>NZ_LMDC01000032.1 GCF_001425705.1 Pelomonas sp. Root1217 | reverse complement strand
AGCGCCTGCTTGAAGGCGAGCTCGGTGTCACGCTGCTGGACCTGGGCGAGCAGCGACTGCACGGCTTGCCGCGTCTGCGGGTCCAAGGCGTCCAGTTGCTGCGCACTGATCATGGACAGCCATCGTGCCGCATCGTCGCTCTCAACACATCGGCACATCCAGCAATTGCCCGTGCCAGGGCATTGCACTTCAGATCGTGCGGATGACGCCGGCCTCGCCCAGACGCTGCCACGGCAGGCCCAGCACCAGCGCGTCGAGCTGCACGCGCGTCAGGCTCTGCGTGCTTGCGTCATCCAGCGGCCACACGAACTTGCCGGCGTTGAGCCGCCTGGCTGCGAGCCACACGCCGATGCCGTCATGCACAAGGACCTTCATGCGGTTGGCGCGCCGGTTGGCGAACAGGTACGCATGGTGCGGATGCGCGGCACCGAAGATGCCGACCACGCGGGCCAGTGCTGCTTCCGTCCCGAGTCGCATGTCCAGCGGTTGCACGGCCAGCCAGACAGCGTCGACTCGGATCAACCCAGGACCTCGCGCAGCCAGGCGGAACTGYGCGCATCCAGCGGCAGCTCAGCCTGCACCGTGGTGCTGCCGCGGCGGATCTCCACGGAGATGCGGCTCGRCACTTGCACCGATGCGGACGGCAAGGCGGGCGGCACCTCTTGCGGCATGGGCAATTGAACGAACGCCGGCACCCCGGCCGCATCCTTGTGTGCTCGGCNCACTTGCACCGATGCGGACGGCAAGGCGGGCGGCACCTCTTGCGGCATGGGCAATTGAACGAACGCCGGCACCCCGGCCGCATCCTTGTGTGCTCGGCTCGGCACGCACTCATCAGCCTCCCGAACCCAGCGGCGCAGCATGTTCGCGTTGAGGCCGTTGGCCAGAGCCACCGCCGCCGTCGAGACGCCGGGCTGGCGCGCCAGCTCGATGACTCGTGCCTTGAACTCTGCCGAGTGCCGGCGCCAACTCCGCCCGGCCGGTGCCTGCGCCTTTATCAGGCTGAACGCGCCCAGTCGCTGCAGAAGGTGCTGGCGTCCGCACCNCGTTGGCCAGAGCCACCGCCGCCGTCGAGACGCCGGGCTGGCGCGCCAGCTCGATGACTCGTGCCTTGAACTCTGCCGAGTGCCGGCGCCAACTCCGCYCGGCCGGTGTCGTCGGTTCCCCTGTGCTCAAGTCTGAAGTGCCCATATGTCCACGCATGTCGTCGTGGACACAAGCATCCAAGTCCGGCTACCGGACATCAAGGTGACTTGGGCGGACGCATACGTTGGTGGGCATCGAGCGTGTCGAGATCGTCGGCAATCACGAGTGGTGATCCTGCCTGCCGTTGGCCTCGCCAACCATCGGCAGATGCAGCAATGGACGCGGCCTAGAGCAGCGTGATGACGCCGGCCTCGCCTACGTGCTGCCAGGGCAGGCCAAGCACCAGAGCGTCGAACTGAGTGCGGCTCAGGCTCAGCGTGCCGGTCACGTCGCGAGGCCAGACGAAGCGGCCCGCGTTGAGGCGCCGAGCTGCCAGCCACACCCCGATACCGTCATGCACGAGCACCTTCATCCGGTTGGCTCGACGGTTGGCGAACAGGTAGGCGTGGTGAGGGCGCGCTGCGCCGAAGACAGTGACCACGCGCCGCAGAGCGGCCTCGGTGCCGGCGCGCATGTCCAGCGGTTCGACCGCCAGCCACACGGCATCCACCCGGATCAACGCGGCATCTCGCGCAGCCAGGCGGCGCAGGAAGCAGCGCCCGCCATGGGCCAACGAACCCGAACATGGACCGGACCGCGCTGCAGTTCCAGTTCGATGGGCTGCGGCGGCTCGCACGGTGGCGCCTCGGTGACCACCGATACCGGGACGAATGCTGGGGAGCCAGCAGGCTCGCCATCGTGCCCAGCCAGGCGCCGCCACTTGTGCACGAGGTTGGCGTTGAGGCCGTAGCTCATCGCCACCTGGGCCACGGACGCGCCAGGTGCCGCACATGCGGCGATGACTTGACGCTTCAGGTCTGCATCGTGACGTCGGCGACTGGCCGGCTTGGCGTCTGACATGGTGTCCACCTAAATGACTTTGGTGGACACCATCCTGGTCGTCGTCGACGAGACGTTCAAGGTGAGTTGGCCGGACGCATACACAACTTCTTCACGAATCTCCGTGGGTTGATTCGATGTCAGTGGGTGATCGCAAATCAAATGTTCGAGCCGATCATCCTCGGGACACCGTCGTCCCAATCGTCGCCGATGAAGACCCTTCGCCCACTATCCACGCCGGCGCCGTTGCGCATGCGTGACGTCTTTGAACTCGAGCGTGGCACGGAAATCCTTTCGGATGATCCCTACATTGGCACCTATCCACACCTGCTGGCGTTCTTCGAGCGCAAGTCGTCCTTCGACGCCAGTGATGTGGTCTGCGGCGCGCACATGGTCTACGGGTGGATGCCCACGATCCTGGAGCTGTACCCCGACGCCGACCGGTGCGACCTGGCCGCGGCCGCGGCGATGCTGACAAGGGCCAAGCAAGGCCATCGTCTGGATGCCTGGGAGCTGGAGGCGTTGGCAGGCCTGGTGAACAACTCGGTTGTCGGCGTCTCCAAGCTGCTTCATTTCGTGGCGCCGCAGACCTACGCGATCTGGGACTCCAAGGTCTTCGCGTTCGTGCGCGGCGAGAGGCCGCATCACTACCGCGTCAACAGTGTCCACTTCTACCAGAGCTACCTTGAAGAACTTCGCAACCTGGTGGAGCGTCCAGGCTTTGAGCAATTTCACGCGTCGATGAACAAGAAGATCGGCTACGCGGTATCGCCGCTGCGCGCGCTCGAACTTGTCATGTTCCTGAACGCACCGATCTATCGGGCATAGTTGCTGTCCAGAGCACTACCTCCACTCTCTCCGTTAGCTCCCACAAGCGTCAGGTATCACGACCAACGACAACGAATCCCACCTGACTGAATGACTAGCTCCTTGGTCCCCAAATGGCTTTTAAAACTGCTGGATTTGGTGCCACGAAGTGATTCTCTGAAGGAGATTCAAGAGGCCAAAGATGCGCAAGCAGACGCGGAGGCCGAGGCTGATGCGGAAAGGAAGAAACGCTGGGAGGTGGAGCGGCGCCTGGAAAAGTTGATTGCCGACAAGTCGCGGGTCGATCGCAGCTTGAAGCTCAGCGAATGGATGGCCTCCCACCTGGTGGACTTCTACTCATCGAGCGAGCTTCCCCAAACCTATATCGACCACACGTTGAGGGTGCGGAAGGAATTCGTTCCCTTGGACATTGGCGGAAAGCTCCATGAGGTCGATGGCTATCTGGGTGGATCCAACGTAGCGGGCCTGTTTTGGGCATTGACGCACGCCTCGAAGAGGGCCTACGACGACATCCGCAGGCTGCTCGACGAGAACACATCGACCTTGAAATTCGTCGAGGGTCTCAAGGAAGAGATCGCGACTGCCCAGCGCCTGCTCGGTGCTGACTTGCAGGTCGGCGTGGGCCAGATCCTCAGTCATCGTGTGCCTGCGCTCAAAGAGGCGTCCGTAGGCGCCGATCTTCTGCTGCTGATTTCAGGAAGCGGGCTGGTTCCCGACGGGGGTGTGCGATTGTTCTGGATCCAGTTCAAGCTCGCTGACACTCCGAAGTCGCTGAAGCTTGATGTCTATAGGAACAGGAACGCTAAGAACCAGTCGCAATTCGAGGCGCTGACAGCTGTGCACCGCCCAGCAAGGGGGTCTTATTCCTTGTATGCGCTCGGCTCGTCGGGCTACCCGTTCTATTCGGCCATCCCGGTCAGCCACCTTCGTGACGTGAATCCAGACGATCCTGCCACCTGCAAGGTTGACCTCGGAAAGAATGGCCTTCGCTTCCAGGAGCTGATGGTCTACCTGGCGGCATACAAGCAAGGTGCGCTGGCCACGGGCAACAGCGGTGCTGGACACGCGGTCTTCAACTCCTTTGTCAACGAGACGGACGTACTGCAGTTTGTCGACGCCGCCGCCTCAGAACAATCCATCGTTCCCCTGTCGGTTTTGGGCGTGGCTTCCGGCGACGAACTGGTGAATAGCAAGAAGCTGGTGAAGCAGATCGCTGCTGCTTGGGACCGTCGACTCGACGAGTACGTGAGGTCACAGCCGAGCGCCGACCGCCCGGATCCCAGCCGACCCGGTCCGCGCAGACCGGCGCCCGGGCGCGGAGGCTGGGAGAGGTAATCCGGCAGCCTCTCGCCGGCACCTCCGGCACGGGGCTCGCTGCCGGCCCACCGGCAACTTCGAAGACCAGGGCAACGGCCGAGGGTTATCTGGTGCTGATGGGCATGCTGGACCTGAAGGTCGAGGACCATCAGATCCTGGTCGAGCGGATGCTGCAGCTGCTCATCGAGCGTGGCCGTTTCGACCAGGCCTACGAGTTCGCCCGGCGGGCGCGCATGCTGTCCATCGAGCATCGGCAGCAGATACGCGACTTCATCCATCAGGCTTGGCGGGCGCCAGGATCCGTGGCCTGGACGCGAGATATCGCGCCGCGCCTGAACGAGGCGCGGCAGCACATCCACGCCCGCCAGGAAGAAGACCGGCGGATGGAGGAGTCGGTCAGGGAGCAACTCATCCAAGTGACGGATCCGCAGGCCCGCCAGCAGCTGGGGCGCCTGGATGAGGTCTTGAAGAGCGCCAGCAGCGTGCGTGCCCATCTGCAGGTCGACGTCACGGGCGCGGGCGACAAGTTCATGAGCGCCCAAGCGGGCGCGTTCCGGTCGCGCAGGCCGTCCTCGTTCCCCGATCTCGAGACCGGGTTGCTACCAGACGCGCTGGCGACCTCACAGCATGAGCTGGTGAAGCATGTCGACGAGCTGGTGCTGAGCCTGTATCCGGCCGTGTTTCCCAAAGCGCCGGACCTCTCCGACCTGCTGGCTTTGCTCCTCACCAAGCGTGAGTTCGATGCGCCAAGCGACGAGATTGGCGAGGTCGGCGAGATGCTGCCGTTTGTGGTCTATGAGGACCCATTCCCGGAAGAGATGGCGCAGGCCGTACAGGCCTGGATCGGCCGGAAGTTCGCCATCGGCGGCAGCTGGACGATCGACGAGCTTCTCGCCGCCGCTGAGGACGAAGACATGTCGCTGCTGGAGCGGCAATGCATCGTCTACGCGCTGTATCGCAGCTTCCCCGAGAGCGAGAACCTGTTCGGTGGCATGAAGGCCCGGGCCGATGGCACCTTTGATTCGGATGTCGCCGCGGGCGACAACCTTCGCTTTGATCCTGTGGAGACACGATGAGCAGCACTCACCGCGACGCCAACACCTTGCTCTACAAGGCGATCAACTTGACGGGGTCTCCGTCTCGTGACGTCGAGTACCGCGAGCTCCTGTCCAGGTACCGGTCGGACACGGCGTTCGCCAGCGCCGTGCAGGAATCCGCCATCGGCCTGCAGCTGTCGATCCTTGACGTCAGCGAGCGGGGGCTCATCGTCGCTCCGTCATCGAAGGACAGTCGGTTTTCACTGCGGATGTCGGACCTGCGCCAACTGTTCACTCCCGAGCAGCGGGTGGCGCTCGCGATGGCCCACTTGGCAATCGCAGCGGTGTTCTTTCCGACGACGGACCGCCTGGACGACGACGTGAAGGCCCCGCTGCCAGCCACCTTGGCGCGCTTTAGGGACACCCTCCTTGCGGTGGTGGGCCGCCTTTCGGACAGCCACGAAGCCGGGGAGGGCGGAGAGCAGGCGGAAGAGTTCGTGCCTGGCTGGCAGTACCTCAAGCGCCTGCCCGCGGTGAACCCCAAGGCCGAGCGAGCCTCTTCATCGTCGGTCGACGGGATCGTGCGGATCGCCGTCAACAAGATGCTCGAGTACGGCCTGCTTCGGCTGGTCCGCGACAGTGAGGACGAGGCGCAGTCTTTGTTCGGCCCCACCTACCGGCTGCGAGTTCACCTACGTGAGCTCACGTTGCCACGTTTGTTCCACGTGACCCGCGACGCGGCCCTGGCCGCTGGAGGCCACTGACATGCAACGGATCTCGCGAATCCACGTCAGCCACTTCGGCAGCCCGACGGCCTGGTACGACAACCACGTGTTCGACCTGAACGATCCCGACACCGATGAGCCGACGGACACGGTCTTCAACCTCGAGAACGCCGGCGGCAAGACGTCCCTGCTGTCGTACATCTTCAGCTGCTTCGAGCCCAAGCTGGATCGCTGGCTGCAACACCTGCAAAAGCGCAACCACCGCTTCCACGAGTACTTCTCACGGGATGGCCGTCCATCCTTCATCCTGATCGAATGGCACATGCCGGGGAGGGCGGCGAACGCGCCCGACTACAAGCTGCTGATCGGCCAGGTGGTCACGATCAAGGACACCGTCGAGAGAAGCGCGGAGGTGGACCGGTCGTTCTTTGCCTTCGAAGTGACGGATGGCTTGTCGCTGGACGACGTGCCCGCGCCTGGCCTGACCGACACACCGGCCCGGTCGATGCCGGAGTTCCAGCAATGGATGCATGAAGCGACATCGCGGTCACGGGGTGACTTCTTCCGCACCAAGACCCAGGACGACTGGGTCAAGCATCTGGCCAACGTGCGCATGCTCGACATGGATCTGCTGCGCATGCAGGTCGACTTCAACAGCAATGAAGGGGGCATGGAGGAAGGCTTCCTCACCTTCAACACTGAGGCCGACCTGCTGCGCCGCTTCCTGATCCTCACCCTCGATCCGGAGCGATCGGCCACCGTGCGCGATGGCCTGGCACAGACGGCAGACAAACTCAAGGCGCGGCCGCGCTACGAGAAGCAAAAGACCCAGCTGACAAAGCTGCACGGAGTGATGTTGCCCTTTGTCGATGCGGCTGCTGATTACGAAGCGACTCAGCGCGACCATGATGAGACGCGGCGTTCCGCGGCCAGCCTGGCCGCCGCTTTGCGACGCACCGGGCAAGAGAAGTCGGAGGCGGCCGAGAGGGAGCAGAGTTACGCCTCAGCCCAGGACGGCGTTGCACAGGCTTCGGAGAAAAATGCCGAGCACCACCTCGCGTTGTCGGTAGCCATGAAGGGCATGCAGCTCGACCGTAAGGTCGTGGTCGCAGAAAAGGCCAAGAACGACGCGGCGGATGCCCTTGCTGCCGGCGAGACCCGGTTGAAGATGCTGTACGGGGCTAAGGCGTTGGGCCATCTGACGGCGCGGATCGCGGACGCCAGTTCACCGTTGGCCACCCAGCGCGAGGTCGCCAGCTCGCGCACCAGCTTCGGATCAATGGAGGGCTGGGCCTCGAACTCGAAGCCCTCCAGCGTGCGCACACAGGGGAACTTGGCGATGGACATGCCCATCTGGATGCGCCGCTCGTCCTTGCGGGCCACCTCGGCGGCGCACAGCATGGTGAGCGCCGCCGGCCTTCAACGGCAAAACCGGGGTCACGAAGGCGTTCCAGATGGTTTCCTTGAACGTCCCCAACTCCACCATCGACGTGTCGGCCGAGAACTTGGTTCGTCTGGATCGCGTCGCTAGTCAGCAGGGGTTGCCGCTGGAAGTCTGCCGAAACGCCGATGGCAGCGCCACCCTGACTAACATTCAGGTGCTTTGGCACACGTTGGGCGACACGGGTTTGGTGGAGCTGTGGTCGGAGTCGTCCGATCCAAGGACGTACGATGAATCGCATCGGCCTCAGTTTCAGACATCTCCGTACGAGAAGATTTTTCGTGTGCTGGGCACCACGGGCTTGCGTGTACCACTGAAGAACAGCGGGCTGCAGGTGAGAACAGGCAGCAATCTCCACTGCCTGGAGCTCAGTGGGCTGCACTTCGAAAGCAATTCCGCGGTGCTAAGCGAGGACGCGAAGAAGGACCTGGCCCAGCAGTTGGCGGCTTTGAGGGACTCTCTTACTGCGAACAAGGCGAAGGACGGCAAGGTGGTCGAACAGGCGGCGCGCTTCGAGATCGTCGGTCACGCCGATCCCCGCAAACGACAGAATGGCACCAACGAGGAGTTGGCCAGCAAGCGAGCGGAAGCCGTGCGCGACATGGTCGAGGTCTGGGTCAAGGACAACGCGCCGCAGTGGTCCAAGGCCACGATCAGGTTCCGTTCGGAAGGCGCCCGGGAGCAAGCGCGAAAGTGCGACGCCATGACCGGCACGGAGAGCGAGGCCTGCAACGCTTTCAATCGGCGCGTTGTCCTCCGGCTTACGACAGTGGGACCCAGCTGATTGGGACGTTGGTTGTGGGCAACTCGCCGATGTTTTGCGGCGGCGAAAATCTGCCAGGTGGTCTCGGGAGGGTCGACCTTTGGCAGATTTCTACCGCTGCGGTCTCGACTTTTCTCGGCGCTGCGCTGCGTGTGGGACGAGGATTCCGCCAGCGCCGCTGGCCGGCTCCGGAGCGTCTGCGTCGTCGGCTTCATCGAACACAAGGCGCAGCGCATAAGGCACCGAGCGCGGCCGGGTCGTGCCAGCGAACATCACCAGCAGCCGCTGGACCTCGTGGCGGAAGAAGCCCGCCGGCGGCACATGCAGCTCCAGCCGCGCGGTGAGCATGTTGTTGTCGTCCAGGGCGGGATCCTTGCGTTCAGCCTTCCCGCGGGCCTGGCGTAGCTGCGTGGCTAGGGAATGGGGCGGGGTGCCGTGGCCTGGGGACGCGACCGAATCGGCCAGGCGCTGCTCAGTATCCGGCGGCTGGGGCGCCGGCAAAACATCTTCCAAAACTGGCCGCCGGACGCCGCAGGCCCGTCCGGCGGCTCCGCCGCTGAAACCGGACGGACGGCTGTGACGCCCTCCAGTGGCGGCTTGCCTAGCGAATACTGAACGCAACCGCAGTAGCAAATGGCATATCGGGCGGGCACACGATGACCAAGCCGTCGGCCTCCTGGCGCCAGGTGAGTGCCTTGCCCTCGTAGCCGACCAGTGACACCGAGCTGACTGGTTTGCCCAGCAGGTTCGCGTCCGACCCGAGCGAACGGATCTTGAGCGTCGTGCCAGGCGCTGGAACCATCATGGTGAACGCGTACAGGGAACCGTCGCGACCGACCGTGAAGCGGAAGTCGTGGGGCCCAAACTTGAAATCGGCCTGGGTTCGATCCAGCTTCCCGCCGGGCAAGGTGCGCAGCTTGCCACCCTCGCCTTCGCCCAGCTTCACCCAGGCCTTGCTGCCATAAATCCCTTCGCCGTTCACGCGCATCCAGGCACCGACTTCCTTCAGCATGCGGAGGCTGCCCTCGTCCAGCGATCCGTCCGGCAGCGGAGAGATGCAGAGGGCCACATTCCCGTCGCGCGCAACCTGCTCAAGAAGGTAGCGAATGACGGCGCCCGAGTCATAAGTGAACCAGGGGGCGTAGTACCAATCGCCCACAGGCGTTTCGGCGATCCACGCTTCATCGTCCCTGATGCCTACCGGGATCGTGCCTTCTTCCGTGTTGACGGTGCCGTTGAATTTCGGGTGGAACTTGACGACGCTGAACGTATCGACCTTGCCGCGCTTCTTCAGCGTTCGATTGTAGAAATCGGCCATCACGAGCTGCATGGCATCGGACTTCATCCCGGTCCCGGTCAAGTTGCCGCTGAAAGGCTCGTCGCTGGTGCCATCGGTATAGATGAAGTCCGGGTCGTAGCGCTCAGCCACATCCATCATGCGCAGCGCCCAGCGCTTCGCGTACCACTCGGCATAGGCCGTGTGGCGGCTGAAGATGCCAGCGGGCGGTGGATTCCAGTCCGAATGTGCCGCTGCCGTCACGCCCTTGTATTCCCGCAGATCCGGGCCATAGAGCAGGCGGGGATCGAGCCCTTCCCACCACTTGCCCTTGCCATCCTCAAGGGTCAATGCGCCGTCGTACGGCTTACCGGCGTAATCGCCTGTCGGATCGCTGCCGAAGGCGGTTTGCCACCACCACCAGGTGTACTCATGGTGAAACGCCACGCCATAGCGCAGCCCGGTCGCCTTGGCCGCCGCCGCCCATTCCCCAAGCAGGTCACGTTTGGGACCGATGCGCATTGAATTCCACGGCTGATAACGGGAATCCCACAAGTCGAAGTTGTCGTGATGCACACCCTGGATAAGGAGGAAGCGCGCGCCGGCTTCCTTGTACAGCGCCACCAGTTTGGCCGGGTCCAGCTTGCGCGGGTTCCAGTCCCGCAACAGGTCCTTGTAGCCGACCTGCGACGGATGGCCATAGTTCTTGAGGTGGCTGGCATGGGCGGTCGTGCCGGGAACGTACATCCGGCGCGCGTACCAGTCGCCGCTCATGCCGACGGCCTGTGGACCGAAGTGGACCCAGATGCCGAACTTTGCTTCACGCAGCCACGCCGGCGTTCCCGGGTACTGCTTTGCGATCGATTCCCAGGTCGGCTTGAACGGGCCGGCAGTAATCGGCAAGTCCAGATGCACGACCGGCGAGGATTGCGAGTCGCCCATGGCGACGCTGTCGGAGGGCAACGGGACCGGCAGGGACGGCATCGGACCCAGCTCCGGCAGGGCCGCATGAATGGGGAGAGCAGCGAACAGGATGCTGGCCAGCGCCAGTTGTCCGGGCAGGGAGGCGAACCTCTTGAAAATTGGCTCCACGGGGATCAGACCGCCGACTGCCGCGACAAAGTTATTTGTGCTCATTTGCTTGAGAGTCATTACTTCACATTGAATGCGGACCAGCGCTGGCAACCGACGCACATGAGTGCGGGAAATGCACGGCGAGTCAACATCAATGTCTCCAGTCTTGTACTCCGCCTGGACGCGCACCTCAGGTGCGCGTCGGCGGTTCATCTCCGGCACAGGGTGCGGATGGTGTTGGGGGCTGTAGCGGTGATCAGGCCCAGCCGACGGCCCACGCGGCGAGGCAGAGCCGCAGGCCGGGAAAGAACTGCGCGTTCAAGCGGTTGGCGGCTTTACGAGGCCGCATGCTATGGCCGGGCCGGCCATCCGCTGATGAAAAGCGCTCGAGGTCCGATGCCGGTTTTGGCATCGCCTTAGCTTGATTGCGTCGCTGGCAGTGGCGCCGCTAGCTTGCCGCCGTCGCCCGGTAAGCGGGGCGTGTCGGTGATGGCAGCCTCTTGAACGAGGCAACGTCGGTGACACGGGCGAGCGTCATCGCCGCAGCGTAAAGGCTGCACTATCGGGCAAACGGTACCGCCCGAACCCTTGCCAACGACCGAGCGAATGCCATGCTTTTCGTCCACTGCCAAGACGCCGACGGCAGTATTCGATGGAGGGCAGAGCTGTAGAGCCCGAACTTGAGCCAATCCGTTGACAGCACGCGGCTGTGCGCGATGCTGTATGCAAATACTGCTGAGGCAAGCGGGGGCTTGGCAATGGTGCTGACGCTGCCCAGGTCGAATCTTTACCCAGGCTAACCTTGGCATAACGCAGCTAACGGACGCCCTTCCTAGCATCGCCGCTTCGTCAGCAGTTATAGCGAAGTGCGATGAGAAAGCTCACCCCCCCGCCCCATGCCTTCTGGCGGGACTAGCTGTTGCTGACCGCACGAATCTTCATGCGAATCCTGCTCTGCCTGTGCGTGGGCTGTTCGCTGTTCGCTTGGCTCCTCCCCCCATTCGCTCTGCCGCCGCCTCCAGCGGCGTTCTCTTCTGACACCGGCCTTGATCCTGCGCCTGCGAGGCAGGACGAGTGAACGCCGCGATGGTATTGCCGCTGGGCCATCTGAGCCGCGGCGGCCCAAGCATCGCCGCTGGCTGCGTTTGCCGTGCTCGGTGCGCATCTGGTGCTGCTATGGGCGCTGTGGCAGCTCAATCAGCCGGTGCGGCCTGACAGCCAGGTCAGTATGTCGATCCCGCTTCGCCTTGTTCCCGATCGCAAGGCACGTATCCAGGCTGCGAGTGAACAGGCGACGCCGACGCCCGCACGCATGCGGACGTTTCCAGTCCGCTCGCCGATGACGGTCACACCGGTGGTGCCCAGTGTTGAGGCTGCCGCTTCGACGGATGGCGAAGCGGCCCCGTCACAAGCGGCGATCGGCCCAAGCGGACCATCGGCATCAGCGCCGGGCAGTTCAGCCTTCGCGTCGGGAGCGCTGACGCTGACGCCGAGCCGGGAAGTGATGCTCGGCTCGTTGTCCAACCCTGCAACCAGCGATCCGCGCAGCAACACGCCGAGGCCGACGTTTGAGGAGCGCATCGCGATGGCGCTTGATCCCGAGCGTCAAGCTCGAGCGATTGCCGAACGGTGAGATCCGGCGCCGCATGGGCAAGATGGTCAACGCGCAGTCGGCCATCCAGAACACCCATGGCACCGGGCCGCACGGTATCAAGGTGTGCCAATGAAGGAGACCACCGATGCCTCGATCACAGGAGGCCCGCGGCCGCGCTCTTCCAGGAAGCGAAGCGACTCAAGCCCACCAATGACTCCTCACGTATACCGAGCAGGGCGAAGGTCCAGGCTGCAATGCTATGCAAAGGACAGGCGAAGCTCTCGGCGATGGACTCGAAAGTGAGGCCTTGATCCACGAAGCGGTCACCGTTCCTGCGTGCGAAGTTGAGCCCCCGCTTCTTGAACTCGTCCCTTTCGTGACCACATTAGCAGGTCGTCCACACAGGTGAACACCACCGGAATGACGAGCAGGCTAAGAAATGTCGACGTCACCAGTCCACCGATGACGACGATGGCCATCGGCTGGCGGAAGCTCGGCTCGGCGCCCAGGCCCAGCGCGTTGGGCAGCATGCCGGCGCCCATCGCGATGGTCGTCATGACGATGGGGCGGGCGCGCTTGTGGCAGGCGTCGACGATGGCGTCGAAGCGCGTCATGCCGCCTCTGCGCGCGACGATGGCGTACTCCACCAGCAGGATGGAGTTCTTCGTCACGATGCCCATCAGCATCAGCACGCCGATGACGACCGGCATCGAGAACGCCTGGCCCGTCATCCACAGCGCCAGCAGCGCGCCGCCCATGGCCAGCGGCAGCGCGCACAGGATGGTGGCGGGCTGCAGGAAGTCGTGGAACAGCAGCACCAGCACCGCGTAGATGCAGAAGATGCCGATGGCCATCGCGACGCCGAAACTCGTGAACAGCTCCGACATGCGCTGCAGCTCGCCCTGGTCGACGAAGCGCACGCCGGTGGGCAGCGAGCGAAGCGCCTGCAGCGCCTTGGCCTCCTTCTGCACCTCGCCAATGGCGCGGCCGTTCAGTTCCACGGTCAGCGTCACGTTGCGCGAACGGTCGATGCGGTCGATCTGCGACGGGCCGCTGCCCATTGAGACGTCGGCCACCGACGCGAGGCTCACCGTGCCATTGCTGCCGGCCACGCGCAGCTGGCCGATGGCGGCCAGGCCTTGCCGCACCGTGTCGTCCAGCCGCACGCGGATGGGGATCTGGCGCTGCGGCAGGTTGAGCTTGGGCAGCGACGTCGAGTAGTCGCCGTAGGTTGCGAAGCGCACCGCGTCGGCCAGCGCCTCGGACGTGACGCCCAAAGCGGCGGCCTTGACGGTGTCGGGCCTGATCTGGATCTCGGGGCGCTGCAGCGCGGCGCTGGACGTCACATTGCCGATGCCCTTCAGCGTACGCAGCTGCACCTCGGCCTGCGTGGCGGCCAGCGTCAGCGCCTCGGGGTCGTCGCTGGCCAGCGTCAGCTGCAGCGACTCGCCGCTGTTGCCGCCGCCGACCGAGATGCGCGCGCCCGGCAGCGTGCGCAGCAGGCTGCGCATCTGGGCCTCGACCTGCGACTGCTTGAGCTTGCGGTCGCCGCGGGCGACGAGGTCGACGGTCAGCGTCGCGCTGGTCAGGTCGGCCGCCGACGAGGCACCCATGCCGCCGCCGGTAGAGGCCGTGCCGGCCGACACGAACACGCTCTGCACTTCGGGCAAGGTCTTCAGGAGTTCGGCCGCGCGCACGCTGGTGGCGGTGGTCTGCTCCAGCGTCGTGCCGGGCGCCATCTTGATGCTGATGCTGCTCTGCGCCTTGTCTTGCGCCGGGATGAAGGCCGTCGGGATGAAGGGCGCGACGGCCAGCGACAACACCATGAACAGCGCCGCCAGCGCAACGGTCGTCTTGCGGTGCTTAAGCCCTGCGCGCGCCCAGCCGAGGTAGCGCGTCATCGTCGGGCCGTCGGTGGACACCTCGTGGTGACCCGGCTTCTTGAGCTTGAGCAGGTAGGCGGCCATCATCGGCGTCAACAGCCGCGCGACCAGCAGCGACGCGAGCACGGCGACCGACGCGGTGATGCCGAACTGCTTGAAGAACTTGCCCGGTATGCCGCCCATGAAGGCCGTGGGCAGAAATACGGCGACCAGCGTGAACGTCGTTGCAATGACGGCCAGGCCGATCTCGTCGGCGGCTTCCATCGCGGCCTGGAACGGGCTCTTGCCCATCAACAGGTGGCGTTCGATGTTCTCGATCTCGACGATGGCGTCGTCCACCAGCACGCCGACGACCAGCGACATCGACAGCAGCGTGATTGTGTTCAGCGAATAGCCCAGCAGCCACATGACGAGGAAGGCCGGCACGATGGACAGCGGCAGCGCCGCGGCGGACACCAACGTGGCACGCCAGTCGCGCAGGAACAGCCACACGACGATGACGGCCAGCACGGCGCCTTCCAGCAGCAGGTGCATGGAGCCGTGGTAGTTCTCCTGGATGGGCTCGACGGTGTTCGATGCTTCTCGCACCGTCACGTTCGGGTGCGCGGCGGCGAAGGTCTTCACGGCCGCGCGGATGTCGCTGGCGACGCCCGTGTCCGAGAAGCCGCGCGAGCGCGTGACCTGGAAGCCGATGACGCGCTTGCCGTCACGAAGGGCGATGGTGGAACGCTCGGCATGGCCGTCGGCGATCTTCGCGATCTGGTCCAGTCGCACGATGCGGCCGTCGGCCAGCGGCAGTGTCAATGCGGCGATGTCGGCCGGCCGGCCCACGGTGGCCAGCGTGCGCACGGACTGGCGCTGACCGCCTAGCTCGCCCTGGCCGCCGGAGCTGTCCTTCTGCACGGCCTTGAGCTTTGCCGATACGTCGGACGGCGTCACGCCCAGGCCGGCCATCAGCGTGGGCTGCAGCGTCACCAGCACCTCGCGGTCGACGCCTCCGACGCGCGCGACGGAGGCCACGCCCTTCACGGCGAGCATGGCCTTGGCCACGTCGTTATCGACGAACCAGGACAGGTCCTGCTCGTCGAGCTGCGTCGATTCGACGGTGAAGGTCAGCAGCGCGGAGCCGGCACTGGTGATCTTGGATACGGTGGGCGAGGCCATGCTCGCGGGCAGGTCGGCCTTGGCGCCGTCGATGGCGTTGCGGACCTCGCTGAGCGCTTCCTCGGAGTTCTTGTCGATGTCGAAGGTGACGCTCATGCTCACCGAGCCATCGGTGATCGTCGTCGTGACATGGTCCAGCTTGGACAGCGACGCGAGCTTGTCCTCCAACTTGCGCGCAACCTCGGTTTCCAGCTGGGCCGGCGCCGCGCCTTCCAGCGAGGCCGACACCTGGATGGTCGGCAGGTCCATGTCGGGGAAGTCCTGCACCTGCAGCTTGCTGAAACCGATCAGGCCGACGACCGTCAGCAGGATGAACAGCAGGATGGACGGGACCGGATTGCGGATCGACCAGGCGGAGACATTCATGGTGCGGCTCCGATCAACGCGAGGCCGCTGACGCTGCCGCAGCGGCCACCGTCACCTGGGCGCCGTCCGATAGGAACGCGCCGCCACCGGCGACGACGCGCGCGTTCGCCGGCACGCCGCCCAGCACCTCGACGCGCTGTTGCTGGCGCCGGCCCACCGTGACGACGACGCTGTGTGCCTTGCCGCCACCGTCGACCGTGTAGACATAGTCACGGCCGTCGCGCGATACCAGTGCGCTCTGTGGCAGCGTCAGTGCGGGTGTGGACGGCAGCTCCACGCTGCCGCTGGCGAACATGCCCACTCGCGCGGCGCTGTCGGTCGGCAGCGCGACGTAGATGAGCGCGCGGCCGGTGTCGGTGCTCAGCACCGGGCCGAGCAGGCGCACCTTGCCGTCCACGGTCTGCGCGGTGGGCAGCGTGACGCGGGCGTGCTGGCCTTCCTTGATGACGGCCAGCTGGCGCGCATCGACCTCGGCGCGCCATTCGACGCGGCCCTGCCCCACGAGGCGGAAGAGCTCCGTACCGGCTGACACGACGTTGCCGAGCACGCCGGTGCGCGTCGACACGAGGCCGTCGTCCGGCGCGACGATGTGGGTCTGGCGCAGCTTGAGCTGCGTCGCGTCCAGGTCGGCCTTGGCCGACGCCAGCGCGGCACGCGACGTCGCCTCGGTGATGCGGTACTGCTCGATGGTCTGCGCCGACAGGCCGCCGCTGTTCTCGGCGGCCTTGGCGCGCTGCACGTTGGACGTGGCCTGGTCCAGCGTGGCCTGCGCCTGGGCGACGAGCGCCTGCTGCTTGTGCAGGTCGTTCTGCAGGCTGTCGTCGGCCAGGCGGGCGAGCAGCTGGCCCTTGCGGACGCGCGTGCCCACGTCCACCGCCAGTTCGGCGATGCGCAGGCCGCCGGTCTCGGGGCTGACGATGATTTCCTGCCAGGCTGCCAGCGCGCCGTTGGCCTCGATGGTCTGCGGCCACTGCAGCGTGCTGGGCGACGTGATTTCCACCGTCAGCACGCTGGGCGCGCTGGCGGCAGCGGCGGGGCCGCCGCCTTCGGGCTTGCTGCAGGCCGTGAGGAGGAACAGCGCGGCAACGATGGCGCCGGGTGCGTGGATGCGGGTGGGCCGGTTCAAGGCTGGGCTCCGTTCTTGTTCGTGGAGACCGTGGCGCCGGGTGTCCAGCCGCCGCCGAGGGCCTTGTAGAGGGCGATCCAGTAGCTGACCTGGCTCTGTTTCAGCGTCAGGTCGTCGATTTCGGCGGACAGCGCGGAGCGCCGCGCTTCCTCCAGGTTCAGCAGGCTGGCCGTGCCGGCGCGCCAGTTGGCCTCGGTGGCGTTAAGGTAGCGGCGGTACTCCTCGGCGGCGCGGTGCGCCTCGGTGGCGCGCTGGCGCGTGCTGTCGAGGTTGACGAGCGCCTCCTCCACCTCGCGCACCGCGCTGCGCACGCCCTGCCGGTAGCTGGCCAGCGCGCTGGTGTAGCTCGCGTTGGCGCTGTCCACCGCAGCGCGCTTGGCGCCACCGTTGAACAGTGACGCCGCCAGCGCCGGCCCGAACGACCAGGTCGTCAGGCCCTGGCCGAGGCTGCGCGTGATGGAGCCGCTCAGCGACAGGCTGGGGTAGAGGTCTGCCTGCGCGGCGCCGATCTCGGCGCTGCTGGCGGCCAGCTCGCGTTCCAGCGACGCCAGGTCGGGCCGCTGGCGCAAGACCTGGGCCGGCACGCTGTCCACGCCGAGATGCGCGGGCTGCGGCACGGCCGTGCTGCCACCGGCCATCGTCGCCAGCAGCTCGGGTTCGTCGTGGCCGGTCAGGTAGACCAGCGACTTCAGCAACAGTGAGCACTGCGCGCGCTGGCGCACGGCCGAGGAGCGGCTGCTGGCGAGGGTGGCCCGCGCGAGCGCGCCGTCGGACGGTGCCGTGAAGCCGGCCTGCACCATCGTCGCGGTGGTGGCTTCCGTCTTCGTCACGGACGCCAGCTCGCGCTCGTAGGCGTCGGCCAGCAGGCCACAGGCGCGGTACTGCACATAGGTGTCCGCGACCTCGGCGGCCAGCGACACGCGGGCCTCGTGCCAGTCCGCCTCACGGGCCTCGATGCGTGCGCTCGCGGCCTCGGCGTTGCGGCGCACGCGGCCGAAGAGGTCGATCTCCCATGACGCGTCAAGCCGGGCGCTGCGCGTCGTCGTGCTGGTCGTGCCGGAAGCGCCGCTGCGCGCCGCGCTGCCGGAGGCGCTGGCCGCGGGCAGAGCGCCAGCGCGCGTCGTCGTCAGCGTGGCGCGGGCTTGCTCGATGCGAGTCCACGCCTGTGTCAGCGTGGGGCTGTCGGCCTCGGCCCAGATGATGAACTGCGTCAGCGCGGCGTCGTTGAACTGGGCCCACCAGTTCTGCAGCGTGGTGGACTGGCCGTCGTGCGGCACGGGAGCGTGCCAGGTCGTCGCGGCGGCGGGCGTGGGGGCCTGGTAGGTGGGCCCGACGGCGCAGCCGGCCAGCGCCAGCAGCAGTGTGGCGCAGGCAGTCGAAAGGGCGTGTGGAGTCAGTGCTTTGGGCATGGGATACCTGTGCAGCCCATGCTAGGAATCGGGTCGGTTAAGCGCCTTCCGACAGGGTTAAGGTGGGTAAAACGGCTCGCCGGGCGCGCGTTGCGACGCGGATACTCCGGGCCGATGAACAAGGTTCTGCTGGTTGATGATGACATCGACCTTACCGCCATGCTGTCGCAGTACCTCGTGCGCGAGGGCTTCGACGTGCATGCCGTGCACGACGGCGAGGCCGGTGCGCTGGAGGCGGTCAGCCGGCCCTACAGCATCGTGGTGCTCGACATCATGATGCCGCGCGTGTCCGGTACTGAGGCGCTGCGCCGCATCCGTTCGACGAGCCAGGTCCCGGTGCTGATGCTGACCGCTCGCGGCGACAACATCGACCGCATCGTCGGCCTGGACATGGGCGCCGACGACTACGTGCCCAAGCCCTGCACGCCGGGCGAGCTGGTGGCGCGCATCCGTGCCATCCTGCGCCGCACCGAGGGTCGCGAGCCGGCGTCCACGCCGGTGGCCAGTGGCGCGAAGCAGCTGCAGGTGGGGCCGCTGATCCTGTCCCCCGGCAGCCGCAGTGCGACCTGGCAGGGCCGGCCGCTGGAGCTGACCGGTACCGAGTTCACGCTGCTGGAAGTGCTGGCGCGACAGGCGGGGCAACTCGTCAGCAAGCAGGACATCTCGCTGCAGGCCTTCGGCCAGCCGCTGGCGCGATTCGACCGGCGCATCGATGTGCACATCAGCAGCATCCGCCAGAAGCTGGGCCTGCGCAGCGACGGCCAGTCGTGGATAGAAAGCGTTCGCGGCCGCGGCTACCAGCTGCTGGTCGACTGACGATGGCGACCTCGCGCCGCCCCGGCCGACTGTTCTGGAAGTTCTTCCTGTCGCAGTGGATCGGCATGGTGCTGACGCTGGTCAGCGTCGTCAGCTATTTCCACCTGACCGGCCGGCCGCCGCCGCCCGACAGCGGTGATCTGCTGTTCGGCGTCGTGCCGCTGGTGCCGTTCACGGCCGGGGTGCTGACGATGCTGCTGACCAGCGCCGGCCTGGCGTGGTACCTCTCGCGACCCATCCGCCATCTGAGCTGGGCGCTGCGCCAGATTGCCGACGGCAACCTGGACGCACGGGTGCGGCACCGCATGGGCGGGCGCGATGACGAGATCGTCGACCTGGCCGGCGACTTCGACCGCATGGCGCGCCAGCTGCAGCGGCTGACCGAATCTCGCCAGCAGCTGCTGCACGACATCTCGCACGAGCTGCGCTCGCCGCTGGCGCGGCTGCAGGTCGCCATCGGCCTCGTGCGGCAGGACCCGGCCAGCTTCGCACCCATGCTTGACCGCATCGAGCGCGAGAGCCAACGCCTGGACGGCCTCGTCGAGGAGCTGCTGACCTGGCACCGCCTGGAGGCCGGTGCGGCCGTGCCACCGGCCAGCTGCGTCGATGTCATCGAGCTGCTGCAGGCCATCGCCGAGGACGCGCAGTTCGAGGCCCAGTTGCAGGGCAAGAAGGTCCGTGCCGACCTGCCTGGCGAGTTCGTCATGCACGCCCATGGCGAGCTGCTGTACCGGGGCTATGAAAACGTGATCCGCAACGCAGTGAAGTTCACGCGGCCAGGCAGCCTCGTCAGCGTGACGGCGCGCATCGACGAGGCATCGGCGTGCCTGACCTGCACCGTCGAGGATCACGGACAGGGCGTGCCGGCGGACATGGTCGAGGCCATCTTCGAACCCTTCGCTCGTGTGGCGGGCTCGGAGAACGTGCAGGGGGTTGGCCTGGGCCTTGCCATTGCCCAGCGGGCCTTCGCGCTCCATGGCGGGAGCATCCGGGCCGAGACGCGGCAGGGGGCGGGGCTAACGATGGTGATGGTGCTGCCCGCGTCGCTGACAGACGTCAGTCGGGCCAGCGCTAAGCCGGCGACAGCGCCTGGGCCCTGGTGATGATCTTCTAACGCAGCCGCTGCTTGGGCGAATCGAGATCGCGGTAGCGGTTCCGCTGCAGCGTCCCGAGCAGGCGTGGCGCTTCGAATCGAGGCGAAGCGTGTGCATGTCCCGAGACGATCAGATCAAGTGCGGCACGGTTTACCCGTATACGGGTTTGCATGAGGTCCATGACTGAAGTCGTCGCCTAGTTTTGCGCCCTACAGCCTCCTAGCATCTGTCGCATTGACGGTAGACAAGAACGCGGCGAATAGCCGACAAAACCGGAGACAACGATGACCCAGAACTTCCACTGCCGCAGCGCTCAATCTCGAACTGACGTCGGCTCTTGATCCTCCGAGCCGCTGCTGGCCTGGCCGGTCAGGCGAGCGACTCGGCGCCTTCATCCAAAACAAGGTCCTGCCCGGTCAGCGCCCGTCGCCGACCGAAGGGCGGTGTTGACTATTAAAAGGAGACAACGATGAAACAACGATATGCCAAGGTGAGTCGCCGTGCTGCGCGCAACGGTTGGCCGACGCTTCTGCTGACAGGCGCCTGTTGCGTGCCAGCCTATGCACAGGAGGTTGCGGCAGCTGTGGCTCCGGCCGCTTCTGCCCCTGCGGCTGATGCCCCGGCTCCTGCGGCTGACGAGGCCGCCTCCAGTGCCAAACTCGAGACGGTCGTGGTCACGGCTCAGCGGGTGAGCCAGAACCTGCAGAAGACCTCGATTTCCACGGCCGTGGTGAGTGGCAAGGAGATCCGAGAGCAAGGGTTGAACCGCCTGGACACTGTGATTCAGGGCACGCCCGGCGTGGTGGTGCAGACTCAGCCGCGCGGTTATCTCGTGGCGGTGCGTGGCCTGGGCACCGACCTGTCGCCGGGCGTGGGGGACGGCGCAGTCGCCATCAATGTGGATGGGGCTTACAACGCCCGCCCCGAGGGTACGCAGGTCATGTACGACCTGGCCCGGGTGGAAGTGCTGCGCGGCCCGCAGTCCACCTTCTATGGCCGCTCCGGCCCCGGTGGCGTGGTGAACATCATCAGCAATGACCCAGGGTTCCACAACGAAGGTGCACTGGCGCTTGAACTCGGTTCCTACGGCACCCGTCGCGTGGAGGGCATGTTGAACCGCGAGTTGACGGACAACGTGGCCATTCGCGTGTCGGGCAGTGTGCTCAAGCACGACCCGTACTACAACAACGGCACCAGCGATGCCGACCAGAAATCGCTTCGCGCCAAGCTGTTGTTCGAGCTGAGCGAGGACATCTCCGCCCTGTTTGGCTTTGAGTACGTGGATCTCGGTGGCGCTGGTGCGGGCTACGTGCCCGCCTTCGCCGGCAACTCGGTGAAAGACCCGTGGAAAACGGCGAACCCGATCACGGGTCCGTCTGAGCGTTACATCGGCACCAAGTACTGGGCACAGCTCGACGCGAAAACCAGCCTTGGCAAGCTGACGATGCTCACCGCGACAAGCGGAGGCCATAACCACCAGTTCATCCCCACAGGTTCTTGGCTCATCGATGACGACGGGGAAGACCCCCACTCGCTGAGGCAGAACACGCTGGAAGTTCGCTTGGCGTCGCAACCCGTCGAGCACATGAAGACGCTTGTCGGCCTGTACTACTACGACAACGACATGCGCATCATCCAGCGACCGCTGACCGGTCCATTGGCTGGTGGGACGATCCACCAGAACTCGGGCGCCCGCTCGAAGGCAGTCTTCGGCAACGCCACCTACTCACTGACCAGCACCACCCGCGCGGTCGCGGGCGTGCGCTACACGATCGATGACAAGTGGCAGACAACGGACCGTTTCCCGGCCACGCCCGGCAACTCGTCGGGAACTTGGAAACGCACGGACTGGAAGCTCGGCCTCGAGCAAGACTTCGGCCCCAAGACCATGGGCTATGCCACCATTTCCACGGGCTATCGCCCCGGCGCCTGGAGCACGATGCCGCCGGACTACCCGGGCATCCGGCCGGAAAAGCTGCGTTCCTACGAACTGGGATGGAAGACCCAAAGTGCAGATGACCGTTGGCGCTTGAACACCGCGGTGTACTACTACGACTACCGCGACTATCAGGTACAGGACTTCTACGTCGATCCGGCGCTTGGCCCGGTGCTCGCGTTCTCCAACGCGCCCAAGGCGCGCAACATGGGCGCCGAAATCGAGGCGCAATGGCGGCCTGCCGAAGCCGATGCGCTGGGTGCTCGTGTGGGATACATCAACTCGCGCTTTCGCAGCACGATCGTGATCCACCCGGACGGCCAGAACGTCAGTGTCGACCTCAACGGCAGCACCCTGCCGCACTCGCCGACCTGGACGATCGGTGCGTATTACCAGCGCACCCTGTCTTTCGACAGCGGCAAGCTCGTGGCACGCCTTGATGGTCGCTATGTGACCAAGTACTACGTGTCGCCCAACGAGCAACCGCTTTCGATGCAGGACAACTTCTGGACAGGCGACTTCAACCTGACTTGGCGTCCGTCCCAAGGCGACTGGTCGATCAACGGTTACGTGAAGAACATTCACAACGTGTTCGTCAAAGACTTCTACAGCTCGGGCTGGCTGCGGGGTGGAGCGCCTCGTACCTACGGCATGGTCTGGAACAGGACTTTTCGGTGAGGCAAGTCTGATGTGACAGGGATTCTGCATATTTCGCTCACGCAGGATCTCTCTTGGTATTGCCGTGACGCACCCGAATTCGGTCATCGCCAGGAAGAAGGTCCGACCGGCTCAATCTGCCGTCTGGTTTGATCTGGTTGACCCGCGTAAGGTGCAGACATGCTCCGGAAAAGACTCCGGACGCACCAACAGGAGACAGTAGTGACCAAGCCCTTTCCCGCTGCATTGGCGGAAGGAATTGATGAACCTTGCCGCTTTGACATCGACGTCGCTGACCTCGAGGTGATCGACGGTGAGGTGCCCGCCGACATCGATGGCCTCTTCGTTCAGGCCGTGCCGGACCAGATGTATCCGCCTGAAGTCGCGCAGCTTTGGCCGATGACCGTGGCCGCAGGCGGTGACGGCGCGGTGCGGGCGTTCCGCATCAAGGACGGGTGTGTCGACTTCAAGACGCGCCACGTTCGCACCCAGCGGTACCTGCTGGAACAAGCCGCCCGTCGCTCCTTGTTCGGCAACTACCGAGACCCGTTCACCGACGACCCCAGCGTTGCAGGCAAAGACCGCACCACCGCCAACACGGCCGTGTACATGCACGCCGGCAGGCTGCTCGCTTCGAAGGAGGACGGGCTGCCCTACGAGATCGATCCGGTGACCCTGGATACCAAAGGGGTGTGGAATCCGGGCGGGAAGATCACCAGCAAGACCTTCACGGCCCATCCGAAGTGGGACCCGGCGAGCGGCGAAATGCACGGCTTCGGTTACGCGGCACGCGGCGAAACCACCCGTGACATAGCCTACTACGTCTTCGATGCGAACGGCGAGATGGTCCATGAGGCCTGGTTCGAGGCGCCGTACGCCGCGATGATCCACGACTGTGCGTTGACCGAGCACTACATGCTCTTCCCGTTGATGCCGTTGACCACCGACCTTGAGCGCCTGAAGGCCGGCGGCCAGCACTGGGTGTACGACCCCGACTTGCCCACCGTGATCGGCGTGATGCCGCGCAAGGGTCATTCCGACCAGGTGCGTTGGTTCCATGCGCCGCCCACCTTCACGGGTCACACCATCAACGCCTTCGAGGAGGACGGGCGCATCGTCTTCGACGCCTACGAGTGCGATGGCAACGGCTTTGCCGCGGTGATGCCGGACAAGCACGGTCGTATGGGCGACCCGTCAAAGGTCACGACCCGCGCTGTGCGTTGGCGCATCGATTACCACGCCGCCTCGGAAGACCTGACCGAACACCAGGTGCTCGCTGTCGTTGATGGCGAAGGTCCGCACATCGATCCGCGCCGGCTGTGCCAGTCGTACCGCCACGTGTTCGCGCCGACGCTGAACCGTTCGCGCCTCATCACCGATCGCAACGGTCGCGTGGTGCCCGTGTTCTTCAACCAGCTCACGCACTTCGATCTGACCACCGGTCACCGCGAGGACTGGTATGCAGGTGAAGGGGCGACGCTGCAGGACCCGGTGTACTTCCCCCGCAGCGCCACCGCCGATGAGGACGATGGCTACCTGATCGTCGTCTTGAACCGGCCGCTGGAAAAGTCCAACGAGCTGGTGATCCTTGAAACCCGCCGGCTCGCTGCCGGGCCTGTGGCTCGCCTCAAGCTGCCTGTGCGCCTGCGCCTGGGCATCCATTCGAACTGGATTGACGGTTCACTCATTCCGGCCTGGAGATAAGTTGATGACTACCCCTGACCATCCCTTCCACCTGGCGGATGCGTCCAGCACCGCAGGCACGCAGCAGCAGGCCAACAAGGAACTGGTGCTCAAGATGATGTCTTTGCTGGTGAACCCCGACACGGCCGAGCAGGTGCGCCCGCTCCTGACCGAGAGCTACATCCAGCACAACCCGAACATCGCCTCGGGTGTCGACTCGATCATCGCCTTCACGCGAACGCCGGAGGCGGCACGTGCGCGCCAGAACATGCGCCCGGCATCCGCGCCGCCCGTGCTTATCGCGGAAGGCGACAAGGTCGTGATGATGCTCGTGCGTGAGTTGCCGGACCCGCAAGATCCTTCGCGCACCTACAACTCGTACTGGTTTGATATGTGGCGCGTGGAGGACGGCAAGTTGGCCGAGCACTGGGACGGCGCCCTCAAGGAAACGCGCTGAAGCCAAAGGCGCCGCACTGCTGGAGCGGCGCCGAGCAGGAGACAAAGATGAGGAATTCGACCCGCATGCTCGCCGCACTGGGCAGTGGCGTTTGCATGGCGCTGGGGATGTCGGCGGTGTTCATGGGGTCGTTCCCCGTGTTCCTCGAGTCGGTCTCCGCTTCGATGGGATGGGGGCTGTCGGTATTTCCGCAGATCGTCCTGGTGGCCTCGGTGACCGGAGCGATTTGCAACCCCATCGCCGGCCGCTTCATCGACCGGGTCGACGTGCGCTGGCCGTTGCTCGCCGGCACGCTGAGCCTCGCCTTCGGCTTGTTCCTGCTCTCCACCATCGAAGCCCCGGGGCTGGTGTTCATAGGCGCGGGTGTGCTGATCGGCATGGGCGCTGCTCTGGGAGGCCCGCTGGCACACATCAAGGTCGTGTCCTCCTGGTTCGACCGGCGGCGCGGCATCGTGATGGGTCTCGTGCTCGCGATGTCGCCGATGCTGGCGCAGGCCGGCTTCGCCCCCTTGGTTCGCTGGCTCGTACAGGAATATGGCTGGCGCCAGTCCTACCGGTTGCTTGCGTTGGCCGTGTTGTTGATCGCGGGGGCGGCCGTGCTGGCGTTGGTTCGCACGCGACCGGCAGCTGCGCAGCCCCAAGAAGCCGTAGGCGGTCCCATGGCAGGCAGCGCTGGCTGGACCGCGCGGCAAGCGTTTCGTTCGCGAACCTTCTGGACATTGACCGTAGCTGAATGCCTCGTCGCCGGTGCGTTGATTGGGGCACAGGCTCACCTCGTGTCCTGGCAGCGTACCCGCGGAGTCAGCATTGACGTGTCGGCGTTGTTGCTGTCGGCTCAGGCGGTTGCAGGACTGGTGGGTTCGTTCGTCGTGGGCGCGATGCTCGACCGCCTTCGCTCTCGGTGGGCGACGGCCGGCATGTACCTCTTGCCTGCTGCTGCACTCCTCTTGATGGGGGTGGCCGACGGCCTGCCGATGCTGGTGACGGCCTCGGCCTTCATGGGCATGACGATGAGCGTGGTGGTGTTGCTCCTGCCCTATCTCGTCACACGGTTTTTCGGTCAGCGCGCGTCGGCCGAGATCCTCGGATTGGCGTTTGCTTGCAGCATGACGGCGATCGGGTGCGGACCATGGCTGATCGGCTTGGCTTTCGATGCCTCGGGTTCCTACAACGCTCCGATGATGGGTGCGGTCGCCGCCGCCGTGCTGGCTGCAGGTTTGATGGCCACGCTGAGCCCAAAGGCGTTCAAGGTCGTTCACGAGGCTGAAGCTCTGGACCCACTGCGTACCGGCCAGGGGCCGTTTGTTGCGCCGAAAGTCTTGTCCTGATCGGTTCCCTTGTCATTGGAATCTCACATGTCCAAGACCCCCCACAGTCCGCCAGTCTCGACCGACGAAGAACGCGAAGGCCTGTCCGTTCTCTACGCCAGCGTGGTGGGGGACGAAGCGGTCCGCACGAAGCTGCCGTTGACGGTGGCGCATGAACTTGAAGAACGCTTCATTCGAGAGGGCTGGCCCCACGGCCGGCTCTATGGCACCGAAGCCGAATTGGCGGCCTTTTACGGTGTCGGGCGCGACGTGATGCGTGAGACGGTGCGAGTCCTGGAGGTCAGGGAGACTGCCGTCATGCGCCGAGGCGCCCAAGGCGGGCTGGAACTGCGGGGACCCACGGCACTGCACGTGACCCGCATGCTGCAAGGCTTCTCGCATATCGCTGCGTTGCCTTGGTCAGACCTGCTGGACACATGGTGTGCGCTGCACGTGGCTGCCATGCGCCAACTGACCGAGTGCAGTGACATGTCGCTGCCGGTGCTGGATGTGGCGCCCGGAGAGAGCGCGGTCGCGGCGCTCCGACGCTTTGCTCAACGCCTGATGGCCTGCGCTGGCAACACCGTGTTGACGCGATTTGCCGAGCTGCTCGGGCCCATGCTGCCTCCGGTGATGAACTGCCGGCCGAGCGCCTGGTTTGAGCCATTGCTGCGTGCGGTGATTGCCGACCTTCGGCAAGGACGTGCGCTCGAAGCGGTTCGCCGGGCCGAACGGCTCTTTCGCGCTGTCGAGCGGCACAACCTGCAGGCCTTGAGGCGGCAACAGGGTGACCGTCCTGTTGACATGGCACTTCCCCCGGATGATCTGGCGCGTCACCTGCGCATGCCCGCATTGAGTGTCATGCGTGGGTTGATGGACAGCGTTGATCCTCGAGACTGGGCGCGTGGCGTGCCCATCGGCAACGAGCTTGACCTGTGCGAACGGTTCGGAGTCGACCGCAGCGTGATCCGCCAGGCCATCCGGATGATGGAAGACGCCGGCACTGCGGTGACGCTGCCTGGTCGCGGGCATGGCCTCGTGACGCGCCGGCCCGGCACGGCCTCGATCAGCAGGTTGTTGTGCATCTTCCTCGTGTCGCAGCGGGTGCCAAAGACCGACGTCGAATCGGCCTTCCGCCAGCTCTCCATCGAAGTGGCCGTGCTGGGTGCGGGCAAGGCCGTTCGGCGTGGTGA
Organism: Pelomonas sp. Root1217; assembly: GCF_001425705.1. Classification (GTDB taxonomy): domain Bacteria; phylum Pseudomonadota; class Gammaproteobacteria; order Burkholderiales; family Burkholderiaceae_C; genus Pelomonas. Next base: position 76,720 of record NZ_LMDC01000032.1, on the reverse strand, counting down.
TGCCGCGGCGGTGCGCGTGGTGGAGGAGCATCTGCAGCACCTGCTCAGTGGCCAACAGAGTGTTTCGGCGCTGCAGCCCATCGAGCGTCTGCAGGGCTGCCTGGCGGGCAACGACCTGCTTGTCGCCTGCCTGGATGGCGTCAAGGCCTTCCTGTCCTGGGACATGGGTGAGCAACTCATGCTGCCCTATTGGGCGGTCGACCTGTATGTCGCCGCGACCCAGGCGGTGCTTGACGCGATTGCCGATGGCGACAGGGCCGAGGCTGCCCGCCTCCAGTCTCAAAAGCTTGATGTCATGAAGCGTTGTCGCGACCGGATCGGTTCGGCGCTTCCTTCGCAGCCCGCCGCTCCGGCAACTGCAAATTTTTCTCACGAAGCAAAGGATGAATCCCATGGATCAGCTCAACCCCTCGTTCGCAAAGCTCGACGCCTCGGGATTGTTGGCGGCCTCGACGTGGACGGACAAGACGTTTGATGGTGCCTGGCATGACGCCAGCAGCGGACGCATAGAAGTCGCGGAGCCCGCGACCGGCACGTTGCTGGGCACGGTAGGCGCGAGCAGTCCGGCTGCGGTGCTGGCCGCTGTGCCAGTGGCACAGCAGGCCCAGCGCGCGTGGGCGGCAACCTCCACCGACGAACGTGCGGCGTTGCTGCGGCGTGCGGCGGCGTTGATGGAAGAACACCGGGACACCTTGGTGGAATGGATCATCCGCGAGACCGGTGGTTTGCCTGGCAAGGCACAGACCGAGATGGCCGGCACCATCGGCGAGCTGTACCACTCGGCCGCGCTGCTCATCGAGCCACAGGGTCATGTGCTGCCCTCGCACGATCCGGACCGCATGAGCCTGGCCCGGCGGATCCCTCTCGGCGTGGTGGGCGTCATCACGCCCTGGAACTTCCCGCTGCTGCTGGCCATGCGTTCGGTGGCCCCGGCACTGGCGCTGGGCAATGCCGTCATCCTGAAACCCGATCCGCAGACGCCGATCACCGGCGGCGTGGTGCTCGCCCGCGTTTTCGAAGCGGCCGGTCTGCCCGCAGGCTTGCTGCAAGTGGTGAACGGCGCGGCCGACGTCGGTGAGGCGCTGGTTACCGCGCCTGGCGTGCGGCTGATCACGTTCACCGGCTCAACCGCGGTGGGGCGCCGAGTCGGCGAGTTGGCGGGACGGCACCTGAAGAAGGTGTCGCTGGAACTGGGCGGCAAGAGCCCGTTCATCGTGCTCGACGATGCCGACATCGATGCTGCCGCCTCCGCCGGCGCCTGGGGCTCATTCCTGCACCAGGGCCAGATCTGCATGGCCTCCGGCCGCCACATCGTCGTGCGCAGCGTGGCTGACGCCTACCTCGAGTCGTTGTCGCAGCGTGCCGCGCGCCTGCCGGTCGGCGATCCCTTCCGTCAAGAGGTCGCGATCGGCCCGATCATCAACCGCAAGCAGATCGCCCGCGTGCACGAACTCGTCACGCAAACGGTGTCGGCCGGCGCGACTCTCTTGGCCGGGGGCAACTTCGAAGGCCCGTACTACCGTCCCACCGTGCTGGCCAATGTGCGCCCTGGCATGCCGGCCTACGACCATGAGATCTTCGGTCCGGTCGCGCCGGTGATCGTCGCGGACGACGAAGAGCATGCGATAGCACTGGCCAATGACACCGATTACGGACTGTCCGGCGCGGTGTACACCGCTTCGCTGGATCGCGGCCTGCGCGTCGCTCGCGCGATCCGCTCGGGCATGGTGCACATCAACGACCAGACCATCTCCGACCTGCCTGGCATTCCGATGGGCGGCATGGGTGCGTCGGGCAACGGCTCGCGGTTTGGCAGCACCACCAACTGGGACGAGTTCACCGAATGGCAATGGATGACGCTGGGCACCAAACCTGCGCGTTACCCGTTCTGACGTACTGAGGTTCTCATGATTCCCCTGTTCGAAAGAGCAGGGCGGCGGCCTCTGGTCGTTGCCCTGGGCGGAAGCCTGCACGGCTCATCATCCACGCAGAAGGCCTTGCAGCTTCTGCTGGACCAGGCAGCCGATGCCGGCTGCGACACCTGTTTGATCACCGGCCAAGCCTTGGACCTGCCGTTCTACACCTACGGTGCGGATAAGCGGACCGAGGCAGCACGCTACCTGGTGGACAAATTGCGCCGTGCCGATGGCCTGTACATCGGCTCACCGGTTTACCACGGCTCCATCTCCGGCGTGGTGAAGAACGCGCTGGACTATGCGGAAGACCTGCGCGACGACGAGCGCGCCTATTTCAGCGGCCGCGCGGTTGGCTCGTTGACGACGGGTGGTGGTTGGCAGGGATGTGTGGGCACGCTCGGAGCGCTAAGAGACGTGGTGCATGCACTGCGAGGTTGGAACACACCGTTCGGCGTACCGATCCACACCGGAGGCGAACCGGTATTTGATGCCGAAGGACGTTGCCTGAGCGAATCGATTCAGCGCCAGCTGACTCTTCTCGGTCAACAGGTGCTCGACAGCCTCGGCATTGCTGCCAAAGCGACGTCTAGTTAAGTCAGCGCCTGTTTCCTAGCATGGCTCCATAAGCGTTGGGCGCGCAGGGCAGTCCCGACACAACACCACGTTAGGAGACAGGAAAGATGATGGACGAACCGGCATTGCACCGGCTGGGTGAGCAATACCTGCAGGCCTTACGGCAGGGGGACTCCGAGTTGGTCCCATTGGCGCGCCACCACCGTGCCACCGAGAACCTCAAAGAGGTGCCCGTGGGTGCGGGGCTTTGGCGGGGTGCCCAGGCGTTCTTGGGCGTTCAGGCCTTTGCCGATGCGGTGCAGCACCAGTGGTGCTGCCTGGGCGTGGTGGTGATCGAGGGCCAGCGGCGCCCGTTTGCCCTGCGCTTGGGTTGTGGAGACGGCCAGGTGTGCGAAGCCGAGGCCGTGGTGGGCTCCGATCCGAAGGGCCACTTCGCCGACGTGGACCAACTGCTGCGCCCCGACGTGCTGTACGACGCACCAGTGCCGCCGGCGCGGAGTGTGGACCGCGCTGGCCTGCAGCGCGCTGCCGACAGCTATTGGAGCGCGCTGCAGGAGAGCGATGGTTCGATGGCGCGCTTTGACTACCGCTGCGACCGCTACGACAACGGCAAGAAGATCACCAACAACCTTTCCACGCTGCTGTCGCCGGATGCCGCCGTGCACACCGTGGCCAGCTGCGTGAACGCCACGCGTGGTGCGCGACCGCTGGCGCGGGGACGCAGCTATCCGGTGCTTGATGTGGGTCGTGGCGTGGCCATCAGCCTGGTCACGGTGGACTTTCATCCGGTGCCGAACAGCCCCCGGCCGGACAACGGCTCCTTCTACATGATGGCCGTCTTCAAGGTGGTCGATGGGCACATCCGCCAGATCGACGAGATCCGGGAAATCTTGCCGCTGGGCGTCGCGCTGGCGTGGTGAGTGGCCCCCTTCGTTCTACGGCGTCACGCCTCCTCAACTTCAGGAACATCCATGTCCACAGCTTCTCAAACTTCCATTCACGAGTCTCCTTACAGCACCCCGGCAGGGCGGCGCATCCGCGATGCCGTGGCCGAACTGGTGCCGTTGATCCGCAAGAACGCCCTCGAGGGTGAGCGACTGGGTTGCCTGCCGCCCGAGACGCTGCAGGCATTGCACGCGACCGGTCTTTTTCGCATCTCCGTGCCGCAAGAGTTCGGCGGCGAGGCGCTTGGAGCCCGCGACCTGGCAGAGATCGTCAGCACCGTTGCGCGCGGCGATGGCTCGGCCGGCTGGACCACCATGATCGCCAGCGGCTTCGCCCGCGTGATGCTGACGTTCCCGGACCAGGCAGTGGCCGAGGTCTACGGGCGCGCTCGGGAGTGGCCCGGCCCGGTGGTGGCCAGCGCGTCGCTGTTCTCCGACAAGATCCAACGCGCCCGGCGCGTCGAGGGCGGCTACATCGTTGCCAAGGGCAATCAGTGGGGGTTCGGCAGCGGCAGCAAGCATGCGGCCTTCGTCGTCGTCGGAGCCGAGGTCGAGTCGGCGGACGGCCAGGTTGAGCGGCTGATGGTGCTGCTGGAGAAGGGCCAGTACGAGATCGTCGACGACTGGCAGGTGATGGGGCTGAGCGGCTCGTCGAGCAACAGCATCCGCACGGTTGACGAGGTGTTCGTGCCCGAGCACCGGGTGGCGGCTCTGGCCGAATTTCCGAAGCGCCTGGATGGCTTGCACAAGCGATTCAAAGGCCCGGGCTATGCCCTGGTCGACGGGCGCGGGCTGATGCTCATCGTCGCGATGGACACGATGGCCATCACATTGGGCATGGCGCAAGGCACGTTCGATTGCTTCGTCGAGCAATCGCGCAACCGCAAGCCGTTCAACCTGCCCTACGACACCGTGGCCGCAACGCCGTCCGTTCAGGTCGTCGCCGGCAAGACCCGCGCCATGATCAATGCGGCACAGGCGCTGATCTTCTCGCGCGCCGACTACATCGATCGCAAGGCCGCTGCGGGCGAAGCGTTCGGCGCGGCCGAGGAGGCCGAAATCATGATGGACCTCGTGCATGCCGGCAACGTCTGTGGCGCGGCGATCGACATGATCCAGATCGCGGTCGGCTCTGCGACGGTGAGCCTGAAGAATCCGATCCAGCGCTTTGCACGTGACGTGCGCGTCGCGCTCACCCACGGTTCGACGCGCCTGGACCCGGCGGCCGAGATCAGCGGCCGGCAGCTCATGGGCTTGCCTCCGTTCTCTTCCGGCATGGCGGCCGTTCCCGGCGTCGACAAAGCCCACCGGAAGGCCGCCGCGATCGCGGCCTAAGCCTGCCCCTTAGGTTTCACCTTTCCCACCTTCATGAACCTCGATCTTTCTCAACGTCGCGCCCTCGTCACTGGTAGCAGCTCGGGCATCGGCGAATGCATCGCGATGTCGTTGGCCAGCGCCGGCGCCCATGTCATCGTGCACGGCCGGGATGCCGCGCGCACCGCTCGCACCGCCGCTGCTATCCGCGAACAGGGCGGCAAGGCCGATGAAGTGCTGGGCGACTTGAAGTTGCCCGGTCAAGCCGACGCCGTGGCTCAACAGGTACTGGACCTGGGCGGCGTGGATATCCTCGTCAACAACGCCGGAGGACGTCACGGACCCTGGACGCGCGACGGTTGGTTCCATACCGACGAGCACACCTGGATCGAGACCTACAAGCAGAACGTCGTGGGCACCGCTACGTTGATTCGTAGGCTGGTGCCGGCCATGACCGAGCGCAGCTGGGGACGGGTGATACAAATCGCCAGTGCGGTGGCCTTGCATCAGCCGCCGCATTTCCCCGACTACCAAGCGGCCAAGGCTGCCGAGATCAACCTGTCGCGCAGCCTCTCGCGCAGCCTCGCAGGCACCGGCGTCACGGCCAATGCGATCAGCGCCGGGATCATCCACACGCCCGGGTCGGATAACGAGCTGGTGAGCATCGCCGCAGAGCTGAAGATGGAGGGCGGGTGGCAGGCCCACGAGCGAAAGATCGCCGTCGACATCTTCCGTCAGAGCGTGCCGCGCATCGGTCGCCCCATGGATATCGCCGCGGCAGTGACTTTCCTCGCGAGTCCCAGTGCCGACTTCATCACCGGGGTCAACCTGGTGATCGACGGCGGCATCTGACGCCCTGAAAGGCCAGTATGTTGACCATCGGCGCCACGCTGAAACGTCTGGTTTTGGCTTCCAGTCAGGCGGAGTGCGTGTCCGCCTTTTACAGGGACGCATTTGGCTATGAGCTCAGTCGCGTCGGAGAGATGCATCGCTGCGAGGCCGGCCAGAGGTCGATCTGGCTGAAAGCAGGTAGGCCCAACCAATTGCTGGAAGCGCACTGGCAGTTTGCCGAAACAGACGACTTCGCCCGATTCACGGAAGGTCTGATACGCCGAGGCGTTGGATTCGTGCGTAGCAGCGACGAGGAGGGTGATTGCGTTGTATTAACGGATCCCACAGGCTGCCATTTGCGTTTTCGTTGTGGAGGCCCGCATTCTCCGGTTGTGGGCGGTCGACTTCCCGCGCGATTGCAGCACTACGCCGTTCGGTCTCCTAAACCGGCTGAACTGGCGGATTTCTACATTCATGAGCTTGGATTCGTCCCGTCAGACTGGGTGTATGACGACAAAGGCGATGTGAGCGCTGTGTTCCTCCGGACCGATGATGAACACCACGCTCTGGCTGTGTTCCGAGCGCCCGCTACCAGTTTTGATCATTTCTCTTGCGAAAGCTCGGATTGGAACGGCCTCAGAGATTGGGCGGACCACATGAGCAAGGCACGCCATGAGTTGGCTTGGGGTATTGGCCGCCATGGCCCTGGGAATGACACGTTTTTCATGGTGCGCGACCCTGATGGCAATCTGGCAGAGATTTCATGCGATCTTGAGAAGTGCCCGGAAGATCGCGAGGCCGGACGTTGGCGCCATGAACCCCGCACCCTCAATCTCTGGGGGTCGGCCATCATGCGTAGTTAGGCCATTAAGCCCATTGATCGATAGTTAAGGAACTTAGAAATATGAAACTCATTTCGTATTCCCGCGATGGGGTGGCCTCATGCGGTCTTTGGGTGAGCGACGGAATCATCGACTTGCCACAACGCCTGGGAGCCCATGCGCAGGACCTGAAAACTCTGTTGGCCAACGACTTGCTCGAGCAGGCGGCGAAATACTGCGACGAGGCGCCTGACTTTGCGCTCGCGGATGTTCGGTTGAACCCCGTGATACCCAATCCGCGAAACATACTTTGCGTGGGCCTCAACTACGAAGACCACCGGGTCGAGACTAAGAGACCGAAGGTCGACTATCCAACGATATTCATGCGTGTGGCCGAGTCCTTGCAGGCGCATGGCGCGGCTCTGGTGATTCCGCAGGAATCAAGCCAGTTTGACTATGAGGGCGAACTCGCTGTCATTATTGGTAAGGAGGGTCGGCGTATTTCAGAATCGCAGGCTTGGCGTCATGTTGCCGGCGTGTCCTGTTTCAACGAAGGAACAGTGCGCGATTGGCAATACCACACGCATCAGTTTGGACCGGGCAAGAATTTCCCGAAAACGGGCGCCTTTGGGCCGGCACTGATTACGCTGGATGAACTGCCGGATGATCGGGTACTGACACTGGAGACCCGAGTGAATGGCGAGGTAAGGCAGACCGCCACGACTTCCCAAATGCTGTTTCCTATCCCCAAATTGATCGAGTACTGCTCGACCTTCATGACGCTGTATCCGGGTGACGTCATTGTTTCGGGCACGCCAGGTGGCGTTGGTGCGAAACGCCAACCCCCGAGTTGGCTGAGCGATGGCGATGTCGTGGAAGTTGAGATCACAAATGTCGGTACGCTGAGGAACGTCTGCCGGAAGGAGCTGCGCAACGACGCGTGAGGTTCGCCGATGTCTAGGAACTGCTCGCACCTTGAGTCTCGTGACGGGCAAGTTCCAGATCACCAGAGCGCGGCGCGCGCGTCAGGCACCAGAAACAGACCAGGGCCATGACGTCGAACGCGGCGCCCGCAAGCCCAAGCGCCTCATAGCCCGACAGCTTCGCCAAGGTGCCACCCAGCACCGGGCCGATGGCTGAGCCGATCATCACCATCGCCGGCGTGGCGGCGACCACGCGGCCTGTGACGTCCATCCGGGCGAGCGTGCCAAAGGCGAATGTGTGGGTGAACAACATCACTGCGACGAACACCGAAGCGGCGACGGCGAACGGCGCCACCGCGTGGCTGAGGGCGATCGTGAGCGCCAGAACGCCCTGAATCGCCGGCCCGGCGCAGAGCACGATCGTTGCATTGAGTCGACGCTCCAGGAACGCTGCCAGGCCACTTGGAAACATATTCACAAAGCCGATGGCGACCAGCAGCGCAGTCAGCGTAGCGGTGCCGAATCCGCGTTCCGAGCCCATGCGCTCGAGGAAGCTGTACACCATCGCCTGCACGAGTGCCATGGCCCCGATGCCGGCAATGCCGAACCACACGCGCGACGGGAGCCTCGCTCCCGATTCACGAAACGATCGTGACGCCTGCGTCTCGGCATCGGCCACCGGGAAGCGCCAGGCCGCAAGCAGCGCCGCGATAGCCATCGCCACGCCCAAGGCGTAGAAGAGCGCCGCCCCACCGAAGCGCATCATCAACTGGGGCGCGGCCCCGAGCAGCAGCACCGCGAAGACGCCGAGTGCCATGCCGGCCATGCCGAACAGGCGATGTGGATTCGCGCTGCGACCGATCGTGCCGTGCGTGAAAGATAGCCCGGCACCGGCTGCGACGCCACCGACCGCATGCAGCAACGCGAGCAGGTCGAAGCGTCGCAAGGTCGCCGATGCAAAGAAGCACGCCGAAGCAACGGCGAATCCGACCGTGGCGGCCAGGCGGCCGTCGATCCGATTGAAGCGTGGCGCCAAAAACAAGCTCGCCACGACGGCGCCAAGCAGAAACAGCGTGACCAGACCGCCTGCCTGTTGAGGGTCAAGCAAATAGGTGGCGACCAAGGTCCCCACCCAAAGCGGCAGCGCCACCATGTCCACCATGCCGGCGCAGTGGCTGGTCATCAGCACGAGCCGGCCGATGCCGCTCTTCGTTGTCGTTCTCATTGTTGTCTCCATGTGTGCAGAACGGCTCTGGCTACTCGTCCCCGACGAGGCCTCCGGCCAGGATGATCTCGGTCGTCTCGTTGAAGTGGGCACGGAGCAGTTGGCACGCGAGGCCCGCGTTGCGCGACATCGCAGCGTCCATCAGGCTTTGGTGCTCGGCTGCCACGTCGCGCCCGCGTTCACGTGTCGTCTGTTTGGCGAGGTTGCGGTAGCGCTCCGACTTGTCGTACAGCAGCGTGCACAGCCGCAGGGTCCACGACGACGAGCACCCGCCAACCAGCGTCTCGTGGAAGGCACGGTGCACCGCCGACCATTGGGTGGCCAGTTCCGGCGAGGTCGGCGCCGGTGCGCGCGACAGCCTGTGGAAGGCGCTCAGCAGGCGCGACTCCCACTCGATGTCGCCGTGTTCGATGGCCAACTGCAAGGCCATCTGCTCGATGCGCACGCGGGTCTCGGTCAGGTCGAGCAAGTCGGCTCGAGAAACCGACGTCACGCTGAAGCCACGCTGGTCTGCACAGGCGACCAGTCCTTCGGGAACCAGACGCGACAGCGCCTCGCGGATTGCGGTGGCTCCGACTTGATAGCGCTCGCTCAGCGCCTGGATGGGCAGCCGTTCACGGGGCAGCAACTCGCCGCCGAGGATGTCGGACCGAAGCCGCTCGAAGGCGATTGAAGTGAGGCTGCGCGCGGACGCAGCGATCGGCGGAAGTTCCATGGGGCGATCGACAAGCAAGGCCGCGATTTGGCCGGATCTGCCCGCCGCGCACATCGTTCATTTGGACCAGTCGATTCCACCGTGGTTTGTCGACGATCCGATACCTAGCATGCGCCGCAATCGATTCGTCGATTTTCCTCAGCACCGTTGAAAACAAGATCGCATGGAGACAGCCCAATGAAGATGACGACCACAACGCTTGCCGCCGCGTGCGCCGCGTTGCTTGGCGCGCCGCAGGCGCAGGCAGGCGAAATCGACGTCGGCAATCCCGACGTCGCGCTGCGCTGGGACAACACCGTGAAGCTCAGCGCCGCTGCACGACTCAAGCACGCCGACCCTGTGCTGCTGACGAATCCGAACAACGACGACGGCGACCGCAACTTCGACAAAGGGCTGATCTCCAAGCGGCTCGACTGGCTCACCGAGGCCGACGTGGTCTGGCGCAAGCAATGGGGTGCACGCCTCAGTGCCGCCGCTTGGTACGACAGCGCCTACAACACCACCAACGACAACCCCGGTTTCCCCGGCGGGGCGTTCCCGAACCAGGTCTCGGTGCCGGCCAACGAGTTCACCGACGCCACCCGCAAGCTGCATGGGCGCAAGGCCGAGGTGCTCGATGCCTTCGTGTTCGGCCGCTTCGACATCGGTGACATGAGCGCCAGCGTGCGGGCCGGCCGCCACTCGCTGCTGTGGGGCGAGAGCCTCTTCTTCGGTGCCAACGGCATCGCGGGCGGCCAGATGCCGGTCGATGCGGTGAAGCTGGTTTCGGTGCCGGGCACGCAGTTCAAGGAGGCGATCCGGCCGGTGCCGATGGTCTCGGCGCAGCTACAGGTCAACGACCGCATCAGCGCGGGCGCGTACGTCCAGACCTCATGGGCCGCCAACCGCGTGCCGGCGGTCGGCAGCTACTTCTCGAGTTCCGACCTGGCGATCGAAGGTGCCGAGCGCATCCTCACCGGCCCGGCATCCGCCGCACCCCATGAGGCCGATCTGCGTCCCAGGAACTCGGGCCAAGGTGGCCTGCAGTTGCGCCTGCGCGGCGAGGAGACCGACTTCGGCTTCTACGCCATTCGCTTTCACAACAAGACCGCGCAGCTCGTGCCGCGCATCGTCCTGCTGACGCCGCCGGCCGTGCCGGTCCCGACCGCCGTGCCTGGGGCCTGCTACCTCGCCTACCACCAGGGCATCACGGCACTGGGCGCCAGCGCAAGCCGCACCTTCGGCGACTTCAACGTGGCCGTCGAGGTGTCGCTTCGCCACAACCAGGACCTGGCGAGCACCCAGGGGGCCGACACCAGCAGCTTCACGTCGGCGCCGGCGACGAACAACACGGATAACCCGGGGTATGCCGTCGGGCGCACCGCGCATGTCAACCTGTCGACGCTCGCCACGCTGCCGAGGACGCCGCTGTGGCGCGAGGCGACGCTGGTGGCCGAAGTCGCATGGAACCGCGTGCTCAAGGTGACGAAGAACGCCGCCGCGCTCGACCCGAACGGCACGCGCGACGGAGCGGCGTTGCGCCTCGTGCTGGAACCCATGTACCGCGGCGTGCTGCCGGGCATCGATCTGGGTGTGCCCATCGGGCTGGGTTGGGCACCGAAGGGGTCGCGGCCGTTGGCCATGACCAATCCGAACATGTGGGTGGCCGATGGCGGCGGCGACTTCACGATCGGCATCAACGGCAGCTGGCGCGACAGCCTGCGCTTCAGCCTCGGCTTCACGCACTTCTTCGGCGATGGCGCCACTTTCAACGATGCCGCTACCAACGCCTTCACGTGGAAGCAGGCGCTGCGCGACCGTGACTTCGTTGCCGCCTCGCTGCGCTATTCCTTCTGACCCGGAGCCGAACCATGTTTCCGATGAACTTGCATCCCATGGCCGCTGCACTGGTAGCCGCACTGATGGCCACGCCGGCCATGGCCGGCGTCACCGCCGAAGAAGCGGCCCAGCTGAAGAGCACGCTCACGCCGATGGGCGCCGAGCGCGCCGGCAACAAGGAGGGCACGATTCCCGCGTGGACCGGCGCTGCGACTGCAAAGTCAGGTATCACTTCGGACGGCCGCCGGCAGGACCCGTTCGCCGACGAAAAGCCGCTGTTCTCGATCGACGCCAAATCGATGGCGCAACACGCGGCGCGCCTGACCGATGGCACCAAGGCCATGATGCTGAAGTACCCCGACTTCCGCATCGACGTCTACAAGACCCATCGCACCGCCATCGCGCCGCAGGCCGTCTACGACGCGACGGCCAAAAACGCGATCTCGGCGAGCCTGATCGACGGCGAGGCCGGCCCCCAGCCCAAGGGCGCCATCGGCGGCGTGCCGTTCCCGCTACCCAAGAGCGGCGCCGAGGTGATGTGGAACCACAAGCTCGCCTGGCGCGGCACGGCCTGGAACTGGGAGTTCCGCGGCTACCAGCTGTCCGCCGATGGGCGCTGGGTGCTGGCCGGCGACAGTGCCAACGACACCACCATGCCCTACTACGCGAAGGATGCGTCGGCCGAGAAATTTGCCGGCGAATACTGGATGGTCCGCTCGCTGACGCGCGGCCCCGCCATCCGCGCGGGCGAGGCCATCACCGGACGACTCAACCTCGACGAGAGCAAGACTTCATCGTGGGTCTACCTCACCGGCCAGCGGCGCGTGCGCAAGCTGCCCAACGCCTGCTGCGACACACCGACACCCTTCTCCGCCGGCATCACGAGCTTCGACGAGGTCGAGGTCTTCGCCACGCGGCTGGACCGCTTCGACTGGAAGCTGGTGGGCAAGAAGGAGGTCTTCATCCCCTACAACAGCAACCGCACCCACACCCCGGCCAAGGACGCCGACGTGCTTGGCTCGCGCTTCCTGAGTCCCGACCACGTGCGCTGGGAGCTGCATCGCGTCTGGGTGGTCGAGGCGACGCTCAAGCCAGGCCAGCGCCACACCTCGCCAAAGAGCCGCTACTACATCGACGAGGACTCGTGGCAGGCCGTGCTTGCCGAACGCTACGACGCCAACGGACAGGTGGCCCGCGTGCCCTTCGGTCTGCCCACCGTCATGAGCGACGTGCCGGCCACGGCCATCGTCACCTGGGGGGTCTACGACCTGACCTCCGGCGCCTCGTACATCAACGGCCTGCTCAACGAGCGCCGCACACCGTACAAGCCGATGCCTGCGTACAAGGACGTGGTCTTCACACCCGACGCCATGGCCGGCGAAGGCGTGCGTTGAGCGTCATCCGAGCCATGCAGCACATGTACTCGCAAGTGCTTGGGCCGACGCGCCGTGGCGTGCTGGCGCTCGGCGCAGCCGCACTGGTGCCGGCGCAGGCCGCCGAGGCGGGCCGTTTCGGCGCCATCGCGCGCGCCGCGCGCAGCGTGATCCGGCCCGAACGGGCCGTGCTGCTGGCCGGCGCGCTGGCTGGCGAGCGCGTCGTCGCCGTTGGCGAGCGTGGCGTAGTCGCGTTGTCGGACGATGGTGGCGGCCACTGGCGGCAGGCGCGCAGCGTGCCGGTCAGCGTCACCCTCACCGCGGTTCGGTTTGCGGACGCCGCCCACGGCTGGGCCGTCGGTCACGGGGGCGTCATCCTGGCGACGCGCGACGGCGGCGAGCGCTGGGTGCTGCAGTCCGATGGCGCTCGGCTGGCTCAGGCGGCGGCAAGCGCCGCCACGAATTTTGGCGATGACCCGCGCGGTGCCCTGCTGGCCAGGGAGGCCGGGCAACTGGTCAAGGACGGTCCGGACAAGCCCTTGCTGGACCTGCACGTTGTCGATGCCCACCGCGTCGCCGTGGTCGGCGCCTACGGCCTGTTCTTCGAGACGCTCGACGGCGGCGCCAGCTGGACGGCGGCATTGGACCGGCTGGACAACCCGAAGGGCCAGCACCTGTACGCCATCGCCGTGCGCGGGTCCACCTGGCTGCTCGCTGGCGAACAGGGACTGCTGCTGCGCTCCACCGACGACGGGCGCCGTTTCGCGCGCATCGCGTCGCCCTACAACGGTACCTGGCTGGCGGCGTGTGCCACGCGCGACGGCGAGTGGGTGATTGCCGGCCTGCGCGGCCAAGCCTGGCGCTCGATCGACGACGGCCAGCGCTGGAGGCAGATCGAGGGCGCGCCACCGGCCAGCCTGGTCAGTGCCGGCGCGCTGCCCGAAGGGGGCGTGCTGTTGGCCAACCAGGCGGGGCAAGTGCTCGTCACGCGCGCAGGCAGCTCGCTCACGGTGCTGCCCGGCCCGGCCCTGCCGCCGCTTTCTCAAGCGTTGGCGCTGCCCGCCGGGGGGCGGCTCGCGCTCGGCTTGGGCGGCGCCACGCGACTGGACAAGCACGCATGAGCGCCACCATGACCGCTTCCGCGACCGGCCGCTTCGACGCAGCCAGCTTCGATCCGCACTCGGGTTCGTTCGTCGAACGCGTGCTTTTCAATCACCGCGCCCTGGTGGTCGCGCTGTGCCTGCTCGCCACCCTGCTGCTCGGCTGGCAGGCGACCCGGCTGCAGCTGTCGGCGAGCTTCGAGAAGACCATCCCCGGCTCGCACCCGTTCATCGTGAACTTCGTGGCTCACCAGAACGAGTTGAAGGGCCTGGGCAACGCCGTGCGCATCGCGGTGACCAATCCCACCGGCACCATCTACGACGCCAGGTACCAGGACACGCTGCGCCGGCTCAACGACGAGGTGTTCCTGATGCCCGGCGTCGACCGCACGGGCCTCAAGAGCCTGTGGACGCCCAACACGCGCTGGTCGGGCGTCACCGAGGAAGGACTCGAAGGCGGTCCGGTCATCCCGGACGGCTGGCAGGGCCGCCCCGATGATCTCCAGCGTCTGGCCAACAACATCGCCCGTTCGGGCGAGATCGGCCAGCTCGTCGCGCTCGACGCGAGGTCCTCCATCGTCTTCGTCCCGCTGCTGTCGCGCGATGCCGAGGGCAAGCCGGTGAGCCTCACGGACTTCGCCCGGCAACTGGAGACGCTGCGCACCAAATACGAGGCCCAGGGCGTCGCGATCCACATCACAGGCTTCGCCAAGCTGGTGGGTGACCTGATCGAGGGTGTGCGGGCGGTGCTGGGCTTCTTCGCCCTCGCAGTGGCGATTGCCGCGGCCATGGTCTACGCCTATACCCGCTGCGCCCGATCGACCCTGCTGGTCGTGGCCGCGTCGCTGGTCGCAGTGGTGTGGCAGCTCGGCCTGCTGCCCACGCTCGGCTACGCGCTCGACCCGTACTCGATGCTGGTGCCCTTCCTCGTGTTCGCCATTGGCATGAGCCATGGCGCGCAGAAGATGAACGGCATCATGCAGGACATCGGCCGCGGACTGCCCCGGCTGGTCGCCGCGCGCTACACATTCCGCCGCCTGTTCCTGGCCGGCTTGACGGCCCTGCTGGCAGACGCGGTCGGCTTCGCGGTGCTGCTGGTGATCGACATCCAGGCGATCCGCGAACTGGCCATCGCCGCCTCCATCGGCGTCGGCGTGCTGATCTTCACCAACCTGATCCTGCTGCCGATCCTGCTCAGCTACGTCGGCGTGGATCCGGCGGCCGCGCGACGCAGCCTGCGCGACGAGCTGGCGGACGAGCGCGGCGACGCGCGTCATCCGCTGTGGGCCTTCCTCGGCCGCTTCACGCAGCCGCGCTGGGCCACGGCGGCTGTCGTCGTCGGTGCACTGCTGCTGGCCGGCGGCATCGTGGCGAGCACCCGGCTGGCCATTGGCGACCTGGATCCCGGCGCGCCCGAACTGCGGGCCGACAGCCGCTACAACCGGGACGTCGCCTTCATGAACGCCGGCTACGGCGCGTCCAGCGACGTGCTGGCGGTGATGGTGCGCACGCCCGACGGCCAGTGCGCCAAGCTGTCCACCGTGCAGCAGGTGGATGAGCTGGAATGGGAGCTGCGGCAGCTCGACGGCGTGGAGAGCACGAACACGCTGGCGCTGCTGAACCGCCGGGTCGCCACCGGTCTGAACGACGGCAGCGCGAAGTGGTACGAGATGCTGCCCAGCCAGGACATGGTCAACACCGTGACGGCCAATGCGCCCCGCGGCCTGTACAACGACGCCTGCAGCCTGCTGACGCTCTATGTCTACCTGTGCGACCACAAGGCCTCGACGCTGGCGCGCGTCGTCGAGCACGTGCAGGCCTTCGCAACCCGGCACGATGGGCCGGACGCGCAGTTCCTGCTGGCCGCCGGTTCGGCGGGCATCGAAGCCGCGACCAACATCGTCGTCCACGACGCCTGGCGCACGATGCTCTGGTTGGTCTACGGCGCCGTGGTGTTGCTGTCCTTCGTGACGTTCCGCTCGTGGCGGGCCGTTCTCGTGGCCGTGCTGCCGCTGGTCGTCACCTCATTTCTCGCTGAGGCGCTGATGGTGGCGCTGGGCATGGGCGTCAAGGTCGCGACCCTGCCGGTGATCGCGCTGGGTGTGGGCATCGGCGTCGACTATGCGCTCTACATCCTGTCCATCGTGCTGGCAGAACTGCGCCAGGGTCGCAGCCTTGCGCAGAGCTACCACCGGGCGTTGCTGTTCACCGGCAAGGTCGTGATGCTGACCGGCGTGACGCTGGCCGCCGGCGTCATCACCTGGGTCGCGAGCCCGATCAAGTTCCAGGCCGACATGGGCGTGCTGCTCGCCTTCATGTTCCTGTGGAACATGTTGGGCGCCCTGGTGCTGCTGCCTGCGCTCGCCTGTTTCCTGCTGACGCCTTCCCGGCAGGCCGGTCGCGCTGCCGCAAGCCATCTCGCGGCCGATGGCCGTGTCCACCGCTGAATCGAGGATCTGCCATGAGTCCCATCCAAGACATCGCCTTCGTCCGCTACCAGGTCACCGACCTGGACCGGATGCAATCCTTCCTGGCCGACTTCGGTCTTCACGCCGTCATCCGCACGCCGCACGCGCTGTACTCACGCGCGGCCGGGGCGATGCATCACGTGCACATCGCGGAGCTCGGTCCCGAAAACGCCACGGTGGGGTTCGGCCTGCTGGCACGCAGCGCCGAGGCGCTTGCCGACGTGGCGGCGCGCGCCGGCCGGCCCATGGAAGCCAATCCCGAGCCCGGCGGCGGCCAACGCGTGCGCTTCACCGATCCGGCCGGCTTCGTCGTCGATGTGATCCACGGCCAGGCCACGCACACGCCGCTGCCGGTGCGCGGGCCGCTGGCGTTCAACGGCGCCACCGGCCGCCGACGCCTGGGCCAGCCGATCCGGCTCAAGCCGGAACCGTCATCGGTGATGCGGCTCGGGCACGTCGCGCTGCTGGTGGCCGATTTCCCGAAGACGCTGGCCTTCTACCGCGAGGTGCTCGGGTTCGAGCCGTCGGACACCTATTGGGCGGGCACCGAGACCAACACCATTGCGGCCTTCATGCACTGCGGCCTGGGCGATCAGTGGACCGACCACCACACATTGGCGCTGATCGGCGCCCAGGACGGCGTCAGCCGCTTCGACCACAGCGCCTTCGAGGTGCTCGACCTCGACGACGTGATGCAGGGCGGAGAGTGGCTGAAGCAGCGTGGCCACCGGCATTCGTGGGGCGTGGGCCGCCACGTCCAGGGCAGCCAGATCTTCGACTACTGGCGCGACCCCTTCGGTCACAAGATCGAGCACTGGACGGATGGCGACCTCGTCAACGACAGCACGCCGGTCGGCCATGCCCCCATCAAGCCCGACGAACTGCAGCAGTGGGCACCGCCCCTCAACCCCGAGTTCTTCGCCTGATTCAGGCTCCCCTTCGAACGAGATCACTGCCTCATGAAACTTGCCCGCTACACCCATAACGGCCGAACCACCGTCGGTGCCGTCGTCGACGACCACGTGGTCGAGATCGCCACGCTCGATCCCACCGCCCCGCGGACCATCCGCGGGTTGCTGGCTGCGGGCGTCGCGGGCCGCGCGCGCATCGCGCAGGCGCTGGAGGCCGCGCCGCGCGGCACGCCGCTGGCACAGGTGAAGCTCGAAGCACCGATTCCCGATGCGCAGAAGTACCTGGCCATCGGCATGAATTACCACGACCACGCCGAGGAAGCCGCGCGCGCCGGCGTGCCGGTGCCCAAGCACCAGTTGTGGTTCAACAAGCAGGTGAGCTGCATCACCGGGCCGTTCGACCCGATCTACAAGCCGCGCGTGTCCGAGAAGATGGACTACGAGGCCGAGATGGGCGTGGTGATCGGCAAGCGCTGCCGCTACGTCAGCGTCGAGCAGGCGCGCAGCGTGGTCGGCGGCTATTTCGTCTGCAACGACGTCACGGCGCGCGACTGGCAGTTCAAGAGCCCGACCTTCACGCTCGGAAAGAGCTTTGACAGCCACGGGCCTATCGGCCCTTGGATCACCACCGACGACGAGATCGCCGACCCGCATGCGCTGCAGATGCAGCTGTGGGTCAACGGCGAGCTGCGGCAACAGGCCAGCACCGGCGGCATGATCTACGACATCTGGCAACAGATCCACGAGCTGAGCCAGGTGATGACGCTGGAGCCGGGCGACCTGATCGCCACCGGCACTTGCGCGAACGTGGGCATCGCGCTCGGCAAGTTCCTGCAGGTGGGCGATGTGGTGAAGGTCGCCATCGAGGGCCTGGGTCACATCGAGAACCCGGTGCGAGCCGAACCTCCGCAGGCCTGAGCGATGCAACGCGCAGTCCTTCGCACCATCCTGTTCGCGCTCGGGCCGATGCTCAATCGCGCAGCGCGGCGACCCGCCTTCCGCGCCTTCCTTTCGCGCCACGACGCGGTGGTCCAGATCGGCCTGAAGGACGGCAGCGTCGTGCGGCACTACTTCATCGCTGGCGGCAAGGTCCGCAGTGTGGCCGGTGCGCATCCGAACCCGGTAGTGCGCATGGTGTTCAAGGACCTGCGCACCGCACTGGCCATGCTGAAGCCGGCGGCCGACATGGGCGAAGTGGTGCATGCGGCCAAGAACTTCAAGGTCATGGTGATGGGGCCCGACCCGCTGGCCACCTGGTTCATGCAGCTGATGAACCTGTCGCAGACCTCGGCCTTGAAGATGGGCACGCCGCTGCCCGACGGCTGCACCCGCTACACGACGATGACCAACGGCGGACCGCTGTTCGTGCACGTGAAGGCCGGGCGCATCGTGCGCCTGGTGCCGATCGAATTCGATGCCTGGGACGGCGCCAGCTGGACGGTGACAGCCCGTGGCCGGCGCTTCTCGCCGCGCCGCATGGCCACGGTGGCGTCGCACGCGCTGGCGCTGAAGTCGGCGGTGTACTCGCCCGACCGCATCCTCACGCCGATGAAGCGCGTCGACTTCGACCCGAACGGCGAGCGCAACCCGCACAACCGCGGCAAGAGCGGCTACGTGCCGATCACGTGGGACGAGGCGCTGGACCTCGTCGCCAGGGAGATCGTGCGGCAGAAGCAGGTCCACGGTGCCGGGGCGATGACGCTGGCGCACGGTTCGCACCACCAGTGGGGCAACGTGGGCTACTACCTCAGCGCACTACTGCGCTTTGGCAACCTCGTCGGCTTCACGCGTGTGGCGGCCAACCCCGACAGCTGGGAAGGCTGGTACTGGGGCGCCATGCACCACTGGGGCCATGCGCAGCGTGTGGGAATCGCCGGCAGCTACGGCACGGTGGAAGACTGTCTGCAGGAATCCGAGCTGATGGTGTTCTGGTCCAGCGACCCGGAATCCACGCGCGGCGCGTACTCCGCGCACGAGGGCACCGAACGGCGTCAATGGGCGCGCGAGCTGGGCATCGAGTTCGTGCACATCGACCCGCACCTCAATCCCACCGCCGCGTGGCTGGGCGGGCGCTGGGTGCCCATCAAGCCCGGCACCGATGCCGCGCTGGCCCAGGCCATCATGCAGGTCTGGGTTGCAGAGGATCTTTACGACAAGGACTACGTGGCCCAGCGCACCACGGGCTTCGAGACCTGGCGTGACCACCTGATGGGCGTGGACGATGGCGTGGCCAAGACGCCCGAGTGGCAGGAAGAGGAGACCGGCGTGCCGGCCAAGGACGTGCGCGCCCTCGCGCGGCTGATGGCGCGCAAGAAGCTCTACCTGGCCGCCGGTGCCGCCGGCGGTGGCTTCGGCGGGGCAGGGCGCGGCGCCACCGGGGCGCAATGGGCGCGCTGCATGGTGATGCTCATGGCCATGCGCGGCCTGGGCAAGCCGGGCATCAACTTCGGCAACCTGGAGTCAGGGGCTCCGGTGGATCTGGAGTTCTACTTCCCCGGCTACGCCGACGGCGGCATCTCCGGGGAGCTGAACTGGAACGGCAATGCGGTCAACAACTACCAGAAGATGCCGCACGTCATCACCGTCAACCCGGTGCGGCAGTTGGTGCCCAAGCAGAAGTTCCCCGAAGCCATCATCGAAGGGCGCGCCAGCGGCTATCTGTGGGATGGCCTGGCCACCGAGATCCAGTTCACGCCGTTCGAATACCCGATGCCGGGCTACCCGCGTATCCACATGATCTACAAGTACGGCGGCTCGTGGTTCAGCACACTGACCGAGTCCAAGCGCATGGAGGCGGCCTACCGCCACGAGAGCATCGAGTTCGTGGTCAACCAGTCGATCTGGATGGAGGGCGAGACCCAGTTCGCCGACGTGATCCTGCCGGCTTGCACGCAGTTCGAGCGTTATGACATCGGTGAATGGTGCAACGGCGGCGGCTACCTGCCGCACGGCTTCAACAACGTGAACCACCGTGTCGTCGCGCTGCAGCACAAGTGCATCGAGCCGCTGGGCGAATCCAAGTCCGACTACGAGATCTTCAGTCTGATCCTGCAGCGCCTGGGGCTGGGTGCCATGTTCACCGAAGGTTGCAGCGAACTGGACTGGTGCAAGCGCGTTTTCGAGTCCTCCGACGTGGCGCAGCACATCTCCTGGGCCGAGTTCTGCCGCAAGGGCTACTACGTGGTGTCGGCCGAGCAGGAGCCGATGCGCTCGCCGGTGCTGTTGCGCTGGTTCGCAGAGGGGCGCATGAAGGACATCGCCGAGGCGCAGCCTTTGCCCTCGCAATGGGCGGGCGAGTTCGGCCAGGGCCTGCAGACGCCCAGCGGCAAGCTCGAGTTCATGCCCACCACGCTGGTACGCCACGATGCGCACAACCCCGAGCGTCCCGTGCTCAACCGCTATATGCCGTCGTGGGAAGGGCCGCGCAGCGAGCATGTCCGCAGCTGGCCGCTGCAGCTCATTGCCACGCACTCGCGCTACAGCTTCCACACCCACGTGGACGGCAAGGGTGGCTTCCTCGACGACATTGAGGACCACCGCGTGCGCATAGCCGGCCATCCGTACTGGCTGGTTCGTCTGAACGTGGCCGACGCCGCAGCGCGCGGCATCGCCCACCACGACCTGGTGAAGGTGCACAACGCGCGCGGCGCGGTGGTCTGCGCCGTCGACGTGTCCACCCTGGTGGCGCCGGGTGTGGTCAAGTCCTTCGAGTCCAGCGCCCGCTATACGCCGGTGCAGTCCGACCAGGGCGTGGTCGACATCGGCGGCAGCATGAACGTGCTGGTGCCCTCACGTACCGCAATTCAGGGCACGCACAGCATGGCGCCCAACGCCTGCATGGTGCAGGTCGAGAAATGGACCGGGCGACTGGGGCAGCCGGTGTCATCCGCCCACCCCGTGGCCGAAACGATCGCCTGAAGCCAGACATGGACAAGTGGAACCTCATCATCGACGTGGCCGAGTGCCACAACTGCCACAACTGCGTGCTCTCGGCCAAGGACGAGTTCGTCGGCAATGACTTCCCCGGCTACAGCGCGCCACATGCGGCCCACGGGCCGGCGGTCATCCGCATCGAGCGCCGGGTGCGCGGCAGCGGCCACCTCAGCGATGCCGCCTACCTGCCGCGCCTGTGCAACCACTGCGACGACGGCCCCTGCCTGAAGGCCGGCGCGGACGGTTCGGTACGCAAGCGCCACGACGGCGTCGTGATCTTCGACCCCATCAAGGCCAAAGGCCGGCGCGACCTGGTCGACGCCTGTCCCTACGGCGCCGTGGTGTGGAACGAGGAGCAGCAGTTGCCGCAGACGTGGTTCTTCGACGCCCATCTGCTGGATCAGGACTGGACCACGCCGCGCGCCGCCACCGTGTGCCCGACGCGCGCGCTGCAGGCCGTGCGCGCCAGTGACGCCGCCATGGCCGAGCGGGCGCAGCGCGAAGGCCTGCGCGTGCTGCAGCCCGAACTCGGCACGCGGCCGCGCGTGCACTATCGCAATCTGCACCGCATCGACTGCCTGTTCATCGGCGGCAGCGTCGTCGCCACGGTCGATGGTCGCGTCGAATGCGTGGAGGGTGCCGAGGTCAACCTCGCGCAGGGCGGGCGCGCCGTGGCCACGACACGCACCGATGCGTTCGGCGACTTCCGCTTCGACGGCCTCGCGACCGGCAGCGGCGCGTTCACCTTCGACGTGCACCACGCACAACGGGGCCAGGCACAGGTGGCGGTGGTGCTGGGCGACCACAGCATCACGCTGCCGGCGGTGCGCCTGAATTGACGACCACCCGACCCGGGCCCAACGACTCGCCATCCCTTCCATTTCTGCAAGGAGCAACCATGTTTGACGTCCAACTGCTGATCGCCGGGCAATCGCGCCCGGCGTCCTCCGGCGCCACCTTCGAGCGCCGCAATCCATTGTCCGAAGCCGTCGTCACGCGGGCCGCCGCGGCGACCCCGGAGGACGCGGTTGCCGCCATCGAGGCAGCGGCCGCAGCCTTCCCGGAATGGTCGCGCCAGGGCCCGGGCGCACGCCGCAGCCTGCTGCTCAAGGCGGCGGCCATTCTGCAAGCCAAGACGCCCCAGTTCATCGAGGCGGTGGCCGCCGAAACCGGCGCCAGTGCAATGTGGGGCGGCTTCAACGCCCAGCTGGCCGCCGGCATGCTGCAGGAAGCCGCCGCCCTGACGACGCAGATCAGCGGCGAGGTCATTCCCTCCGACGTTCCCGGCAGCCTCGCCATGGCGGTGCGCCAGCCCGTCGGCGTCGTGCTGGGCATGGCGCCCTGGAACGCGCCGGTGATTCTGGGCGTGCGTGCCATCGCCACGCCGCTGGCCTGCGGCAACACGGTGGTGCTCAAGGGCTCCGAGTTGTGCCCGCGCACCCACCAGCTGATCGTCGAATCGCTGCAGGAAGCCGGCATGCCGGCCGGCGTGGTGAACTTCGTGACCAACGCACCGGCCGATGCGGCTGCCGTGGTCGAGGCGATGATCGCCCATCCCGCGGTGCGCCGCGTGAACTTCACCGGCTCCACCCGCGTGGGCCGCGTCATTGCGCAGGCCTGCGCCAGGCACCTTAAGCCGGTGATCTTGGAACTCGGCGGCAAGGCGCCGCTGCTGGTGCTGGACGACGCCGATCTCGACGCCGCGGTCGACGCCGCGGCCTTCGGTGCCTTCATGAACTCGGGGCAGATCTGCATGTCCACCGAGCGCATCGTCGTCGATGCCAAGGTGGCCGATGACTTCGTCGACAAGCTCGTCGCCAAGGTCAAGGCGCTGCCGCTGGGCGACCCGCGCGGACCGGCGCCCGTGGTCCTCGGCTCGGTGGTCGACATGGCCACCGTGGCACGCTGCAATGCACTGATCGACGACGCGCTGGCCAAGGGCGCCAAGCTGCTGTGCGGCGGCAAGACGCAGGACACCCTGTTCCCCGCCACGCTGCTGGACCGCGTGACGCCGGCCATGAAGATCTATGGCGAGGAATCCTTCGGCCCGGTCAAGGGCATCGTGCGGGTGGAAGGCATGGAAGCCGCCATTGCCTGCGCCAACGACAACGAATATGGGCTCTCGGCAGCCGTCTTCGGTCGCGACGTCGCACGTGCGCTGGAGGTGGCCAGGCGCGTCGATTCGGGCATCTGCCATGTCAACGGCCCCACCGTGCACGACGAGGCGCAGATGCCCTTCGGCGGCGTGAAGGCCAGCGGCATCGGGCGCTTCGGCGGCCGCGCCGGGGTGCACGAGTTCACCGAGCTGCGCTGGCTGACGGTGCAGACCACGCCACGCCACTACCCCTTCTGACGTCTACGAGGAAACCCATGAGCTTCGAATTCAAACCCAATGTGCGCTACCGCATGCCCGTCATGTTCGGCCCGGCCCCCGGCCCGCGGCAGAAGGCGACCGGTGTGCCCTGGGAGGCGCAGGAAAGCGGCACGGCCAACGTGCAATGGGCCACCATCGCCTATCGCTCCGACCCCGCGATGCTGGAGGCGCTGCTGCCGCCGGGCTTCACGCTCGCCGAGCCGGTGGTCCATGTGACGTTGGGCTTCTTCCGCAACCTGTACTGGCTGGCTGGCCGCGGCTACGGCATCGTCAACGTCGAGATCCCGGTCGTGTGCAGCGGGCGCGATCAGCGCATCGAAGGCGGCTTGTGCCTGGTGCTGTGGGAGGGGCGCCCGGACGCCATCACCACTGGCCGCGAGGAACTGGGATTCCCGAAGTTGTATGCCGATATCCCGGACGTCCGGCTCGATGCCGACAGCGGCCGCATCGGCGGCCGCGCGTCCTGGTTCGAGCACACCTTCTTCGAGATGGAGATGCAGGGCCTCAAGGAGGTCGAGGTCGCCCCGCAGGACCGCCGCTTGCTCGGTCCGAAGGGCGGCTCGATCTTCTACAAGTACATGCCACGCACCGGGCCCTTCGGCAGCGGCGGCTGCGACGTGTCCTATGTGACCTGCGCGCACCCCTTGCCCGGCGAGGAGCGCAGCGCACAGACGATCAAGTTCGGCGAAGCCCATTACCGGAAGTGGCGCGCAGAAGGTGGCGCCCTGCGGTGGCACCGTGCCAGCTTCGAGCAGTTGCCCACAACCTTCCATGTGGTCAACGGCATCGCCGACTTGCCGATCATCGAATACCTGAGCGCCGAAATGATCGAGTTCAGCGCCCCGGGCAACGCAGTGGCCACCAACGGGCTGCGCGTGCTGGAGATGAGCTGAAAGCCTGAGATTCGTCCTTCTCTAGGACGAGCCCAGCCGAGTCGCGAATGCCGCCTTGTCGGTGACGCCGAGCTTCACGTAGGCCGAACGCAGGTGATGCCTCACGGTGGCCGGCGACAGGTCCAGCGCCAGCGCCACCTCGCGGTAGGACTGGCCGGCGGCAAAGGCGTTTGCGACCTCGCGCTCGCGGCGGGTCAGCATGTCGCGCGGCTCTCGTCGACGCATGGACACGAAGACGTGGTCACCGACCCAATGAATGGCGGCATGCAACTGGCGGCCGAGGAACTCCGTCTTTCTGCCCACGATGCGCTCGACCAGCGGTGCGGGCAGCCTCGGCCCCGTCCATCCCGGCCATTCGAGCCTCAGCATGTCCGCAGCGCTCGCCTCGCCGACCCTCAGCAGCCCCAACGTGTCAGTCGCCAGAAGGGCCGTGCGCTCGGGATTGCGCCGCATGGTCAATTCGTCGGCCAATGCCATGTCCAGCCCTGCGGCCAGATGCGGACTCAGCAACTCGAGGACGTCCAGCTCGCGTGCGGAAAAGCGCGGTGTCGGGCTGCTGCGCGCAAGGGAAACGAAACCGGAAACGCCCAGTTCTGCATCGACATCGGCGATGCAGACCGACTGGGCGATTCCCATGTACTCGGTCAGCAGGGCCGTGCTCGGTTGCGACATCAAGTCGTTCTGCCCGAAGTAGTGCGCACGGCCGGGATCGGTAACGACCCGCCGCGCGACTACGTTATCCGGGTCCGACAGGTTCAGCCGCTCGGCGATGTCGACCGGCAGGCGGTACGGGAACGAACAGTGGACATGGTGAACGCCCTGCGCGAAAGAGCCCCGCCCCCACCACGCGGCGTCGAAGGCAATGTGCCTGGCAACGACGTCGAGCGCGCGACGCTGATAGTCCTCGACATCACCGCAGCGCGAAGCGGCGTAGATCTGGCGGATCGTCTCGCTCAGCTCAGCGAGGGTCAGGTCACTCATGTCGGCGTGAAAACCAATGGTGCAGATGAAGGATTCAGGTGTGACCCGCTATCACTACGCTTGCTCGGCGGACTCGGGGCAATCGGGCGTTGCACTGGCTCAGTCTTACTGTCACGAGAATGCCGCCGGGATGACACGGTAAGCCCTCAGCCGCAGCGCTGCAAGCCCAGCCGCTTGGCCAGGCGCAGCAGATTGCTTCTGTCCATGCCCGCATCGCGGGCTGCTCCGGCCAGACTGCCGCCGTGCCGGAGCAGCGCCGCCTCTATCCACTGCCGCTGGAAGGCCTCGGTGGCTTCCCTCAGCCCCTGGCCGGGCGCTGCCTGCATCGGCGCCGCCGGAGCCGACGACGCGGCGAGGACTTCCGCCGCCCCCTCCAAACCCAGGTGGCGCAGTTCGATGGCAGTCCAACGGCCGCCGGGCGCCTGTTCGGCCCAGGCCCGCAACGCCGCGCGGCTGACGAGGTGCTCCAGCTCGCGCACGTTGCCCGGCCAACGCTGTCTCAGCAACGCGGCAGAGGCCTCGGGCGTCAGCCGTAGGTTACGGGCGCCCAGACGGTGCTGGTTCTCCTCGAGGAATCCGCCGGCCAGGCTCAGCAAATCGCGGCCGCGGTCGCGCAGCGGCGGCACCAGCAGGGGATAGACCGACAGCCGGTGGTACAGGTCGGCACGGAAGCGGCCTCGGGCGACTTCGTGGCCGAGATCGCGATTGGTGGCTGCCAAAACGCGCACATCCACGCGGAGCAGCCGGTCGCTGCCTGGCCGCTGTACCTCACCGCTCTGCAGCACGCGCAGCAGCTTGGCCTGCACGGCCAGCGGCAGCTCGCCCACCTCATCGAGGAACAGCGTGCCGCCGTCGGCGAGCTCGAACTTGCCGACGCGATCCGCTACCGCACCGGTGAAGGCACCGCGCTTGTGGCCGAACAACTCACTGTCCGCCAGCGTCTCTGGCAGCGCGGCGCAGTTGATCTGCACCAGTGGCCTGGCGGAGCGTGCGGAATGGGCGTGCAGGCGCTGCGCCACCAGCTCCTTGCCGACGCCGGTCTCGCCGAGGATGAGCACGGTCAGGTCCGACCCCGCCACCGTGTCGATCTCTCGCTTCAGCTGGTTCATCGCTGCGCTCTTGCCGAGCAGCTCTCGTGGACGCCCGCCCTGCCAGTGCTCCTGCGCGACGGCCTGAGCCTGCTCGGCACGGGCCGCCAGCGCCTGCATGCTCTGCTGCGCGGCGATGCCGGATTCGAGCAGGTTGGTGACGACCTGCAGGCGGCCCGGATCGATGCGGTTGAAGGCCTTGGGGTTGAGCGCATCCAGCGTCACCAGGCCCCACAAGCGTCCCTCGTGGTGCAACGGCATGCCCATGCAGTCGTGCACGGCTTGCAAAGCCTGCTGATGGGCTAGCAGGCCGTCGTAGGGATCGGGCAGCCCGGCGTCGGCGGCAAAGCGCAGCCCTTGGGGACCGCTGGCCAGCAGCCGCGCCAGGCGCGGGTGCGCCGCGGCCGGAAAGCGCCGCCCCAGCGCCTCCTCCGCCAGCCCGTCCACGGCCACTGGCTGCAACACCGCCTCGCCGGCCTGTTCAGGCAGCAGGCGCAGTAGCGCAACTGCGTCGCAGGCGATCAAGCCCCTCACCGCAACGAGCAGCGCGCGGTAGTGGCTATCGGTTGTCATATTGACCATGTGCTGTCACTTCGACCTGGATTGCATCTCGGTCTATTTGACCTGCATCAGTAAAACTCGTTGTGCAGCAGGGTCTTGCGGTCGAGTCCCATCAGGCATGGTTCTTGGCTATCGAGAGGTATCTATCACCCAGCCACTCAGGAGCCTCTTGATGTTTTCGACCAGGACCATTGCACTGATTCAGGCAACCGTGCCGCTGCTGAAAGCGCGCGGCGAAGAAATTACCCGCCACTTCTACCGGACCATGCTGGACGAGCACCCCGAGCTGAAAGCCTTCTTCAACGAGGCGCATCAGGCACAGGGCACGCAGGCCCGCGCACTGGCCGGCGCAGTGCTGGCCTATGCCAGCCACATCGACCGCTTGGAGGCCCTGGCACCGGCGCTGCCGCGCATCATCCAGAAACATGTAGCGCTGGGCGTGCAGCCCGAGCACTACCCCATCGTCGGAGGCGTTCTGTTGCGCGCCATCCGCCATGTGCTGGGCGAGGTGGCGACGGACGAGATCATGGCCGCCTGGGCCGAGGCCTACGACGCCCTTGCACGACTGCTGATCGACGCTGAGGAAGCGGTCTATGCGCAGACAGCGGCGCAGCCCGGTGGCTGGCGCGGCGAACGCACGATGCGCGTCATGCGCAAGGTGAGGGAGAGCGACATCATCACTTCGTTCTACCTCGTGCCGACCGACGCCCGGCCGCTGCCGGCCTTCCGTGCTGGCCAGTACCTCACGCTGGCGCTGGACATTGATGGCAGGCGGCTGAGACGCAACTACTCGCTGTCCGACGGGCCGCATCAGCCCTGGTACCGCATCAGCGTCAAACGTGAGGACGGTGGCATCGCGTCCAACTGGCTGCACGACCAGGTCGAGGCCGGCGCCCTCCTGCAGGTGCAGCCGCCGGCGGGCGAGTTCACGCTGGACGACCAGGCCCAACGCCCGCTGCTGCTGGTGACGGGCGGCGTGGGCATCACGCCAGCGATGGCCATGCTGGAGGTGGCAGCGGCCGGCGGCAGGCCAATTCGATTCATCCATGCCGCGCGGCACGGCGGGGCGCATGCCTTCCGCGAACGTGTCGACGAGCTGGCGCGGGCTCATCACAACGTTGAGGTGGTCTATGTCTACGACGAGCCGCGTGCCGCGGACCGTCCGCACGCGGTGGGCCGCGTCGACCGCGAGTTGCTAGCACGCCATATGCCCGCCGACCGCGATGTCGATGTGTACCTGCTGGGTCCAAAGTCTTTCATGCGGGCGGTCTACGCGCACGGCTTGGCGCTGGGCGTACAGGCGGCACAGCTTCGCTACGAGTTCTTCGGCCCCGCCGAGGATCTGCTGGCCGCCTGACCCCCGGAAGGCGCAGGCGAGGGGCCGCCTTCAGGCGGGGCTAGGCGTTGTCCTGTAGGCGGCAATGCGCTGCCCAAGCGCTAGCTTGACTGGCGGCCGAAATGACGTCGGAGCATGACCCATGTGCAGTGATCCGGCGCATTGCCTCTCGCAGTCCAGCCCTCACGCGCTCGTGGCAGGAGGGGGATCTCTTCGCCCACATGCGTTTTGAACCCTTGAGGCGCTTACGCGCCCCCGGTCTCCATCGCCTGAATCAGTGTGCTCGTGAAGCGCGATGCGGCTGGCTGCGCGCGAGGACCCACGGAGAAGGGGCCGGGCGCTAGCGCGCCCGGCTGGCGGTGGACAACGCTACGCCCACCGCTTCGTTGGTCTTTCTGACTTTGGTCTCAGG
The DNA here is from genome assembly GCF_001425705.1 of Pelomonas sp. Root1217. Classification (GTDB taxonomy): domain Bacteria; phylum Pseudomonadota; class Gammaproteobacteria; order Burkholderiales; family Burkholderiaceae_C; genus Pelomonas. The sequence continues at coordinate 48,210 of NZ_LMDC01000032.1, read as the reverse complement.
AAACGCCGTCCTAGCGGTAGAAACAGCGAAAAAGGACTTAGCAGGCCAACACGTTGGCATCCATGACAAGACAGGTGAGGTCATGGGCGTCACCAACACCGACCACATGCAGAAGCGCATCCGCGATGCCGCTCAGGGCGACTGTTACCCACCCATCGAATACAAATCCGAAGTTCTGGCCGTAGGCGACAAGGCGGTCGTGGCGGTCGTCATCCCGCCGAGTGATTTGAAGCCGCATTTCAGCGGCCCGGCCTACGTTCGAGTTGGATCAGAGAGCCCGAAGGCCTCGGCGGCGCAGTTTGAAGAGCTGATCCTCAGCCGAGTCGACAAGGCCCGAGAAATTCTCAGGCACAGGCATGACGTCTTCACCGTGCGCGGGATTGGCTACAAGGTGGGAAGCCAGAAGCCGCTGGGTGACGCGGGCTACTTGGAGACTCGTGAGTGCCGGATCAGCGCCTGCACAGCGCACATGGTGAGGCTCGAAGACATCGCCCGGGGCGAGCGAATTACAGAGCCACTGGAAAACATCACCGTCACCTACGACGAGGAGAAATACCGGCCCATGCTCCTGGTTCGGTTTCCTAAGGGATAGGTTCGAGCATGACCTTCTGCTTCATCGCCTCCATTCCAGGCGTGGTCGTCGCTGCAGCCGACACGCGCGTTGTCTTGCACCATGATCTTGGCGAGCCTGCCGTCCATGATGGCCCGAAAGATCTGCCCGTGGGCCTGGCGTTGCTGGGGCGAGAGGCAGTGATTCCCTACCGGCAGCGAAAAATCCGCTTCCTGGGCGCCGGTTGGGCAGTCATCACGGGCGAGTTTGTGAGCGGCTCGCTGGTGCTTGACGCACTGCGCGAAGCCAAGGCTGCCCGGTTCAATCTAGCCCAATCGACCCTTGACCGAGCAAGAGAGGCGTTGGAAGCCCGCGCGTTGAGCGAGATGGGCGTGCCGACTGCTCAGCTGCGAGAGACGCTGGTAATTGGCGCCGAGCTCAGCCCCGATGGTGGCGTGTGGACACTTGGTGTTGGGCCCGACGACCCTCGCACCGCAGCGAACCGAGGTGTGTTCGTGGCCAATACGCCGTTGGACGTACCAACCAACGTGGCGGCGTCAGCAAAGCAGGTGTTCTTTAACGAACTGGATTTGTCGCGCAGGACAGGCGACGGCATCAGAATTATGAAGGCCGCCGCCGCGTTCATCGGCGTTGTGAGCCGGCACAGCAAGGAAGCTTCAGCACGTGCACAAATCGGCGTGACCATCAAGGATCCGGATACGCACAGCGTGTCCCGCTATTTCGATGGCGCTGTGGACGACCTGCTGAGCCTCGGCACGAACGACTTCTTGGGCTCCGGCGAAGCCGCGGTGTGAGCTTGGGCGATGTAGGGCGCCTCCCGCGCCTTGGCGTCATCGGTCTGTTTTGCGAGGCCGGCGCCTTTTCTCGGCCGCCGTTGGCGGCGCAGCGTCGACTGCCTGTGTCTTGTTCAATGCATCAAGGATCGCCTTGTGCAGCCCTCGGCCAAGCGCCAACTCGGTGAGCTTTCGGCGCACGCCGCTCCATGCGAATTCATGCGGCATGTCTTCCGTTGCGCGAGGATCGACCTCGAGATAGTCTTCGATGTGTGCGAACTCGTCGTTGTCCCGGTCTGAGGGGCGGTAAAGCCCGCGTTCAGCGAGGACCTTCTTCACCAGCAGCGGGAACAAGATGGAGGCAAACGCCAGGTGAGGGAAGTGGTCCCAGACCGTCGGCGCGCGACCCCGTCCCTTGCCGTGGGCGGCCGAACCACGAAGGACGCAGAAGTCGGCGACCCACGCCGACAGCAGTCTTTGATCTGAAGGCTTGTGCCGCTTGAGCCATGCGTCCCTCAGCGGCCCGCCTTCCGCGCCGTGGGCGGGTGCGGGAAAGAGCTTTGTCAGCGCCGCCGAAAGGGAACTGCGCTTCTCGTCAATGCCGAGCAGCCACTCGAAGGCCGACTTGACCATGACGATCTCTACATGGGGCGCGACGTCGCCTGAATCAGTGTTGGCGGCGTTGAATTCTCGGATCGCCTCCAGTATTGGATCGTCGACGGGCAGCGCCAGCAGCGCTTCGGCAAGCTTGACATCGACGGTCACGCGCCAGCGATCCGACACGTGCAGAGGCCGCTGGAACGCGAACTGTTCGCTCGACCAGAAGTTGGTCGCGACGCCGTCACGACGCCGCGTCGAGAACGCGAAACCGTGGGCCGAGCCGGCCGTGAAGTTTTGGACGACTAGGGCATATGCGTGGCTATTCACATAGCTTCCGTCACTAACGAACAGGTGCCGACTGGCCAGTGCGCTTAGGGTCAGAATCTCCTTGACCTGCCATAGGCGATCAAAGACCGGCGCGGGCATGTCGGTACCGGAGTGCCAGTCCGCCACTTCAACAATGACGCCGTGCTGTACGGCCTTGCCGGGCCGGTCGGCGTAGGCCTTGAAGATAGCGTCGACGTCAGCCTTGGGGATGTGTGCCAGTGGCAGCGAGCGAGCCTTGCGGAAGTAGGGGATCAGGCGCACGTCTCCGAGCGTCATCGGCTCGTCCAGGCGTATCCAGGGAAAGAACGCGAGTCGCATGGGAAGGGGCTCGCTCAGGTCTTTGGTGAGTTGCCCACGGTGTCCCAGCTCATGCGATGGGCGCTGCTCACTGCATCGTGGCGGGCATCGTCTTCGCCATGCACGTAGATGCTGGTCGTGGCAATCGAGACATGGCCGAGGGTGTCCCGCACATGCTTCAGATCGATCTGGTTGGACAAGTTCGATCCAGCGGTGTGGCGCAGCCAGTGGGCCGAGGCAGCCTCCAGTCTTGCGGCTTGTGCGTCGCCTCGGCCGTTCCGCCGCCACTGATCAGCAGCGAGCGCGAAGATCTGTTTCAGGATGCCGTGGATGGCGCTGCGCGTGAGCGGCTCCGGCCAGGCCGGCGCTGGATGGGTGGATCGACGCCAGGCGACCGGGAAAATCAGTGGTGACGGTTCGGCCGGCTGAGGAAGGTCGTTCAGCTCGAGCGAGCGCCGGTAATTCATCAACTCGACCATCAACTCCGCCGTGGCTGGAATCAGGCGCTCTTTGTCACCCTTGCCTGTGGCCTGTAGCCACCAGCGCTGGTCACCGGTCTTGGGGTCCGAGCGCATGAAGAAATCGCCCATGCCGTTGCTGACGACCTCCGAGATGCGCAGGCCGCCCAGGAACATCAGGCTGAACAGCCACCGGGCGCGCGCATAGACCGCCCGCTGGCGAGGCGTCTCCTGCGGCAGGGCGAGGATGGTCTGGCAAACGGCTTCCCAGAGGTCGGCTTCCAGGAAGCGCACCACGCGCGGGGGAGGGGCCTTGCGGCGGGTTCGGCTCAACGACAGCGGATTGCCGCGCAGATAGCCGGCCTCGACCAGCCAAGACATCATGGAGTTCAGCACCACCATGGACTGTCGGATGCTGGCCTCGGACAGTGGGCCGGCGAATGGGCGCCAGCGGGGATCCCGCCGGCCAGGCTTGCGGCCTGGTGCCATCACCCACCGGTCGGCTGGCTGGGGGTTCGCCAAGAAGCGGCGGTAGACCAGCAGATCTTCGTGCGTCAGGGAGGACAGCGGCTTGCGCCGCTCGGTGAGCGACCAGAGCAGCAGGCGCTCCGCCTCGCGGCGGCCGTTGGCCAGGGTGTTGGGACTGTCGGCGTACCGCGCCAACCATGCCAGGACTGCCTCCTGATCGGTGTCTGCGCTGAGCTGACATTTGCCGGTCGACCGGTTCGAGCCGTGACGGCCGGACATCTCCTCGACGACGGCGATTTCGTCCAGCGGGGGCAGGGCGGTGATGCTCGTCGACATCGCCTTTGGCGCCTCAGAGGTCTCATGCATCGCGTTGCGTGGCCGTTTAAAGAACTTTTGACACTATACAGGTAATGTCAAAATAATCCAATTGATCGCTGGATATCTAACGTATTACGTCGTAATATTTACACCATGAACACAGAGACTGAGATCCTGAGCGAAGTCGAGGCACTGAAGGCCAATTTCAGCGACACGCGGGCCTTGTATCGCGAGGTCTGCGCGCTGCTGTTCTTCAGGTTCGGCATCACACCGACCGCCAACAAGCTGTACCAGTACGTCCGCCGCGGATCGATGAACGTGCCGACCGAAGAGGTTGGCAAGTTCTGGGACGACCTGCGACACCGGGCGCGCGTCGACATCCAGCATCCAGACCTGCCGGATCCCATCAAAGCCGTGGCCGCCGAAGCCATCGCTGCGCTCTGGAGCCAGGCCACCGAGGCCGCGCGAGGCGAACTTGCCGCGGCGCGGTTGGAATTCCAGCAGGAAGCTGAACAGGCCAGGGCCAGCCGGGACACCGCAGAACAGGCGGTCGCCCGCATGCAGGAAGCCGCCGTGGAGCAGCGCGCCAACATGGAACGGGTCCAGGCTGAGAGCCAGGCCACTCGCGAGGAACTCGAGGCCGAGCGCCGTTCCCATGCCGGGACGCAGGCACGGGTCCAACAGATGCAGAGCCAGCTCGAAGAAGCAGGCCGACAACAGCAAGCGCTGCAGGAGGGGTTCGCCGCCGAATTAGCCAAGTCTCGGGAGGCCATCGAGGCCGCCAATGAGCGCGCCGCTGGCGCCGAACGCAGGGCGCTCAGGGAAATCGAGCAGGAGCGCCAGGCGCGCGCAAGGGCTGACACAAGCGCCGAGGCTGCACGCCAGAAGCTTTCCCAGATCGAAGCTGCCGCACGAGAACAGGCGGTCCAGCACGCGGCCAAGGCCACACGCCTGGAGATCGACGTCAATCAGGCCAAGCTCGCGCTGGACGCGGCGGTCAAAGCCCGGGATGGACTCAGCCGTCAAGTGGCAGAGCTTCAGCAGCAGCTCGCCGAAAGCCAGCAGGCGGTGTCTCGCCACCAGGCCGAAGCCCGGACCTTGCAGGCTATGGTGGAGCGACTGACGCCGCCGCCGACGCCCGAAGGAAGCACGACGACCAAGCGCGGCAGTCGCCGCAAGGCAGACTCTGGCGGTCCATGAGCGAACTGACGGGTAGCCTGGCCGACCCCAAGCTGGTGTCGGTGGCCAAGACGATCAATGACCTGGACGAGCTGGTGCAGCTGATCCTCAAAAGGATGACCCGCACCAAGCCCTGGCAGCGCCAACTGGCCGTGCGCCTCGGCGACGTCGACCGCCTGGTTCAGGTGCTGCGCTTGACGATCGCGCTGGAGAAGCCGAACGGTGAAATCGCCGCCGCGGCCGCGTCGGTCGCTGGCGCCTGTCGCCGCACCGCGGCATCGATGGCCGGCAGCCGGGCGGACTATCCGTCACTCCAGGCCGTGGCGCTGGTCAGCAATCTCGGCGACAAGCTGCAAGCGGGTTTCAGCGAGCTGGCGTAGAAGCGTCCGAATCAGCCCGTCGGCAGCCGGGTTGGGAGTGGGTATGTCTGGCCGTGGTCGATGGAGTCTAGAAGGGCTCAGATGGCCCGAGTTCTCGATGCAAACGCACCGGATAAGGTGTAGTCCTTAAAGGTGCATGATGAGCCAATGCGGGCCGGAATCGACCCGCGATGAGTCTCAAGACAGCCACCCCCAAATTCGGACAGGCGCTACGTGCCGTGCGGCTTGAGCGCGGGCTGTCGCAAGAAGACTTCTACGAAGTCTCGGGCCGCACCCACCTGAGCCGTCTGGAGAACCAGGGTTCGAGCCCGTCGCTGAACAAGGTCGCCCAGTTGGCTCAGACGATGGGCGTCCACCCGCTGACCCTGCTGACGCTGTCCTTCTGCAACAAGGGCACGGCAGCGGAAGTCGACAAGGTTCTGGCCGCTGTCCGCGATGAGATCGCCTCGTTCGAGGATCTGCGGCTTGGCACGCGGGACAGGCATCGCAAGACCACGTGAACCCGACGTCGCCGGCGGCCGTGGTCGCCTTCGCTGCAGAGCTGACGCAGCTACGGCTGCAGGCGGGGCTGAGCCAGGACGAGTTGGCGGAGCAGCTTGATATCCAGGCGGGAGATGTGGAGCTCAGCGAAGCAGGGCGGCGAGAGGTCGACGTGGTCGAGCTGTTTCGATGGTGCCAGGCCTGTGGCAACTCACTCGATGGCTTTGTTGAGCGCTTGGAACGACGCCTGGCGGTAGCGACTTCTGACCGCCACTGAGCTGAGCCAACTCACTTCTCTCTCGGGGCCCGTCGACTGTGCGCCGCCCTCACAGTTCGCTTGTGCGGCCGGGGGCGTAGACCGACGCCGCTGAGCCAGCGGAGCTCTTCGTCCAGTTCCTGCAGGAACTCGAGGAAGTTGAACTCCAGCGCTTCGATCCATTCCCGCAGCTCGATGACGTTGAGGGTGATGGCGCCGCTCTCGACATAGCTGACCCAGCCTTGGCTGCGGCCAAGCAGGTCGCCAAGGTCGGCCTGGCGCAACTGGCGTGACTCGCGCAGGCCTTTGAGCTTCTTCAGAAAGGCTTCGTTGTGGCGGCTATACAGGGATTTGGACATGGATTTCTCTCAGCCCCGCACCGTATCCCAAGCGACTCGATATCAAGAATTTGCATACGGCAGGGCGGCCCAAAAAATCAGTGGCTATCAAAACTTCGCCGGCGGACCGTTTCGCCCACCTTCCCGCCATGTTCGTTTCACACCCCGAGTACCAGTCCCCAATGCCGCCTGCCCTCGATGACCCGGGCACCCTGCATTGGCGGATGGTGGAGCTGAGCCTGCATGCTCCATGGTTCCTGCTCTCGGTGGAGTTCGTCGATCCCACTGAGCGCGATCGCAGCATCACACGCACCTTGTGCATCGCCCGAGACCACGACTTGGCTGACGTGCTGCGCCCGCTCGACCCCGAGCGGGTGAAAGGGATCGTCTGCATGATGCCGGCTTGGCAGTCGCCCACTGGCCAATGGTGGTCTCGTGAGATACGAGAGGTTTGGATTCTCAGCTCTCACAGCGGCCAGCACATCGTCCTTGCGGACAACGCCGGCCAGGAGTTCGATTGCGGGTTGATTCCAGAGCACGTTGGCGATGTCGAGAAGCAATTGCTAATCCGCGTCAAGCCGAAGCCGGCTCCCGGTGATTCGAACCGCCGCGCCGGCGGCGCCGCCAGCAGAAGGACGAAGAGCTCGTGAGCGGCGAGGGCGGGAACGACGCTCGAGGCGCCGTCGAGCGGAGCACGCGGCACGTCCAGCGCCACTTCGATATCCGCAAGCAGATCATGCTGGGTTTCTTCAATGGCCAAGAGCAGTACGACGTTTTGGTTGATCCGGGACAGGGAAAACTGATGTTCGACGGTTGCGACATCTACTGGCTGTTCGACAACCAGCGGCGGATGTCGGACACCATCAACAACGCCATCGAGATCTGGCTCAGCGACGGCAGCATTGAAGAAGTGCTGCCCATTGGGTCGGCCACATCTGATGGCCCCGCAGGGGGTAATCATGAGAAGTAGTCGGGCTCCGACGACGGTGACTCGGCTGAAGCGCCGGTCCGACGGCACCCAGCAAGTGGTGATGACGGGACGCACTGCGCCGTGGCGGTTGGGCCAGCGCGTATGGTTCCAGGTCGGGCTTGGTCGGATTGAAGTCTCGCCGCAGCCGCAGGGTCGCCGCTGCGATCGACGACACACCAGCCGCATTCGACGGGGCTTCAAGTCCCTGCTGCGCGAGGGTTAGCCAGACCTTCGTCCCGTGCCTGGGAAATGACCACCTCCAACTCCTCTGAGAAGCTGTGAAGGGCGTTCAACGCCGCGATCACTCGGCTGTTCTTTGACCTCCCGTGGGCGGCGGCGGCGGCCTCGATCAGTTGCGCAGTTGTTCGTCGAATCCCGAGAAGTTTGCGCTTGTCGGCGTCGTTGGCGGCGCCGTCCATGTCTCTCAGTTGCCGGAAGACGAGCTCCCTAAACCTTGCAGCCGAGCCACAAACCATGTCCAGCCGAACCAGCCTGGGGAGTTTCAGCAGAGTGGCCTGAGGCTCTCCCAGCGGGGAGTCTGATTCAGGCTGACCGCACAAGAGTTCTGCGGGGGTCAGTCTGCAGAAGTCCTTTGACCTCATGTTGAAGAACTCCTTCAACTCGACCTCGTCTAGATCGCGAAGACAAGACAGCACCCGAGAGATCGGCTCACCTTCGACGGAGGGCCAGCTGAGAAACCGCGGATAGAGGTCCTCAGGTAGCGGCCGCTCCTCATAGGGCACAGTTGGGCGAGTCGAGGTCTTGCGCGTCATGTCATTTCCCAGAGTTGCTGCCGGTCAGTCGCTAGTCGACGGCGCAAGCGCACCGATCAACTGACGCCGTCGGCCGTACGTCGGATCAAGCCGGCACCAAGTCTGGAACGCTGGGATCTGTATTGACTCAATACAAGCGACGTTCCCATGGGTGTGACAGGTTCATTTCGCACAGCGGAGCCAACGCGAGGTAGGCTGATATGGAGCGTGGATTTGCCAGCGGCGTCGGCGTCAGCCTGAATAGACGGCGACGCTCTCAGCGATTCGAATTCGCAGACATCGATGACTCAAGTGAAGGTCCCCAAGCTCGAAATTGCCCGCTGGGCCATCGGCGCGCTGCCCGCGCGGATTCAAGGGGAGGGCCGCTATTGCGAGGGCAACGCCGCGACCCCAACCCACTGGATTCTCGATCTGCCGGGCTTCAGCCTGTTGTTCACGAAGACCGCGCTGCGTCTGCCTGATGACCCTGGCCTATCGTCGATGGTCGAGGTCTGGGCCGTCCCTGGGCGGAAGGTGCTTTCAGTCAGTTGGATCCCCACGCATCCATGGCTGCCACCGGACATCTCGTGCTTCAAAAGCGGCGACTGGGCGGCCCAGTTGGGCTGGATCTGAGATGACTCCTCATGGTGGTATTTGACTCCATACAAGCGACGTTCCCATGGGTGTGACAGGCTCATGGCGCACAGGGAGGTCGAAGCCTGATAGGCTGAAACGGAGCCTGAAATTGCCTATGGGTTGGCGTTGTCGGTCTGCGCTCGGTTGTCCAATCAGCAGCAAGCTGATGTTCGTAGCAGCCAAGTGCAGCAGAGGTCGACATTCGACAGCCAAAGTCTGGAGTTTCTGGCGGCAATGCTTGGTCGACGACAGCCAAGTACCGCTCGAAGTGCAGCAAAGGTATGTCGCCGCTGACCGTCGGCGCGGCTAACGGTGAGCAAAGTTCGGCGTGTGAAAGCCAGTCGCAGGAAACATGGCGTCCGGCGGATCCGCCAAGGAACGGCCGGAAAGTGGTAAGGACTGTCAGGTAGGCCGCAACCAGGGGGTCAGCACAGTTGGGTCAGTCCCAACCAGTGGCTGCCCAAGAGGCGGTGGCGTGCAGTGTTGCTTCACATTGCACGTGCATGAATGCTTCCGGCAGCCACTAGCTCCGACCATCGCGAGCAGCTAAGGACGATGTCAATTTAACATAATGCACATTGTCGCCAAAATTCAGTGGCCGCCTCTGTCAGAGCTGCCCTTGGCACACATACTTCAGCTGCGTGTAATCGTCCAGGCCATGCACGGAGCCCTCACGCCCGTAGCCTGACTCCTTGACGCCGCCGAACGGTGCCGCCTCGGCCGCGAGTGCGCCTTCGTTGACGCCCACCAAGCCGGTCTGCAAGGCCTCCGCCATGCGCCAGATGCGCCGCAAGTCGGTGGCATAGAAATAGCCGGCCAGGCCGAAAGGCGTGTCGTTCGCCGCGCGGGTCACGTCGGCTTCGGTCTCGAAGCGGGTGATGGCCACCATCGGTCCGAAGGTTTCCTCGCAGGCGCAGGCCATGCCGCCATCGGCACCGACCAGCAGCGTCGGCGCGAAGTAGTTCGGCCCGAGAGCTGCCAGCCGCGCGCCCCCGACCCGCGTGACCGCGCCACGCGCGACGGCGTCTTGCACATGGCGCTCGATCTTGTCGACGGCTCTCGCATTGATCATCGGCCCGATCTGTGAGGCCGAGTCGCTGGCCGGACCGACCTTGAGCGCCGAGATGCGGGCGGCCAGCTTCTCGACGAAGGCGTCGTGCACGCTTGATTGCACGAACACCCGATTCGGGCTGACGCAGGTCTGCCCGCCGTTGCGGAACTTGGCCACCATCAGGCCTTCGACGGCGGCGTCGAGGTCCGCGTCCTCGAAGACGATGAAGGGCGCGTTGCCACCTAGCTCCAGCGACAGCCGCTTGAGCGTGTCGGCGGCGCGCCGCGCCAGATGCTTGCCCACCGGTGTAGAGCCGGTGAAGGTGATCTTGCGCACGCGCGGGTCGTCGAGCCAGACATCGACGACCTCGGGCGTGCGTTCACGCGAGGCAGTCACGATGTTCAGCACACCCGCCGGAACGCCTGCCTCCTCGGCCAGCTTGACCAGCGCCAGCGAGGTCAGCGGCGTGTCTTCGGCCGGCTTGCAGACCACGGTACAGCCGGCGGCCAGCGCGGGAGCGATCTTGCGCGCGATCATCGCCGCGGGGAAATTCCAGGGCGTGATAGCGGCGACGACGCCGACCGGCTCCCTCAGCGCGAACATGCGCCGGCCGGGCACCGACGCGGGAATCACGTCGCCATTGGCACGCGTGGCTTCGGCAGCGAACCATTCCACATAACTTGAAGCGTAGGCGACCTCCCCTCGCCCTTCGGCCAGCGGTTTGCCCTGCTCACGAGAGATCAGGCGGCCCAGGTCGTCCTGGTGCGCGAGGATCAGTGCGTTCCAGCGATTGAGAATCTGCGCTCGTTGCTTGGCCGGCACCGCACGCCAGATCGGAAAGGCCGCATGGGCCGCTTCCAGCGCCGCAGCGGCGTCGAGAGCCCCGCTGTCCGGCACAGTGGCGAACACTGCGTCGGTCGCCGGGTCGGTCACCCCGAAACGTTGACCCTCCAGCGCCTCGCGCCATTGCCCCGCGATGAAGTTGCGGCCGGGGAGCAGGTCGTCATGTTGAATCGTCAATGTCATCTCAGTTCTCCATTTCGCGTTCGCGGCACCCGCGACGGATGAATCGAATGCGGGAATGCAACCACAGAGACACAGAGGCACAGAGAAGTGCTCGCTCTGGATTTCCTCTGTGTCTCTCTGCCTCTGTGGTTGCCTTTGAATTTCGTCTCAGGTGCCCTTCACCTGATCGGCAATCGCCCGGCCGACGTCTTCGGTATGGGCGTCGCCGCCAAGGTCGGGCGTTCGTGGCCCGCGCAAGATCACGTCCTCGATGGCGCGCACGATGGCGTCGTGCGCCGCGCGCCCACTGCCCTGCCCTTGCGTCAGGAAGTCGAGCATCAGCGCACCCGACCAGATCATGGCGATGGGGTTGGCGATGCGGCGGCCGTAGATGTCGGGGGCCGACCCGTGCACCGGCTCGAACAGCGATGGGAACTGGCGTTCCGGGTTGAGGTTGGCGCTCGGTGCCAGGCCGATGGTGCCGGTCGTCGCGGGGCCGAGGTCGCTCAGGATGTCGCCAAACAGATTGGTCGCCGCGACGACGTCGAAGCGCTGCGGTTGCAGCACGAAGCGGGCGCACAGGATGTCGATGTGCTGCTTGTCGACCTGCACGTCCGGGTACTGCCGCGCCATCTCGTCGGTGCGCGCATCCCACCAGGGCATGCTGATGGCGATGCCGTTGCTCTTGGTGGCCACGGTCAGCGACTTGCGCTGGCGTGAGCGCGCCAGCTCGAAGGCGTAGCGCAACACGCGGTCGGCGCCGTGGCGCGAGAACACCGATTCCTGGATGACGATCTCGCGCTCGGTGCCGGCGAACATCACGCCACCGAGATTGGTGTACTCGCCCTCGGTGTTCTCGCGCACGACGACGTAGTCGATGTCGCCGACCTTGCGCCCCGCCAATGGGCACGGCGCGCCCTCGAAAAGCCGTACCGGCCGCAGGTTGATGTACTGGTCGAACTCGCGCCGGAACTTCAGCAGCGAGCCCCACAGCGAGACGTTGTCGGGCACGGTCGCCGGCCAGCCGACGGCGCCGAAGTAGATGGCGTCAACGCCGGCGAGCTGCTGCTTCCAGTCGTCCGGCATCATCTGGCCGTGCTGCGCATACCAGTCGCAGCTGGCCCAGTCGAACTCGCGCAGCTCGATGGCGAAGCCGAAGCGATCCGCCGCCGCCTTCAGCACGCGCAGACCCTCGGGCATCACTTCCTTGCCGATGCCATCTCCCGCGATGGCAGCGATGCGGAATGTGTTCATCATGAGTTTTTCCTTCTGTTGTCAGGCGACCAGGACGGGCCGTGGCGGGTCGAGTTCCTCGAGCCAGCCACGCCGCAGCTCGGGCACGGCTCGCGCGAGCTGCTCGTAGTAGGGGTGGTGCGGCCCACGGTCGTAGTCGGCGCGTGCCACCTGGGCCAGCTTGTGGCCATGGCGCATCACGACGATCTCGTCGCAGACCGCGCGGACCGTATGCAGATCGTGGCTGATGAACAGGATCGACAGGCCCAGCTCGCGGCGCAGTTCCGCGATCAGGTCGAGCACCGCGGCGCCGACGACCGTGTCCAGCGCCGACGTGACCTCGTCGCACAGCAGCAGCTCCGGCTCGGCGGCCAGCGCCCGTGCCAGGTTGACGCGCTGCTTCTGGCCGCCCGAGAGGCCCGCAGGCAGGCGGCCGGCAAGGTTGGCGGGCAGCTTCACCAGGTCCAGCAGCTCGGCAATGCGGCGTTGCAGGACGACCCCCTTCAGGCCACGGTAGAACTGCAGTGGCCGGGCCAGGATGCTCTCGACGGTCTGCGACGGATTCAGCGCCGTGTCGGCCGACTGAAAGACGATCTGGATGCGGCGCAGCTCCTCCTTGCTGCGTTCTCCAAGCGTCGGTGCCAGCGGCCGGCCGTCGAAGCGGATGGTGCCGGCGCTGGGCGCCAGCAGGCCGGCGACGGCGCGTGCCAGCGTGGTCTTGCCCGAGCCCGATTCGCCGATGACGCCCACGGCCTGGCCGCGCTCCAGCCGCAGGTCGATGTCCTGCAGGATGCACACCTGCGGCCGGCCCTGGGCATCGCGCGCGCCGTAGCCGGCGCTGACGCCGCTCACTTCCAGCAGCGCTGGCGTGCTGCCGGGCTGGTGGCCGGAGTCGCGCGCCGCCGGCCGCGCGGCGGCCAGCAGCTCCCGCGTGTACTCATGCGCCGGCTGGGCCAGCACGCGGTCGGTGCTGGACAGCTCCTGCATGCGCCCGCCTCGCAGCACCAGGATGTGATCGGCCATTTGCGCGACGACCGCGAGGTCGTGGCTGACGTAGACGGCCGTCACCTGGCGCTCGCGCACCACGCGCTTGAACGCGCGCAGCACCTCGACCTGCGTCGTCACGTCCAGCGCCGTGGTCGGCTCGTCGAGGATGACGACATCGGGGTCGGTGATCAGCGCCATCGCCGCCATCAGCCGTTGCAGCTGGCCACCGGAGACCTGGTGGGGATAGCGCGCGCCGATGCCTTCCGGGTCGGGCAGCGCAAGCTCGCGGAACAGCGCGATGGCCTTCAGCTCGGCCGCCGCGCGCGACAGCGTGCCGTGCATCGTCGCCGGCTCCACGACCTGGTCGAGGATGGTGCGCGACGGGTTGAACGACGCCGCCGCGCTCTGCGCGAAGTAGGCCGCCTTGCGGCCACGCAGGCTGCGCAGCTGGCGGGGGCCGAGCTTGAGCACGTCGATGTCGTCGATGCGGACCTGGCCGGCGGCGATGCGGCAGCCGTGGCGCACATAGCCCATCAGCGCGAGCGCCGTGGTCGTCTTGCCCGAACCCGATTCGCCGATCAGCGCCAGCACCTCGCCGGGCCGGATGGTGAACGACAGCGCGTCCACCAGCGTGGCGTCGCCCGCGGCAACCGTCAGGTTGCTCACTTCCACAAGGCTGCCCATCAGCGCGCTCCTCTCTCGCGGGCCTTGCGGCCCGGCAGGTTGTCGATCACCAGGTTCACGGCGATGGTCAGGCTGGCTATTGCCCCGGCCGGTGCGATCACCGAGGCGCCGCCATCGGCCAGCGCGCCGATGTTCTCGCGCACCAGCGACCCCCAGTCGGCCATTGGCGGCTGTACGCCCAGACCGAGGAAGCTCAAGGACGCCAGCAGCAGCACGACGTAGACGAAGCGCAGCCCGAGGTCAGCCAGCATGGGCCCAAGGATGTTGGGCAGGATCTCGCGCCGCATCACATACCAGGTGCCCTCACCGCGCGTGCGAGCCACGGTGACGTAGTCCATCGCATTGATGTTCACTGCCAGTGAGCGGCCGATGCGGTAGGCGCCCGGCACATAGATGACGGCGGCCGTCACGATCAGCACCGGCACCGACGAACCGAAGCCGGCCACGATCAGCAGCGCGAACATCTTGCTCGGAATGGCTGTCAGCGTGTCCAGCACGCGGCTGAGCGCGCCATCGATCCAGCGCCCGCTGGCGGCCGCCAGCAGTGCCAGCAGCGTGCCGATGCCGCTGGCCAGCAGCGTGGCGGCCAGGGCCACGCCGACCGTGTAGCGCGCGCCTTCGATGACGCGCGCCAGCATGTCTCGGCCGAGGTAGTCAGTGCCCAGCCAGTGATGAGCGCTGATCGGCGCGAACACCGCAGCACCTCCCTGGGAGCCGCTGCGGGACAGCAGCGCCGGGCCTAGCAAGGCGGCGAGGATCCAGAAGCCCAACACGGCCAAGCCGAGCAAGCCAGAGGGGCCGAACTGCGCGAGCCGGCGGCGCCAGACCGCCGAGCGCCCGGCAGGCAGGGGAATGGAAATGACAGTCATGCCTGTGCTCCGTTCAGCGATGCCGCAGCCGCGGATTGGCGACGATGCCGCAGATGTCCGCGGCCGTGACGAGGATCAGGTAGCCGCTGCAGAACAGCATGGCGCAGGCCTGCACCAGCGGCGTGTCGCGCTGCGCGACGCCGTCGACCATCAGCTTGGCCACGCCGGGGTAGTTGAAGATGGTCTCGACAATGATCACGCCGCCGAGCAGGTAGGACAGGCTCAGCGCCACCGCGTTGGCAATCGGGCCGACCGCATTCGGCAAGGCGTGGCACATCACCAGGCGCAGCGACGAAGCGCCCTTCAGCCGCACCATCTCGACATAGGGCGCCTCCAGCTGGTCGATGACGGCCGCACGCGTCATGCGCATCATCTGGGCGACGATCACGCAGGTCAGCGTCAGCACCGGCATCGCAAAGGCCTTCAGCAACTGGCCCATCGATTCGATGTCGTTGACATAGGACAGCGCCGGCAGCCAGCGCAGCTGTACCGCGAACACCAGCACCGCCAGCGTCGCGATCAGGAACTCCGGCACCGAGACGATGCCCACCGAGGCCGTGGACGCGGCGCGGTCGAACCACGAGCCCCGCCACACCGCCGAGGCGATGCCGGCCGCCAGCGCGATCGGCACCGAGAACAGCGCCGTGATGGCCGCCAGCAGCAGCGAGTTGGGCAACCGCGAGCCGATCAGCTCGGCCACCGGCTGGTAGGCCGTCGAGGATTTGCCGAAATCGCCCCGCACCAAACCGCCCAGCCAGCGCAGATAACGCGTGGGAGCCGGAACGTCGAGCCCCATCTGCGTCCGCAGCGCAGCGAGGGCCTCGGGCGTGGCGTCCTGGCCGAGCTGCTCCTGGGCGGCGTCGCCCGGCAGCACCGCGGTCACGGAGAAGACGATCACCGACACCGCCAGCAGCGACAGCAGCGACAACGCGATGCGCTGCGCGAGCAGCTTGAGGATGATCCCGTTCATAGGATGCCTGGCCTGGTGTGGGGGTTCGGCGTCAGGCGGCGAGCCAGACGTTCTCGGCAAAGTTGTAGCCCATCAACCCGCCCAGCGGGATGGGCGACAGGCCCTTGACCTTGGTGCTGTGGCCGTCCAGGCTGGCCAGGAACAACGGGATGCCGATGCCGGCCTCCTGGTGGATCAGCGTCTGCATGTCGGCATACATCTGGCGGCGCTTGGCGAGGTCGGTCTCGCCGCGTGCGGCAACGAGCAACTGGTCGAACTTCTCGTTCTTCCAGCGCGACTCGTTCCATTGCGCGTCCGACTTGAAGAACTGCGTCAGCAGCATGTCGGCGCTCGGCCGCGGGTTGACGTTGCCGAAGCCTACAGCGCTGTTGAGCCAATGGTTGGACCAGTAGCCGTCGGCCGGCATGCGCTTGACGTCGATGTCCAGCCCCACCTCCTTGGCCGTCTGCTGCAGCAGCAGCGCCATCTCGACCGAGTACAGCGCCGCAGGCGAACACACCACCGGCACCGCGCCGGATACGCCGGCCTTCTTCAGGTGGAACTTCGCCTTCTCCGGGTCGAAGGCGCGCTGCGGCAGGCCGGCGAAATGAAAGCGGTTGGTGGGGTCGATGGGCTGGTCGTTGCCGACCACGGCCTGGTCCAGCGCAATGGTCTTCTTCATCTGCTCGCGGTCGAACAGGTGCTTCATGCCCAGCACGAACTCGGGGTTGGCGCCGGGGCCGGTGTCGCGCCGCATCGTCAGGTCGGAGTACTGGCCGGACTGGGTCTTGAACACGGCGAAGCCCGGCGTGCCGGCGATGCGTGCCAGCGAGCGCGGGTTGACGGCGCCGACGAGGTCGATGCCGCCTGACAGCAGCGCATTGACGCGCGCGTTCTCGTCGCCGATGCCGACGAATTCGATCTCGTCCAGATAGGGCTTGCCGGGCTTCCAGTAGGCCTCATTGCGCACGACGACCGAGCGCACGCCGGGCTTGAACTCCTTGAGCTTGTAGGGGCCGGTGCCGATGCCGGCGTTGAAGTCGGTCGTGCCGTCCTTGACGATGTGGAAGTGGAAGGTGCCCAGGATGACCGGCAGGTCGGCGTTCGGCGAGGTCAGCACGATGGTCACCTCGTTGGCGCCGCTGGCCTTGATGCTCTCGATCTGGTCGGTCTGGACCTTGGCCTTGCTGGCCGTGGCCGGGTCCTTGTGGCGGGCGATCGAGTAGACGACGTCGGCCGGGGTCAGCGCCTTGCCGTCATGGAAGGTCACCCCCTTGCGCAGCGTGAACACCCAGGTCTTGGCGTCCTTGGTATCGAAGCGCTCGGCCAGGGCCGGCTGCGGCGTCAGGCTGCCGTCCAGCGACGTGAGCCCGTTGTAGAGCATGTTGCAGCGCGAGTAGTCGGCCTGGTTGGACTGCTTGGCCGGATCCAGCGTGTCGCTGGCCGCGGCCGTGGCGCCGGCCACGCGCAGCTTGCCGCCGCGCCTGGGCGCTTGCGCGTGGGCCGTCATCGCCGTGCCGGCCAGCGCGCCGGCGAGGCCCGCCTGCATACCGGCCCCGGCGAGCAGGCCGAGGATGTCGCGCCGGCTGGCGCCGCGCTGGAGCGCGTCGAACAGACGCTGGCTGTCTTGCGGGCCGACAAGGGCGTCGAGGGGTTGGCGATGGCTCATGGTGTGTTTCTCGTTCAGTGTTCTAAGGGGTTGACGAGTTCGGGGCGGGTCTTGGGAGAGCCGCCCGCTCCAGGCTAGGCGAGGCGATCCTTCAGCCGGTAGTACAGGCCGACGGCGGGCAGGAACCAGGGCGGGCCGACATGGCCGGGAATGGCCGGCCAGGCTCGGTCCGCCCACGGGTTGGCGGCGGCATCGCCGCCCATCAGCGCGGCCATGCGCTGGCCCATCAGCACCGACATCTGCGTGCCGTGGCCGCTGTAGCCCATCGTGTAGTACAGGCCGTCGCGCTCGCCGGCATGGGGCAGGCGGTCCTGCGTCATGTCGACGAGGCCGCCCCAGCAGTAGTCCAGCCGCACGCCGGCCAGCTGCGGGAAGGTCTGCAGCAGGCCGGCGCGCAGGACCTCGCCGCTGGCGGCGTCCTGCTGCGGGCTGCTGATCGCGAAACGCGCGCGGCCGCCGAAGACGAGCCGGTGGTCGGCCGTCAGCCGGAAGTAGTGGTGGATGTTGGCCACCGTCGTGTAGGTGCGGCGCGCCGCCAGCAGCGCGGCCGCGCGTTCCGCGCCGAGCGGCTCGGTCACGACGATGAAGCTGCCGATGGGCACGATGCGCCGGCGCAGCCAGCCGAAGCTGCCGTAGCCGCCGTGGCGCGACGCGCCGGTGGCCAGCAGCACCTGGTCGGCCGCCACGGTGCCGCGCGTGGTGTGCAGGCGGTGGGCATGGCCGTGGGTGCGCTCAATCCGCTGCACGCACGTGCCGGTGAAGATGCCCGCGCCCTGGCGCTCGGCGGCTTCGGCCAGGCCGTTGGCGAAGCGGCCCATGTGCATCTGGCCGCTGCGCCTGTAGAGCATGCCGCCGTGGAAACGCTCGCTCTGCACCTCGGCACGCACGCTGGCAGCATCAAGGATCTCGGTGTCGGAGTCGACGCCATCGGCATGCAGGCGCTCCACGCTGCGGCGCAGCGCGTCGAGCTGCGCCGGCCGCGTCGCCAGCTTGAGCTTGCCGGTGCGGCTGAAATCGCAGGCGATGCCTTCCTGCTGCACCAACTGCGCCACGGTGTCGACGGCGGTGTCGTAGGCGCGGTACCAGGCGGCTGCCCGCGCGGCGCCGTGGCGGGCGGCCGCCTCGGCATAGTCGACCGCGAGGCCGTTGTTCACATGGCCGCCGTTGCGCCCCGAGGCTTCGGACGCGACGCGCGCACCGGCCTCCAGCACCGCCACCGTGGCACCGCGCCTTGCCAGCGCCAGGGCGGCTGACAGGCCGCTGAAGCCCCCGCCCACCACGGCGACGTCCACGCGCTGCGGCAGCTCGCGCGCGGCTGGCACGAACGCCGGCACGCTGTCGGTCCAGTAGGCATCGAGCTTCATGGCCGGGTCGCTTTCGACGTTCAGAGACCGACGACGCCGGCCAGGCCGCCGATGTCGGCGATCTCGGTGTAGCGGTAGTCGGGGCAGCCGGGGCCATGCCCGCGGTTGACGAAGACCTTGTTGACGATGCCGATGTCGTCGGCCGACATCAGGTCGTAGCGCAGGCTGGACGACACATGCAGCAGGTCCTCGGGGTTGCAGCCCAGCGAATCGATCATGAACTCGAAGGCCTTCAGCCGCGGCTTGTAGGCCTGGGCCTGCTGGGCGGTGTAGACCCGGTGGAAGGGCGCGCCGAGCATGGCGACGTTGGTCTGGATCTGGTGGTCCATCGCGTTGGACAGGATCACCAGCGGGATTTCCTTGGCAACCTTGGCCAGGCCCGCGGGCACGTCGTCGTGCGGGCCCCAGGTAGGCACGGCATCGACATAGCGCTGCGCCTCGGCGTCCAGGTACTGCAGCTTCCACTTGCGGCACAGCCGACGTACCGCGTTCTTCAGCACCACGTCGTACGGTTGCCAGTCGCCCAGCACTTCGTCGAAACGGTAGGCCGTGAAGTCGGCGATGAACTGCTCCATGCGCTCGGCCGGCACGCGGTCGAAGAAGATGTCGCGTGTGATCTCGGCCATGCGAAAGCGGGTCAGCGTGCCGTAGCAGTCGAAGGTGATGTACTTGGGTCGGATGCTCATGTCGTGCGTCTCGCTCAGTGGGTTGTCATCAGGGCTTCATTGCAGCATGTGCAGTGAAGTGGTTTGTGGGGAAAACGGCCTGTCGCAGGCGCTGAAACTGCCGTTCGAAGGCGGCTCAGCGGCATGCCCTGCGGCGTGCACTTGGACGGGGACGGGCGCCCTTCAATGGAACCCCGGAGGCACCAGCCGGTGGCGCAAATGCGGGACCGCGAATCGGCCTTGCACAACCCCGGCGTCCGGGCGGGCATTGGCAAATGCGGCTTGGCGACTTGCATGCGATTGACCTGCGATGTCATGGGTGAATGGGCGCTGATGGTAGGGACGCGGCCGCGAAATTTGTGGCCACAGACTGGCCCTCCGCAGCATTGAATGCCGTGCGCAGCAGGCCTCACAGCGCAAGCTGCCGAAATGGGTGGCAGGCCGTATTTGGGCTGGCGCGGCACCCGCGAAAGGCCGCAACATCGGCAACCCCTTGCCCTTCAGGAGACCCCGCCACATGGGTGCCCCCGCCACCACGAATGCAGCTCCCGCCGACGACGGCGTGCGGCTGCGCCCAATGAATGCCGCCGACCTGCGCGCGGCAAACGCCCTGTCTGACACACTGCACTGGCCCCACCGCCCGGCCGACTGGCAGCAGGTCTTCCGCCACGCCGACGGCTTCGTCGCCGAACGCGACGGCGAGGTCGTCGGCACCGGCCTGCGCTTCCTCTGGGGCCCGCAGGACGCGACCATCGGCCTGGTCATAGTCGCACCGGCGCAGCAGGGCCGGCGCATCGGCCACCGGCTGATGAGCACACTGCTCGACGGGCTGGACGACCGCCGCGTGCGGCTCAATGCCACGATGGAAGGCCGCGGCCTGTATGAGCGCCTGGGCTTCGTGCGCATCGGCGAGCTGCGCCAGCATCAGGGCATTGCGCAACCGGCGCCGCTGGTGGCGCTGGCCAGCGGCTGGCGGCTGCGACCGGCGGGCGCTTCTGATGCGCCGGTGTTGAAGGCGCTCGACGCCCAGGCCTGTGGCATGCCACGCGACGCGCTGCTGGACGAGCTGCTGGCCGAGGCGGAGGCCACCGTCGTGCTGGACGATGGCGACACGGTGCGTGGCTTCGGCCTGCTGCGCCGTTTCGGCCGCGGTCACGCCATCGGGCCGGTCGTCGCGCCGGACGAGGAAGGTGCAAAGGCCGTCATCGCCCACCTGACCGGCACCAACGCCGGCCGCTTCACGCGCATCGACATCGACCTGGACAGCGGCCTGGCCGAATGGCTGGAGGCAATGGGCCTGCTGCGCGTGGACGCACCGGTGGTGATGCAACGCGGCCCGGCTGCCAAGCCATCGGCACCCGGCGCGCCCAGGGGCTATGCCATCGTCACACAGGCGCTGGGCTGAAGCGCGATGGCCACTTTCCTGTACATGGCCGACGCCGAACGCGGCCGGCGCTGGGGCGAACTGTTCCGCCGCGATGCGCCGGCGGTGGACTTCCGGCTCTGGCCGGACGTGGGCGATCCGGCGCAGGTGCATTACCTCGCCACCTGGCAGCAACCCGGGCAACTGGCCGAGCGCTTCCCGAACCTGAAGCTGCTGTTCTCGACCGGTGCCGGCGTCGATCAGTTCGACCTGGCCGCGCTGCCGCCGGCCGTCTCGCTGGTGCGCATGGTCGAGCCGGGCATCGTGCAGGGCATGGTGGAGTACGTGCTGCATGCCGTGCTGGACCTGCACCGCGACATGCCCGCCTACCGGCGCCAGCAGACCCAAAGGCAGTGGCGGCCGCTGCCTGTGCGCACCGCAGCGCAATGCCGCGTCGGCGTGCTGGGGCTGGGCTCACTTGGCGAAGCCGTGCTGCACGCGCTGCATGGCCTGGGCTTTGACTGCGCCGGCTGGAGCCGCAGCCGGCGCAACATCGACGACGTGCGGTGTTTTGCCGGCGAAGCCGAGCGGGCCGAGTTCCTGCGCCGCAGCGACATCCTCATCTGTCTGCTGCCGCTGACAGACGCGACGCGCGGCCTGCTCGACAGCACCTTGTTCGACGCACTGCCGCGCGGCGCGTCGCTGATTCATGTCGGCCGCGGCCCGCAGCTGGTGAACGCAGACCTGTTGCGCGCCCTCGACGATGGCCGCCTCGGCGAGGCCGTGCTCGACGTGACCGACCCAGAACCCCTGCCTTCCGACGATCCGCTGTGGCGCCACCCGCGCGTGCAGATCACGCCGCACATCGCCAGCATGACACAGCCGGACACCGCAGCCGCCGTCGTGCTGGACAACCTGCGGCGCTTCGAGGCCGGGCTGCCTCTGGTGGGCCTGGTGGATCGCCGCAAAGGCTATTGAGCGCGAGCGGCAGCTTCTGCCGTGGCGGCCCGCAGTTCAGCGCAAGACGCTGCCGCGAGCGGCCAATGCAGCACCCATCGGCGAGGTCGAACGCCCAAACTGAGCGTCAGCCATCCACTGCAACACGCCGCCCATGACCGCCCTCCCCCTCGCCCAAACCGCTGCCCGCGCCAACATCGCCACCCCGGAACAGCACGCCGCGCTGGCCGGCCTGGACCGAGCGCATCTCATCCACCCCGTGGCGCCGTGGCGCCGACATGAGGAGCGCGGCCCGATGGTGTTGAGCTCCGGCCACGGCGTCTGGCTGCAGGACGCCCAGGGGCGCGAGCTGCTCGACGCCTTCGCGGGCCTGTGGTGCGTCAACGTCGGCTACGGCCAGGAGAGCGTCGTGCAGGCCGCCGTCGAGCAGATGCGCCGCCTGCCCTATGCGACCGGCTATTTCCACTTCGCCAGCGAGCCGGCCATCCGCCTGGCGGCCAAGCTGGTCGAGATCACGCCGGCTTCGCTGACCCGCGCCTACCTGACGCTGGGCGGCTCGGAGTCGGTCGACGCCGCGGTGCGCTTCATCGTCCAGTACTACAACAACACCGGCCGGCCGGCCAAGAAGCACTTCATCGCGCTGGAGCGGGGCTATCACGGCTCATCTTCCACCGGTGCGGGGCTGACGGCGCTGCCGGTCTTTCACCGCGGCTTCGACCTGCCGCTGGCCACGCAACACCACATCCCATCGCCCAACCCCTACCGCCATGAAAGCGGCGGCGACGCCGCAGCCTTGATCGCCGCCTCCGTCGCCTCGCTGCGCGCCAAGGTGGCCGAGCTGGGGGCGGAGAACGTCGCCGCCTTCTTCTGCGAGCCGGTGCAGGGTTCGGGTGGCGTCATCGTGCCGCCGCCGGGCTGGCTGAAGGCCATGGCCGACACGGCGCGCGAGCTGGACATCCTGTTCGTCGTCGACGAGGTCATCACCGGCTTCGGCCGCACCGGGACGATGTTCGCCTGCGATGCCGAAGGCGTGCAGCCCGACCTGATGACGCTCGCCAAGGGGCTGACCTCGGGCTATGTGCCGATGGGCGCGACGATGATGTCCGAGCGGGTCTACGCTGGCATCGCCGACGGTGCCCCGGCCGGCCAGCCGATCGGCCACGGCGCCACTTACTCGGCCCATCCGGTGTCGGCAGCGGTCGCGCTCGAAGTGATCCGGCTCTACGAGGAAGGCGGCATCCTCGCGAACGCCCAGCGCGTTGCCGCGCGCTTCGCCGCCGGGCTGGAGGCGCTGCGCCCGCACCCGCTCGTGGGCGACGTACGCTACCGCGGCCTGCTCGGTGCGCTGGAACTGGTGAGCGACAAGACCAACCGGCGTGGGTTCGACCCCGCACTCGGCCTGGCCGACCGGCTGTTCGCCCTCGGCTACCAGCGCGGCCTGGTGTTCCGCAGCTTCGGCGACCATGTGCTCGGCTTCGCGCCCGCGCTGACCATCACCGAGGTCGAGCTCGATGAGCTGTTCGCGCGCCTGCGCCGCGTGCTGGACGATGCGTTGGAAGCGCCCAACGTACGCGCCGCGATGGCCGGCAGCTGAACACCGGCGCCACACAATCGCGCCATTCGCCAACCTTTGGGCACCCACCATGGCAGAAGCTCTCAAACTCGATCGGTTGGACCTGCGCATCCTGGCCCAGCTGCAGAAGAACGGCCGCATCACCAACGTCGATCTCGCCGATGCGGTCGGGCTGTCGCCCAGCCCCTGCCTCATCCGCGTCAAGCGGCTGGAACAGGCCGGCTACATCAGCGGCTACGGTGCCCACCTGCGGCTGGAGAAACTGGGCGATACGCTGACGGTGTTCACCGAAGTCACGCTGACCGACCACCACCGCGAGGACTTCATCCGCTTCGAGAGCGCCATCCGCGAGGTCGACGAGATCCTTGAGTGCCACCTCGTCAGCGGCGGCTACGACTACCTGTTGCGCTTCATGACACGCGGCGTGAACCATTACCAGCAGGTCATCGAGGGCCTGCTCGAACGCAATATCGGCATCGAGAAGTACTTCAGCTACATCGTCATCAAGTCGCCTTTCGTGAAGACGCATTGCCCGATCGAAAAGCTGTTCCACGAAACACGCTGAGCGCACCCGTATTCACACAGGCCCGCATCCGCGGGCCTGTTTCTTTTGCAGCGCCGACACCCGTGACGATGCCGCAGACGCTGCCGGCGACATCCCTCTCAACCGCAGCAATCACGCGCCCGGCGCACGGTTTCGGCATCGGCGCAGACCACGCTGCCGGCGCCCATCACAACCGCAGTTCGTGCCGCTGCAGACGGCTACAACGCGAAGCTTTGCAAAGCCCCCGGTGCTGGAATGCCCTGGCACCGAGCGGTGCGGCTTCCGGAGCGAAGTTGCAGCCCTCGTCGTCGCCGACAAGCCACCAACAAGAGGGAACCCATGACAGCTTTCACCCGTATCCGTCTTCTCGCCGTCGCAGGCGCCGCCCTGTGCGGCAGCGTTGCCCACGCGCAATCCAACGTGACCATCAGCGGCAGCATCGACGCGGGCGTATTCCGCGACACCGCCGGCCGCACCAACGTCGGCACCATCCAGCGCAGCCACCTGGAATTCGCGGGCACCGAAGACCTCGGCGACGGCCTGGCCGCGACCTTCCGCCTGCGCCACCGTTTCGACGCGGACACCGGCACGCCGGAGGCCGGCACGGGCAGGCCGTTCTGGCACGGCGAATCGACCGTCGGCATCAAGGGCGGCTTCGGCGCCTTGCGCCTGGGGCGCGCGCTCGACGCCATCCAGGCGCAGGACTGGGCCTTCGATGCCTGGAGCAACTACGACCGCATCGTGTCGCCCGCCTGGGATCTGTGGCACTGGAACTACTCGGCAGACCCGACCGGTGGCGGCTCGGGCCGCGTGGCCAACGCCGTCTTCTACGACTCGCCGAAGTTCGCCAATGTCTCGCTTCACGTCAGCGCCTCGCCCGAGTCGCCGGCAGGCGCCGTGGCAAAGACGCGCGCCGCCACCCTGCTCTACAACGACGGCAAGCTGCGCATGATGCTGGGCAGCGGCAAGAACAGCGCCGGCGCCACCGAGACCTCGGTCGGCGTGCGTGCCGCCTTCGGCATGCTGTCGTTGATGGGCATGTACAACGTCAGCGAGTCCCTGGCTGGTTCCAAGGCCAAGGTGACAACGTTGGGCGCGGTCTATGTGATGGGCGCCACGACGCTGAAGGCGGGCTGGGGCCAGGCCGATGTGGACGGCCTGAAGAAGGAGAAGATGGTCTCGGTGAGCGCCGGCTACAGCCTGTCCAAGCGCACCGCGGTGTATGCGGACCTGGCCTCCAAGCGCCTGCTCGGCACCGGCACCAAAGAGGTCTACGGCGCGGGCATGACGCACTCGTTCTGAGTAGGCCTCGCTACAGCAGCGGCGCGCCGCCCGTCACGGCGTAACGCGCACCGGTGATGTAGCTCGCCTCATCCGACGCGAGGAAGACGAACAGGGGCGCCACTTCGCGCGGCTGGCCGGGCCGCTTCATCGGCACCTCGTTGCCGAACTTCTCGACCTTGTCCGGCGGCATCGTCGCGGGGATCAGTGGCGTCCAGATCGGGCCAGGCGCGACCGAGTTGACGCGGATGCCCTGCTCTGCGAGCAACTCGCCGAGGCTGGTGGTGAAGTTGGCGATGGCCGCCTTGGTCGCCGAGTAGGGGATGAGCTCCTTGGGCGGCTTGTCGGAGGTGATCGACGTCGTGTTGAGAATGGACGACCCCGGCTTCAGATGCGGCAGCGCCGCCTTCGCGAGATAGAACTGCGCATGGATGTTGACGTCGAAGGTGTGCCGCCATTCGTCGTCGGAGATCTCATCCAGCGACTGGCGCGACATCTGGAAGGCGGCGTTGTTGACGAGGATGTCTAGCCGGCCGAACTCGTCGACGGCGCGACGCACGATCGCCTTGCAGTGTTCGGCATCGACGATGTCGCCGGCCATCAGCACGCAGCGGCGGCCCGCCTCCTCCACCCAGCGGCGCGTCTCCTGCGCGTCGTCATGCGATTCGAGGTAGGCGATCAGCACGTCCGCGCCTTCGCGGGCGTAGGCGATGGCCACCGCGCGGCCGATGCCTGAGTCACCGCCCGTGATGATGGCGGCCTTGCCGGCAAGCTTGCCGCTGCCTTTGTAACTGTGCTCGCCATGGTCCGGCTGCGGGCGCATCGGGGCGGTCTTGCCGGGCAGGTCCTGTTGCTGTGCGGGTTGGTTCATGGAGGCGCTCCTTGGTTTCGCAACGAGCGCCCTGCCAGCAAACGGCGCTCCCGACGTAAGCGCCGGGCTGCGGCTTCTCAGGCCTTCTTTTCCAGGCACGTCGGCTGCCCGCCTTGCCGATCGCTTCGTGCATCTGCGCGATGCGCCATGTCGATTTGGGTTCCCGTCGTTCGTCGATGGGAGACGAGGTGCCCTCAGGGGGCGCTCCGTTCGGTCAACTAGCAGGAGTGAAGACATGTCATACATCGATGGTTTCGTGATCGCGGTTCCCACCGCCAACAAGCAGAAGTTCATTGAGCACGCGCGCCACTTCGACGCGATGTTCCTCGAGTTGGGCGCGACCCGTGTGATCGAAGGTTGGGGCGACGACGTCCCCGACGGCAAGGTCACCGATTTCCGCCGCGCCGTCCAGGCCACGGCCGAGGAGACGGTGGCCTTTTCGTGGGTCGAATGGCCCGACAAGGCCACGCGCGACACAGGCATGAAGAAGATGATGGAAGACCCGCGCATGGATCCGTCCACACCCGGCAACCCGCCCATGCCCTTCGACGGCAAACGCATGATCTTCGGCGGCTTCGAACAGGTGGTCGAAGTGAAGACCTGAGCGGCGGCGGACGACGCCCTCAGGACGGGCCCAGCGCCACGGCGGGCGTCTGGGCATCGCGTGGGAGCCCGTTGGGCGTCTCCGCGGCCGGGCGCGCCTTATGGTTTCGCGGGGCCGGTCAGACGCAGCATCAGCACGCTGTGCGGCGCCAGGCGCGCTTCTAGTTTGCTGCTGGTGTCGCCCGTCTTCTTGCTCCACAAGTCGGACCAGCGGTAGACGGCCTGCTTGAAATCGACCGACCGCTTGCTCAGGTCATCGCCCAGGACTTGCTTCTTCCAGTCATGATGAACGTCGGCAGGCTGGTTGGAGCGGTTCAGGAACATCAGTGCCCAGTCCCCGCCGTCGAGCGGCTTGGCATAGAACTCCACCGGACCGTCGACCAGGACGCGCAGCGCCTGCACACCCAGCTTGTCCTGGTTCACCGCAATCACGCCGGGGTTGGTCAGGATGCGGCGGGTCGACTCGGACATGGAGCGCAGGTCGTTGCCCAGGATGAGGGGCGAGGCCAGCATGGCCCAGATCGACAGATGGGCGCGGTCTTCGTCCTCGCTCATGCCATTGCCGACTTCGAGCATGTCCATGTCGTTCCAGTGGCCGGGCCCTGCGAAGTTGCGCAGGTTGGCGTCAGCGTGCTTGTCGAGGATGCGCAGCACGCCCAGACCCGTCGAGAAACCGGGATTGAACTGGCAGTCGAAGCAGTTATAGATATCGGGCGTGGTGCGCCACAGATGGCCGACCTTGCCGGCCCACTCCCACGGCTTGCTCATGCCCCATTCGCAGATGCTGAACACCATCGGACGGCCCGCCTTCGCGATCGCGTCGCGCATCGTGGTGTAGGCCGGTTCGGCGCTCATGCCCGGGGTGTTGCACCAGTCGTACTTGACGTAATCGATGCCCCAGCGCGCATAGACCAGCGCATCCTGATATTCGTGGCCGCGGCTGCCGGGACGGCCGCCACAGGTGGCGTCGCCGGCATCCGAGTAGATGCCCAGCTTGAGTCCCTTGCCATGCACATAGTCCGCCAGCGCCTTGATGCCGGATGGGAAGCGTTTGGCGTCGGGCTGGATGTTGCCGTCGGCGTCGCGCTGGCCTTGCCAGCAATCGTCAATGTTCACGTACTGGTAGCCGGCGTCTTTCATGCCCGACTTGACCATGGCATCGGCGGTCTCGCGGATCAGGCGCTCGTCGATATCGCAGGCAAATTTGTTCCAGCTGTTCCAGCCCATGGGCGGGGTGAGGGCCAGGCCTTCAGCCTTTTGAGCCCAGCTATTGCCTGCCGCGCCAAGGAACAGGGTCAGCGCCGCGACGGCCATCATTGCCCAGCTGTGGAACAGCGTCTTGTGTGTTGTGTGCTTTGCTTTCATTTCTGAATCACTCTCAGTTCGATCAGTTGTAGCAGTAACGTGGTTTCAGCGCGCGCGCGCCATCTTGACCTTGAGCATGATGGGCTCGGCCATCAGGTTCAGGCCGCTGTCGACCTGGTCGCCGTTCCAGACGCGCTCCATCTGCCAGCGGCCCTTGTCGTCAAAGCTGCCTTCCTCGGCTCGCAGCATGAAGCCGCTGGCACCCGCCCCACCCTCGATGCGAACGCGGGTGCGCTGACCAACGATGAGGAACTCGTCGTCGCCGATCTGCGCAATGGCCACGCCGCCGCCGGGCTGCTCGGTGCCGGCCGGTCGCTCGTCCTTGCTGTCCCACGCAAGGTCCCAGAACTGCCATTGGCGGTAGGTCAGCTTGGCGACCCAGCCGCCCGGCAGGTCCAGCGACTGCGGCTTGCGGTCGTCGCCTTCAGCGGCGCCGCGCGTGCGCCCCTCGAAGGCCCACTGCGCCCACTGGCGCTGGATGGGCCGGAAGGCGCCGAAGACGCGGGCGAAGGGCTCGACCATGGTCTTGTCGGCGCGCTTGGAGCCCAGCGGGAAGTTGGCGTAGTTGAAGTAGTCGATGCCGAAGGGCGCCACGCCCAGGGCGCCGCGGCCCAGGGCCGCGTAGATCCAGCGCGCATAGCCCTCGGCATTGCCGATCTCGGGAACCCACAGCGCGTTGTCCGGGCGCTGGTACAGGCGCATGTTGGCCTTGATCGCCTCGGAGTCGGCCGTGTAGATGTCGGGCGCAATGATGTCGATGCTGGGCGCCGCAGCCTTGTAGATGTCGATGACGTCCCAGACCGGTCCGCCGCTGGCGAAGTTGCCCTGCCAGGGCTTGGGCGGCTGTTCCAGCGCGTCGCGCAGCGCGCCGTTGACGTACATCGGCAGGTCGTAGACGGCGCGGCCGGCCTTGGCGATGTTGCCGATGTAGCGGGCAATGGCCCAGGCGTGGAAGTACTCGTCAGCGTAGTCGCCATACACCTCGCGCCAGTTGCCTGATGCGGCGGCCTTGGGCTTCTGACGAGCCACCACTTCGGCGGGCACCGGCTGCTCGAAGGCCGCCTGGGCGGCGGGCGCGAAGTCGCGCACGAGGCCGTAGGTGCCGGCCTCGTTCTCGACTTGAACCATCAGCACGGTGCGCTTGTCGCCGTCGATCTTCTTCAGGTGAGCCATGAGCGCCACGAAGACGCGCTTGTCGGCCTTGAGCGTCTCTTCGCCGAAGGGGCTGAAGCAGAAGTTGGGCTTGCCGTCGCGGTCCAGCATGGAAGGGAAACGCTTCCCATTGAGCTTGACCCAGTCGGGGGTGTACGAGCCGCCGGTGTTCTTCCACGTCGCGAACCACAACAGCACGAGGCGCTTGTCCTGCTGCCGCGCTTCCTTGATGAGGACGTCGAGGAAGCTGAAGTCGAACTGACCTTCGTGGGGCTCGACCTGCTGCCAGGCCACCGGCATCAGCACGGTGTTGGCATGCGCGTCGGCTGCCGCGGCCCAAACCTTGCCTAGGGCCTTGGGATAGTTGCTGGAGTTGTGCGCCTGGGCGCCGAGCATCAGGAAGGGTTTGCCGTCGACGAGCAAGGCATGGTGGCCGTCTCGCTGCACAAGGCGCGGGGCTTCGGCGGCGTTGACGGGCGTAGCCAGCGTCGCGGCGAGCAGGGCCGCGATCAGGAAGGTCTTCTTCATCGGGTAGCTTTGTGATTCGCTTGCTGGATCAGGCGCGATTTTTGGTCATACCACCCGGGTGGGACAGCGCGCCTTGCGCCGTTCGGCGCCAAGCACATCCGTTGGATCGCGCATCCGAGGGCGGCCGCAGCTGGCCGGCAGCGTCGCGCGCCGAAGGTCGCTGCCCGGCATGGCGCGTCGGCGCGGTCTGCGTTCCTGCTGACGCGCGGGCTAGCACTCCTCCGGAGAAATTGTTGTGTTCGTCCTGACCCAGGAACATACGGCTCTTGTGCTTTTGCGGCTTGATTCATCGGCTGATGAAATTTGATTATCCGTTTAATCAAATAATCAAAAAAGGTGCGGCAACGCCGCACGCGCATCTTAAATTGGTCGACCAATCAAGCTGACTAGGGGAAAAACCTAGCAGCCTCCCCGTGTCAAGGGATGATCAGTGGCGTGCCTCGAGGTCCCGGCAAGGTCCGCCTGTTGACGATTTCGACGGGCAGCACGATGTCGCGAGGGCCTTCGTAGGCCTCGCCACGGCGCTGCGCTTCGATCAGCTGCATCAGGGCACCAACCGCGCGACGACCCATCTCCAGCAGGGGCTGGCTCACGGTCGTCATCCGCAGTGAGCGGGCCAGCAAGGTGTCATCGAAGCCCGTAATCGAGATGTCCCGAGGAACACTCAGCCCGCAGCCCTCCAGCGCGTCGATGCAGCCGAAGGCGATGTCGTCGCTGCCACAGCAGACGCCCTCGGGCAACGGCTGACCGCGGTGGCGTCGCAACCATTCCAGCATGGCCTGTCTACCACCGTCGGCGGTGAACCACGTACGGATGACGTGGTCCGAAGCAACTTCCACCCCAGCGTCGGCATGGGCACGCAGAAAACCCTCGACCCTGCGGTCTGCCCCCTTGACGTTCACCGGGCCGCCCAAGCAAAGGATCCGGCGATATCCAAGCCCGAGCATGTGGCGCGCAATGACATAGCCGCCCGCTTCATCGTCAGCCTCCACGTTCACCTGAGCCTGCAGTAGCGGCCCGGCGTGGATCGTGACCATCGGCGTGTGTGGTGGTAGCCAGTTCGTGCTGTCATCTTCCAGTTGACGCGCCAGCACGACGAGCCCGTCGACGCGGCCATCGCACAAGGCGGGGATGCGCTGGGGCGCTTCTTCCCAGCCGCCGAGTGGAAAGATGGACGTCGTCTGGTGGGCTTCAGTCGCGCCCCGCACGACGCCATTGAATATTTCCAGGAAGTAGAGGTTGGGTTCCTCGTTGGCGATGTTGGCGACGAAGCCGATGGCGTTGGTGCGTTGAAACGTCAGCGCACGCGCGGTGGCGTTCGGTCGGTAGCGCAAGCGCTCCGCCGCAGCCAGGACCCGCTCCCGCGTCTCGGCCGACACCCGCGTCGAACCCTTCGCACCGCTGAGTGCGGCGGACACGGCCGCACCAGAAACGCCTGCTTCTCGCGCGACATCGGCGAGCGTGGGCAACTTGTGACGACGGCTCTTCGGCGGCTTGGAAGGCTGAGGTATTGGAGCGGACACTGCCGGCGGGCGGGGGAGACGGGGCGAGGCACTCTAGCATCGCGTCTAGCTGGAACCAGGTATCGCCACAGTCATTCCGACCATCGACCGATAACGTGAGCGCACAGACAGACCCTGAGGAGACCTTATGGCACGGCTACTTGTCACAGCGCTTGCATTGATGTTGCCGCTTGCTGCAGGTGCCCATGGCGAATGCGCGCTGGAAAAATCCGAACACGTGTACAGCAACACCCCAAATGGCGCATTGAAAGCCTACGTGTTCTCACCGGTTGGCCAGCCGGCGAAGCCCAGAGCTGCGGTGGTCATATTCCATGGCGGTGGCTGGGTCGCTGGAGAACCGCCGTGGGCGTTTTGGCTGGTGGACCGCTACGCTTGCAAGGGCATGACTGTTGTGGTTGCACAGTACCGACTGTCTGATCAGAAGACCGCATCTCCGGCCGAGGCGTCGGACGATGCCATGGCGGCGATCAAATGGACGCGTGAGAGCGCAGCCCAGTTCCATCTCGACAGAAATCGGATCGCATCACTGGGCTGGTCAGCCGGCGCCCACCTGGCTGCATCAGCAGCGGTGTTTGCCAACGACAAAGCGCAGCGGCCGGATCTGCTTGCATTCGTCTCCCCCGCACTATCCGTCGTTAACGACAAGCACTTTCGCGCGTTGTTCCCGCCCGAGGTGTCGATTTCGGACTTCTCGCCGGCTCAGCATGTGAAGCCAGGCCTGCCTCCAGCAATCATCGTGACCGGCCGGACCGATACGGTCACGCCCTTGGCCGAGGTGTCGAAATTCCACGAAAGAATGCTCGAGGCAGGCAACGTTTCGGTGCTCAAGGTTTTTGACGGGGTGGGGCATCTCTTCACGCCAGCCGGGGAGCCGGACGATCGCATGCCAAAACCGGACCTTGTTATCCAAGCACAAGCGTACGCAGCGATCGACGCATTCCTCATTGCGCATGGATACCGCGACCCCTGACGCAGCCAGCCTGAGCAGCCGCTTCTCTCCTCGTGCATGGCGCCTGCACGAGGTCCCGCCACTCCAACATGGCAGAGACTACGGCCCCTTCCGAAGCACCCGCTCCACAACCGCACAGAACCACCGCACCCCGTGCGGCAACGCCTCGTCGTTGAAGTCGTAGCAGGGATGGTGCAGCGGCCTGTCGCCGCCCTGCCCCAGCCACAGATAGGCGCCCGGCCGCTCGCGCAGCATGAAGGCGAAGTCCTCGCTGGTGAAGGCGGGTCTGGGTGCCTCGGTGGCCTGCAGGCCGGCGTCGGTTGCCGCGGCCAGCGCGAGCGCGGCCTCGGGCGGCGTGTTGATGGTGGACGGGTAGTAGCGGGTGTAGGCCACGTCGACCGCCAGGCCTTGGCCCAGCGCCACGCCGGCCGCCGCGTCGCGCAGCGCGGCCTCGATGCGGTCCTGCACCGCTGCGTCGAAGCTGCGAACCGTGCCGGTGATGCGGGCTTCGGCCGGCAGCACGTTGTGGCTCTGGCCGCCTTCAAGCCGGGTGACCGACAGCACGGCCGAATCGGCCGGGTCGATGCGGCGCGAGACGATGGTGTTGAGCTGCACGACCAGCTGGCTCGCGGCAAGCAGCGCGTCGGGCGTGTGGTGCGGCTGGGCGGCGTGGCCGCCTCGGCCGCGCAGCGTGATGTCGAAGCGATCCGCCGCCGCCATGATGGGGCCGGGCCGTGTCTGCGCGTGGCCCAGCGGCAGGTCGGGCCAGTTGTGCAGCGCGTAGACCGCGTCGCACGGGAAGCGCTCGAACAGGCCCTGCTCCACCATGACGCGGGCGCCGCCCTGCCCTTCCTCGGCCGGCTGGAAGATGAAGTGCACCGTACCGTCGAACTGCCGGGTGCGCGCCAGGTGGCGCGCGGCGCCGAGCAGCATCGCTGTGTGGCCGTCATGGCCGCAACCGTGGTGTGCGCCGGCATGGCGGCTGGCATGGCCCAGGCGTGACTGCTCGGCCATCGGCAGCGCGTCCATGTCGGCGCGCAGCCCGACCGAGCGATCGCTCGTGCCGTGGCGCAGCGTGCCGACGACGCCGGTGCCGCCCAGGCCTTCGTGCACTTCGAGCCCGAGCAGGCGCAGCGCCGCCGCGACGATGCCCGCGGTGCGGCGCTCCTGGAAGGCCAGTTCCGGGTGGGCATGCAGGTCGCGGCGCAGGGCGACCAGGTCGGGCATCAGGTCGTCGACCGCAGTGGCGGGGATCTGTTCTTCGAGCATGGCGCGAGCTTAGGTCCGGGGCTGCGGCCGTCGACAGCAGCGCCCGCTGTTCTGCGAGGCTGGCACGACAGATTCTTGCGAAAGCCGGCACACATCCGGCACGTCCTCAAGCCGCCCTTCATGTCTACTTTCGTTCGCCTTGTCAGGCCAAAGGACACACCGAATGCACCCCGTCATCGAGCGTCTCACGAACGCTGGCCACCTGGATCGCGTCTTCATCCGCGGCGAGTGGCGCACGCCGGCGGGCCAGGGCCGCAGCGCGGTCATCGACCCGTCGACCGAGCAGGCCATCGCGGAGATTGCGCTGGGCAATGCGCAGGACGTGGACGCCGCCGTGGCCGCGGCCCGGCAGGCCTTTGCCGCCTGGTCCGTCACTGCCGTCGAAACCCGGGCCGCGTTGCTCGACCGCGTGCACGCCTTGATCCTGGAGCGCGCGGAGTTGTTCGCACAGGCCATCTCGCTGGAGATGGGTGCGGCCATCAGCGTGGCGCGCAGCACGCAGGTACCGGTCGCGGCAGAGCACATCCGAGTGGCGCGGGACGTGCTGCGCGGCTACCCCTTCCTCGTGCATCGCGAGAGCGTCGCCATCCTGCGCGAGCCCATCGGCGTGTGCGGGCTGATCACGCCCTGGAACTGGCCGCTTTACCAGATCACCGCCAAGGTCGGCCCCGCGCTGGCGGCGGGGTGCACGGTCGTGCTGAAGCCCAGCGAGCTGTCGCCCTTGAGCGCGCTGCTCTTCGCCGAGGTGATGCGCGATGCCGGTATTCCGGCCGGCGTGTTCAACCTGGTGAACGGCGAAGGATCCGAGGTGGGCGCCGCGCTGGCGTCGCACCCGGACGTGGACATGATCTCGATCACCGGCTCGACGCGCGCCGGCGTGCTGGTGGCCCAGGCGGCCGCGCCGACGGTCAAGAGGGTTGCGCAGGAACTGGGCGGCAAGTCGCCCAACATCGTGCTGCCCGACGCGGACCTCCCGCATGCCATACCGCTGGGCGTGGCCGCGGCCTTGCGCAATGTCGGCCAGTCCTGCAGCGCCCCGACCCGCATGATCGTGCCGCGCGAGCGCCTGGCGAAGGTCGAGCGGCTCGCCGCCGAAGCGGCCGCGGCCCTCGTCGTCGGCGACCCGCGCTTGCCGCAGACCACGCATGGCCCAGTCGCGAATGGCGCCCAGTTCAGCCGCGTGCAGGCAATGATCGAAGCCGGTATCTCGGAAGGCGCCCGGCTCGTTTGCGGCGGCCCCGGCCGGCCGCAAGGCCTGGAGCGCGGCTTCTACATCCGCCCGACCATCTTCTCGGACGTGCATTCGCGCATGCGTATCGCGCAGGAGGAGATCTTCGGGCCGGTG
Organism: Pelomonas sp. Root1217; assembly: GCF_001425705.1. Taxonomy (GTDB): domain Bacteria; phylum Pseudomonadota; class Gammaproteobacteria; order Burkholderiales; family Burkholderiaceae_C; genus Pelomonas. The sequence continues at coordinate 13,608 of NZ_LMDC01000032.1, read as the reverse complement.
CTGGCCATCATTGCCTACGACAGCGTGGACGAAGCCGTGGAGATCGCCAACGACACGGTCTACGGCCTGGGCGCCCATGTGCAGAGCCGCGACCCCGCCGCCGCGCGCGCTGTCGCTGCGCGCATCCGCTCGGGGCAGGTGCACATCAACCATCCGGCCTGGAATCCCCACGCCCCCTTCGGCGGCTACAAGCGCTCGGGCAACGGCCGTGAATACGGCGTGGAAGGCCTGCAGGAATACCTGGAAACCAAAGCCATTCTTGGCTACATGAACGAGGAGCCAACATGACCGCAGCCCTGCTGCTGCACCGCGCCCACGGTGCCCCCATCTCAACCCCCTTCCGCAAGGCAGGCTTCGGCAAGGACGACCCGTTCGCGCCATGTCGCGAGGTCGCCTGGGAAGGACCCGGCGCGATGATCGCCGGCCGGGTCAACTTCACTGGCGACATCGACGTGTCCAGCTTTCCTCATACCGAGACCCTCGTCGTCGTGGCGGGCCAGCTGACGCTGACAGCGGCTGGCGCGGCTCCGCTGGTGCTCGGTCCCGAGGCGGGCGCCGTCATCGCACGGGGGACTGCGGTGCGCATCCAGGCCGGGGTTGGCGTGCGCTTCGTGTGCTGCGCGGCCGCAAGTGATGGCCCATCGGCGCCCGGCATCACGCCCTTGCACGCCGAGGCCGACCTGAAGCCCTCCAACCCGCCACTGGCGCAAACGCTGCTAGGCCCGAGCCCGGCCTGCCGCAGCGACAACGTCTTCACTGAGGAGCAGACGCAGTACCGCGCCGGCACCTGGGACTCGACGCCCTATCACCGCGTCGTCCGTCCGCATCCCCTCAACGAATTCATGCATCTGCTGGCCGGCAACGTGCGATTCACCAGCCCCAACGGCAGCGTGCTGTCGGCGGGCGCTGGCGATGCGCTCTTCGTGCCGCAGGGCACGCCCATCGGCTGGGAGAGCCACAACCACGTCGCGAAGTTCTACGTGGTGCAAACCGTCCCGGCCTGAAACGACTGTCAAGATCCAATATGTCCCAGCCATTGCGCCTCATCGAGACCTCGCCCAAGCCGCCGGCCAGCGCCGACGTTGTCGTGATCGGCGGCGGCATCATCGGTGTCTTCACCGCCTACTACCTGGCCCGGCGCGGCCTGTCGGTCGCCGTTGTCGAGAAGGGCCTCATCGGCGCCGAGCAGTCGAGCCGCAACTGGGGCTGGTGCCGCCAGCAGAACCGGGACGCCCGCGAACTGCCGATGGCCACCAAAAGCCTCGAACTCTGGGACCAGTTCGCCGCCGACACCGGCGAAGACACCGGCTTCAAGCGGTGCGGCTTGCTCTACCTGAGCGACGACGATGCCCAGATTTCCGGCTGGGCCAGCTGGCGCGAGCTGGCGAAGACAGCTGGCGTGACCACCCACATGCTCAGTGGCCGCGAGGCGTCGGAACGGGGCCAGGCGACCGGCCGCGCGTGGAAAGGCGGCGTCTTCTCACCGAGCGACGGTACGGCAGACCCCGCCAAGGCGGCACCTGCCGTGGCAGCTGCGCTCATGAAGCTCGGCGGCACCGTCCACCAGAACTGCGCCGCTCGCGGCATCGAGCTTGAGGGCGGGCGCGTCAGCGGCGTCGTGACGGAAGCCGGGACCATCAAGACCCGCACCGCGGTGCTCGCAGGTGGCGCGTGGGCGTCGTCGTTCTGCAACCAGCTCGGCGTGCAGTTTCCGGTCGCCACGGTGCGCCAATCCATCGTGCGCCTGGCGCCGGTGCAACAGCGTCTGCCGGACGCCCTGGCGGGCCCGCGCGTCGCCGTCACCCGGCGCCCCGACGGCCACTACGTCCTGGCCATCAGCGGGCGTGGGCGCGTCGATCCCACGCCGCAATTGATGCGCTTCGCGCCACAGTTCATCCCGATGTTCGCCAAGCGCTGGCGCAACGTGTTCCCCGGCGGCCTGGAAGGCATGCGCTGGGGCCACGAGACCCGCGCACGCTGGAAGCTGGACGCGCCCACCCCCATGGAAAGGGCGCGGATCCTCAACCCGAAGCCCGACCCCGCCGGGGTTCGCGAAACCCACCGCCGTGCCGTCGACCTGTTGCCGGCGCTGCGCGAGGCCCGCATTGCCAGCACCTGGGCGGGCTACATCGACAGCACGCCCGACGGCGTGCCGGGAATCGGGGAACTGCCGCAGATGCCGGGCTTCATCCTGGCTGCAGGTTTCTCGGGACATGGGTTCGGCATCGGCCCCGGCGCGGGCCACCTGATCGCCGATCTGGTCTCGGGTGCCCGGCCGATCTTCGATCCCGCGCCTTTCAATCCCGCACGATTCAACGAATCGTCCTGGGGCAAGGTGGCTGATTTCTAGTGCCAAGCGTGTCACTGTGGGCATGCCGCTGGCTGCGGCCTCCCCCGCATCAATGTGAAAGCCGCCGGCACGACGAAAAGGGACAGCAGCGGCGCCGTCAACATGCCGCCGAGCATCGGCGCGGCGATGCGGCTCATGACCTCTGAGCCGGTGCCCGAGCCCCAGACGATGGGCAGCAGGCCGGCGAGGATCACGGCCACCGTCATGGCCTTGGGTCGCACTCGCAGCACGGCGCCTTCGCGGACGGCGTCGAGCACCACATCCCGCGTCATGGACATGCCGGCGCGCACCCGGTCTTCGAGCGCGTGCTTGAGGTACAGCAGCATCACCACCCCGAACTCCGCCGACACGCCCGCCAGCGCGATGAAACCCACGCCGGTGGCCACGGACAGGTTGTAGCCCAGCAGGTAGAGGAACCAGACCCCGCCGGTCAACGCGAGCGGCAGCGTGGCCATGATCAGCGCCGCCTCCTCGGCGCGCCGGAACGTCAGGTACAGCAGCACGAAGATGATGAGCAGCGTCGCCGGCACGACGAGCTTCAGCCGCTCGTTGGCTCGCTCCATGTACTCGAACTGCCCGGAGTACGCCAGGCTCATGCCGGGCTCCAGGCGCACCTGCTGGGACACCGCGCGCCGCAGGTCGCCAGCGACCGACGCGAGGTCACGGCCGCGCACGTCGACGTAGACCCAGCCGGATGGCCGGGCGTTCTCGCTCTTGAGCATGGGCGGCCCATCGACGAGGGCGACGGTGGCCAGGCTGCCCAGCGTCACCTGCTGGCCACTGGGAGTGAGCACCGTCAGGTTGCGCAGCTTCTCCGGCGTGTCGCGCAGTTCACGTGGATAGCGCAGGTTAATCGGGAAGCGGGCCAGTCCTTCGACGGTCTCGCCGACGTTCTCGCCGCCGATGGCGCCCGACACCACGGACTGCACGTCGCTCACGTTCATGCCAAACCGCGCCGCCGCCGCCCGGTCGATCTGCACGTCGACGTAGCGGCCGCCAGTCAGGCGTTCGGCCAATGCCGAGCTGACACCGGGCACATCCTTCGCCACGGCCTCGATCTGTGCGGCGACCCGGTCGATGGCGGCCAGATCCGCGGCGGAAACCTTCACCCCGATCGGGCTCTTGATGCCGGTGGCCAGCATGTCGATGCGGTTGCGGATCGGCGGGATCCAGATGTTGCTCAGGCCCGGCACCTTCACCGTGCGGTCCAGTTCCTCCACCAGCTTCTCCGGCGTCATGCCAGGGCGCCACTGGTCGCGCGGCTTGAGCTGGACGGTGGTCTCGAACATCTCCAATGGCGCCGGGTCGGTCGCGGTTTCGGCCCGCCCGGCCTTGCCAAACACCCGTTGCACCTCGGGCACCGTCTTGATCATGCGGTCGGTGATCTGCAGCAGCTCGGCGGCCTTCTGTGCTGACAGACCGGGCAACGCCGACGGCATATACAGCAGGTCGCCCTCGTCCAGGGGCGGCAGGAACTCACCGCCCAGGCGCATCAAAGGCCAGAAGGTCGTCGCGAACGCCGCCACGGCCACCACGATCGTGGCCTTGGGCCAGCGCAGCACGACTTCCAGCGCCGGCCGATACATCGCGATCAGCCCCCGCGTGATGGGGTTGCGCCGCTCGTCCGGAATGCGCCCGCGGATCCAGTAGCCCATCAGCACCGGGATCAGCGTGACCGACAGGCCCGCGGCGGCTGCCATCGCATAGGTCTTCGTGTAGGCCAGTGGCCCGAACAGTCGCCCCTCCTGCGCTTGCAGCGTGAAGACCGGGACAAAGGACAGCGTGATGATCATCAGCGAGAAGAACAGCGCCGGTCCCACCTCGACGGCAGCGTCGGTGATGACCGCCCAGCGGGCCTCACCGTTGAGTTCCACCTCCGGATGCGCGTGCTGCCAGGCCTCCAGCTTCTTGTGGGCGTTCTCGATCATGACGACGGCCGCGTCCACCATGGCGCCGACGGCAATGGCGATGCCGCCCAGCGACATGATGTTCGCGTTCAGCCCCTGGTATTGCATGACCAGGAAGGCCGCCATGACGCCCAGCGGCAGCGAGATGATGGCCACCAGCGCCGAGCGCAGATGCCACAGGAACACGGCGCAGACCAGCGCGACGACGATGAATTCCTCGACCAGCTTCATCGACAGGTTGTCGATGGCCCGCTGGATCAGCGAGCTGCGGTCATAGGTCGTGATGATCTCGACGCCTTTGGGAAGGCTGGCCTGCAATTGCTTGAGCTTGTTCTTGACCGCGGCAATCGTGGCCTGGGCGTTCTTGCCCGTGCGCAGGATCACCACGCCGCCCACCGCCTCGCCTTCGCCATCCAGCTCAGTGATGCCGCGGCGCATTTCCGGGCCGATCTGGACGCTGGCGACCTGGCCCAGCAGCACCGGCACGCCGTTGCGGCTGGCCAGAACGATGCTGCGGAAGTCGTCCAGTGACTTGAGGAAGCCGCTGGCGCGCACCATGTATTCGGCCTCGGCCAGTTCCAGCACAGCGCCACCGGCCTCCTGGTTGCCGTTCATCAGCGCCTCGCGCACCTGGTTGTGCGTGACGCCATAGGCGACCAGCTTGGCCGGATCCATGACCACCTGGTATTGCTTGACCATGCCGCCGACGGTGGCCACCTCGGCGACATTGGCGACGGCTTTCAGCTCGAACTTGAGGAACCAGTCCTGCAGCGCGCGCAGCTGCGACAGATCGTGCTGCCCGCTGCGATCCACCAGCGCGTACTGGAACACCCAGCCCACACCGGTCGCGTCGGGCCCGAGCGAGGGCTTGGCCGTTGCCGGCAGCCTGCCCTGGGCCTGGTTGAGGTACTCCAGCACCCGTGAGCGTGCCCAGTACAGGTCCGTGCCATCCTCGAAGATCACGTAGACGAAGGAGTCCCCGAAGAACGAGAAAGCCCGCACGGCCTTGGCGCCCGGCACCGACAGCATGGTCGTTGCCAGCGGATAGGTGACTTGGTTCTCGACGATCTGCGGCGCCTGGCCGGGATAGCTGGTGCGGATGATGACCTGCACGTCCGACAGGTCCGGCAGCGCGTCGATGGGCGTGGAGCGCAGCGACAGCACGCCGGCGACGGCAAGGAAGAGCGTGGCCAGCAGAACCAGTAAGCGGTTGCCGACCGACCAGCGGATCAAGGCGGCGATCACTGGGCGCCTCCCTTGGGTTCACGGCGCAACGCGGCGCTGGCGGCGGGCTCATCGGGGCTGGCGTGCCGCTGCAGCACACCCTGCATGCTGGCCTCGGAGTCAATGAGGAACTGGCCCGAAGCGACGACCTGCTGGCCGGGCTGCAAGCCCTGCAGGACCTCCAGCTTGTCGCCGAGTTCACGGCCCAGGCGCACCTGCACCGGCGTGAATCGCCCTGGCTGCTCGAGGACGTAGACGATCGCGCGCTGGCCGGTGCGGATGACCGCCTCGGCGGGGACGACCAGGGCTTCCTCGCCGGAGGACCCCAGTTGCATCGTTGCGAACATGCCGGCCCGCAGGCGCCCCTGGGGGTTGGGCAACTCGGCCCTGACGCGCAGCGTGCGCGTCTCGCTGCTGGCCTCCGGCAGCACCGCGCTGATCTTGCCGCGCAGCGTCTCGCCCGGGAAAGCCGCCAGCACCACGTCGACGGGTTCGCCCACCCGCGCCATGCCGGCCCGGGCTTCGGGCAACGCGGCCTCGATCCAGACCGTGGACAGCCCGGTGATGCGGGTCAGGCTCATGCCTTGGGACACCGTCATGCCCGGGCGGACCATCAACTCCTGCACCAGGCCCCCGATGGGCGCATGCACCGTCGTCAGCGCCTGGACTTGGCCGGTGCGCTCGACCTGCTGGATGAGCGAGGCTGGCATGCCCATCAGCACAAGGCGCTGGCGCGCTGCACTGGCCAAGGCTTCGTCGCCGGTGCGGCGCACCGCCAGGAACTCCTGCTGGGCGCCGGCCCATTCCGGCACGAGCAGCTCGGCGATGAAGGCGCCAGCGGCCACGACGTCACCAGGTGCCAGGCGGGCGACCCGTTGCACGAAGCCTGCCGTGCGGGCCTGCAGGATCGAGATATCGCGTTCGTTGAGCTGGACGGTGGCCGGGACTTGCAGGGGAGCGCCGATCCGCTGCTTTTCTGCCGTCGCGGAGCGCACGCCGAGCATCTGGGCCACACGGGGATCGACAGCCACGCCGCCGGCGGGTGCCTCGTCTGCATATTTCGGGACCAGCTGCATGTCCATGAAGGGCGACTTGCCGGGCTTGTCGAACTTCTGCTGCGGCACCATGGGGTCGTACCAATAGAGCACCTTGCGATCACCGGTCGCCGCGCTGTTGACGGCCGCTGGCGAGGTTTCGGAATGCCCACCGGGCGATACCCCCGCACGCCACTGTGCGACGCCATAGCCGAGCCCGGCGCCGAGAGCGATGAGGACCACGGCTGCGGCAGTCAACTTGCTGTTGTAGGTCATGGGGTCACTCCGCAATGAGATAGGCCAGGCGGGCCTGCTGGGCGAGCACCCGGGCTTGGAGATCGAGATCGCGCAACTGCGCCTCGACAGCGTTCTTGCGCGCGACGAGCACGGCGCCGAGGTCGGCACGACCCGACTGGTAGCTGGTCAAGGCCACTTGGGCGCGCTCCTGCGCGAGCGGCAAGGCGACGCTGCGCTGGCGCTGCTGCACGCGCTGCAGGCGTTGCAGCTCGGCCACCTGGCCGTCCACGTCGGCACGAATGCGGCGCAATGCGTCCTCGCGTTCGGCCTGCAGCCGTTCCACCTCCTTTTGGCGCGCGGCGATCACAGGTTCCTGACGGGTGGCCTTGGAAACCGGCAGCTCAAACGTCAACTGGAAGGACACCATGTCGCCAAATGCGCGCGCCCGATTGCCGTAGGCCACTTCCCAACCCCAGTCCCCCCGACGCGTTGCCACGGCCTCATCGACATCAGCGCGGGCCATGGCCAGCATCGGGTTGAACGCGAGCAGCTCGGCGTGCCGATCAAGCCCGTCGAGCAATCGGGCGAGATCAGGGCGCAAGAGAGGGGTCTCGGAAGCTGTCGTCAAGTCAGGTTGTTCCCCCGTCCAGCGACGCAACTGGGCGCGTGCCTGCTCAACGCCCGCTTGAAGCTCGTCCCTGCGGTCGGCAAGGTCCAGCACCTCCTGACGTGCTGTCAGCGCATCGGCAGGCGTCGTAGCGCCAGCAGCGACGCGCGCGGCCAGGGTGTCCTGCAGGAGTTGGTTCTGCTGCTCAAGGATGGCAAAGGCGGCGAGCTTGCGCTCGGCGAAGTGCAGGTTTAGCCAGGCCAGCGCGGCCTCTCGCCGCACGGCCAGTCGTTCCGCCTCCAGCATCGCGCGCTCACGTTCCGCCTTGGCGCCGGCGGCGTCGCGTTGTGCGGCCCGCTTGGCGGCGTTGGGCACGTCCTGCATGACGCCGACCCGGCGCATCGTCATCGACTCGCGGTTCCAGCCGAAACGCTCTGGCCCCGAGATCGGAAAGTTCTCGACGCCAACCGCCAGCTTCGGATCGGGCAGTTGCCCTGCGGCGACGCGCGCCTGTTGCGCGCCGTCGGCAGTGGCCTGGCGCGCTGCCAGCGCCGCCGAGCGCTGTTCGGCCAGCAGCTGTGCTTGCTCGAAGCTCAGTGGTGCGGTATGGGCCACCGGGGCGGCCAGGAAGACGGCAGCCACGAAGCCGGCCGCGACGAGGGAACGGGGCTGCAATCCCGCCCGAAAGAAGATGGCCATGAAGGCTCTCCACAAAGACCCTGGAAGCGATCGAGCACGATCGCCAGACGTGGTCGCATCGCCGCGAACGCGGCCGCGCGAGCGTCAGGGCTCAATTGCGGAAGACTTGGAGGGCGAGATAGACCGGCGGCGTGCCCTCAGGCGGGCCGGTGTGGGCGGTGATTACCGCCGGGAGTGCCTCGGCCGCTTCGGGCGACAGCCAGAGTGCCAAGCGGGTCTGCAGCGGGTCGAGGATGACGGTGGGCGCCAGATCCGGTGCAGGCACGTTGCTGACCGTCCGCTTGTCGCGGTCGCAGTGCGCCTTGCACAGCTGCGGTTGTTCGGTGTCCATCGCGGACATCTGCTCGCAGCCGGCCATGCTGGCCGTCGGTGAGCTCGCGAGTCCAGGCGCCGGGCAAGCATAGGCCGCGGTGGCAAGTTGAAGACACACCATCACCGTCGCGAGCAAGCTCGCGATGCAGCGCAGGTAGGCCTTCCTCACTTTCATGTCGCCAGTCTAGCGGCGCCGTGCAGCGGCGTGAGGGCATGACCTTGCGCCAGCGCAAAGTGAAGCGGCATATCGCCTTTGGGCCAGGTCAAAAGAACGTTTTTCGCTACGTGGCCGAGCGCAGTCGTGTGGCGATCGCCTCCATCTGGTTGATCTCGGCACGTTGTGCCTTGACGATCTGGTCGCACAGCGCGAGGAGTTCCAGGTCGGCGAGTCTTGCCTCCCGACACATGAGGATGGCCCCGGAGTGATGGGGAATCATCGAGTCGACAAATTGCTGATCGTCGACCAGCGCCTGGCGGCGCGTTGCCAGCAGTGAGGCGATGAACAAGGCCGCCAAGCCCGCATAGAGCGCAAGGTTCAGCCGCCTGTTGCGATACATCTTGCCCATCGTTGCCAGCATGATCACGCCCATGGGAGCGAGCATCGTCACTGCCATGTAGAGCATGTTGACGTTGTTCCGGAAGTCATGCCAACCATCGATCATGGTGAACATGGCCAGGTACATCGGGATCAGGCTCAATGCGAGGTTGACTGCAAACATCCCGTAGGCATGTGCGGACGAGCCATCATGGGCGGAGCCGGATTTGCCGGCGTGGTCGTTTTCGTGAGCCTGATGGTCCATGTTGAACTCCTTGCTGGTGGATTCGCTGGGGTTGCGCGTAGCGGGCAAGTCACGCTCCCAAGCCGGATGCCCTTGGGGCGCTCAACGGCATCCGTCGCGCCTGCGGCCACCGCAGTTGGACCACTTTCAAAGGTTTTTTTGCCTGCGGGCCTTGACCTTCCCATTGTGGGAGGCTTGAAAGGCCTGCTGTCATCAACCCAGTCCCAGGAGGACACCATGATCGCCTTCGAAGTCCGCGACATGACCTGTGGTCACTGCGTCAGCACCATCACCAAGGCGCTGAAGGCCGTGGACCACGCCGCCAAGGTGCAGATCGACCTGGCAACACATCGCGTGCTGGTCGAGCCCGGCTCCGCCGATGCGGATGAGCTGGCCGAGGCCATCAAGGACGCGGGATATAGCCCGGCACCCGTCGCGCCGACCAACGCCACGACCAAAAAAGCGGCAGGTAGTTGCTGCGGCTGCGGTGGTCGCTGAATCAAAGGCGGCGTCGGGTGTAGGTGTGCTGGCTGGCAATGGCCGGCTTGATCGCCTTACTTGGCTGGCGCATCACTACCGGATGAATTGGAGAACACGATGGACCATCGTCACCATGACCACGGCACGCATTCCGCACGCCCTTCGCATCCGGGTGGCGCCACGCTCTACACCTGCCCGATGCATCCTGAGATCCGCCAGGACCACCCGGGCAACTGCCCCAAGTGCGGCATGACCCTGGAACCGCTGATCCCGGAGGCGACAGCGGAAGATGACAACCCGGAGCTGCAGGACTTCTCCCGCCGCTTCTGGTGGACCCTGCCGTTGAGCGTGGTGGTCATGACTCTGGCGATGGCCGGGCATCGGTTTGGCCTCATGGATCCCGCTCAGCAAAGCTGGCTTGAGCTGGTCCTGGCTTTGCCAGTCGTGTTGTGGGCCGGCGGGCCGTTTTTTGAGCGGTGCTGGCAATCCCTGGTTCATCGCAGTCCGAACATGTGGACCTTGATCGGTATTGGCACCGGTGCGGCGTTCGTCTACAGCGTGGTCGCGACGGTCGCGCCTGAACTGTTTCCGCAGAGCTTTGCGGCTCATGGCCGGATTGGCGTCTACTTCGAGGCGGCGGCCGTCATCATCTCGCTGACCCTGTTGGGGCAGATGCTGGAACTCAAGGCGCGGTCGCAGACCTCCGCGGCCATCAAGTCGCTGCTCGGGTTGGCGCCCAAGACGGCAAGGCGGATCGAACCGGACGGCAGCGAATCAGATGTCCCGCTGACGCATGTGCACGTCGGCGACCGTCTGCGCATCCGCCCCGGCGAGAAGGTTCCCGTGGACGGCGTCGTCGTCGAGGGGACGAGCGCCATCGATGAGGCCATGCTGACCGGCGAGCCGGTCCCCGTGACCAAACGCCCCGGCGACAAGGTCATCGGCGCCACCATCAATACCTCAGGTTCACTGGTGATGCAGTCCGAGCGTGTCGGATCACAGACCATGCTGTCTCAGATCGTGCAGATGGTCGCCCAGGCTCAACGCTCCAAAGCGCCCATGCAGCGAATGGCCGATCAGGTGGCCGGCTGGTTCGTCCTGGTCGTGATCGGCATCGCGGTAGCGGCTTTCTTCGCCTGGGGCCTGTTCGGCGGTGAGCAGGGCTGGCAGTTTGGGCTCATCAACGCGGTGTCGGTCCTCATCATCGCCTGCCCCTGTGCATTGGGGCTGGCGACACCGATGTCGATCATGGTCGCCACCGGCAAGGCTGCGACCCAGGGCATCCTGTTCCGCGATGCCTCGGCCATCGAGAACTTCCGCCGGCTCGACACGATGATCGTCGACAAGACGGGCACGCTGACCGAAGGCAGGCCGGTCTTCGACCGCGCCGTGGCGGCGCAGGGTGTGACCGAGGACGAGGTGCTGCGACTGGCGGCCAGCCTGGACCAGGGCAGCGAACATCCGCTCGCGCAGGCCATCGTGAATGCGGCGCGCGCCCGCAAGCTCGCGCTGTCGCCTGCGGTGGACTTCGAGTCCTCCACGGGCATTGGTGTCAGAGGTACCGTCGAAGGCCAGAAACTTGCATTCGGCAACACGGCACTGATGGAACAGGACGGCGTGGACGTGTTGCTGTTGCATGCGACCGGCGAGGAACTTCGCCTGCGGGGCAGCAGCGTGATGTTCCTGGCTCGACAGGGGCGCCTGATGGGTGTCCTGGCCGTGTCAGACCCCATCAAGGCGAGCACGCCCGAGGCGGTCCGGAGCCTGCATGACGCGGGGATGCGTGTGGTGATGGCCACCGGCGATGGCCTGACCACCGCGCAGTCCGTTGCAAAGCAGTTGGGTATCGATGAGGTCCATGGCGAGGTCAAGCCGGCCGACAAACTCGCGCTTGTCGATCGCCTGCAGCGCGAGGGCCGCGTCGTGGGCATGGCGGGCGACGGCATCAACGACGCGCCGGCCCTTGCCAAAGCCGATGTTGGCGTGGCCATGGGGACCGGTACCGACGTGGCAATGAACAGCGCCCAGGTGACTCTCGTCAAGGGCGACCTGCGCGGCATCGCCCGGGCGCGGGGCATCTCCCAGGCCACCATCGCCAACATGCGACAGAACCTCGCATTCGCCTTCGTCTACAACGCACTCGGCGTGCCATTGGCAGCCGGGGCGCTTTATCCATTCACCGGATGGCTGCTGTCGCCCATGATCGCGGCGCTGGCGATGAGCCTGTCGTCGGTCAGCGTGGTCTTCAATTCTCTGCGGCTGCGGGGCTCGCAGTGAGCGAGCCCCCCGCGCGAAGCGCCAGTACGCGATCCTCGGCCCGGTTTTCCTAAAGACCTTGAGGCAGCACCCACTCGATGCCAATGCGGCGCGTGGCCGTTCCGTCGCGCAGCTGCGCCGGGTCGGGGGCGGCTGCGGGGGTGGTGGCGGCGCGTGCCAGGCTTACGGCGTCCAGTTCGCGCTCCAGGGCCAGGGCCGGCATACCGCGCACGCCAGCCGCCGTGACTTCGCGGCGCTGCACGAAGCTGCGCACGATCTTGCCGGCGGCATCGATGTCCTGTTCCACGACGACCGTGCCGGCAAGTTCGGCGCGTCGTGCGAATAGCGGAAAGCCGTTCGCGTCGGTCGCGCCCGGGCCACTGCGTGGCACGTCGGGCAGCAAATAGCCCGACGAGCGCACGGCCATGGCGGTGCGCCAGGCATGCAGTGCACGCGGCGCCGTCATCCGCTGGGTGCGCACCTGTTCCTGGCTCCACCACCGCAGCAGCTCGCAACGCGAAGCGGGTGATTGCGCGGCATAGGTCCAGCCCGGTGCCTGCAGCGCGTTGCGCACCTCGGGGGCGAGGCTGGATGCATTGCCCGGCGGCTTGGGCAGCGCGGCGACCAGCTCGTCTTCGAACGCGCGGTCCGGCGAGGGTGGTACCTGTCGCGGGACCTGGCCCCATCGCGCCAGGCGCGCCGCCTCGCCCTGCCAAGCGGCGTCGCGCTGATCCGCGGGCAGCGCCTCGATCAGCTGCGCCACTTGCGCTGCGGGCCGCGTCTGGTCCAGCCGCTGGCAAATGGCAGGCGTCTTGAGCGCGTCGATCCAGATCGCGTCGCTGGGGTGCGGCGTTGCATCGGCTTGCCAGAGCGCCACTTCGTTGAGCACGCGATTGCTCAATCGCTGCGCGGCCACTTCCGCCCGCAGCTCGCCCTTGCCCTGAGTGGTTTCCTCGGTCAGCCATGCCGCCCAGCCGGCCTGGGCGCGCTCCCGTTGTTGACGCAGCACACCCTCGGCCACGCTTCGGTGCTCGGGTGAAAGCTTCAGATCTGTAGGCAACTGGAACATGCCCGCCAGCAAGTCCACCGGCTGGCGCAGCAGCCCCGCGTCGCGCTCCAGGCGCTCACGCAGCTTTGCCCGCTGTTCGACCATCAAGCGGCGTGCGGCTTCGTCACGCTGCTGGTCGATCAGCTCCTGCGCCATCTGCTTGTTCTTGGCCGCCGCAGCGGCCTTGTCTGGGTTTTGCCCCTCGGCCGTCACGCCGCCAACGCGCCCAGGCTCCATGCCGGGAAAGGTGCCGGCCTGAGCCAGCACCGCCACCGGCGTGTGCAGGAGCGCGGTGAGCGCAAGCAGCCGAACCGCCGTCAGCGAATCGGTACGCAGCCCGATCTCATCGGAGTTTGCAACGCGTGAAGCTTTCATGAACGCTCCCAAGTCAGGGTTCTGCCCTCGGCCTGCACGGGGCTGCGCCGCCCATCCACCTCCAACGCCCAGTCCCGCAGCGCACCTTCGCTGACCTGCGCTGTGTAGCGGCTGCCCTGGCGGCTGACCGCGCCACGCGCCGCAACGCTGCCGTCCGAGCTGACCACCGTGAAGGCCGCGCTCTTGCCGTCCTGCAGCTCGAACACGCGCAGCACCGTGCCACGGGTGTAGTCGTAGTCCGGCTTCTCGGTCTCGGCGCCCCAGGCGATGACGCTGTTCGGTGCGGCGTACAGCGGCATG
>NZ_LMDC01000031.1 GCF_001425705.1 Pelomonas sp. Root1217 | reverse complement strand
CCTGCCCATCGACAACAACTGGGTGGAGAACCGCATCCGGCCCATTGCGCTGGGGCGGCAGAACTGGCTCTTCGCGGGCAGCTTGCGCGCGGGCAAGCGTGCTGCGGCCGTGATGAGCCTCATCCACTCGGCCAAGCTGAACGGGCTTGATCCCTACGCCTATCTCCGCGATGTGCTGGAGCGGCTTCCGACGCATCCGGCCGGCCAGATCGCAGAATTGCTCCCGCACCAGTGGCAGACTGCATAACCACAGTTAGCAAGATGAGACATGGACGCCGACGCGGAAGCACGAGACCTAGTCGACCGTACTCGTACTAGATTCCCCGAAGAGGCATTGGCAACAGATCAATGGCTGCGGGAGCGGGGCTGGGCTCCTGAGGAAATGACATTCATGTGGATCGAGGCCTTCGCCGACAGAACCTCCGAAGCCGTCAAGCGGCGTGATGAAGCAGTTATCAAGGCTCATACAGAGTTCATGGCAACGGAGCATTGCCAAGGGCCTGAGTCGGTGCGATCGCTAGTCGATGTCGCCTATGCAGAGAATCTGATGTGGGACCTCGACGTTTCGGACCGAGTTTGGGCATGGCCCCATATTGCGCGAACGGTGCGAGCGCTGTACGAGGCCATATGGGGGGCTCCCAGGAATGCCAATGCGTAACCAACACTTGAGAGCCTTGGCTAAATGACTCACCTTCGCCTCCCCGGCGGGACAGACGTTGCCGAGATGGCGCTCTTCGATATCGATGCGCTGCCGGCAGCGAGGCCAGATGATTCGACAGTCGCAGCGCTAGAGGCGTCGAACCGATTGGTCCGTTTCCCCACAGGCGGTGATGGGGGCTATCTGCTGCACCTGTATGTGGACGAACCGATCCCGGCAGGCCTCCAGCGCTACTGCCTTGCCGACGACAAGCTCACCGGAGCATTCCGCACCGAACAAGGCAATGTGGCCTTTGGAGGCATCGAATCCACGTTTGTCGGCTTCAAGCCGAACCGCCACATCAGAGCAGATGGAACGATCCCACCGGGCGAATACCGCTACACAGCGTTCCACACGGAGTTCCCTGACGAGCTGGTTAGCCGAACCCTCCGGGTCGAGGCGACTTCCAGCGAACTCTGGCTTTCACGCGCTCCCGTAGTCGTCTCGCTTGCAACGATTGCACTGGCCGTGGCGCTCGCCGTGTCCCAGCGGTTCGCTATGGCGGGTCTAGGTCTCCTGGTCGGCTATTTCGCAGTCAAGTTTCTTCGCAAAGCCCCTGCGTATCAGGCACTCGTCTCCAGGCGTGACGCCGCGCAGTTAGACCTGCCCAGCATCGCAGTGGAGCTGCGCTCAGCAGCCGCCTCGCAGATGCCTCCAGCCATCTGATGGACCATCTGTTGGATCGCCCGGCGTCAACCTGACTTCGCGGAACGCTTACGCTGATCGCCCCTCAGCGCTACTACGTGCGCCAACAGCGCCGCAATGGCGACACGCACGTCCACGCCACGGTCACCTGAAGTTCAACCCGTTCGGATTCACCGCGCTCGACATCTAGGCGCTATACATGGGCGCAACGGGCTGCAGCTGGGGCGATACGCGTTCCAATCAGATGGCCGCCCGGCTGCAGTCCAAATCGAAGGGCGACCATCAAGCCCTGCACGATGCTCTGTATCAGGCCGAGCTTTTCAAGCTAGTGCGGCAGCTCCGTCACAGCAACGACTGATGACAGCTTCGCGCCTCCACCGGCGGCATCGGGAGTCCCAGCGCATTGGCCAGCGACAAACCCGTTAAGTGCCTCTTTCGGCATACCGCTCGACCGTCCGCGCGCTGTAGTCGATCAGTAAGCGGCTGGCGAAGTCACGTTGACGCTGAGCCAATAGACTGCGGTGAACTTGCGCGTGAGCAACCCAGCTATGAACTTCATCGCAATAGGAAGATTGGTCACCGTAGTCGCGATGTGCCTGCTCGTGCATTGCGCCTGGTCGGCAGAGGACGCTGTCTCGTCCGGCATCGAGGCGCACTACTTCAACACCGGAGATGGCAACGTCAAGAAGGTGGGAAATCCCAGGTTCAACTTCTGGTTTGACATTCCCGCAAGCTGGCGTGCCTTCGACCGGTCGGCCAACGGAGATGGGTACTTTCTGGACGTTGGCATTGCTGGTGTGGATGTGCGCACGTACGGATCATGGATGGACTTCGACCTCGATCAGAGTCAGAACAAAACGCCTTTTAAGTTTGCCGATGGCAAGCTCGGGTGGCGACTGACGAAAGAAACGAGCGTGACCTATGTCCGTCCCGAGGGCGACCATTTCCTGTACTTGTATGTACGGGCGCCGGCAGCCTGGGTCAAGAGCAACGAAGAAGCAATCATCAACGTGGCGCGTAGCTTGCGGCCGGGGTCCATGTCGGCAACGTCATCCTGACCTCGATGGCACCCAACGATTGGGCAGCAGCTCGGCAAGGTCGCGGGCCCGCTGGGTCGGAAGGCGCGTCAGCACGTCACGAAGGTACGCGTAGGGGTCGTGGCCGTTGAGCTTCGCTGTCTGGATGAGACTCATGATGGCCGCAGCGCGCTGCCCGGCGAGCAGCGTTCCGGCGAAGAGCCAGTTCTTGCGTCCTGTGGCCCATGGCCTGATCTGCTGTTCGTCGAAATTGTTGTCGATGGGCAAGGCAGGGTCGCCAAGGTAGCGCGTGAGCGCTGCCCAGCGGTTCAGGCTGTAGTCCACAGCCCTGGCGGTGGCCGAGCCATCCGGCACCCTCGGCCGGAACTCCAGCAACCACTTGTGCAGAGGCTGCGCCACCGGCGCCGCACGCGTTCGTCGTTCTCGCAAGCGATCCTCTGCTGCCAGGTCCTTCACTTCCCGCTCGATGCCGTAGAGCTGCCCGATGAACTCGATGGCGGTGGCCGCCAATGTGCTCTTGTTGGTCAGGTGCAGTTCCACGAACTTGCGGCGCGCGTGTGCCATGCAGCCCACCTCGGTGATGCCGCCGTCGAGGAACAGCGCCTTGTAGCCGGCGTAGTCGTCGCACACGAGGCTGCCCTTCCAGGCGTTCTCGGTGCCATGACCAAGAAAGGTCCGTGGATGCTGGCCCGAGCGACTCTCGGTGAAGTCGTAGACCACGGCGCGCATGGTCTCAAAGGCGCCGCTGGCGTAGGCCCAGAGGTAGGCGCGATGGGTCTTGCCGGTGCCAGGCGCCAGCATGGCCACCGGTGTCTCGTCGGCGTGCAGCACCGGCAGGCGCAGCAGGTCGGCCTTCATGGCGTCGACCAGTGGCTGCAGGCGCACACCGCACACGCCCACCCAGGCTGCCAGCGTCGAGCGGGGGATGGCCAGGCCGGCGCGCTCGAAGATGGCTTCCTGGCGATACAGCGGCAGGTGGTCAGAGTGCTTGGCGACCAGCACATGGGCGAGCAAGCCCGAGGTGGGCAAGCCCTTGTCGATGATCTCCGCCGGCACAGGTGCCTGGGTCAAGGTGCGGCACTTCGCGCAGGCCCACTTGCCGCGCACATGGCGCTCCACGGTGAAGCTGCCGGGTGTGTAGTCCAGCTTCTCACTGACGTCCTCGCCGATGCGCTTCATCTGGCAGCCGCAGGCGCAGATCGTGTCGCTGGGTTCGTGGTGCCGCTCCACGCGCGGCAGATGGGCCGGGAGCGCGGCGCGCTTGGGCCGCTCGGGCGCAGGCTCGGTGTCCTTGCGCTTGGATGCCATCAGCTCGGCCAACTGGGCTTCCATGGCGGCGAGGTCTGCGTCGACCGCCTCGTCGAAGAGCGCCTTCTGCTCGGCGTCGAGCTGCTCGCTCTTCTTGCCGAACTTCACGCGCCGCAGCTGCGCCATCTCGAAGGTCAGCTTCTCGATCTTGGCGTCGCGCCACTCGATCTCGTGACGGTCGTGCGCCTGGCGGTCCAAAAGCGCTCGCACCTTGGCGCCGATGTGCCCGAGCCCCGCAGCTTCCAGCGAGGCGATGTCTTCAGCACTGAGGGGCGCGGCGACTGCCATGCCGGCAGTGTGGGGCGAGCGCGCGCCGCGCGCATCGGCGCGAGCACCGATTGCGTCACAGCAACCGGATTGAGCCGTCGTCTTCTACGCGCTGCCACGGCAGGCCCAGCACCAGGGCCTGCAGCTGGGGCGGCGTCAGCGGCATCTGCTCAAGCGTGAGCTCGCGAGGCCACACGAAGCGCCCCTGGTGCAGGCGCCGCGCCGCCAGCCACACGCCGATGCCGTCATGCACGAGCACCTTCATGCGTGTGGCGCGCCGGTTGGCAAAGAGGTAGGCATGGTGCGGCTTGGCGCTGCCGAAGACCTGAACGACGCGGGCCAGGGCGGTCTCCGTGCCGGCACGCATGTCCAGTGGCGTCGTCGCGAGCCACACGGCGTCGATGCGGATCAACGCAGCAGCTCGCGCATCCAGGCCGCACACGCATCGGCAGCGCTTGGCAGCCACGTCACCGCGATGGTCGTCGCGCCGCGGCGGACCTCAATGCGGATGGGCTCAGCGCTCGGCGCAGGCGGTGCAGGTGGCGTCGGCATCGGCATCGGCAGCTCGATGAAGCCAGCAGGCTTCTCGCTGACGGTCACTGCCTCGACAGGCGGCTGAGCCCTCTCATGGACCCAGCGCCGCAGCAGGTTCGCGTTGATGCCGTGAGCCATCGCTACGGCGGCCATCGACACGCCTGGCTGCTGCGAAGCTTGCACTGCCTGCGCCTTGAACTCGGCGCTGTGAATTCGCCGCCGGCGGCCTGGTGCTGCTTGGTCCATAGTGCGTACGTACCCATCAAGTCGTTGATGGATACGAGCATCCTAGGCAGGGCTCAGCGGATCAACATGACTTGCCGGGACGCTTACGTCGATCACCACGAAAAGACGCACGTTTACCAGCTCCGAGGGCACATCCTCGGCCAAGGTGACGCCCTGCACCTCGCCGCCATAGAGGCGGCAAAGAAACACCAGGCCCGTACGCCGGCCATCGGCCGAGGGTCTGGCGGACAGCATCAGCCAGTGCCGTTTTGCGGCCAGGGCGTTCATGAAGTCGATGATGGGCACGTCCATGGCTGGGACGAACCGCGAGGCGTGGCCTGAGCCGGCGCGGATGAACTCGCTGATGCCGTCGAAGCAGGTGTGGCGGCAAAGCTCCGGGGATTCCCGGGCGACAAGGTTGAAGCCCATCTTGGCCACGAAGCGGGACAGCTCGGCCTCCTCGGGATGCCGTGTCCTGACGTGGATCACGGGCTGGGGGATCAGCTCGACTTTCGCCGACGTGGCGAGTCCATGCTTGAGGCCAGGAAGCTCTTGCCTCACGCGTGATAGGAAGCTGGCGGCCGTCGCATCGTCCCCATCAACCACGCGAACAACGACGCCGCCCTTGGCGCGCATGAAGACCACCGGGTCTTCACCGGCCAGGTCCTGCTGTGGCGGCCCCAGCCAGATCGCGTCTGCGTCGGGCACCTTTACGGCTATCGCGTCAAGAACTTCGTAGCCGTCGGGCCGCAGCGTAAGCAACCAGCGAACACATGTTGACCGACGCAGAGCGTTCGGTCAGGTGGCCGGTGCCCAGTGATGAGGCAGCAATTCGCCGATGTCGCAGGCACGTTGCGTCGGCAGCCGCTGCAGGACGTCCTTCAGATAGGCGTACGGGTCATGCCCGTTGAGCTTGGCTGACTGGATCAAGCTCATGATGGCCGCAGCGCGCTGTCCAGCGAGCAGCGTCCCGGCGAACAGCCAGTTCTTTCGCCCCGTCGCCCAGGGACGGATTTGCTGTTCATCGTGGTTGTTGTCGATGGGCAGCGCCGGGTCGTCCAGGTAGCGCGTGAGCGCTGCCCAGCGGTTGAGGTTGTAGTCGATGGCCTTGGCCGTGGCCGTGCCGTCCGTGATCTTGCCGCGCTGCGCGAGGAGCCAGTCGTGCAGCGCTCGGGCGATGGGCGCCGCGCGTGTTCGTCGCTCGTGCAGCCGCTGCTGCGAGGTGAGCAGCTTGACCTCGCGCTAGATCCCGTACAACTGGCCGATGAGGTCGATGGCCGCCGCAGCGATGGTGCTCTTGTTGGCCTCGTGCAGCTCGACGAACTTGCGCCGCGCATGGGCGCCCGCCGTGGCCACGATTGGTTGGAAAACGGTGGCCAAAGGCTGTTGCGACGCTCGCCGCCAGATCCGATGAATTCGATGTTCTGGGATGCCCTGATGTCAGCCTGCAGCGGCCCGCGCTAACCTCACTAAACAATTTTTTGAGGGGAGAGGGAAGATGGACGAGAAGGTCTTTTTCGAACACGGCGGCGTTCAGGTCACGAACGCCCGGTTCAAGGTCGACGAACAGACCTACGCGGTTCGCAACATCACCAGTACCGCCGCATGGAGCAAACCTCAGAGCTGGGCTCTGCCGCTTCTGCTGGGACTCTGCGGTTTCGTCGCGTTCTCAAACAAGGATGGGATCGGCGCCGGTGTGTTGTTTCTGCTTGTGGCCGCCGCCTTGTTCTATTTTGGGCGGCCCTGGCACTTCGTGAAGCTCAGTACGGCGTCTGGTGAAGTGAAAGCACTGAAGAGCCGCGACAAGAACTACGTGCTTCAAGTGGTCAACGCGCTGAATGACGCGATGGTCAGTCAACACAAGTCAGCTTGAAGACGGCGTAACGTCAAAGCGCACCTCACGACGCGGCGGGAGAACGCCGTCTTCGAACCGAAAACCGAAGTCGCGCCGGAGCGTTGCGCTACCTGATGAGCCACATCTGCGCCTCTCCTGCGGCTGACGGCGCCGCCACTGGGCGAAGTCTGGTGGCGGCTAGCGGGGTTATTGACTTGTCAGTCCTGTCGCGCGCCTGAGCATCGCTGAGCCGGTCTGTGATGCGACGCCTCATGTCCTCCGGGCGCGGACGTCTCAGCTCGCGGCACCGCATCCGTGCTGCCTGGCGCCAGCTTCATAGCTCAACCAGGAAGCGGCCATCCAAATCGCCAGCGTTTGCGGCGTAAACAAAGAACCTTGCTGACGATGTCGTCAGCGGTCTTCTGATAGCGAAGGAAACCATCGATGCGCAAATTGGCGTCAGAGATTGCGAAATGGAAAGCTCGTATTTTGTCGACCTTCGGCGGTCGGATCTTATTGGTGACCCTGCTAGTCCTTGCGCTTTACGGAATTGCAAGATGGCTGCCTGAGGCGATCGGTCCGCTGGTCTTCATTGGAATTGCAGCGGCTGCAATCACTTCGCTAATTCGCCGGCTCCGCAAGATATTCCCGAGTGTCAAAGCGCGCGGTGTGCGTCGCTTTGGCCGGTTCCTGCGTGCCACACGCATCGTGACGGCCATACATCCTGCGGTCGAAACGCTTCAACTGCTGGTGATCCTGCTTGCACTTTTAGTGATGTGCTATCTGATGCTTTTCAAAGATAAGCAGTCCTTTTATTGGATAGCAAATGCGCTTGGAGGTTTACTGATTGCGGCCGCCGCTGTGGATATCCCCTTCCAACTCCGGGCCGTGACAAAACTTGATTGGAGTCAGACCGTGGGGAAGGTGATTCTTGGATCTATCAGCGCTTTAGCGATCATTCTTGCGACGCACGAAGCTCACGATTTGGTTCATGGCCTTACTCAATCGGATCCCAAAAACTTCCCCGATTTTCAGTCTCTAGCGATATTCATTCTTACGCCCGCGTTTTACATGGGAATTGTGGCGGTTGTACTTTGCGTCTGGGCAGGACTTAACCTATTCTTGGGAATTTCTGCACTTACATGTTCATTTTTGTCGACCTGATACCTTCATTCAAGAATAAAAAGAAAGCTTTCTGGGGCTTTCGGCTAGCGTACGGAAAGCGACCGCCCAGCAATTACAAGCCGGAGGAGTTCAACTGGGATGGCGTGTTGTTCTTCATGCGGAACTTAGGAATTGTGCTTGCCGTCAGCGTCGGCGGGTCTGCAATTCATGAGTTCAAGTCGAATCATCACGCGGCAATTGACCGCGGTTTGAGGGCGACATTAGTTGGCCTTGATTTTCGATCGGGAGCGCTTTGCGGCAACGTACCAGAAACAGCGCCGGCGGCGTATCTCGATAAATTCGGGCTGCTCGTGGCTACGATCGAGCCGGACAGCATTACGTTTGCAAGGCGCGAATGCGGGACCTCGGGGCGTTGACAGCAGCACTTGCGAACCCTGACGGCGCCGTCAGGCGGCTGCTGACGATGAGGGGCACTGCTTTGGCGCTGTAACCTCGCCGTGGTCGGAGTTCGCAAATCGCAGACGTTGCGCGCACTAGCGCGCAACGTCGCTCCCTCATCCATTACAGGCGCAACCTCCGCCAGAGTTGCAGGTCTTCGTTTTTTCAATGCAGGTGTCGCCGCACGCCTTCCCCTCGCTACAGACCTTGCAGCACGCACCGCCGGCGGTTGCGCTATTGCCTCCGCCACAGGCGGACAAGGGAACGGACGCGCTGATCGAGAGAGGCACGGCAAGCGCCCCCAGACGGGCGACGTGTCGGAGCCAGTTCACTTCTTCCACCCCGGGCACTTGCCGTTGGCATCCCGGGGACCACCTGGACCACCCTTGGAGCCGCAGCCTCCATGTCCACCCCCACTGCCTCCACCGCCCCCAAGGTGCTGGTCCATAAGGGCGTGACGACACTGGTCGTCATCATGGTGTTCGAGAGCGCGCTGACGGTGCTGCGCTCCTACGTTTTCAGCCACGACGAATCGCATCGACGTCGAGCTCGGTGCTCGCTTGTTCCGACACCTACTGAACCTCCCGCTGGCCTATTTCCAGGCTCGCCGCGTGGGTGACTCGGTGGCCCGCGTGCGCGAGTTGGAAAACATCCGCCAGTTCCTCACCGGCAACGCGTTGACCTTGGTGTTGGACGTCGCCTTTTCGGTGATCTTCATCGCCGTGATGTTTGCCTACAGAGTGCCGCTGACGTACCCCTTCGTGCTGAGCTGGTCGATGCTGGAGGCGATGGCGACGGGCTGCCTCGTCATCGGATCGGACACGGCGCCAGTGAAGGAGGCGCTGCAGGATGGGGTAAATGGTCGGTTGGTGAGCGCATTCGATCAAGGCACCATCGTCACGCGGACTTTGGAAAGCGTCGGAATGCCCGTAGAAGTCGTATCGGTGCAGCGCGGGGAGGCGATGAAGACGGCCTCTATTGGCTACAGCATCATGGCGGGCACTCGGGCTTTCAGTCAGGTCTGTCTGGAGGGTGTATCAGCACAGGAGATACGGCGTGTTGCGTGAGTTCGCTGGGGGAGAGGCGCCGTACCGCACCCGCCACCCGACTAATTGCTCAGGCCGCGCAGCAGCATTTAGGCGAGAGACTTGAGAGAGACATTTGATAGTGAAATATTCACGAAAATAGTTGGAAAGGAAATGCTAATGAAAACAAATCTTCTTGTCTGTATTTTATTTCAGTTATGCGCTCTGGCAACGGCTAACGCTCAAAACGCTCAGGAGAAGATTTCGAGTTTGGCGGAGGCAACCATGACGGTTGGGCGCGCAATAAATAAAGGGGAAGAATCATTAATAGAGGGCGAGCTGAAAAGAATAGGGTTTTCGTGTGATCAGCAACCCATTGCTTATGTTCATTGTGTGAAGCCGCTGCCAGAAGGCGTTATTCATTCTGAAGTTCATGAAATCTATGACAGGCATCGTCGCCGAAGGACGGCGCGAGTAATATTTAATCAGAATTTTTCTGACTGCTCGGCATTTGGAAGTCTTCGAGCCTCGTTCATGGAAGGCGTTGTCCCCTTGCCTCAAGCCCTCGAACTTAAACCGCCTCTTGTTGAACGTGCTTCAGAATATCCGCAGCTTCGGAAGGAAGAGAACTGGTCGTATGAAAGTGCAGATAAGCCAGGTCGCTATTTGATTTCCGTAACACAACGGTTTGTGAGCTCGAGCGAAGTTTCTTGCCAAGTAAACGTTTTGATTCAATCATTCTAATTTTCCGCTATGTTCACCTCTACTGAGCAATTGATTGCCACACTCGAAGCTGCCTTGATTCTCAAACAGGACGAAGTCGGACTGGCATTTTTTTATGCTTTGTCATCGCTCGGAGTCCAGATCAAACTGGATGATGGGGGTAGAACCAGGTTCTACGGCGGCATTATCTACATGTCCAATCGCGAAATAGATGGCTATGCACTCCAAAAGGACTTCTTGTCGGCGATGACAGGACTGTTTGCCCATGAAGGTGAGCATTTTTATGACGCGGACGCAAGTGACGCAAGGTTTAACAGTGCGCGTCAAATTAATAACTCAGATTACTCTCGAAGGATGTATTATGACAACGAAGCCGATGCTCTTGCGGATCAGTTTCTAAAGGGTACTGACCATGGGCTGGATTACGGGGGTATGAGCAACTCGGATGTCCAGTTGCTAAAACGCGATTTGATTGATATGTTCAATCGTCGCGATATTCCTTGGAGTGCAGTTGAAAAGGAACTGAAGGCAAAGATTTCGGAGGAACTCGAACGGGCTGGACTCGATATTGAAGGCGCCAACAATTACGCCAGAGACGTCGCGAATAGCAGTACCGTACCGCCTTCAGGTCCGCCGATCCCTCCGCCGCCTGCACCGGCGCCCCCGCCGGGCGGCGACCCCGGCGATGGCGGCGGCGACCCCGGCAATGGCGGCGGCGACCCCGGCGATGGCGGCGGCGACCCCGGCGATAGCGGCGGCGACCCCGGCGATGGCGGCGGCGACCCCGGCGACGGCGGCGGCGACCCCGGCGATGGCGGCGGTGACTCCGGCGATGGCGGCGGTGACTCCGGCGATGGCGGCGGCGGTGACTCCGGCGGCGGTGGCGGCGGTGGTGACTCCGGCGATGGCGGCGGCGGTGACTCCGGCGGCGGTGGCGGCGGTGGTGACTCCGGCGGTGGCGGCGGTGGTGGTGACTCCGGCGGTGGCGGGGGTGGTGGCGACTCCGGCGGTGGCGGGGGTGGTGGCGACTCCGGCGGTGGCGGGGGTGGTGGCGGCTCCGGCGGTGGCGGGGGTGGTGGCGACTCCGGCGGTGGCGGGGGTGGCCCCGGCGCCGGTGGTGCCGGTGGTGGTGGTGGTGCAGCGGGCGGTCCAGGTGCTGGTGGAGCCGGCGCGGCATCGTCGGCCACAACGCCCCCTCGTCGGGACCCACTAGCACTGGACTTGGACGGCGACGGCATCGAGACACGCAGCGGCCGCGACGGCCAGCCAGTGCTCTTTGACCATGACGCCGATGGGCGTAAGACCGGTACTGGATGGCTGCAGCCAGACGACGGCTGGCTGACGTTGGACCGGAACGCGAACGGTACGATTGACAGTGG
This sequence comes from Pelomonas sp. Root1217, assembly GCF_001425705.1. GTDB lineage: Bacteria > Pseudomonadota > Gammaproteobacteria > Burkholderiales > Burkholderiaceae_C > Pelomonas. The sequence continues at coordinate 120,172 of NZ_LMDC01000031.1, read as the reverse complement.
GCGCGAGCTTTTCGGTGTCGACACGCTCAAGCGCGATGGCACGCTCGCGCGCAACGGCTTCGATGCGTTAACCGATCTTGACCAGAACGGCGACGGCAAGATCAACGCCGCGGACAGTGCCAATATCAACGCCACGGGCAATGCGTCGCCCAACTTGCTGACCGGCAATGCGGGCAACAACCGCATGGACGGCGGGTCTGGTGCCGACACCATGATCGGTGGTGGCGGCAACGACGTCTACGTCGTGGACAACACCGGCGACGTCCTCACCGAAGCTGCCGGAGCTGGCATCGACGGTGTGGAGTCGAGCATCACCTGGTCACTTGCAGGTACGGAGCTGGAGAACCTGACTTTGACCGCTTCCACGGCCATCAACGGCACGGGCAATGCATACGATAACTTGCTGATTGGCGGCAGCGGTGCCAACACGCTCAGCGGTGGAGATGGCAACGACACTCTTGATGGGGGTACGGGCACCGACACGCTGGTGGGCGGTAAGGGCGATGACAGCTACATCGTCGATGCCACGGCCGATGTGATCACCGAAGCTGCGGGCGAAGGCATCGACAGCGTCAGTTCGTCGGCAACCTACAGTCTCAGCCTCTCCACCAGCGTCGAGAACCTGACGTTGACGGGATCCAACGCCATCAACGCGACGGGCAACGCGCTCGGCAACGTCCTGATTGGCAACAGCGGTGCCAACCGGATCGATGGTGGAGGTGGTGCCGACACGATGACTGGCGGCGCTGGCAACGACACCTATGTCGTGGACGTCATCGGCGACCTTATCAATGAGGTTTCTGGCGGCGGCACCGATACGGTGGAGTCCAACATCAGCTGGACGCTTGGCGCCGAGCTGGAAAACCTCACGCTGACGAGCACTGGCGCGATCGATGCCACCGGCAATGCATTGGCCAACACCCTGAGGGGCAATAGCGGCGCGAACCGACTCGATGGCGGAACAGGCAACGACACCATGGTGGGCGGCACTGGCAACGACACCTATGTCGTCGACAGCGTCTCCGATGTCGTGACTGAAGCCGCCAGCGGCGGGACCGACACGATCGAGACGAACATCACCTTGCCAACGCTGGCTGCCGAGGTGGAGAACGTCACGCTCACCGGCACGGCCAACATCAACGCCACCGGCAACGGTGTGGCCAATACGTTGCGCGGCAACTCGGGTGGGGCCCAGTTTGTCGCGAAGTTCGAGCACCCCGCTGGCCAGGAAATTGGCCAATGGCGTCTCGACCTCCTTGAGCCGCCGCAGGTGGGTGATGTACTTCGGCCCCTTCACCGCGAACACGAAACCGGGCGGGGTTTCGTCATGCCACTGGGCGTAGTACTCGGGGCGCTGGAGCGAATAGAAGGAGCCGTTGATCTCGACGGTCGGCATCATCCGCGAAGCGAATTCGAGCTCACGGCCCTGGGGCATGCCCTTGGGGTAGAAGACGCCCCGCCAGGGCTTGTAGCGCCAGCCGGAGATGCCGATCCGGATGTCGCCCCTTGAAGCAGTTGCACGTGCCATGCCCCTTGCTGGCAGGACGCATGCCAGGGTGCAAGCCCGACCGGATGAGTCGGGCTTGTCACGGCATCGACGTGCGCTTCAGTTGAAGCCCTGGCCGCGAATCAGCCCGACCGCGAGACCTTCGATGCTGAAACTCTCGCTGTTTTCATTCACCACGATGGGCTCGAAATCGGGGTTTTCCGGCAGCAGCTGAATGCCATCGGGCCCGCGCTTGAAGCGCTTGACGGTGACCTCTTCACCGACCCGGGCGACGACGATCTGGCCGTTGCGGGCTTCCTTGGCTGATTGCACGGCCAGCAGGTCGCCGTCGAGGATGCCGATGTCCTTCATGCTCATGCCCTTGACTTTGAGCAGGTAGTCGGGCTTCTTGGAGAACAGGCCAGGCTCGACGGTGTAGGTCTGCTCGATGTGCTCTTGCGCCAGGATGGGCGCACCGGCGGCAACACGGCCGATCAGGGGTAGCGTCAGCTGGGCAAAATGGGGAATCGGCAGGTTGGATTGACGGGCGCGATTGACGGCGCTCAGCGCATCCGACTTGAGACGGATGCCGCGCGAGGTGCCGCCAACGAGCTCCAGCATGCCTTTGCGGGCCAGGGCCTGCAGATGTTCCTCGGCTGCGTTGGCGGATTTGAAACCCAGCTCGGCGGCAATCTCGGCGCGCGTCGGTGGCGAGCCGGTGCTTTCGATCGCGTTGCGCACCAGGTCGAAGATCTGCTGCTGTCGGGCGGTAAGCTTGGGTCGGTCTTGCACGGGCGGCCTTTTGAGTGGCTGGAAATTTGTCCAGCAACTGTATTTTCATCCAGGAATCCGAAATTGCAAACTCTTGAGCGAATGATCGTCATTCTGGGTACCGGCGGCACCATTGCCGGCACCGCCAAGACCGCCAGCGATGGCGTGGGCTACACGGCGGCGCAGTTGCGCGTCGAGGATCTGCTGGCGGCGGTGCCGGCGTTGGCGGGCCACAAGCTGGAGGCGCAGCAGGTCGCGCAGCTCGACAGCAAGGACATGGATTTCGCGACCTGGCAGCGGCTGGCTGTCGCCGTGCAACAGCAGCTCGACCGTCCCGAAGTGAGCGGCGTCGTCATCACCCACGGCACGGACACGCTGGAAGAGACGGCCTATTTCCTGCACCGCGTGCTGGCGCCGGCCAAGCCGGTCGTGCTGACGGCGGCCATGCGCCCCGCGACGGCGCTGGCACCTGATGGGCCGCAGAACCTTTTCGATGCCGTGCAGGTGGCCGGCACGCCGGGTGCCCGAGGCGTGGTCGTCGCCTTTGCCGGACGCGTGCATGACGCGGTCCAAGTGCGCAAGACGCACAGCTATCGGGTCGATACCTTCGAGTCCGTCGATGGGGCGGTGGTGGCGCGGGTGGAGGAGGGCAGCGTTCGCACGGTCGGCCGCTGGCCGGCGGGCGAGGCCCTGGGTTTGGCGCATATCGCAGCGCCCACGGACCGCTGGCCCCGCGTCGAGATCGTCATGAACCATGCCGGCGCCAACGGTGCGGTGGTGCGGGCGCTGCGGGCCAGCGGCATCGACGGCCTGGTCGCCGCCGGCACGGGCAATGGGACTTTGAGCGTTGCGCTCGATACCGCGCTGCGCGAGGCGGAGGCTGGCGGTGTCAGGGTCGTGCGCAGCACGCGCTGCGACGCCGGTCCGGTCATGGATCTGCCGGGCCTGCTGCCCAGCGCAGGAGCGCTGAGCCCCGTCAAGGCGAGGATCGAGTTGATTCTCGCCTTGCTGGCCGAGGCCTGATCAGCCGCGGCGGCGGCGGGCGAGGAAGCCCACCGCGGCGAGGCCGGCGAGCAGCATCGCGTATTGGCTGGGCTCCGGCACGGCGGCGATGGTCTGGTTGACCAGGTTGCCTTCGAAGGCAAAGACGTAGAACTGGTTGCCATAGGCCACCGGCGCCGAGCCGCCATTCGGAATGGCGGTCGCCAGGAAGTCGTTGTCGTTGGCCAGGTACAGGGTGTGCATGGTCTTGCCGCCCACCGTCACGTCCTCGCCGAAGGCGATGCCTTCGAGCTTGGCCGGTATCAGCGCGTCGGAAATGCCGGCGGCGTTGAGCGCGGCCTTGATGTCGAGGAATCGTGTGCCGACTATTGCTGTGCCGGGTTGGGTGCGCAGGTCGGCGATGCCACTGACCTCGGCGGCACCGGTCAGGTCGATCTTGACGAGCTGTTTCACCGCCGCCTTGGAGCCATCGCCCATGCCCTTGCCGTCGCGCTCCAGCACGATGAGTTCATGGTCGTTCAGTGCCAGCAACTCGCTGCTGTTGTAGGCCTTGCCGTTGATCTGGTTGTCGAACGCGAACTGGCTGGTGGTACCCGTGGCGACGTCGATCTTGACGATGCGGTTGTAGCGGCCGCCGTCGCCGCCGTCCTGGGCCAGCGGGCTCTGCACGAAGCCGAACAGGGTCTTTCCGTCGGGCGAGATGGCCAGGCCCTCCATGCCCTTGTTGGCGACGCGGCCTGCCGTGTTGCCGGAGATCTCAGCGGCACCCGAACTGCTCAGCTTGGACACGGCAAAGCTGTCGGGCAGTGCAAAGGTGCGCAGGCGCTGGCCGGTGGCACGGTCGAACTGGTAGACGTAGGGGCCGTACTCGTCCGAGATGAAGACGCTCTTGCCGTCGTTGGCGACGCGGATGCCTTCGGGGTCCAGGCGGGCGTTGGCCGGGTTGGTCGACAGACCGGCGGCAAAGTTGTCGGAGCGGCCCGAGAAGTAGTTCTTGCTACCGGCGAGGACTGTGCTGCTGTCGACGATGCCGCTCAGTGTCGCGGCCTTGGGGCCGTAGTTCAGCGCTGTGGAACTGGACAGCAGCGTGGTGGCCTGCAGCTTCGGCGTCAGCGTGTAGGGCAGGGCGGAGCCGGCCGCGTTGGCGGTGAGGCTGAGCTGCACCGTCTGGAAGCGGGCGATGAAGGACGTCGTATTGTCGAGCTGCGACGCACCCCAGTCATTGGCGTTCGGACCGCGGTCCGGCAGCGCCAGGAAGGTGTTGCCGCCGGCCCAGGCCAGGCCCGAGCCCATGCCGCCAAGCAGGTTGGCCGCGAGGCCGCTTTCGAGGGAGTAGTTCAGGCCGGACAGGTCGCTCAGCGAGCCGCTTAGGCTGCCCATGCCGATCAGCACCGGCTCGGCCGCGCGGGTGGGGGCGGCGAGGGCCAGCAGGGCGCTGGCAACGGCGGTGGTCAGGAAGGGGCGCATCGCGAGTCTTTCGGAGTGTTTGGAAAACCCGCGATGCTGGCCGGCGCGTGTGACGCCGGCGTGACGGCCGTTTTAGACGATGGTCAGCGAGACGTCGACGTTGCCGCGCGTGGCGTTCGAGTAGGGGCAGACCTCGTGAGCCGTCTTCACCAGCGCTTCCAGGGCGGCGCGGTCCATGCCGGGCACGGAGATCTTCATGTCGACCTGGATGCCGAAGGCGCCGGGCTTGTTGGCGTGCGGGCCGATGGCGACGTCGCTCGTGATCGAGACCTCGGCGGGCAGGCTGATCTTCTGCTTGCCGGCAACGGCCTTCATGGCGCCGATGAAGCAGGCGGAATAGCCGGCGGCGAACAGTTGCTCCGGGTTGGTGCCGGGGGCGCCATTGCCGCCCAGTTCCTTGGGCGTGGTCAGTGCCAGGTCCAGCACGCCGTCAGACGACTTGGCGGTACCGGCGCGGCCGCCGGTGGCGGTGGCGGTGGCGGTGTAGAGGGCTTTTTCGATGGCCATGGCGGCTCCTTTGGGGTGGTGGGAGGAAAGGATCAGGCGGCCGCGTCGGCGGCCCGGTTGAGTTGCTGGCGCAGCTGGGTGAGCCGCTGCGTCAGCGCGATGACCTCGTCCAGTTCGCAGGCGCTGGCGCAGGCGAGGTGGCCGGGAATGTCCAGCGCCCGCTCGCGCAGCTTGCGGCCCTGGGCGGTGAGGAAGATGTCGACCCGGCGCTCGTCATCGCTGGCGCGGCGGCGCTCGATGTGGCCCAGGGCTTCCAGGCGCTTGAGCAGCGGCGTCAGCGTGCCCGAGTCCAGCGACAGGCGCTGGCCGAGCTGAGAGACGCTCAGGCCTTCGGCCTCCCACAGCACCAGCATGACGAGGTACTGCGGATACGTCAGGCCCAGCGGCGCCAGTAGGGGCTTGTAGATGCGGGTCATGGCCAGCGAGCTGCTGTACAGCGCAAAGCAGAGCTGGCGGTCCAGCTGCAGCCATTCACCGCGGGGATCGGCGGTGGGGGTGGAGGTCTTGCTGCGTGCCATGGCCGTTAGTGTAGTTCGCAATTTAATTGCGTACAAGTTAAATGGTCTTTCATGCGACACCCGACGCTAGGGCGATCTGAGACGATGCGCCACCCCCCAATCACAAAGACGAGGAGAGAGACGATGCAGATGATCGCAATCGGGCTGGCCGCGCTGGTGGCGCTGCTGCACCTGTATTTCCTGGTGCTGGAAATGTTCTTCTGGACCAAGCCGCTGGGCCGCAAGGCCTTCGGGCTGAAGGCGGACTTCGCCGAACAGACCAAGGCGCTGGCGGCCAACCAGGGGCTCTACAACGGCTTTCTCGCCGCAGGCCTGGCCTGGGGCTTGATACAGGGCGCGGCGGGCGCGGGCAAGCCCTGGCTGGTGTTCTTCCTGGGTTGTGTCGTCGTGGCCGGCGTGTTCGGCGCGGCCACGGCCTCGAAGAAGATCCTTTTCGTGCAGGCGCTGCCAGGCGCGATTGCCCTGGCCGCGGTGCTCGCGATCTAGGCGTTCAGCGCCTCGATCTGCTCACCCAGCTCCAGCCAGCGCGCCTCGTCGGCTTCGAGCTGGTCGCTGATCGCCTTCAGGCGCTTGCCCATCTCGGCAATGGCCGAGGCGGCAGCGCCTTCGGCCAGCTGAGCCTCGATCTCGGCGCGCTCCGACGCCAGGGCGTGCAGGCGCTTGTCGATGGCGTCCATCTCCTTGCGCAACGGGCGTGTCTGGTCGGCCAGCTTGGCGCGTGCCTGGCCTGAGGCCTTGCGGTCCTCGCGGTGTGCCGGTGCCGGGGCCGCCGCAATCACTGGCGCAGGCGCCGCAGCGGGTGCGGAACCCTTCTTGGCCGCACGGGCGGCTTCCTTGCTCTGGTCGAGCAGCCATTTCTGGTAATCGTCCAGGTCACCGTCGAAAGGCTTGACGACACCGTCGGCCACCAGCCAAAACTCGTCGCAGACCTCGCGCAGCAGCGCGCGGTCGTGGCTGACCAGCATGACCGTGCCCTCGAACTCGTTGAGCGCCATCGACAGCGCCTCGCGCGTGTTCAGGTCCAGGTGGTTGGTGGGTTCGTCGAGCAGCAGAAGGTTGGGGCGCTGCCACACCAGCATGGCCAGCACCAGCCGGGCCTTCTCGCCGCCGGACAGGCTGCCGACCTGCTGATTGACCATGTCGCCCGTGAAGCGGAACTGGCCCAGGAAGTCGCGCAGCTCCTGCTCGCGGCCGGCCGGGCCGACCTCGCGGGCCAGGCGCACCATGTGCTCGAGCGGGCCTTCGTCCAGGCGCAGCACGTCCAGCTCCTGCTGGGCGAAGTAGCCGATGGACAGGCCCTTGCCCTGCGTCAGCTTGCCGGCCAGCGGCGCTTGCGTGCCGGCAATCGTCTTGACCAGCGTGGACTTGCCCTGGCCGTTGGCGCCCAGGATGCCGATGCGCTGCCCGGCCAGCACGGAGCGGTCGACGTTGCGCACGATGGTGGTCGTGCCGTAGCCCGCGGCCATCTCGTCGAACATCAGCATCGGGTTGGGCAGGTTCGGCGGCTCGCGGAACTCGAAGTTGAAGTCGGCCGAAGCCAGCACCGGCGCCAGGCGCTCCATGCGCTCCAGCGCCTTCACGCGGCTCTGCGCCTGCTTGGCCTTGCTGGCCTTGGCCTTGAAGCGGTCGATGAACTTCTGCAGGTGGGCGACGCGGTCCTGCTGCTTGGCGAACGCGGCCTGCTGCAGCACCATGCGCTCGGCGCGCTGGGTCTCGAAGCTGGTGTAGTTGCCGCCGTAGCGCACGAGCTTGCCTTCGTCCAGATGCAGCGTGACCTTGGTGATCGCGTCGAGGAACTCGCGGTCATGGCTGATGATGATCAGCGTGCCGTCGTAGCGCTGCAGCCAGGCTTCCAGCCAGACCAGGGCGTCGAGGTCCAGGTGGTTGGTCGGCTCGTCCAGCAGCATCAGTTCGGCCGGGCACATCAGCGCGCGGGCCAGCTGCAGGCGCATGCGCCAACCGCCGGAGAAGCTGTTGACCGGCGCGTCGAGCTGTTCGGTCTTGAAGCCCAGGCCCATCAGCAGCGCCTGGGCACGCGAGCGGGCGTCGAAGGCGCCAACGTCGGCGAGCAGCGCGTGCGCATCGGCCATCGCGTGGCCGTCGTTGGCGGCTTCGGCCGCTTCGAGCGCGGCGCGGGCCGCCACCAGTGGCAGGTCGCCTTCCAGCACGTAGTCGGTCGCGCCGTCGTCGGTCTCCGGCATGTTCTGGGCCACCTCGGAGCGGCGCCAGTGCTTGGGCACCTCGACCTCGCCCTTATCGTTGCCCAGGCGGTGGGTCAGCAGCGCGAACAGGCTGGACTTGCCGGCGCCGTTGCGGCCGACCAGGCCGATCTTTTCGCCGGGCTGCAGCGTGGCAGAGGCGTTGTCCAGCACCACCTTGACGCCGCGGCGCAGCGTGATGTCGCGCAGCGTGATCACAGCAGGGCCTCCTTCGTCAGCAGCAGGACCTGGTCGGCACCGGAAGAGGTTTCGAGCCACACGGTTTCGAGTGTGGGAAACGCAGCTTCGAAGTTGTCCCGCTCGTTGCCGATCTCCAGCACCAGCACGCCGTCATCATTCAACGCCGCGGGCGCAGCGCGCAGCAGCTCGCGGATGAAATCCATGCCGTCGCTGCCGCCGGCCAGGGCCAGTTCGGGTTCGGCGCGGTATTCGGCGGGCAGGGCGGCCATGCTGGTGCTATTCACGTAGGGCGGGTTGCAGAGGATGAGGTCGTACGGGCCCTGGGCGCCGGCCAGACCGTCACCGTGCAGCAGGCGGATGCGCAGCGCCAGGTTGTGGCGCTCCACATTCAGCTTCGCCACGGCAAGCGCGTTGATGTCGATGTCCAGAGCATCTACCTCGACGTCGGGCCAGGCCATCGCAGCCAGCACGGCCAGGCTGCCATTGCCGGTGCACAGATCCAGCACGCGGCGGCTGTCGGGGTGCAGCCAGGGGTCGATGCTGGCATCCGCAATCAGCTCGGCGATGAAGCTGCGCGGCACGATGGCGCGCTCGTCGATCGTGAAGGGCACGCCTTGCAGCCAAGCTTCGCCGGTCAGATAGGCGGCGGGCTTGCGCGTTGCAATGCGTTGGTCGACGAGTTCGGTGACGTTGGCCAGTTCGGCCTCGTTCAGTTCCCGTTCGGCGTTCTCGTCCAGCGCGTCCAGCGGCAGTCCCAGGCGCCACAGCACCAGCCACGCGGCCTCATCAAAGGCGGTAGAGGTGCCATGGCCAAAAAACACGCCCGCCTGGTCAAGGCGGGCGGCTTGGGTTTCGATACAGGTGATCAGTTTCAAGAGCCGCGGACGTCCAATGTGATTTCGGTGAAGCTGGCTTCGTCGCCGGCCTTTTCTTCCTTGCGCGGCGCCGTGACCAGGCGTTGGCCCGGCGCTTCGTTCTGCAGCCGCCACAGCAGGTTGGTCGGCGAGTCGGCGAACGCCAGGCCTTCCTCGCGGGTGATGGTGCCTTCGGTGATGAGCTTGGCGAAATGCTCTTCGTAGGTCTGCGAGCCTTCGGCGATGGACTTCTCCATCGCCTCCTTCACGCCGGCGAAGTCGCCCTGCTCGATGAGTTCGGCGGTCAGCTTGGTGTTGAACAGGATCTCGACGACGGGCACGCGCCCGCCCGTCGTGGCGCGCACGAGGCGCTGCGACACGATGGCCTTGAGGCCGGCCGCCAGGTCGTTCAGCAGCGCCGGGCGGGACTCGGGCGTATAGAAGGACAGGATGCGGTTCAGCGCGTGGTAGGTGTTGTTGCCGTGCAGCGTGGCCAGCACCAGGTGGCCCGACAGTGCATAGCTGATGGCCGCCGTCATCGTGTCGCGATCGCGGATTTCGCCGATCAGGATGCAGTCGGGCGCCTGGCGCAGCGCGTTCTTCAACGCGACCTGCAGCGACGCCGTGTCGCGGCCGATCTCGCGCTGGTTGACGACCGAACGCTTGTTGCTGAACAGATATTCGATCGGGTCCTCGATGGTGAGGATGTGCCCGGTCATCGTCTGGTTGCGCATCTCCAGCATGGAGGCGAGCGTGGTGCTCTTGCCGGTGCCGGTCGCTCCCACCATCAGGATGAGGCCGCGCTTTTCCTTGATCATCGTGCCCAACACGCCGGGCAGCTGCAGGCTTTCCAGCGTCGGGATGTCGTGCGGGATGTGGCGGAAAACGCCGGCAATCGAGCCGCGCTGGCGAAAGCCCGACAACCGGAAGCTCCCCACGCCGCGCACCGACACCGCCATGTTGAGCTCGCCGGTGTTGTCCAGCTCGGCCAGCGAGGTCGGGTCGATGACCTCGGCGATGAGCTGGCGCGGCTGGGGCGGCGTCAGCAGCTGGTCCGACAGCTGCACGGTCTGGCCGTTGATCCGGATCAGCACCGGCATGTTGGCTGACAGATAGCAGTCCGAAGCACCCTTGTCGGCCATCAGCCGCAGGATGCGTTCCATGTTGCCGGCGCCGGGGCTGCTCATGATCAGGCCCGCAGAAGTTCGTTGATGCTGGTCTTGGAGCGCGTTTGCGCGTCGACCCGCTTGACGATGATGGCCGCGTACAGCGAGTAGCGGCCGCCGTCCTTGGGCAGCGACCCAGAGATGACGACGGAGCCGGCCGGGATGCGGCCATAGCTGACGGTGTCGGTCGCGCGGTCGTAGATCGGCGTGCTCTGGCCGATGTAGACGCCCATCGAGATGACCGAGTTCTCCTCGACGATGACGCCTTCGACGACCTCGGAGCGGGCGCCGATGAAGCAGTTGTCTTCGATGATGGTCGGGTTGGCCTGCAAGGGCTCCAGCACGCCGCCGATGCCGACGCCGCCGCTCAGGTGCACGTTCTTGCCGATCTGCGCGCAGGAGCCGACGGTGGCCCAGGTGTCGACCATGGCGCCTTCATCCACGTAGGCGCCGATGTTCACGTAGCTGGGCATCAGCACGACATTCTTCGCCTGGAAACTGCCACGGCGCGCGACGGCCGGGGGCACGATGCGCACGCCGCTCGCGCGCAGCTGGTCGTCGTTCCAGCCCGCGTATTTGGTGGGCACCTTGTCGAAGAAGGTCAGCTCCTTGTCGCCCATGATGCGGTTGTCGTTCAGCCGGAAAGACAGCAGCACGGCCTTCTTGACCCACTGGTGCACCGTCCACTGGCCAACGCTCTCGCGGGTGGCTACGCGCAGCCGGCCGGCATCCAGCTCGGCGATGACGTGCTCGACCGCCTGACGCAGCTCGGGCGCGTTGGTGGGGTCCAGCGCCGCTCGGTTGTCCCAGGCGAGGTCGATCAGGCTTTGCAGTTCAGCGGTGTTCATGGGAGAGATTTCGTGAAGGAGACGATGCGGCGGGCGGCTTCGAGGCATTCGGCCTCGTCGGCCACGAGAGCCAGGCGGATGCGCCCGGCGCCGGGGTTGCAGCCATTGGCTTCGCGCGCCAGCAGGCTGCCCGGCAGGACGGCGAGATTGTATTGAGCGAGCAGCGCCTGGGCGAAGCGCACGTCGTTACCGCCTGGAACAGCCGCCCAGAGGTAGAAGCCGGCGTCGGGCAGAGCCACGTCCAGCACGTCTGCCAGCAGCGGCGTGACTTCGGCGAACTTGTGGCGGTAGCGGGCCCGGTTTTCGACCACATGGGCCTCGTCGCCCCAGGCCGCGATGCTGGCGGCCTGCACGATGGGGCTCATCGCGCTGCCGTGATAGGTGCGGTAGAGCAGGAACTTCTTCAGCAGCGCCGCGTCGCCGGCCACGAAGCCCGAGCGCAGGCCCGGCACGTTGGAGCGCTTGGACAGCGAAGTGAAGGCGATCAGGTTGCGGAAGTCGTGCCGGCCTAGTTTGGCCGCAGCCTCCAGGCCACCGAGCGGAGCTTCGTCGCGGAAATAGATCTCCGAATAGCACTCGTCGGACGCAATCACGAAGCCGTGGCGGTCGCTCAGCTCGAACAGGGCTTGCCATTCCGACAGCGGCATCACGGCGCCGCTAGGGTTGCCGGGCGAGCAGACATAAAGCAGCTGCGTTCGGGCCCAGGTGGCCTCATCAATCTGGCGCCAGTCGACGGCGAAGTTCCGGGTCGGGTCGGAATTGGCGTAGGCCACCTCGGCACCGGCCAGCAACGCGGCGCCCTCGTAGATTTGATAGAAGGGATTGGGGCAGACGACCGTGGCGCTGGGGCGGCTCGAGTCGATGACGGTCTGGGCAATGGCAAACAGCGCCTCGCGGGAGCCATTCACCGGCAGGACCTGCGTGGCCGGATCCAGCGTCAAACCGTAGCGGCGCGCGATCCAGCCAGCGATGGCCTCGCGCAGGGCCGGCGTGCCCGCAGTGGCCGGGTAGCCCGCCAGGCTCTTCATCGAGCTGTTGATGGCCTCAGCGATCAGGGCCGGTGCGGCATGGCGCGGTTCGCCGATGCCCAGCGAGATGGGCGCGAGGTCGGGATTGGGCGTGATGCCGGCGGTCAGCTCGCGCAGGCGCTCGAAAGGATAGGGGTGCAGCCGGTCGAGCCGCGGATTGACGGGGAAACTCATGCAGGCATGATAGGGCGCGGCCCGTGATCTGCAGCCTGGGGAGGCATGTGATGAAACGCTGTTGGCTGATCTGCGCGCTGCTCGCTGCAAATGGCGCAGCCCTGGGCCAGACGGCCTGCCAGAAGGTCGTCGTGACGGCCGATCCGGAGTACCCTCCCTATGCCTGGCATGACGGCCAGACGCTGCGCGGCGCCAGCGTCGACGTTGTCCTGGCGGTGCTGCAAGCGATCAAGTTGCCCTATGAACTGCGCTATGTCGGGCCGTTTGTGCGCGTCTTGCAAAACGCGCGTGTCGGCGAGGTGGACATCGTCACCGAACTCAAGCGCAACACCGAGCGCGAGCAATACCTGGCTTTCACCGACACGTCCATCTTCACCAACCCTTCGTCGGTGTTCGTGCGAGCCGGGCAAAACCTGAAGTTCACCAAACGCGAAGACCTGCGCGGGTTGCGCGGTGGCGTCACGCATGGCACGCGCTTCGGTGACGGGCTGGACGAGTACATCGAGGCCAACCTCAGCGTCGAGGCGGGGCCGGGCATCAAGGAGAACTTCCTGAAGCTCGACGCCGGTCGCATCGATTACTTCATCTCGCCGCATTACCCGGCGCTGTCTCATCTGATCACCAGCGGCAACGAGGGCAAATACGTTGCGCTCAAGCCCCATGTGGCCGAGGCGCTGAACTATGTAGGCTGGTCACGCCGCAGCGCCTGCCTGGGGCGGTTGCCGGAGTTCGACGCCATGCTCAAGCGCTATCTGTCGACGCTGAACGCTGGTCGCATCGTCGACGACAACCAGGATGCCTGGCGCCGCAACCCTGTCATGAAACGCTGATCAGCCCAGCATCCCCGACTCGAAGCCATGGGCCGGCAGGTCCACGCGCGGTGCGGGCATCCAGCCCCGCTTGCGGTGCTCGGCCACCACGTTGGTGTAGATGCCGCCGCGCACATACCACTTGGCCGTGATGCGGATGAAACGCGGGTCGGTGACCTTCACGATGTCGTCGAGGATGGTGTTGGTGACCTTCTCGTGGAAGGCGCCTTCGTTGCGGTAGCTCCAGAAGTACATCTTCAGGCTCTTGAGCTCCACGCAGAGTTCGTCCGCAATCATGTCGATCGTGAAGTGGGCGAAGTCGGGCTGGCCGGTCAGCGGGCAGTGGCAGGTGAACTCGGGCACCTGGAACTGGATCACGTAGTCGCGCTCCGGGTTCGGGTTCGGAAAGACCAGGATGTCCTTGCTGGGCTTGGTCGGCGGGTTCTTGGGCACCTCGCGCATCTTGGGCTTCTTCTTGGCGGCGGGGGCGGGGGCGGACTTCTTGGTAGCCATGGTGCTGGGTCAATCTCAGAGGGGGCGAATGCTATCATCCGACCCCGTCGAAGCGCCCCTGAAAGGCGCTTTTCTTTAGCCAAATCAAGGGCTTACGCGCAAGCTACATGCGGCTGAACTCGATCAAGCTGGCCGGCTTCAAATCCTTTGCTGAACCCACGACCTTCCAGTTGCCCGGGCAGCTCGTCGGCGTCGTCGGCCCCAACGGCTGCGGCAAGTCCAACATCATGGACGCGGTGCGCTGGGTGCTGGGCGAGAGCAAGGCCAGCGAGCTGCGTGGCGAGTCCATGCAGGACGTCATCTTCAACGGCAGCGGCAACCGCAAGCCGGCGGGGCGCTCCAGCGTGGAACTGGTGTTCGACAACCAATCGGCCCGCGCCGGCGGCCCGTGGAACCAGTTCACCGAGATCGCCGTCAAGCGCGTGCTGACGCGTGACGGCACGAGCAGCTACTTCATCAACAACCAGCCGGTGCGCCGCCGAGACGTGCAGGACGTGTTCCTGGGCACGGGCCTCGGGCCGCGTGCCTACGCCATCATCGGCCAGGGCACCATCTCGCGCATCATCGAGAGCAAGCCGGAAGAGCTGCGCCTGTTCCTGGAAGAAGCGGCAGGCGTGTCCAAGTACAAGGAACGCCGCCGCGAGACCGAGAACCGGCTCAAGGACACCCGCGAGAACCTGACCCGCGTCGACGACATCCTGCGCGAGCTCAACAGCAACCTCGAGAAACTCGAGCGCCAGGCCGAGGTGGCGGCCAGCTATCGCAGTTTGCAGGACAGCGGCACGCTGAAGCTGCACCAGCTGTGGTTCCTGAAGCTGCGCGATGCCGGCAACGAGGCGACGCGCGTGAAGGCGGCGCATGCCGAGGCGCTGAACGCGCTGGAGTCGCGCACTGCCGAGCTGCGCGCCGTCGAGGCCACGCTGGAAGAAGTTCGCCAGGCCCACTACGCGGCGGGCGACGAGTTGCACGCGTCACAAGGCCGCTACGCCGAGGCCCAGCTCGAAGTGAGCCGGCTGGAGGAGCGCATCCGCTTTGTCGTCGAGAGCCGCAACCGCGCGCAAGCCCGCCTGGCCGAGTTGCACACGCAGGACGGCCAGTGGCGCGAGCGCGTCGAACAGGCCAAGGCGGAGCTGGAAGGCATTGCCGAGCAGATCGCCGGCGCTGACGAACAAAGCGAGATCCTGGCCGCCCAGGCCGAGGAACAGCAGGCCCAGTTGCCGCAGAGCGAGGACGCTGTGCGTGCCGCCCAGGCCCGTGCCAACGAGCAGCGCGCCCTGGTTGCGCAGGTGCAGCAGCAGATCCAGGTGCTGGCCGCCGAGAGCCGCAGCGTGGATGAGCAGGCGAGGGCGCTACGCCAGCGAGAGGACAAGCTGACGGCCGAGTCCCGTGCCCTCGGTGCGCCGGATCACGAGGCGCTTGAAGCCCTTCGCGGGCGCAGTGCCGAGGCCGACGAGGCCCGTGACCTGTCCGATGCGCGCCTGCAGGAACTGGCTGAACAAGTCCCGCAGCTGGAGGAGCAGCGCCGCAACGCACAGCAGGACACCAACGCCCAGCTCGCCCGGCAGTCCGAGCTGACGGCCCGCCTCGAAGCGCTGAAGGCGCTGCAGGAAAAGGTCCAGACCGAAGGCAAGCTCAAGCCCTGGCTGGCCAAGCATGGCCTCGATGGCCTGCAAGGCCTGTGGACCAAGCTGCACATCGCCCAAGGCTGGGAGAACGCGCTGGAAGCCGCGCTGCGCGAGCGCATGGGCGCCCTGAGCGTGGGTCGGCTGGACACGGTGCGCGCCTTCGAAGCCGACTCGCCGCCAGCCCGCCTGGCTTTTTATTCGACGCCGAGTGGCTCCATCGCCAACACGCACGAGACGCTGCCCAAGCTCAGCGAGCTGCTGCGCCTGAACGACGCCGGCCTGTCCGCGCTGCTGAACGACTGGCTCGAAGGCGTCTACACCGCGCCGACACTCGACGAGGCACTGGCTGCCCGCGGCAAGCTGACGCACGGCGAGCTGATCCTGACGCCGGCCGGCCACGCGGTCGGCCAGTTCTCGGTGACCTTCTACGCGCCCGACTCCGAGCAGGCTGGGCTTCTCGCTCGCGCCCAGGAGATCGAGCAGCTGACGACGGCCCAGCGCGCCCAGAACCTGATCGCCGACGAGGCGCGCCTGTCGCTGAGCCGCATCGAGCACCAGTTCAACGATGCCAACGGCCGCCTGACCACGCTGCGCCGCGAGGCCAGCGAGGCGCAGACCCGCGCTCACCAGATCCACGTCGAGCTGCTGCGCCTGTCCCAACAGGCCGAAGCCAGCCAACAACGCCGCAGCGCACTGGACGCCGAGCTGGCCGAGATTGCCGGCCAGCAGGAAGCGCTGCAGGAACGCCGCGCCGTCGGCGAGGCCCGCTTCGAGGAGCTCGACATCCAGCTCGGCGACGCGCAGCAGCGCCATGCCGAACTGGAGGACGGCACCATTGCCGCCGAGCGCAGGCTGGCCGATGCCCGCGAGCAGTTGCGCGCGCTCGAGCGCCGCTCTCAGGAGGCGCGCTTTGCAACCCAGACGCTGGCGGCCCGCCGCGGCGAATTGCAGCGCGGCATCGAGACTGCCGAGGCGCAGATCGCCAGCGTCGCGGCCTCGGCCGCCAGCCTGCAGGGCGAGCTGGACACGCTGAACGACGCCGCGGCGCAAGCCGGACTGCAGGACGCGCTGGCCGTAAAGGTGGAACGCGAGCAGGCCTTGGCCGCCGTGCGTGCGAACTACGACGACCTTTCGCAGCGCCTGCGCAAGGCCGACGAGCAGCGCATGGGTTTCGAGCGCAGCCTGGACCCGCTGCGCGAGGCCATCACCAAGCTGCAGCTCGAGGAGCAGGCCGCCCAGCTCGGCGGCGCGCAATACCGCGAGCAGCTCGAAGCGGCCGCGGTCGACCTGGAAGTGTTGGCCAAGTCCATCGAGGACGGCGCCGTCAAGCTTTACGGCCTGCAGGGCGAGATCGACCGCATCAACCGCGAGATCGCCGCGCTCGGTGCCGTCAACCTCGCCGCACTCGACGAACTGACGGCCGCGCGCGAACGCAAGACCTTCCTCGACTCGCAGTGCGCCGACCTGAACTCGGCCATCAAGACGTTGGAAGACGCCATCCACAAGATCGACCTGGAGACGCGCGACCTGCTGGGCTCGACCTTCAACCAGGTCAATGACCATTTCGGCCGCATGTTCCCCGAGCTGTTTGGCGGCGGCGAGGCGCGCCTGGTCATGACCGGCGACGAGATCCTGGACGCCGGCGTTCAGGTCCTGGCCCAGCCGCCGGGCAAGAAGAACAGCACCATCCACCTGCTGTCGGGCGGCGAGAAGGCGCTGACGGCCATCGCGCTGGTGTTCGCGATCTTCCAGCTCAACCCGGCGCCCTTCTGCCTGCTGGACGAAGTGGACGCGCCGCTGGACGACGCCAACACGGAGCGTTATGCGCGCCTCGTCACCAAGATGAGCGCCGGCACGCAATTCCTCTTCATCTCGCACAACAAGATTGCGATGGAAATGGCTGAACAACTGATTGGCGTGACCATGCAGGAGCAGGGTGTGTCGCGCATCGTCGCAGTCGACATGGACAAGGCGCTGGCGATGGCGGAGGCGGCATGAACGTTTCGTTGACCGAACTTCTGGCCATCACGGGTGGCGTGGTGCTGATCGGCGTCATCGCCCAGGGCGCCTGGGCCGCCCGCAAGGCGGGACCGAAGCGCGCGGTGCCGTCGTTGGAGGAGCCGCATTTCGACGCGCCGCCCGTGACGGCGGAGGCGACTGCCGAGGCCGAGGCGCTGGAAGCGACGCTGCCCGCCGTGGCCCGCCCGCTGCGCCGGCCGTCGGCGCGGATCGACGCGCTGATTGACGCCATCGCGACCATCACCGTCGAGGCTCCCATCTCTGGCGAAATGGCCCTGCAGCACCAGCCCGGCAGTCGCCGCGCCGGCACCAAGCCGCTGCAAATCGAAGGTCTGAATGCCGCAACCGGCGACTGGGAACTGCCCGCGCCCGGCCAGCGCTACAGCGAATTCCAGGCCGGGCTGAAGATGGCCAACCGCAGCGGCGCCCTCAACGAGATCGAGTACTCGGAGTTCGTGCAGAAGATCCAGGCCTTTGCCGACGGCGTGGGCGGCTTCGTGCAGTTCCCAGACATGCTGGACGTCGTCGCCCGCGCCCGCGAGCTGGATCAGTTCGCGGCCAGCCATGACGCCCAGCTTGCCCTGCTGCTGCGTGCCAAGGCCGCGGCCTGGACGCCTGGCTTTGTGCAGCAGGCCGCTGGTCGCCATGGCTTCGTCGCCGGTGCGCTGCCAGGCCGCTTGGTCATGCCGTCGGCAGAAGAGGGCGCGCCGCCGGTGCTAACCCTGCAATTCGACGCCCAGGCCGCCCTGGCCGAGGACCCCGAGGCCTTGTCCTTGCGCGAGCTGACATTGGCTCTTGACGTGCCACAGACGTCGGCCGATCAGGAGCCGTTCGCACTCTGGCAGGAGTCGGCCCGCGCACTGGCCCGCGATCTGGAGGCCGAGGTTTGCGACGACCGTGGCCAGGTGCTGGGCCTGCATGCCTTCGCTGCCATCGATGTCGAGCTGAAGAAGCTGTACGAGGCCCTGGCCGAGCGCGACCTGGCCGCGGGTTCGCCGGCCGCGCGGCGGCTGTTCAGCTGATCGCACTCCGGCGTGATATTGGCCGCGCAAACGCGGCGGTCTGACTGACCGCCGGGCGGGCGAAGCTTCTACAGTCTGTGCGTCCACGGCTCGACAAGCCCGATGCACAGCGGCACCCCTCAGGTTCTTAGGCACCTCCGATTCCCGGCCGACCGGTTCTGGCTGTTGGGATTGCTGTTGTCGCTGTCGCTGTTCGCTGGGCCAAGCCTCGCCGCCCCCACGCTCGCCCAGCAGATCGAAGCCATCGAAGCCAGCCATGGCAGCGAGCCGCCCGAGGTGGTCGCGCGCCTGCGGCCGCTGGAAGCGCAGGCCCGCGCCCTGGGCGGCGACAACCTGCGCGTCTTTCTCGCCGCCTGGGGCTATGCCCACGGCATGATGGACCAGTTCACGGTGGTCGATGCAGCGACGGCCGAGCTCATCGACCTGGGAGAACGCGAAGGCAATGCCGCGGCCATGGCTTCGGCGTTGGCGCTGCGCGCGACCGTCCTGCAACTGTCCGGTCGCCTGAGCGTCGCCTATGACTGGGTGAACGCGTCGCTGCCCTGGGTGGAAAAGACCCAGGACGAGCCCTTGCGCTACTGGGTGTTCATGACGGCGGGCAATCTGAGCCTGGCGACGGGGCATTTGCAGGAAGGCCTGCGCAGTTACGCGGCGGCGAGCCGGTCGGCGCAGGCCCAGTCCAACCCGCGGCGCGGGGCGCAGGCCCATATGGCGCTGGCGCCCATACGCCTGGTCCTGCACGACATCGACGGTGCCCGTGCTGATGCGCAGCAGGCCTTTCGCCTGGCCGAGTCCGCGGGCAGCCTGCCGTTGCAACTGGCGGCCAAGTTGATCGAGTCATTGGCCGAGGAAGAGGCCGGCCGTGGCCCGGCACGTGATCAGGCCCGCGAGCAGGCTCGTCGATTGGCCGCCCAGATCGAGCCCACGCTGGCCGCCAGCGCTGCCGCCGTGAATCCGGCCTCGGGTAGCGCGACCTGGTTCAACACCCAGGCGGAGGTCGTGCAGGAGCTGGCCGACCTGCACCTGAGCGCACGCAACTTTGTAGCGGCCCAGCGCTACGCCGAGACCGCGCTTAAGCTCGCCCGGCAGGAAGGCGACGACGACGCCGTGGCCGTGGCCACGATCAGTTCGGGGCTGGCGCGACTCGGCTTGCGCCAGAAGGCCCCCGGCGACCAGTTGGTGAACGAGGGCCTGGCGTCATTGGAGAAGCAGGGCCGCAAGGTGCGCTTGCTGGAGCAGTTGAACCGGTATGCCGGCCTGCTGGACGCCCTGGGCGATGCGGCGGGCGCGCTGCGCCAATCGCGCAAGGCACTGGGGCTGGAGGCCGAGCTGGTGCGCAACGACCGCGTCAGCACGGTGCTGGAGTTGCAGCGCCGCTCCAGCTTCGAGCAGAACCAGCGCGCCCTGGAGAGCCTCAAGCATGACAACGAGCTGCAGGCCAGCCAGTTGGAGCGCCACCGCAGCGAAAGGCGGCTGACCCTCGGCCTGGCCCTGGCCCTGCTCATCGTCGTGCTGCTGACGGTTGCCCTGTACCGCCGCGCCCGCAAGGCCAACCGCACGCTGCAGGCCCACAACGCCGAGCTGGCTTACGTCGGTCTGCATGACCGCGTGACCGGCCTGCCCAACCGGCGCGCGCTGGAGCGCCGGGCCCGGGAGCTCGGCAATGAGAGCTTCATTGGCTTGGGGATAGCCATCAATCGCTTCAGCCGCATCATGGGCAGCCTGGGCCATGCCGCCGGTGACGACTTGCTGTGCCAGGTGGCCGGTCGGCTGAAGTCCGTCGTGGAGGCCGCTGGTGGCCGGCTCTACCGGATGGATGGGCTTTCCTTCGGCGCCATCGTGCCCGCCCTGGGCGACGACGCCGCCCTGCGTGGCCTGCTGGACCGGTTGCTGCTGGTGATGCAGCCGGTCTTCGAGGTGCAGCGCCAGCAGCTCGCCGTGACGTTGAGCATCGGTGCCGCGGAATACCCACGGCACGGCGCGCAGACCTCCGACGTCGCCAAGGCCATCCAGCTCGCCATGCGGCAGGCGCAGGGCCAGCCGGGCAACAGCGCCGTGGTCTTCACGCAAGGCCTGCTGGCCGACCAACAGGACCGGCTGCAACTGGAGGCGCGCCTGTCGCAGGCCCTGGAGCGCGGCGAGCTCGAACTCTTCTACCAGGCCCAGTGCGATCTGCGCACGCGCCGCCTGTCGGGCTTCGAGGCCCTGCTGCGCTGGCGCAGCCCCGACGGCCTGATCCCACCGGACCGCTTCATTCCGCTGGCCGAGGAATCCGGCCTCATCGTGCCCATCGGCCGCTGGGTGCTGCAGCAGGCCTGCCGACAGGCCAAGGTCTGGCATGACAGTGGCCTGGGCCGGCCCCTAATGGCCATCAACATCTCGCCGCGGCAGTTCCAGCATCCCGAGTTCATGGCCACGGTGCGCGAGGCGCTGGAGAGTGCCGGTATCGACCCGCACTTCATCGAGCTGGAGATCACCGAGGGCGCCATGATGGACGACGCGGAGTCCACCATCGCCAAGATGGCCGAGCTGCGCGCACTGGGCCTGCACCTGGCCATCGATGACTTCGGCACCGGCTATTCGAGCCTGGCCTATCTGAAGCGCTTCCCCATCAACCGCCTGAAGATCGACCGCGCCTTCGTGCGCGACCTCGGCCAGGATGAGGGCGGTGCGGCCATCGTGCAGGCCATGATCCAGCTGTCGCACAGCCTGGGCATGACGGTGGTAGCGGAGGGCGTCGAGGACGCCGCTCAGGAGGCCTGCCTGCGCGGCTGGCAATGCGATGTGATGCAGGGGTTTGGCTATGCGCGCCCGGTGCCGGTGGCGGACGCGACGGCCTTCCTGCAGAAGTGCCACGGCGAGGCTGGCGTCGCGGCATAAACTGACTGTCCGTTCTGATCCCGGACCCGGCGTTTGACCACCAGCCTCCTGCTGATTGCCCTCCTCATCGCCGCCAGCGCCTTCTTCTCGATGGCCGAGCTGTCACTGGCGGCCTCGCGGCGGCTGAACCTGCAGCAGCGTGCCGACTCCGGCGACGCCCGCGCGGCGAAGGTGCTGGCGGTGCAGGAGCATCCGGGCGACTACTTCACCGTCGTGCAGATCGGCGTCAACACCGTCGCCATCCTCGCCGGCATTGTTGGCGAGGGTGCGTTCACGCCGCATTTCGAAGCCGCACTTCGTCTCGTCGTTTCACCCGAGTTGGCCGCGACATTGGGTTTTGCCGCCTCCTTCATCAGCATCACGTCGCTGTTCATCGTGCTGGCCGACCTGGTGCCCAAGCGCCTGTCGATGAACGAGCCCGAGCGCGTCGCCATGACGCTGGTGGGCCCCATGCTGGCCCTGTCTCGCGCGCTGAAACCGCTGTCCTGGTTGTTCAGCGGCATCACCGAGGGCCTGATCCGCGTGCTGGGCCTGCCGGCCAAACGCGACGAGACCATCAGCTACCGCGACATCCTGGCGCTGACCGAGGCGGGCTACCAGGCCGGCGTCGTCGCCGACGAAGAGCAGCAGGTCATCGCCAATGTGTTCGAGCTGGACACCCGCACCGTCGAGACGGTGATGACCGAGCGCGAACGCATCGTCTTCTTCTCGCGCGACGACGATGACGTGCTGATCCGCAACCGCATTGCCGACACACCCCACTCGACCTATGTCGTCTGCGACGGTGACGTCGATCAGGTCGTCGGCTATGTGGACGCCACCGACCTCTTCCAGCGCGTGCTGCGCGACGAGAAGCTGTCGCTGCGCGAGGACGGCGGCGTGCTCGTCAAGAAGGTGCTCATCGTGCCGGACCGGCTGACGCTGTCGGAGATGCTGACGCAGTTCCGCGAGGCGCATGAGGACTTCGCCGTCGTCGTCAACGAGTACAGCCGCGTGGTGGGTGTCATCACGCTCAACGACGTGATGAATACGGTGATGGGCAGCCTGGTCGCGCCGCACGACGAGGAGCAGATCGTGCGCCGCGAGGACGGTTCCTTCCTGGCCGATGGCATCACGCCCATCCCCGATGTCGAGCGGTCGCTGGGCATCGAGGGCTGGCCGCATGCCGGCACCTACGACACGTTGGCCGGCTTCCTGATGGTCATGCTGCGCCGCATTCCGCGGCGCACCGATGTCGTCGAGTGGGAAGGCTGGCGCTTCGAGGTCGTGGACGTGGACAGCTACCGGGTCGACCAGGTCATGATCACCGCGGCATCGCGGGCCTCGTAGTCACATCTTCCGCGGGAAGTGCAGGATCTGCACGCTGGCTGGCGCGATGTCGATGCGCCGGGCGCGGGCGTCGAAGCGGGTCTCCTGAATGACGACGTCGGGCGGGGCGCCGGCAACGTTGGTGGCGGCGAGGTCCTTGCCCACCAGCGTCCAGCACCTGCCCACTGATCCGGCGTCAAAGCCGTTGAAGGTGAGTTCGAGGCTTTGCGCCACCTCGGTCGGGTTCACGACCGCGACGGTCAGCACGGTCTCATCCGCCGTCAGCGCGGCCATCACGTCCAGCGGGTAGGTGGCGCTGCCGGTGTTGACGCGCGGCTGGTCGCCGCCGGCCGGGTATTGCGGCGCGGGCTGGGGCGAGTTGCCGCCGACGGCCACGGGAATGCGGCCAAAGCGCTGGTTGTAGAGCTGGAACACACGTCCCCGGGCGCTGATGGCGGAGGCGGTCGGGCTCACATTCATCCACGCGGTGGCCATGGTGTAGCCGGCCATGTCGATGAAGTCGGTGTGCTTGAAGAACTCGTGGAAGGCAATCGCGATGGGCAGCGTGCCCTTCATGCTGTCGCGGAAGCTGTAGGCCCATTCGTCGAAGAACACCTTGACACGGCCATCGGCCAGTTCCGGGAAGAGCTTCTTGTAGTCCTCCCAGGCGTCCACCATCGTGGCGATGCGGTTGGCGGGTTGCCGGGCCCATTCGACGGGCGACTGCTTCACGTCGAACAGCTTGCCGCTCTTCAGGTCGAAGCGCTTGTTCTCCGGTGGGTAGGCATGCGTAGCCAGCGCGTCGAACCTGCCCTTGCAGAACTTCAGCATGCCGTAGGCCCAGTCGCGCTCCGAGCCCACCTGCACCTGCGGCTGGCCCGCCACGAAGATGCCCTGGCCGGTCGTCATCTCGTCGACAAAGCCACCGGGCGCGACGATGTAGATCCACGGATCCACCTTGCGCATCGCGTCGGCGAACAGGTTGTGCTTGATGACGTACTGGTCCCGCGACATGTGGCCGAACTGCCAGTGGCCATACATTTCATTGCCGATGTTCCAGTACCTGACCTTGTAGGGCTGCACGCGGCCGTTGGCGGCGCGTTTGGCGCCCCAGAAGGTGTTGGCGGCGCCGTTGACGTACTCGACGATCTCGGCGCCGGAGCGCGGCTCACCGAAGCCCGTGTTGACGCACCAGTAGGGCTCGCACTGGATGAGCTCGCACATCTGCAGCAGTTCGTCGAGCCCGGCGTCGTTGGGCTGGAGCGCCTTCCAGACGGGGTCGAAGACGGGCGGGCGCTTGTCGGGGTCGCCGATGGTGTCCTTCCAGTCATAGGCGGAGATGAAGTTGCCGCCGGGCATTCGCAGGATCTTGCAATCCATCTCCTTCATCAGCGCGATGGTGTCCGCCCGGAAGCCCTTGATGTTGTCGGCCGGCATCAGCGAGACGGCGCCGATGCGCAGCGTGCCGGCGCCTGTCGCGGTGACGGAGAAGCGCGCTTCGGCCGTGTCGCTCACGGCGGTGAACTTGAAGTGCACCGTCGACCAGTCCCTGCCGGCCCTGACCTTGACCGTCTGTGCGCCTTGGGCGCCCTCGTCGAGGTGGATCGCGACCTCGGTATCCTGCGTCGCCTTCAGCACGATGCGGCCGGTGTAGGCCTTGCGGCCGACGACCGCGACGTGGGACTGCACGATGCCGCGTGGCGTCGTCGGGGCCAGTTCGATGGCAGGGCTGTGGGCGCCGACATAGGCGTCGGTGATGTCCAGTGCGATGTGGGCGACCGGCCCGACGGCCGTCCACTTGTGGATGTAGGCCATCGACGCGCGGAAGTCCGCCGGGTCCGGCCTGGGCTCTTCGGCCGCCAGCATGCCGTAGTAGAACTTCCGGTCGTGCAGCATCTCGGCCCACATCGTGTGGTTGATGATGTTGGCGCCGTGTTCCAGGAAGCCGCCGTAGATGAAGGGATTGATGGGCTTGGACCGCTGGTGGGTGTCCACCGTGCCCTGGATGGTGGTCGCGCGCGCAGCGCCGGTCTGCGCGGCGGCGCTCCAGGCGCCGGCGAGGCCGGCCGTGGCGAACAGCGCATCGCGCCTGGTGAGGGTGGCCGGCAGGTTCACTGGAGGTTTCATGAGAAGCGGAATGCATCGATCCGCGATGCGCCTCGTGGGATCGAAGGGTCTTTCGGATCGGCGCTGGGGCGCGATGCTAGCAACGGCCTTGCCACATTGGTAGCGCAATCACGCCGATTTAACCAAGTGAAGTGTCCCTCGACGAGGCGACACCGCCGTGAGCGCTACCGGCTGCGCCTCGCCGCCATCTCCTGTCCCATGGCGGCGCAGTCCGCAGCATCCGCGCGCTGCCGGGCCACGACGAACGCCTGTTCATCCTCGACGGCAAGATGGTCGGCATAGAGGTCGACGTAGCGTTGCAGCACTGTCGCGTCCAACGCAGCATCGCCGCCGTTCGCCCACGCGGCGAGTCCGACGCGGAGCTGGCTCCACAGCCGCGTCATCTCGGCATGGTCAGCCTGCAGCCGGTCAGCCAACCGGGACTGCCCGGCATCCCGCAGCCGCGGCAGCACATGGCGCTCCTCGTCCTCGTGGTGGGCCGGGCCGGCGATGTCGAAATAGCGCAGCACGTCGCGCGCCGCATCGCTGGCCTGGGCGTCCACGCCGTGCTGGGCGACATGGGCATGCAGTCGCTGCAGCAGATCCAAGCTGCAGCGCACCCGGTCATGGCAGGCGGCCAGCATCTCGAAGGGCTCGTCGAAGCCGGCCGCAGGACCGGCATGCAGCACCACGCGTGAACTCATAGGCCGGATTGTCCCGCCGCGAAGGAGCGCCATGCCGTTGCACCCGGTTCGCCTGAACGAGCTATTTCCATAGCTTGCGAACGACGAACGCTGCGGCGATGCCCAATGGGACCGACAGGAGGAATAAGCGCTCCCACTGCTCGAACGCTTCAAAGTCCGCCTTTGCGCGCGGCTGGCCGGACTTGTCGCAATATTCCTGCGTGCCGCATGGCTTGTAAGGCGCCATCGGGAAGTTGGCAAAACCATAGACAAAGAGAGCGGCATACCAGGCGACAAGCAGGACGCAAAGCCCCAGCAGCAGTCTTTTCACCTTCGGTCGTCTGTCCAGCATGGAGCTTCTCCTTGCGTGCTTATGGAGGCGATGCTCACAGTAGATCGCGTCGGGCCAGCCAAGACAACTCGGTAATGCGGTGGCTGACGGCCCGACGCTGAGACTGCACTGGCTGACGAGACAATGGCTGCATGACCGCCTCACCCGCCCAGCGCGCCGCCGAGCTGCGCGCCCAGCTGAACCACCACGCCCACCAGTACTACGTGCTCGACGCGCCCGAGCTGCCGGACGCCGAGTACGACAAGCTCTTCGCCGAACTGCAAACCATCGAGGCCGCCCACCCCGAATTGCAGACGCCGGACTCGCCCACGCAACGTGTCATCGGCGCCGTTCTGCCCGGCCTGACGCCGGTGCGCCATGTCGTGCCCATGCTGTCGATCACGACCGAGACCGACACGACCGAGGGCGGCGCCATTGCCTTCGACGCCCGCGTGCGCCGCGAGCTGGGGCTGAAGGAGGGCGACCCACCGGTCGATTACAACGCCGAGCTGAAGTTCGACGGCCTGGCCATCAACCTGCGCTACGAGGACGGGGTGCTGGTGCAGGCCGCCACGCGCGGCGACGGCGAAACGGGCGAGGACGTCACGCACAACGTGCGCACCATCGGCCAGATCCCGCTGCGCTTGAAGGGTGCTGATGCAGACCTGCCGCCAGTGCTGGAGGTGCGCGGCGAGGTCTATATGCGCCGCGACGCCTTCGAAGCGCTGAACGAGCGTCAGCGCGCCAAGGGCGACAAGACCTTCGTCAACCCACGCAACACGGCCGCCGGCGCCATCCGCCAGCTCGACTCGCGCCAGGCGCGCGACAAGCCGCTGAGTTTCTACGCCTATGGCATCGGCGACGTGCAGGGCTGGGCGCTGCCAGCCACGCAGTCGGGCCTGCTGGATGCGCTGGCCAAGTTCGGCGTGCCCGTGAACAAGCTGCGCACGGTTGCGGCCGGTACGGCTGGCCTGGTCGAATTCCACCAGCGTGTGGCGGCTGCGCGTGACGACCTGCCCTTCGACATCGACGGTGTCGTCTACAAGGTCAACTCTCGCGAGCTGCAGCTCAAGCTCGGCTTCAAGACCCGCGAGCCGCGCTGGGCCGTGGCCCACAAATACCCGGCCCAGGAGCAGGTGACGACGCTGCTGGCCATCGACGTGCAGGTGGGCCGCACCGGCAAGCTGACGCCGGTGGCGCGGTTGGACCCGGTATTCGTCGGAGGCACGACCGTCAGCAACGCGACGCTGCACAACGTCTTCGAGATGCGCCGCAAGGGCGTGCGCGTCGGCGACAAGGTCATCATCCGCCGCGCCGGCGACGTGATCCCCGAGGTCGTCGGCCGCGTGCCGGGTGAGCGCGCCAGCTATGTGCCCAACTTCCATATGCCGCGCGCCTGCCCGGTGTGCAAGAGCGAGGTCGTGCGCGAACGCGGCGGCATGGACCACCGCTGCTCGGGCGGCGTCTTCTGCCCCGCCCAGCGAAAGCAGGCCATGCTTCACTTCGCCGGCCGCCGCGCGATGGACATCGAGGGCCTGGGCGACAAGCTGGTCGAGCAGCTCATCGACGCCGGCATCGTGCAGAGCCTGCCAGGCCTCTACAAGCTCGGTATCGCCAAGCTGGCCGCGCTGGACCGCATGGCCGAGAAGAGCGCGCAGAACATCGTCGATGCGCTGGAAAAGAGCAAGACGCCCACGTTGGCGCGCTTCCTGTTTTCGCTCGGCATCCGCCAGGTCGGCGAGACGACGGCCAAGGAGCTGGCGCGCCACTTCGGCACGCTGGACAAGCTGATGAACGCGAGCGTCGAGCAGTTGCTGGAAGTGCCCGATGTCGGCCCCATCGTCGCGGCCAGCATTCACACCTTCTTTGCGCAGCCGCACAACCGCGAGGTCGTCGAGCAACTGCTGGCGGCCGGCGTGCAGCCGAAGGAAAGCGCCGGCGAGGCCGACGACCGCCCGCGGCCGCTGCTGGGCAAGACGCTGGTGCTCACGGGCACGCTGCCGACGCTCTCGCGCGACGAGGCCCAGGCCTTGATCGAGGAGGCGGGCGGCAAGGTCAGCGGCTCGGTGTCAAAGAAGACGACCTACGTCATCGCCGGCGAGGAGGCGGGCAGCAAGCTGGAGAAGGCCCGCAGCCTCGGCGTCCCCGTGCTCGACGAGGCTGGCCTGCGGGCCTTGTTGGAGACGGGCGCCTGAGCGGCGCCCGCCGACTCACTGGCTGACCTGGATGACCCGGCCGTTGAGCGGCTGCACGGGTCGGGCGTTCATTGCATAGACGTGGCCAAAGCGGGCGATCTGCTCGGCCGAAACCTGCACCGGCGTCTTCAGCACGAACCAGCTCACACCTTCGCTGCAGGGCGGCGTCGTCAGCGAGCCGGTGAAGCTGTAGTAGGCGCGGTTGTCGGGCAGCAGGGCGTTCAGGTCAATGCCAATGCCGGCGACGCTGGCCTCCTGCTCCTTGGCCTTGGGCAGGTTGTCGAACACGGCCTGGATCAGCGGCAGCCTGGCGCCCTTGTCCATCAACACCGCCACGACGGCCAGCTTGCCGTCCTCGCTCTTGTGAACGAGATGAGCCACGAGCGGATAGGCTTTGCCGTTCACCCTTTCCTCGCTGGGCTTGTGGAAGTGGAACTGCAGCAACTCGTAGCGCTTGTCGCCGACGGTGATCGAGCTGCCCGGCGCGATGTTGACCTGCACGGTGTGGCCGTTGTCGATGATCTTCAGCGGCGCGGGCTTGTAGTCGAAGCTGATCGCGGGCAGAGCAGCCGACTGGACGTCGGTGGTGCGGATGTCGATGGGCGACTGGGTCTGCCCCATCGCGCAGGTGCCGAACTTCTCGTCGACGCTGGCCCATTTGGCCGGCCCGGTCACGCCGCTGTAGGTCCAATGGGCCGGGTGCTTGCCCGGATGTGCGGCTGCCGTTTCGGCGCAGAAGCCGGCGGCCGGCAGCAAGGCAGCCGTGAGCGCGATGGCGTTGAGCTGGGAAATCCTTTTCATGTGCGGCTCCTCGGGTCTTGGAAGTACGCCGCCACGCGGAAGGCGGCACCGGTCATTGTGTGACGGGAGCCGTCGCTGTGGCGACAGTTTTGTGGGACCCGCAGCCCGGGTTCACGGCGCCAATCGGGTTGTGGCGGGTTTTTACAAGACCCAAAACCGACCGCTGCGGACACTGGGTTCCATCGATTCACCCCACCTGGAGCCCACCATGACCGCTGCCATCCGCCCATTCCGCATCGACATCCCGCAAGCCGCCATCGACGACCTCGAGCAGCGCCTGCGCCAGACCCGCTGGCCGCATGCCGTCGCCGCGGATTGGAGTCACGGCCAGCCAGTCGCCTTCATCCGCGAGCTGGCCGAGCAGTGGCTGAACGGCTTCGACTGGCGCCAGCAGGAAGCCGCTCTGAACCGCCACCCGCAGTTCACCACCGAGATCGACGGCCAGACCATTCACTTCCTGCACGTGCGCTCGCCCGAGCCGCATGCGCTGCCGCTGATCCTCACCCACGGCTGGCCGGGCACGGTGGCCGAATTCCTCGATGTCATCGGGCCGCTGAGCGACCCGCGCGCCCACGGTCTCGATCCCGCAACCGCCTTCCACCTCGTCATCCCGTCGCTGCCCGGCTTCGCGTTCTCGTCACCGCTGGCCGGGCCCGGCTGGGACGCAGCCTGTACCGCCGCCGCCTGGGACAGGCTGATGAAGCGCCTCGGCTACGAGCGCTACGGCGCGCAGGGTGGCGATGTTGGAGCCCTGGTCACGCGCGAGCTGGGCATCCTGAACCCGCAAGGCCTGGTGGGTGTGCACCTGCAACAGGTCTTCGCCTTCCCGAGCGGCGCACCGGGCGAGATGGAGAAGCTTTCGCCCTTCGAGCAGGCCGGCCTGGCCGGCCTGGCGCGCTTCCAGAAATACAACGGCTATGCCGAGATCCAGTCCAAGCGGCCGGCCACGCTGGGTTTCGGGCTGGTCGATTCGCCCGTCGCGCAACTGGCGTGGAACGCCGAACTCTTCTTCGGCTTCGAAGGCGAAGCCGCCGGCAGCATGGACCGCGAGCGCTTCCTGACGCATGTGTCGCTGTACTGGTTCACGGCCACCGGCGGCCAGGCGGCGGAGTCTTACCTCGAGAACGCCAAGACGGGCGCCGGCTACCGCGAGCTGCCCAACGCAGCGCCGACGGCCGTGGCGTCCTTCCCCAACGACTTCCGCTCCGTGCGCGCCTTCGCCGAGCGTTCGCACAGCAATATCGTGCAGTGGACGGAGATGCCTGAGGGCGGCCACTTCGCCGCGACAGACGCGCCTCAGTTGCTGATCGATGACATCCGCAGCTTCTTTGCCCAAGTGAGCTGATGGCTACGATGGGCGGATGCCCGCCGACATTCGCCGCGAGACGCGCGAGGCCGACACCCCGTCGGCCGCGCGCTTCATCGCTCGCATCGAGCAGGTCGAGTACACCGCCGCGGCGGCGGAGGTGGCGCGGCCGGACGGCACCTGGGACCTGGTGTTCAGCCAGGGCCGCAACGGCCTGATGGTGCTGCAGACCGGCCAGACCGACCGCGTCGTGCAACTGCCCGGCGAGGCCGGTGACCGCTACTTCAACATCGCTTTCCGGCCCGAGGTCTATATGCCGCGCCGGCCCGGCGCCACCATGACCAACCTGGGTCACGTCCACGCGCTGGCCGGCCAGAAAGGCTGCCTCATCGACGGCGAGAAGTTGGAGCTGCCGAACTTCGGGAATGCCGAGCAGTTCGTCATGGCGCTGGCGAGCCGGGGTTTGATCGAGGTGGACCGCCTCGTGCTGCGCGCCGGGCAGGCCGGCTGGCAGGGCGTGGACGACCGCAGCCTGCAGCGCCACAGCGCGCACGTGACCGGGCTCAGCCCCAAGAAGCTGCAACAGATCATCCGGGCCGATGCCGCGGCCACGCAGTTGCAGCAGGGGCTGCGGCCGGCGGACGTGGCGGCCGAGCTAGGCTATAGCGACCAAGCCCATCTGACGAATTCGCTGCGCCGCATCCTGGACGTGACGCCCAGCCAGCTCAAGCCGGGCTAGCTTTTTCGGCGAGGCACCGCGTCGGGCCCGAGTACCCCCTTCACATGGCCCCACTCGGGCACGGTCTCGAACAGGTGGTCGATGAAGGCCCGGGTCTTGGCCGGCATCAGGCGGCGGCTGGCCGTCAGCAACGTCACCGGCAAGGGCTCGTAGCTCCATTCGGGCAGCACCGGCACCAGTGTGCCGGCTGCGATGTCCGACGCCACCATACCGAACGGGAAGCTGCCAATGCCGCCGCCGGCGCGCGTCAACGACAGCACCAAGCCGATGGAGTTGGCCTCCAGCGGCCCCTTCAACTGCACCTCGGCCGTCTGCTTGCCGTTGAGCAGCGTGCGGTACATGCCCTTGGCCTGACTGAGCACGACGAAGTCATGCTCGGCCAGATCAGCCGGCGTCTGCGGTGCCGGCCGGGCCTGCAGGTAGACGGGACTGGCGTACAGGCCGCGCTCCAGCAGCATGTACTGCCGGGCGATCAGATCTGGCTCGTCCACGGGGCCCATGCGTACGGCGACGTCATAGGGTTCGTTGAAGAGGTCGACGCGGCGCGGCGTGGTGTCGACCTCCAGCTCCACCTTGGGGTAGCGACGCACGAAGCGCGCAAAGCTCTCCGCCAGCACCAGCATCGCAAACTCGGCGGGCACGGACACGCGCAGCCGCCCCGCGGGCGTGGCGTCGCGCGAGGCCAGCCAATCGCGCGTCTCGGTGATGTCCTCGTCGTGCCGCGCGGCGCGCTCGGCGAGCTGCTCACCCAGCTCGGTCAGCGTCATGCGGCTGGCACCGGGCACGAAGAGGCGGGCGCCGACCGAGGTCTCCAGCGCCGTGAGGCGTCGGCTCAGCGTGGCCTTTGGCAGGTCTAACTGGCGGGCCGCTTCGGAGAGCGACCCGGCCTTGTGGACCTGGGCGAGCAAGAGCAGGTCGTCGATCTTCATGGCGTCGTTTATCTCTTTTTATTTCGTTTCGTTTCCGGAACGGTGAGTTTGAGTTTTGTGGCTATTCGCCATAAATGGAACTCTCTACAGTCGCGGCCATCATGTCAACCGCCCGTCTTCTCCAGCCCCAAAGGCACCGCATCGGCGCCGGCTTCCAGGCCGAGGGTTGGCGCGAGCCGTTGGCGTTGCTGGACCCTTTCATCATGGTCGACCACTTCCGCATGAGCGAGCCGGTGTTTGCGCCGCACCCGCATGCCGGCTTCTCGGCGGTGACCTACCTCTTCGACGATTCGGCCAGCGGCATGGTCAGCCGCGACTCCCTGGGCGGCGAGCACGAAATCCTGCCCGGTGGCCTGCACTGGACGCTGGCCGGCCGGGGCGTCATGCACGACGAATTCCCCGTCGAGGCGGGCCGCGAAGCGCATGGCCTGCAGATCTTCGTCAACCTGCCCGCCGAGCAGAAGCTGCGCGCGCCGACCGTCATGCGGCTTGCTGCGGAGCAGATGCCACGCCGCGTG
Source organism: Pelomonas sp. Root1217 (assembly GCF_001425705.1). Taxonomy (GTDB): domain Bacteria; phylum Pseudomonadota; class Gammaproteobacteria; order Burkholderiales; family Burkholderiaceae_C; genus Pelomonas. The sequence continues at coordinate 88,168 of NZ_LMDC01000031.1, read as the reverse complement.
GGCGAGGGCTGGCGCGCCACCCAGGTCTTTGGCGCGGACACCGGGCTCACTCTGCCTTGGTCAACCTCGCTGGTGCTGGTCGACATCGACGCCGGCGCCGGCTTCGATCTCGTGCTGCCGGAGGGCGAGCAGGGATTTGCCATCGTCATCCAGGGTGGCGGCCACACCGGCGAATTGCCGCTGACCACCGGCCGTGCCCTGAGCGTGTCTGTCGGTGGCACGGCACGCATCGTCGCCGACGAGGCCCTGCGCCTGGCCTGCTTCTGCGGCCGGCCGCTTCATGAACCCGTCGTGCGCCACGGCCCCTTCGTCATGAGCGACGAAGGTCAGGTCGTGGCCGCGCTGCAGCGATTCCAGTCGGGCGGCATGGGCCGCCTGAGCCCCCGATCCATTTCAAGAACAAACCCAAGCAACAACAAGGAAACCCTGTCATGAATGCACCGCAAGACAACGCCGTTGCCCCGAAGCCTGCCGAGAACGCCAAGAAGAGCGGCCCGCCCGTGCCTCTGCTCATCGTCGGCGCGATCCTGCTGATCGGCGGCATCGGCCTGGGCGGCCGCATGTGGTGGCGCGCCCAGCATCTCGTCGAGACCGACAACGCCTTCGTCGCAGGTCGCCTGCACCCAGTGGCCACCCGCGTGGCCGGCGTCGTCACCGAGATGCGCATGCAGGACAACGCGGTCGTCAAGGCCGGCGACCTGCTGCTGCGCCTGGACCCGGCCGATGCGGCCGTGCAGATCGAGCGGCTGAAGGCCCAGGTCGCCCAGGCCGATGCGGCAATAGCGACCACGGCCGCGCAGATCGCCCAGGCCAAGGCCCAGGCGGCCGTGACCAACTCCCAGGTCGCCCAGGCCGAGGCCGTGCTGGCCCGCACCGAGCTGGAGGCCAAGCGCAGCCAGGCCCTGTTCGGCGCCGAACTGCGCGCCACCAGCAAGCAAGAGCTTGACGCGGCGCTGGCCGCCCGCGACGTGGCCCGCGCCGACCTGGCCGCACGCAAGGCCGGCGCCTCGGCCGCCAAGGAAGCCGTCGTGGCCGCCGAGAGTGCCCGCCAATCGGCCAACGCGCAGAAGGGCGCCACGCAGGCCCAGTTGAAGGACGCGCAGAACCAACTCGGCTATGTGGAATTACGCGCCGCCAGCGACGGCCGCATCGGCAAGCGCACGGTCGAAGTCGGCCAGCGCGTGCAGCCCGGCCAGCAGCTCGCGGCCATCGTCGAGCCCGAGGTCTGGATCACCGCCAACTTCAAGGAAACCCAGCTCGCCCGCATGAAGCCGGGCCAGAAGGTGCACGTCAAGGTCGACGCCTTCCCGGGCAAGGAGCTGGAAGCCCATGTCGACAGCTTTGCCCCGGCCTCGGGCGCCAGCTTCGCGCTGCTGCCGCCGGACAACGCGACCGGCAACTTCACCAAGATCGTCCAGCGCGTGCCGGTCAAGGTGGTGTTTGAGCCGGAGAGCCTGAAGAGCCTGGGCGAGGCGGCGACGCGCATCGTGCCGGGGCTGTCGGTGCAGGTGGAAGTTGAGATCGCAGAGTAAGTTCGCCATGGGCAACGAAAACTACCTCCCCCCGCCGCCCGGCGAAAAGGTCAGCGGCCGCACCTGGCTGGCCGTGCTGGCCAGCCTGCTGGGCGCCTTCATGGCGGTGCTGGACATCGCCATCACCAACTCCTCGCTGCGCGACATCCTCGGCGCACTGTCAGCCACGCAGGAAGAGGGCTCCTGGATCTCCAGCGCCTACCTCGTCGCCGAGATCGTTGTCATCCCGCTGGCGGGCTTCCTGTCGATGGTGTTCTCGACGCGGCGATACCTGGTCATCAACGTCGCGCTGTTCCTGATCTTCAGCACGCTGTGCGGCATGGCCTGGAGCCTGGAGTCCATGATCGTCTTCCGCGCGGCCCAGGGCTTCACGGGCGGCGTCATGATCCCGATGGCGATGACGCTGGTCACGCGCAAGCTGCCGCTCAAAAAGCGGCCCATCGGCCTGGCCCTGTTCGGCATGACGGCCACGCTCGCGCCGACGCTGGGCCCCACGGTGGGCGGCTACCTGACCGAGCTCTACGGCTGGCCCAGCATCTTCTACATCAACTGGGTGCCCGGCGTGTTGCTGATGCTGGGCGTGAGCATCGGCCTGGACAAGGAGCCGATGAACTTGAAGCTGCTGCGCGAGGTGGATTGGTGGGGCGTCGTCTTCATGGCCGTGGGCCTGGGCTCTCTGACCGCGATGCTGGAAGAGGGCAATGCCAAGGACTGGTTCCAGAGCCGTTTCATCATCGCGGCCGCCGTGCTGGCGGTGGGCGGCATCTACGGCTGGGCCTGGCGCGGGCTGACGCGCAAGAACACCTTCATCGACCTGCACATCCTCGGCCGCCCGAGCTTCCTGATCGCCGGTGTCATTGCGTTTGCCACCGGCATGGGCCTCTACGGCTCGGCCTTCATCCTGCCGCTGTACCTGGGCCAGATCGCCAGCTACACGCCGATGCAGATCGGCATCGTCATCATGTGGATGGGCCTGCCGCAGCTCTTCATCATGCCGTTCGCGGCCAAGCTGTCCACCAAGCTGGACAACCGCGTGATGATGAGCGTGGGCCTGGCGCTGTTCGCGACGTCGTGCTTCATGAACACCCACATGAGCGCCGACACGGCCGGGCCCGAGCTGTTGTTCGCGCAGATCGTCCGCGCCCTGGGCCAGCCGCTGATCATGATCACGCTGACCAACTTCGCGGTGAACGGCGTCCCGCCCAACCTGCTGCCGAGCGCCTCGGGCATGTTCAACATGATGCGCAACCTCGGCGGCTCTGTCGGCATCGCCACGCTGGCCACGCTGCTGACGAACCGCGAGCACCTGCACAGCGCCCGCGTCGGCGAGTCCATCAGCCTCTACGACCCCGCCACGCAGGCGCGCTTGGACACGCTGGCGCAGAACTTCGCGAGCAAGGGCTTCGATCTCGCCACGGCGCAGGACATGGCGATGAAAGCCCTGGACAACGTCGTTCGCCGCGACAGCTTCGTCATGGCCTACAACGACGCCTTCCTGATCCTTGGCATCGCGCTGATCAGCTGCGTGCTCATTGTCTGGATGAGCAAGAAGGTGCTCGGTGGCGCCGGCGCCGCCGAAGCGGCCCACTAATTCGAAAGAGAGATCACCATGATCCAACTCAAGACCGTTCTCACCCTCGTCGCCACTGCGGCCCTCGCTGCCTGCACGACGCTGGGCCCCAACTACCAGGCCCCCGCCGCCAACGCACCCACGGCCTACCGAGCCGCAGCCCCCGTGGCGGGCGCCGAGCTGCAGCGTGACTGGTGGCTGATGTTCGGCGACGCCCAGCTCAACGCCCTCGAAGCCCAGGCCCTGCAGGCCAGCCCGACGCTGGCCGCCGCGGCCGCGCGGGTCGAGCGGGCACGCGCGGTGTTCGGCGCGACCAAGGCGGACGAGCTGCCCCGCGTCGATGTCGGCGGCAGCGTCACCAACCTGCGCACGTCCGCCAAGTCTGTGACGACGCCGGTGCTCGGCGGCCAGGCCATCACCTTCGACGGCACGCAGACCGGCATCCAGGCGTCCATCGGCTGGGAGCTGGACCTGTGGGGCCGCGTGAAGCGCCAGGCCGAGGCGTCTCAGGCACAGCTGGATGCGTCCACCCTGGACGCCGCCGCCGCGCGCGTCGCGCTGACCGCTGACGTCGCCGCCGCATACTGGCAGTGGCGCGCGCTGGCCGACGAGGCCGCAGCCCTGCAACGCCTGCGCGACAGCCGTGCCAACGCCTTCAAGGTCGCGCAGACCCGTTTCGATGCCGGCTCATCGACGACGCAGGACCTGGAGCGCGTGCGCGCCGAACTGGCCTCGGCCGACGCCGACGTGGCCGACCTGCCGCGCCGCCAGGCCCTGGTGGCCAACCAGATCGCCGCGCTGACCGGCCAGGCCGCCGCCGAGCTCAAGCTGCAGGCAACCTATTCGCTGCCCGCGCCGCCGCAGATCCGCGCCGGCCTGCCTTCGGAACTGCTGCAACGCCGCCCGGACCTGGCCCAGAGCCTGGCCCAGCTGCATGCCGCGACGGCCCAGGTCGGCATCGCCGAAGCCGCCTTCTACCCGTCCATCCGCCTGACCGGCAGCTTCGGCTACCAGAGCAAGGAGCTGGGCGACCTGATCTCCGCGCCGGCGCGCCTGTACAACATCGGCCCCAGCATCTCACTGCCGATCTTCGAAGGTGGCCGCAACAAGGCCAACCTGGCCGGCGCCAAGGCCTCGGTCGACGAATCGCTCGCCGCCTTCCGCGGCCGCATGTTGCAGGCCCTGCGCGAGGTGGACGACGCGCTGGCCGAACTGCAGGGGCGCACGACGGTGGTGGAAGCCCAGAACCGCACGCTGGCTTCCTCGGGCCAGGCGCTGAGCGTGGCCAGGAGCCGGTATGACAAGGGCGCCGTCAGCTACCTCGATGTGACCGAGGCCGAGCGCACGCCGCTGGCCACCGAGCGCGCGCTCGCCCAGCTGCGCGGCACGCAGTGGGCGGCCACGGCCCAACTCGTCAAGGCCTTGGGCGGGGGCTGGATCTCGGGCGGTTGAACACGTTCAAGGCCTGTTCTCGTCGAACTGCTCGGCGCCCGGGACGGCCTGAAGCCAGGGCTCGCGCCGCTTGACCCAGAGCTCGTAGCTCGGCACGAGCGGCGTTGGGGCTTGAGACAGGATGCCGAGCTTGATCTCGGCTTCCCGGTCGTCGAGGGAGAACAACCGCGCTCCGCAACGAGGGCAGAAGCGCTGGCCTCGGAACTCGGCGGTGTCGCCTTGATGCTCGAACTGGCCGGCGGGCCAGACGGCATAGAAGGTGAAGGCCGAGCCGCTTTCCTTGCGGCAGTCCATGCAATGGCAGATGCCGATGCGCAGCGGTTCGCCGCGTGCCGCCAACTTCACCTGGCCACAAAGGCATTGGCCCGAATACATCGTCATGGTCGTCAGGACCTGATTGAAAACAGGGCGGCCGCCATGCGGGCAGCGGCACCCTGGTGCGCGCGCGAGAAGGCGTGCGCCTGTGCCGCCATGGCCTGCCGTGACGCCGCGTCACTGCAAAGCAGCAGGCCTTGGGCGATGGCGTCAGGCATATCGACACAGCGCCGGGCCGCGCCTGCCGCAATGGCCAGTTCTGCCGCCTCAGCGAAATTGAAGGTGTGCGGCCCGGCCAGCACCGGGCAGCCACAGGCCGCGGCCTCGATGAGGTTCTGGCCGCCCAAGGGTTCGAAGCTGCCACCGAGCAGGGCGACGGTGGCCAGGCCGTAGTACAGCGGCATCTCGCGCATGGAGTCGCCCAGCCAGACGTCGGCGGTGAGGGTCTGCGGCGGAGGCTCGTCGGCCCACTGGCTGCGGCGTGCCAGCGTCAGGCCGGTCGCTGCAATGAGCGCCGCAATCTCGTCGAAACGCTGGGGGTGGCGGGGCACGATGACCAGCAGCGGGCGAGAGGAGGGCCGTTGAACCCACTCGTCGAGCAGCGCTTTTTCCTCGCCCTCGCGACTCACAGCCAGCATCAGCACGGGCCGTCCGAGGCGTTGCGCCCAGGCCTGGCCGCGAGCAATCAGGGCCGGGTCCATGGCGATGTCGTACTTCAGGTTGCCGGCCACCTCGACACGGGCCATGCCCATCGCGCGGATGCGTTCGGCGTCCGCCTCAGTCTGGGCCAGGGCCAGCGTCATGCGGCGCGCCGCCGGACGCATCAGTGCCGCCAGGCGCCGGCCCTGGCGCAGGCTCTTCTCCGACAGGCGTGCGTTGGCCAGCACCATGGGCACCCCGGCTTTTTCAGCTTCGCGCTGCAACGTCGGCCAGACCTCGGTCTCCATCAGCACACCAACCCTGGGCTGCCAATGGCGCAAGAAACGGCGCACCGCGCCTGGCGTGTCATAGGGCAGCCAGGCCTGGGCATCGCCGTCCTGGAGCAGGGCTTGGCCGGCCTCCCGGCCGGTCGCCGTCGAATGGGTCAGCAGCAGGCGAAGGCCGGGCTCACGCTCGCGCAGGGCCGTGATGAGAGCGCTGGCGGCGCGAGTCTCACCCAGAGACACGGCATGGATCCACAGCCGGCCAGGTTCGGCCGAGCCAGGGTAGAAACCAAGGCGTTCGCTGAGGGCGTGCCGGTACAGCGCCTCCTTGGCGCCACGCCGCCACAACCGCAGCAGATAAAAGGGCGTCAGCAGCCGCAGCGCGGTTGCATACAGGGCCAGCGCGAGGCCCTCAGGCATCAACCACCTTTGCGTGCCAGTTCGTGCGCGGCCTTGAGCCGCCGCATGACCGGATCATTCAACTCACGGCTGACGGGATTCCAGAGCTGGACCTGGCGATCGATCTCGGTCTGCAGGCGGGCAGCCGTCGCGGCGTCGCCGGTGGCCAGGGCCCAGATCGAATACTCGGCACTGGCCTCGAAGCTGCCAAAGCGGCGCACCGCAGCCTCGAAGCTCTCGCGGGCCTCGGCCTGCCGGCCGGTGCCGGCGAAGCAGCGTGCAAGCAGCAGCAGGACCTGGTCGGGACGGAAGTCAGGCCGGTCGGCTTTCAGCACCTGCAGATGGCTCAGCGCCGCGTCGAAGCGCTGGCACTCCACGTAGGCACGCACGGCGCCGAAGCGCAGGTCAGGGTCGCTGGCAAAAGGGCCTTTCAACGCGCCCTCGTACAGTTCTGCCGCCTCCTTGGCCTCGCCCGCGTTCAGCAGGGCTTCGGCCAGCCGCATCTGGTTCTGTGCCGAGGGCGATACGTCGTAGACGATGCGAGCCTCGCGCACGTCGCGCCCCGGATCCAGCGCCCGCGCCGCGGCCGACACGGCCTTTCGCGCGCCGTGGTCCAGCCGCGAGTTGGGCAGATAGATGGCGAAGAAGTAGACCGCGCTCCCAAGCAGCGGGAAGGCGAACAGGATGAAGAGCCAGTACAGCTGCTGGCCGCTGCGCACGACATGGACCGCGCAGAACAGCGCGATCAGGATGTGCAGGCCTCCGATCAATGGCATGACGATCTCCCTGGGTTGAATGAAAGGCGGCTCTCTGGCCGCTCAGCCGATATTCGTAAACCCAACGCATTCAGCGGGCCGAGCGCTGGGCCGCTCCCGAGCCGGCCCGGCATGGCGATGTGCTGGCGGCTCGATGCCGCAAGCATCGCCGTCCCCGCGGGGGACCGGCCAAGGTATTCCTTGGACGAGGGGCATCAATGCCCGGCAGCGAAGGTCGCGTCCGGCTTGATGCGCTTGAGCTGTGCCAGCACGTCGTGCTGGATGCGATCCAAGGCTTCCTGCGTGTGCCCCTCAAAGCGCAACACCAGCACGGGCGTCGTGTTGGACGGGCGGATCAGGCCGAAGCCGTCCGCGTACTCGATGCGCAGGCCGTCGATGGTGATGAGCTCGGTCGCGCCGGGGAAGTCGGCCAGCGTCGTCTGCGCCTTCAACGTCTTGACGACCTCATGGTGCTCGCCTTCGGCGCAGGGCACATTGATCTCGGGCGTGTTGAAGCTGTTGGGCAGGGCCTGCAGCAAGGCGCTCGGATCCTGGCTGCGTGACAGGATCTCCAGCATGCGGCCGGCCGTGTACATCGCGTCGTCGAAGCCATACCAGCGCTCGGCAAAGAAGATGTGGCCCGACAGCTCGCCGGCCAGCGGCGCACCGGTTTCCTTCAGCTTGGCCTTGGCCAGGGAGTGGCCGGTCATCCACATCAGCGGCTTGCCGCCGTGCTCGCGGATCCACGGCGCCAGGCGCTGGGTGCACTTGACGTCGAAGATGATCTCGGCGCCGGGCTGGCGCTTGAGGATGTCGGCCGCGATCAGCATGATCTGGCGGTCCGGCATGATCATCTCGCCGTCCTTGGTGACGATGCCGAGGCGGTCGCCGTCGCCGTCGAAGGCAAGGCCGAGCTCGGCGTCGCAGGCGTGCACGACGCGCTTGAGGTCTTCCAGGTTCTCGGGGCGCGAGGGATCGGGATGGTGATTGGGGAAGTCGCCGTCCACCTTGGAGAAGATGTCGATGACCTCGCAGCCCAGCGCGCGCAGGATGGCGGGTGCCGAGGCGCCGGGGATGCCGTTGCCGCTGTCGACGACGACCTTCATCGGCCGGGCCAGCTTGCAGTCCTTGACGATGCGGGCCGAATATTCGGCGCCGACGTCCATCTTGCCGACGCGACCTTTGCCGCTGGCGTAGTCCTCGGCCTCGATGCGCTGGCGCAGGCCCTGGATCTGCTCGCCGTACACGGCGGCGCCTTTGAGCACCATCTTGAAGCCGTTGTAGTCCTTGGGGTTGTGGCTGCCCGTGACCATGATGCCGGAGTTGCAGCCGTGCTTGATGCGCGTGGCGGCGACGTAATAGAGCATGGGCGTCGTCACAGCGCCGATGTCGACGACGTCCAGGCCGGTGCTTGCCAGGCCGCGGATCAGCGCGGCGACCAGGCCTGGGCCCGACAGGCGGCCGTCACGGCCGACGGCGACGGCTTTCTCGCCCAGCGCCTTGGCCTCGGTGCCGAAGGCGCGGCCCAGGGCTTCAGCGAGTGCCTCGTCCAAGGTCTTGCCGACGACGCCGCGGATGTCATAGGCCTTGAAGATGGTTGCGTTGACCTGCATGAACTGCCTCAGAAGGTGGGGTTTTGAATCGCGGCGGATTGTAGGCACGGCCCATGGCTGCATTTCATCGCGCCGGCTGTCGATCCGTCGCCCGTTGAAGGGGCAGGCCGCGAGGGCTTCCTACACTCGCGGCCCATGACATTCATGCAGGAATTAGGCCAGGCACTGCGGCACCAGCGCGTCCTGATGAAACACCGGCCGGACCGGCTGCGCTTCAGGGTGCTGCTCTACGCGATCTGGACGCTGGGTTTCGGCAGCGTCTTTTCCGTCATGGCCGGGCTTCAGCAGGACAACCTGGGTTCACGGGCCTGGTGGCAGGGCGTGATGCCCGGCAACATGCTCGTGAGCCTGTGCGTGTCGATCTGCTTTTTCGCCGTCTTCCGCGCCTTTGAGCGGCTGGCGCCGCAGCGCTGGCTGGACACCATCACGGGCTGGCGCGACTGGCGTTCGGGCCTGTTTTTCTCGGCTTCGTCCATCGCTTGCGCACTGCTGGGCGTCGTCATCGGCATGTGGCTGGTCGACTGGATCTGGGCGGGCAACGGCAACACGCTGCGCCTGCTGGGCAGCTTCGGCTTCTGGCGCCAGTTCCTGCTGATCTCGGTGTTCATCTCCGTCGTGTCGAGCTTTCGCTACCGCGCGCGGTGGAAGCAGGAGGCCTTGCAGGCCCGCGTCACCGAGGCCCAGCTCAAGCTGCTGCAGGGCCAGATCGAGCCCCACTTCCTGTTCAACACGCTGGCGAATGTGCAGAGCCTGATCGACTTCGACCCTGAACGGGCCAAATTGATGCTGGAGCGCTTCACCGACTACCTGCGCGCCAGCCTCGGGCAGTTGCGCGGCGACGTGACGACGCTGGCACAGGAGTTCGCGATGCTGGAGGCCTACCTCGGCCTGATGCAATTGCGCATGGGCGAGCGGTTGAAGGTGGCGCTGTCCCTGCCTGCCGATCTGGCCGGCGTTGAAGTGCCGCCGCTGCTGGCCCAGCCGCTTGTCGAGAACGCCATCCATCACGGCCTGGAGCCCAAGATTGCCGGCGGCACCGTCGAAGTCAGCGCCCGGGGTGTCGATGGCCGACTGTGGATCGAGGTCGCCGATGATGGCCAGGGGCTGGATGCGCAGAGACCCGGATTTCAACGCCGTGGCGGCAGCGGTGTCGCCGTCGACAACATCCGCGAGCGCCTGAAGGCACGCTTCGGCCCCTCCGCCAGCCTCGAACTGCTGCCGCGCGACGGTGGCGGCACGCTGGCCCGCATCCAGATTCCCCTTCCTGCCAACATCCCATGACGACAGCCCTGATCGCCGACGACGAACCCCATCTGGCCCAATACCTCAAGACCCAGCTCGCCCAAGTCTGGCCCGAGTTGCAGATCGTCAAGATCGCTGCCAACGGCGTCGAGGCCGCCCAGGCCATCGCCGAGCTCGAACCCGACCTGGCATTCCTGGACATCCAGATGCCCGGCCTGACCGGCCTGGAGGTGGCACAGGGCATTGAGGGTGCAACGCGCGTCGTTTTCGTGACGGCTTATGACCAGTACGCCGTCGAAGCCTTCGAGGCCCGTGCCGTCGACTACCTGCTCAAGCCGCTGAAGGTAGAGCGCCTGGCTACCTGTGTGACGCGCCTGCGCCGGGAGGCGCCAGCGCCGGCTGGCGACGATGCGCTGGCCGAGACGCTCAAGCGCCTGCTGCCCGCCGCCGCCGCATCGGCACGGCTGCGCTACATCCGCGCCGCCCAAGGGGAGCTGATGCACCAGATTCCCGTCGACGAGGTGCTGTTCTTCCATGCCGACGACAAGTACACGGTCGTGCAGACAGCCACTGCCGAACACCTGATCCGCACCCCCATCTTCGAGCTCAGTGGCCAGCTGGACCCCGACCGCTTCTGGCAGGTGCACCGCTCCACCATCATCAACCTCGACCATCTCGCCGGCACGCGCCGCGACGAGCAGAGCCGGCTGTTCGTGCGCATCCGCGGCCAGGCCCGCGAGCTGCCCGTCAGCCGCGCCTACGTTCATCTGTTCAAGGCGATGTAGAACGGCCTTCACCCGGCTTAGAGTCGGGGCATGCTGTTGTCCCGCCGCTGCCTGCTGTTCGCCCCGGCTGCAATGCTGGGCAGGGCCCAGGCCGCGCCGCCATTGGAGTGGGTGGCCGGCAATCTGCCGCCGTTTGCGTGGGAGGCGGCCGATGGCCCGCGCGGCTTCGCCCACGAACTGGCCGTGGCCATGGCCCAGCGGCTGGGCAGGCCGGCGGTCGTGAGCTACGTCCCCTGGGCACGCGCGGTGCGCACGGTCGAGCAGGGTCAGCACTACGGCATCTTTCCGCTGGCGCGAACGCCGGACCGGGAGGCTCGCTTCCAATGGCTGGTGCCGCTGATGACGGTGCGCTACGGCCTCTACACCCTCGCGACCGAGTCGCGCCTGGAGCTCGACCAGCTGCGGGAGCTGCGCGTCGGCGTGCTGCGCGGCTCGCCCATTGCCGCCAATCTGCGGGCAGCGCGCTTCAGGACCATCGTCGAAGCGAAAGACTACCGCGACCTGTTGCGCCTCCTGCGCGAGCAGGCGCTGGATGCCGTCTATGCCGGCACGCCCATGCTCGAGGCCGCAATGGATGAGTATGGCCAGACCCGCATGCTCTTCGTGTTGCAAATGACGCTCGGCGAGGCCACGCTCTATATGGCCGCGTCGCTCGGGCTCGATGCCGCCGAGGCACGGCGCTGGGTCACCGCCTACCGCCAGCTCGAAGAAGACGGCACCGTCGCCCGCATCCGCCGTCGCTACCTCCAGTAAGCTCTGGGGGCATGTCCGAAAACTGCCAGGATCTGGCAGTGGCGGGTCCTAGACTGGCTGCATGTTGTCCGAGACCCTCCCACCCGACGCCGCCTACGCCGTTCTGCAATCGCATGACGCGCGCTTTGACGGGCGGCTCTACGTCGGCGTCACGTCCACGGGCATCTACTGCCGCCCCGTCTGCAGGGTGCGCCTGCCGCGGCGCGAGAACTGCCGCTTCTTCACGACGGCCGCCCAGGCCGAGGCGGAACGCTTTCGACCCTGCATGAAATGCCGGCCCGAGCTGGCGCCTCGCGCTTTGCCGTGGACGACGATGGATGCCTCGCGCACGCTGGCCCAGCAGGCCGCCGCCTGGCTGGACGCCTGCGACGACGCCGAGGCCAGCCTCGAGGACCTGGCCGGCCACCTCGGCATCACGAGTCGGCACCTGCGCCGCATCTTCCAGGCCGAGCACGGCGTGTCGCCGCTGCAGTATCTGCAGACGCGCCGCCTGCTGCTGGCCAAGGCATTGCTGACCGACAGCACCTTGCCCGTCCAGGAGGTCGCCTACGCGGCCGGCTTTGCCAGCCTGCGCCGCTTCAACGCGGCCTTCATCGAGCACTACCGGCTGCAGCCGACGGCGCTACGGCGCGAAGGCGGCGCGGCCGGGCCGGCGTCGAGGCTGCGTCTGGGCTACAGGCAGCCCTATGACGTCGCCGGCGTCCTGGCCTTTCTCGCGCCGCGCGCCATCGCGAGCGTGGAGGTCGTGCAAGGGCAGGGCGTCACACGCAGCGTGGCGCTGACCCACGCCGGCCAGCGCCATGCGGGCTGGCTGCGCGTGAGCTTCGACAAGGCGGGCGAGGTCGGTGTCGAGCTGTCGCCGACGCTCTGGCCGGCCGTCGGGTCCCTGCTGCCGCTGCTGCGCCGCTGGCTGGACCTGGACGCCGACCCCGAGGCCATCGCGGCCGCGCTCGGCGACGGCGCCGTGCCGGGCCAACGCCTGCCAGGCTGCGTCGACCGTTTTGAATTGACCGTGCGAGCGGTGCTCGGCCAGCAGGTCACGGTTGCGGCGGCACGCACGCTGGCGGGCCGTTTCGTCGAGCGCTTTGGCGAGGCCTTGCCCGACGCGCCCGAAGGCTGCGGCCGGCTGTTCCCGACGCCCGAGCGCATCGCCGCCGCCACGCGTGACGACATCGCGTCTCTGGGCATCATCGGCCGCCGCGCCGACAGCCTCATCGCGCTGGCGCAAGCATGGCCGACGCTGGCCTTTGCCCGCCGCGAGGGCACGCCCGAGGCCGCGGCTGAAGAACTGACCGCCATCCCCGGCATCGGGCCCTGGACCGCCGGCTACATGCTGATGCGCGGCTGGAGCTGGCCCGACGCGTTTCCACCGGGCGACGTTGTCCTGCGCAAGGCTCTGAGCCGCGAAGGCCCGCTGCTGTCACCCAAGGCCTACCTCGCCGCCGCGGAGCACTATCGGCCGTTCCGCAGCTACGCCGTCCTTCATTTGTGGAGAAATTCATGAACCAACATCACATCCTGCAGCGCCGCATCGCAACGCCCCTTGGGCCTCTGACGGCCGCACGCAGCGCCGCGGGCCTGTCGGGCCTTTGGTTTGACGGGCAGAAGCACCATCCCGGCACGCTCGACGTGCCCGAGGACGACGGCAGCGACGCCGTCCTGTCGGCCGCCGAAGCGGCGCTGACGGCCTATTTCAGCGGCAAGTCTTTCGACCTACCGCCGCTGGACCCGGCCGGCACGGCCTTTCAGCGCGAGGTCTGGCAGGCGCTGCTGGCCATCGCGCCGGGGCAGCCCTCGACCTATGGCGCACTGGCCGAGCGGCTGGGGCGCGCCAGTGCGGCGCGGGCGCTGGGCGCCGCAGTAGGCCGCAACCCGATCTCCGTTCTCGTGCCCTGCCATCGCGTCGTCGGCGCCGATGGCTCGCTGACTGGCTATGCCGGCGGGCTGGAGCGCAAGCAGGCCCTGTTGAGCCTGGAGGGCGCGACCGCATGAAGGCTTTCGACATCGGCGAGCTGGTACTGCTCGCCGCGCTCTGGGGCGCCTCCTTCCTGTTCATGCGCCTCGGGGCCCATGAGTTCGGGCCGATCGCGCTGGCGGCCGTGCGCGTCGGCCTGGCCAGCGCCATGCTGATCCCGCTGCTGGCAGCGCGCGGCAAGCTGGCTGACCTGCGCAAGCACTGGAAGGGCTTGCTGCTCGTCGGCGCGCTCAACAGCGCCATCCCGTTTGCGCTGTTCTCCTTCGCGGCCCTGTCCATCACGGCCGGCCTGTCCAGCATCGTCAACGCGACGACGCCGCTGTGGACGGCCGTCGTCGCCTTCGTCTGGCTGCGTCAGGGGCTGACGTCCTGGCGCGTGCTGGGCCTCGTCATCGGCTTTGCGGGCGTGGCCTTCCTGGCCTGGGACAAGGCGAGCTTCAAGCCTGGAGCCGACCACAGCGGTCTGCTCGCCGTGCTGGCCTGTGCTGGCGCCACCTTCTGCTACGGCGTTGCCGCCAACGCGACCAAGCGCTATCTCGCCGGTGTGTCGCCACTGGCCGTGGCCACCGGCAGCCAGTTCGCCGCCGCACTGCTGCTGGCCTTGCCGGCAGCCTGGTTGTGGCCGGCGCAGATGCCCGGCACCGTCGCCTGGAGCAGCGCATTCGGCCTGGCCGCCCTGTGCACGGCCCTGGCCTACATCCTGTACTTCCGACTGATGAGCCGTGTGGGTCCGACGAATGCGGTATCGGTGACCTTCCTGATCCCGCTGTTTGCCATCCTGTGGGGAGCGCTCTTCCTGAGCGAGGCCATCACGGCGCAGATGGTCGTCGGCGGAGCCATCGTGCTGGTGGGCATTGCCCTGGCACTGGGGCTGGTCGGCCCCCGGCCACGCTGACAGGCCAGCGCGTTTTCCGGACGCGTTGGCGGCCGGTGCAAACAGTGGTAGCGTGCGCGACTCATGTTTGGTAGCGCTACCTTTTGGCGCTGGAGACCGCACGATGTCCTTGTTCCCCTCGCGCCGCTCGATTGGCGCTCTCGGCCTGCTGGCCGTACAACTCCTGGCGCCGGCCGTGATCGCCCAGCCCTCGGGCGGTCCCTACGGCCCGGTGCCACAGCGCTACGCGGTGCCCGTGGCGGCCCACGTCTATTTTGTGGCGCCCGACGGCAAGGCCGAGGCTGGCGGCAAGTCGGTCAACGAGCCGACCTCCATCGAAGCCGCGGTCGCGCGCGTCGTCACCGGCGACGCCATCGTCATGCGTGGCGGCACCTACCGCACCGGCGGCCTGCAGCTCAACCAGGGCATCACCATCCAGCCCTATCTGGACGAAGTGCCGGTGCTCAAGGGCACGCGCGTCGCCACCGAATGGCAGAGCCTGGGCAACAGCGTCTGGCGCACCCGGTGGGCCACGCTCTTCCCGGCGCAGCCGCTGGGCTGGTGGCAGCGTGATCGCGAAGGCATGAAGACGCCGCTGCACCGCTTCAACAACGACATGGTCTTCATCGACGGCGAACCGCTGCAGTCAGCGGGCTGGGAAGGTGAAGTCGGCGCCCGGACCTATTACATCGACTACGCCAAGGGCCATGTCTACATCGGCACCGACCCGGCCGGCCACCTGGTGGAGATCACCGCGCACGACATCGCCTTGCATCGCCCCTCGCGCCCAGTGCATGGCAAAGCATCCGACCGCAAGGGCCCGACACTGCGCGGCATCACCTTCACGCAATACGCCTACCGGGCGATCGACATCGAGGGCAAGAAACCGTCGACGCTGGTGTCCGAGGAGCCGACCGACGACCCCGTCGGCCCGTCACCCGAAAGCCAGCACGGCAAGGAGGTCGTGGGCACGCTGCTGGAGAACGTCACCATCAGCCATTGCTCGCGCGTGGCCGGCTATTTCCGCGGCGACGGGCTCGTCATCCGCAACTCCCTCATCAGCGACACCGGCACCGAAGGCATCTACGTCATCGGTTCGTCGGACGTGCTGCTGGAGCGCAACCTCATCCGGCGCAACAACGTCGAGCGACTGACCGGCTACTACCCGTCGGCGGTGAAGATCTTCAACCAGTCGCACCGCGTCGTCGTGCGCGACAACCTCGTCATCGAGCAGCCTTACTCCAACGGCGTCTGGTACGACGTGGGCAACCACGACGGCGTGTTCGTCAACAACCACGTCGAGGGCACGATGGCGGGCCTGTTCTTCGAGATCTCGAAAGGCGTCACGGTGGCCGGCAATGTGTTCGTGAACAACCAGCAAGGCATCCGCATCCTGAACAGCGCGGGCGCCAAGGTGCACCACAACACGTTCTTCAATTCGCAGGTGCTGATTGACCGCAACGAGCGCAGCGCCCAGGGCGACCACTTCGGCTGGCATCCGCAGACGGGGCCGGATGTGAACGAACGCGTCGGCCATGTGTTCGAAGGCAATCTGCTGGTTGCTGATGCCGGCGTGAAGGGGCCGCTGCTGCGCGTCGAACAGGCGGCGGTCACCTGCGGCAAGGTCACGCAGACCATGATGAGCCGCGTCGACGGCAACGTCTATCTGCGCGGCGGCAGTAGCCAACCGCTGATCAGCTGGGCGCCGCTGCCGGGAGCGGCTTGCCAGACCACTTTCGCCAGTCTCGACGCCCTCCGCCAAGCGGTGCCGGGTGTGGAAGCCAACGGCAAGGCGCTGTTTCCCTACGAAGGGGCGGTCTTCCGCAGCCCGGAACTGCGCCGCTTTGAACTCGCTCGTGTGCCGGAGGGCGTGCAGCCGGTGCCCGTACCCGGGGAGATACGCAAGCTGCTCGGTTGGGAGGCGACACATTTGCCGGGCGCGCTGCCGGCCAGCCCGCGCTGAGGGCACCCCGGCTCGAGCCTCCTAGTGGCGCTTGCGCCAGGCTTCAACCACACGCTCCGTCAGCGCATCGACCTCTCGCTGTTCGTCGACGCTCAGCACCGGCGGCGCCCAGCGACCCTGGCGCATCATCCTCTCGACGTTCTCCATCGAGTCGCGGCTTTCCTTGGTCGCCGCCGGGCCGGACATCTCAGTCAGGATGCGCAGCCACGCTTCCTTGTAGGCCTGCCGCTGCATCGCCGTCTCGCCCAGCGCGCCGAATGAATGGATGTAGGTCGACAACGCCTCCAGGTCGCCGTCCTCGGCGGTCTGCCGCACCTCGCGCTGCAGCTTGCCGAGCAGTTCCGGTGCGGCGACGGCCTGGTTGGCATGGGCGTTGAGCCACAGCAGGTACGCCAGCGCCATGCCAGGGAGCTCTCCCTCGTAGGCTCGCTTGAGAAACTCGCCCCTGCGCGCCAGGGTGGCCGTGTCGAGGAACTGGCAGCGTCGCTGCAAGTCCTGCTTCTCCTTGATCCATTGGTCCATGTTGGAGCCCGGGCTCTTCTCGAACACCTGCCGCAGCGGGCCGCCCTGGTCGCGCACGCTGTACGCGAATTCGATGGCCTGGGTCGCATGCTCGCATCGCTCGAGCACTTCGGCTGCCCTGCGCGCCTGCGCCGGCGTCGCGCCCTCTTCCAGCGCAAGCTGCACCGTGCGCAGTTCATCGGGTGTCGATGAGGCCGGCGTGCGCAGGGGCGGGGGAAGCGCAGCCGGCATGACCGCGCTCGCCGGCTGGGTAGCGGCATCGGCCTTCGCGTCAATGACCGGCCGTAGCAACGGTCCCTGGAGCGTTGCCGAGGGCGGGGCTGGCAGGGGCGGCGGCAGTGCGGTGGGCGCCTCGGCCGATCGGCTCAGCAGCCAGCTGCCTGCTACTAGCGCCAGTGCGACGGCTGCGACCGTCCAAGCCGTACGAATGGGGACGGATGCGGACCCCGCCACTTTTCCAGCTACCGCTTACTTCTGCGGCGCCGCCGCCGTCCCGTCCACCCGGATCACCCGGCGCGTACGGCCTTCGGTGTCGTCCAGCGACTCGCTGACGAGCCGGTTGTGCTGCTCCCAGTCCTCGGCGCTGCGGATGATGCTGGGCTTGATGAGGACGACGAGTTCCCGCTTGCGGCCGTTGTTGGCGCGGTTGCCGAACAGCATGGACGTCAGCGGGTTGCTGTCGGCACCCGGCACGCCGGAGCCGCGGCGAGTGGCTTCCATCTGCATCAGGCCGCCGATGGCAACGATGTGCCCGTCCGGGATGCGCACGACGGTGTCGCTCTCGTTGACGCTGGCGCTGGCCAGCGGCAGGCGGAAGTTGCCGACCGAGCCGAGGTCGACCTGCTTGATCTTCTCGGTCACGTTGGAGACCGAGGGGTGGATGTGCAGGGTGATCATGTCGGCCGCGTCGATCTGCGGCGTCACGTCCAGCGCGATGCCGCTGAAGAAGGGCGTCAGCGTCAGCGTCGGGATCTGGTTGGTGGTGCCGTTCGTGCCGTTGGTGCCGGTATTGGTGCCGCTGTTGCTGCCGCTGATGCCGGTGATGAAGTAGTCGTCGGTGCCGACCTTCAGAACGGCCTTCTGGTTGTTCAGCGTCGCGATGCGCGGGCTGGACAGGATCTGCGTGTCGCCATGGCTTTCGACGAAGGCCAGCAGCGCCTGGAAGCCGCCGCGCGCCAGCGCCAGGCCGAGGGTGCCGCCGCCAGCCGAGGGCAGGGGGATGAGGTCGGGCCAGGCCGGGCTTTGCGTGCCGCTGGACAGGGTGGGCAGCCCGCGCGTGTTGCTGACCAGCGGGTTGATGATGCTGCTGACGCCGCTCGGGATGGAAGGGTTGACGCTGGTCTGGCCGATGGCGCCGCGGTCGCCGATGCGCGACCAGTCGATGCCACTCTGGTAGCCCTCGCGCAGCTCGACCTCGACGATCTTGGCCTCCAGCATGACCTGGCGTTCGACGGCAATGCGAGTCGCCTTCAGCCAGGCCTCGACGTGGCGCAGCTCTTCCGGCATGGCGCGCACGGCGACCGTGCCGGTCTGCGGGCTGGTGATGACGGCGCGGCCCTCGCCGCTGCCGACCAGGGCCTTCAGCGCGCTGTTGGTCTCGCCCCAGAAGTCGCTTGAGACCTTGGTGCTGAGCTGGCTGCTCTCCTGCTGCTGCACCGTGGTCGTGCTGCCGCCGGTGGCGCTGCCGGTGTTGCCGCTTGCACCGGTGGCGCCGTTCTGGCTGCTGGCCGGCGCGGCGCCCGAGCTGACGCGAACCTCGCTGCGGCCGCTGCGCTGGTGGGCCAGGGCGTTGATCGTGAAGACGCGGGTCTGCAGCGTGGGCGGAAAGACGGTGATGCGGCGGCCGTCAATGGAATAGTCGAAGCCGTAGACGTCGCGGATGGCGTCCAGCGATTCGCGCACCGTGACGCCCTTGAGCGTGACCGACAGCTGGCCCGACACGCTGGGATGCACGAGCATGCTGTAGCGCGTGTCGCTGACCAGGGACAGGAAGACATCGCGGGCCGGCGCGCCATTGACGATGAGGTCGAAGCGCGGCTCGGGCGGCAGCGCGGGGGCGGGCGGCGGTACGGGCGTCGCCACCACGACCGGTGCGGGCACGCCAGAGGCAGCGGGGGCGGCGCGCTGGGCCTGCAATTCCTCGCGCAGGGCCTGGCTGGGCTGGGCGACGCGCAACGGCTTGTCGGCACAACCTGACATTCCTGCTGCCAGCAGCGCGGCGGCTGAGCTGGCCAGCAGGAATCGATGGACGGGGGCCTTCATGGCTTCTCCTTGGATTTCTTGACGCCGGACGCCGCCATGGCCGCCTGCGGGGGCGGGCGCTTCTCGACGCCGCCGTACAGCGGCTCGCGCCGGACCTGGCCGGCCTCACGCAGCCAGACGGCCTGTTCGGTGATGCGCTCGATGCGTGCGCCTTCGATCTGTTCGCCCACGCCATAGCGGCGGCCGCGCTGTACGACATAGGCACGGCCTCCCGCAAAGACGACCTGGCGGATGGCGTTGTCGGCCGGCTCGATGCCAGACGCGGCTGGTGCGGCCGAGGCCGCCATGGCGCTGCGCAGCGCGGGTGGCCAGGCCGTAGGGTCGCGCGTGGGTTCGTCGGCGGCCTGGGCCAGCGGCGCAGCGAACAGCAGGGCGATGAATGCCGCTCTCATGGCTGCACCTTCAGCAGATAGATCCGGGCCAGCAAGCGCGGCACCTCGTTCGGGCCGCTGCTGCTCAGGCGCATTTCGCCCCAGCGCAACGCCGGCAGTTCACGTTCCAGAGCCTGAACATAGCGCTGGGTGTCGCGGTAGCTGCCTTGCAACTGCAGCTCGACACCCTGCCAGCTCATCCCCGGCATGCTCGGCAGCGCGGCGTTGCCAGCTGCCGATGCCGATGCCGATGCCGACGGCAGGCTGACGGGCGTGTCGTCCAGCAGCGTCAGTCGTTCCAGTACCAGACCGGGCTGCTGGGCCAGCACACGCTGCAGCAGGGCCGACAGCCCTTCGGCGGGGTTGACGGCGCTGGCCTGGCGCAATTCGCTGTCCAGGCGCTGGCGCTCGTTGCGGGCGCTTTCGAGCTGGACTTGCAATTGCTCGGCCGGCGTGCCGCCGCTGCCGCTGGCGCTGATGAACTGCTCGCGCAGCTTGCTGATCTCGGCGGCCTGCTGCGCCTGAGCGTTGCTGCGCAGCTTGGCGCGGGCGGACTGCGGCGCGAGCACGAAGGAGTCGAACAGCAGGGCCAGTACGGCCACGATGCTGAGGAACAGGATGGCGCGCTCACGCAGGCTGAGCGCATCAATGCGCTTGGCCTGGCGTTCCCAGCGCTGCAGCAAGGGCGCGAGGCGGCGCCGCAGCAGCGCGAGATCGATCGTCGTCTGCGCCTTCATCGTGCGCCTCCGGTTGCGGCGCTGGCCGCATGGGCTGGCGCGCTGACCACGCGAAAGGCCCAGACCGGCAGGCCGGTGCTGACGAGCGGGCTGTCACGCGACAGCAGCGGGTTGCCGCCCGTCTCGGTGCCAGGTGCTCCCAGGCGCTCGACGCGCAGGGCCGACAGCTGTTGACCGGCCAAGAGCGGATGGACCGCGAGCCTGGCCAGCCAGGGCCTCAGCATGGCGGTGTCCAGTGTGCCGCCGACGAGCTCGACCCGGCCCGGCGCGTAGCGCAGCTCGCTGAGCCAGGCCGGTTCGGGCAAGGTGCGCGCGATCAGTGCGAGAAGGTCGGAATGGCGCTGCCCGGCTGCGTCGGCGCCCAGTACCTGCAGTAGGGCACGGCGGTCAGCGTTGCCGGCCGCCAGCGGCAGCAGTTGCTGCTGCACCGTGGCGGCATCCAGTGGCGCGGGCAGGTTGGCGCGGGCCACCGTCAGTTGCTGGCGCTCCGTCGCGTATTGCGCGAGGACGGCCTGATGCTGGGCTTCGGCGCTGCGGTCACGCTGTTGCAGCCACAGCGCCGCGGCCAGACCCGCCAGGCACAGCAGGCCCGTGGCCTGAACCAGTGTCAGCGCCGAGAAATAGCGCTTGGGTGCCAGCAGGATGGGCGTGAGCAGGTTGATTTGCTGGGCCATCAGAGCTTTCTTGTCTCCGTGCGCAGGGCGGCGCCCAGCAGCGGCAGGCAGGCGCCCAGGGCCTCTGCTGAGTCGCCCTCGGGGAGCGGGGCATCAGGCGCGAAGGCGGCCAGCGGATTCAGGGCTACCGTGCGCTGACCAAGTTCCCGCTGGATCAGCGTCGCGACCTCCGCGCCATGCTCGGCCGTGATGACGTACAGCCGCGCCAGCGGCAACTCAGGCCAACTGCGCTCCCAGACGTCGATGGAGCGTTGCAGCTCGACGACCAGGGGTGACTCCTGCGTGGTGCTGGCATCGAAGGTGCCGCCAGGCTGGTATTCGAAGCCCAGCGGCAGTTCGGCGGCGCCGGCATCGGCCTGCTCGCCACGCGCACGGGCCAGCAGGCCAGGGTCGCCTTCGAGGCGGCGCGTGTAGAAGAGCTCGTCGCCGGCGCTGACGACCAGCAGGCAGTGGCGTTCGTCGATATGGACAGCGGCGCAGGCGCGCGCGGCCAGATCGTCGGCACGGGCCTGGGCGGCGAGCAGGTTGCGCAGGGCCGTCTCCCAGACGTCGACGATGGTGATGTTGCCGCTGATGGCCGCAGCACCGTTCGTCAGCGCCTTGATGGCGCTGTTGCGGGCTGCAACGACAAAGAGCTGGCGCTGCGCGCGCTCCACGTCGCCGCCGACGTGCATGACATCCAGCGTCAGTTCGGCGACGTCGACGTCCACCATCTCCTTGATCTGCCAGCGCGCCGCGGCCTTCAGCTCCTCCGGTGGCACATTGGGGGTATCCACCTTGAGGATCTGGTAGTCGGCCGGGTCCAGCAGCGCGATGGCGTCGCCTGAGGTGACGGGTTTTGCCTCGCTCATCAGGCCCCAGCGCAGCAGCCGGGCCGGCTGGTCCTGGTCATGTCCGGGCGGGCCGTCGGTGAGCACGAAGGCATGCTGTTCGCCAACGCGGCGCAGCAGCAGGCGCTGGCCGTTGCGGCGGGTGGACCAAGGCCAGCGCATCAATAGTTCTCCCGCTGGTAGACGACGCCGTCGCTGCCGCGGTACAGGCCCCAGGTGGCGCGGGCGCTGGGGTCGCTGGTGGCGGCCGCACCGCACCAGGCGCCGCGCAGCGATGCGAGGTTGGCGCCGGTGGTGGCGGGCACCGCGGCGGCGACCCAGCCGCCACCCGTCTTCAGGCAGGACGCGTCGGTGGGCGTGGAGCCCAGGGCCACAGCCACGTCCATGCTGCCCAGGCGGCCACCGCCCGGGGCGGCCAGTGTGATGTAAGTTGGTTGCAGCGGGTTGACGACGACAGCGGTGTTGGGGACGTTGGGGTACATGACCGCATCCTGAGCGGTGAGGGTCTTGCGGAAGTTGCCGAAGCTCAGGTTGGCGGCGGTGATGCGGGTGCAGGAATCCAAGGCGTTGGTCACGAAGGCCGTGCCGTTCCAGGATTGGGCGGTCAGCGGCAGTTTCAGCGTGCGGTTGGCGGCGCTGAGCGCATTTTGTAGGCGCAGGCGGCCATAGCGCAGGGGGATTTGCCCGACCACGGGCAAGAGCACCGAGGCACGGTCATTGCCCGCCACCGCGTCGGTGTCAAGGTCGAAGGCGGCCATGCCGACACCGTCCAGGTCGGTGGGCGCGATGCCGAACTTTGTGTTGTCGAAAGGTCCGTCGGGTGCGGCCGAGCGCAGGGCTGCGGCGGTCAAGGTCACGACGGCGGCTCCGGCGGCTGGATCGCCCACGGCCGGCCAAGCGCCGGCGACGGCCGCAACGGTCAGCCGCCCGGCCGGAAAGCGCGTCGTGACACCTCCTGTCGTGTCGACGCCAGCGAGATTGAAATTGGTGGCCGCGATATCGAGCTTGCTATAAATGTTGCCGGCGTAATTGCGCGTCAAACCGCCTTGTGCATTGACGGCGCTGAGCGTGAAACCGAGGCTGAAGTTTTCGTTCAGATAGGTGAAGGCGGACGCTGGCGCACACGCCAGCGTGGCGCGGTGGGTGATGACACCGGGCGTCACGGTGAAGCCCGCTGGGATGAAACGGCCGATCGTTTCGCTGGCTGCACTAGCGGTCGCGTCGCCAGCGCCAAGGTAGTCGCCACCCGCCACCGTTCCCTTGAGTGACATCAGGCCGACCTCACGGTAATCGAGGTTGGTGACGTTGGCGACCCCGTTCGTGAAGGACGTGCCGGCCACGGTGTTGTTGTCGAGAGTGCCCAGGAAGCCGCCGGCCGGCGCAACGAGCGTGGGGGTCAGCAGTACGCCCGCCGGCACTGCCTCCTTGCCGAAGTTGGGCGTGGCCACGAGATTGGAAGTTAGGGCCGTGATGCGCGCACTGAAGGGCGTGCCTGCTCTGACGAAGATGCCCGGTGATGCCGCGGAACCATTGTTCGCGACGCCGGCAGGCGTCGTGATTTGCGTAACGGAAAAGCCGGCCGGTTTGGTGACGAAGGCCTGGCTGCTGCCGTTGATCAGGTCGCTGCCGCTGCCAACGCTGGCTGTGAAGTTGAAATGCAGCAACGTCTTGCCGACGTCGGCGAATGTGAGCTTGAAGGGCGCGTTGCCGTTGTTGTCGAAGGCCATGGCCACCGGCGTGTAGCTCAGCGTGGCGCCGTTGTTGTTGCGCTGGATCACCGTGCTGGCCTTGGCGGCGAACGTGCCAGGCGTGAAGCTGGCGATGGTCATCAGATTGCTGCCGCTGCAAGTGGTGGGGTCGCTGCACTGGTAGGCCCAGTTGACGTTGTTGCTGCCCGTCAGGGCGGCCTCGCAGGCTTGCGTGCTGGTGCCGCTCTTGACGGCACGCAGGTAGTAGAAGGCACCGGTCTGCGTGCCGGCCGTGTGGGCTGGCAACGCTTTCTCCGCGCCGCTGACGGCGTCTGAGACGATAAAGCCGGCACGCTTGAAATTGGTCGTGCAGCTGTTGGCCGCCGCGCAGCTGACGCCGTCCGGGCAACAGCGCCGTAGGGTGGAGGCGGTGGTCGATTCGGAACCCAGCGTGACGGTGACGTCGGTGTCATCGGCACCGCCGGCCAGGCTCAACGTGGCAGTCGCCAAGCCGTTGTTGAAGGTGACGGTGCCGGGGCTCAGCGTGCCTGCCGATGTTGTCAGCACTGCGGTGCCGTTGATCGACGTTTCGACGCTGCAGGAACTGGCATTCGTGGAGCAGGCCTTGACGGTCACGGTGGTGGGCAGGCAGGTCAGGCTGTTCTTCGGCAGCGACAGTTCGTAGTGGTCCAGCGGCGGCAGGCAGACGCGCGAGATCGCCGCCATGTCAGCGGTCAGCTCCAGCGCGCTGATCTCATAGTTGTAGACCCGCATTTCGTCGATGAGGCCGTTGGCCGACCTCAGCGTGCCATTGGTGGGCGCAGTGCTGCTGCGGTTGTCGCCGACAAAGAGGGTGCCGATGCTGTTGTCCAGGCTGCCGCTGGTCGTCGCCGTCGTGGCGCCGATCTGAACGCCGTTGAGATAGATGCGCAGCGTGCTCTGGTTGGTGCCGGCAGCCAGGTTCCAGGTGACGCCGATGTGCTTCCACGTGCTCGCGGCGACGGACTGCACCGGCGTGGCAGTCGACACCACGAGCCCGTTGCTGTCGGTGATGGTCAGGCGCAGGGAGCCGTCGCTTTGGCGCACGAGGAAAAAGGGCTTGCTCGTCGACGTCGTCGCGTCCAGCAGCATGGCCGCCGAGTTGTTCCAGGCCGTGCTGGCGTCGTACCAGAAGGTCACGGCGCCCTTGTCGCCGATGCCGGAGTTGACGTCGAGCAGCGTGTCCACTGCGTGGCTGGCGCTCGTCGTGTCGGTCGGGATGCTGAGCGAGCGGCAGACTTTGGCCGTGGCCGATGTGGCCGCGTTGCCGACGCGCACCCCGTTGTTGCTGTTGCCGCTGCTGTCCGCGACCTCGCCGACGCGGCCGCTGTAGTTCCATTCGTCGAAGCGGTACTCGGCGCGGCGCGTCGGCGTGCCGTTGGGCACGAACCAGCGGATGGCGCTGCCGTTGGCGTTGTAGCCGCTGTTGTAGGAGTACTGGGTGGTGTCGCTGCTGCTGACCTGCACGCCGATGGTGGCGTTGGAGCCGCTCGCATTGGCGTTGCCGTACTGGTACTTGAACTCGCCGTTCTCAAACAGGATGATCTGGAAGGTGTAGGGCGTGCTGGTGTTGTACTGATAGACACCGTTCCAGGACACGACGACATAACGGTTGGGCGCCGTGCCCTTCTGTTCCCAGGTCACGCCGCCGCTGCCGGCGCGGCTGGGGTCGAGGTCGGTCCAGTAGGCCAGGATGACGTTGGTCGTGGCCGCCGCAGCGCAGCCACTCTGCGTGTCGGCCGTGCTGGCCGGCAAGGCGGTGTTGGTGTAGGTGCGAAAGAACCCGGTGTCGGTGCCGAACTGCAGGCCGCCATTGGTCAGCACGCGCACCGCGGTGTAGGCCGTGCCGGCGAAGGTGAACTTGAAGCCGCCGGTGAAGGTGATGGTGGCCTTGTCGTCGTCGCCTGGGTAGCTGGTACAGCTGCGGTCCCAAGCGAGGGTGTTGGCGGCCGTCTCCCACGCATAGCTGTCGCTGCGAAAGGTGTAGCTGGACGCGGCCTGCGCAAAGCCGCACAGCAGGGCCAGGGCGATCAGCAGGAGACAGCGGGCGGTGTGCATGTCTTGTACGACAAGGTACGGCTGAGCTGGCGCTCGGCATAGGTGGGTTCGGTGGTACTGCCGTTGGGGCAGGCGCCGCCGCTCGCGATGTTGCAGGCGGTGGCCTGCACGACGTAGAAGGCCAGCTGCTGCTCGCCGTCGACCACCGTGCCGGCGGCCGGATTGCGCGCGCAGCTGACGGTGACGGTGAAGTCGGACAGCTGGTCGGGCAAGGCGATGCTCTTGGTGGCGAAGCAGGCCGGCTGGGCGGCGCCGCGCAGGACCTGGTAGCTACCCCAATCCAGCCCGGCCAGGGCGGCCTGGTAGGCCTTGGTTGAGGCCAGTTCGCCGGCCGAGCCCAGCTGCTGACGCTGGCTCAGCGAGGCCAGCGCCACGCCCAGCGCGGCCAGCACCACGAGGATGAAGAGCATGGACATCATCGTGAAGCCGCGCTGCGTTCTCATGGCAGGTTGTCCACGTGGACGGTGTGGTACAGGGACACCGTCTCGCCGTAGCGGGTCAGCGAGATTTGCAGCGAGGCGAGGGCGTAGCGGGCCGTCGCCGCGCCGGTGCTGTAGCTGAAGCTGCAGGCGGTGACGTTGCGGGCCAGCACGGCGGCGGTGCCTGCCGGCGGGTCGGCCTGGCTGGCTGTCGCGGCATAGCCGCTGTAGCGGGTGAGGGTGCCGGCGGCGATATTGCAGGTGTAGCTGACGGGTGGCTCGATGGCATAGACGCGATACGGCGGCGACTGCAGCGCATTGGACAGCGCTGCACCTGCGACGCCGATGTTGACGGCATTGCCCGCGGCGTTGCCGGAGACGCGCACGTTGTCGCCGGCGTAGGCGTCGGCGTCCGGCGTGTCGGCGCCGAGGTTGTACCAGGCCAGCTTCTGGCTGGCATGGCTGATCGCGAGCGGCGGCCCGACGATGGAGAAGTTGGAGATGGGCGCGACGCCGAACTGCAAGGCAGCGGCGCCGGCGGTGGCGTAACGCGCCGCTCCGCTGACGGGGATGAGCTCCAGGCTGTTGCCCTTCACGCGCACGCTGTTGGGCAGGGCGCCGGACAGGTCGCGTGAGATGCGGCGCAGCGCGGTGTCGGCCTGTTCGCCGAGCTGGGCGCGGTCGTTGCTGGCGAAGTAGGCATCCGTCGCCGGCACGATGAAGACCGAGACAATGGTGATGACGATACCGGTGAGGACGATGGTCATCACCGCCTCGATCAGCGTGAAGCCTCGCTGGCGCGAACGAGTGCGTTCAGTTCGCATCATTCGGGGCAAAGCGGGTGCGCCAGCCTTGCAAGGTCAGCGTGCTGCTGTCGGGCGCAGTGACGGTGACGGTGATCTTCAACGCCTCGCCAGCCACGACGTTATCCAGGGCGGCCGAGGTGACGGCGATCGAGGCGCTGTAGCCGCTGAGGCCCGCGATGGCGGTGTTGGTCACGTCGCGAATACCAACCATCGAGAAGCCGGCGTAATCGTTGACGTTGTCGAACGGGGTGGTGCCGTAGCGGGTCTCGCCTGGCTCGGAAACGCCACTCTCGACGAGCGTTGCGCACCCGGTTGGCGACACCGTGGCCGACGTGGCCGTCGCGACATTGGCGTCGTCGGGATCGCACCAGGTGAAGTTCATCAGCTCCACCTCGCGCAGCAGCGACTCGGCGATGGCCAGCTGCTGGCGGCGGATCATGGGATCGGCGCTCGCCGTCGTGGCCGTGACGAAAACCTTCAGCAGTGCGGCCAGCGCGATGCTGACAACGACGATGAAGAGCAGGAGTTCGATCAGGCTCAGGCCGCACTGGCGCGGCCGACGGGGCAGGGCCGGCATGCGCGGGATGCTAGCCGAGCGCCTCATGGGTCAAGCCTCAAGGAGTCGCGTAGATCAGGCCCGTATCCGCCTCGATGCGGAAGGCCTGGCTGTAGTTGCTGGAGGCAACCGTGACGGTCAGCGCGCCACCCGTGTTGGTCGTGGTCGCACCGCTGTTGCCGCTGTTGAAGGTCACTGTGCCGCTGGAGGAGATGCAAGGGCTCTCGGTCGCAGGGCAGGGCAGCGTTGCGATGGTGGTGCCGCTGCCATTGCCATAGGCCCAGCTCACGCCGGTGCTGCTGATGGTCTCGACGATGGGGCGGCGCTGCTGCAGGGCCAGCCGGAGCATGGCCTGGTGGCGGCCCTGGAAGTCATCGCCAAAAGAACGCAGCCGCCACAGCGTCGTGTCCACCACCTTGGGAAGGGCGAACACCGCCAGGGCGGCTGTGATCACGATGACGAGGATGAGCTCGATCAGCGTGAAACCGCGGCAGTCGCCGCGGTTCGCTAAACCGGTACTCCGGTTCGGGAAGCCGGCTTGCCGGCGCGTCAAACCCGCGTCGGCGCGCGGGGCGTGCGTCATGGAATCAGAGGATGCCGGTGACGGTGAAGGTGGCCGTCTTGTTCGTGTGACCGGTCAGCACGCAGGTGCTCACGGTGATGTTGGCGGCAGCGGTGCTGTCCGTCGTGACCGAGAACCCGGTGGGCAGCGGGCTCTGCAGCATCGCGACGACGTCGGAGCACTTGGTCACGGCCACGCCGTTGTTGATGTTGGCCTTGCGACCGGCGTAGTTGATGGCGGAGGCCGAGCTCAGCGCGCCGGCAAAACCGTTGACTGCCGCCTGCTTGGCGTCGTCATCGACGGCGACGAACTTGGGCAGGGCGACGGCCGACAGCACGCCGAGGATGACGATGACCATCACCAGTTCGATCAGGGTGAAGCCAGCTTGCACAGACTTGTTCATGGGGTGTCTCCTGCGCTCTGGGCGCTGTGGTCCGGGGGTGGCGGGACTATCGGGCAGCGACCCAGCGATGAGAAGTGAATAGCGCACGAGTTTTATGACGGGTCCACATCGGCCTGCAAACCGTTGCAGGCTTCACGCCCTGACCGTCGCTTCAGCGGCCCATGGCCGCCTGTCCCAGGTTCCACAGTGGCAGGAAGACACCCAGGGCCAGCACCAGCACCATGCCGCCGATGATGCTCAGCAGGATGGGTTCGATGGCGGCGGACAGACCCTTGATGGCGAAATCGGTCTCGCGCTCGTACATCTGCGCGATCTCGGTCATCAGGGTGTCCAGCTCGCCCGTCTCCTCACCCACCGCAATCATTTGCAGCACGATGGGCGTGAAGACGCCGGTGCCGGTGGCGCAGCGCGAGATGCTTTCGCCGCGCTCGACGCCGTCGCGCATCTGCTCGATGCGGGCGCCGATGTAGGCGTTGTCCACGGTCTGCGCGACCACTGTCAGCGCCTGGCTGATGGGCACGCCCGAGCTGCTGGCCAGCGCGAAGCTGCGCGCGAAGCGGGCCAGCGTGGCCTTGAGCACGATGTTGCCGGCGATGGGCAGGCGCAGCTTGAAGCGGTCCCAGCTGTAGCGGCCACCGGGCGTTGCGATCCAGTTGCGCCAGGCTAGGGCCGCGCCGATGCCGGCGGCCACGACCAGGGGCCACCACTTCACCGTCCAGCCCGAGAAGCCGAGCAGGATGCGCGTCATCAGCGGCAGCTCGGTCTTGAAGTGAGAGAAGACGTCGGCGAACTTCGGTAGAACGAAGACGTTGATGACGATCAGCGCAACGGCCATCGCGACGATCACCATGATGGGATAGCGCAGCGCCTGCTTGATGCGGGCACGGATGTCGAGCTCGAACTCCAGGTGCTCGGCCAGGCGCTGGAAGACCTCGGTCAGCTTGCCCGTCAATTCACCGACGCGCGTCATGGCCACATAGAAGCTGCTGAACACGGCCGGATGGCGCGCAAAGGCGGTGCCCAGTTCGCGGCCCTGGTCCAGGCTGGCGCGCACGTCCTGGAGCAGGGCAATGATGCCCGGATGGCTGGTGGACGCCTCCAACCCGGCCAGTGCGCGCAGGATGGGCACGCCGGCCTTCTGCAGGGTGTACATCTGGCGCGTCAGTACCAGGGCATCCTCCTGCGTGATGGGCTTGGCGAGCAGGGCCTCAAGCCAGTTGCCGCCGCCGGCCACGCTGACGGCCTCTGTAGTGGCTTCGATGCTGACGGGCACGACGCCGCCGGCCATCAGCTGGGCAGCCACAGCGTCGCTGTTGATGGCATCGACGATGCCCTCAACCAGCTCACCGCGGCCGTTGCGGCCCTTGAAGGAAAAGTTGCTCATTCAGCATCCACGCTGATGCGCACCGCCTCGGCCAGTGAGGTCTTGCTTTCGCGCACCATCGCCAGGCTGCGGTCGGCCAGCGTCTTGCCGCGCAGCGACTTGCGGGCGGCCGTCAGGAAGGCGCCGGCATCGCTGTTCTGGATGGCCAGGGCCATGTCGGGGTCCATCTCCAGCATCTCGTAGATACCGCGCCGGCCCTGGTAGCCGGTGCCGTTGCATTCGGCGCAGCCGCGGCCGGCGACGCTCTTCACCGGGCCGGGCGCCTCGCCGTTCATCGTCAGCACCTCGTTGATCCAGGCCTGTTCCTGCGGAGTGGCCAGGTGCGGTTCGGCGCAATGCTTGCACACGCCCCGCAGCAGACGCTGGGCCAGCACGGCCTGCAACGAGGTGGCCACCATGAAGGGCGGCGCGCCCATGTCGAGCAGGCGAAAGGGCGTGGAGACCGTGTCCTTGGTGTGCAGCGTGGACAGCAGCAGGTGGCCGGTGATGGCGGCGCGCAGGCCGATCTCGGCAGTTTCGGCGTCGCGCATTTCGCCCACCAGGATCACGTCGGGGTCCTGGCGCAGCGCGGCGCGCAGCACCTTGGCGAAGTCCAGTTCGATCTTGTCGTTGACCTGCACCTGGGTCAGCCCCGGTAGGCGGTATTCGATGGGGTCTTCGGCGGTGATGATCTTGAGCTTCTCCGAGTCCAGCTCGGCGAGCGCGGCATAGAGCGTCGAGGTCTTGCCGGAACCGGTCGGGCCGGTGACGAGCAGCATGCCGGAGTCGCGCCCGAGCAGCTCGCGAAAGCGCTTGAGCATGTCGTCGGGCATGCCGATGTCGCCCAGGCGGCGCAGGGCCGAGCCCTGGCCGAGCAGGCGCATGACGACGGATTCGCCGTACTGACTGGGCATGGTGGACAGGCGCACGTCCAGCGTGCGGTCGGAGAGGCGCAGCGTGAAGCGGCCGTCCTGCGGCAGGCGCTTCTCGGAGATGTCGAGGCCCGCCATCAGCTTCAGGCGCTGGGCGAGGGCCGGCGCGATGCGCTTGTCGGCCTGCGTGAGCGTCTGCATCAGGCCGTCGACGCGGTTGCGGATCAGCAGCTCGCCTTCCTGCGGCTCAATGTGCACGTCGGAGGCGCCGGCGCGGGTGGCGTCCTCGAACACCGACTGCAGCAGCCGCACCACCGGCGCGCCTTCCTGGCCGACGCTGGCCTGCAGGGCGCCGAAGTCGACGGCGTCACCGATGTCCTTCTCCAGCGCCTTGGCCAGGCCGGAGATCTCGTCGCTGCGGCGGTAATGCTTGTCGAAGACGGCCGGCAGCTGGCTTTCCGCCACCACGGCCATGGCCAGGCGGCGCTTCAGGATCTTGGCCAGCTCGTCGAAACCGAACAGGTCCAGCGGGTCGGCCATGGCGACCAGCAGGGTGTCCCCGCGCTCCTCCAGCACCAGCGCGCGAAAGCGCCGCGCCGGCGTCTCGGGCAGCAGGCGCACCAGGTCGGTCTTGAGCGGGAAGGTCTTGAGGTTGACGAAGGGCGCGCGCAGCTGGCGGGCCAGCACATGGGCCAGGGCCTCCTCGGTGATGAGGTTGGCCTCGATGAGGATGCGACCCAGCTTCTTGCCGGTGGCCCGCTGCAGTTCCAGCGCCTGGCCGAGCTGCTCGGCCGAGATCAGCTGCTGCTCGACGAGGACGTCGCCGAGACGCAGTTTGGGGCGAGGGGCGGCAGCAGCAGCGGTGTCGATTGTTTCGGCCATGTCGGGTCAGAAGAGAAACGCAACCACTGAGGCACAGAGGCACGGAGAAGCAGCCCATGACTTCATCTCTGTGTCTCCGTGCCTCTGTGATTGCATTGAATGGGCTTAGGCGTTGCTGGTCGCGTG
This sequence comes from Pelomonas sp. Root1217, assembly GCF_001425705.1. GTDB lineage: Bacteria > Pseudomonadota > Gammaproteobacteria > Burkholderiales > Burkholderiaceae_C > Pelomonas. Next base: position 56,847 of record NZ_LMDC01000031.1, on the reverse strand, counting down.
AACCTCGGCGAGGGTCGTGATGCCCTGCAAGACCTTGATGATGCCGTCCTGGCGCAGCGAACGCATGCCCTCGGCGAGGCCGGCGTGATGTAGTTCCTCGGCGCGGGCCCCGGTCTGGATCATGCGGCGTATGTCCTTGGACACAGTCAGCAGCTCATGCAGGCCTGCTCGCCCCTTGTAACCACTGCCGCCGCAGGCCGTGCAGCCCGCGCTGTGGTGTTTCATCAGCCGGCCGCCCTGGCCGTAGGACTTGATCCAGTCGGACATCAGCGCGAGCTTGCTGGGCCGTCCCTCGGCGGGGAAGACGTGCAGATAGTCGTCCAGCAGTTCCTGCAGCTCGGTCTCCAGCATGGGTTCGCTGGTGCGGCAGCTGGGGCAGCTGCGCCGTACCAGCCGCTGGGCCAGCACGGCGAGCAGCGAGTCGGCGAAGTTGAAGGGGTCCATGCCCATGTCCAGCAGCCGCGTGATGGTCTCGGGCGCGCTGTTGGTGTGCAGGGTGGACAGCACCAGGTGGCCGGTCAGCGAGGCCTCGACGGCGATCTCGGCGGTTTCCTGGTCACGGATTTCGCCGACCATGATGACGTCCGGGTCGGCGCGCAGGAAGGCGCGCAGGGCCTTGGCGAATGTCCAGTCGATCTTGGCGTTCACCTGCACCTGGCGCAGGCCGGCCTGCGTGATTTCGATGGGATCCTCTGCGGTCCAGATCTTGCGCTCGGCGGTGTTGATGTGGCTGAGCGCCGAATGCAGCGTCGTCGTCTTGCCGGAGCCGGTCGGGCCGACGCAGAGCACCAGGCCATACGGACGGGAGACGGCGGTTTGCAGGGCGGCGAGGTTGGCGGGTGACAGGCCGATGCGGTCCAGCGGCATGGGCCTGCTACTGGCCAGCAGGCGCATGACGACGTCTTCCAGGCCGTTGTTGGTCGGGATGGTCGCCACTCGCAGTTCCAGCCGGTGCTGGGACGAGTACTTGGCGAAATTGATCTTGCCGTCCTGGGGCTTGCGGCGCTCGGAGATGTCGAGGTCGCACATGATCTTGATGCGCGCGATCATCGCGTTGCGGTAGGTAGGGGGCAGCTCCAGGTAAGGCTGCAGCACGCCGTCGCGGCGGAAACGGATCTTGAGCTTTTCCTTGCCCGGGTAGGTCTCGATGTGGATGTCGGACACGCCCTGGTTGTGCGCCTCGATGATCATCGAGTTGATCAGGCGCACGAGCGAGTTGTCGCTCTGCTCGATGGGCGACTCCTCCTCCCTGGCGCTGCGCTCGCTGCTGTCGCGCTCCAGGCTCTCGATGAGCTTGTTGGAGTTGTCCAGCGTGAAGTCGGGCTGGAAGTCGGGCAGGGGGTCGACGGCGCTGCCGCGCGGCAGGGCCTCGCCGCCATAGCGGTCGAAAGCCAGCGGAATGGCGAACTGCAGGGTGCCGAGCTTGGTCAGCGTGGGTACGACCTTGAGCTGGGTGATGAATTCGACCTCTTCGATGGCGTCACGCCGCGTCGGGTCTTCCATGGCCACGACCAGGCGGCCGTCGCGCAGCAGCAGGGGCAGCACCTCAAGGCGCTTGGCCACTGCGTGCGGCAGCTTGCGCACGGCGTCGGGCTCGATGGCGAAGTTCTCGACGTCGACGACCGGATAGCCCATCTTGCGCGCCAGTGCCGACTGCAACTGCGCGCGGTTGATGACGCCCTTGCGCACCAGCAGCTCGCCCAGCGGCACGGAACGGTCATCACGCTGCTGAACCAGTGCCACCTCGAGCTGCTCGGCCGTGACCAGCTCCAGCGCCAGCAGCGCCTCGCCGATGCGCACCATGGGCATGCGCGCCTGCTGCTCGATGGCCTGCAGCAGTTGCTCGGCCGTGACGATCTGCTGGTTGACGAGGATGTCGCCGACGCGGCGCTGGCGCAGGTCGTTCTGCTCGACAGCGGCGGCGTTGAGCTGCTCGGGCGTGACGAGTTTGTCCTTCAGCAGCAGGTCGCCCAGGCGCTCGCCGATCTCGAAATTCGCCAGTACCTCGCGGGGCACGAAGACGCGGCGCACGGAGTCGTCGTCCTCGGCCAGTGGCGGGAAGAGAAACAGGCCCAGGTTGTCGTGGTGATGGCCGATGGTCACGCCCTTGAGCTCATCGCCGCCAGTGAAGACGACGCGGAACTCGGTGCGCGGGCGCTGGTCGACGCTGAGCGGGGAGTTCAAGTCGCCGGCATCGCGCGGCGGCACCTCCAGCGTACGCAGCAGCTTGATGGCGCGGAACTGGCTGAACTTCAGCGGCATGCTGTTGCGCGCTGGCGGCACATTGATCTGCACGATGCGGTCGCTGGCATCGAGCTGCAACAGCTGGCCCGTGCTGCGGCTGTTGTTCAGCCCCAGGATCTCGCAGGCCTCATGCCCGCGCTGGACCTGCGGCTGGGGGTAGGCGGCATAGGGCGGGCTGGGCCAGAGGAAACCGGAGGCCGGGCCTGCCGCAGCGGGTGAGTCGGCATCGCCATGGGGCCAGGGCAGGGGCTGTGACGGGTCGGTCATGGGCTGGGGCAGCGGGTGTGCCGATGATTATGGAGGGCTGCGGCGCTTGCGCTGGCCCCGAAAAACGCCATGCTGACGCCGTAGACCGGCGGGCCGCCGGCGCCGCCCGGCTTCGACATGAAACGACACAATGGAGCCATGAACATCCTGCTCACGGGTTTCGAGCCCTTTGGCGGCGAGGCCATCAATCCGTCCTGGGAGGTGGCCCGATCGCTGCATGGCCAGATCATTGCCGGCGCGACGGTGCAGGCACGTTGCCTGCCGACGACCTTTGGCGGTGCTCCCAAAGCCTTGGCTGAAGCGCTGTCCGTGCACAAGCCCGGACTCGTCATCGCACTGGGCCTGGCCAGCGGCCGGGCCGAGATTTCCATTGAGCGCGTGGCCGTCAATCTCATCGATGCACGCATCGCCGACAACGCCGGCGAGCGCCCGCAGGATGTGCCGGTGCGGGCGGACGCGCCGCCGGCCTATTTCTCGACGCTGCCCGCCAAGGCGATTCGCAACGGGCTGCGCGCGGCCGGTCACCCGGCGGGGCTGTCGTTGACGGCGGGTGCCTTTGTCTGCAACCAGGTGTTTTTCGAACTGCAGCACCGGCTCGCCGGGCTTGGCGTGAAGAGCGGCTTCATCCATGTGCCGGCCCTGCCGGAGCAGGCGGCCCGCACCCAGCCGACAGTGCCCAGCATGGGCCTGGCGGCTCAGATCGATGCCATCAAGCTGGCGATTGCGATTGCACTGGAGGGCGACGAAGCCCTGGCATCGGCCCTGCCCGACGAGGGCGCACCGGTGGCCTGATCAGTCCTCGGTGTAGTGCCGCCAGCGCGCGCTGGCCTGGCGCATCAGCTCGACCTGACGATAAAAGCGCCGGCAGTTGGTGCAAATGCGGTGGTGCAGACGCAGCGACAGCCGCTCGGTCAGCGGCATGCTGCGATCTTCCGCCTTGAGCGTGATCTGCGTGGCCTCCCGGCAGGTGATCTTCAGCTTGATCAAGTCGCCCCTCCAGCGGTCGCGCCGCCGAACCAGCCGGCCTGCAGGCAGTCCCGCAGTCTCAGCCGGGCCCGGTGCAGCATGACCCACAAGTTCGTCGGCGTGATCGCCAGTTCCTTACAGATCTCGTCCGATTCCAGCTCCAGCCACTCCCGCATCATGAACAGGCGCCCCTGCTGGCCCGGCAGCTTCTCGACGCAGGCCTCCAGCACCCTCATGAAGTCGACCTGGCGCAGCGAATCCTCGGGGTTGCCCCAGTCGTGCTGGGTCTCGCGCCAGTGGCCGTCGCTGGCAAACAGCAGATCGTCCAGGTCCTCGCCGTCCTCGCTGCTGCAGGTGGTGGACAGCTCGCGGCTGTTCTTGCGGATCTGGTCGACGAGCTTGTGCTTGAGGATGCCGACCAGCCAGGTCTTGAGCTGGCTGTTGCCCGCGAAGGCCTGGGGCTTCTCCAGCGCCGCGAGCAGGGTTTCAGAGACGGCATCCTCGGCCCAGGCGGGGTTGCGCAGCTGCAGGCGCGCGTACTTCAGCAGCGGCGGGCGCAGGGCTTCGATCTGGCGGCAGTAGTCCGCTGAGGCGGTTGGAGCGGTCATGGCGGCGGCAGTGTAAGGACTTGGCAGTGTCTTGCGACTTCGTTCTTGCCGCCGGATGATCGGCCGCCTTTTACCCCCCAACCGTTTGGAGACCTGTCTCATGAAGAACCAAGCCCTCGTGTCCTCCGCTCTTGCCGCCGCCCTGTCCCTGGGCATCGTCGCCCAGGCCCAGGCCGCCGATACCGCCAAGGAGAAGTGCTACGGCATCGCCAAGGCCGGCCAGAACGACTGCGCCACCGCCAATGGCAGCCACTCCTGCGCCGGCCAGTCCAAGGCCGACAAGGACATGAACGAATGGAAGTACGTCGCCAAGGGCACGTGCGAGAAGGAAGGCGGCTCGACCAAGGCGCCCGCCAAGAAGTGAGGGCTTGACCGTCATGACCTCGGCGCCAGCCTCGCCCTGCGTGGGCATTGGCTGGCGCCAGCCGCACTACGAGACCTTGCTGGCCGAGCGCCCTGCACTCGGCTTCATCGAGGTCCATTCAGAGAACTTCTTTGCCGACGGCGGCATCACGCTGGCCGTGCTGGAAGCAGGCCGCGAGGCCTATGACGTCAGCCTGCACGGTGTGGGCCTGGCCCTGGGCTCGGCGGCGGGGCTGGACGATGCACACATGGAGCGGCTCGCTCGCCTCGTACGGCGCGTGCAGCCGCGCTGGGTGTCCGACCATGCCTGCTTTGCCCGTGTGATGTCCAGTTCGGGCTCGGGCCTGCATGCAGCCGACCTGCTGCCCATCCCCTTCACCGACGAATCCCTCGCGCTGACGGTCAGCCATGTCCAGCAGGTCCAGGAGCGCCTGGGCCGGCCGATGCTGATCGAGAACATCAGCGCCTACGTCGGCTGGGCCGGCGACACCCTGGCCGAGCCCGAGTTCTTCAACGAACTGACGCGACGCAGCGGCTGCGGCCTGCTGCTGGACGTCAACAACCTGTTCGTCAATGCGCGCAATGCCGGCCTGGCGCCGGGCGACGCGGCGGGTGAAGCCATGCGGTGGGTTGACGCGATCCGCCCCGGCAGCGTCGGCGAGATCCACTTGGCCGGCCACTGCGAGCAGGACGACGGCCTCGTCATCGATGACCATGGCAGCCGCGTGCGCGACGAGGTCTGGCGTGTCTACGAACACACGCTGCAGCGGCTGGGGCCGCTGCCGACGCTGATCGAGTGGGACACCGCCGTGCCCGATCTGGCGGTGCTGCTGGCTGAAGGCCAGCGGGCGAGGGAGCTGCACCCATGAAGCTCGCTCAGCAGGCCTTTGTCGATGCGCTGCTGGGGCGCGGCGATGCGCCGCCCGGCCTGACTGGCAGCGAGCGCGGCCTGGCGGCCTATCGCAACAACCTGCGGGCGCTGTCGGCCCAGGCACTGGCGGTGCCCTTTGTGCGCTTGCGCGAGGAGCTCGGCGAGGAAGAATTCGCGTCGCTGGCCTGGACCTTCTGGCGCGCCCACCCGCCCGAGAGCGGTGACCTGGGGCAGTGGGGTGGGGCGCTCGAAGGCTTTCTGCTGGAGCGCGCTGGCGAGGCTTCGGGCTTGCCCGATCTCGCTCGCCTGGATTGGGCGCTGCACCGGGCTGAACGCGCGCAGGACGCGTCGTTGGATGCCGACTCGCTGGCCCTGCTCGGCACCACGTCGCCCGACAAGCTCTGGCTGCAATTGCGGCCTGGCCTGGCGGTGCTGGCGCAGTCCGACGGGCCGGTGGTGGTCTGGCGAGCCGGTTGGCGCGGGAAATGGCAACCCGTGTCGGCCGCCGATGCGGTCTTCATCCGGGCCCTGCTCGACGCCGTGAATCTTGCCGAGGCGCTGGAGCTGGCCGCAGTGAAAGGTTCTGGCGGTGAAACCGACTTCGACTTCGCCGCCTGGCTGCAAGCCGCGTTGCACAACGCCTGGCTGCAGGGAGTCAGGGCTACATCACCGAACCGGACCACGACACCATGAAAGCTCTGATCTCCACTGTGCTGCGCGCCTTCACCGACCCGGGCCTGCAACCCACCCGGCTGCCCGCGCCGCTGGATACGCTGGTCAGCCATCTACAGTCGCTTGCGCTGCTGGCGGCGCGGCTCTACGTGGCCAAGGTCTTCTTCATGTCGGGCCTGGTCAAGCTGCACGACTGGTCGTCCACGCTGGCCTTGTTCAACGACTACTACCAGGTGCCACTGCTGCCGCCGGCGCTCGCGGCCTATATGGGCACCGCGGGCGAGCTGGTGGTTCCGGTGCTGCTGGTGCTCGGCCTGGCAGGCCGCTTCGCCGGCGTGAGCCTTTTCGTCGTCAACCTGATGGCGGCGCTTTCGCTGCCAGCGGAGGATCTATCTGCCGCCGGTGAGGCGCAGCACATCCTTTGGGGCGTGCTGGCCCTGGGGATCGCGCTGTGGGGCGCGGGACGCTGGTCTGTCGATCGCATGGTGCTGAAGCCCGTGGCTGGCGGCGCGCCTTGACACGAAGCATCTGCATGTAAGCAGCGGCCACATTTGGAAACCATCTAACAACTGGGTTTGCCCTAGTCTCGCGGACAGTTAGCAAGAGTCCGCCGATGGAGTTTTCAGAGCTGTTCACCCAGAGCGCGCGCGACGTGCTGCCCTACGCCAAAAGGAAGGGGCTTGTCACCTACTTCGATTACCACGGGCCGCGCCTCGAGCTTCACGATCCTGGGCCCTACCTGCGTGCCGGTATTCACCGGATATTGCTGGGCATCGTCGACTGCTTTGAGTCGGGTTTCGTCATGTTCACCGCGGTGGTCGAGCCGCCAGTGTTTGGCCGAAGCAGCATCGTCATCCACGCCGCCGGCACCGGGGCGAATTGCCCGTCCGATGTCCTGGCCGTGCTGCAGCGCCTGCAGCTGGTTGCCGAGGATGCCGATGTGTCCGATGGGCTGGTGGCGCGGGCGCAAGCGCCTTGTCCGGCCACCGCCGGCTCGGTTCAGTTCGTCGACGCCGGGCTTGACGGTCTGGTTATCTCGCTGAGCGGCGAAGTTGTCGGGGAGGAAGTGGCGTTCGAGCACCCACCGAACGCCGCGGGTTCGGTGGCATGGCTGGTCAGCCCTCTGCGCGGCGCGCTGGACTCCGTCGAGACGAGACTGCGGCTGTTGGGCTGGCACGTGGTGTCGTTTGAGCGGCTCGAGGAGGCCGCGGCGGCGACATCCACCACTGCAGCACCGATGTTGATGATCGTCGCGGAGCACAGCGGCCAGGAACTGGCTCAGCTCGAACAGATCGCCCAGGCCTTGCCCGGCCTATGGACGGTGCTCGCCGTGGTTTCTGGCTCCGAGACGCTGCGCTTTCGGCGCCAGTGCTCGGTCGACATCCGGGTGCTGCCGCTCAGCCCGCTGGAGCTGGAGCGCTTCACCGCGCATGTCGATACCCGGACTTCGACGGCCCTGTCGCGGCTGACATCGCCCACGCCGCTTTACGTCCAGGAGAGCCGCCGTGTCCTCGTCGTGGACGACAACATCGTGAACCAGATCGTCACGCGGGGCCAGCTCGAGGCCTTGGGCTACGAGGTGGTGGTCGCCGGTGACGGGATCGAGGCGCTCGACTCCTGCTGTGACGAGCCGCCCGACATGGTGCTGATGGACGTGGACATGCCGGTCATGGACGGATTGGAAGCCAGCGAGCATCTGAGGTCCTTGCAGCGCGTCGGCAATTTGCCGCCTTTCCCCATCATTGCCGCCACTGCTGGCGACACGGATCTGCGGCGCAATGCCTGCCTGAAGGCAGGCATGGATGGCTACCTCAGCAAGCCCATGGACCTTCAGGCATTGGCCGATGAGCTGAGCCGGGTGCTGCCCGGGCGGCCGATCTCCGTGGAGCTTTGACGCCCCGCGCCCCGCACTATTCGCGCGGGCGGAAGGTGAGGATCAGCACCGGCGGCACGCGCCCGTCGACATCCCGCGGCAGGGTCTCGGCCTTCTCGATGGCGCGCAGCACGGCGCGGTCCCAGTCGGGGTCGGGGCTGGCCTTGAGCACCTTGCTGCCGAGAATGCGGCCGTCGGGCCCCAGCGTCACCTGCACCTCGGCGGTCGGGTTCGCGACGCCATCGTCCGGGTAGATGATGAGTGGGCGGATCTTGCCCTTGATGCGGCCGGCGTAGCCCGCTGACGGCGCCGAGTTCTGGGCTGCGGCGCCGGTGGAGCCCGGCGTGCCGCCGGCCATGCCCTGGATGCGGCGCAGGTTTTCCTGGCGCAGCGCTTCGCGGCGGGCATCGGCCTCCTTGGTGTCCTTCGCCTCTTTTGCATCCTTGGCCGCCTTGGCGTCCTTGGCCTTCTTGCGGTCCTGCTCTTCCTTGTCCGCTTTCTCTTTGGCGAGCTTGTCCTTGGCCAGCTTCTCCTGGGCGGCTTTTTCGCGCTCGACCTTGGCGGCCTCGTCGCGGGCCTTCTCTTCCTTGCGCTTCTTCTCCTTGGCGATGGCGATCTCGGCCTCGCGCTGCTCGGCGGCGGCTTCTTCGGCAGCCCGCTGTTGTGCGCGGGTGTCGGGCTTGGGCGCTTCGGGTTCGGGCTCCGGCGGCGCTTCCTCGCGTGGCGCGGCCACCTGGGGCACGGCCGACCACAGCTCGGCCTCGAAAGCGGGCGAGGCGTCGCTGTGCCAGTTCAGGCCATAGCTGAGGGCCAGGATCAGCAGGCCATGGGCGATCAACGCCAGCGTCATGCCGCGACCGAAGCCCGCGGCCTCGGGAGGACGTAAGGTCGCGCTCGTCATCTCACTTGGAGGAGGGGGCGCCGCTCTTCACGGCAAGGCCCACGCGCTGGATGCCGGCGCGCTGCAGCGTGTCCATGACCTGCACGACGGCCTCGTACTTGACGTTCTTGTCTGCCGAGATGACGACGGGGCTGGTCGCATCCTTGCCCTGCGCCTTCTTGACGCGCTCGGCCAGGCGGTTGGCGGGAATCGATTCGGGCTCGAGCTGATCGACCTTGATCTTCAGCTTCTCGTCGGTGCCGACGATGATCTGGATGACATGCTCGGGCTGCTGGCGGCTCTTGCCCACGCTGGGCAGGTCGACGAGGCCTGTCGTGATCAGCGGCGCGCTGACCATGAAGATGATGAGCAGCACCAGCATCACGTCGATGAAGGGGACCATGTTGATCTCGTTCATCGTGCGCCGCCGGCGCCCGCCACGGGAGGAGATGGCAGCCATCAGTGCTGGGTCGCGTTGCGTTGCAGGATGTTGGAGAACTCCTCGATGAAGGTCTCCAGCGTGATCGCGCTGCGGTCGATCTGGCGCGCGAAGCGGTTGTAGGCCAGCACGGCCGGAATGGCGGCAAACAAGCCGATGGCCGTCGCCACCAGCGCCTCGGCGATGCCGGGCGCGACGGTGGCCAGCGTCACCTGGGTCAGGTTCGACAGGCCGACGAAGGCGTGCATGATTCCCCAGATGGTGCCGAACAGGCCCACGTAAGGCGACACCGAGCCCACCGAGGCGAGGAAGGACAGGTTGTGTTCCATCGCGTCCAGCTCGCGCTGGAAGCTCGCGCGCATCGCGCGGCGGGCGGCGTCGAGCAAGGCGCCGGCGTCGGTCACGCGCTTCTCGCGCAGCTTCAGGAACTCGCGCATGCCTGACGCGAAGATGCGTTCCAGCGGTGCGGCGTCCGCGCGGTTGCCGACCGACTGGTAGAGGTCGTTGAGGTTCTTGCCGCTCCAGAATTCGGCCTCGAAGGCATCGTTGCGTCGCTTGATCTGGCCCAGGCCGATCAGCTTGCCGAAGATGACGCTCCAGCTCGCCAGCGACACGAGCAGCAGGCCCGCGATGACGAGCTGCACCGCGAAGCTGGCATGCAGGATCAGGGAAACGATGGACAGGTCTTGGTTCATGCGGTGATCGCTGCCACGACCGAGTCGGGCAGGCGTTGGGGTTTCAGGTCTTCGGCGCGCACGCAGCCGATGCGGATCTCGCCTTCGCACAACAGTGTGTCGCCACGCAGCGCGCGCTGGCGCACGACGAGGCTGGCGCGGCCGGCGGGTTGAGGCTCGACGGTGATGGTCAGCAGGTCATCGAGCCTGGCCGGCGCGGCATAGCGCAGGCTGGTGGCGGCGACGACAAACATGACGCCGGTGTCCTCGCGCAACTGGTGCTGCTCGACGCCCGCCGCTCTCAGCCACTCGGTGCGGGCACGCTCGAAGAACTTCAGGTAGTTGGCATAGAAGACGATGCCGCCGGCGTCGGTGTCTTCCCAGTAGACGCGAACGGGAAACTGGAAGTTCATGCGAGGACTCCGCGCAGGCGGGCAACAGCTTCCTGCAGGTCTTCCATCGACGATGCAAAGGACAGGCGCATCCAGCGCTGCGGATCGGTCAGGCCGAAGTCGCGGCCCGGTGTCAACGCCACCTGGGCGCTTTGCAGCAGTTCGTGGGCGAAGGTCCAGCTGTCGGCGTGGTGGCGGCTGATGTCCATCCAGGCGTAGAAGGCGCCGTCCGGGGGCACCGGCACATTCAAGCCCAGGCCGTTGAGCGCGGGCACGATGTAGTCACGGCGCTGCTTCAAAACTGCGCGGCGGCGCTCAAACTCCGCGATGGACTCGGGCTCGAAGGCCGCCAATGCCGCCATCTGCGACAGCGTCGATGGGCAGATATAGAGGTTCTGCGCCAGCCGTTCGATCGCCGGCACGAGGGCGGGCGGTAGTACCAGCCAACCCAGGCGCCAGCCCGTCATGCCGAAGTACTTGGAAAAGCTGTTGACCGAGATGATGTCCTCGCCCGGCGAAAGCGCGCTGTGGCCGAAGTGCTCTTCGTAGCTGAGCGGCAGGTAGATCTCGTCAACCACCGTGACGCCACCGCGCTCACGCACGAAGCCGGCAATGTCGGCCAGCACCTCGGGCGCAATGGAGGTGCCGGTCGGGTTGCTCGGCGAGGCCAGCAGCACGCCCCGGGTCGCCGGTGTCCATGCGTCGCGCACCTGCTGCGCACCGAGCTGGAAGCGCTCCGCGGCGCCGGTCGGCAGCAACCGCGGCGTGGCGTCCGCAGCCGTCACGAAGTGGCGATTGCAGGGGTAGCAGGGATCGGGCATCAGCACTTCGTCGCCCCGCTCGAAGAGGGCGAGGCAGGCGAGTTGCAGGCCGGCCGACGCGCCGGCCGTGATGGCAATGCGTTCGGGTGCGACGGCGAGGCCAAAGCGCTGGCCGTACCAGCGCGAGATGGCCTCACGCAATGCGGGCAGACCGAGGGCATCGGTGTAGGGTGTGGGGCCCTGGGCCACGCGGGCCACGGCTTCACGGACCGCGGGCGCGGCGCCGAAATCGGGCTCGCCGACATTGAGGCGGATCATGCGCCGGCCGCCCTCGGCCGGGTCGCACAAAGGGCCGGCCGCGACCCGGGCCGCGGCCTTGGCCAGCTCCATCACATAGAAGGGCTCGATGCGGTCGAGCCGCGCGGCCAGTTTCATCAGTTCGTCGTCAACGCTTGGCTGCGACCTCGACGGGGCGCAAGTCGCCAGCCGCGCGGTCCAGCACGCCGTTCACATACTTGTGGCCGTCGGTGCCGCCGAAGGACTTGGCCAGCTCGACCGCCTCGTTGATGGCCACGCGGTAGGGGATGTCGACGCAATGCTTGAGCTCGTAGGCGCCGATCATCAGGATGGCGTGCTCGATGGGCGAGAGCTCGGTGGTCTTGCGGTCGACGTGGCGGGACAGGATGGCGTCGAGGTCGGCCGCCTCGTGGATGCAGCCGCCCAGCAGCGCGTCGTAGTGCTTCACGTCGAGCTTGGCATAGCCTTCCTGCTCGCGGCCCAGGGCCGTGATGGCGCCCACGTCGTCGCCGGTCAGCAGCCATTGGTAGAGGCCCTGCACGGCGGCCTCGCGCGAACGGCGACGGGCGGACTTGGCAGGAGCGCGCTTGACGCCAGGTTTGTTGGCCGTCTTCGTGGCGGTCTTTGGGGTGGGGGCGTTCACTCGATCTCTTTCAGCAGATTGGCCATTTCGACGGCAACGCGTGCAGCGTCGCGGCCCTTGGGTTCGGCGCGGGCCCAGGCCTGGGCTTCGTTTTCGACGGTCAGGATGGCGTTGGCGATCGGGATGCCATGGTCCAGGCCGACGCGGGTCACGGCCGCGCCGCTCTCGTTGGCCACCAGCTCGAAGTGGTAGGTCTCGCCGCGGATGATGCAGCCCAGGGCGATCAGCGCGTCGAAGTCATTGCTTTCGGCCAGGGCCTGCAGCGCCAGCGGCACTTCCAGCGCGCCGGGCACGGTGACGTGTCGGATGGCCTCGGTCGGTACACCCAGCACCGACAGCTCGGCCAGGCAGGCGCTGGCCAGGCTCGAGGTGATCGCGTCGTTGAAGCGCGCCTGGACGATGGCGATGGTCAGCTCGCTGCCATCGAGGGCGCCCTCGAAGCTGGGCAGGCCTTGTTCGGAATCTTGCATCGCGGGCCTTTGGGGTTCAGCAGTTGGGGGGAGCGGTGAAGCCGGTCACTTCGAGACCATAGCCGGTCATGCTCGGCATGCGGCGCGGGCTGCCCAGCAGGCGCATGCGGTGCACACCCAGGGCCTTCAGGATCTGGGCGCCGACGCCATAGGTGCGCAGGTCCATCGCGCCCTTGGTGGCGGGGGCCGGCTCGCAGGCCTGCACGCGGGCCAGCACGCCAGCGGCGTCCTCACCGCAATTCAGCAGCACGACCACGCCGCCCAGGCTGGCCTTGACGGCGGCCAGCGCGGCCGGCAGGCCCCAGGAGTGGCCGCAGGGGCCGGCTTCCAGCAGGTCCATGACCGACAGCGGTTCGTGCACGCGCACCAGAACCTCGCTGTCGGGCGTCCACTGGCCGTGGCTGAGCGCCAGGTGGGTGCCGCCCGTGCGGTCGGTGAAGACCTGGCAGTCGAACTCGCCCTGCGCCGTGTTCAGGCGGCGCTCGGTGACACGCTGGATCAGGCTTTCATGGCGGCTGCGGTATTCGATGAGGTCGGCGATGGTGCCGATCTTCAGGCCATGCTCGGCGGCAAAGATCTCGAGATCGGGCAGGCGGGCCATGGTGCCGTCGTCCTTCATGATCTCGCAAATCACGGAGGTGGACGACAGGCCGGCCATGCGTGCCAGGTCGCAACCAGCCTCGGTATGGCCGGCGCGCATGAGCACGCCACCATCATGGGCCTGCAACGGAAAGACGTGGCCGGGTTGCACGAGGTCGCTGGCTTTGGCGTTCGCCGCGACAGCCGCCTGCACGGTGCGGGCACGGTCAGCGGCGGAGATGCCGGTCGTGACACCGGTCGCAGCTTCGATGGACACCGTGAAGGCGGTGCCGTGCTGGGTGCCGTTGCGCCGCGTCATCGGCGGCAGCTGCAGGCGCTCGCAATGCTCGCGGGGCAGGGTCAGGCAGATCAGCCCGCGGCCGAAGCGAGCCATGAAGTTGATCGCCTCGGGCGTGACCAGGTCGGCCGCCAGTACGAGATCGCCTTCGTTCTCGCGGTCTTCCTCGTCGACGAGGATGACCATGCGGCCAGCAGCCAGCTCGGCCACCAGCTCGGGAATGGGGGAGATGGGCATAGCCGGCGATTGTAGGTGGCGACCCTGGCGGCTGGTGCCGCGTGGGGCGTTACCTGGGGCGCAGCCGCAGGCGCAGATCCGGGCCGACGGGTGTGGCTTCGACGAGGCGCCAGCGACGCGCGTCGCCGAGTTCTGCCAGCGGGCTCAGTGCCGCGAGCGGGCGGCCGTCGCCAATCAGCACGGGCGCCTGGTAGATCAGCAGCTCGTCGACCAGGCCGGCATCGAGGAAAGCCCCGGAAAGCGTCGGCCCGGCTTCGACGTGCAGCTCATTGATGCCTTGGGCGCCGAGTTCGGTCAGGAGAACGGCCAGATCGGCTCGCCCGGGACCGATGACGCGGGCTTCACCGGGGGGCTGCAGGATGCGGGCGCTGCCCGGCATGCGGCCTTGCGGGTCCAGCACGATGCGCAGCGGCTGACGAGCTGTCGGCACCAGGCGGACGTCGAGGCGGGGGTCGTCGGCCAGCACGGTGCCAATGCCGGTCAGCACGGCGCCGGCGCGCTTGCGCCAGGCATGGCCGTCGGTGCGGGCGGCCTCGCCGGTGATCCATTGGCTGCGGCCATCGGGCAGGGCGGTGCGACCGTCGAGCGAGACGGCCGACTTCAGGCGTACGAAGGGCCGGCCGCGCTGCATGCGCGAGAAGAAGCCGATATTGAGTTCGCTGGCCGCCTCGGCGACGGCCGCGTCCGCCAGTTCAACTAGCAGGCCGGCAGCCTTCAGGCGCGCAAGGCCCTGGCCGGCGACTTGTGGGTTGGGGTCCTTGACGGCAGCCACGACGCGCGCGATGCCGGCGGCAATCAACGCATCGCAGCAGGGCGGCGTGCGGCCATGGTGCGAGCAGGGCTCGAGGGTGACGACGGCGGTCGCGCCGCGCACGTCGTGGCCACGCGCGGCCGCATCGCGCAGCGCCATCACTTCGGCATGGGCCTGTCCAGCCGGCTGGGTGTGGCCCGCGCCGAGTTCCCGGCCGTCGGCAGCCAGGATGACGCAGCCGACGCGGGGGTTGGGGTCGGTCAAGCCGATGGCCTGCTCGGCCAGGGAAAGCGCTCGCAGCAGCGCCGCCGTCATTGCGGGCGAATTCATGCGGGAAGTCTAGGTCTGGCCAACGCCTCCCGCTGCGGCCAGCACTACGGGCCGGGCGTCGGCTGCGACTGAACGGTCGAGTAATCGGCGAACACGCTGTTGTTCGGGTCTACCGCTGGCGCTGTCGGGCAGTCGAGATCGCCGCGGACGACCAGGAAGTTCTGGCGCACCAAAGAGCCGGTGACTCGGCCATAGACCGCCGGATGCTCTTCGTTCTCCAGCGCTTTCCAATCAGACGTATAGATGCTGCCATTGCCGTTGTAGTCGGCGCTATAGCGGCAGACGCGGTATTCAGCAGCGGTTGTGCCTAGGCTGATACGCGTCAGCTCCAGCTTGCCTGACCAGATCTTTGTCGTGGTATCGGGGTAGACGATGCAGTTGTAGGTGACAAAAGGCTGGGCGCTCGGTGATGCGCTGGGCGAATCCTCGAAACAGTCGAAGGTCGGCGCCGTCGCGGTGAAAGTGTCCAGCACCATGCTGCCGCCATTCATCACCGGCGCGCCTTGCGCATTCAGGCGGGGTAGAGCGTAGCTTCCGTCGACGATGCCCAGACCCAGAGGAATGGCCGTGCCACCGGGCGCCGTCGGGTTGGGCGGGTTGGTGTTGGAGAAGCGAATGACGCCACTCAAGAGATAGCCAGCCCGGGTGCCGTTCTTGCAAGCCTCGACATCGGCAGCGGTGAGGGCCGACTGAAGGGTGCCGGCCGCATTGATGCAGACGCCCGTGATGACGCCGGTGATGTTGTTGAAGACCCAGATCACATTGCTGGAGCGGTCTGGATAGAAGGCGCTGATCTTGCCGTCCAGCTGCTTGGCCCCCGCCGGGATGAGCGGACTGCGGGCCGAAGGCTGGGTGATGGGTCCCGCCGGGGGCGCGAAGCCGAGCGCGGCGCTGAACAGCGGATCGACGCCAGCGATGACCGTGTCCAGATTGATGAACTGTGGGTCTCCGGCACGGTCGTTCCAGGTCACGCTGACACGGACCTGAACGGCTGGCCCGCCTGGCACTGCACTGACGAAGCGTTGCACGTTATAGGTGGTGTTGGCATCGACCGGCGTCACCGGCGTCGCCGCAGCCTGATTGGTGATACCTGCATAGGCCTTGGCACCCGCCGGCGCTCCTGCGCTGGTCAGCACCGAGAAATCCCTCAAGTTGGCCAATTCTGCTCGGGCAATGCGCATGGCTTCGCTGCGCTGCTTGGCCAAGTCCGCGCCGCGGCGCAGGTTGCTCATCAGGCCCACGAGGGCGAGCATGCCGAAGGACATCACCAGCAGCGCCACCAGGGCTTCGATCAGCGTGACGCCGCGCTGGCGCCGCGAGGCGCGGCGGGCAAGTCGGGAAGCAAGGGGCATGGCCATGGTGGACTCGATCATTTCGTGTCCTCGTCGATCCAGCCGCCCGACACGCGCGCGTAGCTGCCGACGCGGTTGCGCAGTTCGCTTGCAACGGACTGTCGGTAGACGATGTCCATGCGTCCGTCGGCAACCATGTCGCCTTGCACGACCACCATGCCGGTGACCTGCGACACCCCGCCGCCGCCACCGTTGGCCCAGCGCAGGTCGCCAAGAACCACCAGCATGCCGTTCAACTGCATGGGCCCGGCAATGTCCACGTCGCCCTCCACGACGATCAGCACCGGTGCAGCCACCGTGCCCAGGGTGACATTCGAATCGACCGCCATCGCTCCGCGCACGATCAGGATGCGCTGGCCGGCGTCGTAGGCAGCCAGAAGCTGCGTCCCGCAGCTGCCGCCAGCGCAGGCGACCTCGTAAGCCGCCGGGTGGTTCCGGTAGCGGCTGGGCGCCATGCCCATGAAGTTGCGGAAGAACTTGGTGTTGTCCTGCGTGTTGTTCCCGAGGCTGTGGAGATAGACGTCATCGAAAACCCGCGCTTGACTGGATGGCGTGCCGGGCACGCTGTCCAAGCGGTCCTCATTCAGTGCCGGCGCACCGCCGCCGGACACGACCAACAGGCCGGCGGAGCGCGGGTCGGTGTTGTGCAGGCCCAGGCCGCCGGCGCCCAAGGTGGTCAGCACGCCCTTGACCGTCAACGGCGCAGCTGGCGACGACGGGACGGCGCCGACAAAGCCGATCGAGACCTTCTGCAACGACATGGCCGCGGCCTTCTGGCTGCGCGCTTCCTGGTCACCGAACACGCAGTTGTCGACGCTGCTGTCCGTGCAGCCGTAGCCGATCACCTGGAAACTGCCGTAATGCGTGTTGGTGCCCAGGGCGAGACCAAAACTCGGGACCAGCTCACCATTGACGGCCGTGCCGGGTTGGGTGGTTCGCGCATTGGCCGCGGGGCAGCGGCAAACCAGGCCAGCACCGGTGGCCGAGCAATCGACAGCGAGGCCGGGAAGGGCAGTTGTGACCTTGCTTGTCGTGGCGCGGTCCGCGGCCGAAACGTTGAGGTATTTGTCGACGAAGCGCGTGCCGCCCGTGGCGACCGGCTTGCAATCGTCGTCAAGCGCGGCGCCATTCAACATGGCCAGCGTCCATTCCACGCCACCTTCCGCCAGTTCCTGGGCCATGCTGGCGCGGTAATAGCTGCCAGAAATGCGCTGTTCGAACATCAGGCTGCGGTTGGCATAGGCAGCCAGCAAAGCCATGACAAGGAATAGCACCATGACCACGACCAGTGTGGCTGCGCCTCGCTGGCGCTGCTCTCGGGACATGAAAGAGCGCTTCATTGGCAGGCCCCGCTGATTTCATCGGAACGCAGCTTCTCGCTGACCTGTAAGGTTCGCTTGACGGTGGGGTCGGACTTGGAAACCGCCTTGATCGTGAAATCGACGCGCCTCACGCCCTGCATGGGGCAGGTTCCCGCTGCCACACAGGCCGAGGTGGGATCGCAGAGGTCGGCGAGCGACACCTGCTGCGTCACCACGTTCGCGACGAAATTTTCGATCTGCACTGCATCCGGGTCCGTGATGGGCTGCCAGTTGTCCTGGCCGAGCTGGATTTCAAGCGACTTGTTGCTCTTCTTCCATCGCACACCAAAATGCTCGTTGCTCTTCAGCACGTTGCTCGTGTTGAGCGCACCGCTGGCGTCGTTTCTCGCGTATTGATAGAGAAGTTGCTCACCCCCTGCGCTTGCGGAGGCCGCTGCATAAGGGCTGGACGATGCCTCCTTGGCGGGGGTGGCGCCCGCGTCGCGCTCGGGTTCCCAGACACTGTTGGCCGGCAGGCCGCGATAACCGGCCCGACGCAGGTCCTGCTGCAGCAGATCCGCGGCGATGCGCAGATCCTGCTGCATCTGGACCTCCAGCATCAGGCGCCGGTGCTCATTGATCTGCCGGGTTGCGACCATGGCCGCGCCGGCAGTGACGATCAGACCGACCGTGATGCCAACCATCAACTCAACCAGGCCAATACCTCGTTGAGCCTTGCCGGGCGTCGCACTCAGGGTGCGGGTGCTGGTATTGGGCTGCATTCTCCGTACCCACTCATCTTGCTAAACTTCGTTGCCCCTTGCTTTGGGACAGCCGGCGCACAAACCTTGACACGACCTGCGTCATTCACTTCGACGCGCAGCGTGTAGCCCTTTCCCGTACCGACCACTTCCACACTGAACTTCTCCGCGGCAATGGTCATCTGATCTCGCGCGAAGCGGATGGCATTGCTTGGTGCCCCTGGTCCGCCCCAACTTTTGGCGCTCGCCTCAAATTTCACATGAGTCAAGGGCAACTGAAACAGGCGCAAGGGCTTCTGAGCGCCCGGGCACACTTCGTTGACTGGTTTCCAGCAGCGGCAATTGTTTGCGGGGCCTGTGGTTGCGACCAGGGCACAGCTCATGCTGGAAGCAGGAGGGCCAAATTTCACGATGAGCCACGAATTGGTCGCATTCGTTTCCGCCTTGGCGTAATTCAAGATGCCTGCCACTTCCTCGGCCGCGGCAATCACGCGGCGTTTCTCGAGCAGATCTGCCATTGAAGGCGCAGCCACCGCCAAGATCACACCCAGCACGGCGACGCCGACCAATACTTCGATCAGCGTCAAGCCGGCTAATCGAGCCTTCAGGGCATGAACGTGTTTTTTCATGACTATCGAGGCCAGCATTGGGCGGACGTATCGCTGTCCGTCCCACTGTTGCTAGGGTCGCCGGTCGCGGAATAAAACGGCGTTGCGCCTCTCAGTTCCACCACCAAGGCCTTGCACGTCACGTCGGCGGCCTGCTTGCTTCCCGCAACCGGCGTGGCGGTGACGATATAGCCAATATCGAAGTCGCCATTGCTGCCGGCGGAGATCCTGATGTCATATAGCGGTGCGATCTGCGCGATTTCCGGCACCAGGGTGGTCGCTGAAGACGCGTACTTGTTTTGATTGCCGCGGAAACGTTCCTGCGCCTGCATGATGGCGGTGAGCGCGGAGATGGCATCAGCGCGACGACCACGCAGGAGGTGCGAGGTGTAGGCGGGGTAGGCGATCGCGGCCAGGATGCCGGCGATGGTCAGCGCAACCATGAGCTCTATCAGGGAGAAGCCTTGGCGGCCCGGGCGGAGGCATTTGCGCATGCCCGAATTTTCGGCAGTACGTCACAACGATCAGTAACACTCCAGCCGCTCGTCCGCTGAGTTGCGCCGCTGGTCGGCATCCACCATGAATGAGGGGCTCTATGAGGCGGTCAGGCGCACTTGGCCATGCCGCTGATTTTGGTGCCGACGTAGCAACTGCGCGCACGGCCGGTGATAGCTATGACCTGGCGGATGGTCGTGCCGCCGTTCAGGCTGAGGTCGATGCTGCCAGTCTGCGTGACGAGACCCTGGCGATGCTGGAATTGCAGCGTCTCGGCATTGCTGCTCAGGCGCACGGGCTGGGTCGTCGGCAGCCATTCGGTCTTGATGACCTGGCTGCTCGGCTTCTTGCAGACGGCCTTGCCGCCGGCGCAGTCGCAGTCGTCCTTGGTGCCGATGTACATCACGTAGCAGGCGTTGGCGCCCTTGCCGCTGATGCGGAAGAAGACCGAATCGCTCAAGCGGGCGGCCTCGCTGCGTGCGAGACGCAGGTCGCTGGCCAGGGCGTCCGCGCTGGTGCGCAGTTGTTGTTGCTGGCGCAGCGTGCCCATGGCCGGCACGGCCTGGCCGAGCAGCGCGGCGCAGATGCCGACGCTGGCGCAGAGTTCCACCAACGTGAAACCACGGTTGCTGCGACGGGTGCTGGCGGTGCGGTTCATGGTGCTTCCCTCGGTTCGTTGCTGATGGAACGAACTCTAGGAAGCGGGGCTCACCGCGTCTTTCACCCCAAAGGCGGAACGAAGAGGGATGGCAGGTGCCGCATCCCCTCATCTCCCCCTTATCTCCCCCTGACGGGGGGTAGGGTCAACCCGGTATCAGATCTCGCGGATCAGCTGCCGGAACTCGTCGACGTCCTCGAAGCTGCGGTACACCGACGCAAAGCGCACGTAGGCGACCTTGTCGATGCGCTTGAGCTCGCGCATGACCAACTCGCCCAGCCGCGTGGACGCGAGTTCGCGGGCGCCGCTGGCGAGCAGCTTTTCCTCGATGCGGTTGATGGCCGCGTCGATCTGCTCGACGCTGACCGGCCGCTTGCGCAGGGCCAACTGCATGGAGGCACGCAGCTTGGCGGCGTCGAAATCGGCGCGCCGCCCGTCCTTCTTGACGACCGAGGGCATGGCGATGTCAGCCCGCTCATAGGTCGTGAAGCGTTTGTCGCAGGACAGGCAGCGGCGCCGGCGCCGGACGACGTCGCCCTCATCCGACTCCCGGGTCTCGGCGACCTGGGTTTCGGTGTGAGAGCAGAACGGGCAGCGCATCGGGGTCTGGTTCAGCCGCGGTAGACGGGGAAGGCCGAAGTCAGCGCGGCGACCTTCTCCCGCACGGCGGCCAGGTTGGCCTCGTCATGCGGCTTGTCCAGCACGTCGGCGATCAGGTGGGCGGTGGCGCGCACCTGTTCCTCCTTGAAGCCGCGCGTCGTCATGGCCGGCGTACCCAGGCGGATGCCGCTGGTGATCATGGGCTTCTGCGGATCGTTCGGGATGCCGTTCTTGTTGCAGGTCATGTGGGCGGCGCCCAGGATGGCCTCGGCTTCCTTGCCGGTCAGGTTCTTGGGGCGCAGGTCCACCAGCATGACGTGGCTCTCGGTGCCGCCGGAAACGATGCGCAGGCCGCGCTCGATCAGCGTGTCGGCGAGCACCTTGGCGTTCTTGACGACCTGCTCCTGGTAGGCCTTGAACTCGGGCGTCAGCGCTTCCTTGAAGGCCACGGCCTTGCCGGCGATGACGTGCATCAGCGGGCCGCCCTGGATGCCGGGGAAGATGGCCGAGTTGATCTTCTTGGCGATCGCCTCGTCGTTCGTCAGGATGATGCCGCCGCGCGGGCCGCGCAGGCTCTTGTGCGTGGTGGACGTGACCACGTCGGCATGGGGCAGGGGATTGGGATAGACGCCCGCGGCGATCAGGCCGGCGTAGTGCGCCATGTCGACCATGAAGTAGGCACCGATCTCCTTGGCGATCTTGCCGAAGCGCTCGAAGTCGATGCGCAGCGAGTAGGCCGAGGCGCCAGCGATGATGAGCTTGGGCTTCTTCTCACGGGCCAGGGCTTCCATGGCGTCGTAGTCGATGGCTTCGTTCGCGTCCAGGCCGTAGCTGATGACGTTGAACCACTTGCCGCTCATGTTCAGCGCCATGCCGTGGGTCAGGTGGCCGCCTTCGGCCAGGCTCATGCCCATGATGGTGTCGCCAGGCTGCAGCAGCGCGAAGAAGGCGCCTTGGTTGGCCTGCGAGCCGGAGTTGGGCTGCACGTTGGCGAATTCGGCGCCGAAGAGCTGCTTCAGGCGATCGATGGCGAGTTGCTCGACGACGTCGACATACTCGCAGCCACCGTAGTAGCGCTTGCCGGGGTAGCCCTCGGCGTATTTGTTGGTCAGCTGGCTCCCCTGGGCCTGCATGACGGCCGGCGAGGTGTAGTTCTCGCTGGCGATCAGCTCGATGTGGTCTTCCTGGCGGCGGTTCTCGTTCTGGACGGCGGTCCAGAGTTCGGGGTCGACCAAGGCGAGGGTGGAGGTGTTGCGGTCAAACATGCTGGTGTTTCCGAAGGTCAGGCGGTGAATCCCCGGCGCTCACGAGCGAGCGTGAGGCCAAGGCTGCCCAGGCGAACGGCTGATAGCGGTTGCCATGTCGACAGAGGACAGCCGCCTCACGCTCCCCGGTGGTGTCCCACCTCGGGTCAGCTTGTGACCCTGATCGCCAGTCGCGTGAATGCCCAGTGTATGCCAGCGGCGCTTCAGCGCAGCAGAGCCACCTGGGCGGAGTCGCCCGTCGAGGGGGCAGACGCCGCTTCGCGCAGCAGCGGGCGGACGGTCGTCATGGTCGGTACCGTGCGGCCGGCCGCGACCGCCTTCAGCAGGTCGTGCTCGGCCAGCACGCGGCCTGCATAGCCTGTGTCCTCGGCCAGATTGGCCGCGCCGACGTAGTAGCGCAGGCCTTCCTCCAGGCCACCGGCGCGCTGGATGCATTCCTTCAGCACCTGCACGCCCACGCGCAGATTGGTGACCGGATCGAAGGCCGCCAGCGTGCCGCCGAAGGCTTCGTACTTGTCGTCGTGAACGCGGGTCATGACCTGCATCAGGCCCTGGGCGCCTACCGCGCTCTGTGCGAACGGGTTGAAGCGCGACTCGATGGCCATGATGGCCAGGATCAGCGTCGGTTCGACCTTGGCGCGCTGGCCCACGGCCCAGGCTTCCTGCACCAGGCGGCTGATGGGCTCGGGTGCCACGCTGTAGCGGCGCGCCAGCCAGTGGGCGACGGCCGCTTGCTGGCGGCTCAGTTCGCGGGGGTCGGTGGCGGTGGCGCGCGCAATGGCGTCGGGCTCGGCCGACGCCATCAGGGTGTTGCCCTCGGCCTCGGCACGCGCTTCGTGGCGGGCATTCAGCCAGCCAAGGGTGGCGAACTCCACCTTCTCGCGCAGGCCCGCCTGGCTCGTGAACACCAGCAGCACCGACACCACGGCCAGCCCGAGCAGGGCCAGTGTGTTGTGGCTGACCACCAGCAGGCCGTTGCCGATGTCCTTGACGAACAGCGACGCCGAATCCCGCGTGTGGCGAGCCAGGCTGAACAGGTCTTGACGTGTCGTCATTCGACTCCTTGTGCCGCAACCCGCCTCAGGCTGCCTTCGATGCGAAGCGGTCTGGGTGGGGCGACGGTGATAATTTCCCGGCCGAATGCTTGGGTCTGTGGCATCTGCGTGCCCGGAGGACCTGGCCGGTTGGGCTTCAGTAAAAACCCGAAGCGACGAATTTTAAGGGTCGAAGATAACCAGTCAAGGTTGTTTCATCGATTCAAAACTACTTTTGGTTATGAAATACAGCGACTTGAGGGACTTCATGGCCGGCCTGGAAAGGCTTGGAGAGCTCAAGCGCGTGCGTGAAAAAGTCTCACCAGTGCTGGAGATGACAGCCCTCAGCGACCGCGTCTTGCGGGCCGGTGGACCGGCCTTGCTGTTCGAGACGCCGGCCGGGTTTTCCACCCCCGCCTTGACCAATCTTTTCGGGACAACGCGTCGCGTCGCACTCGGCATGGGCGCTGACTCTCTGGCTGATTTGCGGGATGTCGGCCGGGTGCTCGCCAGCCTCAAGGAGCCTGACCCACCCAAGGGCTTGAAGGATGCCGGCAAGCTGCTGCAAATGGCCAAGGCGTTGTGGGACATGAAGCCCGCCTTGCGGCGCCGCGCGCCTTGCCAGGAGGAGGTGTTCGAAGGCAGCGACATCGACCTGGGCCGCCTGCCCATCCAGACCTGCTGGCCGGACGACGCAGCCCCCCTGATCACGTGGGGTCTGGTCATCACCCGGGGCCCGACGCGCACCCGCCAGAACCTCGGCATCTACCGCCAGCAGCTGATTTCGCCCCGCCAGGTCATCATGCGTTGGCTGGCGCACCGCGGTGGTGCATTGGATTTCCGCGACCATGCCCTGGCCTACCCGGGCGAGCCGTTTCCCATCGCCGTCGCCCTGGGTGCGGACCCGGCCACCATCCTGGGAGCCGTCACTCCGGTGCCGGATTCACTGTCCGAATACCAGTTCGCCGGCCTGCTGCGCGGCTCGCGGACCGAGCTGGTCAACACCGGTGTGGGCAAGAGCCAACCGCTGCAGGCGCCGGCATCGGCCGAGATCGTCCTGGAGGGCCATATCCTGCCCGCCCTTGCTGGTTTCGCTGGCGTCAGCGAGCACGGCGTGCCGTTGAAGGAGAAGGGCGGCTACCTGCACGCGCTGGAAGGTCCGTTCGGCGACCACACGGGCTACTACAACGAGCAGGACTGGTTTCCCGTCTTCGAGATCTCTCGCCTGACCCAGCGCAAGAACCCGATCTACCACTCGACCTACACCGGCAAGCCGCCGGACGAGCCGGCCATATTGGGCGTCGCGCTCAACGAGGTCTTCGTGCCCATCCTGCAGAAGCAATTTCCCGAGATCGTCGACTTCTATCTGCCGCCGGAGGGCTGCAGCTATCGCATGGCCGTCGTGTCGATCAAGAAGGCCTACCCCGGCCACGCCAAGCGGCTGATGTTCGGCATCTGGAGCTTCCTGCGCCAGTTCATGTACACCAAGTTCATCGTCGTGGTCGACGACGACATCGACACGCGCAACTGGCAGGAAGTGATCTGGGCCATCACGACCCGCATGGACCCGGTGCGCGACACCACGCTGGTCGACAACACGCCCATCGACTATCTCGATTTCGCCTCGCCGGTCAGCGGCCTGGGCGGCAAGATGGGCCTGGACGCGACCAACAAATGGCCTGGCGAAACCAGCCGCGAATGGGGTCGCGGCATCAGTCTGCCACCCGAGGTCACAAAGCGCGCCGAGGCGCTATTCGGGCAACTCTTCTTGAAGCCCTGAGCGTGCTCGCCTACTGTTGAGATGCCTTTTGAGGCACAACCTCTGGCGCAATCCCTTGCGCGCCAGGAGCCCTTCGGCAAATCGCCGTGGAGCCCCAAGGTGGCATAGCCACCCACCCCGCCCGGCCTTCAAGCCCGGCGGGGTTTCTATTTCAGCGTCCAGCCCACCAGGCAAGGGTCTCGTAGAGGACGTAGCGCACGCGCGCAAAACCCTCGACCGAGGGGCACCAGTCGTCAAAGCTGCTCAGGGCATCGTCCTGCAGGCCCACGGGAGCAGGCAGCAGATGGATACCCAGTGGCGCGGCCTCGGCTTCGAAGGCGCGCAGCGCACGACGCATGTGCGCCTCATGTGTGACCAGCACGACCTGCTTCACGCCCGCCTTCGCCAGCAGGGGCAAGGTATGGGCGGCGTTCTCCCGTGTGTCACGTGAGTGGGCTTCTGCCCAACGCAACGGCAAGCCATAGTCCTCGGCCGCCACCCGGGCAATGATGTCGGCCTCGGGCTGGCGCAGTTCGGTCGCCGTCCAGCCAATGCCGCCTGAAAAGGCCAGCGGCCAGCCGCTGCGGCGGGCAACCCAGACGCCATAGGCCAGCCGTTCGGCGGTGAAGCGGGCCGGCGCACCGGCGCCGAATTCCGGCGCATGGCGCTTCACCCCACCGCCCAGCACGAGCACTGCGCCATCGGAGCGGCCACGCAGCGCATCGACCTGGCCGGGCCTTAGAACCGCAGGCTGACCCGCGGCCCGGCTCAACAGCTCGCCCGCCGCCTCGGTGGCCGATAGCCAGATACCCGCCAGCGCCAAGCCCAGTAACAGGGCGCCAAGGCGCCGCCCGCGACGGAGCCTCCAGCCGCCCCAGGCCGCCAGCAGCAGCATCGGCACGGGGGGCAGGGCGGCTGCAAGCAGCAGGGTCTTGAAGCCGGGATAGTCGAGGGCAAGGCTCACCGTGGGCATCATCGCCGACATCAATAATGCGCCTGCCGTGACGCTACCTTCCCGCTCCCCCACCCGCATCGCCCTCTGGACTCTGGCCGCCTTGTCGGCCCTGGTCACCTTGCTGCTGCTGATCGTGACGCTGGCCTTGCCGGGCTGGGTCATCGGCCGCGGCGCGGCCCTGGCCACCGAGGCCATGGGCCGGCAGGTCACCATCGAGGAGGCCAGCTTCCAGCCCTGGCGTCTGGCCCTGGTCATTGAAGGGCTGAGTATTGCCGGCGCCGACGCCGGGCAGCCACCGGTGTTCAAGCTGCAGAAATTGGACGCTGCCCTGTCGCTGCGCTCTCTGCTGCGCGGCCGTGCCGTCATCGAATCCGTGGCCTTGACCAAGCCCGAACTGCGCCTCGCCCGCGTGGCCGAGGGCCGCTATGACATCGACGACCTGATCCAGCGCTTTGCCGCCAAGCCTGGCGTGCCCGAGGAGCCCGACCCCGAGTTCGCCGTCTACAACATCGAGCTGGCCGACGGCCGCATCCTCTTCGACGACCGCCCGGTGCAACGCCAGCACGAGCTGGCGGGCCTGCACCTGGCCCTGCCTTTCATGTCGACGCTGCCGGCCGACGTCAAGGTCAAGGTGCAACCCCAGCTGAACGGCAAGCTCGACGGCGTCGCCTTCGACAGCCGCGCCGAGGCGCTGCCCTTTGACGACGACGTCAGTGCTCGTTTGTCCTTCAAATTTGCCGGGCTGGATCTCGCACCGCTGGCCGCCTATGTGCCTGCCAGCGCGCCCATCCGACTGACCGGCGGCAGGCTCGACGTCGACGTGGCGGTGGACTTTGCCGAGCGCCCCAAGCAGACGCCCGGGGTCAAGTTCAGCGGCCTCATCCAACTGCACGAACTGGCCCTGACCCAGCCTGACGGCCAGGCCCTGCTCGGGCTCAAGCGGTTGAGCCTGCCGCTCGCTGATGTGCAACCGCTGCGTCGCCAGCTGGGCTTCGGTGCCATCCTGCTGGAGTCGCCCAATGCCTGGCTGCGTCCGCTGCCGGCAGGGTCTGGCGGTGTGTCGTCGCCAACTGCGGTCCCCTGGCAGTTCAGCCTTGCCGGGTTGGAAGTCAAGGAGGGTCGTTTCACCCTCAACAAGGACCTGGCGCTGGAGGCCATCCAGATCAAGCTCGGCGCAGCCGCCTGGCCCTTGAAGTCGCCCGCCCAGTTAGACGCCAGCCTGCGCCTGGACCAGGCCACGCTGACGGCCCGGGCCACGCTGACGCCTGAACTGCTGCAGGCTGATGCGGAGCTGAATGGCCTTGCCGTCGAGAGGCTGGCCGCCTGGCTGCCTCTGCCGGGCGGCGCGCGGCTGGCCGCCGGTCTCTCCACCAAGGCTGGCCTCGCCGTCCAGAACCCGCTGGCCGAAGGAGCCGCCGACCGTGCCCAGCTGACCCTGGCCGAACTGCGCATCAGCGACGCTCGCCTGAGTCTGCCCGGCGCGCCACGGCTGGTGACGCTGGCCTCGGCCCAGCTCGACAAGGCCAGCATCGAGCCCGCCACGCACATCATCACCCTTGGCACGCTGGCGCTGGACGCGCCGCGCGCACAGCTTGCCCGCGAGCAGGGTGGCCGCCTGAACATCGCCGACCTGCTGCCGCCTGACAGCGCCGCGTCCGCCGCCGGCCCGGCCTGGAAGGTGCAGCTTGCTGGCCTGACGGTCGAGCGCGGCGCGCTTCGCTGGCAGGACGCCGCCGTGCCCGCAGGCGTCACGCCCGTGGCATTGACCGCCGAGCCGCTGCGCCTGCAGCTGGGCGCGCTGAGCTGGCCCGCCACAGCGCCCCTGCAGGCGCAGATCACCACCCAACTCGCCGCCCTCGGCGCGAATGATCAGCCCATCGCCGCCAGCGCCGGCAGCCTGCAATGGAGCGGCCGCATTGGCCTGGCGCCGCTGTCGGCCAGCGGCAACCTGCAGGCCAAGGCCCTGCCTCTACATCTGCTCAACGCCTACCTCGACCCGGCCTGGGGCCTGCACCTACAGCGCGCCGAGCTGGGGTTGAAGGCCGAAGTCACTGCACAGCAGGCTGGCGGCGCCTGGGCAGCCAATGTGGGCGGCGACGTGCGCGTCGGGCCGCTGGCGCTGTTGCAGACCCGTGTCGTCGACGGCCAGCGCGTTGTCGGTGAAGACCTGCTGAGCTGGCAGGCCCTTCAGCTCGACGGCCTCAAGCTCGCCCTGGCGCCGGGCGCGCCGCCACGTCTGGCCGTGAAGGACGCGCTGCTCGAGGACGCCTACGCCCGCCTCATAGTCAACGACCAGGGCCGCTTGAATCTGCGCGACATCGGCCCGACCGAAGCGGCCGCCGCACCCGCATCAGCCGCGTCGGCAGCCCAGCCGGAGTTCGCCGCCGAACGCATCCGCGTCAACCGCGGCGTCGTCGATTTCAACGACCGCTTCGTGCGCCCCAATTACAGCGCCCGCCTCACCGAGCTGCAGGGCTCGCTGGGCGCCTTCTCGTCCACAAGCAGCGCGATGGCGCCGCTGACGCTGAAGGGCAAGGTCGCGGGCACCGGCTTGCTGGAGATCGACGGCCAGCTCAAGCCGGGCGCGCCGCTGGCCATGGACATTGCCGCCAATGCGACCGACATCGAGCTGGTGCCGCTGTCGCCCTACGCCGCCAAATACGCCGGCTACGCCATCGAGCGTGGCAAGCTGTCCACCAAGCTGCGCTACAAGGTCGAGCCGGGTGGCCAGCTTGTCGCCAGCAACCAGATCATCCTGAACCAGTTGACCTTCGGCGAGCGCGTGGACAGCCCCGATGCCACGTCGCTGCCGGTGCGCTTCGCCGTCGCGCTGCTCAAGGACGGCAACGGCGTCATCGACGTCAACCTGCCGATCAGCGGCTCGCTGAACGACCCCGAGTTCAGCGTCGGCGGCCTGGTCTGGAAGCTCGTGCTCAACCTCATCGGCAAGGCGCTGACCTCGCCCTTTGCCCTTTTCAGCGGCAGCGACGCACCCGAAGAGGCCCGGATCGCCTTCGCGCCCGGTGGCACCGAGCTGGGCGACCCGACCAAGCTCGACCGCGTGGCCAGGCTGCTGATCGACAAGCCCGGCGTGCAGTTGACGCTGACGGGCTGGGCCGGCATCGCCGCCGAGGGCCAGGCCCTGCGTGAGCAGCGCCTGGCAGCTGCACTCAAAGCTGAGAATGCCTCCATCGGCAATTCAGCGCCGGACGCCGCACTCAAGCGTCTGTACGAAGCCAGCAAACTGCCCAACAAGCCCAAGAACCTGCTCGGCCTGGCCAAGGACCTGCCGGCCGAGCAGATGCGTGGCCTGCTGCTGGGCAGCTACGCCATCGACGACGAATCGCTGCGCCTGCTCGCTGTGGCCCGCGCCACCGCCGTGCGCGATGCGTTGCTGGCCCGTGGCGCGCCGAATGCGCGCGTCTTCCTCGCTGCCCCCAAGCTCTGCGACACGGCTTGTGACGAGACTTGGCGCCCCCATGTCGAGATGTCCCTCGGCGCCCATTGAAGGTCATTCCATGTCCAACCCGAATCTTGAACGCATCACCCTGGCCGGCGGCTGCTTCTGGTGCCTGGAGGCCGTCTACGAGCGCGTGCGCGGCGTCCACCACGTCGAGAACGGCTACAGCAATGGCCAGGGACCCAAGCCGACCTACGAGGCTGTCTGCGGCGGCGACACCGGCTATGCCGAGGTCGTGCGCATCGACTTCGACCCGGCAGAGGTCTCGCTGCGCGAACTGCTGGAGGTGTTCTTCACCATCCACGACCCGACGACGCTGAACCGCCAGGGCGCCGACGTCGGCACGCAATACCGCTCGGGCATCTACTGGCATACCGAGGCCCAGCGCCAGCTCGCGGCCGAAGTCATCAAGGAAGCCGACGACCACCACGCCGGCCGCGTCGTCACCGAGCTGCTGCCCGAGACCAACTACCACCCAGCCGAGGCCTATCACCAGCACTACTACGCCCGCAACCCGGAGCAGGGCTATTGCGCCTTCGTCGTCGCCGGCAAGGTGGAGAAGTTCCTGGCCAGCTTCAAGCGGCTGGTCAAGTGATGCTGGCCTGGAGCGGCCTGCGCCATCGCTACGCCGGCGGCGCCGAGATCGCCTATGCCGACTTCGCGCTCGCCGCGGGCCGGCATCTGCTGCTGCGTGGCGCCTCTGGATCGGGCAAGTCCACGCTGCTGGCCTTGCTGGCTGGCTTGCTGCGCGTGCAAGAGGGTGAACTGAACGTTGCGCAAACCGAGCTGCAGACGCTGAGCCCGCACGCGCTGGACGCCTGGCGCGGTGCGACATTGGGCGTGGTACCCCAGCGCCTGCACTTGAGCGAGGCACTGACGGTGGCCGAGAACCTGGCGCTGCCGGCGCTGGCCGCGGGGCGGGGCGCCGACCCGGCGCGCGCGGCCGAGCTGATGGAGGCGCTGGACATTGCCGACCTGGCGAATCGCCGGCCGCACCAGCTCAGCGTTGGCCAGGCCCAGCGCGTGGCGCTGGCGCGCGCGCTGATGCGCCGTCCGCGCCTGCTGCTGGCGGATGAGCCCAGTGCCAGCCTGGACGACGAGCACACGCTGCACATGCTGGCCCTGCTCCTTGACGCGGCCGAGCGCGAGGGCTGCACGCTGGTCATCGCCAGCCATGACGCGCGTGTCGTCGAAGCGCTTGCAGAGCGGGATGACGTCAGCGAGGTGGTCTTGTGATCCGCCTCGCGTGGCGATACCTGTGGTCCAGCCCGTTGACGACAGCGCTGAACCTGCTGCTGCTGACGCTCGGCCTCGCCGCCGTGACCTTCGTGCTGCGCGCCAGTGCCCAGGTCGAGGCGGGGCTGAAGCGCGACCTCGCCAGCATCGACCTCGTCGTCGGCGCCAAGGGCAGCCCCATGCAGATCATGCTGGCCGGTGTCTTCCACTTCGATGCGCCGACCGGCAATATCCCGTTGGCGACGCTGGAGCTGTTGAAGCAGCAGCCCCTCGTCGCCCAGGCTGTGCCGCTGTCGCTGGGCGACTCATTTCGCGGCTACCGCATTGCCGGCACGACGCCGGACTATCTTGACCTGTACGGCGCCAAGCTGGGGCAGGGCGCGTTATGGGCCAAGCCCATGCAAGCCGTCCTTGGTGCCGAGGTTGCGCGCACCAGCGGGCTCAAGTTAGGTGACCGCTTTGCCGGCAGCCATGGCCTGGCCGAAGGTGGGGGGGCGCACGGCGATCACCAGTTCGAGGTTGTCGGTGTGTTGGCTGAATCCGGCAGCGTGCTGGACCGCCTCGTGCTGACCGATCTCGCTTCGGTGTGGGAGGTGCACGAAGACCACGCCGCTTCGACGCCTGAGGACGATGGCAAGAAGGAGATCACGCTGGCCCTGGTGCGCTACCGCAGCCCGCTCGCAGCCGTCGTGCTGCCGCGATGGGTCAATGCGCAGAACGGCCTGCAATCCGCCGCGCCGGCGCTGGAAACAGCCCGATTGATGCGCCTAGTGGGTGCCGGCACCGAAGTGCTGCGGGGCTTTGGCATCGTGCTGCTCGCCGCGGCGGGGCTGTCGGTCTGGGTGGCGTTGCTGCATGCCGTGCGTGCCCGACAAGGCGATCTTGCGATGCTGCGCATGCTGGGCGCGCCGGCCTCGCGCGTCGCCGCCCTGATCGCGCTGGAGGCCTTGCTGCTCGCTGGCCTCGCAGCGGTGCTTGGACTGGCGGCTGGGCATGGCCTCGTCGCCCTGCTGGAACGTCTGCTCGCCGAGCGACAGTCGCTTCGCCTCGGCCAGCTCGGCATGAGCGAAGCCGAATGGCTGGTGCCGCTGCTTGCCGGCGCCCTGGCGCTGCTGGCCGCTGCCTGGCCCGCATGGCGGGCCTACCGGCTGGATGTCACAACCCTGCTGCAAGCTCCGCGCTGAACCCCGACAATCCCGCCATCATGAAGTTCAAGTCCCTTCTCGCCGTCTGTCTTGCCGCTGCTGCGGCGTTCGCCCAAACGCCGCCGGGCATGGGGCAGGGGCCTGGCTATCACGACCCACGCAGCCCCTTCAAGCCGCTAGAGGAGCGCGCCGACATCGTGTCCTGGCATTTGCTGTCCCAGGTCACCGCGAAAGCCGAGAAAAAGAAGATCGTGCCGACCTTCCCGGCAGCCGTGCAGGCGCTGGACCGCAAGACCGTCAAGGTGCAGGGCTTCATGATGCCGCTGGAGGCGGGCGACAAGCAGCAGCACTTCCTGTTGTCCTCGGTGCCGACGACCTGCTCCTTTTGCGTACCGGCCGGCCCCGAAGGCCTGGTCGAGGTGCGAACCAAGAAGCCGGTTCGCTACACGCTGGAGCCTGTCATCGTTGAAGGCGTGCTGGCCGTGCTGAACGACGACCCTTACGGCCTGTACTACCGCGTCGAGGACGGCAGCGCCGTCAATTAGGGCGCCAGCCGTTCGCGCACCCAGCGGTCGGCATCCAGGCTGAAGACCAGCCGGTCGTGCAGCCGCGAACGGCGGCCCTGCCAGAACTCGTAACGATCTGGCACCAGCCGGTAGCCGCCCCAGTGCGGCGGCCGACCAGGATTCAGGCCGTGCTTGACGGCCGCCTTGGCTGCATTGGCCACCAGCACAGCACGTGAACTGATGACCCGGCTCTGTGGTGAAGCCCAGGCCCCCAGGCGGGAATCCAGGGGCCGGCTCTTGAAGTAGTCGTCCGATTCCTGCGCCGACGTCTTCTCGACACGCCCCTCAATGCGCACGACGCGTTCCATCTCCACCCAGTGGAATTGCAAGGCCGCGTAAGGGTTGCCTGCTAACTCTTCACCTTTGCGGCTTTCGTAATTCGTGAACCAGACCATGCCGCGTGCATCGCAGCCCTTGAGCAGCACGACGCGGGTCGATGGCCGGTGGTTGGCGCCAACGGTGGCCACCGTCATCGCGGTCGGCTCGGACACATCGTGAGCGATAGCCTCATCCATCCAGCGGTTGAAGAGCGCCAGCGGTCCATCCGCGGCTTGCGCCTCGTCCAGTTCCCCTAGTTCGTAGCTCTTTCGGAAGTCGCTCAACTTGCTCATGACCCGAAGTATGCAGACCTTCCCTTAAGTGAACGCCCCAGTTTCAAGCGAAGCCTCACTCGGCATGCTTGTGGCACTGCAGCAAACGGCTCAGACCGGCGCTAGGTCAGTGGGTTTTGAAGGACGAATAGCAAATGACAAAGCGACGCCCCGTCGTCGTTGTGCTGGCCGCGGGTCGCGGCTCGCGCTTCCGCGGCTCGGGCCACAAGCTGGAACAGCACCTGGCGGGAACGCCCGGTGGAGATACCTTGCTGGCGCGCACCTTGCGCCATGCCATCGCGACGCAGCTTCCGGTTGTCGTTGTGACGACGGCAGCCCTGGCGCCGGCCGTGCACAAGCTCATCGCGGCGCGCGACGTCGTGACGCTGCCTGAGCGCGATAGCCACGGCCGGCCTCAGCCCATCGGCATGGGGCATTCCATCGTCGCCGGCGTCAGCGCCACGGGTGATGCCGACGGCTGGCTCATCCTGCCGGCCGACATGCCGCTCGTACAGCCGACCACCATCATGGCCGTGGCTGAGGGGTTGGAGCGCTACCCCGTCTGCTACGCCCAGTACCGCGGCATCCAGGGCCATCCGGTCGGCTTTGGCACCGAGCTCTACTCGGAGTTGGTGGCCCTGCAGGGCGATGAGGGCGCAAGGCGCATCGTGGCGCGCTATGCGGCGCAACCCATTCCCGTCGACGACCCGGGCGTGCATGTCGACGTCGACACTGAGGAAGACCTCGCGCGGCTCCGGGGCTGATCAAAGCGGGGCGCATAGCCCGTGTTGTGCCGCCAAGTGGGCCTGGCGCTCCAGTTCCGCGTCGCGGATCCCATGCTCGCGCAAACCCTGAACGGTGCGCAGCAGATAGTCCAGCGTCGTGCCGTAGCGGCCGCTGGCGTGTTGAAAGATGTGCAACAGCTCCGGCTCATGCAGTGGCCCGGTCCAGTTGGGACTCTGGCGCGACAGCGTGAACGCCAGGGCGCGCAGCCGCCCCGCAGCGGTGTCGCAGTTCAGCCAGCGCGGCTCATAGACGCCATTAGGCATCTCGCGTTCCCATAGCCGTGGTAACACCTCTTCACCCACGGTGCGCGGGATGCGGTAGACCAAGCCACGGCAACTGCCTCCCGAGATCAACGCCAGCACCAGGCCCGGCTCCTGGGGCGAGCCGCGGTTCACGCGCGAACGCATGCGAAGCACGCGGTGAAAGCCCAACACCCGCGCCGGTAGGGCGTCGGCATACTCGAACTCGGGCCGCCAGATCAACGAGCCATAGGCAAACAGCAGCAGGTCTTCGCCGCTGGCGCGCCATTCGGCGGTCGTGCGCTGCAACAGATGGGCGCTGCGCGCCGGGCCATGGGGAATATGGATTGCCTGTGACGCCATCGCCTCCATCTTGTCATGCCAGAGAGTTGCACGACGTTTCTCAGGTACCCAGCCCGTAACCCGCGCAGCCCTCGAGGCAAGTAATATGGTTACCTAAATCCCCAAGGGCCGGTTACGAGAGCCGCAGGAGACCCGCATGCACAACACACTTAGTCAAGTTACAGACCGCATCCGCGAACGCAGCGCCAAGCTGCGTGGCGACTACCTCGCCCGCATCGCCAAGCTCGGCGGGCGCCAGCGCGGTTTCGAGCGCATGGGCTGCGCCAACGTCGCCCACGCAGTGGCGGCCATGCCGTCAAACGACAAGCTGCGCATCGTCGCCGAGAAAGCCCCCCACCTCGGGATCGTCACGGCCTACAACGACATGCTGTCGGCGCATCAGCCCTACGAGGGCTATCCGGAACAGATCCGCGCGGAG
Source organism: Pelomonas sp. Root1217 (assembly GCF_001425705.1). GTDB lineage: Bacteria > Pseudomonadota > Gammaproteobacteria > Burkholderiales > Burkholderiaceae_C > Pelomonas. The sequence goes on along the minus strand of NZ_LMDC01000031.1, from coordinate 22,641 downwards.
GCGCATCGCCTGGGCGCCACCGTGCAGGTGGCGGGCGGCGTACCGGCCATGTGCGATGGCGTGACGCAAGGCCTGCCTGGCATGGAGCTGAGCCTGTTCTCGCGTGACACCATCGCGATGGGCACGGCCATCGCGCTGACGCACGACGTCTTCGACGCGGCCCTCCTGCTGGGCATTTGCGACAAGATCGTGCCGGGCCTGTTGATCGGCGCACTGCACTTCGGCCATCTGCCCTGCGTCTTCGTGCCGGCCGGGCCGATGAGCTCGGGCATCTCCAACAGCGACAAGGCCAAGGTGCGCGAGCTCTACGCCCAGGGCAAGGTCGGCCGCGACGAGTTGCTGAAGAGCGAGCAGGCGGCCTATCACGGCGCCGGCACCTGCACCTTCTACGGCACCGCCAACAGCAACCAGATGCTGCTGGAGGCCATGGGCCTGCACACGCCGGGCAGCGCCTTCGTGCACCCGCATGACGACCTGCGCACGGCGCTGACGCGCGAGGCGGTCGCCACGGCGATCAACATCAGCGGCCGCGTGGCGGGCCGGGCCGCCAAACCCATCGGCCACCTCGTCGACGAGCGCTGCATCGTCAACGCGATGGCGGCATTGCTCGCCACCGGCGGCTCGACCAACCACCTGATCCACTGGGTCGCCGTCGCCCGTTCGGCCGGCATCCTGATCGACTGGACGGACTTCTCCGACCTGTCCGCCGTCGTGCCCTTGCTGTCGCGCGTCTACCCCAATGGCAGTGCAGACGTGAACCAGTTCCAGGCCGCCGGCGGCCCGGGCTTCGTCATCCGTGAGCTGATGGACGCCGGCCTGATGCACGAGGACGTCATCTCAGTCGCCGGCGACAGCCTGCGCCCCTATGCCTTCGTGCCGCGGGCGGTGGGCCAGAGCGGCGAGGTGGTGCGCGAGCCGCTGCCGGCCGCCAGTGGCGACGACGGTGTCGTGCGCACGGCCGCCGCGCCTTTCAGCGCCACCGGTGGCCTCAAGCTGCTGGCCGGCAACCTCGGCCGCGCCGTCATCAAGGTCTCGGCCGTGCCCGAAGATCGCCACACCGTGGAGGCGCCTTGCCGCATCTTCACGACGCAGGAAGCCATGCTGAACGCGTTCAAGAACGGCGAGCTGGAGCGCGACGTCATCGTCGTCGTGCGCTTCCAGGGCCCGCACGCCAATGGCATGCCCGAGCTGCACAAGCTGACGCCGCCGCTGGCCGTGCTGCAGGGCAAGGGATTCAAGGTGGCGCTGGTCACCGACGGCCGCATGAGCGGGGCCTCCGGCAAGGTGCCCGCGGCCATCCACGTCAGCCCCGAGGCCCTGGCCGGTGGGCCGCTGGCCAAGCTGCGTGATGGCGACGTCGTGCGCGTTTGCGCGCAGACCGGCACGCTGGCCGCCCTGGTCGACGAGGCCGAATGGGCGACGCGCGAGGTGGCGACGCTCGACCCGGATGAGGCCGACGTCAACGCCCACGGCCTGGGCCGCGAACTCTTCGCCGGCCTGCGCCGCAATGTCCTGAGCGCCGAAGAGGGCGCCTGCACCTGGTTGTGAGAGTGAGGCTCCTCGCCCAGTCTTGCGGCGCTGAACGCGCGCCAACCTGATCGGTCCCCCGAGGGGACGCCAAAGCTTCCGGCATTGAGCCGAAAGCTTCGCCAAGCGGGCCGGCTCGGGAGCGGCCCAGCGCTCGGCCCGAATACCCGGTCTCATGGAGAACTGAAATGATCGACACACCCAGCCTGGCCAGCCACGGCCCTGTCATCCCCGTCATCGTCATCCAACGCCTGGAAGATGCCGTGCCGCTGGCCGAAGCCCTGGTGGCCGGCGGTGTGCGCGTGCTTGAGGTGACGCTGCGCACCCCCGTCGCCTTGCGGGCCATGGAAGCCATGGCCAAGGTGCCTGGTGCCATCGTCGGCGCTGGCACGCTGCGCAATCCCATCGACGTAGCGAATGCGAAGAGCGCCGGCTGCCAGTTCGGCGTCAGTCCCGGCTACACCGACGCATTGGCCGCCGCCTGCCAGGCCCAGGGCCTGCCGCTGCTGCCCGGTGTGTCGACGGCCTCCGAGGTCATGCAGGCCAATGCGGCTGGCTTCGGCTTCCTCAAGCTCTTCCCGGCCGTCGCTGTCGGTGGCGTCAACCTGCTGAAGTCGCTGGCCGGCCCCTTCCCGGACGTGGCTTTCTGCCCGACCGGCGGCATCTCGCTGGAGACGGCGCCGCAGTTCCTGACGTTGCCCAACGTCAAGGTCTGCGGCGGCTCCTGGCTGACGCCGCAGGACGCGGTCGACGCCAAGGACTGGGCGCGTATCACCAAGCTGGCTTCGGAAGCTGCGGCGCTGCGCGCATGACGACAGCGGTCGTTGCAGCCGTTTGGTCCAGCGCAACGCACAGCTTTTCCAAGTTCGCGAGAGACGAACTGCGTGTCGTCACAGGGCAGGGCGTCGAAGGCGACGCCCACTGCGGTGTGACGGTCAAGCACCGCTCGCGCGTGGCCGTCGACCCGAGCCAGCCCAACCTGCGACAGGTCCACCTGATCCAGGGCGAGCTCTTCGACGAACTGGCCGCGCGCGGCTTTGGCGTGCAGCCGGGCCAGATGGGCGAGAACCTGACGACGCGCGGCATCGACCTGCTGGCCCTGCCTCGCGATACGGAGTTGCGCATCGGCGCGGAGGTCGTGCTGCGCGTGACCGGCCTGCGCAACCCCTGCCCGCAGATTGAGAACTTCGAGGCCGGCCTCCTGAAGGCCGTCGTCGACCGCGATGCCGATGGCGAGATCGTGCGCAAGGCCGGCGTCATGAGCGTCGTGCTGGCCGGCGGTGTCGTGAAGCCGGGCGACGTGATTGCGGTGCGGCTGCCACCGGCGCCGCACGCCAGGCTCGAACGCGTCTAGCCGGGAATATCGAACAGCAGGCAGGTGGTGCTGGCATGCGCGTACAGCTTGCCGTCATGGCCGACCAGTTCGGCTTCGGCCGTCGTCACCTGGCGGCCGCGGTGCACCACGTGGCCAATGGCGCGCACGAGCGGCACCTTGTCGTTCAGGCCGCGCACCAGGTTGACCTTGAACTCCAGCGTCGTGTAGCCCCGCCCGACGGGCAGGATGGTGTGCACAGCGCAGCCCAGCGCCGAGTCCAGCAGCGTCGCGAACCAGCCGCCATGCACGCCTCCCAGCGGGTTGTAGTGCTTGAACTGGGGGCGGCCCTGGAAGACGGCCTCGCCATCAGCCACCGAGACCAACAGGAAGTCCATCGTTCGGCTGATGGGTGCGGGCGGGCATTCGCCGTCCAGCAGGGCCTGCATCTGCTGCAGGCCGGTCTTGCCGGCCAGCAAGGCGCGTGATGCCAAGCCGGGCTCCTGTTGCTGGCGCGTGCGCGCCGCGGCCTCGTCGGCTTGCCACTGCGCGAGGATGTCGTCGGGGGCGGAAGAACTCATGGCAACGGCTTCAAGCAAAGAAGCCGCTGATTCTGCGCAAAGGCAGTGCCCCGCGCTGTCACCCGGGTTCAGGCAGCCAGGCGTTGATCGACCACGACGGCGCGGCGCGAAGACGGGTCCATCCTCAGCGTGTCCAGCACCGGCCCCTGCCAGGGCAGCAGATACACCAGCGTGGCCAGCGTCGCGCGGCGGCGCGACGACAGCAGCGGGCGGCCGCGGGCGTCCAGCAGCAACACGTTGGAGCGCACATTGAGCGGATCGGCCTGCGCGATGGTGCCCTCGGTGATCTCGACCCAGTCCCATTCCACCCAGGCGCAGGCATCGGCATAACAACGCTCCCAACGCGTCGAGCCGCTGATGCGGTGCTCGTCGCGGCGCGCGCGGTGCACCTGGGTCCGGGCGTGGCGGACATCCTGGGCGGCGCTGGACAGTGCGGCCACCGGCCAGCAGACGCTGCCTTCGGGCAACTGGATCAGGGTTGACATGGACGGCTCCTCTGTGTCGTGTGATTCGAACGGGAGGGCAGTCTCTGGTCAGGGCCAGCGGGGAACAAGCTGGCAGACTTGGCAGGTATGGGCAAGCCCGAAATCAACTATCAGCAGCTGATTGATGTCGGTCTCAGCGAAGACTTCGAGGGCTTCGAGCGCCGTCTTGTCAAGACGGCGGATGCCATGGGCTTTCCGATCATCTCGGGCATGCTGATGCGTGGCGTCCTGAAAGACGACACCATGAAGATCACCACCTACGGCAACACGCCCGCAGGCTATCTGGAAGCGGCGAAAGACCGCAACGATGCCCTGCGGGACCCGGTGGTGGGCCATTTGATGACGCACACGGTGCCTGTCGTCTATGACCAGGCCACCTACGTGGCGGCGGGCGTCGGCGAGCTTTGGGAAATGCAGGCGCCTTTCGGCTACCAGACCGGCATCGCGGTCAAGCTGCATCTGCCAGGAGACAAGCACTTCGTTCTCGGCGTGGATCGGGACGAAAAGCTTCCCGGCTCCGGTGCGCAATTGATGCAAATGGTTGCCGGGTTGCAACTTCTCGCAGCGCACGCGCTGACCGCCGCGGACCGATTGCTGGGTCCCAAGCTCAGCAAGGGCGACCTGCCCAAGCTGACCAAGCGCGAGCTGGATGTCCTGAGCTGGACGGCCCAGGGCAAGACCGCGTGGGAAGTCAGTGTCATCCTGGGCATGAGCGAGAAGACGGCAAACTTCCATCTCGGCAATGCGATGCGCAAGCTGGAGGTGACGTCCAAGCACCAAGCCGTGCTCAAGTGCGTGGCCGCCGGCATTCTTTGACGAGCGCAACCTAGCAGACTTGCCAGGTTCCTAGGGGGGTGAAAACAAGGAAAGTCCGGCTCAGCGACTTTCTGCCTTTCCCCGATCGGAGCCCCCCATGTTAATCATCGACCTGCTTCTCGAAATCCTCGGTGTTCCACGCTTTGGTGGCTGACCGAAACACCCGCGCCGGACAGGATGCATCGGGACGATGAACTGCCATAGCGACCAGCTCCATACTCCGAGCTCCGCGCTTGCGGCCAGTCCCTCCAAGCCCCTGCATTCCGATCCGGCGCCCGCCAGTGCAGGCAACGTGTCCATCTCTCCCGAAACCTATGCCCGGCTTTTGAGCCTCGCCGACCAGGCGCCGCTCGAGTGCCTGCCGCTGACGTCGCGCACCCTGGCGTGCGCCAAGACGCTGGGCTACAACCAGATCGGCCAGATCCGCAGCACGCCCAACAGCCGCCTCTTTGCCGACCTTGGCGAGGATCGCGCAGAGGAACTGCAGCGGGCCCTCTATGACTTCGGCGTGCGGCCGATGCAAGGCGGCGAGCTGAGCGGCTGACGCGCAACCACCCTTCAACTCCTTCGAGCCCGCCTGCTTCGGCAGACCGGGCTCCTTTTTTGTCCACGTTCACCCATGGCCTTCGTGCGAGCATGCGGTCCGTATGCAAGACCGTGACATCCCTCTCGACGCCTGGCCGCGCCGCGCCGCGCTGGCGCATTTCCGTACCATGGCCCAGCCGGCCTTCAGCATCACCGCGCCGGTGGATGTGACCGGCCTGCGCGAGCGCGCCGCTGCTCACGGCGCCACGCCTTGGCTGGCCTACCACCACGCCGCGCTCGAGGCCGCCAACGGCATCGACGCGATGCGCCAGACCCTGACTGACGAGGGCCGTGGCGTGCGCGAGTTCAGCGTCATCCATGCCAGCACGACGGTGCTGCGCGACGACGGCAGCTTTGGCTTCCTGACGCTGCCCCGCGAACCTTCGCTCGCCAGCTTTGCCGCCCGCGCCAGGCCGGGCATCGAGCGCGTGCGCCGTGCCAGCGGCGACCTCTTCGCCGCCGATGAGCCCGGCGACGTGCGCGAGGAAACGCTCGTCCACATGACCGCGCTGCCCTGGCTGGGTTTCACTGCGTTCACCCACGCACGCGGTCAGGGCGACGACCGGCCCAAGGTGGCCTTCGGCCGCTTCACCGAGACGAACGGCCGGCTGCTGATGCCGGTCGCCGTCGATGTGCACCATGCACTGTGCGACGGCGTGCACGTGGGGCGTTTCTTCGAACGCTTCCGGGCAAATCTCGACGCGATCTAACGATAGGCCGCCACGTCAATGTCGCCCGCCTCGCTGTCGAGCATGTGACGCCAGGCGTCGGGCTGGCTGCCGTCCAGGTCGGTGAAGCCGTAGATGCGGGCCAGTTGCCCACTGGACAGCGACTGGCCGTTCCAGCGCGTGACATCAGGGTCGGTCGCGAGCGCCACGACGGCCCGCCCGACGAAGGCCGGGCTTTCGGCAATCGCGAAGCCCGGCACGCGAGCGATGGCGTCGCGCCAGTTGTCCTCCCGCACACCAAACGCCTCCAGCATGGCCTCGGAGCGCAGCCAGCCTGGCGTCAGTGACAGCCCGGTCGCGCCATGCGACTTCAGTTCATGCCCGAGCGCAAAACCCATGCGCAGCACGGCCGCCTTGGCAAGGTCGTAGAAGAAGGAATTGCGGTAGCGCGTGCCGTTGTATTCCTCGGTGCCGTCATTGATCTCCACCACCAGGCCGCCCGGCGCCTTCAGCAGCAGCGGGATCGCGAAGTGGCTGGTGATGGCATGAGTGTCGATGGCCAGGCGCAGGCTTTGCAGGCCGAATTCGAGATCAGACTCCCAGACGGTCTTGCCCCATTCGATCTTGCTCGCGCCGAAGATGTCGTTGACCAGAACGTGCAGTGCCCCCTGTTCACGTTCGATACGAGCGACCAGATCGCGCACTTCGTTGGCCACCAGATGATCGACCTTTACCGCGATGCCACGGCCGCCCGCAGCATCGACGAGAGCTGCCGTCTCCTCGATGGTTTCGGGTCGATCCATCTCCGAGCGGGCCGCCTGCGTGCTGCGCCCGGTGCAATAGACCGTCGCTCCGGCCTCGCCCAGGGCCACCGCGATGCCACGGCCGGCGCCGCGCGTGGCGCCGGCCACCAGGGCCACCTTGCCTGCCAGATGCCTGTTGTGCATGTCACTCGCCTTTGAAATGCCCGGTTTGCGATTCGCGGTTTGTCGAAACTCGCTGCTCCGATTCGTCATGCAGCAGATGCCGATCGCCGGGCGTCAGTCAAACTTGAAGGGTATCGATATGGCAACGCAAGACAACAAGGTCAAGGGCCCCGCCTCCTATTTCCCCTCCATCGAGAAGAAATACGGCCAGCCCATCGCGCACTGGGAACAGGTCATCACCCGGGCCGGGCCGTTGAAGCACATGGAGCTGGTCAACCTGTTGAAGGCCGAGCACGAGATGGGCCACGGACACGCCAATGCGCTGGTGGCCTGGGTCCTGGCAAAGAAGTAGCCCGCGTCGCCCGCGCGCTACCCGCGGTCAGTCGTCGAGGGTGACGATGACCGGCGCATGGTCGCTCGGCCGCTCGTTCTTGCGCGGCAGTTTGTCGATCTCGCAGGCCGTCACGCGGGGCTTCAATGCCGCGCTGACGAGGATGTGGTCGATGCGCAGGCCCTGGTTCTTGCGGAAGGCCAGGTTGCGGTAGTCCCACCAGCTCCAGCTCTTGGGCGGCTGCTCGAAAAGCCGGAAGGCATCGGTCAGCCCCAGCCCAATGAGCTGCTGGAAGTGCTCGCGCTCCTGCGGCGTGCAGTGGATCTGGCCAGCCCAGGCGATGGGGTCGTAGACGTCACGGTCCTCGGGGGCGATGTTGAAGTCGCCCATCAGCACCAGTTCGGGGTGCTGCTTCATTTGTTCGACCAGCCAGCCGCGCAGGCCGGTCAGCCAGTTCATCTTGTAGGTGAACTTGTCGCTGTCCGGCGCCTGGCCGTTCGGGAAGTAGCCGCCGATGACGCGCACACCACCCACGGTGCCGGCGATGACCCTGGCCTGCTCGTCGGCAAAGCCGGTGATGTTCTTGACCACATCGGTGGCCGTTTCCCGGCTGATCAGCGCGACGCCGTTGTAGGTCTTCTGACCAAACCACTGCACCTGATAGCCAGCCTCGCCGATTTCCATGGTGGGGAATTTGTCATCGGTGAGCTTGGTCTCCTGCAACACCAAGGCATCGACGGGGTGGGCAGCAAGCCAGTCCAGCACCTGGGGCAGGCGGACGGCGAGTGAGTTGACGTTCCAGGTGGCGAACTTCTTCATCGCGGGGTCTCAATGCGGTGTTGGCCCGCATTGTGACTCGCACGTGGCAACGGGTGGCACTCAGCGGCAGGTGTAGCCGCCGTCCACGACCAGTTCGCTGCCGGTGACGAACTTGCTTTCCGCGCTGGCCAGGTAGACACAGGCCCAGCCGATGTCGTCGGCCTCGCCCATGTGGCCCAGCGGATGCAGGGCGGCCGTGCCGGCCCTGGCCGCGACCGGGTCGGGCTGCGTCTTCAAGAAACCCTCGACCATGGGCGTCCAGATGAAGCCGGGATGGACGCTGTTGACGCGGATGCCGTCGGCCGCGTAGAGCAGGGCGTCGGTTTTGGTCATCATGCGCACGGCACCCTTGCTGGCGTGGTAGGGCGGCACGTCCGGCGCGCTGACAAGGCCATAGATGCTGGACAGGTTGACGATGCTGCCGCCACCCGCCTCGCGCATCTGCGCGATGACATGCTTGGTGCCGAGGAAGACGCCGCGCACATTGACGGCCAGCACCTGCTCGAACTCGAGCACGCTTAGCTCGTGCGTAGGCTTGTTGGGCCCGGCGATGCCGGCGTTGTTGACGAGCACCGTGATCGGCCCGAAGCGCTGCCCCACCTCGGCGAATACGCGCCTGACCTGGGCCTCGTCGCTGACATCGAGATGCCAGTAGGCGGCCTGGCCACCGCGCGCAAGTATCGCTACCGCTACCGCCTCGCCGCGTTCGTCATCGAGGTCGGTGACGGCCACCCTGGCGCCCTCGGCAGCCATCAGCCGGCAGATCGCCTCGCCAATGCCCATCGCACCGCCCGTGACAACGGCCACCTTGTTCTTGAGCCTGTCCATGCCGATCTCCTGAAGGATGCCTTCAATGTCGCGCCGCCGACTGCCGCGCGGCTTGAGATCGATCAAGCGGATGGCACTCAGGCCCCAGCTTCAGCCTCGGTATCGCAGTCCATGCAGTTCTCTATGGGCGGCGCCAGCAGGTGCAGGTCGCTGTGCAGCTGGCGCAGCGCCGTGCGCAGGCCCTCCTCCACAACCGGGTGATAGAAGGGGCAGTCCAGCATCTGCTGCACCGTGTCGCCGCGCTGCACGCTCCAGGCCAGCAGATGGCCGAGGTGCTCCGCGGCCGGGCCGATCATCTCGGCGCCCAGCAGCCGGCCCGTGCCACGCTCGGCATAGACGTGCAGGCCGCCACGGTTGACGAGCATGACGCGGCTGCGGCCCTGGTCGGCAAAGCTGACGCGGCCGACGTCAAAGTCGCGGCCGGTGGCGAGCAGCTCCGAGTGACTCGCCCCCGCAATGGCGATCTGCGGCTCGCTGAACACGATCGCCAGCGGTGCACGGCGTGGGCGACTGTGCACATCGGGCCAGCGCGCCGCGTTGTCGCCGGCGATGCGGCCGGCGTCCGACGCTTCGTGCAGCAGCGGCCGGTCGTTGGTGACGTCACCGGCGATGAACACCGGCATGCCGCCCCACTGGCTGGTGTGGCGGTCGATCAGCGGGTGGCCTTCGACGTCGCGCGGCAGGTTCAGCGTCTCCAGCCCCAGGTCGTCGAGATTGGCCTGGCGCCCGGCCGTGCAGAGCAAGGCCTCGAAGCGCTCGCCGCCGACGAGCACCTGATCGCCATCCAGCGTCGGGTCCAGCGTGGCGCTCAACGTCAATGGCAGGTCTTCGGCGAACAGCTTCTGGGCCAGCGGCTGCAGTTCGGGATCGGTCAGCGGCCCGACGCGGTCACCGCGAGCGAACAGGCGCACGCGCACACCGAGCTTGTGCAGGGCCAGGGCCAGCTCCAGGCCGATGACACCGGCGCCGACGACAGCGATCGACTTCGGCAGGTCGACCCAATCGAAGACATCGTCATTGACGATCAGCCTGGCTCCCAGCCGTTCGCGCCAGCCGGCCGGTACGAAGGGCCGCGAGCCGGTCGCGATGACGACGGTTCGGGCCTCGACACGCTGGCCAGCAACGTCCAGCACGCCCGGGGCAAGGAAGCGCGCCCGGCCGAACAGCCGGGTGGATTCGGGCCAGCCGTGCACCGTCTCAAGCACGAAACCGACGAAACGATCGCGCTCGTCTCGCACCCGCTGCATGACTGCCCGGCCGTCGATGCGCGGCGCCTCGGCCTGCACGCCAAAGCGATGCGCCTCGCGCACCGCCTGGGCTGCTTCGGCCGCGGCGATCAGCAGCTTGCTGGGCATGCAGCCGACACGGGCGCAGGTGGTGCCGTAGTGGGCGGCCTCGATCAGCAGCACCCGGTCGGTGTGGGCGCGCGCGGCGCGGTAGGCGGCCATGCCGGCAGTGCCGGCGCCGATGATGGCGACGTCGCAGGAGAAGGTCACGATGCTGGGCTCCCTGAGTGTCCGGCTGGGCAGGATAGCCGCTGCCGCGTCAGGTGTGCAGGCCGCGCCGCGTGGCTTCCTCGCGCAGGCAGTTCAGCATGAGTTCCGCGCCTGGCGACAGCTGATGGCCGCGCCGGGTGACGATGCCATAGGCGTCCATGCGCAGGCCGAGGTCGAAGTTCAGCACCACCAGCAGACCCGCCTCCAGATAGGGTTTGACCAGCTCTTCCGGCAGGGCCGACAGCATGTCGGACTGGCTCAGCAGACTGGTGATGACGGGCAGGGACAGGGTCTCGACGGTCTGCTGGGGCTGGTCCAGCCCGGCGGACAGGAACAGCGCGGTCAGGCGGTCGCGCAGGATGCTGCCGCCAGGCGGCAGGATCCAGCTCTGGCGGGCCAGCTCGGCCAGGCTGAGGTCGCGACGCTCGGACAACGGGTGGCCGGCGCGCACGACCAGGCAATGCGGCTCGTCGGTCAGCGGTTCGAAGCTGAGCTGGGCGGCAGACTCGCTGTCCAGCACGCGGCCGATGACGAGGTCGAGTTCACCGTTCTGCAGGTGCTGGATGAGCAGCTTGCTCGTGTCCACCGAGATCGCGACATGCACCCGCGGCTGGCGGGCCTTGAGCTGCGTGATGGCGGCCGGCAGCAGCGTCGTCGAGGGCGTCAGCACGGAACCGACCGCCACGCGGCCCGACAGGCCCGACAGCAGTTCCATGAGCTCCTGATGGCCCGCGTCCAGCTCGGCCAGGGCCGCGCCGGCGCGCCGGATCATGACCTCGCCATACCAGGTCGGCGCCACACCGCGTGGCAGGCGCTCGAAGAGCTTGACGCCCAAAGCATGCTCAAGGTCGGCCAGCAGCTTGGATGCGGCCGGCTGCGTCAAGTTGGCGGCCTGCGCGGCATGCAGGATCGAGCCGTGCCGACCGAGCTCCACCAGCAGCACGAGCTGGCGGGTCTTCAGGTGGGAGCGGACAAAGCGATCCGAGCGCGGGTCAGTCATTCGTGATAGAGCTGCGACCGGCCCCCATCGATGAGGATGTCGGTCGCGTTGATGAAGCGGGCTTCATCGCTGGCGAGAAAGAGCGCAGTGTAGGCAACCTCGATGGGCTCGCCGATGCGCTTGGGCGGCAGCAGCTCGACCTGCCGTTTGGCGTCCTCGGGTGAGTTGGCCAGCCACTCGACGACACGCTCGGACAGGATCAGCCCCGGCGAAATGGAGTTGACGCGGATGTTGTGCGCGGCGTATTGGATGCCTAGCGCCTTGGTCATGCCGATCAGTGCGTGCTTGGCGACGGGATAGGGGAAGGCGTTGGGGATGATGCGGTGGCCGTGCACCGAGGCGACGTTGACGATGCTGCCGCCGCCGCTCTCCAGCATGCCGGGCAGCACGGCACGGCTGCAGTGCATCGCGCCGTCGAGGTCGACGGCGAAGCAGCGTTGCCATTGGGCCGTCGTCATTGCCAGCGGCTCGGCGAAGACGTCCATGCCGGCGTTGTTGATGAGCACATTGATCGTGCCGAAGCGCTCGGCGCCGCGGGCGGCCATGGCGCGCACGGCGGCTTCATCGGCGATGTCGGTGGCGACGAACATGGCGTTGTCATCGCCCAGCTCCTGCACCAACGCCGCGCCCAGCGCCTCGTCGGCTGCCAGCCCGTTGAGGATGACCTTGGCACCCTCGGCGACAAAGAGTCGGGCGATGGCCTTGCCGATGCCCTGGGTGGAACCGGTCACCAGCGCGACCTTGCCTTTCAATCGATCAGCCACGGCGTTCGCCTCGGGTCTTCAGTTGGTCGAGAAGGACGGCGGCCAGCAGGATGAGGCCACGCACAAGGTACTGATAGAACGCGTCGACGTTGAGCAGGTTCATGACGTTCTCGACCGTGCCCATGATGAGCACGCCGATGACGACGCCGAAGATGCGCGCCTTGCCGCCCTGCAGCGACACGCCGCCCAGCACGCAGGCCGAGATGACGTCCAGCTCGAAGCCCGTCGCCGCGTTGGGCTGGCCGCTGGTGATGCGCGCCGACAGGATCAGGCCCGCCAGCGCCGTGACGACGCCCTGCAGCAGGAAGATCCACACGCGCAGCCGTTCCACGCGCACACCCGCCAGGCGCGCCGCCTCGGGGTTGCCGCCGATGGCCAGCGTGTTGCGGCCGAACACCGTGTGATTGAGCAGCACGCCGAAGATGAGGAAGCTGAAGCCCGTCATCCAGATCGGCAGTGGCAGGCTCAGGAAGCTCGTGTCGCCGAAGCTGATGAAGCCTTCGTCGGCGATGCCCACGGCCTGGCCCTTGGACGCGATGAAGGCCAGGCCCCGCACCATCAGCATGGTGGCCAGCGTGGCAATCAGCGCGTTGACACGCAGATAGGCGATGAGCACGCCATTGCCCGCGCCGATCAGCGCGCCGGCCAGCAGCCCGCTGCCGATGGCCAGGCCGACGCTGCCGGTGCGCTCCAGCACCATGGCGCCGAGCACGCCGGCGAAGGCGATGGTGGAGCCCACCGAGAGATCGAAGTCCCGCGAGGCCAGGCACAGCATCATGGTGCAGGCCACCATGCCGATCTGGGCGACCGACAGCAGCAGGCCGACGATGTTGGCGCTGGAGAAGAAGTTCTCGACGGTGAAGGCCAGCACGACGAAGAGCAGGCCGTAGCCCAGCGTCATGCTGTGTTCCTTGAGCAGGGCGCGGGACGTCGAGGACATGGCAGGGCGGGGCGTGAGAGTGGTCGTGTTCATGATCAATGCAGTGGTGCGGCGGGCGCTCCGTCAGGCAAGGCCAGGGCAAGTGCGGCGGTCTCGCTGGCGTTGGCGCGATCCAGTTCGCCGCTGATGCGGCCGTCGCGCATGACGATGAGGCGGTCGGTGATGCCCAGCACTTCGGGCAGCTCGCTGGAGATGACGATGACGCAGCAGCCCGAGGCCGCCACGTCGTGGATGATCTTGTAGATCTCGTTCTTGGCGCCCACGTCGATGCCGCGGGTCGGCTCGTCGAGGATGAGCACCTTGAGCCCCGGTTCGGCCAGCCAGCGCGCGAGGATGACTTTCTGCTGGTTGCCGCCGGACAGCAGGCGGATCTCCTGCTCGCGGCTGGGCGTCTTGATGCGCAGCTTCTTGATGAAGTCGTCAGCGCGCTGCGCCTCCTTGCCGTGGCGCAGGAAGACACCGCCCGCCAGGCCGTGGCGGCGGCAGCTGATGTTGATGTTCTCGGCGACCGAGCTGTGCGCCAGGATGCCCTGTTCCTTGCGGTCCTCGGGGCAGAGGACGATGCCCGCGGCGATGGCGTCCGCCGGGCTGTGGGTACGCACCGGCTTGCCGTCGAGCAGCACCTCGCCGCCGCGGCGCGCGTCGGCGCCGTAAAGCAGGCGCATCAGCTCGCTGCGGCCGGCGCCGACCAGGCCGAAAAAGCCCAGCACCTCACCGCCGCGCATCGCAAAGCTCAGTGGCGTGGGCAGCCGGTCGCTTTGCAGGCCGCGCGCTTCAAGCCGCATCGGGCCCTGCTGGCGGCTGCGGTAGTCGTAGATGTCCTGCAGCTCGCGGCCCACCATGTCGGCGATCAGGCGCTCTCGCGGCACCTCGGCCATGACCTCGTGCGTGACGATCTTGCGGCCGTCGCGGAAGATGGTGCAGGCGTCGCACAGCTCGTACAGCTCCTCGAGACGGTGCGAGATGTAGATCAGCGTGCGGCCTTCAGCGCGCAGCCGCTTCACCAGTCGGAACAGGATCTCGGTCTCGCGGTGCGACAGGCTGCTGGTGGGCTCGTCGAAGGCGATGACCTTGGCGTCCTGCATGACGGCCTTGCAGATCTCAACCATCTGGCGCTGGGCGATGGACAGGTCCGACAGGCGCGAGGCCGGGTCCAGGTCCACGCCGATGGCCGCCAGCTGCTCGGCCACCAGCCGGCGTGCGGCCTTGTGGTCGACGAGGCCCAGGCGTGTCGGCAGGCGGCCGAGCAACACGTTCTCGGCCACCGTCAGCTCGGCCACGTACTGCAGCTCTTGGTGGATGATGGCCACGCCGGCGGCGATGGCGTCGCCGGCCGACGTGAAGTGGCGCTCCTGATCGTCAATCAGCAGCCGGCCGCCGTCGGGCTTGTACTGGCCGCCGAGGATCTTCAGCAACGTGCTCTTGCCCGCGCCGTTCTCGCCCAGCAGGCCCATCACCTGGCCCGCCCGCGCCTCGAAGCTCACGCCGTTCAGCGCCTTGACGCCGGGGAAGTGCTTGCTGATGTTGTCGAACTGCAAGGAAGACATGTCAGACGCCAAACCGTGGAACAACACAGCCACAGAGACACAGAGGCACAGAGAACAGCACTGAGACGGACAGCTTTCCTCTGTGTCTCCGTGCCTCTGTGGCTGTGTTCGCGGCCTCGTGCAAAAAGGCTTGCTTCATGGTCACAGCCCCATCTGCTTCCGAAGCTCGGCCTGGTTCTGGCGTGTCATCAGCGTGCCGCTGGTTAACGTGACTGGTGGTGGCGTCTTCCCGGCCGTGGCCCACTCATAAATGGCGACGGCGGTTTCGTAACCGTGGCGTTTCGGGCTGATCAGCACCGTGCCGTAGAAGGCCGTCGGCGTCGGCTTGGTGAACTCGTTGAGCGCCGTCTGGCTGCCGCCGATGCCGATGGCCAGCATCGCGTCCTGCTTGATGCCACGGCCTTCCGCGGCGCGCACCGCGCCCAGGGCCGCTTCGTCGTTCAGGCCGAAGGCGACCCAGCGCTTGAACTTGGCGTTCTTCGTGAAGGCGATGTTGGCGGCGTTGAAGGCGCTCTCCGTGTCGGTCTTGGCCTGGGGCGCGTCGACCACGTTGGCGGCCGGCACGCCGGCAGCCTTCAACGCATCCACCGCGCCCATGGTGCGGTCGCGCGCCGTGGGCAACTGGTCGAAGGCCACGCGCAGCACGCCCACCTCGTCCAGCTTCCAGCCGCGTGCCTTCATCTCGGCCAGCAGCCCCTGGCCGACCTGCTTGCCGATCTCGTAGCCCGAGATGCCCATGTGGGGGATGTCGGCGATGGGCTTGCCGGCGCCGTCGACGAGTTGATCGTCCACCGACATGACCTTGAGGTTGTGGCGCTTGGCGGCGCGGTTGACGGCCACGCCGAGCTTCACGTCGGGTGCGCAGATGACGAAGCCGACGGCCTTCTGCGCCGCAAGGTTGTCGATGGCAGCCATCATCTTTTCGCCGTTGGGGATGCCGATCTTCACGAGGGTGAAGCCCTTGTCCTTGGCGGCCTGCTCGGCGTAGCGCCATTCGTCCTGGAACCAGGGTTCCTCGGCCTGCTTGACGAGGAAGCCGATCTTGACCGGTTCGGCCGCCTGCAGCGCAAAGGGGGTGGCCAGCAGGGCCAGGGCCAGTGCGGCGCGTCGTTGCATCTTCATCGTTGTCTCCTAGTCTTCTATCAGTCTTCAAACAGGGCGTCAGGCACACCCAGCGCCGTGGGCAGGCGCAAGCCGAACAGGCTGCCGGACAGCGGCTGGGCGGCGAGAGCGTCGCGGCTCAGTTCCGTGCGGGCGGTGGTGAGCATCAGCTGGTCCATGCCCTCACCGCCGATGGCGGGGCAACTGGTGTGAGCGGCCGGGGCGCACAACACGCCCATCAGCCGGCCCTCGGGGTCGTAGCGTGCTACCCGGCCGGCGCCCCATTGGGCGTTCCACAGGCAGCCCTCGGCATCGACGACCGAGCCATCGGGCCAGGCGTCGTCCTGGTCCATCGCCGTGAACAGGCGGACGTTGTCGACCTGGGCGGTTTCGGCGTCGTAAGCGCACTGCTGGATGCGCTGGGAGAGCGTGTCGCAGAAGTACATCGTGCGGCCGTCCAGGCTGAAGCAGACGCTGTTGGCAATCGCCACCGCCGGCAAGGCCAGGCGGCGCAGGCCGTGGGCCATGGAGTATTGGTAGAAGCTGGCGATCGTGGACTTGGGCCGGCGCTCCTGGGCCTCGTTCATCGTGCCGAAGACGAAGTTGCCGCGCCGGTCGGTGCGCCCGTCGTTGATGCGCGTGCGCGGCTCGGCGGCGTCGACAGGGGCAGCAGTCTGCAACTGGCCAAGGTCCAGGTTGTCGCTCAGCGTCGCGAGAGCCAGGCGCTTGGCCAGGCCCAGCAACACGCGGCCCGAGCGGCAGTGGGCGAAGCTGCCCAGGCGATCCGGCAGACGACATGACAGCGGTCCCGCCGCGCCCGGCTGCCAGGCAAACAGGGTCGCCGCCTCGATGTCCGTCCACCACCAGCGGCCGCCATGCCAGAGCAGGCCCTCACCAAGAAGGGCGCCCTGTGGCAAGGTCAGTTCAAGGTCGCCGTTCAATGTCATCAGAAGTCCAGGTTACGGAGCGGTTCCATTCAACACAAATCGAATGTCCGGGCTTAACTATCCAGATTCGGAATATCGATCGCTCAGGGCGCGATCGCTGCACGCCTGACCGTCAACAGCCGGGCGCCGCGCAATTCGGCGACCTGCGTCTGGCCGGCGGCGAAGGCGGGCCGATGGGCGGCGTCGATGTAGACCGGCGCGTCGCCGCGCAGCGGCAGCACGCTGAGCTGCAATTCGGCACCCGGCTGCAGCGCGAACTGGCGCAGGCCGATCTGCCAGCGCTGGCCGTTGTAGTACCAGTCGTCCAGCATCCGGCTGCCGGCGAAGACGCGGCCGATGTCGCCGACGAAGTCCAGTTCCAGCAGCACGTCCTCCGCGTTCGGCGCCAGCGGCTGGGGCAGCTTCAGCGACCAGGTCGCCGCCGCTGCAAATGCCTCGGGGATGGGCTGCACGGCCGCCTTGGCCAGGCCACCCTTCAACACGGGTGGCACGGCCCGGGCCGGGCGGGTCGGGCTGATCTGCAGCGTCGGCTGGGCGTTGTCGCCCGCCAGCTCCAGGCGTTGCAGCAGGCCGTCCTGACCGACCTTCAGGCCGACCGCACGCGGCCCGGGCAGGGTAGGGAAGACGGCGGCGCGTAGCGGCTGCGGGCCGATGCCGCGCAGTTGCAGCTTGCCGTCCGCCACCCAGGCCTGCTGCTCGCTGAAAACGAGCCGGCGCTGCCCGGCAATCTCCAGCACGTTCAACTGCTCCACCTGCTCCGGCGCCAGCAGCAGCACGCTGACGGCGCGACCGTCGCGGCTGCCGATGCGCTGCAGCTGGTTCGTGTCCGGCTTCAGTGTCCTGATGCCATCGGGCAGCGCGAATTCGGCGGGGATGCCGGCCGTCGTTGCGAACACATGGACGATGCCCTGGGCGCCCGCGTCGACGCGTGTGACCGGTTGGGCCGTCGCGTGGCGCAGCATCACGCCGTCGAGCTCGAGGTTGATGGGCCAGATGAAATAGGCGCCGTCGGGAATGTCGACCGGCGTGCTCGGCAGCGTCACCGTGCCACCCGGCAGCTGTACCTCGAAGCGCACGCCGACCTGCGCCGGCATGGCGTACTGGCGCACATGGTTGTTGAAGAACAGGAAGCCGGCGTCGCCCTTGCTTCGCACGGACCAGCGCGGCGTCTGCAGGTCGGCCGGGCTGGTCGGCGAGTGCTCGGGCTGGCGCACCGTCATCGTCGCCAGCGTGGCGCCGTGTTCGCGCAGGAAGTAGTGGAAGGGGCGCAGCTTGGTCAGCACCGGGCGCTGCTGGCCGTCAGGCCCCAGCGGCGCCTGGAAGTCGTAGCTGATGCGCGGCGTGTCGTTGTAGCCGCCGCTGAGCGTGCTTTCCTCCAGTCCGGTGCCACCCACGCCGACTGGATTGCGGCCGCCGTGGAACATGTAGTAGCCGAACAGGTTGACGCCGGAGCCCAGCTGCACCGGCAGCATGGCCGCGATGTCGTCGGGCGACACCAGCGTGCGGCGGCGGTACATGGCCGGCAGGCCGGGGCCGTATTCCGCGCCGAGGAAGGGCACCTTGTCCTTGTCGGTCTCGGCGGTGCCAGGGGCGTGCGACCGGGTCTGTGCGCCAAGATCGCCGCTGACGCGGGTGTTGAAGCGGAAGGCGTGCGTCTCCTTGGGCGGCAGCTCCCGGGTGCTGGTGGCCCAGGGCTCGTCCGGATAGCCGCCAAAGACCGGCGTGACCTCGCCGGACGGGTAGACGGTGCCGTCCCAGCCTGTGACGGTGTACAGCGGCACATCCATGCCGGCCTTCAGCGCGAGCTTCTTTAGTGCGCTGATGTGGTCCTCGCCCTTGCCAGGGCCGCGGATGTTGTATTCGTTCTCCAGCTGCACGCCGACGACCGGACCGCCGTCCTTCCACAGCAGGCCCTTGAGCTGCGCGCCGATCTCGGCGTACAGGCGCTCGACGTGGCCCATGTACTCGGGGTCGTTGGCACGCGTGGGCATCTTGTCGACGACCCAATCGGGAATGCCGCCGTAGCGGGCCTCGCCGTGCGCCCAGGGGCCTAACCGGACGACGACCTGCAGCCCGGCGGCCTGGGCCAGCTGCACGAAGCGGCGCAGGTCGTGGTTGCCCTTCCAGTTGAAGGCGCCGGGCTGCTCCTGGTGATGGTTCCAGAACACATAGCTCGCCACGATGTCGATGCCGGCGGCCTTCATCAGCCGCAGCTGGGCATCCCATTGCGCGGCGGGTGCGCGGCTGTAGTGGTACTCGCCCATGACCGGCAGCCAGGGCTTGCCGTCGCGCAGCAGGTACTGGCTGTTGACGTCCAGCGTCTGGCCCTGGGGCGAGCGCGCCGTGCCGAGTTGCAGGTGGCCGGTTGTCGGCGCCGGCGCGGCGGCGCGGGCATCGAGCTTGAGCAGCGTGTCGGCACTGGCCTGGCCAAGAGCGAGCAGCGCCACGCCTGCGCACAGCGTGAGCATGCGGTTCATGGAGTCTCCGGTGTCGTTGTTTTTGCCGCGCGTCAGAGCGCGCGCCAGGCCTGCACGAAAGCTCGTGCCCGCGGTGCCACGTCGGACGCCGTCTGGCCTGGGCTGTAGAGCGCCGAGCCCAGTCCGAAGCCGGCGGCGCCCGCTTGCCGGTACGGGGCCATCGTCTCGGGTGTGATGCCGCCCACCGGCAGCAGGCTCAGCTCGCGCGGCAGCACGGCGCGCATCGCCTTGAGCACCGGCGGCGTGACCAGTTCGGCCGGAAAGAGCTTGAGCGCGTCGGCGCCGGCTTGCAGGGCCGCAAAGGCTTCGGTCGGCGTGGCCGCGCCGGGAATGCAAGCCATGCCGCGCGCCTTGGCCACGCGGATGACGGCGACGTCGGCATGCGGCATGACGATGAGGCGGCCGCCGGCGATCTGCACGTCACGCACGGCGTCGGCGCTGAGTACGGTGCCGGCGCCGATCAGCGCATCGTCGGGCAGCCGGCGTGCGAGGCGGGCGATGGAGTCCAGCGCCTGGGGCGAGTTCAGAGGCACCTCGATGACGCGGAAGCCTTCGAGATAGAGCGTGTCGGCGACGGCCTCGACTTCGTCGGGCTTGACGCCGCGCAGGATGGCGACGAGGGGGAGTTGTTGCAGTGCCTGGTCGAGCATGTCAAAGCCCCATGGTTTGCGCCAGCCGCCAGAGGCCGGCGGGCGCGGTGTTGTCGAGTTGCAGTGGCTCGTCCATGCCGAAACGGCCGAGGGCGAGCGCATATCGCGCGCACAGCGCCGGGTCGCCGATGAGGGCCAGGCGCTCGGGTGTGGCGGCCTTCAGTTCGTTGGCGATCTCGTGACCGATCAGCAGGCCGGAGAGGTAGTCGGGCAACTGCTCGGCGGCCAGGCGCTTGAAGAGACCCAGCGTGCGCACGGCAAAAAGCTGGTGGCTCAGGGCCCCGTCCTTGCGCGCTGCGTCCACGCCAGCCAGGAAGGCCTGGGAGGAGGGCGCTGAACTGCCGTCCGCAGGCATCAAGCGGGCGAGCACGGAATGTTGGCGCAGCAGCGCGTAGAGCTCGCCCGTCATGTGGGTTGCAAATCCCGTCACCCGGCCCGCCTTGACGCGCGCCCACTTCGAATGCGTGCCTGGCAGCACCAGGCAGGCCTGTTCGGCCAGCTCGGGATGCAAGGCGAAGGCACCCACAATCTGGGTTTCTTCGCCGCGCATGACATCTGGTTGGGCGCCGTCATGCATCAGGCCGGGCACGATCCAGAACCTGGCATCGACCTGCAAGGCTTGGCGAGCCAGCGCGGCGGCGTCGGCCGGGCAGGGCGCATAGGGCGCTTCGCGCCAGCCATGCTGGCTGCCGACCATGCCGCAGGCGAGCATCTGCAGCTCGGGCCAGCCATCCGTCACGGCGGCCAGCGCCTGGGCAAAAGCATCTGCGCCGGCCAGCGTCGAGGCGCCCTGCTCGGATTGGCGCGTCGCCAGCACGGTACCGTCGGCGCCCAGCAGGAAGGCACGCAGCCGCGTGCTGCCCCAGTCCAGCGCGATGAGGCGGCCGCCGTCCATCACCATTCGGCGACGCTCCCGTCCGCATGGCGCCACAGCGGGTTGCGCCAGTCGGGCGCCGTCTTGCTGGCCTCGATGACCTTTTCCTCATCGACCACCACGCCCAGGCCGGGCTTGGTCAACGGCTTCATGTAGCCGTTCTCGATGTGGAAGTCTTCCTTGTTCAGCACGTAGTCGAGCAGCTCGCCACCCTGGTTGTAGTGGATGCCCATGCTCTGTTCCTGCAGCACCGCGTTGTGCGACACGAAGTCGACGTGCAGGCAGGCGGCCAGCGCAATGGGCCCCAGGGGGCAATGCGGCGCGAAGGCCACGTCATAGGCCTCGGCCATCGCTGCGATCTTCTGGCACTCGGTGATGCCGCCGGCGTGAGAAAGATCCGGCTGCACGATGGACAGGCCGCCGGCCTGGAAGACGCGCTTGAACTCGAAGCGCGAATACATGCGTTCGCCGGCCGCCAACGGAATGGCGGTGTGCTCAGCCAGGCGGGCGTAGGTTTCGTCCTGCTCGGCCAGCACGGGCTCTTCGACGAACAGCGGCCGGTAGGGCTCCAGCGCCTTTAGCATGACCTTGGCCATCGGCGCGCCGATGCGGCCGTGGAAGTCGATGCCGAACTCGATGTCGTGGCCGAAGGCTTCGCGGATCTCGGCGATGCGGGCCACGGCCTCGTCCACCTTGCGGGCGCTGTCGATAAGGCCCATCTCCTCGGAGCCGTTCATCTTGAAGGTGTCGAAGCCACCTTCGCGCAGCCGCTTGATGTCGCGGATGACGTCGGCCGGGCGGTCACCGCCGACCCAGGAATAGACTTTCATCTTGTCGCGCACCAGGCCGCCGAGCAGCTGATGCACCGGAGCACCCAGGGCCTTGCCCTTGATGTCCCACAGCGCCTGGTCGATGCCAGCGATGGCGCTCATCAGGATGGCGCCGCCGCGGTAGAAACCGCCGCGGTACATGACCTGCCAGAGGTCGTTGATGCGGGATGCGTCTTGCCCGATCAGATAGGGCTCAAACTCGTGCACGGCGGCTTCGACGCTGCGCGCCTTGCCTTCGATGACGGGCTCGCCCCAGCCGCTGATGCCGGCATCGGTATCGATCTTCAGGAACATCCACCGCGGGGCGAGGCGGTAGGTCGTCAGCTTGGTGATTCGCATGGGGCCATGACTGGTGCAGGAACGGCCGGAAGCTTAGGAGGGGCTGCTAGTTCTGAAATATCGATTCTTTGCCAGTGGCTATACGGATTTCGTATTGGTGGATGGGCGCCAAAAGCAAAAGGGCTGCAGAAGCAGCCCTTGAGTTGTTTGGCACGCTGTGCGCATGCCCGTTTTCTGTGCGGCTTCAGCCGCGCTTGCTGTTGTACTGGCCGCTCACGGCGTCGCCCAGTTGGCCCACGATGGCCAGCGTCGCCAGCACCAAGGTCACGATCAGCAGTTCCATTTGTTTCCCTTTCTTCGTTGTTGACGGCTTGCATCTTAGGGTTTACACGGCTTCGACAAGGGTTAACCCTATGCATTGCGGGCATGGAACGATGCGGTACCGGTGCCGAAACGACTCCATGAAGCGGTTTTCGTGAGATCTGCACTGAAGGCGGGCCAGCGACCGTTTTTCGGCTGTGTTTCGCCTTGCGTCTTGTTTGTCTGCTTGTTTGGTAAGACCGGGTATGTTGTGTGCTCAAATTCGGTCTGACCAAATGAAATGTCGGCCGGTCAGAGACAAACAAGGAATCAAGAAGCATGAAGTTCACTGACGGACAGTGGATGCATCAGCCGGGCGTGGCCGCGCATTACGCGGCCGAGGCCTACGCGATCGAAGTCCACGAAGACCGCTTGGTCGTGCTCGCCACGACCCGCCCTATCAAGCACCGCGGCGACACGCTGCAGGGCCCCACGCTCACCGTGACGCTGAGCTCGCCGCTGCCCGGCGTCATCCGCGTCAGCGTCGAGCACTACACC
>NZ_LMDC01000030.1:0-365000 GCF_001425705.1 Pelomonas sp. Root1217 | reverse complement strand
ATGAGTAGCGTTAAAGGGGGTGAAAAGCCCCCTCGCCGAAAGCGCAAGGTTTCCTACGCAACGTTCATCGGCGTAGGGTGAGTCGGCCCCTAAGGCGAGGCAGAGATGCGTAGCTGATGGGAAACAGGTCAATATTCCTGTACCGATCAATAGTGCGATGTGGGGACGGAGAAGGTTAGCTCAGCCAACTGTTGGATATGTTGGTTCAAGCGTGTAGTCGTGCCCCTTAGGCAAATCCGGGGGGATTAGATGAGGCGTGATAACGAGTCTGCTTGCAGACGAAGTGAGTGATACCCTGCTTCCAAGAAAAGCCACTAAGCTTCAGCTATTGACGACCGTACCGCAAACCGACACTGGTGCGCGAGATGAGTATTCTAAGGCGCTTGAGAGAACTCTGGAGAAGGAACTCGGCAAATTGACACCGTAACTTCGGAAGAAGGTGTGCCTTTAGTAGGTGAGCCATTTGCTTGGTTAGCCGAATGAGGCCGCAGAGAATCGGTGGCTGCAACTGTTTATTAAAAACACAGCACTCTGCAAAGACGAAAGTCGACGTATAGGGTGTGACTCCTGCCCGGTGCTGGAAGATTAAATGATGGGGTGCAAGCTCTTGACTGAAGTCCCAGTAAACGGCGGCCGTAACTATAACGGTCCTAAGGTAGCGAAATTCCTTGTCGGGTAAGTTCCGACCTGCACGAATGGAGTAATGATGGCCACACTGTCTCCTCCAGAGACTCAGCGAAGTTGAAATGTTTGTGATGATGCAATCTCCCCGCGGAAAGACGGAAAGACCCCATGAACCTTTACTGTAGCTTTACATTGGACTTTGAACAGATCTGTGTAGGATAGGTGGGAGGCTTTGAARTCAGGTCGCTAGATCTGATGGAGCCAACGTTGAAATACCACCCTGGTGTGTTTGAGGTTCTAACCTTGTCCCGTTATCCGGGATGGGGACAGTGTATGGTGGGCAGTTTGACTGGGGCGGTCTCCTCCCAAAGTGTAACGGAGGAGTTCGAAGGTACGCTAGATACGGTCGGAAATCGTGTCGATAGTGCATTGGCATAAGCGTGCTTGACTGCGAGACTGACAAGTCGAGCAGGTACGAAAGTAGGACAAAGTGATCCGGTGGTTCTGTATGGAAGGGCCATCGCTCAACGGATAAAAGGTACTCTGGGGATAACAGGCTGATACCGCCCAAGAGTTCATATCGACGGCGGTGTTTGGCACCTCGATGTCGGCTCATCTCATCCTGGGGCTGTAGCCGGTCCCAAGGGTATGGCTGTTCGCCATTTAAAGAGGTACGTGAGCTGGGTTTAAAACGTCGTGAGACAGTTTGGTCCCTATCTTCCGTGGGCGCTGCAAGATTGAGAGAGCCTGCTCCTAGTACGAGAGGACCGGAGTGGACGCACCTCTGGTGTATCGGTTGTCACGCCAGTGGCATTGCCGAGTAGCTAAGTGCGGAAGAGATAACCGCTGAAAGCATCTAAGCGGGAAACTCGTCTCAAGATGAGTCTTGCCGGGGCCTTGAGCCCCCTGAAGGGTCGTTCGAGACCAGGACGTTGATAGGCTGGGTGTGGAAGCGCAGTAATGCGTTAAGCTAACCAGTACTAATTGCCCGTGAGGCTTGACCCTATAACTTTGAGAGTTTGTGCGCAGCACGTCTCAAGGTGAGTGTTCAAGTTATGTCGTTCTTCGAAGCTACGAAGACGCAATCAAATTAAGCTGATTCCGCAGCAAGTATTGATTACTTGTTGTGTGCAGACCAACTARGAAACTAGTCCTCTGCTGACTCTACGAATTGGGTTTGTTGACTCCCGTCAACGAACCAACCAGTCAAGCCTGACGACCATAGCGACTTGGTCCCACTCCTTCCCATCCCGAACAGGACAGTGAAACGAGCCAGCGCCGATGATAGTGCGGATTCCCGTGTGAAAGTAGGTCATCGTCAGGCTATTTACCCCTCAAAACCCCTCCAGCCTCGGCTGAGAGGGGTTTTGCTTTTGGTGCGGCCGCGCATCGTCGCNCCGATGATAGTGCGGATTCCCGTGTGAAAGTAGGTCATCGTCAGGCTATTTACCCCTCAAAACCCCTCCAGCCTCGGCTGAGAGGGGTTTTGCTTTTGAGGCGGCGAATATTATGGCGAAGAGTATCGAGTTGGCTAGTAGCCAATTTGGTCCTCGCGTGAGCTGACCTGCACCCTTCCCGCCATGCCAAGCTGAAGTAGCAGGGAGTCCGCTCATCAGGAGAGTGGCGGACATGAGGAAGAGCAACATCACCGAGGAACAAACCATTGGGTTCCTGAAGCAGGCCGAGGCTGGGCTGGTCGTGGCGGAGATCTGCCGCAAGGGCGGGTTCTCAGATGCGACGTTCTACAAGTGGCGAGCCAAGTTCGGCGGCATGGAGGCGAGTGACGCCCGGCGGCTGTGAGAGCTCGAAGCGGAGAATGCCCAGCTCAAGAGCCTGCTGGCCGACGCCCACCTGGACATGTCTGCGCTCAAGAGCGTGCTCGGTGTAAAAAGATAGCCCCACAGGTCAAGCGGGACGCCATCGGGCAGCTGATCAACGAGCCTCAACTGTCCGAGCGGCGGGCCTGCCGACTTGTGGGGCTAAGCCGAGACAGCTGCCGGCATCCACCGGTGGCGAGCGCGCAGACCGCGGCGCTCAAGGCCAAGATCGTCGAGATTGCACATGCGCGCCGACGGTTTGGATACCGACGCGTGCACGATCTGCTGCGACTGGACTTCCCCGGCGTCAATTACAAGCGCGTGTATCAGCTGTACAGCGCGCGGACTTGGCAGTGCGCAAACGCAAGAAGGCGCGGCGCCCGCCTGCCGGCATCCGACACATCCTGATCGAGCCTGGCCGTCCATGCAGAACGGCTACATCGAGAGCTTCAACGGCCGGTTCCGGGATGAATGTCTGAACGAGCATTGGTTCGAGACATTAATGCAAGCCCGCACTGAGATCGCGGCTTGGCGGCGTGACTACAACGAGGTCCGTCCGCACGGCAGCATTGGGCGAATACCGCCGGCGCAGTTCGCTGAGCAGCACCGTAGAAACGCGGCCGATCCTGCCCAGCACGCAGCATCCATCAACATAGAGATCCAGTCACCTTCAACAGGATTCCGACCTATTCATTGGCACGGCGGTTGGGTGCAGGTCACCTCCGCTACAAAGAATGCACGGCGCACGAACTCCTTGGAAAGCGGGCCTTGTTAGCCGACGCGGGGCTGCTTCTCGGATTCCGGAGATCAAACGTTGAACAAGAAGTGGAGTACGTCACCGTCCTTGACCACATACTCCTTGCCTTCCGCTCGCATCTTCCCGGCGTCCTTGGCGCCCTGTTCGCCGCGGTGCTTGATGAAATCATCGTAGGCGATGGTCTGGGCGCGGATATACCCACGCTCGAAATCGGTGTGGATGACGGCGGCGGCTTGCGGGCCGGTGTCGCCGATGTGGATGGTCCACGCGCGAACTTCCTTCACGCCGGCAGTGAAGTAAGTTTGCAGGCCGAGCAGCTTGAAGGCGGCCCGGATCAGACGATTCAGGCCAGGCTCGTCCTGCCCCATCTCGGCGAGGAACATGGCGCGATCCTCGTCTTCCATTTCAGACAGTTCCGATTCCGTCTTGGCGCAGATCGCCACCACGGGACCGTTCTGGGCCACCGCATATTCCTTCAGGCGCTCTAGGAACGGGTTGTTCTCGAACCCATCTTCCGAGACATTGCCGACGAACATGGCAGGCTTGGCGGTGATCAGACACAGGGGCTTGAGGATCGCCAACTCTTCCTTGCTGAAGTCGATGGTGCGCACAGGCTTGGCCTGGTCCAGCGCGACTTGGCACTTTTCCAGCACCTTGACCAGCGCGATGGCCTCCTTGTCACCGGCACGAGCCACCTTGTTGTAGCGGTGCAGGCTCTTTTCCACGGTACCGAGGTCGGCCAGGCAGAGCTCCGTCTGGATCACCTCGATGTCAGAGATCGGGTCGACCTTGCCATTCACATGGATGACATTGGCGTCTTCGAAGCAGCGCACCACATTGACGATGGCATCCGTCTCGCGGATGTGGGACAGGAACTGGTTGCCCAGGCCTTCGCCCTTGCTCGCGCCAGCGACGAGGCCGGCGATGTCGACGAACTCGACGACCGCCGGCATCACCCGTTCGGGCTTGACGATCTCGGCCAGTGCCGCGAGGCGGGGGTCAGGCAGTTCGACGATGCCCACATTGGGCTCGATCGTGCAAAAAGGATAGTTTTCAGCCGCGATGCCGGCTTTGGTCAGGGCGTTGAAGAGCGTGGACTTGCCGACATTGGGCAGGCCCACGATGCCGCATTTGAGGCTCATGGCAAGGGCTTTCCGTAGGGGAGGGCGGGCGACGGCAGGCCGGCGCCGAATAGGTGATTTTAGTCGGCCTGCTCTGTCGACTCCTTCAGGCCGGCCCAACTGGCGATGCGGGCATCACCGCTGCCTACAATTGCTCGATGCAAAGCGTGGATGTGTTGGTCAGAGGACGGGGGGCGGTCGGTGGCAGCCTCGCGCTCAGCCTGGCTGCTCAGGGGCTGACCGTGGGCATGACCGGCGCGCCGGAAACGCCTCGGGCCGACGACGTGCGGACCTATGCGCTCAACGCCGCCTCGGTGGCCCTGCTGACGGAGCTGAAGGTCTGGGATAGCCTGCCCCCCGACGCGATCAGTCCCGTCTTCGACATGGTCGTCGGCGGTGATGCCGTCGCCAACCGGCCTGCCGGCCGACTGAGTTTCTCGGCATGGCAGCAAGGCCTGCGTGAGTTGGCGGTCATCGTCGACGCTGCCGCGCTGGATGCACAACTCGCGACGGCCCTGCGCTTCTCACCTCATGTTCACAACGTTGCAGACAACACCTCGGCAGCGCTGATCGCCCTTTGTGAAGGTCGCGAATCGGCTGCGCGGGCCACGCTGGGTGTCGACTTTAAGCTCAAGCCTTATGGTCATCGCGCCCTGGCCGCCAGACTGAAAGCCGATCGGCCCCACCAAGGCGTCGCTCGTCAGTGGTTTCAGCCGGGTGGCGAGGTGCTAGCCCTGCTGCCCTTCGAGAAGCCAGCACCTGGTGCGTCTTATGGCCTGGTCTGGTCCTGTGCAGAAGCGCGGGCCGAACAACTGCAAGCCTTGCCAGCCGCCGAATTCGAACGCGAACTCAATGCTGCCGCCGGTGGTGTCGCGGGCGAGTTGTGCCTGGGAAGCGAGCGATCGAGCTGGCCGCTGGCTCTGGCCCGCGCGGATGCCGTCAGCGGTCCGGGTTGGGTGCTGCTGGGTGATGCAGCTCACATCGTCCACCCGCTGGCAGGCCAGGGACTGAACCTCGGTCTGGGCGACGTCGCCGCGCTTGCCCACGTGCTGGCTGCGCGCGAGTCCTGGCGCCCCCTCGGCGATGAACGCCTGCTGCGCCGCTATGCCCGTGAGCGCCTCGCGCCGACGCTGGCGATGGGCGAGGTGACCGACGTGCTGCAGCGGCTCTTCGCGAACTCCTCCCCCGTCGCCCAGAGCCTGCGCAACCGCGGCTTGGACGCGCTCAATCAACTGACTCCCGTCAAGCGCTGGCTGACCCAGCGCGCCCTCGGGCTCTGAACTTCAACCGGCTCCCTCATCGTGTCCTCTACTGTCCTTCGACTCCTCGCCGGCCTGCTCGTTGCTATCAGCCTACCCGCTCTGGCCAACGAAGCCGTCATCCGCAAGGCCCTTGTCGAGCGCATGCCCAATGCGCCCAAGATTGACGAGATCCGCCCTGCCGCCATGCCCGGGCTGTGGGAGATCCGCATCGGCAATGAGGTGCGCTACACCGACGCGACCGGCAGCTTCCTCATCGAAGGTGAGCTCTACGACCTGAAGGCCAAGAAGAACCTGACCGAGGAGCGCATCACCCAGCTCAACCGGATCGACTTCGCGAGCCTGCCGTTCAAGGACGCACTGGTGTGGAAGAACGGCAGCGGCAAACGTCGCATCGCCGTCTTCGCCGATCCCAATTGTGGCTACTGCAAGCGCTTCGAGAAGGGCCTGCAGGAGCTCAAGGACGTGACGGTCTATACCTTCCTCATCCCCATCCTCGGCGGCGACTCTCCTGAGAAGACGCGCGCGATCTGGTGCGCCAAGGACAACGCCAATGCCTGGCTCGGCTGGATGCTCAAGGGCGAGCAGCCGGCCAAGGCGCCGGCTTCGTGCGACGACGCGGCCATCGAGCGCAACCTCGCGCTGTCGCGCAAGATCCATGTGAACGGCACACCCGCCATCCTGCTGGAAGATGGCAATCGCATTCCTGGCGCCGTCGGTCCGGTGGAGTTGGAGAAGCGCCTGCAAGCCCTGGCCGCTCCGGCCAGCAAATCCTGAATCCGATGAGCGAGGATCACCGCGAGCTCGCGCATCGGCTGGGCTACGCCGGACTCGTTCCCTTCGTGCTTGGGTGCGCGCTGATCTGGCTGATCGGCGACCGCGACCTCGACCAGCACATCTTCGTCAGCCTCTCGATGTCGGCCTATGCCGGTCTGGTCATCGCCTTTCTCGGCGGCATCCATTGGGGCCTGTCCTTTGCGCGCGGCCTGCCCGGGCGCCAGCCCCTGGTCTGGGGCATCAGCGCCGTGCTGCTGGGCTGGCTGGGTGTGGTGATGCCGGCCTATGCGGGCCTGGCTCTGCATGGCGGCGTGCTGATCGCCTGCTATCTCGTCGACCGCCGCGTGTACCCGCAACTCGGCGCGGCAGACTGGCTGACCCTGCGTTTTCGGCTCACGGCCGTCGCGGCGCTCAGCTGCTTCCTCGCCGCCGCGGGCAGCTGATGCGGGGACCAAGCTACAAGATTGAGCTGGCCGACATTGCGGCCCATCGCTATCGCGTCACGCTGAGCCTTGCCAGCCCAGCGGCCGATCAAGTCTTCAGCCTGCCGGTATGGATCCCCGGCAGCTACCTCGTGCGTGAGTTCGCCAAGCATCTGAGCGGGTTGACGGCGCGCCAAGGCGGCAAGGATTTGGCAGTCGAGCAACTCGACAAGGCCAGTTGGCGCGTGCGCTGCAGCGGCCAGGCCCGGGCCAAGGCGTTGACCCTGAGCTATGACGTCTATGCCTTCGACGCCTCGGTGCGCACCGCCTGGCTGGACAGCCGGCGCGCGTTTTTCAATGCCAGCAGCCTGTGCCTGCGCGCCCATGGCCGTGAGAGCGAGCCGCATCGCGTGATATTGGGGCACCTGCCCGAGGGCTGGCGTGTCGCCACCGAGATGCGCGCCGCCGAGGGATGCTGGGAGGCCGCCGACTACGACGAGCTGCTAGACCATCCTTTCGAGATCGGCCCGCACTGGCAGGGCGAGTTCATCGCCGCCGGCGTGCCGCATCGCATCGTCGTGGCCGGCGCCTGGCCGAGCTTTGACGGTGAGCGCCTGCTGGCCGATGTGCGGCGCATCTGCGAGGCCCACATCACGTTCTGGGGTGGTGCGCCTTTCGAGCGCTACAGCTTCCTGCTCTGGGCCGTGGATGACGGCCACGGCGGCCTGGAGCATCGCGCCAGCACGGCGCTGATCTGCGCACGGCGCGAACTGCCCACAGCCGCTGAAAGCGCGGCGCCCAGCGACAACTATGTGCGCCTGCTCGGTCTGTTCAGCCACGAGTATTTCCATGCCTGGAACGTCAAGCGGCTGCGCCCGGCGGAGTTCGCGACCTTCGACTACCAGCGCGAGAACTACACCGAGCTGCTGTGGTTCTTCGAGGGTTTCACCAGCTACTACGACGAACTGATGCTGTGCCGCGCCGGCCTGGTCGATGCGCCGCGCTATCTGAAGCTGCTCGCTGCCAACGTTAACGGCGTGCTGGCCTCGCCGGGCCGGCGCGTGCAGCCGCTGGCCCAAGCCAGCTTCGAAGCCTGGACCAAGTACTACCGGCCCGACGAGAACAGCGTCAATGCCGCTAGCAACTATTACGGCCAGGGCGCCCTTGTCGCGCTCTGCCTGGACCTGAGTCTGCGGGATCACAAATCCAGTCTGGATGCGCTGATGACGCGGCTGTGGAAGGCCAGCGCGGGTGGCCCGGTCGGCGAGGTGGACATCCTGGCTGCAGTCACGGCTCTGGGGGGCGAAGACCTGGCCGCGCAAGTGCACAGCTGGGTGCACGGCACCGACGAGCTGCCACTGCGTGAGCTGCTCGATGCTCACGGCGTGGCTTGGCGTGATGATGGCCGCCAAAGCATTGCCCAGCGGTTGGGTCTGCGCGTGCGCGAGAGCGCGTTGACGGGTGTTGCAATCACCCATGTGCTGGCCGGCGGGGCGGCGGAGACCGGCGGCCTCAATGCGCGCGACGAGATCCTCGGCTGCAACGGCTGGCGGCTGCGCCGGCTGGACGACATACCGTCTTTGCTGGCGCCGGGTGATACGCGGCTCAGACTGCTTGTCGGCCGTGACCAGCGGCTGCTTGAACTGGCTGTCGACCTGCCGCCTGCACGGCCGACCGCCGTCGCGCTGAACCTGGCCGACGGCGCGCACGTCGCACGCCGGCATTGGCTCGGCGCCTGAGTCAGACATGAAGGCGGCACGGCCACCGGTCCTGCTGGTGCTGGCGGTGCTGGTGCTGCACGTGCTGGGCGGACGCGAGGTACTGCGCATCCACGAAGGCTGGATGAGCGAGGGCTCTTCCCCCACGCCACCTCGCATGAAGGTCGAATTCGTGCAGGAGATGAAACCACAGGCTCCGGTGACCGTGCGTTCCATTCCACCCGCATCGCCCCCGCAGCGGTCCGCCAGGCCGGACCTTGCCCGCGCCAGGGCTCAGCCGGCATCTCAGGCTGCGTCGGCCGCCGAGCCGCTCCCCCCGCCAGCCTCGGCACCCGAGCCCTTGGTCGAGCCCGTCACCGCAGCGGCTTCGGCGCCGGTCGAGACGATGGCGCCGTTTGCGAGTGCGGCCTCGGCCCCCTTCGACAGCGAACCGGGCCCTGAGTGGCCGCTCTCCACGCGGCTGAGCTATGTATTGACCGGCAACTACCGCGGCCCTGTCAGTGGTCAGGCGCAGGTCGAATGGCTGCGCAAGGGCAGGGACTACCAGATTCATCTCGACGTCGGTATCGGTCCTAGCTTCGCGCCGTTGATCACGCGGCGCATGAGCAGCCAGGGACAGCTGACGCCCGACGGCATCGCGCCTCAGCGTTATGACGAGGAAACCAAGCTCATCTTCGGCGAGCCCCGGCGCCTCAACCTCGTCTTTCTCGGCGGGGAAGTGCAGACCGCGACCGGCGTGAGTGGGGCGGCGCCGCGTGGTGCCCAGGACGCGGTCAGTCAGTTCGTGCATCTGACCTGGCTCTTTCTGACCGCTCGCGAGCCGCTGCGGGTGGGACATGTCGTGCAGTTCCGCCTCCTGCTACCCAGCCGACCTTACGACTGGGCCTATGAAGTGCTGGGCGAAGAAATGCTCGACACGCCGATGGGACCGCTGGCAGCCTGGCATTTCAAGCCCCGCCAAGCAGCCAGCGGTGGCGATCTGGTCGCCGAGGTCTGGCTGGCGCCCTCCCTGCAATACCTGCCCGTGCGCCTGGTCATCCGACAGGACGCCGACACCTATATCGATCTCGTGCTCAAGAGCGCGCCGCTGCAAGCCGCGCCAGAATCAATCAACGACATGCCCAGGAAACCCAGCCCATGACCTACGAATGCATCATTACCGCCGTCCATGGCGACGGCCCGCGCAAGACTGGACTGATCACGCTGAACCGCCCCAAGGCGCTGAACGCGCTGAACGACCAACTGATGGACGAGATGGGCGCCGCCCTGCTCGCCTTTGACGCCGATGACGGCATCGGCTGCATCGTGCTGACCGGATCGGAGCGCGCCTTCGCGGCCGGCGCCGACATTCCGACCATGCTGCCTCACACCTTCGCCACGGCCTTCAAGAGCGGGCTGATCTCCAAGAACTGGGAGATCATCCTGCAGGTGCGCAAACCCGTCATCGCCGCGGTCGGCGGCTTTGCACTTGGCGGCGGCTGCGAACTGGCGATGATGTGCGACTTCATCATCGCGGCCGACACAGCCAAGTTCGGCCAACCGGAGATCAAGCTCGGCATCGTGCCGGGCGCGGGTGGCACGCAGCGCCTGCCGCGCGCCGTGGGGAAGAGCAAGGCCATGGACCTGCTGCTGACCGCCCGCATGATGGGAGCCGCCGAGGCCGAGAGCGCAGGCTTGGTGTCGCGCGTCGTCCCGGCCGACAAACTGCTGGAAGAGGCCCTGGCCGCCGCGGAAACGATCAACGGCTTCAGCGGGCCCTCGGTCATGCTGATCAAGGAACTCGTCAACCTCGCCTACCAGGCGCCGCTCTCCGACGGCGTGGCCGTCGAGCGGCGCTACTTCCACGCGTTGTTCGGCAGCCATGACCAGCACGAAGGCATGGAAGCCTTCCTGGCAAAGCGAACGCCAAAGTTTGAGCACCGTTGACGAGTTGTGGCGAAACGATGACGAACTAGGGATGACTGTTTGCATTGAGTGAATAGTCAGTTCCCGTCAGCCTAGTATTTCTACTGAGATTGGCTCCCTACAGTTCGGCCCATGGACACCGCGGTCGCGATGTCCGAGTGACCCGAGAGGCAGGAACTCCTGCCAGACACTGAAGGAGCCCGTCATGAGCAAGTTGTCCACCCTCATCGCCGCCACCCTGCTGATCGCCGCAGGCGCCGCCTCCGCCCAAACCACCCCATTGACCCGCGAGCAAGTCATTGCCGATCTGGTCGCTGCTCGCAACAGCGGTGAACTGGCCGCCATCCAGGGCGAAAAGGGCGTTGAAGTGACGACCCCGGCCGCTGCCAAGGCCGCCGCCGTCGCCACGGCCAAGCTGCCCCGCCAGGCGGTACTGCAGGTCAAGCCGACGGAAGTGCGCAGCGACGAGAAGCTGGCTGCCGCTCAGGCCGCCGACCATGGCGAAAACGCCGCCCGCGAACTGGGCGATTTCCCGGCTCCTGTCGTGCGCCGCGCCTCGGCCCTGGCCAGCCGTTGAGCGAGCGCTGAAATAAAGCGGTTTCAAACCGATAAAGGGCGACCCGAGAGGGTCGCTTTTTGGTACTAGCGGTCCCAGAACCCTCGTCCTGGACGACAAGGGCCGCCAAGTGGTGGCTATCTCGGGGCCTCTGCAGTTCAAGGGCCCGCGTACTGATCATGGACAGGCCGTGCGCGGCGCTCGAGCCGGCTCAGACAGCCATCGCGCAGACCAGTCTATCCGCCGCCTGAGCGCCGAGGGCGTCGCAATCCACCGGCTGGCAGGCATGGAGAACGGCCGGCTGGTGAGCACATGTCGCATCGAGGACGTCACAAAAGACGATGTGCTGACGA
This sequence comes from Pelomonas sp. Root1217, assembly GCF_001425705.1. Taxonomy (GTDB): domain Bacteria; phylum Pseudomonadota; class Gammaproteobacteria; order Burkholderiales; family Burkholderiaceae_C; genus Pelomonas. The sequence continues at coordinate 353,691 of NZ_LMDC01000030.1, read as the reverse complement.
TGACCATGGCGGCCAAGCGCGCCGTTGCTGCAGCCTGATTGTTTCTCATCCTGTTCAAAGCTGTGGGTTTGACTAGAATGGGAAACAAATGCCAGCCAAAGCGCCGCCCGTTCCCCCCCACATCGCCGCCCAGCTCGAAGCGCTGGGCAAGCGCATCCGCGCCCAGCGCGAGCGGCAGAAGGTAACGGCGACCGATGCCGCCGAAGCTGCAGGGATGTCGCGCGTGACGCTGCATCGGGTGGAGCGCGGCGAGCCTTCGGTGACGATGGGCGCCTACGCGAGCGCCATGTCGGCCGTCGGACTGAGCCTTCAGGTGCGCGAGCCCAAGGCTCCTTTCGCATCGGCATTGCCAGCCGTGGTGCGCCTGGACGATTACCCCGCGCTCAAGCAACTGGCCTGGCAACTGCCCGGCGTGACCGAGCTGAGCCCGGCGCAGGCGCTCGACCTTTACGAGCGCAACTGGCGCCACCTTGACCGCGAAGGTCTCGCACCGCAGGAGCGACGGCTGATCCAAACGCTGGTCGACGAGCTGGGCGGAGGGCGGCTGCTTGTTTGAGCGCGAGCACCACCGCCGCATCGCGGCCGTGCTCGGCGCACTAGATGCCAACGTGCTTGCCGCGCACGCTTGCTGGTTTGGCGGCGGCACCGCCATGGCGCTGCGTTACGGCGAATACCGCGAATCGGTGGACATCGATTTCCTCGTGTCCGACCTCGCCGGCTACCGCGCGCTGCGCCAGTTGCTGACCGGTCCGGCCGGCCTGGCGGCTCTCATTCGCCCTGGCGCCGAGCTGACGCCGGTGCGCGAGCTGCGGGCAGACCAGTACGGTCTGCGCACGCTGGTGCGCGAAGGGAATGTGGCGATCAAGTTCGAAATCGTGCTGGAGGCTCGCATCGCATTCGACCGACCGGGCCCGGCCGACGCCATCGCTGGCGTGCTGGGTCTGACTCCGCTGGACTTGGCCGCCGGCAAGCTGCTGGCGCTGGCTGACCGCTGGCGCGATGACAGCGTCTTCAGTCGCGACCTCATCGATCTCGCCATGATGCAGCCCGCCAGGCCCTTGCTGCGGGCGGCCATCGAGAAAGCGGCGGCGGCCTATGGCGACAGCGTCGAAAGCAGCTTGGCCAGCGCCGTGCAAGACTTGCGCAATCGCTCCCACCGGCTGGATGCCTGTATGGGGGCGATGCAGATGACGACCGTGTCCAAGGCCCAGTTGTGGGCCCGGATTAAGGCGCTGGAAAAGCGCTGAAGCTCAGGATTCCCGGCGCAGCGCCGGGAACAGGATCACGTCGCGGATCGACGGCGAATCGGTGATCAGCATCATCAGCCGGTCGATGCCGATGCCGCAGCCGCCGGTCGGGGGCATGCCGTACTCCAGCGCGCGGATGAAGTCGGCGTCGAAGAACATCGCCTCCTCGTCGCCGGCGTCCTTGTTGGCCACCTGGGCGTGGAAGCGCGCGGCCTGGTCCTCGGCGTCGTTCAGCTCGGAGAAGCCGTTGGCGTATTCACGGCCGGTGATGAAGAGCTCGAAGCGCTCGGTGATCTTGGGGTTGGCGTCCGACGCGCGGGCCAGTGGCGAGACCTCGACCGGGTAGTCAATGATGAAGGTGGGCTCCCAAAGCTTTTCCTCGACGACGGCCTCGAACAGGCCGAACTGCAGCTCGGCCAGGCCCCAGCGGGCGGGCGCCTCTTCGCCGGCGGCCTTGACCCTGGCGCGTAGCACGTCGGCGTCATCGGCCTCTGCCTCGGTCAACCCGGCGAACTGGATCAGTGAGTCGCGCACCGACACGCGCGCAAACGGCTTGTCCAGCGCCACCGGCTTGCCAGCGTAGGTCAGCGCGGCGCTGCCGGTTGCGGCGACGGCCGCGTGGCGCAGCACAGCCTCGGTGAAGTCCATCTGGTCGTGATGCGTCCAGTAAGCCGCATAGAACTCCATCATCGTGAACTCGGGGTTGTGCCGGACCGAGATGCCTTCGTTGCGGAAGTTGCGGTTGATCTCGAACACGCGCTCGAAGCCGCCCACGACCAGGCGCTTCAGGTAGAGCTCCGGCGCGATGCGCAGGAACATCTCCTGGTCCAGCGCGTTGTGATGCGTCTTGAAAGGCTTGGCATTGGCGCCGCCCGGGATTGGATGCAGCATGGGCGTCTCGACTTCCAGGAAGCCGTGGTCCACCATGAAGCTGCGGATGGCCGACACCGCCTTGGAGCGCGCCGTGAAGCGCTTGCGGGCATCCTCGTCGGTGATCAGGTCGACATAGCGCTGGCGGTACTTCTGCTCCTGGTCGGTCATGCCGTGGAACTTGTCCGGCAGTGGGCGCAGGCTCTTGGTCAGCAGGCGCAGCGTGGTGACCGTGACGGTCAGCTCGCCGGTCTTGGTCTTCATCAGCGTACCTTCGCCGCCGATGATGTCGCCCAGGTCCCAGTGCTTGAAGGCGTCGTACACGTCGGCCCCGACGTTGTCGATGGTCACGCGCAGCTGGATACGGCCGGTGGCATCCTGCAGCGTGCAGAAACTCGCCTTGCCCATGACGCGCTTGAGCATCATGCGGCCGGCCACGCTGACCTTGACGCCTTGTGGCTCCAGCTCCTCGTTGGGCATCTCCCCGTACTGGGCCTGCAGGGGCTGGGCCCGGTGCTGCGGCTTGAAATCGTTGGGGAAGGGCACCGCCGTGGCGGCCCGCAGCGCGGCCAGTTTTTCGCGGCGCTCGGCGATGAGTTGGTTTTCGTCAGCGGCGGGAGTCGGAGTCGTCGTGGTCATTGCGGGCCTTGGGTCGAACCAGCGATTCTAGAATCTCGCGCCTTGATGACCTCCCACAGCCTGAAGCGCGCCACTCTCACCTTGCTTGCGGGCAGCGCGCTGGCCCAGGCCATCCCGCTTTTGCTGGGCCCGTGGATCGCTCGGCTGTACACGCCGGCCGAGTACGGCCAGTTCTCCCTCGTCTGGACGGTGGCCAGCAACCTGGCCGTTGTCGGCTGTGCGCGCTACGAGTTCGCGCTGGCACTCGAGAAAGGCGAATCCGACGCAGCGGCCCTGCTGGCCCTGTGCCTGCGCATGCTGCTGGCGATGACGGCCATGGCCGTCATCGTCGGCGGGGCCTGGATGCTGTGGGCCGACCTGCCCGCCGCTGCTGCGCTGCCGCTGATCGTGCTGGCGGCCTCGGCCAGCCAGGCCCTGGCCCAGTGGGCCGCCCGGGCGGGACAATTCGCAGCCCTGGCCCGGGCCCGCGTCGTGCAGTGGGGGGGCGGCGCTCTGGCGCAGGTCGGCTTCGGGCTGCTGCAAGCCGGCCCCTGGGGCCTGATTGGTGGTGCAACGCTGGCCACCGCCGCGGCCGCCGCGCTGCAGGCCAGGCCGGCGCCAGCGGGCGGCTGGCGTGCTCTGCTGAAGGCGCAGCCGCTACGCGAAGTGGCCGCCAGGCACCGCGACTTTCCGCTGCTGAACACACCGCACGCCTTTGCCGGCGCGCTTCAGGACACGCTGGCCATCACCTTGCTGACCGCCTGGCTGGGTGGGGCGGAGGCCGGCGCATGGGCGCTGGCCCTGCGCTACCTGAAGGCGCCGGCATCTCTTGTGGGCGGCTCGCTGTCGCAGGCCCTCTATCCCCGGTTGACGCAAGCCGCCAGCCTGGCCGAGGCACGCGTGCTGGTGCGCCGCAACCTGCTGCTGTTGGCTTCGCTCGCGCTGCCGCTGATGCTGGCGCTGCTGGCCTTCGGGCCCTGGTTGTTCGCCACGGTCTTCGGCCCCGAATGGCGCGGCGCCGGTGAGCTGGCACGGTCGCTGGCGCCCTACGTGGCCTTGCACTTCGTCGCCGCGCCGCTGTCCGTCGTGCTGATGGCTTGGGGCGCCCAGGCATGGGGGCTCAAGCTCGCGCTCGTCGGTCAGGCCTTCTTCATCGTCGGCCTGGCGATCGGCCTGCAGCTCGGCGGCCTGGCAGGCGCCGGCTGGGGCGTGTCCGCGGCGATGCTGCTCTACTTCGGCTACTTCTTCTGGGCACTGTGGACCTGGGAATGATGCGCGCCCTCCTCAACCACCTGCGGCGCCGCCTCGTGCGGATGTTCGGCTTTCGAATGGTCTTCGGCGAGGCCGGCGCGCCGCATTCGCGCATCGCGCCCAGCACCTGCATCGAGGGCGAGGCCGGGCTGCAGCTCGCGGATCACGTCTTCATCGGCCAGTTCAACTTCATCGACGCCGGCGCCGGCCTCGTCATCGAGGAAGGCGTGCAGATCAGCAACTTCTGCTCCATCGTCACCCACAGCACCCACGACGCGCTGCGCGTGAACGGCCGGCGCAGCGCCCTGCTGGGCGGCGAGCTGCCCGGCTATCGCAAAGGCCCGATCCGCCTGGGCGCCTACAGCTTCGTGGGCCCGCACAGCCTGATCGAGCCGGGCGCCACGCTCGGCAAAGGCGCGATCCTGTGCGCCTACTCGCAGTTGCGCGGCACCGCACCCGACTTCGCCATCATGGCCGGTCAACCAGCCCGCCAGGTGGGCGACACGCGTGAGCGCGATGCGGCACTGCTCGCCAGGCACCCAGAATTGCGCGAGGCCTATGCCGCCTGGTCGGGGGTGCGTCCATGAGTCTTGGCGGCGGCCTCAAGCTCGTCCTCATCGGCGATGGAGAAAGCCCCCACCTGCTGAAGTGGGCGAGGGCGTTGAACCCACGTGTGCAACTGCACGCGATCTCGTCGCGCGGCTTCTTGCCCGAGTTCCACCAACTGCTACCCGATGCCCGGCGGCTGGCACTGAACACGGCGCCCGACCATGCCGGCGGCAATGTCGCCTTGATCAAGCTGCTGCCCAAGGTCGGCGCCTGGCTGGCCGACACCGATGCCGACTGGCTGCATGCCCACTATCTGACCTCGCACGGTAGCCTGGCCTGGGCGGCTCGCATGGGCTGGCGGCTGCGGGCGCAAATCGCCGGCTCGGCCTGGGGCAGCGACATCCTCGTGACACCGCAGCGCGGCGGCGCCTGGCGCTGGATGACGAAGAAGGTGCTGCGCGAATGCGCCGTGACGACGTCGGATTCGGTCCACATGGCCGAGCGCATGCGCGAGCTTGGGGCTCGCGAGGTGATGACCTTTCCCTTCGGCCTGGAAGCGATGCCCAGGCAGAACGCGAAGAAGCAGCCCTGGCTGTGCTTTGCCAATCGCGGCCTGGAGCCCATCTACCGGCCGCAGCTCGTCATCGACGCCTTCTCCCGCATTGCCGCCGCGCAGCCCGAGGCACGCCTCGTCGTCGCGAATGACGGATCGCTGCGCCAGGCGCTTGAGGCCGACGTCGCCGCCCGCGGCCTGGCCGACAAGATCAGCTTTGTCGGCCGCCTGGACGCACCCACCCAGGCCAGCCATTACGCCCGCTCGACCTGGTTCCTGAGCCTGCCCGAGAGTGACTCGGTCTCGGTCTCGGTGCTCGAGGCCATGGCCCACGGCTGCGTGCCTTTGCTGTCCGAGCTGCCGGCCAACCGCGAGCTGATTGGCGATTCGGCGCGGGGTCTGATAGTGGGCACTCAGGTCGGCTCGCTCGACGACCTGCCGGCGCGCATGGCGACGTTGGACACCACCAAGCTCGCCATCGTCAACCGCGACTGGGTGGCCGCCAACGGCCTGTTCGAGCCCCATGTCCAGCGCTTCCTCACGCGCTTGAAAGAGCTGACGCCCGCATGAGGATCCTGCTCGTCAATCACTACGCGGGCTCCCGCCGCCACGGCATGGAGTTCCGGCCCTATTACCTGGCCCGCGAATGGGTCAGGGCCGGGCATGAGGTCACCATCGTCGCGGCCAGCCATTCCCACGTGCGCGCCGTGCAGCCCGAGATGGCCGGCCTGCCGCGCGAGGAGATGATCGATGGCATCCGCTACCGCTGGCTGCCGGTGCCCAGCTACCAGGGCAATGGCGTCGGCCGGCTGCGCAACATCCTGTCCTTCCTGCGCCAGCTGCGCGCCGATGCCTGGCGGCTGACGCGCGAGTTCCGGCCGGACGCCATCATCGCGTCGAGCACCTACCCGATGGACATCTGGGTTGCCAAGAAGCTGGCCAAGCTGGCCAAGGCCAAGCTCGTCTACGAAGTGCATGACCTGTGGCCGCTGTCGCTGATCGAGCTGTCCGGCATGTCGCCGCGCCATCCTTTCGTGCTGATGTGCGGAAAGGCGGAAGCCGACGCCTATCGCGACGCCCATGTCGTCGTCTCCATGCTGCCCTGCGTGCATGAGCACATGGCGTCGCGCGGCCTGGATCTGCGCAAGCTGCGCATCGTGCCCAACGGCTTTGCGCCAGAGGAGTGGCAGGGCAGCAGTGCGCCGCTGGGCGCAACGCTGGCAGCGCATCTCGAAGCCGAACGCGCGGCCGGCCGGGCCATCGTCGGTTACGCCGGTTCCATGGGCCTGCCCAATGCGCTCGATGTGCTGCTCGACGCAGCGGCGAAGCTGCGCGATGAACCGATCAGCTTTGTGCTGGTGGGCAGTGGCCATGAGGCCATGCGGCTGGCCGAGAGGGCGGATGCCGAAGGGCTCAAGCGCGTGCGCTTCTTCGCCCCCATCCCCAAGGCACAGATCCCGACGCTGCTGAGCCATTTCGAGATCGCCTACATCGGCTGGCAGCGCACGCCCATCTATCGCTTTGGCATCGCGCCCAACAAGCTCATCGACTACCTGATGGCCGGACGGGCGGTGCTGCATTCGGTCGAGGCCGGCAACGATCCAGTCGCCGAGGCCGGCGCCGGACTGACGGTCGCGCCGGAAGACGCCGACGCCGTGGCTCAAGGGTTGCTGAAGCTGACGGCGCTGACGCCTGGGCAACGTGCCGAAATGGGTGAGCGCGGTCGCGCCTTCGCGATGGCCCACCACGCCTACCCCGTGCTCGCCGCCCGCTTCATCGAGGCGCTGTCGTGACGGAGTTAGAGCAGATCGCCGAGCGTTACGGCCGCCGCAACGCGGGTGATCGCTACAGCCTGCTGCGTCCCGAGGTGTGGCGGATGTGGCAGGAGCGCCAGCGCGCGCTGCTGCGGCTGCTCGCGGCCCGGCCTGGCCGCCCGGCCGATTGGCGCGCGACGGAGGTCGGTTGTGGGGCTGGCGGCAATCTGCTGGATCTGCTGCGTGTGGGCCTGATGCCCGCCCACCTGACCGGCATTGAGCTGCTGCCCGAGCGCCTCACCGCCGCGCGCGCGGCGCTGCCAGAAAGTGTGCGTCTGGTCTTGGGCGATGCGTCAGCCGCTGACATCGCACCGGCCAGCCAAGACCTGGTGCTGCAGTCCACCGTCTTCTCCTCCATCTTGGACGATGCGCTCCAGCAGCACGTGGCCGATGCGATGTGGCGCTGGCTCAAGCCTGGCGGCGCCGTTGTCTGGTACGACTTCGCCTTCAACAACCCGCGCAACCCCGACGTGCGCGGCGTGACCCTGAAGCGCGTTCGAGAGTTGTTCCCGCAGGGGCGCTTCACGGCCCGCCGCGTCACGCTTGCGCCGCCGCTGGCGCGGGCCGTCCCTGCCGCCTATACCTTCTTCAACCTCGTCCCCTGGCTGCGCACGCATCGCCTGGCGCTGATCGAGAAACCGTGATCGTCGAAAATCCCTGCCGATGAGCGCCCAGCCCTTCCTCCCCTTTGCCCTTCCCGACCTCGGCGACGACGAGATTGCCGAGGTCGTCGACACGCTGAAATCCGGCTGGATCACCACCGGCCCCAAGGCCAAGCGCTTCGAGCAGGCCTTTGCCGACTTTCTTGGTGACCCGCAGATCGAGTGCATCGCCGTCAACTCGGCCACCGCTGGCCTGCACCTGGCGCTGGAAGCCATCGGCCTGGGTTCCGGCGACGAGGTCATCACGACGACCCATACCTTCACGGCCACGGCGGAGGTCGTGCGCTACCTGGGCGCCGACGTGAAGCTGGTCGACATCGACCCGGCCACCTTGAACATTGACATCGCTGCGATCGAGGCCGCGATCACGCCCAAGACCCGCGCCATCCTGCCGGTGCACTACGCCGGCCTGGCCGTGGACATGCTGGCCATCCTCGACATCGCCCGCCGCCACGGCCTGCGCGTCATCGAGGATGCGGCCCACGCGCTGCCGACCACGCTGGAGAAGGAACTGATCGGCACGCTGGGCAGTGACGCCACCGTGTTCAGCTTCTATGCCAACAAGACGATGACGACCGGCGAGGGCGGCATGCTGGTCACGCGCAATGCCGAACTGGCCAAGCGCGCTCGCGTCATGCGCCTGCACGGCATGAGTCGCGACGCCTTCGACCGCTTCACGGCCAAGGTGCCCAGCTGGTACTACGAGATCGTTGCACCCGGCTTCAAGTACAACCTGACCGACATCGCTGCGGCCCTGGGCCTGCACCAGCTCAAACGGCTGCCGGCCTTCCAGCTGCGTCGCGAGCAGATCGCGACGCGCTATCACGAGGCCTTCGCCGACCTGCCGCTGATTCTGCCGCCGGATGCCCCCGAGGGCGACACGCACTCCTGGCATCTCTATGTCGTTCGTCTGGCAGACGAAGCCGGCATTACGCGCGATGCCTTCATCGAGGGCATGTACGCCGCCGGCATCGGTTGCAGCGTGCATTACGTGCCCCTGCATCAGCATCCCTACTGGCGCGACCGCTACGGCCTGACGCCCGAGCAGTTCCCGCATTCGCAAAAGGCCTACGAACGCACGGTCAGCCTGCCGCTCTACACCGCGATGAGCGATGCGGACGTCGAGCGCGTCATTGCAGCCGTGAGGGGCCTGCTGGCTTGATCAAGCGCCTGTTCGACGTGGTCAGTGCGGCGCTGGGGCTGCTGGTTCTCGCGCCGCTGCTGCTGCTGGCTGCGGTCTGGATCAAGCTCGACTCGCCTGGCCCGGTGCTGTTCCGCCAGACGCGTGTCGGTCGCTTGGGCGTGCCTTTCACCATTCACAAGTTCCGCACCATGCGCGTCGCACCGGGTCCAGCCATCACGGTCGGTGCCGACCCGCGCATCACACGCTCGGGCCACTTCCTGCGCCAGACCAAGCTTGACGAACTGCCCCAGCTCTGGGACGTGTTGCGTGGCGCGATGAGCCTGGTCGGCCCGCGGCCGGAGTTGGCGCGCTATGTCGAGCTCTACCCGGCCGAACTGCGTGAACGCGTGTTGGCGGTGCGGCCGGGCATCACCGATCCCGCGTCACTGGCTTTCAGCCACGAGGCCGAATTGTTGGCCGCAGCACAGGACGCGGAGCGCGAATACCGCGAGGTCGTGATGCCTGCAAAACTCAAGCTGTCGGCCGAGTATGCGGCCAGCGCTAGCCTGATGACCGACCTGCGGCTGATCCTGGCGACGTTGGCCCGCGTGCTGCGCGGCTGACAATCGCTTCCCAATGAACTGGCAGTTTCTCGACACCCTGCTCACGCGGCTGCGACCGCGCCGCGAAGCGTTGGCCCTGCTGCTCGACGTCGTCGCTGTTGCCGTCGCCTGGCAGGCCACCTATCTGTTTCGCCTCGGCTTCGAGCGCTGGTTCTCGGCACGGCCGGACTACGACGGTTGGGTGCTGCTGGGGCTGCTGGCCATCTATGCGGCCGTGCTGTGCCTGTTGCGCGTGCCCAAGGGCATGTGGCGCTTCTCCGGCTTCGGCGAGGTCCAACGTCTGGCCCTGGCCTGCGCGCTGGCGGGCCTGATCGGCGCCGCTGCCGTGCTGATGGCTCATCTGCATGCTGTGCCTCGGGCTGTACTGGCGCTGCATCCGCTGTTCACGCTGATGCTGCTGGCCATGATGCGCATGGGCTACCGCATGCTCTACGAGCACATGCGCAGTCGCATCAGCGGCAGCGCGCAGGAGCAGCGTCGGGCGCTGGTGATGGGCGCTGGCGACGCGGGGCGGCTGCTGGTGGCGGGGATCCAGCACAGCCAGGGCTGGATCGTCGTCGGCTTCCTGGACGACGACCCCGCCAAGCTGGGCGGGCGCGTGGCCGGCCTGGCGGTCCTGGGCGACCTGAGCCAGGCGCGGCGTTTCGCTGGCGTGCATGGCGTCACCCACCTGATCGTGGCCATGCCGGCCGCCTCGGTGACGCAGCGCCGCCGGGCGCTGGACCTGGCGGGTGCCACCGGGCTGCCGGTGCTGACGGTGCCCAGCAGCACCGAGCTGATGGCGGGTCGTCGGGTCAACGAGGTGCGCGACATCGAACCCGAGGACCTGCTGGGCCGCCCGCCCGTGCAGCTCGACGAGGCCGGCATCTCGGAGTGCATCAACTCGCGAGTCGTCATGGTCACCGGCGCGGGTGGCAGCATCGGCAGCGAGCTGTGCCGCCAGATCGCGCGCTATGGTCCGCGGGCCATCGTGCTCTACGAGCTCAGCGAGTACGCTCTCTATGCCATCGAGCAGGCCATGGCGGAGGCCTTCCCGCATCTGCCGCTGGTGCGGGTCATCGGCGACGTCAAGGATCTCGACCATTTGCGCGGCTGCTTTGCGCGTCACCGGCCTCATCTGGTCTTCCACGCGGCGGCGTTCAAGCATGTACCGCTGATGGAAGAGGCCGGCAACTCGGCCGCCTGCATCCGCAACAACACGCTCGGGACCTACAACGCCGCGCTGGCCGCGGCGGAGATCGGCGTCGAGCGCTTCGTGCTGATCAGCACCGACAAGGCCGTCAATCCGACCAATGTGATGGGCGCCACCAAGCGGGCCGCGGAGATGGCGCTGGCGGCCCTGGCCAAGCGGCATCCGGCCACACGCTTCATGGCCGTGCGCTTCGGTAACGTGCTGGGTTCCAGCGGCAGCGTGATCCCGAAGTTCAAGGAACAGATCGCCCGCGGCGGCCCACTCACGGTGACGCACCCGGACATCATTCGCTACTTCATGACCATTCCAGAGGCTGCCCGTCTCGTCATCCAGGCCGCCGCCATCGGCGAGAGCGGCCAGGTGCTGGTGCTGGACATGGGCGAGCCCGTGCGGATCGCCGACCTGGCGCGGCAGATGATCCGCATGAGCGGCCATTCGACCGATGACGTCCGCATCGAGTTCACCGGCCTCAGGCCCGGCGAGAAGCTCTTCGAAGAGCTGCTCGCCGACCAGGAAACCAGCCTGCCGACCACCTGCGCCGGCGTGCGCGTGGCGCGGCTGGTGGACGATGGCGCGGGCGAACGTGTGCTTCACGACCTCGCCGGCCTCGACACCTCTGAGCCACGGGCGCTGCTCGGCGCCTGGCTCGGTCCCGAATTTCACGCTTCTCTTTCGGAATCCCGATGATCCACTTTGCTTCTTGTTCCATGAGGGTAATGTTGCTGTCCCTTGGCCTGATGGCAGTAGCTGCACCGCCCGCATTGGCGGTCGATGCCGCACCTGCTGTCGGCGTCGCCCAGCACAGCCTCACGTTGCCGCTCAAACCCAGTGAGATGCTGCGCGCACCGCTAGCGGTCTGGAAACCGGTGCTTGATGAGGCCGCCACAGTGCTGGCAAAGACTGCCGGGCAGGCCGCCAGCCTCGGCAACGCCGCGTTGGTCGACCTTCACATCCGCCAAGCGTTGCTAGCCCAGACGCGGCGCGACTGGCCCGCAGTCTTGGCCGCCGTCGAAAAGGCGCGGGCCGCCCAGGGCGGCGAGGCGGGCCGACAGACGGCCGGCTTGCTCAATGCCATGCTCGCGCGCAAGGCCCTCAGCCGCGGTGACGATACCTGGTTGAGGTACCACCTGCGCGACGCCGTGCTGGCCATGCCGTGGGCAGACGTCGAACCGACGATTCTCAGTTTCCGTGACCAGCTGGCCAAAGTGCAGGCGGACCAGGTCGAGGCCTTCGTCGTCGATCGGCTCGACGCGCCGGCATCCGTCACAAGGAACCAGGTCGACCTTGGCTTTCTGTTCCAGTTGCTCGGTGTGCGCTTTCAGCTTCTGGAGGTGATGCCCAGCCGCGCCGCCCTCGTCGCCGGCCTGGACGACGCCATCGCCCGGCGCCGTGGAGCGAAGTAATGGCCGCTGTACCACCGGTTGCACGTGTTCTTTGGTTGACCGGCCTGTCCGGAGCGGGCAAATCGACGCTGGCGACAGCCCTGCATCAGCGCCTTGTCGAGGCGGGGCACAGGGTTGCGGTGCTGGACGGCGACGCGGTCCGTGCGGGCCTTTGCCGCGGCCTGGGCTTCAGCCCTGAGGACCGCCGCGAGAACATACGTCGCGTGGCGGAAGTGGCCAAGCTGATGCGCGACGCAGGTCTGGTCGTCATCTGCGCACTGATTTCGCCACTGCGCGACGACCGCGCGATGGCGCGAGGCATCATCGGCGCGGCCCACTTCAGGGAGGTTCATGTCGCAACCCCGCTGGAGGTCTGCGAACGCCGTGACCCCAAGGGGTTGTACCGCAATGCGAGGGCCAACGCGCTGAGCCAGTTCACGGGGGTCTCCGCTCCGTACGAGGAGCCGCTGGCGCCGGACTTGCGGATCGACGCCAGCCGGGAGGACGCGTGCGACGCGGTAGCCGCGCTGGAGGCCCTGCTCGGCGCCTGATCGGCATTGTTGCCAGCGCGGCTGGATGTTCACGGAACTCAGGCGCGGGGCGGGCTTCATTCCAGAATTCACAGGCGTCTCGTCGCGCTATGAGACGCCGCTCAAGGCAGCGCCGACGTTCGATACGGCCCTGCAATCAGTCGACGCTTGCGTGGCGCAACGGACCACGACGCTGGACCGCCGCGCCTTCGGCTGAATCAAACCATGCCGGCGAGGCACGCCCGCGCGGCCGCTGCGGCATGCTGCCTCAATTCCGGCACGGCGGTCGCTTCCCAGTACTGGGCTTTCAGTAGCGGTCCCACGTAGAACAGGCCGGGCTGGGCCTGTCCCTGCGCATCGAGCAGTTGGTACCGGTCGTCGACGATCACGCCAAGGCCGAGTGGGCAGGGCTGCAACCGTCCGGCTGCCTCGAGGGTCCCGAAGAGCCCCGAACGGTCGTCGCGGATGCGGCTCGAAGGCCCCGAGCAATTGATGACGCGTGCGGCGCGGACGGTGCGGGTTGTTTCATCGCCGCGCGCCCGCCACTCCAACATGACCTGACCCTCGTCAACGCGGGCCGCAACGAGGCGCCCGGCCGCCTGCGTCAGGCGGCCGCTCGCACGCAGCCGCTCGAACCGGGCCAGCGCCGCGGGTGCCGAGCGATGGCGGTGGACGTCCCAAAGCGGCTGTAGATGGCGCAGGAACTGGGCCCGATCGCGCGTCGACATCGAGCGCCACAGTTCGGGCGTAACCGCACGCATGGCGCCCCAGATGTCGCGCCAGTCCCGGTCATCGCGGCGCGCCGCGTCGACTGCGTTGCGGATCGCTCGCAGCATTGAGCGCGGCACCACGCCTTCGGACCGCGGCCATCCGGCGGGCGGTCGCCATTGGTGCGGCGGCAATTCGTTGTCGCGATGCCCCTGCGGCAACAGACCGCGCCGCGACAACGCGAAGATTGGCCCGCAGTGGCCTGCATCGTCGAGCGACACGAGCATGTCCAGCATGGTGAGGCCAGAACCGACGATGGCGACGCGGGCGTGCGGATCGATGCCGGCGAGCGCATCAGACTGCCACGGGTCAGGCGCATAGCAATGTGCGGGCAAGGTCGCGAAGTCGGCCAGCGGACAGGCGGGCGCGAAGTTGCCGAGCGCCAGGATCACGCAATCGGCGTTGATGCTCGAGCCGTCGCCCAGTACGACATTCCAACTCCCGTCAGGGCGACGCCAAAGGTCATGAACGCTAGCTGGCAGATGACGCCAGCCGACGTCGCAGCGGGCGTCGATATGTCGTTGGAGCGTCTCACCCAGGTAGTTGCCGTAGAGACTGCGCGGCACGAAATCATGTTGTGCATAGGACAGCCCCCGGCGCACGAGCGACTCGGCAAAGTCCAAGGGTGCGGCGACGTCCCATCCCATGCGCGCGGCTGGCACGTTCAGAAGATGAGCCGCAGAACGGGTGCCATAAGCGACGCCGCGGGCCAATTGCCCGCCGGCGTTGATCAGCGTCAGTTGACTGCCGCTCGGTGCCGCTTGCAGCAACTGGCAGGCGACGGCGGTTCCGACGAACCCACCGCCGACGATGGCAATTTTCATGGTTCGTCGCGGCTGATCAAATGCAGATTGAGTGAATGAGACAGATTAGGCATGCACCGCGTTGACAACGCTGGATACAGCGTCACCGGTCGATGGCGCTGGCGCCCTGGAAATCAGTAGGGATGTTCCCGAATCCTTCGATTTCCATAACCTCAGGGGAAACACTGACTGTTGCCAAAAGATCGAACCTAACGCAAGGTTTTTTGTGTGTTTTGCCACACAGCCCATGGCGCTCAGGGTTTTTTCCCAACACGGATGAACTGATCGCTCGAGAGCCCTCTGCTATGCTGCGATTCAACCTACTGAATACGGCAAGGCGTGCCAAGCCAAGTGATGTGGGGGATGGCGCAAGGGACAAGTGCTTACAGCGCTTCGCGGCCCGCGAGACTGGTAACTGTCTTGGTCCGTTGTTGCGTTGACGCTCAGATTTGCAACTGCATAATGGGTGCGCGCTGATCTGCGCTGATTCGCGAGTCAATGCGTTCATGTTCCAACAATCTCTGGAGAATCGTTTAATGAAAAAGTTCACTGTCAAGGCAACCGCCGTGGCGCTGGCGTCGGTTTGCGGATCGGCTGCTTTCGCTGGCTCCATCACTGCGCCGGCTACGGATGGCGCTGCAACCGCGTACGCCGTTGAAGGGTTGACTAACACGACGGACATCACGGGCCCGGTAGTCGTGTACACGATGGGCGTTGCTCGTACGGTCGCTCAGGACTTCACTATCATCATGACCCCGTCGGCTGGCGCGGTTTTCACGGCTGGCTATTGCGCCGCTGCGGTTCCGACCGTCGGCGTTGCCGGTGCCGGTACTGTGACCGTTAAGCGCGCTAGCACCACGGAATGCGCGTATGAAGTCGACGTGACGACGGCCACCACGACCGCCAGCACGATCACTTTCGCTGCGCCGGTGTTCGACAGCCACACGCTGGCTACCGCGGGCAACAACATCAGCGTTTCGCTGAATCTGTGGGACCTCGGTGAGACGGCTCGCATTGACAACAACGCTGCGGTGACCCGTCGCGTGGCAGTCTCCGCTCAAGCTCTGTCGCTGACCGCTACCCAAGATACGGCCACCGTTGCCAACGTCAACGCCACTGGCGGCCCGCTGTTCGGTTTCGTTGCCGGTGGTGCTGGTGTTGCTGACACGTCCACGGTTGCCAAGGCGACGTTTGTCGTCAACAACAACCCGAACAGCCTCGTCAAGCCTGACGGCGCCACGGTGTGGGACTTCGCTAATGACGGTTCCGGCCTTGCTGTTACCGTTGCTGGTACGAACTTCACGGGTCTCGCTGCTGTGAACCCGGTGACGGTTTCGACCGGCGTGGGCGCTGCTCCGACCGTCACCACGACGGCCACCACTGCCACTTTCACGATCGCTCCGACGAATGTGAATGCTGCTCCGGCTGCTACGACCGTTGAGGTCGACATGACTGCGGCTGGCAACGCGCAGTTGGGTACCACCCGTACCTTCGGTGTTTCGGCTGTCGCTGACGTCGTGACCGGCGCTGACGAAACGCTGGCTGGCAACGCCAGCTGGTGGGTGTGGTCGGCCAACGCGATCCAGCTCCAGACTGCATTCGCTACCGTTGACAGCAACGATACTGCTGGTCAGTACCGTCGCTTCTTCTTCCAGAACACCGGTACGGCTGCCACGTACACCGCAACCTGCACGCCGGAAAGCGCCCTGGCTCGCTCGCAACACGGCGGCATTTCGACCGGCGTTGTGACGGCGACCCCGGGTTCGGCTGCCACGGGTTGGCTGTACCCCGGTCAAACCGTGATCAAGGCGAGCAACGTCTGCTCGCTGGATGTGGGCTCGCGTACGTCTGTGACCTTCACGATCAACGCTCCTGCCTCCAACATCAAGGGCGTCTTCATGAGCGCTCCTAATGGTGGCGACACGACGATTGTCCCGCTGGAGCGTCCGTACGCTGGCAGCACGTTCTAATCGTTTCGCGGCTCAGCTGCAAAACGCAAAGGGCGCCCTCGGGCGCCCTTTTTTGCTTTCCAGGCGCTGTTCCGAAGCGGGCGATGGCGCTATGAAATAATGCCTTATTCGGCCGGTGTCCGGTCTTGCCGATAGTGAGATGTGTCGATGGGAAAGCTTCGGATTTCGGTGGTTCAGCGGCGCGGCTTTACGCTGTTGGAAATGCTAGTCGTGTTGGTGATCATCGGCCTGCTGGCCGGTCTTGTCGGTCCGCGGCTGTTCGGCAATGTCGACAAGTCGAAGGTCACGAGCGCGACGACGCAGGTCAAAATGTTGCGCGGCGCTGTCGAGAATCTGCGCCTGGACATTGGTCGCTATCCCACCGTCGAAGAAGGGTTGAACTTGCTCAGCAAGCCGCCGGCCGATCCAGCCCTGGCGAGCCGCTGGCGCGGGCCTTATCTCGAGGACGCGCTGCCGCTCGATCCTTGGAACAACGCTTATCAATACGCAGTGCCAGGCCAAGGGGGGCAGGGTTTCGCGCTGTACTCCTTCGGTGCCGACGGTCAACGCGGCGGCGAAGGCGATGCCAAGGACATCGGCATATTGCCGGTGCAGTGACGGGGATGCGGCGCGTCGCCGGCTTCACGCTGCTCGAACTGCTCGTTGTGTTGCTGCTGCTCGGATTGGCGGCCGGGATGGTCGCGCCGAATGCGAGTCGCTGGCTCGACGCAGCTCAGGAGCGCGGCTGGCGTGCCGATCTGAAGGCCTATCTCGAAACGCTGCCCCTGCGCGCATTCCGGTCAGGGGAGGTGCTGTCCATCGATGCCGCGCAGCTGCGCAAGGCAGTGCCGGAGCCTGTAGGCATTCAGCTGCGCGTCGACAAACCCCTTCGCTATGGCGCTAGCGGCATGGCCGTGGGTGGCGCGATCGAATTGCGGCAGGGCGCCTCTCGGGAGATCTGGCGCATCCGGCCGATCAGCGGCGAGGTCGACATCGGTGATGTCCGCGGTCGATAAATTGACGTGGCACCGGCGTCGGCGCCAGACGGGATTCGGTTTGCTCGAGGCGATCGTCGCCATGGTCATCCTGGGCAGCTCCGGGCTGATGCTGTTCTCGTGGATCGGCGAGAACATGCGCTCGGCCTCGAGGGTGCATGAGGCGACGGCCCGCGCCCAGCTCCAGCTCGAAGGCATCGCGATGCTGGAGACGATCAATCTCGCGCGAGAGCCCGAGGGCAAGCGCGAGGTCGGCTCGCTGCGCCTTCGATGGCGGGGGGAGTTGATTGAGCCGATGCGCGAAGAAAACGATGTCGGCGGCACGCTGGTGCCGCGGTGGCGGCTTGGTCTGTATCGGGTCCATGCGGTCGTCCAAGAGCGGCAGCTGAAGGCCGAATGGAGCCAGACAGCGGTCGGATATCGGTCCCTGAGCGGCAACGACGGGATCCCAGAGGCCTCGCCATGGTGATGCGCCTGGCCGGTGCAGCGCCAGGCCGCGAGCGCGGTTTCACGCTCGTCGAAATGCTCGTGACACTGCTTATCGTGGCAATGATCTCTGGCCTGCTGTGGCAGGCGATGCAGCAGACGTTTCAGGTCGAACGCCTGCTGCAGGACTCCGGCGCCGAACGGCAGATGCAGGTCGTCCGTCGCGAATGGGTGCGCAGCCTCCTGGAGTCGGCGCTGCCCGATCGTCTCGGCGCGGTCGAGCAGTTCCACGGGGACGCCAGCGAGGTCATGCTGACCAGTGCCGAGATGCCGGACTTGGCCGGCTTCGACGCCGGGTGGATGCGGCTGGTCTTCGACCGCGATCCTCGCACTGGCCAGCACCGTCTGGTCGCCAAATCGATCGCCACCCAGGCCGAGCGCGATGCCTGGCAGGATCGGGCGCTCGCCGAGGCAACGTTGTTGCAATGGTCCGGTGCGCCGCCGCGGATGCGCTACCTCGACGTTCAGGGGGAATGGCATGACGCATGGCCGGTCCCGGGTGCGCGGGTCCAGCGGTTGCCGATAGCCGTCATGCTTGAGCTCGGCGACGAGGCGGGCGGTCCGCTCATTGCCCATATCGGCGTCACAGTGCCTTCGCGTGAGCGACGGGCCGATTGGGAGAAGCGGTTTTGAGGCGGTCTGAACGTCGACAGGGCGGCTATGTGCTGGTGACGGTCATCGGCGCCCTGGCGGTAGTCGCTTTCGTGGCGCTGCGCTTCGCTGAGCGGATCGATACGCTGCGGCGCACTGCGGTCGATTTCGATGAGTATGTCGCTGCGCGGGCCAACGTCGCCGGCGCGAGGGCCGCGACACAGTACTGGCTGGCCACCCGACCGTTGGCACTCGGGGGGCGCGGCAACGCGACCGTGGTCGTGCGTGAGGATGATCGCCCATTCCGGTTTCCCGACGGCGCCGTCGTCCAGGTGCAGGATGCGCGCGGTTTGCTGTCTCTCAATTCTGGCGACAGGCAGGTGCTGTTCAATCTACTGATTGCTGACGGTCTTGAGCCTGCGCGCGCGCAAGCGATGATCGACGTGCTTGACGATTACACCGACGCGGACGATCTGCGCCGCCTCAACGGCGCCGAGCGCAGCGAGTACGCAGCGCTCGGCCTGCCGCCGCCGCGCAATGACTGGCTCTTCAGCCTGCGCGAACTCGAGGCGTTGCCACTGTGGCGCGACGATCGCGAAAGATTGGCGCGGCTATCGCGCTCGCTCAGCGCGAGCCTGTTGTACCAATTCAATCCGCTGACCGCCTCGCCGGAGGTCCTGCGCGCCATGTTCCCGCGCGCGTCGGCCGCCCAGCTTGAGCTGCTGATGACCCTGCGCGCAAGCGAGCTGCTCAACAGTACCAGTGCCGTGACGCAACTGACGGGCCTGGCGCTCGATGGAGAGCACATCCATTTCGCCCCCGGCTGGGAGTCGCGGTTGACCCTGTGGGCCCCCGGACTGCCGAGGGCCCTTGAGTACAATATTCGTTTGACTCCGGCAGGCCCGTCAGGTCCTTGGGTCATTCTCGAGCAGCATTCCATGCCTCGCCCTCGTTCGCCCCATGATCTCAGCGCTGCGCCCCTTTTCCCGCTTTCCAGGGCTGCAGGCGCGCAACCCGCGCCACACGCCAGTGCTGTTATCCCATGATCGCCTGAGTTCCGCAGCGCGCGGTGTCTGGGGAACCCAAACGATCGCACTGCCGCGCGGGCGCTGTCGCTTCAAGTGGTTTCGGCTCGCGTCGGTGCCGGCGCCGGAGCGCTTGGCCGCCCTGCGCCTCCAGGCGCTCGGCTGGCAGCCGTTCGAAAACAATGACTATGGCCTGGTCCTGCAGGGCGGCGAGGGCCTCGCTATTGCTTGGGACCGGTCCCTGGCAGCCGAGGAACTGGCCACTGCAGGCTATGTCGCCAAGCGGTCCCGCCTGGTGCCCGAGACACTGCTGCGTGCGCCGCATGACCATGGCGTACTGCTCGTGCGGTGCGGCGAAGGGGTCGAGGGCCAGATCTGGCGTGCCGGTGCATTGATTGCCAGCCGCTGGTGGGCGGTGCTGCCGGGCGAGGATGAATGGCGCTTGTTCCTTCATGCCGGCGCAGCGACTCCGGAGGAGCTGGCGAGCCCGCTACCGAATCGGGCCGAGGACGTTCCACTGTCGAACAAGCCCTGGACCGCGGTGTATGGAATTGATCATTCCGTGGACTCGCGGCTAGTCCGACTGGAGAAGCGGGCACTCGCCGCCGGCGCGTTGGTGCTGCTCGTCGGTGTCGGTGCGATTGCGCGCCAGGAATGGGACGTCTGGCGGCAATTGCAGCAGCGACGGGCCGACATGGCCGAACTGCGCGAATCTGCGGCGGTAGCTCTCAAGAGCCGCGATCAGGCGCTCGCAAAGATGGAACGCGTGGGTAAGTTCGCCGCTGTTCTCAATGAGCCACTGCCGCTTGAGGTACTTGGGCATGTCAACGACATGCTCGGTAAATCAGGCGTCCTGCTCCGCGAATTCGAACTGACCGGCAACAAGCTGCGGCTTGGCCTGCAGCTTGGGCCGCAGATCTCGCGTGCCGCGCTTGTGCGCGATCTGCAGGCCGGAAGCTGGTTCCAGGATGTGACCGAAGAGCGCCAGAGCGCCCAGGGCTATGCGATGCTGAGAATGTCGCTCTCCGGCCTGCGTCCCGGTCCGGCCGCGCTGACGAAGTCCGCCACTGCGACGGCGGATACGCAACCGGTGACCGCTTCCCCGACCGAAGCGCAGTCGACGCTGCGGCCGGCAGTGCCAACGACGATGCCCGGCACGACGGCGACGCCCGTTCCCGTCCCAGCACCGCCGAAACCGCTTCCGCTGCCGGCGGGCATGGCCAGCGGCCCGGTGCCGGACAAATTGCCCCAGTCAGTCTTCGACAGCATCGGACCCAGCAAATGAACATGAGCGGGCAATGGAGCGCGGTCCGCGAGGATTTGCGTTCGCAATGGCAGGCCTCGGCCCGTGTGCGTCTCGGGGGCTGGGCCATCCTCGGCATCCTCAGCATCTATGGCGTCCTGCTGGCGCAGGACCATGCCGATGCACGCCGGGTCGAACTCAAGCAGTTGGAGGGCGAGCTGTCGCGCCTGCGGTCGCTGGCGCGTGAAAAGGTCTGGCCAGAACGGGCCGCTGAAGCCGAACGCCTGAGCCAGGCGTTGTCGAGCATGGCCTGGTCGGAGCGTGATATCGGCTTGACAGAGGCCGCGCTGCAGGACTGGTTGCGCACCGTGCCGGCCCGGCTGGGGCTCAAGACGCGAGAGCTGTCGATTGCACGCGTCGAATCCGGCAAGACCGATGCCGGCGCGGCGCCCGCCGCAACTGCAGGCAGCAGCGATATCGTCCAGGCTTTGCCCCCTGGGCATGTTCTGTTGCGCGCACGAATCAGTTTCGACGCACCGCAGCGTGCGGCGCTGATGGTGTTTCTTGCCGAATGCGCGCGCAGTGATCGGTCCCTCGTCGTCGAGCGTTTCCTGATGCGTGGCCAGCCGGCCTTCGCGGAGATCGATCTGCGTGTCCTCGCGCGCGTTCAGGAGACCGGGTAATGGCGTTCGATGCAAACGTGAGGATGGCCACAATCGCGGTAGCGATGGCGCTTGGTCTTGGCTGGCTGCTCGGTGCTGGTGGTGAGGAGGTTGGCGGCGTCGTGCAGCCGAGGCGCGATGTTTGGACGCTGCCAGATTTGCCGCGCAAGCCTGACATGGCAAGTACGGGTCTGGCTCTGGCCAATTCACCGCTTTTCGAGCCCGAGGCGGCGGTGAACGCCGCAACGGCGGCGTCCGCAGTGCCGGAGGATCTGCGCTGGCGCATCGCCGGCATCTTTCCGCGGGCAGGCCGCCAGGTGGTCTTGATCAGTTTCATCGCACCGGGCAAGGAGCCGCAACGGTTGCGGGTCGGCGATCGGCTGCCGAACGGCCATCGGATCCAGTGCATCGAGCACAACGAGGTGTGTGTACAGAACGGCAAGAAGTCCTATCGGATGGGAGTTGAATACCTTGGTGAATAACGTCCGATACCAGCCGCTTGCGGCGGCCGTGGCCAGTCTGGTGCTCGTCGCCTGCACGCCGCCTATTCGACCCTCGATTCCAGAGTCGTTGCAGCGTCCGCAGGCGTCTCAGGCCTCTGCCAGCGATGCGGGCGCAGACAATGCGCCACGCGAGACGCGCGTGACGCCGGGGCCGAGTGCGCCGTCCAATGCCGCGGTGCCGCCGGTGGAACGCCCGTTGGCTACCGCCTCCGCAGACGGGCCGGTGTTGGCCGCTATCAATCTGCAGCAGATCGCGCTGCCAACCTTCGTGCAGATCCTCTATGCCGAGGTGCTGAAGAAGCCGGTCAACCTGCATGCGTCGGTGATCTCTCGGCAGGACCTCGTGACCTTTCGCACGCCGGGCGGGCAGACGGCCGCACAGCTGGAGCAGGCTGTCCGCCTGCTGCTCAAGAGCTACGGCTTGTCGGTGATCGAGGTCGGCGGGCTCGTGCGCGTGGTGCCGGACAATGCTGATCTCGGCAATCTGCCCGGCATCCGCTATGGCGCGGCGCAGCCCGACGTGCCGCAGTCACTGCGACCGGTGTTCCATCTCGTGCAGCTTGAGTCGGTGCGTCAGATCGATGTGACGAACTGGCTGCGCACGATGTTCGGTGATCGCGTCAAGGTGCAGGAAGACGCAGGCCGCAACGCGGTGCTGATCAGCGGCAATCCGGACAATATGAAGGCGGCGCTCGAGGCGATCGCCTCGCTCGACCAGCCGGTGATGAAGGGGCGTGCGAGCATCGCCCTGACGCCGGCCTTTTCTTCGGCCGACGAACTGGCACGCCGGCTGGCGGAGGTGCTCGGCGCCGAAGGCTACGCGGTCCATCCCGTCGGGCAGCCGATCACGCCTGGGGCCGCACGCAGCCCAGTCATCTTGCTGCCGGTCGGGACCTTGAATGCCGTCTACGTGTTCGCCGTCAGCGACACGGTGCTCAACCACGTGGCCGACTGGGCCAAGACCCTCGACAAGCCGAACGAGCGGGGCATCGGCAAGAACTTTTTCTCCTATGCCGTGAGGCACAAGGACGCCGAGGCGCTGGCGGAAACGCTAGACCGCATACTGAGCGGAGCTCGTGGCAGCGCGGCATCATCGTCGCCGGCAGCCGCGGCCAATGCGGCGCAGAGCGCCAGTGCCAATCAGCAGAGCACGTCGACGCGCTTTGCATCGGTGGTTGTCGACAAGTCGACCAACACGCTGATCTTTCAGTCGAACCAGGACGAGTACGGCCAGATCATCTCGCTGCTGCGCTCGCTCGACCGCCCGACCAAGTCGGCGCTGATCGAGGTTACGGTAGCGGAACTCTCGCTCGATGATTCGCGCGCCTTCGGCGTCGAATGGCTCACCAACCAGGTGCGCGGCGATCGCACGGTGCAAATCGGCACGCAGGGCGGCACGGCGCTTGGGACGGCGGGGCTTAACGTGAGCGTTTTCAATGGTGCCGGTGCTTTGCGTCTGGCGCTTAACGCGCTGGCCAGCGACAACCGTGCCACCATCCTGTCCAGCCCGCGACTGATGGCGCGCAACGGTGAATCGGCGACGATCCAGGTCGGATCAGAAGTGCCGATCATCACCTCGCAGCAGGCGACCAACAATGTTCCTGGCAGCAACAACGGCGTCGGACTGCTGCAGACGGTGCAGTACCGTACGACCGGCGTGATTCTGAAGATCAAGCCCGTGATCCATTCGGGCGATCAGGTCGATCTCGATGTGGTCCAGGAGGTCAGCGAGTCGGCGAAGACCGAGAACGGCGTCACGAGCACGCCGACGTTTCTGACCCGCAAGGTCGACACCAAGCTGACCCTGCGCAGCGGCGCCACCGCTTTGCTCGGCGGACTCATTTCCGAGAGCGGCTCGCAGGGCAACTCCGGCGTGCCGTACCTCAAGGACATCCCGGTGATTGGCGGACTGTTCAGCAAGCAGTCACGCGGCGGCGTGCGGCGCGAGCTGATCATCCTTATCACGCCCTATGTGGCCAACGACGCCTTTGACACCGAGACGCTGACCGATGCCTTCCGTCGCTCGCTCGGTTCCTGGGCGACCAGCGTGAAGCCGGCCGGACTGCCCGGCGCGAAGGACATTGACAAGCCGGTGCCGAACAAGCCGGGCAACGGTTCGACGAGCGATTGATGGCGTCGCTCGATCTGGACCGCCCGTTGCTGCTCGGGCAGATGCTGCTCCAGCGGGGCATGGTGCGGCCGGAAGACATCGAGGCCGGCATCGCCTATCAAGCGGCCCATGGCGGCCGGCTAGGTGCGGTGCTGATGCGCATGGGTGTGCTGACGGCCGAGAGCCTTTTCCCGGTGCTGGCCGATCAGCTCGGCCTGGCGCTGGTGCGCGGCGCGCAGCTCGACGAGGCAGCCGTGCGCGCCGGCCTGGAAACCCTCGCCGCCGACGGCGCGCGGCTGCTCGCGGCGGGCGTGCTGCCCTGGCAGGACGCTGATGGGCGCTGGCTGCTCGCCAGCGCCGATCCGCTGCGGGCCGAGCTGCGCGAAAGTGTCGCGGCGTTGCCGACGCTGGCCGCTGCAACCTGGCAGTTGATGCCGGAAGCAGAACTCGAGCAATGGCAGCAGCGGCTCGGCCGCGCCGAACGGCAGTTGCAGTCGCTCGACGCGCAGGCATTGCGCGAGATGGCCGAGGACGCCCCCGTCATCGCCTGGGTCAACAACCTGATCGCCCAGGCGGTCGAGTCCCGCGCGTCGGACATCCACCTCGAACCCGGCGAACGCGAGTGTGAGGTCAGGCTGCGCATCGATGGCTTGCTGCACACGCGGCTGGCGCTCGGCATGGACCGCTATCCGGCTGTGGCTTCACGCATCAAACTCATCGCGGGTTTGGACATCGCCGAGCGCCGTCTTCCACAAGACGGCCGCATTTCCACACGCGCCGCCGGTGCAGAGCTGGACGTGCGGGTGTCCTCCATTCCCGCTGTCTATGGCGAATCCATCGTCATGCGCCTGCTGCCTAAGAAGCGCGCCGACCTTTCGTTGGAGCGCCTGGGCCTGCGACCTTCGCAACTGGTTCAATTCAAGCGTTGGCTTGGGCTGGCCAACGGGTTGGTGCTGGTGACTGGCCCCACCGGCGCAGGCAAGAGCACCACGCTCTATTCGGCGCTCGCGGCGACCAACGACCAGACGCGCAAGATCCTCACGGTCGAGGACCCGGTCGAGTTCCGTTTGCCGCAGGTGATCCAGGTGCAGGCGCAGCCTGAAATTGGCTATACCTTTGCGCGCGCCCTCCGGGCGTTTCTGCGTCACGACCCGGACATCATCATGGTCGGTGAAATCCGCGACCGGGAGACGGCCGAGATCGCCATCCAGTCGGCATTGACCGGCCACCTGGTGCTGGCGACCTTGCATACCAACGATGCACCGTCGGCCGTCACGCGGCTCGTGGACATGGGCGTGGAGCCCTTCCTCGTCGGGGCTTCCCTGCGGGCCGTCATGGCGCAGCGCCTCGTGCGCAGGCTTTGCGACGTTTGCGCGGTGCCTACGGACGAAGCGCCGTTGCTGGCAGAGGCGGAGCTCGCTGCGGCGGTCGCCGACGCCCGCGCTGAGGAGGGTGGTGGCGATCTCCCGCGCTGGCGGCGCCCGGTGGGTTGCCCCGCATGCCAGGAGACCGGTTTCAGGGGGCGAGCCGGTATCTATGCGATGCTTGACGTCGGTGCCGACATGCAGCACGCCATCGCGCGCGAAGTGGGATTGCCCGAGCTGGTCGCCCTGGCGCGCCAGGCGGGCTACCGCTCCCTGGCACAGGAAGGCGCCCTGAAGATCGTGCAGGGCATGACGACATCGGATGAAGTGCTGCGCGCCACCGGCGCCGCCGAGGCCTGATGCGTTTCGACTACACAGCGCGTGACGCGTCGGGCCAGTCCCACAGTGGCCAGCTTGAAGCGGCGGCTGAAGCCGATGCCGTCGCGCGGCTGGCCGCGCAGGGCATGACGCCGGTGAGTCTGCGGGCCCGTGCCGCGTCGGCGCCGATGCGTGCCAAGCGTTCCAGCATCAAGCTTGCCGACCAAGTGGTGCTCCTGCGCGAACTGGCGACGCTGCTGACCGCTGGCGTCACGCTGGGCGACGCTCTGCCGAGCCTCGTGCAGGCCTACGAAGGTCAGGCCCTTGGTGCGCCCCTTGCCCAAATGGAGTCGCTGGTCCGCGGGGGCGGCAAGCTGTCGGATGGTTTGCGCAACGAGTCGCTGCGCATGCCGGTCTATGTGATCGCATTGGCGCAGGCCGGCGAGGCCAGCGGAGAGATCGCTCGGGCGCTGCAAGATTCGGCTGAGCAGCTGGAATTGAGTCGCAAGGCCGAGGAAGACATGCGCAGCGCCCTCGTCTACCCGAGCGTGCTCGTCGGCGCGGGATCGCTGGCCGTGTTTTTCATCTTTGTCGGTGTCGTGCCCCGTTTCGCGAATCTGATCAAGGGCAGCCGACAGGTGCCGGAGCTCTCACGCTGGGTCATCGAACTGGGCGTCTACGTGCGAGGCCACCTGTTGGAAGTGCTGCTGATCCTCGCCGCGCTGCTCGCCATTGCCGTGACGGGTCTGTCGCGCCCGGCAACGCGCCAGGCGTTGCTCCAGGGCCTCATGCGTGCACCGGTCATCGGTCCCTGGCTTGTGCAGACCGAAATCGGGCGCTGGGCGACGGTGCTGGGCAGCCTGTTATCGAACCGCGTCCCGATCCTGACGGCCATGGAGCTGGCGCAGGGCGTGATCCGCCTGAATCCGCTTCGTGCCGGGCTGGAGCGTGCCACCAAGGGCCTTCAGCAGGGCAGGAGCTTGAGCGCCGGCCTGGAGACGCAGGCATGGTTTCCGCGCACGCGGCTGAACCTCATCCGCGTCGGCGAGCGCTCCGGTGAGCTGCCGCGCATGCTGCTGGCCCTGGGGCACAGCCAGCGTGATGCCGCCGCGGTGCTTCAGCGCCGTATGTTGGGGCTGATCGAGCCCATCGCCATCTTGCTCATCGGTGCGGTCATCGGCGTGGTCATGGTCGCTGTCATGATGGCCATCACGAGCTTCAACACCTTGACCTGAGGTTTCAGGCAGGCGCTTCGGCTTGTGCCCGGTCGAGGGCCTCCGTGCCCTGCCGCGCTGGCTCAGGAAGCGCAGCGGTGTAGTGGTCGATGCGTCCTTGGCCGACGCGCGCCAGGGCTGTTTCCAGCGCGTCGGGCCGCGCCAGAGGTAGATTCAGGGCGTCCATGACGTGCCGTAGCGTTTCGCGAGGACGCGCTGCCAGTTCGGTCTGCCGGCAAATCACCCACCGTTGCGCCGGCAGGCCGCTGGTGCGCAACTGGTTCAGCACGTCGGCGCTGGATCGCAGCGCCTCGCCGAGGAAATCTTCCAGCCCCTGCTCCGGCCCGGGCGTCAGTTGGTGTTCGGCGAACATTGCCCGCCACATCTTGACGTTCGAATGGAAGACGGTCGAAGCATCTCTCGCCATCCAGATCACCTGAGCCTCGGGAAAGCGCCGCAACAGTGCTGGAAGGCGGAAAGTGTGATTGGGTGACTTGAGGATGAGGCGCTGGCCCGCGTGGCCGCCAGTTGCCAAGACGCCGGCGAGGAATCGCTCGAAGCGGGGCATCCAATGGTGTGCCTTGGCTTCCCAGTAGGCCGGGTCGAGCGTGTGCCGCAATTCCGGTAGGCGCTCGGGCATCAAGAAGCCGCGATAGGCCGAATCCACGCCAAGCGTCAGCAAAGCGAACTCGTCTTCCTGGGGCGACAGGGCGCTGATCTCCAGGCCGTCCATGGGTCGGGCCACGCCACTGCGCTGCGGTGGCGCCGGCAGCAATTGGAAGGCGCTGGCGTTCATGCATTGCCAGGTGAGCGGCGTAGGCAGGCCCGTGGCGGCTGTCAGCAGCTCATGCATGACCGTCGTGCCGCTACGCCAGGGGCCCACGATCAACAAAGGTGGCACGAGTGGCGGCGCTTGGACGACGCGCGCCTCGCTCAAACGGCGGTTGATCGTTGCCCAGGTCGAGCGCCAACGCAGCTGTGCACGGTTCCAAACTGACAACTCGCGCCACCGACGGCTCTCCTTCAACCAGTGCAGCAACTGCGCATCGACCGTTTGCAACGGGCTTGTCAAGGTCGCGCTCACTTCGACCCGAACTGCTTGGCGCGGCGTTGTTCGGCTTCAGCCAACCTGCTTTCCAGCATGGTGCGCAACCGCGCGGCCTTTTCGGGTGCGGTTCTGGACAGGTCGTGCTGTTCCTGCGGATCGTTTGCCAGGTCGTAGAGCTCAACGCGACTGGTGGCCAGGTGCAGCACGAGCTTGTCGTTGCGGTCCATGATGACGTATTGGCCTGCACGCAAAGGCCTAAAACGACTTTGCTTTTCCATCGCCATCGCGAAGACCGGCCGCGCAGGCACTGGCTGGCCGTCCAGCGCGGGACGCAGCGATTGTCCGTCGGTGTTCGGCAGCGAGGCGCCGGCCAAGTCCGCGATTGTCAAAGGCAGGTCGACCGTGCTCACGGGATCCGTCACATGGCGGCCTGTGGTCTGACCGGGCAGACGTACCACCAACGGAACCTGCAGCAAAGGGTTGTGCAGCAGTTCGCCGGAGTGGCCCAGGAAGCCTCGCTCGAATGATTCGCCGTGGTCTGAGCTGACGATGACGATGGCTTTGTCGAGCTTGCCACGTTGCTTCAGCTCTGTGAACAAGCGGTTCAGTGCTGCATCAGCGCCCATGATGCTTTCGCGGTAGCGCAGCCGGTACTTGTCGATGCCGGCCTGATGCTCGGGCGGGTAATCGCCCATGCCCCGAAACTCTGCCCAACGATCCAAGGTGCCCTTGGGCAGCAGCCGGTACTTGGTTTCTTGTGGCGGCAGGTAGGGATCGTGCGGCGGCAGCGTGTGCACCCAATAAAAGCGTGGCCGACCGCTGGACGATGGTGTATCCACGCTCTGCAAGAACTCTCGGTAGGCGTACTCGGCCAGATAAGGTTGCCGCTCGCCGTGCAGGTAAATGTCGATCGTGTCGAGCAGCGGTACCAGCGACGACAGCCAATAGGGCAGTGTGGTGTCGGAGAACAGCGTCAGCATTGCGCGCGGCACATGGCCCAGCGACGTCGAAGGGGCAATCCGCTGGCTGTCCCAACCGGCCTGCGTACCGTGTCGGCGCGGGCTAGCCAGCAAGTTGGCGTTGATCGAATGGGTTTCATATCCGGCCGCCCGGAGCCGGCTGCCCAACGATGCCTCCTGCTGCGGCTCGGCGATCTGCGCGACGAACTGGACCGCCCAGTGATTCCACGGCAGCAGGCCCGTCTCTAGCGTGGAAGTGCTGGGCGTCGTGTAGTTTGCGTTGGCATAGCTGCGCTCGAAGCAGGTGGCACTTGCAGCGAACTCTCGCAACCCTGGCATGGTCGTCGTGCCATTCCCGCACACCTGCGCATCCACCTCGGACAAGGTGTCGATCATGATCAGGTAGATGTCCGGCAGATTGCTCGGAACCGGCGCGGTGTTGGCTGCAGGTGCCGTGGTCGCGAGCCGAGGTGGCATCCATGCAACCACGACAATGGCGGGCAGCAGCAGCAGCAACGCCGGGCCACGCAATCCGGCCAGACGAGCGATCGTGTCGTCAATCAGCCGGCGCAACCCTCGTCGGCGTATCAGCCAGACCAATACCGCCAGAAGGGCCATTGCGGCCATCAGCCGGCCACCGTAGCCGATGTTCAGCTGCGAGGTCCAGACGCTTTTGAGCCAAGCCCATCCTGTGCCGCCCAACTGCCAGATGCAGACCCACAGAGTGGGGAGGAGCACCACGGCCCAGCCCCAACCGTCGGCATTGGCGATACGCAGACGACGCAGCAATGCAGTAACGCTAGCCCCCAGCAAAGCAAGCAGCAGCGCTGGCAGCAACAGCAGAAGGTAGGCCAACCCGACGTCGCGTGCGAGCTGCAGTGGGGTTGCGAAACCGAGGAAGGCGTCGATCTGCCGCAGCAGTGCCATGGGCATCCAGACCAGACCCAGTGGCGCGAAGCAGCAAAGGAACATCGTCCCCACACCGCTGGAGGACCCGGGCGGATTGCGGGCGGTCATTCGCGGTCGCGGCCCGTCAGGCGCGACCAAATCTGTCGGACCACCTCTGAGATCCAGCGACGCAGGAAGAGCCATCCGCCGACGATCGCCGCAAACAACGGCGCCAGCAGTTGGAACAGCATGCCGCCGGCATTCGGGTCGATATAAGCGAAGGCCGGCGTACAGCTGAGCAACAACAGCGCCAGAGCAACCGGGCGGCCGAGGGGTCTTTTCTTCGCGTGCATGGATTGAGGGGCGAGCGGGAAGCGCGAATTCTACGCAGGAGCGCTCCCATAGAATCCGCCACCCTCATTCGTACCAATGACCTCTAGGCTCGCCCGTCACACGCTGCTGAACCTGCTCGGGCTGGCACTGCCGTTATTCGCAGCGCTGCTGGTGATACCTGAGCTGCTGCGGCAACTCGGTCCCGGGCGCTTTGGCGTATTGACGCTGGTTTGGGCACTGGCAAGCTATTTCGGGCTGTTTGATCTCGGCCTGGCGCGTGCGCTGACGCAGCAACTCGCGGCTGCCAAAGAGCGGAGCGACACGGCGGTGATCGGGCCATTGGCGGCCACGACGCTGGGCTTGCTGGCACTGCTGGGCTTGTCGGCAGGGCTGCTAATGGGCGTTTTGGCGCCGACCATTGCAGACCACATGCGCGATCTGCCGGACTGGGCAGAGACCGTGGCAGTGATCCGTGTCATTGCGCTGATGATGCCGGCCATCGTTGTCACAGCCGGGCTGCGTGGCATCCTGGAGGCGTGTCATGCGTTCGGGGCGGTGAATCTGGTGCGCTTGCCACTCGGTCTGTGGACCTTTGCCGGGGCGTGGTTGTCGCTGCACCTGTGGGGCGACAGTCTGGTGAGCATTGCCTGGTTGCTGCTGGCGGGCCGAGTGGTCGCGTTGCTGGTGCATGCATGGCAGGTCTGGCACGTCCTCCCCGAGGCGGCGGGGCGCTGGCATTGGCGAGCGGCACTGTTGCGGCCCTTACTGGTGTCCGGTGGCTGGCTGACCTTGAGCAACGTCATCAGCCCCCTGATGGGCTATGTGGATCGCTTCTTGATTGGCGTGATGCTGTCCGCTGCCGCAGTTGCCTACTACGCAACGCCGCAGGAGATCGTGACCCGACTGTGGATAGTGCCCAGTGCACTGACTTCGGTGCTGCTGCCAACCTTTGCAGCCAGGTCGGTGCGGGCAGATGGCTCGGACGCTCTGCTGCTAGATCGAGCGGTGCATGCCCTGTTCCTGATCATGCTGCCCATCACGACCGGACTGGCGCTGTTCGCTGACGAGCTGCTTTCACTGTGGCTGGGCGCAGAGTTTGCGGTCGTCAGTGCGCCGTTGCTGAAGGTGTTCGCCGTCGGAATTCTGATCAACTGCCTGGCACATTTGCCGCTGACCTGGCTGCACGCCGTCGGGCAATTCAGAGTGCCTGCGCTGATGCACTGCGTGCTGTTGCCGCTGTTCCTTGCTGCCCTGTGGCTGCTGTGCCGCCAGTTCGGACCGTTCGGCGCGGCGCTGGCCTGGCTCGCACGCATGGTGGTCGATGCGATGACGCTGTTCCTGCTGTGCTGGCGCGCCCGTGGCGCGGCGCCGAGTTGGTTGGCCTGGGTGCCCGGCGCCGCACTCGCTGCCACTGCCTTTGCCGGCTTGATGCTGCAAGGGACCGATGCGCGGCTGGGATGGTGGCTCGCCATGCTGGGTGCTACTGCGACAATCGCATGGCGGCGCTTTGGCCGGCCCCGAGCTTCATGACTCAGACTCCACTCGTCAGCATCGTCATTCCTGCCTACAACCAGGGCGAGTACCTGGAGGCTGCGATTGAAAGCGTGCTGACACAGCGGCATCCTTGCCTCGAATGCATCGTCATTGACGATGGCTCCACCGATGACACGCTGGCAGTCGCTCATCGTTGCGCGCAGCGCCATGCGCCTTCGCGGCTGAAGGTGTTCACGCAGCCAAACGCCGGCCAATCTGCCGCGTTGAATCGTGGCTGGGCTTTGGCCCGCGGTGAAATACTCGGCTATCTCAGTTCGGACGATCGCTTGTGTGAAGGTGCCGTAGAGACGCTCGTGGCAGAGCTAGTTGCTCGGCCTGATGCGACGGTTGCCTATTGCGACTATTGGCTGACGAACGCGCAGGGGCAGCGCATGCGGCCCCACGTTGCCGCTGAATTCAACATCGAGGCGATGCACGTCGATCTTGTTCAGCCGCCAGGCCCGGGCGCGTTGTTCCGCCGCGAGGTGCTTGCCCGCGCAGGCGGCTGGAACACGGCGTTGCGCCAGGTCCCCGACTTTGATTTCTGGTTGCGTGCATCGACCCTGGGGCCCTTCGTGCGCGTGCCGCGCTGTCTGGCCGAGTGCCGCATTCATGATGGCTCGTCGTCGTTTCGCATGATGTCGAGGCAGCGCGCCGACGAGATCGTGGACGTGGTCACCACATTCTGGCGCGAACGACATGGGCGGGGCGCGCGCAGGGCGCGCTCCAATGCGCTGACGTTGTCGGCCAGGAACCATGCCCAGTCGGGCCGCGTGTTCGCGGCGCTTGCCTGCTTTGCGCAGGCGGTTTGGCTCGGGCCGGCCACATTATTTGACCTTGGCGTGTGGCGCCGCTTGCTGTCCGGCTTCGCGCGCCGCGCTTATTACGGTCTGCGCACCCGGGCCGAACGCTGAGTCGGCTGCTTCGTGATGCATTCTGCTTTCCCGGTGTCCAGTCGACTGCTGCTTGACGCGCCCAATGTCCACACGGGCGGCGGGTTGGTGCTGCTTCAGGCCATGCTGGCCGACTGGCCTGCCGACCTGCCGATGTGGGCTTGGCTTGACGCTCGAGCGCAAGGCCAGTTGCCATTGCCGGCTGCCGCTCAGGTTCACTGGGTGCGAGCAACGCCAATCGCCCGGCTGGCTGGCGAGCTGTCTTTGGTCCGCGAAGCACGGGCCGGTGATCGTGTGTTGTGCTTCCATGGACTGCCCCCGCTGCTGCCCAACAGCGCCGAGAACATCGTCTTTCTGCAGAACTTGCATTACCTCGGCAACATCGACCTGCGCGAATCCACGCGTTGGGTTCGTTGGCGCCAGCGATTCGAGCGGGCCCTGTTTCGGCTGGGTCGCAGCCGTGTCGCCAGCTACTGGGTGCAGACACCGACGATGGCCCGCGAGCTGCGGGCCTGGTGGCCGCAAATGCCTGTGCCGGTGAGGACGCTGCCCTATGCGTTGCCGATCGGCGCGCCGTCGCAGGACCACGGCGAGCGATGGGACTTCGTCTACGTCGCGGATGGCGAACCCCACAAGAATCATCGCTCGCTGGTCGAGGCTTGGAAGCTCCTTGCGGCGGAGGGTTTGCGACCGTCATTGGCGCTGACGCTGCCGGCTCGCAATTCGGTGCTGAGCCTTTGGGTACGTGCACAGGCGCAGCAATACGGCTTGCGCATCGAGGACCTCGGTCCATTGCCGCATGCCGAAGTGTTGGCCTTGTACGGGCGCGCTGGTGCGTTGGTCTTCCCGTCGCGCGGGGAATCGTTCGGCCTGCCGCTGTTCGAAGCGCGCGAGCTGGGGTTGCCCATCGTCGCAAGCGAGCGAGACTATGTGCGCGACATCTGCCAGCCAGCGCAGACTTTCGATCCTGAATCGCCTGTGTCGATTGCGCGCGCCATCCGCCGCCATCTCGGCCTGCGAGAAGCCACCGTTGCACCTGTGTCCGCGTTGGAGTTCCTGCGAGCCATTGCGGGTGAAGGACAATCCGCTTCATGACAGAGACCACCGCGCCTCGACTGTTGGTGCTTGGCGCCAACGGCATGTTGGGTAGTACCGTGTTGCGTTGGTTCGCGTCCCGTTCGGGGCATTGTGTCTTTGGTTCAGTACGCAGGGACGAGGCGGCCCGGCAGTTGCAGCGGGTCGCGCCACAGGCCGAGATATTGAGTCGCGTCGAAGGCAGTGATCTCAACGGGCTTCGTGCTCTATTCGACCGCGTGCAGCCTGAGTACGTCATCAATTGCATAGGCGTCGTCAAGCAACTGGCCGGAGCCGGTGACCCGGCGACGGCGATCCCGATCAATGCCCTCCTGCCGCATCGGCTCGCGCGACTCAGCAAGATCCATGGCGCTCGCCTGATCAACATCGGAACCGACTGCGTGTTCTCTGGTACGCGCGGCGCCTACACCGAAGACGATGTGCCGGATGCGCAGGATCTGTACGGGCGCAGCAAGCTGATGGGAGAAGTTGACTGTATGCATGCCGTCACATTGCGTACGTCCATCATCGGTCACGAACTCAACACCGATCATGGGTTGATCGACTGGTTCCTCGGCCAGCAGGGTCCCGTTCGCGGCTTCGCGCGCGCCATCGTTTCCGCGCTTCCGACCGTTGAATTCGCCCGTGTGATCGAGCAGTACGTTATTCCGCATCCTGAGCTTCACGGGACCTACCATGTTGCCGGACCGGCGATCAGCAAGTATGAACTGCTCAGATTGGTCGGCAAGATCTATGGCCGCGACGGGCCGGCCCAAGCTGACGACGAGCCCGTGATCGACCGCTCGCTGAGCGGTGAGCGCTTCCATGCCGCCACTGGCTACGAGGCGCCGCAATGGCCCGAACTTATTTCGCGCATGCGCGAATTTGGTTGAGCGATAGGGACGATGGACCAGATTTCTCTGAAGGCTGCGGCGCAGCGCTGTGCCGCCAAGCTGTTGGATGCTGTGGAGGGTCAGGGGTACTTCGACGAACCGTACCGCCATATCGTCGTCGACGATTTCTTCGACCTTCCAATCGCGAAAGCCTGCCTTGACCATTTCCCGGCGCTCTCGGCGTCTGGCTGGGAGCATGCGAACGATGCCGACATCGAGGTCAAGTTCCGCACGACCTGGAAGTCGGAATTCGACATTCCCGAGGGGCTTGTCGATGCCGTGCGTATCCTCAACTCGTCGCTGGTGCTGGACGCGATGGGCCGGCGCATCGGCGTAGAGAAACTGGTGCCGGATCCCTACTTCACAGGGGGTGGGCTCAACGTCACGCTACCCGGCGGGTTGCTGGATGTACACGTCGACGGCAACTATCACGACGCCACCGGGCTCACGCGCCGGCTCAATGCGATCGTCTATCTGAACCCAGGCTGGCAGCCCGGCTGGGGTGGCGAGTTCGGCATCTACGATCGCACCGGGCAAAACTGCGTCAAGCGGGTCGAGCCGCTGTTCAACCGGCTCGTCGTGTTTGACTCGCATGACTTCAGCTTTCACGGCTTGCCCGAGCCGATCACATTCCCGCCTGGCACCGAGCGGCGTTCGCTGATCCTCTACTACTACACCCGGGCTGCGCGCCCGGCGGCGGATGTTGCGGTCGGCGATCCTCACAGTGCGTTGTGGGTCAAGCGTGGTGTGCTCGACAAGCGCGGCAACAAGACGCGGCCGGCCCGTTGACCCGCGTCAGGCGTCGACGGGGTGCAGGCGGTCGACGACCCTGAGGATGAAGGTCGACGGGTTCACGACCTCCGTCTCGGCGATGGTGGCCGGGTAACTGCGCCCGATGTTGTTCATGAAAGCGATCTGTGTCTGGCAAATGAAGCGGCGCAAGGTCGCGTAGTTCGCATGGAACCGGCCGTTGATCTGCAGGGCGCCGCGGCCCCATTCATGGCGCAGCAGGAAACTCAGCGAATCCGAACGCATGGCGATGTCGAAGTCCTGCGTGTCCGTATCCCAGGCCAGGGCGCCCGCGCAGATGTCCAACACGGCCACGCGACCCAAGTCGGTCAGGTGGATGCGCGTCGCTGGCAGGCAGCCGGCTGCGGACAGCGTGCGAATCGCAGCCATGTCGTTCTTCTGCGCAATACGCGTGACATAGCGTTCGAAGGCGAGGTCCAAATCAGATTGCGCGACGCTGGGCGGCTCGCTGCATACCGACGTGGGCTGCCGCGCGGCAGCAGCCCATGCCGCGATCGCTGAGGTGTTGTCGTGACTCGTATCGCCGAGCTGCCAGCGATCGAGGACGTAAAGAGCGATGGGGCAACTGCCGTTCGCCGCGATCGTTTCGACCGCCTGGTCGACCCGGTTCGTGAAGCGGTTGAGATGCGAGTTCTCTCGACTCGAGAAGCGGGTGAAGCTCGCGAACGGAATCGTGAAACGCGGCGCCAGGACCTGCAGATTGTTCGCGAGGATACGCAAATACATGTTGGCGAGGGCGCGCGAATAGGCGTCATCTCCTTCATTCCCTATCCAGTTGGCGAACGAGTATTGGGTCAGGAGCACGTCGATCGGGCCGGTCCGGGCGTGCAGTGCCTGTGCATCAGCAACGCTCGGGAGGTAGCAATCGTTGAGGTTCAGGATCGTGCCCCCTGGCGTCTCGATGAGCAGCCATGAATCTGAACCGCGATGCTGGCCGCAGCGCACGACGATGCCGTCGGTCAGTTCATAGCGGCGGTCGTCCTCTAGTTCCAGTACCTTGAAGCCATGGCTGCGACAGAACTCCGCAACCTTGCCGTCGACGGTGGCCTGGTAGAGCACCGTGACTCCGTCTCGGGCATGCACCGGAATCTTGAGCAATTCCGCTGGCGCGAAATGATCAGGGTGTTCGTGTGAATACCAGAGATAGTTGAACGACAGGTCGGCGATCGAGACGGGCGTCGGCGCGAGCAGCTCCCAACCATGGTTGAACGCCGAGCCAGACAACCACGGATCGGTCAGCAGGCGCACGGGCCCCGCCTCGATCAGCACGCAGGCATGGTTGATCAACTGGATGCCAATATCACTCACGGCTGGTCCTTGCCTCAATGAACCACTTCTCGAGTTGCCCGATCAAGGTCGTGCGATCGAACTCGCGCTGGCTGTAGGCCAGGCCGCGGCGGCCCATCACGGCGCGCTCAACGACGCTCATTGCGGCCAATTGCTCTGCCGCGCGGGCCAG
Source organism: Pelomonas sp. Root1217 (assembly GCF_001425705.1). GTDB lineage: Bacteria > Pseudomonadota > Gammaproteobacteria > Burkholderiales > Burkholderiaceae_C > Pelomonas. The sequence goes on along the minus strand of NZ_LMDC01000030.1, from coordinate 317,356 downwards.
CGCTGCACCGTCGCCAGCGGGGCAGCAGAGGCCGGCGCCGGCCTCCTCGACCACGCGGGCACCTTCGCCGTCCAGCATGGCCAGCAGCGGCCTCCCGGCAGCGAGATAGCTCTGTATCTTGCCTGGGATCGTCAACGCGAAAATCGGCTCGGCCTTCAGGGACACCAGCAGCGCATCGGCACCGGCAAAGAAAGCCGGCATGCGCTCCAACGGGTGACGGCCGAGCATGAAAACGGTGGCTTGCAGACCGCGTCTTTCGATCTCCTCGCGTACCCAGGTGGCCTGACGGCCGTCGCCGACGATGAGCCAGTGCAGTTCGGGTCGGTGCCGGGTCGCTTCGGCGGCATCGAGCAGGGCCGGGAAGTCCTGAGCATCACCGATATTGCCGGCGAACATCAGCCTGAAGCTGCCGGCATGCGGTGCCAGCTCGGGCGCTTCGGCAACTCCGCCGGGATCGTCGTCGAAAGCGGCTTCGCCCCATTGCGGGAAGTAACGGGACTTGTGTGGCGCCTGCGACCAGCGCTCTATTGCCGGAAAAAAGCCCTTGGACTGGGCGAGGATCAGATCGCAGCGTCTGTAGATGAAGCGCACCAGCGCGCCGACCGCGTTGAGGCCGCGTTGCGAGCGCACCATGCCTACCGCCGACAGCGTGTCAGGCCACAGATCAAGCACCCACAGCAGCAGTGGCGCGCGCTTGATGCGGCGCAGCAGAACGGCCGGTAATGCGGACGTGATGGGTGACGTCTCGAAGCAGAAGATCGCGTCGAATTGGCGGCCGCGCAGCTTCCACGGGCCGAGCAGGCAGCCCCAGAACACGAAGCTCCAGTAGTTCAACAGCAGTCGGATCGAGCCCCTGCCGCGCGGACGCACCGGCAGACGGATGACGTTGGCGCCGTGGTAGTCGATGAAGGCGGCTGGGTCGACCGCGTAGTCGTCGAAGACGTCGCCACCAGGGTAGTTGGGCAACGCCGTCAGCACGGTGACGTCGTGGGCCCGCGCCCGCAGTTCGGAGACGATCTCATTGACGCGAAAAACCTCCGGCCAAAAGTATTGGCTGACGACCAGCACCCGCATCAGTCGTACTGGCGCCAGACGACGCGCTTCACGTAGTCCGTGTAGCTGTGGATGATGCGCACGACCTTGGCGGACACATTAGGCATGCTGTAGTCGGCAACGAGGCGCAGGCTGCGTTCGTCACCGCGAGGCTGGCCCTGCAGAACGGCAAGGCCCTGGCGCACGCGGTCCAGCGACAGGCCAGTCATCATGACGGCACCTTCCTCCATGCCCTCAGGCCGCTCATGGGCTTCGCGCAGATTCAGCGCCGGGAAGTTGAGGATGGACGACTCTTCGTTGATGGTGCCACTGTCCGACAGCACAGCTCTGGCCGAGGCCTGGAGCCTGACGTAGTCCAGGAACCCCAGGGGCTTCAGCAGCCGGATGCCGGCATGGAATTGAATGCCTTCGGCATCAATGCGCTTTTGCGTGCGCGGGTGCGTCGATACGATGACGGGCAGGCCGTGATCCTCGGCGACCGCGTTCAGAATGCCGACCAGTTTGCCAAAGGTCCGGGGCGACTCGATGTTCTCCTCGCGGTGGGCACTGACGACGAAATAGCCTTGTTCATCCAGACCGAGGCGAGTCAGCACGTCGGACGACGCGATGCCGTCGCGATAGTGGCTTAACACCTCGAACATCGGGCTGCCGGTCTTGATGACCTGATCCGGCGGCAGGCCTTCGCGCAGCAGGTAGTCGCGTGCGATCGTGCTGTAGGTGAGGTTGATGTCGGCTGTATGGTCGACGATGCGGCGGTTGGTTTCCTCTGGCACGCGCATGTCGAAGCAGCGGTTGCCGGCTTCCATGTGGAAGATTGGAATCTTGCGGCGCTTGGCGGCGATGACCGAAAGGCAGCTGTTCGTGTCGCCCAGCACCAGCATGGCCTCGGGCTGCTCGGCCTCCAGCACGCTGTCGATGCCGGCAATGATGTTGCCGATGGTCTGCGCTGCACCGCCCTGCGCTGCATTCAGGAAATGCGCGGGTTTGCGAACACCGAGGTCGTCGAAGAAGACCTGATTGAGTTCGTAGTCGTAGTTTTGCCCTGTGTGGACGAGCACGTGGTCGCAGTGCTCGTCCAGGGCCGCCATCACGCGCGACAGGCGGATGATTTCCGGTCGTGTGCCGACGACGGTCAGCACCTTGAGCTTTTTCATGGCTTGACTTTCATGGCGGTCGTGTCCGGGCGTGCGCGGTCGAAGACCTCGTTGGCCCATAGCATCACGATGAGCTCGTCGTCGCCGATGTTGGTGATGTTGTGGGTCCAGCCGGGGATGGTCTCGACGATCTGCGCCTCTCCGCCGCGTGTGACGAGTTCATGCGTCTCGCCGCTGTCGATATGGCGGAAGCCGAAATGCGCCGTGCCCTTGATGACGAGGAATTTCTCGGTCTTCGTGTGGTGGTAGTGCTCGCCGCGCGTGATGCCGGGGCCGGCAGTGAAGTAGCTGAACTGGCCGCAGTCAGGCGTCTTCAGCATTTCGACGAAAACGCCGCGGGGGTCGGCATGGCGCGGCACCGTGTACGAGAAGCCCTCGGGAGGCAGGTAGCTCACGTAGGTGGCATACAAGGCGCGGGTGAGACCCGTGCCGACGCGGTCGGTCATCAGGTCGTCGCGGGTCTGACGGAAGCCCCTGAGCGTATCGGCGAGTTCACCCACCGTGGTGTCATAGGCCGGCTTGATGTCGACGAAGCCTGGCTCGGGCGGCGCAGGCTCCAGCAGCGCCAGCATCTGGTCGATGACGTCGTCGATATAGACCAACCGCAGAGGCGCCGTCGGGTCGTTGATCGTGACGGGCTGGTCGCGTGCGATGTTGTGGCAGAAGGTTGCCACGACCGAGTTGTAGTTAGGCCTACACCATTTGCCGAAGACGTTCGTGAGCCGAAAGATGTAGACAGGGACGCGGCACTGACGCTGGTAGTGCAGCAGGGCCTCCTCGGCCGCGCGCTTACTACGGCCGTAGACGTTGTCCAGAGTCGCCTGCGTGGATGAGGCGAAGGCTACCGGGGGGCGATCCTGCAGACTCCCAAGAATGGACACCAGGCGGAGGCTGAAGTCGGCATTGCCATCATCGAACTCAAGCGGGTCCAGCGGGCGATTGACGCCGGCCAGGTGATAGACGAAGTCCAGGCCGCTCAACTGTTCGATGAGCTCGGCGTCGCCGGCTCGGTGGGAAATCAAGCGTACGTCGGCATGGCCGGCCTCGCCCAGCCGCCATTGCAAATTGCGGCCGACGAAGCCCGAAGCGCCGGTGATGCCGATGCGCACTCAGTCCTCCGCCGTCACGTTCCGCTCGCCGGCGGCGATGCGACGCATGAAGTCCAGCTTCATCAGCAGCGCCTTCATGCCGTTCACGTCCAGGCGCTCGGTGTTGTGCGAGGTGTAGTCCTCCGCGGCCTGGATGCGGGCTTCGCCTTGTTCGACGAACTTGGTGTAGTTGAGGTCGCGGCCATCGGGCGGGATGCGGTAGTAGCCGCCCAGGTCCTCAGCCCCGGCGCGTTCCTCGCGGCTGAGCAGGGCCTCGTAGAGCTTCTCGCCGTGGCGGGTGCCGATCTCGCGGATGGGATGGCTGGACTGCTCCAGCACGTCCAGCACCGCCTCCGCCAGCACGCGGATGGTCGCTGCCGGCGCCTTCTGCACGAAGATGTCGCCGTTGCGGCCATGCTCGAAGGCGTACAGCACCAGCTCGACGGCGTCGTCCAGCGTCATCATGAAGCGGGTCATCTCCGGATCGGTCAGTGTCAGCGCCTTGCCGGCACGGACTTGCTCGACGAAGAGTGGGATCACCGAGCCGCGCGAGGCCATCACATTGCCGTAGCGCGTGCCGCAGATGACAGTGCCCGTGCCTTCGAGGTTGCGCGAGGCGGCAACCATGACCTTCTCCATCATGGCCTTGGAGATGCCCATCGCATTGATGGGGTAGACGGCCTTGTCGGTCGACAGGCAGACGACGCGTTCGACGCCGGCCTGGATGGCGGCCTCCAGCACGTTTTCGGTGCCCAGCACATTGGTGCGGACGGCCTCCATCGGATGGAACTCGCAGGAGGGCACCTGCTTGAGCGCAGCGGCGTGGAAGCAGTAGTCCACGCCCCGCATCGCACCGGCCACGGCGCGCGGGTCGCGGACGTCGCCGATGTAGAACTTGAGCTTGGGCGATGCGTACTTCTTGCGCATGTCGTCCTGCTTCTTCTCGTCGCGGCTGAGGATGCGGATCTCGCGAAGGCCGGAGTCGAGGAAGCGGCGCAGCACGGCATTGCCGAAGCTGCCGGTGCCGCCGGTGATGAGCAGGGTCTTGTCGTCGAACATGGTCAGCGGGAGAGGGCAGCGGCGAAGAGGGCGTCTTTCTGGGCCGGCTGCGGATAGTTGATGAGCACGGCGCGGTACTGGCCCTTGAACACGAAGAGGCTGCCCGCGGCGCAGCCGATGACGCCGCAGGCATTGATCAGCGCCTCGATGTCAGCCAGCGAGCCGGCGCCGCCGAGCACGCTCATGGGGATGCGGATCGCCGCGCGTATCTGCTTGGCCAGCTCGATGTCATAACCTTTCATCGTGCCGTCGCGGTCCACCGAGTTCAGCACGATCTCGCCGGCACCTTGCGCCTGGCATTCGCGTGCAAACGCGACGGGATCAAGCTTGTGGACCCGGGTGGCGTTGTGCGTGCAGAGCTCGTAGCCACTGGAGAAAAGTCCGGCTTTCTTGCGCACGTCCAGCACGACGACCACGCTTTGGCCGCCCACCGCGTCGGCGATACGCCGAATGCAGGACGGATCCTCGATGGCGGCACTGCTGATGCAGACCTTCTCGACGCCCAGCTCGATGATGCGCTTGGCCTGCTCGGGCGTGCGCACGCCGCCACCATAGGCCAGCGGCATGCGGCATTCGGCGGCCAGGTCCTGGATCAGCTTGTAGTCGGGCTCAACGCCGTTGCGCGTGGCGTCGATGTCCAGCACGACCAGCTCGTCCGATTCCTTCTCGTTGAAGATCTTGACCGCGTTGATCGGGTCGCCGACGTACTTCGGGTCCTTGAAGCCAACGGTCTTGACGAGGCCTCCCTCGTGCACGAGCAGGCAGGGCGTGATGCGCGGCCTCAGCATGTCGAGGACTCCAGTTCGGCAAAGTTCTTCAGCAACGCCGCACCCCAGTGGTGGCTCTTCTCGGGATGACCCTGCATGCCGTAGACGCAACCATTGCGAACCGAGGCGGCGAAGGACGAGCCGTATTCGGCGTGCGCGGCTTCATGGGCCAGGTCGCGGCACTCGAAGTAATAGGAGTGCAGGAAGTAAAAGCGCGCGTCGGTCTCCAGCCCCTTGAAGAGCGGAACGCCCGGCAGCGGCTTCACGTCGTTCCAGCCCATGTGCGGCAGCGGCAGTCCGGCGGTCTTGCCGGTGCTATCGAAATGCCTGACCTGGCCGGGCACCCAGCCCAGTCCTTTGCATTGGCCTTCGTCGCTGGATTCGCCCAGCATCTGCATGCCGACGCAAATGCCCAGCACGGGCACGCCGCCACGGGCGACCATCGCATCCAGCGGTTCGCGCAGGCCGGAGTCGTTGAGTCGGTTCATCGCGTCGTCGAAGCCACCGACGCCGGGCAGAATCACATGCGTCGCGTCCTCGATCTCGGCCGCCGTCGTGGCAAAGCGCGTCGGGATGTTCATGCGCTTGTACATGGTGGCCAGCGCGCCGATATTGCCGACGCCGTAGCTGACGATGGTGATCATCGGATGATGGCCCGTTGCACACCAAGAGCCCGCAGCACCCGCGTGCCGAGTTCGATGATGGCCATGTCGTTGGCGTAGTCCTTGTACGTCTTCGGCTGGCCGCGATGCAAGGCCTGCAGCTCGGCAACGGTCAGGCCGAGCTTCGTCGCGATGTACTCGAAATCATGCGCCAGCGTCTCGTCGTCGTAGGCAGGGATAGCGATCTTGGCGAGCGCGTCCTCGCGCTTGAGCTGGCCTGTCAGGATCAGGCTGGAGAAATGCGCGCGGCGCTTGTCGTAGCCGAACTTGCTGGGCAGCCAATAGCCTTCGTAAAAGCGCGTGAAGCGCGATTCGTAGTGCTTGTGAGCGTATTTTTGCCAACCGAACTTCTGCACGAGTTCGTCCATGGCCGCTTCCTTGAAGAAGGGCACGCAGTTCAGCGGCTTGACGACCTGGACGCCCTTGAAGAAGCGGTAATAGATCTTGAAGCGGAAGATGCCTGCGAGCGGGAACTTCTTCAGCGGGCGCGTGCCGAAGCGGTGGTGGATGTCCTTGAGCTGGCGCACGTCGGATGCGTGGTAGTGCCACTCAAGCGGCTCGCGAACGCATTCCGTCGAGTAGTTCGCCCCGGTCAGGATGTACTTGGCGTTGTGCTTGGCGGCGAAGTTGTAGAGACCGGCGAAGAAGGCATGGTCCTGAGGGGTATCCAGATGCGGTACCTGGGCCTTGAAGAAGGCCAGTTGCAGATCGCGCATCTCGGGCCAGTCGATGACCTCGGTGAACAGATCCAGCCCCAGGCCGTCGACGAGCTTCTCGATGTTGTTGACCGCCTGCTGCGAGTTCCAGCCGGCGTCGACGTGATAGAGCAGTGGGCGCAGGCCAAACTTCTCCTTGGCCAGATAGGTCACGTAGGAGCTGTCGACACCACCCGAGAGGCCGATCAGGCAGTCGTGGTCCTTGCCCTTGCCATCGCGCTTGATCTGCTCCACCTGGGCCATGATCTCGCGCTCGCCGCGCTCATCCGTATGCCAGTTGGGCAGGATGTTGCGGTGGTAGTTGTTGCAGTAGTCGCACCAGCCGCGCTCGTCGAACACGATGCCGGAGTCGGACGTGTCCATGATGCAGTTGGAGCAGATTCGATAGTTCTTCATGCGCGTGAAACCTGCGGTCCTTGTGTGTTGCTGGCCTCAGCCATTGATCGCGTTGTTCTCAATCGCATTGCCGATGATGTCGGAGGTGGACGTCACCACGACGAAGCCCGTGAACGTCACCACCAGATAGAGCAGGAAGCTCAAGGTCAAGGTCATCCCGCCGCTCCGCCTGCTCCGGATCGCGTTGATCACGAAGATGCAATTGATGAGAAAGATGTTGCGAAAGAGCCGTATGAAATCGAGGTTGTCCAAGGTCAGCAATATCGACAGCCCGGCGATCAGGTTCATGTTCAGGATCAAGGGACCGGATATCGCCCATACGCCCATGACGGCGGGGCCACGCGCCGCGGGGCCACGGCCTGCGATTCTACGACCCGCCCACCAGATCATCACCAGGCTGGCGGCATAGAAGGTTCCGACCGAGAGCTTGGTCACCATGCTGGTCTCGGTCGTCGTGTAGACGTCGATCTTGTCGCCGATGAAGGCGAGCAGCGGCGAGGTGACCAATTCGCTGAACAGCGTGAAGTAGGCGCCCGCGCCGAGCGCGAGCATGCCCCACAGAACGAACCTGTTGCGTATGCGAGCCAGCAGGAACAGCAGATAGAAAGCCGAGGTGACGTGGAACATCGTGGCCAGCAGGATGGTCAGCGCGTATTTGGCTGGCGAGGCGCGTTGTTCGACAAGCAGGTAGCGCATGCTGAACAGGATCAGCGCCATCGCGTAGAAATTGCGCACCTGTGTCACATCCCAGATGAAGGGAAAACACAGGTAGGCGAACATCGCCAGGCCCGGCTGATCGCAGAGGTCCAGGATGGTCCGGGCGATCAGCAGCAGCGCGACGGCGGTCATGACGAAATGGAAGGCGCCGTAGTCCAAGCCTAGGCTGGAGGCCGAGTACGCCAGCAATTGGTAGCCGGGCTCAAAGCTTGCGTTCCCGCCGTCGGTCCGGACGCCCTCGAAGTTGTCCACGTAGTGGATGCGGTCCGGGTTGTCGATATTGCCTGCCACGGTGGCAAAAACCGCCAGCATCAGGAGCGCGAAGCCGATCCGGCCACGCGGCGCGGCCAGCGCAGTGATCGTTGCCACCAGCAGTAGGAGGGGGATCATGGACGGGGCCCCCCGGATCGTGCGACCCCGGCGGCGACGCGCGCCATCCAGTTGCGGAAGTCGTAGCGTGCGCGCACGGCGGGATCCACCGGCCGATAGGGCGAGCGGACGAAGGCCGCCAGCCCGGCCGGGTCGTCGCGCCCGAGGATGAAGACGTTTTCCTTGCGGTAGAAGTCCTGAGCGGCCAGGGTGGTCTCGTTGGTGATCAGCTTGCGGCCATGGAAGAGCGCTTCCATCGGCCTTTGCGTGAGGCCGCTCTGGCCTGCCTGGACGATGTCGAGCAGGCAGCGCGAGTCCTGGATGCGCCTAACCACCTCCGCGTAGGGAATGGGAGGCGAGAAGGCATGCGAGGGCGAGCTGCGGGCGTGCCCCGTGTCGGTGATGTGGAAGTCCGAGCTCAGGCCCAGCGCATCGAACTGCTGGCGAAGCTGGATCAGCTGACCCAGTCTGCCTTTATCGCCGCCAACGAAGAACACGTCGGCACCTGTCGGGCCCGGCGTCGTGGCGGACTCGGGCGCCAGGCTCGAGAAGTAGTAAGTCGTTTCCAGGCGCAGGCCGTACTGCTCGGCATCGCGCGGATCGAAGGTGATGATGGGGACGTCCTGGGCGAGCAGCCGTTCGATGCGATCGGCCGGTGTGATCGGGTTCATAAACCAGTGAACGAGCCGGTCGCGCAGGCCGCGCCGGATGAGCGCGTTACCGATAGGCTGGCTGTGCAGGGTGCCTGTCAGCAGGATCACGTCAAACTCGTGCGCCCGGCCGATCCAGTCGGCGAAGAAGGGGCTGACCGAGCCAAATGGAACCGAGCGCATGACTCGCCGACCCAGCTTGGCCCAGCGCGCGTCGCTGGCAAAGAACTCGGTCGCCTGCACCCCGGCCACCAGATTCCGATGCTGGTTGTATAGCGCGTTCTCGCGGCCGGTGAGGTAGAGGACTCGCATGCGTCGTGCTTCAGGCGGTGGCAGGGCGGGCAAGGACCCGCAGCTGGGTATAGAAGTCGGAGCGGCGCGCGTCGAGCAAGTCCTTGGCGAACTTCCGGGAGGTCGCCACATTGTCGCGGCTCATGCGGCTGAGTTCCTCCGGCGCATCCTTGAGGCGGCGGACGGCCTCGGTGAAGCCGGCGATGTCGTCCGGATCGAACATGTAGGCGGGGGGGAGCAGTTCCGGGATGCCGGCGATCGGCGTCGACAGCGTGGGCAGGCCCATGGCCATGGCCTCGATGACCGCTCGCGGAAGTCCTTCCAGGCGGGTCGGGTACAGGAACAGATCGGCCTCGCGCAGCTGTGCCAGCAGCATGGCGCGGTCATGGATGCGGCCGACGAAACGCACCCGCTCCTGCACGCCGAGTTCCGTACACAGGGCCTTCAATTCCTCGACGGCGCTGCCGTCACCGATGCAGGTCAGCGTTGCCTCGACACCTTGCTCCTGCAGGCGCTGGACGACGGCGATGGCGGCTCGGTGCCCCTTGATGTCGTTGTCGATTGAATTACTGACGTGCGCCATGCGGATGCGCGGCAAGGGGGCGAAGTCGCGCGGTGGCGCGAGCCAGTCCGCCTTCAGCTCGATGGAGGAGTAGTGCGACAGGGTGTAGAGCGGGTTGCGGCGGCACGCGTCGGGCAGGTACTTGTCCTGCAACACGTGCTCGGTGACGAAGGCCGCGCCCCGCGCCCGCCGCAGCAGCACTCGCAGCATGAACTGGTTGGCAGCGCGCATGATCCGGGGCATGTGGACGAAGGTCTCGGGGTCGTTGACGACCTCGAGGAAGAAGGGCATGCGCCGGCGCCGGAACAGGAAGGCGATATAGCTTTCCAGCTGGCTGACGCGGTAGATGGCGCAGTCCATGCCCTCACCGGCAGAACGGTAGCGGGCCAGCACTGCCGGCAGGCGCTTGAACAGCGCCTTCATGCCCTGCGTCCAGGGGAGCTCATGGATTTCCAGACCCGGCGCATCGATCAGGATGAAGCGCTGCGGGTCGATGCTCTCGACGTGGCGTGTCTTTGCTACGAAGCGGATGCTCTCGAACACCTGGAGGTAACGCTTGAAGAAGGCGTTGTCGTAGAGCGATGGTGCGTAGTAGCGGCCGTCGGGCGTGCGATAGATGTGGGCGTTGTCGACCACGAGGAGTCGTACGGGGGCGGTAGACATGCTCAGGCTCATGTTTGCAGGACGCCGCGCGGGCTCAGGGGCGGGCACGGCGCTTTCGCAGGATGTCCCGGATGTCGATCATGCGATCGAGCCTGTGAACGGCGTAAACCGCCACGAGCAGGATCGCTGCGCCGTGATAGAGGCCCGCATAGGGGAGCGAGCGGGTGGCGATCATTGCAGCACCCAGGGCCAGGAGGGCGACGGCGAACAGCAGGTTGTGAAGGCTGATGCGCAGGCCGATCAGCAGCCGACCCGCCGCGAGGAAGAAGGCCAGTTGGACGAGATAGGCCGCGACATAGCCGATGCCGGCGATGTCCAGGCCGTGATCGGCCAGCAGGAAATACAGGGCCGCGAGATAGCTCGCGCCCCAGACCACTTCGCCCACGATGAAGAGTCCACCCTTGCCGGCCGCCAGCAGGATGTAGCGGATGGGCCAGCCCAGAACCTTGAGCACATCGCCCAGGGCCAGCCAGCGCAGCAGTTCGGAGGCTGGCCCGAACTCGCGCGAGTAGAGCAGGGTGACCGCCAGCGGGCTGAACGCGATCAGGGCGAGCAGCAGGGGGCCGGACAGGGTCTGCGTCATGTCAGCCTGCTGATTGACCAGCCGGGACGCGGCCTGCGCCTCGGACTGCGCATACAGCGTGGACAGGCGCGGGAAGTAGTCCGCCGCCATCGCGGAAAGCACAAAGGTGCCATAGGTGGTCGAGATCGCCCAGGCGGCCTGGAACTGGCCGGCGGCGTCGGCCCCCAGGCTGCCGAAGACGACGCCGCGGGCGGCGAGCTGGGTGCCCATCATCGCGAGGTTTGCGGCCATGATGGGCAGGCCGAGCTTGAACATGGGGCCAAGCAGCGGACCCATCGGTGGCACGTTCCCCGACCGGACCGGGACGATGCGCTTGAAATGCAGGCCGGCGGCGGTCAATGCGGTGCTGCACAGCGGCGACATGACCACGAACCAGATGATGGCGTGCGGCCAATCCAGCAGCACCGGCAGCAAGCTGATGGCGGCGCCAAGGACTGCGGAAGCGATGCTGACGAGGGCCAGGTCGCCGATGCGGCGAAGGCCCTGCAGCAGCGCCGTCTGCATCGCGAAGAGCATGGCGGTCGCCACGCCGACGGAGAGGACCAGTGCCTGCGGCACGGAGATCGGCGCATGGATGAGCCACTGGCCGACAAGCCCAGCGCCTAGCGTCAGCAGGACGGTCGCACCCAGGCCCAGCAACAGGGTGGCGACCAGCATCGCACGCCACAGGCCCGCAGTCCGGGCGCCGTCCGCGCCTTGCGCCGCAAGGGCGCGCACGGCGCTGTTCGGCAGGCCGCATCCGGCGACGGTGGCTGCGGTGCTCACGATGCTCTGGTAGATCCCCATCAAGCCGATCGCGACGGGGCCACCCAGCACGGCCAGTGCCTTGACCTTGACCAGTCCGGCGACGAGCGTGATGGCCGTGGCGCCGCCCGTGATCAGGGTCGACTTGAAGATCTGGCGGTGGGAGGCGCTGCTCATTCGGTGCGACGCAGCCCGCTAGCGGCCCTGCAGTCAAGCCACTGGCGATTCGTGTCGGCGTTTCTCACTCCGTCGGTGCCGGCTCGGTGGCGCTTGCCGTCAACTGCCTTGGCAAGCGAGGCGGCGCCGATCAACACGGGAATGGCGAGCGCGATCGTGGCCCCGCCCAGCAGCGGGACGATGTTGCGCGAGAAATCACTTTGTGGCATCGGCAGCGCTCTCAGTGCAAGGCCTGCGTCAGTGCTTCGACAACACGTTGACGTTGACCATCTGGATGCGGCCGAAGCGGCCGGACGTCATGGTCTTCTTGAGCAACTGCAGCGTCTGATTGCGGCGGTTCTGCTTGACGACGAAGAGACGGACGCCAGCTTCGTCGCAGGCGCGGACCGATAGGCTTCGAAAAGACATTCATTCGGTATTTGCTCTGCAATGAGCTGAGGTGCCCCGGGCAGGGCTGGGCCTGCACAGAGATCGGTGATCTAGGTTCGGCGCTTTGCGCGTTCGCGACCCAATGCCAGCTTGGTGTATGCACCCACAGCGAGCAGGGCCAGCGCAAAACCGGCCAGCATGAACAGGCTGCGCTTGGGCTTGGACTTGCGCTCAGGCACTTGGGCGGCATCAATGATCTGCAATTGGCCGCCATCGCGGCTTTCGTCCACGCGCGCTAGCTCGTACTGGCGAGCGATCAGGTCGAACAGGCTTTCCTGGTACTTGAACTCGCGATAGGCGCCGACGTAGCCCCCCGCTGTCGACTGTTCAGCTTGGCCGGCACGGGTCAGTTCGCTGCGCAAGCGGCTGATAGCGGCGGTCTGCTGCCGCACTTCGGGCGTGCTCTCGGCCAGGCTGCTACTCAGCATCTGTAGCCGCACCTCAGCGCTGGTAAGTTCTGCTCGCAGTTTGGCCAAGGCGTCCACCGCGGCCTTGGGCTCGGCCTTGATCGTCTCGACCGACACGCCGCTGCCCTGCAACGCTGCCTGAGCGGCGTCCAGCTTGGCGCGCACCTGCTTGAGTTGCCCTTCGAAGAAGGCGCGCCGCTGCTGCGCTTCGGTCAGGGTCAGCCTGGAGGTGAGCTTGCGCAACTCTTCAACATACGCGTTGGCCATGTCTGCCGCGCGCTTGGGATCATGGTCGTCAACCTCAAGGGTGATCACGCCGTCCTTCTTGCCCAGGCTGACCCACGTGTGACCCGTCAGCTTCAGCCTTGCATCATGAGACAGTTTCTCTTCATAGACCGTTTTCAGATCAAAGCGCTCCAGCATTCGGTCGGCGACGGTGCGGCTCAGCGCGAAAGTGACGTACTGATCTCCCGTATTGCGCACGGCGCCCGACAGGCCAGCCAGCGCACCCAGGGATGCCAGAGCACCGGTCGCAGCGCCCTGCTGCTGGGGTGGCATGAAGGTGGTGCGAGCCGTGAAGGTCGGCTTGATCAGATAGCTCACCCCTAGAGCCAGCACGGCAGCAGCAAGCGGGGCGCCAACTACCAATCGCCAACGCGCGAGGAGCGCTGCGGCGAAATCGGACAGGGTCAATTCTGGTTCTGCGGGCGAGCTCGCCGCGCCGGAGGGAAGTGTCGACAAGGCTTGCTCTTAGTTCTTGAGGGTCTTCAATGCGGCAGCACCCAGGCCGAACTGATAGAGGATCTGCGTCCATTCCTTGGCTTCCTGGCTGAAGCTCGTGCGCGTCAGGTCCTCCGGAACGAAGATGGTGTCTCCGGGCAGTGCGGGCAGCGTTGCGAAGCCGCTACTCAACGAAATCCATCCACTGGATTGCTGCTTGGCACTGACCACGCTGCCGTTGGCGCGGATGACGAAGGTGCTTGCGTTGTCCGCGCCACGAGTCGGCCCACCGGCGAGCTTGAGCATGTCATCAAGGCTGGCGCCTGGGTTGAAGACGAAGCTGCCGCCATTGAAGACGCTGCCGAACACACCCACCGTCGAGGGACGGGCTGGCACTACCAGTCGATCACCGTCCTCAAGAGAAAGGTCCGGCAGGTTGGTGGCCGCGGGCTGTATTTGCAACACGATGCGACCGGTCGGTCGGACCGCACGAAGACGTTCGATCAGGCGCCCCGAACTCTGCGCGCGGGCTCCCTGTGCACTGGCTTCGTCAGCGGTCAGTGCCTTCTGGGTCACCTGGATGCGCGCGAACTCGGTCTCCAGGTCCCGCAGCGCGCGCTCGTACTGAGCTTGCTGGGTGATGCGAACACTCTCTCGATTGAATTCGGCTCCATAGACAAAGGCACCGGGCGTGAGGCCGCCCGCCGCAGTGACCGCATCGTTCAGCGTGCTGGTGGGCGGCAGGATGTAGTCGCCAGGCCGCTGTACCTCGCCTTCAATGCGCACACGCTTGTTCTGACGGTGCTGCGGCAGCACCGCATCGAGGGCATTGAAGGCGCGGACGACATCGCCCCCCTTCAGGTTCAAGCGACTCTGCGCCGGCAATTTGAGCTCAGCGATCCTGATGTCGTTGCGGGTGTCCAAACTTTCGACGGCCAATCGCGTGCGGTCGGCTACTGCATTCAAGCCACCGCCCATCAACAGCAGATCGTCAACGACCTCCCCGGGTTTGAGCTCGAAGATCCCCTGGCGATTGACACTGCCGATCAGGGCAACCTGCTGACCGACGGGGCCGATATGCACGACATCATCCGCTTGCAGCACGCGGTCGGCGCTCTTGTCGCCACGCAGCAGCAAGTCATACATGTCGAACTGGCTCACGAGCTTGCTGCCGCGCCGCAATTCAATGTTGCGAAAGCTGCCCGCGGCAGAAGGGCCGCCTGACTGGACCAGCGCATTGACGATGGTGGACAGGCTGCTGACCGCATAGGCCCCCGGGCGTTGAGTAAAGCCGGTGACATATACACGGATGCTGCGAAGCTTGCCGAGCGAGGTGCTGAGGCGGTAGTTGCGGAAGACTTGTCCTATCCGCTGGTCGATCGCTGCATTGAGGTCTGCATATCGCAGGCCCGCCACCATGACAGGGCCGACGCGCGGAATGGTGATGCGGCCACTGCGGTCAACGATGAGACGCAGATCGGCTTCGACCGAGCCCCACAGGTTGACCGCCAGTTCGTCACCGACGCTGATGATGTAGTCCTGAGGGATCTGGCTGGATGCCTCGCCTTGAGGGAAGTTGCGTTGAGAGAGCAACTCGGCGCCAAACCTGCGAACCTCCGAGTCTTCGCCAGCGCTACGGCGAACGTGGCGTTCGAATTCGGTCAGCAGCGGCTTGCGCCCAGATGGATCTTGCAACGTAGGGCTTAACGGATCTCGATCTCGATCTCGATCTCGATCGAGTTCGCGGTCTCGAAGCGGTGTCAGCGATTCATTTCCTGCGTCAGCGTTCGCTGGCCGTGCGGGCACTACCAGCCTGACCGGCCCCGTGGCTGAGACCTCTTGGGTGTCGTTGGCAGCAACGGCGAGACTGGTCAGCCCTGAGAACAGGGTAATGCCCAGGGCCACCAGGCTACTTCGAATTCGGCATGGCCAAACGCAACTCAACGATCGGGATGTTTCCCAGGAGCCGGGAATAGTCATTGGGGTGGCAAAAGTTATGAAGCAACGCCGTAGTTGGCGCAAGGCAATAAGGCGCAAAGCGGCGCGGATTCTAGCCATCGCCACGAGTCCCTCGCCTCTCGCGCTACTCCAACCGGGCCGTCTGGCGCCCTAGGTACACTCCCTAGATTGATTCGAAAGACGGAACGGCCGCTCAACGCGTGGTCCTATTCCGCCCGCCCTGTAGGTTTCATGCTGCCTATTCTTGCGCTAAGTTTTGTCGTCGCTGCGGCCGTGACGTTGTTGATCATTCGTTCATCGCACTTGCATGGTGCACTGTCCGCTGACCATGACCTGTCCGGCCCGCAAAAGTTCCACTCCCGGCCGGTGCCCCGCGTTGGTGGAGTGGCTATCTTTGGTGGTTTCGCCGTAGGTACGGCTCTGCTGGCATGGCGTTACCCAGCCATGCGGCACGCCGCGGCGTTGTTGCTCCTTTGCAGTACACCGGCCTTTACGTCCGGCGTCATCGAGGACCTGACCAAGCGAGTCAGCCCGTTGCGCCGCATGCTCGCCACGCTGCTTGCGGCCGGCCTCGGCGCCTGGTTGCTCGGCGGCCAGATCAAGGAAACCGCCATCCCGGGCCTGGACCTGATCGCCGCCACGACAGTCGGTGGTTATCTGCTCGCCCTGCTCGTCGTCAGCGGCGTGTCCAMCTCAATCAACATCATCGATGGCATGAACGGCCTGGCCTCGATGTGTGCGGCCATCATGTTGGCCGGCCTGGCCTATGTGGYCCTGCAGGCCGGCGACCAACTCGTCGCCGCGATGGCCATCGCCGTCATTGGCGCGGTGCTCGGCTTCTTCATGTGGAACTATCCCTTTGGGCTGATCTTCCTGGGCGACGGCGGCGCCTATTTCCTCGGTTTCATGTTGTCCGAACTGGCCATCCTGCTGCTGGTGCGCAACCCCGAAGTCTCGCCAATGTTCCCCCTGCTGCTGTGCGCTTATCCGGTCTGGGAGACGGTGTTCTCCATGTRCCGGCGCAAGGTCGTGCGCGGCCGACCGGTCGGCATGCCTGACGGCATCCATCTGCACAGCCTGATCTACCGCCGCCTGATGCGCTGGGCTATCGGCAGCAAGGATGCTGCCGTGCTGACGCGCCGCAATGCGCTGACCGCTCCTTATCTCTGGGTGCTGTGCAGCCTCTCCGTCGTGCCGGCCACGATCTGGTGGGACGATACCGTCATGCTGCAGATCATCCTGGGCCTGTTCGTCGTCTTCTACGTGCTGCTGTACTGGCGCATCGTCCGCTTCCGTACGCCGCGCTGGATGGTGCTGAACTCACGCCCCGAATCGCAGCCTCCGGTGGTCCGGCCGGAGTAGGTTTTCCCTATCCGGGATAATCACCGGATGCAAGAAACCCCTGAGTCCGCAGTCGCGGTGCCCGCCGAGGCGTCCGCGCCTGCCCGTTTCGACACCCTGCCGCTGGACCCCAAGCTGCTGCGCGCGGTCGCCGATTCCGGTTATTTGACGATGACGCCCATCCAGGCCAAGGCGATTCCCATCGTGCTGGAAGGCCGCGACGTGATGGGTGCTGCCCAGACCGGCACGGGCAAGACGGCGGCGTTCTCCATCCCCTTGCTGCAGCGCATGCTCAAGCACGAGAACCCCAGCGTTTCGCCCGCCCGCCACCCGGTGCGCGCCCTGGTGCTGGCGCCCACGCGTGAGCTGGCCGACCAGGTCGCCGAGAACGTCAAGAAGTATGCCAAGCACACCCACCTGCGCTCGGTCGTCGTCTTTGGCGGCATCGACATGAAACCGCAGACGGCCGCGCTCAAGGCCGGCGTCGAGGTGCTGATCGCAACACCGGGCCGGCTGCTGGACCACATCGAGGCCAAGAACTGCGTGCTCAACCAGGTCGAGTACGTCGTGCTCGACGAGGCCGACCGCATGCTGGACATCGGCTTCCTGCCCGACCTGCAGCGCATCCTCAGCTACCTGCCCAAGGCCCGCCAGACGTTGCTGTTCTCGGCCACCTTCTCGCCCGAGATCAAGCGACTGGCGCAAAGCTATCTGCAAGACCCCATCCTTGTCGAGACGGCGCGCCCCAACCAGGCGGCCTCGACCGTCGAGCAGCGCTTCATCAGCGTCACCGATGACGACAAGCGCGCCGCGGTGAAGCAGATCCTCAAGGAGCGTGCCATCCGCCAGGCCATCGTCTTCGGCAACTCCAAGCTGGGCGTGGCGCGTCTGGCCCGCTCCTTCGAGCGCGATGGCCTGCGCACGGCCGCCCTGCATGGCGACAAATCCCAGGACGAGCGCCTGAAGTCGCTCGACGCCTTCAAGCGCGGCGAAGTGGATCTGCTCGTCGCCACCGACGTGGCCGCGCGGGGCCTGGACATTGCCGATCTGCCGGCCGTCTTCAATTTCGACGTGCCCTTCAATGCCGAGGACTATGTCCATCGCATCGGTCGCACCGGTCGCGCGGGTGCATCGGGCCTGGCCGTCACGCTGGTCACCAAGTCCGACGCGCGCCTGGTGGCCGACATCGAGAAGCTGCTCAAGCGCAAGATCGACCTCGACCCGTTCGAGTTGCAGGACAGCCGTCCGCCGCGTTTCGAGCGCCCGCGCGAGGAGCGAGAGGCGTCTTTCGAGGCCCGTCCCGCCGTGCGGCCCACCTATCGCCCGCCGTCGCCGCCCAAGGATCCCTTCTTCGACAAGCCTTACGAGGCCAGCGCTGCCGGCGAGGCACCAGCCTGGGAAAAGACCAAGGCCGCAGCGGCGCCGGCTGGCGCAGCCAAGGGGCTGTCCAGCTACATCAAGCCCAAGAAGCAAGTGGCCGCGTTGTTCGGCGCCAAGCCTGCGCCTGCGCCGGTCGAGTCCTAAGCCAGGATTGAAAACACGGCCGGGATGCGGTCGGGCAGCTTGGTGCCGTTGGACCGCCAGTCCGCCACCGTGGCGGTCTGCGTCCAACCGCCAGGCAGCGTCAGGCCGACGCTGATCGACAGCCGCGTGCCGGGTTTGAGTGCCGCCAGCAGTGCCTGGCGCAGCGCTTCGTTGCGGTAGGGCGTCTCGATCAGCAACTGGGTCTGCTGAGCCTTGGCGGACAAGGTCTCCAGCTCGCGGATGCGCGCGGCGCGCGGCGCGGCGTCCACCGGCAGATAGCCGACAAACGCAAAGCTCTGGCCGTTGAGCCCGCTGGCGGCCAACGCCAGCAGCAGCGAACTCGGACCGGCAAGTGCCACCACCTCGATGCCCGCCTCGTGGGCCAGCGCGACCAGGCGAGCGCCCGGGTCGGCCACGGCAGGCAGGCCGGCTTCCGAGATCAATCCGACGTCATGCCCGGCCTGCACCGGGTCCAGCAGCGCCAGCCAAGCGGCAGCGTCATCCCCGCCGC
Organism: Pelomonas sp. Root1217; assembly: GCF_001425705.1. Taxonomy (GTDB): domain Bacteria; phylum Pseudomonadota; class Gammaproteobacteria; order Burkholderiales; family Burkholderiaceae_C; genus Pelomonas. The sequence goes on along the minus strand of NZ_LMDC01000030.1, from coordinate 298,814 downwards.
CCCTGCCACCCTTGGGAGGGCGCGGCAACTCGACGATCTGCATGGCCTGCAGCGGCTGAACGAGCGGCGCAATGGCATCGACGCGCTTGAGCAGCGCCCGCGTGGTCTTGGCGCTCTCTGCGGCCCAGTGCGTCAGCCGTGCGGCCTGCTCGATGACCCGCTGGGGCAGCACCTCGCGCAGATCCAGGGAATCGTCCACGCCAAAATCCAACGTGTTGGGCATCAGGATCAAGCGACCCGTCTTCATGGGGGCGTTCATGCGAGAGGCTCCAGGCCGGCGCGGCGCAGCAGGTTGCAAGTGCGGATCAGCGGCAGGCCGATCAGCGCGGTCGGGTCGTCGGACTCGACGGCCTCCAGCAGCGCAATGCCCAGGCTCTCCACCTTGGCGCTGCCGGCGCAGTCATAGGGTTCATCCGCACGCAGATAGGCCTCGATGGCGGCATCGCTCAATTGGCGCAGGCGCACCCGCACCGCGGCGCGCTCGATGGCTGCCAGGCCCGGTGCGACGATGGCCACAGCGGTCTGGAAAACGACCTCGCGGCCGCTCATGCGCCGCAGTTGCGCTGAGGCCGCCTCGTGGGTGCCTGGTTTACCGATGGCCTCGCCAGCCAAGTCGGCAACCTGGTCGGAGCCGATGACGACGGCGCCGGGAAACCGCGCCGCGACCACGCGTGCCTTGGTCAAAGCCAGCCGCTCGGCCAGGGCCGCCGGCGCCTCGCCGGGCAGGGCGGTTTCATCGACGTCGGGCGCAACCGCTTCGAACGGCAGGCGCAGCCGGGCCAGCAATTCCCGTCGGTAGCGGGAGGTCGAGGCAAGGATCAACTGGGGCATGGCGGCATTCTCCCCCGCCTAAACTCTCGGCTATGAAATCGCGCGCCTTTGTTCCCGAGAAGCTCGATGTGGCGGCCCTGGCCCATGACGACGCCAGCTTGGCCGGTGAATGGCCGGCGACTTTGCTGACGCGCCTGGCCGACTCGGCCGCGCCCGAGTCGCCCGCCAGCGGGTGGCCGGCGCTGCAATGGAGCCTGCACGGCGAGATCCGCCAACCCAAGAGCAGCACGCCTCAGACCTGGCTGCACCTGACCGCGTCCGCCCAGGTCGCACTGACCTGTCAGCGCTGCCTGAAGCCAGTACACGAAGACATCGACATCGACCGTTGGATCCGCTTCGTCGACACCGAGGCCGAAGCGGCAGCACTGGACGTGGACAGCGAGGACGATGTGCTGGCCCTGCCGCGCCACCTCGACGCACGCGAGTTGATCGAGGATGAATTGCTGCTGGCCTTGCCGCTGGTGCCGCGCCACGAGGTCTGCCCCGAGCCCCTGTCCCACACGGACGACCTGCCGGAGCAGGAAGAGGAGGAGCGGCCCAACCCCTTTGCCAAGCTTGCGGCCTTGAAGCGGGGCGGCAACGCCTGAAACCATGGCTGGTGCCGCTTGGCTCTCGCTGTTGGCGGTGGTGACTTGGCGGCTTTCTCATCCGGTGCTACACTCGTGGGCTTTTCTGCGGCCTGGAGTTCGAGCTTTGATCTCACTCCCCGGGGTTGTGCCCCCAAGGCCCCTAAGTCCGCCCCCAAATCCCGCAGAGTCTGGAGAATTTCATGGCTGTTCAGCAAAACAAGAAGTCGCCTTCCAAGCGCGGCATGCACCGTTCGCACAATGCCCTGGTCACCCCGGGTACCGGCATCGAGCCGACGACCGGCGAAGTGCATCTGCGTCACCACATCAGCCCCACCGGTTTCTACCGTGGTCGCAAGGTGCTGAAGAGCAAGGCCGACGCGGCCTGATGGTGCCCGGTGCCGCCAGGCGCGGCGCCAAACTATCGATGAATCTGCCGACCCGGCCTGCGTACTGCGCAGCGCCGGGTTTGGTCTTTGTGGCTCACAAAAACCACTGACATGACCGCAGTACCCCTGCCTGAACCGATCCGCCTGGCCGTGGACTGCATGGGCGGCGACCATGGCCCCTCGGTGACGCTGCCGGCCTGCCGCGCGTTTCTCGACAAGCATCCGGGTGCCGAGCTCATCCTCGTCGGAAAGCCGGAAGCATTGACGGCCGCTGCGGCCTGGCCGCGTTGCCGCGTTGTCGCGGCCAGCGAAGTCGTCACGATGGATGACCCCATCGAGGTGGCGCTGCGCCGCAAGCGCGACTCGTCCATGCGCGTGGCCATCCAGCAGCTCAAGGCCGACCGGAACAGCAACCCGGCCCAGGCCCATGCCTGCGTATCCGCCGGCAACACCGGCGCGCTGATGGCCGTGGCCCGCTATCTGCTGAAGACGCTGGACGGCATCGACCGCCCCGCCATCGCTACCGTCATGCCCAACCAGCGCGGCCGTTTCACCACGGTGCTGGACCTGGGCGCCAACGTCGACTGCACGGCCGAGCATCTGCTGCAGTTCGCCGTCATGGGCAGCGCGCTGGTGTCCGCCGTCGAAGGCGTTGACGAGCCCAGCGTCGGCCTGCTCAACATCGGCGAAGAAGCCATCAAGGGCAGTGAGACCATCAAGCAGGCCGGCGAACTGCTGCGTGCTGCTGGCGCGGCCGGCCAGTTGAATTTCTTCGGCAACGTTGAAGGCAATGACATCTACAAGGGCACGACAGACATCGTCGTCTGCGACGGTTTTGTCGGCAACGTCATGCTCAAGACGTCGGAGGGCCTGGCGACCATGATGGGCGGCTTCATCAAGGAAGAGTTCAATCGCAATTGGCTGACCAAGTTGGCCGGCTTGATCGCCATGCCCGTGCTGAATGCCTTCAAGCACCGTGTCGACCACCGCCGTTTCAACGGCGCCGCGTTGCTGGGCTTGCGCGGCCTGGTGTTCAAGAGCCATGGCTCGGCCGACGCCTTTGCCTTCGAGCAGGCCCTGGCCCGCGCTTATGATGCCGCCCGCAACCGGCTGCTTGACCGGGTCCACGACCGCATCGTCGCCACGCTTCAGGCAAAAGCGAATGATGCTGGAGACAACGCGGCGAACTCCGTCGCGAAGGCTGCATGAGCCCCATCGCCACCTCTACCCCCCGCTATTCCCGCATTCTCGGCACCGGCAGCTTCCTGCCCGCCGACCGCGTGACCAACCAGGCACTGGCCGACCGCCTCGCGACCGACGGCGTCGAGACCTCCGACGACTGGATCGTCGAGCGCACCGGCATTCGGGCCCGCCATTTCGCGGCGCCCGACCAGGCTGCCAGCGACCTCGCCTTCCCGGCCGCGCAGGCGGCGCTTGAAGCCGCCGGTATCGCCGCCGAAGAGATCGACCTCATCATCGTCGCGACGTCCACGCCCGACATGGTGTTCCCGTCCACGGCCTGCCTGCTGCAGAAGAAGCTGGGCGTTCATGGCTGCGCGGCCTTCGACGTGCAAGCCGTCTGCGCGGGCTTCGTCTATGCACTGAGTGTGGCCGACTCGATGATCAAGAGCGGCGCCGCCAACAAGGCCTTGATCGTCGGCGCCGAGGTGTTTTCGCGCATCCTCGACTTCAAGGACCGCACGACCTGCGTGCTGTTCGGCGACGGTGCGGGCGCCGTCGTGCTCGGTGCGAGCGCCGAGCCCGGCATCCTCGCGACCGAGTTGCATGCCGATTCGCGCCATGTTGACGTGCTGTGCACCCCTGGCACGGTCGCCGGTGGCCAGGTGTTGGGCAGCCCCTTCCTCAAGATGGACGGTCAGGCCGTTTTCAAGCTCGCCGTCGGTGTGCTCGAGAAGGTCGCCCGCTCGGTGCTGGACAAGGCCGGCCTGACCGAAGCCGACCTGGACTGGCTGATCCCGCACCAGGCCAACATCCGCATCATGCAGGGCACGGCCAAGAAGCTGAAGTTGGACCTGAACAAGCTCATCGCCACCGTCGACGAGCATGGCAATACCTCGGCCGCTTCGGTGCCACTGGCGCTGGACGTGGCGGTTCGCAGTGGCCGCATCCAGCGTGGTGACACGATCATGCTGGAAGGTGTCGGTGGCGGCTTCACCTGGGGCGCGGCCCTGCTGAAGTACTAGCAGTCCAGATGCTGCCGCACCGGCAACATCACCGCTACTGATTTGGAATTGAATCTATGACCGCACCTTTCGCCGTTGTCTTTCCCGGCCAGGGCTCGCAGGCCGTCGGCATGCTCGACGCCTGGGGCGACCATCTGGAAGTCCGCCGCACGCTGGAAGAGGCCTCCGCGGCGCTCGGTGAGGACATCGGCGCGCTGATCCATGCCGGCCCCAAGGATCAGCTGGACCTGACCACCAACACCCAGCCGGTCATGCTGACGGCCGGCATCGCCTGCTGGCGCGCCTTCGTCGCCGAGACAGGTGCAGTGCCCGTCGCTGCGGCTGGCCATTCGCTGGGCGAGTACACGGCGCTGGTCGCCGCCGGCGCGCTGAGCCTGGCCGACGCGCTGCCGCTGGTGCGCTTTCGTGCCCAGGCCATGCAGGAGGCCGTGCCGGTCGGCGCGGGTGCGATGTACGCCATCCTGGGGCTGGACGGCGACGCCGTGCGAGCAGGCTGTGCCCAGGCTGCGGCCGAGACGGGCGAGGCCGTCGAGGCGGTCAACTTCAACGACCCCAAGCAGACCGTCATCGCCGGCAGCAAGGCCGGCGCCGACAAGGCCGCCGAGATCCTGAAGGCCGCCGGCGCCAAGCGCGCGCTACCGCTGTCGGTGTCCGCGCCTTTCCATTCCAGCCTGATGAAACCGGCTGCCGAACGACTGAAGGAAAAACTGGCGACGGTGCAGTTCAACGCCGCCGCCTTTCCGGTCATCAACAACATCGATGTTGCCGTGACGGACGACGCCGATGCTCTGCGCGACGCCCTCTACCGACAGGCCTTCGGCCCGGTGCGCTGGGTTGAGATCGTGCAGGCCCTCAAGGCACGCGGCGTGGGCCACGTCATCGAAGCCGGTCCCGGCAAGGTACTGACCGGCATGGCCAAGCGCATCGACGCCGAACTGCAGGCCGCCTGCGTCTTCGATCCCGCTTCGCTGGCGGAAGCCCGTGCGCTGCTGGGAGGCGGCTGAAATGACTGAATCCACGTTCAAGGGCGTCGCCCTCGTCACCGGCGCCAGCCGCGGCATCGGCCGCGCGATCGCGCTGGCCCTGGCCAGCGAAGGCTGGCGCGTCATCGGCACGGCGACGACCGAGTCCGGTGCCGCCGGCATCACCGAAGCGCTGGCTGCCCATGGTGGTCGCGGTATCGCACTCAACGTGACCGATGCCGCCGCCAGCCAGGCTGCCGTGGACGACATCGTCGCCAAGGAAGGCGGCCTGCATGTGCTGGTCAACAACGCCGGCATCACGCGCGACGGCCTGTCCATGCGCATGAAGGACGACGACTGGGATGCCGTCGTCGACACCAATCTGAAGGCAGTATTCCGCCTTGCCCGCGCGGCCACCAAGCCCATGATGAAGCAGCGCGCCGGCCGCATCATCAACATCACGTCCGTCGTCGGCGCCTCCGGCAATGCCGGCCAGGCCAACTACGCCGCCGCCAAGGCAGGTGTGGCCGGCCTGACGCGCTCGCTGGCCCGTGAACTGGGCAGCCGCAACATCACGGTCAACTGCATCGCCCCCGGCTTCATCGCCACCGACATGACCGAGGTCTTGCCCGAAGCCCAGAAAGCCGCTCTGCTGTCGCAGATCCCGCTGGGCCGCCTGGGCGCCCCCGAGGAAATTGCCGCTGCGGTCGTCTTCCTGGCGTCACCGGGCGGTGCTTACATCACCGGTTCCGAGCTGCACGTCAACGGCGGCATGTACATGGCCTGATTTGGCCCGGGGGCCCTGATCTAGGGGCACCCATCTAGAGCCCGTAGAATGCCGGGCTGTTTTCAGCAAATCCCTCCTGGAGGATTCATGAGCGATATCGAAGCACGAGTCAAGAAAATCATCGCCGAGCAACTTGGCGTGGCGGAAGCCGACGTTACGAACGAGAAGGCTTTCGTTGCCGACCTGGGCGCCGATTCTCTGGACACCGTGGAACTGGTGATGGCCCTCGAAGACGAGTTCGGCATCGAGATTCCGGACGAAGAAGCCGAGAAGATCACCACCGTGCAGCTGGCGATCGACTACGCCGTCAAGCACCAGAAGGCCTGAAGGCTTTCTTTCTCTCGCAACTCTGATCCGCACTGCATGAGCCGTCGCCGCGTCGTCGTCACCGGTCTTGGCCTGATCAGTCCCGTCGGCAATACCGTTGCCGAAGGCTGGGCCAATATCCTCGCCGGTCGTTCCGGCATCGCCACCGTCACCCGTTTTGACGCCAGCAATCTGGCGTGCCACTTCGCGGGTGAGGTCAAGGGCTTCAAGATCGAGGACTACATCCCCGCGAAAGAAGCCCGGCACATGGATATCTTTATCCATTACGGGCTGGCGGCGTCCATGCAGGCGGTGCGCGACGCCGGTCTTCCGACCGGCGATCAATTGACCGAAGAGCAGGCCGAGCGCATCGGCGTGCTCGTCGGGTCCGGCATTGGCGGCCTGCCGCTGATCGAAGACACCAAGACCGAGCTGATGAACCGCGGCCCGCGCCGCATCTCGCCGTTCTTCATCCCGGCTTCGATCATCAACATGATCTCGGGTCATGTCTCCATCCAGTTCGGTTTCCAGGGACCGAATTTGGCGATCGTGACGGCCTGCACCACGGGCCTGCATGCGATCGGTGAAGCCGGCCGCCTCATCGAGTACGGCGACGCCGACGTGATGGTCGCGGGCGGTGCCGAAGGTGCGGTGTCACCACTGGGCATCGGCGGTTTTGCTGCTGCCCGCGCGCTTTCCACCCGCAACGACGACCCCGCGACCGCGTCCCGCCCCTGGGACAAGGACCGCGACGGCTTCGTGCTGGGCGAGGGTGCGGGCGTGCTGGTGCTCGAGGAGTACGAACACGCCAAGAAGCGCGGCGCCAAGATCTATTGCGAGCTGTCCGGTTTCGGCATGGGGGCGGACGCGTACCACATGACCGCGCCCAACGTTGACGGTCCCAAGCGCTCCATGCGCGCGGCGCTGCGCAACTCAGGTCTCAACCCCGACCAGGTCGACTACATGAACGCCCACGGCACCTCCACGCCGCTGGGTGACGTGAACGAAACCAACGCGATCAAGCTGGCGTTTGGCGAACACGCCAAGAACATGGTCATCAGCTCGACCAAATCCATGACCGGCCACCTGCTGGGCGGCGCGGGCGGCATCGAGTCGGTGTTCACTGCCCTGGCGATCCGCGACCAGGTCGCGCCGCCGACGATCAACATCTTCAACCAGGACCCCGAGTGCGACCTGGACTACTGCGCCAACGAGGCGCGGCCGATGAAGATCGACGTCGCGGCGAAGAACAACTTCGGCTTCGGCGGCACCAACGGCACGCTGATCTTCAAGCGCGTCTGATCGCGTCCACCGGCGATGCGCCGCACGCCGCCGGTCGTCGTGCATCTGCAGCCCCAGCCGGCCGTGCAGGCCCTCGTGTCATGGATTGCAGCCCTGGCCTCAGCGGGCCTTGTGGCTTGGTTACTCAGTCTCCAAACTGTGGCTTGGCCCGCGGTGATGGTCGCGTCGCTGGCCGTACCCCTGGTCGCCTGGTGGGCATCGCGCGCGGCCGCCGTGCTGCCGCGGCGGCTGCGCTGGGACGGCGAAGCCTGGTGGCTGGATGAACCCGGTCGCGATGACGGGCCGCCGGTACAACTGGCCGTGCTGGTCGATCTGGACGCCTGGTTGCTGCTGCGCGCCAGCCCCGGCCCCCGATGGTTGCCGTTGTCGCGACGCCAGCAGCAGGCGCAATGGACCGCGCTGCGCGCGACGCTGTTCTGTGCACCGCGGGCGCTGCGATGAGTGAGGCTGACGCCGATACCCTGCTGGTGCGAGAAGCCCAGGGCGGCAACCGCGTCGCCTTCGACATGCTGGTGTTGAAATATCAGCGCCGCGTCGAGCGCCTGCTGTCGCGCAGCGTGCGTGACCCCGCCGACGTGGCCGACCTCTGCCAGGAGACTTTCCTGGCCGCGTATCGCGCGCTGCCGGCGTTTCGCGGCGACAGCGCCTTCTACACCTGGGTCTACCGCATCGCGATCAACGCGGCCAAACGTCACAACAGCCACCGCGCCTCGCAGCGGCCCGTCGAGTCCCTGGACGACGACGAGGGAACTTTCGGCACCGGCACGGCTCCAAGCGACGATGCGACCCCCGAGGCCCTGCTCGCCGGTCGCCAGTTGGCGCGGGAACTGGACGATGCCGTCGCAGCCCTCGCCGAGGACCAGCGCCGGGCGCTGTTGCTGCGAGAGGTGGATGGCTTGAGCTACGACGAGATCGGCGACCTGATGAATTGCCCGCCCGGCACCGTGCGCTCGCGCATCTTTCGCGCCCGCGAGGCCGTCGCGGCGCGGCTGCGGCCGCTGCTGGGCAGCGGGGGAGGGCGGCGATGGTGAGCGCTGCAGACAACGCACTGTACGAAGCGCTGTCCGCCGTCATGGACGGCCGCGCCACGCCAGCCGACTGGGCGCGCGTGAACGCGGCCTGGGCAAGCGACCCGGGCCTGCGCGAGCGCTGGGCAATCTGGCATGCGGCAGGTGATGGCCTTCGCGCCACCGAACTGCCGGAACTGCGTCAGCAACCCCAAGCGCTGCTCGCAGCCCTGCATGCACAACTGCCTGCCGAGGTGGTGGACCATCCACGCCGTCGCGACTGGTTGGCGCCCATCGCGGTGGCCGCCAGCTTCGTGGGCCTGGCCCTGGGCGCCGGCCTGCTGCGTCCCGCGCCCGCGCCGGACGCCCAGGTCGCCGCTGCACCGAACACAACACCGCGCGCGCAGGGGCTTGGCGGCCTGAGCTTTGCACACGCCGCCGCAGGCCGTACCCTGCCTGCAGTTGGCGCGACGCGGGAGGCCGGATTGCCAGGAGAGGCGCCGGCGGAGATCATTGACTGGGGCCTGGCTCTGCCGGAATCCGCCGCCTCGCAGCCCCCGTCCTTGAAGTGACGCTTCGATGCCCCATTTGCCTTGTCCTGCTGAATCCCTGGAACTCCCTATGCACGCTGAGACCCGCCTTCACCCTGCGCGCGCGCGCTTTCTGCTTTCCGGCACGGCGCTGGCGCTGGCGCTGGCGCTGGCGCTGACGCTGGGGCAGGCACCCGCCGCGGCGCAGCCGCGCGAGCTGCCAGACTTCGCCGAGATCGTGGAGCGCGTCGGCCCGGCGGTCGTCAACATCCGTACCGCTGAAAAGGTCAAGATGGCCGAAGGCCAGGCGGAGATGAACGAGCAGATGCAGGAGTTCTTCCGCCGCTTCGGCATCCCGGTGCCCAACCAGCGCCGCGGCGCGCCGCGCGGCGGCGGCACGCCTGACGACGACGGCCCCATGCGCCGCGGCGTCGGCTCCGGCTTCGTCCTCAGCGCCGATGGCTACGTGCTGACCAATGCCCATGTCGTGCAAGGGGCCGACGAGGTCATCGTCACGCTGACGGACAAGCGCGAACTCAAGGCCAAGCTCATCGGTGCCGACCAGCGCTCCGACGTGGCGGTCGTGAAGGTCGAGGCGACCGGCCTGCCGGTCGTGAAGGTCGGCGACAGCAACAAGTCACGCGTCGGCGAATGGGTCATGGCCATCGGCTCGCCTTTCGGCCTGGAGAACACGGTGACGGCCGGCATCATCAGCGCCAAGCAGCGCGACACCGGCGATCTGCTGCCACTGATCCAGACCGACGTGGCCATCAACCCGGGCAACTCCGGCGGCCCGCTGGTCAACATGCGCGGCGAGGTCATCGGTATCAACTCGCAGATCTACAGCCAGAACGGCGGCTACATGGGCATCTCGTTTGCGATCCCCATCGCCGACGCGATCCGTGTGGCCGATGAGCTGCGCGCCGGTGGGCGTGTCGTGCGCGGCTACCTGGGCGTGCTGCCAGACGACATCACCAAGGAAATCGCCGAGGCCATCGGTCTGGGCAAGCCGCAGGGCGCCGTGATCCGCTCCGTCATCGCCGGCAGCCCGGCCGAGAAGGCGGGCGTGGAAGGCGGCGACGTCGTCACCAAGGTCGACGGCAAGACCGTCGACAAGGCGGCTGACTTGCGCCGCCTCGTGGCCAACGTGAAGCCTGGCGCCAAGACGACGCTGACCGTGTTCCGCCGCGGCACGACCAAGGACATCGTCGTCACCATCGGCGAAGACGAACGCAGCAGGAAGCCGGGCAGCGGCAGCGAAAGCAGCAACGAGCCGGCTCCTGCCGCTTCCGCTCCCAGCGCAGCCCTCGGTCTGAAGGTATCAGAACTGACCGACGCGCAGCGCAAGGAAATGAAGCTCAAGTCCGGTGTCAAGGTTGACAGTGCGACAGGTGCAGCCGCTCGAGCCGGGCTGCGCGAGGGCGACCTCATCCTGTCGGTGGACAACGTCGAAGTGTCCTCAGTGAAGGCCTTCCAGGCGCTGATCGCCAAGGCGGACAAGAACAAGTCGATGAATTTGGTCGTCCGCCGCGAGGACGCCACCAGCTTCGTGCTGCTGAAACCGGTGCGGTGAGGCGCTAAAACCTTGGCTGTCTGGTCGGGCTTTCCGCGATGCGGCAAGCCCGCTGGGCACCCCGACCGAGGTTGTCCACCGAATACGGAAGTTGGCACCGGCTAACTTTTAGATAAAAGCCGGGATTGTTCGCGCCCGCCGCTAAAATCGCGACTCGACGCGCCCTGGAAGGGGTGTCTGACGGTGGAATCGACGCCCGCTGGCAACACCTCAATTTGATCCACAGGCGATCCACAGGAACTTGTGGATAACCTGTGGTTAAAATTCCTTGTTGGCAGCCTGCAACGACCGGAAAACCAATACTGGTGCGGCTTCCCGGCTGGGCCTTTTGGCTACAATGAAGGCCCAACAAGCAGTTGCCATACCTTTTGTTGGAAGGCACGTCGCCTCTTCGACGTGCCTTTTTTTTAGCTGTAGCACGCGCGCTTCGCGGCTTCACATCGCAAGCGATGTGAGCTTGCGCTGCAACGGCCTTCGCCGTTGTGTCCTGCTCCGTTGGCGTGCCCCCGATCTCCATGAATCACATCCGCAACTTCTCCATCATTGCCCACATCGACCACGGCAAGAGCACGTTGGCCGACCGCATCATTCAGCGCTGCGGCGGCTTGAGCGATCGCGAGATGGAAGCGCAGGTGCTGGACTCGATGGACCTCGAGCGTGAGCGCGGCATCACGATCAAAGCGCAGACTGCCGCACTCCAGTACAAGGCCAAAGACGGCCAGATCTACAACCTCAACCTGATCGACACGCCGGGGCATGTGGACTTCTCTTATGAAGTCAGCCGTTCGCTGTCGGCCTGCGAGGGCGCGCTGCTCGTCGTTGATGCCTCGCAAGGTGTCGAGGCGCAGACGGTGGCCAACTGCTACACGGCGCTGGACCTCGGCGTCGAGGTCGTGCCGGTGCTCAACAAGATGGACCTGCCGTCGGCGGACCCCGACAACGCCAAGGCCGAGATCGAGGACGTCATCGGCATCGACGCCGACGATGCGATTCCCTGCTCGGCCAAGACCGGCATGGGCATCGACGAGATCATCGAGGCCGTCATTGCCCGCATGCCGGCGCCGCGCGGCAACCCGGACGGCCCGCCGCGCGCCATGATCATCGACGCCTGGTTCGACAACTACGTCGGCGTCGTCATGCTGGTGCGCGTCGTGGATGGCGAGCTCAAGAAGGGCGAGCGCATCCGCATGATGAACACCAACACGGTGTACCCGATCGAGCACATGGGCGTGTTCACGCCCAAGAGCGAGAACCGCGACGGCCTGAAGGCCGGCGAAGTCGGCTTCATCATCTGCGGCATCAAGGAGCTGGCTGCCGCCAAGGTCGGCGACACCGTCACGCTGGAAAAGAAGCTGCCCAACAACGCCGGCCCGGCCACCGAGGCGCTGCCCGGCTTCAAGGAAATCCAGCCGCAGGTCTTCGCCGGCCTGTACCCGACCGAGGCCAGCGAGTACGACCAGCTGCGCGACGCGCTGGAAAAGCTCAGCCTCAACGACTCCTCGCTGCGCTACGAGCCCGAGGTCAGCCAGGCGCTGGGCTTTGGCTTTCGTTGCGGCTTCCTGGGCCTGCTGCACATGGAGATCGTGCAGGAGCGCCTGGAGCGCGAGTTCGACCAGGACCTCGTCACCACCGCGCCCAGTGTCATTTATGAGGTGGAGCTGAATACCGGCGAGGTCATTCAGGTCGAGAACCCGTCCAAGATGCCCGAGATCGGCGCCATGCGCGAGATCCGCGAGCCCATCGTGACCGTGCATCTCTACATGCCGCAGGACTATGTCGGCGTCGTCATGACGCTGGCCAACCAGAAGCGCGGCGTGCAGCTGAACATGGCTTATCACGGCAAGCAGGTCATGCTGACGTATGAGATTCCGCTGGCCGAGATCGTGCTGGACTTCTTCGACAAGCTGAAGTCGGTCTCACGCGGCTACGCCTCCATGGACTACGAGTTCAAGGAATACCGCGCCGCCGACGTCGTCAAGGTCGACATCCTGATCAACGGTGACAAGGTGGACCCGCTGTCGATGATCGTGCACCGCAGCCAGAGCCAGTACCGCGGCCGCGGCGTGGCCGCCAAGATGCGCGAGCAGATCCCGCGCCAGATGTACGACGTGGCCATCCAGGCCGCCATCGGCGCCAACATCATCGCCCGCGAGAACATCAAGGCGCTGCGCAAGAACGTGCTGGCAAAATGCTACGGTGGTGACATCACCCGCAAGCGCAAGCTGCTGGAAAAGCAAAAGGCCGGCAAGAAGCGCATGAAGCAGATCGGCTCCGTGGAAGTGCCGCAAGAAGCCTTCCTCGCCATCCTGCAAGTCGACGATTAACTCCCCATGCCCCTTCAATCGATGAGCGTTCTCACCGGCGTTTTGTATGCGGCCCTGGTGGCCTACCTGGGCGGCTGGTACGCCGGCCGATGGAACGGCAACTTCGCGCTGCTGCTCTTCGTCCTGACGGCGGTGACGCTGTTCTACTGGCTGGCCGAGCGCTTTCATTTCGCGCCGGCGCGCCGCGCCGCGGCCGACGCGCTGGTATCCAACGACGCCAAGCGCCGCGAGAACCTGGCCGCCCAGGGCATCGCCCGCGTCGACGGTGACGTGGAGCCCGCCCGCCAGCAGATCCTGCAGCAGCCCTGGTGGCTGGATTGGACCGCTGGCCTGTTCCCGGTCATCCTGGTCGTCTTCCTGCTGCGCAGCTTCCTGTTCGAGCCCTTCAAGATCCCGTCTGGCTCGATGGTGCCGACGCTGCTGGTCGGTGACCTCATCCTGGTCAACAAGTTCCACTACGGCATCCGCTTGCCGGTGATCAACAAGAAGATCATCTCCAACCACGACGTCAAGCGTGGCGACGTGATGGTCTTCCGCTATCCCGAAGACCCGAGCACCGACTTCATCAAGCGCGTGGCCGGCATCCCGGGTGACGAGATCAGCTACGTCAACCAGAAGCTCTACATCAACGGCCAGGCCGCGCCCGTGCAGCCGATGGGCAATTTCTATGACGACAGCGGCTCGCCGCGCGTCTACCGCCCCCGCTTCCTGGAGAAGCTCGGCGACAAGGAGCATGAGATCCTCGTGCAGCCGCAAGCCCAGACCTTCTTCCGTGCCGACCGGGCCGACGGTCCCTTTCCTTTCCAGGAGAATTGCCGCTACACCATCGAGGGCGTGACCTGCAAGGTGCCCGCCGGACACTACTTCATGTTGGGCGACAACCGCGACAACTCGCGCGATTCGCGCTTCTGGGGCTTCGTGCCGGATGAAAACATCGTCGGCAAGGCCTTCTTGGTGTGGATGAATTTCGGTAACCTCAAGCGCATCGGTACCTTCTTCAATTGACACACAGATGAGCAGCAGCAGCCTTTCGTCGCCGACCTCCTCTCGCCGCCAGCGTGGCGTCACGCTGTTCGGCCTGTTGTTCTGGGGTGTCATCGTCGCCGTCACGGTCGTTGTCGGCATGAAGGTCTTTCCCACCGTGCTGGAGTACTTCACCGTGCAGCGAGTGGTTGACCGCATCGCGGCCGGCAACCCCTCCACGGTGCCTCAGGTGCGCCAGGAGTTCGACAAGGCGACCCAGGTCGAATACTCCATCCAGAGCCTCAAGGGCAGCGACCTCGTCGTCACCAAGGACGGCAATGACCGTGTCGTCATTGAGTTTGCCTGGGACAAGGAGATTGACCTCTTCGGGCCGGTCTACCTGCTGATCAAGTACCACGGCAAGTCGCGTTGACCTTGCTTTCGCTTCGATGAGCGCCGTGCTTGAGGCCCTGCAACAGCGCCTGGGCCATCGCTTCCAGCGACCCGACTTGCTGGCGCGCGCCCTGACCCATCGCAGCTACGGGGCCGATCACAACGAGCGCCTGGAGTTCCTCGGCGACGCCGTGCTCAGTCTGGCCGTGTCCAGCCTGCTGTACGAGCGCTATGCCGGCTCCGACGAAGGCGATCTGACCCGCGTGCGCGCCCACCTCGTGCGCGAAGACAGCCTGCACAGGCTGGCGCTGGCCATGGGCTTGCCGGCGGTGTTGAAGATGTCCGACGGCGAAGCCCGTGGCGGCGGCGCGCAGCGCCCGTCCATCCTGGCCGATGCCGTCGAGGCCGTGCTGGGCGCCGCCTATATCGACGCTGGCTACGACACTGCCTTGGCCATCGTGCGCCGCCTGCTCGGTGAGACCATCACGACCGCCACCAGCGCCGGCGACTTCGCCAAGGACGCCAAGACCGCGTTGCAGGAATGGCTGCAGGCCCGCCGCATCGCCGTACCCAGCTACCGTATCGTCGCGACGCGCGGCCAAGCCCATGCCCAGATCTTCGAGGTCGAATGTGCCGTGCCGGCACTGGACGTGGCTGAATTGGGCGAGGGGCGTTCGCGCCGCACCGCCGAGCAGGAGGCAGCCCGCCGCCTTCTTGATCGCCTTCAGGACAGACCCACCGCCGAACGAGGCAAACCATGACCACCGACGCTGTACCCCCCGCCGCTGCCACCGCTGAGGGCCCCCCGCAGCGTTGTGGCCTCATCGCCATCGTCGGTCGCCCCAACGTCGGCAAATCCACGCTGCTGAACGCCCTGGTCGGGCAGAAGGTCAGCATCACGTCCGACAAGGCCCAGACGACGCGCCACCGCATCACCGGCGTGCGCACCGTCGAGGAGGCGCAGTTTGTCTTCGTTGATACGCCCGGCTTTCAGACCAAGCACAACGCCGCGCTCAACCGCACGCTCAACCGCACCGTCCACGGCGTGCTGGCCGACGTCGACCTCGTGCTCTTCGTCGTCGAGGCCGGCCGCTTTGGCCTGGACGACGCCAAGGTGCTGGGCCTGCTGCCCGAAGACAAGCCGGTCGTGCTGATCGCCAACAAGCTGGATGCCGTGCACCGCCGCGCGGAACTGGCTCCCTGGCTCAAGGGCATGCAGGAGCGCCGCAATTTCAGCGAGTTCGTGCCGCTGTCGGCCAAGAAGGAATCCGACGTCACCCGCCTTTTCAAGATCCTCAAGCCGTATCTTCCCGTGCAGGGCTGGTTCTACGAGGAGGATGCGCTGACCGACCGCAGCGAGAAGTTCCTGGCCAGTGAAATCATCCGCGAGAAGCTGTTCCGCCTGACCGGCGACGAACTGCCCTACACCTCCACCGTCATCATCGACAAGTGGGAAGAGGAGGGCGAGCTGCGGCGCATCAGCGCCAGCATCGTCGTCGAGCGCGACGCCCACAAGGGCATGATCATCGGCCAGGGTGGCGAGCGACTGAAGCGCATCGGTTCGGAGTCGCGCCAGGAGCTGGAACATCTGATGGATGGCCGGGTCTTCCTGGAGCTTTGGGTCAAGGTGCGCTCGGGCTGGGCGGACACCGAAGAGCATCTGCGGTCGTACGGGTATGAGTGACGCCCTCACGTCGGCGAGTACGCCTGCGACCCCCCTGGGGGGCTCGCCTGGCTTGGGGCGGCCCGGCGCCAGGCGGTGACCCGATGCGGCTGACGCGCCCGCCGGCGGTGCAGCAGGCTTACGTGCTGCATCAGCACGACTGGAGCGAGTCGAGCCTCATCCTCGACCTGTTCACGCGCGAGTCCGGCCGGCTCGCCGTCGCGGCCAAGGGCGCCAAGCGGCCTTACTCGCAGCTGCGCGCCGTACTGCTGCCATTGCAGCGCATCTCGGTCAGCCTCTCCAAGCCCGCCAAGGCAGAAGGAGGCGAGGTACAGACCCTGCGCAGCGCCGAGTGGGGCGGCGGTGCGACCTTGCCGGCCGGCGCCGCGCTGTTCTCGGGCTACTACCTCAACGAGCTGCTGATGAAGCTGCTGGCCCGGCACGACCCCCATCCCCAGCTCTTCGACGCCTACGCCGACACGCTGGCCCATCTGGCCGAAGGCGACGCTGCGCTGCGTGCCTTCGAGATCAGGCTGCTGGCCGAACTGGGCCTGCTGCCCGATCTGAGCGTCATCACGCCCACGCAGGGCCCCGTTGATCCGGCGCGTCGCTACCAGCTCTCGCCCGAGTCCGGCCTCATCCCACCCACCAGCGATGCCAGCCTGCCCGGCACGCTGCTGATCCAGCTCCAGGCCGCGCTGCTGCACGGCAGCTCCGCCGCATTGCGCCAGGCCTGTGCGGCGGAGCTGCAAGGCCTGAAGACCACGCTGCGCGGCTTGCTCCACTACCATCTCGGCCACCAGCCTTTGCGCACCCGCGCGCTGATGGTGGACGTGCAACAACTGATGGACTCATGAATCCGTTTGCTCATGCTGGCGCGCGCTGCGCTCTGTCGGTCAACGTCAACAAGGTCGCGCTGCTGCGCAACACCCGCCACCTGGGCATTCCCAGCGTGCTGCGTGCGGCTGAGCAGTGCCTGCTGGCAGGTGCCCAGGGCATCACCGTCCATCCCCGGCCCGATGCGCGCCACATCCGCGCCAGCGACGTTGACGACCTGGCCGCCTTCCTGCGGGATTGGCCCCAGGCCGAGTTCAACATCGAGGGCAACCCGACGCAGAACCTGATGGACTTCGTGCGCAAGCACCGGCCTCATCAGGTCACCTTCGTGCCGGACTCGGAAGAGCAGTTCACTTCCGACCATGGCTGGACGCTGTCGCAGGACGCCGAGCGACTGAAGCCTTTGATCCAGGAAGCGCAAAGCCTGGGCGTGCGCGTCAGCCTCTTCATGGACCCGAATCCGGCCGCGATGGCGGCCGTGGCCGAGCTGGGCGCGGACCGCATCGAGCTCTATACCGAAACCTTTGCAAGCGCCTTCGGCACCGAACGCCAGGACGCGGTGCTGGCCAGCTTCACGGCCACGGCCGAGGCGGCGCTCAAGGTGGGCTTGGGGCTGAATGCCGGCCACGATCTGAATCGCGACAACCTCAGCCTGTTCCTGCGCCATGTCCCGGGCGTACAGGAGGTGTCCATCGGCCATGCCCTGATCGCCGATGCCCTGGAGCTGGGCTACGCCGATACGGTGCGCGGCTATCAACAGGTCATTGCCACGGCGTACCAGTGATCTACGGCATCGGCACCGACGTCTGCGACATCCGGCGCATCCGCGCCACGCTCGCACGCCGCGGCGAGCGCTTTGCCGAGAAGGTGCTGGGGCCGCATGAGCTGGCCGTCTTCCGGGAGCGCCGCGCCAAGGTTGAGGCGCGCGGCGAGGCCTATCTGGCGACGCGCTTCGCCGCCAAGGAGGCCTTCTCCAAGGCCATCGGCATGGGAATGCGCATGCCCATGACCTGGCGCGCCATGGAGGTTGTCAAGGCGCGCAGCGGCAAGCCCGAGATCGCATTGCACGGGGCGCTGGCCGATTGGTTCGCCTCCCGGGGCTTGAGCGCCCATGTGACAGTCAGCGACGAGCAGGACTATGCCGTCGCCTTCGTCGTCGTGGAGAAGGCGGCGCCTTAGCGTCGACTTGGCGCCACCCGCTCAGGGTGCCTTCTTGACCGCTGGCTTGGCGGCTACTGGCTTGGCCAGCGACTCGCCCTTGGACTGCACCACCATGTCCATGTCCATGAACATCCGGCCGTTGTCGGGCCCGTTCATCGTCATCTTCATGTCCATGGCGAGCTGGCTGGCCAGCGGCAGGCGGTCGGCCAGGCGCAGCGAACTCGTGCCCTTGCCGCCGCCCGTGATCTGCATGTGCAGCATCTGCGGCGAAGCGTCCGTGGCCGCCGGCTTGGGAATCGGGGTGTCGACGTTCATGTTGAGATCCATGCTCAGGTCGAAGTGCGCCACGCCCTTGTCCACGCGGGCCAGCGTGTAGCGCACCAGGCCTTGCATGCCGCCGGCGCCGCCTGGCAGCGGCATGGGCAGGGCCATGTTCAGCGGCACCTCGACGCTTTCGCCGACCTTCAGCGGGCGCTGGCTCAGGGCCTTGAGCAGTTGCAGGGACTCGCTGATCGCGGCCTTGCCCTGGTTGTTCATGGCCTCGCTCAGCTCGGGCGAGCCGCCCTCGACCTTCTGCAACTCGAAGCCGAAGTCCTTGGGGTTGAAGCGCGCGGCAACGCGCATGTCGGTCTTGCCCAGGTTGGGTAGCGGTGTGGGCTTGCCGCCGATTTCCACGCTGCCGCCCGTGGCGCCGACCGACAAGCTCAGCGGCAGCCAGCCCTCGGCGTCCTGGGCATCCACCTTCATGGTCTGCTCCATGCGCATGCTCATCTTCATCGGCCCCATCAGCGCCATGCCCTCGGCGGCCTGGGCCGCCTTGGCACGCTGCTCGTCCGTCGCGTCGGGGACGGCCTCGATGCGCATCTTCATGACAGCCTGCAGGTCGATCTGCTGTCGTTGATGCTGGCCTGCACGCGGTGCGGTGTCAAAGCTGATGGCAGCGGGCGCGCTCGGTGCCGCCTGGGCAGCGAAGTTGAGGCCGAGCAGGGCGGCGAGCAGGTGCAGGCGCAGCGGGGAGACGATGGTCACGAGAGCAACTCCATGAAAAAGCGGTGCCGAACTGGCAGCCGAGCGGCATCGTAGAAAGAGCCAGGGCCCGTCCGGCATCAGCCGGCCTGGGTAATTTCACCCAAGCGAACTTATGCGGTCCTGATCAGCGCGATGGCTGGAAAAGCAGCCGCTCCGCCAGGTCCCGGCGGGCCGGGGGCTGGCCCTGCAGGCGGTCCAGCATGGCGATGACGGGGTCGCAGCTGGCCGCGACGCCGGGTTTGGCCGCCTCGGGCGCGTCGACCCACAGGCGCGACAGCATGCCCATGGCCGTCGGCCCCACCGTGCGCTCAAGGACCTCGATCTCAAGGGCGTTGACCGGCTTGGGCTGCCGGTGTGGCAGCGTGCCATTGGCCACGTCCTGCAACCATTGGGCTTCGCGCGCCTGCAACGCCTGCGGCAGCTGCGGGCGCACGCCCAGGCGTCCGTCGAGCAGCTCACGACAGGCCCCGGCACTGACGCCCGCGGCTGGCGCGCGCAGGGCTTTCAGCTGGTCGGACACCAGTTGCACATAGCGGTGGCGCAACACGGCGTCGGTGCCGCCGAGCAGATCCGGCATCTGGCGGGCCAGGGGCGACAGCACGGTGGCTTGCACCTCCTCCTCGCTGGCGCCGGCCTGGTGGGCGGCCAGCATGCGCTTGGCGATGTCGTCCACGGTGCCTGGGGTGCGTTTGTCCAGCGCCTCCCACACGGGGTGCATGTGCAATGCGTCGTCGAAATCGGCCAGCGTGGCATTGGCGGCCGGCAGCGGCACCGCCAGTGTGGGTGGCGCTGGCGCAATCAAGGCGTAGGAGACCAGCTCGTCGCGCGGCACGAACCACATGCTGCGCGAAGGTGTGCGCAGCGTCTTGTCGATCATGGGCTGCGGCAGGCCCAGCTCGGTGTAGGTCTTGGCCAACTGCTGGTTGGCCAGTTCCTCGAAGACGGGGTTGTAGGTGCCGGTGGATGCGCGATGAAAACCCAGCTCGCCCGTGGCCGTCATATGGCGGGGCTGTCCGGCCAGGAAGACCAGGGTGCAGGCGCTGGCGCAGGTGCCCACGGCGCGGCTGGCCTGCCCGCGTGCCTTCAGTGCAGCAGCCATGCGCTCGGCCTCGCGCACGCGGCCACCCGGTGATGCGAGCTCCACGCGCTTGAGGTCCCGTGCTGCCTCGCTGTTCAGCAACTGGCGCAGTCGCTCGCCGTCGCCCATGCCGATGACACCATCCAGCCGCAGGCTGCGGCCATCGGCGGAGAAGCTGAACTTGGCCTGCCCCAACGGGTCGACGCCGCGGGCCATGGACCAGTACTCGCCCACGCTGGGCAGGAAGCCGAACACCACCGACGCCAGCAACTGCAGGGTGCTGAGGGCCAGCGTGATGCGCGCCAGCCACCCCCAGAGGGCCGAGCCGCTTTCGCGCAGATAGTTGGCCGCGGCACGCCAGGCGCCGACGATGCACCACAGGTTCAGCGCCAGCAGCAGCGGCATGGTCACCAGCAGCGAGATGGCGCTGACCTGTAGCGAGTCGCCCTTGACGCTGATCCAGGTCATCAGGCCCGTCAGCAGGCAAGCCAGCGGCGTGGCGACGAGGAAGTTGTTGACCCAGTAGCTGCGCACCAGGCTCATCTCGCCATGCCAATGGCGGGCGAAATAGCCGCGCTGGGCTTCGCGGACCACGCGGGTCCGCGCCGGCCGCTCGCCCGCCGGGCGCGGGCGGTTCGAGGACTGCTGCCAGGCCGCGGGCTCGGGCGCCGGCTCAGGCGCTGCGCGTGGCGCATGGTGGTCGACCAGCGTGGGGTCGACGTAGGGGCGTCGATTTTGGGCGTCTGTCATGTGCCGCGCAGCTTACTGAGCCAGGCGCTGAAACCAAGGTGGCTATTCACCGCCGGGCGTCAATTGCGGTAGTTATTCAGCATCGGATACCGCCTTGCCACGAGCGCGAACAGCGTGGCGGCCACCAGCGCAAAACCGGCGAAGAAGAACATCAGGCAGGCGGTCTCGCTGTAGCCGGTCGACTTGATCGCCTGCAGCGCCGCCGGGCTCTTGATGCTGACGTTGGACAGCAGCACCCACAGGTTGCCGATGGTCACCGACAGGCTCCAGAAGCTCATGATGGTGCCCTTCATGGACAGCGGCGCCTGGCTGTAGGCGAACTCCAGCCCGGTGGCCGAGACCAGCACCTCGCCCAGCGTCAGCAGCGCATAGGGCAGCATCTGCCAGACGATGCTGACCGTCGTGCCTTCGTCCAGCCACAGCTGCAGCACACCGGCGACGATCCAGGCCGCGCCCGCCAGCGCGATGCCAGCGCCCATGCGGCGCAGTGCGGTCACCTGCAGTCCCGCGCGCCGCAGCGCCGGGTAGAGCACCAGGTTGTTGAAGGGGATGAGGATCATCACCAGCGCCGGGTTCAGCGCCTGCATCATGGACGACTGGAACCAGGCGGGCTTGGCCATCTGATCGGCCTGCAGCACCCAGGTCGAGGCCTTCTGGTCGAACAGCGACCAGAACGGCGTGACCAGCGCGAACAGCACCAGCACGCGCAGCACGCTACGCACACCGTCGACAGCCTCGTCCGGATGCACGCCGCGCGCGCGCTCCAGCTGCATCGCCGCGCCCACGCCGCCAAAGCCCATCACCAGCACGAGGGCCAGGCAGACCGCCGGCACGAGGCCCAGGCCATCGATGCGGCTCAGCGAGTAGGCCGCACCAACGAGCCCAAGCGATGCCACGGCGGCGCCAGCGCCGCCGGCCTTCAAGGCCGTCCAAACCACCTTCAAAAAGCTGTGCGGGTTGGCGCCGCGCGCCGGCTGGTGCACATACTTCTTGCGGCCGCTCCACAGGATGACGGTGGCGGCCAGCATCAGCAGACCCGGCAGCGCGAAGGCGACGCTGGCGCCATAGTTCTTCAGGATGAGGGGCATCAGCAGCGACGCGAAGAAGCTGCCGAAGTTGATGATCCAGTAGAAGGCGTCATAGACCTTTTGCGCCAGCGTCCGGTTGCTCTTGTCAAACTGGTCGCCAACGAATGAACTCACCAAGGGCTTGATGCCACCCGAGCCGAGCGAGATCAGGAACAGGCCGAAGTAGAAGCCCCGGATGTTGTCGTCGAACAGGGCCAGGCAGGCATGCCCCGCGCAATACACGATGCTGAACCAGAAGATCGTCGGGTACTTGCCGAAGAAGCGATCGGCCAGCCAGCCACCCAGCAGCGGGAAGAAATAGACGCCGATGACGAAGGTGTGGAACACCTCCTTGGCCTCGGCCTTGCGCAGGTCCTCGGGGATGGCCAGCAGCAGGCTGGTCATCATGAAGACCGTCAGGATGTTGCGCATGCCGTAGAAGCTGAAGCGCTCGCATCCCTCGTTGCCGATGATGTAGGGGATCTGCGGCGGCATCTTGGCCGCTGGGCTTGCCGCGGTGGCGGCGTCTGCGGTGACAGTGGTCGTCATGGGGCCTCGGAATAGGGGCTCTGAAAGTGAGAACGCCGCCCGGCTTGTGGCCGAGCGGCGTTGGAGGGTGGGATCAGCCGACCCGAATCATGCCTCGAAAGGCAGCTTCACCTGGCTGAGATCCTTGCGGGTTTCCACGAGCACCAGCGGGCCTTCGTCGACAACGGCGACCGCTGCCGGCTCGCGGCCCAGCGGGGCCGGTGCGGGTTCAGCCGCAATGGCCGCCTGCACGGCAGCGATCTTGTCGGCATCGGAGTTGACCCACTGCAGGCCGGCGCCTTCGGCGATCGCTTGCAGCTCGCCCATCGGCAGCTCGAAGGCTTCGACAACCGGCGCCGGGGCTGGAGCGGGTGCAGGTGCAGCGACCGGAGCCGGCGCGGCGGCCACGGGAGCCTGGACCGGCGCGGCAGCATTGGCCATCGCGTCTTCGATCAGCGAACTCTGCATCGGTGCGGCGGCCGAGGCGGCCTCCTCGCCAGCAGCGGCTTCCTGGCCTTCGACGGCACCTTCCTCACGGCGATTGCGGTTGCGATTGCGACCACCGCGGCGGCGGCTTTCGCGGCCATGGCCCTCGGCGTCATCACCTTCGACGGGCGGCGTGGCTTCGGCGCCTGCGTCAGCAACAACTTCAGCCGGTGCTTCGGCGCCAGCTTCTGCCGTGCCTTCGGCGCCCGTCTGATCGTCGCGCTCGCGGCCACCACGGCGGCGGCGGCGGCCACGGCCCTGGCGCTCTTCGCCGGCCGGCGTGTCGCCGGTCGGGGGCAGCGCGGCTTCGGCCTGGCTGTCGACAAAGGCGGGCGGCGCGTCATGGACGGCGGCCAGGTCCTCGCTCAACGGCGCGGCAACCGGCAATGCGGCCACCGTCTCGACCGGCGGGCGCTCCTGGCGCTCGCCCCGCGGGCGACGCTCACCACGCTCCGGGCGGTCACCGCCGCGTTCGCTGCGCTCACCACGTTCAGCACGCTCTGCGCGTTCGGGGCGCTCACCGCGCTCGGGGCGTTGCTGCTGTTCAGCCTTGTCAGCACCTTCCGTGCGTGGCTTGCGGTCACCGCGTTCGGTGCGTTCACCGCGGGCTTCCTGCGGCTTGCCATCGCGGCGGCCACCTTGGCCGCGCGGCTCGTTGCGCTCACCGCGTTCGCCACGCTCACCACGGCGGCCACCGTCGCGGCGACCATCGCGGCTGCCCTCGCGCTTGGGTTTGTCCGTCGCGGCGGGCGCCGCTGCGGGGGCCTGGACAGCAGGCGCCGGGGCCGGCGCTGCATCGCCACCGCCGAAGAAGCTGAACAGGCGGCTGAAGAAGCCCTTGGCCTGCGGTGCCGGCGGCGGGGGCGCAACGACAGGCGCCGGTGCGGGCGCGGCCACGACGGGCTCGGGCTTCGGCGCGGCGACCGGCGCGGGCTGCTCGGGCAGGATGCCCTTGATGACCGGCTCCTGCTTGTTCTTCTTCTCGACGTCGCCGCGACGCGTGATGCCGACCTCATCGGTCGGCTCTTCGATCATCGTGTAGCTGGCCTGCAGGTTCTCCAGGCGCGGGTCGTCGTGGCGCAGGCGCTCGAGCTTGTAGTTCGGCGTCTCGAGGTGCTTGTTGGGCACCAGCAGCACGGTGACGCGCTGCTTGAGCTCGATCTTGGTGATCTCGGTGCGCTTTTCGTTCAGCAGGAAGGAGGTCACCTCCACCGGCACCTGCACGTGCACGGCGGCGGTGTTGTCCTTCATCGCCTCTTCCTGGACCATGCGCAGGATCTGCAGGGCCGAGGACTCGGTGTCGCGGATGTGGCCCGTGCCGTTGCAGCGCGGGCAGGTGATGTGGTTGCCTTCGCTGAGCGCCGGGCGCAGGCGCTGGCGGCTCATTTCGAGCAGGCCGAACTTGCTGATGGAGGCGAACTGCACGCGCGCGCGGTCGCTGCGCAGCGCGTCGCGCAGGCGCTGTTCCACGTCACGGCGGTTCTTGCTCTCCTCCATGTCGATGAAGTCGACGACGATCAGGCCGCCCAGATCGCGCAGGCGCATCTGGCGGGCGATTTCGTCGGCCGCTTCGAGGTTGGTGCGGGTGGCGGTTTCCTCGATGTCGGTGCCGCGGGTCGAGCGGGCCGAGTTGACGTCGACGGACACCAGCGCTTCGGTGTGGTCGATGACGATGGCGCCGCCCGACGGCAGGGTCACCGTGCGGCTGTGCGCCGTCTCGATCTGGTGCTCGATCTGGAAACGGCTGAACAGCGGCGCGTCATCACGGTAGCGCTTCACGCGATGGCCCTGGTCGGGCATCACGTGGTTCATGAACTGGCTGGCCTGCTCGTACAGGTCGTCCGTGTCGATCAGGATCTCGCCGATGTCCTGCGTGAAGTAGTCGCGGATCGCGCGGATGACCAGGCTGCTTTCCTGGTAGATCAGGTAGGCGCCCTTGCCGCCCTTGGCCGCGTCATCGATCGCGGTCCAGAGCTTGAGCATGTAGTTCAAGTCCCACTGCAGCTCCGGCGCGGTGCGGCCGATGCCGGCGGTGCGTGCGATCAGGGACATGCCCTTGGGGTACTCGAGCTGGTCGAGATTTTCCTTGAGCTCCTCGCGGTCCTCGCCCTCGATGCGACGGCTGACGCCACCGCCGCGCGGGTTGTTGGGCATCAGCACGAGGTAGCGGCCGGCCAGGCTCACGAAGGTGGTGAGTGCGGCGCCCTTGTTGCCGCGCTCTTCCTTCTCGACCTGGACCAGCAGCTCCTGGCCTTCCTTGATCGCGTCCTTGATGGTCGCGTTCTTGACGTCGGTACCTTCGCGAAAGAACTGGCGCGAGATTTCCTTGAACGGCAGGAAGCCGTGGCGGTCCTCGCCGTAGTCGACGAAGCAGGCTTCGAGCGAGGGCTCGACCCGCGTCACGACGGCCTTGTAGATATTGCCTTTGCGCTGCTCGCGGCCTTCGATTTCGGTCTCGAAGTCCAGCAGCTTCTGGCCATCAACGATCGCGAGGCGCCGCTCTTCCGGCTGCGTCGCATTGATCAGCATGCGTTTCATGTCATCACTCCTCTCGCGCCGGGCGGCTTGTCAGCCGCCGCGAAACGCGCACGTTCATCACGCCGCCAGGCCAAGGCGCTGGCGGCTAAAGATGCACGGGCAATGACTCGAGAACCGAGGAAGGAATCGCCCTGGACCGAAAGCGCGGCCGACCGTGGGGGTCAGCGCGCAGTTGGCGTTGGCGCGTGCGCCGCAGCAGCGGTCATGCGAGCCGAGCCGCCGGCTCCCGCGCGCGCCCGCCCGGCAACAAGCCGGGGCAGGGCGGCCACACCGGGATCTAGCCGGGGCCGCAGGGGTGCGTGTGGGGGGAGGGGCATGCTCATCTGCATGGGCTGCTGGACGCTGGTGACAGCTCGCGCGGCCCGAAGGCCAGGTGCTCTGTCGCCATGGAAACCTTGTTGTCTGCGGGCGCCGGGTTCCTTGAAACAATCAAGGGCAGCGGGGCTCGCGGGTTCTTGTGTCATCGCTCTGCCGCGTCGGGCAGCGGGCCGTTCACTCACTCGGGGAGGAAACCTGCCGGCCGTCTTTCGCGTTGCATCGCCTGTGGCCACCAGGGCTGTGCCCCGTTGGCCACACGTTACCGCCGCTAAAATCAAACAAATCAAATACTTACGGCAGCAACGTGGTGAAAAGGATTATAGGGGCAGGCCAAGTGGCGCCCGACACCACGCAAACCCCTGGCACTGCACCAGCCGCAGTTCCGGCGGTCAGGCGGGTCACGGTGGACGAAGGTTCCGCCGGGCAGCGCCTGGACAACTTCCTGCTGCGCGAGCTCAAGGGGGTGCCCAAGACCCATGTCTACCGCGTCATCCGGGCCGGCGAAGTGCGGGTCAACAAAGGCCGGGCCCAGGCCGACACCCGGCTGGAAATTGGCGACGAGGTGCGCATCCCGCCGGTGCGCCTGCCCGAGCGTCAGGCTCAGCCCGAGGCGCCGGCGCGTGAGTTTCCGGTCGTGTTCGAAGATGAACATCTGCTTGTCATCGACAAGCCGGCCGGCGTGGCGGTGCATGGCGGCTCGGGCGTCAGCTACGGCGTCATCGAGGCGCTGCGCCGCGCGCGGCCGACAGCCAAGTTCCTGGAGCTGGTGCACCGCCTGGACAAGGAAACTTCGGGCCTCTTGATGATCGCCAAGAAGCGCAGCGCGCTGGTCAATCTGCAGGACCAGTTGCGCGAGCGCGAGACCGGCAAGACCTATGCCGCCCTGGTCTGGGGGGATTGGCCGGCCAAGCTCAAGGTCATCGACGTGCCGCTGGTGAAGTTCGTCGGCAGCGATGGCGAGCGCTGGGTCAGGCCGGGCAAGGCCGATGAGGAAGAGGCCAAGCGCTCGATCAGCCTGGTGAAGGTCATCCAGCGCACGCCGCAATTCAGCCTGCTGGATGTGACCATCAAGACCGGCCGCACCCACCAGATCCGCGTGCACCTGCAGCAGGCCGGCCACGCCATCGTCGGCGACCCCAAATACGGCGACTTCGAGCGCAACCGTGAACTCGCGCGCGGGCCCGCGAAGTTTGACCGCATGTTCCTGCATGCGCGGCGCCTGCAGTTTCAGCATCCGGCGACGGGGGAGCCGGTGACCTGCGAGGCGCCATTGCCCACACCCTGCCTGGAACTACTGGGACCCAATAGCGGGTGACTCAAGTGCGACCTGCCTGGCGGCCGTGCGCCCGCCCCTCGGCCCTTTCCCTTTTCTTCTTCTCATCGCCGCTCTGCGGGTCGTGCTCCTTTGGTTAGGGCATGACTGGCGGCTGTAGCACGCGCGCAAGGGCGCTGCACCCTCTAGCTGACCTGGGACAGCATCTGTGAGACGGTCGCGTGCCAGATTGCGCGAGCTGCCCGCAGCTCGATGCCGCGGTCTCCCACCATGGCGGCGGGGTGCTTGTCATAGCCGTGCTCGACCTCTGCGAGGAGCAGCGGCGTTTCGCGCCGTAGAGCAGCGACCATTTTTGTGATGATCCGCCCAGCTATCTGCGGCGGAATACCAAGCGCAGCGCCTGCCTCCAAAAGATGGCGCTGCCGAACCTCACCGAATCGCGTCGCGTCGGGCAACGGAATTCCCATCCGTAGCTCAGGCCAGATCGCCCGGTCCTGCGCGAATGCACGCGTGTGATACGTCCCAGCTGAGATCAAGTCGTAATGCTTGGTGGGCGTGATGCCCTCGGCATCAACCTGGAAGGAGAGGTTCTTGAGGTGGTTGTCGTCGTTGCCGATCAGGACACAGAAGAGCAGCCATTGGAAGATGTGCTGACGGGCCTGCAGGCGATTTCGGCATGCGTCGACAACCTTGGACAAGGTGTCCAATGACGGATGCGTCTTGAAGGACTTGGACTTGTTGAGCAGTTGGCAGGCGTCGATGATGTGTAGGCGCACAGTGCCAGCCTTGCCAATGACGCGGTCAAAACGCTCGACGATGTAGACCGGCTCGGGAACGTAGCGCCGATAGACCGCAGGGGTAGGAAGGCCAATGCGACTCGCCAGTGTCATCGTGAAGAATTCCGTCATCACTGAAGCCGCGTAGTCGGTGCTCGTATGGTTGGGCTTCAGGATGTGTGTGGAGGCTTCGCTGGCAATCGGCTCGAAGAGTTGGTCGTCCTGGTAGATCACCGGCAGCTTGTTTTGAGCCCCGGCCAGAGACATGCGCTTGGGGGCACCTTCGCTTAGCGGATGCCGTGGCAGGTCTTTGATGCGTTGGCTCAGCTCTGCGTCGAGCAGTGCCTTTCGACCGGGGGCGTCTGGGACCGGCTGATCGGGCGGCAGAAGCACCAGCGAACCTGCAGACTCGGCCCCGAGGTACTCCAGGAGGGCGAAGGCGTCGTCTCCGCCCTTGATTCCAGCCTGCTTGCTTACCTCGACTCGCAGACCTTCCTCCGGCAGTAGATTGTCGAAGTACCACTGGACCGGTCTGAGCGTCCCTCCATCCACGTGCACGGGTGTCGAGCGGGGTAGTCCTGGTCCGAGGTCAAAGCCGTCAGGAGCACTCGCCCAGCCCGGTTCATAGGCGAACTCCCAAAGGTCGTTGCCTTCGCTGATCCGGCCGATCAGCCGTGTGTTGAGCCAGACGTTCAGCTCGCGCTTAGTCATCTGTCGATTCGTCTCGGGCTTCGTGGCCGATCTGTACTTTGGCCAGTGTCTCTGTTGAGGTATTGCTTGCGGCCTGGACCCCGTCGTCGCGGTGGACTCTCATCGTCTTGGAGGAAACCTGAGCCCATCGATCCTTGCCAGTGGAGATACCACCTCTGGCGCGAAGTTGCTCTAGAGCCTTCATCGCCTCACCGGGAATGTCGGCCCGCAGTTCGATACCGAGTTCAGCAAGCAGCAGCAGCACGCGGCCAAATTCGACCGTGGGCTTCCCGTGTTCTACGTCCGAGGCGAACTGTTTGCTGACGCCGGTCATGACCGCCGCGTCGTCGATCCTGATGCCTGAGGCCTTGCGAACTGATCGGATGATCTCTCCGAGCTCTGAGGTGGACTTGATTTGGACTTGCATAGAAGTTCCTATTCTCGTAGGAATTGTATGACTGAAGCTTCGCCGTCTGTAAGAATTC
The DNA here is from genome assembly GCF_001425705.1 of Pelomonas sp. Root1217. Taxonomy (GTDB): domain Bacteria; phylum Pseudomonadota; class Gammaproteobacteria; order Burkholderiales; family Burkholderiaceae_C; genus Pelomonas. The sequence continues at coordinate 269,998 of NZ_LMDC01000030.1, read as the reverse complement.
CTATGAAGGTAGGAACGACTGCAGTGGCGAAGTTGCAGGAACAAAAATTCCTTAGTACCCAGGAATTGTTGATCTCGAAAGCCTCGCGGGAAATTCTCACGAACGCAGGAACGTTTTTCATCAGCGCAAGAAAGCAGTGCAGCCCACCGGCAGCGAGGATGTCCCTCTGTGTGTCGCCACCCCCGCTGGCGCTACCTCGCTGCGCGGCAAGCGCGACAAGCCTGGACAATCCACACGATGACCACCCGCCCCCAACGCTTCGACCTGATCGCCTTCGACTGGGATGGCACCCTGTTCGACTCCACGGCGTTGATCGCCCGCTGCATCCAGCGCGCCGCTGTCGACATCGGCCTGCCCGAGCCCGGATTCGAGAACTGCCGCTATGTCATCGGCCTGGGTCTGCGCGATGCTCTGGAGCATGCCGTGCCCGGCCTGGCCGCTGAGCGCTACCCCGAGCTGGGCCTGCGTTACCGCCACCACTATCTCGCGTCGGAGCACGAACTCTCGCTGTTCGAAGGCACGCTGGAGATGCTGGAAGCCTTGAAGGCGCGGCACCACTGGCTGGCCGTGGCGACCGGCAAGAACCGCGCGGGCCTGGACCGCGTGCTGGCTTCGAGTGAGTTGGGCCACCTGTTCGACGGCACGCGCACGGCCGACCAGACGCGCTCCAAGCCGCATCCCCAGATGCTGCTTGAGCTGATGAAGGAGTTCGGCACCGAGCCCGAGCGCACGCTGATGATCGGCGACACGACGCATGACCTGCAGCTGGCCATGAATGCCGGTGTGCCCTGCGTCGCGGTCAGCTTTGGCGCGCATGACCACGAGACCTTTGCCGAGTTCAAGCCGCTCTTCGTTGCGCACTCGACGCGCGAGCTGCACGACTGGCTGATCGCACATGCCTGAGCCCGAAGTCGCGCCGCCGCAGCGCCTGTGCGCGTCGGCCGAGTTGCCCGAACGCGGCAAGGCCGTCAGCTTCGACGTCATCCAGTGGCGCGAGCCGGTGCGCGCCTTCGCGCTGCGCTTCGATGGCAAGGCCGTCGCCTATCTGAACCGCTGCGCCCATGTGCCTACAGAGATGGACTGGCAGGAAGGCGAGTTCCTGGATAGCGACAAGCGCTTCATCATGTGCAGCATCCATGGCGCCGTCTACGACCCGCTGACCGGCCAATGCCTGATGGGCCCTTGCAACCGCGGGCGGCTGACCAAGATCGAACTGACCGAGCGTGACGGCGAGGTCTACTGGCACCCGACCCGCGACACCAAACCCGCTTTTGAAGATTGATATGAGCAGCACCTCCGACGATTCCCTGCCGCCCCCGATGCCCGACCCCGTCGGCGTGCCGGTACAGCTCACCCCGCAAAACGAAACGCTGCTGGCCCAGCTGGCGCGCGACTTCCTGCGCGAGCGGCGGCTGGAGCGGCGCTGGCGCACGGTGTTCCGGCTGTTCTGGCTGTTGCTCGCGGCCCTGCTGGTCTACAGCCTGTGGCTGCAGGGCGGGCATGTGACGCCGACGACGGCGCCGCACACTGCCCTCGTCGAGGTGCGTGGCGAGATCGCCGCCGACACCGAGGCCAGCGCCGAGCAACTGCTGGCTGCGCTGAAGGACGCTTTCAAAGACGCTGGCGCCCAGGCTGTCGTGCTGCGCATCAACTCGCCCGGCGGCAGCCCGGTGCAGGCGGGCATCGTCTATGACGAGATCAAGCGGCTGAAGAAGCAGTACGACAAGCCGGTCTATGCCGTCGTCGAGGAGATGTGTGCCTCCGGCGCGTACTACATCGCCGCAGCGGCCGACGAGATCTATGTCGACAAGGCCTCGGTCGTCGGCTCCATCGGCGTGCTGATGGATGGCTTTGGCTTCACCGGCCTGATGGACAAGGTCGGCGTCGAGCGCCGCCTGCTGACCGCCGGCGAGAACAAGGGCATGCTGGACCCGTTCAGTCCGCTGGTTCCGAAGCAGCGCGCCTACGCGCAAGCCATGCTGGACCAGATCCACCAGCAGTTCATCGCCGTGGTGCGCGAAGGCCGCGGCAAGCGGCTCAAGGAGACGCCGGAGACCTTCTCGGGCCTGTTCTGGAACGGCGAGCAGGCCGTCAAGCTGGGCTTGGCCGACCACTTCGGCAACCTCGACTATGTGGCCCGCGAGGTCGTCAAGGCCGAGGACGTCATCGACTACACGCCGCGCGAGAACGTGGCTGAGCGCCTGGCCAAGCGCTTTGGCGCGGCCATGGGCGCCGGCGCGGTGAAGGCGCTGAGAGAGATGGCACCGATCCGCTGACCTCCAAAGCCTGGCCGAGGCGTGCGTGCGTCACCCGGTCAGGATAGGTCGAAGCGTCTCGATTTCGGCGACGACGAAATCGAAGAACGCGGCGACACGCGGTGTGCGCCTGAGCTCGGCCGTGGTCAGCAGGCGCCAATTGCGCGTCAGCTCGGCCACGGGCTCGATCACCCGCACAAGGTCGGGCTCGGCATCGCCCAGAGCGGTCGGCAGGGCCGCCACGCCGACGCCAGCCTTGGCCGAATAGACCAGACCAAGCACGCTCGTGCTGCGCGCGACGAGCACCGCGTCCGGCGCGATCCGGCGCAACCAGGTGGCGATGCGGTGCTTGGCCATCGTGTCATCAAAACCGACCAAGGCGTGTCCGGCCAGGTCCTCCACCCGGCTCGGTCGGCCGTGGCGCTCGATGTAGGACGCACTGGCATAGACCGCCCAGACGGAATCGGCGATCTTGCGACCGACCAGCGCGCCATCGTCGGTGTCGCCCGAGCGCAGCGCCACGTCGGCCTCGCCTGCGGCCAGGTCGACGTACTTGTCGCTCATGACGAAGTGCACCTGCAGAGCCGGATGGCGGACCCGGAATAGCTCAAGCAGCTTGGACTGCGTGATGCGGTAAACGATGGGCTCGGGGCAGGTCACGCGGATGACACCCGAAACCTCCGCGGTGGCGCTCGTCAGTTGCTGCTTGAAACGGGCCACCGCCTCCTCGACCTGCTCGGCATGCGGCAACAGCGCCTGGCCGAACGCGGTCAACCTGTAGCCGCTGGGCTGGCGCTCCACCAGCGGCAGCCCGAAGCGACGCTCCAGCTGAGTCAAGCGCCGTTGCACTGTCGACTGGTCCAACCCCAGTGCGCGGCCCGCCGCCAGGGTGCTGCCGTGGCGCGCCACCGCCAAGAGGTGCTTCAGATCGTCCCAATCGAAGTCCTGAGGGCTATGCGCCATCGCGGCTCCCGTTCTGCAGATTTGCGGCTTTCGTGAAGGCTTGCCGAGCCGTAGGCTGAAGGCATGACTGCAACCGGAACCGAATTCAAGGCCGCTGCGCGCACCCAGTGGGACGCCGCTGCGGCGGGCTGGGACAAGCATACGCCGGCACTTCGCGCCTGGCTGCGCCAGACCACGGACGCCATGATCGCCATGGCCGACGTGCAGCCAGGCTGGCGCGTGTTGGACGTGGCTGCCGGCGCGGGCGACCAGACGCTGGACCTGGCCGAGCGGGTCGGTCCCGCCGGCGCCGTCACCGCGGTCGATTTGTCACCTGTTCTGGTAGCCTTGGGTCAGCAAAGGGCCAGTCGCGCCGGCGTTGCGCAGGTGCGTTGGTGCGTGGGCGACGGCGAGGCGCTGCCGGTCGAGCCAGACAGCTTCGATGCGGCGGTCAGCCGGCTCGGGCTGATGCTTTTCCCAGATCCGTTGCAAGGCCTGCGCGAAATGCACCGCGCGCTGCGCCCCGGCGGGCGCATCTGCACGGTGGTGTTCGCAGGCCCGCTGCGTAACCCCTGCGTGGCAACACTTCTGGCGACGGCGCGGCGTCATGCCGGACTGCCAGCGCTCGACCCTGCAGAGCTCGGCATGCCCGGCAGCCTGTTCAGCCTCTCGCGCCCCGGCCAGCTCGACGCGCTTTTCCACGAGGCCGGCTTCGTCGACGTCGCGACGACTGCGATGGACGCAGTCTTTCGGATGCCGACGGTCGATGACTACCTCGCCTTCGTGCGCAGCTCTGCCAGCCCTGTGCTGCAGATCCTGAGCCGCCTCGACGACGGGGCCGCACAGGCCGCCTGGGACGACATCCGCGGCCAGATGGCCGTTTTCGGCTCGTCATCCGGCTGGGCTGGCCCGAACGAGCTGCTGCTGACCGCGGCGCGCAAACCCCAGGGCGCCGCATGACCGCCGGCCTCACCCGCCGCCACGCGCTGCGCGGCGGCCTGGCGCTGAGCGCGCTGCCGCTGGCGCACCCGACGCAAGCGGCAACCGACGGGGTGTTGCGGCTGCTCTGCAGCGGCCCGGCAGGCAGCATTCCAGACCTGGTGGCGCGCGCACTGGCCGATGCCCTGTCGCCCACGCGGCGCGCCATCGTCGACAACCGCCCTGGCGCGGCCGGCCAATTGAGCGTGAGTGCGTTGAAGTCGGCACCCGCCGATGGCTCGGTTGTGCTGGTTGCCCAGGGCGCCATCGCCACGGTCTACCCCAGTCTTTACACCCGGCTGGCCTACAACCCGGACGTGGATCTGCGGCCGGTCACGCTCGCCTGCGAGATGACGCTGGCGCTGGCCGTGGGGCCCGCCGTGCCGGCCACCGTGGTGACGCTGGCTGACTTCATCGCCTGGCTGCGCGCCAACCCGGCGACTGCCAACGTCGGTTCACCGGGCGCCGGCACGCTGGCGCACCTGCTCGAAGTCCTGCTGTTCGGCCAGACCCACGTGACATGGCAGCACATCGCCTACTCGGGCGGGCCGCCAGCGGTGAACGACCTGCTCGGCGGGCAGATCGCCGCGTTGGTCTTGCCCGAAGGCCTGCTGCGCCAGCACCACGCGGCCGGCCGGGTGCGCGTGCTCGCCACCTCCGGCCCGGCACGCAGCGCCTATTTGCCCGATGTGCCGGCCTTCGCGGAGCAGGGGCGAGCAGACCTGATCGTCAAGGAATGGTTCGCCGTCTTTGCCCCTGGCGCGACGCCCCCGGAAACGGTCGCCGGGCTGGCTGAGGTGCTGCAAAACGCGATCAGCGATCCGGTGGTGGCGACTGTTTTCGCCCAAGCCGGCATGACGCCGACCTCGTCTTCGCCCCTTGCCCTGGCCGCGCGCATCGCCGCGGAACAGCGCGACTGGAAGCCGCTGCTGCGACGCCACGGCATCACGATTGACTAGATGTGAATCATCACCGGAGACCTACCCATGCGAACGCCTTTGTCACTCCCCCGCCTGGCGCTGCTCGCCGCACTGCTGCCAGGCGCTGCGCTTGCGACCAGCGCACTGGATGCCTACGTGCTGACAGCGGGCGGCAGCTCGAGCTTCGGCGCCAACGGCAATCCCTTCGGTTGCTCCACCTTTGCGCCGGACAGCGGCTCGGCCCTCTTCGGCCGCACGCTGGAACTGGCGCTGCCGACCGATGGTTCGATTTGCGGCGTGGCCGGCGTGCCGCGCAGCGCAAGCGCGCGAAGCGGCTCGGTGCAACTGGCGGCCCCACTGGCTGTGAACTTCGGCGCGCCCACCGACCCGCGCAGCTTCACCGGCGATGCACAGGCGCGTGCCGGCTTCGGGAGCCTGGGCGTGCGGGTGGTCTCGAGCTACAGCGGCACGTCCGACAACAGCGTGGTCGCTGGCGCCCAGGCCGGCGCTCGGCAAATTGATGCGCTGACCGTGGGCGGCGGTCATGGCAACGGGACCTACCGCGCCACCATCACGCTCGACGGCGCCTTCCTCAATGTCGGCCGCACCGAAAGCGAAATCGAGTTCGGCTATTCGGTTGGCACCGGCCCGACGCTGCTGGCGCTGCGCATCATGGGCGCGCAGGACGGGGCGGTGTCGTTCTATGCCAATGGCGCGTTCCAGGCCGCACTGCCCGGCATGGCGGTGAGCGGCGACCCGGTGCATGGCGTCAAGGTGGCGGGCAGCACGAGCTTCTCGTTCGACGTGCCCATCGTGTTCGGCGTCGCGCAGGACATCGGGCTGAGCTTGTGGGCTGCCACGCTGCCGCGTTCCAGCGCCGGCCTGCTGAGCGCCAGTGGCGCGGACGTCAGCTTTCTCAGCAGCGCCAGACTCACGGGCATCGAGGTGTTCGACAGCGGCGGTCAGGCCGTCCCCGACTTCACCATCACGTCCGGGTCCGGCACGCTGTACGGGCCGGGAGGTGTCGCCGCCGTGCCTGAACCCAGCACCGCGCTCATGCTGGGTGGCGGGTTGCTGTGCTGGATCGGCATGAGACGCCACGCCAGGGTCAGCGCGTCGCGCGCTCTGCTCGCGCCCACGGCCCCTTGAAGAGGATGTCGCTGACCGGCAACAAAAAGGCCGCAGCCATTGCGGGCTGCGGCCTTGCGCGGAGCGCTGATGCGCTTACTGCGTCTTGGTTTCGGTCTTGGCAGGCATGTCGCCGGTCTTGGCGGCAGCGTGCTTCTTCGCATGGTGCTTCGGCGCGTGCTTGGCAGCGCTGGCTGCATCGGCCGGCGTGGCGGCGACAGCAGGTGTCGCAGCGGTGGCCGCAGCAGTCTTGGTGGCGGGTGTTGCCGCCGTGGCGGGCGTCGCAGCGGTGGCCGGCGTGGCAGCCGGAGTCTGGGCCAGGGCCACGCCCGAAGCGAGCGTGATGAGGGCAGTGGCGATCGTGGTCTTCAGCGTGTTCATCTTGAGGGCTCCAAGGTGGTTCGGGGATTTCGGATCGGCTTGCGCAAGCTTGGGGTGACAACGACGCTTCGTCCCGCGTCGTTGACCCCGTTGCAATGCCTTACACCGGCAGAATCGGGCCCATGAACACCGCATCCCACTTCGACTGGAGCGCTGGCTACCCAAGCCGGCGCAGCCCGCTGTTCGCGCGCAACATCGTCTCGACCTCGCATCCGCTGGCGGCCCAGGCCGGGTTGCGCATGCTGCAGGCGGGCGGCAACGCGGTCGATGCGGCGATCGCGACGGCCGCCTGCATGACGCTGGTGGAGCCCTGCAGCAACGGCCTGGGCTCGGATGCTTTCTGCATCCTGTGGGACGGCCAGCAGTTGCATGGGCTGAACGCATCCGGCCCGGCGCCGGCCGCGTGGACGCCAGAGTATTTCGGGGGGCAGGTCATGCCCAGGCGCGGCTGGGGCTCGGTGACCGTGCCCGGCGCAGTGGGCGGCTGGATGGCGCTGAGCGAGCGCTTCGGCAAGCTGCCGTTCGCCGACCTGTTGCAGCCCGCCATCGAGATCGCCGAACGCGGCTACGCGGTGCCGTCGATCGTGCAGGGCAAGTGGGCCATGGCGGCGGCGTTGAGCGAGCTCACCTCGCAGCCCGGCTTTGCTCGGGCTTTTCTGCCGCATGGGCGAGCGCCCGAGGTGGGCGAGCTGTTCCGCTTTCAGGAGGCGGCGCGCAGCCTGAAGCTGATTGCCCAGTCCAAGGGCCAGGCGTTCTACCGCGGCGAGATTGCACAGGCTCTGGCTCGATTTGCGGGCGAAACCGGCGGCGCACTGACTGAAGCCGATCTTGCGGCCTACCAACCTGAGTGGGTCACGCCGCTGGCGAAGGACTTCGCCGGTCATACGTTGCACGAGATCCCGCCCAACGGCCAGGGCATCGCCGCACAAATGGCGCTGGGCCTGCTGGAACATTGCAATGTGACGGCGCACGAGGGCGACAGCCCCGAAGCCCAGCATCTGATGATCGAGGCGATGAAACTGGCCTTTGCCGACGTCTACCGCTACGTGGCCGAGCCCGGCGCGATGACGGTCAGCGCGGCGCAGTTGCTCGATCCCGACTATCTTGCTTCGCGCGCCAGACTCATCGACCCGCAGCGCGCCCAGGTCTTCGGTGCCGGCAACCCCATCAAGGGCGGCACCATCTACCTGACCGCGGCCGATGAATCCGGAATGATGGTCAGCTTCATCCAGAGCAACTACATGGGCTTCGGCTCCGGCCTGGTGTTGCCGGGCTATGGCATCAGCCTGCAAAACCGCGGCCACTGCTTCACGCTGGAGGCTGGCCACCCCAACCGGGTCGCACCGGGCAAGCGGCCCTTCCACACCATCATCCCGGCATTCCTGACCCAGGAGGGCGCGCCCGTGATGAGCTTCGGCGTGATGGGCGGCAACATGCAGCCGCAGGGCCACATGCAGACGCTGGTGCGCATGCTCTGCTATGGCCAGAACCCGCAGGCCGCCTGCGATGCGCCGCGCTGGCGTTTCAACGAAGGCTTGTCGATCAACATCGAGCCGCACATGCCGGCGGCCACCATCGAGGCGCTGCGCGGTCGCGGCCATGAGATCGGCGACATCCACGACAGCTACCAGGACTTCGGTGCCGGCCAGTTCATCTGGCGGCTGGGTGATCCGGGTGTCGAGGGTTATGTGGCGGCCAGCGATCCGCGGCGTGATGGCGCGGCCGTGGGCTACTGAAGTGGAGGTCCTGCGCCTGCACCCCGGGGACGACCTGCGCGGCGCGCTGGAAGGTCGCACCGCCTTTGTCGTCGCCGGCATCGGCAGCCTCCTTCATGCGCAACTGCGCTTCGCGGGCGAGCCGGAGCCGACGACCATCGCCGGGCCGCTCGAGATACTGACGCTCAGCGGCAGCTTGACGCCCGATGGCGCGCATCTGCATGCCAGCGTGTCCGATGCGGCCGGCCGCGTGTTCGGTGGCCACGTATGCGCTGGTTGCGAGGTGCGCACGACGGCCGAGCTGCTGATCGCGTCGCTGCCCGTGGGTTCACTGTCGCGCGAATTCGACGCGGCCACCGGCTACACCGAACTTAGAAGCAGATAGAGAAGAACCATCACACCGACAGTCCGTCTGCCGCTTCGGGAGTACCATCGAAACATCCGCCTGGCGGCAAGCCTGGCGGCAAGCCTGGCGGCAAGCCTGGCGGCAATTCACGGAGTTGTGCATGTCAACTGGACCGCAACGCATCGAAGCGGTCCTGGCGCGTCATCTCGCAGAAGGCGTTAGTTCAGCGGTGATTGCCGACGCGGCCTGTGAGCTGTGGCGTCGGGTCGACACCAGCTTGTCACCCATCATCGGGCGCCATGGCGTGGCAGCGCTGCTCAAGCGCAGCCTGCACCTCACGAGCGCTGCCCATCCTGCATTGTTGGTCGCTGCAAGCGCCGACACCCGCCCAGGTGATTTCCGTGCGTTGCGCGCGGCGCTGGCGGGTCAGGCCAGCGCGGAGGCCGCCGCGCTGAATGCCGCGTTGCTGGGCACCTTCTACGACCTGCTGTCCAGCCTGATCGGCGCCACGCTCACGGAGCGGCTGCTGGATCCCGTATGGGCTTCACCTTCCACCGACGCGCCCACACAGGACTCTGAAACATGACCACCACCAAAGCAACCATCAACCGCCTGGCCACGGGCGTGCAGGGTTTGGACCAGGTGTTGGGCGGCGGCCTGCCGGAGTTTTCGTTCAACATCATTGCCGGCCCCCCGGGCTGCGGGAAGACGACGTTGGCGCATCAGATGATGTTCGCGCTGGCCACGCCCGAACGGCCAGCGCTTTACTTCACTGTGCTCGGCGAACCGCCGTTGAAGATGCTGCGCTATATGCAGCAGTTCGAGTTCTTCGACAGTGTGCAGGTCAACCGGTCGATCTACTTCATCAACCTGGCCGACGACACCGCCGCCGGGGATCTGGACAAGGTGCTGGACAAGATCGTTACAGCCGTCGAGCTGCACAGCCCTGGCCTGGTCTTCGTCGACTCCTTTCGCTCGGTGATGCTGGCCAGCCAGGGCAGCGGCAACAGCTACATCACCTTGCAGCAATTCGTCCAGCAGCTAGGCATGTTGATGACCAGCTGGCAGGCGACCACGTTCCTGATCGGCGAGTACTTCACCGACGCCGATCCCAACCCGGTCTTCACCGTCGCCGACGGTCTGATCTGGCTGCGCCAGAGCACCAAGCGCAACTCCATCGTGCGCAATATGGAAGTCATGAAGTTGCGCGGCCAGGCGACATCGCCCGGCCTGCATACCTTTCGCATCGGTTCTGACGGCATCACCGTGTTTCCGCCCGTGCTGCAATCGCTCACGCCCGTCGATGCGGCCGTTGAAACAGGCGAGCGGCTTAGCATCGGCGTAACCGACCTTGACGCCTTGATGGGCGGCGGCCTGCCACGCGGCTACTCACTGCTGGTGGCGGGGCCCTCAGGTTCGGGCAAGACCATCCTGGCCTCGGCCTTCCTTGCAGAAGGCGCACGGCGTGGCGAGACGGGCGTCATCGCCTCCTTCGAGCAGCGCCCAAGTCTCTCGCGCACGCCGGCGGTGGCCGAGCTGGTCGGGAGCGGCCGCGTCGGGCTTGTGGACACACGGGCGGCCGGCATGTCGGTCGACGAACTGTCGATTTTGCTGATCGCGGAGATCCAACGCCTGGGCGCGAGCCGCGTGGTCATCGACTCGCTGTCGGGCTTCGAGCTCGCGCTCGCGCCGACCTTCCGCGAGGATTTCCGCGAGTCGCTCGCGCGCATGGTCACCGCACTGGCCAGCACCGGCGCCACGCTGTTGATGACGTCGGAGCTGGAAGACCGCTATGACGACCTGCGCTTCAGTCCCTATGGCACGGCTTTCCTGACCGACGCCATCATCGTGCAGCGGTATATCGAGGTGGACAGCCGCCTGCAGCGCGTGCTGGCCGTCGTCAAGGTCCGCGCCAGCGCGCATTCCAATGAGTTGCGCCTGTTCCACGTCAACGACGAGGGCATCCAGATCGGCGAAATGCTGGAGGGCTATGAAGGCCAGCTGGCCGGCCGGCCAACACGCCGGGCAGGGGCTCAGGCGCCGTCGGCATCAGTTTTGGGCCCGAAGCAGCCGTGAGCGACGACGCCCATCCGCCGCGGGCGCCCCCTGCCACAGCGCAGCAGCCCGACAAGGACGCCGACGCCATGCGTGCGGAACTCCTGCGTCTGCGGCGAGACCTCGAAGACGTGCAGCAGCAGTTCAGCGCCACGCAGGCAGCGCAACTGCGGGATGCGAACGAGCAACTCGTACTGGCGGTGATGCAAGCCGAGGTGATAGCCGAGGCGGCGACGGACAAATTGAGGGCGATGACGCGCATCACCCAGCGCGATGCCCTGACCGACACGCCCAACCGCGCGCTGATGCTGGACCGGCTGCATACGGCGTTGTCGATGGCCAAGCGCCGGCACTCACGCAGCGCGGTGCTGTTTGTCGACATCGACCGTTTCAAGCACATCAACGACAGTTTTGGCCATCTGATCGGCGACGAGGCGCTCAAACTTGTTGCGCTGAGCCTCGAAGCGGCCGTGCGCGATTCGGACACCGTCAGTCGCCACAGTGGCGATGAGTTCCTGGTGCTCTTGGCCGAGATATCGAAGGCCGCTGACGCCGCCCATATCGCGCTGAAGATGCTGGATTCGATCGCTGCAATCCGCATCGACAGCCTGCCTTCGTTCCGCGTCAGGGCCAGCGTCGGCATTGCGATCTACCCCGATGACGGTCGTACCGCCATGCAGTTGATCGACAGGGCCGATTCGGCCATGTACCGCGCCAAGAAAGCGGGCGGTGGTGGGTTCCAGTTCCACGGCGCAGAGGAAGTGCCGGACAGCGGACGCGCACCGGACTTCGGCGACACGAACGGTCTGGGCTCGCAGCCTGTGCCGCTCGACACTGGATCCAGCCCGGATCCGCACCGCCATGCCTTGCGTGACGCCAACGAGCAATTGCTCTTGTCAGCGCTTGCATCCAAGGTGTTGGAGGAGCGCACGACGCACGCGCATCAACAGCATGTCATCCATCTGGCGATGGTCGCGCACGAATTGCGCAGCCCGCTTGCGCCGCTGAGCAATGCCGCAGAACTGCTCAGCCGCGCCCGCGGCGACGAAAGCCGCCATGCGTGGCTGCAAGAGGTCATCAAACGGCAGGTTGCGCACATGGCCCGCATCGTCGATGACCTGCTGGATGGATCTCGCGCCGAGACCGGCAAGTTCCATCTGGTCTGCGGCAATGTGGATTTGGTAGAGATTCTTGGCGGGGTGGCCCAGGCCTGCCAACCGTCGATGGACGAGAAGCATCAGCGCCTGCGCGTTTCTCTTCCACAAGGCCCGCTGAACGTGCATGGCGATGCTGTGCGGCTCGAGCAAGTTTTTCGAAACCTGCTCGACAACGCGGTCAAGTACACGCGTGAACGGGGGCATATTGCCGTCACGGCTGCCGTGACCGATCGCATGATCTCGGTCACCGTGTCGGACAACGGCATCGGCATCGTGGCGGAGGCCTTGCCGCATGTATTCGACCTTTTCGTTCAGAACGAGCATGCGATGGCCATGCACCACGGCGGCCTTGGCATTGGGCTGGCGGTGGTGCGCGAACTGGTGGAGGCGCATGGTGGCTCGGTCGTCGCCATGAGCCCGGGCCATGACAAGGGCAGCGACTTCGTGGTCAAGCTGCCGCTGACCGGGCTTGCCCCGGCTGCCGCCTTGCTCTGACAGATAGCCTGCCTCAGCGATTTCATTGGCGCGCCGCTCGCATTCGCAGCGCCACGTCACAAGGTACAGCCGCTCGTGTGCGCGCGCAGGAGAGAAGCGATCTCCGTGAAACCCTCAGTCGGCCGTCCGGTTCCCCGCGACACGCCGGCAAAGCAGATCGCCCCCATCACTGACTGCCAACCGCCATGAGGCGGCCTCAGCTTCGGACGACGCCTGGCCCAGCATGGCCATCAGCGCCTCATGGGCTGCGGTGCGGGCCGCTTCGAGCTCGCGGCGCTTCTCGTCGTCGAGCGTGCTGCTTGCGGCCGCTGTGCTGAAGACCGAACGCGTGATCGCCTTGCATTGGGCTTCGGCTGCCCGCCAAGTCTGATACAGAGCTGTGAAGTCGCGGTTCATGGCACACCCCGTACAAGTGCGTCGACATGACCCGCAGCCAAGCAAGGCGCTCCAGGGCACGAAGGAGGAGCGCACACGGGAAGAGTGGCTATGGTACTGAGAAGCGCTGGCAGTGCGGCTGGCAGTGTGGCTGCCGATGCGCCTGCACCTCACGGTCGCAGGCCAGGCTCGGCTGAGGCGGTTCGCCCCAAGCGACCTGTCGTCTGCAAGCCATGACTGCCGGCACGCGACACCGCGCAGCCGCGCTGCTAGCATGCAGCGCATGACCAAGTTGCTCGACCTCGACTGACGCCCCTGCGCGTCGTTTCATCCCGGCGGGGCTGACCCGCCCGTCGAGTCCTGTCGGAGCCTCAAGCGTCATGTCCTCCAAGTTCTTCACCCTCGCGCCCGGCGATCTGCTGCGCGATGCGGTCTACCGGCGGCTATGGTCGTCCATCCTCATTTCCTCCCTTGGCGGCCAGGTCACCATGCTGGCCCTGCCGCTGACGGCTGCCGTGCTGCTCAACGCCAGCCCCACGCAGATGGGCCTGCTTCAGGCGATGGAGATCCTGCCCTTCGTGCTGTTCTCGCTGCCCTCGGGCGTGCTGCTCGACCGCATGCGCAAGCTGCCGGTCTATGTGGCCGGTGAGACCTTGCTGGCCTTCGCCGTGGCCACCGTGCCGCTGGCCGCCTGGATGGGCTGGCTGGGAATGGGCTGGCTCTATGTCGTCGGCTTCGTGCTCGGCACGGTGCACACGACGGCTGGCAGCGCCGCGCAGATCGTGCTGACCCAGGTGGTGCCGCGCGAACGGCTGGTCGAGGCGCATGCCAAGAACGCGCTGGCCGGTTCTGGCGCCGAAGTCGTCGGGCCCGGCGTGGCTGGCGTGCTGATCAAGCTGCTGGGCGCACCGCTGGCCTTGGCCGTGGATGCCGTGGCCCTGCTCGCGTCGGCCGTCATCCTGCGCGGCATCCGCGTGCAGGAGCAGCTGTCGACCACACGGGGCGCCTTCTGGGCCTCATTGAAGGAGGGCCTGGCCTTCGTGCGCTCGCACAAGCTGCTCATCAGCCTGGCCACCGCCACCGGGGGCTGGCAGCTCTTCCACAACGCCGCCCTGGTCGTGCAGATCCTGTTTGCAACGCGCGAACTGCAGCTGGCGCCGCAGACGGTCGGCCTGTCCTACGTCGCGCTGGGAGCCGGCACCGTGCTGGCCAGCATCTTCGGCCACCGAATCAGCCGCCGCATCGGCCCCGGGCCATGCCTGGTGCTGGGCTATGCGGCCTGCGGCGTCGGCTGGCTGCAACTGGCGCTGGCGCCAACCGGGCAACTGGGCGTCATCAGCTTTGGCGTGATGCTGTTTGCCTTCGGTTTCGGCGCCGTGCTGATCTTCATCAACTTCCTGTCGCTGCGCCAGGCCGTCACGCCCGCGCCCATGCTGGGCCGCATGACGAGCACCATGCGCTGGCTCATCCTGCTGCCGGCCGGGCCGGGCGCACTGATCGGCGGCTGGCTGGGCGAGCACATGGGCCTGCGCTCGGCGCTGGCCTTCTCGGGCGTGGGCGCCTGCCTGCTGGCGGCGCTGGCCTGGCGTCACCCGGTCATCCGCGGCGTGCGCGAACTGCCCAAGCCGGTTGAGGTGCTCACCGCATGACTGATCCGCTGCTGATCGACATTCCCGAGCGGCTGGACGGCGAGCGCACCGTGCTGCTGATGCCGCGTGCCGGAGTTGGCGCCGAGCTGGCCGTCGTCATCACCCAGGCCCTCTCACATCTGCGCCCCTGGATGCCCTGGGCCCAGGAAGCACCGACGGCGGAGAGTTCGGAGATGGTCGTGCGCCGCATGCAGGCCGACTTCATCGCCCGCCGCGACTTGTGCTTTCACATCTACGCCCGCCGCGCCGACGGCAGCCCGGGCCGACTGCTGGGTGGCACCGGCCTGCACCGCATGGACTGGACGGTGCGCAAATTCGAGATCGGCTACTGGATCCGCCCCGAAGCGGCAGGGCAGGGGCATGTCAGCGAGGCGGTGCGCCTGCTGACGGTGCTGGCCTTCGGGCCGCTCGATGCACGGCGCGTGGAGATCCGCTGCGACGCGTGCAACGTGCGCAGCCGTGCCGTGGCCGAGCGGTGCGGGTTCGAGCTGGAAGGCATCCTGAAGAACGACGCTCTCGGCATGGATGGGCGTCCCCGTGACATCTGCGTTTACTCCCGGATTCCCTAGCATCCGGGGCGCCAAACGTGCTGGCGCCGCCGTGATCAGGTCAGTCAATCTGGGCGCCACCCGGCCCGGCCATCGCCTGATCAACGAGTGCGCGGACAGTTTTCGCCAGGCGGCGCAGGCGGGGCGGCCTCGGCGGCGCTCGCAGCGGAGGCGGGTGGCGAGGGCCCGACGGTCAGGGCCGCCGAGCCGCAGTTGTTGCTGTAGAACCAGTCGGCCATGTAGGGGACCGGCACGATGGCGTCGCTGAGATACAGGAGCACCGGACTCGGAGTGCCCCGATGTCCTTGACCTTGAACGGTGCCTTCTGGCCGACGATCTTGCCCTTGTTCCACGGCTCGCACGACAGGGTGTTGGCTGCTGATCCCATGATGGTCTCCCATCGAGTTGAGGGCCAGCAAGCATGCGCCGGGGCCGCCCGGGTCTATAGGGATGGCGCGTCGGCAGCTTGGATGCGGATTGTCGGCGTAGCACGTTTGCTATACATTTGAGCGATGCGCTCCGCCACCTTTCCCCCCATCCGCGTCGAGCCCGAGGTTCGGGCCGAAGTCGAAGCCGTCTTGCGGGACGGAGAGTCGCTGACTCAGTTTATCGAGCAGGCGGTCGTCGCGGCCGCAGCTTGGCGCCGCGTGCAAGCGGAGTTCGTCAACCGCGGCGAGGCGGCGATCGAGCGTTGGAAGCAAGAAGGCGGCGGCCGTACGGTCGACGAGGTCATGGCCGGCCTGCAGGGGCGCCTTGACGACGCGAAACGTCGAGCAGCTGAACGCACTGGCCGGTGAAGCCCGTCTACAGTGTCACGCTGCTCGAAGAGGCAGTTGTGGACCTTCAGCGCCTGGAGGACTTCACCATCGAACGTGAGCTCGCAAGTGAAACGCCGGATTGGACGACGCCTCAACGCGCGCTCGACGCGATCAGCGAGGGGATGCGTCTACTGTCCTGGTCGCCTTTCACCTGCCGGAAGGCGGAACTGGGGAATGGCCGCTCGCGTGAATTGGTCGTGCCGTTTGGCGGCGCGGGCTATGTTGTGCTGTTCGAAATCGTCGGCAACGACGTGGTCGTGGGTGCTGTTCGGCATCAGCGCGAAGAGGACTACCGTCACTGAAATCGGACATCAGGCTGCGGGCCAACGCCGCGAGGCGACGGCTCGTGTCGGCCATGCTTATCGCCTTTCCTGAGTGACCTGGCAGCTTCGTGCCCGAGGACTAAACCGCTCGCGCGGTAGCCGCTGCGGCGGCAGCGGGAGTTGATCGGTGCAGCGTTCCTGCCACCGTTGAGCTGCGAGGCAACCCGCCTCGCTCTTCAACAGGAGCAGGACCATGACCCCATCGCCTGAAGCCATCTCGCCGCTGCGCCAACGCATGACCGAGGACATGCGCATGCGCAAGCTCGAACTCAAGACCCGCGCGGCGTACCTGCGTGCCGTCAAGAAGCTGGCCGACTTCCTCAAGCGCTCGCCCGATACCGCCACGGTCGAGGACCTGCGCCGCTTCCAGCTGTACCTCGTGAACCAGGGCACCTCACCCATCACGATCAACGCCACCATCGTCGGCCTGAAGTTCTTCTTCGACATCACCCTGGGCCGCAGCGAGTTGATTTCCAAGGTGCAGACGGTGCGCGTGCCGCAGAAGATGCCCGTCGTGCTGAGCCGCGATGAAGTCACCCGCTTGATCGCCGCGGCGCCGAACCTCAAGAGCCAGACCGCGCTGTCTGTCGCCTATGCCACCGGACTGCGCGTCAGCGAGGTGGTCTTGCTGAAGGTCTCGGACATCGACAGCAAGCGCATGACCTTGCGTGTCGAGCAGGGCAAGGCCGCAAGGACCGCTACGCCACGGGCTCCTCCTTGAATGGACATCTCGCTGGTGAAGACCATGCCCGGGAAGCTGCGCAACGGCGCGCCGTTCAATGCCGTGCCGAGGTGCTGCAAACCCTGCAGCGCCACCTGCTGCGCCACGCGGGCGGCGACCGCGTCATGATGCAAATGTGATTCTTTAGTGAGTGTGGCATGCGCTGCATCGCTGGCGGGCTGCAGGTTAGGCGGACGAGGAGCAGCGAAGCTCCTAAAAAATGGATCACAACATATATATTGCCAGAGTGCCTATTATTGATAAACTATATGATGTGACTAAAGCTTCAAATGCATTGGGCAGGCTGCCCCCAGCTACCCTTGCTGCCATTGAAAAGCTGGGAGCCGACCTCGCTGTGGCCCGGCTGCGGCGTGGCGAATCCCAGAGGACGTGGGCCAAGCGCATGGGTGTCTCGACCCCCACGCTGCAACGCTTGGAGGCCGGCGATCCTGGCGTGTCCTTGGGCATCCTGGCTACCGCGCTCTTCCTCATCAACCGGGATGGCCAGCTGACCAAACTGGCCGCACCGGAGGCCGATCAAGGAGCCATCGAACTCAGCGTCCAGGAAGCTAGCGAGTTGGGCAGGCGGCGCGCGCAGGCATCAGCCGAAGCACGGCTCAAGCGTTCGTGATCTGAACCCTCATCACGAGGCGAAGATGACACAGCCAGCCGCTCCGCGCCACGACAACCTGCATCTCTGGTACCTCGGCAACCCCGCGGTGCCGCGCCATGTCGGAACTCTGCGCCTGGTCGCGTCTGGAAAAGGGGTCTCCCTTCAGTACGACGCCCAGTGGATCGCAAGCGGATTCCCCCTCAGCGAAGACCTGCCTCTGAGCGACGCCACGCACATGCCACGCGGGCGCCTGACAGGAGATGGCGAGCGCGCGGTGGGAGCCGTCGATGACGCACGCCCTGACCGGTGGGGGCAGAAAGTCATTCGCGTCATCGCCAACCCGAAGCGCAAATCATTGATGGAGTACCTGTACTACGCTGGTGACGACCGGTTCGGCGCGCTCAGCGTGTCGACCAGCAGCGACGTCTACGCACCCTATGCAATTGGCGCCTTACCCAGGCTCGAGCAGGCAGAGGCGCTCAGCCAGGTCGCCGCAAAGATCGAGGCGAGCGAGGAGTTGTCCGACCAGGAGCAGAAGATGATCCGGGCTGGCGGCAGCATTGGTGGGGCCAAGCCGAAAGCGCTCATCAATATCGACGGCCACGAGTGGGTCATCAAATTCTTCAACGGCGAACCCGTGGACTCGCCCCTCATCGAGCACGCGACGATGACGCTGGCCAAGAAGGCAGGCATCACCGTGGCGACAACCCGGATGATCTCGCTCCTGACGGCCAACGCCGTGGCGGTCAAGCGCTTCGACCGTACCGATGGCGGCCGCATCCACAGCATCTCTGCAGGCACCGCGTTGCGCGCCGCGGCGGTCGAGGCGGAGCCCGAATTGAGCTATCCGGCACTCGCCCAGTTGCTGCGCCGCGCCGGCGTCACGAAGGACGACCGCAACGAGAAGGACGCGCGCGAACTCTTCCGTCGCATGGTGTTCAACATCCTGATCGACAACACCGACGATCACGAAAAAAACCATGCGCTGCTGGTCACGGCGCCAGCAGCCAACGGCAAGTACGAGCTCGCGCCGGCCTACGATGTTTTGCCGACCGGTTCAGCTCAGGGATACCAAGAGTTGGCCTGCGGCGCCGATGGACATGACTCGACGCTGGTCAACGCCATGTCGCAAGCGGGTCTCTTCGGTCTCACGCCGGCAGAAGCGGCCGCAGAGGTTGTCCGCGTGATCGATGTCGTCAGCAGTTGGCGCGTCCACTTTGAATCTGAGGGCGTCTCCCAGCACGACGTCGAGAGCTTGGCCCAGCAAATCGATGGTGACGAACTGCGTGCGCAGCGGGAGGCGTTTTCTCCGGCCGGTTACGCAACCAAGGGCACCCGGCCGCGCCGCAAGGGGCCTTTCAGCCCCGGCTGAGACTCAGGCCCGGGCAGGTGCGCCGGTTGATGAGTTTTATCGTCAAGCGGCCAGTGCGATCGGCTGGATCTCTTTGGCGATGGTTTTGCCGTTCTCGATCTCCGCCACGCGCAACTCATAGGCTGCCTGAAGGTTCAACCAGCCCTTGGCCTCGCTGCCGAAATAGCGCTCCAGGCGCAGGGCCGTATCAGCCGATACGCCGCGCTCGCCCTTGGTGATCTCGCTCAGGCGTGAGTAAGGCACATGCAGAGCCATGGCCACGGCGCGCACGCTGACGCCCATGGGCTTGATGTAGTCCTCCAGCAGGATTTCACCTGGGTGGATAGGACGCATACCGTTCTTGAACATGATGCACTCCATTGCAGTTCAGGACTTGAATGCCAGTCAGGCCCGGGGTTAATGCGGGTCTTCGATGAGCACGTCGTAGGGACCGCTATCACCCCACTTGAAGGTCAGCCGCCACTGGTCGTTAATTCGCACATGCCAAGCACCGTCATATTCCTTGAGGTCATTCCCTGGCGGGGCCTTCATGAAACTCACCGACGGCGCAGCGTCGAGCTGGGCCAGTTTGCGCTCGGCTACGCTCTTGATGTTGACGAACCGGCGACACTTGCCCGTGGTGAACAAAGCCTCAGTGTCGGGACAGGCGAACGACTGAATTGGCATGGCAGATAGATTACCTGTTAACCGGTTAACAGTCAATTTTGCGTCACGCGGCAAACCGTGTCGCAGGCGCGATGTACCACCGTGCCCCCGTGGCCAGCAGGCGCTCAATGGCTGGGCCACTGTCTGCCGTGTCCGGTTCGGCTCCAGGTCGGGCGTCACCACTCGATTTCCGGCCCGGCTCGCGATCTCTGTACTTCGACGTCCCGTGACCTGTCGGCATGCTTTTGCGCGGCGGGCACCCGCTGAATGTCCCTCGGCCCCATGGCTTCCACGACAAAAGGCGTGTCGCGAACGAAGGCGGCGACCTTTTGAGCGAGCTGACGCTCTTGGGCGTCTGACGACTTCGACAGGGCCGTCATGATGTGGGCCCACGCCTGCATCACTTCGACCCGGTTCGTGTAGTAACGGTCACCTGATTTCTTGGGTGCCTCCTCGCCAGGCAGGGTCCGCGTCGCCCGGGCCTGCCGACGCCACGCCGGCTCTGCCTTGCGGTTTTCTCCGCGACAGGGCTGCGATGTCGCCTCCGCGTCCACGCCCAGATGGCGCAGCTGCGTCGCGAACGACTCGCGCCAGCGTTGCCGCTCGGTCCAGACGTTGAGGCGCTCGCCGGATCTGGACTGTGCGCGCACGATCAGATGTACATGCGGATGGGCCTGGTCCCGGTGCAGCGCGAAGACGTAGCGGCTGCCCGCCAGCTCGGCCCTGGCAAACGCGCGAGCGGCCTGGAGCACCAGGTCCGGGTCGACGCCGCGCGGCATCGACAGGGTGACATTGAGCGCCTCGCGCCGCCAGGAAACCTCATCGATCAACGCGCCCCCATAGCGCCACTGGTCAGCCAGGTCGCGCAGCGCCTCCTTGCCGACACTGCGCACCCCCCGGTCGTCCTCGATCTCCAGGCTGGCATTGCGCGTGATGTAGTTGAACTGCGCGGCGATGGCCCGCATGCCGCGGCCCCCGCCGGCGACCTTGACGATCACCTCCGGCGCGTGCCGCACCACCAGGGCTTCGATGCGTTTGCGGATGACGGCCGCCTT
This sequence comes from Pelomonas sp. Root1217, assembly GCF_001425705.1. GTDB lineage: Bacteria > Pseudomonadota > Gammaproteobacteria > Burkholderiales > Burkholderiaceae_C > Pelomonas. Next base: position 249,507 of record NZ_LMDC01000030.1, on the reverse strand, counting down.
CCTGCGCGTCAAGGTGTCCAGGCGCGGCGTCAGGTCGGCCTTGACGATGCGGTTGGGGGGATAGAACAGCCGCTCGCCCCACTGCACCAAAACGCCATCGACTGATTGACCTGTCGTCATCGCCATCTCCTCGTGGCCTCGAGCTCGGCCAACAGCACGGCTGCAGGTTTGAGATGCGCCCGGACATCGTCGACGAGCGAGCGCAGACGGGCGCGATAGGGCTCCAGCTCTGCCGCCGGCGCGGTGCCCAGCAGGTGCATGAAGGCCCGCAGGTCGACGCAGAGCACGGCGATGTGGTCGGTGGACTTCATCAGCGCGGCGACCATGGCCGCATGGTCAGCCGGCAAAGCAGCCGGCTGGTCCCCGTCCATCAGCATTTCCACATAGCGGCTACGAGAAACGCCGCATGCCCGCGCCCGCTCCGCCAAGGCCTCGGCGCGTACGGCCGAGACGCGAAGCAGCAGTCGCGTCTTGTCGCCCTGGTCACTGTCGGCGTCCAGCGCCAGTGATCGGTCTGTGCCCAATTCACGATCACCGGCCTCGTCTTCGAGCATGCGCGATATCGCGATCCGGGCCGCGCATCCGACGCTGAGCCCCAGCCGCGCGGCGTGCTCCCTCAGCACAGGGCCCAGGCCCAGCAGATTGACGTGGACCTGATCTCGGTTGGCGATCGCGGGCGGACGATCGGCGCTGCGTGCAGCCTTGCTCATGGTGTGCTCCCCGCACCAGAACCACCGGCCGGCGACCCCGTGCGTCCTGCGTCCGGCCCGAAGTCGCGCAGGACGGGCACGGGCGCCATGCCGCCAGCCGCCTCTTGGTCACGAGCAGCATCGCCAGCATCGGCCGACGCACGCGCCGGCAACGCAGGCAGGGGCTCCAGGTGCGCGTGCCAGAGCCAGCCCGGCGCGACCGCGTCGGTGTCCGCCGCGCCAGCGTCCGGCGGCGCCTGATCCCCGCGCACGATGCTGAGTGTCGCGGGCAGGTTGCCGCAGTCTGACAGCACGGCGAACGCGCGCTGCACCTTCGCAGGCAGTTCGTAGGGCAGGCTGCGCGTGAAGGCACGCCGCTGGGCGACCAGTTTGTCCACCAGTTGCTTGCCGAAACCGTCGTCGACCGGCAGCCATTGGCGCGTCACCGGCATCAGGCACAGTTCCTGCACCGAGGGGACGCCGCCGCTCACGCCGAAGGTCGCGATCATGATCATGTGGACGTCCTCGCCAGTGGCCCACAACGCGAGCTCCGTCTCGAAGGCGCGGCCGAGCCGCCGGTACAGCGACTCGTCGATCATGAAGGCCTGGTCCGGCAGGTGCTTGACGACGGCCTTGAAGCCGTAGCGTGCCGGCACGATCTCCTTGACTTCGGCGATGAGCAGCATGAGCGCAGCGCAGCCCGCACGTTCGGCAGCCGCGCAGGACCACGCCGCAAGCCGCCGGGCATAGAGTGCTTCGCGCTGGTCGACGGAGAAGGGTTCGGGGATGTACAGGCGCGAAACCAGCAGTTCGCGCCTGGCGACCAACTGGCCGGCCGCCTCAAGCAGGTGGCTGCGCACCACGCCCCAGCTTCGCTTGCCCGCCAAGTCCGGGTGCCAGCGCGCCAGCTCGGCCTGGTCCCACAAGTAATGCAGCAGCCCGCGCAAGGACAGCGTGGCGCCGTCCGAGCGCACGCTGGTGCCACTGCCCTCGGACGTCGGCGCCACCACACGACCCTGCATGCGGCTCAGCGCGAACCCCAGCTTCAGCGTGGTCACGCCGTTCGCAGGATCCTCCAGGATGGCGCTGCCGAGCAGCTGACCGAGGCCGGAGGTCGCAGCCGGTGGCGCATAGGACGGGCAGTGCGTCGCATGGCGCCAGCCGGTGTCGGGCATGCGCTTGACGATGTAGCCGCCTTGCGCTGGCGCCAGCCGCGCGACGTACATCTCCACGCCGCCAGCCTGGCACATGCACCGCAGCCGCCGGCGGCAGGCCTGGGCCTGGGCGACGACGTTCGCGAACTCGCGCGAGTCCACGGCGTAGGACCGCCCGTCGACCTCGTAGACCGCACAAGGCGCCGTGACGGCCGTCGTAACGGTCGCTGAGAAGGCCGCCGTGGACGCGTTCATGACGTCACCTCAGCGCTCCCACCCCGGTCCGCTCCGCTCGGGGGTGCGCTGAAATTCCTGCGCCGGCGTGGCGACCGCGCGCGAGGGCGCTGCGTTGTCGTGGTCCTTGACCTGGGGTACCTGGCCCTGGCTGCTGAGCTGCGCGAGCCTTTCGGTGGCGGCCGCCATGATCGCGACACGCTTGGCCTCGGGCACCCGTTGGGCCACCAACACAGCTTCCATGGTCGCCAGCATCGTCTTGCGACTGCCGCTGCCACGCGCCGATGCCTTCTCCCCGGTCGCGGCGGCAGTGCGGTGCGCGGCATCCGCAGCCGGCTCGACCCGGTTGACAAGGCGCGCCTCACGCTCGCGCTGCAGCAGTGCCAGGTCCTGCGCACTCGGTTCATGCCCCAAGGCCTTGAGTCCGCGCACCGACGCCTCCAGCCAGATCTGGCGCTTGAAGTCCTCGTGCCCGGACACGCGCAGGGCCCGCCAGCCGCGCGCCTGCGCCACATCCACCATGGAGCGGGAAACCGATGGACTGTTGGTGTCCGTGGCCAGGCGCAGGTTCGTTTCGGTGAAGGCCACGCGCGAGCTGTCCCCCCGAAAACGATACTCCGTGCGCCCGATGGTGAGGTCCCCGATGCTCGCTGGAGCAGGCCGGATGATGTAGCGCTCGGCCAGGGCCGCTTCGAGCCCGGCGACGAACAAAGCGCGCTCGGCCTTCGCCTCCTTTCGCGGCTGTGCACCGGCATCGCCAAGCTCGGTCGCGACCTCGACTTTCGGGGCCGCCGTCGTCGCCGGTACGGCTGGCGTTTCAGGCACTTCCCGACGGGTCGGCGACGGCCCCACCGGGCCCGTTCGCTCCACCGGCATGGTCGTCGAGGCGGGGCGCTGCGGTCCGCGCTGCCACTGGCCGTCGACCTTCTGGATGGAGGTGCGCCTGCCGTCCGCGGCCACAGCCACGAAAAGGGTGCTGCCGAGTTCCTCCGCCTTGGCCGCCATCTCCGAAAACGAATCGGCCCGGTGGACCACATCGGCGACGCGGTCGCGCAGCTCGAAACGCTCCGCCGAGGCCGAGGACGCACCGGTCGTCGACCGCTGGTGCGCCGGTTCGACTGCGCCACCCGAGGGCGATGGGCGGGCGGGAGAGAAAAATTGATCCGATTCCATGGCGTTACTCCGCAAAGAGGGCCTGGCGCTCAACGCCGGGCGAAGGCAGCCGGATCGAAGGGCACCGGCAGCACGCCGTACACCTCGATCTCCACGCGTCGGTTCAGCCGCCGCCCGGCATCGCTGGCGTTGTCGGCCAGGTGGTCTCCCGAGGGCTGGTAGGTGGCGCGGATGCGCGCCGGATCCACGCCGGCGGCCACCAGGTAGTCGCGCACCGCGGTGGCTCGCGCTTGGGCGATGCGGCTCTCGGCGGGCGCGTCGCCACTTCCGTCCGTGCGACCGCGCAGGACGATCAGCGGCGCCGACCTGGCGGACTCCACCAGGGCCGTGGCGATGTCGTCCGGCACGGCGACGCCCGCGTCCCCGAATCCGAAGTGCACGGTGAACACCCGATTGGCCGAATCCGGTGGGGCGAGCGTCGCCTGCGCGGCTGCCAGCATGCGCTGGTGCGCCGCAATGCGCTCCAGCGCCACCACAGCGGTCTGTGCCCGGCGTTGCGCCTGCGCCTGCAATAGCCGCGTGTTGTACAAATCGTTCGAGCAGATCTGCAGTTCGACATCCGCCCGGGCATTCGCCGGGCGCCGGCGCGATTCGTCCACGCTGGGCGGCCCGGGCGGTCCGGGCGGCGTGGCGCAGGCGCACAGCGCGAGCAGCCAGGGCGACAAGAGGACACAGGTGACCAGCGGGAGCCCCCTTCGCATGGCGGTTCTCCAGGTTCTCGTTGAAGTCGCAGGTTGGACGCCCGGTTCTGCGCTGAGCACCCCGTCGGCGTCTGGGGCGGCCTCGATCGAGCCGCCCGCCGTTGGCTGGCCAGGCGGCGCGTCGCTGACCGTATCGATCAGGAAGTCCGCCGCCTTCTCGGGCGGGAGCTCCGCCAGGCGAGGCAGCCCGTGGATGTCGCCGGCGAGTTGGTCGATGTTGAACTCCTGCCCCGCGGCCAGTTCCTTTTCGACAGCGCGCCAGCGCTGCTTCACCCAAGCCCGGTGTCCCTTCATGTCCATGCGTGGTACGACCGGCGCCGGCAGCAACCGGTGAAGAAACTCATCGTGGTGGTGGTAGCGGAGCTTCTCGGCCAGGATGGGCCGGCAGTTCTCGAAAATCACCACCAGGCGCTCGCTGCCGAGTTCCTTGAACTCCTGCGGCAGCAGCAGCGCGCGGCGCTGATCGCTTTCGTTGCTGCTCACGCTGCTGGACGCGCGGGCACTGAACGACCGGCTGCGACCACGCGAGGTGACGCGTTGCGTGAAGTGGCCCAGCATGGCGCTGTACTCGTCGGCGTCGCGCTGTTCGCGCGGCGCGAACAGGATCTGCAGGCCGTGGTTGGTGGCGAAGGTGCGGGCCTGCTTTTCACCGTAGAGCGCGTCCAGCTGCGACATCGCCTGCACGACGGTCAGCAGCCTCAGGTTGTAGCCGGCCAGGAAGGCCGCGCCGTGCGTGACGGCGTCCACCCGGCCCATGGTGGTGAACTCATCGTTGATGAGCAGGCATTGCAGTTTCAGCGACTTGTCGTCCTCGGGCAGGACCCGGGTGTTCAGGCTGACGAGCTGCGAGAAGAAGAGCCTGAGCAGCGGCCGGGCGTTGGCTGTCTGGTCCGCTGGGACGCGGAAATAGATCGACATGCGTCTGCGGCGCACGTCTGCCAGGTTGAAGTCGTCGGCGCTGGTGGCGGCGTCGACCTTCGGATCTGTAAAGATCGTCAGCGGCGCGTTGAACGTGGCAATCACGCTGGACAGCGTGTTCTCCGAATTCGACATCAGGCGCTGCAATGCGTCGACGCACTCGCTTGACAGCGGCTTCTTGGAACCGCGCCGCTGCGCGATCAGTCTGGCGAGGTGGTCCTTCAGCGGCAGTCCCCGGCCGGAAGACTGGCGCAACATCTCGCCAATGGTGCGCGGCAAGGCCGGTGTTTCAAGCAACAGCAGACCCAGGCCGAGGAAGAGATTGCGTGCCTGGTCGTTGAAGAAGGCCTCCGACGAGGTGCCGCCGCCGTCGTTCGGGAAGAGCACCTGCCCGATGGAGAGCAGATCGCCCACGCGATGCAGCCGGCTGGTGCGCACCGCGCTCAGCGGATTCCAGCGGTGGCTGCGCGCGTTCGGGTCAAAGGGAGAGAACGCAAAGACGGCGTTGTCAGTCTGCGCACGAAAGCCGGATGTGACCCTGTAGTTCTCGCCCTTGAGGTCCAGCACCACGACCGAATCCGACCAGTGCAGCAAATTCGGGATGACGACACTCACCCCCTTGCCGGAGCGGGTCGGCGCGGACAGCATCACCGAAAGCTGGCCCCCCAGCGACAGGAGCCTGTCGCCATCGAGGGCGATGAGGATGCCGGGCCCGTCGCTACGGGTCAGTCCCGAGCGAGCAACTTCCGCGGCGCTGGCAAACCGTGCATCGCCGTGAAGCGGCCGCTGCCGGCGTGCAGCGAAGAACAGCCCTGCAGGCGCAAGGACCAGCAGGCAAGACCCCGAGACACCGGTCGCTATCTGCAGCTTCTTGCGCAGCCGGACATCGTCGGCGTAGACAGCCCAATAGTGGGTGATGCTGGTCAGGTGCGCCTGGCGTGGGTCGGCCTTGTTCAGTACCAGGAAGAGCACGCCGGCCACGTAGGCGGCCGCGCAGGCCAGGGCGACGGAGCCGATCACGACGAACACGCCCGCGACGATCTTGCGTGCGGTGGGCCAAGCCGCGAACGGCAGTGTTTCGATGCTGCTCATACGGCCTCCGAACGGCAGTCACAACCGGCTGCCCCAACGTCCTGGCGCATGCGCCGGGGTTCGTACTGGATCTCCGAGATGAAGCGGCCGCGTTCATCGCGATCGAACTGCACGACCACGTCGACCACCAGACCGAGCAGCTGCCTGATCTCGCGCAGGGCCAGACCGCCCCCGGCGCCGGTCTCTCGGATCATCAGCGCCATCTGCTCGAAGGCGAGTGCGCAGCTGCCGGCATGCACGCTCGTGATGCTGCCCGGATGGCCCGAGGCCGCCAGGCGCACGAAATGAAAGCACTCGTCGCCCCGCACCTCTGCCAGGAAGATGCGGTCCGGCCTCATGCGCAGGCAGGCTTCCAGCAACGACTTGGCGCTCACCCGCGCGGTGCCCTGCGCGTCCTTGCTGTAAAACAGGTGCACCACGTTTGGATGGTTCGGCAGCGTCAGCTCGGCCGTGTCCTGGATGGTGATGAGGCGCTCGTGGCGGGGTACCTCCTCCACCAGGCCCTTCATGAACGTGGTCTTGCCCGAGCCGGTCTTGCCGCTGACCACGATGGTCTGGTGCTTGGTCACGGCCAGGCGCAGGAATTCAGCGTAGCGGCCGGCGTCCTTAAGCGCTGCCAGCTCGCGCTCGAAGGGCAGCATCTCCGCGCTCGACTTGCGCGCCACGGTGCCGGTGCGCTCGAACAGGCCTTCGCGCTCGAAGTCGTCCAGCCGCTTGATCAGCTGCGACGGCTTGCGCACCGTGATCGACACGGTCCCGCGCGTCACGGCGGGCGGGATGACGAACTGGATGCGTTCGCCGCTGGGCAATGTGGCCGACAGCAGCGGGCGTTCCTGGTTGACCTGCTGGTCGCTGAAGGTGGCCACCGCGCTGGCCAGCGACAGGCAGCGCTCCAGCGTCATCTCCGGCGCGGGCACCGCCTGCCAGCCGCAACCGGTTTCGACCAGCATCTCGCCCGGCCGATTGACGCAGACCTCAAGCACGCCGGGTGCGTCCAGCCGGTTGCGCAGCGGGCGCAGGAACTCGACCACCGACGTGGCGTCGCCACACCAGCTGGCGTCGCCGCCCTCGTCAAAGTCAGCAAGCATGTTCATTGCAGCTCCTCGTGACGCGCCTCGCCGTCCGTGGGCCTCAAGTCGTATACCGACGAGAAGTCCACATCGCGGGCGACGTAGATGGCGACGATGCCGCCCTGGTTGCGGTAGACCAGCGGCGGGATGTTGATGGTGCTGTCCAGCACCTTCTCGGCCAGCTTGCTGGTGTTGGCCGTCGTGGACGGCAGCACGATGGTGTCGCCCTGGTCCGAATGTCCGGAAGACGCCTGGGCCTGGACGACAAGCTTCACCGAATCGTCGATCAGCGACAGCAGCATCGCCGCGCCGATGCGCTCGCCCCAGCGGTTGTCGACATGGCCGTCGATACCGGATTCGCCAAGCGGACCCGTCGCGGGTGAATCGATGTCCACGGTGACACCCAGTGGCGTGCGGATTCGGGTCCACAGAACCGGGATCCGCACGGTGCCCGGGCGGACCGACGCGATCCGGTACTCGCCGTCAAGGTGGGACCCGCGCTCGATCAGCAGCACGCGCCCGTCGTCGCCGAAGACGTTGCGCTGAACCTGGCAGCCCACCAGCCCGGAGTTGGCGCTGATGATCCGGGTCTTGAGTGCACAGGTGAAGGCAGCGCCCTTGGGCAGCGTCAGGCTGCGGTTGCCGAGCATCGCGGCCGTCGCCCTGGCGGTCACGGAGCCTGGAAGTTGGCCCGCGAACAGGCCGCCGGCAGAAGGCCCGCCGAACGGCGCGGCGCCTGCCGTCCCTCCCAAAGGCGCACCCGCCGGCGCAGCGCCGGGCTGGCCGCTCGTCAACGCGGCACTCTTCGTCAGCTGCTCGAGCAGGCCCTGCAATTGCCGCTGGTATCCCTGCAGATTGCGCGAGGTGGCTCCCAAGGAATCATCCGGGTCAACCTCGGGCGCGCCGGCGCCTTCTGCGGAGCCTGCCGGAGCCGCCCGCCGCAGCGAGGCCCCGGGCGCCGGAGCCGCCCCCGGCCGGGTGGTGACCAGCAGGATGGAAGCATCCTCAGGGGGCGCCACCTTTGGATGACCCGACTCTGGTGAGGTCGATCTCGTGCGCCGAAAACCGATGGGCTCGGCCAGTTCGCCGGTCGCAGGCACCAGCGCAGGAACCTGTTCCCTAGTCGCAGCGCTGCCGGCGTGTGGCGACCCCGAAAAATCCAGCCTGCGAGTCTCGGACATGGCAACGGTCGGCTTGTCGCGCGCCAGCCTCGGCTCAGCCGCATCGACCCTGTCGGGACCTGACAACCTGCGCTGGATCCCAAGCACGACGAAGACGGCCATGTACGCAATGACCACGAGCAGGGCCCCCAGCGCCTTCATTGACACCCGGCTGAGCCTGCGGCCTGCGAGGTCCGGAGCACCGAACTCGCCGTACCCCGGCAAGGCCCCGTTCTTTCCGACACCTGCCTCGACAGGCGCAGCCCAATTCACACCCGCGTTGACGTCCGCAACCGCGGCCGTATCGTCTTCGTCTTCGTCTTCGTCCAGAACCGCACCCGCACCCGCATCCGCATCCGCATCCGCATCCGCATCCGCATCCGCACCCGCACCCGCACCCGCACCCGCACCCGCACCCGCACCCGCACCGGCACCCGCATCCGCGACCGCACCTGCACCTGCACCTGCACCTGCACCTGCACCTGCACCGGCACCGGCACCGGCACCTGCACCTGCACCTGCACCGGCATCCGCGACCGCACCGGCATTCGCATCGGCGACCCGTTCAGGATCGCGTCTCTTGTTCGTGTTGCGCTTCATGGTGCAACTGCCTTTCGCATCGATGGGGTCGACGCGTCGGTGTCGACCTCGGTCTTGAGCACGCGACGAACACCTGGCACCGTGGTTCCGTCGCGCGGGGGCTTGCCATCCAGATCGAAGGCCTCATTCCAAAGGCCCACCACCGCGGAGCCGGCGCGCAGCATCAGTCGCCTGCTCACGCGGTCCACCACGAGCAGCTCGTCTTCCATGCGCGCATTGACCAGCGTCTCGCTGCCATCGCCCAGTACATGGAACACGGCGGGCACCTCGCGGTTCCCCGGAAAACGCAGATAGGTGAACCGGCCATCGTCAAAGACGAGGCTCGGCACGATGTCCTGCGAGCCCTCGGCCTCGGCCACCGAGTACTGCCAGTTCACCACCTGCGGCTTGGCCTGCAGCCGCTCGGCGACGAGCTGGTGCGCCGGCGGGACCGGCGGCAGGGCTGGCAGTACGGCCAGCGGCGATGCCGCGGGCGGCAGGCGCTGCGCCGCGACCGCTGTGCGCGCCGGGGTCTTCACCACGAGCCGGTAGACCGGGGCGGCGGGATCGTCGTCAGCCAACACGACGAACCGAAAGCTGTGGGTGCGGTGGTCGGTCACCACAGCCAGGGTGTTCGCCGCGCTGGCCAGACTCTTGGGCTTGACGAACAGATGGCGTCCGCCGGCCTGCGCCGCCACGCACCAGGCGGATTCCGCCTTGAGGCAGTCGCCCCCCAGGCCTGCAGCCACCTCCGTGATTGCCTCGTCGGCGTCGAGCACCACCAGCGTCACGACGCCGCGCCTGACCGGCACCGTGACGACCTGGCGCGGGTCATAGACCACTTCGCGCAAGCGTGGGTCAGCGGCCTCGGAGGCCGCTGCGGCCGCGCCGCACAGCGCGAGCCCAGCGATCAACGGGAGCCAGGCAGTGCGTCTCATGGCTTGACTCCCTGCGCGGCGGTGTTGATCTCCGCATCGGACCGGTACGCCGTGACGACGAAACCGAACGGGTTTTCCAGGCGATCGCGCTCCTTGGCCAGCACCTTGGGCTGGTACTCGTAGACGATGCTGGCCACGTGCCGCGTCGTGACCTCGGGCAGGTTGCGCTCGACGAGGCGCACCACCTTGTCGTAGGTGACCGTCGCTTCCCCCTTGTTGCCCGCACGACCGGACGCCGCCAGGCGCACGCCCACGATGTTGATGCGCCAATCCTCCGTGGCCCCGATCTTCTTGTGCAGCGCGGCGTCGCCCTCGAACTGTCGGTTGTAGTCGGCGAACACCACTGGCACCGCCATCCGCGCGACCTGGTCGAAATCGCGCTGCAGGAACATCCAGCTGTAGCCCTCGCGGGCGCGCACAAAGCTGGCAAGGTTGTGCTTGTCGAGTGCCTCCATCGGCGGGATGCTCTCGACATCCAGACGTCGCTGCACCGTGGCCTCGCCGGTCACGCGATCGACAACGATAGGAATTTCCACGACACGGCGCAGCGGGCCCTGCACGAACACCGCCGCCACGCCGGTGAGCCCCAGCACGAGGCCGGCGATGGCCACGCCCCAGGCGCGGCGCTCGGAGCGCTCGAGCATCAGCGCACGATCAACCTCCCAGGCACGGTTCGCATCGATCGCCGCGTCGGCAGTGGGCTCACCGGTATCTCGAAAACGACCAGGCAATGCAGCAGCTCTTGCTGGCGTCAGGTCAGCATTCATGGGGACCTCGCAGATCAAAGAGGTGTGGGGAAGGGCCGGGCTCTCAGTGCAGGTAGGTGGCGACCTGGCCTGGGCGATTGAGCATCTCGTACTGGCGCTCCCGCTCACGCGAACGCGCGATGCGCTCCTCGCTGTCGGCCATGCCCTGCAGCATCTGTACCTGGGACATCTCATGCGCCAGCAGTGCGTTCTCGGCGCCAATGCGGGCTTGAATCTCCTGCACCGCTTTCTGGTCGGTGGTCGCGTTGATCTGGCCCATCAGCGACTGGATCTGCGCCAGGCGGCCAGCCGCCGACTTCATGGCGTCTTGCAGCAGGCCCTTGTGCTGGTAAGGCTGGGCCAGCGAGGCCTGACAGAGGGTCCGGGCGCTGCCGACCAGATCCATGCAGTTGTAGACCATGCCCGCGTCGCGCAGTGCCCGGGCCGTCGCGTTCAGCCCCGAGTATCCGGACGCGTTGACGGCGTTGAGTTGGGTGTAAGCCTCGGCCGGCACGTAGTTCTTCAACAGCGGGTTGTTGAAGATGTCACCCAGGTTGCGCACGCCGTTGATGCTGTTGAGCTGGCTCTGCAACTGGGCGATCTGCTGCACCTGGTTGTTGACCTGGGTGATGCCGTCGATCACCTGCTGGATCGCCTGGACCAGGTTCGCAACGTCGATGACCGGTATGCCTTGCGCCCGCGCTCCGCCCGAACCGAGGACGACAAGGACCAAAAGAGCAAGCTTGAGACAGATGTGCATGGCAACACTCCTTGCCGGTTGAAGATCACGCCCGACCACGCAACGCGGCGAGCTTGTAGGCCGCGGTTCGGACCGCGCCGTAGCCCTGGCGGACTGCCGCGCCGGCAGCACGACCGGCAGCTGCGGTCGCAGTCCCTGCACCGTGCCCAGCCGCGTACGGCAGGCCGGTGCCGGCTCGCGCGACCCCGCCTGCAGCGCCGGCATTACCAGCGCCGGGTCCACGAGACCACGAACGTGCGTGAGAGATCCTGATGGCGTTCTGGATCATCTGGACGCCCTGCTGCACTGCCGTGCCGCCGGTGAGCGCAGACGCAAGGCTTGGCGCCTGGAAACAGATGATGGCCATGAGGATCATCACAACGCAGTACTTCAAGCTCTCGCCAACAACGTTGAAGGCTGGGCCGAGGAAGCCGCCCTCAGACTGAATGACGTTTACCAATGTCTGCCCCATGGAGGCGCTTAGCCCGAGCGCGAAGAAGCTAAACCAAGTCAGCACAACGGCATTGAGAACCATCGACAGCCAGCTGTCGAAGAAGCGTGCCGCGGGACGCCATGCCAAGCACAAGATGAAGAGCGGTCCTACCGCGATCACAAAGGTCAGAAAGACCTTGGCAAGCGTGACCACAAAAAGTGCGATGCACAGAAAGACCACGTTGCCGAACGCTGTCACGACCGCAGCAAATAGCAAGTCGAGTCGCGTGATCCCTGCTTCCTTCAACAGGTCCAGCACGAGTTGGCTGGCCTTGTCGTTGAAGGCGTCAAGAATGACGTACGGAGTTGTGATCGTTGCCGGATTGGCAACCGACGGCAGGAATGTCGTGGCGACGCCTGTCGCAAGCGCGTTTGCAGTGTCAGCCACATTGCTGATGTAGAAGCCAGACTGCAATGCGAAAGCCAGAACGAGGCCGATCTTGAATGTGTTCCACAAGAAGATCGGCAGGGTTTCAGAAACTTCATTGCGCAGCACCGCCCATCCGTACAACGTGACCCACAGCGTCATTGCTGTCAGGGCGACAGGTGCAATGCCAGTCATGAGCGACGAGACAACGCCGAGCACGTAGGTGTTTAGTACGCCATCGAACTGTGATCCGACCCAAGTAAACATATTTCTCACCTCTCACTGAACGGCGCCGTATGGCAAAGCCTTCGTGCTGACGCACTTGCTGGTGATGTCAGGGAACTGGCAATGCATCCATTCACCCCTCACCAATACGATCCACAGCCGAAACCGCTTCTCCGTGCCGTAGGTTGATCGGCGACAGGTCCCCGGCCTCGCGTAGATCTCGGTGCACTCGCGAAGCCCTTCCTGGGTCTCAACCATCTGCCAACCGCTCGCTGTGCACCCGGGGTTCTCTGCTCTGCATGGCTTCGCAAGCAGCGCCCCTTTGGTCGGCGGTGTCTCCACCTTCCTCGTCCCATCCGGCATCACCTTGACGGCCTCGTTGCCCTTCACGAACTGGGCGCTGGCGGCAGTTGCCCCGAGTGCAAGAGCACTCACCGCCAGGAAATGACGAACAGCTTTCATGCGGCTCTCCTTGCGTTGCGACTCCTGCGATCCTTGACCTTGCCAAGGAAGACAGGGAGCCAATCGGATGGATCGTCACCATGCTGGGTGCGCACGGCATCGAGCAGGGCGACGTTGTCAGTGGTGGCCGAGAGCACGGTGACGAAGTCCTCCAGGCCGGCGAGGTCCAGCTCGCATATCGCACTGGCGTGTCCCTGCTTGACGAGGAAGCGCCGGCCGCCTTGCGCGCCGAGGCTGCGGACGATGTCGAACTCGGCGTGCGTCAGGCCGAAGCCGTCGACGTACTCGTCGCGCACCGCCTCCGGGTTGGCGAGGAAGATCTTGGTCACGCTTTGCTCGACCATCGTGCGGCCGATCGGATGGCGCAGCACGTCCGACGGGCTCTGCGTGTCGAAGATGCCCAGGCCGTTCTGCTTGCGAATCGTCTTCTGCTTTTGCTTGGCGAAGTCGCTGAAGATCTCGTGGTCGAGCGCCTTCCAGAACTCCGAGATCACGTAGATCAGCCGCTCGCCGTTGACGAGCTCTTCCATCACCTGCAGCAGATACATAATCACCGGTGTGCGAACCTCGGGAAGGTCCAGGAACTCGGTAGTGTCAAAGGCGATGACCGGGGTCGCATGCAAGTCCAGCAAGCGGTCATCGGCCTGGTCGAAGACCCAGCCCAGCGCACCGCCCTGGCACCAGCGCCCGAGTCGCTCGAACAGGCTGTTCTCGCCCGTCTTGGGCAAGTTCTGCCGCACGGTCGAGAAGCGGCGCAGCGGCGCCGGCATCATCGCCACCGCCTTGACGGCGTCCGCGATGGCGCGCTCGTCCGCCGGGAGCAGCGGTATGGCAACCGTGGCGATGCAGGTCCGGATCAGCTGCTCCCAGAACTGGATGCGCGACGGTGTCGGTTCGTGCTGAAACGGGTTGCAGCCCGTGGGCTTGCCGGCTTCAAGGGTGAAGTAGCGCCCACCCAGTGCGCGTATGGCGATCTCGCAGCCGCGGTCCAGGTCGAAGAGCACGAGGCGAGGTGCCGGGTCCCACTTGCGCGTGAGCGCCAGCAGGAACATCTCCAGCGTCGTCTTGCCCACACCGGTCGAGCCGATGATCAGCGTGTTGCCCGGCAACTTCTTGTCCGACGAGTCTTCCCCTTCGGGACTGCTGTGCAGGTTCAGATAGAACGGCTGGCCCGAGGGCGTGCGCAGCAGGGCCAGGGCCTCGCCCCAGGGGTTGCCGTTGCGCTTGCCGCGGGCGAAGTTGTGGCCGCTCGCCAGTGCCGCGAACGCCCGCGAGGAGAGCTTGGCGTCCCGCGGCCGCCACTGCCAGTTCCCCGGCATCTGCGCAAACCAGGCAGCGTCTGCGACCAGGTCCACAGGCGACATCTGCAGGCTGGAAGCCTCGCCAATCGCACCGATGGCTGACGCCGCCCGGCGGCCGGCGTTGCCCACACCATCCGGCCCTTCGTCGCCAAAGACCAGAAGGCTGTAGTGGTACTCGCCCATGCAGAACTGGCCGTCGCCGAGCTCATTGAGCGCGACGTCCATCTCCGCGACCTGGCTTGCAACCACGTCATCGCTGGCGATCAGCTGGTCGCGCTGCAGCTCCAACGCATGCATCGCGTCGCGGCGCGGCATGATCGAGAAACTCTGCGTCTCGATGAATTCGCTGGCCTCGTAGAGCAGGGCGTTCAGGATGCCCGGCTCCACGGCGTCGGCATACTCCTTGATGTCGACCAGGGCCGCGTAACGGCGCCGGTTGCCCTGACGCAATTCGAGTTTGTCGCCGCCAAAGGAAAGCCGCGTCGTCGGCAGCGTACGGTACAGTGGCCCCGGCGTCATCGGGATCGACCGCCAGCAGCCGTTGACCAGGTAGCCCAGGAACTCGGCCACTTCGGAATACGACCGGCCACCGCGGTCCCGAGCGCCGAGCAATTGCGGTCCGAACCCACGCAGTACCCGTTCCACCAACGCGCTGCGCTCTTCCATGACTCGCAGCGCGTTGCCCTGAGCTGCGGCGATCATGGCGTGGGTGCGCTGCGTCGATTGCAGGGCGCGGCTGAGCCGCGAGACGTTGGGCCGATAGACCAGTGTCAGGTACAGCTCGTTGCTCATCATCCGGTGATCGTCGAGTCTGGCTTGATAGGCCACGGCCAGATCTCGCGCAAAGCCGGGTTGCGCCGGATGCCGAAGGCGGTCGTGGATGACGCGGTGCAGCCGATGCGTCCACACCGCCCATTCGCCGCCGGAGAGGTTGCGCAAGAGACTGCACAGTGCCTCGTGCCGCTCAACGATCAAGTGATCGTCGGCGCATTCGAACGGCACGCCGGCGAGGCGCCATACGCGCAGGTAGTCGCCTCCCCGCGTGATCACGTCATGCGCACTGACGAGCGAGGAGAACGGAATGAAGCGGGCCAGCGGGTTCTCCATCCGGGCCTGCGTCCAGTACCGAGGACGGCACTCGCTTTGGCCGACTCGGCTGCCAGCACAGGCGCTCAGGGCGCGATCAAACATGCCAAGCATCGCGGGCTCCTCGGTACAGAGTGGGCGCATAGCTGCGCGCGTGCCAGAAGCGCCGGTTGCTGTCGTGCAGCCGCAGCTTCATCGCGATGAACATCTGGCGAAAACGCTGGTCGTCTTTCGCGGTGGCCAGACGCATCCACAGCAGCGCGGGAACGAAAGCCAGGACGACCCCCAGCGCGATCCACCAACTCAACAAGATGCCGCCCCAGAGCACCAGCAGCATGCCGGTGCCAAACAGCACCACGAGCGGCACGAGCGGGATGCCGAGCTTCATCGCCGGGCGCGTGGCGCCCTTGTAGATTGCTTCGCCTTGCATGGCATCAGCTCCGGCTCAGCTGACGATGTAGGCCGCCATGGCACCCGCACCACCGACCAGCGTGCCACCGACCAACACGTTGGCCACGTCTGTCAGGCGCGCGCCCTGGAAGATCATCTTGAATCCGGCCCAGAGGATCGCGATGCTCACCACGGAGACGGAGATGGTCACCAGGATGGTGTTGACGTTGACGACGGTGTCGTTGATCTTGTCGAAGCCGGCGGCGACGGCGGGAGACCGGGCGACCAGGGCGAGTTGGACGGCGAGCACTGTGAGGGCGTGCTTGACCTGAATGAAGCGGCTCATGGGTTCTCCTTTGAAAGGGTGGTGGGGAAGTCGAGAGGCCAGGGAACAGGTGGCTGGGCCGCCGCCGCCGCCACGACCCGGGCGACGTAGCCGTGCTTGAAGCCCGTCATGAAGTTGCCGCTGTAGTAGCAGGACAGGGCAGAGCGAAGCGCCTGCTGTTTCGATCGGGCGACGGTGGTGTCGGCACGGGTGAAGCACTCGCAAAGGACCACTTGCATCGCGCGCAGGTTGGTGCACGGCTCGAACGCGGTTTCGAGGGTCAGGCCCAGGCGCTCGAGGTTGCGGACACTGATCTGGCCCAGTCCGATGCTGAAGTTCCAACCTGCTGCCTGCAACGCGCGCGCCGTGGCGAGCGCCTCGCCACGGCTGCGGGGCTGGCGTTGCAACGATCCACCGACCACCCCGATCGCCCACGGATTGAATGCGCTCTCCACGTGAACGAGGGCGGTGGCCGTCTGCACATGGATGGCTGGGGCGCACGTCGCCGCCAGAGAAGCAAAGTGAGTGGCGTCCATGGCGTGCGCTCAGTACTGCAGCCCGATCGAGGAGCGTCTGGCCAACCAGGTCGCGTAGTCGTCATCGAAGCGGGTGTCCCAAATCCCGAGCTGGGCCTTGGCGCCGGGACTGAACTCAGTCACCGCGTCGCCACCTGTTGACCACCACGTGCGGGAGAACGGCATGCCCTGCACCGTGACAGAGATGGCGCCGCTGAAGTCGCAGGTGTAAACCGGCCCATTGGGGCCCTCATGCACTTGCGTGTACTGCGGCGGGCAAAGCCCGGGCGCCGTGGCCCAGTCGTGGCTGGCCGAATTGCCCGCACCTGCCATCGCGCAGGTCGGGAACGGTTTGCCACGCGCCAGGTCGCGCAGCACTTCCCGAACCGGCGGCACGCACTGCGCAATCGCGCGCCAGCTCGGCGCGGCCAGGCACAGCAGCACGGTGCATCCATCCGCCGCTTCTGCCGGGCCGGCGGCGCCGAATGACAGGCTCAGGACGAGCGCACCGACCAGTGACCGCGTGCCGCACGGCATTTGCGCGCATGGCGACTCGCCGGCCACTTGTGAAGGGTGAAGGGTGTTCATGCCTGGTGTTCTCGTTGCAGCTCTTTCGAGCGTTGAGATCAATCTAGGCGCCGAACCCTCATGTGCTTGTGCCAGATTCGGGGGGCGGATCTTTCACTGGCGATCAAGGCTCACAGCAGGCCGTAGAGCCGGGCAACCCTTGCAGCACTGCGACGGTCGGGCACGTCCAGCCGCGTACAAAGACGATGGAAGCGGGTGTCCACCGTTTGAGGTGCAACGTTCAGGTCTTGTGCGATGACCTTGCTGGTGTGCCCGGCCTGCTCATGCCTGAGCAGCTGGATGTCGTCAGGCCTGATGCGCGCCTTTGCCTGCAGCTCCTTGGCGGCGGCGCGACGCATCCATCGGTGCAACTCCATCGCGAGCATCGTCGCGACGATGCGGAGCTGCGGATAGGCGTCGCCGTCAAAGAAGCCAGGGCGGCTGGAACCCAGGCACAGGACGCCGACCCGTGACGTTCCTGCGCTGCTGGGCGCCGGAACCACCAGCGCGGTCGCGAATCCGTACTTCGCTGCGGTTTGCACGAACTCCTGCTCGCGAGGCATCAGCTTCAGCTCGGTGTCTCGTACGGGATCTTCGTTGTCAAGGGCGTGCCGTAGCCACGGGTCATGTTCATGCCATCCAAGCCTGGCGTACTCGATGGCCCAGACTGGATCGCAGGCAAGAAGCGACCGGTACGAGGTGCGAGCGGCGTCGTCACGGATCGCACTGAGGAAGACGCCGGCATCGGCACCGATCAGTTCGAGTGCGTCGTGGAACCGCTCCACGGCCAGCTCGGCGTTGTCGGCGCTGTTGAAGCCAGCCAGGAGGTTGAGCATCTTGGCGCCAGATCCCCGCGCGTCCACCAGCGTCGCGCAGCCAGGCAGCTCAGCGTCTGCCCAGGACTTCATGGCCTTGCCTGCACAGTTTGCCGTGCAGCAACGGGTCCTCGAACCGGACGGGTTCCAGCTCGCACCAACGATCGAACCCGGCCGCATCGCGAAAGAACAGCGTCTGTGCAGTTCGCGGACCAGATGGACTGCAGAGCCGCTTCTCGATCATCAGGCCGGCGGACACGCGATGGATCGCGAACTGGAGGGCGCCGTCAGAGGACACGAGCAATTGCGCGCCGGCCCAGCTGGCGCAGCCGGTAACTCCCCCGTGCCATGTCGGCAGGGCCTGCCGATGCCGTCGTTGTTGCAGCGCTGAACGCTTGGCGCCCAACTTTCTCGCCGGCCCGTCGATCGGGTCCTGTTGGCGGGCAGCGCCCTGCGCCTTGACTTGAAGCGTCGGCTCCTCGCCAGCGCCGACTTGAATTGACGATTCCATCTTGGCTCCCGGTGACATCTCAAACCCGCTGTCGCTCGATGGGACGACTTGCGAAGGCGAGTGGGTTGCAGCCCCGGGGCGCATTGCAGACCGTCGCGCAATGCTTGTCCAGACCGTGTATTTGGCGAGTTAGATGTCGACCGAGTTTCGTTCGGCTTTCAAGTGCCTTCGAAGACGATCGAAGTGGACCTGACTACCGAACGGTTTGGCCGTTATGTTCCGCGGCTCCGGAGGGCGCAGGGTTTCCCCCGGTATTGAGATGCGAAAAAATCCGTCCTTCAAACGTCCACGTCGTCGCGCCCAACTTCACGGTTACGGCTGGTTTCAAAATTCGAGTCATTTGCGCACGCTCACGGGCGTCGTCCGCCACCTGCGCATTGGATCGGAATGGACGAAACCCCCACGGCCAACTGCGTCATGCGGTGGACCGCCGCGCAGTGGCCGTTTTCAACCTGAACGCCGGCGCTCAGCTCTTTCGCCGCACCTTTGCGCCGACGATCGCGATGCCCGCGAGCAGCAATGCGTAGCTGCCAGGCTCTGGCACCGGGCTCAAGAAATATGCCTGGCCGTCCGAGCCAGTTGCAATGATCTGTCCTGCATCGTTGATGCCATAGGCATCTCTCAAATAGACCCCCGGACTGAGAGACACGAGCGAATTGATATCCGTCATGCCCAGGCCATTGGTACCGGTGACGAAGGCATGCTGCTCCAGGTTTCCAGCGGTATAGGCGTGACCCACCACGTTTCCGCTGTTGTTGATGTCCCTGGCAGCACTGAATGAACCACCGAGCGCGCCAAGGTCGAGCATGGCTGCACCATTTGCACCGCTGATGAAGGCGCGAACCGCCTGATTTCCCTGCGTATATGCCTCACCGACTACCCAGCCGCTGTCGTTGATGCCATAGGCATAGCTGTAGCTCCCGCCTAGCGTGCCGAGATCCGTCATTCCGGAGCCGTTCGCGCCCGTGACGAAGGCATGCCGCCTCGCGTCTGCATTTTCGGAGTAACCGGCCACCTGACCGCTTTCGTTGACGGCCATCGCGATCGAATAGCTACCCGAACCGCCGAGCGTACCGAGGTCTGTCAAGGTCACGCCGTTCGGGCCTGTGATGAATGCATGGACGGCGGTGACAGTGTCTGCCCAACCCACCACCTGGCCACTTCCATTGATTGCATAGGCATGGCTGCTGGTCCCTCCGAAGGTCCCCAGATCTGTCATGCCCGCCCCGTTCGGGCCGGTCACGAAGGCGTGACCGTTCGAGGACCTGAGCTGTGTCGAATAGCCCACCACCTGCCCAACGTCGTTGATGCCGACGCCTACGCTCGATACACCACCGAGGGTTCCGAGGTCCGTCACCGACGCGCCATCGGCGCTAGTGATGTAAGCGCGGTCGGCCCAGTTGCCTGTCGTGGCCGAGTAGCCGGTAATCTGGCCTGCGCTGTTGATACCCGTGCCGTAGGTATATATCCCGCCGAGCGTTGCCAGCTTCACGACCGTGTAGGCCTCTGCAAAGACCGGACTTGAAAACAATCCCGCAATGGCTGCAGCCAGCCCGAGTGTTTGGACCCTCATGGGGTTCTCCCTGAATAACGATTGAAGGCGAAGGATCGGCGATGACAGAGCACGATCCAACGAGTTGGCAGTATCCCCGAAGCTGCGTGGGCACGAGCACCTGAGCAAGAAGAGCGCCTAGCGCCAAGAGCCGAACGCCGCCTGCCGCCGCGGCCAACTCGAGCAGTCCTCTTGTGAGGCGTGCAGTTCGGTAGCAACCGGGTCGCCATGCGTCAGCGTTCCGCGTAACCGGTGGCGGTCTGCTTCACCTTCTGGAAGTCGCCATCCACCAAAGCTTGGAGGGGCGTGCGAGCGCGGCCCGAGTCGGGCTTGGCCAACGAGCCCTTTGCCGTCGTGAAGAACAGCCACTTGCTGCCGCCCGAGAGGTCGCCCAGCAGCTTCGTTACGGCCTCGACCTGTGAGCGCTCCAGCGAATCGTCCAGATAGAAGGCCGGGTAGGCGCGAATGCCACCTACCTCGAGATAGAACATGCGCCGGCTTGCAACGGCCTTGCTCAAGGCCTGTCGGGTGATGCCAGCACGCTCCTGGAACTTGGCGCTGTCAAGCAATTGCCCGGCACTCAGCAGCTTGTCGAAGGTGGCGCGAACGTCATCGCGCGCCGGCGCAGCGGGGGGCTTGTTTGCGGCGCCGACCTTTGCGGCGGGCTTGGGCGCTGGCGACTGGGGCTCCACCACGCCACGGAAGGCTTGCACCTTGGCGTTGATGCTGTCGACCAATCGGAGCATCACCTGATTGTCGCGTCGGCGCGCGGCCCCATGCGCTTGGCATCGAAGGCTCGCTTGCAGACCGCCGACCGTCGAGACTCGTCCGCCAGCTCGCTGGCGCTGGACACCGGCAACGTCCCGCCATGTGTCCGTGCAATGTTCGAAGGCCGGACGATGCCCGGCAGAGCGCCTGCCAGGCCGGCAATCGCGCGATATCGCCTGCGACTGACCGGGATCATGCAATCGGGCCATCCATACGGCCGCTTCTGCCAGGACTTTCCTGACTCACGAGCGGCGACTTGTCGCACGCCTTCGGCGTTCCGGTGCCGTCTCGCGTTTGCACGACTACCAACCTTCCATCCAGCTGGTCAGTCGCAGCGTCGCCTTGGCAATGTGCTGGTGCACGGTCGCGATGCTGATGCCGTGGATCTTGGCGATCTCGCTGTAGGCAAGCCCGTCGATTCGATACGCCAGGAAGACGTCACGGGTTCTTTCGCTCAAACGACTCAGCCCGGCGGCCAAACGAGCCATGCGTTCTCGGGCCAGCAACACGGCCTCGGCGGACGGGGCGGTGTCGATCAGCACGACGTTCTCGATCAATACATGCTCGCCGCGACTCGAGGTCATGCGGTGGGCGTCGATCGACAGATTCAGCGCCGTTCGCATCAGAAAGGCTTCGGGTTGCTCGACAGGCTGCCTTTCGTCTTCATAGCAAGCCAGGCGTAACCACGCTTCCTGAACCAGGTCCTCTGCCTCGTTCTCGGTACGCCCGCGACGGCGCAATGCACTGCGCACCGTTGCCAGGACCTCCTGACAGTTCTTCAGGAGCCGGACCGACATGGCGATCCGGCGGCGCCTGCCAAAGAAGCAACAAAAGCGTCTTGACCGAATGGCGCCAGACGCTTGCGATTCCAACGGTCATGCAACAGGTCGCGATCGGCTCTCTGGAATGCCTGGGCGATGAAGTCAGCAGCTGTGACTTGATCAGCAAAAGGGGCTTGGCACTTGGCCACGCGCCCCACGCGATCCTGAAGGTGCCGTCCCGCGGCGTCGGTCCATCGGATCGCACGTTGCATGCGGGGGCCGAAGGCGCCGGACTCAACGAGCGCAGTCGCGCTGCTTCTGCCGGCCTTAGGCCGCAAGCTCGCCATAGCATCGACAACGGGGTCGTCAGCCAAGACGGCCCGGATGCGCTCGATGCCTCTCTCGTGCAGATCCATGGCGATCCTCCCGGGCGTCTCAGCGCAGTCGTCCTGCCACGCCCCGATCACCTTGGACCGGCCGTCCGCAAAGAACCCGAGCGCCCAGTGCCATTCGGACGCCTTGGCGGTACCGTTTTCCAGCATGGGGATCCGCAGCTTCCCGAACCGGACAACGAGGTACCGGCAGCAGAGCGCGCCGCCAAACCATCGATTGGATTCCCAGAAGAAGTTAGACATGGATGGCTCCTTAGTTCATCAACTCGAACTGACTTGCCGCGGACCGCATACGCGGTGCTGACGCAATATGTGAAGCAAACTCCGTAGATGCAAATCTAGCACATCGGCACGCTGGCGGCATGTCAGCGAAGCCCAAGCCGCCAGATGAACTGCCCTCTCCCGACGACGTCCGAGGGGTGCTGGCCTACAACGTTCGGCTCTTACGCGTTCAGAGGGATTGGTCGCAGGAAGATCTGGCGATCGAAAGCGAGCTTGATCGCACCTACGTGTCTGCCGTGGAACGTTCACGCTGGAACGTATCGCTAGCCAATATTGAGCGATTGGCTTTAGCACTTGGTACCGCACCTTGGTGTCTCCTCAAGCCCCCGGATGGCACACGCGGCGGCAAGCGCTGACCGCATCTCTGAATCAGCTGCTGCGGCTCGCTCAGCTAGCCGAGCCTGACTCGTCGCCACGGGAAGCATGTGGTCCTGCAGATGCCGTCCCGCGGCGCCGGACTCATTGAGCGCAGTCGCGCTGCTTCTGCCGGCCTTGGACCGCAAGCTTGCCAGCACATCGCCAACGGGGTCGTCACCCAAGACGGTCCGGATGAGCTCGACGCCTTCCTCGTGAAGATCTGTGGCCATCCGCTTGGCCGCCCAAGCGTGGACGTCTTGCCACGCCCCGACTACCTTAGACCGGCCGTCCGCAAAGAACCCGGGTGCCCAGCGCCATACGGAAGCCCTGGCAGAACCGTTTTCAATCATCGGAACGTGAAGCTTGCCGAACCGGACAACCAGGTACCGGCAGCGGAGCGCGCTGCTAAACCATTGGTTGGATTCCAAGAAGAAGTAGGACATAGGCCTCCAAGCTTGCCGACTCAGATCCAAACCGCCGCCCCCGGTGTGGGAGCAGCGCGCTACAGAGGGTAGCTACGAAAGTCGTAGTAGTCGCATTCTACAAAAGCTACGACTCTCGTAGCAAGATGGCGACTACAAATGAGGGCACATCGGATGTTTGGAGCAAGCGCCTGAAGGAGGCGAGGCTCGCCCTTGGTCTGAGCCAGAAGCAGTTGGGAATAAAGGCCGGGTTGGATGAGTTCGTGGCGTCGACCAGGATCAACCGCTACGAGCAAGGCGTGCACGCGCCCGACTTTCAAATTGCTATGCGCTTGGCAGAAGTGCTGCAGGTTCCGGTCGCGTTCCTCTACTGCGATACGGACGAGATGGCGCAGATGATCCTGGAGTTCCATCGAGCGCCTAAGTCCATGAGACGGCAGGCCCTCGCCGCTTTGCAAAAGCCGGACTAGCTCGACGTTTTCACCAGGTCCGTTTGCTCGCCGTTGGCGACTCTTCGCGCTTTAAGCACAGCCGCCGACATGTAAGGCCCGTCCTCGCTTCCACCTCTCCAGCCTTGGTAGAAATGCCCATCGGTCGTACAGTTATGGGCCGAGGCGCTGTCGCGCTGCCAGCCGCTTTATGCGCTGCACCCCGAACTGCGTGAACTGGTCCGAGCGGCAGACTGCAAAGCCGCTGAAGTGCGTGGGCAACTGACGTGAGCAATCCTTCGACATGGTCCCTTCATTTCCCAGGCTGCTTGGTACGAATTCGTCGTGGCAGCGCTCGAGCGCGCTGACCGCCGGCTCGGCCGCGATCACGCGGCGGCGCAGGCTTTGCGGGATGCCGATCCAACGGCCACCAGGCACGCCCCGCCCCAGGGCGGCGGGGCGCGCATGACGGCATGGGCGTGAGGGGATTGCCATGAGCATCGACTGGCAAAGGGTATTCTCGAAGGTCAAATCTGCGCTGATGCGGCGGGGCCGGTCGGAGCATGATGCGGACGACCTCGTGCAGGAGGCCTGGATACGATTGGCCTGCTATGAGCGCGACAACACCGTAGAGCAACCCGAGGCCTTCTTGATGAGAGCCGCCATCAACCTGTCAATCGATGCCCACCGCCTGAGCGCAACGCGCGGCGAGCAGGTGACGCTGGAGGATCTGGTGCTGATCGACGGCCGGCCCGGCGTCGAGGACGAGCTGCTCGGGCGGGAACGACTGGCGCGGCTGAGCGAGTGCATCTCGCTGTTGAGCGGCCAGACCCGACAGATCCTGCTGGCCCATCGCATCGATGGGCTGAGCTATCAGGAGATCGCGCGCCGGCATGGCATCAGCATCACCACCGTGCACAAGCACATTGCCAAGGCGGTGCTGCTGATCGCGGGAAGGATGGAAGGCTGGTACCCGTGAACGGTGTCCCTTCGGGCAAACCGGACCGCGGCGGCCCTACCGCGCCGCCGGTGACGCGCGAGATCGCCGCCGAGGCGGCGCTTTGGGTCGCCCGCCTGCACGGGCCAGACCGAGACCCGGCCATGGAACGTGAGTTCCAGGCTTGGCAGGCGCGCTCGTCTGCCCATCGCGAGGCCTTTGGCCGCTGCACGGATGTCTGGATGGAGATACCACGCGTGAAGGTGGCGGACGCGTATGCCGCCGTGGCGGCAGAGCGTCAAAACAAAGAGCGCCACGTCTCGCGCGGCTCGACGTGGCGCTGGGCGAGCGCGGGAGTTCTGGCGGTGGTGTTGGCCGCCGGCGTTTTGCAGCTTCAGGACTGGAACCGGCAAGGCAGCTACACCACCGCGATTGGCGAGCAGCGGTCGGTCGTGCTGGAAGACGGCACGCGCATGCTGCTCAATACCGACACGCATGTGCAAGTGCGCATGCACCCGGACCGGCGCACCGTCGATGTCGATGGCGGCGAGGCGCTGTTCGAAGTGGCGAAGGATGCGTCCCGGCCCTTCGTCGTCCGTGTGGCCGGCAGCGAGGTCGTCGCAGTCGGCACGGCTTTCGCGGTCAAGTTCGTCGATTTGCGCAAGAAGGCGAAGGCGCTGGCCGTGACGCTCATCGAGGGCCAGGTGACCGTGCAGCCCGCCAAGGAACTGAATGCAGAAGGACTAGCGCCCGCAAAGCTCGTGACCCTGCAACCCGGGGACCGGCTGCGGATCGACAACGGCGCCAACGGCGGCCGAGGTTCCGTGATCGCCAGCGTCGACCGGCCGAACGTTGAACAGGCGATGGCCTGGAAGCGCAGCGAGGCCGTGTTCCAGGACGCACCGCTCGACGAGGCCGTGAACGAAATGAACCGATATAACCGAACGCCGGTGGTGCTATTGGGTAGCCTCCCAGCAGCCGGCCTGCGCGTCAGCGGGGTATTCCGAACGGGCGACAGCGCCAAGTTCGCGCGCGCTGTCGCGGCTTTGCACGGCCTTGCCGTGCATGAAACGGGCGGACGTTTGGAACTCGAAAACGTTCGCTAGAGAAAGCACTGCCTAAAAGACTCTCGACAACCCCGTCATCTCGTTGTCACTCCTTCGACAACAAAACAAGGGACCGAGATGTTTGGAAACTTCGACACGATGGGCACCATCGGCTTTCGCGCGCGCTGGCTACCTTTTCCTTTGGCGATCTCGCTGCTGCTGGATTGCGGACTGGCGAGTGCGGCCGAGCCGAGTCCGGCTGCGCGCTACGTGATCGAGCAGCCGTCGCAGGACCTGGGCGACGCGCTGCGCGCGATCGGTCGACAGACGAGCACGTCCGTGCTCTTCGATCCGCGCATCGTCGCGGGGCGGTTGGCCAAGCCTGTTTCCGGTCGCCTGTCCGGCGTCGAGGCCATCACCGCAGCGGTGGCCGGCGCCGATCTGGAGGTGCACGTCACGCCGGATGGCGCCGTGGTCGTGCGGTCGTTGGCGGCACAGAAGGCGGTCCCTGCGGGTCCTTCAGCCACGACGGTTCCCGCGATCCCCGCATCGCCCGGGTCCGCCAGCGCGCCGGCGTCGGTCCGCGCGGGCGCTGCCGATGGCGGCGCCGGGCCGGGCGACACCGACGTCGGCGCACAACCGCCCAACAGCGAATCGGTTTACCAGATCACGCGGGTGGAAGTCACCGGATCGCGACTGCGGCGCGTCGACGCCGAAGGTCCTGCCCCGGTGAATGTCTACACGGCCCGAGACATCGAACGCAGCGGCCAGCCCAACCTGCAACGCTTCCTGGCCGGGCTCAACGAGGTCTCTGCTTCCGCGGGCGAAGGCGGGTTCAGCCGCACCCTCGGGCAGGGCACGGTGCAGTTGCGCGGCATGCCGCTGGGGTCCACCTTGGTCTTGGTCAACGGGCGCAAGCTGGAGGCCGTGGGTTCATCGACCGGCAGCGTCTTCAACCTGAACCTGATCCCATTGGCTGCGATTGAGCGGGTCGAAGTGGTGCCGTCAGGATCGTCCGCCGTGTATGGCGGCGATGCACTGGCCGGTGTGGTCAATATCGTGCTGAAGAAGTCCATCGACGGGTCTTCCCTGGCCGCACGGCTGGGCACAGGCCGGGGCTTTCGTGATGGCAGCGTCTCGATCGCCACAGGAGGACGCGACGCCGATGGCAGCTATCTGCTGCTCGGGTCGTTCAGCCGCTCGACGCCGCTGACCATGGTGGAGCGCTCGCGGTTCGCGAACGTGGACTTCAGGGCCATCGGCGGCGCAGATGAGCGCCAGCCTTACTGCGCGCCGGGCAACGTGAGCAGCATCAGCGGCAACCTGCCGGGCCTGGGCGCCAGCGTCGCGGGGATTCCCCGGCTGGCATCGGGTCAGACACCGACGCTCGCTGACTACCAGGCCACCGCGGGCATGCGCAACCTCTGCAACCGCTACGCAACGGGTGGAGGCGCTGCGCTGATCCACGGTACGCAGACGTTCGCCCTGCATTCGCTCGCGGAGCATCGCCTGTCGGGCAGCTGGTCCGCGTTTGGCGAAGCCATGTTCGTCAAGGACCGCACGGAAGCACCAAGCTACGGCGTGACGCTGGCCAGCGTCAAGGTGCCGGCGGCCAACCTCTTCAATCCGTTCGGCGTCGACGTCCGCGTTTCGTCGGTGTTGGGCAACGACAGTGGCATTCAGGGGCTCCTGCGACAGGGCAGATTCACGCGAGCGCTGGCGGGCCTCAAGGGCCAGCTCGGCGAGGACTGGGACGCTGAGCTGGCGGTTTCGACGAGCAGCGACCATGGCAGCTCGTTGTCGCGCAACGACTCGGTGAACGCGACCGCCCTGGCCGCTGCGCTGGCCTCCCAGAACCCGGCGACCGCCTTCAACCCTTTCACGGCAGGCAAGGCGGCGACCGATGAGGTGCTGCGCGGCATCTTGGCAGACACGATCCGCCGCGACCGGGGGCGCAAGGATCAGGCCAGTGCCATCGTGCGCGGCAGCGTGGGCCAGTTGTGGGCGGGCCCGGTGGACGTCGTCGTCGGCGCGGAGGCCGCACGCGACTGGTACGACATGTCCGTTCCCGGCCAGTCCGAAATCCATGGCAACCGCCGCAGTTCCGCCGCATACGGCGAAGCCCGCGTGCCGCTGCTGGCCGGTCGCGAGGAAGGGCGCGTCACCTGGAACCTGGCCGCCCTGACGCTGGCGGCGCGCCGCGACACCTACAGCGATTTCGGCTCGGCGAACACCTTTCAAGGCGGACTCGAGGTGCGCCCCACACGCAACCTACTGATCCGAGGCTCGGCGGCGGGCTCGTTCAAGCCGCCGACGCTCTTGCAGACCAACGTCAGCGACCTTGTCGACGACGCCTCGTTCTATGGCCTCGTCGATCCGGCACGCGGTGGTGAGGCCATCACCTCGGGCTCGCTGGTGCGCACGACGAACAAGGAATTGAAGCCCGAGCGCGGCCAGGCCCGCGGCATCGGCGCCGTGTGGGAGCCGGAAGGGGGTCTTGGCACGCGACTGAGCGCGAGCCACTGGCAACTGAGGGTCCGCTCGATGATCGCGCTTCTGGCGCCCCAGTCGGCGCTGAACTACGAGAGTGCGTTTCCGACCTTCGTGACGCGTGGGCCCGCCGCCAACGGTCTGCCTGGCGTGGTCACGAGCATCAAGGCCGCCGAGGTGAATTACGGCCGCCTCGATACGGCCGGAACCGACGTCGACGCAGCTTACGCCTGGACGACGTCCGCCGGCCGTGCGACGGTTGCGGCCGGGGCGACCCGGGTGAACGAGTACCGGGTTCAACTGACGCCTGGCGCGCCGGTCGTGGATCGCCTCGGACGTCGATTCATCGACTTCTGGGCGCCACGCTGGAAAGGGCGCCTGTCCGTGGGACTGGACGCCGCCACCTGGAATCTCGGGCTGACGAGCCGCTATCTCGGCAACTACAAGGACGCGGGCACCAGCGAGCGGCGACTGGGCAACTACTGGATCCACGACCTGGCTGGCAGCCTGAACCTGAAGAAACTCTGGCCGGAGCTGCTGCCCGGCTTTCGGGCGGCGACGTTCGGGGTCAGCGTCACGAACCTCGCGGATCGTGAACCGCAGTTCGTGCCGGGTGCCCCGAATTTCGACGTCACGCAGGCGGACTGGCGCGGCCGCTACGTCTCTGCGCGTCTGACGCTCGACTGGTAGAGCGCTGCCAGCGCTTACCAGCGCTGCCGACAGGCCTGCGGCCGCAGGCGTCCCATTGACCTGCGCTCCCCGCCCAGCTTGGGCGGTAGGCAGCGCGCTTGCTGAAACTTAATCATGCGTCTTCCCTGGCTCACAGCGGTGTGCGCGTTCCTTGGGCCGCTGCCGCCTGCATGCGCGGCAGCCGCCGCAGGCCCATCGGTGCGCGACATCGTCGCGTTCACGCGGATCGTCCAGCCCGAAGGCAAGGAGCCTGCCGAGATCCGCCGGCAGATCTCGCCGTACGGCACCCGCGCGTTCATCGTCGTGCGCCGGGCCAACATGGCGACCGACTCGAACCGCTACGAGATCCTGCTGTTGTCCCTGCAGCCTGATGCGCTCAGCGGCGATGACCCGCCCGCACCGCAAGCTGTGTTCTCCTTCGATGCGGCCGAGGATCCCTATGACGGCGACCAGGCCGTCCAGCGTGTCCGCTGGCTCGATGCAAACACGCTGGTGTTCACGGGCCGGATCGGCGCCGCCGTCAACCAGGCATATCGGTTCGACCTGCGGACCCGAACCTTGACACCGTTGACGCACGAGGCCGCGCCCGTCGTTTCCTTCGATGTATCGAAGGATGGGCGCCGCATGGTCTACGCCGTGCAGGTGCCCAATCCGCCCATGACGACGGGCGCGCGCAGCATCGTCATCGGCAACCAGTCGTTCTGGACGGTCAAGTGGGGCCAGCAGCGCTTGCAGTCGCAGCTGCGCAAGTACCGCTTCTATGTTGCCGACCTCGGGACGACGGCAAAGCCCCGGCCGCTCGGAGAGCCGTTCTTCGAAGCGAACTTCGCAAAGCCGCAGGTCAGCATCGCCCCGGACGGTCGCTGGGCGCTGCTGCCCCGCTTCGAACCCGAACGCACGCTCGCCTGGAGCCGGGACTACCCCTTGCTGGCCGAGGTCGTCGACCGGTATGCCCCGGCACTGCTGGCCGACCCCTTGCGGTACTACTCCGGGGCACTCGTCAAGACAGCCCGCCGAATGACGGCCTGGCGGCTGGAGGACGGCCGTGAGCAGACCGTCGTGGACGCGCCGGACGATGCGCTGCCAGGGTGGTTCCAGGGCCGCACGGACAGGCTGTGGCAGGGCGGCGGCGCATCCGTGATCCTCGCGGGGACCCATCTGCCCAAGACGAGCGGCAATGACTCGGCAGCGTCCCATGTGATCGAGTACTGGCCGGACAGCGGACGCTGGCAGGTGGTTGCGCGCATGGACGGCCGGGTCAAGGCGGCCGAGCCCACGGCCGACGGTTTTGTCGTCGTCGACGGTGAACGGCGTCGGAGGTTCCAGCGGCGCGATGCGAGCGGCTGGCGCGAAGTGGCCGACGCCGGGAAAGTGGAGGGCGCCGCCGCGGCCTGGTCATTGCGGTTGCAGCAATCCTTGAACGAGCCCCCAGATGTCGTCGCGAACGGGCCGGCCGGACAGGCGGTGCGCCTGACCCGATTGAACCCCCAGTTCAGCACGACAACCTGGGGCGTCATGAAGCCCTACGCTTGGCGCGATGCCAGGGGGCGGGACTGGGCCGGCGGGTTGTTGGCGCCGAAAGACGCGACCCCGCAGGGCAGGCGACCACTGGTGATCCAGACCTATTTCTTCGATCCCGAGGCTTTCTACCTGGACGGACCGAACTTCAACTTCGGCTTCACGAGCGCCTACCCGGGCCGCGCCTTCGTTCGCGAGGGCATCCTGGTCCTGGCCATGGGGCTGCAGCCCGGCAAGGGCAGGGACCCCGGTAGCGATAACCAGGCGAAGCTGACCCAGTTTTACGAAGGCGTGCGTGGCGCCGTCGACGCGCTGGTCCGTGACGGGCTGGTCGACCCTGACCGGGTCGGCATCATCGGATTCAGCACCACGGGCGAGACCACCCTCAACCTCGTCACCTTCTCCGATCTGGCCATCCGTGCCGCGACGCTGGCGGATGGCGACACCAACACGCTGTTTCAGTTCTCGGTGGCGTACGGCGTTGAAGCGTGGCGGCAGATGGAGGACATGAACCGCGGCCTGCCGTTCGGGCCGACCCGGGACGAATGGGTGCGCAACGACCCCTCGCTGAACACCGACTGCGTGCGCGCCGCCCTGCGCATCGAGTCCTATGGCGTGCCTGTCTATGGCAACTACGACATCTACGCGCTGCTGCGCCGCCAGTACAAGCCGGTGGAAATGGTGCTGATCCCGGGCGGTGCCCATTCGCTGGCTCTGCCCAGCGAAAGGATGCTCTCCCTGCAGGGCAACGTCGACTGGTACCGCTTCTGGCTCAAGGGGGAGGAGCGGACCGTCCCGATCCTGGCGGCCGAGACGCCGGCATCGCTGAAGGCGCAGTACGACGGCTGGCACCAGATGGAGAAGATGAAGGCGCAGGTCGACGCCACGCCCCGGTGCGCTCGCGAACCCAGCCGGGGATAGCTCAGACCTGGCTGCCAGTCTGCTGGCGCCACAGCTGCGCATAGAGCCCTTGCTTGGCGAGCAGCTCCGCGTGCCGTCCCTGCTCGTGCACCTGCCCGCCCTCGAGGACGACGATGTGGTCGGCGTGCATGATGGTCGAGAGGCGATGGGCGATGACGAGGGTCGTGCAGCCGAAGGTCAGCTCTTGCAGGGCAGGCAGGATGGCCGCCTCCGTCTTGCCGTCGAGCATGGAGGTGGGTTCGTCCAGCAGGTAGATCATGGGCTTGCGCAGCATCGCCCGCGCGATTGCCAGGCGCTGGCGTTCACCGCCGGACAAGGTCTGGCCGCGCTCGCCGAGCAGCGTGTCGTAGCCGTGGAGCATTTCGCCGACCAGTTGATGGAGCTGCGCGCGCGTGGCTGCGTGCTCGATGCTCTGCTGTGTCGCCCCTGGCAGGCCGAGCGCGATATTGCTTCTGACGCTCGCCTGCAGCAGTCCCGCGTCCTGAGGCACCAGCCCGATCATGGCGCGCAGATCTGCGGTCGGTATCGACTCGATGGGATGGCCATCCACCAGGATGCGCCCCGCCTGGGGTTCGTGCAGCCGCAGCAGCAGCCGCACCAGCGAGGACTTGCCGGAGCCACTGCGTCCCACGATGGCGGTGGTGCGACCGGCGGCGATCTGCAGATCCAGACCGCGAATGACCGGCCTTTGGGTGTCGTATCCGAAGTAGAGGTCCTCGAAGTGCAGCGATGGCGAACTTGCCGGCGGCGTCCACCTGCTGGCGGCGCGGGCGTCCGGTTCGGTCCAGGCTTCGGACGGCTCGGCGAGGATGTCCAGCAAAGGCCGCATGAATCCAATGGCCCGAGCCAGGTCGCGGGCCGCCATGCCGAGCGTTTCGAGCGGCCGCACCAACTGCAGCATGTAGACGCTGGCCAGCACGAACCCACCCACGCTCAGCTGGCCCCGTGCGACGGCTTCAGCGGCAAGCACGAGGCAGGCCGCCAGCGTCACCGCAAACACTGCCGACGCAGCCAGCGCGCCTTGCACGGTCAGTCGATGGAATCGGAGCCATCGTGACGCCAGCAAGGAAGAAGCCCGGCCCAACGACTGCTCGGCTTCGTTCACGGCGCCAAAGCAGCGCAGGGTCTCGACGTGCGCGATGCCGTCGCTGAGTTGGCCGTGCACTTCCAGGCTCCCTGACGACACTTCGCGGATCGCCGGCTGCTGGCGGAGCAGCCCGACCGCGAAGACCGCCAGGTACAGCAGGGACGTCGTGACGAACAAGACCACGAGCCCGGGCTGCTGGAGCTGGCCCAGGACGACGGACATCAGGACCAGCTCGATCAGCGCTGGAGCGATGCCGTTCGCGACGTGAGACATGATGGCCTGCGCGCCAGCGGCCGCGAGATCGGCGCTGTGAAGCAGTTCGCCGCCACGACGGTTGACGAGGTAGGCCGTTGGCAGGCGCAGCACGTGGGCAAAGAAGCGTTGACGGATGTGGGCCAACACGCGTTGCTCCATCGTGCCGGCCAGGAGCGGCCGAACGTCCGCCATGAGCCGGCCTCCGGCCAACGCCATCAAGTAGATCGCACCGGCCAGCAGCATGGCGTTGCCCGCCGGCTGGTCCGCCGGATCCGTGCTTGCGACCGCGTCGACCAAGTGCTTGAGCGCCAGCGGCGAGCCTGCCGCAAGCGCGCCGCTGAGCGTGACCAGCACCAGCATGCCAAAGGCGGCCAGAAGCAGACGGCGGTCCACGGCCTCACGAATCAGGCCCTGCGCGGCTGCGAGCGTCCCCGGCCGTAGCATCAGCGCACGGCTCAAGGTTCACGGCGACGTGCCGCCGTCGTGGCAACCTGCAGCCAGGCTTCCGTGGCGATGCACGAGTGAATCTCGGTGACATGGCCAGTCTGCGAACCCGGCCTGATGGCAAGCGCCGCCTCGACGCGCTGCCTGTCCAGAAGACCCCGCTGAGCGAGCAGCCCGTCTAGCAGCATCTCCCGCGCGAACGGCAGATTGCGCTGCAGCACCGTTGCGATGTAGTTCGCGGTGCCGCCCTTCGACCGGCGAGTGGCGATTTCCGGCGGGATCTCAGATGCGAAGGCTTTGCGGGCCAACGCACGACCGCGGCCGCCGTGGGTCAGCACATACGTCGGCATTGCCAGGCACAGCTCCAGGAGCGGCTGTGACATGAGTGGCTGGACCCGCTCGGGCGATGCCTCGGCCAGGTAGTGGTTGTAGTACTCGAAAGGACAGATGACCATGCCGAGCTGATTGAACTTGCCGATCGGCAGGTCCTGCGCCGCGAGCCAGCACGGGTGAATGAACCGCGGGGCGGTCTTCAATGCGGCGTCCATGACTGCCGTATCCATCAACGTCAGGTGGCGTCCGACGCCACCCATGGGGTCCCCACGCAAGGACCTGTTCACCACGGCCTGTCGCAGCGCCTGCCATACGGAGACCTCGCCGAGGCGGGCCGCGTCAAGGGCGGCTGAAAGAAATCCCCGGTCGAAGCCGCGCAACTTCAAGTAGTCGGCCGCGGGCCAGGTGCAGCGAACCTCGAAGAAGAGTTGGTCGCCACCAGCGCCGTTGAAGACCGCACCGGCACAGCGGGAGGCGGCAACCTCGGCATCGTTGCGACTGGTCCCCATGAAGCCGAGGTAATTGGCCGGAGTCGCAGTCCGCGCGACGTGCAGCACGTCTTCGAGGCGATAGTCATCGTCGATGTTCCCCTCGATAAGTTCAACGTCGTGGCGCTTGGCAGCAAGGCGTGCATAGGAGCGTTCGTCGCTGTCCGTGCCGGGCGAGTGGTAGTTCAGGCAGACGACGTCGCTGGCGATGCGACCAGCTGCAATGGTGCCAAGCAGGATGGCCGAGTCCACGCCGCCGGATAGCCTGAGCACGATGGCGTCGTAGCAAGAAGCCCAGCTCCGTACGCAAGTGGCGACGGTGTCACGCAGCTGCGCGGACGCCTCAGGCGTGGCGAGAGATGAATTGCGCCGGGCGCAATCGACCGCGTTCCAAAGCTGTTTAGGCCGGCCGCTGCCAGCGGCCATGGGCAGCAGTTCGCCGGCAAGGACCTGGGTGACGCCGGTCAGGAGCGTCTGATGGCCGCTCACCTGACCGAGCACCATGTGGGCTGCAACGCCATCCCAATCCACCGGCGGCGCAGGCATGTCCAGCAGTGAAAACAGGTCCTCGAGCCACGACAGGGCGACGGTGAGGCCCTGGAGCTCGATGCGGTAGCAGGGCAAGGTTCCCGTGGGATCGCGCAGCACGCGCGGCACGCCCGTCCATGAGGGCAGAAAGGCGACGTACCTGCCCCAGAAGTGATCGACGAGGCTGCGCCCATCCGTGTGCACGATGCGCTGTGCCTCGACGTCCGTGAGCTCGATGTCACCTTGCCCGCGCGCCGGCGGCTCGCTGCGCCGGAAGAGCCGTCCAAGGACGACGCCCTGGTTGGCGGTCAACAGGTAGGCGTCGTTGACGCCGCGCGCGTTGCCGGTCATGAAGACGCGATGCCCCGACGTGCGAAACGCTGATTGCCAGCCGTGATCGACCAGGGCCTGCTCCAGTCGGTGAGCAAGATCCGCCTGGTCCGGACTGGCGACCTCCCAGCAAAAGGCGATGTAGCGGAACATGATCTGTTGCTCGGGTCAGACGACGAGGATGGGCGTGTAGGTGCGGACGTGCTCATGCACGTCGTTGAGGACCAGCCCATCGCTCTGCACCCAGGAATGCGCAGCGAAAGGCCGGGTTCGCACGCCAATGACCCATGCCGGAAACATCCCGCGCCGGGCAAGAAAACGGATCAGCGTCAGCGAGTCATGCAGGCATTTGTCATGTGCGGTGAACAGGAAGGGGCGAAGCCGCATGTATGCCGACACGGCGTCGCGCAATGCCGCCGTGCTCGCCCCGTCGTCGGTGCTGCGGCTGTGCGGGCGCAGGCGCGCCACGCGGCTCGCGATGTCAGCCAGGCTCAGACGCCGCAGCCAGAATGCAGCACCCGCAGCGGCCCACGCAAGGCACAGGACCTCTCGCACGGCCGCCGGCGGACGCGCGAGGTCGGCATAGGGGTCGACACAGTCCAGCACTTCGGGAAGCAGCGGCCCCGTTCGACGTGGCATGCGCGCTTGAGAGAGCAGCCGTTGATCGAGCAGGGGCTGCAGCCGCTCCGTGGTGGCCGGACTCAGCGTCAAGGCGTTCCCGTGCGCTGCAGGGCAGGGCCAGTCGACGATCACTTGACCCAGCGCATCCAGCTGCGAACCGGCGAAGCCGAGATACTTGTTGCGCCGCATATCCAAAAGCAGGACCTGCTCATCGACGCGACAGGCTCGGACATGGTCAGCCAGCTGGTACGGTGGTGGTGACGCATGGATGCGTTGCATGGCAACTCCCTTCGTTCGATGTGTATAGCCACAGCTGGCTGCATGCCGTGTAGCCTGGCGTGGAAGCAGGACCTTGGATCCCTCCTCGGTCCTGCTCAGCTCAACGATCACGCGTTGCGCCGTTGACGCGCAGTCGGCCGCCTGCACGCCGGAGGTACAGCGCCGTGATCAGGGCTTGTACGGAGCTGCTTCGTTCAGCTCGGGCTCCACGCCCTGGATGCGACCCTTGGTCTCCTCCTTGGCATCGCCCAGGTCAACGATTTCCAGTTGCAAGTCTTCGTTCATCACGTTCTCCTTCAGGTTGAGTTGCCGTTGAATGCCTTCAGCGAAATGCATCAGGCCGGCCAAAGCTAACGGCGCCTGCGCGGGCCATCCATAGCCTTGCTCGAGCCCTGTCTTGCGTTCGGCCTCGACGGGTTGCATGAAGGCGGCAGCGGCCGTTCAGCCGGGCGCCAACGCGCACGACATCCGGGTGCTGTGGCGTGACGGGTTGTTCGTTCGGTTCCCGTGGCGTCGTGAAGCCGGGCAACTTGCTACATCGACGGCGAGTGGGGTTGCATGCGAGGCCTTGCGGCTCATCGGATCACCCGCGCGCCGCTTCAGTTGCGCATCGCCGCCGGTGTCAACGCCGCGGTCGTCCCAGGGCAGGGCCACGGCACCGGGGACGTCCCTGCGCGGGCCGTGCGATGGGCGCCCCGTGCCGATGGAATACCGAACGTTGGCACTGCCATCCGTAAAAACGCGGAGAAAAGGATCAATTCGCTAACGTCATGGAGAGATGGACGCTTCCATCTTCGACGACCGCGCCTTGCGGACTTGGCACGTTTACTGGCAGGCCGCCGTGGGGCGCAGTTTTCTGAGTGCGCCGACGCTGGCTCGCCGAATCCGAACCCGTTTGCTGGAGGCGCACCGCGCTCCCCAGCGCAAGCTGTTCTTTTATCTGCTGACACCTTCTGAGATCCACCTCCTGACGGCATTGCCCGCCGGCGACAAGCCCGACGCGATTGCGCATGGCGTTGCCAACATCGTTGCGCGTTGGGTGCGTGACGCCGACGGCATCCGCGGGCCCGTCTTCGCCGGCGCTTCTCAGGCCCGCCAAATCGACAGCCTTGAGCAGCTCCTCCAAGAGGTCCGGATGCTGGCGTGGCGCCCCGTCTCTTTGGGGCTGTGTGTCGCGCCGACGCATTTTGCGCATTCAGCGTTGCGATGCGCCGTGGGCTTGGACTGGGTGGAGGGGTTTGACTCCTGCGCGCTGCATCGCCTCCTGGGCAACACGGTGCGGGAGGGGCGATCCGCGCTGCGCTCGCGGATCGCACTGCGTCCGGGCGAGGTGGAGATCCTTCAATGGGAACTTGAGCATGGGATCGCCCTTGCGTCCGGCGCGGTCGGCCCTTTTGGGCCGATGTCCCGAGAGGTGCGCGGCGCTGCGGCCGTGCTCGTGGCTGCCAGCGAGACCAAGAACATCGCCGGAGCGCTGGCACTTCTGGAACGCTGGGTGGAGATCAAGCTGCGGGCACGTGGTGCGCAGAGCTTGGTGGTCCGCAAGGACCATCTGGCCGCAACCGCGCGGGCACTGGTGGCCAACCTGGCCGTGCAGTCAGGCCTGTGCTCCGCCAGCGCGGTGGCACGGCACTACGGGCGGGCGAAGGCGACGCTGAGCGAGCAGATGGCGGCGAGCCGAAACCGGCCGCGTGATCGGCAGATTCTGGCCATGCCTACGTCAAGAATTGTCCAGGAAGCCCTCGCTCTGGCCATCGATGAGAAGAAGGTGAAATGAAACAAGGCTATGACTGAGGCATATGCCCGTCGTGTGTTCCAGGTGGCGTATCGACCGGGGCGCCGCCACGTCGAGCGAGATTCTTTGGCGCCGATTTGGCATGCGGCTGCGCGGCACTGCGTCTCCGCGCATCGCGCGGTGTATCAGCGCACCGCCGCTGCCGGCGGCGAAACAACGATCTCGCCGAGGCTGACGCGGGTGTCGATGCGGGCATCGGGCAGGTCCCAGGGGGCCGCGAGCAGCGGGTTCGGGCCGCAGCTGGTTCCGCAGTTCCACGACGAACCGGCGTCGCTGCTCAAGCCGATCACGTGGACGGCCGTGCGGGTCGCGAGCACCTCGCCCATGGAGGGTGCGCCGATGATGTCCTGGTGGATCTTGGATCCGATGACGGTATGGAAGCTGCCGGCCAGCACCACGGCGCTGTGCTTGGGATGCCGGGCCAGGGCCGCGGTGACCGTGTCGGCCATGCCCCGATCCTCCCGGGCCTGCACGACTTTGGAATCGCTGACGGGCGCGGAGGTGGCGGCATCGGGACTCCAGGGCTGCACCATGGCAATCAGTTCCACGGGCAACCCTGCCAGGCGCCAGCGCCGCACCTGTTCCAGCAGCTTGAGCATCGCCGCGCTGCTGCGACCATCCTGCATGGGCGCTGCCCAGTCATGCTCGCGCAGAAGCGCGCGGACGTCGTCGGCGCGACCGGCCGATGCCAGGTAGCGGTCCAGCGCCGGCTGTTCAACGCTGATGCGTTCCACCGCCAGGATGACGGGGCGATCGAGTGTCAGCAGACCGCAGACGAGCCGGGCCACGAAGGCCGGCGATTGCTCGTTGCCATGGGTCTCGCCGACGAGGATGACCCGTTCGGTGATGCGGTCGAACTGCAGCTGCGGCTCGGCTTCGCAGTTCGGCGCAGCGGCGCGGGCCACCGCAGCGAGCAACGCGAGGGCCGTGGTGCAAAGGATCTTGTGCAGGTGCGAGTTCATTGAGGTCCGAGTTCGCGAACGGCGTCAGTGATGATCCCGTCGATGCCGTCGGCAATGAGCCGCTCGGCGATCGCTGCATCGTTGACCGTATAGACCAGCGCCCGCCAGCCCTTGGCATGCAGGCGGGCGATCAGCGCACGGTCCATCAGCCGGTAGTTGGTGATGACGGCGACAACGCCCAGCGCCTGGGCGCCCTCGGGCCATCCGTCCCAAAGCTTGTCCAGCAGCAAAGCGCGCGGCAGCGCCGGTTCGGCATCACGAGCTGCCGCCAGGGCGTCGGGCTTGAAGCTGCTCAGCAGCGGCGGCAGCGCGCCGGCCCACAGGCGCGCCGCCTCACGGGCCACGGCAGCGCCGGTACGGGCTTCTTCGCCGGGACAGGGCTTGATCTCGACGTTCAGTGCGCAGCCGTTGGCCTGGCAGAAGGCCGCAATCTGGGCAAAGCGCGGCAGCGGTTCGGCGGCAAACGGCGGGCTGTGCCAGCTGCCGGCGTCGAGTCCGGCCAGTTGCGCCCAGTCCGCTGAAGCCGGCGATCCCTGCCCGCTGGTCGTGCGATCCAGCGTGTCGTCGTGCAGCAGGAACGCTTGGCCGTCGCGGCTGAGCTTGACGTCGCACTCAAACGCACGAAAGCCGAACCCGGCGCCCATGCGGAAGGCGGCCAGCGTGTTCTCCGGCGCGAGCTTGCCGGCGCCGCGATGGGCCAGCCACAGCGGATAGGGCCAATGCGCCTTCACAGCCTTTGCCCCGTCTTGGCGTCAAAGCGGTGCAGATGCATGGGGCTGAAGGCCAGGTGCAGCCAGTCGCCCGGCTGGGGCGGGGGCAGGGTGGCGTCCAGTCGCAGCGTGAAGGGCGTGGCGCTGCCGAGCTTGCCGTAGACCAGCCGCTCGGCGCCCAGCATCTCGATCATCTCCACGCGCAGGGGCCAGCCTCTGTCGGCCAGCTGCGCATGCTCTGGGCGCAGGCCGAGCGTCAGTTCACCTTCCACGCCCGGCGGCACGTCGAGCTCGGCGCCGTCGATGAAGAACTGCCCGCCGTGCTGTCGGCCTGGCAGCAGGTTCATCGCTGGCGAGCCGATGAAGCTGGCGACGAAGGTCGAGGCCGGCTGGCCGTAGACCTCTTCGGGCGTGCCCATCTGCTCGATGCGGCCGCCGTTCATGACGATGATGCGCTGCGCCAGCGTCATGGCCTCGACCTGGTCGTGGGTGACGAACAGTGAGGTGACGCCCAGCTCCCGGTGCAGCTTCTGGATCTCGAGCCGCGTCTGCACGCGCAGCTTGGCGTCGAGGTTGGACAGCGGTTCGTCGAACAGGAACAGCTGCGGGTCGCGCACGATGGCGCGGCCCATCGCGACGCGCTGGCGCTGGCCGCCGGACAGCTCGCGCGGCTTGCGCTCCAGCAGGTGGCCCAGCTCCAGGATCTTGGCGGCGCGCTGCACACGCTCGTCGATCTCGGCCTTGGGCATCTTGCGCAACTTCAGACCGTAGGCCATGTTCTGGCCCACGCTCATGTGCGGGTACAGGGCGTAGTTCTGAAACACCATGGCGATGTCGCGGTCTGCCGGCTCGACGTCGTTGACGACGCGCGAGCCGATGGCGATTTCGCCCTCGCTGACCTCTTCCAGCCCCGCCACCATGCGCAACAGCGTGGACTTGCCGCAGCCCGACGGGCCGACGATGACGACGAACTCGCCGTCCTTGACCTCGGCGTCGACGCCGTGGATGACCTGCACGGCCTTAGGCCCGTGACCGTAACGCTTGATCAGTTTTCGAATAGAGATCGCAGCCATTTATTTCTCGGTATCGACCAGACCCTTGACGAACCAGCGCTGCATCAGGAT
This sequence comes from Pelomonas sp. Root1217, assembly GCF_001425705.1. Taxonomy (GTDB): domain Bacteria; phylum Pseudomonadota; class Gammaproteobacteria; order Burkholderiales; family Burkholderiaceae_C; genus Pelomonas. The sequence continues at coordinate 209,738 of NZ_LMDC01000030.1, read as the reverse complement.
CACCACCAACGCGGGCGGGATCATGGCGAGCAGCGCCGTGGCCATGACCAGGTTCCAGTCGTTGGCGGCCTCGCCGCCGCTGATCATGCGTTTAATGCCGATGACGACGGGGTACATGGATTCGTCGGTGGTCACCAGCAGCGGCCAGAGGTACTGGTTCCAGCCGTAGATGAACTGGATGACGAAGAGGGCGGCGATGCTCGTCCTGGACAGCGGCAGCAGCACGTCCTTGAAAAAGCGCAGCGGTGAGGCGCCGTCGATGCGCGACGCCTCCACCAGTTCGTCCGGCACCGTCAGGAAGAACTGGCGGAACAGGAAGGTCGCTGTGGCCGAGGCGATCAGCGGCACGGTCAGGCCGGCGTAGCTGTTGAGCATCTGCAGATCGGCCACTACCTGGTAGGTCGGGCCGATGCGCACCTCCACCGGCAGCATCAGTGTCACGAAGATGGCCCAGAAGAAGAACTGCCGCAGCGGGAAGCGGAAGTAGACGATGGCAAAGGCCGACAGCAGCGAGATGGCGATCTTGCCGACGGCAATGACCATGGCCGTCACGAAGCTGACCCACATCATGCGGGCCACCGGCGCGCTGGAGCCTGAGCCCGTGCCGCCGCCCAGGGCCGTGGCCATGTTCTCGATCAGGTGGCCACCCGGCACCAGCGGCATGGGCGCATGCAGGATGGCCTCGGCTGTCTGTGAGGCGGCGATGAAGGTGACGTAGAGAGGGAACGCCACCACCGCCACGCCGAGCAGCAGGATGGCGTGGGCCAGCCAGTCCAGCCAGGGCTTTCTTTCGACCATCAGTATTGGACCTTCTTCTCGACGAAGCGGAACTGCAGCACCGTCAGGCTGACGACGATGACCATCAGCACGACGCTCTGCGCCGCCGAGCCACCCAGGTCCAGGGCCTTGAAGCCGTCGTGATAGACCTTGTAGACCAGGATGGCCGTCTCCTTGCCCGGGCCACCCTGCGTGGCGGCGTCAACGATGCCGAAGGTGTCGAAGAAGGCATAGACGATGTTGATGACCAGCAGGAAGAAGCTGGTGGGCGTCAGCAGCGGGAAGGTCACGTCCCAGAAGCGCCGCCAGGGGCTGGCGCCGTCGATGGCCGCGGCCTCGATGAGCGAGCGCGGGATGGACTGCAGGCCGGCCAGGAAGAACAGAAAGTTGTAGGAGATCTGCTTCCACACCGCCGCCATCACGATCAGCGTCATGGCGTGGTCGGGGTTGAGCAGGTGGTTCCAGTCAAACCCCAGGGCGCGCAGGCCGTAGGCCACGATGCCGATGGACGGCGCGAACATGAAAAGCCACAGCACGCCGGCGATGGCCGGCGCGACCGCATAGGGCCAGATCAGCAGGGTCTTGTAGACGCCCGCGCCACGCACCACCCGGTTGGCCATGACGGCCAGCAGCAGCGATATCGACAGACCCAGGACCGCGACCAGCACGGAGAAAAAGGCCGTGGTCTTGAACGAGTCCAGGTAGCTCGCATCAGCCCATAGCGCCCTGAAATTCTCGAGGCCGACCCATTCGGTCGACAGCCCGAAGGCGTCCTGCTGCTGCAGTGACTGCAGCAGCGCCTGGGCCGCGGGCCAGAAGAAGAACACGCCGATGACCGCGGCCTGCGGCGCCAGCAGCAGCCAGGGCAGCCAGCGGGACCGGAATACGACGCGTTTTTCTTGCGCCATGTCAGCGGGTCACAGCTTCGCGGTCTTGGCGAACTTCTCCAACTGCTCGTTACCGCGTTTGACGGCCGCGTCCAGGGCTTCCTTGGCGGTCTTCTTGCCGGCCCAGATCAGTTCGAACTCTTCGTCCACGATGGTGCGGATCTGCGGGTGGTTGCCCAGGCGCACGCCGCGCGACTTGTCGGTGGTCTTGCGGATCATCTGGTTGACGGCCACGTCGCTGCCTGGGTTGGCCTTGTAAAAGCCGCTGGCCTCGGTGGCGGCAAAGGCGGCCTTCGTGGCCGGCAGGTAGCCGGTGCGCTTGTGGCTTTCCGAGGCGACATCGGCGCGCGCCAGGTATTCGAAGAACTTGGCCACGCCCTTGTATTCGGCCGGCTTCTTGCCCGCCATCGCCCACAGACTGGCGCCGCCGATGACGGTGTTCTGCGGTGCGCCGGGCACGTCGGGGTAGTAGGGCAGGGCGGTGATGCCGAAGGCGAACTTGGCGCTCTTCTTGACGTCGCCGTAGATGCTCGACGAGGCGGTCGTCATCGCGCATTCGCCCGAGACGAAGGTCGCGTCCGACGCGTTGCCGCGGCCCTTATAGACGAACAGCCCCTGCTTGGCCATGTTGGCCAGGTTCTCGATGTGACGCAGGTGCAGCGGCGTGTTGAAGGCCAGGCGCGCGTCCAGCCCGCCGAAGCCATTGTTCTTGGTCGCGAACTCGACGTTGTGCCAGGCCGAGAAGCTTTCCAGTTGCGTCCAGCTCATCCAGGACGTGGTCAGCGGGCATTTGCTGCCGTTGGCCTTGAGCTTGGCGGCCGCCGAGGCCACCTCGGGCCAGCTGGTGGGCGGCTTGTCGACGCCAGCGGCTTTGAGCGCGTCCTTGTTGTAGAAGAAGACGGTGGTCGAGCTGTTGAAGGGAAAGCTCAGCATCTGGCCGTTGGGGGCCGTGTAGTAGCTGGCCACCGCGGGCACATAGGCGCTGGGGTCGAAGGGGATGCCGGCCTCCTTCATGATGTCGGCGGCCGGCTTGATGGCCGCCTTGCTGGCCATCATGGTGGCGGTGCCGACCTCGAAGACCTGCAGGATGTGCGGCGCATTGCCGGCCCGAAAGGCAGCGATGGCCGCGGGCATGGACTCGTCGTAGCTGCCCTTGAAGGTGGGCACGACCTTGTAGTCCTTCTGGCTGGCGTTGAAGTCACGCGCCAGGTCGTTGACCCATTCGCCCCGTGCCCCGCCCATGGCATGCCACCACTGGATCTCGGTCTGGGCCCGGGCCGGGCTGGCCAGACCGAAGGCAGCGCCCAGCGCCATGACATAGGCGAACGACTTCATTGCTGTGTCTCCTTGCGATGTTTTGCGGGTCAGCATAGCGCCGCTTGATGAGCCGCGAATGGCGGGCAAATACGGTGGCGCACTGGGGGCACCCCCCCTCGGTTAGGATTCCGACCCTTGCCGCGAGGGGCCGTGGCCACAAGCCGGGTAGTCCTTGCCCGCCCTGCTGCCAACCCGCGCCGCTGCCCGCCCGAACCAGCCTGAGAAGGCTTCTTTTCCGGTCACGCCGGTTGCCATGAACGCTCCGCATCCCCTGATGCCCACCGCTGAAGCGGCTGACAGCGCAGCCCCCCGGTTGCGCGAGATTCCCTACAACTACACGTCGTTCTCCGACCGTGAGATCGTCATCCGCCTGCTGGGCTCCCGGGCCTGGGAACTGCTGGATCAGTTGCGGCTGGAGCGCCGCACCGGCCGGTCGGCGCGCATGTTGTACGAGGTGCTGGGCGACATCTGGGTGGTGCAGCGCAACCCATACCTGCAGGACGACCTGCTGGACAACCCCAGGCGTCGCGGTCAACTGATCGAGGCTCTGCACCACCGCCTCACCGAAGTTCAAAAGCGCCGTGACCCGGCAAGCGACCCGCAGCGCGATGCGGCCGTCGGCGAATTGCTGGAAGCCGCGCGCGGCGCTGTGGCCGAGTTCGCCAAGTTCTTCGACAGCGTGGCCGGATTGCGCAAGCGTGCCGCCAAGACGCTGGCCCGCCACACGGCCAAGGACAACATCAAGTTCGACGGCCTGTCACGCGTGTCGCACGTGACGGACGCGACCGACTGGCGCGTCGAATACCCGTTCGTCGTCTTGACGCCCGACACCGAGGCCGAGATGGCCGGCCTGGTGGGCGCCTGCTTCGAGCTGGGCCTGACCGTCATCCCGCGTGGCGGCGGCACCGGCTACACGGGCGGGGCGATCCCGCTGGTCTGGAACAGCGCCGTCATCAACACCGAGAAGCTCGAAGCGCTGCGCGGCGTCGAGATGCTTCGTCTGCCTGGCCTGGACCGCGAGGTGCCGACCATCTTCAGCGAGGCTGGCGTCGTCACGCAGCGCGTGGCGGACCTCGCCGAGGCCAACGGCTTCGTGTTCGCAGTGGACCCGACCAGCGCCGAGGCCAGCTGCATTGGCGGCAACGTCGCGATGAACGCCGGCGGCAAGAAGGCCGTGCTCTGGGGCACGGCGCTGGACAACCTGGCCAGCTGGAAGATGGTGACGCCCGACGCCAAGTGGCTGGAGGTCATCCGCCTGAACCACAACCTCGGCAAGATCCATGACGTGGAGGTCGCCAGCTTCGAGCTGCGCTATTTCGACGCCTCCGGCACCAAGCTGGAGAAGACCGAACGCCTTGACATTCCGGGTCGCGTCTTCCGCAAGGAGGGCTTGGGCAAGGACGTGACGGACAAGTTCCTCGCCGGCCTGCCGGGCATCCAGAAGGAGGGCTGCGACGGCCTCATCACCAGCGCGCGATGGATCGTGCACAAGATGCCGGCCCATGTGCGCACCGTCTGCCTGGAGTTCTTCGGCAACCCCAAGGACTGCGTGCCCAGCATCGTCGACATCAAGGACTACATGTTCTCGATTGCCGGCACCGGCGTGCTCCTGGCAGGCCTTGAGCACCTGGACGACCGCTACCTGAAGGCGGTGGGCTATGCCACCAAGAGCAAGCGCGGCGGCCTGCCCAAGATGGTGCTGGTGGGCGACATCGTCGGCGATGACGCCGATGCGGTCGCGCGCGCCACTTCAGAAGTCGTGCGCCTGGCCAACGGTCGCTCGGGTGAGGGCTTTGTCGCCGTCAGCGCCGATGCGCGCAAGAAGTTCTGGCTGGACCGCAAGCGCACTGCGGCCATCAGCAAGCACACCAATGCGTTCAAGGTGAACGAGGACGTCGTCATCCCGCTGCACCGCATGGGCGAGTACACGCTGGGCATCGAGCGCATCAACATCGAGCTCTCCCTGCACAACAAGCTGGCGCTGGTGACGGCGCTGCAAGCCTTGTTCCTGACGGGCAAGCTGCCGCTAGGCAAGAGTGACGACGCTGGCGAGATCCCGAGCGCGGAGTTGCTGGAAGACCGCGTGCAGCAGGCGCTGGCGCTGCTGCGCGAGGTGGGGGGGCAGTGGCAGCAATGGCTGGACGGCCTGGACACCCAATTCTTCGACGGCCTGCAGACGCACGAGTTGCGCGCGTCGTGGAAGACACAGATCTTGAAGCCCCTGCAGGGCATCTTCAATGGCGCGGCCTTCGAGCCGCTGATCGCCGAACTCAAGCGCATCCACAAGGAGGTGCTGCGCGGTCGCGTCTGGGTGGCCCTGCACATGCATGCTGGCGACGGCAATGTGCACACCAACATCCCCGTCAACAGCGACAACTACGAGATGCTGCAGACGGCCCACGCGGCCGTGGCTCGCATCATGACGCTGGCGCGTTCGCTGGACGGCGTCATCTCCGGCGAGCACGGCATCGGCATTACCAAGCTGGAGTTCCTGACCGACGAGGAGCTGGCCAACTTCACGGCCTACAAGCAGCGCGTCGACCCCCAGGGCCGCTTCAACAAAGGCAAGCTGCTGCGTGATGCCGCGCACCCAGCCGATCTGCGCAACGCCTACACGCCGTCCTTCGGCCTGATGGGGCATGAGTCGCTGATCATGCAGCAGAGCGACATCGGCGCGATCAGCGACTCGATCAAGGACTGCCTGCGCTGCGGCAAGTGCAAGCCCGTCTGCGCCACCCACGTGCCGCGCGCCAACCTGCTCTACAGCCCGCGCAACAAGATCCTCGCCACCTCGCTGCTGGTCGAGGCCTTCCTGTACGAGGAGCAGACGCGCCGCGGCGTGTCGATCAAGCATTGGCAGGAGTTCGAGGACGTGGCCGACCACTGCACGGTCTGCCACAAGTGCCTGTCGCCCTGCCCGGTCAAGATCGACTTCGGCGACGTGACGATGAACATGCGCAACCTGCTGCGCAAGATGGGCCAGAAGACCTGGCGACCGGGCAATGCGGCGGCAATGTTCATGCTGAACGCGACCAACCCCGAGACGATCAAGTTCATGCGCACGGCCATGGTGGGCATCGGCTTCAAGGCGCAGCGATTTGCGGTCGACCTGTTCAAGCTCGCGGGGCGCAAGCAGACCAACGCGCCGCCGGCGACGCTGGGCGCAGCGCCGATCAAGGAACAGGTGATCCACTTCATCAACAAGAAGCTGCCCGGCGGCCTGCCCAAGAAGACGGCGCGGGCGCTGCTGGACATCGAGGACAAGGACTACGTGCCCATCATTCGCCCGCCGTCGATGGCGAGCGAGACCGAGGCGGTGTTCTATTTCCCCGGCTGCGGGTCGGAGCGCCTGTTCAGCCAGGTGGGTCTGGCCACGCAGGCCATGCTCTGGCATGCCGGTGTGCAGACGGTGCTGCCGCCCGGCTACCTGTGCTGCGGCTACCCGCAGCGCGGCTCGGGCCAGTTCGACAAGGCCGAGAAGATGATCACCGACAACCGGGTGCTCTTCCACCGCGTCGCCAACACGCTGAACTACCTCGACATCAAGACCGTCGTGGTGTCATGCGGCACCTGCTTCGACCAGCTGCAGGGCTACAAGTTCGAGGACATCTTCCCGGGCTGCCGCATCATCGACATCCACGAGTACCTGCTGGAGAAGGGCATCACGCTCGGCTCCAAGACCAGCTACCTGTACCACGACCCCTGCCATTCGCCGATGAAGCTGCAGGAGCCGATGAAGACGGTGAAGGCGCTGGTGGGTGACAACGTCGTGAAGAGTGAACGCTGCTGCGGAGAGAGCGGCACGCTGGGCGTGACGCGACCGGATATCTCGACGCAGGTGCGCTTTCGCAAGGAAGAGGAGCTGCGCAAGACCGAGACGCAACTGCGCGAGGCAGGCAAGGTCGGCGCCAACGACAACCTGAAGATCCTGACCTCCTGCCCGAGCTGCCTGCAAGGGCTCTCCCGCTATGGCGACGACCTGCAGAACGGGCTGCTGGAAGCCGACTACATCGTCGTCGAGATGGCCAACCAGATCCTCGGCCCCAACTGGATGCCGGAGTACGTGGCTAAGGCCAACAACGGCGGCATTGAGCGGGTGTTGGTGTGACGACGCTCCCGGGCTACCTGCGCACCGCCTTCCGGTGGCAGCGCGGGCGCCAGGGCAGCGGCTACGACAAGATGTTGCTTCTCACGGCGCGGTGGCCTTTGCCGTTCGACAGCTACCTGATCCGCTACCCCGATGGCAGTGCCATACCGCCGCACACCGACCCCGTGCAGGCGGGGCAGCACTACCGGCTCAACGTCGTTTTGAAGGCCTCGCCCCGCGGTGGCGAGTTCGTTTGCGCGACGCCTATCTGGCAGAGCCGGCGCATAAAGTTCTTCCGACCCGATGCCTGCGAGCACAGCGTGACGCGCGTGGAGGGCGGCAGCCGGTATGTGCTGTCGGTCGGCTGGATTAGGAAAGGGTGATCCCATGCCTTGCCCGCTGTGCTCCACCGACGGCGGCTTCGTCGTCGCGCGCACGCCGCAGTTCCGCGTCGTGCGCGTCACCGACGGCGACGAGGCACGACGTTTTCCGGCCTTCTATCGACTCATCTGGAACGCCCATGTCGCCGAGTTCAGTGACCTCTCGGTCACGGATAGACACGCCTGCATGGACGCTGTCACCGAGATCGAGCGGACCTTAAGGTCTTTGCTCGCGCCGACCAAGGTCAACATCGCCAGTCTCGGCAATGTCGTGCCGCATCTGCACTGGCATGTCATCGCGCGTTTCCAGAACGACAGCCACTTCCCGGCACCGATATGGGCGCCCGCCCAGCGGGAGACCGCGCCTTCGCTGGCGCGGCCCCTGGAGGCCGTTGACGCTGCAATAGCGCAGGCGCTCAGCGGCTGATCAGCGCGACACGCACGCCCCTGGACTTGTTGCCGGCTGTCGCTGCGTCTGATGACGGCGCGCGCGGGTTGATGAAGTTGACATTGAAGCGGTAGATCTGCGCGTCGGCCGTGAGCTGCGGGCCGCACTGAAGACGGTTCACTGCAGTGCGCACATTTCGAGCCACGAGGTTGGATATGCCCTTGGCCTGCACGGCGCCGACCTCGCCGTTCTTCATGACGAATTGCACATTCACCTCGCCGTAGCGGCCCTCGACAACCCAGGTGCGCTCCAGTGCGCTTTGCAGCTGGCCTTCGAGATCGGCGCAAGCCGCGTGCACGTCGTAGCGCGCCGGCGCCTCGACGACGCGGCCATTGATTTCAACGCGCTCGAGATCACCCGGCTCGGCCAGCGCGGGCCCGGCGGTGAGGGTCAGCGTGACGGCGCAGGCGATGCCGGCGAACAGGCCGTTGAGCAGGGGTGTGCGCTGAGCCAGAGAGTAGCGGTTTGACATGACGAGCTCCTGTTGGGGTTGTGTGGACAAGGGACGCAAAACGCGTCGACCTGTGCTCAGGCTAGGCGCGCGAATGAGCGGTCCCAAGTCGTAAGTGATGAGTTGCCGGTGGCATGCGACGACCCGCTGAAAACCGCGACCGAATTGCAGCCGGGTCGAATGGCATGCTCGAGCGTGCGCATGCCATTGGTCACGGGCACTGTCATCCGTGATTCCCCGCTAGGGTTACTTCCGTCACTGCGGCCGGCGACAAGGCTGCCTTCGCGTCACGAAGACACTGCGGCCCGCTTCGGATGCGCCATGTCGGCCAGGACCGTTTTGTTGTTGGGTTGAGTCCTGTCGACGAGCTGAACACAGTGGTGCTCCTCGTGGAGATCCCGCGGGCCGAGCCGGTGCGCCGTCCGCCACGGTGACTTTTCCGGAACCACCACAAATGAGTTTTGCTTTTGCCAACAAGAGAACCCTGCTCGCACTGGCCTGTGGCCTGCTGACGGCGGGTGCCAGCCAGGCTGGCGTATCCAACAGCCAGGTTGACGCGGGCGTTGCCAGCCTGGTGCGTGCCAGCAGTACCGACCGCCTCATCGTCAGCTACCGCGACGCCTCCCAGGTTGATGCCCAGGACGCCACCGTGCTGCGCGCCGTTGGCATCACTGCCAACGCACTGGAAGCTCGCCTGAATGCCGTCAACTCGACCCTGGCCCTGCGCGGCGCCAAGGCCCGCGTGCTGCGGCAGATGGGCACTGGCGCCCACATCTACAAGCTCGACAAGGCGCTCTCGCACGGCGAGATGCAGAGCCTGGCCAACCAGCTGAAGGCGGCCGACCCCAACATCGCCTACGCGGAACCAGACCGCAAGATGTACCCGATGTTCACGCCCAACGACACGAGCTACAGCTCCCAGTGGGACCTGTACGAGACGACCGGCGGCATCCGCGCCCCAGCGGCCTGGGACCTGTCCACCGGCTCGGGCGTCGTCGTGGCCGTCATCGACACCGGCTACCGCCCGCACGCCGACCTGTCCGGCCAGATCGTGGCCGGCTACGACATGATCAACGACACGGCCGTCTCCAACGACGGCTCTGCGCGCGACAGCGACCCGAGCGACCCAGGCGACTGGGTGGCCGCGGGCGAATGCGGCACCGGCGAGCCGGCCAGCAACTCCAGTTGGCACGGCACCCATGTGGCCGGCACCATTGCGGCCAAGACCAACAACGCCACCGGCGTGGCCGGCATCGCCTTCAACGCCAAGGTGCAGCCTGTTCGCGTGCTCGGCAAGTGCGGCGGCTACACCTCCGACATCGCCGACGGCATGGTCTGGGCTTCCGGCGGCAGTGTCTCGGGCCTGCCCACCAACGCGACGCCGGCCAAGGTCATCAACATGTCCCTGGGCGGCGGCGGCGCGTGCGACACGACCTCGCAGAACGCCATCAACAGCGCGCGTTCGCGCGGCACCAGCGTCATCGTCGCGGCCGGCAACGAGAACCAGAACGCAAGCAACTCCAACCCGGCGAACTGCTCCGGCGTGGTTGCCGTGGCGGCCACAGACCGCAATGGTGCCCGCGCCTACTACTCGAACTACGGCTCCATCGTGACACTGGCGGCACCCGGTGGTGATGTGCGCTCCAGCAGCAGCAACGGCATCCTCAGCACGCTGAACGCCGGTACCAAGGCGCCGGGTTCGGACAGCTATGCCTACTACCAGGGCACGTCCATGGCCACGCCCCACGTGGCCGGTGTCGTCGCACTGATGATGAGTGCCAAGCCGACCGCCACGCCCGACCAGATAAAGGCCGCGCTGATCAGCAGCGCCCGCGCCTTCCCCGGTAGCTGCTCGCAATGCGGCGCCGGCATCCTGGACGCGGCGGCTGCGGTGGCGGCCATCACGGGCACGGGCGGCCTGCCGACGGTCAACGAGACCGAGTCCAACGGCTCGATCTCGGCGGCCAACACCGTCTCGGCACCGGCCAACGTGGCCGGCACGATCAGCTCGACCAGCGACACGGACTACTTCAAGGTGACGCTGCCGGCCGGCAAGACGCTGTCCGCGACGCTGACCATGGGCAGCAGCAGCAATGATTTCGACCTCTACGTCAAGAACAGCTCCGGCACGACGCTGGCCAAGAGCGAGAAGGCGGCGGGGCAGGTCGACAGCGCGAGCTACGCCAATGGCGGCTCGGGCTCGGTGACGCTGTATGTGCAGGTGCTGCGCTACAGCGGTACCGGCGCGTACACGCTCAAGCTGCAGTGGTAAGCGGTTTGGTCTGTTGAATGGGGACGGGGCTTCGGCCCCGTTTTTTGTTGCCGGATGCTTTTGTCGGGCGCGAACCCCATCTCACCACACCGTCAGCGGATCGCTCGCCACCATCGCACTCTCCGCCTTGCACGAGAACGCCTGCGCGAAGTACGCCGTGTTGCTCATCGGCGTCAGCACGCGGTACTTGGCCGGCGAGTGCGGATCGGTTCGCACCTGGTTGATGAGGAACTCGGTGCGCACCTTGGATCGCCACACCAGCGCGTTGCTGATGAAGAAGCGTTGTGCCGGCGTGTAGCCGTCGATCTTCTTGTCAGCGCCACCGCTGCGCTTGAGCGCGCGCTGCAGGCCTTCGTAGGCGATAGGCAAACCCGACATGTCGGAGATGTTCTCGCCCAGCGTGAGTCGGCCGTTGATGTTGTAGCCGGGCAGCGGCGAGATTGCGGCGTAGCGGTCGGCCACCTTGTCGGCGCGGGCCTTGTAGCCGGCGGCGTCGGCCGGCGTCCACCAGTCGGTCAACGAGCCGATGGCGTCGAAGTTGCGCCCGCTGTCATCGAAGTGGTGGGTGATCTCGTGGCCGATGACCGCGCCGATGCCGCCGTAATTGGTCGCGTCGTCAGCCTTGGCGTCAAAAAACGGCGGCTGCAGGATGCCGGCCGGAAGGGTGATCTCGTTGAGGCCGCCCGCCTGCGCATTGACGATATGCGGCGCCATGCGCCAGCGCCCACGCTCCACCGGCGCATCCAAGTCCTTGACCTGCTGGCCGCTGTGCCACAGCGAGACCCTGAGCCAGTTGCCGGCATAGTCGTTGGCGCTGAGCTGCAAACCCTCGTATTGCGGCCACTTCTCGGGCGCACCGATCTTGGCCTGCATGTTGGCCAGCTTTTCCAGCGCCTTGGCCTTGGTGCCGGGCGTCATCCATTCCAGCTTCTCGATGCGCTCCTTCATGCTGGCGCGCACGTCTTCCACGAGCAGCCCCGCGCGCTTTTGTGCTTCGGGCGAGAAGGCGCGTGTGACGAACACTTCGCCCAGTGCCAGGCCCATCGGCTCGCCGCCGGTGCGCCCGCCGATCTGCAGGATGACGTCCTCACTGCGCGGCGGCGGGGCCTGCAGGCCGGTGATGGCCTTGCCGCGGTACTCGAACGAGGCCGTGGCGTAGGCCTTGGGCAGGCGGGTCGACAAGGTGTCCAGTACGCGCACCGCCAGGTAGCGGCGCCAGAGGTCCAGCGGCGCATCGGCGGCCAGCTTGGCCAAGCGGGTGGCAAATTCCGGCTGGCCCACGAGGAAGCGCTGCGGCGGCTTGGCGCCCGCGGTCAGCACGGCCAGATAGGCGCTCCAGTCCACCCCCGGTGCGGCTGCGGCCAATTCCGCCGGGCTCATCGGGTTGTAGCTGGCGTTCGGATCGCGCAGCCTGGCGCGCTCGCGGGTGGCCTCGGCCAGTTGAGCCTCGAAGCCGATCAGCGCGTCCAGCTCGGCATCGCCGGCCGGCCGGCCGGCGGTGGCGAGCAGGGTCTGGGCGAAGCTGCGGTAGGCGGCGCTGACTGCGCGTGTGCGCTCGTCGCTGCGGAAGTAGTCGTCACGGTCCGGCAGGCCCAGGCCCGACTGCGAAAGCGCCAGCACGTTGCGGCGCGTGTCCTTGCGGTCAGCCTGCACGCTGAAGTTCAGGGGCGCGTGTATGCCGCTGCGGTTCAGCAGTGCCAGCAGGGTCGGCAGGTCTTCGCGGCGCTGCAGGCCGTCAATCCGGTTCAGCAGCGGCGTGATCGAGCTGATGCCGCGCGCCTCGATGGCAGCGTCGTCCATGCCGCTGGAGAAATACGCCGCGATGAGCTTCAGGCCCGGTGAGTTCTGCAGCGCGGGCTTTTCGGCCAATTCCTTCAGCGCTCTGTCCAGCACCGCGTCGTTGTTCTGGCGCAGTTGATCGAAGTTGCCGATGCGGCCGCGGCTGGGGGGCACCTCGGTGGCGGCCTCCCAGTTGCCGTTTACGAAGGCGTAGAAGTCATCACAGGGGCTGACTTCCTTGGACAGGCCGCTCAGGTCTAGGGCTTGGACGGTGGCGGCCAGACCGAGCAAGGTGGCTGCAACGGCCAGGCGGTGACGGGTGAAACGGGGCATGGAGATGACGAGCTGGAAGCCGTGAAACTAGGAGATTAGAGCGGCCGCCGTCCTCGCGGGACGGAAGACACAGGGCATGATTGCGGGTTTTCACCAAGTCACCCGCTCCTGGTCATGCCCGTTTTCCTGCGCCCGATGCTGGCCCTCGCTGCCTCACTTCTGCTGTCCTCAGCGGCCTTCGCCCAGCCCGTGCAAGGGCAGGGCGCCACCTTTCCGTCCAAGGTCTACGAGACCTGGGCGCGCGCCTTCCAGAAGGCCGGCGGCGGCGCTGTTGCCTACAAGGGCACCGGCTCGGGCGACGGCATCAAGCAGATCGGCGCCCGCAAGGTGGACTTCGGCGGCACCGACGCGCCGCTGCCACCGTCCGAACTGGCCAAGCAGAAGCTCGTGCAGATCCCGATGCTGATCGGTGGCGTCGTGCCGGTCGTCCATCTGCCGCTGGCCGCGCCGCTGCAGCTCGACGGCGAGGTGCTGGCCGACATCTTCCAGGGCCGCATCAAGGTCTGGAACGATGGCCGCATCGCGGCGCTGAACCCAGGCGTCGGCCTGCCGAGCCTGGCGATCAAGCGCGTCGTGCGTGCGGAGAAATCGGGCACCACCGAGGGCTTCAGCCGCTATCTCGCGGGCGTTTCGGCCGCGTTCAAGAGCGATGTCGGCATCGGCCAACTGCCCGCCTGGCCGAGCGACCCACTGAAGGCGGAGGGCAACGACGGCATGGTGCAGACGCTGCGCGCCACGCCGGGGGCCATCGCCTATGTCTCCTACGACCGCATGCTGCGCGACAAGCTGGCCGCCGTGAAGCTGCGCAACGCGGCCGGCCGCTTCGTGCTGCCGACCGAGCAGGGCTTTCGCGCCGCCGTCCTGGAGAGCGACGTGCACCGCCAGGGCGACGACCTCGCCACGCTGCTGGACCGCCCGGGCAACGACGCCTGGCCGATCACCTTGACCAGCTTCGTGCTCGTGGATGCCGAACCCGCCACGGCGGCCAGGGCGCTGGGCGCGCTGAAGTTCCTCTACTGGTGCTTCATGCATGGCGACGACCTGACGCGTGGGACGGGCTTCGCGCCGCTGCCCATCAGCGTGCAGTCCCGCCTGGCGGCGCGTTTCACGCAGGTGCGCCCCAGGGACGGCCTGCTGCCGGCCTACCAGGCGTTCTGAGCGAAACTCGGCGGATGCCCGCTCCCACCGACCTTACCGTCCACCAGCACTCCCGCGTGCTGGAGATTGCCTTCGACGACGGCGCGCGCTTTCGCATCCCCTTCGAGCTGATGCGCGTCTACAGTCCTTCGGCCGAGGTCATGGGCCATGGCCCGGGCCAAGAAGTGCTGCAGACGGGCAAGCGCGACGTGGGCATCAGCAACCTGGAGCCGGTCGGCCACTACGCCGTGCGGCCCGAGTTCTCTGACGGCCACGCCAGCGGCCTGTTCACCTGGGACTATCTCTACAAGCTGGGCAGCCAGCAGGACGCCCTCTGGCTCGACTACGAGGCCCGCCTTGCCGCTGCTGGCAAGAGCCGCGACGACGCCATGCCTGTCAAAGGCGGCGGCAGCTGCCATTCGCATTGAATCCCGGCACTGAATCCATGACTCAAACCCATTTCGGTTTCCAGCAGGTCGACGAGAACGAGAAGGCCACCAAGGTCCGTGGCGTCTTCGACTCGGTCGCCTCCAAGTACGACCTAATGAATGACCTCATGTCGGCCGGCATGCACCGGGCCTGGAAGGCCTACACCGTGCAGGTCGCCAACCTGAAGCCGGGCGAGCGAGCCCTGGACATCGCCGGCGGCACCGGTGACCTGTCGCGCGCCTTCGCCCGCAAGGTCGGCGAGAACGGCCTCGTCGTGCACACCGACATCAATGAGGCCATGCTGCGCCAGGGCCGCGACCGGCTGCTGGACGAAGGCCTGATCCTGCCCACCAGCCTGGCCGACGCCGAGAAGCTGCCCTTCAAGAGCGAGAGCTTCGACCTCGTCAGCGTTGCCTTCGGCCTGCGCAACATGACGCACAAGGAGCAGGCCCTGGCCGAGATGTGCCGCGTGCTCAAGCCAGGCGGCCGGCTGCTAGTGCTGGAGTTCTCCCGCATCGCCGAGCCGCTGAAGAAGCCCTACGACTGGTACTCCTTCAACATCCTGCCCAAGCTGGGCTCGCTGTTCGCTGGCGACGCCGAGAGCTACAAATACCTGGCCGAGTCCATTCGCATGCATCCCGACCAGGCCACACTCAAGGCCATGATGAAGACGGCGGGCTTCGGTCATGTGGACGTGCACAACCTCAGCGCCGGCATCGTCGCCCTGCACGCCGGGATCAAGTGCTAAGACTTGCTGAATAGACAGCCATCAATGGCATGACCGGTTTTTGACAGAGGCTGGCTACTCCTGAACGGCGATTTGCTGGGGACGTGCGGCCGAATTCGTCCGTGGGAGTGTGTGCGCTTAGCCATGGCCCATGGACTTCCGGGCGACTACTCTCAACTGCTCGACGTGCTTCGCGATGCAGGTTTGTGACCGCACGTGCGGCGCACCCTTGTCGATGTCCCGAGCAGAAGTAAGCCGCAAGCAATGAGGCCCGCTGTCGTCGGTTCGGGGACTTCCGAAACAGTATGGTACGCATAAGTATTAAGATAGATAGACATCGGTTGTGATCTATTCCAATCGTTCTCCATCGTTACGGAGAGGGTCTTTTCGCGAATTTCCGAAAAGGTTAAGAGATTCCCCGGCGCAAAGTATTCGATCTTGTCCGATCCATATATTCCGGCGTAGACCCTGAGTTCTGCTCCGATTTCTGCTTGGTTGTAGTTCTCAGGGTGAATCATCGTCAAGTTCGAGAGAGCCTCAATTTTTCCTGTCGCGGATACTTTCAACAGGGTATTGGCGGAAACTTCCATATTTAATCGCCATGTTGTCCCAGACAACGCTTCCGGGTTCTCCCCGTACGCGATAACGTCGAGGTCGGAGTGGATGCTGGTGCGCGTCGCAAACGCTCCAATATTGCCTCCTTCAAAACTGTATTGACCCGATAGCGGGCCAGTTACCAAGGAGCGGTTAATCTCAGTAAATGCCCCGATATCTGACTTGAGCGTTTCGTTAATTTGGGCTGTGTGAAGGTGGATGCCGCCGGCGCCCCAACCATAACCAAAACTAATAGAGGGTGATATACCGTCGTTGAGGTCTAAGTCGATGAGTTCGAAGTTCAACCCGCTGATCGAGACGTGTGCATCGAAGTCCGCATGAGCGGACAGGCTGAGTACAAGAAGGCTGATTGCCGAGAGAGCACGTTTCATAGGAACCTCCGTGGAGTAGCTGCGGCGCAGCTAACTCCTTGGTAGGTTGGCTGAACTCATGCCGGGAACCAATCCCTAGGGAAGGTCTGCAAAACCCGTCCACGACGGTCGGTAAGGTTGCAAGCGCGTCGTGATGTGGAAGTCACGGGTTGATTGAGCCTCATCAGCGCCTGACGCGCCGCGAATTCGTTGCCCGCGGCGGCCTCCAGCCGGATCGCGGACGCGCTCATTCCGTCGCTCCCAGGAGTTGGCGTCGCACCATCCGCCCCGGCTCATAGAGCATGAAGCTGCCAGGGGCATCCAAGGCATCGAAATCAGCGAATGACTGCCCCGCTTCGGAAGGGTAATAGGGAGTGGCAAAGGCCGGCAACAGCGTCGCCGAAAGCGTGGCAATGACTGCAATTAGACCAAGCAGCTTGGTGCGCCTTACGGACGACGAGCGCGCCAGGCAATAGCAGCAAGACCGCTGCCGAATATCAACATTGTTCCTGGCTCTGGCACAGACGGTAGCGGATCCACAGCGAACTGCGCATCCAAGTTGGCAAGGGGAGCCGTGCTGGACCAAACCCCCCCAGCGTTCGTGTTGCCGTACTGAACTTCATAGAACTGCGCAGCGAAATCGAAAGTCGCTGGAATGCCCCATGGATGGTGCGCCGCAGTCCAAAAGGACAGCGAATGGAAATTTATCTGAGCTTGCGCGTTGAGGCTCCATCGAATCGGTTGACCGGCTGCGTCAGTCGTCAAGCTGAAGCGCACGTACTTGTCCGCGCCCGAGTTGGTCAGCTCTCCAATGTTGACCTGACCCATGCTCCAGCTGAGCAGCTCAGTTCCGTCGTCAGTGAGCGTCAGCGACGCGTAGACACCGGGTTTGATGTAGCCCTCCTCAGGATTCCCCTCGTCGCGCAATGGGTTGCCCATGTAGGTGTAGGTCACTGACGCGGCCGCGGTGAGCGTCGACGTTGCAAGAAGTGCAGCAGCGAAATGTTTCAAGGGATTCATTGAGCGAGCCCAGAGTTGAGGAGCTAGATTCTTGTTTCTAACTCCTCGATCAAGCGATCCCTAAGGAAGCACTTATCTCCATCCCACGAATCGGAATAAACGGCGCCAACCTGATAAATCGCGGGCCGGCAATCAAATATGCGTTTGGACTGATCCGCAAGGAAGGGAACATAGGCCTGACGGCGACTCAACAGTTAGGTGTAGACAAGCTTCATTAGGAGTTCAGACTGATTGGCTCACCCGCCTTGTCGGAGACTTTCATGAATGAGCTTCGTTGTGCCCTCCGTCGAGCGGCGGCTTTGATGGCCCTCGCCGTCACATCCCTCCCCGCCCTCGCCACTTGGCACCCCATCACCGAGGGCGAATACTTTGCGGACTACGACGCCCCCGGCGCGCCGCTAAGCTTCAACGTCTTTTCAGCCGGCATCTACGATCCCACGGTCAACTTCGTCGGGTATGTCGACTGGCAGGGCGACACGTCCGACACGATCTACTTCAATATCGGCTATCCAGGCAGCGTAGGCTATGCGCTGCGGCAATTTCGAGCCAGCTTCGCGACCCACCCGAGCCCCGCCTCAGGCAATCTGGGCCTGCATCTGCTGCTGCGCTCGGCTGCGTCGCCAAGCCAGCCGATTCTTTCAACGGACGTCATGGCCGGGCCGTCGGGCGGCGCCGGCATCACGGACGATACGCTGCAGCTGAACTCCGGTGAGCTCTACGCGCTGACCATCAGCTCTATCGGCTCGGCCAATTCCGGCGTCGTGGGGACCTATTACGTGGGGCTTTCGATCACCGAACCCGTGCCAGAACCCGCAAGCTGGGCGCTGCTGCTGCCCGGCATCGCCTTGCTGGCCCATGCGGCGCGTCGGCGCGCGCGCTCCCATCACGTTTGAACTCGCGGCGGCGTGCGCATTACCTAGATTGAGTGCCGGCGCTCAATCCGCAGATCTACGCCAACCTGGCATCCAAGGGCTGCGCGAAGAGCGCGCGACGCTGCAGTCGCCAACTCCATTCAAGGCTGACCGGGGCTATCAAAACACTGGCGTGCAGCTCATGGGCACTGGATTTGCCTGTGATCGTCGATAGGTCGAAATCTCGGTTTGCGCTGCGTTGACACGCAGTTCCTGGGGGGTTGGCGATCACCGCCGATGGCCACCAACGACTTTTTCGCGCGCCTGCAGCAGACGATCATGCGCCGCGCGCTGGCAGTGCTGGTCACGTCCATGCCGTTGACGCAGATCTCTGCGGCGCGTTGCAGTGACGCGTGACTGTGGGTCTGTCGTCTATCCTTGGCCCTCCGTCAGTCTGCATGGTGGGCGTCGGCATGCATGTGGGGAGCATCCGTTACGACAAGCTGCCGGCCTGAGGACGCCCCCCCAAGAACGTGGGGGCACGGGAACTTGCTGCTTGAATTCGCTCTAAGTCTGAGCCGCTGACGAAGCCGGTATCGGCTTCGTGCTGGCCCTAGAAGCGACATATCCCGCCGCTACACTCGTCCGCGCTTTTGGACGGGGATCTTTCCTCTACATAACAAGGACCTTCATCAGATGGCAACGCGACTCATCAATCACCGGGCTTGCTTGCTGCTCACCCTCGTTGCAGCTGCGGCGCTGCTGACAGCCTGCGGCGGCGACAAGGGTGACAAGGCGTCTCAGACCGCTGCCAAGGTCAACAAGGAAGAGATCACCGTCCACCAGATCAACTTCGTACTGCAGCGCCAGCAGGGACTCAAGCCCGAGCAGGCCGAGGCAGCCAGCCGCCAAGTGCTGGAGCGTCTCATCGACCAGGAACTGGCGGTCCAGAAGGCGCAGGAACAAAAGCTCGACCGCGACCCGCGCGTCGTGCAGCAGATGGAAGCCGCCAAGCGCGAGATCATTGCCCGGGCTTACGCCGAGCGCGTTGGCGAAAGCGTTGCCAAGCCCAGCAACGAAGAAATTGCCAAGTACTACAACGACAAGCCGGCCCTGTTCAAGGACCGCCGCATCTACAGTCTGCAGGAACTGCAGATCGAGGCCAAGCCGGAGCAGTTCGAGGCCATCCGCGCCAAGCTAGCTGCCGCCAAGAACCTCAACGAGTTCGCCGAGTACCTGAAGTCCGCCGACATCCGCTTCAACGGCAACCAGGCCGTGCGCGCCGCTGAACAATTGCCGCTGGCCGGCCTGGACGCCATTGCCAAGATGAAAGACGGCGACTCCGTGGTCAGCCCAAGCCCCAACGGGTTGACGGTGCTCTTCCTCGTCGGCTCACGCAGCCAACCCGTGGATGAGGCCCGCGCCCGCCCGGCCATCGAAGCCTTCCTGCTGAACCAGCGCAAGGCCGAAGTCGTGCAGAAGGACATCAAGGCGCTGCGTGACAGTTCCAAGATCGAATACGTCGGCAAGTTCGCGCAGGCAGCGTCGGCGGCTGGCGGTGTGACCCCCGCGGCAATTGCGCCGGTCGATCTCGCGCCGTCGGCTGTGGCAGTGCCAACACCCGCTCCCGCTCCCGCTCCTGCCCCCGCGGCAAGCGGCATGGACGCTGCCACCATTTCCAAAGGTATGGGCCTGAAATGATGCAATCACTCCGTTTTTCGGCAATGGCTTCTGGCTTGCTCCTGGGGCTTGGCGTAGCGTTTTCATCTGCCGCCACTGCTCAGACCGCGCCCGCAGCACCGGCCGCGGCTGCCGAGTACCGTCTTGGTGCAGGCGACGTGGTGCGGATCAACGTCTATCAGAATCCCGATCTCACGCTAGAAGCCCGCGTTTCGGAGACGGGGGTCATTTCCTATCCCCTGTTGGGCAACATCCAGATCGGTGGTCTGGGCGTTTCCGCGGCGGAACGCCTCATTGCTGACGGCCTGAAAAAGGGTAATTTCGTCAAGCAGCCGCAGGTCAGTTTGGCACTGCTGCAGGTGCGCGGCAATCAGGTCAGCGTGCTGGGCCAGGTCAATCGCCCCGGCCGCTACCCGCTCGAAGTTGCGGACACCCGCCTGACCGATCTGCTCGCTACGGCCGGCGGTGTCGCCGCGACCGGCGGCGAGGTGTTGGTCATTACGGGCACCCGTGACCGGAAACCTTTCAGGACTGAGCTGGAATTGCCGAGTCTGTTTGCGCCGAATGGGCGAAGTCAGGATTTCGTGCTTCAGAACGGCGATGTGATCTGGGTTGATCGCTTTCCGCTGCTGTACATCTATGGCGAAGTCCAGCGGCCGGGCCAAATACGCCTGGACCGCGGCATGACACTGATGCAGGCCTTGGCTGCCGGCGGCGGCCTCAATCAGCGTGGCACTGAACGCGGCATTCGCGTTCACCGCAAGGGTGCTGACGGAAAGGTCCAGGTGCTGCAGCCGAGCATGGACGAACCACTGAAGGACGGCGACATCGTCTACGTCCGTGAGAGCCTTTTCTAAAGCCGGGGCGTTATGACTTTCAGTCAATTCATTTCCATCCTCCGGGCCCGCCGGCTCCTCTTCATCGCGGTGCTGCTTGCGGTTCTCGTGCCCGTGGTCGTGGCGAGTCTCCTCTGGCCCAAGAAGTATGTGGGCTCCGCCAGCGTGGTCGTGGACATCAAGCCCGATCCCATCAGCGGTCTGAGTCAAGCGCTGATCAATCCTGGCCTGCTCGCGACCCAGGTCGACATCATCTCCAGCGAGCGTGTCGCGCGACGCGTGATCCGTTCTCTGAAGCTGACCGAGGTGCCATCGATCCGCGATGACTGGCAGAGCGACACGAATGGTGAAGTCGACCTCGAAACCTGGCTGGTCGTTCTGCTGCAAAAGCAGCTCGATGTGAAGCCCGCCCGTGAATCGAGCGTGATCAGCATCGAGTACAGCGCGCCGGAGCCGAAGTTCGCCGCCGGCATGGCCAACGCCTTTGCGCAGGCCTATCTTGATACCGTGCTGGACCTTCGCGTCGACCCGGCCAAGCAATTCAACACCTTCTTCGACGCCCGCGCCAAGGATGCGCGTGACGTGCTTGAAAAAGCACAGAACCGTCTGAGCGAATTCCAGCGGCAAAGCGGCGTGGTGATGACCGATGAGCGCATGGATATCGAGAACCAGCGTCTCAACGAGCTCAGCAGCCAGTATGTGTTGGTGCAGTCGCTGTCCGCAGAGTCGGGCAGCCGCCAGTCCCAGGCGGCCGGCGGTGCGGCCGACAAGATGCAGGAGATCAACAGCCATCCCGTTGTGGCCGCCTTGCGTGCCGACCTGTCTCGTGCCGAGGCCCGACTGCAGGAGCTCAACGCCAAGTTTGGCGACAGGCATCCGCAGGTGGTTGAACTCAAGGCCAACATCAACGAGTTGCGCAGCCGCATGGAAACCGAGATCAGGCGACTCACCGCGGGTGTCGGCGTCACCAACACTATCACGCGCCAGCGCGAGGCGCAGGTTCGCGCCGAACTCGACGCGCAGCGCGCCAAGGTGCTGAAGATGAAGCAGGTGCGCGACGAAGGCATGCTGATCCAGCGGGATGTGGAGGCTGCGCAGCGTGCTTTCGAGCAAATTCAGATGCGCCTGACCCAGACCAGCTTGGAGAGCCAGGTCACGTCCACCAATATCAGCCTGCTCACGCCTGCCTCGCCGCCGCCCAAGCACTCGAGCCCGAAGCCGGTCCTGAACACCATCCTTGGCCTGTTCTTCGGCCTGCTCATCGCGACCGGCTGTGTGTTGGTCGCCGAGCTGCGCAATCGGCGGGTTCGTGATGTCAGCGACATCACCGATGTGCTCCGGCTGCCCGTGCTCGGGATGTTGCCGGGGACGAATGCAAAAGCGCGCAAGTCCGGCAAGGCTTTTGGCCTGCGCAGGGGTTTGATTGGCCACACGAGCAAGGCGTGAAGATTCATGAACCAGCCTGACAACAACACGCAAACGGCCAACGCCCCGCAAGGGGTGCTTCACGACCAAAGCATTGGTCGGATCATCGCCGCGGCCAACAAGCTGACGGCAGAGCAAGTCGAGCAGATCCTGGCGCACCAGAAGAAGCTGGGCGTGCGTTTCGGTGAAGCTGCCGTGGCACTCGGCCTTGCCAACGGCGAAGACGTGATGTGGGCGCTGAGCCAGCAGTTCCACTACCCCTATGCGCCGGGCAGTGCCACGCAGCTGAGCCCCGAGCTCGTGCTGGCCAGCAAGCCCTTCAGCGAGCAGGCCGAGGCCTTCCGCATCCTGCGCAGCCAGATCAACGTGCGGTTGTTCGCCGCGGGCCAGCAAAAACGCGCGATCGCCGTGATCAGTCCGGAGCAGGGCGACGGCAAGAGCTTCTTTGCTGCCAACATGGCCGTGGCGTTGAGCCAGCTTGGGGGCCGCACGCTGCTGGTGGACGCCGACATGCGCAATCCGCGCCAGCACGAGATCTTCGGCCTGCCCGAACCGCGTGCCGGCTTGTCCGGCATCCTGTCCGGCCGCTCCGAAGCGAACGTCATCCGCACCATTCCTGACCTTCCCAGCCTGTTCGTGATGCCCGTGGGCACCATTCCCCCGAATCCGACCGAACTGCTGGAGCGGCCCGCATTCGGTTTGCTGATGAAGGAAGTGCTCAGCAAGTTCGACTACGTCATCGTCGACACCCCAGCGGCGGAACTCGGTGCTGACGGCGCCATTGCGGCGGCGCACTGCGGTGCGGCCCTGGTGATGACGCGCAAGGACGCCACTCGCGTCGCTGCCGTCCAGGACCTGGTGGACAGCCTGGCAAACGGCCCAGCCGAATTGGCAGGCGTCGTTCTCAACGCGCACTGAAGGCAGGAGTGGGCCGGGCAAGTGGCCGCATAGGGGCATTTTGGTGACTGCGATCCGGAACATCCTGCGAGACAGGCAGGGCGATTTGATGCTCGGCCTGGGAATCCTGCTGTTGCTGATTCCTACCTATGTCGACCTTGAAAGGGTCGTCTGGGCGTCTGACGATCAAGGCCATGGGCCGATCATCATCGCCGTGGCGGCATGGCTGCTGTGGCGGCTGAGAGAGCGCCTGTTTGCACTCCCGGTTGCGCCGTCCAACGTTGGCGGCGGCATCTTGTTGGCCAGCGCCTTGGCGATCTACGCGCTGGGGCGTTCGCAGAGCATCGTCCAGCTGGAAGCCGGCAGCCATATCCTGATCCTGGCGGCCGCACTGTTGCTATGGCGAGGCCCGGCAGCGCTGAAGATGGCCTGGTTTCCGCTGTTTTTCCTGATCTTCATGGTGCCGCTGCCGGGCGTGTTCGTGCAGGCAATGACCGTGCCGCTGAAGTCCGCCGTGTCCTATGTGGCCGAAGCGCTGCTGCACAGCTTCAATTACCCGGTGGCGCGCGCCGGCGTGGTCATTCAGGTGGGCCAATACCAGCTGCTGGTTGCGGATGCCTGTGCCGGCCTGAACTCCATGTTCACGCTCGAGTCACTGGGCTTGCTTTACATGAACATCGTTTCGCACGCATCGCGCTGGCGCAACATCCTGCTGGCAATTCTCATCATCCCCATTTCGTTCGTTGCCAACGTGGTGCGAGTGGTCATCCTCATCCTCGTCACCTACCACTTCGGCGACGCGGCCGGGCAAGGCTTCGTGCACGGATTCGCCGGCATGGTGCTCTTCCTGGTCGCGCTGACGCTCATCCTCGCGGTGGACACACTGCTGGGCCGGTTCGACGCCGCCTCGCTGACGAAACGACAAGGAGCCGTGCATGCCTGAGCCCTTGATGACCCGGCGCCGTGGCGTGATCCTTTTGGGCGCCATGGCCGGCACGGCGTGGGCATCCGAAGCCATGAAGCCGACGCAGCGCCTGTCGCTCACCAAGGCGCCCATCCTGCTGGAGCAGCAGGTGCCGCGCGTCCTCGACGGCTGGGCCGTCGATGCCAGCATCATTCCTCTGCTGCCCGATGCGTCGCTGCAGGCCCGGCTCGATGTGCTGTATTCGCAACTGCTCGCGCGCACCTACGTCAACAGGGCGGGGCAGCGCGTCATGCTGTCCATTGCTTACGGCGCCGACCAGAGTTCCGAGGCCACGGCCGTGCATCGGCCCGAGTTTTGCTACAGCGCACAGGGGTTCCGTGTGCGGGGCGCCGGTCGACACATATTGAGCTTTGGCGCACAGCAGGTCCAGGTTCAGCGCCTCATCGGGGAAATGGGCGGGCGCTTCGAGCCCATCACCTATTGGGTGACGCTCGACGAGCACGCCACCTTGCCCGGCCTGTCCCGCAAGCTGGATCAGCTTCGTTTCGGCCTGAAGGGCCAGATCCCCGACGGCATGTTGCTGCGGGTTTCGACGGTCGGGCTGCCACAGGAGCAGTCGTTTGCCGTCCAGCAGGAGTTTCTCGAAACGCTGTACAGAGCGATCTCACCTTCGGTTCGATCGCGTTATTTTGGAAGTTAAGGAACTTTGATGTCTACGAATAGGAAAGTCGCACTGATCACCGGCGTGACGGGCCAAGATGGTGCCTACCTCGCCGAGCTTCTGTTGTCCAAGGGCTATGAAGTGCACGGCATCAAGCGCCGCGCCTCGTCCTTCAACACCGATCGCGTCGACCACCTCTACCAGGACCCGCACGTCGACAACCAGCGCTTCAAGCTCCACTACGGCGACCTGACCGACAGCACCAACCTGATCCGCATCGTCCAGGAAGTGCAACCCGATGAGGTCTACAACCTGGGCGCGATGAGCCATGTGGCCGTCAGCTTCGAGAGCCCCGAGTACACCGCCGATGCCGACGGCATGGGCACGCTGCGCTTGCTGGAAGCCATCCGCATCCTGGGCCTGGAGAAGAAGACTCGCTTCTATCAAGCGTCCACCTCCGAGCTGTACGGCCTCGTGCAGGAAATCCCGCAGAAGGAGACCACGCCCTTCTACCCGCGCAGCCCTTACGCGGTGGCCAAGATGTATGCCTACTGGATCACGGTCAACTACCGTGAGGCCTACGGCATGTACGCCTGCAACGGCATCCTCTTCAATCACGAGAGCCCGCGCCGCGGCGAGACCTTCGTTACCCGCAAGATCACCCGCGCCATCTCCCGCATTGCGCTGGGTCTGCAGGACTGCCTGTACCTCGGCAACATGAGCGCGCTGCGCGACTGGGGTCACGCCAAGGATTACGTCGAGATGCAGTGGCTGATGCTGCAGCAGGACGTCGCCGACGACTTCGTCATCGCCACCGGCGTGCAGTACAGCGTGCGCCAGTTCGTCGAGTTCGCCGCTGGTGAACTCGGCGTCAGTCTGGCGTTCGAAGGCGAAGGCGACAAGGAAGTCGGCCGCGTCACGAAGGTCACCGGCGACAAAGCCAAGTGCAAGGTCGGCGACGTCATCGTGCGAGTCGACCCGCGCTACTACCGCCCCACCGAAGTCGAGACCCTGCTGGGTGACCCCACCAAGGCCAAGGAAAAGCTCGGTTGGGTGCCCAAGACGACGCTGCGCGAGCTGGTCGCCGAGATGGTGCAGGCCGACTACACAGCCGCCCGCCGCGACAGCCTCGTCAAGATGGCCGGCTTTCAGGCCTACGACTACAACGAGTGATCGGCGGACTCACCTCTCATGGAAAAGAACGCCAAGATCTACGTCGCCGGCCACCGGGGCCTGGTGGGTTCCGCCATCGTGCGCAACCTGCGCCAGGCGGGCTATGACAACCTGGTGCTGCGCACTCATGCCGAACTTGACCTGACCCGTCAGGCCGACACCGAGGCCTTCTTCGCCCAGGAGAAGCCCGACTATGTCTTCCTCGCGGCCGCCAAGGTCGGCGGCATCCTCGCCAACAACATCTACCCGGGCGAGTTCATCCGCGACAACCTCGCCATCCAGGCCAACATCATCCACGCCGCCTACCTCAACCAGGTGCGGCGCCTGATGTTCCTGGGCTCGAGCTGCATCTACCCGAAGTTGGCGCCGCAGCCCATGAACGAAGCCTCGCTGCTGACCGGCCCGCTGGAACCGACCAACCGGCCCTATGCGCTGGCCAAGATCGCCGGCATCGAAATGTGCTGGAGCTACAACCGGCAGTACGGCACCAAGTACCTGTCGGCGATGCCGACCAATCTCTACGGGCCGGGTGACAACTACCACCCCGAGAACAGCCACGTCATTCCGGCGCTGCTGCGCAAGTTCCACGAAGCCAAGCTGGCCCAGGCCAAGCAGGTCGTCGTCTGGGGCACCGGCACGCCGCGCCGCGAGTTCATGTACAGCGAAGACATGGCCGCGGCTTGCATCCACCTGATGCAACTGCCCGATGACCGCTACGAAAGCATGCTCGGCAGCGACGAATCCAAGACCGGCAAGTTCGAGCCGCCGCTGGTCAACATCGGTGTCGGCCACGACGTGACCATCGCCGAACTGGCCGCGACGGTGCAGCGCGTTGTCGGCTACGAGGGCGAGATCGTCTTCGACACCACCAAGCCCGATGGCACGCCGCGCAAGCTGATGGACGTGAGCCGGCTTGCTGGCATGGGCTGGCAGGCTCGCACCAGCCTCGCCGACGGCCTGGCTGTCGCCTACGCAGAGTTCGCGGCGCAGTAAGGGCTGCAGCGGCGACGGCGATGAACGATCGACTTCAATGGGCGTTGGTGCGCCGCCGCCGGCTGGCCCGGACTCTCGACGGCTTCAGTGCCTCGTTGCTGTCGTATGCAACGGCGGATTGCCGCTTTGAAGGGCGCAACCGGCTGAGCGGATCGGCCGCTTTGCAGGCGAGCAACCTTGGCCGCGGTAGCTACGTTAATGCAGCGCGTCTCAACAATGTGCGCGTTGGCCGTTTTTGCAGCATTGGATTTGAGGCGTTGGTCGGTCTAGGAGAACATCCAGTCGACCGCTTCGCGACTCATCCCGCGTTCTATTCGCCTAACAATCCGGTCGGGCTACGGTGGACGTCAACGCCACTGTTTCAAGAGATGCAGCCGGTAAGCTTGGGTTCCGATGTATGGGTCGGTGCGCGCGCCACGATCCTCTCTGGAGTCTCCATCGGTGACGGCGCCATCGTGGCTGCGGGCTCCGTAGTAACTAAAGACGTCCCTTCTTTTGCGATAGTCGCCGGGGTCCCTGCACGTTTGATTCGCCTACGGTTTCCACCTGAGTTGTGCGAAGCGTTGTCGGCGCTCAAGTGGTGGGATTGCCCACTGGAACAGCTACGTCACTGCGTTTCGCAAATTGAGCAGCCCATGGACCACGCGGTTTTGGGCGAATTGAAGGAGCGCCTCGGCGCATCCAGAGACGCTGCATCATGGTAGCCGGCCCGCCCGCGCGGTCGGCCAAGGTCTGGGCCCTGGCGGACCAGGCCTGCCAATCCGCCACCAATTTCCTGACCATGGTGCTGGCGGCCCGCTACCTGTCGGTCGGGTCGTTCGCGCAGTTTTCGCTGGCTTACCTGGCCGTGCTGTTCGCCGCCTCCTTCCACCGCACCTGGGTCACCCAGCCCATGAACGTGCTGGGTGCCCAGGCGCCCGGCAACCTGCCGGCGCGCGTTGCCGCGTTGTGGCGGGCTCACGGCTTCCTGATACCGGCGGGTGTGCTGCTGGTGCTGGCGGTGTCTCCCCTAGGTTTCGCGGAACCCTGGCTGCTGCTGGCCACCTGCACCTATCTGGCCCTGTTCTTCCTGCAGGAGATGCAGCGCCGGCATGCCTACACGCGCTTCGTGATCCGGCCGGCCAGCGCGGTGAGCCTGGTCATGGGCCTGACCCAGTTGGCCGGCCTGGGCGCGCTGGTTATGCTGGGTCAACGCCACGCCGCTTTCTGGATGGCGGCGCTGGCCCTGGCGCAAGGGGTAGGCGTGTTGCTTGGCCAGGTGCTGCTGCGCGCTGAAGCGCCGGCCGGCGAGGCGCGAAGCGCGCGCGACGTGCTGACCGAGCAATTCAACCATTCACGCTGGGTCGTGGCCAGCCAGTTGGTGTACTGGGGCAGCAGCCAGGTCTACCCATTTGTGGTGGCCGGGCTGGGGGCGGCCCATACGGCCACCTTCAACGCCGGCATGTCCATCCTCAACGCGGTGAATGTGTTGCGCATGACGCTGGCAAATTTTCTGCCGGCACAGGCCAGCCGCATCCGCGCCAACCACGGCGAGGCGGCCGTCTGCGCCTATGCGCGCCGCCTGCTGGCCCGGCTGGCCCTGGCCGGCCTGGTGGCCTGGGGCGCTCTACTGTTCCTGGCCGACCCGCTCGTGCATCTGCTCTACGGCGACAAGTTTCCGGCCGCCGCGGACGTGCTGCGCTGGTTGTCGCTGGGCATCTGGGCCAGCGTGCTCAGCGTGGTGTTGAACGCGTTGGCGCTGGCCTTGAACAGCACCGAGAATATATTTTTCAGCAACGCGGTCGGCACCTGCTTCACGCTGACGGCAGGCCTGTATCTGACGCACCGCTTCGGCTTGACCGGGGCGATCTGGAGCAACGTGGTGGGCTATGTGATTCCCGCGTTGTACCAATTCATCCGACTGTGGCCGCGCTTGCGCTCCCCGACCTGAGGTTTCGATCATGGCTTCCAGCTTGACATATCGACGACCGGTCGCCTTTGGCGAGCGCAGCGTCCTCAATCTCACCGACCTTGGCATTCTGTTCGGGCTGTTCCTGGCGGTCATGTACGCCATGGACCCGTTCAGCATCTATATCGACAAGCGGACGGTCTTCAAGCATTTCCATCTGATGCTGATCATCCCGTTCTTCGTGCTCGCCTGGTTCGGCGTACGTTTGAACGTGGCGCGCCCGACCTTCGAACCCGTGACGCCCATCCTGTGGCCGCTGATGCTGCTGGCCGTGTGGATCATTGGCGGGGCGCTGTATGCACGCCTGCACAGCAAGATCATCGAGACCTTCCTGATCATGGGCTCCTACATGCTCGTGACGGCCGGTGCGGCGCGTTTCATTGCCGATCACCGCGACCCCGAGCGTCTGCTCAACCGCTATCTGGCCTTGTTGTTCGGCGCGATCCTGATCGGCGCAGCCTGGCAGGCCGGCTATCTGCGCCTGTGGAGCAAGTTCCATGAGATGGAAGCGCTGACGGTGCCGCTGGCGGCGTTCTTCTTCGTGCGCGCCAAGTCGCCGATGGGCCGCGCGATGTCGCTGGTACTGATGCTGGTGCTGATGCTGCTGGTCATCAAGAACACGTCGTTCCTGGTTACCGGCATTGCCCTGGCCTACCTGTGGTGGTGCTTCGTTCGCCCGAGGCTGCGAGACACCTATGCACTGGGCCGCATGCTGCATTTCTATGGGCTGGCGGTGTTGGGCGTGCTGGTGGTGGCCAGCTACGCGGCCATCAAATGGCTCAAGCACGATGCGCTGCCCGACGGCAATCCGAAGTACCGCCTGTTCACGTATGAGCGGACCTGGGCCGACTTCACGCATTCGCCCATCTGGGGCAAGTCCTTCTCGGGCGCTGGCGCCGAGCAATTTGGTCAGTTCCAGGTTGCCGCCTCCACGCAGGTCCTGCCGTCACACAGTGACTTGCTCGACATCCTGGGCCAGGGTGGCCTGATCGGCATGCTGCTGTTCGGCTTTGCGCTCTGGCGCATCGGGCGCTACGTCTACGTGAACTACCGCGCCCGCAGGCCTGACACCCTGTCCCGGACGATGGAGGCCCATTTTCATTGGCTGGCCTTGAGCTGCCTGGCCAGCATCCCGGTCGTGGCCTTCAATCCCATCATGCTGCAGCCGGGCAAGGCGTTCCTGCTTTGGATGAATGTCGGCATCGTGCTGGGCATTGCTATGCGCTGCCGGGCGAACCGCGAGGCTGTGAATCCAACGTGAAGTTGCAGCAAGCCGCGGCGCCGGACATTTCGATCATCACCTGTTCCTTCAACCAGAACAGATTCCTGCCGACCACCATCGCCTCGGTGCTGGCCCAGACCGGCGCCGACGTGGAATATCTGGTCATCGATGGCGGATCGACCGATGGCAGTGTCGCGACCATCGAGCGCCATGCCGAGCGGCTGGCCTATTGGGTTTCTGAGCCGGATGCTGGGCAGTCCGAAGCGCTGAACAAAGGGTTGCACCGCGCGACCGGCGAGATCGTCGGTTGGCTGTGTTCCGATGACGTGCTGTTGCCGGGTGCCTTGAGCCGTGTCGTGCAGATCTTCAAGGAAAACCCCGGCGTCGATGCGATGTACGGCAATGCCGTGCTGATCGATACCACAGGCACCATCGTGCGGCCCAAGCGGGAGATCAACTTCCACCCTTGGTTGCTGGTGGGTGACCACAATTACATCCCCCAACCCGCGATGTTCTGGCGCCGCCGCGTGCATGAGCGCATCGGCTATCTGCGGGAGGATCTGCACCTCACCATGGACCTGGAGCTCTGGCTGAGATTCGGCGAACAGGGTTGCCGCGTCCTGCATGTAGATGAGTATTTCGCCGGCATGCGTTGCCATTCCCAGCAGAAGGTGCTGATCCATCCGGCGGAACTGGCCGCTGAAAACGAGGGCTTGCGCGCCACCTATCAGCCCGGCTGGTCGCGGTGGCTTCCGCACCGCCTGCTGCACATGATGGCAAGGACCACCCGCATCCTTCTGCGCAGCTCGATCGGTGGTTACTCGAGTCGCGCGCCGGCGGCGCTGTCGGCAAGCCTGCGCCAACTGCATGACGGCGTCGACCTATGACTGAACAAACGAAATCCCCGCGCACGATCGTTCTGGTGGAGCCGATCTGTCGCGGCAGCCGCCTGCAGATCCTGGCCAACACGCTGTCGGCGCTGCGCGGCAGCGCCGAAGTCATCCTGGTGACCCGGCGTGACTACCAGACACCGCATTTCCACGAGTTGGTCGATGCAGCGGGACTGACGCCGCGCGTCGTTGCTGTAGATACGGATCTTGGCGGCGCCTGGATGAGGAACCTGAGCGAAGCCGAATTCGCGCTGTTCGTCCAGGCGCTGAAGGGCATCGAAGCCGAGTTGGCGCCGCGAGGGCGCTACGGCCTGGTCTTCATGGCCCTCGATGACTATCTGAAGGCCTATGCGCTGGCCGCACTCCAGCTGCGCAGGGCGCTGCCACGCGCCATCATTCGCTGCGTCAAGTACCGGGTCGAATACCTGTTTTCCATCCGGCCAGGGGCGCGCCTGCGCGGGTTGGTGCTGCGCACGCTGACGCGCTGGGCCATCCATGCGTCGGGCGCCCGGCTGATCGCCTTCGATGAACGCCTGGCCCATCAGGCTGTCTCCTATTTCGCCGGCCTGCTGCCGGACCCCTGGTTCGGACCTTTCTCGCCGGCATTGCGAGCTGAAGGCCGGGCTCTGCTGGGCGTGGGCGCGGACGATTTCGTCCTGCTTTCGTTGGGCAAGCAGGACCGCCGCAAAGGCATCGACTTCCTGATCGACGTGTTCCCGCGGGCGGCCCAGGATCCGCGGGTCAAGCTCGCCGTGGTTGGCACGATTGCTGCTGACTTTGCCCAAGCTTTCGAGGGACTGAAGCGCCGCTTTCCGGCGCAGATCGTTCACGTGAACAGCTTTGTGCCGGAGGCCGACCTGCCCAAATACTTCTCTGCTGCCAACGCTTTCCTGCTGCCTTACAGCGCGGATTTCACCGCGACCAGCGGCACGCTGGCTCGGGCCGCCGCTTCTGGCGTGCCGGTGCTGGCTACTGATCATGGGCTGGTGGGCTACCGCGTGAAGACTTATGGTCTGGGTGCAACCTTCGGCGTAGGGGACACGAACTCCTTCATCGAGGCGCTGCGACGTCTGCGCTCACGCAGCGCGGATCAGCAGGACGCGCTCCGAACGGCAGGTTTGCAGTTCGCTGACCGTTGTTCCCTGCAGTGCTTTGAGGCCTCGATGCGCTCGGCACTCTCTATTTAACCCGAGGCTGAATTGAACGTACTGATATTGCATGGCTATTCGGATTCCAACAAAGGCGATCTCGCGATCGTCGTTGGGATGGTGCAAGGTATCGCGACCACACGTCCGGGAGCAGGAATCCAACTCCAGTCGGTCTACTCCGAGAGCGATCCGGAGTTCGATTTCCATCATCGCTTCGTCAGAAAGATGGGCGTGAAGGTGCAGCAGATGGCGGTGCCCTCACCCTATGTGGATTCTGCGGACCAAAGCCGGTTTCGCAATGTCGTCGCGGTTCGAAACCTGATTTTCAGCGCCTGTGCTGAAGCTTGCGCGCGGCTGCTACCTCCCTTGAAGGGGCTGCTCCCCCGCCAGACCGCAGCGTTGGATGCCATGCGTGGCAGCGACATTGTTTTGCTGAAGGGCGGGCAGTACATCTACAACGACCAGCGAGGCCTTCGCGCTTTGTTGTATCTCTGGCGCATCCTGCATCCGATCTATGTTGCTGCTGGCATGAAGAAGCCGGTGGTGATGTTGGGGCAGAGTGTTGGCCCGCTGGTGGATGACCGCGGCCGTCGCATGACCGCGAGGGCTTTGGGGCTGTGCAAGCGGTTGGTTGTGCGGGAAAAGAAGTCGCAGGCCCTGATGGCCGAACTGGGCTTGCAGGCGACAACCGAATTGGCGCCTGACTTTGCGTTTTTGATCGAGCCCAAGCGCCCCGATGCATTTCCTGCCACGGCCGAACGAATCGAATCGGGCCGCTGGCTGGGCATCACGGTTGTCAAATGGTCTTTTCCCGATGCCGCGGATCCGCAGGCCAAACGCGCGGCCTACCTGGATGCATTTACGGAGGTCGCCAAGCGAGTGCATGCCAAGAGCGGCCTGAGCATGGCGTTGTTCCCGCAGGTGACGGTTCAGCACCACGGCGAGAGCGATCTCGATCTTCTGAAGCAACTCGCGGAGCGGCTTGAGCAACTTGGCATTCCGTACGTGCTGGTCACCGACGATCTGGCGCCTGAGGAATTGAGTTATCTATACGGGCGTTGTGAAGTTCTGCTGGGCACCCGCCTGCATTCCTGCATCCTGGCCGCCTGCGCGGCCACGCCGGTGGTTGCTATTCGGTATCAGGGGTTCAAGACCGAAGGCATCATGGCCGAGCTTGGTCTGGGCGACGCGGTTTTCGATATTGGTGCGATGGATGTTGACGGTATCGAAGCCGCCATTCATCGGTCGAGCGAATCCCGTGCGCGTATCTCTTCACTGATTGAGCAGCGCGTGGCAGGCTTTCGCAAGCAACTCATTGAAGTGCTGAATCGGGTGCTGCCGAAGTAATTTCTTTCCGGGGTATTTTCCTGGGCTTTTAATCAGTTCTGAAGGTCTTTCTGCATGGGATCGCCGTTGCGAGTCTTGGTGTGCCACAACCGTTACCAACTGCGTGGCGGCGAGGATTCCGTTTGTGAATCGGAGGTCGCCTTGCTGCGCGAGCACGGCCATGACGTGCAGATGTTCGAGCGCAGCAACACAGAGCTCAACGAGGGTTCAAAGCTGGCCGCGGCGATGGAAACGATCTGGTCGCGGGACAGTGGTCGGGCATTCCGCGCTGCTTTGGCGGAATTTCGGCCCCAGGTTGTCCATGTGCACAACACCTTCGCCAAGATTTCCCCGGTCATTTATTGGGAGGCGGCGCGTGCAGGCGTGCCCATCGTCCAGACGCTGCACAACTTCAGGCTGCTCTGCCCGCAGGCTATGTTCCTGCGCGAGGGCAAGGTCTGCGAGGACTGCCTGGGCAAAGTGCCGTGGCGAGGGGCTGTCAGGGCTTGCTACAGAGGTTCAGTCGCGCAGAGCACGGTGCTGGCTTCCATGGTGACCGTGCATCGTGCGGCGGGTACTTGGAGCAACAAGGTCACCCGCTATATCGCGCTGAATGAATTCTGTCGCCGCAAGTTCATTGAAGGTGGCCTACCCGCAGATCGGATCGTCCTCAAACCGAATTTTGTCGATTTCGACGCGCCGCCGGCGGGCAGTCGCGAGGGTTTTTTATTTGTTGGCCGCTTGTCTACAGAGAAGGGGATCGAAACCCTCGTCGAAGCGGCGAAAAAGATAGGCAGTGCGCTGATAAGGGTCGCTGGTACAGGGCCCGAGGCGCATCTGCTGGAGGGCGTCCCCGGCGTCCAGGCGCTGGGAGGTCTTGACGGTGACGCGGTACGCAGGCAAATGTCCGCCAGCGCAGCGCTGATTCTGCCCAGCATTTGGTACGAGAACTTTCCGCGTACCCTGGTCGAGGCCATGGCCTGCGGTCTGCCCATCATCGCCAGCAGCATTGGAGCCTTGGCGGAACTGGTGGAGGAGGGCGTTTCTGGCTTGTTATTCGAGCCTGGCAATGCTGCCGATCTGGCCGCGAAATTGATTTGGGCGCAAGACAATCCCGAGGCGATGGCGGCGATGGGTCTCCGCGCCAGAGCTATTTATGAAGATAAATTCACTGCGCGGCGCAACTATGCGCAGCTGATCGAAATCTACGAGGATGCCATCGATCAGGCGATGAAGGATGGCCTGCAATGATGAACACAAGCCGCAATACCGTTCCCGTTTTGAAAGCGAATATCGATGCATTGAGCTGGTCAGACGCGTTGGGTCGTATTTCGCAATGGGCGGCGCGCCATGAAAGCCGCTATGTCTGCATTTGCAACGCTCATTCGGTCGTGACGGCCGGCTTGGACGCCAAGTTCGATAGCGTGGTTGCGGGAGCGGATATGGCCACGCCGGATGGCGCGCCGGTCGCCTGGATGATTAGAAAGCTCGGATATCCGCACCAGCAACGGATCAATGGACCCGATCTGATGTGGAAGTACTGCGAGTTGGCCGCGCAAAGAGGTAACGAATCAATCTACCTCTACGGAGGTACCGCCGAGACTCTGCAAATACTGCAAGGTGTCTTGGCTCAGCATTTCCCTGCGTTGAGGATCGCCGGCGCCGAGTCCCCGCCCTTTCGCGCTGCAACGGACGAGGAGGACGCTCAGACGGTCGCACGTATCAATGCGTCGGGCGCAGGCACCGTTTGGGTCAGTCTGGGTTGTCCGAAGCAAGAGAAGTGGATGGCCGCGCATCGGGGGCGAGTCAACGCCGTGATGATCGGCGTAGGGGCTGCCTTTGACTACCACGCGGGAACCATTCAGCGTGCACCCCAATGGATGCAGAACGCGGGGATGGAGTGGCTGCATCGCCTGTGTTCGGAGCCTCGTCGCCTTTGGCGACGTTATCTCGTGACGAACACGCTCTTCGTGATCGGGGCCGGTGGCCAATTGCTACGCGTCTTGACCGGCAAGCGGTGATGAAAAAGCCGTCGGGTGCTAAGCACCCGACGGCCTGTTTGGTCTCGAAGATCCAAGGGATCAGAGCGGCGGCGTATTGGTGGCCTTGAGCGATGCCATGCAAGGCTTAGAAGTCGTGGCTGCATCAGACACGAAGCCCAGCCAGTTCAATTTGCGCCAGCCGGAATCCTTGAACGTCAGATTGTCGACGACCGTGGTGCCCGCGCCGTCTTTCGTGACCTCAAGTTTCCACTTGCCTGTGCTGTTGCCGCCCAATGAGGTGGTGATGCGGAACTTGGTCAAAGCGCCAATCGTGATTGGTGCCACGATGCTTCCACCCACACTCACGCCAGCTGACGTAATTTGCATCGTGGGCCCGGTCAAATACGACGCGGCGTTGTCGCGCCACTCGTTGCGCAAATTCGTCGTGGAGTCAATCCTCAACTCGAATTCGACAACCGTTGTGCCGGAAAGGTGCATCAGTTCGGCGTATGCAAACGGCTCCCAACGATTGGCGTAAGTCGCTGCGTCATTGAACACCAAGCATTTGCCGGACGGTACCTCGGGCCGCAGTTCCACGCGAATTGCCGTGGTATTTCCTCGTGGAATATAGACCATGTTGGCAGGGCGCGCACCCTCGGCGGAGCCGGCGATGTCGGCAACATAAGGCACGATAATCGCGGTCGGCGCGTCCTCCACTGGGGGCAGAGTCAATGCGCTTATCCTGACCGCCTGTTGCGCACTGTCTGTGGATCCAGACCAAGCGTTCGCTGCATTGGTAATCACGGCGCTGAACGTTGCGCTAGAAGAGCGAACGTCTGTCGGACTGGTGGTGGATTGAATGGAAGAGCTACCAAGCGTACACCCCGTGCCGCATTTGCTCAGCAGCAGTCCAGGGCCGCTCAATGTCGGCGTCGCTTCATTGCCCTGGAATGTGACTTCCGGAGCTTCGGCATAACGATCAAAGGGCTGTAGAGTTTTGGGCGCAAGCAGGTTGTTCAGAACCGACAGATTCGTACCGGTTTCATATGCAGTTACTCGCACTTCGGCCGTATCCCCGCCAGACATCACATTGGTGCGCAGAACATTATCCTTGCCGTAATGTAGGTGATAAGCACCAGAATCCGTGCTGAGAATCACGTTCTGCTC
This sequence comes from Pelomonas sp. Root1217, assembly GCF_001425705.1. Lineage (GTDB taxonomy): Bacteria > Pseudomonadota > Gammaproteobacteria > Burkholderiales > Burkholderiaceae_C > Pelomonas. The sequence goes on along the minus strand of NZ_LMDC01000030.1, from coordinate 173,605 downwards.
CATCACGACGCCCGACGTTCCTTCGTCGTTGTAGATGCCCCAGGCGCCGGCACCATATCCAATATAGCCTCGCACTGAGCGAATAATATTATTCGATATTACCGTTCCGGGTGATACGCCCAGCGTATAGATGGCGGCCATGTCGGATAGTTTGCGCTGACCGATATTGTAGAGCAAATTGCCTTGAACCAAGTTGCGGCCAGAAGATGCAGTTTGATAGCCCCAGCTCCATCCCATCGAAATGGCGGTATACGAAGTGTTGTAGATTGTGTTGCGGAGAACCTGATTGTCCCAGGTCTGCCCAAGCCACAGGGCGACGGCTCCAGGCAAGATATTTCCAGTGTCCGCGATGACCGTGTTGGCAATGACGTTGTTGCCGGTCGCATTTGGGTCGGATGCCGCCTGACTCGCAAGGCCAACCTTGATGCCGCCGGCACCTAGGTCCCGCAAGCTCGAATTGATGACCTTGGAGTCGCGCACGCCATCGCGCAGCCAGATACCCCAGCCACCGGTGCGATAAACTGTGCACCCGTCAAAGATGATATCTCGCGCCTTATCCACCGTGATCGCGGCGGTGACGGTCAATACGCCTTGGCCGTCGGTGAAGCCGCCATCCGGAGTAAGGTATCGCGTATAGCCAAAGGTAAGCCCGCGGAAGTAAAGACTTTGAACGGTCTTGGTGTTGTCCCCGGCGATCACGAACAGCTTGTCCAGTACCGGAAGGGTGGCGTTGATCTGTGTCCCCGCCTCGTCGCTACGGCGCATGTAGCGAATTGAGGCGTCTTCGTAGATCCATTCACCCGGGGCATCGAATGCCGCGACCACGTTCTCAATGAAATATCGTTGCGATACGCCGAAATTCAGAAACGGCCAACGCGCCTTGGGCGCCACTCGCACGCTGCCGGCTGGCGTACTGGCCGTGGAAATGCGGTGCTGGCCGCTGGACCATGCCTGCATCACTTCAACAACGCCTCGCTTCTTGTCGCTAGCGCTGAGGCCATTGATCCATGACAGGTCGCTCGCGGCGGGGGCGAAGGCCTCGGTTCCCTGGCTTCCTGCTGCTTCCGTGCTTAACGTGACGGGCTTCTGGACGAACCAGGCGGCGCCAGCGTTCGGGTGACGCGCAAGAACGGCTCTTCGACCATTGACGAAAAATTGGGCGGCCCCATTGACTGCCGTCGCGTCTGTAGGCGCCGTGAAGCTGACCGCCGTTGCGCTGGTCGGAGCAGCCTTGCTGCCAAGATCCAACGCCCCGCTGATCAAGACCGTGCCGGCCTGGCGCGCTTCATAGATCACGGGAAAGTCTTTTACGCCCGCATCGGTCGGACCGAAATACAGAGTGCTCGGGAGCCGATATTCGCCCGGCCCAACAATGATTCTGACGGCGGTACGAGCGAGCGTGCCTGCCTGCATCGCGATGAGTTTGGAGCGTGCCAACTGTTGAGCGCGAGCAAAAGTCTTGACTGGCCCGTCATTTCCCGTCGGCGCCTGAGCAGCACCGTTCGCACTATCGTTGCCGGTGGTTTCGACATAGAGCTTCAGTTCGGCAGGGGCGACAGCAGCTAGGGTTGCCGTTGCCGTTGCCGTTGCCGTTGCCGTCGGTGTTGCCGTTGCTGTTGCTGGGGATGTTGCTCTGCCGGTGCTGCCCATCGCCTTGGCCAGCGATGAGGCCATGGTCGCACTTACCGTTGACGAGCTCGTCCCGTCAAAGGCAACGGTGCCCGCTAGGGCCTTCGCATTGGGCTGGACCTGAGTCGCAGGGGCGGATTGGTCAACTTTTGGCGCAATGCCAGTGCCGGAGCTCTTCGCCGCTGAGTTTGGAGCTTGCGAGGCGGCAGCAGCGGGCGCAGAGCTCGCATCACTGGCAGCGCTGGCGGGCTCAGAAGCGCTTTGCACGGCAGCGGACGCTGGCGTTGAAGGAGTCACCATGGTGGGCGATTTCTCGCCGTCCTTGTTGCCGCCGCCGCCGCCGCACGCCGTCATCAACGCGCATGAAACCAAGGAGATGGTGATTGGTGTGAGGCGAAAGTTGCGGTACTGCATAAGTGCGCTCGCTCGAAAGGTAAAATCAAGTAGGACGATACACGTCGTACTGGCTTGATCGCATTGTCGGCACGAGTGCTAACTTTTGAGCGCAACGGATTTGGCAAGGTGCCAAGCTGCGGGGTAACGCTTGGCAACGAGCGTGTCGTAGTTCCGCCCCGCGGCTTCGACGTCAATGTTCCACTTTGAAGGTAGATTTGTGAAAGTACTCGTCACCGGCGCTGCCGGCTTCATCGGCATGCACGTCAGCCAGATCCTGCTGGCGCGTGGCGACCAGGTCGTTGGCCTCGACAACCTCAACGATTACTACAGCCCCCAGCTCAAGCACGATCGCCTTGCGCGACTGACGTCTAAGCCCGGCTTCAGCTTCGTTCAAATGGATGTAGCTGACCGCGCCGGCATGGCCAAGCTGTTTGCCGACGAACGCTTCGACCGCGTGGTGCACTTGGCTGCCCAGGCCGGTGTGCGCTACTCCATCGAGAACCCGCACGCCTACATCGACAGCAACATCGTTGGCTTCACCAACATCCTGGAAGGATGCCGCCACAGCGGCGTGCAGCATCTGGCTTATGCGTCCAGCTCCAGCGTCTATGGCGGCAACACGCTGATGCCCTTCTCGGAGCATCACAGCGTCGACCATCCCATCAGCCTCTACGCTGCGACGAAGAAGGCCAACGAGCTGATGGCCCACACCTACTCGCACCTTTTTGGGTTGCCGACGACGGGGCTGCGCTTCTTCACGGTCTACGGCCCCTGGGGCCGGCCGGACATGGCGCTCTTCCTGTTCACCAAGGCCACCATCGAAGGGCGGCCCATCAACGTGTTCAACCACGGCAAGATGATTCGCGACTTCACCTACATCGACGACATCGCCGAGGGAGTGGTCCGCGTGCTGGACCGTACGGCCACCTCAGACCCCGGTTACGACCCCAACAAGGCCGATCCGGCACGTTCGAGCGCGCCGTACCGCGTTTTCAACATCGGCAACCACGCACCCATCCAACTGATGAGCTTCATCGAGGCCATCGAGCAGGCCGTGGGCCGTGAGGCGGTCAAGAACTTCATGCCCATGCAGGACGGCGACGTGCCGGCCACGCATGCCGATGTCGAGGAACTGGCGGCGTGGACGGACTTCCGCCCGGCGATGCCCGTGCCCGAAGGCGTGGAGCGCTTCGTTGCTTGGTACCGCGATTACTACAAGGTTTGATCCACAAGGCTGTCATGGGCCTGCGTTACAAACGCATGACCCGAACCTGAACGAGGACGAGGAATGAAAGTCACCGCCATTGGTACCGGCTATGTCGGCTTGGTCACCGGCGCCTGCCTGGCCGAGATGGGCAACCATGTGGTCTGCCTTGACGTGAACCCCGAGAAGATCCGCGTCCTCAACGATGGCGAGATCCCCATCCACGAACCTGGCCTGCTCGAAGTAGTGCGCCGCAATGTGGCGGCCGGCCGCCTGCAGTTCACGACCGATGTGGACATGGCTGTGCAGCACGGCACGCTGCTTTTTATCGGCGTGGGTACACCGCCCGATGAAGACGGTTCGGCCGATCTGCAGTACGTGGTTGCTGCGGCCCGCTCTATCGGCCAGCGCATGACGGACTACAAGGTCATCGTCGACAAGAGCACGGTGCCGGTCGGCACGGCCGACAAGGTACGCGCCGCGGTCAAGGAAGAACTCGAGAAGCGTGGTCTAGGTGACATGGCATATGCCGTCGTCTCCAATCCTGAGTTCCTGAAGGAAGGTGCGGCGGTCGACGACTTCATGAAGCCTGATCGCGTCGTCATCGGCTCCGACGACGAGCAGGCCACGCTGTTGATGCGCGCCCTGTACGCGCCCTTCAACCGCACCCAGGACCGCATGCTGGTCATGGACGTGAAGAGCGCCGAGTTCACCAAGTACGCCGCCAACGCAATGCTGGCCACACGCATCAGTTTCATGAATGAGCTGGCGCTGCTGGCGGAGCGCGTGGGTGCCGACATCGAGCTGGTGCGCCGTGGCATCGGCTCCGACCCGCGCATCGGCTATCAGTTCCTCTACGCCGGTGCCGGCTATGGGGGCTCCTGCTTCCCGAAGGATGTCAAGGCGCTGGTGAAGACCGCCGCCGACAACGGCATTCCGCTGAAGGTGCTGACGGCGGTGGAGGAGGCCAATGAGCGTCAGAAACGCGTGCTGGTCGACAAGGTCGTGGCGCGTTTTGGGGACGACCTCAAGGGCCGTCGCTTCGCCATCTGGGGCCTGGCATTCAAGCCGAACACCGACGACATGCGCGAGGCACCGTCGCTGGTCATTATCGACGAGCTGACCCGGCGCGGTGCAACCGTGGCAGCCTACGACCCGGTGTCGATGCCGGAGACTGCCCGTGTGATCGGCCCGCGCGATGATGTGACGCTGGTCGAGCGTGCCGAGGCCGCGTTGCAGGGTGCGGATGCGCTGCTGATCGTGACCGAATGGAAGGAGTTCCGCACGCCGGACTTCGATGCCATCAAGTCGACGCTCAAGGCCCCGATCGTCTTCGACGGCCGCAATCTCTACGATCCCAAGCTGATGAAGACGTTGGGCATCGACTACCTTGGCATTGGCCGAGGCTGACGGCCGCGACCTTTGAGGCATTGTCGGCCGGGCTTGCTTGGCCTTATTCCCTCGAGCGGGCATTGCGTCGACGAACGATCCATCCGAGGGCACCCAGGCAGAAGCTGGATTCGCCGCCAAGCGATGCTTCAAGGGTCTTATACGAGGCAAAGCCGCCAGTCAGGGCCGACGTGCGGGACGCATTGCCAGGCCCCTCGATGGTTTCTCCTTTGGTCAGGGCGGCGATTGCCTGAGCGAGAGCGGTTGCCCCTCGGGCGGTGTTGTCAGGGGCCTTGAAATACCATTCGGCGGGCTCACCGGGCGGCGGGGTGCCGGTGTTGTCGTAGAAGCCGAGGGTGGGATGGTCCGCGGCGTATAGAAAGCATTTCTCGTAGCCGGCGGCGAATGATGCGAGCAAGGTCTGGAAAAAGATGCGCTTCAGCCCTGCCTCGGTCATCTTGCGCGGATGCCAGCCGGAATTGCCCACAATGCCGGTGACGTTGCACTCCGTGTTCCAGCGAGGTCCCGACCAACCGCCTGCATTTGCAGCCGCGGTAATGTTGCGTCCCTTGACCAGCATGTCGGAGAAAGCGGTGTTGCCCGGATAGGCATCATCAGCGGCGGGATCGTTGATTCGGGCTGTGTCCAGTTTGGCCGTCGGTCCGCCTGCCGCGCGATCGCTGAAGCTACCGTAGTTGTGGTGGGCCAGCACGTCGATCCAGTCGCGCCCTCTTGTTCCGGAGCCGTCCTTTCCGCCAACCGCGATGCCGGCTGCCGAAGCGTTCAGGAACGATGAGATTTCCTTGACTTCCCCACCTTGGAACGGCGGAGAAAGGACCAGAGTGCGTAACCCGCGTGCGGTGATCTGCTGTTTCGTCAACCGACACAAGACGGCCAACCGCTCGGTATGCCCAGGGCCGACGACGGCATTGAGCTGCACCAGGCGACCGGGCTCGTTGGCCAACTCGATGGCGGCGATGCGTTTGCCTGCATGGTCGAACAGCGCACCCAGGAACTTGAGCACTCGACTCTGGTAGGCCTCCCAATTCTGCGAGGCGAACTCACCTGTCGGAAGCGCGTACTCCAGATACTTGCTTCCGTCCCAATAGGCGCCCTGGGCGCCTATCGACAGCAGTACCTTCAGGTTCTTGCCTTCACAGGCGCTCAGTACCAAATCAAGCTTGCTGAAGTCGTAGCTGCCATCTGACCGCAGCATGCCCTGGTACCACTTGCCGCCTTCCATGCGTCCATAGGGGTAGGAAGGTCGTTCGGCTGTTGTGCCGACCTGCACGAACGCACCACCGACATAACGACCAAACAGATTGGGATCGAAGGCCCGGAACCATCCGACGCTGTCGCCCAATTCGGTCTGCCAGCGGCTCGGGTTCTTGCTTGCAAACGTACCGTCCGTACGGACCGCCGGGTCGTAGGGCCAGCGGACGTAGTGGATGCCGAAGTTGTCGCGAGTCAGTTTGAGACGAGGTAAATACTCGCTCAAGCCAGAGGCCGCCAGGGTCAGGGTGAAGGATTCGGATGCCATGTCTGCCTCTATTCACGTCGCCGGGACGTTGAAAACGGCTCCTAGCTTAGTAGCTGCGGCTCTCCTGACGGCGCAATATGGGCCTGCACGTTAGGTGTCGCGCAAAGGGTTGTGACGATTGAAACGGGACCGCAACCCAGCGGCAAAACGGTTCACCTCCCACTCAATCGAAAGTCTTGGCTTCACTCAAACATGGCGCCGCGATGTCCTTGCCTGAAAGCTGCGGCGTGATGCCGTCCAGCGGCCAAGCGACGGCAATGCTGGGGTCATCCCAGCGTACGGCGCCTTCAAATTCAGGCGCGTAGCGGCCGCTGGTCTTGTAGAGGAAATCCGCGCTTTCGCTGACGACGACGAAGCCATGGGCGAAGCCGGGTGGGATCCAGAGCTGGCGCTGGTTCTCGGCCGACAACTCGAAACCGACCCAGCGCCCGAAATTGGGGCTGGAGCGGCGCATGTCGACGGCCACGTCGAACACGGCGCCGGCGACACAGCGCACAAGCTTGCCCTGAGCGTGCGGGTGAAGCTGATAGTGCAGGCCACGCAGCACCCCGCGCGAGGAGCGCGAGTGGTTGTCCTGCACGAAGTGGACGTCGTAGCCCAGCGCCTTGTTGAAGCGTTCCTCGTTCCAGCTCTCCATGAAGAAGCCGCGGGCGTCGCCGAAGACCTTTGGCTCGATCAGCAGAACCTCGGGCAGAGCGGTGGGGATCACATTCATGTCAGAAGGTGCGGTCGGTCAGCAGCTTGAGCAGGTACTGGCCGTAGCCGTTCTTGGCCAGCGGCTTGGCGAGGGCCTCGACCTGGGTCGCGTCGATCCAGCCGGCGCGGTAGGCGATCTCTTCCGGGCAAGCCACCTTCAGGCCCTGGCGCTTTTCCAGTGTGGCGATGAACTGGCCGGCCTCCATCAGGCTGTCGTGCGTCCCGGTGTCCAGCCAGGCATAGCCGCGGCCCATGATCTCGACATTGAGCTGGCCCTGGCGCAGGTACTGGGCGTTGATGTCGGTGATTTCGAGTTCGCCGCGGGCGCTGGGCTTGATGGCGGCAGCGATGTCGCAGACCTGCTCGTCGTAGAAGTACAGGCCCGTGACGGCGTAATTGCTCTTCGGGCTTTTCGGCTTCTCTTCGATGGACAGCGCGCGCTGCTCGGCATCAAAGTCGACCACGCCGTAGCGCTCGGGATCGGTCACGTGATAGGCAAAAACGCTGGCGCCTTCAGTCCGTGCGGTGGCGTTGTTCAGCAGCCCGGCGAAGTCGTGGCCGTAGAAGATGTTGTCACCGAGCACGAGGGCGCTGGGCGCGCCGCCGACGAAGTCGCGACCGAGGATGAAGGCCTGGGCCAGGCCGTCGGGGCTGGGCTGGACGCAGTAGCTGATGTTCAGGCCCCAGCGTGAACCGTCGCCGAGCAGGGCTTCGAAGCGCGGCGTGTCTTGCGGCGTGCTGATGAGCAGGATGTCGCGAATGCCCGCAAGCATCAGCGTGCTCAACGGGTAATAGACCATGGGCTTGTCGTAGACCGGCAGCAGTTGCTTGCTGACGGCCAGCGTCGCCGGGTGCAGCCGCGTGCCGGAGCCGCCTGCGAGGATGATGCCTTTGCGGTTCTTCATAGGGCCCCTACAGAATTTCTTCGAGCATGCGTTGGACGCCTTGCTGCCACGGCGGCAGGACGAGGCCGAAGCGCTGCTGCAGCTTGGCGGTGGCCAGGCGCGAGTTCAAGGGGCGCTTCGCGGGCGTTGGATAGTCGCTCGTCGGCAGGGCGAGGATCTGGTCTGGCGCGACCTTGACGTTGGCGCCGCGGGCGCGCGCAAATTCGATGACGAAGCGGGCGTACTCGTGCCAGCTCGTCGCACCACCCGCTACGGCGTGATAAGTGCCAGTCAGCGCCGGGTTCACGCGTGCGGCACGCAGCATGTGCACGGTCAGGTCGGCCAGCAGGTCGGCCCCCGTGGGCGCGCCGATCTGGTCGGCGATGACCTTGAGCTGCTCGCGCTCGGCGGCCAAGCGCAGCATGGTCTTGGCAAAGTTGCCGCCCCGGGCGCCGTAGACCCAGCTGGTGCGCAGGATGAGGTGCTGGCAGCCGCTGGCGCGGATGGCGTCTTCGCCCTCGGCCTTGGTGGTGCCATAGATGCTCAGGGGGCCGATGGGCGCCTCTTCGTCGCGGGCATGGCTGCCGCTGCCGTCGAAGACATAGTCCGTCGAGTAGTGCACCAGCAGGGCGCCCATGCGCTTGGCCTCGATGGCGACCAGGGCGGGCGTGGCGGCGTTGATCCGGCGAGCCAGCGCGGGCTCGCTCTCGGCCTTGTCGACGGCGGTGTGGGCCGCGGCATTGACGATGACCTGCGGAGCGATGGCCCTGACCCGGGCCAGCAGCGCTTCGGGCTGGGTGAAGTCGGCGCCGTCGTCATGGTCCATCGCGACGACTTCGCCGGCCACGGCCAGCGAGCGTTGCAATTCCCAGCCGACCTGGCCGCCCTTGCCGAGAAGAAGGATCTTCATGGCTTAGCTGTATTGCTTGGTGACCCAGTCCCGGTAGGCGCCGCTTTGCACGCGCGCGACCCAATCGGGATGTTCCAGATACCACTGCACCGTCTTGCGGATGCCGGTCTCGAAGGTCTCGGCCGGGCGCCAGCCCAGCTCGCGCTCGATCTTGCGCGCGTCGATGGCGTAGCGGCGGTCGTGGCCGGGGCGGTCCTTCACATAGGTGATGAGGCGCTCGTAGGGGCCGTCCGCCGAGGGCTTGAGTTCGTCGAGCAGGGCGCACACCGTCTTGACGATGTCGATGTTGGCCTTCTCGTTCCAGCCGCCGATGTTGTAGGTCTCGCCGAGCTTGCCGCCGGCCAGCACGGCGCGGATGCCGCTGCAGTGGTCGGTCACGTAGAGCCAGTCGCGAATCTGCTGGCCGTCGCCGTAGACGGGCAGGGGCTTGCCCGCCAGCGCGTTGACGATCATCAGCGGGATCAGCTTCTCGGGGAAGTGATAGGGCCCGTAGTTGTTGGAGCAGTTGGTCGTGACGACGGGCAGGCCGTAGGTGTGGTGCCAGGCGCGCACGAGGTGGTCGCTGGCGGCCTTGCTGGCCGAGTACGGGCTGTTGGGCTCGTAAGGGTTGGTTTCGGCAAAGGGCGGGTCTGACGGTTTGAGCGAGCCGTAGACCTCGTCGGTCGACACATGGTGGAAGCGAAAGGCCGCCCTGGCTTCATCCGCCAGACCGCGCCAGTAGGCGCGCGTGGCCTCCAGCAGCGTGAAGCTGCCTTCGACATTCGTCTTCATGAAGGCGCCGGGGCCGTGGATGGAGCGATCCACATGACTCTCCGCAGCGAAATGGACGATGGCGCGCGGCTGGTGCGTGGCCAGCAGCTGGTCGACCAGCACGCGGTCGCAGATATCGCCCTTGGCGAAGATGTGGCGCGCGTCGCCGTCCAGCGAGGCGAGGTTCTCGAGGTTGCCGGCGTAGGTCAGAGCGTCGAGGTTGACGACGGGCTCGTCGCTCTCGCGCAGCCAGTCCAGCACGAAGTTGCTGCCGATGAAGCCGGCGCCGCCGGTGACCAGGATCGTCATGTCGTCATTCTCTTTGGAGTCCGGGACGGCATGCTAGACGGGGAAGCGGCGCGCGAGGCGCCGAAAAGCCGAATCTTTCAGGCTCGCCCGTAGGTGTCCTCGAAGCGGACGATGTCATCTTCGCCGAGGTAGGAACCCGACTGCACCTCGATGATTTCCAGCGGCACCTTGCCCGGGTTGGCCAGGCGGTGGGTCTGGCCCAGCGGGATGTAGGTGGACTGGTTCTCGGTCAGCAGGATGGTCTTGTCGCCGTTGACGATCTCGGCGGTGCCGCTGACGACGATCCAGTGCTCGGCGCGGTGGTGGTGCATCTGCAGGCTCAAGCTGGCACCCGGCTTGACCATGATGCGCTTGACCTGGAAGCGCTCTCCCGAGTCGATGCTGTCATACCAGCCCCAGGGGCGGTGCACCTTGCGGTGCAGGGCATGTTCGCCGCGCTGCTCGGCGCCCAGGCGGTTGACGATCTGCTTGACCTCCTGGCTGCGGGCGCGGTCGCTGACGAGCACGGCATCGGCCGTCTCGACGACGACGATGTCGGTCAGGCCAACGACGCCCACGAGGCGGCTGGTGGCGTGAACCAGGGTGTTCTTGCTGTCGGCGAACAAGGCGTCGCCGACGAAGGCATTGCCGTCGGCATCCTTCTCGGAGACCTGCCAGACCGCTTCCCAGGCGCCGAGGTCGTTCCAGCCGGCATCCAGCGCGACCATGCGCAGCGGGATCTCCGTCCCCGGGCAACGCTCCATGACGGCGTAGTCGACCGATTCGCTGGGCACGGCGGCAAACTCGGCCTTGCCTGGGCGCACGAATTTGGCGTCGGTCTTGCGCGCATCCCAGGCGGCGCGCGTGGCAGCGGCGATGTCGGGGCGGAATCGTTCCAGCGCCTTCATCCAGACGCTGGCACGCAGCACGAACATGCCGCTGTTCCAGTAGTAGTCGCCTTCGGCCAGATAGCGCTGGGCGGTCTCCAGGTCGGGCTTCTCGACGAACTGCGCGACCACGAGGCCCGCGGCGTCGCCCGAGGTGCGGATATAGCCGTAGCCCGTTTCGGGCCGGTCCGGCGTGATGCCCAGGATGGCGATGGCACCCTCGGCCGCGATACGGACGGCGTCCTGCAATGCCGCGGTGAAGGCCGCCGGGTTGGTGACGGTCTGGTCGGCCGGCGTGACGACGAGGACCGGGTCCTTGCCGCCCTCGAGCGCGGCCAATGCAGCCAGCGTCAGTGCCGGAGCCGTGTTGCGGCCCAGCGGCTCCAGCAGCACGCTGCTCGGCTCCTGCCGGGTCTCGCGCAATTGGTCCAGCACGAGGAAGCGGTGCTCCTCATTGCCGACGATGCAGGGACCGGCAAGCTCGAACTCAGGCGAGGCCAGCGCAGCCAGGCGGCGCGCGGCGAGCTGGAACAGGCTCTCGTTGCCGGACAGCACGAGGAACTGCTTGGGGTAGCCGCTGCGCGACAGCGGCCAAAGCCGGGTGCCGGAGCCGCCAGCCATGATGACGGGTTGAACGTGGGTCATGCGGTACTGAAGCCGTGAGGATTGAGTTGTTGCCAGCGCCAACTGTCTTGGCACATGCGGGCGAGATCGAGCTTGGCCTCCCAGCCAAGCAACTCACGCGCCAGGGTCGGATCGGCCCAGCAGGCGGCGATGTCGCCAGGGCGGCGCGCGACGATTTCATAGGGCACGCGGCGGCCGCTCGCTGCTTCATAGGCGCGCACAAGGTCGAGCACGCTGTAGCCCTGACCAGTGCCGAGGTTGACGGTCACCGAGCCGGTATTGGCCAGCAGCCAGTGCAGTGCAGCGACGTGCCCTTCGGCCAGGTCGCTGACATGGATGTAGTCGCGCACGCCGGTGCCGTCGGGCGTTGTGTAGTCATTGCCGAAGACTGAAAGCTTTGTGCGCCGGCCCACCGCCACCTGCGCGACATAGGGCATCAGGTTGTTGGGCGTGCCGCGCGGGTCCTCGCCGATGCGGCCGCTCTCGTGGGCGCCAACCGGGTTGAAGTAGCGCAGGCAGGCGGTCTGCCAGGCGGGATCGGCGATGCCGACGTCGCGCAGGATCTGCTCGCCCATCAGCTTGGTCGCGCCGTAGGGGTTGGTCGATGAGGTTGGTGCGTCCTCGCGCAGGGGCAGTTTGTCCGGAGCGCCATAGACGGTGGCGCTGGAACTGAACACCATGCGCGTACAGCCGTGGCGCTTCATGGCCTCGCAGGTATTGACCAGGCCACCGAGGTTGTTGCGGTAGTAGGCCAGCGGCTGGCTGACCGATTCACCCACGGCCTTGTAGGCGGCGAAATGGACGACGGCTGCCGGCCTGTAGTTGCTGAAGACTTCGTCCATTGCAGCGGCGTCGCAGACATCGGCACGCTCGAACTCGATGGGAGCGATGGCGAGCTCTACCAGGCGCTCCAGCACTATGGGCGAGCTGTTGACGAAGTTGTCCACGCCGACGACGCGATAGCCGGCGTCCTGCAAAGCGAGCCAGGTGTGAGAGGCGATATAGCCGGTCGCCCCGGTGAGCAGGACGGTGGTCATCAGTAGAAGATGGCTTGAGTCGTGCAGCCATAGCTGCCCGCGCTGTAGACGTATTGCGGCACGCTGCTGTTGCGGCTGGCGTGGTCGTACTGGCAACTGAGGTTGATGCCGCGGGTGAAGGCCCAACGCATGCTCAGGTTGTATGCCTTGAAGTCATCCAAGGCGTCGACCACCGTGGCTCCCGCCGTGCTTGCTCGTGACGCGTGGTTCCTGCTGGCCTTGGCGCTCAGATTGATTTTGCTCGTCAAGGCATAGCTGCCTCCCAACTGCCAGGAGGTATAGACCCGGTTCAGGTCCGCAGTGTTGACCACACTTTCCTGCCCCGTATCACGCGCATATTGCAGGTTGATCTGTAGCTTGGCAGTTGGCTGCCAGTTCCAGCCGACGGCGCCGGTCGTGCCGCTGAAGTCTCGCAACCGGTCATTCAGGCTGTTCTGGTTCTTGCTTCTGCTGATCCGCGTGTTCAGCGTGCTATGACCACCGGTGCTCCACCGGGTCGTGAAGTCGATGTCGTCGCGCGTGTAGTCGTTGGGAGCGGACACGACTACGAACGTCAAGGTCTGTGGATCGAACGCCAGACCGATGGGGAAGCGCGGATTCTTGCCCGTAGTGTGCCGTGCGGCCAACCCTAGCCTGACATTGCCGGCGGGGGTGGCGTAGATGCCGAGAGAGCCCGTGTTTTGCCTGAAGTCGAAGCGGTCGTACTCCGAAGCGCTGAAGTCGCGACGACGTTGCGTCCAACTCCCTTCCAGCGTGTAGCGTGTGGCAACACCCAGCCGTACCAATGCCTGGTATTCGTCCTCGCGTTCAACATTCTTCTTGACGATGGGATCAACGCCACCACCGATGTTGAAGTCGGCCAGTGAGCGGTCTGACTTGGCACTCAGCACGCCCGACAAATTGCCCACCGTTTGCCAGTTCAGTGCGCTTCGCAACGTATACGAGCGATTATTCAGGTCGTGGTTCTCTGAGTACCGGTTGTTCTGCAGCGACCCGTCAACCGTTAAATGCTGACGCCCTAATTTCTGGTCAATGCCGCCCAGCAATCCAACGCTGACGACGGTGTCGTTGTTGGTGGCGCTCGACTCCCTGTACACATTGGACACGCGCGCGGCGCCCAGTGACCCACCGATGTAGAAGGGCGTCGTGTCATCTGTCTGAGCCTGCGCGGACTGGGCCGCTGCAAGCGCGGCAATCAGCGGTGCAAGGCGGGTCCAACGGTGGCAATGGTGAGAGGGCTTAATAGGCATGGCGATCAAACACCACCAACCGCACGGTCCGCAGGATGATCTGCAGATCCAGGGCCAGCGACCAGTTGCGCAGGTATTCCAGATCGTATTCGACGCGCGCCACCATCTTGTCGATGGTGTCGGTCTCGCCACGCAAGCCATTCACCTGGGCCCAGCCGGTGATGCCGGGCTTGACCTTGTGACGCACCATGTAGGCCTTGATGAGCTTGCGGTATTCCTCGTTGTGGGCCACCGCATGCGGGCGCGGGCCGACGATGCTCATGCGGCCTTGCAACACGTTGATGAATTGCGGCAGTTCGTCCAGCGAGGTGCGGCGGATGAAGGCGCCAAAGGGCGTGATGCGCGCGTCGCCCTTGGTGGCCTGCTTGACCACGGCACCGTTGTCCTGGGTCCGCATCGAGCGGAACTTGTAGACGATGATTTCCTCGCCATCCAAGCCATTGCGGCGTTGCTTGAAGATGACAGGGCCGGGCGAGCTCAGCTTCACGCCAATGGCCAGGGCCAGCAGGATGGGCGAGATGAAAATCAGGATCAGCGTCGCCAGCACGACGTCGCTGACGCGCTTGATCAGCTGGTTGGTGCCGGTGAAGGGCGTCTCGCAGATGCCGACCACCGGAACGCCCGAGATGTCCTGCAGGCGGCCCTGGATGATGCTGATGCCGAACACGTCGGGTACGAAGAACAGCGAGGCCGTCGTGCCCTGCACTTGTTCCAGCAACTCGACGATGCGCGGCTGCGACCCCAGGGGCAGGGTGATGTAGACCTCGCGCACGCCTTTGTCGCGCACGAATTCGCTCAGCTGGGCCAGTGTGCCCAGGATGGATGCGCCGGCCTCGGGGTGCAGGCGCTCGGGCGCGCGGTCGTCGAAATAGCCCAGGCAGACGACGCCCTGGGAGTCGCGCAACGCGCGCGCCACCTTGTGGCCTAGCACGCCGGCGCCGACGACGACCGCCGTGCGGCGTGCGCCCGGGTCGCGTGCCCGCCACTGCTGGATGCGCCGGCCCGTTTCGATGGCGGCGATCTGGACGACAGGCGTGATGACGGCCCACCACAGCAGCACCTCGTCCTCGAAATAGTGCAGGCTGTTGGTGGCGTAGCCGCACAGCAGCAGGATGCCCAGCAGCACCAGCCAGGAGGAAAGCACGTCAACGATGGCGCTAGCCGGATGGTCGCCGAAGCGGTTGCGGCCCGGGAAGGTGAGGGCGAAGACGAGCAGGCAAAGCGTCAAGGTCGGGCGCAGCACCGGCTCGTCGAAGTGGCCGTTCACGACCAGGAAGGTCAGAACGATGATGCCGGGTTCCAGGAAAGCGGCAATCAAGGATTCGACCGACTGCGGTGCGCTGTAGAACGTCCTCTTGTAGCTGCGGTCCTCAAACATCGTGGCGGATTTGGTAGTCCTCGGGTCAGGGTGTACCCGAGGCTGAAAATGGATCAGGGATTCTCTATCAACAAATTTGACAGCCGAACCATCGGCGTCCCCTGTTCATGGTCCGCTGCCTACAATCTTGTATATGTCTGCTTCCTGGCCTCTGCCGCCCCTGCCTCCGCTGCCGTCCATCACGCCCTTGCTGATGCCGGCACTGCAGGACCGCCTTGTTTTGCTGATCAACCATGTCGTGTCGCGGGAGCCCATCGCGGCGCAGCGCCTGCGGCCGCTGGCCGGACGTGGTCTCGTCGTTCACCTGGCAGGCTGGCCCAGCCTGCTGCCGGCGGCGCCTGATTTGATACTGGGTGTCACACCAGCGGGTCTTTTTGAGCGCTTGGACACACCGCCGACAGGCGCCGGCGGCCTGCGCATCGAGATCGACGCGTCCAACCCCGCCAAGCTGGCCCTGGGTGCGTTCACGGGAGAGGCGCCCACCGTCAGCGTGCAGGGCGATGCCGCTTTCGCTGGCGAGATGCACTGGCTGATGGACAACCTGCGCTGGGATATCGAGGATGATCTGGCCGGCATCGTCGGGCCCTTGCCCGCCCGCCAGCTCGCCCAGTTCGGCCGCACTTTGCGGCGCACGCTGTCGGGCATGGCCGCGCGTTTCGCGACGACGACGTCCGGTAGCGGCGCATGAGGTTTGTCTCGCGGCTGCTGGTCATTCTGTGGACGGTCTGGCGCTTCGGTCTCGATGATCTGGCCTTGTCGGGACTGCGCCGCAAGCGCTTTCGGCTGCTGCGTCGGCTGACCCGGCTCGGCCGGCGCTGGCAGCAGCCGCGTGGCGTGCGCCTGCGGCTGGCGCTGGAGCACCTCGGCCCCATCTTTGTCAAGTTCGGCCAGGTGCTGTCGACCCGGCGCGACCTGCTGCCGCTCGATGTCGCGCTGGAGCTGGCCAAGCTGCAGGACCGCGTGCCGCCCTTCCCGGCAGCGCTGTCACGGGACCTCGTCGAGCGCGCCTTCGGCCGGCCGCTGGAGGAGCTGTTCGCCACCTTCGACGCCGAGCCTGTGGCCAGCGCCAGCATCGCCCAGGTGCACTTCGCGACGCTCAAGGACGGCCGCGAGGTGGCCGTCAAGGTGCTGCGCCCGGGCATGCTGGACATCATCGACGACGACCTGTCGTTGATGCGCCAGCTGGCGGTCTGGATCGAGCGCTTCTCCGCCGACGGCCGGCGCCTGAAGCCGCGCGAGGTTGTCGCCGAGTTCGACACCTATCTGCACGATGAGCTGGACCTGGTGCGCGAGGCGGCCAACGCCGCCCAGCTGCGCCGCAACATGGCCGAGCTGGATCTGATCATGGTGCCCGAGATGCACTGGGACCTGTGCAGCTCCGAAGTCATCGTCATGGAGCGCATGAAGGGCGTGCCGATCTCGCACCGCCCGGCGCTGGAGGCGGCCGGCATCGACATCCCGAAGCTGGCCCGCGACGGCGTGACCATCTTCTTCACCCAGGTGTTCCGCGACGGCTTCTTTCACGCCGACATGCACCCGGGCAATATCCAGGTGAGCCTGGCGCCCGAGACCTTCGGCCGCTATGTCGCGCTGGACTTCGGCATCATGGGCACGCTGACGGAAGTGGACAAGGACTACCTCGCGCAGAACTTCATCGCCTTCTTCCAGCGCGACTACAAGCGCGTCGCCGAGTTGCACATCGCTTCCGGCTGGGTGCCTCCCGAGACCCGCGTCGATGCGCTCGAAAGCGCCGTCCGTGCCGTCTGCGAGCCTCATTTCGACCGGCCGCTGAAGGACATCTCGCTGGGCCAGGTGCTGATGCGGCTGTTCCAGACCTCGCGCCGCTTCAACGTGGAGATCCAGCCCCAACTGGTGCTGCTGCAGAAGACGCTGTTGAACGTTGAGGGCCTGGGCCGCCAGCTCGACCCCGAGCTCGACCTCTGGGCCACGGCCAAGCCCTTCCTGGAGCGCTGGATGAACGAGCAGGTCGGCTGGCCCGCGTTCAACAAGCAGTTGATGAAGGAGGCGCCGCGCTTTGCACAGCTCATCCCCGAGCTGCCGCGCCTGCTGCATGACGCCCTCAAAAGCCAGGCCCGCCATGCCGACAACGCCGAAACCCGCGCGCTGGTGCGCGAGCTGCGGCGCACCAACCGGCTGCTGTCCGGGCTGCTCTGGGGCGCCGCGGGCTTTGCGATCGGCATCGCCGTGGCCTGGCTGACCGTGCGCTTTCTGGAAATCGGCCCGTAGCTGGGCTGGCCAACCGCGCCCTCATAATCCGCGCCAAATTTTCCGGCCTACCTGCGCTCATGAACACCACGCTCATCGTCTTCGTCGTGCTCTATCTGCTCGGCACGCTGGGCATCGGTGTCTGGGCCGGCACGCGGATCAAGAACACCAGTGACTTCGCGGTTGCCGGGCGCAGCCTGCCGCTGATCATGGTCGTCACGACCACCTTCGCGACCTGGTTCGGCGCCGAGACGGTGATGGGCCTGCCGGCCAAGTTCGTGCAGGGCGGGCTTGGTGCCGTCGTCGAGGACCCCTTTGGTGCCGGCTTCTGCCTGGTGCTGGTCGGTGCCTTCTTCGCTGCCCGGCTGTACCGGATGAACCTGCTGACCATCGGCGACTTCTACCGCCAGCGTTTCGGCAAGGGTGTCGAGGTGTTCTGCTCGCTGGCCATCATCCTGAGCTACCTGGGCTGGGTAGCAGCCCAGGTCACGGCGCTGGGGCTGGTCTTCAACATCCTGACCGACGGCGCCATGAGCCCGCAGACCGGCATGGTCGTCGGCCTGCTGGCGGTGCTGGTCTATGTCGTCATCGGCGGCTTCCTGGCCGTGGCCTGGACGGACTTCATCCAGATGATCGTGCTGGTCATCGGCCTGAGCGTCATTGCCGTGTTTGCCTCGGACCTGGCCGGCGGTGCCGGCAAGGTGCTGGACCTGGCCAAGTCGCGCGACCTCGGTCGCTTCCTCCCCGAGCCCAGCTTCACCCAGATCGCCATGTTCCTCG
This sequence comes from Pelomonas sp. Root1217, assembly GCF_001425705.1. Taxonomy (GTDB): domain Bacteria; phylum Pseudomonadota; class Gammaproteobacteria; order Burkholderiales; family Burkholderiaceae_C; genus Pelomonas. The sequence continues at coordinate 155,737 of NZ_LMDC01000030.1, read as the reverse complement.
GCTCGGGCCTGACCATGATGCTGGGCTCGATCCCGCAGCAGGACGTGTTCCAGCGCGTCATGTCGGCCAAGGATGCCAAGACGGCCCAGCGCGGCGCCATGATTGGCGGCTTCAGCTACATCGCCTTCGCCTTCGTGCCGATGTTCATCGTGCTGGCTGCCGTGGCCGTCATGGGCGACAAGGCACTGGAGCTGGCCCAGAACGACTACCAGCGCGTGCTGCCCAGCTTCGTCATGGGCCACATGCCGCTGTTCATGCAGATCCTGTTCTTCGGCGCGCTGCTGTCGGCCATCAAGAGCACCTCGTCGGCCACGCTGCTGGCGCCCACCACCAGCTTCGTCGAGAACATCCTCAAGCAGATCCGCCCCGGCATGAGCGACAAGCAGGCCCTCGTGGCCATGCGCGTGACGCTGGTCGTCTTCGCCTTCGCCGTGCTGGCCTACGCCATCGCGCTGCAGGGCACGTCCATCTATGACCTGGTCAGCGCCGCCTACCAGGTCACGCTGGTGGCAGCCTTCGTGCCGCTGGTCTTTGGCCTGTACTGGCGCCGTGCCACCACCCAAGGCGCCGTGTTCTCGATCTTTGCCGGCATCGCCGTCTGGGTGGCTTTCTTTCCGCAGGTGACGACCTGGGGCGAGTTCTTCCCCGGTCAGCTCGCCGGGCTGCTGGCGGCCCTGGTCGGCATGGCCGTCGGCTCGCTGGCGCCGCAGCTGCTCACCGACCGACGCGAGCACGTCAGCCATCATCTCCAGCCTCATCCCTGAGCGTGTCCCTTAAAATGTCGGGCTTTGCGTCTCTTCGAGCCCGACCATGCCAATCTACGCCTATCGCTGCAGCGCCTGTGGCCACGCCAAGGATGTGCTGCAAAAGCTGTCCGACGCGCCGCTGACCACCTGCCCCGCCTGCGGGGCGCAGAGCTTTTCCAAGCAGGTCACCGCAGCTGGTTTCCAGCTCAAGGGCTCGGGCTGGTACGCGACCGATTTCAAGGGCGGCTCGACCGCCACCCCGGCGACGCCGGCCGCCAGCGATGCTGCCAAGCCCGAAGCCGCCAAGGCTGAAGCCTCCGCATCGCCTTCTTCCTCCACCTCCTGCGGCGGCTCCTGCGCCTGCCACTGACCGACAAGCCTCGTGGGCGCTTCCTTACGCAAATACCTCGTTGCCGGCCTGCTGGTCTGGCTGCCGCTGGCCATCACCATCTGGGTGCTGGCCCAGGTGCTGGACGTCGTCAACGGCGTCTTCGGCTCCATGCTGGCCGCCCTGGCCCTGGTCATGCCGGCTTCGCTGAAGGACGGCGTGCTGGAGCTGCGCCATGTGCCCGGCTTGGGTCTAGCGATCCTGGCCGGCGGCCTGCTGACCACGGGCGTCCTGGTTGCCAACATCTTCGGCCAATGGCTGCTGACGCAGTGGGACCGGCTGATGTCCCACATCCCCATCGTCAAGAGCATCTACAGCTCGGTCAAGCAGGTGTCGGACACGCTGTTCTCCAGCAGCGGCAATGCCTTCCGCGAAGCCGTGCTGGTGCAATACCCGCGTGCTGGCAGCTGGACAATCGCCTTCGTCACCGGCACGCCAAGCGGCGAGGTTGCCTGCCATCTGGAAGATGAGCACGTCAGCATCTACGTGCCCACGACGCCCAACCCCACGTCGGGTTTCTTCCTCATCGTGCCGCGCGCCGACGTCAAGCCCCTGCACATGACGGTGGACGAGGCGCTGAAATACATCATCTCCATGGGCACGGTGGCGCCGATGGCTCACCCGGACAGCCCTTGCGCGCCCGTCGACACGTTGGTGCGAAACCAGCCGGGTTGAACGCCCCGGCAGGCGTTCAATCCTGAGAGCCGAGCGAGCTCGCCAGCGCCCCAAGAACATCCCCTGAAAAGAATTCGGAGAACCCCATGCGTACCTGCTATGCCGGCCAAGTCAGCGAAAAGCTGCTCGACCAGACCGTGACCCTGATGGGCTGGGCCCATCGCCGCCGCGACCACGGCGGCGTCATCTTCATCGACCTGCGTGACCGCGAAGGCCTGGTCCAGATCGTCTGCGACCCCGACCGCGCCGACAGCTTCAAGATCGCCGAAGACGTCCGCAGCGAGTACTGCCTGAAGATCGTCGGCAAGGTGCGCGCGCGCCCGGCAGGCACCGAGAACGCCAACCTCGTGTCCGGCAAGATCGAGGTGCTGTGCCACGAGATCGAGGTGCTGAACCCGTCAGTGCCCATCCCCTTCCAGATCGACGAGGACAACCTCAGCGAGACGACCCGCCTCACGCACCGCGTGCTGGACCTGCGCCGCCCCTACATGCAGAACAACCTGATGCTGCGCTACCGCGTCGCGATGGAAGTCCGCAAGTTCCTGGACGAGCACGGCTTCGTCGACATCGAGACGCCGATGCTGACCAAGAGCACGCCTGAAGGCGCCCGCGACTACCTCGTGCCCAGCCGCGTGCATGACGGCCACTTCTTCGCGCTGCCGCAGTCGCCGCAGCTGTTCAAGCAGCTGCTGATGGTGTCGGGTTTCGATCGCTACTACCAGATCACCAAGTGCTTCCGTGACGAGGACCTGCGCGCCGACCGCCAGCCCGAGTTCACGCAGATCGATATCGAGACCAGCTTCCTGACCGAGGAAGAGATTCGCTCGATGTTCGAGGGCATGATCCGCCACGTCTTCCGCAAGGCGCTCAACGTCGAGCTGGGCGACTACCCGGTCATGAAGTACGCCGAAGCCATGCACCGCTTCGGCTCCGACAAGCCCGACCTGCGCGTCAAGCTCGAGTTCACCGAGCTGACCGACGCGATGACGACGGTGGACTTCAAGGTCTTCAGCGGCCCGGCCACGACGCCGGGCGGCCGTGTCGTCGCACTGCGCGTGCCCAAGGGCGCGTCCATGAGCCGCGGCGAGATCGACGCCTACACCGAGTTCGTCAAGATCTACGGCGCCAAGGGCCTGGCCTGGGTCAAGGTCAACGAGGTTGCCAAGGGCCGCGAGGGCCTGCAGTCCCCCATCGTCAAGAACCTGCACGATGAAGCCGTCGCCGAGATCCTCAAGCGCACCGGCGCCCAGGACGGCGACCTGCTGTTCTTCGGTGCGGACAAGGCCAAGGTCGTCAACGACGCCATCGGCGCGCTGCGCCTGAAGGTCGGCCACAGCGAGTTCGGCAAGGCCAACGGCCTGTTCAACGACGTCTGGGCGCCGCTGTGGGTGGTCGACTTCCCGATGTTCGAGCACGACGAGGAGAACAACCGCTGGGCGGCCGTTCACCACCCGTTCACGGCACCCAAGGACGGTCACGAGGACCTGATGACGTCGGACCCGGGCAAGTGCATTGCCAAGGCCTACGACATGGTCCTCAACGGCTGGGAACTGGGTGGCGGCTCGGTGCGTATCCATCGCGCCGAGGTGCAAGCCAAGGTCTTCGAGGCGCTGAACATCAGCGCGGAAGACCAGCGCATCAAGTTCGGCTTCCTGCTGGACGCGCTGCAGTACGGCGCGCCCCCGCACGGTGGCCTGGCCTTCGGGCTGGACCGCATCGTCACGATGATGACCAAGGCCGAGTCCATCCGCGACGTGATTGCCTTCCCCAAGACCCAGCGCGCCCAGTGCCTGCTGACCGGCGCGCCGTCGCTGGTCGACGAGAAGCAGCTGCGCGAGCTGCACATCCGCCTGCGCAACTCGGCGGCTGCAGTGCAGTAAGCCCGCAAGGCTTCGGCACGAAAAGCCTCGCAGTCGCGAGGCTTTCTTCTGTCAGGCCCCCCGCAGGCCCGGGGGAGGGCGCTCGGTCGTCCCGCTTTCCTGGGACGGGTCGGCTTAAGGGGCAAGGCAGACTCCCGCCGATGAAAATCCGTCCCCTGCTTGCGCTTCCCGTTGTCGCTCTGCTGCTCGTCGGCTGCGGCAAATCGTCCACCACGCTGGGCGATGGAGGCTCGGTCATCAGCGGCTCGGCCGGGCCGGCCGGCGCACACAAGGCCAGCCGCGAGCTGGTGAAATGCGATGCGCCGGTGGCGACGCTGGCTCTGGTCGAGAACCCCAACGGCTATGCCTACTCCAGCAGCTACCAGCTGCCGTCCAGCCCCGTGCCGCTGGTGCGCCTGCTGGCGCAGCAGAGCGGTTGCTTCCGCGTCGTCGACCGCGCCGCCGGCCTCAAGGCGACCGTGCGCGAGCAAGAGCTCAAGGAAGCCGGCATCCTGCGTCAGCAAGGCAACACGGTGAGCAAGGGCAAGGGCTACGAGGCCCAGTACAGCCTGACGCCCAGCCTGACCTTCAGCGAGCAGGACGCCGGCCGCCAGATCGGCGGCATCCTGCAGGCCATTCCTTATCTGAATAAGCTCGTCGGCGCGGCCGAGCAGGTCAAGCTCAAGCAAGCCCAGGCCGCGCTGTTGCTGACCGATAACGAGACCACCGAGCAGGTCGCCGCGTCCACCGGTTCGGTCGAGGTGACCGACCTCGGCATGGGCGGCGCAATGGTGGGCAAGCTCGGTGGCGCCACGGGAGCCGGTTGGAGCAATTCCAACGAAGGCAAGGTCATCGCTGCGGCCTTCCTGGACGCCCACAACCAGCTCGTTGCCCAGGTGCGCGAGTTGCAAGCCAAGGAGCTCCCGCCGGAGGTGGCGCGGCGCAAGAAGACCTGATTCTTCATGGGCCGGCCGGCGCTATGCTGGCCGCATGCCCCCGGCCAAGCCTTTCAAGATCCCCGAGTCCGTCCTTGTTGTCATCCACACGCCTGATCTGCAAGTCCTGCTGATCGAGCGAGCTGACCATCCTGGCTTCTGGCAGAGCGTCACGGGCTCCAAGGACACCCCTGGCGAGACGCCTGCGGAGACCGCCCGCCGCGAGGTGCTGGAGGAAACGGGGTTCGACATCGCCGCCGTGGGCGGCGAGTTGCGTGATTGGCATCTCGCCAATGTTTACGAGATTTACCCGCACTGGCGGCATCGCTACGCTCCTGGTGTCACACGCAACACCGAACACGTCTTCGGCCTACAACTGCCCGAGAAGTTGACGCCACGGTTGGCGCCGCGCGAGCATCTATCGTGGGTTTGGCTGCCCTGGCATGAGGCCGCCGACCGCTGCTTCTCACCGTCAAACGCCGAAGCGGTGCTGCAGCTGCCCCGCTTCAGCGCTGCAATCTTATGAAGCCCCTACGCTCACTCCGTTCGCTGCCCCCCGAGGGGGCGCTCATCGGCTTCGGGCGGCCGCACGCCGCTGAGATGCCATGAGATCCGTTGCCCGCCCCACCCCACACCCGCCCGGCGAAGTGCTGCGCGTGGCCACCTACAACATCCACAAGGGCGTGCGCGGCCTCGGGCCGGCCAAACGCCTGGAGATCCACAACCTGCAGATGGGCGTCGAGGCCATGGACGCCGACCTCGTCTGCCTTCAGGAGGTGCGCCTTTTCCACCACCGCGAGGCCGCTTACTTCGACCGTACCTGGTTCGGTTGGCCCGAGAAGGGCCAGGCCGAGTTCCTCGCCCCTGAAGGCTACGAGGTGGCCTACCGCACCAATGCAACGACCAAGTTCGGCGAGCATGGCAACGCGCTGCTGTCGCGCTGGCCCATGGGCGACATCGGCCACCACGACGTGTCAGACCACTCCCTGGAGCAACGAGGCCTGCTGCATGTGCCGGTGCATTGGCATGGCACGGTCGTGCACGTCGTCGTCGCGCATTTCGGGTTGATTCACTCCAGCCGCATGCGTCAGGTCGACCGCCTCGCCGCCTTTGTGCGCGACAACGTGCCCGAGGGCGCGCCCTTCCTTGTTGCAGGCGACTACAACGACTGGGGCGAGCGCCTGGACACGCCCATGCGGGCGCATGGCCTGCGCCGGGCCACGGCGCCTCACGGGCGCGCACGGGCGGCCACCTTCCCGTCGCGGCTGCCCGTATTCGCGCTGGACCGCGTCTACATGCGCGGCCTGCGCTGCACCGGTGTGCAAGTGCCGCGCGGCCCGAGCTGGGCGCGCATGTCCGACCATCTGCCCCTGATCGTCGAACTGGCCTTGGAATGAGACGGCTGGGGTCGAAACGGCGCCGGCGCCACCAAGCCGCCGACCCCGGCTTCGTTGGCGGCAATGAGGTCGAGCTGTTGCGCGGCGGCGAGCAGCTCTTCCCCCGCATGCATGAAGCCATCCACCGCGCGAGTCGCGAGGTCTGGCTGGCCACCTACATCTTTCACAATGACGAGACTTCGCTGGCCCTGGCCGACGCCCTGATCGCGGCGGACCGGCGCGGCGTGCGGGTGCGTCTGGTCGTCGATGGCTTCGGCAGCAACGGCAGCATCCGGGCGCTGCGCGAACGTTTTGCCGGCAGCGGCGTGGCGCTGGCGGTGTTCCGGCCCATGGACCGCTGGTGGCGCTGGTTGCAGCCCGGCCAGCTGCGCCGCCTGCACCAGAAGCTCTGTGTCGTCGATGGCGACGTCGCCTTCGTTGGCGGCATCAACGTCATCGGCGATTGCTTCGACATCCACCATGGCGTCTGCGAGTTGCCGCGACTCGACTTTGCCGTGCAGGTGAGCGGCGGCCTGGTCGATCTGGTCGCGCAGTGCGTGCGCTCGATCTGGTCGCGCGCCTGGCTGGGGCGGGAGTTCGACGACGCGCTCATCGATTACGTGCCTCTGCGTCGCCGCTTCGGCGTCTGGGTGACCCAGCTCTGGCGCGGGCCGCAGCGACTGGGGGAGCCGGTGTCGCAGCTGCAACCGGTCCGCGCTGCCTTCGTGCTGCGCGACAACCTGCGCCGGCGCCGCACCATCGAGCATGCCTACGCCGATGCCATCAACGACGCCCGCGAGAGCGTCGACGTGGTCTGCCCTTATTTCTATCCCGGTCAACGCATTCGCGATGCCCTGCGCCGCGCCGCCGACCGCGGCGTGCGCGTGCGCCTGCTGCTGCAAGGCAAGCTGGATTACTGGATCGCGGGTTGGGCTGCTGAAGCGTTGTATGCGGACCTGCTCGGCCACGGCGTCGAGATCTACGAGTACACGCCGGCCTTCCTGCATGCCAAGGTCGCCGTCGTCGACGGCCAATGGGCCACGGTGGGGAGCTCCAACATCGACCCGCTGTCACTGCTGGTCAACCTGGAGGCCAACATCGTCGTGCAGGACGCCGGTTTCGCGACGCGGCTCTACCAGGAGATAGAGGCGGCCATCGCCGTGTCGCAGCGCGTCGGCGAGCGTGCCGGCACCGGCCTGCGCGCCTTGCTGCACAAGGCCGTCGTCGTGTGGTTCGCCTATGTCTTCTTGCGCGTGGCAGGCGCGGCAGGGCGCTACTGAGCGAAACGCGGCGCGTGCTCGGCCCTGAGTGCTCCGGCCTGCACCAGTGCAGCCGCACGCTCGATATCGGGCGCGAGATAGTGGTCGGCCGGACTGCTGGCGCAATCGGCGCGCAGCCGCATGTGCAGGGCCTCCACGGATCCCGAGCTGGTGAGCGGGCGCAGGAAGTCGATACCCTGGGCCGCGGCCAGCAGCTCGATGGCGACGATGTGGGCCGTGTTGTCGATCATGGCGTGCAGGCGGCGCGCGGCGAAGGTGGCCATCGACACGTGATCCTCCTGGTTGGCGCTTGTTGGCAGGCTGTCGACGCTGGCTGGGTGGGCCAGGCTCTTGTTCTCGCTGGCAAGGGCCGCGGCCGTCACGTGGGCGATCATGAAACCGCTGTGCAGGCCGGCGTCCGCCGTCAGGAAGGGCGGCAGGCGCGAGATGGCCGGGTCGATCAGCATGGCGATGCGGCGCTCGGCGATGGCGCCGACCTCGGCAATGGCCAGGGCCAGGTTGTCGGCTGCGAAGGCCACCGGCTCGGCGTGGAAGTTGCCGCCGCTGATCATCGTGTCGTCGAACACCAGCGGGTTGTCGGTCACGGCGTTGGCTTCTCGCACCAGCACCTGGGCGGCGTGGCGCGCCTGGTCCAGGCAGGCACCCATGACCTGGGGCTGGCAGCGCAGGCAGTAAGGGTCTTGCACGCGTTCGTCGCCCTCACGGTGGCTGGCGCGGATGGCACTGCCGGCGAGCAGCTGGCGATAGACGCCCGCCACCTCGATCTGTCCGGGTTGGCCGCGCACCTCATGAATCCGGGCGTCAAACGGCCCGTCGCTGCCGCGCGCGGCATCCAGCGTCATCGCACCGCTGGCCAGTGCCGTGGCGAACAGGTCCTCGAAGCGCAGCAGGGCGTGCAGCGCCAGAGCAGTGCTGGCCTGGGTGCCGTTAATGAGGGCCAGGCCCTCCTTGGCGGCCAGTGTCAGCGGCTGCAACTCCAGGCGCGCCAACTCATCGCGCGCCGGAATGCGCTTGCCGGCCACCAGCGCCTCGCCTTCGCCCATCAGCGCAAGTGTGAGGTGAGCCAGCGGCGCCAGGTCGCCACTGGCGCCGACCGAGCCCTGGCAGGGCACGTAGGGAATGAAGCCGGCGCTGAGCGCATCCAGCAGCGATTGCACGACCTCGCGGCGCACGCCGGAGAAGCCCCGCGCCAGGCTGCCCGCCTTGGTGGCTAGCATCAAGCGCACGACCTCGGGCGACATCGGCGCGCCGACGCCCACCGCATGGCTGCGGATCAGGTTGAGCTGCAGCGCTGCTAGCTGGTCCTTGGCGATGCGCGTGCTCGCCAGCTTGCCGAAGCCGGTGTTGACGCCATAGACGGGCGCATCGCCCGCGGCGGCAGCGGCGACGAGGGCGGCGCTCTTGTCGACAGCGCTCCAGTCGTCGAGTTGCAGCGCGGCGCGGCCGGCGGCGATGTCGGCGAGTTGGTCGAGCGTCAGTTGTCCGGGGATGAGTTTCATAGAAGACTTCACAGGGAAGGCAGGTTCAGTTCGTTCTTCTTCGCGCAGGCGATGGCGCTGTCGTAGCCCGCGTCGGCGTGGCGCATGACACCGGTGGCGGGGTCGTTCCACAGCACGCGCGAAATGCGCTTGGCGGCCGCGTCGGTGCCATCGCAGACGATGACGACACCCGAATGCTGCGAGTAGCCCATGCCGACGCCGCCGCCGTGGTGCAGCGACACCCAGGTGGCGCCGCCGGCCGTGTTCAGCAGCGCGTTCAGCAGCGGCCAGTCGGAGACGGCGTCCGACCCGTCCTTCATGCCCTCGGTTTCGCGGTTGGGGCTGGCGACCGAGCCGCTGTCCAGGTGGTCGCGGCCGATGACGATGGGCGCCTTCAGTTCGCCGCTCTTCACCATCTCGTTGAAGGCCAGGCCGGCGATGTGGCGCTCGCCCAGGCCCAGCCAGCAGATGCGCGCCGGCAGGCCCTGGAAGGCGATGCGCTCGGCGGCCATGTCCAGCCAGCGGTGCAGGGCCACATGACGCGGAAAGAGCTCCTTCAGCTTCGCGTCGGTCTTGCGGATGTCCTCGGGGTCGCCCGACAGCGCCACCCAGCGGAACGGCCCCTTGCCCTCGCAGAACAGCGGCCGCACATAGGCGGGCACAAAGCCGGGGAAGTCGAAGGCGTTGGCCACGCCCTGGTCCTTGGCGACCTGGCGGATGTTGTTGCCATAGTCCACCGTCGGGATGCCCAGTTGCTGGAAGGCCAGCATGCCCTTGACATGGTCGGCGCAGCTCTTGGCGGCGGCGGCCTTCAGCTCGGCATGTTGGGCCGGGTCGGCGGCCGCGGCCTTCCACTGCTCGACGCTCCAGCCGGCCGGCAGATAGCCGTGGATGAGGTCGTGGGCGGAGGTCTGGTCGGTGACGAGGTCGGGCTTGATGGCCGTGCCCTGCTTGCAGCGCTCGGCCAGCTGCGGGATCAGCCGCGCCGCGTTACCCAGCAGCGCGATGGACTTGGCCTCGCCGGCCGCGGTGTACCGGGCGATGCGGTCCAGCGCGTCGTCCAGATCGAAGGCCTGCTCGTCCACGTAACGGGTCTTCAGGCGGAAGTCGATGCGCGATTGCTGGCACTCGATGTTCAGCGAGCAGAAGCCCGCGAAGGTGGCCGCCAGCGGCTGGGCACCGCCCATGCCGCCCAGCCCGGCGGTCAGCACCCAGCGCCCCTTGGCCACGCCGCCGTAGTGCTGGCGTGCGGCCTCGGCGAAGGTCTCATAGGTGCCCTGCACGATGCCCTGGCTGCCGATGTAGATCCAGCTGCCGGCGGTCATCTGGCCGTACATCATCAGGCCCTTGCGGTCCAGTTCGTGGAAATGCTCCCAATTGGCCCAGGCGGGCACGAGATTGGAGTTGGCCAGCAGCACGCGCGGCGCGTCCGCGTGGGTGCGGAACACGCCGACCGGCTTGCCCGACTGGATCAGCAACGTCTCGTCGTCGTTGAGTTCGCGCAGCGACTGGCAGATGGCGTCGAACGCCTCCCAGTTGCGCGCCGCCTTGCCGATGCCGCCGTAGACCACCAGCGCATCCGGGTTCTCGGCCACGGCGGGGTCGAGGTTGTTTTGCAACATGCGGTAGGCGGCCTCGGTCAGCCAGCTCTTGCAGCTGAGCTGGGTGCCGGTGGGCGCTTTGACTGGGCGGGGCAGGGCTGGCATCGGGTACTCCTGAAAGTGCCGCGAACTCTAGTTGTCTATACAAGTCAAGTCAACTAGGATGGCAGCCATGTCCAGAAGCCCGGCCAGCCCCGAACCCCAGTACCTCAAGGTCAAGAACCATCTGCGTGAAGGCATCGCCAGCAGCCACTGGGTGGCAGGCGATCTGCTGCCCAGCGAAGGTGCTCTTGTCGCCCAGTTCGAAGTCAGCCGCATGACGGTGAACCGGGCGTTGCGCGAGTTGGTGCAGGAAGGGCTGATCGAGCGCGTCCAAGGCGTGGGCAGCTTCGTTGCCCAGCTGCATCGCATCTCGTCGACGCTGAACGTGCGTGACGTGCACGAGGAGATCCTCGAGCGGGGCGGCATGCATGAAGCGCGCGTGCATGCGCTGCTCAAGGGCAAGGCGACGCCGCAGCAGGCGGCCGAGCTCGGCCTCAAGCGTGGTGCGCCCGTCTTCCTCAGCCTCATCGTGCATCTGGAAAACGGCGTGCCCATCCAGTGCGAGGAGCGCGCCGTCAACCCGGCCAGTGCGCCGGACTATCTTGCACAGGATTTCACGCGCATCACGCCGACGCATTACCTGCTTGAGGTGGCCCCGCTGTCCGAAGCGCGCTACATGATCGAGGCGGCCCTGCCCGGCGAGGTTGAAGCCAAGCTGCTCGGCATCAACCGCCGCGCCCCGTGCCTGGTCGTCAAACGCATCACTTACAGCCGCGGTGTTGCCGTAACCAGCGTGAAACTGACCCACCCCGGAGCACGTTACCAATTGCAAGGGAGCTTCGCGGCATGAGCCAGCGCCGCACAGAGCTGCGGAAAATGCTCAGCTCCCGAGAGGCGGGCTTGAGCGCAAGGAAAAGAACATGAGTTGGAGCAGGGTCAGCGCGGCCGATGTGCAGCCGCAGGCCTGGAAAAACACGGGCGGCACCACGCGCGAGCTGCTCGCCTGGCCGCACGCCCATGACTGGGCGGTTCGCGTCAGCGTCGCGCGGGTCGAGCGTGACGGGCCGTTCTCGGCTTTCCCCGGCGTGCACCGCTGGCTGGCCGTCATCGGCGGCGCGGGCCTGCGCCTGTTCGACTGGCCACAGAGCATCGGCGACGAGCCGCTGCGTTTCGACGGTGGCCTCGCCCCCGAGGCCGAGCTCATCAAGGGTGAGACCGATGTCTTCAACGTGATGGAAAGGCGCGGCAACCTGGAGGTCGAGTCGGCCCACCATGTGCTGCTGCCCAGAACCCCATGGGTCGGGCTGTTCACCGTCAATGGCGGCCTGCTCGAGCACGGCCACCGGGCGATGCCAATGGCACCGCTGACGCTGGCCTGGTGTGAGGAACCGGTGGCCCAGAGCTGCGTTTTCACGGGCGAGGGCAATGCCTGGTGGTTGACCTGGAGCGGCGAGTGAAAGGTCGCCAGCTCTGGCGCGGGGGGCATCTCGCCACGCTGGCAGGTGAGCGCGGCTGGGGCTTGATCGATGACGGTGCCCTGTTGGTCGAGGAGGGCCTGCTGCGCTGGGTCGGCCCGAGCGCCGAGGCTCCCGCGGCCGAGCAGATCATCGAGCTGCAGGGGGCCCTTGTCACGCCGGGGCTGGTGGACTGCCACACCCATCTCGTCTACGGCGGCAGCCGCGCCCACGAGTTCGAGCAGCGCCTGCATGGCGCAAGCTATGCCGACATCGCCAAGGCCGGCGGCGGCATCCGCTCCACCGTGGCGGCCACACGCGCGGCAAGCGAGGCCGAGCTGCTGGCCACGGCCCGCAAGCGCGCCCAGGCCCTCATCCGCGAGGGTGTCACGACGCTGGAGGTCAAGTCCGGCTATGGGCTGGACGCCGCCACCGAGGCGCGCATGCTGCGCGTCGCGCGCCAGCTCCAGGGCCTCGGCATTGACGTGCGCACGACCTATCTTGCCGCCCACGCCCTGCCGCCCGAGTTCGCCGATGCCGATGACTACATCGCCGCCGCCTGCCTGTGGCTGCCCGACCTGTATGAGGCCGGGCTGGTCGATGCGGTCGATGCCTTCTGCGAGCACATCGCCTTCAGCCCGGCGCAGGTCGCGCGCGTGTTCGATGCGGCCAAGCGGCTGAACCTGCCCGTCAAGCTGCACGCCGAGCAGCTCAGCGATCAGGGCGGCACCCAGCTCGCGACGCGCTACCACGCACTGAGCTGCGACCACCTCGAATTCCTCAGCCCGGCCGGCATCCAAGCCATGGCCGAGGCGGGCACCGTCGCTGTGCTGCTGCCAGGCGCCTTCTATGCGTTGCGCGAAACCCAGTTGCCGCCGGTTGCCGCGCTGCGCGAGGCCGGCGTGCCTATTGCCATCGCCACCGATCACAACCCCGGCAGCTCGCCGACGCTGTCGCCGCTGCTGATGTTGAACATGGCCTGCGTGCTGTTCCGGCTGACGCCCGAGGAAGCGTTGCGCGGCCTGACCGTCAACGGCGCCCGTGCCTTGGGCCTGAGCGACCGCGGTCAGCTCGTGGCTGGCCAGCGGGCCGACTTCTGTGTCTGGGATAGCGCGCACCCCCGCGAGCTGGCAGCATGCTTTGGGCATAACCCGCTGAAAGAACGGGTCTTCCAAGGAAATCAGGGAGGGTCATGAGCGTCTATCGCCTGCAGCAGGGCCGCGTGCCGCTGCTGATCAGCCTGCCGCATGTCGGCACGGTGATCCCGGCCGAACTGCGGGAGCGACTTGTGCCGCGCGCCGTGGCCAGCGAGGACAGCGACTGGCACCTGGAGCGCCTCTACGGCCCGCTGGCTTCAGCGCTGGGCGCCAGCCTCATCGTGCCCCGCTACAGCCGCTACGTCATCGACCTGAACCGGCCGCCGGACGACCAGCCTCTCTATCCCGGCGCTTCGGGTGGCACCGGCCTGGTGCCGACCCGCTTCTTCACCGATGACCCTCTCTACGTCGACGGCGCCGAGCCGGATGCCATCGAGATCGCCGCGCGCCGCGAGGCCTATTGGCAGCCGTATCACGAGGCGCTGGCAGCGGAGCTGGCCCGCCTGCGCGCCGAACACGGCCATGCCTTGCTCTTTGACGGCCACAGCATCCGCTCCGAGCTGCCCTGGCTGTTCGAGGGCCGGTTGCCGGCCTTGAACCTCGGCACGGCCGATGGCGCTTCCTGCGCGCCGGCCATCACTAAGCGCCTGGGCATGCTGCTGGCCAGCCAGCAACAGTTCAGCCAGGTCGTCAACGGCCGCTTCAAGGGCGGCTACATCACCCGCCACTACGGCCAGCCCGGCCAGGGCTTGCACGCGGTTCAGCTGGAGATGTGCCAGCGTTGCTACATGAACGAGGCCGCCGACCCGATCGGCGCCTATGACGACACCCTCAGCGCCGATGTGGCGCCGCTGATCGAAAAGATGTTGAAAGAGATGCTCGCATGGCAGCCTTGAAGCGACTGCACGCCCCCCTGGCCTGGGTCGACGGCCGCTGGCAGCGAGATGTGTTGCTGACCGTCGATGCGAGTGGGCACTGGTCCGACATCTCGGTCAACCAGCCTGCGCCTGCCGATGCCGAGGTGCTGGCCGGCCCGCTCATCCCAAGTCTTGTCAACGCCCACAGCCATGCCTTCCAGCGCGCCTTCGTCGGCCTGGCCGAACGCCGAGAGGCGGGCCAGGACGACTTCTGGAGCTGGCGCGACCGCATGTATGCGCTGGCCCTGCGCATCTCGCCGGCGCAACTGCGCGCGGTCGCCAGCCAGCTCTATGCGGAGATGCTGCGCGGCGGCTACACCCAGGTCTGCGAATTCCACTACCTGCACCATCCCGCGCAAGGCCAGCACTTCGACGACGAGCTCGAGATGGCATGGGCCCTGGCCGAGGCCGCCGAGGACGTTGGCATCGGCCTGACGCTGCTACCGGTCGTCTATACGCGCAGCGGCTTCGCTGTGAATGAGGCGAACACGGGCTTGCGGCCCGACCAGCACCGCTTTGCCGCCGATGCCGACTGGGTCTGGCGCGCCAGCCAGCGCGTCTTGGCCGCCGGCCTGCCGCGCGTGAACGCCGGCGTGGCCCTGCACTCGCTGCGCGGCGCCTCGCCACGCGACATCGCCCGCCTGCAGGATCTCGTGGGTGCCGCCGACCTGCCCATCCACATCCACGTGGCCGAGCAGACGGCCGAGGTGGCCGACTGCCTCGCTGCGACCGGCCGTCGCCCCATCCAGTGGCTGGCTGACGAGGGTCATCTGGACCCGCGCTGGCAGCTGGTCCATGCCACCCATGCCGAACCGGCCGAGATCGAGGCCGTCGCCCGCAGCGGCGCCGGCATCGTCATCTGCCCCGGCACCGAGGCCAACCTGGGTGACGGCCTGGCCGACTTGGCCGCCTGGCTGGGCGGCGGCGTGCCGCTGACGGTCGGCTCGGACAGCCAGGTCACGCGCGGCTGGGTGGAGGAGCTCCGCTGGCTGGAGTACGGCCAGCGCCTGGTCTTGCGCCAGCGCAATGTCGCGTCGGCGCCCGGCAGCCAACCGTCCAGCGCGGCCAGGCTCTTCGACGCCGCCGTCCACGGTGGCGCCCGTGCCGCCGGTTTCGCGGCCTGGGGCTTGGCGCCCGGCGCCCGCGCGGACGCGTTGGTGCTCAACCGAGACGCGGACGCGCTGCGTGGCCTTCCGGACGAAGCCTTGCTGGACGCTGTCGTCTTCGGCAGCAACGGTTCGCCCTGGCAATCCGTCTGGGTGGCCGGGCGGGCCCGGCCTTGGCGCGCGCCCGCGCGGGTGGGGGATGCCTTCGAGGCGGCCATGCGCGAGCTTTGGGCCACTAATTAGCCCAAATCGATCAGAAATGGCTAATCTCGGCCTTGCCCAACGGGGGGCGAGGAGGGTGCCATGATCGACATGAACCAATTTCCGATCCGGGCGAGGCTGGCCGCCGTGGGCGTGCTGGCTGGCCTGGGCATGTTGCTGATCGGCGGGTCGGGCCTGCTGGCCCAGTCTGACGCCAGCGGCCAACTCAAGCACTTCGTCGACAACGACGTCGAAGCCCAGGCCCAGCTGTCCAATGCACGCGCAGCCGTCGGCAATCTGCGGCGTTACGAGAAGGACACCCTGATCAACATTGCCGACGCCCAAGCGGTCGGCAGATACCGCAAGGAATGGGACGAGGCCGAACAGAAAGCGCGTAGCGCGCTGGACAAGGTTGCCACTCTCCAGCTGAACCCGCAGATTCTCGCCGCCGTGGGCGAGGCCCAGCGCGCGCTGAAGGCCTATCGCGAAGGCTTCCTGCCGTTTGCCGAGCGGGTCGCCAAGGGCGAATTCCCGGACACCGCCCAAGCCAACAAGGGCATGGAGGCGATCAAGGGCCCGGTGCGGGCGTTGGACAAGGAGCTGGCGGCCCTGACCCAGCTCATCGACAAGAACTCCGAGCAGCAGATCGCGCAGATCGACGCGCGCTTCGCGTCATCTCGCACTGGGCTGGTCGTGTTGCTGTTGGTGGCCATCGCCGTGCTGGCCCTGCTGTTGCACGCCAATTCCAAGTCCATCCTCACGTCGCTGCAGCGCGCTGTCGCGGCGGCTGAACGCATCTCGCGGCAGGACCTGACCGGCGACGTGCAGGCCCGCGGCCGCGACGAGACGGCCAAGCTGATGCACGGCCTGGCCGCGATGCAGAACTCCCTGGTGACCGTGGTGCGCAAGGTGCGTGGCGCCACCGACAGCATCGCCACCGCATCCAGGGAGGTGGCCGTCGGCAGCCACGACCTCAGCTCACGCACCGAGCAGGCAGCATCGAATCTGCAGGAAACGGCCTCGGCGATGGAGGAACTCACTGCCAGCGTCACGCACAACGCCGAGTCCGCACGCCAGGCTGACAAGCTGGCTGGCGACGCCGCCGAGGTGGCGCGCCGCGGTGGCGCGGTGGTCAGCGAGGTGGTCGCGACCATGGGCCGCATCAGCAGCTCATCTCACAAGATCAGCGACATCATCGGCACGATCGACGGCATCGCCTTCCAGACCAACATCCTGGCGCTGAACGCCGCGGTGGAAGCGGCGCGCGCCGGTGAGCAGGGGCGCGGCTTCGCCGTCGTCGCGGCCGAGGTGCGCACGCTGGCGCAGCGCTCGGCCGAAGCTGCCAAGGAGATCAAGGGGCTGATCACGCGCAGCACCGAAAGCGTGGACAGCGGTGCGGCCCTCGTCGCCCAGGCCGGCGAGACGATGAAGGAGATCAACGCCTCCATCGCACGCGTCTCCGAAATCGTCGCCGAGATCAGCCATGCCACCAGCGAACAGAGCACAGGCATCGGCCAGATCGGCCAGGCCATCTCGCGCCTGGACCAGATGACGCAACAGAACGCCGCGCTGGTGGAGGAGTCGGCGGCCGCCGCTCACAGCCTGCAGTTGCAGGCCGATGAGCTGTCGCAGTCGGTCGCCGTGTTCAGGCTGAGCTGACGGCGCCTTCCTCGACCTGCGGACGCTTCTTGCGGCGTGTGAAGCGCTGGATCATGTCGTCCACCACTTCATAGAGCACCGGGATCACCAGCAGGCTCAGGAAGGTGCTGGTGATCAGCCCGCCAATGACGACGATGGCCATCGGGGCGCGGAAGCTCGGGTCGGTGCCGAAACCCAGCGCGATCGGCAGCATGCCCGCACCCATGGCCAGCGTCGTCATGACGATGGGCCGGGCGCGCTTGTGGCAGGCGTCCAGCAGAGCGTCCAGGCGCGTCAGCCCCTGTTCGCGCTGGGCAACGATGGCGTACTCCACCAGCAGGATGGAGTTCTTGGTCGCGATGCCCATCAGCATGATCATGCCGATCATGGCCGGCATGGACAGGTCGGTACCGGTCACGAACAGCGCCAGGATGGCGCCCGGGATGGACAGCACCAGCGCGCCCAGGATGGTCACCGGCTGCACCCAGGCGTGGAACAGCAGCACCAGCACGATGTAGATGCAGGCGACACCCGTGCCCATGGCCAGCGCGAAACCCTGGCCGAGTTCGGCAAAGGCCTCGGCATCGCCGATCTCGGCCTTGCTAACGCCCGGCGGCAGGTTGGCGATGCTGGGCAGGGCTGCGGCCGCGGCCTGCACTTCGCTGAGAGGCATGCCGTTCAGCTCGATCTCGAAGTTGACGTTGCGCAGGCGGTCGAAGCGGTCGATCTGGGCCGGGCCGCTGGTCACCGTCAGCTCGGCCACCTGCTGCAGCGGCACGGGGCCATGGGTGCCGGGCACGGTCAACTGGCCGAGCAGGGCCAGGTCGGCGCGCGCCGCGTCGGGCAGGCGCACGACGATGGGCACCTGGCGCTGGCTGAGGTTGAGCTTGGGCAGCAGCTGGTCGTAGTCGCCCGCGGTAGCGATGCGCAGCGTGTCGGCAATGGCGGCGGTGGACACGCCCAGGTCGGCCGCACGCGCCGTGTCGGGGCGCACGATGAGTTCGGGGCGCTGCAGGCTGGAGCTGCTCGTCACCTGGCCGATGCCGGGCAGGCCGCGCAACTCCTTCTCGACCTTGGCCGCGTGGGCGGCCAACGCGTCGCCGTCCTCGCCGGCCAGCACGAGCTGGTATTTGTCGTTGGAGCCGCCGAAGGTCACCTTGACGCGGGCGCCGGCGATGTTCTCCAGCTTTTCGCGCAGCTCGCGCTCGATCTGCTGTTTACTGATGCCGCGACGCTCGTTCCGGGGCGTCAGGTTCAGCGTGAGCGTGGCCTTGCGGGCCTCGGCCGCGCCGCTCATCGCGAAGGGGTCGCCCCCGGCGCTGCCGCCGCCCACCGCCGTGTAGACCAGCTTGACCTGCTTGTGCGCGGCGGCGGCGGCGCGCGCCTGCTCGGCGATGGCGGCCGTCTGCGCATAGGTGCTGCCCGGCGGCAGTTCGATACTCACCTGCGTCTGGCTGAGGTCGTCCGGCGGGATGAAGGCGCCGGGGATGGCGCCCATGAACAGCGGTGTGCAGGCCGCCACGCCGAAGGCCGCGGCAATGGCCAGGGTCTTGCCCTTGTGGGTGAAGGCCCAGCGCGCGGCGCGCAGATAGCGGGCCATCCAGAACGGTTCCTTGTGCTCGCGCTTGGGCGGTTTCAGGATGTAGGCCGCCATCATCGGCGTCAGCATGCGGGCGACGACGAGGGAGAAGAACACGGCGATGGAGGCCGTCCAGCCGAACTGCACGAAGAACTTGCCGACCACGCCGCTCATGAAGGCGGTGGGCAGGAAGACGGCAATCAGCGTGAAGGTCGTCGCGATGACGGCCAGGCCGATCTCGTCCGCCGCCTCGCGCGCCGCTTCCAGGGGCGTCTTGCCCATGCTCAGGTGGCGCATGATGTTCTCGATCTCGACGATGGCATCGTCCACCAGCACGCCGATGACGAGAGACAGCGACAGCAGCGTCACGACGTTGAGCGTGAAGCCCATCCAGTGCATGACCAGGAAGGCGGGAATCGCCGACAGGGGCAGGGCTACGGCGCTCACAAACGTGGCACGCCAGTCGCGCAGGAACAGGAAGACCACCAGCACGGCCAGCGCCGCTCCCTCCAGCAGCAGTTTCATGCTGCCGTCGTAGTTCTCGATGACGGGGTCGACGAAGTTGAAGGCCTCGGTGACCGTGATGTCGGGGTGGGCCGTCTTCAGCTCCTCGAGTGCTGTGCGGATGCGCTCGGCCACGTCCACCTCGCCGGCGCCCTTGGCGCGCACGATCTCGAAGCCGACGACGGGCTTGCCGTTCAGGAAGGCACCGGCGCGCTTCTCGGCCAGCGTGTCGCTGACCGTGGCGACCTGGTCGAGCCGGACGTGACGCCCATCCGACAGGGGAATGCTCATCGCCGCCAGCTCGTCCGCCGTCTGCACGGTGGCGATGGTGCGCAGCGTCTGCTCGGCACCACCCAGCGTCGCGCGGCCGCCGGGGGCTTCCTGCTGCACCTGCTTGAGCTGGCGTGACACGTCGGCCGCGCTGACACGCAGGGCCAGCAGCCGGGCCGGGTCGATCTCCACGCGCAGCTCACGGCTGACGCCGCCGACGCGCGCCACCGAGCCGACGCCGCGCACCGCCAGCAGACGCTTGGCGACCTGGTTGTCGACGAACCAGGACAGCGCCTCGTCGTCCATGCGGTTGCTTGAAACCGTGTAGGTCAGGATGGGCATGCCCGACAGGTTCATCTTGGTGATGACCGGGTCGCGCAGGTCGGCCGGCAGGTCGGCACGCACCTTCGCGACGGCGTCACGCGTGTCGTCCAGCGCCTCCTGCAGCGGCTTCTCCAGCCGGTACTCGACGGTGACCGTGGCGATGCCGTCCTGCACCTTGGTGTAGATGTGCTTGACGCCCTGGGCCGTGGCGACCGAGTTCTCGATCTTGCGGGCCACCTCGGTCTCCATCTGCGCCGGCGCGGCGCCGGGCAGCGAAGCACTGACGACGATGGTGGGCAGTTCGATGTCGGGGAACTGCTGGATCTTCATCTGCTTGAAGCCGTAGAGACCGGCCGCCGTCAGCATGATGAAGAGCATGATGGCCGGCACCGGGTTGGCGATCGACCAGCGGGAGACGTTGAACATGGGGGCGTCTCCTTACGGGGCCACGCGAACGGTGTCGCCGTCCACGAGGAAGCCCACGCCGGACTCCACGACGGCGGTGCCGGCGGTCAGGCCCGACTTCACCTCGACGCGGTTGCCCTCGCGGCGGCCGATCTGCACCTTCTGCTCGCGCACCTTGCTGCCGTCGATGCGGAACACATAGCTGAAGCCGTCGCGCAGCAGCACCGCCGTCTGCGGCAGCGTCAGCGCGTTGCTCTCGCCGAGCATGAAGTCGCCACGGGCGAACAGGCCGGCACGCAGCGCCTCACCGGGCTTCAGGTCCACGTAGACGAGGCCGTTGCGCGTCTGCGTGTCCACCTGCGGTGCGACGCGGCGGATGCGGCCTTCCACCGCCGGCGCGCCGCTGGGCTGCACGCGCACGACCTGGCCTGTCTTCAGCTGCGCGAGCTCGGCGCCCGGCACCTCGGCTCGCCATTCCAGCCGGCCCTGGCGCTGCAGGCGGAACAGCTCCTGCCCCGGTTGCACCAAAGCACCCGGCGTGGCGACGCGTGCGCTGATGACGCCGTCGTCCGGCGCCGTGATCTGCGTGTACGACAGGCGCAACTGGTCGGCCTGCACGCGCGCCTTGGCAGCGGCCACGCGGGCCTGCGCGGCGGCGTCGGCCGCCAGGGCCTGGTCGATGGCCTGTGGCGACAGCGCTTCGCTGCCCTGCAGCGTCTTCACGCGCTCGGCCGTCTGGTGGGCCTCACGGGCCGAGGCTTCGGCCTCCAGCAGGGCGGCCTTGCTGGCGGCGAGATCGGTCTCCAGCGTGCCGGGGCTGAGCCTGGCCAGCAGCTGGCCCTTCCTGACGCGGTCACCCACGTCCACGAGCAACGCGGTCAGGCGCTGGCCGCCGATCTCGGCGCCAATGATGGCCTCCTGCCAGGCGGTGATGGAGCCAGTGCCGGCCAGGGTCTGGGGCCAGGTGCCCGCCTGGGCGACGACGCGCTTGACGGTCAGCGCCGGCTTGGGCGCGGCGCTTGCGGCCTGATCGGCGGCGAAGACGGGACTGGACAGTGCGGCGACAAAGGCCGCCGCCAGGGCGACGGTCAGGGCGGCGGTCAGGAAGGGAATGCGGATCTTCATATCGGTCATCGCTGAGCGGTGTTCGTGTTCGTTGGGGCGTCGGCGGCGGTCCAGCCGCCGCCGAGGCTGCGGTAGAGGCGAATCCAGGCCAGGGCGTGCTCGGCGCGCACGCTGAGCACCGCGTCGTAGGCGGCCAGCGCGTTGCGGAAAGTGGTGTTGCGCTGCACGCCGCTTTGCAGGCCGGCCTGGGCCTGGGAGAAGGAGCGCAGGGCGATGCCTTCCCATTCGCGCTTGACCGCATCCACCTCGCGTTCGCGCTCGGCACCGGCGGCCACGCGCTGCAGCGACTCTTCCACCTCGGCGACGGCTGTCTGCCACTGCGCCTGCAGGGCCGCGGCGGCTTCGTCGGCGGCAGCCTGGGCGCCCTGCGCGCGTGCCTTGCGCTGGCCGCCGTCGAACAGAGGCAGGCTCAAGGACGGCCCCACGGCCCACATCGACGCGCTGCTGCTGGTGCCGCCAACGCGCAGCCGCGATTCGCCCGCCAGGGCGCCAAGGCTCAACTGCGGCCAGCGCTGCGCCTCGACGCTGCGCTGCTGCTGGATGGCGGCCAGCCAGCGCTGGTGGGCGGCGGCCACGTCCGGGCGCTGCGCCAGCAACTGGGCGGGCAGCGCATTGACGTCAAAGGTCGGTGCCCTGGGCTGGCCGCGCCTGAGCTCGAAGCCGGTGCTTGCGACAGCGGGTGGCGCGAGGTCCGCAGCCAGCAGCTCGGCGCGTTCGCCGCACAGCAGGGCGAGGGTCTGCAGCGCGATCTGGGCCTCGGCCCGCCATTGGCTGCGGGCCGCCGACGCGATGGCGCGATCGGTGTTCAGCAGGGCGGCGTCGCTGGCGCTGATCAGGCCCGCCCTCTGCTGCTCGCGGGCCCAGGTGGTGATCTGTTCGGCAAAGCGCAGGTCCAGTTCGGACGATTCCTCGTGGCCCTGGGCCAGGCGCAGTTGCACATACGCCTGGGCGACGTCGGCGGCGAGGCTGACGCGCGCGGCATGCCAGTCCGACGTTGCGGCCTGGGCCTGCAGGTTCTCGGCCGCTGCGGCGGCGCGCTGGCCGCCGAAGAGGTCGATCTCCCAACTGGCGTTGAACTGCGCGCTGCCCTGGGTGCTCAGGCCGGGCACGGCGTTGAGGTTGCGGCCGCGCTGGGCCTGGGCGTTGGCGTTCAGCTGCGGCAGCAGGGCGGCGCGGGCCTGCGTGGCGTTCGCCTCGGCCTGGCGGCGACGGGCGGCAGCCTGGGCCAGCGTCGGGCTGTTGCCTTCAGCCCGCGCCACCAGTCGGGCCAGTTCCGGGTCCTTGAAGGCGCCCCACCACTCGGCCAGGGCCGCGGTGTTGCCACCGTGCGGCAACGGCGAGCGCCAGGCCGCGGGAATGGCGGTCGCGGCGGGCGCGACGGCGGGCGGCGCCGTCATGCAGGCGCTCAGCAGCACCAGCAGGGGCGCGGCAAGGAGAAGGCGTCGTCTGGAGGAGTTCATGGGGCGGCGTGTTTAGCGCTTTCGTAGGCAACCAGGGCGCAGCCCCAGTCGGCGAGGCGGGCGCAGGTCTGTTCGAGCAGGGGGTCGTCGGCCAGCAGTTCGGGGTGGAAGGCGTCGAGCATCGGCCGGGTCATCGAGTAGTCATGGGCCATGGCCTGCAGCCCCATGGCGAGCTGGTGGATGGCGGCCGTCGGCTCGGCCAGGCCGGCGTGGCGGGCCAGCAGGCGGGCGAAGCGGTCGAAGATGGGCCCGACCTCCTGGGCCACCGTCTCCATGAAGATGGGGCTGGGGGCCTGCATCTCGCGGAAGAACATCTGGGCGCTGCAGGCGCCGTCGTCGAACAGGAAGGGCTGCAGGAAGCGGCGGATGGCCTCGTGCAGCGACAGATCGGGGGCGTCGAAGCCGGCGAGTTGCTGCTGCAGTTCCTGCACGGGCAGGCGCAGCACCTCCCGGTAGAGGCCGTCCTTGTCAACGAAGTGATAGTGGATGGCACCCGGGTTGACACCCGCCGCGGCGCAGATCTCCCGCGTCGTCACCGCGTCGAAGCCGCGTTCGCCGAACAGGCACATGGCCTCCCGCAGCAAGCGCTCGCGCGGCGGCAACGGGTCGGGCGAGGGAGGCTTCACGGCACGCATGGGCCTGGACTGTAAAGCCAATCAAGCGCTTGCTTGGTCGCGTTTTGTATCGTTTCTTATCGACTGGCGACTGACACGCCGCCGCACAAGGCGCCAGATGGGCTCAGCCGGCAGGGGGTGCTTCCGGCACGGGAACGGTCTTTGCCGGCCTGCACGGGCGGCGTTGGCCGCGCCGCGCTGCCAGGTGATGGCAGCGTGAACCGCTTCATCAACCTTGGAGAGTTCATCATGAGCAAGAAATTCAACCCCTTGTCGACGACCGTTGCGCTGGCGACAGCCGCGCTGGTGATTGGTGTCGCCGGCTGCGCATCCACGCGTTCCAGCGACGAAACCGCCGGCCTGTCGCGCGATGCCGATACCACCCCGACCCTGGCTGAGGCCACGCCCACCAATCCGCTGGACAGGACGAGCGAGCCCAATCCCGTGGACACGACGACGACGGTAGCGATGCCCGCCGAGACCCCGGCCCCGGCGGCACCTGTGGCCAGCATCGAGTCGCAGCCTGCGACGACTACGACCACCACGACCAGCGAGGCCTCGCCGCCGATCACGCCGGCGACGGATGTCAGCGCCGCACCGCCCATGCCAGCCCAGACGCAGTCGAGCACGCCTGCCTACCCGAGCAGCACCGACACGACGACGTCCAGCACGACCACGACGGCCACGACCGACACGTCGACCAGCGGCTACAGCAACAACGCTGATCAAGCCTTGCCGCCGCGCCGCGACCGCCACTGAGGCAGTCGGCAGTCAGTGGTGTGGCTAAGGTGCGAGCGCTTGGGTGAGCGCTTGCGCCGGCCTCAGCGAGCCGACGTCGATGCCGCGCCAGTTGCGCAATTGCAAGTGGCTGTAGCTGCGTAGCAGCTCGTCTTCGGTCTTCAGCAAGGTCCGCGCGACTGCGGCCATCACGGCCTCGGCCGCGCGGGCAGCCCCGTCGTCGATCTTCAGCGCGATACCCAGGCCCAGTTCCGGCAGCGCCGCGCAATACACGCCCTCGGCGCCGATCTTGCAGAAGATGCGCTCGCCGAAGGCCTGCATGACGCGGGTGTCGAAACGGTCCGTGCCGCCCACCATGAAGGGCGCCACGGCGGCGGCTTGGCGCAGCGTGCGCGCGGCGCGTGCGTTGGCGTCGGACAACCCCTGGCCGGTGCCGCAGCGCGCGAAAGCCAATGCCAGTGATCGCAGCGGCAAGGCAAAGGTCGGGATGGAGCAGCCGTCGATGCCACGCGGTGCCTGCTCGACGTTCACGCCGGTTGCCGCCGACAAGGCCGAAGACACTTCGCGCATGACAGGATGTTCAGCCGCGACATAGCCGCGCGCGAACTCGGCCGGCTCGGCGCCCGCACGGCGCGCCATCAGGCAAGCCACGCAGACAAAGCCGCTGTGCTTGCCCGAACAGTTGTTGTGCAGCGGCGTCGCGACCTCGCCGCGCGCCGCCATGCCGCGCAGCACCGGCTCGCGGCTGGGCCATTGCGTGCCGCATTCCAGCGCGTCGGTCGTCAGTCCCAACTTGGCCAGCACGCCGGCGGCTGTGGCCACGTGCTCGGGTTCGCCGCTGTGCGAGGCGCAGGCCAGGGCCAGTTCGGCATCCGTCAACCCGAAGGTTTCGGCGGCACCACTGGCCACCAGCGGCAAAGCCTGCAGCAACTTGACGGCCGAGCGCGGGAAGATGGGGCGATCGATGTCCCCGAGGGCCGTGTGCACGGTGCCCGACGCATCAACGATGGCCAGGGCGCCGGCATGAAGGGACTCGGCGGTGCTGCCGCGCAGGACTTCGATGAGGACAGGGTTCATGGGCCGCTCGGACGGTACGCGAAGGCGTGAGCCTAAACCGCCGGCGCCATCTCCGGCAGCTTGGCCACCACCTTGATCTCGAACTTGAAGCCATACAGCCAGGTCACGCCGACGCCGGTCAGCGTGGGGTAGGGCGCCTCACCCCAATACTCGGGCACGACGGCCCAGATCTTCTCGAAGTTGGCCTCGGGATCGACGATGTAGACGGTCACGTCCTGCACGTCCGCGAAGCTGCAGCCGGCAGCGGTGAGCACCGCGTTGAGGTTGTCGAAAGCCAGCCGCACCTGGGTCTCAAGATCGGGTTCGGGCGAGCCATCGGGCCGGCTGCCCACCTGGCCCGACACGAACAGCAGGCCGTTGGCGCGCACCGCCGGCGAATAGCGGTTGCGCTCGTACAGGGCCTGGCGGCCGGCGGGGAAGACGACGTCGCGTCGGGTCATGGCGATCTCCAGAAAAGACGATGACTGCACTCTAGGTAACGGCTCGCTTTCGATCCAGACGCTGCGGCGGACACCACTGTTTTGCCGCACTGGACAATCGCGACCCGAGGAGGGCGCGATGGACCGCTTTGATGCCATGCAGGCGTTTGTGCGAGTGGTGGAGGCGGGCAGCTTCACCAAGGCCGCCGAGGCGCTGCAGCTCAGCCGCACGCGGGTGACCCAGCTTGTGCAGGAGCTGGAGGCGCGGCTGCGCGTGCGCCTGCTCAACCGCAGCACGCGGCGCGTGCAGGCCACCGCCGACGGCGCTGCCTACTACGCGCAGGCCGTGCGCCTGTTGGCCGAGCTGGACGAGGTGGAGAGCAGCCTCGCCGGCGCGTCGGGCGTGCCGCGCGGGCGCCTGCGTGTCGACGTGCCCAGCCCGCTGGCGCGGCTGGTGCTGGTGCCGGCGCTGCCGGGCTTTCACGCGCGCTACCCGGAGCTGGAACTGGAACTGGGCGTCAGCGACCGCTTCGTGGACCTGATCGGCGACAACGTGGACTGCGTCGTGCGTGGCGGCGAGCTGGCCGACCCCTCGCTGGTGGCGCGCCGCGTCGGCGCGCTGCAGCTCGGCGTGTTTGCGGCACCGACGTACCTGGCGCGTGCGGGCGTGCCGTCCCACCCGCGCGAGCTGGAGGGCACGCACCATCGCGTCGTGGGCTATCGCGGCGCCCGCGCAGGCCGGCCGCTGGCCTACGCAATGACGCGCGGCGTCGAGACCGTGGAAGTCGCCGGCCGAGCCACGCTGACGGTGGACGACGGCAATGCCTACCTCGCCGCGGGGCTGGCCGGCATCGGCCTGCTCTGGTTGCCGCGCTACATGGCCGATGCGCACGTCGCCGCCGGTGAGCTGCGACCGGTCTTCGAGGACTGGCGCCTCGCGCCGATGCCGCTGTACCTGGCCTACCGGCCCAACCCCCATGTCAGCGCGCGGCTGCGCGTCTTCATCGATTGGGTCGTTGCGCTGCTGGCGCGGCAGCTGCCACGCTGACGGGCTCAGTGCAGCGTGGCGAGAGCATCAGCCGGCTCGCGTTTCTGAGGTATCTCCGCGGGCTTCGATTCTCTTCTTGACCTCCGCCTCGATGGCATCCATAGCCTCGGGCTGAACGCGATGGGTGTATTGCTTGCGCCGGTTGCTAGAGAGGGCACCGTTCTGCTCGAACGCGCTCACGATGAGCGTCGCCAGATCCGAACCGCGGAGATCGAAGCGGTCGTTGATGCTCCGATGAACTGCGTCGTAGTCCGCGAGGTACTGCGCCTCGTGAAGCAGGTCATGCTCCAGGGCATCCTTGGCCATCCGAAGTGTGAACTCCACGCAGGGCGTGACGTCCATGAACCTGAATGCAGACGCCGCTCGTGCATCCCAGTCATACGGATAGTCCTCGCCGCCCAGCCAAGTTACCTCGCAGAGCGAGCGTGCTGGCCGGCTGAATGAGGTCAGCCAGGCATACCCCACGGGACCCGCAGGCCGGAGCGGCATTTGGAGGAAGGGGGGGCGTCACGCCTGCCATCACACTTGTGTTTTTTTTAAGATCACAGCGATTTTCTTCAGATCGCGTGTGGTGGCCAACTTTTTTTTAAGTCAGCCGGCGGTGTTCAACGAGGATCCATAGGTGCCCGCTTGCCTTCGGTGGGCGCTTCAGTCCACATGCACCCGATTGCGTCCACCCCGCTTGGCCGCATACAGCGCCTGGTCCGCCCGCAGGAGCAGGCTGTCGCCCTGATGCTGCTGCGGCGCGCCGCCCGAGATGCCGACGCTGATGCGCACCAGCAGGCCGGGCGTGACGGCGGCCCAGTCGTGCTCGACGACGGCCAGGCGCAAGCGCTCGCAGATCTCGGCGGCCTGTTGGGGGGCAATGCCCACCAGCACGGCTAAAAACTCCTCGCCGCCGATGCGGGCCAGCAGGTCGGCGCTGCGCAGGCGGTGGCGCAGCAGCTGGGCGAGCTGCTGCAGCACGGCGTCGCCGACGGCGTGGCCATGGCTGTCGTTGATGCGCTTGAAATGGTCGACGTCCAGGGCCGCGACGCTGATGACCTGGTTGGCCATGCGCGCGCCCTCAACGAGCAGCGGCAGGGCGAACTCCGCGTGGCGGCGGTTGTGCAGGCCGGTCAGCACGTCCTCGTGGGCGGCGCGGTCCAGGGCCATGGCGTGCTCGCGCAGGCGCGCCTGCTCGGTCTCCAGATGCACGGCGCGGGCGCGTTCGCGGCGGGCGTCGGCGGTGGCGCTGTCGGCGCGGGCCTGGGCTTGCTCGACCTGGTCGCGGATCAGGATGACCTCGGTCTGCAGCACGAGGTTGTCGCGCGAGATCTGGCGGTCCAGGCCGACGAGTTCCTCCAGCCAGGCCAGGGCTTCGCGGTATTGGCCGCAGGCCTTGTAGGTCTCGTACAGCGAGCGGATCAGCAGGCGGCGCAGCTTCGGCGGCGGCTCTGCGGCGGCGTGCAGCAGCGCCTCCAGGATGCGCGCGGCCTGCAGGGGCTCGCCCTTCAGGCGCAGGAAGACGGCGCGCTGCGCATCGGCCTCGACAGCCAGCGTGCGGTAGCCGTGGTCGTGGGCGAGATGGCCGAATTCGTTGAGCAGCGGCAGCGCGTCGTCCAACAGGCCGCCCGCCAGCAGCGCGTTGACCAGGTTGGACACGGCCACCGCCACCTGGAAGGGGCTGCCAGACTGGCGGGCCAGCGTGGTGGCCTGGTCGGCGGTGCGGCGGGCACTGGCGACAGCGTCGGCCAGGGCTGCGGCGTCGCCCAAGGCCCGGGCCTCCTCGACGCGGCGCAGCCAGAAATAGGCCAGGTTGTTGTGGCAGGAGAACAGCACCTCGGCACAGTCGGTGCTGGCGGCGATCTCCAGCGCCTGCCCGGCTGATGCACAAGCCTGAGCGGGGTTGTCCAGGCTGGAATAGGCGACGCCGACGCGGTTCAGCGCCCAGGCCTCGCGCACCGGGTCGGCGGCGCGGCGCGCGGCAGCCAGCGCCTTCATGCCTGACTCCAGCGCCTCGCGTCCCATCAGCAGCTGGCCGTAGACATAGCACTGGCTGGTCAGTGCGTCAGCCCGCAGGCCGTCGTCGTTCAGGCGTTCGGCCAGCGCCAGGGCTTCCGTCGAGCAGCGCGCACTCGCCGTCAGCTTGCCCAGGCGCGGGTATTGATGTGCCAGCAGGGCCAGCGTTTGGGCGCGCCGACGCTGCTGCGTCGGCGGGCAGGTCAGCAGCAATTGCTCCAGCGCCTCGCTGGACGCCTCATAAGCCCCGGCTGCGGCGCGCAGGCACGCGGCGGCAAAGGCCTCGTCGAATGTGGCGGCGTCAAAACCGCGGTCTTCGGCAGGCAGGGTGGGGAGGTCGAGGAGGGCTGACATGGGATCGGCCGATTCTGCCTAGGCCCAGAATGAAGGCCATGACGGACATCACTGTTTTCGGGGTCGACTTCACGAGTGCGCCCCGGCGTGTCAAGCCGATTCGTATCGCCGCCGGGCAGCGACACGGTTCGGTTGTCCGTTTGTCGGCATTGACAGCGTTGGACAGCCTGGATGCCTTCTCGGCTTGGTTGGCGCGGCCTGGGCCCTGGGTGGCCGGTCTGGACCTGCCCTTCGGCCTGCCGCGCGAGCTTGTCGAACACCTCGGCTGGCCGACCGACTATGCGGCCCTGATGGCCCACTACGCCGGCCTCTCACGGGCCGAGATACGCGATCGGTTTGCAGCCTTTTGCAATGCGCGCCCGGTAGGTGCCAAGTTCGCCCACCGGGCCTGCGACGGGCCAGCGGGGTCGAGCACCAGCATGAAATGGGTCAACCCGCCGGTGGCGTGGATGCTGCATGCCGGCATGCCGCGGCTCATCGCGGCCGGCGTGCACTTGCCGGGTCATCTGGTTGGCGATGAAAGCCGAGTCGCGCTCGAGGCCTACCCGGGGCTGCTGGCCCGCGAACTGGTCGGTCGGCGCTCGTACAAGAGCGACACCAAGGCCGCGCATACGCCCGAGCGGCTGATCGCACGCAAGGACATCGTCGAGGGCCTGGAACAGGGCCGCACGCGGCTGGGCCTGCGCCTGAAGCTCAGCCACGCGCAGCGCGACGAACTGGTGGCGGATGCCAGCGGCGACAGCCTGGATGCGGTGCTGGCAATGTTGCAGGCGGCCTGGGCCGCACAGCAGCCGCGCTACAGCTGGCCCGAGGACGTGGACCCGCTCGAGGGCTGGATCGTCGGGGCCTGAAGGCCGTCGAGGCCGCTACTGCCGGCGCGCGATGTTCAGCGCTCGCTGCAGCTCCGCGGCCCGCCAGGGCTGCTCGCGGATGGCACGCTGCAGGACGGCGTCAGCTTGTTCGGGCCTGCCGTGCTGGCGCAGCACGCGGGCGGCTTCCAGCGGATCCAGGTCCGGGATGATCTTCAGGCCTTTGGCCCTGGCCCAGAGCGCAACGAGGAGGGCGATCGCCAGTGGCACTGAAAACAGCCGCTGTTCCGCGATGGGCAGGCCCGAGAAATAGATGAACTTGATCATCGCGGCAATGAACGCCAGCGCCGCGATCGCCCTGCTCAGGCGCAGCCATCGCCGGGGCACCATCGGAAAGGCGATGCCCAGTCCGGCGCCCACCAGCGCCAGGCCGAAGACACCGACCGCCCAATCCCGGGGCGAGGGCAGCAGGCCGCGGCGCGCGCCCGGGCGTGGATGGGCCTCGATGACGCCCAGCGACAGCAGCAGGATGTAGGCGCCCAGGCCGATGAAGAGCAGGGCGGCCCAGCGGGGGAAGGTGCGGCGGCGCATGGACTTCAGCGCAGTCCGACCTGGCCCTTCCAGGCATTCAGGATCTTGGCGCGGTCCCAGGCACGGCCGGCCTTCATGGTCCAGGCGACCTCGGGCAAAGCCGGCTTGGCCGCATCGAGCGGCGCAGCGAAGGCCACCAGGTCGGCGCGCAGGCCCGGTGCGACCCGGCCGATGTCGGCGCTGCGGCCCAGATAGGTTGCGCCATTGGACGTCATGATCCGGACCGTGGTCGCCGCGTTGAAGCCCGCCTCACGCAGCAGCTCGAACTGCCGCAATGATGACCAGCCGGGAATGACGCCGCCATAGCCCGTCGGATCGGTGCCCGCGACGAGCAGGCCGCCCGCGTCGTGAAAGCGCTTCTCCCAGACCATGTTCTTCGCAAAAATGCGGCCATGTGGGTTGGGCCCGCCGCGCTGGATGGCGGTGTAACGCAGCACGTATTGCTCGCGCAGCTGCGGCATCAGCAGGTCCAGCGCCGCGGCCGGGGCCATCGGGCGGCCATGGGAGAAGGTCTCGAAGATGGTCAGCGTCGAGGTGAGGGCCACCTTGCGTTCGATCATCTGGCGCTGCAGGGCCGCCATGCGCGGGTCGTCGACGGCCAGTGCGTCGAGCGACTTCGGCACCGCGTCACCGCTCGGGCAGGCGTCGGGCTGCTTGCCGTCGACGAAGTCGCTGGCCGCAAAGAAGCCATGCTCCAGGTTGTCGATGCCCATGGCCGTGGCTTCAGCGTAGGTCACCGCACACAGATGGGCCGTGACCTTGGCCTTGCGCTCGTGCGCGGCCTTGACGATCGCGTCGAGCTGCTCGTGCGTCAGGTGCATATAGCCCTTGTAAGAGGTCGCGCCGACATCGGCCCAGTAACCCACCTGGCGTACGGCGTCGTCGGCCGATGCGAGCCGCGGCACTTGGGCGACGAAGGCCTGGATGCCATTCAGGAAGGGCGCCGTCACGTCCAGGTCCGGCCCTGGCGCCTTGCCGTCACGGATGTCCTTCCAGGTGTTGAGGTCGGCATAGGGGCTCATGCTGCCGGCCGTGCGCATCGTCGTCACGCCGCCGGCGAGATACAGCAGCGGGAAGCTCTGGAAGAAGGCGCCGTAGCTGCCGCGCTCGGTCGGGTAGAAGAGGTGCTCGTGCAGCAGCACGAAGCCGGGCATCAGCGCGCCGCCGGCGAGATCCTTCACCAGCGCGCCGGCTGGCGCCCTCAGCTCGGCGTCGGGGGCCACCGAGGCGACGCGGCCGTCGCGGATCAGCACGCTCATGTGCTCGCGCGGTGCACTGCCTGTGCCGTCGTAGAGCTGCGCGTTGCGCAGCAGCGTGACGGGGGCGTGGAAGAGGGTGTAGCGCTCGGTATCGCTGGGGGCCTGGGGCGCCTGGGCAAAGGCCTGAACGGCCCATGAAAGTGCGATCAGTGCGAGCGGTTTTTTCATGCGCGGCATCCTCGCATGCACAGGCGGTTTCACAGGTCGGCGATGCGCTCGTGTTCCCCTGCCAGCGCGAGATGGCTGACCAGCGGCAGGCCTGGCCCCCAGGCGTGGATGAGCCAGCCGGCGGGCTCCAGCGCCAGGGCCAGCGGGGCGTCGGGCGCGAGGTCCAGTGCGACCTGGTGGGCGGTGGAAGGCGCGCTGATGACCGCGGCATGGGCGATGCGGCCCAAGGTCATGCGGTGCAGATGGCCGCAGACGACGCGCTGCACCTGCGGGTGGCCGGCGATCAGCGCCTCGAAGCCGGCCAGGCCCGCTTGCAGCGACATCGCGTCCATGGCTGCAAGGCCCGTGGCGTGCGGCGGGTGGTGCAGGGCGACCAGCGTGGGCATGTCGGGTCGCTCGGCGAGCAGGGCCTGGGCTTGCGCCAGGCGCGCCTCGTCGAAGCCACCCTCGGGCCGGCCGGGCACCAGGCTGTCGAGCACGACCAGGCGCAGCGGGCCGGGCAGGTCCAGCGCGTACTGGATGGCCGTCGCACCGGGTTCGCCGCGGTGCACGCGGGCCAGGCCCGCGAAAGCCTCCTGCAGCGGGCCACGCGCATCGTGGTTGCCGGGCAGCAGCGCAAGCGGCAGGCCGGCGTCGACCAGCGGCATCAGCAGTTCGCGTAACTGCGCGTACTCGGCCGGGTGGCCGGCATCGACAAGGTCGCCACTGACCAGCACGGCCACCGGGCGCGGGCGGATCTGCAGCACACGTTCAACCGCATGGCGCAGTGCCGCGGCGGTGTCGACGCGGCCGGAGATCAGCCGGCCCGAATGGGTGATGTGCGGGTCGCTGAGCTGAACGAGCAGGTAAGGCGTGGCGTCCATGAACGGCTCTACTTGCGCATCAGCGTCGACTTGCCGAACAGGCTTTCGATCAGGTCCACCGCCACCAGCGCCGTCTTGTTCTTCTCGTCCAGCGCCGGATTGAGCTCGACGAGGTCCAGCGAAGCCATGCGGCCGGTGTCGGCGATCATCTCCATGCACAGGTGGGCTTCGCGGTAGGTCGGGCCGCCGCCGACCGTGGTGCCGACGCCGGGCGCCATGACGGGGTCGAGGAAGTCGACGTCGAAGCTGACATGCAGATGGGTGTTGTCGTCCAGCGTGGCCAGGGCCAGCTCCATGGTGTGGCGCATGCCCATCTCGTCGATGAAGCGCATGTCGAACACTTCCAGGTCGTGTTCATGCACGAAGGCGCGCTCGCCCTCGTCGACGCTGCGGATGCCGATCTGGCGGATCCACTTCGGGCTGATGGCGGGCACATGGCCGCCGATCTCGACCAGCTCCTTGGGGCCGAAGCCGCACAGGCAGGCCACGGGCATGCCGTGGATGTTGCCGCTTGGCGTGAGCTCGCTGGTGTTGAAGTCGGCATGCGCGTCCAGCCACAGCACGCGCAGCTTCTTGCCGGTGTCGCGGCAGTGGCGAGCCACGGCGCTGATGGAACCCAGGCCCAGGCAGTGATCGCCGCCCAGCATGATGGGCAGGCGGCCGGTCTTCAACTCCGCGTAGATGGCGTCGTGGGTGGCCTGGTTCCAGGCGACGACTTCCTGCAGATGGCGGTAGCCGTCGGTCGGCGGCAGCCAGGGGTTGGAAGGGCCCGCCAGGTTGCCGCGGTCGATGACGTCCACGCCGCGGGCGCGCAGCGCCTCGGCCAAGCCCGCCACGCGCATGGCCTCGGGGCCCATGCTCGCGCCGCGCGCGCCGGCGCCGATGTCGGTCGGCACACCGATGAGGGAGACGTTTCTGAGTTTGGTCATGGCGTTACAGGGCGGGCCAGTTCGGGTGCGGATTCGAGGATGGCCCAAGCTTCCTCGGCCGTCTCGACGTAGTGAAAGAGCTGTGCGTCGACGGGATTGATCATGCCGGTCTCGATCAGCAGCTCGATGTTGATCAGCTTGGTCCAGAACTCGCGGCCGACCAGCAGGATGGGACGTGGCCGGCTCTTGCCGGTCTGGATCAGCGTCAGCGTCTCGAACAGCTCGTCCAGCGTACCGAAGCCCCCGGGGAAACATACCAGGGCCACCGCGCGCATCAGGAAGTGCATCTTGCGCAGGCCGAAGTAGTGGAAGCGAAAGCACAGCTCCGGCGTGATGTAGGGGTTGGGGTACTGCTCGTGCGGAAGCACGATGTTCAGCCCGACGCTCTTGCCGCCCACCTCGTAGGCGCCGCGGTTGCCGGCTTCCATGATGCCGGGTCCGCCGCCCGTGGCGATCACCACGTGGTTGCCGCGCTCGGCGCAGGCGGCGGTGGCGATCTGCGCGAAGCGGCGCGCCTCCTCGTAGTAACGGCTCATTGCCAGCTGGCGGCGCGCCTTCGCGGCGCCAGCCTCGTCGCTGCGGTCCTCGGCCACCGTCAGCAGGGCCTGGGCGGCCTCAGCGGCCAGGATGCGGGCGCTGCCGAAGATGACGATGGTGGACTTGACGCCCTGCTCGTTTTGCATCAGCTCGGGCTTCATCAACTCCAGTTGCATGCGCACGGCACGCATGTCCTGGCGCAGCAGGAAGCTCTCGTCCTTGAAGGCCAGTTCATAGGCGCTGCCCGGCCCGTCATAGTCGGGATGGGGCTGCAGCGTGCGGCATTCCTCCTTGGCGGTCGGAAAGTTGCGCGTCGGGACGTCGGTGGGCTTCATGAGCGGTGAGATTGTGGGCAGGTCAACGCTGGATTTTGTGCTTCATTGCGCAGCCGCCGCTGCATGAAATCCGGGGCCGAGCGCCGGGCCGCTCCCAAGCCGGCCCGTCAGGGGCCGCTTGCGGCTCGACGCCGTGAGCGGCCGCGTCCCCTCGGGGGCTGAGGCCGGACACTGCAAGTCCTGTGGACTTGCAGTGCCTGCCGAAGGGTAGCGGCTCTGCCCGCTGCGCGGTCTGCAAGACCGGCTGGGCACGCCCGCGTTCAGCGAGGCGAGACCGGACGAGGGGCTCCATATCCGCCGCCGCAGACCGAGCACTCCGGGTCACGCTGCATGGCGATCTCGCTCCACTGCATGCGCCGGCCGTCCAGCATCAGCAGCCTGCCGGCAAGCGGCTCTCCCACGCCGGCCAGCAGCTTCAGCGCCTCCGCGGCCTGCATGGCGCCGATGATGCCCACCATCGGCGCGAACACGCCCATCGTCGCGCAGGCCACGTCCTCGAAACCGGATTCGGGCGGAAACAGGCAGGCATAGCAGGGCTGCTCACGCGAGCGGCTGTCATAGACGCTGATCTGGCCGTCGAAACCGATGGCCGCGCCCGAGACCAGCGGCTTGCCGTGGCGCACGCAGGCGACGTTGACGAGGTGGCGCGTTGCGAAGTTGTCGGTGCAGTCGATGACGACGTCCACGCGCGGGACTTCCTCGTCGAGCAGGGCGGCATCGGCCTTCTGCGCGAGGGTGCGCACCTGCACGCCGGGGTTCAGCGCCGCCATGCGCGCCGCGGCGGACTCGACCTTGGGTTTGTCGAGGCTGCTCATGTCATGGGCGATCTGACGCTGCAGATTCGTCAGCGACACCGTGTCGTGGTCGACCAGCGTGATGCGGCCAACGCCGGCCGAAGCGAGGTACAGAGCCACCGGCGAGCCGAGCCCGCCAGCGCCGACAACCAGGGCTTTCGCGTCAAGCAGGCGCTGCTGGCCCTCGATACCGATCTCATCGAGCAGAAGGTGGCGGGAGTAGCGCAGCAGGTCGTCGTCCGTCATGTCGGCAGGATACTAAGTCTGCCGCGAGCAAGGTTTGGGTCGCGCCACGACACTGGCGCCGATGAAGTCCACGCCTACCTTGACCGCACTCGGCCCCGCGCTGACGCTGCTGCTGGCAACGGCCACCGGCCTGGCCGTTGCGTCTCTCTATTACGTGCAGCCGCTGCTGGGCCTGCTGTCCGAGCAGTTCGGCGTCGGCAGTGCCGCCATCGGCCTGTTGCCCACGCTGACCCAGCTCGGCTACGCGGCGGCCATCCTGCTGCTGTCGCCGCTGGGTGACCGCTTCGACCGGCGCCGCATCATTGCGGTCAAGTCCGTCGCGCTGGTAGCCGCGCTGGCCTTTGCCGCGCTGGCACCGGGCTTTGCGGCCCTGTGCATCGCCAGCGTGGCCATCGGCCTGACGGCCACGCTGGCCCAGGACATCGTGCCCGCCGTGGCGACACTGGCGCCCGAGGCCGAGCGCGGCAAGCGCGTAGGCCAGGTCATGACGGGGCTGCTGCTAGGCATCCTGCTGTCGCGCGTGGCCAGCGGCTCGCTGGCGGCGGTGGCCGGCTGGCGCGCCGTCTATGCCGTGGCGGCGCTGGCGGTGGCAGCCTTGATTCCGCTGCTCTGGCGCGGCCTGCCGCGCTTCGTGCCGGCGACTTCGGCGAGCTACGGCGCCTTGCTGCTGTCGATGGCAGCGCTGTGGAACCGGCATGCGCCGTTGCGCCGGGCCGCACTGGCCCAGGGTCTGTTGAGCGTGGCCTTCAGCGCCTTCTGGTCGACGTTGGCCCTGGTGCTGGCAGGCCCGGACTTCGGCCAGGGCAGCGCGGTGGCGGGGGCTTTCGGGCTGGCCGGTGCAGCCGGCGCCCTGGCGGCGCCACTGGCCGGTGGCGTGGCGGACAAGCGTGGTCCGCAGGCGGTGATCCGCGTCGGCGCGCTGCTCGTCTTCGTCGCCTTCAGCGTGCAGGCACTGGCGCCTGCTTCGCTGGGGCTGCTGGTCGGCGTGGCCGTGGTGTTTGATCTCGGCGTGCAGGCGGCGCTGGTGTCGCACCAGAGCGTGGTCTACAGCCTGGACCCGGCCTCACGCAGCCGGCTCAACGCCGTGCTGGTCAGCACGATGTTCGTTGGCATGGCCAGCGGTGCGGCGTTGGGATCGTCCCTGCTGGCCTCATTCGGCTGGCGGGCCGTGCCCGCCCTGGGCGCTGTGGCGTCGCTCGGCGCCCTGGCCTTCATCCGGCGACGCTGATACTGGCGGCACAAAAAAAGAGGGCCTCTTGCGAGGCCCCTGTGCTTTGAAGTCAGAAGTCTTTGTAGTTATTCCGTCTTGGCTTCGGCCTTGCGCTCGACAGCCGACTTGGACGCAATGACCGGTTGACCCTTGAGCTTGTTCAGGGCCTGCATCAGCGGGAAGTCTTCCGTCGAGCCGAACTCCGGCAGCGGCTTGGGCGGCTCGGCGCGCTTGGCGTACTCGGCTTCCAGCTTCTGGCGCGCTTCCTCGCGGGCCTTCTGGCGGACTTCGTTGTCGTCCTCGGGGCCGTTGTTCAGATGCTTCTCGAGGTCGGCCTCACGCATGCGCAACGCGGCGAAGACATTGCCCTCGGCGGTTTCGTCCAGCAGCACGTCGGGCACGATGCCCTTGGCCTGGATGGAGCGGCCGCTCGGCGTGTAGTAGCGCGCGGTGGTGATCTTCAGTGCGGTTTCCGGGCCCAGCTGGCGCACGGTCTGCACCGAGCCCTTGCCGAAGGTCTGGGCACCCATGACGGTGGCACGGTGGTGGTCCTGCAGCGCGCCGGCGACGATCTCGCTGGCGCTGGCCGAGCCTTCATTGACGAGCACCACCAGCGGCACGTTCTTCAGCGCGGCGGGCAGGCGCTTGATCGGGTCGTCGCCGCTGCGGCGGCGATAGTCGTCGGGGCTGGCCTTGTAGCTGGCCTTGGATTCGGCGATCTGGCCGTTGGTCGACACGACCTCGACATCCTTGGGCAGGAAAGCCGCCGAGATGGCGATGGAGGCATCCAGCAGGCCGCCCGGGTCGTTGCGCAGGTCAAGCACCAGGCCCTTGAGGTGGGGCTCCTGCTTGTAGATCTCTTCGAGCTTCTTGGCGAAGTCGTCGACGGTGCGATCCTGGAACTGACTGACGCGGATCCAGGCATAGCCCGGCTCGAGGACCTTGGCACGCACGCTCTGGACCTTGATCTCCTCGCGCACGATGGTCACGGGGAACGTGCGGTTCTCGCCCTTGCGGTAGATGGTGAGGCTGACCTTGGTCGACGGGTCGCCGCGCATCTTCTTGACGGCCTGGTCGATGGTGAGACCGCGCACGGCGGTGTCATCGATGCGGCTGATCAGGTCGCCGCTCTTCAGGCCGGCGCGGAAGGCGGGCGAGCCTTCGATGGGGGAGACGATCTTGACCAGGCCGTCTTCCATGCCGATCTCGATGCCGACGCCGACGAACTTGCCGGTCGTGCCTTCACGGAATTCCTTGAAGGTCTTCTTGTCAAAGAACTGGGAATGGGGGTCCAGGCCGGACACCATGCCGGCGATGGCGTCGTTGATCAGCTTCTTTTCGTCGACGGATTCGACGTAATCGCTCTTGACGAGGCCGAAGACGGCCGCGAGCTGCTGCATTTCGTCCAGCGGCAGGGGAGACAGGGTACTGCGCGCATTGGCCTGCAGCTGCATGGTGGTGAGTGCACCTGCGACGGCACCGAGGGCAACCCAACCGGCGACTTTCAATCTGGAGCTCATGTAGCCGAGTCCTCTATCAACGTGGTTCCCGCCAAAAACAGCTTGACAGGTGCGGCCAGTTTAGCCGGGGGCACTTTCGATGCTGTATCGATTTACCTGCTGGAAACCCTTCAAATCGGGTGCGCAGTGATGGAATGCGCGGGCGTTACTTCTCGCGTCGCCTGCCGAAAGTCATTGGTGACGGGAAGTGTCTGCAATGCGGCTCAGCAGCTGAGTTTCTGACCGGCCAAGCGGCAGGTCGACAGCGGCTGGCCCAGGGCGTCCAGGGCCTGCAACTGCCAACCCTCAGGCGTGGCCGTCAGCAGTGACAGGCCGAAATCGGTATGGGTGCGCACCGTCTCGAGCCGGGCACCGGGCAGCAGCTCGTGCTTGAGCGCCGCCGCGTCGTTGACATGGCCTGATGCCGCCGAGCCACCGTTGCCGACGACCAGGGTGACCGGTTGGTTGCTGGCGAAGCCCAGGGCCTGGTGCATGTGGATGTGGCCATGAAGGGTGGCCTGCACGCCTGGCGGGAAGAGGCGCCCGGGTGCCGCATCCTGCAGCAGCGGCGTCAGGCCCGATCGGGCGGCACGGGGCGCGCCGATCGGGCTCGGGCTGAAGGCCAGGCTGGGGTGGTGGCTGGCAAACAGGCTCTGGGCGCTGCCCTGGGCCAGCTCTGCAACGCGATCGAGCTGCTGGCGCCAGCGGGCCCAGGCGGGGGAATCCCGGGGCGGCGTGCGGCTGCCGATCTCCGAAGAATCGAAGACGATGAGCTGGCTGCGCGGCGACAGCGGCACGGGGAAGGGCGCGGTGAAGTCGCCCTCGTTGACGCCTAGGCCGGCGGGCTGGCAGGCACGCGCCGGACCGGTTTCGGCGTCCAGATAGCGCAGCCAGCCCTGGCCGGCACGTGCGCAGGCCTCGTGGTTGCCGCGCACGAAGACCCAGGGCGCGGCGGCCAGAAGGGCCTTGGCGGGGTGGAAGAAATCGGCCTGCCAGGTGTCGTCGCCATAGCCCCAGGGGCTGCCGGCGCAGACGGCCATGCCGGGCGGGCAGGGGCTTTCGCGGTAGTGGTAGTCGCCGACGTGGATGACGAGGTCGGGCTTGAGCCTCAGGGCCAGGGCCAGCACGCGCGGGAAGGGCCATTCCGAGGCGTCGTTGCAGCCCTGGAAGTCGCGGTCCGAGGCCTTGAGACGGCAGCCGGTGTCGCCGATGACGACGATGCGGCGGGCTTCGGCAGTGGGGGCATGCAGCTCGATGTCGTCCACCTGCACGCTGGCCGCATCGGCGGGCCAGGGCGCCTCGCAGGCACGCAGCGTGAAGTGCGTCGGCTTGCGCTCGGGCTCCTTGTTGCCCGCGGGCGGCGGCTCGTCGCCGGGGGCGCTGCGTTCCTGCATGGCGGTGACGCTGCTGCCCCAGCGCAGCGTGGGGCAGCTGGCTTCGCCCGTCAGCGCACGTACCGCCCAGGCCGGCCCGGCGACGGCCTGCACCCAGGCTTGCTGCAGGCCAACCGGCGGCGCCGCAGCGGGCAGCGGTGGAGGAGGGCTGGCACAACCGGCCAGCACGAGCAGGGCGGCCAGCCACGGGAAACGCGCGCGATGAATCATGTCTCGATCAACTGTGTGAGCGGCGCGAGATTAGCGCCCTCGCGGCCCGCGCGAGCCGGTAGATTGCCGGCCACCCCCAAACTTCGGCGCCCGTCATGCCTCTTGCCTGTCGTTTTACCCTGCTTGCCCTGGCCCTGAGTTCGTCAGCCTGGTCCGCGCAGATCGGCATTGTCCCGCCGGCCCAGCCGCTGACGGCCGAACGGGTCGCGGCGCTGCCGGCGACTGAACGCGGGCCCTGGGTGGCCTATCTGGCCCGCTCCGACGCCCAGGGCACCGCCGACCGTGCCGCGCTGGCGGCAGAGCGCAAGGGGCTGACGGCCTGGCCCGCGCCGCCCGAGGGCGGCCATGCCGAGGGCAGCATGCCGCTGGACAAGCCGGCCGCCTGGTACGCGGGCGACGCGGCCTTGCTGGTGGCCCGCAACATCCTCAGCTTCCAGACGCCAGCCGGCGGCTGGGGCAAGAACCAGCCGCGCGACCGGCCGGCGCGCCTGCCTGGCCAGTCCTATGTTGCCGACAACAACAGCAAGCGCGCCACGCCCGGCGATTTCGACCTCGCCCGGGATGCGCAGTGGAGTTATGTCGGCACTATCGACAACGACGCGACCATCACGGAGATTCGTTTTCTCGCCAAGGTCGCCGCGCAGCAGCCCGGCCAGACGGGGGCCGCCTACCGCCAGGCGGCACAGCGCGGCGTGGCCTACCTGCTCGCCGCGCAGTTTCCCAACGGCGGCTGGCCCCAGGTGTGGCCCCTGCAGGGCGGCTACCACGACACCATCACGCTGAACGACAACGCGGTGGTGGAGGTGGCCGAGCTGATGGGCGCGATCGGGCGGGGCGAGGAGGGTTTGGGCTTCCTGCCCGCAGCTCAGCGCGCGGCGGCGCTGGCCGCCGAAGCCAAGGTGGTGGACCTGCTGCTGGCCGCGCAAATCCGCGTGAACGGCAAGCTGACGCTGTGGGCCCAGCAGCATGACGCGCTGACGCTGGCGCCGGCTTCGGCGCGCAACTACGAGCCGCCGGCGCTGAGCAGCGGCGAAAGCGCCAAGGCGCTGGAGTTCCTGATGAGCCTGCCCAACCCGTCGCCGGCCGTCGTAGACGCCGTGCGCGCGGGTGTCGCCACGTTGAAGGCCATCGCGGTGCGCGACCGCGCCTTCGTCAAGGTGGACGACGCGCGCCGGCTGGTGATGCAGCCGGGCGCCGGCCCGCTGTGGTCGCGCTTCTACGACCCGGCCTCGCTCAAGCCGGTGTTCGGCGACCGCGACAAGAGCCTGCACGACGATGTCAACGACCTCAGCGCCGAGCGCCGCAACGGCTACACCTGGTGGGGCAGCTGGCCGGTGAAGACGCTGGCGGCCTACGACGCCTGGGCGGCGGCGCGCTAGTTCAGGCCTGCGTGTAGGCGGTCTTGACCGTCGTGTAGAACTCAGCGGCGTGGCGGCCCTGCTCGCGCGGACCGTAGCTGCTGCCCTTGCGGCCGCCGAAGGGCACGTGGTAGTCCACGCCCGCCGTCGGCAGGTTGACCATCACCATGCCGGCCTGCGAGTGGCGCTTGAAGTGGGTGGCGTGCTTGAGGGACGTCGTCGCGATGCCGGCGGCCAGGCCGAAGGGCGTGTCGTTGGACAGGGCCAGCGCCTCTTCATAATCGCGGGCTCGCAGCACGCTGACGACGGGGCCGAAGACCTCCTCGCGGTTGATGCGCATGGCCGGCGTCGTGTCGGTGATGAGCGCCGGCGTTAGGTAGAAGCCCGGCGCGCCGGCGGCATTGGTCTCGATGCGCTCGCCGCCCTGGGCCAGCTTGCCGCCCTCGGTCTTGGCGATGCCGATGTAGTCGGTGTCCTGGCCGAGCTGGCTGGCGTCGACGACGGGGCCGATGTCGGTGCCGGCCTTGCGGGCGTCGTCCACCTTCAGCGTCTTCATCTTGTCGACCATGGCGGCGACGAAGCGGTCGTGGATGCCTTCGGTGACGATGAGGCGGCTCGATGCGGTGCAGCGCTGGCCGGTGGAGAAGAAGCCGCTGTTGACGGCGGCATTGACGGCCACGCCGAGGTCGGCGTCGTCCAGCACGATCATCGGGTTCTTGCCGCCCATCTCGAGCTGGAACTTGGCCATGCGGGCGACGCAGGCCGCCGCGACCTTCTGGCCCGTGCCCACCGAGCCGGTGAAGCTGATGGCTGCCACGCGCGGGTCGTTCAGCAGCTTCTCGCCGACCACCGAACCGCGGCCCATGACGAGGTTGAAGACGCCGGCAGGCAGGCCCGAGCGCGACAGGATTTCGGCCAGCGCCCAGGCTGAGCCCGGCACGAGGTCGGCAGGCTTGAAGACGACGCAATTGCCCCAGGCCAGGGCCGGTGCGATCTTCCAGGCGGGAATGGCGATGGGGAAGTTCCACGGCGTGATGAGGCCGACGACACCGACGGCTTCGCGCGTCACTTCCACGCCGACGCCGGGGCGCACCGAGGGCAGGCTCTCGCC
Source organism: Pelomonas sp. Root1217 (assembly GCF_001425705.1). Taxonomy (GTDB): domain Bacteria; phylum Pseudomonadota; class Gammaproteobacteria; order Burkholderiales; family Burkholderiaceae_C; genus Pelomonas. The sequence goes on along the minus strand of NZ_LMDC01000030.1, from coordinate 113,713 downwards.
GCCCGGGCGCAATGCCTCGCCGGCGAAGAACTTGAAGATGTAGCCGGCGCGCCCGACCTCGCCGATGGCCTCGGGCAGGGTCTTGCCTTCCTCGCGGGCCAGCAGGTCGCCCAGCTCGGCTCGGCGCGCCAGGATCTCGGTGCCGATGGCGTCGAGGATGTCGAAGCGCTGCTGCGGTGTCGACAGGCTCCAGGCCGGGAAGGCGGCGCTGGCGGCCGTGATGGCCAGCTCGGCCTGGGCGGCATCGGCCTGGGCGTATTCGCCGACCAGGTCGCGCGTGTCCGAGGGGTTGATGTTGCGGGAGACGCCGTGGCCGTCCAGCCACTCGCCGTTGATGAGGTTCTTGAACATGAATGCTTACCGATCCAGCGCGGGGCGCTTGGGGTTGAAGGTCCAGTTGGGGATGAGGTATTGCATCGCAATCGCGTCATCGCGGGCGCCAAGCCCATGCTGTTTGTAGAGGGCATGGGCCTTTTCCACCTCAGCCATGTCGAGTTCGACGCCGAGACCCGGCTTGGCCGGCACCTTGACGTGGCCACCGATGATCTGCAGCGGTTCCTTGGTCAGGCGCTGGCCGTCCTGCCAGATCCAGTGCGTGTCGATGGCCGTGACCTTGCCCGGCGCGGCGGCGCCCACGTGGGTGAACATGGCCAGCGAGATGTCGAAGTGGTTGTTGGAGTGCGAGCCCCAGGTCAGGCCCCAGTCGCGGCAGGTCTGCGCCACGCGCACGCTGCCGGCCATGGTCCAGAAGTGCGGGTCGGCCAGCGGAATGTCCACGCTCTGCAGCGACAGCGCGTGCGAGAGTTGGCGCCAGTCGGTGGCGACCATGTTGGTGGCCGTGGGCAGGCCGGTAGCGCGGCGGAATTCGGCCATCACCTCTCGGCCCGAGAAGCCATCCTCGGCACCACAGGGATCTTCCGCATACGCGAGAACGCCCTTCATGTCGCGCATCAGGCGGATCGCGTCCTTCAGCAGCCAGCCGCCGTTGGGGTCCAGCGTCACACGGGCATCGGGGAAGCGCTCGTGCAGCGCGCGGATGGCTTCGACTTCCTCGTCGCCGCGCAGCACGCCGCCCTTGAGCTTGAAGTCGTTGAAGCCGTAGCGCTCGCGGGCGGCCTCGGCGAGCTTGACGACGGCCTCGGGAGTCAGCGCCGCTTCATGGCGCAGGCGGCTCCAGGCGTTGTCGGCGCCGGGCTCGCTGTTGTACGGCAGGTCGGTTTTCGTGCGGTCACCGACGTAGAAGAGATAGCCCAGCATCTCGACCGCATCGCGCTGCTGGCCTTCGCCTAGCAGGGCCGCGACCGGTACGCCCAGGTGCTGGCCGAGCAGGTCCAGGAAGGCCGATTCGATGGCCGTGGCGGCGTGGATGGTGGTGCGCAGGTCGAAGGTCTGCAGGCCGCGGCCACCAGCGTCGCGGTCGGCGAAGCTCTGGCTGACCTGTTGCAGCACCTTTTGGTGCGAGCCGATGGGCTGGCCGACCACCAGCTGGCGCGCGTCCTCCAGCGTCTGGCGGATCTTCTCGCCGCCCGGCACTTCGCCAACGCCGGTGTGGCCGGCGCTGTCGGTCAGGATCAGCAGATTGCGCGTGAAGAAGGGCGCGTGGGCGCCGCTGAGGTTGAGCAGCATGCTGTCGCGCCCGGCGACGGGCACGACGCGCAGCTCTTTGATGACAGGAGTGGAATTCATGATGTCCAGGGCTTAGTGGCTTCCCAAGTGGCACCCATGGAACTGTCGTTGCCAGGCCATCGGGTGCTGCCAAGGCCAGAGGCCTTGTCCTTCGCTAGGCACAAACAGTCCTCAGGACTGTTTGTGTCCGAGCTCAGCCCCCTTGAGGGGGAGGCGCGTGAGCGCCTCGGGGGTGGGCTTAGTCCGCCGTGATCTTGCGCTCTTCGATGACCTTCTTCCAACGCGCAAACTCCGAGGCTTGAAAGGCGGTGAACTGCTCGGGCGTGTTGGCGACGACCTCGAAACCCTGTTCCAGCAGCTTGGGTTTCACATCGGGCGCGTTCAGGGTCTTGACGATGGCGGCGTGCAGCTTGGCCTTGATGTCCGCGGGCAGGCCCTTCGGAGCCGCCACGCCTTGCCAGGAGTAGACCTGCAGCCCCTTGATGCCCAGCTCGTCCATGGTCGGCACGTCGGGCTGCACCGGCGAGCGCTGGGCGCTCGTGATGCTCAGCGCGCGCAGCTTGCCGGCCTTGATCTGTGGCAGCGCGGTGTTGATGTTCATGAAGCTGGCGTCCACCTGGTTGCCCAGCAGGTCGGTCATGACGGGGCCGCCGCCCTTGTAGGGGATGTGCAGGCCCGAGGTGCCGGTCTGCAGCCAGAACAGCTCGGCGGTGATGTGGTCGCTGCTGCCGTTGCCGCTGGAGCCGAAGCTCATCTTGCCGGGGTTGGCTTTCTCATAGGCCAGCACGTCGGCCATGCTCTTGTGCGGTGACGCGGCGGGCACCACCAGCACATTGGGCGCCTGCACGGCGACGGTGATGTAGTCCAGGTCCTTGGTCGGGTCGTACTGCAGGTTCTTCAACAGGTGCGGGCCGATGACCAGCGGGCCCAGCGACGAGACGAGGACGGTGTAGCCGTCCGGCGCCGCGCGCTTGACCATGCCCGTGCCGATGGTGCCGCCCGCACCGCCGCGGTTGTCAACGACGAAGCTGCCGCCGAGCGTCTCCTGCAGCTTGTTGCCCAGCAGACGGGCGATGGCGTCGGTGGAGCCACCGGGGGGAAAGGGCACCAGCAGCGTCACGGGCTTGGCGGGCCAGGTCTGTGCCAGCGCTGCGGTGGTGGCAGCGGCGCCGAGCAGCAAGGCGGTCAGCAGTTTCTTCATGGCTTGTCTCCAGTGGGTCTTGTGGGATGGCTTACTGCGGGCCGAGCTTGGAGATCAGCGCGCCGAGCGCGTCGACCTCGGCTGCAGCCAGGTCCGACAGCGGCGGACGCACCGGCCCGGCCGTGTGGCCCACCAGCGCCGCGCCGGCCTTCACGATGGACACGGCATAGCCCTCGCCCTTGTTGCGCAGCGCCACATAGGGAATGAAGAAGTCGCGCACGAGGCGGTTGCAGGTCTCGGTATCGCCCGCGGCGTGAGCGTTGTAGAACTCCATCGCCGTCTTGGGGATGAAGTTGAAGACGGCGGATGAGTAGACGGGGCAGCCCATGGCCTTGTAGGCGCCGGCGAAAAGTTCCGCCGTGGGCAGGCCACCCAGGTAGGCGAAACGGTCGCCCAAGGTCTGGCGGATGGAGACGAACTTCTCGATGTCGCCCAGGCCGTCCTTGAAGCCGATGAGGTTGGGGCAGCGGTCGGCCAGGACCTGCAGGCTCTGCGGCGTCAACTTGCAGGCACCGCGGTTGTAGACGACGACGCCGAACTTGACGCTCTTGCAGACGGCCTCGACGTGAGCGATCAGTCCTTCCTGGCTGGCTTCGGTCAGGTAGTGGGGCAGCAGCAGCACGCCTTGAGCGCCCAGGCGCTCGGCCTCCTGCGCGTACTGGATGGCCACGCGGGTGCCGCCGCCGGCACCCGCCAGGATAGGCGTGCGGCCGCGGCAGGTGTCCAGGGCGACCTTGATGATGTCGCTGTATTCGCCCGGCTCCAGCGAGAAGAACTCACCCGTGCCTCCGGCCGCGAACAACGCCGACGCGCCGTAGGGCTGCAGCCACTCCAGGCGCTCCGCGTAAGGCTTGGGCGCGAAGTTCAGCTGTGCGTCGAAGTCGGTCAGCGGGAAGGACAGCAGACCGGCTTCGAGGACGGCTTTGAGTTCTTGGGGCGACATGGGCGGATCTCCAGGAAAGGTGGATGAGCGGTGGATCGGTGCGCTCGGCTTCCGTCCAGTTGTAGGTCATCGTACAACCTGCATCAGGCTTCGGCAAGCCTAGGGTATTCGCGTAGAAATGCTCCACTTGTAAAGCATGCTTGACATCGCCTTTGCCGAGGCACCATAGTCAAGCATGCTTTACATCCAGGACCAGGAATGCCTTTGACCCGATTCAGCCGTTCCGCCCTCGGTGCGATCTTTTGGAGCCAATGGGCGTATTGGTGCACTTTGGGAATGGCCCTCTGGGCCTACTTCGTCATGCCCGGCGGAAGTGTGCGCACCGCGCTCATCCTGACGCCTGTCATGCCGGGCGTGCTCATCTTTGCCGTCTGCTACTGGTTGTACCTGTCCTGCGACGAGTACATCAGGCTGCGGACGCTGCAGGCGGCCACCCTGACCGCTTGCGCCGTCGCGCTGTTGTGCCTGGTCTATTTCCTCCTCGAACTGGCCGGCCTGCCCAAGCTGAGCATGATGTGGGTCCACGTCGTGGGCTGGAGCCTCTTCAATGCCCAGATGCTGAGGCTGGTGTTGCAAGCCCGATGAAGAACCTCCTGCCCGAATTGCGCGCTGAACGCGGCTGGACGCAGGGTGAGCTGGCGACGCGCCTGGGCGTGTCCCGGCAATCGGTGAATGCGATCGAGACCGAGCGCTACGAGCCAAGCCTGGCGCTGGCTTTCACCATCGCCGAGTTGTTTGGCCAGCCCATCGAGGCGATCTTTCTCTTCAAGCCTGGTGGCAGCCGCTGAGCTGCCCGCCGCTCAGGCGGATTGAGCCTGGGCGCGGCGGCGGCGTTCGCGGCTGTTGCTCAAGTGAGTTCGCATGGCCGCGCGGGCCGATTCGGTATCCTGGCTGGTGATGGCGTCGAGGATGCTTTCATGCTCTGCGTTCACGCGCCGCATATAGGCCAGGCGCTCGGCGCTCATGTCGACGCTCGGCTCCAGGCGGGCCCGCGGGATGATTTGGCTGCCCAGCGTCGACATCAGCTCGGCGAAGTGGCCGTTTTGCGTCGCACGGGCAATCTCGAGGTGGAACTGGAAGTCCGCTGCGACTGAGTCCTGACCGGCCTCCACCGCAGCGATCACCATATCCAGCGCCCTGCGCAAGGCGACAAGATTGGCTTCGCTGCGGCGCTGGGCAGCCAGACCCGCGGCCTCGGTCTCCAGGCCGATACGCAGCTCCAGCACGGCGATCACATCTTGCAGCGTGCTGAACTGCTCCGGCGAAATCTTGAAGGAGGGTGCGTCGCCCGGGCCGATGACGAAGGTGCCGATGCCATGGCGCGTCTCGACCAAGCCAGCCGCCTGCAGCTTGGAGATGGCCTCGCGGACGACGGTGCGGCTCACCTCGAACTCGTCCATGATGGCCGCCTCGGTGGGCAGCTTGTCACCCGCTTTGAGCTGACCGGCCCGGATGCGATCCCCCAGCGAGTCGACCAGTTCAAGGGCCAGCGTGCGGGGCCGGCGGCGGGCGAGAGGGGCGTGCATTCGCGGGTTTTCCCGGAGTTTTGAAATGATCGCGCCATCTAAAGTGACGTAAGTTGTACGACAACTAGACGACATACAACATCAACTGTAGCTCCTGCACGGCCCACCATGACTGCTGTTTCCACCCGTCCACCCCTGACCATCCGTATGCGTGCCGAGGACAACGTCGCCATCGTGGCCAACGACGGCGGGCTGCCAGAAGGCACGAGCCTGCCCGAGGGCGTGCCAGGCGCTGGCCTGGTGCTACGCGACAAGGTGCCGCAGGGCCACAAGGTCGCGCTGCGCGACATCGCCGAGGGCGAGGTGGTGCTGCGCTATGGGGTGCCGATCGGCTACGCGGTCAAGCCCATCCCGGCTGGCAGCTGGGTGCACGAGCGCTTGCTGCAGATGCCGGCCGCCCGGGCACTGGAAGGACTGCCCATCGCCACCGTCAAGCCGCCCGTTGCCGAGCCGCTGGAAGGCTTCACCTTCGAGGGCTATCGCAACAAGGACGGTTCCGTCGGCACACGCAACATCCTGGCCATCACTACGACGGTGCAATGTGTCGCCGGTGTCGTCGCCCAGGCCGTGGCGCGCATCAAAGCCGAGCTGCTGCCGCGCTACCGCAACGTGGACGACGTCATCGGCCTGGAGCACAGCTATGGCTGTGGTGTGGCCATAGACGCGCCGGATGCCGTCATCCCCATCCGCACCCTCAAGAACATCTCGCTGAACCCCAACTTCGGCGGCGAGGTGATGGTGGTCAGCCTGGGCTGCGAAAAGCTGCAGCCCGCGCGCCTGCTACCGCCGGGGTCTTTCCCGATCACCGACGAGCGCGACCCGGCGAGCGGCCCCGAGACCATCTGCCTGCAGGATGACGTGCATGTGGGCTTCATGTCCATGCTCGACGACATCGTGCAGAGCGCGCGGCCGCACCTGGAGCGCCTCAACGCCCGCAAGCGCGAGACCGTGCCGGCCAGCGAGCTGGTCGTCGGCGTGCAGTGCGGCGGCAGCGACGCCTTCTCCGGCGTGACCGCCAATCCGGCGGTGGGCTTCTGCGCCGACCTGCTGGTGCGCGCCGGCGCCACCATCATGTTCAGCGAGAACACCGAGGTGCGCGACGCGGTGGAGCAGCTCACCAGCCGCGCCGCCACGCCCGAGGTGGCGGACGCGATCATTCGCGAGTTGGGTTGGTACGACCGCTACCTCGACCGCGGCCGCGTCGACCGCTCCGCCAACACGACGCCGGGCAACAAGGCCGGCGGCCTGTCTAACATCGCCGAGAAGGCGATGGGCTCCATTATCAAGAGCGGTAGCTCGGCCATCTCGCATGTGCTGGCTCCCGGCGACAAGCTGCGGCTCGACCAGCGCGGCCTCGTCTACGCCGCCACGCCCGCCAGCGACTTCATCTGCGGCACGCTGCAACTCGCCGCCGGCATGAATCTGCACATCTTCACCACCGGCCGCGGCACGCCCTACGGCCTGGCCGAATGCCCGGTCGTCAAGGTCGCCACGCGCACGGACCTGGCCCGCCGCTGGCACGACCTGATGGACGTCAACGCCGGCCGCATCGCCGACGGCGAGGCGACGATTGAAGAGACCGGCTGGGAGATGTTCCACCTGCTGCTCGACGTCGCCAGCGGTCGCAAGAAGACCTGGGCCGAGCACTGGAAGCTGCACAACAGCCTCGTGCTGTTCAACCCCGCACCGGTCACCTGAAATAACGCTGCCCCTCGCCCAGTCTTGCCCTGCTAAACGCGGGCAAGCCCAGTCGGTCTTGCAGACCGCGCTGCGGCTCGCGCCGCAGCTCTTCGGCAGGCACATGCCGCCCACTGGGCGCCATGTGTCCGGCCTCAGCCCCCGAGGGGACGGCGATGCTCGCGGCATCGAGCCGCGAGCACATCGCCAACCGGGCCGGCTAGAACCGCGCCGTCCACGATGTGCACCCTCTCGTTCTATGCTTGGTCGCCATGACGACCCAGCAGCAACCGACAGTGGACCCAGCCGAACCTGGAACCGCGCTTGACGACGTCACGCAAGTCGTCGCCGAGCCCTTGCGCTTCAAGGCCAGGCTGGCCATCGGCGAGAACGCCTACAAGTCCCTGCGCATGATCAACCGCACCCGCGAGGTCTGGGACGTGCTGGGTGCCGCGGGCGCGGGCGCCGCCGTCGTGAAATCGGGTGTGCTGGGCATCGGTGCCGCCACCACACCCATCGGCTGGGTGGCGCTGGCCGCACTGGCCTCGGGTGGCGCCTGCTACGGCCTGTACCGATGGCTGGGCGACACCAAGGGCTCGCGCATCATCGAGATTCCCAAGTTCCTGAACACGCCGCTGGACACCCTGGGCCTGGCTCTCTTCGACCTGATCGCGCCGCTGGCGCTGCGGCTGGCCGCGGTGGACGGCCGCATCGAACCCGCCGAGCGGCGGGCGCTGGTGCAGCATCTGGTGGACGACTGGGGGCTGGATGCCAGCTTCGTCGCGCAGGCCATCGCGCAGATCGAGCCGGGCGTGATGCAAGGCTCGGTCGAGGAGATGGCCGCTGAGCTGTCGGCCTTCCTGCATGCCAACCCCGACTGCAACCACAAGGCCATCGCCACCGATCTCGGCCAGTTCCTGCGCCGGCTGCTGGAAGCCGGCGGGCCGCTGTCCGAGGCCGAGGAGGCGGCATTGGCAGCCAGCCTGACGCTGTTGCTGCAAGAGCCTGACGGCCCGCTCACCAAGGCCTGGGTCACCGCCAGATCGGGCGCGGGCAAGGCGGCCGAACAGCTGGGCGCTTCGGCCAAGGAGGCAGCCGGCTGGACGCGCGAGCGCCTGCCTTCGCCCGAGCAGCTGCAGGCCGCGGCCGGCACCGCAGCGACCAAGGCGTGGCATGGCACCAGGTCGGGTGCCGAGCAATTGGGCGCGTCGGCCAAGGACGCCGCTGACTGGACACGTGAGCGCTTGCCCTCGCCCGAGCAGTTGCAGGCCGCGGCCGGCACGGCCGCGACGCAGGTCCAAAAGTCCGTGCAAAAGGCTGCCTCATGGGCTCAGGACAAGCTGCCCGCCGCAGCCCAAGTCCAGGATGCGGCCAAGCGCTCGGTGAGTTTTGCCAAGACCGGCATTGGGCGAATCAAGAAACGGTCTGGCCGTTGAGACGCCGCGCGCCAGTTGAGTTGCCTGTAGGTCGGGGCCTGCAAGCCTGTGTGCCGATGTCCGGCATCGTGGTCACGCCATGCTGGCAGTATGGTCTCACCGAAGAACGGGAGAGCCCCGAACGATGAGTGCTGAACGCCACCCCCTTGCCGGCAAGCCCGCGCCACCCGATGTCCTCATCGACGTCGAGGCCTTGCGCGAAGCCTATTTTTCGCGCCAGCCCGACCCGAGCTGTGTCGAACAGCAGGTCAGCTTCGGCACCTCGGGCCACAGGGGCTCGGCGCTGGATGGCTCGTTCAATGAATGGCATGTGCTGGCCATCACGCAGGCCATCTGCGATCACAGAAAGCGGAGCGACATCGCAGGCCCATTGTTTCTAGGCGCCGACACGCATGCGCTGTCGGAACCCGCCGTGGTCAGTGCGCTGGAGGTGCTGGTCGCCAATGGCGTAGACGTGATGCTGGCGCCGGCGGGGCAGTTCACGCCGACCCCGGCCGTGTCCCTGTCCATCCTCGAATACAACCGCGGCCGCCAAGGCTGGCAGCGGGCCGACGGCATCGTCGTCACGCCGTCGCACAACCCGCCGCGTGACGGCGGCTTCAAATACAACCCGCCACATGGTGGCCCGGCGGGCAGTGATGTCACGGCGGGCATCCAGGCGGCTGCCAACGAGCATCTGAAGCAGTCGCTCAAGGGGGTGCTGCGCAAGGACGCCGAGCGGGCGTTCGCGACATCGGCCTGCCACGAGTACGACTTCCTTGGCGGCTATGTGGCGGCGCTGGGGCAGGTCATCGATTTCGAGCTGATCCGCGCGGCCGGCCTGCAACTGGGCGTGGACCCGCTGGGAGGCGCGGGCGTGGCCTACTGGCCCGCGATCGCCGAGAAGTACGGCCTGCCGCTGACGGTTGTCAGCAACGAGGTGGATCCGCGGTTCGCCTTCATGACGCTGGACTGGGACGGCCAGATCCGCATGGACCCTTCATCGCCCTGGGCCATGCAAAGGCTGACGAGCCTGCGCGATCGCTTCGACGTGGCCTTTGCCTGTGACACCGACCATGACCGCCACGGCATCGTCACGCGCAGCGCCGGGCTGATGTCGCCCAACCACTATCTCAGCGTCGCGGCGGACTATCTGTTCCGCCACCGGCCCGGCTGGCGTGCGGACGCGGCCATCGGCAAGACCGTTGTCACGACCGCGCTTATCGACCGCATCGCGCGCCGTCTGGGCTGCCCGCTGTTTGAGGCGCCCGTCGGCTTCAAATGGTTTGCGCCGGGTTTGGCTGAAGGCAGCCTGGGCCTGGGCTGCGAGGAGAGCGCGGGCGCATCCTTGCTGCGCCGCGACGGCCGCGTTTGGACGACTGACAAGGACGGTATCGCCGCTGCGCTCTTGGCGGCTGAGATCACGGCGCGCACCGGCAGCGACCCGGCGGTGTACTACCAGGGCCTGACGGCGGCCCTTGGTACACCGCATTCCGACCGCGTCGAGGGCCCCGCCACGCGCGAGCAGAAAGCCCGCCTGGCCGCGCTGACGGCAGCGAATGTCCAGGCGACGTCGCTGGCCGGCGAGGCGATCACGGCCGTGCTGACCCAGGCGCCAGGCAATGGCAGTCCAATAGGTGGCATCAAGGTGACGACGGCCAGCGGCTGGTTCGCCGCACGGCCGTCGGGCACCGAGAACATCTACAAGGTCTACGCGGAGAGTTTTCGCGACGAGGCGCATCTGCAGCAGTTGCTGCAGGAGGCGCGCAGCCTCGTGGACGAGGCCTTAAGCGGCGGCTAGGGCAGCGACGCCTTCGCTGACGAACACGCAGTCGCCGCCTTCGAACACCCGTACCTCGCCGGCGGAGAAAGCCTGCCAGTCCTCGCCGTGGGTCAAGGGCTCGGTGGAGACGAGGGCCATGCGGTCGGCCGGGTTGTTGACGGTGGCGAGGTCCACGCTGAGGTCACCGTCGCGCAAGGACACATGGCCGAAGGGCGGGCGGCGCTGCAGCCAGTGCAGCTTGGTGCTGGCATGCGCCAGCATGGCGCGGCCATCGGTCAGCAGCAGGTTGAAGCGGCCGTGCTCGGCGACTTCGTGGATCCAGGGCGTCAGCGTGGCGGCCAGCTCGGGCCAGGCGGGCAGGCGGTTGCCGAAGTGCTGCTCAAGCCGCTGCATCAGCCAGCAGAAGGCGCGTTCGCTGTCGGTCTGGCCGGTCGGCGTGAAGCTGCCGTTCAGGCTGGGATGGAAGTCCTTCAGGTCGCCGTTGTGGGCGAAGACCCAGGTGCGGCCGGCCCAATCACGGCGAAACGGGTGGCAGTTTTCCAGGGTGCGGGCGCCCTGGGTGGCTTTGCGGATGTGGGCGAGGATGTTGCGCGCCTGCACCGGATGGTGGCCGAAATGACGCGCCAGCTCCGATTCGGCGGCGGGGCTGTCCTCGACCGTCACCTCGCAACGCTCGCCATCGTGGAAGGCCACGCCCCAGCCGTCGACATGGTCTGCGGTGCGCCCGCCGCGGGCGGCGAAGCCGCTCAGGGAGAAGGTGGCGGCGGCCGGCTGGCGGCTGTTGAGGGCGAAGAGCTCACACATCGGTGGGGCGGAAAGCTGTCGGTGAGGTGGGGAACGCCGCCAGTCTGCCGGCGGATGACAGAAAGCCCAACAAAGCTTTTGTCATGAGCTCATGCCTGTGCGGGTTCTCACGTTCCGCCGACCTCCAGTGGGCGTTAGGCTTGGCCGCTGACACCTTCAGGAGACGCCCGTGCGCAAATGCCTTCTTCCCGCTGCAGCCCTGCTGCTCACCTTGGCTGCCCAGGCGCAGGACACCTGGCCGAGCAAGCCGCTGCACTTCGTCGTGCCCTTCGGCCCGGGCGGGGCGAATGACATCGTGGCGCGCACGGTGGCCGAAGCGACGGCCAAGCAGCTGGGCCAGCCCATCATCATCGAGAACAAGCCCGGCGCCGGCTCCATGATCGGCGCGGCGTATGTGGCCAAGGCGGCGCCGGACGGCTACACCTTCCTGACGCCGGCGGCCGGCGTCATCACCAATGCGCTGATCAAGACGCGCATGCCCTATGCCGAGGACGACCTCGTGCCCGTCGTCATGATGGCCGTCAGCCCCTCCGTCATCGTCGTGCCGGGCGACTCGGCCATCAAGGATATGAAAGGCCTGATCGCGGCGTCCAGGAAGGGCCAGGGGCTGAACTTCGCGACGGCCGGCACCGGCAGCACGCCGCATTTCGTGGCCGAGATGCTCAAGCTCAAGGCCGGCGCCAAGCTGCAGATCGTGCCCTTCAAGAGTGGCTCCGAGGGCATGGCCGCGGTCGTGGGCAAGCAGGTCGACGCGACCTCGGAGGCCAGCCCGGTCGTGATGTCCATGGTCAAGGCGGGCAAGCTCAAGGCCATCGCCTCGACCTGGAACCGCCGCATCGCCGCGCTGCCGGACCTGCCCACCGCCCAGGAGCAGGGCTTCAGCGACGTCTTCATCGGCCACTGGTCGGGCGTGTTCGCACCCAAGGGCACGCCCGAGGCCATCCTCGACAAGCTCAACGCCGCCGTCAACGCGGCGTTGAAGTCGAGCGAGCTGCGCGCCAAGCTGATCCCGCTGGCCATCGATCCGACGGGCGGCAGCCGCGAGGATTTCCGCAAGTTTCTGGCTGCCGAGAAGGCCCGCCTCGCGCCCGTGGCCAAGGCGGCGCAGATGAAGGAAGACTAGCCAGCGGCCGCGACAAGGGCGCGCATCGCGCCCAGCAGCACGTCCGTGGCTTCATCTGGCGTCAGCAGCTCGGCGCTGACGAAGGCGCCGTTGACGAGCAGGGCCAGCTGGGCAGCGAGCGCAGTCGGCTCGCGTGCGTTCAGGCGTTGGGCGATCGTCGTGAGGCGGGACCGCAGCGCGCGCATGTGGGCGCGCGCCACGCCACGGGCCGGGTGGTCCTGCTCGGCGAATTCGGCCGCCACGTTGATCTGCGGGCAGCCCCGGTAGTTGGCGCGTCCCAGGCGCTCGCCGATCCAGTGCATCTGCGCGTCCAGCTCGGCCATCGCGTCGCCCGCGTTCTCTGCAGCAACCCGGTCCCAGGTCGCCCAGAAGTCCACGTCCTCCCTTTCCAGGAAGGCCACGATCAGGTCGTCCTTGGTTCGGAAATGGCGGTACAGGCTGCTCTTGGCGACGCCAGCCCGCTCGATGACGAGGTCGATGCCCACGGCCCGGACGCCGTTCTTGTAGAACAGCTCGGAGGCAACGCCCAGTAGGCGCTCGCGGACGTTCTGTGCTTCGGGGGCAGTTTCGGCAGGCATGTTCATCACGGCGGTCGATTCGGTGTTGACACGATACAGACCATTCTGTATCGTTCAAAGAACAGACAGGTCTGTCTCGTTCAAAAAGGATGATCATGGCGAAGCGAAATGGCAAGGCGATTGCGGTCTACGGCGCGGGTGGGCACACCGGGCGCTTTGTCGTCAAGGAAGCGTTGAGGCGCGGTTTGACGGTGGTCGCCATCGGCCGTGATGCGTCCCGCCTCCCGGCCGGCGTTCAGGCGCGGGTGGCGGCCATCGACGACGCAGGTGCGCTGGACGAGGCGCTCCAGGACTGCGGTGTGGTCATCAATTGCGCCGGGCCGTTTCTGGACACGGCCGCACCGGTCATCGAGGCGGCGCTGCGGGCCGGCTGCGGCTATATCGACGTGACGGCGGAGCAGGCCAGTGCCGAGGCGGTCTTCGAGAGGTTCGATGCGCGCGCCCGCGAAGCCGGCGTTGCCGTCATCCCGGCGGCAGGCTTCTATGGCGGCCTGGCCGACCTGCTCGCCAGCGCGCTGGCTAGTGACGGCCTGGTGGCCGACCTGGCGGTTGCCATCGCGCTGGACCACTGGTGGCCGACCGAGGGCACCCGCAAGACCGGCGAGCGCAACCAGGTGCCGCGCGTCGTGCTGCAGGAGGGCCAGCTGGTGCGCATGCCGACGCCCGCGGCCCAGCGCGACTGGGCGTTCAGCACCGAACATGGCGCTCAGGCGGTGGTCGAGCTGCCTTTCAGCGAGGTCATCACCATCGCTCGCCATCTGCCCGTGCGCAACCTGCGCTCATGGCTGACGCTGTCGTCTCTGCAGGAGATTCGCGACGCAACCACCCCGCCGCCCGTGGCCAGCGATGCGCAGGGGCGCTCGGCGCAACGCTTCGAGATGGTCGTGCAGGCGGGCGATGGCAGAAGCGCTGTTGCCCGCGGTCAGGACATCTATGCGGTGTCCGCCCCGTTGGTCGTCGAAGCCGCCGAGCGCATGCTGCAGCCGTCTTTCAATCGCAGCGGCGCGCTGGCCCTGGGCGAGGCTTTCAACGCCAAGGACTTCCTGAACGCCATCAAGGACGTCGAACTGCAGTGGGGCTGAGGAAGGGCTCCAGCCAGCGCATCTGCGGCTTGTCCTTGCCGTCTGACGCCGGCTCCAGCGACAGGAAATAGTCGCCCCAGGTCGGGCCGCCGGCCCACCACAGCCAGCCGTCCCAGACGTCCGCGTTCGCCCGCAGATGCTTGAGTGCGCCGGCTACCGCCTGCTCGCAAACGGCGTTGGCGCCGCCGCCTAGCTCGCCCAGGATGGCGCGGCGCTTGTTGGCCTTGAGCCAGGCGGTGAAACGCTTCAGGCGCTCGACGCCGATCTCGGGGCTGACGCATTCGGCATTCGTGCCCGAACCGTCCTTGTCGAAGTACTGGTGCACCTCGAACACCATGTGGTCCAGTGGGTCCCGCACCTTGCCCATCACCTCGGCGTTGGGGGTGCCGTACCAGCTGCTCTCGAACCAGCTCCAGGCGCCGGTGTAGCCATTGCCCGGCACGGTGACGAGGTTGGTCGCGCCAGTCTTGCGGATGGCGTCGATGGCGGCCTGGGCAGCCTGGCCCCAGGTCTCGGTGGGCATGTTGCGCGGCTCGTTGACGAGGCCGAACTGGACTTTCGGGTTGTCCTTGAACTGCAGCGACAGCCGGCGCCAAAAGTCGGCGAAGGCAGCGATGGGTACTTCCGGTTTGCCGACATGCACCTCCTTGTAGGCGGCGTAGTTGTGCGGGTCCAGCAGCACATGCAGGCCGCGGGCGGTCGCGCCGTCGACAAACTCACGCAGGCGGGCCAGCTCGGCCGCGTCGAACTCGCCGTTCAGCACGGGCTGCAGGCGCTCCCAGCGGAAGGCAATGCGCATGAGGTTCATGCCCTTGGCCTGGTAGTAGGCCGTGCTGGCCACCGTCGGGTAGACGAAGTCCTTGCCGTAGACGCCGGGGAAGGGCAGCTTCTCGCCCCATTCGGCGCTGGACAGGCTGATGCCGCGCCAGGGCAGCGGCTCGGCGGCGGCGACCGCGGGCAAGAGGACCGCCAGCAGGGCGGCGGCGGCGAGGGAGGGCAGCTTCATCGGGTCAGGTCTTTCGTCAGAGCGTGTTGCCGTACAGCGCCTGGACCAGGTCGGTCCGCCAGGCGTGGGTCTGCGGGTCGTAGAGGCCGAAGCCCGAGGCCAGCTCCCAGTACATCCAGGGCAGTTGCCGCGCGGCCATCTCGGAGCGCATCGCCTTCAGGTAGCGCACCCGGGCGCCGAGCGCCGCGCGGCTGTAGGCGCCGAACTCGCCGACGACGACCGGGTAGCCCAGGCTCTTGCCCGCGTTAGCAGCGAGGTCCAAGCCCTCGCGGATCTTGGCCAGCTGGGTGGCGTCGCAGCAGTCCACGCCCACGGGCGGCGAGGGGCTGATCCATTCGGCGCCCTGGTGCGTGAAGGTGAAGGGCTCGTAGTGGTGGACGGTCAGCAGCAGGTTGGCGTCCGCTGGCAGCTGCAGCTTGGCCAAGGCGTAGGGACTGTTCCACTGCACCGGCCCGATCATGACGACGCGGTTCGCGTTGCTGGCGCGCACCACGCGCAGGGCGCGCGAGGCCAGCGTGTTCCAGTCGGCCTCGAGCTTGTTGTGCGGCTCGTTGTAGAGCTCGAACACCAGGCCTGGCCCAGCAGCCGCGAAGCGTTCGGCGATCTGCTTCCACATCGCCAGGAAGCGCAGCTGCACCACGTCGGCCGCAACGCTGGCCTCGCCCGCCTCGACGGCGTCGCCGTCGAGCTGGTGGTAGTGGTGCATGTTCAGCACGACGGTGACCTTGCGCGCCAGCAGCTTGTTGACGATGCCCTCGACGCGGGTCATGAAGGCCGCGTCGATGGTGGCCGTCGCGTCGACGCTGGCGTGGTTGCTCCAGCGCACCGGCAGGCGCACCGCGTTGCTGTAGCCGGCGCCCTGGCCGAAGAGCTGGATGAACTCGTCCTCGACCTTCAACCCCCAGGCGCCTTCGCTGGGCGCCTCCAGCATGTTGCCAAAGTTGATGCCGCCGCCCAGCGCCGCGGCGGCAGTGCGGGCCTGCGCCGAGGCGCCGGGCGGTGTTCCGGACGGCATGGTCGGGTAGGCGGCCCAGGGGTCGACGGGCGGGGTCGGCGTCGGTTCGGCGGCGGCGCCGCCCCCGCCACCACAAGCGGCGAGCAACGCGATCAGCAGGGCAGTGGCAAGGCGGCCCATGGCGTCAGCTCCGCGCCGGCGGTTGCACACCGAGCGCGGCCAGCACGTCCTGGCAGGCCCCCATGGTGTGGTAATCGGTCTTGCCGGCGGGACTCTTCTCGTCGGTGACCTTGCGGTTGTCGGGCGCCAGGATGCGGTACCAGGCGCCGTGCTCGTGGTCGACGAAGTGCTGCCAGGCGTAGGCCCAGAGCCGGTCGTACCAGGCCCAGTAGGCGTCGTCGCCGGTGCGCACGGCCAGCCAGGCGGCGGCGGCGAGGCTTTCGGCCTGGACCCAGAAGTATTTGTCGCCATCGCAGACCTCGCCCTCAGGGGCGAAGCCGTAGACCAGGCCGCCGTGGGTGGTGTCCCAGCCGCGCTGCATGGCGGTGTCGAAGAAGTGGCGCGCCGTCGGCACAAGCCACCCGGGTGCCGCATCGCCCAGGCGCCGCTCCAGCATCAGCAACAGCTTGGCCCACTCGGTGAGGTGGCCGGTCTGGAAACCCCAGGGGCGGAAGATGTTGGTCTTGTCGTCGCGGTTGTAGTCCCAGTCGGGCGTCCAGTCGGTCTTGTAGTGCTCCCAGACCAAGCCGCCGGCCAGCGCAGCCTGGCGTTGGGCGATGGACGTTGCCAGCGTCAGTGCGCGGTCCAGGTAGCGGGCCTCGCCGGTGGCGCCGTGGGCGGCCAGCATCGCTTCGCAGGCATGCATGTTGGCGTTCTGGCCACGGTAGGAGCCGACCTGCCAGTCAGGCGTCGCCTCGTCGGCGTAGAGGCCGTGGGCGGGCTCCCAGAAGTGCTGCTCCATCAGCTCGAAGGTGGTGGCGATGCCTTCGCGGCCACTCGGCACGCCGGCCTCGGCGGCATGCGAGTTCGCCAGCAGCACGAAGGCCAGGCCGTAGCAGTGGTTGGTGCCGTCGGTGACGGTGGCACGGCCGTCTTGCCAGTCCAGCACCCAGGCATAGCCGCCCTGGGGTTGCGCGTGCGCTTGGTTCACGAAGGCCAGCGCATGCGCAACGTCGGCGACCGGCCCGCCGAACCAGCGCCAGGCCAGCGCATGGTTGAAGACGAAGCGCGTGCTGCTGACCAGGTGGCGGGTGCGGCGGTCGTAGACGGTGCCGTCGTCCTTGAAGAACTGGAAGCAGCCGCCGCTCGGGTCTTTCACGTGCGGGGCGTAGAAGGCGAGGGTGTGGCGCATGTGCGCCCACAGCGACTCGGGCAGGCGCATGTCGGGAATGGTCTTCATTTCAGGACCTCGGTCTGCAGGAAACGGGTCAGCTCGTCGGCCATCAGTGCGTGCACGTCGATGCGCGGGTGCGCCCAGGAGAAGGCCTCGAAGCGGTAGCTCCACACCCGGCTGTCGCCCTCGCCGTGCAGCGTCTGCACGGCGCCTAGCACGGCGCGCGGAATGGCCGGCTGTTCGCGCGGCGCTGACATGCCGCCCATCAGCAGCACGATCTTGGCGTACGGGTAGCGGCCGCGCAGCTGACGTACGAAGGCGAGGTAGCGGGGGCCGAAGTCCGCCGCGATCGGCTGGCCCTTGGACGCGGGGAAGCCATGGTCGTTCTGGCCGAGGTTGAGCAGCACGACGTCGGGCGCGCGCGGGTCCGGCGGCGCGACCGGCGCGTCCAGGCGCGGCGCAAAACGGTTCCACACCTCGGGCATCAGCAGCTGGTCCCAGGTGGCGGTGATGCCGATGCCGCTGATGGCGATGCCGACATAGTCCGCGCCCAGCTTCGCGGCCGTCACGGCGCCATAGGCCCGCGTACCGTCGTGGCTGGACAGGTCGGCGTACTGGTCCTCGCCGATGTCGCCATTGCAGGCGCCGGCGGTGATGGAGTCGCCGTAGAACTCCAGCTTCAACGGGCGCGGCGGTGGCGGGTCGAGCAGCTGACCGCCTTTGGCCAGGCGCAGGCCGAGGAAGACGCTTTCCGCCTGCGACGCCTCGGTGCGCTTGACGAGGCGCAGCTCGTGGGTGCCGGCCGGCAAGGGCAGCCGCCAGTCGGCCGGGCCGGCGCTGCGCAGCGCGAGCGCGTGGCGACGGCCGTCAACCTCGACGGTGAAATGGTTGATGCCGCCGCGCGAGGGCGCCAGGCGCAGCGCGAGCTGGTCACCGGTGAAGCGGGCGCGCAGCTCGCTGCCGCTCCAGGCCAGCAGCCTGCCACCGGGCGCGGCGCCGATGCGGCCGATCCAGCGCAGCTTGGGGTCGTCGGCGCTGATCAGCCCGGCCTGGCTCGACGGCGCCTCGCGAATGAAGTCGCTCGGGTGCGACTCGGGCGGGAAGATGCCGGCCGACATGACGGCCAGCAGGCTCGCCGGGCGGCCGCTGCCGGTCCATTCGTCCTTCTTCACCCGCACATGTAGCAGGTGAGCGCCGGGCTCGAGGTCGCGGCCGACGACGCTGTAGTGCCAGCCCAGATAGCCCTGGCGCTCGGGCACCTGGCCGCGCAGCGTAACGACGGGGCCGTCGTCCACCCAGGCCTCGAGGTTGCGGTAGCCCGCGCTTTCGGCATGGAAGACGGCGATCTCCCGGCCCCAGACGAGGAAGTGCGCTTCGGCATCGTCGGCGGTCGTTACCCAGCCGGGCTGCTGGCCTGTCCACTCGGGGTGCACCTCGCCGCCGCGCGCGAAGCCGTGCAGCTGGTAGGGCTTGAGGGTCTCGCCGGCCAGCATGCGCGTGAACTCGTGGGCACGGCCGTAGACGGGCTCTGGCAGGGCGCCGCCCTTGCCGGGCGTGGTGGCCCGCAGCGTCTCGGCCAGTGCGACCGCGATGCGTTGATGTCCGGTCGAGTTGGGATGCACGGGCTCGTCGTAAAGCGCCGCCCAGCGGTCCTGACCGGCATCGACGCGCGCCTGCATCCAGTGGCCGAAGTCCAGCGCTGTGAGACCGTAGTGGGCCGCCAGTTTCAATTGAATGTCGACCGCGTCACGCGCCTGGTTGCCCTGCTGCGTCAGGCCGAGCACCACGACTGCGGGCGGCTTCCTGGCGGTGAGCAGCTTGCGCAAGATGGCCTCGTAGCTGCTGTCGCGCACGGCAGGGTCCAGCCATTGGTCGTTGACGCCGAACTCGATGATGACGAGGTCGGGCGACTTGTCCAGCACCTGGGCCTGCAGCCGGTGCACGCCGGCGGCCGAGTCGGTGCCGCTGACGCCGGCGTTGACCAGCTTGACCTTGGGGCCGAGCGACCTGGCCAGCAGCGCCGCCCAGCCGCGCTCGCGCGGCGGCTGGGCAGCGTAGCCGGTCGTGATGGAGCCACCGATCGTGGCCAGGGTGATCGGCTCACCGGCATCCAGCTTCTGCATGACGGCTTGCAGCCGCGCATCCGCGTGGCCCAGCGTCGGGAGCGTCAAAGACAGCGCCAACATCAATCCTTTCAACAGCGACCTCATATCAACCTTTGGTGGCCCCGGCCTGCAGCCCGGCGACGAACTGCTTCTGGAAGATCAGGAACAGCACGACGGCCGGCAGCGACGCGAGCAGCGAGCCCGCCATCAGCACCGCGGCCGACTGCGGGTTGAAGCTCAGGTCGCCCGCCATCTTGCCGAGTTGCAGCGGTAGGGTCAGCGTGGCCGCGTCGTTGACGACGAGCAGCGGCCACAGGAAGTTGTTCCACTCGCCCACCGCCACGGGAATGGCGATGGCGGCGAGCGCCGGGCGCAGCATGGGCAGCACGACGCTCCACCAGATGCGCAGCGTGCCGGCGCCATCCAGCGTGGCGGCGCTGATGAGTTCGTCGGGCACGCTCAGCATGGCCTGGCGGAAATAGAAGACGACGAAGGCCTTAGCCAGGCCCGGCACCAGCAGGGCGGCGTAGGTGTTGATCCAGCCCAGCTGCGCCACGGTGACGAAGTTGGGCACGATGGTCACCTCCCAGGGCAGCATCATCGACACCAGCAACGCACGGAACAGCCAGCGGCTGCCGGGGAAGGGCTTCTTGGTCAGCACGAAGGCGACGAGGGACGCGGCCAGCAGGCTGACGACCGTGACGACGACGGTCACGAGCAGGCTGTTGGCATAGAAGCGCAGGAAACCATGGCCTTCGACCTGCACCTGCAGGATGCCGGCGAGCTTGTCCGGGTCGGCCGTGGTGCCCGTCCAGTCGGGGTTGAAGAAGTTGCGCGTGGTGGGGACCTGGGGCAGCAGCGTGGGCGGCTGGCGCAGCAGCTCGGCCACGCTCTTGAAGGCGCCGATGGCCATCCAGTAATAGGGCAGCAGCATGGCCGGCACCAGCAGCCACAGGGGCAGGCGAAGCCACTTCATCTTTCGCGCCCCACGAGCTTGAGGTTCAACCAGGTCAGGCCGAACAGCAGCGTCGTCAGTACCCAGGCGGCCGCCGAGGCCAGGCCGAGGTCGAGCTGGCGAAAGCCCCGGTCGAACAGGTAGGTGACCAGCATCAGCGCCGAGTCCAGCGGGCCACCCAGCGTCTCGACCGCGCCGTAGAGAAGATAGGGTTCGTAGAAGACCTGGAAGCTGGCGATCATGCCGGTCACGCTCACGTAGACCAGCGTGGGACGCAGGTTGGGCAGCGTGATGTGCAGCAGCTGTTGCCAGCGTGAGGCGCCGTCCAGCCGCGCGGCCTGGTAGAGCTCTTCGGGGATGGCGCGCAGGCCGGCGACGAAGATGACGAGGTTGTAGCCCAGCACCGACCACACGCCGACGAGCACGAGCACGGGCATCGTCCATTGCGGGTCGCCGAGGAAGCGCGCCGGCTCCAGGCCGACGGCCGCGCGGATGCTGTTGAACAAGCCATAGGCCTCGGAGTTGGCCAGCCACTTCCAGGCCGAGATGGCGCCCACGCCGCCGGCCACGGCCGGCAGGAAGAAGGCCACGCGCACGGCCTGGTGCAGGCGCGAGTTGCTGCCGAAACTTAGTGCCAGCAGCAGGCCCAGCAGCACGGCGATGACCGACACCGAGGCCATGTAGGTGGCGGTGTTGGCGAGCGCCGTCCAGAACCGTTCGTCGGCGAAGAGCTCTGCGTAGTTGCGCAGGCCGATCCAGTTCGGCGCGTCGGTGGCGTGGTAGTCGGTGAAGCTCAGCCAGGCGGAGCGCAACACGGGCCAGACGCCGAACAGGCCGAACAGGGCGAAGAAGGGCGCGACGAGCAGGATGTCGCGGCCATGGCGGCGCCAGATCATGGTTGCGCTTCCAAGGCCGCCAGCGCGCGGTTCATGACGGCGGCGGCGCGGCTCAGCTCCGCCTGCGGGTCGCCGCCGGCCAGCACGACGCGCTGCACGGCGCGCGTGACGATGTAGTCCTGGCGCATCCACGCGGGGCAGGGCGGCGGGCCCTCGGCGTCGGCGAGCTGCGTCAGCAGCGCCTCGCGGTTGGGCAGGGGCAGGCTGGCGATCTGGTCCTGCCGGCCGGACGGCAGCCACATGCCGCCGTAGGCCAGCGCCGCCTCGGCCATGCGCCGCGTGACCTCGGGCTGGTAGACGGTGCGCATGAAGTCCAGCGCCAGCGCGCGGTTGGGCGAGAAGCGCGTGATGGCCAGCACCGTGCCGCCCAGCACGGCGGTGCGCTTGCCCGTCGGCCCGACAGGCAGCGGCGCCGCCGCCCATTTGCCGACCAGGCCCTTGTGCACCATGTCCATGCGCGACAGCAGCCAGGTGCCGGACTGCATCAGCCCGTAGGCGCCGCTCTCCAGGCCACCGTCGGCATCGGGCCAGCCGTCGGTGGGCGCCTGCAGCTCGCGGTACAGGCGTGCGTAGTAGGTCAGGGCACGCACGGCCTGCGGGCTGTCGATGACGGCGCGCTGGCATCGCGCGTCGTAGACCGTGCCGCCAGCCTGGCGCAGATAGGGATAGAAGCCCAGCCAGCTGGTGTTGCCCCACTGCTGCGCAAAGCCGTGGCCCTGGGCGCGCAGCGTGCGGGCGGCGGTGATGAAGCCCTCCCAGTCGGCCGGCGCCCCGGTAGCCAGATCGCTGCGGTAGTACTGCAGCTGCACATGCATGTCGAAGGGGGCGCCGTAGAGCCGGCCGTCCGGGCGGCGGATGGCGCGCAGCGCACCAGGGTTGGCGTGCTGTTCAAGCTGGCGGGCCAGGTCGGGCGCCGCCTGGTTCAGGTCGACCAGCGCGCCCTTGGCGCCCAACGCAATCGCGTAGGAGGTGCTGCCGGTGACGAGATCGGGCCCGCGCCGGCTGGCCAGCGCCGCGGAGTACTTGGTCATGGCGTCGGCCCAAGGCACGTCGCGCACTTCCACGGCGACATCCGGGTGGGCGGCGCGGAAGGCGGCGACCGCCGGCTGCATCACCTGGGGTGTCTTGTCGTCGCCCACCATCCAGATGACCAGGCGAGCGGCATGGGCGAGCGGCGCGCCGGCCGCGAGACCGAGGACCAGCGCCGCCTGGGTGAGCAGGGCTTTCATTGCGGGAACGCATGGCCGGCGGGCCATCATGTCTCTTTGTTGTTTACTAAACGGCGAGGATTATGTGCGTCGGTTGAGCGTCTGTGTTGACTGTCTCTTCCAGAAAACATCAGGAATATCCCCGAGTGCTCGCTTTGTCGTAGAGAAACAGAATGCGCAACAAAACAATGTTTAGCTTTGCTTGTGGCGAAGCTGGAGACAGGCCGCAGCCGCATTGAGGCGCGGCGCAGGGGCGGATCGGCGATGCGTGCCGGTCGGCCCAGGGGTCTCCCGCCGCGGGCTGATGTGCAACGCAACCGCAACGACTCCAACACGTGAGCCCTGAACGACTGATCAATCTGCACGACGGCTGGCTGCTGGCCGAGGCGCCCGAGGGCCTGAGCGGGCCGGCGCTGTCGGCGCTGCCCGCCGATGACTGGCTGCCGGCCGCCGTGCCCGGCACGGCCCATGGCGCGCTGCTGGCGGCCGGTCGCATCCCCGATCCTTTCTACGGCATGAATGAGGCCGAAGTGCGCTGGGTCGGCGAGCGCCGCTGGGCGTGGCGGCTGGACTTCGAGGCCGGCGCACTGGCCGACCACGAGGACCTGGTCTTCGAGGGCCTGGACACCTATTGCAGCGTCTGGCTCAACGGCGAAAAGCTGCTGGCATCGGACAACATGTTCGTGCCGCGTCGTGTCGACGTGCGCCGGCGCCTGCAGCCCGGCCGCAACGAACTGCTGCTGTGCTTTGAGCCGCCGCTGCGCCGAGCCCGCGAGGTGGAGGCCGTGCATGGCAAGCGCCAGCTCTGGAACGGCGACAGCGCCCGTCTGCATGCCCGCAAGGCGCAGTACCACTTTGGCTGGGACTGGGGCCCCGAGCTGCTCGTCAGCGGCCCTTGGCGCGCCGTGCGCCGGCATAGCTGGTCGGCGCGCCTGGACGATCTGCATTGCCGCAGCGAGGTGGACGTGGCCGGGCGGCGCGCGACGCTGCAGGTCTCGGCGCGGCCCGCCGGTGCCGCTGGCTTGCGCTGCGCCTTCGAACTGCTGGACGCCGACGGCCGCAGCGTGGCCCGCCAGGTCGTGCCAGCCGATGCGGCGTGTGCGACGCTGAATGTCAGCCAGGCCCAGCTGTGGTGGCCGCGCGGGCTGGGCGGGCAACCGCTGTACACGCTGGTGGCCCAGTTGCTGGACGGCGATCAGGTCGTAGCGCAGGACAGGCGCCGCATTGGCCTGCGCACACTGCGCCTGGTGCAGGCGCCCGTCGAAGGCGAGGCGGGCAGCAGCTTTCATTTCGAGGTCAACGGCCAGGCCTTCTTCGCCGGCGGCGCGAACTGGATTCCCGACGACAACCTGCTGGAGCGCATCACGCCGGCGCGCTACCGCGAACGCGTGGCCCAGGCGGCCGCCGCCAACATGAACATGCTGCGCGTGTGGGGCGGCGGCGTCTATGAGCACGAGGCTTTCTACGAGGCCTGCGACGAACTCGGCCTGCTGGTCTGGCAGGACTTCCTGTTCGCCTGTGGCCTCTACCCCGCCAACGCTGACTACCTGGCCAGCGTGCGCGCGGAGGCTGAAAGCGCCGTGAAGCGCCTGCGCCACCACGCCTGCATGGCGCTTTGGTGTGGCAACAACGAGGACTACATGCTGGCCGAGTCCGTCGGCCTGGCCGGCCCGGGCGTGCCGGCCGAACGCTTCGAGGCGCGGGCGATCTACGAGGGCTTGCTGCCGGAGGTCTGCGCGGCGCTGGACCCGGACACCGTCTACTGGCCGGGCAGTCCTTTCACGCCAGGCGATGGCGTCAAGTCCTCCGACGCGACCGTGGGTGACCGCCACAGCTGGGAGGTCTGGCACCAGCAGATGCTGCCCTACCAACGCTATGGCGACGTGCAGGCGCGCTTCGTCAGCGAATTCGGCATGCAGTCGCATCCCTCGCTGGCGCTATTTGAATCGGTGCTGCCCAAAGCCGAGCGCTTCCCGGAGAGCCGCACGGTGCAGTGGCACAACAAGGCCGGCTCGGCAGCGGGGCCGGACGGGCATCGGCGCCTGTCGGTCTATCTGGCCGACAACTTGCGCGTGGGCGGCACGCTGGCGGATCACGTCTACGCAACGCAATTCGTGCAGGCCGAGGCCATGCGGGTGGCCTACCAGGACTTCCGCCGCCGCTGGCAGCGGCCTGGCGCGCGCGCCGTGGGCGGCGCCCTGGTCTGGCAGCTCAACGACTGCTGGCCGGTGACGAGCTGGGCCCTCATCGACTCATCGGGCACCGTCAAGCCCGCCTGGCACGCCGTGCGTCGTGCCTTGGCGCCGCTGGCCGTGGCCGTGCGGCTGGAGGCAGGGCAGGCGCGGCTGTCCGTCATGAACGGCGAGGCTCAGCCCCGTGAACTGGCGCTTCAGCTGCGCCTGTTCACGATGGACGGGCGCCAGCTTGCCAGCACCCGCGTCTTGCAAGCGGTTCCAGCGTCGACCAGCGTCGAGATGACCCAGCCTCTGCCGGGCTTTGACGAGCCCGTCGTTGCCGAGCTGTGTGCCTTTGGTACGGACGACCGCGAGCTGGCGCGGGATTGCGCGTGGACCGAGCCCTTCAAGTTCTACCGCCTGGCCGGCGCGCGCATCGCCATCGAGGCCGAGGGCCAGGCCTTGCGGCTGAGCTGCGACCGACCTGTCAAAGGCCTTTGGCTCCAGCACCCGGGCCTGGATCTGGCGGACAACTTCATCGATCTGGTGCCTGGCGCCGAGCGCCTCGTTGGCTCAAGGATGGCGCTACCGACATCCTTGGAAACCGTGGCACTCGAGCTGCCAGCACAGCACATCCATCTACGGAGAAAGGAGGGTTGAATGCAGGAGCCATGCGTATATCCCCTATCCCTTGTAGTCCGGATGTCCGATTTTTTGGACATCGTTAGCGTTACCAAATACCTGCGGCATAGAAACCAGCAGGACCGGCACGAGGCCTTCAGGGGCTGAGTGTTTCCCACCGAAGAGGAGCAAAGAGGATGAGACATTTCAAGAGGACAACGCTGTCCCTGGCGGCCGTACAGGCGCTGGTTTGGGCAGCCACACCGGCGCTGGCGCAGAACACGCCAGCGTCAGCCCCGGCCGCAAATGCGCCACAAGCATTGGAGACAGTCGTTGTGTCGGGGCAGCGCGCCGCGTTGCAGTCAGCTCAGAAGATCAAGCAGAACTCTGACGAGATCGTTGACTCCATCGTCGCCGACGACATTGGCAAGCTTCCGGACCGCTCCGTCAGCGAAGTGCTGCAGCGCATCGTCGGCGTGACGATGGACCGAGTGATGGCTCGCGGCGATCCGGGGCGCTTCTCGGCCGAAGGCTCGGGCGTGATCATCCGCGGCCTGACCTATGTGTCGTCGCAACTGAACGGCCGGGAGACCTTCTCGGCCAACGGCGGCCGCGGCCTTAGCTTCGAGGACGTGCCGCCCGAACTGATGGCCGGTGTGGACGTCTACAAGAACCCCTCGGCCGAGCAGATCGAAGGCGCCATCGGCGGCCTGGTGAACCTGCGCACGGCGCTGCCGTTCGACTACAACGGCTTCAAGGCCGGGGTCAGCGTTTCAATCACCAACAACCAGCTCGGCAACAAGAGGAAGCCTTCGGTCTCGGCGCTGCTGTCCAACACCTGGAACACCGACATCGGCAAGCTCGGCCTGTTGATCGACGTGGCCCACTCGGAAAGCGCCACGCGCACCGACGGCATGTTCGTCGACCCGTATTTCCAAACCGTTCAGAAATCGACCAAGACGGACGCCGACAACAACACTTATTACGAGCCGCTGCCCGGCAACCATTGGTTCCCGAAGGCCGTGGGCTGGCGCTCGCTCGAGTTCGATCGCACGCGCCAGGGCACCTATATCGCCGGCCAGTGGAAAAACGACACCCTGGCGGCTTCGCTGACGCATTTCAGTTCCAAGTACAACAACTTCTGGGACGAAAGCTCGATCGACAGCCAGGCCGATCCGTACACCTCGATCGTGGCGGCAGACGCGAAATGGGGTCCCAGCGGGGCCCTGCAGACCGGCACGATCACGGACCCGGGACACGGCGGCATTCCCTTCAACGCGAACACGCGCTTCTCCAAGCGCAATTCGCTCACGAAGGAAACCACCTTCAACCTGGTCTGGACGCCGACTCCCGCTCTGCGCGTGTCCAACGACTTCCAGTTCATCGAGTCCACCACGAGCAACTTCGACTCCACCGTGGCCACCGGCATCAACATGCCGAAGGAAACCGTGGACCTGTCGGGGAACATGCCGCGGCTGATCCTGGATGACACGGACAAGGCCTTCCTGCAAGACCCCTCCAAGTACTACTGGGGTTTCACGATGGAGCACCTGGACAGGAGCCGGGCGACCCAGAAGGCGTGGAAGGGCGACATTCGCTATGTGTTCGACCATCCGGTGCTGCACGACCTGCGCGTCGGCCTGCGCCTGACGGACCGTGACACGAACAACGTCGTCAGCAACCCCGGCTACAACTGGAAGGCCGTCACGCAGAGCTGGCAGTCGGCCGAGTTTGATGCCGGCGCCCGGGACCAGTCCTGGGATTGGCACCCGATCAGAAGCCTGGCCTACCTGTCTCGCTTTGGAGGCGAGACCCAGGTCAAGAACTTCAACAACTTCATGAACGGCAAGAACTCGGTGGCGTCGCTGGTGCTGCCGAAGATGGCCGTCGCGTCGAACTACCCGGAGTCCTACGCAACGCTGCACAGCTACTACGACACCCTGTGTACCGAGTACCGGCGGCAGCTGCAGGGCCCGAATGCTGCGGCCTGCCCGGTGTCCTGGCAGCCGGCGGACTTCGGTGAGAACTCGCCCAACAGCAACAAGCAGCACGAGAACACCAAGACGGCCTACGCCCAACTGCGCTTCGGCCTGGAAGAGCACGGCGTGCCGATCGACGGCAACGTCGGTCTGCGCGTGGTGGAAACCAAGTACGACACCACCGGGTACCAGACGCTGGTTTTCAACTCGACAGCTGCGGCAACGGCTCCGAATCTCAGCCGTCCCATCCCGACGTTCACGCCGTTCCTGACGCCGGTCGTCGTTGAAAACAAATATGTCAATGTGTTGCCGAGCTTGAACCTGCGCTGGAAGGCCAACGAACAGATGCAGTTGCGCTTTGCCTATGCCAAGGCGGTGGCGCGGCCTGACTTCAGCGACCTGCAGCCCAACCTGCAGCTGACGGCGGGTGCAGCACAGACGCGTACGGTGGTCAATGCAGACTCGTCGCGCACGATCTTCGTCGACGATCTGCGCAACGTCGGCTCGGCGCTGGGCAACCCGATCCTCAAGCCGGTCAAGTCGGATCAGTTCGACCTGTCCGGTGAGTGGTACATCGACCGCGCCAGTTCCATCACGGTGGCCGCCTTCAACAAGCGGCTCAAGGATGTGATCGTCAACCAGACAGGCGTGGCGACGGCGGCCGACACGACGGGCAAGTCCTACGACTTCGCCTACTCGACCAAGGTCAACGGAGCCAAGGGTTGGGCACGCGGCGTGGAGGTCGCGGTGCAGCACTATTTCAATGGGCTGCCGGGCTTGCTCGCTGGCCTGGGTGTGCAGGCCAACGCCACGTATGTGGACAGCCGCCAGACGCGCTACAACTCGGTGGGTGCGGCCTGGTGCAGCAGCAATGCGGACGGCACCAACCTGAACCTGTTCGTCAACGGTTGCGACACCAACGGCCAGTCCTACGGGGACATGCCGCTGCCCAACCTGTCGCGCAAGGCGTTCAACCTGGCACTGCTGTATGACCATGGTCCGTTCTCGGCGCGCGTGGCCTATGCCTGGCGCGGCAAGTACCTCAACGGTGTCGCCTTCCCCGACAACACCGGCCCGAACCAGACGAACGGCTTGAACGGCAACCCGGATAGCCCGCAACAAGGCCGCAACAACATGCCGTTGGGCCTGCCGATCTGGACGGACAACTACGGCCAGCTCGATGTCGGTGTGCACTACAAGGTCACCGAGAGCCTGCAACTGGGTCTGGAAGGTCAGAACCTGACCGACTCGATCTACAAGCAGCTCATGCAGCAGCACGTCGGCTTGATGGGGCGCACCTGGTTCGCGTCGGGTCCGCGCTACACCATGACGGCGCGCTACACCTTCTGATCGAACGGCCGGGTTTGTCCCGGCTCCAGACAGGCCTGGCGCTCCCGCGCCGGGCCTTTTTTTTGGGGTAGCGTCGTGAGACAACACATCAACGCCCAGGGCCACCGGCGCTCCCGGGCGCCAAGAGGAGATTGACAGCATGCGTGACGACCAAGCCATCCGCCGCATCGTGATCGTGGGCGGCGGTACGGCCGGGTGGATGACCGCGGCGCCGCTGGGCCAGTTGATGGGCCGAGGCGAGCACGCGGCCAGCTGCGAGATCGTGCTGATCGAGTCGCCCGAGATCGGCACCGTGGGCGTGGGCGAGGCCACGCTCCCCACCATCCGCTTCTACAACCGCACGCTGCAGCTGGACAACGTGGAGTTCATCCGCAAGACGCAGGCGAGTTTCAAGCTGGGCATCGAGTTCAAGGACTGGGGGCACCTCGGCAACCGGTTCTTCCACGGCTTCGGCGAGTTCGGGCCGGCCGTCTTCAACCGCTCATCGGTGATGCACTGGCTCAGGCTGCACCAACAGGGCGGCATGGACAGCCACGAGGAATGGTCGACCGCCACCGTGATGGCGCAGCGCAACCGCTTCGTGCCGCCCGAGGGCGATCTGCCGTCGGCGGCCAATGCCTATTCCTACGCTTTTCACTTCGACGCCGGCCTGTACGCGGCTTTCCTGCGCGAGTACGCGATGGAGCGTGGCGTCAAGCGCGAGGAGGGCACCATCGTCGACGTGTCGCTGCGCCCCGGCGACGGCTTCGTGACCGCCGTGACCCTGGCCGACGGCCGGCGCATCGAAGGCGATCTCTTCATCGACTGCTCGGGCTTTCGCGCGCTGCTGATCGAGGGTGTCATGAAAGCCGGGTATCACGACTGGACGCACTGGCTGCCCTGCGACAGTGCCCAGGCCGTGCCCTGCGACAAGGTGCAGCCGCTGACGCCCTACACCACGTCCACGGCGCGCAGCGCCGGCTGGCAGTGGCGCATCCCGCTGCAGCACCGCACCGGCAACGGTCATGTCTACTGCAGCGGCTACATGAGCGACGAGGCCGCCGGGCAGATGCTGATGCAGAACCTGGACGGCGCGCCCCAGTCCGACCCGCGCCAGCTGCGCTTCAAGACCGGCATGCGCAAGAAGGCCTGGGACAAGAACGTCGTCGCCATCGGCCTGTCGTCGGGCTTCCTGGAGCCGCTGGAATCCACCAGCATCCAGCTCATCATGGATGGCGTCGGTCGCCTGATCGAACTCTTCCCCGACAAGCGCTGCGACCGCTACCTCGCCGACGAATACAACCGCCGCATGACGCAGCAATACGAGTCCATCCGCGACTTCATCGTGCTGCACTACAAGCTGACGAAGCGCGACGACAGCGAGTTCTGGCGCTACTGCGCGGCCATGTCGATCCCGGACGCTTTGAGCCACCAGATCGAACTCTTCCGCCGCAGTGGCCGTGTCGCCATCCTCGACCCGGACAGCTTCGCCGAGCCTTCCTGGGTGTCGCTGTTCCTGGGCCTCGGCTGCTGGCCGGAGCGCCACGACCCGTTGCTGCGACAGGTGGACGAACAAGCGCTACGCGCGCACTTCCAGCGACTTCGCGCGGCCATCTCGCAGACCGTGGACGGCATGCCTGACCACGGCGCCTTCATCGATCGGCACGTCCGTGCCCCAGCCATGGAGGCAGTCAAGCCATGAACGACCAAGCCATTCGCCGCATCGTCATCGTCGGCGGCGGCAGCGCCGGCTGGATGGCTGCCGCGCCGCTCAGCCAGGTGTTCGGCACGCTGCCGGGCGGTCCGGCCAACCCGGTCGGTTGCGAGATCGTGCTGATCGAGTCACCCGAGATCGGCACCGTGGGCGTGGGCGAGGCCACGCTGCCCAGCATCCGCTACTACAACGACGCGCTGGAGCTCGACAACGCCGAGTTCATGCGCAGGACCCAGGCAAGTTTCAAGCTGGGCATCGAGTTCAAGGACTGGGGTCACGTCGGCAACCGCTTCTTCCACGGCTTCGGCGGCTTCGGGCCGCCCATTGTCAACCGCTCGTCGGTGGCGCATTGGCTGAGGCTCGACCGCGCGGGCGCCATGCCCAGCTACGAGGAGTGGTCCACCGCGGCGGTGATGGCGCAGCGCAACCGCTTCGTGCCGCCGGAGGGTGGGCCGCCGTCGGCCGCCAATTCCTACTCCTACGCCTTCCATTTCGACGCCGGCCTTTACGCGGCTTTCCTGCGCGAGTACGCGATGGCGCGCGGCGTGAAGCGCGAGGAGGGCACCATCGTCGACGTGTCGCTGCGCCCCGGCGACGGCTTCGTGACCGCCGTGACGCTGGCCGACGGCCGGCGCATCGAGGGCGATCTCTTCGTCGACTGCTCGGGCTTTCGCGCGCTGCTGATCGAGGGCGTCATGAAGGCCGGGTATCACGACTGGACGCACTGGCTGCCCTGCGACAGCGCCCAAGCCGTGCCCTGCAGTCACGCCAGCCCCCACGCAGCCGCTGCGCAGCTGCTGCCCGCCGAGGGGGACGGGCAGGCTAGGGGCGGCCCGTCGCCCTCCCGGGTGCCGCCGCTGACGCCGTACACCACGTCCACGGCACGCAGCGCGGGCTGGCAGTGGCGCATCCCGCTGCAGCACCGCACCGGCAATGGCCATGTCTACTGCAGCAGCTACATCAGCGACGAGGCAGCCGGCCGCGTGCTGATGAGCAACCTCGACGGCGCGCCCCAGGGCGAGCCGCGCCAGCTGCGCTTCAAGACTGGCATGCGCAAGCGCATCTGGGAGAAGAACGTCGTCGCGGTGGGCCTGTCGTCGGGTTTCCTGGAGCCGCTGGAGTCCACCAGCCTGTCGCTCGTCATCCATGGCATCAGCAGCCTGGTGGAGCTATTCCCCGACCGCAAGTGCGAACCGCATCTGGTGGACGAATACAACCGCCGCATGACGCGGCAGTACGAGTCCATCCGTGACTTCATCATCCTGCATTACAAGCAGACGCAGCGTGACGACAGCGAGTTCTGGCGCTACTGCGCGGCCATGCCCATCCCCGACACGCTGGCGCACCAGATCGAAACCTTTCGACGCAACGGTCGCGTCGTCATCCTGGACCGCGACAGCTTCGGCGAGGACTCGTGGTACTCGCTCTACCTCGGCCTGGGCCTGAAGCCCGAGGGCCTGGACCCACTGTTGAAGCAGGTGAACGAGGTGACGCTGAGGGAGCACTTCCAGCGTCTGCACACTGCCGTAGCCCGGACGGTGGACGGCATGCCAGACCACGCGGCTTATCTCGACCGCCTCGTCAGTGCGAGCTGAGTTTTAGCGCCCAGCGCGTTTCCGCAGGAAGTCCGCATACGCCAGCGCGCTGCGCTTGAGCGTGCGCTGCTGGGTCTCGAAGTCCACATGCACGAGGCCGAAGCGGCGCTCGTAGCCGAAGGCCCATTCGAAGTTGTCCAACAGCGACCAGATGAAATAGCCGTGCACATCCACGCCGTTGTCCATGGCCCGGGAGCATGCCGCGAAATGCGCCTTGATATAGGCCTGGCGTTGCAGGTCGTCGACCTCGCCGGCGCTGACCTGGTCGTCGCTCGACATGCCGTTTTCGGTGATGTAGAGGGGCGGCAGGTTGGCGTAGTCGCGCTTGAAGGCTTCAAACAGGTCCTGCAAGCCTTGCGGATAGACCTCCCAGTCCATGGTCGTGCGCTCGACCTCGGGGTGGCGCACCCAGTCGATGGTGTCGGGGCCCTTGGAGCGCAGCACGGCGCGGCTGTAGAAGTTGATGCCCAGGTAGTCGATGGGCTGCTTGATGAGGTCCATGTCGCCGGGCAGCACCAGGGGCTCGCAGCCCTTCCACAGCCGCCACAGGTCGGCCGGGTATTCGCCCTTGAGCAGCGGGTCCAGCACCCAGCGGTTCTGGTAGGTCTCGAACAGCGAAGCGGCGTCGCGGTCTTCGGCTGTGTCGGTGTCGGCATAGCCCGGCGCGCAGTTGGCGACGATGCCGTGCAAGGCCGCAGGGTCGTTGGCGCGCAGGATGGGCAACGCCAGGCCGTGACCCAGCAGCAGATGGTGCATGGCCTGGGCGGCCCAGCGGTTGGACTTGAGGCCGGGCGCGTGGTGCCCGTCGCCGTAACCGAGATAGGCCGAGCACCAAGGCTCGTTGTGCGTCGTCCAGGCCGCCACGCGGCCGCCGCCGAGTTCGCGGCTCATCAGGTCGGCGTAGTCGGCAAAGCGGTAGGCGGTCTCGCGGTTCAGCCAGCCGCCGCGGTCTTCGAGGTGCTGGGGCAGGTCCCAGTGATACAGCGTGACGAAGGCGCGGATGCCGCGTTCGGCCAGGCCGTCGAGCAGGCGCTTGTAGAAGTCGATGCCCTTTGCATTCGGCCGGCCGGCCGCGTCCATCACGCGAGGCCAGGCGATGGAGAAGCGGTAGGCATCCACGCCCAGGCGCTTCAGGATGTCCAGGTCTTCCTCGAAGCGGTGGTAGTGGTCGCATGCCACGTCGCCGTTCTCACCGCGCAGCACCTTGCCGGGCGTCGCGCAAAAGCGGTCCCAGATGGATTCGAGGCGACCGTCCTCGTGTGCCGCGCCCTCGATCTGATAGGACGACGTGCCGGCGCCGAAGATGAAGCCGGGGCGGCGCATGGGCGAGCCCTGCGGCGGCGCGACAAGGTCGGCCAGGGAGGTGGGAGGCGGAGTCAGGTCCATGTCGGGCAGTCGTTCAGGCAGAGGTCGGCAGCGCATGCAAGGCGGTGCGCCAGGGTTGCAGGGCAAGGGGTTCAGCGGGCAGCGGGCCCCGCACGCCGCAGATGAAGGAGGCGTAGCGATTGGCCAGGGCCAGCGTGGCGGTCAGGTCACGGCCCAGCGACAGGCCGGCCAGCAGCAGTGCGGTGAAGGCATCGCCGGCGCCGACGGTGTCGACCATGTGCGGCTGGATGACGCCAGCCCCCTGTGCCAGCAGCACGCCGCCCGGCGCGTAGAAGCGCCAGCCTCTGGCGCCGCAGGTCAGCACCAGGCGCTGCAGCGCAAAGCGTGCCATCAATGCGCTGGCCCGGCCGGCGTCGTCCGGTGCGGCGGCATCGAACCAGCCGGCCAACTGGGCCAGTTCCTCGTCGTTGACCTTGACCCAGTCGGCCAGCATCAGCGACTCGGCGGCCAGCAATCGGGTTTCGGCGCCGGCCCGCAGATTCAAGTCCAGGAAGCGAGTGCCGGTGAAGGGCTTGGCGAGGGCGCGCAAGGCCGAGCGGGACTGCGGTTCACGCTGGGCGAGGCTGCCGAAATAGAGCCACGCCGGGGCGGCCTCGGTCAGATGCGGCAGGGCGGCTGCGGCGTCGATATGGTCCCAGGCGGCGTCGCCATGGATCTCGAAGCGGTGGCCGCCCGCGCCCTCGTGCACGCTGACACGGCCGGTGGCATGCCGCGGGTCGCGCTGCACGCCTGCGCTGTCCAGGCCGTAGGCACGTGCGCTGTCGAGCACGAGGCGGCCGTTGTCGTCGTCCACTCCGATGCGGCTGATGAACAGGGCCGGTGCACCCACGGCCGCGAGCGAGCGTGCCACGTTGAAGGGTGCGCCGCCTGCGACGGGCCCGTCATGGAATTCGTCGACCAGGGCTTCGCCGAGGACGGCAATGGGGCAGAAGGGCATCTCAGCGGCGCTCGGTGCGTAGTTTGGAAATATTCTATGCAACACCGATTGTTTAGTGAACAATCCTCAAACTAGGTTTTGCCCCCGATCCAGGGTGTACCCGGGGGCGCTGGGGTGCCGATGACACAATCGCGCCCGGTGCGGCGGTGCTAAACAACAGCGGGAGCTCGGGTGATGGCCGACAAGGCAGTGACGATTCGCGAATTGGCCGAGGCCGCAGGCGTGTCCATCGGCACGGTGTCGCGCGCACTGAAGGGCCAGCCCGGCCTGTCCGAGCAGACCCGCGCCCAGGTGCTCGGCGTGGCCCAACAGATGGGTTACGACGTTGGCAAACTGCGCACCGGCAAGCCACGCCGCATGCTCTTCCTGTACAGCCGCAGCCTCGGCTCGCTGGCCAACAACCCCTTCTATTCCTATGTGCTGCATGGCGCAGAGACGGCCTGCCGCGAGGCGGGCGTGCCGCTGAGCATCATGTCGGTGCTGGCGGGCGACGACGTGGCCGGCCAGGTGCGCCGCCACGAGGCCGAGGCACTGCTGGGTGCCGGCTATTTCGACCCCGAGGCGATGGAGTCCATCCGCCGCTGCGAACTGCCGCTGGTGCTGGTGGATCACTTCTACCCTGGTGTGCGCTGCGTCAATGACGACAACCAGCTTGGCGCGTGGCTGGCGACTCGCCATCTGCTGGAAGGCCAATCCCAGCGCATCGCCGCCATATTCGGGCCGCTGGCGCATTACTCGACGTCGCTGCGCGCCAAGGGCTTCCGTCGCGCCTTGTTCGAGGCTGGCCGCCTGTTCGACCCCGACTACGAAGTCACGCTGGACCCGGCGCTGGAATACGGCGACGCCGGTCGTGATGCGATGAGCCGCCTGCTGGCCCTGCCCAACCCCCCGGACGCGGTCTTCGCGTACAACGACTCGACGGCCATGTTCGCCATCGAGGTCTGCCTTGAGCGAGGCCTGCGGGTGCCGGAGGACATCCGCTTCATCGGCTACGACGATATCGAGGAGGCCGCACGCAACAAGCCGCCACTGTCGACGGTGAAGATGGACAAGGAGGCGCTGGGTAACGTCGCCGCGCGGGCGCTCATCGAGGGCGATATTGCGCCCAATGACGCGTCGCTGCCGGTGGAGCTGGTCGTGCGCGAGAGTTCGCGTTTCGTCGCGGCGCCTGACGCCGAGGCTGCGCCGCGCAAGGCCAAGCGCAAGACCGCAGCTGTCTAGAGGGCTGCCTAGGTAGTTGCACCGCCTTTCGTTTGTGTGATCGACGAACGAAAATAGGGCTGTTTACTAAAATACCGCCTCGCTCAGTGCCAGGCGAAGGAGACAGTCTTGATCGCCGATCCCGAAGGGGCCGCCATGCCGCCCGTGCAGCGCCCGTCCGCCTCCGCGCCGCCGGCGGCCACACTTGCGGCCGACCACGTGCCCGTGCCGCAGAAGATCGGCTTCGGCCTCGGCTCCTTCCACGACATGTGGGGCCACTGGCTCTACCAGTCCCTGGTCTTCCACGTCTTCAACATCGGCCTGGGTGTGGCGCCGCAGCTGATCTCGATGGCCATGGGCATCAAGATCTTTGCGGACGCGGTGTCCGACGCGACGTTCGGCTGGATCTCCGACAACACCCGCAGCCGCTGGGGGCGCCGGCGCCCCTTCATCCTGGTCGGCGGCATCCTGACGGGCATCGGTCTGCCGCTGCTGTTTGCCGTCGGGCGGGGCTGGAGTGATACCGAGTACTTCATCTTCCTCCTCGTCTCGACCTGCCTCTACGCGCCGGTCATGAGCTGCTTCGCGATGCCCTGGAACAGCCTAGCTGCCGAGCTGACGCCGGGCTACCACGAGCGCACGCGCGTGATGTCCATCAAGAACGCGATCCAGAAGATTCCCGAGCTGGGCATGTTCGTCGCTGCGCAGTTCACGACGCTTTACTTCTTCCACGACGCCAGCGGTAAGCCCGACATCCTGCTGGGTGCCCAGGTCTACACCGCCATCCTGGGCGGCATCCTGGTGGTGCTGGCCATTGTGATTTTCTCGCTGACGCGCGAGCGCTATTACGAGAGCTTCGTCGCCCAGAGCCGTCAGCGCGTGCCCTTCAAGGACACCCTCTACCGCACGCTGAAGAACAAGCCCTTCCGGCTGATGCTCGGCACCATGCTGACCTACAACATGGCAACGGCCATGGTGGGCCTGCTGGGCTACTACGCCACCGTTTACTACGTCTGCGGCGGCAACGTCGTGGAGGCCACGAAGTGGAACTCGCTGATGGGCGTGGCCGGCCTCATCAGCGGCCTGGTCGGCATCGCCTTCGCGGGCTGGGTGGCCAGGCGCTGGGGAAAGCGCAACGCGCTGATGACCGTGCTCTGGCTGGGCATCGCCGCCTTCATCGGCGACTGGTTCTTCTACAACCCGCAGCTGCCCTGGCTGCAGCTGTTCGCCAGCGGCGGCGTGGCCTTCATCGGCGCCGGCTTCTGGACGATCTACGGCTCGGCCATGGCCGACGTCATCGACCACGACGAACTCTCCAGCGGCCAGCGCCGTGAAGGTTCGTTCGCCGCCTGCGGATCCTGGATCTCCAAGGTCGGCCTGGCCCTTGGCAACAGCGCCTCGGGCTGGGTGCTGGCCTTCACGGGCTTCAACGCCAAGCTGCCCGTCCAGGGCGAAGACGCCATTTTTCTGATCCGTCTCTGCCTCTCGAGCATCCCCATTGTGGGCCTGCTGATCGCGCTGGTCGTCGTGTCACGCTACTTCCTGACCGAGCAGCGCATGAACGAGATCCGCGCCGAACTGGAAGCCCGCCGCGGCACCGTCTAACACCAACGGAGATTTTTCATGACCTCAACCTGGTTGCGCCGCGTATTGCTGGCCGTGTCGGCCTGCGTCGCAGCGGCTGGCGCGGTGGCCGCCCCGCACGAAACCCTCAAGCTCGACGCCCGCAAGCCCAACCTCGCGCCGACGCCGCCGATGGGCTGGAACTCGTGGAACAAGTTCGCCTGCAACGTCAGCGAGAAGCTGATCCGCGAACAGGCGGACGCGATGGTCGCCTCCGGCATGAAGGACGCGGGCTACCGCTACATCGTCATCGATGACTGCTGGCAAAAGAGCCGCGATGCGGACGGCAACATCCAGGCCGACCCCGAGCGCTTCCCGAGCGGCATCAAGGCGCTGGCCGACTATGTCCACTCCAAGGGCCTGAAGTTCGGCCTTTATTCCGATGCCGGTGCTGCAACCTGCGGCGGCCGCCCGGGCAGTGCCGGCCACGAGTTCCAGGACGCGCGCCAATACGCCAAATGGGGCGTGGACTGGCTGAAGTACGACTGGTGCTACACCGGCCCGCGCAACCCCGAGGCGGCCTACACCATCATGGCCAAGGCGCTGCGCGAATCGGGCCGTGACATCGTGCTGTCCATCTGCGAATGGGGCGGCAGCCAGCCGGGCCGCTGGGCCCATCCCGTCGGCCATCTGTGGCGCACGACCGGCGACATCTGGGATGCCTGGAAGGGCAAGAAGGAGTGGTCGCACGGCCTGCTGGACATCATCGACATGAATGCCGACCTGTGGGCCGACGCCGCGCCCAACGGCTGGAACGACCCCGACATGCTCGAGGTCGGCAACGGCGGCATGACGACGACCGAGTACGAGAGCCATTTCTCGATCTGGGCCATGCTGGCTGCGCCGCTGGTGGCGGGCAACGACATGGCCAAGATGGATGCGGACACCCGCCGCATCCTGACCAACGCCGAGGTCATCAGGGTCGACCAGGACCCGCTAGGCCGGCAGGGCCGGCGCGTCTGGCGTCAGGGCAACCTGGAAGTCTGGGTGCGCACCTTGGCCGGTGGCGAACGCGCGGCGGTGCTGTTCAACCGCGGCGAAACCGCGGCCGACATCAAGGTGACGTGGGAGCAGCTGGACCTCGCGCCGCGCATCAAGGCTGAGGTCCACGACTTGTGGTCGGGCAAGAAGACCCGCGGCGCGTCGGGCGAGGTCGGCGGCAGCGTGAAGCCTCACGGCGTGTTGATGCTGCGCGTTACGCCCTCGCCCTAGCCGCAGGAGATCAGGCGGCCTTGACCCGCTCGGCCACGAAGGCCTGGTAGGTCCGCAGCGGGCGGCCCAGGATCTTTTCCAGCGTGCGGGTGGCGCCGGCGGCGGGAATCTGGCCGAGCTGCTGGATGCGGCTCATCATCAGGCGCAGGTCGTAGGCCATCCAGGCGGGCACGTGCTGTGCTGTCAGTTGGGCCTCGAAGGCCTGCACGTCGTCGCCGCCGTAGCGGATCTCGCGATTCAGCGCCTGGGCCCAGACGGCGGCAGCCGCCTCGCCGGTGAAGACCTCGTTGCCGGCCACTTCCAGCGTCAGGCGGGGCAGGGGCTCGGCTGAGCGGTCGCGACGCAGCAGCTCGGCCACGGCGATGTCGGCGATGTCGCGCACATCCACCATGGCGCAGCCCTTGGCGCCGATGGGCATCGGGAAGACGCCATACCCTTCGATGACCGACTGGATGGCGGCGTCGTTCTGCATGAAATAGGCCGGCCGCAGGATCGTCGCCGGCAGGTCCAGGCTTTCGATCATGCGCTCCACCGTGTGCTTGCCGGTGAAGTGGGGCACGTCGGTGTAGAGATCGGCGTGGATGACCGAAAGGTAGACGATGCGCTGGATGCCGGCTTCGCGGGCGACGCTGAGCGCCTGCAGCGACTGCGTGACCTCGTCGGGAGCGAGGGCGTTCAGCAGGAACAGCGTGCGCACGCCGCTCATCGCCAGGCGCAGGGAGTTCACGTCGCCGAGGTCGGCGACGACGCCGTCGACGCCGGCGGGCAGGGACAGAGTGCCGGTGCGGCGGACCATCGCCTTGACCTGGGCGCCTTGCTTGGCCAGACCTTGGACGACGAGGGAACCGACGGTGCCGGTGGAACCGATGACGAGGATGCTCATGATGGACTCTCTTGAAAACGGGTTGAGGGGAGGGATCAGGGGCCGCGCGTTCGTTTCGCTTGGCTTGGACGAAAGATAGATCGTTGCAATCCATAAACACAGACGCCAAAATCAGGACAATGTGTCTTCGAATCGAGACGATATGGACCTGAACGCCCTGACCGACTTCAACCTCGTGGCCACCCACGGTGGCTTTGGCCGAGCCAGCCGGGCCAGCCGGCGCTCCAAGGCCACGCTGTCCAGGCGGGTGGCCGACCTGGAGGAGCAACTGGGCGTTCGCCTCATCGAACGCGGCGGCAAGGGTCTGGAGCTGACCGAGGCCGGTCAGCTGCTGCTCAGCCGCACCGAAGGCCCCATGCACGAGGTGGCCGATGCCATCGGCGCGGCGCGGGAAGGCAGCGGCAAGGTGGCCGGGCGCCTGCGCGTGGCGGCGCCCATCCTGTTTTCACAGCTGGCGATGGGGCGGCTGTGCGCGGAGTTCCGCCGGCTCTATCCCGACGTCACGCTGGAGGTGGTGGCGGAGGACCGGGTCGTCGATCTCGTCGACGAGCAGTTCGACGTCGCCATCCGTCCCAACCCGCGGGTGGACACGGCGCTGGTGGGCCGCTGTTTCGCGAAGGACCGCCTCGTGGTCGTCGCCGCGCCGTCCATCGCCAGGCCCGCACCTGGCGCTGCGGCCGTGCGCGTGCCCGCCGTCGTCAGCGCCTATCGGGACGGCGAGACCTGGTCTGTCGACGAGGGCCGCTTGCTGATCGAGCCCGTGCCGGTGCTCAGGCTCACGTCGATGCTGATGCTCAGGGACGCCGCGCTGGCAGGCGCCGGTGCCGCGCTGGTGCCGCGGTCCATCGTCGGGCAGCAAGTCAATGACGGCGGACTGCTGCAGTGGGGCAGCCTGGATGGCAAGGAGGTCGAGCTGTGGGTGCTGCACACCTCCCGGCGCCTGGCCAGCCCGAAGGTGAAGGCCTTCGTGGACTTCATGGGCAGCCGCTACCCCGAGGGCGCGCTGGTGCTGGCGGGCTAGCCTCCCCGCCGCCGTTTGACCTGGCTTCGGCCTCAAAGTAAGTCGTGGTTCACCAGTGGCGGCGACGAAGGCAGGGAGCAGTGTTCGGGGCGCCCGGGCTCAATCTGGCTCAGCTCAAGAACAAGATCGCGGGTGGATTCCAGAACCTGCCTGCCATGACTGTCGACATCGGCGATCCGAAGCGCCGTGTTTATGGCCCGCAGGGTTACCCGCATCAGGCGGGATCCCACGACCTGATCATGTCCATCGCGATTGGCAACCTCCGATTCGAACTGGGCGAGCACCGGATCTATTACGACGAGATGTACTGCCCGCCGGAAGCTTCGGGCAGGTCATGTATTCCGTTCTGATCTGACAACACACGGCAAGCCCCATCAAGGAAAAGCGCCCTGGATTGCTCCAGGGCGTTTGACTGAGTCGACCGACTGCGCCGCTGGCTCGGGTCGCCGGCCATCGAACGCCGGCGAGAGCCGATCAGTGGCCGAGGCGTCGCGACAGCAGCGAGGCGGCTTCGCGAAGTGAAACGGACAAGGCGCCGTTCAGCGTCGTGTCGAAGTTCGGGCTCGGACCGATAGCGGTGAGGGCCAGCACCAGGCGGCCCGATGCGTCGAAGATGGGTGCAGCAGCCGCGCTGACGCCGGGAACCACGCCGTCGCGCGAGGTCGCAAGCCCTTGCTCGCGCACCGCGGCAGTGACGGCGGGGTCCGGCAGCGGTTCACCGAGTGTCGCGGCCTCGTCGGCGCGCCAAGTGGCGAACAGCCGCCCCGACGCCGTGCCCGCCAGGCTCATCACCGTACCGTGGCGCATGCTGATGTGCACCGGCATCGGCCCCTCGGCCACGCGCACGATGGTGGGGCCGCGCGTGCCCCAGACCGCGATGGCCACCGTGTGGCCGAGTTGCAAGGCCAGTTCCTCAATGACGGGTGTGGCCAGGCGCACCGGGTCGTACTGCTGAAGACTGATCAGACCGAGTTGCAAGGCCAGCGGCCCCAGCCCATAGGGGCCGCTGCCGCCGTCCTGCTCCACCAGGCCCAGTTTGATAAAGCTGACCAAGTAGGGATGGGCCTTGGCCGGCGTCATGCCCGCCTCGCGAGCGAGGTCCTTCAACGCCATGGGCCGACCCTGATGGGCCAGGGCCAGTAGCAACTGGCCGCCGACTTCGATGCTCTGGATGCCTCTGGGGGTCTTGGGCTCAACCATCCCGAAAATTCTATATTGATGAATTGATTCGCAATAGGATAAATTTCGGCTCTCGATGCTGGAGAGTTGCATGACGTCCAAAGCCTTTGCCTCGCAAGCCGACCTGGAAGAGAAAAAGGTCACTTTCGAGCGCCTGTCTGAGCACGCCTGGGCGTACACGGCCGAGGGCGATCCGAACACTGGCATCGTGATCGGCCGAGACGCAGCGATGGTCATCGACACCCAGGCCACGCCTGTGATGGCGGCCGACGTCATCCGTCGCATCCGCGAAGTGAGCAGCGTGCCGATCAAGTACGTGCTGCTCAGCCATTACCACGCGGTGCGGGTGCTGGGTGCGTCGGCCTTCAAGGCAGAGGGCCTTGAGCAGGTCATCGCCAGCGACGCGACACTCGCGCTCATCAAGGAGCGGGGCGAGCAGGACAAGGCCAGCGAGATTGGCCGCTTCCCACGGCTGTTCCGCAGTGTCGAGTCCGTGCCGGCTGGGCTGACCTGGCCGACGTTGACGTTCTCGGGCCGGCTGACGCTGGACCTGGGTGGCGTGAAGGTCGAGATGTTCTCGCCGGGGCGCGGGCACACGGCCGGTGACACAGTGGCGTGGTTGCCAGAGGAGCGCGTGCTGTTCAGCGGCGACCTGGTCGAGTTCGACGCGACGCCCTACTGTGGCGACGCGCACTTTGCCGACTGGCCTTCGACGCTGGACGCCATTGCTGCATTAAACGCCACCGCCCTCGTTCCCGGCCGCGGGCCGGCATTGAAGGGCGCAGAGCAGGTTGCCGCGGGCCTGGCCGGCACGCGTGCCTTCGTCAGCGAGCTGTACGGCGCCGTGCAGGCCGGCGTTGCTGCTGGCGAAGAGCTCAAGCCGGTCTATCAACGCACGATGGCCGCTCTGCGGCCCAAGTACGGCCACTGGGTCATCTTCGACCACTGCATGCCTTTCGACGTGACCCGCGCCTTTGATGAAGCCGGCGGCATCGCGCACCCGCGCATCTGGACGGCCGAGCGCGACGTCGACATGTGGAAGGCGCTTGAAGGCGCTTGAGTGGGCATGGACCTGCCGCACTACCCCTATCACCAGAGCCTCGAGCAACGCTCCGGCCAACCGCAACGGCGGCCCGTCATCATCGTCGGCGCGGGCCCGGTGGGATTGACGCTGGCGCTGGATCTCGCCAAACGCGACGTGCCGGTCGTCGTCATCGACGACAGCGACCGCATCGGCGAGGGTTCGCGCGCCGTTTGCTGGGCCAAGAAGACGCTGGAGGTATTCGACCGCCTCGGCGTCGGCGAGGCGGTCGCCCGCGAAGGCGTGCGCTGGCAGCGCGGCCGCGTCTTCCACGGCGAGCGCGAGGCTTATGCCTTTGACCTGCTGCCGGAGAGGCATCACAAGATGCCGGCGATGGTCAATCTGCAGCAGGACCTCGTCGAGGCCAAGCTGGTACGCGCCGCGCAGCTGGACCCGCGCATCGAACTGCGTGGCAGGCATGAGCTGATCGGGCTGGAGCAGGACGAAGGTGGCGTGACACTGAACGTGCGCACGCCCGGTGGCCTGTTCGACATGCGCGCCGACTGGGTCGTCGGTTGCGACGGCGCGCGCAGCCCCACGCGCACGCTGCTGGGCCTGAGCTTCCAGGGCCAGGTCTTTGAGGATCGCTTCCTGATTGCCGATGTTCGCCTCGCGCCCGATGTGCGCCCGCGTGGGCTGGACCCCGCCAAGCCCGAGCGGTGGTTCTGGTTCGATCCGCCTTTCCACCGCGGCCAGTCCGTGCTGCTGCATGCGCAGGCCGAGGGCCTGTGGCGCATCGACTTCCAGCTCGGCCGCGACGCCAACGTCGAGGCGGAGCGCGACCCGGAGCGCATCAAGGCTCGTGTGGCCGCGATGCTGGGCAGCGATGGCTTCGAGCTGGTGTGGTCGTCGATCTACCAGTTCTGCTGCCGCCGGGCCGAGCGCTTTCGCGTCGGTCGCGTGCTGCTCGCCGGCGACGCGGCCCACCAGGTTTCGCCCTTCGGCGCGCGCGGCGCCAACAGCGGTGTGCAGGACGCCGACAACCTGGGCTGGAAGCTGGCCGCTGTGCTCAAGGGGGAAGGGGGCGACATGCTGCTGGACGCCTATGAGTTCGAGCGCATCGAGGCGGCGGACGACAACATCGGCCACTCCACGCGGGCGACCGACTTCATCAGCCCCAAGAGCGCGCTCAGCTTGCGGCTGCGCAAGGCGGCGCTGGACCTGGCCGCACGCACCGACTTCGCCAAGCCCTTGGTCAACAGCGGCCGTCTGTCCGCGCCGACCGAGCATGTCGACTCGCCGCTGAGCACGCCGGACACCGAGGCCTGGGCGGGTGGTCCTGCACCGGGTTGCCCGGCGCCAGACGCACCGTTGAACGAGGGCTGGCTCAGCGAGCTGTTCGGCTCGGAGTTCGTGCTGCTGGCCTTCGGCTGGCCGGCGCCGGCAGCCGGTGTGCGTGTTGTCACGCTGCCGGCTGAGGGCGTTGCGGCCACTCGCTACGGCGCACGGCCCGGCAGCGTTCATCTGATCCGTCCCGACGCTATCGTGGCCGCGCGCTGGCACCGCTTCGATGCCGACGTGCTGCGCGCCGCGCTGGCCCGAGCTCAAGGGAAGCCCGATGCATAAATTGACACTGACCCCAAATTTCGGGGGCGAGGCGGATGTTTTCTACGCCGAGCTCATTGCCGCCCAGGCCGGCCTCACCGACGCCGCCGCGGTCGACTGGCTGGCGCGGCTTGCGTTGATCCTGTGCAACCACATTGGCGACCGTGAGGTGCTTCGGCAAGCCTTCGCGTTGGCGCACGAACACCATGACTGAACTGAGCTCCATGAAGTACCTGACGGGCTTTGGCAACCAGCACAGCAGCGAAGCCGTGCCCGGCGCACTGCCCATCGGCCGCAACAGCCCGCAGAAAGC
Source organism: Pelomonas sp. Root1217 (assembly GCF_001425705.1). GTDB lineage: Bacteria > Pseudomonadota > Gammaproteobacteria > Burkholderiales > Burkholderiaceae_C > Pelomonas. The sequence continues at coordinate 69,705 of NZ_LMDC01000030.1, read as the reverse complement.
GCCGCACGGCCTTTATGCCGAGCTGCTGTCCGGCAGCGCCTTCACCGCCCCTCGCGCGGACAACCAACGCACCTGGATGTACCGCCGTCGGCCGTCCGTCGTCGTCGGTGGTTACCAGCCGCTGGCGCATGCGCTGTGGAAGAGCGGCGCGGCGCAAGGCGAATGTGCGTCACCCGATCCGCTGCGCTGGGGGCCGACGCCGCTGGAGGGCGATGGCGACTTTATCGACGGCCTGCGCAGCTACGCCGTCAACGGCGAAGTGGGCATGACCGGCATGGGCGCGCACGCCTATGTCGCCACCCGGTCGATGGGCCGCCGCGCGCTGGTGAACGCCGACGCCGAGATGCTGATCGTGCCGCAGCAGGGCCGCCTGCTCGTGACGACCGAGCTGGGGCGCCTCGAAGTCGCCCCAGGTTCCATTGCGCTGCTGCCGCGCGGCATGGCCTTCAAGGTCGACCCGCTCGACGTGCCGGCCCGCGGCTATGTCTGCGAGAACTTCGGCGCGGCCTTCCGCCTGCCTGAACTCGGTCCCATCGGCTCCAACGGCCTGGCCAATGCGCGCGACTTCGAAGCGCCAGTCGCCTGGCACGAGCAAGAAGCGGGCGACTACGAAATCGTCAAGCGCTATGGCGGCAAGCTCTGGCGCGCAAAGCAGGCGCACAGCCCCTTCAACGTCGTCGCCTGGCACGGCAACCTCGTGCCTTATCGGTACGACACGTCACGCTTCATGACGATCAATACCGTCAGCTTCGACCATCCCGACCCCAGCATCTTCACGGTGCTCACCAGCCCCAGTGACACGCCCGGCTGGGCCAATGTCGACTTCGTCATCTTCCCGCCGCGCTGGATGGTGGCGGAGGACACCTTCCGCCCGCCCTGGTACCACCGCAACGTGATGAGCGAGTTCATGGGCCTGGTGCTGGGCCAGTACGACGCCAAGCCCGAGGGCTTCAAACCCGGCGGCGCCAGCCTGCACAACAGCTATGTGCCGCACGGCCCCGACACCGAGGCCTTCGACAAGGCCAGCAATGCCGACCTGAGGCCGCACAAGCTGGACGCCACGCTGGCCTTCATGTTCGAGACGCGTTGGCCGCTCAAGCCCACCGCCTGGGCGTTGAACGACGCGCCGCTGGAGACGACCTATGCCAACTGCTGGCAGGGCCTGAAGGACGAATTCAAAGCATGAGCAACATCGACCACACCCACGACGCCGCGGCCCTTTCCTGGGTCGCCTCCGCCAACGACCCGGCCACCGATTTCCCGCTGCAGAACCTGCCGTTCTGCAGCTTTCGCCGCGCCGGCACCCTGGAGCCCTTCCGCGTCGGCGTCGGCATCGGCGACCAGATCCTGGACCTGACCGGCTGGGGCATCGCCGACCTCAACGCCCTGATGGCCCGCCCGGGCAGCGAGCGCCGCGCGCTGCGCCATCGCCTCTTCGACACCTTGAAGGCCGGCGCCCCCGAGGTCGAGCTGGTGCCGCAGGCGCACGCCGAATACACGCTGCCCTGCCGCATCGGCGACTACACCGACTTCTACACCGGCATCCACCACGCCCGTGCCATCGGCAAGCTGTTCCGCCCCGACAACCCGCTGCTGCCCAACTACCAGTGGGTGCCCATCGGCTATCACGGCCGCAGTTCCTCCATCGTCGTCAGCGGCACGCCGCTGCGGCGCCCCAAGGGCCAGGTCAAGCCGCCGGATGCCGAGGTGCCGGTGTTCAAGGCGAGCGCCCGTATCGACTGCGAGCTGGAGCTGGGCCTCTTCGTCGGCCCCGGCAACGCGCTAGGCGAGCCTTTCGGCATCGACGAGGCGGACGAGCACGCATTTGGCCTGACGCTCCTGAACGACTGGTCGGCCCGCGACATCCAGCCCTGGGAGTACCAGCCCCTCGGCCCCTTTCTGGCCAAGAACTTCGGCACCACCATCTCGCCGTGGATCGTCACGATGGAGGCGTTGGAGCCCTTCCGCATCCCCTTCACGCGGCCCGAAGGTGATCCGCAGCCGCTGCCCTATCTCGATTCACCGGCGCACCGCGCCAACGCCAGCTTCGACATCGAGCTGGAGGTCTGGTTCAAGACACCGTCGATGAGCGAGCCGACGCGGCTGTCGCGCTCCAACCTGCGCCACGCCTACTGGTCACTGGCGCAGATGCTGACCCACCACGCCAGCAACGGCTGCAACCTGCAGCCGGGCGACCTGCTCGGCACCGGCACCATCAGCGGCCCGGCGCCCGAAGAGGCCGGCTCGCTGCTGGAGCTGACCGGCGGCGGCAAGCAGCCCATCACGCTGCCCAATGGCGAGACGCGCACCTTCGTGCTCGACGGCGACACCCTCGGCCTGCGCGCCTTTGCGGAAAAACCCGGATACCGGCGCATCGGTTTCGGGGCCTGCGACGGGCAAATCACGGCCGCGACCTGACCCAGCATTGCGCCAACGTAACGTCGGCGCAATGAAGTCCAACAAAGCGCAACGCCTTGCTCCAGGTGTGAGCGCCGCCGCTAGATTGCGGGCACTGGCCAGGGTCTGACGACAAGAGACAACGCAGCCCTGGCCTTCTGAGTTGAGCCCCACCCGATGGCACATCCGCCATGGGCGAGGCCCCTTGTTGTCCAACAAAACTCGTTGCCCAGGAGCACCTACGTGGCCAAGCCTCACTTCAAGCCCCTTCTCTTGCCCCGACTCATCGGCCTGGCACTCGGCGCGACAGCGCTTGGCGCCATGGCCCAGGACGCCGCCCAGCAGCTCGACACCGTCGAGATCCGCGGCGTGCGGGCCACGCTGAAGAAGAACCTCGCCGAGAAGCGCGAGTCGCAGAACATCGTCGACTCCATCAGCGCCGAGGACGTCGGCAAGTTCCCCGACAAGAACGTGGCCGACTCGCTGCAGCGCGTGCCCGGCATCTCGGTGGACCGGATCTGGGGCGAGGGCAAGGCCATCTTCGTGCGCGGCACGGACAAGAACCTCAACATGACGCAGCTCAACGGCCAGGCCGTCGCATCGTCGGAGTGGTGGCTGAACGAGCCGCAGACGCGCAGCTTCAACTACGACGTGCTGCCGTCCGAGATCGTCGGCAGCTTGGACGTGTTCAAGAGCCCGTCGGCCGACCTGGACGAAGGCAGCATCGGCGGCCTCGTGATCGTCAAGACGCGCAAGCCGCTGGCCTTCAAGGACCAGCTCACGCTACAGGCTTCGGCCGAGGCGATGTACAGCAAGCTGCCCGGCAAGACCGACCCGCAGGTGTCGGGCCTGTTGAACTGGAAGAGCGACGACAAGAGCTTCGGCGTGCTGCTGGCCATCAGCAGCCAGAAGCGCCACATGCGCCGCGACGGCCTGGAGCAGTTCTCCGACGGCAAGTACGACGTGAAGGACCAGAACGGCGCGGTCACCAACGCCTATGCCTCCTGGGGCGGTGGTTCGGCCATCTTCCGCCAGGAGCGCGAGCGCACGACAACCAACCTCGCCCTGCAGTTCCAGCCCAATCCGGCCACCGATCTCGTCCTGAATCTGATGGATTCGGACATGAAGATGAACAACAACAACCAGAACTACCTCTGGCAGGCCGGCGGCCTGGCGGTGGGCGGCGTCATCAGCGCTGTCGACCCGAAGTTCATCACCGTGGCCGATGGCAGCAAGGCGCTGGTTGGCGGCACGGTCGGTCCCAAGACCGGCGTGTCCTTCGAGCCCATCTATCGCGAGAGCTACATCAAGAGCCGCGTGGCGGACCTGGACGGTACTTACCAAGGCGGCAACTGGCAGCTGCACGGCCAGGTCGGCACCACCAACAGCTCGGGCGGCAGCTCGCATGACCGCCACTTCTGGATGGAGGGCGACACGCGCACGACGATCTCGCTCGGGCCGGATCACTACGGCGTGAAGTACCTCGACATCAACCCGCTGGACGCCAAGGCGCTGACACTGAAGGCTGGCGACGACCGCATCCGCCGCATGGAGGCCAAGGAGAACTACGCCCAGGGCGACGTGACCTTCGATCTCGACAGTGGCGTCATCAAGGCCGTGAAGCTGGGTATCAAGCTGCGCGACAACACGCTGAAGAACACCCGCATCCAGGGCACCGCCGGCCCAGGCTCCACGGGCTGGCAGTCCTTCAGCCTGTCTGACCTGTCCACCGGCCCCTCGCCGCTGCTGAGCCAGGCGGCGGCCACGTCCGACGCGCTGACCCAATACGCCTGGTATGACGACGCGCTGGTTGCGAGCAAGGGCATCCCGATGTTCGACAAGGCCATGACGTACAAGGATGTGCTCAACGAGAACTACCAGATCAAGGAGCGCATCAGCGCCGTCTACGCCAAGGCCGACTATGCGATGGGGCAGTTGCGCGGTGATTTCGGCCTGCGCTTCGTGCGCACGCAGCAGACCTCGGACGGCTACCTCGGCAACGCCAGCGGCGGCTTCTCGCCCACCAGCGTCGGCAACAACTACACCGATGCGCTGCCCAGCCTGAACGTCGTCTACGACCTCAGCAAGCAGCTCATCCTGCGCGGTTCGGTCTCGCGCGCCATGGCCCGCCAGACCTTCGACCTGCTCAGCCCGGGCATGCGTCGCGATGGCACCGTGCTGTCCAAGGGCTATGCCGGCAACCCGCTGCTCAAGCCGGTGCACGCCAACCAGGCCGAGATCGGCGCAGAGTGGTACTACGCCGATGCGGCGCTGATCTCGGGCACCTTCTTCATCAAGAAGCTCGACACCTTCACCTACAAGGCTTCCAAGTCCGAGCAGGTGGGCAGCGAGACCTTGACCATCGAGCGCCCCTACAACGCCGACAACGGCGCCGACATCAAGGGCTTCGAACTGCAGTGGCAGCAGCCCTTCGGCAACACAGGTTTCGGCACCGTCGTGAACTACACCTTCACCGACGCCAAGGCCGGCGCCGTGGCCGGCCAGCCGCGCCTGAAGGTGCTGGGAAATTCGCGTGACCAGTTCAACTTCAGCGGCTACTACGAGCAGGGGCCCATCACGCTGCGCGTCTCGTACAACTACCGCTCCAAGAGCTATGGCAACGTGGAGATGGGCGGCCAGGTCGTCAACAGCGCCTACGGCCAGTGGGATGCGTCGGCCAGCTGGGACGTGACGCCGAAGATCGCGTTGTATGCGAGTGCGGTGAACCTCAACAACGAGGTCATCAAGTCCAACACCGTGGATGGCATTCCTGTTGGCGTCTATGAAAACGGCGCCCGCTACAGCCTCGGTATCCGAGCCAAGTTCTAAGGTTCGACCTCTGTTGCGGTTCCCGGCGGCGGTGTACACCCACCGCTGCCAGCCCTTGCCTGACGCCTTCTCACATGCACACCAAAACCCTCACACCCACGGCAGGCCAGGGCGTGCTGCTGCCGATGATCTTCATCGGGCTGATGTTCTTCATCCTCGGCTTCGTCACCTGGTTGAATGGCTCGCTGATTCCCTTCCTGAAGATCGTCTGCGAGCTGAACAACTTCCAGGCGCTGTGGGTGGCGTTTGCCTTCTACATCGCCTACACGGTCATGGCGCTGCCGAGCGCGGCCGTCCTGGCGCGCATCGGCTACAAGAAAGGCATGACGGCTGCATTGGGCGTCATGGCCATCGGCGCACTGGCCTTCATTCCGGCGGCGCGCTCAGGCGCCTACCCAGTCTTCCTGCTGGCGCTGTTCACGTTGGCCAGCGGCATGACCTTGATGCAGACGGCCATCAACCCCTACATCGTCTGCATCGGTTCGCGCGAGAGCGCGGCCATGCGTATCTCGATCATGGGCTTGTTCAACAAGGGCGCCGGCATCGTCGTGCCGCTGGTGTTCTCGGCGCTGATCCTGTCCGGCATGGAGCGCTTCTCCGAGCCGGCCCTCGCGGCACTGGACGCCGCCGGCCGTGAGGCGCTGCGCAACGAGCTGTCGCAGCGCCTGGTCTTCCCGTACGCGGTAATGGCCGTGGGCTTGCTGGCCTTCATGGCCTTGATCCACTTTTCGTCGCTGCGCGAGCCCGAGCTGGAAGCAGCCGACGCGCCTTCGGGAACGGTCAGGCGCTGGGGCGTGTTCCAGTACCCGCAGGTGGTGCTCGGTGCCATCGCGCTGTTCGGCTACGTGGGGGTGGAGGTCATTGCCGGTGACACCATCGGCCTCTACGGCCGTCAGCTCGGCGTGGCCCACTACGGCGTGCTGACGTCCTACACCATGGGCTTCATGGTGCTGGGCTATCTGCTCGGCGTGGCGCTGATCCCGCGCTGGATGTCGCAACGGCTTGCCCTGATCTTCTCGGCAGTCAGCGGCATTGCCTTCGTGCTCGGCGTGGCCATGTCGTCGCCAACGGAATCCGGCATCTCGCAAGCTTTGCTGGGCTGGGCCGGTGTGCCTTCGGTCCCGAACACCGTCTTCTTCCTGGCGATGCTGGGCCTGTCCAACGCGCTGGTCTGGCCCTCGATCTGGCCGCTCGCGCTCGAAGGCCTGGGCAAGTACACGGCGGCCGGCTCGGCCCTGCTCATCATGGGCATCGCGGGCGGTGCGCTGATTCCCATGCTCTATGGCCACTTCGCCGATGTGTGGACGCCGCAGCGGGGCTATTGGGTCATGCTGCCCTGGTACGGGCTCATCTTGTTCTACGCGCTGTTGGGCAGCCGGCTCAGGAAGTGGTGAGGCTGTCGTCCAAGGCCCGCCGCGGCTGCTGATGTAGCCCTTGTTGGGAGAGCGAGGGCAGGGCAGCATGGCGATGGCCCTACGCTGTCGCGGTCGTCTGCTCGGCCAGATTGCGGATGACGTCCGTGAACGCCTGGACCGCCGTGCTGGGCGGCTCGTCTCGCAAAGTGATCAGGCCGAAGTCGGGCATTCGATCGGGCAGGTCGGCGGCAATCCGCGTCAGCAGACCGCGCCGCACGTACTTGTCCACCAGCGCAGCAGGCTGCAGTGACAGCATGTGGGTGCTCTGCATCAGCTCGATCGCAAACAGGAACGACGGCGTCTCGACAATGCCCGAGGTGAGTGACAGGCCCGTGCTGCTGAAGATGTCGTCCGACACCTTGCGCAGCGCCGTGGACGTTGGATAGAGGATCCACGGCCAGCGCGACAGTTCCAGCAGCCCCGGTGCCTGAACGCCGCGCAGCGGATGGTGAACGCCGGCCGTGATCTGCAATCCTTCGCCGGCCAGCCTTTCGTACTGGAACTGGTCGCTTTGGGATTTGTCGGTGAAACGGCCGATCATCACGTCGATCTTGCGCTCGGCCAGCCAGATGATCAGCTGGTCGCTGCTCTGTTCCAGGATCTTCAACACCAGCAGCGGACGCAGGCGCTGAAGCTCGGCCACCGCCGCGATCAACAGGTGCGCCGCCGAGCCCGAGATGGCGCCGATCGTCAAATGGCCGTGCCCGCCCTGCTTCAGGGTGCTGAACTCGTCGACGAACTTGCGATGGCTATCCAGCGCCGCGTGGGCGTAGCGCAGTGTGAACAGGCCCAGCTCATTGGGCCGCATGCCACGCGGCAGGCGATCGAACAGGCGCGACTCCAGCATCTCCTCGATGTCCATGAGCACCTTGGTCGCCGCCGGCTGGGTGATGTGCATCTGCTCGGCCGTCTGTCGCAGATTGCGCGTGCGTCCCAGGATGTCGAGGAAGTGCAGATGCCTGAAACGCAGCCGGGCCAGTTGCGCCACGGCCAAGGGTTTCCCAGGAGGCTTGTCGGAACTCATCAGCATTTGGAATGGATGCTAGCTAAAAAATTCAGTGGACCGGGCTCCTGGGCTCACCTAGCCTCCAGCTCCACCAAGAACCGCCCCCAGAGGGGCCGGCAGGTCGGAGCAAGGTGGCGCGCTCCGCACTTCACGATCCTGGAGACATCATGCAAATCAGATCACTTGGCCTCGCCGCAGCCCTGCTCGCGGCGCTTGCTGGCCCCGCTTCGGCGCAAATCAAGGAGCACGTGTTCAAGGTCGGCATCGGCCTCAGCGACGACCATCCTCAGGCGAAGGCGTTGAAGTTCTTCGCCGAACAGCTGGCAGCCAAGAGCGGCGGCAAGCTGGTGGCGCGTGTCTTCGCCAGCGGCGCACTGGGCAACGACATCAGCATGACGTCGGCGCTGCGCGGCGGCACCCTGGAGATGACCGTCCCCGACAGCTCGACGCTCGTGTCCCTCGTCAAGCCTTTCGGCGTGATCAACCTGCCTTTGACGTTCAACAACGAGCAGGAAGCCGATGCGGTGCTGGACGGCCCCTTTGGCCAGAAGCTGCTGGCCACGCTGCCCGAGAAAGGCCTGATTGGCCTGGGCTTCTGGGAGAACGGCTTCCGGCACGTCACCAACTCGCGCCGCCCAGTGCAGCGCGCAGACGACCTGAGCGGCCTGAAGCTTCGCGTCATCCAGAGTCCACTGTTCCTGGACACCTTCAACGCATTGGGTGCGAACGCCACGCCGATGCCCTTCACCGAGTTGTACACGGCGATGGAGCAGTCGGCGGTGGATGGCCAGGAGAACCCCGCCGCCACCATCCTGGCCAGCAAGTTCTACGAGGTGCAGAAGCACATGGTGCTGTCGCGGCACATGTACAGCGCCTGGGTGCTGCTGATGTCCAAGAAGACCTGGGACGGCCTCTCGGCGGACGAACGAAAGATCGTGCAGGACGCCGCACGCGAAGCCACGCTGTACGAGCGCAAGACCATCCGCGCGTTCTCCGAGACGGCCCTGGCCGAGCTCAAGAAGGCCGGCATGCAGATCACCGACTTGCCGGCCGCCGAGCAGGCCAAGATGCGCAGCAAGCTGCAGCCGGTGCTGGCCAAGTTCAGCAAGGAGTTCGGCGAGGACACGACGGCGGAGTTGAATGCCGAGCTGGCCAAGGTGCGCGGCGGCACTGCAGCCGCCAAGTAGTTTGTTTCGCCTGGCGGCGCAACCGCCCGCCTCGCGTTCCCCTTGTTCGCGACGGCCTGCCGACATCGCCACGCGCCCGGCATCCCACCTTTCACAACATCCGAGAAGCTGAATGACCGCGACAACGACCGCCCTGCCTGTGCGCGCTGAGGGCGTGCACCCCCTGCTGCCGCAAGACGGCCTGGCCGGCACGCTGGTAGGCCGCGTCTGGCGCGCTGGCACGCCGGGTGGCCCGGCCGTGGTGGTGCTGCGCCCGGAGGGCGTGTTCGACGTCAGCCGGCACTTCGCCACGATGAGCACGTTGCTCGAGACCGACGACCCGGCTTCGGCCGTGCGCTCGGTGGCCGGCGAGTTGCTGTGCACCATCGACGCACTGCTGGACAACAGCAAGGCCGAAGGCCGCGACGCCGCCTTGCCGTGGCTGCTGGCGCCGTGCGACCTGCAGGTGGTGAAGGCCGCCGGAGTGACCTTTGCCTCGAGCTTGATCGAGCGTGTGATCGAGGAGCAGGCGCGCGGCGACGCCAGTCGTGCCCAGGCGCTGCGCAGCCAGGTCCTGGCGCTGATCGGCGACAGCCTGGGCGACATCCGCCCCGGGTCGCCCCAGGCGCAGGCGCTGAAGACGCTGCTGCAGCAGAAGAACCTATGGTCGCAGTACCTGGAGGTCGGCATCGGGCCGGATGCCGAGGTCTTCACCAAGGCGCCGGTGCTCGCGGCCGTGGGGCATGGCCAGGACATCGGCATCCGCGCCGATTCCGCCTGGAACAACCCGGAGCCCGAGGTCGTGCTGGCTGTCAACAGCCGGGGCGTCATCGTCGGCGCGGCGCTGGGCAACGACGTGAACCTGCGCGACATCGAAGGCCGCAGCGCGCTGCTGCTCGGCAAGGCCAAGGACAACAACGCGTCGTGCGCCATCGGCCCCTTCATCCGTCTATTCGATGGTGCGTTCGGCCTGGACGAGGTACGCCGCGAGACCGTGCACCTGCACGTGAGCGGGGACGACGGCTACACGCTGCGTGGCATCAACACCATGGCAAAGATCAGCCGCGATCCGGTCGACCTGGTGGCCCAGACGATGGCCAGCCACCAATACCCAGATGGCTTCATGCTGTTCCTGGGCACGCTGTTTGCGCCCACCGAAGACCGTGACGAGCCCGGCAGCGGCTTCACCCACAAGCTGGGCGACGTGGTCACCATCCACAGCCATTGGCTGGGCAGCCTGCAAAACCGCGTGACCCATTGCGAGACGGCGCCGCCCTGGCGCTTCGGCCTGCGCGCCCTCATCGGCAACCTGGCTGAACGAGGCCTGCTGCAGGGGGCGCGGCTGTGACCGCCGGGCGTCGCACGGGGAAGGCGCCTTGATCGACGCTGCCATCCAGCGGCTTTGCCGCGCCATTGACCTGCTGATCGGCGCTGCGCTCGCCGTCATGGTGGTGCTGGTGTTCGGCAACGTCGTGCTGCGCTATGCCTTCAACTCCGGCATCGCCGTCAGCGAAGAAGTCTCGCGCTGGCTGTTCGTCTGGCTGTGCTTCATGGGCGCCGTGGTGGCGATGAAGGACGGCGCGCACCTGGGCACCGACATGCTCGTGTTGCGCCTGCCCGTGGCGGGCAAGAAGGCCTGCATGGTGCTGGGCCACGTTCTGATGCTTTACCTGACCTGGCTGTTCCTTCAGGGCAGTTGGCAGCAGGCGCGCATCAACCTGGACGTGGCAGCGCCGGTGACCGGCGCGTCCATGGCCATCTTCTATGCGCCGGGCGTGGTCTTCTCTGTCTGCGCCGGCGCCCTGCTGCTGTTGCAGCTCGCGCGCCTCTTGACCGGCAAACTCGAGGAGAGCGACCTCGTGATGGTCACGGAGTCCGAAGAGCAGGCCGAGCTCGAAGCCCTGCAGGCCGAGTTGGCGCGCAGCGAACCGCAGCGTGATCGGCCACCTGCCCACGGTGCCGGCGACACGCCCGGTCGCCCACGTCCATGACCGTCCTCATCTTCCTCGGCAGCCTGCTCGGCGCCATGGCGCTGGGCATCCCCATCGCCTATGCATTGCTGGCCAGCGGCGTCGCGTTGATGTGGCACCTGGACCTGTTCGACGCGCAGATCCTGGCGCAGAACTTCATCAACGGTGCGGACAGCTTCCCGCTGCTGGCGGTGCCGTTCTTCATGCTGGCCGGCGAGATCATGAACGTCGGCGGGCTGTCGCAGCGCATCGTCAACTTCGCGCTGGCGCTCGTGGGCCACGTCAAGGGTGGGCTGGGGTATGTCGTCATCCTCGCGGCCTGCCTGCTGTCGGCACTGTCGGGTTCGGCGGTGGCGGATGCCGCCGCGCTGACGGCGCTGCTGCTGCCGATGATGATCAAAGCCGGGCACAAGCGGGAAGTGTCCGGCGGGCTGATCGCGGCGGCGGGCGTCATCGGTCCCATCATTCCGCCGAGCATCGGCTTCGTCATCTTCGGCGTTGCTGCCAACGTGTCGATCAGCAAGCTGTTCATCGCCGGCATCGTCCCGGGCATCATGATCGGCATCGGCCTGGCGCTGACCTGGTGGTGGGTCGGCCGCAAGGAGGCGCTGGCCTTGCCGCAACGCAAGACGCGCGCGGAAGTCTGGGCCGCGGCACGGGAGTCGGTGTGGGCGCTGATGCTGCCCGTCTTCATCCTGGTGGGGCTGCGGATGGGCGTGTTCACACCTACTGAAGCGGCGGTCGTGGCCGCCGTCTACGCGCTGTTCGTCAGCACCGTGCTGTACCGCGAGCTGAAGCTGCAGGCGCTGGTGCGCATCTTCATCACGGCCGCGCGCACCACGGCGGTGGTCATGTTCCTGGTGGCGTCGGCCATGGTGTCTGCATGGCTGGTGACGGTGGCCAACCTGCCGGTGCAGATGGTGGACCTGCTTCGTCCGCTGCTGGACAACCAGACGCTGCTCCTGACCGCCATCATGGTGCTCGTGATGCTCGTGGGCACGGCCATGGACATGACGCCCACCATCCTGATCCTGACCCCGGTGCTGATGCCATTGATCAAGGCGGCCGGCATCGACCCGGTCTACTTCGGCGTGCTCTTCATCATCAACAACTCCATCGGCCTGATCACGCCGCCGGTCGGCACTGTCCTCAACGTGGTGGCCGGCGTGGGCCGCATGAAGATGGACGAGGTCACGCGCGGGGTCCTGCCCTTCATGGCCGCCCAGTTCGCGGTGATGTTCATGATGGTCCTTTTTCCGCAGACGGTGCTCGCACCTCTGCGCTGGTTCTATTGACGCCTCGGCTGCTGCCAGCTCCGTGAGCACCCAGTTTCTGATCAATTCGGCGTCGGCGTGCTTGCGGGTCAATGAACCCTCAGCACCTCGAACCGCTGTCGGATCGGAGCCACCTGTATCGATACCTCATCACCCTCAAATTTACCCAGCATGGCCCTGCCCAACGGGGATTCGCTGCTGATGACCTGAACGGGCTGAGCGTCGCTGACCAACTTCATGCTGCCTCCAGCCGGGCCGAGAAAGAGCTGTTGCTGCTTGTCGTCGGCATCGACCAGGCAAACCAGCGCGCCGAGTTGTATGCCTTTGCTGGCGTCGTATGGCTGCGGGCGGAACTGGCGCCAATTGGCCATCGCCTGGCGGATGGCTTCGGCACGACGAGCTTGGCCGGTGGCCAGGTAGGCGGCTTCGAGACCCAAGGTGTCGTATTTGTTCTCGGCGATATTTTCTTCGTGAGTTGCCGTTTCATGGGCCGCCCGCGCTGCCTGTTCGGCTTGCAGCAGGTCTTCGGCGAGCCGTTCCAACACCTGCTGCTGGAGCAGGAATTTATCCATGATGAAGATAGACATCTCGAACAAGCGGGGTCAGATTTCGATTATCAAGGGCTCGACCAATTTCGAAGCTTCTGTTGGCGCCGCCACACTTCAGCTACCCATGCACGCATCGACCCTGACACCGCCCGCACCCCTCACCACCCCCGGTCCGCTGTTGCCGCGGCTCTACACCTTTCGCCGCTGCCCCTATGCCATGCGCGCACGGATGGCGCTGCTGCACGCCGGGCGGGCCTTCGAGGCGGTGGAGGTCAGCTTGCGCGACAAGCCCGCAAGCTTGCTGGCCCTGTCGCCCAAGTCGACGGTGCCAGTGCTGCAGTTGCCCGAAGGCAGCGTGATCGAGGAGAGCTGGGACATCATGGGCTGGGCACTGGCCGCGCCCGATCCGCAGGGCTGGTGGGCGCGGGCGCAGTCGCCTGCGAACCTTGACCTGTTAAACCGGAACGACGGCGCCTTCAAGCATCACCTGGACCGCTGGAAGTACCCCCAGCGCTACGTGAGCGAGACCCTCACGCCAGACGCACACCGCGACAGGGCGCTGGATGTGCTGCTGCGACCGCTGGAGGCACGGCTGCACAGCGCGCCCTGCCTGGGCGGCGCCACGCCATGCGCCACCGACTTGGCGATCATGCCCTTCGTCCGCCAGTTCGCTTCGGTGGAGGCGGGGTGGTTTGCAACGCTGGACTTGCCATCGGTGCGGGCCTGGCTGAACGGCTGGCTCGTCAGCCCGCTGTTCGTTGCGTGCATGTACAAGCTGCCTACGGAAGGTGCGATTCGCTTTCCGCCGCTCTGAAGCTTGCTTGGCTGCCGATCGAAGCTTGGTTTACTCGCCCGCCAGGTAGCGACGGTGTGAGCGGAACTCTCGAACCATGCGGGCCAGGCTTTGTCTTGCGACCGCGGCAGTGACGGCCTGGGGTGTCGCGCGCAGCTCCGCAGGGAAGCGGCCCATGCCCGCAAACAGGCAGTACCAGGAGGGGCGCAGATACATCAGCCCGGCGCCATGGCGCTCCAGCTCCACCTCGAAGTCGCCGCCGCGGTCCCAGATGTCGAGCAGGCTGGCGAGCCGGGCAGAGATGTTCCTGTTTGCCCGGTTGGTGCGCCAGTAGTCGGTGTCGCGGCGCGTGTTGAGCTGGTAGTGGGCGACGACGTAATCACGCACGCCCTCGAACATCTCGCTGACGCGGTGGTTGAAGGTGTCTTGATGGTGGCGCTCGAAGTCGCCACTTTCCAGCGCGGCGATGAACTGCTCCACGCTGAGCTGGATCAGCATCAGCGCCGTCGCTTCCAGCGGTTCGATGAAGCCTTGCGACAGGCCGATGGCGACACAGTTCTGCCGCCAGTGCCGCTTCACGCAGCCGACGCGCATGCGCAGGCGTCGCGCGCTGGCGCCCTCAGCCGCGGCGCCGAGGTGCTCACGCAGCTCACGCTCGGCCTCGTCATCGCTGACGAAGTCCGAGCTGTAGACATAGCCATTGCCATAACGCGTCGTCAGCGGGATCTGCCAGGCCCAGCCGTGGCGCAGGGCGGTCGAGACGGTTTCGCAGGGAATGTCTTCGCCATCGACCAGCGGCGTCGGGATGGCGATGGCGCGGTCATTGAAGAGGTTGTCGCGGTAGGTGTGAAACGGCTCGCCCAGCGTCTCGGTGATCAGCAGGCCCTTGAAGCCGCTGCAGTCCACGAAGAGGTCGGCGTCGATTCGGGCGCCGCTCCTCAGGTGAAGCGCGGCGATGTCGCCGTTCTCGTGCTGCTCCACCCGCGCCACCGTGTCGACGACGTGTCTCACGCCGAGGCCCACGGCGTGGCTGCGCAGGAAGGCGCCGAGCTTGCCGGCGTCGAAGTGATAGGCGTAGTCCGTACCGACGGGCGCGCGCCGCTGCCTCGCCAGCTCGGCGGCGAGAAAGAAGTCCTGCGGGTTCGCATCCGCCGCCTGGCCGCGCCGGCGCAGGCAGGCGTTGGTGAAGAACTGGTTGCCCAGTTGACGGTCTGCTTCGCAGAAGAAGGGGTGGACGTAGCTCTCGTAGCCCGCCACGCTGCTCCAGCCGGGGAAGCGGATGCTGCTCTTGAATGTCGCGTCGCAGGCCGGCATCCAGTCGCGCTCTTCGATGCCGAGGGTGCGGAAGAAGTGGCGCAGGAAAGGGGTCGAGCCCTCGCCAACGCCGATGGTGGCGATGTCGGCCGACTCGATCAGCGTGACCTCGACGTTGAGCGTGGCCCAGCGGTGGCGCAGCAGGTTGGCCGTCATCCAGCCGGCCGTGCCGCCGCCGACGATGGCGATGTGTTTTGGGGATGTCATGTCAGCTGCAGAAATGCAACCACGGAGGCACGGAGGCACAGAGAAATTCGTTCTCTGTACGGCCTCTGTGTCTCCGTGCCTCTGTGGTTGCCTTTGAGCTTCACTTCAGCCTGCGGGTAGAGCCACGCGCACTTCGAAGCCGCCCTCGGGGTGGTTCTGGAAGCGCACCGTGCCGCCATGGTCCGCGACGATCTCGCGCACGATGGACAGGCCCAGGCCCAGCCCCTCCTTGCGCATCGCGGCGCCATGCTCCAGCCGTGTGTAGGGCTGGCCCAGCCGCGCCAGTGCGCTCTCGGGCACGCCGGGGCCGTGGTCGCGCACGGTCACGAGCACGAGGCCGTCCTCGTGGCTGCCCACGCTGACCTCCACCGGCTGCTGCTGGCTCTCGCCGTAGAACATCGCGTTGTCCAGCAGGTTGCCGATGGCCCGCTTGAGGGCCAGCGGTTTGCCGAACACGGTCAGCGCCTCGTTCTGCAGCTCGATCTTGTGGCCGCCCATGCGTGCGTCGCGCACCATCTTCTGTAGCACGAGGTCGATGCGCAGTGGCGCACGGTTCTCGTGAATGTCGGTGTCCTTCACGATCTGCAGCGCGGTCTTCACCATCATGTCCAGCTCGTCCAGGTCCTCATGGAACTCGTCCTGCACGGCGGTGTCGTCCAGCAGCTCGCTGCGCAGCCGCAGCCGCGTGATCGGCGTGCGCAGGTCGTGCGAGATGGACGCGAACAGGCGCTCACGGTCGCCGATGTAGCGGCGGATGCGCTCCTGCATGTCATTGAAAGCCTCGATGGCCTGGCGCACCTCCTGCGTGCCGCTGACCGGCAGCGGCTTGGGCGCCACGCGCCGGCCTACGCGCGCGGCCGCCTGGCTCAAGCCCGCCAGCGGCCGCGTGATGGCGCGCACGGCGACGAGCGTCAGCAGCACTGCCAGGCCGAGCGCCAGCAGCTGCGGCGTCAGGCGCTGCCAGGTGAAGAACTCCAGTTGCTCCAGGAAGTAGGGATCGGGCAGGGTGCTGCTCAGGTAGAGCCACTGGCCCGGCTCGGTCTCGGCCTGGATGACGAGGAAAGGCGCCGGCCGTTCGGCGGCGATCAGCGAGGGCTCGACCCAGCTCTCGGGCAGGTCGCTGAGCAGGGCGCCGCCGGGCGACACGGCCAGGCCGATCGGCGAGGCCAGCACCGCGCGCACCGGCGTGCCCTTGGGCAATTGGGCGCTCAGCTCCTGCATCACCTGCTGCTCCAGCATGCGCGCCATGGGCTGGCCAGGCAGCGGTGTCACCGTTACCGCGGCGTTGTTGAAGAACACCAGAAAGCGCGTGCCGCCCATGGTGCGCAGCTGCTCGATGAGCAAGGGGCGATAGGCCGCTGGCAGCTCGCGCAGGGCGCGCACCGCGCCCATGGCCCCGCTTGCCACGTGATGGGCGGCCAGCTCCGTCTGCCGCCGCACGCGTTGCTCGACCTGGCTGTACCAGACGAGGTTGACCGCCAGCTGCACCAGGGCCAGGCCGCCGAGCATGGCCAGCACGAAGCGGCCCTGCAGGCTGTCGAAGAGGAAGCTGCCGAAACGCTGGGGCCAGCTGCGCAAGCGCGCTGGCGGGCCAACGTCTTCGGCCACTTCAGAGAGCATGCCGCGGCGTCACCGTGGTCGAGAACACATAGCCCGAGCCGCGCACGGTCTTGATCAGCGCCGGCTGCTTGCCGTCGTCCTGCAGGCGCTGGCGCAGGCGGCTGACCTGCACGTCCAGCGAGCGGTCCAGCGGCCCCAGGTCGCGGCCACGCGTGACCTCCGCCAGGCGGCTGCGGTCCAGCACCTCGCCGGGGTGTTCCACCAGCAGCTTGAGCAGCTGGAAGTCCATGCCCGACAGCGCCGTGGCCGTGCCGTCGGGGTCGATGAGGCTGCGCTCCAGCAGGTCCAGCGTGAAGCCGTTGAAGGCGTAGTAGCGCGGCTCCTTGGCCTTCTCCTGACCGGTGCGGCGCGTGATGGCCTTGATGCGCGCCAGCAGCTCGCGCGGGTTGAAGGGCTTGCCGAGGTAGTCGTCGGCACCCAGCTCCAGGCCGACGATGCGGTCGGTTTCATCGGCGCTCGCGGTCAGCATGATGACGGGCACCTCGGAGCGGCGGCGCACCGACTGGCACAGCGTGAAGCCTTCGGTGTCGGGCAGCATCACGTCGAGGATGCACAAGCTGATCTCGTCGCGGTGGCGTTCGAACTCGGCCATGAAGCTGGCGCCGTCGTGGGCGAGCAGCACCTCGTACTGGTTCTTCTCGAGATAGGTCTTGAGCAGGCTGCGGATTTTCTGGTCGTCGTCGACGATCAATATCTTGCGCGGGGTCATGGGACAGCTTTCTTGGGAGCGAGGGCGCGCAGCAGGCCTTGCAGCTTGCGCTGGGCGGCGGCCGGCGTCTGGCTCGGATCCAGCGCAAAGCGGTGGACGGTTTCGATGATGGCGTTCTTGCCGACCTCGCCAAAGGCCATGCGGTGCACGAGGCTGGGCACGCGCGGCGTGCTGGGGTTGGCGAAGAGGTGGAAGGACGCCTGCGCGCAGGGGTCCAGCTCGTCCACCGGCACGTCGCGGCGCACGGGGATGGAACCCTTGATGCGGTTGTAGCCCAGCTGCAGCGTGGCGCTGCCCAGCAGCTCGGCCATCTTTTCCTGGTCGGCCTGGCTGCCGCCGTTGCCGGCCAGCATGGCCAGGGTGTCGATGCTGTAGAGATGGGCCTGGGCGGTGCCGGGCACCGCCTTGCAGCTGAAGTCCCGCTCGCCCTCCAGTCCCATCGCGCCCAGTTCGCCACGGGCCCAGTCGCCCATGATCATCATGGCGGCGCGCTCGTTGGCAAAGTCGGCGACGACGTCGGTCCAGGGGCGCTCGCCGGGGGCTACACCGTTGACCGGCAGGGCCAGGTTGCGCCAGTTCCGCAGGCGCTTGAGCGCGCGCTCCAGCGCCGGGTCGTCGAAGGCGCTGAGGTCGCGCTGCTCCAGCATGCGCCGGTACAGCGCCGGGCCGGCCTCGCTGAGCAGCATGGCCTCGAAGATGGTGGCCACCTGCCAGGGCTCGTCGCTGAAGGCCACCGGCGTGATGCCGGCCGCGCGCAACTTGACGGCGGCGCGCTCCAGGCCGTCCCAGTCGCTGGGCGGCTCGATGCCTTGGCGCTTGAGCAGCGCCTTGTTCAGGTAGAGGTTGTTGATGCGCTGGATGCCCAGCGGCGCCGCGACGATGTGGCCGCGTACGGTGACCTGGGCCATGACCTGCGGGAACATGACCTTGGCCCAGTTGCGCTTCGCGGCGACGCCGTCGAGTTCGAGCAGCAGGCCCATGTCGGCCCACTCGTTCATGGAGGCGCCGTTGAGCTGGGCCACCTTGGGCGCCATGCGGCGCAGGATGCGTTCGTTCAGCACCTTGATGGCCGGGCCGCCGCCGCCGCCGGCCACGGCGCCGTCCACCCATTTGAGGCCGTTCTCGGCCATGCGCGCGGCGACGTGGTTGGCGGCGGCGCGCTCGCTGGCGGACGTCCACCAGTGCAGCACGTTCAGCTCACCGGTGCCCTCTGAAGGCGGGGCGGCCACCGTCGGCCCGGCCGCCATGGCCGCGCAACTCCAGGGCAACACCGCCAACGTCAGCATGCGGCGCATCTTGCGGGCCGCCCGACAGCGCCAACCTTGCGTTGTGTACGACTTCTGTAATGTTGTGTGACTCAAGGAGATCGCCACCTGCCGGGAGGCCGCGATTGTCTTGAGAAGTGCTTCAAATGGCGATTGGGGCTTACCGTGACTCAGGCGTAGGCAAGGGCTTGGGCGGCCGGAATTCGCAGCGCACGCCGCGCGGGAAGCGCGCAGGCGATCAGTGAGATCAGGGCCATCAATCCGAGCCAACCGAACGCCGTGGCGGCACTCGGCACCAGCCGCCAGGGCACGCTGAACATGATGCGGCCGAAGGCCACTTCCAGCAGGGCGCTGATGGGCAGGGCCAGGGGCAGCGAGGCCAGCCAGGCCAGCACGACCAGCGTCAGCCCTTCGACCTGAACCATAGCCAGGATGGCGCCGTCGCGCGCACCGATGGCACGCAGCACACCGATCTCGCGCCGGCGCTCCAGCACCGCCAGGCCCATCGTCGAGGCCAGGCCCATCGCGCCGACGGCAATCATCACCAGGCCCATGGCGCCGAGGAAGTCCACGACCATCAGCAGATGGTCCTCGACGACGCGGCGGTTGTCGGCCTGGGACTGGCTCGCGGCGATGCCGATGCCGGCTTCGGTGAGAGCCCCACGCAGTTGTTGCACGGCATCGAGCAGGGCGATCGGCGAGTCCGGTCGCTCCAGCTTCAGGACCAGGCTGGTCGCCAGCTCGTTGCTGGCCAGTGCGTCCAGCGCGGCGCGTGAGGTGTAGGCCAGGGCTTGTGGGCCGGCATCGACGAGGCCGACGACGGTCCAGTCGCGCTCGGCGATGCGGTGGCGGCTGCCGACTGCCAACCCGGGCTGCTGCCGCTGCAACAAGCGGCTGACGACGAGTTCCTGCGCCGCACCGTCGCCCAGCCAGCGGCCTTCGATCAGCCGCGGTGCCAGCAGCCGGCCGGTGGACGGCACGCCGAGCAGCGTCAGCGGTTCGGCACCAAGGCTGGTGCGCAGCCCGCGCCAGGCCTCGGCTGCGGTGACGCCGGGCACATCAAGGGCGATGGCTTCGAGCTTTGAGGCGGATGTGGCGACGGCCACGCGGACTTGCAGCTGATACCGCTGCGCGCTGAACAAGTCGTCCACCGAACCGCGCACGGCGCTGCGCAGATTGGCCGCACCCAGGTACACCGCGCCGCCGGTGGCCAGCGCCAGGACGGTCAGCACCATGCGTTGGCGGCGGCGAAAGGCATTGCCCATGGACAGCAGCAGCGGCCGCGCCCAGCCACCGAGCAGCGGCACGAGGCGCGCAGCCAGCGCGCCGCGCTGCAGGCCCAGTGCCTGGCCTTCGCGGGTGATGCCGATGTCGCGCAGCGCCTCGCCCACCGGCCGGCGCAGGGCCGCGCGGACGGGCAGCGCGGCCGCGGCCAGCGGCAGTGCCAGACCCACCGTGAGCTGCAGCACGACGCCCCAGGCCGGCGTGGCGATGCCGTCGAGCGGGAAGTTCAGCAGCTCGGCCTTGAGCCCGCCGTAGATGCGGCCCAGCCACAGCGCTGTCGGCAGCGCGATGGCAGAGGCCAGCAGGCCGAGCGCGCCGGCCTGCGCCAGCACCATCGCGCCGATCTGCCGGGGCGAGCCGCCGAGCACCTTCATGACGGCGATCTCGCGCGTCTGCCCGGCCAGCATGGCGCTGACGAGGTTGACGACGAGGAAGCCGCAGGCCAGCAAGGCCAGCAGGCCGAAGGCGCCCTGAGTCATCAGCAGCGAGTCCATCTGCGCGGCGTGGATGTGTTGGCCGGGCTCGGGTACGTCGACGCTCTTGACGACGTAGCCGCCGGCGGTCAGCGCGGCTTTCAAGGTATCGACGACGCCGCGGACGTCGGCTCGCGTGGCGTGCTCGTCGCGCATGCGGACCTGCAGCTCGTTGAAGCCGGCCGTCGCACCCAGCCGCGTCAGCGTGGCCTCCGTGCCGTAGAGGTAGACCAGGTTCTCCATCCAGCCCGGTGCCTGGCTGACGTCGCGCACCAGGCCGCTGATGTCGACGGATTGCGTCTCGCCGCCGGCCAGCCGCAGCGACACCGGTTCGCCGACGCTGGCGCCAGAGAAGTCCAGCGACGAGCGCTCCATCCACAGGCCGCCATCGGTTGGCGGCGCATCGAGCTGCAGCCGGCCGATGTTCTCGCGACGGAAGTCATCCAGCGAGACGACGACGGCATTGCGCGAGCGGCCGTTGGCCTGCACGGCAGCCATCACGCTGCGCCGCAGCCGCGCGGCGGCGATGCCGGGCTGCGCCTGCGCCATGGCCAGCGCCCGTGCGTCGGCGCGGTCCAGCGCCAGCGTGGCCGACACCGGCCGACTGGCGCGGTAGCCGTCGTCGGTCGCACGCTCGACCAGGGTCCAGGCGTTCAGGATGGTGCCGGCGGCGGTCAGGCCGAGGGCGACGGCGAGCACGACGAGCAGGCTGCGCGCGCGGTGCTGCCAGAGGTCGCGCCAGCTCTTCAGCGCCTTAAGCATGGCGGCGATCCTCGACGAGGCGACCGTCGCGCAGGCGGAGGCTGCGCCGCACCTGGCCCAGTGCCGCTGCCTCGTGCGTCACCATGACGATGGTGACGCCCTGTTCGCGGGCCAGCTCGGCCAGCAGGGTCAGCAGGGCCTCGGCGTTGGCGGAGTCGAGGTTGCCCGTCGGCTCGTCGGCCAGGATCAGCGCCGGCGCATTCGCCAGCGCGCGGGCGAGGGCCACGCGCTGCTGCTGGCCGCCGGACAGGGCCGATGGGAACTTGTCCGCCTGGTCGGCCACGCCGAGTCTTTCAAGCAGCGCACGCGCTCGCTCGGGCCGCTCGGCCGCCGGCCACTGGTCGCAGAAGTCCATCGGCAGCATGACGTTCTCCAGCGCCGTCAGCGTGGGCAGCAGCTGGAAGAACTGGAAGACGACGCCGACGGCCTTGCCACGCCAGCGCGACAGGGCGCGCTCGGACAGCGCGCGCAGGTCCTGGCCGGCGATGCGCAGCTCGCCGCTGCCGGCGCGGTCGATGCCGGCGAGCAGGTTGAGCAGCGTCGACTTGCCACTGCCCGACGGGCCGACCACGGCGACGAACTCGCCGGCGTGGATGTCGAGATCGAGGGCGTCGAGCGCCTGGAAGTCGCCGCCCGCAACCGGGTAGCTCTTGCCGACGCCGCGCAGGCGGATGAGGGAGGTGTTGGGGTCCATGGCGGCCAATGTAGGAAGCCGGCGGCCGTCTGGCGCACCGTTGGACGGCACCGTTGTGCCACTCGGCGATTTGGCCCTCGCCAGGCGGCCCGCGCGTCGCGATGCTGGCGCCATTCCTCAACTGGAGACGCCATGAAAGCCCTTGTCCTGTCCCTCGCGCTGACCTTCGCTGGCATCGCCCACGCCCAGCACGGTGGCGCCGCACCCGGCGGGGCGGCCGCCGTGCCGGCCGAGGCCGCGCAGTTCGACTTCCTCATCGGCCAGTGGGAGTTGGAGGTGGCGCCCAAGGTCAGCGGCCTGGCCGCGATGATCCACGGCGCGCCCAAGCTGGTGGGCAGCTGGAAGGCCTGGAAGTCCTTCGACGGCTATGGCGTGGATGACGAGCTGCGCATCGTCGACGCCTCCGGCAACCCGATGTCGCTGAATCACAGCCTGCGCGTCTTCGACGCCAAGGCCAGGCGCTGGCTGGTCAGCGGCCTGGACGTCTACCGCGCGCGCTTCGGCAGCAGCAACGGCCAGTGGCAGGGCGGTGAAATGATGCTGGAGGGCAGCGGCCAGAACGCCGAAGGCAAGCCGGTGCTGACGCGCACGCGCTTCACCGAGATCACGCCCGACCGCTTCAAGATGCGCCAGGACCGCTCGCTGGACAATGGCGCCAACTGGGAGGAGGGGACGCTGACCATCGTCGCCAAGCGCGTGTCGCGCAAGGCAACTCGATAGTCGCGGAGCGGGAATGGGCAGAGCCTGGATCTGGGTGCAATGGCTGATCGGCTGGTTGCCGGTGGCCGCGCTGTTTGCGGTGCTGATGATGACCGTGCATGGCGCCGGCATTCACGAGGCACTGCACTACTCGCTGCGGTTGATGGCGACGGCGGCGGTGCTCGGCCTTGTCGTGCACCGGGTGACCGGGCGCCTGCCCTGGCCGCATCCGATGCGCCTGGCTTTCCTGGCCAAGCATGCCGTCGGCGCCGCCCTGTACGCCGTGGCGTGGGTGACGGCCAACAGCCTCGTCGAGAGCCTGACGGTCGGCCGTATCGTGCTGGTGGTGGGCCCCGGCATCGCGGCCTACCTCGTCACCGGCGTCTGGTTCTACGTGATGATCGCCGGCGTCGCCTATGCCCAGCGAGCCGCCGCCCGCAATGCGCAGCTCGAAGCCCTGCAGGCGCGCAGCCAGCTGGCAGCGCTGCGCGCCCAGCTGCATCCGCACTTCCTGTTCAACGCGCTGCACACCGTGGTGCAGCTGATCCCCCTCGACCCCGAGCGCGCGACGCGGGCGGCCGAGCAGCTGGCGGCCCTGCTGCGGGCGAGCTTCGACAATCCGCGCGAGTTCGTCACGCTGCGCGAGGAGTGGGCCGTCGTGCAGCTCTACCTGGACATCGAGGCCATCCGCTTTGGCGAGCGCCTGCGTGTCGTCACCGAGTTCGAGGACGCGGCGCTGAACGAGCTGCTGCCCAGCTTCGCGCTGCAGACGCTGGTGGAGAACGCGGTGCGCCACGGTGCCGCGCCGCGGGTGGAGGCGACGACGGTGCGGGTCACGGCAAGCGTCGAAGGCGAGACCTTGCTCATCGCCGCGGTTGATGACGGCATGGGCGCCGAGCCCGCCGCATTGGAATCGGGCGGCACCGGCCTGCGCCGGCTGCGCGAGCGACTGGGCTGGCTCTACGGTGCCAGCGCTTCGCTGACGGTGCAGACGGCGCCTGGCCGGGGCCTGCGCGCCGAACTGCGCCTGCCGGTGAAGGACGAAGCATGACGGCCGCTGTCACCGCCCTGATCGCCGACGACGAGCCCGTCGCCCGTGCCGGCCTGCGCCATCTGCTACGCGGCCTGCCCTGGCTGCATTGCGTGGGCGAAGCGGCCGATGGCCCGGCGGCGCTGGCGGAGATCCAGCGGCTGAAGCCCGAGCTGGTCTTCCTGGACATCCAGATGCCAGGGCTGCTGGGCACCGTGGTGCTGCGCCGTCTGGCCGAGTCCGGCACGCCGCCGCTCGTCATCTTCACGACGGCCCACGCCGAGCATGCGATCACGGCCTTCGAGCTGGGCGCGCTGGACTATCTGCTCAAGCCCTTCGGCGCCGAGCGCCTGAACGCGACCTTGGAGCGCGTGCGGGCAGCCCTTGGCGAGCCCGTGCCGCCGGCGCTGGAACGCCTGGCCGAGTTGCTGGAGCGGGGGCCGCTGACGCGGCTGTTCGTGCGCAGCGGCGCGGCCATCGTGCCGGTGGCCGTCAGCGACGTCAGCCATTTCGAGGCGGTGGGCGACTACGTGGCCGTGCACACCGGCGGTGCCGAGCACCTGCTGCATTTGGCCCTGGCGCGGCTGGAGGAGAGGCTGGACGCGCAGCGCTGGGTGCGCATCCACCGCGGCTGCATCGTCAACCTGGACGCGGTGGCGCGTTTCCGGCGCCTGGCCAACGGCCAGCTCAGCGCCGAACTGAAGGATGGCCGGGCACTGATGGTCAGCCGCAGCCGGTCCCAGGTCTTGCGGGGCCTGGCAGGCTAGGGTCTACCCGCAAGCCACAAATCGGGGCATGGCCGGCCCGTTTCCGTGCAATTGGCCAATGCTGCAGTACACCAACGGTGCGAGCCGCACCGTGACAGGGCTGTCATGGGCCGTAAACGTGCGGCCCGATGGTCCATCGCAGGGTGTGACGAAGTGCACGAAGCTGGCACGGGGCTTGCGCTCATGCCCTCCGGCTACCCGACCTCTCACATCCAACCCGGAGGAATCCCGATGCTTCGCCGTTCCGCTCTTGCACTGGCCACCGCTGCCACCCTGCTCCCCCACGCCGCCTTTGCTGCCGACACCATCAAGGTCGGCGTGCTGCATTCGCTGTCCGGCACCATGGCCATTTCCGAAACCGTGTTGAAGGACACGGTGCTGATGGCCATCGACGAGATCAACGCCAAGGGCGGCCTGCTCGGCAAGAAGCTGGAGCCGGTGGTGGTTGACCCGGCCTCCAACTGGCCGCTGTTCGCCGAGAAGGCCAAGCAGCTCATCTCGCAGGACAAGGTCGCCGTCGTGTTCGGCTGCTGGACCTCGGTGAGCCGCAAGTCGGTGCTGCCGGTCTTCGAGCAGACCAACTCGCTGCTGTTCTATCCCGTGCAGTACGAGGGCGAGGAACTGAGCAAGAACGTGTTCTACACGGGTGCCGCGCCCAACCAGCAGGCCATCCCCGCTGTCGAATACCTGATGAGCAAGGACGGCGGCGGTGCCAAGCGCTTCGTGCTGCTGGGTACCGACTACGTCTACCCCCGCACCACCAACAAGATCCTCCGCGCCTTCCTGCACAGCAAGGGCATCAAGGACGAGGACATCATGGAGGACTACACCCCCTTCGGCCACGCGGACTATCAAAGCATCATTGCCAAGATCAAGAAGTTCTCCGCCGAAGGCAAGAAGACGGCCGTGGTGTCCACCATCAACGGCGACTCCAATGTGCCCTTCTACAAGGAACTGGGCAACCAGGGCCTGAAGGCGACCGACGTGCCGGTGGTGGCCTTCTCGGTGGGTGAGGAAGAGCTGCGCGGCGTGGACACCAAGCCGCTGCAGGGCCACCTGGCCGCATGGAACTACTTCATGTCCATCAAGGCGCCCGCCAACGACGCCTTCATCAAGAAGTGGAGCGACTACGCCAAGGCCAAGGGCATTGCCGGACACAAGGACAAGCCGCTGACCAACGACCCGATGGAAGCCACCTACATCGGCATCAACATGTGGGCTCAGGCCGTCAAGAAGGCCGGCAGCACCGACACCGACAAGGTCATCGCGGCAATGGCCGGCCAGACCTTCACGGCGCCGTCGGGCATCACGTCCAAGATGGACGAGAAGAACCACCACCTGCACAAGTCGGTCTTCATCGGCGAAGTGAAGGGTGACGGCCAGTTCAACGTGGTGTGGAAGACGCCCGGCCCGGTCAAGGCCCAGCCGTGGAGCCCGTACATCCCTGAGAACAAGGGCAAGAAGGACGAGCCGACGAAGTAAGCCGCAGCGAAGCTGCGGCGCGCCGTCCGACCGGCCAGGCCGGGTTGGGCGGCGCCCCGCTGGGGAGGCGCGCGTGCTGTCGCACCGCGCTGGTTTTGACTCGGCTGGGCCTTCATGATCAAGCGACTTCTTTTGGGTTGGCTGCTGGCGCTGTGTGGCCTTCAAGCCTGGGCTGCGTTGCCACCCGAGCTGCTCACGCGCATTGCGGCGGGTGAAGGCGACGAACGCGTCGCCGCTCTGAACGAGGCCGTGGCCCAGGCCGACCCTGCGCTGGCGGACTATCTGCATGCCTTGCTCGACGGCCGGGTGCGGCTGCGCGAGGGCAAAGCGGTCGTGGCCGCCGAAGGCGCCGCGCCGCCCGACGGCGACGAGCCGATGCTGAACAACCGCCTGCGCCGCGAGATCGACTCGGCGTTGGCTGGGCTGGCCCTGCTCTCCAAGGACCGGGATACGCGAGCCAAGGCGCTGGCGACGCTGCGTGAAGACGCCAGCGCGGCCAAGCTGCCGCTGTACGAGCGTGCGCTGGCGGCCGAGACCGACGCGGACCTGCGCAGCCAACTGGGCGCGCTGGTGGCGGGTGCCAAGCTGTCGTCCACCGACGCCGCCCAGCGCCTTGCGGCCGCCACCGAGCTGGCGGGCAGCGCAGACCCGGCGACGCGCGCACTGCTGCTCGAACGCGCCGGCACCGAAACAGACGCCGCCGCCAAGGCCGCGATGAAGCGCGCCATCGACGCCATCGGCGACCGCCTGGCCTGGGGCGAGCGCGCGCAGCTGCTGTTCTCGGGCCTCAGCCTGGGCTCTGTGCTGCTGCTGGTGGCGCTGGGCCTGGCGATCACCTACGGCCTGATGGGCGTCATCAACATGGCGCACGGCGAGCTGCTGATGGTTGGCGCCTACGCCACCTACTGCGTGCAGCAAGGCTTTCGCGCCTGGCTGCCCGCGGCCTTCGACTACTACCTGTGGCTGGCGCTGCCGGCCAGCTTCATCGTCGCGGCCCTGGTCGGCGCGGCGATGGAACGCACCGTGATCCGCTGGCTCTACGGCCGGCCGCTGGAGACGCTGCTGGCCACCTGGGGCATCTCACTCGTGCTGATGCAGGCCGTTCGCACGCTGTTCGGCGCGCAGAACGTGGCGGTCGAGAACCCCACCTGGCTGTCCGGCGGCTGGGCGCTGCTGCCCAATCTGACGCTGCCCTACAACCGCCTTGCCATCCTGGGTTTCGCCGCGTTGGTGCTCGTCGGGATGGGCCTGCTGCTCGCCAAGACGCGCCTGGGCCTGATGGTGCGTGGCGTCACTCAGAACCGCCGCATGGCGGCCTGCGTGGGCGTCAACACGGCCAAGGTCGACACACTGGCGTTCGCGCTTGGCTCGGGCATCGCGGGCCTGGCCGGCTGCGCACTGAGCCAGATCGGCAACGTCGGCCCGGACCTCGGCCAGAGCTACATCGTCGACGCCTTCATGGTGGTGGTGCTCGGCGGCGTGGGCCAGCTCGCCGGCACCGTCTACGCGGGCCTGGGCCTGGGCGTGCTGTCCAAGCTGCTGGAGGGCTGGCAGGGCGCGGTGCTCGCCAAGATCGCGCTGCTGATGCTGCTCGTGCTCGTCATCCAGAAAAAGCCGCAAGGCCTGTTCGCACTGAAGGGCAGGTCGGTCGAATGAAGAAGCCCCTCCTCATCACCGTGGCGGTCCTGATGCTGCTAGTGCCGCTGCTGCACCTGGCCTTCCCGCCTGGCCACGCGCTGCACCTCAGCGAGTTCTACGTCGGGCTGCTCGGCAAGTTCCTGTGCTTTGCCATCTGCGCGCTGGCGCTGGACCTGATCTGGGGTTTCGGCGGCATCCTGTCGCTGGGCCACGGCCTGTTCTTTGCGCTGGGCGGCTACGGCATGGGCATGTATCTGATGCGCCAGATCGGCCGCGAAGGCCAGTACCAGTCGGACCTGCCAGACTTCATGGTCTTCCTGAACTGGAAGGCGTTGCCCTGGCACTGGATGCTCAGCGATTCGCTGGTCGGGCAGATCTTCCTGGCCTTGGCGGTGCCCGGCCTGCTGGCGGCGGTGTTCGGCTACTTCGCATTCCGCTCGCGCATCCAGGGCGTGTATTTCTCCATCATCACGCAGGCGCTGACGGTGGCCGCCATGCTGCTGTTCTTCCGCAACGAGACGGGCTTTGGCGGCAACAACGGCTTCACCGACTTCAAGCGCATCGCCGGCATGCCGCTGAACACGCCGGGCATGAAGGTCGGCCTGTGCGTGGCAAGCGGCGTCGCGCTGATCGTCTGCTATCTCGTCGCCCGCGCACTGACGCAAAGCCGCTGGGGCCGCATCCTGCAGGCCATCCGCGACGCCGAAGGGCGTGTGCGCTTCCTCGGCTATGACCCGGTGGCTTTCAAGCTCAGCGCCTATGTCATCTCGGCGGTGATGTGCGCGCTCGCCGGCATGCTTTATGTGCCCCAGGTCGGCATCATCAACCCCGGCGAGATGAGCCCGGCAGCCAGCATCGAGATGGCCATCTGGGCGGCCGTCGGCGGGCGTGGCACGCTGATCGGGCCGGTGCTAGGCGCCTTCTTCGTCAATGGGACGAAATCGGTCTTCACGGCCTGGTGGCCGGAGGGCTGGCTCTATATCCTCGGCGGGCTTTTCATCGCGGTGACGCTGTTCCTGCCGCAAGGCCTGATGGGCCTGGCGCGGAGGTTCAAGAAATGACACCAGAACTTCTTGAGGCGGGCGCTGAAGCACGCTCCCGTGCCATTACCCGCTTCGCAACGTCCGGCGAGCCTGTTTTCAACCAAGGTGTTGCGCTCTACGTCGAAGACCTCAAGGTCGCCTTCGACGGATTCCAGGCGCTGGGCGGCCTGAGCTTCACCGTCGGTGTCGGCGAGTTGCGTTGCGTCATCGGCCCCAACGGCGCCGGCAAGACGACGACCATGGATTGCCTCACCGGCAAGACGCGGCCGGACAGCGGTCGCATCTTCTTCGGCAGCAATCTCAACCTGCGCCTGATGAGCGAGCAGCAGATCGCCCGCGCCGGCATCGGCCGCAAGTTCCAGAAGCCCACGGTGTTCGAGGCGCTGACCGTCGCGGAAAACCTGGAGTTGGCTCTTGCCGGTGATCGCCGCGCGCGCTTTGCAATGCGCGCCAAGCTGAATGGCGAACAGCGTGATCGCCTGGATGAGCTGTTGAAGACGGTTCATCTCGCCGACGAGCGTGAACGTGTCGCCGGCCTGCTGAGCCACGGCCAGAAGCAGTGGCTGGAGATCGGCATGCTGCTGGCGCAAGACCCCAAGCTGCTGCTGCTCGACGAGCCTGTCGCCGGCATGACCGACGAGGAGACCGAGCGCACCGCCGAGCTCTTCCTAAGCCTGGAGGGCAAGCACTCGCTGGTCGTTGTCGAGCACGACATGAACTTCGTCGCGGCGCTGGCGGGTGCGCATCGCACGGTGACGGTCCTGCACGAAGGCAAGACGCTGGCCGAAGGCACCATGGCCGCCGTGCAGTCCGACGAGAAAGTGATCGAGGTGTACCTTGGCAGATGACATCCTCAACGTCCAAGAATTGCACAAGCACTACGGCGGCTCTCACATCCTGCGTGGTCTCAGCTTCGACCTGAAGCCCGGCGAGATCACTGTCGTGCTGGGCCGCAACGGCGTCGGCAAGACGACGCTGTTGAAGAGCCTGATGGGCGTCGTGCCCGTCACGTCCGGCAGCATCACGCTGGCCGGCGAGCCCATCAACAAGCTCAAGACCCACCAGCGCGTGCGCGCCGGCCTCGGCTACGTGCCGCAGGGCCGCGAGATCTTCGGCCGCCTGTCGGTCATGGAGAACCTGCAGATGGGCCTCTCCAGCCAGCCCGCCGGCACGCCGTTGCCCAAGGAGCTGTTCGAGCTGTTCCCCGTGCTAGACAAGATGCGCTCACGCCGCGGCGGCGACCTGTCCGGCGGCCAGCAGCAGCAGCTCGCCATCGCGCGGGCGCTCGCGCCGGGGCCGAAGGTGCTGCTGCTGGACGAACCGACCGAAGGCATCCAGCCCAACGTCATCCAGGACATCGGCCGCGTCATCAAGCACCTGGCCCACGACAAGGGCCTGTCGGTGGTCCTCGTCGAGCAGTTCTATGACTTTGCTGAGGAGCTGGCCGACCAGTACCTGTTGATGCAGCGTGGCGAGATCGTCATGCGCGGGCGGGGCAAGGACATGGCGGCGGATGGGGTGCGGGAGCGGCTGGCGATTTGAGATCGCTGCCAATCGATTCCGTGTTCTGACGCGGCAGAACGCTGTGTCGCCGGGCTCCAGTAGGTTGGGGTGAACGCAGTGATCCCCAACGTTGGCCGCGTCATGCATCGTTGAGGTTCGCGGCGCTCACGCCAACCTACCGAGCTTACATTCGCCTATCGCCGCGGCGGCCGACGCACGGGTGGGAAACCCTGCCCAACCGCGACTGATCGACCCGGCATATCTAACAGCGAGTCAAGCGAATGCGCCTTTCTCCTCGAACCGCGAGGCTAATTCGCCAGTCTGGACACACCGAGCAGCAGCTTCGCGACCTGTGCAATTTGGCAATGGCCAATGACCCGAGTGCCATGAGGGCAGTCCACGCGCTGGTCTCCGATATGCCGGATATTCGGCAAGTCCTTGCAGGCTTCGGCCGTTCGGTGTCGAAGAGCAGAACGACCGCAGGTGGCGCGGGGCGAATGAAGACGGCGAAGACTAAGGGCAACTGGCAATTACTGACCAGCAAGGCAATAGGTCGCGTAAGCATCGTATCCGGCGGGCTGCCCAGTCTGGGCAAGCGGAAGTGAAGATCCATAACCACTTTAGCGAGTGGAAATCTACCGACGTGGCCCGGCGTCGCGTTGCGCTTCATCCTCGCTGCGAGCGCGGTAGGTCGGGGTGAACGCAGTGAACCGCATCGCCGACCGCCTCATGCTTCGTTCGGGTTCGCAGTGCCCGAACGGAGTTGTGGCAAGCTACCCGAACTGCCCAAGCTTCGGGCCCCAGGGGATGCTCATGACGACCGCTCTCGAAACCCTTCAAGCAGAAGTACTGCGACTATCGCCAGCCGATCGCGCGAAGTTGCTGGATCGATTGATCGCCAGCCTGGACGTGGACGCTGGCGTTGAGGCTGCTTGGGACAAGCTGGCCGACGAACGCGAGCAAGAGCTTGAAGTCGGCACCGCCAACGCCGTGCCCGTCGATGTGGCCGTCGCCAGACTGCAAGCCCGCTTTCCCGGATGAAGGTCACACTGCATCCGGCCGCAGAGCAAGACGTCCACGAAGCCGCCGCCTTCTACGAGCGTGAGGGCTCGCCCATCGTGGCAGCCCGTTTCGTTGCGGAGTTCAAACGGCTTGCTGCCCTGCTCCTTGAGCATCCCGACATCGGCTCGCCACGCTCAAATGGCCAACGCGGTTTCGCCATGAGCGTCTTTCCATACACTGTCGTCTATCGCGTGATCGCGGACGAGGTGAGGATCCTCGTCGTCAAGCACGACAGCAAGCGCCCGGGCTTTGGTGGGCGACGCGCGTAGCAGGTCGGCCTATTCGCCGCTCTCCGCTTCCAGCCACAGCACCGCAAACCATGCGTTCTCATCCGTCCAAACCTTGCCCGGCTTGAACCCCGCCCGCGTGGCCAGTGCCTGGAAGCCCTCGACCGTGTACTTGTGTGAGTTTTCCGTGTGCAGCGTTTCGCCCTCGTGGAAGCTGTAGACCTCGCCGCCCAGCTGCAGCTCCAGCGGCCGGGTGGCGCGCAGATGCATCTCGATGCGACGGTAGGCCGGGTTGTAGAACGCCAGGTGCTCGAAGCCGTCCGGTGGAAACTCGGCGCCCAGTTCCTGCCGGGCGCGGTGCAGCAGGTTCATGTTGAAGGCCGCCGTCACGCCGGCCGCATCGTTGTAGGCCGCATGCAGCGTGCCGTGGTCCTTCACAAGGTCGATGCCGATAAGCAGCCCGCCGCCCGTCAGCTCGGCCGCAGCCAGGCGCAGGAAGGCGTCGGCCTCGCTCGGCGTGAAGTTGCCGATGCTGGAGCCGGGAAAGAAGCCCACGCGGCGGCTGCCGGCCGGGCAAGGCGGCAGCGTGTGCTGGCGCGTGAAGTCGGCCACCAGCGGCTGGATGGCCAAGCCGGGGTAGTCGCCAGCCAGGCCATCACACGCCGCCAGCAGATGCGGGCCCGAGATGTCCACCGGCACGAACTGCACGCTGTCTCGCGGCATGGCGTCCAGCAGCAGCCGCACCTTGCGCAGTGCACCGGCGCCGTACTCGACGAGCTGCACCTGGCCGCCCATCTGCGCGGCCATGTCGTGCGCATGCGTCTGCAGCAGCGACAGTTCGGTGCGCGTCGGGTAGTACTCCGGCAGGTCGCAGATCTGCTCGAACAGCTTGGAGCCGGTCTCGTCGTAGAAGTACTTGGGCGAGATCGCCTTGGGCGTGCGGGCGAGCGCCGCATGCAGGTCGGCGGCGAACTGCTCGTTGTCTGCCGAGGCGCGGGGCTGGCGCCATTCGATTCCTGGTTTCATCTTGCGAGCCTCACTCCACTGAACTGCCAACGCGCGGCCGGCGGGAAAAAATTGCGGTAACTCGGTCGTGCGTGGCCCAGCGGCGTTGCGAGGCTGCCGCCTCTCAGCACCTGCTGCCCCACCATGAACTTGCCGTTGTATTCACCAACCGCACCCGCTGCAGGCTTGAAGCCGGGGTAGGGCGCATAGCTGGAGCGTGTCCATTGCCAGGCCTGATCGGCGGCCAGCGCGAAGCCGGGCAATCCGCATGCCGCCTCCCATTCGAACTCGGTCGGCAGCCGCGCGCCGGCCCATTCGGCAAAGGCGCAAGCCTCGTAAAAGCTGAGCTGCATGACAGGCGCGTCGGCGTCCAGCGGCTGCACGCCGTGCAGGCCGAAGACGCTGCCGTCCTCCAGCCAGTAGGCCGGCCGCTGCCAGCCTTGTGCCTGTGCCGCGGCCCAGCCGTCGGACAGCCAAAGCAGCGGCTCGCGGTAGCCGCCCGCATCGATGAAGTCTGCGTACTCGCCGCAGGTGACGAGGCGGTTGCTGATCTCGAAAGGCGCAAGCAGGACCTGGTGGCGCGGGCCTTCGTTGTCGAAGGCAAAGCCATCGGCGCCATGACCGATGTCGACAATGCCGCCCTCGTGCTTCAGCCAGACTTGCTGCGGTGCAGTCGCTTTCTGGGGCGTTGACGCGTCATACGCGGGCAGCAGCGGGTTGCAGGAGAAGGCGTGCAGGATGTCGGTGAGCAGCAATTCCTGATGCTGCTGCTCGTGCTGGCAGCCCAGCTCGATCAACGATTGGGCGTCGGCCGAAGCATGCGGCAGCAGGTCAGCCAGCGCGGCGTCGACGTGGGCGCGGTAGGCCTTGACTTCGTTCAGCGAAGGTCGGCTCAGCAAGCCTCGTTGCGGCCGTGCATGACGCGGGCCGAGGCTTTCATAGTAGGAATTGAAGAGGCGCGGCCAGCGCTCGTCGAAGACTTCGTAGTCGGGCAGATACGGCGCCAGCACCAACGTCTCGAAGAACCAGGTCGTGTGCGCCAGATGCCATTTGGCGGGGCTGGCATCGGGCATGGACTGCAGCTGCGCGTCCTCGTCCGACAAGGGCGCCGCCAGGGCCAGCGATTGGGCGCGGATGGCGCGGAGAAGGTCGGTCAACATGGGGTGGAACCCTAGCGCAAGCTGCTGCCAACGGTATGTCAGTGCAGGGCCTTTGGCTGTAGGACGAGGCCGGTGGGCCTACTTTCGGCCTAGGGTGGGTGCGGGGGTCTTGGCGTTTTCACTTCCCCTAGGATGAAGGCACACAACAAGGAGACCGGGCATGAAAGCAATCGTCTTCATCGCCGGCCTGCTGGCCGCGACCGCGGCGCAGGCCAACGAGCCGATCACGCTCAAGGTGCATCACTTCTGGCCGCCCGGTGCGATGCCGCCGACACAGATCCTTGCGCCCTGGTGCGACAAGATCGCGGCGGACTCCGGCAACCGCCTGAAATGCCAGGTCTACCCGGCCATGCAGCTGGGTGGCACGCCGGCCCAGTTGATCGACCAGGTCAAGGACGGCGTCGTCGACGTCGCCTTCACGCTGCCGGGCTACACAGCCGGGCGCTTTCCCATCATGGAGGTGTTCGAGCTGCCCTTCATGACGAACTCCGCCGAGGCGGCGTCGCGCGCAGCCTGGGACTTCTATGGCAAGTACGCCGTCAAGGAGTTTGCTGCCGTCAAGCCGCTGATGTTCGCGACGCATGATGAGGGTTACCTTCACACGCGTGACAGGCAGATCAAGACGTTGGCCGACTTCAAGGGGCTGAAGCTGCGCGCGCCCACGCGCCAGACCAACAAGCTGCTGAGCAGCCTGGGTGCGTCGCCCGTCGGCATGCCGCTGCCGGCCGTGGCTGATGCTGTCAGCAAGGGCACCATCGACGGCTTTGCGCTGCCCTGGGAGGTCATCCCGTCGGTCAAGCTGCACGAGATGGTCAAGTTCCACACCGAGACCGACCCGAGCCGGCCGGCGTTGTACAGCGCGGTATTCGTGCTCGCCATGAATCCGGCGCGTTATGACAGCCTGCCGGCCGACCTCAAGGCCGTCATCGACAGGAACTCCGGCGCCGCACTTTCGCAGGCTGCCGGCCGCACCTGGGACGCCAGCCAGGCGCCCGGCCGCAAGCCCGCCGTAGACCGCGGCAACGTCTTCTATACGGTGCCGGCCGCCGAGGTGGACAACTGGATTAAGGCCAGCCACCCGCTTTACGACGACTGGGCCGCCGACATGGACAAGCGCGGCCTGCCCGGCAAGCAGATGCTGAGCGAAGCCCAGGCGCTGCTGGCCAAGTACAAGAAGTGAAATGGCTTGAGAAGCTGGCGGGAGTATTTGCGCTGCTGGGCGGCGTCTGCGCGCTGCTCGTCGCCGGCATGACGCTGTGGAGCGTGATCGGGCGCAACCTGCTTGCCAGCCCCGTGCGCGGTGATGTGGAGCTGAGCCAGATCGGCATCGCGCTGGCGATCGCGCTGTGCCTGCCCTGGTGCCAGCTGCGGCGCGGCAACATCATCGTGGACTTCTTTACCCAGGTCGCGCCCGAGCGCGTCAATGGCGTGCTGGACCGCTTCGGCGCGCTGCTGCTGGCCGTCATGCTGGGGTTGCTGGCCTGGCGCACCGGCATGGGAGCGGCGGCGGTGGACGAGGCCGGTGAGCAGACCATGATCCTGGGCCTGCCTATGTGGTGGGCCTACGCCATCCTGGCGCCGGGGTTGGCGTTGACGGCGGTCATCGCCGTCGCGCAAGCCGTCAGGCGAGGGGATGCTTGATGGGTTGCTGTTTGTTGTTGGTGAGGCCCAGCCGGGAGTTCGCCCCGGCGGGCGACCTACTTTTTGGGCGACCAAAAAGTAGGCAAAAAGTCGCCCCCGAACCGCCCGCCCCTCGCACAGCGAGGGGTCCCCTGCGGTGCGCCGTCCTTGAGGCCCCGCGCAAAACTCCCGTCGCGGCCCAAGGGCCGCTGTGGTCAAACAATTGCGCGGAGTCAGAGCTTGAAGCGTGCTGGCGCACGCGGCCTCAAGGCCGTGCGCTCCTCGGCGGGACTCAAAGGGGGAGTGAACGAACAGCCCGCACCAGCCGTCTGATGCGTTTGGCGGTTGGTTGTTCGGCTGTTTGGGATTCCCCCTTTGAAACCGCCGAGAAGCACAGGAGACCGAGGCGCGCGCCTTGGCGCGCTTCAACAACTGATTCCGCGCAACTGTTTGACCAGAGCGTAGCGGCGGGAGTTTTGCGCGGGCCTCGGTCTTCGAGCATCGCAGGGCACCCACCCGCCTTGCGGGTGGGCGGTTTCGCAGGGGCGATTTCTTTGCCTACTTTCTTGTTCGCACAAGAAAGTAGGTCGCCCGCCCGGGCGAACTCCGGGCATGGGCCTATGCATCAAGCCAACTTCGGGAACAGATGACCAGCGGCCTCATCATCTTCGGCCTGATGCTCGCGCTGATGGCCCTGCGCGTGCCTATCGCTGCGGCCATGTTCATTCCCGGTGCCCTGGGCTATGCCTGGATGAGCAATGACGCGGCCCTGCTGAATCTCATCAAGGGTTCGGCCGTCGCGCGGCTGACGGTCTACGAACTCTCCGTCATCCCGCTCTTCCTGCTGATGGGTCAGTTCGCCACGCAGGGCGGGCTGTCCAGGGCGCTGTTCCGTGCCGCATCTGCCTGGGTCGGCCACTGGCGCGGCGGCCTGGCCTTTGCGGCCATCCTGGCGTCGGCCGCCTTCGGCTCGGTCTGCGGCTCGTCGGTGGCCACCTGCGCCACCATCACCCAGGTGGCCTATGGCGAGATGAAGGCCGCGGGCTATCACGGGCGCCTGTCCACCGCCGTGCTGGCGACAGGTGGCACGCTGGGCATCCTGATCCCGCCATCGGTGCCGCTGATCGTCTACGCCATCCTGACCGAGCAGAACATCGCCAAGCTGTTCGCGGCCGCCTTCATCCCCGGCCTGATCGCGACGGCGGGTTATCTCGCCGTCATCGCCATCACCTGCAGGCTGAGGCCGCATCTGGCCGTGCCGGGACCGCGCCACAGCTGGAGCGAGCGCTGGCACGCTTTGTTGGGCGTATGGCCGCTGCTGGCGATCTTTGTCGTCGTCTTCGGCGGTATCTATGGGGGCTGGTTCAGCCCGACCGAAGGTGCATCCATCGGTGCGCTCGCGACGCTGACGAGCGGACTGCTGTCCGGCGAGTTGCGCGGCGATGGACTCAAGCGCGCGCTGCTGGGCACGGCCGAGACGACGGCCATGGTCTTCATGATCTTCCTCGGCGCCGACATGATGAATTCGGCGCTGGCTCTCACGCTGATGCCCACGCACTTGGCGCAGTGGGTCGGCGGGCTGCCCGTGCCGCCGCTGGCCATCGTCGCCGGCGTGCTGGCCTTCTATGTGGTGCTCGGCTGCGTGATGGACGAGCTGTCCATGCTGCTGCTGACCATCCCGGTCATCTTCCCGACCATCATGGGCCTGGACCTGTTCGGCCTTGCGCCGGAGCCCAAGGCGATCTGGTTCGGCATCCTGGTGCTGATGACGGTGGGCATCGGCATGCTGGCGCCGCCGGTAGGCCTGAATGTCTATGTCGTCAACGGCATGGCGCGCGACGTGCCGATGAACGAGACCTACAAAGGCGTCATGCCCTTCCTGGCCAGCGATGTGCTGAGGCTGCTGCTGCTGCTCTTCGTGCCCGCCGTCACCGTCGGCGTGCTGCGCTGGCTGTGATGGGCCAGGCTGCCAGCAGACCCAGGGCGATGCCGACGCTGTCGGCCACCACGTCGTGCCAGTCGGCCTCGCGCGGCGGCAGAAAGCTCTGTGCAATCTCGATGGCGATACCGTAGCCCACCAGGGTCATGGCCAGCCAGATCCACTGCCGCGGCCGCTGCCACAGCGCCCAGACGCCACTGAAGGCCAGCGCGGCGAAGGCGAGGGCATGGTTGGACTTGTCCCAGCCGGTGGTGATGGTCTTGGGGGGGGCCGGGCTCAGGGCCAGGCAGGTGATGACGATGAGCATGACGGCGAGCAAGGCGCGCCAGAGCGCGCGGCGCTGCGGCGCGCTGCAAAGGTTGAGGATGAAGCTAGGCATGGCGGGCGGCATTGTGGCCGGCCCGCGTGTCGCCAGGCTTCACTTCATCTGCAGCATCCAGCCTTTGACCTGACGCAGATGGGCCACCAGCTGGGCCTGCGCCGCGCCGACGGCCGGGTCGGTGGCATTGAGCTTCTCCAGCAGGGCCGCGTCGATCAGCTCGCGCGAGGCCGAGTTCAGCATCCAGTTCATTGACGGCTGGCGCCGGCCCGGCAGCGCAGGCATGCGCAGCTCTGCCACCTGGCCGCAGCCGCCAATGCGCTTGATGAGCTCGACTGCCGAGTCCCGTGCGCGGGCGCCGTTGCTGTTCAGGATGCCCTGCGCTGGCGCCACGACCTCGTTCAGGCCCATGTGGGTGGCGCGGTAGCGGCGCCCGTCCAGCGGCTGCGCATCGGCTGCGGTGGGCGCGTCGCGGCACAGCCAGTCGTCGACCTGCGAGCTGCTGTTGACCAGCAGCAGCAGGCGCAGCCGCGAGCGGTCCAGGATGCCTTGGGCGGCACAGTTGTCCTCGGGCTTGCAGGCCTTGAGCCGCCCGCTGGCTTCGAGGTCGCGCAGCAGGTCGGAGAGCAGCAGTGTCGCGCTGGCTTCGACGTAGCCGCCATCGCCCAGACGGTCCCAGACGCGGCCGGTGTCGCCGTTGTCCTCATCCTTGTGCGCCTCCTTGAAGAGGACGGCTGCGGCAGGGCTGATGTAGGGAAAGCGGGCACTGTTGTGCACGGCCTGGGCCAGCGTCATGCGCTCGACCTCCAGGCCGAGCGAGGGGTCGAGCAGGTCGATGCCATCGCCACCGGCCAGCAGGAAGTCGGACTGGTAGACCCGCTGGCCGCGCGACAGGGCCGTGGTGTTCATGGCGAGCAGCGGCAGCCATTCGGCGTCGGTGGCGCGGCCATGCAGGGCCGTCATGGCCGCTGACCAGGGGTTGGGATGGGCGGTCGGGCGCAGCGGACATTGCTGGGCCAGGCTCCTGGGCCAGTCATGCGTCCAGACCTTCTCCAGGCCGAGAGATCGGTCCGCACCGGCGACGGCCAAGGGCAGGAAGCGCTGCACCAGGTCGGGGTAGAGCATGTCGCCCACCGGCGTGGCGAGATGGTCGCGGCCAGTGAAGTCGCGCACCAGCTTCCAGGGCGTGCAGTTGGCAGCATCGACTGCCTGGCGGCGCGCGTCCACGGCGGCGACGAAGCTGGCCGCGCCCAACGCCCCACCCGAGGTGCCGCTGATGGCGAAGACGGAGTCGGCGAAGTTGACGCCTTGTTGTTCGCCGAGATCCTGCAGACGCGCAAGCGACGCGCTGCCCCAGTAGGCCGCGCGCGAAGCACCGCCGGCCACAGCGACGATCACGAGCGGCCGCTTGCCGTCGGCGCCGGCGGTGCGCAGCCAGGTCTGGACCCAGGCGTCTGCCGGCTGGCGCTGCACGATGGCGTTGGCCGCGCTGCGTTCGGGGTCGGCCACGCGGTGGTTGTCGTTCAGCGGCGCGAAGGCGACGAAGAGCAGCAGCGGCAACGGCGTCAGCGGCATGCGGATCAAAGCCTTGGGCACATAGGTCAGCAGGATGCCGCCAAAGACGATCCAGCTGCCCATGGCCAGCAGCACCAGGGCCGGTGAGCCGATGGCGCGCGCCGTGCCCTCGGGCCAGGCCACGAGGGCGGCGAACACGCCCCACTGCAGCAGCAGCACCAGGGTGACAAGCACGCGCGACGGCGTGCTCATGCGGTCTTCGCGCTCCAGCAGCGCGATGGCCTCGCGCCGGCCATCCAGCGCGAGCCAACGCGCCAGCCGCGAACCCGTGCCGAGCTTGAGCAGCCAGGCGCGCCGCTTCCAGACAAAAAGTGCCAGCCCCGCCGTGACGCCCAGCAGCGCGACGCCGATCAGGCGCTCGCGCGTCTGCATCAGGAAAAAGATCGCGATGGGCAGGCCGCCGCCAAGGATGAGCCCGCGCGGCAACCAGCGACGCAGCCCGTCGGCAAAGCGCGGGTTCATGCACTCACCCAGCGTGTCGGGCTTGAAGCGGCGGTCCAGCAGCAGCCGGCTCACATACCAGGCCAGCAGCAGCCACAGGCCGAAGGCGAAGACGAGGATGGCGGTCTGTGCACTGCCCACTTCCAGCGACAGCAGCGTCTCGCGAGCCTGTTCAAGGCCGAGCAGCACCACGATGCCGGCGATGACGATGCCGACCGGAAAGGCGCACAGCCCCAGCACGCGCAGCAGATAGAGCATCCACGGCACGTCGCCCTCCGTGGCCGGCGCTGTGGAGGGCAGTTCCGGCGGCGGTGGCGGCGCAGGCTCTTCGGATTTCGGCGGTGGCGGCGGCGAAAACTGCGGCGGCGGCGCGGGATCGCGGGGTGGGTAGACGACCGGAATCAGCATGGCCCGCACTCTAGCCCCGGGGCGCATGGTGACCAAGGTCGGTACAGGGGCGTAGCCCCTCGTGGGAAACCCTTGCAGGGCAGGCGCTACGCCTTCAGATCGATACAGTCCTCAGGGACAACGGTGTCAGGGGAGAGAAAAATGGACAACGGTCAACTGTTGCAGTTGGTGGGCGGATTCGCGGTGGGCGGCCTGGTGGCGGGAGGTGCCGTCTACGCCTGGGCGGCCAAGCGGCTCAAGCGCGAGCACGAGCGTGTGACGCATGTCGAGCAGGCGCGCCAGCTGGGTGCCCAGCAGCTCACGCAGGCGCGCAAGCAGGTCGAGCAACTGCAGCGCGAGAACCATGAATTGAGGCTGGCCGTGCGGCCCGCGCCGCGCCAGGCTCCAGCGCCGGAAGTGGCGGCGCCGGACCCCGCCGAGGCAGCTCGCCTTTACGCCGAGTCCAAGCTGAACCCGCCGACGGCCGAGCCAGCACCGAAAACGTTCAAGGACACGGTGGTGATGCCGCGCTCCCAGTACTAGGGGCTCCCACGGCTTTGTCACTGCCGGGACAAGACTGCGGCAAGCCGGCTGCCTAGAATCGAACGGTCGTTCTATTCTGGGCCGGCTGCGGGAGACGCGGCATGGCCCGCCAACCGAGGTCGTGCCCATGACAGCCCATTACGAAGTTCGCGGCAGCGTTGCCGTGATCACGCTCGACAACCCGCCGGTCAACGGCCTGGGTTTTGCCACCCGTGCCGCCGTTGCGGCCGGCGTGGAACGTGCCGAAGCCGATCCGGCCATCACGTCGCTCGTCATCACCGGCGCCGGCAAGGCCTTCTCGGGCGGCGCCGACATCAAGGAGTTCGGCTCGCCCAAGGCCCTGGCCGAACCGAACCTGCTGAGCCTGATTTCCGTCGTCGAGAGCTGCAGCAAGCCGGTGGTCGCGGCCATCCACACGGTGTGCATGGGCGGTGGCCTTGAGCTATCCCTGGGCTGCCACTACCGCGTCGCGCAGACCGGCACCAAGGTCGCGCTGCCCGAAGTGAAGCTGGGCCTGCTGCCTGGCGCCGGAGGCACGCAGCGCCTGCCGCGCGCGCTGGGCGTGGAGCCCGCGCTGAACATGATCGTCAGCGGCGAGCCGGTCGAGGCGCAGATGCTGGCCATGGTCCCGGGCCAGAAGCTGTTCGACAAGATCGTCGACACCAACGTGATCGACGCGGCGGTCAAGTTCGCTGAAGAAGTCTCCGAGAAGCGCCCGCTGCCCAAGGTGCGAGACCTGAAAGCCCGCCACCCCAACGCCGAGGCCTACTTCCAGTTCGCCCGCAACATGGTGGGCGGCATGAGCAAGAACTTCCCGGCACCGTTGCGCTGCCTGGAGACCGTGGCCAGTGCCGTCAACATGAAGTTCGACGACGGCATGCGCGCCGAGCGCGAGGGCTTCATGGCGTTGATGCTGACGCCCGAGTCCAAGGCGCTGCGCCACCTGTTCTTCGCCGAGCGCGTGGCCAGCAAGATCTCCGACGTGCCCGAAGACACGCCGCTGCGCACCATCGCCAAGGTGGGCGTCATCGGCGCCGGCACGATGGGTGGCGGCATCTCGATGAACTTCCTGAATGCGGGCATCCCGGTCACCATCCTGGAGACCAAGCAGGAAGCCCTGGACCGCGGCGTCGCGACGATCAAGAAGAACTACGAATCGCAGGTCAAGAAGGGCAAGCTGAAGGAAGACAAATACGCCCAGCGCATGGCGCTCTTGAGCACGACGCTGAACTACGCCGACCTGGGCGATGCCGACCTCATCATCGAGGCGGTGTTCGAGGAGATCGGCGTCAAGGAGGCCGTCTTCAAGCAGCTGGACGAAGTCGCCAAGCCCGGCGCCATCCTGGCGTCCAACACCTCGACGCTGGATGTCGACAAGATCGCTTCCTTCACCAAGCGCCCGCAGGACGTGGTGGGCATGCACTTCTTCAGCCCAGCCAACGTGATGAAGCTGCTGGAAGTGGTGCGCGGCAAGGAAACCGCCAAGGATGTGCTGGCCACGGTCATGGCCATTGGCAAGAAGATCAAGAAGACGGCTGTCGTGTCGGGCGTCTGCGACGGCTTCATCGGCAACCGCATGATCGAGCAGTACAGCCGCCAGGCCGGCTTCCTGCTCGATGAAGGCTGCACGCCGCAGCAGGTCGACAAGGCCGTCGAGAAGTTCGGCTTCGCGATGGGTCCGTTCCGCATGGGTGACCTGGCGGGCAATGACATCGGCTGGGCGATCCGCAAGCGCCGCGCTGTCGAGCGCGCCAACATGAAGTACTCGGCGAGCGCCGACCGTCTGTGCGAGCTCGGCCGCTTCGGCCAGAAGACCGGCGCCGGCTGGTACGACTATCTGCCCGGCAAGCGCGACGCCATCCCGTCGCCGGTCGTCGACGAGATGCTCGCCAAGCACCGCGAAGCCATCGGCGCCAAGAAGCGCGACATCAGTGATGAGGAGATCGTGCACCGCCTGGTGTTCGCTCTCGTCAACGAGGCCGCGCATCTGCTGGAAGAGGGCATCGCCCAGCGCGCGTCGGATGTGGACATGGTCTACCTGACCGGCTACGGCTTTCCCATCTTCCGCGGTGGCCCGATGTGCTACGCCGACACCCTCGGCCTCTTCAACGTCGTGCAGGCAATGAAGCGCTTTGCCAAGAACCCGATGGATGACGGTGCGTTCTGGACGCCCGCCCCGCTGCTGGCCCGCCTCGTGGCGGAAGGCAAGAGCTTCACTTGATCGCAGCGCGCGACTGACAAGGAACAAGACATGAGCAACGCACTGATCGTCTCCACCGCCCGCACGCCGCTCGCCAAGAGCTGGAAGGGCGCGTTCAACATGACCCATGGCGCGACGCTGGGTGGCCACGCCGTCAAGGCAGCCGTCGAACGCGCCGGCATCGATGGCGGTGCCATCGAAGACGTGCTGATGGGCTGCGCCACGCCCGAAGGCGCCACCGGCTCCAACATCGCGCGCCAGATCGCGCTGAAGGCCGGCCTGCCCATCACGGTGAGCGGCGTCACCATCAACCGCTTCTGTTCCAGCGGCCTGCAGACCATTGCGATGGCCGCGCAGCGCATCATTGCCGGCGAGGGCGACGTCTACATCGCCGGCGGCGTCGAGAGCATTTCCTGCGTGCAGCAGGAGGCCAACAAGCACATGCTGGTCGACCCGGCGCTGATGAAGCTCAAGCCTGAGATCTACTGGAACATGCTGCAGACCGCCGAGAACGTGGCCAAGCGCTACAACATCTCGCGCGAGCGCATGGACCAGTACGGCGCCGGCAGCCAGCAGAAGGCCTGCGCCGCCCAGGCCGCCGGCAAGTTCGCCGACGAACTGATCTCGGTCACGACGACCATGGGCGTGGCCGACAAGGTCATGGGCCTGATGAGCAAGGAAGTGACCATCAGCGCCGATGAGGGCCTGCGCGAGGGCACCACTTATGACGCCATCAAGGACCTGCGCTCCGCCATGCCCGGCGGTCTGATCTCGGCCGGCAACGCCAGCCAGTTCAGCGACGGTGCCGGCGCCTGCGCGCTGGTCAGCGAGC
Source organism: Pelomonas sp. Root1217 (assembly GCF_001425705.1). GTDB lineage: Bacteria > Pseudomonadota > Gammaproteobacteria > Burkholderiales > Burkholderiaceae_C > Pelomonas. The sequence continues at coordinate 26,507 of NZ_LMDC01000030.1, read as the reverse complement.
AATACGCGTCCACGCACAACCTCAAGCCCATTGGCCGCTTCCTCGGCTTTGCCGTGGCCGGTTGCGAGCCCGACGAGATGGGCATCGGCCCGGTGTTCGCCGTGCCCAAGGTGCTCAAGAAGCTGGGCCTGACGGTTGCCGACATCGACCTGTGGGAGCTGAACGAGGCCTTCGCCGTGCAGGTGCTGTACTGTGCCGACACGCTGGGCATCCCTATGGACCGCCTGAACGTCAACGGCGGCGCGATTGCCGTCGGCCACCCCTACGGCGTGTCGGGTCAACGCTTGACGGGCCATGCCCTCATCGAAGGCAAGCGCCGCGGTGCCAAGCGCGTCTGCGTGACGATGTGCATTGGCGGCGGCATGGGCGCGGCGGGCGTTTTCGAGGTGCTGTGAGCGTCAGTCCTGAACAGTTCCTTGCGATGGGCCGTGAGGTCCTTGCCAAGCAGCCGTTCAGCGTGCTGCTCGGCGCGGAACTCGTGGCGCTCACGCCGGGCAAGGTCGACCTGCAGCTGGCGCTAAAGCCCGAGCACCGGCAGCAGGACGGCTTTGCCCATGGCGGGATCGTCAGCTACCTTGCCGACAACGCGTTGACCTATGCCGGCGGCACCGCGATGCAGGTGCCCGTGCTGACCTCGGAATTCAAGATCAACTACGTCCGCCCGGCTGTGGGCGAGCGTCTGATTGCTCGCGCCAGCGCCGAAGCCGTCAGCAAGACGCAGGCGGTGTGCCGCTGCGAGGTCTTCGCGGTCAAGGACGGCGCCGAGAAGCTTTGCGCGCTGGCGCAAGGCACCATCGTCCGCAGTTCGGGCGACTGAGCCATGCAGGTCGACCTCGACACGCTGCGCGGCTTCTTCCGTTCGGCGCCCTTCATGGCCGACCTGGGCGTGGAACCGACGGCCGTGGAGCCCGGCCGCGTCAGCACGCAGCTCGTCATCGCCCAGCGCCACTGCCAGCACACCGGCGTCGTGCATGCCGGCGTCATCGCCGCGCTGGCCGACCACACGATGGGCGCTGCGGCACAGACGATGGCTCCCGATGGCCATTGGGTGCTGACGGCCGAGTTCAAGACCAGCCTGTTGCGCGGCGCTGCCGGCGAGCGGCTGGAATGCGAGGCTTGGGTTCTAAAACCCGGCCGACAAGTTTCTTTCACCGAGGCCGAGGTGTACGCGGTGGCGACGGGCGGCGAGCGCAAGCTGGTCGCCAAGGCCAGCGGCACCATGGCCATCACCAAAGCCTAGCCATGCGCGAGACCCTCGAGTTCCTGCTCTACGACTGGCTTCATGCCGGCGAGCTGACGGCGCGTGAGCGCTTTGCCGACCATTCACGCGAGACCTTCAACGCGGTGCTCGACACCAGCGAACGCATCGCCCGCGAGAAGTTCGCGCCCATCTATCGGTTGCTCGACACCGAGGAACCCCGCTTCGACGGCGAGCGCGTGCACCTGCCCGCGGCGACGCTCGACGCGGTCAACGCCCACGTGGCCTCGGGCCTGCTGGCGGCGGCCAAGGACTACGACGTCGGCGGCATGCAGCTGCCCTGCCTGGTCGAGACGGCGGCGCATGCCTTCCTGAGCAAGGCCAACGTGGCCGTCGGCTCCTATGCCGTGCTGACGACCTGCAACGCCAACCTGCTGATGGAACACGGCAGCGAGCGCCAGCGCGAAGTGTTCGCCAAGACGCTGCTGGCCGGCCAGTGGTTCGGCACCATGTGTCTGTCGGAGCCGCAGGCGGGCTCGTCGCTGTCCGACGTGGTCACCCGCGCCGAACTGGAGAACGCCGACGATCCGCTCGGCCCGCGCTACCGCTTGCGCGGCAACAAGATGTGGATCTCCGGCGGCGAGCACGAGCTGCGCGAGAACATCGTGCACCTGGTGCTGGCCAAGATCCCGGGGCCGGACGGCAAGCTGATCCCCGGCACCAAGGGCATCTCGCTGTTCATCGTGCCCAAGCAGATGGTGGGCACCGACGGCCAGCTGACCGGCGAGCGCAACGACATCGCACTGGCCGGCTTGAACCACAAGCTCGGCCACCGCGGCACGACCAACTGCCTGCTGAACTTCGGTGAAGGCAAGTTCCAGCCGGAAGGCAAGGCGGGCGCCGTCGGCTACCTCGTCGGCAAGCCTCAAGAGGGCCTGCGCTGCATGTTCTTCATGATGAACGAGATGCGCATCGGCGTGGGCCTCGGCGCCGTCATGCTGGGCTATGCCGGCTATGAAGCCAGCCTGGAGTACGCCAAGCAGCGGCCGCAGGGGCGTGCCATGACGACGGCCGGCAAGGACGCGGCCAGCCCGCAGCGGCCCATCATTGAACACGCCGACGTGCGCCGCATGCTGCTGGCGCAGAAGAGCTATGTCGAAGGCGGCCTGGCGCTGGAGCTGTACTGCGCCCGCCTCGTCGACGAGCTGAACACGGGCGACGCCAAGGCCGAGGCGCAGGCGCTGCTGGACGTGCTGATCCCCATCGCCAAGAGCTGGCCGAGCGAGTGGTGCCTGGAGTCCAACTCCCTGGCCATCCAGGTGCTGGGCGGCTATGGCTACACGCGCGACTTCCCCGTCGAGCAGCTCTGGCGCGACCAGCGCCTGAACATGATCCACGAGGGCACGCACGGCATCCAGGCGCTGGACCTGCTGGGCCGCAAGGTGGTGCAGCAGGGCGGGGCGTCGCTGGCCGCGCTGGCCGCGCGCGTGCAGCAGACCATCGAGCGAGCCATGCAGACCGACTGGGCGCCGCAGGCCAATCAGCTCGCCGCGGCGTTGGCGCAAGTCGGCGGGGCCACCAAGAAGGCCTGGAGCACAGGCGAGCCCGAGGAGGCGCTGGCCAACGCCACGCCCTACATGCAGGCCTTCGGGCACACCGTGCTGGCCTGGTTGTGGCTGGACGTGGCGCTGGCCGTCAGTGACGGCAGCGACTTTGCCCACGGCAAGCGCGCCGCCGCCCGCTACTTCTTTGCCTACGAGCTGCCCAAGATCGGCGCCTGGCTGGACGTTGTCGCCCGCCGCGAGCCGCTGTGCCGCGACATGAAAGCCGAATACTTCTAAGGAGACTTTTGATGAGCACCAAGGTTCAAGACCTCTTCGACCTGAGCGGCCAGGTGGCCCTCGTCACCGGCGGCTCGCGCGGCCTGGGCCTGCAGATCGCCGAAGCGCTGGGTGAAGCCGGCGCCAAGATCATGCTGACGTCGCGCAAGGCGGCCGACCTGGAGGAGGCCGCGGCCCACCTGCAGGCGCGCGGCATCGACACGCGCTGGGTGGCGGCCGATGCGTCCAAGCCCGAGGAGGCGCAGCGCGTCGTCATGGAAACCATGGAGCGCCTGGGCCAGATCGACATCCTCGTCAACAACGCCGGCGCGAGCTGGGGCGCGCCCGCTGAGGAGCACCCGATCGAGGCCTGGGACAAGGTCATGGACCTGAACATCCGCAGCCTCTTCGTCTTCGCCCAGGCGGTGGCCAAGGCCAGCATGATCCCGCGCAAGTCGGGCCGCATCATCAACGTGGCCTCCATCGCGGGCCTGGGCGGCAACTCGGCCGTCATGAAGACCATTGCCTACAACACCAGCAAGGGCGCGGCCGTGAACTTCACGCGCGCGCTGGCCGGCGAGTGGGGCCAATACGGCATCACCGTCAACGCGCTGGCGCCGGGCTTCTTCCCGAGCAAGATGACCAAGGGCCTGATGGCGACCATCGGTGAAGAGCAACTCGCTTCCCACTCGCCGCTGAACCGCATCGGCGATGACGACGATTTGAAGGGCGCGGCCCTGCTGTTTGCGTCCAGGGCCGGCAAGCACATCACCGGCCAGATCCTGGCGGTCGACGGCGGCGTGTCGGCCATCCACGGGGGATGATCGGGCGATGGAGTTCCCGGTCCACATCCCTTTCGTCCAGCAACTCGGCTTCACGCTGCATTCCGTCGGCGACGGCGAGGCCGAGCTGCGGCTGACGATCAGCGAGCAGCACCTGAACTCCTGGCGCGTCGCCCACGGCGGCGTGGTGATGACGCTGCTGGACGTGGCGATGGCGCATGCCGCCCGCAGCGTGAACCGGCACCTGCCGGACCTCGGGCCTGGCGTCGTCACGGTGGAGATGAAGACCAGCTTCATGCGCCCCGGCGAGGGCGAACTGCGCGCGATGGGCAAGCTGCTGCATCGCTCCACGACCATGGCTTTCTGCGAGGGCTCGGTATTCGGTGCGGGTGACAAGCTCTGCGCTCATGCGACGGGCACCTTCAAATACCTGCGCGCTCTGCCGGCGGGCCGGCAGTTGAAGCCGCTGGGTGGTGAAGGCGACTGAGGCGCTGCGGCAGGCCTCACCCGCCTTCGATCAGTTGGACGCTTTGCACAACTTTGCGGCACGACGGGCGCTTGTCCGACCACCGCGCGTCGGGGCCAGTCGTTGAATGACCTCCTGCAACTTGGAGATCGTCATGCTCAACAGAACCATCATCGCTTCGTGCCTGGTCGCCAGCTGTGCCTTTGGTGCAGCAACACTCCCGACCGCAGCCGCGGCACAGGTCAGTGTGTCCATCCGGACCGCTCCACCGCCTCCCCGTCATGAAGTGATGCCGGCTGCACGCCGGGGCTATGTTTGGGTGCCCGGCTACTGGAATTGGAACGGCCGCCGCCACGTCTGGCAGCAGGGCGTCTGGGTGAAGGAGCGCCGCGGCTATCTGTACAACCAGCCCGCCTGGGTGGAACGCGGTGGCCACTGGGAACTGCGGCGCGGCGGTTGGGCCCGCGGCGACGCGGACCGCGACGGCGTGCCCAACGGTGCCGACCGCCGGCCCAACGATCCCTATCACCGCTGATGCTGCGGAGCCCGCCTCTGCCGCGGGCTTGAGTGGCTTTATGAAACGGCGTTCCAATATTTGACGCAAGTGGCACAATGGCGCCAGCGCCAGCGCCTCCCTTCCGGGGTGCGCGGTTGGCCAGGTTGCTCCATCGGGACCATGCAGTCCCGGCCTTTCGAGGCGGACGCCTGGCATGACGGCCCGCGCTCGAGCCCCTCTGGCTCGGGCAGCCGCGGCCCATGCAACCGGGGTGGCCTGTGCCGCTCCAGCCCCCATTCCGCTACCGAAAGCCACCCGCCATGAAGATCGCCCTCATCATCGAGAACAGCCAGGCCGCCAAGTCCGAGATCGTCCACAGCGCCCTCAAGACCGTCGCCGAGCCGCTGGGCCACAGCGTCCACCACTACGGCATGTACACGCCCGAGGACAAGGCCTCGCTCACCTACGTCATGAACGGCCTGCTGGCCGGCATCCTGCTGAACTCCAAGGCCGCCGACTTCGTCGTCACCGGTTGCGGCACGGGCATGGGCTCCATGCTGGCCTGCAACAGCATGCCCGGCGTGTTCTGCGGCCTCGTCATCGACCCGACCGACGCCTTCCTGTTCGGCCAGATCAACGACGGCAACTGCATGTCCATGCCCTACGCCAAGGGCTTCGGCTGGGCCGCCGAGCTGAACCTGCAGGACTGCTACCGCAAGCTGTTCGAGAACGAGCGCGGCGCCGGCTACCCCAAGGAGCGCGCGGCCATCATGGCCAAGAACCGCGGCATCCTGAAGGACCTGAAGGCCGCTTCGTGCAAGGACATGCTGACGACGCTGAAGGCCGTCGACCAGGACCTGCTGAAGGCCGCCGTGTCGGGCGAGAAGTTCCAGGAGCTGTTCTTCACGAACTGCCAGGACGACGCCATCGCCGCCCACATCAAGGGTGTCCTGAAGTCTTGAGTTCGACTGCGACGGTCTCGCGGGCTGCGAGACTGTCGTGATGTCCGTTTCTCCCCCGCACCTCACGCTGCGTACCCTGACGCGCGGCGACGGCCTGCTCGGCCTGCGGCCGCGCGGCGCGCTCGGGCCGCGAGGGGACCAGGTGACGGTGGCGACGCTGGCGCGGCGGGATGCCGACGCCGAGCAGACGCTGCTCAAACTCGGCCTCGTTGCCCTGGACCCCCCCTTGCTGCAATGGCGCGGCGCGCCGCTGCCTCTGGGCGGAGCGTCCCTCTGGACCCTCGTCCAGGAAGAATTCTTCGGCGACTTCCATGCCGAAAAGGTGCCCGAACTGTTGGCCCAGGGCTGGCAGGTCACCACCGAGCCCGGTTTCGCCCACCACAGCCAGTTTGTCAGCGGCTGGCAGCTCGGGCTGACCGAAACCGAAGCCGAAGCTCCCAAGCCGAGCCGCCGCGTCGAAGGCCTGGGGCTGGAGCGGCGCACCGGCGCCTGGCTGGTCAGCCTGGGCATGGAGGTCGACGGCCAGCGCATCGACCTTGCGCCACTGATCGCCAACCTGCTGCGCAAGGACAAGCGCTGGCTGGACGCGGTGGCCATCGCGTCCATCGAGGACGACGCCATCGTCTCGCTGCGCGCGCCCGGCGGCCGGCGCTATCACGCGGTGGCCGCGCCGCTGAAGGCCATGATGCTGGCGCTGCTGGACCTGCTCAAGCCGGTGGAGCTGGAGAAGGGCAAGCCGCTCAAGCTCAACGCCTGGGACGCCGACCGCATCCGCTGCATCGAGGAGGAGTCGCGTGGCCGCTGGCAGATCCACGGCGATGCTGGGTTGAAGGCACTCGGCCAACGACTGCTGGCGGCCGGCACGCCGACTTCGATGGCGCAGCCCGACGGCCTCGGCTTGCAATTGCGCCCCTATCAGCTGCACGGCTTGACTTGGCTGCAATACCTGCGCGAACAGGGCCTCGCCGGCATCCTGGCCGACGACATGGGCCTGGGCAAGACGGCGCAGGCCCTGGCCCACCTCTGGACCGAGAAGCAGGCCGGGCGCCTCGAACGCCCGGCCCTCGTCATCGTGCCGACGTCGCTGCTTTTCAACTGGCAGCAGGAGGCCGCCCGCATCGCGCCTGGGCTCAAGCTGATGACCTGGCACGGCGCCGACCGCGAAGCCGCGCAGCTTGCGAACGTGGATGTGGTGCTCAGCACCTACAACCTCGTCTGGCGCGACCTGCGCACGCTGTCCGCCCAGCGCTGGCACTTGCTGATCCTCGACGAAGCCCAGGCCGTCAAGAACGCCCAGGCTCGCGCCGCCCGCGCCCTCCTGCGGCTCGACGTGCGCCACCGCCTGGCCCTGACCGGCACGCCGCTGGAGAATCACCTCGGCGAGCTGTGGTCGCTGTTCGACCTGCTGATGCCCGGCTTCCTCGGCGACTCGCGCAGCTTCGCCCGCCACTGGCGCAAGCCCATCGAAGTGAACCGCGACGGCGCGCGCGCCCGTCTGCTGGCGGCCCGCGTGCGGCCCTTCATCCTGCGGCGCATGAAGACCGAGGTGGCCACCGAGCTGCCGCCGCTGACCGAACTGGTCAAGCGCGTCACGCTGGTCGGCCAGCAGAAGCAGCTTTACGAGAGCGTGCGCGTCGCGGCCGACCACATGGTGCGCCGCATCCTGGCCCGCGACGGCTTCAACGCGACGAGCCTGATCAGCGTGCTGGACGCGATGCTGAAGCTGCGCCAGGTCTGCTGCGACCCGCTGCTGCTCAAGGGCGTGGATATGCCGCCATACGTGGAGCGCGCCAAGCTCGAATGGCTGTGCGAGCACCTGCCCGATTTCGTCGCCCAGGGCCGGCGGCTGCTGGTGTTCTCGCAGTTCACCGAGATGCTCGACTTGATTGCCGCTGAACTGGACCGTTTGGAGCTGCCTCATCTGCGCCTGACCGGCCAGACCGCCGCGTCGGCGCGCGGCGAGGTCGTGCGCCGCTTCCAGGCCCGCGAGGAGCCCATCCTGCTGGCCAGCCTCAAGGCCGGCGGCGTGGGCCTGAACCTCACGGCCGCCGACACCGTCATCCACGTCGACCCCTGGTGGAACCCGGCAGTGCAGGCCCAGGCCAGCGCGCGGGCACACCGCATCGGCCAGGACCAGCCGGTCTTCGTCTACCAGCTGGTGGCCCAAGGCAGCATCGAGGAGCGCATGCTGGAGTTGCAGGCGCGCAAGAAAGCCTTGGCCGACGGCCTGCTCGGCAGCGACGACGGCAGCAGTCTGAGCAAGTTCAGCGCGAACGAACTGAGGCTGCTGCTGGCGCCGCTGCAGGAGGCCGAGCTTGGCCTGCGGCAGCCGGCGGCCGCCGACCTTCCCCACTTCTACGGATGACCCCGGCGCGGCCCGGCGGCCTACTCAGGCCCGGTCCATCTCGACCAGGAGCCCGCCATGACCACCCGCGAACACATCATCACCAACATCAAGGTCGACTTGGTCGTGAACACCAAGGACGACCTGCGCCGCATCGTCTTCGGGCTGGAGAAGGTCAGTGACGACGACGGCTTGCCAACCTGGACCATCCATTTCAAGCTGTTCCGCCGCGATGACAAGGCGGTGGCCTACGGCGACGCGCGCGTGAGCCTGGACGTGGTCGTCGACAAGGAGCTGCACAGCAAGGCCGCAGCGACCGCCACCAATGGCCTGACCGCGACGCAGGCCGCCTTCCTGGCCGGCCCGGCGTCCAGCGCGGCTCTCGCGAGCCAGCAGCCCGGCGGCCCGCCTGCGGATGCTGTGATCCAGCGCACGCTGATCAAGCGGTGAGACGCCCGCCACTGGGCGCGTGCTGGGCGCTGGCCCTGCCCGCCCTGCTGGCGCCCGCCGTCGCCAGCGCCGGCCCGCAAGCCGGGCAGGCTGCGGTGGTCGTCGGTGATGCCTGTCCGGCCAACGGCGCCTTTGGCGGCATGCCCATCCACGCCGTGGACGTGCAGACGCCGCTGGCCTTCCTGCCCTGGATCCGGGCTGACCTGAACCAGGCGAAGGCCTTGGCCGAGCCGCTGCGCGGCACGCCCTACAGCGCCAGCCAGGTCACGGCCGTGTGGAACCAGATCGCTGCGCTGCCCTTTGCCAACCTGGATGTCGAAGCCCGTGTCGGCGGCCGCGTGCTGCCCGTGATGGTCAGCTGCACGCCGCAGGGCCTGGACTTGGTGTTCTTTGTCTACGCCATCAAGGCCTCCTTGTCGGTAGGGCTGACCTGGGAGTCGCGCCAGCGCGAGACGGCTGCCCCGGAGCGCCAGTCCGGGCAGGAGGCCTTGCGCCCGGGCATGCGCCTGCAACCGCGCCTGGGGTATCGGGGGGGCGAGGGCGCCGGGGCCGGGCTGGCGGCCCTCTACAACCGCAGTGGTGCGGGTGCCGACGCCGACACCCTCTATTGGCGCTCCGTCGCCGTCGACGCCTACGCCAGTGATCGGCTGCGGGACATGGCGCTGGCGCTGGAGGGAGGGCGGGAGCACAGCGACGGCATCTGGGCCCACACGGCCTGGCGGCTGGGCTATGCCGACCAGTCGGTGCCCGCCAAGTCCGTGTCGCGGCTGGGGCAGAGCAACCTCGAGGCTCAGGCCTTCGCTCAGACGCATCCACTGGGCAGTTGGGCGCTGGCGCTACGCCTGGGAGCGGCGCTGGATGCCGGCCAGCACCGCAGCCGCGGCCAGGACGACCCCGCCGCAGGCCTGGTGGCGGACCAGCGCTACCAGTCGCTCAAGCTGATGGCGGGCACCACGGCACGGCTGGCGCGGCAGAGCCTGGCCGCGAGCTATGCGGTCGAGTTCGGCGCCGGCAGCGGCGGCGCGGGCCTGGACTGGGTCAAGCAGATCATCGACATCGCGCATGAGGGCCGCTGGCCGGTGGCCGACCACCGCAGCCTGTCGCTGGAAACGCGTCTGACGCTGGGCCATCTGCGCGAGCAGGGCCTGGTGCCACATGGCGCGCGCTTCTTCGCTGGCGGGCGCGAGCAGCAATTCATCGGCGGCGAGGAGTGGCAGATCCGCGCGGCGCCGCTGCTGCGCAGCCTGGGCACCAATGCACTGGCCGGTAGTCCGGCGAGCCCGGGCTACCAGCGCTTTGCGGCGCTGAGCCTGACGGCGGCGCTGCCGGTCTTCAACCAGCCGCTGGTGCCGGCCGAGGCATACCGCGACGCCCAGGTCCGCACCGCGTTGAACGGCCAGCTGGACTCCGCCGTCGGCGGCCTCGCGGCGGACAACCGCACCACCCTGCCGACCTATCTGCAGGCCATTGCGCAACTGCCGACAGTGCAGCGGACCTTGGCCGCGCTCGATGCTGCCCTTGCTGCCGTGGCGCCCGCCGCCGGCAGCGCCGACAGCGATTTGTTCGCCGCATGCAAGGCGCAGCTCGGCCAGGCCCAGGACGAGATCACGCAGGTGCTGCTGGAGTCCAGCCTCACGCAACTGGGCCTGTTCACCGAGCTGCTGCCTGGTGAAGACACCGCCAACACGGTGGGGCAGGTGGTGGCGCTGTGTGTGGAGAGCTTCAACGCCGGCCCGCGCCACCCGCAGGTCACGCAGCAAGGCGCCGCGCTGCGCGCTGCCGTCAAGGAGCTGGTGCGCTTGTTCGTAGCAGCAGACCCCAAGCTGGCCGAGCAGGACGCGCGCCGCGAGATCGAACCGGTGCGCCATATCGTCGACACGCTGATGGACGAGATCAATGCCGTCGCCATCAGTCCGCTGCTGATGCTGGACGCGGTGAATCCCAGCCCGCGCCTGAGCGGCCCCCGTACCCGCCTTGCCGTGGGCACCGGCCTGCGCGTGACGCTGGTGGACAGCGTGGATTTCAGCCTGGGCTATATGGCCAACCTGCGCCGCCAGGCCGGCGAGGCGCGGGGTGCGTTCTTCGTGACGATGCAGTTCAAGGACCCGTTCTGATCGGCCGATGACGCGTGTGTCAGCCCAGGCCGTCAGCGGGCTCGACCTCAGCCGGCTGACTTCTCGAGCGTCAGCGCGGCGTCCACCGCCGCCAGCTCAGCATCGGTCAGTGGCGCCGCCGCGACGATGCCCAGCGCGTCGTCGATCTGGCCTAGCCGGCTGGCGCCGACCAGGATGGACGTCATGCCGGGCTGCCTCAGCACCCAGGTCAGGGCCAGTTGAGCCAGCGTCTGCCCACGCGCATCCGCCAGTGCCTTGAGTGCGCGCAGCGCCTCCAGCCGGCCCGGCGTGATGTCGGTGGGTTTGAGGAAGCCACCCAGGGCAGCGCGTGAGTCGGCAGGGATGGACGAGAGGTATTTCTCCGTGAGCAGGCCCTGGGCCAGTGGCGAGAAGGCAATGCAGCCGATGCCTTCCTCGGCCAGCACCTCCAGCAGACCGCCCTCGACATGGCGGTCCAGCATGCTGTAGCGTGGCTGGTGGATGACGCAGGGCGTGCCCAGCCGGCGCAGGATGGCGCTGGCTTCGCGGGTCTGAGCCGCCGAATAGTTGGACAGTCCCACATACAGCGCCCGCCCGCTGCGCACGGCGTGGTCCAGCGCACCCATCGTTTCCTCCAGCGGCGTGTCGGGATCGGGGCGGTGCGAATAGAAGATGTCGACGTAGGGCAGGCCGAGCCGCTTCAGGCTCGCATCCAGGCTGGCTAGCATGTACTTGCGCGATCCCCATTCACCGTAGGGCCCAGGGTTCATGCGGTAACCGGCCTTGGTCGAGATGATCAGCTCGTCCCGGTGAGCCTGCAGGTCCTCGCGCAGCACGCGGCCCATGGTCAGCTCGGCCGAGCCCGGCTGTGGGCCGTAGTTGTTGGCAAGGTCGAAATGGGTGACGCCGCGGTCGAAGGCGCCCAGCAGCATGGTGCGGGCGTTGTCGTAGCGGTCGACGTCGCCGAAGTTGTGCCACAGGCCGAGCGACAAGGTCGGCAGCAGCAGGCCGCTGCGCCCGCTGCGACGATAAGGTTGGCGGTCGTAGCGAGAGGAATCGGGCGTGTGGCTCATGCGTGATGCGCGGCACAAAGCCGCTGAAGATGGCGGTGAAGGTAGGAGCGGGATGGTAGTCGCCGCTTCCTCAAGCGTGCGCCGCTTCGAGCGCCTGCACCAGCGTCGCCGCGGCCCGGGTGGGCGCGGGGTCGTGGCGGTAGATGCAGGCGAAGCTGCAGTCGTAGCTCAGCTCATCGACGGACACGGCGCGCAGGCGGCCGGCCTCGACAAAGGGCTGGGCGTAATGGTCGGGCAGGAAGCCGACGAAGCAGCCGGTCAGGATCAGCGTCGCAACCCCTTCCTGGTCAGACGCCGTGGCCGCCCGCTCCAACTGGCGTCGATGCGTGAGCACGAGGTTGGGTGAGTGATAGCCGAGACCGGCCAGTTGCTGGTTTCTCAGGTCGGCCCAGCTCCAGCGATGGTCGGCCGCGAACCAGGCGTGGCCGTTGCCCGCGTACAGGTGCATGACCTCGCCAAACAGCGGGCGGTAGGCGAGGCTCTCCGACCTCCGGTGCTCGGGGATGACACCGACCTGGAACTGCCCCGACAGCACGCCCTGCTCGATGTCGGTGATGGTGCCGACATGGATGTGCAGCTTCACGCCGGGTGCGGCCTGGTTGAACTGGGCCAGGGCTCGGTCGATGTGGCAGGCGGAGTTGCTGACGGTCTTCTCGAACAGTGCCAGATGCAGGTCGCCGCCGATCTGGTGGTGGATCTCCTCCAGCCGGGCGCGGAAGTCGGTGGTGGCGGACAGCAGTTGCAGCGCCGCCGCGTAGAGCTCGGCGCCCTCGGCCGTCAGCGCAAATCCGGCGCGGCCGCGGCGGCACAGCACCAGGCCGAGGCGCTCCTCCAGGTCCTTGATCTGCCGGCTGATGGTCGGCATGCCGACGTTCAGTTCCAGCTCCGCCGCCGCCATGCCGCCGCATTCGACGACGGCTTTGAACACCCTGAGCAGGCGCAGGTCCACGTCTGCAATCTGGCCGGGAAGACGTGCGTCATTTGGTTTCATTGACCGGCAAGTAGACATGGCGATGTTGTCATTGTCTACAAGCATTGGCCCGGGCACGATGCGGCGCAAACCACTTGCACGAGACGCCATGACTCAGACCGCAGACCGACCTGCCAACTGGATGGACGCCCACTGGATGCCCTTCACCGGCAACCGGCAGTTCAAGGCCAACCCCCGCCTGCTGACCGGCGCCGCCGGCGCCTATTACCGCACCGACGACGGCCGGCAGATCTTCGACGGCCTGTCGGGCCTGTGGTGCACGGGCTTGGGGCATGGGCGCCAAGAGATTGTCGAAGCCATCAGCCGCCAGGCGCGCGAGCTGGACTATTCGCCGGCCTTCCAGTTCGGCCACCCGCTGTCCTTCGAGCTGGCCAACAGGATCGTCGAGAAGATGCCGGCCGGCTTGAACCGCGTGTTCTTCACGGGCTCGGGCTCGGAGTCGGCTGACACGGCGCTGAAGATGGCGCGGGCCTACTGGCGCGCCAAGGGCCAGGCGGGCAAGACGCGGCTGATCGGCCGCGCCAAGGGCTATCACGGCGTCAACTTCGGCGGCATCTCGGTCGGCGGCATGGTGGGCAACCGCAAGACTTTCGGCCAGGGCATTGAGGCCGATCACCTGCCGCACACGCAGCCGCCCAACGGCAGCTTCTTCAAGGGCATGCCGCCGCAGGACGGCCCGATGGGCGCCGCGCTGGCCGACGACCTGCTGCAGCTGATCGCGCTGCACGACGCGAGCAACATCGCCGCCGTCATCGTCGAGCCCTTCTCCGGCTCGGCCGGCGTCGTCATCCCGCCGGTGGGCTATCTGCAGCGGTTGCGCGAGATCTGCACGGCGCACAACATCCTGCTGATCTTCGACGAGGTCATCACCGGCTTCGGCCGCGCCGGCGCATGGACAGGCGCCGAGGCCTTCGGCGTGACGCCCGACATCCTGACCGCCGCCAAGCAGATCACCAACGGCGTGCAGCCGCTCGGCGTGGTCGTCGCCAAGCAGGAGATCCACGACACCTTCATGGCCCAGGGCGGGCCGGACTACATGCTGGAGTTCCCGCACGGCTACACCTACTCGGCGCACCCGGTCGCCTGCGCGGCCGGCCTCGCCTCGCTGGACCTGCTGGAGCGTGAGCACGCGCTGCAGCGCGTGAAGGAGCTGGCGCCGATGTTCGAGACGGCCGTGCATGGCCTGAAGGGCGCCAAGCATGTGGCCGACATCCGCAACTTCGGTCTGGCCGCCGGCATCACCGTCACGCCGCTGCCCGGCGAGCCCGCCAAGCGCCCCTTCGACATCGCGATGGCCATGTACGCCAAGGGCTTCTACGTGCGCTACGGCGGCGACACCATCCAGATGGCGCCGCCCTTCATCAGCACGCCCGCCGAGATCGACTCGCTGGTCTCCGCTTTAGGCGACTGCTTCGACGCGACTCTCTGAACTTTTACTCCCAAACATCCCGTGATCACCCATCTCATCAACGGCCAGCAGGTCGACGGCGGCAGCCGTTCGGCCGACGTCTTCAACCCCGCCACCGGCAAGGTCGGCGCGCAGGTCCGCCTGGCGGACCGCGCCACCGTCGAATCCGCAATTGCCGCCGCGCAAGCCGCATTCCCTGCCTGGCGCAACACGCCGCCGCTCAAGCGCGCCCGCGTGCTGACCCGCTTCAAGGAGCTGCTCGAAGCGCATGCCGACACCATCTGCCGCCTCATCACCGACGAGCACGGCAAGGTGCTGGCCGACAGCCTGGGCGAGCTGCAGCGCGGCATCGAGAACGTCGAGTACGCGACCTACGCGCCCGAGCTGCTGAAGGGCGAGCACAGCCGCAACGTCGGCCCGGGCATCGACGCCTGGTCGGAGTTCCAGTCGCTGGGCGTCTGCGCCGGCATCACGCCGTTCAATTTCCCGGCCATGGTGCCGCTGTGGATGTGGCCCATGGCCGTGGCCTGCGGCAACACCTTCATCCTGAAGCCGTCCGAGCGCGACCCGAGCAGCACGCTGTTCATCGCCCAGCTGGCCCAGGACGCCGGCCTGCCGCCGGGCGTGCTTAACGTCGTCAACGGCGACAAGGAGGCCGTGGACACGCTGCTGGCCGACCCACGCGTGCAGGCCATCAGCTTTGTCGGCTCGACGCCGATTGCCGAATACATCTACGCGACGGGTACGAAGCACGGCAAGCGCGTGCAGGCGCTGGGCGGCGCCAAGAATCACGCCGTCGTCATGCCCGACGCCGACATCGACAACGCCGTGACGGCGCTGATGGGCGCGGCCTTTGGCTCCTGCGGCGAGCGCTGCATGGCCATCCCGCTGGTGGTCGCAGTGGGCGACGCCACGGCCGACGCCGTGCGCGAGAAGCTCATCGCCGAGATGGCCCGCATGAAAGTCGGCTCTGGCCGCGAGGCCGGCTGCGACATGGGCCCGCTGGTCACGAAGGCGCACCTGGAGAAGGTGCGTGGCTATGTCGATCAAGGCGTGGAAGAGGGCGCTGAACTCGTCGTCGATGGCCGTGGCCTGACGGTGGCCGGGCACGAGGCCGGCTACTTCCTCGGCCCCTGCCTGTTCGACCGCGTCACGCCCGGCATGCGCATCTACGAGGAAGAGATCTTCGGCCCCGTGCTCGGCATCATCCGCGTCGACAGCCTGCAGGCCGCTATGGCGATGGTCGACGCGCATGAATACGGCAACGGCACCTGCATCTTCACGCGCGATGGCGAGACGGCGCGCCACTTCACCGACCACATCCAGGTCGGCATGGTGGGGGTGAACGTGCCGCTGCCGGTCCCGGTGGCTTACCACTCGTTCGGCGGCTGGAAGCGGTCGCTGTTTGGCGACCTGAACGCCTACGGCCCGGACGCGGTGCGCTTTTACACGCGCCGCAAGCAGATCACGCAGCGCTGGCCTTCGTCGGGCGTGCGCGAGAACGCGGTGTTTGCGTTTCCGTCCAGCAAATAAGGCCGCAAGGGTTGTTCGGCCAGGGTCGTGGTTCGCGGCCCGCCATCACTGCCGGCGCGCGCCAACACCGTGCGCTACATCGGCTTGAACCGGGGTTGGAAGCTCTGGCTCACCGGCAACCTTGTCTTGCCGTCCTTGAGTAGCACTTCCATGCTGCCCAGGCTGCGATCCACGCGAGCGACCTGGGCCACGTTGATGACGACGGCGCGGTGAATCTGCCAGAACTGTTCCGGGTCGAGTTGCTGCAGCAATTCGCGCAAGGACAGGCGCAGCAGGTAGTCGCCTTCCGCAGTGAAGGCGCAGGTGTATTTGTTGTCGCTGCGGAAATGGCTCACATCCGCCACCATCACAAGGTGCAAGCGTTCGCCCTGTGAGGCCTGCAGCCAGCGCAGCGGTGCGCTGGGCGCGGGAGGGGCGCTGGATGGCAAGGAGGGCGGCGCCCACTGCTGCAACCAGCGCGCCAGCTCGGCAGGTGGCAACTGCAGGCGCTGCTGCAGGCGCTGCACAGTCTCGCGCAGGCGCTCGGTGGCCAGCGGCTTGAGCAGGTAGTCCACCGCGCCCTGGTCGAAGGCGGTGACCGCATGCGCGTCGTAGGCGGTGACGAAGACGATGTGGCACAGGCCCTTGATGCGCCGCGCCAGCTGCAGGCCGTCCAGCCCGGGCAGGCGGATGTCGACGAAGACGATGTCGGGCCGCAGTTCCAGCACCAGGGCCAGGCCGCGTTCGCCGTCCTCGGCCTCGGCCAGGACGTGCAGCTGCGGCCACAGCTCGGCCAAGCCCTCGCGCAGGCGCTGGCGCGGCAAGGCTTCGTCTTCGATCAGCAGGGCGGTGGGATGCTTCATCGGGTCTCGGGAATGTTCCAGGGCAGCTCGATGCGCGCGCACACGCCGCCGGTGGATCGCTGTTGAACACTCAGGCGTGCCGCCTCGCCGTACAGCCCCGCCAGGCGGTCGCGCAGATTGGCCAAGCCCAGGCCCTGGCCGCTGGCCGGGCCCGACTCAGCGGCCTGCAGGCCGATGCCATCGTCGCGCACCTCCAGCACGAGGCGCTCGCCCTCGCGCCGTGCATCGAGTTCGATGCGGCCGCCTTGCGGCTTGGGCTCGATGCCGTGGCGCACCGCGTTCTCCACCAACGTCAGCAGCATCAACGGTGGCAGCCCTTGGCCGTTGCAGCGGGGCTCGGGATGCAGGTCGAAGCGCAGGCGCTCGCCCAGCCGTGTGGACATCACCGTGAGGTAGGCGCGTGCCAGCTCGAACTCGCGCTCCAGCGTGCTCATGGGCTTGCGCAGCGACGGCAGGGCCAGGCGCAGGTAGTCGTGCAGCTCGCCGAGAAAGCGCTCGGCCGTGGCCGGCTGGCTGCGGATGAGCTGCTGCAGGCTGGCCAGCGCGTTGAACAGGAAATGCGGCTCGACCTGGGCCTGCAGCGCCTTCAGTTCGGTCAGGCTGACCTGGCGCGACAGTTCGGCCATCGCCGCGGTGTGCTCGGCGTGCGCCAGGCGCAGTGCCAAGGCCTGCTCCTCACGCCAGCGCCACCAGCGGGTCGGCAGATGCATCAGTAGCGCGAAGGCGAAGGCCGGCAGCCAGGGCCGCCACATGGCCAGCGGGTTCTGCCATTGCGCCAGGTCGATGGCCGGCAGCAGCAGCGTCCCCGCCGCCGCGCCCAGAGCGGCGGCCAGCGGCACCGCCAGCGGCCACCAGCGCCAGTTGAGCGTGAACCAGGCGGCGCTGTAGGCCAGCCAGAGTTGGGCGGCCGGGGCCAGCCAGCGGGCGTAGGGCCAGATCCAGTGCAACAGGGCCCAAGCCGCCCAGAACAGCAGGGCGGGGAGGAGGGCAGGCAGCAAGGCGCGGCGCAGGGGCGGGCGTGGCATGGCCAGCCTTCAGTCCAGCGCCGCGTTCAGCAGCGGCGAGGGCGGCTTTTTCGCCATCTCCGCCATGTGCTCTGCATCGGCACGGCGCGCCGACTGCAGGTCGACGCCGATCTTCGTCGTGGTCGTCGGCACCTCGTTGCCGACGACCTGGAACTGCAGGTTGCGGGCCCAGACCTGGCCCTCACCGACCAGGCCGATGCCGAGGATGACTTGCGGTGCGTCGGCTGGCACGTCGAACACGACACTGGCGTCGTGCCAGTTCCCGTCGGTCGCGACGGCAGTGCCAGCGGGCAGCAGCGCCTCGACACCGGGCCTGGCCGCGTTGATCCGGTACAGCAGTGTCCCATCGCCCTGGCCGAGAAAGAGCCCGGCCCATCCCTTCACAGCGTCGGTCCGCAACTGGCCACTGAAGCGCAGCCGCTTGCCCGCGTAGCCGTACAGGTTTTGGTGCGCCGCACCCATGTCGACAACCCAGGGCTTCGTGGGCTCCACGAAGCGGACTGTCAGATTGGGACTGCCGGCCGCGTCGCTGGCGGGATCGATGCCGACTTCATAGCCGTTCGAAGCCGACAGCGTGGCTTCGGAGAAGATGAAAGTGTTGTGCGCGATCCAGCCAGAGGGCATGCGCGGCGGGGTGGCGGCGCCGACACTGAGCACGATGGCGGCCAGCGGGGCGAGAAGGAGAGTGCGGTAGTCCATGTTCGGTGCCTTGGAGAGAGTTCTGGTGGAAGGGCAGCCTGCGCGTCGTTATTGCAGCGACAGGTTTTGCGGCGGCGTGGTTCCCCAATAGAGCATGTGCGCCTCGATCTGCTCCCTTTCGGCCTTGATGAGGACAGCGGCCTCGGCGCCGAAGCGGTGTGTGGTGACCGGTATTTCGGGCCCGACGATCTCCAGCTTGAAGCCTCGCGCCCAGACCTGGCCGTTGCCGATCAGGGCCAGGCCGACGCTGAACATGCCGCCGCTTGTCGCCGAGATGTCGGCCACCACGCTCACTTCGCACCACTCGAGACAGCCGGCAGCGCCACGCGGCGCCGTGGCATCAGCCTCGAATTCCTCGGAAGCCGGAGAGAACGGTATGACGCCCGAACCGACCACGAGCCCGGCCCACTGATCGACGCCAGCCGTCTTCACCTGCGCCGAAAAGCGTATGCGTCGGTCCGCATACCCCGTGAGTCCTTGGAAGATGCTGCCGATCTGGTGGGCCTTGCGCTCGCCGATGGCTTTGACGGTGAGGGCGCGCTGGCTGCTGTTCTCCGTCTCGGGGGCCACGCCGGCTTCGTGCGTCGGGCTGTTGAGTCCATCCCAACCGGCAAAGGAGACCCAGCCGGTCGGCTGGCGCAGCGTTTCGGCACCGCTGGCGGTCAGCGCCAAGGCAACCAGTGGAATGGTCAAAAGGGCTCGGTAGTCCATCGGTTCTTCCTTTCAGTTTGGGAGGGACGACCGCAGTGTGTTCAACCCGTGCCGGCGCGGCCGAGATGATGCGACAGGCCAGCGCAGCGGCTGACGAGGCAGCCTGCGCGGCGACGGGTGACTTCGACGCAAAGACCGGGGCTGCCCCCTCGTCGGGGGCGCCACGCGCGTCAGGCCTTCGGCGGCGCGGAGATCCTGTTCAGGAAGTCCGCGTGCGACGGCATGGATGCCACCGTGCGCGAGATCGAGCTGTGCACCGAATGAAGGTGCCGGCGGATCAGCTGCGGGTCCACCAGGTCGATATAGGGGTCGTACCTCTCGGGGTAGACGCCCAGGCCCAGCAGGATCGACGCCCACGACGGCTCGGCAAAGCCTTCCGGCTCGATCACGGCGACACGGCCGGTCTTGCGGAACAGGGCGATCTGGTGCGCGAGATCGTCGGGAATGGGCATGTCGGCGCAGTAGCGCCAGAACTCGCTGTCGCGCCGCTCGCCCAGCTTGTAGTGAAGGATGATGAAGTCGCGCACGGACTCGTAGCGATAGGCCATCTGCCGGTTGAACTCGTCCGCCAGCGCCGGCTGGAATGACTGGTCAGGCAGCATGGCCGTCAGGCGGCTGACGGCGTCCATGATGAGATGCAGGCTGGTGGATTCCAGCGGCTCCAGGAAGCCCGACGACAGGCCGACGGCCACCACGTTCTTGACCCAGCCCTGCTTGCGTCGCCCGGTGACGAAGCGCTGTTGCCGAGGCTCGTCGAGGGCCTTGCCGTCCAGGTTGTCCAGCAGCGTGCGCTGCGCTTCGTCATCGCTCAGGTAGCCGCTGCAATAGACCAGCCCGTTGCCCGTGCGGTGCTGCAGCGGGATGCGCCACTGCCATCCGGCGGTGCGGGCGGTCGACCGCGTGTAGGGCGTCATGGGGCCAGCGCTCTCGCAGGGCACGGCCAGCGCGCGATCGCAGGGCAGCCAGTGGCTCCAGTCTTCGTAGGGCGACTTCATGGCGCCGTCGATCAGCAGGGCGCGAAAGCCCGAGCAGTCGATGAAGAGATCGCCTTCCACGCGGCGCCCGTCGCTCAGGTGCAGTGCCGTCACGAAACCGTCTTCGGGCCGCGTCTCGACGCGCGTGATGGTGCCTTCGGTGCGCTGGGCGCCGTGCTTGAGGGCGTACTCACGCAGGTAGGCGCCGTACAGCGACGCATCGAAGTGAAAGGCGTAGTTGAAGGCATTGGAAGGCGCCGGCTCGCCGGGCGTCGGCGGCACAAAACGCATCTGCCGGGCCATCACCGTCGCAGTCGACCATTCCTCGTAGGAGGGGAGTTGGTCTCCCAGCGCTTGCAGGCGCAGCCAGTAGGCCCACAGCGGTCGGTTGTGGATGGCCGGACCGAACCCGCCAAAGCCGTGGAAGAAGCGATTGCCGATCCGGCCCCAGTCCTGGAATTCGATGCCGAGCTTGAAGGTGGCGCGCGTACGGCGGACGAAGTCTGCCTCGTCGATTCCCAGAAGCTGGTTGTAGAACTGGATGGTTGGCAACGTCGCTTCGCCGACCCCCACGGTACCGATGTCCGCCGACTCCACCAGCGTCACCTCGCAGTGCTGATCCGGTTGGTCAGGCCGGCACAGCATCCGCGCCAGCGGGGCGGCGGTAATCCAGCCGGCGCTGCCTCCGCCGACGATGACGATCCGCTGAAGTGGACGATTTCGCACAAAGTCTCCAAAAAAAAACAGATTTGGTCTGTCCGGGAGTTTGCCCTATGTCTCTTTGGTCTTACCAGTTGTACGCTTGGCGCAGGCATCGGAAAGCATTTCTGACAGACGGCGCGGTTCATGGTGCGCTCGCCAGCCTTGGCACATGGTGACCAAAGACGCAACAGGGCGGCTTTCTAACCTGCCAATAGTTGGTGCAACGACCGAACCAAGTCGCCGTCAGTGAGGCGGGGCGAGCCGATCAAGGAGCAGCGTCGCTGTAGAGAGAGCAAGTTCTGCAGTCAGGTGCCCACAGTCATTTCAGAACAGGAGACAAAACGTGACGAAAAAGTTGATTCCGCACACCCGGAAGTTGACCGTTATAGCGGCATGCGCTTTTTTGGCCGCCTGCGGAGGCGGAGGGGGTAGCGAGGGCGGAGGCTCAGAGGGCCGCTACCAGGTCATCACTTTCAAGTATCCGGGTGGCGGCACATTGCTGAATCCGCCGACGACCTTGTCGGCCACGGCCACATCCGGGTTGCCGGTCAGCTTCCGCAGCGGCACACCCACCACCTGCACGGTCGCCGACAACAAGCTGACGCTGGTAGCCGCGGGTGAGTGCCTGGTCATCGCCAGCCAGCCAGGCGGGGCCGGTTCGGATGGCACCAAATGGGCGAGTGCCGACGATGCGAGCCAGCTGTTCAATGTGTTGAAGCATGCGCAGGTGGTGGATTTCACCCCGCCGGACTACGCTCTCAGCGCGGCAACGAAGTCCATCGCGCTCAGCGCGACCGCGGACTCAGGGCTGCCGGTCACGTTCGCCAGCGACTCGCCTGCGGTCTGTACCGTCAGCGGCAGCACGCTCCAGTTGCTGACCAAGGGCTCCTGCGCGGTGTCGGCGAAGCAAGCTGGCAATGAGAGTTACAAGGAAACGACGACGCAGCGCTTCATCGCCGTCGACCCGCTGCTCGTTGCTGACGGGTTCCAGCCGGGGGGCGGGCGCGGAACCATGAACAACTTGCACACCAAACAGGGTGGCAACGTCATGGTCAATCCCTGGGACAGCGCGCTCAACGCTGGGTGGGAGTGGTGCGATGCCAGCGCGGGCGACTGGTGCTACAGCAAGGTCTCCAGCGATGGCTCCACGCTCGATTCGGCCCTGCATATCCCGGACACCATGTTCACCGGCGGCTGGCAATACGGCTTCAACCGCATCGACATCTTTGCGCCTGGCCTGAGCGGCTTCAATGGGTCGGGCGACACGGTGGGTGGTCTGCAGGTGACCACGGAGAAGGCGTTGGGCTTCACACTGGGCTTGAACGCCGATCTCCACGCATCGGCCAAGCCCATCGTCGTGCATCTGGACCTGGGCAAGCGCAACAACGGCTGCAACGTCACACTCAGCACCTTGGTGTGGGCCCCGATGTCTGGGTTGGTCAGCTACGGCGTGCCGCTGGACAACTTTGCGGTGACCGAGGCCTGCGGCCTTTCGGGTGTCACCACGGTGTCGCTGGACAACGACGTCCGAAAGCTGCCGAACCCCTATGACAGCACGGGCGCCCCGGTCAAGGCCGCCGAGTTCAAGGCGGCCCTGGACAAGATGGCGGCCTCGCGCGCCTCGGCTGCGACGCTGCTGCAGTCCTCCAACGTCGTGCGCACGCGCTTCTGGTTGATGGACGCAAACGTGGACAAGAAAACCGCGGGCATCTACGCCTCCGACTTGACCATCAAGGGCGCCATCACCATCCAGTAACCCAGGCCGCGAGCGGCGTTGCGTGTCAGCGACCGGCCCCGTGTTGGGGCGGTGACACCAGCATCGCGAGGGGCGGCCTCGGCATTCGGTGCCGGGGCACACGGCAGCCCTGAAGCCAGCTGCCGCCGGACACATCGAAGGAATACGGAGACACCATGAAAAAACAGTTCCGCACCACAGCCATCCATCGCGGCATGGTCCACATGATGCTGCTGACCGTCGGCAGCGCCGCAATGGCACAGACGGCGGCTGAAAAGCCGGCAAACCTGGAAACCGTTGTCATCACCGGGCAGCGCGCAGCGCTGCAGTCGGCGCAGAAGATCAAGCAGAACGCCGAGGAAATCGTCGACTCGGTCGTCGCTGAAGAGGCCGGCAAGCTCCCGGACAAGTCGATCACGGAAGTGCTGCAGCGCGTCGTCGGCGTCGTCATCGACCGCAACAAGTCGCGCGGCGACCCGGAGCACTTCTCCGTCGAGGGCTCGGGCATCAGCGTGCGGGGCCTCAGCTGGGGTTCTTCGGTGCTGAATGGTCGTGAGTCGTTCTCGGCCGGTTGGCCGGGCCGCGAGCTGAGCTGGGGTGACATCCCGCCCGAACTGATGGCCGGCGTGGACGTCTACAAGAACCCCTCCAGCGAGATCATCGAAGGCGGCGTCAGCGGCACAGTGAACCTGCGCACGGCCTTGCCCTTTGACTACAAGGGAACCAAGGCCTACCTGTCGGCGGGCAACAACTACGTGCAGCGTTCGGGCAAGAATTCGCCCAGCGTGTCGGGGCTGTACACCACCCAATGGAACACGGACATCGGGCGTGTCGGCGTTCTGCTGGACCTCTCCTACAACCACTCCAGCTTCCAGAACGAGAGCATCCAGCTGGATGCCTACTTCCCGCGCACCGACCTGATCGCCGGCAAGGTGGCCTGGGCGCCGAAATCGGCCTCCTTCCGCAACAACACCGGCGACACCGAACGCGCCGGCTTCTACGCCGCGCTGCAGTGGAAGAAGGACAGGATGGACTCGTCGCTGACCTATTTCCTGTCGGGCGCACGGGAGACGGGCAGCGAGCAGGGCATCTACACCGGTGTGGAGAGCCCGTACAAGTCGGTGATCAAGAATGCGACGTACGACGCCAACAACGTGCTGACGTCTGGCCTCTACACCTACCCCAGCGGC
Organism: Pelomonas sp. Root1217; assembly: GCF_001425705.1. Lineage (GTDB taxonomy): Bacteria > Pseudomonadota > Gammaproteobacteria > Burkholderiales > Burkholderiaceae_C > Pelomonas. Next base: position 3,013 of record NZ_LMDC01000030.1, on the reverse strand, counting down.
GGCCTCGGAGCGAACACCTTTGCCGATGGCGGCCTGGGCTTCAACGTCTCGCGCGGCTGGAATCGGAGCAATTCGAAGACCGGTGAACTGGCGTGGAACTTCAAGTGGGCCATCAACGACCAGTGGCTGGTGCAGAACGACGTCCAATGGGTTCATGCGAAGAACGATTCCATCGGCCGCAACATGCAGCTGGGCACTTACGTGCCAAGCATGAGCATCGACGTGTCCGGCAAGAACCCGGTGCGCATCGGGTTCGACCAGACCGCCACGGATTTCCTGGCCGACTCGAAAAACTACTACTGGAACCTGGTCATGCCGGGCATGAGCAAGGCCGATGCCGACCTCTACGCCTGGAAGGCCGACGCGCGTTACCGTTTCGACGACCCCATCCTGCGTGACATCCGTGTCGGCGTGAGAGCCACCTATCGCGTGGCACGCCACTACGATGCCTCGGGCAACGGCTGGACGTCCACTTCCGATCCCTGGGCCGTCAAGCAGACCTCCACGCCCGGCAAGCCGCCTGCGGTCACCGATGGGCTCGACTGGCAATCACGCGGAAGCTTCGGCTACATGAGCGACCCGCGCTACCAGACCGTGCCGGTCGAAGTGTTCAACTTCAACAACTTCTATGGCGGCAAGGCGGGCAAGCTGCCGAACATCGTCATGCCGACGATCGGTGCCGTGCGCGACTACCCGAACACCTACAAGACGCTGGCCAACGACTACCGCTACCAGCAATGCCTGGATGGCAAGGCGCTGTTCCCCACCATGAACATCACGTGCGATTACGCGAAGGACTATCAGAACTTCCAGGAGCTGGTTTTCGACGGTAACCCGGAAAAGACCAGCACGCACAGCGAACAGACCGACGCGGTCTACGCCACGCTGCGCTTTGGCTTCGACGACCTGAAGTTCCCGATCGAAGGCAACGCCGGTGTGCGTGTCGTGCTGACCCGCGACGTCTCGCACGGCTACACAGCTTTTCAGACGCAATACAACTCGCAGACGCCGCCCGATCTGCCGCGCTTCGACCAGCTCGGAGGGCCTCTGGACGTGCAGAACGAATTCGTCAAGGTGTTGCCGTCGCTCAACCTGAAGATGAACTTCACCGACAGGTTGCAGGCTCGCCTGGCGATGGCCCAGAGCATGAACCGACCTGGCTTCAACCAACTGGGCGAGTACATCAAGCTGTGGCAGGACTACGACGCCATCAACCAGAGGGTCTCCTACCGTGGCGAGAACTCCGGCAACGTCAAGCTCAAGCCGATCACGGCCAACAGCTATGACCTGGCGCTGGAGTGGTACCCGCGTGACGGCCAGTCCATCACGGGCACGGTGTTCCATAAGGACGTCAAGGACGTCATCATGAACACCTCTTACAGCCGCGCCTACAACAGCGTGGGTGGCAATCCGCAGATTTTCTCGGTCACGGGTCCCGCCAACGTGGGCAAAGCCAAGGTCAGCGGCCTGGAAGTTGCGGGCATGACCTACCTGGACAAGCTGCCCTTCCTGGACGGCATGCTGCCGGATTGGGCCAAGGGCATCGGCGTGTCGGCCAACTACACCTACATCGACGCCAAGCAAAGCCTGTACAAGCAGATCTACAACCCCTATTGCGATGCGGGCAGGACGCAGACGAATGGCACCTTGCACCTGTTCGGCTGCGACACCAACGGCGTGCCGTTCAACGATCTGCCGCTGCCCTACATGGCCAAGAACGCGGCCAACTTCGTCTTGATGTACGACCGCGGCCCGTTTTCAGCACGGCTGGCCTACAACTGGCACAGCCGGGTGCTGCAGGGGGCGGATGCCAATGGCACGCGCGGCGATGATGCGACGAGCGCGGACCCGACGCGCCCGGGTGCCCGGGATGTGGGCTGGGGCCTGCCGACCTGGCAGGAGGCGTTCGGCCAGTGGGACGCGGGCATGAACTACAGGTTCAGCGACCAGTTCAGTATGTCGCTCAACATGACGAACCTGAACAACGTCATCGTCCGCCAGACGCAGCAGCAGCACATCGGCACGATGGGGCGTGCGTGGTTCTACCCTGGCCGCAGCTACTCGATGAGCGCACGCTACGAGTTCTGACGCGGTCCCTGACGCGGCGTAACTGCATGCCGCCTGGACGGACTGTCCGGGCGGCATGCCCACTTGCGTGGGTCGGCGCCGCGTGGCCAGAGATGGAAATGATGGACGTCGGCGCAGATCATTGATGGCGCCCAAGAACTTGGCAGAGTCTCTATGACGCAGAAAATTGCTCGCATCGTCGTCGTGGGCGGTGGCAGCGCCGGCTGGATGGCGGCCGCGGCGCTGGTCACCGGGCTGAAGGGCCGCGCCACCGTCGAGGTGGTCGAGTCCGAGGAGATCGGCATCGTCGGCGTCGGCGAAGCCACCTTCCCGTCCATTCGCAACTACAACCAGCTGATCGGCATCGACGAGCGCGATTTCCTGCGCGCCACGAACGGCACCTACAAGCTGGGCATCCGGCCACTTCGGCAACCTGTTCGGTTCGCAGACCTTGTGGGGCCAGCACCGCCGCATGGGGCTGACCGAGCCGCTGGGCGTGCAGTGCGTGCCGACGGTGATGGCGATGAAGGGCCGTTTCGTGCTGCCCGACGACCAGGCGCAGTTCAAGTACGCCTATCACTTCGACGCCGTGCAATACGCCGCCTTCCTGCGCAAGCTGGCCGTGCAGCGCGGGGCGCGCCACACGCTGGGGCGCATCACCGACGTGTCACGCCGTGCCGATGGCGGCGTGGCCGCCGTGCAGCTGGAGGACGGCCGGCGCATCGAGGGCGACCTGTTCGTCGACTGCTCCGGCTTTCGTTCCCTGCTGCTGGGTCAGGCGCTGGCAGAGCCCTTCGTCGACTTCAGCCACTGGCTGCCCGTCGACGGCGCCTGGGCCTGCCCCACGGAGCGGGTCGGCGAAGAGCTGGCCCCGTACACCCAGGCCACGGCGCTGGAAGGGGGCTGGGCGTGGCGCATCCCGCTGCAAAACCGCACCGGTCATGGC
>NZ_LMDC01000029.1 GCF_001425705.1 Pelomonas sp. Root1217 | reverse complement strand
CATGCCGCTGTACGCCGCACCGAACAGCGTCATCGCCTGGGGCGCCGAGACCGAGAAGCCGGACTACGACTACACCCGTGGCACGGTGCTGCGCGTGTTCGAGCTGGAGGACGGCAAGAGCGCGGCCTTCACGGTCGTGGGCTCGGACGGCAACGTCGCCGCGCGGGGCATGGTCAGCCGCCAGGGCGGCCGCTACACAGCGCAGGTCAGCGAGGGTGCGCTGCGGGACTGGGCGTTGGAGGTGGATGGCCAGCGCAGCCCGGTGCAGACCGAAGGCGCCTCGCTAAGCTGGACGGCCTGACCGGCTGACCGGACCACAAGCCGGTGGATGCTCACGTGTCCACCGGCTCACTGCTTGATGGAGTCACCATGCCTTGGCGTCGCGTTCTGTTGATGATTTTGCTGGCAGTGACCAGCTTGGCCCATGCCAGCCCACGTGAGCGCCTGTCGCTCGACCAGGGCTGGCTCTTCCACCTGGGTGACGTGCCCACGCCGCCCATCAAGGGCCATGGCGCTTCATACAACAGCGCCAAGGCGGGTGGCGTCACGGGGGCTGCGGCAACCGACTTCGACGACTCCAGCTGGCGCCGCCTGGACCTGCCGCACGACTGGGCCGTGGAGGGCGGCTTCGACGCCAACGAGAACCTCTCCCAGGGCTATCGCAAGCGCGGCATCGGCTGGTACCGGCGCTACTTCCAGCTGCCCGCTTCCGACCGCGGTCGCCACATCGAGCTGCAGTTCGACGCCATCGCCACCCACAGCACCGTCTGGGTCAACGGCATCGTCGTCAACCGCAACTGGTCGGGCTACAACGGCCGCAACATCGACATCACGCCCTATCTGCGCTACGGCGAGGACGTGAACAACATCGCCGTGCGCGTGGACGCCGACGCGATGGAGGGCTGGTGGTACGAGGGCGCCGGCATCTACCGTCACACCTGGCTGGTCAAGCGCGACGCCGTGCACATCGCCACCGACGGCATCCATGCCAACCCGGTGAGCGCCGACGGCAATCGTTGGTCGCTGCCGGTCGAGATCGAGGTGAACAGCAGCGGCCGCACGGCGCAGGACGCCGAGGTGGATGTGAGCCTCATCGACCCTGCCGGCAAGGAAGTCGCGCGTGCTCGCAGCCGGGTGCGCGTGAAGGCGCTGGGTAGCAGCACGGCCAAGCTGCAACTGGCCATCAAGACGCCCCAGTTGTGGACGCTGAAGGACCCGCGGCTCTACCGCGTCCGCGCCCAGCTGCGTTCGGCGGGACAGGCGCTGGACGAGGCCGAGGTCCAAACGGGCTTTCGCACCATCCGTTTCGACGCCGACAAGGGCTTCTTCCTGAACGGCCTGCCAGTCAAGCTGCAGGGCGTCTGCATCCATCAGGACCATGCCGGCGTTGGCGTCGCCGTGCCAGAGGCCATCTGGGCCTACCGGCTGCGGCGGCTCAAGGACATGGGCGTCAACGCCATTCGCTTCGCCCACAACGCGCCGGCGGCCGAGGTGCTGGACCTGGTCGACCGCATGGGTTTTCTCGTCATGGACGAGAACCGCAACTTCAACCCGTCGCGGGACTACCTGGAGCAGCTGACCTGGCTGGTGAAGCGCGACCGCAACCACCCGAGCGTCGTCCTGTGGTCGGTCTTCAACGAGGAGCCGATGCAGGGCACCGAGGTGGGTTTCCAGATGGTGCGTCGCATGGTGGCGGCCGTGAAGGAGCTGGACAGCACCCGTCCCGTGACGGCCGCTATGAACGGCGGCCTGTTCTCGCCCATCAACGTGTCTCAGGCGGTCGACGTCGTCGGCCTCAACTACCAGATCGGCGAATACGACCGCTTCCACAAGGCCAACCCCAAGTTGCCGCTGACCAGCTCGGAAGACACCTCGGCCTTCATGTCGCGCGGCGAGTTCAAGACCGATCAAGCCGCCCATCTGATGGCGTCGGACGACAGCCAGGCGGCGTATTGGGGCAATACCCACCGCCAGGCCTGGAAGGCGATTGCCGAGCGGCCCTTCATCGCCGGCGGCTTCGTCTGGACGGGCTTCGACTACCGGGGCGAGCCGACACCCTTCGAGTGGCCAAGTGCCAGCTCGGTGTTCGGCGCGATGGACCTGTGCGGCTTTGCCAAGACGGCGTTCTGGCTGCACCGGGCGCAGTGGGTCAAGCTGGAGGAGCAGCCCGTCGTCAAGATCGCGCCGCATTGGAACTGGCCGGGGCAGGAGGGCAAGCAGCAGCGAGTCATGGTGCTGAGCAATGCGCCGCGTGTGCGGCTGCTGCTCAACGGCAAGGTGCTCGACGAACGCGACGTCGACCCCTTCGAGATGGTGACCTTCGACGTGGCCTATGCGCCCGGCAAGCTGGAGGCCGTCGCGCTGAAGGGTGACATCGAGATCGCCCGGGACGTGGTCGAGACCAGCGGTGCACCGGTGCGCCTGCTGTTGGCGCCCGACCGCACCGCACTGGCCGGCGACGGCCTGGACGCCATGCCCGTCACGGTCAGCGCCCTTGATGCCCAGGGCCGTTTCGTGCCCACGGCCAATCTGAAGGTGCGCTTCGAGCTCAGCGGCGCAGCCAGCGTCATCGGCGTGGGCAATGGCGACGCGAACTCGCACGAGTCCGAGAAGGCATCCGAGCGCAGCCTCTACAACGGCCTGGCCCAGGTCATCCTGCAGAGCCGGCGAGACGGCAGCGGCGAGGCCAGGCTGCGTGCGTTGGCCGATGGCCTGCAGCCGGCAGAGATCACGCTGGCGCTGCAGACCGCGGCGACGCCGCCCGCCGTGGCAGTGGCTGAGCCCGTGACCCAGCTCCTGTACTGGCGCATCTCGCCCGCGCAGGCCGCACAGCCCGACCCCAACGTCCAGCTGGCCGACAACGACATGAACACCTGGGGCTGGGGCGAGGTGCCGATCAAGCAAGCCGCCGAGTCGCCAGCGTGGCGCCTGTACCGCACCGACCTGCGCCTGCGTGCCGACCTCAACGACGGCAGCGCCCGGCTGGTGTTCCGCGAGCTGGCCGGCAAGGCCCAGGTGTGGCTGGCCGGCGTGAAGCTGGGCGAGAAGACGACGGCCGCGCCGGCCGAGTTCTCGGTGCTGCTGTCCAAGGGTGCAACGACCCGCCAACTGACGGTGATGGTCCAATCCGACCCAACGCAGCCCTCGGGCCTGCTGGGCAAAGTCGTCGTGCAAAAGCCATGAGCATCAAGTCGCTCCTCATTGCACTGCTGCTGTTTGTCGGCAGCCACGCATGGGCTGCACGGCAGGTCACCGCGCTCGACGACGGCTGGCGCTTCCTGCGCGCCGACGTAGCCGGCGCGAGCGCTGTCGACTTCGCCGATTCCGCCTGGGCGGTGGTACGTTTGCCGCACACCTGGAACGGCATCGACGGCGAAGCGGGCGGCGCCTACTACCGCGGTCCGGGCTGGTATCGGCGCGAGCTGCAGCTGCCTGCCGCAGCGCTGGCGTCGCGCCATTTCCTGCAATTCGATGGCGCCGCGCTGCGGGCGGAAGTCTGGATCAACGGCCAGCTTGCCGGCCGCCACGACGGCGGCTACGCGGCCTTTCGCATCGACATCACGCGATGGCTGCGCACCGGGCGCAACCAGCTCGCCGTACGCGTGGACAACGCGACCGCCCCGCACGTCGCGCCGCTGGGTGGAGACTTCACGGTCTTTGGCGGCCTCTACCGCGGTGTGAAGTTGGTGGCTGTGCCGGCGGCCCACTTCGACCTGCTCGATGACGGCGGGCCGGGCGTCTATGTCTCGGCTACCGACGTCAACGCCGAGCGAGCCCAGCTGACCCTGCGTGCCCGCGTGCGCAACGACGGCGACGCAACCCGTCGCCTCGCGCTCAACCTCAGCCTGCGCGACGCCGCCGGCCGCGCCGTGGCGCAAGGTCAGCAGGCAGTGCCAGCCGCGCCCGGCGCCACCGTCGTGGCCGAACAACCCTGGACGCTACCCAAACCCCACCTCTGGCAAGGCCCCACCGACCCCCACGTCTACACGCTGACTGCCGAGCTGCGCGACGGTGCCGAGGTGCTGGATACGCTGGCGCTGCCGGTTGGCATCCGCAGCGTGCAGATCGACTCGCAACGCGGCCTGCTGCTGAACGGCCGGCCGCACGCGGTGCACGGCGTCAACCTCTTCCACAGCGGCCGTCCGGGCCGTGGCCTGGCGGTCGGCGACGCCGAGATCGACGAGGACTTTCGCATCCTGAAGGAACTGGGCGCTACGGGCTTGCGCTTCGTGCACTTCCAGCACCCGCAGCGCGCCTACGACAACGCCGACCGTGCCGGCCTGCTGGTGTGGACCGAGATCCCGCTGAACTCGGCGATGGACGAAGGCGAGGAGTTCCGCGCCAACCTTGCACAGCAGATGCGCGAGCTGGTCAAGCAGAACCAGCATCACCCGTCGGTCTTCATCTGGGGAGTCGGCAACGAGGTCTACCGCTCGGACGACGCGGTGGTGAAGCTGCTGGCCGGCATGAGTCGCCTGGCGCACGATCTCGACCCGACACGCGCTACCAGCTACGCCCACTGCTGCGCGGCGGACGACCATGCGATGGCACGCCAGACCGACGTCATCGGTTTCAACCGCTACTACGGCTGGTACGACGGCCAGTTCGGCGACATCGGTCCCTGGGCCGACCGCGTGCATGCCGGCCAGCCCGACCGCGCGATGGCGCTGGCCGAGTACGGCGCCGGCGCCAGCGTGCAGCACCAGCAGGATCCGCCGGACCGCCCCAAGCCCGGCGGGCCGTGGCACCCCGAGCAATACCAGGCGCTCTTTCACGAGGCCTACTGGCCGCAGATCGCCGCACGGCCCTGGCTGTGGGGCAGCTTCGTCTGGGTCGGCTTTGACCTTGCCTCCGCTGGCCGCAACGAGGGCGACCGGCCCGGCATCAACGACAAGGGCCTGGCGAGCTATGACCGGCAGGCGCGCAAGGAGGCGTTCTTCTACTACCAAGCCCAGTGGAGCGACAAGCCGATGCTCCACATCGCCAACCGGCGCGCCACGCCGCGCGCCGCAGGCCGCGCCGACGTGAAGGTCTACACCAACGCCAAAAGCGCCACACTGAACGTCAATGGCACCGACCTGCCGGCGCGGGCAGTGCAGGGCGGTATTGCCACCTGGCCTGGCGTCGTGCTGCAGCCGGGCCGCAACCGGCTGCAGGCCCGCGGCGACAACGGTGCCGCTGATCACATCCACTGGATCGGCACACCATGAGGTCCACATCTGCGCTGCCTCGTCACCGCTTGCCTGGATGGCACGGTGATCGCCAGTTTTTCCCTGGGGCGATGTGAAGGGCTTGGCATGGGTAACCCTAGCCCAGCACCGCATGCGCCTGAGTCAAAATGACAGCGTTGTCGTTCAAACCCGTGTGATGGAGCTTGCTGATGAACTCATGGCCCGCTGGCGGGGCTCGGCCTACCGCGTGGGCCTGCAGGCCAAGGACGATGTCTGGGGCAGCGATGCCGTGGCCCTCAACCAGGCCATGATGCTCATCCAGGCCTGGCGCCTGCAGCCGCGGACCGACACGTTGGCCGCTGCGCAAGCGCTGTTCGACCATGTGCTGGGCCGCAACCCGCTGGGCCAGTCCATGGTGACCGGCTTCGGCACCAAGCCGCCGCCGCATGCGAGCAACGAGGTCGCCATCAACTGGAATGCGCCGTTGGTCCATGTGTCGGCGGCGCTGCAGGCGCTGACGCCGCCGGCCCGATAAGGCAGGCCGGGAGAGCAGACGATGCATCACCGCAAATGGCTGGCGACGCTGCTGTTGGGCCTGTTGGGCTGGAGCCCCTTGGCCTGGTCCGCGTCATGGGTGCTGGCCGAGAGCCCGCATTTCCGCATGCTGGCCCAGACATCCAAGCGCACGGCCGAGGGCAGGCTGCAGGATCTCGAACGCCTGCACGAGGCCATGCTGCTGACCCTTGGCGCCAGCCAGGGCATGGCGCGGCCGCCCTTTCCCATCGTGCTCAGCGACGACCCCGACCTCATCGCCCGGGTCCAGCCCTATCTGCGCAACCGCAGCTTGTCGGGCTTGTTCGTTTCGGGCAGCGACGGCGCCCAGGCTTTCGCGGTCAACCATCCCTGGTCTAAGGACTTCACCGGCCAGGTGCTCTTCCACGAGTACGCGCACCGCGTGATGGCTCAATACGCCCGCATGGCCTATCCCGTGTGGTACGTCGAGGGCTACGCCGAGTACTTCGGCGCGACGCGCATCGCCCCGGACTCGATCGAGATCGGCGCGTTCAATCCCTCGGCCGCGATCCTGGCCCAGCGCACCTGGCTGCAGCCGGCCCGGCTGCTCAAGCCGAGCTTCCAGTCCACCGGGGACAAGGACATTGACGACAGCTTCTTCGGCGTCTTTTACGCGCAGTCCTGGCTGCTGACCCATTACGTGCTGTCCAAGACCGAGCGCGTGCAGCGCTTCAACGAGTACTTCCGCCGTGTCGCGGCCGGGGAGGACGCGCTCACGGCCCTGGAGCCAGCCACCGGCATAGCGCCCAGCCGCCTGAACAGTGAGCTGCGCAAGCATCTGGACAACCTGTATGTGGCGCAGATACCGGGCGGCGCGCCAGCCGCGGTGCGCACCACCGAGCTGCCCACCGAGCAGGCCGAGGCCGAATTCGACGGCATGGTCATCGCCTCACGCCCTGAAGCCGAACATGGCAAGGCCGTTCTGGCCCGCCTGCAGGAGAGCGTGAAGAAAGCCGGCGGCGACCGAGCGCCCGATGCCATGCGCTGGGCGCTGGCGCATGCCGAGATCCGCTATGGCGACGCAGACAAGGCCTTGCAGATCCTTGCCCCATGGGCCCAGCAGGAATCGCCACCCTTTGAAGCCAACCGCCTGCTCGGCTGGGCCTGGCAGGCCGTGGCCGCACAGGCGAACGGTGCCGAACGCACCCAGGCGCTGGAGCAGGCTCGCGGCTGCCTGATGGCGGCCTACAAGCAGCGCCGCAACGATGCACCCACGCTGTATCAGCTGGCCCGAGTGCTCGGCGTCAAGGGCGTCAGCCCCAGCATGACCAACGCGGCGGACGCCGCCAGCGTGCTGGAGCCCCAGGTTGGCGACTACGTCTACCTCGCCGTCTGGGCGCATCTCGAATCCGGCAACCGCGACAAGGCCCTGCGCGGCCTGCAGTCGCTGGCCAGCAACCCGCACGGCGGCGAGGGCACCGACAGGGCCCGGGCCGCGCTCCAAGCCCTGCAATCCAATCAAGAGGCGTCTGACGTCCTCGCCCTGCTGAACGGCACCAAGAAGCCCACCCCACCATGACTCAATCCATTCGCCACCCATTGACCTGGGTGCCCTCGCTCTACCTCGCCATGGGCCTGCCCAATGTGATGGTGGGGGTCGTCGCAGCCATCATCTACAAGAACCTCGGCATCTCCAACGAGGACATCGCGCTCTACACCTCGCAGATGTACCTGCCCTGGGTGCTCAAGCCCCTGTGGGCACCCCTGCTGGAGGCCTACCGCAGCAAGCGCTTCTGGGTCATCAGCATGGAGTTCACGATGGCGGCGGCCCTGGGCCTGGTGGCGCTGTGTCTGCCGATGGAGGGCTTCTTCAAGCTCTCGCTGGCCTTCTTCTGGATCGTCGGTTTCGCGTCGGCCACGCAGGACACCTGCGCCGACGGCGTCTTCATGACGACCGTCTCCAAGACCGACCAGGCGCGCTACTCGGGCCTGCAGGGCATGTGCTGGAACATGGGCGCCGTTGTCGCTTCAGGCCTGTTCGTGTCGCTGACGGGCTATCTGCACAACCACATGGGCATGAGCTGGGTGCAGTGCTGGGTCATCGTCGTGCTGATCGCTGCGGCGTCCATGGCCCTCTTCGGCCTGTGGCATGTGCGCGTGCTGCCGCCGGGGGCGCCGTCCACGCTGCACGGCCAAGGCCTGAGCGGCGGCCTGACGGCCACGGCCGAGGCCTGGGTCACGCTCTTTCAGAAGCCGCAGATCTGGATGATGCTGGCCGTCATCTTCTTCTATCGTTTCGGCGAAGGCTTCATCGAGAAGTTCGGTCCGCTCTTCCTGCTCGACAGCATCGCTGCCGGCGGCCTGGGGTTGGACAACGAGTCGCTAGGGCACATCAACGGCACGGTCGGCACGCTGTCCTTCATCGCCGGGGCCTTCCTGGGCGGCTTCTTCGTCGCCAAGCGCACGCTGCCGCGCAGCTTCTTCACACTGGCCCTGGTGCTCAACATCCCGCACCTGACCTATTTCTACCTGGCCCAGACGATGCCGACGGACACGACCACCATCGCGGCCATCGTCTGCATCGAGAAGTTCGGCTTCGGCATGGGCTCGGTCGGCCACATGCTCTACATGATGCAGCAGATCGCCCCGGGGCCTTTCCGCATGGCGCACTACGCGATGGCCACCGGCGTCATGGCGCTGACCAAGTGGGGCACCGGCAGCGTCAGCGGCCTGCTGTGGAACTACGTCAATCATCAGTACGTGAGCTTCTTCGGCTGGGTGCTGATCTTCTCCATCCCGCCCGTGGTGCTGGCCTGGCTGGCGCCCTTCCCGCATGACCACGAGGAAGCGGGCGAGTTCGGCGAACCCGCCGCCGTGGCCGGCCATTGATGGGGCTGCTGCTGGCCATGGCGCTGGCCGCCGCCACATCCGCCCAGCCGGCCCAGACCGCCTGTGCGGCCGATGCACTGGGCACGTCGCGCACATTGACGCTCCAGCGCGAGGGCGCGGCCTGGGGCACGGCGCAACATGCGGCGCTGCCGGGGCTGGCGCCGAAGGACGTGGTGCTGACCTTCGACGACGGTCCGAGGCCCGAGTCCACGCCCCTGGTGCTGAAGGCCCTGGCCGACCAGTGCGTGAAGGCCAGCTTCTTCATGAACGGCGAACCCATGCGCGCCCACGCCGCCCTCGCCCGCCAGGTGCGCGACGCCGGCCACAGCGTCGGCATGCATGGTTTCCAACATCTGGCATTCGGCCAGTTGCCCGCGGCGGCGCAGATCGCCGACCTGGATGCCATGGTGGCTGCCTACCGCGAGGCGTTGGGCAGCGAGCCGGCCGCCTATCGCTTCCCCTTCCTGGCGGAATCGCCCGTGCTGATGGCCGCGCTGCGCGAGCGGGGCATCACCGTGATGTCAGTCGACGCCGGCGCCGAGGACTGGTTGCCCGACCAGACGCCTCAGATGTTGGCCGACAAGCTGCTGGGCCAGCTGGCCAAGAGCGGTGGCGGCATCGTGCTGCTGCACGACGTTCAGGACCAGACCGCGCGGGCGCTGCCCTTTTTGCTGCAGGCGCTCAAGGCCAAGGGCTACCGCGTCGTGCACCTGCGCTGGGACGACGTGCCGCGCTGACCGCTCCTTCAAAGGAATACCCATGTCCCGCCTGCTGGCCCGATTGCTCCTCCTTCTGGCCATCGGCCCGGCATGCGCCCACGCTGCCGGCTTCGTCGCCCCGCCCGGCCCGTACGCCGTCGGCAGTACGAACATGCAGGTGGCAGCGAACGCCGCGGGAGACCGGCCGCTGGTCGACTATCTCAATGGCAAGGTCGACGGCTCGCGCAGCCTGTACGTCGACGAGCTGCTGAGCCGCCGAGACGCCCCGCTGTTGCTGAAGGTCACCGTGCCAGGCAACGAGCCCGGCGCCGACGCGCTGACCGGGCAGCAGCTGCCGCTGCTGCTCTACGTCCTGTATCCCACCCGCGCCGACAACGCCCGGCCGAACTACGCCTTCCCGTACAAGGACACCGGGGACAACGTCTTCCCTCACATGCAGGCGCCGGGCGAGCGGCCCGTCTTCGCGGATGCTGCCGCGAGATATCCGCTCATCGTCTACTCGGGCGGCTACAACACCCATGGCCTCTGGCACCTGGCCCACCTCAAGCAGTTGGCCTCGCACGGCTACATCGTCGTCGACATCTTCCATGGCGACGGCCGCGTCAGCGGCTATGCCGAGACCGTCGCCCTGCGCCGGGTCGCCTTCAAGGCGGCGCTCGACCATGTGCTCAGCCACCCTGACTTTGCCGGCGCGGTGGACACGGCCCGCATCGGCGCCTCGGGCGCCAGCGCGGGCGGCCAGACGGTGCTCGCCATGCTCGGCGGCGCCGATCCGGCCGTACCCGGGCGGTCGTTCCGCGACGCCCGACTGAAGGCCGGCTTCGGCCTCGTGCCCTTCCTCGGCGCCAGCTTCGGCATCTGGCCCTTCCAGACCCATGCCTGGTCCTTCGGCCGCGACTTCAGCGGCCTCGCCCAGGTCAAGAACCCCTTCTTCGCCGTCTATGCCGAGAAGGACGGCTCGGTCTCGCCCGACAGCGTCAAGGCCGGTGTGCGCCGCCTCGGCGGCCCTGCCTGGGCCGTCGAGATGCCCGGTGAGGGCCACCTGCTCAGCGGGCCTGCCGAACAGGAAGCCACCGCCTGGGAGCTGCTGTTCTTTGACGCCTATCTGCGGGACAACGCGGCAGCCCTGGAGCGCCTCGCCAATGTCAAGCCGCTGGCCGGCGGGCGCGGCAGCGTCAACTACAGCAAACCGCGCTGACGCCGTCGCGCCGCCCCTCCCAACTGCTTCAGGCTGCGGGTTTGTCCGTGGGATCGCAGTCAAGATAAATGCTTGACGTTTGAACTATCGATTCCTAAAGTGCTACGCAGAAGGGGCTTCCCATGCGTATCACCTGTGTCGGCGGCGGGCCTGCCGGCCTGTATTTCGCGCTGCTGATGAGGAAGGCGGACCCGGCCCACCAGGTCCGCGTGCTGGAGCGCAACCGCGCTGGTGACACCTTCGGCTGGGGTGTCGTGCTGTCCGACCAGGCTGTCGACGCGCTGCGCGGGGCCGACCCCGAGACGGCCGAGCAGATCAGCGAGGCCTTCAACCACTGGGACGACATCGCCGTTCACTTCAAGGGCCGCAGCATCGTCTCCAGCGGCCATGGCTTCTGCGGCATCGGCCGCAAGCGGCTGCTGAACATCCTGCAGGCGCGCTGTGAGGCGCTCGGCGTCGAGCTGGTCTACGAGACCGACGTGCTGGATGACGCCGATATCGACGCTGATCTTGTCATTGCTGCCGACGGGCTGAACAGCCGCATCCGCCAGAAGTACGCCGCCACCTACCAGCCCGACGTCGACCTGCGCCAATGCCGCTTCGTGTGGCTGGGCACCACCAAGCTCTTCGACGCCTTCACCTTCGACTTCCAGCGTACCGAGTGGGGCTGGTTCCAGGCGCATGCCTACCGCTTCGATGCCACGCACTCGACCTTCATCGTCGAGGCCCCCGAAGACGTTTGGCGCGCTGCCGGCCTGGAGGACATGAGCAAGGAAGACGGCATCGCCTTCTGCGAGAAGCTCTTCGCCCAGGTGCTCGACGGCCATCCGCTGATCTCCAACGCCAGCCACCTGCGCGGTTCGGCGGCGTGGATCCGCTTCCCGCGCGTCGTCTGCAAGACCTGGGTGCACCGCAACGACCGCGGCATTCCCGTCGTGCTGATGGGCGACGCCGCCCATACGGCGCATTTCTCCATCGGCTCGGGCACCAAGCTCGCGCTGGAGGACGCCATCGATCTGGCGCGCGACATCCAGGCGCATGGCGACTTGGCAACGGCGCTCGACGCCTACCAGGCCACGCGCAGCATCGAGGTGCTGCGCATCCAGAACGCGGCGCGCAACTCGACCGAGTGGTTCGAGAACGTCGAGCGCCACGCAAGGCTGGCGCCGGAGCAATTCGCCTATTCGCTGCTGACGCGCTCGCAGCGCATCTCACACGAGAACCTGCGCCTGCGCGACGCGCGCTATGTCGGCGACTTCGAGCGCTGGCTGGCGGCGCAAAGCGGCGTTGATGCGCAAGTGCCACCAATGTTCACGCCCTTCAAGCTGCGCGGCGTCACGCTGAAGAACCGCGTCGTCGTGTCGCCGATGGCGCAGTACAGCTGTGAGGACGGCATCCCGGGCGACTACCACCTGGCGCACCTCGGCGCACGCGCCCTGGGCGGGGCGGGGCTGGTGTTCGCCGAGATGACCTGCGTGTCGCCCGACGCCCGCATCACACCAGGTTGCCCGGGCCTGTGGAACGACGCTCAGGGCGCGGCCTGGCAGCGCATCGTCGAGTTCGTCCACAGCCACAGCAGCGCCAGGATCGCGATGCAGCTCGGCCACGCCGGCCCCAAGGGCTCGACGCGCCTGCCCTGGGAAGGCGAGGACCTGCCGCTGCCCGACGGCAACTGGCCGCTGATCTCGGCCTCGCCGCAGCAATACCTGGCCGGCATCAGCCAGGTCGCACAGGCGATGACGCGCGCCGACATGGACCGCGTGCGGGAAGACTTCGTCAGCGCCGCCCGCCGTGCCGCCGATGCCGGCTTCGACTGGCTGGAACTGCACTGCGCCCACGGCTACCTGCTGTCCGCCTTCATCTCCCCGCTGACCAACCAGCGCGACGACGATTACGGCGGCTCGCTGGAGAACCGGCTGCGCTACCCGCTCGAAGTCTTCACCGCGCTGCGCGAGGTGTGGCCGCTGGACCGGCCGATGTCCGTTCGCATCTCAGCCCACGATTGGGTGCCGGGCGGCACGACGCCCGAGGACGCCGTGGCCATCGCCGCAGCCTTCAAGCAGGCCGGTGCGGACCTCATCGACGTGTCCTCCGGCCAGGTCAGCAAGGCGCAGCAGCCCATCTACGGGCGCATGTTCCAGACGCCATTTGCCGAGAGCATCCGCAACCGCGTCGGCATCGCGACCATGGCCGTCGGCGCCATTTCCGAGGCCGACCACGTCAACAGCATCATCGCGTCGGGCCGCGCGGACCTCTGCGCCATCGCCCGGCCACACCTGGCCAACCCGGCCTGGACGCTGACCGAGGCCGCGCGCATCGGCTACCGCGGTCCCATCGGGCTCGAGTGGCCCAAGCAGTATTTGTCCGGCAAGAGCCCGCTGGAGCGCGAATTCGAGCGCCAGCGCGCCGGCAATGTGGCCGCGGCCGAGCAGGCGAACAAGGCGTTGGGCGTATGAAGAACATGCATGCCGTCGTGACGGGTGGGGGAAGCGGCATCGGCGCCGCCGTGGCGAAGCGGTTGCTCGCCGACGGCATGCGCGTGACGCTGATGGGGCGCAGCGAGGACCGCCTGCGCCGGGCACAGGCGCCGCTGGGTGACGTGGCCATCCAGGTCTGTGACGTCGGCAACGAGGACAGCGTCACCGACGCCTTCGCTGCCGTCGGCGACGTGGACATCCTCATCAACAACGCCGGCCAGGTCGAGACGGCGCCGCTTGCACGCACCTCGCTGGAGCTCTGGCAGCGGCTGCTCAACGTCAACCTCACCGGCACCTTCCTGTGCAGTCGCGCCGTGCTGCCCGGCATGGTGACCCGCAGGCAGGGTCGCATCGTCAACGTCGCCAGCACGGCGGCGCTCAAGGGCTATGCCTATGTAGCAGCCTATTGCGCGGCCAAGCATGGCGTGCTGGGCCTCACACGGGCGATGGCGCTGGAAGTGGCGGCCAAGGGCGTGACGGTCAATGCGGTCTGCCCCGGCTACACCGAGACGGACATCGTTGCGTCCGCCGTCGACAACATCGTCGCCAAGACCGGCCGCACCGCCGACGAGGCACGCGCCGAGCTGGCCAAGGTGAACCCGCTGGGTCGCCTGATCCAGCCCGAGGAAGTCGCGGACACCGTGGCCTGGATCGTCGGCAACGGCGCCATCAACGGCCAGGCCATCGCGGTCAGCGGCGGGGAGACGATGTGATGTCGGTCACCGAGTCCGACCTCGAAACGCGGCTGTCGGAAGACGACCACCAGGCCCTCAAGCTGTGGCTGCGCCTGCTGTCCTGCACGACGCGCGTGGAAGACCAGATCCGACAGCGCCTACGCGCCGACTTCGGCACCACGCTGCCGCGCTTCGACCTGCTCGCCCAATTGGAGCGCCACCCCGATGGCCTGACGATGCGCGAGCTGTCCAAGCGGCTCATGGTGACGGGCGGCAATGTGACCGGCATCACCGACCAGCTCGAAGCTGAAGGCCTGGTGTTGCGCGAGACGCGCGCCGACGACCGCCGCAGCTTCATCGTCAAGCTCACACCGCAAGGCCGCCGCCAGTTCAAGCGCATGGCCGCCACGCACGAGGGCTGGATCGTCGAACTGTTCGCCGGCTGGACGCCGGCGCAGAAGACGCAGGTCCACGAGCTGCTCGCGCAGCTGAAAACGCATTTGGCCAAGGACGCCGCATGACTCCCTATCTGACTTCCGGCAACAGCCAAAGCCTCGCCGGCTACAGCGCCGAGCACTTCGTCTGGCAGCAGCAGGGCGCCGTCGGCGTCATCACGCTGAACCGGCCCGAGCGCAAGAACCCGCTGACCTTCGAGTCCTACGCCGAGTTGCGCGACCTGTTCCGGCGCCTCAGCTATGTCGACGACGTGAAAGCCATCGTCATCCAGGGCGCGGGTGGCAATTTCTGCTCGGGCGGCGATGTGCACGAGATCATCGGGCCGCTGACCGGCATGAGCATGCCCGACCTGCTGGCCTTCACGCGCATGACGGGCGATCTGGTGAAGGCCATGCGCGCCTGCCCGCAACCCATCGTCACGGCCATTGACGGCGTCTGCGCCGGCGCGGGGGCCATCATGGCGATGGCGTCCGACCTGCGCGTAGGCACCGCACGCAGCAAGACGGCCTTCCTGTTCACGCGCGTGGGCCTAGCGGGCTGCGACATGGGCGCCTGCGCCATGCTGCCGCGCATCGTCGGCCAGGGGAGGGCGTCGGACCTGCTCTACAGTGGCCGCAGCCTGGGCGGCGAAGAGGCGCTGTCCTGGGGTTTCCTGAATCGCTTGGTCGCGCCCGAGCAACTGTTGAATGAAACGACGACCTGGGCTGGCGAGATCGCCTCAGGCCCGAGCTTCGGCCATGCGATGACCAAACGCATGCTGCATCAAGAGTGGTCCATGGGCGTGGACGAGGCCATCGAGTCCGAGGCGCAGGCCCAGGCCATCTGCATGATGACCAAGGACTTCCATCGCGCCTACGAAGCATTTGTCGCCAAGCAGCGGCCCGTCTTCCAGGGAGATTGACGATGGACCACCTCGACTGGCCCTTCTTCGACGCCAAGCACCGCGAGCTGGTGACTTCGCTGGATGCCTGGTGCGCCGAGCATCTGCAGCATGTCGACCATGACGGCGACATCGATGCGCAATGCCGCAGCCTGGTCGCTCAGCTCGGCAAGGCGGGCTGGCTGAACCATGCCGTGGCCGGTGAAGGCCAGGCCATCGACACCCGCGCCATCTGCCTGATCCGCGAGACGCTGGCCAAGCACGATGGCCTGGCTGACTTCGCCTTTGCGATGCAAGGCCTGGGCTCGGGCGCGATCTCGCTGCAGGGCACGCCGGCTCAACGTGAAAGGTATCTGCCGCGGGTGGCTCGTGGGGAGGCGCTGGCGGCGTTCGCGCTGTCTGAGCCCGAAGCTGGGTCGGACGTCGCGGCCATGCAGTGCAGCGCCACCGAAGACGGCGACAGCTACCTGCTGAATGGCGAGAAGACCTGGATCTCCAACGGCGGCATCGCCGACTTCTATGTGCTGTTCGCGCGCACCGGCGAGGCGCCCGGCTCGCGCGGCCTCAGTGCCTTCATCGTCGACGCAGGCATCCCCGGCTTCGAGATCGCCGAACGCATCGACGTCATCGCGCCCCACCCGCTGGCGCGGCTGCGCTTCACGAACTGTCGCGTCGCCAAGAGCCAGATGCTCGGCGCGCCCGGCATAGGCTTCAAGCTGGCCATGCGCACGCTGGATGTCTTCCGCACCTCGGTCGCGGCCGCGGCGCTGGGCTTTGCGCGCCGCGCGCTGCAGGAAGGGCTGAACCAGGCCAAGTCGCGGCCGATGTTCGGCGCCCGCCTGGCTGACCTGCCACTCACGCAAGCCAAGCTGGCTGACATGGCCTGCACGGTGGACTCGTCTGCGCTGATGGTCTACCGCGCCGCCTGGCTGCGCGACCAGGGCAAGACCATCACCAAGGAAGCCGCCATGGCCAAGCTGATGGCGACGGAGGGCGCCCAGCAGGTCATCGACGCGGCGGTGCAGCTCTTCGGCGGCCGCGGCGTGCGCCGGGGCGAGATCGTTGAGTCGCTTTATCGCGAAATCCGTGCGCTGCGCATCTACGAGGGCGCGAGCGAGGTACAGCAATTGATCATCGGTCGCGAACTGCTCAAGCAAGCCTGAGGACGTCATGCACCCATCGGCCCACCTGGATACCTTCGCAAGAGACCACCTCCCGCCGCAGGACCAGTGGCCGGAGCTGGTGTTCGATCTGCCGGAGCTGCAGTTCGGCCCCCGGCTGAACGCGGCGACCGAGCTGCTGGACCGCTGGGTCGAGCAGGGACAGGGCGACCGGCCCTGCGTGCAAGGCGCCGGCGTGCGTTGGACTTATGCCGAGCTGCAGGCGGAGGCCAACCGCATCGCCAATGTGCTGGTCAACGAGTTGGGCGTCGTGCCCGGCAACCGCGTGCTGCTGCGCGGCGCCAACACGCCGAAGCTGGCGGCCTGCTGGTTCGCCGTCATCAAGGCCGGCGCCATCGCAGTCGCGACGATGCCACTGTTGCGTGCGGTCGAGCTGGGCAAGGTCATCGCCAAGGCCGAGGTGACGCATGCGCTGTGCGACGCCGCTCTGGCCGAGGAACTCGCGGCGGCTCAAGCGCAGAACCCGATGCTGCGCGGCATCTGCCACTACCGCAGCGCCGAGCCCGACGGCCTGGAAGCGCGTGCCGCGCGCCAGCCGGCCACGTTCACCAACGTTGACACCGCCAGCGACGACTGCGCGCTGATTGCCTTCACGTCCGGCACGACCGGCCAGCCCAAGGGCACGATGCACTTCCACCGCGACGTCATCGCCATCTGCCGCTGCTGGCCGGTGCACTGCCTGCGCGCGCAGGCCAGCGACGTCTTCATCGGCAGCCCGCCGCTGGCCTTCACCTTCGGCCTGGGCGGCCTGCTGCTGTTCCCGATGAGCGTCGGTGCGTCCGCCGTGCTGCTGGAGAAGCCCGCACCCGAAATGCTGCTCGCGGCGATTGCGCAGCACCGCGCGACGGTCTGTTTCACGGCGCCGACGTCCTACCGCGCGATGGCACCGCTGGTGGGCCAGCACGATCTCTCATCCCTGCGCAAATGCGTCAGCGCAGGCGAGGCCTTGCCCGCCGCCACGCGCGTGTTGTGGAAGCAGGCCACGGGCATCGAGCTGCTCGACGGCATCGGCGCGACGGAGCTGCTGCACATCTTCATCTCGCACACCGAAGAGACGGCCAAGGCCGGCGCCACCGGCAAGTCCGTGCCCGGCTACCAGGCCTGCGTCCTCGACGACGGCGGCCAGCCGATGCGCGCGGGCCAGGTCGGCCACCTCGCCGTGAAAGGCCCGACCGGCTGCCGCTACCTCGCCGACGAGCGCCAGCACCAGTACGTGCAGGACGGCTGGAACCTCACCGGCGACTCCTACCTGATCGATGACGAGGGCTACTTCGTCTACCAGGCGCGCACCGACGACATGATCATCTCGGGCGGCTACAACATCGCTGGCCCGGAGGTCGAGGCCGCGCTGCTGAGCCACCCGGCCGTCGCCGAGTGCGCCGTCATCGGCGTGCCCGATGAAGAGCGCGGCCAGCTGGTCAAGGCCTTCGTCGTGCTGCGCGAGGGCCATGCGGGTGACGCTCGCGCGCTGCAGGAGCACGTGAAGGCCACCATCGCGCCCTACAAGTACCCGCGTGCCATCGAGTTCCGAACGCAACTGCCGCGCACCGAGACGGGCAAGCTGCAGCGCTTCAAGCTCAGAGACTGAATGTCTACTAGGAGATGAATATGACTCAGGAGAAAGAAATGCAACCACAGAGGCACAGAGGCACAGAGTTCAAGCGCCTTTCTGTACTTCCTCTGTGTCTCCGTGCCTCTGTGGTTGCATTGGGCTGCTGGCTGGCAAGCCCGGTTCACGCCGCCGACAAGCTCAGGGTCGGTTTCCTCAGCACGCTGTCCGGCCCCGGCGCCGGCCTGGGCGTGGACATCCGCGACGGCTTTGCGCTGGGGCTCAAGCACAGCGGCGGCAAGTTCGGTGGCTTGCCCGTCGAGATGGTCACCGCCGACGACCAGCAGAACCCCGAGGTCGCCAAGCAGAGTGCCGAGCGCCTCATCAAGCGCGACAAGGTCGACTTCATGACTGGCATCGTCTTCTCCAATGTGATGCTGGCCGTCGGCCCGTCGGTGTTCGACGCCAAGGTCCCCTACATCAGCGCCAACGCCGGCCCATCGCAGTACGCGGGCGAGCAATGCAATCCGTACTTCTTCAACGTCGCCTGGCAGAACGACAACCTGCACGAGGCCGTGGGCAAGACGGTGGCCGAGAAGGGCTTCAAGAAGCTGGTGCTGCTGGCGCCCAACTACCCGGCGGGCAAGGACGCGATGACGGGCTTCAAGCGCTACTACAAGGGCGCGGTCGTGGAGGAGATCTACACCAAGCTCGGCCAGCTCGACTACGCGGCGGAGCTGGCGCAGGCGCGCGCGGCCAAGCCGGACGCGATGTACATCTTCCTGCCCGGCGGCATGGGCATCAACTTCATCAAGCAGTTCGTCGGCGCGGGATTGTCCAAGGACGTGACGTTGTTCGGGCCGGGGTTCTCTGCCGATGAAGACGTCATCAAGGCGGTGGGTGAGCCGATGCTGGGCATGTTCAACAGCTCGCACTGGGCGCATGACATGGACAACGTGGCGAACAAGAAGTTCGTTGCCGATTTCCTGAAGGACTACGGAAGGCTGCCGTCGCTGTATGCGAGCCAGGGGTATGACGCGGCGTTGCTGATGAACGCGGCGGTGAGGGACGTGAAGGGAAAGGTGGAGGACAAGCCTGCTTTGTTGAAGGCGATCAAGGCGGCGAAGTTCGAGTCGGTGCGGGGGGCGTTCAAGTTCAATCGGAATCAGTACCCGATTCAGGATTACTACTTGCGGGTGATCACGAAGGATGGGCAGGGGCGGGTGACGAATCGGACGATGGGGAAGATCTTCACGCAGCATGAGGATGCGTATGCGTCGGCTTGCAAGATGAACTGAATGTCGGTTGGTTGCTTGTGCGAGGAACCTTCATGACCCGGTGCAGTGAGCCGGGAGTCCGCCCCGGCAGGGCGGGTAACTTTTCTCTGACGCGCCAGAGAAAAGTCACCAAAAGAGGAGCGCTCAATGCAATCCGCACTCGAGTGGCGGCATGCGCTCGCAAGCTCGGAGTGGGCCGTGCCTCCAAGCGACCCGCTGCGCTCTCGCTGCTGTCCCTATGACGAGCACCATACATCGCCCCTTAACGCCGGTTAACGCCGGCTGCACGCCGGGCTCATCAGGAAATACCAACCAGCCGCGTCGCCCGAGCGACGCTGTATTGGGCTGTTTTGATGAGCACGGCGTGCAGCCGCGCGTCGAACGGGCTGCTGGTGCGATGGATGTTGCTCGTGACAAGTCAGACGCGAGAGCGCAGCGGTTCGCTTCTTGCCGAGACGCTGCTGGCTGTTTTCGCGCGCAGCTCTTCGCGGCGTCGCGATGGTGTGCGGTTCAGCGCCTCTTCTTTGGTGACTTTCTTCTGGCGCCGCAGAAGAAAGTTACCCGGCCGCCGGGACGGACTCCCGGCACCGTACTGGCCAACAACCAGAAGTAGCGAGCGCCACGCCCACCATGGACTGGATCCTCATCACCGAGCAACTCCTCAACGGCCTCCAATTCGGCCTGATGCTTTTCCTGCTCGCCGCCGGCCTGACGCTCGTGTTCGGCATCATGGACATGATCAACCTGGCGCATGGCTCGCTGTACATGGTCGGCGCCTATCTTGCTGCCGCCACGGCCGCCGCGACCGGGTCATTCGCACTCGCAGTGATCGCAGCCATCGCCGGCACCGCCATCCTCGGGATGGCCCTCGAAGTCACGCTGCTCCGCCGCCTCTACGCCCGCGACCACCTCAGCCAGGTCCTCGCCACCTTCGCCCTCATCCTGATGCTCAACGAAGGCGTCCGCATCCTCTGGGGCGACCAGCCCTTGATGCTCAACACGCCCGCCGCGCTGTCCGGCCCGGTCGAACTGCTGCCCGGCCTGTTCTATCCGGCCTACCGCCTGCTCATCATCGGCGTCGGCCTCGCCGTCGCACTCCTGATGTGGGTGCTCGTCACCCGCACCCGCGCCGGCATGTGGGTGCGTGCCGGTGCGTCCAACCGCCAGATGGCCACCGCCATGGGCGTCGACATCCGCAAGCTGTTCACCGCCGTGTTCGGCCTGGGCGCTGCGCTGTGCGCGCTGGCGGGCGCGCTGCTCGGACCGCTGCTGGCTGTTCAGGTCGGCATGGGCGAGAGCATCCTCATCCTGGCCTTCGTCGTCATCGTCGTTGGCGGCATCGGCTCGGTGCGCGGGGCGCTGGTGGGCTCGCTGCTCGTCGGCCTGGTGGACACCGCCAGCCGCACGCTGCTGCCCGCCGCTCTGCGCCAGCTCGCTTCGCCTGAGGTCGCGTCCAACCTCGGCCCGGCGCTGGCGTCCATCCTCATCTATGTGCTGATGGCCGCCATCCTGTTCTGGAAACCGCGCGGCCTCTTCCCCGCCCATGGCTGAAGCTCGCAGCCTCCACCACCGCAGGCTTGGCCGTTGGATCTGGCCCCTGCTGGCCCTTCTGGCTGCGCTGCCGCCGCTGCTGCAGGCCATGGGCCTGGAGTTCTACACGGTCGTCGGCACGCGCATCCTCATCTTCGCCATCGCGGCGTCCAGCCTGAATCTCATCCTCGGCTTCGGCGGGCTCGTGAGCTTTGGGCATGCGGCCTACATCGGCCTGGGAGCCTACACGGTCGCGGTGCTGATGGATGCAGGCATCACATCCGCCTGGATCGCCTGGCCAGTGGCAATGGTTGTCGGTGCAATCGCAGCGGCAGTGATCGGCGCGATCAGCCTGCGCACGCGCGGCGTCTACTTCATCATGATCACGCTGGCCTTCGCCCAGATGTTCTATTACGTGGCCGTGTCGCTGAAGGCCTATGGCGGTGACGACGGCCTGGCGCTGGCGCAGCGTTCCGCCTTTGGTTTCGGCCTGGACTTGAAGGACGACGCGAGCTTCTACTGGGTGGCGCTCGGACTCTTCGCCCTCGTCATGGCCGGCTTGCAGCGGCTGGTGAACTCGCCCTTCGGCTGGCTGCTGCAGGGCGCGCGCGAGAACGAGGTGCGCGTGGCCGCCGCCGGTGGCCGGGTGTTCGCGCTGCGCTGGCAGGCCTTCGTGGTCGCGGGCGCTATCGCCGGCCTGGCGGGCGCCATGCTGGCCAACCTGAACGGCCTGGTGTCACCCCACCTGATGCACTGGTCGCAGTCCGGCCAGCTGATGGTGATGGTCATCATCGGCGGCGCGGGCGCGCTGTGGGGCGGGCCATTGGGTGCGCTGGCGCTGCTGCTGCTGGAGGAGCTGCTGTCCGGCTACACCCTGCATTGGCAGCTCGGCTTGGGCGCGCTGCTGCTGCTCGTCGTGCTGTACGCGCCTCGCGGGTTGGCTGGAGTTTGGCGCCGTGCTTGAGGTCAAACACCTCATCAAGCGCTTCGGCGCGCTGGCCGCGACCGACGGCGCGAGCTTCGAGGTGCGGCCGGGCGAGCTGCACGCGCTGATCGGCCCCAACGGCGCCGGCAAGACGACGCTGATCCACCAGATCTCCGGCGCGCTCGCGCCTGACGCAGGCGCCATCATCTTTGACGGGCAGGACGTCACGCGGCATGGCATGGCCCGCCGTGTGCAGGCTGGCCTGGTGCGCAGCTTCCAGATCACCAACCTCTTCAAGCCCTGCTCGGTGCGCGACAACCTCGTGCTCGCCGTGCTGGCGCGGCGCGAGGGCGCGCCGTCGTGGTGGCGCAGCGCGCGCGCCGACGCGGCAGCGCATGCAGAAGCCGATGCGCTGCTCGCACGCGTCGGGCTGAGTGCCCATGCCAACCGCATCGCCGGAGAACTGGCCCACGGTGAGCAACGCCAGCTCGAAGTCGGCCTCGCACTGGCGGCGCGGCCGCGCCTGCTGCTGCTGGACGAGCCGCTGGCCGGCATGGGGCCGGACGAGTCGGCTCGCATGGTCGAGCTGCTGCAGGCGCTGAAGGCCGAGGGCCTGACGCTGCTGCTCGTCGAGCACGACATGGACGCCGTTTTCCGCCTTGCCGACCGCATCTCCACGCTGGTGGCCGGCCGCGTCATTGCCAGCGGCACGCCGGCTGAGATCCGGGAACATGCCGAGGTGAAGCGCGCCTACCTCGGGGATGAGCTGGAGGCGGTGCAATGACGGCCGTGCTCGAGATCAGGGACCTGCAAGCCGGCTACGGCGCCAGCCAGGTGCTTTTCGGCCTGAACCTCAGCATGCAGGCCGGCGAGGTCGCGACGCTGCTCGGCCGCAACGGCATGGGCAAGAGCACGCTGCTGCGCTGCCTGTGCGGCTGGATGGCACCCAGCAGCGGCCGCATCGTGTTCTGCGGCCAGGACGTCACCGGCTGGCCAGCCGACCGCATCGCACGGCTGGGGCTGGCGCTGGTGCCGGAGGGGCGGCAGGTCTTCCCCAACCTCAGCGTGCACGAGCACCTGCGTGCCTTCGCGGCCAACCGCAGCGGCGCGGCCGAGCCGTGGACGATGGAGCGCGTCTACGGCCTCTTCCCGCGCCTGGCCGAGCGCGCCGCACACATGGGCCAGCAGCTGTCCGGCGGCGAGCAGCAGATGCTGGCCATTGGCCGCGCCCTCGTCACCAACCCGCGCCTGCTGGTGCTGGACGAAGCGACCGAAGGCCTGGCGCCGCTGGTGCGCGAGGAGATCTGGCGCTGCCTGGATTTGCTGCGCGCCGCCGGCCAGACCATCCTCGTCGTCGACAAGTATGTGCAACGGCTGATCCGCCTGGCCGACCACCACACCGTCGTCGAGCGCGGCCGCGTGGCCTGGGCCGGCCCGTCGGCGGCGCTGGCGGCCGACCCGACGTTGTGGCAGAAGCACGTGGGAGTCTGAAATGAGATCCAAACAGAGCCACAGAGGCACGGAGACACAGAGGCAGCGGGATGAAGGCTCCTCTGTGTCTCTGTGGCTCTGCGGCTGTGTTCCAGGACTGCCGAGATGAACATCGCTTTTCAACGCGAACAACTCGTGCGCTTCGGCCATTGCGACCCGGCCGGCATCGTCTTCTACCCGCGCTACTTTGAGATGCTCAACGAGCTGATCGAGGACTGGTTCGCGCGCGCGCTGGGCCTGCCCTTCGACGTGCTGATCGGCCAGCGCGGCGTCGGCATACCGACCGCGCAGCTCGACACCCGCTTCCTGCGCGTCAGCCGCCATGGCGACCGCCTGCAGCAGTCCATCCACTTCCAGCGCCTCGGCGGCGGCTCGATGACATTGCGCATCGCCTTCGATGGCGACGATGGCCCGCGCGTCGAGTTCACGCACGTGCTGGTCTGCACCTCGCTGGCGACCCACAAGCCCCAGGCCTTTCCCGCCGATCTGCGTGCCGCGCTGGAGCGCTCGCTCGCCGCACAACAGGAGACAGACACACCATGAGCAACAACCACAAGCAGATCCTGCAGCCCGCCAGCTGGACCCCGCCGCGCGGCTATGCCAACGGCGTGGCGGCCAGCGGCCGCCAGGTCTTTGTCGCCGGCCAGATCGGCTGGAACGAGCGCTGCGAGTTCGACAGCGATGACTTCATCGCCCAGGTGCGCCAAACCCTGCTCAACATCCGCGCCGTGCTGGCCGAGGCGCAAGCCCAGCCGGAGCACATCGTGCGCATGACCTGGTACCTCATCGACAAGCGCGAATACATCGCCCGCGGCCGCGAGGTGGGCCAAGCCTACCGCGACGTGCTGGGCCGCGACTACGGCATCGCCATGAGCGCCGTGCAGGTGGCGGCGTTGATGGAGGACCGGGCGAAGGTGGAGATCGAGGTGACGGCGGTGGTGCCGGAGGCTGCAGGCCAGGGCGCTTGAGCCGCAATTCTGGTAATTCGGCTCACATTTTGAGCCGATAGTGCTAAATTGCGGCTCATGATCGCGAGAGCACGCCCCTGGAACTGGCTTCGCGCTGACTGGCCGGACTTCGTTTACGACAATGCGGCCGTCAGCGCCGACCTGGCCCAGGCCTACCGTTTGCATGGCGTCATGGAAGGCAAGGCTGCAGCCATCGGCTTCACGGGTACCAGCGACGTCGCGCTCGACTCGATGGCCGACGAGGTGCTGACCACGGCGGCCATTGAAGGGGAGCGGCTGTCGCTGGACGCCGTCAGGTCGTCGGTCATGCGCCGGATGGGCTTGGAGGCGCCAGGGCTCATCGACCGTGCCGTGGACGGTCTGGTCGCTGTCGTTCACGACGCAACCACCGCAGCGGGCGCGGCGCTCGACGAAGACCGGCTTTGCCGCTGGCAATCGGCGCTGTTTCCGGGCGGCACTTCAGGTGTTCAACGCATCGCCGTGGGCCGCTATCGGGATCACAAAGACCCGATGCAGATCATCAGCGGCCTGCCCGGCCGCGAGGTCGTCCACTACGAGGCGCCGCCATCGGCCGAAGTGCCGCGGCACATGGCGCGCTTCATCAACTGGTTCAACGACACCGCGCCCGGCGGCGCTTCCTCGGCGGCACGCCTGGACGGCCTTGCGCGTGCCGCCATCGCCCACCTTTGGTTTGAAAGCATCCACCCGTTCGAGGACGGCAACGGCCGCATCGGCCGCGCCCTCGTCGACATGGCCGTGGCCCAGCACCTCAGCACGCCGGTCAGGCTGTTCAGCCTGTCGCGGCAACTGCTGGAGCGCCGCTCCGACTACTACGACCAGTTAAACCTCTGCCAGCGTGGCGGCATGGACGTGACGAGTTGGGTCCAATGGTTCGCGCAGCAGTGTGCTGCCGCCTACTCGGCGGCCAGCGCCACGATGGACATCGCCCTCGTGAAGCGCCGGTTTGCGGAGCACCACGGGATCGCCGGGCTGCCTGAGCGCCAGCGCAAGGTGTTGCAGCGTTTGCTCGACGACGGTGACGGCGGTTTCCTGGGCGGGCTCAACGCCGAGAAGTACATGAAGATGACCGGTGCGTCCAAGGCCACGGCCACTCGGGATCTGGCCGAGATGGTCAAGCGGGGGCAACTCTGGAGCACGGGCGCTGGCAAGGCCTTGCGCTACTACGTCAACGTGCCCGGCTGGACGCATGGCGTCGCAACGGGTGAAGGCTCGGAAGAGCCGTAACTGTTCTCATCAGAGGTGACGGCGGTGATGCCGGCGTGAGGCTTGGTCGATCAGCACTATCGCCGCTTAGCTTGGGCATTGCGAAAGACCTCTCTGAATTGCGCGATTACCTGAATCTCTGCGTCTGGGTTTAACGGCGTTAGCCCGAAATGCCTCTTTCTCTTGTGGTGAGCCAACACCCGATCAACTGAGCGGCCATCACTATTGCTCAGCATGAATCTCCCTTCAGCGCCGAGATCTGCGGTTGTGCCGAGAAACTCCCTTCCCAGGGCGATTCCTAGCTTCCCGGTATAGAACTTGCACTCGGCTGTGAGAAGTACAGCGGCTTTTTTAGGGTGCACCCAGTTTCGTCGGCAGAAGGCGCCTTCAGCTTGTTCCATGACCGCTAAGTCGCACTCATGTAAAACTCCAGCCAAACCTTCTATATAGATTCCAATGTGCGCTTCATATGAGAGTCCGCTTGGAAAGTCAATTCTGGCGTGGGTATAGTCTTTCGTCGGGGAATAGATCCGGCCGGGAGCTGTTCGAAATCTAAGTGGTGAGGGGTTTATATTTCCTAGCGCCGATTGGAACGTTATTGCCGCGCCTTCTTCTTTTGCCGCTCGTAGTGCCAAAGTCAATACGTATATTTCGAACGCATCGTTTGCCTGCCCTCCACTTGCGACGGGGGCATGACCAGCAAGCGTTGCGTTGTAAGCCGCTTCTAGATCAGCAAGCGCAGTCATGACTCAAGCTTCTGAGTGAAAGAAGCAAATCGCTGCCGAAGATCCGCCAAATTCTCCGTGTTAGGCGCTACATCTACAGCGTAGGAGCCATCCGTGCGCTCTTCGTCATCTGGTGCATCGAATTCAATTCGGGTTGAAGTCGCGCCCAATTCCGTAAGTGCCTTTGCAGTCGCCGCTTGAATCTCAGGTAGCGTCACGAAAACCTCATGTAAAGCAAAAGTAATTAATTCAAGCTTTTCCGCTTCTTCATACGGCCTAGAGGTTTCGTACTTTTCCCTCTTTGTTCGCTCTTTCGAAGTCATATCGAAGGAGGCAAGTTGAAAGTCCACCTGAGCGAGGCTCCCACGCTCTTTGGCGCTTTGGGCAATGCCTTCCGAGAAGGAAGACACCAGATGGCTTAGTACCCAATCAATCTTGTCGTCTCTACGAAGCAGATCAAGGGCTGCTCTGCTAGTCTCATCCATGGTCGGCAAATCTCCCGTTGTAGGCGGCAAAGGCGCCCTTGGCGCAATGTCCCCGTGGGGGCAAGCTTTACACCGCCACTATGCCAACGAAATGCGATCGCACAAGGTGCAAAGTTACGGAAGTTCAGTGCCGGGTACTGCGCAGATAAGTTCGCAGATAAGTTTCTACCAACTTGCGTTATGCCAACACCACCTCAATCCCCCGCCCCCGCAACTGATCCACGATCGCCTGATCTGCCCCGGTGTCCGTGATCAGCACATCCAGCTGTTCCACCGGCGCAATGACCGACAGGTTGCGCTTCATCAGCTTGGAAGCGTCCGCCACGGCCACAACCTGGCGGCTGATCTTCATCATCTGGGCGTTCAACTGCGCTTCGAGCAGGTGCGGCGTCATTAGGCCGATGTCGGGGTCGAGGCTGTCGACGCCGAGGAAGAGGCGGTCGGCATACAGGCCCTGCAACGCGGCCACGGCCTGGGGGCCGGACAGCGAGAAGGAGTTGGGCCGCAACTGGCCGCCCGGCATGATGAGGTTGACGTGCGGCACCGTGGCCAGCAGCGCGGCGATGTTCAGCGCGTTGGTGATGACATTCAACTGCGTCAGCCGCAGGCCGCGGATCTGCTTGGCGATCTCTTCGGTGGTGGAGCCGGAGTCCAGCAGAATGGTCTCGCCGTCGCGGATCATCTTGGCCGCCTCGGTGGCGATGCGCACCTTCTGCTCGTGGCGCAGCTTCTGCTTCACGCCGATGGGCACTTCCTCGGTGTCGCGCTGGGCCAGTGCGCCGCCGTGGGTGCGCAGCACAGCGCCGGTGGAGGCAAGCGCGTTGAGGTCGCTGCGGATGGTGACGACGGAGGTGCCGAAGCGATCAGCCAGTTCGTCCACCGTGACGCGGCCCTGCGTCTGTACCAGCTCGCGGATCAGCCGGCGCCGCTCGTCGATGAGCAGCGGGCTTTCGGTTTTCGCGGGCGACGAGACGGAGGTGGGCATGCGGTGACGAAAGGCGGAGCGGGCTTTCGAATGATATCGACCGCTCAACCGTCGAGGCGGGCCAGTGCCTCGGGCGGCAAAGGCCGGCCGGCCAGGCGTGCTGCATACAGCGCAGCGCCCAGCTCCGGCCCGAAGCGTGGCGTCTTCAGCACCGACCCCGGCAGTCGCCGCGCCAGCGCCGCCTGCAGCGGCCCCAGCACCAGCTCGCCGGCCGCGAACACGCCGCCGGAATAGGACACCGGCACCGCCTGGATGCCGGTGACACCGAGACTGCGCGCCGCGCCGGCGGCGAGAGCGGCCAGCTCATCCCCCGCACGCACGAGCAGCTGGCGGGCCAGCACGTCGCCTGCGTTGGCGGCAGCCGTGGCCAGGCGGGCGACCTGGGCCAGCTCGCTGCGCGCGGCGCTGCCGTTGATCTCGCCGCAGAGGTCGAGGTCGTGCTTCAGTTCGAAGTGCTCGCGCACCAGGCCGAGCAGCGGGCCGGGCTCGGCGCGGTAGTCGGCCATGCGCGAGAACAGCGCCAGCACCTCGCGCGCCAGCCAGTGGGCTGAGCCTTCGTCGCCGAAGACCTCGCCCCAGCCGCCGCAGCGCGCACCGCGGCCCATCCATTCGCCATAGGCGATGGAGCCGGTCCCGGCGACGAGGCTGATGCCGTCGGCGCCGGCCAGCGACCCGGCCCAGCTGCAGATCATGTCGTTGCCGACGCGGCTGTGCGGCACCACGCCGGTGAGCAGGGCGTCGAAGGTGGCGAGCAGCTCGCTGTCCTCGCCATGCGCGGGCAGGCCGGCGAAGGTGTAGTTGATGTCGCTGGCCGCCACGCCGGCCTGGCGCAGCGCGGCTTGGACGCCGTCGCGCAGCAGGGCGCGCAGCGCGTCGAAGCCGATCTCGATGTAGTAGCTCGTCGTCGACTCGTGGCGGGCGAGCAGGCGGCCGGTCTCGTCCACGAGAACGAAGGCGGTCTTGGTGCCGCCGCCGTCGATGCCGAGGAAAAGTCCGCTCATGGGTGCTGCTGCTGGTTCACGGGGTGGATGGTGACACCGCTGACGACGCGGGTCACGGTGCCCGAGGCGCTGGGGTTGTCCGGCGTGATGCCGAGTTGCAGCGAGGCGAGCAGGGCCAGGCATTGCGCGAACACCAGGGCCACGGGCGCCAACGCCAGGTCGGGCGCGCTGGCGGGCAGGGCCAGGGTCACGTCATCGGCATGCGGGGCCTCGGCACCGTTCAGTGCCGACGTGCGCAGGGCCAGCACGCGGGCCGGGCCCTGCTGGCGCAGTTCGCGCAGCAGGTCGAGGTCGTACTGGCGGGTGTAGGGGTCGTTGGACAGGATGATGACGACCAGCGTCCTGTCGTTGAGGATGGTCTTGGGGCCGTGGCGAAAGCCCAGTGTCGAGTCGGCCATCGCAACGAGCTTGCCGTCGGTCAGCTCCAGCATCTTCAACGCGGCCTCGCGCGCAAGGCCCAGCAGCGTGTTGCTGCCGAGGAAGACGAAGCGCTCGAAAGGCTTGTCGGTCAGCGCATAGAGGCGGTCGGTTTCGCCTTCAGCCAGCGTCTGCGCCGCGCGGGCCAGATCGGCTACGGGTGCTAGCGGCAGGTCGAAGGCCCAGACGGCGGCCAGCAGCATGCCGCTGAAGCTGGACGTCATCGCAAAGGCGCGGTCGTTGGTTTCATCAGGCAGCAGCAGCACGCGCGCATTGGACTTGCCGGCCATGCGGCGGTTCAGCGTGCCGTCGGCCGCGCAGGTGATGACGAGGTGGTGGCATGTCTTGATGAATTGGTCGGCCAAGTCGACGGCGGCGAGGCTCTCGGGGCTGTTGCCGGAGCGGGCGAAGGAGACGAGCAGCGTCGGCACTTCGGCCTGCAGGCATTGGTCGGGGCTGGAGACGATGTCGGTCGTCGCCAGCGCCTCGACGCGGATACCGGGGTGTGCGCCGAGGTGGCGCAGCAGGGCCGGCGCGATGCACTGGCCGATGAAGGACGAGCTGCCGGCGCCGGTCAGCACGATGCGCAATTGAGGCAGGGCGAGCAGGGGTGCGAGGAAGACGTCGAGGGCAGGGCGCTCGGCCTGCAGTTGGGCGTAGACGGTCTGCCAGACGGCAGGCTGCTGAGCAATCTCACGGGCCGTGTGCGCAGCGCCGCGATGGTCGAGGTCGGTGGGGTCGAGATGAAGAAGCGTCATGTTCAGGCGGCGCAGGCGTGCAGATAGGGGCGCAAGGCTTGGACGGCGCCGTCGCGCAGCAGGGAATCGGTACCGGTGGTGATGCGGCCATCGCGCACCGCCTCGTACTGGCGGGGCAGGTACTGGCTGAGCAGCGTCAGCGGCGGCGGTGCGGCGTCCAGGCGGGCCAGCATGGTCCGGCAGGCCTCGCGCACGGCGGGGTGGGCCCAGTAGTAGCGGATGCGGTCGCTCAGGGAGTAAGACAGGTCCACGTCCAGCCGCGCCGGGTCCTGGTAGTAGCCGCGCCAATGCTCGGGCTCGGCGCGCATGACGCCCAGCACGGTGTCGACCAGGCCTTCGCCCTTGCCGACCCATTCGCGCTCGACGGCGGCCAGCGCCCACAGCGTCTCGCGCAGCGCAAAGGTCACGCCGGGGCCGACCTTGAGGATGGCGAAGTGGTCACGGGCCAGTTGGGCCAGGTGCTCGGGGGTCTGGTAGTCGGTCGAGTGGGCTTCGAAGACGAGGCCGGGCTGGCTCGCGATGAAGGCGCTCAAGGCTTGCGCCTTCTCGGGGCGGTAGTCGATGACCTTGTGGTGGTCGAACTCCACGCCGGGCTGCACGACCATGGCGACGACGCGTTCCCAGGCCAAGTCCAGCCCCGCGCGGGCGAAGGCGTCGCGGTGCAGTTCCAGCGTGGAGGCGGCGGCCTCGGGCGATGTGACCGCCAGCTCGCCCAGGTCTTCATGCGCGCCGCCGGGCACGGGCACTTCGGTGCCGATGACGTAGACCGGCGGGTCGCCACGGTCGGGCGCGTCGCGCCACGCAGCTTCAGCGGCGCGGCCCAGGCGCACGGCGCGGGCGGCGATCTCGGGTTCAGGCAGCGGCACCGGGTCGCCGGCGCAGCTCATTGAGCAATCGAGATGGATCTTGCGAAAGCCTGCGCTCACGTACTGCGCCACCATGACTTCGGCCTTGGCCATGGCGGCCTCGGCGGGCAGCTTGCGCCAGGCGTTGGGGCCGAGGTGGTCGCCGCCCAGCAGCAGCAGCTCGGGCGGCAGGCCCTCGAGCGCGGCCATGTCCATCACGTAGCGGCGGAAGTCCAGCGGCGTCATGCCGGTGTAGCCGCCGTCCTGGTTGACCTGGTTGGATGTGGCCTCGATGAGGGCCGGCCGGCCTTGCGCGGCGCATTCGCGCAACGTGGCGGCGATGACGACCGGGTGGGCGGAGCAGACGGACGGGATGCCAATGGCGGTGTCGCCACGGGCGCTGTTTGCGGCTTGCTTGTGGCGGCGCACGAGGTCGAGCATGAGCTTCATGCGGCGTCTCCTTGAACGGGTTGGGATGAGGAAGAAGTGGGCACTTCGGGTTGCAGCGCCAAGAGCAGCGCGGCCAGCAAGGCGAGCGCCACACCCAGCAATTTGCTGCCGCTGGGCGTCGCACCGCTGAGAGCCATCGACAGCACGGCCGTCAGCAGCGGCGCGCCAGCGTTGACCAGGGGCGACACCACCATGGCCTTGCCATGGCGGAAGGCGTAGACCAGCGTCAGCGCGCCGATGGCGTTCAGCACCTGTGTCACGGCGGCCAGGCCCGGCCCTTGCCAGCCCCAGTTGATGGTCTGGGAGAAGTCGGTCATCGCCAGCGCCACCGGCACGCAGGCCAGGGCACCGACGGTCATGTAGAAGAAGATGCTTTCGGCGCTGCTGCCCGCGTTGGCCAACTTGATGAAATAGGCCTGCAGGCCCCAGGCCACCAACACGATGAGGGCCAGCACAAACCAGGTGCCGAGACCGGCGCCACCCTGGCCGAGCTGCAGGTCGAACAGCGGCAGCGAGCACAGCGCCAGGGCGATGCCGGCCATGCCCAGGCGCCCGGTGCGCTCGCCCAGCAGGCCGAAGGACAGGGCGATCGTCAGCGCCGGCGACAGCGACACGATCGGGAAGATCAGGTAGGCCGGGCCCGACTGCACCGCACGGAACAGCAGCATCTGGCCGCCAGCGCCCAGCAGGCCCACGGTCAGGCCAAGCACCACGGAGCGGCGGTCGCGCTCGATGCGCCAGCCGCTGCGGGCCAGCACGACGAGGGCGGGCGGGATCATGGTCAGCGCCCACACGACGTAGATCAACGTGTCCGGGAAGCCATGCTCCGACGGCAGGCCGGCGAAGGCGCCCCACACGCCCCAGAGCAGGGTCGTGATCAGCGTGTACGTGAGCCAGTTGCTCTGCATGGGTCGTGTTTCCTGTGTCTGCGAAGTCTTTGCGACTTTCGAGCGAAAGCATAAACGAACAAAAACGAAAACACAACGGCGGAAACGCTTTCGTATATCAAATCCCGCGGACGAGGGGTAAAACTCGATATAGCTTGGGTCGCTCCCCCTATGTCAGCTCTGTGGAAGGCTTTCGTGGCATGCTTCAACGAAAGCATTCGGCATCCGTGAAAACTCTATACGAAATCAAACGAAAGAATTCGTAGACTTGCGTCAAGCCGGTTCGAGGGGCATCCGAGGAGCCGGCACACCGCACCGGGGGAGAGCTGCCCCGGCATCCAAAGCAGATGACATCGCGCTGCCCCGACGGCAGCCCCGATACACAAGATCAAAGGAACTGTTCGATGAGTCCTCGCCTGCAACCCCGTGGTTTCGCGCTGCACCCGCTGGCGCTGGCCGGCCTGGTCGCCCTGGCGGCTTTTGGTGCCGCACCGGCTTTTGCCCAGGAGGCCGCCAAGACCGACAAGGACGTCGCTGAGTTGGATCGCGTCGAAGTGACCGGCACCCGCGCCAGCCTGCAGAAGTCCCTTGCGCTGAAGCGCAATGCCGCCGGCGTGCAGGACAGCATCAGCGCGACCGAGCTGGGCCGCTTTCCCGACAACAACGTGGCCGACTCGCTGAGCCACATCACCGGTGTGTCGATCTCGCGCACCGCGGGTGGCGAAGGCCAGAAGGTCAGCATCCGCGGCCTGGGGCCCGAGTACACGATCACGACCTTCAACAACCGCCTGCTGGGCACCGACAGCGCCGGCCGCTACTTTGCCTACGACGTGCTGCCGGCCGACGTCATCAGCGGTGCCGACGTCGTCAAGTCCGCGCAGGCCTCCCTCGTTGAAGGTGCCATCGGCGGCCTGGTGAACCTGCGCTCGGCCAGCCCCTTCGACCAGAAGGGCCAGCGCGGCCTGCTGCGCGTGGAGGCCGACCGCAACCAGATGAGCAGCCTGAACGGCACCAAGCTGTCGGGCACCTACAGCAATACCTTTGGCGACCAGGTGGGCGTGCTGCTCGGCGTGGTCTATGCCAAGCGCGACGTGCGCACCGACACGGCCGGCAACGACGGCGGCTGGAGCCGCAACCCGGCGCCGAACAAGCCGGAGCTGTTCTGGCCCTGGGGCAACACCTGGGGCGGCGCCATCGACCCCAACGGCAATGGCCAGCTCGACCCCGACGAGGAAGGCCTGATCGGCCCGGGTCAGTTCCGCTTCGGCTCCATCATGGAGAAGAAGGAGCGCATGGCGCTCTCCGGCAAGGTCGAGTGGCGGCCGAGCAGCGACGTGAAGGTGGTCGTCGATGGCTTCAAGACGCGGCTGGACTCGCCGCAGGTCGGCTACCAGCTGTCGTTCTATCCGCTGTATGCGCCGGGCCGCTGGTCCAACATGAAGATCACCAACGGCGTGGTCACCGACCTGACGCTGGCCAACCCCGACCCGGAGATGGCGCTCAACCCCGAGCTGCTGAACAAGACCGAATACCGCGTCGTCGACACGGCGATGTACGGCGCCAACGCGGAATGGAAGCTCTCGCCCACGCTGAAGGCGACGGGTGACATCTACGAGTCCACCTCCAAGCGCCACTCCGGCGGCAACGACAGCTATGTCGTGCTGCGCATGAACCAGCCCAACGTGACGCGCATCCAGCTGACCGGCGCGGCCGTGCCCGACGTGAAGACCACCTTCGCCGACGGCCGCGACCTGCAGACCGGCCTGGCCCAGGGCCTGTTCACGGCCAAGGACTTCAACACCCACTACTACAGCCGGGCCGGCGACAACATCGACGACAAGATCGATGGCGCCAGCGCCAACCTCGAATGGAAGCTGGACCGCTTCAACATCGACCAGCTGAAGTTCGGCCTGAGCCAGACCAACCGCAAGAAGTCGCGTGACCTGATCAACAACTCGTTCAATGCCGGCGCGGACCACTACTCCGGCCAAAACGCGATCAACGTGGGCACGCTGGGCGGCAACGTCATCAACCAGACGCTGAGCCCGAACGGCTTCCTGGACGGCGTCAGCGGCAACTTCCCGCGCAGCTTCCTGGGCTTCGACGTCAACAACTATGCCGAGGCGCTGAAGGCCTACGACGGCAAGCCGCGCCCGGGCGGCGGTGTCTACAGCTCCGCTGCTTCGGCGCCGGCCTGGAACCCGCTGGAAAGCTACCGCGTGACGGAGAAGACGACCACCGCCTTCGTGCAGGCCGACCTGGCGGGCGACGGATGGAACGCAGACGCCGGGGTGCGCTTCGTGAAGACCAAGACGACCTCCCAGGCCTGGGACGCCAAGATCACCGACATCATCGAGAACGGCGCGTTCAACTACACGGCCGTCTACGCGCCGCCGTCCGTCGTGCAGCAGGAGACCCGCTACAACTTCGCACTGCCGTCGGTCAACTTCACCTGGCTATTCACCGACAACCTGCAACTGCGCCTGGGTGCGGCCAAGACGATGGCGCGCCCGTCGGTGGACAAGCTGGCGCCCACGAGCACGACGGAGAGCATCTCCTGGGGCGACTTCACGCAGGTGTTCGGCGGCAATGCCGAGCTCAAGCCCTACAGCGCCCGCCAGGCCGACGCGTCGCTGGAGTGGTACTACGCGAAGGACTCGGCGCTGACATTCGCCGTCTACCAGAAGAACATCAAGAACCAGATCACCAGCGAGTACCTGACGGGCCAGAACATCGGTGCCCCGGGCGGCCGGCTGTTCAACATCAGCCGGCCGATCAACGGCGACAAGGCCACCGCGCGCGGCTTCGAGATCGGCCTGCAGCACCTGTTCGACAACGGCTTCGGCGTGCGTGCTCAGTACACCCGCAACAAATCGCGCAGCTGGGTGGGCGGTCAGGAGCGTGCGCTGGAGGGCATTGCCCCGGCCACCTCGTCGTTCGGCGTGTTGTACGAGAAGGGGCCCTGGAGCATGAGCGCCACGGCCGACCACACCGACGCCTTCGTCACCGCCACCAATGTGCTGGGCGCCGGCTTCAACGAGCGCGCCAAGGCCGTGACCTGGGCCACGGCCCAGATTGCCTACGAGGTCAACAAGTGGCTGCGCCTGAGCATCGAAGGCAACAACCTGACCGATGCGACACAGGAGTACACGCTGGGCAACGAGAGCGTGAAGCTGCCGCAAGGCTATTACCGTTATGGCCGCTCGTTCACCGTCGGCGCCTCTATCAAGTTCTGATGCGAAACGGCAGCCCCTCGTCCGGTCCCGCCCCGCTGAACGCGGGCGCGCCCAGCCGGTCCCCCGAGGGGACGGCGATGCTCGCGGCATCGAGCCGCGAGCACATCGCCAGGGCGGGCCGGCTTGGGAGCGGCCCGGCGCTCGGCCCGCAATACTTGGATTACTGATGCGATCCCTCATCTCCTCCGTTGCCGCCCTGCTTGCCGGGGCGGCCTTTTTCTCCGCGCATGCTGCAGACGGGGCCAGCTACACGATGGCCGACTACGGGCGCGTCGTGAAGATCGACATCCACCTGCATCTGCACAACCCCGCGCCGGCCTTCATGGCGGCGGCGCAGCGCCAGAAGTTCAAGGT
The DNA here is from genome assembly GCF_001425705.1 of Pelomonas sp. Root1217. GTDB lineage: Bacteria > Pseudomonadota > Gammaproteobacteria > Burkholderiales > Burkholderiaceae_C > Pelomonas. Next base: position 273,967 of record NZ_LMDC01000029.1, on the reverse strand, counting down.
GCTGACCATCAACGTCGACTACCCGGACTTCCCGCCGCTGGACGACCAGCAGCGCGTGGCCATCCAGCTGAAAAAGCAGTTCCCGCAGGACGTTGCCTGGGTGGCCAGCTTCCCGGTGGATGGGTCGGACCAGCCGGCCTGGCTGCCCGCCACGCGCCAGCGCGTTGCGGCGGCCATGAAGGCCGGTGCCGTCGGCGTGAAGGTGTGGAAGAACATCGGCATGAGCCTGCGGGGCGGCGACGGCAAGCTGGTGATGATCGACGACGCCCGCTTCGCGCTGCTGTTCGACGACTTCGCCAAACAGGGCATCCCGCTGCTGGGCCACCAAGGCGAGCCGCACAACTGCTGGCTGCCGCTGGAGCAGATGACGGTCAACAATGACCGCGAGTACTTCAAGGCTCACCCGCAGTACCACATGGCCTTGCACCCGGAGATGCCAAGCTGGGAAGCCCAGATGGCCGCGCGCGACCGCATGGTGGCGGCGCACCCGGGCCTGCGTTTCGTCGGCGTGCACCTGGCCTCGCTGGAGCGAGACGTGGACGAACTGGCCGCCTTCCTCGACCGCTTTCCGAATGCCGTGGTGGACGTGGCCGCGCGCATCGGCCAGCTGCAGTACCAGAGCCAGCAGGACCGCGAGCGCGTGCGCCGCTTCTTCATCAAGTACCAGGACCGCGTGCTCTACGGCAGCGACATGTCGCAGGCGCCGGACCAGGACGGTGCCGCCCTGGCCAAGGAGGCCGAAGACGTGTGGCGCATGCACTGGCGCTACTTCAACACGGCGGACAGCTTCAAGGTGAGCGACCTCGACAAGCCGGTGAAGGGGCTGGCCCTGCCGAAGGCAGTGGTCGACAAGCTCTACCACCTGAACGCGGAACGCACCTTCCCCGGCGCCTGGAGCGGCAAGCGATGACGGCCCGGCGTGCCTTCCTGCAATGGCTGGGTGCCGCGCCGCTGGCCGCCCAGCTGCCTCTCGCACAAGCGCAAGGCCGCGGCCATGTGCGCATGCAAGACGGCGCGCTGTCGCTGCAGTTCGACGAGCAGATGCGCTGCCGCGTCGTCAGCCTTCTAGGCAGGCAACCCGTCACGCTGACCGGCTTCGATGCCAGCGAGCATCTGGTCGTGAAGGGCAGGGCGCTGACCCGCTTCGCGCTGCGACAGGCCGAGCCCGGCAAGGCCAGCACGCCGTTTGGCGCCGGCCAGACGCTGCGCCTGGTCGGCCGCTCCGTCGAGGGCATCGAGAAGCGCGTCACCGTCACGCTGCTCGACGAGCACCCCGGCGTGGCGCTGCTGGACGTCGCCTACGTCAATGCGAGCGACAAGCCGCTGGCCATCGACGCCTGGGTCAACGCGGCCCACCGCCTTGCCGCGGCGCCCCGCCATGCGGGCGGCTGGTGGACGTACTCCGGTGCCAGCCATGCCGACCGGCGTGACTGGGTGCAGCCCGTCAAGCGTGGCTTCGAGCAGCGCAATTTCATGGGCATGAATGCGTCTGACTATGGCGGCGGCACGCCCGTCGTCGATGTCTGGCGCCGCGATGTCGGCCTGGCGGTCGGTCACCTCGCGCTCCATCCGCAACTCGTCGCACTCCCCGTGAAGGCGGTCGGCGACCAGGTGGACATCGCCTTGCGCAGCGACAGTCTGCAGACCCTCGCACCGGGCCAGGCGCTCACCACGCCGCCCACCTTCCTCGCCGTCCACCGCGGCGACTTCTTCGCGCCGCTGGACCGCTACCGCCGCCTGATGGCCGCGCAGGGTCTGGCCGCGCCCGAGCCGCCCACCAGCGCCTACGAGGCCCAGTGGTGCGCCTGGGGCTACGAGCGCGACTTCTCGCTGGACTATGTGCGCGCCACGCTGCCCAAGGTGCAGGAGCTGGGCTTCAAGTGGGCCGTGCTGGACGATGGCTGGCAGGTGAAGACGGGCGACTGGACGCCAGACCTGGCCAAGTTCCCCAAGGGCGAGGCTGACATGAAGGCGCTGGTCGCCGACATCCACGCCCGCGGCATGAAGGCGCGCCTGTGGATCGCGCCGCTGGCCGTGGCGCCCGGCAGCGACGAGTTGCACGACCATACCGACCTGCTGCTGCTCGACAAGGACGGCGCGGTGCAGAACGTGACGTGGTGGAACAGCTTCTACCTCTGCCCCGCCTACGAGAAGACCCAGGCGCGCCTGGCCGCCACCGTGAAGAAGATCATCGGCGACTGGGGCTTTGATGGCCTCAAGGTCGACGGCCAGCACCTCAACGGCGTGGCGCCCTGCTTCAACCCGGCGCACAAGCATTCGCGGCCGGAAGACGCAGTGGAGAAGCTCGCCGACTTCTACAAGGTCATGCACGATGCCGCCCACGCGGCCAATCCGGAAGCGGTGGTGGAGGTCTGCCCCTGCGGCACTGGCTATGCCTTCCACAACATGCCCTTCATGGACCAGGCGCCGGCGTCGGACCCGACGTCCAGCTGGCAGGTGCGCCACAAGGGCAAGACGCTGAAGGCGCTGATGGGGCTCTGGGCCGCCTACGCTGGCGACCATGTGGAGCTGAGCACCGGCGGCGAGGACTTCGCGTCCAGCGTCGGCATCGGCGCCGTCGTGGCCAGCAAGTTCACCTGGCCGGTCGACCCCAAGCCCAAGGACTCCTTCTTGCTGACGCCCGAGCGCGAGCAGCACTGGCGTCAGTGGGTGGACCTCTACAACCGCCAGCGGCTGGCCGAGGGCCGCTACCGGGGCGAGCTGTACGACCTGGGATTCGACAAGCCCGAGACGCACGTCGTCGAGCGCAGCGGCGCGCTGCACTACGCCTTCTATGCGGAGCGTTGGGACGGCCCGGTGACGCTGCGAGGTTTGAGTGCTGGCCGTTGGACGCTGCGCGACGCGCTGACCGGCCAGGAGATCGGCAAGGTCACCGCCGACCACCCGACGGTGCCGCTGACCTTCACGCACAGCCGGCTGATCGAGGCGCGGCCTGAAATTCCGGACACGCTGCCCGTCGCCTTCGCCGGCCGCGTGGCCCGGTTTGGCGCCGACGGCTTCCCGCTGGCCTCGCAATGGGCCGACGCGCCCACCACCTTCTTCCGCCACGACTGGCAGGGCAAGACGCTCGCTGGCCCGCAATCCACCCGCGTGCAGTTGCTGCGGTCGCCAAGCCAGCTCTGCCTGCGTTTCATCTGCAAGTTCGACAAGCTGAGCACGTTTGAGCGCGCCGGCTCGGCCACCGACATCTGGCCGCTTTGGGAGCGCGACGTCGTCGAGGTCTTCCTGCAGGCACCGGACCGCGCCGGGCTGAAGAGCTACCGCGAGGTGGAGGTGTCGCCCAACGGCCTGCTGCTGGAGATCGCCGTCGAGGCCTCCGGCAAGAAGCGCGTCGTCGGCGAGAGCCGCGCCAGGGCGCTGGTCGATGCCGCGCACAAGGTGTGGACGGCCGAGCTGGCCGTGCCAATGCAGAGTGCAGGCGGTGCCGACGACGGCTGGCGGCTCAACCTGTTCCGGGTTGAGGGCCAGGGTGCGGGTCGTGTCTACTCCTGCTGGAGCCCGACGCACACCCCGCAGCCCGACTTCCACCTTCCTGCCGCCTTCGGCCGCCTGATGACCCTCACCGCATGAAGCATCGCCTCGCCCCGATCACCCTCGCCCTGACCCTGCTGCTTGCCACCGCCCATGCGCAGCAGCAACCCCTGGCCCCCACCGGCCGCTGGGCCCATCAGGGCGTCGGCAGTGCGCCGACGCCGCCGATGGGCTGGTCGAGCTGGAATGCCTTCCACATGGACCTCACGGAGCAGAGGGTGCTCGACTCGGCCCAGGTCATCGTCGACACCGGGCTGGCCACGGCGGGTTATCGCAGCATCAACATCGACGACGGCTGGTGGCGTCAGCGCCGTGCGAGCGACGGCCGCATGCAGGTGCGCACGAATCTGTTCCCGAGCGCGGGTACCGGCGGCGCGGCCGGCACGTCGCTGCGCCCCTTCACTGACAAGATCCACGCGATGGGGCTGAAGGCCGGCCTGTACTCCGACATCGGCCGCAACGCCTGCTCGCAGGCCTACAACACCGACAGCCCCAACCTGCCCGAAGGCAGCCAGGCCGAGCGGGAGGTGGGGCTGATGGACAACGTCGAGCGCGACATCGCGCTCTACTTCGGCGACTGGAACTTCGACTTCATCAAGGTGGATGGCTGCGGGCTGTCGTCGTACGGCAAGGACCGCCCCCCGGTCACGTCGGGCCGCTTCCGCGAGTTCGGGCCGACGGTCATCGAGGGCAATGCCAACCAGTCCGACATGGACGGCGCCCGCGCCTTGTATGGTCGCGTCACGCAGGCGTTGCGCAGCGTGCGGCCGCGTGGCGACTACGTGCTGTCGGTCTGCCTCTGGGGCGCCGCCAACGTCCGCAGCTGGGGTGCCGAGGTGGGCACGATGTGGCGCACGAGCCGCGACATCGCGCCCAGCTTCTCGCAGATGCTGCACAACTTCGACACCGTGGCCACGCGCGAGTTCTACGCCGGCCCGGGCCGCTGGAACGACCCCGACATGCTGGAGATCGGCAACGGCGACTTCGACGGCAGCCACCTGCTCGAAGCACGCACCCACATAGGCCTGTGGGCCATCGTGGCGGCGCCGCTGATGATCGGCACCGACCTGTCAAAAGCCCCGCCAGCGCTCATCGACGTGCTGAAGGCACCCGAGGTCGTCGCCATCAACCAGGACCCGGCCGGCAATCAAGGCGTGCTCGCCTATGCCGACAGCGACAGGCAGATCCTCGTGAAGACCTTGGCCGATGGACGCAAGGCTGTACTGCTGTTCAACCGCACGGGATCGCCCGCCAGGTTCACGCTGACCGCCGAACACCTGAAGATGGACGCGACAGCACCCATCGCGCTGCGTGACGCCTGGGCACGCGCCGACGCGGGCACGTTCACGGACAAGCGCGAGTTCGAGCTGAAGCCGCTTGAGGCGTTGCTATTCACCGCGACAGGCAAGCACCAGCTGCCACGCGGCTATTACGTGTCCGAGCGGCCTGCCAACGTCTACGTGGCGCGCGACGGCATCCGCGCGCTGGAGCAGGACCCCATCGGCTACCGCGCGCTGGCCTCGTGGGCCACCACCGACAACGGCGGCACCCGCCCGGCCTACGCAGGCTGGGGCGGGCCGCGCGCCGACTCCACGCCGTATGACCAAGCCCTCAGCGTGCAGCGCCAGGCCTTCCGCCATGGCATCGGCGCGCTGGCCGACTCGCGCCTGCAGGTGCAGGTGGCGCCCGGCTCGCAGCGCTTCGTCGCGCGCGTCGGCGTGGACGACTCGACGCGCGGCAAGACGGCCGCCGTCAGCTTCGAGGTCTGGGGCGATGGCCGCCGCCTTGCAGCGACGGCACCGATGAAATTCAACCAGGCGGCGCGCGATCTCAGCGCCGACCTGCGCGGCGTGAAGCTGATCGAGCTGATCGCGCGCCAGCACGGGGCCGACACCACGGGCCCTGTCGTCGTGACCTGGGGCGCCGCTCGCATCGAGTAGCCACTCCCCCCTTCCTCTTCCATCGCCATTTGGCACCGGTCGCGCCGGTGCCCCGGATGCGCTCGCGCTGACGCAGCCCGGCCCCTCCCGTCCAGCGCTCAGTCGTTCATGAGGAGAACCCGATGCCATCCATGCGTCCCTGCCCGTCGCCCCGCTCTCGCGCCGGGTTGAAGATCACCTTCCCACTCGCCCTGCTCGCTGCCTGGCCCGTCGCCGCTACCGCGGCGCCCCTGGTGTCCAACCCCCTGGGCGCCTGCACGCAGGCCATCACGGCCAGTTGGGATATCAGCCTGGCCAGCTGCAACGCCGGCGCGCTGCAGGACTTCATCTTCACGCCCGTCAGCACCGGCAGCGGCATCTACACCATCCGCAACGCCCAGGCCGGCCTGTGCATTGCCGCCACGGGCACCGGCTCGGGTGCTTTCGTCGAACTCGCCAGTTGCGCCAGCAGCCAGGCGGCCCAGCGCTTCCAGACGGTGGCCCTGGCGGGCGGATCGCTGGTGCAGGTGAAGCTTGCATCGGCCAACGTCTGCCTGACCGCACCGACGCAACTGAACCAGGTGGCGTTCTCGGTCAAGACCTGCAACACCGGCGATGCGAACCAGGCCTGGCGGCTTTCGGCACCCGCGCCCACCCCGGCCCCGACGCCGGCCCCTGCAACGGTCGAGACCAGCTTCACCGTCAGCACCGCTGAGATCGCCAACCCCGAGCGCGGCATGTACACCTGGGCGGCCGACAACGTATTGCTGTGGACGCAGGCCAATGCCGACTCGCAGTTCCAGGCCGGCTACCGGGTCGTCTACGCCCCGGTGCGCCTGGACGCCTATGCCAACACCACGCTGCCCGCCAGCGTGCTGACGCAACTCTCGAACGCATTCGCGATCGCACGCCACGCCGGCCTGAAACTGGTGCCGCGCTTCCTCTACAACTATCCCGAGAACGAGACGGAGTATCAGAACGTCAAGGACGCGCCGCTGGCCCGCGTGCTGGGCCACATCGACCAGCTCAAGCCGGTCCTGACCGCCAATGCGGACGTCATCGCCTACCTGCAGGCCGGCTTCATCGGCGCCTGGGGCGAATGGCACACCTCGTCCAACAACCTCACCGCGGCCAGCCCGCGCACGCAGATCCGCGATGCGCTGCTGAATGCGCTGCCGGCCGACAAGTTCCTGCAGCTGCGCTACCCGCCCTATCTGATGCAGTGGGCGGCGCAGGTGCCGAGCTGGCGCGACGGGTCGGCGGCCTCGCGCATCGGCGTGCACAACGACTGCTTCCTGGCGTCGGCCACCGACGTCGGCACCTACAGCGAGGACGCCGCCACCCGCCAGAGCGAGCGCAACTACACCGCCTCGCTGTCGCACGTGGCCCCCTTCGGCGCGGAAACCTGCAACCCCGCCGACGAGGACGGCGCGGTGCCGCGAACCGGCTGCACCGACATCCTGGCCGAGGGCAAGCAGTTCGGACTGACCTACCTGAACAACGACTACTACCGCGACATCTTCCATATCCGTTGGGAGCAGCAAGGGTGCATGGCCGAGGTCAACCGCAGCATGGGCTACCGCTTCGAGTTCTCGACGCTGCGCCACAACGATGCGGTCGCTGCCGGGCAGTCGGGCACCCTGCTGCTGACGGTGAAGAACAGCGGCTGGGCGCGCGCCTTCAACCCGCGCGCGGTGCAGTTGCTGCTCAAGCAAAAGACCACCGGCGCCGTCGTGCGCATCGCGCTGCCGTCGGTCGACCCGCGCGGCTGGCTGCCCAACACGACAAGCACCGTGTCCGCGGGCTTCACCGTGCCCACCGGCACGCCGACCGGCGCCTATGACGTGCTGCTCGCGCTGCCCGACGGCGCCAGCTCGCTGAGCACCGACGTTCGCTACAGCGTGCGCCCGGCCAATGCCGACAACGCCGCCAAGGCCCAGGCCTGGGACGCGACGCTCGGCGCCTTCCGCGCGGGCACCACGCTCACCGTCCGCTAGAAAACCTTCCCCAGGAGACACGAATGTTCGACTTCCGATTGAAGCCCGTCGTCGCGGGCCTGCTGACCGGCCTCGCCGCCACGTTGGCCGCCGCCACCCCCACCGACTTCGGCATGGTGGCCTATTGGGGCGAGACCGCCAGCACCTACGGCGGCCAGGTCCCCAGCGACGCCTACGTCGTCATCAACCCCAACAGCGGCGCCACCGGCCTGAGCGGCAGCCAGGTGACCAACTGGAAGGCGGTGATTGCCAACATCCGCGCCCAAGGCGGCAAGGTGCTGGGCTATGTCGCCACCGGCTACAACACCAACACCGCCGACGAGCTGGCCCGCTACAACGCCATCAACGCCAACCTCACCGCCTACAAGGCAACGCTGGGCGGCGTGGACGGCTTCTTCTTCGACGAGGCGGCCTTCGACGACGCGGCGTTGACCGACACGCAGAAGTGCAATGGCACTGGCCCGAAGTTCAGCGCCGTGCGCGCCAAGATGGCCGCCACGGGCACCAGCGGCACGGTGGTGTGGAACGCCGGCTGGCCGGGCTCCAGCAGCTGCTTCGTCAACGCGGCCAGTTACGGCGAGCACATCGTCATCTACGAGGCCGCGTATGCCGACTACCTGAACGCGGCGAGCTGGCTCAACGGTGGCGTGCAGAGCCTGGCGGCGTCCCTGGGCGTCAAGACCTGGCTGCTCGTCCACTCCGCCACCCAGGCGCAGATGCAGGCGACGCTCAAGGGCAGCGCGGCCAACTACGTCTACGCCACCAGCATGACCTACAACCCCAGCCTGCCCTGGGGCGGCCCGATCTGGAACTACACGCCCACCTACTGGGGCAACAACAGCTTGTCGGGCTCCGAGCGTTGGTGCCTGAACAGTCTCAAGACCGGCGGCAGCTGCTGAACGGAGAACTCGCAATGAAGCGTCTGAAAACACTCCTCGCCACAGTCGCCCTTGGCAGCGCGGCCCCCTTCGCCTCGGCCATCGAGATCATCGTGCCGGCGTACTTCTATCCGTCCTGGATGCCATCGCAGAACGAGTGGCACCAGCTCAGCTGGGCCGCTCAACAGGGCGTGCAGGTCACGGCCATCATGAACCCGGGCAACGGGCCGGGCACGGCGTCCAACAGCGACTACGTAGCCTCGGTCAACGAGTTCCGGGCTGCGGGCGGCAAGGTGATCGGCTATGTCTACACCTGCTACGGCGTCAACCACTGCACTTCGGAAGTGCCGCCGACGCGCTCGACGGGTGAGGTGCTGGCGGACGCGCAGAAGTACGCCGGCTGGTATGGCGTGGACGGCGTCTTCCTCGACGAGATGGCGACGCAGTCCAGTGCGCTTCCGTTCTATCAGACGGTCAGCAACGGCTTGCGGGCTGCGCATCCTGACTGGCAGATCGTCGGCAACCCGGGTGTGACGCCCACGGCGGGCTACACGGTGCTGGCGAACACGCTGATGAGTTTTGAAGGCTCGTACACGGACTTCATCGGCGGCTCCTTCCTGAGCGGGCTGACGAACGCCGCGTCGACCGGCGCGATCGTTCACAGCGTGGCCACGGTGGCGCAGATGCAGCAGGTGATGGGGCTGGCCAGGCAATACGGCCTCGGCGCCATCTACGTCACGGACGGCACGATGGCCAGCGGCAACCCCTATCTGCATCTGCCGAGCTATTGGGCTGCGGAAGTCGCGGCCGCTGCGGTGCCGGAGCCGGCGCAGGCCGCATTGCTGGTCGCGGGGCTGGGCGTGCTGGCCTTGTCGCGGCGCCGGCGTTCCGTCTGAAGCGAATCAGAGGCGCGGTCAGAAGCCGCGCCATCGACGGCGAGCCTGCCTCCTACACGCATCGGCCGCCTGGAGGGCAACACTCATCGCATAGCAACTGACGAGCGCGGTGCCCCATGAGAATCGTCTTCGACGCCTTCCTTGGCGGCATGCTTGCCGTTGCGGCCGTGGGCGCGACATGGGCCCAGGCGGACAAGCCAGCCTCGTCGCCGGCTTCGGCATCTGCGCCGGTGACCGCGGCCTCCAGGCAGGTTCCAACTCGCAACGCGGCCATCACGGCATCCGAAAACGCCAGGGAGCCCGGCAACCAGCGGCCGGAGGAGCGGGTGATCCCGCAGATTTCGATACCGCTCAAACCCCGGGAAGGCACGATCGCTGCCGCAACCGCCGCATCGGCGCCTGCCGGCAACGTGCCCGGTGGCGTGGACGATGGCGCAGCCCGGTGCTTGGCCAGCGCCAGCGACAGGGCCGCCTGTGAGCGCGGGTTGGCGGCATCCGGGCCTGTGAAGTCGAAGCGCTGAACCTGCGGGAGATCAAGATGACGATTCGCAGCCTTCTCTCCTCCGCCCTGATCGGCGTTGTCGCGAGCGCGCGCTCGATGACACCCATGGCCACCATCGCGGCGGCCCGCCTCGCCGGCCGTCGCACGCCCGGGCAACTCGTGCTGCTGGACCGCCCGCTGTTCAAGTTGGGCGCCATGGTCATGGGCATTGGAGAGCTGTTCGGCGACAAGATGAAGTCGGCACCCGACCGCACCGTGGCGCTGGGGCTGATGGCGCGCGTTGCAAGCGCCGGCATCGCCGGGGCAGCCCTTGCGCCGCACGGCCAGGAGCGTGCCGGCGCCACCGTCGCGGTCGCGACCGCCGTGCCGCTCGCCTACGCGACCCTCGCTGCGCGCAAGCAGGCCATGGCGCGAATTGGCCAGACGCGCAGCGGGTTGATCGAGGACGCCCTCGTCGTCACGGCGGGCGTGGCCATCGTGGCGTTGGTGATGGGTCGCCGTCGCGAATAGGCGGGGCGGCCAGGATTGGCCAATCCCCGCCCTCGCTCAAGCCGCCAATGCGGCCCGCGCCGGCACTTCGGCGTGGTGCTCCAGCTGCATCGTGAACTGCGCCCGCCCCGAACTGAGCGCGCGCAGATTGCCGATGTAGCCAAACATCCGCTCCAGCGGCACGTGCGCCGTCACGACGACCGCGTTGCCACGGGCGTCCTGCGCCTGCACCTGGCCACGCCGGCGCAGCAGGTCGCCGATGACGTCGCCGAGGTAGTCGGCCGGCGTGATGACCTCGACGGCCATCACCGGCTCCAGCACCACGGGCGAGGCCTTCAGCACCGCCTCGCGCAACGCCGTCGCCGCCGCCAGCTCGAAGGCCAGTGCCGACGAGTCGCGCACGTGATGGCTGCCGTCGACCAGCGTGGCTTCAAAGTCCACCAGCGGATGGCCGGCGAACGGCCCGGCCTGCGCGGCGCGGCGGATGCCCGCTTCGACCGCGGGGATGAACTCGCGCGGGATCGCGCCGCCCACTACCGTGTTCGCGAAGCGGATGCCGGTGCCACGCGGCAAGGGCGCCACGCGCAGCGTCAGCTCGGCGAACTGGCCGGGGCCGCCGCTTTGCTTGCGGTGCAGATGGTGGACCTCGGCCGCCGCCGCGATGGTCTCGCGATAGGCGACCTGGGGCCGGCCGGTGGCCACGTCCACGCCGAAGCGTGAGCGCAGCTTTTCGACCGCCACTTCGAGCTGCAGTTCACCCATGCCGGACAGCAGCGTCTGGCCCGAATCGGCATCCTGGCGCAGGCGCAGCGACGGGTCCTCGCGCACGAGAACGCCCAGGCCCTTGGCCAACGCCGCGGCATCGGCCTGCTTGCGCGGCTCGATGGCGACGTCGATGACGGCTTCGGGCACGGCGATGCTTTCCAGCACCGGCGCATCCTTGGCGGACGCCAGCGTGTGGCCGGTCAGCACGTCCTTCAAACCGACGACGCCCGCGATGTCGCCAGCGACCAGCTCGTCGCGTTCGACGCGGCGGTCCGCGTGGATCTCGTACAGGCGCGACACGCGCTCGGCCTTGCCGGTGCTGGCGTTGAAGACCGTGTCGCCGCGTTTCAGCGAGCCGCTGTAGACGCGCACGAACACCATCGCGCCGTGGTCGTCGGCGGTCAGCTTGAAGGCCAGGGCGGACAGCGGCCCTTCGGTCGCTGCGGCGGCCGGACCTTCGCCGGGACTGGGCAGGTAGGCCACGACGGCATCCAGTAAGGGCTCGACGCCGCGGTTGCGGAAGGCCGAGCCGGCCAGCACGGGCACGAAGGCGCCCGCGAGCGTGCCGCGGCGCAGGGCCGCACGCACATCGTCCAGGGGCAGTTCGGCGCCGCGCAGCCAGGCGTCCAGCAACGCGTCGTCCTGCTCGGCGGCGGCTTCCACCAGGCGGGCACGCGCGGCCTCGGCGGCGGGCAGCAGCTCGGGCGGGATGGCTTCGCTGCGTGGCGGCGCCGACGCGTCGTCACGGTCCCAGACCAGGGCCTGCATCGTCAACAGGTCCACCACGCCACGGAAGTCGCCTTCCGCGCCGATGGGCAGCTGCAGCGGCAGCGCGCGCACGCCCAGGCGTTCCTGCAGGGACGCGACGACGCGCGGGAAGTCCGCACCGACGCGGTCCAGCTTGTTGACGAAGGCCAGGCGCGGCACGCGGTACTCGTCCGCGAGGCGCCAGTTGGTCTCAGTCTGGGGTTCGACGCCGGCCACGCCGTCAAAGACGACGACGGCACCGTCGAGCACGCGCAGGGAGCGGCGCACCTCGATGTTGAAGTCGATGTGCCCGGGCGTGTCGATCAGGTTGATCTGCGTGTCTTGCCAGTACACGGTCGTGGCGGCACTGTGGATGGTGATGCCGCGCGCGCGTTCCTGCGGGTCGAAGTCCATCATCGTGTTGCCGTCGTTGACGTCGCCGATGCGATGGTTTTCGCCCGTGTAGAACAGGATGCGTTCGGTAGTCGTGGTCTTGCCGGCGTCGACGTGGGCGATGACGCCGATGTTGCGCAGCTTGCGGAAATTGTTCGAGTTCATGGTGGTTCCTGATCCGGGTTGGTTTGCCAGCCCGGTGGAGGAACCACGGGGCTAGCGCGAAGGCAGGACGCCGAAGCGCACGAGCGACGAGCAGGACTCAGCCGCGCTCCGGCGCTCGGGAATCGTGGCGATCAGCTTGTCGAAGGTGCGGGTGCGCATGGTTTGAACTCTGGAAAAAACGAAACCCCGGGAGGGACTGCCTGCCGGGGTTTGCTTGAACCGGAAGGCGTGGCGCCTTCCGAACACGGTCGAAGGGCGCTCAGGGGCTGAGGCGGGCTTGGACGGTGCGGGTGATCTTCATGATGCGTGGATTGTCTTGCAGGCCGTGAAGCCTTGGCTGTTGTGGGGAGATGTGGTGACGAGGCCTCGGACTTCAACGGCACCTGCCTGCATCAGCCGGGTTACTTCTTCGGATCGTCGCCGCCGGCCCAGGCGATGAACTGCCACTTGCCGCCTTCCTTCATGAGGACGTCCGTGTAGTGGCCGGTGACCGTCTCACGCTCCTTCTTGAAGTTCTCGCGCGCCATCATGTAGTAGTACTGGACGACGGCGACATTGCCGGTGATGGTGGTCGAGATCGGCAGCAGCTCGTATTCGAGCGTCGTGCCGTTGCCGTTGTCGTAGCGCGCCCAGTGCTGCAGCGAGGCCTTGTTGCGCGGCATCGGCGCGCCGGCCTCCCACATGCGCAGGTTGGGATGGACCATGCTGTCGATCCAGCTGGTGTCCTTCGCGGCAGCGAGCTTCCACTGCTGCTGTTCGAGCTTCCAGACGTCCTGCTGGTCATCGGCCAGCGCGCTGCCCGTGAAGCCGGCCAGGGCCAGCGTCATGGCAATCATCCAGTGGGTGCGGTGCTTCATGAGGCGTCCTTGCTTGGTTGCTTTCGCGGGGGGAGCGGAGCGCGTCACCAGCCCGATGGTTCTGGTCCAAGCAGGATGTCCGTTGAATCCGCGCGGCGAGTATGTTGGGCGCAGTCCAGCCCCGCAAGGGATGGTCTTCCCCCTCCACCCACGCCGTCCGCGCGCTGACACTCAGGCGGCGTGCGTCAGCCCCTCAGCCCCTCAAGCGCGCAGCGGTGTGGCCGCCAGCTGCGCGGTGGTCGCATTGCGGTAGGGGGCGCACAGCTGCTCGACATAGGCCTGGTGCTGCGGTAGCCCGGCCACCGTGCGCGAGACCTTGAGATGGATGTCGCCGAGAAAGCGCGACAGCTCCTCGGGCCCCATCAGGTCGGCTACCGGGTGGTAACTCTGCGGCGTGATGCCCTGGCCCATCATGACCTGGATCCAGGAGTTCTCGGCAAACAGCTCGTCGCTCGGGCGGAAAGCGCGGGCGCTCTCGCGGAACAGCTCGATGCGGTGGCGCAGCGTGGCGGGCACTTCCATCGTGCGCACATGGTTCCACAGCGCGGAGTCGCTGCGATTCGTCACGTGGTAGTGCAGGACGATGAAGTCACGGATGTGGGTCAGCTCGCGCTCGCACTGCGCATTGAACTCGTCCACGTCGGCGGGGTTGACGCCCTGGGTCGGGAAAAGCTGCATCAGCCGGATGGCCGTGCGCTGGATCAGATGGATGCTGGTGGACTCCAGCGGCTCGATGAAGCCACTGGCCAGGCCCACGGCGATGCAGTTGCGGTGCCAGACCTTGTGGCGCTGGCCAGGCGTGAACTTGATGACGCGTGGCGTCGTCAGCAGTTCTCCCTCGACGTGGTTCTTCAGCACCTCGGGCGCGTCGGCGTCGCTGAGTTCCTTGCTGCTGTAGACCAGGCCGTTGCCGACGCGGTTCTGCAGCGGGATGCGCCATTGCCAGCCGAAACGGTGGCAGATCGAGCGGGTATAGGGCCAGGCTTCGCGCACCGAGGCCGTCTGCACGGCCACGGCGCTGTCGCAGGGCAGCCAGTGTGACCAATCCTCATAGCCCACGCCCAGGGCCTCGCCCAGCAGAAGGGAGCGAAAGCCCGTGCAGTCGATGAAGAGATCGCCGTCGATGCGCGTGCCGTCCTGCATCTGCAGCGCAGTGATGTCGCCGTCCCTGCCCTCGGGGCTGTCCATCAGCACGGCGGCGATCTTGCCCTCGATGCGCTGCACGCCACAGGTCTCGCTCATCGCGCGCAGGTACTTGGCGTAGCGGCCGGCGTCGAGGTGGTAGGCGTAGTTCAGGCCATTGCGCGGCACGTGGGCGAAGCGGTTGGCAAAGGCGGCGACCGTCTCGGGGTTGTAGTCGGTGTAGGTCTTGGCGATGCCTTCGGCGCGGCCCTTGAGCCAGAAGTGCTGGAAGCCGGCGCTCCAGTGGTCGTTGCCCGTGGTGCCGAAGGAGTGGAAATAGTCCTGACCGATGTCCTTCCAGCCCTCGAAATTGATGCCGAGCTTGAAGGTCGCGTTGGTCGCGGCCATGAACTCGGCCTCGTTGATGCCCAGCAGGTTGTGATACGTGTGCAGGGCCGGAATGGTGGCCTCGCCGACGCCGACGGTGCCGATCTCCTCGGACTCGACCAGCTTGATGTCCAACTGCTTGCCGAGCAGCTTGCTCATCAGCGCAGCCATCATCCAGCCGGCGGTGCCGCCGCCGGCGATGACGACGCGGCGCGGGGGCTTGGTGGAAGTGTTCATCTTTTGAGTTGGGTGAGGAGTTGCGCGCGGGCCCGGCGCGAGGTGTCTTCGTCGATGGGACCGAGCAGGCCGCGGGCGGCTTCGGGAATGTGTTCCCAGGTCGACGCATCGGCGCCGAAGACGAAATGCTGGAAGTGGTGCTGCCAGACGCGGCGCTCCTTTTCGGGGAGGTCGCGCAGCGTCATCAGCGCCAGGTGCAGGGTGGTCAGCGGCGAGTCGACGTACTCGGGCGTCTGGCGCCACCAGGCGTTGATGAGGAGGTTGATGGGCGCCAGCCCCTCGATGTGGTGGAACCACATGCTCGGGATGAAGATGGCGTCGCCCGGTTCAAGCTCGGCCATTTCGCCGGCGTCCAGCGCGCGCTTGAAGCGCGGGAAGCGTTCGAAGTCGGGGTGTGCGAAATCGACCAGGCTGACCGGCTGGCCGGCCGGTGTCGGGTCGAGCGGCCCCATGTAGAGGTTGGCTATCTGCTCGGGCGGGAAGACCGTGAAGCGGCGCCGGCCCGCGGCGACGACGGCGAGGTTGTCCGGCAGGTCGTAGTGGGCGGCGATGCGGGTGCGATTGCCCAGCCACAGGCTGACAAGGGCATCGCGCCGGCCCAGGCCCATCACGTTGGCTTCGAGGAAGCCGGGAAGCACGGCTTCCACTGTCGTGGATCCGACGTACAGCGCCGGCGGCTCGGGCGTCTCGGCCAGGCCCAGCAGGCCGGTCAGCACCTGGTCCAGCGTCGCGGCATACCGGCTGAAGTTAAAGCCGGTCAGCGTCTCGTCGGCATAGAAGACGCGGCCACGGGCTTCGGGCGCCAGCTGGAAGAGGCCGATGCGCATGCCGTTGTAGAAGCCCATCAGGTAGCGGGCCAGGGCCTCGTCGGACTGGCGGGCGGCTTGTACGACCGGCCAGTGCGCGAAGCCGCCGCGCACGACATAGGGCCGGTCGCCCGCGAGCAGCTCGGCGGGCAGGTTGTGCGGGTCGAACGGCCCGGTCCAGGCCGGTACTGCTTGCATGATCAGAGCTTGCTTTGTCGCTCGACGAGGACTTGCAGCTGCTGCAGCGAGGCGATCTGCATGTAGATGGGCAGCAGATGGCCTTCGCGCGCCAGGGCCTCCAGCGCGGCGCCGGGCAGGGCGGCGAGGCGCTCCTCGTGGATGGTGAACAGGCCCGACAGCCGGCCCTGCTCGCCGCCCGACGTCTCGATGTCGATGACGAAAGGCTCCAGCAGCTGGTGGCGGGTCAGCGCCTCGATGAAGACCGGCAGCTGCTGGGCCTGGGCGTGCAGGTGCTCCATCAGTTGCACGACATGATCGAGGTATTCGCTGAAGCCGCCGTGAGGCATGAAGATGGCGGTGCCGACCTCGCCCTCGTCGGGGCGCACGATGCGCGGGCTGTCCATGTCGATGTGCAGCTGCAGGGTGTCATCGGGGGCGCGGCCGATCATGAAGGGATCGCGCTGCAGGGCCATGGGCACGACCGGAGCGTCCCAGCCCGTGTCAGTCAGGAAGAGGTTCTGGCCTTCCTCCAGGCCGAACAGGGCCACGGGCTGGAAACCGGTTCCGGCCGCGGCGCCTTCGACCAGCTGGAAGACGATGGGGAAATGCGCTTGCAACTGGCGGAACTCGGCGGGCAAGGCCAGGGCCGATTGGCGGGCGTCGCCCAGGGCGGCGGAGCGCTCGCTGCGCACGCGCAGGTGGCGGTGGGTGACGTTGTCGAGCAGGGCGGGGTTCATGTCTCGGCTTTTCTGATGTGGTCGATCAGGCTGCGGTGGCCGGGCAGGCCGGGCACGAGGCGGCGGGCCTGGCGGGCGGCCTCGTCGAAGGCGGCTTGGGCTGCCTTTAGTTTGGTGGTGGACAGGGGCTGGGTGTCAGGGCGGAAACCCATGCCGTAGAGCACGTACTGGTAACTGGCCGAAGGGAAGACTTCGTCGATGCGGCCAAAGTCGTGGCGGGCCGGGGCACGGAGCTGCCACTGCGGCAGCAGCTCGCGCAGGCGCTGGGGCCAAGTTGCCGGGGCGCGGTGGGCGCGCCAGTAGTCGCTGTCGTCGCGGGTGCTCAGCGCGTAGTGCAGCTTCAGAAAGTCGATGACGCGGGCCCAGCGGTAGCTGAAGTCGTCGTTGAAGCGGCGCGCGACGGCGTCCATCGAGGCACGCGTCATCGGCAGCTCATCGCACAGGCGCTGGGCGGACAGCTCGACCAGGGCCAGGGCCGACGCTTCCAGCGGCTCGATGAAGCCGGCGGACAGGCCAATGGCAACGCAGTTGCGCACCCAGAATCGCTCACGGTAGCCGGGGTCGAAGCGGATGGAGCGCGGCGTCGGGCGCTCCGCCGGCGCGCCGGTGGCGTCGAGATAGGCCTGCAGGGCCGCGTGGGCCTCGTCGTCGCTGGCGTGGGCCCGCGAGTAGACACAGCCGACGCCGCGTCGCGCAGGCAGGGCGATGTCCCAGATCCAGCCCTTGGCCCAGGCGGTGGCGATGGTGACCGGGGCCAGCGGCGCGTCGGGTGTGGCGTAGGGCACCTGCACGGGCAGGGCGGCGTCGTTGAAGAGCACGTCGCGTTCGCTCTTCAGCGCCACGCCGAAGTGCTGGCCGATGAGGCGGGACGCGAGTCCAGAGCAGTCAATGAAGAGGTCGGCCTTGAGCTCACCGTGCTCGCGGGTTTGCAGGGCGGCGATGTCGCCGTTCTGATGGGACACGATGGCCTCGACATGGTCGATGACGTGGTGGACGCCCAGCTTGGCGACCGCATGCTCGCGCAGCAGCTGGCCGAACAGGCCGGCGTCGAAGTGATAGGCGTAGTTGGCGACGGCCGCGAAGTCGGGCGTCTGCACCTGCTTGGGCGCGCGGCCGGCCTCGCAGACCTGGACCGACGGGCTGACCACGTCGGCAAAGGGGCGGCGCTCGCCTGGCAAAGCCAACCAGGCCGATGCCAGGTCCACATCGCCATAGCCGACGGGCAGCATGAAGGGGTGGTAGTAGCGATCGCCCTCCGAGCCGGCCGCACCACGCGCCCAGCCGTCGAAGCGGGAGCCCTGCTTGAACGAGACCTGGCAGCGGCGAATGAACTCGGGCTCCGACAGGCCGATGCGGCGCAGCGTGTCGCGCATGGACGGCCAGGTGCCTTCGCCGACGCCGATGGTCGGCACGTCACTGGACTCGATGAGGGTGATCTTCAGCTCGGCGTGCTCGGCGGCCAGCAGCCCGGCGACCAGCCAGCCCGCCGAGCCACCGCCCAGCACCAGCACCTCACGCAATCTGTCGTTCACTTGTCTGAGTCCTGCAAACAAAAAAAGCCGCTCGCGCGGCCTCGCCAAACGGCGAACAAGGACGGCACCCCAGAGCGCGAGCGCCGCCGAACCAGACTTTGCCTTACAGGAAAGACAGGAGAGTCCCGACTTTCCTTGAGGGCCGGCCGCAGCCGGCCCTGAGGCTCTCTCTTAGAACTTGTACCGTGCGCCGATCATGATGCGACGGCCCAATTGGGTGACAGCACCCATCTGGTTCTCGTTGCGCATGTGCGTGCGGGTGTACTCGTCCGTCAGGTTGATGGCTTCGAACTGGAAGCGCAGTTGCGGCGTGAAGTTGTAGCCCAGGCTCACATCCAGTTGGCCGAAAGGCTCCACGTACAGCGGCTGGGCACCTTCCACGCCGCCGAAGTTGGCCGCCAGGAACTTGCCGCGCCAGTTGTAGGCCAGGCGAGCCGAGTAGGTCTCGTTCTCGAAGAAGCCCACCAGGTTGCCGGAATCCCCCAGGCCGACCAGCACGTCGGTCTGCGCGCCTCGCTTGTTGTTGTCGTAACTGAGGTTGGAGCGCACCTTCGTGAAGTTGGCCGACACGCCGAAGCCGCTGTTGCCGAAGATGTGCTGGGCGTTCAGCTCGATGCCGTTGAGCTTGCTGGTGCGGGTGTTGTTGATGTAGGTACCCAGATTGAACATCAGCAGAGGATCGTTGGGCTGGGCGGTGATGGTGCCCAGCGACGTGCCGGGTGCGCCGGGGCTGACGCCCGGGCCGGTCGGGAAGTTCGCGAAGATGTATTTGCGAATGCACTCGGAATCGGCGCCGCAGCCGCCCGCCGTCACGGCCTGGTTGTACATGGCGCTGCCGACCGGGGTGTGCAGGCCGAACAGATTGGTTCTGGTGATGACGGCCTCGTTGTAGTCCTTGAGGGACTTGCGGAAGTAGCTTGCCGCGACGTAGCTGCTCTTGGCGTAGTAGTGCTCGGCCGAGAAGTCGATGTTGCTCGACTTCAGCGGTTTCAGGTCGGGGTTGCCCACCGAGCCCGAGCCACCATCGACACGGGCCAAGGGGTCCAGCCGCTGCCCGCCCTGGATGGCATTCCAGCCCGGGCGGCCGATGGTCTGGCCGTAGCTGACGCGCAGCTTGGTGTCGGCGGTCACGTCGGCGCTCAAGTCGATGGACGGCAGGAAATAGCCGTACTTGCCTTCGCGCGAAGCGGAGCGGGTGCCGCTGAAGCTGATGGGAATTTCGTTGTTGGCAACCCAGGCCACCGACACGGGGATCTTCTCCGTAGACGGTGATTTCACCTTCGTGCGCTCATAACGGGCGCCAATGGCGGCCTCCATGGGCACGCCCCACTCCCAGGCCAAGTTGTACTGGCCGAAGGCAGCTTGCGATTTTTCCGTCGTGCGGTAGTCATCCTGCCAGTCGAACGAGGCCTTGAGCAGGGCATCCGAGCCCAGCGATTTGATGGCCGCGGCGCGCAGGTCTTCGAAGTTGAAATAGAAGAACTGGTTGAACAGGCGCGGGTCGTTCGAACCCGGAATGCGGCTGAAATACTTGCTGATCGAGTCGGCGTGCCAGATGTCGTCCGGCATGGCGGCGGGGCCACCCGCGGCGCCGCCGCCCCAGGTGTCGCGCTGCACGTTGGCGAAGGCCGAGCGGTTCTTCACTTCGGTCAGCGACAGGCCGAAGTCCAGGCTGCTGTCTTCGTTGATCTTCCAGTTGCCCTTGGTCTGCAGCTGGTCGACCTGATTCTTCTGGTAGCTGTTGCCAAAGACCGAGCCCTGCAGTTCCTGCTTGGTCGGATCCAGCGTCGCGCCCGCGATGCCCAACACCGGGAATTTGTTGCTGAAGTCGACGAAGGTGTCGCCGCGGTTCAGCGAGGCGGTGCCCAGGGTCACGCTGGTGCCGAGCGGATCGTTGGCACCCGAGGTGGCGGTGGAGCGGTGCGCGTCGAGGTCAAAGCTCAGCGCGTCGGTGGCCTTCCATTTCAGATTCAGGCCGAGCTGCTGGTTCTTGTTCTTGGTGTTGATGCGCGAGGCACCCATGGCCAAATCGGAGTTGGTCATGTGCTCGCCGTAGATGACGGGCGAAGAGGGCGAGCCTTGCTGGAATTCGCCGAACTGACCCCCGTAGTTGAACCACGCCGAGATGTCGTTGCGGCGCTGGCGGAACTTCTGCTCCGACATGACGAAGTCCAGCGTGCCGACGAGGTCCTTGACCGGCTTGAACTGCAGCACCAGTTGGCCGTTCAGGCGCTCGCGGTGCACACCGGTGAACGAGTAGTTCAGGTTCTGCGGCACGCTGTAGATGGAGCCAACGGCCGGACGGTTCTTGATCTCGGTCGACGTCTTGGGCAGGCCACCCCACACGGCGTTCGGCCCGCTCCAGTCGTTGTCCTGAATGCCGTCAAAGGTCTTCCAGCCGCTGCTGACATTGGCCTGGGAGTAGCCGGAATCGCGCACCTGGTAGGTACCCATCAGCGCGATGCCGAACGTGCCGTCGTTGGACTGCGTGCTGTAGATGCCGCTCAGTTCGGGCGTGGCGTTCTTGCCCTGCTCTTCGCCAGGCAGGCGGCGGGCAGACTGGTCGCTCACCAGTTTCACGCCAACGCTGGCGACGGTTTCCTTGATGTCGAAGGGGCGCTGGGTGCGGACATTGATCGTCGCGCCCATGCCGCCAGTCGGGCTGCTGGCACGGCTGGTCTTGTAGACCTCCAGCGCTGCAACGCCATCTGAGGCGAGGTTGGAGAAATCGAAGGAGCGCGAGCTGGGCGCGCTGCCGTCCAGGCTGGCGCCAGGCATCTGGCGGCCGTTGAGCAGCACCAGGTTGAAGTCGGGCCCCATGCCGCGTACCGTGATGCGCGTGCCTTCGCCGTTGGCGCGATCAATGGACACACCGCTGATGCGGCTCAGCGATTCAGCCAGGTTGGTGTCGGGGAACTTGCCAATGTCCTCGGCCACGATGCCGTCGACCAGGCCGGAGGACGAGCGCTTCAGGTTGACCGAGGTCTCCAGCGACTTGCGGATGCCGGTGACGATGACCGTTTCCAGCTGCGTCGTGCTGGCCAGAGCTTGGGGCACCGAGGTGGAGGCTGTTGGGCCGGCGTTGGGGTTGGCAGGGCCCTGGCCGGGGCCACCTTGGGCCAGCGCGGCCCCGGCGAACAGCAGGCTGCTTGCAGCAGCGAGGTTTGTGAGGCGAAGGGCAGGGCGTGGCTGTCTCATTCACTTGTCTCCAGTAGTTGTGGTCTTGTCGAGTGGCGCTCGATGATGAGCTGAAAGCGCTTTCAAGAATATGCGAATGGCAGCGCTTTCAACCTAGGCAACACCCTCGGTCTGCGGCGCGCGAGCAACGCGTGGCGAGGGGTATGTCGCGCTACGCGGGTGCCAACCCATGTGAGCGCTCCCATAGGAGAGAGGCGCTCAAAGGGCGGTATGCACCAGGGTAGTTCTGGTTGAAAAGCAGCGACTTGGCGAAAGCGATGAAAGCGCTTTCAGATAATGATGCGTCACAGCCGCAGGGTCGACCACATGGTTTACCCGACCGGAACAACAGTGGTCCGCGGATGGCCGGCGCGGTCTGTGGGTATTTGTCTTCGGGGCCGAGCGCTGGGCCTGCCATGGGCCTGTGGCTCATGGCCTTCCTTAGACACAAGCAGTCCGCAGGGACTGCTTGTGTCCGGCTCCAGTTCACCGAGCCGGCCCGCCATGGCGATGTGCTTGCCGGTCAAACCGGCAAGCATCGCCGTCCCCTAGGGGGCTGAGGCCGGACAAGGCAAGTCCTGTGGACTTTCGTGCCTGTCGAAGAGCAGCCGCTTCGTCGGCTAAGCGGTCTGCAGACCGACCGGGCTGCCAGCGTTCAGCAGGGGGGCAGATCGGTCGAGGGGCTCCGTTATCGCTGCATCCGGCGCGTGCTTTCACGCACGACGAGCTCGGGAGCTGGCAGTTGGGCCTTGGGTTTGCCGCCGCGCAGCATTTCGAGCATGGCGGTCGCGGCTTCCACCCCGATCTCGTAGACCGACTGGCGCACGGTGGTCAGCGGCGGCATGGCGTAGCGCGCCATGATGAGGTCGTCGAAACCAACGAGCGACACGTCGTCGGGCACGCGCAGGTTGCGCCGGTGCAGGCCCAGGCAGGCGCCGATGGCCATCTGGTCGTTGGAGGCGAACAGGGCCGTGAAATGAGCATCGCGCTCCAGCAGCCGCGTGACCGACAGCATGCCGCCGGCTTCGGTGTAGTCGCTCTGCACGATGAGATCCTGGTCGACCGCGATGCCGGCCGCGGCCAGCGCATCAAAGTAGCCGTTCTGGCGCTCGACGGCGTCGTCGTGCATGAGGTCGCCGGCGATGAAGGCGATCTTGCGATGCCCCTGGTCGATCAGATGCTGGGTGGCCAGGCGCGCACCCTGGCGGTTGTCGAAGCTGAAGCTGAAGAGCTGCGGCCCCGCCAATTGGCGCCCGACGACGATGACGGGCAGGCTGTCCGAGACCTTGGTCAGCTCGGCGTCCGAGATGCGGCCGGCCAGCACGATGACGCCGTCGACGCGGCGCGACAGCAGGGTCTCGATGGCCTTCTTCTCGTCATCCTCATGCCAGTTGCCGGACACGAACAGCGGCACATAGCCCGCGCGTTCCAGCTCGCGCTCGATGCCGAGCAGCGCTTCGCCGTAGAACGGGCTGGAGATGATCTGCGTGACGACGCCGACGGACAGCGTGCGCCCGCCGGCCAAGCCGCGCGCCACAGGATTGGGCCGAAATCCCAGCTCCTGGATGGCGGCCTGCACGGCGTCCTTCTTGACCTGGCTGACGGCGGCCGTGCCGTTCAGGATGCGCGACACCGTGCTCGGCGACACGCCGGCCTGCTCCGCCACCTGCTCCAGCGTGACGACGCCGTCGGGGCGGCTTGAAGACGCTTTCTTGGCAGGGGTCGGCTTGGCGTTCATCAGCGGTGGGCAGGCGAAGTGGCGAGTGTAGGCGCGGCTCGACCGGCCCGAAATGCAACCACGGAGGCACAGAGGCACAGAGAAGAAATGCCTTCTCTGAGTTTCCTCTGTGCCTCTGTGACTCTGTGGTGGACTTCCGTCTTCAGAGTTTGGTGAGCTTGATCCAGTTCAGATTCCAGCTCCCTTGCTGCGCGAACACGCCGACGTTGTAGGTGCCGGCGTTGATGTTCACCGTGTGCGAAATGGTCGTCCAGTTCTGCCAGCCGCCCGTGTTGGGCACGCCCAGCTGGCCGAGCTGGATGCTGCCCGCGTTGAGGTCCAGCGACAGCGTGCCGCCGGCAGCGCTCGCCACGCGGTACTCGACGCGGTAACTGCCGCTGGTCGGGAAGCTGATGCTGTTGTAGGCCATCCAGTCATTGGTATCGATCCAGCCGACGTTCTGGCCACCCTCCGAGCACGCCTCGGTCTGCACGCCGGCCTGCGCGCTGAAGGCCTCGGCTTCGATCTGGCGCGACCAGGCCGGGGCGGCCTTGGAGACGATGACGGAGGTGGCCCGGTCGTTGAAGCCTTGGTCCACCAGGCAGCCGGTGTCGCCGCTCCTGGTCACGCTGGCACCGGTGAAGTTGTCACCGTCGAAGAACTGCACCTGGTAGCCGGCGTTCACGCGCAGCGACGACAGGTCGTTGTCCCGCACGCCGCGGGCCTGCAGTTGTGCCAGCGTGTAGCTGCCTTCGGGCAGGGCAGCCGCATAGCCGGCGTAGTTGCAGTCCTGATAGACCGTCGAGACGCCGCTGGCGGCCGGCGCGTAGACGCGCACATAGTCCACGTACATCTTGGCCGGCAGCGCGGCGGTGTTGACGTTGAAGCCCGGCCAGTTGCCGCCGACGGCGAAGTTCAGCAGCAGGAAGAAGTCCTTCTGGAATTCGTCGGTGCCGTTGACGCTGTTGGCGATGTTGGCCTCGTGGTACTTGGTGCCGTCCACATACCAGCGGATGGCGTTGGCGTCCCACTCGACGGCGTAGACATGCCAGTCGGTCACCGTGGTGGCGATGTTGCCGCCGTACTGGGCGTACTGGCCGTTGTTGTCCTGCCAGTGGATGGTGCCGTAGACCTTCTGCTCGTCGTTGACGTGCTCCATCACGTCGATTTCGCCGGAGGCTGGCCAGCCGACCTGCGGCAGGTTGGCGCCGAGCATCCAGAACGCCGGCCAGGCGCCGAGGAAGGCGGGCAGCTTCATGCGCGCCTCGATGCGGCCGAACTTGAAGGTCTTGAGCCCCTGCGTCTTCATGCGCGCCGAGGTGTAGGCCATGCCGCCGAAGTCCTCGCGCTTGGCGGTTATGACCAGGGCGTTGTTCTCGATGGTGGCGTTCTCACGGCGGTAGTACTGAAGTTCGTTGTTGCCCCAGCCGCCAGCGCCGGTCTCGAAGACCCAGTTCGGGCTGATGCTGCCGTTGAACTCGTCGCTCCAGACGAGTTGCCACTGCGCGTGGGCGCTGGCGGCTGCCAGCAGCAAACCGGCCATGGCAGGCCGGATGAGGGATCGAAGCAGATTCATGAATGTCTCCAACAAGTGGTTGTGGTGCCCGCCGCCTGTGTCTGCGGCTTGAAAGCGCTTTCAAGATTAAGCGGACGAATGCCTTGGCGGCAACACGCGTGTGTGCCAGAACTCAGGGACGGGTGGACCCGGGGTGTCGTGGGACCAAAAGGCGAGGTGGAGCCCACAGCGACCGCCGCGGGCTCCAGTCAAAGGATCAGGGCAGAGCGTTCAGCGCATTGCGCACGCCGTTGGAGAAGGACTGCCCGTCCTTCTTGTCCCAGTTGATGGACCAGGTCATGACGCCCTTCAACGTCGGGTAGGCCACAGGCGGCTTGATGGCGCCGCACTGGGTCAGCCTAGTCAGGCAGTTCAACGCCGCCGTGATGTTGCCGAGGCTGGCTTGGCCGCTGTTGGCCGACGACGGTCCCGACGGCAGGCCGAAGGCGACCTGGTCGGGCCGGATGCCGCGGAAGACATAGGACCCCGTGCCGTTGTTGGTCGTGAAGCCCTCGATCAGCATGCGGCTGGCGGCCACCAGCATGTCGGTGCTGCCCTCGGCCAGGCCCTGGGTGGAATAAGGCGTGTAGACAGCGCCGTTGTTGTAGTACTGGACATGCAGCACCGACAGCTCGTCGCGCAGGCCGTCGATGATGGGCAGGTAGGCGCCCCAGATGCCGCTGCTGGCAACGAACCCGCCCTGCACATACGGGTGCTCCGGCGCCATCGACAGATAAAAGCTGCTGCCGATGCGGGCCTTGAGCTGCTTCACGGCGGTGACCAGATTGGTCTGCACCGCCGCCCCCCAGGACACGCCGGCACCGCTTTCCAGGTCGATGTCTATGCCGTCGAAGCCGTATTTGCGCAGGATGGCTTCGACGCTGTTGACGAAGTTGGTCACCTGGGTCGCGTTGTTCAGCGTCACCGTACCGTTCTGGCCACCGAAGGACAGGACAACCTTCTTGCCCTTGGCGCGGGCGGTGGCGACGTCGGCGATGAAGCGCGATTCGCCGCCGAAGCCGGCGTCGAGGTTGAAGGTGATGGCGCCGTTGCCGCCATCGTCGGCGAAGGCGACCACGATGACGTCGTAGGCCGCTGGCACCTCGCTGATCGGGAAGGTCGGCCCTGCGGGGTTCGTGAAGTTGTGCCAGTAGCCGATGAGCTGGTGCTTGCCGGGGGGCGGAGCGGGCGTGGGTGAAGGCGCTGGCGCTGGCGCCGGTGTGGGTGCCGGGCTGGGAGCTGGCGTAGGCGCCGGCGCAGGTGAGGGGGCGGGCGAAGGCGCCGGCGTGCCGCTGACGATGGTCCAGGGCTGGCCACTGCCGGTCGGGCCGTTGTGCGTGGAAGGGTTGTCGCCCTGGGTCCACCAGTTGGCCTTGTAGTTCACACCCTGGTACGAAACGACGGCGCCGACCGGGTAGGCGGCGCTGGCGCTCCAGGTGCCGGCGGGCTCAGGGGCGGGCGTGGGAGCCGGTGTCGGCGCTGGTGTGGGTGCCGGCGTGGGCGCGGGTGCGGGCCCGGAGGCGGCGCCGATGTCCGTCCACAGCGAGGCGTTGGTCGGGTTCCAGCCGGTGCTGGCGTAGTCAGTCTGGTTGACGGTGGCCTTGTAGATGCGGCCGTTGTAGGTCACGACCGTGCCGGCCGTGTAGTAGACGTCGGCGGTCCAGGCGGGATAGGTCTGGGCGAAGGCCGGGTTGCCGAAGGCAAGGGCGCCGGCGAGCAGCCAGGGCGCGGCCGCGCGCGGCAGAGGTGGGCGCGAAATCATGGAGGTCTTTCGAGAAGAGGATGGAAAAGGCCGCCGCCCGGCAGTCCGGTGCGGCGGCGTTCAGCTCAGGAGAGCCGGCTTACTTCCAGGGCGCGTTCTGCAGCGCCGGGTCGTCGACGAGGTTGAGCAGTCCCGCGGCCTTCTTGCCGATGGCGCCCGGCGAGGCCAGGGGCGCGCTGCCGCAGCTGCCGCTGGTCGTCTTCAGGGCCTGCCACAGCATGGCGCCGTCACGCGGGTTCCTGTTGGCCAGCGTGCTGGTCGTCACCGCGTTCAGGTAGCGCTCCACCGAGTAGGGCTGGTTGATGTTGGCGCCGTAGCTGTTCTGCAGGATGACGGAACCCGTGCACTGCGCGTCGGCGTTGTTGACGACGAGCTGGCCGCCCGACCAGCCTTCCGGCGCCGTCTCGAAGCCGATGGACACGATGGTGCTGCTCGGGAAGAGCTGGCGGTACGACTTCCATGCGGTCACGCCGTCGTAGTGCTCGTAGCGAGCGTCATAGCTCATGATGTTGACGATGTTGAAGGCCGTCTTCAGCGCCGGGTAGGCGTTGACGAGCAGGCGCTCGCCGCCGGCCTTGCCGCCCCAGTAGCTGGTGCCCACGCCGTTGCACTGCGGGTCGCTGCCCGTGGAGGCGGTGCAGTCCGAGCCGGAGGACCAGGCGGCCACCGTCAGGATGCGTCCGCCGCCGGCCAGGTCCACCGCCTTGCGCATGGCCTTCACGGCGCCGGCATAGGCATCGGTCGTGATGCCGTCGACCTCGTAGTCCACGTCCAGGCCGTCGAAGCCGACGTCCTTCATCAGGTTGGACAGGGCCGTGATGGTCGGGCCGCTGCCCGCATGGCCTTCAGCCGACAAGGTGCCCCAGCTGTTGTAGGTGGCGCCACCCACGGCCAGGATGACCTTGATGTTGCGGGCGTGCAGCACATCGATGGCGGCCTTGATGTCGGAGGGCCGGCCGTTGAAGTTGATGCCCGTGCCCGACCAGTTGTTGGCCGCCATGCCGCCCCAGGAGAAGTTGGGCTGGGCGAAGGCCGCCACCACATGGGTGTAGTTGGCCGGGATGCGCGCGAAGTTGCTGGCCACGAAGACCTGGTTCATCGTCATGCCAGTGGCATCGAACCAGTTGTCGCTCCAGCTCGGGTAGTAGACGGTGTAGGCGCGGCCGTTCTGATTGGCGGACTTGGCGTTGGGGTCGCTCAGGCCGGGCGCGGGGGCGGGCGAGGGGGCTGGGCTGGGAGAGGGAGACGGCGAAGGCGAAGGGCTCGGCGAGGGGCTCGGGCTCGGGCTGGGCGCCGGGCCGGTCGTGCAGGCGCCCTGCGAGGTCCAGGGCTGGCCGCTGCCGGTCGGGCCGTTGTTGGTGGCCGGGTCATTGCCCTGGGTCCACCAGTTGGCCTTGTAGTTGGTCGTGCCCTTGCTGGCGATGGCGCCGCCGCTGTAGGCCGTGCTGCTGGACCAGACTGGCGCGCAGTTGCCGGTGGGGGCCGGGGCGGGGCTGGGCGCGGGCGACGGGGCCGGCGTGGGAGCGGGGGTCGGCGCCGGGGTCGGGGCGGGCGTGGGCGCAGGCGACGGTGCCGGGCCGGAGGCGGCACCGAGGTCCGTCCACAGCGAGGCGTTGCTCGGGTTCCAGCCGGTCGACGAGTAGTCGGTCTGGTTGACCAGGGCGCGGTAGTTGTGGCCCTGGTAGGTCACGACCGTGCCGGCCGTGTAGTAGACGTCGGGCGCCCAGGCGGGATAGGTCTGGGCGAGGGCGGTGGTGGCGCTCGCGCCGAGTGCGAAGGCGGTGGCGGTGATGGCGGCCAAGCGACGCAGTTGGTGCATCGGGATGCCGGTAGAGGACTGCTTCATGGGAGACGTTCCTGTTGTGCCAAGGTCTCGTTGAAAGGGAGAGTCCCAACGGGGCTCTCCGGCGGCTGGCCTGCCTCTCCGTGCAGGCTCTTTGGAGCTGGCTCTAACTGGTATGCATCCAGTTTGCTACTGCTACCACCTCTTAAATACCACTTTGCCACCAGCAGCCCAGGCGTCAGCGGTGAAAACCCGGAGCTCGGGTGACAAAACGTTGCTGTCGCCGCGCCGAGCCTTCGTCCGGGGTTGCCCTAGGGTTTGTGCTGCTGGGGCGCTGCACCGGGTCGAAGCACAATCTTGAAAGCGCTTTCAAACCATGTCGGACACCTATTCCCTTCACCGTCGCCACCTGCTCGCGGCCGCTCTCGGCGGCGCTGCGGGCCTGGTCCACGCCAAGGAGCAGCCACCGCTGACGGTGGCGGCCTTCCCACTGGTCGACGTGATCGCCAAAGACGTCCTCAAGGGCTGGAGCCAGCGCCACCCCGAGATCCGCACCGAGGTCATCAGCCGCCAGTACGACGACCATCACACGGCGATGACGACAGCGCTATCGACCTCTGGCCACCTGCCCGACGTCATCGCGCTGGAAACGAGCTACCTCGGCCGGTTCTCGCTGGGCACGGGCCTGGATGACCTGTCCGCGCCGGCCTTCGGCGCCGAGCGCTTCAAGGATCGCTTCGTGCCCTTCGCCATCGAGACGGCACGCAACCGCCAGGGCGCCATCGTCGCGCTGCCCACCGACATCGGCCCAGGGTCGCTTTTCTATCGCGTCGACCTGCTGGCCCAGGCGGGCCTGAAGGAAACGGACCTGACCCAGTCCTGGGAGGCCTATGTCGATGCAGGCATGCAACTCAAGGCCAAGACCGGCGCCTACCTTATCGGCGACGTGCGCCTGCTCAAGGACATCATCGTGCGCGGCGGCACGCCGCCCGGCGAAGGCCAGTTCTTCGACAACCAGGGCCGGGCGCAGATCACGTCGCCGCGCTTCGTGCGCGCCTTCGAGCTGGCGCGGACGGTGCGCCGCCAGAAGCTGGACGCGCGCGTCGAGGTCTGGTTCAACGACTGGGCCGAGATGCTCAAGCGCGGCCGCCTGGCCACCGAGCTGTCGGGCGGCTGGATGGCCGGCCAGATGGCCAACTGGGTGGCACCGCAGACGGCCGGCAAATGGCGCATCGCACAACTGCCCGAGAACACCTACTGCTCCTACGGCGGCACCTACTACGCCATCCCGCGCCGCTCGGCGCCCGAACGCAAGCAGCTCGCCTGGCAACTGATCCAGGAGCTGACGCTGGACCGCCAGCGCCAGCTCGAGGCCTTCAAGTCTCAGGACGCCTTCCCGGCGCTGCTGGACGCCCAGCAGGACCCCTTCTTCGACCAGCCCGTGCCCTTCCTGGGCGGTCAGCATGCGCGCCTGCTGTGGCGCGACGCCGCGCGGCGCATCCCGGTCGTCAAGATGCACAAGCAGCACAAGTTCGCCGACGAGGTCATCAACGCCGAGCTCGATAACGTGCTCGAGTACGGCAAGCCCATCCCCAAGGCCCTGGAAGACGCCCAGGCCTTGCTCGTGCACAGGGCCAACCGCTGATGAAGTTCCGCATCCCCGCCAGCTGGACGCCCTACGTCCTGGTCAGCCCCTTCCTGATCCTGTTCGCTGTCTTCGGCCTGTTCCCGCTGCTGTTCTCGGCCTGGCTGGCCTTCCAGTCCTGGGAGCCGACCAGCGGCATCGATTCGATGAAGTTTGTCGGCCTGGACAACTTCGTCTTCGCGCTGACCGACGGCTGGTTCTGGAAGGCATTGCGCAACACGCTGTGGCTGGCCTTCGTGTCGGGCGCGCCGCAGCACCTGGTGGCGCTGCCGCTGGCGGTGTTTCTGCACCGGTCCTTCGGGCGCTGGCGCGGCCTGTTCTCGGGCGCCTATTTCCTGCCCTACATCACGTCGACGGTCGCCATCGCGATGCTGTTCGGCTCGCTGTTCTCCAACGACTACGGGCTGATCAACCAGGCCCTGCATGCGCTGTTCGGCATGGACAACATCAACTGGATGCGCTCGCCCGACGCCATCAAGCCCGCCATCGCCCTGGTGGTGTTCTGGCGCTATGTGGGCTTCAACCTGGTGCTGTATCTCGCGGCGCTGCAGACCATCCCGAACGACCTCTACCAGGCTGCCAAGCTCGACGGTGCCAATGCCTGGCAGCAGTTCTGGCGCATCACGTTGCCGAGCTTGAAACCCATGATCCTGTTCGGCGTCACGCTGTCCCTCATCGGCGGGCTGCAGCTGTTCGAGGAGCCGTTCATCCTGACCAACGGCAAGGGCGGTGCCGACCAGCAGGCCATGACGGTGGCGATGTACCTCTACCGCGAGGCCTTTGACTTCAGCGACTTCGGCGGCGCGAGCGCGCTGGCCTGGATCATGTTCGGTGTCATCGCGCTGCTGACCTGGCTGACCAACAAGGCCTTCGCCGACCGGAGGCCGCAAGCATGAGCGCCGCATCCGTGACGCTTGCCGGGGCATCGCACAGCGCCAAGGGGCCGAACGTGAACCCGCTGCCCAGATATGCGGCCTACGCCATCGTCAGCATCGGCGCGCTGATCATGCTGGCGCCCTTCTATTTCATGTTCGTGTTCGCGACCCAGTCGCGCACCGACATCTTCAATGTGCCGCCGCCGCTGTTCTTCAGCACCGAGCTGCTCAACAACATCGCCGTGCTGACGACACGGCTGCCGTTCTGGAAGAACGTCGGCTGGAGCCTCTACGTGGGCCTGATGTCCACGGCGCTGACGCTGCTGTTCTGCTCCATGGCTGGCTATGCCTTCGCGATGCTGGAGTTCCGCTTCAAGAAGGCGCTGTTCGCCCTCGTCATGGGGACCATGATGGTGCCGGCCTTCATGAACATGATCCCGACCTTCATGGTCATGGACACCCTGGGCTGGATCGACACCCACCGGGCGCTGTACCTGCCGGGTGCGGCCAGCGCCTTCGGCATCTTCCTGATGCGCCAGTTCGCCGCCAGCACGGTGCCGCACGAGCTCATCAACGCCGCCCGCATCGATGGCTGCAGCGAGCTCGGCATCTACTGGCGCATCGCCCTGCCGCTGATGAAGCCGGCTCTGGGCACCCTCGGCCTGATCACCTTCATCAGTTCATGGAACAACTTCATGAACCCGCTGATCGTCATGCGCGCGGCCGAGAACTACACGCTGCCGCTGGCCCTGCGCAGCCTCTTCAGCACCACCAGCACCGAATGGGGCGCGCTGATGGCCGGTTCGGCCATCGCGACGCTGCCCCTGCTCGTCCTCTTCGTCATCTCGTCGCGCCAGCTCATCGCCGGCCTCACGGCGGGCGCCGTCAAATAAGAACAGTCCATGAATCCTCTGCACCAGCAATTTCCGCCCAACTTCATCTGGGGCGTCGCCACCAGCAGCTTCCAGATCGAAGGCGCCGCCCACGCGGACGGCAAGGGCGAGTCCATCTGGGACCGCTTCTGCAAGCAGCCCGGCGCGATTGCCGACGCCAGCAACGGCGACGTGGCCTGCGACCAATTCAACCGCCTCGACGAAGACCTCGACCTGATCGCGTCCCTCGGCGTCAATTGCTACCGCTTCTCCATCGCCTGGCCGCGCGTGCAGGCCAAGGGCTACGGCGACTTCAACCCCAAGGGCCTGGACTTCTACGAGCGTCTGGTGGATGGCCTGAAGCAGCGCGGCATCCAGGCCTTCGCGACGCTGAACCACTGGGACCTGCCGCAGGGCCTGCAGGACCGCGGCGGCTGGAATGACCGCGACACCGTGCATCGCTTCGTCGACTACGCCCGCCATGTGCAGGCCCGCATCGGCGACCGTGTCGACGGCATCACCACCCACAACGAGCCCTGGGTCATCGCCGTGCTCGGCAACGAGCAGGGCAATTTCGCGCCCGGCATCAAGAGCCGCAAGATTGCCACCCAGGTCTGCCACCACCTGCTGCTCAGCCACGGCCTGGCCTTGCAGGCCCTGCGCGCCGACGGTGCCAAAAGCCAGTTGGGCATCGTGCTGAACCTGTCGTCCACCGTGCCGGCCACCGCCATGCCCGAGGACATCGCCGCCGCGACCATGGCCGACGCCCGCAGCCGCCGCTGGTATGCCGATCCGCTGTTCAAGGGCAACTACCCTGAAGAGGTGATGGCCGAGCTGGGTGCTGACGCGCCCGTGGTGCAGGCCGGCGACATGGCCGCGATCGCCCAGCCGATGGACTACCTCGGCGTCAACTACTACACCCGCAGCGTCGTGTCGGCCAGCGGTGCGGAGTGGAAGCCCGAGGAGCGCGGCCTGCCGGTGTCCGACATGGGCTGGGAGATCTACGCCCAGGGCCTGCACGACCTGCTCTGCCTGCTGCACCGCGACTACCCCGGCCTGCCGCCCGTCTACGTGACCGAGAACGGTGGCGCCTTCAAGGACCAGACCGTCGTCAACGGCCGCGTGCAGGACGACGACCGCATCGCCTACCTGCGCGACCACATCGCCGCCGTGGCCAGCGCCATGCAGAAGGGCGTGCCGATGGCGGGTTATATGGTCTGGAGCCTGATGGACAACTTCGAGTGGTCCAGTGGCTACCTGAAGCGCTTCGGTATCGTGCATGTCGACTACGAGACGCAGGCTCGCACGCCCAAGGCCAGCGCCGAGTGGTACCGCGACTTCCTTCAAGCCTGGCGCGGCTGAGCAAGTTCTCAAAACAAGATGGAGACAAACATGAAGCACATCACTCCCGCCCCCAGCCCCTGGCGCCGCGTGCTGCCGGCCATCGCCTTCGCGCTGACGGCCTGCGGCGGTGGTGGCGGTTCGGCCACCGCTGCGCCGGCTCCAGCACCCGCACCATCGAACAGCTGGACCCTGGTCTGGAGCGACGAGTTCGACGGTGCCGCCGGCAGCGTGCCCAAGGCCGCCAACTGGAACTACGACCTCGGCAACGCCGAGAACAGCGGTTGGGGCAACCACGAGTTCCAGTACTACACGTCCAGCGCCCGCAACGCCCAGATGGACGGCAGCGGCATGCTCGTCATCACCGCCGAGAAGGCCAGCAACCCGGGACCGTGCTGGAACGCCAAGCCGTGTGACTACACGTCGGCGCGCATCCACACCAATGGCAAGGTCGGCTTCACCTACGGCAAGGTCGAGGCGCGCATGAAGCTGCCCTCCGGCCAAGGCATCTGGCCGGCCTTCTGGGCGCTGGGCACCGACCTGGCGACGGCCGGCTGGCCGAAGTCGGGCGAGATCGACATCATGGAGTTCATCGGCAAGACGCCGAACACCACCTACGGCACGCTGCACGGCCCCGGGTACTCGGGTGCCCAGGGCGTCGGCAAGCCCTACGACTTCGGCAAGCCGGTGGCGGATGACTTCCACACCTACACCATCATCAAGCGGCCCAACGAGATCCTCTGGCAGGTCGACGGCGTCGACTACCACCGCCTGACGCCCGCGCTGCTGCCGGCTGGCGGCACCTGGGTGTTCGAGAAGCCCTTTTTCGTCATCCTCAACCTCGCCGTCGGCGGCGACTGGCCCGGCGCACCGGACGCCACGACGCCACTGCCGGCACAAATGAAGGTGGACTGGGTCAGGATCTACAAGGAAAACTGACCATGCGTCGCCTGCTTTCCGCCCTGAGCCTCACCGCCAGCTTGGCCAGCGCTGCGGCCGCACAAGCCGCTGAGGTGAAGACCGCTTTCGGCAGCTTCAATGCGCCCGACGGCGTGACGGTGGTCAACCGCGAGGAGAAGCCCGACAAGGCCGGCAAGCCGACGGGCATGGCGGTCTACTCGCGCGCCGACGATCCCAAGGCCGTCTTCATCGTCGTGTGGAGCCATGCAGCGCCTGATCCGGCCAGGCCCTACGACCCGTTGGACGGCGCGGTCAAGATCGGCAACCCCTTTGACAAGAAGCTGACCCGCGACGCCGCCAGGCCGGTGCTGGTCGGCGGCGTGGAAGGCGGCCGCTACGAGGGCAAGCTGCCCAACGGCCTGCGGGCCGTCAGCTATGTGGCCGTGAAGGACGGCTACCGCCTCATCGCGCTGCTGAAAGCGCCGCCGGACAGCCCCTACAGTGAGCTGTCCGACGCCTTCGCCCGCGGCGTCGAAGGGTTTGCCTGGGCGGTGCCCCTGCCCGAGCAGGCGGCCTCCGCACCGTCGCAGTGAAGCGGCCGCCTGGGCGCTGACGAACTGTTTCTTGCGCCAGCGGGCAGCAAAGATGCGTAGCATGTCAGCGGCCTTTAGATCGCGCTGATCGTCCGCAGCCTTGCCCAGGGGCCCCGGCGAAACAGCCGACCCAGGAGGAACCGTGGTCGCCATCCGCCAGCCGCTGCGCATCCTTTGCACCGTCCTGTCAGCGATGGCCTTGGACGCCGGCGCTGCGGGCGCGGTGCCGTCCACCCTGCGGCTGGCCAGGCTGGATGGCGTGCCCGATCAGCGCATCGGCAGCGAAATCCTCAAAGTCGCCTACGCACGGCTGGGCATCGAGCTGCAGTTCGTCGCCGTGCCGGCCCTGCGCTCGCTGCTCGAATCCAGCGAGGGGCGCCTGGATGGCGAGGTCCAGCGCATCCTGAACGTCGAGGTGCAGTACCCGACGCTGCTGGCTGTCCGGCCCTCGATCAACTACATCGAGCCGGCCGCCTTCGTGAAGAAGCTGGATTTCAAGGTCCAGGGCTGGCCCTCCATTGCGGCCTATCAGGTCGGCATCGTGCGGGGCGTGGGCTCCTCCGAGGCGGGAACCCAGGGCATGGCCCGCGTGACGGCAGTCCCTTCGATGGAAGCCCTCATGCGCATGGTCGCCGCGGAGCGCGTCGACGTGGCCGTCAACGACCGCCTGAGCGGCATGCTCATCCTGCAGCAGCTGGGGCTGCAGGGCGAGGTGCACCCGCTCGATCCGCCGCTGCAGCGCATTCCGCTTTACCACTTCCTGCACATGCGGCATGCGGAATTGCTGCCACGGATCGAGGAAACCCTGCGTGGCATGGCGGCCAGCGGCGAGCTGGAGCAGATCCGCTCACGCGCCGCGAAAAGGATCGCCGAGGACTACGAAAGGCGTGCCTTGCCCTGACGTCGCGCTCGTGCCGTCGTCCGCAGCGACACTGCGGCCGGTCCAGACGCCGTTCCACCGCATGCCTTGCACGCCGTTCCACCTCCGCCCCATCACCACGCTCTGCCTAACCCTGTGCCTGTGCGCAGGACACGCCGCCGCCCAACACCCCGAGCCCACTGAGCTGCGCCGCAACGAGGCCCTGCTGACTGTCGAATACCAGACCGTCAAGGTGCCGGGCGACCGGGCCATCGACCTGCTGGGCTTTCATGCCTACCAGAAGGTGCTTGAGGGCGTCTACGTGGGCGGTGGCTTCCATGCGCCTCTCGTCAGTGGCGCTTATGGCGGCTTTGTGGCTGCGGACCTGGGCGTGCACCTCAGGCGCCCGCTGGCGGGGCCGGTGTTTGCGCTGGCCGGCCTGTCGGCTGGCGGCGGCGGCGGTGGGCGCAGCGTCGAGCACAGCAAGCTGCTGTCGGGCAGTGGCGGCTTTGCCAAGGGTTACGCCGGCGTGGGTTATGACTTCGGCGGCTTAACGCTGGGCGCCACGGTCTCGCGATTGAAATTCCGCCGGGCCATCATCGACGGTACCCAGGCCAGCCTGCTGCTGGAAGTGCCGTTGAGCTACCTCACGGGCCCGTTCGATCGTCATGGCCAGCCCCTGTCACCCGCGGACGACCAGGGTGCCGGCGTGGAGATGGGCGAGAACATGCTGACGCTGTCGCTCGACAACTACCGGCAGCGGTCGCCGCAAGGTTCCAACAAGAACACGGTGCGCCTGGCCGACCTGCAGATCGCGCATTTCTTTGCGGCCGACACTTACTGGTTCGCCGCCCTGGCCATGGGCTACAGCGGCCTGCCGCTGTACAACCAGTTGTTGGGCGGCGTGGGCCAGCGCTGGCGAGTCGCAGCCGACCTGACGCTGTACGGGCAACTCGGCCTGGGCTCGGGCGGCTATTCGTCGGATGTGATCGACACCGGTTCGGGCTTGCTGGTCTATCCCAAGCTGGCGGCGGAGTATTCGCTGACCCGAGACCTCGGTGTGGCGCTTTCCGTCGGCACCATGACGGCACCCAAAGGCAGCTCGCGCAACCAGACCTGGGGCCTGAGCCTGACCCACCATCTGCGTTCAGGGCGCAGCGCCGAAGCGACCGGCCCGGCCCGTTACCAGGGCCTGCGCCTGTCGGTGCTGCATCAGACCGACCTGCATCTGAGCTACCGCGGTACCGACAGGCCGTCGCTGCAGATGCTGGGCCTGCAACTCGACATCCCCACAGGGCAGCGCTGGTACCTGCCGCTGCAGGCTTCTGCGGCCTACAACGCCTACCTCGGCTACCCCGGTTACGCCGAGATCCTGGGCGGCCTGGGCGTGCAGACGCTGGCAGGGCCGGGCGAGCGCCTGCAGGCCTATGGCCAATTGCTGGCCGGCGCCAATGTGCACGGCAAGGCCGCCAAGGCCAACGCCGGTGTGCGCTGGCTGCTGGATGAGCGGCTGGCCTTGAACTTCAGCGTCGGCCGCATCGAGGCGCGTAGCGCCGGCGGCGGGCAGTTCAAGGCCGCCAACGTGGCGTTGGGGCTGGACTACCGCTTCTCGATACCGACGCGTTGATCGGCGGCCGGTCAGACCGTCAGACCGGCAATGTCCAAGTCGATTCAGGTTCGGATGGACGGGCCGCCTGGTTGAGTCTTGCGCCCGATGCGCCGCCGCATGCCGTAGAGCATCAACAAGCCGCCAGTCCAAAGCATGACGCCGCTCGGCTCAGGGACGGGCAGCAGGCCGCCGGGCCCGTAGGCGGTGCCGGAGCCGGACAACACTGTGAAGTCCGTGACAGCCACGCCGGCGGCCTGGGCGCTAATTCCAGACAGCCGCGCGGTGCTCATGAACTCCGCTGCGAGCGACGTGCCGTAGCAGCAAGGCTCGACGGTCGCCATGAAGGCCACCTCCACCTCGAAAGGCTCGCCCCAGCGCATGGCGAAATTGGCCGTGCTGAGGATGTTGGCCGAGCCGCTCAGGCTGCCAGGTGCGAGCACGAAGCTGCCGGGCAGCCCGGTGCTGCCACCACGCACGAAAGGCAGGCCGTCGCTGACGACCGTCGCCAGGAAGGAGAACCATGGCGCCCGACCGGGGGCGATGCCGCTGCCTACGCGGATGCCCAGACCGATGTCGGCTTGCTGGGAGTAGGGCGGGTTGGGCAGGCTCTTCAGGATGCCGTCGACAAGAAAGGCGAAGTCCACCGTACCGGGAGTGCCGGTGGCGATGCCGGGACGATTGAGCGTCATCGTGTCCTGGTAACGCGCGAACCCCGCCGTCTGGTGAAACGTCAGGGCGCTGGTGGGCCCCGTCATGGCGCCGGTCGCGGCCTCGCCGAGGTTGCCGTAGTTCGCTCGCGCGTTGGCCTGGCCCACGAAGCTGCCGCCCTCTGCCCAGGTCGCCGTGACGTTTTGCTGGGCGGTCAGTGGGCCGGCCGCAGACGATTTGTCGACGATGGAGCCTTGCAGATTGCAGCCCGCAAAGCCGCCGAGCGGCAGCCTGATGCCGGAGACCCCGCCGTAGTCGAGGGTGGGGCCGATGGTTCCGCAGTCGAAGCCCGAGGCCCTGCCGCCCACGGCGCCGGCATAGGCCTGCAACTGTGCCGCCGCGGCCGGGCCGGCAAGGGCGCCGAGCCAGAAGGCGAGCGTGACGAGGCGCTGGCCGAAACGGATGCGATGAGTCGTTGTGTGCATGACTGTCTCCCGGCCGGCAGGCCGATGGGCCATGCTACGGATCAATGGGACCGCATCGCACCCCTAGCATCGCGGCTGCGCTGGCGCGGCTGGCGAGTCAGTCGCCGATCGGCAACCTGTCCCCCACTGCATCGAACCACATCGTCTTCTCCGCATCGAAGCCGAACCTCACCTTGGCGCTTTCCTGCACCTCGGGCTGGCCCGGCAGCACGGCAGAGACAGTCGAGCCGGAGCAGCTCAGCCACACAACATGCTGGTTGCCCAACGGCTCGACGAGCTGCACCTCGGCCTCGTAGGCTTCGCTTGGCCCGACGCGCACGTTCTCCGGCCGGATGGCCAGCGTCAGCACCTCGCCCTGTGGACGCGCCGCAAGCACGGCGGGCAGCGGCAGGCTGAAGGCGGGTGAAGCGAACACGCCACCTTCACCGACCTGGCCCTCGATGCGGTTGATGGCCGGCGATCCCACGAAGCCCGCCACGCGCAGATTCTTCGGCTTCTCGTAGACCTCGGCCGGCGTGCCGATCTGCTGGATCACGCCCTGATGCATGACGACGATGCGCGTGGCCAGCGTCATCGCCTCGACCTGGTCGTGGGTCACGTAGATCATGGTGTTGCCCAGGCGGCTGTGCAGCAGCTTGAGTTCACGGCGCAGGTCGGTGCGCAGCTTGGCGTCGAGGTTGGACAGGGGCTCGTCCAGCAACAGCACCTTGGCTTCCCGCACCACGGCGCGGCCGATGGCGACCCGCTGGCGCTGGCCGCCCGACAGCTGGCCGGGGCGGCGCTCCAGCAGCGGGGTCAGCTGCAGCATGTCGGCCGCGGCGGCCACGCGCTTCTCCAGCTCGGCCTTGGGCGTCTTGGCCATCTTCAGTGGGAAGGCGAGGTTCTCCTTCACCGTCATGGTCGGATACAGCGCATAGCTCTGGAACACCATGCCCACGCCGCGCTGGCTTGGTTCGGCGCGGGTCATGTCCTGCTCGCCGATGTGGATGCTGCCGCCGCTGACCGGGTTCAAGCCCGCGATGGTGTGCAGCAGCGTCGACTTGCCGCAGCCCGAGGGACCGAGCAGCACGAGGAACTCGCCGCTGTGGACGTCGAGGTCAAGCCCCTTGATGACGTCATGGGTGCCGAAGCGGATGCTGAGGTCCTGGATGTGTACGCGGGTCAAGGCT
Organism: Pelomonas sp. Root1217; assembly: GCF_001425705.1. Lineage (GTDB taxonomy): Bacteria > Pseudomonadota > Gammaproteobacteria > Burkholderiales > Burkholderiaceae_C > Pelomonas. The sequence continues at coordinate 234,816 of NZ_LMDC01000029.1, read as the reverse complement.
TGTCTCCTGTTTTCAGAATCTTGGCGAGGGTCTGCTGGACCGTCTGCACGGGGATGTCGCGGTTCCAATAGTCGCTGACGGCGCGTTCGAGCGCCGTCAGCTGCAGCGGCGCGAGCAGCAATTCGGTGTTGCCCACCAGCCGTCCGGCATCGCGCAGCGCGGCAGCGCCGGCCTGCGCACAGGCGTCCAGCGTGCGCGTGTCGAGGTCGGTGCGCACCGGCACCGAGCCCTTGCGGGCGCTGAAGGCCAGTTGCGTGGCCGGGGCGGTCGCGACACGGGCCAGCAAGGCTTGGGCAGGCCGGACGCTGCCGTCCCTGTCCTTGGGAAAGAGCAGCACGTCGCCGCTGACGATGTAGGGCGAGCGCGGCGAGAGGCCCGGCGCGCAGCCGTAGTCGCGCCCGGGTTGCTGGCCGGCCTGGGCGAATTCGCCCTTGGCCCAGTCGCCCATGAACTGCAGCCCGGCGCGGCCGCTGACGATCAGCGCCGTCGTGTCGGCCCAGCTGCGCCCGGGCGAGGCGGGGTCGACATAACGGCGCAGCTTCTTGTAGCTGAGCAGCACCTGGCGCAGGGCCTCGCCCTGCACCGCCGCGGTGTCGCCGTCGCGCAGCACGGCCAGGTAGAGATCACGGCCGCCCTGGTTGGCCAGCAATGCGATGAAGAGGTTCAGGTCCTGCCAGGGCTGGCCGCCATGAGCCAGCGGGATCAGCCCCGCGGCCTGCAGCCTGTCCAGCGCGGCGAAGAGTTCGTCCATGCTGCGCGGCTCGGCCTTCACGCCGGCCTTGGCCAGGGCCGCCTTGGAGCTCCACAGCCACACCGGCATGTGGATGCTGACGGGCGCGGCATAGACATGGCCGTCCACCTTCACGGCGTCCAGCAGCACGGCGGGCAGCACCTCGGTCCAGCTGCCCTGGGCGGACACGTCGTCGATGGCGTTGAGCCGGCCGTCGCGGGCCAGTCGCACGAGTGCGCGCGTTGGGTTGAACTGCGCCGCCAGCGGCGGGTTGCCCGCGGCGATGCGCTCCAGCGCGATGGCCCGCGCCTGCTCCGATGCCGACACCGCCAGCTCGCGCCACTGGCCGCCGGCGGCACGGTAGGCCTCGGCCAGGGCCTGCTTGGCGGCGGTCTCGCCGGGCGAGGTCCACCAGTGCACGACGTCCGTCGGCGTGCCGGCCTGCGCCGTGGCGGCAAGCAGGGACGCGGCGAGGGCGCAGGCACGGAGCATCCCGGCATCATTACCGATGATTAAGAAACTTAATATCGTATTAACCATAAGGGCCGCCGCCGCTAAAGTCCGCAGCCATGAACCTGCTGCTCGCCGAAGACGACGCCCTGCTGGCCGATGCGCTGCAGCAGCAGTTGTTGAACGCCTCGTTCAAGGTCGAATGGGCCGAGAACGGCGCCGTCGCCGAGTACCTGCTGCGCAAGCAGGATTTCGACATCGCCATCCTGGATCTCGGCCTGCCGATGGTGGACGGGCTGACCGTGCTCAAGCGCGTGCGCGAGGCCGGCCGCACCCTGCCCATCCTCGTGCTGACGGCGCTGGACGCGCTGGAGCACCGCGTGGCGGGGCTGCAGGCCGGTGCCGACGACTACCTGACCAAGCCCTTTGATTTCCCCGAGCTGGAGGCGCGCCTGCACGCGCTGCTGCGCCGCGGCCGCCCGGCCTCGCAGACCCAGCAATTGCGCCGCCTGAGCCTGGACCGCGCCGCGCGCCGCGCCAGCATCGGTGGCGAGCCGCTGGAGCTGAGCCCGCGCGAGTGGTCGCTGCTGGACCTGCTGCTTGCCGAGCGCGACCGCGTCGTCACCAAGGCGCAGATCGTCGAGGCCTGGGGCGCCGACGAGGGCGGCTCCATCGAGGTCTACATCCATCGCCTGCGCAAGAAGCTCGAAGGCTCCGGCTTGGCCGTGCGCACCGTGCGCGGCCTGGGGTATCTGCTCGAAGCCACGGCCTCCCCGTGAACGGCCGCTCGCTGCACCGGCAACTGCTGCTGTGGCTGCTGTTGCCGCAGCTCGTGCTGTGGCTGGTGGCCGCGTTTGGGGCCTACCGCCTGGCCAGCAAGCATGCGGACGAGCTGGTCGACAGCAGCCTGCTGCAGGCGGCCCGCGCGCTGGCCCGCCAGATCCGGCCGACGTCCAGCGGCCTCTTCGTCGACCTGCCGCGCTCGGCCCAGGACATCCTGGCCGCCGACCCCGACGACCGCGTCATGTACATGGTCAGCTCGCCGCCGGGCCAGCTGCTGCTGGGCGATGCCCGCATGCCGCCGCCGCCGGGCACACCCGCGCTGGACGAGCCGGTGTTCTTCAACACCACGGTGCCCGAGGCCATGCGCGTCGTCTCGCTGGACCTGCACCTCGGCGCGGCCGGCGCGGCCGACTCGACGCTGCGCGTGCAGATCGCCCGCTCCAGCGCGCCGCGCGAGCTGCTGGCGCGGCGCATGCTGCTGGACACGGCGCTGCCGCTGTCGCTGCTGGTCGCTTTGATGAGCGCGGTCGTCTGGGCCGGCGTCCGCCGCGGCCTGAAGCCTTTGGCCGAGCTGCAGCAGCAGGTCGAAGGCCGCCGCGCCGACGCGCTGGACCCGGTGCAGCTGCGCGCCGCGCCGCCCGAGGTGAGCGCCCTGGCCGGTGCCGTCAACGAGCTGCTCGGCCAGGTGCAGCACAGCTTGGCCACGCAGCGCCGCTTCATCAGCGACGCGGCCCACCAGCTGCGCACGCCGCTGGCCGGGCTGAAGAGCCAGACCGAGCTGGCGCTGGAAGCCAACACCGACCCCGCCCTGCGCCAGCGCCTGGAGCGCGTGCACGAGAGCGCCGTGCGCGGCGCCCGCCTGGTGTCGCAGCTGCTGGTGCTGGCCCGGGCCGAGCCCGAGGCCGTCGCGGCCCAGGGCTGGGCGACGGTGGACTGCGATCGGCTGGTGCACGAGGTGACGGCCGAAAGCGTGCCGCGCGCACTCGCCGCGGGCTGCGACCTGGGCGTGGACATCGTCAACGAGGGTCTGCGCGTGCAGGGCGTGGAACTGCTGCTGCGCGAAGCCCTGGTCAACCTGATCGACAACGCGGTGCGCTACGCCGGCCGCGGTGCGGCCATCACCGTCAAGCTGCGCCGGGCGGGCGACGACGTGTGGCTGGACGTCGAGGACAACGGCCCCGGCCTGGCGCCGGACCTGCGCGAGCGCGCCTTCGAGCGCTTCGTGCGCGGCGCGACGACGGGCGAAGGCTGCGGCCTGGGCCTGGCCATAGCTCGCGAGATCGCCGAGCGCCACGGCGGCAGCGCCGAGCTGCTGCCGGCGGCGCCGCAGGGCTGCATTGCGCGCTTGACGCTGCCTGCCGGCTGAAGGCTCAGCCGCCGCCAGCCGCAAGGCCGCGCAGCCGGGTGCGCTCGCCGCGATACCAGCCGATCAGCTCCGCGGCCGGCATGGGCCGCGCGATCAGATAGCCCTGGGCGACATCGCAGCCCAGCTCGGCCAGCAGCCGCCAGTCCTCCACCGTCTCCACCCCCTCGGCCACGGTGCAAACACCCAGGCGCCGGCCCATGTCCAGCGAGCTGTTCAGGATGGCGCGGCGGTTGCTGCGCTCACTGGCGCCGTTGACGAAGATGCGGTCGATCTTCAGCTCCGTGAAGGGGCTGCGCGACAGCGTCTGCATCGACGAATAGCCGATGCCGTAGTCGTCCATCGACAGCCCGAAGCCCTTCAGGCCCAGGCGCGCCAGATTGGCCATCGACTGGCTGTTCATGATCATGGTCTCGGTGACCTCCCAGATCACCGAGGCCGGCGCGGCGCCGTGGCGGGCGACGAGGTCGGTGAGGCGCTCGATAAAGGCCTGATCGGCCAAGTCGTCGGCCGACAGGTTGAGCGACAGCGTCAGCGCGGGCAGCGAACGTGTCCACGCCTGCAGATGACGCAGTGCCTGCTCGACCATGGACAGCGTGAAGCGCGCCATCAGCGGCGTGCCCTCGATACGGGCGATGAAGGTCGCGGGGCTGAGCAGCCCGTGCTGCGGGTGCTGCCAGCGCGCGAGCGCCTCGACCCCTTTGATCAACCCGGTCGAGATGCTGACCTTGGGCTGGAAGAAGGGGACGAACTCGCCAGCATCCAGGCCGCGGCTGATCTCGTCCAAGCCAGGCTCGAACTGCGGCCGGCTGCCCGCGCCTGCGGTGCGCGGCCGCGCGTGGTCGAGCATGCGCGCCAGCGCGGCGGCCGTGACCGGTTTGGGCAAGGTGCCCAGCAGCTTGAGGCGCGCGTCGCCGGCCCCCATGCTCTCGACGGTCTCCAGCAGCCGCGGGTCGCGCGCGCTGGTGACGATGAGGTTGTCCACCAGGGGTCCCTCGGCCAGGCGGCCGATCAACTCGATGCCGTCCATGCCTGGCATGTCGATGTCGGTGATGACGAGGAAGATGCGCTGCTGCGGCTGCAGCGCCAGCAGGCGCAGGGCCTCCACGCCGTCAGCAGCCTCCAGCACGGTGCCGATCTTCAGTTCGCGCACCAGCGACACCAGGTGGCCGCGCTGCACGGCGCTGTCCTCCACGACGAGGGCCACCAGGGCGCTCATCGCATCGCCGGTGGGCGCGGTGTCGGGCATCAGATGTCTCCCCGGCCGCCGCCGGAGCGGTTCATCTGCTGCACGATCTCGGCGGCGATGGCGCCCAGCGGCAGGCTGCGCTCGACGGCGCCGCGCTTGACCGCCTCCTTGGGCATGCCATAGACGACGCAGCTGCGCTCGTCCTGGCCCAGCGTGCGAGCGCCGGCCTGGCGCATCTCCAGCAGCCCGGCCGCACCGTCGTCGCCCATGCCGGTCATGATGATGCCCAGCGCATTCGCGCCGGCACACCGGCTGACCGAGCGGAACAGCACGTCGACCGAAGGCCGGTGGCGGTTGACCAGGGGCCCGTCCACCACCTCGACGAAATACTGGGCGCCGTTGCGGCGCAGCAGCATGTGCTTGCCGCCCGGCGCGATCAGGGCTCGGCCCGGCAGCACGCGGTCGTTGTTGGCAGCCTCCTTGACCTCGATCTCGGACAGCGTGTTGAGCCGCGCGGCGAAGGCGGCCGTGAATTTCTCGGGCATGTGCTGCACGACGACGATGCCGGGGCAGACGCGCGGTAGCGCCGTCAGCACCTCCTCCAGCGCCTGCGTGCCGCCGGTGGATGTGCCGATGGCCACGACCTGCTCAGTCGTCTGGGCCATGGCGCGGCCGTCGGCGGGCGGCAGCATCGCGTCGGCCGTGAGCTTGGCGCGCGCGACGGGCGTGGCGGCGGTGCCCGCACGCGGAGCCAGCCGGGCGACGTTGGCGCTCGCGGCCGCACGCACGGCAGAGACCAGCTCGCTCGCGTTGGACTGCAGGAAGTTCTTCAAGTCGAGCTTGGGTTTGGTGACGATGGCCACGGCGCCTGCGGCCAGCGCGTCCATGGTGGTCTGCGCGCCCTTCTCGGTCAGCGTCGAGCAGATCACCACCGGCGTGGGCCGCTCGGCCATGATGTGGCGCAGGAAGGTGATGCCGTCCATGCGCGGCATCTCCACGTCCAGCACGATGACGTCGGGCCAGACGGTCTTCATGCGCTCCATGGCCAGCAGCGGGTCCGAGACCGCATGGGTGACCTGGATGCCCGCGGCTGCATTGAGCAAGCCCGACAGCACCTGCCGCACGACGGCCGAGTCGTCCACCACCAACACCTTGATGGTCATGCCGCGCTCCTTGCGTTGGCCGTGCTTTGGCGGACATGGCGCATCCACACCTCGCCTGTGCGGATGCTGAAGATGATCTGCCGGTGCCCGTCACCGAACAGGCTTTCAGACACGATGGGAATGCCGTGGCGCTGCAGCAGCGTGCGCGCCGCCTCGCCGTTCTGGCGACCGACGTCGGGCAGGCGCTGGCGCGGGCCGGCCTCGAACATCGCGCCGCCGCCGAAGATCTTGGCCAGGCAGTCCGCGGGCGTCACGCCCAGTCCGCCCAGGTCGGCCAGCATCAACGCCAGCGCCTCGTCACCGTAGCGGCCGTTGAGGGCGCGCGCCTGCCCTGCCGGTGCACCGGCCAGCACGAAATGCGACATGGCGCCGATCAGCCGCTGCGGCTGCCACAGCACGATGGACACGCACGAGCCCAGCAGCGTACGCACGCGAAACCTCTCGTCGCCAGCGAAATGTTCGCCCGGCAGCAGCACGATGGTCTTGGCGGCGGCCATCGTTTCAAGGCTTGCTGTAGACCGACGGCATGACCGGGCGGACCTGGTTGCTGATGTCGTTCAGCGTCTCGGAGTGGCCGACCATCAGGTGGCCCCCGGGCTTGAGCTGGCCGACCAGCCGCGACACCACGCGGCGCTTGGTGTCGGTGCTGAAATAGATCATCACGTTGCGCAGGAAAATCACGTCGAAGGCGCCCTGTGGCGGCAGGGTCTTGTCGAGGTTGATCTGCGTGAACTGCACCCGCTGGCGTAGCGAGCGCTGCACGAGCAGGGTGCCTGTCTGCTCGCCGGTGCCGCGCAGGCAAAAGCGCTGCAGATAGTCGGGCGGGACGTTCGTCGTGCGTTCCACCGGGTAGTGGCCGAACCGGGCGCGCTGCAGCACGCGGCTGCTGATGTCAGAGGCCACCACCTCCCAGGGCCGTGTTTCACCGAGGCAGTCGGCCAGCACCATGGCGATGCTGTAGGCCTCTTCGCCGGTCGAACAGGCGGCGCTCCAGACGCGCAGCCCGCGGCCGGCTGTCCGCGCTGCCAGCGCCCAGTCGCGCAGCAGCTCGAAATGACGTGGCTCGCGGAAGAAGTAGGTCTCGTTGGTGGTGAGCTGGTCGATGGCGATCTGGCGCTCTGCCGCCTGGGCCGGCTGGCTCAGCAGTTGCAGATAGTCGCCATAGCTGCCGAGCCGGTGGTGGCGCAAGCGCTTTTCGAGGCGGCCGCTGACCAGCACCTTCTTGCTGTCGGACAGGCTGATGCCGGCCGCTTCGTAGATGAAGGCCTGGAAGCGTGCGAACTCCTGGTCGCCCAGCTCGATCACGTCAGGCGCCCCATCGCGCGGCGCATGGAGTTTGCGGGCTGAGCGCCGGGCCGCTCCCTAGCCGGCCCGCGCTGGCGATGTGCTTGCGGCTCAATGCCGCAAGCATCGCCGTCCCCGCGGGGGACCGGCCAAGGTACTCCTTGGACGAGGGGCTCATGTTTCAGCGGGCTTGAGGCTCTGCAACTGGTCGAGTTCCTGCAGGGACAGCACCTGCTCGATGTCCAGCAGGATGACGAACTTGCCATTCACCTTGCCCATGCCGGCAATGAGCTGCGGCGCGATGCGCATGCCGAACCCTGGCGCGGGCTCGATGTCGGCCGGCGCGATCTCCTGCACCGCGTTGACCGAATCGACGATGACGCCGATGACCTGTTGCTCGTCCTGCACGCGCAGCTCGACGATGACGATGCAGGTGCGCTTGCCGACCTCGGCGCTGGGGCGGCCGAAGCGGGCGGCCAGGTCCATCACCGGCACGACGGCGCCGCGCAGGTTGATGACGCCGCGGATGGTGGTCGGCATCATCGGCACGGGTGTCAGGCCACCGTATTCGATGATCTCCTTGATGGCCAGAATGCCGATGGCGAAGACCTCGCCGCCGAGCATGAAGGTGAGGTATTGCTGGGGCTCGGCGGCGCCGCCGGCGCCGGCTTTGCCACGAGCCTGGGTGACGAGGGCGTTCATGCGCGCAACTCCTCGGGCATCAGTATTTGACGAACATCGACTCGTCGGGCTCGACGTCGCTGAAGCCGGCCTTGGCCTGGGCCGCGGAGCCCGGAGGGCGCTTGCTGGCTGCGGGGGGACGGCGGCGCAGCGGCGGCGCAGCGCGGCCGCTGCCCTCCACGCGGAAGAAGGCGATGGTGGCCTGCAGCTCCTCGGCCTGGCTGCTCATCTCCTCGGCCGTGGCGGCGAGCTCCTCGGAGCCTGCGGCGTTCTGTTGCGTCGTCTGGCTGAGCTGGCCGACGGCGGAGTTGATCTGTGCCACGCCGCTGGACTGCTCCTCGGAGGCTGCCGTGATCTCCTGCACCAGGTCGGACGTCTTCTTGATGTTGGGCACGATGGCGTCCAGCAGGGTGCCGGCGCGCTCGGCCAGCTCGACACTGCTGCTGGCCACCTCGCCGATCTCCTGCGCGGCCACCTGGCTGCGCTCGGCCAGCTTGCGCACCTCGGCGGCCACCACGGCGAAGCCCTTGCCATGCTCGCCGGCACGGGCGGCCTCGATGGCGGCATTGAGCGCCAGCAGGTTGGTCTGGTAGGCGATGTCATCGATGATGACGATCTTCTTGGCGATCTGCTTCATCGCCGCGACGGTGGACCTGACCGCCTCACCGCCCTCGGCGGCCTCGGTGGCGGCCTTGCTGGCCATCGCGTCGGTCACCTTTGCGTTCTCGGTGTTCTGGGCGATGGAGGCGGTCATCTGCTCGACCGATGCGCTGGTCTCCTCGACGCCGGCGGCCTGCTCGCTGGTGGCCTGCGACAGCGACTGCGCCGTGGCGCTGACCTGCTCGGCCGCGCCGGTGATGCCTTCGGCGCCGCTGCTGACCTCGGAGACCACCTGGCTGAGTTTCTCGACCATGGCCTTCATCGCCGCCAGCAGGCTCTTGGTGTCGCCCGGCTTGGTCTGGATGTCGACGGTCAGGTTGCCAGCGGCCACCTCAGTCACGATGGCTGCCGCGTAGCCCGGCTCGCCGCCGAGCTGGGCCATCAGGTTGCGGATGATGACGAAGGCCAGCAGGATGCCGACGGCCAGGCCGGCGACGATGAGAATGATGTTGAACCTGGTGGTGGATGCTGCCTGCGTCACCGCCTCGTTGTATTCCTTCTCGGCGACGTTCTCCTGCAGCTCCTGCAGTTTGCCCAGCACGGTGCGGGCGTGACGGAAGTGGTCCTCGGCCTTGAGGATGGCATCCAGCGCGGCCGCGCCGTTGCCCTCCTTCTGCAAGGTGATCACCTTGCCGCCCGAGTCTCGGAAGGTCTGCCAGGCCGGCACGAAGTCGTCGGACAGCTTTTTCTCCTCCGGCGTCAGGGTGGTGGCAAGGTAGGCCTTGATGTTCTTCTCGTAGTTGCCGTCCTCGCGCGTGATGCGCTGCAGCAGCGGCTCGGCGTCGTTGGCGTTCGTGACACGCGCCAGCTTGAGCAGGTTGACGCGGATCTGGTAGGCCGCGTCGCTGATCTTGCTGAGCTGAACCAGAGCCACCGTGCGGTCCTCGTACACCGTTTTCAGCTTGCCATTGCTGAAGTCCATGCCGCGCAGCCCGGCAAAGCCGATCAGCAGCATCGCGAGCGCCATCACGGTCACCAGCAGGCCCAGTCGCATCGCGACGGTCATCTTGTTGAGCATTTGTCTTCCTTTCGAAGTGAGGACTCAGTGGGCTCGGGCGACGTGAGAGGCGGTGGCGAGCTGATGGCGCTGCCCGGTCTGCTGCAGCAGTGCGCCGATGTCCAGGATGAGGGCGACGGCGCCGCTGCCCAGGATGGTGGAGCCGCTGATGCACTTGACCTGCTGGAACACCCGCGAGAGTGGTTTGATGACGGTCTGGAACTCGCCCAGCAGGGCGTCCACCACCAGACCGGCGCGCTGGCCGCCGTGGTGGATGACGACGACGCTCTGGCGACGTGGCAGCGGGGCCCGGATGTCGAAGAACTCGCGCAGCCGCACGAAGGGCAGCACCTCGCCACGCAGGTCGCAGTAATCGTGGCCGGACGCGTCGTCGAACTCGATGCATTCCTCGATCTGGTCCAGCGGCACGACGAAGATGGACTCGCCGATCTTGACCAGGAAGCCGTCGATGATGGCCAGCGTCAGCGGCAGGCGCACGCTGACCGTGGTGCCCTGGCCCTCGGCGCTGCGGATGCCGACGGTGCCGCGCAGGGCGGTGATGTTGCGCTTGACGACGTCCATGCCGACGCCCCGGCCGGACAGGTTGGTGACCTGCTCGGCCGTGGAGAAACCTGGCTCGAAGATGAGCTCGAAGACCTCGGCGTCGCTCAGCCGCGCCTCGGCGTCCACCAGGCCGCGCTCGACGGCCTTGGCCAGGATGCGCTCGCGCTTGAGGCCGCCGCCGTCGTCGCTGACCTCGATGACGATGCTGCCGGATTCGTGGAAGGCATTGAGCTTGACCAGGCCCTTGGCCGGCTTGCCGCGTGCCACCCGCGCCTCGACGGGTTCGATGCCGTGGTCGATGGCGTTGCGCACCAGGTGCAGCAGCGGGTCGCCGATCTTCTCGACGACGGTCTTGTCCAGCTCGGCGTCCTCGCCGCTGACCTGCAGCGCGATGTCCTTGCCGATCTCCCGCGACACGTCGTGCACGACGCGCTGGAACTTGTTGAAGGTGGCACCGATCTTGACCATGCGCAGCTGTAGCGCGCTGTCGCGCACCTCCTGCACCAGGCCGGCCATGCGTGAGGTGCTCTCCTGCAGCTCCGGGTGGTGCACCTGGCGAGCCAGCAGGTCGGCGCTCGCACCGGCAATGATGAGCTCGCCGACGAGGTTGATCAGGTGGTCGAGCCGGTCGGCGTCGACACGGATGGAGCGGCTCTCCTGGCTGCGCGTCTCGCTGCTCTGGCGCTGCTTGGCCAGCGCGGCATCGACGACGGCCGGCGGCACCGCCTGCTGCTCGATGAGGATGGCGCCGAGCTTTTGCTCCGCGCCGCCCGCAACGGCGCCATCGGCCTGCGCGGCCAGCGCCGCCTGCAGCTCGCGTGCCGTCACGCTGCCGCAATTGACCAGGATCTCGCCCAGCCGTGCAGGCTCCTCGGGCAGGCCCTTGATGAGGGCGACGTAATCCTCGACGCGGCTGTTCGGCGGCAGGATGCGCAGGCTGCAGTCGTCCTGCACGAACTCGAACACGCCCTCGATGATGGCCTTGTCAGCCTTGCTTTGCAGCGCGATCTCGAAGCCCAGGTAGCAGCTCTCCGGGTCCATCTCGTCGGCATTGGCGGGCAGGGCGTCGGCCAGCGTCACGAGGGCGGCGACGCGGCCGATCTGGCCCAGGTAGCGGATGAAGGACAGCGGGTCCATGCCGATGCGCAGCACGTCGCGGCTGAAGCGCAGCGATAGATGCCACAGCTCCTCGGTGGTGCCGCCCTGGTCCTGGCGCGCGATCCGCTCCACCTCGGCCAGCGGCACGTCCGGCAGCGTCAGCGCCGAGGAAGCCGATGGAGCGGGCGCCAGCCAGCGGTGCAGCTGGGCCATCAGCAGCTGCGCGTTCTGGGCGCTGGCGGGGTCCTCGTCGAGATGGCCGGCCTCCAGCCGGTCGGTCAGCACCGTGAGGTGGTCGCAGCAGGACAGCAGCAGCACGACGAGCTCGTCGCCGATGGCGAGCTTGCCGTCGCGCACCTCGTCCAGCAGGCTTTCCACCACATGGGTGAAGCTGACGAAGTGGTCCAGGCCGAACAGGCCTGCCGAGCCCTTGATGGTGTGGGCGGCGCGGAAGATGGCGTTGACGGCCTCCTCGGGTTGGGCGGTCTGTTCGATGCCGAGCAGGGCGGTCTCCATGTCAGCCAGCAGCTCGCGGCATTCGGCGATGAAGGTCTGCAGCGCGGCATCAAGATCCATGGTGGCCTCCCGCCGCAGGCGCGGCCACGATCAGCGGGTCGCCGAAATAAGCGGCGACGTTGAGCAGCTCGAACACCTCCAGCACCGCCGGGCTGTGGCCCACCAGGCGCAGCTCGCGATGCAGTGCGCGGGCCTCCTGCTTGGCCAGCATCAGCAGCTGCAGGCCGGCCGTGTCCAGCTCCGTGACGGCGGACAAGTCGATCTCCAGCCCGGCGCCCGCCGCGGCCAGGGCCTGCAGCAGCTGCGGCTTGAGTTCGGCGGCGCGATAGATGGTCACCTCGCCGTCCAGAGCCAGCGAGGCGGCGCTCACGGCAACACCAGTTTCTGTACGGCGTTGAGCATGACCTCGGGCCGGAAGGGCTTGACCACCCAGGCCTTGGCGCCCGCGGCCTGGCCCTCGGCCTTCTTGCCCTCGGCGGACTCCGTCGTCAGCATGATGACCGGCGTGAAGCGGTAGGCCGGCATGGCCTTCATGGCCTTGACGAAGCTGATGCCGTCCATGTTGGGCATGTTCACGTCGCTGATGACGAGGTGGATCTTCTGGCCATTCAGCTTGGTCAGCGCGTCACGGCCGTCGCAGCCTTCGATGACCGTGTAGCCCGCGCCCTTCAGCGCGATGCCCACGACCTGTCGCAGCGAGGCGGAGTCGTCGACGACGAGGATGGTCTTGCTCATACCGGTGTGTCCTAGAAGAAGGTGATCTCGTCAGCGGCGGCCGGTGCTGGCGCGCTGTTGCCGCCGCGGTGCACTTTGCGTTCATCTGCCATGGCGTAGGTTTTCTCAAGCGAAGCCAGCAGGCTTCTTGCATCCAGCGCGCGCAGCCGGCCCTGTTGCTCGTAGTCGTCCTGCAGCTCGCGCAGGGCCGGGGGCACGGCGTCGATGCTGTCGCGCACATGGCTCATGACCTGGCTGACGCGGTCCTGAAACTGCAGGTGCACCAGAGCCTCGCTGATTTCCTGCTGCAGATAGTCGCGGCCGCTTTTCAGATGGCTGCCCGATTCGACGAGGGCGTCGGTCGAGCGGCGGAACTGCTGCAACACGGTGTCGATGATCTGGGCCGACTGTGTGGTCGCCGCGTCGTCCTGCACCCGCGACTGCGCGGCAGCGGCACTGGTGGCGGCGATGGCCTCGCTGATCAGCGTCACCTTGGCAGCGATGTTGCGGCCAGTGTCGGCCGACATCTTGGACAGCTGCCGGACTTCCTGGGCCACGACGGCGAAGCTGCGCCCCTGCTCGCCGGCCCGTGCGGCTTCGATGGCCGCGTTCAGCGCCAGCAGGTTGGTCTGCTGGGCGATGCGGGCCACATCGGCGGCCATGTCCTGCAGCTCGCGGATGTACAGCTCCAGGGCCTGGATCTTGGCCAGCATCTCGGCCTTGGCGCCCATGGCCTCTTCCAGCGAGCGCACGACCTGGCCGAGGTCGCGCTCGCCCTGGGCAAACACGGCCACCAGCCCGCCCTGGCCGCCTGCACCACCGGCGATGGAGTCGGCGGCGACGTCCGACAGTCGTGCTGTCTCGTCGAGCTGCTGGACGATGCCGGCGAAACGCTCGGCCAACGCCGAAATGGCCGTCTCGACCTGGCTGCGCGTGGACTCGATATGCCCGCTCCAGACGGGCAGCAGGGTCTCGCCCAGCTGCTGCTCGCCTTGCAAATGCGCGATCACCTCGCTGCGCAGGCCGGCCTGCCAGCGCCCCAGGGCGCTCGTCAGGGCAACACCGGCAGCCGCCAGGACCAGCGCCACCACGATGGGCAGCCAACCCAGCCCGCCGAGGCCCACAACGGCCAGGGCCGCCGCCAGCCCCAACCCCAGTGGCGCCAGGCGCTGCCAGGCCGCCGGGGCCGCGGTGGCGGTCGAGCTGTCGTGAACTCGCATGCGCTGTCTCCCGTTGGCTTCTCCCGCCCGGATGTCACCACCGGGCGGCCTTGAGCCGGATCGCATTGTTTCGACGTGCCTGATCCGGTTCAAGGACAGGCAACTGGCAATTTACCCTCGCTGGTGCCCCAGCGGGGCAAATACTTCCCCAGGGAATCCCTTGCCAGGTTTGTTCATTGGACCCATGGCGTGCCAAACGTCACTGTCAAGTGGCATCAACGAACGCTCAGGCGTGGACGTCCAACCCGTCGACCAGGCGCTTGCACAGGCGCGCGTCGGTCAGCTTCTCCAGCCACCAGGCGAGCGCGCGGCCCTCGCTGGCACGCCAGCCGACAAAGAGGTTATTGGGCTCGCGAGGCACGCTCACTGCCTTGGCCACCAGCTCGCCGCGCTGCAGCAGCGAGGCCACCCGCGCCTCGGGCAGCCAGCCTACGCCCAGGCCGGCGCGCTGGGCCTGAATCTTGGCGGCCATGCTGGGCACGGCCAGCGTGGTCTGACCGGCACCATGGCCGTAGGCGCGACCGTCACCGCGGCGAGAGCTGTCGGCCACGACGACGGCGCGATGTGCCCGCATCTGCTCGGCCGAAAGCGGCTCCTTGGCCTTGGCAAGGGGGTGGCGAGCGCTGACCGCATAGACCCAGCGAAGTGCGCCCAGCTCGCGCCATTGCACGCCCGCCAGCGGCGGCGGCTCGTTGGTTGCGCCAATGACGAGGTCGGCGCGGCCCTCGGCCAGCGCCTCCCAGGTGCCGCCGAGCACCTCGTGGGTGATGCGCAGGCTGACGCCAGAGTCCAGCGGATCGAAGTCGCCAATGACGGGCAGCAGGCTGTCGAACTCGATCAGCTCGTCGGTGACGATCCAGAGCCTGTCCTCCCAACCCTTGGCCACCTGGGCGACGCGGCGTGTCAGCCGCTGCATGTCGTCGCGCAGCCGTGTGGCCTCGCGTACCAGCAGGGCGCCGGCGGGGGTCAGCTGCAGCCGGTAGCGGCGGCGGTCGAAGAGCAGGGCGTCGAAGCGGGACTCGATCTGGCGCAACGTGTACGAGACCGTGGATGGCGCCTTGCCGAGGCTCGCCGCGGCGCGCGTCAGGCTGCCGCTGGCCCCGATGGCCTCCATCAAATGGATCTCGTCGTCGCTGAGCATGTTCGAAAGCCTTGCACGAGTCGGCCAACAGCACCGGACGTCAAAAGAGGGGTCGAAGCCGAGTATCGAGTCCACGGCAAACCCGCCGCGTACTCACCCAAGGAAACATCATGCCCCCCCGCTTCGCCAACAAGACCGTCCTCGTCACCGGTGGCACCTCCGGCATCGGCCTGGCCGCCGCCCGCGCCTTCAAGGCCGAAGGCGCCCACGTCATCGTCACCGCCCGCCCGGGCAAGCCGCACGACGCCGAAGGCTTCGAGCTGGTGGCGCTGGATGCGTCCGACGTGCTCGGCGCCCGCGCCCTGGGTGCCCACCTCGCCGCCGCCGGCCGTGCGCTGGATGCCGTCTTCGTCAACGCCGGCATCGCCGAGTTCGCCTCGCTCGCCGACGCCAGCGAAGACCTCTGGGACCGCACGTTCAACACCAACGCCAAGGGCGCCTTCTTCCTGATCCAGGCGCTGCGCCCGGTGCTGGCACGGGGCGCGTCCATCGTGCTGAACGGCTCCATCAATGCCCACATCGGCATGCCCAACTCGGCCATCTACGCCGCCAGCAAGGCCGCGCTGATCTCGCTGGCCAAGACGCTGTCGGCCGAGCTGCTGCCGCAGGGCGCGCGCGTCAATGTCATCAGCCCGGGCCCGGTCGAGACGCCGCTGTACGGCAAGCTGGGCTTCGATGCCGACACGCTGAAGACGGTGGCCGCGCAGATCCAGAGCCAGGTGCCGCTGGGTCGCTTCGGCACACCGGACGAGATCGCCTCGACCGTGTTGCACCTGTCCGCGCCGGAATCGGCCTTCATCCTCGGCACGGAAATCATTGTTGACGGCGGCATGAGCCAGCTCTGACGTCGGATTTGCCGACTGGAGACAATCGCGGGGTTGTTCCAGCCCTGCGATTGCCATGACCACCCGTACCGTCTTCGGCGCCTGCCCCCATGACTGCCCTGACACCTGCGCCATGCAGATCACCGTCGAGAACGAACGCGTGATCAAGGTGCAGGGCCGCGCCGACCACCCCAACACTCACGGCGCGCTATGCACCAAGGTTTCGCGCTACCCGGAGCGCACCTACCACCCCGAGCGCCTGCTGCACCCGATGAAGAGGGTCAGCAAGAAGACCGAAGCGCCGGCCTTTGTCCAGGTCAGCTGGGCCGAGGCCATCGCCGACATCGCCGCGCGGCTCAAGGCGGTGAAGGATCCGCAGTGCATCCAGCCCTACAGCTATGCCGGCACCATGGGCCTGATCCAGGGTGAGGCCATGGCCGGCCGGCTGTGGAACGAACTGGGCGCCGCGCGGCTGGACCGCACCATCTGCGCCTCCGCCGGCGGCGCGGGGCTCGCCGCCACCTACGGCCACAAGCTGGGCATGCACACCCGCCACTTCGCCGGCGCCAGGCTCATCATCATCTGGGGCAGCAATTCCATCGCCTCCAACCTGCATTTCTGGACCTATGCCAACCAGGCCAGGCGCGAAGGCGCCAAGCTGGTCTGCATCGACCCGCGCAAGACCGAGACGGCCGACAAATGCCACCAGCACATCGCCGTGCTGCCCGGCACCGACGGCGCGTTGGCCCTGGGCCTGATGCATGAGCTGATCCGCCACGGCTGGCTGGACCAGGACTACATCGACAAGTACGTCGACGGCTGGGAAGAGCTGCGCGGCAAGGCGCTGGACTGGCCGCCCGAGCGGGTTGCCGAGGTCTGCGGCGTCACGCCCGATGAAGTGCGTGGCCTGGCCCGCGACTACGCGACGACGACGCCCGCTGCCATCCGCATGAACTACGGCCTGCAGCGCGTGCGTGGCGGCGGCAATGCCGTGCGGCTGATTGCGCTGCTGCCCTGCCTGACCGGCGCCTGGCGCCATCCCAGCGGCGGCGTGCTGCTGTCGGCTTCGGGCTGGAATGCGCCGTTCAAGAACCCGGATCTGGAACGCCCCGACCTGCTGGCCGGACGCAATCCGCGCATGGTCAACATGAGCACCATCGGTGACGCGCTGCTGCAGGCTGACCCGCCCATCGAGGCGCTGATTGTCTACAACAGCAATCCCGTCGCTGTGGCGCCCGAGTCGCCCAAGGTGGTCAAGGGCTTCCAGCGCGAAGACCTGCTCACCGTCGTGCTCGAGCATTTCATGACCGACACGGCCGACCTGGCCGACTATGTGCTGCCCGCCACGACCCAGCTCGAACACCTGGACGTGCACACGTCCTACGGCCACACCGACGTGCTGATGAACCAGCCGGCTATTGAGCCGCTGGGCGAGGCCAAGACCAACACGCAGATTTTCCGCGAGCTGGCAGCTGCGATGGGGCTGACGGACCCCTGCTTCGCCGAAACCGATGAGCAGCTCGCCGATCAGGCCTTCACGCCCGACATCGACATGGCGATGCTGCGCGAACGGGGCTGGCAGCCGCTGCCCATTCCCGAGGCACCGTTTGCGGAGGGCGGTTTCCGCACCCCCAACGGTCGCGCGCAGGCCGCCGGCGCCGACTACGTGCCCAATTACGAAAGCGCGCAGAGTTCGCCCGAACTGGCCGCGCGCTACCCGCTGGCCATGATCTCGCCGCCGGCGCGCAACTTCCTGAACAGCAGCTTCGTCAACGTGAAGAGCCTGCGCGACATCGAGGGCGAGCCCATCATCGAGATGCATGTTGGCGACGCCGTCGAGCGCGGTCTCGTCGATGGCGCCCTGGTGGCTGCGTTCAACGACCGCGGTCGCTATGTGGCCAAGCTCAAGGTCAGCACGCGCGCGCGGCCCGGCGTCGTCAACGGCCTGGGCGTGTGGTGGCGCAAGCTCGGCGTGCAGGGCAGCAACGTCAACGAGGTCACCCACCAGCGGCTGACCGACATGGGCAATGCACCGACCTTCTACGACTGCCTGGTGCAGGTTGAAGCTGCCTGAACTTGCCTGACGTGATTTTTGACGTCTGAAAAGGGGCGGCTAACGGCGCGATGCGCGGGACGAGTTGGCACAATCCGCGCCCGGCGCTGCGCGCCAGGGTGCTGGGCCAAGAACACAAAGACAGGGAAACGATGAAGAGCCTCTTCAAGGCAAGGCTGCGCCATGTGGCAGCAGCTTGTGGGCTGGTTTTGCTTGCCGCCTGCGGCGGTGGCGGTGGCGGTGGCGGTGGGGGCGGCGCACCGGCGCCGACGCCACCTCCTGCACCGGCCGTACCTGACCCCGTGTTGCGTGTCAGTGCCTCGGCGACCCAGCTCTACGCGGGCGAATACGTGCAGTTCACGGCCGGCGACAGCCAGGGCGGTGTCAGCTGGCGCTGGGAATTCAGCGACGGCACCACGGCCGACGGGCTGATGGTGGAGCGCCGTTTCGCCCAGGCGGGCAGCTTCACCGCCACGGCCGTGGCGCAGAACAGCGCCGGCGTGACGGCGCGGGCCAGCACCACCGTCCAGGTTGAGGCACAGCCTTCGCCGGTGGCACGCGCTGCAGGCTCACTCTTGCCAGGCTGCAGCGGCCTGCACTGTGCCGTGGCAGCGGATGGGGGCTATGCCGGCAGCGGCGTGGGTATCTGGCGCTTGCGCAACGCCGGTGCCACGTCACAGCTGATCGACCTGGACATCGCCAACGTGCAGCCCGGGCAGTCCGTGACGCTGGTATTCAGCAACGGCCAGGCCAGCGACGCTGCTGAGCTGCCGAAGAGCGGCAGCGCCGCCGTGGTCAGCTTGGGCGCGGCGCCGAACGCCCGAATTCAGGCCGCCCCTGCATCAACTGCCGACGATTCGCGCCACGACGCCCTGCACGCGCGCATGCTCGGCCTGCAGCAGCAACAGTCGCTGGAGGATCTGCAGGATCAGCAACTGCCTGCTCGGCCTCTGCCGGAGAGCGCCATCGAGCCGCGCCGCCGGGCGCTGGCCGCCACCGAGGTCGGCAGCACACGCATCTGGAACGATCTCTATGACGATCCCGCCAAGCCCGTGCCGTTCACGGCCAGCGTGCTGAGCACCTGCAGCACCGGAACCGGCCGTCGTCTCGTCTTCTGGGTCGACCAGGCGCTGACCAGCGCCCGCACGGTCGAAGCGGCCCAGATCGAGCCCCTGAAGCACAGCTTCTGCGGCGACCAGGGCGGCTTTGCGCGTGTCATCGCCATGCTCGGCGACGTCTGGGGCGGCAGCGAGGTGGCCAACCGGCCGTGGCTGATCCAGGAAAGCGCGGCGCAGCTGCAGGACGTGAACATCGTCGTCACCGACCACATGGGCGCCGACGCCTCCGCGGCCGGCTACTTCTATGGGCTGAACAACTCCTACCGCTGGCGCAACAGCCGCTACGCGAATTCCAACGAAGCGCTGGCCTTCTTCGTGAACGGCACGGGCTTGGCAGGCAACCCGACCTTCTACGCATCCACGCTGGTGCACGAGCTCACGCACATGGTGACCTATCACCAGGGCACGATCCAGCGCGGCCTGCTGCACGACGCCTGGTTGGAAGAGACGGCTGCCATGGCCACCGAAGACCTGCTGGCCGAAACCATCACGCCGGGCGCCAACAAGATCATCACCTTCCGGCTGCCCAGCTACCTCCGCTCCGGCGGCAGCGTGGCCATGATCGACTGGCTGGAGAGCGCCGACAGCGCCAACTACGGGGTCGGCGGCAGCCTGGCCGCCTTCTTGAACCGCCGCTATGGCAGCGGCTGGTGGCGCCAGCTGGTGACTGACTGCAGCGCGACGGCCAGCAGCTACAGCTGCCTGGACACGGTGCTGCGGCACGCTGGCAGCGACGGCCTGGCCGACGAGTGGGAGCGCATGGGCAGCAGCGTGTTCGGCGGCATGCCGCAGCGCCATGCGCCTTGGGGCTACGGCTTCCCGCAGGTGCAGTGGGAAGGGCAGTGGCTGATGGGCACCGACACCGCGCAGCAGGCCACCAACCGCAAGGCTGCACCCGTCAATACGCTGACGCGCTTCGGCAGTACCGTGCACACCTACCTGGACGACCAGGTGCCGGCTGGCGCAACGCGCTACCAGCGCCGCGGCGTGCGCGTGCCCGCGGGCACCGTGCTGACCGTGGTGGTGCGCTGACGGTTACTTGCGCGGCGAGGCGGGTGGTGACAATCGGGGCTCCATTCGCATCGCCATTTCGCTTGATCTCTGCACGCGCCCTGCTCGTTGCCGTCGCTGCGCTGTCCCTGAGCGGCTGTGGCGCGGTGGGCCATTGGGGCCAGGCCGCCGGCGGCCACCTCGGCATCATTCGTGCGGCCAGGCCGGTCAGCGACTGGCTGGCCGACCCGGCCACCCCACCCGAGCTGGCCGAGCGGCTGAAGCTGACGCAGCAGATCCGCGACTTCGCCAGCGCGCGCCTCGCGCTGCCCGACAACAACAGCTACCGCCGCTATGCCGACCTCAAGCGACCGGCCGTCGTCTGGAATATCGTCGCCGCGCCCGAGTTCGGCTTCCAGCTCAAGACCTGGTGCTATCCCATCATGGGCTGCGCTGGCTACCAGGGCTGGTTCGACCGCGATGCCGCGCAGCGCCACGCCGACGAGCTGAAGGCCGAGGGCTGGGAGGTGCAGGTGCAGCCCATTCCCGCCTATTCGACGCTGGGCTGGAGCCGCTGGTTCGGCGGCGACCCGCTGCTGAACACCTTCATCCGCTACCCCGAGGGCGAACTGGCGGCCATGATCTTCCACGAGCTGACCCATCAGCGCGTCTACACCAGCGACGACACCGGCTTCAACGAGGCCTATGCGACCGCGGTCGAGATGCTGGGCGCCCGCGAATGGCTGGCCGGCAAGCCCGAGGCCCTGGCCGCCTTCGAGGCCGGGCGGGCGCGGCGGGCGCGCTTCCTGGCGTTGGCACGGGAAGGGCGCGACAAGCTCAAAGCGGTTTACGCCGGCCCGGCCGAGTCTCGTGCTTCCGCAAAGGCCGCGGTCATGGCCGAGCTGCGTGAGCGCGCGCCCAAGGAAGCGCCGGGCTACGAAGCCTGGTTCCAGCGTGCCAACAACGCCAGCTTCGCCATCCTGTCGGCCTATGACGAACTGGTGCCGGCCTTCATGCGCCTGTTCGAGCACGAGGGGCGCGACTGGGTGAAGTTTCACGTGGCCGTTGAACGGCTGAAACCACTGCCGCGCGAGGAGCGTCGGGCTACATTGAAGCATCTTGAGCAAGGGCCCCATGACACTGATCCTGCGACGCGCCCGGCCCAGTGATGCCGCTGCGGTTGCCGAGCATCTGGCCGAGCCAGACATCTTTCCTGGCCTGCTGCAGCTGCCGTACGCCAATGCTGAGCTGTGGCAGCAGCGCCTGAGCACGCCACCCGTCGCCGGCTCGCCCGAGCTGTTCCTGCTGGCCGAGCGCGATGGCAAGCTGCTTGGCAGCGCCGGCTTGCACCCGGTTGGCGCCCAAGTGCGCCGCCGCCATGCGATGGCGCTCGGCATCTCGGTGTCGACCGCTGCGCAGGGGCAGGGCATCGGCGGTGCGCTGATGACTGCGCTGCTGGACTACGCCGACAACTGGGCGCAGGTGCTGCGCGTGGAATTGACGGTCTACCAGGACAACGCGCGAGCGATCCGGCTGTACGAGCGCCATGGTTTCGAGCACGAGGGGCGGCTCAGGGCCTATGCCTTGCGTGATGGTGTCTACGTGGATGCGTTGACGATGGCGAGGCTGCATCCGAGGCAGCCGTTGGTGCGCAGCTGAACCTCTCGCCCAGGGCCATGCAGCCGCAGACGAGGGAGCGGCATCGATCAAGTGGGTGTTGAACGGCAGCCTGCGGAGCAGGTTCAGGCGATGGAGGTGGGGCCGGAATCACGCGCCAGCGGGTGGCTGTTGCGCCAGCCGAACAGGCCGGCCAGGGCCGCGGCGAGGCCGGCGATGATGGCCATGGCGCTGGCGACATGCAGCAGCCGGCGGCGCTGCCTGACGCTCAGCATGGCCTTGCGCGGGGGAGTCTGGGCGAGCTCGTGAATCAGCATGATCTCGTGCTGGCGATCCTCGATGGCGCGCGCCAGTTCGCCGCCGTGCTCCATGCGACGCGCGAGTTCGCGCACCGCCTCCAGCTCGCGCTCGCGGATGCGCAGGCCTGGGGCCTTCAGCCGGCTGCCCATAGCGCGGGCGCGCATGTACAGGGCCTTGGCGGCCAGGCGGTCGGGCTGGCAGCCCCAGCCCGACTCCAGGCAGGCGGCCAGGTTGAAGGTGGCATCGGCATGGCCTTGGGATGCGGCGACGGTGTAGAGCGCCACGCCGCGCGGCGCGTCGGGGTCGCCACCCCAGCCGGCGACGAGGGCGCGGCCGAGATGGTATTTGGCGGTCAGGCTGCCTTCGCTGGAGGCGCGCTCCAGCCGTTCGCGGGCCTGCACCGGGTCCCGCGGCAGGCCCAGGCCCTCAAGCTGGCAGAGGGCGAACATGGCCAGTCCCTCGGTGTCGCCCGCGTCGGCGGCGACGCGGAACCAGTAGACAGCCTGTTCATGGTCGGGCTCGGGCGCGCGGAAATTCGTCAGCCCCTCCATGAGCGGATCGAGGCAGAGCGGGTCGGGGTCGACGAGGCGCATGGATCCTCCCTGGACTTCAGCTGGCTTTGTGCCAGACATTTTTTGGCGCACCGAGTATGCGTGTAAACCCAACGCCAGCGGTAGAGTGCGCGGCACGAGACAACGGAGAGCCGCTGATGGCCGAGATCCGCATTCACCGCGACCACGACCTGGGGCTGAAGAAGGCCCGCGAGATTGCCTGGAAATGGGCCGAGCAGGTCGAGGAGAAGTTCGACATGGAGTGCACGGTGCTGGAGGGCGAGTTCAGCGACACGGTGGAGTTCACGCGCAGCGGCGTGAAGGGCGAGCTGACGGTGGCGCCCGATCATTTCGAGCTGGTGGCCCAGCTCGGCTTCCTGCTCGGCGCCTTCAAGAAGACCATCGAGGGCGAGATCGAGAAGGAACTCGATGTGCTGCTGGCGGCCAACAAGAAGAAGGCGCCGGCCAAGAAGAAACCGGCCTGAAGGCCGGTTCTCTCAAAGCGGCTGAGCCGCTTATTTCAAAGATTCGATCAGGTCGATGTATTGCTGCATTGCGTCATCGTTGCTCGTGCCCTTGAGCTCGTTCCAGGCATCCCATTTGGCGCGGCCGACCATGTCGGTGAAGCCGGGGCGCTTGCCGTCGACGTCGCCGGCGCTGCCTTGCTTGTAGAGCGCATAGAGCTTCAGCAGCGTCATGTTGTCCGGCCGCTCGGCCAGGTTCTTGGAGTCGGCGACGGCGGCTTCGAATTGGTCTTTCAGGCTCACGGGGGTTCTCCAGGCTGATTGGGCCGTCGATTCTCATGACAATCGACCGACGGGCCGCCGAGTTTAGGCCCGGCCAATAACGAATCCGAGGAGACGCATGGGCCCCAGCAGCGAACGCATGTCCAAGGTGGATACCGCCTGGCTGCGCATGGACACTGAAGCCAACCTGATGATGATCGTCGGGGTCTGGTCCATCCGCCCCGGCATCACGCTGGCCGCCCTGCGCGAGCGCGTCGCCGAGCGCTTGCTGCAGTACCCGCGCTTCAGGCAGAAGGTCGTCGACGACGCCTTGCTGGGTGCGCAGTGGGTGGCCGACAAGGATTTCGACATCGCCCGCCACGTCGTCGCCGAGGTGCCGCTGCCCCTGCGCGGCCAGAGCCGTGACGAGGTGCTGCGCGAGCGTGTTGCCGAGCTGTGCTCTGAAGCGCTGGACCCGGCCCACCCGCTGTGGCAGTTCCAGCTCATCGAGGACATGGGCGACGGCACGAGCGCGTTGATTGCCCGCATCCACCATTGCATTGCCGACGGCATCGCGCTGATCGCCGTCATGCTGTCCATCACCGACGGCGGCAAGGCGCCGCCCAAGCGCGCGGCAAAGGATGTGGAAGAGCCCGGCGAGTCCGACTGGCTGCTCGACGCCTTCCTGCGACCGATCAGCAACCTGACCGTCAAGGCCATCGGCATGACCGGCAAGGGCGTGGCCAAGGGCGTGGACCTGGCCATGCGTGGTGACACGCCGATGGATTCGTCGCTGGAGATGGCCCGCATGGGCTACCAGGCCGTGTCCGACGTGGCCGCCTTCGCGCTGATGCCCGACGATTCGCCGACGCGCCTCAAGGGCAAGCCGGGGTCGAAGAAAACCGTGGCCTGGGATGACAGCCTGGCGCTGGACGAGGTCAAGGCGGTCGGCAAGGCCTTGGGCGCGTCCATCAACGACGTGCTGCTGGCCTGCGCAGCCGGCGCCATCGGCCGCTACCTGGCGGACAAGGGCGAGGACCCGGCAGGCAAGGAGATCCGCGCCATGGTGCCGGTCAACCTGCGGCCGCTGGAGCAGGCCTGGCAACTCGGCAACCGTTTCGGCCTGGTGCCGCTGGTGCTGCCCATCGGCATCGCCAACCCTGTCGAGCGGCTGTTCGCGGTGCGCGCGCGCATGAGCGAGCTCAAGGGCAGCTTCCAGCCGGTGATGGCCTTCGGCCTGCTGTCTGTGGCCGGCCTGCTGATCAAGCCGGTGCAGCATGCGATGTTGAACCTGTTCGCCAAGAAGGCGACGGCGGTCATGACCAATGTGCCGGGGCCTGCCGAGGCGCTCAAGTTCTGTGGCTCGACGGTCGAGAAGGTGATGTTCTGGGTGCCGCAGTCCGGCGACATCGGCATGGGCGTCAGCATCCTGACCTATGCCGGCCGCGTGCAGTTCGGCCTCATCACCGACACCGGCCTGTGCCCCGACCCCGAGGCCATCATCGCCAACTTTGCACCGGAGTTCGAGAAGCTCCTGATGCTGTCATTGATGATGCCGTGGGGGCAGGACGCAGCCTGAGACCCTGCTCACTTCGACTTGGGCACCGCCGCCGCCGTGACGGCGTTGGCCTTCTTGGACTTGGCCTTGCCGGCGGCGGTGGGATAGGCCATCGCCACCGTGGCCGGGTCGGCCTTCTCCAGATAGGACGCGTACTGCGCTTCGTCGCAGGGCTTGGCGTCGTTGTAGTACCGGTGGTCGCCCTTGGGGCGTTCGCCGGTGAAGGTCGGCGCTACCGCACCTGCGGCGAAGTATGTGGCGACGTGGCTGGCATAGGCCTGGGCGCAACCATCGCGCAACACGGCCTGGGCGTAGGTGGCCGGTGTGTCGGCCGCGAAGGCCGGCAGCGCGGTGACCAGAGACGCAATGGTGACTGCGAGGGTTCTCATGGCGGACCTCCTTGCTGCTCAAGGTGAGTGCAAGGCTACGCTCAAGTGCAAGCAAATGCACGCCGCATCGCACCAATCGAAAGGCGCCCGAAAGCGCCTTTGTATCGACTCAGCCCTTGGGTGCAGAAGGCGCCGTGGCCGGCTTCTTGGCCTTGGGGCGGCCGGCGGCGGAGGGGTAGCCGCGCATGACGAGGGCGGGGTCGGCCTTGTCGAGGTAGGCGGCCAGTTGCTCTTCGGTGCAGGGCTTGGCGTCGCCGTAGTACTGGGTGTCGCCCGGGTACTTGTCGCCGCGGTATTCGGGTGCATTGCCGGCTGGGTGATGGGCGCTGAAGCTGGCGTAGCTCTGTGCGCAGCCGGTGCGCAATTCGGACCGGGCCTTTTGCATGTCGGCGTCGTCGGCGAGGGCGACGGTGCTGGCCAGGCAGGCCAGGGTGGCGATGAGGGTCTTCACGGCGTGGCTCCTTGGAAATTCCAGTGACTTTCAACATTAGGTCGGCCGCGCCGAAAAAACAAAAGGCGCCCCGCAGGGCGCCTCGTTGGCTGACGATTTGAAAACGATCAGCGGCGAATCACATGCGACTCACAGACGGAAAGGCTCGGCCTTCTTCTTGACAGCTGTCGGGCGGCCGGCGGCCGTCGGGTAGGCAGCCATCACCTTGGCCGGGTCGGCCTTGTCCAGGTAGGCAGCGTACTGCTGCTCGGTGCAGGCCAGCAGTTTGCCCGGCTTGGCTTCGCCCTTGTACTTGCCGTTGGCGTAGACGAACTGGTACTCGTTCGAAGCGACCGGCGTGGCGACGCTGCTGGTGTCTGTGTAGCTCTTGGCGCACTCGGCGCGCAGTTCGGCCTGCTCGGGCGTGGCGTTGTTGCCGGCTTGGGCGGCAAAGACGGTGACGGCAGCGAAAGCGGGGATCAGGAACTTCATGGCGCGGTCTCGTGTGGGGGGGTGGCTGATGGGAACGAAGCTTACGCCGCGACGCGTTGCCTTGCACCCCCGGAGCCGCGGGAGACTGGGTCGTGACGGAGTTCACGACCCGGACCGCGTGCCGTGAACTAATGCTCGACTATTCCTCAAGCTCCTCTTTGGCGAGCTCGATATCGAGCAACTCCATCGCATCCATCGCCTCGCAGGCGGCCGCGTCGGCGTACAGCTTCTCGGCCTCCTTCATGCGCTTGTCGCCCTCCAGCATGACCAGGCCGTTGGCGCGTTCGATCATGGCGATGGCACTGGTCGGGTTCAGCTTGAGGGCCTGCTCGAACATCTTCAAGCCGGTCGCCGTGTCGGCGCCTTGGGTGCGGCCCAGCAGCTTGCCGACCTTGTCGATGACTTCGGCGTGGAAGGCACCCAGCGCGATATGGGCGTCGGCATGCTTGGGCGCGAGTTCGATGGTGGTTTCCAACGCGTTCTTGACCTTGCTGCCAAGGCCCTGAGCCAGCGCCTTGGCGACGCTGATGCCCTGGCCGTAGCGGCCGATGGCATAGGCCTGCCAGTAGAAGGCGTTGGGATTCTTGGGCTCCTCGCCCTGTTGGGCTTCGGCGCGCTCGGCGATCTCCAGGAACATCTCCAGCTTCACCTTCTCCTTCTTCTCAAGGTAGTTGGCGTAGATGCCCTGGGCCTTGTTGGCGACCGTGATGCCGGCGCCACCGGCGGCCAGGCCCGCGTCATAGGCAGCCTGGAAGTCGCCGGCATGGAAGTGGGCCCAGGCCTGGACGACGGCGGCGTCCTTGGGGAAAGGCTCGGCATCACCGGCATGCAGCCGCGCCCAGTGCTTCTTCAGCGTGGCGGGGGTGTAAACGAACGCGCTGTTGTCATAGGGAAAGGCGGTCCACTTGGCCATCGCTTGTCTCCGTCAGGGTTGTTGGTAATTGCCCGCGAGCTTGAAGAGGTGTTCCTTGGAAGCAGGCTCGAGGTAGGGTAGCAGCAGGCTCAATGCATGGAAGGCGCCGCGCATCAGCGCCGCGCCGGCGCGCTCGGGCTCCAGTGCACGGCGCGGGTCGCGCACGTATTCATAGCTCAGCCAGTAACTGACGACGACGACCATCGCGTTCGCGGTCGGTGCGGCCTCGCGCAAGTCCATCTTCAGCGCGCCGCCCAGGTGCAGGCCTGACAGCACCTGGCGCATCGCCAGCTCCTTGGCGGCGAGCAGGGTCTGGAAATGGGTTTCCAGCCGGCGGTTCTTGAACAGCAGGTCGTTCAGGTCGCGGTAGAGGAAGCGGTGCTTCCAGATGAGCTCGAACAGCATGTGGAAGAACAGCCAGCCGTCCTCTACGTTGCGCACGTTGTCAGCCGCGGCGAGCAGCTCGTTCAGCTCTGCCTCGTAGCGGCCGAACAGCGCGTTGACGAGTTCGTCCTTGGCCGGGTAGTGGTAGTAGAGATTGCCCGGGCTGATCTTCAGTTCGGCCGAGATCAGCGTCGTCGACACATTCGGCTCGCCGAAGCGGTTGAAGAGGTCCAGCGTGACCTCCAGGATGCGCTCGGCGGTGCGGCGGGGGCGTTTGGGGGTGGGCATCGCGGGTCATTCTGGCAGTGATCGGCACCGAAACAGGGCGACTTTTAGAATCGCGCCCCATGCCGAACCCGACCTCCCCGCCCGCCATCGCCTTCGAGAACGTCAAGAAGACATACCGGGGAGGGCAGGTGAAGGCGCTGGACGGTGTCAGTTTCGACATCCACTGCGGTGAATTCTTCGGCCTGCTGGGCCCCAACGGTGCCGGCAAGACGACGCTGATCAGCGTGCTGGCCGGCCTGGCCAAGGCCAGCGAGGGCCGCGTGCGCGTGATGGGCCACGACGTCGTCGACGACTATGCCGCCGCCCGCAAGGCGCTGGGCGTGGTGCCGCAGGAGCTGGTGTTCGACCCCTTCTTCAGCGTGCGCGAATCGCTGCGCATCCAGAGCGGCTATTTCGGCGTGCATGGCAACGACGACTGGATCGACGAGCTGCTGAGCAACCTGGGCCTGGCCGACAAGGCCAACGCCAACATGCGCCAACTGTCCGGCGGCATGAAGCGCCGCGTGCTGGTGGCCCAGGCGCTGGTGCACCGCCCGCCGGTCATCGTGCTGGACGAGCCGACCGCCGGTGTCGACGTGGAGCTGCGCCAGACGCTGTGGCAGTTCATTGCCCGCCTCAACAAGGAAGGCCACACGGTGCTGCTGACCACTCACTACCTCGAAGAAGCCGAGGCCTTGTGCCAGCGCATCGGCATGCTGAAGAACGGTCGCATCGTCGCACTGGACCGCACCTCGCAGCTGTTGGCGGGTACGGCGTCCACCATGCTGCGTTTCAAGACGGATGCCGCGCTGCCGCCTGACATCGCGGCGCGTGCGCGGGTGACGGGGCGCATCGTGCAGGTGACGGCGCACGACGCTCACGAGGTCGAGACGACGCTGGCCGAGTTGCGGGGCCAGGGCGTGCCGATCGAAGACCTGGAGATCGGCCGCGCCGATCTCGAAGACGTGTTCCTGGAGATCATGCAGGGAGAGCACGCATGAACGGGGCATCGACTCTTTTCAAGAAGGAAGTGCTGCGCTTCTGGAAGGTCGCCTTCCAGACCGTCTGCGCCCCGGTGCTGACGGCGGTCATGTACCTGCTCGTCTTCGGCCACACGCTGG
Organism: Pelomonas sp. Root1217; assembly: GCF_001425705.1. Lineage (GTDB taxonomy): Bacteria > Pseudomonadota > Gammaproteobacteria > Burkholderiales > Burkholderiaceae_C > Pelomonas. Next base: position 206,531 of record NZ_LMDC01000029.1, on the reverse strand, counting down.
AGGACCATGTGAAGGTCTATGACACGGTCGGCTACACGCAGTTCCTGATACCCGGCCTGGTGATGATGAGCGTGCTGCAGAACGCCTTCGCCAACAGCTCGTCCAGCCTCATCCAGAGCAAGATCACAGGCAACCTCATCTTCCTGCTGCTGACGCCGCTGTCGCCTTCGGCCTGGTTCGTCGCCTATGTGGGCGCGGCCGTCGTGCGCGGCCTGGCGGTGGGGACGGGCGTGCTGCTGGTGACGGCCTGGTTTGCGCCGCCGGGCCTGGACAACCTGCTGTGGGTGCTGACCTTCACGGTGCTGGGCGCCGGCCTGATGGGCACGCTGGGCCTGATCGCCGGCCTGTGGGCCGAGAAGTTCGACCAGCTGGCGGCTTTCCAGAACTTCATCATCATGCCGATGACCTTCCTGTCTGGGGTCTTCTACTCGGTGCACTCTCTGCCGGGCGTCTGGCAGGGTGTCAGTCACCTCAATCCCTTCTTCTACATGATCGATGGCTTTCGTCGTGGATTCTTCGGGGTCAGCGACGTGTCGCCGTGGCTGAGCCTGGGGGTCGTGGGCGTCAGCTTCGCTGTGACGGCGGGCCTCGCTTTGTCGCTCTTGAAACGCGGCTACAAGATCCGTTCCTAAAGGGTGGTTTGCGCAGCCCCGAAGGGGCCTGCGCTATCCCTCCCTAAAATCCGGGTTTTTCCCGAGGACCCGTGATGGCCGACCCGACCCCGCAAGAAGTGCGCGATTTCATTGCTGCAGGCCTGCCTTGCACGCATCTGGAAGTCGAGGGCGACGGTCGCCACTTCTTCGCCACCATCGTGTCCGCAGAGTTCGCTGGCCTCTCGCGCATCAAGCGCCATCAGCGTGTCTATGCCGCCCTGGGCGAGCGCATGCGCGAGCAGATCCATGCGCTGTCGATGAAGACATTGGCGCCCGAGGAGTGGACGCAATGACCGGCCTGACCCTCGCGCTTTCCAAGGGCCGGATCTTCGAAGAGACGCTGCCGCTGCTGCGCGCCGCCGGCATTGAGGTGCTGGAAGACCCCGAGACCTCGCGCAAGCTCATCCTGCCGACCAACCGCGACGGTGTTCGCGTGGTGCTGGTACGTGCCAGCGATGTGCCGACCTATGTGCAATACGGCGGCGCCGATCTCGGTGTGGCGGGGCGCGACGTGCTGCACGAGCAGGCACTGGCCCAGGGCGGCTCGCACGGTCTCTACCAGCCCTTGGACCTGAAGATCGCCTGCTGCCGCATGAGTGTGGCCACACGCGCCGACTTCGACTACGCCGCGGCCGTCAAGCAGGGCTCGCGCATCCGCGTGGCCACCAAGTACACCGAGATCGCCCGCCAGCACTTTGCCGACAAGGGCGTGCACGTTGACCTCATCAAGCTCTACGGCTCCATGGAGCTGGCGCCACTGACCGGCCTGGCCGAAGCCATCGTCGATCTGGTTTCCACCGGCGGCACGCTGCGTGCCAACAAGCTGGTCGAGGTGGAGCAGATCATGGACATCTCGTCCCGCCTCGTCGTCAACCAGGCCGCGCTCAAGCTCAAGCGCGACGCGCTGCGTCCGCTGATCGACGCCTTTGCATCGGCCATCGCATGAAACTCGTTCGCCAACTCTCCACGGCCGCGCCTGGCTTTGACGCCGAGTTCCAGCGCCTGCGTTTCTGGTCGGCGGCTGACGATGCCGCCATCGAAGCCCGCGTCGCGGAGATCCTGGCCGACGTGCGCGAGCGTGGCGACGCTGCCGTGCTGGACTACACCGCGCGCTTCGACCGCGTGACGGCCGACCAGGTCGCCGCGCTGGAAATCACGCAGGCCGAATTGCAGGCCGCGCTGGCCTCGATCACGCCGGCCCAGGCCAGCGCGCTGCAGGCGGCTGCCAAACGGGTGCGGGCCTACCACGAGCGCCAGCTGGAAGCCTGCGGCCGCAGCTGGAGCTACCGCGACGAGGAGGGCAGCCTGCTGGGCCAGAAGGTCACGCCGCTGGACCGCGTGGGCATCTACGTGCCGGGCGGCAAGGCGGCCTATCCGAGCAGCGTGCTGATGAACGCCATTCCCGCGCAGGTGGCGGGCGTCGGCGAGATCATCATGGTCGTGCCCACGCCGGACGGGGTGCGCAACCCGCTGGTGCTCGCCGCAGCGGCCGTGGCCGGCGTGCATCGCGTGTTCACCATCGGCGGCGCGCAGGCGGTGGCGGCGCTCGCCTATGGCACCGCGACCATCCCACGCGTCGACAAGATCACCGGCCCGGGCAACGCCTACGTCGCCTCGGCCAAGAAGCATGTGTTTGGCCAGGTCGGCATCGACATGATTGCCGGCCCCAGCGAGATCCTCGTCATCGCCGACGGCACGACGCCGCCCGACTGGGTGGCGATGGACCTGTTCAGCCAGGCCGAGCATGACGAGCTGGCGCAGAGCATCCTGCTCAGTCCCGATGCTGCCTTCCTGGATGCGGTGAGCGCCAGCATGGAGCGCCTGGTCGAGGAGATGCCGCGCGAGGCCGTCATCCGCGCGTCGCTGGCCGGGCGTGGCGCGCTGATCCTGACCCGCTCGATGGAAGAGGCCTGCGAGATCAGCAACGCCATCGCGCCCGAGCACCTGGAGATCAGCGCGGCCGAGCCGCAGCGCTGGGAGCCGCTGCTGCGCCATGCCGGCGCGATCTTCATGGGCGCCTACACCAGCGAGTCGCTCGGTGACTATTGCGCCGGCCCCAACCATGTGCTGCCCACGGCCGGCACTGCGCGCTTCTCGTCCCCGCTGGGCGTCTACGACTTCCAGAAGCGCAGCAGCCTCATCGAAGTCAGCGCCGAGGGCGCGCAGACACTCGGCCGCATCGCCAGCGAACTGGCCCACGGCGAAGGCCTGCAGGCGCACGCTCGCGCCGCGGAGCTGCGCTTGAAGTGACTCTCAAGCCGCGTCGACAGGCGCGGCCTTGAACGGGCTGCGCTCCGGCGGCTCGTCGTGCTCGGCCGTCTTGGTCAGCGCGGTGGTGATCCAGTTCAGCGCCGACACGCGGTGGCGCACCGCGCAACTCAGCGGCTCAGGTCTACAACCCATCTTGGCCTTGGGCTCCAGCGCCGTGCGGCCCAGGCTCAGCCGCGTCGAACCGAAGGCGATCGCGTCCTGCACAGTGGACTGCAGCAGCGTCAGGTAGATCGGTGCCTCGGCATTGGCCGCGCGGTCGTAGCCGATGTAGTAGCCCAGCGTCGTGTCGCCGTCGTGCACGCTGGTGACGAAGCCCAGCCAGCGCCCGTCGGCATGCTCGGCCACGCGGCAGCGGAAGCGCGCACCCAGGGCGACGGCCATGGCCGGCAGATAGCCTGGCGTCAGCGTTGCCAGCCGCAGGCCCTGGGCCTGGTGGACCTGGCCATAGAGAGCATGCAGCTCGTCGGCCCGCGCCAGCAGCTCCTCGGCGCTGGCCTCGCGCAGCGTCAGGCCGGCCGCGGCGCAGTCCTTCAGCAGCTTCTTGGCCGCGCTGCGATAGCCCGAGGTCATGCTGGCCAGGTAGTCGTCCCAGCTGCGCCATTCGGAGCGCAGCGTCAGCACCATGTCGGGTTCGGTGTCGACGCTGCGATAGCCCAGCAGGCGCAGTGACGGTGAGACCTGCTGGGCGGCCATGCCGAGGTCCTTGATCAGCGCCAGGTCGGACTGGCCGTCGAGCTTGTCGGCGCGGCGCAGCCGGTAGATGGCTTCGCAGACGCCATGCCAGAGCTGGCCCTCATCGGCATGCGGCGCCAGGGCCATGGCGCGCGCGCCCCAGACGAGCAGGTTGCCGCAGACCAGCAGATGCTCCTTGAGCCCGGCCATGGGTGCATCGACCAGCTTCTTGCTGCCGGGCTTGCGCAGCTGGGCGCCGCCGACGGCCACGCGCTGCAGCAATAGCGCCGCGACTGGCGCACCATCGGCATAGGCCATGGCGTAGCGCGGCTCGATGTTGTCCGGCGCATGCTGCTCCAGCACGCGCAGGTAGTCGCGCGACAGGAAGAGGGTCTGCGCCGCGAGCGCGTCCCAATGTGCCGGGTTCAGGAAGTCGACGCGGTCGGCCAGCACCAGTTGCAGGCCCGAGGCTGTGCGCCGCGCGACGCGCCTGGCCTTGATGTCCTGCAGGGCCTGGACGGGGTTGACCACCTGGGGCTTGAGCTTGCCGAGGGCGCGGCCGGTGCGCTTGAGCTTGGCCACGGTGGCCTGCAGGGGCTTCTTGGCGAGGGGCGATATGGGCATTGATGGTGGAGTGACAACGGGATGCAAAGGCTAACTCAATCGATTCAAGCGAGAGGTATTTGGACACGAAGTTCGTGCAACACGAACTTCGTGTGATACGCTTGATGCCATGAAGAATGTCACCGTGTCCATGGATGACGCCGTGGCCGAATGGGCCCGGTTGGAAGCCGCGCGGCGCAACACCAGCGTGTCTCGCCTGCTTGGCGAGCTGCTGGGCGAGAAGATGCGCCACGACGATGCCTATGAGCGCGCGCTGCAGGACTGGCTGCATCGGGAACGCTCCTGGGCTTCCGACGGTCAGCCTTACCCTGGGCGAGGCATCCTGTGAGCGATCCGGTCTTCGTCGACACCTCCGTGCTGCTGTTCAGCGAGGACGGTGCCCGGCCCGCCGAACGCGAACAGGTGCTGGCCTGGCTGCGCGAGCTGTGGGCCAACCGCACCGGCCGGATGTCGGTGCAGGTGCTGAACGACTTCTACCTGCTGGCCACCCAGCGCGTGAACCCGCGCATGCCCCAGGGCGACGCCCGTGCCGAGGTGCGCCGCTACCAGCACTGGCGGCCCTGGGCCACCGACCAGGCGACGGTGGAATCCGCCTGGTCGCTGGAAAGTCGTTTCAGCCTGCCGTTCGCCGACGCCCTCGTTGTCGCCAGCGCCAAGGCGCAGGGCTGCACTCGACTGCTCAGCCTGGCCCTGCCGCACGAAGCTGTCTTCGACAGCGTGCAGGTGCTCAACCCTATCGTGACCGCCCCATGAGCCTCGACCAAGCCCTTGCCCAGATCCGGCCCGACGTGCTCGCTGCACAGGCTTACGTCGTCCAGCCGAGCACCGGCTTCGTCAAGCTGGACATCATGGAGAACCCCTACCGCCTGCCGACCGAACTGCAGCGGGCGTTGGGCGAGCGCCTCGGCGCCGTTGCCATCAACCGCTATCCGGCCGAGCGCACCGCCGACTTGGCCGCGGCGCTGAAGGGTCATGCCGGCCTGCCCGAGGCCTTCGGCATCACGCTGGGGAATGGCTCGGACGAACTCATCAGCCTGCTGACGCTGGCCGTGTCCAAGCCTGGTGCGGTCATCCTGTCGCCGCTGCCCAGCTTCGTCATGTATGAGATGTCGGCGCGGCACCAGCACCTGCGCTTTGTCGGCGTGCCGCTGCGGGCTGGAGACTTCGAGTTGGACGAGGCCGCCATGCTGGGCGCGATTGCGGAGCACCAGCCGGCACTCATCTACTTGTCCTACCCCAACAACCCGACCGGCAACCTCTGGGACGCCGCCGCCATCGAGCGCATCGTCGCCGCGGCGCCGGGCCTGGTCGTCATGGACGAGGCTTACCAACCCTTTGCATCCTCCGACAGCCTGGCGCTGATGGCCCGCCACCCGCATGTGCTGGTGATGCGCACCATGAGCAAGTTCGGCCTGGCCGGCGTGCGCATCGGCTACCTCTGTGGGGCGGCCGAGCTGGTCGAGCAGATCGAGAAGCTGCGCCCGCCGTTCAACGTCAGCGTGCTGAACGCCGAGGCCGCCCTGTTCGCGCTGGAGCATGCCGATGTCTACGCCGCCCAGGCCGCCGAGCTGCGCCAGCAGCGCGAACGGCTTTTCAAGGCCATGCAGGCCATGCCCGGTGTCACGCCCTGGCCAAGTCAGGGCAATATGATCCTGGCCAGGGTTCAAGACGCCGCCGCCACCTTCGCGGCGCTGAAGGCCCGGGGCGTGCTGATCAAGAACGTCTCGGCCATGCACCCGCTGCTCGCGAACTGTGTGCGCATCACCGTCGGAACGCCCGATGAAAACACCCTGCTGCTCCAAGCGCTCGAAGCATGTCTGAACTAGCCCCCTCTCAATCCGCACGGGTTGCCGAAGTCACCCGCAATACCCGCGAGACCCGCATCACGGTGCGCGTCAACCTGGACGGCACGGGCCAGTCCAAGCTGCAGACCGGCATCGGCTTCTTCGACCACATGCTGGACCAGATCGCCCGCCACGGGCTGATCGACCTGGACATCCACTGCGAGGGCGACCTGCACATCGATGGCCACCACACGGTGGAAGACGTCGGCATCACCCTTGGCCTGGCCGTCGCCAAGGCGGTCGGTGACAAGGCCGGCCTGACGCGCTACGGTCACAGCTATGTGCCGCTGGACGAGGCGCTGTCGCGCGTCGTCATCGACCTCTCCGGCCGCCCGGGTCTGCACATGGACGTCAAGTTCACGGCCGGCAGCATCGGCGCCTTCGACACGCAGCTGGCCTTCGAGTTCTTCCAGGGCTTTGCCAACGCGGCGCTGGCCACCGTCCACATCGACAACCTGAAGGGCCACAACGCCCACCACCAGGCCGAAACCATCTTCAAGGCCTTCGGCCGGGCGCTGCGCATGGCGACGACGCTGGACCCGCGCTCGGCGGGTGTGATCCCGTCGACCAAGGGGTCGCTGTGAGCCGCGCCTTGCTCCGCGCTGTGCGCCGCAGCTTCGCGGCACTGGCGTTGAGCGGCCTGTTTGCCGTGGGCGCCATGGCGCAGGAAGGTCAGCCTTGCCCGCGGCCGGGTACCCAGGAGGATATGCCCCAGACGCTGGGCCCGGGCTTTGAGCGCATGATGACCCATGGCTTCGAAGCCACCATGCCCGGCGGCGGCTGCAGCATCCGCTACAAGCATCCGAGCGGCATGTGGGCCGACGTCTACATCTACCAGGCCCAATTGGGTCGCGTCGAGGACGTTGCGCGAGATCCCCGGTTGCTGGAGGAGTTCAAGTCCGCGATGAGCGGCATCGTCAAAGGCTGGCAGCAGCGTTACCCCGACACCAAGGTGCGCGACGTCGTCGCGCAATATGAGAACCACGGCCAGAGCCGAACCGAGGTCTTGGTGGGCTGGGCCACGATCGACCGCCCCGAGAAGGAAGTGTTGCGCAGCTATGTGCAGCTGTGGAGTGGCAGCGGCTCCATCTGGAAGCTTCGCACCACCTTCCCCGGCGTCGACAAAGCCGTGTCCGAGCCCGCCGTGACGGCACTGGGTGACGCGCTCGTAGACCTGTCCCGGGGGAAGCCATGACCCGCACCGTTGCCGTCGTCGACTACGGCATGGGCAACCTCCGCTCGGTGTCCCAGGCTGTCATCCATGCCGCCGAGGGCCAGGGTTTCGAGGTGGCCATCACCTGCGACCCTGAAGTGGTGCGCGCCGCCGAGCGAGTCGTGCTGCCTGGCCAGGGCGCCATGCGCGACTGCATGCGCGAGCTGGCCGACTCGGGCGTCAAGGAAGCCGTGCTTGAAGCCGCCGCCACCAAGCCGCTGCTGGGCGTGTGCGTTGGCATGCAGATGCTGCTGGATCACAGCGAGGAGCAGGACACGCCCGGCCTGGGGCTGATCCCGGGCCGCGTGCAGCGCTTCCGCCTGGAAGGCCGGCTGCAGGAAGACGGCAGCCGCTTCAAGGTGCCGCAGATGGGCTGGAACCGCGTGCACCAACCGCGGGCGCATGCTGTTTGGGATGGCATCCCGGACGAGAGCTGGTTCTACTTCGTGCACAGTTTCTACGCGACGACTGCGTTGCCGGAACACAGCGCCGGCGAGACCGACTACGGTGCTCGCTTTACCTGCGCGGTGGCCCGGGATAATATTTTTGCGACCCAATTCCACCCCGAGAAAAGTGCCGCGCTGGGCCTCGCCCTCTACCGCAATTTCCTGCACTGGAAGCCCTGAACGGGTCTGCACTTTCTTGCCTCCCGCCTTCCTTTCCCTCCAGCCCCTCAGCCCCCGGCCATGCTGCTGATCCCTGCCATCGACCTGAAAGACGGTCGCTGTGTCCGCCTTAAGCAAGGCGACATGAACGACTCCACCACCTTCGGCGAAGACCCCGCCGCGATGGCGCGCCGCTGGCTGGATGCCGGCGCGCGGCGCCTGCACCTGGTGGACCTGAACGGCGCCTTCGCGGGCAAGCCGGTCAACGAGCCAGCCATCAAGGCCATCATCAAGGAGATCGGCGACGAGATCCCCATCCAGCTCGGTGGCGGCATCCGTGACCTCGACACCATCGAGCGCTACCTGGACGATGGCCTCTCCTACGTCATCATCGGTACGGCCGCGGTCAAGAACCCTGGCTTCCTGAGGGACGCCTGCACGGCCTTCGGCGGCCACATCATCGTGGGCCTGGACGCCAAGGACGGCAAGGTTGCCACCGACGGCTGGAGCAAGCTGACCGGCCACGAAGTCATCGACCTGGCGCAGAAGTTTCAGGACTATGGCGTCGAAGGCGTCATCTACACCGACATCGGCCGCGACGGCATGCTGACTGGCATCAACATCGAGGCCACCGTCAAGCTGGCGCAGGCGCTCACCATCCCGGTGATCGCCTCGGGTGGCCTTTCGGACATCGCCGACATCGAGCGCCTGTGCGCCGTTTTCGGCGACGGCATCGAGGGCGTCATCTGCGGGCGCTCCATCTACACCGGCGCGCTGGACTTCGCGTCCGCCCAGACGCGGGCGGATGAGCTGATGGCTGCGGCCGGTTGAACGCGGCCCCTCGTCTGAAGGGTACGTCAGACGGTCTTGCAGATCGCGCTGCGGCCAGTGCAGCAGCCCTTCGGCAGGCACATGCCGCCCAACGGGCGCCATGTGTCCGGCCTCAGCCCTCGAGGGGATGGCGATGCTTGCCGGTTCGACCGGCAAGCACATCGCCAACGCGGGCCGGCTAGGCGAACTGGAGTCGGACACCAGCAGTTCCTGCGGACTGCTGGTGCCTACGGAAGGCCATTGGCCTCTGGCCAATGGCAGGCCCGGCGCTCGGCCCGAAAACCGCCGTCCGCAGCGCGAGCGGACCGACTCAGCGTCCGAGACTGCGGCGGCGCAGCACCAGCAGGCCCAGGCCAGCCAGCATCAGCGCATAGGTCTCGGGCTCCGGCACGGGCGACGGCACCAGGAAAGTCCTGATCTCGCCGCCACCCGAGGTGCTCGAATGGATGTTCAGATAGGCCTTGCCGTCAGCGAGGCCGGTCGCAAACGCGGCGAAAGCGCCTGAGGTCGTGCCGCCGTTGGCCGTCACAAAGGCGGGGTTCCAGCTCGACGCCTGCGTCATGTCGAAGGTCATCGAGTAGCTGCCGGACTTCACGCCGAGAGGGAACAGTGGAAAGGTCGGCAGCGGTGTTGCCACGCCCGCCGAGCCTGCACCCGCCGCGCTGGTACAGCAGTGGATGTGGCTTGCCGTCGTATTGCCGCTCAGGCCGCTGAACGTCACGTCGACCTTCATCGTGAAGGTGTCGTCGTCAAAGACGAGGCTGACCGTGCCGGTGCCCAGCGATCCAGCGGCCGTCGCAGGCTCGCCGAGGTTGCTCAGCGTGCCGATATAGGTCACCGGATGAGCCGACGCCACGGTGGCGCTGAAGGCAAGTGTCGCGGCGAGCAGGGCAGGGGTGGTCAGTCTCATCGTCGTCTCCGTGGGGTGGGTTGAGCAGCCGCGATTGGGCAATGCTTCACGGCCGCTGCGAAGCCCTAATCAGCAAAGGAATAATCGGGGCTGTTTTTCCGTCCCCCTCTCATGCTCGCCAAACGAATCATTCCCTGCCTCGACGTCACCGCCGGCCGCGTGGTCAAGGGCGTCAACTTCGTCGGCCTGCGCGATGCAGGCGACCCGGTGGACATCGCCGCGCGCTACAACGAGCAGGGTGCCGACGAGCTGACCTTCCTCGACATCACCGCTACCAGCGATGGTCGCGACCTCATCCTGCACATCATCGAGGCCGTCGCCTCGAAGGTCTTCATCCCCCTGACCGTGGGCGGCGGCGTGCGCGCGGTGGCCGACGTACGGCGGCTCCTGAACGCCGGTGCCGACAAGGTCAGCTTCAATTCCGCAGCGGTGGCCGACCCCGAACTGATCCGCGCCGCCAGCGACAAATACGGTGCCCAGTGCATCGTGGTCGCCATCGACGCCAAGCGCCGAGCCGACAATGACCCGAGAGGCAGGGGCTGGGACGTCTACACCCACGGCGGCCGCAAGAACGTCGGCCTGGACGCCGTCGAATGGGCGCGCAAGATGGCCGAGTTCGGCGCCGGCGAGATCCTGCTGACCAGCATGGACCGCGACGGCACCAAGAGCGGCTTCGACCTCGAACTGACCCGCGCCGTCTCCGACGCCGTGCCCGTGCCCGTCATCGCCTCGGGTGGCGTCGGCTCGCTGGACGACCTGGCTGATGGCATCACCAAGGGCGGCGCCGACGCGGTGCTGGCCGCCAGCATCTTCCATTTTGGCGAACACACGGTGGGCGAGGCCAAGGCCTTGATGGCGGCGCGCGGCATTCCGGTTCGCCAGTAGATGGGCGAAGTTCGCATCATCGGCGGCCGGTGGAAACGCTCCAAGCTGCCCGTGCCTGACCTGCCGGGGCTGCGGCCCACGTCCGACCGCGTCCGTGAAACCCTCTTCAACTGGCTGGGGCAGACGCTCGACGGCTGGCGCGTGCTGGACGCCTTTGCCGGCAGCGGCGCCTTGGGTTTCGAGGCGGCCTCGCGCGGCGCGGATGCCGTGGTGATGATCGAGCGCGAGGCGGCCCTGGTGGACGGCCTGAGGGCCAGCCAGAAGCGCCTGCAGGCCAGCGCCATCACCATCCATCGCGCCAATGCGCTGAACTGGATGACGGCTTGCGCCGACCGCTTCGACCTCATCTTTCTCGATCCGCCCTTCGCCGACAACCTGTTCGACCGCGCCCTGCCCGCTGCCACGCCGCTGCTGGCGGAGGGCGGCCTGATTTACGTCGAGTCGCCCCACGATATCTCCGCACCGGCCGGATTCACCGCCTGGCGCCAGGGCCGAGCTGGCGCCGTGCACTACCAATTGCTGCGTCGCGAGGACAATCCAGTCCCATGACCTCCCGTACCACGATCACGGCCGTCTATCCCGGCACCTTCGACCCCATCACGCTGGGCCACGAGGACTTGATGCGACGCGCGGCCGGCATGTTCGAGCGGCTGGTGATCGCAGTTGCGGTGGGGCACCACAAGAAGACGCTGTTCCCGCTGGAGGAACGGCTGGCGATGGCCCAGGAGGCGGCGGCGCCTTTGGGCAATGTCGAGGTCATCGCCTTCGACGGCCTGCTGCGCGACTTCGTGCGCACCCACGCCGGCCGTGTCGTCGTGCGTGGCCTGCGCACCGGTGGCGACTTCGAATACGAGTTCCAGATGGCCGGCATGAACCGAAAGCTCATGCCCGAGGTCGAGACCATCTTCCTGACGCCCGGCGAGCACCATCAGTACACGTCCAGCACCTTCGTGCGCGAGATCGCGACGCTGGGTGGCGAGGTGGCGGAGTTCGTGTCGCCCGGGGTACTGGCGCGGCTGAACGAGCGCTGCAGGAAGGGGGGCTGACGATGGCGCTGATGATCACGGACACGCGGAGCGGGAATCGGCAAGGCATGCCTTGCCCCGCCACGCGCGGCGAGCGCATGCAGGCGCTTGCCGTATTCGTCCGCCTGGCCGATGGAGGTGTTCCATGGCGTTGATGATCACGGACGAATGCATCAACTGCGACGTCTGCGAACCCGCCTGCCCGAACAACGCCATCTCGATGGGCGAGGAGTTCTACAAGATCGACCCGGCCAAGTGCACCGAATGCGTTGGCCACTTCGATGAGCCGCAGTGCGTGATGCTCTGCCCGGTGGCCTGCATTCCGATCAACCCGGCGCACATCGAGAGCCGCGAGACGCTGATGCAGAAGTACCAGCGGCTCACTGCGGGCGCGGGAACACCCACCTGAGCAACTGGGCCAGCCGCGCGCCGGCGAGGGTCAGTTGCTGGCGCTTGATGGCATCGGCACGGGCGCCGTAGCCGTCGGGCAGGCTGACGTGCCAGGTGTCGCCCTGCCTGGGCGAGAAGCTCAGGCCTTCATACGTGGCGTTTGCCCGCTTCACCGACTGGCTGCCCCAGCGTGCGGGCCAGGTCAGGGGATCGCCGGCGTCCGGCCGAACCTGGCGCGCCTCGGCCAGCCAGGCCGCATCGACATGCTGAGGCCTGAATTCCTCGGGCACGTTGTCCCAGTACGAATGAAAGTTCTTCGATCCCGTCGTTGCGGCCGGATCGAGCAGCAAGCCGTTGCCACCAATGGTGAAGCTGGCGCGATCGAAGCCCTGTTTGTCGGGGTCGACACGGCGCCCCTGGGCGTCGAGATAGACGCTGCCGACGTGCAGCGGCTGGTGGATGTCGCCCACCAGATGCACCAGTACCAGCAAAGCCTCGCGTTGGCTCTTGAAGTTGGGCTGACCGGGCGAGGGCTTGCCCTGCAGAACCAGGATGGCCGCACGCAGCGCACCGACGACGTCATCCGGGCGCGTGCCGGTCACCTTCGGTAGGTAGCGGCCGCGCTGCACGGCGATGTCGGCGTAATGGGTCTGCTTGTGGCAGCTGTCCTCGTCGAGGCCAATCGCGCACTGCCGGTCGTTGCGTCTTACATAGTCGGCCATCTCCGCAATGCGCGCAGGCGTCTCCAGCGCGGCGCACGCGGGGTACTTGCCCGGCGCGGGATAGGTATAGCCCTGGCTGGGCGCGATGCCTTTCACGCAGTCCGCCCAGATCGAAGCCAGCGGCAGCGGCATGTCACCCAGCAGCGCAGCCACGCGAGCTTCGGCGGGGCTGCCCTTGATGAGGCCGGCTGCGATGGTTGCAACGGTCTGGTGCCCGTCCGAGCCCCAGGCGTGGACTGCCAGGGGCAGGGTGAGCAGGGCGGTGGCAAGGAGGCGGCGCATGGGGTTCGGTCAGCTGATCAAACCCGCAATCTTGCCCGGTTGGAAGTGCAGGTCGATGAAGTCTGCCAGCCCATCGAAAACGGCGTCCAGCGACCGGCCAGCGTGGCCGAACAGGGCCTTGAGCACGGTTGGCTGCTCGAACAGGCCATGGGCGTAGACGCCCAGCACCTGGCCGGCCTGCCACCCCACCGCCTCGCCGGCGGCATTGCGCAGCGCCACGCGCGGCGGCGGCAGGCCGGCGTGGGGCTGGGTGCGGCCGTGGCGGATCTCATAGCCGCTGGCCTGCACGCCGGCCAGGGCTTGCCAGCCACCGTCCAGTGAAGTTGAGAAAGCGAACTCCGCGCTGCGCAGCAGCTTTTCGGGCTCGAAGACGGTCACCAGCGGCAGGAGGCCCAGGCCCGGCGCATTGCCGTCGACGCCATGCGTGTCGATCAGGGCCTCGCCCAGCATCTGCAGGCCGCCGCAGATGCCGAGCACGCGGCCGCGGTGGCTGTTGATGGCGGCGTCGAGCTTTTGCGCGCGCAGCCAGGCGAGGTCAGCCGCGGTGGACTTGGAGCCGGGCAGGACGATCCAGTCCGCGCCGGCCAGGTCCTTGGGCTCGCGCGCCCAGGACAGGCGCACGCCGGGCAACTGGCGCAACGGCTGGAATTCATCGAGGTTGGAGATGCGCGGGTAGGCGATGACGGCGATGTGCAGGCCGGTGCCGGTGGTGCGGTCATCAAACACGCCATCCTCCTCGGGCAGGCCATGGCCACGCCACATCGGCAACGTGGCGATGGTGGGCACGCCGGTCAGGTGTTCGAGCTGCTCGGGCCCGGGTGACAGCAGCCCGGCGTCGCCGCGGAAGCGGTTCAGCACGAAGCCGCGCACCTGGGCGCGCACGTCATCGGGCATCAGCTGGTGGGTGCCGTACAGGTGGGCGAAGGCGCCGCCGCGGTCGATGTCAGTGACGATCAGGCAGGCGGCGTTGGCGTCGCGAGCGGTGCCGAGGTTGACGTAGTCGCTGGGCGCCAGGTTGATCTCCGCCGGCGAGCCCGCGCCTTCGATGACGACGACATCGTTCTCCCGCATCAGCTCGTGCAGGGCCGCGCGGGCGCGGGGCTTCAGCAGGGCGCTGCGTTCGCGCCAGGGTATGGTGGCCATGGCCGGGTCCACTTCGCCGAGCACGACGACCTGGCTCTGCGTATCCGCCTCGGGTTTGAGCAGCACCGGATTCATGCGCACCTCGGGCACGCGGTTGGCGGCCAGGGCCTGGAAGTACTGCGCCGAGCCGATCTCGCCCATCAGGCCGTTCAAGCCGGGCACCACGCGCGCGTTGTTGCTCATGTTCTGCGCCTTGAACGGCGCGACCTTGAGTCCCTGGCGGGCATACCAGCGGCACAGCGCCGTGGCCAGCCAGCTCTTGCCCGCGCCACTTGTGGTGCCGAGCACCATCACTGCTTTGCTGTTCATTGATGCACCCTTCGGCCTTCGGCCTGTCCCGCCGAGCGGGAGCGAGTTTGCTTGGGACGGCCCGGCGCTGCACTCATGAGTCTTCGCTTTCGATTTCAAGCAGGGCCTGTTGGAGCGCCTGCTGGGCGGCGAGCGGCTGGGCCGAAACGCGCACCCAGCCGGTCAGGCCGAAAGAGGTTGTGTCGCGCACGCCGATGCCGCGTTCGCGCAGGCGGGTCGCGATATCGAGGCGCGGTGGGCGGGCCAGCCAGAAGTTGGTGCAACTGGGTTGTTGCAACCAGTCCAGGTCGGCCAGCAGCGCGCGTTGCTTCGTCGACCATTCGCGCAACTGATGGCGAGCCTTGGCCAACCACGCTTGCGTGTCGTCGCTGTTCCAGTGCATCAGCATCGCCACGCCCTCGGCCGACAACACCCAGCTGGGCGCCAGCGACAACGCACGGGACCAGACCTCGTCAGCGGCCGGCGCGATGAAATAGCCCGCACGGATGCCCGTCAGCCCGAGCGCCTTGTTCGGGCAGATGAGCTGCCAGGCGCCGCGCGGCAGCGAGGTGGCGGCACCGTGCAGGCGCAGCGGCTCGTAGGCGCGGTCAACCACGATCAGGGCATCGAGCTCCGGCCATGCCGGCACGCTGGCACCGGTCGGGTTGCAGGGCTCGCAGATCCAGACCAGGGCGGGCGCCGTCGGACGGATTTCGGCCGGGACGGCATAGGGCTTGACGGGCAGGCCCAGCGCCCGGGCCGCCAGTGCATAGTCGCCAAAGCCGGGCTGCGGCACCCAGACCTCGCGGCGGCCGGCGAGCATCGCCGCCAAGGTCAGCCGGCGTATGCCCTCGGCACCTCCTGCCGTGGGCAGGACCAAGTCGGCGTCACCAAGGTGGAGGCGCAGCGCGCGGTAATTCGGGTCGGGATAGGCCTGGCGGTCGGCGGCCTGCATGGCCTTCATCAGCACCGGTGGCGGGCCGAGCGGGCTGGCGTTGGTCGAAAAGTCGTGTGCCACCGGTGGGCCGCCGTCCGGTCCTCCATGTTCGGGCAGCAGCGGTTCGTTCATGTCCGCAGCGCCCAGGCGAGGGCCACGATCAGCGCCGCGCCCACGGTGACGGCCTGCTGTGCAACATCGCGGGCGGCATTCAGGTCACCGGTCTGCACGGGCTCTCCTTCGGCATTCAGCATGTAGACGCCCGGCTTGGACAGCCGCCGGCCCAGCCGAAGCGCCATCGCCGCCATGGGCCAGCCGCTGTTGGGCGACGGCGTGCGCCGGGCTTCGCGCGGCAGCCGGCCAAAGGAGGGCGGCATCAGCACCAGCGCGGTCAGCCGGGCCGGCAGCCAGGACAGCAGGTCGTCGGCCCGCGCAGCCCATTTGCCGCACCATTCGCGCTCGTCGCGGTAGCCCCACATGGCATCTGCCGTGTTCGCAAAGCGGTAGATCGCCGCGCCCGGCAGCCCGGCGATGGCGAACCAGAACAGCGGCGCGATGACCGAGTCGTTGAGGTTCTCGGCCAGCGTCTCGATGGCCGCTTCGCGCACGTCGGTCTCACTCAGCACCGACGTGTCGCGGCTGACCAGGCGTGAGAGGCGCACACGGGCGGCGTCCAGCGATCTGCTCAATTCGGTTTCCACGGCAAGCGCCTCGTTGGCCAGCATGCGCCAGGCGAGCAGTGGCTTGAGCAGCAGGCCGACAGCCAAGGCAGTGCCAACGAGGCGCAGCGGTGAATGCCAAGGCTGCAGCAGGAGCAGCACCCAGCCCTCCAGCCACAGCGCGATGAAGGCGACCATCGCGGCGCCGACAAGCCAGGCCAGCGCACCGGCGACAAAGCCCAGGGCCGGAGGCAGCTTCGTCAGCTTGAAGAGGCCGAGATAGCGTCCCATGCCAACGACCGGGTGCGCCCACACGGGTGGTTCACCGATGCGGTCCACCATCAGGGCCACCAGCATCGCCAAGGGCAACATCAGGCTCATCATGGATCAACGCAGCGGCGGCAATCGCGCCACCAGGCCGCCCTTGAGTCGGTCCGGCCGGCGGTCCCAGGCCAGCAGGCCGTCACCTGGCTCCGCATGCTGGGCGGCCACGGCCAGCAGCGCCTGGACGCTCGCCGCATCAGGCGCGAGCTGCCCGAACAGATAGCTGTCTTGTTCGCGCCCTGCAAGGCCGCGGTGCAGCTTTGCTTGCAGGCGGCCATGCAGGCCTGGCCGCGGATGGGTAGCGGCCAGTCGCGCGCCAATGCCTCGTTCTCGACGGCCTCCAGCAGCGCCTGGCCCTGGCCATCGGCGCAGGTGGTGCAGATGACGAGGGCGCTGTGCATCATCAGTCCTCGATCCCCCGCTGCGCCGGCACGCCGGCCTTGTAGTGGTGCTTGATCATCGTCATCTCGGTGACCGTGTCGGCCAGCTCGATCAACTCGGTCGGTGCGCCGCGGCCGGTCAGCACGACGTGCACATGCGGCGGGCGCTCGCGCAGGCAGGTGAGCACCTGCTCCAGCGCCAGCCAGCCGTAGCGCAGCGGGTACATGATCTCGTCCAGCACGACGAGGAAATGGTCGCCCGCGCGAATGACCGATTCAGCGCGGCCCCAGCCCTCGCGGGCGAGCTCGGCGGAGTGCTCCAGATCCTTGCTCTTCCATGAGAAACCGTCGCCCAGCCCCTCGATGGGCACGCCCAGGTGCTCGAACACGCGGTGCTCGCCGAAACGCGCGCTGGGCACCTTCATGAATTGATAGATGCGCACCGGCTTGCCGCGGCCATGCGCGCGCAGCGCCAGGCCAAAGGCGGCGGTGCTCTTGCCCTTGCCGTCGCCGGTGTGGACGATCACCAGGCCGCGGCGCTCGCCGCTGGGGATCACACGTTCGCGGTCGACGGGCGGTTTCTCGATTTCCATATCGCTTCAGCTCCCAAAGAAGGCGGCGACGGCCTCCGGATTGGACGGAAAGTAGTGGTGCACATAGCTCGCGCGCAGCGAGCCCTGCTGGTAGAGGGCCTCGGCGGTCTTGCCGCCATTGGGATTGCTCGCCGTGGCAATGGGCATGAGCGGCGTCTCCAGCGTGGAGTAGTGATAACTGTGGCCGCGCAGCGGGCCTTCCGGCCAATCGATGGCCTGCAGGCCCAGTGCCGCCAGGCGGTGCTGCACATGGGCACGCCCGGGCATGAGGCCGGCCATGCGGTGAGGCTCGCCGGCAGCGTCGGTCAGCTCGTCGAGCAGGGCCAGCATGCCGCCGCATTCGGCCAGAAAGGGCTTGCCTGCGCCGACGTGGCTGGCCAGGGCTGCGGCCAGTGTCGGATGGGCGCCCAGCGCCTCGGCATGCAACTCTGGATAGCCGCCTGGCAGCCAGACGGCGTCGCATCCCGGCAGCGCCTCGTGCCGCAGCGGCGAAAAGAAGACGAGTTCTGCGCCCAGGGCCCGCAGCAGGTCGACATTGGCCGGGTAGATGAAGGCGAAGGCGGCGTCGCGGGCGATGGCGATGCGCCGGCCTCCTAGCAGTGGTCGAAGAGAGGGTTCTGCCCCTGGCTCGAAGGGCAGCGGCTTGAAGGCAAGGCCCGGCCGCAGTCCCGCCTCCCAGGCATCGGCCCAGGCGTCGAGCTGGGCGTCCAGGCCCGGCTGCTCGAGCGCCTGCACGAGGCCCAGATGGCGCTCAGGCAGGATGAGCCTGGGCTCGCGCGGTAGCGCGGCGATCAGCGGCAGGTCGTCCGGCAGGCCTTCACTGAGCATGCGCCCATGCGCCGCGCTGCCGATGCGGTTGGCGATGACGCCGCAGTGGCGCAGCTCGGGCCGGAAGCGCTGCAGCCCCGTGGCCAGCGCCGCGAAGGTCTGGGCCATGGCCGAGGCGTCGATGACGCAGGCGACGGGCAGGCCGAAGGCGGCAGCCAGGTCGGCGCTGCTCGGGTTGCCGTCGAACAGGCCCATGACACCTTCAACGAGGATGAGGTCGGCGTCGCGCGCCGCATCGGCGAGCAGCGCCTGGCAATGGGCGAAGCCACCCATGAAGAGATCGAGCTGGTAGACCGGGCGGCCGCTGGCGCGCTCCAGGATGCTCGGGTCGAGGAAGTCCGGCCCGGTCTTGAAGACGCGCACGCGCCTGCCGCGCCGCGCGTGGCTGCGGGCAATGGCCGCGGTGATGCAGGTCTTGCCCGAGCCCGAGGACGGGGCACTGATGAAGAGGGCGGCGCAGTGGTGGGTCATAGCGGCAGGGCGACCCAGCGCCCTTCGATCTGTGCAATGTGCAGGCTGGGACCGAAGACGCGCTTCAAGGCCTCATGGGTCGCAGCATCGGCGGGAGCGCCGGTGTGCACGATGCGGCCGTCGGCCATCAGCACGAGGTGGTCGGCCTGCAGCGCCAGATGCAACTCGTGCAGCACGCTGACGATGCTGTGGCCGGCGGCGACGCGCGCCCGCACCAGGGCCATCCATTCGGCCTGATGGGGCGGGTCGAGGTGAGCCAGCGGTTCGTCCATCAAGGTCAGCGGTGCATTGACGGCCAGGGCGCGCGCCAGCAGCACCCGCTGGCGCTCGCCACCCGACAGCGAACCCAGCCGGCGCTCGCGCCAGGCCCAGCTCTGCGTGGCCTGCATCGCGGCCTGCACGGCGGCCTGATCGGACGCGGTAGGAGGTGCCAGCCAGGGACGATGCGGCAGGCGGCCGAGCTGCACAACGTCTTGCGCTGTCAGGTCATCGGCGCCGGTCTCCTGCTGGCCCATCCAGGCGAGCTGGCGGGCGCGCTCGCGGCTGGGCCAGTCGCTGAGTGGTTTGCCGCCCAGCTGCACGGTGCCGTCGCAGCGCTGCAGGCCGGCGATGGCCCGCAGCAGCGTCGACTTGCCGGCGCCGTTGGGGCCGACGATGGCTGTCCAGCGGCCCTCAGGCAGCACGAGGTCGATGTCGCTGATCAGGTCGCGGCCGTCGATGCGGACGCGTTTGATGCGGGCATGCAGCGCTGCACTCATCGCCTGGGCGCTCCGCGGCGATGCATCAACACCAGCAGATAGACGCCACCGAGTAATGCGGTGACAAGGCCGACGGGCAGCTCTTGGGGTCTCATCAGCCCGCGCGCGATCACGTCGGCCACCAGCAGGAGTGCGCCCCCAGCCGCGGCCGACATCAGGATGAGCTTGCCATGCAGCATCGGACACAGGCTGCGCACCAGATGGGGCGCGACCAGGCCGACAAAAGCGACGATGCCGGTCTGGGCGACGGCGGCGCCGGTCGCCAGCGCGAAGGCGAGGATGAGCAGCAGGCGCATCAACCCCATGCGAATGCCCAGCGACACGGCCGTGGCTTCGCCCAGCGTCAGTGCATCCAAAGCCGGGCTGGCCAGCAGGCCGACGACGAGGGCGACGACGCCGCTGACCGTCATGATCCAGACGCTGCTCCAGCCCAGCAGGCCGGTGTTCCCGAGCAGGAAGGCCTGCATGGCGCGCAGGATGTCGGGCGCCCACAGCGTCGCCAGGCCGGTCAGCGCGTTCAGCACCACGCCGACGACGACGCCGGCCAGCAAGAGGCGCAGTGTCTGCTCCACGCCGCGCGCGAGCACGAGCGTCAGGCCCACGCCCACCAGCGTGCCGACGAAGGCGATGCCGGTCAGGCCGACATGGGCCAGCAGCGAGGAGGTCTGCGGCGAGATGCCCGTCAGCGCCAGGGCGATGGCGACGGCCAGGCCCGCGCCTGAAGCACTGCCCAGCAGATAGGGGTCGGCCAGCGGGTTGCGGAACAGGCCTTGCGACATCGCACCGGCCATGCCGAGCAGGGCGCCGGCCCACCAGGCGCCCAACGAGCGCGGCAGGCGGATCTCCCACAGGATGATGCCCATGTTGTCGTCGCTCAGATCGGCCCAGCCGGTGCTGCCGATCGCCACGCCGGCCAGCACGCCGGCGGCGCCGACGATGAGCAGCAGCGTCAGCAGCACGCCCGGACGCAGGTTCATCACGAGGAAACCTTCTCGCGCAGGCACTTGGCCATGATCTGTGCCGCCTCAGCCATGCGAGGGCCGGGGCGCGCAAGGATGTCGCCTTCCTCGGGCTTGAAGACGCAGATGCGGCCGCGCTTGATGGCGTCGATGCGGTCCCAGCCGGGGCGCTGCGTCAGGCCCTCGGAGCCGCGCTGGCCGATCATGATCAGGGCTGGGTTGGCTTTGACGACGAACTCGGGGTTGATCTTGGGAAAGGGGCCGAGCGACGCCGGGATGATGTTGCCGGCGCCCAGCCGCGTCAGCGTCTCGCCCATGAAGGAGGACTCGCCGGCCGCCCAGAGGCCGCTGGCGACTTCGTAATAGACGCGCACGCCGCGCGCCGACGCTGGCACGGCGCTGGCCGCTGCGGCGACACCCGCCTCGATATGGCGCCAGACGCGCTGGGCATCCGGCACGTCGAGCACCTGGCCGATGATGTTCAGCACGCGCTGAACGTCCTTGTAGCTGCGCGGCTCCAGCACGACGACCTTGAGGCCCAAGGCGCGCAGCCGCTCGGCCACGCGCGAGGACACCGCCACCAGCACGACGTCGGGCTTGAGCGACGCGATCAGCTCGACGTTGGTGTCTTCCATTCCGCCGACCTTGGGCAGGGCGTTCACGCTGGCCGGAAAGTTGGAATAGCGGTCGACGCCGACCAGCCTGGCGCAGGCTCCCAGCTCGCAGACGGTCTCGGTCAGCGAGGGCAGCAGGCTGACGATGCGCTGGGGCGGAGCGGGGAGCTGCGTCGTGAAACCGAGGTCGTCCTTGATCTCGACAGCCTGTGCGGGCACGGCCACGGCCAGCAGCAGGACCAGGAAAAAGCGTTCAAGCATCGTTCAATTCCTCGACAGGTCGGGTCCAGGCCTGGCCCGCCACCATCAGTGTCAACCGGCCACACAGGCGCGCCACATCCTGGTTGAGGCGGCCCAGTTCGTCGATGTAGCCGCGCACCTCGCGGCCCAGCGGCGACACGCCCCAGCCGACCTCGTTGGAGACGAAGACGACGCGTGACTTCAGCCTCGGCAGCAGGTCCAGCAGCGCGGCGCGCTCGGCCTGCCAGCCGGCCGCGTCGGGCGCGCCATTCATCGGCATCAGCCAGTTGACCAGCCACAGCGTCAGGCAGTCGACGATGACCAGGGTGTTGGCGTCGTCGGCCTGTTGAAGGGCAGCGCTCAAGGCCAGCGGGACTTCAAGGGTCGTGAAGCCCGCCGGCCGCGAGGCGCGGTGATGGGCGATGCGCTCACGCATCTCCTCGTCGGCTGCCAAGGCAGTGGCGATGACCACCACGCGGCCCGGCCAGGCCAGGGCCAGCTTCTCGGCTTGGCGCGACTTGCCGCTGCGCTGGCCGCCGACGATGAGTTCGTGTGCGCTCATGGCGCCATTAGAGCGTGGGGGTGAAGCGCAGCGAGATCAGCGCGGTGCGCGGTGCCGACGCATAGCCATAGGCCGTCGACGTCTCGCGGTCGAAGGCGTTGTCCAGGTTCAGCTGCAGCTTCAGATCCTTGCGGATCTTGTACTGCGCGTTGAAGTTGACCAGGCCATAGCCGCCCAGCTTGCGCGTGTTGGCGGCGTTGTCCCAGCGCGCGCCCGAGGCCTGCACGCTGCTGCCCAGCAACCAGTCGCCCAGTTCGGTGTCGGCACCCAGCGTGGCCAGGCGCTTGGCGCGGCGGGCCAGCAGCAGGCCGGTGCTGGCGTCGGTGGACTTCTGGAAGTCCATCGTGGCGCGCAGGTTCACGCTGCCGGCCTTGGTGTTGCCGGCCAGGGTCACGCCGCGCAGGCGGGCCGCCGACACGTTCTGGTAGCAGCCGAACTGGCTCTGGCAGCTGCCGGCAGCGCCGAAGATGATCAGCTTGCTGACGCGGTTGCGGTAGGCCGTGGCTGTGAACTCGGTTTCGCCGCTGCCGTACTTCAAGCCGAACTCGACATTGCGGCCGCGCTCTGCCTCCAGCGGCTTGACGCCGGGCTTGCTGAGGTCGGGGCCGTAGACCGTGCCCTGCTGATAGAGGGTCGGCGCGCGGAAGGCGTTGCCGATGGAGCCGACGACGCGCAGGCCGGTCACGACCTCATAGCCGGCCAGCAGCGTGCCGGTGTCGACACTGCCGAACTGGCTGTCGTCGTCGTGGCGAGCGTGGGCTTGCAGGCTGAACGCACCGGCATGGAGCAGATAGCCCGCGCCGACGGCATTGCGGTGGCGCTTGCCAACGCCAGCGGTCACGAGGCCGCTGTTCTCCAGCTTGTCCTCGATGCGCTCGCCCTGGAAATTGACCTGCTGGCCCTTGCCCAGCACATAGGAACCGGTCAAGGCCAGGCTCTTGACCTTGGTGATGGTCAGATAGGGCGAGGGCGAGGTCTCGTAGCGGTCGCGCGACTCGCCGTAGCTGAGCTGGGTCTGCAGGGCCGGTGCCCATTGCGCCGTCCAGGCCAGGCGGGTGGCGTCGGTGTCCTGCAGGCTGCGGTCGTCCGCCAGCGGCTTGGACTTGGAAGCGTCGTACTGGCCGTTGATGTGGTTCTTGATGACGATCAGTTCGGCGCGATGGCCTTCGGCCAGCTGGGCGCCGACACGGGCCGTGCCCTGGTATTTGCGCCAGCCATCGCGGTCGGGCACGTAGCTGAAGGAGCCGGGATAGTCGATGGTCGAATTGAAGCCGTCGCTCTCTTCGATGGCGCCGGTGAAGGCGAAGTCGACCAGCCCCAGGCTGCCGAACAGGCCGCCGTCGGCCTTCATCGTGCCCTGGGTGCCCAGGCCGACGCCGAAGCCGGCGCTGATCTTGCCACCGCCTTTGCGGGTGAAGATCTGCACCACGCCGCCGACGGCGTCCGAGCCGTAGATGGCGCTGGCCGGGCCCTTCAGCACTTCCACGCGTTCGACCTGCGCGACCGGAATGCCCTGCCAGCTGGCGCCGCCGGTGGCCTGCGAATCCATGCGCACGCCGTCCACCAGCACGAGGGTGTGACGGGTGTCGGCGCCGCGCAGGAAGAGGGAGGTCGTCGATGCGGCGCCGCCGTTGCGGACCATCTCGGCGCAGCCGTTGTTGCGCAGCAGGTCGGCCACGCTGGCGGCGGCCTGGCGCTCGATGTCGGCGCGGGTGATGACGGTCAGGTCGGCCAGCACTTCCGACAGGCGCTGCGGCGTGCGCGCGGCGGTGGTGACGACGGTGTCGAGCTTGTTCTGGGCGTGGGCGGAGGAAGCGCAGGCCACGGCGGAAAGGGCCAACAGCGACCGACGGGCCGCGAGGAGGGAATGGGACATGAGAGGAGACGCGAACGAACACCCAGCCGTGCTGACCCCCGCAGCAAGGCTGAAAAACGGCCACCGCGCAAGCGCGCGAGGTGGCCCCGTCGTTGGCCGGTATCCGGGCTGGTGGCGCTGCATTCGAGACCTTCCCAGCCGTGAGGCCAGTGGTCGTGGATCGAACGCCGAGGCAGGAGCCTCGTCCACTTACCGTTGCGGGGACAGCTCAGGTTAGGCGCGCCGCGTCACGGTCTGCCCTCCTGATTCCCGTTGAACTGCGGCCGCCATGAGGGCGGCCGCGAGCACCAACGGCGCGGATTCTATCGATGCCCGCTGGCGGCCGCGGAAGGCTTGTGCGGCTTGGCCGTCTTGGGCGGCTTCAGATGCGTCACTGCCGGGCCGCTGGCGGTCGGTGCCGGCGCCGGCACCGACTGCAGGCCGACCGCTGCAGCGCGCTGGTGGCGGGCCTCGGCCTCGCTGGCACGGCGCGAGGCGGCCAGCGCGGCGGCCTGTTTGGCATCCACCAGGTGTCGATCCCGCGCGGCGCGGCTGTCAGCCGTGCTGGGCTGGTCGTAACTGATAGCGCTCTCGCCAGCGCCGCCGGGGCAGGGTGAGTCACGCAGGTCGCGCCCGTCTGGCCCGCAGCGGTAGACCTGGGCCTTGCGCTGCACCGTCTGCGCCTGAGCAGGCAGGATGAGGAGGGTGAAGAACAGGGCCAGCAGCAGCTTCATGATGAGGGGGGAGTTTGCTCGATTGCCGCTGGCTTGGGCGGCTTGGGTCGCGGCGGCTTGGCGTGAATTTTGGCCAGCGCCTTGTCCATGTCGCCGCGCAGCATCAGTTCGACGGCGCCGTAGCTCTTCTCGATGCAATCCTCCACCGCCTGGCGCTCGGCCAGCGGCGGCCTGCGCAACACATAGCCGGCCACCTCGTCCTTGTGGCCGGGATGGCCGATGCCCAGCCGCAGCCGCCAGAAGTCACCGCTGCCGAGCTGCGCCTGCATGTCCTTCAGTCCGTTGTGGCCGCCGTTGCCGCCGCCCTTCTTGAACTTCATCTCGCCCGGGGGCAGGTCCAGCTCATCGTGGATGGCCAGGATCTCCTCCGGCGCGATCTTGAAGAAGCGCGCCAGCGCGGCCACCGACTTGCCGGACAGATTCATATACGTCATGGGCTGCAGCAGCCAGATGGGGCCGCTGGCGCCCGGCGCCTGGTTCACGCGGGCCACCAGCCCGTGATAGGCCTTGTCGGGCGCCAGGCTCACCTTGAGGCCCCGTGCCAGGCCATCGATCCACCAGAAACCGGCGTTGTGGCGCGTGTCTTCGTACTCGGCACCTGGATTGCCCAGGCCCACCATCAGCTTGATCATGGACGTGATCGTAGCTTTCAGCTTCAGCAATGCTGCAGCTACATTCGGCCGGGAAACTTGGCTGCAACCAGGAGTGGACCGAATGCAGAACAAGGAATCCAAGGGCAGAAATAAAACCTGGATCTGGGTCGCGGTAGCTGTCGTCGTCGTCATCGCGGCTGCGGCGTGGTGGTGGAAGGGCCGAGGCGGCGAAGGCGCCGCTGACGGGCCGGCCGGCGCGGCATCCGCCGCATCAGGCGCCGGCGGACCTGGCAGGCCCGCGGGCGGGCGCTTTGGCCGCAGTGGGCCGCAGCCAGTCACGGTCGCCGCGGTGCAAAGGCGCGACATGGCCGTCGTCGTGGACGCCATCGGCAGCATCGCCTCGGCCAACACCGCGGTGGTGCATGCCAAGGTCAGCGGCGAGCTGAAGGCAATCTATTTCCGCGAGGGCCAACCCGTGAAGGCCGGCCAGGTGCTGGCCTTGATCGACCCCAAGCCCTACGAGATCGCCCGCGACCAGGCCCTGGCCACGCTGGCCCGCGATCAGGCCCAACTGGAGAACGCCCGCGCCGACCTGGCCCGCTACAAGGATCTCGTCGCCAAGGAGGCCGCGCCGCGCCAGCAGCTGGACACCCAGCAGGCCCTGGTGCGCCAGCTCGAAGCCACGCTGCTGTCCGACCAAGCCGCGGTGGACAACGCCAGGTTGCAGCTGTCCTACACCCGCGTCACCGCGCCCATCGCCGGCCAGGCGGGCCTGAAGCAGGCTGACCTGGGCAACAACATCACGCCCGGCGATACCAATGGCCTGCTGACCATCGCCCAGACCCAGCCGGCCGCTGTCGTCTTTGCCGTGCCTGACGCCCGCCTGCCGCGCATCCGCCAGCAGCTGGGCGACAAGCAGGCCCTGCCCGTGCAGGCCTGGGACCGCGAGCGCCGCACCAAGCTGGCCGAGGGACGCGTGGCCAGCACCGACAACGCCATTGACGCCACCACCGGCACCATCAAGGTCAAGGCCTTGTTCGAGAACAAGGATGGTGGCCTCTTTCCCAACCAGTTCGTCAACGTGCGCCTGCAACTGGACACGCTGAAGGGCGTGCTCGTCGTGCCGACGGCGGCCGTGCAGCGCGGCTCGCAGGGCATCTTTGTCTACGTCGTGACCGATGGCCAGGTGGCGCTGCGCAAGGTGCAGACCCTGGCGACCGATGGCGATCTCACCGCCGTGCAGGGCGAGCTGAAGGAGGGCGACCAGGTCGTCACCGACGGCGCCGACCGCCTGCGTGACGGCGGCAAGGCCGAGGTCATCAAGGTGCCGGCAGGTGGCGCCACCGGTGCGGGTGGACGTGGCGGCCGTGGACGCGGCGCGGGTGCTGCGAGTGCGCCGGGTGCCAGTGCCAATGCAGGTACCAGCGGTGCGAGCGCAGCAGCAGCTGCTGCTGCCGACGGCGAGCGCCCCCGCTGGGCCGACCGCGTGCCGCCCGAGATGGTCGAGAAGCTCAAGGCCATGAGCCCCGAGGACCGTCGCACCTGGATCCAGCAGCACCGCGCCTCGGCTCCATCGAACTAAGCCGATGAACCCGTCACGCCTTTTCATCGCGCGGCCGGTTGCGACCTCGCTGCTGATGCTGGCCATCGTGCTGGCCGGCGCGCTGGCCTACCGGCTGCTGCCGGTGTCGGCCCTGCCCGAGGTCGACTACCCGACCATCCAGGTCACGACGCTGTACCCCGGCGCCAGCCCCGACGTGATGACGTCCTCCGTCACGGCGCCGCTGGAGCGCCAGTTCGGCCAGATGCCGGGCCTGGCGCAGATGTCATCGACCAGCTCGGGCGGTGCTTCCGTCATCACGCTGCGCTTCGAGTTGAGCCTGGCGCTCGATGTGGCCGAGCAGGAGGTGCAGGCCGCCATCAACGCCGGCAGCAACCTGCTGCCCAGCGACCTGCCCATGCCGCCGGTCTACAGCAAGGTCAACCCGGCTGACGCGCCGGTGCTGACCATCGCCATCAGCTCCACGTCGCTGCCCATCACGCGGGTGCACGACCTCGTCGAAAGCCGCCTGGCGCAGAAGATTTCGCAGGTGCCGGGCGTGGGCTTGGTGGGTATCGCCGGCGGCCGGCGGCCGGCCGTGCGCATCCAGGCCAACCCCGGCGCGCTGGCGTCGCTGGGCCTGTCCATCGACGATGTGCGCACCGCCATCTCGGCGGCCAACGTCAACCAGTCCAAGGGCAGTTTCGACGGGCCGCTGCGGGCCTCGACGCTGGACGCCAACGACCAGTTGCGCAGCGCCGCCGAGTACGCCAACCTCGTCATCGCCTACAAGAACGGCAATGCGGTGCGGCTCAAGGATGTGGCCGAGCTGGTGGACGACGCCGAGAACCTGCGCCTGGCCGCCTGGGCCGGCCAGGCCGGCAAGTCGTCCGTGTCGGCCGTCATCCTGAACGTGCAGCGCCAGCCGGGCGCCAACGTCATCGAGACCGTGGACCGCGTGCGCGCCGTGCTGCCGCAGCTGCAGGCCAGCCTGCCGGCGTCGCTGGACGTGCAACTGCTCAGCGACCGCACCACCACCATCCGCGCCTCGGTGACCGATGTGCAGCATGAGCTGCTTTTCGCCGTCGTCCTCGTCATCGGCGTCATCTTCGTCTTCCTGCGCAGCGTGCCGGCCACCATCATCCCGGCCGTCGCCGTGCCGGTGTCGCTGGTGGGCACCTTCGGCGTCATGTACATGGCGGGGTTCTCGATCAACAACCTGACGTTGATGGCGTTGGTGATCTCCACGGGCTTCGTGGTGGACGACGCCATCGTCATGATTGAGAACATTGCGCGGCACATGGAGGAGGGCGGTGAAGCCGTCAGCCCCTACGAGGCGGCGCTGACCGGGTCCAAGCAGATCGGCTTCACCATCATCTCGCTGACCGTGTCGCTGATTGCCGTGCTGATCCCGCTGCTCTTCATGGGTGATGTGGTCGGCCGCCTCTTCCACGAGTTCGCCATCACGCTGGCCGTGTCCATCCTGATCTCGGCCTTCGTGTCGCTTACGCTGACGCCGATGATGTGTGCGCGCCTGCTCAAGCATGAGCATGACGAAGACCACGGCTGGCTGTGGCGCCGCGTGGGCAAGGCCTTTGACGACACCATCGCCGCCTATGGCCGCATGCTGAACTGGGTGCTGGACCGCTCGGCTGCGACGCTGGTCGTCTTCATCGCCACGCTGGGCCTGACCGGCGTCCTCTACCTGCTCGTGCCCAAGGGCTTCTTTCCGGTGCAGGACACGGGCCAGTTGCAGGGCATCACCGAGGCGGCCCAGTCGACTTCATTCGGCGCAATGGCCGAGCACCAGCAGCGCTTGGCCGAGCGCGTGCTGAAGGACCCCGCGGTGGAGAGCGTGTCTTCCTTCATCGGCGTGGACGGCGGCAACACGACGCTGAACCAGGGCCGGCTGCAGATCTCGCTCAAGCCCAAGGAGGGCCGTGGTGCAAGCGCGGCCGAGGTGGCGCGCCGCATCGCCGACGCGGCCGCCAGCGAACCCGGCATTGCGCTGTATCTGCAGCCGGTGCAGGACCTGACCATCGAGGACCGCATCGCCAAGACGCAATACCAGTTCACGCTGAGCTCACCCGACTCCGCGGAACTGAGCCGCTCGACCACCGCCGTGCTCGAACGCCTGCGTGGCCTGAGCCAGATCGCCGACGTGGCCAGCGACCAGCAGGAGAAGGGCCTGCAGGCCTATGTAGACATCGACCGCGACGCCGCCGGGCGGCTGGGCGT
This sequence comes from Pelomonas sp. Root1217, assembly GCF_001425705.1. GTDB lineage: Bacteria > Pseudomonadota > Gammaproteobacteria > Burkholderiales > Burkholderiaceae_C > Pelomonas. Next base: position 177,888 of record NZ_LMDC01000029.1, on the reverse strand, counting down.
CAGCGTGGCGGCCATCGACAGCGCGCTGTACAGCGCCTTTGGCCAGCGGCTGATCTCGACCATCTTCACGCAGAGCAACCAGTACCGCGTCGTGCTGGAAGTGGCGCCCGAGTACCGCCAGGGTCTGGACGGCCTGAAGCGCCTCTACGTGCCCGGCGCCGGTGGTGTGCAGGTGCCGCTCAGCTCGGTGGCGCGCTTCAGCGAGAAGCTGGCGCCGCTGGCCGTCAACCATGTGGCGCAGTTCCCGTCCTCGACCCTTTCGTTCAACCTCGCGCCCGGTGCGTCGCTGGGCGAAGCGGTCAAGGCGGTCCGCGCCGAGGTCGATGCGTTGCAGCTGCCGCTGAGCGTCGAGACGCGCTTCGAGGGCGCGGCACTGGCTTTCCAGGCGTCGCTGACCAGCACGCTACTGCTGATCCTGGCGGCCATCGTGACGATGTACATCGTGCTGGGCGTGCTCTACGAGAGCACCATCCACCCGCTGACCATCCTGTCCACGCTGCCGTCGGCGGGCCTGGGGGCCCTGCTGGCCCTTCTGGTGTTCCGCCTGGACCTGGGCATCATCGCCATCATCGGCATCGTGCTGCTGATCGGCATCGTGAAGAAGAACGCGATCATGATGATCGACTTCGCCCTCGATGCGGAACGCGAGATGGGGATGAAGCCGCGGGAGGCCATCCACCAGGCCGCGATGACGCGCTTCAGGCCCATCCTGATGACGACGATGGCGGCATTGCTGGGTGCACTGCCGCTGATGCTGGGCACGGGTGTGGGCAGCGAGCTGCGCCATCCGTTGGGCGTCGTCATGGTTGGTGGCTTGATCGTCAGCCAGCTGCTGACGCTGTTCACGACGCCGGTCATCTATCTGGGCTTCGCCGCGCTGGCCGCCCGGCTCAAGCGCGGCCGCAAGCCCCGCACTGAAGAAGGGGCCGCGGCGTGAACCTTTCGCGCGTCTTCGTCGAGCGCCCCATCGGCACGACGCTGATCACCTGCGGCCTGGCGCTGGCCGGTGCCATCGCCTACCTGCTGCTGCCCATCGCGCCGCTGCCGCAGGTCGAGTTCCCGACCATCTCGGTCAGCGCCTCCCTGCCCGGTGCCAGCCCTGACACCATGGCCGCGACCGTCGCCACACCGCTGGAGCGCACGCTCGGCAGCATCGCCGGCGTGACCGAGATCACCTCGTCCTCGTCGCTGGGTAGCAGCCGCGTCACGCTGCAGTTCGACCTCAGCCGCGACATCGACAGTGCCGCGCGCGACGTGCAGGCCGGCATCAATGCCTCGCGTGCCCTGCTGCCCACCGGCATGCCGAGCAACCCGAGCTACCGCAAGGTCAACCCGGCCGACGCGCCCATCATGATCGTGGCGCTGACCTCCGACACACTGACGCGCGGCCAGATGTATGACGCCGCGTCCACGGTACTCGCGCAGCGGCTGTCGCAAGTGGAGGGCGTCGGCCAGGTCAGTGTCGGCGGCGGTGCCTTGCCCGCGGTGCGCATCGAGCTGGACCCGAACAAGCTGTCGGCTCAAGGGCTCTCGCTGGATCAGGTCAGGGCTGCCGTCGTCGCGACGAATGCCAACCGGCCCAAGGGCCAACTGGAGAGCGGGGATCGCTACTGGCAGATCACCGCCAACGACCAGGCTCGCCTGGCCAGCGACTACGCGCCCCTGGTGCTGAGCTACAAGAGCGGCGCCGCCGTGCAGCTGCGCGATGTGGCGGCCATCGAGGACAGCGTGCAGGACCTGCGCAACGACGGCCTGGCCAACGGCCGCTCCGCCGTGTTGCTGATCCTGAACAAGGCGCCCAGCGCCAACATCATCAAGACCGTCGACACGGTGCGGGCGCTGCTGCCGCAACTGCGCGCCTCCATCTCGCCGGCCATCAATGTCGACGTCGTCATGGACCGCACGTCCACCATCCGCGGCAGCATCAAGGAAGTGCAGCGCACGCTGGCGATCTCCTTCGGCCTGGTCATCGTGGTCGTCTTCATCTTCCTGCGGCGCTTTCGCGCAGCCCTGCTGCCGGCCGTGGCCGTGCCGGTGTCGCTGGCCGGCACCTGCGGCTTCATGTACCTGCTGGGCTACAGCATCGACAACCTGTCGTTGATGGCGATGACGGTGGCCACCGGTTTCGTCGTCGACGACGCCATCGTCGTGCTGGAGAACATCTCGCGCCACATCGAGCGCGGCATGCCGCCCCGCGAGGCGGCGCTGACGGGCGCCAGGGAGATTGGCTTCACCGTCATCTCCATCTCGCTGAGCCTGATCGCCGTCTTCATTCCCATCCTCGCGATGGGCGGCATTGTCGGGCGGCTGTTCCGCGAGTTCGCGGTCGTGCTGTCGGTGGCCATCCTGGTGTCCATGGTCGTGTCGCTGACCACCACGCCGATGATGGCGGCGACGCTGCTCAAGCCGCACGCCGAGGCGAAGAAGTCCGGGCGTTTCGGCCAGCGGCTGGCGCGGCTGCAGCGCGGGCTGATGCGGGGCTACCGCCGCACGCTGCGCTGGACATTGCGCCATCAGCCCATCGCGTTGCTGGTGCTGGCCGGCGTCGTCGCGCTGAACGTGCACCTGTACATGACCATCCCCAAGGGCTTCTTCCCGCAGCAGGACACCGGGCTGATGATCGGCGGCGTGCAGGCCGACCAGGCCAGCTCCTTCCAGGCCATGCAGATCAAGCTGCGCACCTTCCACGACATCGTGCGGGCCGACCCGGCCGTGGCCAACGTGACCGGCTTCACCGGCGGCGGCCAGCGCAACAGCGCCAACATGTTCATCAGCCTGAAGTCGCAGGCCGAGCGCAACGAGAGCATCGATGCCGTCATCAACCGGCTGCGCGGCAAGCTGGCCAGGGTGCCGGGCGCCAACCTGTTCATGGCGCCGGTGCAGGACATCCGCATCGGCGGCCGCCAGTCCAATGCCTCGCTGCAATACACGCTGCAGGCCGACGATCTGAGCGACCTGCGCACCTGGGAGCCGCGCATCCGCCGCGCGCTGACCGAGGTGCCCGAGATCACCGACGTCAACACCGACCAGCAGGACAAGGGCACGCAGACTTCGCTGGTCGTCGACCGCGACGCGCTGGCGCGGCTGGGCATCACGATGAGCGCCTTTGATGCCACGCTGAACAACGCCTTCGGCCAGCGCCAGGTCGGCGTCATCTACAACCCGCTGAACCAGTACCGCGTCGTCATGGAGCTTGCGCCCGTCTGGCTGCAAAGCCCGCAGACGCTGGACCGGCTGATGCTGACGAGCAGCGGCGGCAAGCAGGTGCCGATGTCGGCCGTGGCGCGCGTGGAAGTGACGAACACGCCGCTGTCCGTCAACCACCAGAGCGGCACGCCGGCCAGCACCATCAGCTTCAACCTGGCGGAGGGTGTGTCGCTGTCCGACGCCGTGGCAGCCATCAACGATGCCGTGGCCGGCAGCGGCGCGCCGGTGTCGGTGCGCGGCAGCTTCCAGGGAACGGCCCAGGCCTTCCAGGCCTCGCTGAAGTCCCAGCCTCTGCTGATCCTTGCGGCTGTCGTGACCATCTATTTGGTGCTGGGCATGCTCTACGAGAGCCTTATCCACCCGATCACCATCCTGTCGACGCTGCCGTCGGCCGGCGTCGGCGCGCTGCTGGCGCTGATGGCCTTCAAGACCGACTTCACCATCATTGCGCTGATCGGCGTCATCCTCTTGATCGGCATCGTCAAGAAGAACGCCATCATGATGCTGGACTTCGCCATCTCGGCCCAGCACGCCGCCGAGGAGCGCGGCAGCCGGCTGTCGCCCGGTGCAGCCATCTACCGCGCGGCGCTGCTGCGGCTGCGGCCCATCCTGATGACGACGGTGGCGGCTGTCTTCGGCGCCGTGCCGCTGGCCCTGGGCCACGGTGAAGGGGCCGAGTTGCGCGTGCCGCTGGGCATCTCCATCGTCGGCGGCCTGCTGCTGAGCCAGCTGCTGACCCTCTACACCACGCCCGTCGTGTTCTGCTGCATGGACAGGCTGAGCCGCAAGAAGCGCGCGCCAGCTCGTACAGTTGTCATCCAGACGGCGACCTGAGCCATGCTTAAGACTGCCCTTGCTCCCTTGACCGTCGCGCTGCTGCTTGCCGGCTGTGCCGTGACCTCGCAGCACCCGCCTGCGGATGCCCCGCCGCCCGAGCACTTCACGGGCTCGCCCGAATGGCGGCGCGTGGCGCCCGAGGTCGCCGTGCCCGAGGCCTGGTGGACGATGTTCAAGGACCCGGTGCTGGACAGCCTGCAGGCCGACCTCGTCGTCGGCAACCAGAACCTTGCCGCGGCGCTGGCCCAGGTTGCGTCGGCCCGCGCGGTGCTTGCAGCCAGCCGCTCGGCGATCTTCCCCACGTTGTCCGTCGGCGCCGGCAGCACCCGATCCGCCTCGGCTGAGAACGGCAACGGCCAACGCACCGTGTCGACCAACAACTCGCTGACCGCCAACGCGGCCTGGGAGGTCGACCTGTGGGGGCGCCTCGCCGAAGGCGTCAAGGCCGCCGGCGCGAACTACCGGGCCAATCAGGCTGATCTGGCCGCGCTGCGCCTGTCGGCGCAGGCGACGCTGACGCAAAGCTATTTCGCTTTGCGCACCGCCGAGGCGCAGCAGGCGCTGCTGGAGCGCACGGTGAATGCCAACCAGCGCGCGCTGGAGCTGACGGAGGTCCGGTACGCCAGTGGCGTGGTTGCGCAGACCGATGTGCTGCAGGCGCGCACCCAGCTGCGCAGCGTGCAGTCGCAGCTCAGCGACATGCGCACCGAGCGCGCTCAGATCGAGCATGCCATCGCCGCCCAGCTCGGCAAGCTGCCGGGGCAGTTCCAGCTGCTCCCCAGTTCTCGGCTTCCTGAGCTGCCCCCGGTGCCAGACCTGGTCCCGTCGACGATGCTGGCCCAGCGCCCCGACATCGCCGCCGCGCGTGCCCGCCAGACGGCGGCGTATGCGCAGATCGGCATCGCCGATGCGGCCTTCTTTCCGTCCATCGACCTGTCGGCCAGCGCCGGCTACCGCGGCTCGTCCTGGTCCAACCTGATTTCGGCGCCCAATCTGCTGTGGAGCATCGGTGCGGCCGTGGCGCAGCCCATCTTTGACGGCGGTCAGCGCAAGCTGGCCTCGGCCCAGGCGCGCGCCTCGGCCGATGCCGCCACCGCCAACTACCGCCAGGCGGTGCTGACGGCCTTCCAGGAGGTCGAGGACAACCTCGTGCAGTTCGCCGAATCCGGCGCGGCGCTGGCCCTGCAGCGCGACGCTTTCGAGGCCGCCCAGCGCAACCTCGACATCGTGCTGGCCCAGTACCGCGCCGGCACGGTCAGCTTCCTGAACGTCAGTGCGGCGCAGAGTTCGCTGCTCTCGGCTGAAGCCAACCTGCTGTCTGCGCGCAACCGCCAGTTGGTGGCGGCCAATCTGCTGCTGAAGAACCTGGGCGGCAGGTTGCAGGCGCAATAAAAGCAAAAAAAAGGGCTCCTTGCGGAGCCCCTCGTCTTGGCTGGAAGCCTCGAAGAAATTACTTCTTCTTCTTCTTCTTGCCGTCGTCGGCCACCGGAGCGGCGGCAACGATGACTTCTTCAGCAACCGGCGCGACCGGCGTTGCGATGACGGGGTTCGGCTTGCCGTGCGTGACGACCTTGATGCCTTCCGGCAGCTTGATGTCGTTGACGTGCAGCGAGTGACCCTGGGTCAGGCCCGATAGATCCACCTCGATGAACTCGGGCAGTTGCTTGGCCAGGCAGGTGATCAGCAGCTCGGTCACGACGTGGTTGACCGTGCAGTGATCGGTCTTGACTGCCGGCGAGACCTCTTCACCGATGAAGTGCAGGGGCACTTTCTTCGTGATCTTGGTCGTGGCGTCCACGCGCTGGAAGTCGCAGTGCAGAACTTGCGGCTTGTACGGGTGCATCTGGAAATCGCGCAGCAGCACTTGCGTGGTGGCGCCAGCCAGTTCCATGTCCAGCAGCGAGCTGTGGAAGGCTTCCTTCTTGAGGGCGTGGAACAGCGCGTTGTGATCGAGTTCGATCATGACGGGCTCACCGGCGCCAAAAACAATGCCCGGCACCTTGCCGGCCACTCGCAGGCGGCGGCTCGCTCCGGTCCCCTGCAACTTGCGCTCAAAAGCGACAAACTTCATGGTTTTCTCCAAAAGAGAACGGCACCCGCGACCAGGCACCGTTTGAAAAAGCCGTCTTGCGACGGCCGTGTATTCCGATCAGAAGTTGTTGTTCTGCTCGGAGAAAAGGGAGGTGACCGACTCGCCATCAGAGATGCGGCGGATGGTCTCGGCGAACAGGAAGGCCACCGACAGCTGGCGGATCTTCTTGCAGGCCTTGGCCGCGTCGGTCAGCGGAATGGTGTTGGTGATGACGACTTCGTCCAGCTGCGAACCGGCGATGCGCTCGATGGCCGGGCCCGACAGGATGGGATGGGTGCAGTAGGCGAACACGCTCTTGGCGCCGCGAGCCTTCAGCACCTCGGCCGCCTTCACCAGGGTGCCGGCGGTGTCGATCATGTCATCCATGATCACGCAATTGCGGCCGTCGATCTCGCCGATGACGTGCATCACCTCGGACACGTTGGCGGCGGGGCGGCGCTTGTCGATGATGGCCAGATCGCAGCCGAGTTGCTTGGCCAAGGCACGCGCACGCACCACGCCGCCGACGTCAGGCGACACGACGACGAGGTCGCTGTAGTTGCGGCTCTTCAGGTCCGATAGCAGGACGGGCGACGCGTAGATGTTGTCGACCGGGATGTCGAAGAAGCCCTGGATCTGGTCGGCGTGCAGGTCCATGGTCAGCACGCGCTCGACGCCAACGGTCTCAAGGCAGTTCGCCACGACCTTGGCCGAGATCGGCACGCGGGTGGAACGCGGGCGGCGGTCCTGGCGGGCGTAGCCGTAGTAGGGGATGACGGCAGTGACGCGGCGGGCGCTGGAGCGCTTGAGCGCGTCCGCCATGATCAGCAACTCCATCAGGTTCTCGTTCGTCGGCGCGCAGGTGGGCTGGATGACGAAGACATCGCGGGCGCGCACGTTCTGCTGGATCTCGACAGTGACTTCTCCGTCGGAGAAACGCCCGACGACGGCCTTGCCCAGCTCGAGACCGAGATGGGTAGCGATTTCCTGAGAGAGGACCGGGTTCGCGTTGCCGGTGAAGAGAACCGTGTTGAGCAGCACTGGGCTTCCTTGAGTCAGTGGCCCGCTGAATGCGCAGCCGGTTCAGCGAAGTACGGAAAACATTTGGCAGGGGAGGAAGGACTCGAACCCTCGCATGTCGGAATCAAAATCCGATGCCTTGACCAACTTGGCGACTCCCCTACACAGGACCCGGCCGAGCGGCCGAACCCCTTTAACTTTGTCAGCCGGCCCAGCCCGCGAGCGGGTGTTGAGCCAGACTGCGGCAGATTCGACCGGTCCACTCCGCAGGTCTGGCCCGCAGTAATGTCGCCAGGGACTGGTCGTCATTGCCATCTTTTCCGTTCCCGGCGAGTACTGAAAACACCGCAGCGCCTGAGCCCGTCATCCGGGCGTTGCCGAATTGCTTCGACATGCACGCTACCGCGTCTTGCACTTCACTGCTGATACTTTCAGCGGCTGGCTGGAGGTCGTTGTGACCAAAGCCATTCACCAGTTTTTCTGCAGTTCCAGCCAGGGCGGGAAAGCCCGCGACTATAGCCAGGTTTTCGCTCCTTGCCAAGAGTGGGCTCGAAAAGATGTCCTTGGTCGCCAGCCCGGCCGGGCCCTTGAGCACGGCGAAGCGCTGTTCGGGCAAGGTCAGTGGATGCAGGATTTCGCCGATGCCTTCGACAAAGGCCGGGCCGCCGCCGAGGAAGAAGGGCAGGTCGGCACCGAGCTTCAGGCCGAGCGCCATCAAGCGGTCCAGCGGCAGGCGCAGATCCCAGAGCCGGTTCAGCGCCAGCAGTGTGGTCGCCGCATCCGACGAGCCGCCGCCCATGCCGGCACCGGCGGGCAGGCGCTTTTCGAGATGGATATCGGCGCCGAGCGTGCAGCCGGTCTCGGTTTGCAGCAGGCGGGCGGCACGCAGGCAGAGGTCGTCGGCGGGCAGGTCGCCTGCGAGCACATCGTGGCGATGCAACCGTCCATCTGCGCGAGTTTCCACATGCAATGTGTCTGCCCAATCGATCAGCACAAAGACCGACTGCAACAGGTGGTAGCCATCAGGCCGCTTGCCGACCACATGCAGAAAGAGGTTGAGCTTGGCGGGCGCGGCCAGGTCGTACAGCGCCTTCATTCGCCGCTGTCCAGCCGGGCGCGCAGCGTGACGGTGGGTTCGGCCAGGCGCGTGGCGACGAGGGCGGGCAGCTTGGGTTCGATGCGCCAGCCCAGTTGCTCGAAGCCGCTCGTCGTCGTGCGGTGTGGCGCGGCGGGCCAGGGTCGGGCCTGCAGCCAGTCAAACAGCGCGGCAACCGGCACCGGCTCGCCCAGCAGCTCGCGGGTCAATGCGTCGAGGTCGTCGAAGCGGCGCTCGTCGCCGGGCGTCTGCAGCGTGACGCGGCCGGGCTGCCAGTTCGCGCGGGCCACAAGGGCGCCGAGCGGCGAAGTCAGTTCCAGCCGCCCCGCCTGCGGGCCGCCGAAAAGCTCGAAGCTGGCCGCGCCGCCAGTGCCGCGGTTGTGCGCATCGCCGGCCACGGTCACGCTGATGCGGCCGCTGAGCCGCGACTCCTGGCCAGCGGGCGGCGCCTGAGGCAGCTGCGCGCAGCCGGCAACGGCGAGTGTGAGGAGCAGGGCAGCCAGCCTCATCGCGGCTTGACCTTCAGCCGGTCCAGCGTTTCGCGCAGGGCTTCGTTGGCGGGGTCGCGCTGAGTGGCCTCCGCAAAGACGCGGCGGGCTTCATCCTGGGCGCCGCTGGCCCACAGCACCTCGCCGAGGTGGGCGGCGATCTCGGCGTCGGGGCGGGCGGCATGAGCCTGGCGCAGCAGCTTGGCGGCCTCGGGTAGGTTGCCCAGGCGGAACTCAACCCAGCCCAGGCTGTCGACGATGAAGGGCTCGCCAGGCGCCAGCTTCAGCGCCCGTTCGATGAGCTCCTTGGCCTCGGGCAGGCGCAGATTGCGCTCGGCCAGCGAATAGCCCAGGGCGTTGTAGGCATGGTGATAGTCGGGCTTGATCTCGATGACCCGGCGCAAGAGGCTCTCCATTTCATCGAAGCGGCCTGCCTTCTCGGTCATCATGGCCTGTTCGTAGACGAGATCGGCGTCGGCCGGGAAGCGGGTGGTGGCGGTCTTGAGGACGGCCAGTGAGGCCGTGTAGTCGCGCTGCTCGCGCATCAGCTGGGCTTCGGCAAGCAGCGCGGCTCGGGCGTCGGCATCGCTGGCATCGGTTGCCGGTTGCAGCAGCTTGCGGGCCTCAGGCAGCTTCCCTTGCCGAGCCAGCAGACTGGCCCGGCGGTAGCGCAGCTCCAGGCCGTTGCCGTCCACTTTTTGCAGTGCCGCCTCGGCGGCCTTGAGATCGCCGCGTTGCTCGGCCGCCTGGGACAGCATCAGCCAGGCCTGCTGGCGGCCCTCGGCGCGGGCCTTGATCTCGGCATCGGTGCCTGAGGCCGGCGTGTCCAGCCGCTTCAGGGCCTCGCGCAGGGCAGCCTCAGCGGCGGCAGCATGCTTGAGCTCCAGTTCGGTGGCGCCGAGGGCCAGCCAGGGGGCGGGGTTGTCGGGCGTCGCCTCGGTCAACAGGCGGAACTCACGCGCGGCGTCGGCCGGGCGCTGCGCCAGGATCAGCGCGCGGGCATAGGCCTGGCGCAGCGCATGCTGCTCGGGCGACTGCTGCAGCCTGGCGGTGATCAGCCCTTCGGCCTGCGGCTCCGTGGGCATGAGGTCGACGGCCAGTTGCATCGCGTCATCGTTGTCGGGAACGAGTTGGTTGAGTTCGCGGGTCAGCCCAAGTGCGCGCGCGTTCTCGCCGGCATTGATGGACAGGCGGGCCTCGGTGTACAGGGCGGCGGGCTTGAGCGGGCCGGTCTGGGCCTGCAGCACCGGGCGCAGTGCCGTGAGCACGGCCTTGGGATCGGGCGAGCGCTGGAACAGGCGGGGAAGCGCGAGGATGAGCCCGGGGCGCTGCGGAGCGGGCGCAACGCGCAGCAAGCTCGCCAGCGGCGTGGGTACTTCGGCGGGCTTGTTCATGACGGCCAACAGTTGCACGCAGTTCTGCAGCGCCTCGGCCGACGTTGGCACTGTCTCGGCCCAGGCGCGTGCGGCCATCAGGGCCTGGTCACCCGCACGAGCCTGCACGGCGATGTTGACGACGCGCTTGAACAGCTCCTCGTCGCCGGTACGGCGCGCGGCGTCCAGCAGCACCTGGAAGGCGACGCCGGCCTGGCCGCTCTGCAGCTCAAGTTCGCCGATCAGCAGCTGGTAGAACAACGGCGCGTCCATGGCCGAGTTCGTCGGTGCCTCGGCGGGAGTGGCCGGCGCGACGGCATCCTGGGCGTGGGCTTGCAGGGCGGCGAACAGGGCGGCCGCGGCGATCACGCGGCAAGTGGGAAGGGGCATTCGAACTCCGACAGAACAGGGCCTGATTATGATTTCCACCTCATGCCCGAGTTACCCGAAGTCGAAGTCACGCGCCGCAGCTTTGCCAGCGCCATCCAGGGGGCCCGGGTGACCGGCCTGCGCCTGGGGAAACCCCTGCGCTGGCCACTCGGCGTGGACCCCGAAACCCTGCTCGGCAGCCGCGTCGGCAGCACGCAAAGACGTGGTAAATATTTGTGGCTCCCGCTGGAAAACGCCGGGGGCTTGTTGATGCACCTGGGAATGTCGGGTTCGCTGGCCTTTCTCGACACGACGCCGGCGCCCGGCTCGCATGACCATTTCGACCTGTACACCGACCACGGCCTGCTGCGCCTGACCGACCCACGGCGTTTTGGCGCCGTAGTCTGGGGCGCGGCGCTGGACGCAGAACCGATGGCCACGCTGCTCGGCAGCCTGGGCCTGGAGCCTTTCGACGAGCGATTCGACGGCCTGCACCTGCATTCCGCGCTCAGCGGCCGGCGCGTGTCCATCAAGCAGGCGCTGCTGGCAGGCGACATCGTCGTCGGCGCCGGCAACATCTACGCCTGTGAGGCGCTGTTCATGGCCGGCATCGACCCGCGCCTGCCCGCCGGCAAGCTGAGCCGGCCGCGCGCCGACAAGCTCGCTGCGGCCGTGCGCACGGTGCTCGGCCAGGCGCTGGAGGCCGGTGGCACGACGCTGCGCGACTTTCGCGACGCCCATGGCGTCGCCGGCAGCTTCCAGATGCAGGCGCAGGTCTATGGCCGCGAAGGCGAGAACTGCCGGCGTTGCGGCACTGCCATCCGGCGCATCGTGCAAGGCGCACGTTCCACCTTCTTCTGCCCCCAATGTCAGAAGCGCTGATCAAGGACTTCGGCAAGACCGTCGTCGCCTGGCAGCGCCGCCATGGCCGCAACACGCTGCCGTGGCAGAACACGCGCGACCCGTATCGCGTCTGGCTGTCGGAAGTCATGCTGCAGCAGACCCAGGTCGCGACGGTGCTGGGCTATTACGAACGCTTCCTGGCGCGTTGGCCCAAGGTGACCGACCTGGCCGCGGCGTCGCTGGACGAAGTGCTCGCGCAATGGGCCGGCCTGGGCTACTACAGCCGGGCGCGCAATCTCCACGCCTGCGCCAGGGCCGTGGCCGATCTGCATGGGGGCGAGTTCCCAGGCACGGCTGCAGCCCTGCAGACGCTGCCCGGCATCGGTCGCTCCACGGCTGCGGCCATCGCGGCCTTCTGCTTCGGCGAGCGCGTCGCCATCCTGGACGGCAATGTCAAGCGCGTGCTGTCGCGCGTGTTGGCATTCAGCGGCGATCTTTCCAGCAGCGCCGCCGAGAAGAAGCTGTGGGACCATGCCACCGAGCTGCTGCCCGAGCGCGACGTTGACCGCTACACCCAGGGCCTGATGGACCTCGGCGCGACGATCTGCAGCACGCGCTCGCCCGACTGCCTGCTCTGCCCCGTGCAGCCCATGTGCCTCGGGCAGCAGGAGGGCGATCCGACGCGCTTCCCGGTCAAGACCAGGAAGCTCAAGCGCGGCCGTCGCGAGAACTGGTGGCTGTGGGTCGAGAGCGTCGAGGGCCGGGTCTTGCTGCAGCAGCGACCTGACACCGGTGTCTGGGCGGGCCTGTGGACGCTGCCGATGTTTGACGACGAGGCCAGCGCCCGAGCGGCCCTGCCGGGCGGCGAGTTGGAGACGCTGCCGCGGCTGCAGCACGCGCTGACGCATTTCGACTGGGTGCTGCACACGCTGCGGGCCGGGGCAGTTGAGGGTATGACTCCTGGCGGCACTTGGGTGGCGCGGGAGAAACTGGTTGATTACGCGCTGCCCGCGCCGCTGAAGAAACTGATCGAGGAACGCTGAACCATGAAACCACACATCAAGAGCGGCATCGAGTACGCGGTCATCACCCTGCTCGTCGCCGGCCTGTGCCTGTGGCAGATCATCAGCAGCACCCAGGACGGCGAGCCGCCGGCGTCCCGACTTGTCCTGCTCGGGCTGGGCCTCGTCGTGGCCGGCACCATGCATTGCGTTTTCATGATGCAGCTGGTGCGTCGCACGGGCCGGGCCTTCATGCCATGGTTCATTGCCATCGTCGTTTTCATGCCCATCGGCACCGCCGTGCTGCTCGCCTTGCTACTGGGCGAGGCCGAGCCGTCTGAAAGTTGACAAAACACCGGCTGCACACGCATTGCCTGCCCGCACCGAAACGGGCACAGTCCCCCGAACAACGACGAGGGGACAGCCGTGGATGCACTGAAGAACCTGCGCGTCGGAAAGCGCCTGGCCTTGGCCTTCGCGGTGCTGCTGGCACTGATGCTCGCCATGGCCGGTGTTGGCGCGCTGTTGACGAAATCGATCAACAACTACACCGAGTACTACCCCGAGAACATCCTGCCGTCGCTGCGTGTCATTCACCAGATTGACGGTGCGCTTTCCGATGCGCGGCGGTTCGAGCAGCAGCACATCCTTACAGACGACGACAAGCAGAAGAAGGACGTTGCCGCCCAGATCGTCAAGGCGCGTGACAACGTCCGCCAGCGGTTGAAGGACTATGAGTTGCTGGCCGCCGATGACGAAGACCGCGGGTACATGAAGAAGGTGCGTGAGGGCGCTGAAGCTTATTTCGCGGGGCAGGAGAAGACTCTCAAGGCGTCAGAGGAAAGTGCGGCCGATCCGACCCAGGGTACGGCGGCCCGGGAGTTGAACGGGACTGCCCGCGCCGTCTTTCTGCCGCTGCGTGAGAACGTCAGCAAATGGTGGGATTACAACGAGAAGCTGGCCGCAGCGACAGCGGCTGCCGCCGAGAGTGCCTACCGCCGTGTGTTGTTGATCTTTGGCGTTGCGTCGGCCGCGGCCCTGGTCATCGGCGTGCTGGCTGCCCTGTCCATCACGCGTTCCATCACCGGCCCCGTGCAGCGCGCTTCCGACGCGGTCAGGGCGGTGGCGGCCGGCGACTTGACACAGCGCCTGCAGAGCAGTTCGCGCGATGAGCTCGGCCAGTTGCTGACCATGCTGGACGAGATGACGCAGAACCTGGCGCGCATGGTGTCGGGCGTGCGCCTGGGCTGCGATCAGCTCAGCGTCGCCGCGGCCGAGATCGCCCAGGGCAATGCCGACCTGTCGGCGCGCACCGAGAGCCAAGCATCGAGCCTCGAGCAGACGGCGGCCTCGGTCGAGCAAATGGCCGCGCAGATCAAGGCCAATGCGGACAACGCCCGCCAGGCCGACCAGCTCGCCAACCATGCCTCCGAAGTGGCCGGCGCCGGCGGCACCGCGGTGGGCGAGGTCGTCACGACGATGGACGCCATCTCGACCTCCAGCCGCAAGATCTCCGACATCATCGGCACCATCGACGGCATCGCCTTCCAAACCAACATCCTCGCGCTGAACGCCGCCGTCGAGGCGGCGCGGGCAGGCGAGCAGGGCCGCGGCTTCGCCGTCGTGGCCGGCGAGGTGCGCTTGCTGGCGCAGCGTAGCGCCGAGGCGGCCAAGGAGATCAAGAGCTTGATCGGCGACAGCGTCACCAAGGTCGAGAGCGGCAGCGCCCAGGTGCTGGCCGCGCGCGAGACCATCGGCCAGATGGTCAATGAGGTGCGCAAGGTGACCGACCTGGTCGGCGAGATCACCGTCTCCAGCCGAGAGCAGAGCGAAGGCGTGGGCCAGATCAACGCGGCCGTCAGCCAGCTCGACCAGGCCACGCAGCAGAACGCGGCTCTCGTGGAGCAGACAGCGGCCGCCGCTGAGAGCATGCGCATGCAGACGGCCAAGCTGGCCGAGGCGGTGGCGGCCTTCCGCGTGGACGCGGGCGCTGCGGCGCCGGCGCCGCGCGGCGCGCCCAAGCCGGCAGCGCGGCCCGCCACGGCGCCCCGGGCTGCGACGCCCAAACCTGCGCCGCGCCCCACGGCTCAAGCCAGGCCGGCGCCGGTCAATACGGCGCCCGCACCGAAGCCCGTTTCCGCCCCCGCGCCCAGCCAGGCCGAGGGCGACTGGGAGACCTTCTAAAACAGGCCGGCGAGCCGCTGCACCGCGGCCTCGCTCTGGGCCCTGTCGGGGCGCAGATCGTCATTGCCGAAATCGTGCTCGCCCATGGCCGCGACGAGCAGGCCGTCACGCCGTGGCAGCACGACGAGGTTCTGGCCGCGGTAGATCAGCGCGTAATCCACCTCGGGCTGCGGAATGAGGCGAGCCGTCTGGCCGCGCACCGGCGTCATGCTGGTGTCGCCCAGCAGCTTGCGCGCCCCGTCGCCCGTGCAGTTGACGACGACGCGCTCGGGCAGGCGGGCGAAGTCGCGCGGCTGCCGGAACTCGCGCTGCACCAGTTCGCCGCCATCGCGGGCGAAGTCGTCCAGCAGCAGGCGCTGGTAGGCCGGGATGTTGAAGATGAGCTGCGTGAAGCGGCGCGCGTGCGGTTTGCGGAAAGGATGCTCCGCGGCCGAAAGCGCCTTGCCCTGCGGGCGCAGGTCGGCGATGCGCGACGACAGCTCCGGATAGTCGGGCTCGCCGATATGGCCGGGCAGGGCCTGATCGAAATCCTCGTCGGCGACGACATAGCCGTCATGCCATTCGACCGGTCCGGAGGGCAGGCCGAGATAGCTCTGGTGCACCTTGAAGGACGCCCTCGCCATGGCTTCCCAATCGGTCGTCCAGGCCTCGCTGGCGTTCTCGCTCGTGATGATGCGCGAGTCCGGCGTCCACAGCCCGGTGGCCGCTGAGGAGTGCACGCGGGGTGGGCGGTCCTTGGCGTAGAGCCTGACCTTGTAGCCGGCCTGCTGGGCGGTGCGTGCCGTCGTCAGGCCGATGGCGCCGCAGCCGATGACGGCGATGCGCTCACCCGGGCGAACGCCGCGCGACTGGATCAGCGCCAGCGCGCGCTGGGCCGAACCCCAGGACAGTGACCAACCGCTGCCACCGTGCCCGTAGTGGTGGACGACTGTCTTGCCGAAGCGTTTCTCTGCTTCGATGCGCGGCCCCTGCGCGCGAAAGGGGCGGATGCCGACGGCGATGTCGACGATGCGGTCCACGCTGGCGCGCATCGCAGCCGGTGGATTCGGTGCGGCGAAGTCCAGGCTGTAGCCGGGCAGGGCGAGGGCGGCGCTGCTGGCCGCAAGCAGATGACGGCGCTGCATGATCAGAAAGCCTGGCGGGCCAGCGACTTGCGGATCAGCGCCGCATCGCGCAGGCGATTGGCCGAGCCGTCGGCATCCAGCAGCACCACGGTGACCGGGCGCTTGCCGCTCAGGATGCGCATGGCCAGGCAGCGGCCGGCTTCCTCGGTGTAGCCGGTCTTGGAGACGCGGATGTTCCAGCCCTTGGCACCGACCAGCCGATTGGTATTGCGCACCTCGCGCTGGCGGCCGTCGACTGGCACCTTGGTCTTCTTGACGCTGGTGATGCGTTCAATTTCGCCGTAGCGCGCCGCCGCTGCGGTGATGGCCGCCATCTCGGTGGCCGTCGAGGTATTGGCCGGCGACAGGCCGGTCGGGTCGGTAATGGCCGTGCGCTTCAGGCCAAGGGCGCGGATCTTGGCCTGCATGGCCTTCTCGAAGCCGGCCTCGCCGCCGGGGAAGGTGCGCGCCAGTGCCGCGGCTGCGCGGTTCTCGGACTCCATCAGCGCCAGCTCCAGCGCGGCCTGCCGGCTCATCTGCGTGCCGACGCGAACCCGCGAGCGGCTGTGCTTGAGCGTGTCGACGTCGTCGCTGGTGATGCGCAGCTTCTCGTTCGGGTCCAGCTTGGCGTCGAGCACGACCATGGCCGTCAGCAGCTTGGTCAGCGAGGCGATCGGCACGGCGGTGTCGGCATCACGAGCCATCAGCACCTTGCCCGTGGTGTCGTCGATGACGATGACATGCTTGGCATTGACGGGCAGGCGCAGTTGTTGAACCGGCGGCGCCTCGGCCTCGATGGCCACCGGGCTGGGCGGCGGCTCGACCGGTTCGCGGCCCTTGGCCTGCACGACGAAGCTGGTCGCGGCGATCAGCAGGGCTGGCAGGGCCAGCTTCCAGCCAGTCGCCTGGGGGCGCGGCGCGAGCAGGCGCTCGATGCGGGCAAGCAGGTCGCCGCCGCGAGCGGCGAGCGCAGGGGAGGGGGTCATATCGGAGCAATCCATTTCAGAAAGGGCGTGCAGGGCCAGGGCCAGGCGGCGTGAATCACCGAGCAACTCGGCCGAGATCTCGTCGGCTACCAACTCGCGCTCATGACGCATGCGAGCCGACAGCCACCAGACGACGGGGTGAAAAAAGAGCAGGGCCTCGACGGCGCTCTGCAGCAGGTTGGCCGCGTAGTCCCAGCGCCGCACATGGGCCAGCTCGTGCGCCAGCAGCGCTTCGATCAGGTCAACCGGGAGGCGGGTCAGCAGGGCGGCAGGCAGCAGCACGCAGGGCCTGAACATGCCCAGGGCGATGGGGCCGGCCAGGTCGGGCAGCAGGCGCAGCGGGACGGGCCGCTTGAGGCCCAGGCGTCGAGCGAGGCCGTCCAGCCGCGCCTGCCATTCGGCCGGTGCCGGCGTGCTGCGCCGCCGCGCGCGGCCGACCCAGGCCAGGCCCAGGGCCAACCGCGCCAGCATCAGCGCCGTGCCCAGGGCCCAGGCGCTGACCAGGGCCGGCATCTGCTCAGCCAGTGGCGGCAGCTCGCCGATGAACTCGGTTTCGGCCGGTGCGAGATCCAGGCACTGCGCCAGCGGCAAGCCCAGGCAAAGCGCCAGGCCGGCCGCGCAGACGGCATAGCGCCAGCGTGCCGACGCGCCACGCATCAGCGCCAGCAGCAAGGCCACGGCGGCGCCCACGACGACGCCCTGCCAGACGAAGTTCACGAGGGCCCAGCCCCAGGCAATCATGGCGATGTCAAGGCTCATCAGGCTTCATCCCCCTTCCCGGCCAGCAACTGGCGGATTTCCGCGCGCTCCTTGGCGCTGACGTGGTTCTTCAGGGCGGCCAGCACCAGGGCCTTGCCAGAGCCGGCAAAGGCCTTGCTGATGAAGTCCTTCACCAGGGACTGCTGCAGCTTGTCCTGCGCGTGCACGGGAGCGTAGAGCTGCGGACGCTGGCTCTCGTCGCGGGTCAGCAGGCCCTTGCCGTGCATCACCTGCAGCTGGCGCAGCACGGTGGCGTAGGTGGCGTCGGGCCGATCGGGCAGCAGGGCCTCGTGCACGGCCTTGGCGTCGGCGGGGCCGTGGCGCCACAGCACCTGCAGCAGGTCAAGCTCGGCCGCCGTTGGTTTGGCGGAGGGTGTTTGGCTCATGGATTCAGAATATCTGTTCTAGAACTCATTATCTAGAAGTTTTGTTCTGAATTGTTCATGCGGGGCGAGCGCCGGGCCGCTCCCTAGCCGGCCCGCTCTGGCGATGTGCTCGTGGCTCTATGCCGCGAGCATCGCCGTCCCCTCGGGGGCTGAGGCCGGACACGGCAAGTCCTGTGGACTTGTCGTGCCTGCCGAAGAGCAGCCGCACTGTCGGCTGCGCGGTCTGCAAGACCGACCAGCCGCGCCGGCGTTCAGCGAGCGAGGCTGGGCGAGGGGCTCTACCTTGCATCCAGCTCGCGATGGCGCTTCAGCACATGGCCGTGGTGGCTGAATTGGCGCGCCAACATCTCGACGAGATACACGGAGCGGTGCTGGCCGCCAGTGCAGCCAATGGCCACGGTCAGGTAGCTGCGCTGGTCGGCCGCGAAGTTGGGCAGCCAGCGCGACAGGAAGCCGGCGATCTGGCCCATCATCAGCCCGACCTCGGGCTGGGCTGCGAGGTAAGCCGCCACCGGCGCATCCCGGCCGTTGAGCGGGCGCAGTTCGCGGTCGTAATAGGGGTTGGGCAGCACGCGCACGTCGAAGACGAAGTCTGCGTCGCTGGGTACGCCGTGCTTGAAGGCGAAGCTCTCGAAGACCAGGGTGAGCTTGGCGCCGACGTGCGGGCCGACGAGATCACCGAGCCAGGCACGCAACTGCGCCGGGCGCAGCTGGCTGGTATCGATGACGGTGGACTCGGCCTTGAGCCCGCCGAGCAGTTCGCGCTCCAGCTTGATGGCATCCAGCAACAGGCGGTGGCTGTCATCGGCCGCGCCTTCCAGCGGACCGAAGCCGGTGTCGCGATCCTCGCGCAGCGGGTGAGGCCGGCGTGTCTCGGAGAAGCGCCGCATCAGCGCCTCGTTGTTGGCGTCCAGGAAGATGGAGCGTACCGGCACGCCGGTGGCCCGCAGGTCCTTGAGCAGGGGCAGCAGCAGCGGCAGCGAACTCGCCGAGCGCACGTCCACCGCGATGGCGACACGGCGTTCGCCGCGTTGCTGCTCCAGCCGCAGGAAGTCCAGCAGCAGCTCCGCGGGCAGGTTGTCCACGCAGAAATAGCCCGCGTCTTCCAGCGCATGCATGGCCACCGACTTGCCGCCACCGGACATGCCGGTCAGCAGCACGACGTCGCCCTGCAGATCCGTGTCCGTGCTCATGACTTGGCCTTGCGCGGCTTGGTTGCCGTGGACGCGTCCAGCATCTCCTGCGCATGCGCCAGGCTGGTGGACGACAGGCGCTCGCCGCCCAGCATGCGGGCGATCTCGGCCACGCGGGCTTCGCCGGCCACAGGGCTGACGGAGCTGACGGTGCTCGTGCCCTGCAAGGCCTTGGCGACGACCAGATGACGGTCGGCGCACGCGGCCACCTGGGGCAGGTGGGTGACGGCCAGCACCTGGCGCTCGCCGGTTGCCGAATGGCCGAGCTGCTTCATCAGCCGGCCCACCGTCTCGGCGACGGCGCCGCCGATGCCGACGTCGATTTCGTCAAAGATCAACGTGCCGGGCGCGTTGTCGGTTGCGGCCTGGCTAGCCGTCACCGCAATGGCCAGCGCGATGCGCGACAGCTCGCCGCCCGAGGCCACCTTGGCCAGCGGGCGCGGCGTGCTGCCGGCATGGCCGGCGACCAAGAACTCGGCGGATTCGACGCCAAAGCTCTGCGGGCCGTCGGTGGGGTTCAAGGCGATGTCGAACTGACCGCCCGCCATGCCGAGTTGCTGCATCGCTGCCGTGACGGCGGACGCGAGCTGCGGTGCCGCCTTCTTGCGAGCTCGGCTGGCGGCCTGCGCCTCTGCGTCGAAGGCCTGGCGCGCGGCGGCGAGGGCCGCTTCAAGCAGCGTGGGGTCGCTGGCGGCGTCGAGCTGAGCCAGCTCGGTGCGCCATTGCGAGAGCAGGGCCGGCAGCTCGTGAGGCTGGCGGCGGTAGCGGCGCGCCAGCGTCATCCAGGCCGACACGCGCTCGTCCAGCTCAGCCAGGCGGTTGGGGTCGAGATCGGCCTTGTGCAGATAGGCCGACAGCGTGTGGCTAGCGTCCTGCAGCTGGGCCTGCACATCGCGCAGGGCCTGCACGGCGGGGAGCAGGCGGGCGTCGTGGTCGAGCACGCGTTCGAGCTGGTCCAGCGCACCACCGGCGAGGGACTGGGCGCTGGGCTCGGCCTCGTCCAGCGCATCCAGCGCCGACTTGGCCGCGTCGATGAGGGACTGGCCGTGCGACAGGCGACCATGCTCGGCGTTCAATTCCTCCCACTCGCCCTCGGTGGGCGCCAGGCCGTCCAGCTCGCCGATCTGCCAGGCCAGGCGTTCGCGTTCGCGCAAGGCGTCGGCCTGCTGGCTCTGGGCCTTCTGCAGCGCCTCGGCGGCCTGCTTCCAGGCGGCGTGGGCGCGGCCCAGCGGCGCAGTGTCCAGCCCCGCAAAGCCATCCAGCAGCTCGCGCACGGCGGCGGGGCGGGTCAGGCCCTGCCAGGCATGCTGGCCGTGGATGTCGAGCAGGTGGTCGGCCAGCTCGCGCAGCTGCGTCAGCGTGGCCGCGCCGCCGTTGATCCAGGCGCGGCTTTTTCCCGCGGCGTCGATGACGCGTCGCAGCAGCAGCGTGTCGTCGCAGTCGAAACCGGCCTCGTCCAGCCAGGCGCGCAGATGCGCCGGCGTGTCGAACTCGGCAGTGATCTCGGCCTTGGCCGCGCCTTCGCGCACCACGCCGGCGTCACCGCGGCCACCCAGGGCCAACTGCAGCGCGTCGATCAGAATGGACTTGCCAGCGCCGGTCTCGCCGGTCAGCACGGCAAAGCCGGGCTCGAAGTCGAGCTCCAGCGCGGGGACGATGACGAAATCCTTCAGGCTCAGGTGCCGCAGCATGGTCAGCCTCTAAACATACCAACGCAATTTGCGTCGCAGGGTCGCGTAATAGCTCCAGCCCTTGGGGTGCAGAAAGCGCACCTGGTGCTGGCTGCGCCGCACGGTGATGGTGTCGCCGTGCAGCAGGCTGGCGAGGCTTTGCATGTCGAAGTTCACCGACGCATCGCGCCCGGCGACGATCTCCAGGCGCACCTCTCCGAGGTCGGGCAGCACGATGGGCCGGTTGGACAGCGTGTGGGGCGCGATCGGCACGATCAGCCAGCCGGCAATGCTGGGATGCAGGATGGGCCCGCCCGCTGACAGCGCATAAGCCGTGGAACCCGTGGGGGAGGCCACGATGAGGCCGTCAGCGCGCATGTTGGCGACGAACTGCTCGCCGACTTCGATCTTCAGCTCCACCATGCCGGAGCTGCCGCCGCGGCTCACGACCACGTCATTGAGTGCCAGGCCGGAGAAGATGGATTCGCCGTCGCGCCAGACTGCGCCTTCCAGCATCGCCCGGGGCTCGACTTCGTAGTCGCCCGCCAGCACCGGCGCCAATGACTCGCGCCAGCGCTCGATGGGAATGTCCGTGATGAAGCCCAGCCGCCCCTGGTTGATGCCCACCAGCGGAATGCCGTGGCGGGCCATGTCCCGTGCGAAGCCGAGCATCGTGCCGTCACCGCCGATGACCACCGCCAGGTCGCATTGCCGGCCCAGCTCGTCGTTGGACAGCGCTTCATAGCCTGTCAGGCCGGTGTTGAGCGCGGTGTCCGCTTCCAGCGAGACGTCCAGGCCCTGGCTGCACAAAAATTGGGCAATCTCCTCCAGCACCGGCCCGATGCCAGGCGCTTGATGCTTGCCCACGATGGCGACATGTCTGAAGCGCTCGGCCATGCGGCAAATTACACCACAGGGGTATCGCCTCTCTCTGCAGGAAAAGGGGTGTCCATAGAATGCGGGCATGCTCGACGAGCGATCCAAATCCCTGCTGAAAACCCTGGTCGAACGCTATATCGCGGACGGGCAGCCGGTCGGCTCGCGCACGCTGTCCAAAGCCTCGGGCCTGGAGCTCAGCCCCGCGACCATCCGCAATGTGATGGCCGACCTCGAAGAACTCGGCCTCATCGCCAGCCCGCACACCAGCGCCGGCCGCATCCCGACGGCGCGCGGCTACCGCCTCTTCGTTGACACCATGCTGACGGCCCAGCCCGGCCTCATCGGTGTGGAAACGGCGCAGCTGCAGCCCGACCAGCCCCAGCGCGTCATCGCCAGCGCAGCGCAGATGCTGTCCAACCTTTCCAGCTTCGTCGGCGTCGTCACGGCGCCCAAGAAGCCCAGCGTCTTCCACCACATCGAATTCCTGCGCCTGGGCGAGCGCCGCGTCCTCGTCATCCTCGTCGCACCCGACGGCGACGTGCAGAACCGCGTCGTCTTCACGGCCCAGGATCTCAGCCAGGGCGAACTGCAGGAAGCCAGCAACCGCCTCAACGCCGGCTACGCGGGCCTGACGCTCGAAGCCGTGCGCGAGCGGCTGCGCCACGAGGTCGACGAACTGCGCGGCGAGATCGCCGGCCTGATGAGCGCAGCCGTGCAGGTGGGCAGCGAGGCCATGCAGCAGCAGGAAGAACGCGTCGTCGTCTCCGGCGAGCGCAACCTGCTGACCGTGCAGGACTTCAGCCACGACATGGGCAGCCTGCGCCGCCTGTTCGACCTCTTCGAGCAGAAAACCCAGTTGATGCGCCTGCTCGATACGTCGAGCCGCGCCGAGGGCGTGCGCATCTACATCGGCGGTGAAAGCCAGGTTGTGCCCTACGAGGAGCTGTCCATCGTCAGCGCGCCTTATGAGGTGGATGGCCAGGTGGTCGGCACGCTGGGCGTCATCGGCCCGACCCGCATGGCCTACGACCGCATGATTCAGATCGTCGACATCACGTCGCGGATGGTGGGGCAGGCGCTGAGCCAACGCTGACTAGAATCTGCGCCTTCTCTCCGGGGCATTTGCTCAGTCAGCGGCGGCCGGGAGCGAAATAGAAGTTGTTGTATCAGTGGGCCGTTAGCTCAGTTGGTCAGAGCAGAGGACTCATAACGAAAGTTGTGCACCGGGTGGCGAAAGCGCCTGCGTGAATGGCGTCAAATTCGGCGAACCCTGACGGCCGCAAGGCACAAGGCAACGCCGAGCCAAGCCCCGCGAGGGGAAGGTGTAGAGACTAGACGGCGCCCGCCTACAGGCCTTCACGGTCCATGGCGAAGGCATAGTCCAGGGAGTCCAGAAATGGGCACAAACCGGAATCCTTTGGTCGCAGGTTCAAGCCCTGCACGGCCTACCACTAGACAATAGCCTGGGAGGGCGCATGAGCAGCGGCTGGGACCTGACTCATGAGGTTCTGATCGAGTTTGGCGCGCTGTTGAACGAGGTGCATGCATGAGCGAACTCCTTCCCGGCAGCGACGATGCGGGGCCCAGCTACAACGGCATCCACGGCGACATCGTCGCTCTTCTGGAGGCCGCCCGTCATGCCGCCGCACGCAGCGTCAATGCGCTGATGACGGCCAGCTACTGGGAGATCGGCCGACGCATCGTCGAATTCGAGCAAGGTGGGCGGGGCCGAGCTGCTTACGGCGACGCATTGATCAAGCGCTTGTCTGAAGACCTGACTGCCCGCTTTGGGCGCGGTTTCAGCCGCCAGAACCTCTGGCAAATGCGCTCTTTCTACCTTGCCTGGCCTGCCGAGCAGATTTTGCAGACACTGTCTGCGAAATCCTCTAGCCTGCAGATTCTCCAGACGGTGTCTGGAGAATCGATGGGCCTACCTGCACTGGCCCAAGCCTTCCCGTTGCCCTGGTCGGCCTATGTGCGCCTGCTGTCCGTCAAGTCCGAAGCCGCGCGCGCCTTCTACGAAACCGAGGCCCTGCGTTGTGGCTGGAGCGTGCGTCAGCTCGACCGTCAGGTCAACAGCCAGTTCTATGAGCGCACCGCCCTGTCGCACAACAAGGCGGCCATGCTGCGCAAGGCTGAAGCTGCCGAGCCCGGCGATGTCATCACTCCTGAGCAGGCGCTCAAGGACCCCTTCGTCCTGGAATTCCTCAACCTCAAGGACGAGTACTCGGAGTCAGACCTGGAAGACGCGCTTATCCAGCACCTGGCCGACTTCCTGCTTGAGCTGGGCGACGACTTCGCCTTCGTGGGCCGGCAGCGGCGCCTCCGGCTGGACGACGCCTGGTTCCGTGTCGATCTGCTGTTCTTCCACCGCCGGCTGCACTGTCTGCTTGTCATTGACCTGAAGATCGGTAGATTCAGCCATGCCGACGCGGGCCAGATGCACATGTACCTGAACTACGCCCGCGAACACTGGATGAAGCCCGGCGAGAACCCGCCCGTGGGCCTGGTGTTGTGCGCCAGCAAGGGCAGCAACGAGGCGCACTATGCCCTGGAGGGCCTGCCCAACAAGGTGATGGCCGCCGAGTACCAGACCGTACTGCCGGACGCCAAGCTGCTGGAAGCGGAGCTGGACAAGACGCGGCGGGAACTGGAAGGGCGGGGTGTCAGCCAGGGTGATGTGGAGGCCGGCGAATGAGGGCTTGGACCATGACAACACAGGGTGGCGTTGCGCCCATCATCCGCAGAGCGGTAGACATCCGGCCTGACCGCTCCTATCCCTAATTGGGCATTCGCTCCTTCGGCAACCGCACACTGAGACAGGAGAAGCTTATGACTCTCGAAGTGCCATTGCCGTCCTTGTCTGTTCAGCAAGCATTCAATCAGCTCCATGCCCAGGTCACCACCACCCTGAAGGCCAAGCGCACTGCCATTCGCCAGGAGAGCGCGATATTGCTGCCCGATACGCTTGAGCGACTGTTTAACACATCGACACAGGGCGCGAGCCATGGCCAATGACGCCCTCGCGCAGTCAGATGCGGACGCGCTGCTGAAGAGAAGGTGCCAGCACTGCAGGGCGCTTTCCAATTTCCCGACCTTGGTGGTCGCATCGAAGTGCCCTTGATCTCGCGTGATGAGCGAGAGCAATTCTCCTTGGATATCAACCGCAAGCGCATAGCTCTCACCACCGGCTATCAGGCGCGTGGAAGGCAGGTCGTCGTGCTGGCCCGGCTCGACTTTGCCGCACCGCATCGCAACCCGGATGGCACTGAGGTGGGCGTGCCTCACCTGCACGTTTACCGAGAAGGCTATGGCGACAAGTGGGTCGTGGAGGTTCCGGTCGGAATGCTCAGCCAGCCCGACGATGCGTGGCAGGTTCTCCAGGACTTCATGACCTACTGCGGAGTCGTCGAGCGGCCCAATATCGTGCGAGGGCTGTTCTCATGAAAGCAACTGACGATCTGATCCGCAGCTACTACGACTGGCTGAAGGCCAAGACGGCCTGGCGAGAAATCAACGGTTGGGTGGAGATCACCACGCCGTACCTGGATCGTCACAACGACTACATCCAAATCTATCTGCGTCAGCAGGGTCAAGAGTGGATGCTGACCGATGACGGCTACACGCTGGCTGATCTGGCGCAGTCAGGCTGCGAAATTGACACTCCGCGCCGCAAGGCAATGCTGGCTGCAACGCTGAATGGTTTTGGTGTGCAGCAGAACGCTGACGCGCTGGAAATCAAGGCCACGGAGGATAACTTTCCTCGGCGAAAACACAGCCTGGTACAGGCGATTCTGGCCGTGAACGACCTGTTCTACGTTGCCCGCGCCAACGTCGCGAGCTTCTTCTTTGAGGACGTGGCCTTGTGGCTGGACGCCGCCGATGTGCGCTATACACCTCGAGTGAACTTCGTCGGCCACAGCCGATACAACCACCAGTTCGACTTCGTCGTACCCAAGTCCAGGCGCGCACCTGAACGAATCCTACGTGTCATCAATAATCCCAACAAGGACAACACCCAAAGTGCGGCGTTTGCGTGGGTCGATACCAAGGATGTTCGCCCGGCCGATTCCCTGGCTTTCGCAGTCCTGAATGATCGTGACCATAAGGTGAGCGAGGCCGTCCAGGACGCCCTGCGCAGTTACGACATCACGCCGATAGCTTGGAGCAAGCGAGAAGAGTTCAGGGAGCGCTTGGCAGCGTAAGGCTCGATGAGCAAGCCAGCTGGAAAGTCTTCGCTGTCATGGGCCGATGCCAAGGTCGAGCTGACTGAGCCCGCGGACCTCCATGCGCTGCAAGCCGAGAACGCGCGGCTCGTAGCGCTGCTGGAGTCGCACGGCATTGCGTGGCACGCATCGCCCGCAGCCGCGCCGCAACCGATGCTGACTGCTCCGGTGCCTGCGCCTGCGCCTGCGCCAGAAACCCCGAAGGCTATTCTGTCCACGGCTGAGAAGGTGGCGCTGTTCAGGCGCCTCTTCAGGGGCCGCTCCGACGTCTATCCAGTCCGCTGGGAGGGCAAGACCTCGGGCAAGTCGGGCTACGCACCGGCTTGCGCCAATGAGTGGCGGGCCGGGGTCTGTGAGAAGCCCCGCATCAAGTGCGGCGACTGTGGGTACCGGCTGCTGGTGCCGCTGTCGGACGCTGTGATCTACGACCACCTGGCCGGCAAGCAGACCGTGGGCGTCTACCCGCTGCTGGAGGACGATACCTGCTACTTTCTGGCCGTCGATTTCGACGAGGCAGATTGGCAGCACGACGCCCAGGCGTTCATGCTGTCATGCGACGAGTTGGGCGTGCCGGCCGCGCTGGAGATTTCACGTTCGGGGCAGGGCGCGCATGCATGGGTTTTTTTCGCCGGCCGTGTGTCGGCGCGCGATGCCCGGCGCCTGGGTACCGCCATCATCAGCCACACCTGTGCGCGCACCCGGCAGCTCAGGCTGGCGTCCTACGACCGCTTGTTTCCCAACCAGGACTCGATGCCCAAAGGCGGCTTTGGCAACCTGATCGCGCTGCCTCTGCAGAAGCACCCACGCGAGCGCGGCTGCAGCGTCTTCGTGGATGCCGAGCTGCGGCCGCACACCGACCAGTGGGCGTTTCTCACCAGGGTCCAGCCTATGGCGCCGCACGACATCGAGCCGACTGTTCTGCGCGCCACCGGTGGCGTTCATCCACTGGACGTGACCTTCATCGACGACAAGGACCTGGCAACGCCCTGGAAGCGCCAGGCCAGCTCGACGGGCAAGCTGGCCGGCACCATGCCCCGGGCCTTGACCGTGACGCTGGCCAACCTGGTCTACTTCGAGAAGAGCGCGTTGCCCCAGGCCTTGGCCAACCGCCTGATTCGCTTGGTGGCCTTCCAGAACCCCGAGTTCTACAAGGCACAGGCCATGCGCATGTCGGTGTGGGACAAGCCGCGCGTCATCGGCAACGCAGAGAACTACCCGCAGCACATCGCCTTGCCACGGGGCTGCCTGGACGCTGCATGCGCTTTGCTGAAGGACAACGGCATCCGTTGCGACTTGCAGGACGAACGATTCACGGGCGAGCCTATCCAAGCCGACTTTGTCGGCACCTTGCGCCCCGACCAGGAACTGGCCGTGGCCGCCATGCTGCAGCACGATGCCGGCGTGCTGTGCGCACCCACCGCATTCGGCAAGACGGTGACAGCAGCAGCCATCATCGCCAGGCGCGGCGTTAACACATTGGTGCTGGTTCATCGCACCGAGTTGCTAAAGCAGTGGCAGGAACGCTTGCAGGCCTTTCTGGGCGTCGGGAAAGGCGTGATCGGCGCCATTGGCGGCGGCAAGGCCAAGCCCACCGGCCATATCGATATCGCCGTGATGCAGTCGCTGTCCCGCCAGGGTGAGGTCAATGCACTGGTCGAGAACTATGGGCAGATCGTGGTGGACGAGTGTCACCACGTCGGCGCCACCTCGTTCGACGCCATCCTCAAGCAGACGAAAGCCAGGTTCGTTCTGGGTCTGACTGCCACGCCTATCCGTCGCGACGGCCAGCAGCCCATCATCTTCATGCAGTGTGGGCCGATCCGCCACGCGGCAGCCAGGCCAGCCAGTGCGCCCCACGACCTGGAGGTGATGCCACGGTCTTGCTTTGCGCGCATCGACTTGGCCGCGACAGCAGGCATCCAAGACGTGTTCCGCCACTTGGCCAATGACCTGGCCCGCACGCAGGCCATCGCCGCAGAAGCCGCAACGGCGTTTGAGCAGGGCCGCAAGGTGCTCGTGCTGACCGAGCGCACCGAACACCTCGACGCAATCCTCGTGGCCCTGAACGCGCAGGTGCCGCCGCCGTTCGTGTTGCATGGGCGAATGTCGAAGAAGCAGCGTGCCACCCTCGTTGCCGCGTTGGATGCGCTGCCACCTGACGCGCCGCGCATCCTGTTGGCCACCGGGAAACTTATCGGCGAAGGCTTCGACCATCCGCCGCTGGACACCTTGGTGCTGGCAATGCCGGTTTCTTGGAAAGGCACCTTGCAGCAGTACGCAGGGCGCCTGCACCGCGAGCACGCTAGCAAGGCCGACGTGCGGATCATCGACTTCGTCGATACCGGCCATCCAGCGCTGCTGCGGATGTGGGACAAGCGGCAGCGGGGCTATCGCGCGATGGGGTACCGCATGTGCGTCGAGGGCAGCGGTGATCAGGGCGACTTTATCGATCCCAAGCCCCGTGTACCGGGAGCTTCGGCACTCCGTTAAGTCACTGTCGCTAAAGTACTTCCGGTCTCGAAGTACATCGCTGATTCGCCGCTAAGCATGCCGCTGTTGGGAAAGATCGGCGGTCCGTCGTTCCTTCGGTACTTCGGAGCGCCTGGCAGTCCGATTAGTTGCAGCCGCAGGCAACAGAAGCTCAGTTCATCTGCAACTTCAAGGCTCGGCCTCGAATCCTCATCTGGCTCATGAAGCCGTTGTTGGCCGCCTTCCATCGACATGGAGCGTTTGCGCGCCTTCAAGGCCTGAGCGGAAGGTGAGGGCTGTCCCCACAGCAGCAGCGCGCTATTCCCTCGCCTGCACGAAGCTGACCCTCAGCTTCCCATTCACCACCTTCACATCCCTCACCGCCATCTTCGCCAGCGCGCCCTTGGCCGTGCTCGCATCGATGGTGTAGACGGGGCGAGCCTGCAGCTGTGCGTTGATCATCCCCGGCGCTTGCAACTTCACGATCGCGGCGTACTCCTGCGGCAGGCCGGCGAACTCCAGCGTCGTGATCTGCACGTCATCCAGGAAGAGCTGGCCCTCGGCCGGCATATAGCGCGGCCGGCCTGAAAAGCCGACGCGGCCGGTGCGCTCGCGGGTGCCGAGCACGACCTTGGCGTCTGCCGTGAGGCCGATGCGGTCCTCGCCTTCGGTCAGCACGACGACGGGGTTGGACAGGTCCAGGCAGGCGATGAGGAGCTTGCAGTGATGCGTCGGAAAGCGCGGCGCGATGCGGGCCTGCAGCTCCGCCTGCTCGATGTCGAGATGGCCGTCGGAGATGCGGCTGACGATGCCGCAGGTGGCCAGGGATGCGGCGGCGAGCAGGGCGGTGGTCAGCAGGGCAAGGCGGCGGGTCATGAGGTCAGGTCTTCGGCAAGCCACCAAGTTTGCCTGCTGCGCCCGATATTCCGCGACGCACCGCCGCACGCGCGGCAGCAAGCCGCATCTCCGGGCATGGATGCAGTAACCCGCGGCGGAACTTCCGCCGCCGCTGGCGCGCTGCGATCAAGGCCTCGGAAATTCAGCCGCGGTCCGCACGCGCTGGCAGGGCGTCCATGCGGCTGGTGTCACCCGTTGGCGTGGTGACCGCATTCGCGTCGCTGGGCTCAAGCTCGCCGGCACGCCGGTCACGCAGCACGGAGCGGGCTTCGTAGAGGCAGTCGGCGCGCGACTGGATGGTGTTGCCGGACAGGCAATTGGCGCGTTCCTGTTGGTAGATCTCCGTGGCACTCTGCGTTTGAGCGGTGATGGGCAACACGATCGCGACCACGGCCGCTGCGGCAACAGCCGTGCGGACCGGCGTCTGCCATGAAGTGAATCGGCGGATGTTCATGACGTACTCCTGGTGGATCAGGCACTGATCGGGCTTTGCCAGCCCCGCAGTGCCGATACCGGTGCTGGCTGGGAAGCGGGGCAATCCAAATGCCGGCCTCGCCCGGCGATTGCTGGAACTGGTGCTTCCGGTTACTCGCGATGACTTGTTGACGCCTTTTGCCGCCGCGTGGCCTTCCTGAGCTTCAGTTCCGCCCATACCGGCGCGTGGTCGCTGGGACTTTCCTTGCCTCGCTCCTCACGGTCCACCCCTGCATCAATGACCTCGAGCCGCGCGCTGACGAGGATGTGATCGATGCGTAGCCCCGCGTTGCGCTCCCAGCGCCGGCGGCGGTAGTCCCAGAAAGTGAAGGGCACGTCGCCCGGGTGCATCGCCCGGATCGCGTCCGTCCAGCCCTGGCTCAGCACCTTGGCAAACGCTTCCCGCGGCTCGGGCTGCAGCAGGGCGTCATCGCGCCAGGTGTCCGGCTTGTAGATGTCCTGATCGGTGGGCACGACGTTCCAGTCGCCCATCAGCACGACCGGCTCGCCGGACTTCCAGAGGGCGGCGGCACGCTTGCGCAGGCGCTCGAACCAGCGCAGCTTGTAGTCGAACTTTGGGCCGGGCTGCGGGTTGCCGTTGGGCAGGTAGAGGCCACCGAAGAGCACACCGGCGATGGCTGCTTCCACATAACGCGCCTCCTTGTCCTTCGCATCGCCCGGCAGCGCGGTCGCGACAGGCACGATCTCCTGGCCGCGCGACAGCAGGGCCACGCCGTTCCAGGTGCGCTGGCCGACGACAAGAGATTCGTAGCCGGCCTCTCGCAGCGCATCCGATGGGAAGTTTTCTGTCGGCGCCTTCAGTTCCTGAAGGGCGACGACATCCGGGTGGGTGCGGTCCAGCCAGTCGAGCAGCAGGCCGAGCCGCCTGGTGACGTTGTTGACGTTCCAGGTCGCGACCCGCACGGCATCACCGCTTGCCGGCTTTCAAATGGGCCTCGACGGCTGCGGCATCGTTGCCGACCGCCTTCACGGCCGCCTTGAGCTCGTCCGCAGTCACGCCGAACTTGGTAGCCCAATCGCGCACTTCGTAGTCCTCGCTGAGGCTGATGCGGCTGCGATCCTGACCGCCGGACTTGGTCTTGTCATCTGACATGAAAGTCTCCTGGAATGCCCATGAAGCCGCCATCGTGGTGCCATTGCAGCGAGCTGCATGACGGACGGGTACCCGCCGTGCTGCCAGCATCGACCTACGCAGCGTCCGAAGGTTAGGGGTACGGCGGCGGGACGAGCCAGCGTCCTACAGCCCGGTCGGGACGAGACGCTCACGATGGCATCGCTGCGACTGCCGGAGCGTGCCATGACCCAGAGTTTTGATCGGTCCCGGTTGGCCGAAATTGCCGAAGCGCCGCCGATGCCGCGGGTGTCTTTCCCCGGCCGCGAGGAGATCGCCGCCATGCGGCGGAGCCTGCGGCGGATACAGGAACTGCTGAAACGCAAAGGCCGTGAGTCAGGCGAGTCCCGCAACGAGCGGAAACCGGCCCCATCGGCGCGCCGCCTGGCCTCGGCGGGTTGAGCCTTGACGCTACCGGCGTTCGGCGGGAAACGTCGGCGCTTTCGGCTTGCTGCGATCCCTGGCTGAACGCTCCAAGGTACCAGGCTCCAGGCGGTCCCATCGAACCGCTTCTTCATCGCGCCGCGGCTCGGCGGTTTGAGCCGGGTCGTTCGGTATCGATGCCGGCGCAACCGGCTGGGTTCGCGTGGAGGCGCCCGCGACGGCGCTCGTGGCAACCGTACAGCCGGCGAGCATGCCGAGGGCAAAACCTGGGAGATTGAGTTTCATTGCGGCTCCTTCGCTAAGACTGGCGGGGCATCGCTAGTGAAGGCCATGCTAACGCGACGCCGCCTGAATCGCAGCTTGCATGCATGACGGGGCTGCAGGACGGCTTGGCACTGCGCCTCAGGCCTCAAGCAGCGTGTTCAAGATATCCAGGCAGGCCTGGGCGGTCCGGTTGTCGGCGTCCTGTTCCTCATGCCATGCGGAAACTGAGACGGCGACGATGTTGTAGGCGTGCAGTGCAGCAAAGAAGTCGGCCATGTCCGCGGCGCTGGGACCGCGTTGCACGTGGTATTTGAGCGCAGGCATATGGGCCGGGTCGTCGATGACGTCGGTGTCCCAGTGCAGGTAGATGCGCTCCTGCGGTCGCAGGTGAGCCAGCACTTCGTCGAGCGGGCAGCGCAGGATCCGGGAGCCGAGCAGGGCTTCTCGCTCACCGGGGTCGAGGTCGCGTGCATCGGCGAGAACGATTTGTTGTTGTGGATAGGCCTGCACGCCGATGGTGGCCAGGCAGGCGCGTGCCGCCTGGCTGCGTGGGTCGAAATCGTGGTCGACCCGTCCGACGAACAGGGCCAGGGGCATGCCGCCGATGTACTGGGTCTGGCTGCTGGACCAGGTGTGGAAGTCGCCATGGGCATCCAGCCACAGCACACGTTCAGGCGGCTGGCCGGCTTGCTGCAGCCCCGCCAGCATGCCCAGACTGGAGACGCAGTCGCCGGCGAGGCTGACTGGCCGATAGCCATTGCGGACCAACTTGGCGACGCGGGCCGCCAGCAGGGCGTAGAGGTGCCCCAAGCTGCCCAGCTTGGCGATGGGGTCGTCGATCCGCCTCTCATGCTGCCCGGCAGGCGCCAGTACTTCCCAGGGATGGGTGTCGATGTCGAGCACGCGGCGCAGGCCGTCGCGGCGCTGGCCCATCAGGTAGGGCAGCAGCAGCCTTGAATTCACAGCCATAGGTCGGGCTCCATGGAATAGCCAAGCCGGTCCATCATCTCTCGCACCTCGGCCCGCTGACCCAGTTCCAACAGCAAGGGGCCTCTCTTGTGCCAGCGCTTGGGGCAGGGCGGTTCGGTGGCCATCTTGATGGGCAGTGCACCTGGCAATGCACCTGCTAATGCGCCCGGCAGGGCCATGGCGGGCAGACCGAGATGGTCGGTGATCAATCGCAGCGTCGCGACGGGCTCGTCGACGAAGCCTTCGAAGGACACGCGCAGAGCGCAGACGCCGCTTTGCAGGATGGCTTCGTGGATGGAGTGCCATTGGTTCAAGCAGACCTCCTCCAGCTTCGCATCAGTGAACTTGCGCCAGTTGGGCGGCAGGTCGAACTTCCACCACTTGCGGCCGAAAGCCACGGTGTCGGAATAGCCTCGGATGGCGAGCTCACCACCGATCTTGCTGAGGTCGTGGGAGAAGAATCCCAGCGGATAGAGCCAGCCGTCCATCAGGCCGTTGATGGACTGCGCGAAACCCCGGGTCAGGTGGATATAGGTCACCTCGGCGTTGGGGAACAACTGCTCGTACATGCCGATGCGGTAGGCATCGGCCGGCGACTTGAACAGCAGCACCGAATCCCGCACGTCGGCCGAGCCGAAGGCACGCCGCCTGAGCGTTGGCACCACGAAAGGCGGCTCCTCGATTTTCAAGGGTTCGTCGAAATGCCGGCCGTCGCTGCGGTTGGCCTTGCCGTCGTAGTAGCTGATCCGCCAGGGATCGTCGTTGAACACGGCGGAGAGAACCAATTCCTGGAGTTCGGCCTCGCTGCGCCGCTCGCCGCTTTTGAACTGGCGCAACGCCGCCTCCAGCGACTGATCCAGGCGGCGGCCAGCGCCGGTCTCCAGAAAGTGCGCAGGGAACTGCAGCAGCAGCCGGTTCTTCCACTTCCTGAGCAGCAGGTCGCTATCGAGCAGTTCTGCCGAGGCAAATGACATCTCGTCCAGGATGCTGCTGCCCAACTCCTCCACATTGGCCACCTGCTCGATGGCATCGCTGTCGGAGTTCTGGTTGAAGCCGTTGCCCGACAAGGCCAGCAATGGGTCCAGCTCTCCATCCAGCGAAGCGATGCTGGGATGCTGCGCCAAGGCCTCCTTGAAGAGGCTGGACCCGCCGCGCGAGCCGCACAAGATGACGGCCACCCGGCGGACCCGCGTTCTCAAGTCCGAGCGGGGGACGGCGCGGTGCGACTTGACGGCCAACAGCAAGCTGTCCATGGGAGCCGATGCGTCAGGCTCTTTGAATCGATCAGGACCGGGTCATCTCGTAGACGAAGAATTGCTGGCGCCCGGTTTCGTCGGTGGCTTCGCTGGCCAGCTCCCGGCTCTGCAGGCCCGCCGCTTGCGCCAGGCGCTTCATGGCCTCGATCTCGCCGAAGTTGGATTGCACGAAATAGATGCGCCCCTTGGGCTTCAAATGCCGGCCCACGCCTTCGAAAAAGCGCGTGTTGGTCTTGAAGTCGGTGTCCCACTGGGACATGGCCACCATATCGTGCGCCGGCTTGTTTCGAAACGGCAGGTTGGCGGTGATGACGTCGAACCGCTCATCGCCCAGCGCCTCGAACAAATTGGACTGCAGCACGATCATGGTCCCGGCGAAGCCGTGCATCTGGGCGTTATGGGTGGCGCTCTGGACGGCCGCCGGGTTGATGTCCACGCCCACCACCCGCCCCGCGCCCTGGTAGCAGGCAAAGATGCCGATGACGCCTGAGCCGGTGCCCACGTCCAGCACGGTTTCGCCTGGCGCGACCGTGAAATTCCTGACCAGCGGCAGGCTGTCAGCGAAGGGCCAGAAGGTGTCAGGGTAGACCAGGAACTCCTTGTCCAGATAGTGGACTTTGCGGCCTTCCGGAGGCACGGATTTGAAAAGTTGCTGCCGCTGTGCCTGCCACTGGTCCGTGTAGCTCGTCAGGTCCATCTGCCACCTCCAGGCTCAAGCATTGCCAGATTTGTGTGAACTGGCAACGGAGAAATCTCCTATGCCACAGTTTGGACAAGTTAGGCCATACGTCACGCTACAGGCCTTGCAAGACGCAAGCCCTGCCCGTACTCTTCGTTCGAACGGACTTAGACAACACACTTAATCCGTTATCCATGTGGTCTTCATGGCCTTGGCGTGTTGGGTTCGGGAGGACCAGATGAGCGCTCCGACCCCGGCGGGTCGCGGTCTGAATCGCCGGCATGTGGCAGGTCTGGCCACGCTCGGCGTGCTTGCGGCGGCGTTTGGCCTGAGCCAGCGCCGGACCAGCGCGCCCTTGGTGCCCGAACGGCTTTCGATTGCGCTTCCCCTGGCGCCGCACGCCGGGCTTATTCACATCGCCGCGGCACGGGGCTTCTTCGATGAACGCGGCTTGGCGGTGACGGTGCTGCCGCAAACCCATGGCAAGGCCGCGCTGGCCGAGCTACTGCGAGGCGGTGCCGACCTTGCCGCCGCGGCCGACGTGCCCATCGTCATCGAGGTGCTCAAAGGTGCGCCGCTGAGCATGGCGGCGGCGGTGGCGAGCGCCTCCAATGAACTGGCCGTGCTCGCGCGCCGCGACCGCAAAATCAGCTCGCCGGGCGATCTGCAAGGGCGCCGGGTGGGCGTCACCCTCGGCACCAGCGGCGAATACTTCCTGTGGGCCTTCATGGTGCGCCATCGCCTGGCACCGCAGTCGCTGATCCTTGTGGACCTGCCGCCAACGCGCCTGATCGCCGCATTGCGCGACGGCAGCGTGGACGCGATCGCCGCCTGGCAGCCGGTCCGGCATGAAGCCGAGCTGGCCCTGGGAAGCGCCATCATTTCGTTCAGTGCACCCGATGCCTATGCGCAGAACTATGTGCTTGTCGGTCGCAGCGAATTCATGTCCACCCGCAGGGAGGCCTTGCGCCGACTGCTGCTGGCCCTGCTGGATGCTGAGCGTTTCGTGCAGCTCGACCCCCTGCAGGCGAAGACGCTGCTGGCGGCGGGCCTGAAGCTCGACCCGGAGGCGATCGAGCCGGCCTGGCAGGCCCTGGATCTGGAGGTCGATCAGCAGCAGGCCCAGTTGGTCACCCTCGAAGACGTGGCGGGCTGGGCGATGGCGCGTGGTTATGCGCCTATGCAGCCGATGCCGAACTTCCTGTCCCATCTGAGCCTGGACGCCCTGCTGGCCGCGAGCCCGGGACGGGTGACGGTGGTGCGATGAAGATCAGCAGCAAGGCCCGGATCGCAGCGGCGCTGATGTTTGGTGCCATGGTGCTGATCGCTGTCAGCATCGGCTGGGCGAACACTCAGGTCAGCGCAGCCGTCGAGCAGCGCCGCCACAGCGCGGCGATCGCCAGCGCGCTCAACGACATCCGCATGGTGACCTTCGAATACCTGCTCAACCGGCGCGAACGCGCCCGCTTGCAGGAACAGGCGGTCTGGCAGCGTCTTGAAGGCCTGCTCGCGTTGCCGACTGGCCTTGACGATGCCGCAGCCAGGACCCTGGCCGAGCTGCGTGCGAACGGCGAGGCCAGCCACCGCTTGTTCGGTGAAGTCGTGCCCACCCGAGCTGCCGGTGGCGTCGCCGACGAGGTCCAGCAGCGCTTCGAGGTCCAGATCTCCAGCCGTCTGCTGATCCTGCAGCAACGAAGCCTCGTCGACGCGGCCAAGCTGATTGACGATGCGGGCGTTCGTATCGACGAGACGCAACGGCGTGTGGTCCTCGTGACGGCCGCCGGATTGGTGTTGATGGCCCTGATCACGGCGGCTGCCGTCTGGATGTTCCGGCGCGACGTGCTCCGCCCGATCGCGCGGCTCGAGCAGGCCACTCGCGAGGTGGCGGCCGGCAACTGGTCGTTCGAGCTCGATGTCGGCAGTGCCGATGAACTCGGCGAGATGGCCCGCCACTTTGACGCGATGACGCGCAAGCTGCGGGATTCCTTTGGCCAGCTCGAGCTCAGCAATCGGGAACTCGTCTCGTTGAACAATGAGCTTGAGTCGTTCAGCTATTCGGTCTCGCACGACCTGCGCAGTCCGCTGCGCAGCATGGATGGCTTCTCGCTGGCTTTGATCGAGGACTATGGCGATCAGCTCGACGAGGAGGCCCGTGACAGCCTGCAGCGCATCCGCGCTGCCAGCCAGCGCATGGGTCGTCTGATCGACGAGTTGCTGGGCCTGGCGCGGGTGACGCGAGCCGAGCTGCGCATTCAGGAGGTGGACATCAGCGCCATGGTTCACGAGATGGCGGCCAACCTGGCCCGGAGTCAGCCCGAGCGCCAGGTGCGCTGGGAAATCGACGAAGGCATCAAGGTGCGTGCTGACCGGGAGTTGATGCATATCGCCCTGCAAAACCTGCTCGACAACGCCTGGAAGTTCACGGGCAAGACCACCGATGCCGTCATCCGCGTGGGCATGCGCCAGGAAGGTGGAGACCGCATCTGCTTTGTTGCTGACAACGGTGCCGGCTTCGACATGGCCTACGCCGATCGGCTGTTCGGCGCATTCCAGCGCCTTCATCACGAAAGCGATTTCCCCGGCACTGGCGTTGGCTTGGCCATCGTCCAGCGCGTGCTGCGCCGCCACGGCTGGCCGCTTTGGGCGCAGGCCAGCCTCGGTGGCGGCGCCAGTTTTTTCTTCCGTATCCTGGAGCAAACCGATGAGCGACGAGAGCAAGGTCATCCTGCTGGTTGAGGACAACCCGGACGATGTCGCGCTGACGCTGCGCGCATTCAAGCGCAGCCATCTGATGAATCCGCTGGTTGTTGCCCGTGACGGCGTAGAAGCGCTCGATTTCCTGTTTGCGCGTGGTGCCTATGCCCATCGTGCTGAGGCGGAGCTGCCTACACTGATCATCCTTGACTTGAAGCTGCCGCGACTCGATGGCCTTGGCGTGCTCAAGGCGATGCGCGCCGACCCCCGCACGGCGTTGCTTCCGGCAGTGATCCTGACCTCGTCGAAGGAGGAGCAGGACATCGTCTCGGGCTACAAACTGGGCGCCAACAGCTATGTGCGCAAGCCCGTCGACTTCACCGAGTTTCTCGAGGCGGTCAAGGTGCTCGGTATCTACTGGCTCGCACTCAACCAATTGCCGCCGCGGCCGGCGTCGTCATGAACCAGCGGCCGATCAGGGTTCTTGCCGTCGAGGACTCGGAAAACGACGCCCGCCTGGCGATGCGCCTGCTGCGCCGCGCCGGTTTCGCGCCTGATTTTCACCGGGTCCAGGACCTGGCGGCGCTGCAGTCGGCCCTTGTCCAGGGCCCGTGGGATGCGGTGATCTCCGACTTCAGCATGCCGGGCTTCAGCGGCCTGGAAGCGCTCACCACCTTCCGCGCGAGCGGTCTGGACATCCCCTTCATCTTTGTCTCCGGCACCATCGGCGAGGAAACGGCGGTGGTCGCGATGAAGGCGGGTGCCAACGACTATGTGATGAAGGACAACATGAGCCGGCTCGCGCCCGTGCTCGAGCGCGAGCTCGTCCAGGCCGCCCGCCGGGCCGCGCATCGGGAGGCGGAGGCCGAGCTGAGGCGCTTCGAGGTGCAGCTCGGCGAGGCGCAGAAGATGGAATCCCTCGGGACGCTGGCGGGCGGCATCGCCCACGACTTCAACAACATCCTTGGCGCGATCCTCGGCAATGTCGAACTCGCGCGGGGTGAACTCGAGTCCGGCCATCCTGTGTTGACGATGCTGGGCGAGATCCAGAAGGCCGGCCTGCGCGCGCGCGACCTTGTTCGCCAGATCCTGACCTTCAGCCGCCGCCAGCCGCAGCAATTGCGCAATGTCGCGATGCGGCCGATCGTCGACGAGACCTATGGCTTGCTGCGCGTGACGCTGCCGGCTGGCGTTGAACTCGAGTTGAGCCTGAGCGATGAGGCTCTGCACGTCGACGGCGACGCCACCCAGCTCCAGCAGGTGCTGATGAATCTGAGCACGAATGCCTGGCATGCATTGCGTGGCGAGGTCGGCAAGATCGTCATCGGTCTTGAGGCGGTGCATCTGGACGCAGCCACCGCGCGGGCGCTTTCGGGGCTGGTTGCCGGCCGCTATGCCCATCTTTGGGTGAGCGATACGGGCATGGGCATGGATGCCACGACACGCGAGCGGATCTTCGAGCCCTTCTTCACGACCAAGCCCACGGGTCAGGGCACGGGCCTGGGCCTGTCGGTCGTCCATGGCATCGTCGTTGCGCACCAGGGCAGCATTGCCGTGGACAGTGTGCCGGGCCAGGGCAGCACCTTCCACCTCTACCTGCCTGCCGTCAATCCGCCGCTGCCGGCGATGCGCATCGAGCGCATGGCGGATGCGCCGCCCATGGGGCAGGGCGAACACGTGATCTATCTGGACGACGATGAGACCGTCATGTTGGTCGTCGTGCGCCTGCTGGAGCGTGCCGGCTACCGCTGCAGCGGCTTCACCGATGCTGCCGCTGCGTTGGCGGCTCTGGACAGCGCACCCGACGCGGTGGACCTGTTCGTGACCGACTACAACATGCCGGGCCGCTCGGGCCTGGACGTTGCACGCGAGATCGCTTCCATCCGCCCCAGCTTGCCTGTGGCGATCAGTTCAGGCCTGATCACCGACGAATTGCGCGAACAGGCCGCGGCTGTCGGCGTGCGCGCCGTGCTTGAAAAGGAAGACACGTTCCGCGACCTGACCGCACTGGTTGGGCGGCTCCTGGCCGCTGCCCGAATGGCTCGGTGACGTTTGCGGAGAGAGCAACGGGCTTGCCGGTCAATGCATGGCTCTGGCACGGGTTCACCCCAATGCGAGCGTGGCCGGCGGTTTGCGCGGCGTTGTTGTAGATTTCCCGGCCCACACCGCCCATCGCCATGAATCGCCTGCAGTCTGAGTTGCGTCGCCTGTATCTATTGCCCTCGTCGGCTGCGGATGGGCAGCTGATCGATGAATCCGGCCAGGTTCGGGCGATGGTCATGGAGCTGGCTGGTCCGGCCAACTGGGACGAACTGTCCAAGGTCTGGCGCGGCGTGCAGGCCGACCTTGACCTGCCCGCCCCCGCCATCGCGGTGTCGGGCACCGACGGGCTGCAGCTGTGGTTCTCGCTGCAGCAGCCGATGAGCGCATTGCGTGCCGTGGCGTTTCTCGCCCATCTGCAGTCACGCTATCTGGCCGATGTCACGCCAGCACGCCTGCGGTTGAGCCCTTCGGCGGATGGGCGGAGCTTCGACGCAGCGCTCGTGCCGGCGCAGCAGGAGCCCACGGAAAACTGGTCCGCCTTTGTCGCGCCCGATCTCGCACCGGTATTTGCCGACACACCGTGGCTGGACATCCCGCCGGGCATCGAAGGGCAGGCGGACCTGCTCGCCCGGCTGGAAAGCATCAAGCCGGCCGCTCTGGCCGCCGCGATGCAGCGGCTGCAGCCCGCGGTTTCAGCCGGCTCGCCGCCCGCGACTCAGCCCCCGAGTGCGGGTGTGGACCCGAAGCACTTCCTGCAGCAGGTGCTGAACGACGAGACGGCCGCGCTGGCCTTGCGCGTCGAGGCGGCGAAGGCGCTGCTGCGCCATGCCGAGCAGCCAGGCTCTCGGCAAGACGACTGAGCTGCCGGCAGGGGCCGTCATCTCATAGCAGCGTGGTGGCCAGGCCGATTGCCGCGCACAGGCCCAGCAGCGGCATGACGCCGATCTTGAAGCGGAACAGCGCGATGCCCGCGCCGACAGCGATGAGGGCCGAGACCCCGTCGAAGCGCCCGCCAAACCCCTGGGGCCACAGCACGTGATACGCGAAGAACACGGCCAGGTTCAGGATCACGCCGACGACCCCCGCCGTGATGGCCGTCAGCGGCGCGGTGAAGTGCAGCTTGCCGTGCGTGGACTCGATGACCGGGCCGCCGGCCAGGATGAAGATGAAGGACGGCAGGAAGGTGAAGAAGGTGACGACGCTCGCCGCCGCGGCGCCGGCCAGGAAGAGCGAGTCCGGCCCAAAGAGCTGCTTCACCCAGCCGCCCACGAAGCCGACGAAGGCCACCACCATAATCAGCGGCCCCGGCGTCGTCTCGCCCAGGGCCAGGCCGTCGATCATCTGCGCGCCTGTCAGCCACTGGTGCTGCTCGACGGCCCCTTGGTAGACATACGGCAGTACAGCATAGGCGCCGCCAAAGGTCAGCAGCGCGGCCTTGGTGAAGAACCAGCCCATCTGCGTCAGCGCGCCTTGCAAACCGTGGGCGGCGACCAGGCCGGCCATGGCGGCCAGCCATAGCACGAGGCCGATGACGAGCACGCGGGCCAGGCGGCTGCGGCTGAAGCGGGCATGGGGCGGCGTTGGCGTGTCGTCATCGATCAGCGCCGGGCCGTAGCCCTGCTTGGCCGCACCGTGGCCGCCACCGAGGGTGAAAACCTGCGGCGCCAACCGCCCGCCGAAGTGGCCGATGAGGGCCGCGGCCAGCACGATCAGCGGGAAGGGCGCGTCCAGCGCAAAGATGGCGACGAAGGCCGCGGCAGCGATGCCCCACAGCCAGCCGTTCTTCAGCGCTCGCGTGCCGATGCGGTGGGCCGCATGGACGACCAGGGCCGTCACTGCGGGCTTGAGGCCATAGAACAGGCCGGCGACGATGGGCAGCTTGCCCCAGGCCATGTAGACCCAGGCCAGCGCGATGAGGATGAAGAGGGACGGCAGCACGAACAGCGCGCCGGCCACGATGCCGCCCCAGCTGCGGTGCATCAGCCAGCCGATGTAGGTGGCGAGCTGCTGGGCCTCGGGGCCGGGCAGTACCATGCAGTAGTTCAGCGCATGCAGGAAGCGCTTCTCGCTGATCCAGCGGCGGCGCTCGACCAGCTCGGTGTGCATGATGGCAATCTGGCCGGCCGGCCCGCCGAAGCTGATGAAGCCGAGCTTGAGCCAGAAGCGAAAGGCTTCCCAGAAGCTGACGGGGCGGGGCGGCGAGTCGATGGCAGGGGCTCCGGGCTGAAGACGGTCAGCCTCAATGTAGGCCCTGTTCAACGGGACTGTGCCTTCGCGATGCTGTCGCGTAGCGAGGCAGCGAGGCAGCGAGGCAGCGATGTCGCTGTCTGGTGAAACCCTGCTTCTGGCGCTCAAGCTTCAGGCTTCGGGGCGCGGCATCAAAGTCCGGCGCGCCGCAGCCACGCCTCGGCGTCGGTCGGGTGAATCTCGTCCGCAGACCGCAGGTTGCGCAGCACGCGGTAGCGGCTTTCGATGCCCACCAGCATCAGCACCCGTTTGCCGGCATGCGCGCGCACGGCATCGCGGAGCCGATCGGCGTGGTGCTGATCCCACTGAGCCTGCACTTGGGCAGCCTCCTGGCCCACCAGGCCCTCCTCGATCTCGCGCAGCGCAGCCACCAGCCGGTCCGTCTTCTCGCTGTTCACGTCGGCAGCAGAGCTCCACCCGCTGGCCAGCGCGCGATACGTGGCCTGCTTCAGCTCGTCGAGCGCCTTGGCGCCGGCCGGGTTCCGCTCACCGAAGGCCTTGTAGGCCTGGCCCACCGAACCTGTCAGCTGATTGAACAACGCTTCGTCCGGTTCCGATCCCAGAGCCGGGATGCGGGTGGCATCGAGGTAGGGAAAGATGACGTCGAGGTACTCGACCTTGCCGGGCCAGACCTTGCGGGTGCGCAGTTCCTTGGGCGTGACGTCCAACACCAGCACATCGGGCTTCACGGCCTCGATGACCTGCTGGAGCACGGGCAGCCCATAGGCAGGCACCAGCTTGTGCCGCGAGTACAGCGTGGAGACAACGAACACCTCGCCTGGGGTCGCCAGCGCCGCCCTGGCGGCAGCCGGCGCAGCCGCCAGCACGCCGAGCAAGACCCGTCTCGACCAGTCACGCCTCATCGGGTTCATGCAGGCCCTCTGTCATTGAAAGGCCTGCAATCTAGGGCGGCGAGCGCATGAGGCAGGGCCCATGCGACGAAACGGGCTGTGGCGCGATGGGCTTGGCTTATCCGCCTACAAACCCGCCGCCCGCGCCGCCAGCGTGCCCAGCTCACCATACAGCGGCAGCACATTGGTGCCTGCGGTAGGGTGCACACGGTTGGACAGCAGCACGAAAAAGCTGCGGCTCGTCGGGTCCAGCCAGAAGGCGCAACCGGTGAAGCCGGTGTGGCCAAAACTGGTGGGCGGATAGAGGCTGCCGCGCGGGCGCGCATAGGGCGAGGCGATGTCCCAGCCCATGCCGCGCTGCTCGGCAAGGTCGGGCGGGGACTGCGGCGTCGTCAGCAGGGCCACGCTTTGCTCGGACAGCAGGCGCCGGCCGTCCTCGGCCACGCCACCGGCCAGCAGCATGCGGGCGAAGCGGGCCAGGTCCGCCGTCGTCGTGAACAGGCCTGCATGACCGGCCACGCCGCCCATCTTGCGAGCGGTCGGGTCGTGCACCTCGCCGCGCAGCACCTGTCCATCGGCCATGCGCTCGGTGGGTGCGATGCGTTCCGCGCCCATGCGGTGCAGCGGCAGATAGCCGCTGTCCTTCATGCCCAGGGGCCGGAACAGCCACTGCTCGGCCAGGCGGTCCTGCGTCATGCCGCCGACGCGTTCGACGATGAGTCCGAGCAGGATGTAGTTGACGTCCGAATAGCGGAACTGCGCGCCCGGTGCGGCGGCCAGGGTCAGGCCGCAGGCGATGCGCAGCGCGTCGTCCTTGCCCGCCCAGTCGCCGGCGCCATTGCGAGGCAGGCCTGAGGGCAGGCCCGAGCTGTGCGTCAGCAGCAGGCGCAGCGTGATGCCGGCCTTGTCGGCGCCGCCGCAGCCTGGCAGGTAGCGCTGCAGCGGCGCTTCGACATCGAGTTGGCCACGCTCGCGCAGCAGCTGCACCAGTGTGGCGGTGACGACGGGCTTGGTCAGCGAGGCGGCGTCGAAGACGGTGGCTTCGTCCAGCGGCTCGGGCGTGGGCTCGACGGCACGCTGGCCGTAGGCGCGATGGTGGCTGCCGTGGCCGACGCGCTCGATCCACAACGTGGCGCCCGGCAGTTGCTTCTGCCCGATGAAGCGCTCGACGGCCGCGTCGGCCTCGGCGAGGGGTTCGGGCGCGAGGCTGGAGCGATGGGCGCAACTGGCCAGCAGCGTGGCGGCCAGCAGCCCCGCGGCGGCGAGGGCAGTTCTCATGGCCGGCATTCTCGGGCCGGCCAGCCCCGCTCAGCCGCGCCGCGCCGCCTCGATGGCGGCGATGTCGATCTTCTGCATCTTCATCATGGCGTCGAAGGCCCGCTTGGCAGCGGCGCGATCAGGGTCGCTGATCGCATCGATGAGCGCGCGCGGTGTGATCTGCCAGGACAAGCCCCAGCGGTCCTTGCACCAGCCGCACTGGCTTTCCTGACCACCATGGCTGACGATGGCGTTCCACAGGCGGTCGGTCTCGGCCTGGTCATCGGTGGCGATCTGGAAAGAAAAGGCTTCGCTGTGCTTGAACGTCGGGCCGCCGTTCAAGCCAATGCAGGGAATGCCGGCGACGGTGAACTCCACGGTCAGCACATTGCCCTGCTTGCCGTCGGGATAGTCGCCCGGCGCGCGGTAGACGGCGCCGACCCGGCTGTCGGGGAAGGTCTCGGCATAGAAGCGCGCGGCGGCTTCGGCGTCGCCGTCATACCAGAGGCAGATCGTGTTTTTGGCAGTCATGGGCATCTCCTGGTTGGGCGGCCAGCCTAGGCGGGGCCTGACGGAAAGTTGATCCCTAGGAACAGCCGCGTTATGTTGCGCGCCATGAAACTCCGCCGCGCTCTTCTGGCAGGTTCGATTCTTGCCACGCTGCTGGCCGTCGTGTCCGGTTCATACGCCCAGGCGCCAACGCCAACGCCCACCCAGGCCGCGCGGCAGCTCGCGCAGGCCACGCCCGCACCCCAGCGCGGCGAGCTGCTGCAGCCCTTCACCGACGCCGCCCGCAGCGACTGGCACTACACGCCGCGCCGCCGTGACGGCATCGCCTTGAAGGCGATGTCTCCCGCGCAGCGCGAGGCGACGACGGCACTGCTGCGCACCGCCCTGAACGAAAGCGGGCTGGACAAGGTGAGGGCGCTGATGGCCCTGGAGATCGCTTTGCGCCAGATCGAAGGCTCGGGAAGCTCTCGCGACCCCGAGAACTACGCCGTCGCGCTGTTCGGCGAGCCCGGCGCTGCCGGCTGGGGCTGGCGCGTCGAGGGGCATCACCTGTCGCTGCACTTCAGCCTGGACGGCGACCGCTATGTGTCGACCCTGCCGCAATTCTTTGGCGCCAACCCGGCCGTCGTGGCGCGTGACGTGGTGGGCGCGCCGAAGCAGGGCTTTCGGCTGCTGGGCAGCGAGGAGGATCTGGCGCGGCAGTGGCTGGCCAGCCTTGGCCCGGCGCAGCGTTCGCGGGCGATCTTCAGCACGCGCCCCTTTGGCGACATCGTCAGCGGCAATGCGCCGCACGCCAAGCCGCTGGACGCCGCAGGCCTGCCGTTTGCGGACATGAATGCCGGGCAGCAGGCCCAGGTGCTGAAGCTGATCGGCGTCTTTACCGAACACCTGCAACCCGGGCTGGCCCAGGCCCGCCTGGCCCGCGTGCGCGCCGAGCCGCTCGATGGCATCCGCATTGGCTGGGTGGGTTCAATCCAGCCAAGCGAGCCGCATTACTTCCGCATCCAGGGCGCAGGCTTCCTGATCGAGTTCGACAACTCGGGCGGCAACCACATCCATTCGGTGTGGCGCGACTTCGACGGCGACTTCGGCCGCGATGTGCTGGGCGAGCATTACCGC
This sequence comes from Pelomonas sp. Root1217, assembly GCF_001425705.1. GTDB lineage: Bacteria > Pseudomonadota > Gammaproteobacteria > Burkholderiales > Burkholderiaceae_C > Pelomonas. Next base: position 132,952 of record NZ_LMDC01000029.1, on the reverse strand, counting down.
AAGGCCGAGGGCAGCGCGCATCGCCACCGGTCGCCTACCTCACCTTGATGACCACCTTGCCCTTGGCCCGGCCCGTCTCGACATAGGCCAGCGCTTCGTTGGTCGATTCGAACGGGAAGACGCGATCCACCACCGGTCGTATCGCGCCGGCGTCGACCAGGCGAGTGATCTCGCGCAACTGCTGTCCGCTGGCCCGCATGAAGAGGAAGGCGTAGTTCACCCCCAGGCGCGCCGCCTTTCGCCTGACGCCGGCACTCAACAGGCGCACGACGAGGCGCACGAACCAAGGCGCGCCCAGGCCCTTGGCGAAGACGGGATCTGGCGGGCCGGAGATCGAGATGAGGGTGCCGCCAGGCTTGAGCACGCGCAGGGATTTGTGCAACGCCGCGGTGTCCTGGCTGTGCAGCACGACGTCGTAGCCCTGCAGCACGCGCTCGAAGTCCTCGTTGCGGTAGTCGATGACGACGTCGGCGCCCAGGCGCTTCACCAGCTCGATGTTGGCGCTGCTGGTGGTGGTGGCGACGTTGGCCCCGACCTGCTTGGCCAGCTGGATGGCGAAGGTGCCGACGCCACCGGAGCCGGCCTGGATGAAGACCTTCTGCCCCTTCTTCAGCTTCGCCCTCTCGATGAGGGCCTGCCAGGCGGTCAGACCCACCAGCGGCAGCGATGCGGCCTCTTCCATGCTCAGCGCCTTGGGCTTGAGCGCCAGGGACGCCTCCTTGACGGCCACATATTCGGCGAAGCTGCCGATGCGGAAGTCATCGGGCCGCGCATAGACCTCGTCGCCCGGCTTGAAGCCTTGCACGCGTGACCCGACCTGGGTGACGACGCCGGCCACGTCATGGCCCAGTACCAGGGGCAGGGGGTAGGGCAGGATGAGCTTGAATTCGCCGCTCCTGATCTTGGCGTCCAGCAGGTTCACGCCGGCGGCATGGACCTGGACGAGTACTTCGTCATCGCGCAGCGTCGGGGTCGGCACCTCTGCCGAACGCAATGCGCGGTTCTTGCCATAGCGGTCGAGGAGAAAGGCTTTCATGATGCGCTCGCCGAAGACGCCACGTCGAGCTGCAGATCGCGCCGGATGCCGGCGTCCACCATGCTCGCGGGCGCGAACCGGCGCAGCAGCCGCAGGCGGCTCGCGAGCCCGCCGGCCGTGTAGCGGAGTTTCGGCTGAGCTGCACTGGCGGCTTTCAGGACGACCTCGGCGACGACGTCGGGCTGGTCCGCCGTCGTCATCACCTGCCTCACCCTATCGCTTACCGCCACACGGGCCTCGCGGTATGCATCGAGCTTGGCATCGGGCTCCAGGAAGTTCGCGTCGAACGGCGTCTTGGTGTAAGCCGGTTCGACGACCGAGACGCGGATGCCGCGTGTGCGCAGCTCGTGGTCGAGCGACTCGGAATAGCCTTCGACCGCGTGCTTGGTCGCGGCGTAGAGCGCGCCATAGGGCATGGGCAGGAAGCCCAGCACCGAGCCGATGTTGATGATGCGGCCGCTGCCCTGGCGCCGCATGTGCGGCAGGACGGCCCGCGTCATGCGGACGATGCCGAAGAAGTTGGTGTCGAAGATGGCCTGCGCCTGCTCGATGGAGCTTTCTTCTGCGCCGGCCGGCGCGACGCCAAAGCCGGCGTTGTTGACGAGAAGGTCGATACGACCCGCCAGCGCCAACACCTGCTCCACCGCGGCCTGGACCGAGTCGTCCAGCGTCACGTCCAGGGCCAGCATCTTGAATCCGCGCTGCCCCGCCTGCCGGCCCTGTCGGCTGGTGCCGTACACGGTGTAGCCCGCCTTCGCGAGCCGCTCGGCCGTGGCCTGGCCGATGCCTGAGGAGGCGCCCGTCACGAGGGCGATCTTGTTGTTCGTGTTCATGGTGTTCTTTCGTCCGCGTGTGGAGGTCAGGAACTCGCCGGCGTACGCGGTGCGCGGCGGGTCAAGAAGTGTTGAGGCCTTGTTCGCATGATGTTCGTCATATTTAGGTGCGAGCGAAAGGCCCATTGCATCGGTGAAGGTTCAGGGATGGGTGGGAGCCAGGCGCTTCAGCGCCGCGTCGAGCAGGCTGCTCGACAGTGCAGGTTCGTCAACGGCGCGTGCCAGCAGCAGGGCGCCGACCATGGTCGCCAGGGTCACCAATGCGTGTTCATGAGCCGCGGGTTGCCCCCAGTCGGGCGACTGGCGCGCAATCAGGTCCACCATCGCCTTGATGTGGCGGGTGGTCACCCGGCGCACCTCGGGAGCCTGGCGGGACGTCTCCGAGCCCAGGGCCGCCAATGGGCAGCCGAGTTCCACCTGCTCGACGTGGGCCTTGGAGAGGTAGGCGTGCAGCATCGTCTCCAGCGTCTTGTCGGGCGGCGTGTGGGCCACGACGTCGGCCACGGCGGCGGCGGCCTGGGCGCAGGCCAGCCCCGCCGCCTCGGCCAGCATGGCCTCGCGGGACGGGAAGTGGGCGTAGAAGGCGCCGTGGGTCAGGCCCGCCTCTTTCATGATGTCGGCCACGCCCGTGCCGTCATAGCCGCTGCGGCGGATGGCCCGTGCCGCGGCCGACACGATGCGCTCATGCGAGGCTTCCTTGGCCGCGGCTCTGGCGTTGGTTGTCGTATTTCGCATGACGTTCATCATACGCCATCCGAATCAACGCGGTCGTGATTTTTCTGGCGCAGGGAGGCCGGCGCGCGGCGCTCGCGTCAGGCAGGGGCTGTTCGCCTGCCCCGCAGGGCCGCGCCAACGCCCATCAAACCCGCCGCCAGCATCGCCCAGCTGCCTGGCTCGGGCACTGAAGTGACGGTGAAGTTGTCGAAGGTCGCGTCCATACCCTGGCCGAACAGACGTTCCGGCACCGGGATGGAGACGGCCAGATCGGGCCGGTCGGGGTGCTGGAAGGGGAAAGCGTCGAGCAGGCTGAACAGGCCATGGCCGATGGTCAGGTTGCGGATCTTGCCGCCCAGGGCCTCGCCCGGACCGTAGGACGGATAGACGCCGGACCAGCTCGCACCCTGCCGGTCGAGCGGGATGCCGACGTTGTCGACCTGCGACACCAGCGTGCCGTCCAGGTAGTAGCTGACGCTGCCGGCGTCGCTGTAGCTGATGGACGCCACATGCGGGCCGGGGCCGATGTCGATCTGCTTGATGATTTGCGTGTACATCTTGTCGATGCCGACGTAGCCCAGATCGCCCGGCAACAGCGCCGGGTTGGTGACCGACGACGGCAGGCGCTCGATCAGCGTGAAGGCAGTCGAGCCGGAAATGAACCAGTCGAACAACTGACCCGTGGAGAAGTCGATCATGTTCATCACCGCGCCGGCCTGCTGGCCTTCGAGCGCCATCGCCGAATAGGGCAGGCCACTCTGGGTGTAGCTGCCGCTGATGACACGGCCCGCCGCCAGCGTGTTGTGCGCCGTGGCGCTGATGGTGGAGGTGAAGGTCAGCGCGCCGCCGGTCGGCACGGCGAAACTCTGTGCGCTGGTCGCGATGTATTTGAGGTGGTCGTAGACGCTGAAGTCATAGCCCGTCTGGAAGACTGGCGCCTTGATGGCGAAGTTGCCGCCGGAGAAATCGCGTGTGTCGGCGACGGCCATTTCGCCCAGGCCATAGGGGTTGACCCATTTGGCGCCATAGCTGGCCAGGGAATAGCCAGGCGCATCAAAGCTGTCGTAGACGATGGTGCCCGCCACGGCCGCGGGCACGGACAACGCCCACCCCGCGGCCAGCGCCAACGCCGTGCGCTGCGAGGCGGCGCGTGTCCAGTGAGTCTGGCTTGAGTCCATGAAGTGCCCCTTGGGTCGGGGCGGCATTGCCCCGTGGCCGACCTTCCGGCGGCAGCGCGGTCGGCGGCACTCACGTTTTCCCAGGTTTGCCGCGCCTGCTCCTCACGATTGAGGATGCCGCGGCCCGGTAGCCGCGCGGGTGGCGATGCGGCGGTCCCATCACCGCAGCTCATACCTTGCTGCGTTCTCGTCATCGTTTCAGTCGCGAAGTTGACTGCCGCGATCACCTGGCAAGGGTTAAGGTCGGGCTTGTTTTGTTTGTCTCCTCCTCCCGCAAGGGTGGATTCAGCCCTTCGGGCCGGTATGCCGGCCGAGGGGCTTTTTCTTGGGTGTTCTGCAATCGCTGGGCGAGAGACCGCCTTCGCTTGGAAAACCTACTGCGCGTTCACCTTCAGCCAGTTCAGGTTCCACTCCTTGCCAATCGATTTCAGGCGCAGCGTGTGGTTGCCGGCGGACATGGCGAAGGGGGTGCTGGTCTGGGTGACCCAGATTTGCCAGCCGCCGGTGTTGGGCACGGCCATGGCATCCACCGCTTTGGCACCATCCAACCAGACTTCAAAACCGGTACTGCCATTGGCGGTCGCCAGGCGGTAGTCGATGGTGAAGTTGCCCGCCGCGGCGACGTTGATCTTGAACTCGATGTAATCGTCGGGATCGAAGTAGCCCACGTCCTGCCCGCCACCCGTGTCGCTGCAGCTTTCGAGCTGGACGCCGCTCATGGCGGTGAAAGCTTCGGCCTGCAGGATTGCAGGGACAGGCACCGACTGGATGGTGGTGCTGGCAGCTTCGCTGTAGTAGCTCTCGTCGGCCGCGGTCAGTGAGGTGACGACGTAGAAGTAGGTGCTACCGCTGACCGCCGTGCTGTCCGTGTACTTGTTGGTGGTGACCTTGTCGGCGAGCTTGCTGTAGTTGCCGCTGGCGCCGGTTGCGCGATAGACGCTGTAGCCCGTGACCTTGGCATCGGTGCTCGCGTCCCAGCTGAGGGCGTTGCTGTTGTTGCCCTCGGCCAGCTTCAGGTTGGCAGGGCGCGCCGGCAGTTGGAAGACTTCCGGTGCTGTGGCGCTCACCAGCCATTGCGCCAGGCCCGGGTGAACCTCGTAGGCCTGGGTGGCGTAGCTCTTGAACAGGGTCTCGATTTCAGTGATTGGGGCGACGGTGAAATCCACCTTGCCGTTCATGTCGATCACGTCCTTGCCCTGCACCGGCTCCTTGTCGAGCAGATACATCTCGGCCCAGGTATTGGCGCTGCCGTTGTCCTTGAACACGCCGTTCAACGCATAGGTCTGGCCGCCTTGCAGCGTGATGGCCTGGTAGACACCGCCATTGATCTCACCGGTGATGTCCTCGGGCCGCGTCACTCGGAGGACGGCGCCTTCGCCGCCGTTGGGACTCTTGCCTGCGGCCGAGTAGGCAAAGTCCAGGTTCAACTTGCCACTGATGGTCAGCGCGGTCCAGCCGGTGCTGGAGCCAAAGCTGCCATTGGCGATGACTTCGGCATTGCTGGCGGTGTTGGTGATGCTGATCTTGTCGAACGTCACGTCGGGATTGCTGCCACCTGAAGCCCCGCTCTTGATGACGAAGTAGTAAGTCTTCGAGCCCGTGCCGCCCACTTTGATGGTGGGAGCCTTGACCGCGCAGGCATTGGCGAAACTGGCGTCCCAGCCGGCGCAATCCCAGGTGCTGGCCTTGGCCACCATGCCGACGCCGGTGTCGAAGTTGGCGTTGACGGCGTTGGTGACCATGCCCCAGCTGCCTTTGCCGGAGCCGCCTGCCGGGCTGACCAGTTTGTAGGCCCACGACGTCGACGCCCAGCCATAGCTGGCGTAAGTGTCATAGGTGGCGCGGCCGATCTGGCCGCCCAGGTCCAGGCCGGCGCCCTGCCAGGGTTGGAACTCTCCCACGAGCAGCGGGACCTTCAGGTCGCTGACCTGCTTGTTGTAGGCGCACACCCCGCCGGTGCCGCTCTGGCCGCAGCGCAGCCAGTCGCGGTGGATCATGTAGGGCGAGTCGCCCGGGCGGTCGCCGAACAGGCCAGGGTAGGGGTGGATCTCGAAGGCGACATTGGTGAAGCCTTTGGCGGTCGGGCTGCCATAGGCATCGATGCTGCCGTAGTGGCTGGGCAGCAAGACGATGTGCTTGTCATCGATGGCGCGGATGGTCCTGTACAGATCCTCGACGCGCGCCACCATGGCTTCAGCGGCGGAACCCCAGGGCTCGTTGAGGGGGTCGTAGGCAGCAACCACCGGCTCATCCTTGTACTTCGTCGCGATCTGCTGCCACAGCCACCTGGTGCGCTCCTGAGCCTCGGCGTCCGTCCAGTACTTGTTCTGGCCGGCGCAACCGGTGTGGTCGTTGGGCGTCTGGCCGCCGGCGGCACCATGCAGATCGAGGATCACGTAGATGCCTCGCTTCTTGGCCTCGGCGATGCTCCAGTCCAGGTATTTCCAGGCGTCAGCGCGCAGCGTCTTGGGTTTCTTCTCGTCTTCGATGACGCTCCACAGGATGGGCAGGCGGACGATGTTGAAGCCGAAGGCCTGCAGCTGATCCCAATCGCGTGTGGTGATCCAGCTGTCGCGAAAGAGCTTGATCAGGCGCTCTTTCTCGTCATAGCCGAAGCGCTCGGTCAGCTTGGCTTCGAGGGTGCATTGGTCGGTCACGCCGTTGCCGCCCTGGCCCATCATCCAGAACTCCTGTACCAGCCAGTTGCCGAGGTTGGTCCCTTTGAGCAGGACCTGCTTGCCGCTGGCGTTGACCCACTGGGTGCCGTTGGTTTTCAACAGCGTGAGGCCTTCGCTGGCGACAGGGGGCGTGTTGGGTGATGGATCGGGAGGTACGTTGCTGCCCGAGCCGCCACCGCCACCACAACCGGCCAGCAGCGCCGCGCCCACCAAGCCGCTCAACAAAGCGCCACGCGCATCTCTGCCCAGCCAGGCGGCGCCGCCTTCCATGAACCATCGTTTTGCCACGTCTTGTCTCCATTAAATGATTGGAACCGGTTCCAATTCAGTATCCGAGACGGGCTGCGATCCTGTCAACAATGCGTGGCAGCTTCCCCGGCGAGGCCGGGCGCTTCCAGTATTTTCCCGGGTTGATGAGCGGAATCGGTTCCACTATTTGCGCGACACAGAATGGCGGGACCCCATCTCCAAATGTTCAGCGCCATGGCGATCAGAGTTCTCTGCGCAGACGACCTGCCCCTGATGCGCTGCATGCTTGACCTCTTCGGGCGAGCTTTTGACGACGAGTCCACCTACTCAGGGCGACAACCGGGAGACAGCTATCTCAGGCAACTGCTCGGCAGTCCGACCTTCATCGCGATCTGCGCGCTGGACGGAGAAGAGGTGGTGGGCGGACTGGCTGGCTACGTGCTGCCCAAGTTCGAGCAGCAGCGCTCGGAGTTCTACATCTACGACCTGGCGGTGTCCGAGCACTATCGGCGGCAGGGCATCGCGGCAGCCATGATCCGAGAGCTGCAGCGGCTCGCCGCGGCTCGAGGTTTCTACGCCATCTTTGTGCAGGCCGATCACGGCGATGACCCGGCGATTGCGCTTTACAGCAAGTTGGGCGTCCGGGAAGACGTCCTGCATTTCGACATCGAGCCTGCAAACCAAAAAAAATAAAACCCGCCAGCGGCGGGTGGGTGACTGACAGCAGCGCGGGTTTCAGACAAGCCAGACGGCCGTCTGGGCTGCGGCTACCGTCGTTTCGGCCGGTGCGCTGCGATGCCCTTCGACGACGACGCGTGGCAGCTTGGCGACCACCATCGCATCGGCGCGCTTGCCGACCACAACCACGCGCTCCAGCTTCACGATCTCGGTCGCCGGCGTCGCGGTGTGGTTGGCCAGGCCGACGCCCATGGCGGCAGCGGCGGCCACAGAGGCGATGGCGATGACGAAGGTCTTGGCGGCGGTGTTCATGGTGGGCTCCGGTGGGGTTGGCTGTGTCAGTGATTGCAGTGTCTGCAGACGGGGGCCTTGCTGCGAGCGCCAGGCGATGGACCACCGGCGCAAGCGGATGAACTGCGAATTTGCCGGACGGGCGGGTCGGCTCGACCGGCGCTGAATCCTGTTGAAACACTCTTGGGCGGGCCGGGCTCCTAACATGGCTCTTCCACTCACCCATGGCACGGAGCGCACATGGAAACCCAGGAACTGCATCGCGGCCGGCTGGTCGACCACATCCAACTCGTCGTGCGCGACCTGGCCGCCAGCCAGCGCTTCTACGAGGCGGTCTTCAAGGTGCTAGGCATCCCCGTCGGGGGAACCGGCGACGGCTATTTCTGGGCGGACGAGCTGTTCGTCTCAACGGCCGACAACAAGGCGGCCCAGGGGCAGCTGACTGGACGCGTGCACCTGGCCTTCCAGGCCAAGGACAAGGCCGCCGTCGATGCCTTCCACAAGGCCGCGTTGGCGGCTGGCGGCAAGGACAACGGCGTGCCGGGCGAGCGGCCCTACCACCCCGGCTACTACGCGGCCTTCGTCATCGACCCCGACGGCAACAACATCGAGGCGGTCTTCCACGGTGTGGCCCAGCGTAGCGCGGACTCGGTCAAATTGACTTTCTAGCCGTTCCGGCTGCCGCCAAGCGCTGCCAGCGCATCGGCGATCTCGCGTGTGACGCCGGGCCGCTCGACCCGTGCGACCTCCCGGCCGTCCTGCAGCATCACGAGTGTCGGCCACAGCTTGATGCCGAAGGAGCGGCCCAGCGGCCGCCCGCGGCCGTCCTCGATCTTCAGGTGGCGCAGCGGCGCGCCGGCATGCGCTGCCAGCGCGTCGCCGATGGTGCGCTGGGCCGCCTGGCAAATGCCGCACCAGTTGGCGCCGAATTCGATGACGGTGCTGCCCGCCATGGCATCGACTTCGGCGCGGGGTGGTTCGTCGCTGGAATAGGGGGAGGATGTGCTCATCGGACTCTCCTGTTGGCCGTGTCGATCCGCCACGGCAAACGCGATGCCTACGTTAGCCCGCGCAACTCCCGCAACGCGACCGACAGCATCGCCGCGTCCGGCGCCGGCACCGCGCGCAGCTCACCCAACAGTTGCTCCGCGCGCTCGATGGTGCGGCCATTGCTGGCCTGCCAGGCCTCGACGAGTGCGGCCGGCGATTCGTGGTCGCCGCCACCGGCCAGCACCGTGCCGGTGATGGAGCGTTGCAAGCCCCACAGGTCGTCCAGCATGGCGCCCTTGGCGAGCATCTGCCAGTGCTGGTCGCCGGGCAGGGCTGTGATCTTGTCGCGCAGCCAGGGCATGCCCAGGCGGTTGGCGAGGTCGAAGTAGATGGCGGCCACCAGCTCCACCGGCCAGCGCGCGCTGCCAGCGATCTCCGCGATGTCCAGCGTCGCGTACAGCGTGCCGAAGGTCACCACGCGCTCGGCCAGTTCACGCGGCACGCCACCGGCGATGTAGCTGGCTGCTGCGGCGTCCACGCGGGCCCGCTCGTCGGCGTCCAGCAGCTGCGGCAGGCGCGACGCCAGCTTGGTGACGTTGGACGTGAAGTGCTCGATGGTGGCGCCCATGTCGTCGACCAGCCGGTTGGAGCGCAGGAACCACTTGGTGCCGCGTTCGAGCTGGCGGCTGGTGTCGATCAGCATGCGCGACTGCAGTTCGTCGGCCACCTTGTTGTCCAGCGCCTCGATGCCCTGCCACAGGCTCACCATGCCGAAGATCTCGCGGCTCAGCAGGTAGGCGCGCACGATCTCGAAGGCACGGGCGCCGGTGGTTTCGAGCAGGCGGTGCACGAAGGTGCTGCCCACACGGTTGACCATGCTGTTGGTGACGTGGGTGGCGATGATCTCGCGCTTGAGCGGGTGGCGCTGCATGTAGCCGCTGAACTTGTCCTGCAGCAGCGCGGGAAAGTAGCGCACCAGCGCCGTCGACACCCAGGGGTCGTCGGGCAGGGTGGAGCCGAGCAGCTCGTCATAGAGCCAGATCTTGCTGTAGGCCAACAGCACGGCGCGCTCAGGCGCGGTCAGCCCCAGGCCCTTGCCACGGCGGTCGGCGATCTCTTCGTTGGATGGCAGGTATTCGATCGCGCGGTCCAGCCGCTCGGCCTTCTCCAGGTACTGCATGAAGCGCGCCTGTGCGTCCATCAGCTGCGGCGCCATATGCCCGGTGACCGAGAGCACCTGGGTCTGGAAGACGTTGTCACGCAGCACCAGCGCAGCGACGTCGTCGGTCATCTGCGGCAGCAGCGTGTTCCGCTGCTTCTCGGTCAGCTCGCCCTCGCTGACGGCCAGGCCGAGCAGGATCTTGATGTTGACCTCATGGTCGGACGTGTCGACGCCGGCTGAGTTGTCGATGGCATCGGTGTTGATGCGCCCGCCGGCCAGCGCGTACTCGATGCGCCCCCGCTGCGTGCAACCCAGGTTGCCGCCTTCTGCAAACACCTTGCAGCGCAGCTCGCCGCCGTTGACGCGCAGCGCGTCGTTGGCACGGTCGCCGACCTGGGCGTGGGTCTCGGTCGCGGCCTTCACATAGGTGCCGATGCCGCCGTTGTAGATGAGGTCCACCGGCGCCTTCAGGATGGCGTTGACCAGCTCGGTCGGCGTCATCGCGTCGGCCATGATGCCCAGCGCCTGCTTGACCTCGGGCGTGAGGGGGATGGACTTGGCACTGCGCGGGAAGATGCCGCCGCCGGCCGAGATCAGGCTGGCGTCGTAGTCGGCCCAGGACGATCGCGGCAGCTTGAACATGCGCTCGCGCTCGACGAATGAGCGTTCCGTATCCGGATTGGGGTCCAGAAAGATGTGGCGGTGGTCGAAGGCCGCCAGCAAGCGGATGTGACGCGACAGCAGCATGCCGTTGCCGAACACGTCGCCCGACATGTCGCCCACGCCGGCGACCGTGAAGTCGGTGGTCTGTGTGTCCACGCCCATTTCGCGGAAATGGCGCTTGACGGACTCCCAGGCGCCGCGCGCCGTGATGCCCATGGCCTTGTGGTCGTAGCCCACCGAGCCGCCGGACGCAAAGGCATCGCCCAGCCAGAAGCCGTACTCCTTGCTGATGCCGTTGGCGTAGTCGGAGAAGGTCGCGGTGCCCTTGTCCGCGGCGACGACGAGGTAGGGGTCGTCGCCGTCGTAGCGGCGCACCTGCGGCGGCGGCACGATCTTGTCGCCGACGCGGTTGTCGGTGATGTCCAGCAGGCCGCGCAGGTAGTTCTGGTAGCAGGCCACGCCTTCCTTCATGAAGGCCTCGCGGTCGCTCGACGGCGGTGCCTTCTTCAGCACGAAGCCGCCCTTGGAGCCGACCGGCACGATGACGGTGTTCTTCACCATCTGCGCCTTCACCAGGCCCAGCACCTCGGTGCGGAAATCCTCCGGCCGGTCCGACCAGCGCAGGCCGCCTCGCGCCACCCGGCCACCGCGCAAATGCACGCCCTCGAAACGCGGCGAATAGACAAAGATCTCGAACATCGGCTTCGGAGCGGGCAGGCCCGGCACCTTGGACGAGTCGAACTTGAACGACAGGAAGCTGCGCCGCCGGCCTGCGGCGTCGCGTGTCCAGTAGTTGGTGCGCGTCGTGGCGAGCATCAGCGCCAGGTATTGGCGCAGCACGCGGTCCTCCGACAGGTTCTCGACCTGTTCCAGCGCCGCCGTGATGGTCTTGACCTGCTCCGCGGCCTGGGCCTCGGCATTGCCGCCGCCGGCCGGGTCGAAGCGCAGCTCGAAGAGCCGGGCGAGCTGGGCGGCGATTGGCGCGTGCGCGGCCAGCGTGGCCTCGATGAAGGACTGCGACAGCGCAAAGCCGATCTGCCGCATGTACTTGGCATAGGCGCGCAGCACCACGATCTGTTCGGCCGTCAGGCGCGCGGCGACCACGAGGCGGTTGAAGTCGTCGTCCTCCACATCCCCGCGCAGCACCGCGGCGAAGGCGTTCTCGAACACCTGGTGCAGCGCGGCCACCTCGACCTCGGCGTCGGCGCTGCCCATGAGCCCGAAGTCGTGGATCCAGATCGGCGCCGAGTCCAGCGGCGCGATGCGGTAGGGGTGTTCATCGAGCACCTTCATGCCCATGTGCTCCAGCATCGGCAGGCTGGCCGACAGCGTCAGCGGCTCGCCCCGGCGCAGCAGCTTGAAGCGCAGATGGCCGGGCGGCGCCTCGAGCGGGCGGTACAGGTTCATGCCCAGCGGTTCGGCATCGCTGAGCCGGGTCATCAGCTCGACATCGGGCACCGCGGCGCGGGCCTCGAACTCCTCGCGGTAGGAGGCCGGGAAGGCGCTGCCGAACTGGCGCAGCAACTGGATGCCGCGGGCCTCGCCCGTCGCCTCGATCAATGCCGTCTTCAGGTCGTCGTCCCAGCGCCGCGCCGCGGCGGCCAGGCGCGCTTCCAGCTCACGCACATCGAAGGCGGGGATCTGCCCCGGCCGCGTGCGTATCGTCATCAGGATGCGCGCCAGCACCGATTCCGAAAGGTGGACGTTGAATTCCGACCCGCTGCCGTTGAAGACCTGCAGCAGGATGGCCTGCCATTTCTGGCGCAGCTCGGTCGTGTAGTGCTCGCGCGGTGCGTAGATCAGGCAGGACAGGAAGCGCTGGAAGGGGTCGCGCCGCACGAAGAGGCGAAAGCGCTGGCGCTCGCCCAGGTGCAGGATGCCTACTGCCGTCTGCAGCAGGTCGTCGTTGCTGGTCTGGAACAGTTCGTCACGCGGATAGGTCTCGAGGATGTTGATCAAGGCCTTGCCGGCATGGCCGCCTGGCGTGAAGCCGGCACGCGCGACCACGTCGGCCACCTTGCGCCGCAGCAGCGGAATGTCGGCCGGGTTTGCGCTGTAGGCGGTGGAGGTGAACAGTCCCAGGAAGCGGTCCTCGCCGACGACCGTGCCGTCGGGGCCGAAGCGCTTGACGGCCACATAGTCCAGATAGCCCGGCCGGTGCACGGTGGAACGCGCGGTCGATTTCGTCACCACCAGCAGCTCGGGCCGGCGCACCTGGGCGCGCACCTCGGGCGGCAGGGCGGCAAAAGCGGCCACCGCATCCAGCGATGCCACGTCATGCAGGATGCCCAGGCTCGAATCGGGTACGACGGTCAACACGTCCTGCCCGTCGACGCTGGCCAGGCCGTGGCGGCGGTAGCCCAGGAAGGTGAAATGGTTGTCGCCCAGCCAGCGCAGGAAGTCCAGGCCCTCGGCCAATTCGTCGGCAGGCAGGGGCGGCGCCTGCTGCTCCAGCTCGTCGACGATGTCCTGCATGCGCTGGCGCATGGCGCGCCAGCCCGCCACGGCCGATCGCACGTCGTCGAGCACGCGGCTCACGTCCGCCGCCAGCGCTTCGAGCCGGGCTGGCTCTGGAATGCGGTCGACCTCGACATGGATGAAGGACTCGCGCACACCGTCGGCCGCCAGCCCCTGCAGCGTGCCATCGCCGTCGCGGTTCACCGCCATCAGCGGATGGATGATCAGGTGCAGCGTGAGGCCATGGCGGTTGACCTCCATCGTCACGGAGTCGACGAGGAAGGGCATGTCGTCGTTGACGATCTCGATGACGGTGTGGGTCGACTGCCAGCCGTGCTCGGCGATCGTCGGATTGAAAACCCGCACCCGCGCGTGGCCGGCCTCGCGCTTGCGGGCAAAGCTCCAGTGCGACACCGCCGCGCCGTACAGGTCGGCCACCTGGCGCTCGGCCAGCTCCTGCGGGTCGACCTGGCCGAAGTAGCGCTGCACGAAGTCCGCCAGCGTCTCGCGCTGTTCGGCGCTGGTCTTTGCGCGCACCAGCTTGACGACTTCGTCCATGCGCTCGGCCCGCGGGCCTGAGGGGTTGGTTTGCGCCTGCATGCTTGTCTCCTGCCGCTTTGTTTGCATCAAGTCGCCGGGCATGGTCGCGCGCCTGCCGCGCCGTGCCAAGTGTTGACAAGCGGAGGTTACGCCTGCCTCGTGGCACCATGCTGGGCGCAGTGAATCCGCAGGAGCAAGGACGATGGCCGGCCACCGCATCTTCAGCACGCCTTTTGCCAAGGTCTACCCGCTGTACATCCGCAAGGCCGAGGCCAAGGGCCGGACCAAGGATGAGGTCGACCGCATCATCCATTGGCTCACGGGCTATGACGCGGCTGGCTTGCAGCAGCAACTCGACCGGGCCGCGGACTTCGAGACCTTCTTCGCCCAGGCACCGGCGCTGAATCCCAACTTGGCCCTCATCAAGGGCGTGGTCTGTGGCATCCGCGTGGAGGAGATCGAAGACCCGCTGATGCAAAAGCTGCGCTATCTGGACAAGCTCATCGACGAGCTCGCCAAGGGCAAGGCCATGGAGAAGATCCTTCGGCAGCCGGCGTGACGGTCGCCATCCGGCAAGTCGCTTCCAGCTTGTAGACGAGGACGGCAGTACCGGGCAGGACAGGCCACTTCGAACCGGCCCCCTCTTGTCAGGAAACCAGCAATGTCCCCATCAGAGCTTGCGCGCCCAGATGTTGCGGTACCGGACCAGATGCCCATGATCCTGCAGGCGCAGCGGCATTTCGGCGTGTGCTCGATAGCTGGGCGTACCGATGTAGGTGGTGCCGCCCTTGAGCGCGGAGTTGTTCTGCACCAGCACGCCATTGAACAACACCGTAAGTCGCGCCGGTGAAATGAGCGAGCCGTCAGCCGCGAAGCGCGGCGCGGCGTAGATGATGTCGTAAGTGTTCCAGTTCTCGGCGGGCCAAGTGGCATTGACGAGCGGCGGGAACTGCTTGTAGATCGACCCCACCATGCCGTTCACGTAGGTAGGGTTCTCGAAGTTGTCGAGAATCTGAACCTCGTAGACATCCTGCAGGAATACGCCGCTGTTGGCGCGATCCTGATTCACTTTGTCGGCGGGAAGTTTGGGTGCGCGCCACTCCAGGTGCAGTTGAACGTCACCAAAGGACTGTTTGGTCTGGATGTCGCCGGTGCCCGGGCCGACCTCCAATTCGCCGTTGTCAATTTTCCAGCCCGCGGCTGCCCCGTTGTTCGCGCTTTTCCATGCGTCCAGGCTCTTGCCGTCGAACAGCACGATGGCGTCCGATGGCGCGGCACCTGGCGCCGCGCCAGGCGTCACCTTCGGTGGAACCGGGAACCACACCTCGCTGAGTTCAGGCGCAGGCGGCATGTCATCGGTCTCCGTGAGCGCCCGAACCTTGATGTTGCGATAGAAAACCTCGGCACCTTCAGCTTGAAGCACGATCTTGCCGTGGTCGAGTTTGACCCAGCTGTTCGTGTCGGCATCCCAGGACTTGAGTTCGCTGACGCGCATGTTCACGACGCCGTTGACGACGTGTGTGGCGCGATCGCCGCGCACGATGACTTCGAGCGTGTTCCAGCCCGGACGCTCGTTGACACGACCGTGGCGCGTACGGTGATAGCCCTCGTTCTCGCCACCCGTGATGGGGATACCGCCGTTTTCGGGCTGTGCATAACGGCCGGTCTTCGGATCGACGAAGCTCGAGGCTTGCGTCGATATCGCCCACGAATCTCCGGTGTCGCCTTCCTGGATTTGGGCTTCGGCACTCGCCGGCCAATCTGACGGCCGCACGCGATACACGTGATACAGCAGGCCCGCATCGCGCACTTCGTGAAGCCGCGGCGCAAATTTCTTCTTGCCCCATTTGTATTCGAGGCTGATCACGCAGTCCTTGAAGTCAGCGTCGGTGAGGATGTACGCGAACGGCTGGGGAGTGCCCGCCTCGTGCGTGGGATACGCATGGATCTCGCCATTCTTCACTTCGAAGATGCTGGACGCGGCCGGCGTATCGGCGCTGACCTTGGATGCGTAGTGCGCCGACCAGCCGCTGAGATCCTTGCCGTTGAAGATGAGCTTCCATGTTGCGGGGTTCGCCGCGTTGCCGGCGGCCAAGGCAGTGCCGGCAAACAAACACATGCTGGCGCAGACCAGCCCCGACATCATGTTCATGCTTCACATCCCCGAAAGGTGCGGGCCCTGGAGGGTGGCCCAGAAAGTTGGATTTGAAGCGATTTCCGCTTGGGCCGAGAGCACCCGTTTGACCGCTCGAGCAGCAGAAATTGGCCCTCCCACTTGGATGGCTGCTTCGCCCTCGGCAGCGGTCGCAGCTGCTGCCGCGCCGACGGGTGAGCCGATGACGGCTTCGCGCACTGGACCGTGAATCAGGCACCTGCAGCGGATGACGGCAACCCCTGCAAGCCGCCCTCCACGGCCGCCATCGCAGGCAAACGCAAAGGCAAGGATGTCAGCGAAAGCGGCTCCATGCGCTTGCTTCGCGCCGCCAGCAGATACTTGACCCAGCTTTGATGGGCAGTGAAGGCATGGGCAAGGTCGGGATGTGGATAGCGGCGGTCTGCTTGGTTGCGGCCAATGTGCCGGCACTGGCGCAGCCGACCGTGTGCGGGCCCTATCGCGTGGCTTTGTATGAATATGGCTCGCTGGCCTTTCGGCGTGAGGGGCAGGGCACGGGGGGCATTGACGTCGATATCGTCGATGAAGTGGGCCGCCGGACCGGCTGCAAGTTCGAGACCTTCGTGGACGCCAGGGTCCGCACCTGGGCCGACCTGGCCCATGGCGCCCTCGACATGACGGTGTCGGCCATCGAGACGGACGAGCGCAACGGGTTCGCGCGTTTCGTGATCTACATGAGCGGGCGCAACCGGCTGCTGGTTCGCGAAGGCTTGCCCCGCCCGGTCACCACGTTGGAAGCTTTCGCCGAGCGCAGCGAATTGCGTCTGGCAATCGTCAAGGGATTCAGGCACGGCCCTCAGTGGGACGACTGGATCGCCCAGCTGCGTCAGCAGGGGCGGGTGGACGAGTACGCCGACGCCGGCATGGCGGCCCGGCTCGTCGCGCTGGGGCGTGACGCGGCCTTTCTGTCAGAACCTGTCGTGTGGGGGCGAATTCTTGCGGACAGCAAGCTGAAGGGCCGGGTCACGGTCATCGATGCCTTCCCGGACGACAACTACGCCGCGGGCTTTGCGATTTCCAGGACCAGGGTCCGCGAGAACGACGCCCGCAAGATCCAGAATGCCGTCGCGGCCATGCGGGCGGACGGCACCCTCTACAAGATCTTCAGCGCCTACCTGACCCGTGCCGAGGCGCTGAGTTCCCTGCCCTGAACCGGTCGCTCCATTGAAGAAGGCGATGGCAGGCGTCACCGGCCTTTACATCTTCAGTTGGCCGCGAAGCGGGTTGCTGCTGAGCTGGGCTTGCTCCAGCGTGCCGCCGTGCAGATGGGCTGGCCTGGCGGCGGCTGCATGGAGCCTGGTGTGGGCGTCGGAGCGCTTCTAAGCCAGCGCGCCGCTCAGCACCGCCTGCAGCAGGAGATGGTGGTTGCGGGCCACCGCCTCGGCCGGCAGTGGCTGGACGGGCGCGGCGAGCGGCATCGGCAGCGCCGCATCGCCGCTGAGCTCCTGCCAGGTCATCAGCGCCGCCAGCACCTGCAGCGGGTGGCCCTTCGAGGCGATGCCATTGAAGACCGGCACGCCGGCGTCGCGGTCGAGCTGGCGCAGGTCGGCCTCGGCCACGCCCTGGCATTCGATGGCGTCATAGAGCTGGCCCAGCAGGCCGGCCATGTCGCGCGGGTCGCGGCGGTCGGCGGGGCCGGGGCTGGTCGCGCGAACGCGCGCCACCCGCGCGCCAAGCTCGGTGGCTGCGCGCAGGAAGGCGTCGGCCTCAAGGCTGGCGTGGTCGTCGCTGAGCAACGCCAGGTTCTTGCCGCGCAGCGGCGCACCCGGGCCGGCCCCGCGCTTGAACTGCCGAGCCCGGCCGATCAGCGTCAGCAGGTCGTCGCGTGTCAGCCCTTCCAGTGACCAGAGAGATTTGTGTTTGAGCATGGCATTGGGTGCATGTCCGGCAAGGCTAGGCGGTGCAGCGCGGGGCCGGCCTGACGCAGATCAAGCGCGCACGGCTGTTTACCAACGGTTTACCGAGCGTTACCCAGTGATGTGCACCATTGCTCGGCAGTTGTTGGCCGGTTTCTACGCTGCAGTCCATTGCCACACGCCGCCCAGGACACCCGAAATGCTGACAGCCACGATGACCTCCGCCGCCGCCCACCCCGCCTTGCGCACGTCGGCCCCCGCGCCCCAGCGCATTGCCGACACCTTGCAGGGTCTGCAAGCGCACGTGGACATCAGCCGTCGCGTCCTGCACGCCGGCGATCGCGTCTACCGCACCGGCGACGCGTTCGCCAGCTTGCACGTCATCAACTCGGGCTTCTTCAAGACCCTCAACCTCGCCGCGGACGGTCGCGAGCAGGTCGTTGGCCTGCACTTCAAGGGCGACTGGCTCGGCTTCGACGGCATTGCAACCGGCCGCTACGGTTGCGATGCCATCGCGCTGGACACCGGCGAGGTGTGGAGCGTGCGCTACGACGCGCTGCTCGCTGCCTGCGCCCGCCATGCGCCGCTGCTGGGCCTGCTGCATTCGGCCATGAGCCGCGAGATCAGCCGGGACCGCGACTCCCTGCTGTCGTTGTGCACGTTGTCGGCCGATGCCCGCGTGGCTGACTTCCTGCGCTACTGGGCCGAGGCCATGGCCCAGTGCGGCCTGCGCAGCGACCAGATCACGCTGCGCATGACGCGCGCCGAGATCGGCAACTACCTGGGCATGACGGTCGAAACGGTCAGCCGTGCGCTGACGAGGCTGGCTCGCGAGCAACTGATCGCCTTCACCGAACGCGGCCGCCGCGATATCTGTATCCCCGACGTCGCGGCGCTGGGTGCCTACGTGCAACGCGGCGTCGCCCGGACGCTGCTGCAGTGACTCAGCGCGCCGCGCGAACCAGGGGAGTGGCAAGCGCGCTGTGGCGCAGTAAGGTCGCCGTCATCGAAGGCACCCGGACGGAGCTCCCGCATGACATTGGCGTTGAAACTGCAAACGCGTTCCCTGGTGATGGTGGCCGCACTGCTCACGGCGGGCGTGGCCCAGGCGGCCTCGCAGGCCCCGGTGGCGGCCGAGAACGGCATGGTGGTCACGGCCCAGCGCCTGGCCACCCGCATCGGCGTGGACGTGCTGAAAGACGGTGGCAATGCGGTGGATGCTGCAGTGGCGGTGGGCTACGCGCTGGCGGTGG
The DNA here is from genome assembly GCF_001425705.1 of Pelomonas sp. Root1217. Classification (GTDB taxonomy): domain Bacteria; phylum Pseudomonadota; class Gammaproteobacteria; order Burkholderiales; family Burkholderiaceae_C; genus Pelomonas. Next base: position 114,201 of record NZ_LMDC01000029.1, on the reverse strand, counting down.
TCTACCCGGCGGCGGGCAACCTCGGTGGCGGCGGCTTCATGACCGTGCAACTGGCCGACGGTCGCAAGACCTTCCTGGACTTCCGCGAGAAGGCACCGCTGGCCGCCACGGCCAATATGTACCTCGACAAGGACGGTAACGTCATCAAGGGGCTGAGCACGCATGGCCACCTGGCGGTTGGTGTGCCGGGCAGCGTGTCAGGCCTGGAGTACGCACTGGGCAAGTACGGCACGATGAAGCGCGCCGCGGTCATCGCGCCGGCCATCCATTACGCGGAGCAGGGCTTCGTGCTCGACCAGGGCGACATCGACATGCTGCACGCCGCCACCGACGATTTCCGCAAGGATCCGGCCACTGCGGCCATCTTCCTGAACAAGGGCGAGCCCTTCCAGGTCGGCCAGAAGCTCGTGCAGAAGGACCTGGCCGCCACGCTGAAAGCCATCCGCGACAAGGGCGAGGCGGGCTTCTACAAGGGCCCTGTGGCCGCCGCCATCGTCGCCTCCAGCCAGGCGGGCAAGGGCATCCTCAGCCCCGCCGACCTCGACCAGTACAAGACGCGCGAACTGCCGCCCGTGGAATGCGACTACCGCGGCTACCACGTGGTCTCGGCGCCGCCGCCGAGTTCGGGCGGCGTCATCATCTGCGAGATCCTGAACATCCTGGAGGGCTACCCGCTCAAGGAATTGGGCTTTCGCTCCGCGCAGGCGGTGCATTTCCAGATCGAGGCGATGCGCCACGCCTACGTGGACCGCAACAGCTACCTGGGTGACCCGGACTTCGTCAAGAACCCGCTGGACCGGCTGCTCAGCAAGGACTACGCTGCCCAGTTGCGCGCGGTCATCGACCCGCACAAGGCCGGCGTGTCCAAGGACATCAAGCCCGGCGTGTCGCCGCACGAGGGCAGCAACACCACCCACTACTCCATCGTCGACAAGTGGGGCAATGCGGTGTCGGTGACCTACACCTTGAACGACTGGTTCGGCGCCCGCGTCACCGCGGCCAAGACGGGCGTGCTGCTCAATGACGAGATGGATGACTTCACCGCCAAGGTGGGCGTGCCCAACCTCTACGGCCTGGTGCAGGGCGAGGCCAATCGCATCGAGCCCGGCAAGCGGCCGCTGTCGTCCATGAGCCCCACCATCGTCACCAAGGACGGCAAGACGGTGATGGTGGTCGGCACGCCGGGCGGCAGCCGCATCATCACGGCGGTGCTGCACACGATGATCAATGTCATCGACTACGGCATGGACGTGCAGGAGGCGACGGACGCGCCGCGCTTCCACCAGCAGTGGCTGCCCGAAGCGACCAACGTCGAGGCCTTCGCACTGTCGCCAGACACGCGCAAGATCCTCGAGGGCTGGGGCCAGAAGTTCGCCGACCCGCAGCCGGCCAACCACCTCGCCAGCATCCTGGTTGGCGCGCCCAAGCTGGGCGGCAAGCCGGTGGGCAAGAACCGCTACTACGGGGCCAACGATCCGCGGCGCAATTCCGGGCTGGCGGCGGGCTACTGACCGCGCCCCGTCCCGCCGGGCGGCGCTGAACCGCGCCGGCCCGGGCCCGCCGATACTCGTGGCTCCTGCAAGCCGCCCCAGCCCCAGCGTTGAAACCGCCCGATATCGCCACCGCAGCGCCCGCGCACCAGCGCTGGCGATGGCTGGCGGTTCTGCTTTTCGTGGCGCTGCTCTGGGGCGTCGTGGAGGTCAGCGGCGTGCGCCAGCAGATCAGCCTGCACGCCGTACGCGAGGGGTTTGCCCAGCACCGGCTCTGGGGCTTTGCGGCCTTCACGGCGATGTTCGTGCTGGCCAATCTCGCGCACATCCCCGGCGCCTTCTTCCTTGCCGCGGCGGTGCTGGCCCTCGGGCCGGTGTGGGGGGCGCTGACGACCTATGTCGCGGCCTGCATCGCCTGTACGGTGACGTTTGTTGTCGTGCGCGCCCTGGGTGCCGATGCGCTGCGTGAGCTGGACAACCGGCTGGCGCGCCGCCTGTTCGCGAAGCTGGACGCCCATCCCGTGCGCAGTGTCGTGCTGCTGCGCACGGTCTTCCACTCGGTGCCAGCGCTGAACTACACGCTGGCACTGTCCGGCGTGCGGCTGCGCGACTATGTCATCGGCACGTTGCTGGGCCTGCCACTGCCCATCCTGGTCATCACGACGCTGTTCGACACGCTCGCCGTCTGGATGGGGTGGGCCGCACATTGACCCCGGCCCGGCAGGGCCTCGCGCCGCTGGCGATGATGGGGCGATGATCTCGTCCACCTCCCGCCAGCTCTGGCTGCTGGCCCTGGCCAATTTCGCCATCGGCATGGGCGCCTTCGTTGTCGTCGGCGTGTTGTCGCCGGTGGCGCAGGCTTTCGGCGTCGACCGGGCTCAAGCCGGTGCGCTGATGAGCGTCTATGCCGGCACCTATGCGGTCGCCTCGCCGCTGCTCGTGGCGGCGACTGGGAGGCTGGACCGAAGGCGGCTGATGTCCATTGGCCTGGCGTTGTTTGCGATTGGCGCTGTGTTGGCCGCTCTGGCGCCCAGCTTTGCGCTGCTGCTGGCGGCGCGCGCCGTGATGGCCCTGGGCGGCGGCCTGGTCACGCCGGTGGCCGCTTCGGTCGGCGTGGCGCTGGCCGGGCCGGGCCAGCAGGGGCGGGCCCTGGCCATCGTCTTCGGCGGGCTGACGCTGGCCCAGGTGCTGGGCATTCCGGCCGGCGCCTGGCTGGGCTACGCATTGGGCTGGCAGGCAGCCTTTGTCGTCGTTGCCGTCCTGACGTTGCTGAGCTTGGCTGCCATGGTGGTCGCCCTGCCGGCCGGCATCGCGGTGCCGGTGGCCAGCCTGAAGAGCCTGGGCGCCGTGCTGCGCAGCGGCCGGTTGATGGGCGCGGTCGCCTTCACCGCCCTCTTCATCGGCGCGCTCTACGTTTGCTACACCTTCGTGGCGCCGCTGCTGGAGACTGTTTATGGCCTAAGCCGCGACGGCGTGGCCGGCATGCTGCTGCTGTTCGGCCTGGGGGCCGTCGCCGGCAACGCGATGGGCGGCCGGCTGACCGACCGCATCGGCTCACGCCGCACGCTGGTGCTGCTGTGCCTGGCGCAGTGCCTGCTGATGCCGGCGCTGACGCTGCCGACCTGGCCGCTGGCGGTGATGGGTGCGCTGGTCTTCACCTGGAGCGTGTTCGGCTGGAGCTTCATGGTTCCGCAGCAGGCGCGGCTGGCGGCGCTGGAACCGGCCCAGCTGCCGGTGCTGTTCGCATTGAACGCCTCGGCCATCTATGTCGGGGCGACGCTGGGCGCCAGCGTTGGCGGCATGGTGCTCAAAGGCCTCGGCCTGCATGCGCTGGGCCTGTTTGGCGCCGCGCTGGCCCTGCTTGGTCTGGCGTCTTTGGCATTCCGTCGCTGACCTTGGACAGGGGCCGACGGGCACCGGATACTGCCCTTTCCACAAGGAGACCCTCCCTATGAAGACTTGGCTGATCGCCACTCTCGCCACTTCCGCCATGTTTGCTGCTGCGGGCGCACAAGCTCACGACGCCAACCCGCTGAAGGCCGCTGTCGCGGCCGACAACCGCCTGGTGGGCAATGTCGCCCGCGATGCGCAACGCCACCCCTACGAAACGCTGAGCTTCTTCGGCATCAAGCCCACCGATACCGTCGTCGAACTCGCCCCGGGCGGGGGGTGGTTCACCGAGATCCTTGCCCCCTATCTGCGCGAAGGCGGTCAGCTCTATGCGGCCGACGGCGGCAGCGCGCGCTTCAAGGCCAAGATGGATTCAATGGGCGTCTACAGCAAGGTCAAGATCACGGCCTTCGACCCGGCCAAGGGCGTGTTTGACATCGCCCCGGCCGGCAGCGCCGATGCGGTGCTGACCTTTCGCAATGTGCACAACTGGATGAACGGTGGCACGGCCCAGGCCGTCTTTGACGCGGCCTTCAAGGCGCTGAAGCCCGGTGGCACGCTGGGCGTTGAAGAGCACCGCCTGCCGGCCTCGCGCACCCAGGATCCCAAGGCTCCGAGCGGCTATGTGCAGGAGGCCGCCGTCATCAAGTTCGCCGAGAACGCGGGTTTCAAGCTTGCCGGCAGGAGCGAGGTCAACGCCAACCCCAAGGACACGGCCGACCATCCCGAAGGTGTCTGGACGCTGCCGCCGACCTATGCGCTGAAGGACAAGGATCGCGCGAAGTACCAGGCCATCGGCGAGAGTGATCGCATGACGCTGAAGTTCGTCAAGCCCTGAGAAGGCATTCGCACCTTCTTCGCCCGCGCCCACTCATGAGACATGCTGTGATCGGGTACGGCCGGCTGGCCAGGGCGCTGGTGCCGGCGTTCCGAGCGGCGGGCGAGGAGGTTGTCGTTGGTCGGCGCTCGCCGGGTGAAGGCGAGTTCGCAATGGCCGATGCCGCCCAGGCGGCCGACTGGGTCTGGCTGACAGTCCCCGACGATCAGATCGCCACGACCGCCGCCGCCTTGCCGTGGCGCGCCGGCCAACTGGGCCTGCATTGCAGTGGCGCGACGCCGCTGGCCGCGCTGGGCCCGGCGCCGGCCGCGGCAGGCTTTCACCCGTTGAAGTTGCTGGCGGGCGACGTGGGCCTTGCCGGCGTGCATGTCGGTATCGAGGCGGATGCAGCACACCGGCCTGCGCTGGAAGCACTCGCTCACGCGCTGGGTCTGGTGCCACTGGCATTGCCGTCGCCGATGACGGCCCAGGCGCGGGCGGCCTATCACGCCGCGGCCAACCTGGCCGCCAGTGGCGTGCTGGCCGTGCTGGCCGAAGCCCAAACGCTGTGGGCGACCGCTGGACTGGCGCAGGCCGAAGCGCTGCCAGCCCTGGCGCCGCTGACCCGCGGTGCGCTGGACACGGCCCTGGACCGTGGCCTGGCCGGTGCCGTCTCAGGGCCTGTCGCGCGCGGAGACGCCGGCGTGCTGAGCCGCCATCTGCAGGCGCTGGCGTCTGCCGGGCTGGACACCGACCTGCTGCTGGCGCTGGGCCGGCGCCAGCTTCTGCTGGCCGAGGAAGCCGGCCGCCTCGACGTGATGCAGGCCGCGGCTTTGCGCGCACTGCTTGCGGCGCCCTGAATTGCACCCAGCGTGACAAAGGCCGCGTTCGGCAGCGAGCTGCGGAGTTGCGTGCCGGGGAGGCGCTTCTAAACTGGTTGGAGCCCCGTCGCTGCCGCCGGGCCATTCAGGGAGTTCCACATGTCCGACGCGTCCATCCAGGCCATCATCCGGGCCGACGCCGCCCAGATCCTGCATGACGTGGTCGACGAGTTGCCCGATGCGCGCGAGCGCCTGGCCTATGTGCGTAGCATGACTGAGCAGGCCGCCACCAAGGTGCTCAACCTGGTGGAAGCCGCCCAGGACGACGCCGAGGCCGTGCGCAAGAAGGGCCGCGAGCTGTCGGACGCGCTGAACCGCCTGGCCCTGTCCAGCAACATCAGCGCCGACCGTGCCCGTGCGCTGATGAAGCTGTGCGCCGCCTACGCCGCCGATGCCGCGAGCTTTGCCGCGCGCGAGAAGTCGCTGCACACCGAGATCATGATGTCGCAGGACTTCCAGGACCTCTCGGGCCAGGTCATCAACAAGGTCAGCAAGATGCTGGAGCGCGCCGAGCCGCCGCTCAAGGATCTCGTCCAGTCCCTGCCCGCGCCGGCTGCGGCTGCCGTGTCTGCCGAACTCGGTGGCGTGCAGACGCCGGACAAGGCGCTCAAGCAGGACGACGTGGACGATCTGCTCGCCAGCCTCGGCTTCTAGTTCCAGCTCGCCGGGTCCAGCCGGTAGTAGCCACTGAGCTCGCCGTACAGCGCCGGGTGACCTGCGGCCAGCTCGATCGGCCGCTCGAAGAACAGTTCGCTGATCACCGCGAAGAATTCCGCCGGGTCGGTCGCGCCATAGGCGTCGATGAGCCCTGGCTCGCCGCGGGCCAGCCGCCAGCGCAGCGCATCGAACTCGTTTTGCATCACCGTCGACCAGCGCCGGTAAGCCTCGGTCGACGGCAGTGCCGGCGCGCCATTGGCCGGGCCGCCCGCCTGGTCGAGCTGGTGGGCGAACTCGTGAATGACGACGTTGTGCCCGTCCCCCGGCGTGGCCGCACCGCGCTTGACCTCGTCCCAGGCCAGCAGCACCTGGCCTTGGCTCCAGCTCTCGCCAGCCAGAACGCGGCGCTGGTCAGACAGCACGCCGCCCGATTCGGTCACCGGCCGGTCGACGACGAAGGCGCCGGGATAGACCAGCACCTGGCGCAGCTCCGGGTAGACGCCGCGCGCCGCGCCCAGCAGCGGCAGGCAGGCCAGGGCGGCAATGGTCACGCGAATCTCGTCCGTCACGCGCAGGCCACGGCAGCCCAGGATGGGTTTCTCGGCGAGGAAGACCTGCATCAACCCTTTCAGTCGCAGTTGCTGGCGCGCCGGCAGCCGGGACACCAGCGGCACATGGCGGCGCAGCAGTCGCCGCCAGGACTGCGGGAAGGGGCGGCTGGCGATGCGCTCGCGGCGGCGGCGCACCCACAGCGGCCACAGCGCGATACCGGCGGCGGCGAGCAGGACGAGGCTGAAACAGACGAGCAGGGGCATGGCCGACAACTGGGTGCGGCCGCGCGCTTTGCAAGCTGCGGCAAAACCCGCGGCTGGTACAACCCGGGTCATGCCCAGCCCAACAGCCGCCCGTCTGCACGCCTGGCAGGTACTGCTGGGCGGTATCTGCGCGCTGGTGCTCACCATCGGGCTGGCGCGCTTTGCCTATACGCCGTTGTTGCCGCAGATGCAGGCTCAGGCGGGCCTGGGCGTCGCCGACGGCGGGCTGTTGGCTGCCATCAATTACGCGGGCTATATGAGTGGCGCGCTGCTGGCGGCCTGGATCGAAAGCCCGGCCTGGCGCCAGCGCCTGTACAGCTGGGGCCTGCCGCTGGCCTTGCTCATCACCGCCCTGATGGGCTGGAGCACGAACTTCGGCGTCTGGGCGTTGTCGCGCTATGTCGGCGGCCTGTGCGGTGCGGCCGGCATGCTGCTGGGCTCGGGCCTGGTGCAGGGCTGGTTGATCCGGTCGGGGCGCCGGCCCGAGCTGGGCATCTACTTCATCGGCCTGGGCCTGGGCATCGTCGTGTCGGCCCTGGGTGCCATGAGCATGACGCAGCAGGATCTGGGCTGGGCCACGCAATGGCAGGGCTTTGCCTTGCTTGGCCTGGTCTTTCTGGTCCCGGCATGGGCCTGGCGCCCGCCGGTGCCGCCGGTGGCCGCGAAGTCCGCGTCAGGCGCGGCACCGAGCCGGCGCTGGATGCTGCTCATGGTGGCCGCCTATTTCTGCGCCGGCTGGGGCTTTGTCATCAATGCGACCTTCACAGTCGCCATCGTCGAGAAGCAGCCTGTGCTGGCGGGACAGGGCCCCTGGGCCTGGTTGCTGGTGGGCTTGGCGGCGACGCCGGCGGTCTTCGTCTGGGACCGCATCGCGCGGCGCACCGGCGATGTCGGTGCGCTGTTGATTGCCTATGGCGTGCAGATCGTCGGTGTGCTGCTGCCGGTGCTGGCCGGAGGGCTGGTGGCGGCGCTGGCCGGCGCGCTGCTTTACGGCGCGACCTTCATCGGCATCGTCAGCCTGACGCTGGCCCTGGTCGGCCGGCGTTCACCGGCCAACCCGGGCAAGGCGATGGCTCGCCTGACACTGAGCTACGGCGTGGCCCAGATCAGCGCGCCGGCGCTGACGGGGCGAATGGTCGAGGCCAGTGGTCGCTTCGACGCCGCGTTGTGGCTGACGGCCGCCGTGCTGGCGGCCGGCATGCTGGCCCTGGCGGGCGTGCTGCGCGAGCCGCGCTGATTCGGGCTCACTTGCCGGCGGCGTGTCGGGGTTGGCAGCTGCTTGCTGAACCGGCTGGGCTTTGATCGGCCGCCGGGGCGGCGCGCATCAGGACCCCGGCTTTCCGGTCTGGCCGGCGCGGATGTTGCGGGCGCCGGCCTCCACGCTCTCGACGGTGCGGCGGTCGGCCTCGCGCTGTTCGGCGGTGCGGCAGCGCTTCGTCGGCAGGATGGTGCCAGTGCGGGTCTCGCGGTCGCAGACCACGTTCTCGTCGGCGGCGGCCACCGCGGCGTCCTTGGCCGGCGCGGGCGTGGTGGAGGCGCAGGCGGCCAGCACCAACGGTAGTAGGCTCAGCAGGAGTCGTTGCATGTGAAAGGTCGGTGGTGAAGCGCCGGAGAATACCCGCGCCTGGCAATCCAAGCCCGTGACATGAGGCACATGCTGAAAGCCCTGATGGTCGTTTTGAGCATCGGCCGGGGCCCTGGCTCAGCGGGAGGCGAAACGGGTCGATGGACCGGTCCTGCGCGCGGCGCGAGCGCTGGCTCAAGGGACCATTGCATGGGGCTCCAGACACAGTCCGCCACGGAGTAACTCTGTGTGACGCCGTCATCCGCCGGGCTCGTCCGGCGGTTAGTGGTGCACGGCCGCGCTTTTGTGGCCTGGAGTACCTCATGAAACGACTGGCCCTGGCCATTGCGCTGATTTCTACCGCCCTGCTGTCGGGTTGCATCATCGTGCCGGCCCGCCACGGCGGCTACCACCGGGACGGCTATTACCGGGATGGCGGCCACCAACGTGACGGCGGCTACTACCGCGGCAGCGTCTACGTTCAGCCTGGCCCGAGGTAACCGAATGGACCGCCTCCCTGAGGCGGCCTGGAGATTCCGATGAAACGACTCACTCTGGCGTTCGCCCTGGCTTCATCTTCACTGCTGTCGGCCTGCGTGGTCGTGCCTGCCCATCGCGCCGGCTATTACGACGGCGGCTCGACCATCGTGGTCGACGCGCCGCCTCCCGCGCCTTATGCCGAGGTCGTGCCCGTCACGCCCTATCCGGGCGCGGTCTGGGTCAATGGCTACTGGGGCTGGAGCGGCGGCCGTCACCACTGGGTGCCCGGCTATTACGAGCGTCCGCGCGCCGGCTATCGCTACGAGCCGCATCGCTGGGACAACCGGGGCGGCCGCTGGCATTTGCGTGCGGGTGGCTGGATCAGGATGTAGGGCCTTCGCGAACCATGCCGGCGGGAGACAGGCCCTAGACCCGCTCGATGATGGTGGCGATGCCCATGCCGCCGCCAACGCAAAGCGACACGGCGCCGGTGTGGAGATCGCGCCGCTCGAGTTCATCGAGCAGCGTGCCCAGCAGCATGGCGCCGGTCGCGCCCAGCGGGTGGCCGAGGGCAATCGAGCCACCATTCACGTTGACGCGGTCCAGGTCCAGGCCGAGATCGCGCGCCGTCTTCATCGGCACGGCGGCGAAGGCTTCGTTGATTTCCCACAGGTCGATGTCGCGAGCCTGCATGCCGGCCTGGCGCAGGGCCTTTTGGCATGCCGGCGTCGTGCCGGTCAGCATGATGGTCGGCTCGCTGCCGACGACGGCGGCCGCCCGGATGCGAGCGCGGGGCTTCAGCCCGGACGCTTCCCCGCCAGCCTTGGAACCCACCAGCACCAGGGCCGCGCCGTCGACGATGCCCGATGAATTGCCGGCATGGTGGCGGTGCTCAATGGTTGCGACCTGCGGATATTTGCGCAGCGCCAGAGCATCGAATTTGGCGCCGAGCTTGATGAAGGACGGGCTCAGCGCGGCCAGCGTGCCCGCCGTCGTCTGCGGGCGGATGGTTTCGTCCTCGGCCAGCAGCAGCGCACCGGTTTCGTCGTGCACCGGCACCAGCGCGCTTGCGAAGCGTCCTTCGGCGCGTGCCGCGGCAGCACGCTGGTGGGAGCGCGCTGCGTAGGCATCGAGCTCGTCGCGCGTGAAGCCTTCCAGCGTCGCGATCAGGTCGGCGCTGATGCCCTGTGGCACGAAGCCCACCGCATTGACGACCCGCTCGTCCAGCATCCAGGCGCCGCCATCGCTGCCCATGGGCACGCGGCTCATGCTCTCGACACCGCCGGCGGCGACCAGGCGCTCGAAACCGCTGGCCACCTTGGCCGCGGCGAGGTTGACGCTCTCCAGCCCCGAGGCGCAAAAGCGCGATTGCGTGACGCCAGCCACCGACTGCGCCCAGCCGGCATCCAGCACGGCGATGCGGGCGATGTCGCCGCCCTGCTCGCCGATGGGCGTCACGCAGCCGAGGATGACGTCGTCGACCAGGGCCGTGTCAAGCTGGGTGCGCTGCTGCAGGGCCTGTAGCACGCTGCGCACCAGCCAGATGGGCGTAGCCGCATGCAGTGAACCATCGGGCTTGCCCTTGCCGCGCGGTGTGCGGCAATGGTCGTAGAGATAGGCGTCGAACATTGCGGTCTCCAGGGCCTCACATGGATCGCGAGGCCAGTTCTTTCATGATCTCGTTGGTGCCGCCGTAGATGCGCGTCACGCGGGCGTCGGCCCACAGTGCGGCGATCGGCGTCTCCAGCATGTAGCCATAGCCACCGAAGAGCTGCAGGCAGGCGTCGGTCAGCCGGGAGGCGAGGTCGCTGCACCAGGCCTTCACCAGCGCCGCGCGGGCAGCGTCGAGCTCACCCTTCAGATGGGCCAAGATGGCCGCGTCGACGAGGGCGCGGGCGGCGAGTAGGTCGCTCTGTGCCTGGGCCAGCACGAAACGCGTATTCTGGAAGTTCCAGATCGGCTGGCCGAAGGCCTCGCGCTGCTTGGCGTAGGCGATGGTGTCATCCAGCGCCCGCTCCATCATCGCGACGGCCTGGCAGGCGATGACGAGGCGTTCCTGCGGCAGCTCGCACATCAGCTGGCCAAATGCCAGGCCTTCACTGCGCCCGAGCAGATTGGCAGCGGGCACGCGCAGTTCGTCGAAGAACAGCTCGCTGGTGTCCTGGGCATGCAGCCCGATCTTGTCCAGGCGGCGGCGCGTCAGGCCTGTCGTGCTGGCGTCGATCTCCGCGACGATCAGCGACAAACCCTTCGCGCCAATTGCTTCCCCGGTGCGGCAGACGACGACGATGAGGTCGGCGTTCTGTCCATTGGTGATGAAGGTCTTCTGGCCGTTGATGACGTAGTGGTCGCCCTTTTCGTCAGTGACGCGGCGCGCGCGGGTGCGGATGGCCTGCAGGTCCGAGCCCGTGCCCGGTTCCGTCATCGCGATGGCGCCAACGCGCCCGCCGGTGGCCATCGCTGGCAGCCAGCGCGCCTTTTGCTCGTCATTGCCGTGGCGCAGCAGATAGGGCGCGACGATGGCTGAGTGCACGCTGCCGCCGAAGCCGCCCAGGTTGGCGCGCGCAGCTTCCATGACGATGACGGCCTCATGGCCGAAGTCGCCACCGCTGCCGCCGAAGGCCTCCGGCATGGCCGCGCACAGCAGGCCCTGGGCACCGGCTTCGTGCCAGGTGTCGCGCTCCATCAGGCCGGCCGCACGCCAGGCGGCGGCGCGCGGCACCCAGCGCTCACTGAAGAAGCGCGCGGCGCTGTCCTGAAGCAGGTGGTGCTCCTCGGTCATCCAGTTCGAGGCAAAGAGCGGAAGACTCATGAAATGCCGACGGCTTCTTCCAGCGTCGCGATCTCTTCCTCCACATAGGCCGCCAGCCGGCCCAGGTTGGGCAGGGCGTCGGTTGCAATCAGGCCGAAGTAAAGAGTGCCGGCATAGCTGAACAACGTGATGTTGAGCAGATGGGTGGCCGGCAGCGTCGACATCGGGTGCATCTCCAGCAGCGGTGCGCCCTTGATGTACAGGCGCTTGGCCGGCCCGGGTACGTTGGACACCAGCGTGTTGCCCATGGGCGTGACGACATCGGCCAGCTTGAGCATGCCGGCGATCTGGCCGAGCAGGCCGGTCAGGATGGTATAGGTCTCGACCGCCTCGGGCGCGACGGCGTCGATCATCGTGCGCACATTGCGCAGCGAATAGCCGACATTGCGCAGCCGCACATAGGCGTCGTCGGTGGGCGGCGACAGGTCGACCAGGATGATGCCGATCTTGTTGCCGCCGTTCTTCTCGCCTTCGCGGCGCAGGTTCACCGGCATCTGGATGGTGATGGGTCGGTCCAGCTCGATGCCCTCGTCGGCCAGAAAGCGGTGCATGGCGCCGTCCAGGCAGGTCAGGGCCACGTGGTTGAGCGTGGCGCGCGACACCTTGCGGATGGCGTCGATGCGGGCCATGGGCACGGCGGTCGTGGCGAACTGGCGGCCCGGCGTGGCATTGCCGGTGAAGGGTGTGCCGCGGCTGGCCATGAAGGGCAGGGCGATGGCATTCTTGGTCAGCTTGATGGCTTCCAGCGCCAGCATGGCCGTGAGCCGACCGATGCCGACGGCGCGCTTGCTGTTGGCGGTGAGCTGCTTCCAGACAGTGCCGGCGACGGCCTGGTCCAGCCGCTTCTTGCCCTTGAGGCCACCGCTGCCGCCGCTGCGGCGGGTGTGGTCCAAGGTCCAGACCGGGGTGACGGTGTCGTCGTCGGGCGTGGTGCGCAGCGACTCGACGCCCCAGCGCGTCATCGTGATGCCGTCGGCCACGGCGTGGTGCATCTTGTAGTAGATGGCGAATTGCCTGTCCCACAGGCCGGCGATGACATGCACCTCCCACAGCGGCCGGCTGCGTTCCAGCACCGGCTCGTGCAAATCGGCAGCCAGCGCATAGAGCGCCTCGCGATCATTCTGGCCGGCCTTCATCTTGTGGAAAAAGACGTGCTGTGCCAGGTCGACCGATTCGGCCGTGCTCCAGCTCGGCATCAGCGTCGGTGAGACGAAATTGATGACCTGGTCGAAGGGCGCCTGCACGTCGGTGTGCGTCAGGAACTCCTCATAGAGCTGCTTGGCGAAATTGGCGCCGCCACCTTTCACCCCCTTGGGCACCTGATGGATGTGCAGGCCCGCCACATGCTTGGGACTGGCCTCGCTTTCGGCAATGAAGAAGGCGAGGTCGAGCAGGGAGAGTCGGCTCATGATGTCTCGTGTCGTTCCGGGCGGCCCAGCATAGGCGCGCCGGTGAGACGGTCAAGGCCGGGAATTTACGCGCTTGTTTCCGCGTCCCCGCTGGACGACTTTCTCTTGCCGCTGCGGCGTTCCTTGTCGGCCAGACGCGCGGCCTCTGCCTCGGCGGCCTTGCGCTCTTCCTCCTCTGCAGCGGCCCGGCGCCAGGCCGTCATCTCGTCCGGGGTCTCCAGCGTGATGCAACCGAGCGCCCCGCCGCGGAAGTCCATCAGCAGCGCCTCGGCGGCCTTGTGCATCAGCACACCGCCACCGCGGACCTTGGCGCCGCGCTTGGCTCCGATGGCCTCCAGCACGGCGTCGTCGGTGCCCAACTCGGTGAGGCCGTAGCGCTGCTGCAGCCGCTCGGGGTAGTGGCGCTTGAGCACGGCGATCAGCTCCAGCGCCACTTCCTCCTCGTCGAAGGCATTGCGGCCGATGGCGCCGCTGGCGGCCAGGTTGTAGCCGCTCTGCGCGATGGCGATGCGGGGCCACAGCATGCCCGGTGTGTCGAACAGGTAGAAACCGTTCTCCAGCACGAACTTCTGCTCGAGCTTGGTGATGCCCGGCTCGTCGCCGGTCTTTGCCGCGCGCTTGCCGACCAGGGTGTTGATCAGCGTGCTCTTGCCGACGTTGGGAATGCCGCAGATCAGCACCCGCAGCGGCTTGTGCATGTCGCCGCGCAGCGGTGCGAGCTCGCGGCAGGCCTTGATGAGGGCGCGCGCCGGCGCCTTGTCGCCAGCGTCCAGCGCGATGGCGCGGGTATGCGCCTGGGCGTTGTAGTAGTCCAGCCAGGCGGTGGTCTGGGTCGGGTCGGCCAGATCCTGCTTGTTCAACACCTTCAGCGACGGCCGTCCCGTCGTCAGCGCCGCCAGCAGCGGGTTGCTGCTGGAGCCCGGCAGGCGCGCGTCGAGCAGTTCGATGACCACGTCCAGCCCCGCCTTCACGCGATCCTTGATCGCCTGACGGGTGGAATTCATATGGCCGGGGAACCAGTTGATGGGCATGCGCAGCAGAGGTGGGAATTCGGGAGGGCGGATTGTCGTTGGCTTACATCCGGTTGCGGCCGCCTGCGCGGCGTCCCCCAAGATCTGGGGGTAGTCGTTGAGGTGAATATGAGATTCGAAGGCGTATTGAGCGCGTGGAACCAGGATGCCGGCTACGGCGCCATCCGGCCGTCTGGCGGGGGAGAAGAAGTCTTCGTTGGCCTGGCCGCCTTCCCAACGGACGGCGAGGGTCCTCGAATGGATGAGCCGCTGAGCTTTGAAATTGTCACGAGCCGTGACGGTCGCAAGCAGGCGGTGAATCTGAAGCGGCTGTCGCAGGCCCATCTCAGCCCGGCACTTCGCGCATCGGCTGGCGGCACTCGCGTGCGAGCCCGGCAGGCGCAAAAGAAACGGCGCCTGGGCTTGCTGGCCGGAGGCGCCGTGGTGACGGTGATGCTGGTGGCGGGTGGGGTGCACTGGTGGCAGCCCACGGACCGGACCGGCGAGTTGCCGGTGATGAAGCGGTAAAGCGCGCTTCTCCTGCCTTGCGCCCTGCATGGCGCAAGTCCTGACACAGGCGAGAAAGGCCGCGCAGGCGGCCTTTCTGTCCAGTGTCAGTCCTCGTTCTTGAAAACGAGCTTGACTTCGTGGGTGGCCTTTTCGCCGGGCTCGAACTTCCACTCCATCAGGGCGGCCTTCACGGCGCGGTCGAACACCCGCTTCGGCTCGGCTTCGACGATCTCGACGTCGCTGACCTTGCCGTCGGCTTCGATCGTCATCTTGGCCTTGACCGAGCCGGTGGAGATGCCCTTCTTGGAGGCCTCGGCCGGGAATTCAGGTGGCACCTTCTTGACGACCTTGGGGGCGGCCTGGGCGGCCAGGGCCAGCATCAGGCTGGCGGCCAGGACGGTGGCGGAACGCAGGAATGACATGGCGGGCCTCGGGCGATGGATGAAAAGGGTTCAGGCGGCCCGGAAGAAGCCGACGGCTTCAATCAGGCGGGTCGAGCTGTCGCGCAGGGCGTCGGCCGAGCGGCTGAGGTCGCCGACCAGGCTGGTGTTCTGCTGTGTGGCCTTGTCGAGCTCGTTCATGGCGCCGTTGACGACGCCGACGCCGGCGGCCTGCTCGTGGGCAGAGTGCGAGATTTCCTCGATCAGCTGACCCATGTTGTTGACTTCGTCAACGACGCTGCGGATGGTGACGCCCGCGTTGTTCACCAGCGTCGTGCCGTTCTCGACCTTCACGGTCGATTCCTGGATCAGCACCTTGATTTCCTTGGCGGCACCGGCCGAGCGCTGGGCCAGCGCGCGGACTTCGGCGGCCACCACGGCGAAGCCGCGGCCATGCTCGCCGGCCCGGGCGGCTTCCACGGCCGCGTTCAGGGCCAGGATGTTGGTCTGGAAGGCGATGCCGTCGATCACGCCGATGATGTCGCCGATCTTCTTGGAGCTGGCGCTGATCTCTTCCATGGTCTCGACGACCTTGGAGACAACGGCGCCCCCATTGCTGGCGGCCTGGCGGGCTGTCACGGCGATGCCGGCGGCGCGGCGGGTCAGGTCGCTGGCGCCCTTGAGTGTGGAGGCGATCTCTTCCACCGAGGCGGCGGTGTTCTGCAGGCTGGCGGCGGAACGCGTCGTGCGCTCGGCCAGGTTGGAATTGCTGTCGGCGATGGAGCCGGAGTTATGGGCCACCTCGCTGGCGGCGGTGGACACATCGCGCACGACGCCCGAGAGAGCTTGCTGCATGTCCTTCATGGCCTGCAGCATCTGGCTGAGTTCGTCGCGGCCTTCGACGCGGATGTCTTGCGTCAGATCGCCGGCGGCGATGGCTTCGGCGGCCAGCTGGGCCTTGCGGGCCGGAGCGACGATGGAGCGGGTGATGACGAGGCCGCCACCGATGCCGATGACCACGGCCACGACCAGCAGGATGATGGTCACCCAGACTGAGAAGCGGGCCAGGTCGACGCCGGACGTGGCCAGGGCCTTACCGCTTTCGAACTGCATATCGACCAGCTTCTTCAGGCCTTCCTGCAGCGCGGCCTGGGCGGGGCGCAGGTCGGTGATCAGGCTTTCGCGGGCTTCATCGGGCGTGCCATCGGCCTGGATCTTCTGGAATTTCTCGAGCGCAGCCAGGAACTTGGTCTTGTGCTGACGCACCTCGCTGACGGCGGCCTTTTCCGTATCGCCGGCGACGGCGCCTTCCAGACCGGCCAGCTGCTTCTCGCCTTCTTCCAGCGCGTCGGCGATGGCCTTCTTCTGCTTCTTGATGGCGCCTGCGGTGTCCAGCAGCAGCAGGTCGCGCACGGCGCGCGAAATGATGTTGACCTGGCTTTCCAGACCGTTGGCTGCGCCAATCTTGAAGAGGCTGGAGTTGGCGGTGCGGTCCAGATCCTTGGCCAGGCCGTTCGCATTCTTCGCGCCGTAAATGCCGATGCCCACCAGCAGCAAAATGAGCAGGCCAAAGCTCAAGGCCAGGCGATGGCCAATACGCAATTGCGTCAGGAAGTTCATCTGTTCAGGTCCTTGTCCGGTGATCGGGTATCGGCGGCGGGCTGCCGCTCTTGAATTCAACGACGACTGTAGGCCTCTCGGCCCTGTTTTTGACGGCCCTACCCGGGAGCCGCGCGCAGTGTGTCGCGACCTGTGACCATTTGCTACCTGGCTGCGGCAGGCTTGCGTGAAGTCGTTCACATCGGCCCCCGCGCCCAGGGGCTTGTGGCCTCAACGGGCCGCTGCGGCGCGCAGCCTGAGCACCTCGACGGCGTCGACTTCGCCGGCAGCGTGGCCGAAGGATGCCCGCAGATGGCTGATCAGCGCGGCCAGGTCTTCGGCGCCCAGCACGCCCGCGAAGGGCGGCATGCCGTAGGGGCGCGGGTTGCCGGGCGTCGCCGGCGCGAAGCCGCCACGCTCGATGAGGCGGATCAGGTTGGCGGCGCTGGCCTGGGTGACCAAGCGGCTGCCAACCAGCGCCGGGTAGGCCATGACTCCGCTTTCGTCGCGCCGGCCCTGGCCCTGCTCGCCGTGGCAGGCGGCGCAGTGCTCGCGGTAGAGACCGGCACCGCGCTCGCGGCGGCGCGCATCCGGCTCGGCTGGCTCGGAGCGGGCGACGGCCTGCTCGGGCAAGGCGCGCAGATAGCTGCTCATCGCGGCGAGATCGGCATCATTCAGCGCCGCAGTGCTGCCGATGACGACCTCGGCCATCGGCCCGAGCGCCACATGGCCTTGCGCCTTGCCGTCGCGCAGCCAGCGTTGCAGCGTCTCGGTCGGCCAGCGCTGCACGCCGGCCTCGGCCGGGTCATGCAGCGAAGGGGCCACCCAGCCCAGGCCGGCCAGCAAGCCACCGCGAAAATCCGCTGGGCCCTGGTCGCCACCCAGCGCATTGCGGCCGGCGTGGCAGGCGCTGCAATGGGCCAGGCCCTGGCTGAGATAGGCGCCGCGGTTCCAGGCCGCGTCCCGGGCCGGGTCGGGTTGATAGACCCCGGGCCTGAAGTACAAGGTCCGCCAGACGGCGACGGCCAACTGGCTCCCGTACGGCCAGCGCAGCTCATGCTCGCGGCGTGGCGCGGTCGCGGCTGGCTGGGCCTGCAGCCAGGCATACAGGGCGTCGGCTTCCTCGCGGCTGACGAGGGTGGTGTTGGTGATCGGATGAGCCGGCACCAGCAGGCGGCCGTCGCGGTTGCGGCCTGAATGCAGCGCCTGCCAGAAGTCGTTGCTGCTCCAGCCACCCAGGCCGGTGGCGTCGGGCGTCAGATTGGATGAGAAGGCGGTGCCAAAGGGCGTCGGGATCGCCCGGCCGCCGGCCAGGCGTTCGCCACCGCGGGCCGTGTGGCAGCCGGCGCAATTGCCCACGGCGGCGAGGTAGGCGCCGCGCTCCAGGCTGACTGGCGCGGTGGAGGGCGGCGTTGCGTCCCCTACGGTGCGTTGCCAGGCCAGCAACCCGAAAGCGGTGGTTAGGGCCAGCAGGGCCAGCAACGCGAGGCCGATCAAGAGGCGCTTCATGGCGGCAGGCCGCCGCAGCGCAGGGGCGGCGGCGCGGCCAGGGTGGGCGCCGGATGCGGGTCCGCCGGCAGCGCCCGGCCAGCGAGGAATTGCGTGATCGCGTTGATCTCAGGCTCGGTCAGGGTCTTGGCGATCTGTGCCATGCAGTCGGGCGCCCGCGCGCGGCGCTGGCCGCTGCGCCACGCGCCGAGCTGGCCGTTCAGATAGTCGCGCGACAGACCGAGCAGGCCGGGGATGGCGGGCTGAGTCCCCGTCAGGCGCTCGCCATGGCAGGCGGTGCAGGCCGGCAAGCGGCGGGCGGCGTCGCCGCGGCTCACCAGCGCCTCGGCGCGGGCCAGCTCGTCGGCGGGAAGGCCAGGCTTTTGTGGCGGTGAGTAAGGCAGATCCAGCGACGCGAAATGCCCGGCCAGTTCCTGCAGATAGGCATCGGACAGCGGCGCGATGAGTTCGCTCATCAAACCGTAGTCACGCCGGCCGTCGCGGAAGTTCAGCAGCTGGTTGTAGAGGTAGCCGGCCGGTTTTCCGGCCAGGCGGGGGTAGTAGCCGTCGGGCGCGGCGCGCCCCTCCTTGCCATGGCAGCCGGTGCAGGCCAGGGCGCGTTGGGCGAGTGTGTCGGGAACGGGCTGCGCTTGTGCGGCCAAGGCAGCAGTGGCCAGCAGCCAGGCCGCCCTCATGCCCGTGCCCCGAAGATGGCGCTGCCCACGCGCACCATCGTGGAGCCGGCCGTGATCGCGTCCTCCAGGTCGGCGCTCATGCCCAGGGACAGGGTGTCCAGGTCCTGGCCTTCGGATTTCAGGCTTTCGAACAGTGCCGCCATCGCCTGGTGCTGGGCCAGGGCGCCGGGACCGGGTTCAGGCACGGCCATCAGGCCCCGCAGCTTGAGCCGGGGCAGGGCGGCGACTTCGCGCGCCAACGCCGCCACCTCATCGGCCAAGAGGCCGCTCTTGCTGGCCTCGCCGCTGATGTTGACTTGCAGGCAGACATTGAGCGGCGCCAGCTCCGCCGGCCGTTGCTCGGACAGCCGCTGGGCGATCTTGAGCCGGTCCACGCTGTGCACCCAGTCGAACTGTTCGGCCACGGGCTTGGTCTTGTTGGACTGCAGCGGGCCGATCAGATGCCATTCGATCTCGCCGCGCAGGTCGCTCAGCTCGCCGATCTTGACCAGGCCTTCCTGCACATAGTTCTCTCCGAAGGCGCGGACGCCAGCCGCAAAGGCCTCGCGCACGGCAGCGGCCGGGAAGGTCTTGCTGACGACGAGCAGACGGACCGCCTGGGGCGGGCGGCCGGTTGAGGCACATGCCGCAGCGATGCGATTTTTGGTGGCTTGAAGGGAGTCGGAGATCGCCATAATGGTCTGAGCACTCCACAGATCATCATGGACATCACTCAGCTGCTGGCATTTTCGGTCAAGAACAAGGCGTCGGACCTGCACCTCTCGGCCGGCCTGCCGCCGATGATCCGGGTGCATGGCGACGTGCGTCGCATCAATGTCGAGGCCCTGGACCACCGCGCGGTCCACGACATGGTGTACGACATCATGAACGACTCCCAGCGCAAGATGTACGAGGAGACGCTGGAAGTCGACTTCTCCTTCGAGATCCAGGGCCTGGCGCGCTTTCGCGTCAACGCCTTCAACCAGAACCGTGGCGCCGGTGCCGTGTTCCGGACGATTCCGAGCAAGATCCTCAGCCTGGAGCAGCTCGCCGCGCCCAAGGTCTTTGCCGAGCTGGCGCTCAAGCCGCGCGGCATGGTGCTGGTGACCGGGCCGACCGGCTCGGGCAAGAGCACGACGCTGGCGGCCATGGTCAACCACCTCAACGAGAACGAGTACGGCCACATCCTCACCATCGAGGACCCGATCGAGTTCGTGCACGAGAGCAAGAAGAGCCTGATCAACCAGCGCGAGGTCGGCCCGCATACGCACTCGTTCGCGAACGCCCTGCGCTCGGCGCTGCGCGAAGACCCGGACTGCGTGCTGGTGGGTGAAATGCGCGACCTGGAAACCATCCGCCTGGCGCTGACCGCGGCCGAGACGGGTCACTTGGTGTTCGGCACGCTGCACACTTCGTCGGCCGCCAAGACGGTGGACCGCATCGTCGACGTCTTCCCCGCGGCCGAGAAGGAGATGGTGCGGGCGATGGTGTCCGAATCGCTGGTGGCGGTCATCTCGCAGAGCCTGTGCAAGCTGAAGGACGGCACCGGCCGCGTCGCCGCCCACGAGATCATGCTGGGCACCTCGGCCATCCGCAACCTGATCCGCGAAAACAAGGTCGCGCAGATGTACTCGTCCATCCAGACCGGCAACTCGCAAGGCATGCAGACGCTGGACCAGAACCTCACCGACCTGGTCCGCCGCAACATCATCTCGCCGGCCGAAGCGCGGTCGAAAGCCAAGTTCCCTGAAAATTTCCCGGGCTAGTCCCGGGAAATTTGACGTCACTCATGTGGCTCGCCACGTGAGTGACGGCAAAACGCCGCACACACAGAAAGCCATTCATGGAACGCGACCAGGCATCCAAGTTCATCAACGACCTGTTGCGGCTGATGCTGTCGCGCAAGGGCTCCGACCTCTTCCTGACGGCCGAGTTCCCGCCGGCGATCAAGGTGGACGGCAAGCTGACCAAGGTGTCGCCCCAGCCCCTGACCGGTCAGCACACGCTGCAGCTGGCGCGGGCCATCATGAACGACAAGCAGGCGGCCGAGTTCGAGCGTAGCAAGGAGTGCAATTTCGCGATCTCGCCACATGGCATCGGGCGCTTTCGTGTGAACGCCTTCCTGCAGCAGGGCCAGGTCGGCCTGGTGTTGCGGACGATTCCGTCGACGCTGCCCACCATCCAGTCGCTGGACTTGCCCGTCATCCTGCGCGAGGTGGTGCAGCACAAGCGCGGCCTGGTCATCGTCGTGGGCGCCACCGGTTCGGGCAAGAGCACGTCTCTCGCCGCCATGATCGACGAGCGCAACGAAACGACCTACGGCCACATCGTGACCATCGAGGACCCGATCGAGTTCGTGCACCCGCACAAGAACTGCATCGTCACCCAGCGCGAGCTGGGCCTGGACACCGACAGCTGGGAAGCCGCGCTGAAGAACTCGCTGCGCCAAGCGCCCGACGTCATCCTGATGGGCGAGCTGCGTGACCGCGAGACCATGGAGCATGCGGTGGCCTTCGCCGAGACCGGCCACCTGTGCATGGCCACGCTGCACGCCAACAGCGCCAACCAGGCGCTGGACCGCATCATCAACTTCTTCCCCGAAGACCGCCGCCAGCAGCTGCTGATGGACCTGTCGCTGAACCTGCGCGCGCTGATCAGCCAGCGCCTGCTGCCGCGCCGCGAAGGCAAGGGCCGCGTTGCCGCAGTCGAGATCCTGCTGAATTCGCCGCTGATCTCCGACCTGATCTTCAAGGGCGAGATCACAGAGATCAAGGAGCTGATGAAGCGCTCCCGCGAGCAGGGCATGCAGACTTTCGACCAGTCGCTGTTCGATCTCTACGAGGCCGGCAAGGTCACCTACGAAGACGCGCTGCGCAATGCCGATTCGGTCAACGACCTGCGCCTGCAGATCAAGCTCAACAGCGAGCGCGCCCGCAGTGGCGACCTGTCCAGCGGCACCGAACATCTGACGATTCTTTGACCCATTGCTCATGACCACCCGCAGCTACGATCCCGTTCCTCCCCGCCGCGTCGCCTTCCTGGGCCTGGGCGTCATGGGCCACCCGATGGCCGGCCATCTGGCGCGTGCCGGCCATCAGGTCACTGTGTACAACCGCACGACAGCCAAGGCCGAGGCCTGGACAAGGGAGTACGGCGGCAGCTTTGCGGCCACGCCCGCCGAAGCCGTGCAGGGCGCCGAGTTCGTGTTCTGTTGCGTTGGCAACGACAACGACCTGCGCTCCGTCGTCCTCGGCGACGCCGGTGCGCTGGCCGGCATGACCTCGGGGGCCATCTTCGTGGACCACACCACCGCCTCGGCGGCCGTGGCTCGCGAGCTGCATGCAGCAGCGGCCCAGCGTGGTGTGGCCTTCATCGATGCCCCGGTTTCGGGCGGCCAGGCCGGTGCCGTCAACGGCGTGCTGACCGTCATGTGCGGCGGCGATGTGGCTCCGTTTGACATGGTGAAACCGATCGCACTGGCCTTTGCCAAGGCCGTGACCTTGCTCGGCGGCCCGGGCTCAGGGCAGCTTGCCAAGATGGTCAACCAGATCTGCATCGCCGGTGTCGTACAGGGCCTGTCCGAGGCCGTGCGCTTCGGCCAGAACGCGGGCCTGGACATGGCTCAGGTACTGGAGGTCATTGGCAAGGGTGCGGCCCAGAGCTGGCAGATGGACAACCGCGGCAAGACCATGGTCGAAGGCAAGTTCGACTTCGGCTTCGCGGTCGACTGGATGCGCAAGGATTTGGGCCTCGTGCTGGACGAGGCGCGCCGCAATGGTTCACGCCTGCCGCTGACGGCGCTGGTGGACCAGTTCTACGCGGACGTGCAATCCATGGGCGGAAGTCGCTGGGACACGTCCAGCTTGATCAAGCGGTTGTGAGGGTTGGCCCCTCGCCCAGCGCTGAGGCGCTGGTCGGTCTTGCAGACCGCGCTGCGGCATGTGCCGCAGCCCTTCGGCAGGCACATCGCCCCCACTGGGCGCAATGTGTCCGGCCTCAGCCCCCGAGGGGACGCCGATGCGAGCGGGCGTGGCCCCCTCGCACATCGGCTCAAGCGCGACTAGGGGCGGCCCGTCGCCGCGCTTGATTCCAAGCCGAAATCACGACTTCTTGGGCGTCAAACGAGCGAGTTCGTCCTCGCTGATGATCTCGAAGGCACGCACGACCTTCTTGACGCCGCCGACCTGGCGCGCGATCTCGCTGGCGCGATGGGCCTCGCGTTCGGTCACGCGGCCCATCAGGAAGACCTCGCCGCGTTCGACGACAACGTAGAAGGCATTGCTCAACAGGTCGCGCGCGTCGATGAACGAGGCCTTCACCTTGCCCTGGATGACGACGTCGTTGGAACGGCCGCTGAGCGCACTGTGCATCGTGACCGCGCTCTCGTTCAGGACCTTGGTGACGTTCTCGACACCCGCGACGATGCGCTCCACCTCGGCCCGGTCGGCGTCGGTGCGCGCTTCACCGGTGATCAGCGCGACGCGGTTGTAGCTGTTGACGTTGATGTGCACCTTGTCGCCCAGCTGCTCGCGGATGCGAGAACCGGCCTTGATCTCGATGGTCTCGTCCTCGAGCTGGGTGGCTGAGGTGCGGCGGTCGGTGGCGACGCTGACGCCACCCACCATCGCGCCGCCGATCAGCAGCGGTGCGCAACCGGTGGCGAGCGTGCTGGCGAGGATGGCGGCGGCCAGGGTCAGGGTGAGTTTTTTCATCTAGCTTCCATCGAAAGGGTTATTCGTCGCTGCCGAGCAGTTGCAGGTCGACGGCGTCGACCAGCGCATGCAGCAGCACGCGCTGGGCTTCCACAACGCGCGGCTCGCGGCCGTGGCTGACGCGGATCTGGATATCGGTGTCCAGCAGCAGGCCGCGCCATTCGTCGGCGGCGCCGGGTGGCTGGGCGGTCAACGCGATGATGCTCATCTCCTGCGCATGGGCCACGGCCACGGCGGACTGCCAGGCGTCGCGCTGCTCGCGCAGGGGTTCGATCATGACGAGGACGTCGCCCGGGTGGCCATGGGCCTGCAGCAGGCGCGCCAGGTCCACGCCGGCGGCGTCGCGGGCCTGGGCGGACAGGCTCCAGGCGGCCAGGCCAGGCCTCTCCTGCTCGAAGCGGCCGGCCAGGCGAGCGGCCAGATAGTCGGCGTCCATGCTGGCCAGGCCTTGGCCGGCACAAAGGATGCGGCTGCCGCCCGTGACGGCGTCCACCACCATCTGCGCGGCCATCGCCAGGGGCCGCGCCAGTTGCTCGGCGGCTTGGTAGAGCAGGTCTGCGCTCTCGAAGAATTGCTGCTGGATGCGTTGTTCAATCATGCGCCGCGGATCATAGTCAGACAGCGTCGAAAGCTCCCTGTAACCAGTTGAGTTCGGCACCGTCGATGGCGACGACGTCGAAACGGCAGGGCGGTGGGCTGGCGTGGCGCAGCAGGTAGTGCTGGGCGGCGTAGATCAGGCGCTGCTGCTTCCTGGCCGTCACGCTGGCGGCCGCGCCGCCATGCGAATCGCTCGCCCTTGCCCGCACTTCGACGAAGACCAGGGTGCCGTCGCGGTCGAGCAGGATCAGGTCGACTTCGCCGGCATGGCGGTTGGGGCCGCCGCCGACTCGATAATTCCTCTCCACCAGGCGCAGGCCGGCGCGCTGCAGATGTGCAAGCGCCGCGTCCTCGCCCGCCAGGCCGATCCCGGCCCGGTCAGGTTTTGAACGAGAGCCCCACTTGAACATTGATGCCTCTGTGCTTCGCCAGGCCGCGCAAGCCGCGGCCGGCGGCCAGCAGTATCCGGCCGCCACGCTCTATCTCGTCGCGACGCCGATCGGCAATCTTGCCGACATGTCCTTGCGCGCCATCCATGCCTTGAGCCTGGTCGATGCGCTGGCCTGCGAGGACACGCGCCAAGGCGGCGGCCTGCTGCGCCATCTGGGCCTGCACAAGCCACTGATCGCCCTGCATCAGCACAACGAGCGGGAGGCCAGCGCCACCGTTCTCGCGCGGCTGGCTGCCGGCGAGCGGGTGGCCTATGCGTCGGACGCCGGCACGCCGGCCATCTCCGACCCCGGCGCCGTGCTCGTGCAGGAGGTCGTCGCAGCCGGCTACCGCGTGCTGCCCCTGCCTGGGCCGAGCAGCGCGGTGACGGCCCTCAGCGTGGCCGGCGATACGGCAGCCCGGGGCTTTGCCTTTGCCGGATTCCTGCCCACCAAGGCCGGCGAACGCCGCACAGCGCTGCAAGCGGTGCTGGCCATCGAGGGGCAAAGCCAGGTCGTGTTCGAGGCGCCGCACCGGATCGTCGAACTGATTGCGCTGCTGGCCGAGCTGGCCCCGACGCGGCGCGTGACGGTCTGCCGCGAGCTGACCAAGCAGTTCGAAAGCATCCACACCGCGCAGGCCGCGGCGCTGCCGGCCTGGCTTGCAGCCGATGCCCAGCGCCAGCGCGGCGAGTTTGTCCTCGTGCTGCACGCGTTGGCGCCGCAGGCTGCGGCGGGCGACGAACTGCCCGCCGAAGTCTTGCGCGTGCTGGCCCTGCTCGCCGCCGAGTTGCCGCTGAAGCAGGCCGTGGCGCTGGCGGCCCAGATCAGCGGCGCGCCGCGCAACCGCCTCTACGACGCCGGCCTGGCTCTCAAGCGCGGCGGCGACGAGTGAAAAGGCTGCCTGCCGCCAGGCCCAGGGCCAGCAGCAGGGCGGGGGCGGGCTCGGGCACGGCGGCAGCGAGCAGATAGATATTGCCGTCGATGCCGACGCCGTAGAGGGCGCCATTGCCGCCTTCGCCGAAGCTGGTCAGCGTGGAGCCGCCGAAGGGCGAGGCCAGTGGCGTCGCAGTGCCGCCGTTCAGCGTCCAGATGCGGCCGGAGATGTAGTCGCCGAAGACGTATTTGCCCTCGAGGCTGGCGTCCGCGCCGCCGCGGTAGACATAGCCGCCGATGACGGTGGCATCGCCGTTGGCGCGGCCGTAGTCGTAGATCGGCTCGGTCAGGTTGGGCGGCGTGGGGTCGCTGATCCCGGGTGTGGCGATCGTGCCTTCGCGCACCCGCCAGCCGTAGTTGGCGCCCCGGCCCAGGCCCGACGCGGCGGACGCGAAATCCACCTCTTCGCGTGCGCCTTGGCCCACGTCGCCGATCCACAGGTCGCCCGTCTGGCGGTCGAAGCTGTTGCGGTAGGGGTTGCGCAGGCCATAGGCCCAGATCTCATCATTGCCGGCCACACCGACAAAGGGGTTGTCCGTTGGCACCGTGTAGCCGCCGGCGGCGTTGGGCGTGATGCGCAGCAGCTTGCCGAGGTTGCTGTTGAGGTTCTGGGCGTTGTTGTCAGGGTCGTTGCCGCTGCCGCCGTCACCTGTCGCCACGTAGAGGTGGCCAGGATCGGCGGCACTGAAGCCGATCCAGCCGGCCTTGTGGTTGCTGCGCCCAGCCGGCTGGGCCACCGTGATGACCGTCTTGGCACTGGCGAGGTCCACGGCACCCGAGCCATTGACCGTGTAGCTCGCGACGACGGTGTTCAGCGTCGTCTTGTCGATGTAGTCGACATAGAAGCGGCCGTTGGTCGAGAAGGCGGGGTCGAAGGCCAGGCCCAGCAGGCCGCGCTCACCGGCGGTATCGACCTGGCCCGACAGGTTCAGCCAGGTGGACACCGCGCCGCCGCTGTCCTGCACCTTGATGCGGCCGGTCTTTTCGACGATGAAGAGACGCGAATCGCCGGTGGGGGCGGTCAGGAAGACGGGTTGCTCATAGCCCGAGCCGACCAAAGTGGCGGCGAAGGCCGGGCTGGCAGCAGCGGCCAGGGCCAGCGTGGCAAGCGGAAAAAGCTTCATGCGGCGCTCCAATTCCGTGAAGGACGGATACGCCGCATGCTGTCCGGGGCCTCGCCCCGGCGGCCATCCCTAGCAAGGCATTGCCAGAGATGGATTTGTTAGCAGCCGTAATGCACGGGTCATCTGACTCGACGCGCGGCTGCAATGCGTCACTGGCCGCGAGCGTTGTGCTTCTTGCGGTGGATGTCGCGGCTGGCGCCGTCCTGCATGGCGGTCAGGCGGCGGCGTTCCTTGGCGGTGACGGTGCCGTCCGCCTTGGCCTTGGTCTCGGCGTGGTCGACGCGGGCCTGCTCCTTCTCCAGGCGCTGGGTCTCATGGGCCGTCAGGCTGCCGCTGGCGGCGCCCTGGGCGATGCGGGCCTGCTGGTTGGCCTCGCGCTGGTCGATGCGCGGCGTGTGAGTGCCGGCCGTCTGGGCGAAGGCGCTGGCGCCGGCCAGGGTCAGCAGGGCGATCAGGGCTTTGTGAAAGGTCTTCATCGGGGGCTCCTTGAGGATGTCGGGTTGCAAGGCCAGTCCACAACGACGCCTTTTTCCGCGCGGCTGACACCTTGCCGGTAAAGAAGGATGTCCATGTCTTCCAATGCCTGACGCCCGACTTCCTAGAATCAAGCCATGATCGCCGTCGAACCCACCCTGGCCCGCTTGGCCACCGCCCGCTCGCAACTGCTGGAGCCCTTCGGCCTGACCGAGGCCTCGCTCTCGCAGGCGCTGCGCCTCATCACCGAGCATCGCGTCGATGACGCCGACCTCTATTTCCAGACCACGCGCGCCGAGGGCTGGAGCCTGGAGGAGGGCATCGTCAAGAGCGGTTCCTTCAGCATCGACCAGGGCGTGGGCGTGCGCGCCGTGGCCGGCGAGAAGACGGCGTTCGCCTACTCGGACGACATCTCGCTCGATTCGCTGCTGGACGCCGCGCGCACCGTGCGCACGATTGCTGCAGCTGGCCAGAGCAAGAAGGTCAAGGTGCCGAGCCAAAGCCGCGTGGCCGGCAGCCGCGAGCTGTACGGCGTGACCGATCCCATCGCCAGTCTGGACAGCGCCGCCAAGGTGGCGCTGCTGGAGCGCACCGAGAAGATGGCCCGCGCCAGGGACCCGCGCGTGGCCCAGGTCATGGCCGGCCTGGCCGCCGAGCACGAGGTCGTGCTGATCGCCCGCGCCGACGGCACATTGGCCGCGGACGTGCGCCCGCTGGTGCGCCTGTCCATCACGGTGATCGCCGAGAGGAACGGCCGCCGCGAGGTGGGCTCGGGCGGCGGTGGCGGGCGCTTCGGCCTGGCCTATTTCACCGACGAGATGATCGCCAGCTATGTCGAGCAGGCCGTGCACGCCGCGTTGACGAACCTGGAAAGCCGCCCGGCGCCCGCCGGTGAGATGGTCGTCGTCGTCGGCCCGGGTTGGCCAGGCGTGTTGCTGCACGAGGCCGTCGGCCACGGCCTGGAAGGCGACTTCAACCGCAAAGGATCGAGCGCCTTTGCCGGCCGCATCGGCCAGCGCGTGGCGTCCAAGGGCGTGACGGTGCTGGACGATGGCACCATCCCCGACCGCCGCGGCTCGCTGAACGTCGACGACGAGGGCTGCGCCAGCCAGCGCAATGTGCTGATCGAGGACGGCATCCTGAAGGGCTATATCCAGGACGCGATGAACGCGCGGCTGATGAAGGTCGCCCCCACCGGCAACGGCCGTCGCGAAAGCTATGCCCACGTGCCCATGCCGCGCATGACCAACACCTACATGCTGGGCGGCAAGGACGACCCGAAGGAGATCGTCGCCTCCATCAAGAAGGGCCTGTACGCCACCAACTTCGGCGGCGGCCAGGTCGACATTACCAGCGGCAAGTTCGTGTTCTCGGCGAGCGAGGCCTACTGGGTCGAGAACGGCAAGATCCAGTACCCCGTCAAGGGCGCCACCATCATCGGCAACGGCCCCGACGCGCTGACCCGCGTCAGCATGATCGGCAACGACATGGCGCTGGACACCGGCGTGGGTGTCTGCGGCAAGGAAGGCCAGAGCGTGCCGGTGGGTGTGGGGCAGCCGACGTTGCGCATTGAGGGGCTCACCGTCGGCGGCACAGCTTGAAAGCTTGCCTTTGCGTCTCGCGAAAGCCCGCGTTCATCGCCGTGCTAGATTCCGCTCCCATGTCCCGCTCTGCTTACTTTAGCTTTTGGTTTTTTCCCCGCCCCGGCGGTGGAGAGTCCTGAGCGCGCGCGCTGAACACAGAAACTCCCCCAAACCGCCGAGGCCGCCAAGCCCGGCGGTTTTTTGTTTTTAAGGTGCCGAAGATGAACGCCAAAGTCTCCTCCGTCGAACCCGAAGCCCAGCGCTGGTACTCCCAGGACGACAAGACCAGCGCCACCGATGACGAGCGCATCGTCGACGTCACGCCGCTGCCGCCGCCGGAGCACCTGATCCGTTTCTTCCCTATCCGCGGCACGGCGATGGAGAACCTGATCGGCCAGACCCGCCAGCGCATCCGCAGGATCATGAGCGGCGATGACGACCGCCTGCTCGTCGTCATCGGCCCCTGCTCCATTCACGACCCCGCTGCCGCCGTCGAGTACGCCCGCAAGCTGAAGGAGCAGCGCGATAAGTACGCCGGCACGCTGGAGATCGTCATGCGTGTCTACTTCGAGAAGCCACGCACGACGGTGGGCTGGAAGGGCCTGATCAACGACCCCTACCTGGACGAGAGCTACCGCATCGACGAGGGCCTGCGCATCGCCCGCCAGCTGCTGCTGGAGATCAACCGCCTGGGCATGCCGGCCGGCAGCGAGTTTCTTGACGTCATCTCACCGCAGTACATCGGCGACCTGATCGCCTGGGGCGCCATCGGCGCGCGCACCACCGAGAGCCAAGTTCATCGCGAACTGGCCTCAGGGCTGTCGGCGCCCATCGGCTTCAAGAACGGCACCGACGGCAACATCAAGATCGCCACCGACGCCATCCAGGCCGCGGCGCGCGGCCACCACTTCCTGTCGGTGCACAAGAACGGCCAGGTCGCCATCGTTGAGACGCGCGGCAATGCCGACTGCCACGTCATCCTGCGCGGCGGAAAGGCGCCCAATTACGACGCCAAGAGCGTCGCCGAGGCCTGCGCGGACCTGGAGAAGTCCAAGCTGCCGCAGCGCCTGATGGTGGACTGCTCGCATGCCAACTCGAGCAAGCAGCACCAGCGCCAGCTGGATGTGGCGCGCGACATTGCCGGCCAGATGCGCGAGGGCAGCAAGAGCATCTTCGGCGTCATGGTGGAAAGCCATCTGAACGACGGCGCCCAGAAGTTCACGCCTGGCAAGGACGACCCCGCCAAGCTGGAATACGGCAAGAGCATCACCGATGCATGTCTGGGCTGGGACGACTCCCTGGCCGTGCTGGATGTGCTGTCGCAAGCCGTGCAGGCGCGCCGGGGCTGACAATCCCGCACTTCGGGGTCGTGGCCGGCCCCCTTGAATCTTTGCCACGCGGCCCGATCTGGGCCGCGTTTCGTTTTCCGGACTCGACACGCCATGACCAAGCAAACCCACGCCTTCCAGGCCGAAGTCAAGCAGATCCTGCACCTCGTCACGCACTCGCTGTACTCCAACAAGGAGATCTTCCTGCGCGAGCTCGTCTCCAACGCCAGCGATGCCTGCGACAAGCTGCGCTTCGAGGCGCTGGACAACGCGGCGCTGTTTGAAGACAACCCCAACCTGGAAGTGCGCGTCAGCTTCGACGAGGAAGCCAAGACGCTGACCATCAGCGACAACGGCATCGGCATGAGCGCCGAGGAGGCCGCCTCGCACCTGGGCACCATCGCCAAGAGCGGCACGCGCGAGTTCATGGCCAAGCTGGAGGGCGACCAGAAGAAGGACGCCCAGCTGATCGGCCAGTTCGGCG
The DNA here is from genome assembly GCF_001425705.1 of Pelomonas sp. Root1217. Taxonomy (GTDB): domain Bacteria; phylum Pseudomonadota; class Gammaproteobacteria; order Burkholderiales; family Burkholderiaceae_C; genus Pelomonas. Next base: position 84,059 of record NZ_LMDC01000029.1, on the reverse strand, counting down.
TGGGCTTCTACTCGGGCTTCATCGTCGCCGACCGCATCACGGTCGAGACCCGCCGCGCCGGGCTGCCGGCCGACCAGGGCGTGCGCTGGAGCAGCGAAGGCACGGGCGAGTACGAGATCGAGACGATCACCAAGCCGGGCCGCGGCACCGACGTCATCCTGCACCTGCGCGACGGCGAGGAAGAATTCCTGAAGACCTGGCGCGTCAAGTCGACGATCAGCAAGTACAGCGACCACATCTCCCTGCCCATCCTGATGAAGAAGGAAGAGTGGGATCCGGACAACGCCAAGCAGATCGTCAAGGACGAGTGGGAGCCGGTCAACAAGGCCTCGGCGCTGTGGTCGCGCTCCAAGAGCGACATCACGCCGGAGCAGTACGAGGAGTTCTACAAGCAGATCAGCCATGACAGCGATGCGCCGCTGGCCTACACGCACAACCGCGTCGAGGGCCGTAGCGAGTACACCCAGCTGCTCTACATCCCGCAGAAGGCGCCCTTCGACCTGTGGAACCGCGACAAGCGCGGCGGCGTGAAGCTCTACGTGAAGCGCGTCTTCATCATGGACGACGCCGAGGCGCTGATGCCGGTCTACCTGCGCTTCGTCAAGGGTGTCATCGACTCGGCCGACCTGCCGCTGAACGTCTCTAGAGAGTTGCTGCAGGAAAGCCGCGACGTGAAGGCCATCCGCGAGGGCTCGACCAAGCGCGTGCTGGGCATGCTGGAAAGCCTGGCCAACAGCGAGGACCAGGCCGAGAAGGACAAGTACGCGGCCTTCTGGACCGACTTCGGCCAGGTACTGAAGGAAGGCATCGGCGAAGACCACGCCAACCGTGAGCGCCTGGCCAAGCTGTTCCGCTTCGCGTCCACGCATGCCGACGCAAACGTCAGCCTGGCGGACTACGTTGGCCGCATGAAGGAAGGCCAGGACGTCATCTACTACATCACCGCTGATTCGCTCGCTGCCGCCAAGCACAGCCCGCAGCTGGAGATCTTCCGCAAGAAGGGCATCGAGGTGCTGCTGCTGGTGGACCGTGTCGACGAGTGGATGCTCAGCCACCTTTACGAGTTCGAAGGCAAGACGCTGCAGTCGGTCGCCAAGGGCGCCGTCGACCTGGGCAAGCTGCTCGACGAAGACGAGAAGAAGAAGGCCGACGAGACCGCCGAAAGCCTGAAGCCGCTGCTGGACAAGCTCAAGGACGCGCTGAAGGATCGCGCCAAGGACGTGCGCGTGACGACCCGCCTGGTCGACTCGCCCGCCTGCATCGTTGTGGAAGAAGGCGACATGAGCGGCCACCTGGCGCGGCTGTTGAAGCAGGCCGGCCAGAACGCGCCTGAAGCGAAGCCGACGCTGGAGATCAACGCCGAGCATGCCCTCGTCAAGAAGCTGGACGGCAGCGAGCACTTCGACGACTTGGCCCAGGTGCTGTTCGACCAGGCCGTGCTCGCCGAAGGCGGCCACCTGGAAGACCCGGCGGCCTATGTGAAGCGCGTCAATGCGTTGCTGACGGGTTGACCGCTTCGGCGGGCGGGTTTTCGGTCGGTCGAAGCGACCGGAAATCCGCCTCTTTACGTGGCTTTGTGACGGTTTTGCGACAGCTCCCGTGGACCCGGGCTTTCGCCTCGGCCGGCTCGCGGCTACCCTCCTAGGGTTTCCACCGAGTTTGCGTCGTCCATGGTTCCGAGTGAGTTCTGCGCATCTGTTGCGGCCGTGCCAGCGGCCATGGTGACCCGACGCCTCGTGCTGAGGCCGCCGCGTGAAAGCGATCTGGATACCCTGACTGCGCTGCACGCCGACCCGGCGGTGAACCGCTTCTGCGCGGCCGCGACGCCGCACGGCCGCGCGGCCACCGAGGCCCAGTTGCAGGCCTGGCTGGCTCACTGGCAGTCGCGGGGTTTCGGCCACTGGGCCATCGCCGAGCGCGAACAACCTGAGACGCTGATCGGCTTTGGTGGCCTGATGCACCGCAGCGTTGCGGGCCACGCCGGCCTCTACCTCTACTACCGCATCACGCCGCAGGCCTGGGGCCGCGGCCTGGCGTCGGAAATGGCCCAGTACGCTTTTGAGCAAGCCTTCGAGCAACGCCATGAGGGCACTGTCGTCGCCGCCGTGCTGCCGAGCAACGCCCCCACGCGCAAGACGCTCGAATGCCTGGGCCTGCGCATGAAGGGCGCGCTGGCCGACGGCCCGGGCAGCGCCGCCGCCCTGCTTTACGAGCTGCGCGCCGACCGCTGGGCCACGTTGCCCCGCGGTGAGCCGGAAGCGGTTGCCTTCGCGGCTTAGACCCTTTTCACAAGTCCTAGTCGATCGGCCACACCGGCCGCGGCAGGTGCTTGAAGGGCAGCGCGCCAATATTGGCCTGCAGACTGCCGGGTGAGTCGGCATAGACGACCGCCGCGGCCATCGCATCGAAACCCGAGCGGAAATGCTGGGTCGACTTCACGACCACCAGCCGCTTGGCCGCCGGGTCGATGCCCAGTTGCGTGAAGCACTCGGCCGAGAACACCTGCTGGCGGATGCTGTTCAGCACGATGTCAATGCCTTGGGCGCGCACCGCGACGCAAGGGCCCAGCGGATCGGTACCCCCGGGCGTCAGGCTGCGCTGGCGCGCATCCTCGCGGCAGGCCAGCACCTCCACTTCCAGATCCACCGGGTCGCCCGACGTCGGCCCCACCTTGCCGCCGATGCGCAGCGGCAGCCGTGCGCCCACGCCGGCCGACGTCGCGATCGCCACGGCCTGCGGGTCCCAGATCATGCCCAGCGCCACGTTGCGCAGGCCGCGGTTCAGCAGCTCGCGCAACACGAAGGTGCTGTCCCCAGACGCGCCGCCGCCGGCGTTGTCCGCCGTGTCGGCCAGCACGACCGGGCCCGGCCGGGCCAGCCGCATCTCGGCTTCGGCCAGGTCCAGCGCGTCCTTCAGTGGCAGGCGCTTGGCGGCCGCCATCTCGCGGATGCCGTAGAAGGCCTCGGCCAATTCCTCCAGCAGGTCTGAAGCCACGCCTGCCGCGGCGGGTGAATCCTCCGCGAGCACCAGCATGGCCGCGCAGGTGTGGGGCGTGTCGGCCCAGGGAAAGCCGTGCAGCACCGATACCGACAGGATGCCCGGCAGCCTGGCCTCGCTGTCCTTTAGCCGCGCCACGAAGTCACTCATCGGTGCGACCGTGGTGCCGAAGATGCCCAGCAGCGGCACGCGCTTCCAGTGCGCCTTCATCGCCAGCTCGCCGCGCACCATGGCCCCCAGCATTGCGTGCAGTTCCTCGCCGCGCGCTGCGTAGTCGATGTGCGGGTACTCCTTGCAGGCCACCAGCGCCGCGCCCGACTCGATCATGGCGGGGCTGAGGTTGCAGTGCAGGTCCAGCAGGGCGCCCAGCGGCACCTGGGGGCCGATGAGCTCGCGCACGCGCATCAGCAAGTCGCCCTCGCAGTCGTGATAGCCCTCGGCCAGCATGGCGCCGTGCAGCACTAGCAGCACAGCGTCCACGGGACCGGAGGCGTTCAGGTCGGCCAGCAGTTCGTCGCGCAGCGCCTCGTAGTCCGCGCGGGACAGCGGCCCGGACGGCTGCGCTTCCGCGTACAGCCCGGGCAGCAGCGTGTCGCCCTGGCGCGCGGCGGCGGCGATGACGCCCATCAGGTTGGGCTGGGCCGCCACCTGCTGCAACGCGCGGGGATCGCTGCGGTGGATCAGCACGCCTTCGCGGAAGGACTGCACGCTGGTGGGCAGCGGCGAGAAGCTGCTGGTCTCATGCACCAGGCCGCCAAGGAAGAGGCGCATGGGCTTGGTGCTCATTTCAGTACCACTGGTTGAAGCTGATCAGATGGTGGGCCAGGCTGACGATAAGCAGCACGGCGAATGACAGCACCCAGACGATGGCCAGGGCCTTGCTCCACTTGTCGCCAGTCTTCATCACATTGCGGGCGTGCAGGCCCGCCACCACCAGACCCCCAATGGCCGACAGCGCCAGGCTCAGCTGGGCCAGGGGCAGCAGGATCGACGCATCGCCCAGGCTTTCCAGCAGGGTCACGACCCAGCCCCACAGGCCCAAGGCCACCATCGCGCCGACGCTGGCGCCACGTACCCAGGTCATGTGCTGAGGCGGCGGCACCGCCACGTGATGGCGACGACGCAGCACGGCGGCAACCGGCCAGAGCAGGGTGGTCAGCAGCAGCGTGACGATGGCCAAGCCCATCAGCACCAGCACCGTGGTGCTGGCCATGAAAGGCACGGGCTCGAAGATGAAGGCGAACACGAAGGGCTCCAGGCCCCAATGTTTGACCTTGCCGTTCTCGACGACGGCCTGCAGCCGGCGCTTGCCGTGTTCCTCCTCCCACAGATAGGGCTTGACCTCGTGGTAGTTGCTGCGCGCGCCGGCCAGTTCGATGGACAGGCGCCCGTCTTCCAGGGCCTGGACCTTGACCGGGCTCAGCAGCTGCAGCACCGACAGCCAGGTCGAGTCCTCGCGGCGTGTGTTGCGGTAGCTGCCGGCCATCTGCTGGGCATGCTGCTTGGCCGTGGCCTCGTCCACCTCCGGCTTCGTTGCCGGGCGCTGGTCGGGCAGGTAGCGGTCGGCAAAGGCCTCGAACAGCTTGTCGCGCAGCCAGCCGCCCTGGCGCTCATGACCCGGGGCGTTGACCGAGATGTACAGGCCGATGCCGTCGTCGACGAACAGCAGCAAATCGCTGTGGAAGAGCACCGTGTCGCCGCCATGGGCGAGCACGCGGTGGCCGTTGATGTTCTGCTCGTAGAAGCCCAGGCCGATGCCCGACAGGCCGGGCAGGGCGCGCGTGAGCTGGGTGTGCATCAGCTTGACGGTCTCGGCCTTGAGGATCTGCGCCTCACCCAGCTTGCCCTGCTGCAAAAAGGCCAGCATGAAGCGGCCCATGTCCGCGCCGGTGGACGACATGCTGCCTGCCGGCGGCATGCTGATGACCTCGAAGCCCTTGGGCTTCTCGTCCCAGGTCATGTAGCCCTGCGACATCTGGCCCTTGAGCGCGTCGGGCAGTGGCTGGCGGAAGGTCGACTGCTTCATGCCCAGCGGCGCGAAGACGTTTTGATCCATGTAGTCGTCGAAAGACTTGCCGCTGACGCGCTGCACGATGTAGCCGGCCAGCGACGTCGCATAGTTGGAATAGCCGGGCGTGGTGCCAGGGTCATAGACGTAGGGAGGGATATAGGCCTTGAGCACCTTGCCGAGGTCGGGCCCGGCGGTGTCGTAGGTCAGCAGGTCGCGCGCCGTCTCCTCGAAGCCCGTCGTGTGCGTCATCACATGGCGCAGCGTCAGCGCCTTGCCGTTGCGGCCCGGGATGGTGAAGTCCAGGTATTTGTTCAGGTCGGCGTCGAGGTCCAGCTTGCCCTGCTCGACGAGCTGCATGACCGCCGTCCAGGTGAACAGCTTGGACACCGAGCCCGGGCGGAACAGCGTCTTGTTCGGGTCGACGGGGATGTTCTTGTCCCAGTCGGCCAGGCCGTAGCCCTTTTGCAGCAGCGGCTGGCCGTCCTTGACGACGACGACGACAGCGCCGGGCACGCGCGCGTTGCGCAGGGCCGTGGGCACCAGGCCGTCGATGAAGGCTTCGACATCGACGGCCGTGAGCGGCGTGGCCGTCCTGGGCTGGGCGAAGGCGGCCGGCAGCGCGCCGACACACAGGGCCAGCGCGGCGACGCGCAGGCGGTTGAACAACTGCTTCATGGGAGATCCAGGGTCAGAAGTTGAAGGTCAGGTTGGCGCCCACCGTGCGCGGGGCCACCGTCGTCACGTTGAGCGGCAGGCCGAAGGCGGTCAGGGCCGTGTCGGCGCCGAGGATGGCGCGCTTGTCGGTCAGGTTGCGGACGAAGGCGGAGAGCTGCCAGCGGCCCATCTCCAGGCCCCACTGCCCATCCACCAGCGTGTAGCCCGGCTGGCTGAAGTAGGGCACCGAGGTGCCGGGCGAATCGAAGCCGGCGTTGCGCTGGCCCACGCGGCGCACATTCAGACCCGCATACGACGGGTTGCCGGCCAGGTCGAAGGCGTAGCGCGCCCCGAGCGTGTAGGCCAGCTTGGCCGTGTTGGGCAGGCGCGAGCCCGAGGGCCCCAGCGCCAGGGAGCCTTCGGTCAGCTTCGGGTCGGTGTACGCGAGGCTGGCGTCCAGATTCCAGTGCGCATCAACCTTGTAGCGCGCCGCCAGTTCCAGACCGCGCACCCGCGCCTTGCCGGCGTTGACGACGATGGTGCTGGCGCCGACGGCCTTGGGCTGCTGCAGGTCCTTCCAGTCGATGTTGAAGACGGCGGCTTCGAAGTTCAGCGTCTTGTTCAGCAGGTCGGCCTTGTAGCCGAGTTCATAGCTCCACAGCGTGTCGTGGCCGAAGGTGGCCGGCGTGCCGGGGATGACCTGGCCGTTGGGGTCGATGGCCGGCGAGTTGGGGCCGCCGGGCCGGTAGCCGCTGGCGGCACGGAAGTAGAGGTTGCTGGTCTTGTCGATGGCGTAGCGGAGCGTGGCGAGATAGGTCTTGGCCGTGTCGTCGCTCGGCCCCGAGGAGCTCAGCTGCTCGTTGACGAAGACGGTGTAGACCTGCTCGTTCTTGGCCACGCGGACGCCCAGGGTCAGCGACCAGCTCGGGTCGAGGTTCCAGGTCACGTCGCCGTAGAAGGCGCGCTCGCGGTACTCGGAAGGCTGGCCGGTGGTGGTCAGCGTCATGTCGCCGCCACCGCCCGCCAGCTGCGCCCACAGGCGCTGGCCGACGTGACCGGTTTCCTTGGTGTGGTAATAGCCGAGCAGCCATTCGACGGGGCCGCGCTGCGAGGTCAGGCGCAGCTCCTGGGTCTGCTTGCGCAGGCTGAAGGCGTTGTCCAGCGAGACGAAGTCAAAGGCCGGGTTGCCGCCCAGCAGCGCGGTGGCGTCCTGGCCGGTCGCGCTGTCCAGGCGCTGCGTCGACGCGATGGCGTTCAGGCGTGCAAAGCCGAAGTCGTACTCGAAGTCGGCCGAGCTCAGCCGCGTCTTGAGCTTGTAGGCCTCACCTGTGTCCAGGTGGCGGGTCAGGTCGCCGTAGATGGGCTGGCCCTTGGTGGCGTCGTACTCGATGACGTTGAGGCCGTTGCGCTGGATCTCCTGCTGGGTGTGCGCCAGGCGCAGCTTCATCTTCGACGTCGGCTCGACCAGCAGCGACACGCGCGCGCCACGGGTGCTGCCGTCGTTGATGTGCTCGCCGGCAGCCTTGCCCACCGCGTCGATGTAGCCGCCCTCATGGTCGTTGAAGGCCGCCACGCGCAAGGCGGCCACGTCCTGGCTCAGCGGCACATTGAGCACCGCGTGCTCGGTGTGGCCGAGCGCGCCGCCGCGGGCTTGGCGCACACCCACGCCCACCTTGCCGGAGAACTGAGTGCTGTCGGGCTCGTTGGTGACGTACTTCAGCAGGCCTCCCATGGCGCCGGCGCCGTACAGCGTGCCTTGCGGGCCGCGCAGCACTTCGATGTGCTTCAGGTCCAGCAGCGACAGGTCCAGCGCCGTGTTGGCGCCGCCGACGAAGGCGCTGCTGGAGCCGAAGGCGACCTCGTCGACATACATGCCGACGGTGGCGATCTGCTGCTCGCCGACGCTGACGCCGCGCATCGTGACGGCGTTGCGACCGGGGCCGCCCGAGGTCTTGACGTCGATGCCGGGCAGGCTGCCGACGTAGTCGCTCAGCGAGGTGGCGCCAGCGCGCTCCATGGGCTCGGCGCCTAGCGTCTCGACTCGCAGCGGCACGTCGCGCACCGACTCACGGCGGCGCGTGGCCGTGACGGTCACGACGTCGAGCTTCTCGATGTCGGCCTTGGTGTCGGCGGCGGCGGACGTGGTCTGCGCCCACAGCGGCGAGGCGCACAGCGCGGCCAGGCCGGGCACGAGCAGGGCCGCGAGCTTGCGAGGCCTGTGGCGCGCACCGAGAGGAGAGGAACAGCGGGAAGACCGGCTCATGGCAGCTCCAGGATCGGGTGAGGTTGTTTGATCCACGAAGTTTCCAATTTGGAAAAATCTTTCCCATCGGTGTAAACCTTAGATGAAAAACAGAACGGACGTCAGGGCAAGCGAGCAGACGGTTGCCAGCGGGGCATGACCTAAGATGAAACGACTCCCCTCTCCAGTGACATGGCCAGTTCCAGCACCTCTCCCGGCGAACACATCCGCAGCGTGCGCAAGCGCCTCGGCCTGACCCTGGCCCAGGTGAGCGAGCGCACCGGCATGGCGGTGTCGACGTTGTCCAAATTGGAAAAAGGCAACGTGTCGCTGTCCTACGACAAGCTGATGCTGCTCAGCCGCGGCCTGGGCGTGGACATGGCCGAGCTGCTGCACGACGCCCAGGGCGCGCGCCCCGCCCCCAGCGGTGGCGGCCGGCGCGTGGTGCACCGCGCGGGCGACGGCCAGGTGGTGGACACGCAGAGCTACAAGCAGACCTATCTCGCGGCCGAGCTGCTGAACAAGCGCTTCACGCCGCTGATCGCTGAGGTGCGCGCGCGCACGCTGGACGAGTTCAAGGCCGAGTTTGGCGACCTGATCCGCCATCCCGGCGAGGAGTTCGCCTTCGTCATCGAAGGTGAGGTGGCCTTCCATTCCGAGCTGTATGCGCCGGTCATCCTGAAGCCGGGCGATTCCATCTTCTTCGACAGCGAGATGGGCCACGCCTACCTGAAGGCGTCGGAGGGCACCTGCCGGCTGGTGGCCACCTGCGCGCCGCGCAACGGCCATGGCGACGTGATGACGCAGCACTTCGTGGAGGCGTCGCAACGCCTGTCGGCGCCGGAACCGACAGCGCCGGCCAAGGCGGCGCGCGCCACCCGGCCCAAGGCCAAGCCGGTACGCCGCTAGGCCGGTTGGCGCTCCACGCGCCGCAGCAGCGGCCGCAACGCGAAGAGCGCCGCCGCGGCGATGCCCGCGATGCCGGCCAGCGCGGCGAAGAAGCCCGCCGGGCCCAGCGGCTCCCACGCGCGGCCCACCAGGCCGGCCAGGAAATTGCCGCCGAACGACGCCAGGAACCACGCGGCAATGACCGTGGCCCCCATGCCTCGCGGCGCCAGCCGCGCGAAAAGGCCCAGACCCACCGGCAGGATGTACAGCTCCCCGAGCGTGTAGAGCACGAAGAAGGCCACCACCCACAGCATGCTGACCGGCGTGCTGCCCTGCGAGGCCACCAGCAGCGAGAGCGCCAGGTAGGACAGCGCCACGCCGGCAGCGCCGGTGGCCATCTTCGCCAGGGCGGACAGTTCCCGCCCGCGTTCCGCCGCGCGGCGCCAGCTGCCGATCACGAAGGGCGTCAGCAGCAGCACGAACAGAGAGTTCAGCGACTGCACCCACGTCATGGGCATCGTGAGGCCCCAGACGGAACGATCGACCCCCGCCTGCACCCAGACCGCCAGCGTGTTGCCGCTTTGCTCATAGGCGCTGCGGAACACGACGACCGCCAGCGCCACCAGCAGCAAGGGCAGGAAGCTGCCGCCGCCTTGCCCTGCGGGCATCGCCGCGGCCGGCTCGGCGCTGCGCGGGCGGTCCTGCGGCAGGTGGCGCGAGCCCATCATGTAGATGACCAGGCCCACGCACATGCCGATGCCCGCGGCGCCAAAACCCACGTGCCAGCCGTACAGCTCGCCCAGCGTCCCGCACACCAGCGGCGCCAGCATGCCGCCCAGGTTCACCCCCGCGTAGTAGACGTTGTAGGCGCCGCCGCGGCGCGGGTCCTTCTCGTCATAGAGGTCGCCCACCTGGCTGGGCAGGTTGGGCAGGAAGAGGCCGTTGCCCAGGGCAATCAGCAGCAGGGCCGGGAAGAAGGCCGACTCGAAGGCCAGCGTGAAATGCCCCAGCGCCATCAGCGAGCCGCCGATGAGGATGGCGCGCCGCCGGCCGAGCCAGCGGTCGGCGATGTAGCCGCCGAAGATGGGCGTCAGGTACACGCCCGCCGTGTAGGCGCCGTAGATGGTCGACGCGTCGGCCTGCTGGAAGTTCAGGTGCCGAATCATGTAATAGATCAGCAGCGCCTTCATGCCGTAGAAGGAGAACTTCTCCCACGCCTCGGTCAGGAAGAGCACCACCAGGCCACGCGGCTGGCCGAACCAGGGCGCGGCGGTGCGGGGTTGCAGGGAAGCGTCCACTCGATCTCCTCAAAACGGCGCCGGATGCGCGGATTTCATCATTGCCCAACGTTTTTCGTGATGGTACATTTATTTTCCGTTTTGGAAAATTGCACCAGCCAGCCATGGGCCAAGAGACAACGACGAAGAACGTGGATTGCATCGTCATCGGTGCCGGCATCGCGGGGGCGTCGGTGGCGGCCTCGCTCGCGGGCGAGGCGAGTGTGGCCGTGCTCGAAGCCGAGCCCCATGCGGGTTACCACTCCACCGGCCGCTCGGCGGCGCTCTACTCGGCGCTCTACGGCAACGCGACCATCCGTGCGCTGACGCGTGCCAGCCTGGGCTACTTCCGCACGCCGTCGCAGGGCATGGTCAAGGAGGCGCTGCTGCGCGAGCGGCACACCCTCTTTCTCGTCGGCGCCGGTCAGCTCGACCTCGTCGCCAGCTTCACGGCGGACGCGGATGTGCGCGAGCGCACCACCACGCTGAGCGTTGACGAGGTGCTGGCCCGCGTGCCCGTGCTGCAGCGCGCGCGCATCGCCGGCGCGCTGCTGGACGCGACCTCGGCCGACATCGACGTCGACCTGCTGCACCAGGGCTTCCTGCGCAGCGCGCGGGCCGCGGGTGCGGGCCTGCACCTCGGTACCCGCCTCGAGGGACTGGAGCGTGAAGGGTCGAGCTGGCTGGCCCATTCCACCGCGGGCAGCTTTCGCGCCGGCATCGTCATCAATGCGGCCGGCGCCTGGGCCGACGACGTCGCGGCACTCGCCGGCATCGCGCCGGTGCCGCTGCAGCCGCTGCGCCGCACCGCCGTGTTGATCGATCTGCCCGAGGGGGTCGATGCCAGCGACTGGCCCGCCGTCGTCGCGATCGACGAGAGCCAGTACTTCAAGCCCGATGCCGGCCTGCTGCTGATCTCGGCCGCTGACGAGACGCCCAGTCCGCCCTGCGATGCCCAGCCCGAGGAGCTGGACGTGGCCATCGCCGTGGACCGCTTCGAGACGCTGACCGGCCAGCCGGTGAAGCGCGTGCGCCACCGCTGGGCCGGGTTGCGCGTGTTCAGCCCCGACCGCTCGCCTGTTGTCGGCTTCGACGCATCGGCGCCGGGCTTCTTCTGGTGCGCGGGGCAGGGCGGCTATGGCATCCAGACCTCACCGGCCCTGGGCCGCGCCGCGGCGGCACTGGCGCTGGGGCGCGGCTTGCCGCAGGACTTGCTCGACATGGGCGTCACGGCGCAGCAGCTGTCGCCACAACGCTTCCGTTCCTAGACCGCCGCCGGCTCGAAGCGCCTGAGCCCCTGCAGGTCCAGCACCCGCAGCCCGCCATATTCGATGCGGATCAGGCCGGCATCACCGAGGCAGTGCAGCGCCTGGTTCACGCGCTGGCGCGACAGCCCCACCAGATAACCCAGCTCCTGCTGCGTGATGCGCAGCCAGTTGCCCACGCCGGGGTAGAGCGTCGGGTGGAAGAGGGCGGCCAGGTTGCGGGCGACGCGCACATCGGGGTCGTGAATGCGGTCGGTCTCGCGCGCGGCGATGAACTGGCCCAGGCGTTCGTTGAGCTGGTCCAGCACGAAGCGGTTGAAGGCGATGCTGCCGTCCAGCAGCGCGTGGAAGCTGTCGATGGGCAGGCCGGCCACGACGCTCGGCCGCAGGGCCTGGATGTTGTAGCGGTAGACCTCGCGCTTGAGCAGCGTGCCCTCGCCGAACCAGCCGCCCGGCGGGATGCCGGTGAAGGTGACGGCTGCGCCCAGCGAATCGTCGTTGTTCATCTTCAGCAGGCCGTCGACCACGCCGAACCACAGCGTGGCCGGGCGTCCGATGCGGCAGAGGCGCTCGCCGGGCTCCGCATCGCCGACCTCCAGTGTGGTGAGGGCGCGCTCGCGCAAAGGTCCATCGAGCAGCTTCAGCCAGGGGATGGCGTCCAGCTCGGCCGGCGTTGGCCGGCGGGTACGTTGTCTGAGCGGCAGTGACGTGTCAGCCATGGGGGGGCGGGAAAGTCTGGGCCGTGAAGACCCGTAAATTGTCGTCGTACCGACAGATGGGCGTCAAAGTACTGACCAGAATGGGCCTCAACAGACGCAGGCTCCAGCCCGCGCATTGGAGACAGGCTTGACGACCTTCCCCCGGCTCTTGCTCGACCACGCCGCCCGCCGGCCCGACGCGCCCGCGCTGCGCGAAAAGGCCTACGGCGTGTGGCAGACGCTGTCGTGGGCGCAGCTCGCGGCGCTGGTTCAGGAGCTGGCCTTGGGTCTGGCGGCCGCCGGCCTGCGCCGCGGCGAGCACATCATCGTTGTCGGTGAAAACCGGCCGCGCCTGTACGCCAGCATGCTGGCCGCGCAATGCCTGGGTGCCGTGCCGGTGCCGCTCTATCAGGACGCCGTCGCGGCCGAGTTCGTCTTCCCGCTGAACAACGCCGAGATCGCCTTCGCCATCGTCGAGGACCAGGAACAGGTCGACAAGCTGCTGGAGCTGCGCGAGCAGTGCCCGCAGCTCAAGAGCATCTGGTTCGACGACCCGCGTGGCCTGCGCCACTATGACGAGCAAGGGCTGTCATCGCTGGACGAACTGGCCGCCCGCGGGCGCGCCTACGCCCTGGAGCGGCCGGAGTTCTTTGCCGCCGAGGTGGCGGCCTGCCTGCCCGGTGACGTGGCGGCGCTGTTCTTCACCTCGGGCACGACGGGCAACCCCAAGGGCGTCATGCACACCCATGCGACGCTGATCGACCGCGCCCAGGCTGGCCAGCGCTTCGACAAGCTGACGTCGGACGAAGAGGTGCTGGCCTATCTGCCACCGGCCTGGGTCGGCCAGAACATCTTCAGTTATGCGCAGTGGCTGGCGGTGGGCTATGTCGTCAACTGCCCGGAATCGGCGTCGACGGTCAGCATTGACCTGAAGGAGGTCGGCCCGACCTATTACTTCGCACCGCCGCGGGTCTTCGAGGGCCTGCTGACGACAGTGATGATCCGCATGGAGGATGCCTCCGCCGTCAAGCGCTGGCTGTTCGAGCGTTGCATGACGCTGGCGCGCCGCGTCGGCCCGCGGTTGATGGACAAGCAGCCTGTGGGACTGCTTGACAGCCTGGCCTATGCCTTGGGTGACGTGCTGATCTACGGCCCGCTGCGCAACACGCTGGGCTTTTCGCGCGTGCGCGTCGCCTATACGGCGGGCGAGGCCATCGGTCCCGACCTGTTCAGCTTCTATCGAGCCATCGGCATCAATCTGAAGCAGCTCTACGGCTCGACGGAAACCGCCGTCTTCGTCTGCCTGCAGCCCGACCACGAGGCCCGCGCCGACACGGTGGGCGTGCCCATCGACGGCGTGGAGATCAAGCTGACCGACAGCGGCGAGCTGCTGGTGCGCTCGCCCGGCCTGCTCAAGGGCTATTACAAGAACGACGCGGCGACGGCCGAGGCGCTGACGGCAGACGGCTGGTATCACACCGGCGATGCGGGGTTCCTGACGCCAGGCGGCCACCTGAAGATCATCGACCGTGCCAAGGATGTCGGCCGCCTGATGGGAGGCGCCTTCGATGGCGCGATGTTTGCGCCCAAGTACGTCGAGAACAAGCTGAAGTTCTTCCCCCACATCAAGGAAGCGGTCTGCTTCGGCGACAAGCGCGAGAAGGTCTGCGCCTTCATCAACATCGACTTCGAGGCCGTCGGCAACTGGGCCGAGCGCCGCAACCTGCCCTATGCCGGCTACACCGACCTGGCCCAGCGCGCCGAGGTCTACGAGCTCATCCTCGACTGCGTCGAGAAGGTCAACGCCGACCTGGCCCAGGACGAGTTGCTGGCCGGCAGCCAGATCAGCCGCTTCCTCATCCTGCACAAGGAACTGGACGCCGATGACGGCGAGCTGACGCGCACGCGCAAGGTGCGCCGTGGCGCCATCGCCGAGAAGTACGGCGTGCTGATAGACGCGCTCTACGAAGGCAAGGTGTCGCAATACATCGAGACCCAGGTCAAGTTCGAGGATGGCCGCACGTCCATGGTGGCGGCCGATCTGCGCATCGTCGAGGCCAAGACCTTCCCGGCCGTCAAAGGACAGGCCGCATGAAGAAGATTGGCGACGTCGTCCTCGAGGTGAAGAACATCTCGCTGGCCTTCGGTGGCGTGAAGGCGCTGACCGACATCAGCTTCGATGTGCGCGAGCACGAGGTGCGCGCCATCATCGGCCCCAACGGCGCGGGCAAGAGCTCGATGCTGAACTGCATCAACGGCGTGTATCAGCCGCAGCAGGGCGCCATCACGCTGCGCGGCCGCACCTTCAAGGGCATGAGCCCGCGCCAGGTCGCCGAGATGGGCGTGGCCCGCACTTTCCAGAACCTGGCGCTGTTCAAGGGCATGAGCGTGCTGGACAACATCATGACCGGCCGCAACCTGCGCATGAAGCGCGGCTTGTTCTGGCAAGCCCTGCACCTCGGCCCCGCGCGGCGCGAGGAGAGCGAACAGCGCGAGGCGGTGGAACGCATCATCGATTTCCTCGAGATCCAGGCCTACCGCAAGACGCCCGTGGGGCGACTGCCCTACGGCCTGCAAAAGCGCGTCGACCTCGGCCGCGCCTTGGCGATGGAACCCAGCCTCTTGCTGCTGGACGAACCCATGGCCGGCATGAACGTGGAAGAGAAGCAGGACATGTGCCGCTTCATCCTCGACGTCAACGACGAGTTCGGCACCACCATCGTCTTGATCGAGCACGACATGGGCGTCGTCATGGACATCTCCGACCGTGTCGTCGTGCTGGACTACGGCAAGAAGATCGGCGACGGCGCGCCGGATGAGGTGCGCAAGAACGAAGACGTCATCAAGGCCTATCTCGGAGCGAGCCACTGATGGGACCTTTTCTCGAAACCCTGATTGGCGGCCTGATGGCGGGGATGCTCTATTCCCTCATCGCGTTGGGCTTTGTGCTGATTTTCAAGGCCAGCGGTGTCTTCAATTTCGCGCAGGGCGCCATGGTGCTGTTCGCTGCGCTCGCGATGGCGCGCTTTGCCGAATGGATCCCGAAGTTCACAGGCCTGGACGGCAAGATCCTCATCAACCTGCTGGCCTTTGTCGGCGCGCTGGCGGTGATGGTGGTCGTGGCCTGGCTGGTGGAGCGATTGGCGCTGTCCAAGCTCGTCAACCAGGAAGGCGTGACGCTGCTGATGGCCACGCTCGGCATCGCCTATCTGCTCGAAGGCCTGGGCCAGACGCTGTTCGGTAACGACATCTACAAGATCGACATCGGCCTGCCCAAGGACCCGATGTTCCTGTTCGAGGATGTCTTCCAGGGCGGCATCCTCGTCAGCAAGGAGGATCTCTACGCGGCCCTGATCGCAGCGGCGCTGGTGGCCGGGCTGTCGCTGTTCTTCCAGAAGACCGCCACCGGCCGCGCGCTGCGCGCTGTCGCCGACGACCACCAAGCCGCGCAGAGCATCGGCATCCCGCTGTCGCGCATCTGGGTCATCGTCTGGAGCGTGGCTGGTTTCGTCGCGCTGGTGGCCGGGATGATCTGGGGCAGCAAGCTGGGGGTGCAGTTCTCGCTGTCGTTGGTGGCGCTGAAGGCACTGCCCGTCGTCATCCTCGGTGGGCTGACGAGCGTGCCGGGCGCCATCGTCGGCGGTCTGCTGATCGGTGTGGGGGAGAAGTTGTCGGAGGCCTATCTCGGGCCGATGCTGGGTGGTGGCATCGAGTACTGGTTCGGGTACGTGCTGGTGCTCGTGGTGTTGCTGGTGCGGCCGCAAGGACTGTTCGGCGAAAAGATCATCGATCGTGTCTGAAGGAACATAAATGCAACCACAGAGGCACAGAGGCACAGAGGGAATACAGGAGATCAGCCGGCGAAGCCGCTCTGTGCCTCTGTGTCTCTGTGGTTGCCTTCCTATTGCGCGCGGGGTCTGACGATGCTCTACCGCGAAAACGGCCAGTTCAAGACGAACTACCCGGCAGACAGCCAGATCCTCCCCATCCGCCAGGACCGCATCGGCATGGCGCTGCTGCTGGCGGTCGCCTTCGTCGTCATCCCGATGGTGGCCAGTGAATATCTGATGCGCGCCATCTTCATCCCCTTTCTGATCCTGTCGCTCGCCGCCTTGGGCTTGAATGTGCTTGTCGGCTACTGCGGCCAGATCTCGCTGGGCTCCGGCGCCTTCATGGCCGTGGGTGCCTACGTGGCCTACAACTGCCAGGCCCGCTTCGAGGGCATGCCGCTGATCGTGTCGCTGCTGGCGGGTGGCCTGGGCGCGACGGTGCTGGGTGTCGCCTTCGGCCTGCCGTCGCTGCGCATCAAGGGTCTTTACCTCGCGGTCGCGACGCTGGCGGCGCAGTTCTTTGTCGACTGGGCCTGCCTGCGCCTGCCCTGGGTCACCAACGGGTCTTCGTCCGGCTCGGTCAGCGTGGCGGGGCTGAGCCTCTTCGGCTTCAGTGTCGAATCTCCGGCAGCGCGCTACCTGCTGTGCCTGGCCTTCGTCGTCGCCTTCTCGCTGGCGACCAAGAACCTGGTCCGCGGCCATATCGGCCGCTCGTGGATGGCCATGCGCGACATGGACGTCGCGGCCGCCGTCATCGGCATCCGGCCCATGCAGGCCAAGCTCAGCGCCTTTGCCGTCAGCAGCTTCATCATCGGCGTGGCCGGCGCGCTGTGGGGTTTCGTGCACCTGGGCTCCTGGGAGCCGGCGGCCTTCGGCATCAACCGCTCGTTCGACCTGCTCTTCATGGTCATCATCGGCGGCCTGGGTTCGATCTCGGGTGCCTTCTTCGGCGCGGCCTTCATCGTCGTGCTGCCGCTGATCCTGGACAAGCTGCCCTATTGGACCGGCCTGCCCATCGACACGGCCACCGCCTCGCATCTCGCGCTGATGATCTTCGGCGCCCTCATCGTGTTCTTCCTCATCAAGGAACCACACGGCCTCGCGCGACTCTGGGCAACCGCCAAAGAGAAGTTGCGCCTCTGGCCCTTCCCGCATTGAATCCAACGCACCACAACGACAGGAGACAAAGCCCATGAAGACCCTCATCGCCTGCGCGGCCCTTGCCGCATTGCAGCTCGCCACGCCGGCCGCCCAGGCCCAGGCCAAGGAGCAGTTCTTCCCGTTGCTGGTCTATCGCACGGGGCCCTATTCGCCCAACGGCACGCCCTGGGCCAATGGCAAGCAGGACTACATCAAGCTGATCAATGCGCGTGACGGCGGCGTCAACGGCGTCAAGCTGACCTTCGAGGAATGCGAGACCGGCTACGCGACCGATAAGGGCGTGGAGTGCTACGAGCGCCTGAAGGGCAAGGGCGCGACGCTGTTCGATCCGCAGGCCACCGGCATCACCTTCGCGCTGACCGACAAGGTTCCCAACGACAAGATCCCGCTGATCACGCTGGGCTATGGCCTGTCGGCCTCGGCCGATGGCGGCGTGTTCGCCTGGAACTTCCCGCTGATGGGCAGCTACTGGACGGCGGCCGACATCCTCATCCAGCACATCGGCAAGAAGGAAGGTGGGCTGGACAAGCTCAAGGGCAAGAAGATCGCCCTGGTCTATCACGACAGCCCCTTCGGCAAGGAGCCCATCCCGCTGCTGGAAGAGCGCGCCAAGACGCATGGCTTCGAGCTGGTGAAGATCCCCGTGACCGCACCCGGCGTGGAGCAGAAGTCGGCCTGGCTGCAAGTGCGCCAGGCCCGGCCCGACTACACGCTGCTGTGGGGCTGGGGCGTCATGAACTCCACCGCGCTGAAGGAGGCCCAGGCCACCGGCTATCCGCGCGACAAGATGTACGGCGTCTGGTGGTCGGGCGCCGAGCCCGACGTGAAGGACGTGGGCGAGGGCGCCAAGGGCTACAACGCGCTCAACCTCAACACCTCGGGCCAGAGCCCCAAGGTCATCCAGGACATCCTCAAGCTCGTGCACGACAAGGGCCAGGGCACGGGCCCGAAGGACGAGGTCGGCTCGGTGCTGTACACGCGCGGCCTGGTCATCCAGGCGCTCGGCGTGGAGGCCGTGCGGCGCGCGCAGGAGCGCTTCGGCAAGGGCAAGGTCATGACCGGCGAGCAGGTGCGCTGGGGTCTGGAGAACCTGGCCCTGGATGACAAGAAGCTGGCGTCCTTGGGCCTGACCGGCGTCATCCGCCCGATCAGCACCAGCTGCACCGACCACCAGGGCTCGACCTGGGCACGCATCCACACCTGGGATGGCGCGAAGTGGAGCTTCAGCAGCGACTGGTACGAGGCCGACAGCCAGATCATCAAGCCGATGGTCAAGGCAGCGGCGGACAAGTACGCGGGTGAAAAGAAGATCACCCGCCGTACCCCGGCGGATTGCCAGAGCTGAAGATGAGCAAGCCGCTGCTCGATGTGAATGGCATCGAAGTCATCTACAACCACGTCATCCTCGTGCTCAAGGGCGTGTCCCTGCAGGTGGCCGAGGGCCAGGTGGTGGCCTTGCTGGGCGGCAATGGCGCCGGCAAGACGACCACGCTGCGCGCCGTCTCCAACCTGCTGGAAGGCGAGCGCGGCGAGGTCACCAAGGGCAGCATCGAGCTGCGCGGCGAGCGCATCGAGAAGCTGTCGACGGCGGCCATGGTGGAGCGTGGCGTGGTGCAGGTCATGGAGGGGCGGCACTGCTTCGCCCACCTGACCATCGAAGAGAATCTGATGACCGGCGCCTACACGCGCAAGGACGGGCGGGCGGCCGTGGCGGCGACGCTGGAAAAGGTCTACAACTACTTCCCGCGACTGAAGACGCGCCGCAGCAGCCAGGCGGCCTACACCTCGGGCGGCGAGCAGCAGATGTGCGCCATCGGCCGCGCGCTGATGGCCAACCCCAGGATGGTGTTGCTGGACGAGCCGTCCATGGGCCTGGCGCCGCAGATCGTCGAGGAGGTGTTTGAGATCGTGCGCGACCTCAACACCAAGGAGAGGACGACCTTCCTGCTGGCCGAGCAGAACACCAGCATGGCGCTGCGTTATGCCGACTATGGCTACATCCTGGAGAACGGTCGCGTCGTCATGGACGGCGCTGCCAGCGCGCTGCGCGAGAACGAGGACGTCAAGGAGTTCTATCTCGGCGTCGGCGGGGAAGGGCGGCGCAGCTTCAAGGACGTGAAGTCCTACAAACGTCGCAAGAGGTGGCTGGCATGAGTGATGACAACTGGGAGATGGCGCCTCCGCCCTTTGATGCGGACTCGGCGCTGCTGACGATGAAGCGCTTTGCGCGCGACCAACGCGTGCTGGCCGAGCGGGGCGAAGGCTGGATGTTGGGCGCCGACGTGGTGCTCAAGCTGGCGGTGGAGGGTGCGACCGTCAAGGTCCAGCTCACCAAGCGCCCCGCGCGAACCCCCGAGTGGGACACGTTCACGCTGAAGTCGGCGACCGAACTCCGCAAGCTGCAGGACGAGATCAAGCGGCGGCTCACGCGCTGGAAGGATGAGGAGTGAGCGACGAGTTCTTCGACGTGCTGGAGACGCGCGATCCTGCCGAGCGAGAAGCGGCGCTGATGGCGGCGCTGCCCGAGCAGATCGCCCATGCACAGTCCAGCAGCCCGGCCTACACCGAACTGCTGGCCGGCATCGACGCCAAGGCGATCACCTCGCGTGCCGCGCTGGCCGCGCTGCCGCTGACGCGCAAGAGCAGCCTTGCCGCCGCCCAAGCCGCGCGGCGGGCGTTGCGCCTGGGTGGTTTTGCCGCGGGCATGCCGCGCCGCATCTTCCAGTCGCCCGGGCCGCTGTACGAGCCCGAGCCCGACGCTGATGGCAGCGACCCCTGGCGTGCCGCCCGCGCCCTGCATGCCGCCGGCATCCGCGCCGGGCAGCTGGCGCATGTGGGCTTCAGCTATCACCTGACGCCCGCGGGCGCCATGATGGAAGCCGGCCTGCGCGCCATCGGCGCGGCGAGCTTTCCGGGCGGCGTCGGCAACACCGAGCTGCAGCTGCAGGCCCTGCTGGACCTGCAGCCCGAGGCCTATGCCGGCACGCCCAGCCTGCTGCGCATCCTGCTGGAGAAGGCGGCCGAGGGCGGGCATGTGCTGCCCTATCTGCAGCGTGCCCTGGTCAGCGGTGAGGCTTGCCCGCCGGCGCTCGGTGCATGGTTTGCCGCACACGGCGTCGATGCCTACCAGTGCTATGCGACGGCCGACCTCGGCCTCATCGCCTACCAGACCGCGGCGCGTGAAGGCCTGATCGTGGACGAGGGCGTCATCGTCGAGATCGTGCGCCCCGGTTCGGGCGACCCCGTGCCCGACGGCGAGGTGGGCGAGGTCATCGTGACGACGCTCAGCGCCGGCTACCCGCTGATCCGCTTTGCCACGGGCGACCTGTCCGCCGTCATGCCGGGCGCGAGTCCTTGCGGCCGCACCAACCAGCGACTGCGCGGCTGGCTGGGCCGGGCCGACCAATCCGCCAAGGTGCGCGGCATGTTCGTGCATGCCGGCCAGGTGGCCGAGGTGCTGGCGCGCTGCGGCCAGCGCGGCCGGGCGCGTCTCGTCGTCGAGGGTGAACTGGCCAATGACCGCATGCGCCTGCAGCTCGAGGCGGCGCCTGCCGAGGGCCTCGTCGAGCAGTTGCAGACGGCGCTGCGCGACATCACCAAGCTGCGCGGCGAGGTTGAGCTCGTCCCACCAGGCAGCCTGTCCAACGACGGACTGGTCATCGAGGATCTCCGCGCGGTGTGACACGCGTTTGAAGGACTCGGGCCCGGCCTTAGCCTGAATTGGTGACAGGAAGGCCCGCATGGACTCGATCCGGCGCGGCCACCACAGTCCGCCGCTTTGCTGGCCACCGCTGGCACCGCCGAGGACGCGACATGACCCTTGCCCGCCATCTTCCGCCCACCCTGCTCTTGCTGCTGCTCGCGGCCTGCGGTGGTGGCAGCAGCGACCCCCAGGCCGTCCAGGCCAGCCAGGCCGAAAGCGACCTGAACAAAGCCGCCGCCGTGCGCCCGCGCGCCAAGGACCCCGACCACCACGAGTTCTCGGCCACGCTGTCCGCGCCCTTCGCCGTCACGGCCGCCAGCGGCGAGCGCGTCTTCATTGTGCAGATGGACCACCCCGGCATCGCCGACGGCCAGGCCTTCGCCTGGGCCCTCAGCCTCATCGACGAGCAGGGCCGCGTGCGTCAGCGCTGGAGCGGCGAGTCCCGCTATGCCGGCGCGCCGGTCACGGCCAATGTGCGCTGGACCGGCCGCGGCACTGGCGGCGCAGCGTTGGTCGATGGTCTCTATCAACTCAAGCTCGAAGCCGCGAGCCTAGACGCCGCCACCGCGCTGAGCCAGGGCGCGACCACCGGCCGCGCCGAGCGCCTGCTGGCCGCTGCTGCGCCGCTGGACCATGCCGAGCAGCAATGGCCGGTGGCCCTCGGCCAGCCGGCCAACGTCGACCTGCCGCCCTATGCGGCCATGCCCACGGCCGCCGGCCGCGGCCTCGTCAAGGCGCAATCGGCACCGGCCATCAACAGCCTGCCCTACACGGTCTACTACGCCAATCTGCACAGCCAGACCAACGACTCCGACGGCGGCGGCGCATTGAGCAACTGCTCGTCGTCGCAGCCCGCGCAGACGGGCGCCTATGGCCCCGCCGACGCCTTCGCCTATGGCAAGACGGCGGGCCTGGACATCCTGATGTCCTCCGAGCACAACCATTACTTCGACGGCTCCTCCAGCACCAACGCCAGCGGCAGCGCCGCCACGGCCAAGAGCCGCTACCAGGCCGGCCTGTCAGCCGCCACCGCCGCGACGACGGCCAACTACCTCGCGATCTACGGCATGGAATGGGGCGTCATCAGCAATGGCGGCCACATGAACATCTTCAACAGCACCGAGCTGTTCGCCTGGGAATACAACAGCAGCAACCAGCTGTTCGGCGACCGCTTCACGGCCAAGAGCGACTACGCGGCGCTCTACGCCACCATGCGCCAGCTTGGCCTCGTCGGCCAGTTCAACCACCCTGACACGGCCGGCCAGTTCCTCGTCGGTGGCACGGCCCTGGGCTACAGCGCCGATGGCGACGAGGTCATGGTGCTGACCGAGATCCTGAACAGCTCGGCGTTCTCGTCCAACACGACCGAGACCGAGACCGGCCTCAGCAACTTTGAAGACGCCTTCAACAAGATGCTGGAACGGGGCTTTCACGTGGCGCCCGCCAGCAACCAGGACAACCACTGCGCCAACTGGGGCAAGTCGTACACCAACCGCACCGGCGTGCTGATCCCGAATGGCACGGCGCTGGGCAAGACCAGCTTCATCGACGCCATCAAGGCCCGCCGCGTCTTCGCGACGATGGACAAGACGGCGCAGATCGTGCTGACCGCCAACGGCCACGTCATGGGTGAGCGCTTCACCAACAGCGGCACGCTCTCCTTGAGCGTCGGTTATGCCAGCAACAGCGGCAAGACGGCCGCCAGCGTGCAGATCTACGAGGGCGTGCCCAAGCGCAATGGCACCGTCACGCTGCTGGCCAGCAGCGCCACGGCCAGCACGACACCGGCCGTCGGCGAGCACTTCTACTACGCCAAGATCACGCAGAACGACGGCAAGATGCTGTGGACAGCGCCCGTCTGGGTCACGCAGTCCAACGGGCCGGTGGACACGACGCCGCCGACCGGGACGGCCAGCGAGAGCGGCACGGCCGGCACCATCACGCTGTCTGCCACGGCGAGCGACAACGTCGGCGTGGCGCGCGTGGACTTCGTTGTCGACGGCGTCGTCAAGGGCAGCGACACCAGCTCGCCCTATTCGATGACGCTGGACTCGACGCTGCTTGCCAACGGCAGCCACAGCCTGGTCGCGCGCGCCTACGACGCGGCCGGCAATTCGGGTGCCTCGACGGCTGTCGCCTTCAGCATCAGCAATGCCAGCGCGACTCTGAACGAGACCGAGTCCAACGGCACCATCGCCACGGCCAACGTCGTCGCCAACCAGACGACGATCAGCGGCACCATGGCCACCACGAGCGACAAGGACTACTTCAAGGTCACGTTGGCGGCCGGCAAGACGCTGCGTGTCGACATGAGCTGCCCGGCGGCCTATGACTACGACCTCTATCTGCACAACGTCAGCGGCACGACGCTGACCTCGTCGGAGAGCGCCACCTGCACCGAGTCCCTGAGCTACAAGAACACCAGCAGCTCGGCGCTGGCGGTCTACATCCGCGTGGGGGCTTACTCAGGCAGCAGCAGCACCCAGGGCTACACGCTGACACTGAGTTTTCCCTGACGCGGTGAGTTAGGGGCTGCCCGCTATGCCCCAGCGTGGCGCTGTCCCTAAGATGGCTGCACAACTCCACGGAGACAGTCCATGCGCTTGACCCTGATTGCACTGGCAGCCTTGCTGGCCGCCGGCACCGCCGCTGCCGATTACCCCGACAAGCCCGTCACCTTGATAGTGCCGTTCGCGGCCGGCGGCCCGACCGACAAGGTCGCCCGCGACCTGGCCGAGGCGCTGCGCAAGCCCCTGGGGGCCACCGTCATTGTCGAAAACGTCGGCGGCGTCGGCGGCACGCTGGGCGCCAACAAGGTCGCCAAGGCCGCGCCGGACGGCTACACGCTGCTGCTGCACCACATCGGCATCGCCAGCGCGACGGCCCTGTACCGCACGCTGCCCTACAAGACGCTGGAAGACTTCGAATACCTGGGCCTGGTCAACGAGGTGCCGATGACGCTCATCGGCCGCCCCAGCCTGCCAGCTTCGAACTATGCCGAACTGGCCAAGTGGCTGGAGTCCAACAAGGGCAACATCAACCTCGCCCATGCCGGTGTCGGCTCGGCCTCGCATCTGTGCGGCCTGCTGTATCAGTCGGCCATCAAGATCGACATGACGACCGTGCCCTACAAGGGCACCGCGCCGGCCATGAACGACCTGCTCGGCGGCCAGGTCGACATCATGTGCGACCAGACCACCAACACCACCGGCCAGATCGAGGCCGGCAAGGTCAAGGCTTATGCCGTGATGTCGTCCAAGCGCCTGCCCAGCGGCCCGCTGGCCAAGCTGCCGACGGCCGATGAGTCAGGGCTGAAGGGCTTCAACCTGGCCGTCTGGCACGGCATGTATGCACCCAAGGGCACGCCCAAGGCCGTCATCGACAAGGTCAACACGGCGCTGCGCGCAGCCCTGAAGGACGCCGACTTCCACAAGCGCCAGGAGGCGCTGGGTGCGGTCATCATCAGCGACGCGCGCCTAGCGCCGGCAGAGCACAAGAAGTTCGTCGAGGCCGAGATCAACAAGCTCACCCCAGTCATCAAGGCGGCAGGGATCTACGCCGACTGAAATGGAGCCCCTCGTCTGGTCTCGCCATGCTGACGCAGGCGAGTCCAGCCGGTCCCCCTGGGGGGCGGCGATGCTTGGCGGATTGACCGGCAAGCACATCGCCAAAGGCGGGCCTGCTTGGGAGCGGCCCGGCGCTCGGCCCGCAAGCCCGCAAGCAGGTGTTGTTTCGAACGCCGGCCGGGCCGCGCTCAGCCTTGTGCGCGGGCGTGCACGCTTGGCCGCTAGCCGGCGCGGGCCTTGTCGCGCTTGTTCGCGTACATGCCTTGATCGCTGCGGCTGAGCACGGTACGCAAGGTGTCGGTCGGCAGGACTTCGGCGAGCCCCAGGCTCACTGAAACCGACAGGCCGGCAGCGATGCCGCTCCAGGCATGGCGGGACACCGCGTCGGCGATCCGCTCGGTCAACGCTTGGGCTGCCTGCGCGCCGGTATCGCGCAGGATGATGACGAACTCGTCGCCGGCCAGCCGCGCGGGAAAGTCCTTGTCGCGCACGCATCTTCGGATCTGCGCCGCGATGGCCTGCAGCACCGCGTCGCCCGCGTTGTGCGAATGGCCGTCGTTGATCTGCTTGAACTTGTCGACATCGATCATGACGAGGCAGGCCGTGCTGCCCTGGGTGCGCACCTCTTCCAGCAGGCCTTGGAGCTGAAGTTCGAAATGGCGCCGGTTCGGCAGGCCGGTCAGGCCATCCTCGAGCGCCAGTTGCTGGAAGTGCGCGCGCCCGGCCTCGGAGGCGTGCAATTGCCGGGTCCGGCTGCGCAGTTCCAGTTGCCGCTCCACGTCGGCGACGCGGCCGCGCAGGCTGGCAGACCGGGCCAACTGCTCGCGCTCGGCCAGCTCGCGCAGGGCCTGCGCGGCCGCGGCGTGGTCGCCCGCGGTGGACGCCAGATAAGCCAGCTGGCCCAGGCCAATGCTGACCAGCCCTTCATGGTTCTGCGCCAGGGCGATGCGAATCATCTCCTTGGCGTGATTGCGGGCCAACGGCAGGTCGCCTTCGGCCAGGGCCAGCTCCGACCCGGCCCACAGCACGAGGGCTTGCAGCCATGGCCGGCGGGAAGATTCCACCGCCTCGCGCAGCCGGCACACCTGCGCCGCGGCACCCGCAAGGTCAGCCTGCCAGATCAACAGCATGGCCTTGTTGAAGGCGTGGGTGAGGGCGCTGCTGCTGCGGCTGCCGATGCCGATACTGGCCAGCGGGGCTGCATCGCGCAGCAGTTCGTCGCAACGGCGCAGGTGTTCGCGCAGCAGTTCCAGGCTGGTCGTGCCCGCGGTGATGGCGCTGCGCGCGCTGAGCGTGCGCATGACCTCGGTGGACCCCAGGTCGGCATGCAGCACATAGGTGTCCACCGGGGGATCGCACTGGTAGGCCAGCTCGATGGCGCGCTGTGAAGCCTCGCTGGCCTCGGCGTAGGAGCGGCCGATGAACATGGCGACACCCAGCGCGTGGTGGGCCACGACCTGCTCGACGCTGGCTCCGTCGCTCGACGTGCCGGCACACAGCTTGACCGCCAGCAGGGCGCAGTCGACCGAGGTTTCGTAGTAGCCCAGGCGTGCAGCAGCCATGGCCTGGGTGGCGAGCGCGCGGCACTCGCCCTCGGGCATCTCGGCCTGCTGGAACTGGAATGCCGCCTGCCGCGCCGACTCCAGCGCTGCAGCGAAATTGCCCAGCAGGCGCAACTCGATGCTGGCAATGCAGTGCCTGGCTTCGGCTTGGGCGGCCACGCTACCCCGTTCAAGCGCGGCGTGGTGGGCGCGGCCCGCGGCTTTCAGCGCGGCCTCGGCGTTGCCGGCATCGGCATGGGCCCTGGCTTCGGCCAGCGTGGCGTCGATCTGTGCTTGTTCCATCCCTTGCCTCTGCTTCTGGTGGCGGGCGAAGCGGCGGAGTCTGAGGTGCGGGCGCGACGCGCCGGGGTAAACACGCTGTTGACTCGTCAAGTAATCACGGAAAGAATGCATGTAAACGTTTACATGACGACACAACGACCGGCCCGCGCAAGCGGAGTTGGCATACGGATGAGACAACCGTTCCCGCCCGGCTTCCTTTGGGGCTGCGCGACTTCCGCCTATCAGATCGAAGGCTCGCCGCTGGCCGATGGCGCCGGCGTCAGCAACTGGCATCGCTTCGTGCGCACGCCGGGCCGCGTGCTCGGCGGCGATACCGGCGACATCGCCTGCGACCACTACCGCCGCATGAAGGACGACGTCGCGCTGATGCGCGAGCTCGGCCTTGCCACCTATCGCTTCAGCATCGCCTGGAACCGTGTGCTGCCGTCGGGCCGTGGTGCGGTGAATGCGGCCGGCCTGGGCTTCTACGAGCGCCTTGTCGACGAACTGCTGGCCGCTGGCATCCAGCCGATGGTGACGCTGCACCACTGGGACCTGCCCTCGGCGCTGGACGACCGTGGCGGCTGGCTCAACCCCGACATGCCCGACTGGTTCGCCGACTACGCGCAAGTGTGCTTCAAGGCGCTGGACGACCGCGTGCCGATGTGGGTCACGCTGAACGAACCCTGGGTCGTCGCCGACGGCGGCTTCATGCATGGTGCGCTGGCGCCCGGCCACAAGAGCGCCTTCGAGGCGGCCATCGTGGCGCACCGGTTGATGCAGGCGCATGCCAAGGGTGTGCAGGCCTATCGTGCGATCGGAAAGAACAGGATCGGCCTGGTCGTCAACATCGAGCCCAAGCATCTGCCGGCCGACGCCAGCGAATACGACCGCCACGCGGCGGGGCTGGCCGACGCCTACATGAACCGGCAGTACCTCGACCCGGCCCTGCTCGGCCGCTACCCGCACGAGTTGCGCGAGGTCTTTGGTGAAGCCTGGCCCGACTGGCCGGCCGCCGAGGTCGAGGCGCTCAAAGTCCCCGTCGACTTCCTCGGCCTGAACTACTACACCCGCGCCGTCGTGCGCTTTGATCCCAAGGCCTGGCCGGTGCCCGCTGTGCCGCAGCGCCAGCCCGGGGGCATCTACACCGAGACCGGCTGGGAGCTGCACCCACAAAGCCTGGCCGACACCCTGGTGTGGATGCACGAGCGCTACGGCGGCCTGCCGCTGTACGTGACCGAGAACGGCGCCGCGTTTTACGACCCGCCAACGGCCATCAATGGGCGTGTCGACGATCCGCTGCGCGTGCACTATCTGCGCACCCATATCGCCGCCGTGCAGGACGCTATTCAAAGGGGAGCCGACGTGCGCGGCTACTGCGCTTGGTCGCTGTTCGACAACCTCGAATGGGCGCTCGGCTTTGCCAAGCGCTTCGGTCTTGTGCATGTGGACTTTCAGACACAGCGGCGCACCCCCAAGGCCAGCGCACGCTTCTATGCTGAGGTCATCGCCGCGCATGGCGCCAACCTCTGACAACAAGATGGTCACCCCCGCCACGATCAAGGATGTCGCCCGTGTCGCCGGCGTGTCGGTCGCCACTGTCTCGCGCGCGCTCAACGGCGCCGAGAACGTGTTGCCGCACACGCGCCAGCGCATCGTCGAGGTCGCCCGCGAACTGCGCTATTCGCCGTCGGGCGCTGCACGCAGCCTCATCACGCGACGCACCGACACCATCGGCGCCCTGCTGCCCGACCTGCACGGCGAGTTCTTCTCCGAGCTGATCCGCGGCATCGACCAGGCCGCCCGGGCACGCGGCCTGCACCTGCTGCTGTCGAGCTCCCACGACGATGCCAACGAGGCCGCGGCCGCGCTGCGCGCGATGAACGGCCGCGTCGACGGCCTCATCGTCATGTCGCCGCACGCCGACGACGATTTCCTGTCGCAGAACCTGCCACCGGCCCTGCCGGCCGTGCTGCTGAACTCCGGCGTGCGCGGCGCGCGCCAGCGGGTCTTCGCTGTCGACAACTTCGGTGGTGCGCGCGCGATGACCGAGCACCTGGTGCGCAGCGGCCGGCGACGCATCGCCTTTCTCGGTGGCCCACAGGCCAACTTCGAGGCGCGCGAGCGCGAGCGCGGCTACCGCGCCGGCTTGGCCACGGGTGCCGAGGCATGGCTGCTGGAGGGCGACTTCTCCGAAGCGGGCGGCCAGCGCGCCGCGGCCGCG
This sequence comes from Pelomonas sp. Root1217, assembly GCF_001425705.1. Taxonomy (GTDB): domain Bacteria; phylum Pseudomonadota; class Gammaproteobacteria; order Burkholderiales; family Burkholderiaceae_C; genus Pelomonas. Next base: position 55,720 of record NZ_LMDC01000029.1, on the reverse strand, counting down.
TTGCTGGCCCTGCCTGCGGGCCAGCGGCCCGATGCCGTCTTCGCCGCCAACGACATCATGGCCATCGGCCTACTGGGTGCGCTGCAGGCCGGCGGTGTGCGCCTGCCCGAAGACATCGCGCTTGCCGGCTTCGACGACATCCCCATCGCCCGCTACGTCAGCCCGGCGCTGACGACCATGCACGTGCCCATTGCCGCGCTGGGCGGCCAGGCGCTCGACGCGCTGGCCGACACCCTCGAGCGCAACGCCACTGACGCCGGCGCCACCGTGATGCCGGTGCAGCTCGTCGTGCGGCAGTCGTGCGGCAGCGCCCAGACCTGATCCCGTCCAGACCACAGTACACAACCAGGAGACAAGGACCTATGAGCAAGCCATCCACACGCACGCCCTGGCGCCGCCAGGCGCTGGCCACGGCCGTCTGTTTCGCGCTGGCCGGCGCGGCCTCGGCACAGTCGTCCAATGCCACCGTACGCGGCACCATCAGCGCTGCGGGCACCACCGCGCCCGCCGGCACCGATGTCATCGCCGTCAACAAGAGCACCGGCGGCATTTATCGCGCCAAGACCCTGCCGGATGGCAGCTACGTGCTGCTGGGCCTGAACCCGGGCACCTACGAGATCCGCGTCGGCGGTGCCAGCAGCGGCAGCGAGGTGACGCTGTCGGTCGGCCAGAACGCGACGCTGGACCTCGGCAGCACCGACGCCAAGCTCGGCACCGTCGTCATCCAGGGCAGCGCGCAGCGCCAGGGCGTCATCGACTCGCAGGTTGGCACCACGGTATCCAACCGGATGATCGAGGCCATCCCGCAGGCCACCCGCAACTTCCTGTCCGCCGCCGACTTCGCGCCCGGTGTGCGCTTCGACACCGATGCCAGCGGCAACACGCGGCTGCGCGGGGGTTCCCAAAACATTGACGCTGTAAACGTTTTCATCGACGGCGTCGGCCACAAGAACAACATCCTGCGCGGCGGCCTGACCGGCCAGGACACCAGCCAGGGCAACCCCTTCCCGCAGACGGCCATCGCCGAGTACCGCGTGCTGACGCAGAACTACAAGGCCGAGTTCGACCAGGTCTCCAGCGTCGCCATCGCCGCCGTCACCAAGTCCGGCGGCAACGAGACCCATGGCAGCGTCTACTTCAACCGTACCGGTAGCAACTGGACGGCCTTGAGCCCGATCCAGGAGCAGGACAAGGCCAATCACATCGATCCCCCCTCGTACAAGCAGATCGAAGGCGGCTTCAGCATCGGCGGTGCGATCAAGCCCGACGCACTGCACTACTTCGTCGCCTACGACGGCAAGTCCATCGACAAGCCGCGCCAGCTGACCGCGTCCAACCTGGACAAGTACCCGACCAATCCCGGCATCGTGCCGTCCATCGCCGCGCAGCAGGGCTCGTTCAAGGGCCAGTTCAAGGAGCATCTGCTGTTCAGCAAGCTCTCGGCCGAGATCGACGACCGCCAGCGCCTTGACCTGTCGATGACGCTGCGCAAGGAGACCAGCTACTCGGTCGACGGTGACCGCTTCGCACCCAGCACGGCCATCAACAACAACAACAACGAGTACCGCGTCGACCTCGCCCACGAGTACTCCGGCGATAGCTGGCTCAACGAGGCGCGCGTGGGCTGGGAAAGCTCGAAATGGAACCCGCAGTCGGACTCCACCGACCCGCTGGTACGCTACAAGTACTCGCCCACCAACGAGATCAAGAACGTCCAGGACGTCTTCTTCACCGGCGGCTCGCCCAACGCGCAGGACCGGCGCCAGAGTGGTGTCTACCTGAAGGATGACCTCAGCTACACGGGCCTCACGGGCCACGTCATCAAGGGCGGCGTCCAGTTCAAGGCAATGAAGTACGACCTCAGCGGCACCGCCTTCCGCGTGGCGGCCATCGACACCGTGCTGAACACGACGACCGGCCAGCCCTACTTCAACGGCCTCGCCTGCACGGGCACCAACGTCAGTAGCAGCGGCCTGTCCAGCGACCAGTGCAACATCCGCCTGCCCATCCCGACCGCCTCGGCGAGCTTCAAGAACAACCAGTACGGCATCTACCTGCAGGACGACTGGAAGCTCAGCAAGCAGCTCGAACTGAACATTGGTGCGCGCTGGGACTACGAAGACAACATGCTGAACAACAGCTACGTGACGCCGGCCGACCGCATCGCCACGCTGAACGCGCTGGACGGACGCACCGTCGCCGGCATCACCGCGCCGGCCGGCCAGACCTATGTGCAGACGCTGGCCAAGGGCGGCATCAACATCGCCGACTACATCTCCACCGGCAGCTCGCGCAAGCCCTACAAGAGCGCGCTGGCGCCGCGCGTCGGTGCGTCGTTTGACGTGCTTGGCGACAAGGCCACCGTGGTCTACGGCGGCTGGGGCCGCAGCTACGACCGCCGCATGGCCAACAACGCGCTGGACGAACTGCAGAAGAACGCCGCGCCCAACGGCGAGATCTGGATGATTAAGAACAACTTCAAGATGCCGTTTGCCGACCAGATGAGCCTGGGTGTGCGCCAGGCGCTGGGCACCTGGAACATGGACGTTGCGGTGTCGAACATCCACGCCAAGAACCAGTTCTTCTGGTTCAACGGCAACCGCGACCCCAACGGCGGCTTCGGCAACGCCAACAACGTCGACCCGTTCTGGGGTGGCGCGCCGCGCAACTCCGGCACCATCGTGCTGGGCGACTTCGTCGGCGAGAACAAGGCCACCAGCATCTTCCTTTCGTTGGAAAAGCCCTACACGCCGGCCAGCGGCTGGAGCATGACCGTGGCCTACACGCACACCAACGCGCAGACCACCAACAACGAATGGTCGGATGAAATCTTCGACTGGACCTATGGCAAGGCCGTGCACGGCTTCCACCCGGCCAAGGATGCGGAGAAGAACCGCCTCGTCGTCGGCGGGCTGATGGACCGCCTGCCCTGGGGCATGCAGCTGTCCGGCAAGCTGACCGTCGGCGATGGCCAGCCGCGACGCGTGGTGGACTGCCACACCGGCTTTGACGGTCCCACCGGCTGCAGGGCCGTCGCGCGCGGCTCCGACACCTTCAAGCAGCTCGACATGGCCCTGTCGAAGAACTTCAAGGTGTACGGCGGTGAATTGCAGGTCCGTGCCGACGTGCTGAACCTGTTCAACACCGCCAATTGGGGCTATTACGACGACTGGGTCGGCGGCCCCAGCACGCCCCCGCAGAACGCACTCGGCGGCGACAACGGCCACTTCGACACCAAGACTGGCGTGCGCGGCTCGATGCGGCAGTTCAAGCTGGGCGTGAACTACACGTTCTGATCAGAAGTTCGGGAGTCGGCTGCCCGGCCGGCTCCCACAATCACCCCCACCATGAGTTTGCTGACCCGACGCGCCGTCCTGGCCCACGGCGCCGGCCTTGCCCTGGCCGCCAACCTGCCCAGCTGGGCAGAGGCGCCCGCGCCAGCCGCCGACGCCTTCCTCGCGGACCTTGAGCGCCGCACCTTCGACTTCTTCTGGGAGACGACAGACGAGAAAACGGGCCTGGCGCCCGACCGCTGGCCCACCCCTTCATTCGCCAGCATCGCCGCCGTCGGCTTCGCGCTGAGCGCCTATCCCGTCGGCGTGGCGCGCGGCTACATCACGCGAGCGCAGGCCGCCCAGCGTACGTTGACGACGCTGCGCTTCTTCGCCGGCCTGCCCCAAGGCCCGGGCAAGACCGGCGTGGCGGGCCACAAGGGCTTTTTCTATCACTTCCTCGACATGAAGGAGGGCCTGCGCTTCGACCGCTGCGAGCTCTCCACCGTCGACACGGCTCTGCTGCTGATGGGCGCCCTGCATGCCCAGAGCTTCTTTGACGGCGAACATGCCGACGAGGCCGCCATCCGCAAACTGGCGGACGAGCTCTATGGCCGCGTCGACTGGACCTGGGCCCAGGTGCGCCCGCCGTCCATCAGCCACGGCTGGTCGCCGGAGAAGGGCTTCATCCGCAGCGACTGGAAGGGCTACAACGAGGCGATGCTGGTCTATCTGCTGGCACTCGGTTCGCCGACCCATCCGGTCAAGCCCGAGGCTTGGGACGCCTGGACCAGCACCTACGACCAGCAGAGTTGGGGCGAGAGCTATGGTCAGACCTTGTTGCGCTTCCCGCCACTGTTCGGCCACCAGTTCACCCACTGCTGGGTGGACTTCCGCGGCATCCGTGACGCCTACATGCGTGACAAGGGCCTGGACTATTTCGAGAACTCGCGCCGCGCGACCTATGTGCAACAGGCCTATGCCCAGGCCAACCCGTTGGGCTGGCAGGGCTACAGCACCGAGGTCTGGGGCGTCAGCGCCAGCGACGGCCCGGCCGACATCTCGCTTCAATACACCACCACCGTTGGCAAGACCGTGAAGCGCCGCTTCATCAGCTATGCCGGCCGCGGCATGGGCCTGCATGACGACGGCACGCTGGCGCCTTACGCGGCCGGCAGCTCCATCGCCTTCGCGCCCGAGATCGTCATCCCGGCGCTGATGGCCATCAAGGCGCGCCATCCCCACACCTTCGGCCGCTACGGCTTCTGGGATGCCTTCAACCCCAGCTTCAACTTCCCCGACGTGCGCCTCACGCATGGCCGCATCGAGCCGGGCAAGGGCTGGGTGGACACCGACATGCTCGGCATCGACCAGGGCCCGCTGCTGGCGATGATGGGCAACCATCGAGGCGAGCTGGTGTGGCAGGCGATGCGCAAGAACGCGCATCTGGTCCGGGGCCTGAAGCGCGCGGGCTTCACCGGGGGTTGGCTCGGCTGACATGCGCCGCCGCGACCTGCTCACCGCTACGGCCGCCGCCGCCCTGACCGGCTGCGCACGCGACAGCGGCATGACCACGCTGCGCTTCTGGGCCATGGGCCGCGAGAGCGAGGTCGTGGCCGAGCTGATGCCCCGCTTCGAGCGCGAGCACCCCGGCGTGCGCGTCAAGGTCGAGCAGTTGCCGTGGACGGCTGCGCACGAGAAGCTGCTGACCGCCTTCGCAGGCGACGCCACGCCCGACCTCGCCCAGGTCGGCAACACATGGCTACCCGAGATGCAGGCCTTGGGCGCGCTGGCGCCGCTGGAGCCGTGGCTGGCGCGCACGCCGACGCTGGCCGCAGGCGACTATTTCGACGGCATCTGGGCCACCAACGCGCCCGCCGGCCAGCGCGTGGGCCTGCCCTGGTATGTCGACACACGGCTGTTGTTCGTGCGCCAGGATCTGCTGGCCAAGGCCGGCATCCCGTCCATGCCCGTCAGCTGGGACGACTGGCGCGCGGCACTGGCTCAGCTGCGCCAGCACGGCATGGACAAGCCCATCCTGCTGCCCACCAACGAATCCGCGCCGCTGCTGGCCCTGGCCCTGCAGCAGCCGGGCGAGGTGCTGCGCGACGGCGGCCGCTACGGCAACTTTTCGTCGCCGGGCTTTCGCACCGCCCTGGGCTTCTACCTGGAGCGCTTCCAGCGTGGCGAGGCGCCGGGTGTCAGCGAGGTGCAGATCGGCAACCTCTGGCAGGAATTCGGCCGCGGCAACTTCGCCTTCTACATGTCGGGGCCCTGGGACATCGGCGAGTTCAAGCGCCGCCTGCCGGCCGAACTGGCCAATGCCTGGATCACCGCCGAGCTGCCTGGCCCGGACGGCCCCGGCGTTTCCATCGCCGGTGGTGCCAGCCTCGCCATGTTCAAGCGCTCGCGCCACAAACCCGAAGTCTGGGCGCTGATCAGCTACCTGAGCCGGCCCGACGTGCAGCTCGAGTTCTACCGCCTGACGGGCGACCTGCCGGCCCGGCGCAGCGCGTGGGCGCTGCCTTTGAATGGCGCCACGCTGGCCGAGGATCGCCACGCTGCCGCCTTCCGCCGCCAGCTTGAGCGTGTGCGCGCGGCGCCGGCCGTGCCGGAATGGGAGCGCATCGAGAAGGAGATGCAGCTCGCGGCCACGCGCGCCGTGCACGGCGTGACCGACCTCGACACCACCGTGCGTGCGTTGGACGCGCTCGTCGACGGTATCCTCGAGAAGCGTCGCTGGATGCTGGACCGAAAGACCGCCGCATGAAGCACAGTGGTCGCGAGTCCCTCGCCGCCTGGGCCTTCGCTGCCCCGGCGCTGATCGTCATCGCGCTGTTCTTCGGCGTGCCCGTCTTCGCCGGCCTGGCCCTGAGCCTGACCGACTTCGACATCTATGCCCTGGCCGACCTGCGCAACCTGCGCTGGCAGGGTTGGGACAACTATGTCCACGTGCTGAGCCTGCCGCTGTTCTGGAAGGCGCTGGGCAACACGCTCTACTTCGTCGTGCTTGGCGTGCCGCTGTCCATCGGCGTGTCGCTGGCCGCGGCCGTGCTGCTGCAGAGCAAGCTGGTGCGCTTCAAGCCGCTGCTGCGCACCGCACTGTTCGCCCCCGTGGTGACCACGCTGGTCGCCGTCGCCGTCATCTGGCGCTATCTTTTTCACGTCAAGTACGGCCTGGTGAATTACACGCTGCAGTCGCTGGGCCTGGACCCGGTGGACTGGCTGGGCGACCCGCACTGGTCCATGCCCACCATCATCCTGTTCGCCGCCTGGAAGAACTTCGGCGGCAACATGATCATCTTCATCGCTGCCCTGCAGGCCGTGCCGCATGACTTGTACGAAGCCGCGCGGCTGGACGGCGCGCGTAGCTGGGCGCAGTTCCGCCACATCACGCTGGCCAGCATTGCGCCGACGCTGCTGATGGTCACCATCCTGACGACGGCCGGCTATTTCCAGCTGTTTGCCGAGCCCTATGTGATGACCCAGGGCGGGCCGCTGCAAAGCACCGTCAGCGTGCTCTACCTGATGTACGAGGAAGGCTTCAAGTGGTGGAACCTGGGCCTGGCCTCGGCGGTGGCCTTCGTGCTCTTCGTCATCATCGTGGTGGTTAGCAAGGGCCTGATTGCCTTGCAGCGGCGGCTGACGGGGGAGGGCGCATGAAGCCCCAGGCCCTGCTCATCAATGGCTTGCTGTGGGCCTTTGCTGCACTGGCGGCCTTCCCGCTGGTGTGGATGGTCTGCGTGTCGCTGATGCCGGCCGGCAGCGCCTCCAGCCTGCCGCCGCCGCTGGTCCCGCACGACCCGACGCTGGTGCACTACCGCCAGTTGCTCGGCGACGGTGGCTTGAAGCGAGCCTTCGTCAACAGCCTGGGGCTGGCCGTGGTGAGCACGTTGATGTCGGTGAGCTTCAACACGCTGGCCGGCTACTCGTTTGCCAAGCTGCGCTTTCGCCATCGCGATCGGGTGTTCGGGCTGCTGATCGCGGCGCTTGTCATCCCGGGGCAGGTGGCGATGCTGCCGCTGTTCCTGATGCTCAAGGGCATGGGCCTGGTGAACACATGGATCGGCGTGTTGATTCCGAGCATGGCGGGGATCTTTGGCATCTTCCTTGTGCGGCAGTACGCGCGAGGGGTGCCGGATGAATTGCTGGAGGCGGCTCGGTTGGATGGGGCAGGGGAGTGGCGCATCTTCTGGAACATCGTGCTGCCGACGTTGAAGCCGGTGTTGGTGACGCTGGCGGTGTTTGCCTTTTTAGGAAGTTGGAACGACTTCATGTGGCCGTTGATCGTGTTGACCGACGGCGAGATGCACACGCTGCCAGTCGCATTGGCTGCGTTGTCGCGGGAGCATGTGAACGACAGCGAGCTGATGATGGCCGGGGCGGTCATCACGGTGCTGCCGGTGCTGGCGCTGTTTGTGGCGCTGCAGAGGTACTACATGCAGGGGTTGTTGATGGGAAGCGTGAAGTGATGAAGGCGCTTGTCCTCGCACTGATGCTGTCGGCACAGCTGACCGCTGCCGCCGTCCTCGACGACATGAAGAACGCCGCACCGTGGAAGGTCACCGCCTCGGACCAGGTCAAAGCAAGCTTGCGCCGGGACGCCCGTGACGACAGCCTCTGCCTCGACTACGACTTTGCCGGCGTGTCGGGCTATGCCGTACTGCGTCGCGAGCTGCCGCTCGACTGGCCGGCCGACTTTGCGCTGACCACCCAGCTCAAGGGCAAGGGCGCCGGCAATGACGTGCAGATCAAGTTCGTCAACGCCAGCGGCGACAACGTCTGGTGGATCAATCGCCCCGCGCTGGCCCTGCCCGACACGCTGACCGAGATGCGCTTCAAGCGCCGCCATGTCGCCTTCGCTTGGGGGCCCGCCGAAGACCGGGTGCTCAGGCGAAGCCAGTTCATCGAGTTCGTCGTCGTCGCCGGCCAGCAGGGCGGCGGGGCAGGGGCCTTGTGCGTCGGTGCAGTTGGCATGGAGCCGCGCGAGCCCGCGCCCAAAGCCTGGCCGGAGCCGCGCCGCAGGCTGGGTGCCAGTGAGATGACGCTGGACTTCCAGACCTTGCGCGAGTTCAACGGCCTGTGGTTTGCCAGCGGCACGGCCACGCGCGTCGAAGTCTCCGACGACAACCGGCGCTGGAAGACGCTGTCCACCCAACCCGGCCGCGCGCTGTTTCTCGGCGAGCAGGAATGGCGCTGGATCCGGCTGCGCTACGAGGGCAAGAAGCCGCCCGAGATGGAGTTGCGGGATGCAGCCCGCTGGCCCGACCGCAATGCCGCCGTCGCCGAAATAGCCAGATCGCTGCCGCGTGGCGACCTGCCCCGCGCCTTCCTCGGCGAACAGAACTACTGGACCGTCGCCGGCGTGGATGGCGGCGCTCAGCGTTCGGGCCTGGTCAGCGAAGACGGTGCCATCGAGCTGACCCGCGGTGGCCCGAGCATCGAGCCCGTCATCAGGCTCGCGGACGGCCGTCTCGTCACCTGGGCCCAGGTGCGCACCGAGCACAGCCTCATCGAACACGCCTTGCCGGTCGTGCAATGGCGGCATGCAGACGTCGAGCTGCGCGTTGAAGCCGGCGCCGACGGGCCGCCCAAGGCGCCGCAGCTGCTGGCCCGCTACACGCTGCGCAACCCGACCAGCAAGCCACAGCGCTACTCGCTGCTGCTGGCATTGCGCCCCTGGCAGGTCAACCCGCCGCAGCAGTTCCTGTCGACCCAGGGCGGCATCAGTCCGCTGCCCACGCTGGCTTGGGCTGATGGCAAGCTCACCGCGGCCGGGCTGACCATCCAGCCGCGCGAGGCGCCTGCCGAAGTGCGTGCCGCATCATGGAGTGCCGGCCCCGGCCTCGCCACGCTGCTGCAGGCGCCGCCGCTCACGCAATTGGCAGATGCCGAACAACTGCCCTCGGCGCTGATGCGCTTTGACATCGAACTCGCACCCGGCGAGGCGCGCAGCCTTGGTTGGGTGACGGGCGGCGATGCCGGCGCCCTCGACACGCGCCTCGCCGTGGCCGCCGCCCACTGGCGCGACCGCCTGGGTGCTCTGGAGCTCGTGTTGCCGCCCCAGGCCCAGCCTGTTGCCGACACCATGCGCAGCGCGTTGGCGCAAATCCTGGTGTCTCGCGACGGCCCGGCGCTGCGGCCGGGAACGCGCTCCTATGCGCGCTCCTGGGTGCGCGACGGCGCCATGATGGTGGCCGGCCTGGTGCGCATGGGCGAAGCCCAGGCCGCGCGCGAGTTTGTCGACTGGTACGGCGGCTACATCTTCGAATCCGGCAAGGTGCCTTGTTGCGTTGACCGGCGCGGCGCCGACCCCGTCGTCGAGAACGACAGCCACGGCCAGTACCTGTTCGCCGTGGCCGAGCTGTGGCGTCACACCCAGGACCGCGCGCTGCTGGAGCGCCACCGGCCCAAGGTACAGCGCGTCGTCGCGTGGATGGAGGCGCGGCGCCAGAGTGAGCGCAAACCCGGTGCAGACGCGCGCTTCAAAGGGCTGATGCCGCCGTCCATCAGCCACGAGGGCTATGCCGACAAGCCGGCCTATTCCTATTGGGACGACTTCTGGGCCCTGCGCGGCTACAAGGACGCGGTGCAGATCGCCCAGGCTCTCGGCGACACCGCACAGGCCGTGCGCTGGGCGGTGTCGCGTGATGAGTTCGAAGCCGACCTGAATGCATCCATCGCCGCGACGGCCAAGCACTACAAACTGGACCATATCGCCGGTGCCGCCGATCGGGGCGACTTCGACGCGACGTCGACGACCATGGCCCTCAACCCGGCCCAGGCTGACAAGCTGCCACCCGAGTTGCTGCGCGGCACGTTTGACCGCTACGTTGCCGAGGCCGAAGCCCGCATCAGCGGCCGCAAACCATGGGCGGACTACACGCCTTACGAGCTGCGCAATGTCAGTGCCCTGGTGCGCCTGGGTTGGGTGGATGAAGCGCACCGGCTGCTGGCCTGGTTCTTCACGTACCAGCGCCCGATGGGATGGAACCAGTGGGCCGAGGTGGTGCGGCCCGATGCGCGCGAGGCCCGTTTCCTCGGTGATATGCCGCATGCCTGGATCTCGTCTGACTATCTACGCGCCGCGCTGGACCTGCTGGCCTTTGAGCGTGAATCCACCGGCAGCCTCGTGCTCGGCGCGGGTTTGTCGCCGGCCTGGCGCCAGGCCGGCGATATCGGCGTGGCCGGCCTGTCCACCGCCTGGGGCCGCCTCGACTACCGCCTGCTCAGGCGCGCCGATGGCGGCTGGACACTGCACATCGACCGCCGCCCCGAACGCCTGCCCGGCGAGCTGCGCCTGGCCTGGGCTGGCGACGCACCGCTGCCGCGCGCTAACGTCGAGTCCCAGGGGCTGAGCTGGCAGGGCCGCGAGCTGCCCCTGCCTGCCAACGCCGTGACCATCCAGCTGGAGCCCACGCCATGACGATTTCCCGCCGCCAACTTCTGCTGACGGCGCCTGCGCTGCTCAGTGCCTGCGCGGCCCTGCCGCCCCCACCGCCGCCAGGACTTGCGGCCGGCGAGCAGCGCGCCTGGGAGCTTGAAGGCGAGCGCATGTGGGTATCGCTGCCTCGCGAGTACACACAGCGCAGCGAGCGCTGGCCGCTGCTGATCTTCCTGCACGGCTCCGGCGAGCGCGGCACCGACCTGGAGAAGGTCAAGATCCACGGCCCGCCGTCGTGGGCTGCGCGCGGTGTCAACCAGCAGCTCATCATCGTCAGCCCGCAGCTCGAAGATGGTGCGCGCTGGGACCCCGAGCGACTACACAAGCTGCTGGTGGGACTGAAGGCACGCCTGAATGTCGACCCGCAACGCTGCCTCGGTACGGGCTTGAGCCTCGGTGGCTACGGCGTGTGGCATTGGGCCACGGCCCATCCGCGCGACCTCGCCGCCATCGCGCCGGTGTGCGGCTTCGGTGACCCGACCAAGGTGGCCGCCATGCGCAACGTGCCGGTGCGCGCCTATCACGGCGACAAGGACCAGGCCGTGCCGCTGGCGCCGCACATCGCCTGCGTCGAAGCGCTGCGCGCGGCGGGCGGCACGGCGTCGCTGACCATCTACCCGGGTGTCGGCCACGACTCCTGGACGCCCGCCTATCGAGACCCCGATCTGCTGCCCTGGCTGTTGGCGCAGAAGCAAACATGACTGTTCACTCTGTTAGCAACCCCGCCGGCCTCGAGGTCGAGCTGCTGTCCCACGGCGCGCTGCGCCGCCTGATGTTCGGGCCGGCGCTGATGCTCAACCTTTTCCCCGGCAACGAGCTGGAAGGCGGGCCGGCCAATATCTGGTTGCGCCGGCGCGATGCGGGCGGCGATTGGCGCGTCGCGCCGCTGCTCGGCCCGCGCTCGCCGCTCAGCGTTCACGCCGACGAAGACGCCTTCGAGATGCGCGGGGAATGGGACGGCCTGGCCCTGCGACTGCAGCTGCGTTTGGCCGCCAGCGAACCCGTGCTGTTCTGGCATCTGCAAGCCGCCAACGTGCGCGACACGCCATGCGAAATCGCGCCCGTGCTGGTCCAGGACGTCGGCCTGGCCGACTATGGCGCCGCGCGCACCAACGAGTTCTATGTCAGCCACTACATCGACCTGCAGCCACTGCGGCACCCTGGCCACGGCGCGCTGCTGGCCGCGCGCCAGAACCAGGCGCAGGCTGGCAAGCACCCCTGGCTGCTGGCCGGTTCGTTGCGCCGCGCCGAGAGCTTTGCGACCGACGCCAGCCAGGTCTGGGGCCACGCCGCGCGTGAGGGCGGTTTGCCCCCCGGCCTGCTGAACGGGCTGCCGGGTCAGCGCCTGCAGCACGAGCACGCCATGGTCGCCTTGCAGGACGGGGCCCTGCCGCTCGCGCCCGGTGAGCGCACGGCGACGGGATTTTTCCTGGCGTTGCAGGCCCACCATCCCGAGGCCAGCAGCGACGCCGATCTGGCCTGCCTGCCCACGCTGCTGGCCTTGCCCGAGGCCCAGCCGTCCAACATGCTGGACGCGCCAGGCCTCGCACCAGCGACCAGCCTGTTCGCCAGCGCGCCGATGCTGGCCAGCCGAGACTTCAGCGACGAGGACCTGGCCACCTACGTCCCCGGCGAGCGCCGCCATGAGGAATGGCAGGGCGGCCAGCGCTTGAGTTTCTTCACCGGCGAGGCCACCCACGTCGTGCTGCGCGCCAAGGAACTGCGGGTGCAGCGCCCGCACGGCCACATCCTGCGCAGCGGAGACCATCTCGTGCCCGACGAAGGCGCGTTGACTTCCACCTGCTGGATGGGCGGTGTCTTCCATTCCATGCTGACCCAGGGCCACGTCAGCATCAACCGCCTGCTGTCCACGCAGCGCAGCCTGCTCGGCCTGTTTTGCACGGCCGGCCTGCGGCTGTTCGTGCAGCCGCAGGTGAGCGACTGGCTGCTGCTCGGCCTGCCGTCGGCCTTCGAAATCCAGCCGCAGCTTTGCCGCTGGCTCTATGCCTTTGACGCCGGCGTCATCGAGGTCGTTGCCTCGGCCGGCGCCGCGCCGGATGCGATGGCACTGAGCGTGCGGGTGCTCAGGGGCCGCGCGTTGCGCCTGCGCGCCAGCTTCAATCTGGCCGTGGGCGGTGATGATGGTGCCGCGCCCGTCAAGCCTGTGTGGGAGCACAGTGGCAGCCGGCTGCGCATCACGCCGCCCGAAAGCAGCGAGCTGGCGGAGCGCTTTCCCGGCGGCGGCCTGGTCATCGAAGCACCGGGCATATCCATAGTCGGCGACGACGGCCGGCTGTTTGATGACGGCGTCAGCCGCGGCGAGCCACTGGTCTGCCTCGATTTCTCGCCGGCCCAGGCCTTTTCACTGACGTTGCGCGGCGAATTGATCGCGACAGCGCCGCCACCGGTCCAGCCACTGACGCTGCCGCATTGGCAGCACCCGGTTCTGGCTCAGCTGAGCGACATCCTGCCCTGGTATGTCCACAACGCCCTGGTGCACTACCTGTCGCCGCGTGGCCTGGAGCAGTACTCCGGCGGTGGCTGGGGCACGCGCGACGTCTGCCAAGGGCCGCTGGAAATGCTTTTGGCCCTGGGCCAGACCGCACCGGTGCGCGATCTGCTGCTGCGTGTCTTCAGCAACCAGAACCCGGATGGCGATTGGCCGCAGTGGTTCATGTTCTTCGAGCGCGAGGCCAAGATCCGTGCCGGCGACTCGCATGGTGACATCGTCTTCTGGCCGCTGCTGGGCCTGGCGCAATACCTGATCGCCAGCGGCGACGCCGGCCTGCTTGACGAGGTGCTGCCCTTCCACCGCGGCGAGCCGGCCTCGCTGGTGGCGCATGTCGAGCAGGCGCTGGCGCTGATCCGCCAGCGCGTCGTGCCCGGCACGGGGCTGGCCGCCTACTGGCATGGCGACTGGAACGACTCGCTGCAGCCGGCTGACCCGGCACTGCGCGAGCGCCTTTGCAGCGCCTGGACGGTCACGCTGCACCACCAGATGCTGCATACGCTGGCGACGGCCTTCACGCAGATCGGCCGAGCGCATGACGCCGCTGCGCTGACCGCCGAGGCCATGGGCGTGCGCGCCGAGTTCCAGCGCCTGCTGGTGCAGGACGATGTCGTCGCCGGCTACGCCCTCTTTCCCGAGCAGGGCGAGCGTGAGCTGTGGATCCACCCGCGCGACACCCGCACCGGCCTGCGCTACAGCCTGCTGCCGATGATGCATGCCGTCATCGACGAGCTCTTCACCCCTGAGCAGGCCGCCATCCAGGCCGCGCTGATCGAGCAGCATCTGAAGGGCCCCGATGGTGCCCGCCTGTTCGACGCGCCGCTGCCCTATCGCGGCGGCCCGTCGCAGCTGTTCCAGCGCGCCGAGACCAGCACCTTCTTCGGCCGCGAGATCGGCATCATGTACATGCATGCCCATCTGCGCTATGCGCAGATGCTGGCCCAGCTCGGTCATGCCGAGGCTTTCCTGGAAGCGCTGACGCTGGCGCATCCCATCGCGCTGACGGACCGCGTGCCCAGCGCGAGCCGGCGCCAGGCCAATTGCTATTACTCCAGCTCCGATGCCGCCTTCCCCGACCGCTACGTTGCCCAGGCCGAGTACGGCCGTGCGCTGGCCGGCGAAGTGGCGCTGGACGGCGGCTGGCGCATCTATTCCAGCGGCCCGGGCATCGCGCTGGGCTTGGTCATCAACTCGCTGCTCGGGCTGAGGCTGGAGCAGGGCGCTCTGGTCATCGACCCGGTCATGCCGGCGGTGCTCGATGGGCTCAATGTGCAGCTGACGCTGGCGGACCTGCGCTTTGAGCTGACCTATCGCGTCAGCTCGCGTGGGCATGGCGTGGAGCGGGTGCGGGACGAGGCGGGCGCCGAGCTGCCGGCCACACGGCGCGCGCACGCCTACCGCATGGGTGCGCTGGCGCTGGCGCGGCCTGTGCCGGGCAGCCTGTCGCGGCTGACGATAGAGATTGGCTAGGAGACCCTCGTGGCGAAGATCCTCGCGAAATTCTGGCTCTTGCGCTTCCTGCAGGTGTTCGTGCTGGCATGCGTCGTGCTGGGCGGAATCGAAGCCCTGCAGCATGGCGGAGAGGGCGCGTCGTATCGGTCCGTGCTGACCTGGGCGGCGCTCTCAGCGTTGATGACGGCGACAGTCTCGGCCTGGTGGGCCTACAAGCGCCAGTGCAAGCTCGTCTTCAAGGGCCCCTAAACCATCCGTATCGGGATGGTGACGGGTCCATCGTTGATGAGGTGGACCTGCATATCGGCACCGAACTCGCCATTGGCAACGACCGGGTGCTGGCGGCGCGCAAATGCCAGCGTGTGCTCATAAAGCCGCCGTCCGGCTTCTGCCGGCGCAGCACCTGTGAAGCTGGGCCGGTTGCCGGCGCTCGTGTCAGCCGCCAGCGTGAACTGGCTGACGATGAGCAGGCCGCCCGCCACGTCCTGCAGGCTGCGGTTCATCTTGCCGGCGTCGTCGCTGAAGACGCGCAGCTTCAGCACCTTGGCAATCAGCTTCTCGGCCGTCGCCTCGCTGTCCGTCGGCTCGGCGCAAACCAGCATCAGAAAACCGTGACCGATCTGGCCGACGACGGCACCACCCACTTCGACGCGTGCCTCGCGCACCCTTTGCAATACCGCGATCAAATCAGATCCTCCTCATCCATCGTGTGCGCTTCGACGTCCATGGGCAGCAGCTGAATGGTGCAGCGCAGGCCCGGCACGGCGCTCATCAGCGCTTGCTCCACGTCCCCGCGCAGCGCCGCAGCCCGCCCGAGTGTCCAGCTGGCTGGCATGTGCATATGCAAATCGATGAAGCGGCGCCGGCCGGCCACGCGGCTGGCGATGTGGTCGAAGCGGATGGCGTGCGGAGGGATAAAGCGCTCCAGGACCGCGTGAACCTGGTTCATGGATTCGGCGTCCAGGGCCTGGTCCATCAGTCCGCCGGTGGATTCGCGCATCAGGTGCACGCCTTCACGCAGGATGTTCAGCGCCACGACGATGGCCAGCAGCGGGTCCAGCCATTGCCAGCCGGTGGCCATGACGCCCAGCAGGCCCGCCACCACGCCGGCCGAGGTCCAGACATCGGTGATCAGGTGGCGCGCGTCGCCTTCCAGCGCCACCGAGCGCACCTCGCGGGCTTTGCGCAGCATGGCCCAGGCCATGAGGCCGTTCAGTGCCGAGCTGACGACCGCCAGCGCCACGCCGATGCCAATGGCGTCCAGCGCCTGGGGGTGTTGCCAGCGGTCTGCCGCGCCCCACAGGATGCCCAGGCCGGCCGCGATGATGAGGATGCCTTCGAAGCCACTGGAGAAGTATTCGGCCTTGTGGTGGCCGTAGGGGTGGCCCTCGTCGGGGGGCAGGGCCGCAAGGGTCACCATGGCCAGGGCGAACACGGCGCCGGCCAGGTTGACGAGGGACTCCAGCGCGTCGGCCGCCAGGCTGACCGAGCCGGTCCACCACCAGGCCGCCGTCTTCAGCGCAATGGTCACGAGGGCGACCGCCACGGAGAGCTGGAGGTAGGCGCGGGCTTGCATGGGCGGGCATTGTGGCCGTCCGACGTCGAGTGAGGATTCACGGGGCCCGTGTCTGCGCCTTGGGCTAACCTTCGCGCCCATCCAAATACGGAGTCAATCCATGCGAACTTTCTGGCGAGCTGGCAGTCTGGCGGCCCTGTTCATCCTGTCGGCTGGCGCCGCATGCGCATCCGAGATCACCAAGCTGGGCGTCATGTCCGTGCTTGGGCGCGAAGTCCAGATCGTCATTCACGCGCCGACGACGGGCACCCGTGTGGATCGCAATGCCAAGGACACGCTCAAGGTCGGCAACGACTTCGAGAACTTCGTGCTGCGCATGACGGTGGACGATGCGCGCCGCGAGGGCTTGGGCGAGACCTTGGTGCTGGCCCGGCCGGCGAATGGCAGCATGCCCTGGCAGCGCGATGGTCAGGCAGTGCTGGTCACGCAGCCCCTGCTCGACGCCGCGAGGGCAGCCAAGCTGTCGCACCTGGTACTGATCCAGCCTGCACGCGGTGAGGCCAAGCTGCAGATGGAAAGGACGGTGGTCGGGAACGGCCAACTGGAAGGGCTGGGCTTCTATGTCGACACCACGATAGACGTCGAGCTGACAGAGTCGCACAGGCACTCCGCCGGATTCGTCGCCCCCTTCGCCTACTTCGACATTTACTTGGTCGAGGTCGCGACGCTGGACTTGCAGGCCGAACACCGGGCGCGCGTCGCCGTTGCCCTTGCCAACCCAGACCTTGCGGGTGGCGATGTCTGGGCCTCGCTGTCGACGCAGAGCAAGATCGAGACCTTACAAAAGATGATCCGAGACGAGGTCGGAAAGGCCGTGCGCGACTGGAGCAAGGCGGCCGGCCCCGCCGCCAAGGTGGCACGCTGAGTAAGAAGTAGTCATCACACATGGTCAAGCCCATCCGCGGCCGTCGCCACAACCGCTCCCTAGAATCGTTCGAACGCTTTTCGGAGTCCGCCGCATGACCACCCCCCACACCACCGACGTCTCCCACATCGCCCCGCGCGAGAAGGCCGAGATCCTGTCCCAGGCCTTGCCTTACATCCGCAAGTTCCATGGCAAGACCATCGTCATCAAATACGGCGGCAATGCGATGACCGACCCGGCCTTGCAGCAGGACTTCGCCGAGGACGTCGTGCTGCTCAAGCTCGTCGGCCTGAATCCCATCGTCGTGCATGGCGGAGGGCCGCAGATCGAGGGAGCGCTGTCGCGCCTGGGCAAGAAGGGCGAGTTCGTGCAAGGCATGCGCGTCACCGACGAGGAGACGATGGAAGTCGTCGAGTGGGTGCTGGCCGGCCAGGTGCAGCAGGACATCGTCGGCCTCATCAATGCCGCCGGCGGCAAGGCCGTCGGCCTGACGGGCCGCGACGGCGGCATGATCCGCGCGAAGAAGCTCAAGATGATGGACAAGGACGACCCGGCCAAGGAGCATGACGTCGGCCAGGTCGGCGACATCGTCGCCATTGACCCCAGCGTCGTGAAGGCGCTGCAGGACGACCAGTTCATCCCCGTCGTCAGCCCGATCGGCTTTGGCGAGCACAACGAGAGCTACAACATCAATGCCGACGTTGTCGCGGCCAAGCTGGCCACGGTGCTGCAGGCCGAGAAGCTGCTGATGCTGACCAACATCCGCGGCGTGCTGGACAAGAACGGCGAGCTGCTGACCGAGCTGACGCCGCGCCGAATCGACGAGCTGGTGGAGGACGGCACCATCAGCGGCGGCATGATCCCCAAGATCGCCGGCGCCATCGACGCGGCCAAGAGCGGCGTCAACGCCGTGCACATCATCGACGGCCGGGTGCCGCACGCCATGCTGCTGGAAATCCTGACCGATCAGGCCTACGGCACGATGATTTCCTCTCGATGAGAGGAAATGCTCGTGCCGCGTCTGAGCCGAAGGCGAGGACTTGCGATGATCGGCGCGTGACGAATTCTCGCGACCGAGTCTGGCTGTTCGACCTCGACGACACCCTGCACAACGCCTCGCACCGGGCGTTCAGCGAGCTGAATGCGTCGATGGCGGCCTATATGGTCACCTATCTTGGCCTGACGGAAGAGCAGGCCGCCGCGCTGCGCAACCGCTACTGGCAGCGCTATGGCGCAACGCTGACGGGGCTGCAGCGCCACCACGGCGTGAAGCCGGCGCATTTCCTCAGCGAGACCCATCGCCTGCCCGGGCTGGAGGCGCATCTGCATGGCCACGGCCATGACCTGGCCGCGCTGCGCCGCCTGCCGGGGCGCAAGCTGCTGATGACCAATGCGCCGCGCGCCTACGCCGAGCGCGTGCTGTCTGCCATCGGCCTGACCGACGTCTTCGAGCGCCTGATCTGCGTCGAGGACATGCAGATCTTCGGCCACTCGCGCCCCAAGCCGGACACGCGCATGTTCCGCATCGTGCTGGCGAGACTGAAGCTCAAGCCCGAGCGCTGCATCCTCGTGGAAGACACACTGATCCACCAGAAGTCGGCGCGCAGCCTGGGGCTGCGCACCGTCTGGATGCAGCGCTGGCTGCGCAAGGCCGCCGATGGCCGTCGCCTGCAGCACCGCCCGGCCTATGTCGACCGGCGGGTGCGCTCGCTGGCGGCGCTGTTACGTTCCCCCCTGTAATGAAGGAAGACGCGCATGGATGAGTGGGAATCTTCGTCGGACAATGCGGCTTCCGCGCTTTGAAGAGTCCCACAGAGTCCATGACCCCGTTCTCGGTCCTGATCGTCGAAGACCAAGCCCGCTTCCGCGAGGCCTTCACGCATGCCCTGGGCAGCGTGCCCGACATCGAGCTGCTGGGCATCGCGCCCGACCTGCCCCAGGGCCGGCGCATGTTCGACCAGTTGCAGCCCGATGTCCTGCTCGTCGACCTGGATCTGCCCGGCGGCAGCGGCATCGAGCTGATCCGCCATGCGGCCCAGACGCGGCCGCAGTGCGAGGTCATGGTGATCTCCGTCTTCGGCGACGAGCAGCATGTGGTGGCCAGCATCGAGGCTGGCGCCACCGGCTATCTGCTCAAGGACAGCCTGGCGCTGGACCTGCCGGGCCAGCTGCGCTCGCTGCGTGCCGGAGGCAGCCCGATCAGCCCGGTCATCGCCCGCCGCCTGCTGGTACGCCTGGCTCCCGGTAGCCAGAGCTCCTCCGGCCCCTCACCGGAAGCGATGGCCGCGACGATGGCCGACGAGGAGGTGGTTGCGCTGTCCGAGCAGGAGTCGCGCGTGCTGCATCTGGCGGCCAAAGGCTTCACGTTTGATGAGATCGCTCAGTTCATGCAGGTGTCGCCGCACACCGTCATGACCTATGTGAAGCGGGTTTACCGCAAGCTGCACGTCCGCTCGAAAGTCGAAGCGATCTACGAAGCTCGCCGCCTGGGCTGGCTCCGGGATTAGCATGCCCGGCATGGACGCTGACCAGCCTGCCGCCGACAACGCCAACCCGAGTCCCAGGAAGCGCCCCAAGCCCGGCGAGCGCCGCACGCAGATCCTGCAGGTGCTGGCCGGCATGCTGGAGCAGCCGGGTGCCGACCGCATCACGACGGCGGCACTGGCGGCCAAGCTCGACGTCAGCGAGGCGGCCCTGTACCGCCACTTCGCCAGCAAGGCGCAGATGTTCGAAGCGCTGATCGAATTCATCGAGAGCAGCGTCTTCGGCCTGGTCAACCAGATCGCCGACTCGCCGCATCCCCTGCCGCCGCCGGGCAAGGCCGCGCGCATCGCCAGCGTCATCCTGCAGTTCGGCGAAAAGAACCCCGGCATGGCGCGGGTGATGGTGGGCGATGCCCTGGTCTATGAGAACGAGCGCCTGGTGGCCCGCATGAACCAGTTTTTCGACCGCATCGAATCCTCGCTGCGCCAGGTGCTGCGCACCGCGGCCGAAGCGCAGGGCTCCCTGACGCCGACCGTTCAGGCCAATGCCCAGGCCTCGGTCTGGGTCAGCTTCATCATTGGCCGGCTGCAGCGCTATGCGCGCTCGGGCTTCAAGCGTCTGCCGACGGAACAGCTCGAAGCCTCGCTCAAGGCGATCGCCTGAGTCTGCCCGCCTAAACTGCGGCGATGTCTGCCGCTCTGGATTCCTTCCTCACCCGCGCCGAGGGCCTGCTGACCCGGCTCGAAGCCGTTCTGCCCCACGCCGCCACGCCGCCCGACTGGGCCGCTTCCACCGCCTTCCGCGCCCGCCGCCGCCATGGCGCCCTGGTGCTGGAGCCGGTGCGTGCCGTCAGCCGCATCCGGCTGTCAGACCTGCAGGAAGTCGAGCCGCAGAAGGAGCGCCTGCTGCGCAACACCGCCCAGTTCGTGGCTGGCAAGCCGGCCAACAACGTGTTGCTGACGGGCGCCAAGGGCACGGGCAAGAGTTCGCTGATCAAGGCCGTGCTCAACGAGTTCTCCGCTCAGGGCCTGCGCCTCATCGAGGTCGACAAGGCCGACCTCGTCGACCTGCCGGACCTGGTCGAGCAGGTCGCGGCCCGACCGGAGCGCTTCGTGGTTTTCTGCGACGACTTGAGCTTCGACGAAGGCGAGGCCAGCTACAAGGCCCTGAAGAGCGTGCTCGACGGCTCCGTCGCCGCCGCCACCGACAACGTGCTGATCTACGCCACCAGCAACCGCCGCCACCTGCTGCCCGAGAAGATGGTCGACAACCTTGCTGGCACCCACGGCGAGCACGGCGAGATCCATCCCGGCGAGGCCGTGGAGGAAAAGATTTCGCTGTCGGAGCGCTTCGGCCTGTGGATCAGCTTCTATCCCTTCAGCCAGAACGAATACCTGGCCATCGTGGCGCAGTGGCTGCGTCATTTCGGGCTGGATGACACCGCCATCGAAGGGGCACGCCAGCCGGCGCTGATCTGGGCGCTGGAGCGCGGTTCCCGCTCGGGCCGCGTGGCCTACCAGTTCGCACGCGACCTGGCAGGGCGGGCGGAATGACGGCCGAGCGCTGGGCCGCTCCCGAGCCGGCCGTCATCCTCTTGGGGGATCGGCCGACGTACTCGGCGGACGAGGGGCGTACATGACCGAACGCGAAATCACCGAAGTCGCCGTCGGCGTTCTTGTGGCACCCGACGGCCAGTTCCTGCTGACGTCGCGTCCCGAAGGCAAGGTCTACGCCGGCTACTGGGAGTTCCCGGGCGGCAAGGTCGAGCCGGGCGAAAGCATCGAGCAGGCCCTGGCGCGCGAACTGCGCGAGGAGATCGGCATCGAAATCGGCGCCGCACATCCCTGGAAAACGGAAATCTTCGATTACCCGCACGCGCTGGTGCGCTTGAACTTCTGCAAGGTCTTTGAGTGGACCGGCGAGTTCCAGATGCTGGAGAACCAGCAGATGGCCTGGGCGAGCCTGCCGGTGCAGGTCAAGCCTGTGCTGCCCGGCACCATCCCGGTCCTGAACTGGTTCGCGGCAGAACGCAACCACGTCGGCCCGACTCACCTAGACTGAAGTGATGAACTGGCTGGATGAAGTGAAGTGGGACGACAAGGGCCTGGTGCCCGTCATCGCCCAGGAGCGGGGCACCGGCGACGTGCTGATGTTCGCGTGGATGAACCGCGAGGCGCTGGCGCTGACCGCCGAGCGTGGGCAGGCTGTCTACTGGAGCCGCTCGCGCAGCAAGCTGTGGCACAAGGGCGAGGAGAGCGGGCACTTCCAGCAGGTGCACGCCATCCGCATGGATTGCGACAACGACGTCGTGCTGCTGACCATCACCCAGCTCGGCCATGAGCCCGATGAACCTGGAATAGCCTGCCACACCGGCCGCCACAGCTGCTTTTTCCAGAAGCTGGAGAACGGTGTCTGGAGCGCCACGGAGCCGGTGCTGAAGGACCCCGCAAAAATCTATGAGTGACGACATCCTTTCCCGCGTCGGCGCGGTCATTGAATCGCGAAAACCTGGAAATGGCGCCGACCCTGGCACCAGCTACGTCGCCAAGCTCTTCGACAAGGGGCTGGACGCCATCTTGAAGAAGGTCGGCGAGGAGGCCACCGAGACCGTCATGGCCGCCAAGGATGGTGACCCGCAGAAGGTGGTCTACGAGGTGGCTGACCTGTGGTTTCACAGCATGGTCGCGCTGGCTCATTTCGGATTGAAGCCCGAGGATGTGCTGAGGGAACTTGCGCGTCGCGAGGGCTTGTCCGGCCTGGAAGAATTTGCGTCCCGCAACAAGCCGACGAAGGAAGCTCCATGAACAACGATCCGAGCCCGGTGGTGCTGGATGTCGCGGCGCCCGTCGAGAAGCTGGCCAGCCTCAAGCAGCTGACGATGGTGATCTATGTCCTCTATGCGCTGAGTGCCTTCACCGGCTTCACCGGCATCGTGGCCATCATCATCAACTACATCAAGCGCGAGGACGCCGCGGGCACCCTTTACGCCAGCCATTTCACCTGGCAGATCCGTACCTTTTGGTGGAGCCTGGTATGGGGCATCCTGGGCTTTGCCACCTTGCTGCTGGGCGTGGGCTTCGTGATCCTCGCCGTTGACGGCATCTGGTTCCTCTATCGCCTCATCAAGGGCTTTTTGAACTGGAACGACGGCAAGCCCATGCCGGTCTGAAGCGAGCAAAAGATGACTCACGACCCCAATTGCCTGTTCTGCAAGATCGTCGCCGGCCAGATTCCGAGCAAGAAGGTCTATGAGGACGAAGACATCCTCGCCTTCCATGACATTCACCCTTGGGCACCGGTCCATGTGCTCATCATCCCCAAGCGCCATATCGCCTCCATGTCAGACGTGACCGAGGCCGAGGCCGTGCTGCTAGGCAAGATGACGGCCCTGGGCCCGCGTTTGATGAAGGAACTCGGTGTCACCAACGGCTTCCGCCACGTCATCAACACGGGTCCAGACGGCGGTCAGGAGGTGTTGCACTTGCATCTGCATGTGATGGGCGGACCTCGGCCGTGGTTGAAAGGCTGAGTTGTGACCAAACCTAAGGGCTGAGCACGATCGCACCAGAAGGTGCATGGTCTCGAAATGACCCCTGAACCTAGGGGCATCCCTCACCTAGAATTTGAGCCAGTCCTCAACGGAGAAACATCATGGGTTCATTCAGCATCTGGCACTGGTTGATCGTGCTTCTGATCTTCGTGCTCGTCTTTGGCACCAAGAAGCTCACCAACATCGGCAAGGACCTGGGCGGCGCGGTCAAGGGCTTCAAGGACGGCATCAAGGAAGGCACCGCGTCGGAAACAACGCCCACCACGCCGCCCCAGCAAGTCACCGCCACCAAGGTCAACGACCCGAACACGGTTGACGTCGAAGCCAAGACCAAGTCGTGATGTCGAGCCTGACGAGTGCTTGACTTCGGCTTCGACAAGATCGCGCTGATCGGCGCGGTGGCCCTGATCGTCATCGGCCCCGAGAAACTGCCGCGCGTGGCCCGCACGGTGGGCACCTTGCTGGGCAAGGCACAGCGCTATGTGGCGGACGTGAAGGCCGAGGTCAACCGTTCCATCGAGCTGGAGGAGCTTCAGAAGATGAAGACCCAGTTCCAGACGGCGGTCCAGGACGTCGAGCAGAGCGTGCGCCAGGAGGTGGACACCGCGACGCAGGCGATGAACCAGACCTGGCAGGACGTGACCAGCGATTCGTCCTACGAAGCCGGCACGACGATCGCGCAACCGCCGCCCGAGTACCGCCACCCTAAAAAGAACTGGCGCCTCAAGCGCGGGTCGACGCCGATGTGGTTCAAGCAGAAGGCCGGCGTGAAGCGTCATACCCAATCCGGCGCCGCCCGCGTGGCTCGTTTCCGGCCACCCGGCATCAGGCCATGAGCTCCTTCCAGAACCCCGACCACGACGAACTGGCCGGTACCGAACAGCCCTTCGTCACCCACCTGATGGAGCTGCGCGACCGGCTGCTGCGCGCCGTCATCGCCATCGCCGTCTGCTTCGGCGTGTTGTGCCTCTACCCCGGCCCGAGCCAGCTCTACGACTGGCTGGCCGCGCCGCTGGTGGCCAACCTGCCCGAAGGCACCAAGATGATCGCGACCAACGTCATCGCGCCCTTCTTCGTGCCGATCAAGATCACGATGCTGGCCGGCTTCATGCTGGCCCTGCCCATCGTGCTCTACCAGGCCTGGGCCTTCGTCGCCCCGGGCCTGTACTCGCACGAGAAGCGCCTGGTGATGCCGCTGGTGGTGTCGAGCACGCTGTTGTTCTTCGGCGGCGTGGCCTTCTGCTACTTCTTCGTCTTCAGGAAGGTCTTCGCCTTCATCCAGAGCTTCGCACCCAAGAGCATCACGGCGGCGCCTGACATCGAGGCCTATCTCGGCTTCGTGATGAACATGTTCATCGCCTTCGGTGCGGCCTTCGAGGTGCCCATCGTCGTTGTCGTGCTGGTGCGCATGGGCATCGTGTCGGTGGAGAAGCTGCGCGAATGGCGTGGCTACTTCATCGTCGTCGCCTTCATCATTGCGGCCGTCATCACGCCGCCCGACATCGTTTCACAGCTCGCACTGGCGATCCCGATGTGCCTGCTCTACGAGGTGGGGCTGTTTGCGTCCACCTACTTCGTGCGTCACACCAAGGCGCCCGACGAGGCTGAGCAGACCACCACCCCCGATCAGTCGTCCTGATCGCGCTGCGGCCTGGGCCGCTGCCCCACGGCGAGCTGGAAGTGCATGGCCTTGCCGGCGCGCTGCACGCCCACCTCGACCTGACTGCGCGGCTTGAGGGCTGCCACGCTGGCCAGCAGCTCGGCCGGTGTCGCGACGGCATGCTCGCCGATGCGGGTCAGCACGTCACCGGGCTTGATGCCGGCCTTGGCTGCTGGCGCGTCGTTGACGACGCCGCCGATCAGAACGCCACGGATTGGCGTTTTTGCGTCGCCCAGCTTCAGCGCCTCGGCCAGCTCAGGCGTTAGCTCGCGCGTCTGCACGCCGATCCAGCCGCGTGCGACGACACCGTCCTGCAGCAGCGAGGCCGCCACTTGGCGTGCCACGTCGACCGGGATGGCGAAGCCGATGCCCAGAGACCCGCCGCTGCGCGAGAAGATGGCCGTGTTGATGCCCACCAGCCGCCCGTCCGCGTCCACCAGCGCGCCGCCCGAATTGCCGGGGTTGATGGCCGCGTCGGTCTGTATGAAGTTCTCGAAGGTGTTGATGCCCAGCTGATTGCGGCCCAATGCCGACACGATGCCTGACGTGACCGTCTGGCCGACGTTGAAGGGGTTGCCGATGGCCAGCACGACGTCGCCGACGGCCAGGCTGGCCGCGTCGCCCATGGCGATGACGGGCAGGTCGGGCAGGCTGATCTTCAGCACGGCGACATCGGTCTCGGGGTCGGTGCCGATGAGCTTGGCCTGGGCCTGGCGGCCGTCGCTGAGCATGACCTCGATGTCGGAGGCGCCTTCGACGACATGGTTGTTGGTCAGCAGCACACCGTCGGCCGAGATGATGACGCCCGAGCCCAGGCCGAGCTGGGGATTGCCGCGCGGCTGGCGCAACCCGAACGGGAAGCCGAACAGCTGTTCATGCGCCCGCCCCGCACGCGACGGGGCCTTGCTGGCCGTGATGCTGACGACCGCCGGTGCGGCGATGCGGGCCGCCTGCGAGAAGCCCGCCCGCACGACCGAAGCGGCCGGCGAGGGGGGCAGGGCGATCTGGCGAGCCGTCTGGGCGATGGTCGCGTCCGGCAGACGCGCCTGCCTGAGCCATTGCGGCTTTAGCGTCGAGACGACGAAGAGGGCGGCCAGGGCGACCGTGACCGCCTGCGCGAAAATCAGCCAGAGCCGTTTCAACACCTACATCCCCATCAAGCCATGACCGATCGCGCCGCGCTGGAACTCCGCCTGAACCAGCTGCTGGAGCCAGCGCGCTTCAAGGATTATGGGCCGAACGGTCTGCAGGTCGAGGGGCGCGCCGAGGTGGGTCATCTCGTTTGCGGCGTCACGGCCAGCCTGGCGCTGATCGACGCGGCCGTCGCTGCCGGGGCGGATGCCATCCTCGTCCACCACGGCCTGTTCTGGCGTGGCCAGGATGGCCGCGTGACGGGCTGGATGAAGCAGCGCCTGGCGCGGTTGATCCAGCATGACATCAACCTCTTTGCCTATCACCTGCCGCTGGACGCTCACCCGACATTGGGCAACAACGCGCAGCTCGGCGCGCAATTCGGCTGGACTGCGGACAGTCGCTTCGGCGAGCAGGATCTCGGTTTCAGCGCGGCCATCGAGCCCACCGATCTCGCTGCGCTGACGGCGAAGCTTCGCGATGCGCTGGGCCGCAACGTGACCGCCGTGCCGGGCGATGGCCGCGCGCTGCGCCGCGTCGCCTGGTGCACCGGCGGCGCCCAGGGCTATTTCGAGTCGGCCATCGCGGCGAGCGCCGACGTCTTCATCACCGGCGAGATCTCCGAGCCGCAGGCCCACTATGCCCGCGAGACCGGCGTTGCCTTCATCGCGGCCGGCCACCACGCCACCGAGCGCTACGGTGTGCAGGGTGTCGGCGCCCAGGTGGCCCAGGACCTGGGCCTGTCCTGGCAGTTCATCGACGTGGACAACCCGGCCTAGGCGGCAGCCAGGGCGTAGGTGATTGCCGCGCGCACCGCAGCCACCTGGGCGTCGATGCACTGCTCAGGCGTGGCCCGGGCGCTGTCGGGATAGACCTCGGTCGTCGTCGTGAAGCGGGCCCCGGTGATGGCGGCGCACAGGGCGCGGCTGCGCACGGCGAAGCTGATGACGCCGGGCGACTGCAGCGGGCAGCCGATGATCTGGCCGTTGGCGTCGGGCTCGGCGATGTGAGTGACCGCTGCCACCGCAGCGATGACTGCGCGCTGGAACTCGGGCTGGGGTTGTTCGGCGTCATCGACGAGATAGAAGCCGTCGGGAATCAGGCCCGGCTCGAACACCTCACCATCACGTGCCGCCAGGGCGGGACGGAATTCGGACTCGTCGGTGTCGGTCGTCTCGTGCAGGTCGATGTGCATCAGCACACGGCCCCGCAGCGGCGCCAGCAGGGCCACCAGTGCCGCCGACTCCGGCACCGCGCTGCCGTCGCGGAAGTTGCGGTTGGGGTCCTGCGCATCGAAGTTCCAGCGCTGCACCCGCTCGTAGGCCCAGGGGCTGACGCAGGGTGCCACCAGCAGGTTGGCGCGGCCGGCCATTTCCAGCCCGTGTTGCCGAACGAAGGCCAGCGCGCCGTGCACGCCGCTGGTCTCATAGCCATGCACGCCGCCGGTCACGACCAGGACGGGCAGGTCGTCACGCCAGCCGCGGCTGCGGATGGCCAGCAGCGGGAAGAGCTCGCCGCCAGAGACCACGGCGCCGTACTCGCTGACGTCGAAGTCCCGACGCAGGGGCTCGATGGCGGTAAGCACATCGGCTGCGTAGCTGCGCTGCTTGACGAGGCGCTCGCGCCAGGCGCTGACCTCGGCCGGGCCCCAGGGCTGGCCGGGGCTGCCAATGGGGTAGCTCATGGCCTGGCCCTTTCGCTCAAGATCCACGCATTGATGCGCTGCTCCAGCAGCGGCAGCGGCATGGCCCCCTGGTCGATGACGGCCATGTGGAAGCGGCGCTGGTCGAACCTGGCGCCGAGGGCGGCTTCGGAGCGGGCGCGCAGCTCCTTGATCTTCAGTTCGCCCATCATGTAGCTCAGCGCCTGGCCGGGCTGGGACAGGTAGCGGTCGACCTCGGCCGTCATGAAGGTGGCGTCGTGGCCGGTCTGCTCGATCATGTAGGCGATGGCCTTGTCGCGGTTCCAGCCCAGCGCGTGCAGGCCGGTGTCAGTGACCAGGCGGGCGGCGCGGAACATCTGCGCCTGCAGGTGGCCGAAGCGCGTGTAGGGGTCGCGGAACAGGCCGATCTGCGGCCCCAGCGTCTCGGCATACAGCGCCCAGCCTTCGCTGAAGACCGAGTACTGCGATTGGCGGCGGAAGTTGGGCAGCTCGCCCAGCTCGACCTGGCGGGAAATCTGCAGGTGGTGGCCGGGCACGGTCTCGTGGGCCACCAGGGTCTCCATCGCCCACTTGGGCCGGCGCTTGAAGGCGATCGCGTTGGCGTTGAACCAGCCGGGCGTCGTGCCGTCCAGCGACGGGCCGTTGTAGTTGTCGGCCGCGCCTTCGCCGGTGTAGGGCGGCATGCCGCGGATGCCATAGGGCGAGCGCGGCAACTGGGTGAAGAGCTTGGGCAGCTCGGGGTCGATGCGCTTGGCGATGGCGCGGTAGCCGTCCAGCAGTTCGTCGGCGCTCTGGTTGAAGAACTTGGGGTCGCTGTAGAGGAATTTCTTGAAGGCGGCGAGGTCGCCGTCGAAGCCCGCCTCGGCCTTGACCTTTTCCATCTCGGCACGGATGCGCGCGGCCTCGCGCAGGCCGGTGGTGTGGATGTCGCCGGCCGCCAGCGGCAGCGTCACATGGCGCAGGATCAGCGCCTCGTAGACCTTGTCGCCGCCGGGGTAGGTCGACAGCGAGCCGCTGTCGGGCGCCTTGGGGCTGAGCTCGTCCTTCATGACGGCGAGCAGCTTGCGCTGGGCCGGGTAGAAGAGCTCGCGCATGGCCGCCTGGCCCTGGGTCTGGTAGTTGGCCTTGACGCCGGCGTCCACTGTCATGCGAGCGAAGGGCTCGTAGGCAGGGCTCTTGGTGACGTCCTCGGTCAGCTGGCCCTCGACCTGGGCGATGGCACGGGCCAGCACCGGCTTGGACGTGACCCAGCCCAGCGCCAGGCCGTGGCGCAGGATGGCGATCTCCTGGTCGACCCGCGCCGGATAGGCGGCCAGGCGCGCCAGCCACTGCTTGACCTGGGTCTCGTTGTTGACCGGCACATTGCGCGCAAACCCGGCCAGGGCCGACTGGGCGCCGTACAGCGTGCCCAGCGTCAGCGTGCGATAGCCGGCGAAGCCCTGCATCGCAACCTCCTGCTGGTAGCGGTTGATGAAGAGGACGAGGGACACGCGGTCGGTGTCCTTCAGCGGGCCGACGTCGACCGCCTGGGCGCGGGCCAGCATGTCGCGGGCAAAGGCGTCGCGGGCCGCGAGGGCGGTCGCGGAGCGGTCACTCAGCTTGTCGTTGAAGCGCAGGTCACCGCGCAGTGTGGCCCACTCGGGCGCGGTGCGGGCCTCGGCCTCCCACGCTTCGTCGAACAGCGCTTGCAGCGCCAGATGGGCCTTGGTGGCGGCATCGGCGGCAGCCGTCGTGGCTGCGGGTTTGGGCACCGGTTGGGTGGCGGCGGGGGCGGTCAGGTGCAGACCGGCGATCAAGGCGGCAACGAGGGTCTTGCGCAAAAAAATCTCCACGGCGTGATGAGCCGGCCGGCAGTCTGCCAGCGCGCAGCCAGGGTGATGAAAGAATGCGGCATGACCCCGGAAAACTCCCTAGGCCAGCCCCTGGTCGTCAGCATGGGCGATGCCTGTGGCATCGGCCCCGAGATCATCGCGAAGTTGTGGCGGCACGAGATGCCACTGGATGCGCTGGTGGTCGGCGACGTTGCCGTCATGAGGCGCGCAGTCGCTGCGGTCGGCGGTGGCCTGGCGGTCGCCGAATTGCATGGAGCCGATGAGTTAGGCCGCGTACCGCCGCGCTGCCTGCCGGTCTGGCAGCCCGTGGGGCTGCCGGCGGGCCTGGTCGATGCCCCCTTGGGCCAGGTCGCTGCCCGTGCCGGTGCGGCCGCCGCCCTGTGCATCGAGGCTGCCGTTGGCTTGATCCAGGCGGGCCACGCGCGCGCCCTCGTCACGGCGCCCATCCACAAGGAGGCCCTGCATGCGGCCGGTTCGCCCTATCCGGGCCATACCGAGATGCTGCAGGCCCTGGCTGGCGGCGTGCCGGTGCGCATGATGCTGGCCAACGAGGAGCTGCGCACGGTGCTCGTCACGATCCACTGCTCGCTGCGTGAGGCGATCGCGCGCGTGACCCGCGAGGCGGTGGCGGAGACGCTGCGTATCACCCAGGCGGCGCTGCAGCGCATGGGGATTGCCGCGCCGCGCATTGCCGTGGCCGGGCTGAACCCGCATGCCGGCGAAGGCGGCTTGTTCGGTGATGAAGAGATCCTGCATATCGCGCCCGCCATTGCCGACGCACGTGCGGCCGGCATGGATGCCAGCGGCCCCTATGCGCCCGACACCATCTTCATGCGGGCCCGGCGGGGCGAGTTCGACGTCGTCGTCGCCATGGTGCATGACCATGGCCTGATCCCGGTGAAGTACCTGGGCGTGGAGCAGGGCGTCAACGTGACGCTGGGCCTGCCCTTTGTGCGCACCAGCCCCGACCACGGCACGGCCTTCGACATTGCAGGCAAGGGTCTGGCCGATCCGGCCAGCATGAGTGCGGCACTCGCAATGGCCCGCCGGCTGACGAAGGATCTCAGCGCGCCGCCGGTGTAAGCGCCGCCAGTTGCGCCCGCGCACGAGCCGTTGCACGCTCAAGCAACTGACCGTGTTCATAGGCACGCATGCGGTCGGCCTCGCAGAGCTTTCTCAGCATGCGGGCTGTCATCGTCACCGTCTCCTGGTGGCGGTTGCCGTGCGTGAAGATGAAGAAGCTGCGGCCGGCGCTGACATGGGCCAGGCGCACCTTCTGCCATTCGTTGCCGGTGTGCATCTGATAGGCGAAGCCGAGCTGCATGTTGTCCACCAGCAGGGCGCCGCTGCTGGCATCGGGCGCGCTCTCGACGGCGGGCAGGCCATCGATGGAAATGTCCACGGCCTGCAGCGGCTCAGCCGCGGCCGCGGCGTCGTTGCCTGACAGGTCCAGGTCCAGTTCGCCGTTCCAGTCAACGCTGGCTTCCTCGACAAGGCCCAGGCTCTTGGCCTCGGCCGGCGTCAGGCGCTGGCTGGCGTCGAGATCGCCAGGCGCGGTCTCGCCGGCCATGGGCTTGGCGAGATCGGCCTCGGCCGGCGGCGCGACGCCGAAGATCTGGTCGAGCTGCTTGATCAGCAGGTTGGTGTCCAGGGCGCTGGGCGCCTGACCCTTCAGCGACTCGGCATGGGCCGGCAGCAGCACGCCGAAGAAGTCCTTGCGCGGGCCGTCCGGCCAACGGATCAGATCCATGCCCTCGTTGAGGGTGCGCATCAGATTGGGCAGCTCGCGCAGGAAGTCGGAGCGTGCCGCCGTGCCGCCCTTGGGCTGCACGCTCATGACGAGGGTGCGGCCGAGGGTGCGCAGGCGCAGGGCCCGCTCCGGCGCGCCTTCGCGCGAAGCCAGCACGATGGCCTGGGACCAGACCTGGGCCAGGAAGGTGCGCAGGAAGTCCTGCATCGGCACCTTGGCCAGTTGCTGCTGCAGTTGCAAGGCGTAGCGCTGCTGCAGGCGCAGGTCAGTTTCGCGGCGCTCGACGACGGCAGCGGCGTCGCCGGCGGCTTTCAGCGTGCTGCGGGTCTGCTCGGTGATGAAGGTTTCGAGTGCGTCCAGCTTGGCCGTGTAGACGTCCATGCGGTCGAAGTCGCCCTGGGCGACGTCCTGCACGAGGTCGCGCACATGCGCCAGGAAGGAGCGCCCGGGGTCGTCGCTGAAGTCGTCAAAGGCGCAGGCGAGGGACGCCATGCGGTTGACGAACACCCGCACCGGATGGCGGCGCGAGGAGAAGAAGGTCTCGTCGCCCAAGGCCACGCGCAGCACAGGCAGTTGCAGGCGGGCCAGCAGGCGCGCCATCTGCGGCGGCACCTTGGGGTCGGACAGGATCTGGTCGAACAGGCCGGCGACGACGTCGATGACCATGTGATCCAGCCGGCCCGTGGCCATCTGGCGCAGTTCGTCGCGATGTTGGTTGATCAGGTTGGGCGGCAGCGGCATCTGCCCCCAGGCACTGGGCTCACCACTGAGGGTGTCCAGACCCATGCGCCCGGAGTTGCCGTGGCTGTCATAGGCCGGCTCATAGGCTCCGGGGGCCTGCGCCAGGCGGCGCAGCAGGTCCATCATCTGGGGGTCGACCCGGCCAAAGCCGCCGCTGCCTCCACCGCCGCCGCGGCTGCCAAAGCCGCCGCCGGGTCCACCGAAGCCGCTGTTGCGGCCGCCGCCGGGGCCTCCCTGGCCGCTCAGGCCGCCATGCCCCGAGCCACCGTAGCCGCCGCGCGTGGACATGCCGCCATGGCCCGAATCGAGATCACCTGGCTGGGTGCCTGCGCCAAGGCCGCCGAGACGCGAGGCGGCGCCATCTGGCGATGCGCGCACGCGCAAGTCCTGGGGTCGCAGCCCGCGCGAGCGCAGCAGCTCGGCGATATCGGCATAGCAGGCGCGCATCTCCTGGGCCAGCGCGCGGGTCAATTCGTCGGTCAGCGTCTGGCGGGTGACGGGGTCGTCGGTGATGGCCTGAATGGCATCAAGCAGGCCCTGGCCGATGAGTTCGGGCCGCAAGGGGTTGCGTTCGCCGACCTGGATGCCGGCGACATAGGATTCCACCTCGCGCAGTTCCCACTCGCAGTGGTGGCCAATGGCCAGGCCGATGCGGTCTGCGGCCACCAGGTTGTTGACCTGGTCGTCGTCCATCAGCGAGAGCTCGTCCCAGGCCTTTTTGGCTGTGGGCGCCGCTTGCGGTTTGGTATCGGATTGTTCGGCCGACACCTGTTTGCGCAAACTCTGCACAAAACGCTGCGAGAACACGCCTTGTTGCTGGCGGAACACGAATTGAGCCGCGAGCAGCATGTCGCGCTTCTTGATCTGCCCTGAGGACAACGCCGACAGCCCGAGACCTTCCGCGCAGCGCTCGGCCGCCTGCTCACCCGCCAGACGGATGCGGGTCAGCGAGGCTTCGAGGTGCGGGTTCAGGCGTATCTCTGGCGCGTTCATCAACTAGTGGCACGAGCTGCGTCGAAAGTATCGCGCCTGCAACAGGTGCGGGTTTTCAACCAGTTGCCAAATTCCTCGCACAAAAAAGCCCGGTAACCATTGCTTACCGGGCGGCGAGGCGGCGCGAGAGCTTAGCGCTTCAGCGAATCGCGAATCTCCCGCAGCAGTTGAATGTCTTCCGGCGTGGCCGGCGGCTCGGCCGGCGCGGCCGCGGCTTCGGGTTCGCGCTTGAGGCGGTTGATCTGCTGAATCATCAGGAAGATGACGAAGGCCAGGATGATGAAGTTCAGCGAAACGGTCAGGAAGCTGCCATAGGCCAGCACGGCGCCGGTTTTTTTGGCTTCGGCCAGCGTCGTGGCCGTCTGGCCGGCCAGCGGGATGAAGTAATTGCTGAAATCCAGGCCGCCGAAGATCTTGCTGACGACCGGCATGATGACGTCTCCGACCAGGGAGTCGACGATCTTGCCGAAGGCGCCGCCGATGATCACGCCGACCGCCAGGTCGACGACATTGCCTTTGACGGCGAACTCCTTGAACTCGGAGAAGAAACTCATTCGGTGCTCCAGGTTGGCGCCGTTCGAATGACGGCTGCGTGCGATGTTGGGCGCAAGTCTAGGGGGCGGCAAGGGGGGAAACCTGCAATCGCGTGCCGCCGCCTCGCCCGGCGTGCCAACAAGCGTCCGCTAGAATCCTTGGCTGCCCCGATCAGAAGTCTCTTTAGAGGACCCTCATGAGTGACCAGCAAGTGGACCAAGGCAAGCGGACCTGGTTGATTGCAACCGGTTGTGCCGGCGCCGTTGGTGGCGTTGCGACCGCCGTGCCTTTCGTCAGCACTTTTGCGCCGAGCGAGCGCGCCAAGGCCGCCGGTGCCCCCGTCGAGGTCGACATCTCCGGCATCAAGCCCGGCGAAAAGCTCACCGTCGAATGGCGTGGCAAGCCGGTCTGGATCGTGCGGCGCACGCCAGAGCAGATCGAGGCCCTGAAGAAGAACGACAGCCAGCTGGCCGACCCGAATTCGGACCGCAAGGCCTTCCCCATCCCCGACTACGCCAAGAACGAGAACCGCTCGATCAAGCCGGAGTACCTCGTCGTCGTCGGCATCTGCTCGCACCTGGGCTGCTCGCCGAGCGACAAGTTCGCGCCGGGCGCGCAACCGTCGCTGCCGGACGACTGGAACGGCGGCTTCCTTTGCCCCTGCCACGGCTCCACCTTCGACATGGCGGGTCGCGTCTTCAAGAACAAGCCCGCGCCCGACAACCTCGAGGTGCCGCCGTACATGTACCTGTCCGACACGCGTCTGATGATCGGCGAAGACAAGAAGGCATAAGGACAAGTCATGGCTGAATTCAAGGAAGCACCCGCAGGCGCCTCGGCAGGCGTGAAGACCATGACCTGGCTGGAGAACCGGTTCCCAACCGCGTTCGATGCCTACAAGGTCCACATGTCGGAGTACTACGCGCCGAAGAACTTCAACTGGTGGTACATCTTCGGCTCGCTGGCGCTGCTGGTGCTGGTGATCCAGATCGTCACCGGGATCTTCCTGGTGATGCACTACAAGCCCGATGCCGGCCTGGCCTTCGCGTCTGTCGAGTACATCATGCGCGACGTGCCCTGGGGCTGGCTGATCCGCTACATGCACAGCACCGGCGCCTCGGCCTTCTTCGTCGTGGTCTACCTGCACATGTTCCGTGGCCTCATCTACGGCAGCTACCGCAAGCCGCGCGAGCTGGTCTGGATCTTCGGCTGCGCGATCTTCCTGTGCCTGATGGCCGAAGCCTTCATGGGCTATCTGCTGCCCTGGGGCCAGATGTCCTACTGGGGCGCCCAGGTCATCGTGAACCTGTTCGCCGCCGTGCCCTTCGTCGGCCCGGACCTGGCGCTGATGATCCGCGGCGACTACGTCGTTGGCGATGCAACCCTGAACCGCTTCTTCAGCTTCCACGTCATCGCCGTGCCGCTGGTGCTGCTGGGCCTGGTGGTGGCCCACCTGCTGGCCCTGCATGACGTCGGCTCCAACAACCCCGACGGCGTCGAGATCAAGAAGCACAAGGACCCCAAGACCGGCATCCCGCTGGACGGCATCGCCTTCCACCCGTTCTACACGGTGCACGACATCTACGGCGTCTGCATCTTCCTGATGGTCTTCACGTCCATCCTGTTCTTCGCACCGGAACTCGGCGGCTACTTCCTCGAGTACAACAACTTCATCCCGGCCGACCCGCTGAAGACGCCGGCGCACATCGCCCCGGTTTGGTACTTCACGCCGTTCTACTCGATGCTGCGCGCCACGACCGACACGATGGTCAACGTGCTGTGCGGCGTCGTCGGCATCGCGGCCGTCGTGAGCTTCCTGAAGGGCAAGTTCGGCGGTGCCGCCAAGGTGGCCCTGCTGGTGGCTGCAGCCGTGCTGATCTTCCTGCTCAAGGTCTTCGACGCTAAGTTCTGGGGCGTCGTCGTCATGGGCGGCGCGGTCATCATCCTGTTCTTCCTGCCCTGGCTGGACCACAGCCCGGTCAAGTCGATCCGTTACCGCCCCGACTGGCACAAATACGTCTATGCCGTCTTCGTCGTCTTCTTTCTGTGGCTGGGCTACCTCGGCATCCAGCCGCCGAGCGACGTGGGCACCCTGGTCGCCCAGGTGGGTACCTTGTTCTACTTCGGCTTCTTCCTGCTGATGCCCTGGTGGAGCCGCCTCGGCACGCCCAAGGCTGTGCCGGACCGTGTGACCTTCCACGCCCACTGAGCCGCGGAGCAACAACACCAATGAAAAAGCTGATCGCTCTCCTGCTGGCCACCCTGGGCTTCGTGGGTGCCGCCCAGGCCAACACCGGCGGCATCGAGTGGGACAAGTTCCCCAAGGAAAAGATGTCGGACATGGCGGCGCTGCAAAGCGGCGCCAAGCTGTTCGTCAACTACTGCCTGAACTGCCATTCGGCCGCCTACATGCGCTACAACCGCATGCGCGACATCGGCCTGTCCGAAGCCGACATCAAGAACAACCTGCTGTTCGCGGCCGAAAAGGTCGGTGAGACCATGAAGGTCAGCATCGACCCGAAAGACGCCAAGGCCTGGTTCGGCGCCAACCCGCCCGACCTGAGCGTCATCGCCCGCTCGCGCGCCGACGGCGCCAAGGGTTCGGGTGCCGACTACCTCTACACCTACATGCGGAGCTTCTACCGCGACGACACCAAGGCGACCGGTTGGAACAACATGGCCTTCCCCAGCGTCGCGATGCCGCATGTGCTGTGGGAACTGCAGGGCCAGCGCGCCGCGAAGTTCGAGGAAGTCGCCGACCCGCACGACCACGACAAGAAGACCCACGTCTTCGCCGGCTACCAACAACTGACGCCCGGCACTTTGTCCGAACGCCAGTACGACGAAGCCGTGGCCGACCTGGTTGCCTATTTGCAGTGGATGGGCGAGCCCGCGCAGGGCCAGCGCTTTCAGCTCGGCGTGATCGTGCTGATCTTCCTGTCCATCCTGACCGTGTTTGCCTGGCGCCTGAACGCCTCGTACTGGAAGGACGTGAAGTAAGCCCGTCCATCCCGGCACCGCTCTCGGGTGGTGCCGAAACACGCAGTGGGGCGCGCTTGTAGCCACCCACTGCGTTTGCTTTTTCAGCGCGGCCCCAGCCGTCGCGCGTTTTTGATTGACTGACCCCTCGGGAGCCCAAGCCATGATGGTCCTTTACTCCGGTACCACCGACCCCTACTCGCACCGCTGCCGCTTCGTGCTGTTCGAGAAAGGCATGGACTTCGAAATCCGTGACGTTGACCTGTTCGCGAAGCCCGAAGACATCGCATTGATGAACCCGTACAACGAGGTGCCCATCCTCGTCGAGCGCGACCTCATCCTGTATGAATCGCACATCATCAACGAGTACATCGATGAGCGCTTCCCGCACCCGCAACTGATGCCCGGCGACCCGGTGGCCCGCGCCCGCGTGCGCCTGTTCCTGCTGAACTTCGAGAAGGAGCTGTTCGCCCACGTGAACATCCTCGAAGGCCGCGGCACGACGACCAAGGCGACCGACAAGCAGCTCGAGAAGGCCCGCTCGCAGATCCGCGACCGCCTGACCCAGCTCGCGCCGATCTTCCTGAAGAACAAGTACATGCTGGGCGACGACTTCTCGATGCTCGACGTGGCCATCGCGCCGCTGCTGTGGCGCCTGGACTACTACGGCATCGACATGTCCAAGAACGCGCTGCCGCTGCTGAAGTACGCCGAGCGCATCTTCAGCCGCCCGGCCTACATCGAGGCGCTGACGCCCTCTGAAAAGGTCATGCGTCGTTGAAAGCCCACCCTCGAAGCGCTGCACGCGTCCCTCTCAAAGGGGCGCCGTCAGTGGCCCGGCAAAGCCGGTTCCACGGCGGCCGCTGGGTCTACTGACCGTATTGCGCCCTGATCGGGTGACTGTCGTACATGGATAAAACGCAAGGGATCGAAGGGGGCGCGGGCAATGGCACGTCCACCCGTCCGTACCTGATCCGCGCGCTGCATGACTGGTGCACGGACAACGGCTTCACGCCTTATATCGCGGTGCACGTCGATCGTTCGGTGCAGGTGCCGATGGAGTACGTGTCCAACAACGAGATCGTGCTGAACATCGGTTTCGATGCCACCAGCGGACTGGATCTTGGCAACGACTTCATCCAGTTCAAGGCGCGCTTCGGCGGCGTCGCGCGCGAAATCGTCGTGCCGGTGGACCATGTCGTCGCGATCTACGCCCGCGAGAACGGCCAGGGCATGGCCTTTCCGGCGCCCGAGGCGCTGGCCGAAGGTGCGCCCCTGCCCAGCCCGGCACCGCAGGAGCCGCGCCGCAGCGGCCTGCGTCTGGCCAGCGAAGCCAGCGACGACGAGGGCGATGACACGCCACCGCCGCCCGACGCGCCCAGCGGTAGCCCGCGGCCTTCGCTCAAACGGGTGAAATGAGCGCCTAGAATCTCATCCTCAATTCGCCGGCTTAGCTCAGTTGGTAGAGCAACCGCCTTGTAAGCGGTAGGTCATCAGTTCGAATCCGATAGCCGGCACCAATCAAAAACCCACTGTCTCGCGACAGTGGGTTTTTTTCTTTGTGCGCCCAGCATGGGCGCACTCTTGCGGGTGCAAGTCCCGCCGTGAGTTGATCGCGACGAACGAAGTGAAGCGCAACTGCATGAGGGTGACCGAGTGTGGGAAGGAAGCGTGGAGCGAAGCTGCGAGCCGATGAACAAGAACCGGATAGAAGGCACTGCCAAGCAGGGCGAGCGGGCATGGAACCGCGAAGCTCTCGTGATCAAGGCGAAGCGGTGTAAATCCGGCGGCTGTGCAGTGAAGGAGTGCGTTCTTACCTGGGGAGATCTCGCCTTGCGCCTGAAAGGGCGACGGCGCTGCCGGAGCGAGAAGTCAGCAGAGGTCGTAGTAGCCGGGTAGCAGGGCCGCAGAGGCCGAAGCGAGAGGCGAAGGACCGAACGGGGGTGAGCACCAAACGACCAGGGGATGTCGAGGGCAATGCGTCAGATGCCGGGGTGACCCGGGCGGGATGGCGTCGGATGTGGTGAAGCCACATGTGATCCATTCAGCGACGAAGCCTGA
Source organism: Pelomonas sp. Root1217 (assembly GCF_001425705.1). Lineage (GTDB taxonomy): Bacteria > Pseudomonadota > Gammaproteobacteria > Burkholderiales > Burkholderiaceae_C > Pelomonas. Next base: position 17,224 of record NZ_LMDC01000029.1, on the reverse strand, counting down.
GGCCCGCCCTTGGCGAGAAGGGTGCAGGGTTGTGTGGTCGAGCGTGGGCACTGGTGGCTTGCGTCAGACCGCGTTAACGCCTCAAGCTTCCGAACCGCCCGGTGCGGACCCGCATGCCGGGTGGTGTGGGAGGGGCTCAGCCGACAATGGCTGACCCCTATCCCGATTGCGCCTATTTCTGGATCAGCTTCACGCGGATATGTCCGGGCAGCCCGGCCTGGGCCAGCAGGGCCTCCAGCCGGGGCAGAAGATGACGCAGCTTGGCGGCCACCGCCGCGTTCGCGGCCAGCAGGCTCCAGCCTTCTTCGTCCAGCGGCCCGGGTTGCAGGCTGGCCAGCAGATTGCCCGGCAACGCGGGCCCGATGATGCGCAGCCGCCGCCGTGATGCCTCCAGGCGTGCGTTGAGCTGGCTCAGGCCCTCGTGGGCACGCAGCGCGTCGGCCACCGGGGTTGGCGATGGGACGCTGACGCGCACGCTCTTGGGAGCAAGGTAGCGGGGCGGGGTGGCCATGGCCGCAGTGTAGTGAGGCGGCGGTCCCGGCCAAAAGCCCACTGCTAAACTGCGCCGTTTTGCGCGGCCGGGCAAGTCCGTCTTGCAATGCCTCGCCGTGCCCTCAGATTCGCGCCTCCCACCGGTCGGCCAGCCCGCCGGTGCCGCGCAGCTCCTCATTCCTCGCAGCATGTTGCCCAAGCTTCTCACCTCGATTTTCGGTAGCCGCAATGAGCGTTTGCTCAAGCAGTACCGCCGCACCGTGCAGCAGATCAACGCGCTGGAGCCGAAGTACGAGGGCTTGAGCGACGACGAATTGCGCGCCCAGACGGCCGAATTCAAGCAGCGCATCGCTGCCGGTGAGACCGTCGACGACATCCTGCCCGAAGCTTTCGCCGTCTGCCGCGAAGGCAGCAAGCGCTCGCTGAAGATGCGCCACTTCGACGTGCAGCTGATCGGCGGCATGGTGCTCAACGACGGCAAGATCGCCGAAATGCGCACCGGCGAAGGCAAGACGCTGATGGCGACGCTGCCCGTCTACCTGAACGCGCTGACGGGCAAGGGTGTCCACGTCGTCACGGTGAACGACTATCTGGCGCGCCGTGACGCCGAGTGGATGGGCAAGCTTTACACCTTCCTCGGGCTGTCGGTCGGCATCAACCTGCCGCAAATGCCGCGCGAGCAGAAGCAGACGGCCTATGCGGCCGACGTCACCTACGGCACCAACAACGAGTACGGCTTCGACTACCTGCGCGACAACATGGTCTACGAGACGGCCGACCGCGTGCAGCGCGGCCTGTCCTATGCCATCGTCGACGAGGTGGACTCCATCCTCATTGACGAGGCACGCACGCCGCTGATCATCTCGGGCCAGGCTGACGACCACACCGACGTCTACAAGCGCATCAACGCGGTGGTGCCCAAGCTGAAGAAGCAGATCGGCGAACTCGACCCGCGCACCGGCGAAGGTGTCATCGAACCGGGCGACTTCACGGTCGACGAGAAGTCGCACCAGATCCACCTGACCGAGGACGGTCACGAGGTTGCAGAAGCACTGCTGACCGAGGCCGGCCTGATCCCGGAGGGCGCAAGCCTGTACGACGCGGCCAACATCACGCTGATGCATCACCTCAATGCTGCACTGCGGGCCCACCACGTCTATCACCGCGACCAGCATTACGTCGTGCAAAACGGCGAGGTCACCATCGTCGACGAGTTCACCGGCCGCCTGATGAGCGGGCGCCGCTGGAGCGACGGCCTGCACCAGGCCGTCGAGGCCAAGGAAGGCGTGGAGATCCAGGCCGAGAACCAGACGCTGGCCTCGATCACTTTCCAGAACTACTTCCGCATGTACGGCAAGCTGTCGGGCATGACCGGCACGGCCGACACCGAGGCCTATGAGTTCCAGGAGATCTACGGCCTCGAGACCGTCGTCATCCCGCCGAACCGCCCGACCATACGCAAGGACGAGCTGGATCTGGTCTACAAGACCGACAAGGAAAAGTACGCTGCCGTCATCGAGGACATCCGCGCCTGCCACACGCGCGGCCAGCCGGTGCTCGTCGGCACGACGTCCATCGAGAACTCGGAGCTGATCTCCAAGCTGCTGGACCAGGCCAAGCTGCCCCACAACGTGCTGAACGCCAAGCAGCACGAGAAGGAAGCGCAGATCGTTGCCCAGGCCGGTCGCCCGGGCGTGATCACCATCGCCACCAACATGGCCGGCCGCGGCACCGACATCGTGCTGGGCGGCAACGTCGAGAACCAGGTCAAGTTCCTCGAGGCTGACGACACCATTCCCGCCGACGAGAAGGCGCGCCGCATTCAGCAGCTCAAGGACGAGTGGCAGGGCCTGCACGACAAGGTGCGCGCCGAAGGTGGCCTGCGCATCATCGCCACCGAGCGCCACGAGAGCCGCCGCATCGACAACCAGTTGCGCGGCCGCGCCGGCCGCCAGGGCGACCCGGGCAGCTCCCGCTTCTACCTGTCGCTGGACGACCAGCTGATGCGCATCTTTGCCGGTGAGCGTGTGCGCGCCATCATGGACCGGCTCAAGATGCCCGAAGGCGAGGCCATCGAGGCCGGCATCGTCACCCGCAGCATCGAAGGCGCCCAGCGCAAGGTCGAGGCCCGCAACTTCGACATCCGCAAGCAGCTGCTCGAGTACGACGACGTGTCGAACGACCAGCGCAAGGTCATCTATCAGCAGCGCAACGACATTCTCGAAGCCGAGAGCCTCATCGCGCAGATCGCTTCGCTGCGCGAATCCACGCTGACCGACGTCGTGCGCACCTTCGTGCCGGCCGAGAGCGTCGAAGAGCAGTGGGACCTGCCCGGCCTGGAGCAGGTGCTGCAAAGCGAATGGCAGATCAATCTGTCGCTGACGGAGCTCGTCAAGCAAAGCGACTCCATCACGGACAAAGACCTGCTCGCCGCGGTCACCAAGGCGGGCGACGAACTCTTCCAGGACAAGCTTGACCGCGTCGGCATCGACCAGTTCAACCCCTTCATGCGCATGGTGCTGCTGCAGAGCATCGACCAGCGCTGGCGCGAGCATCTGGCGGCGCTGGACTATCTGCGCCAGGGCATCCACCTGCGCGGCTACGCCCAGAAGAACCCGAAGCAGGAATACAAGCGCGAGGCCTTCGAGCTGTTCTCGCAGTTGCTGGACCTGGTGAAGATGGAAGTCACCCGCACGCTGATGAATGTGCGCATCCAGAGCCAGGAAGAGGCCAACCAGGCCGCCGAGGCCATGGAACGCCGGGCCGAAGCGGTGTCCAACGTGACCTACCAACATCCCAACGAGGACGGCTCCATCAGCCAGGAGGTCGACCCGGCCACGCTGCTGGCTGAATACGGCCACGTGGGCCGCAACGATCCCTGCCCCTGCGGCAGCGGCAAGAAGTTCAAGCTTTGCCACGGCAAGCTGGCCTGATTTCTCCAGGCTGAAATCCCCCACGGGCCGGCACTGCCGGCCCGTTTGCATTGGGCAGCCGACCCCGCGCAGCCCACCCATGTGGGGGGAAAACCGTGCGTTTGAGCACAACCAGACCCCTGCGCCACGCGCATGAGGGGTGCTCGGACAGCGCTCACCCCCCTAGAGTGCAGTCCATGCCCCGGCAAAACCACGGGTAGACCCGAATAGAGAACCAGAAAGCGCATCATGAAATCGTTGTCTACAGCCCTCGCCGCCCTGAGCTTGGCCTTTGCCGCCGGTGCCGCCGCCGCCGCGCCGGTGTCGTTCACCTTTGGTAATGACAACATCATGTCCAACGGCGAGGACGCCGCTGCTTTCGACGACATCTTCAACTTCACGCTGGCCGGCCAGACCTTGCTGGGGGTTTCCATCAGCACCCTCTCGCCCGAGCTCAGCGCCAGCGTGAACATCACGTCGGCCTTCCTGAAGCAGGGCGGCACGACCTTCGCCCTGGCTGAAACCCATGCCGTGAATTGGGAAGCCGACGAGACCGGCACGGAAACCTGGGGCCTGAACCCGCTGTGGCTGTCGGCCGGCAACTGGGAATTGCACGTCGTCGGTGAAGGCTACGGCGTCAAGGCGCCCGAAGGTTACGAAGCCACGGTGAGCGGCCGCGGCGTCGAGCTGCCCGAACCCACCGCGCTGGCCCTCGTTGCCGTCGCCCTGGCCGGTCTGAGCCTGTCGCGCCGCCGCGTCGGCTGAGCCGCCCCAACGAACTCCACGAGCAGCCCAACATGTTCAAACCTCTCGCCTTTGCCGCAGTCCTGCTGTCCAGTGCCTCGGCCTTTGCCGACGTGAGCATCCAGTTCCAGAGTCGTGACGCCGGTGACCCCGCGCTCAGCACGTCGGCGACGACCAGCTACATCACCGGCGCGCTGAACTACACGGACGCGGCTACCGGCAGCTTCCTGGCCTACTGCATCGAACCTGAGCAGTCATTCGCCATCAAGAGCAAGGGTTTCAAGACCTACACGATCGGCAGCTTCAGCGCCGCCCAGGGCTCGATGCTGCAAGCGCTTTACTCCAGCAGCTTCAGCTCGGTGCACGACGGTGTGCAGCAAGCGGGCTTCCAGCTCGCCGTGTGGGAGATCGTGCGCGAAAACAGCGGCACGCTGAGCTTGGCCCAGAACAACGGTAACTTCTATCTGAAGACTGCCGGCCTGACAGGCACGCAGCTGAGCACCGCCACCGACGCGCAAACCTTCGCCAGCAGCTACCTGGCCGCCGCCCAGAATTACAACGGCGTGGCCCTGTACAGCCTGACCAAGCTCACCAACGCCACCTATCAGGATCTGGTTGTCGCCACGCCGACCGTCGCCGTGCCCGAACCTGAGACTTACGCTCTGTTCCTGGGTGGCCTCGGTGTCATCGGCCTGCTGGCCCGCCGCCGCCTGCCGCGTTGATCCGTCACCGCTCCTTGCAAAGGCTCCTTCGGGAGCCTTTTGCATTGGGGATTGCTTCATAGAATCCCCGCGCTTTCCCCAATCCCTGCGAGCGCGCCATGCCGGTCAATCTTTCCGCCCCCGATCCCGCCACCCTTTTGCCCGTGCCGGGTGTGCGCCTCGGCGTAACCATGGCCGGCGTTCGCAAGGCCAACCGGCGTGACCTCAGCGTCATCGCGCTGGAGGAGGGTGCCGCCGTCGCCGGTGTCTTCACCACCAATCGCTTCTGCGCCGCTCCCGTGCAGCTTTGCCGCGAGCACCTAACCGGCGGCTCGGCCATCCGTGCCCTGCTGATCAACACCGGCAATGCTAACGCCGGCACCGGCGCCGATGGCCTGGCCCGCGCGCGCCAGACCTGCCAAGCCCTGGCCAACCTGATCGGCTGCCAACCGGAGCAGATCCTGCCTTTCTCCACCGGCGTCATCATGGAGACCCTGCCGGTGGACCGCATCACGGCCGGCCTGCCTGCCGCCCTGGCCGCGCTGAAGGCCGACAACTGGGCTGAGGCCGCCGCCGGCATCATGACGACGGACACCCTGCCCAAGGCCGCCTCACGCCGCATCGAGATCGGCGGCGTGCCCGTCACTCTGACCGGCATCTCCAAAGGTGCCGGCATGATCCGGCCGAACATGGCGACCATGCTGGGCTTCGTCGCTACCGATGCCAACATCGCGCCGGCCCTGCTGCAGGCGCTGGTCAAGGAAGCGGCAGATGCCTCCTTCAACCGCATCACCATCGACGGCGACACGTCCACCAACGACTGTTTCATGCTGATCGCCTCGCGCCGCGCGGCGCATGCCGAGATCACGTCGCTGGACAGCGCCGAGGCCAAGACCTTGCGCGAGGCGCTGATCGCGCTGGCCCAGGAGCTCGCACAGGCCATCGTGCGCGACGGCGAGGGTGCGACCAAGTTCATTGCCATCACCGTCGAGGGCGGCCGCGACGAGGCCGAGTGCAAGCTGGCGGCTTATGCCATCGCTCATTCGCCGCTGGTCAAGACGGCGTTTTTTGCCAGCGACCCGAACCTCGGCCGCATCCTGGCCGCCGTCGGCTATGCCGGCATCGGCGACCTCGACCAGGGCCTGATCGACCTGGATCTGGATGAGGTTGCCGTGGTGCGCCAGGGCGGGCGCCTGATGACCTATCGCGAGGAAGACGGCCAGCGCGTCATGAAGCAGTCCGAGATCACGATTCGCGTCGGCCTGAATCGCGGCTCGGCCAGCGCCACGGTCTGGACCTGTGATCTCAGCCACGACTATGTGTCGATCAACGCTGACTATCGAAGCTGACCCTCCGGGTTATCGCTGTCAGGGCTTCATCGCATGACGATCGGCGCCGCCTGCGGGCGGCGCTGACAATCCGCGGCTTCACGGAACATCCCGGACACCGCTCGATGAAGCTCACCTTGTCTGCCCTCACCCTCGCAGCCGTTCTCGCCACAAGCGCCCAGGCTCAGGGCCTCAGCTATCCCGTCACCCGCAAGGCCGACCAGATCGACGCCTATCACGACACGGCGGTTGCCGACCCGTACCGCTGGCTGGAAGACGACAACAGTGCCGAGACCAAGGCCTGGGTGATCGCCCAGAACGAGGTCACCGACAAGTTCCTGGCCGCCATGCCGCAGCGCCTGCCGGCGCGCCGCATCTACACCGAGCTCTACAACTTCGAGCGCTTCGGCATCCCCTTCCACGAAGGCGACCGCTATTTCTGGACACGCAACGACGGCCTGCAGCAGCAGAACGTCCTCTACACGGCCAAGTCCCTGGCCGACACGCCCGTGGTCGCCCTCGACCCCAACCTGCTGTCCAAGGACGGCACCGTGGCGCTGAGCGGCGTCGTGCCCTCGCGCGACGGCAAGCTGTTGGCCTACGGCATCGCCGGTGCCGGCTCCGACTGGCAGACCTGGAAGGTGCGCGACCTCGCCACCGGCCAGGACCTCGCCGACACCATCGAATGGGTCAAGTTCAGCAGTGCCGCCTGGACGGCCGACGGCAAGGGCTTCTTCTACGCCCGCTATGACGCGCCCAAGGAAGGCGACAAGCTCAAGGGCGCCAACTACTTCCAGAAGCTCTATTACCACCGCCTCGGCACCGCCCAGAGCGAGGACCTGCTCGTCGCCGAGAACCGCGACGACAAGGAGTGGGGCTTTGGCACCGAGGTATCGGACGACGGCGAACTGCTGCTCATCAGCGTCTGGAAGAGCGCCGGCAGCAAGAACGGCCTGATGGTGCTGCCCCTGCCCAAGGGAGCGTTTGCCGGCGGCAAGCCCCAGCCGATCACGCTGGAATTCGACGCCCAGTACACCCCCATTGCTGCCGTTGGCGGCAAGCTGATCGTCAAGACCGACAAGGGCGCACCGCGCGGCAAGCTGGTCGCCATCGACCTGAAGAACCCGGCGCAGGCCAATTGGAAGACGCTGGTGGTCGAGGGCCCGGACGCAATGACCGCGGCCTCGGCCGTCGGTGGCCGCTTCCTGCTCAGCTATCTGCATGACGCCGCCACGCTGGTGCGCGTGCACGGCGCCGACGGCAAGCAGCTCAGCGAGGTCAAGCTGCCCGGCATCGGCACTGCCGGCGGCTTCGGCGGCCGCTGGAGCGACAAGGAAACCTTCTTCAGCTACACCAGCCTGACCACCCCGGCCGAGATCCATCGCTACGACGTCAAGACCGGCAAGGTCAGCCTGTTCAAGAAGCCCAAGACCGCCTTCAACCCGGACGAGTTCGAAACCCGCCGTGAGTTCGTCACCAGCAAGGACGGCACCCGCTTTCCCATCTTCATCGCAGCGAAGAAAGGCCTGAAGTTCGACGGCAACAACCCGACCCTGCTCTATGGCTATGGCGGCTTCGACATCTCCATCACGCCTGGCTACGGCGTGACGGCCGCGACCTGGATGAAGATGGGCGGCGTCTACGTCATCGCCTCCATCCGCGGCGGCGGCGAGTACGGCTCGGCCTGGCACGAGGCCGGCACCAAGCTGAAGAAGCAGAACGTCTTCGACGACTTCATCGCCGCCGGCGAATGGCTTGTGAAGAACAAGGTCGCCAGCCCGGCCACGCTGGCCATCAACGGCGGCAGCAACGGCGGCCTGCTCGTTGGTGCGGTCACCAACCAGCGCCCCGATCTGTTCGCGGTCGCCGTGCCGCAGGTTGGCGTGATGGACATGCTGCGCTATCAGAACTTCACCATCGGCTGGGCCTGGGCCACCGACTACGGCACCAGCGCCGACAGCCCGGAGATGTTCAACGCGCTGCGAGCCTACTCGCCGGTGCACACCATCAAGAGCGGCGCCAAGTACCCGGCCGTGCTGATCACGACCGGCGACCACGACGACCGTGTCGTGCCGGCGCACAGCTTCAAGTACGCCGCCACGCTGCAGGCCGCAGACACCGGCCCGGCGCCCAAGCTGATTCGCATCGAGACCAACGCCGGCCACGGCGCCGGCAAGCCGACCTCCAAGATCATCGAGGAGCGCAGCGACATCCTCGCCTTCATCGCCAACACGATGAAGTTGGACGTCAAATAATGAGACCCCTCGTCCGGCCTCGCGCCGCTGAACGCGGGCGAGTCCAGCCGGTCCCCCGAGGTGACGGCGATGCTTGCGGCGTCGAGCCGCAAGCACATCGCCAGCGCGGGCCGGCTCGGGAGCGGCCCAGCGCTCGGCCCGCAGGGCGATGAGCAGTGCTGTGGTGATCCGTGGCCTGTGCGTCGGCGACGTTGGCGCCCTGCTTGATCTCTATCAGCATCTGAACGCCGGCGATGCGCCGCCTTCGCAAGAGGCGGTACGCGCCGTGTTCGCGCACCCGGGGCTGCGCCATTTCGGGCTTTTTGACGGTGAGGCGCTCATCGCCAGCTGCAACCTCGCCGTCATCCCCAACCTGACGCGTGGCGGCAGCAGCTATGGCGTCATCGAGAACGTCGTCACCCATGCGGACCATCGCGGCCAGGGGCATGGCCAGGCCGTCGTCCAGCATGCGATTGATCAAGCCTGGACCGCAGGTGCCTACAAGGTCGTGTTGACGACCAGTCGCAAAGACCCCGCCGTGTGGGCTTTCTACGAGCGCTGTGGCTTTGACAGCGGCGACAAGCGCGCTTTCGTCATCCGCCGGTCCTAGAAGTTCACGGCCTTGGTCTTGAGGCCGCGCGCCACCAGCGTCGCGTTGATCAGCTGGGCCTGCTCCCTGCTCGGGAAGGGCCAGACCGTCGCGCGCCAGCCCTCGGGCGTCTGGATGACATCGGCCTGCAGCGCGTCGGGGTTGCCGTGCACGCCCACCAGGCCGGCCTTCATCTTCGCCAGCAGCGCCTCGGCCTCGGCCTTGCTGCCAGGCGGGCCTACCAGGGCGACGACGATCTTGTCCGATGACTGGGCCAGGCGAGCGAGGCGGGGGTCGACGGGCTCGGGCTTGCTGGCGGCCGGCGTGCTGGCCTTGTCGACCGGCTTCTCCGCCGCTTTTTCCTCGGGCGTTTCGGCCGGTTTCTCCGAGCGCAATATCGGTGGGCGCTTGATGCCGTCGGTGCGCTCCACGAGGCGGGGGCGGATGTCGGGTGGTGGCGCCTCGCTTGCCGCCTCGCTGGCGGCGGCCTCGGGCGTTAACGCTACAGATGCCGGCATCGATGCCGCTTCGGCCGCGGAGGCCGGCGCCGATGCGGCAACCACGGCGGGCGCTGATGCCGCCTCTGTTGGCGCAGCAACCGGCTCGGCCGCGCGGTGGGGCCACAGCACCCAGGCGCAGGCCGCGACCAGCACCGCCAGCACGGCCGCCACAATGCCCAGGCGGATCGGGTCCCACAGCCGGCGGCCGATGATTTCCGACGGGATGCCGCGGCCGGCCAGCACACGGGTGCGAGCGCTGCCCACATCGACGCCCGCCGTCATCACATAGAGCTCGAAAGGCCAGCCGCCATGGGCGCTGGCAAGGTTCTCGTCGATGACGATGACGCGCCAGGGCCGGCTGTCCGGCGTGGCTGGCGGCTCGGCAAAGCCATGGGCCAGCGCGAAGCGCTCGACCTGGGCCGGGCTCAGGCCGGGCAGGAATTTCTCGCTGAAGGCGCGCCACTGCGTGCGGGGGAGTCGGCTGAGCAGGCGCGGCAGATTCGCCAGACGCTGCTTCCAGGCTGCCCAACGTGACAGTGGGGGTGAGCCGTGCAGCGCATCGAAGGCGCTGACCACATCGGTCAATACGGGCTCGACCAGGCCGCCCGCCTCGGCGGAGGCGCGCACAAAGGGCAGGGCCACCACGCCCACGGTGTGCACATCGCCCACGGCGATGCGCCGCGCAAGCGGGTGGCGGTTGTGCCAGTCAACGATCTGTTCGGCCAGGCGCTCCATGACTGCTTGATCTTGCCCGACGCTACCGGCCATCAATGGCGGAAACAAGGTCGCGAATTCAGCCCAGTTGCTTCAGCAGCCAGGCGTTCAGGTCCGCGATCTCGTCCATGCAGACCGAGTGCGGCATCGGGTATTCATGCCATTCGACTTCATGGCCCAGGGCGCGCAAGGCGTCGCGGCTGGTGGTGCCGCGGGCCGGCACCACGACGGGATCCTGCGTGCCGTGGGCCATGAAGATGGGCAGGCCGGCGTTGGCAGGTGAGCGTTCGGCTGCCGTCGTGGCGGCCAGTGGCAGATAGCCCGACAGCCCGACGGCGCCGCCGAGGCGCTCGGGGTAACGCAGCGCAGTCATCAGCGCCATCGCGCAGCCCTGCGAAAAACCCATCACCACGATGCGCTCGGCCGCCACGCCGCGCGCGCGTTCGCCGTCGATCAGCTCGCTGATCTGGCACACCGACTCGCGCAGGCCGGGTTCGTCCTCGCGCTTGACGAGGTCGGCGCCCAGGATGTCGTACCAGGCCCGCATCCGGTAGCCGCCGTTGATGGTCACCGGCCGCTCGGGTGCATGCGGGAACACAAAGCGCACGGCGCCCAGGCTTTTCAGATCCAGCTCGCCGCAGATCGGCACGAAGTCGTGGCCGTCAGCGCCCAGGCCGTGCAGCACGATCAGCGTCGTGGCCGGATTCGGGCCGGTCTCGACGACATGGGTTTCAAGCATGGGAGTTCCAGTTCTCGATGCGCAGTTCAAAACGTTTGTCCCCGTGGGCGTCCAGGCCTTCGTCCGTCGGCGCCCAGCCGGCACGACGGTAGAAGGCCTCGGCGCGCGAGTCGGGCTGGGTGCCCAGGTCCAGGCGCTGGTGGCCTTGGGCGAACAGCCAGTTCACCATCACGTCGTGCAGCGCGCGGCCATGGCCCTGGCCGTGCAGGGGCGGGTCCACGAACATGGCCCAGATGTGGCCGTCGCGGGCGTCGCCGATGGAGAAGCCCGCAATGCGCCCCGGCGCCAGCTCGACGACCCAGCCGCGGCCGTGGTCCTCGATGTAGGCATGCAGCTCGGCGTCGGAGATGCGCCCCGGCGTCAGCTTGTTCTCGGTGACGGCATAGCGCACGCGCCAGATCTCGGCGGTGTCGTCGCGAGTCGCGATTCGAAGTGTCATGGCGTCATTGTCGCGACAGTCGGTGGCGCCGCCGACCTTCATGATCACGGCCATGGGAAGCCTCTACCTCGTCCGCCACGGCCAGGCCAGCTTCGGCGCCGCCGACTACGACCAGCTCAGCGCCAAGGGGCATGAGCAATGCCGCCACCTCGGCGCCTACTGGCGCGAGCGCGGCCAGCGTTTCGATGCCGTCTTCACTGGCACGCTGCGCCGGCACCGGCAGTCGCTGGCCGGCATCGTCGAGGGCTATGGCGAGGGCCTGCCCGCCATCGAGCTGCCGGGCTTGAACGAGTACGACAGCGAGGCCGTCGTGCGCGCTATTCACCCCGGCCCCATCGACGCCCCGACAACCCCCGAGGCCGTCAAGCAGCACTTCCGGCTGCTGCGCCGGGGGCTGCTGGCCTGGATGAGCGGTGAGACGGCACCGGTGGGCATGCCCCTGCATGCCGATTTCGCCAGCGGCGTGGCCGATGCACTGGCGCGCGTGCTGGCGCTGGGCGTGGGCAAGCAGGTGCTGATCGTCTCCAGCGGGGGGCCCATCGCGACGGCCGTCAACCAGGTGCTGGGCGCGCCGCCCGAGACCTTTGTCGAGTTGAACCTGCGCATCCGCAACTCGGCCGTCACCGAGTTCGCCTTCAACCCCAGGCGACACCACCTCGTCACCTTCAATACGCTGCCGCATCTGGACACGGCCGAGACGCGAGCGCACATCACGCACGCCTGAGTTCACCGGGTCCGGCGGAACTCAGCGCTGACAATGGCGCTCCGCCAGCGCTGCTCCAACAACAACCGCGGCGCGCGCACCACCAGCTTCTCGCTGGCCGGTAGCCCAGGGAGACCCGCGTTTGATCGACCTTCAGAACCTCAGCAAGAGCTATGGCGCCTTCGACGCCGTCCGTGACCTCACATTGACCGTGGAGCGCGGTGAGCTGTTCGGTTGCCTCGGGCCCAACGGCGCCGGCAAGACGACCACCATCCGCATGTTGATGGGCATCCTGGTGCCCAGCCGCGGCCAGGCGCTGATCCAGGGGCTGGACTGCCATGCGCAGCGCGCCGAGGTGCAGCGCCACGTGGGCTATCTGCCCGACACGCCGATCTTCTACGACTACCTGCGCGGTCGCGAGATCCTGCAGTTCGTGGCGGAGATGCATGGCTTCCCACGGCGCGAGGCGATGGCCCGCGCCGAGCAGATGCTGGACGAGTTCGGCCTGCGCGAGGACGCCCAGGAGTACGCCGTGAACTACTCGCTGGGCATGAAGAAGAAGCTCGGCCTGGCCTGCGCCCTGATTCACGAGCCTCAGGTGCTGATCCTGGACGAGCCGATCAACGGCCTGGACCCGCGTGCCTCGCGCGAGGTGCAGGAGCGGCTGCGGGTGCTGGCCGCCAAGGGCTGCACCATCTTTGTGTCCACTCACCTGCTGGACATGGCCGAGAGGCTGTGCTCGCGCATCGGCATCATCCACAAGGGCAGGCTGGCCGCGGTCGGCACGCCAGGCCAGATCAAGCAGCGGCTGGTCACGTCCGACCAGGACGCCTCGCTGGAGGACGCCTTCCTGCAGATCACGTCGCAGCAGGACGCCGAGCAGGGCGATGCCGGGGCGCGGCCATGAATGGGCTGAATGCGACCAGGCCGGCGCCTGGTGCGCTGCAGATGTTCTGGCTGCTGACCCGGCTGCGCCTGCGCCGGCTCTACAACCTGCTGGGCGTGGTGGGGAAGCTGTCCTTCGGGCGCAGCAAGAAAACCGCGCAGGGCCGCACCGGGACGGCCAAGAAGGCATTGACCGGCCCCATCCTGGGCCTGGTGATGGCGCTGTTCATGATGCTGACCTTCGGCAACATGGCCTTCCAGAGCCTGGTCAACCTGCATGACCGGGTGGACGGGGAGCAGCCGCGGCTAGAGGCCTCGGCGCCCCGCGCCGAGGCCGGCGACGAAACGACCGAGGCCGGCCAGAAGCACCGCGGGAAGGCCCTGGAGCGAGGGGCTTTCAGCCCACAGCTGCTGCAGGCCACCACGGGCCTGGCGACGCTGTTGCTGCTGGTGACGATCTTCAACGAAATCGGCGCACGGGAGCTGGCCAAGCCCGAGTGGGACATGGAGTGGCTGGTCACCCTGCCCATCGCAATGCCGACGCTGCTGTGGGCCCGGCTGGTGGAGCGCACCTTCACGAGCGCCTTCGGGCTGATCGCCTTCCTGCCGCTTTGCACGGTGCTGGCGTGGCTGTCAGGCACGCGGTGGTGGTTGGCGCCGCTGCTGGGCCTGGCCATGACCATTCCCCTGTGTGCGCTGTCCGCGCTCGGGCGTTCGCTGGTGGACACCGGCCTGCGGCTGAAGCTGGCGCCATCCAAGCTGCGCAACCTGCAGGCGCTGATGTCGGTGCTGGGGGTGGCGGGCATGTACCTGGCGCTGTCGCTGTCGTCGCAGGGGAGCGCTCAGTACGGACTGCAGGTCGTCACTGCGCTGCCCTCCTGGGCGCTCTGGGCGCCGCCGGGCCTGCTGGTGCAGGCGCTAAACGCGGCCGAGGGGTGGCAGGGCCTGCTGTTCATGCTGGCCGCAGTGGCCCAGATCCTGGTGCTGGCGGCTCTTGGCGTCGCCTGGATGCGCCACCAGTTGCGCCACGGCGTGCTGGCCGGTGGCGGACGTGAAACGGGCGGCCGCGCTGGCGCTGCACCGCCCGTGCGCGCGGCCGGTGCGGCTTGGCTGATCAAGTCCGCCGTGCACCGGCGCGAGCTGCTGCTGCTGGCCCGTGACCGCAACTTCCTCATTCAGACCCTGCTGCTGCCTGTCGTCATCCTGGGCGGCCAGTTCGTCATGAACAGCGGTTTCTCCGCCCTTGCCGGGATGTGGAACGGCCCTCCGGCCATGGTGGCGTCGGCGGCCTTCGGCGTGGCCAGCTACATGCTGATGATGTCGGCCTTCCAGACCCTCAACACCGAGGGCGCCGCCTTGTGGCTGCTGTATTCCTTCCCGCGCAGCATCGCCAGCGTGCTCAAGGAAAAGGCGCAGCTCTGGGCCGTGCTGGCGCTGATCTATCCGCTGATGATCCTGCTGCCTGGCCTGGTGTTGCGGGAACAAGCGCAGTGGCGTTTCCTCGGCCACGCCTTGCTCGCGCTGGCCGGCGTGCCCATCTACGCCGTCATCGCCGTGGCGCTGGCGGTGTTCGCCAGCGACCCGCTGGCCCAGGAGCAGCGCTCCCGCGTGCGCCCGCGATACCTCTATCTGTTCATGCTCCTGAGCAGCTTCTACGTCTATGGCATCTGGGCGGCGCAGTGGTGGCAGTCCGTCGAGATCGCGCTGCTCGCCGCCCTGCTGGCAATGGCGCTGTGGCAGAAGGCGTCGGACCAATTGCCCTTCCTGCTCGATCCCGTCGCGGCACCGCCCGCCCGGGCCTCGGCGGCCGATGGCCTCATTGCGGCCATGGTGTTCCTGATCGGCCAGATCGGCATCGCGGCGGTCTGGCTGGCCATCGGCCCGAAGGCGACCGGTGCCGCGCTGCTGGCTTCCTTTGTCGGATCCGGGGCCATCACCTACGGCCTGCTGCGCCTCGTCTACTGGCGTACCGGCACGCAGCGGTTGCCCCGCGTGCTCGGGCCGGAGGCGCGTGCACCGGCAACCTGGCGCATCGGTGCGGTCATGGGCGTTGCCGCGGCGGGCCTGGGGCTGGTCTATGTGGTGATGCTGCAGCATCTGGACCTGCTGCCCGCGCACGGCCCCAAGCTGCGCCTGTGGCTGCTGGCACTGTGTGTCGTCGCCGCGCCCGTGTTCGAGGAGTTCATCTTCCGCGGCCTCATCTTCGGCGGTCTGCGACGCTCGATGCGCCTGCTGCCCGCGGCGGCCGCCAGCGCGGCGGTGTTCGCCATCGTCCACCCACCCGCGTCCATCATCCCGGTGTTCTTCCTGGGTCTGTGTGCCGCCATGGCCTACGAGCGCAGCAGGAGCCTTGCGGCGCCGATGCTGACGCACGCGATCTACAACGCCGTGGTGGTCGGCTATCAATGGTTGGCGCCGGCTCAATAGCGGGCATGTAGGTGATCCGGGACAATCCGGCCTGATGTCTGCTCCGCTCTTCACTTCGCTGATCACCCCGCCACCCGCCGCCACTGCGCCGGCCCACGAGCGCTTCCTGCACCTCATCCGCCTGGCCCTGGCCGGTGGACAGTTCGGCAAGCTGCTGCTGTCGGGGCCGGTCGGTGACGACGAAGACGTCGAGCGGCTGACCGTGCGCCTGGTCGAACTGCGCGGCGAGCCGGCGCTGAGCTTCCTCTGGCGTCACCGCACCAAGGACGTCACCAAGAACCACGCCCCCGCGGCCGGCTTGGCCGAGATCGCCACCCTGCTGGGTGCGCGCTTTCGCAATGCCCATCTGCACACGACGACCGAAGAGGTGCAGTTCGCCGTCAGCCGCAAGGGGCGCGAAACCTTGCGCGTGACGCGCATCGATGGCGCCGAGGCGACCGCGCCCGCTGCGCACGACAAGGCCAAGCAGCGCCCGCTGGACATCGCCCACCCCGTGTGGTCGGCGCTGGGCCTGACCCATCTCGTCAAGGGCGAGCCGGCGCTGGTGCCCGCGATGGCACGCAAGTGGAAGCAGATCAACCGCTTCGTCGAGATCCTGTCCTCGGCCGTCGAGGAAGCCGGCTTGCAAGGGCCTGTGCGCGTGGCCGACTTCGGCTCGGGCAAGGGCTATCTGACCTTTGCCGTGCACGACTGGCTGCAGTCCCATGGCCTCGCGCCGCGCGTGACGGGCATCGAGCTGCGCGACGACATGGTCAAGCTGTGCGACGGCATCGTGCAGAACGAGGGCCTGGCCGGCCTGCGTTTCGACCAGGGCGATGTGAGAACGCAAGCCGTGCAGCCGCTGGACGTGATGATCGCCCTGCACGCCTGCGACATCGCCACCGACCACGCCCTGCACGTCGGCCTGCAATCGGGCGCCAGCGTCATCATGAGCTCGCCCTGCTGCCACAAGGAACTGCGTCCGCAGATGACGATGCCGGCGGTGCTGAGGCCCATGCTGCAGCACGGCATCCACCTCGGCCAGGAAGCCGAGATGGTGACCGACTCGCTGCGCGCGCTGCTGCTGGAAAGCCAGGGCTACCGCACCCAGGTGTTCGAGTTCATCGCGCTGGAGCACACCAGCAAGAACAAGATGATCCTGGCAGTGAAGGCGCAGGGCCTGGCCGCCGAGGCGTTGGCCGCGCGTCGGCCGGAACTGTTGGCGCAGATTGCCGAGATCAAGCGCTTTTACGGGCTGCGGGAGCAGCGGCTGGAGCAGTTGCTGGCGGGGTGATGAATCGGCCTGCGCCGCTCCGGCGGTGCGGCCTCAGCCTCTTAGCCCGCCTTGCCAAACAGCGACTGCAGCAGGGCCTCCGCCCTCTGCAGGCCTTCGTCGGTGAAAGCCACGGACTTCGCCTTGCCGACCGGGTCGCTGATCAGTCCCTTCTCATGCAGCCGGCCCATCGCATCCCAATCGAAGGACTTCCACGCCCGCTGGCCGTCGTGCAGGCCCAGCAGCAGCAAGGCCAGCACGGCGTCGTCGATTCGTTCGGTATCCAGGTTCATGAAACCTCCTGTCAAGCCATGGCCAGGGCATCGAGCGGCGAGCGCACGGCGCCGCCACCGAGCTTGAGCACGTGGGTGTAGATCATCGTGGTGGCCACGTCTGAGTGGCCGAGGAGTTCCTGCACTGTGCGGATGTCGCTGCCGGCTTGCAGGAGGTGGGTGGCGAAGCAATGACGGCTATGCCGATATCGGCATAGGCGGCACTATTCCGAGTCAAGGAATATGCCGAGACAGCCGTGTCGCTGTACTCGCGCAGCAAGCGACAGGGCGGG
>NZ_LMDC01000028.1:601348-1208015 GCF_001425705.1 Pelomonas sp. Root1217 | reverse complement strand
GGCGCCAGCCCGGCGTTCACCGAGCCCTGGCTCAGCGTGAACGTGTGGCCGCCATCGGTCGACGTGTAGACCTTGCCCGGCGTGCCCCACCAGTGGCCACCGGAATCGTAGGCATAGACCTTGTTCGGGTTCTTGCGATCGGCAACCAGGTGGTAGGCGCGGGGGAAGACGCTGTTGATCGCGGGCAGATTGGTCGGCACCCAGGTGGCACCGTTGTCCGTGGTGTAGGACGGCACCGAGTAGCCGGGTGCCCAGACTGCCTTGTTGCGCGCGGTGATGGCGATGCTCGCTTCCCCACCCGTGTTTTGCGCCGCGCCCGTCGGGTAAGTGGCGAACTTCGCCCAGGTCTTGCCGCCGTCGCCCGACCACATGCCGTAGGCGGTGTTGTTGCCCAGGTAGACGCCGATGGTGGCCATGTACTGCGGATCGGACCACGCCATGTCGGCGGCGAAGCTGTTGCTCCAGTCGGTGGCCGGCGTCAGCGTCGGCTTGGTCGTGAGGTTGGTGTGCACCCAGGCGCCGACGTCGCCCGAACTGTTGATGACGGTGTAGGTGGCGCCGGCCGGCGGCGTGGCCAGGCCCAGCACGGCCGTCTCCTCAAGGCCGTCGACCGTCATGGCCCAGGTTGGCGTGGCCGAGGAGGCGTTGCTTGTCTGCATGACGCCGCCGGAGACGTGCAGGATGTGATCGCGGTTGAAGGGATCGATCTCCACATCGTCGATCCAGCCCCAGGAGACCTCGCCCGGCGTCATCGCTTCGATCTCGCGCCAGTTCCGGCCGGCATCGTCGGACAGCTGGAGGATTCGCTGGCCGGGGAAGTTGCCCCAGGTGTTGGTGATCCCCAGCGCAATGCGCGTGGTCGCNCGCCAGTTCCGGCCGGCATCGTCGGACAGCTGGAGGATTCGCTGGCCGGGGAAGTTGCCCCAGGTGTTGGTGATCCCCAGCGCAATGCGCGTGGTCGCRCCSGTGCCGGAGACGGACACGCCGCCGTAGCCGACCGAGTCGTCGCTCCTGAGCAAGGTCCAGTTGCTGCCGTCGAACTTGTACAGACGGGCRGGACCCGCGGAGCCGGGACCGGCRTCCCTGGTGAAGACCACGTAGAACATGCCGTCMGCGGCACGCACCATGTGCGGAATGTGATAGCCGGAGATCGGCACCGTGACCGGGGTCCACGAGGCGCCGCCGTTGGTCGACTTGTACAGGTTCGAGGCCAGGCCTGCGGTCTGGACATAGTCCGGCGCGATGGGCACGTAGATCGTCTGCGTGGCCGTGCCGCTGCCCTTGGTGCCGGTGTCGTAGACGACCGTCTCGACGCCCATTGCGCTGCCGCCGCCCAAGGCATTGACCTGGTCCTGGGTCAGCTTGGCGCTGGACAGCGACGTGACTTGCGCCCAGGTGAGGCCGGAGTCGGCGCTCTTCCACAGGCCGGCCGTGCGCGAGCCGTAGAACAGCGTCGAYGGCTTGTTGGGGTCGACCATCAGGCGCTCGCCGATGGCCCGGCCGGGGTTGTTGCCGCCCAGCGGGAAGGGCAGGGCGACATAGGTCCACTGGTCACCGCGGTTGCTGGAGATATACAGGCGGCCGTTGCCCCCGGACGTGTACATGCCGGCGCCCATGTAGACGCGCTGGTCGTTGTTCGGATCGACAGCGATGCTCTCGACGCCGTGGAAACTGGCCTCGGCCGCACCGAAGCCCAGGCCGTCGGTGATGGGCACCCAGGACGAGGTCGGCTGGTTCCAGCGGTAGGCGCCACCGATGTCGGTGCGTGCGTACAGCAGGTTGGCGGTGGTCGGGTGGAAGACCAGGCCGGTGACGTAGCCGCCACCGCCCCATTTCGCGCTGTTCCAGGTTCCCACCTTGATGGAGAACGTCTGCTGGGTCTTGGCGCCGCAGCTATTGGTGTAAGTGGCGGTGGCCGTGCAGGCCGCAGGCGGCTGGATGGTCTGCTCGCGCGCCGCACCGGCGGTGCCGCAGCCGCTCCAGCTCCACATGCCGCCGGATGTCGGCTGCGGGCCTAGGATGGCCGACGCGCCGGTCTTGATGGTGGCCGATGCCGTTTGCGTCCACGCGCCGTTGGCGTTGATGTAGGGCGTGATGGCCGTCGGCTTGCAGGCGGCGCCAAGCGTGGCGTTGGCCGAGCCGGAGTTGTAGCTGCCGGCGTTGGTCGTGAACTTGACCCAGTACCAGTAGCGCGTGCCGATGTTGCCCGCGGCGTCGGTGTAGCTCCTGGCGCTGCTGCCCGGCACGGCGATGCGGGTGCGGCCGTTGGGGTCGGCGTCGGTGTCGCGGAAGATCTCCAGCGACGTGACGGTGCCACTGACTGTCCAACCCAGCTGGACGTTGCTGGCCGTGCCGGTGGCCGTCAGGCAGACGGTGGCGCCGCCGCCGCTGCCGCAGCTCTGCGCCTGCGCGACTGATCCCGCGCCCGCGCCGAGCGCGAGGAGGAGGAGGGGTATCCGGGTTTTCATGTTTTACCTTTCAAGGTTGAAAGTGCTCGGCCGGTTGTCTCCTCCGGACACGAGCGGTATGTAGGACTTGGCTCAACACGTGGGCCTACATCCCGATGACACAGTGGCGAGTGTTTTCATTGCGTTGTCGTGCGAACGATCCGGGGTTGGAAGTCGGCCGCGCTGACGCGGGCGCGGCCTTGGCTGTCCAGCCGGAGTTGGAGGTGCTGGCCGCGGTAGCGCAGCGCGACCTTGGCGCGCGCGGGGCCACGCAGCTGCAGGCGGCTGAGTTGCCCGTCCTTCCAGTCCACGTCCAGCGTCAAGGCGCCGTGCGCACGCACGCCGTGCAGGCTGCCTGCTGGCCAGGCCTTGGGCAGGGCGGGCAGCAGGTGGACCTCGCCGCCCCAGGACTGCACGATCATTTCCAGGATGCCGGCCGCGCCGCCGAAGTTGCCGTCGATCTGGAAAGGCGGGTGGGCGTCGAACATGTTGGGATAGGTGCGCGCCGGTCCCAGCAAACCTTGCAGGATCTTGTAGGCGCGCTCGCCGTCTCCCAGCCGCGCCCACAGCGCCAGCCGCCAGGCAGTGGCCCAGCCGGTGCTCTCGTCACCGCGGGCGTCGAGCGTCACGCGCGCGGCCTGCGCCAGCTCGGGCGTGTCGCGCACGTTGATCTGCCCACTTGGATAGACGGCGTAGAGATGGGACACATGGCGGTGCTGCTGGTCGGTGGCCGACGCATCCCAGTCCTCCAGCCATTCCTGCAGTTGGCCCTGCGCGCCGATGCGATCGGCCGGCAGGCGGGCTCGCGCCTTGCGCACGGCAGCGGTGAATGCCGGGTCGTCCTCGCCAAGCTGGGCCTGCGCCGCAATGGCCGCGTCGAACAGGTCGCGCAGGATCTGGCGGTCCATTGCCGGCCCGGCGCACAGTGCGATGTCGGTATGGTGGTTGTTCTCCGGCGACTGCGAGGGCGACGTGACGAGGCCGCGGCCCTTGGGGTCTTCGACCAGCGTGTCGAGGAAGAACAGCGAGGCGCCCTTGAACAGCGGCACGAGCCGGCGCAGCACGGCCGAGCTCGGGTTGTACTGGTAGTGCTGCCACAGCGTCGTGCAAAGCCACGCGCCGCCCGTGGGCCACATGCCCCACAGCGGGCCATCGATGGGCGCGGTGGCGCGCCAGAGGTCGGTGTTGTGGTGCGCGACCCAGCCGCGCGCGCCGTAGCTGTTGCGGGCCGTGCGCGCGCCGGTGACGGCAAGGTCCTCCACCATCTTCAGCAGCGGCTCGACACACTCGCCCAGGTTCGCCGGCCCGGCGGGCCAGTAGTTCATCTCGGTGTTGATGTTGATCGTGTACTTGCCTTCCCAGGGCGGGTGCAGCACTTCGTTCCACACACCCTGCAGGTTGGCCGGCTGGCTGCCCGGGCGCGAGGACGACAGCAGCAGGTAGCGCGCGTACTGGACGTACATCGCGGCGAGCGCGGCGTCGGGCTGCCGGGGCACGCCCTTGATGCGGGCGTCGGTGGAGCGGGCATTGGCTTCGTGGCCGCCGAGGTCGATGTGCAGGCGGCGGAACAAGGCGCGGTGGGCCTTGAGATGGTCGTCGCGCAGCTTGGTGAACGGCTTGCGCGCGGCAGCGGCGGTGCGCTGGCGCACGGCGGCCACGGGGTCGCCGCTGGTGTCCTGCCAGTTCACATAGCTGGTCTCGCCGGAGACAAGTAGCGTCAGCTGGCGCGCGCCGCGCACGCGCAGCCGGTCGCCGCTGGCCTCGATGTGGCCATCGCCCACCGCCTGCACGCGCAGCGCATAGCGCAGCTGGCCCGGGATGCCGAAGGCCTGCACATTTCGGCCCTCGATCAGCAACGCGTCGCTGCCGTCGGCGCGGACGGCCAGCGACCCGGGCCGCTTCTCTGCAAAGAGAGATTCACGGTGGTCCCAGGGCGCGCCGACGAAGACGACGCCATCCTTGTCGTACTTGGTGTCGCCGAAGCCGCCATAGGGCTGGTAGTCGGGATGGCGATAGCCGAGGTCCAGGTCGATCGTGCCGTCACCTTCGATCTCCAGCCGGATCACCGTCACCTGGTCCGGCACGCTGCAGAAGGTCTCGCGCCGGTGGCGGCCGCTGCCGTCGATGAAGCTGGTGGTGGCGATGGCGCTGTCCAGGTCCAGGCTGCGCCGATAGCGCGCAGCGGCCTTCACGCCGGGGAAGTTGAGCAGCAGGTCGCCGGCGGCGCCGAAGGGCATCTGCTTGATGGGCTTGCCCATCAGCGCCTCGGAGACGAGGTCGTTGGCCTCCTTCCAGCGTTCCTGGTCGATGAGGGCGCGCACTTGCGGCAGGGCCCCGCGGAACTTCGGGTTGTCCTGGACGTAGGGCCCGCCGCCGTGCAGCGTGTCGATGTTGAACTGCAGCCGCTCCTGCGCCGGGCGCCCGAAGACCATGGTGCCCAGGCGGCCGTTGCCGACCGGCAGGGCCTCGATCCACGGGCCGGCGGGTTGGTCGTACCACAGGCTGAGTGCATCGGCGCCGACGGCGGCCGCGCCGGCCTGCACCCAGTGGGGCAGGGCACTGAGCATCGGCAGCAGCGCGGCCGAGGTGACGAACCGGCGGCGGGACGTGGGGGTGCTGTTGTTCATGCTCATTCGCAAGGAAGGGACTTCAACGGCCGCCGACGATGACGTTGAGCGAACTGATGCTGGACATCGTGCGGTCGACGCTCATGTCAGCGAGCCGCTACAGCATTTCACCGATCGCCTTGTCGGGGAGCTTGCCGATGTCTTCGGCGACGATGGAGTCGACCACTTCGTCGGCGTCGGTTTTGATCGGTGCATGTTCGTCTTGTCTCTGGTGGTTGCTCTCGAGGGCTCTGCGGCCCTGCTTGTTCCTCCCTTTCCGACGTCCGCCTTCTTGCCTTGGCACTTCGAGCGGCTCCGCAGTGGCAGCGCTGTCATCGCGTCCGATTTCGGCGCTGTCGGCACGATGTCTGGTCAAACCAATTTGGTCAAGCCACTTTGCCATACCTGCTCTTATTGGTCTTACCGGTGTATTCCCCAATATCGTTTCGCCGGGGTCGGTCAAGAGCGGTGCAGCGCACGCGATTGATTGCGATACCATTTGGTCTGTCCAATTAACAACGAGCGCTGGTCGATGCCCAACCAACACCGCGCCGGCGAAGTGCGTCGGCAATATCAGCTGGTCGCCGACAAGATCCGTGTGCTGATCGACGAACAGGGGATCCCAGCGGGGGGACGGCTTCCAGCAGAGCGGGAATTGGCGCTGCAGCTTGGCGTTTCGCGGCCTTCGCTGCGCGAGGCGCTGATCGCGCTGGAGATCGACGGCCGCGTGGAGATCCGCGGCGGTTCGGGTGTGTACGCCTGCGCGCCGCCGATGAATGGCCAAGTCGCAACCTCGTCACTGGGCGAAAGCCCTGCCGAGTTGGCGCAAGCGCGTGTCGTGCTGGAGAGCGCGATCATCACGCTCGCGGCAGCGCGGGTGAGCAAGGCATCCTTGCAACGCGTCGAGGACGCGTTGAACGCCATGCGCGAGGACCATGCCAGTGGCCGCAAGCCTGTCGAGTCGGACCGGCGCTTTCATTTGAGCATTGCCGAGATGGCTGGCAACTCCGTCCTGATCGGCGTGGTGGGAACGCTCTTCGACGGCCGTCACAGCCCCATCGCGTCCCGCATGAGCGGCCAGGCCGAGTCCACGCACACCTGGCAGGCCGCGCTCGGGGAGCACGAGGCGATCTATCACGCGCTGGAAGCCCGCAACCCGCAGGCCGCAGCTGCGGCCATGTGCTCACATCTGCTGGCCTCTATGGGCCGCTGGGTCGGCGAGGGCACCAGCGCCGCCTGATGCCCGCTGTATTGCCAGCTCGCAGCGGACGCCGCGGCTGGCTTTGCGCCGGTCATCGACCAGCGACCTTGGCGTCACGCACCTTTTCGGCGGTTGTAGACGTCGAAAACCACGGCGGCCAGCAGCACGACGCCCTTGATGACCTGTTGCCATTCGATG
This sequence comes from Pelomonas sp. Root1217, assembly GCF_001425705.1. Lineage (GTDB taxonomy): Bacteria > Pseudomonadota > Gammaproteobacteria > Burkholderiales > Burkholderiaceae_C > Pelomonas. Next base: position 1,201,563 of record NZ_LMDC01000028.1, on the reverse strand, counting down.
CCCACGCCGAGGATGGACATGCCGTTGTTCATGACGCCCATGATGAAGGCGCCGATCACCGCGCCAAGCACCTTGCCGACGCCGCCGGACGCCGAGGCCCCGCCGATGAAGCAGGCGGCGATCACGTCGAGCTCGAAGCCCAGGCCCGCCTTGGGCGTGGCCGTGTTGAGGCGGGCCGCGAAAACCAGGCCGGCGAGTGCCGCCATGACGCCCATGTTGGCGAAGCACAGCAACGTCAGCTTCTCGGTCGGGACGCCGGACAGCCGGGCGGCGCGTTCGTTGCCGCCAAGTGCGTAGATGCGCCGGCCAAGCGTCGTGCGCCGGGTCACAAAGACGTAGGCGGCGATCAGCACGCCCATCAGCAGCAGCACATTGGGCAGGCCCTTGTACGAGGCCAGCAGCCAGACCAGCGCGGCCAGGGCGCCCGACTGGGTCAGCAGCCGCAGGCCGAAGAGCGCCGCCGGCTCGGACGCCACGCCAAGCGCTGCGGACTTGTGGCGCATGGCAAGCTCCCGCCAGGCCAGCCATGCCACCAGGCCGAAGCCGATGACAAGGGAGCTGAGATGACGCTCCTCGCCCGCCGCCCAGTCGGGCAGGAAGCCACTGCTCAGGAGCTGGAAAGACTCCGGGAAGGGGCCGATGGACTGGCCGCCCAGCAGCGCAAGTGCCAGCCCCTTGAACACCAGCATGCCAGCGAGGGTGACGATGAAGGAAGGGATCTTCAGGTAGGCGACGAACCAGCCCTGCAGGCAGCCGATGAGGGCGCCGGCGACCAGGCACACGGCTGCGGCCGGCAGCACGGGCCAACCCCGCTCGACCATCAAAATGGCGGCCAGGGCGCCGATGAAGCCGCAGATGGAACCGACCGACAGGTCGATGTGGCCCGCGACGATCACGAGCAGCATCCCAAGGGCCATGACCACGATGTAGCTGTTCTGCAGAAACAGGTTGGTCAGATTGAGCGGCTGCAACAGCGTGCCGTCGGTGAGCACCTGGAAGAACCCCATGATGAAGACCAGCGACAGCAGCATGCCGTAGTCGCGCAGGTGCGATGCCAGGAAATTGCGCAGGGAAGAGGAAGACATGAGGATGGATTTCAATGGGTGCCCAAGAGGGCGTGCATGACGGTTTCCTGGGTGGCGCCGGCAGCCGGCATTTCGGCCACCAGTTCGCCCTCGTTCATCATGTAGAGGCGGTCGCACAGGCCCAGCAGCTCGGGCAGTTCCGACGAAATCATCAGGATCGCCCGACCCTGGGCGGCCAGGCTTGCAATCAGGCTGTAGATCTCGAACTTGGCGCCGACGTCGATTCCGCGGGTGGGTTCGTCGAGGATGAGCAGCTGGGGGTCGGTGAACAGCCATTTGGCCAGGACCACCTTCTGCTGGTTGCCGCCGGACAGGTCGCCGACGGGCTGCTGGACGCTCGCGCAGCGGGTGGCCAGCCGCTGCCTGAAGTCATTGGCCACCGTGCTCTCCCGGGCCTCGTCGATGATGCCGAAGCGGGAGACGCCTTCCAGCCGGCACAGGCTGGTGTTGCGGGCAATGCTTTCCTGCAGCACCAGCCCCAGGGCCTTGCGGTCCTCGGTGACATAGGCCAGCCCTGACTTGATGGCCCGCCGGACGGTGGAGACGTCGACCTGCTGCCCGTCCATCCAGGCGGAACCACGGATGCGCCGGCCCCAGGAGCGGCCGAACACGCTCATCGCGAGCTCGGTTCGGCCCGCGCCCATCAGGCCCGCGATGCCGACGATCTCGCCGCGGCGAACATTCAGATTGACGCCCTTGATGGCTTCGCGGCCCACGTGAAGCGGGTGCTCGACCCACCAGTCGCGCAGTTCGAACAGGACTTCACCCGGGTTGGGCTGCCGCTTGGGGTAGCGGTCCTGCATGTCGCGTCCCACCATGGCGCGAACGATGGCCGCCTCCGACGGCGGCGCGGCGCTGCAGTCCATCGTGGTGATGGTCGAGCCATCGCGCAGCACCGTGACGGCGTCGGCCACTTCGGCGATCTCGTTGAGCTTGTGGGAGATCAGCACACAGCTGACGCCGCGGCCGCGCAGCCGCTTCAGCAATTCGAGCAGCGCGGCGCTGTCATCCTCGTTGAGGCTGGCCGTGGGCTCGTCGAGGATCAGCAGCTTCACGTCCTTGGCGAGTGCCTTGGCAATCTCCACGAGCTGCTGTTTGCCGACGCCGATATCTCCCACCAGCGTATTCGGCGACTCCTGAAGCCCGACCTGGCTGAGCAGCTCGACGGCCCGCTCGTGCGTGCGCGTCCAGTCGATCACGCCGCGCCGGGCGCATTCGTGCCCGAGGAAGAGGTTCTCGGCGATGGAGAGCTGCGGAATCAGCGCCAACTCCTGGTGGATGATGACGATGCCGAGCGCTTCGCTCTGGCGTATGTCGGCGAAGCGCTGCGGCTGGCCGCCGAACCGGATCTCGCCTTCGTAGTCCGGGTGCGGGTAGACACCCGACAGGATCTTCATCAGCGTGGACTTGCCGGCACCGTTCTCGCCGACCACGGCATGGATGTGCCCATGCTGGACGGCCAGGTCGACATGCTTCAGCGCGACCACGCCATGGAACTTCTTGCCGATTCCGCGCATCTCCAGCAGCGCGCTCGGCTGATTGCCTGCGGTTTCCATTTCAGTTGCCCGTTGGGTACACAGCGGGACGAGCGCCGGGCCGCTCCCTAGCCGGCCCGCACTGGCGATGTTCTTGCGGCTCGACGCCGCAAGCATCGCCGTCCCCGCGGGGGCTGAGGCCGGACACGGCAAGTCCTGTGGACTTGTCGTGCCTGCCGAAGAGCAGCCGCTCCGTCGGCTGCGCGGTCTGCAGGACCGACCAGACTTGCTCGCGTTCAGCGACGCGAGGTTGGGCGAGGGGCGGGTTCATTTCAGCTGGCTTTCCTTGTAGTAGCCGCTGTCCACGAGCACGGGCTTCCAGTTCGTGGCGTCGACGGCAACGGGCTTGAGCAGATAGGACGGCACGACCTTGATGCCATTGTTGTAGGTCTTGGTGTCGTTCACCTGCGGTGCGCGGCCGCTGAGCACCGCATCGACGAGTTCCGCCGTGACCTTGGCCAGCTGGCGGGTGTCCTTGAAGACGGTGGAAGTCTGGTCACCTCTGAGGATGGCCTTGACCGACGGCAGGTCGGCGTCCTGCCCGGTGATCACCGGCATGGGCTGGCTTGCGCTGCCGTAGCCGAGGCTCTTCAAGGAAGAAATGATGCCGATCGACAGGATGTCCGCGGGGGACAGCACGGCATGCAGCTTCTCCTTGCCGTAATAGGCAGACATCAGGTTGTCCATGCGCGCCTGGGCGGTGGCGGTGTCCCAACGCAGGATGCCGACCTTCATCGCACCCATCTGCTTGCTACGCACGACGAGCTTGCCGCTGTCCAGGTAGGGCTTGAGCACGCTCATGGCGCCGTCGTAGAAGAAGCCCGAGTTGTTGTCGTCGGGCGAGCCCGCGAACACCTCCAGGTTGAAAGGCCCCTTGCCCTGCTTCAGGCCGAGCCGGTTGACGATGGACTCGGCCTGCAGCACGCCGACCTGGAAGTTGTCGAAGGTGGTGTAGTAGTCGACGTTCTTGGAGCCGCGGATCAGGCGGTCATAGGCGACGACCTTGACGCCCTTCTCGGCGGCCTTCTGCAGCACGCCCGACAGCGTGGATCCGTCGATGGAGGCGACGACCAGGGCCTTGACGCCCTTGGTGACCATGTTCTCGAGCTGGGCGAGTTGGTTGGGAATCTCGTCATCGGCATATTGCAGGTCGGCCTGGTAGCCCAGCGCCTTGAAGCTCTTGACCATGTTGTCGCCGTCGGCGATCCAGCGCTGCGAGCCCTTGGTCGGCATCGAGATGCCGATGGTGCCCTTGCCCTGTGCCAGCAGCGGTGCGCAAGGTGCGAGCGTCAACAAAGCGCTCAGTGCGAGAAAAGTAGTGCGACGCATGATGTCTCCGTGTGTCTTTGAGGGCGGTCATTGCTCAGCGAACGTTGTGCTGAGCGAGTGATAAAGGTTGATCGAACGGGAAGAGAGTGGAACTGGCTCGTTATAACTCGGGGTCAGGCGCCGCAGGCGGCGGTCAGGCGGTAGCGAACCAGCGCAGCCGCGCCAATGGCAACGGGCATTCTGACCAAACCGGGAGGTGCGGACCTTCGGACGGCGGGAACCGCCGAAAGTCGCGTGAGCGTCCAGTACATCCAGCGCCGGCTGCAGGAATGGCGCACCCAGTTCGATGACGGAGTCACCCAGGACGATGCAGCTCGGGCGGTAGGCGGTCGCCAGGTTCAGCACCATGCCTAGATGGTGGCCGGAGGAGTCGGCCGCTTTCAGTGTTTCACGATCCGTCGCGGCAAGGTGTTCGCGCACCTCGCCGAGCGAGCGTCGAACGGCGGTGCTGGCGCTGCCGCGCTGGGTGGCGCGTGTCACGGTCATGGCTTCAGCACAACCGTGCCAACCGCAGGAACGTACAGGCCCGAGATTGGCCACGCAGGCCGCGACGGTCGACCGGTCCCATAGCAAGCAGTCACGCAACCTTGAACCTCGCCCGCCAGCGACGTGGTGACGGTGCGCACGGACTCCCTCCCCACCTCTGCGCCGATGAGCAGCGGGCTTGTGGGATCGGTCTTGAGCAGCTCTTGGCTCCCCGTCGCTTCGGCCAGCACGTGTTTGTCTCCTCCGTTTGCTTGGTCGGACCGGTATTATTTGCTTGTCAAATGCGGTCAGACCAAATATTAATTTGAGCGACGCACAAAGTAAAGCGGAAACGGCAATCACTTGGCTGAACGACCTTCGCGGTCGGTTGTGAGCGCGGACGGCAGTGTCGTGGCGCGTGGCGCGGCCAGACGCAAGGGTAGGCCCCTAGACGGCGCAGGTCAGCGAGAGTGCGCTGCGCGGCTGGCGGTTGGACGTGGATGGCCAGCGCCCCGAGATGAGGAAGTCGTCAATCGAATGCCGGGCGGTTCAACCTAAATCGAGCACCAGGCGACTGCTGCGCGCGCGCGAGCAGCAAGGCGTGAATTGGTCATTTGCGGCCTGCTCCTCGGGCGTCAGATAGAGATCGCGATGCTCGGGCTCGCCGCCAATCACCCGCGTCAGGCAGGTGCCGCAGACGCCTTGCTCGCAGGAGGTCAGCAGGGGAGCGCCTGCGGCGATGAGGGCCTGGGCGGCGGTCTGATGGGCACCAACAAGGATCACGCGGCCGCTGCGCGCCAGTTCGATCTCGAAGGGGCCGTCCTGACCGGTCGCAGCCATCGGCGCGCCTGCGAAGAACTCGTGGTGGACCTGACCGGCTGACCAGCCATGGCGCTTCGCGGCGTCGGTCACCGCGTCGATCAGCCGCCTGGGGCCACAGACGTAGACGTGAGTGCCGGCATCGGGAGCGGCCAGCAGTGCCTGCACATCGAGGCGGTCGCCACCGACGTGAAAACGCGCAGCACCAGCCCAGGCGCTCGCCTCGATCTCCGCCCGGAAGGCCATGCGCTCGGCGCTGCTCGACGCGTAGTGGAGCTCGAAGTCCGCGCCGTCGGCCGAGAGCTGGCGGGCCATCGCCAGGATGGGCGTGATGCCGATGCCGCCGGCGATCAGCAGGCTGCGGGTGGCCTGCGCGGCCAACGGGAAGTGATTCTTCGGTGCGCTCACTTGCAGCGTTTGCCCCGCAGCCAGCAGCTCATGCACGGCCCGCGAACCGCCGCGCGATTGAGCGTCGAGCAGCACGCCGAGCACATAGCGGTGGACCTCGGTGGGGGCATTGCTGATCGAGTACTGCCGCACGATGCCGCCTGGCAAGTGCACGTCGAGGTGAGCGCCGGCTGCGAAGGCGGGCAGGGCGCCGCCATCGGCCGCAACGAGCGTGAGGGCGCAGACGCCCCGAGCGACCGCGGTCTTGGCCTCGATGCGGACCGTGATCATGGCTGCGCCGCCAGCACTCGTTCGATGACCTTGCGCGACTGCACGCCGCCGCTGTCGATGTTGAGCATCAGCAGCTGGCGCTGCGGCCAGGCGAGCAGGTTCTGCTGCTGGCGCTCCAGCATCTCCTGGTCTTCCGCAAAGATCTTGCCCTGGCCCTCGCGGATCTGGGCCGTCAGCGCCTCGTCCTGCGGCTTGAACTTGCGCGCCATGCCCCAGAAGTAGTGGATGGAGGTGTCGGTCTCCGGCGTGATGAAGTCCACCACCCAGCTCGCGGCCTTGACGGCGTCGGGTGCCTCATAGCCGCCCTGGCCGGCCAGTGCGACGCCCACCTCGATCATGATGTGGCTGGGCGGCGTGAAGTGGCAGATCTGCCAGCGGTCCACGGGCTGGTCGTCGGGCAGGCCGTTCATGCGCAGGGCCATCTTCCAGAATGGCGGCGCCTCGATGCCCTGCATGTGGCGCTCGGTGATGACGTGGTCACCATCGACGCGTGTCGTGCAGGGGATCTCGTCGATTTCCTTCTGGCCGATGCTGGTGGCGTGCACGTAGGTCTCGTGCGTCAGGTCCATCAGGTTGTCGATCATCAGGCGGTAGTCGCAAGCGATTTGGTACAGGCCGCCGCCATAGCCGAAGGCCTGGTTGCCCAGCCATTCGAAGGCGGGCAGCTTGGCCACGTCGGCCTTGGCGGCATCGCCCGGCCAGACCCAGATGAAGCCGTGGGCCTCATGGACCGGGAAGCTGCGGATGGCCGGGAAACCGCGCACGCGCTGGCAGGGCATGGAGACGGTCTTGCCGTCACCGCCCATGGCCAGGCCGTGATAGCCGCAGACGAGGGTGTCGCCCTGCACGCTGCCCAGCGACAGCGGCGCGCCGCGGTGAGGGCAGAAATCCTCCACCGCGCTGACGTTGCCGGCGCTGTTGCGGAAGAAGGCCATTGCATGGTTGCAGACCTTGCGGCCCAGCGGCTTGTCGCTGCCGATCTCGTCGCTGCGGGCGGCCACGTACCAGGTGTTGGTGATGAACATGGGCTTGGCTCCTGGCCGGTTCAGCGGGGTGCCATGCGCAGGGCGCCGTCGAGGCGGATGACCTCGCCGTTGAGGTGGCCGTTGGCGACGATGTGCGCCGCCAGCGCGGCGAACTCCTCGGGCAGGCCCAGGCGCTTGGGGAAGGGGATGGACGCGGCCAGCGATGCCTGAACCTCCTCGGGCAGCTCCTTCATCAGCGGCGTGGCGAACAGGCCCGGCGCGATGGTGCAGACGCGCACGCCGAACTGCGCGAGGTCGCGTGCCAGCGGCAGGGTCATGCCGACGATGCCGCCCTTGGACGCCGAGTAGGCCTCCTGGCCGACCTGGCCGTCGAAGGCCGCGACCGAGGCGGTGTTGACGATGACACCGCGCTCGCCATCGGCCAACGGTGCGAGGGCCACGATGCGGCTCACGGCCAGGCGCGTCATGTTGTAGGTGCCGATGAGGTTGATGCGCACGACGCGCTCGAAGTCCTCCAGCGGCGCGGGCGAGCCGTCGCGTTGCACGATGCGCTTGGCGCTGCCGATGCCGGCAACGTTCATCAGGATGCGGGCCGGGCCGAAGGCGGCGGCTGCTGCGTCCAACGCGGCGGTGACGGATGCCGCATCGGTGATGTCGCAGCGCAGCGCCAGCGCGCGGTCGGCGCCGATGTCGGCGGCCACGCGCTGGGCGCCGGCTTCGTTGATGTCGAGCAGGGCGACGCGGGCGCCTTGGGCCGCGAGGGCGCGTGCCACGGCTTCGCCGAGGCCGGAGCCGGCGCCGGTGACGAGGGCGGTTTGTCCAGAGATGTTCATGGTGTTCAGCGGTGCGGGGTGATGACGTCGGGGTGGCCCACGGGGGCCTCGTGCAGCAGTTCGACCAGGGCCGCGCGGCGGCTCAGCACGGCGCGCTGGTTGATCGAGCCCTTGTCGGTGATCTCGCCGCCATCGATGGACGGCGGCTCGGCCAGCAGCAGCAGCCGGGCCGGTCGGGTGGCGCTGCCGGTGCCCTCGGCCCAGAGCTGGTTGGCCAGCGCCTGGAAGAAGCCGCGTACGGCTGCGTGGCCCAGCGCTTCTTCGGCGGGGACGGTGTCGGGCAGGCCGGCCAGGCGGCGCGCTTCGTTCACGCGCGGCACGATCAGCAGGCCGATCTCGTCGCGCCCCAGGCCCGTGACGACGGCATCGTGCACGCAGGGGAAGCCCAGGGCGATGACGCGGGCGCGCAGCGGGCCGACGCTGACGAAGGTGCCGGTGGAGAGCTTGAAGTCCTCGGCGATGCGGCCGTCGAACATCAGGCCCTTCGTGGGGTCTGCGGGGTCGCAGGGCTTGGCGGCGTCGCCGGTGCGGTAGTAGCCCTCGTCGTCGAAGGCTTGCTGCGTCAACTCGGGTTCGCGCCAGTAGCCGGGCATGACGTTGGGCCCGCGAAAGCGCACCTCGGCCTTGTCGCCCATGGGTACGAGCTTGACGTCCACGCCAGGCACGGGCCAGCCGATGAAGCCGGCGCGGGCCTCCTCGGGAATGGCGAAGGTGCAGGTCGGTGCGGTCTCGGTCATGCCCAGACCGGCCGCGAGGCGGATGCGCTGGCCGATGGCGGCTTCGGCGAGTTGGTTGAAGGCGTCCAGCGTCTTCGGCGACAGCCCTGCGCCGCCGCACTCGACCAACTGCAGCCGGCTGAAGAAATGGTCGCGCAGGGCGGTGTCGGCCTGCAGCGCGGAGACGAGTTCGTCAAAGCCCTTGGGCACGTTGAAGAACATGGTCGGCGCCACCTCGCGCAGGTTGCGCAGCGTGGCCTCGAAGCGGCCCGGCACCGGCCTGCCCTCGTCGATGTAGAGGCTGCCGCCGTTGTAGAGGACGATGCCGAGGTTGTGGTTGCCGCCGAAGGTGTGGTTCCACGGCAGCCAGTCCAGCACCACCGGCGGCTGCTCCGCCAGGAAGGGCATGGCCTGCAGCGTCATCTGCTGGTTGGCGCACCACATGCGCTGGGTCATGACCACGCCCTTGGGCGCCTTGGTCGAACCCGAGGTGAACATCAGCTTGGCGATGGTGTCGGGGCCGACCTCGGCGTGGGAGGCGTCCAGCGCCGGGCCGGGCTGCGTGTCGAGCAGGTCGGCGAAGCGCTCGGCGGCTCGGCCTTCGAGCCGGCCTTCACCGAGGATGACGCGGGAGTCCGCCGTGACGGTGGCTTCGATGGCGCGCGCATAGCTCGCGTCCGCCGCGTAGACGGCGCCTGGCGTGGCCTTGGCGAGGATGTGGCGCAGGCGGCCGTGGTCGGTCGAGACCAGCGAGTAGGCCGGCGAAATGCTGACGCAGGGAATGCCCGCCCACATCGCGCCGAGCATCAGGCTGAGGTGTTCGAGGTCGTTGTCGGACAGGATGACGAGCGGCCGCTCGACGCTCAAGCCCCGGTCCAGCAAGGCCTGGCCGAGGGAGCGGGCGCGCCCGGCCATCTCGACGTAGCTGACGCGGCGCCACGCGCCATCCGCCCCGCGCTGGGCCGCCAGCAGCCGGTCCGGCGCCGCGCCGGCCCAGTGCGCCAGGCGCTCGCCCATGTGCCCGGGGTAGGCTGCCAGCGGCTCCGTCGAGCGCAGCACGAAGCCGCCGTCGGCGAGGGGCTCGACGCTGGCATTGTTCAGGCAGCCGCCAATGGCGACGGGGCGGTAGCGCGGCTTCATGACTTGACGATCTTGGGTGTGCGTTTCTGCAGGAAGTCGTCCAGCCTTCGCTTGGCCTCATCGTCGCCCTGGGCGATGGCCGCCATCAGCGACTCCATGAAGAGGCCGTCGGCCTGCGACAGGTCGGCAATGCGCGGCAGCGCCTGCGTCACGGCGAAGTTGGACAGCGGCGCGTTCTGCGCGATGTGGCCGGCCAGCGCGATGGCCTTGACGACGGCCTGGCCGGCGGGCACGACGTACTGCGCCAGGCCGCGCCGCTCGCCCTCGGCCGCGTCCAGCACGCGGCCGGTCAGCATCATGTCGGTCATGCAGGCCACGCCGGCCAGGCGCGGGATGCGCGCCGAGCCGCCGCCGCCGACGAAGATGCCGCGCTGGCCTTCGGGCAGGCCGAAGTAGGCGGTCTCGTCGGCCACGCGGATGTGGGCCGCAGCCGCCAGCTCCAGGCCGCCGCCGACCACTGCGCCATGCAGTGCAGCGACGACCGGCGCGCGGCAGAACTGGATGGCGTCCATGACGACGTGCCAGCCGCGCGAATGCAGCACGCCCTCGGCCACGCTGCGCTCGCTGAGGTCCGACAGGTCCAGCCCGGCGCAGAAGTGGCTGCCTTCGCCGCTCATGACCAGGGCCTTGGTCGACGCCGGCAGGTTGAGCAGGGCGGTGTGCAGCTGGCGCATCAGCTCTTCGTTGATGGCATTGCGTTTGGCCGGGCGGTTCAGGCACAGGTGTGTGACGGCGCCGGCATGCTCGATGCGCAGCAGGTCGAGCTGGGCCAGCAGGCCGCTGGCGGGAAGGAAGTCGGTGGCGGCGTTCATGCGTGGGTCTGCTTGGAGAGAGCGGCGGCCAGGCCGCCCCAGTGTTCACTAAAGAGGCCGGCGTCCATGGTCTTCACGTCGCGCATCAGCGGGCGGAAGTCCATATGGGCCAGCACGTCGCGTTCGAGGTCGATGCCGGGCGCGATCTCGGTCAGCTCCAGGCCGTCCGGGCGCAGCGCGAACACGGCGCGTTCGGTGATGAACAGCACCTCCTGGCCGCGCCGCGCGGCATCGCGGCCGTTGAAGGTGATCTGCTCGACCTGCTCGACGAATTTGCGCGCGCGGCCTTCCTGGCGGATGTGCAGGCGGCCATCGGCCACGGCCAGGTCCACGCCGCCTGCGGTGAAGCTGCCGCAGAACACGAGGCGCGGCGTCGAGGCGGTGATGTTGATGAAGCCACCGCAGCCGACCGGCCGGCCGTTGAACTTGCTGACGTTGACGTTGCCGTGGCGGTCGGTCTGGGCCAGGCCCAGGAAGCTGCAGTCCAGCCCGCCGCCGTCGTAGAAGTCGAACTGCGACCCCTGCTCGATGATGGACTCGGGGTTGTAGGCCATGCCGAAGTCGCCGCCTTGGGCCGGCACGCCGCCGTTGACGCCGCACTCCACGCTGAGGTTGAGCAGGTCGGACACGCCCTCCTCGGCGGCCACCGAAGGGACGCCGGCCGGGATGCCGATGCCCAGGTTGGTGACGGCACCCGGCTGCAATTCCATGGCGGCACGGCGGGCGATGACCTTGCGCTCGTCCAGCGGCATGGCCGGCATGCTGCCCAGCGGCACGCGCACGTCGCCGCTGAAGGCCGGGTTGAAGGCCGTCGTGATGGTCTGCAGATGGTTCTCGGGCTTGGCGACGACGACGTAGTCCACCACCAGGCCGGGCACCTTGACGCTCTTGGGATGCAGGCTGCCGGCGGCCACCACGGCCTCGACCTGCGCGATGACGATGCCGCCGCAGGCGCGCGCGGCCTGGGCGATGGACAGCTGCTCGAGCAGGATGCCTTCCTTGTCCAGGCTGAGATTGCCGCGCTCGTCGGCATAGGTGGCGCGGATGAAGGCGACGTCGATGCGCGGCGAGGGATGGAAGAGCCACTCCTCGCCCTCGAATTCGACGAGGCGAACGAGGTCTTCCTGCGCGGCGGCGTTGAGCTTGCCGCCTTCCAGCCGCGGGTCGACGAAGGTGCCCAGGCCCACCTTGGTCAGCAGGCCTGGCGAGCGGCTGGCGATGTGGCGCGTGAGGCTGGAGAGGCACCCCTGCGGGAAGTTGTAGGCCTCGACCTCCCCGGCATGCACCATGGCCATCATGGCCTTGCCGGTCTGCCCGAAGTGGCCGGCGACGACGCGCTTGACCATGCCCGCGTGGGCGAAGTGGGCCATGCCGCCGCTGCCGGCATTGCCGATGGCGCCGCAGGCCCAGGTGGTGAGCTGGCGCGGGTGGCCGGTGGCCAGGAAGTGGCGCTCCAGCCCCTGCAGCGCTTCTTCGGCCAGGCCCATCATGGCCAGGCCGCCGAGGAAGAGGGTGGCGCCGTCCTTGACGAGGAGGCCGACCTGGTCGGCAGTGATGATCTTCATGCTGGTGTGTTCTCGATGAGCAGTGCCATGCCCTGGCCGCCGCCGACGCAGGCGGAGACGACGGCGTAGCGGCCGCCGCGGCGCTGCAGCTCGCGGGCCGCGGTGAGGGTGAGGCGCACGCCGGTGGCGGCGAGCGGATGGCCCAGCGCGATGGAGCCGCCGTTGACGTTGAGCTTGGCCAGGTCCAGGCCGAGTTCCTTCACGCAGGCCAGGGTCTGCGCGCCCTGGGCCTCGTTGATCTCGAAGAGGTCGATGTCCGACAGCTTGAGCTCGCAGCGTGCCAGCAGCGCGCGGATGGCCGGCACGGGGCCAATGCCCATGATCTCGGGCGGAACGCCCGCCGCTGCCGCGCCGCGCAGGCGGGCGAGTGGCGTCAGGCCGCGGTCGCGGACCTGCGCGCCGGAGGCCACGACGACGGCTGCTGCGCCGTCGACCAGGGCTGCAGAGTTGCCAGCCGTCTGTACGCCGCCGTCGTAGACCGTGCGCAGCGCGGACAGCGCCTCAAAGGAGGAGGGGCGGGGATGCGTGTCGCGGTCCGCAGCGGCCACCTTGCGTGGCAGCTTGATGCTGCGCGCCTCGTAGCCGTCCAGCTCGAAGCGCTCGCTCGTCACCGGTGCGATCTCGCCGGCGAAGAACCCCTCGGCCTGCGCACGCAGCGCACGCTCGAAGGAGGCGGCGGCATAGGTGTCGACCTCGGCGCGTGTGATGCCGTACTTCTTGGCCAGGTTCTCGGCCGTCTGGATCATCGAGACCTTCGCGGCCGGGTCGTCGAGCGCCTCCCACAGAAAGTCCTTGAAGTCGACCGGCGCGCCGAGCTTGAAACCGCTGCGGTGGGTGTAGGCGCAGATAGGGTTGCGCGACATCGACTCGGCGCCGACCACGAGCGCCAGGCTGGCGTAGCCCAGCGTGATCTGGTCGGCCGCCTGACGAATGATCTCGAAGCCGCTGCCGCAGATGCGCTGCACGCCGATGGCCGGCACCTCGACGGGCACGCCGGCATACAGGCCGATGTGGCGCGGCAGCATGTAGGCGTCGAACGACGCCTGGGCCATGGAGGCGGTGACGACCGAGTCGACGTCGCTGCCCGGCACGCCGGTGCGTTCCAGCGCGGCGCGGGCCGCCTTGATGCCGAGGTCAATGGGCGAGACCTCGGCGAGCGCGCCGCAGTAGTCAACCCAGGGTGTGCGTGCGCCACCGAGCAGCCAGTGGTCGTCGAATCGGGCGGAGAAGTCGGGCATGGATCCGGCCGGCGGAAGCCAGCTTCAAGGCTGTTGATGATTAACAGTATTAACTAAATCATCGTTGATACAGCTAGGGTTTGCACCGATAAATTGATCCTTGAATCGACAACTGGCCATTGTTAATGGCGGATGTTGGCTTGATGGTCCTGGGATGTCGGCTCGCCGTGCTGGTGACAAAGTGATTTGATAAAATAACTGTTTGACGCGTCTCAGCCCTGTGAGGGCGGTTGGGCAGCGCGCTGCAGCCGATAAGCCAACTGCGCCCGCGTGATGCCCAGGCGCCGTGCGGCGGCGGCCAGGTTGCCGTTCTCGGCCTCGGTGGCTTCCTGCAATAGCTGGCGCTCGATGGCGTCCAGCTCGACATGGCCGGCGCCGCCGGTTTGCAGTGCCTCGCCGAGCAGGTCCAGCAGGCGCGGCGGCGGCGCGGCGGCTTTCTGCAGCGTGCCATGGGCGCCGATGGTCAGCAGCGCCTCGTCGCTGAGCTGCTCGCGGCGGAACATGTGGGCCACGTCGATGGCCTGATCGTCCTCGGCCGAGATGACGCCGCGTTCCACCAGGTTCTGCAGCTCGCGGATGTTGCCGGGGAAGGCGTAGTGCAGCATGGCCCGCACGGCCCGGGGCGTGAAGCCGGTCGGGTGGCGGCCGTGCCGCTGGGCCTCGCGGCGCAGGAAATGCGCCATGAGCAGCGGGATGTCGTCGCGCCGCTCGCGCAGTGGCGGCAGGTGGATGGGGTAGACGTTGAGGCGGTAGAAGAGGTCCTCGCGGAAGCGCCCGGCGCGCACCTCGGCCTGCAGGTCCACATTGGTCGCGGCGACGACGCGCACGTCCAGCTGCAGCGTGCGCGTGCCGCCCACCCGCTCGACCTCGCCCTCCTGCAGCGCGCGCAGCAACTTGCCCTGGCTGACCAGGCTGAGCGTCGCGATCTCATCCAGGAACAGCGTGCCGCCGTCGGCCCGCTCGAAGCGCCCGGGGCGTGACTGGCTGGCGCCGGTGAACGCGCCACGTTCGACGCCGAACAGCTCGCTCTCGATCAGCGTCTCGGGGATGGCCGCGCAGTTCACGGCCACGAAGGGCCGGGCGGCGCGCGGGCTGATGCGGTGCAGCCGACTCGCGAAGGCCTCCTTGCCAACGCCCGATTCACCCGTGAACAGCACCGTGGCGCGCGTGCCAGCCACCCGGGCCAGTTGGTGGCAGGCGGACGTGAAGGCCGACGACGCGCCGACGATGTCGTGGCGCTCGATGCCGGGCTGTTCTTCGGCGGCGGCGGGTGTGGCCGCCGTCGGCGCCTCGGCGGCTGCGGGCTCGCTGGCGCTCAGGCGGCGGAATTCCTTGGCTTCCAGGTAACTCAGGTCTTCGCTGATGTCACCCCAGGCGGCCGCGTGACGGCCGACGACTCGGCAGACGCTGGCACCCATGGAGCGGCAGTCGACCTCGCGAAAGATGACTAGCTGGCCGAACAGGCTGGTCACATAGCCGGTGGCATAGCCGACCTGCGACCAGCAGGCCACCTCGGTGCCGACGCCGTAGGCGCTGATGTGCTCGTCGTCCTCGCTGGAGTGCTCCCACAGGAACTCGCCCTCGTAGGTGCCTCGGTTGATGTCGAAATCGAAGGCCAGCGGCGTCACCTTGACGACGCCTTCGAGCGCATGCAGCCGCGTGCCGGCCATGAAGACGGTGGCCGCGTCGGCATTGGGCCAGCGCTCGCGCACGAGCTGGGCGTCGCGGGCGCCCGAGACATAGCCGGCGCGCGTCAGCAGGCCGCGGGCGCGCTCCATGCCAAGGGTGTCGATCAGTTCGCGGCGCAGATGCCCGACGGAGGAGCTGTGCAGCAGCAGCATGCGCTGATCGTTCAGCCAGATGCGGCCATCGCCCGGCGAGAAGAACAGCGACTCGGTCAGGTCGCCCATCGTGGGCGCCTGGTCCTGCACGAAGTGCTTGCTGTCGCCGCGCTTCAACATGGTGCCGGTCTGGCGGGCCACCTCGGCCAGGGAGATGCGGGGCGATTTGGTCATGTAGTGATGAATTGAGCAACACGGCGGGCCGTCGAGTCCTTGAATTGTTTTCAATTCATAAATATCCAGGTCCAGGGATAACCCGCGACGGTGGCCTCTACATCGGGGCCAGGGAAAGTCCCAGGGCGAGGTGGGTCCTTCACTCTGAAAACGATCCGCCGTGGCGTGGCCGTGGGCAGGGCTGGCGCGGTGCATGGCAGGGCATGGCACAGGCGTTGCACTGCATCAGGGCAAGCGAGCACCGAGTTCGCGCTTTTCGCAACCCACCTCAGCAGCCCCGCCATGAGCACTCAGCCCCTACTCGACCCCACCCTGTGGCGTGAACACCTCTACAGCAGCGGCTGGCGCGCCGCCTCGCAGGCTGCCGATGTGATCGAACCCGCGACGGGCGCCGTGCTGGTGCGCACCGGCCGCGCCGTGGCTGCCGACGTGGCACCCGCCACCGCTGCGGCCACCGCCGCCCAAGCCGCCTGGGCCGCGCTGCCGCCGCGTGAGCGCGCTGGCGTGTTCCTGCGCGCCGCCCAGCTCTTCCAGCAGCACTTCGACGAGCTGGCGCTCTTCGTCACCCGCGAGAGCGGCGCCATCCTGCCCAAGGGCCAGCACGAGCTGCGCGAGGCGATTGCCTTCTGCCAGATCGCCGCCGCCATGCCGCTGCAATCGCAGGGCCAGGTCTTGCCGAGCACGCCGGGCCGCATGTCCATCGCCCGGCGCGTGCCGCTGGGCGTCGTCGGCGTCATCTCGCCGTTCAACTTCCCGCTCATCCTGACGCTGCGCGTCGTCGCCCCGGCGCTGGCCGCCGGCAACGCCGTCATCATCAAGCCTGACCCGCGCACGCCGGTCAGCGGCGGTTTCATGATCGCCCAGGTCTTCGAGGCTGCCGGCCTGCCCGCGGGCCTGCTGCATGTGCTGCCCGGCGGTGCCGACGTGGGCGAGGCGCTGGTGACCGACCCGGCCGTCGCGATGATCTCCTTCACCGGCTCGGCCGGCGTGGGCCGCCGGATCGGTGAGCTGGCCGGCCGGCACCTGAAGAAGGTCTCGCTGGAACTCGGCGGCAGCAATGCCCTCGTCGTGCTCGACGACGCCGACCTCGACCTTGCCGCCAGCAACATTGCCTGGGGCGCCTGGCTACACCAGGGCCAGATCTGCATGGCCAGCAACCGCGTGCTGGTGCATGAGTCCATCGCGCCGGCCATCACCGAGCGCCTCGTCGCCAAGGCTCAGCACCTGCCGGTGGGCGACGGTGCCACCGGCCAGGTCGCCCTGGGGCCCCTGATCGACGAGCGCCAGCGCGACCGCGTACACGCCGCCGTGCAGGCCAGTGTCCAGGCCGGCGCCCAGCTGCTGGCCGGTGGCAGCTATGACCGTCTTTTCTACAAGCCCACCGTGCTGGGCGGCGTCAAGCCCGGCATGCCGACCTTCGACGACGAGACCTTCGGCCCGGTCGTCAACCTCGTCACCTTCAAGACCGACGAGGAAGCCGTGGCCCTGGCCAACACCGGCCATGGCGGCCTGGCGGCCGGCGTGATCTCCAAATCGGTCGGTCGCGCATTGGCCATCGGCAACCAGCTGCGCGCCGGCATGGTCCACATCAACGACCAGACCGTCAACGACGACGCCGTCAACCCCTTCGGTGGCCCCGGCATCGCCGGCAACGGCAACTCGCATGGCGGCCCTGGGGACTGGGAGCAGTTCAGCACCTGGCAGTGGCTGACCGTCAAGGAAACGCCCCCCCAGTTCCCCTTCTGAACCCACAACAAACCATCAGGAGACAAGCATGAACTTCCAAGGCAAGACCATCGTCATCACCGGCGCCAGCTCCGGTATCGGCGCCGAGACGGCGCGCTTCCTGCGCCTCAAGGGCGCCCGCGTCATCGGCGTGGACCGCAACGAGCCGCTGCTGACGCTGGACGGCTTCATCAAGGCCGACCTGTCCGAGCAGGCCGCCGTCGACGCCGCCTTCAAGCAGCTGCCCGAACGCTTCGATGCGCTGTGCAACATCGCCGGCGTGCCCGGCACGGCGCCGGTGGACCTGGTGGCCCGCGTCAACTACCTGGGCCTCCGCCACCTCTGCACGCGCGCCATCGAGCGGCTCCCCCAGGGCGGCGCCATCGTCAACATCGCCTCCATCCTGGGCGCCGAATGGCCGGCGCGGCTGGACCTACACAAGGCTCTGGCCGAGACGCCCACCTTCGAGGCCGGCCTGGCCTTCCTCGCGAAGAAGCCGGTGGCGCAGGAGACCTGCTACCAGTACTTCAAGGAGGCGCTGATCGTCTGGACCCTGACGCAGTCGCAGAAATGGTTCCTCAACAACGGCGTGCGCATGAACTGCGTCGCGCCCGGCCCCGTGCTGACGCCCATCCTGGGCGACTTCGTGCAGATGCTCGGCGAGGAGCGCGTGCAGAAGGACTCCCACCGCATGAAGCGCCCCGCGCTGGCCGACGAGGTCGCGCCAGTCGTCGCCTTCCTGTGCGCGGATGAGTCGCGCTGGGTCAGCGGCATCAACCTGCCGGTCGACGGCGGGCTGGCCTCGACGTACTACTGAGTTCCGAAGCGGGCCGCCGAGCCCGCACCCACAACCCGAGGAGACAACATGACAAGACCCACCCGCCTTGCGCTGGCGGTGGCGGCAGCCTTCGCCCTGCCGGCCGCCCACGCTTTCGACATCGAGCTGCCCAGCAGCGACTACAAGCTGCGCCTGGACCTGACGCCCAAATACAGCACCGCCGTGCGGACGAAGAGCCCGTCCGACGCGCTGACGCGGCTCGACGTGGCCAAGGACCCCGGCACCGTCAACGAGGACGACGGCGACCACAACTTCAAGCGCGGCCAGATCTCCAACCGCTTCGACCTGCTGGCCGAGATCGACCTGGCCGGCCCCGGCTGGGGCGCGCGGGTGAGCGGCAACGCCTGGCGCGACTCGGTCTATCTGCGCAAGAACAGCTATGCCGGCACCGCGCTGTATGCCGGCGGCAATGCACTGGGCCCGGTGATCCCGACGTCCAACACCTTCGGCGGCCAGGCCCCCAACGAGTTCCTGCCCGACACCCGCCGCCAGCATGGCCAGAGCGGCGAGTTCCTAGACGCCTTCGTCTACGTGAAGGGCGAGGTCGGCGGCATGAAGAGCACCGTGCGCATCGGCCGCCACACGCTGCAGTGGGGCGAGAGCCTGTTCTTCGGCCAGAACGGCATCGCCAACGCGCAAGGGCCGGTCGACGTTGCCAAGGTCGTCTCCGTGCCCGGCTGGCAGTTCAAGGAAGTGCTACTGCCGGTCGAGCAGGTGTCGGCCTCGCTGCAGATCGCCGAAGGCATTTCGCTGGGCGCCTATTACCAGCTCAAGTGGCGGCCCAGCAAGATCCCGGGCGTCGGCAGCTTCTTCTCCAACCAGGACTACGTCGGCACCGGCACCGTCAACTTCGGCCAGACCCCGCAGGGCGCTCCGATCCTGCTGAGCTACGACAAGAGCAAGGACCTGCGGCCACGCAACTCGGGGCAGGGTGGCGTGCAGCTGCGCCTGAGCCCGACGGGCAGCGACTACGAGTTCGGCCTCTACGCCGCCCAGTACCACGACAAGACGCCCGCCGTGCCGGTGTTCGACTTCGTCAACGGCAATGTGCACCTGGCCTATGGCGACGACATCAAGGCGGTGGGCGCCAGCGTCACCTCGTCGATCGGCCAGCTGAACTGGGCCGTCGAAGGCTCGGTGCGCTGGAACGCGCCGCTGAACAGCGACCCCGCCGTGCTGGGCCTGGGGCCCGTGCTGGCCTGCGGCGGCAGCGACAAGCCCTGCTTCGCCGTCGGCCGCACGGCCCATCTGCAGGCCTCGGGCATCTATGTGCTGCAACCCGGCGCGCTGTGGCAGGGCGGCTCCCTGGTGGCGGAGCTGGCCTACAACCACCGGCTCAGTATCAGCAAGGACATCTTCGCGACGCCGACAGGCGCCAGCATGGGGATCGGCGGCCTGGACCCGAACAGCACCAAGGGCGCGTTCGCCTTGCGCATGCTGTTCGAGCCGCAGTACTTCCAGGTGCTCGCGGGGCTGGACCTCTCTGTGCCCATCGGCCTGGGGGTCAACTTTGGCGGCCGCTCGTCCGCCATCGCCAACTTCGCGGGCGGCGCCTCCAGCGCGGGCGACTACAGCATCGGCCTGAAGGGCAAGTACCAGAACGCCTGGACCTTTGCGCTGATCTACAGCGACTTCTTCGGCACCGCCAAGACCTTCACCGAGACCCTTGTGGCCGGCAGCGGCTCGCCGCGCCAGCTCACGTTTGGCCAGTCGCTGCGCGACCGCGCCAACGTCAGCTTCACCGTCTCGCGCACCTTCTGAAGCCCCACGGAGCACGTCACATGAACCGCACCCATCTCAAGGCCACGCTGCTGGCCACCGCCCTGCTGCTCGCTGGCCCGGCCCTCGCCGCCGTGTCGGCCGACGAAGCCGCCAAGCTCAAGACCACACTGACCCCGCTGGGCGCCGAGCGCGCCGCCAACAAGGACGGCACGATCCCCGCGTGGGACGGTGGCCTGACCAAGGCGCCCGCCGGCTTCAAGCCTGGCGATGCCCGGCCGGACCCCTTCGCCGCCGAGAAGCCGCTGTACAGCATCAACGCCAAGAACATGGCGCAGTACGACGCCAAGCTCAGTGACGGCGTCAAGGCGCTGATGAAGAAGTACCCCGACTTCCGCATCGACGTCTACCCGACCCACCGCACGGCCGCCGCGCCGCAATGGGTCTACGACAACACCTTCAAGAACGCCACGCGCGCCAAGCTCGTCGACAACGGCCAGGGCACCGAAGGCGCCTATGGCGGCACGCCGTTCCCCATCCCCAAGGACGGCTACGAGGTGTTCCAGAACCACCGCCTCGCCTGGGTCGGCACCTATGCACAGGCGCCGGTGCGGGTCTGGGTCGTCACGGCCGACGGCAAGCGCGCGATGGCCTCGGGTGGCACGCAGAGTTTTCGCAGGCAGTTCTACGACCCCGAGGGCAGCCTGGAGAAGTTCGACGGCTATTCGGGTCTCGGCAAGTTCGTCGTCAGCGAGCCCGGCTCCAAGGCAGGCGAGGCCATCCTGGCGCACGACAACCTCAACGCCGGCAACCCGCGCGGTCTGTGGCAATACCTGGTGGGCCAGCGCCGCGTGCGCAAGGCGCCGTCGGTGGCCTACGACACGCCCGACTCGGTGACCTCGGGCATCGGCCTGTTCGACGAAGCCTTCATGCTGTTCGGCCCCAGCGACAAGCACAACCTCAAGCTGGTCGGCAAACGCGAGCTCTTCATCCCCTACAACAACAACCGCGCGGCATCGGCCAAGGTGGCCGACCTCGTCACGCCCAACACGCTGAACCCCAGCGTCGTGCGCTGGGAGCTGCATCGCGTGTGGGAAGTCGAAGCCACGCTGGCCGAGGGCAAGCGCCACGTCGTGCCCAAGCGCAAGTACTACATCGACGAGGACAGCTGGCAGATCATCCTGTTCGACGGCTGGGACGCCAAGGGCGAACTCTGGCGCACCAACTACACGCTGACCCTGCTGGCGCCGGACATCCCGGCCGTCATCGGCAGCATGTTCTGGGGCGGCTACGACCTGCAGACCGGCGCCTACTACCTGAACATGGCCAGCAACGAGCTGGCCAGCCAGTACAAGGTCGTCGCACCGCTGCCGCGCAACTTCTTCAGCCCTGAAGAGCTCGCGAACGAAGGAGCGCGTTGATGCGCTGGCTGGCGGCTTTGACGCTGGCCTGCGTGGCCGCCGCCCGGGCTGCCACGCCCGCGCCGGCCGCGCTGGCCGAGTCCGCGCTCATCAGCCCCAAGGCCCTCGGCGCGGCGACCCTCGCGGTCACCCGCGCCGGGGATCGGCTGGTAGCGGTGGGCGAGCGCGGCACGGTGCTGTGGTCCGACGACGGCGGCAAGGCCTGGCAGCAGGCGCAGGTGCCGGTGCGTGCGGGCCTGACGGCTCTGCGCTTCGTCGACGCGCAGACCGGCTGGGCCGCCGGCCACCTGGGCGTCATCCTGAAGACGAGCGACGGCGGCAAGACCTGGGTCAGGCAGATGGAGGGCCTGCAGGCCGCGCAAGCCCTGCTCTCTGCGGCCACCGATGACGCTGGTCGCCGCGCTGCCCAGCGCTTGGTGGAGGAGGGCGCCGACAAGCCCTGGTTCGACATCGACGTGATCGATGCGCGCCAGGCCATCGCCGTCGGCGCCTATGGCCTGGCCATGGTCACCCGTGACGGCGGCACCAGTTGGCAGCCACTGCCGACGCGCGCCGCCAACCCGCGCGGCCTGCATCTCTACGGCGTGCGTGTTGTCGATGGCCAATGGCTGATCGCCGGCGAGCAAGGCCTGCTGCTGCGCTCCAGCGACGGCGGCGCCACGTTCACGGCCCTGGCCTCGCCCTACAAGGGCAGCTTCTTCGGCCTGCTCGTGTCGGACAAGGGCACGCTGCTGGCCTATGGCCTGCGCGGCAGCGTCTACCGCTCGGCCGATGCCGGCAACAGCTGGACCAAGGTCGAACTCGGCACGCCGCTCAGCCTGCAAGCCGGTATTGAGCGGCGCGGTGAACTGACGCTGCTGACCCAGACCGGCGAACTCTTCGTCAGCGCCGACGACGGTCTCAGCTTCACGCGCCGCCCGCCACCCGCTGGTCCCTTGCCGGCCGCCGGCCTGGCCGCCGCACCCGATGGCGCCTGGGTCATCGCCAGCCTGCGCGGCACCCGCCGCGCCAACGCACAGCCCTGAACTCCACCATGCACGCCACCGACACGCTGGGCGCCCAACCGGTCATCACCCAGCTCGACGACTTCGACACCCGATCCGGCTCCTGGGCCGAGCGGCTGCTGTTCAACCACCGCCCGTGGGTCATGCTGCTGTGCCTGCTGGCCACGTTGTGGCTGGGCCAACAGGCCTTCAAGCTGACGCTCAACGCCAGCTTCGAGAAGACCATCCCGACGTCGCACCCCTACATCGCCAACTACCTGGCGCACAAGGCCGACCTGGGCGGCCAGGGCAATGCGCTGCGCATCGTGGTCGAGGCCCGCAAGGGCACGATCTACGACAAGCACTACCTCGACACGCTGCAGAAGATCAGCGACGAGATCTACCTGATGCCGGGCGTGGACCGGCCCTTCATGAAGTCGCTGTGGACGGCCAACACCCGCTGGGTCGCCGTGACCGAGGAGGGGCTGGACGGCAACACCGTCATGGGCGACAGCTACGACGGCTCGCCCGCCGCGCTGGCCGAGGTGCGCGCCAATGTCGAGCGCTCCGGCGAGATCGGCCAGATCGTCGCCGGTGATGCCAAGTCCAGCATCGTCTTCGTGCCGCTGCTGGACGTGAACCCCAAGACCGGCCAGGCGCTGGACTACGGCGAACTCGGCCGCCAGGTCGAGGCGCTGCGCGCCAAGTACGACAGCGACGCCATCGCGCTGCATGTGACCGGCTTCGCCAAGGTCATGGGCGACCTCATCGAGGGCTTGCAGCAGGTGCTGGTGTTCTTCGCGGTCGCGCTGGTGATCTGCGCCGGTGTGCTGTGGGCCTACACGCGCTGCGTGCGCAGCACGGCGCTCGTGGTCGCCTGCTCGCTCATCGCCGTGGTGTGGCAGTTCGGCCTGCTGGCCTTGCTCGGCTATGCGCTGGACCCGTATTCGGTGCTCGTGCCCTTCCTCGTCTTCGCCATCGGCATGAGCCATGGCGCGCAGAAGATGAACGGCATCATGCAGGACGTCGGCCGCGGTACGCATCGCGTGGTGGCCGCGCGCTACACCTTCCGGCGCCTGTTCGTCGCCGGCCTCACGGCGCTGCTGTGCGACGCCGTCGGCTTCGCGGTGCTGGCCTTGATCAAGATCCAGGCCATCCAGGACCTGGCGCTGGTGGCCAGCATCGGCGTGGCGGTGCTGATCTTCACCAACCTCGTGCTGCTGCCCATCCTGCTGTCCTATGTGGGCGTGGGCGCGGCGGCAGCCAAGCGCAGCCTGCGTGACGACCCCGAGTTCAACCCCAAGGCTGGCAACTCGTGGATGTGGCGCCAGCTCGACCGCTTCACGCAGCGCGGCCCGGCGCTGGTGGCCCTCGGCGTGTCGGCCGCGCTGGCGGTCGCGGGCTATGCCGTCAGTACTCGGCTGCACGTCGGCGACCTTGACCCCGGCGCGCCCGAGCTGCGCGCCGACTCGCGCTACAACCGCGACAACGACTACGTCACCCAGCATTACGCCGCTTCGAGCGACATCCTGGTCGTCATGGTCTCCACGCCGGAAGACCAGTGCACCCGCTACGGCACGCTGGCCAAGGTCGACCAGCTCGCCTGGCAGCTGGAGCAGTTGCCAGGCGTCGAGTCCACCAACTCCATGGCGGCGCTCTCCAAGCTCGCGATGGTGGGCTACAACGAGGGCCAGCTGAAGTGGTACGAGCTGATCCCCAACGACAGCGCCCTGGGCGGCGTGCAGACCCGCGCGCCGCGTGAGCTGTTCAACCAGGGCTGCTCCTTCCTGTCGCTCTACGTCTACCTGAAGGATCACAAGGCCGAGACGCTGAGCACGGTCGTCGCGACGGTCGAGGACTTCATAGCGAAGAACTCGACCAAGGACGAGCGCTTCATGCTCGCGGCCGGCTCGGCCGGCATTGCAGCGGCCACCAACATCGTCGTCAAGCAGGCGATGAACCAGATGCTGTGGTGGGTCTACGGCGCCGTCGTCGTGCTGTGCTGGGTGACCTTCCGCTCCTGGCGCGCCGTCGTCGTGGCTGTACTGCCGCTGGTGCTGACGTCCATTCTTTGCGAGGCACTGATGGTGGGCCTGGGGATGGGGGTCAAGGTCTCGACACTGCCCGTCATTGCGCTGGGCGTGGGCATCGGCGTGGACTACGCGCTCTATGTGCTCAGCGTCATGCTGGCCAAGCTGCGCGCGGGTGAAAGCCTGTCGGCCGCCTACCTGCAAGCGCTGCAGTTCACGGGTCGCGTCGTGATGCTGACCGGCGTGACGCTGGCACTCGCGGTCGGCACCTGGGCGCTGTCGCCGATCAAGTTCCAGGCCGACATGGGCATCCTTTTGGCGTTCATGTTCGTGTGGAACATGGTGGGGGCGCTGGTGTTGGTTCCCGCGCTGGCGCATTGGCTGCTCAAGCCGACGCCCCCGCAGCGCCTGAGTGAAAACCAAACAAAGCCACAGAGGCACAGAGGCACAGAGGCAGCGGCATGAAGGTCCCTCTGTGGCTCTGTGGCTCTGTTCTCCTGGCGCATGTCGCCTTGGACAACTGAGATGAGGCTATGGCATCGCTGGTTTGCCAGCCTGGTCGGCCGCATCTGGCTCGGCATGGGTGGCCTGCTCGCGCTGATGCTGGTCATCGCCGGCATCGGCCTGTACCAGTCGCAGGCCGTCGAGACCCGGCTGCTGTCGGCCCAGGCCGAGGCGCAGCGACTGACGGCGGCCGGGCGGCGCATGCATGACCGCGTGACCGACGCCTACCTGGCCACCTTGCTGGCGACGATGGTCGACGACCCGGAGGACCTGAAGTTCGAGCTGGGCAGCCTGGACAAGGCGATGGCCGCCTACCGGACGCAGTTCGACGAGGTCTTCAACCAGCCGACCGAGGCCATGGCACAGCGCGCCGACGAACTGCGTC
Source organism: Pelomonas sp. Root1217 (assembly GCF_001425705.1). Classification (GTDB taxonomy): domain Bacteria; phylum Pseudomonadota; class Gammaproteobacteria; order Burkholderiales; family Burkholderiaceae_C; genus Pelomonas. The sequence continues at coordinate 1,176,742 of NZ_LMDC01000028.1, read as the reverse complement.
GCACCGAGACCGAACTGGCGCCGATGCTGGCCAGCTCCGTCAGCCGCTTGCAGCGGGCGGCGGGCGACGCGGGGGCCGACTACCAGCATGACTCGGCCATCCAGGAGCTGGTGGTCAGCAGCCTGAAGCCGCTGTTCGATCAATGGCTGCGTGCCATCGACGCGCTGGACACCGCAGCCGCCGAGGCCAGCGAGGCGGCCAGCGCGCAGGCCTCGGCCGCCGCGCGCTGGGGGCGCTGGGCGCAGGCGGGCGTGGTGGTGGCGGGCCTGGTCATCGGCCTGGCCGTGGCTTTCGGCGTGGCGCGCAGCCTCACGCGGCCGGTGCGCGCGGCCGTGGCCGTCGCCTCGCGCGTCGCCGAAGGCAATCTGCGCGAGGCTGTTCCACCAGGCGGCCAGGACGAGATCGGCCAGCTGCTGCGCTCGCTCGGCGACATGCAAGGCGGCCTGCATCGCCTGGTGGCCTCGGCACGGGATGCCGCGGAGCAGATCGACGTCTCGGCCGGCGAGGTTTCGTCGGGCATCTCGGACCTCTCCCACCGCACCGAGCTTGCCGCCGCCGAACTGCAGCGCACCGCCGCCGCCACCGCCCAGCTCGCCGTCGGCGTGCAGGCCCTGGCCGACTCGGCCGCCAGTGCGGGCGCCGTCACGCACGCCGCCACGCAGGCCGCCCTGGCCGGCGACACGGCGATGGGCCAGGCTCAGGCGCTGATGAGCGCCATCGGCCGCAGCTCCGAGCGCATCGCCAGCATCGTCGGCGTCATCGACAACATCGCCTTTCGCACCAACATCCTGGCGCTCAACGCCGCCGTCGAGGCGGCCGGCGCGGGCGAGCATGGCCGAGGTTTTGCAGTGGTGGCGGGCGAGGTGCGCCTGCTGTCCAAGGGCGTGGCCGACGCGGCGCGCGACGTCCGCCGGCTGGTCGAGTCTTCAGCCGACGAGGTCAAGGCCGGCCAGGCGCTGGTGCTGCAGGCCGGTGGCGCCATGCAGGAGACGGTCGCGGCCGTGCAGCGGCTCACCGACTTCCTCGGTGGCATCGCCACCGCCATGCCCGGCCAGGCCAGCCAGGTGGCCGCCGTCGACGGCGCCGTGCAGGCGCTGGAGCAGGTGACGCAGCAGAACGCCGCGCTGGTGGAGCAGGGTGCCGCGTCGGCCGTTGCGCTGGGTGACCAGGCGCGGCGGTTGAAGTCGCTGGTGGCGGTGTTCCGGCTAGAAGCGAACTCATGAGCTTGTTCCGGTTACTGGCCACTCTGGTGCTTGGCCTGCTGTGCGCCGTCGCGGCGGCCGAGCAGGCGCCGCTGGTGCTGGGCCAGTCGCTGCCCCTGTCCGGCCCCGCCTTCCCGATCAGCAACCGCGTGCAGGCCGGGGCCAAGGCGCTGGTGGAGCGGGTCAACGCCAATGGCGGCATAGCAGGGCGCCGGCTGGAGCTGGTGAGCCTGGACGACGCCGGCGACAGCCAGCGCCGCGCGGCCAACCTGCGCAAACTCGCCCGCGAGCACCATGCCGTCGCCTTCGTCAACTGCCTGGGCGAGCGCGCCTGCCTGCAGACCGCCGCCCTGGCGCGCGAGTTGAATGTGCCGCTGGTCGGCCCCTTCTCCGGCGCCGCCGCTTTGCACCAGCCGGCCCAGCCCATGGTGTTCAGCCTGCGGCCCGATGACCGGCGCGAGGCCGAGGCGCTCGCCGCGCAACTGCGGGCCATCGGCATCGAACAGGCCGTGCTGCTGGGCGATGGCGACGAACCGGGTCGCGAGCACGCGCTGGCGGCGGCGCTGCAGGCGGCGGGCATCCGCTTCCACGCGGTGGCGATGCAGTCGGACAGCTCGGCCACGTTGCGCGAACTGGCCGCCGCCTCGCCGCAGGCCCTGGTGCTCAATCTCGGCCCCGAGTCGCTGGAGCTGCTGACCCGCCACGAGGCCGCCTGGCGCGCCGCCCTGCCCCTGACGGTGGCGGCGCTGTCGTCCCCCGGGCTCACGCAGCTGACGCGGCTGCTGCGCGACCGGCTGATCGGCTTCACCAGCGTCGTGCCCAACCCCGAGATCTCGCAGCTGCCGCTGGTGCGCGAGTTCGAGCGCGATGCGGAAGGCCACGTCGGCCCCGAGGCCATCAGCCTGGAGGGCCTGGCCGCCTATCTGCATCTGCGCGTCTGCGTCGAGGCGCTGCGCCGCGTCGGCAGCCGGGTTGACGGGCCCGCGGTGGCGGCCGCGCTGGAGAACCTGGGCTTGCTCGACCTCGGCGGCTTCAGCGTGCGCTTCAGCCCCCGCCAGCACCGTGGCTCCGAGCACGTCGAGATCGGCCTGCGCGGCCGCGACGGGCGCCTGCGCCGCTGACTTTCCCTTTCTTGCCTGACCCTCAAAAGGAGATACCCATGCTCGACCTGCACCTCCAGCACATGCTCGCCCAGGCGGCCGGCGCTCCCGACCTCTGCGACCTGCCGCCCGAAGCCTGCCGCGGCTTGTACCGGCAGATCTGCACGCTGGCCACAGTGCCGCCCGCCGACGTCAGCGTGACGCCGCACCAGACCCGCTTTGGCGGCCAGGCTGTGGACGTGCGCATCTACAAGCCCCACGGCGCGGCCGGTGCCTTGCCCGTGACGCTGTACTTCCACGGCGGCGGCTTCGTGCTCGGCGACCTCGACGGTTACGACGCCGTCTGCCGTCAGCTCTGCGCCGACAGCGGCGTGATGGTCGTCAGCGCCGCTTACCGCCTCGCGCCCGAGCATCCTTATCCCGCTGCCATCGAGGACAGCTTCGCCGCGCTCGGCTGGGTGGCCGAAGCCATCCGCGGCTTTGGCGGCGACCCGACCCGCCTGGCCGTGATGGGCGACAGCGCCGGTGCCGCGCTGGCCGCCACCTCCGCCTTGCTGGCGCGAGATGCGGGCGGGCCGGCCATTGCCTTGCAGGTGCTCGTCTACCCGCCGGCCGCCGGTGGCCATGAAGGCGACTACCCGTCCCGCGAGCAGCACGCTGCCGGCCCGACGCTGACGAAGCGGACCATGGACTATTTCAGCCGCCACTACTTCGGCGCCAGCGGCAAGGCACCCGACTGGCGCGGCGCGCCGCTGCTCGCCCCCAGCCTCGCCGGCCTGCCGCCGACGCTGCTGCTGCTGGCAGGCCATGACGCGCTGCGCGACGAAGGCATGGCCTACGGCGAGGCGCTCGGCGCGGCCGGCAATGCCGTCACGATCGTCGAGTACCACGGCCTGGCGCACGGCTTCATCAGCATGGCGGGCGCCGTGCCGGCGGCGCGGCTGGCGCTGGGACAGATGGCGGCGGCCTTGCGGCAGGCCCTGCAGCCGTGACCTGCTGGCGCCCTAGCCATATCGAAACCGGCATGGATTGAGAGGAAATCGCCATTGGATTGTTGTCGCGCAATGCCGTACACCCCGTAGCCACGACAAACGAGACAAGAGACATCCCATGGCATTGAATCGAAGGGGCCTGATCGGCGCAGGCCTCACCGGCATCGCGGCGTCCACGCTGCCCGCCGAGGCCGCCACCACCGCTACTGCTAGCGTAAGGCCGGCCAAAGGCCTGCTGGCCCCCACGCCGCCGATGGGCTGGAACAGCTGGAACAGCTTCGCCACCACCATCAACGAAGCCCAGGCCCGCGAGACCGCCCGCATCATGGCGGACAAGTTGCTGCCGGCCGGCTACAACATCTTCACCATCGACATCCAGTGGTACGAGCCCGGGGCGTCGAGCTACAGCTACAGCGCCAACCCCGAGCCCGCCATGGACGGCTACGGCCGGCTGATCCCGGCCGAGAACCGCTTCCCGTCCAGTGCCGGCGGCAAGGGCTTCGCGCCGTTGGCGGCTGACGTGCACGCCATGGGCCTGAAGTTCGGCATCCACCTGATGCGCGGCATTCCTCGCCTGGCTGTGAAGCGCAACCTGCCCATCCTGGGCACGCCTTACCACGCCGCCGACGTCGCCGACACGCGCAGCGTCTGCACCTGGAACCCCGACATGTACGGCGTGGACATGACGAAGCCCGGCGCCCAGGCCTACTACGACAGCGTGTTCGCGCTCTACGCCTCCTGGGGCGTGGACTTCATCAAGATGGACGACATGAGCCGGCCCTACGACGCCCACGCGCCGGAGATCGAGGCCGCCCACCGCGCCATCGTGCGCACGAAGCGGCCGATGGCACTCAGCCTGTCGCCCGGCGAGACCCCAGTGAGCCGCGCCGAGCATGTGCGCCGGTTCGCGCAGATGTGGCGCATCTCCGACGACTTCTGGGACGAGTGGCACATGCTGGAAGCCCAGTTCACCCGGCTGGAGAACTGGAACCCCTGGCGTCAGCCCGGCGCCTGGCCGGACCCCGACATGCTGCCGCTGGGCCGCCTGGCGCTGGGTGAGCGCAACACCAAGTTCACCGCCGACGAGCAGCGCACACTGATGACGCTGTGGGCCATCACCCGCTCGCCGCTGATCATGGGTGGCGACCTGCGCCACCTGGACGAGCCAACGCTGGCGCTGCTGACCAACCCCGAGGTGCTGGCCGTCGACCAGACCAGTTCGGACAACCGGCCGCATTTCGTCGAGGACTTCGTACGCATCTGGTCGGCCCGGCCGAGTGATGGCAAGGGCCGCTACGTTGCGCTGTTCAACGCCACGGACAAGGCACGCGAGGTTTCCATCGCGCTGCGCGACCTGGGGCTGGACGGCGTGCGCCAGGTGCGCGACCTGTGGGCGGGTAAATCCCTCGACACGGCATCGGGCCGGTTCGCCCAGCACCTGCCGTCGCATGGCGCCGGGCTCTACCGGCTCAGCTGACGTTCAACGGGCGACTTTGGCGAGCAGCTCCTGCAGCAGCAGGCGCTCGCCGCTGCTCAGCACATGGTCCAGCGCCTGCTCGCTCTCACGCAGCGCGGCCAGGCTTTGTTCGGCCAGGCGCTCGCCCTCCGGCGTGAGCCGCAGGTGCAGCGCGCGGCGGTCGTTGACGTCGCGTTCGCGCTCGACCCAGCCGCGCTCCTGCAGGCGGTCGAGGATGAGCGTCATCTGCGGCGCCGGTACGCGCAGCAGGTCGCACAGGCGCTTCTGTGTGGTGTTGCGGTTGGAGAAGATCAGCTGTAGCAGCGTGAACTCCACCGGCCGTAGCCCCAAGGGCTCGCCCACCCCCTGGCTGAACAACTGGTTGGTGGTGACGGCCGCGCGGGCGATGGCGTAGCCCAGTGTGTGGGCCAGGCGGGACTGATCGAGGGGAGGGGACTTCTCGCGGGTCGGGCTCATGGGTGCGCAGGATAACCATGGCCCGCAGGCTCGCGCATGCTCAACCCATTGCCGGTGATGGTTCGACGGTGGCTTCGCAACGGCCAAAGCCGATGCGGCGGAAGCCGGCGCGCGAGCAGTTGCCGACAAGGGCGATGCTGTCGCCATCCTCCAGGAAGCTGCGCACCTCGCCGCCAGGCAGGGTGATGGTTTGCTTGCCGGCCTGGGTCAGCTCGAGGAGTGAACCGGCCTGATCGGGGCGTGGTCCCGACAGCGTGCCCGAACCGAACAGGTCACCGCTGGTGAGCGCACAGCCGTTGACCGTGTGGTGCGCGACCAGCTGCGCCGCAGTCCAGTAGGCCGCATCCGCGAAGTTCGACCGGCTGATGCAATGCGCCGGGATACCCGACTCGCGCATCGCGCGGCTCTGCAGCCTGACCTCCAGTTCGATGTCGATGGCCCCCGCATGGCGGTTGGCCTCGCTGTCCAGATACGGCAGGGGCTGCGGGTCGCCCTCTGGCCGGACGAAGGGCCGCCGGAAGGGAGCGAGTGCCTCCATCGTCACGATCCATGGCGAGACCGTCGACGCGAAGTTCTTCGACAGGAAAGGACCGAGCGGCTGGTACTCCCAGGCCTGCATGTCGCGCGCGCTCCAGTCGTTGAAGAGGGCGATGCCGAACAGATGCTCCTCGGCACTGGTGATCGGAATGGCCTCGCCCAGACGGTTACCCCGGCCGATGAACAGGCCCAGCTCAAGTTCGAAGTCCAGGCGCTGCGTGAGCGCCAGACGCGGCGCTGCGTCGGCCGCCTTGAGCTGGCCGCGAGGGCGCGTGAAGGGCTGGCCGCTCGCAAGAATGGTCGACGCGCGGCCGTGATAGCCGATCGGCACCCACTTGTAGTTGGGCAGCAGCGGGTTGTCCGGCCGGAACAGCGTGCCGACCGTGGTGGCGTGGTGAATGCCGACGTAGAAGTCGGTGTAGTCGCCGATGCGGCAGGGCAGGCCCAGCTCGACGCTGCTGGCCACGAACAGGGCCGCTCGCCACGCCTTCTCTTGCGCACTGCCCCACTGCAGCCCCGCCGACAGGGAGCGGCGCAAGGCACGCCGCTCGTCCGGCGCGAGCGCCATCAGGCGATTCATGTCGGTGTGGTCCGTCAGCCCGGTGGCGCGCAGGTCGAGCACCTGGTCGCCAATGGCCACGCCGATGCGCCATTCGTCATGGCCTGCAGGCCTGAACCGGCCGAAGGGCAGGTTCTGGATCGGAAAGTCGGTGTCGGCCGCGTTGGCCGACTCGACCCAGCTTTGCAGCGCCGGGTCATGGCTGGCGTCGATGGTCATGGTGCGAAACGGTCCTTCAGTCCGCCCCAGCAGCCGGCGTAGCCCTCATCGAAGGCACTGCTGCGCAGCGCGAACTCGGTCGGGTGGAAACGCCAGCGGCTCTCGAACATGAATGCGAGCGTGTCGTCCAGCTTGTGCGGCGCCAGTTCGGCGCTCGTGGCCTTGTCGAAGGCCTCGGTGTCGGGGCCATGCGGCACCATGCAGTTGTGCAGGCTCATGCCGCCGGGCTTGAAGCCCTCGGGCTTGGCGTCGTACTGCCCGTGCACCAGGCCCATGAACTCGCTCATCAGGTTGCGGTGGTACCAGGGCGGCCGGAAGGTGTCTTCGGCGACCATCCAGCGCGGCGGGAAGATCACGAAGTCGACGTTGGCCGTGCCCGGGGTGTCGCTCGGGCTGGTGAGGACCGTGAAGATCGACGGGTCCGGGTGGTCGAAGCTGATCGAGCCGATGGTCATGAAGCGCGCGGTGTCGTACTTCACAGGCGCCAGGTTGCCATGCCATGCCACCACGTTGAAGGGCGTCGTTGGTGACCGCCCCTGCCAAAGCGCACCGCCGAACTTGCGCACGATTTCGTAGCTGCCGGCCGAGGCCTCGAAGGAGGCCACGGGTGCGAGGAAGTCGCGCGGGTTGGCCAGGCCGTTGCTGCCGATCGGGCCAAGCTCGGGCAGCCGGAACGGCGCGCCGTAGTTCTCGCAGACGTAGCCACGCGACGGCCCGTCGACGGCCACCTTGAAGGCCATGCCGCGCGGCAGCAGGGCCAGCTCGCCGGGTGCGACGTCCAGCACACCCAGCTCGGTGGTGATGGTGAGCCTGCCTTGTTGCGGCACCAGCAGCAGTTCGCCGTCGGCATTGACGAAGGCGCGATCGGTCATCGAGCGGTTCACAAGGTAGAGGTGCGCGGCCATGCCGGTCTGGGCGTCGGCATCGCCGTTGACGATGACGGTGCGCAGGCCCTCGATGAAATCGGTCGGCGCGTCGGGCACCGCCATCGGTTGCCAGCGCATCGGGTTCGGCGGCGCCACCGCTCCATCGCGGGCGCCGGTTTTCAGCCAAGCATGCGCGAGCGGCGCGAAGCCGCCGACCACCACTGACGGTTGGCGGCGGTACAGCCAGCTGCGCAGGTTGGCATGGCGCGGTGCAGTGAATGCCGTGCCCGAGAGCAGTTCGGCATACAGGCCATGGGCCACCTTCTGCGGGCTGTTGCGACCCACGGGCAGGGCGCCGGGCACCGCCTCGCTGGCGAACTCGTTGCCGAAGCCGGCTTGGTAGGGGCGTGCGTTGTCGTTCATGGCTGGGTCAGGTTGTCGGCGCCGTGTCGCGCGGCTTGCAGCGCTTCGCGCAGCACGTCGATGGCGCCGACGTGGTTGGCCAGCAGCAGGATCAGCCGTGCGTTGAGCGCGTGGCTTTCCTCGCTCGGCAAGTCCTTGTGGGCGTCGATCAAGGCCTCGTAGAAATCGTCGGGCGCGCTCAGGTTCGGCGTGGTGATGAGGGGCATGGCCGGCTCCATTAATGGCTCGCGAGGGCGCGCGTGACGGCACGCGCGACGGCAGCGGCGTCGGGGCGGCGCCAGCGTGCGCAGACATGGTGGTCGGGGCGCAGCAGCACCGCGTTGCCGGGCTGCAGGTCGTAGCGCTGCGCGACGAGCCCGTCCACGTCGGCCAGCGCGGCCCTGCCGTCAACGGCGGCGGGCAGAGCGATCGTCAGCACGTCCAGTCGCACCGGCAGTTGGCGGTCGGACGGCTGGGCGGCCAGCGCGGCGCTGCCTTCGCCGGCCGCGAGCAAGAGCGTGAAGCCCGAGCCCAGCTGGCGCAGCAGCCAGCCGCGCTGCTGGTTCGGCAGGCGCACCGGTGCATCGACTGCAGCCGCACCGGGCACCATGAGGCCGGCAAAGGCGTCGCCATCCGGCGTGTTGAGCGGCGAGCCGTGCAGCGTCGCTGGCACCGACAGCCGGCCGCTGTTGACCAGCGTGCGTGCAAAGGGGTGGCTCTTGGACAGCTGCAGCACCGCGTCGCGGAACAGCCGGCTGATCTCGCTCTTGGGGGTGATGAAGTCGGTCGCCCGCGTGGAGTTGAGGATGTTCTCGTCGGCGGCGTACTCGCGTTCCTCGGCATAGCTGTCCAGCAGCGAATCGCCGGCGGCGCCGCGCAGCACCGCATCGAGCTTCCATGCCAGGTTCTCGGCGTCCTGCACACCCGAGTTCGCACCGCGCGCGCCGAACGGCGACACGCCATGGGCCGAGTCGCCGGCAAACAGCACTGGGCCGAGGCGAAAGCGCTCCATGCGCAGGCAGGCGAAGGTGTAGACGCTGGCCCATTCCAGCTCGAACGGCACCTCCCGCCCGAGCGCCTGGCGCAGCATCGCGTCGACGCGCGGCTTGATCTTCTCCGGCTTCCTTTCCTCCTCGGGATCGGCGTCCCAGCCGAGCTGGAAGTCGATGCGCCAGACGCCATCGGGCTGGCGGTGCAGCAGCACGCTTTGATTGGGGTGGAAGGGCGGGTCGAACCAGAACCAGCGCTCGGCGGGGAAGGCGGCCGCTTCGGCCTGCATGCGGATGTCGGCGATCAGGAAGCGGTCGCGGAAGGTGCGGCCCTTGCTCTCCTGGCCCAGCAGCGCGCGCAGCGGCGACCGGGACCCGTCGCAGGCGATGACGTGGTCGGCGGCGATGGTGTAGCGGCCGTCGGGCGTGCCTATGCCGAGGCGCACGCCGTCGGCGTCTTGCTCCAGGGCGACGACGCTGTTCTTCCAGCGGATCTCCAGGTTCGCCAAATCGGCGGCGCGCACCGCGAGAAAGGCCTCGGCGTAGTACTGCTGCAGGTTGATGAAGGCCGGCCGCTCGTGGCCTTCTTCCGGCAACAGGTCGAAGCGGTAGAGCTGTTCGTCGCCGAAAAAGACTCTGCCGACATTCCAGCCCACGCCCTTGGCGCACATCGCATTGCCAACGCCCAGGCGGTCCCAGATCTCCAGCGTGCGCTTGGCAAAGCAGATCGCGCGCGAGCCAGTGGACAGCCGGCTGTCGTTGTCCAGCAGCAGCACGCGCTGGCCGCGCTGGGCGAGGTCGATGGCCAGGCTCAGGCCGACCGGCCCGCCACCGACCACCACCACCCGGTGCCGCACCGGGGCGGCGGCATCCTGGTCGGGCGAACGTCGGTAGTCGAACTCGAAGGCCTGGATCGTCTTGCCGTCCGATCCGTAGCCAAGGGTGGCGCAGGCCATGCTCAACCCTCCAGCGTTTCCCACATCTGGCGGTCGCGTTCGGCCGTCCAGATGCGCGGGTCGCGGAACTCGGTGGCCTCGTCGAAGGCGCGCGTCACGTCGAAGGGCATGCAGTGGTCGAAGATGACCCAGGAGCCGTACTTCGGCTGCAGGGCGGCGTAGGTTTCCTTGTAGACCGTCTTCAAGTCCTTGCCGGCGGCGGTGCCCTGCTTGACGTTGGCGTACAGGTCGCTGACGAAGGCCCGCGTGGCCTCCAGGCCCTGCTGCACCTGGGCCTCGCCCTTGAGCGCGGGGCCGCGACCGGGCACGAGCGCGAGCGGCTGCAGCGCGGCGATGTTGGCCAGCGTCTGCGGCCAGTCGCTGAAGTAGGCATCGCCAGCGTACGGCGTGGCGTCGAACTCGACCAGGTCTCCGGACAGCAGTGTGCGCTCCTGCGGCAGCCAGACCACCGTGTCGCCTTTGGTGTGGCCGCGGCCGAGCTGCAGCAATTGCACCTCGAGCTTACCCAGCCACAGCGTCATCCTGCCGGTGAAGGTCATCGTTGGCCAGGTCATGCCGGCAGGCACCGTCTCGACGTTGCGGAACAGGCGCGGGAAGCGGCCGATCTCGCTGGCCTTGTCGGCCTCGCCGCGCTCGACGATCAGGTCGTAGGTGTCCTGGCTGGCGAGGATCTGCTGCGGCTGGTAGGCCGAGGCGCCCAGCACACGCACCGCGTGGTAATGCGTCAGCACCACGTACTTGATCGGCTTGTCGGTCACCTCGCGGATGCGGCGGATCACGTCGGCGGCCATGGCCGGCGTGGCCTGGGTGTCGGCCACCAGCACCGCGTCGTTGCCGATGACGATGCCGGTGTTCGGGTCGCCCTCGGCGGTGTACGCCCAGGCGTGCTCCGAAAGCTGGGTGAAGCTGACCTGTTTCTCTTCAAGGTCGGCCTGGGATGCGAACTTCTTCGGGGTCGTCATGATCGCCTCATATTCGTAATAGACAAATGAGTTTGCAGTGTATGTCTGCCATTTGCGTTTGGCAAACAAGTTTGCCTAAGGCAAAATCTCGCCATTCCACGGATGGCCTCACTTCCCATGCATGACGAGCCAGAGAAAGACGCCGGGCAACGCGCCGTGCAGTCGGTCGAAGTCGGCGGCCGCCTGCTGCTTGCGCTGGCGGCCCACCACGGCCCGATGAACCTGAAGGACCTCGCCGCCCAGGGCGGCCTGGCGCCTGCACGCGCTCATCCCTACCTGGTCAGCTTCGGCAAGCTCGGGCTGATCGAGCAGGACAAGGCCACTGGCCGCTATGCGCTCGGGCCCGCTGCGCTGCAGGTGGGGCTAGCCAGCCTGAGCCAGCTCGACCCTGTGCGCGTGGCCGGGCCGGTGGCCGAAGAGCTGGCGTCCTCCACCGGCTTTGCGGTGGCGCTGGCGCTGTGGGGCAATCTGGGGCCGACGGTTATCCGCATGATCGAAGCGCGCCAGCCGCTGCTGGTAGCCATGCGCTCCGGCACCGTTATGTCCATGCTGGGCACCGCCACCGGGCGGGCATTTGCTGGCGCTCTGCCTGAGGAGCGCGTGGTCCGGGCCGTGCCGGTGGGCGACGAACCCGGCCAGGCCATCGTGTTCTCAGCGGCCGAGCTCAAGGTGCTGCGCCAGGCCCGACAGGACCTGCGCGCGCACGGGCTTGTCCGCGCGGAAGGACGCCCGATCCCGGGCGTCAATGCCTTCAGTGCCCCGGCGTTCGATCATGAAGGCCAGCCTGCCCTCGTCATCACCGCGCTGGGTCACCAGGATCATTTCCCGATCGACTGGAACTCATCGGTGGCCGACGCGGTGCGCGCTGCCGCAGCCCAGATCTCGCGAGGCCTGGGCTGGCAAGGCAGCCCGGCCGGCGGCCAGGCGGGCTCGAAACGACGCTGAACCGGGCGGCCAGACCCCGTTGCCTTAGACGGCTACGGAAATGCAACCACAGAGGCACAGAGGCACAGAGAAGAACTCTGTGGCTTCCTCTGTGCCTCTGTGCCTCTGTGCCTCTGTGGTCGCCTTTGCGTTTCATCTCGGTTTTCGGGTGAGCCGACGCCTTCCTTTGGTCAGACTCTGTTTGAGCTTCGCGTTGCCGGACGCGCCAGGAAATAAACAAACGCGCACTGCGGATTGATCCAAAGCGCACTCCGCGCGAAGTTGCTTCGCTCGCAACTGCCTGTTCGCGACGATGACTCCCGACGACTCAAGCGGCGCTTGCCGTGCAGGGTCGCAGCACAAATGGAGACATACGTTGGACAAGCAAATCGTCGACTACATCGTGGTCGGAGCCGGCTCGGCCGGTTGCGTGATCGCCCACCGCCTGATCAAGGCGGGCCACTCGGTTCTGTTGCTCGAGGCAGGCCCGACCGACGCCAGCAAGTTCGTCAAGATGCCAGCGACCTTCGTGCGCGTGATCGGCACGGAGCGTTCATGGGTCTACGAGACCACCCCGCAGCAGCACGCCAACGGCCGCAAGATGTATGTGCCGCAAGGCCGCATGAACGGCGGCGGCAGCTCGCTCAATGCGATGGTCTACATCCGCGGCGCTGCGGCGGATTACGACGCATGGGCCGAAGCAGGCTGCACGGGCTGGTCCTGGAAAGACGTGTTGCCGGTCTTCAAGCGTGCCGAGAGCAACATGCGATTTTCGGGCGAGATGCACGGCACGGAGGGCCCGCTGCGCGTCAGTGACACCAAGTTCCGCCACCCCTTGAGCCTGGCCTTTCTGAAGGCGGCTCAGGAAGCGGGCTTGCCGTACAACGACGACTTCAACGGCGGCCGCCAGGACGGCGTGGGCTTCTACCAGACCACGACCATCGACGGCACGCGCGGCAGCACGGCGGCGACCTATCTGGCCGCAGTGCTGGGCGACCCGAAGCTCACACTGGTCAACGGCGCGCATGTGCTGCGCGTGACCATCGAAGGCGGCCAGGCGACGGGTGTCGAGTACCGCCTGAGCGACGGCACGACGAAGCGGGCGATGGCGAACCGCGAGGTCGTGCTCAGCGCCGGCGCACTGGCCAGCCCCAAGCTGTTGCAGGTCTCTGGCGTTGGGCCGGGGGAGCTGCTGCAACGCATCGGCGTGCCGGTGCAGCGCGAGCTTGCGGGTGTCGGCGAGAACTTCCAGGACCACCTTGAGATCATTGCCCACGGCCGTTGCCGTGAACCGATCAGCCTGCTCGGGCAGGACAAGGGCCTCACGGCGCTCAAGCATGGCCTGCAGTGGGAGTTGTTCAAGACCGGGCTGCTGACCTCCAACGTCGTCGAGAGCGGCGGCTTTGTCGATACCTCGGGAAGTGGCCGGCCCGACATCCAATTCCATGTGTTGCCGGTGCTGGTGGGCGATGTGGACCGGCCGATGCCCGAGGTGCACGGCATCTCGATAGACCCCTGCTTCCTGCGGCCGAAATCACGCGGGCGCGTTCGGGCCAAGAGTGCCGACGCGATGGAGCAGGCGGAGTTCGACGGCGGCTTCCTCAGCGCACAGGAAGACGTGGACACGCTTGTGCGCGGCTTGAAGCTGGCGCGCCGCATCCTGCGCATGCCTTCGTTGAACAAGGTCATTGCCGAAGAGCTTTATCCCGGCACTAACGAGCACATGCCCGACGCCGAGCTTGAACAGTTCGTGCGGCAGTACGCCAAGACCGTCTACCACCCGGTGGGCACCTGCCGCATGGGCAGCGACGCGCTGGCCGTCGTCGACCCGCAGCTGCGCGTGCATGGCATCGGCCGGCTGCGCGTCTGCGATGCGTCCGTGATGCCCACGATCTGCAGCGGCAACACCAACGCCCCCACGATCATGATCGCCGAGCGTGGTGCCGAGCTGATGCTCGCGCGCTGATGGCGGCGGTTTCCTTCAACGACCCACCACCACGCCCCATGAACACTCAAGACCTGACTCAGCAAGAACTGGCACGCATCGGCTTTCTTTCGCAGCGCAGCCATGGCAATTTCATCAACGGCCAGTTCTGCGAGGCCCACGCCACCCGGCGCTTCGAGGTGGTCGACCCAGCCTCCGAGATGGTCGTGGCGGAGACGCCCGACAGCGATGAACACGATGTCAATGCGGCTGTCGCCGCCGCGCGCCGGGCGTTGGAGGACTCCGCCTGGTCGCGCATGCGGCCGGCTGACCGCGAGCGCATCCTCTTTCGCCTGTCGCAACTGATCGAGGAGCACGGCGACGAGCTCAGCGCCATGGAGACGCTGCAAAGCGGCAAGCTGCAGGGCGTGGCGCGCATGATCGACGTGGGCTTCTCGGCCGAGTTCGTGCGCTACATGGCCGGCTGGGCCACCAAGCTCGAAGGCAGCACGCTGCAGAACTCGATCCCGTTCCCGCCCGGCGCCCGCTACCACACCTACACGCAGCGCGAGCCCGTGGGTGTCGTGGCCGCGATCGTGCCGTGGAACTTCCCGCTCGCCATCGCGCTGTGGAAGATCGCGCCGGCGCTGGCCGCAGGCTGCACCGTCGTCGTCAAGCCATCGCCCGAGACGCCGTTGACCGCACTGCGCCTTGCCGCGCTGGCGATGGAGGCCGGCCTGCCGGCGGGAGTGCTGAACGTCGTGTGCGGCGGCGGTGCAACGGGTGCCGCACTGTGTGCGCATCCGGGCGTCGACAAGATCAGCTTCACCGGGTCCACGCCCACGGGGCGCGCCATCGGCCACGCCGCGGTGGACCACATGACCCGGTTCACGCTGGAGCTGGGCGGCAAGTCGCCCATGATCGTGTTGCCCGATGCCGACCCGGCCGCCGCAGCCATCGGCGCGGCGATGGGCATCTTCTTCAACCAGGGCCAGGTCTGCGCCGCCAGCTCGCTGCTCTACGTTCATCGCAGCTTGTTCGACCAGGTGGTGCAGGGAGTGGCCAGCCATGCCGAGCGCATGCGCATCGGCTCGGGCTTCGACCCTGCGTCAGAGCTTGGCCCGGTGGTCTCGCGCCGGCAGTTCGACCGGGTGATGGGCTACCTCGACGGCGCGCGCCTCGCCGGCGCCACGGCGCTGACCGGTGGCAAGCGCGCACGCGACGCCGGATGCTTCATCCAGCCCACCGTGCTGGTCGATGTGAACCCCGGGATGCAGGTCGTGCGGGAGGAGGTCTTCGGCCCGGTGCTCGCGGCCATGCCCTTCGACGATGTCGAGGACGTGATCCGGGAAACGAATGCCTCGCCATTCGGTCTCACGGCGAGCGTCTGGTCCAACAACCTGTCGGCCGTGCACCGCATCGTGCCGCGCCTGAAGGCCGGCACCGTGTGGGTCAACACCCACAACATGCTCGACGCCAACCTGCCCTTCGGTGGCTACAAGCAGAGCGGCATGGGCCGCGACCTGGGCCGCTCCGCCGTCGAGTCGTACACCGAGTTGAAGAGCGTCTGCATGTCGGTCTGACGCATCGGCAATCCAAAAATCTAACGGAGACAACATGAAGAAATTGGCAATGCCCGCTGCGGCTGCAGCGATGGCAATGGTCTGTGTCGCGCCTGCCGCCCTGGCGGGTGAAGGCGGTGGGTCGAGCTACCCCGGCGGCGTGGAGAACTTCCTGACCGGTGCAGCACCACCGCCCGGCTTCTATGTGCTGGAGTACGGCAACGTCTACCGCGCCGACAAGCTCAAGGACGGCAGTGGCAACACCATCCCGCTGCCAGTCTTCAACGTCGCCGCGGACGTCGCCGCCACGCGTTTCGTGTGGTCCACGACAACCATGGTGGCCGGCGGCAATGTGGTGTATCACGCCATCGTGCCACTGGTGGGCCTGAAGGTCGAAGTGCCCGGCCTGGCGCAGCGCAAGACCGGCCTGGGCGACATCACATTCGGCCCGGCCATTTCCTTTCACCATTCACCCAGCCTGCACAGCGTGCTGGGGCTGGACGTTGTCGCCCCGGTCGGTCGCTACGCCAAGACTGACGTGGCCAACATCGGCCGCAACTACTGGTCGATCCAGCCGCTGTATACCGTGAGCTACATCGATGCGGCCGGCTTCAACGGCGACTTCAAGCTCACGGGCAACTTCAGCCGCCGCAACAGCGACACGGACTACAAGTCGGGCAACGAGGTTTACCTCGACTATTCCGCCGGCTGGGGACTGGGCAACGGCTGGGTGCTGGGTGCCGGGGGCTACGCGATGCGCCAGCTCACGAGCGACAGCCAGTCCGGTGCCTCCCTGGCCGACAGCAAAGGCGCGGCCTTCGCCTTCGGCCCTTCGTTGAAGTACGACAACGGCAAGGGCTGGTTCCTCACCGCCAAGTGGACGCGCGAGATGTCGGTGCGCAACCGACCCGAAGGCAGCGCCCTCTGGATCAAGACCATCCTGCCGTTCTGAACCTGGAGACCCATCATGAAGATCACATTGCAATGCTTTGCCGCCGTTGCGGCCTTGCTCTTTACCGGCGCCGCCATGGCGCAGGCCAAGCCCGTCTGCGGACTCAACAACGGCAAGGCCGCAAGCGGTGAACCGATCGCGCTCGGGGCCGTCGTTGGCAAGACCGGGCCCGATGACTTCAGCGCCTCCGCGCTGGCCTCACAGGCCTATTTCAAGTGCGTCAATGCCAACGGCGGCATCAACGGCCGGCCGGTCGAACTGACGATCGTCGACGACCAGTGGAACCCCGAGGTCGCTGCGCAGGCGGCCGCCAAGCTGGTGAAGGACCGCAAGGTGCTCGCGATGGTGGGCAGCTCCAGCTTCGTCGAGTGCGGCGTCAACGCGAAGATGTACGCCCAGGAAGACGTGATGGTCATTGCCGGCGTCGGCGTGCCGCGCGAGTGCTTCTTCGCGAAGAACTATGTGCCGGTAAATGCGGGGCCGCGTGTCTCGGGCACGGTGGCCGCGATGTATGCAGCGCAGGCCTACAAGGCCAAGAAGATGGTCTGCGTGATTCCCAACATCCCGAGTCTGGGCAACTGGGCCTGTGACGGTGCGAAGGACTGGGGCAAGGCCAACGGCGTGGACGTGGAGGTGATCGCGGTCGATCCGGGTTCGCCGGACGCGACGTCGACGATGCTGCAGGCGGCCTCGAAGAAGCCGGACGCCATCGTCCTGAACCTGCCCAAGGGCATCATGGTGCCGATGCTGGCGGCGGCCGAGCAGCAGGGCCTGGCGAAGAAGATCCACTTTGTCTCCAGCACGCCGGCCTACAACGTCGACGTGCCCAAGACCATCGGCGCGGCCTGGAACGGCAACTTCGACCTCCATCTCGAGTTCATGCCGGTGGAGTCGGCCGGCGCCGACAACCTGAACTGGAAGGCGACGATGGAGGCCTTCGGCGGCAAGAGCGATCCGCGTGATTCGTTCGCGCAGGGCGGCTACCTGGCGGCGCGCATCGTCACCGAGGCGCTGCTGAAGATGGACCCGAAGAAGATCGACCGCGCCAGCGTCAGCACCGCGCTGCGCAACGTCAAGGGCTTCAAGAGTGACATCCTGTGTCGGCCGTTCTATGTGGGCGACGCTGCGCGCCACAACGCCAATAGCAGCGGTCCGATCGCACAGGTCAGCGGCAACGGCTTCAAGCAGGTCAGCAATGGCTGCCTGATGGCCGCGGACCCTGAGTTGAGCGACCTGCGCGAGCAGGAAAAGAAGCTCGGGCTCTGAACCGGAACTGCTGAGATGCCCGATCTGTTGCCTTTCCTGATCTCGGGTCTCGGCGTGGGTGCGGTCTATGCGCTGTCGGGCGTCGGGCTGGTCGTGCTGTACCGCTCGTCGGGGGTGCTGAACTTCGCGTTCGGCGCCCTCGGCGCGGTGGCTGCCTACGTGGCCTGGTCGGCCCTGGACCGCGAGTGGCCGCTCTGGCTGGCCGCGCTGGCGGCGGTGGCCACGTCGGTCGCCATCTCGCTGGCCTACGGCCGGCTGCTCGCGCCACGCCTGGCCGAGCGCGAACCCACGGTGCGCTCGATCGGCACGCTGGGCCTGGCGCTCATCGTGCTGGGCTTCACCGAATGGTTCTGGGGCGAGCAGCCGCGCCGGCTCGTGCTGCCCACCGATGCGGGCGCCATCGAGTTTGCCGATGTGCGCCTCACCTACACCCGCGTGCTCGGTCTCGCCGCTGCGGTGGCGATGATGGCAGCGGTGGGCCTGCTGCTGGCCCGCACGCGCATCGGGCTGGCGATGCGCGCGCTGGCCGATAAGCGGGGCTTGAGCGCCATCCTGGGCATCCGCGTGCTCCAGGTGGATACGGCGGCCTGGGTCATCTCCGGCGCCTTTGCTGGCGTGTGCGGGCTCCTGCTGGCCAACATCGTGCGGATGCAGGCCACGGTGCTGACCTTCCTCGTCATCCCCGCGTTCGCCGCCGCCATCATCGGCCGCCTGTCCTCATTGCCCGTAACCGCGGCGGCCGGGCTGGCCATCGGCATGCTCGAAGCCGTCGCTGTGCTGGTGCCCGGCTTCTCGCCCTTCCGCACCGCGACTCCCTTTCTCATTGCGCTGCTGGCCATCGTGCTGTGGCGCGACGCCTCACGCAAAGCATGACTCCCGACTCCATCAAACGCGAGCGGCGTGCCGCCCGCCTGGCCCTGCTGCGCATGGCGCTTGTCGTGCTGGCCGTCGGCGCGCTGCTGCCCTGGCTGGCCAATGCCTACTGGATCAAGACGCTGACCTCGTCGCTGGCACTGGCCATCGCCGCCGCCGGTGTGGCGCTGCTGTACGGCCAGCTCGGCCTGGTGAGCCTGTGCCAGTACGCCTTGCTGGGCGTGGGCGGCTGGGTCGCGCTGCGTGTGGGCCACGGGCTGCAATGGCCGTTCGAGGCCTGCGTGCTGGCGGGCGGGCTGTCTGCGGGCGCGGTGGGCATGCTGGCCGGGCTGCCGGCCCTGCGTCTGAAGAGCCTCTACCTGGCGCTGGTGACGCTGATGCTGGCGGGCGGCTTCCAGGTGGTGATCAGCGCGGCCGGCTTCCCCGACGGTGGCGCTGGCTTTCTCGGCCGCATCAGTGGCAGCGAGCGCCTGATGCTGCCCCGCCCCGCCATCGCGCAGGGCGAGGGCGCCTACTTCGCCTACGTGGCCGCCTGGCTGGCTGCCATGCTGGCGCTGCTGGAGGTGCACCGGCGCACGCGGGCCGGCCGCTCCTGGGCGCTGATCCGCCGCGGCGAAGCCGTGGCCGAGGGCGCGGGCGTCAATGTCCTGCTGTACCAGACCTGGGCCTTCGGGCTGGCTGGCGCGTGCGCAGGCGTTGCGGGCGCGCTGCTGGCCGGTGCCGTGGGCCAGCTCGACGGCCGCGCCTTCGCCGCGAGCGAGTCGGTGATGCTGTTCGCGTTGACGCTGATCGGCGGCGCCTACCACTGGGTGGGCGCACTGGTGGCAGGCCTGCTGCTGCGCGCCGTGCCTTCGCTGCTGGTCGACCTGGGTGTCAACGGTTACCTGGCGATGGTGTTCTTCGGTGCCGCGTTGCTGCATGCGCTCATCACCGCGCCGCGCGGGCTGGCCGGCCAGTGGCTGGCGGCCTTCCAGCGCTTGGCAGCAAAGGGTCGGCCATGATCGAGATCCGTGGCCTGACCGTGGCCTTTGGCGCCGTCACGGTGATCGACGCGCTCGACGCCGTGCTGGACGCCCCGGTGTGCGGCCTGATCGGCCCGAACGGCGCGGGCAAGACCACACTCGTCAACCTGCTCAGCGGCTTCGTGCCGGCAAGGTCGGGCGAGGTGCGTGTGGACGGCATGGGCTTGCTTGGCATGAACGCCGCACGCCGCGTGCGCTTCGGCCTGCGCCGCTCGTTCCAGACCGAGCAGGTGGTGGAGGACCTGAGTGTCTGGGACAACGTGCAATCCATGCTCGACCATGTGCCGCATCGCCGCGACCAGGCCGACGCGCAGGTGCTCCGGGCGCTTGCGCACGCCGGGCTGCTGGATTGCGCCGAGGTGCCGGGTGCCGAGCTTGACCTGTTCCGGCGCCGCATGGTGGAAGTGGCCAAGGCCCTGGTCGGCACACCCCGCCTGATCCTGTTCGATGAGCCGGGCGCCGGCCTGGACGAGCGCGAATCGCGCGTGCTGCGCGACGCAATCGCGGCGATCCCAGATGCCTTCGGCGCCCAGGTGCTGTTGATCGATCACGACGTCGACCTGATCGCAGCCATCTGCACGCAGACCCTGGTGCTGGACTTCGGTCGCCGGCTTGCTCTGGGCGCCACGCGTTCAGTGCTGGACGACCCCCTCGTTCGCCAGGCCTACCTCGGCGCCTGACCTCACGGATTGCAATGCTTGAAGTTCGCCAACTCCACGTTTCGCGCGGCGGCAAAGCCGTTGTGCACGGCTTCGACCTTGATGTCGCGGCCGGAGAAATCGTCGCGCTCCTCGGCCCCAACGGTGCCGGCAAGTCGAGCATCGTGCTTGCGCTGGCCGGCGCCATCGCCTGCAGCCAAGGCCAGGTGCGCGTCAATGGCGCAGGCCTGCAAGGTCTCTCGCCCGACGCGGTACGCCGGGCCGGCCTGGCCATCGTGCCGGAAGGCCACCACCTGCTCGGCAGCCTGTCGGTGCACGACAACCTGCGAGCCGCTGCGATGGTCCTGCCCAGCGCCGAGGTCGAGCCCGCCATCGTGCGCGTGCTGAAGATTTTTCCGGAACTCGAAGCCAAGCTCGCCCAGCCCGGCCGATCACTGTCAGGAGGCCAGAAGCAGATGGTCTGCATGGCGCAGGCCCTGCTCGCCCGGCCCAAGGTGCTGGTGGTGGACGAGTTGTCGCTCGGGCTAGCGCCACTCGTCGTGCTGCGCCTCGCCGAGGTGCTGCGGCATGCCGCGGCCGATGGCGTCGGTGTGCTGTTGATCGAGCAGTTCACCACGCTGGCGTTGAAGCTAGCGAGCCGTGCCTTTGTGCTGCAGCGCGGGCGGACGGTGTGGTCGGGCGCGGCGCAGACGCTGCGCGAGCAACCCGAGATCCTGCACGGCAGCTACCTCGGCTGACGCAGCATTACTGCGTCATCGCCTCGCCTCGCGCCTCGGCGGCCTGCCGCTGGCAGGCGCCTGGCGTGAGGCCATAACGCTGCTTGAACAGCCGATTCAGGTGCGCGCCGCTCCTGAAGCCCCACGCGAAACCGATCTCCGCCGCTGAGCGCTGCGCGTTGGCCTCGTGTGTGAGCGCGGCGTGGCAGCGCTCCAGACGGCTGTTCCAGATCTGGCGCTCCAGGCTGACATCGTCGTCCTCGAACACGCGGTGCAAATAGCGCTTGGAACAGCGAAGTGCGTCGGCGATGCGTTGGATGCTCAGCTCCGGATCTGAAAGATGCGTCTGCACATACTGGCGTGCGCGCAACTTGAGCACTGCAGGCAGGGACACCGGCTCGCCGACTCGGCGCAGCGTTTCTGCCAGCGTCGAGCCGAGCAGGCCCATGATGGACTCACTCAAGGCCTGGCCCGCTCCGTCCGGCAGGCCGGGCAGTTGGTCGCTCAGCGCACGGAGGTAGCTGCCGAACACGCCGTGCAGCCCAGCCACGTTGTCGCTGCCCAATTCGCCGGCGTGCGGCCCGGGCAGTCGAAGCCCCGCGAGCAGGCCGCGCGGCACATGTGTCACGAGCAGGGTGCAGCGTTCGGGATTGGTGATCGAATAGGGCGCGCGCGGGTCGTAGAGGATCCAGCGGCCGGGCTGCAGGACCACTCGGCGCTGCTGCTGTTCGACAGTTCCGCAGCCACTGACCTGCAGCACCAATTTGTAGAAGTCGTCGGTCGGCAATTCGCCGCAGGCAGCGTCACGTTCGATGTGATGTGCCGGCGCGTCGATGCGGTACATGCGCAGGGCCCCGACGTCGAAGGCATCGAGGGATG
Organism: Pelomonas sp. Root1217; assembly: GCF_001425705.1. Classification (GTDB taxonomy): domain Bacteria; phylum Pseudomonadota; class Gammaproteobacteria; order Burkholderiales; family Burkholderiaceae_C; genus Pelomonas. The sequence continues at coordinate 1,155,248 of NZ_LMDC01000028.1, read as the reverse complement.
CGTCCAAGGGGCCGTCGTGCAGGCTGGAAACGCGCAGCCGGCCGAAGTAGCGCGTGGTGATATCGCTCCAGGCCTGCGCCCGATCGCAAGCGAGAACCCGGTTCGTCGACCAGTGTGTGTGATGCATCTTGTCTCTCAGCCCATGCTGCCTTGGCAGTTTAGTGGCGGCGTTCGCGCGCTGGCCCTAGTGAAAGCGCGCACGAGGCCTGCAGAACCGCTTGGATATTGGGGCTGGGAGCAAGTCAGTGAAGTGGTTTACCAGGTGCGCGCGCGCGCCGTGCGGCCGGCGGTCAAAACTCCTCGGTGCCGATCTCTGCCTGCGTGGCGGCGCTGTAGCGCGCACCGCTGACCGTGTGGCGGTTGATCAGGGCATCGAGCCGGGCGAGCGTGGCGGCGTCGAGCGCCAGCTGCGGCGCCGCGAGCAGCTCGCCCAGGTGCTCGGGGCGCGAGGTGCCGGGAATGGGCACGATGTCGTCGCCCTGGTGCAGCAGCCAGGCCAGGGCCAGCGTGGCCGGCGCGCAGCCCAGCCGGGCCGCTTCTGCGACGAAAGCGTCCAGCAGGCGCAGGTTGGCGCTGTAGTTCTCCGGCGAGAAGCGCGGCATGGCGCGGCGGATGTCCTTCGGCTCCAGCTTGCTCACGTCGCGCAGCTCACCACCGAGGAAGCCGCGCGCCAGCGGGCTGAAGGCGACGAAGGCGACACCCAGCTCGCGGCAGACTTCGAGCACGGCGATTTCGGGGTTGCGCGTCCACAGCGAGTACTCGGTCTGCAGCGCGGCAATCGGATGCACCGCATGTGCGCGACGCAAGGTAGCGGCTGAAACTTCCGAGAGGCCCAGCGCCCGCACCTTGCCGGCCGTCACCAGCTCGGCCATCGCGCCCACGCTGTCCTCCACCGGTACCTTGGCGTCCAGCCGGTGCAGATAGAGCACATCGATGACCTCGGTGCGCAGCCGCTTCAGGCTGGCCTCGACGCTGGCGCGGAGGGTCTCGGGCCGGCCGTCGATGACGCGCTGGCCGTTGACGCCCTGCATGCCGCACTTGCTTGTCAGCACGATGCGCTCGCGGTGGTGAGCCAGCACATCACCCAGCAGTTCCTCGTTGGCGCCAAAGCCATACAGCGCGGCGGTGTCGAACAGCGTGATGCCACCGTCCAGAGCGCCGTTCACCACCTTGACCGCCACATCGCGCGGTGGCGGCGTGCCGTAGGCATGGCTGAGGTTCATGCAGCCCAGGCCGATCGCCGAGACCTCGAAGGGGCCGATCTTTTTCGCTTTCATCGGCGTGTCTTCATGCCGCGTTGAGTTGGTGCTCAAGCATGTGCAGCACGCGGTAGCAAGGGAGCACTTGCGCCACGCTGCTGTTGGGCTCACGGCCCTCGCGGATGGCGGCAAAGAACTCGCGGTCCTGCAGCTCTATGCCATTCATGGACACGTCCACCGCCGACACGTCGATCTTGTTTTCCTTGCCGTCGAACAGGTCGTCGTAGCGCGCCAAGTAGGTGCCGGTGTCGCCGATGTAGCGGAAGAAGGTGCCCAGCGGGCCGTCGTTGTTGAAGGACAGGCTCAGCGTGCAGATGGCGCCGCTCGCGGCCTTGAGCTGGATGCTCATGTCCATCGCGATGCCCAGCGTCGGATGGATGGGACCTTGCAGCGCGTGGGCCTGCACGACAGGGCTCTGCGCCTGGTAAGCGAACAGGTCGACGGTGTGGGCGGCGTGGTGCCACAGCAGGTGGTCGGTCCAGCTGCGCGGCTGGCCGAGCGCGTTCATGTTGGTGCGGCGGAAGAAATAGGTCTGCACGTCCATCTGCTGGACATTGAACTCGCCGGCCGTGATCTTCTTATGCACCCACTGGTGGCTGGGGTTGAAGCGCCGCGTGTGGCCGCACATGGCGACCAGGCCGGATTGCTTCGCCACGCTGACGACTTCCTCGCCGTCCGCCAGCACGTCGCACAGCGGGATCTCCACCTGCACATGCTTGCCGGCCTTCAGGCAGGCGAGGGTCTGGCTGGCGTGCATCTGCGTGGGCGTGCAGAGGATGACGGCGTCGACCCCGGGCAGGGCGAGCGCGTCGGCCAGGTCGGTGGTGACGTGGCCAATGCCGTACTTGTTCGCCACTTCGCGGGTCTTGTCCAGGTCGCGGCTGATCAGCGACACGACTTCGACGCCACCGATGTTCTTGATGCCGTCCAGATGCTTGATGCCGAAGGCGCCGGCGCCGGCCAGCGCTACACGAATTGGTTGAGTCATGTGTTCTCCAGGATCAGATGGCCGACCGCCGTGTTCGAGGCAGGCACGTGATAGAAGCGATGCGCGACGCGCGGGGCCGCACCACCATTGACGTCAGCCATCGCGCCGCGGGCGATCAGCCACATGACCAGCTCGATGCCTTCCGAGCCGGCTTCCCGGACGTATTCGTCATGCGGCACGCGCGACAAGGCGTCGGGCTCGGCGATCAGGCGGTCCAGAAAACGTTGGTCCCACTCGCGGTTGATGAGGCCAGCGCGCGCGCCCTGCAACTGGTGGCTCATGCCGCCGGTGCCCCAGATCTGTACGTTCAGGTCCGGCCCGTAGGACTCGACCGCGCGGCGGATGGCCTGGCCCAGCATGAAACACCGCCGGCCCGACGGCACCGGGTACTGCACGACATTGACGGCGAAGGGGATGACAGGACAGGGCCAGGCGCCCTGGACCGGATCGGGCTGGCCGCACATCAGCGACAGCGGCACCGTGAGGCCATGGTCCACGTCCATCTTGTTGACGATGGTCAGGTCGAAGTCGTCCTGGATGACGCTGTGCGCGATGTGCGCGGCCAGTTCGGGGTGTCCGATGACAGGCGGCACCGGGCGCGGGCCCCAGCCTTCGTCGGCCGGCTCGAAGCGCGCGGCGGTGCCGATGGCGAAGGTGGGGATCATGTCCAGGCTGAAGGCCGTGGCGTGGTCGTTGTAGACGAGAAAGACGACATCCGGCCGCTGCTGTTTGAACCAGTGCTTGGAGAAGTCGTAGCCGGCAAAGACGGGCTGCCAGTAGGGCTCGGTGGTCTTGCCCAGGTCCAGCGCCGCGCCGATGGCGGGCACGTGCGAGGTGTAGACGGATGCGGTGATGCGGGCCACGGTTACTTGTCTCCTGCTTTGCCCTGGGGCTGGCGGTGCGCCTGCGCGTCGCCGTCCTCGCCGATGCGCCGGTTGCCTTCCACCGAACGGCCACCGGAGATCATCATGTTGCGGTATTCCTCTTCGGTCATGCCCGTCATGCTGCCCGCCATCTGCTGGAAGCTCTTGCCGTCGGTGGCGCCGATCTTGGCCAGGAAGTAGATGTTGCCGCCCAGGCGGATGCACTCGTTCAGGTCGCGCGCCAGCACTGCCGCCTTCTGCGCGTCGGTCATCGGCCACTCGTCGAGATAGACGCGCTCGTCAGCCTTGAAGCGGGCACGGTTGTCGGCCTTCATCAGCGACATGCAGAACTGGTTCAGCCAGTAGCCCTTGCGGGACTGCTCGGCATCGAAGATGGTGGTGCCGGGGATGTCGGTGTAGGACTTGTCGAGAGGCATCAGCTTTCCTCCGGCCAGTAAAGCCGCATGGGGTTGTCGACCAGCAGCTTGCGCTGCAGCTCGGGTGTCGGTGCGATGTGCGGGATGAAGTCCACCAGCAAGCCGTCGTCGGGCATGTGGTCCTTCAGGTTGGGATGGGGCCAGTCGGTGCCCCACAGCACGCGGTCGGGGAATTCGTCCATGACGCGGCGGGCGAAGGGCAGGACGTCACGATAGGCGGCCTGTTCGCCGTCCAGCGCGCGCGGGCCGGTGACGGACAGGCGCTCGGGGCAGCTGAGCTTGCTCCACACGTTGTCGTTCTCGCGCATGAACTTCAGGAAGAGCTCGAACTCGGGGCCGTCCACTGGTTTGCTTACATCAGGCCGGCCCATGTGGTCGACGACGACGGTGGTGGGCAGGGCGGTGAAGAAGTCCCACAGCTCGGGCAGGTCGGCCGCCTCGAAGTAGATGACGACATGCCAGCCCAGCTTGGCGATGCGCGCGGCGATCTCCTGCAGCTCGTCCTTGGGCGTGAAGTCCACCAGCCGCTTGACGAAGTTGAAGCGTACGCCGCGCACGCCGGCCTCGTGCATGCGCTGCAGCTCCTCGTCGCTGATGCCGCGCTTGACAGTGACCACGCCGCGGGCCTTGCCGCCCGAGCTCTGCAGCGCATCGATCAGCGCATTGTTGTCGGCGCCATGGCAGGTGGCCTGCACGATGACGTTGCGCGCGAAGCCGAGGTGATCGCGCAGCGCGAAGAGCTGCTCCTTGCTGGCATCGCAGGGCGTGTACTTGCGCTCCGGCGCGAACGGGAACTGCGCACCGGGGCCAAACACATGGCAGTGCGCATCGACGGCGCCAGCCGGGACTTGGAAACGCGGTTTGGAAGGGCCGGCGTACCAGTCCAGCCAGCCAGGGGTCTTGGTGAAGTCCATTGGTTTCAGTCGATATAGCGCAGGCCGGCTTTTGCCAACGGCTCACGCATCTTGTACATGTCCAGGCCAAGCACGCCCGAGGCCAGCTTGGCGCGCTTCTCGCCTTCGAAGCTTTCGCGCTTCAGCGCTGCTTCCAGCGTCTCGACAGCTCGTGCCGCCGGCACGCAGACGACGCCGTCGTCATCCGCCACGATGACGTCGCCCGGCGTGACCCACATGCCGGCGCATACCACCGGCACGTTGACCGAACCCAGCGTCGCCTTGATGGTGCCCTTGCTGCTGATGCACCTGCTCCAGACCGGGAAGCCCATCTGCTGCAGCGTCTTCACGTCGCGCACGCCGGCGTCGATGACGAGAGCCCGCGCGCCGCGGGCCTGGAAGGACGTGGCAAGCAGGTCGCCGAAATAGCCATCGGTGCACTCGGCCGTGACGGCGGCGACGACGATGTCGCCCGGTTGGATCTGCTCCGCGGCGACATGCATCATCCAGTTGTCACCCGGCTGCAGCAGCACGGTCACGGCGGTGCCGGACACCTGCGCGCCCGGGTAAATGGGCCGCATGTACGGCTTGAGCAGGCCGACGCGGCCCATGGCCTCGTGCACGGTCGCCGACCCCAAGGCAGCCAGGCCATCGGCGGCCGTGCGGTCGGCGCGGGTGATGTTGCGATAGACGACGCCGAGTTCGTACATGGTCAGAGCCCTTTCGCCTTGAGTTGCGCATCCAGACGCGGGAACACGCGGCGCGCATTGCCCTCGTAGACGGCGTGGCGATCTTCGGCGCTGAGGTTGGCCGTGGCCTCGACGTAGCGCTTGGTGTCGTCGTAGTAGTGGCCGGTCTCGGGATCGATGCCGCGCACGGCGCCAATCATCTCGGACGCGAACAGGATGTTCTTCACCGGGATCACCTTGGTCAACAGGTCGATGCCCGGCTGGTGGTAGACGCAGGTGTCGAAGAAGATGTTGTTCAGCAGGTGCTCGTCCAGCAGCGGCTTCTTGAGCTCCTGCGCGAGGCCGCGAAAGCGCCCCCAGTGGTAGGGCACCGCGCCGCCGCCGTGTGGGATCAGGAACTTCAGCGTCGGGAAGTTCTTGAACAGGTCGCTGGTCAGGCACTGCATGAAGGCCGTCGTGTCGGCGTTCAGGTAGTGGGCGCCGGTGGTGTGGAAGCAGGCATTGCAGCTGGTGGAGACATGGATCATCGCGGGGATATCCAGCTCGACCATCTTCTCGTAGATGGGGTACCAGTGGCGGTCGGTCAGCGGCGGGCTGGTCCAGTGGCCGCCCGACGGGTCGGGGTTGAGGTTGATGCCGACATTGCCGTACTCCTCCACGCACTTGACCAGTTCGGGGATGCAGCTGGCCGGGTCCGCGCCAGGCGACTGCGGCAGCATGGCGGCGGGCACGAAGTGATCGGGGAAGAGCTGGGCCACGCGGTAGCAGAGCTCGTTGCAGATGGCGGCCCAGGTGGCGGACGTGTTGAAGTCGCCGATGTGGTGGGCCATGAAGCTGGCGCGCGGGCTGAAGATGGTCAGGTCCGAGCCGCGCTGCTTCATCAGCTTGAGCTGGTTGCTTTCGATGGACTCGCGCAGTTCGTCGTCGCTGATCTTCAGCTCGCTGGCCTTTGGCGCGCGGGACGGGTCCTTCAGGCCGGCGATCTGCAGGTCGCGCCAGGCGCCGAGGGCCGCCGGCGCGGTCGTGTAGTGGCCGTGGACGTCGATGATCATCAGAGCTTCTCCTTGTCTGTTTTAGTGCGCGAGTGCGGTGCGAGCCTCGCGATCGTCGGCGAAGCCATCGGCATCGCGCTTGATCCACAGCGCTGCGGCTGCAAGGGCGCCGGGCACGGCCAGTACCAGGAACACCGTACCGATGCTGGCATGCATGGCGGCCATTTGTGCAACCAGCAGCGAGCCCAGGATGCCGCCAAAGCGGCCGATGCCGAGCATCCACGACACGCCGGTGGCGCGGGCATTGGTGGGATAGAAGGCCGCGGCCAGCGCCGGCAGCGACGACTGCGCGGTGTTCATCAGCACGCCGGCCAGGAAGACGCAGACGACCAGCGCGGCCACGTTGCCCGTCATCTGGCCGATGGACCAGATGGCCACCGACGTCAGCGCAAAGCCCAGTGCCACGATGCGGTTGGGCTCGACGCGGTCCATCAGCCAGCCGAAGAACACGGCGCCCACGCCGCCGAGCGGGAAGAGCGCGGAGATCAGCGTGGCGGTGCGCGGCTCGATACCGGCCTCCTTGAACAGCAGCGGCATCCAGTTGATCAGCGCATAGAAGATCACCAGGCCCATGAAGTAGGCCACCCACAGCATCAGCGTGCCCAGGCGGTAGGAGCGGGCCAGCACCTGCGCCAGGCCGCCGCGCTCGTTGGTGACGACGCGGGTTTCGCTGAGCGTGAAGCGCTCGATCTGGTGCACCTGCGGGCCGGCGATGCGGGCCAGCGCGGCGCGGATGCGCTCGACGGGTTGGCGGCGCGTGACCATGAAACGCACCGACTCGGGCAGCAGCGTCAGCAGGGCGACCGTCAGCACCAGCGGCGCGATGCCGCCCAGCACCAGCACGCTCTGCCAGCCCCATTGCGGGATCATCCAGGCCGCCAGGAAGCCGCCGAAGGCCGCACCCAGCGGGAAGCCGCAGAACATCAGGTTGGTCAGCGTGGAGCGGCGCGCGGTGGGGCAGTACTCGCTCATCAGGGTGACGGCGCTGGGCATGGCCGAGCCCAGGCCCAGGCCGGTGATGAAGCGCAAGACGCTGAGCTCTGTGAGGTTGGTGGCGAAGGCGGAGGCCAGCGTGGCGATGCCGAAGATCAGCACCGTCACTGTCAGCACACGCTTGCGGCCCAGGCGGTCGGCGATGGGGCCGGACAGCAGCGCGCCCGCTGCCAGGCCAAACAGGGCGGCGCTGAGCACCGGCGCCAGCATGGGCTTGGTGACGCCCCAGTCTTTGATGAGCGACGGCGCGATGTAGCCGATGGCCGCGGTGTCGAAGCCGTCCAGCAGCACGACGAAGAAGCACAGCGCGAACACCACCCATTGCCAGCCGGAGAGCGGGTGGTCGTCGATGAGGCGCTGCACGTCCACGGCGCGCGTGCCGGGAGCAGGAATCTTTGAGGTCTGCAAGCTTGTCTCCTGTTGTCGTTGGGGTCAGCGCGCGTCCGAAGCCGCGCGCATGCCGTGTTGCCGTTTGATCGCCTCGGTGGCGGGGCTGGCCATGAACTCCAGCAGCGCCTGTGCCGCTTCGGGCTGGGCCGCGTGGGTCGTGACGGCGCCGCTGAAGCGGCTGACGATGTCGATCTCCGGCGGCATGCCGCCGAGCAGCGTGATGCCGGAAACATCCATCAGCTCGCTGTACTGCTGGAAGCCCAACTCGACCTCGCCGCTGGCCACCAAGCCGCCGACCGGCACGCCGGGGCGGGCCTGCACCAGGCGGTCCTTCAGCGTGTCGGCCAGGCCCCAGCGCTCGAAGAGCTTCATCAAGGCCGTGCCGCTGGGGCCGGTCGAGTAGCCGATGGCGCGGGCCTGCAGCACAGTGGCGCGCAGGGCGGCTTCCGTGCCGATGTCGGGTTGGGCCGAACCGGCACGCACGGCAATGGCGACGCTGGAGTCGGCGATGACACGCACGCTGCCGGGCTTCAGGCGGCCGGCAGCCTGCAGCTTGGCGATGGCGTCGCTGGCCAGCACGACGACGTCGAAGCTCTCGCCGTCCTGCACGCGACGCGCGGCGTCCACCCCGCCGACCGACTCGAGGTGCACGGCCGGCGCGCCGGTTTGCGCATGCGCTTGCGCCAGGGCCGTCAGCAGATGGCGCGTGGCCATGGACGAGATCAGGGTGAGGGCGGTGCTCATGGGGCGCGATTCTTCGCAGTGCGGCCCTGTCACGCTAGGTCTGGCTGCCGCTAGCAGCTATAGCGATCCGGCATGGCCTCTGCCAAGATGCGCGCATGACGCTGAACCAGATCGAGTACTTCATCCAGGTCGCCGAGCACGGCAGCTTCAGCAAGGCCGCGCTGGTGCTGGGCGTGGCGCAGCCGGCGCTGAGCCGGCAGGTGCGGGCGTTGGAGACGGAACTGCACGAGACGCTCTTCCTGCGCAACGGCCGCGGCGTGGAGCTGACCGAGGCCGGGCGCCGCCTGTTCGAGCACGGGCAGGGCATCCTGCATCTCGTGTCGCAAGCGCGCGAGGACCTCAGCGAACACCGCAACGAGCCGGTCGGCCAGATCGTCGTGGCCATGCCGCCGACCCAGGCGCGCATGCACACGCTGCCTTTGATCAAAGCTTTCAGCGCCAGCTGCCCGCGGGCGCGGCTGGTCATCATGGAGGGCTTCTCGACCCACCTTACCGAGTGGCTGGTGTCTGGGCGGGCCGATCTCGCCCTGGTCTACAACCCCGAGCCGCTGCCGTCGCTGGAGATCCTGCCGCTGCGCGAGGAATCACTGCTGCTGCTGAGCCCGCCCGAGGCGGCACCGAGCGGGCCGCTGACGCTGGAGGAGCTGTCGCGCCTGCCGTTGATCATGCCGCAGCGGGGCCATGTGTTCCGCAAGCGCATGGAGGAGGCCGCCGCCATGGCGGGCGTGCAATTGCGGGTTGACTGGGAGGTGTCCAGCGTGCCGGCCATCCTGGATCTGGTGGCCGCCGGCCTGGGCCATGCGGCGTTGGGCGAAGACGTGCTGCGCGCCTTTGAGCACCCGGAGCGCCTGGCCGTTACGCGCTTCAAAGCCGCCGATGTGAAGACGACGCTCTGCCTCGTCACGCCGGCGCTCAAGCGCTCCACGCCACTGACGCAGCGCACCGCCGCGCTGTTGATGAAGCTGGTGCGCGAGCCCTACCAGGGCAGGCCGACGTAGTTCTCCGCCATCGACGTCATGGCGGCCTCGGAGCTGACGACGTATTCCAGCTCGGCGCGGTGCAGCTTGGCGTCGATCTCCGGCTCGTGCGGTAGGTTGTGCATCAGGCTGGTGAACCACCAGGAGAAGCGCTCGGCCTTCCAGATGCGTGACAGGCAGCGGGCGGAGTAGTGATCGATGCCCGCGCGGCTTTGCTCCCGGTAGTGCTCGATCAGCGCCTGCGACAGGTAGCGCACATCAGAGGCCGCCAGGTTCAGTCCCTTTGCGCCCGTGGGCGGCACGATGTGGGCGGCATCACCGGCCAGGAAGAGGCGGCCAAAGCGCATCGGCTCGGCGACGAAGCTGCGCAGCGGCGCGATGCTCTTCTCCAGCGACGGGCCCGTGACGAGAGCTGCCGCCGCCGCAGGATCCAGGCGCAGGCGCAGCTCGTGCCAGAACCGCTCGTCGCTCCAGTCGCTGGCCTGGTCGGTCAGTGGCACCTGCAGGTAGTAGCGGCTGCGCGTGGCCGAGCGCATGCTGCACAGCGTGAAGCCGCGCTCGTGGCGTCCGTAGATCAGCTCGTGCGACACCGGCGGCGTGTCGCTGAGCAGGCCCAGCCAGCCGAACGGGTAGACCTTCTCGTGCGTCTTGATCGCGTCTGCCGGCACGCTGGCGCGGCTGACGCCGTGATAGCCGTCGCAGCCGGCGATGTAGTCGCACAGGATCTCGATGCGCTCGCCGTTCACCGTGCAACGCGCGCCGGGTATGTCGCCGTCGAAGCCGAACAGCTCCACGTCCGAGGCCGAATAAAGTGTTTGTTCGCCCACGGCGGCGCGGGCTTCCATCAGGTCGCGCGTCACCTCGGTCTGGCCGTAGACCATGACCGACTTGCCACCCGTCAGCCGGCTCAGGTCGATGTGATGGCGCTGGCCGTCAAACATCAGCTCGAAGCCATGGTGCTCCAGGCCTTCGGCATGCATGCGCGCACCGACACCGGCTTCGTCCAGCAAGTCCACGGTGGTCTGCTCCAGCACGCCGGCGCGGATGCGGCCGAGCACGTAGTCGCCTGTCTGGCGTTCGACGATCAGGTTGGCCACGCCAGCCTTGTGCAGCAGCTGCCCCAGCAGCAAACCCGATGGCCCCGCGCCGACGATGAGCACCTGGGTGCGCAGTGTTTTCATGTCTCGCTCCGTTCTTGTCTGATACCTGTGAGCGTAGGCCGGTGAGGAGGTGGGAGCAATGGACGACAGGAACGTGCGCTTGCACAATTCGAACCTATGCCAAGGTCCCAAGCCACTTCTTCTCCCCCGCTGTATGAGCTCTATGGTGAGCTGGGACGGGATGAAGCACTGGATGGTCTGCACCTGGAGTCCATTGCCGACCGCAGCCGATTGCACAATTGGGAAATCCAGCCGCATCGGCATGCGGCACTGGTGCAGCTGCTGCTGATCGAGGCCGGCACTGCGCGTGTGCAGATCGACGGGCAGTTGCTGGAACTTCATGCGCCCGCCGTGGTCTGGGTACCGATGCTGGTGGTGCACGGCTTCGCATTCTCGCCAGAGACCGAGGGGCACGTCATCACGCTGGACCAGGCGCGGGTCAGGAGCCTGATCGGCCGCTCGCGCGGTCTCTGGGAAGGCTTGGGCGCCTCGCGTGCTGCGGCGCTGGAAGCCGGCTCACCGCAAGGTCAAACCTTGTGCGCCATTGCCCACGCGTTGCGCGACGACTACGCCGGCACCTCGCCCTGGCGCGCCCAGGTGCTGGACGGCGCGGTGCTGATGGCTGCCGCCCTCATAGCCCGCCTGCCTCCGCTGACTGCTGACGCAACGGAAGTCGCCGAGCCAGAAGGCCGCGCCATGCAGCACCTTGCTCGCTACCGCGAGCAGGTCGAGCGCCACTACCGCAGCCACCCGACGCTGGACACGCTGTCCGCGCCGCTGGGGATCACGACGACGCAGCTCAACCGCCTGTGCCGCCTGCACTTGCACTGCTCGGCACTGGACGTGCTGCACCAGCGCCTGCTGCTGGAGGCCAAGCGTGAACTGAGCTACACGACCTTGCAGGTGCGCCAGATCGCCGATGGCCTGGGCTTTGCAGACCCTGCCTATTTCACGCGCTTCTTCCTTCGGCTAACGGGGCAGTCACCGAGCGGCTGGCGGGCCGACATGGCGTCTCGCTCGATGGTTACCCGACGTCATTGAGCGCTGCCGGAACCCTGCGAATTGGCGTACCTTCGCAGATGCGTGGCCGTCTCGCCAATGCCCCTGGCGACCATCTCCGCCACAGCCCCCTCGAACACCACACGACCGCCGCGTTGGCCTGCTTCCGGCCCCATGTCGATCAGCCAGTCTGCTCGGGCGATCATGTCCAGCTGATGTTCGATCACGACAACGGTGGCGCCGCGGTCGATGAGTTGGTCGAGCAATCGAAACAATCGATCGATGTCCGAAAGATGCAGGCCCGAAGTGGGCTCGTCGAACACATAGATTCGGCCCGACTGGCCCAGTTCAGTGGCCAGCTTCAGACGTTGCCGTTCCCCGCCTGACAGGCTGGACAACGGTTGGCCGAGCGACAGGTAGGCTAGCCCGACTTCCTCGAGGCGGGCCAGCGCAGGCGCGATCTCCGGCTCGGCAAAGAAGGCGCTCGCTTCGGCCACGCGCATCGCCAGCACCTCGGCGATGTTTTTGCCGCGCAGGCGGAATTGAAGAGCTTCTTCCGTGAACCGGCGTCCTTGGCAGCGCTCACAGATGCTGACGATGGGTTCCATGAATGCGAGGTCTGTCTCCGTGGTGCCAAGGCCTTTGCACACCGGACAGGCGCCGCCCGAGTTGGCGCTGAACAGCGACGCGCTGGCCGCATTCGCCTGGGCAAAGAGGCTCCGGATGGGACCGAGGATGCCCGTGTAGGTCGCCGTGTTCGAGCGGCGCGAACCTGTGATCGCACCCTGGTCGATGCACACGACCTCGGGGTAGGTGCGGGCGAAGGCGGCGTTGATCAGACTGCTCTTGCCGGAACCGGCCACGCCTGTCACGACCGTCAGGACGCCCATCGGGATCGAAACGCTCACGTCTTTTAGGTTGTGCTGAGTGGCGTGCGTGATCGGCAGCCAGCCCGATGGAGTGCGCGGTGTGGTGTTGATGCGCGCCGCGCGAGACAGGCTGCGCCCCGTGGGCGTGTCGGCCTGCCGCAGGGCCTGCACATCGCCCTCGAAGACCACGGTACCGCCCGCGTCCCCAGCACCCGGGCCCATGTCGATGACATGGTCCGCCGCCACGATGATGTCCGGGTCGTGTTCCACCACCAGCACCGTGTTGCCTTTGTCGCACAGGTGGCGCAACAGCTTGTTCAGGCGCGCGACGTCCCGTGGGTGCAAGCCCACGCTGGGTTCGTCGAAGATGTAGCTCATGTCGCTGAGGCCGCTGCCCAGGTGGCGAACCATCTTCACGCGTTGGGATTCCCCGCCCGACAGGCTCGTCGTTTCGCGGCCGAGGCTCAGGTAGCCCAAACCAATGTCAACCAGATGCTGGACCCGGTAGGCCAGGGCCGGCACCATGCTGGCAGCAAGCGGCGCGTCGACCTCGTCGATGACGGCCAGCAGCTCACCCACCTCCATCGCGCACCAGTCGGCGATGTTCCTGCCGTCAATGCGGCAACCTAGCACCTTCTCGTTGAGGCGTGCCCCGTGGCATCGCGGGCAGGGCCCGGCCGTCACCAACCTATCCCATTCGGAACGGTCCAGCCCTTTGACCTCGCTGATGCTGCGGGTCAGGAAGTTGCGGCGTATGCGTGGCAGCACCCCCTCGTAGCGGCTCGTCGGCGGCCAGCCGGGCCCGGGGTTCAGGATGGGCACGTCCTGCGCGTGGAGCAGCGTTTTCCACTCCTCGTCGGTGTAGTCCTTGAGTGGCTTGTCGTTATCGAACAGGCCGCTGTGCACATAGCGCTTCCAGCGATAGCCGCCGACCGCGAACGCGCTGAAGCGGATCGCTCCCTGGTTGAGCGAGCGTTGCCTGTCGAACAACCGGTCGACGTCGATCGTGTCGACCTTCCCCAGACCCTCGCATCGCGGGCACATGCCGTCAGGGTGATTGAACGAAAAGATGTTGGAGTAGCCGACGAAGGGCTGTCCCACCCGCGAGAACAGCAGGCGGATCAGCGCGAGGATGTCGGTGGCTGTGCCGACCGTGGAGCGCGCGTTTCCGCCCAGGCGGCGTTGATCGATGACGATGGACGCGCAGAGGTTCTCCAGCACGTCGGCATCGGGCTGGGCGTGATGCGGCAGGCGATGCCTCACGAAGGTTGAAAAAGTGTCGTTCAACTGCCGCTGCGACTCCGCAGCAATGGTGTCGAAAACGAGCGAAGACTTGCCCGAGCCCGAGACCCCTGTGAACACCGTGATGCGCTTCTTGGGGATGTCGACGCTGACGTTGCGCAGATTGTTCTCGCGGGCACCGACGACGTGGATGAAGTCAGTGGATGGAGATGGACGTTTCAGCATGGAGGAGCTCGTCGCTTGCATGGACAGCGGCGGCAATCAATGTGCCGGGCTGCGGCGAATGTCCAACCACCCCTCTCAGGTAGCCAAGAAGGTGTCTGAAGTGCGATGGGTGAGAGGAGCTGCTTGTCGCCGGTTTACCCATTGGGTACGCGTGTAGCAGGCGCCTCGCTCGGGCAGCATCCTTGTTGCAAGCGACTGCCGGCTGAAGATGACTTTGCCAGACGTTTACGTTTAGCCTTCTTTTGGTGGACCCCTGGGTGGACCCCCCAGCACTTTTTCGAGCCCAGAATGGAAAAAGGACCTAGAGGCTTTCGCTTCTAAGTCCTTGATTTCTCTTCTTATTTTTGGTCGGGACGGCGGGATTCGAACTCGCGACCCCTTGCACCCCATGCAAGTGCGCTACCAGGCTGCGCTACGCCCCGACTGAGCCAAGCAGTATAACCGAGGAATCGCGCTCTCAGCCCAGAAGGCTGGCTCGGATCGCAAGAAGTTCGGCTCGAACCTGTTCCAGCGAGGTCAAAGGGTCCATGGCGAGCACCGGCAACGTCAAGGATGCTCCGCCGGCCTTCAACGGCTGGGCGTGTGCATGCGATGCCGACCGGACGGCGGGCAGATGCGCCAGTTCGACCGGCGCGTTGGCGTCGTCGTCACCGTCGAGTTCCCCATCCATGGCTTCGAGCGCCTGCGCGGCCTCGGCTTCATCTCGGAAGTTCTGCGCCGCGGCCGCCGATGGCAGGCCTTCGCTGAGCTGGTTGCGCGCGCCGCTGATGGTGAAGCCCTGGTCGTAGAGCAGGTCGCGGATGCGGCGTATCAGCAGCACCTCGTGGTGCTGGTAATAGCGCCGGTTGCCGCGCCGCTTCATGGGCTTGAGCTGGGTGAACTCCTGCTCCCAATAGCGCAGCACATAGGGCTTCACGCCGCACAGCTCGCTGACCTCACCGATGGTGAAGTAGCGTTTGGCGGGAATGGAAGGCAGCGCTTTGTCCATTGAAATCAAGGGCTTCGGAGCGAAAGCTGAGGCAAGGCGTCAGACTCTACTCGAAGTCTTCACCGCTGGGCGTATCGCCTTGCACCAACCCCTTGAGCTTGTGGGAGGCGTGAAAAGTCACGACGTTGCGGGCCTTGATCGGGATGGACTCGCCGGTGCGCGGGTTGCGACCCGGGCGCGGCGCCTTGCGGCGGATGTTGAAGTTGCCAAAGCCTGAAAGCTTGACGTCCTGGCCTTTGACGAGGCTGTCATGCAGGATGTCAAAAAAGGCCTCGACCATGTCCTTGGACTCGCGCTTGTTCAAGCCCAGCTTGTCGAACAGCAGCTCGGCCAGTTCGGCCTTGGTCAAGGTCGGCGTTTCCAGGCTGCCGATGACGACCGGAGCGGATTCGGATTTCTTGGCGTCGTTCGCGTCCATTCGGGTTCCTGTTCCTGGGGTCAGCCGCGCAGGCGGGCGCCGAGCTGGTTGCTGGCTGCAGCGACGATGGTCGACACGACGGCCTCGATACGGTCATCGGTCAGCGTGACTTCGTCATCAAGCAGTTCCAGGCGCACGGCCATGGAGCGCTCGTCGGGTTGCAGATCCGTGCTGGCGCCAGCAGCGGGTTTGAAGACGTCGAAGAGCTTGGCTGAGCGCAGCAGCGCGCCGCCAGCGGCCGTGATGGTGGCCATCAGCGCGTCGTGGGGCGTGCTGTCCTTGACGACCAGGGCCAGGTCGCGCTGCACGGCCTGCTGGCGTGGCAGCGGCTGGCCATGCGGAAGCGTGCGAGCCAGCGCGGCGTCGAGATTGAGCTCAAAGACGACGGGCGCGCCGCCGCTGATCTCATAGGCTTGGCGCCAACGCGGGTGCAGTTCGCCGACGATGCCGATAGCGACCCCATTCAGCTTGACGCTTGCGCTGCGGCCGGGGTGAAGGGCAGGGTGCTCGGCGGCTTCGAAGCTCAGCGTCTGCGGTGCGAACAGGGCTTCGAGGTCGCCCTTGACGTCGAAGAAGTCGACGGCGCGGTCACGCTGGCTCCACTGCTGCTGATCGGCTGGGCCCCAGGCCAGACCACCCAGGCGCAGTGGCTGATCGATGCCGGCCACGGACAACGGGCCATTGGCCACGCTGGCGTCGCGCTTGAACACGCGGCCCAGTTCGAACACGCGCAAACGGGTCGCGCGGCGGGCCTGGTTGTGGCGTAGCACCTGCACGAGGCTGCCGATGAGGCTGGTGCGCATCACTGACAGTGGGGCGGCGATGGGATTCAGCAGCTTGATGGGATCGGTGACGCCGGCCAGCTCACGCTCCCAGCGCTCCTCGACGAAGCTGAAATTGATTGTCTCGAAGTAGTCGCGTGCGGCCACGGCACGACGCAGCGCATGCGCGCTCTGGCGCGATTCAGAGCCCGTGCGGCCCACGATAGGCGCCAGCGGTGCGGTGGACGGCAGCGTGGGATAGCCCAGCACGCGGATGACTTCCTCGATGAGGTCTTCCTCGATGAGGATGTCAAAGCGCCAGCTTGGCGGGGTCACCGTGATGACGCCGTCCGTCGCGGTGAACGGCAGGCCCAGGCGCGTGAACACACCTTCGCACTGCGCCTGGGTCAGCGGCATGCCGATGACCTTGGCGGCGCGTGCCACACGCAGTGCGACGGGCCTGCGCACCGGCACGTTGGGCGACTGGTCGTCCATCGGACCGACGCGTGTGTCCGGGGTACCGCAGATGTCGATGATGAGACGGGTGATGCGCTCGATGTGCTCGACAGTCTGCGAGGCGTCGACGCCCCGCTCGAAGCGGTGGCCGGCGTCGGTCGAGAAGTTGAAGCGTCGGCCGCGGCCCATGACGGCCTCGGGCCACCAGAACGCAGCCTCGACGTAGACGTTGCGGGTGTCGTCGGAGACTGCGGTGTGGTCGCCGCCCATGATGCCGGCGAGGGACTCGACCTCACGTGCGTCGCTGATGACGCCGACCTTCTCATCGACGGTGATGGTGTTGCCGTTCAACAGCTTGAGCTGTTCGCCCGCCTTTCCCCAGCGCACGACGAGCTCGCCGCTGATCTTGTCGAGGTCGAAGATGTGCGACGGGCGGCCGTACTCGAACATCACGTAGTTGGAGATGTCGACGAGTGCGGTCACCGAGCGCTGGCCGCAGCGCTCCAGGCGCTGGACCATCCAGGCCGGTGTCTTGGCCATCGTGTCGATGCCCTTCACGATGCGGCCGGAGAAGCGGCCGCACAGGTCCGGCGCATCGATGCGGATGGGCAGCTTGTCATCCGTCGTAGGCTTGACGGCCGGGAATTCAGCTTTGAGCAGCGGCGTGCCGGTCAATGCAGCCACTTCGCGAGCGATGCCGAACACGCTCAGGCCATGGCCTAGATTGGGCGTGAGCTTCAGCGTGAACAGCGTGTCATCCAAATTCAGGTGCTTGCGGATGTCCTCGCCGATGACGGCATCGGCAGCCAGTTCCAGCAGTCCGCCGTGGTCTTCACTCAGCTTGAGTTCGCGGGCAGAGCACAGCATGCCGAAGCTCTCGACGCCGCGGAGCTTGCCGACGCCGATCTTGAAGGGCTTGCCGTCTTCACCGGGCGGCAGCTCCGCACCGACGGTGGCCAGCGGCACCTTGATGCCGGCGCGCGCATTTGGTGCTCCGCATACGATCTGCAGCGGCTCCGCGCCACCAGCGTTGACCTTGCACACGCGCAGCTTGTCAGCGTTCGGGTGCTGCTCGGCTTCGAGGATCTCGGCGACGACGATGCCATGGAAGGGCGGCGCGACCGGCCGCAGCTCTTCGACCTCCATGCCGGACATGGTCAACAGTTCGGCCAGTTTTTCAGTGGACAGCGGCGGATTGCAGAACTCGCGCAGCCAGGACTCGGGGAATTGCATAACGTGCTGATTACTTGAACTGAGCGAGGAAGCGAAGGTCGCCGTCGAAGAAGGCGCGCAGGTCGTTGACGCCATAGCGCAGCATGGCCAGGCGGTCGATGCCGGAGCCGAAGGCGAAGCCGATGTAGCGCTCCGGGTCCAGCCCCATGTTGCGGATCACTTGCGGGTGGACCTGGCCGGAACCCGAGACCTCCAGCCAGCGGCCCTTCAGCGGGCCGCTCTCGAACATGATGTCGATCTCGGCGCTGGGCTCGGTGAACGGGAAGTAGCTGGGGCGAAAGCGCAGCTGCAGCTGGTCGGTCTCAAAGAAAGCGGTGATGAAATTGAGATAGACCGCCTTCAGGTCCTTGAACGAGATGTTTTCGCCCACCCACAGGCCTTCGACCTGGTGGAACATCGGCGAATGTGTCGCGTCGCTGTCGACGCGGTAGGTGCGGCCCGGCGCGATGACGCGGATTTCGGGCATGGTGTCTTGCCCGGCATAGCGCTTGGCGTGGGCCTGCGCGTAGCGGATCTGCATCGGGCTGGTGTGCGGGCGCAGGTTCAGCCAGGCTCCGTTCTCGTCTTTCATGTCGACGTAGAACGTGTCCTGCATCGAGCGGGCCGGGTGGTTCTCGGGGTTGTTCAACGCCGAGAAGCTGTACCAGTCGGTCTCGATCTCAGGGCCATCGGCGACGTCGAAGCCCATGGAGCCGAAGATCGCCTCGATGCGCTCCATGGCGCGCGTGATCGGGTGCAGACCGCCCGTGCCACGCTGGCGGCCAGGCAGCGTCACGTCCAGGGCCTCGGCCTTGAGCTGCTTCTCGAGTTCGGCGGCGGCCAGCGCATCGCGGCGGGCGGTGAGGGCGGCTTCGATTCCGACCTTGAGCTGATTGATCTCGGCGCCGCGGGTCTTCTTTTCCTCGATGCTGAGGGCGCCCAGGCCCTTCATCAGTTCGGTCACGCGGCCGGACTTGCCCAGGAAGCGCGCCTTGGCGTTTTCCAGTTCGGCGGGCGTTGGCGCGGCGGCGAAATCAGCCGTGGCCGCTTGCAGCAAAGCGTCGAGATCAGACATGGAATTCAGAATGAGAAAGGGCCGACCCTGGTGGGCCGGCCCTGAAAGTTTGCGTGCCCCGACGTGAGCCGGGGCGAATCGCAATCAGGCGAGCGCGGCCTTCACCTTGGCGAAGATGCTGGCAAAGCCAGCCGGGTCGTTGACGGCCAGATCGGCGAGGACCTTGCGGTCGATCTCGATCTGGGCCTTCTTGAGACCCGCCACGAACTTGCTGTAGGACAGACCCAGACCACGCGATGCAGCGTTGATACGGGCGATCCAGAGCTGGCGGAAGACGCGCTTCTTGGTACGACGGTCACGGTAGGCGTATTGGCCCGCCTTCATCACCGCCTGCTTGGCGATGCGGAAGACGTTCTTACGACGACCCCGGAAGCCCTTGGCCAGAGCCAAGACCTTCTTGTGACGGGCACGAGCGGTTACACCACGTTTGACGCGAGGCATGTGTTTCTCCTTGAGTCAGTGATGAATTACAGGCCAGCAAAGGGCAGCATCTGAGCGATGTGACCCATGTTGGTTTCGTGCACGGTGACGGCGCCGCGGAGCTGACGCTTGTTCTTCGTGGTCTTCTTGGTCAGGATGTGGCGCTTGAACGCCTGACCGCGCTTGACGGTGCCACCCGGACGAACGCGAAAACGCTTTTTCGCGCTGCTCTTGGTCTTCATTTTGGGCATGTTGATGCTCCTTCTAAGTGTGTCCCTGGGGCGGCGCCGGTGAGCCCGGCGCACTTGTTGGCCTCAGGAGACTAATGAACCCGTCGGCGACCAAACCGGCGGGTTGAACTCTTCGGTCTTCAGCGCTTTTTGGGCGCCAGGACCATGATCATCTGCCGACCTTCGAGCTTCGGCATGTTCTCGACGATCGCCACGTCGGCCAGTTCGTCGCGAATCCGCTCCAGCAGGCGCATACCGATGTCCTGGTGGGTGATTTCACGGCCCCGGTAGCGCAGCGTCACCTTGCCCTTGTCACCGTCTTCAGCGATGAAGCGGCGCAGATTGCGCATCTTGATCTGGTAGTCGCCTTCGTCCGTGCCCGGGCGGAATTTGACTTCCTTGATTTCGATGATCTTCTGCTTGGATTTGGCTTCGGCAGCGCGCTTTTGCTCCTGGTATTTGAACTTGCCGTAGTCCATCAGCCGGCAGACCGGCGGATTGGCGGTGGCAGAGATCTCGACCAGATCCACGTCCAGCTCGCCCGCCATACGCAGGGCTTCCTGGATGCTGACGACGCCGATGGGTTCGTTCTCGGGGCCGTTCAGGCGGACTTCGGGAGCCATGATTTCGCGGTTCAACCGGTGCTTGCGCTCCGGAATCGCACGACGGTCAGCAAACGTAGCGATGGTGTAGACCTTTCAACGGGCCCCCAAGGCGAGAGGCCCAAACAAAACAAATCGCGCCCGGAAGGCTTCAGACCTTGTTGGTGATGTCTGCGGAGATCCGAGAGAGGAAGTCCTGCAGGGGCATCACGCCGAGGTCCTGGTTGCCACGGGCGCGTACCGCAACGCTGCCATTCGCCTTTTCCTTGTCGCCTACGACGAGGATGTACGGCAGCTTTTGCATGGAATGCTGGCGGATTTTATAGGTGATCTTCTCATTGCGCAAATCCGCTGAGGCCCTAAGCCCTTGTTTTTGCAGCGATTTCACAATTTCAGACACGTAATCGGCCTGCGCGTCGGTGATATTGGCCACCACGACCTGCGTCGGAGCGAGCCAGACGGGCAGGGCGCCGGCGTGCTGTTCGATCAGGATGCCGATGAATCGCTCCAGGCTGCCGACGATGGCGCGGTGCAGCATGACGGGCGTCTTGTGCTGGCCATCCTCATCGACGAACTCTGCGCCCAGGCGCGCGGGCATCGAAAAATCGACCTGCATCGTGCCGCACTGCCACTGCCGGCCCAGAGCATCCTTGAGCGTGTACTCGATCTTGGGACCGTAAAAGGCGCCGTCGCCGGGCGAGATGATGAAATCGACCCCCGAGGCGCGCAGCGATTCCATCAGCGCGTGCTCGGCCTTGTCCCAGACCTCGTCCGAGCCGATGCGGGCGTCCGGGCGCGTCGCGACCTTGTAGATGATGTCGGTGAAGCCGAAGTCCTTGTAGACCTTCTGCAGCAGGGCCGTGTAGGCGACGCACTCCGGCAGGATCTGGTCTTCCGTGCAGAAGATGTGGCCGTCGTCCTGCGTGAAGCCACGCACGCGCATGATTCCGTGCAGGCCGCCCGTGGGCTCGTTGCGGTGGCACTGGCCGAACTCGCCGAAGCGCAACGGCAGGTCGCGGTAGCTCTTGACGCCGTGCTTGAAAATCAGGATGTGGCCCGGGCAGTTCATCGGCTTGAGCGCGTAGTCGCGCTTTTCCGATTCCGTCGTGAACATGTTGTCGCGGTACTTGTCCCAGTGGCCCGTGGCCTCCCACAGCGTCCTATCGAGCAGCTGCGGGCCCTTGACCTCCTGGTAGCCGTTGTCGCGGTAGACGCGGCGCATGTACTGCTCGACCTCCTGCCACACCGTCCAGCCCTTGGGATGCCAGAAGACGACGCCGGGGGCGTGTTCGTCGATATGGAAGAGGTCCAGCTCGCGGCCGAGGCGCCGGTGGTCGCGCTTCTCGGCCTCCTCGAGCATCAGCAGGTACTTCTGAAGGTCGTCCTTCGTCGCCCACGCCGTGCCGTAGATGCGTTGCAGCATCTCGTTGCGGTGGTCACCGCGCCAGTAGGCGCCGGCCACCTTCATCAGCTTGAAGTGCTTGAGCTTGCCCGTGCTGGGCACGTGGGGGCCGCGGCACAGGTCTTCGAAGGCGCCCTCGGCGTACAGCGACACGTCCTGGTCGGCGGGGATGCTCTCGATGATCTCTGCCTTGTACGCCTCGCCCATGGCCTTGAAGTGCTCGACGGCCTCGTCACGCGGCAGCACGCGACGCACGACCTTCTCGTCCTTCTTTGCCAGTTCGGTCATCTTGGCTTCGATGGCCGCCAGATCCTCGGGCGTGAAGGGGCGCTTGTAGGCAAAGTCGTAATAGAAGCCGTTCTCGATGACCGGGCCGATGGTGACCTGGGCATCGGGATAGAGCGACTTGACGGCATAGGCCAGCAGGTGGGCCGTCGAATGGCGGATCAGTTCCAGGCCGTCGGCGTCCTTCTCGGTGACGATGGCGACCTGGGCATCGTGATCGATGACGTGGCTGAGGTCGACGACCTTGCCGTCGACCTTGCCACCGAGGGCGGCCTTGGCCAGGCCGGTGCCGATGCTGGCAGCGACGTCGCCGACGGACAGCGCAGCGGGGTATTCACGGCGGGAACCGTCGGGGAGTTGAATCGAGATCATGGGGTGCTCCAGAGCGCAGAGAAAGAGCGAAAACAAAAAAGCGCGGCCACTTGCCGCGCTTGATTGGTGAAGTCCGAAAAGGACTGGCGTGACGAGCCGCGGCCGACTAGGTACCTGTGAAGGTGGTCGTAGTTCGCGGTGTCATAACCAGGGTGCCTTTCTCGCTCTTGTGAGGGGAGGAGCGGCGATTCTAAAGGCTGAGCGCCTGAATGGAGTCGCGCTGGGCCAACGCAGCGAATTCGTCGGCCAGGCGCTGGCCTTGCGTCACGGCGATTCGCCACCGACGGCGGCGCTCGGTGGCGTCCAGCGCCATGAAGTCGTTGCGGTCCGGCAGCTTGGCGCCGGGCAGGCTGGCGATGAAGTCCGGCGAAGGGCAGAGCAGCACGACGTTGTCGAGGAAATCTGTCGAGCGGTGGCGGTGCTTCAGCGCCTTGTCCAACCAGCCGGGTACGACCTGACGTTGGAAATGCGGGTAGAGCACCAGTGGGCTACTTGACGTTTGCAGCGCACGGTAGTCCAGGTGCAGGTGGTAATCGGTGATGCCGCCGTCCCAGTAGGCGCCACGCGGTGCGCCCGGCAGGTCGTGCTGGGCCTGCAGCCAGAATGGGATGGAGCAGCTTGCCAGCAGTGCGCCGCGCAGGTTGGCGCGCGACAGATGCACCTCGCGGCTGGTGAAGTCGTTGAGTTTCAGCGGCAGTCGGTCACGCGGGTCGGAGAAGACCACGCGCTCCAGGAAGCGGCCCAGTAGCGGCCGAGACAGGGCATTGGCCGCGAAGGCGCCGAGATAGCCCAGCGGCGTGCGCAACTTGCCTTCCCGGGCGAGCAGGCCCGCCCGGCCGCGCGACGTGACGATATGCAGGCGCAGCCGCGGATGGGCCAGCACCTCAGCCTCACGGCCCTGGAAGATTTCGCCCAGGATCTCGCCGAAGCGCTTGCTCACCCCTTCGGGCCGCGGGCGTTTTTCGCCCGGCAGTACGTCGTACTCCTGCGTCACATAGGCCTCGGCCATGGTGTTGAACGCATCGGGCACGTCGCGGTGCGCCAGCGCAGCCGTGGCCATGCGCCAGGCGCCGATGCTGGCGCCGACAAGGTGGACGGTCTGGTGGCTATGCGCCAGCCAGTCGCCGAAGATGAAACGGTCCAGGCCGTTGAGGATCAGGCCCTTGGGGCCACCGGCGGCGGCGGGCATCAGGCCGATGTCCTCGGCGCGCAGGCCGCGCTCGGCCAGCCGCGTTCTTGCAGCCGGGCCGGCAAAGACCTGCAGGGCGCCTGAGCTCATGCGTCGAAGATAGCCGGGCTCAGAACTTGTGTTCCCAATTCACGGCCCACCAGGGCACCGGGTCGCGACGGTTCAGGTTGTAGTCGGGCGTGCCGATGATGACGACCCGCGTGCCCTGCTGGGGCTGGAACAGGCCGTTGACGCTGACGCGCACGCTGTCCTGCTTGCTGACCTGCATCGCCGCGAAGGCGTCGAGCGAGCGCGAGGCCAGCGAGGTCTGGCTCTGCAGCACGCTCTGGCGCACGTCGAACTCGGGCGCGATCTGCGCGCTGAAGCCCATGTTGATCGGCAGGCTCTTGAGTCGGTAGTCCGCACCGAAGTTGAATTGCCACGGCTGCTGGCCTTCCAGGCGGTTGTCAGGGCCGGGAATATCAGCGACCGTGGACCGGTACAGGTTCAGCGAGGCACGCAGGTTGAGGTTGGTGTTGGGCTCGAAGAGGCTGGGGAAGAGTTCGCCGGCGCGGCCTTTGACCTCCAGCTCCAGCCCCTGGGTCGTGGCCTTGCTGAGGTTGACCTGGGTGATGACGTAGCGCTGCGTGTCGGCATAGTCGACCGTCATCAACCGCGGGCGGTCGGTGCGGATCAGGTTGGTGATGCGGCGATGGAAAACGCCAACGGAGATCAGCCCCCCGGCCGGCAGGTACTTCTCGTAGGCCACGTCCAGCCCCGTGGCCAGTTCAGGCTTGAGCTGCGGGTTGCCGATGCGGTCAGGGCCGAGCTCGGTGTTGATGCGGGCGTTGGGGCCGCGCACCTCGTAATCGGTGTTGACGGTTGGCCGGGCGATGAGCTGCTGCACGTCGGCAGCCTTGTAGCTGCGTGTGAGGCTGGCGCGCACCAGATCTCGGCCCTTGGGGTCGGGCTTGAAGTTCAGGTGCAGCAATGGCGTGGTGACCTTGCTGGTGCTGGCGAACTGGCTGCTTGCGCCTTCGCTGGCCATCTTGATCTGCTCGTGGCGAACGCCGGCATAGGCCGACCATTGCGGGTTGATCTCCCACTCGTCCTGCACATACAGGGCCGAGCGCGTGATCGTCGCGTCGAAGGGCTGGCCTTCGACGCCGGTCAGCAGGTCCTCCCATTTGGGGTTGGCCTTGCGGTAGTCGAACTGCTGGGTGCGACGGCTTTCGTCACGGGTGCGACGTTCCAGTTCGGCGCCGGTGGTCACGGTGTGGGCATCGCCAGCGTACTGGCTGTATTTGCCCGACAGCGTCGTGTTGCGATTGCGGTTTTCGCCGGTGGTGAGGCGGTCGATGGCCGGCGTGCCGTCCTTGTTGCGGCCGAAGAAGCCGGAGTTGAAGTCCGCGCCGCCGCTGCCCACACCGGCGCGCAGCTCGATGCGGCGGTCCTCGCCGAAGCGGTTGTTGTATTGCAGGTTGACCCGCTGGGCCGAAAAGGTGCCACGGTTGCGGGTCGTGTCGAGCAGGCTGGGCGGCAGCACGCTCTTGCTCGGCGTGGCCGGGTCTGCGAACAGCACCTCGGTGGTGTTGCTGCCTTCGCTGCGGAAGCGGTTCTGGATGAAGAACCCTTGCACGCTCAGCGTCTCGTCGTCGCCGAGCTTCCAGTTCAGGCGCGGCGCCATGTTGAAGCCTTGGCCGAACGAGCGGTCGCGCCCGCTGTTGCGCAGGCCGGTGAGGCCGTGGTCACGCACGCGGTCGCCCTCGTTCTCGTTGACGAAATTCCACTGTTGGACATTGATCGGCAGCACGAAGCCCAGGCCGCCGACGACGCGGTCGCCATAGGTGAAGCCGGCGTTGACGACGGGCTTTTCCGACGCATAGGCCATCCCCAGGCGCAGGTCCTTCTGCACGACGCGCGGGGCGTCCTTCAGGATGATGTTGAGCGTGCCGGCGATGGCCTGGGCGCTCTGGTCGGCCGTGGGCGCCTTGCTGACCTCCAGCCGCTCGACCTGGGCGGGATTCAGGTTGTCCAGGCTGAAGCCCGGGGGCGCCGGCTCGCCGTTGACGAGGATCTGCGTGTAGGCACCGCCAAGGCCGCGCATGCGCAGCTGGCCGCCGGAGACGTTGATGCCCGGCAGGCGCTTGAGCACATCGCTGAGCTGGGTGTCGCCGTATTTGTCCAGCTCGTCGCGGCCATAGAGCTGCTTGGCCACGGGCTCGCGGCGGCGCAGGTCGGTGTCGGTCTGCTGGCGCGTCACCGAGACACGTTCAAGCTGGTTGTTGCTGGGCGTGGGCGAGTTGTTCGAGGCGCGGTCGACCTCCTGCTGGGCCAGGACCAGGGCTGGGCTGAGCAGAAGCAGCAAGGCGAGGGCGGGGGTTTTCAAGACGGACTCCGAGGGTTCGATTCGGCGCGCACCATAGCGGCAGCGCTGTCATGGCGCAGAGGTACTGCGACCAGTTGCAAGTTCGGCGGCATCAATCGACGCCCGGCGATGCGGGCCGCGATCATGGCAGTCCGCCGTGTCAATGACTAAGGTCAGCGCTTGAGCTTGGCAAAGGCTGCGGCCATCGCGCTGCCAGCCGGGGCCTGGGCTTCCCGTGGGCCACGTTCATTGCGCGCCGCGGGGCGGAAGTTGTTGTCCGGCTTCGGGCCTCGCGGTGCCTGGGCGTCCAGCTTCATCGTCAGGGAAATGCGTTGGCGGGCCAGGTCCACCTCCAGCACCTTGACCTTGACGATGTCGCCGGTCTTCACGACTTCTCGCGCGTCGCTGACGAACTTGTTGGCCAACTGGCTGACGTGGATGAGCCCGTCCTGGTGCACACCCAGGTCGACGAAGGCGCCGAACTGTGCGACGTTGCTGACGGTACCTTCGAGCAGCATGCCCGGTTGCAGGTCCTTGACGTCCTCGACGCCGTCGTTGAAGCGCGCCACCTTGAAGTCGGGGCGCGGGTCGCGGCCAGGCTTTTCCAGCTCGGCGAGCACGTCCTTGACGGTGATGAGGCCAAACTTCTCGTCGGCCAGCAACTCCGGCTTGAGCGTGCGCAGCACCTCGCTGCGGCCGACGACATCTGCGGCCGGGCGCTTGAGGATGCTGAGCGCCTTCTCGACCAGCGGATAGGTCTCAGGATGCACACCGCTGAAGTCCAGCGGGTTGTCGCCGCCACGGATGCGCAAAAAGCCTGCCGCCTGCTCGAAGGTCTTGGGGCCCAGGCCACTGACATCCAGCAGCTGCTGGCGGCTCTTGAAGGCGCCGTTCGCGTCACGCCAGCGCACGATGCTGCTGGCAACCGACGCCGACAGGCCCGACACGCGGGCCAGCAAGGCCTGCGACGCCGTGTTCAGGTCCACGCCGACCTTGTTCACGCAGTCCTCGACGACCGCATCCAGCGCGCGGGCCATCTCGCTCTGGTTGACGTCGTGCTGGTACTGGCCAACGCCGATGCTCTTCGGGTCGATCTTGACCAGCTCGGCCAGCGGGTCCTGCAGGCGGCGGGCAATCGACACGGCGCCACGCAGCGACACGTCCAGGTCGGGCAGCTCCTTGGACGCGAATTCCGACGCCGAGTAGACCGACGCACCGGCCTCGCTGACGACGACGCGCTCGATCTGCACCGACGCGTCCAGCGCCTGCAGTTTCTTGATCAGCTCACCGGCCAGCTTGTCGGTCTCGCGGCTGGCGGTGCCGTTGCCGATGGCGATCAGGTTGACGCCATGCGTCGCGCACAGCTTGGCCAGCGTGTGCAGCGAGCCGTCCCAGTCACGGCGCGGCTCGTGCGGGTAGACGGTGGACGTGTCCAGCACGCGACCGGTGTCGCTCACGACAGCGACCTTCACGCCCGTGCGGATGCCCGGGTCCAGCCCCATGACGACACGCTTGCCGGCGGGTGCGGCCAGCAGCAGGTCCCGCAGGTTTTCGGCGAACACCTTGATGGCGGTGGCTTCTGCCGCCTCACGCAGGCGGGCGAACAGGTCGCGTTCCAGGCTCAGGCTGAGCTTGACCTTCCAGGTCCAGCCAACGGTCTTGCGGATCAGTGCATCACCCGGGCGATTGGCATGGCGCCAGCCCAGGTGGGAGGCGATGCGGCCTTCCGCCAAGGACACCGAAGGGGTCCCTGACGGTCCCTTGGGCTGGCCGGCGACGACCTCTTCGGCGAGCACCAGCTTTGCGTCCAGCAGTTCCAGCGTGCGGCCACGGAAGACCGCCAGCGCCCGGTGCGAGGGCACGGTCTTGATGGTCTCGGCATAGTCGAAGTAGTCGCGGAACTTCGCGTGGTCCGGCGTGTCGGGGCTCTTGCCGTCCATCAGCTTGCTTTGGAACAGGCCGACATCCCACAGCCATTCACGCAGCTTGCCCACCAGCACAGCGTCCTCGGCCCAGCGTTCGGCCAGCAGGTCGCGCACGCCATCCAGCACAGCGTGGGCGTCGGCAAAACCGGCCTCGGCGTTGATGAAGCTCGCGGCTTCATCGAGCGGCGTCAGTGAGGGGTCTGCGAAGAGCTTGTCCGCCAACGGCTCCAGCCCCGCCTCACGGGCGATCAGGCCCTTGGTGCGGCGCTTGACCTTGTAAGGCAGGTAAAGGTCTTCCAGTTCCTGCTTGGTTGGCGCCGTGCGGATGGCGGCCTCGAGTTCGGGTGTCAGCTTGCCCTGCTCGGCGATGGACTTGAGCACGGCCTCGCGGCGCTCGGCCAGTTCGCGCAAGTACGCCAGTCGCGCGTCGAGCTCACGCAACTGGATGTCGTCGAGGCCGTCGGTGGCCTCCTTGCGATAGCGGGCGATGAAGGGCACGGTGGCCCCGCCATCCAGCAGCTCGACGGCAGCCTGCACCTGGGCGGGCCGAACCTTCAGTTCGGCGGCAATCTGGGAAACGATCAGCTTGTTGTCCAAAACGGGCTCGGGAAATCGGGCGAAAAGCCTGCGATTTTCCCACACGGGCTTCCTGCAACGGGGTATCTGAAACCCGTCGCACGCTTCTCCAGGTTTTCCGTCGTGCAGGGCACCGCCCGCTGGCGCAGACCGGCGGTCAGCAGCGTAGGCGGCGGCGCGTGGCCAGACCCAGGCCGGTAAGGCCGGCCACGAGCATCGCAGCCGCTGCTGGCTCGGGCACGGCCGAGACGGCGTTGAAGGGCTGTGCCGCGCCGTTGCCGACGCGGATGCTTGTGACGTCGAGCGTGTGCGAGAAGTCGGCGGCGCCGCCGTTCTGCGCGCCGGTGAACAGGAAGGCGCCCACCATGTAGAAGTAGCGGCCGCAGGCTGGCGAGATGGGAGTCTGGCAGTCGATCCGCGTGCCATTCGCGCTCACATGCAGCGTGGTGTCGACGTCCAGCGAGCGGCCCATGGTGTCGCTTTGCGCACCGAACACGTCGAGATGGGTCTGCGTGCTGGGGTGTGCAGCGACGAGCTGCTGCAGCAGGGGATCACCCCCGACTTCGAAGGCATCGAGCCCCGCGGTCTTGAACAAGGCGTACTGGCTTTCGGCCGTGAAGTTGGCCTGCGAGCCGACGACGAAGGCAGTGACGGCCGAACCCGATCGGTCGGCGCCCAGCGCGCGGTCACCCGTCGTCGCCAGGTGGCCATCGAGCTTCAGGTCAAACTGAACGGTCGTGTCCTGGTCCAGCATGGCCCAGTAGCCCACGAAGGAATGGCCGACTGCAACGCTGCTGATGGCGGTCGGATTCAATGGCGCCAGCGCGGAGGCCGACGCCCCGAGGCTGGTCGGGCCGACGCGTGCGAAGGCAGAGGCCAGCTTGTCATTGGCGGCTTGCGAGTCGGTCGCGCTGTGACTCAGCTGGGCGACGGAAGGAAACTTCAACCAGGCGCCGTCCTGGCTGATCGTGCCATCGATGATCGTGGCGGCCGTGGCCTCGTTGGTGGCGACAAACCACTGGTTCAGCTCCAGCCCGTACAGGTTGGACGCATTGGGCATGCCCAGGCCAATGGGCGGCAATGTCGCATCGGCCGACGCCGGCGGGTGGACAAACGCGGCGGTAAGGCTCAGAGCCAGGGTGGCGAGGCGCAGGGGCGTCATGAGATGTGTCGTTAGCAGGGACGGCGGAGTCTAGGAGCCGCTTCGGCTCACCCCATCCCCGCGGCACCCAAGGGCTAGGGATGCCTGCCGTTCGGGTTGCAACCAACTGTGACTGTCAAGAAGTCAGCCAAGCCGCAAGCCCTGCGGCTGCGGCGCGCCCGCTGGCCATGCTGGCCGTCAGCAGATAGCCGCCGGTGGGCGCTTCCCAGTCCAGCATCTCGCCCGCGACGAACACGCCGGGCAGGGCCTTCAGCATCAGTCCTTGAGTCAGCGCCTCGAAGCGCACGCCGCCGGCCGTACTGATGGCCTCGGCCACGGGGCGGGGCGCCTGCAGCGTCAGCGGCAGGTGCTTCATCGCAGCGGCCAGCGTGGCTGGGTCGAGCATCTGCTCGCGGGTCAGCAACTCGTGCAGCAGGCCGAGCTTGAGCGGGTTGAGGTGCAGGCGGCTCTTCAGGTGCGAAGACAGCGACCGGCTGCCGCGCGGATGCTTCACTTCGGCGAGCACGCGCTCGGGCGCCAGTTGGGGCAGCAGGTCCAGGTGCAGCGTGGCCGAGCCGGTGCGCGCGATCTGCTCGCGCAATCTGCTGCTCGCTGCGTACACCAGCGAGCCTTCGATGCCTGTGGCTGTGAAGACGAACTCGCCGGCGCGATTGGCGAAGCCTTCGGTCTCGAGTGCGACCGGCTTGATCGGTTGGCCGGCGAACTCGGTGGCGAAGCGTTCGCTCCAGCCGGGGCCTTCGGCGTGGGCCGCGGTGCGCCCAACATCGAAGCCGCAATTGGCGGGATGCAGCGGCGCGACGTCGACGCCCCGCGCGGCGAGCCGCTCGACCCAGGCACCGTCCGAGCCGAGTTGGGGCCAAGAGGCGCCGCCCAGCGCGAGCAGCGTGGCGTGTGGTGTCACCAGGCGCTCGCCGTCGGGTGTGTCGAAGCGCAGAGCGGCGTCGTGGTCCCAACCCGTCCAGCGATGCCGCATCGCGAACTTCACGCCGGCCGCGCGCAGGCGGTGCAGCCAGGCGCGCAGCAGCGGCGCGGCCTTCAGATCTTTCGGAAACACGCGGCCCGAAGTGCCGACAAAGGTCTCGACGCCCAGGCCCGCGGCCCAGTCGCGCAGCGCGTCGCCGTCAAAGCTGCGCAGCAGCGGCTCGATGTGCGTGGCCCGCTCGCCGAAGCGCGCGACAAAAGGCTCGAAGGGTTCGGAGTGGGTCAGGTTGAGGCCGCCCTTGCCGGCCAGCAGGAATTTGCGGCCGACGCTGGGCTTGGCGTCGAAAACCGTGACGGCGTGGCCGGCGGCGGCCAGCACTTCGGCCGCCATCAGGCCGGCCGGCCCGCCGCCAATGATGGCGATGTCGGCCGTGGGATCTTTGGGTTGCATGCCCGATTCTAGGAACCGGGCTCGCAGCGCCTCCCGCCTCAGACGGCTGCGGACGGTTTCGCCGTTGCCGGCGCCAGCGCGTTGTTGCCCCAGCACTGCTCGTACTTCCAGCCCGTCAGTTCTTCGGCGACGGCCCGGGCCTCTGCGGTGGCGTCGGCGATGCGGCCACCGGCCTTGATGCGGGCGATTTCCTCCAGCAGCACGGCATGGTTCCTGCGGTCGAGCTTCATCTGCGTGGTGTAGTAGATGCCGCCCAGGCCCAGGCCGATCACGCCGACCGTGAAGATGCCGATGATGGCGTCGATGGCGATGGCCGGCTGGGTGGCCTGGCCGGACAGGAAGCCGAACTGGCCCAGTGTCCAGCCCATGGCGAAGACGATGGCCGAGCGGGTGATCTTGCCGGCAAAGGTCATGGCGCCGGCATAGATGCCTTCACGCCGGCGGCCGGTCAGCACTTCGTCGACGTCGGCCAGGAAGGTGTAGACCGTCCAGGGGATGTAGTACACGCCGCCGGTTCCGAGGCCGAACACGGCCGTGATGGCGAAGAGGGCAATGGCGGTGGTCTGCTTGGACAAGCCCAGGTAGAACAGCGCGGTATAGGCCAGCACGCTGCCGCAGACGACAAGCAGGGCCAGGCGGTAGGGTTTTGCAAAGCCGAACTTGATGCACAGGCCGATGAACAGCATCGTCGATATCAGCTGCATCACCGAGCTGAAACTGTTGAGGTAGCCGACAACGGATTTGTCCTGCCCCATGCAGAAGACGATGAAATACGTGAATATCGAGGCGAACAGCCATTCCGCCCCAAAACCAAGCAAATACATGCCGAGGTGTTTGCGGAATATCTTCAGATGGAAGGTGGACAGCATGTCCACCGCGAGTTTCTTGAGGGCCTTGCCGAGGCTGCCGGCGCGCTCCTGCACCACCTCGTTGACGGGCCGCTCCCAGGAGGACAGGTAGAGCGCCGTCATCGCCGCGCACATGATGAGGGCGTAGATGATGCCGGTCAGCAGGAAGGGCGTGGCCGAGTCCTTGCTGTAGATCAGGAAGAGCTGGGCCGGGATGAAGGCGGCCAGGAAGTTGGCGCCCTTGCCGAACATGGCTTTCGAACCGGTGAGCTTGGAGCGGACGGCGAAATCCGTGGTCATCTCAGTTGCCAGGGTTTCATAGGGCACCATGATCATGGTGTAGACCAGCTCGAAGAGGGCATACATGCTCAGGTAGTACCAGAACCCGAAACCCTCGATCCACATCAGCGGATACAGCAGCACCGCGGGGATGCCGACCAATATGAAGAATCGTCGGCGCCCGAATTTGCGACCGAGCCGGGTGTTGTAGAAGTTGTCGCTGATATACCCCATCACGGGGTTGCTGATGGCGTCCAGGATGCTGGCCACGGAGAAGATCGTGGCCGCCTCCACCACCGTCAGCCCGCAGAAGGTCGTGTAGAAATAGAGCAGCCAGGCCGCCGCGATGGCCAGGGCGCCGCTGCCCAGCAAGTTGGCACTGCCGTAGCTCAGCGTGTGCCGCATCGAGATGGATCTGCTCATGAGGTGCTGTCTCTCGTTGGAATGGAAGACAGTTTCATTTTTTGTGGCCTGTCGTTCCGTGTGGCGAGTATCCCATTTCGGATCGCTTTGGAACCTGCCGGGAACCCTGGGCAGGCTCGACATGGCGCTGCCTGCCGGCGCTCAGGGAGCGCCAGCAAATCGGGTCAATCACGGGAGAGCAGCAGACCGCGGCCGGGCCGGCTGATGGTGGCCAGGGGCGGCTAGCCCTCGGAGGGGCTCAGTCGGCGCGCAGCTTGGCGCGCAGGCCGGCGCCAATCTCGGGCCGGTCGGCGAAGGCGTCGGTCGGGTTGCGCAGCTGCATCACGTCCTCCAGACGCGTCTGCACGCCGGCCAGGGCCTGCGGGTGGCTGAAGATGTAGAACTTGTTGTAGTCGATGGCGTCGAACACCATCGCCGCCACGTCGGCTGCCGTCAGCTTGCCCGAGGACACGGCCTTGTCGGTCTGGGCCTGCGAGATCAGCTGGCTCTTGGTCGGCTTGGCCGCGGCCAACTCGCTCGGGCGGTTGCGGTGGCTCTGGTTGATGCCGGTGGGCACGAAGAAAGGGCAGAGCACCGAGGCATGAACCTGGTCGGTCACCAGCGACAGGTCCTGGAAGAGCGTCTCCGACAGCGACACCACCGCGTGCTTGGACACGTTGTAGACGCCCATGTTGGGCGGGTTCAGCATGCCGGCCATGGACGCCGTGTTGACAATGTGGCCCGAATAGTCCGGGTCGGCCTTGGCGGCGGCCAGCATCATGGGCGTGAACAGGCGCACGCCGTGCACGACGCCCATCACGTTGACGCCCATCACCCACTCCCAGTCGGCCAGGGAGTTCTCCCAGATCAGCCCGCCCGAGCCGACGCCGGCGTTGTTGAAGACGAAGTGCGGCGCGCCGAAGCGCTCCTGCACCGCCGCGGCCAGGGCTTCCATCTGATCGGCCTTGGCCACATCGACGACGCGGGCCAGCACCTCGACGTCCTTGAACTCCGACGCGGCCTTGTCCAGCGCATCGGCCTGCACGTCGACGAGGACGAGGTTCATGCCGCGCTGGGCGGCGAGGCGGGCGGTTTCGAGGCCGAAGCCTGAGCCGGCGCCGGTGATGACGGCGGTTTGCTTGCTCATGTGTTTGTCTCCTTGTGCATCTCGATGTGGGAGATGCCGTCTTCCATGTAGTGGTCGCCGACCGGTGCAAAACCGAAGCTGGCGTAGAAGCGCTCCAGGTGTGCCTGGGCGTGCAGCGTGATCGGGTGGGCGGGCCACAGCCGCGCGCAGTGAACGAGGGCCTCGGCCATCAGCGCGCGGCCGACACCACCGCTGCGTGCGGCGGGCGACGTGACGACGCGGCCGATGAGGGCGTCGGGCGCCTTCAGCCCCGGCGGGATCAACCGCGCGTAGGCCTTCAGCTTGCCGTCGTCGCCCGAGCCCAGCAAGTGCCAGGTCTGCCGGTCCAGCCCGTCGATGTCGAGGAACACGCAGTTCTGCTCGACGACGAAGACCTCAGCCCGCAGGGCCAGCACGTCGTAGAGCTGCGTCGTGCTCAGCCCGTCGAACGGGACGCAGGTCCAGCGCATCAGACCAGCTTGACGAGCTGCTTGCCGAAATTCCTGCCCTTGAGCAGGCCGATGAAGGCCTCGGGCGCCGCGGCGATGCCTTCGGCGATGGATTCGCGGAACTTGAGCTTGCCGGTGGCGACCATCGTGCCGAGCTCCTTGAGCGCTTCGGGCCAGACGTCCATGTGCTCGGACACGATGAAACCCTCGACCTTCATGCGGTTGACGAGGATGAGCTGGGGCGCGGCCATCGGGATGGGCTGGCCGTCGTAGCCGGAAATCATGCCGCACATGGCGATGCGGCTGAAGGCATTGGCGCGCAGCAGCACGGCGTCCAGGATCATGCCGCCTACGTTCTCGAAATAGCCGTCGATGCCTTGCGGGCACTCGGCCTTCAATGCGGCGGACAGCGACTTCACATCGGGATGCTGCTTGTAGTCGATGCAGGCATCGAAGCCCAGTTCCTCGACGACATAACGGCACTTGTCCGCACCACCGGCCAGGCCCACGGCACGGGCGCCGCGCGCCTTGGCGAGCTGCCCGACGACGCTGCCCACGGCGCCGCTGGCGGCGCTGACGACCACGGTCTCGCCGGCCTTCACGTTGATGATCTTCATCAGGCCATACCAGGCCGTCACGCCGGGCATGCCGACCGAGCCCAGATAGGCTGACAGGGGGATGTGGGTGGTGTCGACCTTGTTCAGCACGCCGCGCTGCGTGGCGTCGACGGTCTGGTACTCCTGCCAGCCGCCCATGCCGACGACCTTGTCGCCGACGGCGAAATTCGCGTTCCTGGACTCGACCACTTCACCGACGGTGCCGCCGATCATCACCTCGTCCAGCGGCTGCGAGGCCGCATAGCTCTTGCTCTCGTTCATGCGCCCGCGCATGTAGGGGTCGAGGCTGAGGAAATGGTTGCGCACGCGCACCTGGCCGTCGGCCAGCGCGGCGAGCGGCGCTTCGACCAGGCGGAAGTTGGCGGGCGTGACCTCGCCCTTGGGGCGCGAGGCGAGGACGATCTGGCGATTGATGGGGCTCATGGGGCTGTCTGTTCAGGTAACAGCCGCCATTGAAGCACCCTGACCGGGACCCCTGCGTCCCAGGGGCGACAACGCTTTAGAGCGGTCGACTCACGACGCGATCGTGATCGGATAGCTGGTGCAACCCAGCTTCTCGGAAATGTCCTTGCTGGCCGTCTGCAGCATCCGGACCACCTCGGGCGCCTTCTCGACGTCGAAGCGGAAGGTCGGGAAGGACACGCTCATGCCGGCGATGGGCTGGCCCAGGCGGTCGAAGATGGGCACGCCCAGACAGCGGATGTGGTCGTCGAACTCTTCGCGGTCTTCGCCGAAACCTTGGCGTTTGACCTGCTCGAGCTCAGCCAGGAAGGCCGGGCGTTCCGTGATGGTCTTGTCACGAAAGCGCTTGAACTCTGCGCCGTCGAGGATGCGGTCGCGGCGCTCGGGGTGTTCCCAGGCCATCAGCACCTTGCCGATGGCCGTGCAGTGCAGCGGCGCGCGGCGGCCGATGCGCGAGTACATGCCCAGCATGTGGCGCGAGTCGACCTTGTGGATGTAGATGATCTCGCTGTCGATCAGGCTGCCCAGGTGGACGGTCTCGCCGGTGGCGTCGGCCAGCATCTGCATGTGGTGCTTGGCCAGGTCGACGAGTTCGGGCGAGGGCAGGGCCTTGGCGCCGATCTCGAACATGCGCATGGCCAGGCCGTAACGCTCGCTGTCGGCCTCCTGGCGCACATAGCCCAGGCCCTTCATCGTCTGCAGGAAACGGTAGACCGTCGCCTTGGGCATGGCCAGGCGCACCGACAGGTCGGTGATACCGATGTCACTGCGCTCACCCAGGGCATTCAGGATGGCGAACACCTTGAGCACCGCGGCAACCGACTCCGGCTGCTTGGAATCAGCAATGTCGTCGTCCATCGTTTCGATTCTTTCGGGTGCGTGTTTCAGTAGCCGGATTCTGACTCAGGCGCGGCGCGGCCCGACGCCTGCGCGGATTTGCTCAACCAATTGATCGGGACGGGCCGGGCGCAAAGCTGCCGCGTCGTAGGACTCGTCGGGGCGCCAGCCGACGTCGGCGGACATGGTCTCGCCGGGGTGCGTGGCTGCCCAAGCGGCCAGGATGTCGACCGCCTGGCCGTTGAGCCGGCTTTCACGGTCGGTGAAGGCGCTGCCCTTGAGGCGGCGGATCAGCCGGTCGGCCTTGATCTCGGGCGGCAACTCCCAGTGGTTGTGCTCGCTGTACAGGCGCGAGCGGATGCCGACGCCCAGGGAGTAGCCAAAGTCCTCAGCGCGCTCGGCGCTGAAGAGGTTGGCGACGACATGCACGCGGCCAAAGCGAACCCGCGGCGTGCGCTCCTTGCAGGCGTGGAAGTGGTTGTGATGCAGCGTGACGCGCAGCAGGCCGTCATCCGTGATGCGGCCGTCGCTGTTGCCGATCAGCATGGTCTTGTCATGGGCCTGGAAGCGGCACCAGGACACGGTGACGAGATCGCTGCCGTTGGTGATGTCCAGCAAGCCGTCGTGGTGCTGCACGCGCTGGCCCAGGCGGATGGGCTCGAGCTTGTCGGCGTGGTTGCCGTCGTCGAACAGGCAGTGGTCCACCCACACGCGCTCAGCGCCGCGCAGCGACAGCGCGTCGTACTCCGAGTTCCACTCGCCGTGCCCGTTGTCGCGCGGCTCCCAGGCGGGGAAGTGGTCGTACGCGTCGGAGAAGCGCAGGTCGCGGATGACGATGTTGCTGACCTTGTCCAGCAGCACCATGCCGTGCAGGAAGCCGGCGCCCGGCGAGACACCCAGCAGTGTCGTGTTGGACGGCAGGCGCACGACGGAGCCGTCGGCCTGGCGCTTTTCGGAGCGCTTGCGGGCATCTTCCAGTGGGCCCCGGGGGGCGTCGCGGCCCCAGGTGGCGGGGTCGAACGCGCGGTCAAAGGCGTCGAAGTTGAACTCGGGATCGCGGAAGGCCTCGACGCCGCCGGGGCAGAGGTCGATGAAGGTGTGGATGCGGATGATCTTGGGCTTGTCGCCCAGGCGAAG
Organism: Pelomonas sp. Root1217; assembly: GCF_001425705.1. Lineage (GTDB taxonomy): Bacteria > Pseudomonadota > Gammaproteobacteria > Burkholderiales > Burkholderiaceae_C > Pelomonas. The sequence continues at coordinate 1,118,519 of NZ_LMDC01000028.1, read as the reverse complement.
CGCCGCGTCCAGGCCGGCGCGATCGTGAACGTCGAAGACATGTTCGGGGATGGCCTTGGCGCCGCCCGTCGTGTTGCCGACGCCGGCCCAACCCAGCGGCAGTTCCACCGGTGCGGGGGCAGTGGCTGCGCAACCGCCCAGGACGGGCAGGGCGCTCAGGGCAAGGATGTGGCGGCGTTTCATGGGCGGTTGTTGAACTCGAACAGGCGGTTGCTGGCAGCGTCGAAAGCTCGGCGCGAGGTGCTGGCCGACCAGGGGCCGATATGGGCGCCGATCTCGCTGTCGCGCACGATGGCCAGGCCGTTGGGGCTGCTGCCTGCCTGCCACGTGCCGGCCTTCACGCCGGCATCCCAGGCGCGGCCGAGGGAGGTGGCGCCCTCGGCGATGCCGGGCTCGCCGATCAGGCGGCTGTGCGTGATGAGAAAGCCTTGCGCCACGTTGGGCGCGGTGCTGGGCGCCAGGATGATGCCGCCGTGGCCCGGCGTGCGGCGGTTGGCGCGGGTCAGGACGGTGCTGTGCTCGATGACAAGCACCGCGTTGCCGAAGATGAAGTCCACGTCGCCAGCGATCAGGCTGTGGCGGATCAACTGGCGGGCGGTCTGGTCGGCCTTCGCGCGCTTGGCGTAGAGCGTGTCCTGGTGGCCGAGCAGGCGCACGCCTTCGAGCTGGATGCGGTCGCCCATCAGCGTCAGCGCCACGGCCTGCGCGCCGCCGCTTTCGCCCACGCCCGGCGGATAGGCCTCGCCGCGGCGCACGCCATCCATCGCGTCGTTGGCGACAGTCAGCGAGATCAACTGCACGTCGTTGCTCTGCACCAGCATGCTGGTGCTGCCGCTGGTGCCGATGGAGGCCTTGCCGAGTTCGGGCCAGCAGGGGTGGGCGGGCTCGTTCTCGCCCTTGGGCTTGCCGGCAAAGCGGTTGTCCACCAGCACCACGGCGCTGGCGTCAAGCGCCGAGCCGACGAGGGCCAGCGGTGCCTTGTCCTTGATGCAGACGGGACCGCGGTAAGTGCCGGGCTGGATATGGATGACCCAGCGCTTGGCCCCTTCAGCGGGCACCTTGTCGATGGCGGCTTGCACCGACTCACCTGGCTTGACGACGAAGTCAGGCGCGGTCGCGGTGAGGTCGGCCAGCAGCCCTGGCTTCCAGTCGCCGAGGTAGGCCGCCGCGGTGTGCGCGGCGGCCTGCTCGGCCGGCAGCTGAGGGCGTGCTTGCCCCTGAGCTGCCGTTACGGCAAGCGATGCGGCCAAGGCCAGCGCGAGCTTCACAGGTCGGCCAGGTAGAGGGCCGGCTCGACGCCGTTCGCGCGCTCCTTGTCGCAGCTGAACAGCACCTGCTTGTTGTCTGGCGTGAAGCTCGGGTGCGGGTGCGTGACCTGGCGGTCGTCCTTGTAGACGTCCCAGCCGCTGTCGTGCCGCGCGATGGGGCGGGTCGTGCCGGCTTTCAGGTCGAACAGGTGCAGATACGGGTCGCCCACCAGCATCGCGTTGCTGGCCGTGCTGTCATGGCTGACCTTGCCCACGCCGTCGCCGACGATGAGCGAACCGTCATGGTTGCTCATCAGGTGCGAGCACTGCGGCATGGCCGTCAGCAGCTTGTTCTCCAGCGTGACCGGGTCCAGGCTGTAGATCCAGCGCTCGGGCGACTTCTCGTTGTAGCTGACGTAGATCATGGCGCTGCCGTCCGGCACCCAGAACTCGTGCGTGCAGCTCTCGCCGTCCAGGTGCTCCTTGCCGCAGCGGCGGTTCGTGCCGTCCTCGTTGATGAACCACATCCGCGCGTCGATGAGGTCGTGCGGGCCTTCGTGGCAGTAGGCGACGGTGTTGTCATCGAACGGGCGGTACTGCGGGTGGCCCAGCCAGCCGCGTTGCTCCAGGATCACCGTGCGCTTGCCGGTCGCCAGGTCGACGCTGAACAGCCGGCACAGCGGCCGCTTGTGGAACATCTCGTTGAATTTCTGCCAGGTATTCAGCGGGAACCAATCGGCGGCGGCGATCTCTATGCCGACGATCTTGGTGCAGGCGCTGTTGCTGACCCAGGTGCCGTAGCCCACCCAGGCGTCGGGCACGACGTAGAGGACCTCCTCTTGCAACGTGGCGAGCTCCAGGCGGATGAACTGGCGCTTGTCACGCACGAAGTACAGGTGCCTGTCATCTGGGCTCAGGAAGCCGCCGAAGGTGTTCTCACCCATGCCGTCGGTGAGCTGGATGGCCGTCTGCGTGCCCAGGTCCAGCAGGTGGTAATTCCAGTTCGGACTCGGATTGGGTCCGAACTCGCCGCCGAAGATCAGCTTGCGACCGTCGTTCGTGAAGCACTTCTGATAGAAGTAGTTGCGATGGCAGGTGACATCGGGCGGTGTCAGGCGCGTGACGCGCGCACCGGTGTCGGGGTCCTCGCGGGTGAGGAAATCAAACTTGCGTTCGGTGGACTTCATGGCTTGATCCTCGTTCGCGCGGGCTTCTGTCGGCGCGGCGTGAGAAGTTTCGGGGCCGAGCGCCGGGCCGCTCCCAAGCCGGCCCGACTGGCGATGTGCTTGCGGCTCGATGCCGCAAGCATCGCCGTCCCCTCGGGGGACCGACCAGACTCGCCGCGTTCAGCAGGCGAGGCTGGGCGAGGGGCGTTTTACCTGGCCAGCCAGCCGCCATCCACGGCGATGGTGTAGCCATTGACGTAGTCGGACGCCTGCGAGGCCAGGAACACGACCGGACCGGCCAGGTCCTCGGGCTTGCCCCAGCGGCCGGCCGGGATGCGGTCCAGGATGGCGCTGTTGCGCTGCTCGTCGGCGCGCAGCGCGGCGGTGTTGTTGGTGGCCATATAGCCCGGCGCGATGGCGTTCACATTGATGCCATGCGAGGCCCACTCGTTGGCCATCAACCGCGTGATGCCCATGACGCCGCTCTTGCTGGCCGTGTAGGAGGGCACGCGCACACCGCCCTGGAAGCTCAGCATCGACGCGATGTTGATGATCTTGCCGCCGCTGCCCTGGGCCAGGTAGACCTTGGCCACGGCCTGCGACAGGAAGAACACGGACTTCAGGTTCAAGTCCATCACGTCGTCCCAGTCGGCCTCCGAAAACTTAATGGCGTCTTCACGGCGAATGATGCCGGCGTTGTTGACCAGGATGTGCACCGCGCCCGTGAAGGTCCTGGCCTGGGCGACCAGGTCGGAAATGGCGCTCACGTCGGACAGGTTGGCACGCATGTCCAGGAAGCGGCGCCCGAGCTTCTCGACACCGGCCTTGGTCTCATCCGGGTCGGACACGTTGACGCCGACGATGTCAGCGCCGGCTTGGGCGAGCGCCAGCGCCATGCCCTGGCCCAGGCCGGTGTTGCAGCCGGTGACGATGGCCGTCTTGCCGGCCAGGTTGAAGTTGTTGAGCACCATGTTTTGTTGCGTCCGTTCAGCGCGAGGGTCGTGGCCAAGGTGGTTCAGCTGGTTGAAACGCAGTTCCACTTTTTCCGATGCCACGACTTTAGGCAGCGCGCAAGTGTTGCGGAATCATGGTTTCTAATTAGTGAACCGATGTTCCGATTTTCGCATCTTCCCCCTATCATCGTCCACAACGAACTTCGAAGAACTCAGCAATGTGCCCCTGTTTACCCATGACGGGCCTGCGCTGACCGACAAGTTTTTCCCTCGCCGCGACAACGATCTGTCGTCACGACGAAAGAACCGGTGCTCGCACTACAGCGTCGCCGGCTTAGGAAATCAACGGGTGCCCTGCGTGCGCCCGGGTTCACAGCCTTGCATAACCCGAGAGCCGCCGGCGCGACACCGCACCCAGGCGGCCTGCACCAGGAGACACCACATGCCCGCCTTTCATCCTTTCCGTCGCTCGTCCCACCGCTTGGCGCTGAGCCCGGTGGCGCTGGCCGCCACCCTTGCCACGTTGTCTGCCGCGCCCGCCTGGGCCCAGACCGCGCCGGCCCCCTCCGCGCAACTGGAGACCGTGACCGTCACCGGCATCCGCGCCTCGCTGGAGAGCGCGCTGAACGCCAAGCGCCAGGACAAGGGCATCGTCGATGTCATCAAGGCCGAGGACATGGGCAAGTTCCCGGACACCAACCTGGCCGAATCGCTGCAGCGCATCCCGGGCGTCGTCATCGACCGTGACGCTGGCGAAGGCCGCAACATCACCGTGCGCGGCCTGGGCGGCGACTTCGCTCGCACCCGCATCAACGGCATCGAGGCCCTGGCCACCACCGGCGGTACTGACAGCTCCGGCGGCGCCAACCGCACCCGTGCCTTCGACTTCAACGTCTTCGCCGCCGATCTCTTCAACTCGCTGACCGTGCGCAAGAGCAGTTCGGCCGACGTGGATGAAGGTTCGCTTGGCGCCACCATCGACCTGCAGACGGCCCGCCCCTTCGACCTGAACAAGTTCGCGGCCGCCGTATCCGTCAAAGGCACCTACAACGACCTGTCCGGCAAGGCCACGCCCAAGACCTCCTTCCTGATCTCCAACACCTTTGCCGACAAGAAGATCGGCGTGCTGCTGTCGGGCGCCTATTCCAAGCGCAAGGTCTATGAAGAGGGCTTCAGCACCGTGCGCTGGGACAACGGCCCCTCCAGCGGCAACGCCTTCAGCGGCTGGTGCCCGCCCCAGGGCGTGACGGCCAACCTGCCGACCGGCTCCACCGCCACCACCTGCGGCCCCGCCGCCCAGGCGGTGGCCCGCCTGCCCAACACGCCGGAAAACCTCGCTGCCTACAACGCCGCCTCGCTGGCCACCAACTTCCACCCGCGCCTGCCCCGCTACGGCCGCCTCACGCATGACCAGGAGCGCTTGGGGCTGACCGGCGCCATCCAGCTGCGCCCGGCCGACAGCATGCTGATCACCTTCGACATGCTGTACAGCAAGCTGGAGGCAACCCGCCAGGAAGACTTCCTGGAGGCCATCTCCTTCAGCCGCGCGCTGTCGGCCGGCGGCAAGCAGCAGACCAGCGTCGTCGAGGCGCAGTTCGCGCCCAGCGGCCAGATGCTCTACGGCAAGTTCAACGGCGTCGACGTGCGCGCCGAATCGCGCTTCGACAAGCTCAGCACCGAGTTCACGCAGCCGTCGCTGACCGTCGAGCAGGACATCACCGACACCCTCAAGCTGACCCTGCGCGGTGGCCGCGCGACGTCCCGCTTCAGGAACCCCATCCAGACCACGACGACGCTGGATGCGCCCAACGTGAACGGCTATGTGTTCGACGCCCGCGGCGACGACCGCGCGCCGCTGCTCGGCTACGGCAACCTCAACCCCAGCGACCCCAACGGCGCGCTGAAGATCTACGGCGTGCCCGTCGGCTCGACCAGCATCGCCAACTTCACGCCCAGCGAAATCCGCATCCGCCCCAACGGTGTGACCAACCGCCAGGACGTGCTGACCGCGGACGTGGCCTGGGAAGTCATCCCCGACGTGCTGACGCTCAAGGGTGGCGCCAGCTACAAGCAGTTCAAGTTCACCAGCTACGACATCCGCCGCACCGTCGAGACGATGAACACGCTGCCGGCCAACGTGATCCCGGCCAGCCTCGTGACGACGCTGACGGGCTTCGGCAAGGGCCAAAACCTGCCTGATGGCTCGATCACGTCCTGGGTCATCCCCAACCTGGACGCCATCGCCGAGGCCTATGACATCTACTGCAACTGCCTGAAGACCGGCCCGGCCGGCGGCCCGGGCGACTACAGGCTGACCTCCATCACCAACGGCAGCGCCCGTGGCGGCAACCGCGCCATCACCGAGACCGACACCGGCACATGGTTCATGGCCGACTTCGAGACCCGCCTGGGTGGCATGCCCGTGCGCGGCAATGTCGGCACGCGCTATGTGAAGACCGCCATCGACGCCAGCGGCTACCTCGCCACCGGCGGCGGCAGCGCGGTCTCGGCCTCGCGCCAGTACACCGACTGGCTGCCTTCGGCCAATGTCTCGGTCAACCTGGCCAAGGACCTGATCCTGCGCGCCGCCGCGGCCAAGGTCATGTCGCGCCCGCCGCTGCAGAACCTGAACCCGGGCGGCACGCTGAGCACGACGGGATCGCTGAGCTACACCGGTGGCAATCCCTCGCTGGATCCCTTCCGCGCCACGACGCTGGACCTGAGCGCCGAGTGGTACCACTCGAAGAACGCCTTCATCGGCCTGGGCGTGTTCCAGAAGGACATCAAGAGCTATGTGCTGACGCAGGGCCGCGACATCCCCTACAACCAGACCGGCCTGCCCATGTCGCTGCTGCCAAGCAACTTCACCGGCGACGAGATCTTTCGCGTCAGCGCCCCCGTCAACACCCCGGGCGGCAAGCTGACCGGCTTCGAGATCAACGTGCAGCAGCCCTTCACCTTCCTGCCGGGCTGGGGCAAGAATTTCGGCTTGCTGGCGAACTACACGCAGGTCAAGTCCAAGATGGAATACGTGTTGTCGGCCACCGCCGTCGGCTCCGCCACCGTCACGGAAGACCTGGTCAACCTGTCGCCGCGCTCCTGGAACCTGTCGGTCTACTACGACGACGGTACCTTCAGCGGCCGCGTGTCGACCTCGGCGCGCTCGGCCTTCCTGACCACCATCCCGGCGGGCAACAACCAGGACGTGGCCGGCAAGAACAAGACCTTCAATGTCGACCTGTCGATGGGCTACCAGCTCAACAAGCAGCTGCAGCTGACGTTTGAAGCGACCAATCTGACCAACCAGCCGAACGACCAGTTCATCTCCCGGGCGATGGACAACGTCGTGGTCAACAACTACACCGGCCGCGAGTTCATCATCGGTGGCCGCTACAAGTTCTAAGGCGCTGATCGCCTAGATCCGCAAGGGCATGGACCTGTCGTCTGTGCTCTTCTTTGCTTGCGGGACCCTGCAGGTCTCCTGATCCCGAAGACGCGTCGATCGCCCTGCGGCGAGCCCGACCACACGGAGACAAATCATGAAGACCTACAGGACCCTGGTGGTCGCAGCCGCTGCATGGCTGATCGCCACCGCCGCCCAGGCAGTCAACGGCTTGCCCGCCGGCACCCTCATCACGGCCCAAGTCAGCGGCGCCAGCACGACGCTGCTCGGCCTGGACCATGGCTTCGCCGACGAGCCGGGCAGCAACACCACGGCCCTGGCCGCTGCCGACCTCGAATTCCTGACCGGCGACGCCGCGGTCGGTATCGATTTCTTCAGTGACGGCCATGTGCAGGTCTGGAACAACACCGGCGCCACCGGCCTGACGGGCAGCTACAGCTTCATCTTCAGCTTCGCCGGCCTGAGCCAGCCGCTCACCGGCTTCGCGCCGCTGGACATGACGGGTGTTGCCGGCGGCACCGTCAGCCTGCAGCTGGTGGATGAGCACACCGTCAGCCTCACGCTGAACAACGTCAGCTTCACGAGCGAGTTCGGCAGCTTCACGACACAGATCGCCGTCAGCGCCGTGCCGGAGCCTGGCAGCCTGGCGCTGCTGGGCGCTGGCCTGGGCGTGATCGCCCTGCGCAGGAGGGCCGTCGCATGAAAGCCCTCCAGCACCTGGGCATCGCCGCGCTGCTGGCCCTGAGCCTGCCGGTCCACGCCCTTGACGCCGCCCAACAGACCGCACCCAGCGACGGCTGGGGCGCCGGCACCGTCGGCGGCAGCGCCGCCACGCCCGAGCACATCTACACCGTGCACAACCGCGCCGAGCTGCTGAACGCGCTGGCCAACGGCGGCAACGCGGCCAAGATCATCAAGGTGGCCGGCACCATCGACATGACCGAGGGCACGCCCTTCGCCAGCACCGCCGACCAGAAGGTGAGGGCGCGCGTGCGCCTGACCAGCAACACCACGCTGATCGGCGAAGGCCCGGGCGCCGGCTTCGTCAATGCCTGGATAGACATCACCAGCGTCAGCCAGGTCATCGTGCGCAACCTGCACCTGGTCGCGCCCTGCGACGTCGGCCCGATCTGGGACCCGACCGATGGCGCCTTGGGCAACTGGAACTCGGCCTACGACGCCATCGGCATCGTCACCGCCACCCAGGTCTGGATCGACCGCAACACCATCACCGACGCACCCGTCACCGACGACACGCTGCCCGTCGAGAACGGCAAGACCAAGCAATGCCACGACGGCGCCATCGACATCACCAAGGGCGCGGACCTGATCACGGTCTCCTACAACGTCGTCACGGCGCATGACAAGAGCATGCTGATCGGCGGCTCCGACAGCCTGACCAGCGATGCCGGCAAGCTGCGCATCACCATCGCCAACAACGTCTTCAACGGCGTGGTCCAGCGCGTGCCACGCGTGCGCTTTGGCCAGGTCCACGTCTTCAACAACTATTTTGTCGGCAGCAAGACGGCCAACCCCTACCCGCACAGCTACAGCGTCGGTGTGGGCAAGGCGAGCAATATCCTGTCGCACAGCAATGTGTTCGCCATCGACGGCGCGGCGGGTTGTGACAGCGTCGTCGTCTACGCCAGCTCCGACCACACCGGCGTATTCCGGGACAGCGGCTCCACCGTCAACGGTGCCGCCCTGGGCGCCTGCGCCGTGCAGGCCGGCACGGCCTTCGTGCCCGGCTACACCTACAAGCCGCGGCCGGCGGCCCTGGTCAAGGCCAACAACCTGGCCCTGGCGGGGGCCTGGAAGATCTCGACGCAGATCAGCGGCAGCGGCAACGTCAGCGAGGTGGGCGGCACGAAGGCGCCTGCGGCGAACGAGACCAACGTCCACACCGACACGCGCCTGTCCCTGTCTTTCGATGCGCCGCCCGCCATTGGCACTTCAGGCAAAGTCAACGTCTACCGCACGAGTGACGACGTGCTGGTGGACAGCATCGACCTGAGCACCGCGCCGTCGTCCAGCGACACGCAGGCGGTGCTGGCCCGCAGCAACCTCGAGATCGACGCGTTGGGCCTCGGCGCCATGCCCGACGGTGCCACCTTCGCGCGCTATGTCTGGTACCGGCCCCTCAGCGTCAGCGGAGCCAAGGCCTCCGTCAAGCTGCACAGCAACAAGCTGGACTTCGGCACCAGCTACTACGTGACCATGGACGCCTCGGTGCTGGTCGGCACCATCAAGGGCGCCGCCTTCGCCGGCATCACCAAGGCCGACGGCTGGAAGTTCACCACCCGCGCTGCTCCGGCGAGCTTCACCAATCTCAACGTGGACGACGGGGGCACGACGGCCGACTTCCGCACGCTGCAAGGCGCGTTGAACTGGGTCATGAAGAACTGCTCGACCAACAGCCCGGCCGCCAATGGCTGCAACACCGTTGCCACACCGAAGACCATCCACCTGGCCAATGGCAGTTACCCCGAGCTCAACGTGCTGCGCAAGGTGTCCAACCTCAGCATCGTCGGCGAGAGCCGCGACGGCGTGGTGGTGGGCGAGGTCAACTTTGAGTCGCTGAACTCGGGCAGCGGCGCGAGCAGCGCTGCCGCCGGCACGGCGCTCAGCACTTCGGGCAAGACGCTGGGCCACCGCGTGCTCGGCGGCGGCCGTTCCTCCCTGCTGGTGGAGACGTCAGATCTGCTGACGCTGCAGAACTTCACGCTGCAGAACCCGCATGTGCGCAGCACGAGCTGGGACAACCAGGCCGAAGCCATCTACTTCAACACCAGCACGACGGCTGCGGCCGCGCGCTTCGTGGCCAAGCAGATGAACTTCCTGAGCCAGCAGGACACGTTGCAACTCAAGGGCTACAACTGGATCTACCAGTCGCTGGTGGCCGGCAACGTCGACTTCATCTGGGGCAGCGTGATGGCCAGCCTGTTCGAGGACTGCGAGATCCGCTCGGTGGCCGACACGGCCAGCAGCTCGGCCGGCTTCATCCTGCAGTCGCGCGCCACCGCGGGCGACAAAGGCTTTGTTTTCCTGAACAGCCGGTTGACCGCCGAGCCCGCAGTGAGCCAAGCCTATTTGGCGCGCAGTGGCGGCACGACGGCGACGGCCTATATCGACCACATCGCCTTCGTGAACACCAAGATGGGCTCGCACATCCTGCCCGCCGGCTGGTGCGTAGGCACGGGCACGAGCAAGACCGGCGTGGGCACGGGCAGTTGCGGCAGCAACCCACCGTCCTGGGCAGGCACGGCCGACGGCGGCACCACCGACACGGTGGGCTGGCGCGAGGTCGGCAGCATGGACCTCAACGGCGCGCCGCTGGACGTCAGCGCGCGTTTGGGCCTGGCTTCGGTCAAGGTCGCCAATGTGCCGACCAATGTCATGTTGGCCAAGCCCCTCGGTTCGGCCACGGGCCTGACCACGCGCGCCGAGATCTTCCAGAACTCGACCATCGCCACCGGCGCGCCCGGCGGCTGGGTGCCGGCACCCTGAGCCATCGAAGCAAGAAGCACCACGGAGACACGATGAACATGAAAAACCCGCACGCCCGCCTGACCCTGTGCGCCAGCGCCGTGTTGAGCCTGATGGCCACGGCCCATGCGCAAACCCCCGATGCCCCCGCGACGCTGGAGCGCATCCAGATCACCGGCTCCTCCATCAAGCGCCTGGCCGGCGAGACGGCGCTGCCGGTGTCGGTGATCAAGTCCGAGGAGCTCGAAGCCCGCGGCCACACCGAGCTCAAGGACCTGGTGTTGGAGATGCCGCAGTCGCTGTCCCTGGGCACCAACAGCGGTGCCGCAGGCCCGATGCTTAATCTGCGCGGCCTGGGGCCGATGCGCACGCTGACCCTGCTGAACGGCCGCCGCATGGCTAACGAGCCGCTGCAGGACCAGTACGTCTCCGTCAACGTCATCCCGCGCATGGCCCTGGACCGTGCCGAGACGCTGCGTGACGGCGCCTCGTCCATCTACGGCTCCGACGCCATCGGCGGCGTGCAGAACTTCTGGACCTACAACAGCTTCAAGGGCGCGCGGGTCAAGGTCGAGTGGAACCAGCCGGAGCATGCCGGTGGCGGCGAGACCAAGGCCGTCGGCGCCATCGTCGGCGCGGGCGACCTGAGCGCCGATGGCTGGAACGCCTATCTGTCGCTGGACCATCAGCGCAAGTCGGCCCTGTTCAAGATCGACCGGCCCGAGCTGTATGACTACTCGGTGCTGTCGGCCATGGGCCTGGGCCTGCTGCCCGACAACAAGAACCCCAGCCCGATTGCCAACTTCGGCTTCGCAACCGGCGCCAATTCCAACTACAACCCGGCGTTTGTGACCGGCTGCGCCGCGCCGTATTCGCTGCCGACGCTGGGCGCCGGCAGCGTCGCCACGCCGGCCACCTACTCGAACGCCGGTTGCTACCGCAACCCCAACTACTACGACGCCGTCACCGATGGCAGCGAGATCACCAACGTCTTCGGCAAGCTGAGCTGGAAGATCAACAACGACCACTCGCTGGCGCTGGAAGGCCTGCACTCCAGGTTCAACGTGCAGAAGTACCGCGGCATGCAGGTGCCAGGCGGCACGGCCCCGGCCACCACCTACAACATGCCAGCCACCAGCCGCTTTTACCCGGGCAAGGGCATCACGCCGGCCGTCAAGGTGGTGGGCAGCAACACCGGTGCCAACTCGCCGGCGATGTTCATCGACGCGAGCAAGACGCCCGGCACAGTCACCGACCTGAACATGAACAACCGGACGATCTATTTCGTCTGGGGCCCGGCAGAACTCGGCTCGGCCTACCGCAATGACGAGCAGACCAACGACCGGCTGGTGCTCAGCGCGGAGGGCACGGTGGCCGGCTTTGACTACCGCGTGGGCCTGAACTACGGCCGCTCCTTGCGCGACACCCGCGCCGGTGCTGGCTACATCCTCTATTCCAAGGCGCAGGAAGGCTTCACCAAGGGCATCCTGAATCCTTTCGGTCTGCAGGACGAGGCCGGTCTCGAATACCTGCGCAGCATCGAGGCCAGCGACTACAGCTACCGCGTCAACCGCGCCTTCAACCGCAGCGTGGACCTGACGCTGACGCGCTCGCTGATGGACCTGGCCGGTGGCCCGCTGATGCTGGCCGTGACCGGCGAAGTGCGCCGCGATTCGGCCAAGGTCGAGGCCGCACCGCTGGACTACGTGGCCAAGAACGCCAACGGCAGCTATGCGATCGACGCCTTCGGCAATGTCAGCAAGCACGACCTCGTTGGCGAGACGCCCACCGGCGTGGCACGCGACCTCGGGCGCAACATCAAGTCGGCCGTCATCGAAGTGGACGCGCCCGTCACCAGGCGGCTGAGCTTCAACGCCGCGGTGCGCTCCGACACCTACAGCGACCTGAAGACGACGACGGTCAACCCCAAGCTGTCGGCCCGCTACCAGGCACTGGACGAGCTGGTGCTGCGCGCCTCGGCCAACACGGGCTTCCGGGCACCGTCCATCATGGACATCCAGAACCCGACGCCCGAGGTTCGCACGCAGATGATGGACGACCCGGTGCTGTGCCCGAGCGCCACGCCCACCATCACCAACACCGGCAACCCGGTCAACGGCTTCACGCGCGACCAGGTCTGCAACCAGACCATGAGCTACTGGACCAAGTCCCCGGACAACAGCTTCCTCAAGCCCGAGAAGTCCAAGGGCTGGACACTGGGCCTGGCGCTGGAGCCGACCAAGGGCCTGCTGATGACGGCGGACTACTGGGGCATTAGGCTGACCGACATGCTGGGCGCCGTGGCCATCGCCGAGGTGCAGCAGCAGCCGGCCAAATACGCGACCAACATCATCCGCAAGGCCGACGGCACCATCGACTACATCATCGCCAGCCAGGCCAACCGCGGCGACACCAGCATTCGCGGGCTGGACCTGTCCATGATGTACCGCGTCGCCACGCCCATCGGTCAGGCCAGCTTCATGCTGGACGGCACCTACTACGAGAGCTACCGCTTCAGCGCCGAGAAGAACGGCGAGGTGCTGAGCAATGTCGGCATCATCACCAACGACGCGCGCTACGGTGGCGCCGGCGTCAACTCGGGCCTTGCGGGCATGCCCCAGATCAACCCGCGCTGGAAGCACACCGCCTCGGTGGGCCTGCGCAACGGCCCGTGGTCGGGCCTGGTCTCGGTGCGCTACAACACCGCGCTGACCGACATCACGCCGCGCGCCGGCTCGACGGTGAACCGCGTCAGCCCCTACAGCCAGTACGGCGCCAGCCTGGCCTACTCGGGCTTCAAGGGGCTCAAGCTCAGCCTGGCGGTCAACAACATCACCAACGCGACACCGCCGATCACGGCCAACAGCCTCTACGTCGGCTACATCACCAGCATGGCCGACGTGCTGGGCCGGGCGTACAAGGTCACCGCCGACTACAGCTTCTGAGCATGAGGCATCTTCATTCTCCAGGCCGCCGCGGCCTCCTGGCCGGTGCCGGCAGCCTGGGTCTCATGGCTTGGCTGCCTTCGGCCGCTGCGCAGACCCCGGCCACGGCTGGCATCGCCACCCGCGGCTGGACCGAGACCCAGGGCGGCCGCGGTGGTCGCGTCATCAAGGTCACGACGCTCGCGCCTTCCGGCCCCGGCAGCCTGAAGGAGGCGATCGAGGCCAGCGGCCCGCGCATCGTCGTCTTCGAGGTCGGCGGCGTCATCGACATGGGCGGGCAGCCGCTCAAGATCACGCAGCCCTTCCTGACGCTGGCCGGCCAGACGGCGCCCGACCCTGGCGTCACCGTCATCAAGGCCGAGACGACGATCGCGACCCACGACGTCGTCATCCAGCACCTGAGCTTTCGGCCCGGCGAGTTCGGCCGCCCCAAGAAGGGCGGGGGTGACCAGGACGGCATCTCGACGCTGGGCGGCGCGCACGACGTCATCGTCGACCACTGCAGCTTTTCCTGGGCCACCGACGAGAACCTCTCCGCCAGCGGCCCGCGCTTTGAAGGCAAGACGGTGGAGCACTGGCGCAAGTCGACGTCCCACCGCATCACCTACAGCCACAACCTGATCTATGAAGGTCTGGGCAATTCGGTGCATGTGAAGGGCGAGCACAGCAAAGGCTCGCTGATCCACGACAACACCAGCGGCGTGCTGATCTACGCCAACGTCTATGCCTCCAACCGCCAGCGCAACGCCTTGTTCAAGGGCGGCGCGCAGGGGGCCATGGTCAACAACTACATCTTCAACCCGGGCGATCGGGGCGTGCACTACAACCTGCTTGCCAACGAGTGGGAGGGCCAGCCCTGGCAGACCGGCAAGCTGACGTTGGTGGGAAATGCCTTGCGCCATGGCCCCAGCACGGTGGCGGGCACGCCCTTCTTCACGTTGTTGGGCCAGGGTGACCTTGAGCTCTACATGGCCGACAACATCGCCCACGACGCGCAAGGCGCGCCGGCGCCGCTTCTTGGCCGCAATGCAGCGACGACGGCCAAGCTGATCGTGGCCAGCCAGGCCTACCTGCCGCCTGGCCTGCCGCCGCTGCGTGCGGCTGCCGCGCTGGTGGGCGAACTGCCTGCCCTCGTCGGCGCCCGTCCCTGGGCGCGTGATCCGCTGGACGCCAAGCTGCTGGCCGACATGGCGCAAGGCAAAGGCAAGCTGATCGACTCCGAAGTCGAGAACGCGCTCGGCTACCCCCGCCACGCGCCAACACGCCGCGCCTTCAAGCCCGAGGACTGGAACCTCGACGACATGAGCCCCAAGGCTGGTTGGCCAGCCCTCGCAAAACCATGAAGCTGTCCGCCTTGTTCCTTGCCCTGCTGCTGACCGGCAGCGCCATCGCTCAGACGCCGGCTTCATCGCCGGCTTCCGCGCCGCGCGGCGAGACCACCGCCAATGTCGCCACCGGCCCCCGCCTCATCCTCATCGGCGACTCGACGATGGCGCCGCGCAGCGGCTACGGCAATGCGCTGTGCGCCCGCTTCCAGCAGGTGGCCTGCATCAACCTCGCGCGCGGCGGGCGCTCCAGCATGAGCTTTCGCGCCGAAGGGCTGTGGTCCACCGTGCTGGCCTTGCTGAACGAGGGCGGCACGAGCAAGCAGAAAACCCTGGTGCTGATTCAGTTCGGCCACAACGACCAGCCCGGCAAGCCGGGCCGCTCCACCGATCTGGCCACCGAGTTTGGGCCGAACATGGCCGGCTATGTGAAGGAGGTCAAGGCGGCCGGCGCCGAGGTGATGCTCGTCACGCCGCTGACGCGGCGAACCTTCAAGGACGGTGAACTGGCCAATGACCTGCGCCCGTGGGCTGAAAGCCTCATCAAGGTCGGCGCCGAGCAAGGCGTGCCGGTGCTGGACCTGAATGCCATCAGCCATGCCGCTGTCGCCGCGATGGGCCAGGCCGGCGCCGACACGCTGGCCGAGGCGCCGCCGCGCTTCGATCGCACGCACCTGGGGCCGAAGGGGGCGGCGCTGTTCTCGGAGCAGGTGATGGAGGGGCTGTTGAAACTCAGGCCGGAGCTGGCCACGGCGCGCACGCTCGAGAGGTGAGTCAGGGCAGCACGACGGTCACGAGAGCCATGGCATCCTCGAGCGCCAGCACGTCGTGCACGGCTTCTCGGTCCAGGTAGAGCAACTGGCCTGCCTGCAACTGATGGCGGCCGGCGTCGGTCGTCACGGCCAATGCGCCAGAGATGCACTGGATGGTGATCTCGTGCGCCACCTTGTGCGGGGGCAGCGCTTTGCCCGCGGTCAGCACGAGGCGCATGACCTCCAGGTCGCGTGACTTGAACAGCGCCACCGTCCGCGCGCCGTCGGGGTCGTCAGCGCTGGGGCGGATGTCGATGGCTTGACCGGGCGTGGCGTGCGGGATGGCCATAGCAGCGAGTATGCGCCTCGTGCGAATTCAGGCTGACAGCGATTCGCGCAGCCAGGCCAGGTACTCGGGCGTCGCGCCGACCACAGGCAGCGCAAAGACCGCTGGCAGCTCGTAAGGGTGCTGCTCAAGGAGCAGCACCTCGAGTGCCGGATAGCGCGCGCGGCTGGTCTTGAACATCAGGCGGACCTCGGGCTCACAGGTGACCTCGTCATGCCAGCGGTAGGTGCTGCGGACGGCTTCGGTCTGCACACAGGCAGCGAGGCGCTGCTCGACGGCTGCACGGGCCAGTGCGTCTGCCTGGCCTTGATTGGCCACGGTCGTGAAGACGGCCAGCAGGTCCATGCGCTTCAGTGCTCCGGCAGGGTCTCGTGCTCGGTAAGCGGTGTCGCCAGTTTGGCCCATGGCGGGCGCTGACCGACGAACAGCACGGCCGTGGGCGAGAACAGGGCGGGGTCGTCGAGGCTGCCGACATAGATGGTGACCATCTCGGGCGCCGATTCGGGCGTGCCGAACAGCAGGCTGCCACAGTCGCCACAGAAATTGCGCACGGCCGGCAGCCCGCTGCCGCCGATGATGCGCGACTGCTTCACCGGGCCCTGGCAGATGAATGAGGGCTTGGGCACGCCGAGGACTGGGACGCCACCGCTGCCGGAGGCGCGCTGGCAGTCGCGGCAATGGCAGACGATCGAGAACAGCACCGGGCCGGGCGATCCGTAATGGACGGCGCCGCACAGGCAGCGGCCAGTCAGCCGGGCGCTTTCCATCACTTCTTCGCCGCCGGCCTGTGGATCATCGTTCGCTGGAACCACGCCTCGTTCATCCGCGCCAGGAAGCTCGCATTGATCGGAAAGCCGCAGCCATCGCCCAGCACGGCCTCGCTGCCACAGCGCGGGCACATGGCTGTCTGCTCATTGATGGCCTTGGGGTCGTCGATGTTCTGCACCGTCAGGCCGGTCCAGCCGACGATGTCGTCGGGTTTGAAGATGCCGACACAGTTGCAGCAGCCGCAAAGCTTGCTGGCCTCGATCTGGGCGTAGTTGTTGGTCGTGTAGCGGTAGGCAGCGAGCAGTTCGTTCATGGCTGGTCCGAGGACTGGTTTTAGCCGAAGTGTGGCGCCCGGACGCGCGAAGCGCCATCGCGCTTCTATGGATTCGCCGTCAAAGGTCTGCGGCCGGAGGCATCGCAAACGGTGGTGCCAAAGCCGCTTCTTGCAGCGCCCCGAGCGATACGCGAATGGCCTCGGCGACCCAGGGCGTCTTGGCCATGGCCGGCTCTGCGATGCCCGAGCCGAGCAAGGGGATGCTGACCGATGCCGCCTCGACGATGACGGCCGACATCGTCCTCAACGTTTCCCTCAGCGCCGCGTCGGCGTGATGCGCCCGTGGCGATGCATTGAGCACGGCGACGGGCTTGCCGACAAAGGGCTCGAAGCTGACCAACCAGTCCAGCAGGTTCTTGATGGCGCCGGTGACGCCGTGGGCGTACTCCGGGCTGGCGATCAGCAGCGCATCCGCCGCGGCGACCTGGGCATGCAACTGGGCGACGCTGGGCGGCAGGTTCGCCTCCAGGTCCGGGTTGAAGAGCGGAAGCTCGCCCACCAATGTGCACACGCTGACCTCCATATCTGGCGGCGCCAGGCACTGGGCCGTGCGCAGCAGCGCGGCGTTGAAGGAGGCGGCGCGCAGGCTGCCGCAAACCGCCAGAACTCTCACGACGCGCTGTCGCGCTTCTTCATGGCGCGCCGACCGGCCATGACAGCGAGCACGGCCAATGCAAGGGTGTAGCCGGCCACTTCGAGCTTGGCGAACTGCCGGGTGGCCACGAGCCAATGGCGCGCTGGACCCACAGGCCGCCGGGTTGATCGGCGATCGGGATTAGGGGGTTGTGGGATGCACGCATTCAATGCTCGCCGCTGTGGTGGAAGGACTATGCCAACAAAGTCAGGGTCGGCCGGATGTTGCCGAGGTGAAAACTCGCCTTGTCGGGCCGCGCCCGGGCCGTGCTGTTCGTCAACGGCACTGACTTGCCAGCCATGTCGCTGCCGCCCGCTGCTGCTCGACGTCGAACAGGTGCCCTCCGGCCGTGGCGCGCGTCTGCAAGCCGGCCCCTCGTCCCCAAGCCTGACCCAATCGTCCCCAAGCCCGCTGCACCGCATCCCACGGAAACAGCTTGTCGTCAGGCGACCCGAACAGCATCAGCGGCCTGGGCGCCATCAAGGCTGCCACATCCGGATGATCCAGCTCCGCCGCCAGCCCCGGATGGGCCATGCTGAAGGCCGACTGCCCCACCAAGGTGTGCTCGCCCGGCCGCAGCAGCCCTTCGCGCGTGCACATCCAGTGCGCGGCGACGCAGGCCGAGACTTCATCGCGGATGGCAGCCAGTTGCCAGGCGCGGAAAGCCCCCATCGAGAAGCCCAGCACCGCGACGCGTTTGCCATCCACTTCGGGCCGCTCGCGCAGCCAGCGGTGCGAGCGCAGATCGTCGCTGGCGATGATGCCGGCCCAGCTCTGGCCGAGCTGCATCAGGTGGTTGGCCAGGGCCTGCTGGTCGTCGCGCGCCAGGCCGGGCCGGCTGCGGTCGCCCCAGCCCAGCGCGTCGATGGCCAGCACGGCAAAGCCCGCCTCCACCAGCGTGTCGCCGACAAAGCTGCCGCCGTAATAGCGCTGAAGCCAGGCCAGGGCTGACGGGTTGGGCTGGAGCGGCCGGATCAGCTTTTCCTTGCCGATATCAAAGCGCGCACCGTGATCGTGCATCACGACGACGGCGGGATGCGGGCCGGTGCCTTTGGGGCGCAGATAGAGCGCCGGTACGTGGTCGCCGAGTGCGCCGCGCAGCGTCAGCGCCTGGGCGGTATGGCTGCTCCGGTCTTGCTCGCCCAGCACTTCGGTTGCGAAGTCGCTGCCATCGTCACCCGGCTGCAGGATCAGCCGGCGCGCTGTGGCCTGGGCTTCGGCGCGCCAGCCGGGACCGGGGCGCCAGGCCAGCCGTGCGTGCCAGCGGCGCTGCAAGCCCACCAGCGTCTCGTCAAGGGTTTCGGCACGGGCGAGCACCGGCCACGTGACCAGCGCAGCGAACAGTTGGCGGCGTGCAAGGTTCATGGTCGCATGGGGCTGCCAAGCGGGCGGCGCTGTGAGAGAGTCGGGCGATGCACCTGCGCCGCCGCGATGCCTGTCTGCTGCTCCTGACCCTGCCCGATGCGATGGTGTGGGCCGACGACCGGGCGCCTCTGCGGATCGCCTGGAGCGACTACCCGCCCTTCCAGAGCAAGGGGGCTTCCGGCAACCCGCAGGGCCTGGACGTGGAGCTGCTGGAGTTGATGGCCCAGGCCTGCGGCGAGCGTCTGCAATGGTCGCGCCGGCCCTGGGCGCGGCAGATTCCGGACATCGCCCAAGGCGAACTGGACCTGATGTCTTCGGCCACGCACACGCCGGAGCGGCTGGCGTTTGGCGATTTCACCCAACCCTACCGAAACGAGCGCGTGGCGCTGATGGGCCTTGCGGGCGCTGCGAATTCGCCGCGCCGGCTGTCCGACCTCAAGGGCCGCGCGGTCAAGGTGGGCATGATCCGCGGCGTGTCCTTCCCACTGGCCGTGCGCCGTGAACTCGAGGCTCCCGAACTGGCGGGCCAACTGGTGCCGCTGCACGCCAATGACCTGACGCTGTCGGCCCTGCGCGCACGGCGCGTGGACTACGTCATCGACGACCCCGCCACGCTGCTCTACCGCGCCGCGCGTGAGCCTGGCGAGGCGGTAGAGGTGGTGTTGGAGCTGGCCGTGAGCCCGGTCCATGTCTACGTCAGCCGGCGCACGCTGGAGCGGCGGCCAGAGCTGATGCAGCGCCTCAACCTGGGCCTGCAGCGGGCGCGCCAGCTGCCCGAGTGGAATCGGGTGCTGGCCCGATATCCAGGCTATTAGCCGCCCACCCATGCCGGCAGCGCCATCGACAGCGCAGGGATGTAGGTGACGGCCAGCAGCGTGGCCAGCAGCGCGCCGTAAAAGGGCGCAATCGAGCGCATGACCTGGCCGACGCTGACGCCACCGATCGCGCAGCCGACGAACTGCGTGCTGCCCACCGGCGGCGTGTTCAGGCCCAGCGCGCAGTTCAGCAACATGACGACGCCGAACTGCGTCGGGTCCATGCCGGCCTTCATGCAGATGGGCAGGAAGATGGGCGTGCAGATCAGGATGGTGGCCGCCATGTCGAGGAAGGTGCCGAGCACGAAGAGCAGCACGTTCACCCACAGGAAGATCGCCCACGGGCGGTTGCCGCTGAGTTGCTCCAGCCATTCGCCGGTCTTCTGCGGCACCTCGTACAACGCCATGAAGTAGCCGAAGGCGGCGGAGATGCCGATCAAGAGCAGCACGACGCCGGTCGTCTTGCAGGCCTTGGCGCAGGCCTCCAGGAAGCCGCGGCGGCTCAAGGATCTGTAGGCCAGCCCCGTGACGATCAGCGCCCAGCAGACGGCCGTGGCGGCCGACTCGGTGGCCGTGAACACGCCGCTGAGGATGCCGCCCAGGATGATGACGATGACCAGCAGACCCGGCAGTGCTGCGACAAAGGCCGAGAACACAGGCCCCCAGCCGGGAAAGGCGCCGTGCGTCGGATAGCCGCGCTTCACCGCGACGCCATAGGCTGCAGCCAGATTGGACAGCGTCAACAGCACCGCCGGGATCAGGCAGGCGAGGATGAGGTTGAAGACGCTGACCGCCGCAATGCCGGCCGTGGCCAGCACATAGATGATGAGGTTGTGCGAGGTGGGCATCAGTGCGCCGACCAGCGCTGCATGCGTCGTCACGTTGACCGCGTAGTCGGCGTCATAGCCTTCGCGCTTCATCAGCGGGATCATCACCGAGCCCATCGCCGACACGTCCGCCAGCGGCGAGCCGGCGACGCCGCCGAACAGCGTGCAGCCCAGCACATTGCTCATCCCTAAGCCGCCGCGCACATGGCCCACCAGCCGGTTGGCGAAGTTGACGATGCGCTCGGCGATGCCGCCGTGCAGCATCAACTCGCCGGCAAAGATGAAGAACGGGATGGCGAGAAAGGAGAAGACCTGCATGCCGCCCACCATCTTCTGGAAGACGATGGCCATGGGCAGGTCGGCCGCGAGCGCCGTCGCCACGGACGACAGTCCGATGGCAAAGGCCACCGGCACGCCCAAGAGCAGCAGCAGCACGAAGCTGCCGCACATGACCCAGAGTTCAAGACCCTCCACCTCAGACTCCCGCTTCTTCTATGGTCTGGTCGCGCCACAGCGCGATCAGGTGCTCGATGCAGAACAGCACGATCAGCACGCCGGAGATGACCAGCGGCAGATAGTCCAGCCCCTCGGACACGCCGAGCATGGGCTTGGGCTCAGCCCATTTCAGCGTCAGCCACTCCCAGCCCGCGAAGGCCATCAGCACGGCAAAGGCGATCACGCACAGGTGGATAAACGCCTCGGCCACGCGCTGCGCCGCCCTGGGCAGCAGCACGACGACGGACTCCATGCCGAGGTGGCCGGCGTCGCGCACGCCCACCGCGACCGCCAGGGCCGTGATGTAGAGCACCAGCAGCAGCGCGAAGGGCTCCGTCCAGGTAGGCGAGTCGTTCAGCAGGTAGCGGCCCACGACCTGCCATTGCACGCAGATGACGAGGACGACGAGGCCCAGCACGGCGGTGCGCAGCGACCAGCGTGACAGGGCCGCGCAGAGCTTGGTGTAGGCGTTCATTTGATTTCTTGGATCGTCTTCACCAGCGCCTGAAGGTCGGGCGTGTTGACGAACTTGGCGATGACGGGCTGAACGGCCTGGCGGAAGGCCTCGCGGTCGGGCGTGATGATCTCGGCGCCGGCCGCCTTCACCGCCGCGAGCGCCTTGGCCTCCTGCGCATCCCAGCGCTCGCGCTCGACGGCGACCGAGGCCTTGGCGGCTTCGCGCAGCTGCTTCTGCTGCTCGGGCGTCAGCTTGTCCCAGATCTTCTTGCTGATGAACAGCCCCTCGGGCGTCATCGAATGCTCGGTGCGGCTGTAGAACTTGGCCGCCTCGAAGTGGCGGAAGCCCTCGTAGCTCGGCACATTGTTCTCGGCCGCGTCGATGAGGCCGGTCTTGAGCCCCGTGTAGACCTCGCCGATGGGCATGGGCGAGGGGTTGGCGCCAAGGGCCGTCATGGCGGCCACCCACAGGTCGGTCTGCTGCACGCGGATCTTCAGGCCCTTCATGTCGGCCAGCGTCTTGATGGGCTTGCGGGCGTAGACCGAGCGGGCGCCGGAGTCGTAGAGGGCCAAGCCGACCATGCCCTGGTGCTCGCAGGCCTTGAGGATCACCTCGCCCGGGGCGCCGTCGAAGGCGTGGCGCATGTGGGCCGTGTCGCGGAACAGGAAGGGCAGGGACGGCACCAGCGTCTTGGGGCACATGGCCGTCAGCGGCGCGAGGTTGACGCGTGTCATGGCCAGCGCGCCGAGCTTGACCTGGTCGATGGTTTCCTTCTCGCTGCCCAGGGCGCCCTTGTTGAAGACCTTGACCGTCAGCGCGCCGCCGCTGCTCTTGGCGAGCAGCTGGCCCAGGTGCTTGACAGCGACCACGGTGGGGTAGTCGTCGCTGTTGTGCACGTCGGCTGATTTAAGCTCCAGGGCCCAGGCGGCAGGGCTGAGCAGTGCCGCGGCGAGCAGGGTGGTTTGGATCTTCATGAGGTCTCCTTAGTCGAGGGCGCGATAGCGCAGATTCGAGAAGCGCGCCTCGCCCTGGCCGGCGGCGTAGACGGCCGGGCGCAGGCTGGCGAAGCCGCCCGCCGTGTTGTGGTGGTAGCCGCTGACGTCCATCTGCACCGGGAACTTGGCCCAGGGCTGGGACGCGTCGGCGCGCGAGTACAGCGTCAGCACATGGCGCGCGCAGCGCAGCCTGAGCTGCATGCGCCGCGCGATGCCGGCAGGCTTGGGCACGGCGCGGATGTCCTGCCCGTAGCGATGCAGCTGGAAGCTGCGGGCGTTGGCGCCCATGCCGGCATAAAGCCGCGGGCTGTAGAACATGACGACGCCGGCCTGCACGCCTTCGTCGAAGTCGAGATCGAAGGCCACCTCGAAGGCCGGGTCACCCTGGATGAAGCCCAGCGGCGGGCTGTCGCCCGGGCCCTTGCCGCCGTTCGCACGCAGATGCAGCCGCCCGTCGAGCACGCGGGCGCGCGGCGCCTGACCGCTGCCGCTGAGGAACTGCCAGTGGGGTTTGAGCGTGGTGCCGCTGAAATCGTCCGACAGCGCCAGGCCATGCGGTACGGCGTCGCCGCCCTTGGGTTTGGGCAGCGGCGCGCCGTCGTCGGCATCGACATGGAACCAGCCATCGGCACTGAAGCGCGCCGGTGCCAGCAGCATCTGTCGGCCCAGCGTGTGGAAGCTGTTCTCGTAGCCGTGATACAGCGTCCACCAATCGCCGTCCGGGCCTTGGACCAGGCTGCCATGACCGCGCGACCACCAGCGCTCGCGTGGCGAGCGGGTGCGCATCAGCGGGTTGTGCGGCGCCTGCTCCCAGGGGCCGTCAAGCGTGCGGCTGCGCGCGGCGATGACCATGTGGCCAGTGGGCGGCCCGGCCGTGCCGCCCACGGCAAGCAGCATGTGCCACCAGCCGCCGTGGCGCAGCATCTTGGGCCCCTCGGGCGAGAAGCTCTCGACATCCCAGTCTTCGGGATAGCGCCAGGGGTCGTAGACATGCTCGACGGGGCCGGCCAGCTTTAGGCCGTCGTCACTCAGGCGCACGCGATCGCCGCCTGAGAGGAAGAGCCAGCGCTGGCCATTTTCGTCGGCGACGTGGGTTGGATCGATGTGGTGGGGCAGGCCCAGAGGCTGCGGCTTTGACCACGGCCCCTCGATGCGGTCGGCCCAGCTGACCAGGATGTCGTTGGGCTGCGCCTTGACCGGCAGGTAGAGGTAGTAGCGATCGCCATGCCTGCACAGGTCCGGCGCCCAGACGCTGCCGACGGCTTCATGCAGCGCGTTGGCCACCGGCTGCCAGTTGACGAGGTCGCGCGAATGCCAGATCAACAGGCCTGGCACGGCCTCGAAACTGGAGTGGGTCAGGTAATAGTCCGGCCCATCCTTCAGCACCGTGGGGTCGGGCCGGTCACCGGCCAGCACGGGGTTCAGGTAGCGACCGTCGCCCATGTCGGCCTTGCGCTGGCCTTCGATGCCCTTGGGCCAGGGCTGGCAGGGCGGCAGATAGGGCTGGCCGGGCGCATCGGCGCAGTCGAGGGCAAAGGCCGGAGGCACCGCCAGCAAAGCCAGCAGCTCGCGGCGCAGCAAGGTCACTTGGAAACCTGCGTGAACAGCGACTGCCAACCCGCCTTCGGCGCCATGTCGGCGAGGTTCCAGTCGGCCTCCACAAACGCGTGCTGCGTCGGCTTGCGCTTGGGCAGGCCATCGGGGTTGTTCTGGGTCTCATCGTCGATGAGCTGGCCGCGGTCCTCGGCGATGTCGGACAGCTGCTTGAAGTCCAGCGGGTCGCGCGCCCAGGGCCGCGAGCCGACGTACAGCGGCAGCAGCTTCTCCAGCTCGCGTGGCGGCAGCCAGGACAGGGCTGGTGGCAGATAGGGCTGGCGCACGGGAATGATCTCGGCGCTGGTCGTGTAGCGGCCCGTCATCGGCAGCGGCTGGCCCTGGCGGTCGACGGCGAGGTTGTCCTGCTCGTAGAGCTGCACATCGCCCACGCCGCCCAACGTGAAGAAGGGCAGGTTGAGTGCCGTGCCCGGCCCGGCGCGGTAGACGTTGCCCGCCAGCGTGATCTTGCCGACCTGGTAGGGCCGGCCCACCCATTCGTGGGCGATCAGGTTGTAGTGCACCGCGCGCCAGCCGGGGTTGTAGATCAGGTTGTTGACCATGGCGCCCCACACGCCGCCCTTGAACAGCGCGTTGCGCTCGCGGTTGGAGGCGTAGACGTTGCCCAGCAGCAGGATCTGCGTGGCGTTGTCGTGGATCAGCGAGCCCTTGCTGTGTTCGCCCTTGATGTGCACCGCCTCGTTCAGCCCCTCGTAGATGAGGTTGTGGCTGTAGGTGATGGCGTGCGAGGTATGGGCGCGCCAGTCATCGGGCGTGGCGCCCTCGAAGCGGTGGCCGCCGACGGAGAGGTTCTCGTCCGTCGCCCAGGAGAAGCTGCAATGGTCGACGATGACGCGCTCGGCGCCGTCGCCGGTGGAGAAGCCGTCGTGGTCGTTGCCGCTGCGCTTTGGCCGCCCGAAGGCGCCGGGGCGGATGCTGACGTGCTGCAGGATGACGTCCTTGGCGAACACCTCCAGCTCGCCCTTGACGAGGGTGATGCCCGGGTCGGGCGCGGTCTGGCCGGCGATGGTCACCTTGCCTTCGCGCAGCTTCACACTTTTGCCACCCAGGTCGATCACACCGCCGACCTCGAAGACGATGACACGCGGGCCGCGCGTCTCCAGCGCTGCCGTCAGGCTGCCGGGGCCCTCGGCCGCCAGCGTCGTCACGCGAATGATCTTGCCGCCTTGGCCGCCGGTCGTCTGCGCCCAGCCGGCGTGAACGTAAGTGGCGGGGTGCAGCGGCGCGTTGCCCTCGGCATGGCAAAGACCGGCCGCCAAGGCCAGGGTCCACAGGAGTCGCATGTGCCTATCCAATCAGGTCTTGCATCGCGTCGCGCGGGATCAGGGCGCCGGGATGCTGAATGACGCGAGCCGCCAGCCGGTTGCCGAACGCTGCGCCTTCCGCCGGCGTGGCGCCGCGCAGGCGCTGGCTCAGGTAGCCGGCGGCGAAGGAGTCACCCGCGGCGGTGGTGTCGACGACGCGCGCAACGGCTTCGGTGGCCACGTCCTGCCAGACGTGGTTCAAGCCGACCCGGGCCGGCAGCGCGCCACGTTTGATGGCGATCTCGGCCACCGGCAGGGCTTGCGCAGCCGTCACGGCTGTCTCGAGGTCGGCCAGGCCGTGCAGGGCCTGATGGTCGTCGGCGGTGATCAAGGCGAGCGTCGAGGCGGCAAAGGCGCGGTCGTACCAGTAGCGCGCGTCGGCCAGCGAGCCCCACAGCCGTGGGCGGAAGTTGTTGTCGAAGGCCACGTGCTTGCCCGCGGCACGCATGCGCGCCATCAGTGCCAGCGCCCGCTCGCGGCCGGCCGGTGGCAGGATCGCCAGGCTGATGCCCGAGAGATAGAGGGCGTCCAGTGCGTCGGCCTGCTCTTCCAGGGCGGACGTCGAGGTGTCGAAATAGGACCGTGCCGCCGCCTGGCCCCGCCAGTAGTGAAAGCGTCGCTCGCCGCCCTCGTCGAGCTCGATCAGGTACAGCCCCGGCAGGCGGCCCGGCAGGCGCTGCACCAGGCCGGTCTGCACGCCTTCGGCCCCCCAGCGCTCCAGCAGCCCGGCGCTCAGCGAGTCGTCGCCCAGGGCCGTCGCATAGTGCACGCGCAGGTTCGCACCGCCGCAGCGGGCCAGGTAGACGGCGGTGTTCAACGTGTCGCCGCCAAAGCTCTGGCGCAGCTGGCCAAAGGCCTGGCCCTGCAATTCGAGCATGCATTCGCCCAGGGCGGCAATGGACACCGGCCGGGAGGGGGCCGAGGGGAAAGTGTTCACGGATAAAAAATGAAACGGCGGTTCAATAAGATAGCTTACGCGGTTCATTTGCAGCCACATGGTTTACCCCGGCGGGTGCTGCCGCTCACCCCCGGCATCCGTGGTGTCCGCGTTCCGGCCTCGCCCTGCTCGCCTTAGAGTGCGCGCCGGGCGCTCGAATGCGCCAGATCAAGAAGCCAGGAGATCAGGTGAAGATGATTCGGGCGCGCGCCGCATGGGCGCTGCTGGCTGCAGGCTTGACCGCCGCGCCGGCCTGGGGCGAATGCAAGCTCAGCAAGCTGGAGATCCCGGTTCGCGTCGTCAACCATCGCCCGATCGGCACGCTGAACCTGAACGGCACCGAAGTGCCCATGCTGATCGACAGCGGCGCCTTCTACAGTTTCCTGACGCCCTCGGTGGCGGCCCAGCTCAACCTGCGGCTGAGGAGCCTGCCCGACGGTCTGCGCATCTGGGGCTACACCGGCTCCGTCCAGGCGCGGGCCACCCGCGTCGAGAAGGTGATCTTCCAGGGCACCACGCTCAACAACGTCGAGTTCATCGTCGGCGGCAACGAGGTGGGTTCGGGCATCCAGGGCGTTCTGGGACGCAATTTCCTGTCCATGGCCGATGCCGAATACGACCTTGCCCATGGCGTCGTGCGGCTGATGTTCCCCAAGGGCGATTGCGACAAGACCATCTTTGCCTACTGGGCCGGCGAGGCGCCCATCATCGTGCTGCCGCTGGAGACGGGATCGCGCGGCAGCGACACGGCCATCAAGGTGCCTGCCCGCGTCAACGACCAGGACGTGAAGGCGCTGCTGGACACCGGCGCGCCGCGCACCTCGCTGAAGCTGCGCACGGCCAGGCGTGTCGGCGTGAAGGAGTCCGACCTGATCGAAATTGGTCGCATCGGCGGCGCCGGCTCGGGCCAGGCCAAGGCATGGACCGGGCCGATCGAGACCTTCGAGTTCGGCGGCGAGAAGATCCACAACAGCCAGTTCATCATCGACGAGGCCAGCGGTGCCGACGTGGACATGCTGCTGGGCCTGGACTATTTCCTGTCGCACCGCATCTATGTGTCGCAGCTGCAGCGCAAGCTCTACGCGACCTGGAACGGCGGCGCGGTGTTTGCACGCACTGCCGGCTCCTACGACGCGCGCTATGCGACACGGCCCGAGGACATCTCGCCCGACGACGCGCTCGCCCTGGCGCGGCGCGGCGAGGCCTCCGCGGCCCGCGGTGACTATGAGCGTGCGCTGGAGGACCTGAACCGCGCCTGCGAACTTGAGCCCCGCAACGAGGCGCACTTCCTCGCAAGGGCGCGGGTGCATCTGTCGATGCGGCAGTTCGCCAAGGCCCAGGCCGACCTCGACGAAGCCCTGCGCCTGCACCCTGCGCTGGATGAGGCGCTGGCGCTGCGCGCCTCGCTGCGGGTATCCAAGGGCGAGCGTGAAGGCGCACTGGCCGACCTTCGCGCGCTGGACGCGGGGCTGCCGCCGTCCTCGCATCTGCGTGCCGGCATGGCCGACGTCTACGCCCGCCTGGAGCTCGCGCCCGAGGCCTTGCGCCAGTGGGAGCTGTGGATGCCCAGCCATCGCTCGGACTTCAGCATGGCCCGCGTGCTCAACAACCGCTGTTGGTTGCGTGTGCGCCTGGCCCTGGACCTCAAGATGGCCCTGGACGATTGCAAGGAATCCGTGAGCCTGGACGGCGGCGCCGTGTCGGCCCGCGACAGCCTGGGCTGGGCCTATTTGCGCCTGGACGACGCGTCGCGCGCCCTCAAGGCTTTCGATGCGGCCATCGAGATCAAGCCCCTGCCCATGGCCCTCTACGGCCGCGCGCTGGCGCAACGTCGCCTCGGTAACGAAGACGCCGCCCGGCGCGACCTTGAGGCAGCGCGCAAACAGCGTCGCCACATCGACGACGAGGTCAGGAAGCAGGGCCTGCCCGTCGCCGAGGACGCGCCGGCAGCGGCAAGCGCTGCAGCTTCCTAGGCGGCGATGCCCCGCCAGGCCGCCTCGGCCAGCAGCCCGGCATAGGCCGCCGGCCTGGCCTCGCGCCGCCCCGCCAGCCAACCGCGGCAATACGACTCCGCGGCGCCCAGCACGAGGGCCGGAATCAGTTCGGCAGGCAGCTCGGTGATGAGGCCAGCCCGGACGCCCTCGGCCAGACGCGCATCGATGGGGGCGTAGCGCGCCTCCAGCCGCTCGCGCAGAGCATCGCCGTGCGGCCCCTGGGCCACGGTCTCGCGGGCCATGAAGAGAAAAGCCGCCAGCTCGGGCAGGGCGGTCACCCAGTCCACATAGGCGGTCACCAGCGCAACCACCACGGCATGGGCATCGGCGACACCCTCGGTGCGCAGGGCGATGGTGCGGCTCTGATCGTCGAAGCCGGCGAAGAACAGGGCTGCCGCCACGCCTTCCTTGTTGCCGAAGTGGTGGTAGATCGTGCCCACGCTCTGGCCGCTGCGCTGGCGCAGTTCCTCGATGGTGGCGGCCTCGATGCCGCGGGCGTTGAAGCAGGGCAGGGCGTGCAGCAGCACCGCGCGCCGGCTGGCGCCGCGCTCGCCGGGGCAGGCCAGTGCCAGCACGGCGTCCAGGGCAGTAGAACCTCGGGTCTTGCTCATTAGAATGAAATTCTAGAATCGAATCGTGTTCACGCGAAGGGAGACGACAGGCGATGCGACTGCCCAATCTGCTGGCGACCCGCAAAGGGCGCATCGCGGCGTTCTTCCTGATGTACCTGACCGAGGGCCTGCCCATCGGCTTCGCGATGACGACGGTGGCGACGCAGCTGCGCCGTCAGGGCGTGGGCACGGCCGAGATCGGCGGGTTCCTGGGCCTCGTGCTGCTGCCCTGGGCCTTCAAATGGGCCTACGGCCCCTTCATCGACCTGATCGCGTGCAGGCGCCTGGGCCCGCGCCGTGGCTGGATTCTTGGCGCGCAGCTGATGATGGTGGCGACCCTGCTGCCGCTGGCCAGCCTCGACCTCGCCACCCAGCTCGGCCTGTTCACCGCATTGCTCGTCGTGCACAACCTGTTCGGCGCGGTGCAGGATGTGGCCGTCGATGCGCTGGCGGTGACGACGCTGCGCGAGGACGAGCGCGCCTTTGCCAGCGGCATGATGTTCGGTGGCCAGTCCCTGGGCGTGCTGATCGGCGGCGGCGGGGCGCTGCTGTTGATCGGCCGCATCGGCTTCAGCACCGGCATCCTGGTGCTGGCGCTGGTCATTGCGGCGGTGCTGGGCCTGGTCGTCCTGCCGATGCGCGAGGCCCCGACCCAATCCGCCAGGCCCGCTTCGGCCGGCCTGGCCGCCGCGGGCAGCGAGGTCCTCGCCTTCCTGCGTCAGGCCCTTCAGGCCTTGTTCGGCTCGCGCCTGGCCTTGGCCGGCCTGCTGTTCGCCGTGCTGCCCATCTCGGCCATGGCACTGGCCCGCGGGCTGCAGTCCAACCTGGCCGTCGACCTGGGCCTGTCCAACGAGCAGATCGGCTGGCTGGCCACGGCCTCGCAGGCGGCCAC
Organism: Pelomonas sp. Root1217; assembly: GCF_001425705.1. Taxonomy (GTDB): domain Bacteria; phylum Pseudomonadota; class Gammaproteobacteria; order Burkholderiales; family Burkholderiaceae_C; genus Pelomonas. The sequence goes on along the minus strand of NZ_LMDC01000028.1, from coordinate 1,088,854 downwards.
GGCCGTCACCTGCGTCATTGGCGGCTGGCTGTCCGACCGCGTCAACCTGCGCCGGGCGCTGGCCACCTATGTGGCGCTGCTGAGCCTGCCGGGCGTCTATCTGCTGTTTGAACTGCAACGCCAGGGCTGGGTGCCGGGCCAGGCCGCGCCCGCGGCGCTGGCCACCGCCTTCATGGCCGCCGTCGTCACCTACCAGCTGCTGTTCGGCTTCATCTACGGCGCGCGCGTGGCCGTCTTCATCGGCATCACGCAGCCGGCCGTCGCCGCCACGCAGTTCGCCGCCTACATGGCGCTGACCAATCTCTCCATCACCTACAGCGTCGTCTGGCAGGGCTATGCCGTCCAGCACTGGGGTTATGCCGCCACGCTGGGCCTGGACGCCCTCGTCGGCCTGAGCTGCCTGCTGTTGTTGCCTTTGCTGAAAATCCAGAAGCCCCGATGAACCTCGTGATCAACGCCCTGGGTGTCCTCGACAACCCCAACATCCGCATCCAGCCCAGCGCCGGCGACCGCAGCGAGATGGCCTACAGCAGCACCGGCCAGAACGTCGACGAGCGCTCGCTGGGCGATGCCCGCGCGGCCGGCCTCACGGCTGTCAACATCACGCTGGGCCATGTTGCCGGCAGCGCCGAGCCTTTCGAGGCGACCGTGGCCGACATCGCCGGCTGGGACGCCTTCATCCGCGCCCGGTCCGCGCTGCTGCGCAAGGTCCACACGGCCGCCGACTTCGACGCCGCCCGCGCAGGAGGCCAGACCGGCGTCATCTACGGCTTTCAGAACACCGAGATGCTGGGCCGCGATGTCGAGCGCGTCGCGCTGTTCGCCAATCTGGGCGTGCGCGTCATCCAGCTCACCTACAACGGCCGCAACGCCGTCGGCTGCGGCGCGACAGTGCCTGACGACACCGGCCTGAGCGGCTTTGGCGCCGAGGTCGTCGAGCGGCTGCAGACCGAAAGCGTGCTCGTCGACCTCAGCCACAGCAGTGAGCAGACCTGCCTGGACGCGCTGCGCGTCGCACGCCGGCCCGTGGCCATCACCCACACCGGCTGCCGCGCCGTGGCCGACCATCCGCGCAACAAGAGCGACGCCGAGCTGCGCCTGCTGGCTGACAAGGGCGGCGTCGTCGGGCTGTACTTCATGCCCTATCTGCGCCTGGCCGGCCAGCCCATGGCCTCGGACCTCATCCATCATCTGGAGCACGCCATCGACGTCTGCGGCGAGGACCATGTGGGCCTCGGTACCGACGGCGGCACGACGGCCATCGACGACATGGACGCCTACCGCGCCATGCTCGCCGCCGAGACCGAGCTGCGGCGCAGTATGGGCATCGGCGCGCCGGGTGAGACGCCGGACGTCAGCCTCTTCTTGCCCGATCTCTGCGGGCCGATGCAGTTCATCGAGCTGGCCCAGTTGCTGGCGGCCCGCGGTCACAGCTCAGCGCGCATTGACAAGATCCTCGGTGGCAATTTCCGCCGCGTGATGGCGCAGGCCTGGCAATGAAGCAGTGGCTGCTCGTTTTGGCCCTGCTCGCAGGCGCTGCGCAGGCCCGCGAGGACCAGGTCCAGATCCATGGCAACGCGGCCGGCACGCAGACGATCACGGTGCCAGAGCCCGGCGTCACCGTGGCCGACTATCGCTTCAACGACCGCGGCCGCGGCGATGTCATCCAGGCGCGCTGGCAGCTCGATGGCAACGGCCTGCCGCTCGGCTACGAGGCCAAGGGCAACGACTACTGGAAGGTCGAGTTCAGCGAGCATTTCGCGCGTGATGCGGCGGGCCTGGCGCGCTGGCGCAACCGCATCGAGACGGGCGAGACGCGCGCGGCCGGCTTCTACCTGCCGGCCAACGCGCCCCCGGAATTCATGGGTGTGCTGACGCGCGCGCTGTTGAAGGCGCCGGGCCGGCGCCTGAAGCTGCTGCCGGCCGGCGAAGCCTGGCTGGAGCAGGGCGACACGCTGGGCCCGCTGACGCTGTACCGCATCGGCGGCATCGAGTTCACACCGGTGCCGGTCTGGCTGGACGACAAGGGCGAGACGGCCGGCGTCATCGACGACTGGTTCGAGGTGCTGGAGGCCGCGACGCTGCCGCGCCTGGCCAGCCTGCAGGCCGCCCAGCAGGCGGCGGACCAGGCCTGGCATGCACGCCTGGTGCAGCAGCAGACGCACAAGCCCAGGGGCGCGCTGCTGATCCGCCATGCGCGCCTGTTCGACCCCGTCTCCCTGAGCGTGCGGGCAGGAACCAGCGTGCTGATCCGCGGCGAGCGCATCGTGCGCGTTGGCCCGGACGCCGACGTCGACGCGCCGGCGGATGCCGAGCTGCTCGACGCCGCCGGCCGCTTCCTGATGCCGGGCCTGTGGGATGTCCACCAGCACTTCAGCAGCGTCGACGGCGTGTTCGACCTCATCGCCGGCGTGACCAGTGGCCGTGACATGGCCAACGACAACCTGCCGATGCTGGCCCGCGTGAAGCGCTTTGACGCCGGCACGGAGCTGGGCCCGCGTGTGACGCTGTCGGGCATCATCGAAGGCATCGGTCCGCTGGCCGGCCCAACCGACGTGAAGGTCGACACGCCCGAGAAGGCGCGGGCTGCGGTCGACTGGTACGCCGACCACGGCTATGCCCAGGTCAAGATCTATTCGTCCTTCAGCCCGGCGCTGGTGGCGACGGTGGCCGACCGCGCCCACGAGCGCGGTCTGCGCGTCAGCGGCCATGTGCCGGCCTTCACCTTCGCGCGCGCCTTCGTCGAGGCCGGGGCCGACGAGATCCAACACCTGAACTTCATCCTGCTGAACTTCTTCCCCGACGTGAAGGACACGCGCACGCGTGATCGCTACACGGTGCTGGCCGACCGGCTGGCGCAGTTCGACTTCAATGACGGCCGCTTCACGGATTTCGTCACCTTTCTGCGCCAGCACCAGACCGTGCTGGACCCGACCATGGTCGTGCTGGAGGGCCTGTTCTCCGGCGAACCCGCGCGCGCCGCGCCGGCGCTGCGGCCGGTGGTGCAGCGCTTCCCGACGGTCGTGAAGCGCCGCCAGCTGTCGGGCGCCGTCGCCGTGCCGGCCGGCAAGGAGGCCGTCTATGCCCAGGCCCTGCCGGGCCTGCTGCGCATGCTCAAGCGGCTTCACGACGGCGGCGTCACGATCATGCCGGGCAGCGACGGCTTCGCCGGCTACAGCCTGCACCGCGAGCTGGAGCTGTACGCGCAGGCCGGCATTGCCAATGCGGAGGTGCTGCGCATCGCCACGCTGGTGCCGGCGCGCGTGCTCGGCGTCGAGAAGGACCGCGGCAGCATCACGCCGGGCAAGCTGGCCGACATGATCCTGGTCGACGGTGATCCGCTTGCCAACATGAGCGACATCCGGCGTGTCTACCGCACCATCAAAGGTGGCCAGGTCTATGACCCGGCTGCACTGGAGCAAGCAATGGGAATGACGCCACGATGAAGATCGAACGATTCAACAGCGGGCAGGTCGTGCCTGCTACCGTGCCCTTTCCCGAGGGCGTGCGCGTCGGCAACATGCTCTATCTGTCGGGCCAGCTCGGCAACGTGCCCGGCCAGCTCAAGCTCGTCGATGGCGGCCTGCGGGCCGAGGCGCGCCAGACGCTGGAGAACATCCGCACCGTGCTGCGCGGCCAGGGCCTGGACCTGCAGCACCTGGTGCGCTGCACCGTGATGCTGGCCGACATGGCCGACTGGCCGGCCTTCAACGAGGTCTACCGCGAGTTCTTCGTCAGCACGCCGCTGCCGGCGCGCAGTGCACTGGGCTGCAACGGCCTGGCCTTGGGCGCGCGTGTCGAGATCGAGTGCATCGCGGCGGACGAGTCCTGACGACTTAGGGGTCATCCTCAAGTCAGCTATTGGTCCCGGGCGGCGCCGGGTTCATGCTGAGCGGGCTGCAATGGGCAGTGACGCTCGATGGAGGCATCCATGGCAAGCAAGCCGAAAACAAACAAGTCAAAACTGGCCGCGCGCCCGGCACCCAGGCCGCTGTGCAACACGCCGCCGCGCATCAAGCCCAGCTTGCCGGCCGTCATCGCCAACGATCCGCGCCGCGCACGTGCCATATTGAATACCCGAGGCAAGTGGCTCAACGGCACCGTGCTGCACTACTGCTTCTTCAAGAGCGGCCACTACGCCGTGGCCAAGAAGCAAGCCGATGCAGTGCGCGCCGCCTTCGCCGAATGGAAGGCCGTTGGTATCGGCCTGGTGTTCCAGGAGGTCACGCAGATGAGCGAGGCCGAGGTGCGCATCGGCTACTCCGAGCCCGATGGCAGCTCGGCGTCGGCCGTCGGGCGCGACGTGCTGCATGTGCCGACGACCGAACCGACCACCGTCTATGGCTGGGACCTGACGACGGCCTATGGCCGCGGCACCGCATTGCACGAACTCGGCCATGTGCTGGGCATGGAGCACGAGCACCAGAACCCCTTTGCCGGCATCAAGTGGCATGAGGAGGCCGTCTACACCTCGCTGGGCAAGCCGCCCAACAGCTGGACGCGCGAGACGACCTTCCACAACATCCTGGAGAAGCTCGAGCCCAGCCAGGTGCAGGGCTCGAGTTGGGACCCCGACTCCATCATGGAGTACGAGTTCGAGCCCGGCCTCATCGACGAGCCCGAGCAATATGACGTCGACGGCCTGGTGCCGCCCGGCAAGCTGTCCAAGGCCGACAAGGCCTGGTTGTTGAAGTGGTACCCGGCGCAGGCGGCCCAGACGCCGACGCTGGAAGCCTTCAAGGCCGTGGCCGTGCCCCTTGCGGCCGGTCAACAGGTGGACTATCTGTTCAAGCCCACCGAGTCGCGCAGGTACACCATCGCCACCAAGGGCGCATCGGACACGCTGCTGGGCCTGTTCGAGGACGTGAACGGCACGCCGCGCAATTTGGCGGCCGACGACGACAGCGGCGAAGACCGCAATGCCAGCATCGTCTACAAGCTCTTTGCCGGTCGTCGCTACTTCGTGCGCCTGCGGCTCTACCACCCGGGCCAGACCGGCATCACTTCGTTGATGGTGTCTTAGGGCCTGTCAACGCTACGGCACTGCGGCCGTGACGACGAGGGTCTCCAGTGTCAGGGCTGAGGTGCGGCCAGGCCGGCCAGTGCTCGTGTCTCGACGGTAGCGCATGGCGCGACAGACGCGCAACTCAGCCCTCGGTCGTCAGGCTCAGCGGGCCGTCGGCAATGAGGCGGTACTGGCCGCGGCCGGCGCGTTCGATGTGCAGGCCGAAGTCGCGCTCGGCCAGGCGGCGCTCCAGCAGCAGGAGGCGCACGCCGAGGTTGTCCTGCACCTCGGGCAGGCGCAGGTCGCCGCCGGCCAGGCGCAGCTCGCGCGTGCTGAAGGCCTCGCGGCCGCTGTCGATCTGGTCGCGCACGAGCTTGGCGATGATGGCGCCGGCCACGCCCTTGATGAGGTACTCGTCGTTGATGAAGACGCTGTGGTCACGCGGGTAGTGGCGCAGGCGCAGCGGCGTGCCACCGGCCGCCTGTTCGGCCGCAGGTGCCGCTGTCACGGGTTCTTCCACCAGCTCCGTCGTGCGCAAGGCTGCCAGGCCTTGCGCTAGTTGAGCGCCAACGGCCGTCAGCGCGTCCTCGTCGTCATAACTGAAGAACTGGTCGTGCTCGCTTTCCACCAGCAGCGCGCCGACCGTGCGGCCACGGGCGCGCAGCGGCACGGCGAGCTGGCTGCGCGGGCTGGCCAGGCCGGGCATGGGGATGGTGTCGGCCATGGCGGCCTGCAGGCCGAGCTGCTCGGCCTTGGCTCGCCAGGACATGCCGTAGCTGTACATCTGGCTCATGTGGCCGATGCGGATCGGCACGTTCTCGCGCAGCGCGACGCCGGCGAGGCCGGCTTCGGCCAGCGGCAACTCGGCGCCGCTGCCAGCCTGTTCGTAGCCGATGCTGGCCAGCGTATAGAGGCCCTGGCGCTGTTCGTCCAGCAGCCAGATGATGGCGTGGCTGATGCACAGGTCGCGCTGCAGGCCGGTGGTGAAGGCCTGCAGCAGGCTGCGCAGGTCGGGCGCCTCGGCGAGCTGCTCGCTCAAGCGCCGCACACCGGCGGCGAGGTCGCACCGCGGCGCCATCGCCGGCAGCGGGTGCACCGGGTCGAGCTTGCGCAGCGATTCGACGCGGTAGACGTCGGCGCCGCGCAGGTGAAAGACCTTCTCCATGCCCGTCTGCGCGGCGATGCCGGCGAGCTTGGCGCGCAGGCGCTCAAACACCGGGCCCTCGGTCTCGGTGCGCTCGTAGCGAAGCTGAAGCAGCACCGACACGCCGGTGATCGGGTCCTCGACGCTGAGCGCCACGCGGCCAGTAGCGAGGATGTTGGCGCGGGCGCGGTTGAGGAACTGGTAGGTCAGCGCGACATGCTCGTCGTCGAGGTACTCGGCGTGCGACAGGTAGTTGACGTGCGGCATGCCATCGGCGCCCACCGAGCACATCGCCGGCGGGATGACGCCTTCGAGCAGGCGGCGCACGTCGCGCAGCTTGAGCGCGCGGCGCTCGGCTTGAGGAGTGGTGGTTTCGTTCATGGCATGAGATCGATGGGCTGGCCAGCGCCGGGGCCGGGGGTCTGGTCCCAGGCCGCCAGCGGCGTGAAGCGCACACAGCTGAGGTCGGCCAGGGTGAGGTCGCCGAGCACGGCGTTGACCTGTCGGCGGTCGGCGCCGAAGAGTTCAATCTGCCGCAGCCAGGCCTCGAAGCAATGCGCAAACTTCGGGCCCTGCTCGGCATAGGCGGGCAGCACCTCTGCGCCCACGCCCTTCACATGCAGCACACGGCAGGTACTGGGCAGGCCGGCGGAAACAGCGACACGGCCGGTGGCGCGGATCGCGTCGAGCAGCTCGGCGCCCGCCTTGCTGCGTACGAGCAGTTCGATGCGACCGTCGGCCAGGGCCCAGGCGCCGTGCGCGAAGGCCAGCTCGGGCTGCCCCTCGGGCGTGCTCGAGCCCACGCGCAGCGTGACGCCCTGCTGCAGGTGATCGATCCAGATGCCGGGAAGGCGGGCCATCAGCGCAGCAGTTCCACGGGGTTGCCGGCACCGGGGCCGGGCGTCTGGTCCCAGGCGCCGCAGGGCGTGAAGCGGATGCCGGCCAGGCGTTGCACGCCCAGGTCGTACCAGATCGCCATGATGGCCTCGCGGCTGAAGCCGTAGGGCTCGACCTGGGCGATGAATCGTTCACGGCAGCGCTCGAACAGCGGTGCATGGCCGGCCGTGGGCGTGAAGACCTCGGCGTCCAGGCCTTTCACGTGCAGCGTGCGATGGCTGCCCGGCTGCGCCGCAACGTAGGCGACGCGCCCGCTCGCCTGCACGGCGGCCAGCAGCCGGTCGGCGATGTCGGCCGCCAGCAGCACCTCGACGCGGCCGTCGGCCAGCGCTTGAGCGGCCAGGCCGCGGCAGATCTCGGGCTGACCGTCGGCATGGCTGCCGCCGAGGCGGTGGGAGACGCCGCTTTCGAGATGAGCGGCCCAGTCGGCAGGGAGTTGCGGCAAGGTGCGGCGCGGTGGTTGGGTCGAGGTCGGAATGATAGGCAAGCAGGCCATCGCGTCGCCGTTAGCAAAGACTTAACAAACCCTTAGTGGAGAACTAGCAGCGCGAGAAGCGCTCGCCGACCACAGTAGAGCCCATGCCGGACAGACACCGGCGCAAGACACGCATCCCCAGGTCATCGACCGGCCGAAGCCTCCCAGGCAGCGGTGCGGCGCAGCCTTGCCCGAAACCGGCGAATGAGGAAAGCCATCCATGATGAAAACACGTCCCAACCCCTCGTTGAGCGCCCAGGCCGCCGCCGCGCTGCTCGCAGGGTTGGTGCTCGCCGCTGGCGCCGCCCAAGCCGGTTGCTGGGCGGCCAATGCGGCCGAGCCGACCAGCAACGACGGCCTGCCGGTCATGCACGCCTCGTTCAAGCCGTTGCATGCGGTCATGGACCAGTTCGAGGCCCAGGCCCGACCCAACCCAGGCCTGCTGGCCCTGCCCGAGGTCCGGCTGCGCCTGACCCGCCAGGTGATGGACTCCGATGAGCCGAGCCGCCGCCCGCGCGAGGCCGTCATCCATGCCCAGGGCTTCGGGCCCAAGACCTGGACAGGCACGGACTGCGGCATCCACGCCGAAGCCGCCCAGCGCATCGGCCCGCGCGCCGGCTTCAGTCTCTTCATCAATTCGCCGCTGACGACGCTGAACCGCTGGGCCCATGACGAGCAGCTCAGCGCCTACCTCGAAGGCGAGCGCGGCGAGGCCGTGCAGGGCTGGCCGGTGTTTCGTGGCTGCGCCGTCATCGGCCCCGAGCGCCGCCTGCCCTGGGTGCCCGTCACCGTCGGCGAGATGCTCGGCTACTTCGAGCGCGAGCAGCAACGCAAGATCGAAGACTGGGACCGCCGCAACGAGCGCGCGCTGGAGCCCTTCGACCTGATCGAAGCCGAGCGCCGGGCCGAACAGATCCGGCCGCAGAACGCCAAGGCCGCCGACATGCTGCTGATGACGGCCCGCCAGCGCAAGGCTGGCGAGGCGAGCTTTCACGCGCAACTGGCACGTGGCCGCCGGGGCCTGGTCGACGAGCTGGAGAGCCTGCGCGCCACCCGCGCCGCGATGGACGCCGGCCAACTCGGCGAGCCCTACCGCCTGGGCAGCGGCCGCCATCGCCTGCCCGGGCCTGGCGACGCCGGCCGGCCGCTGAAGCGCCTCGTCAAGCTGGACTCGGGCTTCCCCTGGGACGCCCGCCACCGCACGCGCATCCAGCTGCTGACCGTCTGCGCCAGCACCCATCCCAACAACCCCGCCTATGCGGCCCCGATGCGCGACGCCGTTGCCGCGCTGGATCTGTCGCGGCTTGCTGCACTGCTGAATTGAGAGAGACCGACATGAGTACGAACACCCTTCCCACGCAGCGCGAACTGCCCGCGGCACCCATGGATACCGGCGCACGTCGGCTTGGCGGGTTGAGCATGAACGCCGCCACCGGTTCTACCGCGTCCTCCCGCCTGGACGCCATGCTGCTGATCCGTGCCTACGAGCAGCAGCTCATCGCTGTCGCCTCGCCCAGCAACCCCGGCACCTGCACATCGGTCGGCCAGGAGGCCTGCGCCGCTGGCGTCGTCGCCGCCCTGGGCCCGCAGGACAAGCTGCTCACCAACCACCGCAGCGCCGGGCACCTGCTGGCGCGCGGCGCCGACCCCGAGCGACTGTTCGCCGAGGTGCTGGGTCGCGCCAGCGGCTATTGCGGTGGCCACTCGGGTTCGCTGCACATCTCGGTCAAGGAACTGGGTGTGGTGCTGACGTCCACTATCGTCGGCGGCGGGCTGTCGTTGGCGCCGGGCGTGGCACTGGCGCAGAAGCTCGGCGCCCAGCCCGAGGGCATCACGGCCGTGTTCTTCGGCGATGGCGCGGCCTGCCAGGGCATCTTCCATGAATCCGTCAACCTGGCCGTCACCTGGCGCCTGCCTGTTCTCTTCGTCTGCGAGAACAACCAGTGGCAGGCCTATGTGCACCGCCGCGAGGCCATGCCCGGCGAGCACGTGGCCGACTGGGTGCAGGGCCATGGCCTGGTGGCCGAGGTGGTGGACGGCAATGACGTCGAGGCCGTTCACGCCGCCGCCGTGCAGGCCGTGGCCGCCATTCGCGACAGCGGCCGCCCGCGCCTGCTCGAGCTGACGACCTACCGCCAACGCGGCCACTTCGAGCCCGACGACCAGGCCTATGTCTGTGCCACCGAGCACGCCCAGTGGCTCAAGCGCGACCCCATCCAACGCCAGGCCGAACGGCTGATGTTGACTGCCGACGACCTGGCCCGCCGCGAGGCCGAGGTGCTTGGCGCCATCGAGCAGGCCTATGCCGCCGCGCTTGCTGCCCCCTGGCCCCAACTGGCCTGAAGGAGCACGAGAGATGCAAACGATGACTTCCCAGCAAGCGCTGATGGCAGCGCTGCGCCGTGCGATGGCGGCCGACGAGCGCGTCTTCTTCATCGGCGAGGGCGTGGCCACCAAGAATCCCGAGCTGCTGGCCGCCTTCGGTGCCGAGCGTGTGCGCAACACGCCGCTGGCTGAGGCCAGCATCGTCGGCTGTGCCGTGGGTGCCGCGGCCATGGGCCTGCGCCCCGTCGTGGACCTGCTGTACTCGCCCTTCCTGATGCTGGCCATGGACGCGTTGGTCAACAGCGCCGGCAAGCTCGGGGCGCTGAGCGGGGGGCAGTTCGAGTTCCCGATGGTGGTGCTGGCCCAGACCGGGGCCGGCTGGGCCATCGGCGGCCAGCACAACCACAACCTGGAGGCGCTGTTTGCCCACGTGTCCGGCCTGCAGGTGCTGATGCCCAGCACGCCGAGCGACACCGCCGGGCTGCTGACCGGCGCCCTGAGTCAGCCTCTGCCCAGCCTGCTGTTCAGCGACATCGGCCTGGCCCATGCGCCGGGCGATGTGAATGGCGACGAGCTGCTGCTGCCCGGGTGCGCTGCGGTGCGCCGGCGCGGCGACGCGCTGACGCTGGTGGGCTACGGCAAGACCGTCGGCCATTGCCTCACCGCTGCGCTGACCTTGCAGGCGGAGGGCGTGGAGGCCGAAGTCATCGACCTGCGCAGCCTCAAGCCGCTGGACACGGCCACCGTGCTGACTTCAGTGCGCAAGACCGGCCGCCTGCTGTGCGTGACCGAGGCCAGCGGCCTGTGCGGCCTGGCGGCTGAGCTGTGCGCCGTCGTCGCCGAAGAGGCCTTTGCCGACCTGAAGGCCGCACCCCAGCGCCTGACCGGTCCCGACGCCCCGGCGCTGGCCAGCTGGCCGCTGGAGCAGGCCGCCGTGCCCCAGCCCGAACAGATCGCCGCCCGCGCGCGGGCACTGATGAACACCCAACCCCTGAATGTCTGAACTTGAGACCACCATGAACAAGACCTCGATGACTCTCGCGCTGGCCCTGGCCAGCGCCACCCTGCTGACCTTCACCGCGCAAGCCGCGACGCCCAACTACGGCAGCTACGCCGGTACGACAGGCGGCACCCGCAGCGGTGGCGAGGGCAGCTTCTCGGCCATGGCCAACACGCCGTCGTATTACAAGTACTCCTATGCCTGGGGCATGGCAGGCCTTGGCGACGGCACGCTGCACGCAGCCTCCAGCGCCACACCCTGCCCGGGCTGCCGTGCCAAGACGGGCGCCGAATCGGTGGCCCGCTTCTGGGACACGGTGACCTTCCAGAACGGCCAGAACCTCGGTCTGGCCAACCTCAGCGTCAGCATCGATGGCACGCTGACGCCTGGCGGCAATGCGCTGGCCTGGACACGCTTTTATGTCGGCGACCCCAAGGCCGATTTCTTCGATCGCCTGAACGACTATGCCCCTGCCGTGCAGCTGAAATCCGGCACGACGGTCTTTGGCGATGAGCTGGCCATCCCCCTGGGCAACAGCAAGGTCTTCATCTTCGCCGAGCTCTACACCTCGGCCGTCGCGCTGCCCTATGCCGGCAGCCCCAACACCAGCGCCGACTTCGGCAACACCCTGCACTTCAACTGGACCCTGCCAGACGGTGTGATGACGAGCTCGGCCTCCGGCCAGTTCATGACAGCGGCAGCCGTGCCCGAGCCGTCGAGCTGGATGATGGCCTGCGCCGGCCTGCTGGTGCTGGGCTGGCTGCAGCGCCGCCGCGCCGGTCGGTCGCGCGATAGAGGCTGAGCTGGCAGCCGACATTGGACTCAGCGGCAGGCCGATGCCGCCAGCCATTCGGCCAGCTGCGGCAGCAGTTCGTCCACCGCCTGGGCCATGGCACGCACGGCGCCGGGTGCGTCCGGCGTGGCGGCAGGCCGCTCGATGCGCCAGTGCCGTTGCATGCTGGGGCCGGTGCCGCCCGCCGGCCCCAGCGTCGCATGCAGGCGCAGCACGACCTGGCTGCTCGTGGGGCTGGTGAACACCTGCTCGAACTCGTCGAGGTTGACTGCCAGCAGAGGCGCGAGCCTGCCGCTGCAGGCGGATGGCGTTGTGAGCTGCTCGCGCAAGCGCTGCGTCAGCAGCGCCGCGGGTGGCGCAGCCCATACGCTGTCGCGATAATGCTCCAGGCGCTGGGCCTGCTGAAAGCTGAGGCGATAGGCGATGCCGTCGCCCGACAGCCAGGGTGGCGCCGTCACATCGGCTACGCGCCAGGCCAGCGCACCACCACTGGCGGCCGCTGCAGGCGCGGGGCCGAGGTCATAGACGGCCCGGGGTGGCGCCGTCGGTGCGAGAGAGCAGGCACTCAATGCCAGCGCGACGGCCAGCAGGATCGATGTTGCTTTCATTTCTTCAGGCGCTCTGCAAAGCCGGCCTCGCCGGGCCCGGGCGGCCGCGCACTGCGGCCGAACAGCAGGCTCTGCGGCTGGTCGCCGAGGTCGTTGGCGGCACGCTCGATGCTGCGGCTGGCGGCTGACACGTCAGCCAGCACGGGGCGGGTGCGCGGCGGCGCGTCGCCGACCAGCGCGAGCTCGAGGTTGCGGCTGGTGGCCTGCACCTGGGCGGCGGCCGCCTCCAGCTGGTCCAGCGCCTTGGTGCGGGCCTTCAGGTCCTGGGCGAGCAACTGGCCGTCGGCGGCCAGTGCCTCGATGCGGATCAGCGCGGCCTGGGCGCGCTGGGCGGTGGTGTCGGCGTCCTTCAGCAGCGCCGGCAGCTCGCGGGCGCCAGGTTGCAGGGCGGCCATCAGCTTGCTGGTGTCGCCGGCAGCCTGCTGCAGCTCGGCGAGCGTCTTGCCGAGCTGGGCGCGGTTGTCGTCGCTGAGCAGGGCGTTGAGCCGGTTGGCCGTCTCGGCAAAGCCGGCGATCAGGCCCGGCCCGCTCTCGGCCAGGCGATCCAGCAGCGTGGGCCGCAGCGCGAGGCGGGTGCCGGGTGTAGCGCGCTGTAGGGTGCCCTTGGTATCAGCCTCTTCCAGGCCGACAAAGGACAGACCCGTGACGCCCTGCAGGCCGAGCTGCGCATAGGTTTGGGTCGACACGGGCGCGGCCGCATCGACGGCGATGCCGACGAGGATCTGGCGCGGATCGGCCGGGTCGAAGCCAATCGTCTCGACGTAGCCCACCTCGACACCGCGCAGCTTGACCGGCGCCTTCAGGTTCAAGCCGGGCACGCCGCTGCGGGCGACGACGGTGTAGCGCACGCGCTCGGTACGGTCGCCCTGGAACCAGGCGACGCTGGCTGCCAGCATGAGGCCAAGCAGCAGCAGAAAGAGGCCGGCGGCCAAGGCGTGGGCTTTGTTTTCCATGTCAGTGGCGCCCGGCCGTCCGAAGGCACTGACGCGCCCCCTCGGGGGGCAGCGAGCAAAGCGAGCGTGGGGGTTGATTCATTTTGTTCAGACGTTAGCGTCTTCTCGCAGTACGGCCGGCACGCCGCCCTCATCGCTGGTGTCGTCCAGGCTGAGGCGGAAACGCCGCACATCTTCCTCGGCGCAGCGCTCGACATGGCCGAGGAAGAAGTTGCGCACAAAGGAATGCGGCAGGCGCGCGACCTCGGACAGTGGGCCGCTGGCGATGATGCGTTGGTCGGCCAGCACGGCGACACGGTCGACGACGGCGAACAGGGTGTCGACATCGTGCGTGACCATGACGACGGTCAGGCCCAGCTCCTGGCGCAGCCGGCGCAGCAGCTTGACGAACTGCTTGGCGCTGTCGGGGTCCAGGCCGGCGGTGGGTTCGTCCAGGAACAGCAGCTGCGGGTCCAGGATCAGCGCCCGCGCCAGTGACACGCGCTTGACCATGCCGCCCGACAGCTCGGCCGGGCGCTTCAGCGCGTCCTCGGGCTTGAGGCCGACCTGCGCCAGCTTGAGCATGACCAGCGGCTTGACGAGGTCGGCCGGCACGCTCTTGAGTTCGCGCAGGGGCAAGGCGACGTTGTCGTAGACGCTCAGCGCCGAGAACAGCGCGCCGGCCTGGAACAGCACGCCCCAGCGGTAGCGCACGCACTCCAGGTCGCGCACCGCGCAGCGGCCCAAGGGGTGGCCGAAGATCTTGACGCTGCCGGCCTGGGGCACTTCCAGGCCGAGGAGCAGGCGCAGCAGCGTTGTCTTGCCCGAGCCCGAGCCGCCGATCAGCGCCACCACCTCGCCGCGGTGCACGGTCAGGTTGAGGTTGCGATGGATGACATGGCCGCCATAGGCCGTGGTCACGTTCTCGACTTCGATGATGGGTTCCAGGTTTTCCATCTCAAACGCCTACGGTGGAGAACAAGACTGCGAACACTGCGTCGACGACGATGACCAGCGTGATGGCCGTGACGACCGACTGCGTGACGCTCTGGCCCAGGCTCTCGGTATTGGGTTTCACGCGCAGCCCGAAATGGCAGGCCAGCAGCGCGATGAGCCCGCCGAAGAGGATGGACTTGGCCCAGCCCAGCCACAGGTTGACCGGCTCGACGACGCTGGGCAGGGTGTGCAGGAACTGCGTCGGGTCCAGCCCCAGCTGGGCGCGGGCCGCCGCCATGCCGCCCAACAGCATCAGGGCGCTCGTCCACACCGCCACGAGCGGCAGCGAGATGGACAGCGCGATGACCTTGGGCGCCACCAGGCGCACCGTGTGCGAGATGCCCATGACCGACAGCGCGTCCAGCTCCTGCGTGACCCGCATGACACCGATCTGCGCCGTCATCGCCGAACCCGAGCGGCCGGCGACGATGATGGCCGCCAGCAGCGGTCCAAGCTCGCGCAGTACCGCCAGGCCGAGGATGTTGATGACGAAGATGTCGGCGCCGTAGGCTTTCAACTGCCTCGAGATCAGATAGGACAGCGTCAGCCCGACGAGAAAGCCCACCAGGGCCGTGATCGGCAACGCCTGGGCACCGGTGCGGTAGACATTGGCCGAGATCTCGCGCCAGCCGATCAGCGAGGGGTGGCGCAGCATCTGCACGAAGTCCAGCAGCAGTCGGCCCACCAGGGCGACGATGTCGATGCCATGGCGGGCGAAGGCCAGGGTCTTCAGGCTGGCCAGTTCCAGCCCGGGGCCGAGGCTGCGCTTGCGCTTCGGGAAGGCAGTGGGCTGCATGAACTGCGAGAACAGCGTCACGTGCTCGGGCAGCCACAGCAGCCGCCGCGGCGGCTTGCGGCCCCAGCCCTGCCACAGCGTCAGCGCTCCGGCGGTGTCCAGTCGCCCCAGGGTGCGCAGGTCCCACAGCGCATCGGGGGTCTCGGCAACGGCGGCAGCCACCCGCTGGCGGAACTCGTCGTAGCGCTCGCGCAGGGCCAGCACCGTCCAGTCACCGCTGACCCGCCATTCACGCGCGCCGCCGGCCTCGGTGCCGCCCGCAACGAGCTGTGGCGCGGCGTCGGGAGATTCACCGGTCCCGACTGCAATCGGGTTGTCCAGGGGCAAGGCGCCGGCTTCGCTCATGCCGCAACGATAGCGCCTCCCAAGTCTTGATGAGGAGAGGGTGCCAATGGCTTTGCCGGCGCCGTAGGTGGCGCCGACACTCTCCTCGCTTTCGGGAGACCCCATGGACCGCTTCATCCGCCGCGCCGACCCGCGCACCCTGAGCGTGCGCGACCTGCTGGAGGCGCGCGACCAGTACCACGTCCACATCGCCAACCTGCCGACCGTCATCGGCACGGCCATGGGCCGCTACCGCATCCGGCTGGACGATCCCAACTATGCGGACGAGCATGCCGAGCAGACCGGCAAGGAGCTCGGCCCCCGGACGCTGGACAACAGCAATTTCCGGCCCTGGTCCTGGCCCTGCGTGCTGGTCTTCGTCACCGAATGGCTGGACCGCAAGACGCTGTCCCGCCACCCCGAGCTGGCGGTGCCGCCGGTGCTCTACCTGCCCGACGGCCGCCAGGTGCGCACCTGCCCCGTGCTCGTGCAGCGGCGCGTGGCCAACCTGCCACCGGCCGACACGGCCCTCTATGCCGCGGACAAGTTCGGCCCCAATTTCCAGGTCCATGTGGCCGACCAGGGCGCGACGCGCATGGGCGTCGCCTCGGCCATCGTCGAGGACGGCGCCTGCGCCTTCGCCCTCGTCAGCCGCCACGTGACCTCGGGCACCGAGCCCGGCGCGCCAGTCTTTGCGCTGCCGCGTGGCAAGAAGGTCGGCATTGGGCACATCACGTCGCGCAGCGTCGACGCGCTGCCGCTGGCCGACATCTACCCCGGCTTTGCCGGCCGCGATACCCGGCTGACGCTGGACGCCGCCCTCGTCAAACTCGACAGCATCGGCTCGACCAATTCCCAGTACCTGGGCGTCGGCGGTTTCGGCCCCGTCATCGACCTGAGCTCCGACAAGATGAGCCTCAACCTGATCGGCTGCCCGCTGTTCACGGAGCTGCCGGGTGGCATCCGCACCGAGGGCTGCGTGCACGGGCTGTTCTACCGCCATGCCAGCGTGGGCGGCGTGGACGCGCTGGCGGAATTCCTCATCGGCCCGCGCCGGCCGGGCCAGACCGTGCAGACGCGCCCGGGCGACTCCGGTGCCGTGTGGTTCTGGGACGAGGTGGCCGACCGCACCGCCAAGGACCAGGGCGCCCCTGCGCCGGTGAACTTCCGACCGCTGGCCGTGCAATGGGGCGGCCATGGCTTCGGCGCCCTGCATTCGAACCGCGCCACCGAGTTCGCGCTGGCCACCGGCTTCAGTTCGCTGTGCAAGGCGCTGAACGTCGAGCTCGTCGAGGACTGGCGCAGCGGCCAGAGCCGCTACTGGGGCAAGGTCGGCCACTACAACATCGGTTATGCCGCCTGCTTCGCGCTGCAGACGGCCAAGGCCAAGGCCGTCTTCAAGGCCAATGCGACGGCCATCGGCGTCAGCGACGAGGACATCACCGCCGGCAACCTGCCAGGTGCCACCCAGACGAGCAAATTCATCGCCCTGGCCGATGTGCCCGACCTGGTGTGGCGCAGCACCCGAGGCAAGGACAAGGCCAACCACTTCGCCGACATGGACGAGCCCGGCCGTGGGCCCACCTTCCAGGGCAGGACGCTGATCCAGCTCTGGCAGCAGGACTCGGCGTCGCGCGACCCGCAGGTGTGGGACCAGTTCTACAGCAGCATCGACCCCGCCCGCAAACCCGCGCAGCGTGGCGCGCTGCCTTTTCGCGTTGCCGAGCTCTACAAGGTCATGGTGCAGGCCGCTGCCGCCAAGCAGCTCGACGCCTACGTCTGCGCCGCCGGCGTGCTGGCCCACTACATCGGCGATGCCTGCCAGCCCCTGCATGTCTCGCATCTGCACCATGGCCAGGCGGACGACGCCGACGACGACAAGGTGCACGCCGTCTACGAGGACGACATGCTGAACCAGGCGGCCGACGAGGTGGTGGTCGGCGTCAAGCAGCGCGTGGGTGCGGCGGCGAAGCGCCCGCTGTTCAAGGGCTCCATGGCCGCGGCGGACGCCGTCGTGCAGCTGATGCGCCGCACCATCGAGGAGTTGCCGCCCGAGGAGGTGCTGGAGGTCTACCGCCGGGTGCATGGCCGCGGCCAGTCGGCGGCGATGTGGGCCGCACTGGGCGAGCGCACCATGAACCGCATGGCCGACGGCGCTGTCACGCTGGCGACGGTCTGGCAGTCGGCCTGGAAGGAAGGCAAGGGCGAGCAGAACTTCACCGCGGCCACCTGCAAGCTGCCGGTGCCCACCGCGCGGCTTAAGAAGCTCTATGACACCAAGGGCTTTGCCGAATCGCACTGGCTGCACGAAATGACGTTGGCCGGCCTGGCTTGAACTGCCCCTCGTCCAACCTCGCATCGCTGAACGCGAGCGAGTCTGGCCGGTCCCCCGAGGGGACGGCGATGCTCGCGGCATTGAGCCACGAGCACATCGCCAACGCGGGCCGGCTAGGGAGCGGCCCGTCGCTCGGCCCGCAAAACCCGGTTTCGGGGGGGGGCTCGCTACCATCGCTTTGAACCTCCTGGCCCCGAGCCGGGACTCATGCGCATTGGAACCCCGTGTGGCGAGCATGTTGAAGTGGCCGAGCATCAGAAAAAAGCGCGATGACGCCCCGGCAGTACCGGCTGCTTCTGCCCGCGGGCCGGCGGCCGAGGCGCTGGAACTGACCCTGCTGGAGGGCATCAAGCGCGGCCAGCGGGCTGAATTCGACGCCCTTTATCGGGTTTACCACCCCAGGCTGTGGCGCTTTCTGTCGCATCTGATGCGCCAGCCGGAGGCCATCGAGGAGGTGCTGAACGACACCCTGATGGTGGTCTGGCAGCGCGCCGACAGCTTCGACGGGCGCAGCAAGCTGTCGACCTGGATCTTCGGCATCGCCTATCGCAAGGCCCTGAAGGCGCTCAGCCGCCAGGACCTGCCGGTGGACGGCGACAGCGTGGAGGAGCCGTCCGACCCCGGGCCTGGGCCCGAGCAGCGCCTGGGGCTGGAACAGCTGCGCGGCCGGCTGCGCGGAGCGATGGCCGAGCTGTCACCGGAGCACCGCGCCGTCGTGGAGCTGTGCTACTTCCATGACATGGCCTATGCCGAAATCGCCGACGTCGTCGGCTGCCCGCCTGAGACCGTGAAGACGCGGATGTTTTACGCCCGGCGCCGGCTGCGCCTCCTGCTCGACGACCTCGCCGGGCTGGAGCAAGGAGAACTGTGATGAGTGTGGTGATCCCGATGGAACCTGATGAGCATGCAGCCATGCAGGCCTTGCTGCCCTGGTATGCGCGCGGTCAGCTGGCTGGTGACGAAATGGACACCGTGCAGCGCCATCTGCTGCATTGCGCCGCCTGCCGCAACGAGCTGGCGGCCGAGCAGCCCATGCAGACGCTGCTGAGCGTGGCCGGTGCTCCGCTGCACAGCGGCGACGTCGAGGCGGGACTGGCAAAGATGCATGCGCTGATGCAGCCGCTCAAGGCAAAACCTGTCCGTGCGCCGCGTTGGATGCCCTGGGCCCTGGGCCTGCAGGGCGCGGCCGTCGCGTTGTTGCTGTTCCTGGTGCTGGCGCCGCGCTCCGACGAGCCGGCCTACCAGGGCCTGTCCGCCAGCGGCAGCGTGCCGGTCGTGGCGGATGCCCTGGTGATGTTCAAGCCCGGCACCACCGAGAAGGCGGTGCGGGAACTGCTGAAAGCCCAGGGCGCCGGTGTCGTCGCCGGGCCCACCGAGACCGGCGCCTGGCTGCTGCGTGTCGACGCTCGCGGCCTGGCTGCCCTGCGCACGGCGCCCATCATCGCCCTGGCTGAGCCGCTGCAACCGGGTCCGGCGCAATGAGACTCTGGCGGCGCTTGCTGGTACTGCTGGCCTGCTGCCTGACCGGCGGTGGCGCCCATGCCCAGGCCGAGGACGCCCAGCGCCAGGTCCTCGTCATGCTGCAGCTGCCCAAGGCCCATTACCGGCCCGACGGCAGCTATGCGGGCACCTATGGCGAGGGCGTGGGCCGGCAGTCGCGCCAGCAGGTCGCCCAGTCACTGGCCCAGGCCCACAAGCTGGAGATGCGCAGCGAATGGGCCATGCCGCTGGCCGGCGTGGACTGCTTCGTCATGCGCCTGCCCGAGGGGGACACGCGCAGTTCGGCGAAGGTCGCCGAGGCTGTGGCCGAGGACAGGCGCGTCGCCTGGGCCCAGCCCGTCAGCCTCTACCGCGCCCAGGGCAGCCAGCAGGAGCCCCTCTACCAAGCCCAGCCGGCCGCAGGCCAGTGGCATCTGGCCGAGTTGCACCAGTTGGCCACCGGCCGTGGCGTGCGTGTGGCCATCGTCGACAGCGGCGTGGAGGCCAACCACCCCGACCTCGCCGGCCAGGTCACCGTCAACGAAAACTTCGTCGACGACAAGGCGCCGCCGGCCGAGGGCCACGGCACGGCGGTGGCCGGCATCATCGCGGCGCGGGCCGACAACGGCCTGGGCATCGCCGGCATCGCGCCTCAAGCCCGGTTGCTGGCCCTGCGCGCCTGCTGGCAGGCGGCGGGCACCCAGACGCTGTGCACCAGCCTGGGCCTGGCCAAGGCCTTGTACGCAGCCATCCAGCAGGGTGCCCACATCATCAACATGAGCCTGGGTGGGCCGGACGACCGGCTGCTCGCGCTGCTGCTGGACCAGGCCCAGGCGCGCGGCGCCACCGTGGTCGCGGCGATGCCGAGCGAGAACGGGCCCTTTCCGGCCAACCATCCCGGCGTGCTCGTCGTCGGCCTTGCGCCGCCACTGCCCGCAGGCGCCGTCATCGCGCCGGGGCGTGACGTGCCCAGCACGGCCGTGGGTGGCGGCTGGTCGTTGGTCTCGGGATCGTCCTTCGCGGCCGCGCATGCGACCGGCCTGCTCGCCCTGGTGCGCGAGCTCGACGGCACGCGCGGCACCCTGGCGCTGAAGACGGCCCTGGTCAACACCGCCCAGGGCCGCATCGACAGCTGCGCGACGCTGGCCCGCCACGCCGGCACTCGCGGCGCAACCTGCACGATGCTGGGGCAAACTGCCGATTGATGTTTCCCCCCGCGCACCTGGCCCGACTGACGACGCTGGTCGCCACGCTGCTGGCCGGCGCGGGCGCAGCCTGGGCCGACGTGGGCGGCACGCTGTCGCTGCAGACGGATGCGCGGGAGCGCGGCATGTCGTACAGCGCCAACCGTCCCAGCGCCCAGCTTGGCCTGGCCTGGGACGGCGAGGCCGGCTGGTATGGTGGGGCACAGCTGGCGCATGCCCGCTTCTCCCAACGGCGTGGCGCCGCGCTGCAGCTCTATGGCGGCCGGGTCTTCGGCCTGGCGCCGGGCCTGGACGGCGAGGCCGGCATCGTGGCCCATGCCTATGAGAACGTGTCGAACTACGACTATCAGGAGGTCTATGCCGGCCTGCTGGGAGAACGCTGGAACCTGCGCGCGTACGTCTCGCCCGACTACTACGGTATTGGCCAGCGCAGCGTCTATGCCGAGTTCAACCTGCGATGGCCGCTGGCGCGGGGCGTGGCAGCCTTGGGTCATGTTGGCCTGCTGCATGGCCGCGGCGGTCGGGCCTCGCCCTATGCCGAGCCGCATGGCGCGACGCGTGCAGACCTGCGCCTGGGTGCCTCCTGGCAACTTGGCACGAGCAGCGAGCTGCAGCTTGCCTGGACAGCAGCCGGCCGCGGCGGGCCCTATACCTGGACGGACGCGACACGCCGGCGCACGCTGGTGCTCGGCCTGACGACCGCGTTCTGAATCCCTAGCTTGCCTTGAACCTGCGCTGCAGGCGCTGGCACTCACGCCGCAGTGAAGCCAGGAAAGGGCAGTGATGAAGATCTGGAAACCATGGGTGGTTGCGTTGGGCGCTGCGGCCGCTTTGATCGCGGGCTGTGGCGGCGGCAGCGGTGAAGGGCTGGACGCCAACGGCCGGCCGCTCGGCGAGGGCGACGACCCCAGCGGCCCGATGACGGCCAGCTTCAGCTCCATCCAGTCGCATGTGTTCACGCCGATCTGCACAGCCTGCCATGCCGGCGCGGCCGCGCCACGCGGCCTGCGGCTGGACGCGACCAACAGCTTCGCGATGCTGGTGGGTGTATCCAGCGGCGGCGTGCCGGCGCTCAAGCGCGTGGCGCCGGGCGATGCGGACAACAGCTACCTGATCCACAAGCTCGAAGGCCACCAGGCCGTCGGCGCGCGCATGCCGCTGGGCGGCCCCTATCTGGACGCCCAAACCATCGGCTTGATCCGCCAATGGATCAACAACGGAGCCCAGAAATGAAGGCCGCACGACTGCTTCTCGGCCTGGCCTTCGCGCTGCTGTTCTCAAGCGCCAGCGCCGAGCCCTATCTCGCCATCCGCGCCGGCCTCAAATGCGTGGCCTGCCATGTCAACCCAACCGGCGGCGGCCTGCGCAATGCGGTGGGCAACACCTTCGCGCAGAACGTCATCCCGGCCAACACATTGCCCGATGCACTTCAGGGCTGGACCGGCTCGCTGCTGGACGATCGCCTGCGCCTGGGTGGGGACCTGCGCACCGCGACGACGCGCACCTCCGTCTCGGGCCAGCCCACGCGCAGCGTTGGCGGTACCGAGCAGGTGCGCCTGTACGCCGACGTGCAGCTCATCAAGGACTACCTCGGCGCCTACCTCGACCAGCAGGTCGCGCCCGGCAAGTCCGAGCGCCAGGAGGCCTATGTGCGCCTGCAGACGCCCGGCCTGGGCTGGTATGCCAAGGCCGGCCAGTTCTACCTGCCCTTTGGCTGGCGCCTGCAGGACAGCCTGGCCTTCGTTCGCCAGCTCAGCGGGGTCAGCATGACCGTGCCCGACAAGGGCCTGGAGCTGGGGCACGAAAGCGATGACTGGTCCCTGCAGCTCGTGCGCAGCAACGGCCCAGGCAACACGGGCAATTCCAACGGCCACCAGACGACGGCCCAGGCCATCTGGATGCAGCCCTGGGGCCGCGTCGGCGCAGCGGCCGCGCAGGTCAAGTCGGCAGCGGGGAACCGCCAGGCTTACGGCCTCTTCGCCGGCACGACGACGGGGCCGGTGGCCTGGTTGGCCGAGATCGACATGATCAGCGATGCCGGCTATCCCGAGGGCAAGCGCAAGCAAGTCGCGACGCTGCTGGAGGCCAACTGGCTGGTGCAGCAGGGCCACAACCTGAAGCTCACCGGTGAGTACCTCGACCCCGACCGCCGTGTGGCCCATGACAACAAGGTGCGCTACAGCCTCGTCTACGAGTACACGCCCTTCGCCTTCGCACAGCTGCGCGCGGGCTATCGCAAGTTTGGTGGCATCCCGCAGAACGCGATCGACAACCGGCGGCAGAGCTTTGTCGAGCTGCATGGCATGTTCTAGTGCCATCGTCGAGCGGCCTGTTTCGCTGGCGCCGCCTATCGAGCGCCTGCCGCTGGCGACGCTCTACCTGACCGAGCGCTGCAATTCGCGCTGTGTCAGCTGCGACTACTGGCGGCATGGGCGGCGTGACATCGACATCCAGACCGTGAAGGGCCTGCTGCCGGGCCTGCGCGAGCTGGGTACCGAGACCGTCCTGGTCTCAGGCGGCGAGCCGCTGCTGCACCCACAATGGGCCGAGATCGCCGCTCTGCTGCGCGGCCAGGGCCACCAGCTCTGGCTGCTGACGGCTGGCCTTGCGTTGGCCAAGCACGCGGCCGAGGTGGCGCGATGGTTCGACCAGGTCACCGTGTCGCTGGACGGCAGCACCGCGGCGAGCTATGCGGCCATCCGCGGCCTGGACGCCTTCGAGGCCGTTTGCGCCGGCATCCGCGCTGCCGTGCACGAGGGCCTGGACGTGGGCCTGCGCGTGACCGTGCAGCGCGGCAATGCCGGTGAACTGGGCGATCTCGTGGCGCTCGCGCGCAAGCTCGGCGCTGCCAGCATCTCCTTCCTCGCCGCCGATGTCAGCCACGCCGAGGCCTTTGGCCGCCACCATGGTGAACCGGTCGACGGCGTTGCGCTGCGGGTCGAAGACCTGCCCGTGCTGACTCTTGCCCTTGACGCGCTGGAGCGCGACCACGCTGCCGACTTCGCCAGCGGCTTCATCGCCGAGACGCCGCCCAAGCTGCGCCGCATCGAGGCCCACTATCGCGCGCGCCTGGGCCTGGGCGAGCCTCCGCCGGTGCGCTGCAACGCGCCCGAGCACTCGGCCGTCATCGAGGCCGACGGTGGCCTGAGGCCCTGCTTCTTCATCGCCGGCAACTCGCGGCTTGGCGATGCAGGGCTGAGCGAGGGGCTGAACGCGCCCTCGATGCGCCGCTTGCGCGCTGCCATCCATGCCGGGAACCGGCCCGAATGTGCGCATTGCGTCTGTTCCAAGTGGTTCGCTTCATGAGTGCCTTTGCCAACGAAGCGGCCTACGACCTCTGGGCAGAAAGCTATCCGCCGCTGCCCCACAACCCGCTGATGCGCGCCGAGCAGGAAGCCGTGCTCGCCATGTGCCCCGACGTGGCGGGCCGGCGTGTGCTGGACCTGGCCTGCGGCAGCGGGCGCTACGGTCTTTTGCTTCAGCAGCGAGGCGCGGCCCTTGTTGTCGGCAGCGATCTGTCGGCCGGCATGCTGACGCGCGCGCCGCTCGCCCATCGCGTGCGGGCCGACATGCTGAACCTGCCTTTCGCGGCGGCCAGCTTCGACGTCATCGTCAGTGGCCTCGCCGTCGGCCACGCGCCCAGCCTGGACGCCTGGATGGCCGAGGCGGCCCGAGTGCTCGCGCCCGGCGGGCAGCTTGTCTATTCGGACTTCCATCCGGCCGCCGCGCGCGCCGGCATGACGCGCAGTTTCACCGACGCCGCCGGCCAGCGCCATGAGCTGCTGCATGCCCTGCACGACCCTGATGCCCATCTGGCAGCGGCCTGGCGGGCCGGCCTGGTGCTGGAGGCCAGTCGCGAGGTCTGCGTCGGCCGCGAGCTGTGCGAGCCCTTCACGGGCTCCGAAGCTTTCTATGCGCGGTGGAACGGCTTGGCTGTCGTGCTGGCAATGAGGCTGGTGAAACCATGAACTTGCACTTCGTCAATGCGGCCGATGGCATGAGCCTGGGCACGGATGGCGGGCGCATCGCTGCCGGAGCCGGTGGCCGGCGTGTGGACCTCGGTGGCGCCCGCTTGCTGCCCGGCCTCATCAATGCCCACGACCACCTGCAGCTCAACGCCGCGCTGCCGCGGCTGAAGTTCAGGGACCGCTATCGCAATGCCAGCGAATGGATCGCCGACATCACGCCGCGCCTGTCGACCGACCCACAGTTGCTGGCACATCGCGCCGTGCCGAGAGCCGAGCGGCTCTTCATCGGCGGCTTGAAGAACCTGCTCAGCGGCGTGACGTCGGTGGCCCACCACGACCCACACGATGCGGCGCTGGACGACGCGGGCTTCCCGGTCGATGTGCTCGAGCTGGGCGGCTGGTCGCATTCCCTCGCGCTGGATGGCGAGGAGGCCGTGCGCGAGTCCCGGCAGGCCGCGCGCCCGGGCCGCGCATGGATCGTCCATGCGGCGGAGGGCATCGACACGGCCGCGGCGCTGGAGTTTGACCGCCTCGAAGCCCTGGGCTGCATCGCTCCCAGAACACTGCTCGTGCATGGCCTGGGCCTGAATGCGGCTCAGCAGCGCCGCATGGTCGAAGCCCGCGCTGGCCTGATCTGGTGCCCCGGTTCCAACCTGCATCTCTTCGGCCGCACGCTGGATGCCGACTGGCTTTTTGCGTGCGGTCGATTGGCGTTGGGCAGCGATTCGCGCATCAGCGGCGGGCGTGACCTGCTGGCCGAGCTGGCCCTGGTACGTGAGCTGACGGGTTGGCGCGACGAGCGCCTGGAATCCTGGGTCACCGAGGGCGCCGCGCGCCTGCTGGGCCTGCATGACCGCGGCCGGCTGGATGTGGGCCTGCGCGCCGACCTGATCGCGCTGCCGGCGGGCCTGCCACTGGCGAGCGCGACGCGAGCCGACCTGCGCCTTGTCGTCTTGGCCGGCCGGCCGCTGTATGCCGATGCCGATCTCGGCGAGGCCCTCGGCCTCGTGCCGGTTCGCATCGACGGCCGGCCCAAGGCGCTGGCGCCGCATCTCGTCGCCGCGCTGCAGGCAACGCCTTTGCGTGAGCCCGGGCTGGAGCTGCTGCAAGAGGAAGTGCTGGCATGACGCGCATCCTCCTCATCAACCCGCGCATCACGTCCAACGCGCGCTTCCCGCTGGCCGTCATGCACCTGGCCGCGGCGCTCAAGGGCTGCTACGAAACGCGCATCCTTGACGGCAACCTCGACCGCCATCTGCCCGAGACCGCCGCGGCAGCGGTGCGCGACGGTGGCTACGTGGCCGTGGGCCTCTCGGTCATGGGTGGACCACAGCTGCCGGCGGCGCTGGCCGTGTCGCGCGCTATCCGCGCCGTCGCGCCGGAGCTGCCCATCGTCTGGGGCGGCTATTTCCCGACGCTGTGCACGGACGCGGCGCTGAACAGCGACTGCGTGGACTACGCACTGCGTGGCCAGGGCGAGCAGGGCTTCATGGAGCTGCTCGATGCGCTGAACAAGCGCACACCGCTGGACGAAGTTGCCGGCCTGTCATGGCGCCGCGACGGCGAGATCGTGCACAACGCCGACCGCGCCTTCTCGACGGCGCCGCTGCAACTCGACGTCAGCTACGACGAGGTCGACGACCCGCAGCGCTATGTCGGACCGACCTATCTCGGCCGACGCACCACCGGCTACCAGGCGGCCCTGGGCTGCCGCTACCGCTGCACCTTCTGCGGCGTGGCCGCGATGTTCCGCGGCAAGACGGCGTTGCCCGAGGCCGAACGCCTGGAGCGTGACCTGCGGCTATTGCAGACCCGCTTCGGCGCAGACTCGGTGCAGTTCTACGACCACAACTTCTTCGACCGCGAGGTCGACATGCAGCCGCTCCTGGAGGTGCTGGCGCGGCTGCAGATGCCCTGGTGGTGCTATGCCCGCGCCGACGCGCTGCAAGGCCTGTCCGCCGCGTCCTGGGCCCTGGTGCGGCGCAGCCGGTTGCGTATGGCCTATATCGGCGCCGAGTCACCCAGCGATGGCATGCTGCGTGACATGCGCAAGGGCACAAGGGTCGACCAGACCCTGGCCGTCGTCGAAACCTGCCGCGCCAACGGCGTGGTGCCCGAGCTTTCCTTCATGCTGGCGCCGCCGCATGACCCCGAGGGCGAGACGGAGAAAACTTTCGCCTTCATCCGCCAGGTCAAGCGCCTGCACCCGGCCGCCGAGATCATGTTGCACATCCACACGCCGCTGCCGCCGCGCCGGCTTGGCGATGGCCGCTGGACGCCCCGCGACCCCGCCCTGCCGCGCGGCTTCACCTTCCCAGACAGCGCCGACGCCTGGGCGCAGAAAGAATGGGTGGACTACTGGTGCCACAAGGATGCGCCCTGGCTCAGCCCCGCGCTGCGCGAGCGCATCCGCGACTTCCGCACCGTGCTGGGCTGTCGCTTCCCGACGCTGACGGACATCCGCGCACCCGGCTGGCAGAAGGCGGCGCTGCGTGCCGCTTCGGCCTGGCGCTACCGGACGGCGCGCTATGACAGCCCGCGTGAGCTGCGCTGGCTGGAGCGCGCCGTGAAGCTGTGGGACCCGCAACTGCACGCACTGTGAAGATGATGGGCCACTGACATGCTCCGCGTCGTCCAGATCAACCCCTTCCTCGACACGCTCGGCAGGCCACCCGAGCAGCTGTTGCAGGAATGGTCGACCCTGGTGCATTGCGGACGGTCGGCCGCCGAGGCCGGCGCACAGGTCAGCGTCGTGCAATGCAGCAACCGGCGTGATCATCTGACGCAGGACGGCGTGGACTACCACTTCCTGCCCCTGGACGCAGGCGATGGGCGCCACCCGTCCGCGCCACTGGCGGAACTGCTGGCGCGCCTGCATCCCGATGTGCTGCATCTGCAGGGGCTGGACTTTGCGCGTGAGATCCACTGGCTTGCCGCGCTGGCCCCGGCGGTACCGCTGCTGTTGCAGGACCATGCGGCCCGCCCGCCTGGCAGGCCCTGGACGTGGTGGCGCTGGCGGCGTGCGCTCGCGCGGGCCCGTGGTCTGATGTTCAGCGCTCGCGAGCAGGCCCAGCCCTTCGTGCGGCGCGGCCTCGTCGCGGCCCGCACCCGGATCTACGAGGTGCCCGAATCCAGCTGCGACTTCCGCCCACGTGACCGTGACGACGCGCGTCGCATCACCGGCCTGGCAGGCGCGCCTTGCCTGCTCTGGGTCGGGCACCTGAACGCCAACAAGGACCCGCTGGCGGTGCTCGACGGCATTGCCCTGGCGGTGCCGCGCCTGCCGGGCCTGCAGCTGTGGATGTGCTTTGGGAAGGCGCCGCTCTACAACGCCGTACGCGAGCGGCTCAGGGACCCGCTGCTGGCCGGCCGCGTGCACCTGCTCGGCACCCAGCCGCACGCCGCCATCGAGCAGCTGATGTCTGCGGCCGACTTTCTCGTCCAGGGCAGCCACCGCGAGGGCTCGGGCTACAGCGTCATCGAGGCGCTGGCCTGCGGGCTGAGTCCCATCGTCACTGACATTCCCTCGTTCCGCGGCCTGCTCGGCACACTGCCGGGCGAGCAGGCGGCACGGCTGTGGCCAGTAGGCGACGCGGCACGGCTGGCTGATGCGCTGATCGAACTCGCCAACGAACCGTGGTTGCAGCGGCGCCAGCGCGTGCGCGCGCGCTTCGACGCCCATTGCTCGCCCGCCGCGCTTGGCCGCAGCCTCGTGTCTGCCTACTCGGATGCGCTCACGGCATGAGCGCAGCGCCGGGCCGCCCCAAGCAAGCTCGCTCCCGCTTGGCGGGACAGGCCGCAGGCCGAAGGATGCACCAATGAGCGCCTTGCCGCTTGCTCTGGGCCACGTCGACGTGCGCCGCGCCGCGCTGGGCAATCTGCTGTCCTCCATCGGCGAAACCGGC
The DNA here is from genome assembly GCF_001425705.1 of Pelomonas sp. Root1217. Lineage (GTDB taxonomy): Bacteria > Pseudomonadota > Gammaproteobacteria > Burkholderiales > Burkholderiaceae_C > Pelomonas. The sequence goes on along the minus strand of NZ_LMDC01000028.1, from coordinate 1,060,667 downwards.
ATGCGCTTCCTGCTTGGCCTGGTGCTGGCGCGCCTGCTGCTGCCCGCCGAGCTGGGCCTATTTGCGCTGGCGATGGCGGTGTTCAGCACCGCCCAGCTGCTGCGCGACTTCGGCGTGTCGGCTTATCTGCAGCGTGAACCCCAGCTGACGCCGGCACGCTTCTCCGCATGCCTGGGCCTGGTGGTGTCCACGACGCTGGTGACGACGCTGGCGCTGGCGCTGCTGGCCGAACCGTTGGCACGGTTGCTGGGTCAGCCGGGCTTGGCGCCGCTGTTGCAGGTGCTGGCATTGGGCCTGCCGTTGTCGGCCTTCGGCGGCGTGATGGCGGCGCTGCAGCTGCGCGCACTGGCGGCGGCGCGCATTGCGCGCGTGTCGTGGCTGGGCGTGCTGACGCAGGCGCTGGTGGGGGTGGTGCTGTGCGCCAGCGGCGCGGGCGCGATGGGGTTGGTCTGGGCGCAGCTCGCGGCCGCAACCGCCTGCGGCCTGGCCTACGCCGGCATGCGGCCCGAGGGCCTGAGCTGGCGGCCGGCCTGGCAGGGCTGGAGCGGGATGCTGGGCTTTGGCGGGGCCTCGCTGTTGTCCAGCAGCCTGGCCAGCCTGAACGGCCTGCTGCCGGACCTGCTGCTGGGGCGTCTGGGCGGGGCGCATCAACTGGGGCTGTTGGGTCGTGCGCAGGCGGTGGTGAGCCTGCTGCAGACGGTGGCCGGCCGCGCCCTGAACTTCGGCGTATTGCCGCTGCTGGCCGACCGGCATGCGCGGGCGCTGGCGCTGGAACCGACGCTGCGCCGAGCGACCGCGTTGCTGACGGGCCTGGGCTGGCCGCTGCTCGCCCTCACCGTGGCCTATCGCGAACCGCTGGTGCGGCTGCTCTACGGCCCGGCCTGGGCCGATTGCACGCCAGCTGTGCTGCCGCTCGCGCTGGTAGCGGCTCTGGGCCTCGTGTTTACGCAGCTCAACGCCGCGCTGGCCGCGGTCGGGCGGCCGGAGCTGGCCGCGCTGCCGACGGGCGTGACGCTGGTCGCGCGCCTGGCGCTGGGCGCCGTGCTCTTTGATGGCAGCCTGCAGTCCTTCGCCTGGGCGCTGTGTGCGGCCGCCTGCGTGGCGCTGCCGGTGCAGCTCTGGCTGGCGGCCCGGCATCTCGGCCAGACGCCGCATGCTTTGTGGGCGGCGCTGGGTGGCAGTGCGCTCGCGGCGCTGGCCGTGCTGGCCGTGCCGTTGACGCTCGCGCCCATCGCCTGTGTGGCGGCCTTGCGCTGGTGCCGCCATCCCCTGCTCGACGAGATCGTTCAGCTCATGCGCCGGCGCATGACGAGCAGGAAATGATCACCCAGGCGGTTGATGCCCGGCCAGCCGGCCACGCGCCGGTCCAGGGCCCAGAGCCGCTCGTGCCAGCGCGGGTGGCGCTCGGCCAGCCAGGTCAGGTAGGGCGGCGGCACGAAGACGCACAGGCCGCGCTGCACTTCCAGCTCGAAGTGCGGCGCGAACGCGGCGTAGAACTCGGCCGGCGTGTAGTAGCGCGTCCAGATCGTGCGGCCGTTCATGCCCACGGCCACCGTGTCGCGCGCGAAGCGGATGCCAGCGCGGGCCCAGCGGCGTTGGCGCACATAGTGGGCGACCTCCCAAGGGCAGTAGCGCCCGATGACGGTGAAGACGAGGCGGCCACCGGGTTTGATGAGGCGGGCGCATTCGCCAGCCGCGGCGCCCAGGTCGGGCACGCAGTTCAGTGGGCCGAGGTTGGAATAGGCGCCGTCGAAGCTGCCCTCCAGCCGGTTCAGCTCGTGGGCACCGATGGCGCGCGCGTCCACATCGAGGCCGGCGTCGCGAGCGCGGTCCCGCGTGCGTTCGACCATGCGCTCGGACCAGTCGGTCGCCGTCACATGGTGGCCCTGGCTCGCCAGATGCACGGCGTCCAACCCGGTGCCGCAGCCCAGGTCGATCAGCCGGCTGGCAGGCGCGAAGCTGGAGGCCAGCCAGCGCCACATCTCGTCGCGCATGGCTTGAATGGCGATGTTGTTGCCGCGCGGGCCGTCGTAGTCGGCGGCGACGCTGTCGAAGGCTTGCTGCGTGTCCAGCAGTCGGGTGTCGGTGTTCATGGAGTGTTTTCGTGAAGATCGCGGTCGTCGTGCCCGGCGGCGTGGACCGCTCGGGCGAGGTGAGGGTGGTGCCGGCGTTGCTGGCCCTGCTCAAGCGCCTGGCTGTGCGGCATGAGGTGCATGTGTTCGCGCTGCGGCAGGAGGCCGAGCCGGGCGCGTGGTGGCTGTGCGGTGCGCGGGTGCACAACATCGGCGGGCGCCTGACTGTGCCGCGGGCGGTGCGGGCCATCGTGCAGGAGCACGGCCGCGGCCGTTTCGACCTCGTGCAGTCCATCTGGTCGGGCAGCTGCGGCTTGGTGGCCGTCGCGGCGGCGAAGTGGCTGGGCTTGCGCAGCGCCGTGCACGTGGCCGGCGGCGAGCTCGTCGCGCTGCATGACATCGGCTACGGCGGCCGCCTGGGCTGTCGCGGCCGGTTGCGCGAGGCCTGGGTGCTGCGTGGGGCCGACGTGCTGACGGCTGCCAGCCGCGCCGTGCTCGATCAACTGGCCGCGCTGGGTCATGTGGGGCGGCGCCTGCCATTGGGTGTGGACCTCGAAGCCTGGCCAAGCCGCGAGCCGCGTCGACGTGAAGCCGGTGAGGCGCTGCGCCTCGCCCAGGTCGCGAGCCTCAATCGCGTGAAAGACCAGGCCTGCCTGCTGCAGGCGCTGGCGCAACTGCCCCTGGCCGAGCTGGATCTCATCGGCGAGGACACGCTGCGTGGCGAGGTGCAGGCCTTGGCGGCACGGCTGGGCGTGGCCAGGCGCGTGCGTTTTCACGGCTTCATGACGCAAACCGAACTGCAACCCTTGCTGGCACGCGCCCATCTGCATGTCGTCACTTCCCGCCACGAGGCCGGCCCGCTGGCCGTGCTGGAAGCGGCGGTTCTGGGTGTGCCCGGCGTCGGTACGGCGGTCGGCCATCTGGCCGAATGGGCGCCACAGGCGGCGCTGGTCGTCGAGCCGGGCGACGCTGCCGGCCTGGCCGCGCTGATCCAGCGGGTGGATGGCGATGAAGCATTGCGGCTGCAGCTCGCCGATGAGGCCCAGCGCCGCGCGCTCGCCGAGGACGCGGACTTCAGCCATGAGCAGTTCGAGCGCCTTCATGCCGAGCTGGCGGGCCGGTAGGCGAGGGCGCGATGCAAGGAATACAGCGTCTGCGCCCGCGGTGGTGTGCCGAACAGGAAGCTCAGCGCCTTGCGCCAATGCGGCTGGCGCGTCCAGGCCGAACCGGCCAGCGAGTGCTGGCGCGGCAGGATCTGCGCGGTGATGGCCTGCTCCTGGGGACGCAGGCGCAGCCAGGCCAGGCCCAGCGCGTCGGCCGGGCCGCGCGACCATTCGAGGCCCGGCAGCAGCGGAATGCCCAGCCGCGACAGGGACACGTCGGCCAACTGGTAGCCGGCACTGGCCCGGCGCAGCCAGGGCGGACAGGCGGCAAGCGCAGCCGCAGCCGCAGCCGCAGCAGCGGGTGGCAACCGGCCGGGGAAGAGGCGCTCGGCCAGCGCCAGCGGCGGCACGGCCCACCAGGCGGCGCGGCCGTCGTTCGCCGGAGCCAGGGCTTCAGCCCAATCGGCTTTGTTCAGCCGCGCGCCCAACGCGGCGATGTCATGCAGCTGGATCAGCCGCACGCTGCGGCCACAGAGATTGCCGGCCGCGTGCATCAGCAAGTGGCGCATCAGCATGGCCGGGCTGGCGTAGGTGTTCAGGCCCGGCGGCGCGGTGGACGCCAGCAGGCCGGGCGTGATGTCGACCTCGTGTACCGGCAGCGGCTCGCGCACGGCCTCGTGAAGCTCGATCTTGATCGGGTTGTCCTCGTGCTCGCCGAAGGCGCGGTCGGCGCGCTGCTGCAGGGGCTCGTAGGCGATATGGCGGTGTTTGGCGATGCCTTGCTCGTAGCCGGCCGCGAGGATCAGCCGGTCGGCGGCGTCGACGTCGCGCGGCTGGGCGAGCAGGTCGACGTCACTCATCGGCCGCTCACCCGGCGCGTAGAGATCCAGCCGCAGCAGGGCCGAGCCCTTCATCGCCAGCAGCGGCAGGCCGTTGCTGGCGGCAGCCTGGTCCAGGCGGGCCAGCAGCGTGCGCACGCGGGTCTCGCGCCTGCGGCCCTGCTCGGCCTGCTCGGCCATGAAGGCCTGCCAGTGCGACGGCCCGGCCCACTTCAGCCGGCCGGCAAGCAGGGCGCTGACGCCGTGCATGACGGCCACGGCCGTGGCGGCGCGCCATTCGAAATCATTCCAGGCCGGGGCCACGGGCATCGGGCTGGCCAGCTCGGCGGCCAGGCGGTCCGTCGTCGACCGCAACGCGGCCTGCAATGCCGCGGTGCCGGGCAATTCAATCTCTTTCACGGAAACTTCCTTCATGAGCACCTGGCGCGCTGATCCACGGCAGATCGCCGACCCCTTTGGCGAGCGCGCACCGCTGGCCCTGCAACGCGGCTTCACGCTGCTCGGCACTGCTGTCGAGTTCCGCAGCGACAGCGCCGAGTTGCTGGACCTCGCCGACGCGGCCTATCGCGGCCTGCCCGCGCACGACCTGGGTGGCCCGGCGCTGCAAGTCGAATTGAGGCTGGTGGAGGGTGGCCGCGAGTTCAACGCCGAGCCGCCCGCCGCGCGCATGCTCGGTGGCGCCGGCCTGCTCGGGGCGGCCATGGATGAGAGCAATGTCGTGCTGGTCAATGCCGCGGCGGGCCGCGCTGTGGTGCAGATGTCGCGCGCGTTGCTGGCCTGGCCGTACCACGCACGCTACGAGCTGATCGAGTTCGCGTTGTTCAGCCTGGCCTGCCGCGCCCAGGGCCTGGTGCCGCTGCATGCGGGCTGCGTGGGCTGGGGCGGCGTCGGTGCGTTGATCGTTGGCGAGAGCGGCGCGGGGAAGTCGACGCTGGCCTTGCATGCCATGCAGCAGGGGCTGGACTTCCTGACCGAAGACGCCAGCTTTGTTGACCCACACACGCTGCGGGCCACCGGCATTGCCAACTTCCTGCACCTGCGCTTTGATGCGCTGCGCTGGGTGGATGACGCTGCGCTGCGCGAGCGCATCCAGGCCTCGCCGGTGATCCGCCGGCGCAGTGGCGTCGAGAAGCACGAGCTGGACCTGCGTGGCGGTTGGGCACCGCTGGCGGCCGAGCCGCAGCGCCTCGCCCATCTCGTCTTCGCCTCGCCTGAGAGAGCTGCCGACGATGCATTGCTGCGGCCGTTGGATGCCGGCGAACTGCTGGAGCGCCTGCACGTCAGCCAGCCCTATGCCGCCGGCCAACCGGGCTGGGCGGCCTTTGCCGAGGGCTGCGGCCGGCTTCATGGCTGGGAGCTGCGCCGTGGCAGCCACCCGCGCACGGGGGCGCTGGCCTTGAAGGGCTTGCTCATGGCATGAGCGCGGCGGCGGGGCTCAGGCTTTCGATCAGCTGAGCCCAGCGGCGCTTGATCTCGTCCCCCGCGCGGCGTCGAGCTGCAGCGTCGAGGCCGCCGAGGCTCACCTGCTCATGCAGCAGGTCGCGCACGGTGCGGTAGACCTCGCTGCCGAAGGTGCCGCGGAACATCATGGCGAGGTCGCCGCTGTCGTCCCAATGCGTCTTGGCGCCCAGCTGAGCCTTGACCTGCTCATGAAAGCGCGTGCCCGGCAGCGGGTAGGACACGCTGACGCCGATGTCGTCGGGCCGCGCCGCCTCGATCAGCTGGCGGGTCTGCAGCAGCTCGGGCAGGCCTTCGCCCAGATAGCCGAGCTGGATGAAGAAGCCCACGCGCACGCCCGCGGCCTTCAGGCGCTGGCGGGACTGCAGGATCTCGTCCACCGTCGTGCCCTTGTTCATCGCGTCCAGCACCTGCTGGCTGCCGCTCTCGGCGCCTATCCAGGCCTCGCGGCAGCCGGCGTCGGCAAGGGCCCGGGCCATCGCGTCGCTGACCAGGTCGGCGCGGGTCTGGATGGTGAAAGGCACGCCACCGCCGCGGGCGTCGAGCTCGGCGGCGAAGCGCTGCACCCAGTCAGCGCGAAAACCGAAGATGTCGTCGGCGAACCAGATGTGGTCGGGCGCGAAGCGGGCCTTGAGCTCGGCCATCTCGGCAGCCACCGCCGCGGCGCTGCGCTGCTGGTAGCGCTGACCCCAGATGGGCTTGGCGCACCAGTTGCAGCGGAAGGAGCAGCCTTTGGACGCCGCCATGTTGAGGCTGAAATAGCCGTGGGCGGCGACCCAGGTGGTGCGATAGCGCTCGATGTCGACGAGATCCCAGGCGGCCGGGGCTTCGAGGTCGGCGTCGCCGCCGCGCGGCTGCAGCGAGACAGGCTGTTCCAGGCCGGCGAGAAGTTCGTCGCCCGGCAGCGCGGCCTCGGCCTCCAGGCGGCGCAGCAGCGCGGGCAGCACGTCCAAGCCCTCGCCGCGCAGTGCCACGTCGGCGCCGGCGCGCAGGTAGTGGTCGGGCGCGTCGCTGGCGTCCGAGCCGGCGACGATGACGCGGGCTCCGGCCCGGCGGGCGCTGGCGACCATGGCGCAGGCGGCCTCGCGCATCTTGGCCAGGCACATCTTGCTGAGGTAGTTGTAGTTGTCCTCGTAGAGCAGCACCACCTGCGGCTGCACGGCGGCGAGCTGGCGGTCGAAGTCCTGCGTGCTCGTGGCGAGCATCGCATCGAAGAGGGCGACCTCATGCCCCTGGCGGCGCAGCAGTTCCGCCACCTGCAGGGTGGCCAACGGGGGGTAGGGCTTGGCGCGCTCGAACTGCTTGGTGTCGAAGCGCAGAAAGAAGCTGTGGCCGACCAGGATGGAAAGCACGCCTTCTCCTGAAGTGGGAGTTGGGGCGTGGGTGCCGGCGCGCGGCCGGCAGGTTCAAACGCGAGTTAGGGGAGGGTTTGAGCGAGCGCCCTGAGAACGCCGTGACCGACGCTTCACTAGCCACGGCAGCAGCGCTCCACCGGCCGCGAGCATGGCCCACGGGCCGGGCTCGGGCACAGGTGAGACGCTGACGATGAAAGCCACGCTGTCGATGCTGGCACTGCCGGTCCCGTACGACAGCGCCGTGCCTTCTTCTCCCTCGACATAGCTGGCCGCGACAGTGAAGCCGGTCTGGAAGTCGGCGGCGGCCGGATCGAGTGGGACCGTGGCGGTGAAGTTCTGGTCGACCCACTGGAGCGGGCCGGGCAAGGCCAGGCCCCCGTAGCCGTTGCCCACCAAGGAGAAGCTGCCCTTCACCACGGCCTGAAGGCCGGTGATCTGGTAGCCCGGTTCCGCAGTGAATGACAGGCCGGTGAACTGCAGCGTGGCTGCGACTTCGAACAACCCCTGGATACCGCTACCGCCCACGCTGGCGTACATCTGCGGCTGGAAAGTGAAGCCGTCACTGCCGGCCGAGTGAGTGATTTGCAGCGTAGGCAGGAACTGTGGGTTCGCACCGTAGTAGGCGTCCGTGCCATTCACCAGCACTGCTTCGGCGTAGTACGACGCGGCGCCGGTTGCGAAATTGGCCGACGCACGGTCGAGGTCGATGGTGCAGGGGTCGCTCGACCCGTCGCAGGGCGCTGCCGCTGCTGCGGATGCCACGAATTGCAAGCTCAAAAGCAGGGCGATTGAGGGCAGTCTCCAGGATCTATGCATATGAATTCCTTCGGTTGCGGCGTTACGGTCGGGCCGAGGGAATCTAGTCAAATCGCGCGCCGGCCGCGAATTCAATCGTGGTGGGTGCCATTACCCGAACAGGGTGGTTGGCGCCATCAACAGTGACGATGCGGGCCGGGCTGGCGCTAGGCGGCACGGTGGTTCCATGCGTCAATCCGGCGCTTCAGCGACATCGGAGATTGGCATGGCACGTCCACCTGCACTCGTTCTGGCCGCCTGCCTGTTGTCGATCGGCGCTGCCGCGCAAGCAGCGACGCCAAAGTTCTCGGCCACGGCTTCGGCGGGCAGCGGCACCATCAATATCCCGGGCCCGACCGACTACCACTCCAACGCTGACGCGGTGCCTGTCAGTTTCACGGCCGCGTCTTCGCAATTCGAAGCGGCCGGCGGCGGGGCGGCGGTGTCCACGGGGCTGGGCCGTTCCAATGCCTCAGCCTCCGCCGGGCTGGGCGCCTTGCATCTGCTGGCCGAAGCCAGCGCCAACCTGACCAGCACGAATGGCGCCGCCATGTCCGTGAATGGCAGCAGTTCGGCCAGCGGCAGCATTGACGATGCATTCACGATCAATGCCGTCAATTGCCAGAACCTGACTCTGTGTGGCCCCGGCGCCTTGGGGCTGCTGACCTTCTCGATCGGTGCCTCGGGGAGCATCGGCGGCAACGGCAACGTGAGTGGCAACTGGTCAGTCATCGGGCACTGGACGGCAGACGTCACATTGAACGCGGGCTATCTGCCGGGGTCGCCCTTGTCAACCAGCGCCGCCTGGCATGGTGATCATTCGATCTCCCGCAACGGCAACGGTGCCCTGTTCGAGTCCAGCAATGGAGATTTCGGCAGCCAGACGTTCACCGTCAGCTTTGCCTTCGGCACGCCAATCGCGCTGCACTTTGCCGGCACCGTGAGCGCTTCTGCCTCAGCGGGCTATGTGTTCGGCGCCAGCTCGGCCAGTGACGCCGCTTTCCGCACCGATTTGTCTCACACCGTGGCCTGGGGTGGCATATCGGGCCTGACGGATGCCAACGGCAATGCCGTCGCCTTTACTGCGCTGAGCGAAGGCAGCGGCGCCGATTTCGCCAAGTCCTTTGCCAGCCCGGTTCCTGAGCCGGGTAGCGTGGGTCTGCTGGCATTCGGGCTGGTCGTGCTGATGCTTCGGGTGCGCCGCGTGCGGCGTTGATCGGCCGGAACCAGGGACCTACGGATGAACGGGTCGATGCTCGATCAATGAATCCGAAGGTCGGTCGGCGTAAACGCCAGATCACACCTTCTTCACGAACTCCGATTTCAGCCCCATGGCGCCGATCCCATCGATCTTGCAGTCGATGTCGTGATCGCCATCCGTCAGCCGGATGTTCTTGACCTTGGTGCCGACCTTGACGACCAGGGACGAGCCCTTGATTTTGAGGTCCTTGATGACCGTCACGGTGTCGCCGTCCTGCAGCACATTGCCCACCGCGTCGCGGATCACACGCACTTCGTCGGCGGCCGGAGCAGCTGCCTCGACAGACCACTCATGGCCGCATTCGGGGCAGACCAACTGCGCGCCGTCCTCGTAGGTGTAGGCGGATTGGCACTTGGGGCAGGCGGGCAGGGCGGACATGCAGGGGTTCGATGGGAAATGAATGGGAAGTCGGCATTGTCATGGGAGGGATTTGCTCTGCCCTTGAGGCATCGCATGAACCGCCTCACATGCTTTAGCGTGTTCCCTTGTGATTGGCTTCCCTTGAAAACCCGCGACGAAGCGCCCTTCAAGCAGTGAGGGCTTGCCGGTATTCGCTCGAAGGTTTGTTCAGGCGCGGGAGCGCGCTGGGATGACGCTGGAGCAGGTGGCCGTTGCGGCCGAAATCGAAGACGCTGCCAGCGTGAGGATGAGCCAGTACCAGCGGGGCGTGCACACCCCGAGGTTCAACATTGCGGAGAACTTGGCGAGGGCGTTGGACGTGCCTGTGGAGTACTTCTACTCGCCGGACGACCAGACGGCCAAGCTATTGCTCTTGTGGCACTCGCTCTCCGAGGCCAGGCGGGGCCAACTGCTCAAATCTCTCGAAGAGTTGCCATAGGCCTCCCGGCCAGTAAAAGGACGCCACCGTCGCGGGTGGCGATGTATCAGGCTACTAAACGTACTTCGGACTAGGCGACCAGTTGCGACTGTGGAATCGCTCCGTCGGGGACTGACAGTCGCTGGCTAAAGAACATTACTTCACTACCAATATACCGCTGCTGGGCGGTATAGCTTAAGCCGTAGCTTAAGCCCCTGCTCAGTTCGTACATTTGCCGGATTTCATTGACGTTGTCGTATGAGACTAGCCATGGTCGCCTGAATTGCCTTGACTGAAGAAGACGAGCAATCGCGAGATGATCCTGATGTTCGTAGTAATTTCGATATAGGCCGCGCCCTTTAACGAAATATGGAGGATCCAGGTACACAAGAGAGCGAACGGGTAGCAGACGAGTGGCTCTAGACAGTAGCGCTAGTGCATCTTCGCAATGAACGGTGATGTGGTCAGCATGTTGAGCAATCTTCTTTATGCGCGCGGCAAGCACATCCTTCTTGAAGCGTGCATCTAGCTTATAGGTCCCCGATTGCGCGAGCCCACCAATCACACCACCCTTAAGAATTCCAGAGCGATTCGTTCGATTCAGGAATAGGGTCGCAAACCCTCTTTCGACAACGGTTCCAGTCGATTCACCTCTCAGAACTGAACGCCACCTAAACCACTGCTCCATATCAACTGGGGTTTGGTGAAGCAGATCGAGGAGTGCGTCTGATTCTTGTGTTACCGCGACCCAAAATGCGTGGACTGCAGGATCTAGGTCATTAATGTGAATATGCTCGGCGTGCCCGTGAAATAAAAGTTCTAGAGCGACGCCAGCGCCACCGGCATACGGCTCCAGATAGTGCCCGCCTGCCAAGCCGTTTTCCTCCATCAGCCTGGCGATAAAGGGCGCAAATTGAGCCTTTCCGCCTGGATAGCGAAGTGGGGTGTATAGCTTGTTAGAATACATATGAATCGGTTTGGTTTGCGCTAATTCAACGCCACCAACTTACCCCTGTCAACGTTATACCCATCCGCCATGGTGCTTATCATCTGTGCCACGAACCGTGCGGTGAACGCATCACATTCCGTCTTGTTAGCTTGCACCCAGGTGCGCCAGGGATTCAGGGCTGATTTTCGTTGGTTTAAGAAAGCTTGAAATTCTGCATCCTTATAAAAAGACTTGAAGAGTTCGCGCAATTTCTTTCCGCTGGGATCCGCCGCCCGGTATGCGGTCACCAACGCTGCAACATTAGCGGTCGGGCCGGAGATCGACAACGCGGCGATGATTGGCGCAGCGATTCGCGTTAACACTGGGCGGTTGAATCGTAGCGGATTTGTCCACAGCGAGTGATTCGCAGGCAGATTATACAGAAACTCGAAAATTAGCTGATCTGGGGGCAGACTGCCGGGTAGCAGAACAATCGAGGAGTACTGGGCAGCATTTGCGACGTCCGCGTCTAAGCAGACGATACTCTTTGACGCGAATTCAGGAATTCCCTTTTGTATTAGCTGGATATAGTTGCTGCAGCCGAGGGTGATGTTCTCAAGCGGATTGGTGAACTTTTTAATGGGCTTGCGATAGAGAGCCGCATTGAAAAGGTCAAACCCCTCTCTGTCTTCAAAATACACATTTATTGATGGCAATGAGACATCAGCATTCGCGGTGACTGTTCGAGTATGTAAATCTGCACTGATGTCAGCCCAGGACATGTCGTGCATTGCCTGCACGCTACCGTATGTATCACTGAGATAGATTGTCTTGAATCTACGGCGAAATTTCTGACTTTGCTCAAAGGTGTACTCAATAAGCGATGGAGAGTGAGACGTCATGACGACCTGCAGATCCAGATCGTGACACTCTCTATTTAAGATCTCAATGAGCTTGATTTGCGCTGCAGGAAAGAGACCGGCATCGGCCTCGTCAATCAAGAGCAGACCGCCTTTGTAATCCGTATACTCTTCTTTTAGTTTTCTGAAAGACATAAGTGCGAGCATTATCTGCCCGGCGTTATCTTCGCCAGCTGAAACGGAGTCCTGATCGTAATTGTCTGCATGCGCAACAGCGGAATTGATGGACCCGGCCGTACTTGTGGCAGCCGATGAAGTCTTGTTCAGCAGTTCATTCGTAAGGTTGAGGAATTGTTGCTTATTTGCGTTGAGATACGCGAAACTATGTACTTGATAGTCGCGCGACGCAATCGGTAGCAATCGCTTCAAGCTTAAGAAAATGACGGGATGGGTAAAGTTTCGGCTGGTATTTCCCGTAGTGACCACCGTGCTGTTCTTTCGCACAACAGGTCTGGCAATCTTCCCACGCTTTGAAAGCTCAAGCTCAGCTGTAGCAGACGCGGCGGTGTAGCCGTCAAAAAGCTCGACCCCCACGGTCATTGAACCCGGTGTATCGAACTGATCAGAGAATCGGAAGTGTTCTGCGGGCAAAGACTTGAACTTCCCTCCCGCAATAGTCTGAAACTGCAAAGGGCTACTTTGGGTGTAGTCCGTTTCAAAACTAAATATCTGCGCTGCTATTCCGAGAATGGACGACTTTGAAGTGCCATTCTTGCCACAAATAACAGTGACATGTGTGCCGAATTCGATATCGACATCAGTAAGAGCGCGAAACTTCCGAATGCTAAGCTTTTTGAGTAGGGTCTTTGCCATTTGCCGTCTCCCGTGATGCCTCTTATGACAAGGATTGTTGCATGTGAGCACTTGGCCAACATTGGTAACAACATCCAAGTGGTCGCATTTTTGATAGCATTAAGCTATCGAAGAACCCTGCGCCACAAAGAAAAAGCCCCACCCGCTTACGCGAATGAGGCTTAGATTTGGCTCCCCGACCTGGGCTCGAACCAGGGACCTACGGATTAGCAGGTCTATGGCCTGCAGTGAACTAAATGTGCCCGTGCCTGAATCGCTGAAGGGCATCCCTGTCGCCCGCCTCAACCCACACGGCCATGCTTTCGCAGTCGTTAGCTTGGAACTTCAGCATGAAGGCGGCGCTTTGGAGCTGCTCGCGGCGGCTGAATACGTTCCCCTTGAGCAGGGCGACCTCGTCGCAGAGAGCTGCCGCCCTGGCTTTCGCAAGGTTCCACAGGATCAACTCGGCGCCACAGGTCATCTGCGCCGGCTGGAAGCTGTTCATACCGTTGCGCGCCTCGAGCAGCACCACTTCGATTTCCCGGACTCTGGACCAGTTGATCTTGTCCACAGAGCGTGCCATGACTGGATCAATGCACTTTGCGAACACAAGCTCGTCTACTTCATAGCCCAACTTCGACATAGACCTCAGCAGATCCCCGCGAAGCCTGACACCGGCGGCATCTTGGCGACGGCTGCTGGATTCGGCATGCTGGGCTTGCCTTTGAAACACCCATACGGCCACCAGAATCGCGCCAACCGAGCCCACCGCTTGCGTCCACGCAGGGCCATCGAATTCCTTGAAGGTCGTGCCCTTCGATGCCAAGAAGGCCAGCATCGCTATGCCGCCGTAAGCCAGCCCAGCGAGCGAGATGAGGCAAATGGCGACGATCAGCAGGCGGTCTTGATCTTTTGGTTTCATGCATACCTCCCTTGCGCCATCGACGTAGCATTGCTCCCTGAACGGAGCAAATTTCCCCGCAGTCAGGCACCGTCGATCGGCGATCGACGAAGTTCAAACCTGGCTGCGCTAATGACATACCAACCCGTCATCCCCGTTGCACTTCCGTGCAGCATCAGCATTGCTGAATGCAATGACAGCCTCGGAGCTTGCCCCGGCGCATCAGGGATTCCAAGTCACCGTGCGGGGAGAGTTGCTCTCCGCTCCTGCCCGGAAGTCAGCGCTCCCGTTCGGTTAAACCGTGTAGATCATTCACTGACCGAAGATCGTCGGAAGAAGGCTAGCACTTCGACGTTTTGTTTCAAGAGGCCGAGTGCATCTAGCCATACCAACTGTGCGTTGTACCGTCGTCTGTAGAAGGCAGTAACGATTGGCGAGCCGCCGAGAGTTTCGTACTGGGACAGCATCCAGGCCAACGATTCGAATTCCAGTCTGACCGGAATTGTCTGGGCTTCCAGCGAGTTCCTAAGTCCCTCAGCCGCTGTGTCGTTCCACAACCATTGCAGCCAGTTCGTTTCTCCCGGTTCGGGCTTTGCTGTAGCTGCTGTTCCAAGTGCCGAAACCATTTCTGAAACTGACATCGGCGAACCCGCGAAGAAGGCCAGTTGTTGGTGCTGGACTGAGTCCACATGGACCTTCGCAGCCAGCAGTCCGTCAATTCGGTCTGCAACAGTGGATTGGACCCGTTGAATCTCCAACTCAGACTGCTGCTTCGCCATGTCTGACTGTCGGTTCATCATGTCGATCTGCCGAGCTTGCAGGACGATGGTCACAACTAGTCCGCTAAATGCTAGCGACGAGAAAATCGGGTTCAGTACTCCGCCGACGTAGTCCCCGAACTGTCCCCAGACCTCTTGGCTATCAGACAGGTTCAAGAAGCCGTGCGAGAACTTCCACCAGTACATGAATTGTGTGATGACTGCGGCCAGAGCTCCGATGAGTAGCAGCCAGCGCAGCCAGCGATTCATCGTTCGCGCCAGTGGATAGGCAACTTGCTTTGACATGGACCCTCCTCTTGGTGGCGGGGAAGGGTAGCTGACCATCAAGAGTTCGGCATGCCGACCATCGGCAGTTCGGCCAAGAAAAAAAGCCCCACACGCGCTTGCATGTGAGGCTTCTTGAATGGCTCCCCGACCTGGGCTCGAACCAGGGACCTACGGATTAACAGTCCGGCGCTCTACCGACTGAGCTATCGAGGAATTGATCGGTATTTTTGCTTGCCGTGCGGTTGCGGCTCGCTGTTGTTGCAAAGGCTGGCGATGGGCCAGCCTTTGCGGGTTTTCTGTGGCTCCCCGACCTGGGCTCGAACCAGGGACCTACGGATTAACAGTCCGGCGCTCTACCGACTGAGCTATCGAGGAACAGAGCCCGTGACTATAGCAGTTCTTTCGGGGGCCTCAGAGCCGGACCTCGAGACTCGTGCGGAAAGTCCGCGGTGCAAGCGGGTAGAGGTAGCTGTGCTCGAACTGCCACGGCGACTCGCGCCAGGCACGGCGGTTGGTCAGGTTGTCGACGGCCACGCGCCAGATCCAGGTCTGGTTGCCCACGCCCTGCATGTAGCGCAGGCCCGCGTCGGCCACAGTCCATGCCGGCACCGCGATGCTGTTGTCGGGCGTGGCGAAGCGGCTGCCCTCGTGGCGGATACCGAGCTGGGCTTGCAGGCCGGGCAGCAGGTCCTGGCGCACATGGGCCTTGAGCGTTGTCTCCGGCACATTGGGCGGCTGCAGGCCGTTGAGGCTGGCGTCGGCGCTGCCTTGGCGGCGCGCCTGCAGGCGCATGGCGCTGGCGAACAGGCCGCCGCCGCTCCACTTCAGGTCGGCGCTGGCTTCAATGCCGCGATGGCGGGCATAGCCGTCGGCGCGGCGCTCGCAGCTGTTGTCGGCGCTGCATTCCGTGAAGCCGGGCAGCACGACGTCGCGCCACGCGGGGCGGCGGATGTCGAAGACGGTCAGCGAGCCTTCGACGCGCTGGGTGCCGGTTTTCAGGCCGATCTCCGTCTGGCGGCTCTTCAGCGCGGGCAGCGCCTGGCCGGCATTGACGAAGCGCTTGCGGTTGGGGGCCACTTCGCTTTCGATGCCCTGGCCCCAGCTCGCGTAGAGCAGCCAGTCGCTGGCGATCGCATGGCTGAGCGCGACCCAGGGCGTGGTGACGCCCTGCGAGTAATCCGTTGCACGCGAGCCGTCCGTGCGCACGCTCTCGCGGTGCAGGCGGGTGTGGCGCAGGCCCAGCCAGGCGCTGGTGTCGGCGCTCAGGGCGACGCGGTCGCGCAGGTAGAGCTCGTTGCTGCGCTCGTCGCGGTTGGTGTTCTCGTCCGTCAGATCCGGCGCGGCGGGCGTCACGGCGCTGCCGTCGATGTTGCCGGTGCCCGCGTAGTTGTAGGCCTGGCGCTGGAAGCGGCTCTTGAACCGGCTGGTCAGTCCACCGACGGTGACGTCATGGTGCAGGCCGGCAAGCTGCACGGGGCCGCTGGCGGAGACGTCCAGCGCCGTGGTGTCGCGGTGCTCGTTCTCGCTGCGGAAGTCGTAGAGGTCGTAGCTGCCGTCCGGGCAGAAGCGGTCGGCGTAGTAGTCGCCATTGGCGTCGCTGCAGCCGTAGGCATAGGCCAGGCGGTCGTCGGTGCGCAGGCGTTGGATGCCCAGCGCCGCCTGGGCGCGCCATTCACCGGCCAGCTTCTGCTGCACGCGCAGCGAGGCGTGCGTGTTGTCGAAGACGACGGGCAGGCTCCAGGGCTGGTTGTTCAGGTTCAGGTTGGGGTCGACGCTCTTGGCGTCGGGCAGGCGGTTGCCAAGCAGGCTGAAACCTTGCTGGCTGGGCTGGCTCTGGCGGTTGAACTCGACCTCGGCCTCGACGAGGGTGTCGGCGCTGATGCGCCAGTCAGTGGCCAGCGCGGCGGCGTGCGAGCGGCCCTTGCTGTCACGCAGCGTCGGGTCCAGGTGGGCCGCAGCGAGGTTGACGCGAACGCCGAACTCGCGGTTGGCGCCGAAGCGCTGCGAATGGTCAACGCTCGCCTGCACAGTGCCGCCCTGGATGGCTTCCAGCATCAGCGCCGTGCCGTCCTCGGCGAGCGGGCGCTTGACGACGAAGTTGACGATGCCGGCCGGCGAACTGGTGCCCGCCTGCATGCCGGAGCTGCCCTTCAGCACCTCGATGCCCGACTTGTTGACCAGCGACAGCGCCGTCTCACCGGTGATGGGCAGGCCGTCGCGGCGCAGGTTGAAACGGTTGTCGAGGTCGAAGCCGCGGATCTTGAGCTGCGACCAGTAGCCGACGGCGTTGTAGGCGTCGGAGATGGAGGCGTCGAGCTTGGTGATGCCCGAGAGCTGCGTGATGCCGAGTTCGTCCAGCCGTTCGGCCGACAGGCTCAACGCCTGCATTGGCAGCTTGGCCGGCGGGTCGTTGAAGCCCGACAGGCTGGGCACGGCCTCGGTGGCCTTGCCCGAGACGCTGACCTGGGGCAGGGTCTGCGCCGAAGCGAGGCTGGTGGCGAGCAGCGCAGAGGCGGCGCCGAGAACGGAAAGGGAAAAGAGTCGTGCCATCGGAATGCAAAGCGATGGCAGGTCGGCAAACGACAGGGCCCAGGGGCGGGAGACGAAGATTCGGCCTGGGCTTTCAGCGTGCTTCCCTGCGCGAGGATTACCTCAGTCAGGTTCAAAGGGACTGTCTCAGTCGCGCGCCGCCTTGGCAGGCGCAACACCCCTAGCGAAACGCCTGGTTGCCCAGGCGCGGCCCGGATTCTAGTCGCGGGCCTGTTTCAGATGATGTCGATGGGCTTGCCGCGCGAGTGTGCGCAGGCCCAACAGCGGACGCAGGGCCTGCGAGGCTCGGCCCGGGGACGCGATGCTGGCTGGCGGGATCGCCTCGTCTCAGCTGCGCTGTTGCGCGTCCATCTTGGCGCGCAGCTTGTCTTCCTTTGCCTGCAATTCTGGCGTGAACGTCTCGCCGAAATCTTCTGCCTCGTAGAACGGGCGGATCTCGATCTCGCTGTCGCCCGCCATCGGGTTGGGACAACGCTTGACCCAGTCGACGGCCGCGTCCATCGATGCGACATTCCAGATCCAGAAGCCCGCAATCTGGTCGTTGGGCGCACCGAAGGGACCGTCGATGACGGCGCGGTCCGTGCCGGAGAACCGCACGCGCTTGCCGGCGGACGTCGGCTTCAAACCATCACCGCTTTGCATGACGCCGGCCTTCACCAGCTCTTCGTTGAACGCGCCCATGGCGGCGAAATCTTCGGTGCTGGGCAGGCGGCCCGCTTCGGAATCGGCAGTTGCTTTCACGATCACCATGACGCGCATTTCAGTCTCCTTGACGGGGTCGTTGGGGCAGGATCGACGAGCTAGCATGCCCGGTCTTGACGGCATCGGCTGTAGGAAAGCCGCCCGTGGGCGGTTCGGCAGGTGGTTTTGAAACGGCGGAGCAATTGCGGGGGGCATCGGGCGTATCGCCATCGTGATCCGTGGCGTGCTCGCCGATACGTCCATCTCGTCTCAAAGGCAGGTTCGCTAGTGGTTGAGCCTGTCAACGTGAGCGTCCCTGCGGCGTTCTGCCCGGATCAGCGAGCGACGCACGGCCGTCGAAGGAGGAAGCTATGGGAGTGATTCACGCACTGCGCTTGGGCTTGACGGCCTGCATGATGGCCGCGCTGGTGGGCGCCGGAGGTGCCGTTCATGCCGATCCCTTGCGATGCAACGACACCAGCGTCAATGAAGGCGATGCCAAGGTCTGGTTGGTCCGTACCTGCGGGCAGCCCACTGTCTCGGACTCGTACTGCGCCAGGGTCCCGCAGCCGGTTCCCGCGCAATACGGCTATCCGGCCTATCAGCAGGTTCAGCCGGTTCAACAGGTTCAACCGGTGTGCGTGGTGACGGAAGAGTGGCTGTACGACCGCGGGCCGGGAAATCTCGTCGCGGTGGTGCGGATCCGCGAGGGCAAGATCATCTCGATCCGCTACGGGGAGCAAGGGCGGTCCGAGCCCCGTTAGCCAGCCCGCTGGCGAAGCAAGGCCTCAGTCAAACACTGGCGACTCCACGCCCAGCACCTTGTGGAGCTTGGGGCTGGTCGTCGTGTACTGCAGATGGATGCGCTTGTCCGGGAACACATACGGCGCGGCACCGAAGGCGGCCAGGGCGGTCTCGTGGAAGCCGGAGAGGATCAGCTTCTTCTTGCCCGGATAGGTGTTCACGTCGCCGACGGCAAAGATGCCCGGCACGCTGGTCTCGAACTTTTCAGTGTCGACAACGATCTGCTTACGCTCCAGCGCGAGGCCCCATTCGGCGATCGGCCCGAGCTTCGGTGACAGGCCAAAGAAGGCCAGCACCTGGTCGCAGGGCACGACGCGCGTGATGCCATCGTTGCCGGTGATCTTGACGCCGGTCAGTTGCCCATTCGCTTCGTCGATGCCGGTGGCCTGGCCGACGATGAACTGCATCTCCATCGCGTCGCAGAGTTCGCGCATCTTGGCCACGCTGGCCGGTGCGGCGCGGAACTCGTCGCGGCGGTGCACGAGGATGACGCTCTCGGCCTTGTGCGGGTTGCCGTCGGGGTTGGCGGCGCAGAAGTTCAGCGCCCAGTCCAGCGCCGAATCGCCGCCGCCGATGATGAGCAGGTTCTTGCCCGCGAACTGGGCCGGTGCCTTGACCCGGTAGTGGACCTGCGTGCCCTCGTAGGGCTCAACGCCGTCGACCTTCAGCGTGCGCGGCTGGAAACTGCCGACGCCGCCGGCGATGAAGACGGTCTTGGCCAGCAGCTGCGTGCCTTTGCTGGTCTCGATCAGAAAGCGGCCATCGTCCTGCTTCTGCACAACGGTGACTTCCTGGCCCAGGTGGAAGGTCGCGCCAAAGGGTTGGATCTGCTTGAGCAGGTTGTCCGTCAGTTCCTTGCCGGTGCACATGGGCACGGCCGGGATGTCGTAGATGGGCTTGTCGGGATAGAGCTCGATGCACTGGCCGCCGGGGTAGGCCAGGCTGTCGATGATGTGGGCCTTGATCTCGAGCAGGCCCAGCTCGAAGACTTGGAACAGGCCGACAGGGCCGGCACCGACGATGACGGCGTCGGTCTCGATGAGGTCGGTGCGGGCAGGGTCGTGGGTTTGCATGGACGGTGGCGCCGAGGCGCCTTGATCAGCGGATCAGCTCGGGCAGCTTGCCCGTCTTGTCTTTCCACTCGTCCGCATCGGGCAGCGCGGGCTTGCGCTTGGTGATACTGGGCCAGTTCTTGGCCAAGTCCGCATTGATCTTGATCATGTGGATCTGATCGCCGGGCACGTCTTCCTCCGGCAGGATGGCGTTGACCGGGCACTCGGGGATGCAGACGGCACAGTCGATGCATTCATCCGGGTCGATGGTCAGGAAGTTGGGGCCTTCGCGGAAGCAATCGACCGGGCAGACGTCGACGCAGTCGGTGTATTTGCAGCGGATGCAGGCTTCGGTGACGACGTGGGTCATGAGCGGCTCTGGGAAGTAAGGGGCGCCCCGATGGGCAATGATTCGGGCGAAACGACGATTTTAAGGTCGGCGTGGTTTTGATCCTGCGCGCGGACGCGGCTGGCTCCTGTCCCGACCGTGACGACCGTGGGGCGGCCGCGATGGAGCAGGGCCGCGTGGGCGAGGTCGACCAGCGCGTGTTCGCTGGTCAGCGCATCGGCGCAGCCGGCGCGGCTGACGACCAGCGTGGGGGTGTCGGGCGCCCAGCCAGCGGCTAGCAACTGGCGGCTCAAGGCGGCCAATTGGCGGCCGGCCATGTAGAACACTTCGGTGTCGGCCGAGCGCGCGGCTTTCAGTTCGCCGGCTTCGGTCATCGCGGTGGTCAGCGAGACGCTGCGACCGCGGCCGCGGCGGGTCAGCGGGCGTTGCGCCTGGGCGGCGGCGGCAAGAGCCGCAGTCACGCCGGGCACGACTTCACTGGCGATGCCGGCCTCGGCCAGCGCGATGAGCTCTTCTTCCAGGCGGCCAAAGATGCTGGCGTCGCCGCCCTTCAGCCGCACGACGAGGGCGTGCTCCTGCGCCGCCTTGACGAGCAGTGCATTGATCTCGGTCTGCTTGGCCGAATGCTCGAAGCCGCGCTTTCCGACCGAGATCCACTTGGCTTGCGGCGCAAGGTCGCGCAGGGCCGGGTCGGCCAGGGCGTCGGCGAGCACGACGTCGGCCTGCGACAGCGCACGGGCGCCGCGCAGCGTGATCAGGTCGGCGGCGCCGGGGCCGGCGCTGACGAAGATCACTTTGCCCATGATTACCAAGCCTCTTCCGCCGACGCAGCGGCTTGCACGTCCACCAGCAGTGCGCCGCTGGTGCGGTGGCTGGCGGGGTCAACGACGATCAGTGCGCCGCCGACACGGTTGTCCATGAAGGGCTCGACGGGCAGCTCGTGCTGCACTTCCATCTGCACGCGGCCGATGGTGTTGACGGGCAGCTCGTGGGCGTCCTGGGGCTGCAGGGTGTTGATATCCAGCACCGAGTCGATGGCGGCGATGCGCGCCTGCACCCAGCGGTTGCCATGGCGCACCCAGTACTTGCGGCCGGGTTTGGCGGCTTCGGTGTCCAGCCAGGCGAGCGTCGCCGGAAAGGTCTTGGTCGCCGTGGCCGAGCCCGGCGTGACGATCCAGTCGCCACGGCTGACGTCGAGCTGGCGGTCCAGCACCAGGCCGGCCGAGTCGCCGGCTTCGGCGCTCGACACGGTCTCGCCGGCCAGGCGCACTTCGGCGACGACGGCGGTCTGCTTCGACGGCAGCACCTCAATGGTGTCACCCGCCTTCACGGCGCCGTGGGCAATGCGGCCCCACAGCACGCGCGGCTGGAAGCCAGTGCCTGCCGATTGGTAGGCGTCCTTCTGCACGAACTGCACGGGCAGGCTCAGCGGCGCGTCGGCGCGCTCGCTCAACGTGGGCAGGCGCTCCAGCACCTGCAGCAGGCTCTCGCCATTCCACCAGGGCGCGTCCAGCGGCTGGGTGACGTTGTCGCCGCGCAAGGCGCTGACGGGCACGGTGGCAGCCACGTCCAGGCCGGCCGCGGTGGCGAACTTCTCCAGCGCGGTCTTGACCTTGGCGAAGCCCTCGGCCGGGTCGGCCAGCGCGTCAATCTTGTTGATCGCGAAAACGATGCTCGGCACGCGCAGCAATTGGGCCAGCAGCGAATGGCGGCGCGTCTGCGGCAGCAGCGTCACTTCGGCTTCGTTCAGATCGAGCTTGGTGATGTCCACCAGCACGACGGCGGCATCGCTGCCGGCCGCGGCAGTGACCATGTTGCGCGTGTACTGCTCATGGCCGGGCGCGTCGGCAATGATGAACTTGCGCGTCTTGGTGGCGAAGTAGCGGTAGGCCACATCGATGGTGATGCCCTGCTCGCGCTCGGCTTCAAGGCCATCGGTCAGCAGGCTCAGGTCGATGGGGCGGCCGGCGGCGCGGCGCTCCAGCGTGTCGAGCTGGTCGGCCAGGATGGCCTGGCCGTCGAACAGCAGGCGGCCGATCAGCGTGCTCTTGCCGTCGTCCACGGACCCGGCCGTCAGGAATCGGAGCGCCTTCATCAGAAATACCCTTCCTTCTTGCGCTTCTCCATGGAAGCTTCACTCGTGCGGTCGTCCATGCGCGTGGCGCCGCGTTCGCTCACCGTCACGGTCAGCGTCTCGGCCACGACCTCGCTCGCGTTGGCGGCGGGGCTCTCGACCGGGCAGGTGCAGGTCATGTCGCCGACGGTGCGGAAGCGCACGGTGGCGGTCTCGACGGTCTCGCCTTCTTCCGGCGGCGTCACCTCGGTCAGCGGCACCAGCAGGCCCTTGCGGCGGATGACCTGGCGCTCGTGGGCAAAGTACATCTGCGGCAGCGGGATGTTCTCGCGGGCGATGTAGAGCCACACGTCCAGCTCGGTCCAGTTGCTGATGGGGAAGCAGCGGAAATGCTCGCCCGGGCGGATGCGCGTGTTGAACAGCGTCCACAGCTCGGGGCGCTGCTCCTTGGGCTGCCATTGGCCGAAGCTGTCGCGGTGGCTGAAGATGCGCTCCTTGGCGCGCGCCTTCTCCTCGTCGCGCCGGGCGCCGCCGATGAGGCAGTCGAACTTGTGCTCCTCGATGGTCTCCAGCAGCGTCACCGTCTGGTGGCCGTTGCGGCTTTCCAGCGGGTGGGAGAGCCGGATCGTGCCCTTGGCCATCGAGTCTTCGAGGTGACCCACCACCAGGCGCTCACCCATGTCCGCCACGCGCTGGTCACGGAAGGTGATGACCTCGGGGAAGTTGTGGCCCGTGTCGATGTGCACCAGCGGGAAGGGCAGGTGGCCCGAGTAGCCGCTCGGGTGGGCCGCGTTCTTCATCTTGAAGGCCTTCTCGGCCAGGCGCAGCACGACGCAGCTGTCCTTGCCGCCGGAGAACAGCAGGGCGGGGCGCTCGAAGCTCGCGGCCACCTCGCGCAGGATGAAGATGGCTTCCTCTTCCAGCGCATCCAGATGCGCGTGGTCGACGTCAGCGATGAGTTGTTCGGGTTTCACAGCAGCATTCATGTCAATTCAATTTCCGCCACAGAGGCACAGAGACACAGAGGAACTCAAAGGCCTTCTCTGTGCCTCCGTGTCTCTGTGGCTGTGTTCCTCAGCTTTTCGCATGCAGACCACATTCCTTTGAGGAATCCTCCCACCACCACCGACCGGCGCGGAAATCCTCTCCCACCGCAATGGCCCGCGTGCAGGGTGCGCAGCCGATCGAGGGCATGAACTGGTCATGCAGCGGGTTGTAGGGAACTGCATATTTTTCAACATAGGCCCAGACCTCGGCCCAGGTCCAGTCGGCGATGGGGCTGATCTTGCGGCGGTTGTTGCCGTCGTCTTCGTCGAAGGCCACGTCGCCGCGCGCGCCGCTTTGCTCACGGCGCAGGCCGGTGATCCAGGCCGAGCGGCCCTTCAGCATGCGGCCCAGCGGCTCCATCTTGCGCAGACCGCAGCAGGCCTTGCGCAGCTCGATGCTCTTGTACATCGCCTCCTCGCCCTCCTTGCGGACGAACTGGATGACGGCGTCCGCCACCGGCTTGAAGACCTCGACCTCGCGGCCGTAGCGGGCCTGGATGCGCGGCAGCAGGGCCAGCGTCTCGGGATGCAGCTTGCCTGTGTCCAGCGTGGCGATGGCGATGGGCAATTTGGCTCGGGCGATCAGGTCGGTGATGACCATGTCCTCCACACCCAGGCTGCTGCTCTGCACAAGGCCGTCGCCATGCTCGATGCTGGCGTCGCGCAGGCGCTGCAGGGCAGCCTCGATCTTGGCGTCCAGGGCCGGCGTCCACTTGGCGTAGAGGCCGATGGCGTTGCCAGCCGCAGGCGCGGCGGCCCAGGGCAGGCTGCTGACTTCGGTGCTCACGCTGCGCTCCGTTGGAACCAGGGTCGCGTCTCGCCGACGTCGCCCTGGTAGAAGCCCACCGGTGCGAACAGGTCCAGCGCCTTCTGCGCGGCAGCCTGGGACTGGTCGCCGCGCATGACGGCCTCGTCAAAGCCGGTGCGGGCCAGCAGTTGCATCATGTCGACCAGCACTTCGCCGCGGGCGCGGATGGCGCCGGTGAACTTGAAGCGGCTGCGCAGGATGTGGGCCTGGCTGTAGGCGCGGCCGTCGGTCCACTTGGGGAAGTCGAGCACGATGAGGGCGATGCGCTCCAGGTCGGGCGCGAGCTGGTGGATGTCGGCGTCGTTCGGGAACTCGATGGCGACCGGCACATCCTTGGGCCAGTGGGCGCGCACGGCATGCCATTGCTCGAGCGACAGCAGGCGGTTGGGCGCCGGATCGGGATCGGGCTTGGGGCCGTCTTCGCCGATGGCGTGCTTCCATTGGCAGGTGGTGGCGTTGATGAACTTCATGGTGATCAAGCCTTCGCGGTCGAGACGCGAACGGCATTCGCGGCGGTCTTGAAGGGGTCGAGGCCGAGGCGCTTCACGGCGTCGACGAAGTGCTCGCCGGCCAGGCGCTCGCGCTTGAAGGTGTCGATGACGGCGTCGATGGCGTCGGCGATCTCGTCGGCGGCAAAGCTCGGGCCGATGACCTTGCCGGCTGTCGTCGCGCCGGACAGCTTCGTGCCGTCGCTGCCGCCCAGCGTCAGCTGGTACCACTCGGTGCCGTCCTTGTCGACGCCGAGGATGCCGATGTGGCCGCTGTGGTGGTGGCCGCAGCTGTTGATGCAGCCGCTGATGTGCAGGTCGATCTCGCCGAGGTCTTCGAGCTCGTCCTGGTCTTGATAGCGCTCGGCGATCGTGGCAGCCAGCGGCAGCGACCGGGCATTGGCCAGCGCGCAGAAGTCGCCGCCGGGGCAGGCGATCTGGTCGGTCAACAGGCGGGCGTTGGGCGTGGCGAAGCCTGCGGCCCGGGCGGCCTGGAAGAGTTCGGGCAGGTCACTGGCCTTCACCCAGGGCAACACGAGGTTCTGGCGGTGCGTGACGCGCAGCTCGCCGTGGCTGAACTGGTCGGCCAGGGCCGCGGCGGTGTCCATCACGTCGGCGCTGGTGTCGCCCGGGGCGATGCCGACGCGCTTGAGGCTGAGCGTGACAGCGCGGTAGCCGGCGACGCGGTGGCCATCGACATTGCGTGCCAGCCAGCGTGCGAAAGCCGGGTCGCTGGTGTCGAGCACGGGCTCGGCGACGGGCGCGACGCCGGCCGGGTCGACAAAGCAGGCCGCCACGCGGTCCAGCTCGGCCTGGGGGATGATGTGCTCATGGCCGCCGTTGTCGTCGGCCAGGATGCGGCGGTATTCCTCGTTGACGGCGTCGAAGAACTTCCGGCCTTCGGCCTTGACGAGGATCTTGATGCGGGCCTTGTAGAGGTTGTCGCGCCGGCCGGCCAGGTTGTAGCAGCGCACGATGGCCTCGATGTAGACGAGGATGTGCTGCCAGGGCACGAAGGCGTTGATCTCGACACCGGGAATTGGCGTGCGGCCCATGCCGCCACCAACGAAGACCTGGAAGCCGACCTCGCCGGCCGCGTTCTTCTTCAGCTGTAGGCCGATGTCATGCCAACCGATGGCCGCGCGGTCTTCGGCAGCGCCGCTGACGGCGATCTTGAACTTGCGCGGCAGGTGGGCGAACTCGGGGTGCAGCGTGCTCCACTGGCGCAGGATCTCGCAGTAGGGACGGGCGTCGACGATGTCATCCGGCGCGATGCCGACGAAGGCGTCGCTGGTGATGTTGCGGATGCAATTGCCGCTGGTCTGGATGCCGTGCATGTCGACCTCGGCCAGCAGCTCCATCACCGTGGCGCTGTCCACCAGCGGGATCCAGTTGTATTGCAGGTTCTGGCGCGTCGTGAAGTGGCCGTAACCGCCCTGGCCGGCAAAGGGGCCGTCGGGCTGGCGGTCGTACTCGCGGGCGATGCGGGCGAGTTGGCGCAGCTGGCGCGAGGACAGCTCGCCATAGGGCACGGCCACGCGCAGCATGGGTGCATGGCGCTGGATGTACCAGCCGTTTTGCAGGCGCAGCGCCCGGAACTCGTCGGTGCCGAGGGTGCCGGCGAGGTGGCGCTCGAGCTGGTCGCGGTACTGCGCGGCGCGGGCGTGGACGAAGCGGCGGTCGAAGTCGGTGTACTGATACATGGTTAGTGGATGACCTTCCAGCCGGCCATCAGAAGAGAAACGCAGAGCAGGCTGCGCACGACACCGTCGGGCAGCCGACGGGTCAATTGGGCGCCCAGCCAGATGCCAGGTAAAGAGCCGATCAGCAGGGACACGAGCAGCTCCCAATTCACATTGCCAAGGCTGGCATGGCCGATGCCGGCCACCAGGGTCAAAGGCACGGCATGGGCAATGTCGGTGCCGACGATGTCGCGGGCCTTCATGCGCGGGTAGATCAGCAGGATCAGCGTTGCACCGATGGCGCCGGCGCCGATGGACGACAGCGACACCAGCACGCCCAGCAGCAGGCCCAGGGCCACCATCAGCATCGGCTTGCGCGATTCGGGAATCCAGCGCTCCAGCTTCAGGCCCAGCGGCTGCCAGCTCTGCTTGAAGGCCACGACGGCGGCCGTCAGCAGCAGGGCGATGCCCAGCGAAAACGTCAGCGTCGCGGCCCAGCCCTTGGTGACGCCGGTCAGGTGCATCAGCGCAATGGTGGCGATGGAGGCGGGGATCGAGCCCATCAGCATGCGGCGCACGATGGCCCAGTTCACATGGCCGTGACGGGCATGCGCCACCGAGCCGCTCATCTTGGTCAACGAGGCAAACCACAGGTCGGTGCCAATGGCGACCGCTGGGTTGAGCTTGAAGACGGACAGCAGCAGCGGCGTCATCAGCGAGCCGCCGCCCACGCCGGTGATCCCGACGATGAGGCCGACTCCCAATCCGCTTGCAATCGCAATTCCGTCCAGCACGCTGTCCCCTGAGGCGGCCCATGCCACCCGAGGGCGCGACTCTAAGTAATGTTGCGGTGCGGAAGAACTACAGAATTTTTGGGGCTATATGCCCAAGCCGAATAAGCAACTTCAGTTTGTGGCGAGAAACCGCAGTGCGGCGACCTGCTCCAGGATGCGCGGCGGCACGGTTTCGCGGCCCTCCAGCATGGCCTTGATGAGGGCTGCGTTCTCGGCCGGTGCGCAGGCCGGCGACAGCAGCCAGTCCAGATCCGCCGTGTCGGCCGGATGCAAAGGTGCGGTGTCACCGTTCTGGAAGCCGATCAGATGGGCCTTGCGGCGCAGATGGGCATAGGCCTCGCCCTCGCTGGCGCGCATCAGCATCGCCCGCCCGCCGTCCACCGTCAGGCCGGGCAGGGCCGCGGCCATGCTGTCCAGGTACTCCGGATGAGTCACCGCGACGACACGCACGCCGCGGCCGACCGGGAAGGGGTCGAGCAGCTTGGCCAGGCTGTGGGAGCTGTTGCGCACGCCCAGCCTCGGGCGCAGGGCCATCAAGCTGTTCAACCCAGGGTTGAGCATCTGCAAAGGCAGGACGGCCAATTTGTCGCCTGCCAGCCGCGTTTCGGCGTCAGCCAGGGACGGGCTGGCGTGCAGCCCCAGTGCGCCCAGCAGCTCGAAGGGGCTGTGGCGGCTGTCGAAGTCGTGCCGCCCGAAGATCAGCACCGGCACGCCCTCGCGGGCCAGCAGCAGCGCGACCAGCGGCATCAGATTGGCCTGCTTGCGGGCACCGTTGAAGCTGGGCAGCAGCACGGTTCGTGGGCCGTCGGGGGCGGTCAGTTTGGCCGTTCGTACCTGCATTGCAGCAAGGAATCCCGCCACCTCGTCGGCGCTCTCGCCCTTCACGCGCAGCGCGATCAGCATGGCGCCCAGCTCCATGTCGGGCACCTTGCCGTCGAGCATCTCGCCGAA
This sequence comes from Pelomonas sp. Root1217, assembly GCF_001425705.1. GTDB lineage: Bacteria > Pseudomonadota > Gammaproteobacteria > Burkholderiales > Burkholderiaceae_C > Pelomonas. The sequence goes on along the minus strand of NZ_LMDC01000028.1, from coordinate 1,033,101 downwards.
GAGCGCTTCAGCCTGCTCGCGATTCAGATCGCGCGCACCCCGGGCGCCACGGCCCATTTCCTTGATCAACGAGGCGTAGTCCATGGCCGCAGTGTAGGAAGAGCCATGGAAAAGGGCCGCACGAGGCGGCCCGTCGAGTGGGACGCGTTGTTGATCAGAACGCGAAGGTCGCGCCCAGGGAGACCAGGCGCAGCGTCGCCTTTTCGCCAGCGAATTGGGCCTGGGTCGAATCGACGCCCAGCTCCAGCTTGACGCTCTTGGCGATGGCATAGGTCAGGCCCAGCCCGGCGTAGACCTTGGCCTTGCTCTCGGAGTCGGAGCCGCTCAGCGTGCCGACGGTGGCGCTGGCCTTGGTCTTCACCTGCGCGATGCCCAGGCGGACGTTCATCCCCCAGTCGGTGCTCAGCGGCAGCGCGAAAGCAGCGCCCAGCGTGAGGGCGGTCGGCTTGATGGTGACGGACATCGTGCCGTCTGCGCCCTTGAACTTGCCAAAAGTGACGTAGCCGGCTTCCAGGCTGAAGCCGTTGCCGAAGTTGTAGCCGCCCACCAGCTTGGCGCCGGTGTCGCTCGTGTCGCAGCTGGTGGTGCCCGTGCAGTCCATATTGACGTGCGAGACACCACCGGCGACGCCGATATAGCCCTGGGCCGGCGATTCGGCGTGGACAGCGGTGGCGGCCAGCAGTGCGGCCAGGACGATGGCTTGTTTTTTCATGAGAACACTCCCTTTTCTCTTGATGGATGGGCCGACCGGCGTGGCCGGCACCTCGATGCCCTTCGGGGCGGCGCGCATGCTATTCGCGGCGCCTGTAGGCCCTTGATGAAGTTGTCGCGCCGATGAGACGGCCATGCCCCTGGGCTCGGGGGCGTTGTGAAAAAAACCGCCTGACCGCGCTTTCAGCGGCCAGGCGGCTCGGGTGGTCTCGCAGTGGCGTGCTTGGGCCGTCAGAAGGCCATGCGCGCGCCCAGTGACACCATCCGAACGTTCTGGCGCTCACCCTGGATCTGGGCCCGCGTTGCGTCCACGCCCAGCTCGATACGGGCCGACGGTGTCAGCGCGTAGTTGACGGCCAAGCCGGCGATGGGCTGGGTCTTGCTCTCGCTGCTCGATCCCGTCAGCGCGCCGACCTCGGCGTTCACCTTGGTGCGCACGCGGGCCACGCCCAGCCGGCCGACCAGACCCCAGTCGGGGCTCAGGTTGGCCGTGTAGGCGCCGCTCAGCGACAGGGCTTCGGGCCGGCCGCTCAACCCCACGGTGCCTTGTGACGCGCGGAACTTGCCGAAATTGGTGTAGCCGCCTTCGAGGGCAAAGCCATTGCCAAAGGCGTGGCCGAACATGGCCTTGCCACCGAATGCGTTCCTGTCACAGGTCTGCACGCCGGTGCAGTCGGCATTGAGATGGCCTTGGCCCAGGGACAACAGGCCGTAGTTGTGCGCGGCATTGCTGCCGGGGCTGTTGGACTGAGCCTGGGCGCTGGCGGCCAGGGCGAGGGCGGCAAGGCTGATTGCGATCTTTTTCATGGGGAACTTCTCTCCTACTTCATCCATAGCAGCGCAGGCGCCGGGTCGGGCCTGCGGCGATACGCGACCGGTCGTCGCCACGCCATCCTGAAGGCCGCTGGGGGGCTTGACTTGTAGGACTTGGGCACCCTTGCCGGCTGGTCTGGTAACCACAGGCAAAGTGGTGGCGGCACGGAGATACTGCTGCAACGCTGCTGCCCGTCAGGTTCCATGCCGCATCTCAAGCCCAAGACGCTTTACATCACGCTGAGCTTGCTGATGGTGGGCCTGGTCGCCCTGGTGTACAGCGTGCTGCTGCTGTACGAGCGCTCACGCAGTGACGCATTGATGCTGCAGCAGGCTGGCGCCGCGGCCCGGCGCATCGGCCGTGAGGCCGCCGCGGCCGTCGAGACCGAGCTGCGCCCGGCGCGGGTCAGCGTCGCCCTGCTGGCGACCGGCGCCCTGAGCCGGGCCGGCAACGAGGCCGAGCGTCTGACTGCGCTGCCGCAGATGGCCGCGGCCCTGCGCGCCAATGCCTCTGTGTCGGCCGTCTATGTCGGCACCTCGGGCGGATCCTTCGTCCTGTTGCGCCGCCTGGGCGATGCGGCAACACGCAAGCGCATGGATGCACCGGCTGAGGCTGCATTCGGCCTGCAGAGCGTGAACCGTGATGGCGGCGCAGCCCCGCGGGGCGCCTACCGCTTCTATGACGCGGCCCTGCGCGAGCTGCAGCGCCGTGACCGGCCCGACTACGACTTTGACCCGCGCACCCGGCCCTGGTTCGCATTGGCCAGCGAGGCCGGCGAAGGCAGGCTCGTGCAGTCGGCACCCTATCTGTTCTTCACGACGGGCGAACCCGGCGTGACGCTGGCCCAGGCCCATGGCGGCGCCATCGTCGGCGCCGACGTCAGCCTCAAGGCCTTGAGCGAAATGCTGACGCGCCCGCAGATCAGCCGTTCAGCCGAGCTGCTCATCGCCACCCAAGGCGGGGAGATGCTGGCCGAGGCCCGGCCCGAGCGGCGCACGCCGCCTAAGGACGGCCAGGCGCTGCCGCGCGTGGCCGAGCGTGCGTCGCCGCTGATGCGCGCGCTGTGGCAGCGCCGCGATGGCGAGGGTCATCTCGCACCCGTGCAGCTGATCGACGGGCACGAATGGGTCAGCCACGCCTTGCCGCTGCAGGGTGCCGTGGAGGCCGGCGCGCCGCTGGTGCTGCTGATGGCCGCGCCGCGGGAGGAGCTGCAGGCCTTCCAGATCGAGAGCCGCCGCCACAGCTTGTACATCTCGCTGGGATTGATGCTGCTGTTGCTGCCCCTGGTTCACCTGCTGGCCGACCGCGTGTCGCGGCCGCTGCGCAACCTGGCCCGCCAGGCCGAGGCGATCGAGCGTTTCGAGTTCGACGGGCCCGATCCCCAGCGCAGCCTGATCCGCGAGGTCGATCGCCTGGCCATCGCGATGACGGCGATGAAGCATTCGCTGCGGCGCTTTCTCGACATCAGCAGCGCGCTGAGCGCCGAGCGCGATTTCGACACCCTGCTCGACCTCATCCTGCGCGAGACCATCGCCGTGGCGGGCGCGAGCGGCGGCTCGGTCCACCTGCTGTCGGCCGATGGCCAGACGCTGGAACCTGCGGCTTCGCGCGTGCGTGGCGAGACCGCGTCGCGCCGCGGGCTGACCTGGCAGGTGAACGTGCCCGACAGCGTCGCCGCGCCGGTGCGTGCCCTGCAGACGAACGCACCGGTCGAGATCGACCTGAGCTGGGACAACCCGACCCACCTGTCCGCCTACGGGCGCTTGTTCGCCGTCCTGGGCGTCGCCAGGATGCGCCTGCTGGCCCTGCCGCTGAAGAACAGCCAGCACGAGACCATCGGCACGCTGACGCTGACCTTCCCGTTGATGGCCGACGGGCCGTCTGCACCGCTGGGCGCCGCACGCGTGGCCTTCGTCAGCGCACTGTCTGGCACAGCCGCCGTGGCGATCGACAACCAGTTGCTGCTGCGCGCCCGCAAAGCGCTGCTGGAGAGCTTCATCCAGCTTGTCGCCGGCGCCATCGATGCCAAGAGCCCCTATACCGGCGGCCATTGCCAGCGCGTGCCCGAACTGACCAAGATGCTGGCCCAGGCAGCGTGCGAGGCGACCGAAGGACCGTACGCCGGTTTCACGATGGACGCTGACCAGTGGGAGGCGCTGCACATCGCCGCCTGGTTGCACGACTGCGGCAAGGTCACCACGCCGGAATATGTTGTCGACAAGGCTACCAAGCTGGAAACCATCTACAACCGCGTTCATGAGATCCGTACGCGCTTCGAGGTGCTCAAGCGCGACGCGCTGATCGAGAAGCTGGAGGCCGAGCTGGGCGACGCGGGCGTGCAGCGCGCCCGTGCTGCGGCGGCGCCGGTCCAAGACGAACTGGATGCCGATTACGCCTTTGTCGCGGCCAGCAATGTGGGCGGCGAAACGCTGGACCCCGAAGCCGTTGCCCGGCTGCGCCGCATCGGCGAGAGGCGTTGGTCGCGCACGCTGGACGACACGCTCGGCCTGTCCATCGAGGAGCTGCGCCGCCAGCCCAGGCCGCGCCCGCCGCTGCCCGCACCTGAGCGCCTGCTGCAGGACCGGCCCGAGCACATCCTGCCGCGCCCCGCCGCCGACCAACTGGCCGGCGACAACCGCTGGGGATTCAAGCTCAAGCAGCCCGAACACCTCTACCACCGGGGGGAGCTGTACAACCTCACGATCTCGCGTGGCACGCTGACGGAGGAGGAGCGCTACAAGATCAACGACCACATCGTGCAGACGCTGAAGATGCTGCACGAGCTGCCTTTCCCCAAGCATTTGAAAGACGTGCCCGAAATCGCGGGTGGCCATCACGAACGCATGGACGGCAAGGGCTACCCGCGTGGCCTCACCGGCGCGCAGATGAGCCCGCAGGCCCGCATGATGGCCATTGCCGACGTCTTCGAGGCATTGACGGCCGATGACCGGCCCTACAAGCCGGGCAAGCGCCTGTCCGAGGCGCTGGCCATCATGCGCCGCATGGTGGCCGAGGGTCACCTCGACCCGGATCTGTTCGCGCTCTTCCTGCGCTCGGGCGTCTGGCGCGACTATGCGCGGCGCTTCATGCCGGCGGTGCAGATCGACGTGGAGGACGCTAGCGCCTACCTGTCGTGACGGGTGACGCTGAACTTCAGCGGCGCGGCCTTGAGCAGGGGCTCACCCGCGCCGTCGTGCAGACTGACAACCGCCTCGTACTCGCCCAGGGGCAGGTCGACGATGGCCTCGGTGCGGCCGTCGACGAGGTTCTGGCGCACCGTATTGCCGCCGCCCTTGGGCGCAAAGCTGAGGCGGAAATGCCCCGTGTCCTTGATGGTGGTGCCGGCCGGCGCCACGCCCAGGCCGGCACCGAGCACGCCCAGGGACAACGTGAAGGGGCTCGACACCGCCTCGTCGTCGCGCAGGTTCTTCACGTAGACCTCGCGGCCTGACGGAGCGCGTGGCGCAGCGCGCAGATCCTCGTACCAGGCGTCGCAGCTGCCGCGGTCGCCCGCAATGACCTTCGGCGCAGGAGCTTCGGTGCGCTTGCCCACGACAACAATGGCAATCTCATTGCTGAAGACGAAATAGGGCTTGTGGGCGTGGTCGGCGAAAAGCAGCCGCAGGGTGTGGCGGCCCGGCGGCAGGTCGATCTCGGTGCCGGTCTGGGCCTTGCCGAAATGCTTGTGCGTGCTGGAGAAGGGAATGGGCGCGGTGTGATCGCGCGGCAGCGGCGTGTCCACGAGGATGTGGTGGTGGCCGGCTTTCTCGTTGGCATTGCCGGCCGGGATGACGCCCATGCCGCGGATGCCGAACTCCACCCAAAAAGGTGTGCGCACCCGGTAGCCGGTCTTCAAGTTGCTGAAGTGCACGGAGACCGGCTCGCGCAGGTCCAGCGCCGTGCGCTGGCTGGTGTGGGCCAGCCAGCACTGGCGCTCAAGCGGGTCAGCGGGCAGTGGCTCAGCCAGGGCCAGCGCGGGCAGCAGTGGGAGCGACCAAAGTGGCCACAGCGGCCTGCGAGGGGGAGTGAGATGAGCATTCCATGCCATGCGAGCCCTCCGTCGGCGTATGCGGCTGATTCTGGAGGCGCGTGAAGGCCAGGGGCGTCGTGAATGTTGCTGATGCCTGGGCAGCCCGAAGCGGGTGGTCAAGCAGTCCGCGCATCGTTCATTTTGGTATTACCAAATCGTAATTATTCACCGTCACCCGCTATTTATAGCCAAACACAACGGCAATTGGACTTACCAATACCAAGTTGTGGCCCACTCCAGCCAAATTCCAGGAGACACCGCTTGCACTCACGCCTGCAAACCCAAGCCCATCGCCGCGCACCGCATTGGCGTGCCACCACCATAGCTGCGGCCCTCGCGCTTAGTGCCGGCATGGCGGTGTGGGCCCCTGTTGCCTGGGCCGAACAGCCCCAGGCCGCTACTGTCCAGGCGCCGGCGGGCCCGCTCTGGGGCCACGAGCTGACCCAGCGCGCGCCGGATCCCGCCGTGCGCTTCGGCCGCCTGCCCAATGGCCTGCGCTATGCCATCCAGCACAACGAGACGCCCAAGGACGGCGTGGCCATGCGCATGCGCATCGGCGCCGGCTCCCTGCAGGAGCGCGACGGTGAGCAGGGCCTGGCCCACTTCCTGGAGCACATGGCCTTCCGCGGCAGCGCCAAGGTGGCTGACGGGGAGGTCGTGCACATGCTGCAGCGCCAGGGGCTGAGCTTCGGTGCGGACACCAATGCCTTCACCGACTTCGAGCAGACCGTCTACCACTTCAACTTCCCCAAAGCCGACGCCGCGGCGCTGGACACCGGCCTGATGCTGTTCCGCGAGATCGGCTCGCACCTCAAGCTCGACGCCCAGCTCGTCGAGCAGGAGAAGGGCGTCGTGCTGTCCGAGGAGCGCACGCGCGACGTGCCCGGCATGCGCGCCTTCATCGCCGAGCAGGCCCTGACGCTGGCCGGCACGCGCGTGGCCCAGCGCCTGCCCATCGGCCGCATCGACACCGTCCAGGCCGCCACGGCCGACAAGCTGCGCCGCTACTACCGGGCCAACTACCGGCCGGACAACGCGACCCTCATCGTCGTCGGCAACATCGACGTCGACGCGGTGGAGAAGCAGATCCGTGAGCGTTTTGCCGACTGGAAGGCTACGGCCAAGCCGGACGCGCTGGACCTGGGTGCGACCAAGCCGACGCAGCCTGCAGCCGAGTTCATCGCCGACGGCGCGCCCGACAAGCTCTCGCTGACCTGGCTGACGCCGCCCGACATGCGCCCGCCGACGCTGGCAGTCGGTCGCGACGTGCTGGTGCAGCAAATGGCGGCCGGCGTGCTCAACCTGCGTCTGAGTGACCGGGCGCTCAAGCCGGGCAGCCCGTTCCTCGGCGCCTTTGGCATGGACTTGCCGCGGATCCACAACGTGACGGGTCAGGCCCAGCTGACCGTGATGTCGGCACCGGAGAAATGGGCCGAGGCGCTGGACGCCGCGACCACCGAGCTGCGCCAGCTGCAGGCCCAGGGCGTGCAGCCGGCCGACCTGCAGCGCCTGCTGCCGGGGATCCGCAGCTTCATGCAGACCATGGTGGCCCAGGCCCCCACGCGCCAGAGCGCGGCCATCGCCGATGCGCTGGTCAACGCTGCCCACTACGAGGGCGTCTACCAGAGCGCCGAACAGGGCGTGGCCGAGGGGGAGCCCATGCTGGCGTCCATCAAGCCCGAGGAACTGACCGCCGTGCTGCGCCGCGACTTCGGTGGCCAGCCGCTCATCTTCCGCAGCGCCAAGGCCGGCGCGGCCGGCGTGCCGGCGCTGTCGGCCCAGCTGGCCCAAAGCCTGGCCAAGCCCTTGCAGGCCCAGGCCGCGCTCACGGCGGTGACCTGGCCGTATGCCGACTTCGGCGCCGCTGGCGCCATCGTCAGCAAGACGGTCGACGCCGAGCTGGGCAGCACCACGCTGGCCTTTGCCAACGGCACGCGCCTGGTCGTCAAGCCCACGGCGCAGGAGAAGGACAAGGTCATCGTGCAGGTGCTGGTGGGCCAGGGCATGGCCGGGCTCAAGCCCGAGCAGGTCTCGGCCACCTGGACGCTGAACATGTTCCCGCTGGGCGGCACCGGCAAGCTTTCGCTGGCCGAGGTGGCGCAGTGGCAGCAGGCCAGCGGCGTGCTGGCCGGCCTGAATCTGCAAATGGACAGCCGACGCGTGCTGCTGGTGGGCGACACCCGCCCGACCGACCTCAAGCCCCAGCTCCAGCTGCTGGCCGCCTTCGTGCGCGACCCGGGCTTCCGCCCCGAGATGGGGGAGAAGCTGGCCGGTGTGGCGCCGATGATGGCCAACCAGTTCGAGACCCTGCCAGGCATCGTCTACGGCCGCGAGCTGTCCCGGGTGATGAACAACGGCGAGCTCCGGCTCGGCGGCGTGCCGACGGCGGCCGAGCTGCTGGCGGCCAAGGCCGACGACGCGGCGGCCATCCTGCGCCCGGCCCTGGCCGGGGCGGCTGATGTGGTCATCATCGGCGACGTGAGCGAGGAGGCCGCCATTGCCGCCGTGCAGGCCACCTTTGGCGCCGGGCCGGCCCGCGCGCGCCTGCCGGCCGTGCCGCTGAAAGCCACGCCGCCCGCCGATGGCGGCGCGCCTCATGTGGCGCTGCACAAGGGCCGCGTTGACCAGGGCATGCTGGGCTGGCACTGGTCCATGCCCGACCAGTGGGCCGACACGGCGCTGTCCAACACCGGCCGCGTGGCGGCCACGCTGCTGCAGACGCGGCTGGTCGACATCGTGCGCGAGAAGCTTGGCATCACCTACTCGCCGCGCGCCAGCGGCGGCGGCAGCCTGGACATCGCCGGCCAGGGGCGCTTCAGCGCTGAGATCGAGACGCCGCCCGAGAAGTTCGACGCCTTCCGCGAGGTGCTGCGCGCCCAGCTCAAGGTTCTGGCCGCAGAGCCGGTCGGCGCCGACGAGCTGCAGCGCGCCAAGCAGCCCATGGTCGAGCAAAGCCGCAAGGCGCCCGAGTACAACGGCCACTGGGGCTACTGGCTGCAGCGCATCCTCATCGAGCCGCGCATGAGGGCCATGATGCTGGGCGAGACGGCCAACCTCGAAGCCGTGACGGCCGAGCAGGTGCAGGCCTTCTTCCGCGACCGCATCGCGGCGCGCCAGCCCATCGAGGTGGTGGCGCGGGCCGGTGAGGCGGCCGGGCATGCGGCCACGCCGGAAAGGGCCAAGTAAGCAGCAGTCATCCGGTCTGCACGTTGGCGCGGGCGCTTCGGCGCCACGCCGTCCGGACTGTGTCGAACAAGGAGCAGGAACCATGACAGAACAGCCGCAACACACGGGGGCCTCCGTGCCCGCTCAGCCCCGCCGCGTCCTCGCAATCGTCATCGCGTTCGCGGTGATAGGCACGGGGACCTGGCTGTACAAGCGCCCGCCCGTTGCCGAGGCGCCGCTGCCGAGCCCGCAGGCGCAAGCCAGTCAGGCGGCCAGCGGCTTTGCGCCGGCCGAGCCGCCCCAGGGCGCATCGACGGCGGCCTCCGCTGCGCCGGTCCAGGCCGCAGCCGCCCCGGCTTCGGCGTCGGCGCCCGACTACAGCGCCATGGCCAAGAAGGCGATGGAGCAGGCCAACTCGCCGGCTGAGGCGCTGCGCAAGGTGCAGGTGGCGCTCGGCGGCGGCACGCCCAAGGAGATGCTGGAGGCGGCGCAGACGCTGCAGATGTGCTCGACGATGGCCGGCGCGCCCGAGGGGCTGCATGCCATGCGCGACCGGCCAGGGGATGTGCCTGCGCCCATCAAGAAGATGATGGACGACGTCGGTGGCGTCACCAACGAGATGATCGAACGCGTGCAGAGTGAGGTCCGGCGTTGCCAGGTCTTCGACAGCGCCACGATGGCGCGTAGCAAGGAGCTGTTCCAGCGCGCCTATGAAGGCGGGGCGGAGGGCGGGGCTGCGGCCTACCTGAGCGCGCTGCAGAACCCGCTGCAGAAGGAAAAAGCCGATCCCGCGTTGATCGCAAAACTGCAAGCCGAAGTTCGCAACGCTGCGGCGGGTGGCGACGCTGATGCGCTGCTGCACCTGGCCCTGGCCACCGGCGACAGCGCCCGTGATCTGGGTGTCACGCCGGTGCAGCGTGCGGGCTACAAGGCGGCCTGGAAGACCATAGAGGATGAGAAATTGCCAGGCGTCGGCATGGGCGCGATCATGGAAAAAGCGATGGCGTTTGCCTTCGATCAGGCCAAGTCCCCCACGCCCCTGAGCGCCGCAGAACAAGCCGCGGCGGACGCGCTGGCGCAGCAGGTGGTGGACACCTGGCGGCGCAAGCGCAAGGGCGGGTGACGAACGCAAAGCACGACGAGACGACTGCTCGCACAACCTGACTACCTACGACAGATGATCACCATGAGACGAATCGCAATCGCGCTGGGCGCCGCCAGCCTCCCCGGCCTGGCCTTGGCGGCCGAGATGAACCTGGTCGAGCAGGTGGCCGAGGGCGGCGCTGCGGTGCTGGTCACGCTGGGCCTTTCGGTCCTGTTCCTCGCGGTAACGATCGAGCGCTTCATCCATCTGCGCGCCCGCGCCGTGGTACCGGCCGGCCTGGTGGAGCGCATTCAGCCGCTGTGGACCGCGCATCGCTTCGACGAGATCGAGCGGCTGCTGGCCGAGGACGGCAGCACGCTGGCGCGGGTGATCGCCTTCCTGGTCGTCCATCGCCAGCAGCCCTACGCGGTCGCCAGCAGCGCCGCGGGGGACATTGCGTCCATGGAGCTGCGCAAACACCAGCACAAGGCCTATGCGCTGGCCATCGTGGCCACCGTGGCGCCCATCGTCGGCCTGCTCGGCACGGTGCTGGGCATGATCGACGCCTTCCACGTGATCGCCTTCTCTGAAGGCATGGGCAACCCGGCCTTGCTGGCGGGCGGCATCTCGAAGGCGTTGGTCAACACCGCCGCGGGCTTGACGGTGGCCCTGCCGGCGCTGGGCATGCACCACTATTTCAAGCATCGCCTGGCGACGCTGGGCCTGGCGCTGGAGCAGCAGATCAATGCGCTGCTCAACCAACGCTTCCTGCCTCAGCCTGAGGCCCCGGCCCTGCGGGTGGTGCAGCATGCGCATTGATCTGGGCGAGGACGAGCAGCCTGAGATCGGCCTGATCGCCCTGATCGACTGCATCTTCTTCCTGCTGATGTTCTTCATGGTGGCCACCTCGTTCAAGCAGCCGGTGGGCGAGAAGCCGCAGAAGGAACTGCCGGTCACGCTGCCGGCGGCGCAGATGAGCCTGGACCGCGTGGGCGCCGGCGCCCCGCCGCTGACCATCGGCGTCGACAAGCAGGGCAAGCTCTACATCGACGGCAGCCGGGTATCGGTGCAGGAACTGCACGACCGCCTCAAGCAGGAGGCTGCGGCCAGCCCGGGCCGGCCCGTCCGCATTGATGGCGACGAGATGGCGCGCTACCAGGACATCGTGCACGTGCTGGACCTGTGCCAGTTCGAGGGCTTCACCAAGATCTCGATGCACACGCGCCAATGAAGCCGGACGCGCGCCGTTCTCCGCTGCTGTTCCTGGTCGTGGCGGCACTCACGCAGATTGCGCGCCGGCCGTACCTGTCGGTCTCGGTGGCCGCGCATGCCGCCCTGCTGGCGCTGCTGTACTACTTCGGCAGCTACCAGCTGGAGCTGCGCGAGCAGGAGGTCGAGGTCGCGTCCAGTCTGCGCGCCACCAGCGTGGCCAGCACGGCCAAGCGCTTGCAGGATCTGCAGACCATCAAGGAGTTGCTGCAGAAATCGGCCGACCGTGTTCCGGCCGAGGCGCAACCGGGGCCGGCCGCAGCGGCGGCGCCCGAGACGCCGGACCGCATGGTGGAGCGGGCGCGTGAGCTGGCCAAGGAGATTGACGCGCTCGACAAGGACATCCGAGCCGAGGAGTTGGCCAAGCTGACCGGTTTGCCCAAGACGCCGCCGCCCGTCGCTGAAACGGTGGCGGCGGGCGACGACAGCGCGGCGCTCGAACCCAAGGAGGCCGGCACGCAGGCCGAGGCCCGGGAGCCGCACGACGCCCAGGCGAAGGCAGGGCAGGGCGATGCGACCAAGCCTGGCACGGACGGTGCGGCCGCCAATATGCAGGCACCAATGACGCCGGAGACGGCGGCCAGTGAAGTCGCCGCGCTGGAAGCCAAGGCCCGCGCCACCCTCGTCAAGCGGCAGCAGCGCCTGGAGGCCAAGACCAACGGTGTGCAGGTCGAGGCGGGCAAGTCCGGCGCTGGCGGGGAGGGCACCGGCGGCGACCGGTCAGGATCGCCCGCCGCAGGCCGCGGGACTGACCGGCCGGTGCTCGCCGAGATCACCGACTTCATCAGTGCTGGCGAGCGCGTTGAGCAGACGACACGGTCATGGGGCTACTTCGGTCAGGACGGCCAGATCTTCGACCGCGGCAAGGGCCAGATTCCGCCGGTCGATGCCACGCACCTGGTGCGCGGGCACGGCCGCATGTTCGGCGCGGGCGGCGAGTACGCCAACCGCGTCTACTTGAACAGCTGGTACTTCATCGGGCCCTTCCCCGGGCGGCATGGGGCCGGCATGTTCGACAACCCGGCGTATCCGCCCGAGCAGGCGGTGCTGCTGGACGCCGTGTACTACGGCAAGGACAAGCGGCTGCTCAAGTGGCGCTATGTGACGGCGCAGAGCTATCCGTTTCTGCCACCCGAACAGGCGCAGGATTCGGTCTACTACGGCTACACCGAGGTGTTCGTCGACGAGGCCTGCGACCTGACGGCCTGGATCGGCGCCGATGACGACGTCCAGGTCTACCTGAACGGGCGCATGGTGTGGAAGGGTGGCAACGTCAACAAGCAGTCCTACTTCGACGACATCTTCCTGCGCGACGCGGGCTATGTGCGCGACTACAACCGCACCGAAGGCAAGCGCGTCCTGCACTTCAACAAGGGCCGCAACAAGCTCTTCTTCAAGCTGTCGAACGGCCCCAACGACGCGTTCCTGTCGATGGTGCTGACACGCTAGCTAGACCCAAGGCGCTCAGGCTGCCTGGAGTTGGTGGCTCAAGTGCAGTTCACCGAACAGATCCTTGGGGTCCGCCATCTGTGGGATCAGGTCCAGTGGTGAACCCAGGCCCAGTTGCTGGCTCATGTCGCTCAGCAGGCGCAGGGCCGAGAAGTCCTCGAGCGCGAAGCCGACGGAGTCGAACACGGTGACCTGGGCGTCGTTCTGGCGGCCCGGGGCCTCGCCGGCCAGCACGCGCCAGAACTCGGTGACGGGGAATTCGGCCGGCATCTGCTGCATGTCGCCTTCGATGCGGCTCTGCGGTTCGAACTCGCAGATCACGCGGGCCACCTCCAGCACGCCGCGGTGCAACTCGGTCTTGCCCGGGCAATCGCCGCCGACGCCATTGATGTGCATGCCCGGCTCGATCATGTCGGGCGTCAGGATGGTGGCGTTGGTCTTGTCCGCGGTCACGGTGGTGACGATGTCGGCTCCCTTGACCGCCTCTGCAGTCGAGGCGCAGACCGTCAGCGTCAGGCCGGCCGTGCTGCCCAGATGACCCACCAGCTTGGCCGTGGCGGCGGGATCGATGTCGTACAGGCGCAGCTCGCGGATGCCGAGCAGGTGGTGGAAAGCCAGGGCCTGGAACTCGCTCTGGGCACCGTTGCCGATGAGCGCCATGACACGGCTGTCAGGGCGGGCCAGGCGTTTGGCGACCATGACCGAGGTGGCGGCGGTGCGCATCGCGGTCGTGAGGGTCAGCTCGGAGAGCAGGGCCGGGGCGCCGGTCGCCACGTCGGCGAGCACGCCGAAAGCCATCACGGTCGGTAGGCCGAAGCGGTGGTTTTTGGGGTGGCCGTTGACGTATTTGAAGCTGTAGAGGCTGGCGTCGGCGATGGGCATCAGCTCGATGACGCCGTCTTGCGAATGGGCGGCGACGCGGGGCGTCTTGTCGAACTCGGCCCAGCGCAGGTAGTCGGATTCGAGGTAGCTGACGAGGCGGCGAAGTAAATCGGGAAGTCCGACGCGTTGGACAAGGCGGGCGACGTCTTGGGTGGTGAGGACGGTGGTCATGGCGGTCTCTATGAAGCTGTTGGGGCGATTCTTCCGAGGCAGCCCGCCAAACAGAAGTGCAACTCTTGCTCAGTAATGCATGGCAATTTGGCAAAATGGCAACGGAAATTGCCAAATTGCTCAAATGGACGCTCTCGATCAGCAACTCCTCGCCCTGCTGCGCACCGATGCCCGGGCCAGCGTCGCCAAGCTCGCGGGCAAGCTCAAGGTCTCGCGCGGCACCGTCACCAACCGCATCGCGCGCCTCGAGGACAGCGGCGTCATCACCGGCTACACGGTGCGCCTGCGGCCCGACTCGGTGCCCGACCAGATCACGGCCTGGATGAGCATCACAGTGGAAGGCAACCGCACGCGCGAGGTGGTGGCCATGCTGCTCGGCGAGCCCGGTATCACGGGCCTCTTCGACACCAACGGCCGCTGGGACCTGCTGGCCGAGATCCGCAGCTCCAGCCTGCAGGAACTGGCCGACGTGCTGGAGCGGGTGCGCCTCATCAAGGGCATCGCCGGCACCGAGACCTCCATCCATCTGCAAAGCTACAAGCTGGCCTGATCGTTCGCGTTGCCCGCTCTCGGTTATCGTGCGCCGCGCTCCCTCTGCCTTGAAATGAATCCTTTCCTGATCCGCCGCGCCTGGCTCTTGGCCTCCCTTGTCGCGCTGGCCGGTTGCTCCGTGCTGCCCAGCCAGCCGCCCCAGCCGCCGGTCGTTGTCGTCCCGACGCCGCCGCCTGAGCAGCCGCCCATCATCAAGCCGGCTCCCAAGCCACCGCGCATCGGCCTGGCCCTGGGCGGCGGTGCCGCGCGCGGCTTTGCCCACATCGGCGTCATCCAGGTGTTCGAGGAAAACGGCATCAAGGTCGACATGGTCGCCGGCACCTCGGCCGGCAGCCTCGTCGCATCGCTCTACGCCTCGGGCAAGAGCGGCAAGGAGATGCAGACCCTGGCCGAGACCATGGACGAAGGCGCGATCACCGACTGGTCCTTCCCGCTGCGCGGCCTGATCCGCGGCGAGGCGCTGGCGCGCTTCATCCGCGACAAGACCGGCGGCAAGAACATTGAGCAGATGGTGGTGCCGCTGGGCATCGTCGCCACGGACCTCTCCGACGGCTCTTCTATCCTGTTCCGCAGTGGCGACACCGGCACGGCCGTGCGCGCCTCCAGCGCGGTGCCGGCCGTGTTCCAGCCGGTGCGTATCGGCCAGCGTGAATTCGTTGACGGCGGCCTGGTGTCGCCGGTGCCGGTGCGCTTTGCCAGGGAGATGGGCGCGCAACTCGTCGTTGCGGTGGACATCACCTCGCCGCCCGAGAAGGATCCGCCGGGCGACGCCTTTCGCATGCTGATGCAGACCTTCTCGATCATGGGGCGCAGCATCAACATGTTCGAGCTGCGCGACGCCGACGTCGTCATCCGGCCCCGGCTCGATGGCGTGGGCAGTGCCGACTTCACGGCGCGGCGCCGTGCGGTGCAGGCGGGTCGCGAGGCGGCGCAAGCCGTCTTGCCGATCCTGCGCCAGCGCATCGCCGAGAAGACGCGCTGAAAATGAAACCCCTCGCCCAAGGAGTACCTTGGCCAGTCCCCCGCGGGGACGGCGATGCTTGCCGGCGTGACCGGCAAGCGCATCGCCAGAGCGGGCCGGCTAGGGAGCGGCCCGGCGCTCGACCCGCGGGGTCCTGTCTCGGATTGGGCATCTGAAGCCATGAACACGACCGAGACGCCGCTGTTCCCGCTGCGCTCGGTGTTCTTTCCCGGCGGGCATCTGGCACTGCGCATCTTCGAGCCGCGCTACCTTGACATGGTGCAGCGCTGCCATGCGCGCGGCGAGTCCTTTGGCATCGTGGCGCTGACCTCCGGCGACGAAGTGCGCCGGCGCGAAGGCGAGGGTTTCCAGGCCGAGGCCTTCCATGACATTGGCACCTTGGCCCGTATCGAGCATTTCGAGCATGCACAGGCCGGCCTCATCAGCATCCGAACGCGCGGTGTGCAGCGCTTCAGGGCGTTGGGCCCGCGCCGCCTCAGTCATGGCCTGTGGGTCGGCCAGCTGGAGTTGCTGCCCGACGATGTCCCAGTGCCGGTGCCCGATGATCTGCGTCAGGCCGCGAAGCAGTTGCAGGACCTGCTGGCCGGTTGGAAGGCCCGCGGTCCTGCGGACGACCTGCCTGTGCAGCCGCCCTATCAATGGGATGACGCCGGCTGGCTGGCCAACCGCTGGGCCGAGCTGTTGCCGATGCCGGTGGCGGCGCGTCAGCGCCTGATGGCGATGGACAACCCGCTGCTGCGTCTGGAGCTTGTCGTGGACCGTCTTGACGCCATCACGCGTTCAGCCAATCGGTGAGCGTCTTCAGCACTTCTGCTTTCTCCGGCTCGTTGAAGATCTCATGGAAGAGACCGGGCCACGGCCGGGTCGCAAGGACATTGGCGGGCGCCGCTGATGCAAAGGCCTCGCTGCCGCGCGGCGAAACGCAGCGGTCTGCGCCGGCCCACATCAGCAGCGTGCGCTGTTGCCAGCGCGGTGCATCGCCGATGGCGCGGGTGCCGCTGTCGACGATGAAGCGCGTCAGCCGCGCGGTGATGCGGTCATGCACCAGCGGGTCGGTCGCGTACGCCTTGACGACGGCGGTGTCGCGGCTGATCCACTCGGGCTTGAGGCCGTTGCTGACGGCCAGGCCGGGCGCTAGCGACCCAGCGACGGCCAACAGCAGCTTCTGAAAGCCGGACAGGCCTGCATCCAGTGCGGGGGAAGACAGCACCAGGCCATCCAGCGGCCGGCTCCAGGCCGCGGGCTTGCCTGTCAGCGCCTCCGCTGCAAAGCGCGCGGCGATCAGCCCGCCCATGCTGTGGCCGAGCAGCACGAAACGCTTGCCCGGCTGACGCACGGCGTCGATGACGCGCGCCGTGTCGCGCAGCAGCGAATCAGGCTCGGGAATGTCGCCCTTGGGGCCTTCGCTGTGGCCGTGGCCGCGGTGGTCCCAGCCGTGCACATCCCAACCGGCCGCGTTCAGTGCCGCGGCGACATGGGCGTAGCGTTCGATGTGCTCGCCCAGGCCATGGCAGATCAGCAACTGGCCGCGGGTCGGTGCCGTGGCGGCCCAGTGGCGCAAGTGGAGCTGGAGGCCGTCGTCGGTGGTGGTTGTCGTCATCGCATCGCGGGCTGGGATTCGGTGCGCAAGTTTGCACGAGCTTCTTCCGTTTCCCGTCGCGAACCCAGCACTCTTGCGTAGGCCCAGGTGAACTCGGCGCCGATCAGCAGGATCTGCGCCGAGAAGTACACCCACACCAGCATGGCCACGACAGAGGCCGCGGCGCCAAAGCCCGAGGCGACGCCGCTGCGCTGCAGGTAGGCGCCGATGCCGTAGCGGCCCAAGGCAAAGAGGCCGGCTGTGACGAAGGCGCCGAGCAGAACGTCGCGCCACGCGACGTGAACGCGCGGCATCCACTTGAAGATCAGCGCGAACACGGCCACCACCAGGCCCTGGCTGAACACGGTGTTTGCCAGAGCGGCGACACGCAGCCAGTCGCCGAACCAGGGCTGCCACCAGGTCTGGGCGGCCGACATCATGGCGTCCAGCAGCAGCGATACGAGGAGCAGGAAGCTCAGGCCGAAGATGAGCCCGAAGCTCAGCAGCCGTGCGCGCAGCCAGTTGAGCCAGCCCTGCACGGGGCGGGCCGGCACGCGCCAGATGGTGTCCAGCGCGTCCTGCAGCTCCGCGAACATCGTCGTCGCGCCAACCAGCATCAGGCCCAGGCCAATCACGGTGCTCAACCAGCCGCCGGCCGGCCACGAGACCGACTTCAGCATGCTTTCGACGGTCGAGGCGGCCGTCGCGCCGAGCAGCGTGGCGAGCTGGTCGAACAGTTCGCCACGCACTGCCTCGCCGCCCCAGACCAGGCCGGCCACCGATACGACGATCAGGAGCAGCGGCGCCAGCGAGAACAGCGTGTAGTAGGCCAGGGCCGCGCCCATGCGCGGGCCGCGGTCGTCGAGGAAGCCATCGAAGGTCAGCTTCAGCACGCGCCCCAGCGGTCGGATCTGATCAAGCCAGCGCATCCGCGAAGTCTCGCGGCATGCGTCGGCCGCCGCTGTAGGACGCGACCGGCGTCAGAACGTCATGCGGGCGCCCACGCGGTACTGGCGGCCCAGCACGTCGAACAGCGAGGGGTTCACGCCATAGCCGGTGTTGGTGCCCGGGGCGTTGGGCGGCGCGACGTCGGTGACGTTGTCGATCTTGAAGTAGGCGGTGATGTTTTTGTTGATCTTGTAGTTGCCGGCGAGATCCCAATAGAAAGCGCCCTTCATCTGGTTGTTGTCGATGGTCTGGTGCTGGGCGGTGGAGACTGGGCAGTTGGTCTGGCACTCGATGAACTCGTTGCTGTAGACGCCATCGCTGACCCAGCGCTGGCCCACCGTGAAGCTGGCCTTTTCGCCTTCCCAGGATTGCGAGAACTGGGCCTTCCACTTCGGCGTGTCGCCGAGGTTGACGCCCGCGCGCTCGGCCGGGATGGTGCCGACGATGCCGGATTCCTGCAGGAAGCTCTTCGTGTGGGTGGCCAGGGCGCGCAGCGTGACCTTGCCGGGCAGATTGACGCTGGCCAGGTTGAATCGGTAGAGAGCTTCCATGTCGAAGCCCTTGTTGCGCATCTTGGACAGATTGAAGGCCTGCAGCGTCACGTACTTCACGGGGCTGACAAGATCCATCGCGGCGCAGATCTCTTGGTTGCCGGCAGCGCAGAGGTCCACTTCCTGCTGGGCTCCGAGGGTGGAGATCACGTCCTTCAACTTGATGTCGAAGTAGTCGATCGACGCACTGAAGCCTGGCGCCCACTTGGGCTGCGACAACACCAGGCCGAGGATGCGGTTGTTGGCCAGCTCGGGCCGAAGGTTGACGTTGCCGATGGTGCGCTGCTGCACGTTGTAGGTGTTGCCCTGGAAGTTGACGGCCTGGTTGATGACCACCGGCGCGGCAAACAACTCGGAGAGATTCGGCGCACGCACATCACGCGAGGCGACGTAGCGGACGCGCAGGCCATCGATACCGGTCTTCCAGGTCGAGCCGATCTTCCAGCTGTTGATGCCGCCGGCGGTGCTATAGATCGTGCGACGCACGGCCGCGTTGAGGTTGGCCTCGCCCAGGCTGTCGGACTTGAACATCGGAGCGTTCACTTCGACGAAGGCTTCCTTCACGTTGTAGGCGCCCACCGCAGCGTGGTAATTGCCGGCAAACCAGTTGTTGCCCACGGTGGTGTTGAGGACCGGGTCAGCCGGGTAGTCGGCCGTATTGGGCGTTGCGGGGTAGACGCCATTGCCGTAGGGGTCGCCCGTCACCCAGTAACCTTCCTTGCGAGCTTCCGCTCCGAAGGCGACGGCCACCGGCCCTGCCCAGTTCGAGAACGGCTGGCCGTTGAGGTTGAAGCTGGCCACCGTCTGACGCTGCACCGACAACTGATGTGGACCGACGGCCGGGAACACATAGGCCAGCGCAGCCGGATCCTGCTGCACATCGCCGATGATGTTGAGCGGCGCGCATCCAGAGCCGCGCGCCACCGGGTTGCGGCAAACGATGCTGCCATCAGGCAGGCGGATGGCATCGATGGCCTGGTTGAAGCGCGGGTTCAGCATGATGTTGCTGACCTTCAGGTCGATGCTGTTTTCGCCGTGCTCGAAGTAGCCGTCATACGACCAAGTCTGGCCTAGCGCGCTAGCCTTGCCGGTCGCACCCAGCACGAACCGCTTCTGTTCGCGGATCGGGTTGACCTCGATGTCCTTGGGCTGGTTGCCGTAGGCCGTGCCGAACTTGAAGCTGGTGATGCCCTTGTCCACGCAAGCCTGCTTGATGGAGGCCGGCACGTAGGGGTTCTCGCACTGGATGGTCAAGTTGTCCAGCTTGGGCGAACCGGGGTTGGGCGTGTTGCGGGCGTTGGTCCTGGCCAGGTTGACCGTGAAGTAGACCTCGTTGTCATCGTCCAGCTCATAGCTACCGCGGGTGTAGAAGACTTGACGCTGCAGGTTCATGCCCATGGTGGTGCCGCCGCCGATGGTGCCGGAGAGGTCGCCACCCACGCAGAAGGGTGTGATGCAGCCTGTCACTGCACCCGTGCCGGTGGGCACGCCGTTGGAGCCGTACTC
The DNA here is from genome assembly GCF_001425705.1 of Pelomonas sp. Root1217. GTDB lineage: Bacteria > Pseudomonadota > Gammaproteobacteria > Burkholderiales > Burkholderiaceae_C > Pelomonas. Next base: position 1,013,408 of record NZ_LMDC01000028.1, on the reverse strand, counting down.
GAACTTGTAGGGCACGCCGTCCTTGCCGAAGGCGGTGCCCTGCAGCGGACCCTGCGTGATCAAGCCGTACTTGGAGTACTGGAACTGTTGGGCGTTGCGGATGTCGAACAGCTGCGGCCTGCCGTCCGTGGTCTGGCCGGTAGGGCGCTGTTGCCAGGCCGGGTTGTTGAACCAGGTGCGGCCGTTGGCGCCCTGGCCACCAAAGCGAGGTGAGGGCACCCCCTTTTCACGGACGAGTTCCACGCTCACGGCAATGTGCGCACGGTCGTTGAGGAAGCTCCGGCCCCAGGCGGCTTGCAGTGCGCCGTTCTTGTCGTCGCCGTAGTTGGTCTGGCCAGCTTCGATGTTGGCCTTGAAGCCCTTGAAGCGCTTGTCGGTGATGAAGTTCACCACGCCGCCCACGGCGTCGGAGCCGTAAGAGGCGCCGGCACCGCCGGTCACCACGTCGACTTGTGTGACGAGGAGCTGTGGGAACTGACTGATGTCAGCCACGCCGGTCACGTTGGCCGGCACCACGCGTTGGCCATCGAGCAGGGTCAGCGTGCGGATCGGGGTCAGGCCGCGCAAGCTCAGGGAGCTGAGGCCCTGCAAGCCGCTGCTGGTGCTGTTGGTGAAGGTGGTGCGACCCGTGCTGCCCTGGAGCGCGGGCAACTCAACGAGGCTCTGGAAAATGTTCGGGTGAGCCGCCTTCTCGAGATCCGAGGCGGTGAGGCGCGTGGTCGGCGTCGGTTGCGTGAAGCCGCGCGCCGAGATGCGCGAGCCCGTAATGACCACGGTGCTCAGCACGCTGGCGCCAGGATTGGCCTCTGGTGCGGCGTCAGGCGTTGTGGCCGGTGTATCCGCGCTTTGAGCCAGGGCGGGAAGCGCCAGCACGGCGCAAGCCGTGAGGGCCGCCAGATGGATCAGGGTCTTGGAACCGGGATTTCGCATGGGAGTCTCCTGAGGTGGCACGGTGGGCCGCTGCCTTGTGGTCGTTGAGCCGGTATTCGGTAAACAAACTTGGTTATTGGATAGCGCTGTCCGAAGAGCTTAAAAAAACTGGATGGCTTAGGTTGAAACTCGCCCGAACATGCGATCCCCAAGGTTTGAACAGCTGCGCCGAGGGCTATCGCATTTCGGGATTGCGCTATCCTAGGCATCGAATTCCCCCTCCGATATGGGGGATACCATGTAGAAATGCCGAGCAGCAAGACGACATCAGCCGCCTCCCCCAGACGCACCAGGGCCACCGGCCGGGTGACGCTGGCGGACGTGGCGCAGGCCGCCGGCGTCAGCCCCATCACCGTGTCGCGGGCCCTGCGTGGCGAGCGGGCGGTGGCGCAGGAGCTGTGCGAGCGCGTCCAGGCCGCCGCCACTGCGCTGGGCTACGTGCCCGATCCGGCCGCCCGGGCGCTGGCCTCCAGCCGCAGCTCCCATGTGGCGGTGCTGATCCCCAAGCTGAGCAACACGCTGTTCGTAGAGCTGCTGGACGCGGTGCAGAACAGCCTCGTGCCGGCTGGCTACCAGACGCTGATCGGCGTCACCCATTACGACGCCAGCGAAGAGGAGGCCGTGCTGCGCAGCTTTCTGGCACACCGGCCGGCCGGTCTCATCGTCACCGGCCGCGATCGCAGCCCGGCGGCGGCCGCTCTCATCGAGGGCAGCGGCGTTCCCTGCGTGCATGTGATGGAGGTGGAGCCGGGCAGCCACAGCGTGGGCTTCTCGCAACGCGATGCCGGGCGGGCCATCACGCAGCATCTGCTCGATTCGGGTCGGCGCCGCGTCGTCTACGTTGCCGCCCAGCTCGACCCACGCACCTTGGAACGCGGTGAGGGCTACGAGGCGGCGCTGGTGCAAGCCGGCCTGGGCGAGAGCGTGAACAAGGTGCTGATCGCCGAGCCCTCGTCCATGGCGCTCGGTGGCGCGATGTTGGAGCGTGTGCTGCGCGAGGCGCCTGAGACCGACGCGATCTTCTTCTGCAACGACGACCTTGCGCAAGGCGCGCTGCTGGCGGCCTTGCGCCTGGGGGTGGCCGTGCCTGGCCGCGTGGCGGTCGTCGGCTTCAACGACCTGCCGGGCAGCGACCAGATGGTGCCGCCACTCACCACCGTGGCCACGCCGCGCCGTCAGATCGGCGAGCAGGCGGCGCAGATGTTGATGAAACTGATGCGCGGCCAGCCGGTGGAGCAGCCGAACGTGGACCTGGGCTTCCAGGTCGTGCGGCGGGCGTCAACGTAGCTCGACGTCCAGCCGGTATTCACGACCGGGTTCGATGTCGCGCACCAGGCCATCTGGCAATGGCTGGCCGTCCAGAAGTACGCGGTTTTGGCCGGTGCGGCGAACCTGCAGGTGGAAGCGCGCACCGCGGAACTCGCGTTCAGCGCTGAACTCATCCCAGCCCGATGGCAGTTGCGGCTTCACGAGCAACCCTTGGGCATGCCCGCGCAGGCCGCACAGGCCTTCGATGATGCAACGATAGGCCCAGGCCGCGGTGCCGGTGTTGAACAGCTGGCTGGAGCGGCCGGCCGTGCGCGGGAACTGCTGGTGCGCGCCGCGGTAGTAGTTGGGAATGAAAACAGGCAACTGGCCGCGCTGCAGATAGTCGGCCTCGTCCGGTCCCGGAATCATGCGGCGCAGCGCGCTGAAGGCGCGGTCGCTCTCGCCGGCGTCGTACAGCGCGTGAACGTAGAAGCTGGCGGCGTGGTTGTAGACGGCGCCGTTCTCGGCCGAGCCGGGGTGCTTCTGCGTCACGCGCCCCACGTCGTCGCGCATGCCGGAGTAGGGCGGGTTGAACATCGCCACGCCGTGCGGCGTGTCGAGCTGGGCGTCGATGGCGGCGAGCATCTTCACGCGCTGCTCCTTGCTCGCTGCGCCGCTGAGCATGGCCCAGGACTGCGGGTTCAAGTAGATGCGGCCCTCGTTGTCGGCGCTGACGCCGAAGACGACGCCGTCGTCCGTGATGCCGCGGGCGAACCAGTCGCCGTCCCACAGATGGCGGTTGGCGGCGGCATTCAGTTCATCGGCCGCTGCCTGCCAGCGCGCGGCCTGCTCGGCGCGGCCAGCGTCGGCGCAGATGCCGCCCCACAACCGCATCGCATAGGCGGCCGCCACAGTGAGCCAGCCCGACACGCCACGGCCCTTGTAGCCCACCATGTTCATCGGGTCGCACCAGTCGCCCTGGGCGATATAGCTCAGGCCGCGTGCATCGCGGTCCTGCTGCAGCCAAGCCATGGCGCGGTCCAGGCGTTGCGCCACTGTGAGTTCGCCCACGACGACGTCCAGCAGCGAGAAGTCACCCGTCTCGTCGAGATAGGCCTGCAGGCAGACCGGCAGCCACACGCAATGGTCGGTGTGCGGCACCTGGTTGATGTATTTCAGCTCGGCGCCTTCGATCAGCAGGATGCCGTCTGGCATCGAGCCGTTGGCGGCCTGCTGGCTCAAGGAGTGCAGCAACGCCCCGCGCGTGATGCCCGGCGCGATATAGGCCATGCCCAGGTTGTCCTGCAGGTAGTTGCGCGTCTGCGGGTCGGTGCTGAGCCGGTTCACATCGCCGTGATAGAAAACCTGGCGCGGCAGCCAGTGGTTCACGAAGCGGTCGAAGTCGGCGTCGGGCGACTCAATGCGCAGGCAGCCGCGGCCGCTGTCGATGTAGTCGGCATAGGCGGAGCGGGCGCGGGCGAAGCCGGCTTCGCTGAGGTAGGTCTCGCGCACGCCGGCGATCTCGGCGTCGTTCAGCGCGGGGCCGAAGAGGAAGCGCCAGGCCTGGCTCTCGTTGGGCTGCAGCGCCAGCCGGTACTGCACGGCGGCGGCGGGCGTCTCGTAGCGAGCGTCGCCGCCGGCCAATTGCTCAGCCTGCAGCGCGCTGGGTCGGTGCAGGCCGCCTTCGCCTTCAAACGCGCCCTGGCTGGCCTCCCAGGCATCGGGCGGGCACTCGCAGAGGAAGTAGGTCTTGTCCTTGAGGTCCAGATTCTTGAAGTAGTCCGCCACCTTCTGGTAAGGCGTCACGCTGCTGGCCACGATGCCGCCCAGGTCGGCGCGCCATTCGGCCGACTGGTTCATCCACGACATGTAGCCGATGGGAAAGTAGGGCACGACGCTGATGCGCCGGGCCCGGCCCGACAGATTGATGACGCGAACTTCCCACAGCTCGACGACATCGTCGGTCGGCAGTCCCAACGTCATCTCCACGCGCAGACCGAGGTGCTCCACTGTCCAGCTCAGGTCATACCGGCCGACGACGAAGCTGAAGCTGTCGACCGGCGCGCGCACCGGCTCGTAGGGCGCCGAGAACAGCTCGCCGGTGTCCTCGTCCTTCACGTAGACGAAGCGGCCGGGGTGGTGGGCGTAGTAGGCCTGCTCCGGCTGCATGAAGGTCTTGGCCTCCAGGTTGGGCGCATGCGCGTACTTGGCCGGTTCGGGCTGCATGAACTGCGCGGTGGCGTAGCCGCGGCAGGTGACCTGGATCATCATGCGGTGGTTCCACAGGAAGCCGCCGGATTGGGGCAGGGCAGTGGGGCTGGTGAGCTCACAGCGCTCGCCGCCATCGAGGTGTCGCAGCATGGACATCAGATCGGTAAAGTGGCGGACTTGCGCGCGGCCAGGTCGGCCTGGATGCGCGCCATCGTCGGGTTGTCGAGGGTGTAGAAGCACATGATCACCGCTGCCAGCAGCGTGAAGCCGGCCGGGATCACGGACATCAACCAGACGATGCCGGCCTGTGAATCGGCCGACTGCGCAACGTTGGGCACGTAACCCAGCGTCGTGAACAAGGTGCCGATGACGCCGACCGCCACGGCCGTGCCGAGCTTCTGAGCGAAGGAACTGGCCGCGAACGTCATGCCGGTTGCACGCCGTCCGTTGCGCCATTCGTTGTAGTCGGCCGAGTCGGCCAGCATGGCAAAGGACAGCGGCGACTTGGGGCCCAGGCACAGGCCCAGCGCGATCTGCAGCGCATACATCAGCACGATCTGGTCGCTGGGCACGAACAGGAAGGCCGTCGACAGCACGGTGGACGCCAGCATCAGCCCGATCAGCAGCTTGCGCTTGTCGATGATGCGCGTGAGCAGCGGCGTGCAGGCCGTGCCCGCGGCCGCGGCCAGCAGATAGGCCGGCATGAAGGTCGCCAGCAGGTCGGGACGGATGACGACGTACTTGAAGTAATAGGCCGCGCTGGTCATGCGCAGCGTGATGCTGAGCATGATGATCAGCGAGAGGAAGAACAGCAGGATCCATGGCAGGTTGCTGCGCAGGTCGGCCACATCCTGGCGCACGGTGGACGGTTCAGCCTGTACCGGCTGGACGCGCTCGGTCGTTGCACTGAACGTGAAGGCAAAGATCAGCGCAGCGGCGATGCCCCAGAACACCATGGTCAGCGTCCAGCCCAGGGCCGGGTCGCCACCGCCGAACCAGCTCACCAGCCGGGGCGACACGGCCGTGACGATGGTGCCGCCCGCGAAGCCACAGACGAAGCGCGAAGCGTTGATCGCATTACGTTCCCGCGCGTCGCCCGAGATCACCCCCGACAAGGCGCTGTAGGGCAGGTTGACGCTGGTGTAGACCGTCATCAGCAGCAGGTAGGTCACATAGGCCCACACCAGCTTGCCCGTTGGGCCGAAGTCGGGCGTGGAATAGGTCAGCACACCGATCACGGCCAGCGGCAGCGGCATGAACAGCAGATAGGGCCGGAACTTGCCCCAGCGTGTCTGCGTGCGGTCGGCAAAGGCGCCGATCATGGGGTCGGTGAAGGCGTTGAAGATCTTGATGACGAACAACATCGTCGCGGCAGCGGCGGCGGTGATGCCGAATACGTCGGTGTAGAAGATCAGCAGGAAGGTGGAGACATTGGTCCAGTAGAAGTTGAACCCCATGTCGCCCAGGCCGTAACCGACGATTTCGCGGCGAGTGAGCGGGCGCGCGCTCATGCTGTGCTCTGCAGCCACTCACGCAGCCGGGTTTGCAGCAGGTCCAACGGCGCCAGCGCATCCAGGTGCAGCACCCCCGGTTCGCCAACGGGCGACTCCAGCGTCTCGAACTGGCTGTCAATGAGGCTGGGGGCGAAGAAGTGGGTCTCCCGCATCGCTATCCGCCGTGCGACTTCGGCCTTGTCGATATCTAGAAAGGCGAAGCGCAAGCCGGGCGATGACCGGCGGAGCTGGTCACGGTAGGCGCGCTTCAGGGCAGAGCAGGCGGCGAAGCCGCCGGGGTGCTGGCGCAATTGTTCGCATAGCGCGGCGAGCCAGCCGGCGCGGTCTTCGTCTGTAAGGGGGCGGCCCTCGGCCATCTTGCGCCGGTTGGCCTCACCGTGGAAATCGTCACCCTCCAACCACACACGGCCCAGTTGCGCGGCAGCAGCGGCGCCCAACGTCGATTTGCCACTCCCGGCAACGCCCATAAAAACGAGGGATTCGGGCGCAAAGTGGATCATGGGGACGGCTGGCGAGGGACAAAAGGGGACCGTTGGATAGCGCTATCCTAACGATCGCGGCCGCCCTGTGGCTCCGTGTTTTCCCGCCGCAGCCTTCGCGGCGCGCGTCAGAGTACCGCGCGCAGCCTGTCGTAGCCGCTGCGGCTGACGGGAATGCGCTTGCCGTTCTTCATGCGCGCGACGTGGGCGTCGCTGTCCGTCTTCTCCAGAGCCTGCAGGGCCGCGAGATTGATGATGAAGGAGCGATGCACGCGCACGAAGCGGCCAGGGTCGAGCTGGGCCTCCAGGTCGGAGATGCGCTGGGCCTTCAGGTGGTCCCGCCCGCCGCTGTGGAAGGCGACGTTGTCGGCTTGGGCCTCGATGTAGTCGATGGCGTCGATGGCCAGCACCTGCATGCCGCCGTTGCGATCAGCGTCGCGCACAAGGACGCGACTGAGCCCCTGGGGTGCGACGAGCTTGTCCAACCCGGGCTGGGCCTGGCCAAGCAACCGGCGCGCTCGCGTCAGCGCGGTGTCAAAGCGGGCCTGATTGAAGGGCTTGAGCAGATAGTCCACGGCATGCAGCTCGAAAGCGCGCATGGCGTGCTGGTCATGCGCCGTCGTGAAGATGACGCCGTCGCGGCGGCCGGTCAGCTCCAGCACTTCGAGGCCCGTCAGGCGCGGCATCTGGATGTCGAGAAAGACAAGGTCGGGTTTGATCTCGGTGATGGCGCGTGCGGCGTCCAGGCCGTTCTCGGCCTCGGCGGCGACGGTGATGTCGGCGTGGATCTTCAGGAACTCGCGCAGCAAGCGACGGGCCAGGGGTTCGTCGTCGGCGATCAATGCACGCAAAGGGGCTTGCAGCGTCATGGCGTTTCGGTTTCGAATGAAATGCTGATCTCGACCGCGAAGCCCTCGGGCGTCGCGCCCCAGCTCACACGGGCGCGGTCGCGGTACTGCGCGGCCAGGCGCTCGCGCAGATGGCGCAGGCCCTGGCCCAAACCAGTCTCGCGCGTGGGTTCTGCGGGCACGGGGTTACGCACGGCCAAGTGCAGCCAGCCGTCGCGCACCAAGGCTTGGATCTGCACGAGGCCACCCTCGTCCAGCGCGCGCAGGCCGTGCTTGAGGGCGTTTTCGACCAGGGGCTGCAGCGTCAGCGGCGGCAGCAGGGCGGCCAGCGTTTCGGGCGGTGTGTCGAAGGCGCTGCGCAGCTTGTCGCCCAGGCGTTGGCGCTCGATGGCGAGGTAGTGACCGATGAGTTCAAGCTCCTCCTCCAGGCGGATACGCTCGCGGCTGCCCAAGGCCAGCGTCTGGCGGAAGAACTGCGCCAGGTCGATGCTCATCTGCCGCGCGCCGGCGGGGTCGAAGCTGGTCAGCGCGCTGATGGAGTTCAGGCTGTTGAAAAGGAAATGGGGGTCGATCTGCTGGCGCAGCAGCTGCAGCTCCATGTCGCGGGCCAACAGCCGCGCTTCGGCCTCGCGCGTGGCTGAGGCCTGCGCGGCTTCGACGGCCAGCAGCAGGTCGTGGGCCAGCACCGACAGTGTCAGCAGGATGAGGTTGGCCAGCAGGAGGACGCTCCAGATCGCTGGCGTCGTCGCAACAAGGCCTGCCGGGCGGCCCAGGGCAAGGCCGACCGCATTCCAACCCGACGCAAGCGCAAGGGCGCCGCCGCCAAGCAGCAGCACGGCGGAGACCCGTGCAGCCAGTGCGCGCGGCCAGCGGCCGGCCCCGAAGGGCTGGCTGCGGCAGACGTGATAGAGCGACAGCGCGACAAAGCTCAGCACCGTGCTCAGTGGCAGCGCCCAGGCCAAGGCCCAGGCGAAGTCGACCGGACCTTGCTTGCCCAGCAGCGCGGCCAGCGCCGTGCCGGCCAACGCGGCGGCCAGCAGGCAGGCGGCCAAGCCGCGCCGGTGCGCCAGCAGCGGGTGCACTTCAGTTCTTGACTTCGACGCCGCCGAACATCGCGTCGCCCCGCAGCACGAGGCGCTGCGTCGGGTTCATGGGCGGCACGGTGCGGTCCTCCACGCCGCCCAGCGTCGGCGCGATGTCGACCACGACTTGCCAGTCGCGCGGCACGCGTAGCTCGACACCGCTGAAGCGGGCCGAAATCTCGAGCACGGCCTCGGGGCCATCGATCGCGGCCTGGCGCAAGTCCAGCTCGACGCCGCCGAAGGTCACGTCGATGCGCCCGCCCTTGAAGGCGCGCGAATCGTTTTGCTGGCGAATGGCGCTGAAGCTGGCATCGATAGCAATGCGGTCACCGTGCTCGAGCGTCGAGGGCGTGTCGGCGCAAGCCCCTGCTCCGCGGTAGCGCGGGAACAGGCCACGCGCCAGGATGGACAGGCCACCCAGGATGATGAAGACCGGCCACCAGTCGCGCAGTCGGATGCTGACGAGATCCAGGTTCTGCGCGGTCATCACGGCGCCGACGATGACCAGAGCGATGCCGAACAGCCAGTTGCCCGCGTGGCGCGGCCAGACGATGCGGCTCAGGCCGAACAGCACCAGGGCCAGCGGCCAAAAGGTGCGCAGCAGCGGCATGCCGAAGACATGGAGGTTGTCCAGCAGAGCCAGCGTGCCGATGCCGATGACGCCCAGCCCGAAAACGACGCGGTGTGCCGGGTGGTAGGGCGGGCGATAGCGGGTGCGGTTGGATCTCATGGATGCGGTTCTCGACTTGCGATGGCGTGAGTAGACATGCTCGTGGCAGGCGGCGTGGCCGCAAATCGGCGAATCGCCGCCAATGGCCGACGAATCGACGGCCACCTTCGCCAGCGGCAGTGCGGCGAATCCCTGCCGATCGCAAGGGCATGTAAGGCATCGGCTTGCGTCAGTTTTTCATGAAACTAATATAGTTGCATGAAAAGAGATGGCAAGCTATCCGGCGTTTTACACATGCTGCTGCACATGGCCGAGAGCCAGACTCCGGTGACCTCCGAGACGCTGGCGCGGGCGATGAGCACGAATCCCGTCGTCGTGCGGCGGCTCATGGCGGGCTTGCGCAAGGCCGGTTTCGTCGCCTCGGCCAAGGGGCATGGCGGCGGTTGGGTGCTGGGCTGCCCGTTGTCGGCCATGACGCTGGGCGACGTGCATGCGGCGCTGGGAGCGCCGCCATTCTTGGCTGCAGGGTTGCGCGATGAGCAATCGAGCTGCCTCGTCGAGCAGGCTGTCAATACGGCACTTGGGACAGCCTATGCCGAAGCTGAAGCCCTGCTCGTGTCGCGGCTGCACGGCGTGAAGCTGTCCGTGTTGGCCGAGGACTTTCGGCAACGCATGCAGGCCCGCGGCCTGTCATTCAAGGACCTTCACCATGATGTTTGACGCGCTCATCGTCGGCGGCAGCTTTGCCGGCCTGTCCGCTGCATTGCAGCTTGCCCGAGCGCGGCGGCGCATCGTTGTCGTCGACGCGGGCCAGCGACGCAATCGCTTTGTCGAGGCCTCCCACGGCTTTCTCGGCCAGGATGGGCGGTCGCCCGGCGACATCGTGGCCGAGGCGAAGGCGCAGTTGCTGGCCTATCCGAACGTGAGCTGGCGTGACGGCCTGGCCGCTGCCGCGCGTAAGCAAGGCGAGGCCTTCGAGGTCGAAGTGAGCGGCGAAACGCTGCGAGCGCGCCGCCTGGTGCTGGCGACCGGCGTCGTCGATGAACTGCCGGCTGTCGAAGGCCTGGCCGAGCGTTGGGGCACAACGGTCTTCCACTGCCCCTATTGCCACGGCTACGAGCTGGAGCAGGGCGCCATCGGCGTGCTGGCCAGCAGCGCGCTGTCCATGCACCACGCGTTGATGCTGCCCGACTGGGGGCCGACGACTTTCTTCCTCAACGGCGCCTTCGAGCCCGACGCCGAGCAGGCGAACGCCCTGGCGGCGCGCGGCGTGGCGGTAGAGCCCGTGCCGATCGCACGCATCACCGAGGCGATGACCGTGGAACTGGTGGATGGCCGCCGCCTGCCACTGGCGGGATTGTTCACGGCGACGCGCACGCGCATGGCCAGCCCACTGGCCGAGCAACTGGACTGCGAGTTCGAGCAGGGGGCGGCAGGACCCTATCTGCGTCGCTCGATGATGGAAACCTCTGTGCGCGGCGTGTTCGCCTGCGGGGATGCGGCTTCGCCCTTCGGCAATGTGGCGACGGCCGTGGGCGACGGTGCGATGACAGGTGCGGCCGCCCACCGTTCCTTGATTTCTGGCCTCTAGGGGCCAGGGGCACCGTCTACCTCCGCGATGCTGACAGCCGCCGCCTCAGCATGCGCATCAGGCCACCCAGAACCGGCAGCTTGGCGTACAGCTCCTCGGCAGCATCCCAATAGTCCCGGTGCAGGACCACGAGGCCGGCGGGCGAGTAGCGCAGATGGCTGGCGCCGCGGATGGTCATGGGACTACCGCCCGACTGGCGCCGGAAGTGAAGCTCCCAGGTCAGGAAGGCATCGTCACCTTCGGTCGCCGCATGCAGCACGTCGAAGCGCGGCTCGCGCAGCTGCTCGAACATGTCGCTGAAGATGTGCGTGATGGCCGCGCGGCCGATGACGTCGTTGAAGGGATCCTTGAAGGCGGCCTGCTCGTCGTACAGCGCCATCAGCGCGGCGAGCCTGTCGCGGGTCAAGTCGACATAGGCGTCGATCAGGGCGCTGGTGCGTGCGTCGCAGGAATGGGCGGGCATGGTCATCAGGCTCTCGTGGCGCGGCGCACGGCTGCGAAATACCAGGCATCAGGCAGGCAGCGCAGCAGGCGCATCCAGGCCGTGAAGCGGCGCGGGAAATTCATCTCGAAGCGGCCGCGCGCCCAACCCTTGATCATGTGCTCGGCGGCCTCTTCCGGCGAGATCAGGGCCGGCATGTGGAAGCGGTTCTGGGCCGTCAGCGGCGTCTGGACAAAGCCGGGGTTGACGATGGACACGCCCAGACCCTGCGGATGCAGGTCCAGGTAGAGGTTCTCGGCCAGGTTGTTCAGCGCCGCCTTGGTGGGGCCGTAGGCCAGGGACAGCGGCAGCCCGCGGTAGCCCGCCACACTGCCGACGAGGCAGAGGTGGCCGCTGCGCGCCGCGAGCATCAGCGGCAGCATGGCCTCCAGCAGATGCAGCACGCCGGCGTAGTTGACGGCCAGATGCCTCTCCATCTCCTGCCGATTGAACTGCGTGGCCTGCTGGGCCTTGTAGTGGCCGGCGCAGTACAGCACCAGGGCCGGCGCTCCGTGTGCATGGGCCTGGACCGACCGGGCCACGGCCTGGAACTCCTCCGGTCGCGTCACGTCCAGCGGCAGGGCCACGCTGCCCGGGTGCTCTCCCACAAAGGCCTGCAGCGACTCGGCCTGGCGGGCCGACACGATGACCCTGGCCCCGCGCCGGCTCAGGGCCGCGGCGGCCGCGCGGCCGATGCCCGATGACGCGCCGATGACCCAGACCCAACGGCCTTGCCAGTCTGCCAGCGGAGGGTTCAGCGGCATGCATCAGTCCTTGGTGATGACCAGGGTCACGTCGCCCAGGTGCAGGCCGAACTTGCTCATGGCCGAGCGGTTGAGGATGGTGCGCTCGTCGATGAGGAACATCCAGTCGTCCAGCGCGACGTTCCAGACGCGGCCATCCACCGGCAGGGCCAGGGTGTAGTTCCAACGCAAGGCATTGCCCGCGCTCTCGCCGCCGGCCTCGCCGACGACGTCGTCCGCCGCGCCGCTGAAGCGCCCCTGGCCGAGGGCACGCAGCCGCCAGACACGGCGCTGCGTGCTCCCATCGCTGTACTGGAAATGTTCATCGAGGACGCCGTTGTCGCCGTCCCAGCGCGCCTCCATCCTGACGGTGAAGCGCTTGACGACACGGCCGGAGCGATCGGTGAACATGCCCTTGGCGCTGAGCGAGCCGGTGAAGAAGCTGCGCAGATCCAGCTTGGGTGCTTCCTGGGCGTAGTCCTGGACTTGCGGCGAGGCGCAGCCTGTCAGTGCGATGGCAGCGCCAGCGCCCAGTAGGGCCCGGCGGTGCAGCGTGTTCATGCGCGGTCCTTCCAGTTCGGATTGAGACGCTCGGCGCGCAGCAGCGCGGCGGCGGCCAGCAGCTTCAGCAGGCAGGGCAGCCCGCCATAGGCCCAACCGAGGGCCTGCAGGCCCGCGGAGGTACCACCGCCGCTCTGATAGCCGGCTACCGCCAGCAGCGGCAGGGCCAGGCCTGCGGCCAGGGCGAGATTGAGCTTGGTTGCGCAGGCCCACCAGCCGAGGTAGGCGCCCTCACCGCGCCCGCCCGCGCCGTCTTGGTGGATAACGCCGGTCAGCAGCGCGCCGGGCAGAGCCAGGTCGGCGCCCAGCGCCAGGCCGCTGCACAGGCAGACGAGAGCGAAGGCCGCGCCGTCTCCCGCCGAAAGCCACGGCGTGGCGGCGAAGGCCAGTACGCTGGCCATCATGCCCAGCCGCCAGGCCGGCGACACGCCCCAGCGCGCGGCGGCGCGCACCCACAGCGGCAGGCCCAGCACGGCGGCGCCAAAGTAGCCCAAAAGCAGCGGCGCCTGCCAGTGCGGCAGCTGCAGCCGGTCGGCGATGAAGAAGGGCAGCAGCGTGGCCGGGATGGCGCTGGCGATGCCGTTCAGCATGAAGACGGCCAGCAACTGGCGAAAGGCCGCATGCCGCCACGGCGAGGGTTCGGAACGCGCTTGAGGCTCGGGCCGCGGAGAGACTGCGGCGGGCAGGCGGTTCAAGCCGACCAGGCCGGCGACCAGCAGGGCGGAGAGGGCGAGGCTGGTGGCGTTCCAGCCCGCCAACGCGGGCAGGGCGCTGGCCAGCAGCACGCCGACCACGGTGCCGGCCTCGCGCCAGCCGGTGACGCGGGCGCGCAGCGCCGGCCCGCCACCCCAGCGCGTGCCCCAACTCTGGTGCAAGATGCTGACGCCGCTGTAGGCCACGGTGCACAACAGCAGCGCCCCCGCGAGCCATGCCGTCACCCCGCTGGATGGCGGCCGCCACAGGGCCGCGAAGGCCACGGCCAGCACCGCACTGCCAAGGGCCGCGGCACACCGCGCAGTGTTGGCGCCGCGCCGGAACAAGGCGTCGGCGACGCGCCCCAGAGCCGGGTCGACGACGGCGTCGAACAAGCGCACGGCCAGCATCACCGCCCCAAGCACCGACAGCGGCAGGCCGAGCACCGAGGCGTAGTGAAAGGGCAGGTTGACGTAAAGGGGCAGGGAGACGAAGGCCAGCGGCACGCTCAGGCTCGCATAGGCCAGGCCGCGTCGCCAGCCGAAGGCGATGGACGGGGCGCCGAGGGCGGTCGTGGACATGGCTTGAGCGGTCAGCGCGCCGGGCCGAGCAGGGCCTCGCGCAGGGCCGGCGCGGATGATGGGCGAGCCAGCCAGATGCCGAAGAACAGGCGGGCGTAGTCGGCATCCACCACCTGAGCGGTGAGCTTGCCGTTGTGGAAGAAGCTCACATCGCCCTGGCCGTCGTGCAGGCCGAGCAGGCGGTCGGTGGCGGCTACGTCGGGAAAGGCCTTGACCATCAGGGCCAGCCAGCGCTTGGCCTGGGCTTCGTCGAAACTGCCCACGCGCCGCATCTCCGCCACCGAGCGCTCGGCGATGGCCTGGCCCTCGAGGCGGCGGTCGTAGATCAGCTCCAGAGCAAAAGGCTGGCGGGCGTAGTCCTCGGCCACGAAGCCGGGCGTCGTCCACAGCCGGGCCTCGTAGACGCGCAAGCCGAAGAAGCGCAGCACGCCGGTGCCCTGCAGGCGCACCTGGGGCAGGGTGCTGCGCAGTTCGGCGGGGATGGAGGCGTCGGCGATGGCTGGAAGCATGGTGAAGGGGGAGGCAGTGGCGGCCGCCGCGAAGCGAACCCAAAGGCGGCGCCGGATCATGGGCCGGTTTTCCTCAGCGTGAACTGGATGACGTCGGTGTTGCCGGTGTCGAAGGCAGCTTCGCAGTAAGCCAGATAGAAGGCCCAGATGCGCTGGAAGCGGCTGTCGAAGCCCTGGCGCTGCACGGCGTCGAGGTTCGCTACGAAGGCGTCGCGCCAGCGCCGCAGGGTCTCGGCGTAGTCGCGTCCGAAGGCCAGCCGGTTCTCGACGACGAAGCCGGCGCGGCGTGCTTCGGCCTCGAAGGCCGACGGGCTGGGCAGCAGGCCGCCAGGAAAGATGTATTGCTGGATGAAGTCCGTCGAGCGCAGATAGCGCGGGAACAGGTCGTCGCGGAGGGTGATGGACTGGATGCAGGCGCGGCCGCCGGGCTTCAGGCAGGCGTTCAGCGTCTTGAAGTAGCCGGACCAGTATTCGTGGCCGACGGCCTCGAACATCTCGATGGACACGATGGCGTCGAAGGGCTCGTGGCCATGGCGCGCCGGCAGGTCGCGGTAGTCGAGGTAAAGCAGCTCGGCCTGCGCTTGGAGCCTGGCGCCGTGCATGCGCTGCTCGGCCCAGCGCAGTTGTTCGGCCGACAGCGTGACGCCGGTCAGCTTCGCGCCGAACTCGCGCACCGCGATCTCCGCCAGGCCGCCCCAGCCGCAGCCGATCTCCAGCACGCGCTGGCCCGGCTCGACCCGCGCTTCGCGCAGCGCGCGGCGGTACTTGGCGTGCTGGGCGGCGAGCAGGTCCGCACCTCTCGGATCGCGGCCTTCGAACCAGGCTGCGCTGTAGCTCATGCTCGGGTCCAGCCAGAGCCGGTAGAAGTCGTTGCCCAGGTCGTAGTGGGCATGGATGTTCTTGGCGCTGCCCGAGCGGGAATTGCGTCGCAGCAGATGGCGCACGCGGTATGCCAGGCGGCCCCACCAGCTGCCATAGATCAGGCCCTCGACGTGGTCGCGGTTCGCGATGCACAGACGCAGCAGCTCAGTCAGGTCGGGACTATCCCAGTCGCCATCGATGAAGCTCTCGGCGAAGCCGATGTCGCCGGACTTCAGCGTGCGCTCGAAGACCGCCCAGTTGCGCAGCTGCAGCACGCCGCGTGGGCCGGGCGCCGTGGCTGGATTGGGCAGCCGCAGCACCTCTGCGCCATCAGGCAGGCGCAGTTCCAACTGGCCCAGAGGCAGGCCCTGCAGCAGCCGCAGCAGGCGGCGCGCCGCCAGGGGCGGCTGGGTGGGGTGGGTGGTGGTCGCGAGGGCGGTCGGGATGCTCATGCTTATCGGCTCACGAAGTTCTGTGGCGCGGTGGGCTTGGTGAAGTAGGGCACGCGTTTGATCCACAGGCGGGCGGCCTGCCAATGGATGCGCAGGACGACGCCCAGGGTCATGAAGGGCATGCCGAACAGGGCGCGGCGCACATTGGCCGGCGTCAGCGCGGCCAACGCGCCGCCGACACTGGTCTGCAGCAGCGGCCCGAGGGTGTCATGCAGGTCGACGCGCGCGACCATGCGCGCAGGTTGGCCCTCGGCCGTGGTCAGGCGCTCGAAGCGGAAGCGGTATTCGCCGCTGACCCCGCAGAAGGGCGAGACATGGAAGACCTTGCGGGCCTGGCTGGGCCGGCCCCAGCCCAGCTCGGGCCCTGCGAGCAGATAGGCATGGCGCTCGCCGAAGGTGTTGTTGACCTCGGCAACCACGGCGGCCAGCGAGCCGTCGGCGCGGTGGGCGTACCAGAAGCTCACGGGCTTGAAGACATGGCCGAACACGCGCGGGAAGGTCTGCAGCCAGACCTCGCCGTCGGCGTCGGCTATCCCTTCGCTCTGCAGCAGTTGCTCGAACCAGGCCAGGGCGTCGTCGCCCCCATCGCCGTGGTCGCGGTCCTGGAAGCTCAGCGGACCCCAGCGGTTGCGGTTCAGCGCGGCGCAGGGCTGCTGGCGCAGGCTGCGCAGCGGCAGCAGCAGGAAATAGCTGCGGTAGCGAAAGGCATGTTCCACCGGGCGCAGGCGCCGATGCCAGATGGCGCCGAAGCCGATCCAGGGCGACGCCACAGCGCTCACGCCGCGCTCCTTTCTTGCCTCGGCGCCCAGGCGCTCAGGGCGTGCAGGACACCATCGGCCGCCTGCAACCCCGCGCGCAGACCGTCCTCATGGAAGCCATAGCCGCACCAGGCACCCGCGAACCAGGTGCGCCGCTGGCCCTGCAGCTCGGCCACGCGCCCCTGCGCCTGCAGCGCGGCGAGGTCGAACACCGGATGGCTGTATTCGATGCGGCGGTGCACGAGGTGGTCCGCAATCGGCCGCGCCGGGTTCAGGGACACGATGACCGGCTGCTGCCATGGAAGGGGCTGCAGGCGGTTGAGGAGGTAGTGCAGGCAGACCTGGGCCTGCTCGCGAGCCGTGTCGCCCGCGCGCTCGTAATTCCAGGAGGCCCAGGCCGCACGGCGCTGCGGCAGCATCGCCACGTCGCCATGCAGCACCGCCGTGTTGGGCTGGTAGCGGATGGCGCCGAGCACGGCGCGCTCGTCGGGACGGGCACCTTCGCCCAGCAGGGCCAGGGCCTGGTCGCTGTGGCAGGCCAGCACGACGGCGTCGAAGGACTCGCTGCCTTGACGGGTCTGCAGGCGCACCTGGTGGCCGGAGCGCTGGATGCCCAGCACGGGGGTGTGCAGTCGGGCGTCGCTGAGGCGGGCCACCAAGCGGCGCACGTATTCGCGGGAGCCGCCGCGCACCGTGTACCACTGCGGCCGGTCGCGGACCTGGAGCAGGCCATGGTTGTGGCAGAAGCGGATCAGGGTGGCGAGCGGGAACTTCAACACCTGGTCGGTCGGGCAGGACCAGATGCAGCCGATCATCGGCAGCAGATAGTGTTCGCGAAAGGTCGCGGTGAAGCCCCGGGCGTCGAGGAAGTCGCCGATGGAGCCCTGAAGCGTCGCGTCCGGGGCGGTTTCTGCCAGGGCAGTCGCCAGGCGGTTGAAGCGCAGGATCTCCGTCAGCATGCGCAAGAAGCGCGGCCTCAGCAGATTGCGCCGCTGGGCGAAGACGCTGCGCAACGAGCTGCCGCTCCACTCCAGGCCGGCACGGCCGTCCTCGCGCGGCACTTGCACCGAAAAGGACATGTCCGATTCGGCCGGCGTGATGCCGAGGTCGGCAAAGAGCTGGATCAGCAGCGGATAGGTGCGGCGGTTGAACACCAGGAAGCCGGTGTCCACGCCATGCACCACGCCTTCTAGCTCAAGGTCGACGGTGTTGGCATGGCCGCCGAAATGGCCGCCGGCCTCGAACAGGGTGACGCGATGGCCCCCCTGGGTCGTGGCGATGCGGTGGGCGGCGGCCAAGCCGGCAACGCCGGATCCAATGACGGCGATGCGATGCATAGCAGGCTCCGGATGAACTTTGTAGGTCATAATGTGAACTGATCAGTTCACAGAATAACTTATCAGTATGAAAATTGCACCATAGGGTTCTTCCGATAGCCTTGTCGGTCTAGAATGAGGCCATGAACACCCGTCCGTCCATCAAAGACCAGCTCCAGCGTGTGCGGCAGGACGCCATCGTGGGTGCGGTCAACCGTCTGCTGGCCACAAAGGGCTATGACGCGATGACGGTGGACGAAGTGGCCGCGGAGGCAGGGCTGGCCAAGGCCAGCCTGTACAAGCTCTTCCCGTCGAAGGAAGAGCTGGCGGGGGCCGCCATGGTGGGCGCCCTTGACCGAGCGTTAGCCTTCGTGGACGCCTTGCGCGGCCGGGCCGAGGTGGTCGCCGAGAGCAGTGCGCCCGTGCCGGCCATCGAGCAGCTCAAGGCCGTGGCGCGCTGGGCGATGGCGACACAACTGGAAGGCGAGATGCCCTCGCTGCCGGCGCACAACTCCAGCCTGAGTGCTTCGCTGCAGTCCAACGAGGCCTATATGGACAGGCTGCTCGCCCTGAGCAACCGCCTCAGCATCTGGATCACCGAGGCCCAGACCAGCGGCCAGCTCAATCCGCAACTGCCGCCCGAACTCGTGCTCTACACGCTGTTCGCGCGCGCCTGCGATCCGGTCGTGGCGCTGCTGAAGGAATCGGGCCAGTACACCCACGAGCAGATTCTCGACTGGGTCACGTCCACGACCTTTGGCGGCCTGGCTTGCCGATAGCAGGCGCAAAAAAGCCCGGTGCGGGTGCACCGGGCTTTCGGGAGGCGAGAGCCTGAGGATCAGGCGGCGCGCTTGCTGGCGCGGGTCGCGGTCTGCGTGGCCTTGACGGCTTGGCTGGTCGCGGCCTGGAAGTTGGACTCGGCCACTTCAACTGCTTGCTTGGTGGCCTTCTGGACCGACTCGAAAGCGTTGTTGGCGGCGGCGACGGCCGACTTCACCAGGGCGACGGCGTTCTCGGTGCCGGCCGGCGCGTTCTTGGCGGCGTTGTCGACAACGGCGGTGAAGCTCTTTTGCACATCGGCGAACTGGGCTTCAGCAGCCTTGGCGACTTCGGCGCCAGTGGCGGAGGCGATGTCGTAGATGTGGCGGCTGTAGGAAGCGGCCTTCTCGGCGGTCGGCTGCAGCAGGGCGGCTTGCAGGGCCAGCAGCTCTTGTGCGTCCTTGACGGACAGGGCGGCGGCGGTGGTGTCGGCGGCTTCGCTCAGCGCGGTGCGAGCGACTTGCAGGTTCAGCTCGACGAGCTTTTCGACGCCTTCGAAAGCCTTGTTTGTCAGGCCAAAGAGGGTTTCGACATTGGCCTTGTGGGCGGCGAGGACTTGTTCAGCGGTCAGCATGGTAGGACTCCGATTTCAGGTGGTTGAACCGTTTGCTGTGCTTCTTTTGCTGCACTGCAACATGGACTGAATGATAGAGGTCAGATCCCAGATTGCAAGCACTATTTTGTGCACTGCAGCAAACTAGGGGTGTTGGGATGTGACAAAGCGCCGCCGCTATCGTGCATGCCATGTTGGCCTTCCATTCCGACGCCCATAGCCTGGCCTTGCCGCCGGGGCATCGTTTTCCACAATCCAAATACAGGTTGCTGCGGGAGCATTTCGAGCGTGAGCCGGGGTTGCTGCGCATGCAACCCGCGCCGGCGGCGACCGAGGGCGAACTGGCGCTGGCTCACACGCCGGACTATGTAGAAGCGGTGCTGCTGGGCCACCTCAGCGCCGCCCATCAGCGCGAAATCGGCTTTCCGTGGTCACCGTCCATGGCCGAGCGGTCGCGGCGTTCGGTCGGTGCCAGCATCGCGGCCGCCCGGGCGGCGCTGACCGAGGGCGTGGCGGCCAACATGGCTGGCGGCACGCATCATGCCTACGCCGACAAAGGCTCGGGCTATTGCGTGTTCAATGACGTGGCCGTCGCTGCCCGGTTGATGCAGGCCGAGTGGGCGCGCAGCCACCGCAGGCTGTTGCGCGTGCTGGTCATCGACCTGGACGTGCACCAGGGCAACGGCACAGCGGCTATCTTCCGCGACGACGACACGGTATTTACCTTCTCCATGCACGGCGCGCGCAACTTTCCTTTTCGCAAGGAGGCGAGCGACCTGGATGTGGAACTGCCCGATGGTTGTGGCGATGCGCAATATCTGGAGGCGATGGGCGTGGCATTCGAGGAGGTCTGGCGCCGCATCGATCCGGGCCTGGTGTTCTATCTGGCCGGTGCTGACCCGCACGAGGGCGATCGCCTGGGTCGGCTGAAGCTGACTTGTGAAGGCCTGGCCGAGCGCGACCGGCGCGTGCTGGCGGGTTTGAGCAAACGCCGCATCCCCGTGGCGCTGAGCATGGCAGGTGGCTATGGGCACGACCTGGCAACGACGGTCGCGGTGCAGATCAACACGCTGAACCTGGCCGCCCAGTCCTGGGCCGCCTGGGCCGCCTGAGCCGCTATCGCACGCGGAACTGGCTGACCACCTGGGCCAGTCGCTGCGCCTGCTCGCGCAGCGATTCGGCGGCCGCGGCACTTTCCTCGACAAGGGCGGCGTTCTGCTGCGTCATGTCGTCGACCTTGGTGACGGCGCCCGTGACGTCGTCGATGCCGCGGCTCTGGGCGGCGGCGCTGGTGCTGATCTCGCCAATGATGTCGCTCACGCGCTGCACGGCGCCGACGATGTCGGTCATCGTCGACCCGGCGTCCTGCACCAGGCGGGCGCCGGATTGCACACGCTCGACGCTGGCGCCGATCAGCGTCTTGATCTCCTTGGCCGCCGCCGCGCTTCTCCCCGCGAGGCTGCGCACTTCACCGGCCACCACGGCAAAGCCGCGGCCCTGCTCACCGGCACGGGCCGCTTCCACGGCGGCGTTCAGCGCCAGGATGTTGGTCTGGAAGGCGATGTCGTCGATGACGCCGATGATGTCGGCGATGCGCTTGCTGGACGCGGTGATGTCGTTCATCGTGTCCACCACCTGCTGCACGACGCTGCCGCCGCGATGGGCCACGGTGGCGGCGCTGGTGGCGAGCTGGTTGGCCGTCTGTGCGCTGTCGGCGCTCTGGCGCACGATGCCGGTCAGCTGCGCCATGGACGAACTGGTGATCTCCAGGCTGGAGGCCGTCTGCTCGGTACGCTGGCTCAGATCCTGATTGCCCGAGGCGATCTCGGACGACGCGGTGCGGATGGAGTCAGCCACCGTCATGACCTCGCCCACCGTCTGGCCGAGTTGCTCGCACATCTGGTTCAGCGCCCGCATCAGGCCGGCCAGTTCGTCCTGACCCTGAGGATTGGCGCGCTGGGTCAAATCACCCGCAGCGACTGATTCGGCCAACGACAGCGAGGCGTTGACGTCGGCCGCGATCTTGCGCTGGTTGACCAGCAGCACGCCCATGCCGGCCGCGGCGGCCAACAGCGAAATCAAGGCAAAGATCCAGGCGCGCCGGCGGGCGTTCGCCTGCTGCGACTCGGCGGCGGCTTGCTGCTCGGCGTCCATGCTCTGCACGACCTTGCCGATCAGCGTCGCCACTTCCTTGTAGCGGGCTTCGGCGTCCTGCATCGCGGCGACGCCGGTATTGGGGTCGACCGAGGCCAGGTCGATAGCGCCGTCGGCCTTGGCCAGATAGGCCTGCAGCAGCGGCAGGGTCGCCTTGATGTGCACGTCGGTTTCGGGGGGCGTGCTGTCCATGTCGGCCAACGAGGTGAGCGTGCGCGTCAGCCCTTCCACCTGGGTCTTCAACTGACCGCGCAACGCCTTGACCTTGGCGTCATCCAGCGAGGCGATCAGCGCAATCGTGCGGAACACGCCACCATGCATCTCGCCCACTTGGGTCTGCACGGCCACTGTGGTCATGAAGACCTCGTTGCGCTGCTGGCCGGCGTCGTTGGCCGCGACCACTTCGCGCAGCGACAGCAGCGTGCTGCCAAGACCGATGGCGAGCACGACGACCAATGCCACCATCGGTGGCAGCAACATCTTTGAAGCCAGCTTCATCGTCAACCTTCAAGAGTCGCAACCGGCGCGGGCCGGCGGCAGGGAAGGGGAGATGGCGAGCCATCCCTGCTGCTTTACTTGTAGATGCCGCCGCAGACGATGGTCTCGTCCAGCCGCTCGCAGTACATCTGCTTGGGCTCGATCTTCTTGCTCGCCGGGTTGGTGAACTTGTAATCCTGCCAGAAGCCCTTGGGGCTGGACTTGCCGAGCTCGACGCGCTCGCGGATGAAGGGCTTGCCGTCGATGTCCTTGAGGTCGATCAGGTCGCGGCCGACCTGCTTCTCGTTGGCGCCATGCGCCAGGCATTTGCCATCCATGCCGTACACGACGATGTAGAGGTCGGCCTTGACGAACTGCGGGTCCTTGGCCGTGATCGCGGCATAGGCCTTGTCCTTGCCGTTGGCCTTGATGAAGGTCACGGCCTTCTTGACGGTGGCGACCGCGTCGTCCTTGGTCGCGTTGTCGGCCAGTGCGGATTGGGCGCCGAAGACGGCCGCCAATGCAAATGCAAAACCCACCACTCGGAATCGGTTCATGCGAGCTCCTTGCCAGCCGTTGTGAAATCGTTGTCCAACGGCCCAGTGTCGCTCTCAAAAATCGGATCGTGCAAGTGCATAAGCCGCAATCAGCCCTGTAATTCAGGCCCAGCGGACCTGCATGGAAGAATGCCGGCATGACGACCCGCCCCCAGCCCGACGCGCGCGACGCCTATCCCCGCTTCGTGCCGCTGACCACCCGGTGGATGGACAACGACGTCTATGGCCACCTGAACAACGTCGTCTACTACAGCCTCTTCGACACGGCGGTGAACAGCCTGCTCATCGAGGCCGGCGCGCTCGACATCCATGGCGGCGAGGTCATTGGCCTGGTCGTCGAGACGCATTGCAACTTCTTCGAGTCGCTGGCCTTTCCGCAGCGCATCGAGGCCGGCGTGCGCGTGGCCAGCCAAGGTCGATCCAGCGTGCGCTACGAGATCGGCCTGTTCGCTGAAGGCGCCGCCACCTGCGCTGCGCGGGGGCATTTTGTGCATGTCTACGTCGACCGCGACAGCCGCCGGCCCGTGGCCGAACTGCCGGCCGTCTATCTCCAAGCCTTGAAAGCCCTGACGCCATGAGTCGTTTCGCCACGCCGACGCCCGAGCAGACCGCCGCGGTCGACGCAGCCATCAAGACCCGGCACTCGCTGCGCGCCTTCCTGCCCACGCCGGTGCCGCGCGCAACCATCGAGGACATCCTCGAAGTCGCCTCCTGGGCGCCCTCGGGCACCAACACCCAGCCCTGGCAGGTGCATGTGATGACGGGTGCGGCGCTCAGGCGCGTGGCCGGCCGCATCCAGGCCGCCTACCTCGACCCCGAGCAGAACGCCAGCCACAAGGAGGAGTACGCCTACTACCCCACCGAATGGCGCAGCCCCTACATCGACCGCCGTCGCAAGGTGGGCTGGGACCTGTACGGGCTGCTGGGCATCGCCAAGACCGACAAGGCGCGCATGCAGCACCAGCACGGGCGCAACTTCATCTTTTTCGACGCGCCCGTGGGCCTGATGTTCACCATTGACCGCGTCATGCAGCAGGGCTCCTGGCTGGACTACGGCATGTTCCTGCAGAACATCATGGTCGCTGCCCGCGCGCGCGGCCTGCACACCTGCCCTCAGGCCGCATTCACGCAGTTCCACCGCGTCATCGCCGAGGAGCTGCAGCTGAGCGATGAGCAGATGGTGGTCTGCGGCATGTCCATGGGTTATGCCGATCCGGATGCCGTCGAGAACAGCCTCATCACCGAGCGCGCGCCGGTAGCTGAATTCACCCGGTTCCTGGAGGACTGATGGCGCTGCACGGTGCCGAACTCGGCGTTGCCTGGGCCGCGCCTTTCGCGGGCCTGCTGGTCTCCATCGCCGTCATGCCGCTGGCCGCGCCGGCCTTCTGGCACCACCACTTCGGCAAGATCGCCGCGGCGTGGACGCTGGCGTTGCTGATTCCGTTCGCGCTCGCATTCGGGGCGGCAGAGACCGGTGGCGTGCTGGTGCACACGCTGGTCGAGGAATACCTGCCCTTCACCATCCTGCTCGGCGCGCTGTACACGACCGCCGGCGGCATCTACATCCGCGGCAATCTGCACGGCAGCCCGGCGCTGAACTCGGGCCTGATGCTGCTGGGCGCGGTGCTGGCCAGCTTGATGGGCACGACGGGCGCTTCCATGCTGCTGATCCGCCCGTTGATCCGCGCCAACGACAACCGCCGCCACAACGCCCACGTGGTGGTTTTCTTCATCTTCGTTGTCAGCAACGTCGGGGGCTCCCTGACGCCGCTGGGCGATCCGCCGCTTTTCCTGGGCTTCCTGCAGGGCGTCAGCTTCTTCTGGACGGTTAGCCATCTGCTGCCAGAGACCGCCTTCATGCTTGCGGGCCTGCTGGCCGTGTTCTGGGTCATCGACGCCTGGCTCTACCGCAAGGAGGGCATCACGCCCGACGACCCGACGCCCGATGCGCCAACGCTCGGTTTGGAGGGCGCCATCAACCTGTTGCCGCTGGCCGTCGCCATCGGTCTGGTGCTGATGAGCGGCACCTGGAAGCCCGGCATCGTCTTTGACCTCGGGGGCACACCGCTGCCGCTGCAGGCCCTCGTCCGTGACGTCGGCCTCGTCGCCGTGGCTGCCGCCTCGCTGTGGCTGACGCCGGCCGGCGTGCGCGAGAAGAACCGCTTCAGCTGGGCACCCATGCAGGAGGTCGCCAAACTCTTCATCGCCATCTTCCTGACCATGGTGCCCGTCATCGCCATGCTCAAGGCCGGCTCAGCCGGTGTTTTCGCGCCGCTGGCGGCGATGCTGTCCACCGCCGATGGCCATGCCTCGCCGTGGGCCTATTTCTGGCTGACGGGCGGCCTGTCCTCGGTGCTGGACAACGCGCCCACCTACCTCGCCTTCTTCAACCTCGCCGGCGGCAATGCGCAGCAGCTGATGGGCGAGGGTGCCCTGGTGCTGGCCGCCATCTCCGGCGGCTCGGTCTTCATGGGCGCGATGACCTATATCGGCAACGCGCCCAATTTCATGGTCAAGGCCATCGCCGAGGAGCGAGGTGTGAAGATGCCGAGCTTCGGTGGCTACCTGCTCTGGTCCTGCGCGGTGCTGCTGCCCCTGCTTTTCTTGATGAGCTGGATATGGATGCGATGAAGAAAGTGCTGGTCGCGCGCCGGGCGCCAGCGGCCGTCGTGGAGAAGCTCGCGTCTCATTTCGACGTGGACCTGCACCAGGGCGAGGTGCCGCTGGCCGCGGGCGAGCTGCGTGCGCGCCTGCAAGGCATGGCCGGCGCCTACATCACCGGCACCGAGCGCATCACCGCCGAGCTGCTCGACGCCTGCCCGGACCTGCGCGCCGTCTGCACGATGAGCGTGGGCTACAACCACATCGACCTGGCCGCCTGCACCGCGCGGCGCGTGCTGGTCACCAACACGCCCGATGTGCTGACCGAATCGACAGCCGACTTCGGCTTTGCGCTGCTGATGGCCACGGCCAGGCGCATGAGCGAGGGAGAGCGGCTGCTGCGAGACGGCCGCTGGAAGAGCTGGGCATGGGACTTCCTGGCCGGCTCCGAGGTGCATGGCGCGACGCTTGGCATCCTCGGCATGGGCCGCATCGGCCAGGCCATCGCGCGGCGCGGCCGCTTCGGCTTTGGCATGAAGGTGGTCTATCACAACCGTTCGCGGCTGCCGGTCGACACCGAGGCTGAACTTGGCGCAAGCTATCTGACCAAGGAAGCGCTGCTGCGCCAGGCCGATCACCTCATCCTCGTGCTGCCTTATTCGGCCGAGTCCCACCACTGCATCGGCGCACCCGAGCTCGCGCTGATGAAGCCGACGGCCACCCTCGTCAACATCGCCCGCGGCGGCATCGTCGACGAAGAGGCGCTGGCTGACGCGCTGCGCGAGAACCGCATTGCCGCTGCCGGCCTCGATGTCTTCGAGGGTGAACCGCGTGTGAATCCGGTGCTGTTGACGCTGCCCAATGTCGTCCTCACGCCGCACATCGCCAGCGCCACCATGCCCACCCGCCTGGCCATGGCCCATCTCGCCGCCGACAACCTCGTCGCCGCGCTGACCGGTGCCAAGCCACTCACGCCGCTGAACCCTGAAGTCATTCCCGCATGAACCGCCGCCTGATCTGCCTGCTTTCCTTGCTGCCCGCGCTGGCCTTCGGCCAGTCCATGAAGAACAAGGGCGCGCCGCCGCCACCGCCCGTCGTCGAGGACAAGACGCCCCGTGACGCCAACAAGTTCGCGGTCCTGTCCCTGTTGGGCGACAACGTGCAGCTCATCTCCCTGAGCCCGGCGCGTGGCGACACGGTGCAGTCGGGCGACTGGACGTCCACGCCCGCTGGTGGCCTGGACAACGCGGTGCTGCAGGCCTTGAACGGCGCCATCAAGGCCTCGGCGAAAGGTCGCGAGGTCAAGCTCTACACCTCGAGCACGCGCAGCCTGTTCGGCGACCCGGCTCACCTGTTCGTTGACGGCAGGCTCAGCCTGCCCGGCAAGCTCGGCGAAGCGGTGCGCCAGAGCGGCGCGGCCCAGCTGTTGCTGGTCACGCGCAGCCGCCAGGAGCCGGCCCTGGCCGCGGCCTTGCCGGGCCGCATCCTCGCGACGTTGGAAGGCCCGGGCTTCGTGCTGGACCAGCGACCCAGTGGCCAGATCAGCTTTGATGGGCAGGGCGGCATGCCGGTGTTCGCGTCCTATGTGTCCATCCGCGTCGCGCTGATCGACCTCAGCGATCTCAAGCTCAAGCGTGAGCAGTCGCTCGCCGTGGCGGCGCGCCTGCCGGTGGACCGAGAGGCCGCTGCCAACCCCTGGGCCGCAACGACGGCCGAACAGCGCGTGAAGGCGCTGGAGGCCCTCATCGAGGCCGAACTGCCGAAGGCCGTGGCAGGTCTCGTCGCCCCCTGACTGCAGGCCCTGCCTCCGCGGGCGACAATGGCCCGCATGAGCCTGATCGACGTGTTGCTGCTGGGCCTGCTGGCCCTGATCCTTGTTCTGCTGGTGTTGATCTGGGCTCGCCAGAAACCGCAAACCGGCGTGGCGCCGGAGCTGCTGCTGAGCAACGAGAGGCTGGAGCGTGAGCTGCGCGACGAGCTCGGCCGCAGCGCCAGCGGTACGCGCCAGGAGTTGGTACAGGGCCTGGCCCAGTTCCAGCAGGTGCTGGCGCAGGGCCTGCAGGGCAACAACAACTCGTTGGCTCAACAGGCGCTGGCCGCCCGTGAAGCCCAGGACGCCGCCGCGCTGCGCAGCGCGCAGGGCCAGGCCGAGTCCATGCAGCGCCTGGCCGACGGCATGCGCGAGCAGCTGCAGGCCATGTCGCTGGGCAACGAGCAGCGCTTTGCCGAGCTGAGGCATACCGTTGAACTGCGCCTCACCAGCATCCAGCAGGACAACGAGAAGAAGCTCGAGCAGATGCGCGCGACGGTGGACGAGAAGCTGCACGCGACGCTGGAGCAACGCCTGGGCGAAAGCTTCAAGCAGGTGGCTGAGCGCCTGGAGCAGGTGCACAAGGGCCTGGGTGAAATGCAGAACCTGGCGCGCGACGTGGGCTCGCTGAACCGCGTGCTGACCAATGTGAAGACGCGCGGCGTCTTCGGCGAAGTGCAACTGGCGGGCCTGCTGGACCAGGTGTTCACGGCCGAGCAGTTCGCCGCCAATGTTGCGACGCTGCCGGGTTCCAACGAGCGCGTGGAGTTCGCGATCAAGTTGCCCGGCCAGCGCGACGATGGCCAGCCACTGTGGCTACCTATCGACGCCAAGTTCCCGCGCGAGGACTACGAGCGCCTGCTGGACGCGCAGGAAAAGGGCGATCCCGTGGGCGCCGAGTCCGCCGGCAAGGCCATCGAGATGCGCCTGCGGATGGAGGCGCGCACCATCCGCGAGAAATACATCGCGCCGCCGCACACGACCGATTTCGGCATCCTTTTCGTGCCCACCGAGGGGCTTTACGCCGAGGCGCTGCGCCGCCCCGGCCTGGTGGAGAGCCTGCAGCGCGAGCACAAGGTCATGCTCTGCGGCCCCACCACCTTGCTGGCCACGCTCACCAGCCTGCAGATGGGCTTTCGCACGCTGGCGCTGGAGAAGCGTTCGGCCGAGGTCTGGGAGGTGCTGGGAGCGGTCAAGACCGAGTTCGGCAAGTTCGGCGACGTGCTGGCCAAGACAAAGAAGAAACTCGAAGAGGCCAGCAACACCATCGATCTGGCCGAGACCCGCACGCGCCAGATGACGCGCAAGCTCAAGAGCGTCGAGGCGCTGCCCGACGATGCAGCCCAGCGCATGTTGCAGCTCGACAAGCTCGCTGAGCTCGGCGAGGACGCCGAGTGACCGACACCGCCCCAGGGGGGAAGAAGGCCAACCTGCGCCACGCCTTTGTGTGGCTGATCGCCACGATGATCTGCGTGCATGCCTGTATGGCCACCACGCGGGTGACCGCCAGCCTGTGGGTGTTGAACCGCGGCTATGGTGAAGCCTCGGTCGGCATGCTCCTCAGCTTGTTTGCCGTCGCGCCCATCGTGCTGTCGCTGTGGGCCGGGCGGCTGGCGGACCGGCATGGCTTTCATCGGCCCGTGGGTGTGGGTGTGCTGATGGCCGGCTGCGGCGCGCTGCTGGCCTTGGCCGTGCAGCAGCTCTGGGCCATCGCCGTCGGCTGCCTGCTGTGCGGCGGTGCGGTCGCCATCGCGGCCGTGGCGCTGCAGCGCGAGGCCGGGTTGATGGCCGACGAGCCGGGCGAGCTCAAGCGCATTTTCAGCTGGATGGCCCTAGGCCCGGCCCTGTCCAACGCGCTGGCGCCGGTGATTGCCGGGATCCTCATCGATCAGTTCGGCATGACGGCTGCCTTCGGCTTCGCGACGCTGCTGCCGCTGCTGGCCTGGGGTTTTGCGCAGAAGGTACCGCGCCATCAGCCCGAGCCACTGACCAAGAGCTTTCGCGAGCGCGCCGCCTGGCAGTTGTTCCGGCTGCCGGCCTTTCGCCGCCTCATCCTCGTCAACCTGGTGCTGTCGGCCTGCTGGGATGCGCACAGCTTCGTCGTGCCCGTGGTGGGCCATGCGCGCGGCCTATCGGCAGTCAGCATCGGCATCGTGCTGGGCAGCTTCGCCGCTGCGGCCACCTGCGTGCGTCTGGCCATCGTGCGCTTCGCCGACGAACTGGACGAGGTCAAGGCCCTGCGCACGGCCATGGTGGTCGCCATGCTGACCTTCATGGCCTATGCCTGGCTGCCGGGCACCGTTGGCCTGATGTGCGGGTCCGCGTTGCTGGGCGTGGCGCTGGGCTCGGTTCAGCCCATGATCATGGCCATGCTGCACCACGTGACGCCGCCCGGCCGCCACGGCCAGGCGTTGGGCCTGCGCATGTTGACGGTCAACGGCGCAACGGTCGCCATGCCGGCGGGCTTCGGCATCCTGGCGGCGGCCACGACGCTGGTGGCGCCGATGTGGCTGATGGCCTCGCTGCTGCTGGTGGCGCAGTGGCCAGCGCGGCGGCTGCGCAGCGGTGCGGCGGCCTGAACACCAATGTTTCGGCGGATGGGCGGATCAGGAGTGCAGGGGCTCCAGCACCCCTTCTGCAATGGCCTCCTCGAGGCCGCCGGGCGGCAGCCTGGTGGCTGAAGGATTCAGGCGGCTCAAGCCAAACCAGCCGTTGCGTCCACGCGCCTTGGCCAGGTACATGGCCTGATCGGCCAGCTCCATCGAGCGCTGCCAAGGACTGTCGGGTACCAACGGATACGGGGCGAAGCCAATGCTGCAGGAGACCTGGAGCGCCTGGCCACCCGGCAGTTCGAGCGGCCGTTCCTCGATGGCGCGGCGCAGCCTTTCCGCCAGCAGGGCGGCATGGTCCCGTGGCGTGCCTCTCGTCAGCAACATGAACTCCTCGCCGCCCCACCGGATGAGCTCGTCCTCTCCCCGCACCACGCCCTTGAGTCGCGTCGCGGCCTGCTGCAGCACGGCATCGCCGGCCGGATGACCGTAGGTGTCGTTGACCTGCTTGAAGTGGTCCAGGTCGATGAGGAAGAAGATGAGATCGACGGGTTCGGCCTTCGATCGACCGTGGCCCTGGTGGGACCGGTAGGCCGCCGCGGCATGCGAGTCGATCTGATCCATGAAGTGCCGGCGGTTGTGCAGCCCGGTCAACGCATCGGTGACGGCCATTTCCTGAAGCTGGTCATTGACGGTCGCGAGCGCGCGCGCATGCTTGCGTGTGGTCCGCACCACCAGGAAGGCAGCACCCGCAAGCGCGGCTGCAGCGATGATGGACGCTACCGTGATGACCCGGCTCGTCCGACGCTCGCTGGCGAGGCGCTGTGCCCGCTCGCGGTCCGCATCGGTCAGGGCCTGGTCCAGGCTGAGCCTCGCACGGTGGGCTTCGTCGTTGCTCTTTCTCAGGCCTTGAAGGTGCTCGACCAGCGCGCCGTAGGCCTTGTCGGGGAGGCCGGCGAAGGCGTATTCCTCCGCCACTTCGTCCAGGGCTTCCCAGCGGTCGTCGCCCCGGGACTCGGCTTCCAGGATCGCCAGCCCCTCCTCGTGCCTGCCCAGCCGGTTGAGTGCCTTGCCCCGATTGAATCGGGCGGCGTGCAGCAGGCCCGGCATACCGCCGGCAGCCGGAATGGCGGCGTCCGCCATTTCCAGCGCGGGACCGGGTAGGTTGGCCTTCAGCAGCGCATCCGACTGGTTGCACAGGAAGTGGGCCAGTATGTTGGGTGTGCGCCCCATCCCCTTGACGACTTTCAGCGCACGCGGCCCCAGCGGGAGCAGCTTGTCCCATTGGCTGGCGTCGCGGTACATCAGTCCCAGCGTGATCAGGGTCCGGATCTGATCAACGCCCGCATTCGCCGCGGCCTGCTCTTGAAGGATGGCGAGAAGGATGCGCTCGGCCTCTTCCACCTTGCCATCGGTCCGCAGCCGATCCGCCCACTCGCTGCGAGCCCACCAGGTCAGCTCGTCGCCGGGGTGGGTCATGGCCAGCTCCATGGCGTCCTGGGTAAAGCGGCCGAAACTGTGGAAGTGCTCCCAGTCTTCCTCCAGGGCCAGCAGCACCTTCAGCTCATCGCGCCAGGCCTTGCGAGCGCGGGCTTCGGCCAGCAGCTTCATGCCTTCCAGGACGGCTTTGTCGAGATCGCGTTGGGCCTTGAGCTGCCCGATACGCAGCAAGCGGTAGCGAAACTCCAGTTCTGCATCGGGTGAGCGCTTGAGCTGGGCGGCAACCTGGTCGAGCATCTCGGCGGAGCGGGCGAGATCGGAACCGCGCAGTTGCTTGCTCAGCTCCATCGTCGCGATGGCGGCGGCTACCGAATCCCCTGTGGCTTTCTCCCTGTCTCGCGTCTGCTCAAGGAATGCCAAAAGCGCCGCTTTGGGGGCGAAGAGTTTCAACTCCCGGATCTGCTCGTCCAGGCGGGCGGGGGGCGCATCGGCACGGCAGGCGCCGCCCGGCGTCGCCAAGCCCAGGCAGATTGCCAGCGCAACCGCGCCCGCCCTGATCTCCCACAAGGGCCGGATCGCAGAGGAATGAGGCAGTCGAAACATGGACAAAGCATTGTGGCGCCCACCTCCAGGCAGCGCGGCCGGCCCGAGGTGCGGCGATGCGCTGATGCACGACATTGGTCACGCGATCGCACCTGCGCTGGGCGCGCGGCGTGATCGCCAGCCTGCTTCTCATCGGCTTTTAGCGTGGCTGGAGACTCTGGCTCACCGGCAGCCGCGTGCGGCCGTCCTGTCGATGGCGCCAGTGCCCTGTGGCACGTGCGATAGTCGTTCGCACCTTCCGGCATCGACCAGGGAGGGCAGGACCATGGAGGCGGAGATGCGAAGGCATGGACCCTGGGCTTGGTTGCTTGCGCTGGCGGTCGGCACGGCCAGCGCCCAGGTTGACGAGGAAGACGGCGAGACCCCCGTCGTCATGGCGGAGCGCGAGGCCCATGCGCTGCTGGCTGAAGCGCTGCCGGCCGAGCCCGGGGCCCGCTACGCGCTGCTGCAGCGTCAGGCCCGCGCGGCCCAGGCATTGGAGCAGCGCGGCAAGTACGTCGAGCTGCTGCGCGAACTGGCCACATTGGGTCGCAGCCAGCCCGGCGGCGAGGCCTGGATCCGCCAGTACCTCAGCGCCGAATTCATCTGGGGCAGCTCGGGCCAGTCCATGGCCGCGGCCGATGCCTTCGCCAGTGACACCACGCTGTCGCCGACCGCCCGCGCCGAGGCTGCGCTGCGACAGGTGTATGCACTGGCCCAGGCGCGCGACCGCTCCATGCTGGAGCGCATGTGGTCGCGCGCCCAGGGCCTCGTCAGGCAGGCGCAGGAGGCGCTCAGCAACCGCGACCCCGCGGCGACGCTGCGGCTGCGTGTACAGCATCTGCAGGTGCGCTCCGAGATCGAGCGCTGGGACGGGCGCCTGGCCGATGCGGTGGCGACGATGCGCGAAGCCGTGCGGCTGGCGCACAAAGGTGTCGAGGACGCGCGCCGCGCGGCCAAGGACACCAGTAAAAGTTCGCGCGACCCCGCCGTGCAGGACGCTTACGGTTGGTATGACGGTTCGCAAGGCATGCTGGTCTATGCCCTGGTGCGGCACGGCCGCGCCCCCGAGGCCATCCAGGTGGCCCAGGGCAATCTGGCGCTGTGGCGGAGCGGCCAATTGAGCGACGCTTTGGGTGCGCGCTGGAGCTACCGCCTTGGCCAGGCCCAGGTGGCGGCGCGCCAGTACGCCGCTGCGCTGGAGAACGCCCAGCGCGCCGACGACATGTTGCAGCGTTCCGGCGCGAGTGCCGCCAGCCACACACGCTGGCTGGCGCGCCAGGAGCAGGTGAGGGCGTTGATCGGCCTGCGTCGCTGGCCTGAGGCCGATGCCTTCTACCGCGATTTCCTCGCCAGCCTGCCCGCCGACAGCCTGGCCAAGGACCGCGCCAGCGACTGGCGGCTGCGCGCGTTGCTGGCCGCCAAGAACGGCCGCTTTGACGAGGCGCTGGACGCTGTCGAGCGCGTATTGCGCTATCGCCAGCGCCTCTACGGCGAGACCCATCCGCAGACGCAGGAGGCCAGCGGCGTGCGCGCGCTGGTGCGCCTGCTGAAGGGCGACATGACCGGCGCCTGGAGCGACTACCAGCCGCTGTTCACGGCCCTGCTGGACAACCCCGGCGGCTGGCAGGACCTGGACCTCAACGGCGCCCGTGGCTTCGTGCTGGGCCTGGCTTTCGATGAATTCCTGCGCGAGATCGGCGCCCGAGCCCTGCGCGGGGAGGCGCTGGAGCCGGCCTGGACCGACCGCGCCATGCAGGTCGCCGACCGGCTGCAGGCCGGCGCGGCCCATCGCGCGCTGACCGATGCCACGGCCCGCCTGCTGGCCGCCACGCCAGCCCTGCGCACTTTGCTGGAGGAGGAGGCCAACCTGCGCGCCGCCGCCAGCTCGCGCAATGGGGCTCTGGCCACCCAGCTCAACGAAGAGGACCGCCTGCGCCGGCGCAACAGCAGCGAGGAGACCAAGGCCGAACTCAAGGCCCTGCCCGACGCCGAGCGCAAGAAGAAGCAAAAGGCCCTGGCCGATGAACTAGCCGCCGTGCGCGAGCAGGTGCGTGCGGGCCGTGAGCAGGCCCAGGCCGCGCGTGAAGCCTTGAATGCTCAGCGCGAACGCGTCGCCAAGGCTTATCCGGCCTATGCCGATCTCGTCACGCCCGCGCTGCCGCCGCCGAGCGCACTGCAAAAGCTGATGTCGCCCGGCGAGGCCCTGCTCGTCGTGCAGCCGCTGGAAGGCGCGACGCTGACCTGGTGGATCACACCCGGCGCGCCGACGCGCTTTGCCGCGTCCAGCATCGGCGCGGCGGGCTGGGCCGACAAGGTCGCGCAGATCCGCGTCGCGCTGGACCTGAGCACCGGCCGCCCGCCCGTGGTGCCGGCTACGGCCCTGCATGAAGTCTGGCGCGAGCTCGTCGCGCCGCTGCAGCCGGGCGCCGACGTGAAAAGCCTGCTTGTCGCCGCTGACGGTGCGCTGGCGGCCCTGCCGTTCGCCGCAGTACTGACCACGCCGGAGTCCGATGCCTTTGTCGCCCGGCGCATGGCCGTCACCCAACTGCCCTCGGCCGGCGCGCTGTTCGCGCTGCGCCGCTCGGCTGCCCCGGCGCCTGCCACGAAGCCGCTGTTCGGCGTGGGCGACCCGCAGTTCAAATCCGCCTCCAAGGCTGGCCGCGCCGCGCTGGGCGCCAGCGCTACCAAATACGACGCGGCCTGGGGCTTCAGCTATGGCGACATCCCTCCGCTGCCCGAGACCCGTGTTGAGCTGACCGCCCTGGCCAAGGCGCTTGGAGCCAACCCGCACACCGACCTACTGCTCGGCGCGGCCGCCACGCGCGAGGCTGTGCTGGCCGCGCCGCTGCAGGACCGGCGCGTCGTCGCCTTCGCCACCCATGGGCTGATGCCCGGCGAACTGCCGGGTGTGTCCAAGCCCGCGCTCGCCTTGGCGCCTGGCGCAGACGCCAGCGTGTCTCCGTTGCTCGAACTCGACGACATACTGACCTTGCGCCTTAACGCCCAGGCCGTGCTGCTGTCGGCCTGCAACACGGCTGCGGGCGAGCAGGGCGGGGCGGCCATGTCGGGCCTGGTGCGGGGTTTCTTCTTCGCCGGCAGCCGCTCGGTGCTGGCCACGCATTGGGCGGTGGAGACCTCGTCCGCCGCGGCGCTGACGGCCGCCACCTTCTCGGCCAAGGCGCCGCGGGCCGAGGCGCTGCGCCTGGCTCAAGTGGGGATGATCGAGGGAACTCTCGGTGGCGGGCGCTGGGCGCATCCGTTCTACTGGGCCGGATATGCATTGTTTGGTGATCCATCGAGATAGGAGCAGGGACGTGATCAAGCCGATGAACACAGCCACAGAGGCACAGAGACACAGAGGTCTGTGGCGGGTTTTCAGGCTTTTCTCTGTGCCTCTGTGGCTCTGTGGCTGTGTTTTGTTGGGGTTCAGTTCAGCCGCCTTTGCCCAGCAGGCCTGTGAGGTCATGGCCGTCAGCGGCGAGGCCCAGCGCGTCGATGGCAAGGCGCTGGCGGTGGGCGACAAGCTCGACGTCGGCACGACGCTGCGCACCGGCGCGGCCGGCCGCGTGAGGCTGAAGTTCGTCGACGGTTCCGTCGTTGTGCTGGCCGACAAGAGCCAGCTGCGCATCGAGGCCTTCAGCGTGGCGCCTGCCCAACCGCGGGCCGCCGAGCTGCTGTTGGAAACGGGCCTGATCGGCCAGCGCGTGACGCCGTCGAGTGGCGGCAGCTGGCGCGTGCGCACGCCCACCGCCGTGACCGCCGTGCGCGGCACCGAGTTCAGCGTCGAGGTCGGCGACGATCGCGCCACCGCCGTGCTGGTGAAGACCGGCGAGGTCGACGTCGAGCCTGCCGGCCCGCAGACCCGCGGCATCAAGCCACGCTACCCGGTGCGCCTGCAGAAGAAGCTCAACGGCACGCATTGCGATGGCAGCCAGTGCGCGGCGGCCATGGCCTGGACGGCCGACAAGGTCGCTCGCGTCGAACAGCGGCTGGGGTCGCTGGATTGAGATCCCGCATCGGCTATGTGCTGATCGGCCTGGCGGCGGCCCTGCTGGGCCTGGCGATGCTGGCCTGGCGGGCCGACGTGCCTGTGCTGGAGCGCCCCGACCAATGGGCGCTGGATTGGCAGACGCGCTGGCGCGGCGAACTGGCGCCGGGCACCGAATTGCCGCTGCTGCTGGTGCGCGTGGACGACGCCGCGCTGGAGGCGCTGGGCGGGCGCGTGCCCGACCGCGCCGAGATGGCGCGTGCCGTGCAGGCCCTGCAGGCCGGCGGCGCGCGCGCCGTGGCGCTGGACATCCTGCTGCTGCCCGGCGGCGGCACACCCGAGGGCAGCGCAGCCCTGGCCAGTGCGATGAAGGCCTGCGCCTGCGCCCTCATTCCCTTCTCCCTGCCCGACGACGGCAAGCCCGACGCCTCCTCGGCGCCCGCGCCCGTGCTGGCCCAGGCCCTGCTGCGCTATGACGATGAGGCCGCGCTGGCGCGCAGCGAGGGCTACTACCGGCCGCGCCGTCTGGTCGCACCGGAACTCGGCCTGGCTGAGGCTGCTGCGGCCCTGGGCCACATCAGCGTGCGGCCGGAGCCCGATGGCAGCATGCGCCGCGACCTGCCGCTGCTGCGCCTGAACGGCGAGGTCTATCCCTCCCTGCCGCTGCGTCTGGCCGCTTTCGCGCGCGGTGTCGACTGGGCTTCGGCCCGCGCTCGCTTCGGCGCGGAATTCAGCGCCGGCAAGGGGCTGCAGTTCCGCCTGGACGAGCTGTCGCGCCTCGGGGTGAACTACTACGGCCCCGGCGGCCCGGCCAGCAGTTTTGACAGCGTGGGTTTTGCCGACCTGCTGGCCGGCCGCGTCGAGCCGGCGCGGCTGCAAGGGCGCGTGGTGGTCTTGGGCGTGTCGGCCCTGGCCGCCGGCGACCACGTGCCCACGCCCTTCGACGCCCGCCTGCCGGGCATGGAGAGGATCGCCACCGTCACCGACAACCTGCTGACGGGCCGCAGCCTGGTGCGTCCGGCCTGGGGCGGCGCGGCCGAACTGGCCGCCGTCTTCCTGCTGCCCTTTGCCGCCGTGGCGCTGCTCGCCCGCCGCTCCCTGGGTGTCGCCTTGGCCGCCATCGTGCTGGGCACGCTGGCCCTGCTCGCCGGCGTGCAGTGGGCCTTCGAGAGCCACTACTTCGTCTTCGCAGTGGCGCCGCCGCTGCTGGCCCTGGCCATCGCGACGCTGGGCGGCAGCGCACTGCGTGCCGGCATCGAGCAGGGCCGGCGCCGGGTGGCCGCGCGCCAGCTCGCCGCGAGCGAGCAGCGCTACGCCTTGGCGGCCCAGGGCGCCAACGACGGCCTGTGGGACTGGGACCTGACGACGGGCGAGGTCTATTACTCACCGCGCTGGCTGGCGCTGATGGGCCTGTCTGCCGCCGAGGCCGGCCATGCCATCCAGGCGTGGATGCAGCCCCTGGAGCCTGCCATGCGCCACGCCTTCGAGGCCGAGCTGCAGGCGCATCTGGACGGGCAGAGCCTGCAGTTCCACCAGGTGCTGCATTTCCATCAGGGTGGCCAGGAGCGCTGGCTGCTGGCGCGCGGCCTGGCCGTGCGCGAGGGTGAAGGAAAGAGCGGCAAGCCGGTGCGCATGGCCGGCTCGCTGACCGACATCTCCGAGAGCCAGCGCCTGCAGCAGCAGATCAGCTTCGATGCCCTGCACGACCGCCTCACCGGCCTGGCCAACCGCGTGCTGTTCCGCGAGCAGCTGACGCAGCTGCTGTCCGGCGTGCTGGCGCCCGAGACCGGCCTGCTGCTGCTCGGCCTGGATGGCTTTCGGGCCTTGAACGAGACCCACGGCCCCGTGGTCGGCGATACGGTGCTGACCGAGCTGGCCAGCCGCCTCAAATCGAATTTCGGCGCGCGTCATTTGGTGGCCCGCATGGGCCCCGATCAGTTCGCGCTGCTGCTTGCCGGAGGCGACAGCGCGGCCGACTTGGGCCGCCGCGTGCAGGCCCTGCTGCAGTCCCCCTTCAATGTCGCGACACCCATGCTGCAGCTCACCGCAGGCATCGCCTGGGCCCAGCGTCGCCATGGCCCCGCCACGGCCGACGAGCTGCTGACGGCGGCCGAAGGGGCGCTCGCTCGCGCCAAAGCCGGCGGCCCCGGCCAGACGCATGAGTTCGACCCCGCCGAGCAGCTCGTCGAGCAATCGCGCCGCTGGCTGCGCGACGCCATCGACGCAGCCCTGGCCAGCGACACGCAGTTCGAGCTGCACTACCAGCCCTTTGTGCGGCTGTCGGACCGCGCCCTGCTCGGCTTCGAAGCGCTGATCCGCTGGCGCCATCCCGAGCGCGGGCTGATCATGCCGGGCGACTTCATCCCCGTGGCCGAGGCCAGCGGCCAGATCTGCGCCATCGGCCGCTGGGCCCTGCTGGAGGCCGCGGGCCAGCTGCGACGCTGGCAGGCGCTGGGCTTCACGGGCGAAGTGGCCGTGAACCTCTCCGGCGTGCAGCTGGAGCGCGACCTGGAGCTGCTGGCGGATGCGCGCGCAACTTTGGCCGCACTGGGCGATGTGCCGACGCATCGCTTGAAGCTCGAAGTCACCGAGAGCATGGCCATGGCCAACCCGCAGCGCAGTGCCGAAGTGCTGCAGGAGCTGGCGCGCATGGGCTTCAAGCTGTCCATCGACGACTTCGGCACCGGCTACTCGTCACTGGCCTATCTGCACCGCTTCCCGTTCGACACGCTCAAGGTGGATCGCAGCTTCGTCATCCGCTTGGCCGCCGGCCGCGAGGCCCAGGAGATCGTCCGCACCATCGTCGGCCTGGCCCTGGCCCTGGGCAAGCAAACGTTGGCCGAGGGCGTCGAGGACGAAAAGCAGGCGGCGCTGCTGGAGCAACTGGGTGTGCAGGTGGGGCAGGGTTGGCTGTTTGCGAAGGCGCTGCCGGAGGCGCAGGCGACGGAGGCGATCAGGAGCGCGCCGTGGCGGCGGTAGGGCATGCTCTTGGCCGGTTTTGCCTAGCTACATCCGTGGGCGAATTTCCGTTGGACTTCACAAAGGCGTAGCCCATGCCAACTGCGCTTGAAATCGTCGACTCCGCCGTAAAGATTGGACTCGGCGCACTCATCAGTGCGGTCGCGACCCACTTTGTGACGACGAAAAACCATGCCCACGAGATAAGAAAGGCGGCGAGGGAAGACAAACGGGAATTGCTTCGCAGTATCGCGAAGACGCTAGAGGAGGCAACGTCAACAATGAACCTTGCCACCTATGCGTATGAGCACGAACCAGAGTCACGCCGTGACGCCGAGAAGAAGCTGGTCGATGCCCTGAACGGATTTGGTTCTGCCAAGTCTCTGGCTTTGCTTTCAGGCTCCAAGAAACTGTTCGTAGCGGTCGTGGATTTGCGCAGTGGGGCGGAGGCGATTGCGGCCTACTACCTTCAGCATGGCGATCACTATGCCGTGAAGGATGCGAACGGCCTGATTTCTCGCATGAACAGTGCTTGGCCTGCGGTGTACGTCGAGTTGGAGCGTGCTTATGCCGAGACTCATGGTGACGGCTGAGCGAGCCATCAGCTGAATTTCGCAGATGGCTTACTGGCGTCTGTGCTCCGCCGCACCGATGCCAGCGACCCAAAGGTCTAAAAGAAGGGCGTGCGGCGCCCTGTGCTCGCTCCCTCAACGAAAGATCCCATGTCCAAAGGTCAACGCGGCAACAAGGAACAGAAGAAAGCGAAGAAGGCCCATGCGCCTGCGCCTGTGATTCCCGCCACCTCGGCTGAGAAGGCTGCGGAGGCGATTTCTGTCGCTCCGCGCAAGAAATAGGCTTGGCAACTGGCCGGTCCCGCACCGGGCAGGAGAACCTGCAGGTGACGACGGCCTTCGGCCGCCAGCTGACGGGCTTTGCGGGCATCGTCCTTGTCGTCAGCAATCCGGTCGACGCGGGTGATGACCGAGGCTGGGTTGGAAACGCACCGTTGGTGCGGCAGCGCACGGAACGCCGCTGGGGCTTCGGGAATGCTTGAGCCGTCGATATAGCGGCTGCTCACCATGAACTCGCAACACCCTCCATTCGGCATGACGGTCGCGCCCCAGGGCGCGGCGATCCTGACCGGCACGCACGGCTCATTTGGCTCGCACACCGGTTGGCGGGATGTGACCGGTGATCCGGGGCCCGACCCCCACGCGCAGGCCTCCGAGCTGTGGCAGCAAGCCGTCCATGACCTGCGCGGCAAGCTCAGCGTGGTCACGGCGGTCACTGCGCTGTTGCAGAAGCCGCGCGGCGACTTGCGCCGTTTGGAATTGATGGCCGTGCTGGATCGCAACGTTGCCGGCCTGCGAGAGCTGCTGAACGGCGTGGCCGACCTGGCCCGGCTCGACACCCAGCAGGAACGACCGGTGATTCGCACGGTGGACGTCGCCAAGGCGCTCGACGACATGTGCAACAACCTGCGCATCGTGGCGAATTCGCGCGGGCTGAGCCTGGAGATCAGCGGCCCAGCGAGCCTCGTCGCGGAGAGCGACCCGCTGATGGTGGCGCGTATTGCGCAGAACCTGATGCTCAACGCGATCCAGTACACGCGCGCAGCCGGCGTGGTGCTGACCTATGGCCACTGTGGCGTTGGGGAAGCTGGCCACTGGTACTTCGATGTCGGAGACGCCGGTCGCGAGCTGTGCAGCGGTGGACCCATCGGGCTCATCCGAACTGCGGCCGCGCCGGCAGCCGCGGCTTCGGGCGAGGGCATCGGCCTGTCCATCGTCGGCCGCCTGTGCAGGCTGTTGGGCGGAACGATGGAGATCAGGAGTGCTGCCGGGGCCGGCCGTATCACACGCATCAAGCTGCCCCAGCGCTATGTCGGCGCGCTTCAGGAGCTGGTGATTGCTTCGGTCGCGCGCAGGGGCGTCCCGGTTGCGGGTCCATGGGCTCCCGCCGCATTGCAAGCCGGCCCGATGCGGGAGCTTTCCTTGCCACAGCCTGTTCCCGCGAAGCCCGCGCGCTTCGCCGGGTGAGCGTCCTGGCGCTAGCGCGGGTGCAGTGCAGCGCGCTTGATGCGGTACATGGCCTCGTCCGCCTTGCGCATCAGCACGCCGGGCGACTCGCCGTCGTCGGGGAAGACGCTGAAGCCGATGCTGGCCGAGATGCACATGGGATGGCCGGCGAGCAGGCAGGGTTCGGCCAGCGCGGCGGCGATCTTGCCGGCCACTTGCGCGGCGTCCTCGCGCCGCGCCGCTGCAACCAGCACGACGAACTCGTCGCCACCCATGCGGCAGACCGTGTCGCTGTCGCGAACCGTGGCCTGCAGCACGCGCGCCGCACGCTGTAGCAGCAGGTCGCCGACGGCGTGGCCAAACTCGTCATTGACCTGCTTGAAGCCGTCGATGTCGAGGAAATAGATGATCAGGCGCTCACCATGCCGGCGCGCGAGGGCAATGTCGTGGCTCAACCGGTCCCACAGCACCTCGCGGTTCTTCAGCCCGGTCAACGAGTCGGTCTGGGAGGCCTTGACGGCCACTTCCAGCGCCGCATGGGCGGTCTGCACTTCCTGCGTCGCCAGCTGGTTTTCCACCTGCAGGCGTTCGTTCTCCAGGCGGGCGTCATGAGCAGCCGACAGGCCGCGCTCGCTGCGGGCTTCGAGGATGGCGGCGTGCAGCTCCAGCAGCGTCGCCTCGGCGGCGGCGATCTGCCGCTCCAGCGCCGCGAGCCGGCTTTGCGCACCGTCGTTCCCTGAGTTCAAGGCGAGGCCTTGGCCGCCGGCTCGGGTTTGGATGGGGGTTCGCGGCGCGGCGAGGGTTCGGTCAGGGTGGCGAGGATGTCGGGATACCAGGCCGCATTCAGGCCCAGCGACTCGTCGGCTTCGAGGTCGCGGTTGCCAATGTCAAAGCGCGTCGAGTGGATGCCCACCAGCAGCCAGGGCAGCGGCTTGCGGCCAGGCGCCCGCATGACGACCGGCGCGCCGCTGATGCCGCGATGAGTGCGCGCATCGGTCAGGAACCAGCCCTGACCCTGGAAGCGCCAGCCGTAGGGCGAAGCGATGGCGCCCTGGCGCACGACCGGGAGATGGTGCAGGTCATCGTGAAAGCCAAGCGGGAAGCCGGTGATCAGGATGGGCTGACCCAGCGGCACGTCGTCGTCCGCGCCGGGCAGGCTCTCGAGCGTGAAGGCGGTGAGCTGGACTGTCTCGGGCAGGGCAGCGGCGTCGATTTCCAGCACCGCCACGTCGATGCCCCCGGCGTCGTCCCGGCCCTGGCGCCAGTTGGCGCGGCCGTCACGGTAGAGCAGCACCGACAGCACGATGGCATCGGTCAGGTTGTCGGCGTCGGCATGCAACTCGAGTTCGACGCGGTCGGGATGGTGGTCGGCCTCTTCGTCGATGAAGACGTGCCGGCTGGTGACCAGGTAGAGGCGGGCGTCGCGCCGGAAGAAGAAGCCGCTGGCGCCGGTCAGCGCGCGCTTGCCGTCGAAGGTGCCGATGCGCGCGATGGCCAGCAGCAGGGGGTCGGGTGCCGACATCGTAGGGCCGGGTGGGCGCCGCGCGTCAGTACGCCGGGCGCGGGG
Organism: Pelomonas sp. Root1217; assembly: GCF_001425705.1. Taxonomy (GTDB): domain Bacteria; phylum Pseudomonadota; class Gammaproteobacteria; order Burkholderiales; family Burkholderiaceae_C; genus Pelomonas. The sequence continues at coordinate 971,804 of NZ_LMDC01000028.1, read as the reverse complement.
TGATGCGGTCCAGCTGCGAAGTCAGGTGCCGGCACATGTTCTCGCCCGTCGTCGTCAGGCGCAGTGAGCCGCCATGCCACTCGAGCCAGTGCAGGGCGACGTACTCGTCGATGGTTTTTTCGGCGATCTCGGCGGCGCGGCGGCGCTTGAGCAGGTCGACGGTGGCGAGCAATCCATCGCGCAGCGCGTCACGTTTGGTATCGGGAGCAAGGGGGACCGGCTTCATCAGCATCTCCAGCGCGTGAGCATTGAGGCGCCGTCGGTGCGCGCGGCGGCCCTGTCACGCAGGTCGTCAATGGGGGCGGTGCCGCGTTTGGCGCGCTCCTGGAAGGGGCGGGCCGGCGGTGCCGGGAGGGGCGCCTCGAAAAGACTTCGAGGAGTGGAAGTGGGGCTCGCCGCTGCAAGCAGATGACGACCAAAGCCGACGGCGGGAGCCGGCGAGCATGGGAACGCAGAAGTGATGCGTGGCGCCCGGTCTGCTGGGGCCGCCGCGGCAGTGAGCAGACGCGCGACAGCCGGGACAGTGTACGCCTGGGCACGATGCCCCTGACCGCCAGTTCGCACGCGCGAACCCGATCCGAAGCCGACCCAAACCCGGCGGTTTGGCGGACATACACTGGCTGGCACCTGTGCATGGCGGCCTGGCATGAGGCCGCATTTCCTGACTGGAGATTGGCGATGACTGGGAACAGATCGCGTTCCGCAAGCGGCGTGCCCGGCCTGGATGAAGTCCTGCATGGCGGGCTGATTGCCGGGCAGCTCTATTTGGTCGACGGCGAACCTGGCGCCGGCAAGACGACGCTGGCGCTGCAATACCTGATGCAGGGCGTGCGTGAGGGCGAGCCCTGCCTGTACGTGACGCTGGGCGAGACGGCTGCCGAATTGCGCGCCGGGGCCGCCTCGCACGGCTGGGTGCTCGACGGCATCGAGATCGTGGAGTTGGTTGCCGATGAGCTCGACCTGTTCGGCGACGCGGAGCTGACCATGTACCACCCGTCGGAGGTGGAGTTGAGCGAGACGACCAAGCGCGTGCTGGAGGCCGTCGAGCGCTGCAAGCCGCGCCGCATGGTGCTGGATTCGCTGTCGGAACTTCGCCTGCTGGCACAGTCGTCGCTGCGCTACCGGCGCCAGATCCTGGCGCTCAAGCAGTTCTTCGTCGGCCGCGGCTGCACGGTGCTCTTCCTGGACGACCGTTCGAGCGACCGCGTCGACACCCAGTTGCACAGCATCGCGCACGGCGTCATTGCGCTGGAGCGCCATGTGCCCGCCTACGGGCCCGCGCAGCGCCAGCTGCGCATCACCAAGTTCCGCGGCAGCGATTTCATCAGTGGCCAGCAGGACATGGTCATCCGGCAAGGCGGCCTGGAGGTGTTCCCACGCCTGAAACCCAGCCAGCATGGCGTGCCCTACCAGCGTGAAGTCGTGCCCAGCGGTGTCGTGTCCCTGGACGCGCTGCTCGGCGGCGGTATCGACCGCGGCACGGCGACGCTGCTGGTTGGCCCGGCGGGCTCGGGCAAGTCCACCATCGCGTCGCAATATGCCGTCATGGCGGCCAAGCGCGGCGGCCATGCCGCCATCTTCACCTTCGAGGAAGGCCGCACGCTGCTGTTGGACCGCCTGGCGAGCCTGGGGTTGAGCGTCGAAGAGGGCGTTGGCCCCGGCAAGCTCCATGTGCGCCAGCTCGATGCTGCCGAGGTGCTGCCCAGCCAGTTTGCCAACCTCGTGCGCCGGGCCGTCGAAACCGATGGGGCCCGCGTCGTCGTCATCGACAGCCTGAACGGCTACCTGAACGCGATGCCCGAGGAGCGCGCGCTGGTCGTCCAGCTGCACGAGCTGTTGACCTATCTGAACAACCATGGCGTGGCGACCTTCCTGGTAGCGACGCAGTCCGGCATGATGGGCATGAACATGCGCAGCCCGGTCGACATGAGCTATCTGGCCGATGCCGTCATGCTGTTCAGGATGTACGAGCATGCCGGTGCGGTGCGCAAGGCCGTCTCGGTCATCAAGAAGCGCAGCGGCCGGCACGAGGACACCATCCGCCAGCTCTGGTTTGACGACCAGGGTGTGCACCTGGGCCCGCCGTTGGTGCATCTTCGCGGCGTGCTGGCAGGCGTTCCGGTTGAAGTGGCAGTGCAGCACGAGGATGAATCTGGCGATGATCGAGCGGGACGACGCTGACCGCTCCTACAGCGAGCGCGTCATCGTGCTGGCGCCAACGATGCGTGACGGCGACGTCACGCGCAGGCTGCTGGCCGAGGCGGGCATCGATGTCGCCGTCTGCCAGGGCTGGCGCCATGCCGAGGAGCTGATGCACGAGGGCGCAGGCGCGCTGATGGTCACAGACGCCGCCCTTGCCGACGCGGGCTTCGCGGTGCTGCTGAACGTGCTGGAGCGCCAGCCCGCGTGGTCCAACCTGCCCGTGCTGGCCCTGTGCCGCCACGGCCTGGAGGCGCCGGGGCTGCGCGAGGCTAGGCTGCGCAACCTCACGGTGCTGGACCGGCCGACGTCGGCGCGCGTCATGGTCAGTGCGGTGCGAACAGCCCTGCGCGGGCGGCGCTGGCAGTACCAGATCCGCGACCAGATCGACTCGCTGCTGCGCGCGGACCGCTCGCTGCGCCAGGCCGACCAGCGCAAGGACGAATTCCTGGCCACGCTGGCCCACGAGCTGCGCAACCCGCTGGCACCCATCCGGACCGGCTTGCAGCTGCTGGCCTCCAACCCACCGCGGGACGAGGGCCAGTACAAGGGCGTCACGGAGATGATGGACCGGCAAATGAGCCAGTTGCTGCGCCTCATCGACGACCTGCTCGAGGTGTCGCGCATTTCGACCGGCAAGCTCATCCTGCAGCGCGAGCCGCTGGACATGCGCCGCGTCGTTGAGATGGCGCTGGAGTCCTGCCAGCCGTTGATCGAACGGGGGGGCCATCAGCTCAGCGTCACGCTGCCGGACGAGGAGCTTTGGGTGGACGGCGACCTGACCCGGCTGGCGCAGTCGCTGAGCAACCTGCTGAACAACGCGGCCAAGTACACGCCCGATGGCGGCAGCATCTGGGTCACGCTGACTCGCGCGGGCGCCCAGGCCGTTCTGACCGTGCGCGACAGCGGCGTGGGCGTGCCCCAGGACATGATCGGACGGGTCTTTGACATGTTTGCCCAGGTGAACCGGTCTCTCGAGCGCGCCCAGGGCGGGCTGGGCATCGGCCTGGCCCTGGTCAGGAGCCTGGTGACATTGCATGGTGGCCGGGTCAGCGCCGCGAGCGCCGGGCCGGGCCTGGGCAGCACCTTCACCATCGAGTTGCCGCTGGCAGCCGAGGAGTCTGCGCCGGCGCCGCTGCCGGCCGTCGAGCCCGAGCCGGCCCATCCGGCGCGCATCCTGGTGGTGGACGACAACGACGATGCGGCCACGTCGCTGGCCATGTTGCTGTCGCTGTCGGGCCATGAGGTCGAGGTCGCGAACAGCGGCCCGGCCGCGTTGCAGACGGCCGCCAGCTTCCTGCCCCAGGCCGTGTTCTGCGACGTCGGCATGCCCGGCATGGACGGCCACGAGTTCGCGACCCGGTTGCGCCAGGATCCGCGCTTCGCGACCACGCTGCTGGTAGCGCTGACGGGCTGGGGCTCGGAGGAAGACAAGAAGCGCTCGCGCGCCGCCGGCTTTGACGAGCACCTGACCAAGCCGGCCAGCGTGGATGCGGTGACTGCGCTGCTGGCCCGGCTGTAGCCAGTTTGGCGAGCCTCGCAAGCCTTGGTAAGGCGCGCTTGGCAGCGCCCTTGAAAGCGCCCGCCACGTTCGTATCGCGGATGCTGGCAGGCGGAGGACTTAACCTGCAAAAGTCGTCGTGCTGGTGGGGCCGGGATGGCTCCTTGCCGAGGTATTTGCCGGAAGCCGCGGGTACGTTCGGCATCGGGTCCTGCCTGGCATCGCCCAGTGCGGCCCCTGGCGGAGTAGGGGTCCACACCGTGTCGGAGGTGTTTACATATGGCGCGGTTCAATCGCTGCCCATGTAACCAAGCCGTTGATTTGTAAAGGATGGTTTCTGGTGGCACGACGTGTGCTTTACATCATTTGCTGAACGCCGCCACTGCGATGGTGGGCGCGCTGGCAGGTCAATAAACTGGAGATTCCTATGAAAATGAATGCAAAGCTTTTCGCTGCCTGTGCAGCGCTGGGGCTGGTTTCCGGGGCTGCCCAGGCGACGCTCGTGGCGACGCCCAGCGGTCCGTTCGGCATGCTCGATGACGCCTTCACGGCCTCGATTTACTCGACGAGCAACCAGGGTATCGTCGGCCTCGGCTTCAACCCGGGCGGTCAACTGATCCGCACAGACGGTGGCGCGGGCTGGTATGTCCACTCCACGACCGCTGACACCACGGTCAATGGCGCCAACACCATCCACAGCTCGACCTTCCAGAACGTCTCTGGTGGCCTAGGCGGCGGCTACGGCATCACGCTGGGCCAGGATGGCTTCATGTACCAGCAATCCAGTGCTGGGCTGTTCAAGATCAACCCCGCGACCTTCGTCGGTTCGGCAGTCCCTGGTACCACGAGCGGCACCTACGGTATCAAGACCCTATCCAACGGCAAGATCGCCTACAACGGCAATGACGGCTGGGTGCATCTGTACGACCCGACCGGCGGGACCGACACGGCCATATACAACTCGGGCCAGTTCAACGACGACCTGGCCGTGACGCCAGACGGTCACGTTGTCGTCGCCGTACTGGGTGGTTGCCGCACCGACATCATCACGCAGGCTGGTGTGCTGGTGAACCAACAGTCCTCCTCCAACTGCGCCGACGGCATGGCGTACGGCCAGGGCAGCATCTTCAAGAACAACACCAACGGCACGCTGACCAAGCTGTCCTTCTCGGGCCCGAACTACTCCGGTACCGTGACCGAGACGGTGATCGCCTCGGGCTATACCTACGGTGACCTCGCCACGGTCGGTCCGGACAACGCCTTCTACATCACCGGCCTGGGCTTCAAGTATCCCAATGGCGCCGTGGACAACGGTTGGGCCGTGGTTCGCATCTCGCTGACCGGTGGCGGCGGCTTCGGTACCGAACTGCCTGAGCCCGCAACGCTGGCCCTGACCGGCTTGGCCCTGGCCGGCGTAGGCTTCGCCCGCCGCCGTCGCGCTGCCTGAGACTTTGTGCCTCGGGTGGCCTGCTGCCCGAGACTGAGTCGCCACTGATCAAGCCCGCCACCTCCGTGGCGGGCTTATTCTTTTGGGCTGTGCCGTGCCGGCTCGACTCCACGCCAGGGGGCGTCCTTGAATCCAATGTTTCGTCTCACCCCGTTCGCCAGTGCTGCGGCGCTGATGCTCCTGTCGGCCTGCTCAGGGCCGCGCGACGAGCAAGCCAGCTTGGCAGCGGCGGAGGCCTTCCTGGCCAAGCGTGACACCGCATCGGCCGCCATCGAGATCAAGAATGCCCTGCAGCTCAGGCCCGATTCCGCGCGAGCTCGCTTCCTGATGGCGCGGACGCTGTTCGAGCAGGAGGACCCGGCGGGTGCCGAGATCGAGCTGACCAAGGCAATCGATCAGGCCTACGACCCCGATCAGGTGGCCCTGCTGCGGGCCAAGTTGTGGAACGCCCAGGGCCGTTATTCCGCAACCGTCCAGGAGTTTGGCGTCAACCCGCTCAACGACGCGCAGGGCAGCGCAGCCATGGAGGTGCTGCTGGCCACCGCGCAGGTCGGCCTGCGCCAGTGGGATGCCGCGGGTGAACATGTCCGCCGGGCGTTGAGCCGAGTGCCGGGCCATGAGCCAGCGCGCGTGCTGGCCGTGCGCATCGACGCCGCGCAGGGCCGGCTCGACGCCTCGTTGGCGCAGGCGCAGCAGTTGACCGCCCAATTGCCCGGCAACGCCGAGGCTTGGAAGCTGCTGGGCGACCTGCTGCGCGCCCAGGACGGCAAGACCGCCGAAGCCGCCGCCGCCTATGAAAAGGCCCTCAACCTCGACGCGACAAACGCGGACGCCTTGTCGGCGCTGATCGAGGTCAATTTCGACCGCGGTGACCTGGCGGGCGTAGAGCGCCAGGTGGCCCAACTCATGAAGGTGGCCCCCAACCGCCCCACGACGATGCTCTATGAGTCGCGCCTGGCCGGTGCACATAAGGACTACGAGCGTGCGCATCAGATTCTCGAAGGCCTGTTGAAGGTCAGTCCCAACGACGTGCGCTTCCTGCAGGCTGCGGGTGCTGTCGCCTTTGCAGCCGGCCGCCGATCGGAAGCCGTGGGCTACCTGACCAAGGCCCTGCGCACCACGCCCGAAAACGTCGCGGTCCGGCAGATCCTCGCCCAGGTGCTCATTGAAGACGACCACGCCGCGCAAGCCCTGAAGGTGCTGGAGCCGCTCAACTCCACCGGCCCGGCCGATGGCAAGACCTTGGCCCTGGCCGCGCGTGCCAATCAGGCGCTGGGCGACACCGGTCGTGCTGCCCAGCAGTTGTCGCAGGCCGCGCAAAGGCCCGACGCCAGCCCGGCCCTGCGGATCGAGGCCGAAGTGGTCGCGGCGCTGGCCAAGGGCGGCGGGGCGATGGACGTGGACAAACTTTCGCGCATCGCCTCGCAAGACCCCACGGTGCTGCCCGACGTCAAGCTCATCGAGGCCCTGCTGCAGCGCAAGCAATACCCGCAGGCGCTGCAGGCGGTGGCTGCGCTGGAAAAGAAGTCGCCCAAGTCGGCGGTGCCCCCGACGCTCAAGGGCCGCGTGCAGTGGCTCAGCGGCCAGCGAGACGCCGCGCGCCAGTCCTTCGCTGAGGCTCTGGGCCGGGACGCGAACCACTTTCCCGCGCTGGCCAACCTCGCGGCCATGGACGTCGAGGACCGCAAACTGGGCGACGCGCGTCGGCGCTTAGACGGCCTGCTGCTGGCTGACCCCGGCCACGTGGAGGCACTGCTCACGCTGGCCGACCTGGACCGCATGGCCGGCCAACCGGCTGCCCAGATCCGCGAGCGCATTGCCGCAGCCGTCAAGGCAAACCCTGGCTCCATCGAGGCGCGCCTGGCACTTGTGGACCATGATGTGCGCCAGGGCGATGCCAATGCCGCCCTCGAGGCCGCGCAGGCGGCGAACTCGGCGCTGCCAAATTCCATCCCCATCCTCGAGCGCATCGGGCGGCTGCACCTGATGCGCGGCCAGAACGAGCCGGCGCGGTCGGCATTCGGCGCCGTGTTGTCGCTCGATGCGAAGAACCTGCCGGCCCGCCTGGGCATGGCCGACGCGCTGCTAGGCATCGGCAACACTGCCGGCGCAACGGAGGCCGTGGAGCGCGCCATCGCGGACGCACCGCGATCGGCCGAGGCGCTGCGCGCCGGTGCCAACCTGGCCCTTCGCGCAAAGCAGTACGGCAAGGTGGTGCAGTACGCGCGGCGCGTCCAGGAGCTGCGTCCGCAGGAGCCCGCAGGCTTCCTGATGGAAGGCCAGGCCGAACTGCTGCGCGGCGGCTACCCCGCGGCGGCGCGGGCCTTCAGCGCGGTACTCACGCTGGCCGACAACCCGGACGCCGCCGCAGGCCTGCACCGGGCTCTGCTCGGGGCCAAGCGCAATGCAGACGCGCAAGCCTTCGCCGAATCGTGGGCGGCCAAGCATCCGGAAGACGTCGGCTTCCAGCTCAAGGCGGCCGAGGGGGCGATCGCCAACCGCGACTTCGCTGGCGCCGAGCGCGTGTACCGGCAGCTCATCGAGAAGCAGCCGCGACATGCGGTGGCGCTCAACAACCTGGCCATCATGCTGCTGGAGCAGCACAAGCCCGGTGCGGTCGCGTTCGCGCAGCGCGCCGTGGAGCTGAGCCCGCAGCAGACCGACTTCGCCGACACCCTGGCCCAGACCTATGCCGGCGATAAGGACTTCGCCAAGGCCATCGACTTGCAGCGCAAGGTCGTGGAGCGGGCGCCGCAGGTGCCTGATTACCGACTCAACCTGGCCAAGCTCCAGCTCGCGTCCCGCGACGAGGCGGGCGCGCGCAAGGAACTGCAGGAGCTCAAGAAGCTGGGCCCGGCCTACCCGCGACAGGCCGAGGTGACCAAGCTGCTGCAGGGGTTGTAGCGCGTGGCACCAGCCGGGCTGGGCCAGGGCTGCACTTTCCCCATTGAGCTTTGCCGGCACCCTGCTGGCGCCACTGACGGGCTGGGGCTCGGAGGAAGACAAGAAGCGCTCGCGCGCCGCCGGCTTTGACGAGCACCTGACCAAGCCGGCCAGCGTGGGTGCGGTTTCCGCCCTGTTGGCCCGTTTGCAAGCCGGTTGACCTGTTGATGGAAAGGCGTGCGCCAAAACTCGGCCCGGGGGCGTCACGTCTGCATTGGAATCTGACGAACCCTGACCAAGGGCCGGGGCAGGAAAACCGCGCAGAATGCCCGCCAAGCCGAAGATGCGGCTGCCTGGAGAGAGACAGATGATGAGAGTGCTGGATGGGTGGATGCCGCGAGCCCTGGGCGTCGCCCTGATGAGCCTGGCCCTGGGGGCGGCGCAGGCCCAGCCTCAGCCGGTACCCGATAAGGCCAAGGCCAAGCCCGCAGTGGCGTCGCCCGCCGCCGTGGTTGCTCTGCCCGAGCGGGTGCGCGAGCTGGGCGGCATCGAGGAATACCGCCTGCCCAACGGCCTGCAGCTGCTGCTCTTCCCCGACGCGACGCAGACCACCACCACCGTCAACATCACCTACCGCGTCGGCAGCCGCCATGAGGCGCCCGGTGAATACGGCATGGCCCACCTGCTGGAGCACATGCTGTTCAAGGGCACCGAGAGGCAGAAGGACATCCCCGGCGCGATGGCGCTGCGCGGCGTCAAGTTCAACGGCACGACGACGGTGGACCGCACCAACTACTTCGCGAGCTTCAACGCGAATGCCGACACCCTGGCCTTCCTGCTCGACCTGGAAGCCGATCGCATGGTGAACAGCCGCGTCGCCAAGGTCGACCTGGACACCGAGATGAGCGTGGTGCGCAATGAGTTCGAGCGCGGCGAGAACCAGCCGTTTGCGGTGTTGAACCAGCGCGTCAACGCGGCGGCCTTTGCCTGGCATCCCTATGGCCACGCCACCATCGGCCCCAAGAGCGACATCGAGAACGTGCCCATCGAGAAGTTGCAGGCCTTCTATAGGCGCTATTACCGGCCCGACAACGCGACGCTGCTGATCGCCGGCCAGTTCGACAAGGCCGCGACGCTGGCCTTGATTGCCAAGCGCTTCGGTGTGATCGCGAAACCCGCCGCGCCCATCCCGCAGCCCTACACGGTGGAGCCTGCCCAGGACGGCGAGCGCACCGTCGTCGTGCGCCGTGTCGGCGGCCAGCCCATCCTGCTGGCGGCCTATCACGTGCCGGCCATCACCCATCCCGACACGCCGGCGCTGGTCGTTTACGGCCTGTTGATGAGCCTGCAGCCCAGCGGCCAGCTCTACAAGCAACTGGTCGAGCCCAAGCTGGCGGTCGCCGCGGGTATCGGCGGCGCAGGCGGAGCGGAGCCAGGCACCGTGGGCGCCTACGCGGTGCTGCCGCCGGGAGCCGATGTCGACAAGATCGAAACCTTGCTGCTGGATCTTGCCGAGGGCCGTGCGGCCAAGCCCTTCGAGGAGAGCGAGCTCGTGCGTGTGCGCGACATTGCCGTCAACAGCTACCGCCAGCAGATGAAGAACCCCGAGGCCCTGATCCAGCAGATCTCCGGGCTGGTCGCGGCAGGCGACTGGCGGCTGCTCTTCCAGCTGATGGAAGACATTCCCAAGGTCACGCTGGCCGACGTCGAGCGCGTGCGCGCCGCCTATTTCAAGCCGGCCAACCGCACGTTGGGCCGTTATCTGCCGGCCAGCGCCGTCGAGCGCGTGGACATCCCCGCCGCGCCGTCGCTGGCGCAGCGCCTGGCCGACCTCAAGGGCCCGCCCAAGGTGGAGGAGGGCGAACAGCTCGAGCCTGTGCCGGCGGTACTGGAGACGCGCATGTCGCGCACGGCCTTGCCCAGCGGCATCGCACTGCACACGCTGAAGAAGCAGACGCGCGGCAATACCGTCGTGCTGCAGATGCAGTTGCGCTGGGGCGAACGCGACGCGACCTTCGCGCGCAACGGCACCGGCATGGTCGGCGCACTGATGGACGAGGGCAGTGCCGGCTACACCAAGCAGCAGCTGCAGGACGCGCTGATCAAGCTGCGCGCCAACCTCAACATCACCAGCTATGACCAGGGCGCGAGCATCTTCATCAGCGCCGAGCGCGACACGCTGCTGCCGGCCCTGCGGGTGGCAGCCGATGCGCTGCGCAAGCCGCTGTTCCCCCAGGATGCCTTCGATCGCGACATCAAGGCCAACATTGCCAGCATCGAGGCCTCGCGCCAGGAGCCCAGTGTGCTGCGCCAGGAAGCCACGCGCGCCCACTACAACAAGGCCCGCGGCGTCACGCTGGGCCACCCCGACTATGTGATGGGCGTGGACGAGCGCATCGCCAACCTGAAGGCCACGACGCTGGACGAGGTGAAGCGCTTCTATGCCGACTACTGGAGCACCAACGACGCCCAGGTCAGCGTCGTGGGGGCCTTGCCGGATGGCTTGGGTGCCGAGATCGACAAGCTTTTCGGCGACTGGAAGAAGGCCGCGGCGCCCAAGTTCGTGCGCCACATTCCCCAGCACCTGGCCGTGCCGCCGGCACGTTTTGACGCCATCGCGCGCGACAAGGCCAATGCCATCGTGCGCCTGCACCAGACCCTGCCACTGAACGCCGAGGAGCCCGACTACCCCGCGCTGGAGCTGGCCGTGCACATCTTCGGTGGCGGCGGGCTGGAAAGCCGGCTGTCCGAGCGCGTGCGCCAGAAGGAAGGCCTGACCTATGGCATCGGCGCGTCCTTGAACGCCAGCTACTGGGGCGATGCCGGCAGTTTCGCCATCCAGGCCAGCTATGCGCCGGACAAGCGCGAGCGCGTCATCGCCGTCGTGCAGGAGGAAGTGGCCCGCATGGCCAAGGAAGGCGTCACGGCGGCCGAGTTGGAGCGCGCCAAGAAGGACATCCTGGAAGGCCGCAAGCAGGGCCGCGCCGATCCCGGCGCCCTGGCCGGCGGGCTGACCAGCCTGGCCGAGCGCGGCGAAACTTGGGCGGCAGCGCAAAAGCGCGATGAGGCGCTGGCAGCAGTCAGCGTCGAGCAGGCCAATGCGGCCTGGCGCAAACACATCAAGGCCGAGAGTTTCATCATTTCGACAGCTGGCGACTTCAAAAATCCCTAGAGTTGCCTGACTGACCGTCACCGGAGACTGCGATGAAGATCGATCCCTACCTGTTCTTCAACGGCCGCTGCGAAGAGGCCATCGAGTTCTACAAGAAGGCCTTGGGAGCCAAGGTGGACTTCATGATGCGCAACTCCGAGAGCCCCGAGCCGCCGCCGCCGGGCACGCTGCCGGCCGGCTCGGAGAACAAGATCATGCATGCCTCGGTGCACATTGGCGGCGCCCTGGTCATGATGTCCGACGGCATGTGCGACGGGAACATGGCCTTCAAGGGTTTTTCGTTGTCGCTGGACTGCCCCGACGCTGACGCCGCGCGTGAAGCCTTCGCTGCGCTCGCCGACGGCGGCCAGGTCAAGATGCCGCTGGCCAAGACCTTCTGGGCGCCGCTGTTCGGCATGGTCGATGACCGCTTCGGCGTGGGCTGGATGGTGGGCGTGTCGGACAATGCGGCGTAGTGACCACACCCGTACAGCTCCCTGCACATCTCAAAGCCGATTGCTCGGCCTGTGTGGCGCTGTGCTGCGTGGTTCCGCCCTTCGACGCGAGGCAAGGCTTTGGATTTGACAAGCCGGCCGAGTCGCCCTGCCACCACCTCTGCGCTGACCACCGCTGCGGCATCCACGACGCGCTGATCCCGCGCGGCTTCGAGGGTTGCGTGGCGTTTGACTGCCTGGGCGCTGGTCAGCGGCTGACGGCCTTGGCCACCGAACGCTTCGGCAGCGCTGACTGGCGCGCGCGGCCCGAAGTGGCGCGCTGGCTGTTCGAGGTCTATCCACGCTTGCGACAGACCCAGGAGTGGCTGGCCCGGTTGAGCCTGGCCGCGCTGCTGACCAAGGATGTGTCGTTGCAGGCCCTGGCCACGGAGTTGGAGGCCGACGCGCAGCGCTGGCCAGACTGGACGGCGGCCGAGCAAACCGGCTGGCAAGGCCGTGTGCAGGCGGCTCTGGCGCCGTTGGCTGAAAATCGGCGTTCAAGGAGCTGATGCAATGTATGGATTGATAGGCGGCTTTGGGGCTGCCGAAGGCCGGCTGCTGACTGAAACCGGTGCGACGAGTGACCATGCTTTCTGATTGGGTGGAGCCGCAGTGGCGCCGGCGTCGGGGCGTTCGCACCGTTCAAGTCGTGGCCGTGCTGGCCGCGTTGCTGGCGGCCTTGAGCCTGCTCGGCATGTTCAACCAGTTCGGCGCCTCCGATGGCGACGTGATCAAGGCAGAACGGCAGTTGGTCGCGTCCGTCGACTTGCGCGTCGGCAATCCCGCCGGCGCAATGGAGCGTGGCGAGGCCAAAGCACGTGCGGACATCAAGGCAGGCGTTCTGCAATTGCAGATATTCGGGCCCCCGAAGACCAAAGCTGAAGCGGCCAAGGCCCAGCGGCTGGAGAAACGCTACGGCGTCGGCTGGGTCTACAAGGGTGAGGAGGGCTCGCTGCTCGCACGTGCCTTCGCCGACGGCTACAACGGCGTGATGCGAGCCGAGATTGAACGCAGTCACGGCGGCGAAGCCCTGGAGCAGCTGATGCGCGAGCATGGCGTTGAATCTCCGAAGCAGAAGGAAGGCCCATGAAGCTCATCGGCATGCTGGACTCCCCGTATGTGCGCCGTGTTGCCATTTCGATGCGGCTGCTCGGCCTGCCCTTCGAGCATGCGGCCATCTCGGTGTTCCGCGGCTTCGACGCCTTCCGGCAGATCAACCCGGTCGTCAAGGCGCCGACGCTGATCTGCGACGACGGCACGCGCTTGATGGATTCGACGCTGATGCTCGAGTACGTCCAGGCTCTGGCCGGCCGCAGTCTGCAATCGAGCGAACCGGCCGAGCTGCTGCGCGAGCTGCGCCTCACCGGCCTGGCGCTGGCGGCCTGCGAGAAGACGGCCCAGATCGTCTACGAGCGCGGCCTGCGCCCGGCCGAGAAGCGGCATGAGCCCTGGATCGAGCGCGTCACTGGCCAGCTGCTGGCAGCCTATGGCGAGCTGGAGAAAGAACTGAGCTACCAGCCGCTGGATGCCAGCGAAGGCGGCATCCGCCAGGCGGGCATCACGGTCGGCGTCGCCTGGACCTTCACGCAGTTCCTGCTGCCCGAGGTGGTGGCAGCGGATGGCTTCCCGCATCTCGTCGCGCATGCGGCAGCCACCGAGGCCCTGCCGGTCTTCCGCGCCATTCCCTGCGACGACGCGGTACAACTCAGCTGATGGCCAAGCGCCCCTCGCAAACCGTCTACGTCTTCCAGGGCGGCGGCGCCCTGGGCGCCTACCAGGCCGGCTTCGTCGAGGCGCTGGAGGACGCCAGCCTGCCGCCGGACTGGTTGGTCGGTACCTCCATCGGCGCCATCAATGCGACGCTGATCGCGGGCAATGCGCCGGCCGACCGGCTGAATGCCCTGCGCACCTTCTGGAGCCGCGTGACCCGCCCGGGTGTGTCGGCGCATCTGCCGCCCAATCCCTTCGTGGCCCTGTGGCGGCAGGGCTTGCAGACCTGGCAGACGCTGACCACCGGCGTGCCGGGCTTCTTCAAGCCGCGTGGCCCCCAGTCCTGGGACATGAACCGCCGCGCCCCGCTGGCCGAGCTCGGCTTCTACGACACCGCACCGCTGGCCGCCACACTGCGCGAGCTGGTGGATTTCGAGCGCATCGCGGCCGCCGAGACGCGGCTGACGCTGTGCGCCGTCAATGTGCGCAGCGGCACCCTGGCCCTGTTCGACAACCGCGACGGCCATACCCGCATCGGCCCCGAACACGTGATGGCCAGTGGCGCGCTGCCGCCCGGATTCGCGCCTGTCGTCATCGGCCGCGAGGCCTATTGGGACGGCGGCATCTACTCCAACACGCCGCTGGACGTGGTGCTTGACGACGCCGAGCGCCGCGACACGCTGTGCTTCATGGTCGACCTGTGGGACGCCAGCGAGGCGGCGCCGCAGACCATGGCGCAGACGCTGGCGCGCTACAAGGACATCCAGTACGCCAGCCGCATCTTCGAGCACCTGGACGACCATGAGCGGCTGCAGAACCTGCGCCGGGCGCTGCGCCTGGTCGGCCGCAAGCTCGATGCCAAGACCGCTGCCGAGCCTGCCGTGAAGGAGCTGCTGGCGATGGGCTGCGATTCGCGCGTCGACATCGTGCATCTCGTCATGCGGGCGCTGCCCGGCGAAGACTCGTGGCGTGACATCGACTTCAGCGACGACCGCCTGCACGCGCGCTGGGCCGCTGGCCTGAAGGACGGCCGCCGCGTGTTGGAACGCGCCGCCTGGCAGGAGCCCATGCGCGACCGCGTCGGCATGCGCGTGCACACGCTGGACGGCGCCGACTAGGCCTGCGCCAGCGCGTTCAGCTTCTCGACGGTCGCCCAGTTGCGCGTCGTGCCGGCTTCGCCGAGCTTTTTCAGCAATTGCACGGCGGCCTTGCTTTCCAGGATGCCGTGGGCGCACCAGAGATAGGCCGCGTGCCCGGTGACGACAAAGCGCTCGTCACCCTGGGCGGTGATGGCCGCGGCGGCCTGCAGGGCGGCTGCATCGGCCGTCACGGCGACGAGCAGGCGGCTGGGGTCGTCGGCACCGGCGATGCCATGCGCCGCCGCGATAGCGGCCCATTCCGCCGCCGTCTTCAGAATGACGGCGGCATCGACGCCGAGCCTGTCGAGCACGGTGCTGCGGATTTTGTCCGCGCTGAGCTTCTTCTTGATGTCGAAGACGGCATTGCCGCTGTTCAGCAGCGTCTTGACCTCGGTGGCGCCGAGTTCGGTCAGCAGGGCTTTGAGGTCGGCCATCGCCAGGCGCTTGGCCTTGCCGACATTGATGCCGCGCCACAGCGCCACGTAACGCATCAGAAGCCTTTCAGCTCATGCCCTGGTGACGCAGCAGCGCGTCGATCTTGGGCTCGCGGCCGCGGAAGGCCTTGAAGTTGTCGATGGCGTCGCGCGCCCCGCCTTGCTCCAGCACTTCATTCAGGAAGCGCTTGCCGGTGGCGGCGTTGAACACGCCTTCCTCTTCGAATGCGCTCCAGGCGTCGGCGCTGAGCAACTCGGCCCACTTGTAGCTGTAGTAGCCCGCCGCGTAGCCACCCGCGAAGACGTGGGAGAAGCTGTGCTGGAAGCGATTGAAGGCCGGCGGAATCAGCACGGCGACCTCGGCGCGCACCTCGTCCAGCACCTTCTGCACATGGCCTTCAGCGCCCGGCTCGCCGTGCAGGCGCATGTCGAACAGTGCGAACTCGATCTGGCGCAGCGTCATCAGCCCGCTCTGGAAGTTCTTGGCCGCGGTCATCTTGTCGAACAGCTCGCGCGGCAGCGGCTCACCGCTGTCGACGTGGCCGCTGAGCTGCTGCAGCACGTCCCATTCCCAGCAGAAGTTCTCCATGAACTGGCTGGGCAACTCGACGGCATCCCACTCGACGCCGGAGATGCCGGACACGCCGAGGTCGTTGACCTGGGTCAGCATGTGGTGCAGCCCGTGGCCGAACTCGTGGAAGAGGGTGATGACGTCGTCGTGGGTCAGCAGCGCCGGCTTGTCGCCGACGGGACTGGCGAAGTTGCAGGTCAGCAGCGCGACGGGGGTCTGCTGTTCACCGGTGGGCTTGAGCCAGCGGCTGCGCACCTCGTCCATCCAGGCGCCGGGGCGCTTGCCATTGCGCGCGTAGAGGTCGAGGTAGAACTGGGCGATGAGCTCGCCGCCCGCCGGGCCGCTCCCTAGGGCGGCGGCGTCCCCTTGGGGGACCGCCGACGTAACCGTCGGCGAGGGGCTAGAGGGCTTGCGGCGCATCTCGTAGAACTTGACGGTCTCATGCCAGACAGAGGCTTTCGCTTCGCTGATGGACACGTCGAACAGGCGCTCGATGATGGAGAACAGGCCGGCCACGACCTTGGGCGCCGTGAAGTACTGCTTCACGGTCTGGTCGCTGAAGGCGTAGCGGGCTTCCTTGAGCTTCTCGCTCCAGTAGGAGACATCCCAGCTTTCCAGCGGCGCGCCCTTGGCGAATTCCCGCAACTCGGCCAGGTCCTTCTCGGCGAAAGGGCGGGCGCGCTTGGCAAGGTCGCGCAGGAAGGTCTTCACCTCATCCGGCGTCGAGGCCATCTTGGGCGCCAGCGACACCTCGGCAAAGCTGGCGTAGCCCAGCAGCTGGGCTTCTTCCTGGCGCAGCGCAACGATCTCGCGCATGGCGGCGCTGTTGTCCCACTCCGGCTTGCCCTGCTCGCTGGCGCGGGTCACGTAAGCGCGGTAGAGCTTCTCGCGCAGCTCGCGGTTCTCGGCGTACTGCATCACTGGCAGGTAGACTGGGAAGTGCAGCGTCAACTTGTGGCCGCCGTCGTCGAGCTTCGTGGCATCCAGCACGTCCTGCGGCACGCCGGCCAGTTCTTCGGCGTTGGCGATGTAGCTCCAGCCGTCGGTCGCGTCCAGCACATGTTCGCTGAACTGCTGCTGCAGCTCGGCACTGCGCTCCTGGATCGCGGCGTAGCGCTCGCGCGCCGCACCCTGCAGTTCGGCGCCGGACAGCACGAAGTTGCGGATGGCGTGCTTGAGCACCTGCTGGCGCGGCGCGCTCAGGGTCGAACCTTGGGCCGCCACGACAGCCTTGTATTTGGCGAACAGCGCCTCGTTGGCGCCCATCGCCGTGCTGAACTCAGTGACGGCCGGCAGCATCGCGTTGTAGGCCTCGCGCAAGGCCGGCGTGTCGGCTACGGCGTTCAGGTGGCCCACCGCACCCCAGGCGGCGCCCAGGTGCTCGGTGCTGGTGTCGAGGATGCGCGACAGCGTGTCGTAGTCAGCCGGCGTCTCGGGCTTGGTGGCCTCATCCAGCGCGGCCTGAGCGGCCACGAGGAGCTCGGTGATGGCCGGCTGCACGTGTTCCGGATGGATGGCCGCAAAGTCGGGCAGGGCGGCGGTGGAGAGCAGGGGATTCGTCATATCAGTTCGACTTGAGGCTTCGCTCAGCGGATTCAAGCGTGTTGACCAGCAACATGGCAATGGTCATAGGACCCACGCCGCCGGGCACGGGCGTGATAAAGCCAGCCACTTCCTTGACGCCGTCGAAGTCCACGTCACCGCAGAGCTTGCCCTCGTCGTTGCGATTGATGCCCACGTCGATGACGACCGCGCCGGGCTTGACCATGTCGGCGGTCAGCATGTTGCGGCGGCCGACCGCGGCGACGACGACATCGGCCTGGCGGGTATGGTGGCCAATGTCGGTCGTGGCGCTGTGACAGACGGTGACCGTGGCATTGGCCTGCAACAGCAGCAGGGCCATGGGCTTGCCCACGGTGTTGCTGCGGCCGATGACGACGGCGTGCTTGCCGCGCAGGTCGAGCCCGGTGCTCTCGATCAGCTTCATGCAGCCATAGGGCGTGCAGGGCCGAAAGCCCGGCAGCTGGGTCATCAGCTCACCGGCGCTCAGCGTCGAATAGCCGTCGACGTCCTTGTGGGTGGCGATGGCCTCGATGACCTTGTGCGGGTCGATGTGCTTGGGCAGGGGCATCTGCACCAGGATGCCGTGGATGCTGGGGTCGTTGTTGAGCGCATCGATGCGGGCCACGAGCTCCGCTTCAGTCAGGCCGGCTTCGTACTTCTCCAGCACCGAATGCAGGCCGGCGTCGGCACAGGCCTTGACCTTGTTGCGCACGTAGACGTGGCTGGCCGGGTCGTCGCCGACGATGACGACGGCCAGGCCAGGTTGGACACCCTTGGCGGTCAAGGCTGCGGCGCGCGTGGCGACCTCGGCGCGGATGGACTTGGAGAGGGCGAGGCCGTCGATCAGTTGGGCGGGCATTTTGGGTTCCGAGGAGAAATGCAACCACAGAGGCACAGAGGCACTGAGAAACAGCCTTTGATTTCCTCTGAGTCTCCGTGCCTCTGTGGTTGCAATTGAAGGGTCAGAAAGCAAAAAGCCGCTGAAGGTTCAGCGGCCTTTCGGTATCAGTGAGGATCAAGCCTTGGCGGTCGCGCCCAAGGCAATCTTGAGCAGGTCCGCCACCGTGTTGGCGTTGAGCTTTTCCATGATGTTGGCGCGGTGCGCCTCAACCGTCTTGATGCTGATGCCGAGGTCGTCGGCGATCTGCTTGTTCAGGCGGCCGGCGACGATGCGCTCCAGCACCTGGGCCTCGCGCGTCGTGAGCCGCGCCAGCAGGGCGTCGCGGCTGGCGGCTTCCTGGTGGCTGGAGAAGGCCTCACGGGCCTGGTCGAGCATGCGCTCCACCAGGGCCAGCAGCTCTTCTTCCTTGAAGGGCTTCTCGATGAAGTCCATCGCGCCCTTCTTCATCGTCTGCACCGCCATCGGCACGTCGCCGTGGCCGGTGATGAAGACGATGGGCAGGGGGCTCTTGCGTTCGATGAGGCGGTCCTGGAGTTCCAGGCCGGTCATGCCATCCATGCGGATGTCGGCAATCAGGCAGGCGACCTCGCGGGGGTCGTAGCGGGCGAGGAAGGATTCGGCCGAGTCAAAGCACTTGACCCGGTAATCCTTGCCTTCGAGAAGCCACTGCAGGGAGTCGCGGACCGCTTCGTCGTCATCGACAACGTAGACGTTGCCCTTCTTGGGGATCAAGCTCATGGTGCTGTGGGTTCTGTTCTCTGAGCGCTGCCGGGAGTGCCTGGTGAGGCTTCCTGACGCAGTTGTTCTGAGGTGATGGTGACCGGAATCGTGAATGCAAATCGGCAGCCGACGACCAAGGAACCATTGTAGAGGTTCTCGGCTTTTATCCGGCCCTGGTGGGACTCGACGATAGACCGGCATAACCCTAAGCCGATGCCCAATCCGTCGGCTTTTGTCGAGAAAAAGGCCTCATACATGCGGGCCAGCACTTCGTCGGGCAAACCCGGCCCCATGTCGGTGACCGAGAACTCGATCTGGCCGCCAAGCTCCGCGCTGTGCTTGGGGATGACGCGCAGCTCGATGTGGCGGCGCGAGGTGGGCAGCGAGGCGTTGTCGATCGCCTCGGCGGCGTTCTTCAGCAGGTTCATCAGCACCTGCTCGATGAGGATGGGGTCCACCATCAGCTGCGGCAGGCGCTGGGCGACATAGGTGTGGATGGCCACGTTGCGCCGGCGCAGCTCAATGCCGGCGAGCTCAACCGCGTCCTCGACGATGTCGGCGGCGTTGGCGGGCTGGCGTTGCGGCTCGCTGCGCTTCACGAAGTTGCGGATGCGGTGAATGATCTGGCCAGCGCGCTCGGCCTGCTTGGCCGTCTTGGTCAGCGCGGCCATCAGCGCATCCTTGTCGATGCTGTCGTTGCGCACGCGACTGACCATGCCGTTGCAGTAGTTGGTGATGGCAGTCAGCGGCTGGTTCAGCTCGTGGGCGACGCTGGAGGCCATCTCGCCCATGGTCATCAGCCGGCTTGTCACCTGCGCCTTGTCCGCCTGCAGCGCGGCTTGCGCCTCGGCGTGGCGGCGCATCGTGATGTCGGTGGCGATCAGCATCTGCGCCAGACGGCCGTCCGTCCACTGCAGATAGCGCGCACGCACGTCAAACCACATGGCCAGGGACTCGACATAGACCTCGCGCGGGTCGGAGCCGGTCTCGGTCAGTGCCTCGGCGGGCAGGCCGGAATAGTCGTCGACTTCGTCGGCGCCATCATCCAGGCTGCCGCGGCGGCTGGTCGTGCCCAGCAGATGGCCGCCGGCCAGCAGCGCGTGGCCGGCCGGGTCGGCGCCGAACCAGAGCCGGTAGCTGCGGTTGGCGAACAGCAGCTCGGGTGGCTGCACCGACAGCACGGACACGGCGGCGTCCAGCCCTTCCAGTACGGTGGTGAAGCGCTCGTGTGAAGCCGAGAGCTGGTCACGCACGCGCTTGGCCTCGGTGATGTTGGTCATCGAGGTCATCCAGCCGGTCTGCTTGCCCTTGGTGTCCACCAGCGGCGACACGTAGACGCGGGCATCGAACTGGCTGCCGTCCTTGCGCTGGATCTTGACCTCCACCCCACCCGACGGGCTTCGGCCCTGCAGCTCCTGCTGCAGCAGGCGGGCGTTCTCCTCGCGGCGGTCCACGGGCCAGAACGGGTAGGGTGGTGTGCGGCCGACGAGGTCGGCTTCAGAGAAGCCGGTCATCGCGCAGAAGGCCGGGTTGACGTAGGTGATGCGCGTGTCCATGTCCATGGCGCGCATGCCGGTCAGCATGGAGTTCTCCATGGCGCGGCGGAAGTTGGTTTCCAGCGTCAGTGCGTTCTGGATCTGGGTTCGCCGGCGCATGTGGCGCCAGGTGCCCAGCAACATCCACACCGTCATGCCCGCCAGCGCCAGCACCAGCCAGAACAATGCGTTGTTGATCAGGCCGATGGAGGTGCGCCAGCCCTGGCCGCGCAGCACCAGGCCATTGAGTGCCGGCGCGAGCGGCACGTCGTGCAGCAGCGAGGCGCGGCGCAGCACCTGGCCCGGCATGGGCGTCACGGTACTGCTGACGACCTGGTCGCGCGAATCCAGCACGGCGATGCTGTGGCGGGTGGCGACCTCGCTGGGCACGTAGTAGCGCAGCAGGGACTCGACCGTGTACTCGGCGATCAGCACGCCGGCGAAGCCGCCACGGTCGATCAACGGGATGTGCAACTGGAAGACGGTGACGCCGTTGGCGTCGGCGAAGGGCGGCGAATAGACCGGCTGGCGGCGGTCCTTGGCCGCTTCGAAAGCGATGGCCGCGGCATTGGACTGGTTGGCCATGGGCATGGACGGGTCATCGCCGTCCGCCGACATCAGGCCGTCAGCCTGGAAGCCCGCCGCGCCGACGCTGCTGCGCCGCTCGCGCTTGGCGCTGAGCCAGGTCACATGCGTCAGCTCGGGCCGTTCGCGCGCAAAGGCCTGGGCCTGGGCCGAGAACTCGTGGGCGTCGATCTGGCGGGTGACGACCTCCCGCGCGATGCGCACGAGCTGCTCCTGGTTCTCGATCAGGCGCAGGCGGATCTGCTGCTGGGCGATCTCGGTGTCGCGCTTGACCGACTCGGTCTCGCGCTCGATTTCTTCGTTGCGCAGGTACCAGAAGGCCGAAATGATGGCCGCCAGGAAGAGCAGCACCGAGATCAGGGGACCCAGCGTGGCCAGGCGGTCCTGGCGCGACGGCGACTGCTTGAACCACCAGGTGGCGACCAGGCGGCGCATCGTGGCGAGCCAGCGTTGGCTGCGGTTGGGCGAGGCGGAGACAGGAGGCATGCGCAATTATCCGGGGCGATGTCGGTCCTGCTGATTTCACAATAAGAAATCACCTCGCACCATTTGGGAAAATACTCGAGCCTGTGAGACACTCCGCCCCGCTCGCGGGCCTGGGTCCGCACCTCGCACCTGTTAGAACTGCCACTTTCGCCCGCAGAGGCGGAATTACTAGGAGACACGGCCATGTCAGCCCAGCCGCAAGACTTTCTCGGCGCCGCCGCGAACGACCAAGATCCGCAGGAAACCCGTGAGTGGCTGGATGCCCTTTCGGCCGTCATCGGCGAGGAAGGTGGCGACCGCGCCCACTTCCTGCTCGAGACCCTGATCGACCACGCCCGCCAGGCCGGCATCGAGGTGCCGTTCTCGGCCAACACGGCCTACGTCAACACCATCCCGACCGACCAGGAAGAGCGCTTCCCCGGCAACATCGAGATCGAAGAACGCCTGCGCGCCTACATGCGCTGGAACGCCATGGCGATGGTGGTGCGCGCCAACAAGCACAACCCGGAAGACGGCGGTGACCTGGGCGGTCACATCAGCTCGTTCGCATCGCTGGCGACCATGCTGGGCTGCGGTTTCAACCACTTCTGGCATGCCGACGACGGCGTGCACGGCGGCGACCTGCTCTACATCCAGGGCCACAGCGCGCCCGGCATCTATGCCCGCGCCTTCATGGAAGGCCGCATCACCGAGGAGCAGCTGATCAACTTCCGCCAGGAAGTCGACGGCAAGGGTCTGTCCAGCTACCCGCACCCGAAGCTGATGCCCGAGTTCTGGCAGTTCCCGACCGTCTCGATGGGCCTGGGCCCCTTGATGGCCATCTACCAGGCGCGCTTCCTGAAGTACCTGCACGCCCGCGGCATCGCCGATACGAGCAAGCGCAAGGTCTGGGTCTTCTTGGGCGACGGCGAGATGGACGAGCCGGAATCGCTGGGCGCCATCGGCCTGGCCGCACGGGAGAAGCTGGACAACCTGATCTTCGTCGTCAACTGCAACCTGCAGCGCCTGGATGGCCCAGTGCGTGGCAACGGCAAGATCATCCAGGAGCTGGAAGGCGAGTTCCGCGGTGCGGGCTGGAACGTCATCAAGCTGATCTGGGGCGGCTACTGGGACCCGCTGCTGGCGCGCGACAAGGACGAGCTGTTGCGCAAGGTCATGATGGACACCGTCGACGGTGACTACCAGGCCATGAAGGCCAACGACGGCGCCTTCGTGCGCAAGAACTTCTTCGGCAAGCACCCCAAGCTGCTGGAGATGGTCTCCAAGATGAGCGACGAGGACATCTGGCGCCTGCAGCGCGGCGGCCATGACCCGCAGAAGGTCTACGCGGCGTATCACAAGGCCGTCAACACCGTCGGCCAGCCGACAGTGCTGCTCGTGAAGACCGTCAAGGGCTTCGGCATGGGCAAGATCGGCGAAGGCAAGAACACCGCCCACCAGACCAAGAAGCTGCAGGACGACGACATCCGCGCCATGCGCGACCGCTTCAACATCCCGGTGTCGGACGAAGACCTGCCCAAGATCCCGTTCTACCAACCGCCGGAAGGCTCGCAGGAACTCAAGTACCTGCACGAGCGCCGCCAGGCGCTGGGCGGCTACCTGCCCAAGCGCCGCGCCAAGTCCGACGAGGCGCTGAAGGTGCCCGACCTGGCCACCTTCCAGGCCGTGCTGGACCCCACCGCCGAAGGCCGCGAGATCTCGACGACCCAGGCCTATGTGCGCTTCCTGACCACGCTGCTGCGCGACAAGGAACTGGGCCCGCGCACGGTGCCCATCCTCGTTGACGAGGCACGTACCTTTGGCATGGAAGGCCTATTCCGCCAGATCGGTATCTACAACCCCGCGGGCCAGCAGTACACCCCGGTCGACCGCGACCAGGTCATGTACTACCGCGAGGACAAGGCCGGCCAGGTGCTGCAGGAAGGCATCAACGAGGCCGGCGGCATGGCCTCCTGGATCGCCGCGGCGACGTCGTACTCGACGAACAACCGCGTCATGATCCCGTTCTACGTCTACTACTCGATGTTCGGCTTCCAGCGCATCGGCGATCTGGCCTGGGCGGCCGGCGACATGCAGGCGCGTGGCTTCCTGCTGGGCGGCACGTCCGGCCGTACGACGCTGAACGGCGAAGGTCTGCAGCACGAGGACGGCCACAGCCACATCCTGGCCGGCACCATCCCGAACTGCGTGTCCTATGACCCGACCTTCGCCCATGAAGTCGCCGTCATCATGCAGCGCGGCTTGAAGCGCATGGTGGAAGACCAGGAAAACGTCTACTACTACATCACCCTGCTGAACGAGAACTACCCGATGCCGGGCCTGAAGGCCGGCACCGAGGAGCAGATTCTCAAGGGCATGTACCTGCTGGAAGAGGCGGACGCATCCAAGCCGGTCAGCGTCAACCTGCTGGGTTCGGGCACCATCCTGCGCGAAAGCCAGGTCGCCAAGATGCTGCTGGAAGAAGAGTGGGGAGTGGGCGCCAATGTGTGGAGCTGCCCGAGCTTCAACGAGCTGGCCCGCGACGGCCAGAACGCCGAGCGCTGGAACCTGCTGCACCCGACCGAGCTGGCCTGCGTGCCTTTCGTGACCCAGCAGCTGGGCCACACCAAGGGCCCGGTCATCGCGTCGACCGACTACATGAAGAACTACGCCGAGCAGATCCGCGCCTTCATCCCGCGCGGCCGCTCGTACAAGGTGCTGGGCACCGATGGCTTCGGACGTTCGGACTTCCGCTCCAAGCTGCGCGAGCACTTCGAGGTCAACCGTCACTACATCGTCGTGGCCGCGCTGAAGGCGCTGGCCGATGACGGCGCGGTGCCGGTCGCCAAGGTGGCCGAGGCCATTGCGAAGTACGGCATCAAGGCCGACAAGATCAATCCTCTCTACGCCTAAGCCGGGAGCAAAGAACATGGCATTGGTTGAAGTCAAGGTTCCCGACATCGGCGATTTCGATGAGGTCGGCGTCATCGAGGTGCTCGTCAAGGTGGGCGACACCGTCAAGGTCGAGCAGAGCCTGATCACCGTCGAAAGCGACAAGGCATCGATGGAGATTCCGTCGTCGCAGGGCGGCGTCGTCAAGGAGATCAAGGTCGCCGTGGGCGACAAGGTCAAGGAAGGCAGCGTGCTGGTGATCGTCGAGGGTGAGGGCGCTGCCGCGCCGGCGGCCGCTGCTCCGGCGCCTGCTGCTACGGCCCCCGCACCCGCACCCGCACCCGCACCGGCTCAGGCCGCATCCGCACCGGCGGCCCCTGCGCAAAGCAGCGGCCCGGTCACCATCGAAGTGCCGGACATCGGCGACTTCGACGAAGTGGCCGTCATCGAGCTGCTGGTGAAGGTCGGCGATACCGTCAAGGTCGAGCAAAGCCTCGTCACCGTCGAGAGCGACAAGGCCTCAATGGAGATCCCGTCGTCGCATGCCGGCGTGGTCGAGGAACTGCTCGTCAAGGTAGGCGACAAGGTCAAGAAGGGCTCGCCGCTGGCACGCGTGGCCGCAACCGGTGGTGCGCCTGCGCCTGCGCCGGCCACAGCAGCGCCCGTGGCCACGTCGGCGCCTGCCGCAGCAGCCCCAGCTGCCGCTCCGGCGGAGACCAAGACCGTACCGACGGCGGCGTTGCCGCCGCACGAGCCTGTTGCTCCGACTGGCAAGCTGCCCCACGCCTCGCCCAGCATCCGCAAGCTTGCCCGTGAGCTGGGCGTGCCGCTGGCCGAAGTGAAGGGCACGGGCGCCAAGGGCCGCATCGTCGAGAGCGACGTGCAGGGCTTCGTCAAGGCGGTCATGTCCGGTCAGCTCCAGACTGCCGCGCAGAAAGCCGCCGCGCCCGCAAGCGGTGGTGGCAGCGGTTCCGGCCTGAACGTGCTGGCCTGGCCCAAGGTCGACTTCGAGAAGTTCGGCCCCGTCGAGCGCAAGGAACTGTCCCGCATCAAGAAGATCTCGGGCGCCAACCTGCACCGCAACTGGGTCGTCATCCCGCACGTCACCAACCATGACGACGCGGACATCACCGATCTCGAAGCCTTCCGCGTCCAGCTGAACAAGGAGAACGAGAAGGCCGGCATCAAGGTCACGATGCTCGCCTTCATGATCAAGGCCGCCGTCGCGGCGCTGAAGAAGTTTCCCGAGTTCAACGCCTCGCTCGACTGCGACACGCTGGTGCTGAAGAACTACTTCCACATCGGCTTCGCGGCGGACACGCCCAACGGACTCGTGGTGCCCGTCATCAAGGACGCCGACAAGAAGGGCATCTTCCAGATCACCCAGGAAATGGGCGATCTGGCCAAGAAGGCTCGCGACGGCAAGCTGGGCCCGGCCGACATGAGCGGCGGCTGCTTCTCGATTTCGTCGCTCGGCGGCATCGGCGGCAAGTACTTCACGCCCATCATCAATGCGCCCGAGGTGTCCATCATGGGCGTCTGCAAGAGCTCGATCGAGCCCGTGTGGGACGGCAAGGCCTTCCAGCCGCGCCTGATCCTGCCGCTGTCGCTGAGCTGGGACCACCGCGTCATCGACGGCGCTGCGGCTGCTCGCTTCAACGTGTACTTTGCTTCGCTGCTCTCCGACTTCCGTCGGATCGCGCTCTAAGTCGGGAGCTGAACACATGGCAATCGTGGAAGTTCAAGTTCCTGACATCGGCGACTTCGACGAAGTCGGCGTCATCGAGGTGCTGGTCAAGGCCGGCGACACCGTCAAGGTCGAGCAAAGCCTCATCACCGTCGAGAGCGACAAGGCCTCGATGGAGATTCCGTCGTCCGCCGCTGGCGTGGTGAAGGAGCTGCGCGTCAAGATCGGCGACAAGGTCAAGAAGGGTTCGGTCGTGCTGACGCTGGAGTCGGCTGGAGCCGCGGCCCCCGCGCCGGCTCCCGCTGCGCCTGCACAGGCACCCGTTGCTGCGGCACCGGCACCGGTCGCCGCGACCTACTCGGGCAGCGCCGACCAGGCCTTCGACCTCGTCGTCCTTGGCGGCGGCCCCGGTGGTTACTCGGCCGCTTTCCGCGCCGCCGACCTGGGCCTCAAGGTCGCCCTCGTCGAGCGTTATGCGACGCTCGGCGGCGTCTGCCTGAACGTCGGTTGCATCCCGTCCAAGGCGCTGCTGCACGTCGCGGCCGTCATGGACGAGGTCAGCCACATGGCCGACCTCGGCGTGGCCTTCGGCGAGCCGGAAGTCGACATCGACAAGCTGCGCGCGCACAAGAACAAGGTGACGGGCAAGCTGACCGGCGGTCTCGCGGCGATGGCCAAGATGCGCAAGGTAACCGTGCTGCGCGGCGTCGGCTCGCTGATCGACGCGCAACACCTCAAGGTCGAAGCGACCGAAGGCGCCGTGGGCCAGGCCAAGACTGGCGCGGCCCAGACCGTGGCCTTCAAGCGCCTCATCATCGCGGCCGGTTCGCAGGCCGTGCGCCTGCCCTTCCTGCCCGACGACCCGCGCATCGTCGACTCGACCGGCGCGCTGGAGATGCAGGTCGAGGCCGAGAAGATGCTCATCGTCGGCGGCGGCATCATCGGCCTGGAAATGGGCACGGTGTACTCCACGCTGGGCTCACGCCTGGACGTCGTCGAGATGCTGCCCACGCTGATGACCGGCGCCGACCGCGACCTCGTCAAGGTCTGGCAGAAGTTCAACGCTCACCGCTTCGACAACATCATGTTGAACACGAAGACGGTCGGTGCCGAGGCCAAGCCCGATGGCATCTGGGTCACCTTCGAAGGCGAGGGCGCGCCGAAGGAGCCGCAGCGCTACGACCTGGTATTGCAGGCCGTGGGCCGCACGCCCAATGGCAAGAAGATCGGCGCCGAGAACGCGGGCGTCATCGTCGGTGACCGCGGTTTCATCCCGGTCGACGTGCAGATGCGCACCAACGTCCCGAGCGTCTTCGCCATCGGCGACATCGTCGGCCAGCCCATGCTGGCCCACAAGGCGGTGCACGAGGGCCATGTCGCGGCGGAAGTCATCGCTGGTGAGTTGCTGGGCGACGAGAAGCTCAAGAAGAGCCAGTTCGACGCCCGCGTGATCCCGAGCGTGGCCTACACCGACCCCGAAGTGGCCTGGGTGGGCATCACCGAGGACGAGGCCAAGGCCAAGGGCATCAAGGTCACCAAGGGCCTGTTCCCGTGGACGGCCTCGGGTCGCGCCATCGCCAACGGCCGCGACGAGGGCTTCACCAAGCTGCTCTTCGACGAGGAAAGCCACCGCATCATCGGCGGCGGCATTGTCGGCACGCATGCCGGCGACATGATCGGCGAGATTGCCCTGGCCATCGAGATGGGCGCGGATGCGGTGGACATCGGCAAGACCATCCACCCGCACCCGACGCTGGGCGAATCGCTCGGCATGGCCGCGGAAGTGGCGCACGGCTCCTGCACGGACGTGCCGCCGGTGCGCAAGAAGTAAGCAGCGATGCGTCGTCTGTTGCTGGGGACGGCGTTGCTGCTGGCGCTCTCGGCACAGGCCGAAGAACGGTCACTGCGGGTCGCGCCGCAGGCCACCGATGCGCGGCTCAAGGCCGATGAGCCGCCGCATTGGGTGGTCTACGACCCGGCGGTGACCGAGCCCCTGCTTGTCTGGTTGCCGGGTACCAACGGTCATCCGGCCAGTGGGCCGAAGGGCCTCTTCCAGGCGGTGCGATCCGCCGGCTTCCGGTTGGTCGGCCTGTCCTATCTGGACGATGTGGCCGTATCGCAGGTCTGCAAGGGACCGCGGCTGCAGGCCCATCCGACCTGTGCCGCGGCCTTCCGCCAACAACGCGTCTGGGGCGACGCGACCGCGGCGCCCATTGACGACCGGCCCGAGGATGCCATCGTGCCGCGGCTCACCCGGCTGCTGCGCCATCTGGCCGAGCAGGATCCGGCGGGCCAATGGGCCGGCTACCTTGATGGCGATGAGCCACGCTGGAGCCGCATCGTGCTGGCTGGCCAGTCCCAAGGCGGCGGCATGGCCGCCTTCATCGCCAAAACGCGCGCGGTGGCCGGCGTGCTGGACTTCTCCGGCGGTTGGGACCGCGAGGCCGGCGGCGAACTGGCCCGCTGGTATCGCCGTGCCAGCGTCACGCCGCCCGAACGCTGGCATGCGACCTACCACGTGCAGGAGACGGCCGCCGACCTGCTGGCGCAAAGCTATCGCCTGTTGGGGATCCCGCCGGCCCAGGTTCATGCGTTGGACCTGCCGTTGCGCCCGGGCGGCCAGCCGCATGGCGAAGGCATTGCCAACGCGGCCTATGCGCCGCTGTGGCAGCAGATGCTGAGGGCGGTGAGACCCGAGCCCTAGCGCGCGGCCTCCCGCACCAGCTCTTCATGCCGCCGCATCGCGGCGGCCAGTTGATGGCCGCCGTAGCGGGACAGGCCGGCGTAGGCGTCGGCCCGCGCATCGGCTGGGTCGCCCTGGCCCAGCTTGAACTGGGCGCGGGTCTCCAGGATGCGGGCACTGAAGGGCACGATGTACTGCGCCAGTTGCTCCAGCCGCGGCCCCATCTCGGCCGGCCGCCAAGCATTAGGGTAGGGTGCTTCGACATGGGCGCTCAGCAGCTCCAGCGCACGCAGCAGCTGCTCCGGGCTGTCCTCGATGCTGACGTCCAGTTCGAACTGGACGAACTCGTAGTTCCAGGTCGGTGCGTAGTGGCGGTTGCCCATCCAACTGCTGGCGATATAGCCCTGCGCACCGGTGAAGGTGGCCAGGGCGCGCGGTTGGCGCTGCAGCATGGCGAACTGCGGGTTGCGGCGCGACAGATGGCCGATCAGCCGCGCTTCGCCGCTGGCCGCATCGCGCTCCAGGATCAACGGCAGCGGCGTGGCCAGCATCCGGCCCTCGTCGGCGCTGACGAGGGTGGCCAGCGGGAAGTCGGCCACCACGCGGTCGATCTCGCCACGGTTGGCGGGCTGGAAGGGAAGCTGTTCGTACATCGACATGGCATGGTTTCTTGTTGTGCTGGGAAGGCCTGCAGTCTAGGAACGCGCTGAGCCTCCTGCGTGTGCGAATTTGCAATTTGTCATTGCAAAATTGCTGGTCATGACAGCAGCCACCCTCAACGACCTGAACTGAGACGATTTGCGCCTGCTGCAACTGATCGCCCAGCATGGCGGCCTGGCCAAGGCGGCCGGCGCGGGCGGCTTGAGCCATGCGACGCTGTTCCGGCGGCTGCGGGCGTTGGAGCAGAAGCTGGACCTGCGGCTGTTCGAGCGCCTGCGTGGCGGCTATGTGGCCACGCGCGCCGGGGCCGAGCTGGTCGAGCTGTCGCGCCGCATGGGGCGTGAGCTGCATGTCGTGACCGAGAGCCTGCGGGGGCGGCAGGCTTGGCCTGGCGGCCTGCTGAGGTTCAGCGCGGCCGATACCTGGATGCAGGCCCTGCTGCCGCCGCTGCTGGCCAGCTACCAGGCCCGGCATCAGGTCCAGCTGCAGGTGCGCAGCGGCAACGCGCTACTGGACGTGCAGCAGGGCGAGACCGATGTCGCGCTGCGCTCCGGCGGCCCGCCGCCGGAGTCGCTGGTGGGGCGCCGCCTGGCGCGTGTCGAGGCGACGGTCTATGCGTCCCGGAAGCTGGGCGGCGTCAGCGCCGAGACCCTGGACCTGCAACCCTGGGTGGGTGTCGACGAGGACCTGGCCCACCTGGCATCGGCCCGCTGGCTGGAGGGCCAGGGACTGGGCCGCCAGGTGGCGGTGCGCACCAACAGCCTGACCCATGTTCGCCAGCTGGTGCGCGCCGGCATGGGCCTTGCTGCCTTGCCCTGCTATCTCGGCGATGCCGACCCCGAGCTGCGTCGCGTGTTCGATCCGCCGCGCGACTGGCGCAGCGAGCTGTGGCTGCTGACTCGCGTGGAGCTGCGCCAGGTGCCACGCGTCAAGCGGCTGTTCGAGCATCTGTACGAAGGGACGCGAGGCCTGCTGCCGCTGATCGAAGGGCGCAGCCCGCAGCCGGACAAGCGCTGACCCATGCCACGCGTCAGGTGAGCGCTTCGGCACAACTGCTGGCGCCGCGGAGCCCAGCCTCATCACCGGCGACGAGGACACGCCGCTGGTCGTGCTGGCCGACCCCAAGGTGGAGGAGATGGGCAAGGGCTTTGCCAACTACGGCGGGCTCAAGGCCGCCTGCGAGGCGGCCAAGGCCGGCTAGATGTTGGACGGATACATCGCCGGGCAGTTCGCCGTGCCGAAGCGGTCCACCGGCATGCGAAAGCGCATGCCCACGCGAAGCTGTTTCCAGTGCTCGGGGTCGACGCGGCAGACCCAGGCATGGTCCTCGCGGTCGCGCAGCTCGATCTCGAAATAGGCTTCGCGCTTGCTCAGGCGCTCGCTGCCGGGCTGGCCGGGTGGGGCCACGCGCAGCGGCGGGCGCGGCCAGTCAGGGCGGTCCTCGGGGCCGCCTTCGTTCTTGACGATCCAGCTGCGGCGCCAGGCCAGGACGTTGTAGCGGCAATGCTCGCTCGGCTCGGCGCGCTTGCCGGTCGGGTCGGCGATGGTGCGGCGGCTGATGTCGAAGGCACCCTCGGGCAGCTCGTCGCACCAGTCCGAGCCCGACTCGGAACGCAGCCGCTCGACGATGATCTCCATGCGCCAGCTGCGTTTGGTCAA
The DNA here is from genome assembly GCF_001425705.1 of Pelomonas sp. Root1217. Taxonomy (GTDB): domain Bacteria; phylum Pseudomonadota; class Gammaproteobacteria; order Burkholderiales; family Burkholderiaceae_C; genus Pelomonas. The sequence continues at coordinate 940,925 of NZ_LMDC01000028.1, read as the reverse complement.
CTCGACGGCGACGCCGGACGGGCCGAACGCCCACCAGCCGACGATGGCCAATGCCGCCACCACCATGGCGACCAGCACGAGGACACGCAGGCGTGGGAACCTAAGCCGCATCGAACTGTGCGGTGACGGCTTCTTCCCACTGGGCCAGCTCGTCCCAACCGATATGCAGCCAATCCATCGCGGCGGCATGGTGGGCGGCCCAGTCGGCATCTTCCGGCAGGCCCTCATGGCGGCGCATCAGGTGCTCGGCGATGAGCCCGGCGGCGATCAGCGTGTGGATCTCCGGCTCGATCCCGTCATGGCCCAGGGCCGCGAAGTCATGGTGCAGACGAATGGCCGCCATCAGCGGCGCCGGCAGGTTCCACACCCGCACGACCAGGGCGCCGACGACGGCGTGGTCGGTCTTGTGGTTGGCGTTCTCGGTAGCGATATAGGGCCGGTCGATGCGTGCGCCGGCCTCCACCATGGTGGCTGCATAGCCGCGCACGCTCTGCATCAGCACCGGCATGCCGACGTGCAAGAAGAGGCCGAAGCTGTGCGCCAGGTCAGGCGACAGGCCCGGCAACTGCTGGGCGATGGTGGCCATCGCGATGGCGCGCATGGTGCTGCGCTCCCAGAAGCGCGCCAGCTGCGGCGAGTTGACGGGGACGGCGTGCTGGGCCAGGAAGCCGGTCATGACGGCCACGCTCTCGCGCAGGCCGATGCGCGTCATGGCCTGGCCGACGGTGCTGCAGGGTAGGCCCACCGGCTTGAACAGCGGGCCGTTGGCGATGCGCAGCAACGTGGCAGCCATGGCCACATCGCTGGAAGCGATGCGGGAAACGAGATTCAGGTCGGGCTCTGGCTGGTTGATGGCCTGCTGCAGTTGGGCCAGCAACTCGGGGCAGGGCGGGATCTGGATCTGCTGCAGCGGGCCGCGGCGGCGCGATTGGTCGAGGTCATCGCGGATCTGCTGCGAGCGAGGCCGGTTGGCGTGGGAAGGTGCCGTGTTCTGCATTCAAAAATCTTAGAGGCCCTTCGGGCGGCTGCCGCCCGGGTACAGTGAATTCACCTGCAGCCCGCCGTCAATCTTGCCCACTTCCCCGCCTCGCGTCGCTTTCGCCCTCCACCTGCACCGGTGGTGGCTGGCCTTGCTGGTGATGGGGCCGGTGCTGGCCTTCGCGGCGTATGACGCAGCGCGCGTGCTGGAGGCTGCCACCGCCCGCGGCCCTCGCGTCGTCGAGCAGGCCCAGGCCCTGGTGCAGCAGATCGAGCGCAGTGGCGTGAGCGAGGAGCCGCAGCGGCTCAAGGACATCAACGATTTCTTCAACCACCGCCTGGCTTTCAGGGACGACAGCGTCACCTGGAACCTGCCGGACTATTGGGCTTCGCCGCTGGAAAGCCTGGAAAAGCGCGCCGGCGACTGCGAGGACTACGCCATTGCCAAATACTTCGGCCTGGTCGCCACCGGCGTGCCGACGGCCAAGCTGAGGATGGTCTATGTGCGGGCGCGGCTGCAGGGCCAGTCGCTGGCACACATGGTGCTGGCCTACTATGCCCAACCGGGCGCCGAGCCGCTGATCCTGGACAACCTGCGCCCCGAGGTGCTGCCCGCGTCGCAGCGCAGCGACCTGACCCCGGTGTTCAGCTTCAACACCGAAGGCCTTTGGCAGGGCGTGGGCCAGGTGACCGCGGGCGACCCGCTGGCGCGGTTGTCGCTGTGGCGCGAACTGGTGGCCAAGGCGAGGGCGGAGGGATTCTTGTGAACGGGAGTGAGACATGTCGTTGATGCGGCAGATCGCCTGGCTGGTGCTGGGCGTGGTGCTGGCCGCGCTGGTGGGCGCGGTGGGCCTGTCCGCCGTTTCCGCGCGCGAGCTGATGCGCACGCAGCTCCAGCTGAAGAATGCGGACAACGCCCAGGCGCTGGCCCTGGCCCTGTCGCAGCAGCAGGGCGACCGCGAGCTCATCAAGCTGCTGGTGTCGGCCCAGTTCGACACCGGCGCCTACGAGTTCGTGCGCTGGCGTGGCGCCAATGGCGAGACCCTGTTCGAGCGTTCCGAGGCACCGCGGCCGGGCCAGGCGCCGGCCTGGTTCCGTGCCCTGCTGCCGATCCAGGCCGCACCCGGCGTGGCCCAGCTGTCCAATGGCTGGAATGCGATCGGCTCGGTCGAATTGAAGAGCCATTCGAGCTACGCCCATGACGTGCTGTGGCTCACCTCCCGCCGCCTGCTGGCCTGGCTGCTCATCGTCGGCATCGCTGCCGCGGTGCTGGCCTGGGCGGGGCTCAGGCGCATCCGCCGACCGCTGGACGCCGCCGTCGCCCAGGCCGAGGGTGTGCTGGCCGGCAGCTATGGGCAGGTCATCGAGCCGCGCGTGCCCGAACTGCAGCGCCTGACCCGCGCCATGAACGCGATGGTGCAGCGCGTGCGCGACCTCTTCGAAGCCCAGGCCGGGCAGTTGCTGGTGCTGCGCGAGCAGGTCCACCATGACCCGCTGACCGGCGTGTCGACCCGCAAGCATTTCCTGGCCGAGCTGGATGCCGCGCTGCGCCGCGATGACGGCCCGGCCGTTGCCGGCCTGGTGCTGGTGCGCCTGCGTGAGCTGGCCGGCCTGAACGCCCGCTTGGGCCGTGGCGCGGTGGACGACGTGCTGCTGACCGTCGTCTCGGCCCTGCAGGCCTATCCCGAATCTGTCGCGGGATGCCGAGTCGGGCGCTTGAACGGCGGCGATTTCGCACTGTGGCTGCCGGCCGAGGGCGTGGCCGCCGAGACCGCCCATGCGCTGGCCGACGCGCTGCGCGCCAGCCTGCCGGCCTTCGGGCCCGGCGTGCAGGTGGCGCTTGGCGCCATCGAGCTGCCGCGCGAGCGGCCCAGCAGCGTCTGGCTGGGCGAGGCCGATGCGGCCCTGGCCCGTGCAGAGCATCAGGGCGAGGCTCGTGGCGGCTTCGTCGTCGAAATCGTCGCCGACCCTGGCATCGGTCGCGAGCAGGGCGAGGGCCTGTGGCGTGCCCAGCTGCAGGAGGCCGTCAGCCAGCAGCGTGGTCGCTTGATCGAGTTCCCGGTGCGCGACCGAGGTGGCCGTGTGTTGCATCTGGAATGCCCGCTGCAGTTGCGACTGGATGCCGATTTCCAGCCGGCCACGGCCTGGCTGCCTCTCGCGGTGCGTGCGCGCATGACGGCCCAGGTCGACCTGCTCGCCGTCGGTCTGGCCCTGCAGGCCATCGCGGCCGACGGCAAGGCGCGCTGCATCAATGTGGCGCCGGTGTCGCTGGCCGATGCTGCGTTTTTGCCGCAGTTGCGTGAGCTGCTGGCGCAGTGGCCGCAGCCTGCGCGTGCCTTGCTGCTGGACCTGGCCGAGGCGGCGGCGACCGAGCATTTCGAGCGGCTGCTGGAGTTTGGGCGCCAGTTGAGGCCGTTGGGCGTCAAGCTGGGGCTGGAGCATGCCGGCGCCGGATTGGCGCAGGTCGAGAAGCTCTATCAGGCGGGGTTGGACTATGTGAAGCTGGATGCTTCGGTGCTGCTCGGCGTGGCCGGTGAGGCGGGGCGGGCGGCGTTTGTGCGGGGCATGGTGATCATGCTGCGCAGTCTTGCTTTGAAGGTGTACGGCGAGGGTGTCGTCGACGAGATGGATGCGCAGGCGCTGTGGGACTGTGAGCTGGATGGGCTCACCGGGCCGTGGGTAACTTCGAGTTTGGGCTGATTGTTGGCTTGGTCGGTTTTGCATAGAGCGCGTCTGCTCGGTGCATTGCCGGGAGTCCCGCCCGGCAGCGGGGTAACTTTCTTCTGCGGGGCCAGAAGAAAGTCACCAAAGAAGAGGCCCTGAACCGCANGTCTGCTCGGTGCATTGCCGGGAGTCCCGCCCGGCAGCGGGGTAACTTTCTTCTGCGGGGCCAGAAGAAAGTCACCAAAGAAGAGGCCCTGAACCGCACACCAGTACCACGTGCACGAGCTACGCCGTGCAACAACCAATCGATGAGTGGGCCGAAGCGACCCGCTGCGCTCTCGCTGCTGTCCCTATCACCAGCACCGCCCATCGCACCACCTGCCCGCTTAACGCGCGGCTGCACGCCGGGCTCACCAGAAAACCAAATACAGCGTCGCTCGGGCGACGCGACCGCTGCCAGCACCTCCGTGCCGTCGCACCAGCGACGCGGTATTTCTGATGAGCCCGGCGTGCAGCCGGCGTTAAGCGGCATGAAGGGCCAATGGATGGCGCTCGTCATAGGGACAGCAGCGAGAGCGCAGCGGGTCGCGTCGTCGCGCAATGCCAGTGGGCGTTTTCGCGCGCCGCTCATGGCGGCGCCGCGCTCGTGTGCGGTTCAGGGCCTCTTCTTTGGTGACTTTCTTCTGGCCCCGCAGAAGAAAGTTACCCGGCCGCCGGGACGGACTCCCGGCAATGCATCGATCAATAGCGCTCTACGCAAAGGCAACCAACAAAGCCATCAAATCTTCATCTCCCACCTCAACTGCCACTGCGTATAACTCGGCCCCCCACTGCGCGACGTGATCACCTGGTCTCCCGTCGCGATCACCGTGCCATTGAAGTAGTCCATCGCCGACAGATTCGTCGCCGACAGCCGCAGCGACTGCTCGGTGTTGATGGCCCACAGCGCGAAGGCATCGACGACCGCCTTGCGGCTGGCCGTGGTCTCGGTGATCAGCGTCTGCTGGATGGTCGTCGACGGCGTCCAGTTCAGCGACGCGCCCAGCGTCAGAGGCAAAGACCGCAGCCGGTAGTCAGCCCCAAGGTTGGCCGTCCCTTTGGGCTGGCCATCGATGTGATTGTTCGGCCCCGGAATACCCTCGACGCGCGACGTGAAGACGCTGAAGTTGCTGCGGATATTGATGGGCAGCGCGTCCTCGAAATACTCATCCAGGCGAAAGCGCGCCTCCAGCTCGACGCCGGCCGTCGATGCCTTGCCGATGTTCTGCGGCCGCGCCACCCAGCGCTGGGTGGCGGCCCAGGGCACGGTCTCCAGCGCCGTCACGGTGCGCATCAGGTTGCTGATGCGGCGGGCGAAGAAATTGGCGCTGAGCAGGCCGCCCTTGGTCAGGTAATGCTCATAGCCGATCTCGAAGCCGGTCGCGAGTTCGGGCTTGAGGTCGGGGTTGCCGGCACGGTCGGGCGTGTTGGCCTGGTGGGGCACCTGGCTGTTGATGGTCGGCCGCGCGAGCAGGTCCTGCAGCTGCGGACTGCGGTAGCTGCGCGTCAGGCTGGCGCGGATCATGTCGCGGCCCTTGTCGTCGAGTTTGTAGCGGGCATGCGCCAGCGGCGTGAAGACGCTGGACTTGTTGCGCGCGTCGTAGCTCGCCGCGCTGGACTTGGTGGTGATGCCCTCCCAGCGCAGGCCCGCGTAGAAGTCCCATTGCTTGCCGACGTTCCATTCGTCCTGCGCATAGGCCGCGACGCGCACCGACGACGCGTCGAGGTCGTCGCCGAAGTCGTCCAGGCCGGGCTGGGGCGCGCCGTTGACGAGTGTGATGCGGTTGGTGTGCCGCGTCGTGCCTTCGCCCTCGATGCCGCTGACCAGCGAATGGTCACCGCCCAGGTTGTGCGACAGCTTGGCCAGCGCGCTCCAGTTGCTGTCGCGGCTGGTGTTGCTGTCGTCCTGCAGCCGCGTGGCCGCGCCCACCAGGCGCTCTTGGCGCAGGCTGTGGCTTTCACCGCGGGCGCGGCCGATGCCGCCGCGGGCTTCCACGCGGGTGTCGTTGCTGAGCTTGCTCTGCCACTGCGCGTTCAGCCGCGCCATCGTGAAGCGGCTGTCACCGTCGGTGTCGGCTTGGTCGAAGAAACCGGCCGGCAGAGGATTGGGCTGGGGTGTCGTCGTTTGCAGCAGCTGGGTGTTGCTGCTGGACTTGGTCGACACGATGAAGGGCTGGATGGCCAGGCTGTCCGTCGCGTTGAGCTTGAACTGCACGCGGCCGGTCAGGTTCAGCGCGCTGCGCTCATCCGAGCTGCGGCCGCGCGAGGTCAGCAGGCTGTCGCTGTTCGTTGCGACGGTATGCGTCAGCGTGTCGTTGATGATGTCGTCGATGCGCTCGCCGTGCAGCGCGTTGACGGTCAGGTTGTAAGCGTGGCCCTCGCCGAAATTGTCGTTGCGCGTCCAGCTGATGCCGGGGCTGATCTGGCCGCGCTCGGTGGCGAAGCCGGCGCGGAACTCGTTGAGCCGCTTCTTCAGCGCCTCGCGCAGCACGATGTTGATGGTGCCGGCGACGGCCCGCGCGCCGTACTCGGCCGTGGGGGCGCGCAGCACCTCAATGCGCTCGACCTGCTCGGGCGGCAGCTGGTCCAGCGAAAAGCCGGGCGGCATGCGTTCGCCGTTGACGAGGATCTGCGTGTAGCCGCCACCCATGCCGCGCATGCGGATGTCGCCGCCGCGGCCCGGGCGGCCGCCGGTCGTCACGCCCGGCAGGCGCTTGATCATCTCGCCCAGTGTCGAGTCGCCGAATTTCTCGATCTCCTCGCGGGTGATGACGATCTTGCTCGCCGTCGAGGCCTTGCGGATGGATTCGTCGCTGGCCGTGCCCGTGACTTCGACGCGCTTGAGCTGCTCGGATTTGGCGTCGGCGGGCTTAGGTGCCGGGCGAGCCGGTGCGGAGGCCGCCGCATCGGGCGTGGCGGGGAGCTGGGCAAGGGCAGGCAAGCTGCCGCAAGCCGCCAGCAGGGCGGCCGCGGATACACGGGTGAGTCGCATGGCCGGCAGTGTGCCGTGCAGGCCCGCCCTCCTTGTGGCGCCGCGGTTAACGAAAGAATTCTTTACTGACGTTGCTGCGTTTCAGTCACCGTGGTGACGATTTCGCGGTGCATCGGCGCCAGCTTGGCCAGCATGCCGTTCTGCGCGCTGAAGGGAATGCCCTTGGCATCCATGGCCTGCTGCAGGATCTCCACCAGCGCATTGAAGTCACGCCGGCCGATGTCCAGGTCCTGGTGCACCAGCTTCATCGGCACGCCCTCGTAGACGCAGGGGCCGCCGGCCTCCTGGCAGAGCTGATCGGTCAACTGGGTCACCAGATTTTCGCGGTTGGTGTTCTTGAAGAAGGGCGCCGTGCGTGGGTCGGTCAACAGGCGCGGCACGAATTCGTCCATGACGGCGCGGATGCCTGCCTTGCCGCCCCAGGCCTGGTAGACGCTGTCGTTGGCCGGTGGCGTCTGCGCGAACGCGGCGGCGCTGCTGAGCAGCAGGCAGGCAAGAACGGCACGGGCCATGGGGAACTCCGGGTCAGAGCGTGAACTGCGCGGACAGATAGCTGCCGGTCTGGCGCTTGGGCTGCACGGCCGGCGCGATGCGGCCGAGGTCCACCCAGGCAGCGGTCAGCGAGACATGCTTGTTCGGCGCCCAGGCGATGAAGACGTCCTTCCAGTCGTCTTCCTTCAGCGCGCCCGCGCCCAGCACCGACTGGTTCAGGTTGTCCGGCTTGGCGCGGAACTCGACGCCGACGGCCAGGTTCTTGGCCAGCAGCTTGGCGAGCGAGAACTCGGGTTGCAGCCGGTAGCCTTTGCCCTGGGCCCCGCCGAAGCCCAGCAGCCCATTCTGGTTGGCCTTGGTGGCGCGCAGGGTCAGGTTGACGAGCACGCCGTCGGCCAGGAAGAGCTTGGTGGCGCTGGCGTAGAAGTCCGTGCCCGAATCCCTGGCGCCGAGTGGCCCGAACAGCGTCGGGCCGAGGTTGCCGGCGTGGGTCTTCTTGTGCTCCAGGCCGACGGCGATCTGCGGCATCAGCGTGTCGCTGTCCAGCACGGCGTCGCCAATGACGCGCATCTTCACGCCGAGGATGTCCTGCTTCAGGTGCAGGCCGTCCAGGCCGAGGGGAGCGAGGTTGCTCTCGGTGTCGAAGTCCTGCCTGGCCAGCGAGACCTCGATGCGGTCGTGGAAGGCGATGGCCGCGCCATAGGTCAGCAGGCCGTAGTTGCCGGTCTTGGCGCGGGTGATGAAGGCGGTGGCGCCGACTTCGCCGGCCGTGGCATAGCTGCCGGTCACGGCCCAGGGCGTCAGCCCGCCGCCGGCGGCGCCGTCGATGCTGGACACGCCGCCGGTCAACAGCAGCTTGCCGGACTGGGCAAGGGCCGAGGTTCCCAGCAGGGCGGCGGCAAGCAAGACAACAGGTCGGCGCATGGAATCTCCGGCGGCAATGCGGGGCCGCCTCACTCTACGCACAAAGCCCGCCTACTGGATGCAGACCGCTTGCGGGCTAGACTGTTCGCCCCGTTTGCCGTGAACTGTTCCCTGCCATGACCGCGATCTCCGATGTCCAGCTGCAACCTCTGCTGCAAGCCGTGGTGGACCCCGGCAGCGGCCGCCCGCTGGGTGAAGCCAAGGCGGTCAGGTCGATCAAGGTGGATGGCGCGGATGTCAGCGTCGACATCGAACTGGGTTACCCGGCTGCCAGCCAGCACGCGGCCCTGCGCGCGGCTGTCATCGCCGCGGCCAAGGGACTGGCGGGCGTCGGCAATGTCAGCGTCGCCATCACCACCCAGGTCGTCGCTCACGCGGTGCAGCGCGGCGTGCAGCTGCTGCCGGGCGTGAAGAACATCATCGCCGTCGCCTCCGGCAAGGGTGGCGTGGGCAAGAGCACGACGGCCGCCAACCTGGCCCTGGCCCTGCATGCCGAAGGCGCCCGCGTGGGCGTACTGGATGCCGACGTTTACGGCCCCAGCCAGCCGCTGATGCTGGGCGCCAGCGGCCGGCCCGAGTCGCTGGACGGCCAGAACATGGAGCCCCACATCGCGCACGGGCTGCAGGTCAACTCCATCGGCTTTCTCGTCGAGGACGACCAGGCCATGATCTGGCGCGGCCCCATGGCCACGCAGGCGCTGGAGCAGCTGCTGCGCCAGACCCGCTGGCAGGAGCTGGATTACCTCGTCATCGACCTGCCGCCCGGCACCGGCGACATCCAGCTGACCCTGTCGCAGCGCGTGCCCGTCACCGGCGCCGTCATCGTCACGACGCCGCAGGACATCGCGCTGATCGACGCCAAGAAGGGCCTGAAGATGTTCGAGAAGGTGGGCATCCCCATCCTGGGCATCGTCGAGAACATGGCCGTGCATATCTGCTCCAACTGCGGCCATGCCGAACATATCTTCGGCGCCGACGGCGGCCAGAAGATGGCGGCCCAGTACGGCACCGAGCTGCTGGCCTCCCTGCCGCTGGCCATGAGCATCCGCGCCCAGGCCGACTCCGGCACGCCCACCGTCGCCGCCGAGCCGGACGGCGAGGTGGCCGGTCTTTACAAAGCGCTGGCCCGCAAGGTCGCGGCCAAGATCGCCGCCCAAGGCAAGGACTACTCGGCCAAGTTCCCGAGCATCTCGATTTCCAAGTCGACCTGATACCCGACTGATCCAGTCCCCCAGGGTTGCCCTGCCTGGACAAGGGCCCTCCTTTGTGAAGAAATCACAGTGCGGTGGCCAACGATGGCTGCTGGCGTGATTCGTTCCTGCACAAGAGCGGGCCCTGCCCGCAGGAGACAGCCGAATGGACATGAACCGGAGGGCTTTCTTCCGGGTGAGCGGCGCGGGGCTGGCAGCGTCCAGCCTGGTAGCGCTGGGGTTCTCGCCAACGGCCGCCCTGGCCGAGGCGCGCAACTTCAAGCTTGCCCGGGCAACCGAGACCCGCAACACCTGCCCCTACTGCTCGGTGGGCTGCGGCGTCATCATGTATTCGTTGGGCGACAAGGCGAAGAACGTCACGTCGTCCATCATCCACATCGAGGGCGACCCCGACCACCCGGTCAACCGTGGCACGCTGTGCCCCAAGGGCGCCGGCCTGCTGGACTTCGTGCACAGCCCCAACCGGCTCAAGCACCCCGAGATCCGCGAACCGGGCAGCAAGGAATGGAAGCGCGTTGGCTGGGATGAGGCCATGGACCGCCTTGTCAAGCTGATGAAGGCCGACCGCGACGCGAACTTCGTCGCCCAGAACGCCGACGGCAAGACGGTGAACCGCTGGCTGACCACCGGCATGCTCTGCGCCTCCGCATCCTCCAACGAAGCGGGCTACATCACCCACAAGGCGATGCGCTCGATGGGGATGCTCGCATTCGACAACCAGGCACGTGTTTGACACGGCCCGACGGTGGCCAGTCTGGCCCCGACGTTTGGCCGCGGCGCGATGACCAACCACTGGGTGGACATCAAGAACGCAGACCTGGTACTCATCATGGGCGGCAATGCCGCCGAGGCCCACCCGTGTGGTTTCAAGTGGGTCATCGAGGCCAAGCACCACAACAAGGCCAAGCTCATCGTCGTGGACCCGCGCTTCACGCGCTCGGCCGCCATGAGCGACTACTACGCGCCCATCCGCGCGGGCTCTGACATCGCCTTCCTGGGCGGGGTCATCAACTACCTGCTGACCAACAACAAGATCCAGACCGAGTACGTCAAGGCCTACACCAACGCCAGCTTCATCGTCGGTGAGGACTACAAGTTCGAGGCCGGCATCTTCAGCGGCTACGACGAGGCCAAGCGCCGCTACGACAACAAGAGCTGGGGCTACGAGCTCGACGACAAGGGCTTCGCCAAGGTCGACCCGACGCTGGAGCACCCGCGCTGCGTGCTCAACATCATGAAGGCGCATTACTCGCGCTACTCGCCCGAGCAGGTCAGCAAGATCACCGGCACGCCCAAGGACAAGTTCCTGAAGGTCTGCGAAATGATCGCGGAGACGTCCAGGCCCAACAAGGTCATGACCATCATGTACGCCCTGGGCTGGACACAGCACAGCCAGGGCTCGCAGATGATCCGCACCGGCGCCATCATGCAGCTGCTGCTGGGCAACATCGGCCTGCCCGGCGGCGGCATGAATGCGCTGCGCGGCCACTCCAACATCCAGGGCCTGACCGACCTGGGCCTGCTGTCCACCTCGTTGACGGGCTATATGAGCCTGGCCCGCGACGCCGAGCAGGACCTCGAGACCTACTACAAGACCCGCGCACTCAAACCACTGCGCCCCGGCCAGATGAGCTTCTGGCAGAACTACCCCAAGTTCTTCGTGAGCCAGCAAAAGGCATGGTGGGGCAAGGCCGCCACGGCCGAGAACGACTGGGCCTTCCACTACCTGCCCAAGTGGGACAAGGGCTACGACGTGCTGCAGACCTTCGAGCTGATGGGCCAGGGCAAGCTCAACGGCTACATCTGCCAGGGCTTCAACCCGGTCGGCAGCTTCCCCAACAAGAAGAAGATCATCGGCGGCCTGTCCAAGCTGAAGTTCCTCGTCGTCATCGACCCGCTCAACACCGAGACCGCCGAGTTCTGGAAGAACCACGGCGAGCACAACGACGTCAAGAGCGAGGACATCCAGACGACGGTGTTCCGCTTCCCCAGCACCTGCTTCGCCGAGGAGGACGGCTCGCTGACCAATTCCGGCCGCTGGCTGCAATGGCACTGGAAGGGCGCCGAGCCGCCGGGCGAGGCCAAGGGCGATCCCGAGATCATTGCGCAGCTGTTCATGCGCATGAAGGCGGCCTACGTGAAGGAGGGCGGCGCCTTCCCCGACCCCATCGTCAACCTGAGCTGGCCCTATCTGCAGCCCACCAACCCCTCGGCCGAGGAGCTGGCCAAGGAATACAACGGCAAGGCGCTGGCCGACGTGACCGACCCCAAGGACGCGACCAAGGTGCTGGCCAAGGCGGGCGAGCAGCTCAGCGGCTTCGGCCTGCTGCGCGACGACGGCAGCACCTCCAGCGGCTGCTGGATCTATGCCGGCGCCTGGACGCAGGCCGGCAACCAGATGGCCCGGCGCGACAACGCTGACCCCTATGGCATCGGCCAGACGCTGAACTGGGCCTGGGCCTGGCCGGCCAATCGGCGTGTGCTCTACAACGCGGCGTCCTGCGACCCGACCGGCAAGCCCTGGAACCCCAAGCGCCGGCTGATGGCCTGGAACGGTGAACGCTGGGGCGGCTCCGACGTGCCCGACATCCGGCTCGACGCCAACCCGACCGATGCCGACGCAGTGCGGCCCTTCATCATGACTTCCGAGGGCGTGGCACGGCTGTTTGCACCCACCGGCCTGGTGGACGGCCCGCTGCCGGAGCACTACGAGCCCTTCGAGACGCCGCTGGCCAACAACCCCATGCATCCGCAGAACGCCAAGGCCAAGTCCAACCCGGCCGCACGCGTCTTCAAGGGCGACATGGAGGCCTTCGGCACGCCCAAGGACTTCCCCTACGTGGCCACCAGCTACCGGCTGACCGAGCACTTCCACTACTGGACCAAGAACGTGCTGACGTCGGCCGTGCTGCAGCCGCAGCAGTTCGTCGAGATCGGTGAGGAGCTGGCCAAGGAAAAGGGCGTCGCCAACGGCGACTGGGTCAAGGTGAGCAGCAACCGCGGCTTCATCAAGGCCGTGGCTGTGGTCACCAAGCGCATCGTCTCGCTGGACGTGGACGGCAAGCGCGTGCACACGGTGGGCCTGCCCAACCACTGGGGCTTTGTAGGGGTGGCCAAGCCCGGCTATCTGGTGAACACGCTGACGCCCTTCGTGGGCGACGCGAACACGCAGACGCCGGAGTTCAAGAGTTTCACGGTCAATCTCGAGAAGGCATAAGGAGCGCACATGTCTTCACTCCAATCACTCGACATCGCCAAGCGCTCCGCCACCACCACGCAGCCGCCCGTGGCGCGCCGCCACGTCGCCGAGGTCGCCAAGCTCATCGACGTGTCCTCCTGCATCGGCTGCAAGGCCTGCCAGGTGGCCTGCATGCAGTGGAACGACCTGCGCGACGAGGTCGGCGACAACCACGGCACCTACGACAATCCACGCGACCTGACGCCGCAGAGCTGGACGGTCATGCGTTTCTCGGAAGTGGAGGTCGAGAAAGACAAGCTGGAATGGCTGATCCGCAAGGACGGCTGCATGCACTGCGAGGACCCGGGCTGCCTGAAGAGCTGTCCGGCGCCCGGCGCCATCGTCAAGTACACCAACGGCATCGTCGACTTCATCTCCGAGCACTGCATCGGCTGCGGCAACTGCGTGACGGGCTGCCCCTTCGACGTGCCGCGCATCAGCAAGGTCGACAGCAAGGCCTACAAGTGCAGCCTGTGTTCCGACCGCGTCGGCGTCGGCCTGGAGCCGGCCTGCGCCAAGGCCTGCCCGACCGGCGCCATCCGCTTCGGCACCAAGGAGGACATGCTGGACTACGGCGCCGAACGCGTCGTCGACCTGAAGGAGCGCGGCTACGCGAACGCGGGCGTGTACGACCCGCCGGGCGTCGGCGGCACCCACGTCGTCTATGTGCTGCAGCATGCCGACCAGCCCGAGCTCTACAGCGGCCTGCCCAAGGACCCGAAGATCAGCCCGCTGGTATGGCTGTGGAAGGGCGCGGCCAAGCCGCTGGCTGTTGCGGCCATGATCGGCGCTGTCATCGCCGGCTTCTTCCACTACACGCGCGTCGGCCCCATCGAAGACCCGGACGACCCCGAAGCGGATCGCAACGTCGCTCGGGACGATGCCGACCACCCTACCGCCTGACAGGAGCGCACCATGGCAGCCCGCCTTCTGCAGCGCTACAGCGCTGGCGACCGCACCAACCACTGGTTGATCGTGCTGTTCTTCCTCGGCGCCGGCCTCTCGGGCCTGGCCTTCTTCCACCCGGCCTTCTACTTCCTGACCGCGCTGTTCGGCGGCGGCACCTGGGCACGCATCCTGCATCCTTTCATGGGCCTTGTGATGGCGCTGTGCTTCATCGTCATGTTCATGAAGCTGTGGCGGCACAACCGCATGACTGAGGCGGACAAGGAATGGATGAGGCACAGCGGCGACATGCTGCGCGGCGACAAGAGCCACATGCCGCCCGTGGGGCGCTACAACGGCGGCCAGAAGCTGGTGTTCTGGCTCATGGCCGCCAGCCTGCTCGTGCTGGTGCTGACCGGCTTCATCTTCTGGCAGCCCTGGTTCGCCGACAGCTTCCCCATCCTGGCGCGGCGCATCGCCGTCGTGCTGCATGCGCTGTCGGCCACGGTGCTGATCCTGACCGTCATCGTGCACGTCTACGCCGCCATCTGGATCAGGGGCTCGCTGCGCGCCATGACGCGCGGCACGGTGACCGAGGGCTGGGCGCGCCAGAATCACGCGCTGTGGCATCGCGAAATGACCAATGACCGTCGGTAGCTCCCAGAAGATCCTCAGCCCGGAAGAGATCGCCGTTCGCGCCGGCGAGCAACTGAGCTTTCTGCACCTGCCCGAGCCCGGCGTGTTTGCCGACCGCGCCCTGCGCCTGCGCGCGCTGGCCGACGGGCATGCCATGGGCGACTTCCTGCGCTTCGTCGCCGAACTGGCCGACGCCCAGCACCGCGCGCTGTCGGCCAAGGTCGCGGTGCCCCTGCCCACGCGGGACGACATCGACGCTGCTGCGCGTGCCGGCGCGCCGCTGCTGCCGGCCGAAACCTGGCCGCGCGCGCCCATCTGGCGCGACTCGCTGCGCGCCTTGTTGACCGATCTTGCCCGCCGCCTGCCTGACGGCCTCGCCAAGGCGGCCGCGTTGCAGCTCGCCGCCGCCAGCGACGAGGACCTGGAGACCCAGGCCGGCCGGCTGCTGTCTGGCGTCATGCTGGGGCTTGACCTGGCCAGTGCGCCGCTGATCGCCGCCGGTCTGCAACTGCATTTCACGCGCCTGGTGCGGCAGACCTTTGCCGAGCACGCCGACGCGCCCGTGCCGCCTTTCGGCCGCACCGACGATCCCACGCTGTGCCCCTGCTGCGGGTCGCACCCCGTCGCTTCTGTGGAACGCCTGGGCGCCGAGGGCGCGCGCTACCTCGCCTGCGGCCTGTGCGCCACGCAATGGCATTACGTGCGCATCAAGTGCACGCACTGCCAGAGCACCAAGGGCATCTCGCTGCAAAGCCTGGTCGCGGCCGACGGCGCCTCGACCACCACCGGCGCCGTCGTGCAGGCCGAGTGCTGCAGCGAGTGCGTTCACTACCTGAAGCTGATGCACCCGGCCCGCGACAACGGCGTCGAGCCCGTCGCCGACGACCTCGCCAGCCTGACGCTGGACCTGCTGGTCGGCGAAGCCGGCTTGCATCCGCATGGCGTCAACCTGTTGCTCCTGCTCGGCGAGCCGGACGAGGCACCGCCGCCAGGACGAGAGCACTGATGGCTGCGCCCGACGAATCCGTGGTCCACGGTTCCAAGGCAAGTCCAAAAGACCTCCCGGCCCTGGACAGATTGCTGCGCGAAGCCGCGCCGCTGGTGGCCGAGCATGGCCACACGCTGGTCGCCAAGGAGGCGAGGGCGCTGCTGGACGCGCTGCGCACCCAGGCCCTGGCCGGCGCGCTGACCCGTTCGGACCTGGACGGCCTGCCCGCCGCGCTCGCCGCCCGCGTGCAGGCGCGCATGCAGCCCGCCATGCGCGCCGTGCTCAACCTGACCGGCACCGTCATCCACACCAACCTCGGCCGCTCCCTGCTGGCCGACGCTGCGCTGCAGCAGGTGCTGGCGCTGATGGGTTCGCCCAACAACCTCGAGTTCGACCTTGCCGCGGGTGGCCGCGGCGACCGCGACGAGCTGATCGAAGGCCTGCTGTGCGAGCTGACCGGTGCCGAGGCGGCCACCGTCGTCAACAACAACGCCGCCGCCGTGCTGCTGGGCATCGCGGCGCTGGCGCGGGGCAAAGAGGCCATCGTGTCGCGCGGCGAGCTGGTCGAGATCGGCGGCGCCTTCCGCATGCCCGACGTCATGAGCGCGGCCGGCGCGACGCTGGTGGAGGTGGGCACGACCAACCGCACCCATCCGCGCGACTACGAGCAGGCCATCACGCCCCGCACCGGGCTGATCGTTAAGGTCCACACCAGCAACTACCAGGTCCAGGGTTTCACGGCCGCCGTGGACGAGGCCACGCTCGCCCCCATCGCGCATGCTGCCGGCCTGCCGCTGATGACCGACCTCGGCAGCGGCGCGCTGGTCGACCTGGCCGCCTATGGCCTGCCCGCCGAGCCGCTGCCCCAGGGTATGCTCGCGGCGGGCTGCGATGTCGTCACCTTCAGCGGTGACAAGCTGCTGGGCGGCCCGCAGGCCGGCCTCATCGTCGGCAGCCGCGCGGCGGTCGGCAGGATCCGCAAGTACCCGATGAAGCGCGCGCTGCGCCTGTCCAAGCTGCCCCTCGCGGCGCTGGAGGCTACGCTGCGGCTCTATCTGCGGCCCGAAAGGCTGGCGCGGGACCTGCCGACACTGCGCCTGTTGACGAGGCCTCAGGACCAGATCGCCGCGCTGGCCCAACGCCTGCTGCCCGAGATCGCCGCCGCTGTCGCGCCGCGCTTCACCGTCGAGGCGTTGGCGCTGCAAAGCCAGATCGGCTCAGGCTCGCTGCCTGTCGAGCGCCTGCCCTCCGCCGGCCTCGCGATCACTGCTGTCGACGGCCGGGGCCGCACGCTGGAAGCCCTGGCCACCGCTTTGCGCGGGCTCCCGCGCCCGGTCATCGGCCGCGTGCAAGACAACCGGCTGCTGCTGGACCTGCGCTGCCTCGAAGAGCCCGCGCTGCTGACCTCGCAGCTGACCGTGTTGAAGGAGGCCCTGTCGTGAAGGGATTGCTATGATCGTGGGCACCGCCGGCCACATCGACCACGGCAAGACCACGCTCGTGCGTGCGCTGACGGGTGTGGACACCGACCGCTTGCCCGAGGAGAAGGCGCGCGGCATCAGCATCGAGCTGGGCTATGCCTATCTCGATGTCCCCGATACATGGGGCCCCCAGGCGGCGAGTACGCCGCCGCCCCCCGAGGGGGTGCCGCCGGCTAGGGGCGGCCCGTCGCCGGCTTGCGCCGAAAGGATTGGCTTCATCGACGTCCCCGGGCACGAGAAGCTGGTGCACACCATGCTGGCCGGTGCCAGCGGCATCGACTTCGCATTGCTGCTGGTTGCGGCCGACGACGGCGTCATGCCGCAGACGCGCGAGCACCTGGCCGTGCTCAGTCTGCTGGGCCTGACGCGTGGTGCCGTCGTGATCACCAAGGCTGACCGCGCCGAGCCAGGACGCGTTGCCGCGCTGCAGGAGGAGGTGAGGGCGCTGCTCGCCGGTACGGGCCTGGATGCCGCGCCCATCCTTGCGGTGTCCGCGCCCACCGGCCTGGGCCTGGGCGAGCTGCGCGAGCTGCTGTTCAACGCCGCCCGCCAATTGCCTCCTCGCGCCTCCCAGCACCTCGCCGCCCGTCTCGCCGTCGACCGCGCCTTCAGCCTCGACGGTGTCGGCACCGTCGTCACCGGCACCCTGCACGCTGGCGAGATCGCCGTTGGCGACGAGCTCCTCATCCGGGGCCACCGTGCGCGGGTCCGCAGCCTGCACGCCCAGAATCGCGCCGTCGAGCGCGCCCGGGCGGGCCAGCGCTGCGCCGTCGCGCTGGCCGGCCTTGCCAGGGAGCAGGCGCCGCGCGGCCAGTGGCTGACCGCACCGGCCGTGGCCCTGGCGACCGAACGCCTCGACGCGCGGCTGACGGTCTGGCCCGGCGAGGCCAAACCGCTGCGCTCGGGCACGCGCGTGCACCTGCACCTCGGCGCCCAGGCCGTCATGGCCAGCGTGGCGGTGCTGGACGGCGAGGCTATAGCGCCCGGCGGCACGGCGCGCGTGCAGCTCGTCTGCCACCTGCCGGTCGGTGCCTGGCGCGGCGACCGCCTCGTGCTGCGCGATGCCGGCGCCAGCCGCACCATCGCCGGCGGCATCGTGCTCGATCCCTTCGCGCCCGCGCGCTACCGCCGCACCCCCGAGCGGCTTGCCGAACTCGCGGCCTGCGAGCTGCCCACCGCCGAGCAACGCCGCGAGCGGCTGGTGGCGCTGTCGTCGCTGGGACTGGACCTGGCCCGCTTTGCGCAGGCCGAGGGCCTCGCCGAGCCGCTGGACGGCTGGGCCCTGGGCACCGAGACCCGTGCGACGTTGACGAGCAAGCTGCTCACCACGCTGGCCGACTTCCACTTGAAATCGCCCGACGAACTCGGTCCCGACGCCGCCCGTCTGCGCCGCCTCGTCGCGCCCCGCATCGCCGAGGCCCTGTGGCGCCAGTTGCTGGCCGAGCTGCGCGGCAGTGGCCGCATCGCTCAGCGCGGCGCCTTCGTGCACCTGCCCGAGCACGGCGTGCAGCTGTCGGCCACCGAGGAGCGCATCGCGCAGAAGATTGCGCCCCGGCTGGCTGCAGCAGGTGCCGAGGGCGCCTGGGCCCGCGACCTCGCCAGGGACTGCACCGAGCCCGAGCCGCTGATGCGCGCCACGCTGGCGCGGCTGGCCCAGCAGGGCGAGCTGCACCAGGTGGTGAAGGACCTCTACTGCGACACCGCGACGATGACGCGGCTCGCCGGCATCGCGCGCGCCATCGGCGCCGCGCAGGGCACGGTCACCGCAGCGGCCTTTCGCGACGCCACAGGCCTCGGCCGCAAGCGGGCCATCCAGCATCTGGAACATTTCGACCGCGTCGGCCTGCTGCGCCGCGTGGGCGATGAACATCGGCTCCGCGCGGACAGCGCGCTGTTCGCGGAGTCCACAATTTGATGGAAAGAGAACGACACCGGTGTGTCGGCCGGGCTTCAAACCCGGTGGGTGGCGCCACGCGCCGCTGGGTGGGTTCGACTCCCTCCTCTTTCCGCCATGAGGCCTGGCCATGCTGATCGCCGGCGCCGAAATGCCCGAGGCGCTCTGGTACTGGGTCGACGACCAGACCTGGGCCGAACCGCTGCCCGGCGGCCATGTGCGCATCGGCATCACGGCGCTGGGCCTCAAGGCCTCGGGCGACATCTACATGTGCCGCCCCAAGCCGGTCGGCAGCGAGGTGGAGCAGGGCCGCTCCATCGGCGTCGTCGAGCTGGCCAAGTCCATCGTGTCGGTGAAGTCGCCGCTGTCGGGCCGGGTCATCAAGGTCAACGGGGTGCTGGAAGAGCGGCCGGAGCTGGTGCATCAATCACCCTATGACGCCGGCTGGCTGGTCGAGCTTGAGCCGTCGAATCTCGACGCCGAGAAGGGCAGGCTCGCCATCGGTGAGGACGCGATCCGCAAGGCGATGCAGGAGTGGGCATGGCTGAACCAGCTGAGCTGAAGTCCCGAACCGGCCTCGCCATCCTGCTCTGGGCCGCCGACCCCGACGACCCGGTGCGCCTGGCCACACCCTTTGCGCATGCGGCCGCGGCCGCAGCGCTGGAGTTGCAGGTCGAGGTCTATTTCTCGGCGCGCGCCGTGCTGCTGCTCAAGCCCGGCGTGGCCGAAGCCTCGTGTGCGTCCGAGCATTTCGACAAGACGATTGCTGCCTGGATGCAGGACGCCATCGACCACGGAGCACGCTTTTTTGCCTGCTCCGACGCCCTCGCAGCCCAGGGCTTGGCACTGGCCGATCTGGTCCCTGCCGGCCGGCATCACGGCGGTGCGGTCCAATACGCCCTTCGCGCGGCCGATCCTGCCTGGGCCACGCTCGTTTTCTGACCCCTTGCTTCCCACGACTGGAGAACCTTGATGACCGCCTTCCCCCGTTCCGTCGCCCGTGTGGCGCGTGGCCTGGTTGCCGTGCTGGCGCTTGCCGGCGCCGCGGTGCAGGCCCAGCAGGTGCTGCGCGTGACTGCCATCCCCGACGAATCGCCCACCGAGCTGGCGCGCAAGTTCGCGCCGCTGGGCCAGTACCTGGAGAGCAAGCTTGGCATGAAGGTCGAATGGACGCCGGTGACCGACTACGCCGCGGCGGTCGAGACGGTCGTCAACAAGAAGATCGACCTGGCCTGGTTCGGCGGCTTCACCTTCGTGCAGGCCAACGTGCGCTCGGGCGGCAAGATCGTCCCGCTGGTGCAGCGTGAGGAGGACGAGAAGTTCCGCTCCGTCTTCATCACCGATGCGAGGAGCGGCATCAACAAACTGGAAGACCTGAAGGGCAAGACACTGAGCTTCGGCTCGCAGAGCAGCACCTCGGGCCACCTGATGCCGCGCAGCTTCCTGCTGGCCGCCAAGATCAACCCCGACGTCGACCTCAAGCGCGTGGCCTTCAGCGGCGCGCATGACGCGACCATCGCCGCGGTGGCCAGCGGCAAGGTCGACGCCGGCGCGCTGAATATCTCGGTGTGGGAGAAGTTCATCGCCGACAAGAAGGTCGACACCAGCCAGGTCAAGGTCTTCTTCACGACGCCGCCCTACTACGACTACAACTGGTCGGTCCACGCCGACATGCCGCAGGCCCTGCAGGACAAGATCAAAGCCGCCTTCCTGGCGCTGGACCCGAACACGCCGCAGGGCAAGGAAATCCTGGGCCTGCAGCGCGCGACCAAGTTCATCCCGAGCAAGCCCGAGAACTACACCGGCATCAAGGCCGCCGCCGAGAACGCTGGCCTGTTGAAATGATTGAACTGAATGGCGTCGACGCCGCCGCGCTGGGCGGTGTGGCGCCGGTGCTGCGCGGCATCACTCTCGGGCTGGCCGCCGGCGAGCAGGTGGCTGTCATCGGCGCCTCGGGCGCTGGCAAGACGACGCTGCTGAACCTGCTCGCACTGATGCAATGCCCGCTGGCCGGCCGCTTCACCTTGCAGGGGCGCGACCCCTGGGCGCTCGCGCGCGCCGAGCGCCGCCGGCTGCGCGCCGGCATCGCGCTGGCGCCCCAGCACCCGCCGCTGCCGCCGCGCCAGCGTGTGGCCGTGGCCGTGCTGGCCGCGCGGCTGCCGCGCATGTCCTTCGGCCGCGCACTGCGCACCCTGTGGAGCCCGCCCGACGCTGCGCTCGCGCAGGACGCGCTGGACAAGCTCGGCCTGCCCGACAAGCTCTGGCTGCGCGTGGACCGCCTCTCCGGCGGCGAGCGCCAGCGGGTGGGCCTGGCGCGGCTGCTGGTGTCCGACACCCAGCTGTGGCTGGCCGACGAGCCGCTGGCCGCGCTGGACCCGACCCGCGCCGGCCAATCACTGGCGGCGCTGCAGGACGGCGCCCGCGCCGCTGGCGCCGCGCTGGTCTGCAGCCTGCACCAGGTGGACCTGGCGCTGGCGCGTTTTCCGCGCGTGATCGCGCTGCGGGCCGGGCAGTTGGTGTTCGACGGCCCGCCCGCGGGTCTCGCCGGCGAGCTGCTGGACGAGCTCTACCGCAGCCAGCTGGAGCCGCCGCCCGAAATCGCGCCATTGCCTCAGCCGGTGGCCCTGCCGCAGGCGATGTGCCGGTGACGGACCCCGCCCTGCGCGACCCGGCGCTGAGTCGCCGTTGGCTGGCCTTGCTGATCGGCCTGGTGCTGCTGTGGCCGCTGCTGGTGCTGTCCGAGTTCAAGCCCTGGACGCTGCTGGACGAGCGCGGCCTGCGCGCCACCGGGCGCTATCTCGCGCAGTTCATCCACATGCGCAGCGACGCCGAGTTCCTGCAGATGCTGGCGCTGGACACCTGGCGCACGGTGGCCATCGCGACCGCGGGCCTCACGCTGGCGCTGGTGCTGGCCGTGCCGCTGTCGCTGCTGGCCACGGCGCGCTTGTCCGCCAGCACGTTGGAAGGCCGCCCCGGTCCGGCGCGCTGGCTGCGCCGCGCGGTGCGGGCGCTGCTGGTGGCGCTGCGCTCCATTCCCGAGCTGATCTGGGCGCTGGTGTTCGTGCGCGTCGTGGGCCTGGGCGCCACGGCCGGCGTGCTGGCCATCGCCATCGCCTACGGCGGCATGCTGGGCAAGGTCTACGCCGAGATCCTGGAAAGCGCCGACGCCACGCCCACCCAGGCCCTGCTGAGCGCCGGCGCCACGCGCTGGCAGGCGCTGTGCTTCGGTGCGCTGCCAAGCTGCCTGCCCGAGCTGCTGAGCTACACCGTCTACCGCTGGGAATGCGCGGTGCGCTCTTCGGTCGTGCTGGGCTTTGTCGGTGCGGGCGGGCTGGGCCAGCAGCTGGACAACGCGTCCAAGATGTTCGCGGGCAATGAGGTCAGCGCCATCCTGCTGGTTTTCGTGCTGTTGGTGATGGCCAGCGACGCCTTCAGCCGCTGGCTGCGCGGGCGCTTGGCATGAAGCGCGAACCCGTTCGAGCGTCGACCTGGGCCGTGCTGGCCGGCCTGGCGGTGCTGGTCGTCGCCAGCTTCTGGTCGCTGAACCTGCAGTGGTCGGCCTTCCTGGGCGTGGATGCGCTGGCCAGCATGGGCCGTTTCGGAATGAGCTTCTTCCCGCCGCAGCTGGCGCCGGCATTTCTGGCCAAGACCGGCTGGGCGCTGCTGGAGACCTTGGCCATGTCGGCTCTCGGTACAGCACTGGCGGTCGTTGGCGGCCTGCTGCTGGCGCTGCCGGCCTCGGGCCAGGGCTTGGGCCGGGCGACGGCGCGCATGCTGCTGAACCTGCTGCGCAGCGTGCCCGAACTGGTCTGGGCCACGCAGTTGCTCATCGTCGCCGGCCTCGGCCCCTTGCCCGGCACGCTGGCCCTGGCCCTGCACACCAGCGGCGTGCTGGGGCGGCTGTTTGCCGAGAGCTTCGAGAACGCACCGGCGGCCGGTGCACTCGCGCTGCGCCAGCGCGGCCTGCGCGAGGGCCGTGTGTGGCTGTTTGCCACGCTGCCGCAGACGCTGCCCCAGCTCGTCAGCTACACGCTGTACCGCTGGGAGAACAACATCCGCGCGGCCAGCGTGATGGGCGTCGTTGGCGCTGGCGGCCTGGGCCAGATGCTGAGCTACCACCTGGGCCTGTTCCAGATGGCCGAGACCTGCACGGTGCTGGCCGGCATGATCGCGCTGGTCGGCCTGGTGGACGCACTGTCCTGGATCGCCCGCAGGAGCCTCACGCGATGAATCCCGAATCCTTGCAAGCCTTGCTGAGCCGCTATTCGGTCGGCCCCAAGCACCTCGTCGAGCCGGGCCCGAACGACGAGCAGCTTGCGTTGATGGCCAACGCGGCCCTGCGTGCACCCGATCACGCCGAACTGGTGCCTTACCGATTCAAACTGGTGCGTGGTGCCGCAAAACAGGGCATGGCCGCCCTGTTTGCCGACGCGGCATGTGCGGCCGGCAAGGACGAAGAGGGCGCGGCCCTGGATGCCGAGCGGGCATTGAAACCGCCGATGACGGTCGCCGTCGTCGCCCGCATCGACCTGGGCCACCCGCAGGTGCCGGCCCATGAGCAATGGGCGGCCGTCGGCGGCGCCATCGCCAATTTCCTGACGGCGGCGCACGCGCTGGGCTTCGGCGGCAAGATGCTCAGCGGCGCCAAGGTGCGCAACCCGGCCATCGCCGCGGCCTTCTGCGAGCCGGGCGAGACGCTGGTCGGCTGGATCGCGCTGGGCACGCCCGCACGCCGCCCCGCCGGGCCGGCACGCAAGCCGAACGCGGCCGAGGTGCTGGTCGACTGGGTCAGACCAGCCCGGTGAACTTCAGCACGTTCCAGAAGCTGATCTCATTGCCGATCATCGGCACCCAGCCCGCCGGCGCGGCATTGCGGAAGGAGCGCGGGTCGGCGTCGACGATGCCGTTGAACACCTCCATCAGGATGCGCCCGCCCACCGGGCCGAGCTGGGAGATCGAGCAGGGGCCACTGGCGAAGTCGTCGTCGTTCAGGTCCCGCTTGCCCGCCTCGCGCCAGTAGCTCAACACCGGCGCCTGCGCCTCGGCCAGGATGTAGAACCACAGCGGCGTCTCTGTCAGGAAGCGCTTGTCGGCACTTTCGATGCTCTTGAACGTGAAGCCGTCGGTGCCTTCGGCACGCACCATCAGTTCGTCCGGGGTCAGCGGCTTCTCGCGCAGCTTGGCCGCAAAGGCCTGGCCGGTGGCGATGGCGTAGCTGGGCAGGTTGCCGCGCTTGAGGTTCAGGCTCGCCAGCGACGCACCGCCGCCCACGCTGGGTGGCAGCTTGGCCAGCGGGTCCACCAGCGAAGGGTCGATCTTGTAGGCCCACTGCAGCCGCACGGCGGGGTTGTTCTCCACCGGCTCCGGGCCGTTCTTGACGGGGATGCCGAAGCTCGGCGAGAAGAAACGGCCCCAGTCGTCGATGACGTGCGCCGCGGGCAGCGGCTGAAAGCCAATCAGGCTGTCGTCGGTGAGGTCGCCGCCGTCGAAGATGAGCTTCTTGGTCGCACTGTTGAGCCGGTAGCCCCGCCTGACCATGGAGTGGCCGTAGCGGTAGGCCGCGCCAACGAATTCCTTGGGCAGCTGGGTGCGCAGCGTCGGCACGTAAAGGTCGTAGGCCGCATCGCCGAGTGCGGCGCGGCGCTGCGTGAAGAAGTCGTAGGTGTGGGTGTTGACGATGCGCAGCAGGTAGTCCTCCAGCACGACGCGCTGGTAGGTCCAGGTGACCTCGGCGCGGGCGCGCTCAAAGAGGTTGCTGGTGTCCCCACTGGCGGCCAGCTTGGCGACGACGGCGTTGTGGAACTTGATCATGGCCAGCTGGATCTGGCAGACGATGGAGTTTTCGTCGTTGCGCTTGTCGCCAATGATGGCGCGGCCATTGGCCGGCTGGCGCATCAGATCCAGGCCAGTGGGGTCGATCAGCAGCGTGGCGCCGTCGGCCGCGTACATGTAAGGCTGGTCCTGTGGGCCGGCGCCGTAGACGCAGTCCAGGTCCAAGGCCGGGTTGCGCAGGTTGGACGCAGCGTCCGTGGGTCGGGAGAAGGACGAGGTGATGTCCAGCGTCAGGTCATGGTCGATGAACTGGCCGAAGTAGGTGTAGCCGGCCGGCACCTTGAGGTTCTCCTCGGCGTCGGCGCCGTCGTTGAGCTCGTCGTCGGGCACGACCATCAGCGCGGCCAGCGCGTCGAGGCTGGCGTCGCTGAAGGGCCGGGGGTTCTCGGGGAGCAGCCGGACGAACTTCTGTTCTCGTGTACCGAGCAGGCCGTGGCCTTTGAGCGGGATGGGCATGGCTGTCTCCTGAAAAATGGGCGTGCAGACAAGCATCCTGAGCCTCGGTTCCGGCCCCCGAATCCCCAGACTTAGGGAAGCGCTGCTTCTGGCACGCTTCAAGCTAGGTGTTCGCTACGATGGGTCGACATCAAATATCGAGCGAAGCGAGATGGAACTCACTCCACGTGTTCGACCGGCCTTTGCGGTCGCTCGGGCTGACTGAAAAATATCGAGCAAAGCGAGATGGAACTCACTCCCCGAGAGAAAGACAAGCTGCTGCTCTTCACCGCAGCGCTGCTCGCCGAGCGCCGCCGCGCGCGCGGCTTGAAACTCAACTACCCCGAGGCCGTCGCCTTCATCAGCGCCGCCATCCTCGAAGGCGCGCGTGACGGCAAGACGGTCGCGCAGCTGATGAGCGAGGGCCGCGAGATCCTGACCCGGGCCGATGTCATGGACGGCATCGCCGAGATGATCCCGGAGATCCAGGTCGAGGCCACCTTCCCCGACGGCACCAAGCTCGTGACCGTTCATCAACCCATTGCCTGAGCCCTTCCCATGCGCAAAATGCTTTTGCTGCTGCCGTTGATCGGCGCTTCCGCCCTGGCCCACGACGGCCATGGCGCACCGAGTGTCCACCTGCACGGTTGGGATGGCGTCGGCATGACGGCCCTCGTCGCCGCGGCCGGCGTCGCAATCTGGTGGTTCGCCAAGGGCCGCAAGTGATGGTGCCGGGCGAATTGATCACCGCCGACGGCGAACACGAACTCAACCCGGGCCGCCGCACGCTGACGCTGAAGGTTGCCAACACCGGCGAGCGGCCCATCCAGGTCGGCTCCCACTACCACTTCGCCGAAACCAACGCGGCCCTCGGCTTCGACCGCGAGGCCGCACGCGGCATGCGCCTGAACATCTGCAGCGGCACGGCCGTGCGCTTCGAGCCCGGGCAGTCGCGTACCGTTGAGCTGGTGGACTTGGCCGGCGACCGCACCGTCTACGGCTTCCGCGGCCTCGTCCAAGGCAAGCTATGAAAATCTCCCGACGCGCCTACGCCGAGATGCTCGGCCCCACCGTCGGCGACAAACTGCGCCTGGCCGACACCGCCCTCATCATCGAGATCGAGCAGGACCTGACGCTGCGTGCCGGCGGCTACGGCGAAGAGGTCAAGTTCGGGGGCGGCAAGACCGTGCGCGACGGCATGGGCCAGTCGCAACGCATCAATGGGCCCGGCCCGGGTGATGCGGTCGACACCGTCATCACCAACGTCGTCATCGTCGACCACTGGGGGATCGTCAAGGCCGACATCGGCCTGCGCGGCTGCCGCATCGCGGCCATCGGCAAGGCCGGCAACCCCGACGTGCAGCCCGGCGTGGACATCGTCATCGGCCCCGGCACCGAGATCATTGCGGGCGAGGGCTTCATCGTCACGCCCGGCGCCATCGACACCCACATCCACTTCATCTGCCCGCAGCAGATCGAAGAGGCGCTGATGAGCGGCGTGACCACCATGATCGGCGGTGGCACCGGCCCCGCCACCGGCACGCTGGCCACCACCTGCACACCAGGGCCCCACCACATCGCCACGATGCTGAAGGCGGCGGAAGCCTTCCCGATGAACCTCGGCTTCATGGGCAAGGGCAATGCCAGCCGCCCCGAGGCGCTGATGCAGCAGATCGATGCCGGCGCCATCGGCCTGAAGCTGCACGAGGACTGGGGCACCACGCCCGCGGCCATCGACAACTGCCTGAACGTGGCCGAGCTGACCGACACGCAGGTCGCCATCCACACCGACACGCTGAACGAAAGCGGCTTCGTCGAAGACACGATTGCCGCCTTCAAGGGCCGCACCATCCACAGCTTTCACACCGAAGGCGCGGGCGGCGGCCATGCGCCGGACATCATGCGCGTGGTGGGCGAAGCCAATGTGCTGCCCAGCTCCACCAACCCGACGCGGCCGTTCACCGTCAACACGCTGGACGAGCACCTCGACATGCTGATGGTCTGCCATCACCTGGACGCGGGCATCGCCGAAGACCTGGCCTTTGCCGAGAGCCGCATCCGCCGCGAGACCATCGCTGCCGAAGACATCCTGCACGACCTCGGCGCCATCAGCATGTTCTCGTCCGACTCGCAGGCCATGGGCCGCGTGGGCGAGGTGAGCCTGCGTTGCTGGCAGACCGCGCACAAGATGAAGGTGCAGCGCGGGGCACTGCCCGGCGACGGCGCTGGCAACGACAACGCCCGCGTGAAGCGGTATCTGGCCAAGCTCGCCATCAACCCCGCACTGGCCCATGGCATCAGCCACGAGGTGGGCAGCATCGAAGTCGGCAAGTGGGCCGACCTCGTGCTGTGGAAGCCCGCCTTCTTCGGCGTGAAGCCGTCACTGATCCTGAAAGGCGGCTTCATCGCCGCCGCCGCGATGGGCGACGCGAATGCCTCCATCCCGACGCCGCAGCCGGTGCACTACCGGCCGATGTTCGGCTCCTTCGGCGCGGCGCTTCAGCAGGGGTCGCTGACCTTCGTGAGCCAGTCAGGGAAGGGCAATGTCGAGAAGCTGGGCCTGGCCAAGACCCTGGTGCCGGTCAAGGGCTGCCGCTCGGTCAAGAAGGCCGACATGCTGCTCAACAACTACCTGCCGGTCATGGAGATCGACGCGCAGACCTACGAGGTGAGGGCGGACGGCGTGCTGCTGACCTGCGAGCCGGCGAAGGAGTTGCCGATGGCGCAGAGGTATTTCTTGTTTTGAGCGGCCTCGCCAGGGCTTGAGCCAGGCGGGACTCCCCATTTTGTAGTCGAGCGAATACAATTGGGCGTATGTACCAAGTCCTGCTGACGCCCGAGTTCTCGGACTGGCTGCAGGGTCTCAAGGACCGCGCGACGCGCATCCGGCTGGCCCGGCGCCTGGACAAGGCACAACGGGGGCTGCTGGGTGATGTGAATCCCGTGGGCCAGGGCGTGATGGAGATGCGCGAGTTTTTCGGCCCGGGCTGGCGCATGTACTACGTGCAGCGGGGTGACGTGTTGATCGTCATGCTGTGCGGGGGCGACAAGTCCACCCAGAAGGCGGACATTGCGGCCGCCCAGGTGCTGGCCCAAACCCTTGAGGAGTGACGAACCATGAGCAGGAAAACCAAGCTGGCCGATCTGCCTGCCTTTGACATGGCAGAGCAACTCGCGGACGAGGCCGACGTTGCCGAATACCTGAACCAGGTGTTGGCCGAGGGCGACGCAGGGGAACTGGCACACGCGCTGGGCGTCGCCGCCAAGGCGCGCGGCATGACGCAGATGGCCGAGGCCAGCGGCATCGGCCGCGAGGCGCTTTACAAGGCGCTGCGGCCCGGCGCTCGGCCGCGCTTTGACACCATTCAGCGCGTGTGTGCGGCGCTTGGGGTCAAGTTGGTGGCGCAGGTGGCTTGAGGGCGGAGGGGTTGAGATTTGAGACCTGACCCCGTTCCTCGTGGTACTCCCCAAGTGGATGACCCGGTTGGCATTGCGTGGATGCGTGGCGGCGACACAAAGAACGTTGTCAGTCTGACGTACATGCAAGGCGCATGGGTCCTGGGCTGGATGCTGCGCGGTCAGATGTGGGGACGTAAGCTGCCACCGTAGATGCAGCGGGCGGGTCCAGGTCCCGCAGGGCTATTGATCGGTAGCCGTCGATGTGCGAATGGTTGCTCAGCGGCAGCACTATTCCTTTTCATCGGGCCCACTTGTTCCGGCCGCATGCTCGGGCTGCAATGGCGCGGCAGCTTCGGCAGGAAGGCCTGCCGATCGAATGGGAGGGCGGCTAAAGGCCATTTCGTGGCGCAGTTTTCGGCTGACGCCATCTAGCCCCGGGAACATCGTCGCTGCTGTCACACCCATGAATTTCAAGTCCTCAAGGGCTTCCCGCGCACATTCGACCGGTATGTCTATCGCGTGGAGGAAGGACTCATCCACCTGCTTCTGAGCCTTGCCGAACCAACGCTGCACGTCCGCAATGTTGGTGACTAAAAATCGGCCCTGCTGCGCTTGAAGGCGTGGATTTAGTCGGGGTGGAATAGCAAGGCAGGCCACGTAAGGCGTCGCGTACTCGAGCACCACGGTTGGCGGAGATGAAACGTCTACGAAATCCCGAGCAAGCGAAAGCACCCTCACGTGTGTGACATCGGTACGCGCGCTCGCGTATTCCAGCGCATCGGAGAAGGCAAAAAACGCCGCAATGTATGGTGATTCAGACCAGTCGAGAAGAGGCGTTGGAAGGCCGTGGTGCTGTGCCAAGCCCATGACCAGCGCATAGTCGCGCCCATCGGTCATGTCTAGCTTCAGACCCAGCACCGCTTCCACCTGGGCATGGAACGCAGGCAGGATTTCAGCGCAGTAGCGGTCGAGTCGCGTCCGTCCCGCGCGATGCAGGGTGGTTTGCAAACGGAACTTGTTGCTGCCGTGACCCCGGAAAAGAACCGCGTCCAAAGACTGGCGCGCGCGTACTGCCCACGTCTTGAATTGGTCCCAAGTCTCGCAAGACTCAGCAATGAGTTCGTGACCGTGAGGGCCCTCTGACAGAAGCACGCGCCCGCCACGTCCATCCACGTGGCTCCATGATCCTGCAAACCCCGCTTTCGTGCGCCTGAGGTTGGCAGTGAAGCCATCCAAATCGCCAGTCTTGGCGGAATCCGGATACAGCGAGCCGTTCGCGGCCCTGACGAACATCGTCTGCGGCCGCACGTTGATTGCGCCTTCCCCATCTGCAAAAGGCGTCGCCAAGAAGCCTACAGGGTCAGCGCCGTGACCCCACAGGTGGAACATGAAATCGTGAGGTCGGTCATCGTCGATGCACAGCATTGCTTCGGCGCTGCCGTCCGCCGTTTCAATAGACCCAAAGTATTGAAGAATTCTTGGCGAATAGCTCATGGACAGGCAGTAACTGGAGTTGAGTCTGAAATCTACAGCCGGCGGATAGGGCGGGTCGCGAACCTGCAAATTTTGATGGGATGCGCGCGCCGAAATCGCGGGTTACGCCTTCGGCCAACCCGCCCTACGAATTCCGCTCGCTCACAACACCCTCACCCTCGGCAACTTCGCCATCCGCCGGTCGAGCGTTGCCGTGAATTCGCAATTGAGCTGCTGGTGCTTGGCCGCAATAAGGCAGTCCGAGAACCCGCACGACGCTTTCGCGAACAGGTCGGCCGCCACCGCGACCGCATCGCTGTGCTGCGAAGCCAAACGCAGGCTCGTCCAACGGGCCTGCACGGCCCAAACTGGGGCGGCCTTGTCCTGCTCATAGGCCGACGCCGGAGCCCACAGTGCCTCAGCCAACAACCACGTCGGCCACGAGCAGTGAGCCCATGCCTTGGCCGTGTTCACTCAGCAGGACTTCGACGCGCGGCGCCTGTGAGGGGTCATCGTTCAGCCACAGCCGCAACAGCACGTTGGTGTCGAGCCCGATCACCGTTTGGCCTTCGTGTGCTTGCATCGCAGCTGTGCGGCGATGCCGGCGTCCATGTCTTCCACCGACAGCGGCGCAGCGTGGGGCGACTTCAATAGCCCGCGCAAGCGCAGCGCATTGGGCTTGATGACGCGCACGATGATGGTGTCGTCTGCCATCAGTTCAAAGTCCAGCGTCGAGCCGGCGTCCAGGCCCAGCCGGTCGCGGATTTCCTTGGGCAGGGTGACCTGGCCTGTGCTGGTGAGGGTGGCAAGCATGGCAACTCCCGCTATGGATTCCTTACATGTTGCCCAGGTGAGGATGATGCGACAACCGGCGCCGCGGGGTGCTGACTCGTAGGTTGGAGTGAGCCTGCGAACCCCAACATCTCGGCCGGCAGAATGCGCTGGGGTTCACTCCGTTCACCCCAACCTACGAAGAGCCCATGCGCTACCGCAGAGCCTATACGCCGTGTGCCAGCTGTTTCTTCGCGCTGAATGTGGCCGACCGCAGCGGGCGACCGCTGACCGAGAACATCGACGCACTGCGGGACAGCTTCCGCGCCGTACGCAAGTCACGCCCGTTCGTCATGGACGCGATCTGCATGCCGCCAGACCACCTGCATCTGCTGATGACCTTGCCGCGCGAGGACGCCGACTTCGCCACGCGCATCACGCTCATCAAGCAAGGCTTCTCGCCGCGGGTCCCTCAAGGCGAACGCATCAGCGCCAGCCGCGAGTACAGCGCCTTCGGCATCGAGCGCGAGCTGGCCGGCAGCGGCATGCCGGGCATCGCGCTGAGCAATGCCTATCGCTGCGCCGACGGCGGCCATGCGCTGATCGCCGGCAATAGCGACAGCATCTTCCGCCGGCTGATGACGCTCATCCAGCACGACGACCTCGGGCAGGACCCCGCGCTGGCCGACAACGCCGGCCGCGTGGCCCGCGTGACCGAGATCAATGCGGCCATAGCCGCCTGGACCGCGCAGCGAACCGTGGACGAGGTGCTGGCGGCGCTGGAAGGCGCCGACGTGCCCGCCGGGCGCATCTACACGGTGGCCGACATCGCGGCCGACCCACACTACCGCGCGCGGCACCTGCAGCAGGTGCAACTGCCCGGCGACGTCGCTCTCGACGTGCCCGGCATCTGCCCCAAGCTGTCGGCCACGCCGGGCGGCCACCGCCGCAACGCGCCGGCGCTGGGGCAGGACACGGACGCGGTGCTGAAGGAGCTGGGGCTCACCGACGAGCAGATCGCGGCGTTGAAGAGCCGGGGTATCGTCAGCTAAGGAACTCTTGCACCCGCTGTCGGCGCGTTAGGAATCCAGCCGGCCGGCTCAACCTGCAGGATGCAAGGCGTAAGACAAAGCTGGCACTGATCGTGAAGCGAACCACGGAGGAAACGATGCGTTTGACATCTTGGCGACGGGGCGGCAACTCGCTCATTCCGGCCATCAGCATGATGTTGATACTGGCCGCTCCCAATGCCCGCTGCGAGGCGGCCTGCAAGGGCGACGCGGGAGGGTGCGAGAACCGCGCCGAGCAGGTCGACGCAGACTCTTTGCACCGACAAACCGGCGCGCTCGACCATAGCAACGAGCCGAAAGGTGTAGCGGTGCCGGATGGCCGGTCCGCCATGAGCGCTGCCGACCCTGCGTCACGCGAAAGCATGCAGCGGCGCCCGGCCTATCGTCGCAACGCAAGCGCCAAGGATGTCGTCGTTGGCGGCATCGTTTTTGGTTCCAGCCTGGCGCCGGCCCATCTCGAGACGGCCACCATGGCGCAGACCTGGGTGACCGGCAATGGCCAGGACGCCACGGCCTATGGCCAGGTGCTGTCGGTGAACGGCGCCGGCGCCTATTGCGAGGGTGGGGGGCGCTGCGCTCTGTATTACGTGGCGTCGTTCAAGAGTTCGAAAAACTTCGGCAGCCAGGGTGTCGAGTTCACGGGCGCCACCATCTCCCTGTACTACGCCGACGCGGTCGTGAACCTGCTCTCTCAAAGCTCGACAGCGAACCTCGCGACGATACGGCGCATGAAACCCTGGTTGACGCTGACCGGCCACGGCTATCTGGGCGGTGGTGTGGGCAATGCGGTCGTTCTGGCGGCCTTCAGTTCCTTGTCGGGCGCCGTGGTGAACAGCCTCGGCGCTGGACTGTTCGATGTGGATCTGGCGGGTCCCGGGCTGGGTGGCGCCAAATTTGCGTTCAATTCGAACGCCATCCCCGATGCCCTTGGTGGTTTCGCTGACGTTCAGTGGACCTTCTCCATGAGCAACCAGGCTCTGAACGACAACGACACGGCCGATGGTCTCTCGGCCGGCTGCCGCGGCGGCACTGCAGCAGCAGGTGCCTGGTGCTACCAGGGCGCCGCTGATTTTCGCGGCAGCCGCCAGGAGGTGCCCGAGCCGGCCTCGCTCGCCTTGGTTGGGCCGGCGCTGGGCGTCGCTACGTTGGTGACCCGCCCCCGCTGATGCGCGGTCGGGCGGCGGGTCTCAAAGCCAAAGTCCGCCTCAGCGTGCCGCGCGTGTCGCCCGCCTGCGCAGCAGCATCAGCAGCGGCAAGCCACCCGCCAGCAGCGCCCAGCTGCCTGGCTCCGGCACCGCGCTGATGGTCAGGCTGGCTGCGGGGCCAGGCAGCCAGTTCCAGGCCGCTGGTGCGTTCGCATCGCCTCGGATGCCCAGGTGGGTGGTGATCAAACCGCCTTCGGGATCGCGCGCGTTGCCCAGCCCGAGTGCGCCGAGAAAGCCGTTGGCCTCGTTGTTCTTCTCCGAACCCGCGTCGTAGCCGTACAGGTTGATCGTGACGGTGCCGGTGATGGTCGACAGGTCCAGGCCGCTGACGCCGACGAAGCCGTCATTCGTCCAACCCAGCATGCTGGCAAACGACAGCAGGTGGTGGGACGCGTCGGCATTTACCATGACCGTCACGGAGTTCTGCTGAGGCAGGGGGGCCGACAGCGGTGCCACAACGCTTCGCACGCTCGTGCCGACCAGGGCGTTCACTTCGTTGAGCAGGAAGCTGCGGTCGCCACCTTCTGCAATGCGCCAGATCGTCTCGGGTGCGACCTGGCCGACGGTGAAGGCCGTGTAGGCGTCGCTGTGCGTGATGAAAACCGGTGGCGAAAGTCGCTGGCCGGTCTGTGTCGTCGCCGCTCCGGTTGCCGCGGCGTCGCTCGTGAGGTTCTTGAACGTGATCTGGTAGGCCGGCGCTTGTGCCGCGGCCAGCTGAGGAAGCGAGAGGGCAGCCGCAAATGCCAGCCCGATGGCGCGCAGCCGATGGGACGTGATGGCTGTTCCGTGGGGGGAAGGGGCGGCGCGATGGTCGTTGTTCATTTGAGAGATCTCCTGTTGGTTGGCACGCAGGGCAATACCCTGCGTGCTGCAGTCGCCGCCGGGCCGCAGGCATTACTCCCTAGATTCGCAGTGACCACCCGGATGGGGGTGGTGCTGTAAGGAGCAGGGCAGAAGGCCGACAAAAGCGCCCGCGGAAAAGCCGAACGCCGGGGTCGAGTCGAACCCATTGATCCCCAGCCCGTTCGCTGACAAGAGAACGCAAGCACCAGCATTTCGGCGGCCCCGAATGCGACACCCGCGGTGTACAGACGTATTTCCAGCACGCAAGGGATCAGCCGGATTTAGGGACTGACGGCGCTTGGGTGGACGCGTAGTCTCTGGCCACTACACAAGGAGCCCGACATGCGCCTCTGCCTCAAAGTGCTGCCCCTCGCGCTGGCCAGCCTGCCCACCTTCGCGGCCGAACTGAGCCAGCAGGATCTCGGTGCCACGGGCGCTCTCGTATCGAGTTGCGCCGGCTTGGCCACCGGCGCCTTCCCGACCGAAGGCAACTTGTTCGACTGGCGGCCGGGCCTGTCCAGCTGCAACGCCGCCTCGACCACGATGCCGGGACAGCAGCTGGCGACCAGCGGCACCTACAACCAGGCGACGCCTTCCATTCAGGCGGACTCGCATGGCAGCGCCGCTTACGGTTCGGTCGGCATGTACGCCCACTTCCGCGCCAATGCCAGCGCCGGTTTCGCGGCCGCCGAAAGCACGGCAGGCTGGACGGACACGTGGACGCTGATGCCGGCCAACCCGGCCCAGATCGGCCAGAACGCCGTGCTGAGCTTCAGCGTCCATCTCGACGGCGTGCTCGATGGCCTGCCCATTGGCAACAGCTACACCCGGATCGGCAGCCAGGTCTGGCTCAACAACACGGCGGTTGCAGGGCAGAGCTTTCGCTCCCAGGGGCAGGGGCAGGGCGGCTTTCCCTTCCACCAGGTGATCGACCAGGACGTCAACTTCAGCGTCACCGTCAAGCTGGGCACGCCGTTCGAGCTGGGCGTCTTCTCGCGGGCGTCTGCGGGCACGGCCGGCGCCGGGCCGAACTGGTTCAGCGAGGCCAGCAGCGACTTCGCCAGCACGCTGACATGGCAAGGCGTCAGCGGCGTCACCCTGGCTGGCAATGCGATCGGCTACACGCTCAGCAGCCAGAGCGGCGTCGACTGGACCGTGCCTTATGCGCCAGTGCCCGAGCCTTCGATGGCGCTGCTGCTGAGCGGCGGCCTGCTGGCGCTGGTGCTTCGTCGGCGTCGCTGAACCGGCTTGCGCGAACGGCGACTTCAGTCGATCTCAAATCGCGAAGCCCGGCGCCATCCTGAGATCCGCCGAAGGAAGCGCGCCGGTTCGGGTCAGTGGACAGTCGAGCGAGGCGCGCCCCTGATTCACGCCTGGCGCGAAGCCGGACGGACACAGAATGCAGGCATGCAAGTCCGTCACCGAAGACTTCTCGCCCTCACGCGCCGCCACCCGTCGGCCATCCTGCTGATCGTGCAATTGGTCGGCCTGCTGCTCTATCCCATCCTCGAATCGACGCGTGCCGGTCCCATCGCCTTGAGCGCCTTCGGCATCACGGTGCTGATCTTCACGACCGGCACGGTGCGCCGCACGCCGGGCCTGACGTGGCTGAGCGTGTGCCTGGCCTTGCCAGCCATCGTCATGCTGGTGCTGCAGGCGGTGTGGGAAATGCACTGGCTGCAGCCTTGGTCCGCCGCGCTGGAAGCGCTGTTCTACTTTTATGCCGCCGGCAGCCTTGTCGCCTACATGATGGGCGACATGCACGCGACGACCGACGAGCTGTATGCGGCCGGCGCCACCTTCACGCTGCTGGCCTGGGGCTTTGCCTACAGCTTCGTGGTGCTGCAGGCCGTGCAGCCAGGCAGCTTCTCGGCTGCCGTCAACGCCGAGCTGCCCCGCACCTGGTCCGAGCTGATGTTCCTGAGCTTCGCGCTGCTGTCCAGCACGGGCATCGGCGACGTCATCCCGGTGCGGCCGCTGGCTCGGGCTGCGACCAGCCTGGAGATGTTCGTTGGCGTAGGCTACCTGGCGGCCGTGGTGTCGCGGCTGATCGGGCTGACGCTGCTGCGCCGGGGGTCTGCATGACCGCAGTGCCTGGAACCGCGCAGCGGGCAACTTGAGGGCCCTTCCATGTCCAGACGCCTGTGCCTGCTGCTGAGCTTTGCCTGCCTGCTGTCCGCCTGCGGCGGTGGTGGGTCGAGCAGCGACGCGCCGCCGGCCGTCACGCAGCCGCCGGTGCTGGTCACGCCCAACTATGTCTACGCCGGCACGCTGGAGCGCGACAAGTCCATCACGTCCAGGATCACCGGCATCACCTATCCGTACCACGTCTACCTGCCGGAGAACTACGCGGCCTCGGGCAAGGCTTATCCGGTGATGTATGCGACCGACGGGCAATGGAGCTTCAACGCGTTCTCGCAGCTGCTGGACAAGCGCCGCAAGGCCATGATCCTGGTGAACATCGAGCAAGGCCCGGGTGACCGCCGGGCCATCGACTACACCGTCAACGGCGCGCCGGCCTATGCCCGCTTCCTGAAGGAGGAGCTGGCGCCGCTGATCGAAGCCGGCTACCGCACGACGGGCGTGCGCAGCTTCTCGGGCACGTCCTACGGCGGGCTGCTGGGTTCCATCCTGCTGAGCACCGAAGCCGTGGGCACGCCCTTCTTCAGGAACTACCTGCTGTTCGACGGCTCCTTCTGGGCGTTGACGGCCAAGAACATCCAGGACGAACAGGCGCGCTTCGCGGCCAACCCCCGTCTGCCAGTGCACCTGATCTTGACCAGTGCGAATGCGCCGGGCAACGTGAACGACGTGATCGCCTACGAAGCGCGCTACAAGGGCCGCGCCTATGTGGACCTGCTGATCCAGCGCAAGGACTTCAACATCGCGCACAACGACGTGGGCGACCCGTCGTTC
This sequence comes from Pelomonas sp. Root1217, assembly GCF_001425705.1. GTDB lineage: Bacteria > Pseudomonadota > Gammaproteobacteria > Burkholderiales > Burkholderiaceae_C > Pelomonas. The sequence goes on along the minus strand of NZ_LMDC01000028.1, from coordinate 904,559 downwards.
GATTGGGCGATCGATCAGATCGACTAAGGTACGGACATGTCAGGCATCGAGTCCCTGGCCAACCTCGGCCCCAAGTCCGCCGCGATGCTGGCAAGCGTCGGCGTCACGACGCTTGAAGAGCTGCGCGCGCTGGGCGCCGTCGCCACCTACGCCAGGGCCAAGCGGGCCGGGCACAACAAGGTGTCGCTGAACCTGCTTTGGGCCCTCGAGGGCGCGCTGATCGGCATGCACTGGCGGGACGTGGCGCGGGAGCATCGCACCCGGCTGCTGATGGCGCTGGAGGACTGCGAGTAGCGCCGCGCGCGCCCGTGCGGCAGTGACTGGCCGTTAGGATGAAAGCTCGGATCAGCGACCACGCACCGAGCCACACTTCCTGAAGGAATAGCCAATGCGCAAGGGACCCTGGGCAAACACACTCGCCGCCGCCTTCTGTCTGCTGTCGGCCTGCGCCGCCAGTGCCCAGCAAGCCCGCCCGGCAAACCTGGAGCGCGTGGAGGTGGCCGGCAAGAAGGGCGACCTCTCCGCGTGGGTCCGGGCCGAGAGCCAGCGCTTCGTCGTGTACTCCGACGCCAGGGAAGAAGACGTCACGCAGCTGCTGGACAACCTGGAAAAGCTCGACTATGTGCTGCGCCTGTATACGCAGCCCCTGCGCAAGGCCGAGCAGCGCGGACCCAAGCTGACGCTGTACTACCACAGCCGGGCCTCGGACCTGGGTGAAGTCGACGCCAGCATGCCGCTCAATGCCGTCGGCCTGTACAGCAGCTGCGCCTCCGGCGTCCAGGGATTCGGCGTGCATCTGGAACGCGTCCCCAGCCTTGCCGACGAGCAACTCGACCGATCACCGCTGAACAACACCCTGTCGTATGCCTTCGAGGCGTATGCGCGGCACTTCCTGTATCGCCACACGGACATCCGCATCCCCACGTCATTCATCGACGGCTTCGCGCAGTACTTCTCCGCCATGCGGTTCTCGCAAAGCCAGATGGTGGTGGGCCGGATTCCGAACGAAATCGGCGGCTACCTGCAACTGCTCAAAGACAGCCGGGTCTCCAGCCTGGAATATGGCGACGTCCTGGAGGAGAACCTCGCCAACGCCCGCAACTACGACGGGCCGGGCGGCGTGCGCCTGGAGTTCGAGGCCAAGTCCTGGCTGTTGACGCACTACATGCTGTCGTCGCCAGACCGGCGCGAGCGCCTGAACCGCTATCTCGGGCTCGTCGACCGCGGCGCCTCCCCCACGACCGCCTTCGAAACTGCCTACGGCCTGAAGGCAGCCGAGCTCAACAAGGTGATGTCGCGGTATGGCCAACAGGGCACGGATGCCCTGCGGGTGGCACTCCCATCGCTGCCCGTCCCCCAGGTGAAGTTCCGGGCGCTGCCGCGCGCGGCGGGCGAATTCGTGCTGGCGGATGCCGCCCTGAAGGCCTGCCCGAGCCGGCCGGCCGGAGAGGCCTTGCTGAAGAAGGTCGCCAGCCTGGCGGCGCAGTTCCCGAACGACGACCTGGCCCGCCTCACCCTGAGCCGGGCGCAGATCGACTGGGGCAACCCGTTGGACGCCCTGCCTGCGCTGAATGCCGTCCTGGGAGAGGAGGGCGCCAACTTCGAAGCCCGGTATCTGCTGGGCATGGCGAACCTGCGCCTGGCCGAGCGCAACGCAGGTGATGCCCAGCGCGGCTATCTGCAGGCCGCCCAGGGCCATCTGCGAAGCGCGCGCAAGCTGAACCCGCAATCGCCGGAAGCAGCCTTCGCGGCCTTCAAGGCCGAAGTGGCCGCCACGGACACCCCGGACAGCGCAGCGCTGGAGGGTGTCATCTCGGCCTGGCAGACCGCGCGCGAAGTCGACGCGCTCGCCCGCTCCGCAGCGCTGGCCTACGCCTATGCCGGCAAGGTGGACCAGGCACACCAAGCGCTCGTTCCGCTGGCGCAGAACCTGCGCGACGAGCCTGCGGCGCGATGGGCCAAGCAGTGGCAGGGTCGCCTCGAAGCGGGCGTGACCCGCGGCGACATCCTTGCGGAGATGCGCCGCAACCCAGCGCCCGACGCGCCGTTCAAGGAGTGGACCATCGACAAGAAGGAAGTGCTGCAAAGCGTGGAGTTCATCTCCGGTGCGAAAGCCTCGGCGGACTTCATCGATACCCAGGCGATTAACGCGCCGGTGATTGAGCCGCCGAATTCGAAACCAAATTCTATTAATCTAAATCTGCGGAGCGAACTAAATGCTGCCGCGCAGCGGCTGCGCATGGAAGCCCTTATGCGGCGCAAGCTCGCGCCGGACGACACGAAAAAGGAATAGGCCCGGGGCTTCAGCGGGGCGCGCGGCTGCGGCACGGCGGGTGGCAAATTAACGCGGACAGGCGCAGTCCATCCCCGGTCAGTGCCGCCCTCTCAGTGCTGCGGGAGAAGTAGCCCAGCAACCCGAACAGCCCGCCGCCTGCGCTGTGACCAGTAGGCGCAACTGCCACTTCACCTGGCCCTGCGACGCGACGACGAACTGCGGCAGGAAGGATAGAAAGAACAGTCCATCGTGGAGTTGGTGCGGCACTGACTGGCCAGTTAGGATGAAGACTCGGTTCCGCAACCATGCACCGCCACACTTCAAAAGAAAAGGATAGCCATGCGCAAAGAACCCTGGGCGAACACACTCGCTGCCGCCTTCTGTCTGCTGTCGGCCTGCGCCGCCGGCGCCCAGCAAACCCGCCCGGCAAACTTGGAGCGCGTGGAGGTGGCCGGCAAGAAGGACGACCTCTCCGCGTGGGTCCGGGCCGAAAGCCAGCGCTTCGTCGTGTACTCCGACGCCAATCAGGAAGACGTCACTCAATTGCTGGACAACCTGGAAAAGCTCGACCATGTGCTGCGCCTGTACACCCGGCCTAATCATCAAACCAAGGGCAAGGCCGAGCAGCAGGAACCGAAGCTGACGCTGTACTACCACAGCCGAGTCTCGGCCTTGCGTGAGGTCGACGCCAGCGTGCCGGCTGATGCCGTGGGCCTGTACAGCAGTTGCGCTTCCGGCGTCCAGGGGTTCGGGGTGCATCTGGAACGCGTCCCCAGCCTCGCCGACGAGCAACTCGACCGGTCACCGCTGGACGACACCCTGTCCTATGTCTTCGAGGCGTATGCGCGGCACTTCCTTTATCGCCACACGGACATCCGCATCCCGACGTCGTTCGTCGACGGCTTCGCGCAGTACTTCTCCGCCGCGCGATTCTCGGAAAAGCAGATGGTGGTGGGCCGGGTGCCGAAGGACATCGGCGGCTACCTGCGACTTGTCAGAGACAACCGGGTATCCAGCCTGGAATATGGCGACGTCCTGGAGGAGAAGCTCGCCAACGCCCACAACGATGCCGGACCGGGCGGGGCGCGACTGGAGTTCGAGGCGAAGTCGTGGCTGTTGACGCACTACATGCTGTCGTCGGACGACAGGCGCCAGCGCCTGAACCGCTATCTCGGTCTCGTCGACCGCGGCGCCTCCCCGACGACAGCCTTCGAGCGGGCCTACGGCCTGAAGGCATCCGAGATCGACCAGGTGATGTGGCGGTATAGCCTTCGGGGCACGGATGCCCTGCGTGTGGCGCTCCCATCGCTGCCCGCCAGCCGGGTGAGGTTTCATGCGCTGCCCCGTGCGGCAGGCGAATTCGTGCTGGCGGATGCCGCCTTGAAGGCGTGCCCGAGCCGGCCAGCCGGGGAGGCGCTGTTGAAGAAGGTCGCAGGGCTGGCGGCGCAGTTCCCGAACGACGACCTGGCCCGCCTCACCTTGAGCCGGGCGCAGATCGACTGGGGGAACCCGCAGGAGGCCCTGCCTGCGCTGAATGCCGTGCTGCAAGGGGAGGACGCCAATTTCGAGGCCCGGTATCTGCTGGGCATGGCGAACCTGCGCCTGGCCGAGCGCAACGAGGGCGATGCCAGGCGCGCCTATCTCCAGGCTGCTCAGGGCCACCTGCAGCGCGCCCGCGGCTTGAACCCGCAATCGCCGGAAGCTGCCTTGGCCGCCTTCAAAACCGAGGTGGCCGCCACGGATGCCCCGGACAGCGCAGCGCTGGAGGGTGTCATCTCGGCCTGGCAGACCGCACGCGAAGTCGACGCGCTCGCGCGCTCCGCTGCGCTGGCCTACGCCTATGCCGGCAATGCGGATGAGGCCCACCATACGCTCGTTTCGCTGGCGCAGAACGTGCGCGACGCGCCTTCGGCCCAATGGGCCAAGCAGTGGCAGGGCCGCCTCCAAGCAGGTGTGACCCGCGGCGACATCCTTGCGGAGATGCGTCGCAACCCAGCGCCCGACGCGCCGTTCAAGGAGTGGACCATCGACAAAAAGGATGTGTTGCAAAGCGTGGAGTTCATCTCCAACGCGGAAGCCTCGGCAGCCTTCCTCGAGACCATGGCGCTTCGTGCTGGAAAAATCGAGCAGCAGATGCAACTGATTGCTGCCGCGCAGGGGCTGCGCATGGAAGCCATGAGGCGGCGCAAGCTCGCGCCGGACAGCACGAAAAGGAATTAGCCATGGGATTCAGCGCGGCGCGAGGGACGCCGGATGGCCAACGCACGCGGGCGGGCCCGCCCGTCCTGGCCAAAGCCGCCTTCTCAGTCCTTCAGGTTCCAGGTGATGGGCGTGATGCCGCGCAGCGGCACGGGCTTGCCATTCACCGTGCCGGGCGTGCCCTTGCAGGACAGCACGAAGTTGACGGCCAGTCTGTCGAGCACCTTGTGCCTGCGTGACGGACCGCTGGACTCGGCCACCCGCGCTTCAGAGATGGCGCCGGTGATGTCCATCGTGAAGACGACCATCGTCGTGCCTTGCACGTCGATGTCGGGATAGGTCGGCGAGCCGCACTTGCTGAAGTCCAGTTGCAACGGCGTGCGCACCAGCGCACCTCCCGGCTGGCCCCGGCCTGGTTGAGGTGCCGCTTCAGTGCCCGCGCCAGGCGAAGGCTGGGGGATGGCTGTGGCAGCGACGGTCGTCTCCGGCGGCTGCGTGACTTGCACTTCCGGCGGCGGTATGAAGCGCGGCGGCGGCGGAGACAAGGTAGGCAGTGGCAGCAAGGCCATCTTCGGCGATGGCGGCGGCGGTGTTTTTGGATGGACGAGCTTGATCTCTACGGGGGCCTTCTGGGCCATCTGGACGATGTGGTGTGCCAGGCCGTTGACCAAGACCCAACCCAGCATGAGATGCAACAGCACCACGACGCCGATGCCGGTGAAGCGCCTGCCCGGGCGGTACTGCCGTTGAGCGAAATCCACGCGGTCTCCCTGGCTGAACGAATCCGGTCGGCGGCCCATCACAGCGCGCTTTTTTCGACGCACGAATTGTTGGCTGCAGGCGCCGATGCCCTCGAGACTTGAGCCACTGCTCTCCGGTGCCTGCAGCAACCACGCCGCGGCAGGCCGTGCTCAGATCCGCTTGGCGGTGCCTGCGTCCGCTGCGTTCGCGCTCAATTGCGGAAGGAGGGCGCCGCGCCCTTGCCGGCCATCATGGCCTTGGTCAGGTCCTCGCTCATCAACATCGCGGCGTTCCAGGTCGCGATGTAGTTGAGGCCGTCGGCCACCGAGTGGTCACGGGCGTAGTTCAGCTGCTCCTTGGTGCCGCGGATGGACAGGGGCGACTTGGACGCAATCGTCGCGGCGATCTCGCGCACGCCAACCCCAAGCGCCTCGCGGCTGTCGAACACGCGATTGACGAGACCGATCTCGCGTGCCTCGGCCGCCTCCACGCGCCGGCCCGTGTAGGCCAGCTCGCGCACCAGGCCCTGCGAGCCGATGAGCTTGGGCAGGCGTTGCAGCGTGCCGACATCGGCCACCATGCCGATGTCGATCTCCTTGATGGAGAAGTAGGCGTCAGCGCTGCAGTAGCGCATGTCGGCGGCGCAGATCAGGTCGATGCCGCCGCCGACGCAGGCGCCGTGGATGGCCGCGAGCACGGGCTTGCGGCAGCGCTCCAGGCTGGTGAGGGTGTCCTGCATGTCCAGGATGACGCGGCGCAAGCCCTCGCGGGTGCGGCCGTCGCAGGGGTCTTCGATCTGCGGGGCGATGCCCATCATCATGGCCAGGTCGATGCCCGCGGTGAAGTGCTTGCCTTCGCCTTCCAGCACGGCGACGCGCGCTTGTGCTTCAGCGTCCACCCAGTCGAAGGCGCGGCGGATGTCCTGCCACATCGCCGCGTTCATCGCGTTGGCCTTGTCGGGGCGGTTCAGGCGGACGGTGGCGATGTGGTCCTGGACTGAGACGGTGAGGGTTTCGAGTTGAGGGGCGGTCATGTGCAGTCTCTTGAGATTCAGGCAATAGGTTCGGTTTGCTGCCTCAGCCAGTCGGCCAGCTCCGCTTCGCTGATCTGGCTAGCGGCAACGCCCAGCATGGTGATGACGCAATCGGCATCGGTAGCCAACAATTCCAGCCCGTTGAGCCAGAGGAACAGCTCCATCGCTACGTAGGCCGTGCGCTTGTTGCCGTCGATGAAGGGGTGGTTCTTGGCCAAGCCCACGGCGTAGACGGCCGCCAGCTCGAACACGTCGGGCTGCTCGTAGGCCGCCAGGTTCTGTGGCCGTGCGACGGCCGACTCGAACAGGCCTTCGTCACGAATGCCCGCGGCGCCGCCGTGCTCCGCCAGCTGCTCGTGGTGGATGGCCCTCAGAACGTCGGCGCTCAGCCAGCGCCAGGCAGGCGAGCTCACTTGGCCAGTTCCCGCAGCACGGCGCGGCGCTTCTTCATGATGCTGCGCGCCGCGTCCATCTGCTGCTCGAATTCCGGGCTGTAGGGCGAGATCAGTACGCCGTTGACCGCATCGGAGAGGTAGAGCACATCGCCCTTTTCCACTTTCAAGCGTGCCAGCACTTCCTTGGGCAAGATCACGCCAAGCGAATTGCCGATCTGGGTTACCTTGAGCGCGCTCATCGCGATCCCTTCGAGTTATAACTTCTGTAATACTATCCGACGCCTCTGCCTTTTTACAAGCCCATGATCCACGCCTCCAAACGCATCGCCGGCGGCGCCGGCCTCGCCGCCGTGCTCGTCAAGCGCGCGCCGACCCTCGAACTCGACTGGGACACTCGCAGCAAGAGTCGTTTCGCGGCCACCGACTCCACCGGTCGCGAGATCGGGGTCGTGCTGCCGCGCGGCACCAGCCTGCGTGGCGGCGACGTGCTGGTGGCTGAGGACGGCACGCTGGTGCGCGTCATCGCCTCTGCCCAACCTGTGCTGCAGGTGCGTCACTGCCCGGAGCACGGCTCCGCATTTGATTTGCTGCGCGCCGCCTACCACCTCGGCAACCGCCATGTGCCACTAGAGCTGCAGCCCGAACTGCTGCAGTTCGAGCCCGACCCCGTGCTGGCCGACATGCTGCGCCGCCAGCATCTCATCGTGACCGAGGCGCAGGCTGCCTTCGAGCCGGAAGGTGGGGCGTATGGCGAAGGCGCCGGCCATGGTCATCATCACCATGGTCATGGCCACGACGACCACGACCACGACCGCGGTCATGCACATGAGCACACCGCTGCGGCCGCGCCGGCCCGCAAGCCGCTGGCCATCCCGGTCAAGGCGCATGACGACGGCCACGTGCACGGCCCGGGCTGCGGTCATGACCACGGCCATGACCACAAGCACTGATCCTGCGCTGCTGCATCTGCTGTGGCTGGCCTCGCCGGCCCTGCCGGTCGGCGGCTTCAGCTATTCCGAGGGCCTGGAGGCGGCGGTCGACGCCGGCGTCGTGCATGACGAGACCAGTGCCGGCGCCTGGCTGCTGAACCAGCTCGAACTCGTGCAGGCGCGCGCCGAGCTGCCCATCGCGGCGGCGGCGCATGCGGCGGCGCTGGCGCTTGATGGTGCGCGGCTGGCCGAGCTGAACGCCTGGGTGCTGCAGACCCGCGAGACCAGCGAGAGCCTGCAGCAGGCCCAGCAGATGGGCCGCAGCCTGGTCGTGTGGATGCAGGGCCTGATGCCGGATGCCGCGGTGCTGCCCTTGCTGCAAAAGCTCAAGCCTGCGCCGACCTGGCCCGTCGTCATGGGCGCTGCCGCGGCCGCCCGCGGCGCGGCGCTGGAGCCGGCGCTGCAAGCCATCGCCTTCGGCTGGGCCGAGAACCTGATGCAGGCTGCCGTGCGTTGCGTGCCCCTGGGCCAGACCTCGGGCCAGCGCCTGCTGGCACGCCTCGTGCAAGTCATCCCACAAGCCGTGGCGACCGCGTTGGCGGCATCCGAGCCCATGGCCTTCGCACCGCTGCTCGGCATCCATGGCGCCCGCCACGAAAACCAATACTCACGACTGTTCCGCTCATGACAAGAAAACGCCGGACCGCTCCAAGTTTTTTTATCCCCCTCGGGGGGCCTGACGCACAGCGGCAGGTTCGGGGGCTCACATGACTTCACCGCTGCACGCAATTCCCAACCGCACGAAGAAACTGCCGCCCTTGCGCGTCGGCGTCGGCGGCCCGGTGGGTTCGGGCAAGACCACCCTCGTCGAGATGCTGTGCAAGGCCATGCGCGAGCGCTGGGACCTTGTCGTCGTCACCAACGACATCTACACCAAGGAAGACCAGCGCCTGCTGACCGTGGCGGGTGCGCTGGCCCCCGAACGCATCATGGGCGTGGAGACTGGCGGCTGCCCGCACACCGCCATCCGTGAGGACTGCTCCATCAACCTCGAAGCGGTGGACCGCATGCTGGAGAAGTTCCCCGACGCCGACATCGTCTTCGTCGAGAGCGGTGGTGACAACCTCGCGGCCACCTTCAGCCCCGAGCTGTCCGATCTGACCATCTACGTCATCGACGTGGCCGCCGGCGAGAAGATCCCGCGCAAGGGCGGCCCCGGCATCACCAAGAGCGACCTCTTCGTCATCAACAAGACCGACCTGGCGCCGCACGTGGGTGCCGACCTCGACGTCATGCGCAGCGACACCGCACGCATGCGGCCGGTGAAGCCTTGGGTGATGACCAACCTCAAGACCCGGGACGGCTTGGCCGAAGTGGTGCGCTTCATCGAGACCAAGGGTCTGCTTGTCGGCTGACCCCATCCACTGGCCCGCGCGGCTGACGCTGAGCGCGGCACGCGATGGCGGCAACGCCACCCGCGTGCATGCCCGCCACGACGGCCCGCTGCGCCTGCTGAAGACGCTCTACCCCGAGGGCGCCGGCATTGCACACGCGGTGCTCGTGCATCCGCCCGGCGGCCTCGTCGGCGGCGACCGGCTGGACATCCACATCGACGTGCAGGCCGGCGCCCATCTGCTGGTGACGACGCCGGCGGCGACACGCTTCTATCGTTCCAACGCTGGCGAGGCGGCCCAGGTCGTGCAGGCCACCGTGGGCCAGGGCGCGCGGCTGGAATGGCTGCCGCAGGAGACGTTGGCCTATCCGGATTGCATCGCCCGCAACGAGGTGAAGCTCAGCCTCGCGCCCGGCGCCAGCCTGTTGGCGACCGAGGTGCTGGGACTGGGCCTACCCGCTGCGGCGCAACCTTTTGTGGCCGGCCGCATGCTGCAGCACCTGGAGATCACCGGCCAGTGGCTGGATCGCGGCTGGCTGGATGCGACGGACGCAGCGCTGATGGACGGCCCCTGCGGCCTGGCTGGCCACCGCGTGCTGGGCACGCTGGTCTATGCGCAGACTGGCGCGCTGGCCGATGCGGAGGCGCTGCTGGCCGACGGCCGCGCGCTATTGGCCGATGTGCCTGCTGCCGGCATCACGCATCTGCAGAGCCTGCGCGGCACCGTGCTGCTGGCGCGCATCGCCGGCGACGAGGTCGAGACGGTCACGTTGGCGCTGCGGCGGGTCAGGGCGCTGTGGCGTGAGCGGCTGTGGGCGCTGGCGAGCACCGACCCTCGTATCTGGGCCACCTGATCAGAACCTCACAGCGCCCGCCATGTGGCGATGCAATGGCGTGCCAGCGCGGTGACCCAGTCGGGCTCCTCCGGCACGAAGGCGATGCCCAAGGCCGGGCTGACCAGAAAACCGGCGCGCTCGAAGGTGTTGGCGTCCTGCGCGCGCACAAAGCCGGCTAGCGCCGCGAAGGGGATGGCGACCGTTTTCAGTTGCAGGACCGGCGCCCGCTTCGTGATTTCCTCCAGCCGGCCGTTGTCCTGGAAGCGCAGCACGCTGTGGCCGTAGTCGTACTCGTTCAAGGCCACGTCGTTGCGCGTGCAGCGGTTGGGCGGCCCGAGACGCGCGATCAGGTCCTCGACGCTCAGGCTGAAGAGCAGGTCGCCGAAGGCGGTGAACGGCTCCAGGCGCAGTGCGATCACCGGCGCGAGTCCATGTCGGTCCAGGCGGCGGCAATCAAGGCGCGCAGCGCGTTCTCGTCGATGGCTTCGCCAGGCCTGAGCTTGACGTGGCGCATGGACTTGCCCGCGCCCTGCAGCAAGCCTGCCGGATCGGGCAGCTCGGCGCCCTTGAAGAAGCCGACGTTGACGTGGGCCGTGAAGGCATTGACGTAGCCAAAGGCCACGTCGCCCGCGCAGGCGGTAGGGTGGCCGTCGTGCAGCAGTTCGCGCACGTCGTCGTCGCAGCTGCGCATGACGTCGAACCAGTGGCGGGCGAGGTCGCCCAGCTCGCCGGGGTGCGCGTCCATCCAGGCCACAACGCCGGCGTCGTGCCGCGTAGCGGCGGGAAAGCGGAACAGCCCGTCGGTCTTCATCATCGGTGGCCTCGGTCGACGACCCGATGATTGTGCGGGCCGCCGTCAGTCGCCGCTGCTCCCTGGGATCTGCTGGCGCAGCTTGACCTTGCTGACGGACTTGCGGCGCATCTTGATGTTCATCATCTCGACGCCGAGCGAGAACGCCATGGCGAAGTAGATGTAGCCCTTGGGCACGTGGTGGCCGAAGCCCTCGGCGACCAGCACCACGCCGACGACGACCAGGAAGCTCAGGGCCAGCATCTTGATGGTCGGATGGTTGGAGACGAAGCGGCCGATGGGGCCGGCGAACAGCATCATCAGGCCGACCGAGGCGATGACGGCGCCGATCATGATGCGCACGTCGTCCACCATGCCGACGGCGGTGATGATGGAGTCCAGCGAGAACACCAGGTCGATGACCATGATCTGCAGGATGACGGCGCCAAAGGCCGCCTTGGTCTTGCCGCCGGCGCTGGTGCCTTCGTCCTCGCCTTCCAGCGACCCGTGGATTTCACCGGTGCTTTTCCAGATCAGGAAGAGGCCACCACCGATGAGGATGAGGTCACGCCCCGAGATGCCGCGCTCGATGCCGGGCAGGTTGAACAGCGGCTCCACCATGCCGACGATCCAGGCCAGCACCATCAGCAGGCCGATGCGCATGAACATCGCGGCGAACAGGCCGGCACGCCGCGCGGTCTCCTGCTGCGCCTTGGGCAGCTTGTCCACCAGGATGCTGATGAAGATGATGTTGTCGATGCCCAGCACCAGCTCCAGCGCGGTCAGCGTGGCGAGGGCGATCCAGGTCTGCGGGTCGGTCAGCAGTTCGAGCATGGCAGGCGTCCGTGGTGAGCCGGGCATTGTCTCCAGCGCCCCGCTGCCCACGGACAGTCTCAGCCTGAACGAAGCTTCGGTTTTGCTTTGGGTATGGACTGTCGCCTATTTCAGGATCAGCTCCTGCAACTGCATGTTGCCCACCAGCTTGCGCATGGCGCCGCGCTCGCCGGAGGCGACGTCCTGCTTGCGCACATCGGCCGCCAGCATGGCCTCGATCTTCTTCTGGAAGGCCAGCTGCTGGGCGGCGTTCTGGTAGTCCTTGAGCTCGACGGCCAGCACCAGGTCGGGCTCGCCGTGGCGCTGGGCGTTCACGGCCAGCACGTGGTACGAGACGATGATGCCCTCCTTCTTGCCCAGCTCCTGCACCTTCTTCCAGTTGGCGCCGAGGTAGTCCATGTACTTCTCGAAATGACCCGGCTCGATCTGGATGTTGGAGAAGAACCAGACCGAGCCGGGCGTGTAGCTGGAGTCGTCGGCCAGGGCCGGCAGGGACAGGGAAAGGGCCGCCGCCGCGGCGCACAGGGTGGCTTTGAAGTTCATGGCTTGCTCCTTGGGTTGATGCCCGTCAACGTCGGGCTGCGGGCGGCGGCAGTGTGTGAAAGGCGGCTGTCCTTGAGGATGGTGATGCGACCGGGGCGGCAAATCCGGCATCGAGTTCGGCGCGGCCGCGACAGGTTGCGGCGACAGCCTGGGGACGGCTTGAACTAGGGGATGTGCTTCGTCACGCCTGTCCCCGGAGTGACTGTCGCGTCCGGGCATGTGCCCCGATGGCGGCTGCCGCTGAATTGGCCTACAACCCGGTCATGCTGCCCACCGCCGCCTTCAGCGCCGAACGGCCCCTGCAGGGGGCGGAGGTCGAGGCCGCGCTAGGCAATTCCCGCCTCGTCTCGGTCTGCGAGACGACCGATCCCGACGAAGCGCGGGCCGTGCTGAGCGGCGTCTACGGCCCGCATGTGCTGCGCGTGCAGGACGAATCCACCCTTGCGCTGAAGCTGCGCGGCGCCGAGTTCGCCCGCCTGCACCTGGGCGAGCTGCGCTACGGCACGTCCGCACGCATGGCCATGCCGCGCGCCCATGGCCACTGGGTGTTCTCCTACCTGCGCCAGGGCGAGGTCTGGCGCAGCGGCGACGGCGAGCGCTATGGCGCCGGTGACGCCGGCGTCATCGCGCCGGACGAGGTGCACGGGCTGGAGATGTCGGGCGACATGCAGCTGCTGAACCTGCGCGTCGACGACGCCGACATGGGCAGCGCCTGCCGCAGCCTGCTCGGCTCGGACCTGGCCCACCCGCTGCGCTTTGCCGACCATTGCGGTGCCGGCGGCGCGCCGGTGGCGGCCCTGCTGCGCGTGCTCGGCCACCTGGCCGCCACGCCGGCCTATCCGCATGCGGCGGCCCCGCAGCTGGAGGGCAGCCTGCGCGATGCGGCCCTGTTCGAGCTGCTGCTGGCCTGGCCCAACAGCTACACGCGCGGGCTGGACGCGCCGGCCGCGCTGCCGCTGTCCACGCGGCGCGCGCGCGACTACATCCACGCCCACGCGGCCGATGTGCCCTCGGTCGCCGACATCGCCAGCGCCGCCGGCGTCGGCGTGCGGGCGCTGGGGCGCGGTTTCGAGCGCCACTTCGGCGTGTCACCGCAGCGCTACCTGCAGCAGTACCGGCTGGACCGCGTGCGCGAGGCGCTGCGTTCGGCGCCGCCCGGCGTCACGGTGACGGCCATCGCTGCGGAATGGGGCTTCTGGCAGCTCGGCAGCTTTGCGGCGCGCTACCGCGAGCGCTTCGGTGAATCGCCCAGCCAGACCCTGAACAGGCACTGAAAGTCCGCAGGAGTTCCGATTCGGCACCACGCGCTGCCGATTCGCCATAGCCGGCCGAAGCCGGGCTCGCGACCATGCCCCGACGCCGCCACACAGACGCGGCGACCGGAGACAGAGCATGAGATTCAGCCCCCTCGCGCTGGCCGCGGCGTCCACGCTGGCCGCAGCGCAGTCCGACAACGTGCAGATCGAGCGCGTCGTCATCACGGCCGAACGCCGCGTGACGGTGCTGGACACCACGCCCGCCGCCATCACCGCGTTGAACGGCGCCCGCCTGGCCGAGCGCGGCGACACCGGCCTGGCGGACCTCGTGATGCTCAGCCCCAACACCGCATTCACGAACGGGCAGGGCGCCACCCAGCTGTTCGTGCGCGGCATCGGCAATGTCTTCATCCTGGCCGGCGGCGACCCCGGCGTGGCCCTGTACGCCGACGGCGCCTATGTGTCCGACCAGACCAGTTCCAACGCCGCCTTGTTCGACACCCAGCGCGTCGAGATCCTGCGCGGGCCGCAGGGCGCGCTCTACGGCCGCAATGCCACTGGCGGTGCGGTCAACATCATCTCGGCACTGCCGACCTCCGCCTTGCAGGCACGCGTCGGCCTCCTGCTGGGCAACGATGGCCGGCGTGAGAGCGAAGGCTTCGTCTCCGGGCCTTTGAGCGACGGACTGGATGGCCGGCTGTCCTACCAGGTCAGGGAGGGCGACGGCCATACCCGCAACCCGCTGGCCGAGGGGCCGCGGCGCCTGGACGACCTGTCCAGCCGCGCCTTCCGGGCACAACTTCAATCTGGCCTGGGCGGCAACGGCAGCCTGCGCTTCGTGGCCGGTCACTACCGCGAGCGCGATGCCGGCATGAGTGTGCCTGTGCTGCCCGACCCGGTGTCCATCCCGGTGCTGCTCTACGGCGTCACGCAGAGCAGCGACCCGCGGGTCGTCAAGAGCCAGGGTTCGAGCAACCGCGTGGAGGTCAGCACGGCGCAGGCGCTGCTGGAGATGCCGCTCGGGAGCCAAACGCTCAGCGCCTCCGTGAGCTGGCGGCGCAGCCAGGTCGATCGCCTGTGGGACAGCGACACCACCGAGGCCGCCGTCACCACCTCGGGCTTCCAGACCGGCAGCACCGACAAGAGCCTGGACGTCCACCTTGCCTCCGACGAGGCCAGCCCGCTGCAGTGGCTGGTGGGCGTCACGGCCCTGCAGTTCGACCAGCGCCAGGACGTCGCCATCCTGACCCAGGTGCCGCTGGGCTTTCTCGTGCCGGGCGCTCCCGTGAGCGTGCCTTTCCCCGGCGGTGTCGGCTTCCTGCTGGGCGGCAGGGTGCACACGCGCTCCACGGCGGCCTACGCCGACCTGCGCTACACGCTGAACCCGCAGTGGTCGCTGCTGGCCGGCCTGCGCGTCAACCATGACAGCAAGCGCGTCGACGAGTACCAGAACATCGCCGCCTTCGGCCTCACAGGCACCGGCCACCCCGGGGAAGGCTGGACGAGCATGCCGGGCAGCGTCGGCGTCGAATGCAAGCCGGCCGCCGGCATGCTGGCCTATGCGCGCTGGGCCCATGGCTTCAAGTCGGGCGCCGTCAACCTGGGCGCCTTGCAGCCCGATCTCGTCAAGCCGGAGAAGGTGACGAGCATCGAGCTCGGCTTCAAGACCGAGTTCCTGCAACGCCGCGGCGTGCTCAGCGCGGCCGTCTTCAGCAGCCGCTACAAGGACATGCAGGTGTCCCAGGTCGGCAAGGCGACGACGCTGCTGGCCAACGCCTCGGCGGCGCGCATCGATGGCGTGGAGATCGAAGCGGCGGTCAAGCCCGTCGCGCCGCTGACGCTGTCCACCGGCCTCGGCCTGATGGACCCCAGGTACACGGATTTCACCAACGTCGACCTGCGCAACGCGCCCACCACGCCGGTCAATGTGCGCGGCCGGCAGCTGGCCCAGGCGTCCAGGCAGCAGCTCACCTTCGGCGCTGAATGGGCCGCAAGCGTTGGCGATATGCGCACCACGCTGCGCGCCGACTACAGCTGGCGCGGCCGCTTTTACTTCACTGAATTCAACACGCCTGACGCGATGCAGGGCGCCTACGGCATGCTCCACCTGACCGCCACGCTGCGGCCGGCTGCGGGGCACTGGAAGCTGTGGGCGAATGTGCGCAACGTGGCCGACACGACGGCCATCACCAGCATGAGCATCGCCTCGCCCGTGCTGGGCGCCGCGCGCCAGGTCACGTACACGCCGCCGCGACAGTTTGCCCTCGGCGCCAGCGTCGACTTCTGAGGAGAACGCCATGAAGCATCTGCTGGGACACCACCAGGCCCGCTGGGAGCCGCTCGCCCACACCTTCGACGCGCTGTTCGATCGTGGCGACGACCTGGGCGCCTCGCTGGCGCTGACCGTCGAGGGCGAGCTCGTGCTCGACCACTGGGGCGGCTGGTGCGACGAGGCCCACCAACGACCCTGGGACCGCAACACGCTGACCCATGTCTGGTCGACCACCAAGACCATGACGTCCCTCTGTGCCCTGCTGCTGGCCGACCGCGGCGAGCTGGACCTGGACGCACCGGTGGCCGCCTACTGGCCCGAGTTCGCCGCCAACGGCAAGAGCGGCATCCTGGTGCGGGACGTGCTGGGCCACACCTCGGGTGTCAGCGGCTGGGAGCAGCCCATGGGCATGGGCGACCTGTGCGACTGGGAGCGCAGCACGGCGCTGCTGGCGGGGCAGTCGCCGTGGTGGACGCCGGGCAGTGCGTCGGGCTATCACGCGCTGAACTACGGCCACCTGGTCGGCGAGCTGATCCGCCGCATTACGGGGCAGAAGACGGGCGCCTTCCTGGCGAGCGAGCTGGCTGGGCCACTGGGCGCGGACTTCCACATCGGCCTGCCGCCCGAGCACGATGCGCGCGTGGCCCGCGTCGTGCCACCGACGCCCGCGCGGGTCGATTTCTCGGCCATCCCGCCCGGCAGCCCCATGCTGCGCACGCTGGGCAACCCCGCACCCGACGCGGCCTACAGCCATCGCGAGGATTGGTGCCGGGCCGACATCGGGGCCGCCAACGGCCATGGCAATGCGCGCTCGGTGGCCCAGTTGCAGTCCATCGTCGCCTGCGAGGGCACGCTCGGTGGCCGCCGCTGGCTCAAGCCCGCGACGGTGGACCGCATCTTCGACGTGCAGGCACGCGGCATCGACCTCGTGCTCGGCGTACCGCTGTGCATGGGCATCGGCTACGGCCTGCCCGAGCCGGCCACGCTGCCCTTCATCCCCGAGCAGCGCATCTGCTTCTGGGGCGGCTGGGGCGGGTCGCTGGTGCTCGTCGATGTCCAGAGGCGGCTCTGCCTTGCCTACATGATGAACCGCATGGCGCCGGGGGTGGTTGGCGGGCCGAATGCGGCCCTGCTGGTGCAGGCGCTTTACGGCTGCTAGAAAAAGAAAAACCCGCCAGCGGCGGGTGGGTGACTGACGGCAGCGTGGAGGCTCAGACGATCCAGACCGGCGTCTGGGCGGCGGCAATCGTCGTGACGTCGCGGCGGCCTTCGATGATGACGCGCGGCAGTTGGGCGACGACCGCCGTCTGCGCACGCTTGCCGACGATGACCACGCGCTCCAGCTTGACGATCTCGGTGGCCGGAGCCGCCGTGCGGTTGGCCAGGCCCACGCCCGCAGCAGCTGCGGCGGCGACGGAAGCGATGGCAACGATGAAGGTCTTGGCGGCGGTGTTCATGCTGGGCTCCTGTGGGTTGGCTGGGTCAGTGATTGCAGTTTCGTCACTGACCTCGGGCAGCGCGACGTCCGGGCGACGGATCGCCGCCGCGGGCGGATGAACTGCAATCCGGCGGGACGAACGCGTCAGCGCCTCGCGCTGGACGGCGTGCCGGGCCAGCCCACCGCAGCCCAGGCGCGTCTCAACTGCAGCTCGGAGTTGAAACCCGCCGCTTCGCTGGCGGCGGCCACGCTGGCGCCCGTCTCGAGCGAACGTTTCGCCACCGCCAGGCGCACGCCGCGCAGATAGGCCTGCGGGCTGGTGCCGGCATGCTGGGCGAACAGGCGGCTCAGAGTGCGCGGCGTCGTCGCGGCGAGATCGGCCATGCGCTCCAACGGCCAGTCTTCGGCCGGGGCGACGCTCAGCGCATCCTGCACGCGATGCAGGCGCGCGTTCAGGTGCTGGCGGTGCGCCAGCAGCGGCGACAGCTCGGGGTCGGCCGGGCCACGGCGCAGCGCCACGGCCATCTGCTCGGCTACGCGGGCCGCCACCAGCTCACCGGCATGCGCGGCGATCAGGTGCAGAGCCAGATCGATGCCGGCCGTCACGCCGGCGCTGGTGAAGACGTTGCCGTCCTGCACGAACGCGCGGTCCTGCAGCACCGTGCAGCTGGGCGCGAGGCGGGCCAGGTCGTCCAGGTGCTGGTGATGGGTGGTCGCGCGGCGGCCGTCGAGCAGGCCGGCCTGCGCCGCCAGCAGGGCGCCGGAGCAGACGGTGACCAGGCGCAGGCCGGGTCGCCCAGGTGCCAGGCGAGACAGCCAGGCGATGAGTTCGCGCCGCGAGGCTTGCGACTTTGCCTCTGCGGCCGAGGTGCGGCCCACCAGCACGATCCAGCTGTCTTTGGGCAGGCGGTCCGGCAGCGGTTCGAGGGCCTGCAGCTGGATGCCGACCGAACCCGTGGATTCGCTGTGCGTGCCGGCGAAGCGCAGCACAAAGGGAGCGACATCCAACTGCAGCGCGGCGATCTCCAGGCTGGCCAGGCGCAGCGCCTCGGCCGGGCCGGCCCAGTCGAGGACGAGGCTGTCGTCCTGCAGGACGAAGACAACCTGTAGGGGTTCAGGCAATGGCGGCTTCCTCTTGAGTGACAGCCAGCAGTGCGCCTTCCGCGTCCATGATCCGGGCAAAGCGGCCATCCAGCACGGCGGCCGTGCGGGCGCGGAGCTGGGCGGGGGTCAGGGGCGAGCCGTCGGGGTGTTGCATGGTGAACGTGAGTGTCGCCTCGGGCACGTAGATGACGTCCCAGCCGAGGTCCGACGCATGCCGGGTCGTCGTCTCGCAGCACTGCTCGGTGCGGATGCCGCTGATGACGAGCTGGCGGATGCCGCGCTGCGTCAGCCACACGTCCAGACCGCTGCCGACCAGGGCGCTGTGGCGGGTCTTGTGCACGGTCAGGTCGGCCTTGAAGTCGCGCAGGCCTTCAAGCGGGCGGACATGGCCGCTCTCCAGGCTGAAGGGGTCAGCACCGGTGGCATCGGGCTGCACGTGGAAGACCCGCACGATGGGCAGGCCAGCAGCCTCGAAGCCCTCGATGAGGCGGTTCTGCGCGGCCAGATAGGCCGGAAGGCCGTCGGTCTCGAATGTGGGGCGCTGGGTGAAGGAGTGCTGGACGTCGATGACGATGAGGGCGGTAGTCATGGGGGCCTCGTTGCGTTGTTTGAGGCCTCCAGTGTTCCGCCGTCATGCATCCGCCGCCACGCGCTGGCAGACGGAGATGGATCAATTCAGGACAAACTGATGGCTTGCAGCAGCTCGACGGGCGTGTAGGGCCGGCGGCGCTTGGGCCAGGACTCGACGAGGTTCAGCATGCGCGCATTCAGCGGTGCGCTGCGTCCCTGGCTGCGGGCCAGGCGGACGATCTCGCCGCACAGCGCGTCGATCTCGGTCATGCGGCCCTGCGTCAGGTCGTCGGCCATACTGGAGCGGGCCTTGGCATCGATGCGCAACATGCGCGCGGCGGCCAGGCGGAAGACGAATGTCGGCATGCGCAGCAGTGTGATCAGCCGGCGCGGCGGCAGTGGCGTGAGCTGGGCGACCGGGCGTTGCGCCGCATTCAGCAGGTCGAGGGCTTCCTCCTGCAGGGCCGCCAACACGCGGCGGTAGCCGCGCTCAAGCAACTCGTCGCGCAACGGCCGGCCGGACAGTGCATTGACCGGGTTGTTCAGATTCAGCAGCAGCTTGCCCCATTGCACCGGCGCCAAGTCCGCATACAGCTCCAGCCCCATGCCCATGCGGGCCAGGGCCGTCCGCCAGGCGGCAAGAGCCAGATCCTCGGCTGAGCCCTCGGCCGCGAGCGACCCACCGGTGCCACGGTGGTAGCGGCCGGGGCCGATCTCGGCGATGTTGTAGGGCACCATGCCCGCGTGCCAGTGCAGCTGCGGCGCGGCCGCGCGGGCGGCGTCGGCATTGGCGATGCCGTTCTGCAGGCTGACGACGGGCGTGCCCAGCGGCAGCGTCAGCCCCAGCGCCGTGGCGGCTTCGGCGGTGGCGCCGGACTTCACGCACAGCAGCACCAGGTCGGGCTTCAGGCCGGCGGGCAGCTCTTCATGCAGGCGCAGGTCCAGTGCGGGGATGTGGCGGTCCAGCCCGTCCTGATCGGTCAGCCGCAAGCCGTGCTTGCGCAGGTTGGCCAGCACCCGCGGGCGGCCGACGAAATGGACCGGCACGCCGGCCAACTGGGTCAGGCCGCCGACAAAGCAGCCGACGGAGCCGGCGCCCATGACAAGAATG
Source organism: Pelomonas sp. Root1217 (assembly GCF_001425705.1). Taxonomy (GTDB): domain Bacteria; phylum Pseudomonadota; class Gammaproteobacteria; order Burkholderiales; family Burkholderiaceae_C; genus Pelomonas. Next base: position 884,840 of record NZ_LMDC01000028.1, on the reverse strand, counting down.
CCGGTCATTGTTGGCGCTCAGCCGCGGCCGAAGGCAGTCGGCTGGAACGGTTTAGATTGCCGAGCCAGAGTGCCGAGCATGATGAAGCGCAAAGACGCGAAGCATGAGCCATAGCGAGATGGGTACTGCCACCCAAACAAGCAACTGACACCAGAATAGGCCTAGACCAAGCCACGGAAGAAGGTTCACCTCCCCCGCAAAGCATGGAGCCAAGCTTTTAAGGCTGCCCGAGCAGCCGAAGTGCACGTAGGCCCAAGCCGCAAGCTGCCAGCCTCCGAAGGTGACTGCGGCAGGAAGCGCAGCGAAGGCATAGCGGAGGTACACGGTCACAAACGACGTGACGGTAATGCGACGTTAAACGGGGTGAGCCAGGTCGCGCAGATGCGTGGGCCCCACGCGGCGTTCGATCTCGGCCAGCAGCGCGCGGCCCCAGCCGAGCATGAACATACCCTCGCCCACGACGAACATCGGGCCGACGAGCAGGCCGACGAGGTCGTCGACAAAGGCGGGCTTCTTGCCCTCGTAGTAGTGGCCGATGAACTGGAACACCCAGCCGACGACGAAGCTGCCGATGCCGATGACGAGCCAGCTCGTCATCGAACCCTGGGCGGCGATCATGGCCAGCGCCGTCAGCATGCCGTTGACGACCGTGGTGGCCAAGCCGAGCGCCAGGTTGCCGCGCGTCAGGTACCAGAGCGCCGACAACGCCCACAGCACGATGGCCGCATTCATCGGCGTATCGCCGATGGAGAACTCGGCGCGCGCGAGCAAGGCACTGATGGCGAAGACGATGAGGGGAATGCCGACGAAATGGGTCGCGATGTTGCGGCGGTCGCGGTGGTAGGCGGCGTATTGCGCCATCAGATCGAGGGCGGGGCGGAACAGGCTGGCCATGGGCAGGCTCCGTTGAGGAGGATGGTGGCTATGCTAGTCCAGCCCGGCGCAGCATCGTTGTGCGCCGGCTTACAAAATCCCTCGGAGAACCCCTGAGTTGAGTGTGCAAACGACACCGAAGCGCCGGCTGTTGCTGATGGTGACGTTGGCCACGCTGGCCGGTTGCGCCAGCCCGCCCCCCGCCCGCATGCCGGCGGCGGCCGCCGGAAACGAGCTGCGCATCCTCGTCTTTCGCGGCGGCACGGCGGCGCGCCTGGGCCACAACCACGTGCTGCGCGCCGGTGACTTGCGGGTGGGCTGGCCGGCGGCCGGGCCGGTGCTGAGCTTTCGGCTGGACGCGCTGGACATTGATCCCCAGGGCCTGCGTGACCAACTGGGGCCGGCGTTTGCCAGCGCTGTGGACGCCGAGGCGCGAGCCGGCACACGGGCCAATCTGCTCAAGGCACTCGAGGCGGCCGTCCATCCCGAGGTCGTCGTTCGCACGCTGCAGCTGCTCGGGGAAGGCGATCGGCGCGCCGTCGAGGCCGAGATCACGCTGCATGGCGTCACGCGTCGGCATTGGTTCGTCGTCGAGCTTGCAGCCAAGCGTGCTCGCGGCGAGGTGGTCATCCCGCAGAGCGAGTTCGGTATCCAGCCCTTCACGGTGCTGGGCGGGCTGCTGGCGGTGCAGGACGCGCTGGTGGTGCAGTTCGATCTAATCGAGCCTTAGCCGCATCAGATCCTTGGTGAGGCTGCGGCCATCGGGCAGCCGTATGGCGTCTGGCAGGCTGCCATAGCGCGTGAAGCCCTGGCTCTCGTACAGGCCGATGGCGTTGCGGTTCGTGGCCGTGACGCTCAGCGTGACCTGCGCCAGGCCGGGCGTGGCCCTGAGCCTGCCGATGGTGGCGACGAGCAGGGCCCGTCCGATGCCGCGGCCGCGATGGGTGTCGGACACCATCATGCCGATCAGGTGGGCGATGTGATTGACTTTCACGCGCGGTTCGCGCTCGCAGGTCAGCGCGCCGACGAGGCGGGCGTCATCCAGCGCCACCAGCGTGAACAGCGTGCCGCCATTGCTGCCGCCGGCCAGGCGGTTGCGGTAGCTGGACAGGTCGCGCTGGCCTTCGGTCTCGGCGTCTGACGTGAAGGCGTCTGGGTGGCCGGCCAGCATCGCGTCGCGCAGCGCCTTGTAGGCGAGCAGGTCGGGTTCGGCCATGGGGCGAATCACAAGTTCAGCCATGCAGGTCGGTGAGGTGGTTGAGGTTGGCAAAGGCAGTCTCGTCGTCAAAGCGGGCGACGCCATGCGGCTGCGAGCGCATCCAGCCCAGCACGGCGCGGCCGCCAGCCTGCAGATGGGTGGCCAGCGGCTCGCGCAGGCGGGCGTGCAGCAGCGCATGCGTCGGGTGTTCGCGCGCGGCCTGGGCAAACGCGAGGCCGCAGGGCAGGGCGGCTGCCAGCAGGCGTTCGGCCAGGTCGAGTGGCAGGTGCGGGCAGTCGCAGGGCGCGGTCAGCAGCCAGGCGTCGTCGGGAATGGCATTGAGGCCCGCAAGCATGCCGGCCAGCGGGCCGGCGAACTCGAGGCCGTGCGGGTCGTTGACGACCGGGTGACCGAGGGCGGCGTAGGCGTCGAGATTGCGATTAGCGCTGATCAGCACGCGGCGCGCCTGTGGTGCCAGGCGTCCGATGACGTGGCTGACGAGCGGACGACCGTCCAGCAACTGCAACCCTTTGTCCGCGCCACCCATCCGTGTGCCGCGGCCACCGGCCAGGATGACGGCGTGAAGCTCATCCACCGATGTAATGCATCTCGACGCGACGTTCGCCATCTGGCGTCGGATCGCCCTGGCTGCGCAACTGCGAATAGCGGTCCGCACGGCCGCTCCAGACACCAGCGACGGCGCTGGCGAGTTGCCCATCGGTGACCGGAGCTTCGCCGCGCAGCAAACCGCGCAGGTCATGCCCGCGGTGTGCGAACAGGCAGGTGTAGAGCCGGCCTTCGGTCGACAACCGGGCGCGGTTGCAGTCGCCGCAGAAGGCCCGGGTCACGCTGGAGATGAAGCCAATCTCACCGGCGCCGTCGGCATAGGCCCAGCGCTCGGCGGTCTCGCCCGGCGCGCTGTGCGACAGCGGTGTGATGGGGAACTCGGCGGCGATGCGCCGCTGCACTTCGCTACTGGGCAGCACCTGGTCCATGCGCCAGCCGTTGGTGGCGCCGACGTCCATGTATTCAATGAAGCGCAGCACGATGCCGGTGTGCCTGAAGTGGCGCGCCATCGCCAGGATCTGGTCGTCATTGACGCCGTGTTGCACGACCATGTTGACCTTGATCGGCCCTAGGCCCACGGCCTGCGCCGCGTGGATGCCGGCAAGCACGTCCGCCACGGGAAAGCCGACGTCGTTCATGCGCTGGAAGACGGCGTCGTCCAGCCCGTCCAGGCTGACGGTCAGGCGCTTGAGCCCGGCGGCTCGCAAACCGGCGGCCTTCTTCACCAGCGTGGAGCCGTTGGTGGTCAGCGTCAGGTCCAGCTCGCGGCCATCGGGCGTGCGCAGCTGGGCCAGCATCCCGATCAGGGTTTCCAGGTGGCGGCGCAGCGTCGGTTCGCCGCCGGTGATGCGCAGTTTTTCGACGCCCAGGCCAACGAAGACCCGGGCCAGCCGCTCGATCTCCTCAAAACTGAGGAGATCGGCATGGGGCAGGAATTCATGGTGTTTGTCAAAAACCTGCTTGGGCATGCAGTAGCCGCAGCGGAAATTGCAGCGGTCCGTGACCGAGATGCGCAGGTCACGCAGCGGCCGGCCTAGCACGTCGGCCAGTGGGAGACCGGTCTGGCTGGCCAAGGCCGGCGGCGCGACGCGTAGCGGGCGGGCGTCGTGCAGGGGAATCACGCGGGCGGTCATGCCGGGATTGTGTCAGCGGGCGAATCTCCTGGCACTTGCGGTGCTTGCCCGGGCGCGTTTGAATCGGCACGGATGGCCGAGATCCTTCACCCCGACTTGCCGCAGTTCATTGCGTTTGGCGAAGCGCTGACCGATCTGATCCGCATCGGGCCGGACCGTTGGCGCAGCGCCTGCGGCGGTGCACCCTGGAATGTGGCGGTCGCGATGTCGGCGCTGGGCCAGCTGAGCGCCTTTGCGGGCGCCATCAGCCAGGACCCTTTTGGTGCCGAGATCTGGCAATGCAGTCAGGAAGCCAACCTTGACATGCGCTTCATACAGCAACTGCCGCGACCGCCGCTGCTCGCCGTGGTGCACGAGGTCGACCCGCCGCGCTATTTCTTCATTGGCCAGGACAGCGCCGACCTGCATTTCCGTCCCGAGGGCCTGCCCGTGGGCTGGACGCGTGGGCTGCGCTGGGCGCACTTCGGCAGCCTGGGCCTGGTGCGCCAGCCGCTTGCCGCGCGGCTGCTGTCGCTGGCCGAGGCCTTGAAGGCGGAAGGCCGGCTGATCAGCTATGACCCCAACTTCCGCGCGCCGCCGATGGACGCCAGCTACGACGACACGCTGGAGCAGATGTGCCGGCTGGCCGACGTCATCAAGGTGTCCGACGAGGACCTGCGCGGCTTGTTCCGCCTGCCCGACTACCGTTCCGGCCTGGCGCAGATCGCCGCCTGGAACCCCGGCGCCTGGCTGCTGCTGACGCGCGGCAAGGCGGAGGCGACGCTGTATCACGGCGTCGAGGAGGCCACGGGCAGGCCGCCCCGAGTGGACGTGGTGGACACCGTGGGCGCCGGCGATTCGACTTTGGCCGGCCTGCTGGACAGCCTCATGCGCAACGCCGGCGCACCGGCCGAACACCACCTGCGCTGGGCGCTGGCGGCCGGCGCCGCGGCCTGCACGGCTTCGGGCTTTGCACCGCCTCGGTCGGGCCATGTCGCCGCCCTGGTCGACGCCGTCGAAATCATCAAAGACTAGGGTTTTCCCGCGGCGCACTTGATCCAAATCAAGGTCGCTCCTACGATTAACCGACCGGTCGGTAGAGAAATTCCATGTCCGAACACCTGATCCAGATTGAACAGCACGGCGCCGTGCGCCTGCTGCGCCTGAACCGCCCCGAGGCGCTCAATGCGTTCACGGCGGCCATGCTGGGCCAGCTCCGCCAGGCGCTGGAAGGTGCTGCCGAGGACGGCACGACGCGCTGCGTGCTGATCACCGGCGCCGGCCGCGCCTTCAGCGCCGGCCAGGACCTGGCCGACCCGCATGTGGCGCCCAGCCGGGAGGCCGGTACGGCGCCGAAGGACATTGGCCACATGCTGGACCACTACTACATCCCGCTGGCGCTGCGGCTGCGCAGCATGCCGGTCCCGGTGGTGGCCGCCGTCAACGGCGTGGCGGCCGGCGCAGGCGCCAACATGGCCTTCGGCTGCGACCTGGTGTTGGCGGGCGAAAGCGCCAGCTTCATCCAGGCCTTCTCCAAGATCGGCCTGCTGCCGGACTGCGGCGGCACCTGGCTGCTGCCGCGCCTCGTCGGCCGTGCCAAGGCGCTGGAGCTGGCGCTGCTGGGCGACAAGCTGAAGGCGGTGGAGGCCGAGCGGCTGGGGTTGATCTCGCGCGTGGTGCCAGATGCCGAGTTGCAGGACACCGCCATGACCATCGCGCAGAAGCTGGCCGGCATGCCCACGCGGGCGCTGGTGGAGACCCGCCGCGCGCTGGATGAAGCGCTGAAGCTCGACTTCGAGCCCGCTCTCAAGCTCGAGGCAGCGCTGCAAAGCCAGTTGGGCTTTTCCTACGACTACCAGGAAGGCGTGGCGGCCTTCATGGACAAGCGCAAGCCCGAGTTCAAGGATCGGTGATGGATGCGCAAGCCGTAGCGGAAAAGGTCCGTGAAGTCATGCTGGCGGACGATGCCGCGACCAAGATGCTGGGCATGGCGATCACCCAGGTCGGCCCCGGCCGCGCGGTCGTGACGATGACGGTGCGTGCCGACATGCTGAACGGATTCGCCATCTGCCATGGCGGCCTGATTGCGACGCTGGCTGATTCCGCCTTTGCCTTCGCCTGCAACGCCCGCAATGCGCTGACGGTGGCGTCGGGCTTTGGCATCGACATTCTGAAGAGCGCCAAGCTGGGCGACGTGTTGACCGCGACGGCCGAGGAAACCTCGCTGGCGGGCCGCACCGGGTTGTACGACATTGCAGTGAAGAACCAGAACGGCGACCTGATCGCGATGTTCCGCGGCCGCTCCTGCCGGCTTGGTGAACGAAAGGTGTTCGAAGCATGACCGTCAAGACACCTGCCCCCGGCGACCTCGAGCCCATCGAAACCGCCAGCCGCGACGAGTTGCAGGCGCTGCAGCTCGAGCGCCTGCGCTGGAGCCTGCAGCACGCCTACGACAACGTGCCGCACTACAAGGCGAAGTTCGACGAAGCCGGCGTGCACCCGTCCGACCTGAAGACGCTGGCCGACCTGGCGAAGTTCCCTTTCACGACCAAGCACGACCTGCGTGCCAACTACCCGTTCGGCATGTTCGCCATGCCGCGCGAAAAGCTGGCGCGCATTCATGCCTCGTCGGGCACGACGGGCAAGCCGACGGTGGTGGGCTACACGCTGAAGGACATCGACCACTGGGCCAACCTGGTTGCGCGCTCCATCCGCGCCGCCGGTGGCCGCGCGGGCGACCTGGTGCACGTGGCCTATGGCTACGGCCTGTTCACTGGGGGCCTGGGCGCGCACTACGGCGCCGAGCGGCTGGGCTGCACCGTCATCCCGATGAGCGGCGGCCAGACCGAGAAGCAGGTGCAGCTGATCACCGACTTCAAGCCCGACATCATCATGGTGACGCCGAGCTACATGCAGGTGCTGGTGGAGGAGTTCATCCGCCAGGGCCTGGACGCGCGCGAGTCGTCGCTGAAGGTCGGCATCTTCGGCGCCGAGCCCTGGACCGAGGCCATGCGCCGCGACATCGAGGCCAGCGCCGGTATCGACGCGGTCGACATCTACGGCCTGTCCGAAGTGATGGGCCCGGGCGTGGCCAGCGAATGCATCGAGAGCAAGGACGGCCCCGTCATCTGGGAAGACCATTTCTACCCCGAGATCATCGACCCCGAGACCGGCGGGGTGCTGCCCGACGGGTCCGAAGGTGAACTGGTCTTCACGTCGCTGTCCAAGGAAGCGATGCCCGTCATCCGCTACCGCACGCGCGACCTGACGCGCCTGCTGCCACCCACCTCGCGCAGCATGCGCCGCATGGGCAAGATCGTCGGCCGCAGCGACGACATGCTCATCATCCGCGGCGTCAACCTGTTCCCCACGCAGGTGGAGGAGCTGGTGCTGCAGGAGAAGGGCCTGGGTGGGCAATACCAGCTCGTCGTCAGCCGCAACGGGCCGCTGGACGAACTGCTGATCCGCTGCGAGCTGGCGCTGGGCGCCACCGATGACGGCATCGGCCGCCGCCTGTCCGAGCGCATCAAGAACCTGATCGGCGTGACCGCCACGATCAGCGTCGAGCCGAACAACTCCATCGAACGCACGCTGGTCGGCAAGGCCCGGCGCGTGGTGGACCAACGCAAGAAGTAAGGAGCGAGCGATGTACACGCAAGCGATGGACCTGATGGCTCGTGAAGCTAAGCCCAAGGTCGTGAAGTCCGCGGAGGACCTGCAGCGCGAGGAGGCGTTTGAAGCCCGCATCGACGCCGGCGACTTCATCGAGGCCAAGGACTGGATGCCCGAGCACTACCGCAAGACGTTGGTGCGCCAGATCAGCCAGCACGCGCACAGCGAGATCGTCGGCATGTTGCCCGAGGGCAACTGGATCACGCGTGCGCCGACGCTCAAGCGCAAGGCCATCCTGCTGGCCAAGGTGCAGGACGAGGGCGGCCACGGCCTATACCTCTACGCCGCGGCCGAGACCCTGGGCACCAGCCGCGACGAGATGACCGAGGCGCTTCTGTCGGGCAAGGCCAAGTACAGCTCCATCTTCAATTACCCGACGCTGACCTGGGCCGACATCGGCGTCATCGGCTGGCTGGTGGACGGCGCGGCCATCATGAACCAGGTGCCGCTGTGCAGGTGTTCGTATGCGCCGTATGCGCGGGCCATGATCCGCGTCTGCCGCGAGGAGAGCTTCCATCAGCGCCAGGGCTATGAAAGCCTGCTGACGATGATGCAGAAGGGCACGGACCAACAAAAGGCCATGGTGCAGGACGCCGTGAACCGCTGGTGGTGGCCGTCGCTGATGATGTTCGGCCCGGCGGACAAGGACTCGCCGAACTCCGAGCAGAGCATGCGCTGGGGCATCAAGCGCGTCACCAACGACCAGCTGCGCCAGAAGTTCGTCGACGCGACCATTCCCCAAGCCGACATCCTCGGCGTGACCGTGCCGGACCCGGCGCTGAAATGGAACGCCGAGCGCGACGCTTATGACTTCGGCGACATCGACTGGAGCGAGTTCTGGCGCGTGGTGGGCGGCGAAGGCCCCTGCAACCGTGAGCGCCTGGCCGCTCGCAACAAGGCCTGGGGCGACGGCGCCTGGGTGCGTGACGCGGCCTTGGTCCATGCGCGCAAGCAGGCCACCAAGGCGCAAGCCGCCTGAGGACAATAGAAAATGAGCAATCCGAAAAACGAGTGGCCTCTCTGGGAGGTCTTTGTGCGCAGCAAGGCGGGCCTGGACCACAAGCACTGCGGCAGCTTGCACGCGGCCGATGCGCCCATGGCCATCCAGATGGCGCGCGACGTCTACACGCGCCGCCAGGAAGGCACCAGCATCTGGGTTGTGCGCTCCGAGCAGATCGTGGCCAGCGACCCGACGGAGAAGGGCAGCCTGTTCGATCCGGCCGACGACAAGGTCTACCGCCATCCGACGTTCTATGAACTGCCGGACGAACTGAACCACATGTGATGGACGCCAAGACCACCTACGTCCTGCGCTTGGGCGACACCTGCCTCATCCACAGCCAGCGCCTGTCCGAATGGGCCGGCCACGCACCGGTGCTGGAGGAAGACCTTGCGCTGTCCAACATCGCGTTGGACCTGCTCGGACAGGCGCGTGCGCTGCTGACCCACGCCGGCCAACTGGAAGGTACCGGCCGCGATGAGGACCAGCTCGCCTTCCTGCGCGAGGAACGCGACTACCGCAACATCGTGCTTGTCGAACTGCCCAACGCGGCGGCCAGCCCGAGCGACGGTGGCGGCGGGCGCGACTTCGCACTGACCGTCGTGCGCAACGCGGCTGTGGCGATCTGGCTGGAGCTGTTGTACGACCGCCTGCAGACCAGCCTCGACACCGAACTGGCCGGCATCGCCGCCAAGTCGCTGAAGGAAGTGCGCTATCACCGCCAGCACAGCAGCGACTGGGTCGTGCGCCTGGGCGACGGCACGGACGAATCCAAGGCACGCATGCAGGCGGCGCTGAACGTGCTGTGGCCCTACTTCAACGAGTTGTTCGCCGCTGATGGCGTGGACGGCATAGGCCCGGCGTGGAACGTGCTGGAGCCCGAATGGCGCGCCCGCTGGGCCACGCTGATGCAGGAAGCGACTCTGACGTTGCCACGTGAAAGCGCGATGCAGCCGCACGGCATCGACGGCATCCACAGCGAGCACATGGGCCGCATGCTGGCGACGATGCAGCACCTGCAACGCATGTATCCCGGAGGCGTGTGGTGAACCTGGAATCCGCCCGCGCCAAGCTCGCCGCCGTGCCCGACCCCGAGATCCCGGCGGTCAGCCTGGTGGAGCTGGGCATCGTGCGCGACCTGCGCGAGACAGCTTCGGGCGTCGAGGTCGTGCTGACGCCGACCTACAGCGGTTGCCCGGCCACCGAGCTGATCGCCGACGACGTGCGTGCGGCGCTGGCCGAGTTCGGCGACGTGACGGTGACGATGCGGCGCGCGCCGGCCTGGAGCACCGACTGGATCACGCCCGAGGGCCGCGCGAAGCTGCAGCAGTACGGCATCGTGCCGCCGCAGTGCAGCGGCGAGCAGGCCATCCGCATCGTGCCGCGGCTGCGCTGCCCGCGCTGCGACAGCGGCCGCACGGAACAGCTGTCGCGCTTCGGCTCCACCGCGTGCAAGTCCACGTGGCGCTGCATCGAGTGCCTCGAACCCTTCGAATACTTCAAACCCATCTGAGATGGCACTTCACTTCCACCCCCTGCGCGTGAGCAGCGTCGAACGCGACACCGACGACGCGATGGTCGTCGGCTTCGACGCCCCGCCCGAGGGCTTTGCGTTCGAGCCAGGTCAGTACCTGACACTGCGCGCCAGCGTCGGCGGCCAGGAACTGCGTCGCAGCTACTCCATCTGCTCCGACCGCCGCCTGCAGGTCGGCATTCGCCGCGTCGATGGCGGCGCCTTCTCCAGCTGGGTGCACGATCAGCTGAAGCCCGGTGACGTGATCGAGTCGTATCCGCCGCAAGGTCGCTTCGTCCTGCCCAAGTCCGAGGACGGTCGTCACGTACTCTTCATCGCCGGCGGCTCAGGCATCACGCCGATCATTGCCATCCTGACGGCGTTGCTGGAGCGTGAGCCGGCGGCACGGGCGACGCTGATCTATTCGAACCGCCGCACCGCGTCGACGATGTTCAAGGAAGAACTCGAAGACCTGAAGAACCGCTTCATGACGCGACTGTCGCTGCACCTGATCTTCAGCCGCGAGGTGGTCGATGCGCCGCTGTACGGCGGGCGCCTGGACGCCGGCAAGCTCAGCGCCTTCCTGGCCGGCCCGGTGCCGCCAGGCAGCGTGGACGAGGTCTTCGTCTGCGGCCCCTTCGAGATGAACGACCAGGCCGAGGCCGCGCTGCGGGGCGCGGGCATCCCGGCAGAGCGAATCCACATCGAGCGCTTCGGCACGCCGGAGACGCTGTCCGGCCGGCCGGTGCCGCACGAGGTCAAGCCCGGCGATGCGCCGCAAGCCCGGGTGACCGTCATCCGCGACGGCCTCTCGCGCGAGATCGAGTTCCATTCCAGCGACCCCAGCCTGCTCGACGCCGCCGCCCGCGAAGGCATGGACGTGCCCTTCTCCTGCAAGAGCGGCGTCTGCTCCACCTGCCGCTGCAAACTCATCGAGGGCGAGGTGCGCATGGACAAGAACTTCGCGCTCGACAAGGCGGAGGTGGCTGCCGGCTTCATCCTCAGTTGCCAAGCGCATCCATTGACCGAAAAGGTCGTCATCTCTTTCGACGAGCGCTGATGGCCCGCAAACGCGCCCCTGGCTTCGAAGCCCAGCGTGAGGACATCCTCGCCGCTGCCGCCCGCCTGTTCGCCGAGCAGGGCTTCAGCGCCACATCCATGAACCAGGTCGCCGAGGCCTGCGGCGTGGCCAAGCCGACGCTGTATCACTACTTCCAGGACAAACAGGAGCTGCTGGCCCAGATCTGCGACAGCCATGTGCATGCGCTGCTGGCGCTGGTGGAAGAGGTCAAGGCGCGGCAGCTGGCGCCCGACGCGCAGTTGCGCGCCCTCATCGAGCGCTTCACGCGTTCCTATGCCGACGCCCAGGCCCAGCACCGCGTGCTGACCAGCGAGATCAAGTTTCTCGCCGACGTCGAACGTGAACGCCTGCTCGACGTGGAGCGCCGCGTCGTCAGCGAGTTCGCCGCGGCCATCTGCCTGCTGCGGCCCGAGCTGCGCGAAGCCAAGCTGCACAAGCCGCTGACCATGCTGCTTTTTGGCATGATCAACTGGACCTTCACCTGGCTGCGGCCCGACGGCGAGCTCACGCACGAGGCACTCGCTACCCTGGTCAGCGATCTGTTCTTTGGTGGCCTCGGCGCGGTGCAACTGCGCCAGCCCGCCCTCGTTCCATAACCCCGATGACATCCCGAGGAGACGACCCCATGAAGCCATTCAAACAACTCGCCCTGGCCCTGGCCGCCACGCTGAGCCTGGCGGCCCAGGCTGACATCACTGTCGGCGTCACGCTGTCTGCCACCGGCCCGGCGGCCTCGCTCGGAATCCCGGAAAAGAACACTGTCGCGCTGATGCCGACGGCCCTCGGCGGCCAGAAGGTCAACTACATCGTGCTGGATGACGCCTCGGACACAACGACGGCCGTCGCCAACACGCGCAAGTTCATCACCGAGAACAAGGTCGACATCGTCATCGGCTCCACCGTCACGCCCAACTCGCTGGCGATGATCGACGCGGTGTCGGAGTCCGGCACGCCGATGATCTCGATGGCGGCTTCGGCCCGCATCGTTGAGCCGGTGGACGCCAAGAAGCGCTGGGTCTTCAAGACGCCGCAGAACGACATCATGATGGCCCTGGCCATCGTGACCCACATGGTCGACAACGGCATCAAGACGGCCGGTTTCATCGGCTTTGCCGATGCCTACGGTGAAGGCTGGTGGGGCGAGTTCAACAAGATTGCCGCGACCAAGAAGCTCAACATCGTTGCGAGCGAACGCTACAACCGCACGGATACCTCCGTCACCGGCCAGGTGCTCAAGCTCGTCGCCGCCAGGCCTGATGCCATCCTCATCGCTGGCTCAGGCACGCCCGCCGCGCTGCCGCAGAAGGCGCTGAAGGAGCGCGGCTATGCCGGCAAGATCTACCAGACCCACGGCATTGCCAACAACGACTTCCTGCGCGTCGGCGGCAAGGATGTCGAAGGCACGCTGCTGCCCGCCGGCCCGGTGCTGGTCGCGGCCCAGCTGCCGGCCGACCATCCGGTGAAGAAGAGCGCCCAGGACTACATCGCCAAATACGAGGCCGCCCACGGCAAAGGCTCGGTCTCAACCTTTGGCGGCCATGCCTGGGACGCCGGCCTGCTGCTCGCCGCCGCCGCGCCCGAGGCGCTGAAGAAGGCGCAACCTGGCACGCCCGCCTTTCGCGCCGCGCTGCGCGATGCGCTGGAGAACGTGAAGAACCTGGCCGGCGCGCATGGCGTCTACACCATGTCCTCGGGTGATCACCTGGGCCTGGACCAGCGCGCTCGCGTGATGGTGCAGATCAAGGACGGCCAGTGGGTGTTGCTGAAGTGAGCACGCTGCAGAGCTATATCGCCGGCCGCTGGGTCGGCGAGCGCGCCGCCAAGCCGTTGGCCAGCGCCATCAACGGCCGTGTCGTCGCACACACGCATGAAGAGGGCCTGGATTTCGCCGAGGCCATGGCCTTCGCGCGCGGCACGGCTCTGCCCAGCCTGCTGCGCACGCACTTCCAGGACCGCGCCCGCGTGCTGAAGGCGCTGGCCGCCTACCTGATGGAGCGCAAGGAAGAGCTCTACGCAATCAGCGCCCACACCGGTGCGACGCGCAGCGACTCCTGGATCGACATTGAAGGTGGCATTGGCACGCTGTTCGCCTACGCCTCCATCGGCGGCAAGGACCTGCCCAGCAGCAACGTGCTGCACGAAGGCCCGCCGATGCGGCTGGGTGCCGACAACCACTTCATCGGCAGCCATGTGATGGTGCCCAAGCGTGGCGTGGCCCTGCACATCAACGCCTTCAACTTCCCGATGTGGGGGATGCTGGAGAAGTTCGCACCAAGCTTCCTGGCTGGCATGCCCTGCTTGGTCAAGCCTGCCACGGCGACCAGCTATGTGGCCGAGGCCTGCGTGCGCCTCATTGTCGACTCGGGCCTGGTGCCGGCCGGCGCACTGCAGCTCATCATCGGCGGCACGGGCGACCTGTTCGAGCGGCTGGACGAGTCCGACGTCGTCACCTTCACCGGCAGTGCCGATACCGCGCTGATGCTGAAGGCCCATCCGAACCTGCTGAAAAAGAGCATCCCCTTCAACGCCGAGGCCGACAGCCTGAACTGCGCCATCCTGGCGCCGGACGTGACGCCGGACGACCCGGAGTTCGACCTCTTCGTCAAGGAAGTGGCCCGCGAGATGACGGCCAAGGCCGGCCAGAAGTGCACGGCCATCCGCCGCGCCATCGTGCCGGCCTCGCTCGTCGATGCGGTGGCCACTGCACTGAAGGCGCGCTTGTCCAAGACGGTGGTGGGTGACCCGGCTGTCGAAGGCGTGCGCATGGGCGCGCTGGCCAGCAAGGCGCAGCAGGCCGACGTGACCGAACGCGTCGCCCAGTTGGCCGAGAACTGCGAGCTGCTGCTGTCCGGGCGCGACGGTTTTGCGCCCAAGGGCGAAGGTGTCAGCGACGGCGCGTTCTTCGCCCCGACGCTGCTGCTGGCACGCGACTCCGCGGCCAGCGACGCCCATCACCTGGAAGCCTTCGGCCCGGTGACGACGCTGCTGCCCTACGGCGATTTCGAGGAGGCCCTGCACCTGGCGACGCTGGGCCGCGGCAGCCTCGTCGGCACCATCTGCACGAAGACGCCGGCGCTCGCTGCGCAAGCTGTGCCGACCTTTGCCGCCTGGCATGGCCGCATGCTGGTGCTGGACCGCGAAGCCGCGCTGGAGAACACCGGCCATGGTTCGCCGCTGCCCAAGCTCAAGCACGGCGGCCCTGGCCGCGCGGGCGGCGGCGAGGAACTGGGTGGCCTGCGCGCGGTGAAGCACTACCTGCAGCGCTGCGCCGTGCAGGGCTCGCCGACGATGATCTCGGCCATCACCGGCGAGTACCAGCGCGGTGGCGCGGTCACCGAGAGCGAGATCCACCCGTTCCGTCGCTACTTCGAGGACGTCGAGGTGGGCATGAGCCTGCTGACGCACCGCCGCACCGTCGGCGAGGCCGACATCGTCGCCTTCGGCGGCCTGTCGGGCGACTACTTCTACATGCACTTCGACGAAGTCGCGGCCAGGGAGTCGCCGTTCGGCCAGCGCATCGCCCACGGCTACTTCGTGCTGTCGGCGGCGGCAGGCCTCTTCGTCAGCCCGGCGCCCGGCCCGGTGCTGGCCAACTACGGCCTAGAGAACCTGCGCTTTGTCACGCCGGTGGCCATCGGTGACACCATCCAGGCGCGCCTGACCGCCAAGCGCAAGATTGATCGCCCGCCGCGCGACGACCAGCCGGCGCAAGGCGTCATCGGTTGGGACGTGGCGGTGACCAACCAGCGCGGCGAGCTATGCGCGAGCTACGAGATCCTGACGCTGGTGGCCAAGCGCGTCGCGGGATGAACGCCCAGCAGGCCCGGGCGCTCGCCTTGGGCCTGCCCGGCGCGGTCGAGAAGCCGCATCACGAGCTGACTTCCTTCCGCCTGCCGGGTGCCAAGGGCAGGATCTTCGCGACCATGACGCCGGACGGCACCGAGCTGCGCGTCTTCATCAAGGACGAGGATTCTCGGGATGCGTGGATCGATCGTGAGGCGGGCGTCGTCGAGCCGCTGTTCTGGGGCGCCAAGCGCTGCGGCGTAAAGCTGTTGCTCGCGAATGCCAGGCCGGGCTGCGTCAAGGCGTTGCTCGCGCAGTCCTGGCGCGAGAACGGCGGACCGGACGCCTGAAGTTAGCGAGTGACCGGGCCTTCGCCCGCAGCCGCCTTCAGGTCAGCCCGGCGCGCGCCGGTGAAACGCTTGGCCCAGTAGGAATCGCGCATGTCTTCCACCCGCACGGCGCTGCCGGTGCGCGGTGCGTGGATGAACTTGCCTTCGCCCACGTAGATGCCCACGTGGCTGAAGGTGCGCTTCATGGTGTTGAAGAACACCAGGTCGCCGGGCTTGAGTTCGCTCTTGCCGATGGGCAACAGGCTGTCGTCTTTGGCCTGCTCGTCGGCGCGGCGCGGCAGCACCAGGCCCACGCTCATCTCGAAGATGTGGCGGGTGAAGCCGCTGCAGTCGAAACCGTTCTCGACCGAATTGCCGCCACGGGTGTAGCGCACGCCCAGGAAGTTCATGGCCGACAGCACGAGGTCCGACGCGGTGTCGCGCACGCTGGCCAGCAGGCGAGATGACCCGCCTTGCTCGGCACTGGCCAGCAGGCCGCGATCACTGAGGAAGCGACTGACGGCGTCCTGGGGCGTTGCCGGCTTAGTCGCGGTGGTCGGTTGTGCCGCGGCCTTGTCCACGGCCGCCTGCTGCTGCAGGCTCTGGCCATAGGCGCCGGTCATCGTGCCCGGCGGCGGCATGATCGTCGCGGCTTGCGCTACGCCCTGCGCATGCGCGGCACAGCTGACGACCAGGAGGCCGGCAACAGCGATGCGGTTCAGCAGGGCAGTGGACAAGTGCATTCAGGAACGAGAGAAACCGGGGCGGACCGTGGGCGGTCGCGATAGCGGAGTGGGACAGCGGCGCGGAGGTTAGGGGGGCACCCCGGCACCGTCAATCGAAGCGGGCGTAAAGGGCGCGATTTTCAGGGCAAACCCCGGCTTTGCCGACGGCGAACCCCGTAAAAACCCTGCAATTCATCACGCCAAGGTGTTGCGAAAGGTCAGATTGCCGTCAGTGCCCCGGATCCACACTCCGCGCATGACCAAGTCCTATGCCGAATTCCACGGACGCTCCTTGAGCGAGCGCGACGCCTTCTGGGCCGAGCAGGCCAGGCGCATTGATTGGCGGACGCCACCGCAGCAGATCTGCGACGCCAGCCAGCCGCCGTTCGCGCGCTGGTTCGTGGGGGGCACGACCAACCTCTGCCACAACGCGGTGGATCGGCATGCTGCGGTGCGGCCCGAGGACCGTGCGCTGATCTGGGTGTCGACCGAAGTCGGGCAGGAAAAAGTCTTCAGCTTTGCCGAACTGCAGGCCGAGGTCGAGGTGATGGCCGCCATCCTGATCGCGCAGGGTGTGGGCTCGGGCGACCGCGTGCTGATCTACATGCCCATGATTCCGGAGGCCGCGTTCGCGATGCTGGCCTGCGCGCGCATCGGCGCTATCCATTCGGTCGTGTTCGGTGGCTTCGCCTCGGTCAGCCTGGCCAGCCGCATCGAGGACGCGACGCCGAAACTCATCGTCAGCGCCGACGCGGGCAGCCGCGCTGGCAAGACGCTGCCCTACAAGCCGCTGCTCGACGAGGCCGTGCAGTTGTCCGCGCACAAGCCGGCCGCGGTGCTGATGGTGGACCGCGGCCTGGCGCCCTTCGAGCGTGTGGCTGGCCGCGACCTGGACTACGCCGCGCTGCGCCGCCAACATGCCGACGCTTGCGTACCCTGCGTCTGGCTCGAGTCCAACGCGCCAAGCTACACCCTCTACACCAGCGGCACAACGGGCCGGCCCAAGGGCGTGCAGCGCGACGTTGGCGGCCATGCGGTCGCTCTGGCCACCAGCATGGACTGGATCTTTGGCGGCAAGGCCGGCGAGACGTTCTTCTCCACCAGCGACATCGGCTGGGTCGTGGGCCACAGCTACATCGTCTACGGGCCATTGATCGCCGGCATGGCGACGCTGATGTACGAAGGCACGCCGGTCAACCCTGACGCCGCCGTGCTGTGGAGCCTGGTCGAGAAATACAAGGTGACCGTCATGTTCAGCGCCCCGACCGCGGTGCGCGTGCTGAAAAAGCACGATGCCGCGCTGCTCAAGCGCCATGACCTGTCGTCGCTGCGAGCGCTCTTCCTGGCCGGCGAGCCGCTGGACGAGCCCACGTCGAGCTGGATCGCCGACGGGCTTGGCGTCCCAATCATCGACAACTACTGGCAGACCGAGACCGGCTGGCCGCTGCTGACGGTCGCCCATCACATCCCCGGCGTCGAGGCGGTGCCGACACGCCTGGGCTCACCCGGCGTGCCGATGTATGGCTATGACGTGAAGCTGCTCGACGAGAACACCGGTGCCGAGCTCACCGAGCCCAACCAGAAGGGCGTGCTCGTCATTGAACATCCGCTTCCGCCGGGCACGCTGCAGACGGTCTGGGGCGACGACGCGCGCTTCGTAAACACCTATTGGAAGAGCGTGCCGGGCCGCGAGGTGTACTCCACCTTCGACTGGGCCTCTCGCGACGCCGACGGCTACACCTTCATCCTCGGCCGCACGGACGACGTCATCAACGTGGCCGGCCACCGCCTGGGCACGCGTGAGATCGAGGAATGCATTTCCGGCCACAAGGCGGTGGCCGAGGTAGCCGTCGTCGGTGTGGCCGATCAGCTCAAGGGCCAGGTCGCCATCGCCTTCGTGGTGCTGCGCGACCCCGGCCAGGCCTCGCTCACGCTGGAGGGCGAGGTCATGAAGCATGTCGACGCCCAGTTGGGCGCCGTGGCGCGGCCGGCTCGCGTGCATTTCGTGACGCTGCTGCCCAAGACCCGCTCGGGCAAGCTGCTGCGCCGCGCGCTGCAGGCCGTGGCCGAGGGGCGTGATCCGGGCGACCTGACGACGCTGGACGACCCCTCCGCGCTTGCCCAGGTAAAAACCCTGCTGCAGAAATAGGGGAGTGCCGAACGGCTGACGCCGATCCGGCCGAGAGAATCGCGCCCTTCCCACAAGGAGACGCGATGAAACCCGTCCTGACCACGCTCGCCACCCTGGCGCTGCTCGCCACCGCGCACGCTCAACCCAAGCTGCCTGACCCCAATTTCCCGACCTTCGGCAGCGTTGCCGATGTGCAGACTCGCTGCGACACCGGCCTCAAGGGCGCCAGGCAGCGCGTTGCGCAGCTGGAGAAGCGCAAGGTCGACACCGGCTGGCTGGCCGCCTATGACGACCTGACCGTCTATCTGGAGGACAACCAGGGCCCCAACGACTTCGTCCTCAACGTCCATCCCGACAAAGCCGTGCGCGACGCCGCCCAGGCCTGCTCACTGCGTTGGGCTGACTTCGGCTCCAGCTTCGGCCAGAACGAGAAGGTCTACCGCGCGCTGCAGAAGGCGCCCAAGAAGGACGCCATCGATGCCGAGCTGGTGCGCCTGGCCTCGGGCCAGTTCGAGGACAGCGGCGTGGCCTTGGCCCATGGCAAACGCGAGCGCGCCAAGCAGATCCTGGACAAGCTGACCGAGCTGGACCAGCAGTTCAACAAGAAGATCCGTGACGCCGGCACCCGCGTCGCCTTCACGGAGGCCGAGCTCAAGGGCGTGCCCGCGAGCGTGTGGGAAAAGGCCAAGCGCGACGAGCAGGGCCGCATCCTGCTTGGCGTGGACTACCCGAGCTATGTCCCGGTCATGCGCAGCGCCGAGAGCGGCGAAGCGCGCCAGCGCATGTGGCTAGCCAAGGTCAACGAGGGCGGCCAGTCCAACCTCGACCTGCTGGCGCAGATCGTCACGTTGCGTGGTGAATACGCCAAGCTGTTCGGCTTTGACAACTATGTCGACTTCAACCTGCGCCGCCAGATGGCCAAGGACGGCGCGACGGCGACGCGCTTCCTCGACTCCGTGACCGGCGCCGTCAACGCGCGTGAGGCCACCGAGCTGCAGGAGCTGCGTGCCGACAAGGCCAAGCACCTGGGCACGCCGCTGGAGCAGACCAAGGTCGAGCGCTGGGACGCGACCTTCTACAGCGAGCGCGTCAAGCTGCAGAAGTTCAGCGTCGACCAGAACGCCTTCCGCCCCTATTTCCCGCCGCAAGCCAGCCTGGAGTTCGCGCTGCATGTCATCGAGAAGATGATGGGCGTCAAGTACACGCGCATCGACAACAAGCTGTGGCAGGACGAGGCGCAGACCTATGTGGTCAGCGATGCGGCCTCGGGCAAGGCCATCGCCCAGCTGTATGTGGACCTCTACCCGCGCGACGGCAAGTACAACCACGCGGCCGTCTGGCCGCTGCGCGGCAGCGCCACGCGCATCGGCCGCACGCCGGCGGCGGCCCTTGTCGTCAACTTCGACCGCAACGGCCTGACGCTGGACGAGGTCGAGACCCTGCTGCACGAGCTGGGCCACGCGGTGCATGTAGACCTGTCCAACACGCGCTATGCGGCCACGGCCGGCACATCTGTCATGCACGACTTCGTCGAGGCGCCGTCGCAGATGCTGGAGGACTGGGTCTACGACAAGAAGGTGCTGAAGCTCATGCAGGAGGTCTGCCCGACCTGCAAGCCCGTGCCCGATGCGATGGTGGACCAGGCCCAGGCCGCCAAGCACTACGGCAAGGGCGGGCTGTTCGGCCGCCAGCACCTGTACGCCAGCTACGACATCACGCTGCACCAGCAAGCCAAGCCCGAGCCCATGCCGCTGTGGGCCAAGATGGAAGGCGCCACGCCGCTGGGCCATGTGCAGGGCACGATGTTCCCGGCCGGCTTCGCTCACATTGCCGGCAGTTATGGCGCGGGCTACTACGGCTATCTGTGGAGCCTGGTGGTGGCGATGGACCTGCGCACGGCATTTGCGGCCGGCAAGCTCAACCCCGAAGTCGGCAAGCGCTACCGCGAGCTGGTGCTGGGCCAGGGCGCGCAGAAGCCCGCGCCGGAGCTGGTCAAGGACTTCCTCGGCCGCGAGTCCAACTCGCAGGCGTTCTTCGAGTACCTGAAGAAGTAATCAGGCGCAGCTGCCCGAGCCACAGCTGTGGCTCGCGGCGGTCTCAGTGGCTGGCTGACGGCATTCGCCCGTCACCGGGTCGAACCCGCGCTGCTCCATCGTCCAGACCAAGGCCGCGTCCATCATCTCGGCGTGCTGCGGAAACCAGCCCGCCAGCTCCGTGCGCAGGATGTTCAGCGGCTCTCGGTCGTTCAGCTCGTTGGCATAGCGCAGTGCCTCGCGCATCACCTTGAGCACCATGGCGTGCTGGCTGGCATGGCAGTTCTGCGCCTCGAAGCCGCAGCGCGCCATCCAGTCCTCTTCCATCGCGAAGTGGGCCTCGGTGTGGGCCAACAGCGCGTGGTAAGCGGGCAGGGCGTCCATGCCATCGTCGAGTGCGGCGCCAAAGGCGTTCAGCAGGTCGACGAATTCCTGGTGGGTGGTGTCCAGCGTGGGCTGGTTCAGGACCAGTGTGTCGGTCCAGGCAAGCGTGGTCATGCGGTGATGCTAGTGAAGCGCGCCAAACGCGTGTTGAGCCAGCTCAAACCAGCCGCGCGCGGTGGCGAGCCACTTGCGCGCGTACCTGGGCCGGCGCGGTGCCGCCCAGCACATTGCGGGCGTTCAGCGAGCCTTCCAGCGACAGCACGTCGAACACATCCGCCTCAACGCGCGCATCGAAGGTTTTCAGCTCTTCAAGCGTCAGTGCGGCCAGGTCGACACCCTTGGCCGTCGCCGTCTTCACCGCATGCGCAACCACCTCGTGCGCGTCACGGAAGGCCACGCCCTTCTTGACGAGGTAGTCGGCCAAATCGGTCGCGGTGGCATGGCCCTTCAGCGCGGCGGCGCGCATGGCCTCGGGTTTGACGGTCAGGCCGGCCAGCATGTCGGCAAAGATGCGCAGCGTGTCCTTCAGCGTGTCCACCGTGTCGAACAAGGGCTCCTTGTCCTCCTGGTTGTCCTTGTTGTAGGCCAGCGGCTGGCCCTTCATCAGCGTCACCAGGCCGACGAGGTGGCCGACGACGCGGCCCGTCTTGCCGCGCGCCAGTTCGGGCACGTCGGGGTTCTTCTTCTGCGGCATGATCGACGAGCCGGTGCAAAAGGCATCGGGCAGGGCGATGAAGCCGAAGTTCTGACTCATCCACAGGATCAGTTCCTCGGACAGCCGCGAGATGTGCAGCATCACCAGCGTGGCCGCCGACGAGAACTCGATCGCGAAGTCACGGTCGCTCACCGCATCCAGGCTGTTTTGGCAGACGCCCTCCATGCCCAGCGTCTTCGCGACGCGCTCGCGGTCCAGCGGGTAGCTGGTGCCAGCCAGGGCGGCAGCGCCCAGCGGCAGGCGGTTGACGCGCTTGCGGGTGTCCCCCATGCGCTCGGCATCGCGGGCGAACATCTCGACATAGGCCAGCAGGTGGTGGCCGAAGCTGACCGGCTGCGCCACCTGCAGGTGGGTGAAGCCGGGCAGGATGACGTCGGCATGCTCGCTGGCCTTTTCCACCATCACGGTCTGCAGGGCCTTGAGCAGGCCGCCGATCTCGTCGATCTCGCCGCGCAGCCACAGCCGCACGTCGGTGGCCACCTGGTCGTTGCGGCTGCGCCCGGTGTGCAGGCGCTTGCCGGCGATGCCGACGCGCTCGGTCAGCCGCGCCTCGATGTTGAGGTGCACGTCCTCCAGGTCCAACTTCCACTCGAACTGGCCGGCTTCAATCTCGGCGGCAATTTCGCCCAGACCGCGCTGGATGGCGGCATGGTCCTCGGTGCTCAAGATGCCTTGCGCCGCCAACATCTCGGCATGAGCGAGGCTGCCGGCGATGTCGGCCCGCCACAGGCGCTGGTCGAAGCCGACGCTGGCCGTGTAGCGCTTGACCAGATCGCTCATCGGCTCCGAGAAGAGGGCGGACCAGGCTTGGGATTTGTTGGCGAGTTGGTTGTCTGACATGACTGAGATGGGCTGGCGCTGGATTTCAGCGCGCAAAATGCACGCGCAGCCCGGGATTATCGAACGCCAACAAATCCGAGCCCCACATGCCCTTCTTCAAGCGCCGCGCGCCGGCGCATCACAGCGTCTGGCACGAGTCCATGCAGCTCAGCCAATGGCTGGGCTTCGCGGCCACCGAGCTGCCTGAACTGCCCGAACTCAACAAGGCGCCGCTGCTTGACCCGACGCGCGCCTTCGACGTCTGCCACGTTGGCCTGGTGCTGCGCGCCGTGCTTGGCGTGCAGCTGTTGCTGGCCCTGGGGGCGGCCGTCGTCGCACGCGATGCCGGCCAGTGGCTGACGCTGACGGCCAACGGCACGGTCGTGACCATGTTCGCCGTGTTGTCCTGGCTGCTCGTCGTCTGCGCGGCCAAGCGGCTGTGGCCGCGCCTGCCCGAGCCGGTGCAGTGGGGCGCGCTGATGCTGCTCGGCGCCGTCGGTGCCTTGATGGGCTTTGGCCTGCTGAGCCTGACGAGCGAAGACCCGTCCAGCGCCTGGCGCATCGCCAGCATCGCTGCCTGCGGCGCCAGCGGCGCGGCCCTGCTGCTGGCCTGGCTGAAAATGCGCGAGCACACCCAGCGCCCGGCCGACGCTCTGGCCCAGCTCGTCGAGCTGCAGTCGCGCATCCGGCCGCACTTCCTGTTCAACACGCTGAACAGTGCCATCGCCCTCGTGCAGATCGACCCGGCACGCGCCGAGAGCGTGCTGGAGGACCTGGCGGAGCTTTTCCGCGTCGCCCTGGCCGACGCCAGCACCTCGGTCACGCTGGCCGAGGAGGTCGAACTGGCGCGCCGCTACCTCGCCATCGAGCAGATCCGCTTCGGCAAGCGGCTGCGCATCGTCTGGCACCTCGACCCTGAGGCGAACAGCGTGCGCGTACCGCCGCTGCTGCTGCAGCCGCTGGTGGAGAACGCTGTGCGCCATGGCGTCGAGCCCAATGACGAGGGTGGCGAGCTGGAGGTCACCACGGTGCGCCGCGGCGCCGAGGTCGAGATCCGCATCGTCAACACCGTCGGCGGGCCGACGCGAACGGCCGGCCATGGCCTGGCCCTGCGCAATGTGCGCCAGCGGCTGAAGCTGATGCACGATGTCGCCGCGCGCTTCGAGATCGAATCCACCGAGCAGCGCTTTTCCTTGCGTATCCTGGTGCCGTTATGACCACAGCCCTGCGCGTCCTTCTCGTCGACGACGAACCTCTGGCCCGGCTGCGCCTGCGCGGCCTGGTCGACGCCATCCAGGAACCGCGCTGCGAGGTTGTCGCCGAGGCGGCCACCGGTTCCCAGGCCGCGGCCTGGCTGCGTGAGCATGGCTGCGACATCGTGCTGTTGGACGTGCAGATGCCCGGCGCCGACGGCCTGCAATTCGCCGACAGCCTCGTCCAGCGTCAGGCGGACCAGCCTGGCCTGCCGGCGCCGCTGATCATCTTCGTCACGGCCCACGCCATGCATGCGCTGCGCGCCTTCGAGCTTGACGCGCTCGACTACCTGACCAAGCCGGTGCGCCGGGAGCGCCTGCAGGCCGCCCTGGCCCGCGCCGCCCAGCGCCTGGCCGAGCGGGGGGCCGCCCAGGCCCAGCAGCCGTTGGATGCGCCTTCTGCACCCGACACGGCCGACTTCGTCACGCTGACCGACCGGGGCCGCCTGCTGCGCGTGCCGATCGCGGAGGTGCTGTATTTCAAGGCCGAACTGAAATACCTGACGCTGCGCACCGCCAGCGAAAGTCATGTGATGGACGGAGCGCTGTCCGACCTGGAGCAGCGCTTCGGCGAGCGCTTCCTGCGCGTGCACCGCAACGCGCTGGTGGCGCGCTGGGCCGTGCGCGAACTGGAGCGCCACGCGCCGACGTCCTTCGGCGAGCTGGATGGCGGTGACTCCACTGAGGTAGCCGACAGCTGGGCGGTGCGCGTCGTCCATGTCGACGAATGGCTGGCCGTGTCGCGCCGCCAGGTAGCGGCCGTGCGCGAGGCACTGGCGGGGCAGGCGCGTTGAGGCGAGGCAGGAGGTGGCTGGCGTTGGGCCTGCTGATGCTGGCGACTGCCTGCGGCCTGGCCGGGTGGCGGGTGTTGCGGCCACCGCAGGCCGGCTCGGCGGCGCCAGTCGCCGCGCCATGGGTCGCGGCCAGCTCGACGTCCGTGCCAGCGCTGGCGGCTGAGGCCGCGCGGTCCATCGCGGCCTCCGCGGTGCAGCCACAGGCCAGTGGGTCGGCGGGCGCCGAGTCGAAGGAGTTCGTCGAGGTCTGCGGCTTCGGCCGCGTGAAGCGCGCCGACATGGATGGCAAGAGCGAGGAGCCGCCGCCTTGGGCGCAGGTCTGGGAGCGGCAGGCCGAGGAGGGCAGGGCCAGCCTGCTCAGGCGTCTGGAGGCGGGTAGCCCGGGGCAGCGCATCTCCGCCGCCGTGCTGCGTGACGACGTGCAGGCGGCCGCCGCGCTCGCGGCCACGACCACCGACGCGGCAGCCTATCGCCTGGCACTGAGCGCCTGCCGCAACGATGCAACCCGCCGATTTGCTTTCGCCAGGCCGCCTTTGCCGCCGGCGTCGAATCCCAGTGGTGTGTTCCTGACAGAACCGCAGGCCCCCGGTCCTCTGCCGACGGCCTGTGCGGCACTGACCCTGGAAAGGCTGGAGCTGCTTAACCCCGGCGATGCCTGGCCCTGGCAAGCCCGCATGCAGGACAGCCAGCAGCGTGGCGACGCAGCGGGTGTTTCCCAGGCCCTCTATCAATTCGCCCAGCGTGCCCGCACGGCCCCGCCATTCAGGCCGCTATCCATCGCCATGGCCGAAGTCGCGGCGGCCGAGCCGACGCCGGAGGAGGCCATGGCTCTGATGATGGTGCTCGGGAAAGACATGGTCATCATGCAAAGCCCGCACTTCGAGATCTCGCGCGCGTGCCGCCCCGAAACGCTCGGTGATGCCAACCGGCGCCAGCTTTGCGAGCAGGCCGTGCGACGCCTGCCCGAGATGACGACGGAGCTCATCGAAGCCAGCCTGCTGTACAGGCTGGAGGAGCGCGTCGGCCTGGCGCACAGCGCCAAGGCTCTGCAGCGCGATGAGGGCAATCGGGTCCTTGAGGCGATGGCGGCAGACTCGATGCGGTGGTTGAAAGAGCCCAGTTGTGGCAGCCTCAGCCGCATGGGGCGACAGCTCGCCCTGCTGGCCCGCCAGGGCGAGCTGGCCTATGCCCGCACGGTGATGAAGGACAGGCCGGCATCCGCGCCGCCCTGAGGCGGCCGGCCTTGCGTATGCCGACGGCATGACTGCACGGACGCATCGCTGGGGTGGGATCGTGGCAGCCGGGGTGACGGCCTACCGGCGGCGTCGAGTGCCGGTGCGGCCATCCTGGCGCGCATCATGGCCACGCCGCGCCAGCCAGCCTCAGCCAGCAAGGGTTGAGTCAACCTGCTGGTACCCGCTGCATCGCCCCCAGGCTCTCCAGGATCAGCGCATTGACCCGCCCCGCCTCGGCAATCGGCGCCATGTGGCCGGCGCCTTCCAGCATCTGCAGCTTCACCAGCGGTAGGCGCACTGACAGGCTCTGCGCCACGCGGCGGGCGCTGGCGCGGGTGGCGCCGCCGCAGATCAGTTGCACCGGCATGCGCAGCAGGTCCAGCAAGCTGTCGCTCCATTGCGCGGCGAACAGGGCCTCGAAATGGCGGCGCACCGTCGGCATGGCTTCGGCGATACGCAGCTGCGCGGCGATGTCCATCTCGGGCCAGACGTCGCGGCCCTGCCAATAGGCGCAGAAACCGCGCGCGGCGCCGAAATCGTCGCTGCGGTCGAGTGCGGCACCCAGCGTGGCGGCGACCGCGCTGATTTCCTCCCACTCCGGCTCGTTCGGACCCAGGGCTGGCAGCACGCCGAAGGCCACGGGTTCGTACAAGGTCAGCGACAGCACGCGCTGCGGCTGCTGCAGGGCCATCTGCAGAGCGACGGCACCTCCATAGCTGTGGCCGACGAGATGAAAGCCCTGGTTGGTTGCGAACGGCAAGCCGGCCAGCACGCCGTTGGCTTCGACGGACAACTGGCTGGGCATCAGCTCCGGCCAGTCGGGCCGGCCGCCATGGCCGTAGAGATCGGGCGTGTGCCACTGCCAGGCGTCACCACCCTGGGCAACGAGGCGGCGCCATTGCTTGCCGCTGGCGGCGCTGGAGTGCAGGCAGACGACGTGGGTGGCGTGGGGCTCGGTCATGGCGATCTCCGGTGTGTGGCGGCATCCTCCGGTGCCCGTGTTTCAAGCGGGCTGCGGAGAGCCGGGCGTTTGTTTCATTCGTTTCAGGCCGCCGCGCCGGAGCTCGACGCAGGGGATCACGAACCCACTCGCATGTAGGTATGGGCCTACCCGTGAGCAGGCCGCAGGCCGATGTTTGCTGCACTGCGGTGGCGCCTAGGCTGGGGCTCCCAATCAACAGGAGCGCGCAATGAAGCACGCCAAGCATTTCTCTGCAACGGCCCTGGCCTGCGCGCTGGTGGCCGGCACTCCCTTCCTGGCCGAGCCAGCCCAGGCGCAGCGCAGCAGCCAGGTGGCGATGCGCGTGACGGGGTTCGACGTTGAGCAGGTCGACCGCCTCGAGCCGGGCGCCGAGCTGAACTTCACGGTCTGGGGCACACCGGGGGCGACGGTGCTGCTGCAGATCGACGGCAGCCGCCGCACGGTGCGCCTGGACGAGACCAGCGCGGGCCGCTATCAGGGCAGCTACATCATCGGCCGCTCGGACCGCATCGGGCCGGATTCGCGGGTGCATGCCAATCTGCGCCGTGACAACCGGGTCACGACAGCGCTGCTGGGCGAAGCGCTGCAGGTGGGCTGGCCGGTGCCGGGCGAGACGGCGCTGCGGCCGGAGATCCAGTCCATGGACGTTGTGCGCGAACGCGGTCGTGGCCGCGCCGATGCGCTGCGCTATACCTTGCGTGGCACCCCTGGTGGCCAGGCCTCCGTGCTGCTGCAGGGCAGCGAGACCCGCAACATCATCCTCGAGGAGATCCGCCCCGGCGAATATGCCGGCACCTATGTGCTGCCGCGCGGCGCCTGGGTGGATACCGAGCGACCTTTGACGGCGCAGTTGCGCCTGGGCGATCGCAGCGTGCGCAGCAGCGTGCCCAATGCGTATGCCAGTGTGAACCTGCCGCCGCGCCGCGCCGAGGCCTCGTGCTATGACTGCGCAACCGTGCAGGCCGTGAATGCCGTGCAGGTCGACGGCGAAGGCCGCGTGCTGGGCACGGTGGCCGGCGGCGTGCTGGGCGCGGTGGTGGGCAGCCAGTTCGGCAAGGGCGACGGCCGCACGGCCGCTGGCGTGGCCGGTGCGGTGGGTGGCGCGCTGCTGGGCCGTGAGATCCAGAAGCGCAACAGCGAGCGCACGCAGTACGAAGTGGTGGTGCGCATGAACGACGGCCTGCAGCGCACGGTCGTCTATGCCGACCCGCCGTCCTTCCGCGTGGGCGACACCGTGCGCGTCGTGGGCGACACGCTGGCCGCCTACCAACGCTAAGCGTCCGAGGTGACGCGGTTGCGGCCCGCCGCCTTGGCGCGGTAAAGGGCCGTGTCCGCGGCGGCAAAGAGCTGGTCCAGCGGGCGCTCGCTGTTCATGGCCGCCACGCCGAAACTGGCAGTGACGCGCAGGCCGTCGCCGAAGTCGTGCTCTGCCACCAGGGCGCGCAGCTTCTCGGCGATGGCCACAGCCTGCATGAGGCCGGTGTCCCGGCAGACCAGCAGGAACTCCTCGCCGCCCCAGCGTCCGAGCAGGTCCTGGCCGCGCACGTGGCTGCGCACCAGCTCTGCGAGGCCCGCCAGCACCCGGTCGCCGGCCTGATGGCCGCGGGTGTCGTTGACGGCCTTGAAATGGTCGATGTCGAGGAGCACCAGGCACAGAGGATGGCGGTGCTCGCGCCAGTCGGCCACAGCCTGCTGCAAAACGTCCTCCAGCCCTTTGCGGTTGTAGGCGCCGGTCAGCGCGTCGGTCGTCGCCATCTGCACGAGTTGCTGGCTGCGGGTCTGCAGATGGACCAGACGCATCAGCAGGTAGAGCAGCGCCAGCCCCAGCCAGATGCTCATGATGAGGAGGTACCAGTGCTCGGTGGACAGGTACTGCACGTCGTACTCGATCTTCTTGAGCACGAAGCGGTAGTCTCCCAGCGGCGCCTCGGTGCCAGTGACGACTTCGAGCGTGACGACGTTGTCGAACTCCGGGCGGCCCAACTGCGGCGCGATATGGAACTGCTGCATCCACCAGTTGGCGACAACGAAGTTGCGCAGGTCTACCTCGACCATGCCGCCCTGGATGGAGGCGGTGTTGATCTCGATGTGGTTGTACTTGGCGGCGTCTTCCTCCTGCTGCGGAAGGCCGTAGGCGGGGCTGGCATTGCGCAGCTGGATCTTCAGCGTGCTGGCGGGGCCGGCATAGTCCAGCCACAGCCGGATGCGGCGGACCTCGCTGAGGTCCAGCCCCTTGACCAGTTGCGGGTCAAAGCGCACCGCCACGCCGCAGTAGGGATAGCGAAAGCGATCATGCAGGGTGCAGCGCAGTTCGAAACCCTGACCCGGGCCGCGACTGACCTCGGTGTTGCCGCCGTTGCGGCGGTCGGACATCGGTTCCACGCGGATGGCACCGTCCGGCGTGATGACCCGCACCTGCTGCAATAGCGCATCAGAGAACCGGACCGCCGCCACGCTGAGCAGCAACAGCAGCAGCAGGCTGTACTCGAAACGCCACTTGAACCCCATGCCGCCATTGTTCGTGGGATCGACGGGGCCTGGGTGTCCGGGGGAACCCGGTCGAAGGGGTCAGGGCGTGCGCTTTAACCGGTATTGCGCAGCCCCGCGGCGATGCCGTTGATGGACAGGTGGATGCCGCGCTGCACGCGCTCCATGGCCGGATCGTCCGCCTGGGTGCGGCGGTAGCGACGCATCAGCTCGACCTGCAGGTGGTTGAGCGGATCGATGTAGGGAAAGCGGTGCTCGATGGAGCGGGCCAGCGACGGGTTGGCCGCCAGGCGCTTGTCGTCGCCGGTGATGAGGCTCAGCGCCTCTTGCGTGCGCTCGAACTCGGCGCGGATGGCTGCAAAGATGCGCTTGCCGAGCTTCTTGTCCTCGACGAGTTCGACGTAGCGCTCGGCCAGGGCCAGGTCGGTCTTGGCCAGCACCATGTCGAGGTTGGACAGCAGCGCGCGGAAGAAGGGCCAGCCCTTGAGCATGCGCTTGAGCAGGGCCAGGTTCTTGGCGCGCTGTGCAGGCTCTTCGCCAAGGAAGGCCTCGACGCCGGAGCCGAAGCCGCACCAGCCGGGCAGGGCGACGCGGGCCTGGCCCCAGGAGAAGCCCCAGGGGATGGCGCGCAGGTCTTCGATGGCGCGCGTGGCCTTGCGCGAGGCCGGGCGTGAGCCGATGTTCAGCTCGGCGATCTCGCGGATGGGCGTGCTGGCGAAGAAGTAGTCGGCAAAGCCGGGCGTGTCGTAGACGAGACCGCGGTAGGCGTCGAAGCTTGCGTCCGACAGCGCCTGTGCAGCCTGCAAAAAGCCCTTGGGTGCACTTTGCGTCGGATGCAGCAGCGTGGCCTCCAGCGTGGCGGCCACCAGCGTTTCCAGGTTGCGCCGGCCGATCTCCGGGTGGGCGTACTTGGAGGCGATGACTTCGCCCTGTTCGGTCAGGCGGATCTGGCCGTTCACGGTGCCGGGGGGCTGGGCCAGGATGGCCTGATAGCTCGGGCCGCCGCCGCGGCCGACGGTGCCGCCACGCCCGTGGAAGAGGCGTAGCGTGATGGGGCCGACGCGCTTCAATTCGTCGAACAGCTCGACCAGCGCGATCTCGGCTCGATAGAGCTCCCAGGACGATGTGAACATGCCGCCGTCCTTGTTGCTGTCCGAGTAGCCCAGCATGATGTCCTGCTCGCCGCCCGACCGGTCCACCAGGCCGCGCACGCCGGGCAGGGCGTAGAACTCGCGCATGATGTCCGGCGCGATGCGCAGGTCGCCGATGGTTTCGAACAGCGGCACGATGATGAGGTCGCTGACGGCGTACTCGGCCAGCACGCCGCGCAGCAGGCCCGTTTCCTTCAGCAGCAGGGCCACTTCCAGCAGGTCGCTCACCGACTCGGTGTGCGAAATGATGTAGTGGCGCAGCGCCTCACGGCCGAAGCGGGCCAGGGCCTCGCGGGCGGCCTCGAAGGTAGCAAGTTCGAACAGCGCTTTGTCGGTGTAGCTGGCGCCGATGACGCGCAGCGGACGGGCGTCGTTGAGCAGCTTCAGCAGCAGCTCGCGCTTGGCGGCTTCATCCAGCGCCGAGTAGTCACTCTCGATGCGGGCCACGGCCAGCAGCTCGGCCAGCACCAGCTCGTGCTGGTCGCTGCTCTGGCGCAGGTCCAGCGTGGCGAGGTGGAACCCGAACACCTGCACGGCGCGGACCAGCGGGCTCAACCGCGGTGCGATCAGCGCTTCGGCATGGTGGCTCTTCAGCGAGGCCTCGATGATGCGCAGGTCGGCCAGCAGCTCATCGGGTGTGCGATAGGGGTCTTGCGGCGCGACGGCATGGCGCAACGCCTCGGTGCCGGTCAGCGCATGCAGGGTGGCGGCCAGGCGGGCATACATGCCCGTCAGCGCACGGCGGTAAGGCTCATCCATGCGATGAACGTTCTGGTCGGGGCTGCGCTCGGCGAGCTTCTGCATGTCGGCAGAAACGCCTGTCAGGTGTAGCGAGATGGATAGCTCCGCGCCCAACTCGTGCAGCTCGGTCAGGTAGTGGCGCAGCGCCACCTCACTCTGGCGCTGCATGGCGCGCTTGAGCGTCACGGCGCCGACGTTGGGGTTGCCGTCGCGGTCGCCGCCGATCCAGTTGCCCATGCGCAGGAAGCTGGGCAGTTGCTCGCCGGGCAGGTGCTCCTCCAGCTCGGCATAGAGCTTGGGAATCTGGCGCAGGAAGGTGGACTGGTAGTAGGACAGCGCGTTCTCGATCTCGTCGGCCACCGTCAGCTTGGAGTAGCGCAGCATGCGGGTCTGCCAGAGCTGGGTGATGCGGGCGCGCAGCAGGCCCTCGGTGTCGCGCAGCTCACGCTCGGTGCCCGCGCGGTCACGTGCCTCCAGCAGGCCGGCCACGGCGCGCTCGGCGTCCAGGATGCTCTTGCGCTGCACCTCGGTCGGATGCGCCGTCAGCACCGGCGAGATGAAGCCGCGCTTGAGCACCTCGGCGATCTCGTTCGGGCGGATACCGGCCTCGTGCAGGTGCTCCAGGCAATAGACCAGCGAACCAGGCTGCAAGCTGCCAGCGCGCTCGTGCACGTCGCGGCGGCGGATGTGATGGCGGTCCTCGGCGATGTTGGCCAGGTGCGAGAAATAGCTGAAGGCGCGGATGACGCTGACGGCCTGCTCGCCGGACAGGCTCTTGAGCAGCTTGTCGAAGCGCTTGCCGGCTTCCTTGTCGTGCTTGTGGCGGTAGGCCACCGACAGCTGGCGGATGCGCTCGACCAGCTCGTAGGCCTCGCGGCCTTCCTGCTCACGGATGACGTCGCCGAGGATGCGGCCGAGCAGCCGGATGTCGGCCACCAGGGGTTCGTTCTTGTCGGCCTTCTTGTCGAAGTCTTGGCGGGCAGGAGCGGCTCGTGAGCGCATGGCGGGTCGTCCGAGAAGGAATTGCTATAGGAGAAGTAACAGAGTTACTTCTGCTCGACTCTAGCAGTTTCTTCTGCGGAACGAACCCCTTCACTGCGCTGCCGGCGCTGTCGTGAAGCCGTCGCTGAGCGTGCGCAGGAAGGCAACGACGTCGCTCACGTCCTGGACGGTCAAGGCCGGCGGCTGGCCGGCGCGCCGGAAGGGTGCACCTTGGTGGACATTGCCGCGGTAGAGGGCGGGCAGGTCGTTGTAGGCCTGGACCTGGCCGTTGACGGTCGGGTACCAGCGCGCCGGGTCGAGATCGCGCGTGGCGTAGAAGGCGACGACGTCTTCGAGCGTGGCGAAGCGGGCGTTGTGGAAGTACGGCGCCGTCAAGGCGACGTTGCGCAGCGTCGGGGTGCGGAACATGCCGCAGAGATCGTCTCGGCCGGCGAGGTCGCTGCGCTGCGGGCCGCACAGGCCGAGGTCGAAGAAGGCAGGATCGGCCGTCGCTTTGCTTTGGTTGCGCGGCACGCCCAGGGCGTGATAGCTGAAGTTGGTGAAGAGGGCGCGGTTCAGGCCTGCTTGATTGGGTGCGGGCCCTGGCGCAGTTGCCGCGCTGTGGGTCGTTGAACAGATTGAGGCCGCGCTGCTCCTGGGCGGTGAAGGTGGCGCGGCCGTCCTGCACCGCGTCGAACTTGCTGGTGAACGGGTGGAACTTGGCGTCGTCGGCCTGGTAGCGGGCGAGTGCGATGACGGCAGCGTCCACGAGCTGCGCATCGGTCGCGGCGGCCGGCAGGTCGGCTGCGGCGCGCAGATCGGCTGCATAGGGCAGGGCGCGCAACCGGGTCGCCAGCGCGGCGACGTCAGCATTGGCCATCTCGTCGGCATTGAACAGCGGCCCGCGCGCCTGCTCGCTGCGGTTGCCTGCACGGCCATCCCAGAACAACCCGCCGCGCGGCCGGCCTTGGGCATCAAACCCAAAAGTGGCAGCCTGGTCGAGATAGCGGGCGCTGGGCGAGCTGCGCAGGCCCTGGTGGGTGCCGTCAATGCCACCCAGCGGAAGGAAGCTGCCGGACGCGTCCGCATGGCCGCGCGCCTCGACGTGGCAGCTGGCGCAAGCCAGTTTGCCACTGGCCGAGAGGCTGATGTCCTCGAACAACCGGTCGCCGACCTGGGCGAGCGTCGGCGCAGGAAACGGCGCTGGCAAGGGCGTGCGGGGCGGGCGCTGGGCGGCGGCATCGGCGCTGGCGTCGTCGGCAACTGCCGTCGCAGCTGTGCCGCCGCCGCAGCCGACGAGCAGGCACAGCAGCATGGCCGGAAGCAGGATTTGGCGGGGGAGCATGGCAGTCTCCTTTGTTTGCACGCCGCGAGCTTCCCGGCCGAGCGTGGGCCCAGCATGGAGAAACTGTGGAGGCCGGCTCCACAGTTGCCCGGCAAGATGCGCGCATGCGTCTCGTCCACCAGTTGTCTCTGCTTCTCATCACCATCGCGTTGGCCGCTGTCGCCGCCGTGGCCGGTCTCGTGGTGTGGAATCTGCGAGTCGGCTTCAGCGACTATCTGCAGGCTCAGGACGGCGAGCACCTGACGCGACTGATGGAAGCCGCCGAGCGCGACCTGGCCCGGCGCGGCGGGGCGCCGCAGGACTGGCGTCCGGCGTTGCGTGACTGGCTGGACGCCGTGCGCGTGTCGGCGGCGCGTGGCGGCCCCGCCGAGGGGCCACCGCCGGGCGGCCGGCCCGATGATCCGCCGCCACCGGAGCGCGGCGAGCCCGAGGGCCGTCGCCCGCCGCCTGACCCGCGCCGCGACCCACCACCGCCGCGCCGCGATCCTTCCAATTTCGGCCCACGTGTCGTTGTGCTGGCTGCCGATGGCATCACCCTGCTGGCAGGCCGCCGCGAGACGCTGGGCCGCCCCGGCCAGACCCGCGCCATCAAGCTCGATGGTCAGACGCTGGCCGTGCTGCGCCTGGCGGAACGTGCAGGGCCGGCCGAAGGGGTGGACGCCAGTTTCCTGCAACGCCAGTACATCGGGCTGGCCGCAGTGGCCGGCGGCGTCCTTGCCATCGCGCTGGTGCTGGCACGGCTGCTCGCCGTGCGCTGGGCGCGGCCATTGGCCGAGGCCCAGGTTGCGGCACGGCGGATCGCGGCGGGCGAGTTCGACGTGCGCCTGCCCGCGCCCCGCGATGGCGGCGGCGCCAGCGAGATCACAGGCCTGCACGCGGACATCAACGGCATGGCCGAGGCGCTGCAGCGACTGGAGAGCAGCCGCCAGCGCTGGATCGCCGAGCTGTCCCACGAGTTGCGCACGCCGCTGGCCGTGCTGCGTGGCGAGGTCGAGGCGCTGGTGGACGGCATACGGCCGCTGGACAGCACGGCGCTTACCTCGCTGCAGGAAGAGATCAAGCGCCTTTCCCGCCTGGTTGAAGACTTCCATCTGCTGGCCACCTCCGAGCTGCGGTCCCTGCCTTGCGAGTTCGAGCCCGTGGCGCCGGTTGCGCTGCTGCAGGCGGCCCTTGAGCGCATCGCGCCGCGTGCCAGGGCGCGGGGCTTGGTCATCGAGGCCACCCTGCCGCAGGTGCTGCCGGCCGCGTACTGGGATGCAGTGCGAATCTCTCAACTGCTGGCCAATCTGCTTGAGAACAGCCTGCGCTACACCGAGGCGCCCGGCCTGTTGCAGGTGTCCGCGCGCTCGCTGGGCACTGCCATCGAGGTGCGCATCGAAGACACACCGCCCGGCGTGGCGGAGGCCGAGCTGGACCGTCTGTTCGACCCGCTCTACCGCGTCGACCCCTCGCGCAGTCGAGCCTTTGGCGGCTCTGGCCTGGGTCTGGCCATTGCTCGCGCCATCGCGCTGGCCCATGGCGGCGGCCTGCACGCCGAGGCCTCGGCCCTGGGCGGCCTGGCCATGGTGCTGACCTTGCCGCTCAAACCCGCGGTAAATAGCCTATGAGCGATCTCATCCTGATCGTCGAGGACGAGCCCAAGCTGGCGGCCCTGGTGCGCGACTATCTGCAGGCCGCAGGCTACCGCAGCGAATGGCTGGCCGATGGCCGCCAAGCGTTGGAGAGGCTGAAGAGCGGGCACAACACGTCCAACCAACCGGCGGCGGTGCTGCTGGACGTCATGCTGCCCGGGCTGGACGGCCTGGAGGTCTGCCGCGCCGTGCGCATGTTCAGCGACGTGCCCATCCTCATCAACAGCGCCCGTGTCGAGGAACTGGACCGGCTGCTTGGCCTGGAACTGGGCGCGGACGACTACGTCTGCAAGCCCTTCAGCCCGCGCGAACTCGTTGCCCGCGTGAAGGCCCTGCTGCGCCGCGCCCAGGGACGGCTGGCGCCGGCCACACTGGTGCCGGCAGGCGGCGGCTTTGCAGTGGATGAGGCGGGCCAGCGCATTGTCTGGCGAGAGCAGGTGCTGTCGCTGACGCCGGTGGAGTTCCGCCTGTTGCGCCAGTTGCTGCAGCAGCCGGGGCGCGTTTTCGAGCGGTCGCAGCTGCTGGACCTCATCCACGAGGACTTCCGGGATGTGTCGGACCGGGTTGTCGACAGCCACATCAAGAACATCCGCCGCAAGCTGGCGGCGCTGGAGCCGGCCCAGGAATGCATCGCTTCGGTGTATGGCGTGGGCTACCGGCTGGACCTGGCCTGAGCCCGCATTTTCCGCAGCGTTGCTTTTGGGCAACTCATCACGGCGCCGTACCTGCGCTGAAACCAGAGGCACTCCTCTGGTGCCCGAGTGACCCATCATGGGCTTTCTGTCCCCATTCCGGGAAAACCAGACTGCTCCTGCAATTGAATCCTCCGCCACATTGGGCTATCGTTGACAGCGTTGTCTATTTGAATTGACCCGCAGATCGATGTGCTCTCAGCAAGGATGCTGAGATCGCTACCAAAGCTCATCCCTATGGTTGCGCGCAAGCGCACGATTCGCTGTCCGGCCACCCCGGAAAGAGCTGCTTTCGCAGGTGTTGTTGATTGCGCACACGGCAAGATCAACTCGCGTAAACCCCAGGAGTCATGGGGAGGCCAAAACGTACAGTACGCAGGCGCCTGCAACGGGCACTCTCTTTTTTGAGGAGTGCTGGTAACGCTACCAAGCGCTGGGCATCAGTGGGCCATAGAGTCGTCATCCATCGGCGCTAGAGCCGCTTAAAGCAAGTAAGGAGACAAATGAAATACCGTCAGATTTCCAAAGTTCGGCGTGGTCCCGTGCGGGCCATCCGGCTCAAGCCCGTTGCGTGGGCCTCGTCGATCGCGTTGCTTACGGGTGCCGCGGCCGTGCATGCGCAGCAGGCTGGCGCTGCGGCACCTGCATCTGCAGCGTCGGCTGCTACCAACTCCCTGGAGACCGTGGTCATCACGGGTATTCGCCGGTCCCTTGACAGCGCTGTCACCCTGAAGCGCGATTCACGCGGCTTGGTCGATGGCATCGTGGCCGAAGACATCGGCAAGTTCCCGGACACCAACCTGGCCGAGTCGATGCAGCGCATCGCTGGCGTGTCCATCGACCGGAACATGAGCGGTGAAGGCTCGCAAGTCACCGTTCGCGGCGTCGGCCCGCAGTTCAACATGGTGCTGCTGAACGGCCGGCAGATGCCGACCTCCAATGGTGCCGGCCGCGCCTTCGACTTTGCCAACCTGTCCTCCGACGCAGTTTCAGCGCTGGAGGTGTACAAGACCGCTCGTGCCTCGTCGCCGACGGGCGGTATCGGCGCCACCATCAACGTCAAGACGGCCCGCCCGCTGGATGTGCGCGAAACCATCGCCAGCATCGGCATCAAGGCCAACTATGACGAGTCGATCGGCCGCTTGCCGGGCGAGATTGCGGGCTCGAAGGTCACGCCAGAAATCTCCGGCATCTACAGCACGTCCTTCGGGGACCGCACGCTCGGCATCTCGATCAGCGGCAACTATTCGAAGCGCAACTCGGGCTCCAACAACGCGTTCACCGGCAACGGCTGGCAAACACAGCCCATTACCAACGGTACCAAAGACACGGCGTATGACGGCGTTCCGGCCAGCAACCTGGTCAATTTCCCGACCAGCGGTTACGTCACGCACACGAATGACGTGCGTTACCGCGTGACCGATCTGGAGCGCGAGCGCTGGAACGGTCAGGCCGTCCTGCAGTTCGCCCCGACGAAGGAAGTGAAGTTCACGCTGGACCACACGATTGCCATCAACGCGACCAAGCAGAACGCCATTGAGAACTCCTCCTGGTTCGGCCCCTCGTACTCGGGCCCGTTGAATGGCCAGCCGCCCACGACGTTCACCGCGACAGGCAAGGTCTACGACCCGATCATCCAGACGGCCACCTGGGACGGCACGCACGACTACGCGATGTACGTTGCCCAGCAGGCAGTCAAGACCAAGCTGAACTCCACCGGTTTCAACGCGGCATGGAAGGTCAGCGAGAAGCTGAACATCGATCTCGACGCTCACCATTCGACGTCCCGGACCAATCCGGACAGCCCCTACGGCGACACCAACGTCATTGACCTGGCAATGTTCAACCAGGGCAACACGACGATGTACTACGACCAGAAGTTCCCGGTCATGCAGTCGCCCGGCTTGAAGTACGACTCCAGCAAGACCACCGTCACGGGATCGCAGTTCACCAACAACATTTCCTATCAGGACGTCGACCAGGTCCAGGCCAGCGGCACCTACAAGCTCAGCGCCGACGACAAGCTGCTCGCTGGCCTCGGTTTCACCAAGCTGAAGAATCGTTCCGCCGGCTCGAACAACTTCCACGGCGACTGGGGTGGCATCGGCCCGCAAGGCTCGTTCAAGGACATGACCGTCGCCCAGTACAACATCGCCAGCTTCTACGGCCGGATTCCTGGCAGCGGCGACTCACGCCAGTTCCCGACGTTCTTCGTGCCGAACTTCGACCAACTGCGTGCGCAGGCCGTCAAGAACGCGCAGTCGTATCGTCCGACGTCGCTCCCGGCGGGCAATCCGCTCAGCGCGGCAGAGGCAGATGCCTACTTCAAGCCGTATACGGACTTCACCAACGGCAACGATTGGCGCACCACCGAGAAGTCGACCGCGGCCTACGGTCAGTGGGACCACTCCTTCGACACCGTGATCCCGATGAACCTGTCGGTCGGTCTGCGCTATGAGCAGACGAAGATCACGTCCTCGTCACAAGTCACCTCCTACAACGCCACCACCTGGTATGCGGAAAACGAGGTGAGGCTCGATGGCGCAACCACGACCTTCGGTACCAAGGACGGCAAGTACAGCTATTGGCTGCCCAGCATCGACTGGGATGCCGACCTGACGTCCGATATCAAGGTGCGCGCGAGCTACGGTGTCAACATCGGTCGCCCGAACTTCGGCGACATGCTGGGCGGTGTCGCTCTGAACGCGAACTCTGGCCGCTACAACATCCACGGCGCCGGTTCGACCGGTGACCCGGCACTGAAGCCGCTGAAGTCCAAGAACTTGGACCTGTCTGCCGAGTACTACTACGCCAAGTCATCGTATGTGGCAGCCGGCGCCTTCTACAAGAAGGTGTCCGACTTCTTCACCACGAAAACGGTTCAGCAAACGTTCGCCGGCCTGAACCAGCCTGCCAGTGGCACGTATTTCGACGCTGCCCGGGCGTCGGGTATTCCTGCTGACAGTCCCAAGCTGCTGCGCAACTACATCTTCCAGCACTACAACGGCCAGCCGGGCGTCACGGTCACCGATGCCAGCGACCCGACCTTCCTGAAGGGCAACATTGCGGGCACGGTCCCCGGCGCCCAGCCGCTGATCTTCGACATCACGACGCCGTCCAATGCCGGTGGCGACAACATCAAGGGCCTGGAGTTCAACTTCCAGCACATGTTCAGCACCAGTGGCTTCGGCGTCTCGGGCAACTACACGCTGGTCCGCAGTGGCCTGAAGTACCGCAACGACGCGTCAAGCACCGATGTGCAGTCCCCTCTGGTGGGTGTCAGCGATTCCGCCAACGTGGTGGGCTTCTACGAAAACGACCAGTGGTCGATTCGTGCCGCCTACAACTGGCGCGATTCGTTCCTCTTGGGTAACGACAACGGCAACAACCCGCGGTACACCGAGGCCTATGGTCAGGTGGACGCGTCCATCGGCTACAAGATTGGCAAGAACCTGACCCTGCAGGCCGACTTGCTGAACTTGAACGATGGCTACATCCGCACCCATGGCCGCAGCAAGAACGAGATCATCTCCGCCATCCAGACGGGCCGCCGTTACCTGGTCGGTGCTCGCTATCGCTTCTGAGCGATGAGCACCGCCGCCCGGTAAACGCCCCTCGGGGCCGTTCGCCGGGCGACCCAAATTGGCCGAGGCGGGCGCGCAACGCCCACCTCGGCCAAATTTCCTTTCAGAATTCCTCGGCCTTTGCGGCGTGCCCGGCACCCGCACGGCCATACTTTGCGGAATGAGTTCCGAGGTGACGACAGCCGTTCGACGTATCGTGGTGCTGGGGGGAGGCTCGGCCGGTTGGTTGACGGCGGCGACCCTGGCGGCGGAACTGGGCGGTGACGGCCCCGACGCGCTGCAGATCACGCTCATCGAATCCCCCGACGTGCCCTCCATCGGCGTGGGCGAAGGCACCTGGCCGACGATGCGCGCCACGCTGCACCGCATCGGCCTCAGCGAGGTCGATCTCATCCGCGAGTGCGATGCCGCCTTCAAGCAGGGCTCACGCTTCGACGGCTGGCTGCATGGCGGCGACGGCGACCGCTACTACCACCCCTTCACGCTGCCGCATGGCTGGGGCGACGTCGAACTTGCCGGCGCCTGGCTGCAGGGTGGACGCGAGCAGCCGTTCGCAGAAAGCGTGGGTGGGCAGCCGCCGGTGTGCGACGCCCACCTGGCGCCCAAGCAGACGACGACGCCGGACTTCGGTGGCGTCATGAATTACGGCTACCACTTCGATGCCGTCAAGCTTGGGCACCTGCTGCAGCGGCACGCGACGACGAAGCTGGGCGTGCGCCACGTCGTCGATCACTTCACGACGGTGCGCTCGCACGAGAACGGCGACATCGCCGCGCTGACGACCCGCGGGCACGGCGACATCGAGGGCGACCTCTTCATCGACTGCTCGGGCCTGGCCAGCCTGTTGCTGGGCCAGCATTACGGCGTTGGCCTGCGCTCCGAGAAGGGCGTGCTCTTCAACGACAGGGCGCTGGCCGTGCAGGTACCACATGCCGATGCGCAGGTGCCGCTGGCCTCCGCCACCGTCTCCACCGCGCATGCCGAAGGCTGGACCTGGGACATTGCCCTGCCGACTCGGCGTGGCGTCGGCCTCGTCTATTCCAGCAGCCACACCGACGATGCGGCAGCCGAGCGCGCGTTGCTGGGCCATCTGCAACGCAAAGGTCTGTCGCTGGGCGACATGGCGCCGCGACGGCTGGGCTTCAGCCCCGGCTATCGCGAGCAGTTCTGGCACCGCAACTGCGTCGCCGTGGGCTTGTCAGCCGGCTTCATCGAGCCGCTGGAGGCGTCGGCGCTGGCGCTGGTCGAGCTGTCGGCTGCCTTCATCCGCGACGAGATGCCCGCTGGCCGCGCCGACATGGCGCTGGTGGCCAAGCGCTTCAACGAGGCCTTCGCCTACCGCTGGTCGCGCATCATCGACTTCCTTAAGCTGCACTATGTGCTGAGCCGCCGCGATGACGCCGACTACTGGCGCGAGCACCGCGCACCTGCCACGCAGCCGGATTCGCTGCGCGAACTGCTGCAGCTGTGGCGCCACCGCGCGCCGTCGCGCAACGATTTCTACCGCGTCGAGGAGGTCTTCCCCGCCGCGAGCTACCAATACGTCCTTTACGGCATGCAGTTCGAGCCCGAGGCGCGCGCGTTGCGTGCGGACAGGCTGGCCGCCGCCCAGGCCTGCATGAAAGACGTGGCGACAATCACCCGGCGGTTGCTGGGCGGCCTGCCCCGCCACCGCGATCTCATCCAACACATCCGCGAGCACGGCATGCCGCCGGCCGCTTGATTTCCAGAGCCCACCCATGCCGCAACTGCTCAACAACATCCAGCACAAGGATCTGCGCGTCATCACCCAGCGCGGCGCGAAGTGGGGGGACGACATCATGTCGGCGCCTGTCACGGTGGACGAGTTCCGCAAGCTCCAGGCGCATTACCCCATCGTCTTCCAGCCCGATGGCAAGGGCGGCTTCGTGCCGGCGGCGCTGTTCGGCCTGCAGGAGGGCGAGAACCTGTTCCTGAACGAGCAGGGCTGGGAGGCCGACTACCTGCCGCTGTCCGTGCAGCGCCTGCCGTTCTCCATCGGCGTCGCCGATGACGAGCTCCGCATGATGGTCGACATGGACAGCAAGCGCATCAGCCACGGCGCGGAGGGCGAGGCCGTCTTCCTGCCGCACGGCGGCACGACCGACTTCATCGAGAACGCCAACGCCGTGCTGCACACGCTGCACGAGGGTCTGCAGTCGACGACCGATTTCGTGCAGACGCTGATGCAGCACGAGCTGCTGGAGTCCTTCGTGCTCGACGTCGAGCGCCCGGACGGCTCGCGCGGCCAGCTGGTGGGCTTCTACATCCTCCACGAGGAGCGCCTGGCCGCGCTGGACTCGGGCACCGTGGGCCTGCTGCACCAGGCCGACTATCTGCAGCCCATCTACATGGCCATCGCCTCGCTCTCCAACTTCACGGCGCTGATCAAGCGCCACCTGGCCCGCGAGGTCTGAGGCCCGTGAGCGCCGCGGCCCCCGGGTTCATCCCCGCCGATGTGCTGCAGTCCACCGAGCCGGTGCTGTTGCGCGGCCTGGTGCGGCACTGGCCGCTGGTGCAGGCGGCACAGCGTTCCGACGCGGCCTTCTGCGACTACCTGCGCGGCTTCGGTGCCGACGCGCGCCTGAGCCTGTGGCGCGGCGCACCGGAGATCGTCGGGCGCTTCTTCTACAACGCCGACTTCACCGGCTTCAACTTCCGGCACGAGACCCACACCTTCGGCGCGCTGCTGGACGAGCTGCTGGCCGGCACGCCGGACGCCCTCTACCTTGGCTCTACCGGCATCGACCACTGCTTCCCCGGCCTGCGCCCGCCCAACGACCTGCCTGCCCTGGCGCCCT
This sequence comes from Pelomonas sp. Root1217, assembly GCF_001425705.1. Classification (GTDB taxonomy): domain Bacteria; phylum Pseudomonadota; class Gammaproteobacteria; order Burkholderiales; family Burkholderiaceae_C; genus Pelomonas. The sequence goes on along the minus strand of NZ_LMDC01000028.1, from coordinate 843,210 downwards.
TCAACCCGCATGCGAGCATCTGGCTGGGCAACCGCATGCAGGTGGCCGTGCATTTCGACCTGCCCGACAACATCGCCTGCGCCGTCGCCGGTCGGCGCCGCTTCACGCTGTTTCCGCCAGATCAGGTCGCCAACCTCTACATCGGCCCGCTGGACCTGACGCCCGCCGGCCAGCCCATCAGCCTCGTGGACCATGCGCGGCCCGACCTCGAACGCTTTCCGCGCTACGCCGAGGCGCTCAAGCATGTGCAGGTCTTCGAGCTGCTGCCGGGCGACGCACTCTTCATCCCCAGCCAGTGGTGGCACGGCGTCGAGTCGCTGGAACCCATCAGCGGCCTCGTCAACTTCTGGTGGCGCCAGTCGCCCGCTTTCATGGACACGCCGCTGAACACGCTGCTGATGGCGCTGCTGTCGCTGCGCGACCTGCCGCCGGCCCAGCGCGATGCCTGGCGCGTGCTGTTCGACCACTACGTCTTCGATGCCGATGAACAGACGGCTGCTCACATCCCATCCGACGCGCGCGGCATCCTCGCGCCGATGACCGACGACAGCGCCCGCCAGCTGCGCGGCATGCTGTTGAATCGACTCAAACGATAAGGCTCATCCCAGCCATGACCTCTGTACCCAAACCCATTCGGCGCGTCGTCATTGCCGGCGGTGGCACCGCCGGCTGGATGGTGGCCGCCGGCCTGTCCAAGTGCCTGGGCAAGCACTACGACATCCGCCTCGTCGAGTCCGAGGAGATCGGCACCGTCGGCGTCGGCGAGGCCACGATCCCCACGCTGCACCTGATGCACCAGATCCTGGACCTGGACGAGCGCGAGTTCATCCAGGCCACGCAGGCCACCTTCAAGCTCGGCATCAGCTTCGAGAACTGGCGCGACGTCGGCCAGAACTACTTCCACTCCTTCGGCAAGACCGGCAAGGGCCATTGGACCGCCGGCTTCCACCATTTCTGGCTGGAGGGCCGCAAGCGCGGCCTGGCGAGCGACTACGGCGACTACTGCCTGGAGCTGCGCGCGGGCCTGGACAAGCGCTTTGCGCTGCTGCCCGACAACGGCATCAGCTACGCCTACCACTTCGACGCCACGCTGTACGGCCAGTACCTGCGCCGCTTCTCCGAGAACCTCGGCGTGCAGCGCATCGAAGGCAAGATCGCCAAGGTCCATACCGATGCCGCCAGCGGCGACATCACCGGCCTGCAGCTCGACGGCGGGGCGCTCATCGAAGGCGACTTCTTCATCGACTGCACCGGCATGCGCGCGTTGCTCATCGGCGAGACGCTGGGCGTGCCCTATGAAAGCTGGTCGCACTGGCTGCCTTGCGACAGCGCGCTGGCCGTGCAGACCACGCGGGTCGGCGAGCCGGTGCCCTACACCCGCGCCATCGCCCACCCCTGGGGCTGGCAGTGGCGCATCCCGCTGCAGCATCGCGTCGGCAACGGCGTCGTGTTCAGCAGCAAGCACATCAGCGACGACGAAGCCAAGGCGGCGCTGCTCGCCAACATCGAGGGCGAGGTACTGCGCCAGCCGCGCGTCATCAAGTTCACCCCGGGCCAGCGCGAGCAGGTCTGGAAGAAGAATTGCGTCGCGATCGGCCTGGCCAGCGGCTTCCTGGAGCCGATCGAATCCACCAGCATTCATCTGATCCAGAAGGGCCTGACCCGTCTGATCGAACTGTTCCCGACCGATGGCGTGCGCCAGAGCGATATCGACGAATACAACCGGCAGTCGCAGGAGGCGATCGAGATCGTCCGCGACTTCATCATCCTGCACTACCACGTCAACAACCGCACCGACTCGACCTTCTGGCGCGACTGCCGCGAGATGGACGTGCCGCCGCTGCTCAAGCACCGCATCCAGCATTTCCGCGACACCGCACGCATCATGCTGAGCCAGGGCGAACTGTTCGCCGAGAACTCGTGGGTGCAGGTCATGATGGGGCAGGGCATCGTTCCAGCCAGCCACCACCCGATCACCCGCAACATGGATGACCGCAGCCTGGCGGAGTTCCTAGGCGACATCCGCAAGGACGTGGCACGGACGCTGATGAAGCTGCCCAAGCACCAGCAGTTCATCGATCAGTTCTGCCCGGCGCCCAAGATCGAAGCGGCCATGGCCAAGCCGGCTGCAGGGCCTGAGCTGTGCATCAACCCCAACGCCCGCCTGGAGACGGTGCAGCTGTCCAACGGCGCGGCGGTCTACGTCATCGACGACTTCGCGCAAGACCCCGACGCCCTCGTTGCGTTCGCTCAAGCTCAGGCCGGCCAGTTCCAGGCGCCTGCGGGCCATCCCTATCCCGGCCCGCAGCTGGCACTGCCGGACGGCGTCGCCGGCCCGCTCGGTGCCTTCTTCGACCAGCACCTGCGTCCTCGACTGGGCGCCGGCCCAGGGGTGGGCATGTTCGGCCGTTTCTCGCGTGTCGTGCAGGATGCCGCGACGCTGGACCCGCGTCAGCGCATCTGCCACCGGGACGATTCCGCCATCGAGCCGGGCGAGGTGATCTCGGCGTCCGTGCTCTACCTGTTCAAGGACGAGCAATTGGGTGGCACCGTGTTCTTCCGTTCGCTGATGTCCGACGTCGAGACGCGCCAGTTCATGCGTGACTCCAACATGCTGAACGGCAGCGCCTTCAGCGACAAGTACGGCATCGCGCCGGGCTACATGACCGAGAGCAACCGCTACTTCGAGGTCATCGGCCGGGTGCCCGCCAAATGGAACCGAGCCATCTTCTACAGCGGCAGCATCTTCCATACCGGCGACATCAACTGGCCCGCTGCCAAGGCCGGCTACCAGACCGGCATGGGCCGCCTCACCATCAACGCCTTCTTCAAGAGCCGCCAGCCTGCCTAGCCGCCAGCTCGGCATCCAGCGCCAGGGAGCGCTGCGCTGCCGGGTGGGACCGCAGGCGCGCCGCGTAAGCCTCCACGGCCGGCGTCGCCGGCATCATCTGGAACGCCAGCATGTCGGCGAGCGCATGGCCCCACAGGAAGTCGGCGACCGTCATTTGCTCGCCGAGCCACCAGTTGCGGCCGTCTTCGAGCTGTTGCTGCACGAGGCGTACGACGCTGTCGAAGTCGCCGTAGGGCGACCAGGACGGCTGGCAGTCCTCGCGCTTGAGCGCCCGGTCCGTCATCGCCGGCTCGAAGCAGGAGCCGTAGAACACCATCCAGCGCAGCAAGGCGCCACGCAGCGGGTCGCCCACCGGTGGCACCAGGCCGCTTTCGGGATAGAGCTCGGCCAGGTAGAGATAGATGGCCGCCTGCTCGGTGATGAGGACATCCTTGTGCAGCAGGGCCGGCACCTTGCCCATCGGATTGACGTCAAGATAGGCAGGCTCGCGCTGCTGCTTCCTGGTCAGGTCGAGCACCTGCAGCTCGTGTTCGGCCTGCAGCTCCTCGATGAGGATGCGCACGCCGGCGGAGCGGCTGTTGGGTGCGTGGAAGAGGGTGACGAAGCGGCTCATGGCAACGTGAGATGGAGTGAAGGAGGCGCTGTTGTAGGCTGCGGCCCCCGTCGACGTCTTGGAAAAACACGCATGACAGCCACCGCCCCCTTGCGCGCCGTGACCGGCCGGGCCAAGGGCGTCGTCGACCCGGCGACCGCGCAGCGCAAATTCCGTCTCGCCCGCTATGAGCCGGCACCCGATCTCGCGCCGTTCCTGGACTACCACTGGATCGTCGAATGGGACCTGCGCGGCCAGCCCGACTTCGTGCAGCGCACCTTGCCCTATCCGGTCGTCAACATCGTCTTTGACGCCGAGCTGACCGCCATCTTTGGTGTCGTCAGCGGTTCGTATGAGCACCGGCTCACGGGCGCCAACCGCGGCCTGGGCCTGCGCTTTCGGCCAGGCGGCTTTCGAGGCCTGCTCAAGCGCCCGCTACACACCATCACCGACATCCACCTGCCGCTGTCGGCCGTGCTGCCGATGGACGACGCCGCGGCCGAACACTCGGTGCTCAGCCAGCCCGACGACGCCGGCATGATCGCCGCCGCTGAAAGCTTACTACGCCCGCTGCTGGGCGAGCCCGACCCCAAGGTGGACCGGCTCAACGCCATCCTGGCCGTGGCCCAGAACGACCCCACGCTGACCCGCGTGGACGAGCTGGCCGAGCACGCGGGTGTCGGCATGCGCACCTTGCAGGCCTGGTTCAGCGACTATATCGGCGTCAGCCCCAAATGGGTCATCCGCCGCTACCGCCTGCACGAGGCCGCCGACCAGCTCGCCCACGGCGCTGAGCTGGACCTGGCCGACCTGGCCCAACGCCTGGGCTATTACGACCAGGCCCATCTGACCCGCGACTTCAGCCGCCTGGTGGGCAAGCCGCCGCAGGCCTACCGCAGCCCGCCTCGATAATCGCCGAATGACCACTTCCATCACCATCGCCACGCGCGAGAGCCGCCTGGCGCTGTGGCAGGCCGAGCATGTGCAGGCCCGCCTCGCCGACGAACTCGGCATCACCGCCACGCTGCTGGGCATGACGACGCGCGGCGACCAGATCCTGGACCGCACGCTGTCCAAGATCGGCGGCAAGGGCCTGTTCGTGAAGGAGCTGGAGACGGCGCTGGCCGAAGGCCGCGCCCAGCTCGCCGTGCATTCGCTGAAGGACGTGCCGATGGAGCTGCCCGAAGGCTTCATGCTCGCGGCGGTGCTGGAGCGCGAAGACGCGCGCGACGCCTTTGTCTCCAACGACTACGCGTCGCTGGCCGAACTGCCCGAGGGCGCGGCGGTGGGCAGCTCCAGCCTACGCCGCGTGACCCAGCTGCTGAGCCTGCGGCCCGACCTGCGCGTCGAGCCGCTGCGCGGCAACCTCGACACGCGGCTGCGCAAGCTCGACGAGGGCGGCTACCACGCCATCGTGCTGGCGGCGGCCGGGCTCAAGCGCCTGGGTCTGGCACAGCGCGTACGCGGGTTCTTCGAGGTCGACCAGATGCTGCCGTGCGCGGGGCAGGGTGCCCTGGGCCTGGAGATCCGCGCCGATGACGGTGCCCTGGCCGAAACCCTGGCCAAACTCATCCATCGACCAACGCTGCTGGCCTGCGAGGCTGAGCGCGCCGTGTCGCGTGCGCTGGGCGGCAGCTGCAGCCTGCCGCTGGCGGCCCACGCCCGCTGGCAGGGCGCGACGCTGTGCCTGGACGCAGCGCTGGGCCATGCCGAGGCCTACACCTCGGCGTTGCTGCGTACCGGCGTCGCCGGCGACGTGATGGACGTCGAAGCCGCCCGGGCCCTCGGCCAGCAGGCCGCCGCCCGCCTGCGCGAGCTGGGCGCCGGCTCTTACCTTCCTGGATGACGACCCTCATCGTCACGCGCCCGCGACCGCAGTGCGCGGCCTGGCTGGCGCGCTTGGCCGAACTCGGCGTCGAGGCGGTGGCGCTGCCTCTTATCGAGATCCTGCCGGCCCGCGATCCCGCACCAGTCGTCGCGGCCTGGGCCAGCCTGTCCGACGTGGATCTGGCCGTCTTCGTCAGCCCCAACGCCGTCGAACAGTTCTTTTGCCATGCCGACCGCCCCTGGCCTGCTAACACGCTGGCCGCCTGCGTCGGACCGGGCAGCGCCCAGGCTCTGATCGAACGCGGCGTGCCCGCTGGCCAGATCGTCCAACCTGCCGCTGACGCGGACAGCCTGGATTCCGAACACCTCTGGCAACAACTGTCACCCCGTCGAGCCTGGGCCGGCGCTCAAGTGCTGCTGCTGCGCGGTGACGGCGGCCGCGAATGGTTGGCCGAGCAACTGACCACCGCCGGCGCCCGTGTCGAAGCCGTGACGACCTACCACCGTGCCGGCCCCCGCTTTGACATGACCGAGCAGGCGTTGCTGGACGCCATCCGCGCAGAGCCCTCAGCCTTTGTATGGCTGTTCAGCAGTGCCGAGGCCGTTGGCCATCTGCAAGGCATGGGCATGACCCAGCAGCGCGCCATCGCCACCCATGCCCGCATTGCCGAAGCCGCCCGCGCCGCGGGTTTTGCGCCTGTGGTTTTGGCGCGACCGGCCCCTGAAGCGGTGACTCAGGCCCTGAAAGGCCTCTGACAGAATCCATCGCACTGTGAGTGAGCCTGCGCTGAATCCCCCTGTTGTCGCCGCGGCCGAGTCCGCCGCGCCGCCACCGCCCGCATCCGCCCCCGCGCTGCCGGTCTGGTTGCCATGGCTGCTGGCCTTCTTGGGCGCCGCCGTGCTGCTTTGCGTCGTGCTGGCCTGGCAGAGCCTGTCGCGCCAACAGTCGCTGGAACAGGAGCTGGTGCGTCGCCAGGAGGTCAGCCAGGCCCAGGCCACTGAGGCGCGGCTGGCTGCCAAGCAATCCGCCGAGCTGGTGCGCGACACGGCCGCCAAGGTCTCGCTGCTGGACGCCCGCCTGGCCGAGGTGGCCTTGCAGCGCGGTCAGTTGGAGGAGCTGATCCAGTCGATGTCCCGCTCGCGGGACGAGAACGTCGTCGGTGACATCGAGGCGGCCATCCGTGTGGCCCTTCAGCAGACCCAGATCACGGGCAGCGCCGAGCCTCTTGTCGCTACGCTCAAGCAGGCCGACGAGCGCCTGCTGCGCTACAAGCAACCGCGCATGGAGGGCATACGCCGTGCCGTCGCGCGTGACCTGGACCGCGTGAAGGCGATTGCCGTCGTCGACGTGTCCACGCTGACCATCAAGCTCGACGAAGTCGTGCGCATGGCCGACGAACTGCCGCTGATCTCGGGCAACGAGGCCGCACCCAAGCAGCGCGACGAGCGCAATGGCGATGCCGCCAAGGAGCGCGAGCGTGCACTGAAGCTGCAACGCGAGCAGGCCGCCGCAGCGGCGGACGGCAAGGTCTCGTTGTGGTGGTGGCAGGCCACGCAACAACTTTCCAACTGGACCGGTGTGGTCTGGGGCGAAGCCCGCACGCTGCTGCGGGTGACCCGCATCGACCACCCCGAGGCGGCGCTGGTCTCGCCCGACCAGAGCTTTTTCCTGCGCGAGAACCTCAAGCTGCGCCTGCTGAATGCCCGCCTGGCGCTGCTGAGCCGCCAGTTCGACACCGCACAGTCCGACCTGCGTGACAGCCAGGAAATGCTGAACCGCTACTTCGACACCCGTTCGCGCAAGGTTGCCAGCGTGGCCGAGCTGCTGCGCCAGGTGTCGGGCCAGGCGCGCCATGTCAGCGTGCCGCGGCCGGATGACACGCTGGCTGCCCTGACCGCTGCCGCCGCGGGGCGCTGATCATGCGCTTGGTGATCTGGCTGGTCCTGCTTTTCGTCGCCGCCGTCGTCGCGGCGCTGTACCTGGGGGCCAACGACGGCCTCGCCAGCTTCTACGTGCGCGGCTGGCGGTTGGACATCTCCCTCAACCTCTTCCTGCTGCTGCTGGTGGCGGGCTGCTTCGCCCTCGTCACGGCTATCCAGGCCATCGAGGCGCTGACAACCCTGCCCAGACGCGCCCGCGAGTGGCGGCTGGCGCAGCGTGAACGCAGCGCCCAGCTCGCCCTGCGTGAGGCCCTGGTCGAACTCTTCGGCGCCCGCTTCAGCCGTGCGCAAAAGGCGGCGCAGAAGGCTCTCAACATCCAATCCGCCACGCCGGAACTGGCGGCCGACCAGTCCTTCATGGCGCTGGCGCATCTGCTCGCCGCGGCCAGCGCTCACCGTCTGCAGGACCGCCGCCATCGCGACGAGCAGCTCGCGCGTGCCCTCGACCTCGCGCATCGCACTGCCGGCGCGCGTGCCCAGGAGGACGGCGCCCGCCTGCTCGCCGCCGAATGGGCCCTGGACGACCGGGACGCCACGCGTGCGCTCAGCGTGCTTGGCGAGCTGGCTCCTGGTGTCGCCCGGCGCACCCAGGCCCTGCGCCTGCGGCTGCAAGCGTCGCGCCTGGCCCGCCAGCCGCTGGATGCACTGCGCACGGCACGCCTGCTTGCCAAGCATCAGGCCTTCTCCAAGGTGGCTGCCCAGGGACTGTTGCGCTCGCTGGCCTTCGAAGCGCTGGACGGCGCGCGTGATGTCGACCAACTGCGCTCGATCTGGCAACAGCTCGATCCGGCCGATCGCCGTGATCCCCTCGTTGCCGCACGTGCGGCGCAATGCGCCGGCCAGCTCGGCGCACCGGACGACGGCCGCGGCTGGCTGCGTCCCTTCTTCGACGATCTGGCCGAATTGCAGTCCGACGACCGTGCCGCGCTTGCCAATGCGCTCGTACCGGTGCTGGCTGGCTGCGGGCCTGACTGGCTGCAGCGCCTCGAGTCTGCGCAGTCGCGTTTCCCACGCGAGCGCGCTCTGGCCTATGCGCTGGGCCATGCGCTTGCGGAGCGCCAGCTCTGGGGCAAGGCGCGGCTCATGCTCGAAGCCGCCGCCGACGACGTGACGATGCCCGGCCCGGCCCGCCGTCGCAGCTGGCTGGCGCTGGCGGCGCTGGCCGAGCAGGAAGGCGATGAAAGTCGCCGTGCGCGCTGCTTCGAGGCCGCCGCACGCCTGCCCTGATCGCGGCTGCTCAAACTATTTCTAAAAAAGCGCCGAAGTCTTGTCGGACCCCTGAAAATCTGGCTATACTGTGAGGCTTCAGCGGCTGTAGCTCAGTTGGATAGAGTACTTGGCTACGAACCAAGGGGTCGTGGGTTCGAATCCTGCCAGCCGCACCAAAACAAGAAGAAATGGAAACACCTCAGAGGGTCAAGCCTCTGAGGTGTTTTTCTTTGTGGCGCCGAATCAGCGGCTGCGCGAAAAGCGCGGTGCAGCGGCCGGTTGCCAATGGCCGCCCTCGGTCTGCGTGAAGCTGCCGCGCGCCAAGGCATGCGGATGCAGCGGCGCTTCGGTCAGGGTAAGCACCGGCGCGAAGCAGACGTTGCTCCCCTCCAGCTGGGCAGACCATTCGTCCCGCGACTTCTCGCGTATGCGAGCGGCCACACGCTCGCGCAGCGCTGGCCACTGGCTGCGATCCTGTTGGGCAGCGGGGTCGACGTCATCCAGCCCCAGGCGCTGCAGCAACTCGGCATAGAACTGCGGCTCCAGCGCGCCGATCGACACGAAGCGTCCGTCGGCGCATTCGAAGCAGTCGTAGAAGGGCGAGCTGTGCAGGAAGAAGTTCTGTTCGGGCTTGTCGCTCCAGCGGCCCGCGGCGTGCAGCGAGTGCAGCAGGCTGGACAGCAGGCTCACGCCGTCCACCATGGCCGCGTCCACCACCTGGCCGCGGCCGCTGCGTTGGGCCTCCCATAAAGCGGCCATCAGGCCAAAGGCGAGGAACATCGCGCCGCCACCCATGTCGCCGATCAGTGTGGCCGGAATGCTCGGAGCGACGCCCGCACGCGTGGCTGCCGACAGCACGCCCGTCACCGCGACGTAGTTGATGTCATGGCCGGCAGCCTGGGCCAGCGGCCCTGTCTGGCCCCAGCCCGTGACGCGGCCGTAGACCAGGCGCGGGTGGCTGGCCTGGAAGACCTCCGGCCCGAGGCCCAGGCGCTCCATGACGCCCGGGCGAAAGCCTTCGATCAGCGCATCCGCGCCCTCGATCAACGCACGCGCTTCTGCCAGCCCTCCCGCGGTCTTCAAGTCCAGACAGGTGCGTCGTTTGCCCCGGTCCAGTCCCACGCCGGTGTCGAGCACCTGGCCGCCGGGGCGCTCGATGACGAGGACGTCGGCGCCATGGTCGGCCAGCAGCATGCCAGCCAGCGGGCAAGGGCCGATGCCGGCCATTTCAATGACGCGCAGACCGGCAAGCGGGCCGGCGGAGGGAGGAGCTTGCATCGGACAATGTTGTCATGAACAAGGCCTTCACCAAGGAATCCGACGCGGCCGACGATGACGATGGCGACGGCCCATCGCTGCCGGCGCTTCCTGCCGGCACGCGCAACTACCTGACGCCGGCCGGCTATGCGCGGCTGCGCGCCGAGTTCATGGAGTTGCTGGACGTGGAGCGGCCGCGCGTCGTGGAGGTGGTGTCCTGGGCGGCAAAGAACGGCGACCGCTCGGAGAACGGCGACTACCTTTATGGCAAGAAGCGGCTGCGCGAAATCGACCGCCGGCTGCGCTTCTTGACCAAGCGGCTGGATATCGCCGAGGTCGCCGACCCGAGCGTGCATTACGGCAGCGAACAGATCTTCTTTGGCGCGACGGTGACCTATGCCAACGCCAAGGGCGAGGAGAAGACGATCACGATCAAGGGCATCGACGAGTCCGACAGCCTGGCCGGCGAGGTCAGCTGGATCTCACCCATCGCGCGCACGCTGCTGAAGGCGCGCGTTGGCGACGAACTCAATCTCGTGACGCCGGTGGGCGTGGAGAAGATCGAGGTCGTCGAGGTCGTCTATCCGGCGCCGGCAGGCGGTTGATCAGGACTTCTTGGCCGGCGGCTTGAGCATCGCGTCGGCGCGGGCCTTTTCGTCCGGGCTCAACCGCGCCGCGATGCTGGGCAGGGCCACCGCGGCCTGCTCGTGGCCCATGGATTTGCTGAGGCTGCACCAGGCGTAGGCCGCAGCCATGTCCTTGTCGCCACCCTGGCCCTGGGCCAGCATGACGGCAAGGTTGAACATCGCATCGGGCTGGCGGCGCTGAGCCGCGGCCTGGAAGAACTGGCGGGCCGTGGTGAGGTTCTGCGGCACGACCTCGCCGCGATAGAAGTAGGTGGCCAGTGCGTTCTGCGCGTCAGCGTTGCCCTTCAGGGCGGCGTCCTTGTAGAGCACCACAGCGCGTTCGGGCGCCGGTGCCGGCAGGCCTTCGCCGAGGTCCATCATGCGGGCGGCGGCCAATGTGGCGTCCATGTTGCCGGCCTTGGCCGCGGCGCCGTAGTAGGCGCCGGCGCGCTTCAGGTCCAACGGCACTCCTTCGGGTTGGCGGGGCACCTGGTGGTGGTAGAGCTGGCCCAGCATGTAGAGCGCGGGCACGTGGCCGGCCTCGCCGGCGGTCTCCAGATAGGCTAGTGCGCGCTTGGCATCGGGCTTTGCGCCGACGCCGCTCAAATGGGCCTGGGCCAGCAGTGTTCCAGCAGGCTCGAAGCCGTAGTCCAGCGCTTTGCTCCACCACCTGTAGGCTTGCTCGGGGTCTCGCTTGATGCCCTGGCCGCTCAGATAGATGCGAGCCAGCAGCAGCGAGGCTTCGACGCGAGTGTTGATGTTGTCGGGCTTCTTCGGATCGAACCTCAGGCGGTCATTGACGGGGTCGTAGCGCGCGTCGATGACCTGCCGCAGCCATTCGACGGCCTTGGGCGTGCTGGCCGGTGTGCCGAGTCCCAGCAGATGGATGCGACCCAGCATCATGGCTGCTTCCTCGTAGCCGACCTTCTTCCAGCCTTCCTCGAAGCGGGTGCGTGCCTCGGCGTAATTGCCGTTCTCGTAGGCTTCGAAGGCCTGGGTCAGCGACTTGTCCTTGCGCGCGATCCAGTTGCGGCCGGCGGAGAAGCGGCGGTCGGCGCCACCACAGGCGACGGCTGGGGACGTGCCGCTGATGTCATTGGGGTCGGGAGTGGCGGCGTCCAGTGGGCTGCCGACTGTGCCCGTCTTGGCATTGCCAGCTGGGCTCAGGTCGCTGAAGCGCTCGGTTTCGTTGGACGGGCTGTCCATCATCCCCATGTCGCGCATATAGGCCAGCGTCACCTCGTCGTCGGCGGCCGAGTAGCCGCTCAGGAAGCCGCAGGACGACGCGAACTGGCGGCCCAGGATCTTGTCCTTGGCGGCGGTGATGATCGTGGGGTCGACACCGCCGTTGCGCTGCCCGGCCACCCTGACCGAGCCCAGGCTCTGCGTGGGTGCTGCCGCCGGTTGAGCGACCTCGGCCTGTTGTGCGCCGGCCAGCGGCGCTGCAAAGAGCAGGGCGAGGGCGGCACGTGCCGCCGCCCAGTTCGGTTGAAGGAGTGGGCGGTGGCTGCCGGTCATCGTGTCTGCCTGGTTCTACTTAGCGTGGGCTGCGGAGGGTGAAGCCTACGGTGTAGCGACGGCCGTTGTAGTTGTCGGAATAGATGCTCGGGATGCCGTCGGCGTAGTCCTGGTAGCCGCCCGTATTCGACTGCCCGCGCTCGCCGGTCAGGTTGCGCGCGTCGGCAAAGATCTCCAGGCCGTTCTTGAACTTGTAGGAGATCTTGGCATCGACGAAGGCCGTGCGGGGAGCAAAGATCGGCGCGCCGGGGTTGTAGGGCAGGCGCCAGTTGATGGTGCCGACGGACGGGTAGTTGTTGACGGCAATGCCGCTGTTGCTCTGGCCCGGCGTGAAGCCTACGTAGCGCTTGGCGACCACCTGCATCGCGACGCGAGCCTGGAAGCCGCCGTCGTCGTACCACAGCGAGGCGTTCCACGAGTACTTGGGCTCGCCGGCGACAGGCATCACATCACCGCTGATCAGGTCCAGCACCGGCTGGCCTTGCGTGGACTTGGCCTTGGTGAAGTTGGCGTCGAGGCCCGTGTAGCGCAGGACCGAGGGCAGGAAGGTGAACGCCGTCTTCATGCCGACTTCAAAGCCCCTGCGGGTGGCGGCAGGCTGGTTGTCCCAGGTGGTGTACGTGAACTCCGAGTCGGCCAGCGGCTTGCCGGTGAAGGGGTCCAAGGCGCTACTGTCCTTGAACAGCTTGACGTCGTTGCGCGACGCGATCAACGTCGGCGCGCCGATCAGACCCCGCTGCTTGTAGAGGGCGGCCGAGAACATCGTGTCGCGGTTGGGGAACCACTCCAGCGACAGGTTCTGGTTGACGTTGGTCTGGGGCTTGAGTGCCGGGTTGCCGAAACGGCCGCAGCCCTGGTCTGTTTCCGAGCCGTCATCTTCCGTGGTTCCCGTGGCGAACTCGTACGTGTTGCAGGTGCCCTCGGGCAGCAGCTTGGAGATCGGTGGACGCGCGACGGTCTTGCCGATGCTGTAGCGCAGCACCAGCTTGTCCGCGATGGGCCACAGCGCCAGGTTCAGCGAGGGCATCACATCGGTGTTGCTGTCCTTGACGGACGTGTTCATGGTCTGCGAGTAGGCCTGCAGGCCGCCAGCGGCGTAGGGGTTTGCCGGGTTGAAGCTGCCCGCGATGATGCGGTTCGAGCGGACCGTCACGTAGCCCGTGCCTTCCACATCCGTCTTCACGACACGCACCCCGATATTGCCGGCGATTTCCATGCCGAAGGGCAGGGACCAGTTCGTGAACGGCACGCGGTCGACCTCGAAATCGGTCATCAGGTAGGCGGCCGTCACCTTTTCTACCGCGTGGCTCACCGGCATGTCGTAGACCTTGCCGTCGGTGGCCGTGCACTGGCGGAAGCAGTCCAGGCGCACCGGGACGCCGGCCAGGTTGAAGAGCTTGTTGACGTCGATCTGGTTCCAGCCATCCAGCAGCGATTCGGGCCGGTCCTTGGCATTGGCGTAGTACTGGCTGGCCGGCGCCAGCGTCATCGTCTGGCGGATGATCTCCTCGTACTGAGCGCGGGTCAGTGTGGTCGTGCCTGCCACGCCGCCGCCGATGCCGCGGTTGAGCTGGTTGCTGGGCACGTAGCCATACGGCGCGCAGGGGTTGCCGCCGGCAGCCAGGGAGCCGGGAGTGTTCTCGCAACCGATGAGATTGAAGCGCGTGTTGACCTGCGGCATGTAGACGCCCGGCACGAAGCCGGCCGTGCCGTAGGTGCCAACGGGCTCCTTGATGGTGCTGCCCGCGCCGGTCCAGAAATCGCTGGCGTTCTTGCGGACCTGGACGCCGCCCTTCAGCGCGGTCAGGAAGGGCACCTTGTCGACAAGGTTGTACGACAGGTCGAGCTTGCCCTGCTTCTCGGAATTCTCGCTGTCGAAGGACCGGATGACGTTCAGCAGCGTGCTGTTGGTGTACTGCGGCATCTGCGCGGCCGTGTAGGCCGGCACGCTGACCGGATTGGTCGCGGAAGCGTTGAAGGCCGCACCAGCGACGGCCGGGTTCAGCGTTGCGTACCGCGGGAAGTTGAGCTGGTCGTTCTGGCTGCCCTCAGGCAGCGTGAAAGCCCAGATGCCGTTGGGCTGGACGGCGAAGTTGCCGATGCCGTAGTTGTAGCCGAACGACGCGCGTCGGTCGTAGCGCATGGCGGTGGACTTGACCAGGCCGGCCATGAACTGGGCCTTCAGCCGGCCATCGTTGTATTCGCCACCGGCAAGCAGCGTTTTCGAGTCGGTGTCGATGGTGCTGAAGATGGTGTCGGTGCCGTAGCTGCCGTTGTCCACCGAATAGCTGGTCACATGGTGCGAGGAGTCGACGGTGTAGCCCGGCAGGATGGTGGTCATCGCGCCGGTCATCAGCGGCCGGGTCACACCGTTGTTGGCCGTGGCCAGCGGAAATGAATAAGTGCTCGCCAGGGTGCTGCCGGAGGCGCCCGGCGTCATCGTGCGGATGCCGGTGGTGAGGTTGTCGGTGACGGCGGTGTTGAAGAGCGGGGTGCTGCCCACACCCAGGAAGCCCACCGTGTCGTCCACATGGCGCTTGGCCGCGGCCAGCTTGGTATAGACGGTCAGCTTGTCGTTGACCTTGAAGTCGAAGCGGATGTCGGCGTTGTCGCGGCGGTCATCCTGGCCACGCAAGTTGTAGCGGAAGCCACCCGCGTTGGACGGGTGGTAGTCGTTCCACTGGTTCAGGCAGGTCATCTGCTCTGAGTTGCGCTGGTTGATCGCGGCGTTGACGGTCGCGTTGCGCGTGCCTGGCTGGATGGAGGCGATTTGCGCCGCAGTCAGGTTGGGGAAAGCGGTGAAGCAGTCCGCCTTGGTCTGCGCGGCGGCCGACTGAGTCAGGATCTCCAGCGGCGTGGCGGCATTGAAGAAGCCACCGCCGGCGGCGGTCGTCTTGGGCGAGGCCAGCAGCGTCACCGTCGCCGTCGGGTCGGACTGCAACAGCGTGTTGGGGTTGAACGCGAAGGTCTTCTCGGGCGAATTGTCGAAGTCGGCCAGACGCAGGAGGCCCTGGTTGTTGTTGCTGCCGCCCTGCGAGATCGAGTGGTTCTCGCTCACCGTGCGCGCCTTGCTCCAGTTGAGCAGCACGCCCAGCTTCTTGTCGAGGAACTTGTCGGCCAGGATCACGTTGTAGCGAGGCGTGGTCTTCTTGACCAGGTCGCTCTGCGTGGCCTCGGCCTTGATCATGTAGAAGGGCTTGTCGAAGTCCAGGCCGGTGCGGGTCGTGATGATGATGCCGCCGCCCAGCGAGCCTTCGGTCATGGCTGCCGTGGATCCCTTGATGACGTCGACGCTCTTGATGAGGTCGGAGGGCAACTCGCGGAACTCTGTGCCGCGGCCGTCGCCGCCTTCGAGACCGCGGCCCAGTAGGTTGGTGCCGGCGCCGGAGTTCACGCCCATGCCGTCCAGTTCCACGCGGGTCAGTTCCGGGCCGTTCCCGCGGATGGACACGGTGACGCCCTCGCCGTAATCGCCTCGGTCCAGCGCCACGCCAGCGATGCGGGAGATGGCCTCGCCGATGTTGCGGTCCGGGAAGGCGCCGACGTCCTCGGCCACGATGGAATCCTGGGCCGTCGCCGCGTTCTTCTTGCGGTTGATGCTGGACTGCTGCGACTGGCGCGTGCCAACCACCAGCACGGTCTCAAGTTCCTGCACCGGGGCGCCCGGCTTGCGCGCGGCCGGCTTGGCGTCTTCGGGCTTGGCGCCGTCGCCGCTTTGCTGGGCGAGGGCGGACTGCTGGGCCATCAGGGCCAGGGCCATGGAAACGGCGGTTGCCACCGCAGGCTTGTTGAACTTGTTCACGTGTCTTCTCCGCGCTCCGGTGGGATCCCGGGCTTGTTGTGGGTCGGTCGCTGCGGGCCGGATAGAGGCGCTTTTGCACCGTCTTCCCGGGCCGCGGCGCGACCTTAAGCAGCCGCCGTAACTCGGAGAAATTCGTTTTGTCTCGTTTGCTATCCCGAAAAGAAATACCGGGCCCAGAAACACTGGTTAACCCCAGGAAGCGAATAGAAACAGTCACGGCCGTGATTGGCCGCAACGCCCTCGGACGCGCGTCCTACGGCTTGACGCGCCAGACGCGCTGAACGGGCGCGGTGCGGCGCAGCACGCGCAGCACGTCGGCCAAGTGCAGGCGGTCCCGCACGGCGATGAGCAGGGTCATCTCCGCCGTTTCCCGCAACTGGGCCTCGTCGCTCATCGAAATGTGGGTGATGTCGGCCTCAGCCTGGGCCACCGCCTGGGCCACCTGGGCGAGCACACCCTTGCCGTTGGTCATCAGCAGCGCGATGCCGGCCTCGAAGCTGCGGCCCAGCTCCTCGGCCCATTCGACCTGGATCCAGTGCTCGCTGTCGCGCTGGAAGAGGCGCCGGCCGATGGCGCATTCGCAGGTGTGCACGATGAGTCCTTCGCCGCGCCCGAGGTAGCCGCGTACCTCGTCGCCGGGAATGGGTCGGCAGCAGCTGGCCAGCTGCACGGAAGCGCCCTCGTTGCCGTCGATGGTCACGCTGCCCTGGTTGGACGGCGCCTCGGCGAAGCGGCCGAGCGTCAGCGCCAGCGCGTCGGGTTTTTGCCCCTGCTCGGCCATCAGGCGGGCCAGCTTCTTGGCAATGATGGTGGCAATCTTGCGGCCAGCGCCAATGTCGACGAGGAGCTGCTCGGTGTTGGCGCTGCCGGCCCAGGCAGCCAGCTCATGCCAGATCGGCGCAGCCGGGTCGTCCAGCTCCAGGCTGGGTAGCCCCAGGCCTTCGACACGCATGGCCTGGGCCAGCATCTTCTCGCCCAGCTCGCGCGACTCTTCCTGCTCCAGATCCTTCAGGTAGTGTCGGATTTTGGAGCGCGCGCGGCCGGTGCGTACGAAGCTCAGCCAGGCCGGGTTGGGGCTGGCGCCAGGGGCGGTGATGATCTCGACGATGTCGCCGCTGCGCAGCTCGGCGCGCAGCGGCACGGCCTCGCCATTGACCTGGGCCGCGACGCAATGGTCACCGACGTCGGAGTGGATGGCGTAGGCAAAGTCCACCGGCGTCGCGCCCTTGGGCAAAGCCATGATCTTGGACTTGGGCGTGAAGACGTAGATCGCATCCGGAAAGAGGTCGATCTTGACGTGCTCTAGGAACTCGTTGGCGTCACGCGTCTCGTCCTGGATGTCGATGAGGCTCTGCAGCCAGCGCGCGTTGGCCTGCTGGGCGACCAGCGCCGACGCCTGTTTGCCGCGGCTCTTGTAGATCCAGTGCGCCGCCACGCCCTGCTCGGCGATCTGGTGCATGCCCTCGGTGCGCAGCTGGAACTCCAGCGGCGTGGCCAGCGGCCCCATCAGCGTGGTGTGCAGGGACTGGTAGCCGTTGTCCTTGGGCGTGGCGATGTAGTCCTTGAAGCGACCCGCTTGTGGCTTGTAGAGCTGGTGCAGCACGCCCAGGGCCGTGTAGCACTGCAGCGGCTCCTCGGTCAGGATGCGAAAGCCGAAGATGTCGCTGACCTGGGCGAAGGACAGGCCGCCCTTTTCGCGCATCTTCTTGTAGATGGAATGGACCGTTTTCTCGCGCCCCTGCACCTCCACGCGCAGGCTGGCCTTGGCAAAGGCGGCGCGGATCTCGGCCTCGATGCGCGACACCAGGTCGCGTCGGTTGCCGCGTGCCTTGCCTACCGCCTTGCTCAGTGCCGCATAGCGCCAGGGGTGGAAATACTGGAATGACAGGTCCTGCAGCTCGCGGAAGGTCTGGTTCAGGCCCAGGCGGTGGGCGATGGGCGCATAGATGTCGAAGGTCTCGCGCGCGATGCGCCGGGCCTTGTGCGGCGCCATCGCACCCATGGTGCGCATGTTGTGCAGTCGGTCGGCCAGCTTGATGAGGATGACGCGCAGGTCGCGCGCCATGGCCAGCAGCATCTTGCGGAAGGACTCGGCCTGCGACTCCTCCTTGGTGGAGAACTGCAGCTTGTCCAGCTTGGTCAGGCCGTCGACCAGATCGGCCGTCGTGGCGTCGAACTTCTCGATCAGCTCGGCCTTGGAGACGCCGCAGTCCTCGACGACGTCATGCATCAGCGCCGCCATCAGCGCCTGGGCATCCAGCCGCCATTCCGCACAGATGCCGGCGACGGCGATCGGGTGGGTGATGTAGGGCTCGCCGGTGGCGCGCTTTTGGCCCAGGTGGGCCTCGTCGGCGAACTTGTAGGCCTCGCGCACGCGCTTGACCTCGGCCTTGCTCAGGTAACCGAGCTTGGGGGCGAGGGCATCAAAGGAAGCAGCTTCCGCCTGCGTGGGCGGCGCCGCCTGGCGCAATCCAGGCAGCGTGAACCAGGCGGTGAGGGAGCGTTGGGCCATATGGTCCCGAATTTAGCCCAGGTCGTGAAGCCCCTCGCCCATGGCGTTGCTTGGCGGGCCCTTAGACGACGATGACCACTCGGGCCGAAATGCAAACGGGCGCCCGAGGGCGCCCGTATGGCAGCAGGGGACGGTGCTTAGACCGGCACCTTGCGCAGCATCTCGATGCCGACTTCGCCAGCGGCGATTTCGCGCAGGGCGGTCACGCCGGGCTTGTTCTTGCTCTCGATGCGGGGGCTGTGGCCCTGGCTCAGCATGCGGGCGCGGTAAGTGGCGGCCAGCACCAGCTGGAAACGGTTCGGGATCTTGGTCAGGCAGTCTTCGACGGTGATGCGGGCCATGGTGTTCCTTAGAAAAAAGCGGATCAGGGCAGATCGAGCGCCTGAAAGACGGCAGAGCGGTTGCGCCGCTGAGCCGCGTATTTTAGCCGTTGTGCGTGGACGATCGTCTTGAGGTCGAAAACGGCGGTGTCGAAGACCGCATTCACGACGACGAAATCGAAGTGCCGGGCTTGCGCCACTTCGACGCGGGCGTTGTTCATGCGCTTGGCGATGACTTCGGGCTCGGTGTCGCCGCGGCGGCTCAGGCGCAGGCGCAATTCGTCCCAGCTGGGCGGCAAGATGAAGATCAGCACCGCGTAAGGGAAGAGCTGCTTGATCTGCAAGGCACCCTGATAGTCGATCTCGAGAACGACGTCCTCACCGTGTTGCAGCCGCTGTTCGATGCCGGCGCGTGAGGTGCCATAGAGATTGCCATGCACCTCGGCCCATTCGAAGAAGTCGCCGTGCGCGGCCATGGCGCGGAATTCGTCCGGCGTGATGAACCAGTATTCGCGCCCATGCTGCTCCTGGCCGCGCGGCGCCCGCGAGGTGTGGGAGATGGAAACGACCAGTCGCGCATCCAGCTCAAGCAGTGCCTTCACAAGGCTGGACTTGCCCGCGCCGCTGGGCGCGGCGACGACGAAGAGATTGCCGGGATATTCCATGAAGATGTGGGCTTGACGTGCCGGGCCGTCGCCGGCCTGAGGCTAAGTGCCTGTCAGTCCTGCAAATTTCTGTCGCTGCCCAGCGGGTGATGGTTTCGGACTTTAGCTTGGCAGCGCTCGCCGGCCATGTGCGCAAGCGCGGATGTCAGTCATTTTTGGCGATGACGGCCGGAACCGCCGGGATGTTGGGCATTGGAATTGCCCCATGGCAGGCGTCCGCACTTCGCCGTTCCGGCCGCCATGCCCGACGGGCGGCGGCCCGGCAGCCGTTCAACTGCCAAGGATTTCTCATGGAAAGCAAAGTGCGTTTATTCGGCCACGCCGTTCACCAGATGCTGGTGGTCTTTCCCCTCGGCCTGCTCGGCGCCTCCGTGGTGTTCGACCTGCTGGCCCTCGTCGGCGGCTACAGCCTGATGGCCGTTGTCGCCTACTACCTCATCCTTGCCGGCGTCATCGGCGGCCTGCTCGCCGCGCCCTTTGGCGCTATCGACTGGCTGGCCATTCCCGCCGGGACGCGCGCCAAGTCTGTTGGCGCCCTGCATGCAGGCGGCAATGTCATCGTGTTGGTGGCGTTTGCCGGCAGCGCCTGGCTGCGCTATGCCGAGCC
Source organism: Pelomonas sp. Root1217 (assembly GCF_001425705.1). Classification (GTDB taxonomy): domain Bacteria; phylum Pseudomonadota; class Gammaproteobacteria; order Burkholderiales; family Burkholderiaceae_C; genus Pelomonas. The sequence continues at coordinate 823,483 of NZ_LMDC01000028.1, read as the reverse complement.
GGCGGTGCCGCCGGTCCTGGCCCTGGTGCTGTCCTTCGGTGGCGCGGCCCTGTCCCTGGTGACGGCATGGCTGGGCGGCGAACTGGTGGACCGGATGGGCGTGGGCGTGTCCGACGGCGCCCATCTCAATGCGCCCAGTTCGTTGCGCCACCGCAGCGTCGCCGCGGAGCGGCCGACGCGCTGAGCGCGGCGTTTCAGGCCCGCAGCGCGTCGCGCCAGCTCATCAGCGCGTCGCGCGTCTGCAGGCCCCAGTAGGTGCATTGCGCAGCGGCCAGGCCAAGGCGGCCAAAGGTGGGTTCGCGCCCATAGGCCGCGAAGCCGGCCGGCACGGGTTCGACGCCTGCCATCGCGCGGGCCAGCACCTCGCCGCCGAGCGTCGTCGGCGCCACCCCGTGGCCGCCGAAGCCGATGGCGTACCAGACGCCATCGGGAAAGCGGCCGATCAGCGGCATCTGGTGGCGGGTGTAGCTCATCAGGCCGCTCCAGGCGTGGGTGACGTGGGCATCGCGCAGCTGTGGGTAGACGCGCACCAGGTCGCCGTGCAGCAGCCGGGCGACGTCCGTGCTGGAACGCTCGCGCGTGGACATGCGGCCACCCCAGAGCAGGCGGGTGTCCGGCAGCGCGCGGTAGTAGTCGAAGGCGAAGCGGGTGTCGAAGACCGCAGCGGTCGTGCAGATGGCATCGCGCAGATGGTCGCCGAGGGGTTCGGTCGCCATCACGTAGGTGGCGATCGGCAGCGTGTTGCGCCCGAGGGCCGGGTACAGGCCGTCGATGTAGGCACCTGCGCAGATGGCCACCTGCCGGCAGCGCACCGAGGCCCGCCCGGTGGAGACCTGCCACCCGGCGCCATCGCGCCGCACTGCCACCACGCGGCTGTGCTCATGCAGCGCCACGCCAGCGGCGGCGAGAACCCGCGCCTTGCCCTGGGCATACTTCAGCGGGTTGAAGTGGAAGGCGTCCAGCTCATGCAGGCCGGCGTGATAGCGCTGCGTGCGCAGCTGCTCGCGCATGGCGCTGCGATCCAGCCATTGCCAGTGCAGGCCGAACTGGTCGCGCATCAGGGCCTGCAGTTCGCGCAGGCTGCTGTCGTCCTTGAACCAGCTCGCAACAATGACGCCCCCATAGACGGGATCGCAGTCGATGCGGTAGCGCTCGATGCGCGAGCGGATCTGTTTCACGGCGGCCTCGCTCATCAGGTAGAGGCGGCGAGCACCCTCGTGGCCGAGGCGGCGGTGCAGCCGGGCGGCGTCCAGGCTGAAGCCACCGGAGACGAAGCCGCCGTTGCGCCCCGACGCACCGAAGCCCAGGGTCTGCGCCTCCAGCAGCAGGCAGTCGCGCTGGCCGTGCTCGACGAGGCTGAGCGCCGTGCCCAGGCCCGCGAAGCCGCCTCCGATGATGACGGTGTCGGCTTCCGTGGCCACCGCGAGCGGCGCGAAGCGCAGCGTCGCGTCGGCGGTGTCGGCATAAAAGGTCCTCACGAGATCCTCCCGGCGGGAACTCCGATTGCCGTGATGGCGGCATGACAGAAGCTGCAAGCATCCACGCCAAGTTCGACGGGCGCCTCGTCATGCTGGGGTTCGGCAGCATTGGACAGGCTGTTCTGCCACTGCTGCTGCGCCATATCGACATGAAGGCCGCGCAGATCGAGATCCTCAAACCCTCGGCCGACGGCCTGCAGGCGGCCCGCGAGTACGGCGTGCCGCACACGGCGGCCAAGCTGGAGCGCGACAACTATCGCCAGATCCTTGTGCCCCGGCTGCGCGCCGGCGACTTCCTGCTCAATCTGTCGGTGGACGTCAGCAGCCGCGAGCTGATCGAGTTCTGCCATGAACGAGGCTGCCTCTACCTCGACACGTCGACGGAGTGCTGGCCCGACGGCAACACCGATCCGTCCAACCCGCCCGAACGACGCACCAACTACCAGCTGCGCGAAGAGGTGCTGGCCTTGCGCCGGCCGGGCGCCGCCCAACCGACGACGCTGCCCACTCTGGGCGCCAACCCTGGCCTGGTGTCCCTGCTGCTGAAGGAGGCCTTGCTCGATCTGGCCGGCCCCCAGGCTCACACGCCGGCCGACCCGACCGGCTGGGCCGGTCTCGCGCAGCAACTTGGCTTGCGCACCATCCACATTGCCGAGCACGACACCCAGGTCGGCCGGCGGCCCAAGCGGCTGGGCGAGTTCGTCAATACCTGGTCCATCGACGGCTTCATCGCTGAAGGCCTGCAGCCCGCCGAGCTGGGGTGGGGCACGCATGAACGCCACTTTCCTGCCGACGGCGGTCGGCACCCGGACGGTTGCCGCGCGGCCATCTACCTGAAGCGACCGGGCGCCGGCACGCGGGTGCGCAGTTGGACGCCGCTGGGCGGGCCATATCAGGGTTTCTTGATCACGCACGCGGAGTCCATTTCCATCGCCGACCATCTGACGGTCGGTGACCCAGGGCAACCGGCGTACCGGCCCACCGTCCACTATGCCTACCACCCCTGTGACGACGCGGTGTTGTCGCTGCACGAGCTGGCTGGCCGGCAGTGGCGGGTGCAGGACGGCAAGCGCCTGCTGCGCGACGACATCAGCGACGGCCGCGATGAACTGGGCGTGCTGCTGATGGGCGACGGCTTCGGCGCCTACTGGTATGGGTCTCAGCTCACCGTCGAGGAAGCGCGGCGCCTGTGCCCCTACAACAACTCGACTTCTCTGCAGGTGGCCGCGCCCATCATGGCCGGTGTGGCCTGGGCCATCCGGCACCCCGACCGGGGCATCCTCGAACCTGACGAACTGCCGCACGAGGAGCTGCTGGCCATGATCCGGCCCTACCTCGGCACAGTGACCGGCGTGCGCAGCGACTGGACGCCGCTGGCCGACCGCGAAACCCTGTTCGACGAAGACCTGGATCGCGACGATCCCTGGCAATTCAAGAACTTCCGCGTCGATTGAATTCGGGCACCGGATTTGCCGCTGCCGCACGCTTATCCACGGAGATTTGAATGCCCACATCCCGCAAGACCGTCAGCGGTGCCGACAAGAAAACAACCGCAGCCAAGGCCGCTGCCCGCAACACCGACAGCGGGCCCGCCAAGGTCGGGCCGTCCGGCGATGGCGATGCCGCCGCGCGCAGGGCCGCCGAGACGGGCGACGTCGCAGCGGCCATGCCCTTCAACGCCAACAAGGCGGCCGAGCACGGCATGGACAACGGCCAGCATCCGCCCGCCGGCACCAGCGTGGCGCCGCCTTCGCGCCTGCCCACAGCCAGCACGCTGTCCGAGTCCAACGCCTCGGCGAAAACCGGTGGCGTGGCCCGCGAGGGCAGCAATCCGACGACGGCGGCACTGGACCGCGTGCGGGTGGATGGCAGCGGCCAGCGGCTGACGACCAACCAGGGCGTGCCCATCGCCGACAACCAGAACTCGCTGAAGTCCGGCACGCGGGGCCCGGTGCTGCTCGAAGACTTCATCCTGCGCGACAAGATCACCCATTTCGACCATGAGCGCATCCCTGAGCGCATCGTGCATGCGCGGGGCTCCGGCGCGCACGGTTTCTTCGAGTGCACTCAGGCCATTCCCGAGCTCAGCAAGGCTGCGCCTTTCCAGCAGGACGGCAAGATCACGCCGGTCTTCGTGCGCTTCTCGACAGTGGCGGGCGAGCGCGGTTCCAAGGACACGGCGCGTGACGTGCGCGGCTTCGCCGTCAAGTTCTATACCGACGAAGGCAACTGGGATCTGGTCGGCAACAACATGCCGGTCTTCTTCATCCAGGACGCGATGAAGTTCCCCGACCTCGTGCACGCCGTCAAGCCCGAGCCGCACCACCAGATGCCCCAGGCCGCCAGCGCACACGACACCTTCTGGGACTTCGTGTCGCTGATGCCGGAGTCCACCCACATGCTGATGTGGCTGATGAGCGACCGCGCCATCCCGCGCAGCTACGCCACGATGCAGGGCTTTGGCGTGCACACCTACCGGCTGGTCAACGGCGCGGGCGAGTCGGTCTTTGTCAAGTTTCACTGGAGCCCGAAATACGGCACTCATTCCCTGGCCTGGGACGAGGCTGTGAAGATCTCCGGCGCCGACCCGGATTACCACCGCCGCGACCTCTGGGAGCGCATCGAGGGCGGCGCCTATCCGGAGTACGAGCTGGGCCTGCAGGTCTTCACCGAGGAGCAGGCCGAAGCCTTCAGCTTCGACATCCTCGACGCGACCAAGATCGTTCCGGAAGAGCTGGTGCCCATCCGCCCGGTCGGGCGCATGGTGCTCAATCGCAACCCCGACAACTTCTTCGCGGAGACGGAGCAGATCGCCTTCTGCGTGGCCAACATCATCCCGGGCCTGGACTTCACCAACGACCCGCTGCTGGCCGGCCGCATCCATTCCTACGTAGACACGCAGATCTCGCGCCTGGGCGGCCCCAACTTCCACGAGATCCCGATCAATTCGCCGATCGCGCCGGTGCACAACAACCAGCGCGACGGCATGCATCGCCAGGCCATCCACCGTGGCCGGGTGGCCTATGAGCCTAATTCGCTGGGCGGCGGCTGCCCCTTCCAGGCTGGCGCCGCACAAGGGTTCACTTCAGTGGCGGCGCGGCTGCGCGCCCGCGAGGACGAGGCCAAGGTCCGGGCCAAGCCGGAACTCTTCGCGGAGCACTACAACCAGGCGGCGCTGTTTTTCAACAGTCAGTCACCGGCGGAACAGGCCCACATCGCCGCAGCGTTCCGCTTCGAGTTGAGCAAAGTGACGGTGCCGGCTGTGCGCGAGCGCATCGTGTCCATGCTCAGAAACGCGTCCGAGACGTTGGCCGCCCAAGTCGCCGAGGGGCTGAACATCTCGCCCCTGCCCGAGCCGATGCCAAAGGCACTGGACCGCGACATCGAGCCGGAGGTGACCCGCTCGCCGCCGCTGTCGCTGCTGGCACGGCCGGGCGACGGGTCGATCCATGGCCGCAAGGTGGCGGTCTACATTGCCGACGGCTGCATCGGCGAAAGCGTGGCCGGCGTGCATGCACGGCTGCTGGAGGCGGGCGCCGTGCCGCGTTTCATCGCCAGCCGCATCGGGCCGGTAGCGACGGAGGACGGCGTCGAACTGCAGGCGGATGCCTCGTTCGAAAACGAGCCGGGCTTTCTCTTTGACGCGCTGGTGCTCGCGGATGGCGTTGCGGCCATCGTTGCATTGTCGGGCGACGCCCGCGCGCTGGACGGCATTCGAGACCAGTACCGGCACTGCAAAACCTTGCTCGCGCTGGGCACCGCGCAGGACCTGCTGGAGCTCGCCGGCGTGCCGACGACGCTGCCCGATGGCCAGCCCGACCCCGGCATCACGTTGACGAGCGACGCCGCCACGGGGGCTGACGCGCTGATCCGCGGCCTGGTCCGTCACCGTCACCCCGAGCGTGAGACGGATCCACCGCTCGTCTAGGCGCGCTATCCGGCGACGCCCTGGCGGTTTGTCCGACGCAAAGCGCGGGCGCGCCTTCTTATCGTCGAGGCATTCAACTCGACTTGGCGAGGCACACACGATGCGCCGCTTCCAGCGCTGCGAGGTCCATCCCGACAACCCGCAAGCCCGCATGCTGCAGGCGGTGGCTGACCGGCTGGGTAGCGGCGCGGTGGCAGCTGTGCCGACTGCCGCCGGCTACCTGATGGCATGCCGGCTCGACGACAAGGCGGCCGCGGCCCGGCTGCTGCACCGTGGCGACGAGCGGCAACCCGTCATGCTGCTGTGCCGGGACCTCGCTCAGGCGGCCATCCATCTGCAAATCGACGACCGGGCTTTCCGTGCCATTCGGGACACCGAGGCGGGGTCGGCTGCCTTCCTGTTGCGCTGCACCCACCGGGTGCCGCGCCGGCTCGCCTCGGTGGGTGGCGGTGCGGGCCTGCTGTATTTCAGCGCCCATCCTGCTTGCCAAGGTTTGCTGCAACTGCTCGACGAGCCGCTGCTCGCCCGGCCACCACTGCCGGGTGCGGTGATGACGGCTCTTGGCCAGTTGCCGCCCGACACCCGCGCGGCGCTGGACATCGCGCTGGACGCAGGCTCGCTGCCCGAGCCGCAGGACCTGGCCTGCGTCGAACTATTCCACCCTTCGCGACCGAGCCTCGCGCGCTGGACGGCCGTGGCCGCCAGGCAGGAGATGCACATGGCTGCCTGACGCCGGCATTGCGCTTGCTACGGCACTGATTGCGGCAAGGTCGACAAAGCGGCTGAGAGCGGGCGATGCACCGCCAGGGGAAGGGTCATTTCGCGGTGTCATTGGGGGATCGTTTCACCGCCGATGGTACATTTGTGCGAATGTAGTTTTCCCGCGATCTCGACTCATGCTCACCCCGTTGAAAGTCGCCGCTCTTGCAGCGCTCACCGCGGGAGTTCTGGCCGGTGCGTGGTATGTCCGTCAGCAGCGGGACGAGGCCCGGGCCCGTCTCGCGTCAGAACTCCCGTCGGCAGGTTTGGCCGCATCTGCTCCGGTGTCTGCAGCGTCCGTCGCGTTGCCTCCCATCGCGCCCGCCGCCTCCGTGCCCGAACCTGCACCCGCCGATCCATTGCCGCCCGCGGGCGTCGGAGATGCGCTGATCGAGCTGCTCGGGCGCAAGGTGGTCGCCAGCCAGCTCCGGGTCGATGACTTCGCGCACCGGGTGGTTGCCACGGTCGACAACATGGATCGCCAGCAGGCGTCGTCGCGCCTGTGGCCCGTCAATCCAACGCCCGACCGCTTCACGGTACGCCAGCAGGGCGGCCACAGCTACATCGATCCCGACAACGGACTGCGGTATGCCCCATTGTTGCTGCTGGTCGAGACGGTCGACATGGCCCAACTGGCAGATCTCTATCGCCGCATGTACCCCATGCTGCAAGCCGCCTACGTCGAGCTGGGATACCCGAAGGGCCGATTCAACGACCGCCTGCTGGCCGTCGTCGACCATCTGCTCGATGCGCCCGTGCCGGACGGCCCGCTCGAGGTGAAGCTGCCAGCGTTCGATCCCTCAGTTCAGCCACCGCGTCCTTGGGTTCTCTACCAGTTTGCCGACCCTGCATTGGAGTCGCTGTCCGCGGGTCAGAAATGGCTGTTGCGCCTCGGCCCCGTCAACGAACGTCGGATAAAAACGCGGCTTGTGCAGCTTAAAAGAGAGCTGCTGGCTGAATCTGGGTCGACGCACTGATGCGCATGGGAGCGGAGTACATGCCGGAGACGAAGTACATCTTCTTGTCGGGCGCGGAGTGAGCCAGCCGCGCAGCATCCCCGATGACGTCACACGCTTCGTTCTGACCAGCGTGCCTTCCGTGCCGCACCTTGAAGCGATGCTGCTTTTCCATCGCGAGCCGTCTGTGCGGCGGACGGTTGCGGAGGTGGCCCGGGCCCTGTATCTGCAGGATCGTGCGGTCACTGAGCTGCTGCAGTCGCTGTGCAGTGCGCGCATTCTTGCCTGCGAGGACGAGCGTTACTGGTATGCGCCCGACGAGACGCTGGTTGCATCGGTAGAACGGTTGGAGCAGGCCTACCGAGAGAATCTGGTGGGCGTGACCAACCTCATTCATGACGCGACGCAAAAGAGCGCCTTGCGCTTTGCGGATGCCTTCAAGTGGCGAAAGGACAGCTGACGTGGACAAGCTGATTTACGGCCTGTGTGCCTTGACCGCCCTGACCTGTGCCTTCCTGCTGCTGCGCAGCCACGCCAGGTCAGGGTTTCGAATCCTGCTTTGGAGCGGCCTCTGCTTCGTCGGGCTGACGGCCAACAATGTCCTGCTCGTGCTCGACAAGACCTTGTTCACTCATGTCGACCTGTCTTCTTGGCGGCTCTTGTTGGCGCTGGTGGCGATGACGCTGCTGGTCACTGGCCTGGTCATCGAGGGCGATCGGTGAACACCGACACGCTGAACTCTTTCCTGCTGGGCGGCATCGCCGCGCTGACCTTTGTTGCGGGCTTGTTCTTCCTGCGTTACTGGCGCAGCACCCGCGACAGGTTTTTCCTGTTCTTCATGCTGTCGTTCTGGATCGAGGCTGCGAACCGCATCCACATGGCGTTGACGCCTTCGTGGAACGAAGACACGCCAACGCATTACGGCGTGCGCCTACTGTCGTATGGCCTCATCCTGCTGGCCATCTGGGACAAGAACCGGCCGCGCGGCAAGTAGCACACTACATCAGCAGCAACGCAGCTGCTGCGACGATCGTGGGCGGCAGGGCGGCCAGCAGCAACGGCCCGGCGCCGATGGATTCATCATCGAAACCCTGCCGCAGCAAGGCCACGCCAGCGGGGTTGGGTGCATTGGCGATCACGGTCAGGCCGCCGCCCGCTACCGCGCCGGCCAGCAGCATGTACTTGGCGGGGTCGCTGATGCCTTCGATCAGCGAGCCCAGGTAGGTGAGCGCTGCGTTGTCGGTGATGGCCGTCAGGCCGACCGCGCCAAAGAACAGCGCGATGGGCGACAGAGACGACACCAGCGGCTGCAGCCACCATTGCTGCATGCCGCCCAGCACCACCAGGCCGGCCAGGAAGAACGCCACCAGCAGCGCTTCTTTCAGGATCAACGGTTCCTGGTGCTTCGGGTAGGCCTGCACGAAGCCCATGAAGAAAAGCAGCAGGCCCAGGAAGACGACGGGATGGTGTGCAAACACGACCACACCGGCAAGAAACGCCAGATGCACCAACTGGATCACGCCTGGCACTCGCGCTGGCGCGTCGGCTTGCGCAAGGCCACGCAGATGACGGCGCAGGAGCCACACCACCGCGGTCGCGTTGATGGCGACGGCCACGGCCGCCTTCCAGCCAAAAGTGGTGAACATGAATCCGGTGGTCCAGCCCCAGGTGCCCGACACCATCAACACCGGCGGCGCCGCGTATGACGTCAGAGTTCCACCGATCGATACGTTGACGAACAGGACGCCGAGCGCCGCGTACTTGGTCCACTCGGGTGGCCCTGGCCGGAACACCTGGTCGCGCAACATCAGCGCCGCCAGCGTCATGGCCGCAGGCTCCGTGACCACGGAGCCCAGCAGGGGTACGAACGACAGCGCGAGCCAGACGGACGCGATCGGCGTTGACACCGGAAGCAGCCTCGCGAGCAGGGCAACGAGCGACGAAGCGGTGGCCCGAACCGGCTTGGACGCGGCGACGACCATCACCACGAAGACGAACAGCGGCTCGGTGTATTGCCGCGATTCGGCATAGGTCAGCGCGGCCGCCCCGCCGTTGATCGCCGCCATGGCCAGCAGCAGCACGGCGGCCCACAACCCGAATACGACCTCCACCTCGCCCAGCAGGTGCAACACGCCGGCATGGCGGGCGTTGCGGTGCGCGAGGCGTTCGAAGGACTTGGTCGCGAACGTGTGAAGCAACGCCAGCGCGAACAACACAAGGGCGACCCATTCGGTGGCCCCAGCGGGGCCGGCGGAAGCGAGGGACATCGTGCAGAGAGGGAGTGTTGGGTCAGGAGATCGGGCGCTCGCCGGCGGAGCCCGTGGCCTTGGATTGCGGCGTGAGTATCGGCTGCAGCCGCGCCAGTTGTGCCAGCATCAGCGTGCTGTAGAGCGGTTGGCTGATCCAGCGGGATACCAGCTTGGCCCCGAGCGCGGCCGCCATCAGGCTGAGCACCATGGCATGGCCGTCCACCATCTCCATGACGATGATGAAGGCGGTAAGCGGCGCCTGCGTCACGGCGGCCAGAAAGCCCGCCATGCCCAGCGCGATCAAGGCGGATGAACTGGCTGTCCAACCTGTGAGCAGCGCCACGTCGGCGCCGATGCCCGCGCCGATGGCCAGCGAAGGCGCAAAGATACCGCCCGGCACTCCGGACCAAGCCGCCAGCCAGGTCGCCACGAAACGCAGAGTGACATACAGCAACGGCATGTCGGTCTGCCCCTCCAGCAGACGCCGCGTGTAGTCGTAACCGCTGCCGAAGCTGGCGCCGCCACTGGCCCAGCCGATCAACGCGATAGCCAGCCCGCAGGCCGCCGCGAACATCACGGGATGGTCCTTGCGCCAGCGGCTGAACCGGTCCGGCGTGCCCACCAGCGACGCATGGAGCAGGCGAGAGAACAAGCCCCCCAGAACTCCGCTCGCCAGAGTCACGAGCAACGCCGGAAACAGGAAGCCCGGCTCCAGCGGCGGGACCCGGATCACGCCGAAGTAGGTCGAGTTGCCGAAGGCCGACACGGCCATCAGGCCGGCCAGCACGATGGCAGAGATGATCAGGCCGCTGTTGCGTTGCTCGATGCGTCGGCTCAGCTCCTCGATCGCGAACATGACGCCGGCCAGCGGCGCGTTGAACGCGGCCGCGATTCCCGCGGCACCGCCGGCGGTCAGCAGGCCGTGGTTGGACACGGGCGCTCCTTTGGGCAGCCAGCGGCGGGCGTGTTGCATGACGCCGGCGGCAATCTGCACCGACGGTCCTTCCCGCCCGGTGGCAAGGCCCGCCATCAGTCCGCCCGCAGTGAGCACGGCTTTCGCCGCACTGAGGCGCAGCGACACGAACAGCCGCCGGTCCTGCTCATCAACCGTTGGATCGAGTGCGGCCATCACCTGCGGGATGCCTGAGCCGGCAGCACCAGGCGCGTAGCGCCGTGTCAGCCAGACCAGCGCGCCGAGGCACGGAGGCGTCCAGATGAACGGCCACCAGGCGTGAAACGTCCGCAAGGCGACAAAACCGTTCAGCGCGCGCTCGCACAGCCATGTGAAGGCCACCACCGATACGCCGGCCAGCACCGCAAACAGCAGGACGACGAACCGACCCAGCCATTGGCGCCAGTCCGCGAAATCATCGCGGATCGATGCGACGACGTCGGGCTGCTCAGGCTGCAGGTGGGTTGGAGGTGTCATGGGTATAACATTTGCACAAATGTATATGTTACGCTTGTGTTGCCAATTCCCGGGCCGGCTGCCCCGGCCGATGTCACATGAGCACCCTCAAGTCACGCGCGGCGCTTTGCGCCCTTTCCTTGATCTTGGCCGCATGCAGCAACACGACGGTGGTCGACCCTGCCAAAAGCGTCAGCTATGCCGGGCCGCCGTCCACTGCGCCCGCGGCGAGCACGACAGGCCGTCCGGTTCCGGCGGCACCCATGGCCCCCAGGGTCGCTGCCCATCTGGATCCGAACAACCTGCTGTACCGCGAGCGGAGTTTGTACTTCGACTACGACGGTTCGTCGTTGCGCGGGCAGGACCAACGCCTGGTGGAGGCCCACGGCAACTACCTCGCTGGCATGCCGACGCTGCAGGTTAGGGTAGAGGGCCATACGGACGAACGGGGTAGCAGGGAATACAACCTGGCCCTGGGGCAACGTCGGGCAGAGGCGGTCAAGTCAGCGCTGATGGTGCTCGGTGTTCGGGATTCGCAGGTCGAGGCTGTGAGCTTCGGCAAGGAGAAGCCCCGTGCCGTGGGGCACGACGAAGCGGACTGGGCGCAGAACCGGCGGGCGGACATCGTGTACCCCTTCGCGCCCGGCAGCAAATAACGACGGCGGCCACGAGCCCGCTGGTCGCGTGAGCTCAGGCGGGCCAATTGGCTTGGGCACCGGCGAGGTGCTTCTTTTTGTGGGGCCCCATGTCTGGTGGAATGATTGCGCTGCAGGAACTCGGTTGGCCCATGGCCGTCGTGTTGGCCTGGGTGATCGGCGAACTGGGCCATCGGTGGACCCGGCTGCCGCGGATCAGCCTGTATGGCATCGTCGGATTCGCGCTCGGGCCAGCGCAGGCCGGGCTGCTGTCAATGACCATGGGCGGCACGGCGATGCTGCTGGCCAACATCGCCTTTGGCCTGATCCTGTTCGAGTTCGGCTACCGCATCAACCTCAACTGGCTGCGGCACAACCCTTGGCTGGCAGCAAGCGGCCTGCTGGAGTCGTCACTGACCTTTGGCTGCGTGATGCTGCTGGCTTTGCTTTGCGGGCTGCCTATGCTCACGGCACTGTTGCTGGCGTCGCTGACGATGTCCACGTCGCCGGCCGCGGTGATGCGCGTGGTCAACGAGCAGCGCAGTTCGGGGCAGGTCACGGAACGCCTGATCCACCTGACCGGCCTGAACTGCGTACTGGCGGTGTTCACCTTCAAGGTGATCGTCGGCGTCTGGACTTTCCAGAGCTCGGGGAGCCTGGTGCAGGCCGCGCTGAACAGCGTCGTGCTTCTTGCCGCGTCTGTGGCGCTCGGCGCACTGTTCGGTATGACCGTGCCGGCGCTGCTGCGCCGTCTGGGCAACCTCAGCCGCGACGCGACGATCGCGTTCGCCATCTCGGTCATGCTGCTGGTCGCGCTGGCGCATACCTTCAAGCTGTCGCCCGTGCTGGCCACCCTGACCTTCGGCCTGATGGCGCGCCATCGGCGCGTCACCTTCAGCGCGACCCAGCGCAACTTCGGGGCTCTCGGGGACTTACTGACCGTGGTGCTGTTCATGTTCGTCGCCAGCACGCTGGAATGGCAACGCGTCATCAGCGGGCTCGGTCTGGCACTGGGGTTGATCGCCGCGCGGGCTGTCGCCAAGGTGATCGGCGTCACCTTGTTCGCCCGCTGGAGTGGGATCTCGGCGCGCAAGGGCATGCTGACGGGGGTCGCGATGATGCCGATATCCGTCTTCGTCATCCTGCTGCTTGAGCAGGCGCGCTATCTGGGAGTGGACCTTGTCGACCAACTCGCGCCCCTGGCCGCCATGACCTTGCTGCTGGAGCTGGCCGGACCCGTGGTGACGCAGCGCGCCCTGATCTCGGCGCGGGAAACCCACGAATCGGCGGAGCACTGAATGGCCCTCGAAGCCTTTACCAAGTCAGCCGCCTTGACGCTGGGCGTCGAGCTCGAGCTGCAGCTCGTCTCGCTGAGCGATTTTGATCTTATCGATGCCAGTCCGGACATGCTCGACCTGTTGGGGCGCACAAGGTTCCCTGGCAACGTGGTGCCTGAGATCACCGAAAGCATGATCGAGATCTCCACGGACATTCAGACGTCTCACACGGGCCTGCTGTCTCAGCTGCGGGACATCCGTGATGCCCTGGTGCGCGCTGGCGACACGCTCAACGTCGGTGTTGCCGGCGGTGGGACGCACCCTTTCCAACAATGGAGCCAGCGCAAGATTTACTCGAAGCCGAGGTTCAAGGAGGTGTCTGCGCTATACGGCTACCTGGCCAAGCAGTTCACCATCTTCGGGCAGCACGTGCACGTCGGCTGCGCCTCAGGTGACGATGCGATGTTCCTGCTGCACTCGCTGAACCGCTACGTGCCGCACTTCATTGCGTTGTCCGCGTCCTCGCCATTCGTTCAGGGCAAGGACACCTTGTTCAACTCGGCGCGGCTGAACTCCGTGTTCGCCTTCCCATTGAGCGGTCGCGCGCCCTTCGTGCTGGATTGGCGCGGATTCGAGCAAGGCTACTTTGCGCACATGGAGCGCACCGGCATCGTCAAGAGCATGAAGGACTTCTATTGGGACATCCGCCCCAAGCCGGAGTTCGGCACCATTGAACTCAGGGTTTGCGACACGCCACTCACCGTGGAGCGGGCGGCAGCGCTGGCCTGCTACCTGCAGGCGCTGTGCGCCCACCTCCTGGAGCGCACCGAGCCACCGCCGGTTGAGGACGACTATCTGGTCTACAACTACAACCGCTTCCAAGCCTGCCGCTTCGGTCTTGACGGCACCATCGTGCATCCCAAGGGCTATGAAACGCTGTCGTTGCGCGAGGACATCCTTGCGACGTTGCGGCACCTGGAACCCCATGCCGACCGGCTGGGGAGCCGCGCGGCGCTCGATCACCTGTACCAGGCCACGCACGAGGGCAGCGACGCGACCTACCTGCGTCAACAGCATGGCGAGCGCGGGAGCCCGGAGGGCATGGTGGACGCCGCACTCGCTCGGTTCCGCAACTCGGCACCGGTCACGTCCTTATGATTTGTCGATGGTCAGCCAACGCACCACCAGCATTCCCGAGCCTTCTGCGGATACCCGGCAAAATGAGGACGCTGCGCATGTGCTGAGACAGTTCCGGCAGGTGCTGAACACCGTCAAGACGCACTTCCAGCAGGTCGAGAAGAAGTCGGGGCTTGGCGGAGCCCAGGTTTGGGCGCTGAGCATCGTCCAGCAGCGGCCCGGCGTCGGCGTCAATGACTTGTCACGCGCAATGGACATTCATCAGTCCACGGCCAGCAATCTGGTCAAGGCCTTGATCGCCAAATCACTGGTGGAAGTGAGAAGGGAAGGCGCTGACCGGAGATCCGTCCAGCTCTATCTTCTGCCAGAAGGCGCAAGGACCTTGCGCAAGGCGCCCGGTCCCTTTGCCGGCGTGTTGCCCGGCGCGCTGCGGGCGTTGGATGCACCCACGCTGCGCCGGCTCAAGAAGGACCTGGCCCAGTTGATCGTGGCCCTTGACGCCGATGAGAAGGGCGCCGGTATTCCGCTGGGAGACATGTGAATGGCGTCCGCCAGCCATCGGTTTCGCCGCAGCGAGCAAAGTGCTATCCGCTGAAACGCGATGCGCTTCGCCACAGTGCTGTCGTCTCGGCCAGGGCGTTGTTCTTGCGTCGCAGATCTCGGTCGAGCTCCTTGATGCGTCGCCGATCCTGCTGGCCCGGCGCAGCTCCTGAAGCCCGGAAAAGGCCTGGGTGGCGCCGTTGCGCATGCGATCCGGAGGTCTCTTTCGCCAGGCCCGAGTTTGGTGACCTGTACGTGCAGTCTCGCAGGCTGGCGGGGTTTATCGATTCACCGAATCTCCAAGGTCTACGCCACAGCTCGAGAGCGCCCGCGTTGCTTCCAAACGTCCCAACAAGATGGGACGGATACCTACCTATTTATCTGTGACTACCGAACAGAAGAATGCACCTCTTTTTGTTTGGGAGAGTCAAATGAAACACACCTTCTTGGCGACCGCATTGGTGGCCATCACGCCTCAGTTGGCGTTTGCCGCCGAGGGCGACGACTACGTCGATAGCTGCACGCAAGAGCAGGTGGCCGTCAACTACTACCAAGGAACGGCAACGTGTTCGGTCAACGAAGACACGTCGGTCGGCAGCGGCCCCATCGTCCTTTCGAAATGGATCAGCAAGACGACCGAATCTTGGGTGACCCTCCGCATGGTGAACAGCACGGGATCATGTCAAGCTGCCGTGCCATTCTTCACCACCGAAAACACTGTCCGGAACGTCTGCACCAAGGTGCCGCGGGAGCCGTATGTGAAGCTGACCTCCACCAGCCTCGGATGCATCAATCAGCGAGCGACCGGCCAGCTCATTTGGCAAAAGTACGCCAATAAGAACTACACCGTGGAAAAGAGCTGGGAGGGTGGTCCGTTCCAACTCGTTGGAAACTACACATCCACCTCGGGCCACCCCCAGTACTCGTACGCGCCCCCTGGCGGTCAAGTAACCTACCGACTTGCCTCGCAGGAAGTTGGCACGGTTTTTTGGGGTTCATATTCGTACGTGACCATCAACCTCCCGAACTGCAAGGGTCAGCTGGAACACTAGCCTCCAAGTGACGGTGTTCGGACGGCCTGCCTCGGGAAGGCAGGCCGTCTCCATTTCCTCATCACACCCTCGGCCGGCAGACTGCCCTATGCCTGACGCAGTTGTGCTTTCGGTCCGGCAGCCCCTCAGTCGGTACAGGGCAGCGAATCAGACAGGCTGAAATGCCTCGTTGGCCTTCGCCCGCCTGAAACGCTACTCAATGTTCTGCACCTGCTCACGCATCTGTTCGATGGCCACTTTCATTTCGACGGAGATATTGGTCAATTCAAGCGCGGCGGATTTGGAACCCAGGGTATTCGCTTCGCGATGTAATTCCTGAATCAGAAAATCCAGGCGTTTGCCGAGTTCTCCGCCTTTTTTCAGCAGGCGGGTCAGCTCTTCCAGGTGTGCCCGCAGGCGCCCCAGTTCCTCGGCCACGTCGATGCGGATGGCGAAGGCTGCGGCCTCGTTCAGCGCGCGCTCCTGCAAAGCTTCCTGCGGCACGCTGGCGCCGGCGCCCGTGGTGGCCAGCGCTTCCTGCCAGCGCTCCAGAAAGCGCTGCTGCTGGCGCGCGACGACGGCGGGCAGCAGCGGCTCGGCCTCGTCGGCCAGCACGCGCAGCCGCGCAATGCGTTCGTTCAGGATGGCCACCAGCTTCTCGCCCTCGCGCTCACGGGCCTCGGCCAGGCCCTGCACGCAAGCCAGCGCCGCCTCCAGCGTGGCGCTATCCAACTGGGCCGGCGCCGCCGTGCCGCTCTTGCACCAGTTCAAGGCTTCATGAACGGACAATGGCGCGGCCTGGGGCAGCCAGGTGAGCACCTTGGCTTCCAGGCTGGCCAGGCGGTTGAGCTGTTCGGGCTGGGGTTGCGGCCAGGCGCCATCGGCGTCGCGCTGGGTGTTGATGCGCAACTCGATCTTGCCGCGCTTGAAACGTGCCGCGATCAGCTCGCGCAATTGGGGTTCGAGGCCGCGCATTTCCTCGGGCATGCGCATGGACAGGTCCAGGAAACGGCCATTGACCGACCGCAATTCCACGCTCACTGAAGCTGGCGAAGAGCTGTTGCCATCCTCGGCTTTAGGGGGTTGCGCCAGGGAATTGGCGTACCCGGTCATGCTGTAGACTGGCATTTCGCATCTCGCAATACAGATAAAACGCGATTATGTCCAAGCCGAAGCCGGCGCCCTTGCCCGCAGGCACGGTGGTTGGGGGCTATCAGATCATCAAGCGACTGGCGGCGGGCGGTTTCGGCGTGGTGTATCTCGCCGAGGATCCCGACCACCACCTGGTCGCTTTGAAGGAATATCTGCCCTCGTCGCTGGCCGAACGTTCGCCCGGCGAACTGACCCCTCGCGTCAAGCCCGAGAAGCAACCGCTATACCGCCTCGGCTTGAAGAGCTTCTTTGAGGAAGGCCGTTCGCTCGCACAGATCTCGCATCCCAGCGTCGTCTCGGTGCTGAACTTCCTGCGCGAGAACGAGACCGTCTACATGGTCATGAACTACCTGCAAGGCGACACGCTGCAGGACTTCATCGTGACCGCGCGAGACATGAAGCGCGACAAGGTCTTCCGCGAGTCGACCATCCGCAGCCTCTTTGACGAGATCCTGCGCGGCCTGCGCATCGTCCACCAGCACAAGATGCTGCACCTGGACATCAAGCCGGCCAATATCTTCATCACCAACGACAACAAGGCCGTGCTGCTGGACTTCGGCGCTGCGCGCGAGGTGCTGAGCAAGGAAGGCAACTTCATCCGTCCGATGTACACGCCGGGCTTTGCCGCACCGGAGATGTACCGCCGCGATGGCTCGCTGGGCCCCTGGACCGACATCTACGCCATCGGCGCCTGCATCTATGCCTGCATGCAGGGCTACCCGCCCAACGACGCGCCGCAGCGCCTGGAGAAGGACCGGCTGTCCTTGAGTCTGTCGCGGCTGCGCAATGTCTACTCGGACAACCTGCTCGAGGTGACGGAGTGGTGCATGTCGCTGGATGCGCTGTCGCGCCCGCAGAGCGTGTTCGCGCTGCAGAAGGAGCTCGCTCGTGAGACCGAAAGGCGCTACACCAAGCTCAGCTTCAGTGAACGCCTCAAACTCCAGCTTGAAAACCTGAAGTCCGGAGCGAAAGCGTGAGATTCAACGTCTTCCAGGTCAGCCGTCGTGGCGGCCGCGAGACCAACGAAGACCGCATGGGCTATTGCTTCACACGGGAGGCCGGGCTGTTTGCGCTGGCTGACGGCATGGGCGGCCACCCTGAAGGCGAGGTCGCGGCCCAGATCGCGTTGCAGACCCTGGCGGCACTGTTCCAGCAGGACGCCCGTCCGGTCATCGAAGACCCGCAGCGCTTCCTGCAGGAAACCATCGTCATCGCTCACCAGCAACTGCTGCGCTATGCCGAGAGCAAGGGCCTGCACGACACGCCGCGCACGACCGTTGTTGCCTGCATCCTGCAGGGCAACCAGGCTTGGTGGGCGCATTGCGGCGACTCGCGGCTGTACCTCGTGCGGGCCGGCAAGCTGATTGCCCGCACCCGCGACCATTCCTACTCCGAGTTGCAGGAAGCCCTGGGCCGCGTGGCCCGTGGCGGCGAGCCCTTCAATCGAAACGTGCTCTTCACCTGCCTCGGCAGCCCTGGCAAGCCCATGGTGGACTGCCAGGGCCCGCTCATCATGGAACCGTCGGACCGCATCCTGCTGTGCTCAGACGGCCTGTGGGGCAGCGTGGAAGACGGCGAGATCGTCCAGCACGTGGCCGACCAGGCCATCTCCGAGGCCGTGCCCGACCTGGTTGAGCAGGCGCTGCGCGTGGGTGGTGCACGCAGCGACAACGTCACCGTGCTGGCCGTCGAATGGGAAGGCGAAGGCGAGCCCAGCGGTGAGACCACGCAGAATCTGGGCAATTCCGGCTTTGCGTCCACCATCCAGGGCGCGCTGGATGCCGACCTCGTCGCCGGCATGGACGACGAGGAGATCGAGCGCGCCGTGCGCGAGATCAACGAAGTGATTCGCCAATCAGGCCGCGGCGCCAATCGGCGCTGAACGCCGCTAACTTTCCTTTCCAATGACCAAGACCTTCACGCGCAGCGCAGGCCGCGCCGCCAATCAATTGCGCCCGGTGCGCATCACGCGTGGTTTCACCGTGCATGCCGAGGGCTCGGTGCTGATCGAGTTCGGCGGCACCCGCGTTCTGTGCACGGCCTCGGTCGAGGAGCGCGTGCCGCCGCACAAGCGCGGCTCGGGCGAGGGCTGGGTGACGGCCGAGTACGGCATGCTGCCGCGTGCCACCCATACCCGCGGCGACCGCGAGGCCGCGCGCGGCAAGCAAAGTGGCCGCACGCAGGAGATCCAGCGCCTCATCGGCCGCTCGCTGCGCGCGGTGTTCGACCTGAGTGCCCTGGGCGAACGCACGATCACGCTGGACTGCGATGTGCTGCAGGCCGATGGTGGCACGCGCACGGCGGCCATCACGGGCGCTTTCGTTGCAGCCCAGGATGCCGTCAACAGGCTGCTGGCCGATAGCAAGCTGTCGCGCTCGCCGATCAAGGACACGGTGGCCGCCATCTCGGTGGGCATCGTCGACGGCGTGCCGCTGCTGGACCTCGAGTACATCGAAGACGTGGCCTGCGACACAGACATGAATGTCGTCATGACGGGCTCGGGTGGCTTTGTCGAGCTGCAGGGCACGGCCGAGGGCGTGGTGTTCACGCGTGACGAGATGAATGCGCTGCTGGACCTGGCCGACAAGGGCATCCGCGAGCTGATCGAGTTGCAGAAATCCGCATGAAGTTGGTTCTCGCCTCCAACAGCGCCAAGAAGCTCGTCGAGTTGCAGGCGCTGTTTGCACCGCTCGGCATCGAGCTGGTGAACCAGGGCAGCCTTGGCATTCCGGAGGCGCAAGAGCCGTTCGACACCTTTGCCGAGAACGCACTGACCAAGGCCCGCCACGCGGCCAGGCTCAGCGGCCTGCCAACGCTGGCCGACGACTCGGGCTTGAGCGTCGATGCCCTCGGCGGTGCGCCCGGCGTGCGTTCCGCGCGCTATGCGCTGGATGCGGGTGGCGAGAAAAGCGATGCGGCCAACAACGAGCGCCTGCTGCGCGAGATGGCTGCGATCAAAGACCGGCGCGCGCGTTTTGTCTGCGCCTTGGTGGCGGTGCGCAGCGCCGACGACCCCGAGCCGCTGATCGCGATGGGCCGCTGGAGTGGCGAGATCCTGACGGCGCCGAGCGGCGAGGGCGGCTTCGGCTACGACCCGTTGATGCACATTCCCGAGCTCGGCCAGACCGTGGCCAGCCTGGGCGCGGAGGTCAAGAATCGTCACAGCCACCGCGCGCTGGCGGCCGTGCACCTGATCCAGCAGTTCCGCGAGGTCTGGCGCCTCGGCTGAGTCATGGCTGAACTGTTGAACCTGATGCGTCCGGGCACGCTGCAACTGCCCGCGCTGCCCCCGCTCGCTCTCTACGTGCACCTGCCCTGGTGCCTGCGCAAATGTCCCTACTGCGACTTCAACTCGCACGAGGTCAAGGACGGCGCACTGGCCATCGACACGGCCGAGGCCTATCTCGCAGCGCTGCGGGCTGATCTCGAAGCCGCGCTGCCGCTGATCTGGGGCCGCCATGTCATCAGCATCTTCATTGGTGGCGGCACGCCCAGCCTGTTCAACCCCGAGCAGATCGCCCAGCTGATTTCGGACATCCGCGCTCGGCTGCCGCTGGAGCCGGGCTGCGAGATCACGCTGGAGGCCAACCCCGGCACCTTCGAGCGCGAGCGTTTCAAGGGCTTCCGCCAGGCCGGCGTCACGCGGCTGTCGGTCGGCGTGCAGAGCTTCGACGACACGCAGCTGAAGACGCTGGGCCGCGTGCACAGCGCGACCCAGGCGCGCGAGGCCCTCACCGAGGCCGCAGCGGCCTTCGAGACCTTCAACCTCGACCTGATGTATGCGCTGCCCGGCCAGACGCTGGACGACCTGTCACGTGAGCTCGATGAGGCGTTGAGCTTCAATCCGCCGCACCTGTCCATCTATCACCTGACCATCGAGCCCAATACGGTGTTCGCGACGCGCACACCCGAGCATCTGCCCGACCCGGATCTCGCCAGCGACATGCTGGACCTGATCACGGCGCGTACCGGCGCCATCGGCCTGTCACGTTATGAGGTCTCGGCCTATGCCCGCGAGGGCCATCGCTGCCTGCACAACCTGAATTACTGGCAGTTTGGCGACTACCTCGGCATCGGTGCCGGTGCGCACAGCAAACTGAGCTTCCCCAACCGCGTGCTGCGCCAGGTGCGGTGGCGTGAGCCGGCTGCCTTCGTGGCGCAGGTCAACAAGGTCAGCAACGAGCATGAGGTGGCGCGCAAGGACCTGCCATTCGAGTTCATGCTGAATGCGCTGCGGTTGAAGGAAGGCGTCACGCTGACGCAGTTCCTCGAACGCACGGGCTTGCCGGTTTCAAGCATCGCCAAGGGTTTGGAGACGGCGCGTGGGCGCGGCATGCTGACGGATGACAAGGCGCGCATTCAGCCCACCGAGCGCGGTTTCGATTTCCTCAGCGATCTGCAGCAGCTGTTTCTTTGAGCCTTTGCTGCAGGGCGGCGACCTCAGCGTGCAGCCAGTCGCAGAAGATGCGCACCGCCGGGTCGTCCCGCAGCGCTTCGGGGTAGACGACCTGGTAGTCGCGCGTGGCGTCGTCGTCAACGGCGTGGGCCGACAGCCGCACGAGCCGCCCATCCAGCAGGGCGTCGGCGGCAAACAGTTCGCGGGTCAACGCCACGCCCATACCTTGTTCGGCAGCCTGCCCCAGCATGGCGGCGTCATTGAAGGTCGCCACCGGCGTTGGCACCGTGCCCTTGTGGCCCACCTCGGCAAACCACTGCCGCCACAGGTCCGCATCGCCCATCAGCGGCTGCTGCGTCAGCAGCTCCGGCGGCGCGCCCACCAGGCGCTGGGCAAGCAGCGGCGCGGCGACGACGATGTGCGGCGAGTGAAAGAGCGGCTCGCAGATCAGCCCGGGCCAGCCGCCGCGGCCGATGCGCAGGCCGATGTGAAACCCCTCGCGTTCCAGGTCCACCACCTGCTGGGATGAATGCAGGTCCAGCGTGATGCAGGGCTGCAGCGCTTGCCAGCGCGGCAGGCGGGGCAGCAGCCAACGCTGCGCGAACGAGGGCAGGGCGGTGACGCGCAAGGTCTGCGCGGCGCTGCCGTGCGCCTGCGCGGCGGCCAGCAGGCCCGCCTGCAGGGCGGCGAACACCTGCGTCACGCCGCGCTGCAGCGCCTGTCCGGCAGGGTTCAGGGTCAGCCGCCGGCCCTGGCGCGTGAACAGCTCAAAGCCGAGCTGAGCTTCCAGCCCGCGGATCTGCTGGCTGACTGCGCTGTGCGTCAGGTGCAGGCTCTCGGCCGCAGCACGCAGGTTCTCTGTCTGGGCCGCGGCGCGAAAGGCGGCGAGGTAGTGAAGGGGAAAACGGTCGAGTGAGGCCATCTGGTAAGCCAATCCAACCAATCAGTGAAGAAATAAGCGCTTCGTGGCGAAGCTCTGGATGCATAGCATAACCAGCACTTGAAGGAGACCCGCCATGACCACTCTGCCCCGCTGGATTGCTTTTGCCTCATTTGCCGCCGTCCTCGTGCTCGCCACGACCGGTGCCCGGGCGTTCACGGATTCGAATGCCGAACTGAAGGAAGCGGCTGCAGAGCGCTCGAACCGCGTCATCGTGACCGGCAAGGCCGAACGGCCGCTGCAGACGGCCTGGGTGCCGGCCAGCCCGAAATCGCTGGACGGCTTCAAGCCGGTCTTCCCGGCCGACCCCGTGGTCGTCGCGCGTCACCGTCCGATGCTGCTGGCCAAGGCCGAAGCGCCGGCCAGCGCCGGTAGGCGCTGAGCCACTTGACGCGCCGCTAGACGCGGTTCAACGAGATGCCCGACGTGGCCCGCAGCCGCTCCAGCACCTTGGCCGCGATCTGGTTCAGCGGCAGCACCTCGTCTGCCGCGCCGGCCGCGATGGCCTCGCGCGGCATGCCGAAGACGACGCAGCTGGCCTCGTCCTGGCAGTAGTTGTAGGCGCCAGCGTCCTTCATGACCTTCATGGCCCTGGCGCCATCGGCGCCCATGCCGGTCAGCATGATGCCGATGGCGTTCGGCCCGACCACCTTGGCTGCCGACAGGAACAGCGCCTCGACCGAGGGCTTGTGGCGGTTGATGGGTTCGCCGTCCTGAACGCGAGCGATGTAGTTGGCGCCGCTGCGCTCCACGGTCAGGTGCAGGCCCCCCGGGGCGATGTAGCCGTGGCCGGGCAGGATGCGCTCGCCGTCCTGGGCTTCCTTGACGCGGATCTTGCACAGGCCGTCCAGCCGCGCCGCATAGCTCTTGGTGAAGCCGGGCGGCATGTGCTGGGTGATGACGACGGCCGGGCTGTCGGCGGGCAGGTTGATCAGCACGTCCTTGGTGGCCTCGGTGCCGCCGGTGGAGGCGCCGATGAAGATGATCTTTTCGGTCGAGGCCCTGCCGAGGCTGGCCATCGTGACGGCCTTCACCGGGGCCGGCGCGGCAGCGCCCGGCGCGGGCGGCGGTGGCGCGCGGCGGATGTGGGCCTTGGAGGCGATGCGGATCTTGTCGGTGATGTCCTGGGCCAGTTGGCGGATGCCATCGGCTACGCCGATCTTGGGCTTGGCGACGAAGTCGATCGCACCCAGCTCCAGCGCCTTCAGCGTGACTTCGGCACCGCGCTCGGTCAGCGTGGACACCATCACCACCGGCATTGGCCGCAGCCGCATCAGGCGAGACAGGAAATCGAGGCCATCCATGCGCGGCATCTCGACGTCCAGCGTGATGACGTCAGGGTTGAGGTTGCGGATCATCTCGCGCGCGACGAGCGGGTCGGCGGCCGCGCCGATGCATTCCATGTCGGACTGCCGGTTGATGATCTCGGTGAGGATGGAGCGCACCAGCGCTGAGTCGTCCACCACCACGACTTTGGTCTTGGCCATCGGCGGCCTCCTAGAACAAGTCGATGGAGCCGCCGCTGCTGGCGACCGGCTGCACCTTTTGAATGGCTGCTCGGTCCTGCTGGACCAACGCGTCGGTATTCGTCGCTGCCAGGCGCTTGACCATCGCCTTGCCGCTGGCCGGCAGGAAGCAGACCTTGCGCGGGTAGACGTCCATCACGTCCTTGGACACGATGGGGATGCGCTCCAGCTTCAGGAAGTCGATGACGAAATTGGTGTTGCGCTCGCCGACGTTGAGCGAGTTCATGCCCGAGATGACGGCGCCGCCGCCGAAGATCTTGGCTTCCATGCGCGCCTTGCTGGCACCGCGCTTCATCATCTCGTTGATGAGCAGTTCCATCGCGAAGGAGCCGTAGCGGCCCGAGTCGCCATTGCCCTCGGGCAGCATGAAGTGGTTCATGCCGCCGACCCTGGCGACGCGGTCCCACAGGCAGGCGGCGATGCAGGAGCCCAGCGTCGTCATGACGAGCAGGTCTTCCTGGTCGACGAAGTACTCGCCCGGCAGGATCTTGACGGCAGCGTCCTTGAAATGCGCGTCGTAGAAGAAGAACGAGGCCTCACCCTGCTTGCGCGGCTGGGCCTTGAGGTGGTTGACCTTGGCCACTGCGACCGGGTTGCCGAGGCCGACGGTGGGTGGCGAGGCAAAAGGGGTGCTCATGGTCAGACCCGTTCGTAAATGGTTTTGCCGCGCAGCTTGAACAGGTCGCGGGCTTCGGTGAAGTTCTCCGAATGCCCGACGAAAAGCAGCCCTCCCGGGCGCATGACACGGTGGATGCGCTCCAGCACCTTGCGCTGGGTGGGTGCATCGAAATAGATCATCACGTTGCGGCAGAACACCATGTGAAAGGGATCACCCAGTTGCCACTGCGCGTCCATCAGGTTCAGCGAGCGGAACTCGACCCAGCGCTGCAGTTCTGGCTTGACGCGGATCTTGCCGGAGTTGGCACCTGTGCCGCGCATGAAAAAGGTCTTCAGCCGCGTCGCGTCCAGGCCGCGTGCGTCGGCGTTGTAGACGCCGCGCTTGGCCGTGGCCAGCACGTTGGTGTCGATATCGCTGGACACGAGTTGCACCGAGGCGCTGGGTCCCAGGGCCTCGCTGCAGGTCATCAGGATGGAATAGGGCTCTTCGCCGGTGGATGCGGCGCAGCACCAGATGCGGACTTGCTTGCCGGCATAGGGCTTGAGGTCGTCCTTCAGCGCGTGGAAGTGATGCTCTTCGCGGAAGAAGGAGGTCAGGTTGGTCGTCAGGCAGTTGACGAACTCCTGCCATTCCGCGGCACCCGACGGGCCGGTCGAGGCCTCCAGCCACTGCAGATAGCTGCCGAAGCTCTTGTGCCCGGTCTCACGCAGGCGGCGAGACAGCCGGCTGTAGACCATCGCATGTTTGCCGTCATGCAGGCTGATGCCGGCGTGCTTGTAGATCAGTTCACGCACACGGTCGAAGTCGGCCTTGCTGAAGCTGAATTCGTGGTCGAGGGAGTCCGTGCCGGAGGCGAGGTCGGGTGCGGGCATGTCGAAATTCAGATTTGTTGGTGCTCGCAGCAGTTCTGGCGTGGCGCGCCGATTCTGCACCGCAGGGCCGTTTTGCAGCCCCTGGGCCGGTCCAGCATAGTGCAAACAGCCTCCAGGAACGTGCCTGTTTCACGACCTGGGCGCGCGGGGGCCGCTGCTAGACTGCCCTGAAACCACAATCCACCCATTCGCCCACACAGCCACAGCCCTTTGGAACAACGCCTGCCCGCCAACCACCTGATCGACGCCGAAGTGCTCGTTCTGGATCAGGCCCTGCAATTGCTGCAGCAGGCCGGTGCGCTGCTTCCAGACGAGGCACCGATGAGTGCCGCCTGGCTGCAAGCGGTGCTTGACGCGCTGTGCGACCTTTCCAGCCGGGATGCGCTGACCGGTCTCGTCAATCGCCGCAGTTTCGAGATGGCGCTGGCCCGCGAAGTCGACCGCGTCGCGCGCTCGGGTGAGGGCGCGCTGCTGCTGATGCTGGACATCGACCACTTCAAAGCCGTCAACGACACCCACGGCCATGGCGCGGGCGACCAAGTCATCCGTGCCGTGGCCCGCGCCGTCGAGCAGACCGTGCGGCCCATGGATCTCGTCGCCCGTGTGGGCGGCGAGGAGTTCGCCATCATCCTGCCCAACTGTGCCTCGCACGTGGGCCTGGCCGTGGCCGAACGCGTGCGCGAGCGCGTCTCTGAACTCGCCATCGAGGTCGGCCCGGGCCAGATGCTCAGCGTCACCGTCAGCCTGGGCGGCGCCTTCGCGCCGCAGTGGGTGCGCTCATCACCGTTGCTTTGGACGGAGCGGGCCGACCGCCAGCTCTACCGCGCCAAGGCCGAGGGCCGCAACCGCGCCTGCCTCGAACCCCAGATCGACTCCCTGGTCAGCGCCGAAGAAAAGGGCATGTTGTTCGCCTCCCTGAATCTCGAAACGCAACAGGACACGATATGAGACCTGCACGGCCGCCCGAAAGGGCTCGCACCGCAGTGCGTAGCACGGAGGTTTCCGAATGACTTCGACCTCCGATCCTGCTGCTTCCCCGTCCACTGCGGCCCGCCCGACGCGCGCTGGCGCCCGCACCCTTGCCGTCACGAGTGGCAAGGGCGGCGTCGGCAAGACCTTCGTCACCGCCAACCTCGCCGCGGCACTGGCAGCACGAGGCCAGAAGGTGCTGGTACTTGACGCCGACCTGGGGCTGGCCAATCTCGACGTGGTGCTGAACCTGCACCCCAAGCTGACGCTGCACGACGTCTTCACCGAAAAGGCCACGCTGGAGCAAGCCATCCTGCCGGCGCCAGGCGGCTTCTCCGTGCTGCTGGCCGGCTCGGGCATGGTCGAGTATTCGCGCCTGACACCCGAGGTGCGCGACAAGCTGCTGCACATCATCGACCTTGTCAAGCCGCGCTTCGACTGGGTGCTGCTGGATACCGGTGCCGGCATTTCGGATGTCGTGCTGTTCGCTATCTCGCTGGCTACCGACGTCCTCGTCGTCGCCACGCCCGAGCCCACCTCGCTGACCGACGCCTACGCGACCATCAAGGTGCTTGCCACGCAACAGGACCGCCGCCATGTGGGCTTGCTCGTCAACCAGGCCAATCGTGTTGGCGAGGGCAAGCTGATCTGCGGCCAGTTGCAGCAGGTGCTGCAGCGCTTCGTCGGCCCGGTACCGGGCCAGAACTTCCGGCTCGAGCTCTATGGCGAGGTCAAGTCCGACCAGGCCGTGCGCCAGGCGGTGCTCAAGCGGCAACTGATGCTGGAGCACTATCCCGGCTGCGACGCAGCCCAGGCCATCAAGGCATTGGCCTCCAAGCTCCTTGGCTGATCAGACCCCAACCACCGCCTTCGAATGGGCAGGCGGCGAGGCTCGCGTGCGTGAGCTCGTCGACCGCTTCTACGACCTGATGGACCTGGAGCCGGCCTATGCGCGGCTGCGCGCGGCGCATGGAGATTCGCTGGACGCAGCACGCGACAAGCTGTTCTGGTTCCTGTGCGGCTGGCTCGGTGGCCCGGACCACTACATCAGCCGCTTCGGCCACCCGCGGCTGAAGGCGCGCCACATGCCGTTTCGCATCGGTATCGCCGAACGCGATGAATGGCTGGCCTGCATGGCCCAGGCCATGCAGGAGACCGGGATGGACCCGGCCCTGCAGGCCCGGCTGGCCGAGTCCTTTGCGGGCACGGCCGACTGGATGAGAAACGTTTAATCCAGCCTGAACGCGAAGTCCTGCTGGAAGGTCGCGTCGCCCTGGCATTGATAGCCGGCGAGGGCGGATTCGACCGAGCGCTGCAGTGAGCGCTTGGTCTTGCTGTCCAGGGCGCCCTGCATCACACGGAAATCGCTGCCGACCACGCGGCCACCACGCACCGTGGCGATGACCTGCAGCACGGCTTCGCCGCTCCAGTTCACCACGGGGACGTCGGGGCGAGGCATCACGGAGCAGACGGCACCAGGGGCCTGCACTTGCGGTTTCGTGCCGACCTGAGGCAGCGTCGCGACCTGCGTCGAGCCTGGCGTGGTGATCACCGGCCCCGGATCCTTGGGAGCGACTGCTGTGCTGATCAGCGGTGGTTCCTGTGTTGCGGCGATGTTGATGTCCGGCGGCGGCACGAGGATGCGCTGCGGGTCTTGCAGCGTTGGCTTCACAACAGGCCGGGGCTCAGGGGGTGGTGGCTCGCGGTCGACGTCAGGCGGCAGCGGCTTCAGCGTGATGATTTCAGGCGGCCTGGGTGGCGATTTGATGAGGCCGACGCTCAGCGCGTAGATCCCGGCCAGATGCAGGGCGACAACCAGACCGATGCCCAGATAGCTCTTGGGCTGGGGCGCACGATCGGAAAAGGTAAGGGACATGGGCTCTCCTCGTTGGGGCTGGGAAACCGGATGTCGCGCTGATGGCGGCTTGAGCCCAGACTACTCCGGGCTAACGGCGTCGGTCAATGGCGTTGCACCTCGTGTCAGGCGTGCGACGCGACAGCTCGGTGTTATTCACCGTCAGCAGCGCGTCAGGCCGTTCCGCTCAGCAGCACGATCAGTGCCCCTGCCCCGCCGTCGCTGGCGCGTGCCTGCACGAAGGCCAGCACCTCGCTTTTCTGCACCAACCAGCGCCGCACGCGGCCTTTGAGCACAGGCTCGCGGCCGGGCGAGCCATGCCCCTTGCCGTGCACGACGCGCACGCAGCGCAGGCCACGCCGGGCGCTCTCGTGAATAAATTGCCCAAGGGCCTCACGGGCCGCGTCGCGGCGCAGGCCATGCAGGTCCAGTTGGGCCTGCAGCGCCCAGTGGCCGCGGCGCAGCTTGCGCACCGTCTCGAGGCTGATGCCTTCGCGGCGAAAGCTCAGTGTCTCGTCGGTGTCCAGCAGCGTGTCGACGTCGATCTCGTCCGACAGCGCCTGCAGCAGCACCGCGCGCTCATCTGCTTCGCGCTGGCGCGGTTCTGGCGCGGGCTGCTCCAGGTCGTGGATGAAGCGGTCCATGCTGCGCAGCGGCGTCACGGGACCGACGGTCAACTCGAAGACGCGCCGCTCCTGCTCGGCCAGCCGCAGGGCCGCAGCGACACGCTCCCGTTCGATCTCGGCCGCTAGCCTCGCCGCGGCCAGCTCACGAGCCAACGGCTTCAGGTCGGCGAGGCTGCGCACCGTCTTGATGATCACAGCAGGCCCCGCTCGGCAAAGGACACCACCTCGTCTGCGCCGACGATGAAATGATCGACGACGCGCACGTCCACCAGGGCCAGTGCCTGGCTCAGGTGCTTGGTCAGCAGTTCATCGGCACGCGACGGCTCGGCCACGCCGCTGGGGTGGTTGTGGGCCAGGATGGCCGCACCGGCGCCCAGGGCCAGCGCGCGCTTGACGACCTCGCGCGGGTGCACCGTCGTGTGAGTCAGCGAGCCATGGAACAGCGTTTCCATCGCGATCAGGCGCAACTGCGCGTCCAGGAACAGCACCGCGAAGACCTCATGGCCCAGGGCGCCCAGATGCAGGCGCAGATAGGTCTTGACCGTGTCGACGTCATTCAGCGCCGGCTTCTCGGCCAGTTGCTGCCTGAGTGAGCGACGCGCGATCTCCAGCACGGCGGCAATCTCGGCGCGTTTGGCGGGCCCCAGGCCCTTGACTTTGCCGAGGTCGTGCACGCTGGCCGCCAGCAGGCCCGCCCAGCCTCCAAAACGGTCCAGCAGGCTCTGCGCCAGCTGCAGCACGGGCAAGCCCTGGAGGCCGGTGCGCAGCAGCAAGGCCAGCAGTTCGGCATCCGCCAGCGCCTGCGGGCCGCGGGCTAGCAGCTTCTCGCGCGGGCGGGCTTCAGGGGGCAGATGGGTCAGCGACATAAAATCAGCGCCAGTCTAGCCAAGCGTTCCCTTTTCTTTTTCCTCCTCGCATGAACCCCATCCAGGCCGGGTCCTTCCTGACCTTGCATTACCGGCTCTCGGGCCCGGACGGTGCCGACATCGTCAACACCTTTGACGACAAGCCCGCCACGCTGTCGCTCGGTGCCGGCCAGCTGTCGCCCGCCATCGAGGCGCGCCTCATCGGCCTGCCCGAGGGCGCGCATGAGCGTTTCGCGCTGGCGCCCGGCGAAGCGTTCGGCGAACGCAACCCCGAGCTGTTGCAGCGCGTGAAGCTGTCACTGCTGCGGCAGCTGGGCGACCCGGACGAGGTCTACAACGTCGGTGACGTCGTGCAATTCCCCGGCCCGGACGGGCAGGGCGGCTATGCCGGCGTCGTTCGCGAACTTGGCGACGAAGCCCTGCTGTTCGACTTCAACCACCCGCTTGCTGGCCAGCCGGTCAGCTTTGAAGTCCAAGTGATCGGGGTGCTTTGATGAACGCTGTTTTGCATCCCCAGGAAGTGGTGCTGGCCGAACCGCGCGGCTTTTGCGCCGGCGTGGACCGCGCCATCGAGATCGTCGAGCGCGCGCTGCTGAAGTTCGGCTCGCCGATCTACGTGCGCCACGAAATCGTCCACAACACCTACGTCGTCAACGACCTCAAGTCCCGCGGCGCCATCTTCATCGAGGACCTGGCCGAGGTGCCGCCCGGCGCCACGCTGGTGTTCAGCGCCCATGGCGTCAGCCAGGAAGTGCGCCGTGAGGCCGCCGCGCGCGGCTTCCAGGTCTTTGACGCGACCTGCCCGCTGGTCACCAAGGTCCACGTGGAGGTGGCCAAGCTGCACCGTGAGGGCTACGAGTTCATCATGATCGGCCACAAGGGCCACCCCGAGGTCGAAGGCACGATGGGCCAGCTGTCCGAGGGCATCTTCCTTGTCGAAGAGGTCGAGGATGTGGCCAAGGTGCAGGTGCGTGACCAGGGCAAGCTCGCCGTCGTCACGCAAACCACGCTGAGCGTGGACGACGCGGCCGAGATCCTGGCCGAGGTGAAGCGCGTCTTCCCCCAGGTGCGCGAACCCAAGCAGCAGGACATCTGCTACGCCACGCAGAACCGCCAGGACGCCGTCAAGGTGCTGGCGCCCCAGGTGGACGTCGTCATCGTTGTCGGCAGCCCCACCAGTTCCAACAGCAACCGTCTGCGCGAACTGGCCGAGCGCCTGGGCACGCCGGGCTACATGGTCGATGCCGCCGAAGACCTGAAGGCCGAGTGGCTGGAGGGTCGGGCCCGTGTGGGTCTGACGGCCGGCGCCTCGGCGCCCGATGTGCTGGTGCAGGCCGTCATTGACCGCCTGCGCGCGCTGGGCGCCACCACGGTGCGTAGCCTGCCGGGCGTGGAGGAGCATGTTCGCTTCCCGTTGCCGATGGGGCTGGGCGACAAGTCCATGGCCGAGGTCAGTTCCTCGCGATCTTGATGCCGGTGCTCCCAGCTCCCGGCGGCGCCTGACATCGGCGCCGCTTTCGTATTCGATTCCTGAAGGATTCCCATGCTCGACATCACCCAGCTGCGCAAGGACCTCGATGCCGTCATCGAGCGCCTGAATGCGCGCAAGAACCCGCAGACCTTCCTTGACGTGGAGCGCTTCAAGGCGCTCGAAGGCGAACGCCGCTCGGTGCAGGTGCGCACCGAGGAGCTGCAGGCCCGCCGCAATGCCCTGTCCAAGCAGATCGGCATGGCCAAGGGCAAGGGCGAAGACGCCTCGGCGCTGATGACCGAGGTGGGCAGCATTGCCGACGAGCTGAAGGCCGGGGCCGAGCGGCTGGACGCCATCCAGGTCGAGCTGAACCAGATGCTGATGGGCGTGCCCAACCTGCCCGACGCCAGCGTGCCTGCGGGTGCGGACGAAACCGGCAATGTCGAAGTGCGGCGCTGGGGCACCCCGCGCACTTTCGACTTCGACGTGAAGGACCACGTCGACCTGGGTGCGCCGCTGGGCCTGGACTTCGAGATGGGCGCCAAACTGTCGGGCTCGCGCTTTGCCTTCCTGAAGGGCCCGGCCGCCCGCCTGCACCGCGCGCTTGCCCAGTTCATGCTCGATTTGCAGACGACCGAGCACGGCTATACCGAGTGCTACACGCCCTACATCGTCAACCGCGAGATCCTGGAAGGCACCGGCCAGCTGCCCAAGTTCAAGGAGGACATGTTCTGGGTGCTGCGCGGTGGCGATGACGAGCAGATCGAGCAGTACCTGATCTCGACGTCGGAGATCTCGCTGACCAACACTGTGCGCGAGAGCGTGCTCAAGCCTGAGGACCTGCCCGTCAAGCTGACGGCACACAGCCCCTGCTTCCGCTCGGAGGCCGGTTCCGCCGGCCGCGACACGCGCGGCCTGATCCGCCAGCACCAGTTCGACAAGGTCGAAATGGTGCGCATCGAGCTGCCCGAGAACAGCATGGCGGCGCTGGAAGAAATGACGGGCCACGCCGAGGCCGTGCTGCAAAAGCTCGGCTTGCCTTATCGCACCCTGCTGCTGTGCAGCGGCGACATGGGTTTCGGCTCGACCAAGACCTATGACCTCGAGGTCTGGCTGCCGGCGCAGAACACCTTCCGCGAAATCAGCTCCTGCTCGAACATGGGCGCCTTCCAGGCCCGTCGCATGCAGGCCCGTTTCAAGAATGCGCAGGGCAAGAACGAGTTCGTGCACACGCTCAATGGCTCAGGCCTGGCGGTGGGGCGCACACTTGTTGCCGTCCTCGAGAACTATCAAAACGCCGATGGCAGCATCACGGTGCCAGAAGCACTGCGCCCCTACTTGGGCGGTGCCGACACCCTGCGCGGTTGAGCTTTAAAAGCCTGGCTATAATGCTGGGCTCAGCTCGCACCAGATTCGGAGAGGTGGCAGAGTGGTTGAATGTACCTGACTCGAAATCAGGCGGACGGTAACGTCTCGGGGGTTCGAATCCCCCCCTCTCCTCCAGCACAAGGCCAGTCCAATCGGACTGGCCTTTTTGCTTTTGCGCTGGCGTCTGCGGCAGCTGTCGCAAACCTGTCACGCTGCCTGCGCCACGTTTCCAGAACACGCCCAGTCGTGCGATGCTTTGTCCCAATAAAAAGGTACAAATTTCGGGGAGGGGCCCGTGAGCCTGATCAAGAGATTTCTCGCGGCACTCACCGGCGAGATCCGGGTGGCCGTCGATGGCGGCGGCGCTACTGAAGCGGAAGAGGCCGCTTGGCAGGACTACCAGTCAGGATGGGAAATGGACCCGCCGCCGCCGCCGCGCGCCGTCTTCCTGGCGGGTCTGCGCGCTGGTGCAACCAAGATTCGCGAGACCACTTAAGCGCCGGGTCTGAATCCGCCCTTCGCGTCAACTGCCGGAGCGTGACGGAGGATGCCGCGCCAGCGAACGCGTGAGGCGGGCCCTGTCGGTGTTTCGATCCGCTCCGCCGAGGGCTCGCAAAAAGCGCCGATGCGTCTCGCCGTCAGTGTTGGTGATGCCCGCCGGGCTTGCGCACCTGCACTTGCACCCGGGCGTCTGGAGCTGCCGAGCCGGGTGCCTCGGCAGCAAGAGGCGCCTCACCCACCTCACGCGCCAGAGTGCCTGCCGGGTGCTGGAACCAACCCGGGTCGCTGTAGTCGCCCCGCTTCAGCCCGCGCCTGACCTTGAGCATGCTGAACATGCCGCCCATGGCGATCGCCCCAAACGGACCGTCGCCGGCCATCATCGGCGCCGTGTTCTCCGGCCCCGGCATGCTCATCTCCGTCATCTCGTGCATGCCGCTATGGCCCATGGCCATGTAGCCGGGCACCAGCTTGCGGATCTTGGCCTCCAGGTCGCTGGCATCCACGCCCAGCATCGTCGGCACGTCATGCCCCATCGCATTCATCGTGTGATGGGCCTTGTGGCAGTGGAAGGCCCAGTCGCCTTCCTCGTCGGCGATGAGCTCGATCTGGCGCATCTGACCGACCGCGATGTCGGTCGTCACTTCGGGCCAGCGCGCCGTGCGTGGCACCGGGCCGCCATCGGTGCCGGTGACCTCGAACTCATGGCCATGGATGTGCATGGGGTGGTTGGTCATCGTCAGGTTGCCGATGCGGATGCGCACGCGGTCGCCCTGGCGCGCGACGAGCGGCGCGATACCCGGAAAGATGCGGCTGTTCCAGCTCCACAGGTTGAAGTCGAGCATGGTCATCACCTTCGGCGTCGCGCTGCCGGGCTCGATGTCATAGGCATTGAGCAGGAAGGCGTAATCGCGGTCCACGTCGGCGATCTGCGGGTGCTTCGCCTTGGGATGCGTGATCCACAGGCCCATCATGCCCATGGCCATCTGCACCATCTCGTCGGCATGCGGGTGGTACATGAAAGTGCCCGGCCGGCGGGCGATGAATTCATATACCCAGGTCTTGCCCGGCGGGATCGGCGGCTGCGTCAGGCCGGACACGCCGTCCATGCCATTGGGCAGGCGCTGGCCGTGCCAATGCATGCTGGTGGGTTCGGGCAGGCGGTTGGTCACGTAGATGCGCACGCGGTCGCCCTCGACGACCTCGATGGTCGGGCCGGGGCTTTGGCCGTTGTAGCCCCACAGGCGCGCCGTGAAGCCCGGTGCCATCTCGCGCACGACGGGCTCGGCGACGAGGTGGAATTCCTTGACGCCGGCGTTCATGCGCCAGGGCGCCGTCCAGCCGTTCAGCGTGACGACGGGGTTGTAAGAGCGGCCATTGGGCGGCACGAGAGGGGCTTGCGTGTCGGGCGAGGTCTGGATGACGGGTTCGGGCAAGGCAGCGAGCGCCACGGTGGACACCGCGGCCAGCGAGGTGCCAGCGAGCAGGGAGCGTCGATTGAGCATGGGATCCTCGGGGTTCAGTGGGTTGCCGCGGCGGGTGCGGTGGCGGCGGCCTGGGGCAGGGCCGGCGTGACACGGCCGACGAGGGCCTGGTCGAGGTCGGCCTGGGCGATCCAGAAGTCGCGCAGCGCCTCCTGCGTGGCGTTGACGGCTGCGACCTGGGCGCGGGCATCGGCCAGGAGCTCGAAGACGCCGATCAGCATGGCGTTGTAGCGCAGCAGCTGTTCGCCGGAGACGCGCCGGGCCAGCGGTAGCAGTTCGTCCCGGTGCTGGCGGGCGACGTCGAAGGCGCTGCGGTAAAGGCCGTATGCCTCGCGGGCTTCGGACCGGGCCTGGATGGCCGTATCCGCGGCCCCATGTGCGGCTTCGCGGGCCAGCGCCTCAGCCTTCGGTTGGGGGCCGGGGCCGAAGATCGGCAGTTCCAGCGCCACCTCCCAGCCGCGTTGGGTGGGCTGTTCGTTGGACGAGTTGCGTACCGTGCCCAGCTCCAGCATCGACACCCAGCGCGTCATTCGGGCCAGGTCAAGCTGGCGTGCGGATTGCTCCAGAGTCAGCCGCGCCGCTTGCACGTCCAGGCGCTGAGCCAGGGCTTGCGCTTCGACGCCAGCCTGCTCTCTCGGCGTGGCTGGCAGCTCGGGCAGGCGCTCGGGCAGGCGCAGCGCGCTGCCGTCCTCCAGGCTGAGCAGGCGCACGAGGCGTTCGCGTGCGGCGAGGCGCTGCGCCTCGGCGCGTGCCAAGGCGAGTCGGGCATCCGCCTCGAAGCCCTGCTCGCGGGCCCGCGCCAAAGCATTGAAGTTGCCGGCGGCCTGCATGCGGCGCGCGAGTTCCGCGCCCGCCTCGGCGGCTTCCAGCACCTGGCGGCGATAGGCCAGTGCTTCCTCGGCCGCGACGGCGCGCACCCAGGCGCGGCGTGTGTCGGCGGCCAAGGCTAGCGTGTCGGCGGCGGCCTGCTGCTGCTCGGCCTGCAGGCGGCGCTGCTCGGCGGCGCGCATCAGGGGCAGGGTCAGCAGGCGCGCAAGGTCGATGTGCCAGCCACGCTCCAGCTCAACCTCGCTGCCGCGCGTCAGGCGGCTGAAGCGAAAGCCCGGGTTGGGCAGGCGGCCGGCCGCATCAACCTCGGCAGCAGTGACGCCCAGGCGCGCCAGCCGCGCCTGCAACCCGCGATTGTTCTGCAGCGCGAGCTGCACGGCAGCATCGGCCGTCAGCGGTTCTCGCAGTCGCTGGGCAATCTGATCAGCAGAGGGCAGGGTGGCCGACAGTGGCTGGGCGGTGTGCGGTTCGGTCAGCCTGGAGACGGGGGCGATGCTGTCGGGTGGCGCGGTGGCGCAGCCAGCCAGCGCAGTCAGCAGCGCGAGCCCGCAGGTGCGGGCGAAGGGAAGGGAATGCATGCAGGGCCTCTCGGGGCGGTGCGAAGACGCCCGCCGCGCTTTGCAGCGGCGGGAACAGCGGCAGTAACAGCAGCGAAGGGAAGCTCAGCCCCTGGGAGGCGGGTCGGGCAGCGGCGGCACGACGCCAGCCCAGGGCTCGGCCGGCGCCTGGGCCACGCGCAAGGCCGGTGCGGCAGGCGCCGCGTCCAGCGTCAGCACGGGCGGCGGCGCGGCGGCCAGGCAACAGGGCGCGCAGAGCTTGCAGGGCTTGGCCGCGTGGTCGTGGGCGTCGCCATGCATGCCCTGGTGGTCATGGCCGGCGTGTTGCTCTTGCGTGGGCACCGGCACCGGCTCGCAGCCCAGCTGGCCGGCCGCGAGCAGGCTGCGCAGGGGCAGCAGCACGAGCAGCAGGCAGAGCAGGGCGAAGCGACCGGCGCGATGCATTTGCGGCACTTTACTACCCGTGCTGTTGAAGCCAGGCCCGCGGCGACACGCCCGCATGCCGCAGCGCGAACAACCGGCTCAGGGCCGAAGCGTTCGCATAGCCCAGCTCGGCCGCCAGCGTCTTCAATGACTTGCCGGCGCGCAGTTCGGCGCGGGCAATGGCCAGGCGCCAGTCGGCGAGATAGTCGGCGGGCGTCTGGCCCAGGGCGTCGCGAAACGCCTCGGCAAAGCGGCTGCGTGACATGCCAGCCTCGGCCGCCATGGCTGCCAGGCTCCATGCCTGGCCCGGCTGGCGATGCAGGGCCGTCAGCGCGCAGGCCAGGCGCGGGTCCGCCAGGCCGCGCATCAGCCCCAAGGGCAAGGCCGCGTCACGCTGGTCCAGCATCCAGCGCAGCAGTTGCAGCAGCAGCACCTCGAACAACCGGTCTGCCAGCAGGCGTTGACCACAGCGCACGCGCTCCGATTCGCCGAACAGCAGCTTCAGCGTCGCGTCAATACCCTGCACCTGCGCCAGTGGCAGCACGACCAGCGGCGGCAGCGCCTGCACGAGCGGGTGGCCGGCCTCGAAATCCAGCGTGGCGCAGACGAAGTCCGAGCCCTCGGTGGGGGCGTTGTGGAAGTCGTGCGCCAGCGGACGCGGATAGAAGACCAGGCTGGGTTCGCGCACCCACAGGCTCTCGACGAGGCCGGTCGCGGTGGCGTGCCTGATCTCCATCTCGCCGTTGCGCATGACATGCAGGAAACCGCGGCCGGGCCGGGCATCGAAGTGGGTCACGCCGCACAGCGGCCCGGCGTGGAAGAGACTGGCGCGCACGCGAAAGCGTTCGAACAACGGGCTCAGTCGGTCCAGCGGCGAGCTGTCGGTCATGGGACGAATGGGTTGAATTGCTGGATGGAATGATACCTATCGTTCCCGCCTGACAGCGACAGTGGAGACCTTCATCCACTGCCCTCGAAAGGCGAAACCATGACCTCCCGCGTTCCTCTTGTCTCTGCCATCGACACCCCCACCGCCAGCCGTGCGACGCTGGATGCGATCCATGGCGCCTTCGGCGCAACGCCGAACATGTTCCGCGCTGTTGCCAACTCTCCGGCAGCGCTGCAGGCCATGTGGTCCTTCTTTGGCGCTCTTGGCGGCGGGGCCATCCCGGCCAAACTCGGTGAGCAGATCGCTGTCGCCGTGGCCGACCGCAACGCCTGCGAATACTGTCTGGCCGCTCACACGGCCCTGGGCCGCAAGGCCGGCGCGACGTCTGGCGAAATGAGCGCGGCCCAGGTCGGTGAATCAGCCGACCCGGCTGCGGCCGCTGCGCTGCGGTTTGCGCTCCAGCTCGTCGAGGGGCGCGGCCAAGTAGGTGATGCCGACGTCGCAGCGCTGCGCGCAGCAGGTTTTGGCGACGGCCAGATCGTCGAGATCCTGGCCCATGTGGCGCTGAACCTGTTCACCAACTATGTGAACGTCGCCTTCGCCGTGCCGGTGGATTTCCCCGTCGTGAAACTGCGCTCGGCAGCGTGATCGGGAGGCGATGATGGCGCGCATGAAAACCGCCCTCGCCCTGCGCCATCTCGCCTTCGAGGACCTCGGCCTCATCGAACCCATGCTGCGCGAGCGTGGTTTCGAGGTGCGTTATCACGAGGCCGGCGTCGACGACTCCGCCGCCGTTGATCTCGATGCTGTCGACCTGCTCGTGGTGCTTGGCGGGCCGATCAGCGTGGAGGACGAGGAAAGTTTCCCGTGGCTGGTCGACGAGGTCGGGCTGATCCGCCAGCGGCTGGACTCGCGTCAGCCGCTGCTCGGAATTTGCCTGGGCGCGCAGCTGATGGCCCGCGCCCTGGGCGCGCGCGTGAAACCGATGGGCGTCAAGGAGATCGGCTTTGCGCCGCTGGCGCTGACCGCGGCAGGGCAGGGTACCGTGCTGGCCGAACTGGGCGGCCAGCCCATGCTGCATTGGCACGGCGACCAGTTCGAGTTGCCTGCCGGGATGCTGTCGCTGGCGGCGACTGCCGCCTGCCCTCACCAGGCGTTCGCGCCGCACGACCGGGCCCTGGGACTGCAGTTCCACCCGGAGGTCGCGCCCGAGCGCTTCGAGCAATGGCTGATCGGCCACATCGACGAGCTGTCGCAGGCCGCGATCACGCCCAATGAACTGCGCGCCGTGATGGCGCGCGAGTCGGAAGGATTGCGAGCCGCTCTCAAGCGGCTGATGCAGCGCTGGTTAGACCAGGCCCTGCTTTGACGCCAGCACCGCCGCTTCGGCGCGGCTGGAGACGTTGAGCTTCTTGTAGATGCTCTTGATGTGGTCGTTGACGGTAAACCACTTGATGCCCATCAGGTTCGCGATCTCCTTGATCGTGAAGCCCTTGCTCAGATAGGTCAGCACTTCGCTTTCGCGCGGCGTCAGGCGTTCCCATTCGGGGGGCGGGTCCAGAGCGACGCTGCGGCTGTTGGAAAAACCCGCGTGCGAGGACGACAGCGAGCCGAAGCCCGAATTCAGCGGCATGGTGCCGCTGTCACTGGAGCCGGGGCGGAAATGCGACAGCAGGCGACGCGCGATAGCCGGCGACAGTGGCGGCTGGCCGCGCACGATGCGCTGCAGCTCTTCCACCAGCACCTCGAAGCGGTCTTCCTTCAGCAGGTAGCCATCGGCGCCGCACTGCAGGGCCGGGAACAGATGGTCGTCGTCCGAGTAAAGGGTCGTGACGATCTTGATGGCCGGCGAACCGGCCAGCTCGGTGAGGAACTCCATGCCGTTGCCGTCAGGCAGTTCCAGGTCGACGAGGATGAGCTTGAAGCCGATTTCCGGGTTGCCGCCTGAAAGCTTGGCCACCTGCCGGCGGGCGTTCTCGAGGTCACCGACTTCGGTGAGCTCCATCGCGTCGCTGAAGCTCTCTCGCACCACGCGGCACAGGAAGCTGCGGGCAACGGGGTTGTCTTCGATGATGAGAACTTTGACGGTCATGGCGCGTGGCGGGCAGCGGCTGTCGATTCGACCGTCGAGAATGTAGCGCACCGCCCCCTAGAAGCTCCTGTGGATCGCCCTAGCCCAAGCCCCCGGTTCAGGCTTCACGAATTGGTAAGAACTAACTTGCCGACCACCTCGCGGGCCGCCATGCGCGCGAAGGCGGCGGGCAATTCCTCCATCGGCAGCACCCGGTCCAGCACCGGTTTGATCTTGCCCGCGGCATACCAGCCCGCCAACTCTCCCAGCATCGTGGCGTTATGCCGAGGTTCGCGTTTGGCGAATTCGCCCCAGAACACGCCGACCAGAGACGCGCCCTTGAGCAGTGCCAGGTTCAGCGGCAGCGCCGGGATCTGGCCCTGCGCAAACCCGATGACGAGGTAGCGGCCGCGCCAGGCGATGGAGCGAAAGGCCGCTTCGGCCAGATCGCCGCCGACCGGGTCGTAGATGACGTCGGGACCCTTGCCCTCGGTCAGGGCCTTCAGTTCGTCGCGCAGGTTCTGCGTTGCGTAGTTGATGGTCGCGTCGGCGCCCAGGGCCAGGCAGGCCTGGCATTTCGCGTCACTGCCGGTGGCGGCAATGACGCGAGCGCCGGCGGCTTTGGCGATCTGGATGGCCGCAGTGCCGACGCCACCGGCCGCGCCGAGTATGAGCACGGTTTCGCCGGCCTTCAGGGCAGCGCGGTCCATCAGCGCGTGGTGGCTGGTGGCATAGGTGCAGATGAAGGCCGCAGCGTCCTCGAAACTGAAAGCTTCGGGCAGCGGCATGGCCAGCATGGCCGGGATGCAGACTTCGGTCGCGAAGCCGCCCAGGCCGCCGAAGGCCGCCACGCGCTGACCCAAGGCAAAGCCCTTGACGCCTTCGCCCATTTCGGCGACCACGCCCGAGAATTCAGTGCCCGGCACGAAGGGCAGGGGCGGCTTCATCTGGTACTTGTTCTGCACGATGAGCAGGTCAGGAAAATTCAGGCTGGCCGCCTTGATCTGCACGCGCAAATGGCCGGCAGGCAGGGCCGGTGCAGGCAGTTCGCGCCATTGCAGCGCTTCCACGCCCACCGGGTTCTCGCAGAGCCATGCCTTCATCGTCGTCTCCTCTTGGGTGAAGGGCGAATGATAGAAATCCACTGGGTTACACCCGGTCTCGCAGGTGACGCCGTCCCTACAATTGGCCCTCATGCGCATCTTGATTTCCAACGACGACGGTTACCTTGCACCGGGCCTCGAGGCCCTCGTCAAAGCTTGTGAAGGCCTGGGCGAGATCGAGGTCATCGCTCCGGAGCAGAACGCCAGCGGCACTTCCAACTCGCTGACGCTGAACCGGCCCCTGAATGTTTACCGCGCCAGCAACGGCTTCCGCTACGTCAGCGGCACGCCGTCGGACGGCGTTCACCTCGCGCTGACCGGCCTGCTGGGCTACCGGCCCGACCTGGTGCTTTCGGGCATCAACAATGGCGCCAACATGGGTGACGACACGCTGTACTCCGGCACCGTCGCTGCGGCCACCGAGGGCTATCTGTTTGGCATCCCGTCCATCGCCTTCTCGCAAGCCGAGAAGGGCTGGGTCGAGCTGGAAGCCGCGGCGCGCACGGCGCGCAGTGTCGTCGAGCAGGTCATTGCCGGCGGCCTCAGCCAGGGCTTCCTGCTCAACGTCAACATTCCGAACCGGGCCGATGCCGACACGCTGCCGCGCAAGATCACGCGCTTGGGCCGGCGCCATGCCAGCGAGGGCATCATCGAGCAGATCAACCCACGCGGCGAGACCATCTACTGGATCGGCCCGGCCGGCGACGCACGCGATGCTGGTGAGGGTACCGACTTCCATGCGACCGCCAACGGCCAGGTGTCGATCACGCCGCTGCAGGTGGACCTGACTGAGCATTCGTCTCTCGGCGCCTGGGCGCAGCGTCTGGGCCTGTAGACGGCATGTCAACTCCCAAGCGCTTCCCGGCCAGCCTGAAGTCGGCCACGTCATCGCAGCGTGAGCTGCTGATGCCGCAGCGCCATCTGCACCAGGCGACGCGGGACGCGGCCCGGTTGGCCCGCCCCAGCGGAACGGGGCTGGACAGCGGCGCCGTGCGCCAGCGCATGGTCGATCGGCTCCGCGCCGAGGGGAAGTTCGACGAGCATGTGCTCGCCGCGATGGCCACCGTGCCGCGTCATGAATTCGTCGACAGCGCGCTGGCGGCCCAGGCCTACGAAGACACGGCCCTGCCCATCGGCCATGGCCAGACCATTTCCAAGCCCTCGGTGGTCGCTCACATGCTGGGCCTGCTGATGGCCGGCGCGGGGGCGCGCCAGCGCGGGTCGCTGGGCCGCGTGCTGGAAATCGGCACGGGTTGTGGCTACCAGGCCGCCGTCATCGCGCTGCTGGCGCGACAGCTCACCTCCATCGAGCGCCTGCAGGGCCTGCATGACAAGGCCAAGCTCAATCTGCAGCGCGTGGGCCTGCCGCGCGTGCCGCGCCTCATCTGGGGTGATGGTCGCCTGGGCCACGCAGCCAGCGGGCCTTTCGACTGCATCATCGCAGCGGCTGGCGGCGAGGACATTCCCGTCGCCTGGACGGATCAACTCGCCCCCGGGGGGCGCCTCATCGCCCCGACGGCGGCCAGTGGCCGCGGCCAGGTGCTGGTGGTGCTCGACCATGTCGTCGAAGCGGGCGTCAGCCGCTGGGTGCGCAACGAGCATGAAGCCGTGCTGTTCGTCCCCCTAAAATCCGGCGTCCTCTGACGGGGCCGTCGGCGCACCGCGCCACACAATCGGGTCGGCCTTCCAACGTGCTCTAGCCACACGATGCCCTCAAGCCTGCGCCTTTTATTCACTGCCATCACCACCTCGCTGCTGCTCAGCGCCTGCGGCACGTCGTTGCATCGTGCCGCACCGGTCGAGGACCGCAACCCGCAGCCCGCCACGGCCGCGGTGGCGCCGCCGCCCGCCGCATCGGCGGCTTCCGCGCCGGATGCCAAGCCGCCGCTGCCGGGCGCCGAAAACGCCGGCAGGGCCGGTTACTACACCGTCAAGCCGGGTGACGCGCTGATCCGCATCGCGCTGGACAATGGCCAGAGCTGGCGGGACGTGGCCAAATGGAACAGCCTGGAGAACCCGAACCGCATCGAGGTGGGGCAGGTGCTGCGCGTCGTGCCCCCAGGTGTCGACCCCAGCGCTGTGACGGCCAAGCCCATTGCGAGCACGGCCAAGGTCGAGTCGCGGCCGCTGGACGCCAAGCCGCCGGTCGCTGCCGCGAGTGCACCGACGGCTTCATCCACCGGCAACTCCACACCGGCTGCGTCGGAAGACGACAGCATGGCCTGGGGCTGGCCGGTGGCGCAACCCATCAGCGCCGGTTTTGACGAGCAACGCAACAAGGGGCTGGACTTTGCAGGTAAGCCGGGCGACCCGGTGCTGGCTGTCGCCGATGGACGCGTTGTTTACGCTGGTTCGGGGTTGCGCGGCTACGGCAACTTGGTCATCATCAAGCACAACAGCACCTACCTGACAGCGTATGCCCACAACCGGGCCATGCTGGTCGAGCAGGACCAAATCGTACGCAAGGGTCAGAGGATTGCCGAGATGGGTTCCACCGAGAGCGACACCGTCAAGTTGCACTTTGAAGTGCGCAAGCTCGGCAAGCCCGTCGATCCGGCCAAGCTGCTGCCGCCGCGCTGAGAAGCCGGCCAGCCAACCATCATGCATCGGGCCAGCGATCACGTCATGAAACGCGCTGCGCCCAAGCTCAACGGACATGGCGGCAATGGCAGCGAGCCGGCTGTCTTGTTGTCTGCGCTGAACGCAGGCGGTGGTGATGCCGAACCGGCCTCGGACGTCAGCGAAGAAGACGGCCGGGCACTGCGAAATGGCGGCGACGAGGTCGAGCTCGGCAATGCGCTGCAGGCCTATCTGCGCGACATTCGCCGCACACCGCTGCTGACCCCTCAGCAGGAGTTCGACACGGCCCAGGCGGCGCGAGCGGGTGATTTCGATGCCCGCCAAGCCATGATCGAGCACAACCTGCGCCTGGTTGTCAGCATCGCCAAGAACTACCTGGGCCGGGGCTTGCCGATGAGCGACCTCATCGAGGAAGGCAATCTCGGCCTGATGCATGCCATTGGCAAATTCGAGCCCGAACGTGGGTTTCGCTTCTCCACCTATTCGAGCTGGTGGATACGCCAGAGCAT
Source organism: Pelomonas sp. Root1217 (assembly GCF_001425705.1). Lineage (GTDB taxonomy): Bacteria > Pseudomonadota > Gammaproteobacteria > Burkholderiales > Burkholderiaceae_C > Pelomonas. Next base: position 780,483 of record NZ_LMDC01000028.1, on the reverse strand, counting down.
CGAGCGCGCGCTGATGCACCAGGCCCGCCTGGTGCGGCTGCCGGTGCACATCGTGCGCGAGCTCAATCAGGTGCTGAAGGCGCGCCGCGCGCTCGAGGCGCTGCAGAGTGCCAACGGCGCTGAAGGACGCGTGCGTGCCGAGGACGTGGCCCAGGCCCTGGGCCGACCGGTCGACGAGGTGGCCGAGTTGCTGGCCTATGCCGAGTTGCCGAGTTCGCTGGATTCGCCGGTGGACCGCAATGGCGAGGGCGGCGAATCCATGCTGGATCTGGTCGCCGACGACCAGGCCATCGACCCGATGGGCCTGCGCCTGTCGCACGAGGTCGAGGAGTTGCTGCAGCACGGGTTGGCCAGCCTCAACGACCGTGAGCGCGAGGTGCTGTCGGGCCGCTACGGCCTGTCGGACCGCGAACCGGAGACGCTGGACGTGCTGGCCATTCGCCTCAAGCTGACGCGCGAGCGCATCCGCCAGATCCAGATCGAGGCGCTGGCCAAGCTCAAGCGCAACATGATGCGCCACGGCGTGGATCGGGACTCGATCTTCTGAGCGTCTGATATTGAGCCGGGATAATCCCGGCCCTATGAATCAGACGACGGAATGGCTCAAGGTCGAAAGCATCGAACTTGAGGCGCAGGGCGTGGCGCACAACGCCGAGGGCAAGGTGGTCTTCATCGACGGCGCCTTGCCGGGCGAAATCGTGAAAGCACAGATCTCGCGCCGCAAGAACAACTGGGAGCAGGGCCAGCTCACCGAGATCAAGAAGGAAAGCTCGCTGCGCGTGACGCCGGGCTGCCCGCACTTCGGCCTTCACGCGGGCGCCTGCGGCGGCTGCAAGATGCAGCATCTGCAGGCCGGCGCCCAGGTGGCGGTGAAACAGCGCGTGGTGGAGGACCAGCTCTGGCATCTCGGCAAGGTGAAGCCCGAAGTGTTGCTGCGGCCCATCGAGGGGCCAACCTGGGGCTACCGCTACCGGGCGCGCTTCTCGGTGCGCTATGTGCAGAAGAAGGGCGTCGTTCTGATCGGCTTTCACGAGCGCAAGAGCCGCTATGTGGCCGACATGCAGGTCTGCAAGGTCGTGCCCAAGGTCGTCAGCGACCTGCTGATGCCGATGCGCGAGCTGATTGCCAGCATGGCCGAACGCGACCGCCTGCCGCAGATCGAACTGGCCATGGGCGACGAGGTCATCGCGCTGGTTCTGCGTCACCTGAACCCGCTGCCGGACGGTGACATCGCGCTGCTGCGCGAGTTTGGCGCGAAGCACGGCGTGCAGTGGTGGCTGCAGCCCAAGGGGCCGGACACGGTCAAGCTGCTCGACGAAGGCGGGCCGCAACTGGCCTACCGCCTGCCCGAGTTCGGCGTGACCATGCCCTTCAAGCCGACCGACTTCACCCAGGTCAATCCGCACATCAACGCCACACTGGTCGGCCGCGCGCTGCGCCTGTTGGCCGTCGAGCCGGATGACCGGGTCATCGACTGGTTCTGCGGCCTGGGCAATTTCACGCTGCCCTTGGCCACCAAGGCGCGCGAGGTGCTGGGCATCGAGGGCAGCGAAACGCTGGTACAACGCTCGCGCGAGAACGCGGCGCTGAACGGTCTGGCGCACAAGGCGAGTTTCGTCGCGCGCAACCTGTTCGAGATGACGCCTGAACTGCTGGCGTTGGACGGGACAGCGGACCGCTGGCTCATCGACCCGCCGCGTGAAGGTGCCTTTGCGCTGGCCAAGGCGGTGGCGGACATTGCCCAGGATCCGTCGCTCGCGCCGGGCTGGGCACCTCCGAAGCGCATCGTCTATGTCAGCTGCAACCCGGCAACGCTGGCGCGCGATGCCGGCTTGCTCGTCAACGTGGCCGGCTATCGCTGCACTGCAGCGAGCGCGGTGAACATGTTCCCGCACACCGCCCACGTCGAAAGTCTGGCGGTCTTCGACCGCTGAAGCGGTCTTCGACCGCTGAAGCGGTCTTTTCAAGTTCGACCACTTCACGCCTGCCGGGAAACCGGCAGGCGTGGTGTTGCTCTGTCCGTGTAAGTCCGGTGTCTCAGTCCGCAGGCCGTAGACAAAATGGATAAACAACGATGTTTAGTTCTACATAGAGCTGAGCCCACCCTCACCGGAGACAGAGGACAACATGCGCATCCCATTCCATCTTGCCCGTGTACTGGGCTTGGCCTGCCTGGCGCTGGGCCTGTCCAGCACCGCGCTGGCCCAGGCTGGCGGCGCCGCGGCCACGTCGCCCACGCTCAAGCGTGGCATTAACATCGTTGGCTACGACCCGATCTGGACCGACCCGGCCAAGGCACGCTTCCAGCCGCGGCACATGCAGGCCATCCGCGACGGCGGCTTCGACCATGTGCGCTTCAACCTGCACGCGTTCGCCCACATGGACGCGGAGAACCGCCTGTCCGCGGCCTGGTTCAAGCAACTGGACGAACTGGTGGACGCCGGGCTGAAGGCAGGCCTGCAGGTCATCCTGGACGAGCACAACTTCAACGAGTGCGCCAAGGCGACCGACATCGACCCCTGTCGCGCCCGGCTGAAGGCCTTCTGGCGCCAGGTCGCGGCGCGCTACAAGGGCTCGCCGGACGCGGTGATCTTCGAAATCCTGAACGAACCGAACGGCGCCGCCGACGCTGTCTGGAACGACATGCTGGCCGAGAACCTGGCCATCATCCGCGAGTCCAACCCGAGCCGGCGCGTCATCGTCGGGCCGAAGTTCTGGAACTCGCTCGACCATCTCGACAGCCTGCGCCTGCCCGAGGCGGATCGCCAGCTCATCGTCACCTTCCACTACTACACGCCGATGGAGTTCACCCACCAGGGCGCGAGCTGGACGCCACAGTTTCAGAAGCTCTCGGGGGTGACCTGGGGCACGGCCGCTGACCAAGAGAAGCTGAAGGCGGACTTCGACCGGGTCAAGGCCTGGGCGGACAAGAACAAGCGGCCCATCCTGCTGGGCGAGTTCGGCGCGCTCGAGAGCGCCGGCATGGCCCAGCGCGTGGCCTGGACCGCGGCCGTCGCCCGCGCCGCAGAAGCGCGCGGCTTCGCCTGGTCCTACTGGCAGTTCGACTCCGACTTCGTGGTCTGGGACATGAAGTCCGACGGCTGGGTGAAGCCCATCCAGGGCGCGTTGGTGCCGGAGAAGGCCGGCGCCGCCCCGGCGGCCAGGGCGACAGACCCGGCCCTGGACTATCTGATCAACACGGCGCGCGTCACGACCTGGTCGGTGTACGGCGACGGGCAGTCGACCGAGCAGGTAGCATGCGCGGCCACCGGCAAGGTCTGCCTGCGGGTCGCCCTGCAGTCGGCCAAGGCCAACGTCTGGGACATCGGCGCCATCGCGCCGCTGCACGGCAGCATCGCGAAGGGCGACAAGCTGCAGGTTATCGCCTGGGCCCGCCTGGATACCGAAGACCCGCAGGCCAAGGCCGTCGTGCCCATGCTGCTGCAGCTGGGCTCACCGCCCTACACAGCGGTCGTGTCGGGCTCGGTGACCCTGACGAGCAAGCTGGAGGCGATCGCCATCGGCGGCGCCGCGGCGGAGAGCTTTGCGGGCGGTACGGTCAACCTGGCGCTGCAGCTGGGCCAGGTGGGCCGACCCGTCGTGCTGAGCGCGCCCTTCGTGCTGAAGAACTACAAGCCGACGCCGCAATAAGAAAAGGCGGCCGAGGCCGCCTTTGTCGATGGTGCCGCGCGAATCAGTCGCGGTCGCCGCCGAAGATGCCCAGCAGAGACAGCAGGCTCTGGAACACGTTGTAGATGTCCAGGTAGATGTTCAGCGTGGCGCTGATGTAGTTGGTCTCGCCGCCATCGATGACGCGCTTGATGTCGTACAGCATGAAGGCCGAGAACACGCCCAGCATCAGCACCAGGATGGTCAGCATCATGGCCGACGACTGCAGGAAGAAATTGGCGATGCAGGCCACCATCAGCACGACGGCACCGACGGTCAGGAACTTGCCCATGCTCGACAGGTCGCGCTTGATGACGGTTGCCAGCGTGGCCATCGTGAAGAAAACCGCAGCCGTGCCGCCGAAGGCCGTCATGACCAGCGAAGTGCCGTTCCGGTAGCCCAGCACGAAGCCGATCAGGCGCGACAGCATCAGGCCCATGAAGAAGGTGAAGGCGAGCAGGGCGGCGACGCCAGCGGCGCTGTCCTTGGTCTTCTCGACGACGAACATCAGGCCGAAAGCGCCGACGAAGAACACGATCATGCTCATGCCGGGGCTCATCAGCTGGAACAGGCCCGTGGCGACGCCGATCCAGGCGCCGAGCACCGTGGGCACCAGCGACAACGCCAGCAGCCAGTAGGTGTTGCGCAGCACGCGCTGCCGGTCGACGGCCAGGCCGTTGCCGGCGTAGCCGTAAGAGGTTTGCAGACTGTCGTTCATGACGATGCTCCGGGGACAAAAGGACCGTGGGAATTCTAGGCTCCCGCTGGACCGCTACATTGGGGTCTATCACCCGGAAAGCAAGACCATGAAACAGCAATCCCAACTCGAACTCGCCGACGTCAAACGCATCGCCGCCGCCGCCGAAGCCCATGCGATCAGCAAAGGCTGGGCGGTGTCCATCGCCATCGTCGATGCCGGTGGCCACCTGCTGTGGCTGCAGCGTCTGGATGGCGCCTCTCCCAGCACCGCCATGTTTGCCCCCGCCAAGGCGCACACCTCGGCATTGGGCAGGCGTGAATCCAAGATTTACGAGGACATGATCAACGGCGGGCGGCAGTCCTTCCTCAGCGTGCCGGGCATGCACGGTCTGCTCGAAGGCGGTGTGCCCATCCTCGTGGACGGGCAGTGCGTGGGCGCCGTCGGCGTCAGCGGCGTGAAGTCCAGCGAGGATGCCGAGATTGCCAAGGCCGGAATTTCGGCGCTCTGAAGCGCGCTTTGAGGCGTCACGAAGCCGTCGCAAGGCGGTCGCGAAGCCTCCGTACTAACCCCAGTCGGCTATACTCGATGGGTTTACCTGAACCTACCTGCTGCCCGGCGAAAACCTTGTTGGTTTCCTCAAATTGACCCGTCTTCGGCCGGGTTGATGCTGGGCACGCGCCCCATTTGCGGAGACCCTTGTGCTGACCGACCTGCTTCATCCCCCTCAAGCAATTCTGGCTCTGGCGGATGGGACGGTGTTCCGCGGCCAGTCCATCGGTGCAACGGGCCGCACGGTCGGCGAAGTGGTGTTCAACACTGCGCTCTCGGGCTACCAGGAAATCCTCACCGACCCGAGCTACTGCAAGCAGATCGTCACGCTGACGTATCCGCACATCGGCAGCTATGGCGTCAGCGATGAAGACGTCGAAGCCGCCAAGGTGCATGCCGCGGGTCTCGTCATCAAGGACCTGCCGCTGCGCGCGTCCAACTTCCGCTCGGGCCGTACGCTGGACCAGTACCTGCGCGACGAAGGCACCGTCGCCATCGCCGGCCTGGACACCCGCCGTCTGACCCGTGTTTTGCGCACCCAGGGTGCACAGAACGGCTGCATCCTGGCTTTGGCTGCGGGTGAGGCCCTGACCCAAGCCCACATCGACACCGCAGTCGCCGCCGCCAAGGCCGCGCCGTCAATGTCCGGCCTGGATCTGGCCAAGGTCGTCAGCCGCACCGAATCCGAAGCCTGGGCGCAGACCGAGTGGAAGCTCGGTAGCGGCTACGGCACGCAGACCGCGCCGAAGTTCCACGTCGTCGCCTACGACTTCGGCGTCAAGCTCAACATCCTGCGCATGCTGGCCGAGCGCGGCTGCAAGGTCACCGTCGTGCCGGCGCAAACGCCCGCCAGTGCCGTGTTCGACCTGGAACCGGACGGCGTCTTCCTGTCCAACGGACCGGGCGACCCGGAGCCTTGTGACTACGCCATCAAGGCCACGGCGCAGCTGATCGAGTCCGGCATTCCGGTCTTCGGCATCTGTCTGGGCCATCAGATCATGGCACTGGCCTCGGGCGCCAAGACATTCAAGATGAAGTTCGGCCACCACGGCGCCAACCACCCGGTCAAGGACCTGGACAGCGGCCGCGTCGGCATCACGAGCCAGAACCACGGTTTTGCGGTCGACCCCGAGACGCTGCCGGCCAACCTGCGCGCGACGCACGTCAGCCTGTTCGACGGCACGCTGCAGGGCATCGCTCGCACCGACAAGCCAGCCTTCAGCTTCCAGGGCCACCCGGAAGCCAGCCCCGGCCCGCATGACATTGCCTACCTGTTCGACCGTTTCATTGGCTTGATGAGCAAAGCCTGAAGGAGGGCCTGCACATGTTCGGCATCACCGACCTCGGCACCTTCCTTGCGGCAGCGGTGTTCATCATCCTGCTGCCAGGACCCAACTCGATCTACGTGCTGTCCGTTGCCGCTCAGCGCGGCGTGCGCACCGGCTATGGGGCGGCCTGCGGGGTGTTCGTCGGCGATACGCTGCTGATGACTGCGGCTGCCGCCGGCGGCGCGTCGCTGCTGATGGCCAGCCCGCAGATCTTCTTCGTCGTGAAGATGGTCGGCGCGGTCTACCTGGGCTGGATCGGCATCCAACTGTTGCGGGGCGCAGTGCGCGCCTGGCGCGGTGCGGCCACCGCGACCGAGGCCCCCCGCGTCGTCGATGCGAGCCAGCCGTTCCGCAAGGCCCTGGTCGTCAGCCTGCTGAACCCCAAGGCCATCGCCTTCCTGCTGTCTTTCTTCATCCAGTTCGTCGATCCGGCCTACCCGACGCCAGCGCTGACCTTCCTGGTCCTGGGTTCCATCATCCAGGCGCTCAGCTTTGTCTATCTCTCGACGCTGATCTTTGCCGGCGCTCGCCTGGCCGCGGCCTTCCGCGCGCGGCGTCGCCTCTCTGGCGCCGCCAATGCCGGCGTCGGTGCACTTTTCGTTGGGTTCGGGGCCAAGCTCGCGACCGCCACTCTCTAAGCAGACCGCCATGCCGAAACGTACAGACCTAAAAACCATCCTCATCATCGGCGCGGGCCCGATCATCATCGGCCAGGCCTGCGAGTTCGACTACTCCGGCGCTCAGGCCTGCAAGGCGCTGCGCGAGGAGGGCTACAAGGTCGTCCTGGTCAACAGCAACCCCGCGACGATCATGACGGACCCGGACACGGCGGACGTCACCTACATCGAGCCCATCACCTGGCAGGTGGTCGAGAAGATCATCGCCAAGGAGCGCCCTGACGCGGTGCTGCCGACGATGGGCGGCCAGACCGCGCTGAACTGTGCGCTGGACCTGCACAAGCACGGCGTGCTGGCCAAGTACAACGTCGAGATGATCGGCGCGAACGAACACGCCATCGAGAAGGCCGAGGACCGCCTCAAGTTCAAGGATGCGATGACCAAGATCGGCCTGGGCTCGGCCCGGTCCGGCATCGCCCACTCGCTGGAAGAAGCCTGGGCCGTGCAAAAGCGCATCCACGCCGAGATCGGTGGCGCAGGTTTCCCGATGGTCATTCGCCCCAGCTTCACGCTCGGCGGCTCAGGCGGCGGCATTGCCTACAACCCGGAAGAGTTCGAGGCCATTTGCAAGCGCGGCCTGGATCTGTCGCCCACCAACGAGCTGCTCATCGAAGAGAGCCTGATCGGCTGGAAGGAGTACGAGATGGAGGTCGTCCGCGACAAGGCGGACAACTGCATCATCGTCTGCTCCATCGAGAACCTGGACCCGATGGGCATTCACACCGGTGACTCCATCACCGTGGCGCCGTCGCAGACGCTGTCCGACAAGGAATACCAGCTGCTGCGCAACGCCAGCATCGCCATCCTGCGCGAGATCGGCGTGGACACCGGCGGCTCCAACGTGCAGTTCTCTATCAACCCGAAGGACGGCCGCATGGTCGTCATCGAGATGAACCCGCGCGTGTCGCGTTCGTCTGCGCTGGCCTCCAAGGCGACGGGTTTCCCCATCGCCAAGATCGCCGCCAAGCTGGCCGTGGGCTACACGCTGGACGAGCTGAAGAACGACATCACCGGCGGCATCACGCCGGCGTCCTTCGAGCCCAGCATTGACTACGTCGTCACCAAGATCCCGCGCTTTGCCTTCGAGAAGTTCCCGATGGCCGACTCGCGCCTGACGACGCAGATGAAGTCGGTCGGCGAAGTGATGGCCATGGGCCGCACCTTCCAGGAGTCATTCCAGAAGGCGCTGCGTGGCCTGGAGACCGGCATCGACGGCCTGACCGAGCGAAGCACGGACCGCGAAGACATCGTGCAGGAAATCGGCGAAGCCGGTCCAGAGCGCATCCTCTACCTGGCCGACGCCTTCCGCATCGGCATGACGCTGGACGAGATTTATGAAGAGACCGCGGTCGACCCATGGTTCCTCGCGCAGATCGAGCAGCTCGTGCAGATCGAAGGCGAGCTGAAGGGTCGGGCCATCGAGTCCATCACCGAGGCCGAACTGCGCCTGCTCAAGAGCAAGGGCTTCTCGGACAAGCGCCTGGCCAAGCTGCTGGGCACGCACCAGCACGCCGTGCGGGAGCGCCGCCATGCATTGAACGTGCGCCCGGTCTACAAGCGCGTGGACACCTGCGCGGCCGAGTTCGCCACGCAGACGGCCTACATGTATTCGACGTACGAAGGCGCTTTCGTTGGAGATCAGGCCGAGTGCGAGGCCAACCCGACCGACAGGAAGAAGATCATGGTGCTGGGCGGTGGCCCGAACCGGATCGGCCAGGGCATCGAGTTCGACTACTGCTGCGTGCACGCCGCGCTCGCGATGCGCGAGGACGGCTACGAGACCATCATGGTCAACTGCAATCCCGAGACCGTGTCGACCGACTACGACACCTCGGATCGCCTGTACTTCGAGTCCGTTACGCTGGAAGACGTGCTCGAGATCGTCGACAAGGAAAAGCCGGTCGGCGTCATCGTTCAGTATGGCGGTCAGACGCCGCTGAAGCTGGCACTCGACCTGGAGCGCGCTGGCGTGCCCATCATCGGCACGACGCCCGATTCCATCGACATTGCCGAGGACCGCGAGCGCTTCCAGAAGCTGCTGCACGAACTCGGCCTGCGCCAGCCCCCCAACCGCACCGCGCGTACCGAAGAGCAGGCTGTCGCGCTGGCCAACGAGATCGGCTACCCGCTGGTCGTGCGCCCAAGCTATGTGCTGGGCGGCCGCGCGATGGAAATCGTGCACGGTGACAAGGACCTGGAGCGCTATATGCGCGAAGCCGTGCGCGTCTCCGAGAAGTCGCCGGTGCTGCTGGACCGTTTCCTGGAAGACGCCGTCGAGGTCGACGTCGATTGCATCGCCGACTCAAGCGGCGACGTGATGATCGGCGGCATCATGGAGCACATCGAGGCGGCCGGCATCCACTCCGGCGACTCGGCCTGCTCGCTGCCGCCCTACACCCTGGCGGCTGACCTGCAGGACGAACTTCGTCGCCAGACGGCGGCGATGGCCAAGGCGCTGAAGGTCGTCGGCCTGATGAATGTGCAGTTCGCCATCCAGGGCGACGTGACCGCGGGCTTGGCAGCCTGCACGGTCTACGTGCTGGAAGTGAACCCCCGTGCCTCGCGCACCGTGCCCTACGTGTCCAAGGCCACGGGCCAGCAGCTCGCCAAGATCGCCGCGCGCTGCATGGCGGGCCAGAAACTCGCCGACCAGCGCGACCGCAAGGGCCGCGTACCGGCCGAGGTCATCCCGCCTTACTTCAGCGTCAAGGAAGCCGTCTTCCCGTTCAACAAGTTCCCGGGCGTGGACCCCATCCTCAGCCCCGAGATGCGTTCGACCGGCGAGGTCATGGGCGCGGCCAAGACTTTCGGCGAAGCCATGCTCAAGAGCCAGATCGGCGCCGGCTCGCGCCTGCCGCGCCAGGGCAATGTGCTGATCACCGTCAAGAACAACGACAAGGCCCGTGCCATCGCGATCGCCAAGGAGTTGCATGCGCTCGGCTTCGGCATCGTCGCGACGCGCGGTACGGCGGCGGCCATCACGGAAGCCGGCGTGCCCGTCAAGCTGATCAACAAGATCAAGGATGGTCGCCCGCACATCGTCGACGCGCTCAAGGGCGGCGACATCCAGCTCGTCTTCACGACGGTGGACGAGACGCGCACGGCGATTGCCGACAGCCGCTACATCCGCCAGGCCGCGCTGGCCAACCGCGTGACGTACTACACGACGATGGCGGGCTGTGAGGCCGCGGTCGAGGGCATGAAACACCGTGATGGCCTGACCGTGCAATCCCTGCAGGAACTGCACGCCGAGCTGGCTTAAAACGCGAAGCGTTTCAGCGCAAACTCATATCGCCTTGGCGATGTGATGTTGAAGCTAAACTTCGGCCTTACTGATTCCGCCGCAGCAGCCCGAAGCCGGGCCGCAGCGGCGGAACTCTTTTTGCCCATCGAGTTTTGAAATGACGACCATTCCCCTGACCAAGCGCGGCGCCGAGGCGCTCAAGGCCGAGCTGCACCGCCTCAAGACCGTCGAGCGTCACGCCGTCGTCCAGGCGATCGCCGAGGCGCGGGCCCAGGGTGACCTGAGCGAGAACGCCGAGTACGACGCGGCCAAGGACAAGCAGGGCTTCATCGAAGGCCGCATCCTCGAGATCGAAGGCAAGCTCGCGGCGGCGCAGATCATCGATCCTTCGTCGCTGGACGCCGGCGGCCGCGTCGTGTTCGGCGCGACGGTGGACCTGGAAGAAGAAGCCAGTGGCACCGAGGTGACCTACCAGATCACCGGCGACGACGAGGCCGACATCAAGCTGGGTCGCATTTCTGTCGGTTCGCCGATCGCCCGTGCCCTGATCGGCAAGGAGGCCGGTGACGTGGCCGAAGTGCAGGCCCCCGGCGGCATCAAGCGCTACGAGATCGTCGAAGTCCGCTACGAGTGATGTTCGCCCGCTTGCAAGCGCTGCTGGCCGCCCTCTGGGGCGGCTTTTTGCTGTGTGTGGCGTTCGCCGCGACGCCCAGCGCCTTCGCGGTGCTGGAGCGGGCTCAGGCGGGCGCCTTCGTCGCCCGTGTGTTTGCGATCGAGGCGCAGCTCAGCCTGGCGTTGGGGCTGGTGCTGATGATGATCGAGCGCCGTATCGTGCGGAATGCGGTGGAGGCGGGCAACGCGAGCAACCAGTTCTCGGCCCGGCTGCTGCTGCCGGTGGTCGCGCTGTTTTGCACCATCGCCGGCTATTACGGCCTGCAGCCGCTGATGGCCGATGCCAAGGCCGGTGCCGGTGTCGTGTCCTTTGCGGCTCTACACGGCGCTTCGCTGGCGCTCTTCGGCGTGAAGGGCCTGGCGGTACTGGCCCTGGCCTGGATCAGTCAGCGACGTTCTTCTTGACGCTGGTCATGCGGCGCTTGGCGCGCTTGAGCTCGCCGCCCTGGGCAACGCGCTGGTTGCCCAGCACCTTGAGCTTGGTGACCTGGGGCCGGCCATTGCCGCTCTTGGAGAATTTGACGATCTTGACCACGCGCGGGCCCGGCCGGGCGTCGGTGCGCTCGGCGGCGGCCTTCTCCGGAATCGGGCGCCACAGCACCAGCAGCTTGCCGATGTGCTGGATGGGCGCTGCATTCAGCTCGTCGCAGAGCTGCGCGAACATGGCTTCGCGGGCTGCCCGGTCATCGCCCTGAACCCGCACCTTGATGAGGCCATGGGCATTCAGCGCAGCATCCGTTTCCTTGACGACGGCAGGCGTCAGGCCGTCGCCACCGACCATCACGACCGGGTCGAGATGGTGGGCATCGGCGCGCTTTTCCCGGCGCTGAGTGGGAGTCAAGTTGATTTGAGGCATCCCCTAATTATGGCTTCGACCCGGCGCAAGGCGCCTTCACGTCGCTTTGCGACATGAGTCTGTGCCGCAACCGGCTTTGCCGGTTGTCCCGTCTAATAGCACCGTGAAAACTCAAACCAAAAGCAAGAAGCTCAACAAGGCGTGGTTGAACAACCATGTCTCAGATCCCTATGTGCAACAAGCGCAGAAGGACGGTTACCGCTCCCGCGCGGCCTACAAGCTCAAAGAGATCGACGAGGAGCTCAAGCTGATCCGCCCGGGCCAGGTCGTCGTCGACCTAGGGGCGACGCCCGGCGCCTGGAGCCAGTATCTGCGCCGCAAATTCGCCCCCACGGAGGCGGGGCGGGGCGGGGCGGCAGTAGGCCAACTCAACGGCAGCATCATTGCGCTGGACGTGCTGGAGTTCGAGCCCATCGAGGGCGTGCAGTTCATCCAGGGTGATTTCCAGGAGGACGCCGTGCTCGCGGCGCTCGAAGCGGCGCTGGCCGGCCGGCCCGTCGACGTCGTCGTGTCGGACATGGCGCCCAACATGTCGGGTATTGCGTCCACCGATGCCGCCCGCATCTCCGGACTGGTCGAGCTGGCTGTGGATTTCGCCAGCAGCCACCTCAAGCCCGACGGTGCGCTGGTGGCCAAGGTCTTCCACGGCAGCGGCTATGACGAACTCGTGAACCTCTTCAAAACCCATTTCAAGGTCTTCAAGGTCGTGAAGCCCAAAGCCTCCCGCATCCGCTCTTCCGAGACATTCTTGGTAGGCATGGGACTGAAAAACCGCTGATTACAGGGGTGGCCCCCTTGCCGCCCCTAAAATCGCCCCCACTGTCCTGAAACCCGCGCTGGGCCATCAGGGCCAAGGAGTCGCAGTGAACAATCAATGGTTTTCGAAGTTCGCCGTCTGGATCGTGATCGCCCTGGTGCTGTTCACGGTCGTCAAACAGTTCGGCGGCACCACGGCACCCGGTAAGCAGGTGACCTATTCCGAGTTCCTGGATCTCGTCCAGGCACGTCGGATCAAATCCGCGACCCTGCCCGACGGCATCACCGGCGACATCTACGCCGAGGACACCGAAGGCAACAAGTTGCGCACGCTGGCCACCTACCAGGATCGTGGCCTGGTCGGTGACCTGCGCAGCAATGGCGTCAAGTTCGACATCAAGCCGCGTGAAGAGCAAAGCTTCCTGGTCAGCATGCTGATCAACTGGACGCCGATGCTGCTGCTGATCGGTGTGTGGGTCTACTTCATGCGCCAGATGCAGGGCGGCGGCAAGGGCGGGGCATTCAGCTTCGGCAAATCCAAGGCCCGCATGCTGGACGAGGCCAACAACACCGTCACCTTCGCCGACGTCGCTGGCTGCGACGAGGCCAAGGAAGAGGTGAAGGAGCTGGTCGACTTCCTGAAAGACCCGCAGAAATTCCAGAAGCTGGGCGGCCGCATCCCGCGCGGCGTGCTGATGGTCGGCCCTCCGGGCACCGGCAAGACGCTGCTGGCCAAGTCCATCGCCGGCGAGGCCAAGGTGCCCTTCTTCACGATCTCCGGCTCCGATTTCGTCGAGATGTTCGTCGGTGTCGGCGCGGCCCGCGTGCGCGACATGTTCGAGCAGGCGAAGAAGAGCGCACCCTGCATCATCTTCATCGACGAAATCGACGCCGTCGGCCGCCATCGCGGCGCCGGCCTGGGCGGTGGCAACGACGAGCGCGAGCAGACGCTGAACCAGATGCTGGTCGAGATGGACGGCTTCGAGACCAATCTCGGCGTCATCGTCATCGCGGCCACCAACCGCCCGGACATTCTCGACCCGGCCCTGCTGCGCCCCGGCCGTTTCGACCGGCAGGTCTACGTGACGCTGCCGGACATCCGCGGCCGCGAGCAGATCCTGAACGTGCACATGCGCAAGGTGCCCATCGGCCAGGACGTCAACGCGTCCATCCTGGCCCGCGGCACGCCTGGCATGAGCGGTGCCGACCTGGCCAACCTCGTCAACGAGGCTGCGCTATTCGCCGCCCGCCGCAACGGCCGCCTGGTGGAGATGATCGACTTCGAGCGCGCCAAGGACAAGCTCTACATGGGCCCCGAGCGCAAGAGCATGGTCATGACGGAGGACGAGAAGCGCGCCACTGCCTATCACGAGTCCGGCCATGCCGTCGTCGCCGAGCTGCTGCCCGGCACCGACCCGGTCCACAAGGTCACCATCATGCCGCGCGGCCGCGCGCTGGGCGTGACCTGGCAACTGCCCGAGCGTGACCAGCACAGCCTGTACTTCAAGCAGATGCTCAACAGCATCAGCATCATGTTCGGTGGCCGCATTGCCGAGGACCTGTTCGTCCACGACATCTCGACCGGTGCTTCCAACGACTACGAGCGCGCCACCCGCATGGCCCGCGACATGGTCACGCGCTACGGCATGAGCGAAGCGCTGGGCCCGATGGTCTATGCCGAGAACGAGGGCGAAGTCTTCCTCGGCCGCAGCATGACCAAGACGGCCAACATCAGCGAAACCACGCAGCAGAAGGTCGACAGCGAGATCCGTCGCATCCTTGACCAGCAGTACGCCGTGGCGCAGAAGATCCTCGAGGACAACCGCGACAAGGTCGAGACCATGACCGAGGCGCTGATGAAGTGGGAAACCATCGACCGCGACCAGATCCTGGACATCATGGCTGGCCGCCCGCCGCGCGCGCCTGACGACAAGCCGACCGCGAGCGGCCCGACCGGTGGCGGCACGCCGCCGGTCAGCACCGACGGCGCACCCGCCGCGGCCTGATCCCCACCCCAACGACGGGCCCGGCTTCCACCGGGCCCGTTTTCAATTCAGAGCCGCCCGTGCATTGGCAGACCCGCCGCTTCCGCATTGATTTGAGCCGCCCGCGCGTGATGGGCATCGTCAACGTGACGCCGGATTCCTTTTCCGACGGTGGCCGGCATGACGACGCCCGGACCGCCATCGCGCACTGCGAGCGCCTGGTGGCAGAGGGCGCCGACATCCTGGACATCGGTGGCGAGTCCACCCGCCCCGGTGCGCCGCGCGTCGATGCGCAGAGCGAATGGGCGCGTATCGACAAGGTGCTGGCCGCCGCGGTCACGTTGGGCGTTCCCGTTTCGATCGACACCTACAAGCCAGACGTCATGCGACGCGCGCTGGACGCTGGCGCGGACATCATCAACGACGTGCAGGCCCTGCAACTGCCTGGCGCGCTGGCGGCTGTGGCGGGCAGAGGTGCAGGCGTCTGCCTGATGCACATGCGCGGCGAGCCGGCGTCCATGATGGAGCTGGCGGTCTACGGCGATGTGGTGGCCGAGGTTGGCGACTTTCTCGCCCAACGCGCTCAGGCGGCGCGAGATTCGGGCATCCCGGCCGATGCCATCGCGCTGGATCCGGGTTACGGCTTTGCCAAGAGCGCCGAGCACAACCTCCAGCTGCTGGCGGGGCAGCAACGCCTGGCCGGGCTGGGCTATCCGTTGCTGGTGGGCTGGTCGCGCAAGCGCACGCTGGGCGACATCACCAGTCGGCCGGTGGACCAGCGCCTGCCGGCCAGCCTGGCCGCCGCACTCCGGGCCGTCAGCCTTGGCGCCAATGTGCTTCGCGTGCACGATGTCGCTGCCACCGTGGACGCACTCAAGGTCTGGGCCGCAGTCGATGCGGCGACAATCCCGGCCACTGAATAAAAGGAAGAGCTCGATGGGCCGCATGTATTTTGGAACCGACGGCATTCGAGGCACGGTGGGCCAGGACCCGATCACGCCCGACTTCATGCTGCGCCTGGGACATGCCGTCGGCCGCGTGCTGCGCAAGACGGCCAAGCGGCCCACGGTGCTGATCGGCAAGGACACGCGCATCTCGGGCTACATGATCGAGTCCGCCCTGGAAGCCGGCTTTGCCTCGGCCGGCGTCAATGTGCTGCTGACCGGCCCGCTGCCAACGCCGGGCGTCGCCTACCTCACCCGCGCATTGCGCCTGGATCTTGGCGTCGTCATCAGCGCCTCGCACAACCCCTTCGCCGACAACGGCATCAAGTTCTTCTCGGCCAAGGGCGAGAAGCTGCCCGATGCCTGGGAGCTGGCCGTAGAGGCCGCCCTGGAAGAGGCGCCGCAATGGGTCGATTCGGCCAGCCTCGGCCGCGCCAAGCGCCTGGAAGACGCACGCGGCCGCTACATCGAGTTCTGCAAGAACAGCTTCGGCTCCGACCTGACGCTCAAGGGGCTGAAGATCGTCGTCGATGCGGCCCACGGCGCGGCCTATCACGTGGCCCCCGACGTGTTTCATGAGCTGGGGGCCGAAGTCATCTCGATCGGTTGCAAGCCCGATGGCTTCAACATCAATGCCGGCTTTGGCGCGACGGCGCCGGGTGCGCTGGTCGAGGCCGTCATGACTCATGGTGCGGACTACGGCGTGGCGCTTGACGGCGACGCCGACCGCCTGCAGCTGGTCGACGCCGACGGGCGCCTGTACAACGGCGACGAGCTGCTCTACGTGATGGTGGCGGACCGCCTGGCCCAGGGCCTGCGCGTGCCGGGCGCTGTCGGCACGCTGATGACCAATATGGCGGTTGAGCTGGCGCTGCGTTCGCGCGACGTCGAGTTCGTGCGCGCCAAGGTTGGCGACCGCTATGTTCTCGAAGAACTGGCCGCGCGCGGCTGGCAACTGGGCGGCGAGGGCTCGGGCCACCTTCTGGCCCTGGACAAACACACCACGGGCGACGGCATCGTCAGCGCGTTGCTGGTGCTGCAGGCCGTCTGCCGCAGCGGCCGCAGCCTGGCGGAACAGCTGCAGGGCGTGGATCTGTTTCCGCAGACCCTGATCAATGTGCGCCTGGCAGCCGGCCAGGACTGGAAGAGCAACACCCGGCTGGCCGAGGAGCAGAGCGCCGTGACCGCAGAACTGGGTGACCGCGGCCGCGTGCTGATCCGCGCCTCGGGTACCGAGCCTCTGGTGCGCGTGATGGTCGAGGCCTCGGACGCCGAGCTGGCGCAACGCTGCGCCCAACGATTGGCGCAGACGCTGACCGGCTGACCAGTCGACATCGCGAAAGGCCGCCCGTGCGCGGCGAAGCTGCCCGCCTTGGCCAGGAGGGCGAAGGCGACAGTGGCGCCTTGATGGGTCTTGGCGGCGCCTCGCTTCATGTCGGCGGCGCTACGCGGCCGTCGCTGACGTGGCAGGCGGGTCATTTCGGAAGCTTCGGCTAT
This sequence comes from Pelomonas sp. Root1217, assembly GCF_001425705.1. Taxonomy (GTDB): domain Bacteria; phylum Pseudomonadota; class Gammaproteobacteria; order Burkholderiales; family Burkholderiaceae_C; genus Pelomonas. The sequence continues at coordinate 763,606 of NZ_LMDC01000028.1, read as the reverse complement.
ACCTGGAATGGCTGTCCGGCGCTCCAGAAGCCTTATATGACGGTCGCGTGAATCGAAAATGACACTGTCACAAAGCGGTTCAGGCGGCTTCCCAGCGGTCTCGTGAAGCGATCCAATGCGCTGCGGGATGACAGGGCGGTCACCGAATAGTCACATTGGATCCCTAGGATGTCGGTCATCGTCAAACCCGCCCAGCGGAAGGTGTCTCAGATGAACTTTGTCCAGGTCAGCATGTCGCTCACGCTTGTCGTGGGTCTTTTCGGTACTCAAGTGGCTTTGGCCCAAGACGTGACCGGCGCCGGCGCCACTTTCCCGGCGCCCATCTACGCCAAGTGGGCCGATGCCTACAACAAGGCCAGCGGCGCCCGCATCAACTACCAGTCCGTCGGCTCCGGCGCCGGCATCAAGCAGATCAAGGCCAAGACGGTCGACTTCGGCGCTTCCGACATGCCGCTGAAGGACGAAGACCTGGCCAAGGACGGTCTGATGCAGTTCCCCACCGTCATCGGTGGCGTCGTGCCGGTCGTCAACATCAAGGGCATCACCCCGGGCCAGATCAAGTTGACCGGCACCGTGCTGGCCGACATCTACCTTGGCAAGATCACCAAGTGGAACGACGCGGCCCTGACCGCGCTGAACCCGGGCGTCCAACTGCCCGACGCAGCCATTGCCCCGGTGGCACGCGCCGACGGTTCGGGCACGACCTTCATCTTCACCAACTACCTTTCCAAGGTCAGCGAAGACTGGAAGACCAAGGTCGGCGAAGGCACGACGGTCAAGTGGCTGGCCGGCACGGCCGGGAAGGGCAACGAGGGCGTCGCCGCCTTCGTGCAGCGCCTGCCCAACTCCATCGGCTACGTCGAGTACGCCTATGTGAAGCAGAACAAGATGACCTATGTCCAGCTGAAGAACCGCGACGGCCACTGGGTATCGCCGGACGATGTGGCCTTCAAGGCCGCGGCTGCGGGCGCCGACTGGAACAAGACCTTCTATCAGGTCACGACTGACCAGCCCGGCAAGGATGCGTGGCCCATCACCAACCCGACCTACATCCTGATGTTCAAGTCGCAGGACAAGCCTGCCCAGGCTGCCGCCGTGCTGAAGTTCTTCGAATGGGCCTACGGCAATGGCGACAAGATGGCCGACGATCTCGACTACGTGCCGCTGCCGGCCAACGTGAAGGACCTTGTGCGCAAGCAGTGGGGTGCGATCAAGGACACGTCTGGCAAGGTCGTTTCCTTCAAGTAAGCCTTGGGCGCTGAGCCGGGCCCGGCATTGCCGGGCCTTTGCCCCGTCGAAGGCGCTTTTTCTTTCTCAGACCTCTGGAGGTTCCTTGGCAGCCATCCTTCCCGCCGACAGTGCCGGTGCTGATCGAAGTGAACCTCAGCCGCAGACTTCGCCGATGAGGCCCCAGCCCCAGCGACGCCGCGTCGCTCCCTGGGCCGACGGCCTTTTCGCCGCCCTGGCACAGGGCGCAGCCTGGCTGACGCTGGCGCTTATGGTGGGCATCATCGGCTCCCTCATCATCGGTGCCACGCCGGCGCTGAAAGCCTTCGGCCTGGGCTTCCTGACCAGCGCGGAATGGGACCCGGTGCAGGAGAAGTTCGGCGGCCTGGTGATGATCTACGGCACGCTGGCGAGCTCTTTCATCGCGCTGGTGATCGCCGTGCCGGTCAGCTTCGGTATCGCCATCTTCCTGACCGAGCTGTCGCCCAGCTGGTTGAAGCGCCCGCTGGGCATCGCCATCGAGCTGCTGGCTGCCGTGCCCTCCATCGTCTACGGCATGTGGGGCCTGCTGGTGTTCGGCCCCATCCTGGCCACCTTCGTGCAGGCGCCGCTGCAGGCCATGCTCAGCGGCGTGCCCTTGCTGGGTTCGCTGGTGTCGGGCCCGCCGGTGGGCATCGGCATCCTGTCGGCCGGCATCATCCTGGCGATCATGATCATTCCCTTCATCGCCTCGGTGATGCGCGACGTCTTCGAAGTCACGCCGCCGATGCTGAAGGAAAGCGCCTACGGCCTGGGTGCGACGACCTGGGAGGTCGTCTCCCGCGTCGTGCTGCCGTACACCAAGACGGGTGTTGTCGGCGGCGTGATGCTCGGCCTCGGGCGCGCGCTCGGCGAGACGATGGCCGTCACCTTCGTCATCGGCAACATGAACCAGCTGAATTCGCTGTCGGTCTTCGAGGCCGCCAATAGCATCACGTCCACGCTGGCCAACGAGTTCGCCGAGGCCGGCGAGGGCCTGCACCAGGCCTCGCTGATGTATCTCGGTCTGGTTCTCTTCCTGATCACTTTCGTCGTGCTGACCATCTCCAAGCTGCTGCTGATGCGCTTGAAGAAGGGCGAAGGAGCCCGTTCATGAGCTCAACCCTCGACGCTCGCCGCCTGGCGATGCACCAAAAGCGCAAGCGCACCAACGTCATCGCGCTGGCGCTGTCCCTCGGCGCCATGGGCTTTGGCGTGTTCTGGCTGATCTGGATCCTGTTCGAGACCATCTATCTCGGCATCGGCGGCCTGACCTGGGCCACCTTCACGCAGATGACGCCGCCGCCGCAAGGCGAGGGCGGTGGCCTGGCCAACGCCATCTTCGGCAGCTTCGTCATGGTGGGCCTGGCCACGCTGGTCGGTACGCCCGTGGGCATCCTTGCCGGCGTCTATCTTGCCGAGTATGGCCAGAAGACCTGGCTGGGCAGCGCGGTGCGCTTCATCAACGACATCCTGCTGTCCGCGCCGTCCATCGTCGTCGGCCTGTTCGTCTATGCGATGGTCGTGGCCAAGCTGAAGAGCTTCTCCGGCATGGCAGGCGCGCTGGCCCTGGCGCTGCTCGTCATCCCGGTCGTCATCCGCACGACCGAGAACATGCTCAGCCTGGTCCCCAACGCCTTGCGCGAAGCCGCCTACGCCCTGGGTACGCCGAAGTGGAAGGTCATCCTGACCATCACGCTGAAGTCGGCGCGTGCCGGCGTCCTCACCGGCATCCTGCTGGCGCTGGCCCGCGTGTCCGGCGAGACCGCGCCGCTGCTGTTCACGGCGCTGTCCAACCAGTTCTGGACCAGTGACATCAGCGCGCCGATGGCCAGCCTGCCGGTCACCATCTTCAAGTTCGCGATGAGCCCCTATGAGAACTGGCAGAAGCTGGCCTGGGCCGGCGTCTTCCTGATCACCGTGGGCGTGCTGCTGCTGAACATCCTGGCCCGCGTGCTCTTCAAGAACAAACACTAAGGACTGACCCACATGGACGCCAAGATCGAAACGCCCGTGGGCGAGCGCGCCAAACTCTCGGTGCGCAACCTGAATTTCTTCTACGGCAGCTTCCACGCGCTGAAGAACATCAACCTCGACATCCCCGAGAAGAAGGTCACCGCCTTCATCGGGCCGTCGGGCTGTGGCAAGTCCACGTTGCTGCGCACGCTGAACCGCATGTTCCAGCTCTACCCCGAGCAACGTGCCGAAGGCCAGATCCTGCTCGACGGCGACGACATCCTGTCCAGCAAGGACGACGTCTCGCTGATCCGCGCCAAGATCGGCATGGTCTTCCAGAAGCCCACGCCCTTCCCGATGTCCATCTACGACAACATCGCCTTCGGCGTGAAGCTGTTCGAGACGCTGCCGCGCGTGGAGATGGACGAGCGCGTGGAGTGGGCGCTGAAGAAGGCGGCGCTTTGGGGTGAAGTGAAGGACAAGCTCAACCAGAGCGGCTCGGGCCTGTCCGGTGGCCAGCAGCAACGCCTGTGCATTGCGCGCGGCATCGCCATCAAGCCCGAGGTGCTGCTGCTCGACGAGCCCTGCTCGGCGCTGGACCCGATCTCCACCGGCAAGATCGAGGAGCTCATCCACGAGCTCAAGGCCGACTACACGGTGGCCATCGTGACCCACAACATGCAGCAGGCCGCACGCTGCTCGGACTACACCGCCTATATGTACCTGGGCGACCTGATCGAATTCGGGCCGACTGCTGAGCTGTTCATGAAGCCCAAGCGCAAGGACACGGAAGACTACATCACCGGCCGTTTTGGCTGACCCGCTAGGAGAACGGTATGGTGGACAAACATCTCTCGACCCAGTTCGATGCCGAGCTCAGCGGCATCTCGACACGCGTGCTCGAAATGGGCGGTCTCGTGGAGGCCCAGGTGGCCCAGGCCGTGCAGGCGCTGGTGGACTTCAGCGCCGCATCGGCCGATGAAGTGCTGACCAAGGAAAGCCGCGTCAACGCGATGGAAATCGAGATCGACCGCGATCTCTCGACCATCATTGCGCGCCGCCAGCCGACGGCCCGCGACCTGCGCCTGCTGATCGCCATCAGCAAGAGCATCGCCAATCTCGAGCGCGTCGGCGACGAAGCCGCGCGCATCGCCCGCACGGTGCAGCGCCTGGTGGCCAGCGGCGTGTCGAGCCGCATGCGCCTGCCGATGTCCGACCTCAGCTTCGAGGCCGAACTCGCCACCACCCAGCTGCGCAAGTCGCTGGACGCCTTCGCCCGCCTGGACGTGGAGCGCGCGCTGGACGTGCTCAAGCACGACGACGAGATCGACAAGGAGTTCGACGGCCTGCTGCGCAAGCTCATCACCTACATGATGGAAGACCCGCGCACCATCTCCTCGTCCATCGACCTGGTCTTCGTGGCCAAGGCCATCGAGCGTGTCGGCGACCACGCCAAGAACCTGGCCGAGGTGGTCATCTACGTGGTCAAGGGCCAGGACGTCCGGCACAACTCGCCGGAAGCCGTTGAGACGATGGTGCGCTGACCATGAGCCGAGTTCTTGTCGTTGAAGACGAATCGGCGATCGCCGAACTGATCTCCATCAATCTGCGCCACGCGGGCTTCGAGGTGACGATCGCCGGCAGTGCCGCGCAGGCCCAGTACGAAGTGGACCGCGTGCTGCCCGACCTCGTCGTGCTGGACTGGATGCTGCCCGGCCAGAGCGGCGTGGCCCTGGCCAGGCAATGGCGCGGCGTGGCCCGCACCAAGGAGCTGCCGGTCATCATGCTGACGGCGCGCGCTGAAGAAGGCGACAAGATCGCCGGCCTGGATGCCGGTGCCGACGACTACATCACCAAGCCTTTCTCGACCAATGAGCTGCTGGCGCGCATCCGCGCGGTGCTGCGCCGCAAGGCGCCCGAGGCGCTGGACAGCGCGGTGGAGGTTGGCCCGCTGCTGCTGGACCCGGGCACGCGCCGCGTCAGCCGAGAGGGCAACGAGGTCAAGCTTGGCCCCACCGAGTTCCGCCTGCTGCATTTCCTGATGACCCACCCCGAGCGCGTGCACAGCCGCTCGCAGCTGCTGGACCGCGTCTGGGGCGATCATGTCTTCATCGAGGAGCGCACCATCGACGTCCACGTCAAGCGGCTGCGCGAGGCGCTCGAGCGCGTGCAGTGCGCACGCATGATCGAGACGGTCCGCGGTGCCGGCTACCGGCTGACCCAACAGAGCAGTGCGCTCTCCGCCTGAGCTTTACCCGCCTACATGACCTGGTTGTTGCCTCGACTCCTGATGGCCCTCGGGGCCGCGCTGTTCGGGTTTGTCATCGGCGTCGCAGTGCGCACGGCCACGGGCATCGACAGCCTGGGCCTTGGCATCGGCGTGATCGGTGGCGTTGTGCTGATGCTGCTTCTCGACGCCGTCCGTGGCCATCGGCTGATCAGCTGGCTGCGCGGCAACCAGCTTGAGAACGCGCCGCGCGACACCGGTCTGTGGGGTGAGGTCGGCTACCGCATCGAGCGCGCCGTGCGCGACCGTGACCGTTCGGTCGCGCGCGCCCGGCTGGAGCTGGAGCAGTTCCTGTCCGCCATCGAGGCCTCGCCCAACGGCGTGCTGATGCTGGACCCGCAGGAGCAGATCGTCTGGTGCAACCGCGTGGCGGCCGATCACTTCGCGCTGGATCCGCAGCGCGACCTGCGCCAGCGCATCACCAACCTCGTGCGCGCGCCGGCCTTCGTCGCCTACCTGCAGACGGGCAACTTCGCCGAGCCGCTGGTGCTGGGCAATGGCCGCGGCCCGGGCACGCTGTCCATCATCGTGCGCGAGTATGGCGAGGGCATGCGCCTGGTGCTGTCGCTGGACGTCACCGAGCGCGTGCGCTCGGAGGCGATGCGGCGCGATTTCGTTGCCAACGTCTCGCACGAAATCCGCACGCCGCTGACGGTGCTGTCCGGCTTCATCGAAACCATGCACTCGCTGCCGCTGACGGCCGTCGAGCGCGAGCGCGTGCTGGTGCTGATGAACCAGCAGACCCAGCGCATGCAGACCCTGGTGGCCGATCTGCTGACGCTGGCCCAGCTGGAAGGCAGTCCGCGCCCCGCACCCGACCGTTGGGTGGGGCTGGACGGCCTGCTCCTGCGCATTGCCGCGGATGCCGAGGTGCTGTCAGGCGGCCGGCATCGGCTGCATCTGCGGCCGGAGACCAACGTCGAGCTGGCCGGCATCGAGAGCGAACTGCTCAGCGCCATCGCCAACCTGGTGACCAATGCCGTGCGCTACACGCCGGATGGCGGCGAGGTCGAAGTCGCCTGGCGGCTGCTCGAAGGCGGCAATGGCGAGCTGACCGTCATCGACACCGGTCTGGGCATTTCGCGCGAGCACATCCCGCGCCTGACCGAGCGCTTCTACCGCGTCGACGGCAGCCGCTCGCGCGAGACCGGTGGCACGGGCCTGGGCCTGTCCATCGTCAAGCATGTCATGCAGCGCCACGGCGGCGAGTTGATGATCCAGAGTGACGTCGGCAAGGGCTCGCGCTTTCGTCTCGTCTTCCCCGCCGCGCGCGTGCGCCAGGCCAGCGATTCAGCGCTGGGCGACGAGGCGGCGTTCAACGCCGCCGCGCTGTCGGATCACTGACGCTGCAGCAGCACCAGGCTGGCACTGCCGCTGCGGTCCGTCGGCCGCTTCACCTGCGCGACCACGCGCCAGCCCGGGGGCGTGGGCTGGCCCGCGCTGATGACGGCATGGCTGCAGCCGGAGGCGTTCAGCGAACCGCGTCCGCGCACCAGCCAGCCGCCATGCCATTCCAGTGCCGCGAGCGTGGCGAGGTTCTGGCCCGATGCGGCCAGGCAGCTGACGTCGGCAGGCATGCGGGACTTCAACCGCGCCACCAGCGGTGCCAGGCTGCGCGCATAGTCCAGCGGCGGCAGCAGCAGGCTCATGACCAGCAGCCAGCCTAGCGCCACGCCGCCGGCAGGCAAGGCCAGGCTCTTCCACAGCGCATGGCGATGGCGGGCCGTGCGCCAGCGCACCAGGGCCAGCCAGGACAGCGTCGCGGCGATGGCCAACAGCAGGGCCAGTGGGCTGAAATTCGGCTCGAAGCCTTCGGCCAGCCGACGCAGATTGGCCATGGGCCGTGCCGGCCAGCCGGTGTGCATGGACACGTAGTAGAGCCAGCCGAACAGCGCCACTGCGGAGAAGATGAACACGCAGAACCAGTCCACCGCCGCTGAAACGCTGCGGCTCAGTGTGGGCAGCGCGAAGGCGGCCAGGATGGCCAGCGACGGCAAGGCCAGCAGCAGCGCCCGCTCGGAAGCGTCCATCAGGATGCAGGCGGCCAGCGGCACCAGCAGGGCAATGGCAGGCACCGTGATGTGGCGGCGCAGGCCGTGGCGGCGCCAGCGCCACAGCGTCCACAGGGCCAGGGGCCCGGACGGCCAGCAGAACCAGGCCAGCAGGCTCAGCAACGAGGCGAACTGGATGCCGGGCAGGACCCGCCAAGCCCATCCATTGAAGGCCCAGGCTGCCAGCACGGCCAGCGTCAGCGAAGCCAGCAGCCAGACCCGCTGGGCCTTGGCCTCGACATGACTGGAGCGGTGGTTCAGCAGCAGGCCCAGCAGGCCGAGGGCGCAAGCCACGGCCGGGGCACCGCTGGCGGCGAGCACCGGCAGGGCCAGCAGGACGGCGGCCCGCGCACGGCGTCGCTTGAAGGGCGCCGCGGCCAAGCCGTACAGGTAGACCGACACGGCCAGCAACTGCATCAGCTCGGGCGTCGTTTCGTGGCCAAGCTGCAGCAGGCCGAGCGACGCCATCAGTGCAAGCAGGGCGCCATCGGCCAGGGCCCTGGCGTAGTCGACGCCCTGCGCCTCGCCGCCGAAGGCAAAGGCCACAGGTTGGGCGGCCTCCGTGCGGGCGAGATGAAAGCAGGTGTACCAGACTGCCACCAGCACGCCGACCAGCACGAAGGCGTAGGGCAGGCGGGCGGCGACCGGTGCGTCCAGGAAGGGCAGGGCCTTGATCGCCAGCGCGCCCAGCCAGTAGGGCAAGGGGCCGCCCTCGGCCGGAATACCGGCGATCGCTGGCTGCCACCAGGGCGCGTGGCCCTGGGCGATGCTGGCCATGAAACCGAAGCTGCTCAGGTCGGCATTGCGCCAGGGATCGCGGCCGAACAGCCCGGGCAGCACATAGGCCGCGCACAGCAGCAGCAGCGCCAGGCGCGGCAGGCGCTCGACGCCGCGCTCGGCGACGATGGCAGGGGTGGGGAGATTCACGCGCGTAAGTTCGATGAAACCGGCCGGCATGATGCCGTCAAACGGCGGTCAGAAATGAAAAATGGCAGCTCCTGCTGCCAAATGCCAAGAGGCCAGCGCGGATGCAGCGGCAAAACAAAAGGGCAGCCTGAGCTGCCCTTTGGTCGTTGGCGCGGCGAAACGCCGGCAAACCGATTACTTCTTGAGGTGCGAGAACTTGTTGCGGAACTTCTCGACGCGGCCACCGAGGTTGTCGATGCTCTTTTGCGTACCCGTGTAGAAGGGGTGCGACTCGCTGGTGGTTTCCAGCTTCACCAGCGGCAGCTTCTTGCCGTCCAGCTCGATCATTTCCTTGGTCTGGACGGTGGAACGCGTCACGAACTGGAAACCGTTGGACTGGTCGACGAACACGACGTCGCGGTAGTTGGGGTGAATGCCGTCTTTCATGGGAACCTCTTGGCTAGGTCGGGAGCCACGCCGACGATGTCAATCGCTGGTCGGCGCACTTTCCGGGGGTGTCTGGGCGGAAAACCCGCGATTGTAGCGGGCTTCCCTGCGGTTTGGCTAGTTGTGGGGTGAGAAGGATCAGTCCGGCCATCGTCCGCGAGACGGACGCTGTCCTTCGTGACCCGTCGCCGAGTGCGCAGGCACTCGGCTCGGCGGGCACTCAGCCACCGCGCCGCATCATGTCGAAGAAATCCAGATTGTTCTTCGACGCCTTCATCTTCTCGAGGATGAACTCCATCGCCTCGATCTCGTCCATGTTGTAGAGCAGCTTGCGCAGGATCCAGCTCTTTTGCAGGATCTCGGGCTTGAGCAGCAGCTCTTCACGACGCGTGCCGGACTTGTTGATCAGCAGTGACGGGTAGACGCGCTTCTCGGCCATGCGGCGATCCAGGTGGATTTCGCAATTGCCGGTGCCCTTGAACTCTTCGTAGATCACCTCGTCCATCTTGGAGCCGGTGTCGATCAGCGCGGTGCCGATGATGGTCAGCGAGCCGCCTTCCTCGATGTTGCGAGCCGCGCCGAAGAAGCGCTTGGGGCGCTGCAGCGCGTTGGCATCCACGCCGCCGGTCAGCACCTTGCCGGAGCTGGGCAGCACGTTGTTGTAGGCGCGGGCCAGGCGGGTGATCGAGTCCAGCAGGATGATCACGTCCTTCTTGAGCTCCACCAGGCGCTTGGCGCGCTCGATGACCATCTCGGCCACCTGCACGTGGCGGGCGGCGGGCTCGTCGAAGGTCGAGCTGATGACCTCACCGCGCACGGTGCGGATCATTTCCGTCACTTCTTCCGGGCGCTCGTCGACGAGCAGCACGATGAGGTGGCAGTCCGGATGGTTGGCCACCAAAGCGTGGGCCAGGCTCTTCATCATCTCGGTCTTGCCCGTCTTGGGCTGCGAAACGATGAGGGCGCGCTGGCCTTTGCCGATGGGCGCCACCAGGTCAATGATGCGACCGGTGATGTTCTCTTCGCCCTTGAAGGCCTCACGCTCGAGCTTGAACTGCTCCTTGGGGAACAAGGGCGTCAGGTTCTCGAACATGATCTTGTTCTTGCTCTCCTCCGGCGTCTGGTTGTTGACGCGGTCGACCTTGACCAGGGCGAAGTAGCGCTCGCCATCCTTGGGTACGCGCACTTCGCCTTCCACCAGGTCACCGGTGTGCAGGTTGAAGCGGCGGATCTGGCTGGGCGACAGGTAGATGTCGTCCGTGGAGGCCATGTAGCTGGCCTCGATCGAGCGCAAGAAGCCGAAGCCGTCGGGGAGCACTTCGAGCACGCCATCGCCGAAGACCTGCTCGCCAGCCTTGGCGCGCTTCTTCATGATGGCGAACATCAGCTCCTGCTTGCGCAGGCGCGTGACGTTGTCGATCTCCAGCGCCTCGCCCATCTCGATGAGGGCGGAAACGTGGAGCGCTTTGAGTTCGGAAAGATGCATGGGTGAATACCCGTCAGGGGCCGCAGCGCCAGCCAAGGCGCAACGGCGATTCCACGGCCGCCCCAGAAAAGGATCGAATGGCTATCGCTCAAACGGCGAGCGAAGCAGATTCGACAACAAACTCAGTGGTGGGAGGGGGAGCCGAGTCCACGCTGGCTGGGTGCTGAATTCGTATCCAGGAACCCGGGGCGTGTTGGCTTTGGCTGCTGCAGCGAGGCGCCGGGAGGCGCAGGGGTCGCTGCAGCAGTTGGACGCGATTATAGGTTCGCGTCGAGGAAGGCCGTCAACTGGGCCTTGGAGAGGGCGCCGACCTTGGTGGCGGCAAGCTGGCCGTCCTTGAACAGCATCAGCGTCGGGATGCCGCGGATGCCAAACTTGGCCGGCACTTCGCGGTTCTCATCGACGTTCATCTTGGCGATCTGCAGCTTGTCACCGTAGCCGGTGGCGACCTCGTCCAGGATGGGCGCGATCATCTTGCAGGGGCCGCACCACTCGGCCCAGTAGTCCACCAGCACGGGCTTGCCCGACTGGATGACGTCGGCGTCGAAGGACGCGTCGGAAACATGCTTGATCAATTCGCTGCTCATGGGAGGGTTCCTTGGCCTCAAAGGGTTGGCGGTCGCCGCAGTGGGCGCCGTCCGAATAGGCAAAATGATTGTGACATAGCCACTTTTGTCCGGACGGTCGCCAGGGTGACCGAAACGGTGGCAAACATGCGGGCGGGAGGCCTGCTTTACAAGTGCAGCAAGCTTTGAATCTGGGCCTGGCGCCTGGCGAGGACAACGAAGCCTTCTGGCGCCGCGTCGCGGCTGTCGGTGCCGACTGGCTGGAAGGGCGAGGTGCGGCCGTGCGCGATGCCGTGCTGCTGCTGCCCTTTGCCCAGCAGATCGCGCCGGCGCGCCGCGCCTGGCTCGCCCACGGCGGCTGGCAGCCTCGCATCACGACCAGCCGCAGCCTGGCTTCGGCCCTGGGCCCCACGGCGTTGGCCGCGCCTGACCAGCTCTCCGGCGATGCGGCCATTGACGCCTTCACCGCCGACCGGCTGCTGGCCGAGCAGAGCTGGGTGCAACCGCTCAAGCGCAGCAGCCCGCGCGACTACCGTGTGGCGCTCGCCCGGCTCGTCGACACCGCCCACGCGCTGGCCCGCGCCGCCGCCCAGGTGCCGCCACTTCAGCGTGCTGCGTTTATGGACGCCGCCCGGCAGCGGCTCTCAGCCCTGGATGCCGGCCCGGGCTTGCTGGAGCGCGCACTGGCCCAGGTCGCGCTGGCCTGGGTGGCGTCTGACGAGCGCCGTCCCGCCACCGACACCTTGTTCGCGCTGCGCCCCAGCGCCTGGATCTGGCTGCGCGCCGGTGGGCCCGACCCGCTGGTCCAGGCGCTGCTGGCGGGCGACGTGCCGGCGCTGTGCCTGAACGCCGACCTGGACCTTGACCAGGCCTGGGCCGGCTACACGCCCGCCGCGCGGGTGGAGGAGGCTGTTGCGCCGGACTTCGAGACGCTGGCCCAGCAGACCGCCACGGCCGTCGTCCAGCACCTCAACGCCGGTCGACGGCCGGTGGCCTTGCTCGCGCAGGACCGCGTCGTCATCCGCCGCGTACGGGCGCTGCTGGCGCGCCAGGGCGTGCCGATGCACGACGAGACCGGTTGGACGCTGGCGACCACGCCCGCCGCAGCCGCATTGATGGCCCTGCTACGCGCGGCGCTGGCTGGCGGCGCGGTGGACGACTGGCTGGCCTGGCTGAAATCCGCGTTGGCAGCGGGGTGGAACGCCGAAGGCCTGGCGGGCCTCGAATCCCGCTGCCGCCGCTTCGGCTGGCGCCAGGCCGCCCAGCTCGATGCGGCGACGCTGCCGCCGGCCGTCAGTGCGGCCTGGCAACGGGCCCGGCGCCAACTGGAACCGCTGGCCGGCGGCGCGCGCACGCTGGGTGGCTGGCTCGCCGCAATGGGCCAGGCGCTGAGCGGGCTGACGCCGCTGGCCGAGGTCGAAGGCGGCGAGGCCTTGCTGGAAACGCTGTGGATCTCGCGCAACCCCTGGGCCGGCAGCGCCCACGAGGCAGCCCTGGCGCAGACGCGGCTGCGGCCCGACGAGTTCCTGGCCTGGGTGGACGACACGCTGGAGGCGGCGCAGTTCGAGCCGACCGAAGAAGCAGGTGCGGTCGCGGTCGTCATCACGCCACTGGCGCGGGCGATGCTTCGGCCCTTCAGCGCCGTCGTGCTGCCTGGCGCAGATGCTGCCACGCTGGGGCCGGTGAACCCGCAAGCGGGTCTGCTGGCCGACGCCGACGCGGCGGCCCTGGGCCTGCCCAGCCTGGCCGAACGCCGCGAGGCCGAGGGCTTCAGTTTCGCGCAGCTGCTGCGCGCGCCGGTGCTGACGCTGCTGCGCTGCGCCTTCGCAGGCGCCGAGCCGCTGCCGGCCAGCCCGCTGTTGGAGCGGCTGGCCGGCGCGGCAGCGCGCAGCGGTCAGGGCCTGCATGAATGGCGCGACGGGCGTGAGCTTCTGACGCCGCCGGGCCAGCCCCAACACCGCGCTGCCGCTGATGCCGATGGCCGCTTGCCGGCGGCCCTGAGCGCCAGCGCCATCGACGCGCTGCGCAACTGCCCCTACCAGTTCTTCAGCCGCGTGCTGCTGGGCCTGCGCGAGGCCGACGAACTGGAGCAAGAGCCCGACAAACGCGACTACGGCACCTGGCTGCACGCCGTGCTGAAGCGCTTCCATGACTCGCGCAATGGCGGTGATGACGACTTGGCGCTGCGCGCCGCGGCCGAGGCCGAGCTGGCGTGGCTGGACGCGGCGGACTTCCTGCCTTTCTCGGCCGCCTTCGAGCGGCTGCGCCCGCTGTATCTCGCCTGGCTGGTCGAGGCCGAGGCGGGTGGCCAGCGCTTCGCCGCCGGCGAGGTGGACCGCGACTGCCAACCGTTCGATGCGCCACTGGACGCGCTGACGCTGCGCGGCCGCATCGACCGCATCGACGACGCTGCAGGCAAGACTTGGCTGCTTGACTACAAGACCGGCGATGCCAAGGGGTTGAAGGAAAAGCTGGCTGCGCCGCTGGAGGACACCCAGCTTGCCACCTACGCGCTGCTGATGGGCGCCGAGCCGGGGCTGCAGGCGGCCTATCTGGTGCTCGACGACGGCAAGGGCATTGCGCTGCTGCCGCATGCCGATATCAGCAACACCGCGTTGGCACTGCGCGGCGGCCTGCAGGCCGACCTGATGGCCGTGCGCGATGGCGCGCCGCTGCCGGCGCTGGGCGAGGGCAAGGTCTGCGACTACTGCGAAGCTCGCGGCCTGTGCCGAAAGGATGATTGGGTATGAGCGCAGAACTCGCCTACTGGGCCGACGGCCTGCGCGTGCCGCGCGAGCACTTCTACGCGCTGGCCTGTGACCCTTCGCGGAGCATCGTCGTGGAGGCTTGTGCCGGCGCCGGCAAGACCTGGATGCTGGTGTCGCGCATCCTGCGTGCGCTGCTGGCCGGCGCCGAGCCGCAGCAGATCGTCGCCATCACCTTCACCCGCAAGGCCGCCGGCGAGATGCGCCAGCGCCTGGCCGAGTGGCTGGCCGAGTTTGCACAGGCGCCCGACGCCGAGCAACTGGCTGCGCTTCGCCAACGCGGTGTGGCCGAGGCTGACGTGGCGGCGCTGCGCCCGCGCCTGGCAGCCTTGCAGGCCGAGCTGCTGCGCGGCGGCCGGGCTGTCGAGGTGCGCACCTTCCACGGCTGGTTCTCGCAGCTGCTGCGCGCCGCGCCGCTGGCCTTCCTGCAGGCCCAGGGCATCGCGCCCGAGCTGCAGCTCATCGAAGACGAAGAGGAGCTGATGCCCATGCTGTGGCGGCGCTTCCATGTCGCCGTGCTGGCAGACGAGGCGTTGCGCGCCGACTTCCAGGCGCTGACGCAATCGCGCGGCCGCTTCAACCTGCGCGAATGGTTGCTGGGCGCGTTTGCCAAGCGTGTGGAGTTGCGGCTGGCCGAGACGGCCGGTGTGCTGGAGACCAGCCTGCCCGGTGCAGTGGATGTACTGGGCACCACGCCGGAGCAGTTCTTCGAGCATCTGCGCGAGCCGCTGCGAGGTCTGGCGCGCCTGCTTGGGGCCGCCAAGGGCAAGAAGGCGCAGGAGGCCGCCGTGGCCCTGGAGCAGGCGCAGCACTTCGACGCTGCCTTTGCCGCGCTGTTCACGCAAAAGTGCGAGCCGCGCAAGCTTGGTGTCGAGCATTCCGACTTTGATGAGTTGTGCGAAGAGCTGCAGCGATTGCGGGCGGCAATAGCCCAGCAGCGCGCCGCCGATGAACACGCCGCGATGCGTCGCCTGGCCCTGGTGTTGGTAGACGCCTTCGAAGCCATCAAGCGCGAGCGCGGCCTCGTCGACATGAACGACCTGGAGCGCGGCGCCTTGGCCTTGCTGGCCGACGCGCAGACCGCCGGCTGGGTGCAGCAGCGCCTGGACGCGCAGGTGCGCCACCTGCTCATCGACGAGTTCCAGGACACCAGCCCGCTGCAATGGCAGGCGCTGCACGGCTGGTTGTCGGCCTATGCGGGCGCGGGCGCGGGTTCGCCGCTGTCCGTCTTCATCGTCGGCGATCCCAAGCAGAGCATCTACCGCTTCCGCCGGGCCGACCCGCGCGTGTTCGCAGCGGCGCAGGACTTCGTCTGCGACGGCCTCGCAGGCGTGCGCCTGGCCTGCGACCACACGCGCCGCAATGCGCCTGAGGTACTGGCCGCCGTGAACGCCACCTTCGACAGCGCCCAGAGCGCCGGCACCTACCAGGGCTTTCGCGTGCACACGACCGAGGTGGCCGACGTGGACGAGCTGGCCGGCCTGTGGGCCCTCGATCCCGAGGTCATGGCGTCGCCCGCCCAGGCGGACGTTGACCCGCTGCGCTGGCGCCCCAGCCTGACCGAGCCCCGCCGTGAGGCCGAGATCAGCCGGCGCGCGCCCGAGTGCGAGCGCGTCTGCGCGGCAATCGTCGGGCTGCTTCAGGCCCGGCCTGAACTCAAGCCGGGCGATCTCTTCGTGCTGGCACGCAAGCGCGACCCGCTGCGCCAGCTCAGCGAGGCGCTGACCGCTGCCGGCGTGCCGCACGCAGCGCCCGAAGAGCAGCCCCTGGCCGAACTGCCCGACGTGGCCGACCTGCTGGCGTTGCTGGACGTGCTGGCCTCGCCCGGGCACGACCTGTCGCTGGCCCGCGCGCTGCGCAGCCCGCTGTTCGGCGTCGATGAAGCCGACCTGTTGACGCTGGCCGAGGCCGCCGGTACAGCGCAGTGGCTGGGCCATGCGCCGTCCGAGCGGCGCTCCTGGTGGGCCGCGTTGCAAGGCCTGGCCGCACCCGGCCCGGCATTGGCGCGCGCCCGTGTTTTGCTGCACGGCTGGGCCGAGCAGGCGCGCCTGCGCACGCCGCACGAGCTGCTGGACCGCATCGTCCACGAGGGCGAGCTGCTCATGCGCATCGCGGCGGCCGTGCCCGCGGCGGATGCCGCCGTGCGACTGCAGAGCGTGCAGGCGCTGCTGCGCGCCGCGCTCGACCTGGACGGTGGGCGCTATGCCCAGCTCTACGGCTTCGTGCGCGCGCTGAAGAGCCGGCCCATCAAATTCGTGCCGGCTGCTGCGCCGGATGCGGTGCAACTGCTGACCATCCATGGCGCCAAGGGCCTGGAGGCCGAGGTCGTCTTTTTGCTCGATGCCGACGCCGCGCCACCCAAGGCGGAGACGCTGAGCCTGCTGCTGGACTGGCCGGTGGGCCAGCCGGCGCCGCGGCGCGCGGCCTTCCTCGCCTCAGAGGCCAGGCCGCCGCCGTCATTGCAGGCGTTGGTTGACGAGGAGCGTGCCGAGCGCGAGCGCGAAGAGCTGAACGGCCTGTACGTTGCACTGACGCGGGCACGGCGTGCCGTGGTGCTCAGCCACACGCCGAGCCGCAGCCAGGCCACCAGCTGGTGGGACAGACTGCAACCGCTGGCTCGCCGTTGGCCCTTTGCGATGACACCGGGCGGCCGGGCCAATACCGCGCCGCCGGCCATTGCGCCGCTGCCAAGCTGGCAGCCTCCGGTGGCAGTAGCTGCTGCACGTGATGGCACGGCCCGTGACGACCGCCTGGCCCGCGTGGGCGAGGCCTTGCACCGCGTGCTGGAGTGGGCCTCGGCAAGCGGCCAGACGCAGGCGCTGGTGGCGTTGATGGCCTCGGCCTCGCAGGCCTTCGGCCTGGACGCCAAGTCACGCGAGCAACTCGCCCAGGCGGCCCAGGCCATCCTGTCCAGCCCCGACTGCCGGCCCTTCTTCGACCCGGCCGAGCTGATCTGGGCCGGCAACGAGGTGGCCGTGGGGCAGGGCACGGAGGGTGAGAAGGACCAGCGCATCGACCGCCTCGTGCAACGTCGCGATGGCTGCTGGTGGGTGCTGGACTACAAGCTTGGCGCCACGCCGGAGCGCGAGCCGGCCTATCTCGAACAGATGCGCGGCTATGTGGCTGCCGTGCGGGCGCTGCAACCCGGCGAGGCGGTGCGGGCGGCGCTGATCAGTGGTACGGGGCGCTTCGTGCCGGTCGAGGTGTGATTCGGCTCAGGCCGCGACCGCCGCAGTCAGGCCCGGGAAACTCAGGCGCTGGAACAGCGCGTTCAGGTCTTCGGGTGGCAGCGGCTGAGCGGTCTCCATCCACCAGATGAAGCTGGACCACAGCGCACCGACGACGTAGTGCGTGGCCAGATCCAGCCGTGTGCCGGGCGCGTGGCGGCGTTGCAGGTCCTGGCGCACCAGGTCGGCCAGCATCTGCTTCACGTGGCGCTCGACGCTGACCTCGCTTTCCCGCGCCACCGTCATCTCGTAGATGCGCCGGTGGCTGGCCAGATGCTGGAAGAAGGGCAGGGTGAAGCTCAAGGGCTCGTCGCCGCGGGCGCGGCCGGCCTGCTCCAGCCAGCCACGCAGCCGGCCGATGCTGGCGGCGAGCAACTCGTCCTTGCTCTGGAAGTGTGCGTAGAAGGTGGCGCGGCCGACGCCGGCGCGGTCGATGAGGTTCTGGATGGTCAGCCTCTCGTAGCCGCGCTCCAGCATCAGCGCGAACAGCGCTTCGAGGATGAGCTCGCGCGAGCGCTGGGCGCGGCGGTCGGTCTTGGCAAGCGTCTCTGGCATCGGAAGAGGTGTTTGCCGAACAAACCGCAAGCGGTTGTTCGGTAGCGAACAACGGTCTGCGGCCTGTTCGGGCCGTCGGCGGGGGCGCTGAGTATGGTCGGTTTCCTCATCGTTTCATTCCAGGAAACCGCTTCATGCAACATGACTCCCATTCGCAAGCGACCGCCCCGGCAGACACGCGCGCCGCCGGCATCGCCATTGCACTGGCCACCGTGCTGTCGACCGTCTTCGTCGCCCTCGACGAAAGCGGCGGTGGCAAGGGCCAGCTCGAGATCCTGCAGAGCATCGCGCAATTGCAGGGGCTGAAGGCCGCCGTCCACGGCGTCGCCATCGCCAGCCTGTGCGCCTATGCCTTCGGCTATGCGGCGTTGGCACGGCGGCTGTCGCTGCGCCATGCCACCGTGCTGGCAGGCCTGGCCTTTTATCTGATGGGCTGCATCGCGCTGATGGGGGCCACCATCGTCGACGGCTTCGTCATTCCCCATCTCGCGGCCGACGCGATCGTTGGATCGCCTACGCGTCTGCAAGTCGGCTACGAACTCGTCCACGCAGCGGGCCTGGCGCTGACCGATGCGGCCAAGATAGGCTGGCTGTTGCAGGCTGCCGGTGGGCTGGCCTGGACCGGCGTGCTGCTGGGCAAGGCGGGGGTGGCGCGCGTCGTCGGTGCCATGGGCAGTGTGGCCAACCTCGCCGTAGCTGCGGCCGTGCAGGGCGCGAGTGTCAACATGACGATGACGTCCATCCTGACGGTGCTGCTGGCCCAGCTGATCTGGAACCTCGCAGCGGCTTTCTGGCTGGTGCGCGCGCCCAAGTTTCAGGGCGACCTCGAAACAGGCACTAGAATGGCAGGCTTGATCGGGGCGTAGCGCAGCCTGGTAGCGCATCTGCTTTGGGAGCAGAGGGTCGCGAGTTCGAATCCCGCCGCCCCGACCATCTACAACGGAGTGATTCCCTCAAGGAATCTTGTGAAAGGCCCGCCTCGTGAGACGCGGGCCTTTTCTATTCCTGCTCGACTCGGCCTATTTGCGCGACCTCAACGCCGTTCTGGCTTGCACGAAGTTGAACGCATACGACACCGCCTCGACGATGGCGTTGTCGATCTCCAGCCGCTCGTGCTCGGTCAGGTAGAAGCTGAAGTCCACCTCGTGGCGGATGTAGCGCGGGGGCAGGCGATTCAGGGCCACGCAGCAGACGTCGCAGAGCAGGTCGTTGCTGGCCGCGATGTCAGGGAAGTCGGTGGACGAGTCCATGACCGCCGCGAAGACTTCGCGCTCGTGGTGGTTGTACAGGGAGCTGAAGTCGGCATTCATGGCGGGCTTTCCGAATGGGATAGGCGGATTTATAGCGCTTTCACGCTGCGCCCATGCCCGGAGTCATCCCACTGGCGGCAGCCTTTCGCGCCGCGACGAAATCCAGCATGCGGTTGATGCAGCCCTGGGCCTTCACGCGGATGGCTTCATCGACGTGGATCTGCGGCTCGCCGCTCTCCAGGCAGTCGACCAGGTTGGCCAGGCCGTTCATCGCCATCCAGGGGCAGTGGGCGCAGCTCTTGCAAGTCGCGCTGTTGCCAGCGGTGGGCGCCTCGATCAGCACCTTGCCGGGCGCCAGCTGGCGCATGCGGTGCAGGATGCCGTTGTCGGTGGCGACGATATAGGCCGGCGCCGTGCCCTCGACGACCGCCTTGATCAGCGCCGAGGTGGAGCCGACGACGTCGGCCTGCTCGACGACGCTCTTGGGTGACTCGGGGTGGACGAGGATCAGCGCGCCCGGGTGCTGCTCGCGCAGCAGTTCCAGCTCCAGCCCCTTGAACTCGTCGTGCACGATGCAGGCGCCGTTCCACATCAGCATGTCGGCGCCCGTCTCTTCCTGGATGTAGCGGCCGAGGTGGCGGTCCGGCGCCCAGAGGATCTTCTGGCCCCTGGCATTCAGGTCGGCCACGATCTCCAGCGCGCAGGAGCTGGTCACCATCCAGTCGGCACGGGCCTTCACGGCGGCGCTGGTGTTGGCGTAGACGACGACCTGGCGGTCCGGGTGGGCGTCGCAGAAGGCGGCGAACTCGTCCTCGGGGCAGCCCAGGTCCAGCGAGCAGGTGGCGTCCAGGTCGGGCATCAGCACGCGCTTCTCGGGGCTGAGGATCTTGGCCGTCTCGCCCATGAAGCGCACGCCGGCGACCACGAGGGTCTGGGCGGCGTGGTCGCGGCCGAAGCGGGCCATCTCCAGCGAGTCGGACACGATGCCGCCGGTCTCCAGCGCCAGGTCCTGCAGCGCACCGTCGACGTAGTAGTGGGCAACGAGCACGGCGTTGTGTTTTTTTAGCAGCGCCTTGGCACGTTCCGTCAACGCGTGGCGCTCGGGCGGAGTCAGCGGGACCGGCACCTTGGCCCAGGCGTGGGCCGTCGAGCAGCTGCCGGTGGCATCCTGCTTGGTGAAATCGAACAAGACTTGATCCATGCCGAATCGTAGCCCGCCCCGGGTTTACCCCTCCAGCCACTGGCGAAAAGCCGCGGCGCGCTCCTGGCTGATCAGCAGCTCGCCGTCCAGGGCCGGGCTGAGGGCGAGCTTCAGCCTTCCCTTGCCGGCGGGCGCAAAGCGTTGCACGGCGCCCGCGGCCACCAACAGCTGGCGGTTGGCGCGAAAGAAGCGCTGCGGCCCGAGCTCCTCCTCCAGCTCGCCCAAGGTGGGCTCGACCAGATAGCGCTCACCGGCCTGGGTGATGGCGAAGCAGAGCTTGTCCACCGAGACGAAATAGGCGATGTCGACCAGCTCCAGCGCGTGGAACTGCTGGCCGCCCTTGCGGCCGACGATGCGCCGGCGGCCGGCAGGCGGGCTCAGGCGCTGCAGCAGGCCGTCGAGCTGATGGTTCCAGCGCTCCTTGGCCTGGAGGTCGAAATGACTTCGCCATTGCTCGGCCTTGGCCAGTGCCTGGGCCAGCGCGGTGTCAGAGACCGGCTTGAGCAGGTAGTCCACTGCCAGCGCCTGGAAGGCCTGCAGTGCGAACTGGTCGTAGGCCGTCGTGAAGACCGTGGGCAGGGTCAGGCGGCGGTCGCGGAACAGCTCCAGCGACAGGCCGTCGGCGAGCTGGATGTCGAGCAGCAGCAGGTCGGGTGCGGGGTGGGCGGCCAGCCAGTCCAGCGTGCCTTGCACCGTGTCGCTGTGGCCAAGCACGCGGGCCTCTGGCGCGACGCGGGCCAGCGTGGCGGTCAGGCGCTCGCGCGCCGGGGTCTCGTCTTCGGCAATGAAGATCTTCATGGGCGGGCCAGCAGCGGAATGGAGACTTCGAACACACCGTTCTCGGCGCGGCGCTGCAGCGCGCGGTCGGCCAGCAGGCGGCAGCGCTCGTCGAGGTTGGCCAGCCCCAGGCCCGAAGAGGGCAGGGCGCTGCGGCGCGGCTGCAGCGCGTTGCGGCACTGCACGCGGTCGCCGTCCAGCGTGAACCCAACCGTCAGTGGCTGGGCAGCGCTGGCTTCGTTGTGCTTGATGGCGTTCTCCAGCAGGGTCTGCAGCGCCAGCGGCGGGATCAGCCATTGACCCGTCTGCAGCGCCGGGTCCAGCGCCAACGGCATGGCCGCACCAAAGCGCAGCGCCAGCAGGCGGTGGTAGTGGCGCAGGAAGGCGAGCTCGTCATCCAGCGGCACCAGGTCGCGCTGGCGGCTGTCCAGCACATAGCGGTAGATCTCGGCCAGGGTGTCGCTGAACTCGCGGGCGCTGCGTGCGTCGCTCTCGATCAGGTGGCCCAGCGTGTTGAGGCTGTTGAACAGGAAATGCGGATCGACCTGGGCCTTCAGCGCACCGAGCTCGGCCTGGGTGCGGGCGCGCTCCAGGCGCTCCACGCGCAGCATGTCCGACTCGCGCTCGCGGATCAGGAACATGGTCTCGTAGGCATGGGTCACGAAGAGCACGCAGATGACGTTGGTGGCCACCACGAGCTTGAGCGCGTTGACGTCCACCGGCATGCCGGCGACCTGGAACCAGGCCCAGATGGCGGCCAGCGTCAGCGGCGCGGTGTAGAGCACATTGGCGCTGACCAGCATCAGGAGCTTGCGCAGCGGGTGGGCGAACCAGTTCAGGTGCTCGCGCTGCTTGAACAGCAGCCAGCGGTTGCCTGCCCAGATGGCAAAGGCCAGCGCGATGAAGCCGGCAAAGCCGACCCAGAAGCGCGCGTCGCCGGGGCCCAGTGGCCCATAGAGCCCCGTCAGCCAGGGGATGGCCAGCCCGAAGGCGAGCGAACCGCCGGCCATCAGCAGCCGGTCATCCAGGCGTGCCTGCATCGGCGGGTTCGGCGGCGATTTGAGCGGCAGTTTGTCGGCTTTGGGCGTGCTCATCTTCGACTTCGGCGCGCGGCCGCTATTGCCGGGGACGAGAGCCCCTCAGCATCGCCGCACCAACAACTTCAAGAGGGGTCTGCGATGGACGCAGTGCAATTCAACTTCCCGGCGGTCATTGTGGCGGCCTTGTCGAGCTTCCTGATCGGCGGGCTCTGGTATTCGCCCATCCTGTTCGCCAAATCGTGGATGGCCGAAGCGGGCCTAACCGAAGCCCAGGCCAAGCAGGCCAGCCCGGCCAAAGTCTTCGGGCTGTCGGCGCTGGCCTCGCTGGTGATGGCCTTCAACCTGGCGGCCTTCCTCGGTGCCAAGGCGAGCCTGAGCTTCGGCCTGTTCGCTGGCTTGGCCACCGGCCTGGGCTGGGTGGCCATGAGCCTGGGCGTGATCTACCTTTTCGAGCAGCGCTCGCTCAAGCTCTGGCTTATCAACAGCGGCTACCAGGTGGTGGCCTACACGGTGATGGGCGCCATCCTCGGCGCCTGGCATTGAAGCCGGATCGCTTGCGTCTTCCTAGGGCAGCCGCAGCCGGTCGCCTTCGCCGACCCGCACCGTGTTCGGCGGCTCGTTGCCGAAGCGATAGGTGACGCTGAGCAGCTTGCGGCGGCCGGGCGCGGGGTCGAAGCCGAACAGCTCGTTGCGCACCTCGGTCTCGAAGCGGTCGCCGCGGATTTGGCCGCGCAGGGCCTGGGTAACGTCGGTCCAGCGCCCATCGGCGCCGTAGCTGGCGCTGTCGATGACGAGTCGGCCGCTGGCTGGTCGCACGGGGCCCTGGTCGTTGCCGCGATGGCCGCGGCCCCAGTCGCCACGCCCCCACCCTACAAACTGGTTGCCGTCGATGGTGCCGTACTCGCGGTACTCGAAGACGCGCTCCTGGCCGCCACGGTCGCGGGCAAAGATGCGCAGGACCTTGGTCTTCCCGGGAAAGGGGTCGACACCGAAGAGTTCGTTGGTCAGCCGCACGCGTTGGTCGCGCCGCGCCAGTTCGCGCAGGCGGTCGGTGACGTCCACGTCGCGGCCATCGGCGCCATAGGTGGCGTAGAGGATGGTGAACTCGCCGTCGTCGTGGCGGTCGCCGCCCGGGCTGTTGCCGCCTCCTTGCCAACCGCCCGACCAGCTGGACTCGCCCCAGTTGCCGCGGCGCCAGCCGATGAACTTGTTGCCGTCGACCCAGTCGCGTTCACGGAAGTCGAAGCTGCGTTCCCGCCCCTGGCGGTCGCGGGCAAAGATGCGCAGCGTCTTGGTGCGCCCGGGTTCGGGGTCGACACCGAAGAGGTCATTGCTCAGTCGAAAGCGCCGGTCCTGGCGGGCCAGTTCGCGCAGGCGGTCGGTCACGTCCACATGGCTGTGTTCAGTGCCGTAGCGGGCATGCAGGATGACGAACTCGCCGTCATCGTCGGCCCAGGCGGGTCTGGTGATGGCAGTGGCCAGGACTGCGCCTAGAACCAATGGCCCCAATTGGCGGCGTTTCATGGTGATCCCCTCGTTGTTGGTCTTGGCCGGGCATGGTCGCGCGGCCAAAGGTTCAACGCGAGGACGGCCCAGCGCGAGGACGCCGGGCTTCGCCGGTTGTAAGGGCGGGTAAACCGCGCGATCAACGGCCCCAGTCGCCGCGGCGCCAACCGGTGAACTGGCTGCCATCCACCCAGCTGCCCTCGGGGTACTCGAAGCTGCGCTGCTGGCCATTGGGGTCGCGCGCAATGATGATCAGCCGCTTGTCGCGGCCCGGATCGGGGTCGACGCCGAAGGTGCCATTGCCCATGCGGAAGCGCTCGTCGCGGCGTGCCAGTTCGCGCAGCCTGCCGGTCACGTCCACCTCGCGGCCGGGGTTGCCGTAGTTGGCATAAAGGATGGTGTAGCTGCCGTCATCGTGGCGGTCGCGATAGGGGTTGCCGGCCCAGCCGCCGTTGTAGTTCGGTTCGCCCCAGCGGCCCGCGCCCCATGCGGCGAACTGCCCGCCGTCGATCCAGGCGCGCTCGGGGTAGTCGAAGCGGCGTTCGCGGCCCTGGCTGTCGCGGGCGTAGATGCGCAGGTACTTGTCGCGGCCGGGGTCGGGATCCACGCCGAACAGGTCGTTGGTCAGACGCACGCGGCGGTCGCGGCGGGCCAGCTGGCGCAGCCGATCGGTCACGTCGACATGGTTGCGGTCCGTGCCGTAGCGCGCATGCAGGATGACGAACTCGCCGTCGTCATCGCCGCGCTGTGCCAGAGCGGGCAACGAGAGCCCGGCCAGCAAGGTGGCCGCGCCGAGAACATAGTGGCGTCGATGCATGGTGTTTGTCTCCGGAGTTATGGAGGCAACCATGCTTGCACCACCACGGCGGCGCTCAAGTCAGAGAGGAGGAAGTCCCGCTGCGGGCGGGCACCGTCAGACGCTGGCCGGTTTGCCGCCGAGCAGGTACTCCCGCGCCAAGGCTCGGGCGCGATGCAACCGGCTCTTCACATTCGGCCGTGTGAGGCCGGTGCGGGCGGCGATCTCCTCAATGGTCAGCTCCTCGAGGTCGCGCAGCAGCATGACCTCGAGGTAGTGGGCCGGCAGTGACTCCAGCGCCGCCACCAGTTCCCGCCGCAGGCCCACTTCGTCGCGTACCACCAGCCACTGCTCCAGCTTTTCCTCCTCATACGGGTCATAGCGCAGCGTGAGCCGGCCCAGGCGCCGGCATTCGCGCTGCACCAGGCGGATCAACCAGCCCGAAAAGGCCGCCAGCACGCGCAGCGACGGCAACTTGCGGCTGACGATGAGCAAAGCCTCCTGCACCGCATCATCGACGTCGCTGAGCAGGCAGTGCTGCTGGGCATAGCGGCGGATGTCGGGCCGGGAGATCTTCAGCAATTGCTCCAATGCCCGCGGATCGCCGCCGTGCGCGGCCGTGAGCAGGGGCTGGTGTTGTGTGGCCAGTGCCATGTCGGTGCCGCTTGGCTGCTACTTCAACTTGCGGCCAACCATGGCGCAAGCCGGGCAGAAACCGAACAGCCCCGATGCCACCAACCCGGCCGCGCCGGCGGCCACAAGCCAGCCGCCCATGCCGCCCAACAGCAGCAGCCCCAGGGCTGCGGCCATCAGGCCCGCGACCACGCGCACTGCGCGCTCGCCGTTCGGAACGTTTTTCACATAGATCATGGTTCGACTCTCAAGTGTTCGAGGACAGCCCTCGGTCACTAAGAGGGAGCCAGGGCGCGATCGGATTCGCGGCCGTTAAAAAATATTTTGTCCTGGAAGATCCTGGCGGACCTTGGCAGATGCTCGCGCGGCGCTGGCCGCTAGCGCAGGAAATCCATGGCGCCGTACTCCCAGCCCCATGGCACGCCGGTCTCGCCGAGGATGAAGCGCACGAGTTGCGGAAAGGCCCGCTCGGCGCGCACGTCGTTGGCGAGGATGACGACGCAGCGCTTGCTGGCTTTCACGCAGACCCAGGTGTTGCCGGTGCTGTCGTTGTGCCCGCCCTTGTAGAAGCCCGGCCCTTGCGGCCCTCCGAAGACGATGACGCCCAGGCCCGCAGCGAGGTCGGGGCGACGCTTCGCTGGCGGCAGCTCGGGCTGCAGTGTAGGGAACTGGGTGGCCGTCGTGATGGGCAGGTGGGGCGCAGTGAGCGCCTTCAGGCCGGCAGGCGACAGGCCCGTGCCATTGATGTAGCCGGCGGCCATCTTCGCCATGTCGGCGATGGTCGTGTCCATCGAGCCCGCCACACGCACTTTGCTGCGTTCGTCGTGGGGCTCGACGCTGCCGTTCTCCCTCCAGCCATCGGCCAGGTTGGGTCGGAAGTCGGCGCGCCATTTCAGGCTGGTGCGCGTCATGCCCAACGGCGTGAAAACACGGCGCTGCACTTCGGCGCCCACGTCCTGCCCCAGGCCGCGCTCCAGCACGAACTGCAGCAGGATGAGTCCTTCGCCGGAGTACGCGTAGCGCGTGCCGGGGTCGAAGTGCATGCGCAGCCGGCGGTCCGGCTCCAGGAAGGCGAAGTTGGCGAAGCCGCTGCTGTGCGTGAGCAGCATGCGCGTGGTCAGCCGGCGCCAGCGCTCGTCGCCCGCCAGGTGCTGCCATGAGTAGGACGTCAAGAAGCCGGAGTATTCCGGCAGCGGCCGGTCCAGGTAGGCTGCCAGTGGCCGGTCCAGATCGAGTTTGCCTTCCTCGACCAGCTGCATCACCCAGTAGCCGAATACCGCCTTCGTCAGCGACGCGCCGTACATGACGGTGTCGGGCAGCAGCGGCTCGCCCGCTGCATTGCGCTTGCCGTAGGCGCCGGCATGCACGACCTGGCCGTCGTCGATGACGGCCACCGCCAGGCCCTGGGCCTGGGCGGCGGCCATCAGCCGCGTGGCCTCTGCGTCGATGGCGGCGTTGCCTGGGATCACGGGCGGGGCGGCCGCGGCCAGCAGGGGCAGGGCGATCAGCAAAGCGGCAAGGCGGGCAGGGCGCATGGTTCCTCCTGGGCGGCAGCCTAACGGCACCCGCGGGCGCGTGGCGAGGCCGCCGCTGCTGTTGTAATCGGTGCGCCGTCTTTGCTGCCGCCATGAACCTGCTCGAACTGATTGCCCCCACCCCCGACGTCGCCGACGAGCTGCTGCGCTTCGAAACGGACAACCGCGCCTTCTTCGAGGCCCGCATCAATTCACGGCCACCCGGCTTTTACTCACGCGAGGGCGTTGGTGCCGCCATTGCGCTGGCGCAGCGCGAAGCCGCCGAGGACACGGGCTACCAGTTCCTCGTGCGTACCGTGGCCGGCGAGCTGGTGGGCCGCGTGAACCTGATCGGTGTGAAGCGGGCCCATTTCCAGATGGCTGAGCTGGGCTATCGCATGGCCGAGTCGGCCTGCGGTCGGGGCTATGCCAGCGAAGCCGTGCGGCTGGTGCTGGCCAAGGCCTTTGGCGAGCTGGGCCTGATGCGCGTGGAGGCCAATGCACGCGTCGGCAACGGCGGCTCGGTGAAGGTGCTGCTGCGCAATGGCTTTCGCCAGTTCGGCCATTCGCTGCGCAGCTTCGAGCTCGGCGGCGCCTGGCACGACCGGCTGCACTTCGAGCGGCACGCCGACTAAGGCAGGCGGCGCAGCGTCTTCTGCAGCGGCACCAAGAGCCGTTCGCGCCGGGCGGCGTCGGTCACGTCCAGCACGCCGGCCAGCAGCGGCCACAGGAACTCTCGCAGATTGTGCAGATCGGTCAGCGCAGTCTCGTCCCAGGCTTTGGCCGCCTTCAACGGCTGTAGCAGCCGGTCCAGCCAGGCCTGCACGGCGGCTTCGTCAGGTTGGAGCCTGAGCTGCAATTGCAACGCGGCGCGCGCCAGGCGCTGGCCCTCGCCATAGCGGTAGGCATGCCTGTGGTCGGCCAGCACCTGGCTGCTGACGGCGTCCAGCAGTGCCTGGCGTTGGGCGGGACTCAGCGCCTCGTTCATGCCGAGCTGCAGAGCCAGGTCGGCGCCATGGGCCACGCCGTGGCGCCAGCCCTCGCCAGGCGTGAAGCCGCGGTAATCGCGCATGCTGCTGAGGAAGCGCGCGGCGTGATCCACCAGATCGCCGCGTTGCTCCGCCGTCATGAAAGGCTGGAGCCGGTCGGCCCGTGCTACCTCGGCCAGCGTCAGCACGGCAAAGGGTCGGTGCACGCCGGCCGCATCGGACTTGGCGTCGAGCGCGGCGACGAGGTCGGTGCGCAGGCGTTGCAGCGTGGCCGCTTCCAGCTTGCCGCCGCGCGCCCATGCGGAGAGCTGCTCGAAGGCGATGTCGTCGCGCAGTTGGGGATCGGGGTGCCCCAGGCAGGGCAGCAGTGCTATGGCCTGCTGCTGGATGCGCGCCGGGTCGCCTTCCGTCTTCAGGGTGACAGGTGGCGCGCAGGTTTGCGCCGCGGCAGCCAGGGCGAATGACGAAAGCAGGGTGGCGGCGATGGTCTTCATGCGCCGCAGTAGCGCATGCCCTCGGCTCACCGGCAAGAAGTCAGGCCGTCGGGAAGACGCGCGGGTAGGTCCCCGGCACCAGGATGTCCCGCGTCACGTTGGTGAGCTGCGTGTGGCCGCAGAAGGCCATGGTCACGTCCAGCTCCTTGTGCAGGATGGCCAGCGCCTTGGCCACGCCTTCCTCGCCCATCGCGCCCAGGCCATAGGCCATCGCGCGGCCGATCATCGTGCCGCGTGCGCCCAGCGCCCAGGCCTTCAGCACGTCCTGGCCGGAGCGGATGCCGCCGTCCATCCACACTTCCGTCTGCGTGCCCACCTCGGCCGCAATGGCGGGCAGCGCGTGGATGCTGCTCGGCGCACCATCGAGCTGGCGGCCGCCGTGGTTGCTGACGACGATGGCGTCGGCCCCCGCCTGCACGGCGAGCTTGGCGTCCTCCACGTCCATGATGCCCTTGAGGATGAGCTTGCCGCCCCATTGCTCCTTGACCCAGGCGATGTCGGCCCAGGATAGGCGCGGGTCGAACTGCTCGTTGGTCCACGCCGAGAGGGAGCGCATGTCGCTGACGCCCTTCACATGACCCACGAGGTTGCGGAAGGTATGGCGCTTGGTGCCGGCCATGCCCAGGCACCAGCGTGGCTTGGTCATCAGGTTGAGGATGTTGGCCAGCGTCGGCCGCGGCGGCGCGGTAAGGCCGTTCTTCAAATCCTTGTGACGCTGGCCGATGACCTGCAGGTCCAGCGTCAGCACCAGGGCCGAACACTTGGCGGCCTTGCAGCGGTCGATCATGCGAGCCATCGCCTCGCGGTCGCGCATCATGTAGAGCTGGAACCAGAACGGCGCCGAGGTGTTCTCGGCGATGTCCTCGATGGAGCAGATGCTCATCGTCGACAGCGTGAACGGGATGCCGAACTTCTCGGCCGCGCGCGCCGCGTGGATCTCGCCGTCGGCGTGCTGCATGCCCGTCAGCCCCACCGGTGCGATGGCCACGGGCATCTTCGCGGCCTGGCCCACCATCTTCACGGCCGTACTGCGGCCCTCCATGTTGACGGCCACGCGCTGGCGCAGCTTGATGGCCTGGAAGTCGCTCTCGTTGGCGCGGTAGGTCGTCTCGGTCCAGGAGCCGGAGTCGGCGTAGTCGTAGAACATGCGTGGCACGCGCTTCTCGGCGAGTTGGCGCAGGTCTTCGATGCAGGTGATGACGGGCATGGCGGGCTGGTCGGAGTGAGGCCGCGATGCTAGGCCTGCCTCGCCCGGTGCGTTCCGGAAAAAAACTCAGCCGGGTCGGGAAGAGTTTTCCGCCTCGACTGCGCGGCAGTGCGCATGCAGCCACTCGGCGAAGGCCTCGGATGCCGGGCTGGCGCGGTGGCCAATGAGGCCGTAGTGGCGCTCGGCCGGCACGGTCAGCGCAAACGGCTGCACGAGGCGACCCTCGGCCAGCTCGTGGCGGGCGAGGCTGAGGCGGGCCAGTGCCGCGCCCTGGCCGGCCAGGGCCGCGGCCAGCGTCAGGCCCAGGTCGACGAAGCGCGGGCCTTCATCCGGCTCGGGCACGTCGCCCAGGCCGGCGGCGCGTAGCCAGGGCGCCCAGGGCTGCAGCGGCGTGCGCAGCAGCGGCAGGGCGAGCAGGTCGGCAGGCTCGCGCAGCGGTTCGTGGCGGGCCAGCAGGGCGGGCGCGGCCAGCGGCGTTAGGCGGTCGCGCAGCAGCACCTCGGCGGGCGCGATGTCGTCCGGCACGGCGCCGTGGCGGATCTCTAGGTCCGCCCCCGCGTCGCCCTCGGCCAGCAGCGGGACCGACAGCGTCAGCTCCAACTCCACCTCGGGGTGGGCGGCCGTGAAGCCGGGCAGTGCGGGCACCAGCAACTGGCGTGCAAAGGTGGGCGTGGACGTCACGCGCAGACGCTCGCGCTGCTGGCTGGCGCGTTGGTGCAGCGGCATGGCCTTCAGCAAGGCCAGGGCCTGGCGCACCTGGGGCAGGTATTCGTGGCCGGCGGGGGTCAGGGCCAGCCCCTTGGCGGGTTGACGCAGGAACAGGGGCTGGCCCAGCCGTTCCTCCAGCCCCGCCACGCGCTTGGCGACGGCGCTGGCCGTCAGCGCGAGTTCGGCGGCGGCGGCCTCGAAGCCGCCCGTGCGGGCCACGGCCTCGAAGGCGAGCAGGGCGTCGAGCGAGGGCAGGCGGATGGCGCGCGAGGACATGGGGTCATCCTACCGAGCCACCTGGTGCTCGGAGCTCGGCGTCGAGCGTCAGAAATTGAGGGTCGTGGGGCCAGCATCGCGGGGTCGCCGCAGATACTGGCCCAGAGTGCCAGCCATCGCCGCCACGACGCCCACCGCCAGCCGGCCCGCTCGCTGCAAGGTCTCGGGTCTGGCCTCGCTCACGGCGAGCCGATCCCGCGGCGCACCAGGCTGCGCGATGGCATGCACCAGCGCCAGCTCCTGCTGGCGCTCCTGCACGAGGAAGAACATGCGGTTCGGGTCGGCAAAGCGCTGCGCCAGCGCTCGAACCGCCTTCAGCTCGTGGCTGCGTACCCGCACACCTTGCGGGCTCAAGGTGCAGCCCAGGGCGCGGCTGCGCAAGTAGAGCGACTTGGCCGCCAGGCGGTCGGGCAGGCAGCCCACGCCGGCATACAGGCAGTTGGCGAGGTTGAAGGTGGCCTCGGCGTGGCCCATGGCCGCCGCCGTCACGTAGGCCGACAGGCCTGCTGCTTCGTCGACCGGGCCGCCCCGGCCGGTCATCAGCGTCCGCCCCAGCTGGAAGCGCCCGATGGCGCTGCGCCGGGACGCGGCCTGCTCCAGCGTCCGCCGCGCCTGCACCGGGTCCGCGGCCATGCCCAGCCCTTCCAACTGGCACAACCCCAGCATGGCGAGCGCATCCTTGTCGCCGCCATCTGCTCCGGCACGGAACCAGCCCACCGCGCGCTCGTAGTCCGGCGGCGTGGCGTGGAACAGGGCCATGCCATGCTGGAGCGGGTCCACGGGCTGCGCGTTGAGGGCCACGGGCGGGGTCGGCCCCAGGTTGAGGATGTTCATGCAGCAGGCGGGCGTTGGCGGTCGATGTTGCGACCTGGGTTGGGCGGCCCGAGCGGTGCTCTGGCGCCCGGCAAGGCGTATCCCTGGATTGTTGGTGGGCCAGGCAGCAGGGCAGCGGCTGCGCAGCGTGCAGTAATGCTGCAAATTGCCGCAAACCGAGGTGCTCGGCGAGAATTTCCGGGCCTTCAGCGGCGGGCCGGGCACCCTGCGCCGGCCGCCACCACAACGCGAACCCGTCCAAACACCATGAGCTTTTCAGCCCTCGCCAAATACGCCATGGAACTGCCCGGCGCCACGCAGGACATCAAATGGGGCGCCGATTGGGTGGCCAGTGTCGGCGGCAAGATGTTCTTCGTCGGCGGGCCACACCCCGGCAAGTGGACGCATTGCAGCTTCAAGGTCGACGAGCACCGTTTCCTGGAGCTGACCGGTGTGCCCGGCATCGCGCCCGCGCCTTACGCTGCGCGGTATCACTGGGTGGCGGTGGAGGATGCGAAGGCGCTGCCCTTGGCGGAGCTCAAGGCGCTGGTGAAGCGCTCGCATGGGTTGGTGGCTGCCAAGCTGCCGAAGAAGCTCCGGTTGAGCCTGGGCATCGAGGCCTAGCGCGCCGCCGACTTCTCCCGCGCCTCGTGCAGCGTGGCGAGCGTGATCTTGCGCACCTCGGCCTTGCTCTGCTCGACATGGCTGCGCAGCAGCAACTGGGCCTGCTCGACCTTGCGCTGCATGACCGCTCGCAGGATCTTGGCGTGCTCGGCGTAGGTGGCCTCGATGCGGTGGCCGCGCGTGAAATCCAGGTGGCGGATGATGCGGATCTGCTCGGTCACGTCCCAGTGCACACGGGCCATCTCGGCATTGCCTGCCGCCCTCACCAGCGTGGCGTGGAAGGCCTCGTCAAGCTGGCCCACCTCGCGCGCATCGCTCAGGCGCTCGGCGGCGGGGATGAGCCAGATGGCCTTCAGCGACTCCAGCTCGGGCGGCGGCGTGCCGGTGTGGGCGCACAGCCGTGACACCGCTGCCAGCTCCAGGATCACGCGCAGGTCGTAGAGCTGCTCCAACCGGCCGAAATCGATCGGCCGCACGCACCACCCCGACTTGGCCTCGACGTCGAGAAAGCCCTCGTTGCGCAACCTGAACAGTGCCTCGCGCACCGGCGTGCGGCTGACGCCCAGGCGCAGGCCCAGTTCGGCCTCCGAGAAGCGGTCGCCCGGCACGAGCTGGAAGTCGTTCAGCTCGGCCTTGAGCCGGGCGTAGACCTGCTCGGCCAGATTGGGACGGCCGGCACGCGGCGCGCTGGCAGAAGAGTCGACGATAGCCCGCATGCCGGCGATCTTAGCCAGCGGGCGGCGTGAGCAAGCTGTTCTGCTCGGCGAGCATGTTCAACGCCGCACCTCGCGCTGGAAGATCTCCAGGCTCTGCTTCTTGGCCGTGATGAAGCTGGGCTCCGACAAGGTGGCCACCGTGCGCGGCCGCGGGTCCTCGTACTTCAGGATCTCGGCCACGCGGGTCGGCCGCTTGGTCAGCAGCAGCACCTCGTCGGCAAGGTACACGGCCTCCTCCAGGTCGTGCGAAACCAGCATCATGGTCGTGCCTGTCTGCATGAACACCTCTTGCAGCTTCTCGCGGATGAACAGCGTCATCTCGAAGTCCAGCGCCGAGAAGGGCTCGTCCAGGAACAGCACCTCGGGGCCGGGCGCCAGCGCCCGCATGATGGACGCCGTCTGCTGCTGCCCGCCCGACAGCTCGTAAGGGTAGCGGTGCAAGTCGAACTTGACGTCGAAGCTCTCCACCAGCTCGGCCATGCGGCGGTCCACTTCGGCCTTGCTGCGGCCTTCCATCTTCAGCGGGTAGGCGATGTTGTCGATGGTGCGCATCCACGGGAACATTGCCTCGCGGTAGTTCTGGAAGACGTAGCCGATCTTGGTGTCGCGCAAGTTCTTGCCGTCGAACAGGATCTGCCCCGAGTCGATGGGGATGAGCCCCGCGATCATGTTGATCAGCGTGCTCTTGCCGCAGCCGTTGGGGCCGAAGACCGAGACGATCTTGTGCTTGGGGATGTCTAGGTTGAAGTCCTCGTACAGCGGCCATCCGGCGAAGTATTTCGTCAGGCCGCGGATGGTGATGTGGGTGCCTGAAGGGCCGGGCTGGAAGGGCCGCACGGGCACGTCGGCGACGACGGGGGCATTGAGTACGGCATTCATGCTTACCTTCCATTCCAATGGACGATCTTGCGTTCCAGCACCAGGAACAGGATGTTGAGCACATAGCCCAGGATGCCCGCGGCCAGGATGGCGGCGTACATGGTCTTCACGTTGAGCACCTGCTGGGCGTCGATGATGCGGTGGCCCAGGCCGTTGTCCGAGCCGATGAACATCTCGGCCACGACGACGATGACGAGCGCCATCGACACGGCCGAGCGCAGGCCCACGAAGCTGGGCTGCAGGCTCTCCCACACCAGCACGTCCTTGAAGATCTGCCAGCGCGAGGCGCCCATCACCTTGGCCGCCATGACGCGCTGCTTGCGCGCGTTGATGACGCCATAGGCACTGTTGAACACGACGATGAGCAGCGCGCCGAAAGCCGCGATGGCGATCTTGTTGATGTCCGACACGCCGAAGATCAGCAGGAACAGCGGGATGAGTGCCGACGAGGGCGTGGAGCGGAAGAAGTCGATCAGGAACTCGACGCTGCGGTAGGCGCGCTCGTTGCTGCCCAGCAGCACGCCCAGCGGCACGCCGATGACGGCGGCGATCAGGAAGGCCTGCACCGTGCGCCACACCGTGGTGGCGAAATCCAGCAGCAGCGGCCCGCCGGCCAGGCCGACGACGAGGGTCTGGAGCGTGTCCAGCGGCGGCGGCAGCAGGATGGGCCGGATCAGGCCGAGGCGCACCACCAGATCCCAGATGATGAAGAGGATCAGCGGGCCGATGAACGGCAGCAGCTTGGCGACGTTGAAGCGCGGCAGGCGCACGGCCGGTTGGCCGTCGGCGACGGGTGCGCGCCAGGGCTGGGCAGCGGCGGGGGTGGGGTCCACGATGGTCATGGCCTCATGCCTTGTAGATCAGGGTCGTGACGTCCAGCTTCTTCTCGAACACGCCCTTCTCGGTGAAGAGATCGAAGAACTTCTGGAAGGCCGCCACGTCGCTGGGCGTGAACTCGTTGTAGAGCATGTAGGAGGCCAGCGGCACCTCGCCGGTCAGCGGGCCTTCGATGGCCGTGTAGCCCTTCAGGAAGGCGCGCGCCTGGGCCGGGTCCTTGCGCACGAGGTCGATGCCGCGGGCATAGGCGGCGATGTACTTCTTGGTCTCGGCAGGGTGCTTCTTGATGAATTCGGTCGTCAGCGTGGCCGAGCCTCCATGCCAGGGTGCCAGCGGGTCGCCGAGGATGTACTTGGCGATGACGCCAGCTTCCAGCACGCGCGTCGTGCCGTTGAGCCGGCCCACGGTGCCGGTGGGTTCCAGGGTGTAGACGGCGTCCACCTGGCCGGCTGCGAGTGCGGCCACGTGCTGGCCGATGGGCAACTCGGTCACCGTCGTGCCCGGCGCGCCGGCGCGCTCCAGCACGGCCATGGCCAGCGTCTTGTTCTGGATGCCGGGGCCGCTGGCGACGCGTTTGCCCTTCAGCTCGGCCAGCGTCTTGACGGGGCTGTCCTTGGGCACGAGGAACTGGTCGAGCACGTACTTCTGGTTGCTCGGGTTGGTGGCGATGATCTTGAACAGGCCCGGCGAAGCAATCTCGCCCACGCCCAGGTTGCCCGACCCAGTGCCGTTGGAGCTGCCGTCGCAGCGGCCGGCCAGCATGGCCTCCATCACCTGCTGGGCGCCAGCGAACTTGAGCGCCTCCACGTCCAGCCCGGCCTCCTTGAAGTAACCTTTTTCCACTGCCGCGTAGAACGGCAGCCCGGCCGCTACCGGCCAGTAGCCGATGCGGATCTTGGGCGTCTGGGCGCGCACCAGTGCGGGCGCGCCCAGCGTGGCAACGGCGGCGGCCGCGCCCAGCAAGGTGCGGCGCTGGGGTTTGAACGAATCGGTCATGGTCGGCTCCTTGGGTGATTGAGAAGGGTCAGGGCGCTGCTCGGGTTGGCCATGTGAGCCCGCCTGCCACGGCGAGGTGCACCCAGGCATGCACGCCCACCAACTCACGGGGCGACGCGCCGTCCAGGTAGGCCCGGTGCCAGTCTCCAAGGGTCAGAAGGCTTCGCTCTGTCATGGTGCACGTATTGGTATACCAATCGGTACTCCAGCATCAAGCGTGCCAATCATTGCGTGCCAGCCTTTGCGCTGGCTCTGCGTTGGGCGTACCGGGCGTCGCTCGGTGCGCCGCCTTTTGGCGGACCTTCATATGGCCTTCGCGGCCGGGATCACATGCCTCGCCGTGGGGCGTTGATGCACCAGTCGGCGGTGCCGGGTGCCCTTGACACGTTTCGATGATTAGCTAATCATCAAGTCATGAACAAGGTTTTCAAAGCACTTTCCGACCCGACCCGTCGCCAGGTGCTGCAGCTCCTGAGGCAGGGCCCCTTGAGCGCCGGCGAACTGAGCGACCAGTTCAATGTCTCCAAGCCCACGATGTCGGCGCACTTCACCGTGCTGAAGGAAGCCGACCTCGTTCACGCCGAGAAGGCGGGCAAGTCCGTCCTGTATCACCTGAAGCTGTCCGTGCTCGAAGAAGCACTGCTGGGCTTCGTCCATTCGTTCAGCCCGAGCGCCGACGCGCCGGAACCCAAGAAGGAGATCGCGCGATGAAAGCTGATCTGATTGCAGGCCTTGCGTGGGGCGGCGGCATCATCGCCGTGGCGCTGGGCATGACCTGGGCGCGCAAGCTGGGCTTTGCGGACGGCGACGCCGTCACCCGGGTGGTCATTGCCATGAATGGGCTCATGATTGCCTGGTACGGCAACCGCATGCCCAAGCGCTTCTTCCCCAGCGAGCTGGCCCGCAAGGTCAACCGGCTCGGCGGCTGGTCCATCACGATCAGCGGACTTGTCTATGTCGCCTTGTGGGCGTTCGCCCCCATCCCGGTAGCCGTCGCGGCCGGTTCCGCCGCGGTGCTGGCGGGGGTGGCTGTGCCCGTGGCCTATTGCCTGTCGCAGCGGGGCAAGTTCAAGAGTGCGGCTTGAGCGTGGGAATCTGCTCGATTGCGTTGAGTGCTGCGATGGCGGGGTAGGTTTGAAGGGTGGGGAAGCAACTGCGGTAGTAGCAGTCCCAATAGCTCGTAGCCCGCCGTCTTGTGGTCGCCATGAACTTTGGGTTCTGCATCGCAAAGTCAGCGAATTGTGCAGCGTTCATTTTGGGAAAAGCAGCAGCAATCACTTCCACGATCTCAACGACGTACTCGCCAATCAGCTCGACGACAAAGGGAACGATCCATGGACGATCAACGGCAAATAGCTGCCGCACGCATTCCTCGCGAACGTATCCATCCCAGTGCCTCGTCCCGAGGCTGAGTGCAAGTGTTTTTTCGTCGCCAGTTGACCTGGCGATCACCGACCGAAGTTCGCCGGGCGGGTAGTAGACGCGGTAGGGAGCAGAGAGCAACTCTCCCTGTACAAGGGCTCTAAATCCTTGCAATGCTGGCGCAAACTCCACAGTGGAAAATGCGCGCAATAGTGCTGACGCGGCCGGCTGCAATGCGGCAGGGAAGATGGGTTGGTATGTCATGAACGCAGCCATTACGTTACTGCGGCTTGAGCGACCTGGAGATTCCGCGATTCACCCACGACTCCATCGACTCGGAATCGACCAAAAGACCAGCAGCCCCACCAGCGTCACCGCGCCCACCACACGCGGCGTATCCAGTGGGTCATTCGCGCCCGCCAGCAGCGCCGCCGTGCCGAGCGCTGCAGCGCTGATTGCCAACCACTGCGCCCGCCTGACCCACCGCGCCCAGCGGCGCTGCTGAGGTGAAATGCCTTTCGGCGCCAGAGCCGTCATCACCCGCAGGCTGAAGCCGTCGTCATCGGGGTCGCCGTCCTCCTGCAACTGCTGCCGCAGCGCGTCATCAAAAACAGCGTCGTCGTCGTGATTCGTGTTGGGAATCGTCATGGCGTGGGCTCCCATGCTTGCAGTTGCGCGCGCAGCTTGGCCTTGGCGCGCAGCACTTGTGTCTTGACCGTGCCGAGCGGCCAGCCCAGCACGAGGGCGGCTTCGGCGTGGCTGAGGTCGGCGCCGTAGCAGAGCAGCAGCGCATGGCGCTGGGCCTCGCTGAGATCGGCCATGGCGCGGTCGAGGTCGAGGCGCCAATCGGCACCTGGGGCGAAGTCGCTGTGCGCCCCGACCTCGGGCGGCGTGTCGTCCAGCAGCGGCAGGGTCGGCCTCTCGGCCGACAACGCGGAATAGGCCAGCCGCGTCAGCCAGGTGCGAAAGCGCGCCTCGCCGCGGAACTTGGGCAGGGCACGCCAGGCGCGAACGAAAGCCTCCTGCGCCAGGTCATCGGCGCGGCCCAGGTCGCCTTTGCAGACGCGGCCGAGCAGCTTGCGCAGATAGCCCTGGTGGGCCTGCACGAGGGCGGCGAAGGCCGTGCGGTCGCCGGCGGCGGCACGAGCCACCAGGCGATCCTCTTGCAGGACCGCCTCGGTCGGCGCGGCGGGGACGCCGGAGGTCACGGTTGCGGGGATTGCGGCGGTTGCTGCTTGCGTTCAACGGCCCAGTACACCGCCAGTCCCAGCCCCAGGAACAGCGGAATCAGGCCGATGCTCCACAGCCAGGCGCCCGGCATCATGGCGTTGAACATGCCCATCAGGCCCAGGCCGACGCCGATGTTGATGACGGCAGGCACGAGGATGCGGTTGGGGTTGGCCTGGTCGCGCTTGGCGCGGTGCCAGTCGCTGTCCTGCACGTCGCCCAGCAGCTCGGGCGGGATGGGCTGGCCGGCGCGGGCCAGCTCGCGGATAGTCTCGTGGCGCTGCCGCTCGGTGTGCGCCTTGCCCAGGTAGTGGGCGACGATGGCGACGATCGGAATCAGCAGCGACAGGATGGGGATCATCAGCGGGCTGATTTCCTGAAAGCGGTCGAAGAACATGGGCGGGCTCCAGGGAAATGGGTGGATGGTGCTTCCTTGGAGCGGCTGGCCGCGACGTTTGGATTCAGCAAGCGAAGAAAAAGCGCGCGTGCACCCCTTGAGTTGAGGGTTTTTGAATGTCAAAGAAATTTACACCCCTAGTTCAAACTAGGGGCATGACGTCGTCAACCTATTGATTTTTAAGGGATTCGCTGCTTGGCATGGCTGTTGCATTGTGAAGATCATTGAAATTCCTTGAGGAGATCCGCCATGAAGTCCATTCCCGTCGCAGCTGCAATCCTGGCGGCCTCCCTTTGCAGCGTGGCAAACGCCGGCATCGTGTTCACGTTCACGGAAGCCGGCGCTGACGTGCACATGAACTCCTCGGGCACCATCGACACCAGCAAACTGGTGTTGCAGCAGAACGTTTCGGGCTGGGGCGGCACGGGCGTCGAGGAGAACGGCAACCATGACATCATGGGCGGCACGTCCGTCGGCGGCGTGAACATGTCCTTCGGTTTCCACGCCGGCACCGATTTCTCGGCATGGTCCGCTGCGAACGGCCCCTGGGCCCAATCCAGCTTCAACACGACGGTCGACGCTGGTCACAAGGGCTTCACCACCTACGTTCGCCCCGTCAGCACCCAGCTTCCGGGCATCGGTATCGAGCGCGAAGACCTGGAAGGCACGTTCTGGTCGCCCGATCAAGCCTGGACTTTCCATAACGCCTCGTTCGCCTCCCTGCAGATGTTTGCCGGCACCTACACCGTGACCGACGCGCAGACCGGTGAGTTCATCACCTTCCAGATCGGCGCGGCCGGCAACCAGTTGCCCGAGCCCGACGCGGCGGCCCTGGTCGGCCTCGCCCTGCTGGGTGCCTACGCTGCTCGTCGCGCCAAGGCAAAGAAGGCCTGACCCCTCGGTTCGGTCAACGAGCCACGAAGGCGAGTCGCAAAGACTCGCCTCTTGGCTTTTTCGTTGTTGGTTGACCGACTCGACGATTCAACCCCGCGAGTCCGGAACCTATCGCGGCGTGCCGAAGTCCTGTGTCCAATAGCTGCGGTAGGTGGTGCTGGCGTTGCCCGCCACGCAGGCCACGCCGATGTCGCGGAAGGTCGCGTTCATCAGATTGGCGCAATGGCCGTCGCTTTTCATCCAGCCGTCCACCACCTCGGCCACGCTGGACTGGCCGGCGGCGATGTTCTCGCCCAGGCTGCTCCACACATAGCCAGCGGCGGACGCGCGGGTGCCGAGGGTGCTGCCATCGCTGCCAGTGTGGCTGAAGAAGTTGTGCGTGACCATGTCGTCGCTGTGCGCCACCGCGGCCTGGGTCAACGCGGCGTTCCAGGTCAGGTCAGGCGCCGGGCCGAAGGCACCCTGTGCGCCACAGGTGGCGCCACTGCGGCGACGGGCGTTGACGGCCGCCAGCATTTCGTCCTGGAAGTTGGCGAGATTGCAGGTGATGCGCATTCCGGCGACTGGCGGTGCTGGTGCCGGGGCTGGCGCTGGAGCAGGGGAGGGAGCAGGGGGCGTTGTCGGCGTCGTGGTGGCTGAGTCGGACCCACCGCCGCCGCAGCCGGCCAGCGAAACCAGCGTCGCCACAGCGAGAGGCGCCAGGCGGGACGCTGTCGCGCGAGTGGGTGAGGGTGGCGCGGGGAGGTGGCTCATAGGCCCGCAGCGTGGCACGCCTTGATCTCGTGCCGGTTACCGGGTGCAGCCCGCCAGAGCCGGCTCGCAACATCCCTACACAAAGAGGGCGAGGGCGAGGGCGATGTCAGGCCGCGGGCGCATGGCAGACCGCTTCGATGTTGTGCCCGTCCGGGTCGACGACGAAGGCAGCGTAGTAGGTGGCGTGGTACTTCGGCCGCAGGCCCGGCGGGCCGTTGTCCTTGGCACCGGCCGCCAACGCCTCGCGATAGAAGTCATCGACCTGCTGGCGCGTCTGCGCCATGAAGGCGAGGTGCAGATGGGCCGGCTTCTCCTGGGTCTCGAACAGGCACAGGCTGGTCACCTGGCCCTGGATGACGAGCTCGATGCCGTAGCTCGGCTCGCCTTGCGCGCCCGCTGTGACGCCGAGTGGCGCTAGCGCTTTGAGATAGAAAGCCTTGCTCGTGGCGAAGTCGCTGACGCCGAACTTGACGTGGTCAAACATGAAAACAACTTTACCCCTCGCCCATTCCCGCGCCGCTGAACGCGCGCGTGCTTGGTCGGTCTTGCAGACCGCGCTACGGCAGTGCCGTAGCCCTTCGGCACGCACAACACGCCCACTGGGCGTGTTGTGTCCGGCCTCAGCCCCCGGGGGGACGCCCCCGCTTGCGGCGTCGAGCCGCAGTCGGCGGCAAGCGAGCCGGCTCGGGGGCGGCCCAGCGCTCGGCCCGGAATGCGGGCGTGGGTGCGCCGCTCTACAGCTGCCACCAGCCCGGCAACAAGGCCCGCACTTCGGGCCGGGCATAGCGCTTGTCCAGCAGCCACACCCAGCCGCGGTCGTCCACGGAGCGCAGCACGCGGCCGGCGGCCTGCACGACCTTCTGCATGCCGGGCACGAGGTCGGCATAGCCGTGGTCGGCGCCGAACAGGGTGTCCAGGCGCTCGCGCACCTGGTCCTGCAGCGGTGACACCGGCGGCAGGCCGAGGGTGGCGATGAAGGCGCCGATGAGGCGCGTGCCGGGTAGGTCCACGCCTTCGGCGAAGGCGCCGCCCAGCACGG
The DNA here is from genome assembly GCF_001425705.1 of Pelomonas sp. Root1217. Lineage (GTDB taxonomy): Bacteria > Pseudomonadota > Gammaproteobacteria > Burkholderiales > Burkholderiaceae_C > Pelomonas. The sequence continues at coordinate 723,187 of NZ_LMDC01000028.1, read as the reverse complement.
CGAAGCCGATGCCGCGGCCGCCCTCCACGAAGCGGTCCAGAAAGGCGCGCCGTGCCGCGTCGCCCATGGCACGCGACTGGTTCCACTGCACGACCTGCGGGTGGCGCAGCGCCAGGCGCGCCGAGGCCTTGTCGAGGTAGTCGAAGCTGCTGAAGAACGCGAGGTAATTGCCGGGATGCTCGGTGAACTGCCGGGCGAGCAGGTCCACCAGCGCGTCCAGCGATGCGTGGCGATGCTCGTAGCGCGTGGACAGGCGGTGGGCCACCTGCACGGTCAGGTGCTCGGGCGGGAAGGGCGCGGGCACGTCGATCCAGGCGGTGTCCTCGGGCATGCCGAGCAACTGGCGCTGGTAGTCGGGCGGCCCGAGCGTGGCCGAGAACAGCGTGACGCTGCTGAGCCCCTCGAAGCGCTCCTTCAGGAATGCACCGGGCACGATGTTGCGGATGGAGAGCAGCACGTCCTGGCCGTCGCTGGCGTCGTCCTCTTCATCGTCGTCGCCGAGCAGCGAGAGGTTGCGCGGTGCATCGAGCGCCGGCGCGGGCCGTGCGGGCGTCGCGCTGCGCTGCAGGTCGCAGATCGAATGGGCATCAAAACGGTCCAGCAGGCGTTGCAGGCCCAGCACCTCGAAATAGAACTGCAGCATGGGGCCGACGTCGAGCGGGTGGTTCTGCACGTGTTCGCCCAGCACGACGTTGACGCGTTGCAGGGCCTCGGCAAGGGCATCGGGCACGGTGTCCAGCGCCTGGTAGTCGCCTTGCTGGCGGCGGCCCAGCGTGGCCAGTTCCTTGGCCAGTCGCCGCAGTGGCACGCGGAGGCTGGCGGGCGCTTCGGCGATGACTTCGCGCACGCGCGCCAAGCTGAGGCTGACGCTGTACATGTCCCGCGCCCGGTCGATGAGGTTGTGGGCCTCGTCCACCAGCAGCGCCAGCTTCCAGCCCTGGGCCTGCGACAGGCCATAGAGTTGGCCATAGGGGTCGAAGGCGTGGTGCACGTCGCCTACCACCACGTCGGCCCAGCGCAGCAGTTCCTGGCCGAGGTAGTAGGGGCAGACGTCATGCTGCAGCGCGATGCGGCGCTGGGTGGCCGGGTCCAGCCAGGCGATCTGCACGGCCTCGGCGCGGGCGGCGGGCAGCTTGTCGTAGAAGCCGTTCGCCAGCGGGCAGGCGTCGCCATGGCAGGCCTTGGTCGGGTGCTCGCAGGCCTGCTCCTTGGCCACCAGCGTCAGCACGCGCAGCGACTTTGTCGGCGTGCTGTCCCGCAACGCATGCAGGGCCTCCAGCGCGGTGATGCGGCCGGTGCCCTTGCAGGTCATGTAGCCGATCTTGTCCAGCTGCTGCAGCGGCATGGCGCGCAGCAACGGGTATAGCGTGCCCAGGGTCTTGCCGATGCCCGTGGGCGCCTGGGCCAGCAGGCAGCGTCCCTTGGTCGCGACGCGATACACGGCTTCGGCCAGCAGGCGCTGGCCGGGGCGCAACTCACCCTTGGGAAAGGGCAAGGCGCTCAAGCCTGCGTCGCGTGCCTTGCGGTGCTCGGCCTCCTGCCACGCCCAGGCCTCGAACTGGCGGCAGCGCAATTCGAAAGCGGCTTGCAGCGCGCTGGCCGTCACCTTCTCGCGCAGCACGGTCTCGTTCTGCGTGTCGGCATCGACGTAGACGAGAGCCAGTTCCAGCTCGCTCAGGCCGCGGTCGGCGGCAATCAGCGCGCCGTAGGTTTGCAGCTGGGCCCAGTGCAGGGCGCGGCGGTTGTCGGGAATGGCCTCGACCGGCCCGCGGATGGTCTTGATCTCCTCGAGCCGGTTCACGTCGGCCTCGTAGCCGTCGGCCCGCCCGCGCACGCGCAGGTTGCCGTGGACGGCCTCCAGCGGCAGCTCGGTCTCGTAACCCGGCGAGCGGCGCGCGAGCACGGCCATCTGGCCGGCCTGGCCCTCCAGCGCCGTGGCCGAGGGCGTGAAGCGGCGGTCCAGGCTGCCGCGCTTGGCGGTGAACTCGCACAGGCTGCGTACGGAGACGCTGTATTGCCAATCGCTCAAAACAGGCTCAGGTTGTCGGGCGCGGCGAGGGGCTCGGCGCGCGCCACGGCGGGCGCTGCCTGCACCTCGCTGGTATGCACGAGGTTGCCGATGCGCACGCCCATCAGCCTCAAGCGCTTGTCGAACTTGACGCGCTTCAGGCACAGGCCCACCGCATGGCGGATGTCGGTGGCGCTGGCGATGGGGAGCTTGAGCGTCTGGTCGCGAGTGACGGTGACGAAGCCTTCGAAGCGCAGCTTGATGCCCACCGTTTTGCCGGCGTAGTGCTTGCGGGCCAGGTCGCGCGACAGGCTTTCGCACAGCTCGTCCATGATGCCGCCGAGCAGGGCACGGTCGTGCACGGCGCTCAGGTCGCGCTCGAAGGTCGTCTCGCGGCTGATGGAGACGGGCTCGCTGTGCGTGACGACGGGCCGCGAGTCCCGCCCGTGCGAGGCGGCGTGCAGCCACTGGCCATAGCTGTCGCCGAACTGCTCGACCAGCCAGGCCGGGTCGGCGGCGGCGATGTCGCCCACGGTCTCCAGGCCGAGCTTGACGAGCCTGTCGCCCGCCTTGGGACCGATGCCGTTGATCTTGCGCGCGCCCAGCGGCCAGACACGCGTGGGGATGTCGTCCAGCGTCAGCACGCTGATGCCGTCGGGCTTGTCCAGCTCGCTGGCGATCTTGGACAGCAGCTTGTTGGGCGTGACGCCGATGGAGCAGGTCAGGCCGGTGGCACGGCCGACCGAGTTCTTGATCTCGCGGGCCACCGCCTTCACGCCGCCCAGCGGGTCGTGGCCGACGGCGTCGCGCACGCCGGGCACGTCGGTCAGGTCGATGTAGATCTCGTCGATGCCGCGGTCCTCGATGACCGGAGCCACCTCGGCGACGGCGGCCTTGAAGAGGCGTGAGTACTTGCGGTAGGAATCGAAGTCCGCTGGCAGCAGGATGGCGTCGGGCGCGCGCAGGGCGGCTTTCATCAGGCCCATTGCCGAGAACACGCCGAGGTCGCGCGCGGCATAGGTGGATGTCGTGACGACGCCGCGGCCGGTGTAGTCGCGCAGTTTGGAGTATTTCCAGCTGCCGTCTTCCAACTGCTGCGGCGCATCCGCCCGCCGGCCACCGATGACAACGGCCTCGCCCTTGAGCTGTGGATAGCGCAGCAACTCGACGGACGCATAGAAGGCGTCCATGTCGAGGTGGGCGATCCAGCGCTCCGGTTGATACATGCCTCGATTGTCACTGGGAAAAATTCCAGTGTATGGCGCATTGGCAGAATGCGGCCCCGCCGACCCATGCTGCTGGATGCCGATGCCGGTGTGACGCCGTTCTCGAAAGCCGTTCAGCGTGGCGAACCCGATACCTGATCGGCATCGGGCAGCTGTGCTGACGAGTCATTTCAGCGCAAGGACCTAACCCTAGGGTTTGCCGCATGTCGAGGGAATTTCCACTTTCGAACGTGGGGGTCATCTCACGGCGGCATGGACCGTCCGTCCTACTGGATCGTCCTACAAGCGGCCTGGTGTTGGCATGGTTGATGCGCTAGGGATTGCGCGGTGCTCAAAAGCGTGTCGTTGCGCAGAAGGCGGCTGCGAAACATGGCCCACATTGGAGACAAACAGATGATCAAGAAACTTCTTGCCACAGCGGCTTTCGCCAGCCTGGCGCCGCTCGCGGCACATGCCAGCTTGACGATGTTGACGGCAGCTGACGGTTGGCCGCCTGCGGGGAGCACGGGCCTGGAGACCGTGCAGTTCGCCGCAGTGGCTGCGAGTGGCGTCAAGGTCGCCATCGGCGCCCATGCGTACAAGAACAGCGCCTTCCTGCCCAATGACGGCGTGCGTAACTTCCAGGCGCAAGGTGGCGTCTACCTGCCGGACGGCAAGAACTACGCGAACTGGAGTTTCGACTTCGCCTACGACATCCGTGGCTGCCAGGGCTGCAAGATCTGGCTGGGCATCGACACCGACAGCAGTGCCGCCGTCAACTACACCGACATTGATCTGCTGACGGCGGGCCTGCCGACGTTCCTGGGCGAATCGTGGAATCTGGAGATGTCCTTCCTGACGACACCGGGCTTCAACTTCAACCCGTATGCGGCCAGCTCGACGGACTTCCGCCTCTTCGTCACCGATGCGGCCGGTGCCACCCTCGCGACCACCGACGTCACCGTCAATGTGCCGGAGCCGGCCTCGATGGCCCTGGTGGGCATCGCACTGGCAGGCTTGGCGGCAGGTCGCCGTCGCCGTACCTGAGCCGTCGGGGGGGCATAGAACGAAGCGGCCCACGGGCCGCTTTTTTCATGCTGCACGAAAGGCGTAAGGGTTCACCAGAGGCTGTGCACCTGCGGAGCAATGCGGCGCAGGTAGACGTCCGCCAGCGCCTGCATCAGCGGCGCGGGCAGGGCGGCCAGGTCGGCGGCGCTGACGTTCTCGTCCACCTGTTCGGGCGTGCGGCCGCCGGGAATGGCAGCCGTGACAGCCTCGTTCATCAAGATCCAGCGCAGTGCCAGCCTGGCCATGCTCGCTCCCGGGGGCAGCAGGGCCCGCAACTCCTCGACGGCGGCGAGGCCCTGCTCGAAGTCGACGCCCGAGAAGGTCTCGCCCTTGTCGAAGGCCTCTCCCTGGCGGTTGAAGCCGCGGTGGTCGTCGGCGCCAAAGCGGCTCTCGCGGGTGAACTTGCCGCTCAGCATGCCGCTGGACAGTGGCAGCCGGGCCAGCACGCCAACCTGCGCCGCCTGGGCCGCCGGCAGAAAGACCTCGGCTGGCCGCTGGCGAAACAGGTTGTAGATGATCTGCACCGACTGAACTCCAGGGAACTTGAGCGCCGCGATGGCTTCGTCGATGCGCTCGACGCTGACGCCGTAGTGGCGCAGCTTGCCCTCGCGCACCAGGTCGTCAAGCGCAGCGAAGACCTCGGGCATGGCGTAGACGGCGCTGGGAGGGCAGTGCAGTTGCAGCAGGTCCAGGCTGTCGGTCTCGAGATTCTTCAGGCTGCGCTCGATGAATGGGCGCAAGTCGCGGTAGCCGTCGGCGATGTGCGGGTTCAGGCGCCGACCGGCCTTGGTGGCGACATGGAAGGCGTCGCCGGGCCGCTCGCGCTTCAGGCGTGCGAGCAGGCGTTCGCTGTGGCCGTCGCCGTAGACGTCGGCGGTGTCGAAGAAGTTCACGCCGCGGTCCAGCGCCCGGTGCAGGGCTGCCATCGCAGCGGCGTCGTCCGTATCTCCCCAGGTGCCGCCGATGGCCCAGGCGCCAAAGCCGATGGCAGAGATGTTCCAGCCGGTGCGGCCGAGGGAGCGGTAGATCATGGAGATGCCAGAGAGTGGAAACAAAATGGTATCGCAACCATGCGACGCCGTGCCGCCGGATGAGGGGCGAGTTGTCTCGCTGTCGCCGGGCATGTTGCTTGCCGTGGAGCAAAAATTGGTTGTGCCAAGAATGACCTCGCCTACGACAGGAACACCGCTTCTGCCAACCACCCCAGTGACGAGTTGAGCATGCCCGAGACCGTGATCGACGTTCAAAAGCGACCATTCGTGGCGCGGTCTTGAGGCGAGGGCTGAGGGCCGTGGACGACACCGCATCGCTGCTGCAGGGCCTCCTCGCCTTCGTGTGGGCGCCCATGCTGGTGGCTGCGGGCGTGCTGGACTGGGCGCTGCACCGCGCACAGCGCATCGAGTTCACGGCCGGCATTGCCGAGTCGGCGCTGCACCTGGCCATGCTGGTGCTGGTGGGCAGCGCCATTCTGGCGGCGCTGCTGCTGGAGCCGACGGCCGGGTTGCTGGCGGGCTTGATCGCCGTCGTGCTGCTGCACGATTTGAGCTACCTGGCCGACCTGCGTGTGGCCTTGGCGAAGCGGCGCATTCCCGTCCTGGAGCAATGGGTGCACGGCTTCCAGCACTTGCTGCCGTGGGCTGGGTTGTCCTGCCTGCTGGCGCTGGCTCCCGGCCAGACGCTGGCGCTGCTGCAGCAGCCCGGCTACACGGCAGACTGGGCTTTGCGCTTCAAGGCACAGCCGCCCTGGACATACACGGCCGTCATGTTCGTCGTTTCTATGCTGCTCAATGTGCTGCCCTTCTGCGAGGAAGCATGGCGCAGCGTCCGGGCGGCGCAGCGCCATTGAGGCTCCCGCGTTCCCGGGTCATGGGCATGCGCATTGCCGTCGGTGTCGATCGCCCTCATTGAAGCCGCTATGAATCACACTCGCCGCTCTCTCCCGGAACTTCTGGCCTCGCTGGGTCTGCTGGTCCTTGCCTTCGGCACATCATCGGTTCGCGCGGACGAGAGCAAGTTGCCCGCCAACGCCGACGTCGGACCGAACCCCACCTTGGTGAAGCCGGTGAAGTCCGCAATTCCTACGGTCAACGTTGCACCCGCCGAGCCCTGGAGCGACCAACAGGCCCCGACAGCGGCGGCCGGCCTGCAAGTCGCCGCGTTCGCTGGCGGGCTCGATCACCCGCGCTGGCTCCATGTCCTGCCCAATGGCGATGTCCTCGTGGCGGAGACCAATGGGCCGGAGCGCCCCGACGATGCCAAGGGCATCAAGGGCGCCGCGATGAAGCTGTTCCAGAAGCGCGCCGGTGCAGGGCCGAAAAGCGCCAACCGGATTTCACTGCTGCGCGACACGGACGGAGACGGCACCGCCGACCAGCGAGCCGTTTTCCTGTCTGGCTTGAACTCGCCGTTCGGCATGGCTCTGGTCGGCGACCAGTTCTACGTCGCGAACACCGATGCCGTCCTGGTGTATCCCTACAAGCAAGGCCAGACGCAGCTTAATGCTGCCGAGGGCAAGAAACTGACAGACCTGCCCGCGGGCACCATCAACCACCACTGGACCAAGTCGTTGATTGCCAGCCCGGATGGCAGCAAGCTCTACGCGACGGTGGGCTCCAACAGCAACGTGGCCGAGAACGGCATCGAAGCCGAGGAAGGGCGCGCCGCGATCTGGGAGATCGAACGCGCCACCGGGAACAAGCGCTTGTACGCGACCGGGTTGCGCAACCCCAATGGCATGGCCTGGATGAAGACCGGCAGCGCCCAGGTCTTGTGGACCGTGGCCAACGAACGCGATGAACTCGGCAGCGACCTGGTCCCCGACTACCTGACTTCGGTACGGGACGGGGCTTTCTACGGCTGGCCCTACAGCTACTACGGCCCACATCTGGATGATCGGGTCAAGCCGCAGCGGCCCGACCTGGTGGCCAAGGCCGTGAAGCCCGATTACGCGCTGGGCTCCCATGTAGCGCCCTTGGGCATGACGGCGGCGGACGGCAAGCTGCCGGGCGTTCTCGCCGCCGGCAAGGGGGAGCAGGGCGTCTTCATCGGCATGCACGGCTCCTGGAACCGCAGGCCGCTGTCGGGCTACAAGGTTGTCTACCTGCCTTTCGCTGACGGCAAGCCCGTCGGCCTGCCCATCGACGTGCTGACGGGTTTCATCGACAAGGAGGGCAAGGCGCGCGGCCGACCAGTCGGTGTCGCGATGGACACACGCGGTGGGCTTCTCGTCGCTGACGACGTTGGCAATGTCGTCTGGCGCGTATCACCGCGTTGAAGCCAGCGCCGAACTGATGGCGAATGGCGCCATCAGTTCGGTTCAAAGCACCTCGGAAGCGAAGTCCGCCAACCGCGAGCGCTCACCGCGGGCCAGCGTCACATGGCCGCTGTGGGCCCAGCCCTTGAAGCGGTCGACCGCAAACGTCAGGCCTGAACTGCCTTCGGTCAGGTAGGGCGTGTCGATCTGCGCCAAATTGCCCAGGCAAACGATCTTGGTGCCCGGGCCGGCGCGCGTGATCAAGGTCTTCATCTGTTTGGGCGTCAGGTTCTGGGCCTCGTCGATGATGACGAACTTGTTCAGGAACGTGCGCCCGCGCATGAAGTTCAGGCTCTTGATCTTGATCTTGCTGCGCACCAGGTCGTTGGTGGCCGCGCGGCCCCATTCGCCGGCGGTGGAGCCGCCCTTGGCCAGCACCTCGAGGTTGTCGTCCAGCGCACCCATCCAGGGGCCCATCTTTTCTTCTTCGGTGCCGGGCAGGAAGCCGATGTCCTCACCGACGGGCACGGTCACGCGGGTGACGATGATCTCGCTGTAACGACGGTCATCGAAGACCTGGGCCAGGGCGGCGGCCAGCGTCATCAGCGTCTTGCCGGTGCCGGCGGTGCCGGTCAGCGTGATGAAGTCGCACTCCGGGTCCATCAGCAGATTCAGCGCGAAGTTCTGCTCGCGGTTGCGCGACGTCACGCCCCAGACGGCGTGCTTCTGGTTGCCGTAGTCCTTCAGCGTGCGCAGAACGGCCGTCTTGCCGGTGATCTCGGTGACCTTTGCGTACAACGGGGTCTCGCCGGGGGCTTCCAGGTAGACCAGCTCGTTGATCAGCAGCGTGGGCACGAGCGGGCCGCTGATGCGGTAGTAGGTCGTGCCGCCCTGCTGCCAGCTCTCCATGGTCTTGCCATGGCGGTCCCAGAAGTCCGAGGGCAGGGCCTGGACGCCGGTGTAGAGCAGGTCGGAGTCTTCCAGCGTCTTGTCGTTGCGGTAGTCCTCCGCCGGCAGGCCCAGCGCGCGGGCCTTGATGCGCATGTTGATGTCCTTGGACACCAGCACGACTTCACGGCCGGGGTGCAGGCCCTTCAGCGCCTGGACAACCCCCAGGATCTGGTTGTCGGCCTTGCCTTGGGGCAACCCGGGCGGCAGCGGCGCGTCGATCAGCTCGGTCTGGAAGAAGAGCTTGCCCTCGGCTTCGCGGTGGCCTGTGCCGGCCAGCGGCAGGCCCTTGGCCATTTCCTCGATGCCGCTGGTCTTCAGGCTGGCGGCGAGCTGGTCCAGTTCGCGGCTGACCTGGCGCACGTTGCGGGCGACCTCGGTCATGCCCTTCTTGTGGCCGTCCAGCTCCTCGAGCGTGATCATGGGCAGGAAGACGTCGTGCTCCTCGAAGCGGAACAGCGACATCGGGTCATGCATCAGCACGTTCGTATCGAGCACGAAGAGCTTGGCGGCGCCGGTGGGTTTGCGCGTGCGTTTGGGCGCGGCGGCTTTGGCGGGCGCCTTGCTGGCCGTTTTGGTGGGCAGGCTTGGCCTGGCGGCAGCGGGGCTGGAAGTGGGGGTGGGAAGCCGCAGCACTTCGGCTGTCGGCACCGCGACCGGAGCGGCGGCGGGCGCGACGACGATGGGAGGCGTCGCGCGAGGTTTGCTGGGGGTCAGAGTGGCCGAGTAAGCAGAGGCATCGAGGCGGCTGGCGCGTTGTGCAGGAGGCTTAGGCAGTGGCATTTACGGCGGATGGGCGACAAGTGAACCCCACGCGATCCAGGCTTCAGAAAGCAAAAAGCCGCACAGGATGAGTGCGGCTTTGTAGTCTGAGACAAGGATTCGACCCGGGGCATGAGCTGATTATGCACATACCGCGGGGGCCCGCGATGTCAGCAAACAACGCGTTTTTAGCGCGTCATGTGGCGCCTTATAGGGCTCAGGCGGCTTCCTTCTTCAAGCCCTTCACGGCCTTCAGCACTTCGTCGACATGGCCGGCAACCTTGATGCCGCGCCATTCACCCACCAGGATGCCGTTCGGGGCGATGAGGAAGGTCGAGCGTTCGATGCCCTTGACCTTCTTGCCGTACATGATCTTGTTCTTGACCACGCCGAACATGTGGCAGAGCTTTTCTTCCGTGTCGGCGATCAGCTCGAAGGGCAGCTCCAGCGCCTGCTTGAACTTCTCGTGCGAGGCCATGTTGTCGCGCGAAACACCAAGCACCACCGCGCCGGCCTTCACGAAGTCCTTGTGGCGGTCGCGGAATTGCATCGCCTCGGTGGTACAACCGGGCGTGTTGTCCTTCGGGTAGAAATACAGCACGACCGACTTGCCCAGGAAGGCATTGGCAGTGAACTTCACGCCGCCGGTGGCTTGAGCCTCAATTTCCGGCAGGGGTTTGTTGAGCGCAGGCGTCATTGGGGAGTGCAGCAGAAGCGTTGTGCTCACGGGGTCCCCGGTTCGTGATTGCTCTGTGAAGCCTTTCACAAAAACAATCTACGCGGGCGCCCGCAAGCAATAGCCCGTGATTATAAAGCCTCCCCGGTCTCCCTACCGGCGGAGGTCATCCCTCAATGAGCAATGCTGCCAGAACGTTGCGGCCTTCACTGGCAAGCACGTTGTAAGTGCGGCAAGCGGCTGCGTTGTCCATGACTTCGAAGCCGATGCGCGCTTCAACCAGCCCGCGCCACAGGGCCGGGCTCGGGAAACGCAACCGGGCGCCGCTGCCGAAGACGACCAGTTCGGGGTTCAAGGCCTTGATTGCTTCGAAATGTGCAGGTTGAAGTTCCTCGAAGCGCGAAGGCGCCCAGGCCGCCACGTCGCCTTTCCAGGGGACCAGGACACTGGCCGTGTGCGGCCGACCGTTGACCCAGACCCCTTGGGCGTCATGGCGGGAAATGCTGTTGCCGCCTTGCGGCTCGTCAAGCTGGAACTTCATCGGGAAAGGTGCGAAAAGCCGGGCGCGAGTGTCGCGCAGAACGGCAGGCCGCATGCCCGGGCCTTGCTTAAACTCCAAGATCCCCTTTTCACCCCTTCTTGCACTGCAGCATTGCTGCGCCGGAGCCCGTTTTGAAGCCCATCGCCAAGTCCAGCAAGCTCGCCAGCGTCAGCTATGACATCCGCGGCCCCGTGCTGGACAAGGCGCGCCAGATGGAGGAAGAGGGCCAGAAGATCATCAAACTGAACATCGGCAACACGGCGGTGTTCGGCCTGACGCCGCCGGACGAGATCGTGCAGGACATGATCCGCAATCTCGGCGACGCCGGGGGCTACACCGACAGCAAGGGCCTGTTCGCGCCGCGCAAGGCGGTGGTGCACTACACGCAGCAGCAGGGCGTCAAGGGCGTGACGGTGGACGACGTCTACCTGGGCAACGGCGCCTCCGAGCTGATCCAGATGGCGATCAACGCCCTGGTCAACGATGGCGACGAGATCCTGATCCCGGCGCCCGACTTTCCGCTCTACACCGCCGTCGTCGGCTTGTCGGGCGGCAGGCCCGTGCATTACCGCTGCGACGAGGGCGCCGGCTGGCTGCCCGACCTGGCCGACATCGAGGCCAAGATCAGCCCGCGCACCCGCGGCATCATGGTCTGCAACCCGAACAACCCGACCGGCGCGCTGTATCCGGACGACCTGCTGCGGGGCATCATCGAACTGGCCCGCAAGCACCAGCTTGTCATCTTTGCTGACGAGATCTACGACAAGACGCTGTACGACGGCAACACACACACCAGCATGGCGTCCCTGGCCGACGACGTGCTGTTCATCACCTTCAACGGCCTGTCCAAGAATTACCGCGCCTGCGGCTACCGCGCCGGCTGGATGATCGTCAGCGGCGAGAAGCGCCACGCCCGCGACTACATCGAGGGCCTGAACATGCTGGCCTCGCTGCGCCTGTGCTCCAACACGCCGGGTCAATTGGCGATCCAGACGGCGCTGGGCGGTTACCAGAGCATCAAGGACCTGGTCGCGCCGACCGGGCGCCTGTGCCACCAGCGTGACCTGGCCTATGAGCTGCTGACCCAGATCCCGGGCGTCAGCGTCGTCAAGCCCAAGGCGGCGCTTTACATGTTCCCGCGCCTGGATCCCAAGTTTTACCCGATCGCCGACGACCAGCAGTTCGCCTACGAGCTGCTCGCCGAGGAGAAGGTGCTGATCGTCCAGGGCACGGGCTTTAACTGGCCCGAGCATGACCACTTCCGCCTCGTCTTTTTGCCCAATGTGGATGATCTGCGTGAGGCCATTGGCCGCATCGACCGTTTCCTGGCCGGCTACCGCCGCCGCCACACTTCCTGATTTCCTGTCCTGAGAGCCCTGCGATGAAAGCGATTCAAGTTGGCCTGATCGGCCTTGGCACCGTCGGTGCCGGTACCTTCCACGTCTTGCAGCGCAACCAGGCCGAGATTCGTGGCCGCGCCGGCCGGGGCATCGAGATTGCGATGGTGTCCGCCCGCAACGCCGAGCGCGCCAAGGCCTATCAGGCTATCGTCGGTGACGGCGTGCCCTGCGTCGGTGACGCGCAGCAGCTCGTCAACAACCCCGATATCGACATCGTCGTCGAGCTGATCGGCGGTATCGAGCCGGCGCGCTCGCTGGTGCTGCAGGCGATTGCCAACGGCAAGCATGTCGTCACCGCCAACAAAGCTCTGCTGGCCCTGCATGGCACCGAGATCTTCGAAGCGGCGCGCGAGAAGGGCGTTGTCGTTGCGTTCGAAGCGGCCGTGGCCGGCGGCATCCCCATCATCAAGGCGCTGCGCGAGGGCCTGACGGCCAACCGCATCGAGTGGATCGCCGGCATCATCAACGGCACCACGAACTTCATCCTGTCGGAGATGCGCGGCAAGGGCCTGGACTTCGCCACCGTGCTGAAGGAGGCGCAACGCCTGGGCTATGCCGAGAGCGACCCGACCTTCGACATCGAGGGCGTGGATGCCGCCCACAAGCTGACGCTGATGAGCGCCATCGCCTTTGGCGTGCCGGTGCAGTTCGACAGGGCCCACGTCGAGGGCATCAGCAGCCTGCAGGCCACCGACATCAAGTATGCCGAGCAGCTCGGCTACCGCATCAAGCTGCTGGGCATCACGCGCCGCCGCCAGGAAGGCATCGAGCTGCGCGTGCATCCGACGCTGATCCCGTCCAGCCGCCTGATCGCCAATGTCGAAGGCGCGATGAACGCCGTCGTCGTGCAGGCCGATGCCGTCGGCACGACGCTGTACTACGGCAAGGGTGCCGGCGCCGAGCCGACCGCCTCGGCCGTCGTGGCCGACCTGGTGGACGTGACCCGCCTGCACACCGCCGACCCCGACCACCGCGTGCCCCACCTGGCCTTCCAACCCGACGCGATGAGCGACACGCCCATCCTCGAGATGGCCGACGTGCACACGGCCTTCTACCTGCGCCTGGTCGTCGCCGATCAACCCGGCGTGCTGTCGCGCATCACCACCATCCTGGCCGAGCACGACATCTCCATCGACGCCGTGTTGCAGCGCGAGTCCGGCGAAGGCGAGCGCCAGACCGACCTCATCATCCTGACGCACGATACCGTCGAGGGCCGCATGAACGAGGCGCTGGCCAAGATGCAGGGCTTGCCGACCGTCCTCGCCCCGATCGTTCGCATCCGCAAGGAAGAGCTCGCCTGAGCCGGACACTGACATGAAGTACATCTCCACCCGCGGCGACCAGACCGAGCGCGGCTTCTCCGACATCCTGCTCGAAGGCCTGGCGCCCGACGGCGGCCTCTACCTGCCCAAGGCCTATCCCAAGGTCGACGCAGCCACGCTCGCGCGCTGGCGCGGCCTGGCCTATGCCGACCTGGCCTTCGAGATCCTGTCCCTCTACATCGACGACATCCCGGCCGACGACCTGCACGCCATCACGCGCCGCGTCTACACGGCCGAGGTCTTCGGCACCGAGGCCATCACACCGCTGACCTGGCTGGGCGACCACATCGCGCTGCAAGGCCTGTCCAACGGCCCGACGCTGGCCTTCAAGGACATGGCCATGCAGCTCCTCGGCGCGCTGTTCGAGTACGAGCTCGGCCGCCGCGGCGAGACGCTGAACATCCTGGGCGCGACCTCGGGCGACACCGGCAGCGCCGCCGAGTACGCGATGCGGGGCAAAAAGGGTGTCAAGGTCTTCATGCTCAGCCCCAATGGCCGCATGAGCCCCTTCCAGCAGGCGCAGATGTTCAGCCTGCAAGACGAGAACATCCACAACATCGCCATCGACGGCGTGTTCGACGACTGCCAGGACATCGTCAAGGCCGTGTCCAACGACCTCGCCTTCAAGCGCGAGCACCGCATCGGCACGGTCAACTCCATCAACTGGGCGCGCCTGCTGGCCCAGGTCGTCTACTACTTCGCCGGCTATTTCCAGGCCACGAAGAGCAACGCCGAGAAGATCAGTTTCACGGTGCCAAGCGGCAACTTCGGCAACGTCTGTGCTGGCCACGTGGCGCGCATGATGGGGCTGCCCATCAAGCAGCTGGTCGTCGCGACCAACGAGAACGATGTGCTGGACGAATTCTTCCGCACCGGCGCCTATCGCCCGCGCAGCACGGCCGACACGCACGAGACGTCCAGCCCGTCGATGGACATCTCCAAGGCGAGCAACTTCGAGCGCTTCGTCTTCGACCTGCTCGGCCGCGACGGCGGGCGCGTGAAGCAGCACTTCGGCGCCAGCCAGTTCGAACTGGGCGGCGGTGAGCATGCCGACATCGCCGGCTTCGGCTTTGCTTCCGGCAGCAGCACGCATGCCGACCGCATCGCGACCATCCGCCGCTGCCATGCCGAGCACGGCGTCATCATCGACCCGCACACGGCCGACGGTCTGAAGGTGGCGCTGGAGAAGCGTGATCCCAACGTCACGATGCTGGTGCTGGAGACGGCCCTGCCGGCCAAGTTTGCGGCGACCATCCACGAGGCCCTGGCCATCGAGCCGCCGCGTCCCGCCGGGCTGGAAGGCATCGAAGAACTCCCCAAGCGCGTGAAGGTCATGCCGGCCGATGTGGGCCAGGTGAAGGCCTACATTCACGCCCATGTCTGAAGCTCCGAGGAAGCCGCTGATCCCGTTGGACGAGGCGCTGGCCGCGCTGCTGGCGCAGGTCCAGCCGCTGGCCGGGCGCGAAACGCTGGCGACGAGCGCTGCCGTGGGCCGTGTGCTGGCTGCTGACCTGATCTCGCCGGTGGATGTGCCGCCGGCTGACAACTCGGCCATGGATGGCTACGCCCTGCGCGTAGCCGACGCCGGCCAGCTGCTGCCGGTGACTCAGCGCATTCCCGCCGGCAGCGTGCCCGCACCGCTGCCGCCGGGTGAAGCGGCGCGCATCTTCACGGGCGCCCATGTGCCGCCGGGTGCGGACACCGTCGTCATGCAGGAGTTCACCGAGCTGGTGGGCGACAAGGTCAGCATGACACAGCCCATCACCGCAGGCGCCAATGTGCGCCTGCGTGGCGAGGACGTGCGTGCGGGCGCAGTCCTGCTGCCGGCCGGCACGCGGCTGGACGCGGTCTCCGTCGGCCTGGCTGCCACGGCCGGTGCCGCCGAGCTGACTGTGACCCGTCGCCCACGCGTCGCGCTGTTCTCGACCGGTGATGAACTGGTCATGCCCGGCGAGCCGCTGCCGCCCGGTGCCATCTACAACTCCAACCGCTTCACGCTGCGTGCCTTGCTCGAAAGCCTGGGCTGCGAGGTCATCGACCTCGGCATCGTGCCCGACCGCCTGGATGCAACCCGCGCTGCGCTGCGCGAAGCGGCATCGCAGGCCGACGTCATCCTCACTTCGGGCGGCGTGTCGGTCGGCGAGGAAGACCATCTGCGCCCCGCCGTGCAGGCCGAAGGCCAACTCGACCTCTGGGCCATTGCCATCAAGCCCGGCAAGCCGTTCGCGTATGGCCGTGTGGGCGCGGCCCACTTCATTGGCCTGCCCGGCAACCCGGTGTCCAGCCTGGTGACCTTCCTGGTCCTCGTGCGGCCCTTCCTGCTGAAGCTGCAAGGGGCCGCTCGCCTGACGCCACGCGGCTATCGGCTGGCGGCCGGCTTCGACTGGCCCAAGCCCGACAAGCGCCGCGAGTTCCTGCGTGTGCGCCTGGACGAAGAAGGCGGCCTGGCCATGTTCTCCAACCAGAGCAGCGGCGTGCTGACTTCGGCCTTCTGGGCCGACGGCCTGCTCGACAACCCCGCCGGCCAGGCCTTCAAGGCCGGCGACGCGGTGCGCTTCATCCCGTTCGCGGAGCTGTTGTCTTGAGCATCGCCGTGAAGCTGCGCTTCTTCGCCTCGCTGCGTGAGAAGCTTGGCGAGGGCGAGGCGCTGATCCTGCCGGACGGCAGCAGCGTCGCCGCGGCACGCGAGGCCCTGCGTGCGCGCGGCGGAATCCATGCCGAGGCGTTGGCCAGTGGTCGCGCGGTGCGTGCGGCGCTGAACCAGAAGATGTGCGTCGAGTCCGCTGCGCTGTCGGATGGCGACGAGTTGGCCTTCTTCCCTCCCGTCACCGGCGGATGAACGGCCTGCACCTGACGGCCGACCTGCATGGCGTCGACCCGGCGTTGGCGGTCATGCGCGACGCCGACGCGCTCGCGGCGCTGTGCCGCGATGCCGTGACCCGTGCGGGTCTTACCGGTGTCGCCGAACTCTTCCATCGATTTGCACCCGACGACGAACAGAGCGGCGTCACCGGCGTCGTGCTGCTGGCTGAATCGCATCTTGCCGTCCACACCTGGCCCGAACTGGGCGGCGTGACGCTGGACGTCTATGTCTGCAACTACGGCGCCGACAACAGCGCCAAGGCCGAGGCCTTGCTCGATGCCTTGCTGAAGGCCTTTGCGCCGCGCGAGGCGGCCATTCAGAGGCTGAGCCGCGCGGCCGCTTCGACACCGGCCGTGTAGGCCTCCTCGAACACCGAATACCCCGCGAGGTCGCTGTGCGCGAAGACGACGCGGCCGCGCTGGGCGTTCAGCGCCGCCAACTCGGCCGACCCACGCAAGCCGGGCGTCGGGATGCTCATCGCGTGGCCGAAGCGGCATAGGTCGATACGCTCGAGCTTGGCCGGCAGGTCCGGGTGGGTCTGGGCCAGTTCCTGGGTGACGATCTGGGCCCAGTGCTGCCAGGGCTGCTTCAGCAGCTCGCCACGCTGGCTTTCGGGAAGGGCGACATAGGCCGTCAGCACCGGCGGGCGCGGCGTCGGATCGCGCGACTGGTGGCGCGCGTCGACATAGCCCAGGGCCGCACTGCCGTAGCGCACGTTGTCCCAGGACGGCGGCGCGCCTGGGCGCTGCAGCAGCGGCTCGCGAAGCGCGAGGCTGGCTGTCAGCCAGGGGGCGTGTTGCTGCTTCAGTGAGCGCAGTGCATCGGGCGGTGAGGCCAGCAGCCGCGCCGAGACGAACAGCGGCGTGGCCATGACGACGGCGCGGGCCGTCCAGCGTTCAGGGGCATCGGCCGCCTCGTTCCAGGCCAGCAGCTCGACGCCCTGGCGCTGCTCGGTCATGCGCAGCACTGTGCGGCCGAGGTGGATGCGCTCACGCAGCGGCGCGGCGATGCGGGCGCTGAGCCAGCCGTTGCCTTCCGGCCAGGTCAGCACCGGCTCTCGTTCGCCGGCCTCGTCGCCGGGGGCATGAAAGCCGTGGCGGCTGGCGAAATAGTGCAGGCCGGCCCAGGCCGAGACGGCGTTCGCGCCGGCGCCGAAGTCGTCGCGGCAGCAGTAGTCGAGGTACCAGCGCAGCCGGGCGTCGCTGATGCCGGCCGCGTCCAGCCAGGCGGCGAAGGCCTGCGCGTTGAGCGCAGCGTGGCGGGCTGTCCAGCGCATCCGGTGGCTGGGCATGGCAAAACCGACTTCGCGCTGCGCCTGGGCGACGAGGGCGGAGAAGCGCCGGTACTGCGCCAGCGATGCGGCGCCCTCCGGCGGCGGCAGCAGGCCGTCGTGCCATTCGCCGTCTATGAAGAGGCGCTCTTGGGGGCTGTGGCAGAGGTGGCGCTCGTCCCAAACGGTGCGGCCGAGTTGTTCGCGGGCCAGGCCCAGCTCATGCAGCAGCTCGTTGACTTCGCGCGCCTGGGCGCCGGGCAGCGGCAGGTAATGGGCACCGAGGGGGCAGGGCACGCCGGCCAGCACGTGGCCACGGCTGTTGCCGCCGGCCTGGTCTTCGAGGTCGAGCAGCGCGAAGTCGTCGATGCCGCGCCTGGCCAGGGCCCGCGCACAGGCGAGGCCGGCGACGCCGGCGCCGACGATGAGGACGCCGGTGCGTTTCAGCGGGCCGCCGGCCGCGGGCAGGGCGCCGCGCAGGCGGTGGCCACGCTCGGGGTGGGTGCCAACCCAGCCGCCCTCCAGCGCGGCCCCATCGGCGCTGCAGCCGCTGGCCAGCAGGCTGATCAGCAGCGCGCGTCGGGCGGGGGATGCTGGGAGAAAGGAGGGTGGGCGGCGCAAGGCGCGCAGGTTAGCAGCACGCCCTGCCGCGCAGTACCGACGCCCGCGGCTAGTTGCGGTGCGCCGGGTCGAGATCGATGTTGGCACCTTCCCCGGTGGCAAAACGCCACTCGCGCAGTTCGGCGGCCAGCACTGGATGCTTGTCGGCGTCGGCGCGGCGGATCAGCTCCTCCACGTTGCTGTCGCTGACATGTTCGTGCCCGACACCTTTCACCAGGTTGTCGTAGACGCTGTCGATGTCGGCAGGGTCACTGTTGGCTGGTGTGGTGGGCACGTCGTGCTGGGCCTGCGTCGGGTCGGTGGATTGCATGGGCGGCTCCTGCGCCGGCGCCATCGGCCGGCGATCCCATGTTGTGGCAAACGGCGTTCCCGCTGTCAATGGACCTTGCCCCATTCCGCCTCGAACTCCTGCACCAGCACCTGGTTGCTGAGCCGGTTCACCTCGGTGGGCAGGCGGGCCATGTCGGGCGGAAAGTCCAGCAGGGCCGGCAAGCTTTGCAGGCTCAGGAAGCGCAAGCCGTCCGGCAGCCGCGCCGGCGTGTGGAAGGGCCGGCGCGAGGCCAGCACGAAGCCCCATTCGCCGAAGCTGGGCACGTGAGCGTGGTAGGGCGTGACCGTCAGGCCAACGGATTCCAGCGTCGTGACGACGGTCCAGAAGCTGCGCCGGGCGATCAGCGGTGAGGTGGTCTGCACGACGGCATAACCGGTCGCACTCAGGTGCTGGTCGACCAGCTCGTAGAAGCTGGCCGTGTAGAGCTTGCCCAGTGCAAAGTTGGACGGGTCGGGGAAGTCGATGACGATGACGTCGAAGACTTCCGGGTGCTGCTCCAGCCAGCCAAAGGCGTCAGCGTTGACGATGCGCAGCTTGGGCGACGACAGCGAGCGGTCATTGAGCGCCGCCAGCTTCGGCGTCGACGTGAACAGGCCGGTCATCAGCGGGTCCAGCTCGACCAGCGTCACCTGCTCGACGCTGGGGTACTTCAGGATCTCGCGCACGGCCATGCCGTCACCGCCGCCGAGCACCAGCACGCGCTTGGGCGCGCCCTGCGCCGCCATCGCCGGATGCACCAGGGCCTCGTGATAGCGGTACTCGTCGCGCGAGTGGAACTGCAGGTTGCCGTTCAGGAACAGCCGCGTGCCGCCACCGCCGTCGGTGACGACGATGCGCTGGTAGGCGCTGCTCTGCTTGAAGACGATGTGCTCGCCGTAGAAGCGCTCCTCGGACCAGCGCGTCAGGGCATCGGCGCCCAGCAGCGCGCCCACCAGCAACACCGCCGACAGCGCGCAGGCGAGGGCCTGGCTGCGGCGCGCGCGCAGTTCGGCGCGAAAGATCCACAAGGCCCAGACCGCCACGGCCACGTTCAGCAGGCCGAAGGCGATGCCGGTGCGCACCAGACCGAGCTGGGGCACCAGCACCAGCGGGAAGGCCAGGGCGACGAGCAGGGCGCCGAGGTAGTCGAAGGTCAGCACCTGGGAGACCAGGTCCTTGAGGCCGTAGCGTGCGCTGAAATGGCGCTTCAGGATGCGCATGACCAGCGGGATCTCCAGCCCCACCAGCGCACCCACCAGCAGCACCAGCGCGTAGAGCAGCGTCTTGAACGCCGCGCCTTCGCCCGGCGGCAGCAGGCTGTGCACGGCGAACAGGCCCGCCGGCATCAGCCCGCCAATGACGCCGACGAGCAGCTCCACCTGCAGGAACACGCCCACCAGCTGGCGCTCGACGAAGCGCGACAGCCACGAGCCCAGGCCCATCGCGAACAGGTAGACGCCGATGACGGTGGAGAACTGCAGCACCGAGTCGCCCAGCAGATAGCTGGCCAGCGCACCGGCCGCCAGTTCATAGACCAGCCCGCAGGCGGCGATGACGAAGACGCTGGCCAGCAGCAGCAGCTCGGCCAGAGAGGCACGCGAGGCGGGCTGCTCCGTCACGGCTTGGGTGCGGTCAGCAGCACCGAGAAGGCCAGGTGCTTGCCGTCAGGGCTGGCCGCAATGTTGCGGATGGCGCCGCCAATGTCGGGCAGCTCGGCAAACGGCTTGAAGCTGCCGCCCGGCTTGCCGTCCCAGCGCAGCAGCTGGTGGCCACGCGCCATCAGGATCGAGCCGTCCGGCAGCGCGACGAAATACTGGCTGCGGTTGGCGTCTTTTTCGCTCTCTGGACCGATGGGCGTCTCCACCAGTACCTGCGGCGCCTTGTCACCTGCGCCCATCGCACAGATGCGCCAGTGCGCCGGGTCGGTCTGGTCGAGGAACAGGGCGCGCTTGGCGTCGGCGGCGCGGCCGAACGACCGGCCGGGCTTGGCGGTCAGCAGCGTCTGCTGGCCGGTGGTGCGGCTGATGAGGACGGCGCGATGGTTGTTGCGCTCCGGGACGTCATCGACGATGAAGGCGGCGAGCAGGTCGAGCGTGATCCAGGCGTGATAGCCGATGCGCTTGGTGGGCACGACGGGCGCAACGGGCTTGCCGTCCCAGCTGAAAAGCCACAGGGACGGCTCGTTGACCTCGATGCCGTAGGCTGGGTCCGCGGTGATGACGCGGATGGCAGAGAAACCGTTGCCGTCGGCCAGCGGTGTCGGCGAGTAGAGGTTCTCGGTCGTCTTGGTGACCGCCACGGTCGTACCCTTGGCCAGATCGTGCCGGTAGATGTTGTTCGACCCCGAGCGGCCTGAGGTGTAGACGACGGCCGAACCGTCGTGCGTGAAAGCCGGCTGGAAGTTGTTGCCCTTGCCAGGCGTGATGTTGCGGGTGTCGCTGACCTTGCCCGCGGCGACATCGAGCCGCGCGACGAAGATGGCCACGTCGGGTGGCGCGTCGGCGGCCGCAACGGGCAGGGCGATCGCAAGGAGCAGGGCCTGGGCGAGGCCGCGGACGGAGAAGGTCATGGCTGGCCAGTGCAGTCGTTCAGCGGGCCGCGAGTCTAGAACGACACCGGGCGGGGCAGGGCCTTGCTCCAGTAGAAGATGTCCCAGCCGGCGCGCAAACCGCCGGCGGTGAAGGGGTCGGTCGCGATCAGCGCCTCGACGGCGGCCTTGCTCGGCGCCCGCACGACCCACAGGCCACCTACCGGCGTGTCCTCGGGCGATTCGCGCAGCGAGCCGGCGGCGCGCAAGCTGTCGCCCTGCGCCGCAACCCATTCCAGATGGGCCTGCAGCAACTCCTTGCGCAGTTCGCCGGCGCCAGGCTTGTCGTGGAAACGCACGGCGAACAGCGTCCAGTCCTCGTGGGCGTTGCTGGTCAGCGTGGCGAAGTCGTGCGATGACATCTCAGTTCTCTTCGTGTTCGGGCCGAGCGCTGGGCCGCTCCCGAGCCGGCCCGCGTTGACGATGTGCTTGCCGGTCGATCCGGCAAGCATCGTCGTCCCCTCGGGGGACCGACCAGGCGCGCCACGTTCAGTGGGGCGAGGCTGCGCGAGGGGCTTCACGGACTGCCCATGGCCTCGCGCCAGCGCATGGCGTCGTAGATGCGGCTTCGCGTGCCGGGATGGTGAAAGAAGATGAATTCCTCGACCGGGCCAGGATCGGCCTTGCGGTACTCCACCAAGCGCAGCTGGGCTTCGGCAAAGCCCAGCGGCTCGCGCGACAGGTTCAGGCCGAAGCGGTCGGCTTCGACCTCGTTGGTGCGCACGAGGGTGTTCCAGGCCGGCGTGGCGAGCGCGAGGAACACCGAGAACAGGGCCATCAGCAGCGGCAGGCCGGCAATGTCGTCAATGCGGCTGACGCCCGTGCTCGCGGCGAAGCGGGCCAGCAGCCGGTGCATCGCCCATTGCACGATGCCAAAGCCCAGCAGCAAGAGCAGGCTCATCGCCAGCAGCGTCTTGACGACGTGATTGAGCACGAAGTGGCCGAGCTCATGCCCCATGACGGCGCGGATCTCGGCCTCGCTGGTGCGGCGCAGCAGGTTGTCGTTCAGGCGCACGGCCGCCGTGCCAAACAGGCCGGTCACATTGGCGCTGATGCGCGTCGTCTGGCGCGAAGCGTCGAACTCGTAGACGTTGTCCACCGGCACGCCGTTGGCATGGGCCATGCGCAGCACCGCCGCCTTGACGGGGCCGTCCTCAACCGGCTTGTAGGTGTTGAACAGCGGCTCGATGAAGACGGGGCTCAGCGCGATCATGAAAGCCAGCAGGGCGATGCCCAGCACCGTGCCCCAGATCCACCAGCGCTCGCCGGTGCGGCGGATGACGGCGTAGAGCACCGCGAACACGACCGCCGCCAGCGCGAGGTTGACGGCCAGGCTCACGAACTGCTCGCCCGCCCAGGCCCAGAAGGTCTGGGTCGACATGCCGTAGGCCTGTTCGCGCACGAAGCCGGTGTAGATGGACAGCGGCAGGCTCAAGGCCCAGGCGGCCAGCAGGTAGGTGGCGCCGAACAGCATGTCCCGGCGCACCGGCCCGCGGCCGACGCGCGCGGCCCAGTCGCGCACGCGTGCTGCGCGCCGGCCCGACAGCATCAGGGCTGCGATGCCCAGGCCCAGCAGCAGGTCCCAGAGCTGCATCCAGTAGCCACCCTCCCAATAGGCGGCCGATTTGGCCAGTACGTCGGCCGGCAGCCTGTCCATATAGGCCTGGGTGGCCGCCTCGGCGTCGCGCGGCAGGGCGGCACGCCAGGCATCGTCGACCGGGCGGATGCGAAAGCTCGAGGCCTGTGCGATGGCGTCGGCCTTCTGGGCCTGGGTTGCGGCGGTTGGCGCCGAGGCCGCGTTCGTGTCCTGTCCGTGGGCGGTTGTCAACGCAAGGCCCAAGGCCCATGCGGCGGCTGTGGTCAGCCCTCTCTTCATCACAAGCTCCTGATGTCGAAACGGCGTGATTGTGCTGACCGGCCGCCCGGTTGGCGCGGCTCAACCGTGGATGGCCGCCGCGACGATGTTGCCGATGGAAATGCACATCGCGCCAACGACGATGGCCAGCGCGATGTTCTTGTGCTCGACGAGTTCTTCCCAGAGCTTGTACGGCGTCATCTTGTCGACGATGACGAAGGAGAGCCAGAAGATGACGACACCGATGACGGCGTACATCGTCGAGCCGAGGATGACCTCGGGTTTGAGCCAATCAAGTGTCATGGTGCTCTCCTGCTGTGTTGGGTCACTTGTGGCCGCCGCCACCGCTGCTGTAGCCGCCGTAGCTGCCGCCGCTGTTGCCGATATAGGCGCCGCTGCCGCGCGAGCTGGCGCGGCACTGGCGGTATTCGTTGCTGTTCTCGCCGAAGCTGTTCTTGTACTGCTGGCAATCGTCGCTGGAGCAGGCGCGCAGCAGGGCGAACAGCAACACGACGAGGAACAGGCCGATGATGATGTTGCGCAGCAGGTTGCCGCCGCTCTTGAAGGCCGAAGTGTCACGCGCAAACTGGACGGCCGGGGCCACCAGGTTGAAGGCCGTCTTGACGGTGTCGGCCGGCACCGGGCTGCCGCCGCTCCAGGTGATCTCGGGGCCCTGTTGCTCGCGGCTCAGCAGGAATTGGCCGTCGCGGGTGATGTAGTCGGTGACCTGGACGCGGTCTTCCAGCTTCACGGGCCAGTAGAACTCCCCCAGCACATGGGTCGTCTTGGCGCCGTAGACCCAGCGCTGCGCGTAGTCGCGGCCTTGCCAGCTGACGCCGCCGCGGCCCGAGGTGGGCGCGCCGGTCAGCGTGCGCACCAGGCTCCAGCCCTCGCGGGTGTCGACGAGGAAGGCGAAGCCGGCCAGTCGGTTGTAGAGGAGGTATTCGCGCCAGAAGCTCTGCTCGTCGTCGGCGTCTTCGGGAATGTCGCAGCGCTCCTGGTAGCCGACGACCGTCCAGGCTTCGGGCTTGCCGTCGACTGCCAGCGTGCCGGTGCGGCCCAGCGGAATCAGCGGCGGCAGGCCGCGATCCTGTGGGGTGAAGCCGAGTGCCTTGGACTCGCCTTCCGGCAAGTCGACCACGGCATTGCACTGGGCACAGACCATGCTCTTGGTCTGCGTGAGCTTGGGCTCCAGCGGTGCACCGCAACTCGGGCAGGCTATTGATCTGCCCTTGAACTTGGCTTCGGCCACCGACTCGCCCTCGGCCGTCGTGCGCAGGCCCTGTAGCGCCATGTCGGCGAGAAGCACATTGCGGCCAACGGACCAGATCGGCGCCGCGCCGTCGCGGTATTCCAGGCTGCCGACCTCGCCCTTGTCGTTGCGCAGCTCGATGACGCGGCCCGGCTTGGGCGGCCGTGGCAACTCGCCTTCGGCCGCACGCAGTGCCGCCTCGACGATGGCGGCCACCTGCCAGCGCTGGCCGGCCAGCGTCAGCGGCTGGCCCAGGGCGGGGGCTCCGGACGGCGTTTCGGCGAGCGGTGCCTCCAGGCTGAGGACGAACTGGCCGTTGTCCTCGCTCAACCAGGCCACGCGCGGTGCGTCGGCACCGGTGTCGAAGAACAGATGCCATTCGTTCCAGTTGCCCAGCTCCGAGCCGCGCTGCACGCGGCCGACGACGGTGAAGCCGCGGCCCATCCAGCGGCCGCTCGTGCCCAGCTGCAGCGGCGAATAGTCTTCGAAGATCTCGGCGCTCTGGCCGATCTGGCTCAGCGCCTCACCGTCGCGAAGCAAGGTGCTGCGGCAGAAGCCGCAGACGGCCGTGCTCGAGGCCGCGCTGGCGAATTCGACCGGCGCGCCGCAATTGGGGCACGCCGCGCGCCAGCGCCGCTGGGCGGCTGGCGTTTGCTCAGCCAAGCTTCTTCAGCAGATCGGCCTTCTTCGCGGCGAATTCCTCGTCGGTCAGGATGCCCTTGGCCTTGAGGTCGCCGAGCTTTTCCAGCAGCGAGACGATGTCTTCGGGCTTGCTGGCTGCGGGGGCAGGTGCGGCCGTGCCGACGCCGGCCAGGCCTTGGCCCAGCGTCTGCGCGAGCGTCTGGCCCAGGGCCACGCCGGCACCCAGGCCGATGGCTTCGCCGGCGATACCGCTGCCGCCACCACCGCCCTTGGCCATTTCGGGCAGGGCCTGTGCCGCCTGGTATTGCATGAACTGGCCCATGTTCTGGCCAATGATGCCCATGCCGATGCGCTGGTCGAGGATCTTCTGCAGCTCCTCGGGCAGCGACACGTTCTGCATCGTCACCGAGATCAGCTCCAGGCCGATGGCCGTGAAGGACTCGGCGGTCGCGTTTTTCAGCGCGGCAGCGAACTCGACCTGGTTGGCAGCCAGGTCCAGGAAGGGCGTGCCGCTGCTGGCGACGGCGTCGCTGATGTGCTGCAGCATCAGGCCACGCAGCTGGCCGTCCAGGTCCTGCACCGTATAGCGCTCGCGCGTGCCGGAGATCTGCGTGTGGAAGACCTTCGGGTCCTGGATGCGGTAGGCGTAGTTGCCGAAGGCGCGCAGGCGCACGGCGCCGAAGTCCTTGTCGCGGATGGCGACCGGCTGGCTGGTGCCCCAGCGCTGGTCGATCTGCTGGCGTGTGCTGAAGAAGTAGACGTCGCTCTTGAAGGGGGACTCGAACAGCTTGTCCCAGTTCTTCAGATAGGTCAGTACCGGCAGCGTCTGGGTCGTCAGCTTGTGGGTGCCCGGGCCGAAGACGTCGGCCACTTGACCCTCGTTGACGAAGACGGCGACCTGGGATTCCCGCACGACGAGCTGGCCGCCGTTTTGAATTTCCATGCCGGACATCGGGAAGCGCCAGGCCAGCGTGCCGTCGGCGTCCTCCGTCCACTGGATGACGTCTATGAACTGTTTCTTGATGAAATCCATCAGGGCCATGTCGATTCCTGGCTGCGTGAGAAGAAATGAGGGGCAAGTATCCGGCGGCGGGCTCTGACTTCAACGGCCAAACATGTGAATCTCACCGCGCGCCAGGGCGAGAATCTCTGCCATGCCCAGAGTTTGCATCCAGTCCGGAGACTTTGACGTCGGCGCCGAAACCTCCGCCCTGCGGATGGGGGATGGCGGCGTCGGTGCCGTCGTCGCCTTCGTCGGTACCGTGCGCGAGCACAGCAGCAGCGCGGCAGTGTCGGCAATGGAGCTGGAACACTACCCGGGCATGACCGAGGCGGCCATCGAGGCCATGGTCGACGCAGCCATGGCCCGCTTCGATATCCGTGCCGCCAAGGTCATCCACCGCGTCGGCACCCTGCAGGCCCGCGACCAGATCGTGCTGGTGCTCGTCACCAGCGCCCACCGAGGGCAGGCCTTCCAGGCCTGCGAATTCCTGATGGACTATTTGAAGACCCAGGCACCGTTCTGGAAGAAGGAACACACGCCGGACGGCGCGCATTGGGTGGATGCCCGCGTAGCTGACGACGAGGCGCTGGCGCGGTGGGGAATCGCCGGAGGGAACGCCCTGTGAACGCTTTGGCAGTTTCGGTAGGCGCCGCCTTGGGCGCGCTGACGCGCTGGCAGGCCGGCCTGCTGTTCAACACCCGTTGGGCCGGCTTCCCGCTCGGCACGTTGCTCGTCAATCTCGTGGGCGGGCTGCTGATCGGCATGGCGCTGGAGTGGTTGGGCCGCCATCCGAACGAATTGCTGAAACTTTTGCTGGTGACCGGCTTCCTCGGCGGGTTGACGACGTTTTCGGCTTTTTCGGGCGAGTCGCTGGCGCTGTTGCGCCATGGTGAGCTGGGCATGGCCGCCGCCCATACGTTGGCCCACGTGCTGGGAGCGCTTTTTGCCGCCTGGCTGGGCATGCGTCTCGCGCAGGCCTTGATCTAGCTCAACTTGAAAAGCGCCGGCTGGCGCCCACTTGGCTTGGCAACCGGAGGATTCCCACCATGCGTGCCGACAAGTTCACCACCCGCTTCCAGGAGGCCCTGGGTGAGGCCCAGAGCCTGGCCCTGGCCCGCGACAACCCCTATATCGAGCCCGTCCACGTGCTGGCGGCCATGCTGGCCCAGGACGAAGGCCCGCGCGCGCTGATGGAACGCGCCGGCGTTAACGCCGGCGGCCTGCGCACGGCGCTGGACGGCCTGATGGCTGGCCTGCCCCAGGTCAGTGGCTCGGGCCAGACCGTGCAGGCGGGGCGCGATCTCGTTTCCCTGTTGCAGGCGGCGGAGAAGGAAGCCACCAAGCGTGGCGACCAGTTCATCGCCAGCGAAATGTTCCTGCTCGCGCTGACCGAGGCCAAGACCGACCTGGCCGGTGTGGTGCGGGGCCACGGCCTGACGCGCCGGGCGCTGGAGTCCGCCATCGAGGCCGTGCGCGGCGGGCAGAAGGTGGAGTCGGCCGAGGCCGAAGGCCAGCGCGAGGCGCTGAAGAAATACACGCTGGACCTGACCGAGCGCGCCCGCCTGGGCAAGCTGGACCCCGTCATCGGCCGCGACGAGGAGATCCGCCGCACGATCCAGGTTTTGCAACGCCGCAGCAAGAACAACCCGGTGCTGATCGGCGAGCCGGGCGTGGGCAAGACGGCCATCGTCGAAGGCCTGGCCCAGCGCATCATCAACGGCGAGGTGCCAGATTCACTGAAGGGCAAGCGCGTGCTGGTCCTGGACATGGCCTTGCTGCTGGCCGGTGCCAAGTACCGCGGCGACTTCGAGGAGCGCCTCAAGGGCGTGCTCAAGGAGGTCAGCCAGGACGCCGGCCAGACCATCCTCTTCATCGACGAGATCCACACCATGGTGGGCGCCGGGAAGTCCGAGGGCTCCATCGACGCCGGCAACATGCTCAAGCCCGCCCTGGCGCGCGGCGAGCTGCACTGCATCGGCGCGACGACGCTGGACGAATACCGCAAATACGTCGAGAAGGACGCTGCCCTGGAGCGCCGCTTCCAGAAAGTGTTGGTCGACGAGCCGACGGTGGAGGCCACCATCGCCATCCTGCGCGGCCTGCAGGAGAAGTACGAGGTGCACCATGGCGTGGAGATCACCGACCCGGCCATCATTGCCGCGGCCGAGCTGAGCCATCGCTACATCACCGACCGCTTCCTGCCCGACAAGGCCATCGACCTCATCGACGAGGCCGCGGCCAAGATCAAGATCGAGATCGACTCCAAGCCCGAGGCCATGGACCGTCTCGACCGCCGCATGATCCAGCTCAAGATCGAGCGCGAGGCGGTCAAGAAGGAAAAGGACGAGGGTTCGATCAAGCGCCTCGGCCTCATCGAGGACGAGCTGCTGAAGCTGCAGCGCGAGTACAACGACCTGGAAGAGATCTGGACCGCCGAGAAGGCGCAGGCCCAGGGCTCTGCCCACGTCAAGGAAGAGATCGACCGCGCCCGCCAGCAGATCGAGGAATGGAAGCGCAAGGGCGATTTCAACAAGGTTGCAGAGCTGCAATACGGCCGTCTGCCCGAGCTGGAGAAGCAGCTCAACGACGCCCAGGCCAAGGAGGCCGGTAAGGCGGGCACCAACCGGCCGCAACTGCTGCGCACGCTGGTGGGCGCCGAGGAGATTGCCGAGGTGGTCGCACGTGCCACGGGCATTCCCGTCTCCAAGCTGATGCAGGGCGAGCGCGAGAAGCTGCTGCAGATGGAAGCCAAGCTGCACGATCGCGTCATCGGCCAGGACGAGGCCATCCAGGCCGTGTCTGACGCCATCCGCCGTTCACGCGCCGGCCTGAGCGACCCGAACCGGCCGCTGGGCAGCTTCCTGTTCCTGGGCCCCACCGGCGTGGGCAAGACCGAGCTGTGCAAGGCGCTGGCCGGCTTCCTGTTCGACAGCGACGACCACATGGTCCGCATCGACATGAGCGAGTTCATGGAGAAGCACTCGGTGAGCCGCCTCATCGGTGCGCCTCCCGGCTATGTCGGCTACGAGGAAGGCGGCACGCTGACCGAGGCCGTGCGCCGCAAGCCCTATTCGGTGCTGCTGCTGGACGAGGTCGAGAAGGCCCACCCGGACGTGTTCAATGTGCTGCTGCAGGTGCTGGACGACGGCCGCCTGACCGATGGCCAGGGCCGCACGGTGGACTTCAAGAACACCGTCATCGTCATGACGTCCAACCTCGGCTCGCAGCACATCATGGCGCTGTCGGGTGAGAAGGACGAGGTCATCCGCGAGGCGGTCTGGGGCGAGGTCAAGACGCACTTCCGGCCAGAGTTCCTGAACCGCATCGACGAGACGGTCATCTTCCACGCGCTGGGCGCCGACCACATCAAGTCCATCGCCCGCATCCAGCTGCGGCTGCTCGAGGCACGCCTGGACAAGATGGAGATGAAGCTGGACGTCAGCGAGGCGGCGCTGGACGAACTGGCCAAGGTCGGCTTCGACCCGGTCTTCGGCGCACGGCCGCTGAAGCGGGCCATCCAGCAGCGCGTCGAGAACCCGTTGTCCAAGCTCATCCTGCAGGGGCGCTTCGGCCCGAAGGATGTGATCCCGGTGCAGGTCGAAGGCGGCGTGTTCTCGTTCGGGCGCGTCGTGCACTGAGCGTCGTGCGCGGCGCCGCCACGCTCAGAGCGTGGTGACGGCGTCGTGCGCGGTGTCGAGTTCGACGCGGTTGCGGCCGGCCGCCTTGGCGCGGTAGAGGGCCGCGTCGGCGCGCTTGAAGGCGCGGTGGGTCGACGCACCGGGCGGTGCCAGCGCGACGCCGAAACTCGCGGTGATGCCGAAACGGCCCTTGGTGTCGAAATTGCCGTGCTGCACGGCATCACGCAGCTTCTCCGCCAGCCGCACCGCGTCGTCGGCATGGCGGCCCTGGCAGGCGACGAGGAACTCCTCGCCGCCCCAGCGGCCGATGACATCAGTGGTGCGCAGATTGGCCGACACGATGGCGGCCATGCGGCGCAGCACCTCGTCGCCGACGGCGTGGCCCCAGCGGTCGTTGATGTGCTTGAAGTGGTCGATGTCGAGCAGCACCAGCGCCACGCCGGCCGACTCGGCCTCGAAATCTTCCAGTGCCGACTCCAGCCCGCGGCGGTTGAGCACCCCGGTCAATTCATCGATGGTGGCCAGGCGGCGCAGCTTGTCCTGCTCGACGCGCAGCAGCCGGGTGCGTGCCGTCAGCGCATCGATCTCGCGCTGCTGGCGCAGATGGCTGCGCCGCAGCGCACGCCACTGCCGGCCCACGACGGTGCCGGCCGCCAAAAGCCAGGCGCAGAGCAGGCCGAGGTAGAGGGTGTCGCGGGCGATCCAGGGTCCCTTGAGCGTGAGATGCCTCAGCTCCAGCTCGTGGTTCTGCCCGGCGAGGCTGTCCGTCAGGTCGATGGACAGGGAGGTCACGTTTTCGACGCTGGGCCGGTTGAACTCGCGAGGCAGGTCGAACTGCGTGATCCACCACTCGGGCACGGTCAGCTCAGCGAGTTCGAGGGTGACCGGCTTGGTGACATCGCGCCCCCTCAGGTTGATCGACTGCATGCGGGAGCTGTTGCCGTCGGTCAGCTTGGAAAAGCGCGGGTCGAAATTGCGCAGGGCCACGCGCAGATGAGCGGCGTTGCCCCGGTAGGCCAGGTCCAGCTCCAGGGTGTCGAATCCGTTCAGGTTCCTGCCGCGGGCCGGGTCATCGCCACTCAGCACGAGGGTGATGCCACACGCTTGCGAAGGGCTGTTCGCGGGATTGCGGCAAACCCAGTGGCGGCGTTCGTAGTCGACCCACTGCACGGGAGAGGGCTCGCCCGGGACGTCGCCCGGAGCGATCAGGTACAGGTTGCTCACCGCACCCGGGGCCGCGAGATCGATGCTGCGCTCGGGCAGCCAGGCCTGGGCCAGCACCAGTGCCACGGTCAGCGCAATGCCGGCCGCGAGGTTGCGTGTGGATGAGGAGGCGTGAAGCACGTAGGTGGGCGGCTGGAGATGCGCCATGACTGTATCGACCCGCCCCGGTACTTGAACCGACCTGCCGAGCCCGAGCGTGACGTATCACCAGCGGGAGCGGTGGTCCTCGGTCACGCCCAGCAGGCCGTCGATGCGGCGCGCCGGTGCGCCGGCGCCGGCTCGCACGGTGCCGGCAAAGCAGCCGATGGGTTGAACGTAGTGGCTGGCAGCGACGAGGAGGTCGCGGTTCTCGGCACGTGCACCTTCGGGCGTAAAGACGAGGTCAAGCAGGCCGTCGTCGGTGTGCACCCGCCACGGGCGCAGCGGCTGGGTGGGATCGAAGTCGAAACGGGCGCCAGCCAGCGCGATCGGCATGCCGTCCAGCCACAGCACGTTCTCCTGCCCGCCGAAATAACCCTGCTGCAGATTGAAGCCGACGTCGGCGCGATGGGCGCTGGCCCAGCGCCAGGCGGTGTTGCGGGCGAGCAGGCCATTGGACGCGTCGACCGCTGCCCAGGCGCCATCCAGGCCGAAATGCTGCCCCTCGGCCTCGGCCCAGCCTTGCACGGGCAGCGCCGTGGTCTTCTGCGTCGCATGGACGATGCCGCCTTCGATGGGGCCGATGGCCAGCAGCGGTGGCGCCATGCGGCCGAGGTCCAGGCGGGCCTGGATGCGCAGTGCGCGCGTCGCGACGGTGAGGCGCAGGCTGTCGTCCGGCTCGTGGCAGAGCGCCAGCCGCGCGCCGGGGCCGCGGAACCAGGCACGGGCGCCGGCGAGCGGCGCGTCGGATACACCGGCCTGCAATCCCGGCAGGCCGTCCTGGCGCCAGTTGGCCAGCAAGGTGCGGCGACGGCGGTCGAAGAGGTAGGCGAAAGCCGTGCAGGTCCAGCCGAGGTGGACGATGGCGACACCGATGAAGAGCTGCTCATTGCCCAGGCCGACGTAATGCCAGCGCTTGTGATGCAGCCTGTGCCAGAACCACGAGCGGCGCTCGCGCAACGGAGACCAATCGATGCGCGATATGCGGCCGACATAGCGGCCGTGGGCGGGGGCGCCGTCAATGACGACGGTTTGGGGAGCCAGGTTCATCGTGAATGTTGTCTGCGCCATTGCAGCGGTGCCTGACCCGTCCACTGCCGGAAGGCGCGCGTGAAGGCGCTTTGTTCGGAATAGCCAAGCAGCAAGGCCACTTCAGCCAGCTCGACGCCGGGGTCGCGCAGATAGGCCTCGGCCAGCTGCTGGCGGGTCTGCGACAGCAAGGCCTGGAAGCTCTGGCCCTGCTCAGCCAGCCGCCGTTGCAGGCTGCGCGGGCTCATCTGCAGGCTGTGTGCGAGGTCCGGCAGTTGGGTACGGCCCGAGCGAATCAGGCCGACCAGGGCCTGGCGCCAGACGCCGACCGGCTCGCTGACGGCAGCCACCTCCTGCAGCAGGCGTTCGGCTTGATCGTCGAGCAGCGCCAGCAGGGCCGCGTCGGCGCCGCGCAAGGGCAAGGCGAGGTCGCTCAGCGCCAGCACGAGGCGTGTGCTGGGCTGCTCAAAGCGCACCGCGCCGCCGAAGAAGTCCTCGTAGGGCCGCACATCGGCCGGGCGGCGGTTGACGAAGTCCACCGCCAACGCGCGCAGCGGCCTGCCCGTGAACTCCCGCGTCAGCTGCACCAGGGCCGCGATGGCGGTCTCGTCGACGAGGGCGCCGGGGCGGCCGCGCTCCACGCCCCATTCGATGCAGATGCCCTCGGGGCAGGGGTGAACCTGGGCGATGTTCACGTCGTAGACCGAGCGGTGATAGCGCTCCAACCGCTGCAGGGCCTCGCCCAGCGTCCCGCAGGCCAGCGCGGCGAAGCCGACGACGCCGAAGTGCCGCGGCGCGATGCCGCGCGCCAGGCGCAGCGGGAAGGTCGACTTGGGGCCCGGGTCGAGGTCGCGTGCCCGCTCGAGCAGCGCCTGCCAGCGGCGCAGCGCGACAAAGGTCTCGGCCGGCGCCGGCGGTGTGCCCAGGGCTTCGGCGCGGCCGAGCGCGCCCATGTGCTCGAAGAGCAACTGGGCATAGCTGGCAGCGACACGGGTCTCATCCATGGCCAGTCGATGATGCAGCAGTGCCGACCGCGGCCCCCTGCGTGATCTCCCCAGGCGTGGCGTGATCCGTCAAAAACCCGGGTTTTGCCGTCAAGAAACCTTGGCCGTTTCGGATCAACATGGCGGCATGGACTGGCTGCTCGACCTCTACCACCGCCACGGCGACTGGCGCGACCTGACGCTGGTCATGTTGTCGCCCGTCTTCGGCGTCTTCATCGCGATGGAGGCCTGGCGCTTTCGAAAGACCGGCGTCTTCGACCTCTGGGACACCTTCGACAGCATGAACAGCGGCGGCAGCTACCTGGTCGCCGACCTGGTGCTGCTCGTCGTGCTGGTGTTGCCGGCCATGGGTTGGGTCTACGACCATCGCCTGTTCACCATCGACGTCACCGTCGGGCGCTTCATCGGCCTGTTCCTGCTCGTCGAGTTCCTCTATTACTGGTTCCATCGCGGCAGCCACCGCATCCGCTGGTTCTGGTGTGCCCATGTCGTGCATCACGGTTCGGAGAAGATGAACTTCGGCACCGCGCTGCGCCAGAGCTGGTTCTATCCGATTGCGGGCAACTGGCTGTTCTACCTGCCGGCCGTGTGGCTGGGCTTCGAGCCGCGCTGGGTGCTGTTCGCGCTGTCACTCAACCTGGGCTACCAGTTCTTCGTGCACACGAGCTGGGTGGGCAAGATGCCGGCCTGGTTCGAGTTCATCTTCAACACGCCCTCACACCACCGCGCCCACCACGGCCGCAACCCGCAATACATCGACAAGAACTTCGGCGGCACGCTGATCGTCTTCGACCGCCTGTTCGGCACTTTCGTGCCCGAGGAGGCGGCGGTGGACTACGGCCTGGAGCATCCCTTCCAT
The DNA here is from genome assembly GCF_001425705.1 of Pelomonas sp. Root1217. GTDB lineage: Bacteria > Pseudomonadota > Gammaproteobacteria > Burkholderiales > Burkholderiaceae_C > Pelomonas. Next base: position 689,709 of record NZ_LMDC01000028.1, on the reverse strand, counting down.
ACGCACAACCTGTTCTGGCTGAATGCGCACGAGTGGCGGGCGATGTTCCACGACATGGCCCAGGAGAAGACCTGGGGCATGCGCCTGGCCCACCTGTGGAAACCGCCGGAATGGCGGCGGCATTACAACGGGTTCAAGGGCTAGTTCGGGCCCAGGTGCCTGGCCAGGAAGGTCTCCACCCTGCGGGCGAAGTCCAATCGGTTCTCGGGCTTGCCGAAGCCATGGCCTTCTTCGGGGTAGCTGACCCATTCCGGCGGATTGCCGGCCGCCGTCAGGGCGTCACGCATGCGCTTGCCATGCACGATGGGCACGCGCAGGTCTGCCTCGCCATAGGCCAGCAGCACCGGTGCCTTGATGCGCGGGGCCAGCTTCACCGGTGAGTTGGCGGCCAGCATGGCGGCATCCTGCTTGGGGTCGCCGACCATTTCGGGAAGGGTCAGCTTGCGGGCGATGCTGCTGTCGTCGCTCACCCACCATGACCCCTGCACCATCAGCTCCAGGTCCGTCACGGCCACCCATGCCACGCCGCAGCGGTAGAGGTCGGGGTCCCTGGCCAGGCCCATCAGCGTGCTGTAGCCGCCGTAGCTGGCGCCGATGATGCAGGCCTTCTCGCTGGCCAACCCTTCCTTCTGCGCCCAGCGCAGCGCGTCGGTCACGTCGTCCTGCATGGCCTGGCCCCATTGCTTGAAGCCAGCGCGCAGGTGCTCCTCGCCGTAGCCGGCGCTGCCGCGGAACTCCGGCTCTATGACGACATAGCCGCGCGAGGCCAGGAACTGGCCCCAGTTGTCCCATTCCCAGGCTTGGCCGCGAATCCAAGGCCCGCCGTGCACCAGCACGACGGCCGGACGCGGCCCCTTGGCGTCGTCGGCGCGCGTGATCCACACCGGCAGTTCGCGTCCGTCACGGGCCTTGATGGTCTTGAAATCCATCGTGGCCATCTGCTCGGGGGGGACCGCCTCGCGCACCCGGCCGATGGAGCGCCAGTGCGGTTCTCCGTCGGGCGGTTGGCCGAGGTAGAGCCAGACCTTGCCGGGGTCGTGATCGCCGTAGGCCTTGATGATGGCCACCATGTCCGGCTGGCCGCAGCGCAGGCAGCTGATGCGGTTGATGAGGCCCGGCAGGCGCTTGTCCGCCTGCTGCTGGAACTTGGCCATGCGTTCATCCAGCCAGACCGTCGCCTCGCTGTCCACCAGCGCTCGCACGCCCAGCACGGTGCCGCCTTCCGTGATCAGGTGGCCAGCGAAATCGAAGCCAGGCGTTGCCACGATGGCCGCCGGGGCGGGCGCCTTGGCCTGGGCGTCGTAGCGCGTCAGCACAGCTTGCGGGCTTCCCTTGGGCGCATGCGTGACGTAGAGCGTGCCTTTGCTGTCGACGTCGTGGAGCCGGAAGGGCTGCTTCAGCACCGTCGTGTCGTAGAGCTGTTCCCATTGCGTGCTGCCCGGCTTGAGCCAGTAAGCCTGCAGGCGATCGTCCGTGAAGCTCACTGCTGCACGGGGCGCGCCGCTGGCGTCGACCAGCCACTGCTGGATGTTGTCGGCCGGCGGCCGAACGGCGACATCGCGCGTCATGCCCGTGCGGGTGTTCAGCCACAGCAGCGCCTGGGTGCGGCGCGAGTAAGAGGTCACCAGCACCTCTTCATTGGTTTCACCGGGCCGTGGCTCGGGCACGAGGCGCAGGCTGTGGCTCCAGTCCAGCAAACTGTAGTCGGGCTCCCCCTTGTTGATCCCGAAGCGGTTGGCGCGCTCGATGAGCTTTCGCAGCCCGGTGCCATCCGCGTTCACGGCGAACAGGCCCGGCGGTCGCCAGTTCTCGCCACTCAGGTCCGTGAGGCTGAAGACGAGCCGGTCGTCGTTGACCCAATGGACGTGGGTGACATCCTCCTTGCCGAATTGCACGGCTCGCGTGAGCTTGCCGCCGGGGGCCAGTTCCAGGACGACGAGGCCGACGCGCTTGGCGCCTTTGGCGGTCGTGATGGCCAGCCGCTTGCCCGAGGGCGACAGCGCGATTTCGCCGATGTCGGCATCGCCGAAGAACACCTCGGCCGGCGGCGGGGCCGCCCGCGCGGCGCTGACGGACAGCAAAAGGCCGGCAACGACGCCGGCCCAGCACTTCAACTTCTCCATATCGCTCCCTGCACTGCTTCGTTGACAGCGGCGTGCAGCATAGGGGAGGGCGTGGCGTAGGCAGCCTGCGTGTGATGGCAATCCTCACCATGGCGCGGGAGTGCCGGCACTGCATGACAATGCCCGGCCATGACTGCTGCCCCCCCCGACGACGCCCCCGTCGTCATCATTGGCGCCGGCCTGGCCGGCCTCACCGTGGCCCTGCATCTCGCCGACAGCGTGCCCGTCGTCATCATCGCCAAGCGCGAGCTGACCGAGGCGGCCACCGCGTGGGCGCAGGGCGGCATCGTCGGCGTGCTGGGCAGCGACGATTCCATCGAAAGCCATGTGCGCGACACCCAGGACGCTGGCGCCGGCCTCGTCGACGAAGCCGCCGCCCGCTTCATCGCCGAGCGCAGCGCCGCGGCCGTGGGCTGGCTGGTAGACCAGGGCGTGCCCTTCACGACCGACGACACCGGCCCGATGGGCCTGCACCTGACGCGCGAGGGCGGGCACGCGGTGCGCCGCATCGCCCACGCGGCCGACGCCACGGGCAAGGCCATCCACGACCAGCTGCTGGCCGTGGCCCGCAAGCATCCCAACATCACGCTGCGTGAGCGCTGGATGGCGCTGGACCTGATCACCTCACGCCATGTGCAGCGCGACGAACCTACCCGCGTCTACGGCACCTACGCGCTGGACATCGACACCCAGCGCGTGGAGACGCTGGCGGCACGCGCCGTCGTGCTGGCCACCGGCGGCGCCGGCAAGGTCTACCGCTACACCACCAACCCTGACACGTCGACCGGCGATGGTATCGCCATGGCCTGGCGCGCCGGCTGCCGGGTCGCGAACATGGAGTTCATCCAGTTCCACCCGACCTGCCTGTACCACCCGCAGGAGCGCAGCTTCCTCATCACCGAGGCCTTGCGAGGCGAGGGCGGCCACCTGAAATTGCCGGATGGCACCCGCTTCATGGCGGCGCATGATGAGCGCATGGAGCTGGCGCCGCGCGACATCGTCGCCCGTGCCATCGACTTCGAGATGAAGAAGCACGGCCTGGACCATGTGTGGCTGGACGCGACCCATCTGGGCGAAGCCTTCCTCGTCGAGCATTTCCCGACCATCCACGCCCGCTGCCTCAAGCTCGGCATCGACATCGCCCGGCAGCCCATCCCCGTCGTGCCGGCCGTGCACTTCACCTGCGGCGGCGCGGTGACCGACCTGCTCGGCCGCTGCGACCTGCCGGGCCTGTATGCCGTGGGCGAAACCGGCTACACCGGCCTGCACGGGGCCAACCGACTGGCCAGCAACTCGCTGCTGGAATGCGTGGTGCTGGGTCAGACCTGTGCGGCCGACATCCTGTCGCACCCGCTCCCCGACGGGGCTCCCATCCCGGCCTGGGACGAGAGCCAGGTCGAGAACGCCGATGAGCAGGTCGTCATCGCCCACAACTGGGACGAGCTGCGCCTGCTGATGTGGAACTACGTTGGCATCGTGCGCACCACCAAGCGCCTGGAGCGCGCGCTGCACCGCATCAAGCTGCTGCGCGGCGAGATTGACGACTACTACGGCAGCTTCCGCGTCACGCGCGACCTGCTGGAGCTGCGCAACCTGGTGGAGTGCGCCGAGCTGATCGTGCGCTCGGCCCTGATGCGCCACGAGAGCCGCGGCCTGCACTTCAGCCGCGACTACCCGCGCACGCTGCCGGTGAGCTTCCCGACGGTGTTGATCAGCAAGCGTCGCCGACGCTAGCACCGAGCCATGCCCGACACCCTCACCAACCTGACCCAGACTGAATTGCTCGCGTTGGCCTTGGAGGCCAGCCGACGAAACGATGCCGGCCACGCGCTGGCCTACCTGAAGGAGGCGGCCGGTCGCGCCGATGCATCGGTTCAGGCGCTGTTCATGCTGGGCAGTGAATACGCGCAGCTGGGTCTGGTTGCCGAAGCCAAGGCGAGCATGGCGAAGGCCGTGGAACTGGGAGACGACTTCCCTCTCGCGCGTTTCCAACTGGGCATGCTCCATGTGACCTCCGGTGAGACCGACATGGCAAAGGCGGTGTGGGCACCTCTGGCCGGCCTTGGCGCCGAGCACCCCCACGCCTACCTGATGGCCTTCCATCGGGGCATGCAGCACCTGGTCAACGATGAATTCGACGCAGCTGTACACACTCTGAGCGAAGGCGTGGCCTTGAATCATGTCAACGAGCCCTTGAACGCCGACATGCGACGAGTCATTGACGCGATCGAGCATTTGCCCGGCCGCCAGGCCGCGCCCCAAGCGCTCGCTGAAGAGCGGGTGCGGGTCGCTCCAGACACCGGCGCGGGGTCAGAGGTCGAGCCCAGCCACCTTTTCATCTCGGCCTATACCCGGCGCGGCAAGCCGCACTGAGTTCACGATCTCAGAAGGCAGTTGAAGACTGCCTCAAGTTCTGATCAGGCCTGCCGATAGATGCGAGATGGACATCGCCAACTCCGCCAGCGTCAACATCGTGTCGAGCAATACCCAAGGGGCGACCGATGCGGTGGGCCTGCTGGTGCTGCGCAAGGCGATCGACATTCAGGCGGCGGGCGCCATGGCCCTGCTCAGCGCGCTGCCGCAGCAGCCGGCGCTGGCGACCGAAGGCGCGCTGGGGCGCAACGTGAACGTTTACGCCTGACTGTGGCTGGGGCGCGGTCCAGGCGCCCAGAATCCCCCGACCACCGCACCTCGCCGCTCTGTCCCAGCGCGAGACCCGGCGCCGGCATAGGGCATCGTGACCGGCGTGGGCGAATTGAAGGCGGCAGCCAAGCGGGCGCCGAAGAGCGGGCCGGTGGCGATGGCCATCACCAGGTTTCCGTCGCCATCGCGGGCGCTGATCCTGCCGGCGGCGCTGTCGAAGGCCCAATGGCTGACGCCGGCCTCGGCGCCAGGATGGCGGTTCGCATCAAGCAATCCCATGATCGTCTCCTTTTCTGGCGGCGAACTCGGCGACGGTGTCTTGCCACTCGTTCCAGCCGCCTTCCTTCACCTCGATGGCACACAGAAATTCCATCTCGAAGCGCTTGGCCTGAGCCTCACGCCTGAGCCTGGCACGCTCTTCGACACGCTTGGCCCGGGCCGCGAAACGCTGCGGCATCTTCTCGAGCAGCGCGGCGAAGCCGACAGGTCTGTTGATCGTCAAAGCACCGTCCTCCGCGGGTCCAGTTCGGTGCCTTCCCAGGCCTCTTCATCGGTCGCCGGCTGGGCGGCGAGGTGCGGCGCGTATTCGGCTTCCCACGCGCGCAACTGGCTGATGGTGATGCGCAGCAGCGAGGCGCTGGCCCAGCGAGCGTCATCCGGAGCGAGGGGGGTGGTTTGAGATTGCATGGTGGCTCCTGTTTTCGATGGAGCCAGTCTCGGAGCCCGCGGGTCGCGGGGGTATCGCCCTTTGGGGGTGCCGAGGGGGGATGAGTGGGGGTGAGTGGGGGCGCATCCCCCGTCGTATCCCTCCAAAGGGGGATGGCGGTCGGCCGCTCTATGGCACCGTGCAAGCTTGCCGGAGAACTCGAAAGCCACGACCTCGAATGCAGGAAAGGCGCCTAGGCTGTTGATTTGCCTAGGAATTCGTGGGCCCGCGGCACCAGAGACTGCATCTCGGCCCGGAAGGCGCCTCAGCCAGGGTTCAGCGCCGTTGCGGGCGGGCAGAAATTCCGGGTCGGCACCGAGCGCCCGCTGAGTCTGACGCAGTTCGGTTGCAGGCCCTGCCAGGCTCGGCTGCCGAAGTTGGCTGTCACGACCCTGCCGCCTGCATAGCTGACCTGCTGCACGTCGCGGTCGTCCGTGAGCCAGGCGAAGGCCGTGAGCGCCACGGGCGCCAACACGCCGTGCACGGCCTGGAAGTCGTCATGCGCCGCCTTCAGCCAGGCGGCGGCGCTGGCGAGGTCGCGCCGGTCAAGGTTCCACAGCGTCGGCACGCCATACAGCAGCGAACGGGCGTAGCGGCGAGCTTCCTGGCCCACTACCTTGGTCAAGCTGAGCTCCCAACGATCCACAGCCACCAACGCGTCGTGGTAGATCGCATCGAACAGGGGCAGGCGATCAGCGGGTTCGAACAGGGCGCGTGCTTCGTCAGCCGTGGGCGTGAAGCGGCCGAAATAGATCGGAGGGCGCTCCGGTGGCCAATAGCCGTTGAAGCGCTTGTCGCCGAGCAGGGGCCAGAACGCCGCCACGTGGGCCTGCCCCGTGCCGTGTGAGTAGTGCGTGACGTCGGCGCTCCAGGCGGTCACATTCTCCGAGCCCAGCACCAGGCCGAACTTGCGCATGCTCAGTTCCAGACGGGCCAGAATGTTGCGGCGATCCTGCGCCTTGGTCATGCGGTGCTCGGGGCTGAAGTCGTCGTAGAAGTTGCCGAATGCGTCCACGTCGATGAAGACCTGGCTCGCGCCGTCACGGATGTGCCCCTCGTAGCGCTGCGCGGGGACAAAGCCTGCCGGGTGCCTTGCGATGGCTTCGCTGGACATCTGGCAGCCTCGGCTGGCGAAGCCCGGCACGACGGCGCCCTGCTTGTCGCGCAGGCAGCCCGACGGATAGAGCTCAGGCCCCCAGATCGCGGCGGGCATGTCGGCCGTGTCGTCGGGTTGGCCATTGTCGAAAGCGTCGTAGGGGCCCGCCAGGTAGCCCAGGCCATGGGCCTTCTTCAGGTAGGCCGGCCGGACCAGGTGCTTGTGCGTCTTCGGGTCCTGGTCATAGCTGATCACGAGCTTGGCGATGCCCAGCGCCTTCAAGTCGTCCAGGAAAGCGAGGTCGCGGCCATCGCCCCATACGTACAGATGCAGGGCGCCAAACAGGCGGTCCAGTTCAGGCACCTGCTTGTCGGCAAAGGATCGCAACCGACCCTGCTGTCGCAGGTGGTTTCTGTAGAACAGCGCCGGCGCGAGCGGGTTGGGTGCGCCGAGCTCGATCATCAGGTCCAGCGTGCCAGCGCCGTCGGCGAAGTCATGCCTCAGGCTGGCCTGCAGCCCATTCGAGTTCTGCAGGCAAAGCTCCGACTGGAAGCCGTCGTCCAGCGCGTAGGTGACGGCCCGCGTGCCTGTCAGGTGGGTCCACGCCGGGAAGGACAGCAACGTGGTGCCGCCGAAGCACTGCGGGCGATTGAAGGCAGAGCGCCAGTAGGCATCGTTGACGCCGAAGGCCATGCCCTGCCCATCCGGCACGATCCACGTTCCCGACGAGACCTCCGGCATGGACACCTGCCAGCGCGTGCCGGGCTGCCCGGTGACCGACACCTTGAGCGCCCGGCCCTGTGTGCTGAGGCGCACCTGCTGGCCTTCGCCGGTTATCCAGGCCCATGACCCCGGGCTTGCAGTAACCGGGCTGTAATGCGCTTGCGCCTGGGGCTTGAGCAGGGGGATGGCTGCGGCATCGCCGTCGCGGGCGTCGATGCGCAAGTTGGCGCTGTCGACGAGGTAGGTGACCGAGCCGGCATGGACCTCGATCACGGCCGCCTGCGCGATGGTCGACAGGGTGGCCAGCAGCAGACCGCCGAGAACCAAGGCGCGGGACATCATGGAATCAGAGGGCGTTGTGCAGTGTGGGCGATTGTCGTGGCCACTGCCGCGTGCGGCGCAGTTCGGGCTTCTGGTTGTCGATTTCCGCCGTCTCGGATCGTCGTGAGGTTGTGGCAGCAGGAAGCGGCCGCGACTCCCGGGCCGATGCCCGGTCCATCAACGAAGGAATCCTTATGCGCAACGGTCTTGTTCCCGTGTCGCCCTGTCGGTGGGTCCATCTTCATGGCGTGATCGTCGTGTGTGCCGTGGTCGCCGCGACGATCCAGTCAATCTGCGCCGTGGCCCCCGCGGAAATACAGGGTGCAACCGCTTCGACCCCTGCCGTCGATGCGCCGCAGCGCAGCGACACCTGAGTGTCGGCCGAACGGCGCACGGTGCGCAGGCAAGCCGTTGATTCATTCGGTCGGAGGACAGTTCCATGAGAAGGATCGTGTCGGTCGTCCCGCCCGCCCTGCCTGACCCGACGTGGCCGAGGCACACCGCCTGCGGTCAACCGCCACCTGACATGAAAAAAGCGCCTAAGTCCTGTGAAGACTTGGCGCCTGATCGGCATTGAGTTCTCGTGAACTCTTGATTTGGCCTGCCCGGAGGGACTCGAACCCCCGACCTGCTGCTTAGAAGGCAGCTGCTCTATCCAGTTGAGCTACGGGCAGACAGAACAGGTGATTATCAGATCAGCACGTTGATGATCGCGTTGCCGATGCCCATCAGTGCAGCACCTGAAATCAGGCCGGCGCAGATCGGCTCCATGCCGTCCACCCAGATACGCCATCCCGGGGTGCCGGCCGTCTTGTGCCGACCCATGATGAAGAACACCAGGGCGCCGAGGAACATGGCCAGCACCGACTCCGGCGGCAGTACGACGCCCAGGCCGGTGGCAACGGCCGAGATCGGGAAGCGGCCCTTGGTCTTGATGCGCGCGATTTCCATCGCGACGGCGGCGACGGCGGCAAAGCCCATGGAGATCAGCGCCGACGTTGGCAGGCCCTTCAGGCCCTTGGCGATGATGTCGGCCACTCCCTTCCACTGCAGTGCGGCCGGCATTGCGAACTGGTCGGACACCAGCGTCGTGACGCTGCGCACGCCGTTGGCATCGGGCGTCAGGAACAGCAGGAAGAACAGCGGCACGCAGAACAGCACGCCTGCGAGGTTGCCAATGACATGGCCGACGGCCTGATGGCGCGGCTTGCCGCCCAGCATATAGCCGGGCTTGATGTCCGACAGCAGGTTGGCCGCGTTGGACGCGATCTCGCTGGTCATGCCGGCAGGCAGCAGGTTGGAGCCCGGGTTGCTGCGGTCGATGGCACCCATCGTGAACTGCGTGATCTTGGACAGCGAGCCCGTCGGCGTCCAGGAGGTCAGGGCCATCGAATTGGTGCAGATGATGGTCAGCACGAAGATCAGCGGCAGCGACACGAGCGCCAGCCAGAAAGGCACGCCGAAGAAGATGTGGGTCACATAGCTGCCCAGCACGCTGAAGACCGGCACGCCGATGTAGCTGATCCACAGCGGCACCTCGATATCCTTCAGCAGGTCGCTTTGGGCACCGGCGGTTGCGGGGCCCTTGCGCTTGAAGGCGCTCTTGAAGATCTCGGGCTTGGCCAGCAGGCCTACCATGGCGCCGACGACCATCATCGTCACACCCCACCATAGCGACCATTGATTGACGATCTCCGCCCGGTTCAGCGGGATCAGCACGCCATTGGCGCCCAGGCGTGGCGCGATGTCGCCGGCCTGGATCATCAGCGGCGCGAGGATGACGAAGTTGATGAAGGCGCCGAGGAAGCAGCTCGTGGCCACCGCGATGCCCATCAGGCCACCCACGCCCAGCATGGCGGCGTCCAGCGTCAGGCGCAGGCCCAGCTGGCGGATGTCCGTGCCCAGGATGGTCGGGATCAAGGAGGTCGTCTTGCCAGCCCAGGCGTAGTAGTACTGGTCCAGGCGTTCATGCAGATACCAGGGCTCCTTCATGCCGGCCCACTTGTCCATCATCAGGATCTTGAACTGCACCAGCTTCATCCAGCCATCGCTGACCAGGGCCTGGTAGAGCGCCGTGAAACCGCCCACGACGCCCAGCAGCTTGGCCTTGAACACGCCCTCGTCGCCGGCCCCGTGGTACAGCGAATCCAGCACCACGCCACAGGCCCGGCCTTCCGGGAAGGGCGCCTGGTCTTCATTGATGAAGCGGCGCTTCAGCGGGAAGGCGATCAGCACGCCGATCAACGCGACGACGAAGATCCAGATCATCAGCTGCCACCAGGCCGGTATGACGCCGGTCACCAGCATGTAGGCCGCGAGGCTGGAGAAAAGCGGCGTGATCACATAGCCCGCGGCAGTCGCGATCGACTGGGTGCAGTTGTTCTCGAGGATGGTGTAATCCTGCGCGAAGCCGCTGGCGTGCAGGGCGCGGAACAGCGCGAAGGCAAGGATCACCGAGGTCAGGCCGACGCCGATGGCGATGCCGGTCTTGGCGCCGATGTACAGGCCCGTGGCCGAGAGGATGCCGCCGAGCAGGAAGCCCGTGAAGCCCGAGCGCAGCGTCAGCTGGGCCATGTCGCCGCGGAAGACGTTCTTGAACCACCACTCGTCCTTTTGGGCGCGTGACATGGTGGCGATCTGCTCGTCGGTCAGGTGTTGAATTGCCATGGGATCACGGCGGCGCTTGTGGCGCGGCCTGGTTAAAGCAAAGCTGGCGATTGTCCCGGCCGACCGCTCGGTCGGACTTTGGGATATGCCCTGGGTCCAAGCCCCTGGATGCGGGGGGCTCAAAAAAATACCGCCACGGCAAGGCCAGCGGCGGCGCATCGGTCAGAAGCGGGCGCATTTTGCCAGCTTTCCCAAACTGGACGGCGCCACAATGCGGCGGCTCCACGCATTGGCATGACAGCTCCCATTTCTCCCCTGATCCACGCGCTGCGACTGCTCAAGGCCGAACTGGCGCAGGCGCGTCATTCGCCGTCGCAACGCCAAGCAACGGCCGGGGCCTCGGCTGGCTTGGTCAATCGGGCCGCGCCACCCGCGGCCGTGACGGCATTGCAGGGGCTGACCGCCAAGCTCAAGGCCGCCCGCGCGCAGGGCGGCGCCATCCCGCGCTCCAAGGCCTTGCGCCTGTTCGTCGAGGCTGCCTTGCTCGATGAACTCGGCAGCGAGTTGCAACTGGACCCGGCGCTGGAAGGCCTGGTGGAGCGCACCTGCCGGGCCATCGAGCAGGATGCCGGTAGCGCGACCTTGTTGGACGAAGCGTTGCAGGAGCTTCAGGCTCTGGTTGACTGAGCCTCGCCGGCTGAGCCGCGGGGCCGCTGGGCTATTCCTGGATGGCCTCGATGCCGAGTTCGCGCATCCGCTGCACATGCGCCAGCATGGTTTGCAGCTGCTCGGGGGAGTGGCCCTGCCATTGCATGACTTCGCCCGTTACCCGCAGCCCCGCCTTGCAGCGGTAAGACTTGGTTGGATTGCCGGGGAACTTGCGGTCGGTCAGGTTGGGGTCGTCTTCGATGGGGCCGGTGGGCTCGACGATGTAGATGCGGCCGCGGCCCGCGCCTACGGCCAGCTCTGCGCCCCAGATCGCTGCTTCCAGCGTCGCGGACAGATAGACGTAGTTCGCCTTCTTGCGCTGACCGTAGTTGGACGCATAGCCAGGCTGGATCAGGTCGCCGACCTGCAGGTCGGCCTTGGTGCCGTGGTAATACGGCGGAGGGCTTGGAGCGTCGGTGCTTGTCATCGGGCAGTTAGGGGCGAGGGCGCGACAGTGTCCCTGAGAGGTGCCATCTCGTGCAATCTCGTGAAGCCCCGTCACGCCTGGGCCGGCACCGCCGCCGTCCTGCGGCTCAGGCCCAGCCCCACCAGGCCCGCCGACGCGATACCCATCATCAACGCCGCCGCCGAGCCCGCGAACACGCCGCGCGGCATGCCCTGGTCCAGGATGGCCCCGAACACGGGTGCGGCAATCGCGAAGCCGATGTCGAGGCCCGAATACACGGTGCCATAGACCCGGCCGGTCGCTCCCGGCGGCGAGGCGCGCTTGATCAGCATGTCGCGCGACGGGCCGGCCAGGCCGGTGCCAAAACCGGCCAGCGCGGCCACGATGGCCGCCAGCCCGCCGGGCAGCCAGCCGGTCGCAGTCAGCAGCAGCAGTGCGGCGGCAAAGGCCATGGCAAACCCAATCGTGCGCTCCAGCCGCTCGGCCTTGGCGACCAGGAAGCCGCCGCAGACCATGCCCGCCGCGCCGGCCAGCATGTAGCCCGTGACGACATAGGCCGTCAGTGCCAGCGGCAGGCCGTAGATCTGGTGCAGGGCCGGGCTGGCAAAGCTCTGGATGGCCGACAGCGCCGCCGTGCTCCAGAAGAAGAAGGAAAAGCACAGCCACACCGAGGGCAGCTTCAGGAAAGCCATGGGGTGCTCGGCCTTGACGCCGGCCGCGGGCTTCGCGTGTCCCCACGACCCTTGGCGGTCGTCGATGGCCGAGCGCTGCCAGAACAGCAGGGCCATCACCGAAAGCGCGACGAGGGCGGTGCCGACATAGGCGAAACGCCAGTTGCCCGTCGCCTCGGCAATGCCGATGGAGAACACCGGCGCGAAGGCCCAGCCGAGGTTGCCGCTGATGCCGTGCACCGAGAAGGCGTGGCCCAGGCGTGGTTGCGACACGCGCTTGTTCAGGATGGTGAAGTCGGCCGGGTGAAAGGGGGCGTTGCCGACGCCGGCGAGTGCTGCCGCCAGCATCAGCCCGCCAAAGCCCTGGGCCAGGCCCGCAGCGATGGAGGCGAGAAAGAAGCTCGCCATCGCCGCGAACAGCACCGGCCGGGCACCGATGCGGTCGACGATGAAGCCCGACAGCGCCTGCCCGGCGCCCGAGATGACGAAAAAGGTCGTCACCAGCAAGCCCAGTTCCGAATAGCTCAGGCCAAATGCCTGGATGAAGGCCGGGAACAGCGGCGGCAGCAGCATGTGGAAGAAGTGCGACGTGCCGTGGGCGACACCGATGGTCGAGATCGTCGTGACGTCGCGCCGGCGCTGCAGGCCGGCGTCGAGGGAAGAGGCGAGGGCGGTATCCATGCCCTCAATGTAGGCAGGGCAGCGTCGGCGTTGTTACGATGGTTCGTCAACTTCTGTCGAAATTCAGCCATGGCCAGCCGTCGCAGCTTTCCTGCCTTTTCGCCCGAGCTCTTCGCGCCGACGTCCGAGCGGCCGCTGCGCGCCAAATCGCGGCTGCTGGAGCACCTGGCCGACATCCAGCCGCACCGGCACGACTGGGCCCAGCTCGTGTTCTCGATGACGGGCGCCGTGCGCGTGAACACCGAGGCGTCGACCTACATCGTGCCGCCGTCGCGGGCGGTGTGGATTCCGCCTGGCGTCGTCCACGCGGTCACGGCCATCGAGCAGTGCGACCTGCGCACCCTCTACCTCGGCCCCGAGCTGCTGGCGGGCGAGGCCTGGCAGGTGGGGCGGGTGCTGGAGGTGTCGCCGCTGCTGCGCGAGCTGGTGCTGGCCCTGCCCGCCATGCCCGATCCCGCACCCCCCGAGAGCCGCGACGACGCCGAGCGACGCGGCGCCATGGAGCGGCTGGTGCTCAGTGAACTCCAGCGCGCCCGCCCGTTGGCCCTGGGCGTTGCCCTGCCTCAGGACGCGCGGCTGCGCAAGCTCTGCGAGGCCATGCTGCGCGAGCCCGGGCGCCATGCTGGCCTGGACGAGTGGGCCGCCGAGGCGGGCGCCAGCCCGCGCACGCTGAGCCGGCTGTTCCGCGAGCAACTCGGCACCAGCTTCGCGCAATGGCGCTCGCAACTGCTGCTGGCCCACGCGCTCACGCTGGCCGCGCGCGGCCGGCCCATGAGCCATATCGCCAGCGAGCTCGGCTATGCCAGTGCCAGCGCCTTCACGGCCATGGTGACGCGCACGGTGGGCATGCCACCGAGTCGGTTCTTTGCAGAGGCGTGATCAGGTATTCAGCCCACGCTCCCCAGTCGCAGCGTCTGCGGAATTCATCCTTGAGTCGATAGAGTTGCGCCGGTCTGGAGACACGCAACAACAGGACACGCCCATGAAGACGCATCTGCTGCTGATCGACCCTCAGAACGATTTCTGCGACCTGCCGTTGGACTGGCTGCCGCGCTCGCCGGTGACGGGCGAGCTCATCCAGCCCGCGCTGCCGGTGGCCGGAGCGCACGCCGACCTGCAGTGCGCCGCCGGCCTGGTGGAGCGCCTGCGCGGCCAGATCGACGCCATCACCGTGACGCTGGATTCGCATCACCGCATCGACATCGCCCATCCCGGTTTCTGGCTGGAAACGGCCAGCGGCCGCAACCCCGCGGCCTTCACGCCCATCACGGCCGCTCAGGTTCGCGCGAACGAATACCTGCCGCGCGACCCCGCTCGGCTCGACCGCGCAATGGCCTATCTGGACGCGCTGGAAGCCGCCGGCCGCTACACGCTGATGGTCTGGCCTGTGCACTGCCAGATGGGCAGCTGGGGCCATGGCGTCCATGCCGGGTTGCAGGCGGCGCTGGACGCCTGGGCGGACAGCCAAGGCCGCTCGGTGGCCGTCGTCACCAAGGGCGAGAACCCCTGGACCGAGCACTACAGCGCGCTGCAGGCCGAGGTGCCCGACCCATCTGACGAAAGCACCGCGCTGAACCAGGCCCTGCTGGCCGAGCTGGACCGCTTTGACCGCGTGCTGGTTGCCGGCGAGGCCGGCAGCCACTGCGTGAGGGCCACCGTCGAACACCTGGCCGACCATCTGCCCTCACGGCAATTGGCCAAACTGGTGCTGTTGACCGATTGCATCAGCCCCGTGGCCGGCTTCGAGGCCCAGCAGGCCGGCTTCCTGGCTGCGATGCGGGCACGCGGTTTGCAGTTGTTCAGCAGCACGGAAATCCAGGCATGAGCAGCCCCGTCATCACCAGCTTGCTGGACACCGACCTCTACAAGTTCACGATGTGGCAGACGCTGCTGCATCGCCACCCGCAGACGCAAGCGGAGTACCGCTTCGTCTGCCGCAACCAGCCAGGCTATCCGCTGGCCGAGCTGAAGGAAGACGTCGAGCGCGAGCTGCAGGCGCTGTGTGCCTTGAGCTTTCGCGCCGACGAGCTGGCCTATGTGAAGGGGCTGCGCTTCATCAAGAGCGACTTTGTCGACTTCCTGCGCATCTTCCGGTTCCAGCGCGACTTCGTCGAAGTGACGACGGATGGCGCGCAGCTCAACATCGTCGCCCGCGGCCCGCAGGTGCACGTGATGGGCTTCGAGATCCCGGTGCTGGCCATCGTCAACGAGCTCTACTTCCGCCGGCTGGATACGCCCGAGGTTCGCGCCGAAGGCCAACGCCGGCTGAGCGCCAAGATCGCCACGCTGCAAGCCTTTGCCACCGAGCCGCGGCCGCAGCGCCACCCCTTTGACCTGTTCGACTTCGGCCTGCGCCGCCGTTTCTCCGGTGCCTGGCAGCGCGAGGTGGTGCGCCAGCTGCGCGACGCCTTGCCCCAGCATTTCAAGGGCAGCTCCAATGTGCTGCTGGCCAAGGAGCTGGGCCTGGTGCCCATCGGCACCATGGCCCACGAATACCTGCAGACCTACCAGGCGCTGGGCACCGTGCGCCTGCGCGACCACCAGAAGGCGGCGCTGGAGGATTGGGTGCAGGAGTACCGGGGCGACCTCGGCACGGCGCTGACCGACGTCGTCGGCATGGACGCCTTCCTGGCCGACTTCGACCTCTACTTCGCCAAGCTCTTCGATGGCCTGCGCCACGACAGCGGCGACCCGGTCGCCTGGGGCGAAAAGGCGCTGGCCCACTACGCCAGGCTGCGCATCGACCCGCACACCAAGCGCCTGGTGTTCAGCGACGGCCTGACCGTGACCAAGGCCATCGAGCTGTACCGCCACTTTGCCGACCGCGTGCAGTTGGGCTTCGGCATCGGCACCCATCTCAGCAACGACCTGGGACCCACGCCGCTGAACATCGTCATGAAGCTGACCCACGCCAACGGCCAGCCCGTGGCCAAGCTCAGCGACAGCCCTGGCAAGACGCTGTGCGACGACGAAACCTTCCTGGCCTATCTGCGCCAGGTCTTCGGTATCAAGTCATGATGAAGCTGACGATCGCCCAGCTCAGCCTGACGGTCGGCGACGTGATCCAGCGCAGCGAATACAAGCGCCGTCAGGCGCCACCGCTGATCCGGCTGCGTGCACGCGCTTTCGGCCAGGGGCGGCAGATGCCCATCGCGGCGGTTTTTCCCGGAGTGCTCTCATGACCTCAGCCGCCGTCGTCATCGGCCGTTTCCAACCGGTCCACAACGGCCATGTCAGCCTGTTGCGCGCAGCGCTGGCCGAGGCGCCGCGCGTCATCGTGCTGCTCGGCTCGGCGCACCAGGCGCGGTCACCGCGCCATGCCTTCAGCTGGACCGAGCGCGCCGAGATGCTGCGCCTGGCCCTGACCGACGCTGAGCGTGAACGCGTGGAGATCGTGCCGCTGCGCGACCTCTACGACGAGGCGCGCTGGGTGCAGGCGGTGCGCGCGGCCGTGCAGGAGCGCGTGGGCGGCGCCGACGTCACGCTGGTCGGCCACTTCAAGGACGCCACCAGCGACTACCTGCGCCGTTTCTCACCCTGGCACCTGCTGAGCCTGCCGCGCCAGCACCGCGTGGACGCGACCGACCTGCGTGCCGCACTGTTCGAGGCCGGACCCGAGGGCCTGGACGGCGTGCTGGCCAGCTGGGTCGACCAGGTGCCGCCGGGCACGCGCAGCTTCGTACAGGCCTGGGCGCACCTGCCCTATCTGGCGGCGCTGCGGCGCGAATGGGCGATGCTGAAGGCCTACCGGCAGGCCTGGGCGGCGGCGCCCTATGCGCCGGTCTTCGTCACCGTGGACCTGGTGCTGCGCTGCGCCGACCATGTGCTGCTGATCCAGCGCGCAAAAGACCCCGGCCAGGGGCTTTGGGCCTTGCCAGGCGGCTTTGTCGAGCCGCGTGACACGCTGCACCAGTCCGCCGTGCGCGAACTCGAAGAGGAAACCGGCCTGCGCCTGCTCCCGGAGACACTGGCGGGTGCGCTGCAGAGCGTGGCCGTCTTCGACCACCCCGACCGCAGCCAGCGCGGTCGCACCATCTCGCACGCCCACCACTTCGATCTGGGGGATCGTGAGCTGCCCGAGGTGCTGGGCGCGGATGACGCGGCCCAGGCACGCTGGGTGCCCGTGACTGACCTGCTGGCGATGGAAGAGCAGTTCTTCGACGACCACTTCCACATGCTGGACCGCTTCCTGGGCCTGCTGCCGGCATGACGATTGCCGGAGGCTGCTCATGCACACAAGGAGCAGCCATGCACAACCCTTTGCACCATGTGGGGCAGACGGCGCGCCCCGAAGAGTCGAAGGCGCCAGACGGGCAATCCGGTGATGCCGGGCGCCAGGCGCGTCAGGAGAACCCGAGCGACAAGCCGCAGGACCTGAAGGCGAAAAAGAAGATTCCCGATCTCAAACCCGGCGAGCCGCCGCCGGAGTCGAGTGCGGGATCCTGAGCGCTCAGTTCAGCCGCGCGAGCATCGTTGCCTCGGTCGCTTCGTCCCAGGCCAGCGGGTAGAGGGTTCGTGCTGAAGCCAGTGAATCGGGGTGACCACCCCAGAGTGCAATCTGGTCACGGATGTCTGCGAAGGCAATGCTCATCAGCACGGCTGGTGCGTCAACGCGCGGGTTGTGACGGGCCGCGGTATAGGGCACCAGGCCCAGGCAGCGCCGGTAGAAGCCGACGTGGCGCGGGTTGACCTCGATGACGAGGCGCTCGCAACGGGCACGGCGGTGGGCATGCAAATAACCCAGGTGGAAGATCTGTGCCAGCACGCGCTTGGGATCGTGGGAATGCCTGTCCACGGCCAGGCCGCCGAACTCGCAGAGCTTGACGCCGGCAGCGCGCCATTCGTCCAGTTCTTCCTTGAACAGCAGATCGGCGTGAAGGCCGCCCGTACCGTCGAAGCGCACGGACAGGGTGCCGACGATCTGATCGCCGTCGCGCGCAGTGCAGACGATGTCGCCATCCTGGTTGCGGCTGCTGTAGCGCTCGCGTGAAATGACCAGCCCGCGGTCGCCATAGCGGCGTTCGACAAGGCCCAGGGCCTCGCCATCGAGCGCGCCGAAGTCGCTGTTCAAAGCCAGTGCGGCAGCACCCGAGAAACTGGGCGACGACGCACTGTGCCGCGTTTGCATGGCAGGGGTCATGGACTGCTTCCTTATTTCCGCGCCCAACGCGCGAGCGGCGCAGTCTAGGAAGGACACCCCTCAAATGGGGGGAGTCTCACAGACCGATACACCCGTCGCATTCAGTGCATGAGATTTCTCACGAGGTACCAGTTGCAAGTCGTGCCCTTTGTTAGCGCATGTTTCTAGACGGTGCGGCGTCGTCCTACAGCGCGGGGTTCGCGCTGCGGCTAACGTTGCGCTCGTCTGCTTCTCCCTCCCTGAGCAGACCGCTGGCAGCCTCGCAGGCGTGCAAGTGATTGCCCCGGCCACTGGCCGGGGCATTTTTTTGATCGCTTCGTGTTCAGACCGGCTTAGAAGCGGTAACGGACACCCGCGCTGAAGAGGTTGGCGCGCACCTTGCTCGACAGCTGGCCGAAATGGTCCAAGTCGGCCGTCAGCGCGAGTGCGGAGGTCAGCTGGTATTCAGCGCCGACGCCCCACATGAAGGACCGCTTGGATCCCGTCATGTCTGCCGCTGCCGGCAGCACGTTGCTGCCACTGACCTTGCCGAACGAGACGCCGGCCTTGCCGGTCAGCGCGAAATCCTGCGACAGCGGCAGGCGGCTGGTCGCTGCGACATACAGGCTGCGGGCGTCCACGCTTTGCGCCACGGTGTTGCTGCCGACGGTCAGCTTCTCCACTGCCGAGCCCAGGCGCACATAGCCGCCCTCGACGCCCAGCCTGTCACTGAAGCGATAGCCGCCGTAGACCTTGCTGGCCTGGGCGGTTTCATCGCTGCCGACCTTGGGCAGGCCCAGCCCCTTCGTGGAAAACGAGGTGCGGCCGATGGCGGCGCCCACGTAGGCTCCGGCTTCCTGGCTCTTGTCCAAGGTATCGGCCCAAGCGGACGAGACGGCGAGCATGCTGATGAGCAAGGGCGCGAAGTTGATGCGGTTCATGGGGTTTCCTTTGATGTTTTCGAAGCGGTGATGAGGTGGCCGGGCGTGCCGTGCTTCGCATGTCGGTGCCGGCAGCCGAGTTGTGTTTCGGCGCCAATGCAGTGTCGAAATCGCAGATGAACCCAAGCCAAAGCCTTTCTGAAGGCTTGATGAACGCGCACCATTCGCCCGCCGCTTCAGGCTTTCTTCATGTACGGCCGCTCCAATCCTTGGCATGAACCTCCTGTTGGTTGAAGACGATCTCGAACTGGGCAACGGCGTGCGCATCGCGCTCGAAGACCAGGGCCTGGCGGTGCTGTGGGTGCGCCGACTGGGCGACGCCGTGCAGGCGCTGGACAGCCGGCCCTTCGACCTGGTGCTGTTGGACCTGGGCCTGCCCGACGGCGACGGCCTGACGCTGCTGGCGCGCCTGCGCCGCGACGCGGAGACCACGCCGGTGCTCATCCTCACCGCCCGTGACGCGCTGGCCGACCGGCTGGCGGGCCTGGACCGCGGCGCGGACGACTACCTCGTCAAACCCTTCGCGCTGGCCGAGCTGGTGTCGCGCGTGCGGGCGCTGGCGCGCCGCAGCTACGGCATGGCCGGCGAGACGCTGGAGATCCGCAAGCTCGTGCTGCATGTGGCGACGATGCGCGTCACCGTCGATGCCAAGCCCGTCGAGCTGTCGCGCAGCGAGTTCGACCTGCTGAGCCTGCTCGTCAAGCGCGTGGACCGCGTGCTGACGCGGCGCATGCTGGAGGAACAGGTGCTGCCCGGCGGGCGCAATAACGAGAGCAATGTGCTGGACGTGCACATCTCCAACCTGCGCCGCAAGATCGGCGCCGGCTACATCCGCACCGTGCGCGGCGTCGGCTACGTCATCGACCGCCACGACAGCGCGCAGGACGCGGGCTGATGCGCAGGCTTCTCCCGTCCTCGCTGACTGGCCGCCTGGTGCTGGCCCAGATGGCGGTCGTACTGCTGCTGTGGGCCGCGGCCTGTGGCTATTTCATCCATGACACGGCGCGCTACGACGAAATCCTCGAGCCCCGGCTGGCCAGCCCGCGCGCCGACATGATCCTGGCGGTCGTCGATGCGCTGGCCGACCAACCCGACAAGCAGGCGGCCGCGCTGCAGCGCATCGACGTCTTCCAGCGCCGCGAGAACAACGAGGAAGACCACCCGGCCCTGCGCCAGACCATGGTGGTCTGGCAGGGGGAGCGGCTGCTCTATGCCTCGCCCGGAGAGCCTGGGCCGCTGCGCACGCACAAGCTGAGGCAACTCGAGCGCCTGGAAATCGACGGCACGCCCTGGCGCACCTACAGCCAGGCTTCGGAGACATCCGACGCGCGCGTGACGCTGATCCGTTCGGGCCATGCCGTGAACATCCTGTTTGCCCTGGGCGCGCGCGGCATCCTGATCCTGCCGCTGCTGATCAGCCTGCCTTTCCTGGTGCTGCCGGCCTGGGCTTCGGTGCGGGCGGCCTTGCGGCCGTGGCGGCAGTTCTCCGAAGAGGTGGCGGCGCGCAGCCCGGACGACCTGACGCCCTTGAAGTTTGGCAGCCACTACAGCGAACTGCGCCCCTTGTCGAAGGCGGTGAACCAGCTGCTGGCGCGCGTGGCGGCCAGCCTGGAGCGTGAACGCAGCTTCATCGCCGATGCCGCCCACGAGATGCGCACACCGCTGGCGGCCATGCGCATCAACGTGGAGGCCTTGCGCAGCCACCGCGACGACCCACGTGACCTGGAACTGCTGGACGGCCTGGTGCGCAGCAACGGACGCACCAGCCGCCTGGTGGCGCAGCTGCTCGGACTGATGCGCAGCGACGCCGCCCGGCCACAGAGCGCCCGCGCGCCGCTCAGCCTCGCCGAGCTGGCGCAGGAGCGGCTGGCGGCCCTCAGCGGCCTGGCGCGGGAGCGCCTCGTCGAGCTGGAACTGCGTGCCCACGGCGAAGGCATGGTGCAAGGCGAGCGCGAAGGGTTGACGTCCATGCTGGACAACCTGATCGAGAACGCGATCAAGTATTCGCCGGCCGGCTCGACCGTCGAACTCGGCCTGGTCGAGGAGGGCGCCGGCGTGCGGCTGTGGGTCGAGGACGCCGGCCCCGGCATCCCCGACGCCCTGCACGACCGTGTCTTCGACCGCTTCTTCAGGGTGCCCGACCAGGCGCAGCCGGGCAGCGGCCTGGGCCTGGCCATCGTCAAGGCGGTGGCGGACCGGCATGGCGTTGCGGTGCGGCTGTCGTCGGGCACGGACGGCCAGGGGCTGCGCGTCACGCTGTTGTTTCCCGCCGTGCGTTGAGACCTCCTTATGCGGCGCTAACGCCGCGCCGCACACAGTGGAGGCCTCTTCACCACCGTGCTCGTCATGGACGCCCTGTTCACCCTGTTTGCCCACCCCCTGCTGACGGCCGCCGGCCTGCTCGGCCTGGTGGCGCTGATCTTCTACAGGCGCACGCTGCGCCTGTTCGGCTTCGTCATCGTGCCCGACGACTCCATCGGCACGGTGACCAAGAACTTCGTCCTGTTCGGCCGCCACCGCGAACTGCCGCCCGGCCGCATCGTCGCCCTCTACGGTGAAGCCGGCCTGCAGGCCGACACGCTCGCCCCGGGCCTGCACTTGGGCCTGTGGCCGTGGCAGTACGAGATCGAGCTGGTCAAGTTCACCGTCATCCCGGACGACGCCGTCGGCATCGTCGAGGCCTGCGATGGCCTGCCCATGCCCGACGGTCGCGTGCTGGCCCGCCATGTCGACTGCGACCACTTCCAGGACGCCCGTGCCTTCCTCGCCGCGGGCGAGCGGGGCCTGCAGATGACCGTCGTGCCCCCGGGCGCCTGGCGCATCAACACGCTGCTGTTCACCGTGCACCTGGAGCGCATGACCGTCATTGAGCCCGGCCGGATCGGCATCGTCGAGGCCCGCGATGGCAAGCCGCTGGCGGGTGGCCGCGTCATCGGCCGCAGCGTGCCCTGCGACAGCTTCCAGGATGCCCGCGCCTTCATGGCCGGCGGTGGCGAGCGCGGCCCGCAGATGACCGTCATCCCGCAAGGCAAGTACCGCATCAACCCGCGCTTCTTCAAGGTCGTGCAGGTGCCCGTCACCGACGTGCCCGACAACAAGGTCGGCATCGTCACGACGCGCGAAGGCACGTCCCTGACCACCGGCGAGATCGCCGGCCCCGAAGTGCCCGGCCACAACGTGTTCCAGGAGCCGCAGGCCTTCGTCAACGCCGGCGGCACCAAGGGCCTGCAGGAGCAGGTGCTGCTGGCCGGCCGTTACTTCATCAACCCGATGTTCGCCACCGTCGAGATCATCGACATGACCGAGGTGCCGATCGCCTCGGTGGGCGTGGTCGTGGCCTTCGTCGGCAAAGCCGGCGTCGACGTGACGGGCGAGGGCTTCCGCCATGCCAACATGGTTCGCAAGGGCGAGAAGGGCGTGTGGGTGGATGTGCTCGACCCGGGCAAATACGCCATCAACACCTATACCCACAAGGTGCGCGTGGTGCCGACGGCCAACGTGGTGCTGAACTGGGCCACCGGCAAGACCGAGGCGCACCGCCTGGACGCCAATCTGTCCACCATCACCGTGCGCTCGGCCGACGGCTTCACCTTCAACCTGGATGTGAGCCAGATCATCCACATCCCGCGCAACGATGCGCCCAAGGTCATCGCCCGCTTCGGCAGCATGGAAGCCCTCGTCACGCAGGTGCTGGAGCCCACCATCGGCAACTACTTCCGCAACGCGGCGCAGAACTCGGATGTCATCGACTTCCTGAAGAAGCGCAGCGAGCGCCAGGCCGAGGCCAAGGCCGCCATCGCCGTGGCGTTGAAGGCCTATGACGTCGGTGCGGTGGAGACGCTGATCGGCGATATCGTGCCGCCGGCCGAGCTGATGAAGACGCTGACCGACCGCAAGCTGGCCGAGCAGGAGAAGGTCACGTTCACGACGCAGATGGAGGCCCAGGGCGTGCGCCAGCAGCTGGAGCAGGCCACGGCCCTGGCCCGCACCCAGGCCCAGGTGGTGGACGCCGAGCGCAAGGTCGCCATTGCCGAGTTCAGCGCCCAGGCGGCGGTGAAGACGGCCGACGGCGCGGCGCGCTCCAAGAAGATCACGGCGGAAGCCGATGCCGAGGTCACGCGCGTGACCGGCCAGGCCGAGGCCGGCCGCACGCTGGCCATCGGCGAGGCCGAGGCCGAGGTCATCCGCCAGAAGATCGACTCGATGGAATCGGGCAACTACGCCGTCGTGCAGGTCGCCCAGGCCCTGGCTGGCGCCGGCGTGCAGCTGGTGCCCGAGGTGGTGGTGGGTGGCGGTCAAGGCGCGGGGCAGGGCGGCACCCTGGTGGATGTGCTGCTGGCCGGCCTGGTGAAGGATCGCTTCGACAAGCCGACGCGGCCGCAGGTCGAGGTGGTGGAGGCCTCCTAAACTCCGCCGCCTCATGATTCCTCGTCCCGTTGTCCAATTCCTGCCCTGGATCGCCGTCGGCTCGCTGATGGGCCTGGCCTGGGCGGGCTGGCGGCTGCGCCTGGCCTGGCAGGGCCTGCAGGCTGCCCAGCGCGCTGCGCAGCTCGAGCGCGCATTGCGCGAGTTCGGCGACCTGATGCGTGACGCCGACCTTCCCGAGGTCCATGTCCACGAACTGTTGCAGGCGCTGGCCGGCAACACCGGCCTGGCCACGGCGGCGCTGCTGCGGCCGTCGCCCGGCGCGCAGGACATCGTCGTCGGCGAGCCCGATGCGAATGCGCTGGCCGGCCTGCAGCTGTGCGCCGATGGCGGCCGGGCGCTGGGCCCCGGTACCGACCATCACGCCCAGGAGCCGGACCTCTACCTGCCGCTGCGCGGTCGCGACGCGGCGCTCGGTGCCGTCACGCTGCGCGGCCTGGGCAACGAGGCCTTGGCCGCGGACCAGCTTGCCCACGCCCAGGCCCTGTGCGACCAGATGGGCCTGGCCCTGCAGCGCCGCCGGGTGCAGGATGAGGCCCGGCAATCGGCCGAACTGGCCGAGACCCAGTCCACCCGCAACGCCATGCTGGCTGCCATCTCGCATGACTACCGCACGCCGCTGGCCACCATCATGGGTTCGGCTTCGGCCCTGCAGACCCAGGGGGACCGGCTGACGACGGCGCAACGCAGCGAGCTGGCCAGCCGCATCGTCGACGAGACCTCCCGCCTCGTGCGCCTGACCGACAACACCCTGCAGCTTGCACGGCTGGGCGCGCCCGGCGTGGCGCTGCGCTGCGACTGGGAGTCGGCCGAGGAGATCGTTGGTGCGGCCCTGCGCCGCGTGCGCCGCCGGCCCGACGGTGAACGCGTGAAGGCGCGTATCGAACCGGCGCTGCCGCTGCTGTGGTGTGATGCGGCCCTGATGTCGCAGCTGCTGGACAACCTCATCGACAACGCCCTGAAATACAGCCCGCTTGACGCTGCCGTCGAACTCGTCGTGCGCCGCCTTGGCGCGGAAGTGATGTTTGCCGTGCGCGACCGCGGCCCCGGTATCGACCCCGCCTGGCGCGAGCGCGTTTTCGACGCCTTCCAGCGCGGCGACCTGGCCGCCTTTTCTCAACGTCCGCCGGGCTCGGGCGTGGGCCTGGCCCTGTGCCGCGCGATCGCCGAGGCGCACGACGGGGCCCTGAGCCTGCGCCCGCGTGGCCACGGCGGTTGCAGCTTCGAACTGCGCCTGCCGCTGCGCGACGCGCCCGAACCGCCTGAGGCGGCCGCATGAAGCTGCTGCTTGTCGAAGACGACCGTGAATTGCGCGTGACCTTGCGCGAGGCCCTGGTCGTCGAAGGCTACGAGGTGCTGACCGCTGCCAGCCTGGCCGACGCGATGGCCCAGCTCGCCCACGCCGGCCATCTCGACGCCGTGCTGCTCGACCTCGGCCTGCCCGACGGCGACGGCGAGGAATTGCTGCAGGCGCTGCGGCGCGAGCGCTCGACGCCGCTCATCGTCATCTCGGCCCGCCAGGTCGAGGGCCAGAAGATCCGCCTGCTGGACGCCGGCGCCGACGACTACCTCGTCAAGCCCTTCGGCATTGGCGAGCTGCTGGCGCGGCTGCGGGTGGCCCTGCGTCACCGTGGCACCGTCGCCCAGCCTGCCGTCACGATGTACCGACGCGCGGGGCTGGAGGTCGATCTCGCCGCCCACCGCGTTCGTCGCAACGGTGCCGACGTGCGGCTGACGCCGACCGAGTTCAAGCTGCTGGCCCGCCTGGTGCGCCAGGCCGGCCAGGTCGTCACCCACCGGCGCCTGCTGGCCGACGTCTGGGGCGCCGACGCGACCGAGCAGACCCACTATCTGCGTCTCTACATGGGCCAGTTGCGCGCCAAGCTGGAGGTCGAGCCGGCCGAGCCCTGCGTGCTGCTGACCGAGCCCGGCGTTGGTTACCGCATCGCCGAGCCCGCTTGAGGACGCCCGCAGTGGCACGCCGCCGCCGACCCTGCTAGCCTCTCGCGCGCCGCAAGTGGTGGCAGGAACGGGAGCAACGGCATGGCGGAGTTGACGGTCAACGGCAAGCGGGTGCAGTTCGAGGCGGAGGCCGACACGCCGCTGTTGTGGGTGCTGCGTGAGCAACTCAGCCTTACGGGCACCAAATACGGCTGCGGCGTGGCGCAGTGCGGTGCGTGCACGGTGCATATCGACGGCGCTCCGGTGCGCAGCTGCGTGATGCCGGCCTCGGCGCTGACCGTGGCGCAGAAGATCACCACCATCGAGGGCCTGGCGCCTAATGCAAGCCACCCGCTGCAGAAGGCCTGGGACGCGTTGGACGTGCCGCAGTGCGGCTTCTGCCAGAGCGGCATGCTGATGGCCGCGGCGGCGCTGCTGAAGGCCAAGCCCAAGCCGACCGACGCCGACATTGACGCGGCCATGACCAACATCTGCCGCTGCGGCACCTACAACCGCGTGCGCGCCGCCATCCACCTGGCTGCTGGCCAGGTGCAGCGCAAGCAGATTCCCATCGTCATCGAAGGGGGTCAAGCGTGAGTGCCGTGCTTTCTCGCAGGTCTTTCCTGCACACCACGAGCGCCGCCGCCGGCGGGCTGATGGTGGGCTTCCATGTGCCAGGCCTTGCCGAGTCTGAAACCACGCCCGAGCTGAACGCCTGGGTGCAGATCCTGCCGGACGAGAGCGTCGTCATCCGCATCGCGCGCTCGGAGATGGGGCAGGGCACATTGACCGGCCTGGCCCAGCTCGTCGCCGAGGAGTTGGAGTGCGATTGGGCCAAGGTGAAGACCGAGTACCCGACCCCCGGCCAGAACCTGGCGCGCAACCGCGCCTGGGGCAGCATGAGCACCGGCGGCAGCCGCGGCGTTCGCGAGTCGCACGAGTACGTGCGCAAGGGCGGGGCGCTGGCACGGGCGCTGCTGATCCAGGCGGCGGCCAACCAGTGGAAGGTGGCGGTCGTCGAATGCGCGACGGCCTCGGGCTGGGTGACCCACGCCGGCAAGAAACTGAGCTATGGCTCGCTCGCAGCCGAAGCCGCCAAGCTGGCCGCGCCGGCCGACATCCAGCTCAAGCCGGCCAAGGACTGGACGCTGGCCGGGCGGCCGATGAAGCGGCTGGACACCCGCCCCAAGCTCGACGGCTCGCAGGTCTACGGCATGGATTTGCAGCTGCCCGGCATGCTGAACGCGGCCATCAAGGACTGCCCGGTGTTCGGCGGCAAGCTCAAGAGCTTCGACGCGGCGGCCATCGAGGGGCGGCCCGGCGTGAAGAAGGTCGTCAAGGTGGGTGACTCGGCGGTGGCCGTCGTGGCCGACACCTGGTGGCGGGCCAAGACGGCGCTGGACGCCTTGCCCATCGTCTGGGACGAGGGCGTCAATGGCTCGCAGAACAGCGCCGACACGGCCGCCACGCTGAAGGCCGCACTGGACGCCGCCGAGGCTGCCGTCGGCAGCAGTCTGGGTGATGCGAAGGCTGCATTGGCGACCGCGGCCCGCACGGTCGAGGCCGTCTACAGCTACCCGCACCAGAACCACGCGACGATGGAGGTCATGAACGCCACGGCCAAGTGGACGCCGGAGCGTTGCGAGGTCTGGACCCCGACACAGAATGGCGAGGCCGCGCTGGCCGCTGCCGCTGAATCGTCGGGCCTGCCGCCCTCGGCCTGCGAGGTCTACAAGCTGCACCTGGGTGGCGGCTTCGGCCGGCGCGGCGCCGTGCACGACTGGGTGCGCCAGACCGTGGCCATCGCCAAGGCGCTCCCTGGCACGCCGGTCAAGCTGATCTGGAGCCGCGAGGAGGACATGATGCATGGCCGCTACCACCCGGTCACGCAGTGCAAGCTGACGGCCGGCCTGGACGCGGCGGGCAGGCTGACGGCCCTGCACATGCGCATCTCGGGGCAGAGCATCATCGCCGGCATCTTTCCGCAGAACATCAAGGACGGGAAGGACCCGGTCGTCTTCCAGGGGCTGAGCGCGGGCGGCGCGGAAGGCGCGCTCGGCTATGCGGTGCCGAACCTGCTCATCGACCATGCGATGCGCAACCCGACCGTGCCGCCGGGCTTCTGGCGCGGCGTGAACCTGAACCAGAACGCGATCTATCTGGAGTGCTTCATCGACGAGGTGGCCCATGCCGCCAAGCGCGACCCGCTGGAGCTGCGCCGCGAGCTGCTGGCCAACTCGCCCAAGCATCTGGCCGTGCTGAACGCCGTGGCGGCCAAGGCCGGCTGGGGCAAGCCACGAGCGAAGGGAAGATATCTGGGCCTGGCGCAGATCATGGGCTTTGGCAGCTATGTGGCGGCCTGCGCCGAGGTGTCGGTCTCCAAGCGCGGCGAGCTGAAGATCCACCGCATCGTCGCCGCCACCGACCCCGGCCATGCCGTCAACCCGCAGCAGATCGCGGCCCAGGTCGAGGGCAGCTTCGTCTATGGCCTGTCGGCGGCTCTGTTCGGCGAGATCACCATCAAGGACGGCCGCGTCGAACAGCAGAACTTCGACACCTATCCTGTGTTGAAGATGGCGCACATGCCGGCCGTCGAGACCATCGTCATGCCCTCGGGCGGCTTCTGGGGCGGCGTCGGCGAGCCGACGATTGCGGTGGCCGCGCCGGCCGTGCTCAATGCGATCTTCGCGGCGACGGGCATGCGCATCCGCGACCTGCCGTTGAAGAACCAGCTGGCCTGATGCGCGCCTGGCTCGCCCTGCTGCTGGTGGCTGCGGCACATGCCGAGCCGGGTGATGCGCAACGCGGCCGCGCGCTGGTGGCCGACCGCACGCAGAGCCTGTGCCTGCTGTGCCACGCGCTGAACGTGGCGGGTGACGCGAACCAGGGCAATCTCGCGCCGCCGCTGGATGCCATCGCGGCGCGGCTCAGTGCCAAGGGCCTGCGCGATCGCATTGCCGACATGCGCCGCTTCCACCCGGCCACCGTCATGCCGCCGTTCCGTTCGACCGAGGGCCTGCGCGACGTTGCACCAGCCTGGGCGGGCAGGGCGGCGCTGACCGAGCAGCAGCTCGACGACATCGTGGCCTACCTCGGCACGCTGGCGAAATGAAGCGACGCGAGTTCACGCTGGCTGCCGCAGTGCTCGCGCTGCTGCCCGAGGCGCGCGCCTCCGACGAAGCCATGCGCGCCGCCATCCGCGCCTGGGCGGGGCGCGATCCCGAGCCCGGATCGCTGAAGCTCGAGATCGCCGAGTTGGTCGAGAACGGCAACGCCGTGCCGGTGCGCGTGGCGGCCAGCGAAGCCGTCGTGGGGTTGGCGTTGTTCACGCCGCTGAACCCGGAGCCCGAGGTCGTGCATGCGGCCTTCGGTGCCAACAGCGGCAAGCCCGAGTTCAGCGCCCGCATGCGGCTGGCACGCAGCCAGCGCATCGTCGCCGTGGCCAAGGCGGCCGACGGGCGCTGCTGGCAGTCGGGCGTGGACGTCATCGTGACGCTTGCGGCCTGCGTGGAACCCTGATGGTCACGCGAGCCGTCATCACGCTGCCTGCAGCCATCCGGGCGGGCGAAGCCTTCGAGGTTCGTGCCACGGTCGCCCACAGCATGGAGACGGGTTACCGCAGCAGCGACGAAGGCGACCGCCTGGCTCGCGACCTGGTACGCCGCTTCGAATGCCGGCTGGACGGCGAGTTGGTCTTCGCCGCCGACCTGTTCGCGGCCATCTCGGCCAATCCCTACCTGGCCTTCTGGCTGCGTGCCGACAAGTCCGGCGAGCTGAGCTTTCTCTGGCGCGGCGACAACGGCTTCGAGCATCGCGAAACGCGCCCATTGAACCTCGCATGAAAACGGCCTGGCTGCTGCTATGCGTCGCGCTCGCAGCCAACGCCGACGAGCGTCGCTCCGGCCGCGACACCATGAGCCCGGCCCTGCGCACGCTGCAGGCCGACGGCGCCCAGCATCCCGCCCAACTGGCACTGGCCTTGGGTGCTGAGCTCTGGAGCCAGGGCAGCAAGTCCTGCGCAAGCTGCCACGGCGAGCCCGGCAGGCTGCGCGGCGCGGCGACCCGCTATCCCGCCTTTGACCAGGGTCTCGTCGACCTGCCCGGTCGCATCCAGCGCTGCCGCGTGCGCCATCAGCAGCAAGCGCCCTGGGCTCCCGAGGCCGAGTCCTTGCTGGCGCTCACGGCTCTCGTCGCGCAGCAGTCGCGCGGCATGTCGCTGGCGCCGCCGCGCGGCCCGGACCTTGATGCCGCGGCCAGGCGCGGCCAGCAGATCTACACGACCCGCATCGGCGCCTTGAACCTGTCCTGCGCCCAGTGCCATGACGAGCGCGCGGGCCTGCGCCTGGGCGGCAGCCTGATCCCGCAGGCCCATGTCGACGACTACCCGGTCTACCGCCTGGAGTGGCAGTCCCTGGGCAGCCTGCAGCGCCGCCTGCGCGGCTGCCTGAGCGGCGTGCGCGCGATGGTGTGGGACTGGGACAGCGCCGAGCTGCTGGCGCTGGAGGTCTATCTCGCGCGCCGCTCGGCCGGCATGGCGATGCAGCCGCCTGGCGTGCGGCCCTGAACTGGCGGCCCCCTAACAATCAGGGTGACCGCGGCGCCGGTCCCTTCCTAGTATGGGCCGATGGTCGCGACGACGCTGCTCAGGCCGCCACCGGATGAACTTCTGCTGCCGGTGGGCGACGTGCTGGCATTTTTTGATGCGGCCAGCGGCGACCACATCACGACCGGCCTGCGCTGCTGCCTGGTGTTGCGCCACGGCGGCAAGCTGCTGGGGCGATCGGTCGCCACAGCTTCCGGCCTGCACCTCTGGCCGGATCTGGCCGAGCATTGGCGCCAGCCGCAAGTGCCGGCCTATGCCGATGTGCTCGTGCGCGACGACTTGCAGCGCTTCCAGCCGCTGAGCCTGCCTTGGCCGCTGCCCGGCCGGCCGATGGGCCAGATCGTGAGCACCACGGCCCTGGGTGCCACGCGCGTGGTGCGGGTCAACCTCCATGGCGCGCCGACCCGGCGTCCACCGCCGGACATGGCCAGCGTCTATGGCGTCCTTGCCTGGCAGGCTGACGGTGCGCCCGCCGCCTGGGCGCGCGTCAGGTTGATCGATGGCGACGGCCGCGTGCACGAGGGCGCGAGTGACGCGGAGGGGCGGTTCGGCATGCACCTGCCCCGGCCGCCGGTCGAATTGCAGGTGTTTGCCGAGCCGACCATGGCTGAGGTTTCCCTGGGCCTCGGGGCGCCCGACGTGCTGGCATTTGCTCAGCAGCCCGCGGCCCATGCGCTGGCGGATGTCGGTGGATCTGCGGCCTATGCGCCGCCGGCCTTCACCGCTGGCGAGCCCTTGATCCTTGCCACGCAAGGGCTGCCGCCCGCACATCGCGAGCTGCGCCTGGTGCCCGTCTGACGCCGGGCTTCAGCGCTGCTCCAGCTGCCGCTTGCCGAACAGCGCCTCGCGCGCCTTCTCGTCGGTCAGCGGCTTGCGCGCACCGGCCAGCACCTCCACGCCACGCTGCACGGCGGGGCGCTTGGCGATCTCGTCGAACCAGCCCTTCAGATGCGGGTAGTCGCCCATCTCCACGCCCTGGTTCTTCCAGGAGCGCAGCCATGGGAAGACGGCGATGTCGGCGATGCTGTAGTCCGGCCCGCCAAGATAGGTGGCATGGGCCAGGCGCTTGTTGATGACGCTGTACAGGCGCTGGGCCTCATGGGTGTAGCGGTCGATGGCGTAGTCGATCTTTTCGGGCGCGTAGATGCGGAAGTGATGCGCCTGGCCCAGCATGGGGCCAACGCCGCCCATCTGGAACATCAGCCACTGCAGCACCTCGTATTTGCCACGCACGTCGGCCGGCAGGAGCTTGCCCGTCTTGCCAGCCAGGTACAGCAGGATGGCGCCGCTCTCGAACAGCGAGATGGGCTGGCCGTCAGGGCCGTCGGCGTCGGTGATCGCGGGGATCTTGTTGTTGGGGCTGATGGCGAGGAAGCTGGGTGCGAACTGCTCACCGGCACCGATGTCCACGGGATGCACCCGGTAGGCGAGGCGGCACTCCTCTAGCATGATGTGCACCTTGTGGCCGTTGGGCGTGGGCCATGAATACACTTCAATCATTCGTCGCCTCCATGCGGTGCGCCTAGCAAGCAGGCCCCATTTTCAGACTTCCTCACGACTCATGGTGGTAAAGCAAGTCAAGCACTGGCTCGTGACGCGCGCCAACGCAGCGCGCTGGCGTCCGATCGAGGACTGGGCCGAGGCGCGCGGGGCCGAGTTCACGCAGACGCGGGACGGCCTGGGCTTCCAGGTCGAGCAACCCAAAGCCGCGCCGGGGCCACTGCGCATCGAATGGGGGGTATCACAGCGCAGCTATCTGCCCGGCTTTGAGCTGCGCATGCGCTGTGAGATGGGCCTGCACCATGACCTGCAGATGATGGTGCTGTGCCGGGCGCTGATGGAGAACCTGGAGCGGGCCGTCTTCGAGGCCTACACCGACACGCTCAAGACTCGCGTCGACACCGACACACCGGAAGAGATGCGCTGGCTGGTGATGTTCCCCAAGTTCAACAACGCCGCCTCGCAGATGCTGCGCCAACGCTATGGGATCGTCGGCGTGACCAAGGATCTGACCGGCGCGTGGATCGAGGGCGAACTCAGCGAAGCCCTGGTTCAGGCCAGCCAGGACCTGCTGCCTGAAGGCCATCCCTTCGTGCTGATGGCGATGCGCGGCAACCTCTACCTGCGCACCGAGATGAGCGAGGCCGACCTGCCCAAGGTGCAGGCCCTGGTGAAGCTGCTGGAAGTCGCAGCGCGTGAGGCACAGCGCGTGAACGGGCGGCTGTCGGACAGCGGGGCCTGGCCGACGACGACGTCCATCGCCTGGACGCCTTCGACGCGTCCGGGGGATGTGACCTGAGGCGCACGAGTTGCGGGTCGAGCGCTGGGCCGCTCCCGAGCCGGCCCGCCATGGCGATGTGCTTGCCGGTCAATCCGGCGAGCATCGCCGTCCCCCAGGGGGACCGACCAGGTTCGCGCGCGTTCAGCGCTGCGAAACTGGGCGAGGGGCTCACGCTTTCTGAGCGAAGCTCCAGGCCAGCTCGGCGAGCGGCTTGGCGCCCTTGGCGGTTTCCCTCGCCTGCTCGCTGGAGGCGGTGCCGTCCACCACGCGCTTGGCGATGCCCTGCACGATGGCCGCGATGCGGAACATGTTGTAGGCCATGTAGAAGTTCCAGTCGGCCATGACGGTGCCGACGTCGGCGCGGCCGGTGCGCTCGCAGTAGCGCTGCACATACTCGCGCTCGCTCGGGATGCCCAGCTCGACGAGGTTCTTGCCACCCAGGCCGCGGGCGGCGCCCGAGGTCTTGATGTGCCAGCTCATGCAGTGGTAGCTGAAGTCAGCCAGCGGATGGCCGAGCGTGGACAGCTCCCAGTCCAGCACCGCGATGACGCGGGGCTCGGTCGGGTGGAAGACGACGTTGTCCATGCGGTAGTCACCATGGACGATGGCCACCTCGCTCTCGTCGCGGGCCGAAGCCGGGATGTGGGCCGGCAGCCAGGCCAGCAGCGAATCCATCGCCGGGTTGGGCTCGGTGACGGAAGCGAGGTATTGCTTGCTCCAGCGGCCGATCTGGCGCTCGAAGTAGTTGCCCGCCTTGCCGTACGCCGCGAGGCCCACGGCCTTGAAGTCCACCTGGTGCAGGGCCGCGATGACGCGGTTCATCTCGTCGTAATGGGCGGCGCGCTCGGCATTGCTCATGCCGGGCAGGCTCTGGTCCCACAGCACGCGGCCGGGCATGAAGGACATGACGTAGAAGGCGCGGCCGATGACGGCCTCGTCCTCGCACAAGGCGAACATGGCGGGCACGGGCACGTCGGTGCCGGCAAGAGCGCCCATGACCTGGAACTCACGCTCGATGGCATGCGCCGACGGCAGCAGCTTGGCTACGGGGGCGGGCTTGCTGCGCATCACGTATTGCGCGCCCGGCGTTTTCAGCAGGTACGTCGGGTTGGACTGGCCGCCCTTGAACTGCTCGATAGCCAGCGGCCCGACAAAGCCTTCGACATGCGCGGCAAGCCAGGCTTCGAGAGCCGTGGTGTCCAGGGCTTGGGCAAGGGGACGGGTGCCGGTGAATGCTTCCATGCGGGCGATTGTGCTGCGGCGCCGCGGCATGCCATGTCTCGGCAGCGTCATCCGTCCCCGCGGGCCGAGCGCCGGGCCGCTCCCAAGCCGGCCCGCTCTGGCGATGTGCTTGCGGCTCGATGCCGCAAGCATCGCCGTCCCCGCGGGGGACCGACCGGACTGGCCGCGTCCAGCGGGCCACGCTGGGCGAGGGGCCTCAGCGTGACGCCGCAGCCAACAGCTTGTCGCGGCTGAGCACCACCAGCCGGGTCGGCTCGACGCGCACTGCGCCCTCGCGCTCGAAAGCCTTCAGTTCCTGATTGACGCGCTGGCGCGAGGCGCCGAGCAATTGGGCTAGGTCTTCCTGGGCCAGTTGCAACCCGATGCGGATCTCGTCGCCCTCCTGCACGCCATACGAGCGCGCCAGCAGCAGCACCTGCTTGGCCAGGCGGGCGGCCAGCGGCCGCGTGTTGAGGTCCTCGATCATGTCGAACATCAGCCGCAGCCGACGGCAGTTCAGCCGCAGCAGCGCGTCGTAGAGCTCGGAGTGGGCCTGCAACAGCGCGCGGAAGTCGGACTTGCGCACGCACAGCAGCGTCGTCTCGCCGTGCGCATAGGCGTCGTGGGTGCGGGGCAGGCCGTCGAAGAGGGCGATGTCGCCAAACCATGTGCCCGGCTCGACATAGGTCAGCGAGATCTGCTTGCCGGCCAGGGATACCGAGCTGACGCGCACGGCGCCCTTGGCCACGGCCGACCACTCCTCGGCGGGCTCGCCGCGGTGGGACAGCATGGTCTCGTCGGGCAGGCGGCGCACGAAGGCGCGCTGCAGGATGTCGTTGCGCAGCGTCTCGGAGAGCTTGGAGAACCAGGCGCCCTGATCGATCTGCTGGCGTTCGGCGGGAGTGAGGCTGAGTGCGTTCATGGTCTGGGGGCATTGTGCCGCCCGCGGTTCCCTGGGAATGGCGCCGTTGGCGAAGGGCCCCCATGCTAGAGTGATCCGCGCTGTCTCCACCCTCTCGTTCAACCGATAGCTAGCCACCCGCAGTCAATGCCCTTCACGGCCTTGCGCCCGACCTTGCTGGGCGCACTCACACCTACTTTGGCACTGCTGCTCGGCCTGGCGCCAGACGCCCAGGCTCTGGGTTTGGGACGGCCGCAAATCCATTCGGCGCTTGGAAAACCGCTGGATGCCAGCATCCCGCTGACGCTGGCGGATGGTGAACGACTGACCGATTCCTGCGTGCGCGCCGAGGTCTCCGCGGGCGACGCGCGGGTGCCGGCGGGCCTGTTACAGATGCGTGTCGAGGGTGAACCCGGCCAGCAACGCATTCGCCTGCAGAGCCTGGCACGCATCGACGAGCCGGCCCTGCGCATCACACTGGCCCTGGGCTGCCCGCTGCGGCTGACGCGCGAGTTCAATGCCTTCGTCGACCCGGCGGCCGGCGCTGCCGCGGTGCCCGCGCCGCCTGCGCCTGTCATGGCGCCCGTGGCCGCTTCGCCGCCGACCGTGCTGGGCGAGGCCGCGCCAGCGCCCGCCCCGGTAGTTCGGCAGAAGCCGCGCCTCAAGCCGCGCGCCAGTGGTCCGCGCCTCGTGCTGGAACGGCCTGAGGTGCTGGTGGCCGAAGCGCCGCGGCCCGTCCAACCTGCCGCCAGCGCGGCCGAGATGGAGCTCACGCCGGAGCTGGAAGCCCAGATCGCTCAGTTGGAGCAGACCGTGGCCCAGCTGCGCGCCGACCTGGAGGCGCGGCTGCAAGCCGAAGCCGCCGCGGCCTCGGCGGCGGCAATACCGCCTGCCTCCGCGCCAGCTGTGCCGCCGCCGCTCGCGGCGGTGCACAGCGCACGTGCCTCGCCCTATCGAGACCCGATGACCTGGCTGCTGACGCTGGGGTTGAGCCTGCTGGCCGGATCGGCAGCTTTCTATCTCAGCCGTTGGCGCGACCAGCGCGCACGCCGCGAGCTAGCCTATTGGCGCGCCCTGCACGCAGCTGAAGGGGCCGGCCTGCCCGCGGTGCCGCTGCACTCGCCGGGCATGGCGCCGCCTGTCGTGGGCCACGCTGCGGCCCTGCCGGACGAAGGCCAGCACCAGGTCACACGGCCCCAGCCCAGGCCCATGGCGTGGCCACCGGCGCCCATTGCATCGCCGCCGTCGGCCGCGCTGCCCGCATCGATGCAGGCGACCCAGCCCTTGCCGGTGCAGGCCGCGGCCGCACCGGTCCTGTCCAACGAGCTGACCGTGGCGGACGAGCTGCTGGACCTGCAGCAACAGGTCGATTTCCTGCAGCTGCTCGGCCAGCAAGAAGCGGCGGCCGACCTGCTGGCCACGCGGCTGGCGCGTGGCAATGCCGGCGCCATGCCCTATCTGATGCTGATGGAGCTTTGCCAGCAGCGCGGCGAGCCCGAGGTGTTTGCCGAGCTCGTCAAGCAGTTCGAGCAGCGCTTTCGGGTGCTGGCGCCACAGTGGTCGCAGAGCCTGGCGCGTGGCCGCAGCCTGGATGCCAGCCCCAGCGTCATCGCGCATCTGCAGGTCGTCTGGGCCGACCCGGGCACCGCTTTGCAGATGCTGCAGGACCTGCTCGCTCGCGGAGGCGGCCCGGGCGTGCCG
Organism: Pelomonas sp. Root1217; assembly: GCF_001425705.1. Taxonomy (GTDB): domain Bacteria; phylum Pseudomonadota; class Gammaproteobacteria; order Burkholderiales; family Burkholderiaceae_C; genus Pelomonas. Next base: position 653,891 of record NZ_LMDC01000028.1, on the reverse strand, counting down.
AGCTTCGAGCTGCCCGCCTACCGCGATCTGCTGACCCTCTACAGCGTGGCGCGCGATCTCTTCGAGGCCGGCCTGCGCGGTGAGGAGGTGGACCTGATGCTGCCGATCGACTCCAGCTTCGGCCGGGAGTCCTGAGGCCTCATGACTGCCAGCTTGCATGCTTGCAGTCCATCGTTGGGCGTCAAACAGGCCGCAGGGCCTGTTCTCGGTCCCAACTCAGATGCCGAAGTCGGTCGAGTCGCCGTTCATGGCCTTCTCGATGAGCTTGCGTGACAGTCGTTCGGACAGCAGTTCGGCAAAGGCGTACACGTAGTTGCGCAGATAGGCGCCGCGCTTGAAGGCGATGCGCGTCACGTTGCTGCCCAGCAGCGTGCCCAGTGGCCGCGCGACCAGGTCGCTGTTGGCGGGCTCCTCGCGCATGGCCATTTCGGCCACGATGCCCACGCCCATGCCCAGGCGCACATAGGTCTTGATGACGTCGGAGTCGATGGCCTCCAGCACGACATTGGGTGTCAGATGACGCGCGGCGAAGGCCTTGTCGACGCGGGTGCGGCCCGTGAAGCTGGGGTGGTAGGACACCAGCGGCTCGCCAGCGAGCTGTTCCAGGCTGACGCGCTCGACGCTGGCCAGCGGATGATCGCGCGGCACGACCATGACGTGCTGCCACTCATAGCAGGGCAGGGTGACGAGTTCGGGGTACTGGGCCAGGGATTCGGTGGCCAGCCCGAGGTCGGCGGTCTCGTCCAGCAGCATCTTGGCGACCTGGTCCGGGCTGCCCTGGTGCAGGCTGATGCGCAGCTGCGGCAGGTTCTTGCGCAGCTGGGCCACCGGCGCGGGCAGCACGTAGCGGGCCTGGGTGTGGGTCGTCGCGATGGAGAAGGTGCCGCTGTCTTGGCGCGAATACTCCTCGCCGATGCGCTTGAGGTTGCCGACCTCGCGCAGGATGATTTCGATGCAGGCCAGCACCTGCTGGCCGGGCTCGGTGATGCGGCGCAGCCGCTTGCCGTGGCGCGAGAAGATGTCCACGCCCAGTTCCTCCTCGAGTTCGAGGATGGCCTTGGACACCCCTGGCTGCGAAGTGAACAGCGCCTTGGCTGTCTCGGTGAGGTTGAGGTTGCGGCGGGCCGCTTCCTGGACGAAGCGGAATTGATGCAGGTTCATTCGAGTATTGCCAGGCAGGCCAGGCTGATGGCGTTGAGCACGGCTTCCTGTTCACCCAGCGGCGCATGGAGCAGCCATTGAATGGCGTCGCCGTGGCGCTCGCGCAAGCGGTCGAGCAGGGGCGGTATGTCACGGCGCACATGGCCGCCGGTGCCGAGGAAGAGCGGCAGCACATGCACGCGCGAGCAACCTGCCGTGGCGAGTTGCTCGGCCGCCTCCTCGATGCCGGGCGACATGAACTCCAGATAGGCCATCGCCAACGGCGTGCCGGGGCGTGCGGCGCGCAGCCGCTCGGCAATGGTCTCGAAGGGCCGTGCCCAGGCCGGGTCGCGGGCGCCATGGGCGAAAAGCAGCAGGCCTTCCATCAGCGGTAGCGGACAAGCCAGGTGAACGCCGCCATCGACAGCCCGAGATAAAGCAGGCTGGGCGTTGCCGCGACGACCCAGGGCGTCCAGTTCTTCAGCAGGCCCAGATGGCCGGTCACGTTGTTCAGCAGCACGAAGCTGATGCCCAGCATGATGCCGCCGAACACCTTGATGCTGATGCCGCCCGAGCGCCCATGCAGGTAGGCAAAGGGCAGGGCCAGCGCCACCATGACAAAGCAGGCAAACGGATAGAAGGCCTTGCGCCAGAACTGGATGTTGTGCGCCTGGGCCGACTGTTCCTGGGCCGACAGATGCTTGGTGTAGCGGTAGAGCTCCAGCGTCGACATCGACATGGCCGGCAGCACGGCCGCAGCGATGACGCCAGCGTGCAGGGAACTCTGCCAGTCGAGCTTGTCGAACTGTTGCTCGCTGATGACGACGTCGCCGACGCTGCCGCTGGCCGTCGCCGTGCCTGGGTTCCAGACCGTGCGCTTGACCGCCTGCAGATGCCACATACCCTTGGCGTCGACGTCGACCCTTTCCGCTTCAGTGCGCGACATCAGCCGGCCTTCGGCGTCGAACTCGAAAATGCGCACCTCCTCCAGTTCGCCGCCGCCGCCAACGCGCCCGACTTTGACCGAATAGCTGCGCTCCTGGCCGTCGATAGTCTGGTGGTCCTTCAGCCAGGCGCCGCGCTTGGCCGGGTTGCTGTCGTGCATGAAGCGGGCGCGCATCTCGTCGCCCTCGCGTTCGAAGCGCGGCGCCACATAGTCGCCGACGAAGAAGGTGAGCGCCGCGAACGCGGCGGCCAAGCCGGCCAGCAGGGCCAGGGCCCGTGCGGGACCGAGGCCACCGGTGCGCAGGATGGTGAACTCGCTGCTTTGCGCCAGTCGGGCCAGGGCGACGATGGCGCCGATCAGTACGGCGATGGGAAACAGCTCGTAGAAATGGCCAGGCAACTCCATCGCGGCGAGCACGGCGGCCTTGCCCGCGCCCGCGCCGACGCGGGTCATGCGCTCGACCTCGTCGACGAAGTCGATGAAGAAGAACAGCGACAGGAAGGCCAGTGCGACGAGCAGCACGGAGCCGGCGATGTCCTTGTAGAGCAGGCGGCGAACCGTCCTCATGCGGCCACCTCGCCGCTGCGACGGCGTCGCAGGCAGAAGCGGTTGGCGTTGTCGCGCAGCCAGATGACGGCCAGGGCCAGGAACAGGGCACTGCCATGCACGGTCAGCAGGCCGCGGGGCAGGCTGATGCGACCGTTGCCCACCCAGGACTGCGACAGGTTGATGAGATTGAAGTAGATGACGAAGGCCAGCAGCGCAAACAGCAGATTCCAGTTGCTCGCGCGGCGCGGGTTGGATGCGGACAGGCCGACGCCGAGCAGGGCCATGTTGAAGCCTGCGAGGATCATGCCGAAGCGCCAGGCCAGCTCGCCCTGGTTCTTGGGCGTGGGCAGGCGCAGCAGGTCCAACGTGGCCATGGCCTTGGGCGGCAGCTGGTTGGCATTGGCCAGCACCTGCGGGTCGGTCATCACCTTGTACTGTTCGAAGCGCGCCAGGCTTTTCTCACCGGTCTTGAGCTGGCTCTCGTTGCGCTGGCCGTGATCCAGCACGAGGAAGCGGTCGTCGCCCTCCATCTCGAGATGGCCGCGGGCTGAGGTCGTCACCGACTCACGTTCGTTCTGATTGGCGAGGATGAAGACATTGCGGCCGGTCGCGGCGTTGTCGCCGTCGCGTTCGATGAAGAAGACGCGGCTGCCGTCGCGCGATGTCTGGAACTGGCCCGGCGCCACGCGCGAAAGGTCGCCGCGCTTCTGATAACGGTCCCGCAATTCGGCGCTGTTCTGGTTGCCCCAGGGCCAGACCAGGAGTTCGAGCACGATGACGCCGAGCAGCACCGGCCAGGCCATGCGCAGCACCGGCCGCACGAAGCGCGACAGCGGCACGCCGCTGGCAAACCAGATCGTCATTTCCGACTCGCGATAGGAGCGGCTGAGCGTGATGACGACGGCAACGAACAGCGACAGGATGAGCATGGTCGCGAGGTGGGCGATGGTCGCGTAGCCCATCAGCAGCACGACGTCCTGCGGCGCCACATTGCCCCCCGCAGCCTGGCCCAGCGTTCGGATCAGCGTCGACGTCAACATGATGGTCAGGATGACCACCAGCGTGACGCCGAAGCTCTTGGCCAGCTCGGATCGCGTGGATGAATCGAATAACATCAAAAGCACTTCTACCTACTTCTGGTCATTATGGACTTCAAGATTCAAACCGCTGAGCTCGATGGGCTCGCGGGCGCCGGTGCCGACGCCCTGGTCGTCGTGCTCGGCGGCGAGGCGCTGCCCAAGGGCCTGGATGCAGTGGTTGCCCGTCATGCGCAGGCCGCAATCAAGCTCGGCGACTTCACGATGAAAGCTGGCCAGGCGCTCACGCTGACGCAGGCCGAAGGCGTGAAGGCGCCCCGCCTCGTCCTCGTTGCCAGCGGCAAGACGACGCTGGCTGCCGCCCGGGCCGCACTGGCGGCCGGTCTCGCCCAGATCAAGCCGCGTGGCGTGGTCAGCGCGGCCGTGGCGTTTGTGGGTTTCGATGCCGGCCTCGTCGAATCGCTGGCCGAGCAGACGGCCCTCGCCGCCACGGATGCGGTTTATGTCTACCGACACACCAAGCCCAGCGCGCCGGCAGCCCCCAAGCTGACCAGGCTGGCCCTGCTGGTCGGCAAGGCTGACCTCAAGGCGGCCAAGGCCGGCCTGGCTCGTGGTGAAGCCATTGCCGCCGGCGTTGAACTGGCGCGGGAATGCGCCAACCGCCCGGCCAATTTCGCGACGCCGACCTATCTCGGCGAAGTCGTGCAGGGCCTCGGCAAGGCCCATGGGCTGAAGGTCGAGGTACTGGACAAGAAGGCCGTCGAGAAACTCGGCATGGGCAGCTTCCTGTCCGTCGCTCAAGGGTCGGACGAGCCGCTGCGTTTCATCGTCGCCCGCTATGAAGGCGCGGCCAAGACGGTGGCGCCCGTCGTGCTGGTGGGCAAGGGCATCACCTTCGACACCGGCGGTATCTCGCTCAAGCCCGGTGCCGAGATGGACGAGATGAAGTTCGACATGGGCGGCGCGGCCAGCGTCATCGGCACGCTGCGCGCGGTCGCCGAACTCCGCCCGAAGCTGAATCTCGTCATGATCGTCGCTGCCTGCGAGAACATGCCCAGCGGCCGCGCGATCAAGCCAGGCGACGTCGTCACGTCGATGTCCGGCCAGACTATCGAGATCCTGAACACCGACGCGGAAGGCCGGCTCATCCTGTGCGATGCGCTGACCTATGCGGAGCGCTTCAAGCCCGCGGTCGTGGTGGACGTGGCGACACTGACGGGCGCCTGCGTCATCGCGCTGGGCGGCGTGCGCAGCGGCATGTACGCCAGCGATGACGAACTCGCTGCCTCGCTGACCGCAGCGGGCGACGCGGCCCTGGACCCGTGCTGGCGCATGCCGCTGGACGATGAGTACGCTGAAGGCCTGAAGAGCAACTTTGCCGACGTGCCCAACATCGCCGGCCGCGCGGGCGGCTCGATCACGGCAGCCAAGTTCCTGCAGCGTTTCACCAGCAAGTACCGCTGGGGCCATCTCGACATCGCCGGTACCGCCTGGAAGGGTGGCGCCGCCAAGGGCTCGACTGGCCGGCCGGTGGGCCTGTTGACGCACTTCGTGCTGAGCCACGCGAAGTAAGTGACCCTGCACGTCAGTTTCTACAGCGACGCGGCGGACCCACTGCATTTTGCCTGCCGCTTGATCCGTCGCGCTCTCGCGTCGGGCAAGCCGGTGGGTGTCTGTGTGGATGCGGCGCAAGCAACTCGTCTAGACGAGTTGCTGTGGAGCTTCGACGCGGCGGAGTTCATCCCGCATCGGCGTTGGGACGGCGCCACGGCGCCCGCGCCGGGCGAGGTCCTCTTGGTTGATGACGCGGCGCGTCTGCCACACCGTGGATTGCTGTTGAACCTGCGCGATGACATGCCTTCGGATGCGCTTGCATTTGAACGCGTGTTGGAGGTCATCGGACAGGCCCCCGAGCGCGTTCAAGCCGGGCGTGCGCGCTATCGCGTCTACCAGCAGTCGGGAGCCAAGCTGGACCATTTCTCCGCAGCGGGTTGACAACGCTGCGTCCACGCTTTCCCGAATGAGAGCCCCCCGGATTTGGGGTATGTTCAATTGGTTGAAAAATCAACGGTTCTCTGTTGTTCCTCTCTCTTTCAAACTGGAGTTGATCCATGCAAATCAAGTTGAATATCGTGGTGGGTGCAGTCGCAGCACTGCTCAGCGGCGCTGCCATGTCGCAGGACCTGATCGTCAAGATCGGCCACGTCGCACCGACCAGCGGCGCGATCGCCCACCTGGGCAAGGACAACGAACTGGGTGCGCGCCTCGCCATCGAAGACCTGAACGCCAAGGGCGTCATGATCGGCGGCAAGAAGGCCAAGTTCGAGTTGCTGGCTGAAGACGATGCCGGCGATCCGAAGCAAGGCACCGCTGCTGCCCAGAAGCTGGTTGACTCCAAGGTCAACGGGGTCGTGGGTCACTTGAACTCCGGCACTTCCATCCCGGCCTCCAAGGTCTACAGCGACGCTGGCATTCCCCAGATCTCGCCGTCGGCCACCAACCCCAAGTTCACCCGCAATGGCTACAAGACGACCTTCCGCGTCGTGGCTGACGACGTGCACCTGGGTGGCACGCTGGGCCGCTACGCCGCCAAGGACTTGAAAGGCAAGTCCATTGCTGTCATCGATGACCGCACGGCCTACGGCCAAGGCGTCGCCGACGAGTTCGAAAAGGGCGTCAAGGGCGCCGGCGGCAAGGTCGTCGGTCGCGAATTCACCAACGACAAGGCCACGGACTTCACCGCCATCCTGACCTCCTTGAAGGGCAAGAAGCCCGACGTCGTCTTCTTCGGCGGCATGGACGCCGTGGCCGGCCCGATGCTGCGCCAGATGAAGCAACTCGGCATCGAAGCCAAGTTCATGGGCGGCGACGGCATCTGCTCGGGCGAACTGCCCAAGCTGGCCGCTGGCACCATGGGCGACGGCCAGGTCGTCTGCGCCGAAGCCGGTGGTGTCGAAGGCGAAGCCAAGAAGTCGATGGACGACTTCAAGGCCAAGTTCAAGGCTAAGTTCAACGTCGATGTGCAGATCTACGCGCCTTACGTCTATGACGCCGTCAACGTGATGGCTGCCGCCATGGTCAAGGCCGGTTCGGCTGATCCGGCCAAGTACCTGCCTGTGCTGGCCAAGACGGCCGGCTACAAGGGTGTGACCGGCACCATCGCCTTCGACGAGAAGGGCGACATCAAGAACGGCGCCCTGACGCTCTACACCTACAAGGGTGGTGCGCGCGAGCAGCTCGCCGTCGTGCGCTGATTCGGTTTCACGTCCAGAACGCCCGCCTCGGCGGGCGTTTTTCATGGCCAGGCCGCTCTTCGGCACTTGGCTGCCTGGCAAGCCCGAAATTGGGATGGGTCAATTCCAGGACGACAAAGCGGCACATGCAGCGACAGGCCGTCCTGCCGATTGTGAATACTGCCGAGAAAAATAGTCGGGCATTATTCGCTTTGCTTGAAAACTGATCTGCGGCGCGGTAGAGGCACATAAGCGGGGCTTCGTTCGATTTCAATGCGATGCCTGTGCAATTCGCACGTTTTGCGGAAGCTGGCGCCTGCCCTGTCATGGAGTTGTCGTGCGCTTTCGGTTCTACTGCCGCCCGTTGTGAAAGTGAGCGCTTTGGGAGGCCCCACGGTCTGCGACACGACACGGATTCAAGGGTCAAGCACCCTCTAAACGGGGGGCTTTCAAGCCAGGGGGCCAGAGGCATGATGCCGGCGCGATCAAGGGTTGGTCGGATATGTCCGTTGCGGCGTCTAGCCAAAGGGGCATTCAGAGCCGGCCGGGCGGTCTCCGAGGAGGTCTGCGCTGTTGAGTTTGCCATCAAGGTGGCGATACGGCAGGCGATCACCGCGCTAGGGTGAATGAGATATCGATATTGATTCGAGTTTCATTGACCGAATTGCAAATGCGGAAACGCCAGGTAGTAATGATCGGGGATGCAAATGATTCGAATATTCAACCATTACCTGCACAGGCAGACCTTGCTTCAGGTCTTCTTCGATCTTGGCCTGATAGTTTTTGCCGTCATTGCGGTCGTGCTCAGCCAAGGTGAGTCAGCGCAGATGGTGCTGCCATTCGCGGCGTCGCACGGTCTGTCACTGGCCGGTTGCATGTTTGTGATCAATTCGGCGACGGGTTTCTACCAGCACGTCCACAACCGCTCCATCACAGAGTCCTGCGCCCGGGCCCTGTTCGGGCTGCTGTTTGGCCTGCCGCTGGCCTATGCCATCTTCAGCTTGGTGCCTTCGAACACCAGCCACCGCGACATGCTGACCTTGGTCGCCATGAGTGCGGTCGCCGCAGTCATGGTGCACCGTGTCTATGCGGCCCACTCCGGTGCTCAGGCGCGCATGCGCAGCCGCATCTTGATCTTTGGCACCGGCATCGCGGCCCGTACCGTTGGCAACACCTTGCGAGCCTCCGATCCACATGCGCAGATCGTCGGTTTCTACGCCGGGCCCAACGAAGATCAGCCCGAAGTGCCGCGCGCCGAGATCATCAATGACGGCGCCAACCTGACCGAGGCTGCGCTCAAGCACAACGTCGACGAGATCGTCGTGGCCCTGAGCGAGCGCCGCGGCGGCAGCATGCCGTTGCGCCAGCTGCTGGATTGCAAGCTGTCCGGGGTGCGCGTGGTGGATATCGCCACCCACTTCGAGAAGACACTGGCCCAGATCAACATCAAGCATGTCAATGCCGGTTGGCTGGTGTTTGGTGACGGCTTCAGCCAGGGCATGTTGCGCGCGGCGATCAAGCGCGTGTGCGACATCATCTTCGCCGCGCTGATTCTGGCGGTGACCTGGCCCATCATGCTCATCACGGCCTTGGCCATCCGCTTCGAATCGCGTGGGCCGATGCTTTACCGTCAGGAACGTGTGGGGCTCAATGGTGTGCCTTTCAACGTCATCAAGTTCCGCAGCATGCGCACCGATGCGGAAAAGGACGGCAAGCCGCGCTGGGCCACCAAGAACGACGACCGCGTGACACGCGTCGGGCGTTTCATCCGCAAGGTTCGCATCGACGAACTGCCCCAGCTCTTCAATGTGCTGTGGGGCGAGATGAGCATGGTCGGCCCGCGCCCGGAGCGCCAGTTCTTCGTCGACGAGCTGATCAGCAAGATCCCCTATTACGCGGTGCGCCACAGCGTGAAGCCGGGCGTCACGGGTTGGGCCCAGGTGCGCTATGAGTACGGCTCGACCATCGAAGACTCGGTCGAGAAGCTGCAGTACGACCTGTACTACGTCAAGAACCACTCCCTCTTCCTTGATCTGCTGATCATGCTGGAGACGGTGGCCGTCGTGCTGACCGGCAAGGGCGCTCGCTGAGCGCGGCGGCGCTTCGGCGTAAGCGCCGATGCTCGAACGCCCGGGGGCATGCTTGAATGACGCATGTCTCTTGTCGCCGATTTGGACCCTGCCCCTGGCGCCATGATTGAGGTGCTGGCTCCCTTCCTCTCCTTGAGCAGCCTTGGCGATCTGATCTGCTGCGCGGCTTACGGGCTGTTCGCGCTCTACTTCGCGCAGCGGCTGCTGCGGGGCAGCATGCCCGTCTCCGTGCTCGCCATGGTGTTCCTGGCGGCGCTGACAGCCAGTTCGATCTGGGCCGGCTTGGCGCTGATGGATGGGCTGAGGCATTGGTCCGACCGTTTGCCGACCTGGGTCATTCCGGGCCTTGACCTGCTGCGCATCAGCTTCTGGTTTGCCTTCATGCTGATGCTGCTCCCACCACCGCGGCGGGGGGCCGGGCTGGGTTGGTTGCGTCCCCTTGCTGTCGTCGCGGTGCTGGCGCGTCTGGCGTTGCTCCTGGTCGGTGAGAACGTACCGGCAGAGAGTCTTGCCCGTCCCCAGGCCTTTGCCGCCTTGGGCCTCGCGGTGCTGGGCCTTGTGATGGTCGAGCAGATGCTGCGCAATGCGACCGGTGACGCGCGATGGAATGCCAAGCCGGTCTGCCTGGGGCTGGGGGCCATCTTTGCCTTCGACCTCTTCATCGGGTCGCAAGCCGCGCTGTTTCAGCGTTTCGATGGGGACGCGATCAGCGTTCGCTCGCTGGTCCATGCCGCGGCGGTGCCGCTGCTCTACGTAGCCTCTCGCCGCTACGCCGACTGGCTCGGCAGGCTGCATGTGTCGCGTGCGGCGGTCTTCCATTCGGCGACGCTGCTGCTGGTCGGCGTCTACTTGCTGGTGGTGGCCGGCGTGGGCTACTACGTGCGCTACACCGGCGGCGAGTGGGGGCGGGCGCTGTCCGTGGCCCTGGTTTTCGTCGCGCTGGTGGCGCTGACGCTGCTGATGGCCTCCGGATCGATGCGCTCGCGCCTGCGTGTCTACATCAGCAAAAACTTCTTCAGCTATCGCTACGACTACCGCGAGGAGTGGCTGCGGTTCACCCAGCTCCTGTCCGGCAGCGCTGAACCCCAGCACACAGCTGAGACCGTGGTGCGCGCACTCGCCAACCTGGTCGAAAGCCCGAGCGGCATGCTTTGGTTGCCGCGTGCCGCGGGTGGTGACTTCGTGCAGGCCGCCCGCTGGAACCTGCCCGCTGAGTTGGGCAGCGAGGCGCGCGACGGCCCGCTGGCGTCGTTCTGGCGCGAGCGCGCCTGGATCGTCGACGTGGATGAGTGTCGTGAACGGCCTGACGCCTACCCCGGCCTTGAATTGCCGGCCTGGCTGACCGAGGAGCCACGCTGCTGGCTGCTGGTGCCCCTGCTGGTGCGCGAAGCCTTGATCGGTTTTGCAGTGCTGGGGCGGCCGCGCGTGGTCATCGAGGTGAACTGGGAGGTGCGCGACCTGCTGCGCACGGCCGCCAGCCAGGCATCAGGCTATCTGGACCAGGCCCAGGCCACGGAAGCGTTGCTGGAGGCACGCAAATTCGATGCCTTCAACCGCATGTCGGCCTTCGTCGTGCACGACCTGAAGAACATCGTCACCCAGCTCTCGCTGATGATGAAGAACGCCAAGCGTCTGCGCGACAACCCCGAATTCCAGCAGGACATGCTCGATACGGTGGAGAACTCGCTGGAGAAGATGCGCCAGCTGATGCTTCAGTTACGCGAGGGCGACAAGCCGCATGGCGTGACCAGTGGTGTCGACCTCGAGCAGATCGCCAAGCGCCTCGCAGCTGCGGCTTCCAGCAAGGGCAGGGTGCTGGAATTGACGCTGCAAGGCGGCGTCAGCACGCGTGGACATGCGGAGCGCGTGGAGCGCGTGCTCGGCCATGTCGTGCAGAACGCTTTCGATGCCACGCCCGCGAGCGGCCGTGTTTGCCTGACCCTGGACGCCCAGGGCAGCCAGGCGCGCGTTCGCGTGGAGGACAGCGGCTGCGGCATGAGCGAGGATTTCATTCAGAATCGCCTCTTCAAGCCGTTCCAGACCACCAAGGCCAGCGGCATGGGCATAGGCGCCCACGAGAGCTACCAATACATACAGGAACTGGGAGGCAAGATCAGCGTGCAGAGTGAATTGAACCGGGGCACCACCGTGACCCTGCTGCTCCCGCTGTTCCATGCGCAGGCGGACGCACCCTTGACGGCGCTGGACGTCCAATGAGCGCCGCGCTGGACCGCCCCAAGCAAGCTCGCTCCCGCCTGGCGGGAGTGAACCCGGACCTGGGATGCCCTGTGGGCATCCCATGCCTGGCGAACGCCTGGCCGCGCCGTCGGCCAGGCAAGGCCGCAGGCCGAAGGGTGCACCAATGAACACGCCTCGCCATGCGCCGCTGTTGATCGTCGAAGACGATCTGGCCCTGCAAAAGCAGCTCAAGTGGTCGCTGGACCGTTTCGAATCGGTCACTGCCGATGACGTCCCCAGCGCGGTGCTGCAGTTCCGCCGCCACAACCCGGCTGTCGTCACGATGGATCTTGGCCTGCCGCCGGATCGGGACTCGGTATCCGAGGGCTTCAAATGCCTGGAGAAGCTGCTGGAGCTCGACCCGGGTGTGAAGGTCATCGTACTGACCGGCCAGAACGACCAGGGCAACGCGCTGCGTGCGATCCGCATGGGCGCCTATGACTTCCTCGCCAAGCCGGTCGATCCGGACGTGCTCAGCCTGACCGTCGAGCGCGCCTACCGCCTCTATGAATTGCAGCAGGAGAACCGCCGACTGCAGACGCAGCAGAGCAGCGACGTCTTCTCGGGCCTGATCACGCGCGACCCCGGCATGCAGCGCGTCTGCCGCATGATCGAAAAAGTGGCGCCGAGCGACGCCACCGTGCTGCTGCTCGGCGAGAGCGGCACGGGCAAGGAAGTGCTCGCCCAGGGCCTGCACGACGCCTCCAAGCGCAAGGGCCGCTTCGTCGCCATCAACTGCGCGGCCATCCCCGAGACGCTGCTGGAAAGTGAACTCTTCGGCTACGAGAAGGGGGCGTTCACCGGCGCCAACAAGTCGACGCTGGGCAAGATCGAGACCGCCAATGGCGGCACGCTGATGCTCGACGAGATCGGCGACCTGCCCATGCCCTTGCAGGCCAAGCTGCTGCGCTTCCTGCAGGAGCGGGTCATCGAGCGCGTCGGTGGCCGCCAGGAGATTCCGATCGACGTGCGCGTCGTCGGCGCGACCCACCAGGACCTCAAGGCCCGCATCGTCGATGGACGTTTCCGCGAGGATCTCTACTACCGCCTGGCCGAGATCGTCGTCGAGATACCGCCGCTGCGTGACCGCGTGGGCGACCCGGTGCTGCTGTCGCACGCTTTTGCGCGCCGCTTCGCGACCGAGATGCGCCGGCCGGTGCCGACCTTGGCCGACGACGCCGTGCGGGCGCTGGAGGCCCATGGCTGGCCGGGCAATGTGCGTGAGCTGCAGAACATGCTCAAGCGCGCCGTCATCATGGCCGAGGACGACCGCATCGGCGCGCTGGACCTTGGCCTGCGCGTGGCGCCCGCACCGACCGATGACAGCGCGACGCTGGACCTGCGTACCGTGCGCGAGAACGCCGAGCGCCAGGCCCTCATCACGGCGCTGGCCCGCACCGATGGCAACATCGTCCGTGCGTCCGAACTGTTAGGCATCAGCCGCCCGACCCTCTACGACATGATGAACCGGTTGCAGATCAAATGACGAAGAACAACAACCTGCGGCCTGTCCGCCTGGCCGCAGTCCTTCTGGCAGCCACCGTCCTGCTGACGGGTTGCTTCGACGAAGGCGTCCCCCAGGTCGTTGCGTCCGGCAAAGCGCGGATGGAAAAGAAGGAGTACAAGGCCGCGGTCATTGACTTCAAGAACGCGCTGCAGAAGGACGCGGGCAACGTCGAGGCGCGCTTTCTGCTCGGCAAGGCCTTGCTCGAAACCGGCGACGTGGCCGGGGCCTGGGTGGAGCTCTCCAAGGCGCGGGACGGCGGCTTCAACAATGACGAGCTGGTGCCGGTCATGGCCGCCGTGCTGATCCTGCGCGGTGAGAACGACAAGTTCATCTCGGAGTACGCCGACGTCCAGCTGACCGCTCCCAAGCGCCAGGCCGAGCTCAAGGCGGCCTTGGCCGTGGCCTACGGCGCCAAGGGCAAGTACGTCCAGGCGCGTGCGGCGGCGGACGCAGCCCTGCAGGCCGATCCGGGCAACATCATTGCCGAACTCACGATTGCCCAATTGCTGCTGATCTCGGGCGACAAGACCGCTGCGCTGGCCCAGGTCGAACGAGCGATGAAGGCGCATCCCGAATCCAGCCGTCCCTGGGTCGCCAAGGCTGACCTGCTGCAGGCATCTGGCAGTGATCCCGCCGATGCCATGGTGGCCTATCGGGAAGCGCTCAAGCGTGAAAAGGGTGACATGCAGGCCCACCTGGGCATCGTCCAGCTGCTGTTGCGCCAGCGTGATTTCGACGGCATGCAAAAGCAGCTCGAAGACATGGAGAAGGCCCAGCCCAACAATCTGCAAGGGCGTTATTTCAAGACGGTGCTCGCCTTCGAGCGGCGCGATCTGAAGACGGCCTTCGAGATGTCCCAGCAACTGCTGAAGATCGCGCCGCAGAACCCGCGCTTCCTGCAATTGGCCGGCATGATCGAGTATGAGCGTGGCGGCTATCTGCAGGCCGCCGCCCATCTGGGCAAGGCCCTGGCCAACTCGCCCACGCCCAACACCGTGCGTGTGCTGATGGCGCGCGCCCAGTTGCGCGCCGGCGACCCGCGCAAGGCCTTGAGCTCGGTGCAGCCGCTGCTGGATGGCGACAACGCGCCGGCCGACGTCTACTCCGTTGCTGCCGAGATTTACCTCCAGATGGGCAACAGCGAGCAAGCCAAACGCATGTACACCAAGGCCGTCAGGGTGAATCCTGGCGACATGCGTGGCCGCACGGCTTTGGCGCTGGCAGAGATCGGCGAAGGCCGAGGCGACAAGGGCATGGCCGAGCTGAAGTCCATTGCCAGCGCTGACCCCGGCATGGAAGCCGACCTCGTCATGGCCATGACCCATCTGCGCGGCAACCGGCTGGATGAGGCACTGGCCGTCGTTGATGGCATCGAGAAGAAGCAGCCCGGCAAGCCTATCGCGGCCTTTCTGCGTGGACGCATCGAGCAACTGCGTGGCCACCGCGACAAGGCCCGCGCTGGCTACGAGGAATCGGCGCGTCGTTCCGGGGCCTATCTGCCGGCTGCCACTGCGCTGGCGGCCATGGACTATGAGGAAGGCAAGCTCGCGGCGGCTGCCGGCCGCTACGAGAAGGTGGTTGCCGCCGACCCGCAATCCGTCGAAGGCCTGATGGCCCTGATCTCCGCCAAGGCCCGCAACGGTGCCAAGGCCGACGAAACCCGCAGTCAGCTCGAGGCGGCCATCAAGCGCTTCCCGACGGTGGAAGGGCCGCGGCTCGGGCTCATCTCGCATCTGCTGGAGACCGGCGATGCCAAGGGCGCCCTGCAGGCGGCCAATGAAGGCGTCAGCCGCTTTCCCGACAACCCCTTCCTCTTCGAGGCACTGGGTGTGGCCGAATCAGCGACGGGCAACTTCAACCAGGCATCGCAAGCCTTCGTCAGGATGGCCGCCTTGCAGCCCAATGCCGTGCAGCCGCTGATGCGCATGGAAGAGCTCCAGGAGGCCCGCAAGGACATTCCTGCCGCCATCGTCCAGCTGCGCAAGGTCCTGGCCATCAAGCCCAACCATCTGCCAGCGCAGGTGCGCCTGATCACACTGCTGTCCCGCACGGGCAAGACCGCCGAGGCGCTGGCCCTGGCCAAGTCCGTCCAGACCCAGTCGCCCGACGAGCCGCAGGGGTGGACCTTCGAAGGTGACCTGCAGGCCTCCCAAGGCAAGTGGCCGGCGGCCATCGCCGCGCTGCGGACGAGCTATGTCAAGCGGCCCGCTGAAGACACCGCCATCAAGCTGCATCGCGCCTTGCTCAGCGCCGGCCAGACCGCTGACGCCAACAAGCTGGAGGCCGAATGGCTGGCCAAGCAGGGGGACTCGGCGTTGTTCAACTTCTACCTGGGCGATCAGGCGATGGCGCGCAAGGACTTCGAGCAGGCCGAGCTGCGCTATCGCAAGGTCGTCGCTGCCCAGCCGGGCAACGCCGTGGCCTTGAACAACCTGGGCTGGTTGCTGCACCGGGCGGGCAAGCCGGGTGCCGTCGACATGGTTGAGAGGGCTCTCGCCCTCGCACCGAACACGCCGGCCGTGATCGATACTGCAGCTGAGATCCAGGCTGCCGCAGGCCATCTGGACAAGGCATTGCCCCTGCAGAAGCGGGCAGTGGAGCTGAGCCCCGAGCAGCCCATGCACCGTCTGCATCTGGCGCAGTACCTGATCAAGAATGGCCAGAAGACCGAGGCGCGCGGTGAACTGCAGCGCCTGGCAGCATTGGGCAGCAACTTTGCACAACAGCAAGAGGTACAAAAGCTTCTGTCATCCCTCTGAGCAGCCCCGCCGGAGGGGTGGCTGAAGGGCTCCGCCAATTTCGACGAATCGACCGGCATGCAGATCAAGCAAGCGAGTTTCCGTAAACGGCTCCACCAGGCGATGCGCAAGGCGTTCTCCTGGCTGCCGCGGCGTACGCGCTTCAGCATCTACCGGAGCATGATGGATTGCGATCCCGCGCCTGATCCGAGGCTCGAGCTGAAGGTCGCTGAAACGCAGGAGGAGCTGGAGGAATGCTTCCGCATCCTGCACGACGCCTACGTTGCCAGCGGCTTCATGAAGCCCTCGCCATCGGGCCTGCGCGTGACCATGTACCACGCGCTGCCCACGACGACGACGCTCTGTGCCAAGTACGACGGCCGGGTCGTTGGCACCATGTCCATGATCCGCGAGGGCGTGTTCGGTTTCCCGCTGCAGGCGGTCTTCGACCTCAGCGAAGTGCGCGCCAAGCAGGGCCAGATTGCCGAGATTTCGGCGCTGGCCGTGCATCCCGACTTCCGCAAGACGGGTGGTGCCATCCTGTTCCCGCTGATGAAGTTCATGTACGAGTACTGCACCGAGTACTTCGACACGCGCCATCTCGTCATCGCAGTCAACCCCGACAAGATCGAGCTCTACGAGTCGCTGCTGTTCTTCGAAAGGCTGCAGGAGACAGTCGTGGACAACTACGACTTTGCCAACGGCGCCCCGGCTGTCGGCGCGACCCTGGACCTGCCAGTCGCGAAAGAAATATTCAGGCGTATCTATGGCAAGCGCAAGGAACGCAAGAACCTCTACAACTACTTCGTCCAGCTGCGCCTGCCCAACATCAAGCTGCCCAAGCGCCGCTATTTCACAACCAACGATCCGGTGCTGACGCCGGCCATCCTCGATTACTTCTTCAACCAGCGCAGCAAGGTCTTCGACGAACTCGATGACCGTCGCAAGGCGTTGCTGTGGTCCATCTACGACCAGCCCGAGTTCCGCGCCGTCCTGCCCATGATGAGCGGCTCGCTCACGGGCTTTCATCCGATGCGCCGGCATCAGCGTTTCTCGCTGCGCTGCCCGGCCGAACTGCGCGTGCGAGTCGACGGCAGCGAACGTTCCATCGTGATCACCGTCATCGAGATTTCCCTCGCGGGCCTGCAGGCCCAGTCCAAGCTCGATATTCCGGTAGGTGTTGAAGGTACGGTCTGGGTGGAGCTAGGCGTGCAGGACAAGGCCGCGTTGGCGGTGAAGGTGGTGCGACATCACCATACCGAGGTTGGCGAGTTCTATGGCATTCGCGTGGATGAGTCCGACGAGGTCTGGCGCCGTGCCGTCAGTGCGTTGGAAACCGAGCATGTCGCAGGCGATTTGTGAGCCCTGACCGCCGGCGCCTGCTCGCGGCGGCTGCGCTGGCTTGCTGCATGGGGGCTGCCAAGGCTGAAACCCTTCCTGAACTCGTGGCGCGCGCCAAACGCTCGGTGGTCATCGTCGGCAGCTATGGGCTGATGGACAACCCGCGCTTCGGTTTTCGTGCCGCAGGCTTTGCGGTCGTCGATGGGCTGCATGTGCTGACGAATGCCCATGTGGTTCCAGAAGAGACGGCGGGCCGGATTGACCGCAGCCTGGCCGTGCAGGTCTGGACGCCCGAGCTGCAGTGGCAACTGCGCAGCGCGAAGGTCGTCGCGACGGACAGGGCCCATGACCTCGCGCTGCTCCAGATCGACGGGCCGAACTTGCCCGTGTTGAACCTGGCCGCCAAGGAAGTGCCCGAGGGAACAGCCATTGCGTTGATCGGCGTCCCCATCGGCAACGCCCTGGGCTATTCCCATGTGACCCATCGAGGCATCGTTTCAGCCCGCACGCCCATCGTGCCACCCGCAACCGGTCCTCAGGGCTTGAGCGAGCGAGCGGTCCGGCAGCTGCGCGATGGCGCGTTCGAGGTCATGCAGCTCGATGCTGCGGCCTATCCCGGCAACAGCGGCGGCCCGGTGATCGACGTCGAGACCGGCGAGGTCGTCGGTGTGCTGCAGGGCGGGCTCGTCAAGAGCACCCGCGAGGCGGCGCTGAGTGCGCCGACCGGTATCAGCTATGCCGTCCTGATCCGGGATGCGGCGCCCCTGCTGAAAGCCATCGAGGCGCGCTAATCGCGCCCGTTGAAGGCGGAGCGTGGGCAGCGGCCCCGAGCTAAACAAGTTCAGCCAATAAAAAACCCCGCCGAGGCGGGGTTCATTTGTCAGCGGCAGCGATCAGGTCGCTGCTTGTGACATTACTTGGCGGCGCGGCGGCGGCTGGCGAAACCCAGGCCAGCGATGGCCAGGCCAACCAGGGCCAGCGAAGCCGGCTCAGGCAGACGGGTCGCTTCGATGGTGCCGGACCAGGAGTTGTTGTCCAGGGCACCGCCGCCAAGGATGGTGGCGGCCATGGCGGCGATACTGGTCTGCGTGTACTGGGCGGTAAAGATGCCGCTCCACTTGGTGATGTCATCACCAGCGTCGCAGGTGCCGCTGAAGTTCAGGTCGTCACAGGCGGTGCCCAGCATGGTCATCGTCACCGACACGCCGTTACCAACCTGAGTCAACACGAACGGCGAGGCGCCGAGGCCAGGGAACAGAAAGTTGGCGTCGAAAATCCAGTTCGGCTTCGTGCTGATCGTCAGGAACTTGCTGACGTTCGTCGCGACACCCATCGGAAACGCGTTGCCGGTGTCCAGAGGCAGAATGGTCGGGTTGGCCATGTCACGAATCGTGCCGACCGTCAGTTGCGGCACGCTCAGGAAAGAGCCGGTACGCAGGTTAATGACGTTGAATTCGCCATAGGTCGTCGTCGCGCCATTGGACGGGGGATCGATGTTGGTCGGATCGTTGTTCCAGTCGATGCTGCCGTTGGTCACGATGACTTGGCCGAGCGACAAGTTGGCGATGCCGACGATCGGAGTGGCGGAAGCGATGCCAACTGCTGCGAGGGCCGCTGCAGCAACCAGCGTCTTCAGGGTCTTGCTCATTTGAATCTCCTTGATTCACTTGCTAGAAGTTGGGGCGCGGCCCCGGACGCTGGGTAATAAGCATGTGGCGTGCCAGCTTTGACAGCGACTCCTGTTTTCCCTTTTAAAACAATGAGTTGTGGCGTCATTGAGTGATGGAATGCCGCTGGTTCTTGGGAGCGCTGGTGGTCGCTGTAAAGTCCGCCGACACCCGATGGAACGGGTAAGAGGAGGCTGCGTGGAGATGGCTAAAGAAGAACACGGGGTAGCCCGGCGGAGTTCCAGCAATGTGACCGGCTGGGATCGCGGCGACCTGGACTGTTGGCGGGCTGGGTCGGTCGATGACGTGACGGCCTGTGTTGACCGGGCGCGCCGCGAGGGCAGGGCGCTCTAT
Organism: Pelomonas sp. Root1217; assembly: GCF_001425705.1. GTDB lineage: Bacteria > Pseudomonadota > Gammaproteobacteria > Burkholderiales > Burkholderiaceae_C > Pelomonas. The sequence goes on along the minus strand of NZ_LMDC01000028.1, from coordinate 635,051 downwards.
CCTGTTTCGACCGGGCTGAACTGGGGCTATGGCTCCGCCGCGCCGCCGCGAGCGGGCACCGTTGTGCTGGATTTGAGCGGGATGAACCGTATCCGCAACGCAATGGAAATCTCTGAAGCGAATCCTGTTGCTGTCATCGAACCCGGCGTGACCCAGCGGCAGTTGCACGACTTCCTGAGTCAATCTTGCCCCGGGCTAAGTTTCAACGTGACGGGGTCGTCAGTGGATACCAGCATCCTGGGCAATGCGCTGGACCGGGGCGTGGGTTATCTGGGCCCGCGCCGGGAGGATGTTTTCGGGCTGGAGGTTGTCACCGGCCGCGGGGAATTGCTGCGGACCGGCTTTCGGCGCCTGGGTGAGGATTCGCCGCTTGCGCATGCCCACCCCTATGGCCTCGGGCCGATGCTGGATGGCCTGTTCTTCCAGGGCAATTACGGCATCGTCACCAGTGCCTGCCTGAAGCTGCTGCCGCGGCCGGCCCGCTCGGTTGCCGTGTCGCTGGCCTTGCGTGATGTCTCAAAGTTGGGGGAATTCCTGGATGGCCTGGCGTTGCTGAAGCGGCTGGGCGTCATGAGCGGCGTGACCCACGTCGGCAATCAGGCGCGCACGCGGGCCAGCATGATGTCCGGCATCAGTGAATATCTGCGTATTTCCTGTGGCGTTGCGGAGCGCGACCTGGCGGCCGAGGCGGACCGGGCGCTGGCGACCGTGGCGCCCTATGAATGGACGAGTCTGGGCGGCGTGGCCGGCAGCGCCGCGCAGGTGAAGGCCGCGATTGCGGAGGTGAGGCGGGTCCTGGGCGGCATTGCCAAGCTGACCGTGGTTGACGATGCCAAGCTGGCGGCTGGTTTTCGGCTGCTGAATCCCTTGCGAAACCTGTGGCCCTGGGCGCGCGCCAATGCCGCCGCGATTTCGGCCATCCGGCCCTTGCAGGGTTTGGCGGATGGCCGACCGACGGACGCCGCCATCACCAACCTGTTGTGGCGATATGGCCAGCCGCAGCTGCCGGCGCGGGAGTTGGACGCCTCCGGTTGTGGCCTGATATTCATCAATCCCGCGCTGCCCATGGCGGGCGGAGCGGTGGTGAAGGTCGTCGATGCCATGAAAGCGGTCGCTGCCGGATTCGGCCATGAGCTCTATGTGACGCTGAATATAGAGACGACCACCTCGCTGGTGGCGGTGGCCAATCTGTTGTTCGACCGCGGCGACGCGGCTGCAGTTGCCAACGCCCGGGCTTGCGCGCGGGCGCTCTGGGAATATTTACGCAGTTGCGGTCTGGAGGTGTACCGCGCGCGGGCGGACATGATGGAGGACGTGGTCGATCCGCAGGATTCGTTCTGGCGCACCGCCTGGGCGCTGAAATCCGTGTTCGACCCGGACAATCTGATTGCTCCGGGGCGCTACAACCTGGCTCGAGCCCCCGACGCCTGAGCGGATTTCGCGGTCGCCGCGCGCGTGTGAAAGTCCGCGTTGCCCGGCGGAAGCCCCCGATTTAGGTTGCCAGATATGGGGTGGGGCTATGGCATCATTCTCAGGCTTTGGCCCTGGATGACGGCAGGTTTTGCCGTTCCCTCTTGACTGCAACGGTTTGCGGGGGCCTTCGATGAACAGACCCACAGAGGACTCGCCTTGAACGCTTCCAACAACCGTGATGCGCAAATGACGTCGGCAAGAGGCTCGCAGAGGGCGGGCAAGGCAACCGGTGCCGGCTGGTTGGGGCAGGCCCTCGCGGCACTGGCAATCGGCGTGCTGACGGGTTGCGCCAGCACCAGCTTCCCGCCAGCGCCGGCGGCAGTGGCCAACGACGACTACAGCTACATCATCGGCGCGGGTGACAACCTCAATATTCAGGTCTGGCGCAATCCGGAGCTGTCAATGTCGGTGCCGGTTCGCCCGGACGGCAAGATCGCCGCCCCGCTGGTGGACGAGATGGTCGTGCAGGGCAAGACCTCGGTGCAGGTGGCACGCGAAGTCGAGAAGCAGCTCGGCAAATACGTGCGTGACCCGGTCGTCACCGTCATCGTGACAAGCTTCATTGGCCCCTACAGCGAGCAGATCCGCGTCGTTGGCGAGGCCGCCAAGCCGCAGTTCTTGCCCTACAAGCAGAAGATGACGGTGCTGGACGTGATGATCGCCGTCGGCGGCCTGACGGACTTTGCATCCGGCAACAGCGCCACCATCCTGCGCACGGCCGAGGGCAACAAGCAGTACTCGGTGCGCCTGAAGGACCTGATCAAGCGCGGTGACGTGTCGGCCAATGTCGAGATGCGGCCGGGCGACATCCTCATCATTCCTCAGAGCCTGTTCTGAACTGAAGGGAGAGGGCCTGCGTTTGCTGCCGGCCCCTCCTCGCCATAGCTTTAACCGAGACTGTTCCCCATGGAATTGCTGATTGGTCAGCTTCTGATCATCGTCCGGCGGATGTGGAAATACCGCTGGGTCGGCCTGGTCGTGGCCTGGGTGGCCGGGCTGGTCGGTGCCGTGGTGGTGTTCGTGCTGCCTGACCGCTACGAGGCTAGCGCCCGCATTTACGTGGACACCCAGTCCATCCTGAAGCCGCTGATGTCCGGCCTGGCCGTGCAGCCCAACGTCGAGCAGCAGGTGATGATGTTGAGCCGCACGCTGATCAGCCGGCCCAATGTCGAAAAGCTGGTCCGCATGGCTGACCTGGACTTGAAGAACCAGTCCAAGTCCCAGCAAGAGGCCACCATCGAGACGGTGACGAGCAATCTGTCCATCCAGAGCAGCGGGCGGGACAACCTTTACATCCTCGGCTACCGCGACAGCGACCCGGAAACGGCCAAGCGTGTCGTGCAGGCGCTGGTGTCGATCTTCGTTGAATCCAGCCTGGGCCAGACGCGCGTGGGCACATCGACGGCAACGACCTTCATCAACGAGCAGATCAAGTCCTATGAGGCCAAGCTGGAAGAGGCCGAGACGCGGCTGAAGGAATTCCGGCTCAAGAACCTGTCCAATATGTCGGGCGATGGGAAGGACTCCGCGGCTCATATCGCGGAGTTGAGTGGCCAGCTGGAGCGTGCCCGCCTTGAGTTCCGTGAGGCTGTCAATGCGCGCGATGCCGCCAAGGCCCAGCTGGAAGCCGAGAAGGCCCGCGGCGGTGCCCAGACGACGGCCCAGAGCCTGATTCAGGAATCCAACGCCAACGTCAGCACGCCTGAACTCGACGCCCGCCTGGCGGAGCATCGCCGCAACCTCGACGCCTTGCTGCAGCGCTACACCGACCAGCATCCCGACATCATCGCCACGCGCAAGCTCATCAAGGATCTCGAGGAGCAGAGAAAGCGCGAGCTCGCCGAACTGCGCAAGGCCGCCATGAACGTGCCGACGGCTTCCGTCGGCCAGAGCAGTGGCAGCCTGGCCACGCAGGAAATGGTGCGCATCCTGGCGACGACCGAAGTGCAGGTCGCGGCCCTGCGCGCCCGCGTCGACGAATACTCGGGACGTTACTCGCAGGCCCTGGTGGCGCTGAAGACGGCGCCTCAGGTGGAGGCCGAGGCGGCCCAGCTGAACCGCGACTATGCGATTCACAAGAAGAACTACGAGGATCTGGTGCAGCGCCGCGAACAGGCGTCGATCTCCGGCGAGCTTGATGTGGCTTCCGGCGTGGCGGACTTCCGCGTCATCGACCCACCGCGCGCCAACCCGAAGCCGGTTGCGCCGAACCGCCTGCTGCTGCTGGCCGGCGCGATGGCGGCGGCCCTGGGCGTTGGCCTGTTCACGACCTTCGCCGCCAGCCAGCTGCGCCCCGTCTTTCATGACGCGAACGACCTGCGCACCCGCGTGGAATTGCCCATCCTGGGCGTCGTGACGCGGCTTGTGACGGACGCCGATCGTGCCCGCCAGCGCGTCGACCTGATTCGTTTCTCCGCGGGGGCCGGAGGGCTGCTGGCGATGTTCGCCGTCGCATTGACGGTCTTGGCTGTGCAACTGAGCCGGCAGGTGGTTTGACATGACGAGCCTGATTGAACAAGCCGCCCAGCGGCTCGAGCAACTGCGCCAGGCCGGCGTTGTGCTGCCCGGTGACGAGCAGGCGCAGCCTGCGGCGGCGCGGTCGCCGGTCGTCGAGCCCCTGGCTGCGCCCGCCGCTGCGTTGCCTGCGCAGCCGCAAGCAGAGCCCCGACCCCATGTGGGCATCTCGGTCCAGGACGATGGGCACCATCCGTCGTCCAAGCGCGTGGAGCTGGACGTCGTGGCGCTGGCCGCCCAGGGCTTTCTGATGCCCCACACGCCGCGTTCACAGACGGGCGACCAGTACCGCGTCATCAAGCGCCCCCTGATCAAGAACGCGATGGGCAAGGGCGCCGCGACGATCAACCATGCCAATCTGATGATGGTGACCAGTGCGCTGGCCGGCGAAGGCAAGAGCTTCACGTCCATCAATCTTGCGCTGAGCATCGCGGCGGAGCTGGATAACACAGTCATGCTGGTCGACGCCGACGTGGCCCGCCCGTCGGTGTTGCGCATGTTGGGCCTGCCGCAGGGCCCGGGCCTGCTCGACGTGCTGGAAGAGCGTGTCGAGATGTCCGAGGTGCTGCTGCGCACCAATGTCGAGAAGCTGACCATCCTGCCCAGCGGCACGCCTCACCCGCGTGCGACCGAGCTGCTGGCCAGCGACGCCATGCGCCAGCTGCTGGACAACATGGCCAAGCGCTATCCCGACCGCATCATCATTTTCGATTCGCCGCCGCTGCTGCTGACCACGGAGTCACGTGTGCTGGCGTCGCACATGGGTCAGATCGTCATCGTCGTCCATGCCGAGAAGACGGCGCAGAGCGCCGTTCAGCAGGCCCTCGCGGCCATCGAAACCTGCCCGGTCAAGATGATGCTGCTCAACCAGGCCAGTCCCAACGCCGCCGGCGGTTACGGCTACGGGTATGGCTACGGCTACGGATACGGCTACGGCTACGGCTATGGCAGCAATGACTCGGCCCAGACCTGAGCCGCGCCATCTTTTCCTGGCCCTCGCTGTCTTTGTGATGGCGGCCCATGCCCAACAGGGCGAGGGCGCCAGTTCCGGCGGTGGCATCCAGCCGCGCTTGGGCGTTGCGGTGACCGTGACCGACAACCTGCGCCTCAACGATCGAGAAAAGGACGGAGCTGTCATCGCGACGCTGTCGCCCGGTATCAGCATCGTGCGCAACAGTGGCACGCTGCGCGGCAGCCTGGACTACTCCCTCAACGGCATCACCTATTTCAAGACGAGCTATGGCACGCGGGTGCAGAACGCGCTGTCGGCCAACGGCCGGGCCGAGTTGATTCCTCGCACGCTGTCCGTCGATGTGCAAGCGAGCATCGGCCAGCAGAACGCATCGGCTCTCGGCTTGCAGGCCACGCCCACACAAGATTCCGCCCTGGCCAACCCCAATCAGCACGAGACCGGCACCCTGACTGTCTCGCCCTTGCTGCATGGCCAACTCGGCGGCTTGGCCAGCCTTGATCTGCGTGGCAATTTCTCGATGACCGAGGTGCGCGAGAGCGCCATTGGCGACAGCCGTAGCCGCGGCGGATCGCTGCGCATTGCGCAGCTCAGCGCCGGCGTGCTGAGCTGGTTTGCCCAGGCCAACACGCAGGAGTACAGCCCCAAGAGCGGGCTGTCCAACCGCAACAGCTCGGCGACGGCCGGCCTGAACTACAGGCCCAACCCGGATTGGCTCGTCAGCGTCAACGCCGGCCAGGAACGCAATGACTACGAGAGCCGCACAGGTGCCGACCAGAGCGGCTTCACTGGGGGGGTGACCGCCGAGTGGACGCCTACGCCGCGCACCCGCGTCAACGGCAACTGGCAGCGGCACAACTATGGCAACAGCCACGGGCTGAACTTCGAGCACCGCATGCGGAATTCGGTCTGGAGCTTGTCGGACACCAGCAACGTCACGTTAGGCAATACCGGTTCGCTTGGCGGCGTGCGCACCAACTACGACCTGTACTTCCTGCTGTTCGCCTCGCTGGAGCCTGATCCGGTCAAGCGGGACGCTCTGGTGCGCGCCACCTTGCTATCGCTTGGCCTGCCGCTCGATGCACCCGCCGCCCTGGGCTTCCTGTCCACCGGCCCGAGCCACCTGCACTACCAGACGATGACCTTCCTGCTGCAGGGCCTGCGCAGCAGCGTCACCGCCATGATCAGCCGGTCCGTCACGACGCGCCTGGGCAGCGGCCTGAATCAGGGCGATCTGGCCAGCAACTCGCTCATCGAGCAGCGCTCCTATTCGCTGTCCGGCAGCTACCAGCTCTCGCCGGTGTCCGGCTTGTCATTGTCGGTCTCGCGCCAGGAGACGTCCGGCGACGTGAAGAGCCAGCGCACGCAGTTGACCAGTCTGTTGGCGAACTGGAACAGCCGCCTGGGCTCGCGCATCAGCATGCAGCTCGGCGCGCGCCACAGTCGCTTCGAAGGTCCCACGCCGTACTCCGAGAATGCGGTTTACGCCAGTCTGACCCAACAGTTCTGAAATGAAATTGAAGCCCCTCGTCCGGTCTCGCCCCGCTGAACGCGGGCGCGCCCAGCCGGTCCCCCGTGGGGACGGCGATGCTCGCGGCATCGAGCCTCGAGCACATCGCCAAACGGGCCGGCTCGGGAGCGGCCCAGCGCTCGGCCCTGAAGACGCCGGTTTCGTGCGCCGAGAATGCGTAATGGACATCTGACATGTACGAAGCCTTCTATGGCCTGAGCAGCAAGCCCTTCCAGCTCAGCCCGGATCCGAACTTCTACTTCGGCAGCAAGCAGCATCGCCGGGCCAAGGCGTATCTGGACTATGGCGTGCTGCGCAATGACGGCTTCATCGTCATCACCGGCGAGATCGGTGCCGGCAAGACCACGCTGCTGCGAGGCCTGCTGGACAGCCTGAACCGCAGCAACGTCGTCATCGGCAACGTCGTGACCACCCAGCTCGATGCCGAGGACACGCTGCGCATGGTGGGCGCGGCCTTCGGCGTGCGCGTCAAGGATGCGCCCAAGTCCGAGCTGCTGATGACGCTGGAGGCCTTCTTCGTCAACCAGGTGACCCAGGGCAAGCGCTGCCTGCTCATCGTCGACGAGGCGCAGAACCTGACTGCCCGGGCGGTCGAGGAGTTGCGCATGCTGTCCAACTTCCAGTTCGCCAACCAGTCGCTGTTGCAGACCTTCCTGGTCGGCCAACCCGAGTTCCGCGGCATCCTGCAAAAGCCCGAGATGGAGCAGTTTCGCCAGCGCGTCGCGGCGACCTGCCACATCGGTCCGCTGGACGAGGACGAGACCCAGCGCTACATGGAGCACCGCCTGAAGTGCGCGGGCTCCGCCGGCAAGCCGACCTTCGACCACGACGCCTTCCCAGCCATCCACAAGGCCAGCAACGGCATCCCGCGTCGCATCAACCGCCTGTGCGACCGCCTGCTGCTGCTGGGCTTCATGCAGGGCCGCAGCCATCTGACGCTGGCCGACGTGAAGGAAGTGCTGCGCGATATCGCCCAGGAAAGCGAGACGCCGCGCCACAGCGACGCCAGCCCCCTGGACAGCGTGCCCGCCAAGCTGCCCGACAGCCGCCCCGGCGCACTCGACAGTGCCCCAGGCGCGCTGGATGTTTCCAAGCTGAAGCTGAGCGTCGCCGAGGTCGATGGCCTGTCCAGCGAGATCGCGGCCCTCAGCGCCGATCACCACACCGACCGCCTGCAGCGCCTGGAGCGCAGCATGATGCGGCTGGAGCGCATCAATCTGCAGACGCTGGCGCTGCTGCAGAAGCTGGTCGATGCCGTCAAGCAGCATTGACATTGAGGTTGCCATGCTGATGCCCACCAAGACCCCGGCCCTGCGCAATGCGATGAGCATTGACGTGGAGGACTACTTCCAGGTCTCCGCCTTCGCGCCCTACATCAAGCGCGAGGACTGGAACGGCCTGGAATGCCGCGTCGAGCGCAATATCGAGCGCATCCTCGCGCTGCTGGCCGCCAAGCAGGTCAAGGCCACCTTCTTCACGCTGGGCTGGATCGCCGAGCGCTACCCGCAGGTGGTGAAGGCCATCGTCGCCGGTGGCCACGAACTGGCCAGCCATGGCTATGGCCACGAGCGTGCCAGCGACCTCAGCCCGACAGCCTTCCTGGACGACATCAGCCGCGCCAAGAAAATGCTCGAGGACCTGGGCGGTGTGCCCGTCATCGGCTACCGTGCGCCGAGCTTCTCCATCGGCAAGGCCAATCTCTGGGCCTTCGACGTGCTGCGCGATGCCGGCTACCGCTACTCCAGCAGCGTCTATCCCATCGCTCACGATCACTACGGCATGCCCGACTCACCTCGCTTCGCCTATCCGGTGCGCGAGGGCCTGCTCGAGATCCCGGTGACCACCCTGCGCATGGGCTCGCGCAACCTGCCCAGCAGCGGCGGCGGTTATTTTCGGCTGCTGCCCTATGCGCTGTCGCGCTGGATGATCCGCCGCGTCAACGAGATCGACGGCGAGCCGGCGGTCTTCTACTTCCACCCGTGGGAGATCGACAGCGAGCAACCGCGCATCCCCGGCATCAACGCCAAGACGCGCTTCCGCCACTACGTCAACATCCCGCGCACCCACGACCGGATCGCGCGGCTGCTCGGTGATTTCCGCTGGGGCCGGATGGACGAGATCTTTCTCGGCCGCGAGGCCAGCCCGCGCTCACCGGCGCCCTCGCTGAGCCCGGCCTGAATGAGTTCGCCCCTTCGCATTGCGCGCCTGGCCGCGCATGACAAAGCCTTGTCCGCGCGTTGGGACGAGTTCGTCTTCGCCCATCCACAGGCGACCTTCTTCCACCGCAGTGGCTGGTTGCGCATCATCCAGTCGGTGTTCGGCCACAAGGGCTTCTTCCTCTATGCCGAGCGCGACGGCGTCATCGAAGGCGTGCTGCCGCTGGCCGAGGTCAAGAGCCGGCTGTTCGGCCACTCGGTCACGAGCCTGCCGTTTGGCGTCTATGGCGGCGTCGCCGCGCTGAACGACGAGGCCGCCGCAGCGCTGGAGGCCGAGGCTGAGAAGATTGCGCGAGGGCAGGGCGCCGAGCACCTCGAATACCGCAACCTCGGCCCCACGCGTCACGCCGACTGGCCGCGCCAGGATCTCTACGTGACCTTCCGCAAGGAGATCCTGGCCGACGAGGAAGCCAACATGCTGGCCATCCCTCGCAAGCAGCGGGCCATGGTGCGCAAGGGCATCAAGAACGAGCTCAAGGCCGAGATCGACGCGAACGTCGACCGCTTCTTCGACCTCTACGCCGACAACGTGCACCGCCACGGCACGCCGGCCATGCCCAAGAAGTACTTCCAGGCGCTGCTGGACGAATTCGGCCCCGACGCCGAGGTGCTGACCGTCACTGCCCCCGACGGCAAGCCGCTGTCCACCGTGCTGACGTTCTACTTCCGTGACGAATGCCTGCCCTATTACGCCGGCGACGATGAAGCGGCGCGCGACCTGGCCGCGAACGATTTCAAGTATTGGGAGCTGATGCGCCGGGCCTGTGCCCGCGGTCTCAAGGTCTTCGACTACGGTCGCAGCAAGCAGGGCACCGGCCCCTACGCCTTCAAGAAGAACTGGGGCTTTGAGCCGCAGCCGCTGAGCTACGAGTACCGGCTGTTCAAGCGCGATGCGATTCCCCAGAACAACCCGAACAACCCCAAGTACCAGCTGATGATCAAGGCCTGGCGCAAGCTGCCCATCGGCTTTGCGAACTGGCTGGGGCCCTTCATCGTCAAGAACCTGGGTTGAATTGAGCATGCCCCCACGCTCACTTCGTTCACTGCCCCCCGAGGGGACGCGTCAGCGCCTTCGGGCGGCCGGGCGGAGTTGACCTTGAAGATCCTCTACCTCGTCCACCGCCTGCCTTACCCGCCCAACAAGGGCGACAAGGTGCGCTCCTACCATCTGCTCAAGCACCTGGCGGCGCGGCACGAGGTGCATTTGGGCACCTTCATCGACGACCCCGACGACGAGCAGCACCTGCCGCGCGTGCGCGCGCTGTGCAAGAACGTGCATGTGGCGCGCCTGAATCCGCGCTCGGCCAAGCTGCTGAGCCTGCGTGGCCTGCTCAGCGGCGAGGCGCTGAGCCTGCCGTATTACCGCGATGCCGGCCTGCAGGCCTGGGTGGACGAGACGGCGGCCCGTGTCGGCTTCGATGCCGTCATCGTCTTCAGTGGCGTCATGGCGCAATACACGCGCGGCCTGAAGGGCGTGAAGACGCTGGTGGACTTCGTCGACGTCGACTCCGCCAAGTGGCGCGATTACGCGCCCGAGCATGCCTGGCCGATGTCCTGGCTCTATCGCCGCGAGTTCGCCAAGCTGCTGGGCTTCGAGCAGCGCGTGGCAGAAGGCGCCGCCTGCAGCTTCTTCGTCACCGACAACGAAGTCGCGTTGTTCCGCGCATTGAGCCCTGGCCGTGAGCTGCGCCTGGCGGCCCTGGGCAACGGCGTCGATGCCGATTTCTTCACGCCGGACGCGACGCGTGCGAACCCGTTTGCTTCTGGCGAGCTGCCGCTGGTGTTCACTGGCGCCATGGACTATTGGCCCAACGTCGACGCGGTGACCTGGTTCGCCAGCGACATCCTGCCCGCGCTGCGCGAGCGCTTTCCGGCGCTGCGCTTTCACATCGTCGGCCGCAGCCCGGCGCCCGCCGTGCAGGCCCTGGCAAGCGACGCCATCAACGTGACCGGCACCGTGCCCGACGTGCGGCCGTACCTGCAATACGCGGCTGCGGTTGTGGCGCCGCTGCGGCTGGCGCGTGGCATTCAGAACAAGGTGCTGGAGGCGATGGCCATGGCACGTCCGGTTGTCGCTGCCAGCACCTGCGTGCGTGCGATCACGGGCGGTGTGCAGCCTGGGCTGCAGCCGGCGGACATCGAAGCGGACTATGTCCAGCGACTGACTGCGCTGCTCGCCGATGCGCAGGCCGCGAATGCTGTCGGTGGCGCTGCGCGTGCATTCGTGCTCGGTGCCTACAGCTGGGAGGCCCAACTGGCCGGCCTGGATCGTCACCTGGAGATTGCGTGATTCATCTGCCCAAGCCCTGGCGCCTTCCCTTGCTCGGCCTTGCCCTGGCGTGGGGATTGCTGGCGATCCTCTATTTTTCGACCGGCGCGGCCATGGTCGAGATCTGGAACCGCTCCGAGACCTTTGCGCACGCCTGGGTCGTACCGCCGATCTCGGCCTGGCTGGTCTGGCGTCGCCGGGCCGAGCTGGCATCGATCACGCCACGACCCGCACCGCTGTGGCTGCTGGCCTTGCTGCCCCTGGGCCTGATGTGGCTGGTGGGGGAGTTGGCTTCCGCCAACGCCGCGACGCAGTTTGCGCTGGTGGGCATGGGCGTGGCCCTGGTCCCGGCCCTGATCGGGACGCAGGCGGTCAGTCGCATCGTCTTCCCGCTGGGTTTTCTCTTCTTCGCCGTGCCCTTCGGCGACTTCCTGACGCCCTGGCTGGTGGAGCGCACTGCCGACTTCACCGTCGTTGCGGTGCGGGCCACCGGCATTCCGGTGTTCCGTGAAGGCACGCAGTTCGTCATTCCCTCGGGCTCCTGGTCGGTGGTGCAGGCCTGCAGCGGCATCCGCTATCTGATGGCTTCGGTCATGGTGGGGACGCTGTTCGCCTACCTGAACTACCGGACGGCCAAGAAGCGCTGGGCTTTCGTCGCCGTTGCCATCATCACGCCGCTGATCGCCAACTGGCTGCGCGCCTACATGATCGTCATGCTGGGCCACCTGTCCGGCAACAAGCTGGCCGTCGGCGTCGATCACATCATTTACGGCTGGGTCTTCTTCGGCCTCATCATGCTGGCGATGTTCATGATCGGCGCGCGCTGGGCCGACCCGGATCCCGAGCCCGTGCTGGCGTCACCGGTGGACGCGGGGCGGGCGCCTTCGACGAACCGCTTCGCGACGACCCTGGCTGCAGCCCTGCTGCTGCTGGCGCTGGCGCCGACGCTGCGCGCCCAGGCTGCCCGCGCAGGCGCCCATGCGGAGCCGCAATTGGCCGTGCCCGCGCTACCGGGCTGGACCTGGGTGGCCGAGCCGTCGAGCACCTGGAAACCTTCCTTTGTGAACCCGACCGCCATCCTGCACGGTCGCTTCGAGCCGGCGGCAGGAGGCACGCCGGTCGGCCTGTACATCGGCTACTACCGAGAACAGCGCCGCGGGCATCAGCTCGTCACCTCGGTGAACGAACTGGCCAACGAGGAGGTCGAGAAGGACTGGTCGCGCACGGCGTCCGGTCAGACGGAGCTGGACGGCCAAGCCTGGCGCACCGCCGATCTGCGCGGCCAGGCCCTGAACCAGGTCAGTGGCGGCGGCAGCATGGCGCCGCGTCTGCGCGTCTGGCAGGTCTACTGGATCAATGGCCGCCCCTTCATCAGCGACTGGCAGGCCAAGCTCTACGGCGCCTGGCAGACGCTGCTGGGTCATGGCGACGACGCAGCCGTCGTCCTCATCTACACGGACAAGGCCGCGGCGGGGCCGGGCGACGCCCGGTTGCGTGAATTCGTGCATGCCCATTGGGCCAGCCTGGACACCGCTTTGCGGGAGGTCAGGGACCGCGACGCCGCGCGCAAGCAGTGACAATCACGCGCCTTCGAAAAACACAGCAACGAGAACCTATCCATGAATACGCTCGCAGTCATCGGCCTGGGCTACGTGGGCCTGCCCCTGGTGGTGGAGTTCGGCAAGCAGGTGCGCACCATCGGCTTCGACATCGCCAAGAACAAGGTGCAAGCCTGCCAGCGCGGCACCGACCCGAGCCGCGAGCTGACGGACGAAGAAGTCCAGGCCGCCAAGCACGCTATCTACACCGACGACCCCAAGATGCTGGCCGAGGCCGACGTCATCATCGTCGCGGTGCCCACGCCGGTTGACGAGGCCCACATCCCCGATTTCCGCCCGCTGATCGGCTCTTCGACGAGCGTTGGCCGCCACATGAAGAAGGGTGCCATCGTCGTCTACGAGAGCACCGTCTACCCGGGCGCCACCGAGGAGGTCTGCATCCCCGTGCTGGAGCGGGAATCGGGCCTGAAGTGGAAGCAGGACTTCTTCGTCGGCTACAGCCCCGAGCGCATCAACCCGGGCGACAAGGAACACACGCTGACCAAGATCCTGAAGATCGTCTCCGGCGACACGCCCGAGACCCTCGACACGGTCGCCAAGGTCTACGAGATGATCGTCGAGCCCGGCGTGCACCGCGCATCCAGCATCAAGGCTGCCGAGGCCGCCAAGGTCATCGAGAACACCCAGCGCGACCTGAACATCGCGCTGATGAACGAGCTGTCCATCATTTTCGACAAGCTGGGCATCGACACCTCCGAGGTGCTGGAGGCCGCCGGCACGAAGTGGAACTTCCTGAAGTTCAAGCCGGGGCTGGTGGGCGGGCACTGCATCGGTGTGGACCCCTACTACCTGACGCACAAGGCCGACATGCTGGGCTACCACCCGCAGGTCATCCTGGCGGGCCGGCGCATCAATGACGGCATGGGCAAGTTCATCGCCGAGCAGACCATCAAGCAGATGATCGCCAGCGGCAGCCCGGTGAAAGGCGCGCGCATCAACGTGCTGGGCCTGACCTTCAAGGAGAACTGCGGCGACCTGCGCAACTCCAAGGTCATCGACATCATCAACGAGCTCAAGACCTACGGCGTCGAGATCTTCGTCACCGACGCCCAGGCCGAAGCCGATGAGGCGATGCACGAGTACGGTGTGCGCCTGATGCCCTTCGATGACCTGCCGCAGGCCGATGCCATCGTCGCCGCCGTGTCGCACCGCGAGTACGCCGGACTCAGCGCCGCGGACATCGGCAAGAAGCTCGTCAAGGGCGGTACCTTCATCGACGTGAAAGCCGCCTTCGACGCCAAGGCACTGGTGGACGCGGGCTTCCGCCTCTGGCGCCTGTAAGGATGGAGCCCCCACGCGTGCTTCGCACGCTGCCCCCCGAGGGGGCGCGTCAGCGCCTACGGGCGGCCGGGCGGCGCTGACCTGTGCAAGCGGACCTGCGACCCCTGGTCGTGCACCTGTTGCACCGCTTCGACACCGGCGGGCTGGAGAACGGCGTCGTCAATGTCATCAACCATCTGCCGGCATTCCGGCATGCGGTGGTGGCGGTGACCGAAATCACCGCCTTCAAGGAGCGCGTGAAGGCGCCTGGCACGCAGTTCATCGCGCTGCACAAGCCGCCGGGGCAGGGCTTTTGGCTCTATCCGCGCGTCTACCGGCTGCTGCGCGAGCTGCGCCCCGCCGTCGTGCATACGCGCAACCTTGGCCCGATGGAGTTCCAGTTGCCGGCCTGGGCCGCCCGCGTGCCGCTGCGGGTGCACAGCGAGCACGGTTGGGACGTCAACGACCTCGGCGGCATCAGCCGCACCAACCAGCGCCTGCGCCGCGTCTACGGTTTTGGCGTGCATCGCTTCGTGGCCTTGTCCAAGGCCATCGAAACCTATCTGACCGGCCCGGTCGGCTTTGCGGCCGGTCGCGTGCAGCGCATCTGCAACGGCGTGGACACCCGGCGGTTCATGCCCGCGGCCGTCCCCCCCGAGGCCTGGCCCTATCGCCGCGGCGAGCATCTCGTCATCGGCGCGGTGGGACGCATGCAGGCCGTGAAGGATCCGCTCAACCTCATCAACGCCTTCCTGCGCCTGCGCGAGATCTGCCCGGCCGACTGGCCGCGCTTGCGTCTGGTGATGCTCGGCGGCGGCCCACTGTTCGAGGCTTCGCGCGCGCGTCTGGCTGAAGCGGGCGCTGCCGACCAGGCCTGGCTGCCGGGTGACCGCAGCGATGTCGCGGCCCTGCTGCCCCATTTCGACATCTTTGCGCTGCCCTCGCAGGCCGAAGGCATCAGCAACACGCTGCTGGAGGCCATGGCCTGTGGCTGCACACCGGTCGCCACCGACGTGGGCGGCAACCCTGAGCTGGTGGCGCACGAGACCAACGGCCTGCTCGTGCCGGCCCAGGACGATGCCGCACTGGCTGCTGCGCTGGCTCGCCTGGTCAACGACCGTGGCTTGCGCGAACGCCTGGCCGCTGCGTCGCTGAGCCGGGCGCGCGAGCAGTTCAGCCTTGATGGCATGGTGGCGGCTTATGGCCGTCTGTATGGCGGCCACATCCCCCGGACAGGGGGATAACCCGTGCCTGACATCACGCCAGGGACAGCGAAGGCCCGGCGTGGTCACCAAGCTCGGTAAGAATCCGCCTTTCCCCGCGCGTTGCCGTTCCGGCAGGCGTGGTCTTACCCAATGATTGGCTGAACCAGGTCCAACCCATGTGCGGCATCACCGGATTGTTCGATACCCGCGGTCAGCGTTTGCCTGAGCGCGCGCGCCTGCACCGGATGAACGAGTCCCAGCATCACCGCGGGCCCGATGAGGGCGACCTGCATATCGAGCCCGGCGTCGGCTTCGGTCACCGGCGCCTGTCGGTTATCGACATCGCGACCGGCCAGCAGCCCATCTTCAACGACGACAAGACGGTGGCCCTGGTCTTCAACGGCGAGGTCTACAACTACCTGGAGTTGATGGACGAGTTGCGCGGCCACGGCTATGTGTTCCGCACCAAGAGCGACTCCGAAGCCATCGTGCGCGCCTGGGAGCATTGGGGCGAGGACTGCGTGCACCACCTGCGCGGCATGTTCGCCTTCATGATCCATGACCGAAAGCGCGACTGCCTCTTCATGGCGCGCGACCGCCTGGGTGTGAAGCCCTTGCACTACGCCATGACCGAGGACGGCTGGCTGCTGTTCGGTTCCGAGCTGAAGAGCCTGATGGCCCATGGCGGCCTGCGCCAGGACATCGACCCGCGCGCTGTCGAGGCTTATTTCGCGCTGGGCTATGTGCCCGACCCCTGGACCATCTATCGCCATGCGCAGAAGCTGGCCCCCGGCCACCGCCTGCTCGTCAAGCGTGGCCAGCCCATCGGCACGCCGCAGCGCTACTGGGACGTCAAGTTCACGCTGGACGCCAAGATCGGTGAGGAGGAGGCCGCCGAGGAGTTGCGCCGCCGCCTGTCCGAGTCGGTCAAGCTGCGCCTGAAGGCCGAGGTGCCCCTGGGTGCCTTCCTGTCCGGCGGTGTCGACTCCAGCGCCGTCGTCGCGGCCATGGCCCAGCTGGATGACCAGCCGGTCAACACCTGCTCCATCGGCTTTGACGATCCCAAGTTCAACGAGACCGAGTTCGCCCAGCAGGTGGCGGACCGCTACCGCACCAACCACCGCGTCGAGGTCGTCAACAGCGACGACTTCGGCCTGGTGGATTTGCTGGCCCACCTCTATGACGAGCCCTATGCGGACTCGTCGGCCATTCCCACCTACCGCGTCTGCGAGCTGGCGCGCAAGCATGTCACCGTCGCGCTCAGCGGCGACGGCGGCGACGAGAGCCTGGGCGGCTACCGCCGCTACAAGATGCACATGATGGAAGAGCGCATGCGCAGCGCCTTCCCGCTGGCGCTGCGCAAAGGCGTGTTCGGCCCGCTAGCCAAGCTCTATCCCAAGGCCGACTGGGCACCGCGCGTCTTCCGTGCCAAGACCACCTTCCAGGCCATCGCGCGCAACTCGGTCGACGCCTACTTCAACACCATGGGCCTGGTGCGAGACCCGCTGCGCCAGGAGTTGTTCAGCGACGCCTTCAAGCGCGACCTGCAGGGCTGGCATGCCAGCGAGGTCTTCCACCATCACGCCCAGCGCGCCAACACCGACGACCCGCTGGCGCTGATCCAGTACCTGGACATCCACACCTATCTGCCCGGCGACATCAACACCAAGGTGGACCGCGCCAGCATGGCGCACAGCCTGGAGGTGCGCGAGCCCCTGATGGACCACCAGCTGGTTGAATGGGTGGCCACATTGCCCTCTGACCTCAAGCTGCGCGGCCAGGAAGGCAAATACCTGTTCAAGAAGGCGT
This sequence comes from Pelomonas sp. Root1217, assembly GCF_001425705.1. Lineage (GTDB taxonomy): Bacteria > Pseudomonadota > Gammaproteobacteria > Burkholderiales > Burkholderiaceae_C > Pelomonas. The sequence goes on along the minus strand of NZ_LMDC01000028.1, from coordinate 618,185 downwards.
TGGAGCCCATGCTGCCCAACGATGTGCTGTACCGACCCAAGATGGGCTTTGCCGTGCCGCTGGCACGCTGGCTGCGCGGCCCGCTGCGCGAGCAGACCCGCCAGGCCCTGCAGCAGGGCGCGCTGGCGCAGACGGGCTGGTTCAACCCGACCGTCATCGGCCGCCTGCTGGACCAGCATGAGCGCGGCGTGATGGACCACGCGCAGCCGCTGTGGGTGCTGCTGATGTTCGACGCCTTCCTGCGCAATGCAGGCCTGGGCGCAGCGACGGCCCGTGCCGCAGCCTGAAGACATTCCAAGGATCAAAGGGACAACATGAAGGTTTCGGTTTTCGGTCTCGGCTACGTCGGCGCGGTCTCCTGCGCCTGCCTGCCCGAACTCGGCCACGACGTGGTGGGCGTGGACATCAACCCGCTCAAGGTCGAGCTGATCGCCTCCGGGCAATCGCCTGTCGTCGAGGAAGGCATCGAGGAGCTGATCGGCGCGGCCGTGAAGGCCGGCAAGCTGACCGCCACGCGTGACGTCGCCGCGGCCGTGCGCGACACCGAGATCTCGCTGATCTCGGTCGCCACGCCGTCCCTGCCCAACTACATGCCCGACCTGACCGCACTGGACGCCGTCGTCGGCCAGATCGGCGCCGAGATCGCCAAGAAGGACGGCCAACACACGCTGGTCATCCGCAGCACGGTGGCCCCAGGTACCACGCGTGCCCGCATCGCGCCGCTGCTGGAGAAGGCCGCCGGCCGCAAGATCGGCGACCGGCTGTCGCTGGTCTTCAACCCCGAGTTCCTGCGTGAGGGCTCGTCGGTGTCTGACTTCCACAACCCGCCGCAAACCATCGTCGGCAGCCTGGACGAGGCCGGCGTGGAAGTCATGAAGCGCCTGTACACCGGCGTGCCGGGCAACTTCGTCGCGGCCGATGTGGGCGTGGCAGAGTCGGTCAAATACCTGTGCAACGTCTTCCACGCGCTGAAGATCGTCTTCGCCAACGAAGCCGGCGCGGTGCTGAAGGAAACCGGCCTGGACTCGCGCGACGTGCTCGAGCTGTTCTGCCGCGACACCCAGCTCAACATCTCCAAGGCCTATCTGCGGCCCGGCTTTGCCTTTGGCGGCTCCTGCCTGCCCAAGGAGGTCAAGGGCTTCCTGACTATTGCCCGCGAACGCGGCGTCGACATCCCGGTGCTCGGTTCGCTGCTCGACAGCAACGACGCCCACATCGGCCGCGCCTATGAGCTGATCGCCGCCAACGGCCGCAAGCCCGTGGCCCTGTTCGGCCTGGCCTTCAAGCCCGGCACTGACGATCTGCGCGACTCGCCGCTGGTGGTGCTGGCCGAGAAGCTGCTGGGCAAGGGCTTCGATCTGACGATCTACGACAAGTTCGTCAAGATCGCGCGCCTGCTGGGCAAGAACAAGGAATACATCGACCGCGAGATTCCCCACCTCGACAAGCTGCTGCAGGAGACGCCTGACGCCGTCCTCGCGCGCGCCGAGATCGTCGTCGTGGGCCATGCCGACGCCGAAACCCGCCAGCGCATCATTGCGCTGGGCAAGGGCGCGCGCGTCGTCGACCTGAACGGTTATGCCGACTTGCGCGACGCCGGTTTTGCCGAGTACGAAGGCATCTGCTGGTGACGAGCCTGGCCCCGACGCCCGAGGCAACCTTGGCGGACGCGGCAACTCAGCGCCGGCCGCTGAAGGTCGCGTTCGTCTCGCCGGTCTTCCTGTTCCCGGCCGATGCCGGCGGCAAGATCCGCACGGGCAACATCCTGCGCGGTTTGAAGGAGAGCGGCCAGTTTGACGTCACGCTGATGTCACCGGCCGCGGCTGAGCAGCAGCGCGAATGGCAGAGTGAGCTGGATCGCTTGTGCGGGCGCTTCATCGGCTGGCGGCCGAGCGAGCCGCGTCCGCGCTGGCAACGAGCACCCGACCTGCTGTCCTCACTGCCGATCAACGTGGTCAACGACCGCACGCCGGCCGCGGTTGCCGCGGTCGAGAAGGCCTTGGCCGCCGAGGAGTTCGACGTTGTCGTCTTCGACTTCGTCCACGCCGCCGTGCTGCGACCGGAGAATCTGAAGGGTGCGACGGTCTGCTTTACGCACAACGTCGAGGCCGAGATCTTCGAGCGCCACGCCAAGACGGCCGCAAGCGCGCCGCTGCGCTGGCTGTGGGCCTCACAGGCGGCCAAGATGCGCCGCTTCGAGCGCGAGGCACTGGCCCGCTTCACGCGCGTTGTCGCCGTTTCCGAGCGCGACGCCAAGATGTTCGAGAAGAACGACGGGCTCAAGACCGCCCGCGCCATCCCGACCGGCGTGGACCTGGACTTCTTCTCCTGGCAGGCGCCGGCCGACGGCAGCCCAACTGTTGTCTTCACCGGTTCGATGGACTGGGAAGCCAATGTCGACGGCATCCGCTTCTACATCGAAGAGGTGTGGCCGCGTGTGCGTGCCCAAGTACCGAACGCACAGCTGCGCGTCGTCGGCAAGAATCCGCCAACGTCGCTGGTGCAGCGCAATGTTCCCGGCGTCAGCTTCACGGGTTTCGTCGACGACGTGCGCGACCATGCGCGTGACGCCCAGGCCTTCGTCATCCCACTGCGTGTGGGCGGCGGCACCCGCATCAAGGCCTTCGAGGCCATGGCCATGGGCCTTCCGGTCGTCTCCACCAGCATTGGCATCGAGGGACTGGACGTCGAGGACGGAATCCACTTCCTGCGCGCCGATGGCGCGCAGGCGCTGGCCGACGCGACGCTCAGGCTGATCGCCGACGGCGCCCTGCGCCTGAAGCTGTCGCAGTCAGCACGCCAACTGGTCGAAGCCAAGTTCGGCCACCGCGTCGCAGCAGATGTGTTCGGGCACATCCTGAGCGAAGCTGTGGAGGCGACTCAGTGAAGAAGCTGAAGGTTCTGACCTTCTCGACGCTGTTCCCGAGCAGCGTGCGGCCCAGCCATGGCATCTTCGTGGAGACGCGCCTGCGCGAGCTGATGAAGAGCGGTCAGGTTGAATCTCGCGTCGTGGCCCCCGTGCCCTGGTTCCCGTCCACGAACCCGCGCTGGGGCGACTACGCCAAGTTCGCCGCCACGCCTGCGCGCGAGCAGCGCAACGGCCTGGACGTGCTGCATCCGCGCTATCTGTTGCTGCCCAAGGTGGGCATGACGTCGGCGCCGCTGACGCTGGCTTTGGGCGCGCGCCGCGCGGTGCAGAAACTCATCGACGAGGGCTTTGATTTCGACCTCATCGACGCGCACTACTATTACCCCGATGGCGTCGCCGCCGCGCTGTTGGCCAAGTGGTTCAACAGGCCGCTGACGATCACCGCGCGCGGCACGGACCTGAACCTGATCCCGCAGTACCCGCTGCCCAGGCGCATGATCGAGTGGGCCGCCGAGCGCGCGGCCGGTTCCATCGGCGTCTGCGCCGCCCTGATGGACGTGCTGCGCGGCTGGGGGCATGACCCCGCCAAGCTGAACACCTTGCGCAATGGCGTCGACCTGCAACGCTTTCGCCCGCTGCCACAAGCCGACATGCGCGCGGAACTCGGCGTCTCGGGGGAGCCGTTGCTGCTGTCCGTGGGGCACCTGATCGAACGCAAGGGCCACCACGTCGCCATCGAGGCGCTGGCGGAACTGGCGAAACAACGGCCCGGAGCCGGCCTCGTCGTCATCGGCGAGGGCGGGGAGAGGGCGGCGCTGACGGCGCTCGCCGCTCGCCTGGGCGTGGCCGACAAGGTGCGCCTGACCGGCGCCCTGCCCAACACCGAACTGCTGAAGTGGTACAGCGCCGCCGACGTGCTGCTGCTGTGCTCCAGCCGCGAGGGCTGGGCCAATGTGCTGCTGGAATCCATGGCCTGTGGCACGCCGGTCGTGGCCACCGACATCTGGGGCACGCCTGAGGTTGTCGCTGCGCCCGAGGCGGGCAGGTTGGTGAGCGAGCGCACGGGCACAGCGTTCGCCGCGGCCATCCAGGCTTTGCTGGCCAGCGGCATTGACCGCGCAGCCACGCGCCGCTACGCCGAAAGCTTCAGCTGGCAGGCCACCACGGACGGTCAGATCGCCTTGTTCAAGTCCATCACCGGAGTGGCTGCGCATGCGTGATCTGACATTGCTGGTGATCCTGGGCTGGATCTTCTTGCAGGCGTTCAGGCGGCCCTGGATCGGCATCCTCGGCTGGACGTGGCTAAGCATCATGAACCCCCACCAACTGTCGTGGGCGCTGAAGACGATGCCGTTTGCTGCCGCCATCGGCGGAGCAACCTTGATCGGACTGTTCGTGACCAAGGACAGGCGCGACTACTCGCTGAATCGCGAGAACGTCACGCTGATGATCTTCATGCTCTGGATGTGCATCACCTTGCCGTTCTCGATGCTCTTTGACCAGAGCTTCGAGTTGTGGAGCCGGGTCATGAAGATCGACTTGATGATCCTGGTCACCATGGTGCTGCTACACAGCAAGCGCCACATGATGCTGCTGACCTGGGTGCTGGTCGTCTCCATCGGTTTCTTCGGTGTCAAGGGCGGCGCCTTCACGGTCCTGACCGGCGGCAGCTACAAGGTCTGGGGGCCGGAGAACACCTATATCGAGGGCAACAACGAGATCGCGCTGGCCATCGTCATCGTCATCCCGCTGATGCGCTTCCTGCAGATGCAGATGCAGGCCAAGTGGGCCAAGACGACGATGACCATCTGCATGGTGCTGATGGCGATGGCCGCGCTTGGCAGCCATTCACGCGGGGCGCTGCTGGCTATCGGGGCGATGGCGCTGGTGCTGTGGTGGCGTGGCAAGAACAAGATGGTGGGTGCGGTGACGATGGTTGTCGTTGCGGTGGCCCTGCTGTCGCTGATGCCCGCCGAATGGTGGGAACGCATGAACACCATCAAGACCTACCAGCAGGACGAGTCGGCCATGGGCCGCATCAACGCCTGGGGCATGGCATGGAATCTGGCGAAGTCCAATTTCTTCGGTGGTGGCTTCATGATCTGGACGGGCGTCATCTTCGCCGTCTACGGTCCCGATCCCATGGATGTGCATGCGGCCCACAGCATCTATTTCATGGTGCTGGGCGAACAGGGCTTCGTTGGGCTGTTCATCTTCCTGACACTGTTCACCATGGGCTGGTTCACGGCCGGGTCGTTGCGAACCAAGGCGCGCGGCAAGCCTGAGACGCAATGGCTGTCAGACCTCGGCGGCATGTTGCAGGTGAGCCTGGCCGGCTATGCCGTCGGCGGCGCCTTCCTGAGCCTGAGCTACTGGGATTTGCCGTACAACGTGCTGGTCCTGGCCGTCGTCGGCCAGCGCTGGCTGCAGCGCAAGGAATGGCTGCGGGAGAAGGAGGAACCGGTCATCTACTGGCCCGAGTTCCTGAAAAAGCGCTTCCAGAAAAAGAAGAGCATCCCACTGCTATGAAGCCCATGTTCAGCCTGCTGTCCCCGGCCGGCGCGCGCGCGCGCCTGACCGTGTTGATCTTCCACCGTGTGTTGCGTGAGCCTGATGCACTGTTCCCCGACGAGGTCGACGCGGCCCGCTTCGATGAATTGCTGGGCTGGGCCAAGTCCTGGTTCAACGTGCTGCCGCTGGACACGGCGATCCGGCAGCTTCACGATGGCAGCCTGCCGGCACGGGCTGCCGCGCTGAGCTTTGACGACGGCTATGCCGACAACCATGACGTCGCCCTGCCGCTGCTGCAAAAGCACGGCCTGCCGTGCAGCTTCTTTGTCGCCACCGGCTTCCTGAATGGCGGCCGCATGTGGAACGACACGCTGATTGAATCGGTGCGGCTCACGGCCGATTCCATGCTGGACCTGCGGGGTCTGCAGGACGGCCGCGGCGAGGACCTGGGCCGGCATGCGCTGCGCGATACCGCTGGCCGCCGCGCGGCCCTGGGCCAGCTCATCGAGCGCGTCAAATACCTGCCGCCCGAGCCGCGGCTCGCCTGCGTCAATGCCATCGCCGCCCGAGCCGAAGTCAGCCCGCCCGACGACCTGATGATGAGCAGCGAGCAGGTGCGAGGTTTGCGCCGTGCCGGCATGCAGATCGGCGCGCACACCGTCAGCCACCCCATCCTGTCCTCTCTCAACCCCACGCAGGCCGCCGATGAAATCGGTCGCAGCCGCGATGCGCTGCAGCAGCTGCTGGGTGAGAAGGTCGGCCTGTTCGCCTATCCCAACGGCAAGCCGGGCACCGACTACCTGCCCGAGGTGCATCCTGCCATCGTGCGCGAGCTCGGTTTCGATGCGGCCGTCTCGACGCGTTGGGCAGCGGCGCGGCGCAGTGACGACGTGTTCCAGATCCCGCGCTTCACACCCTGGGATCGTGATCGGCTGAAGTTCGGCCTGCGGCTGGCGCGCAACCTGTTCAGCTGATGCGCCGCGTCCTCTTCATCGCCTACCTGTTCCCGCCGATCACCAACTCCGGCACGCGGCGCAGCCTCGCGTTCGCCAACCATCTGCCGGACCTGGGCTGGGAGCCGCTGGTGCTGAGCCTGGAGCCCGACGCGCGCTCGCACGTCGATGCGGAACTGCTTGCCGAGGTCAGGCCCGGCACGCGGGTCGAGCGCGTGCCACTGCAGAGTCGCCTGCTGGCCCGCCGCTGGGCGGGCTGGCTGCCCGGGCGCCTGGGTGAGCGCGCCGTCGCGGCGCTGGCCTGGCGGCTGCGGGCGCGGTCCGAAGTGCCCGACCAGGCCGCGGGCTGGCTCAAGCCGGCCGTCGAGCGGGCCCTGTCCCTGCACAAGAGCCTGGGTTTTGATGCCATCTACGCCAGCGGCTGGCCCTGGACTGCTTTCCTGATCGCTCGCGAGGTGTCGCGCCGCACCGGCAAGCCCTATGTGCTTGACTATCGCGACCAGTGGACGCCCAGTGGCGACATGGCCTGGGAGCACGTCACGGCCGAGCAGGCCCGCGAGAACCCGGCGCTGGAGCGGCTGGCCGCGCGCGACGCGGCGGCCGTCGTCACCGTGACCCATGCGCTGGTGGACAGCATCGGCCGCGACTGCGGCCGCGGCGACCTGCATCTGATCACCAACGGCTTTGAGCCGGCCGACTTCGCCGGCGAGGCCGCGCCGCTCGACGATGGCCTGCTGCGCATCGCCTACACCGGCGTCTGGCGGCCCGGCTACGGTCTGCAGGACCTGTACGCGGCCATCGCGCTGCTGCAGGCCCAAGGCTGCCCCGAGCTCTCGCGGCTGCGAGTGCAGGCTGCTGGTTTCAAGCCTGGCCCGGCGGCCGAGGCCGGGGTCACGGCCTGGGTGACTGAGCTTGGCCCCGTGCCACACCGCCAGGCCGTCACGCTGATGAAGCAGGCCGACCTGCTCTATCTGCCGGTGCCGACGGGCTATTACGCAACCGCTTCACTGCCCGGCAAGCTGTTCGAGTACCTGGGCTGCGGACGCCCTATCCTGGCGGTCGTGCCTGAGGCCAGTGAGGTGGCCCAGGTGCTCAACGGCACCGGTGGCGGCGTGCGCGTCGAACCGGGTGACGTGCCGGGCCTGGCCCGGACGCTGCAAGGCTGGCTGCGTGGCGAGGCTGGCGTGGAGGCGCCGCGTGGTATCGAGCGCTACAGCCGCGCGGCGACGGCTCGGCGTCTGGCTAGCGTGCTGGACGCGGCCGCCGATGGCCGGCGCCTGGAGCCGCTGCGATGAGCGGCGTGCGCCGTGCGCTGCTGTTCTCCTTCGCGGAGCGGTATGCGCTGATCGTCATCAACCTGGCGAGCAACCTGATCATTGCCCGGCTGCTGACGCCGGACCAGATTGGCGTCTACTCGGTGACGCTGGCCGTCATGAGCATCGCCCAGGTCCTGCGTGACTTCGGTGTCGCCAGCTACCTGATCCAGGAGAAAGACCTCACCGACGATCACATCCGCACGGCGCTGGGGGTCACGCTGATCATCGGCATCGGTCTTGGCTTCGTCGTCTTTGCCGTGGCGCCCTGGGTGGCCGACTTCTACCGCGAGCCGCGCATGCGCGACCTGCTGTGGCTGGCTTCGCTGAACTTCCTGTTGCTGCCGTTCTCGACGATCTCGCTGGCGCTGCTGCGCCGCCGCCTCGCCTTCAAGGCCCTGGCCGTCGCGAACCTGGCCGCGACGCTGGCCGGTGCCATCACGAGTGTCAGCCTGTCCTGGGCCGGCTGGGGCCCCATTGGCCTCGTCGCCGGCACGCTGGTCGTCAGCGCGACCACGGGCTTTGCCGCGTGGTGGGCGCAGGGCGAGCGGCGCTTGCTGCGGCCCGGCTTGTCGCAATGGCGCAGCCTGTTCAAGTTCGGCGCCCAGAGCTCGGTCGTGGGCGTCGTCACGTCGGTGTCCATGGATATCAACGACCTGGCCGTGGGCAAGCTGATGGGCTTCACTCCCGTCGCGCTGCTGAGCCGTGCGCAGGGCTTGATGAACCTGTTCCATCGCGACCTGATGGGCGCCGTGCGCAACGTGGCTTATCCCGCTTTCGCCAAGGCCGTGCGCGAGCAGCAGGCCATGGAGCCGCTCTACATCGCCAGCGTCACCTATGTCTGCGTGGTGGCCTGGCCTTTCTACGGCTTCGTCGCACTCTACGGGTTGGAGACCCTGCGGCTGCTGTTCGGCCCGCAGTGGGATGCGGCTGCGCCGCTGGTGCCCATCTTCTGCCTGGCCGGCGCGCTGGCCGCGGCGATCAGCCTGATCGGCAATCTGATGGTGGCCATGGGGCAAATGGACCTGCTGACCCGCATGGAGGTGATCTTCCAGCCGGCGCGCGCGGCCCTCATCGTCGCGGCGGCAGCGTATTGGCGGGAGCCCTGGGCCTGCGCCGCCGGGCTGGCGCTGGCCATGCTGTTGCAGCTGCCGCTGGTGTATATCGTGAAGGGCAAGTTCCTGCCCAACGACTGGCAGGCGCTGCGTGGCCAGCTCGTGCGCAGCATGGCCGTGGCGCTGATCGCGCTTGCGCCGCCCGCGCTGCTGCTTTGGCTGCATCCCCGCGAGCCAGGGCAAACCATGCCTATTCCCTGGTTCGTGCTGGCCATCCTGAGCTGCTGCGTCGCGTGGCTGCTGGCGCTGGCCTGGTGCCGCCACCCTTTGGCCGCCGATCCGGCCTTTGCAAGACTGACGCGGCTCTGGCGGCGAGCTGCCGACAATGCTGCCTAGATCCACAAGACCGACCGACTCCTCACAGGTGAACCCCATGCAACAGTCCCGCCCCCCCGTCATCGGCCGCCTGGCCCGTTTCGCGCTGATCGGCTGCGGCCGCATTGCCCAGAACCATATGGAGGCGATCAAGAAGCACGCCGAGCGCGCCGAGCTCGTGGCGGTGTGCGACACCGATGCCACGGCCTTGGCGGCCGCTGTTGCCAAGACGGGCGCCCGCGGCTTTGCCTCGCTGACCGAGCTGTTGGCGGCCAAGGCCGAACTCGGCATCGACTGCGTCGTGCTCACGACGCCCAGCGGCCTGCATCCCCGCCAGGCCATCGAGGTGGCCCGTGCCGGCATCGACGTGATGACGGAAAAGCCCATGGCGACGCGCTGGCAGGACGGCCTGGCCATGGTCAAGGCCTGCGACGACGCCGGCGTGCGCCTGTTTGTCGTCAAGCAGAACCGCCGCAACCCCACGCTGCAACTGCTCAAGCGCGCGATGAGCGAGGGCCGCTTCGGGCGCCTCTACAACGTCGCCGTCAACGTCTTCTGGACCCGCCCCCAGGCCTACTACGACAGCGCCGAATGGCGCGGCACCTGGGAGTTCGACGGCGGCGCCTTCATGAACCAGGCCAGCCACTACATCGACCTGCTCGACTGGATCTGCGGCCCGGTCGAAAGCGTCATGGCCTACACCGGCACGCTGGCCCGCAACATCGAGGTCGAGGACAGCGGCGCGGCGGCACTGAAGTGGCGCAGTGGCGCCATGGGCACCGTCAACGTCAGCATGCTGACCTATCCCAAGAACCTCGAAGGCTCCATCACCCTGCTGGGCGAGAAGGGCTCGGTTCGCGTCGGCGGCCTGGCCGTCAACGAGATCCAGCACTGGGAGTTCGACGCGCCCCACGAGATGGACGCATTGATCGAGGACGCCAGCTACCAGACCACCTCCGTCTACGGCTTCGGTCACCCGCTGTACTACGACAACGTCATCCAGACGCTGCGCGGCGAGGCCCAACCCGAGACCGACGGTCGCGAAGGCCTCAAGTCGCTGGAATTGCTGATCGCGCTTTACATGAGCTCCCGCGATGGCAAGCGCATCAACCTGCCTCTGGCCTACTGAAATGGCCACCACCATCCACCCAAGCGCCATCGTCGACGATGGCGCCCAGCTCGGCGCTGATTGCCGCGTCTGGCACTTCGTGCATATCAGCGCCGGTGCGCGCATCGGTGCGAAATGCTCCTTCGGCCAGAACGTCTACGTCGGCAACGACGTGGCCATCGGCGACAACGTCAAGATCCAGAACAACGTCTCCGTCTACGACGCCGTGACGCTGGAGGACGACGTCTTCTGCGGCCCGAGCATGGTCTTCACCAATGTCTACAACCCGCGCTCGGCCGTCACACGCAAGGACGAATACCGTCGCACCCTCGTGAAGCAGGGCGCGACGCTGGGCGCCAACAGCACGATCGTCTGCGGTACCACCATCGGCCGGTTTGCCTTCATCGGCGCCGGCGCCGTCATCAATCGCGACGTGCCTGATTTCGCGTTGATGGTGGGTGTGCCCGCCAAGCAGATCGGCTGGATGAGCCGCTTCGGCGAGCGCCTGGAATTGCCCGTCGCGAGCGAACAGCCCGTCGACGCCACCTGCCCCCACACCGGCGACCGCTACCGCTTGAGCGGCAACCGCCTGGAGATCATCTGATGGACTTCATCGACCTCAAGAGCCAGTACGCGGCCCTGCGCGACAACATCAACGCCCGTATCCAGAAGGTGCTGGACCACGGCCAGTACATCCTAGGCCCCGAGGTCAAGGAGATGGAGGCGGCGCTGACCGCCTACACGGGCTCCAAGCACTGCATCAGCGTCGCCAGCGGCACCGAGGCGCTGCTGATCTGCCTGATGGCCCTGGACCTGCAGCCCGGCGACGAAGTCATCACCAGCCCCTTCACCTTCGCGGCGACGGCCGAGATGATCGTGCTGGCGAGCGGTGTGCCGGTCTTCGTCGACATCGAGCCCGGCACGGCCAATATCGACGCCAAGCTCATTGAAGCCGCCATCACCGCCAAGACCAAGGCCATCATGCCGGTCAGCCTGTACGGCCAGGTGGCCGACATGGACGCGATCAACGCCATCGCCGGCAGGCACGGCCTGGCCGTCATCGAGGACGCCGCGCAGAGCTTCGGCGCGTCGTACAAGGGCAGCAAGAGCTGCAACACCTCCACCTTCGGCTGCACCAGCTTCTTCCCCAGCAAGCCGCTGGGCTGCTATGGCGACGGTGGCGCCATCTTCACCAACGACGACGCGCTGGCTCAGGCCTGCCGAGAGATCCGCATCCATGGCCAGAGCCAGCGCTATCTGCATACCCGCGTCGGCGTGGGCGGCCGCATGGACACGCTGCAATGCGCAGTCGTCTTGGGCAAGCTGGATCGCTTCGAATGGGAGGTCCGCCGCCGGCTCGAACTCGGTGACGCCTACCGTGCCAAGCTGCAGGCGGCTGTTCCCGCCCTGCAGCTGCTGGAAGTCCGGCCCGACCGCGACTGCGTCTGGGCGCAATACACCGTCTTCGTTGACGACCGCGACGCCGTGCAAGCCAAGCTCAAGGCCGCCGGGGTTCCAACCGCCGTGCATTACCCGCGCCCGCTGCATCACCAACCGGCCTATGCCAAATATGGCCAGCCGGACGCCTGCCCGCACAGCATCGCCGCGGCGGCTCGCGTCATGAGCCTGCCCATGAGCGCGGACCTCACCGAGGAGCAGCAAGACCAGGTCGTGGCGGCCCTGGCCGCGGCGCTGGCCTGATTCCCGGCGGATGAAATTTCGGCCCGACATAGAGGGACTCCGGGCCCTCGCCATCGTGCCGGTGGTGGTCTTCCACGCCTGGCCCGCGGCCATGCCCGGCGGCTTTGTCGGCGTGGACATCTTCTTCGTGATCTCGGGCTATCTGATCACGACGCTGCTGCTGCAGCGCCTGGCCGCGGGCAGCTACAGCATCGCCTCCTTCTATGCGGCACGCATACGCCGCATCTTCCCGGCGCTGTTCGCGATGCTGGCCCTCGTGGCACCGGCTTGCTGGCTGTTGCTGGAGCCGGCGGCCCTGCATGAGTTCGCGCGCCTGCTGGGCGCGACGGGCCTGTTTGCCTCCAACATCGAGCTCTATCGCACCACCGGCTACTTTGAAGGCGCGGCCGAACTCAAACCGCTGCTGCACACCTGGTCGCTGGCCGTCGAGGAGCAGTACTACATCGTCTTTCCGCCGCTGCTGGCGCTGTTGTGGCGCTTCGCGCGGCGGCGCATCGGCATCGCGCTGGTGGCTGTGGGCCTGGCTTCGCTAGCCTGGTGCCTGAAGCTGATGCCCTATGACGCCGAATGGGCCTTCTTCGCCGCGCCGGCACGCACCTTCGAGCTGATGATCGGTTCGGTCCTGGCTTGGTGGATGGGCCGCGACGAGGCGTCTTCGCCGCGCCCGGCCTGGGTGGACCAGGCCGTGGGGGGCCTGGCCCTGGCCGCCCTGGTGGGCTCGCTGCTGCTGATGCGCGCCGACCATGCCTTCCCGGGGCCGGCGGCCCTCTGGCCCTGCCTGGCGACGGCGGCGCTGATCTGGGTGGGCAGCACGCGGCGGGCGCTGGCGACGCGCTGGCTGTCGATGGCGCCGCTGCGCTGGATAGGCGCGCATTCCTTTTCCCTCTATCTGTGGCACTGGCCGGTACTGGTGCTGACGCGTCATCTGGTGCTGGACCAGCCCACGCCCGTGCAGGCGACGCTGGCCGTCGCACTGTCCGTGGCCCTGGCCTGGGCCTCGCTGCGCTGGGTGGAGGCGCCGGTGCGGCAGTCGAAAGTCGCCCAGCCCGTGATGCTGGTGGCAGGGGCCTCGACCATCGTCGCCAGTCTGGCTGCCGCCTGGGCGCTGACGGCGGCTTCGGATCACCGCGCGGCGCAGGCTGGCCGGGACGCTGTGCTGCGGGCCGGCGCGTCCGACTTCAGTGCCGATCGCAAGCGCTGCCATTCCAGCGGCAACCGCTGGCTGGACTACGACGCCCGCTGCCTGTTCGGCCCCGAGACGGCGGCCAGGACCCTGGCCGTCTGGGGTGACAGCCATGGCGTCGAACTTGCCCGCGCCCTGGGCGACCAGGCCTCGGGCCGCCGCGTTGCGCAGCTGACCGGCTCCAGTTGCCCGCCAGCCCTGGACTACACCCCGCCGGGGCGGCCGCGCTGCGCTGAGGTCAACCGTGGCATCGTCGAACGCCTGGGCCGGGACGCGAGTGTCGACACCGTGCTGCTGGTCGCGCGCCATGAGTTCTATCTGAACGCCTCCGGCGCTCGGGCCTTCGAGGCCGGCATGGCCGAGAGCGTGCAGCGGCTGCACAAGGCCGGCAAGCGCGTGCTGCTGCTGGACCCGGTGCCGACCTATCACTATCCCGTTCCGGCTGCGCTGGCCTTGCGCTGGCGCCGCGGCGAAGACCTGGCGGCCCAGGGGCAGACCCGGGCGCAGTACGAGTCACGGCAGGATGCTTCGCTGGCCCTGGTGCAGAAGCTGGCGGCCGGCGGCCAGGCGCAGCGCGTGGCCGTGGGCGAGGTGCTGTGCCGCGAGCCGCGTTGTGCCGTCGTGGACGGCGACCACAGCCTCTACTTCGACGACAACCACCTCAGCATGACTGGCGCAGCAAGAGTCGCCCCCGCCGTGCTGCAGTTGCTAGAGGTCAAGACGACCGCAACTGCGGCTGGGCCTGTTCCTTTCCGATGATTGTGCAGGCCAAGTCAGGCGGCGAGTGAGCGGACGGCGATGCATGAGCCTGACCGCGAGGGCCGAGCTCACCGGGCACTGGGACCGGCTGCTGTCGCGAACAGGTCTTAGACGCAACGCGAGTTCACGGGGTTTCAAGTTGCGAAATGTAGATGTAGCGTCCATGGTTGGCGGGTCATTTCATGGCAAGGCCGGTTTCATGCCCCCGCGCACAACAAGAAGGGGCGCACGTGAAGCTTCGCTTCATGGTGAGCCGCCGACGGTTTTCTTTACATATTTTGGTTGAGGCTCCATGCGTGTCCTTTTTCACCGGCTGCTCGCGGTCTTGCTCGGTGCTTGCATCAGTTCCGCGGAACTTGCGGCGAACGACGCGCACGCCGCGGAATTCATTGCCACGTGGCGTCCGATCTCCACGACCAACGCGCCCGGATGGCGTGAGTGGAGCGCCATGACGTGGGTGGACTCGCTCAATCGGGCGGTTTTGTGGGGAGGGGCCGGCGGCGGAGCCTATCTCAACGATATCTGGGCTTTTGATCCTGTTGCCAAGTCATGGACGGTACTTGACCCCAATGACAGCTGCGCAGGCATGACTTCGTTCAACCGGCCCAATGGCTCGGACGAAAGCGGCGTGGTATTTGATCCCATCAATAACTATTTCTGGCTTTGGAATGGTGGGAGTGGCTACCGATGTGCCAGTCAGCAGAGTTTTACGCGCTCAGCTGGTGCGGGGACGTCGGGTACGACATTGGTGGATCCGACGCTGCCGGTCACGACGAACAACTTCTACAAGGATTGGCTGGTGCAGAAGGGCGGCAGCGCGACTGCCCAGGTGCTGTCCTATGACGCGGCAAGCAAGACGCTGACCTTGGACCGCGATATCGACATCAGCGCCGGTGCGGCCTATTCCATCTATGCGGACTTCGGAAGCGGTGCCTGGGCCTATTCCCTGGGTACGGGGCAATACATCAGGCTGATGGAACGGCGCTGGGGGTATACCGGATTGGCGCCCACAGAGCGCCATAGCCCGGGGTTTGCCGGCGATGGCGTCAATGCCTATTTGTTTGGCGGTGCCAGCAACGATAACGCATTGTATAAACTGAATTTTTCGGCCCGGGAATTCACGCTGGCGATTCCCGCCGGCCAAGAGGCCTCGCCCGAGCCGCGCGGCCAGATCGAGAACCAGTTTGTCTACGATTCCTTCAGCCGCCAGTTCGTCCTGTTTGGAGGCCAGTGCTTTGATCGACAGTCCGTGCGGTGCCCCAATAACGGCTATCTCAACGACACGTGGCTGTACGACCCCGCAACCAACAATTGGCGAGAAGTAGCCGGCGCGGAGGGGCCAAGCGAACGGCTCCAAGCCCAGATGTATTTCGACTCGAAGAATGGAGTCGTCGTCTTGTTCGGTGGCGTTTCGCCTTCCGGTGCGGCATTGGACGATCTTTGGACTTTCGACACGAGAACCCTCTTGTGGACTCAAGTGCACGTGCCGGCAACCAACCCGGGCAACGTGGCTCTGGCACTGACGACGTTTGCACCAAGCACAGGCTGTGGTTACTCGGTGTACGGCCGGTCGAGGGGCTCGGCGCTGTTCGACATCTGGGAGCTGTGTCTTCAGCCGAACACGCCGCCGGTGCCAGTCATTTCCCTGCCCTCGGCCAATTTGCAGGCCGGCATTTTCACGACCTTTTCCGGTGCTGCGAGCACGGATGCTGAAGCCAATATTGCAAGTTATAGCTGGGACTTCGGCGACGGCACGACCGCGGTTGGAGTTTCAGCGAAGAAGGTCTACGCAAATGCTGGAACCTACACAGTCCAGTTGACGGTGACCGACGCGGTGGGGGCGACAGCCACTGCTACGCAGCAAGTTGTGGTGTCACAAGGGGCCTATACGCCGCCAAGCGCGAATTTTGAAGTGCAGCCAGGTGTCGGAGTCGCAGGTGCAGTTGCACAGTTTTCTGCCGCGTTGAGCAGCAGCGCCCCTGGCGCTTCCATTGTTTCTTATGTTTGGGATTTCGGCGATGGCACGACCGGAGCCGGAATCAGCGCTGCCAAGACCTACCAATACCTTGGTACGTATCAAATCACCTTGACGGTGGTGGACAATCATGGATTGAGTTCCGTGAAGACCGCGTTGTTTTCGGTTGGAGCGCCTGCCGGTGTTGCCACGAATGTCGCATTGGCTGCCAATGGCGGTATTGCATCGGCCTCCAGTGTGTATGACACCCGTTACCCGGCCAAAGCTATCAATGACGGTGACAGAAAGGGTCAGAACTGGAGCAACGGCGGGGGGTGGAATGATGCCACCTGGAATGTCTATCCGGATTGGGTGCAGATTGATTTCCATGGCGCCCAGACTATCGGTGAAATTGATGTATTCACGTTGCAAGATAATTGGGAAGCGCCGTCGACACCGACGCTGGCGATGACATTCGGAACTTATGGGATCACGCAATACGACGTCCAATATTGGGATGGCGGCGGATGGGTGACCGTGGAAGGCGGCGATGTCACGGGTAATGACAGGGTATGGCGCAAATTTGTATTCGCGCCGGTCAGCACGACCCGTATTCGAGTCCTGGTAAGCGGTGCGACGAACAGGTTCTCGCGCATCGTCGAAGTGGAGGCCTGGACGCCGGGAAGCGCGGCCAACCAGGCGCCGGTGGCCAACATCAGCGGCCCGACGAGTGGGCAGGTGGGCGCGAGCCTGAGCTTCTCCGGCGCGGGGAGCACGGATGCGGAGGGTCCCATCGCCAGCTACGCGTGGACCTTCGGCGATGGCACGAGCGCCAGCGGCGTGTCGGCCACCAAGAGCTACAGCGCGGCRGGCAGCTACACRGTGACGTTGACGGTGACCGACKCGGGAGGCCTGAGCAACAGCAAGACGCAGACGGTGGTGATCACGGCGGCGGCCAACCAGGCGCCGGTGGCCAACATCAGCGGCCCGACGAGTGGACAGGTGGGCGCGAGCCTGAGCTTCTCCGGTGCCGGGAGCACCGATGCGGAAGGCCCG
>NZ_LMDC01000028.1:15460-601235 GCF_001425705.1 Pelomonas sp. Root1217 | reverse complement strand
ACGGCGACCGGCTGGGGCTGAACTGGGGAGCCGGCGGCGCGTGGGCGGATGGCACTTCGGGCGTCTACCCGGACTGGATCCAGATCGACTTCAACGGCATGCAGACGATCAGCGAGATTGACGTGTTCACGCTGCAGGACGACGCCTACGCGCCCTCGGTGCCGACGCTGCAGATGACGTTCAGCCGATTTGGCATCACGCACTTCCAGGTTCAGTACTGGAACGGTGCCGCGTGGGTGGATGTGCCGGGCGGCGCCGTCATCAACAACAACAAGGTGTGGCGCCAGTTCGTCTTTGCGCCCATCGCGACGCAGCGCATCCGCGTGCTGGTGAACGCCTCGGAATACTCTCTCTCTCGCATTGCCGAGGTGGAGGCCTGGACGCCGGGAAGCACGGCCAACCAGGCGCCGGTGGCCAATATCAGCGGCCCGACGAGTGGGCAGGTGGGCGCAAGCCTGAGCTTCACCGGCGCGGGGAGCACSGATGCGGAAGGCCCCATCGCCAGCTACGCGTGGACGTTCGGCGATGGCACGAGCGCCAGCGGCGTGTCGGCCACCAAGAGCTACAGCGCGGCAGGCAGCTACACAGTGACGTTGACGGTGACCGACGCGGGAGGCCTGACCAACAGCAAGACGCAGACGGTGGTGATCACGGCGGCGGCCAACCAGGCGCCGGTGGCCAACATCAGCGGCCCGACGAGTGGACAGGTGGGCGCRAGCCTGAGCTTCTCCGGTGCCGGGAGCACCGATGCGGAAGGCCCSATCGCCAGCTAYGCGTGGACGTTCGGCGAYGGCACGAGCGCCAGCGGGGTGTCGGCCACCAAGATCTACAGCGCGGCGGGCAGCTACACGGTGACGTTGACGGTGACCGACGCGGGAGGCCTGAGCAACAGCAAGACGCAGACGGTGGTGATCACGGCGGCGACGGGAGGACAGGCGGTCAACGTTGCTGCGGCCGCCAACGGTGGCGTCGCCACAGCGTCCAGCACATTCGACTCGAGATATCCCGCCAGCGCGGTCATCAACGGCGACCGGCTGGGGCTGAACTGGGGAGCCGGCGGCGCGTGGGCGGATGGCACTTCGGGCGTCTACCCGGACTGGATCCAGATCGACTTCAACGGCGTGCAGACGATCAGCGTGCTGCGTCATCTGGTCCAGCTCCGTCACGGTGCCANACGGCGACCGGCTGGGGCTGAACTGGGGAGCCGGCGGCGCGTGGGCGGATGGCACTTCGGGCGTCTACCCGGACTGGATCCAGATCGACTTCAACGGCRTGCAGACGATCAGCGAGATTGACGTGTTCACGCTGCAGGACAACTCGGCCTCACCGTCCGTGCCGACGCTGCAGATGACGTTCAGCCGGTTCGGCATCGTGCACTTCGAAGTTCAGTACTGGAACGGTGCTGGGTGGGTGGATGTGCCGGGCGGCAACGTCGTCAACAACAACAAGGTGTGGCGCCAGTTCGTCTTTGCGCCCATCACGACACAGCGGATCCGCGTGCTGGTGAGCAGTTCTGAATACTATCTCTCGCGCATTGTTGAGGTGGAGGCGTGGACCGCATCTCAATAGGCAGAATGGCCGGACCGTTGCAGGTGGTGGGATGGGTGCCCAACCGCGAAGAGGGCACCCAACCGTCAAAGTGGATAGATCAGCAACCACTTGATCGGCAGGAGGGGCCTGCAACCGTCGTTCAGGCGAGCCGGTAGTCCGGCGCATGCCGGCGCAGCCACTGCTCCAGCATCATCAGGATCCAGACCATCTCGCCGTAGTAGCCGGCGTGCTCCTTGAGGCGGTGGGTCAGCAAGCTCTCGACGAACTCTGCGCGCACGATGCCGCGCGCCGCCACGCCGCGCAGTGATTCCGCGGCCAGCGCGTTCAACGCCGCGTCCTTGACGGCCCAGGGGCCGAAGGGCAGGCCGAAACCATGCTTCTTCTTGGTCAGGATCTCGTCGGGCAGGAAGCCGCGCAGCGCCTCCTTGAAGAACCAGCGCAGCTTCAGGCCCTTGAGCTTGTAGCTGGTCGGCAGCTTCAGCGAGAAGTCCAGCAGCCGCGCGTCCAGCAGCGGGAAGCCGACATCCACGCCGGCCAGGGCTGCCGTGCCGACGACCTTGGGCAGGTCGTTCTCGGCCAGCGTGTAGCGCCAGTCGAAGGCCAGCATCTGGTTGACGAGGCTGGCCTCATGCGGCCCGGCGGCCCAGGTGGCGCGCTGGTGGTCGCGCGGTGCACCGGTGTCGACGGCAGCCAGGAAGGCCGGCGTCAGCACCTCGCTCATGCCCAGCCGGTCAAGCAGGTTGTAACTCTGCATGCGGTCGGGCATGGGCACGCGGGCCTGGCGGATGTAGCTGGTGCCCTTCTTCAGCAGCGGGATGTTGCCGGTGACCGGGTTGACGAACAGCGGATTCAGCACGCCGGTGCGCAGCGGCGACGGAATCTGGCTGTAGACATGGAAGACGCGCTCCTTGGCATAGCGGGTGTTGCCGCCAAAGAGTTCGTCGCCGCCATCGCCGGCCAGCATGCGGTGGTAGCCGTCGTCGTGTGCCTTGCGCGCGCAGTAGAAGGCGGGCACGGCCGAGGAATTGCCAAAGGGCTGGTCGTAGTGGGCGGCGACGTCGGGAATGGCCTTGACCAGGTCGGCCGGCGTCACGTAGTACTCGTGATGGTCGGCGCCATAGGCCTTCGCGGCGATGCGCGCGTACTCCATCTCGTCGTAGCCCTCGGCCTCGAAGCCGATGGAATAGCCGGCCGGCGGCTTGCCGGTGACTTCACCCAGCAGGCCGCAGACGGTGGAGCTGTCGGTGCCGCCACTCAGGAAGCAGGCCGTCTTGCCATCGCCGGTGAGCCTGTCCTTGACCGCCGCACGCAGGATGCCGTGGAACTCGTCCTTCAGCGCGTCGAAGCTGGGATTGACCTGCTCGTCGAAGCGCGCGACCCAGTAGGGTGCGACCGTCAGCTGGCCGTTCTCGAACAGCGCGTAGTGGGCCGGTGGCAGGCGGTGGATGCCGGCGTAGATGGTGCGCGGCGACGGAATGCAGTGGTGGAAGAGGTAGTTGAAGAGGGCCTGGGTATCCAGTTCCCGGATGCCGAGCTGTCGGGCCAGCACATCGGCCCGCGTCGCGAAATGCAGGCGGCCGTCCCGCACGGCGTAGCACAGGCTGTGGACCGCAAAACGATCGATGGCGAGGTAGTTGCCCCCGCCAGGGAGGTCGAGCGCGACGGCGAACTCGCCGCCCACATCGGACGCACAGGCGGCGCCGCGCGCAGCATAGGCTTGGCGCCATGCGGCCAACACATCCGCGGCGGGCGCGCTGAAGCGGGGGGAGCCGGAGGCGAACGGCGTGTCGGGCGGCAGGGCTTGGGCTTGCATGCGGGTCTTGGGGTCAGGACGCGGGATTGTCGGTGGAATGGGCGGCGCTTCGCAGTGCGTGCAGGCGCCGCCAGGCATTGCCGACGGTCTGGCGCATCAGGCCGACCAGGCCGCGCAGCGTCAAGGGGTCGTAGGCGACCAGTCCCAGGCGTTCGCGGCGCTGGCTCATCCATTCGGCTTTGTACGGGGCGTCGCCGATCAGATAGTCCACCTCCTGGACGCGCTCCAGGTCGAGCGCCTGCTCCATCAGCAGCGCCGTCAGCAGTGTGCCCGGAGCCAGCGCCTTGTAAGCCTGGTCGTAGGCCAGCTTGTAGATGTTGGCGCGGCCGTTGGCGACGATCCAGATCTGGGCCGCCACCGGTTTGTCTTGCAGCCAGGCCAGGCCCAGGCGCAGCCAGCCGCGGCGCGCGCACAGACGGATCAGGCCAGGCATGAAGTCAGGGTAGGGCTCGGGCACCTTCCAGCTGTGGGCGTAGACATCGCGATAGGCGGCCAGTGCGCCTTCGAGTGCGTCGCCGTCGCGCACGACCTCCAGCCGACCGCCTTCGTTCGCGAACTTCTTGCCCATGCGCTTGATCGTGCTGCGCAACTGGCCGCTGCGATCCTTCAGGTAGTCGGCCCAGTTCTGGCGCACCGGCTCATACCAGTTGCCAAACGAGAAGTAGGCATGGGTGCTGAGGCCGGCAAGCGTCAAAGCTCTCTTGAGCAGCGCGAACTCTCGCGAATGCGGGTCCATCGGCGAGAAACGATAGGCTGCCGTGCCGCCGCTGGTCTGTCGCAAGGCGCTTGTCAGCGGCAGCAAATCCTCGGCCTCGACGTCGTCTTCCATCGCCAGCGCGTAGATGGCTGTGTAGAAGTTGGACAGCGCGCTGATTTCCCTGCCCAGGGCCCCCGTCTGCGCGACGGTGGGCAGCACGGCCAGCACGCGGCCCTGGCGGCGCAGCACGTGGATGCGTACCTGAGCCTGTGGCTCACCTGCATAGACGGTGTCGATCAGGTTGGCGTACCAGTCGGCACCCAGCTCGACATGGCGCCGTTCAGCCTTGTGCATCAAGGCCAGGGCATCCGCCGGCAGCTCGCGCACGTGGGCGCAGGTGTCGATGCTGGCGCCGCTGCGGCTCACCATGATGTCGGTGTCCACCGGTTGGTTGGCACGACCGCGCCAGCCGCGGCTGCCGCGCCTGAGCAGGCCGTAGAGGGCCGGCAGGCCGCGGTGGCGGTAGACGCTCACGTGGTTGATCCAGCGTTGCGACGTGGACCAGGCCAGCAGGTCCGATTCGGCGTTCGTGTAGAACTCGACGCCGCCACCCGGTGCACGCGTGAACAAGTCCTCCAGCGCGCGCAGCAGCAGGATGCGGCCGGGCGCAAAGCGCTCGAATTGCTCGTGGAAGGCCGTCTTGAGCATGACGGCCATGCCACCGCGCACCAGCAGCATGCGCGAGGCCAGCAGATCCTCGCCCAGCCAGAGTTCATAGACCAGCGCCTCGCCGCGCGCGGCGAACTCGCGCATGACTTCGGCGTAGAAGCGGCCCTGCGGGTTGTCGCTGCTGACCGCCGTGCCTTCGCGGCCTTTCCAGCCGCTGGACTCCAGCCCCGCGTAGCGTTGCACCGCAGCTTCGATCGACTCGGGTGCGCTGATGACGGTCAGCCGTTCGCCACCAGGCTCGGATTGCAGCCGGCGCAGGTAGCGGCGCATGTTCTGGATGAGCTTGCGCGGTCGTTGAGCCCAGTAGTCATCGAAGCTGCCCTTCAGGCTGACACTCATCGTCAGCGCATGCGGCGTGCTCTGCACGGGCAGCCTGGGCAGCTCGCGCAGGTCACCAAAACGTGGGTCGTTGCACAACAGGTCCAACTCGCCCGCATAGCCAGGCAGCGCATCGAGCAGGCCACGCAGGTCCAACCCGGCCGGGATCAGGCTGGGGCCGATCTGCGTCTGCGAAGGCAGGAAGCTCGACCAGACACCCAGGCCGCGCGTCTGGGAGTTGATGAGCAGCATGGCGACCGCCTTGCCTTCGCGGCTGGCGGTGGCGAGCAACGCGCCCTGCGCCGCGAAATGGCGCAGCAAGGCATCGATGAACAAACCATCGAGCATGCCGTGGTCGCCCATGAGTTGCCGGTTGAGGTCGTCCCAAGCCTCTCGGTGCGGCCCGAGACCTAGCGCCGGGGTCAGCATGTGAAGTTGCCAGTCCAGACCCGGGTTCATGAGATGTCGAGGTCCAGGAAATGGGCGCCTGTCCTGGCGCAAAGCCGGGCATGGTGACGGATGCGACCCAGCTCCGCCAGCACGCGCAGGCTGGCCAGCATGCTGCCGAGGAAGGCCTTGAGGTCATGGTTGGCGAGCAGCTCGGCCAGCGGCTGCAGCACGCCGGCGCTCAGCAACCGCAACAACTGGCCGGGCAGGCCGCCGCCGGGGCGCTTGAAGTCCAGCAGCAGCTCCGAGCGCTTGCGCTCGCCGCGGCTGGCGACCTGGCCGCCCCAGCTCTGCGGCGGCTGCGCTGCCTTGGCGCGCAGATGCACGATGCGCGCTGCCGGCAGCAGCGCCGTGCGCAGGCCGTGATGGGCGAAGCGCTCGATGAGGTCATCGTCCTCGCCGTACATGAAGAACAGCGGGTCAAAACCGCCGACACGGCTGAACACCCCGGCGCGCAGCATCCATGCCGCCGCATTGATGCCGCGGATGGGGTAGTGCGGCTGCACGCGGCCGAGGCAGGCGTCGGACAGATAGCCTGGCGCATGGCGCTGCAGATAGGCGCTCTGGGTATTCGGGTCGACGCGGCCCAGGTCGGGGCTGCAGTGCAGAGGGCTGGCGATGTCGAAGCCCGGCTCGGCCTCCAAGAAGGCCACGAGCTGACCGATGGCTTCGGGTGTGACGTAGGCGTCCTGGTTCAGCAGGAAGATCGCATCGGCGCCGCCGCGCAGGGCGTGGGCGATGCCCAGGTTATTGCCGCGGCCGAAGCCGAGGTTGGTGGCGCTCTCGATGAGCACGGCTTCGGGGAAGTCCCGGCGCGCCAGGTCGCGGGTTGCATCGGTGGACGCGTTGTCGACGACGACGGCCGTGCAGGGATGGCTGCTGTCGCGCAGGGACTGCAGCGCGCCGGCAATCCAGGCGGCGCCATTGAAGGTGACGATGACGACGAAGACCTTCATGAGGCGGCCGCCGCAGCGCGACGTCGTTGCAGGAAGGCGCGGATCTCCGCGTACAGCGGATGGTCCAGCAGCTTCAGCCCGACCAGCCAGATCAGCACGGTCAGGCCCGCGCAGGCCAGCCAGACCTGCAGGGCCAGCGGCTGGCCGGCCGGTCGCAGCCAGGCCGCCACCAGGGCGGCGGGCAGCAGGCAGGCCAGGGCCAGCAGCGCATTGCGCGCCAGCTCGCGCGCGATGGCGCCGAAGTCGCTGGGCAGGCAGCGCTGCTTGAAGGCATAGAAATAGGGCACGGCCACCACGGCCATCGCCAGCACGCCCAGGGCCAGCGGCTCCAGCGCCCGCCAGTGCCAGATGACGGCGATCAGCAGCAGGGCCTTGACGGGTTGGATGATGAGGTCGGCCAGTGCGACCAGCTTGGCATGGCCGGCGGCAAGCATCAACGTCGGGATCAGGCTGTTCAGCACGCTGACCGCGCCAGCGGCGCAATAGATGGGCACCAGGGGTGCCGACGCGTCCCATTGCGAGCCGAACATCAGCCGCAGCACCTCGAGCGCGAACAGGCCGACGAAGCCGTAGAACGGCCAGGCGATCGCGCTGACCGCCCCAAGGCTCTGCACGAAGCGCTGCTCCAGCCGCTCATCGTCGCGGTGGGCCTGGGCGAAGGCCGGGTAGGCGACCGAACGCACCGTACCCATGATGTCGCGATGGAAGAGATTCATCAGCCCTTGGGCGCGGCTGGCGATGGCCACCTGGCTGAAGTCCAGCAGCTTGCCCACCGCCAGGTCGTTGATGTCCATGGACACCGAGGTGACGACATTGGCTGCAGTGACCGGGCCGCCGAAGCGCAGGATCTCGCGCCAGCGGTGCAGTTGCGGCCGGGCAAGTCGCCCCCAGGCGCCGGCCAGGCTGACGCCCACAACGGTAGTGACGCTGGCGCCGATGTCGCCCCAGGCCAGGCTGGCCGCACCCATGCCAGCCCAGGCCAGGGCGAGCGTCGTGGAGGTGCCGACGACGGCGGCTGCCACGTTGACGCGCATCAGCACGTCGAAACGCATGTCGCGCCGCAGCAGCGCGATCGAGATCGAGTTGAAGGGCAGGATCAGAAAGTTGATCGAGATGATGCGCACGATGTGCGTCAGGCTGGCGTCGCCGTAGAACTCGCCGATCCACGGCGCCACGGCATGGATGCCGGCAAACAGGCCGCCGCCGAGCAGCAGCGAGGTGCCCAAAGCGCTGCCGACGTCCTCCGGGCCCAGGTCCTTGCGCTGGATCAGGTAGTTGGCGAGGCCGAAGTCGCGCACGACCTGGGCCATGCTGATCAGCGCCATCGACACCGAGTACAGGCCGATCTGTTGCGGCGTCAGCAGGCGCGCCAGCAGCGTGAACGACAGCAGCTGCAGGGCGATCAGCAGATAGCGTTCCAGGAAGGCGAAGCCGAGCGAGCGGCGGACCGTGCTCATTGGTGCATCCTTCGGCCTGCGGCCTTGCCTGGCCGACAGCGCGGCCAGGCGTTCGCCAGGCATGGGATGCCCACCGAGCATCCCATGTCCGGTCTCACTCCCGCCGCGCGGGAGCGAGCTTGCTTGGGACTGCCCGGCGCTGCGCTCATCAATACAAGCCCTGCTTCTTCTGCGAATGGCGCTCCACCCAGGCAGAGTAGGTCGCCGGAGACCAGTGCGACCGCCAGCGGCTGTGCACGCGGCCCCAGCAGCGCAGCAGGCGAAGCTCGCGCGCAAAACGCTCGGCCACGGGCTCGCGCCGCAGCGGCCCGAGCAGCCAGCCGATGCTGTCCTGCAACAACTGCAGGTATTGCCACAGCGGCACGCCGGCGAACTCGCGGCTGCCGGGCGGCCACCAGGACGACAGGCCGGCCTTGAAGGCCCAGCGGCGGAAATAGCGGCGCGTCAGCACGGCCGCGTCGACCGGTGCGGTGATGCACAGGGACGGCTCATAGGTCACCGCCTCGCCGCGCGCCTGGCAGCGCTGGCCGAATTCGAGGTCCATGTGCCGGAAGTGCAGTTCCGAGAACAGGCCGACGCGGTCGAACAGCGCCGTACGCGCCACCAGGTTGGCACCGGCTGGCGCGTAGTCCGGTGGCGTCGGCGCGATGCGCTCAAGCCCGAGGTCGGCGCCGCCGACCACCGCGGCCATGCTGTCGTGATACCAGGCGGGCCGGCCACTGGCGGGCCATTGCAACTCGGTGCGCCCGCCGGCCAGGGCCGGGCCGCTGGCACCGAAAACGGCGGCGATGTTCTCCAGCCAGTCCGCGGGGAAGAGGATGTCGTCATCGGTGAAGGCCAGCACGTCGCAGCCCAGTTCGCGGGCGCGGCGGATGCCGGCGTTCAGCGCGAACTGCTTGCCCTGGCGGGGCTCGAACAGCACATGCAGGCGGCCCAGCGGCCAGCCCGGTTGCAGGGCCTGGAGTCGCGCCTGCGTGTCATCGGTCGAGTTGTTGTCCACCACCAGCACTTCGACGGCCGTATCGGCAGGCGCGCGCATGGCGCCGAGCGAGGCCAGCGTGGTCGCGAGCAGGGCGGCCCGGTTCCAGGTGCAGACGATGACGGCCAACCGCTTCATCGGGCGCCGGTTACCTTGCGGTAGACGTCCAGATGGCGTCGGTAGCTTTCGGCCCAGCGAAAGCCCTGGGCCCAGTTCCGGGCCCGCGCGGCTTTGTCGGCTCGCACTTCGGGCGGCAGCGTGGCGGCCTCATGCAAGGCAGCTGTCCAGGCGGCCAGGTCCTCGGCCGGTACCAGCGTCGTCAGCGGCCCGACCAGTTCGGCCAGGCTGCCCAGCGGGCTGAAGATGACAGGCGTGCCGGCGGCCTGGGCCTCGACGGCCGGAAAACCGAAGCCTTCGTAGAGCGTCGGGTAGAGCACGGCGACGGCGTCGCGATAGAGGGCCTGCAGTTCGGCGTCGGACAGGAATTCGGCAAACACAACCCGGCCCTGCAGCTCGTGGGGCAAGGCCCTGCGCGCGGCCTCGCGTGCGTCGGCGCCGAAGCCGCAGGCGACGAGTTTCAGCGTCGCGTCGGGCTGGGCGGCCAGCGTCTGCAGGGCCCAGTCGAAGCGCTTGCGCTGCATCGGCCCACCGAGGTAGACGGCGAAGCGCGCGCCGGCCAGGGCCGCCGTCAGCGTGGCCGGCAGCTTGCTGGTGGGCGGCTCGAAATAGGCCTCTTCAATGCCGTGGGGGATGACGGTCAGCTTGGCCCCGAGCTCGGGCCAGCGCGCCAGGATGTCGCGCCTGGACGACTCGCTGATCGTCACGACGGCCGCGCAGCGCCGGAACGCCGCCGGCATCAGCCGGTGCCAATACCAGTGCTGCCAGCGCGTTTCGCTCTCCATCTCCCAAGGAATGGTGTCGTGGATGGTGACGACGGCGGGGCAGGGCTGCCACCAGGCCATCGTGTTCTCGGCCCAGTGCAGCACGTCCAGGCGGTGTTGACGCGTGCGGCGCGGCATGCCGACCTGCTCCCACAGCGAGAAGCGGTCGCCAGGGAAATCGAAGATGTCAGCCTGTACCTGCTGCTCGCGCGGCAGGTGCATGGGGCGGCCAGCGTCCTGCGCGAACAGCGTCCAGGCCACGCCATCCTCCGGGCGGGCCTGGCTGCACATCTCCAGCAGGTACTTGCCCATGCCGCGCAGGTGCGCGGTATTGAGGCTGGTGGCGCTGATACCGACCCGCAGCGGTTCACCAAGCTCAGTCATTGGGCACCCAGCGGCGGAACAGCGATTTGCCCATCTTGGTCAGCGTGTGGCCGCGATCGGGGCCGCTGCGCAGCAGGCCGGCAAAGGTCTTCAGGCCCAGCGACAGATCGCCCTTGGCGGTGTGCGCGTCGGCGAAATTGCACCAGCCCTTGTGCTGGAAGCGCCGCAGCGCGACGGGGTCCACGTCGTGCCCGGGTGGCGAACTCATGCCGAAGCGCCGGATCAGGTCGGCGCGCATCAGCTCGGTGGTGTTGGTGGCCGGGATGCGGCGCGACAGCGAGACGGGATGCTGGCGGTACAGCACGAAGGACTCGGCCAGGCGTATGAAGCGGTGCTGGGTGCTGGCCCGCACCAGGTATTCCCAGTCGTCGGTCTGCTGGTTGTCCGTCAGGAAGCCGCCCATGCGATCCCAGGCGCTACGCCGCCAAAGGACCGAGGAGGGCAGGGCGTAGTTGTCGAGCACCAGAACGGGGTAGATCCAGCCGGACCGCGACTCATCGACGGTGCCCTGCCGGGCCTGCCTGAAATAGTCGGGCCGGGGCTCGCCATGCCAGACGTCGAAGGCCGAATAGCAGAAGTCGTGATCCGGCCGGGCCTGCAAGGCCTGCAGCTGCAGGCGCAGTTTTTCCGGGTGCCAGAGGTCGTCGGCATCCAGCAGCGCAACGAACTCCGAATCCGTCTCGGCCATGCCGCGATTGCGCGAGCGCGACATGCCGCGGTTCTCCTGCGAGATGACGCGCACGCGAGCGTCGTCCAGGGCGGCATGCGTCGCAGTCGCATCCTTGGAGCCGTCGTCGATGACCGTGACCTGCAGGTCGGGGAAGGTCTGGTCCAGTGCCGAGCGGACGGTGTCGGCAATGAAGGCCTCGGCGTTGTAGGCAGGAATGACGATGTTGACGCGCGGCATTGGGGTCGACGAGAGGTCAGCGGGAAGTCTGCGAGGCGGCTGAAGCCGCTTGAGGGGCGGAAGCGGCGGCGTCGGGAGCCGCGTCCGGTTCGGGATCCTTCCAGCGGCCGACCGAGTTCAGGCGGTCGCGCAGCTCCGTCCTGGTCATGCCCATGGCCAGGACACGGTGGGCTTGCGCCAGCGCCTTGTCGTAGTCCTTCATGTCGAAATACAACAAGCCTGCGTTGAACTGCGTCAGCGGGTTGTCGCCGGCCTGCTCCACCACGTAGTCGAGAGATTTGCGCGCGTCGTCCAAGCGGTTGTGCCGGAGCAGATAGCTCACGTAGAACATCCGGAACACCAGATCGTTGGGCGCGAAAGCCATGCCGCGGGCGTAGTAGCACTCGACGGTCATGTCGGTGCCCGAGGCGGGGTCCGACTTCTCCTTCTCCGCCAGGCGCTCGACGGTCTGGATGGCGCGCGGATGGTTGGGAAACACCGCCAGCGTGTAGCCGATGTCCTTGCCGAAGGGCCCGGTGGCGCCGCGGGTCAGTGTCTCAACACCGTGCGTGAAGTGCGCGATCTCGACGATGTAGCGTTGCTGCGGCTGGGCCGTGCGGTAGTCGAAGGGGCCATAGGTGTTGTGCGTCTCGCCGCAGCCCGGTGGCGCGAGCGCGGGACGCAGTATCTGGGCCGCCGCAGGCAGTACCGCCGACGAAATGGCCAGGGCCAGAGCGGCCTGGCAGACGCGGGTCATGGGTTTCAGATTGCTAGGCATCGTGTCCTCAACCAGTCCAAACAGATGCGACATTGGGAGTCCTGGTCCTGTATCGCCGAAAACGTGTGATCGGCTGTGGGCATGTCGTGCAGATCCAGCGTCGGGCGCACGAGCAGGCCTGCCCAAGCCGCCGAGGACCGGGCAAAACCAACGAACTCCCGGGCAGTGTAGTCATCGCCACTGAGGATCAGCAGCACCGGTCCGTTGAAGGCGCGCAGGCCGGCGGCCATGCGTTCCTGGAAGCTGCGCGAGTCGGTCTTGGGCTTGCCGGCGCCGCGGGCCAGACGCAGGTTGCCGGCGAGCGTGCGCAGCGCCGTCAGGCCCACGCCACCGCGCAGCAGCTTGAGCCAGAAACCCTTCTCGCGCAGGCGGCGCCAGTAGTAGTGCTTGACGTGGGTTTGCGCCAGCGTCGCGGCGGAGCGCGCCCAGGGATTGAGCAGGGCCACGCCGGCCACGCGCGGGTCGGCCGTCGATTCCAGGTAGAGCAGGGCGGCTGAGGCCGCATCGCACAGGCCCCAGAGGACGACGCGCTTGAGTGCCGGGCGGGCCGCCAGCAGCGCGGTGATGGCCGCGGCGATGTCGGCGTCGACGTCGAGGAAATCGCGCGTCTCCCCGGGGCTGTCGCCCATGCTGCGGTAGTCGAAGCGCAGTGCGGCAACGCCGTGATTCGCCAGATGCCGGGCCAGCAGCGTGAACTGGCGATGACTGCCGGCGCGGTACTGGGGACCGCCGACGATGATGATCACGCCCACCTCGGCCGGTGCGGCGCTCGCCGGTTCGGCCAGGATGCCGACGAGGCGCTCGCCTTTGCAGTCGAAGCTCAGCACCGATTCCTTCACGACATGGCCTCCACGGTGCGGGCGATCAGTGCGGGCGCCAGCTCGATCTCGCTGGTGGTCCAGAAGCCCGGCCCCTGCACGATCTGCGGGCGCACGGCCCAGCCGGCGTCCTGCCAGGCCTTGATGGTCTGCTCGCTGACCGGCGTCAGCGCGGCGTCCTCGCGGGTGCTGAGCTCCAGCCACTCGAGCCGGCCGGGCGTACCGGCGGGCGCCAGCTTGGCGGATTCCAGCCCGAGGGCGAGTGGCGCACCCAGACGATAGCCAGCGACATCGACCGGGCGACCCGCGGCCAGTTCGGTTTTCATCTGCTCCATCAGGCCCTTGTTCGTACCGCCGGCCATCTCGGCGGCCAGCTTCAGGCGCAGGAACTGCTGCAGCGCCAGCTTGCCGTTCGTCATCGGCTGCCAGAACAGGTAGTTCACCGGCCGGCCCCAGTCGGCAGCGGCCAGCAGGCACCCCGCGCGCAGGCCCCAGAGCCACAGCGGTGCCTGAACCGCGTCAGGCAAGCGGGCATCCAGGCATTCCAGGCCCAGTCGCACATCGGCCCGCCAGTCCGACCAGCTGGCGTCGCCAAAGTCGGCAGATGAGTCGCCGCAGCCGCGCAGATCCATCTGCAGGACCGCGTGGCCCGCCTCTGCCAGCGCGCGGCAAGCCAGGGCGGCCATGCGGCGCGACTTGTTCATCTCCTCGGCGAAGGGATGCACATAGAGCACCCGGCTGCGCGGGGGAACTGCCGGCGCATGCAACAGGCACAGCCGCTGCTCGCCGCCAGCCGACAGGAAGAAGACGTCAGCGGAGGTTTTCAAGCGGCGCGGGTCTTGCTGCGGTTGAGCCAGTCCTGCAGCGCCTTGAGCCAGGCCCATCGGTAGGCGGTCAGGTGGAACAGCTTGCGGCTGTTTTCGGTCCAGCGCGTGTGCCATTCCATCACGCGGCCGAAGAACTCGATGCGCTTGAAGCGGCCTTCATCAAAGAGGGCCTTGAACTCCTCGGCGCGCATCAGCGTCGACGGGGACACCGCCTGGTGGGCCTGCTGGTAGGCCGTCTTCAGGATCACCAGGCAGTCATCCTGGTGCACGCACAGGTCCATCGCGACGACTTCGTCGCCGAACCAGTAGCGGTAGATCCGGGCGCGACCGGCTGCTGCGGCGCTTTCCAGCGCCTGGCGGTAGAAGTGCCCCTGGATGCCGTCCACCGAAATGGCGGTCCCGACTTCGGCCTTCCAGCCGCTGCTTTCCAGCGTGCCGTACTGTTCGATGGCCAACGCGACCGGCCCGGGCGTATCGATCATCTCCAGCCGCGGCGTCACACCGGTGGCCTCGACCTTTTTCAGCTGCTTGCGCGTGTTCTGGCGCAGGTTCTTGCCGCGGCCCTCCCAGTAAGCCTCGAAGCCGCTCTCGATGTCGACCCAGGCCGTGTCGATGTAATGCTGGTGGCGCAGCCGCACGCTGTCGAAAGGCCCGGCGTGGGCCAGCGAGTCCAGTTGCGTCAGCCCCACGGTCAATGCCAGTCCGGGCAACGCGCGCAGCAGGGACTGCAAAGACGCCTCGATGCCGTCGTCCTCCGGCAGCAGCACGGGTCCCAACGGCAGCTGGGACGGCTGGAAGCTGTTCCAGCGGCCCTTGCCCTGGGGCTGGATCAGCAGTGCCGCCGTCCAGCCGGTGCCGTCCTCACGGTAGGCGAGCAGCTCTCCGCCTTGGCCGAACTGGTCCAGCAGGCACAGCAGGAAATCGCTGCGCAGGAAGGCATGCGGCAACGCCTTCGCCTGCAGCGCATCCCACTGCGTGGCCAGTGCGGCCAACTGCTTGGCCGGGACGAGTTTCCAGTCCATCTTTGAGGTTGTTTTCAAGGCAATCAACTCTTGCAGTAGGTGAGGAGAGAGTCGATCACCCAGTTTCGGTCCTGGTCGCTCATGTCTTGATGGCAATGCAACTGCAGCACGTGGCGGGACCAGATCTTCCCTTGATCACCGGCCAGATCCGGCACGCCAGGCCACAGCCAGTCCCAGCGCGACACGGGCACGCCACAGGCTCTCAAGGCCTGGTAGACGGCATCCGGCTTATCCACCCACAGCGGGAAGACGTAGGGCGCGCTGTGCTGGGGCAAGGCGGGGAACAGGGGATGCATGCCCGCCTGGTTGGCCAGCGCCTCAGCCAGCGCGCGGTAATGCTGCTGCCGCCTCGCGACGACGCGGCCGCGGGACGTCTGCAGCGCTGCACGGGTGGCAGCGCGCGTCGGTGCGCGATGGCACAGGGCCACGTCGATGCGCGCGTAGTCGCTCGCCGGATCAAATTGGGCAGCTTGAGGCGCGGCGCTCGGCGCCGGCGCGCTGCCGCCGCGCAGCAGCTGCTTCAGAGCCAGGAGCGGCCTTGCCCAGAGGCGCCAGTGCCCCAGTTGGCCATAGCGTGCGCTGATTTCCAGATTGTCCAGCAATGCCTTCAGCTGCCCCTTCAAGCCCACGGGTGACAGCGGCGCCACCGGTCGAGCCGGCTGCCGGACCAGCAGCAGGCCGCCGTCCTGCGCCGCGAAGAACTTGGGCAGGCTGGCAATGACCACGTCGCCCAGGGCACCTACGGCGCCTCCCTCACCCTGACCGAACATGGCGTGCGCGCAGTCTTCCAGCATCAGCACGCCGCGGCGCTGGCACCAGGCGCGCACATCGCGCAGGTCCAGTGGCAGGCCGAAGAAATGGGCCACGCACAGCACGCGTGTGTCGGCGGGTGCATGCTGCTCCAACCAGGCCAGGTTGGGGCGGCCATCTGCGTCGATGGGATAGAAGCCCAGCTGATGCCCCAGCGTCAGCACCGGCGACACCATGGTAGGGCAGTGATAGCTGGGCACCAGCACGCGCTGGTCCGGCGTGAGCGCCAGTCTCTCCAGACCGAGCAGGATGGCTGCACGGCCGCTGCTGGTCAGCAGCGCGCCCGGCCGGTCGAGAAGACAGGGGAGTGCCTGGGCCTGTGTGTCGACCTGCCTGTTGTGCGGGCCTGGCACCGGGTGCCGGGGGGCCAAGCGAGGCGTGAGGTCGACGTGCATTCGCGAGCTCGATCTGGTCAGAGCCGCGCGGCGACGAAGTCCGCCAGCGAGCCCACGGTGGCAAAGGTGTCGCCGTCGATGTCGTCGTCGTCGACGGCGAGACCGAGCTGCTCCTCCAGTGCGGTGATCAGGCTGACCACGGCCATCGAGTCCAGCTCGGGCAGGGCGCCGAGCAGGGCGGTGTCGCGGGTGAAGGTCTGGGCGCGGCCGTTCAGGCTCAGCACCTCGTCGAGAAGCCTCAGCACGTGGCTGAGAACCTGATCTTTGTCCATTGGGGGCTTCCAAAAAGCAGCCGCGCAGTTTAGCCGCGCTCCCCCCTTGCTCCCGGGGCGCACCCCTTGGCTCAAGGGTCGCGTGAGATACTTTTTTCATGCCCGAATCCACGCTGCTTCACGAGTTGGTGGCCGTTGCCGCCGAGCGCACGCCCGACGCCCCGGCCCTGACCTATGGCGCGCTGACGCTGAGCTATGGCGAGCTGGACGCCGCCGTGCGCGGATTCGCCAGCGGCCTGATGCAACTTGGCCTTACCCGCGGCGAGCGGGTCGCGATCTACCTGGAAAAGCGCTTCGAGACCGTCGTTGCCAGCTTTGGCGCGCCAGCCGCCGGTGGCGTCTTCGTGCCGCTGAACCCGTTGCTCAAGCCCGATCAGGTCGGTTTCATCCTGCAGGATTGCGATGTGCGTGTGCTGGTCACGTCGCCCGAGCGCCTGGCCCAACTGGGTGATGTGCTGACCCAGTGCCCGTCGCTGCGCCACGTCGTGCTGACCAGCGGTGCGGGCTCGGCCCCGGTGCCTGTGCATGACTGGGCTGCACTGCTGCAGAGCCCGGCGCGTGCGGGCCACCGCGTCATCGACACCGACATGACGGCCATCCTCTACACCTCGGGCTCCACCGGCCGGCCCAAGGGCGTCGTGCTGTCCCACCGCAACATGGTGGCCGGCGGCAAGAGCGTGGCCACCTATCTGGAGAATCGCGCCAGCGACACGCTGCTGGCCGCGCTGCCGCTGTCTTTCGACGCCGGCTTCAGCCAGCTGACCACCGCTTTCCACAGCGGCGCCCGTGTCGTGCTGCTGAACTATCTGCTGCCCAAGGACGTGCTCAAGGCCATGGAGCGCGAAAAGGTCACGGGCCTCACTGCCGTGCCGCCCCTCTACATTCAGCTGACTCAGCTCGAATGGCCGGCTGCCATCGACGCCCACCTGCGCTATTTCGCCAACACCGGCGGCCGCATGCCGCGGGCGACGCTGGATTTGCTGCGCGCCAAGGCACCGTCCGCCCAGCCCTTCCTGATGTACGGGCTGACCGAGGCCTTCCGCTCGACCTATCTGCCGCCGAGCGAGGTGGACCGCCGCCCCGACTCCATCGGCAAGGCCATCCCGAATGCCGAGATCCTGGTGCTGCGCGAGGACGGCAGCGAATGCGGCCCGGAAGAGCCTGGCGAGCTGGTGCACCGCGGCGCCCTGGTGGGCCTGGGCTACTGGAACGATGCCGAAAAGACGGCCGAGCGCTACAAGCCCTTGACGGTCGGTGTTGGTGGCCGCGAGGGTGGCCTGCAACTGCCCGAATTTGCCGTGTTCTCCGGCGACACCGTGAAGCGCGACGCCGAAGGGTTTCTCTACTTCGTCGGCCGCCGCGACGAGATGATGAAGACCTCGGGCTACCGGGTCAGCCCCACCGAGGTCGAGGAGGTGCTGTACGCCACCGGCCTGGTGGGCGAATGCGTGGCCTTCGGCGTCTATCACGACACCCTCGGCCAGGCCATCCAGGTCATCGCCACGCCACCCGAAGGCGCGGCAGAGCTGGACCTGGCGGCGCTGACCGCCGCCTGCAAGGCGCGCATGCCGGCCTACATGGTGCCCCATGGTGTCGACATCCGCTCGGGCCCGTTGCCGCGCAACCCCAACGGCAAGATCGATCGCAAAACCCTCTCGACCGACTGGCTTGAACAGCACGCTGCATGAGCGATCCCATCCCCCAGAAGCGCGCCCTCGAGCACGCCCCCGTGCTCTTCCCCCGCAATGCTGACGGCGAACTGCTGGTCGGCGGCCAGCGCCTGTCCGTGCTCGCCGAGCGAGTCGGCCAGACACCGTTCTACGCCTATGACCGTGGCCTGCTGCAACGCCGCGTCGCCGAGCTTCGGGCCGTGCTGCCGCAGGGTATCGAGCTGCACTACGCGATGAAGGCCAACCCGATGCCGGCGCTGGTGCAGCTCATGGCCGGTCTGGTGGACGGCATCGACGTGGCGTCGGCCGGTGAGCTGCAGGTGGCGCTGAACGCCGGTGCCGACCCGCATGAGGTCAGCTTTGCCGGCCCCGGCAAGCGGGACGTCGAGCTGGGCCAGGCCGTGGCGGCGGGCGTGCTGGTCAACGTCGAATCGGCACGCGAGCTGGCGCCGCTGGCCCGCGCGTCGCAGCGACTGGGCCTGCCGGCCCGCGTCGCGCTGCGCGTGAATCCCGACTTCGAGCTCAAGGGCTCGGGCATGCGCATGAGTGGCGGCCCCAAGCAGTTCGGCATCGACGCCGAAGCGCTGCCCGAGGTGCTGGCCGAGGTGGGCCGGCTGGGTGGTGATGGGCTGGCCTTCGAGGGCTTCCATCTGTTCGCCGGCTCGCAGAACCTCAAGGCCGAGGCGATCTGCGAAGCCCAGCTCAAGAGCTACGAGCTGGCCCTGCGCCTGGCCGAGTCCGCACCGTCGCCCGTCAAGTTCCTGAACCTGGGCGGCGGCTTTGGCATTCCGTATTTCCCGGGCGAGGCACGGCTGGACCTCACCGCCATTGCCGACAACCTCGCCACGCTGCAGGTCCGCGCCAAGGCCGACCTGCCGCTGGCCAAGCTCGTCATCGAGCTGGGTCGTTACTTCGTCGGCGAGGCGGGCATCTACGTCAGCCGCATCGTTGACCGCAAGGTCTCGCGCGGCCAGGTCTTCCTGGTGGCGGATGGCGGCCTGCACCATCATCTGTCAGCCTCGGGCAATTTCGGCCAGGTGCTGCGCAAGAACTACCCGGCCTCGGTTGAGCCCCAGGGCCGCAACGAGTCAACGACTGAGTCAGCCAGCGTCGTTGGCCCCCTGTGCACGCCACTGGACCTGCTGGCGGACCGCATGGACATGGCCAAGGGCGAGATCGGTGACCTCGCGGTCGTCTACCAGAGCGGCGCCTATGGCCGCAGCGCCAGCCCGGAGGGCTTCCTGGGGCATCCGGCTTGCGTGGAAGTGCTGGTCTGATCCGTCAGTCGGCTCACCTTACGGCGACGGCGCTGCCGCCTTGACCAGCCAGCGTCGGCCGGGGTAGTCGATGGTCAGGACGCTGTGCATGAACGGAGCCAGGCCCACCAGGCCGATCACGCGGATGGTGGGCTGGAAGGCCAGTCCGGGGCAGAAGGTGGCCCGCCGCGCCACGGGGCCGAAGCCGTCGATGCTGACCGCCGCAACCGTCGGCGCGGACGCGCAGGCAAGCGAGCGGCCCCATGAGGGCACGGTGAAGTTGGTGATGTGCGGTCCCTGCGTCGCGGCAGCCCCTGTGAGCTGTGCCCACCATGGGGCGTCCAACACGCCGATTCCTGCGGACGCTGCGCCGGTGTCCAGCATCCCGTAGCCTTTGCCGGCCTGTTGGACATCAAGCTCGATGAAGATGTGCCCGCCGGTTTGGATCCATCCTTCCTGGAGTGCAGGCGCGGCATAGAAGAAGCGCCGGGCCCGCGGCTGGTTGTCAAGGGTGGAACCGGCCTGCCAGGCCAGCCGTTGGTGCGCGACGTCCAGGGTCAGCGTGCCGCGCTCGAAAAAGGCATTGCCCAGGGTACCGACTGGACTGCCCGAGACGCATTCGTCAATCGAGCGCTGTGTCGCCGATCCGACTTCGACCCCGGTCTCCAGGCCGCCCAGGCGCAGCTTCAGCGGCCTCCGGGGCTCGTGCTGCTCTGTTGCCGTATGCCAGATCACGGCGGCACTGGCACCGGTGTCAAGCTGCATGTCGCAGGTGCGCTCACCCAGGGCGACCGGCACCAGCAGGGCCAAGGGCGCTGGTGGGAGCCCGCCGAGGCTGCCGACATGCCAGTGAAACGGTTGGAAGGACGGGGGCTGCGCGCGGGCCTCGCAGGCGATGCTGCCGATGGCGATGAAAGCGGCGAGACCGGCCACCAGTCCCTTGGCGGTCACCGTCATCCTTTCGGGTCTTCCCAGACGCCGTTCTGCAGGATCTGGTGCGGCCTGAACCCGGCCTTGTAGGCCATCTTCGGGCTCTCCTCGATCCAGTAGCCCAGGTACAGGTGGCTCAGCTTGAGCTCCTTGGCCTGCTGGATCTGCCACAGCACGCCATAGGTGCCGAAGCTGCCCGGCACGTCGGGGTCGTAGAAGGTGTAGACCGCCGACAGCCCGTCGGTGAGGATGTCCAGGATGGACACCATGCGCAGCGGCGTGCTGCCGTCAGGCATGGTCTCGCGGAACTCCACGAGGCGGGAGTTGATGCGCGACTGCAGCAGGAACTGGGTGTACTGGTCGACGCTGTCATGGTCCATGCCGCCGCCCGAGTGCCGGCCGGCCTGGTAACGCAGATACAGGGCGTAGTGCTCGGGTGAATAGCCCAGGCGCATGACCTTGGCATTCAGGTGGCGGTGCGTCTTCCAGGCGCGCTTCTGGCTGCGGGTGGCTTCGAATCGGCCCACCGGTACGCGCAGCGCGATGCAGGCGCGGCATTGGTCGCAATAGGGGCGGTAGGTGAACAGCCCGCTGCGACGGAAACCCGCGGCAACCAGGTTGGAATAGGCGTCGGCGTGGATCAGGTGGCTGGGGGTGGCAACCTGGGAGCGCGCCTGGCGGCCTGCCACATAGCTGCACGGATAGGCGGCCGTGGCGTAGAACTGGATCTGCGCGAGCGGCAGTTCTTTAGGGTGGGTCACGTCGAGGTCAGAAGCCTGTGCCAGTAGTTCGGATGATAGGTCCAGGGGCCGGGCGTAGGCCCACCCACGTGGGTGGCGAGGTGGTCCTCGAAGGCCGCCCGTGGGACTTCTGCCGCACCCAGCGAGGCCAGGTGGGGGGTGTTCTGCTGGCAGTCGATCCAGGGGATGGCGAATTCGCGGCACAGGCAGATCAGGGCGCAGAGGGCGATCTTGGAAGCGTCGGTGCGCCGCATGAACATGGACTCGCCATAGAACATGCGCCCCAGGTTGACGCCGTACAGGCCGCCGGCGAGTTCGCCGTCCATCCAGGTCTCGATGCTGTGCATCGCCGGCCAGGCCAGGTAGGCGGCCTGCAGTTCGGGCACGATCCAGGTGCCCGATTGGCCTTCGCGCGGCACGCTGGCGCAGGCCTTGAGAACGGTGGCGCGGTCATGGTCGATGCGGATCTCGCAGCCCGGGGTGGCGGCGAAGCGCTGGACCGTTTTGCGTAGCGAGCGTGACAACTTGAAGTTGGCCGTCTGCAGCACCATGCGCGGATCAGGCGCCCACCACAGCGGCGGCTGGCCCGGGCCGTACCAGGGGAAGATGCCGCGGCGGTAGGCGGCTTCCAGGCGCTCGGGCTCCAGGGTGCCGCCGGCGGCCAGCAGGCCGGGGGCATCGGTGCCAGGCCCCAAAGCCCGCGAGCTGGGTGGAAAGTCGAGGGAAGCTTCGTCAAGCCAGTCGATCATGCGGCCATGGTAAGTTGGCGCCCATGATCAGCGTCTATGGCATTCCCAACTGTGACACCGTCAAGAAGGCCCGCACCTGGCTGGCCGAACAAGGCCTGGAAGTCGCCTTCCATGACTTCAAGAAGCAGGGCGTTCCGGCCGAGCTGCTGCCCGCCTGGATCAAGGCCTTTGGCCGCGACAGGATCGTCAACCGCGCAGGCAACACCTGGCGCAAGCTGGACGATGCCGCCAAGGCTGCTGTGGCGGACGACGCCGCGGCTGCGGCACTGATGCTGGCCGAGCCGAGTGTCATCAAGCGTCCCGTCGTGCGTTGGGCTGACGGCCACTGGACGCTCGGATTCAGTGCGGACGCGTTCGAGAAGAGTGCATTGATGGCACCAAAGTAGAGCATTTCGCTTGTTTGTGGTGCCTGGCTGCGGCCGATCGCGCCTTAAAGGCGGGCATTGAATTTGCAATTTCGGTGCGGTTTGGTTCGGCTTGGTGCATGTCGCCCAAGTCTGGAGCCGCCGGCCGGAGAAAGCGTTGGAGTCATCGATCAAGCAGGGCGCGGACGCGCTCTTCATCCTCCTGGGCGCCATCATGGTGCTCGCCATGCATGCGGGCTTTGCCTTCCTCGAACTGGGCACGGTGCGCAAGAAGAACCAAGTCAATGCCCTGGTCAAGATCCTCGTGGACTTCGCCGTGTCCACGCTGGCCTACTTCCTCGTCGGTTACTTGGTCGCCTACGGCACCCACTTCTTCGTCGGCGCCGAGCAGCTGGCGCAGAAGAACGGCTACGAACTGGTCAAGTTCTTTTTCCTGCTGACCTTTGCGGCGGCCATTCCCGCCATCGTGTCGGGTGGCATCGCCGAGCGGGCCCGCTTCGGCCCGCAGTTGGCGGCCACCTCGGTCATCGTCGGCTTCATCTACCCCTTCTTCGAGGGCATCGCCTGGAACCAGGCCTTCGGCATCCAGGCCTGGTTGAAGGCGGTCACCGGCGCCGAGTTCCATGACTTCGCCGGCAGCGTCGTCGTTCACGCCGTGGGCGGCTGGATCGGCCTGGCCGCCGTGCTGCTGCTGGGGCCGCGCCTGAACCGCTACCGCAAGGACGGCGCCATGAGCGCCCATCCGCCGTCCAGCATCCCTTTCCTGGCCCTGGGCGCCTGGGTGCTGACGGTGGGCTGGTTCGGCTTCAACGTGATGAGTGCGCAGACGCTGGACAAGATGTCGGGCCTGGTCGCCGTCAACTCGCTGATGGCCATGGCGGGCGGCACGCTGGCGGCCGTGCTGCTGGGCCGCAACGACCCGGGCTTTGTCTACAACGGCCCGCTGGCCGGCCTGGTGGCCGTCTGCGCGGGATCGGACGTCATGCATCCCCTCGGCGCGCTGGTCACCGGCGGCATTGCCGGTTGGGTGTTCGTACAGTTCTTCACCCTGACGCAGAACCGCTGGAAGATCGACGACGTGCTCGGCGTCTGGCCGCTGCACGGCCTGTGCGGTGCCTGGGGCGGCATTGCCTGTGGCGTGTTTGGCCAGAAGGCCCTTGGCGGCATCGGCGGCGTGTCCTTCAGCGCGCAGTTGATCGGCACGGTCGGCGGCGTGGCCTGGGCGCTGGCAGGCGGTCTGGTGGTCTACGGCGTCATCAAGCGCATCACGGGCCTGCGCCTGGATGCCGAGCAGGAGTTCGAAGGCGCCGACCTGTCCATTCACAAGATCGGCTCGACGCCCGACCGGGAGGTCAGCTGGTAAGCTGGCCTGAACGCTGTTCAAGAGGCCTCCCCGGAGGCCTGTTTTCTTCATGTTCACAGGCATTGTCCAGGGCGTCGCCCGCGTCGAATCCATCGAGGCCCGCGAG
Source organism: Pelomonas sp. Root1217 (assembly GCF_001425705.1). GTDB lineage: Bacteria > Pseudomonadota > Gammaproteobacteria > Burkholderiales > Burkholderiaceae_C > Pelomonas. Next base: position 578,036 of record NZ_LMDC01000028.1, on the reverse strand, counting down.
GGCCTGCACACCCTCCACCTGAAGTTCCCCGAGGGCTTCGACGCGGACCTGGCCATCGGCGCCAGTGTGTCCTGCGACGGCGTCTGCCTGACCGTCACCGAGCGGCCGGCGCCCAGCGTGGCCAGCTTCGACGTGATGGCGCAGACGCTCAGGCTCACCACGTTGGGCGGCTTGATGGCCGGTTCGGGCCTGAACGTCGAGCGCGCAGCCCGCGAGGGCGTCGAGATCGGCGGCCATCCGCTGTCCGGCCATGTCGATGTCTCTGCCCGCATTGCCGAGATCCGCAAGCCCGACAACAACCACGTCATCCGCTTCGCGCTGCCCGCGCCGTGGATGCGCTATGTGTTTGCCAAGGGCTATATCGGTGTCAACGGCTGCAGCCTGACCGTGGCCGAGGCCCAGCGCGAGCGCGACGGCTCGGGCTGGTTCGAGGTCTGGCTCATTCCGGAGACGCTGCGCATGACCACTTTTGGCGACAAGGGCGTGGGCGACGCGGTGCACATCGAGATCGAACGCAGCACGCAGGTCGTCGTCGACACGGTGCGCGACGCGCTGGACGAGAAGCTCGGGCCGCTGCTGCCGGTGCTGGAAGCCATCGCGCGGGAGCGCGGCATCGACATCACCCAGTTGGCCATCGGCAAGTCTTGATGCTTTCTTGATGCCGCCCGCCGCCATCTTGTCGGCGGTTTGACGGCGCGATTTCCAGAATCACTTCCATCGTTATGGAGGTGTCATGGACATCGTTTTTCTGGGACTGGCCGCGGCTCTCGCGCTGCTGACCGGGTTCGCGGCCTGGGGCTGCGACCGCCTGGCGAGGAGGAAGTCATGAACGGCTTCGAACTCGCCGCCGCCGTGCTGGTTGTCGGGCTGATCGGCTATCTGTTCTGGGCCTTGCTGTTCCCGGAGGACTTGTCATGAGTGCTTCCGCATGGATCCAGCTCGTGGTCTTCCTCGTCGTGCTGCTTGCGCTGGCCTGGCCGCTGGCACACTGGATTCACGCAGCGATGGGAGGTCGCGTCGAATGGCTGCGCCGCCTTGAGCGCCCGCTGCTGCGCCTGGCCGGCGTCGACCCGGACGCCGAGCAGAGCTGGCTGCGCTACGCCCTTGGCCTGCTGCTCTTCAACGCGCTTGGCGTTGTCGCTGTCTATGCGCTGCAGCGCCTGCAGCATCTGCTGCCGCTGAACCCGCAGGGCTTCGGCCCCGTGTCGCCAGATTCGGCCTTCAACACGGCGATCAGCTTCGTCACCAACACCAACTGGCAGGGCTATGGCGGCGAGACGACGATGAGCCATCTGACCCAGATGCTGGCGCTGACGGTGCAGAACTTCCTGTCCGCGGCGACCGGCATCGCCGTCGTCATGGCATTGCTGCGTGGCTTCGCCCGTCACAGCACCGAGACCGTGGGCAATGTCTGGGCTGACCTGAGCCGCGCGACGCTGTGGGTGCTGCTGCCGCTGGCCCTGCTGTTGGCCATCGCGCTGGCGGGCCTGGGCACCGTGCAGACGCTGCAGGCCGGTCAGCAAGTCGTCACGCTGGAAGGCCAGAGCCAGACCCTGGCTCTTGGCCCCGTCGCCTCGCAGCTCGCCATCAAGATGCTGGGCACCAACGGCGGTGGCTTCTTCAACGCCAACTCGGCCCATCCCTTCGAGAACCCGACGGCGGTGACCAACGCGCTGCAGATGCTGGCCATCTTGCTGGTCCCGGCCGCACTGTGCTTCGTGATGGGCCGCGAGGTGGGTGATATGCGCCAGGGCTGGGCGCTGCTGGGCGCGATGACGGCGATCTTTGTCGTCGCCGTCGTCGTCACCACGGCCGCTGAAGCCGCCGGCAACCCGCAGTTGACGGCTCTCGGCGTGGATGCGGCTGGCGGCAACATGGAAGGCAAGGAGGTGCGCTTCGGCATCGCGGCCTCGTCGCTGTTCGCCGTCATCACGACGGCCGCGAGCTGCGGCGCGGTGAATGCGATGCACGACAGCTTCACGCCGCTGGGTGGTGCCGTGCCGATGGCGCTGATGCAGCTCGGCGAGGTCGTCTTCGGCGGTGTCGGCTCGGGCTTGTACGGCATGCTGGTGTTTGCGCTGCTGGCCGTCTTCATCGCCGGCCTGATGATCGGCCGAACGCCCGAATACCTCGGCAAGAAGATCGAGGTCTTCGACATGAAGATGGTGTCGCTGGCCATCCTGCTGGTGCCGCTGGCCGTGCTGGGCGGCACGGCGCTGGCGGTGCTGCTGGAGCCCGGCCGCGTGGGCATCGCCGCCCCCGGCGCGCATGGCTTCAGCGAGGTGCTGTACGCCTTTTCCTCGGCCGCCAACAACAACGGCAGCGCCTTCGCCGGCCTGTCGGCCAACACGCCCTTCTACAACCTGCTGCTGGGTCTGGTGATCTGGATTGGCCGCTTTGGCGTCATCGTGCCGGTGCTGGCCCTGGCCGGCTCACTGGCGGCGAAGAAGCGGCTGGCGGCGGGCGAGGGCACCTTGCCCACGCACGGCCCGCTCTTCATCGCATTGCTGATCGGCGTGGTGATTCTGGTCGGCCTGCTGAACTACGTGCCGGCGCTCGCTCTCGGGCCTGTCGCCGAGCACCTGATCCTTTGGAGCGCTCGATGATTCGCGCCAGCTTTGCCCTGTTCGATCCCAAGCTGACCCGCGCAGCGCTGGGAGATGCCGTACGCAAGCTCGATCCCCGCGTGCAGTTGCGCAACCCGGTGATGTTCGTCGTCTACCTGGGGAGTGCGTTCACGACGGCGCTGGCCATCGCCCAGCCCGTTGGCTTCACCATCGCCATCACGCTTTGGCTGTGGTTCACGGTGCTGTTCGCCAACTTCGCCGAGGCCCTGGCGGAAGGGCGCAGCATGGCGCAGGCGGCGTCGCTGCGCGGGTTGAAGAAGGAAACCTGGGCCAAGGTCGCCGAGGGCTGGAAGCCGGGTTTGGAGCGTGGTGCGCTGCAATGGCATCCCCGTGAAGCCGGCACCTTGCGCAAGGGCGAGGTCGTGCTGATCGAGGCCGGTGACGTCGTGCCGGCCGATGCCGAGGTCGTCGATGGCGTCGCATCCGTCGACGAGAGCGCCATCACCGGCGAGTCCGCGCCCGTCATCCGCGAGAGCGGCGGTGACTTCTCGGCGCTGACTGGCGGCACCCGCGTGCTGTCCGACTGGGTCGTGGCCCGCGTGGCCGTGAACCCGGGCGAGACCTTCGTTGACCGAATGATCGCCATGGTCGAGAACGCCAAGCGCAAGAAGACACCCAACGAGGTTGCGCTGACCATCCTGCTGGTGGCGCTGACGCTGGTGTTCGTCGGCGTCGTCGCCACGTTGCTGCCGTTCTCACAGTTCAGCGTGAGCGCCGCAGGTGCCGGGGAGCCCGTCAGCCTGCTGGTGCTCGTCGCGCTGCTCGTCTGCCTGATCCCGACCACCATCGCCGGCCTGCTGTCGGCCGTCGGTGTGGCGGGCATGAGCCGCATGTTGCAGGCCAATGTCATCGCCACCTCGGGCCGCGCCGTCGAGGCCGCAGGCGACGTCGACGTGCTGCTGCTGGACAAGACCGGCACCATCACGCTGGGCAACCGCCAGGCCGATGCGTTCTGGCCGCAGGACGGCACGTCAGAGGCGCAATTGGCCGACGCCGCCCGGCTGGCCTCGCTGGCCGACGAAACGCCCGAGGGCCGCAGCATCGTGGCCCTGGCCGACCGCAAGTTCGGGGCGGCCGCAGCCGTCGAGCGTGGCGAGTTCGTGCCTTTCACTGCGCAGACGCGCATGAGCGGCGTCGACCTGGGCCGGCGCCAGATCCGCAAGGGCGCCGGCAGCGCCGTGCGCGCACGCGTCGAGTCGCTCGGCGGCCGCTGGCCTGCCAGCGTTCAATCCAGCGTGGACGAAGCAGCCCGCCGCGGCAGCACGCCGCTTGTCGTGGCCGATGGCGCGCAAGTCCTTGGCGTCGTCGAACTCAAGGACATCGTCAAGCCCGGCATCAAGGAGCGTTTTTCGCAGCTGCGCCGCATGGGCATCAAGACCGTCATGGTCACCGGCGACAACCGCCTCACAGCTGCGGCCATCGCGGCGGAGGCCGGCGTGGACGACTTCCTCGCCGAGGCCACGCCCGAGGCCAAGCTGGCGCTGATCCGAGAACACCAGGCCCAGGGTCGCCTGGTGGCCATGACCGGCGACGGTACCAACGATGCCCCGGCCCTGGCCCAGGCCGACGTGGCCGTCGCCATGAACAGCGGCACCCAGGCGGCCAAGGAGGCCGGCAACATGGTCGACCTGGACAGCAACCCGACCAAGCTCATCGAGATTGTCGAGACCGGCAAGCAGATGCTGATGACACGCGGATCGCTGACGACCTTCAGCATCGCCAACGACCTGGCCAAGTACTTCGCCGTGCTGCCGGCCGCCTTTGTGTCGACCTACCCGCAGCTCGGCGCTCTCAATGTCATGCGCCTGGCCAGCCCCAGCTCGGCCATCCTGAGCGCCGTCATCTTCAACGCGCTGATCATCGTCGTGCTGATCCCGTTGGCGCTCAAGGGCGTGCGCTACCGCGCCATCGGCGCCGCCGCACTGCTGCGCCGCAACCTGCTCGTCTACGGTCTGGGTGGCGTCATCGTGCCCTTCATCGGCATCAAGGCCATCGATCTGCTCCTCGTGGCCCTTCACCTCGCCTGAATCATGAACACCCAACTTCGCCCCGCACTGACCCTTTTCGTGCTGCTCAGCCTTGTCACGGGTCTGGCCTACCCGTTGGTGGTCACCGGCATTGCGCAGACGCTGTTCCCGCATGCGGCCAACGGCAGCCTCATTGTTGAGAATGGCGGGCCGATCGGCTCCGCGTTGACCGGCCAGGCCTTCACCGACCCCGGGCATTTCTGGAGCCGCCCCTCGGCCACGGCGCCGGCGCCCTACAACGCGGCCAATTCCGGCGGCTCCAATCTCGCGCCGACGGCGCCGGCCCTGGTCGATGCGGTCAAGGCGCGCATCGACGCCTTGCGCGCAGCCGACCCGGGCAACCTGGCGCCGGTGCCGGTCGACCTGGTGACGGCGTCCGCCAGCGGCCTGGACCCCCACATCAGCCGGGCCGCCGCCGACTACCAGCTCGCCCGCGTTGCCCGCGTGCGCGGCCTGCCGGTCGAGAAGGTGAAGGCCCTCATCGACCAGCACACCGAGGGCCGCTGGCTGGGCTTTCTCGGCGAGCCGCGCGTCAACGTGCTGGCCCTGAACCTCGCGCTGGAGCGTGCGACGATCAAAGGAAGATGACTCCATACAGACCGCCATGCTGATCAACAGCGCCGTGTACGAGGATGGCCGCATCGTGGCCGAGCCGAGCCTGGAGGGGGTGTCCGAGGCGCTTGAACGCACGAGCGGCTTTGTCTGGATCGCGTTGCGCGACCCAGGCGATGAGGAGCTCAACCTGCTGCAGCGCGAGCTGGACCTGCCGCCGCTGGCCGTCGAGGACGCGCGCAAGGGCCACCAGCGCCCCAAGTTGGAGGAGTACGGCGACATGCTGTTCGCCGCCATGCATCTGTTGGAGGAAGGCCCCGAGGGCCTGGAAGTCGGCGAGGTGCATGTCTTCGTCGGCGCGCGCTTCATCGTGTCGGTGCGCCATCGCAGCGCCCAGGGCTTCCTGGGCGTGCGCGGGCGTGCCGAGCGTGAACCCGATCTGCTGCGCCAGGGGCCGGGCTTCGTGTTCTATGCGCTGATGGACGCGGTCGTGGACCGCTACTTCCCGCACATGGACGCCATCGAGGCCGAGCTGGAGCAACTGGAGGCGACCATGTTCCAGCCCCGCCAGGACCGCCAGGAAGTCGTGCAGCGACTGTTCGGCCTGAAGCAGCGCCTGGCCACGCTGCGCCATGCAGTCACGCCGCTGCTGGAGGTGACGTCCAAGCTGCATGGTGGCCGTGTGCCCGTGGTCTGCAAGGCTCTGCAGGACTATTTCCGCGACGTCTACGACCACCTGCTGCGCATCCAGGCCAGCATCGACGCCGCCCGCGAAACCATCATCGCGGCGACCCAGGTCAACCTCACCCTGGTCACGCTGGACGAGTCCCTCGTCACCAAGCGCCTGGCTGCCTGGGCTGCCATCTTTGCCGCGTCCACGGCCCTGGCGGGCATCTGGGGCATGAACTTCGAGCACATGCCCGAGCTGAAATGGGTTTTCGGCTATCCGATGGCGCTGGGCGTCATCGTGCTCGTCAGCAGCGCGCTCTACTGGCGCTTCAAGCGCCTGAAGTGGTTGTGACCGACGCACGACCCGATCCGGACGCGTTGCTGGCGCGCTTGCAACGCGATGACGCGGCGGCCCAGCGCGGCCGGCTGAAGATCTTCTTCGGCGCCAATGCCGGCGTTGGCAAGACCTTTGCGATGCTGGCCGCCGCGCAGGCGACGATGGCCCAGGGCCGGGCCGTGCGCATCGGTGTCATCGAGACCCATGGGCGGGCGGACACGCAAGCCATCGCGCGCGATCTGCCGCGCCTGCCGTTGAAGGACATCGCCCACCGCGGCCAGACCCTGCGCGAGTTCGATCTCGATGCCGCCCTGGCCTGGGGCCGGGAGCAAGCCGGCGGCGTGCTGTTACTGGATGAACTGGCCCACAGCAACGCACCGGGCTCGCGCCACGCCAAGCGCTGGCAGGACGCACAGGAGCTGCGCGAGGCCGGCATCGAGGTGTGGACGACGCTGAACGTGCAGCACCTGGAGAGTCTGAACGATGTCGTTGGCGGCATCACCGGCATCCGTGTCTGGGAAACCCTGCCCGACAAGGTCTTCGATGCGGCCGATGAGGTGGTCGTCGTCGACCTGCCGCCCGACGAGCTGCTGCAGCGGCTCAAGGAGGGCAAGGTCTATTTGCCGACCCAGGCCGAGCGCGCCGCCAAAAATTTCTTCCGCAAGGGCAACCTGCTGGCCCTGCGCGAGCTGGCCCTGCGCCGCACGGCCGACCGCGTGGACGACCAGATGCAGGCCTACCGGCGCGAGCACAGCGCCGGGACGGTGTGGCCCAACCGTGAATCGCTGCTGGCCTGCATCGGCCCGGCGGCGGCGAGCGAAAAGGTCGTGCGCAGCGCCGCCCGGCTGGCACAGCAGCTGGGGCTGGACTGGCACGCCGTGCACGTGCAGACGGCCCAGGGCTTGAGCGACGCCGCACGCCAGCGTGTGCAGCGCACGCTGGAGCTGGCGCAGTCGCTCGGTGCCCGCACGGCCGAGCTGTCGGCGCCCGAGGTCGCTGCGGCTCTGGTGGGCTATGCGCGCGAGCACAACCTGGCCCGCCTCGTCGTCGGCCGCCGCGAGCGGGCCTGGCGCTGGCCGGGCCGACCGTCCCTGGCCGAGGCGCTGAGCCGCCTGGCCGACGAGATGGACGTGCTGCAGGTGGCACTGCCCACTGGTGCGCGCGAACAGCCTGCCGCGCCGACGCGGGCCGCACTGTTTGCGCCCCAGGCCTGGCGCGGCCATGCAGCGGCGCTGGCGGGCGTCGCGCTGACGACGGCCCTGGCCCACGTGCTGCTGGGCTTCATGGCGCCGACCAATATCGCCATGCTCTACCTGCTCAACGTCGTCGGCGTGGCGCTGCGATTTGGCCGCGGGCCGGCCGCGCTGGCGGCGCTGCTGGGCGTGGCGGCCTTCGATTTCGCCTTCGTCGAGCCCAGGGGCTCTTTTGCCGTCGGCGATGCGCAATATCTCGTCACCTTCTCGGTGCTGCTGCTCGTCGGCCTCGTCATCGGCCAGCTCGCGGCCGGGCTGCAGGCCCAGGCCCGCGCGGCCCAGGAGCGTGAGCGGCGCGTGCGGGGCCTGTACACGATGTCGCGCGACCTCGGTGCAGCGCTGGTGGCGGAACAGGTGGCCGAGATCGCGACGCGCTTCCTGCGCGCCGAGTTCGGCGCCGCGTCGGCCGTGCTGGCGCCGCCGTTGGGGGCCACGCCCGGCCGCGAGGTGCTGGTTGCGCTGCCGGGCGCTGGCGTGCAGCCCGACCTGGGTGTCGCCCAATGGGCCTTCGACCATGGCCAGCCGGCCGGGCAGGGCACCGACACGCTGCCGGCCAGCCCCTGCCTGATGCTGCCACTGACCGCACCCATGCGGCTGCGTGGCGTGCTTGCCGTCCAAGGTCGCGTCAACGGGAAGAACGGCCGCTGGTCGCCCGAGGAGCGCGAGCTGCTGGAGACCTGTGCGGCCCTGCTGGCGATCTCGCTGGAGCGCATCCACTACATCGAGGTGGCGCAGCAGAGCACGCTGCAGATCGAGTCCGAGCGGCTGCGCAACTCTCTGCTGACGGCCGTGTCCCACGACCTGCGCACGCCGCTCGCGGCGCTGGTGGGGCTGGCGGATGCGCTCAAGCTCACGCCGCTGAACGCGCCTCAGGCCGAGGTGGCCGATGCGATGCGCCGCTCGGCGCTGCGCATGACTGCGCTGGTCAGCAACCTGCTCGACATGGCGCGGCTGCAATCCGGCACCGTGCAGTTGAACCGGCATTGGCTGCCACTGCAGGAGGTTGTCGGCAGCGCACTGGCCAGCCTGGACGAGGCGTTGCTCGACCGTGACGTTGTCGTGGATCTGCCGCCGGATCTGCCCCTGGTCGAGCTGGACGCAGTGCTGATCGAGCGCGTGTTCGTCAACCTGCTGGAGAACGCGGCCAAGTACGCCGACGGCGCCATCCAGATCAGCGCGCGCACGGCGGGGCGGCATGTCGAGATCGACGTCAGCGACGCCGGCCCTGGGTTCCCCGCGGGGCTCGAGGACAAGCTCTTCGACAAGTTCGAGCGCGGCGACCGCGAGAGCGCCACGCCCGGTGTCGGCCTGGGACTGGCCATCTGCAGGGCCATCGTAGAGGCGCATGGCGGGCGCATCAGCGCCCACAATGTCTCGACGGGGGGCGCCTGTGTACGCATCGAGCTTCCCCTCGGTCAGCCCCCGGTGGAGAAGCCAGAGTGAGCGCTGCACGCGTGTTGATGATCGAAGACGAACCAGAGATCCGCCGTTTCGTGCGCATGGCGCTGGAGAGCGAAGGCCTGGAGGTCTTCGAGGCGGTGACTTTGCAACGCGGGTTGATCGACTCGGCCACGCGCCGACCCGAGTTGGTTGTGCTGGACCTGGGCCTGCCCGACGGCGACGGCCTGGACTTCATCCGCGAGTTCCGCGGCTGGTCGCAGGCGCCCGTCCTGGTGCTGTCGGCCCGCGAGGGCGAGGACCGCAAGGTGCAGGCCCTGGACGCCGGTGCCGACGACTACCTCGTCAAGCCCTTCGGCGTGGCCGAGCTGCTGGCCCGTGTGCGCGTGCAACTGCGCAGGCACGGCGGCGGCGGCAACGACGCCGATCCGGTGCTGCGCTTTGGTGACGTCGCCATGGACCGCGCGCTGCGCACGGTCACCAAAGCCGGCGAAGAGCTGCACCTGACGCCCATCGAATACCGGCTGCTGCAAGAGTTGGCCACGGCGCCCGGGCGGGTGTTGACCCACCAGCACCTGCTCAAGGCGGTCTGGGGCCCGGGCCATGCCGAGGACGTGCATTACGTGCGCGTGCACATGGCCAATCTGCGCAAGAAGCTGGAGGCCGATCCGAACCGGCCGCAGTGGCTGGTGACCGAAGCGGGCGTGGGCTACCGCTTGAAAATATGAACCCGGAAGATCTTCTCAAGCTCGTCACGACCGAGATGCCCTTTGGCAAGCACAAGGGCACGCTGATCGCGGACTTGTCGGGCAACTACTTGGGCTGGTTTGCGCGCGAAGGCCTTCCCAAGGGCGAGATCGGACGGCTGCTGGCCTTGATGTACGAGATGGATCACAACGACCTGCGGGACCTGCTCAAGCCGCTGCGGGGGCGTGGCTGATGAAGCGGGTGCTGTTGGCGTTGGTGCTGGCATTCGCCAGCCATGCGGCCCGCGCCGAAGGGGAAGGGCTCTTCACCGTCGTGCGTGTGGACCTCGCCACGCAGCAGCTGCGTCTGTTCTGGCACGACGACAAGGGTCGGCCGCTGCGCCGGCTGGACAAGCTCTCGGCCTGGCTGAAGTCTCAGGGCAAGACCCTGGCCTTTGGCATGAACGCCGGCATGTACCACGCGGACGCGAGCCCCGTCGGGCTGCTGGTCATCGACGGGCGCGAGATCGCGCCGCTCAATCTGTCCAGCGGCGAAGGCAACTTCTTTCTGAAGCCCAACGGGGTTTTCCTGCTGACCGCGCAGGGCGCTCGGGTCGTGGATGCGGTGGACTACCCGGCGCTGCGCGAAGGCGTCCTGTTCGCTACGCAATCCGGGCCTCTGCTGCTCAAGGACGGCCAGATCCACCCGGCCTTCAGCGCCAATTCGGCGTCGCGCTACATCCGCAATGGCGTCTGTGTGCTGGGTTCGCAATCCCTGTTCGTGATCACCGAGCGGCCTGTCACGCTGCATGAGTTCGCCAGCTTTTTCCGCGACGATTTGCAATGCAAGGACGCGCTCTACCTCGACGGCGCCGTGTCCAGCCTCTACGTGCCCCGGCTCGGGCGCAACGACCATTGGAGCGAGCTCGGGCCACTGTTCGGCGTCGTCGAGTGACGTCGGCCCAGGCCACGCTTTCGCCGGCCTGAACCGCGCGCTGAGCGGTCTGTCGCAAGCGCGTTGGAGGTTGCCCCCTGGATCCCTAGGCTGCGCTCATTCACAAGATGAGGAGCGGCCATGCTGCAGATCCAAAACGTCTCCAAGACCTTCGGAAAACTCAACGCCGTTGACGGTGTGTCGCTGGAATTGAAGCCCGGCGTCGTTGGCCTGATCGGCCACAACGGCGCGGGCAAGAGCACGCTGATGCAGATGCTGGCCACGCTCACGCGGCCCACCAGCGGGCGCATCCTGCTGGACGGTGAGGACATCGTCGCCAAGCCCGAATTGATGCGCCGGCGCCTGGGTTATTTGCCGCAGGACTTCGGGGTCTACCCGCATCTGACCGCACTGGAGTTCCTGCAGTATTTCGCGGCGCTGAAGGGCGTGCGCGACCGGCAGCGGCTGCACGATTTGCTTGAACTCGTGAACCTGCACGAGCAGGCCCATCGGCCGGCCATCGGCTTCTCGGGCGGCATGCGCCAGCGCCTGGGCATCGCGCAGGCCCTGTTGAACGACCCCGACGTGCTCATCGTCGACGAACCCACGGCCGGCCTCGACCCCGAAGAGCGCCTGCGCTTTCGCCACCTGCTGGGCGACCTCGGGCGCAAGCGCCTGGTCATCGTGTCGACCCACATCGTGTCGGACGTCGAGAACATGGCCTCGCACCTGGCCGTCATGCGTCAGGGCCGCCTTGTCGCCTTCGAAACCCCTGAAGTCGTGATCGCTCGCGCCGTGGGCAAGGTCTGGACGGCCCAGCTCGCGCCTGCCGATTACGAAGCGCTGAAGGGCCATGTGCAGGTGCTGCAGGCTCAGCCTCAGGGCAGCCGTATTCAGGTGCGCATGGCGCATCCGTCGCGCCCCTTTGCCGAGGCCGAGCCCGCGAACGCCAGCCTTGAAGAGGCGCTGATGGCCCAGCGTTATGCCGATGCGCGGGTGGCAGCATGAACACCAGTCTGTACAAGACCCTGGTGCTGAACGAATGGCGCCTGCGCAGCCGCCGGCTCAGCAGCCTCGTCATCCTGCTGGCCGTGGTGGCCGTGAGCTGGCTCATGGTGCTGGACCCGAAAAGCGGCATGGCCATGATGGTCGTGGGCAAGCAGCGCATCGCCTATGAAAGCCAGGCGCTCGCTTTCGCCACCAACCTGATCGCGTCGCTGCTGTTCGGCATGGCCGGCTTCTACCTGGCGCGCGGCCGCACGCAGGAAGACCTGCGCTGCGGCACGGCTGCCGTGCTGGCCGCCACGCCGGTCAGCAACGCGCAGCTGCTGGGCACGCGCTGGCTGGGCGCCTTCGGCTTCCTGCTTTCGCTGGGCACCGTCTTGATGCTGACGGTCTGGGTGTTGCAACTCGTGCGTGGCGAAGGCCCGTTGCAGCCCTTGCCCTATCTGCAGATGCTGGTGTTCGGGCTGGCGCCCGGCCTGATGCTGTGCGCCAGCCTCGCTGTGCTGGCCGACGCCTGGGCGCCGCTGATGGGCAAGCGGGGTGACGCGCTCTACTGGGTCTTCTGGATGGTGCAGTTCGCCTTCATCCCGGCCACGCTGGGGCAGGGCGCCGTGCGGCTGACCGGCTGGCAGGTCTTTGACATCAATGGCATGTCGCCGTTGCTGGTGGGTGTGAGCCGGCTGATGGACGTCAATCACATCAGCGTGGGCGGCAGCCCCTTCGACGCGACGCTGCCCATGCTGCACATGCCCGCGGGCCTGTGGAGCACCGAGCTGATCGCGCTGCGCCTGGGCTCGATGGCGCTGGCCTTGCTGCCTCTGCTGCCCGCCGTGATGTTCTTCCATCGCTATGCACCCGACCGCGTGAAGCTGCGCAACCCGGCCGGTCGCTGGCGTGTCGTGCAGTTGCTGCAATGGCTGCTGCGCCCGCTGCTGCGGCCTTTCACCTTAGCCCTGCGCCTGCTGCTGCGCGCCAGCGCACGCCTGCCGGGCCTGCCTGGCCGCTGGCTGGCGGACGTGAGCCTGGTGTTGCTCAGCCAGCCGCTGCTGGCCCTGGTGATGGGGGGCGGCACGGTGGCCTGCGCGGTGGCGCCGACGGAGGTGCTGCCCGCGCTGCTGGCCGCGACGCTGTGCGCCTGGGGCATGGCCGTGGCGGACGTGAGTTCGCGTGACCTGCAGAGCGGCACATGGGCCCTGGCCAGCGCAGTGCCGGGCGGTGCGTGGGAGCGCGGCTGGCGCCAGGCCCTGGCGGCCTTGGGACTGGGACTGCTGCTGGCCTTGCCGGCCCTGCTGCGGATCTCAACGGTGCAAGCCTTGGCCTGCGTGGCCGGGCTGCTCTTCTTGAGCGCGGGCGCCACGCTGCTGGGCCGGCTGACGCAGGGCTCGCGCACCTTTCTCGCGCTGTTCCTGTTTGCGCTCTACCTCAACCTGCAGAAGACCGGCGTGGCTGCGCTGGACCTGCTGGGTGTGGACGGTGCGGCCAATGCCGTCAGCGTCGCCGGTTATGCGCTGGCGGGCGGGCTGGGGCTGGCGGCCTTGCTGGCCTGGCCGCGGCTGCGTCGGACCTGATCCGCCGGCCCAGGCCTACAGCGCCCGCGCGAGGAATGACGCAGGATTGATATGCCATGACTGCACGCTTCGCCGTCCTCCTGATCGCCGCCACCTTTTGCGGCATGGTGGGCGCTGCCCGGGGCGAGGAACTGCCCAGATCAGCGGCCTGCCGCACCGCGCTGAAGGCGCTGGACGGAGCAGAGGAGGCCATCGCCGCCGCCGCGGGCGCCTCATCGCCCAGCCTGTCAGATCAAGAGCGCCAGCACGTGGTGGCGGCGCGCCTGCAGCCACTGCGCAAGCGCGTGGGGGATGCCTGCCTTGGCGGGCTCACCACGTCGCCGCCGCCCTCGCAGCACAGCTGGGTGGTGCCGACCGCGCCCGCACGGGCCGCGGTGCTGGCGCCCCGGGCGCCGATGCCGACCGCGCCGCCCGTGGCCTTGCCGCGCCCACAAGCGCCGGTCACCGTGACGCAGTGCAATGCCGCGACCTGCCTGGCCAGCGACGGCTCGACATTGACGCGCGTCGGCCCCACGCTTGTCGGACCGCGGGGCACATGCACGGTGCAAGGCGTTTTCCTGCGCTGCCCGTGATCAGCGCCGCGACCTGCTGGCCAGCACCAGCGCAATGCCGCCCAGGATGGCCGCCGAGGCCGCCAGCAGGCGCGGGGTGACGGCCTCCGACAGCAGCGCCACGCCGCCGAATGCGGCAATCAGCGGCACCGACAGCTGCACGGTCGCGGCCCGCAGCGCGGACAGCCCGCGCAGCGCGGCGTACCAGATGACATAGCCGATGCCGGACGTGACGGCGCCCGAGGCGACGGCCAGGGCGATACCGGTGGTGCTGGCGCGCGCCTGGGTTGCGAACAGCAGGCTCACCAGCAGAGCGAGTGGCGTGGCGCGCAGGAAGTTGCCTGCCGTCGCCGCCAGCGGGTCACTCACGCCGCGGCCGCGCAGCGAGTACAGGCCCCAGGCCATGCCCGCTGCCGCCATCATGGCCGCGCCCAGGACGGGCGGCGCCGCCACACCGGGCGACACCAGATAGACCAGCCCCGCGACCGCCAGGGCGAGGCCGAACCAGGCCAGGGGCCGGAACCTCTCGCCCGCGCGCAGCCCGGCGCTGAACATCGTCACCTGGACCGCGCCGAACAGGATCAAGGCGCCCGTACCCGCGGACAGGCTGAGGTAGGCGAAGGAGAAAAAAGCGACATAGGCAAACAGCATGGCCGCGGCAAGCCAGTCGGAATGGGTGGCTGCAGCCTGGCCCGGCCTGAGCCGCACGATGACCGCGAGCGTGACCGCCCCGGCGGCCAGCCTGATGCTGCCGAAGCTGGCCGCATCGATGAGATCCTGCCGCAGCGCGAGCCGGCACAGCAGCGAATTCGCAGCGAAGGCCAGCATCGCCGCCGTGGTCAGGGCCAGCGTCTTCAGCAAGGGCAGGCCGGCGCGCACCTCAGACATGAGCCACCACCAGGACCGCCGCCCAACCCAGCAGCGCAACGCCCAGCGGCGTGCTCAGCCGGTGGCCCCAGCGGACGTTCTTCTCAACCGCCATCACCGCGGCCAGCAACAGCATCCAGCCGAGGCTGCCGGTGCCGAGCGCAAACATCAGCAGCATCAATGCCCAGCAGCAGCCGACACAGAACAGGCCGTGGTGGGCGCCCAGCATGAACGCGTGCCGCGCCTCGGCGTGGCCGCGCCAATGCTGCATGACGAAGCTCAAGGGGGTGCGGCACTTCTCCAGGCAGCGGTGCTTGAGGCTGCTGAACTGGAAGGCCCCGGCCAGGGCGATGATGGACGTGCCGATCAGCCAGCCATGCCAGGCCAGCAGGGGCACGCCGTTGACGAGCGCCAGCAGCCCCGCGTGCAGCACATGGGCCGCCAGCCCGAAGCCGCCCCACACGGCTATATAGCCCAGGCCCAGCAGCACCAGCAGCCGCCGGTGGTCCGCTCGGCGTGCTGTCAACCGGTCAAAGGCATTGAACAGCGGCAGGGTGGTCGGCAGCATCATGGCCGTGGTCATCAGGATCCAGGCGGCGCTGTAGAGCAGGGCGGGCACGATGATGTCGCCGCCCGGGATGGCCCGGCAGACGAAGGCGGCCGGGCCCGAGGCCGTCCAGTCGCCGTGGTCGAGGTAGCGCCCATAAGGGCTGCCCGACCAAGCCCACAGCGCCAGCCAGGCGAGCCCGGCCAGCGCGCTCAGCACGACGAGGAACACGCGGCGATGGCGGGAATCGCCGCCTGGCGGGTCCGCCGCTACGGCGCCGCCAGCAGCGCTCAATGGTGCACCCTTCGGCCTGCGGCCTTGCCTGGCCGACAGCGCGGCCAGGCGTTCGCCAGGCATGGGATGCCCACAGGGCATCCCATGTCCGGGCTCACTCCCGCCAAGCGGGAGCGAGCTTGCTTGGGGCGGCCCGGCGCGGCGCTCATGCGTCGAAGACGAAGGTGCTCTGTAGCGCGTTGTGGTTCTTGAGATCGAGGTCGATGCCCAGGGCCGGGTTCTTGGAGCGGTAGGTCGGCGCCTTGCCGACGAACACCGGCGCGCCCGGCACGGTCGAGAACACGGTGTCGGACAAGGTCGTCAGGCCGCCCATCGCGCCGCGATAGGGCTCGAGTTCGGCGTAGTAGTTGGTGCCGATCTCGAGGATGCCCTTGCCGTCTTGCACGGTGAACTTGATGGGCGCCCGCTCGACCGACACCACCGTGCCAATGAGGGCGGCGAGATCGGCGACCGGCCCGCCGGCCTGGCCCGTGTAGACCTTGAGCAGGGCTGCCTCCTGCGCCGCCGAGGCCTGGTCGTCGACAAAGATTGCGGCGGTCCAGTTGCCCTGGAGGATGTTCCCCGGGACATGGGCCACGGCCGCAATGGTGTTGCCGCCGACATCCACCCCGTCGATCACACCCTTGTCGATGCGCCAGGCGACGATGGTGTCGCAGGTGCCGTTGTCAGGATCCTCGCCGATCCAGCAGGGACACAGCACATTGCAGTTGCAGACCTCCAGCAGACGACCTTCCAAGTGATAGCCCATATGACTCTCCGTCAAAGCCAAACACAATGAACTTGTCGCCGCGGCACGGCCGGCAAGGCGAAAAATCATCCTACGCCGCGGTGCCGGGTCGAGTCCAGGTTCGTTGAAGACGGCATCCTCAATCGATCACCCCCTACTTCGTCGCATCTACTCCGTTGCATCGGCATTCGCCGCCCGCAATGGGTCCGACACCTCCAGCCAGTCCAGGTCGTTCTCCAATGTGTGGAAGGCGTCATCGCCGATGCTGCCGGCGTCGCGCATGGCCAGCAGCACCTGCCGGGCCGCCTGCAGGGCGGCGCGGTAGCGGTCGTCGTACTCGGCGCCGAATGAAGCGAACGGGCTGCCGCTTTCGTGCAGCGGCCGGCCCAGGTGCATCTTCAGGTTCTTGCGAACCAGGCTCACGGCGGCGGAGCCCTCTGCGGGCAGTTGCTCAAAGGCGGCCTCCAGCATGCGCTGGCGCGCGACATGCTCTTCGTGCGCCACCGGGTCGCCGTCTTTCAGATTGAGCGCGCGCAGCAAAGGCTTCAGTGTCAGCCCCTGGATCAGCAGCGTGCCCAGCACCACGAGGAAGGCCGTCAGCACGATCAGGTCGCGCCCCGGAAAGCCTTCGGGCAGCGCCAGCGCCGCCGCGAGCGTGACGACGCCGCGCATGCCCGCCCAGGAGATCACCAGCCCGCTGCCCACGCTGGGCCGCAGCATGGGCCGCGGCGGATTGAAGCCGTGGCGGTGGTCGCGCCAGCGGATGGCGGCATTGAAGGACATGTGCCAGGCGACGCGCACGACGATGACGGTGACCAGCACGGCGGCGGCCACCAGCAGGTATTGCGTTCGCGCCGACGGCTCCAACGCCATCAGGATCGGGCGGATCTGCAGGCCGATGAAGATGAACGCAAAGATGTTCAGCGCGAACACCACCGTGGCCCAGACCGCATTGGTGGGGATGCGCACGCGCGCAGGGATGCGCGCCGGTGCCGTGCGCGCCAGCGTCATGGCGAAGCAGACGGTGGTCAGCACACCCGACAGGCCCACATGCTCCGCCAGCTGCCACACGCTGATGGTGCCGATGAACTGCAGGATGATGGCCGTGGGAATGTGCTGCACGCGCTCGAACAGGCGCTGCACCAGCCAGCCTAAAGCGGGGCCGGCGATCAGGCTGCCCAGCACGGCCAGCAGGAAAGTTGGCGCCACCGCCTGCACCGAGAAGCCACCCGCCGCAACTGCGCCAACGGCCAGGCGGTAGATCAGCAGCGCACTGGCGTCGTTGAGCAGGCTTTCACCTTCGAGGATGCCCAGGATGCGCTGCGGTGGGCGCAGCGGCCGCAGCACCGCGGTGGCCGCCACAGCATCGGGCGGTGCGACGATGGCGCCCAGTGCCACCGCGGCGGCCCATGGCATGCCTGGCACGAGCGCATGGGTCACCATGGCCACTGCGGCCGTTGTGAGGCAGACGGCGAAGATCACCAGGCTGACCAACGGCGCCCAGTTGTCCCTGAGATCTCGTAGCGAGGCGTCGTAACCGGCATCGACGAGGACGGGAGCGACGAACAGAGCCAGCACCAGCTCGGGTGGCAGGCTGGGGCTGGGTGCACCCGGCACCAGGGCCAGCAGCGCGCCGCCAATGGCCAGGAACACCGGGTAGGGCGCGCCCGCACGCCGCGCGGCGGCAGCCAGTGCCACGGCGGCGATGAAGATGATCAGGATTTGTTCAAGTTCCTGCACCGGCCGGAGTATGGCGACCTCGCCCTGGCAAAGGAAGGCGGGCTCGGCAGGCCGGCGGTCGTAGCATCGCTTCCCAACACCCAGTCCCCAGGCCGCGCCGTGAAGGCGCACCGGTTGCTTACCGAAAGCAAGTCATGACCGGCATCTCCGAGCGTCTGCTCACCGCCTTTGAAACGCACGACGTTGAAGACATCCGGGCCGTCCTCGATGCCGGCTTCGATGCGAGTTCAAGCATCGGCGGCAAGACGGTGGTCAACCATCTGATCGAGATGTACTTTCGTTCGGACCGGTTTGCCACCTGCCTTCGGTTGCTGCTGGAACGTGGCGCCGTGCTGGACGACCCGCACCTGGCGCCGGTGCTGCTCAACGACGCCGACGCGCTGGCCTCGGCCGTGGCGGCGAACCCGGTGTTGCTGCGTCACCGCACGCAGATGCCCTGCACCTTCACGCCGCTTGACGGCGCCACGCCGCTGCATGTGGCGGCGGAGTACGGCCACGCAGAGGTCGCCGAGCGGCTGTTGGTACTGGGCGCCGACCCGAACGCAGCGGCCGATGTCGACGCCGACGGGCTGAACGGCCAGACGCCGCTCTTCCACGCCGTGAACTCGAATGCCAACCGTTCGGCGCCCGTCATGCGCCTGCTGCTCGCGGCTGGCGCGAGGGCGGACGTGCGCGTTCAGGGCATCACCTGGGGCCGCGGCTTCGACTGGGAGACGGTCTGCTACGACGTGACGCCGCTGTCCTACGCCCAACTCGGCCTGCTGCCGCAGATGCAGCGCATCGAGGCCGATACCTACGCCAACATCGTCGAACTGCTCGCGGCCCTGGGGCGGCCCGCGCCGCGGCTGGGCAATGTGCCGAACCGGTATTTGCGCTAGCGCTCCCGCAGGCGATCCAGCACCGGCTTGACGTCGATGATCGGCGTGCCGTCGAAGGCTTCGAGATGGAGTGCCTGGTAGCGAAGCGGGCCGTCTTTCTCGACCAGCGTGACGCGGTGCAGCCCCACCGGGTTGGGCCGGTCCTGCGAGCGGGTGCTGAACACGCCGCGCAGCGGGGCGTTCAGGTCGTCGCGTGGATGCACGCTCAAGGTCTCGCGCTGGCCGCGGTCCAGCCAGGTCAGCAGCAGGATGTCGTCACCGACCTGCAGGTCGCGCAGGCCCGCTTCGAATGCGGGCAGGAACTCCAGCCACGCCGTGGGGGCGCCTTCATCGCCTTGCTTGGGCGCCTGCTCCCGGCTCGTCAGCGGTGAACGCACATGGCCGATGGGTTGGAGGACGAACATCTGTTCTGCGCGACGGCGCGGCGCCAGGCCTCAACGCTGACGCCAGGGCGGCGGCGTTTCGTTGGTGATGTCCGTCGCCCGCGCCCGCTCGGCGTCGAGGGGGCGGATCTCCAGCGTCAGACCGAAGGCCAGGCAGGGGTTCTGCGCGGCGAGTTCGGCCGCTTCCTCCAGGCTCGTGGCGACGATGAACCAGTAGCCGCCGACGATCTCCTTGGTCTCCGCGAAGGGGCCGTCGGTGACCAGCCCATGGGCAACGAGCTTGCCTTCGGGCGCCAACCGGCTCCCGGGTTTCATCCGCCCCGCCGCGAGATGGCCCTCGTACCAAACGTAGAACTGATCGATGGCGCGCTGGACGTCCTCGCGAGACGCTTTTTCGTCCCACTGGCCGCGCGACACAACGAGGTATTCGTGCTGCGGTTGGTTCATGGGTGGATGGTAAATGCAGGGGGACCGTGGAGCGTTCCGCGGAGGCCGAGTTGCGAAACCAGACCTTTCACATCGCAGCATTGGCATAGACCGCTGAAGCCACCGATAGGCAGGTTCAGGTGGAAGCGGGCGGTGCCGGACTGCCTCAGGCGAGCATGCTGCAATGCTCAAGCACCGCGCTGTTCATCCATGAACCCTGAAGCCGGGCAGGCAACGTTCGGCCTTAGATCCGGTTTGGTCTCGGCAAATGATCGAAGTCTAGGAGCGAAGCAACTCGCTCAGTCCGAAGGAATCGCCGATAGCCAGAAACGCAATTGAGCGTTCCGGATGGAGCCATCGTCGTTGTAGTAGCGCGACTGCCATTCTTCAGGCTTCACCTTGAGGCTGGCGTCCGCCTTCTCGCCATCGCGCTGAACCATCGAGCGCCACGAGAAGTGGTCGTAGATGTCGAGGACATGCGTCGCATAAGCCTCTGCCAGGTACCGCTGACCTTTGACGATGACGAGGTTCTCGTCATTGTTGAAAGAAGCACGATGGCCAAGGTTGTGGCTGCCGGTCACGACAACGCAGTCATCCGAGAACGGATCGATAACGACGATCTTGTCGTGGGTGACTGCAAAGCCGGCAGTGAGGATTTCCTTCATCCATCCAGCGGGGATGGTTCGCGACAGTGCCGCCGCCGTGACAACACGCGGGTCTTGCTTGACAGGTGGCGTACCGTCGCCTTCCTTGGGCGGAGTAATGCCTTTGAGCTCGTACACAAAGCCATCGGCCGCTGAGGGGTTGGTCACGCAGCCTCGCACGAAGAGCTGATGGTTGGCCTTCTGCGCCTGCGCTGCCCAGTTTGCGAGGCTCGGCGAGCCGGGATAGAACGCCAGGAAAAGGATCGCACTCTTGGCTCTAAGCATCAGCTTCGCCACCTCGTCCATGTCGACAGGGCGCGTTTCGTTGGCGCCGGTCCCCTTGCGCAACGCCGGGGCGTTCGGTGAGAACCAACTCGTGACAGTGGCGCCGTTCTCAAGGTTGAAGGTCTTGGACTTCCGATCCCATGTGCGCAGTTTGGCGGCCTGCAAGGCCTTCGGGTCATCGCCGGCGGCCTCAGTGTCCTTCTTCAGCTCGTTCCAATAGTCGAGGTAACGCTGAGCCAGTTCAGGGTTACGCCAGATGATGGTGTTGTTGGTCTGTGTGCACAGCCCCGTCGATGTCCAGTTGGTCGAACCGAACAAAACTGCAACAGGCTTTTTCTTCTTGACCAGGACCGCGAACTTGTTGTGTCCGATCTGTCCTGTCCGGAACATTCGATCAATCACTTCAGCACCAGCGTGCTTCAACGTCTGGCGGGAAGTGCTGTTGCCATCGGTGACGCCGCTCGCGCTCTGCCCGTCGCTGGCCTTTGGGTTCGAGAGCACAACGTGCAGTCGGGACTTCAGGCTCGCTAGCGAAGAGATCAGTTCGTCATCGCCAAGTTCATAGAGCGCGCAGTACAACTCGTCGTTGGTCTTGGCCTCGCCCACGAATCCTGTCAGCGCCTCAATCATGCCGCCGGCGAGGTCACCGCGAAGCGAATCCGCTTGGTCGGTAACACGCTCAAGCAACTTGCCCTTTTCTGGCTTCCCGTCCAGAGCCTGCGAGACGTGTTGCGTCGAGATGATTCCGCGGTTGAAGTAGGCTGCAAGCGTGTCTGACAGGAACGGCGTGACCTCAACCTCGTTCGAAACGGCGTAGCCGACCGACATCGGTTTGAGCTTTCCTGGCTTGCCCTCCAGAGGAACGACCTTGTAGCGGAACCTGCGAGAGCCTGACTTGTCGGCGACTAGGCGGGCGTATGGATCCTTCCAGTAGAACTTTTGGATCGGGAACTCATCGGTCGTCTGGCCCGCCTTGCGCTTGAAACCCGGGAAGACGGCCATTGAAGGCAGTGGCGTCTCGACGCCAGCTTCGTCGATCCGGTGCACTGCAAATCCCATGCAGCCCGGCAACTGACGCCCATAGCTCCAAGCCACCATGACAACATCGTTGTCCGCGAACGCGATCGCGTTTTGCATGTGTGCCCCTCCCAGGGTCGCTGAAGTGCCAGCCTGCTTGCCTTCCCAAAGTCTAGGGATCAGGGCACCTGTGGCGCTACCTCGCCGGCAAGATTTTCAGTGCGCACGTCCTCAAAACGATTGAAGGGTTTTCCTCAGCGCAGTCCCGGTCTTGAGAGAAGGGCTGAGGGGGCCCCGGACAGTCCGCCATGGCTCACCGTCAGAGCGTTATGACGCTGGTCAAGGGGTCGAGGACCCCTCAAGTGGCCGCTTGCGCCCCACCTGAAAGCCATTTTCAACAGCCTGCTAGGGCGCGCCCAATGCTGACGGTTCGAGTTTTTTGCGGTGGCTACCTCAGTAGTCGATCCCTACCCGAATCCCGTAGGTGCGCGGGTCGTTCCAGTAGGCGCGCACGAAGCCGCCGCCGTCCTGCACCGCGTTCTTGGTCATCTTGTTGGTCGCGTTCAGCACGTAGAGCTCGGCGCGCCAGTATTTGGGTGCCTGCAGCTTGAGGCTGGCGTCGATCTTGGTGAAGGCCTTCTGGCCGTCGGAGATGTGCGGGTTGTCCAGATTGAGCAGCGTGAAGTACATCTTGTCCTGCCACTTCAGGTTGACCCAGGGCGTCAGCTCCCAGCCGTCGCCCATCATGAAGCTCTGCGCGAAGTTGATGCCGAAGCTGTACTTGGGCGACAGGGGCAGGTGGTTGCCGGTGATGTCCAGGATCTGGCGGCCGGCGAACTCGCGTACCGGGCCGCTGTAGGGCTCGGGGCAGGCCGGTGCGCCGGCCTCTGCGCGCACGCCGCAGTTCCAGGTGTCGCTGTAGGACGGGTAGTTCTTGGTCTTGCTGTTGATGTAGCTGAAGAAGGCGCCCAGGCGCGCGCCGGCCCAGGGCTTGTAGTCGACCTCCAACTCGATGCCCGGGATGTTGACGACGCCGACGTTGACGGTCTGCCACTTGGTGACGATGTCGCAGGTCGGGTTGTCCTCGGGGCAGGGCTCGGTGCGCTTGATGCGCGAGGCGAAGTTGTCGCCGGTGACCTGCATGTCCTTGTAGCGGCTGAAAAAGAGGGTGGCCGACAGGCTCAGCCGCTTGTTCAGCATCAGGCCCTTGTAGCCGATCTCGAAGTTGGTGACGGTCTCGGGCTTGTAAGAGAAGAAGGTGTACTGCGGGCCGGCCGGGCCGTCCACGCAGTCGTGGCCGCCGCAGCGGTCGTCCTTGTCGCCAAAGCCGCCGGCCTTGTAGCCGGTGGACAGCGACGTGTAGACCATGTCCAGCGGCGTCAGCTGCTTCTGCAGGCCCAGGCGGTAGGTGATCTTCTTCCAGGTCTCGGAGTTGTCGTTGCCGGCCGGCGGGCCCCATTCGGCATAGGCGCCGGTGCCGGCGAAGGGCCCCATCAGCTCGGTCAGGTCGCGGCCGTTGTGGGCGCGAAAGCCAGGCTCGCCGGGCGTGCCGGGGTGGAAGAGGCCGTTGTAGTAGGCCGGCGTGGAGCCGTCCCAGCCACCGAAGACCTGGCCGCCCTTGTCGGTCTTCTTGTCGACGCTGTAGCGCGCGCCGAGCGTGGCCGTCCAGGTCGGCGCGAACTTCCAGTCGGCTTGGGCGAACACGGCCTTGGCGTCGATCTGGCGGTCGGGCTGGTGATAGAACTGGCTGGTCGGGAAGCCATACGGCGCCGTGACCAGCTGCTCCTGCGCATAGTCGATGGCGTTCTTCTCGTGCATCCAGAACAGGCCCGTGACGAGCTGCAGCGTGTCGGTGTGATGCTTGAACTGCAGCTCATGCACGCTGGACTTGTAGGTCGAGCCGAGCGTGAACGAGGTCATGTCGTTGACGGGCCAGGTGCCCCAGTCGCCGTCGGGGCCGACGGGCAGGCTGGCCGTCACCTGGCTGGCGATGGGGTGGTAGCCGCCGTCGTCGTCGGACTGCTGGCTGCGCTTCTGGTTGGCGAAGGCGAAGCCGTATTCGATGCTGCTGCTGGGGCTGAGGTTCCAGACGAGATTCGAGCGCAGCGTGTCGATGCTCATGTCGGTCTTGCCGGGCACGTTGATCTTGACGTCCCACTTGCCGCCGGTGCAGGCGAAGGCGGTGCCGGCCGCCATGTCGCAGTCCTTCATCGCGACGTCGCCGGCGCTGTTGTTCTGGAACTTCTCGTAAGCCAGCAGCCATTCGACGTTGTCGGCGAGCTTGAGGCGCCCGGCGATGCGGGCGGCCCATTCGTCGCGGTTGGAGTAGTACTTGCTCTTGGGCACCAGCGTGTTGCGGCGCTGGTCGACATCGGGGATGCCGTCGGCATTGATGCCGTGTGTGGGCAGGTTGACGTCATAGAAGTCCTGCTGCTGGTTGATCCAGCCGTCGCGCTGCACCTTGTTGACCGTGGCGCGCAGCGCGAACCTGTCGTTGACGGCGATGTTCTGGATCAGGTTGACCTGGCGCTTGCGGTAGTTGCCCAGGTCGGCCTCGAGGCTGCCGTAGGTCGAGCCGAACTCGGGCTTGGCCGGGATGATGTTGACGCTGCCGCCGGTGGAGTTGCGGCCGAACAGCGTGCCCTGCGGGCCGCGCAGCACTTCCACCTGCTCGAGGTCGAACATCAGCGCGAGGGCCCCCTGCGGCCGCGGCGAATACAGGCCGCCCACATGCAGGCCGACGGCGGGGTCGCCGATCTCGGTGAAGTTGGTGGAGCCCACGCCGCGGATGTTGATCTGGATGCCCGAGTCGGCGCCCGAGGAGATCTGGAAGTTGGGGATCGTGCCCGACAGGCCGCGCACGTCGTGGATGCCTTCGCGGCTCAGCGCCTCCTGCGTGATGGCGGTGACGGCGACCGGCGTCTTCAGCAGGCTGGTGCTGACGCGGGTGGCGTTGACGACGACGGTGGGCAGCTCGTTGCGAGCGCTGTCCTTGTCTTGCGGCGACTCCTGCGCGAAGGCCGTGCCGGCCAGCAGGCCGACGGCCGCGGCGGTGACGGTCTTGGTGAATGCTGCTCGGTTCGGTCTCATCGCTCTCGCTCCTTGTGTCTGTGTATGGGCGGACGCCGTCCTGGCCCGCAAGCCATGGCGTGTTTTGAATCGGGAACTCAGGCCTCGGGTCTGGGCCTGGTGGGGGACAACAGCTGCGCCAGCGAGACGGTCTCGTTGCGCACCAGGGGCCTCGCCCAGGCGCTCACGCTCAGGATGTAGGCCAGGGTCAGGAAGACGGTGGACATCGCGGCGCGCAGCCCGATGGCATCGCCGAGCACGCCGACGATGAGGGGGAAGACGGCGCCGCCCAGGATGCCGGTGCACAGCACGCCCGAGAAGGCACCGTGGTGGCGGGGCACGGAGTTCAGGCCGAGCGAGAACACGACCGAGAACATCACCGACAGGAAGAAGCCCGAGGCCGGGAAGGCCAGCTGCGACGCGGCGGCCGGTCCGAACAGGGCGAGGGCCACGCTGCCGATCGCCAGCACCGTGAAGCCGGCCAGCACGAGGCGCGAGTCCAGCAGCTTGAGCAGCAGCAGGCCGAGCAGGCAGCCCAGCGACATCAGGCCCCAGAAGCGCGCGACGGCGTCGGCGCCTTCGGCCGTGGCCGAGATGCCGTGATAGGTCGACAGGAACTGCGATATCCAGTTCGCCAGCGTCTGCTCGGTGCCGACGTAGGCCATGATGCCCAGGAAGAACAGCCGCACGTCGCGCCGCGCCAGCAGCTCGCGGTAGGCGCCCCAGCCACCGGTGCGCTCGTCGTCCTTCAGCTCGACTCGGGGCAGCGGCAGTGCCTGGTTCATGACGATCAGCGCGATGAAGGCCGCCATGAAGATCCAGTAGAACGCGACCCACACGAGCGGGCTGCCGGCCGCGCCGGGGCGCTCCATCAAGAGCTGGAAGGCCCAGGGGCTCAGGAAGGATGCGAGGCCGAACACGAGCTGGCCCATCACCGAGAAAAACGCGAAGTGCGCCTCGCCACCGGCGGTACGCATCAACGGGTTGATGACGACCTGCAGCAGTGCCATGCCCAGGCCGATGACGAACAAGCCGCCGATGGCCGTTGCGTAGCTGGGCCACAGCGCGATGGCCAGCGAGCCGGCGAAGTTCGATACGAAGGCCACGAGCAGCGTGAAGCGCGGCCCGCGCGCTTCCACCAGCATGCCGCCCGGGATGGACACCAGCCCGTAGGCCAGGAAGAACGAGAACGGCAGGAAGCCCGCCATTGCCAGGCTCAGCTTGAAGTCCTGGATGATGATCGGCATCAGCGGGCCGATGAGGTTGGTGACGAAGGAGATCACGAACCAGATCAGCAGGATGTAGCCGACGATCAGCGCGCGCTGCTTCATGATGTTCAGGCTGCGATGCAGTCGGCGAACTCGCCGGCACGAATGGTCTTGCGCGGGAAGCGCGACAGGATGGCGCGGGCCGTGCGGCAGCCGGCAGCGAGCCCTTCTGCGAGATGACCGCCGCGCAGCCGGGCTGCAAGGTAACCCGCGTTGAAGGCGTCGCCGGCGCCGATGGTGTCGAAGATGTCGGCCGGCTCGGCGTCATGCGCGCTGCGGCGGCCGGCTTCGAAACCCATCGCACCACGCGCGCCGACCTTGACGACAAGGCTGGCGCCGGCTTTGAGTTCCCGGCCGATCAGCACCAGTGCCGCGTCAAGGTCTTCCGTGCCGGCAATGCTGCGCGCCTCCAGCTCGTTGATGAGCAGATGGTCGCAGTGCGGCAGCCAGGTCAGTACCTCGTCGCGCACGTCGGGTGTCCATCCCTCAGGCGGCCAGCCGGTGTCCAGTGCGATGCGGTAACCGCGCGTGGCGGCCTCGGCGAGCAGATCGGCATAGCGGCCGCGCAGTTCGGTCAGCAGGAAGGGCGCCGTGAACAGGGCGATGGCCGGCGCATCGGTCGGACGCAGGTGCTTGAGCACATGCTGTACCGACAGCTGCTGCAGATGGCCGTGTGTGGTGAAGAAGTTGCGATCACCGCAGGCATGCATGAGGCCGACCGAGATCGTCGTCTCGCGGTCGCAGGCCTCGAGGTTGCAGCGGATGCCAGTGAACTGCTCGGCCAACCAATGGCCGAAGTGGTCGTTGCCGACGGCGGAGATGAGCTGGGTGTTCAGGCCGATATGGCGGGCCGCCAGCGCGGCGTTGGCGCCGGAGCCACCGGCACGCAGCTCGCTGCGGGGCATCAGCAGCTCGGTGCCGATGCGCGGCCAGGCGTCCAGAGTGCCGAGAACGAGATCGACGCCGACGTCTCCGACGATGCTGAGGTGAGGGTCGAGATGAAGGCGTGCCGTGTCCATGGGCGCCAACTATAGGAGTGCGCCAAATGGCCTGTCAATAATTAAATCCAGTGGATTGAAATATTTATTGAGCCCGACGCGAAGGCGGTGCGCGGTGGCCCATCAGCTCGGCCGCGTCGACGTCCGGGCGGCGTTCCTGCTGCAGCACTTCCAGGCGTGGCGACAGCATTTCGTAGAAGGGCAGCACGGCCGCGCCGAGGATGGAGCTGTCGTCCTGGCGGTCAGACAGCACCAGGCGCGTCTCGGGGCTGGCGACGCCGCCCCGCACCGAGCGATGCCAGGGCTGGGCCAGGGCCACGAGGTGCTCCACCAGCACCTTGGGCGCCGAGCCGCCGATGACGATGGACCGCGGGTCCAGCATGTTCTCGATCATGCAGACGGCGTCGCGCAGGCGGTCCGCTGCCTGGCGGCACCAGCCGTGCAGGGCCGCGTCGGCGGGCTGCTGCAGGCGCCGGGCCAGGTCGACGGCCCACACATCGTGGTCCGACACGCCCAGCGCCTCGGCCAGCGAATGCATGGACAGATAGCGCTCCAGGCAGCCGCGGTTGCCGCAGTAGCAAGGCGTGCCGCCGGGCACGATGGGCACGTGGCCGATCTCGGTGGCGTTGCCGTCGGCGCCGGGAAAGGCCGAGCGGCCGATGACGAGGGCGCCGCCCAGGCCCAGGCCCAGGTGCAGGTAGAAGAAGTCGTCCAGGTGGCGGGCCACGCCGAACAGCGTCTCACCCAGGGCGCCGGCAACGCTGTCCACGCGGTAGAAGAGCGGCAGGCCGGTGAGTTCGCCAAGCTCATCGAGCACGGACAGGTCGTTCCAGCCCTCCAGCGCCGTCGGGCCGATGAAGCTGATGTCGGTGTGGCCGAGCGGGCCGGGCAGGGCGATGCCGATGCCCCACAGGCGCTCGCTTGATTCGCGGCGCAGCCGAGAGACGACCTGCAGCATCGAGGCCAGCATCTGCTGGCGGTCGCTGGTGTCCAGCTCGACCTCGCAGCGGCTGCGCACCTCGCCGACCAGATTGACGAGCGCAGCGGAGGCGCGGCCCGGCTCCAGGCTGATGCCGATGGAGTTGCCCGCCTGCGGGTTCAGCTCGAAGGCGATGGGTGGCTGGCCGCGGGATTTGTCGACCTTCTGGCGCCGCGACACGATGAGGCCGATGGCCTCCAGGTCGTTGGTGATGTTGGCCACTGTCTGCGGGCTCAGGGACACCATGTCGGCGATGTCCTTGCGCGAGGCGGCGCCTTGCTGGCGGATGAAGTCCAGCACAACGCGGCGGTTGTAGGGGGCGCTGGACTGCTGGTTGGCTCCTCGGCCGGTGGTTCTCATGCGTGCTGGCGGCGCCTTTCGTGGCGCCGATGATAGTGGGCGGCCTCAAGCCGGGCGGCCGGTCCATGAGCTGCGTTCTGCGCTCTCTGGGGCTTGACCTGAGGGTGGTGGCGATTCTGACTGAGCCGTCAACCCAAACATCATCGTGTGGCTGTAATAAATTTATACAACCATTGGATTTAAATATTGACGATGCCGGCTTGGCGGCCCTACATTCGCCGCCCATGAGACGTGAAGTCCCGTTGGAGGGACGAGGTCCAGCCCGGCGCATCCCGCAGTGAAGTTGCGCTCCTCGCCGGCGGTGCACTCCCTTTTCTTCGCACCGCTCGTGGGCATCCACAACCCGTGGCCCTTTTTCGCCACACGACTTCTGTTGAGGCAAACATGCAATCACTCCGGATCGGCTCCTGTGCGGCCCTCGCCCTGTTGAGCCTGTCTTCGCTGGCCTTTGCGGCCGGCAGCAACGCGGCCAAGGGCACGGCCTTTGTGCAGGACGGCTGGCTGTACACCAAGACCGAGACTGCAAGTGGCCAGGCCCTGGTGACGGCCGTGCAGCCGGCCGCCGCCAGCGGTGTCATCCCCGTGGGGGACTCGCGCGTCTGGGGCAATGTCTTCGACAAGAACCGCAAGCTGACGGTCGCCCAGTGGCAGGCCGTGCTCAGCATGGACGCCTATCCCGAGAACGGCACCACCAACTACCAGGACGTCGGGCCATGGCGTTATTGCGAGGTGGACTACGAGGCCAGCGTCGGCATCTCGGACTACCGCGGCAACACCTTCGGCCCGGTCGGCGTGACGACGGTGGGCGATTTCCCTGACTACTTCAAGAACGCCTTCGCCCCCTATGTGCTGGGCAAGACGGGTGCGACCAACACCGACATGAAGAACTGGGGCGTGCAGGTCACCGGCGTGTCGGCCAGCAACTTCAAGGCCGACGACTCGCAGCTGGATCCCTATCCCAACCTCAGCCGCTCCAACTCCACCAAGCGCGCGGCTCTGACCAAGATCTGCAAGGCCCTGCAGTCGGCCTTCGACACCCAGCAGGACAAGTATGTGATGAGCCACTACGCGCACATCAACAACGACAAGCTGCTGCCGGTGCTCAGTGCCCTCAAGGGCATCGGCTTCACGGCCTTCGACAAATACAACCTCGTGGGCCTGGCCTTCCAGGTGCAGGTCAACACCGGTTCCATCAGCAGCGTGTCGGCCTTCAGCTCGGTCAAGAACGCCGGCAACTGCGGCAGCCTGAGCGCCGAGACCTGCTTCGCCACCTACCTGACCGACCAGTACATCCGCTGGCTCAAGTCCAGCAGCCTCGGCGACGATGCGGGCAACTGCTGGCGTGCCAGCATGGCCCTGGACATCTACAAGAAGAACCCGGCCATGAACAGCGTCAGCACGGTCAACTCGGTCATCAACAGCAGCTACCCGAACAACAGCGGCAAGTGCCCGACTTCGGGCATCAAGTGGTCCAAGAACATGGCATGGGAATGAAGCGAATCCTGATTGCGGCGGCCCTGGCGGCCGCCATGCCGCTGGCCGTTGCCGCCGAGGCGGCTGCGCCGGTGACGACGGTCTCGGTGCAACTGCCCACCGAGCCGCTGCTGGTGCAGATCAACCAGGTGGCGCTGGAACGCGTCGGCCCCAAACGGGCCGTCGTCGAGTCCACGGGCCCGGCGCAAGCCGGGCGCTACCGTGTGTTGGCCGGCGCCAAGGTCGTCGCCCAGGGCGAACTGAAGGCCTTGCCCGAGTTCTCGGCCTGGGGCGCGGGCAAGCGCTACTTCGAGGTGGACTTCTCGGCGCTGCAGGCGCCGGGCGTCTACCGCGTCGAGGCCACGCTGGGTGGCGCACGGGTGCTGTCCGCGCCCGTGCGAGTGCGTGACCAGGCGCTGTTCACGACCATCGCCGACAAGACGCTGGACTACTTCCACCGCAGTCGCCACACGGGCAAGGGTGACAGCCGCATCCGCATCTTCGAGACCAACCGCTTCGTCGACGTGCATGGCGGCTGGAAGGATGCCGGCGGCGACACGGGCAAGTATTTGTCCCACCTCGGCTACGCCAACTTCTTCAACCCGCAGCAGACGTCGATGGCGGCCTGGGTGCTGGCCTACACAGCGCACACCTCGGCCGACCTCTACCGCCGCGCGGGCCTGCTCAAGCGCGCCGAGACCGAGGCCTTCTGGGGTGCCGACTATCTGCACCGCATCCTCGACGCGGAGGGCTATTTCTACACGACGGTGTTCGACAAATGGGGCGACGAGAAAGCCGAGCGCATGATCGTCGGCTACGAGGGCGAGGACGGCAGATACACCCGGCTCTACCGCTCGGCCTACCGTGCGGGGGGCGGCATGGCCATCGCGGCGCTGGCGCGGGCCTCGCTGCTGGCCAAGCAGTCGGGGCGACAGGGCGAGTTCAGCGGCGCGACCTATCTGGCCGACGCAATCAAGGCCTTCGATCATCTGCAGCAGTTCAACGCGCAGTACACGGCCAATGGCGTCGAAAACATCATCGACGATTACGCGGCTTTGATGTCCGCCACCGAGTTGTTCAACGCCACGCGCGAGCCGCGCTTCCTCGACGCCGCGCGTCTGCGAGCCGAAAGCCTGATGGGCCGCCAGACGGCTGCCGGTGGCTTCATCAGCGATGGCGGCACGCGGCCGTATTACCACGCGGTCGAAGCGGGTCTGCCGGTGCTGAGCCTGGCCTACTACCTCGAAGTCGAGACGCAGGAGGCGCGTCGCGGCCGCACGACCGCGACCATCGCGGCGGCGCTGAAGTACGAGATCGCCATCACGCAGAGCGTCTCCAACCCCTATGGCTATGCGCGCCAGGCCTTCCAGCTCGCGCTGAACGGCAAGGCCGAAGGCGAGGTGATGGAGGGCTTCTTCATCCCGCACAAGAACGAGACCGGCTACTGGTGGCAGGGCGAGAGCGCACGGCTGGCCTCGCTGAGCACGGCCATGGCCGTTGCCGGTCGCCAGCTCGGTGCCGGCATGCCGGAGGGTTGGGCCGGTTATGCGCAGAGCCAGCTCGACTGGACGTTGGGCCGCAACCCCTATGGCATCTCCATGCTCTACGGCTTTGGCAAACGCAACCCGCCGACAGTGGCATCCAGCGCCGGCGACATGTTCGCCGGTGGCATCTCCAACGGCATCACCGGTGCGGTGGGTAGTGACACCGGCGAGGGCATCGCCTTTGGACCCGGGCCCGACGGCGAGCAGTGGCGCTGGGTGGAGCAGTGGATTCCGCATTCAGCCTGGATGCTGCTAGCGGCGGTCGCAACAGCGCGCTGATGTCACAAACGTGGGATCTGTTTCGTCAGGAGGGAGTTGAACCACGAAACTTCCGCCATGACCGACGATCTCTCGCCCACTGCCCGCGCCCTGCGCTACGACCGTGACCACGCGCGCCGCCTGCGCGCGCTGGCCTACCGCATGCTCGGCTCGCGCGCCGAAGCCGAAGACATCGTGCAGGAGGCCTGGCTGCGCTGGGCCGAGGTGGATGTAGCCACCGTCCAGCACGAGGGCGCCTTCCTGTCGCGGCTGGTGACCAACCTGTGCCTGGACAAGCTGCGCTCGGCCGCCGTGCAGCGCGAGCACTATGTGGGCGTCTGGCTGCCGGAGCCCATGCTGGAGGACGAAGCCCTGTTCGGCTGGACGCCCGGGCCCGAGAAGCAGGCGGAGTTCGCCCAGGACGTGTCCATCGCCTTCATGCTGGCGCTGGAGCGCCTGTCACCGCTGGAGCGCGCGGCCTTCCTGCTGCACGACGTGTTCGACCTCGACTACGACGAGATCGCCCGCCACCTGGACCGCAACGAGGCCAGTTGCCGCCAGCTCATCAGCCGGGCGCGCAAGAACATCAAGGCCGACTATGCGCGCCGCGAGGTGGCCAAGGAGGAGGCCGACCGGCTGGTGACCGCCTTCATGGACGCGGTGCGCAGCCAGGACGTGTCGGCCCTGGCCCAGTTGCTGAGCGAGGACGCCGTGCTGATGGCCGATGGCGGCGGCAAGGTCAGCGCGGTGCCCAAGCCGCTGCATGGCGGCGCCGTCATCGCACGCACCTTCATCGGCTTTGCGCAGATGTCCACCAGCCAGGGCTGGCGGCTGGTGCCCACCACGGTCAACGGCCTGCCCGGCCTGCTGATCGTCGACGACAGCGCCGGCGGCCGCCTCGTGCAGACCATCGCGCTCGCGCCGGCCGCCGAGCCGGGCCAGGTCGGTGCCGTCTACATCCAGCGCAACCCCGACAAACTCGCCGCGATCGCCGCGCGTGTCACAACCGGCGAGGCTGATCCGTCTTGTGTATGAGGCCGGCGATTTCGCCGGCCCGCAACACCCTAAGGACATCATCATGAGCACGCACCAAGCCCGCCTCGACTACTTCCGCCAGTCCGCCGACCTGTCCAAGAAGTACCTGGACTTCAGCATGGCCTTCCGCATGGACAAGACGCTGGCCGTGCTGATCGACATCCGCGCGTCGCAGCTCAACGGCTGCGCCTTCTGTCTGGACATGCACGTCAAGCAGGCCAAGATGCACGGCGAGCGCGAGCTGCGCCTGCACCACGTCGCCATCTGGCGCGAGTCGCCGCTGTTCACGCCCAAGGAGCGTGCCGCCCTGGCATGGACGGAGCTGTTGACGCGCATCCCGGCCGAAGGCGTCTCCGACGCTGCCTATGTCGAGGTCAGCGAGCATTTCCCGCCCGAGGAACTGTCAGAGCTGACTTGGCGCGTTGCTGCCATCAACGGCTGGAATCGCATGAATGTGGCGGTGCGCAATGTGCCGGGCTCGGCGGACAAGATGTTCGGGCTGGACAAGGCGGGCCTGAACTGAGTGGCAGCTAGGATCGCGCGCACTTCTTTTCGGAGGTGTGTCGCGATGCTGGACGTCGAGGTGGTGCGGACGCTGTCGATGGAGACGGGTTCAGGTGCGGGCCACCTCAGCGCCGCCAGCGGGTTGGTGCGCGTGGGGCAGCGGCTCTATGTCGTCGCCGATGACGAGCTCCAGTTGGCCGTGTTCGGTTTGGTTGGCGACGCGCCCGGCTCGCTGCGCCGGCTCTTTGACGGCGAGTTGCCGGCGGCCCACAAGGCCCGCAAAAAGGCCAAGCCGGACCTGGAGGCGCTGGCGCAGTTGCCACCCTGCCAAAGCTGGCCACAGGGCGCGTTGCTGGTCTTGGGCTCGGGCTCACGCCCCCAGCGTCAGCGTGCGGCGCTGCTGGCATGCGACGAGGTGGGTGATCTCCGGGGCGCTGTGCGCGAACTTGACTTGTCCGCCTTGTACGCGCCGCTGCACGTACAGCACGAACACCTGAATATCGAGGGCGCCTTTGTCGGTGGAGGTCGGTTCTGCCTGCTGCAGCGGGGCAATGCCACCAACGCGGCCAATGTGCTGATCACTTTCGACTGGCTGGCCGTTCAGGCCTGGCTCAGCGGCACCGCACCAGCGCCGGAGCCGGTCTCCAGCGCGCCCTATGACCTCGGCAGCATCGACGGCGTGCCTTTGTGCTTTACGGACGGCGCCGCCTTGCCCGACGGCCGCTGGGTGTTCTGCGCGGCAGCGGAAGCGACCGATGACAACTACGCGGACGGGCCTTGCCGTGGATCGGCCGTCGGCGTAGTTGCCGCTGACGGTCAGCTGCGCGCCGTGTTGCCGCTGTCCTTGCGATGCAAGGCCGAGGGGATTGCTGCGACCGTCGAGAACGGTGTGCTGCAACTGTTGCTGGTGACCGACCCGGACGATCGCGCTGCGCCGGCCCTGCTGCTGTCGGCGAACCTGGCGCTGCCGGCCTAGGATGCGTGCCTGCCCGATTCAACTCCGCCAGCCATGTCCTTCAAGACCGCCACTGTCGTCGTCGCACTGCTCGCCGCCGGTCAGGCCCAGGCGCAAGCCGCCGATTCGGCCGACCCCGTCGCCACCCTTGTCAACCACCTTGACCTCGAGAAGTACAAAGCGACGATCAAAGGCCTGACCCAGTTCGGTGACCGCCGCCAAGGCACGGCGCGCAACCGGGCAGCGCTGGACTGGGTCGAGACGCAGTTGAAGAGCTATGGCTGCACGAACACCGAGCGGCTGCAGTACTCCTTCACCGAACCTGCCAAACGCACGCCGGCCGCACCCCGTGACCCGCTGGCTGGTGGACCAGCCGGGCAGGGCGGCAGCACGCTGTTCGGCAAGCGCGCGCCCATCGGCGTGAACACCGATCCGCTGGCGCAGCCCGACGAGCGCCTGCGCAAGCTGAACGCCGAGCCGACGCCCGAGGGCACTTCGCTGCGCGAGAACGTCTATTGCACCAAGGTCGGCGCCACGCGGCCGGACGAGATGTACATCGTCGGCGCGCACATGGATGGCATCGGCTGGGGCGAGGCGGCCAACGACAACGGCTCGGGCACGGCCCTGGTCATGGAGCTGGCGCGCATCTTCAGCCTGCCGGGCGTGACGACCGAACGCTCCATCCGCTTCGTGCTGTGGAACAACGAGGAGACCGGCCTGAACGGCGCCCATGCCTATGTTGCCCAGCGCAAGGACCTGCAGGGCATCGAGTCGCCCAAGGGCTCGGGGCTTTACCCCGAGCCGAAGTGGCTGGGCATGATCCAGCACGACATGATGATGTTCGACCACGGCATGCCCGTGCCCAAGCTGGACGCGGCGGGCAAGCCAGTGCTGGATGCCAAGGGCCAGCCGGTCTACGCGCCGCCCAAGGAGCAGCGTGCCGAGGCCGACGTGAACATCGAGTACCAGTCCACGTCCCGGTTCGCGGATGCGGCGGCCAAGCTGGCCTGGCATTTCCGCGCGGCCAACGACCGGTACGCGACGAACTACCCGGCGGCCGTAGGCTTTCACATGACCAATACCGACTCGACACCGTTCATGGACGAAGTGCCGGCGATCTCGCTGCGCGAGAACGAGCGCGGCCAGCAGATTGGTGCCGGCTGGAACCCGCACTGGCACCAGCCGAGCGACCTGTTCGTGAACTACTCGGACAAGGACTTCCTGCTCGGCCTCAACGCGGCACAGACAACACTCGCAGCTGTCGCGCAACTTACGGGAGCGAAGGTCAAGCCTTGACCCCGTGACGTCCTGCCGCCCGCATTTGCGGGGATGCGAAATTGTTGCAACTAGATACAGTTGCGGTTGTTGTGCGGTTGCGGAAACGTATTCATGCGCAGCCATTAGATGTTGCAGGGCCAGGTGTAGTCAGCGCCGGCGCCCCAAGCGCACGCAGGGAGGGGCAAGGTCGTTCGGGTGTTTGCCCGGCGGCCGTTCGGGGTCCACCGTGGGTGGATTCATCTCTCCCGATGTCGTGCCGACAAGCAGGTGCATGGCGCTGTTCGCAGCGCCATGCGGCCTTCCGGTGCGGTGTCTATCGACTGCTGCAACGTGGAATCAAATACTGCTCTCGCCCCGTTCTATACCGAGGCGTCCCATCCGGCGTCGGATGGGGCGCGCGAACCTGCCGCGCGCGACGCAGCGGACCTGCTCGTCGATGCGCTGGCCGCGCTGGGCGTGGAATACGTCTTCGGCGTGCCGGGTGGCGCCATCGAGCCGCTCTACAACGCCCTCGCGCGCAGCGCCCGCCGCGGTGGCCCACAGGCCGTCGTGGCCCGCAACGAACAAGGTGCGGCTTACATGGCCGACGGCTATGCCCGCGAGACCGGCCGCATCGGCGTGTGCATCGCCACCTCCGGGCCGGGTGCCACCAACCTGATCACCGGCGTGGCCTGCGCCTATGACAACAACGTGCCGATGCTGGTCATCACCGGCCAGCCGCCGATCAAGAATTTCGGCAAGGGCGCGCTGCAGGAGTCCAGCTGCACCGGCATCAACACGATGGCGATGTTCCGCCCGTGCACGCGCTACAACTCGCTGGTCTCGCATGTCGAGCAACTGCCCACCAAGCTCTTCAATGCACTGATGCAGGCCCAGCGCGCACCGAGCGGGCCGAGCCACCTGTCCATCCCGGTGGACATCCTGCGCGAACCCCTGCCCGACGACATGGAGACGCCGGACTTCGCCGGCCTGCTGCGCCGCGCGCCGGCCATGGTCGACCTTCCCGCCGTGCGCCAGCTCGCACGCCTGCTGTTCTCGGCCCGCCAGCCCGTCTGGTTGATCGGTGACGGTTGCGGCGATGCCGCCAACGAATTGATGCAGCTGGTGCAGCTGACCGACGGCAGCTTCATCACGACGCCTGACGGCAAGGGCTTCATCAACCCGCGCCACCCGCGTTACCGCGGCGTGTTCGGTTTTGGTGGCCACGCCAGCGCGGCCGAGCTGCTGTCGAGCGAGCCTGACCTGGTCATCGCCCTGGGCACGGGCTTTGGCGAGTTCAACAGCGGGGGCTGGTCGGCCGCGCTGCTGAACAGCCGCCTCGTCCACGTGGACGACAGCGACGAGAACCTGATGCGCTCGCAAATGGCGCGGCTGCATGTGCGCGGCCACATCAAGTCGGTCTGCGAGCAACTGATGACGCTGCTGGCGCCATCGCAGAACGGTCCGGAAGGGCAGCTGCTGCCTTTCATGCATCCGCAGACGGCGCGCCAGGCCTATGAGGCCATGGTCGACAGCCCGCAAGCCATCCACAGCGACAGCGCGCCGGTGAAGCCGCAGCGCCTGCTGGCGACCTTGAGCGAGCGCTGCCCGCCGCAGACCCGTTTCGTAGCCGACGCCGGCAACAGCGCGGCCTGGGCCGTGCACTACCTGGCGCCGCATGACCAGCGCGCCCGCATGCCGGGTGGCGCCTATCTGCCGGCCGGCAAGGAAAGGCGCACGCGCAGTTCCAGCTGGCTGCGCGTGACGATGGACTTCGCGCCCATGGGCTGGGCCATCGGCTCCGCCGTCGGCATTGCGATGGCCAACCGGCGCTGCCCGGTCGTCTGCCTGACGGGAGACGGCAGCTACCTGATGAACGGCCAGGAGATCACGGTGGCCGCTGAGCTGGGCCTGCCGGTGCTCTATGTGGTGCTCAACGACGGGGCCCTGGGCATGGTCAAGCATGGCCAGCGCCTGGCCGGCGCAGAACCCATCGGCTTCCAGCTGCCCAAGGTCGACTTCGCCATGATGGCCGCTGCCATGGGCATCCCCGGACACGTGATCCGCTCGCCAAAGGACCTGGACGCGCTGGACTTCGACGCGCTGCTGTCGCGCCAGGGGCCGACGCTGCTGGACATCCGCATCGACGGCGAGGAAGTGCCGCCGATGAACCTGCGTATGAAGACGCTGGGAACGGCGCGATGACAGCGCAGGTCCGAACGCGCATCTGGCACGAGGAACCGGAACCCGACAACAGCTTCGCCGCTCGCCGCGCGCTCTGCCACGGCTATGACGTCTATGGCGACATGCTGGGTCAAGCACGCTGGGTGGACATGCTCTTTCTGTTGTTCCGCGGCGAAGCACCGTCCGCCGGGCAGGCGCGAATGCTGGAGGCGTTGGCCCTTGCGCTGTCCAACCCTGGGCCGCGCGATGCGGCGGTGCATGCCGCGATGTGCGCCGGCGTTGGCGGCTCGACCGCTGCCGCGGCGCTGATCGCCGCACTGTCGGTGGGCGCCGGCAAGGCAGGCGGTGCGCGTGAGGTCTGGGCCGCGATACAGCTGTTCAAAGACTGCGGCCGCAGCCCGTCTGCCTGGGAGCGTGCGCTGGCCACACCGGCTGCCGAGCGCGCCGGCATCTGGCCGCAGGCCGACCACCCACCAGGGTTCGAGCTGCATGCTGCACGGTGCGGCGGCGTCGTTGAGCGGACGCTGCAGGTGCTCGCCGCGCTGAGCGACGGCCCCTGCCTGCCCTGGCTGCTCCAGAGCCGGGTCCCGCTGGAAGCCGCCGCGGGCCGTGGCCTGGCCATGACTGGCGTCGCCGCCGCCGCCTTTGTCGACCTGGGCTTCACGCCCGACCAGGGCGAAATGCTGCACCTGCTGCTGCGGCTGCCCGGCGCGGCCGCGCATGCGCTGGAACAAAAGGAGTTGGGCCACAAGAGCTTCCCGTTCTTCGCCCTGGACCTGCAGGACGATCCGCGAGGTGAGGCATGAACGGACCCGAAGCACTGGTGAGCAGCGCTGACCGCATGAGCACCCGTATGGGCCAGGCCTTCGTCGGCACCCGCGCCGTCTTCCGCGGCCAGGACCTGCATGCCGAGCTGCGTCATCTGGACTGGATGGCGCTGTATGTGCTCGGCATCACTGGGCGCCATCACACCGAGCCGCAGATCAAGCTGCTGCATGCCCTGTGGGTCTGCACCAGCTACCCGGACGCGCGCATCTGGAACAACCGCACGGCCGCGCTGGCCGGCTCGGTACGCAGCACGCCGGGCCTGGGCATCGCAGCGGCGCTGGCGATGTCAGAGGCCACCATCTATGGCGGCCACCCCTATGTCAGCAGCATCGACTTCCTGATCCGCGC
Organism: Pelomonas sp. Root1217; assembly: GCF_001425705.1. Taxonomy (GTDB): domain Bacteria; phylum Pseudomonadota; class Gammaproteobacteria; order Burkholderiales; family Burkholderiaceae_C; genus Pelomonas. The sequence goes on along the minus strand of NZ_LMDC01000028.1, from coordinate 539,561 downwards.
GCAGCAGCATGGCATCGGAGCCTTGAACGAGTTCGTCGACGCCGAGTTGGCGAAGGGCCGCATCTACGGCTACGGCCGCCCGATCGCCAGCATCGACGAGCGCCTGCCTTGGGTGCTGGGCATTGCCCGCGAACTTCGGCTGGACGACGGCCCGCATCTGCACATCGCGCTCGAAGTCGAGCGGCTGCTGGTGCAGTGCAATCCCAAGCTGCGCATGAACTACGCGGCGCTGATGTCAGCCCTGTGCGCCGACCTGGGCTTCTCGCCGACCGAGATGCACCACTTCCAGGTGCCGGTGTTCCTGGCCGGCATGTCGCCTTGCTTCATCGAGGCCGCCGAGCGGGCGCCGGGCACGGTGTTCCCGATGTCTTGCGCCCACATCGCCTATGAAGGTCCGGCCGAACGCCGCTGGCCCACTGCTCCATCACAACCATGACCGCACACATGAACCCTTACCCGCACTACGCGCACATGCGCGCCACGACACCCGTGCATTTCAACGACGCGCTGGGTGTCTGGGAGGTTTACGGCTACCACGACATCCAGACGGTGCTGGGCGATGCGAAGACCTTTTCGTCGGACCTGTCGGACGGCAAGATGATGGTCTTCATGGACCCGCCGCGGCACACGCAGTTCCGCCGCCTGGTGGCGCGCGCCTTCACGAGCAAGGTCGTTGCTGACCTGGAGCCCAGTGTGAAGGCCATCACCGATGAGCTGCTGGACCGTGTGGAGAGCACCGGCCGCATGGACCTCGTCAGCGACCTGGCCTTCACGCTGCCGGTCACGGTGATCGCCGAGTTGCTGGGCCTGCCGGTGGCTGACCGCGACAAGTTCAAGCAATGGTCGGTGCCTGCGATCCGCGCCGCGGAGATGGAGCTGATGGGCCAGGTGCCGGCGCCCGAGCTGACGCAGGCCGTCGACGAACTCGACGCCTACCTCGCCGACCTCATCGAGAAGCGTCGCGACACGCCCCGCCAGGACCTCGTCAGCGGCCTGCTGGCTGCAGAAGTAGAAGGCGAGAAGCTCACGCTGCAGGAAGTCGCCAGCACCTGCCGGCTGCTGCTCATCGCCGGCTTCGAGACCACGGCCAACCTCATCGGCAACACGCTGCAGCTGCTGCTGTCCCATCCCAAAGCGCTCGCCCAGCTGATCGCGGACCCCGGACTGCTCCCGTCGGCCATTGAAGAAGCGCTGCGCTTCAACACGCCGTTCCAGTTCTTCGCCCGCATCGCCAAGTGCGACGTGGTGCTGGGCGGCCAGCTCATCAAGGCCGGCCAGCAGGTGATGACCTTCAACGCCTCGGGCAACCGTGACGAGTCGGCCTTCCCGCACGCGGACAGCTTCGACATCACTCGCACCGTCAACCGGCACCTGAGCTTCGGCCATGGCATCCACTATTGCCTCGGCGCAGGCTTGGGCCGGCTGGAAGCGCGCGTGGCCATCGCCACCTTGCTGCGTCGCTTCAGCGGGTTGCGCCTGGACGAGCAACGCGCGGCCGAGCCGCTGTCGTCGTTCGTGCTGTTCGGCTTCAGCAGCCTGCCGGTGCGCTTCGAGGCCTCGGAGGTGACCTCAGAGGTGGTAGGCGGCCTGAACGTAGAGTGAACGCCGCGCCAGCGGGATGTCGCCCGGCAGGGCCAGCCCGGGCGCCATGCTGGGCTCGCGGGCGTCGGCGTTGAACAGGTTGCGCACCGAGACCGCGAAGTCCCAGGCGCCCTTGCCACTGCTCTTGCCATTGCCGGTGCGCAAGGTGATGTCCGCGGTGGTGTAGTCAGGGATGGGTGCTCGCACGTCGCCCGCGGAGCGCTTGCGCTCGGCCACGTAGTTGACCTGCCCGCTGAGCAGCCAGCCGTTCACGATGCTCCAGTCGGCCCGGGCGTTCAGGTGCTGGCGCGGTGCATAGCCCGCGTCAGTGCCCGTCATGTCCTCGGTGGAGCGTTGCAGGGCCAGGTTGCCACTCAGGCGCAGCTTGCGCGTCACGTCCCATTGCGCGTCCAGTTCCAGGCCAGTCCCGTGCTGGGCGCCGATGTTGTTGAACTGGGCCGTCCCGCCGCCGGTGTCGCTCGTGCGGATGATGTCCTTCATGTCGTAGCGGAACAGGCTCAGGTTGAGCTGGGTGTCAGAGCGGACTTGCCAGGAAAACGCCCCCTCCCAGGTGCTGATCGTCTCGGGCTTCAACGCGTCGTTGCCGCGGATGACGGGATTGTTGATGCTGTACTGCTCGGTGAAAGCCGGCGCGCGGAAGGCGCGTCCGTACAGCAACTTGACCGTAAGGTCGAGGTTGGCGTCCCACACCAGCGCCGCGCGCGGGTTGGTGGTGCTGCCGAAATCCGAGTAGCGGTCGTGGCGCAGGCCCGCCGTCAGCGTCCAATCCTTGGCCACGCTCCATTCGTCCTGTACGTACAGGTAGCTCACCGCGCGTCGGTGCGGCTCGGCGAAGGACTCCGCGGGGGGGAATTCCTGGACCTGGCCGCTGGGCAGCGGCACGGGCAGGCCGACAGCGGGGCCGCTGGGGATGATGGTGAAGTTCTTGAACTCCTGCGTGCGGTACATGTCGAGGTCGTCATGCCCGACGCCGATGCGCAGGTTGTGGCCCTTGAAGCCGCCGTAGGACGCTACGGCCGCAAGCCGGATCTGCCGCTCCCAGGTATTGGGCGCGCCCAGCATGCCCTTGGGAAACGATCCACCAAAGGCGCCTGGCGGGAACAGTTGCAGCGGCACGTTGAAGGTCTGCTTGTAGTGCAGGTAGCTGGCCGTCGCGGTGCCTCGCCAGTCGCTGCCGAGCTCGATGTCCGACCAGGAGAAGTCCGAGGTAACTCGCTCGATCCTGTAGCGCCCGACCGGGTCCAGCGCACCGGCGACGCCGGCGCCCGTCTGCAGATCGTCGCGCAGCTTGTAGCTGCCGCGCAGGCGCAGCTTGTCGCGGCTGACGTCGGCGTTGGCATCCAGGGCCTTGAAGCCGACGTTCATGGACCCGGGCGCCAGGCTGGCCTTGGTGCCGAAGAGGCCGTCCAGAAAGCTCTGCTGGTCGGCGCCGACGATCTCGCGCTGGCCATCGGTGCTGCCGACGCGCAGGTAAGCGGCCACGTCATAGCTGCCCACCTTTCCGCCGTATTGCAGCCAGCCGTCCCGGCTGCGGAACGAGCCCAGGCGGGCGCCGATATCCGTGCCCGCCACGTCGGCCGCCGTCTTGGTGATGACGTTGATGACGCCCGAGAACGCGTCGGCGCCATAGAGCGCCGAGCCCGGCCCGCGGATGATCTCGATGCGGGCGATGTTCTCCACCGGCATGTCGCCCCAGCCCAGGCCGCGGTTGCCGACGAACAGGGTGGTCAGTGGCACGCCGTTGAGCAGCATCAGCGTTTGGGCATTGAATTCGCTGTGGATGCCTCGGATCAGGTACAGCGGCGCAAAGGAGTTGTTGCTGCGGCTGACATGGATGCCGGGCACGCTCTCCAGCACCTCGTCGATGCCCGTCGCGCCCATCGCGGCAATGTCCTGGGCAGTGATCACCGTGGCGACGGCGGGTGCGCGGCGCAAGGCCTGGGCTGCGCCGGTGGCGATGCTGATGGTCGTCTTGTCGCCGTAGATCTGCGCCAGTTCCTCTTCCTCGCTCGGTGGCTGCGCAAACGCGGCCGGCAGCCCGGCTGCCCAGCAGACGCCGCATAGGATCACCAAGCCAAAGAAAGGTCTCATCGCCAGCGTCTCCGAGGTGGAGGGTGAATGGGCGCGTATTGTGCTGTCACCCCGGGGTGGTCCAGCGAGTGGCGTCAGGGACTGTGGCGTGATCGTGAACTCCTCCCGGAGTGGCGCGCATAAGGCCGGTGGCCGTCTGCATAATGCCCCACCCTGCGCCCGGCGTCGGAACGCCTAGAGCCCCATTGATTGCCTCCGGTTGCCCATCGAAAGCCCCTTGCCATGCGCCATTGCGACGGGCTTTCGGCGGTGCCCGGCCGGTCCGTGCCGGCGTGCACCTGCCTCGGCATCTGCAACCTGTTCATGCTTGAACCGCTGCTGCGCAGTGGCTCGTCGAGGACGACGCTGTTCGTCGTCGCGCGCCGCTGTTCCGGCCCTGTTCCGCCATGGCGCGCGGGCCTTTGCATAATGCCGCCCACCCCTCCCGACCCTGCCACACAGCGTTCTTCTTTTGACTGAGCCCGGTTGCCTCCGCCCCGCCACGCGCCGCGCCTTGTTGCAACAGGCCCTGGGCGGTGCCGTGGTGTTGACCGGCGGTTCAGCCGCGGCGGCGGAGCTCGGGCGCTCGCTGGTGGTTGTCTACCCGGAGCTCGGCGAGCCCTTTCGCCAGGTCTTCACCACCATCATCGAAGGCATCGAGGACAGGCTCGGCGGCGCGGTCACGACCTTCACGTTGGCCAGCAACGCCAATCCGGCACAGGTCGCCGACGACGTGCGCAAGCGAGACGTCAAGGTATTGATCGGCCTCGGGCGCGGCGGCATGCGCGTCGCGGCGGCGCTGGCCGACGAACTGGCCGTGATGGTCGGCTGCGTCGTGTCGGTTCAGGAGTCCGAGGCTCGCAACTTTCCCATCCACACACTGGCGCCCGACCCGGCCCTGCTGCTCGCACGGCTGCGGCGCCTGAAGCCGTCCATGCGTCGTGTGCATTTGGTCTACGACCCCAAGCTGAACGCTTGGCTGGTAAAGCTGGCGCGCGAGGCGGCCCGCACCGAAGGGCTGGAGCTGCTGGCCCAGGAAGCCGCCGACCAGGCCGAGGCTCTGCGTGCCTACACCCAGTTGCTGGCCTCGGCCGACCCGGCCCGCGATGCCGTCTGGCTGCCGCAGGACCCGACGACCGTGGATGACAACGTCGTGCTCACGCTGGTACTCAAGGAAGGCTGGAACCGCAATATCGCGGTGTTCTCCAGCCACCTGGCGCATGTGAAGCGCGGCGCGTTGTTTTCGCTCTACCCGGACAACCATGAGCTCGGGCGTTCACTGGCCGTGTCTGCCCAACGCCTCGCGTCCAACCCCAAATCGGGCGCGGCGGGTGTGCTGCCGTTGCGCCAGGCCCGCGCCGCCATCAACATCCGCACCGCCGCGCACCTGGGGCTTGACGTCGCCTCCGTGCAGTCGGGATTCGATCTGGTCTACCCCTCCAGCTGAGGTTCGAGAGTGACGCCACCCGTTCCACTGGACAGCCAGCCGCCCCTCATCCTTCGGGATGAAAGCGTGCCTGTGGCCGCGCCGCCGCAGCGGTCGTGGCCGCTGCGCGTCTACGCGCGCTGGTTGCGCGAGACCTCGTTCCGCCGCCATCTCAGCGTCGCCGTCGCGCTGGGCACGCTCTGCCTGGCCTTGCTGATGGCGGTCGTCAACGCCTGGCAAGGTGGTCGCCAGGTGCGGGCCATGCTGATGGAGCAGGGCGGTCGTGTGGCAGCCAACCTGGCGTCCAACAGCTCATTGGCCCTGCTGTACGCCTCCGCCGACAACGCCGAGGAGGCGGTGCGCGCCTCGCTGGCCTTCCCGGATGTGATGGGCATCGAGATCCGCGACACCAAGGGCCGCCTGCTGCTGGCGCTCGGCCCCGAGCGGGACCGCCTGCCCACGACCACGTCACCGGCCGTGCCCGACCCGGCGGCCAGCGAACCCTGGCTCGACCAGGAGACGGAAGACAGCTGGGCCTTCGCTGCACCGGTCTGGACCCGCCCCGAGGCCTCACCATTCGACGTGACGCTGCGCCCCGCGCAACTGCTCGGCCATGTGCGCATCGTGCTGAGCAAGGCGACGCTGCACCGCACCCAGGCCTCGCTCTTCCTCGCCAACTTCGGCGTGGCCGTGCTGTTTGCAACCATCTTCCTGCTGGCGGTGCGCTTTCTCATCCTGCGCCTGACGCGGCCGCTGGGCGCCTTGTCCGAGGCCATGGAGAGGGTCGAGCTGGGCGACAACGATGCCCGTGCGCCGGCCGGCGGCCCGCGCGACATCGCGGCGATGGCCGAGACCTTCAACCGCATGATCACGGCGCTGCAGGAGCGCGAGACCGAGCTCGGCGCCCACCGTGACCACCTCGAGGACCTGGTGACCGAGCGGACGCTGGAACTCAGCGACGCCAAGGAGCGTGCCGAGATCGCCAGCCGCGCCAAGAGCCAGTTCCTGGCGCGCATGAGCCACGAGCTGCGCACGCCGCTGAACGCCGTCATGGGCTACGCGCAGATCCTGAAGATGGACGACGGCCTGACGCCGAAGCAACGCAACGGCCTGGACATCATTCACAGCAGCGGCCAGCACCTGTTGACGTTGATCGTCGACATCCTGGATCTGTCGCGCATCGAGGCCGGCAAGGCCGAGTTGCGCATCGGCCCGATCGAGCTGGTCCCGCGCCTGCAGGCCGTCATCGACATCGTGCGCGTCATGGCCGAGGGCAAGCACATCACGCTCGATCTGCAGCTCGACCCGAATCTGCCTGCTGTGGTGCTGACCGACGAAAAGCGGCTCAACCAGATCCTGCTGAACCTGCTGGGCAACGCGGTCAAGTTCACCCATGTCGGCGGCGTGCTGCTGATGGCGCGCGCCTTGCCACCCTTGGCCGACACGGAGCCGGGCCATGTGCGGCTGTGCTTCGAAGTGCAGGACACCGGCGTGGGCATCGCCGACGACCAGGTCTACCGCCTGTTCGAGCCCTTCGAGCAGGCCGGCAATGCCGAGCAGCGTGTCGGCGGCACGGGCCTGGGCCTGGCCATCAGCCGGCAGCTGGTGCGCATGATGGGCGGCGAAATCAAGCTGGAGAGCCGGCTGGCCCAGGGCAGCCGGTTCTGGTTCGAGATCAGCGTGCCCGTGCAGGGCTAGGATTTCTTGGCTCGCCCCTTGGGCTTGGCCGCGCCGACGTAGTCCGCCAGATGCTCACCCGTCAGGGTGGAGCGCTTGGCAACCAGATCGGCCGGTGTGCCCTCGAAAACCACGCGCCCGCCGTCGTGCCCCGCACCCGGCCCAAGATCGATGATCCAGTCCGCATGCGCCATGACGGCCTGGTGGTGCTCAATGACGATGACGGACTTGCCCGCGTCGACGAGCCGGTCCAGCAGGCCCAGCAGTTGCTCGACGTCAGCCAGATGCAGGCCGGCGGTCGGCTCGTCCAGCACGTAGACGTCGCCCTTCTCGGCCATCTGCGTGGCGAGCTTGAGGCGCTGGCGTTCGCCACCTGACAGGGTGGTTAGCGGCTGGCCGAGGCTGAGATAGCCCAGGCCGACGTCTGACAGCCTTTCCAGAATTGCATGCGCAGCGGGTGTCAGCTTGGAGAAGAACGCCGCCGCCTCAGCAACCGACATGGCCAGCACTTCGCTGATGTCTTTCCCACCCAGCTTGTATTCGAGTACGGCCGCCTGGAAGCGCTTGCCGCCGCAGTCCTCACAGACGGTCGACACGGTTGCCATCGGTCCGAGGTCCGTGAAGATCAGGCCGTTGCCATTGCAGGTCGGGCAGGCGCCTTCGGAGTTGGCGCTGAACAGCGCGGGTTTGACACCATTGGCCTTGGCGAAGGCGCTGCGGATGGGATCGAGCAGGCCGGTGTAGGTGGCCGGGTTGCTGCGCCGCGAGCCGCGGATGGCGGCCTGGTCGATGGCGACGACGCCCTCCAGCTTGGACACCGAGCCGTGGATCAGCGAGCTCTTGCCCGAGCCGGCCACGCCGGTGACGACGCACAGCACGCCCAGCGGTATGTCGACATTGACCTTCTGCAGGTTGTGCGTGCTGGCGCCGCGCACCTTCAGCGCGGCCTTGGATTTGCGAACGGTGTCTTTCAGCGCCGCGCGGTCGTCCAGGTGTCGGCCCGTCAGCGAGCCGCTCTTGCGCAGGCCGGCGACGCTGCCTTCAAAGACCACCTCGCCGCCCGCCGCGCCGGCGCCGGGCCCGAGGTCGACGACATGGTCGGCAATCGCGATGACCTCGGGCTTGTGCTCGACGACGAGGACGGTGTTGCCCTTGTCGCGCAGCCGGCCGAGCAACTCGTTCATGCGCTGGATGTCGTGCGGGTGCAGGCCGGTCGTCGGTTCGTCGAACACATAGCTGACGTCGGTCAGCGAGGAGCCGAGGTGGCGGATCATCTTCACGCGCTGGGCCTCGCCGCCGGAGAGCGTGCCGGTCGGCCGGTCCAGCGACAGATAGCCCAGGCCGATCTCGCCGAAGGCATCCAGCAGATGGCTCAGCGCCTTCAGCAGCGGCGCGACTTCGGCGCCCTTGAGCCCGCGCACCCAGTCGGCCAGGTCGCTGATCTGCATGGCGCAGGCGTCGGCGATGCTGTGCTTGCCGATCTTGCAGGACCGCGCCGCTTCGCTGAGCCGTGTGCCATGACACTCGGGGCAGGTCTGGAAGGTGATGACACGGTCCACGAAGGCGCGGATGTGCGGCTGCAGCGCGTCGACGTCCTTGGACAGGAAGGACTTCTGGATGGAGGGGATCAGGCCGGCATAGGTCAGGTTGATGCCGTCGACCTTGATCTTGGTCGGCTCCTTGTGCAGCAGGTCGTGCAGCTCGCGCTTGGTGAACTTGGCAATCGGCTTGTCGGGGTCGAAGAAGCCGCAGCCGCGGAAGATGCGGCCGTACCAGCCCTCCATGCTGTAGCCGGGGATGTTGATCGCGCCGCCGTTGAGGGACTTGCTCGCGTCGTAGAGCTGATCGAGGTCGAAGTCGCTGACGCTGCCCATGCCCTCGCAGCGCGGGCACATGCCGCCGGTGCGCGAGAAGGTCTGCTTGACGGCCTGGCTGGCGCCGCCCTTGTCGACGGTGATGACGCCGGTGGCCTGCACCGACGGCACGTTGAAGGCGAAGGCGCTGGGCGGGCCGATGTGCGGCTTGCCGACGCGGCTGAACAGGATGCGCAGCATCGCGTTGGCGTCGGTTGCCGTGCCGACCGTGGAGCGGGCGTTGGCGCCCATGCGCTCCTGGTCGACGATGATGGCCGTGGTGATGCCTTCCAGCACATCCACCTCGGGCCGTGCGAGTGTGGGCATGAAGCCCTGCACAAAGGCGCTGTAGGTCTCGTTGATGAGGCGCTGCGACTCCGCCGCGATGGTGCCGAAGACGAGCGAACTCTTGCCCGAGCCCGACACGCCGGTGAACACCGTCAGGCGGCGCTTGGGGATGTCGACGCTGACATCCTTGAGGTTGTTTTCGCGTGCGCCCTGGACGCGGATGCGGTCGTGGTTGTCAGCGTCGGCCATTCAGCGCTTCTCTTGGATACGGAGCAGATTGCCGGCGGGATCGCGGACTGCGCAGTCCCGAACGCCATAGGGCTGCATGGTCGGTTCCTCGACGATCTCGGCGTCCTGGGCCTGCAGCTTGGCGAAGGTCTTGTCCAAGTCGGGCGTCGCCAGGATCAGCATGCCGAAAGTGCCCTTGGCCATCATCTCGGTGATGGTGCGGCGCTCGTCCTCGGTGACGCCCGGCGTGACCGCCGGCGGGTGCAGCACGATGGAGGTGCCCGGCTGGCCGACCGGGCCGACCGTGATCCAGCGCAGGCCGTTGTAGCCGACGTCGTTGCGCACCTCGAAGCCGAGGGTGTCGCGGTAGAAGGCCATCGATGCCTCGGGGTCGGATTGGGGCAGGAAGCTGGAGTGAATGCTGATGTCCATGGCGTGATCTCCGTTCAGTTGTTGAGCCATGGGGGGCAGTCTAGGTTTCGCTCGATTCCGGCGCTTCTCGATTCCTGATCGGTTTCGTCACCTGGCGCGCGACGCAGGACGGCATGCCCGCCGTCGCCTGGGCCTGCTCGCGCTTGTAGGCGCTGGGCGACTGGCCGACCAGCTCGCTGAAGCGGGTGCTGAAGGTGCCCAGCGACGAGCAACCCACCGTGAAGCAGACCTCGGTGACGCTCAGGTCACCACGGCGCAGCAGGGCCATGGCACGTTCGATGCGGCGCGTCATCAGATAGCTGTAGACCGATTCGCCGTATGCCAGGCGGAACTGCCGGCTCAGGTGGCCGCCCGACATGTGCACGCCTCGGGCCAGGGCCTCGACGTCCAGCGGTTGGGCGTACTCGCGGTCGATGCGGTCGCGCACCCGGCGCAGCCGGGCGAGGTCGCGCAGGTGGAGTTCGGAGCCGGGTTGGATCGTCATGCCGGCATGCTGCCAGCTTCGATAGCCCGCGGCCAGGTCCAGTCCGGCCCCAGGCCGCCGATCAGGAAGGTGTGGAAGAACATCACCCAGACGATGGCGATGCTGCGCAGGAGGTCGAGGCCGGGTAGGCGGTGCATGGAGAGCGTGGTGCGGCGAAAGGGCGGCAGCGTAACGCCGCTGTCGGCAGCAGTCGTTCTTCAGGCCGCGTCGGGGCTCAGCGGTCCAGCGTGACCTCGCCGCAGTCCTGATCCAGACCGCGATGTTGAGCGCGCGGCCGTGGTGGTGCGCCCCGGAGCATCATGTCGTGCCAATGCCAGCGGGCCTTCAACCGCAGCGTGCCGTTGGGAGGCACTGCGAAGGCGTCGTTCAGCGTCAGTTCGGCGCTCAGGCTCTCGCCGGCTGGCAGGTGCAGATAGTCCTGGGCCGACGGATCGCCGCGCTTGCGCATCGCGCCCTGGAAGGTCAGCTCCCCCTGCGGCGTGCTGGCCTGCACGAAGGGTCCGAACCAGGCGCCCTCGAAAGGGCTTCCCCAGCGCAGCAGGTGCAGATCGCGTTTGCCGTTGTTGCTCAATTTGAACTGCAGCAACACCTGGCCGTCGGGCTTGGGTGTGGCCTTGAACTGGCAGCTCAGCTCGGCATGCTGCAGGGGCGTTACGGCAAGGGCCATGGGCGAAAGGCAGGCGGCGAACAAGGCTGCGGCTGCGAGATGGAGGCGGTGAAGACGCATGGTTGCGAGCCTAGCCCAGGGCCGCAGGAACGACAGCCCCCAACAAAAAGCGCCGCCCGAAGGCGGCGCATCGAACGCGAGGGAACTCAGTTCTGGAACGGGCTGTTCTCGGCAAAGTATTCGTGGTTGTCCGAATTGTCCAGGGCCTTGGTGGGATTGGACCTGGCCAGGCTCTTGGCCGCGCTCTGGCCATAGGCCCAGTCGTCGGTGCCGGCGATGACGTTGAAATGCATCATCTCGTGCACCAGCGTGCCGCCCTTGCTGTCCGTGCCGGTCATCGGCGCGCTCCAGAAGGCGCCGCAGACGTAGATCTTGTACGGCTGGGTCGGGTAGACGTAGGCATAGGTGCCGCTGTCCTTGCAGCTGCAGTCCAGCGTCAGCGCGGCGGTCTGGAAGGCGTTGCGGGCCTTGGTGTAGTGGTCCTTGGCCGTGTTCCAGCGCGAGGACGTGTAGGCGCCGAACCAGGTCGTGTAGCGCGGCGTGGCCGACGGCGTGCCGTTGAGATAGTTGGTCGAACTGACTGAGTAGTTAGTGGCCGCGGTGACGGCCGAGGCGAGGGACGACTTCTGGCTGCTGGTGCAGGAGCCGGTGTAGGAGATGCTGGCGGCCGCAGCGGCATTGGCGCGCATCGTGGTGGCCGCTTCGTCGTCGGCGCTGGCGGCATCCAGCTTCTCATTGCGGCCTTGCGTCCACAGATAGGTGGCCGCGGCGCTGTGCATGGACTGCGCGCCCGAGCCGTGGGTGCCCCGGTCGCTGTGGAACTCGATGGCGTAGCGGCCGTTCTTGCTGAAGTCGTAGTGGCCGGTCAGTTCGACCTCGTAGTTCAGCGTGGCGCCGGCAGCGATCTCGACATAGTCCTTGGCCGTGGGGGCGGCGCGCTTGATGACGGCGCCCGTGTAACGCACCGGCCGGTCGTCGCGCGTCACGGTGAACAGCGAGCCGCTCATGGTGTCGCTCGGCAGCTGCCAGCGCAGGACCTGGACCGCGCTGCGGCAGCGGTTGGTCACGGCGACGCCCACGTGGACGTCCACATCGCCGTTGACAACGGGATTGGCGGTGCTCAGGCGCACGTCCAGGCACTCGGTGCCGGCGGCGTGGCTGGCGCTTGTGGCGGCAACGGCGAAGGCGGCGGCGGTCAACTTGAACCAGGTCTTCATGCAAGCTCCTGTCGGCCCCGGGTGGGGGCACTCGGTTGAAGAAGCTGCGGATTCTGGTGAAGGGGATGGTGTGCGTGCCGTGGGACAAACCTGTCCCATAAACCCGTCTAGGCAGGTGGTGGATTTGCGAGCTGAGCGCCGAGCCGCCCCCAAAGGGGGGCTCGCCTTGGACGAGGGGCGCTATGCCGCCAGCAACTGTCTCAACACGAACGGCAGGATGCCGCCGTGGTAGTAGTAGTCCACCTCGATGGCCGTGTCGATGCGCAGCGTCAGCGGCACGTCCTTGGTCGAGCCATCGGCCCGCGTGAGGGTCATCGTCGCGTCGCCCTGGGGCTTGATGTCGTCGGCCAGCTTGATGTCGATGGTCTCGGCACCCGTCAGGCCCAGCGACTCCCAGCTCGTGCCCGTCTTGAACTGCAGCGGCAGCACGCCCATGCCGATCAGGTTGCTGCGGTGGATGCGCTCGAAACTCTTGGCGATGACGGCCTTGATGCCCAGCAGCTGCGTGCCCTTGGCGGCCCAGTCCCGGCTGGAGCCGGTGCCGTATTCCTCGCCGGCAAAGATGACGGTGGGCGTGCCCTCGGCGATGTAGGCCATGGCAGCGTCGTAGATGGTGGTCTGCTGGCCGTCCTTCAACGTGTAGCCGCCTTCCTCGCGGGAGCCGTCGGGGCGGGCGGGCAGCATCAGGTTCTTGACCCGCACGTTGGCGAAGGTGCCGCGCATCATCACGTCGTGGTTGCCGCGGCGCGCGCCGTAGGAATTGAAGTCGGCCTTGGCGACGCCGTTCTCGAGCAGGAACTTGCCGGCCGGCGTGGTTTCCCTGAAGGAGCCCGCCGGGCTGATGTGGTCGGTGGTGATCGAGTCGCCGAACAGCGCCATGACCTTGGCACCCTGGACGCCCGACACCAGCGTCTTCGGGGCCATCGTGAAGCCTTCGAAGAAGGGCGGTTGGGCGATGTAGGTGCTCTTGGGCCAGGTGTAGACCTGGCCGGTGACGCCCTTGATGGCGTTCCACAGCTTGCCGGGCTGGCTGGCCACCTTGTCGTAGTTGGCCTTGAAGGCCTGGGGGTCCATCGCGTACTTCATCAGTTGGTAGATCTCGTCGCTGCTGGGCCAGATGTCGCCAAGGTAGACCGGCCGGCCGCCGCTGCCATAGCCCACGGGCTCGGTCATCAGGTCGCGCGTCACCGTGCCGGCGATGGCATAGGCCACGACCAGTGGCGGGCTGGCCAGGAAGTTGGCCTTCAGGTTGGGGTGGATGCGGGCCTCGAAGTTGCGGTTGCCCGACAGCACGGCGGCGCAGACCAGGTCGTTGTCCTGGATGAGCTTGTTCAGCTCGGGCGTCAGGTCGCCAGCGTTGCCGATGCAGGTCGTGCAGCCATAGGCGGCGACGTTGAAGCCGAGCTTCTCCAAATAGGGCAGCAGCCCCGCCTTCTGCAGGTACTCGGTGACGATGCGCGAGCCCGGGGCCAGCGAGGTCTTGATGTGGGGCGCGACCTTGAGGCCGGCGTCGACCGCCTTCCTGGCCAGCAGGCCGGCCGCCAGCAGCACGCCGGGATTGCTGGTGTTGGTGCAGGAGGTGATGGCGGCGATCAGCACGTCGCCGTTCTTCACCGGGATGCCGGATTCGGTCACGAAGGGCTGGGCCAGCTTCTCGGCCGGCTGGTTGAAGCCGTTCTCTGCCACCGGCTTGCTGAAGAGCTCGGCGAACTTGCTGGCCAGGTTGGTGATCTCGATGCGGTCCTGCGGGCGCTTCGGGCCGGCCAGGCTGGGCGCCACGGTGCCCAGGTCCAGCGACACGACCGAGGTGAAGTCGATCTCGCCGGCCTTGGGCACGCCGAACATCTGCTGCACCCGCCAGTAGGCCTCGAAGGCCTCGATCTCGGCTGTGGTGCGGCCCGTGCCCTTGAAGTACTCGACCGTCTTGTCGTCGACCGGGAAGAAACCCATGGTCGCGCCGTACTCGGGCGCCATGTTGGCGATCGTCGCGCGGTCGGGCAGGGCCAGCGTGCGGGTGCCTTCGCCGAAAAATTCGACGAACTTGCCGACGACCTTGTGCTTGCGCAGGATCTCGGTGACGGTCAGCACCAGATCCGTGGCCGTGACGCCTTCGCGCAACTGGCCGGTCAGCTCGAAGCCGACGACGTCGGGCGTCAGGAAGTAGACCGGCTGGCCCAGCATGCCCGCCTCGGCCTCGATGCCGCCCACGCCCCAGCCGACGACGCCGATGCCGTTGATCATGGTGGTGTGGCTGTCGGTGCCGACCAGGCTGTCGGGGTAGTAGACGCCGTCTTTCTGGTGCACGCCGCGCGCCAGGTACTCGAGATTGACCTGGTGGACGATGCCGAAGCCCGGCGGCACGACGCCAAAGGTGTCGAAGGCCTGCATGCCCCACTTCATGAACTCGTAGCGCTCGCGGTTGCGCTCGAACTCGAGCTTCATGTTCAGGTCCAGCGCCTGCTTGGTGCCGTAGTAGTCGACCATCACGCTGTGGTCCACCACCAGGTCCACCGGCACCAGCGGTTCGATGGCCTTGGGGTTCTTGCCCATCGCCGCGGCCACATTGCGCATGGCAGCCAGGTCGGCCAACAGCGGCACGCCGGTGAAGTCCTGCAGCACCACGCGGGCGACGACGAAGGGGATTTCGTCGGCGCGGGCGGCATTGGGCTTCCAGTTCGCCAGTTGCTCCACATGCTCGGCCGTCACCTTCTTGCCATCGCAGTTGCGCAGCACGCTCTCCAGCACGATGCGCATCGAAATGGGCATGCGCGCCACGTTCGGGTGGGTTTCGGCCAGTTTGGGAAGGGAGAAGTACTGGCCGGTCTTGCCGGCGGAGGTCTTGAAGCTGGCCCGGGTGTTGGCAAACGCGTGGGCGGCGGGTTTCGGCATGGTTACTCCTTTACGATTCCGGCCCATTCTGGCGAGCTTGCTGTGACTTGTGTGAATCCCGTCGTTAAGACCCGGTAATGACCGCCTTGTCTGCTCGCCCGCGTCTGTTTGCGCTGACCTGGCCGATGCTGCTGGAGCTGCTGCTGGGCATCGGCATCGGCATCATCGGCACGGGGCTGGCCGCCCGGCTGTCCGACAACAGCGGTGCGGCCTTCGGCCTGGCCAACCAGGTGTTTGCAGCCGTCTTCGTGCTGTTCCGGGTCATCGGCGCCGGCGTCAGTGTGGCCGTGACCCAGGCCCTGGGCGCCGGCCGGCGTGACCAGGCCGACGCGGTGGCCCGAGCGGTTGTTGGCGCCAGCAGCTGGCTGGGCCTGGGCGGCGCCGTGGCGGCATTGATCGCGGCAGGTCCGCTGCTGACGCTGGTGAATGCGCCGCCCGAGGTGGCGCCGCTGGCCAAGGTGCTGCTGCAGGCGCTGGCACCGGCGCTGCTGCTGGATGCCTGGAACGCCAACATGTCCAGCGTCATGCGCTCGCATCTGCGCAGCCGCGAGGCCCTGGCCGTCGTCGTGCTCATCCAGGTCGTCACGCTGGTGGTGGCCCTGCTGGCCATGCCGCGGCTGGGGCTGGTGGGCTATGCGCTGGCCTGCACCTGCGGGCGCGGCATGGGCTTGCTGCTGCATATCTTGCTGTGGCGCACGCGCCTGGACCTGCGACTGCGCGCGGCCGACTGGTGGCGGCTGGTGCGCGAGCCGCTGAAGACCGTGCTGCACATCGGCATCCCCGGCGCGGCTGAGAACATCTCCTGGCGCCTGGCTTTCATGACCAGTCTGGCGGCCGTCGCGCAGCTCGGCGCCCACGCGCTGGCGACGCAGGCCTACACGATGCAGTTCATGCACGTGATCCTGATGTTCAGCCTGGCCATCAGCTTCGCGGTCGAGATCATGGTCGGCCACATGATCGGCGCGGGCCGGCTGCATGCGGCCCACCGTCTGGTGCGCCGCTCGATGGCCCTGGGCCTGGTGCTGGCGCTTGCCGTGTCCAGTGGCTTTGCGCTGGCGGGCCCTTGGCTGCTGACCCGTTTCACGTCAGACCCGGGCATCGTTGCGCTGGGCTGCACGCTGCTGTGGTGGACGGTGCTCGTCGAGCCGGGGCGCACCTTCAATCTCGTCGTCATCAACGCGCTGCGGGCCGCCGGGGATGCGCGCTATCCGGTGATGGTCGGTTCGGCCTCCATGGCCATCGTGCTGGCGGGCGGCAGCTGGTTCCTCGGTGTTTACCTGGGTTGGGGCTTGGTTGGCGTGTGGATTGCTTATGCAGCAGACGAGTGGATTCGAGGCCTGTTGATGTGGCGGCGTTGGGCGACACTCGGCTGGCTGCCCCATGCCCGTGCGGCTCACCGGCGCCTGCGCCACAGCCGTGCCCACTGATCCGCGGGAATCCGTATTTTCCTACCCAGTAAAACTTGAGGGATGTTTTCTACAATGCGCCCCTTTCGCCTTGCTCACCTCATGCCCATGACGACCTCTCTGCCCCGTCTTGCCGCCTTGACCCTGGTGGTCGCATCGGCCATGGCCCAGGCCCAGCAGCCCGCGGTGATCTTCGACATGGGCGGCAAGTTCGACAAATCCTTCAATCAGGCCGGCTACCAGGGCGCCGAGCAATGGAAGAAGGAGACCGGCAAGACCTATCTCGAATTCGAGATCAGCAACGACACCCAGCGCGTGCAGGCGATCCGACGCATGGCCGAGCGGGGCGCCAGCCCCATCATCAGCATCGGCTTCGCCCAGGCGTCGGCCCTGCAGCAGGTGGCCAAGGACTTCCCCAAGACCCAGTTCGCCATCATCGACGCCAAGGTCGACCTGCCCAATGTGCAGTCCCTGCTGTTCAAGGAGCACGAGGGCAGCTATCTCGTCGGCGCCATGGCGGCCCTGGTCACCAAGACCAACAAGGTCGGCTTCGTCGGCGGCATGGACATCCCGCTGATCCGCAAGTTCCAGTGCGGCTACGAGCAGGGCGCCAAGGCGACCAATCCCAAGATCGAGGTGTTCGCCAACATGACGGGCACCACCTCCACGGCCTGGAACGACCCCACCCGCGGCGGTGAACTGGCCAAGAGCCAGTTCGCCAAGGGCTCGGACGTCGTCTTCGCCGCCGCCGGCGGCACGGGCGTGGGCGTGTATCAAGCGGCCAAGGACGCCGGCAAGCTCGCCATCGGCGTGGACAGCAACCAGAACCACATCCAGCCCGGCACCATGCTGACCTCCATGGTCAAGCACGTGGACGTGGCCGTCTACAACGTACTGAAGGCCTGGAAGCCAGGCGTCAGCGTGCTGGGCCTGAAGGAAGGCGGCGTGGATTACGCGCTGGACGAGAACAACGCCAAGCTCATCACGCCGCCGCTAAAGGCCAAGGTCGAAGCCATCAAGGCCGACATCATTGCCGGCAAGGTCAAGGTCGCCGACTACATGGCGGACAACGCTTGTAAGTTCTGAGCGGCATGACGCCCGCGGTACGCCTTCAAGGCATCTCCAAGCGCTTCGGCGCCGTGCAGGCCAACCGCGAGGTGTCCTTCGACATCGCCGCGGGCAGCGTGCATGGCCTCGTCGGCGAGAACGGCGCGGGCAAGAGCACGCTGATGGCCATCCTGTATGGCTACTACCACGCCGACTCCGGCCATATCGAGGTCAACGGCCAGCAGGTCCACATCGCCAATTCCCAGCAGGCGATCCGCCTGGGCATCGGCATGGTCCACCAGCACTTCATGCTGGTCGACACGCTGACCTGCCTGGAAAACATCATGCTGGGCGCCGAAGGGCGCTTCTTCCTGGCGCCGGCCAAGGCCGAAGTGCGCAGGAAGCTCAACACGCTGATGCAGGAGACCGGCCTGACGGTGCAGCTCGACGCCGTCGTGGCCGACCTGCCGGTGGGCGAGCTGCAGCGGCTGGAAATCCTGAAAGCGCTGTACCGCGGCGCCAAGGTGCTGATCCTGGACGAGCCCACCGCCGTGCTGACGCCCCAGGAAACCGACCAGCTCTTCGTCACGCTGCGCCGGTTGAAGGAACGCGGCACGACGCTGATCCTCATCACGCACAAGCTGCGTGAAGTCATGAGCCTGTGCAGCGCCGTCACGGTGATGCGCGCGGGGCAGGTGGTGGAGACGCGTGGCATCGCCGAGTGGAGCGAGGAAGCACTGGCCGAATCGATGGTCGGCCGCAAGGTGACGCTCGGCCGTCCCGAAGGCCTGGCAGTGCATGCGGGCGAGGTCCGCCTGCAAGCCTCGGACCTGAGCCTCAAGCATGCCAACGGCGTGCCGGCGTTGAAAGGCGTGAGCCTGACGCTGAAGGCCGGCGAGATCGTCGGCGTGGCCGGCGTCTCGGGCAACGGCCAGAGCGAGCTGCTCGAAGTGCTGTCCGGCCTGCGCGCGCCCGAGGGCGGCCGCATGGAACTGGGCGGCAAGTCCTTCACGCCCGAGGCCTGGCTGGACACCGCGCAGGCCCGTCCCCTGCGCCTTGCGCATGTGCCGGAGGACCGCCATGCGGTCGGTCTCGTCATGAACTTTCCCGCCTGGGAATCCGCCGTGCTGGGCTACCAGGGGCTGCCCAAATACCGCAAGGGCGCTTCCATGGATCACGCTGCGATGCGTGACGCGACCCGCGCGATGCAGGAGCGCTTCGACGTGCGCCCGCGCGACGAGAACCTGGGTTCCAGCAAGTTTTCCGGCGGCAACCAGCAGAAGCTCATCCTGGCCCGCGAGATCGGCGAGCAGCCGACCGTGCTGCTGGTGGGCCAGCCGACCCGTGGTGTCGACATCGGCGCCATCGAATTCATCCACGGCCAGCTGCGCGCGCTGCGTGACGCCGGCTGCGCGGTGCTGCTGGTCAGCAGCGAGCTGGATGAGATCCTCGCCCTGGCCGACCGTGTCGTCGTCATGAACTGCGGCCGCATCACCGGCGAGCTGGCGATCGAAGACTGCGACGAGCGTCGGCTTGGCTTGCTGATGGCAGCGCAGGAACAGGCGGCCGCATGAAATGCAACCACAGAGCCACTGAGGCACAGAGGGAATTCACAGAGCTTTTCTCTGTGCCTCCGTGCCTCTGTGGTTGCCTTTTCGTCTTCTACCAATGAGCCAGCCCCTCCAACTCCCCCGCTGGATCGACATCGGCCTGCTGCCGCTGTGGAACCTGGCCGTCGCCCTGGTCGTTGCCGGCCTGGTGGTCATGGTCATCGGCCACAGCCCCTGGCAGGCGCTGACCGTGCTGCTCAACGGGGCGCTGGGCAGCGTGCGCGGCCTGGGCTATTCGCTGTACTACGCGACGACCTTCATCTTCACCGGCCTGGCCGTGGCAGTGGCCATCCACGCCGGCCTGTTCAACATCGGCGGCGAGGGCCAGGCGACGCTGGGCGGGGTGGGCGTGGCCCTGGTCGCGCTGTGGCTGGGCGCCAAGCTGCCGGCGGTCGTCATGCTGCCGCTGCTGGTCGTCGCCGCGGCCGTCTTTGGCATGCTGTGGGCGGCCCTGCCGGCCTATCTGCAGGCCTGGCGCGGCAGCCACATCGTCATCACGACCATCATGTTCAACTTCCTCGCCGCGGCGCTGAACGGCTATCTGCTTGTGAACTGGCTGCGCCCGGCCGGCAGCATGTCGGTGGAGTCCGCCGAGTTCGCCGAAAGCGCCCGCATGCCGGCCCTGCACCAGATGGCTGCGGCCCTGGGCTATGAGCTGCCGTCCTCGCCGCTGAACCTCAGCCTCGTCATCGCCTTGATCGCCTGCGTGGCGGTGGGCTGGTTCCTGTGGAAGAGCGCCGCCGGCTATGCGGTGCGGGCCGTCGGCAGCGCGCCGCGCGCCGCCCACTACGCCGGCATCCGCCCGCGCGCCCAGGTGCTGGTCGCGATGGCCATTTCCGGCGCGCTGGCGGGCATGGTGGGCATCAACGAGATCTCGGGCGTGCAGGGCAAGCTGACGCTGGACTTCGTCGCCGGCGCCGGCTTCACCGGCATCGCCGTGTCGCTGATGGGCCGCAACCATCCGGTCGGCATCGTGCTGGCCTCGCTGCTGTTCGGCG
This sequence comes from Pelomonas sp. Root1217, assembly GCF_001425705.1. Lineage (GTDB taxonomy): Bacteria > Pseudomonadota > Gammaproteobacteria > Burkholderiales > Burkholderiaceae_C > Pelomonas. Next base: position 519,667 of record NZ_LMDC01000028.1, on the reverse strand, counting down.
TGCTCTACCAGGGCGGCGTCGAAGTGTCGTTCGAGCTGCAGGGCTTCAGCCGCGAGATGGTCGTCACGGCCCAGGGCCTGATCGTGCTGTTCTCGGGCGCCATGGCCACGGTCAGCGCACCGCTGTTCGCACGCCTGTACGGCATGGTGAAAGGAGGCCGCTGATGGATGAAGTCCTGATCGCCTCGGTGCTGGCCTCCACACTGCGCGTCAGCGCGCCGCTGCTGCTGTGCGCGATGGCGGGCGTGCTGTCCGAGCGCGCCGGTGTCGTCGACCTGGGCCTGGAAGGCAAGATGCTGTTCGCCGCCTTTGCGGCCGCAGCGGCCGCCTCGGTCACGCATTCCACCGCCTATGGCGTGGTGGCCGCCATTGCCGTCGCCTGCGTCGCCTCCCTGCTGCACGGCTTCGCCTGCGTGACCAACCGCGGCGACCAGGTCGTCTCCGGCGTCGCGCTGAACATGATCGCCGCCGGTCTCACAGTGGTGCTGGGCATTGCCTGGTTCCAGCAGGGCGGCCAGACGCCGCCCATCGACCCCGACGTGCGCCTGACGGCTCTCGCCAGGGGTTTTGCCGAGCCGCAGCCGGGCAACTGGTTCGCCTCGGTCTTTGGCCACGGCCTGCTCAGCCACAACGTGCTGGTCTACGTCGCCTTCCTGATGGTGGCGGCCGTCTGGTTCTTCCTGGAGCGCACCCGCCCGGGCCTGCGCCTGCGCGCGGTCGGCGAGAACCCAGCCATGGTGGAGGCGGCCGGCATGTCCGTGCAAAGCCTGCGCTACCAGGCGCTGCTGATGAACGGCGTGCTCTGTGGCCTGGCAGGCTCCTACCTGACGCTGGCGCAGAACGCGTCCTTCTCGCCCAACATGACCGCTGGCCGCGGCTTCATTGCGCTGGCCGCGATGATCTTCGGCAAGTGGAAGCCGCTGCCGACCATGGGCGCCTGCCTGCTGTTCGGCTTCCTGGATGCGGTGGCCATCCGCATGCAGGGCGTGCAAATCCCTGGTGTCGGCGAGGTGCCCGTGCAGCTGATTCAGGCGCTGCCCTATATCCTGACCGTCGTGCTGCTCGCCGGCTTCATCGGCTCGGCGATCGCACCCAAGGCGCTTGGCAAGCCGTACGTGAAGGAGCGCTGAGATGAAGCTGCCCCTCGCCCATCCTCTCGCCGCTGAACGCGGGCGAGTCTGGTCGGTCTTGCAGACCGCGCAGCCGGCAGAGCGGCCGCTCTTCGGTAGGCACAACCAGTCCACTGGACTTGTCGTGTCCGACCGAAGCCCCCGCGGGGACGGCGATGCTCTCGGCATCGAGCCGCAAGCACATCGCCTGAGCGGGCCGGCTAGGCAGCGGCCCGTCGCTCGGCCCGCAAGGAGTGAATGAGATGGAATTGAGTCAAGACCTGCTGAACCGCCTGCTCGCCGAATCCCTGCGTGCGCGCGATTTCTCACATTCGCCTTACTCCAAATACAAGGTGGGCGCGGCCATCCTCGACGAGCAGGGCCGCATCCACCTGGGCGCCAACATGGAGAACGCGTCCTACCCGCAGGGCTGGTGCGCCGAGCCTTCGGCGCTGACGGCCATGATCATGGCCGGTGGCAAGCAGGCGAGGGCGGTGCTCGTGACCGGCCCCGGCCCGGACATCATCACCCCCTGCGGCGGCTGCCGGCAGAAGCTGCGCGAGTTCTCCGTGCCCGAAGAGCTCGTCGTCATTGCCGGCGATCCCGGCGGCATCCGCCAACGCTGGACCCTGGCCGAACTGCTGCCCCACAGCTTCGGGCCCAGTCACTTGCACATCTGAGGTTTCCCATGATCGACAACAAGAACCTCGACGTCGCGATCGCCGCGAGCGTCGAGAAGCTGCAATCCCTGTTCGGCAACGCCCCTGAGGTCGCCGTGGTGCTCGGCTCCGGCTGGGCCGGCGCGGTCAGCCATGTGCAGGACGCCGAGCACCTGCCCTACACCGAGCTGTCGGCCTTCCCGCAGCCCAAGGTCGAGGGCCATGTCAACGAGATCGTCGTCGGCAAGATCGGCGCGCAGCGGGTCATCTTCCTGCGCGGCCGCGCCCACACCTACGAGAGCGGCGACTGCACCGGCATGGCCGGCGCGCTGCGTTCCCTGAAGCGCTGGGGCGTGAAGCTGGTCGTGCAGACCAATGCCTCCGGGTCGCTGCGCGGCCACATGCCGCCCGGCAGCCTGATGCTGATCGCCGACCACATCAACGCGCCGCAGCGCAGCCCGCTCGTCGGCGAACAGGGCAGCCACCGCTTCGTCGACATGGTCAACGCCTACGACGCCGACCTGCGCAAGCACGCGCTGGCCCTGGCCAAGCGTGAGAACCTGATGCTGGGCGAGGGCACCTACTGCTGGGCCCTCGGGCCGCAGTTCGAGACGGCCGCCGAGATCCGCATGTTCGCCGCCTGGGGCGCCGACGCCGTCGGCATGAGCACCGTGCCCGAAACCATCCTGGCCCGCCATGCCGGCCTCAAGGTCATGGGCATCGCGCTGATGACCAACATGGCTGCCGGCCTGTCCGCCGAGGCGCTGACGCACGATCTGACGCTGAAGCAGGCCCAGCTCTCCGGCGAACGTGCCGCCAGCTTCCTCGCGGCCCTCGTTGCGAGCTTTGCCGAGCTGACGCTATGACCACCGATCTGAAGGCGGTGGCCCGCACGGCGCTGGCCTGCCTGGATCTGACCAGCTTGAACGATGCCGACACGGCCGCCGACGTCGATGCGCTGTGCCGGCGCGCGCAGTCGCCGCATGGACCCGTGGCAGCCGTCTGCGTCTGGCCCCGCTTCGTCGCCCAGGCGCGCGCTGCCTTGCCGGCTTCCATCAAGGTTGCCGCAGTCGCGAACTTCCCCGATGGGGCGCTGGATCTGGCTCGCGCGCTGGCCGATGTCACGGAGATTGCGCAGGCGGGCGGCGACGAGGTCGACGTCGTGCTGCCGTACCGCGCGCTGATTGCCGGTGACAGCACCGAGGTGAGCGAGTTCCTGTCCGAAGTCCGCTTCGCCAGCCGGCCGTTGACGCTCAAGGTCATCATCGAGTCCGGCGAACTGGCCACGCCCGAGCGCATCGCCCAGGCAACGCGCCTGGCGTTGGCGGCCGGTGCCGACTTCGTCAAGACGAGCACCGGCAAGACCAAGGTCGGCGCCACGCCCGAGGCTGCCGCCGTGATGCTGAAGGAAATCGCCGCAAGCGGCCTGTCCGCTGCCGGCTTCAAGGCCTCGGGGGGCGTGCGCTCCGTGGCCGACGCCGCGGGCTATATCGCCCAGGCCGAAGCGGCCCTGGGCGCCGCCGCTCTCAACCCGCAGCGCCTGCGCTTTGGCGCCAGTGGCCTGCTCACCGACATCGACGCCGTACTTTCCGGCGCCCCATCCGCGGCCACAACGTCCGCGTACTGAGGGGCTTTTGAGTGACAACCCTTCGGGAGAGGGTCTGCGCGGGCGCATGCCGTCGTTGCGCGCCTTGCCTGGGCACGAGCCCAGGCGGCGTCGCACGCCTAGCCCTGCACCCGCGCAGACCCTCTCGCATCGATTCCCGTAGCATTACCAAGCCCCTATGCTTGCCCAAGAAATCATCCGCGCCAAGCGCGACGGCCTCGCGCTCAACGAAGCGCAAATCCAGAACTTCGTCGACGGCCTGACGCACAACTCCTGGAGTGAAGGCCAGGTGGCCGCCCTCGGCATGGCCGTGTTCCTGAAGGGCATGGGCCGCGACGAAGCCGTGCTGCTGACCCGCGCCATGATGAACTCCGGCCGCGTCATGCGCTGGCCCGACATGCCCGGCCCGGTGCTGGACAAGCACAGCAGCGGCGGCGTGGGCGACAAGGTCAGCCTGATGCTGGCGCCCATGGTGGCGGCATGCGGTGGTTATGTGCCGATGATTGCCGGCCGGGGCCTGGGCCACACCGGCGGCACGGTCGACAAGCTCGAGGCCATCCCGGGCTACACGACGACGCCCGAGCCGGCGCGCTTCGACCAGATCGTGCGCTCACTGGGCTGCGCCATCATTGGCCAAACAGCCGATCTTGCACCCGCCGACAAACGCTTTTATGCGACGCGCGACGTCACGGCCACCGTTGAGAGCGTTCCGCTGATCACCGCCAGCATCTTGTCCAAGAAGCTCGCTGCCGGCCTCGAAGGCCTGGCGATGGACATCAAGTGCGGCAATGGCGCCTTCGCCTCCACGCCCGAGTTCGCGAAGGAACTGGCCGAGAGCATCGTCGCGGTCGCAAGTGGCGCGGGCCTGAAGACGCGCGCGCTGATCACCGACATGAACCAGATCCTGGGCACCGATGTCGGCAACTCGCTGGAAGTCATCGAGACCATCCGCTACCTGAAGGGCGAGGTCCGCGAACCTCGTCTGCATGAAGTCACGTTGGCGCTGTGCGCCGAGATGCTGGTGCTGGGCGGGCTGGCTGCCAGCACCACCGCCGCGCGCGTGAAGCTGCAGGCCGCGCTGGACTCTGGCGCCGCTGCCGAGAAGTTCGCCAAGATGGTCGTCGCACTGGGTGGCCCGGCCGATCTGATGGAGCGGCCCGACATCTACCTGGTCGCCGCGCCCGTCGTGAAGCCGGTGGCCGCACCGCGGGCTGGCGTCATCACGACGATGTCGACCCGCGACCTCGGCGTGGCCATCGTCGAGCTGGGCGGCGGCCGCCGCAAGGCGGGGGACGGCATCGACATGCGCGTCGGCTTCTCCGAAGTGAAGCCGCTCGGTACGCGTGTCGCCGCTGGCGAGCCGCTGGCGCTGATCCACGCGGCCGACGACGCTGCGGCCGACCGTGCCATCGCGTCCTATCTGGCGGCTTGCTCGCTGGGCGACGCCGACATCGCCGCCACGCCCATGGTCATGGCCGAGGTGGGCTGATGGAAGAGAAAGAGGACCCGCCGCGCCGGGCCATCAAGAGCTTCGTCACGCGTGCCGGCCGCATGGGCACAGGCCAGATCAAGGCACTGGCCGAACTGGGCCCCAAGTTCGTTTTGCCCTACAAGGCCGAGCGCTTGAATGCCGGGGCCGTCTTCGGCCGCAATGCCCCGCTGGTGCTGGAAATCGGCTTCGGCATGGGCGGCGCCACCGCCGAGATTGCGGCCACGCTGCCGGACCATGACTTCATCGGCTGCGAGGTCCACGAGCCGGGCGTCGGCGCGCTGCTCAAGCTCATCGACGAGAGGCAGCTGAGCAACATCCGCATCGTCCAACATGATGCCGTGGAGGTGCTGCGCGACATGGTCGGCCCCGGTCTGCTGGCCGGTGTGCACATCTTTTTCCCCGATCCTTGGCACAAAAAGCGCCACAACAAGCGCCGGCTGATCCAGCCCGACTTCGTCGCCAAGCTGATGCAGCATCTGGCGCCCGGCGGCTACCTACACTGCGCGACCGATTGGCAGCCCTATGCCGAGCAGATGCTTGAAGTGCTGTCTGCCGAGCCGACCCTCCAGAACACAGCGGCCGGCTATGCTGACAAGCCCGCCTACCGGCCCCTAACAAAATTCGAGGCGCGCGGCCTGAAGCTGGGCCATGGGGTCTGGGATCTGGTGTTCAGGAAGCGTTGATGACATCACCACTGCAAGGCAGGCACGTCCTGCTCGCCATGACCGGCGGAATCGCCGGCTACAAGGTCGCCGAGCTGACGCGCCTGTTCGTGAAGGGCGGCGCAACGGTGCAGGTCATGATGACCGAGGCCGCCGAGCAGTTCATCACCGCGGTGACGATGCAGGCCCTGTCCGGCCGGCCGGTCTACACCAGCCAGTGGGATGCGCGGCCCGACAACAACATGGCCCATATCAACCTCAGCCGCGAGGCCGATGTGATGCTGGTGGCGCCAGCCAGCGCCGATGCCATCGCGGCGCTTGCGCAGGGCAGGGCGGACGACCTCGTCAGCCTGACCGCGCTGGCCCGCCGCATCCATGAATGTCCGCTGCTGGTCGTCCCAGCGATGAACCGCGAAATGTGGGCCCACCCGGCCACACAACGCAACGTGGCGCAGATCCGCGCCGATGGTGCGACCGTCATTGGCCCAGCCAACGGCGATCAGGCCTGCGGCGAGATCGGTGACGGCCGCATGCTCGAAGCTCAGGAGATCTTCCTCGACGTCGAGGCCTTCTTTGCGCCCAAGGCATTGCTAGGCAAGAAGCTCCTCATCACCGCCGGCCCGACCTTCGAGCCCATCGACCCGGTGCGTGGCATCACCAACCACAGCAGCGGCAAGATGGGTTTTGCCATCGCCCGCGCTGCGGCTGAAGCCGGCGCCGAGGTCACTCTGGTGGCTGGACCGGTGAACCTGGCGACACCGCGCGGCGTGCAGCGCATTGACGTACAGAGCGCGCAGCAGATGTTCGATGCCGTGCTGCCGCTGGCCACCCACCAGCATGCCTTCATCGCGACGGCCGCCGTCGCCGACTGGCGTCCTGCGCAAACCCACGAGCACAAGCTCAAGAAGGCCGAAGGAGGCGCGACGGCGCCGACCATCGCGATGGCCGAGAACCCGGACATCCTCGCCGCTGTGGCCGGGCTGCCCCAGCCGCCTTACTGCGTCGGCTTCGCCGCTGAAAGCGAGAAGCTGGCCGAACACGCCGACGCCAAGCGCCGCCGCAAGGGCATCCCGCTGATCGTCGCCAATCTCGGCCCGGCCACCTTTGGCCGCGACGACAACGCGCTGCTGCTCATCGACGAGCAGGGCCAGCGCGAGCTGCCCCGTGCGGACAAGCTCAGCCTCGCGCGTGAGCTGATCTCTGAACTCTCGAAACGCCTTTGATGACCCCGATTGACCTGCAAGTGCTCGACGCCCGCATGGCCGAGCAGATCCCCGCCTACGCCACGCCCGGCAGCGCCGGCCTCGACCTGCGAGCCTGCCTGGATGAGGCGATCACACTGGCCCCAGGCCAGACGACGTTGATCCCCACGGGCCTGGCCATCCACATCGCCGACCCGGGCCTGGCCGCCATCATCCTGCCGCGCTCGGGCCTCGGCCACAAGCACGGCATCGTGCTCGGCAACCTCGTCGGCCTGATCGACAGCGACTACCAGGGCCAGCTGATGGTGAGCTGCTGGAACCGCGGCCAGACCGAGTTCGTCATCCAGCCGTTTGAGCGCATCGCCCAACTGGTTATCGTGCCGGTCGTGCAGGCGAGCTTCCGCCGCGTCGACACCTTCGACTCGTCCGAGCGCGGCGCGGGTGGTTTCGGCTCGACGGGCAAGGCATAAAAAAGGCGCCGTGAGGCGCCTTGATCTCAGTGGATCGGCTCGTCCGGCGGCGCACCGGTCTGCACCATGAAAATGGGCTCGCCAACCGAACCGGCCTCGACCTCCTGTTCGGTGGCCGCACGCACGTCCAGCAGCGTCAGGTGCATGCGCAGGCCGATCCCGGCCAGCGGGTGATTGCCGTCGAGCACGACGTGCTGAGGGTAGACCTCGGTGACCGTGTAGACCACGTCCTCGGGCATGCCTTCGGTAGCGGCGCCTTCGGGCAGGCCTTCGATCTGCAGGCCGGGCTCGACGCCATCCGGGAACAGGCTGCGTGCCTCGAAGCAGACGAGGTTGGAGTCGTAGTCGCCAAAGGCTTCTTCGGGCTGCAAGGCCAGAGCGGTTTCGAAGCCGACATCTTGGCCCTCCAGCGCTTCCTCGACCCTGGCAAACAGGTCGTCGCCACCAAGCAGGAATTCCATGGGCTCAGCCAGCTCGTCGATGAGCTGGCCTTGGGCATCTTCGAGTCTCCAGCGCAGGGAGACAACACAGGGGCGGGTCGCTTGCATGGGAGAGATTTTCCCACACCACCCTCGGCACAATAAGGCATGCAAATTGCCTTACCCACCGCGATGCTCGCCGGCCTGAGCCCGGAGCAGTTCATGGACAAGCACTGGCAAAAGAAGCCGCTGCTCGTGCGCCAGGCCTTCAATCCCGCGCCGTCGCCGGCTTCGCTGAAGGAGCTCGCCGCACTGGCGGCGCGCGACGACGTCGAGTCCCGCCTCGTCACAGCCTTTGATGGCGAGTGGAAGCTCAAGCAAGGCCCCATCGCGCGCCTGCCGGCGACGAGCAAGCCCGGTTGGACCCTGCTGGTCCAGGGACTGGACCAGCATTTGGCGCAAGGGCGCGCGCTGCTCGACCTTTTTCGCTTTGTGCCCGATGCGCGGCTGGACGACCTGATGCTGTCCGTGGCCAGCGACGGCGGCGGCGTCGGTCCGCATTTCGATTCCTACGACGTCTTCCTGATCCAACTCGCTGGACAGCGCCGCTGGCGGATCTCCGCCCAGCGTGATGCCGTACTCCGCGACGACGTGCCGCTGAAGATCATTGCCAATTTCAAGGCCGAAGAGGAGTTCGTGCTGGAGCCCGGCGACATGCTCTACCTGCCGCCGGGCTGGGCGCATGACGGCGTCGCCGTCGGGCCTGGCTGCATCACCGGCTCGGTTGGCTTTCGAGCGTCGAGCGTCGACGGCTTGGCGGCTGAGCTGCTGCCGCGCCTGCTGGACGACGTCGACAGCGACGGCAGGCTCTACGCCGATCCTCGCCAGGAGGCCACCGCGGAGCCGGCCCGGGTGCCGGCCGCTCTGCTGGATTTCGCCCGCCGTGCCGTCGAAGCGGCCGTGCAGCGGCCGCAGGCGCTGGAGCGGGCTCTGGGCGAGGCGCTGACCGAGCCCAAGGCAACCGTCTGGTTCGAGCCCGGCGAACCGCTACCGCCGGGCCGCGATGCAGTGCTCGACAGGCGCAGCCGCATGCTCTACGACGCTGCCCATGTCTTCCTGAACGGCGAGAGCTTTCGGGCCGGCGGCCGCGACGCAGCGCTGATGCGCAGCCTGGCCGACAACCGGGCGCTGGGGGCCGCCGAAGTCGCGCGCCTGTCTCCCGACGCGCGCGAACTGCTGGACCAATGGACCGAGGATGGCTGGGTTCAGCCACAGACGCCATGAACGCACAAACTTTTGCCGGCCGGGCCGATTTCCAGCGCCTGCTCACCGAAACCCTGGCGTGGGCGGGCGAGCAGGGTTGCCGTGAACTGCACGCCTGGGATGCGGACTTCGTCGACTGGCCGCTGTCCGAAGCGGCTGCCCTCACCGCCCTGACCGCCTGGGCCCGCAACGGCCGTCAACTGCACCTGCTGGCCCTGCAGTACGACGACGTGGTGCGCCGACACCCGCGCTTCGTCCGCTGGCGCCGTGACTTCGCGCATTGCGTGACGGCCCGGGCGGTCGAGCCGGAAGTCAGGCTCGAAGCGGTGCCGGTGAGCTTGCTGCTGGCTGTCGGGGCCGAGTCGACCTTGAGCCTGCGGCTTTTCGACCGCCATCTGTGGCGCGGCGAATTGAGCCTGGATCCGGCTGAGCGCCTGCGTGGCCTGGAATGGTTTGATGCCCTCGCACAACGCTCCAGCGACTCATTTGCGCCCACGACTTTGGGGCTCTGAGTGTTTGTGACGTGCAAACCCCTATAATCACGGGCTAGGCGAGGGAAGCGCTCGAGGTTTTCCGCGTCTTGTTCTGTCGGGGTCGGCCGTTGGTGTGCAAAAAGCACTGGCGCACGACCCCAAAATTATGGTGTGCACCGTCGTTTAAACGTTTGAGGACAAGTATGAATAAGTCGATCCTGTTGGCTTCCCTGCTGGCTGCTGCTGCTCTGACCGCTTGCAGCAAGAAGGAAGAACCCAAGGTTGAGGCCCCCGCGGTCGTGACCCCGGCTCCCGCCGCTTCTGAAGCCGCCTCGGCTGTTGCCGATGCTGCCTCGGCCGCTGCCAGCGCCGTTGTTGACGCCGCTGCGTCCGCTGCTTCGAAGTAATCGCTTCGTCCCCACGGAAAGAGCCGTCGCTGCGCAAGCAGCGGCGGCTCTTTTCTTTTTCGCGACGCTTTGGCGGGCGTTGCTGACGCGATTACAAAACTTTGCGTGATGCGATCGAGCGGCCTGGCTCAGTTCAGCGACATCCAATCCAAACCCAATGTGGGATGGGCGATGCGAATATCTGATTGCGCATCGCCGAGGATTCTGGTCAACGCGGCGCGCGCCAGTTCGGGCGTGTTGTTGTGTTCGCTGAGATGGGCTGCGGCCACAGTCTTCAAACCCGTATGCAGGCAGCGAGCCAACAGATCGGCCGCCGCGGCATTCGACAGATGGCCATGGCTGCCCAGAATGCGCTTTTTCAACGCCGGGTGATAGGGCCCGGTGCGCAGCATGCCTTCGTCGTGGTTGCATTCCAGCAGCAGCGCCTGGCAGCCCGCCAGCGCTTGGGCCACGCTTGCCGGTGCACAGCCCAGGTCGGTGACAACCCCCAAGCGCAGCGCGCCGTCGTCCAGCACCAGTTGCAGCGGCTCGTTGGCGTCATGCGGCACTGAGAAGGGCCGCAAATCCATGTCGCCCAATGCCATGGCCTCGCCGTCCTTGGCGATGCGCAGCAAACCGGGATCGAAGTCGGCGTTGCCAACCGCCCGCCAGGTGCCACGGCTCATGACCAGCGGGATTCGGTAGCGCATCGCGAAGGCGAGTGCGCAACCGATGTGGTCGCCGTGCTCGTGGGTAATGAAGACGGCATCGACATCCTCGGGCGCACTGCCGGCGCGGGCGAGGCGTTTGACGAGTTCGCGCACGCTGAAGCCAGCATCGACGAGCAACCGCGTGCTCGTGATGCCCTGGCTGGCCTCAATCAGGGTCGAGTTGCCTCCGCTGCCGCTGCCGAGGCTGCAAAAGCGCATCACGCGAACGCTCCTTTGAGCATTGCAGCGGGAAACGGGCGGTTCATCGAAACAACCTGATCTTCACCGAGTGGCTCCAGTAGATCCGGCTTTGCCGGGCTGCTTGGAGCGCCCCTTGAGGGGCCGGCGAAGCCGGTAGGGGTGGTCTTATTTCAGGTCGTCCATCAGCAACGACAGGATGCGCTTGGCGTTGTCGTCCGCAATGGCCTGGCCGCGGTCGTCTAGCACGCGCACCGTGCTCTTGACTCCGTCTGCCTTGACCGAAACGCGATAGCGCACCGGCGCGCCGGCCTTGGCGCCGAACAGGCGCTGGAAGAAGTTGGGCTCGTCCTTGCCGGCCTGCTCGGGGTCGGCGTAGCGCAGATAGAAGAGGCCAGCAGCGCGGTCACGGTCTTCGATGGTGAAGCCATGACGGTCCAGCGACAGGCCGACACGGCGCCAGGCGCGGTCGAATCCGTCATTGACGGCAAGGCTCTCAGGCACTTCGGACAGCGGGCGGCGGACACGTGGGGTGTCGCCGCCGACCTTGATCGTGCTCGGTGTCGTGGCTGCGGCGGGCGAGCCCGCTTCGGCGACGATGGCCTTGGCAGTGTCTTCCTTGCCGCCGAGCTTGAGCATCAGGCGCGACAGCATCTCGGCTTCGAGATAGGGGTCGGCCGGGCGGTTCTGCCAGGCGGTCGAATCACGGCCCTGGGAGGTGTAGACCTCCTGCATGCCGCGGTGGCTGATGAAGATGTCGGTACCGCTCGCGCTGCGTTCCACACGGGTGCGGTACATGTCGCGCTCACCGGTGGAGTACAGGCCGTCGAAGACCTTGCCGATGGTGGAGCGGATGAAGTCCTGGGGCAGCTTGGCGCGGTTCTCGCCCCAGTTGGTCTCCATGACACCGACCTCGGGCTGCTCCTTGACGACTTCAAGGCCGCGTTCCCGCCAGAAGCTGCGGATCTGCGGCCAGAGCTGCTCGGGCGAAGCCGAGGTGTGCAGCCAGCGCTCGGCGCCGCTGCGCTCGAGGCGAACATCGCCGGCCGCATTGGCGGCGACGCTGCCGGAGACCAGCGACTGGGCATTGGTCGAATTCGCCGGCTTGACCGCTGACAGCGCCGAGGCGGTGATGGAGCCGCCTTGCACTTGGGCGCGGTTGTCCTTGGCGAGCTGGGTCAGGTCGGGCGGAATGTCCAGGCCCTGGGTCTGGCGCGAAGCGGCGCGGTAGTCGACCTTGTCCGTCGAGAACATGCTGTCGATGGTGCTGCAGCCGGCGAGCGACAGGACAAAGGCCGTGCAGGCCAGACGGGTCGCCGTAGGGCGGAGCGAGGAAACAGACATCACGCTGGAAATCTCCGGGGAACAAAGACGCCGGTCGAGGCCGGCGCAGCCGCGCATTAGACCAGAGCCTTCAGAGCAATCCGGCTTCGACCATGGCCTGGCCGACGCTGGCTTGGCCGGCGGCCGTCAGCGGCGTGATCGGCAGGCGCAGCGCAGCGCCGCAGCGGCCCAGGCGCGACAGCGCCCACTTGGCCGGGCCAGGGCTGGGCTCGCAGAACAGCTGCTTGTGCAGGCCAAGCAGTTTGAGATGGACCTTGCGGGCCTCGACGGCATTGCCTTCGATGGCGAGGCGGCACAGCTCGGCCATCTGGCGCGGCGCGACGTTGGCCGTCACGCTGACGTTGCCGTGGCCGCCGAGCAGCATCAGCGCGACGGCGGTGCCGTCGTCTCCTGAGTAGATGTGGAAGCCTTCGGGCGCGTGCTTGATGAGGAACGCGGCGCGCTCGATGTTGCCGGTGGCTTCCTTGATGCCGAAGACGCCGGGCAGCGTGGCGCAGCGCAGCGTGGTTTCGGGCAGCAGATCGGCGACGGTGCGGCCGGGCACGTTGTAGAGCATCATGGGGATGTCCACGGCCTCGGCAATCGCCTTGAAGTGCTGGTAGATGCCTTCCTGCGAGGGCTTGTTGTAGTAGGGCACGACGGACAGCGTGCAGTCCGCGCCGACCTCCTTGGCATAGCGGCTGAGCTCGACGGCCTCGGCGGTGGAGTTGGCGCCGGTGCCTGCCAGGATGGGAATGCGGCCCTTGGCATGCTCGACCGCGACGCGAATGATCTCGCGGTTCTCTTCCATGCTGACGGTGGGCGACTCGCCCGTGGTGCCGACGACGCCGACGCAGGCCGTGCCTTCCTCGACATGCCAGTCGATCAGGCGGCGCAGGGCCGGGTAGTCGATGCTGCCGTCCTCGTTCATCGGGGTGACGAGGGCGACGATGCTGCCGAGGATGGGCTTCATGGTGGGAGAGTCTGAGTGAATCGAGCGATTTTAGGCCGCCTGGATCAGGGGACCGGCGGCCGGATCGCCGCAACGCGCTGCACAAAGCGCGGGTTGACGGTGTCTTCGAACAGGTCTTCGTAAGCCACGATGCGCCAGTCGCCACAGACGCGCAGCAGTTCGCCCCGCTGCAGCAGGAAGTCGGGCCGTGATGGCCGGCCGATGGTCTGCTGGCCGTCGGCGAAGGTTTCCCAGATCAGCCAGCCGCCGGGTTTGACGGCCGATTTGATGGTGTCGAACAGCGGCCGCCACAGATAGTTGCAAACGACCACCAGATCGAAAGCCATCGACGGCAAAGGCCAGGGAGCGTTCTCGATGTCCGCCACCACGATCTTTGCAAGGCTTTGCAAGGGTGCCGTGGCGACTGCGTCACGGTCGACGCCGGTCACCTGCCAGCCGGCCGCGGCCAGCCAGCTCAGGTTGCGACCCGAGCCACAGGCCACGTCCAGCGCCGTGCCGGGTGGATGGGGTGCGAAGCGCTGCAGCCACGCCGAGGGCGTGCGGCTCATCCGAAGCAGGCCCAGATCTGCTCGCTGAGCTGGATCATGACGGCAGGGTGGCGGTAGGCCAGCACCGTTGCCGCGAGGGCGGCGATGCCCAGCACTGGCAGGATCCAGCGTCGCGGCTTCATGCTGGCTGAGCCCTCAGGATGGGTGTCTCACGCACCGGCAGATTGGCCAGCATGGCCATCAGCCCCAGGGCCACCGCCAGCCACCAGACGACGTCATAGCTGCCGGTCGCGTCGTAGAGCTTGCCGCCCAGCCACACGCCCAGGAAGCTGCCCACCTGGTGGCTCAGGAAGACGAAGCCGCCAAGCATGGACAGATGCTGGGCGCCGAAGATCTGCGCGACGACGGCATTGGTCGGCGGCACGGTCGACAGCCACAGGAAACCGATGACCGCGGCGAAGACGTAGACGCTCAATGGCGTCAGCGGCACCGAGATGAAGATGACGATGGCCACCGCGCGCAGCCCGTAGATGGCCGACAGCAGGTAGCGCTTCGGGAAGCGCTGGCCCAGCATGCCCGCGGCATAGGTGCCGAAGATGTTGAACAGGCCGATCAGCATCAGCGCGCCGGTGGACACGCCGATCCCCAGGCCATGGTCCTTCAGATAGCTCGGCAGATGCACGCCGATGAAGACGACCTGGAAGCCGCAGACGAAATAGCCCAGCATCAGCAGCTGGAAGCTGCGGTAGCCGAAGGCCTCGCGCAGGGCCTGGCCGATGCTCTGGTGGGCGCCGCTGAAGGCGGCCACGCTGCGCTCGCGCATGCCCAGGGCCAGCGGCAGGATCAGCAACGCCGCGCCGGCCAGGAGCCACAGGGCGCCCTGCCAGCCGAGATGGCTGATCAGCCAGGTCTCGACGGGGATCATGACGAACTGGCCGAAGGAGCCTGCCGCTGCCGCAACGCCGAAGGCCCAGGAGCGCTTCTCCGGCGACACCGTGCGGCCCAGCACGCCGTAGATGACGGCATAGGTCGAGCCCGACTGGGCAATGCCGATCAGCACGCCGGCACCGAGGGTGAAGCTCAGCGGGTGGCTGGTCACGGCCATCAGCAGCAAGCCGCAGGCATAGGTCAGGCCGCCGGCGATCAGCACCTTCCAGGCGCCGAAGCGGTCGGCCAGCATGCCGGCAATCGGCCCCGCAATGCCCCAGGAGAGGTTCTGCACGGCCATCGCGAAGGAGAAGGTCTCGCGCGTCCAGCCGCGCTCCGTGATGATGGGCTGCAACCAGAAGCCGAAGCCGTGGCGGATGCCCATCGACAGCGTGACGATCATGGCGCCGCAAAGCAGCACTTGCTGGACTGACAGGCCGGTGGAAGCGGTGCGGGGGGTATTCATGCGGCGACTGTAATCAGCGTCGTTTGGCCTTGCTGGGCGCTTTGCTTTGGGCTTTGCCCTTGCCGGTCTTCTTCTTGGCCGTGGCTTTGGGCGGGTCTGCCGTGGAGGTGCTGGCCTGGGAACTGGCGGCGGCCACGTCTGCCAGCCGCGTCAGCAACCGGCCCTGCTTGACGCGCAGCAGCGGCATGTCGATCGTGGCCAGGTCGGCCAGCGGGTCGGCGCCCAGCACCAGGAAGCTGGCCTCGCAGCCGGGGTCGAAGCAGCCGAGCTTGCGGCCCGGGAACAGCGCCTGCGGCGTATCGCGCGTGGCCAGGCGCAACAGCGTCGCACGGTCCACGCCGAGTTCGTCCAGCGCGTGCAGCTCGGCCCGGCCGGTACCGACGAAGACGTCGGAACCCACCAGCAGCTGCACGCCCGCTGCCAGCAGCCGTGCCAGATTGGCTCGCTGCACCTCCCGCAGCGCGGTCAGGGTTGCGGGGTCGAGCTTGAAGAGCGCGGTGGCGGCCGTCGTCGTGATGACGGCGGTGTGCTGGCGGGCGGCCTGGGCGGCGGCGGCCTCGCTGATGGCGAAGCGCTCGGGCGCCTCGTCCAGCGTGTTGGCGTAGCCGGGCAGGTGGGCGATGGCGTCGACGCCGGCGGCCAGCGCGGCGTCGAAATCAGCCGCGGTTTCCACATGGGCGACGACGCGCCGGCCGTCCGCGCGGGCCAGCCGCGTCAGCGCGCTGGCGGTTTCGGGCGTCAGGCCCAGGCGGCCGAACATCTCCGGTCGGCCGCGCAGCTCGGGGCGCTCGCTGTGCGCCAGCACGATGCGCAGCCAGTTGCCGCCGCGGCCTTTGATGGCCGGCCATGCGCTGAGCGCCTGCTCGGGGGTGTCGACGAGGATGATCTGCTTCTGCGCTGCGGCAGCCTCGGCGCTGGGTTCGGGCAGCATGGCCGCCAATGGGTAGCCGTCGCTGGACGTGATGCAGGCGGTCACGAAGCTGACATCCGGTGCTGCGGGCGTGGCGGTCAGCGGCTTGACCTCGGCGACGCTCTGCGGGTCGCCACACAGCATGGCGGCGTAGAACACGCCCTCGTCCAGATAGCTCTGCGCGTACTGGCCCCAGCCCCAGGCGGTCTGCAAATTGTGGTTGTGCGCCTCGGCCAGCGGGTTGATCAGGACTTGCTGGCCATGGATGTCCATCTTGCGGTTGACCTTGGCCGGCTTCCTGGTGACGAAGACGCCGTTTTCGACGTAAAGGCTGCCGCGCTGGATCTTCTGGCCGTCGAACCAGCGCGCATTCTTCAGTTCCCAGGACAGCGGGGCGCTGGCCTGGTAGGGCGGCTGGGAGGGGCCTTGGGCCTGTGCGACTCCACAGGCCAGCAGCAAAAAGGCAGTCAGGAATCTCAAGCTCGAACACTCGCTCGTCGGGGGCCGCGAATCCTAGCCCCGAGCGCATCCATAGAATCCCGCCCCTATGTCGAGCCGTCCGTCTTCCTCTCCCGCCGCTGCACCTGCCGCTTATGGCGAAGCTTCCATCCGCGTTCTCAAGGGCCTGGAACCCGTCAAGCAACGGCCGGGCATGTACACCCGTACCGAAAACCCGCTGCACTGCATCCAGGAGGTCATCGACAACGCCGCCGACGAGGCGCTGGGCGGTTTTGGCAAGCGCATCGACGTGACGATGCATGTCGATGGGTCCGTGTCAGTCGCCGACGATGGCCGCGGCATTCCCTTCGGCCTGCACCCCGAGGAAGGCGTGCCGGTCGTCGAGATCGTTTTCACCCGCCTGCACGCCGGCGGCAAGTTCGACAAGGGCTCAGGCGGCGCCTACAGCTTCTCCGGTGGTCTGCACGGCGTGGGCGTGTCGGTGACCAATGCGCTGGCCAAGCGGCTCGAAGTGGCCGTCTGGCGCGACAAGCAGGTCGCCGGCATCGCCTTCGAGCATGGCGACGTGGTGCAGCAGGTCGTCACCCGCCCCGCCGCCAGCGGTGACCGCAAGCAGGGCACGACGGTGCGTGTCTGGCCCGAGGCCAAATACTTCGAGAGCGTCGAGCTGCCCAGGCACGAATTGGTGCACCTGCTGCGTTCCAAGGCCGTGCTGATGCCCGGCGTGACCGTCACGCTGAAGATAGAGAAGACCGGCGAGACGACGACGTGGCTCTACAAGGCCGGACTGCGCGACTACCTGGCGCAGTCGCTCACCAGCGACCCGTTGATCCCGCTGTTCGAAGGCGAGGGCTTTGCCACCGCTGGCGAGAGCGAGAACTTTGCCGAGGGCGAGGGCGCCGCCTGGTGCGTGGCCTTCACGGAGGACGGCGCGCCGCTGCGCGAAAGCTATGTGAACCTGATCCCGACGGTGGCCGGCGGCACGCATGAGTCGGGGCTGAAGGACGGCCTGTTCGGCGCGGTCAAAGGCTTCATCGAGATGCACTCGCTGCTGCCCAAGGGCGTCAAGCTGATGCCTGACGACGTGTTCTCGCGCGCGAGCTTCGTACTGTCCGCCAAGGTGCTGGACCCGCAGTTCCAGGGCCAGACCAAGGAGAGACTGAACTCGCGTGATGCGCTGCGGCTGGTGTCGGCCTACGTGAAGCCGGCGCTGGAGCTGTGGCTGAACCACCATGTGGACCACGGCAAGAAGCTGGCCGAGCTGGTCATCAAGCAGGCACAAACTCGGCAACGCGCCAGTCAGAAAGTTGAAAAGCGCAAGGGCTCCGGTGTGGCTGTGCTGCCCGGCAAGCTGACCGACTGCGAGAGCCGCGACCTGCTGCACAACGAGGTCTTCCTCGTCGAGGGCGACTCGGCCGGCGGCAGCGCCAAGATGGGCCGCGACAAGGAGACCCAGGCCATCCTGCCGCTGCGTGGCAAGGTGCTGAACTCCTGGGAGGTCGAACGCGATCTGCTGTTCAAGAACAACGAGATCCACGACATTTCGGTGGCGCTGGGCGTGGACCCGCATGGCCCCAATGACACGCCCGACCTCAGCGGCCTGCGCTACGGCAAGGTCTGCATCCTGTCAGACGCCGACGTGGACGGCTCGCACATCCAGGTGCTGTTGCTGACACTGTTCTTCCGCCATTTCCCCAAGCTGGT
Source organism: Pelomonas sp. Root1217 (assembly GCF_001425705.1). Taxonomy (GTDB): domain Bacteria; phylum Pseudomonadota; class Gammaproteobacteria; order Burkholderiales; family Burkholderiaceae_C; genus Pelomonas. The sequence goes on along the minus strand of NZ_LMDC01000028.1, from coordinate 501,769 downwards.
CGAGACCGGCCATGTGTTCGTCGCCCGCCCGCCGCTGTACCGCGTCGATGCGCCGGCGCGTGGCAAGAAGCCCGCCGCCAAGCTCTACGCCCTGGACGACGGCGAGCTGACCGCGACGCTGGACAAGCTGCGCAAGGAAGGCGCCCGTGAAGGCAGCTGGAGCATCAGCCGCTTCAAGGGCCTGGGCGAGATGAACGCCGAGCAACTGTGGGACACGACGCTGAATCCGGAGACGCGACGCCTGTCGCGCGTCGAGTACGGCCAGCTCGACTTTGCCGCGACGGTGGAGTCCTTCAACAAGCTGATGGGCAAGGGCGAGGCGGCGTCGCGCCGCGAGCTGATGGAGTTGCATGGCGACGCTGTGGAGGTGGACGTCTGATGCAGACGGTCTACAACGCCAGCCACACGGCCCATGCGGCAACGCATGAGTTCTTCCGCGGCCGCCTGGTGCCGGCGTTCGAGATCCCGGCGCGGGCCGACTACATCCTGCAGGCCGTGCAAACGGCTGGCTTGGGTGAAGTGCTGGCGCCGGTGGACCACGGCCGCGCGCCGCTGGAGCGAGTGCATGCCACGCGCTACCTGAACTTCGTCGAGGGCGCCCACGCCGAATGGCTGGCCACGGGTGGCGACGGCGATGCTTTCCCGGCCGTCTGGCCCGTGCGCTCACTGCGCAGCGATGTCGAGCCGGCGAGCTTTGCGGCCCGCATGGGGCTGTATTCGATGGACAGTGGCACGCCGCTGACGGCTGGCAGCTGGGCGGCGGCCTATGCCGGCGCGCAGGCATCGTTGACGGCACTGGATCTCGTGCTCGGCGGCCAGCGCGCGGCGTATTGCCTCACGCGCCCGCCCGGCCACCACGCTGGCGCCGACTTCTTCGGCGGCTACTGTTTCATCAACAACGCCGCGGTCGCCGCCCAGGCTGCACGCGACGCCGGCCTGGCACGCGTCGCCATCCTGGACGTGGACTACCACCATGGCAATGGCACCCAGGCCATCTTCTACGACCGCGCCGACGTTTTTTTCGCCAGCCTCCACGGCGACCCGCGCACCGAGTACCCGTTCTTCCTCGGCCATGCCGACGAGACCGGCGCAGGCGAGGGCGTCGGCTTCAATGCCAACTTCCCGCTGCCGGTGGGTGTGGCCAACGACGACTGGTTCGCCGCACTGGACGTGGCGCTTGCACGGTTGACCGCCTATCAACCTGATCTGCTCATCGTGTCCCTCGGCGTGGACACCTACGGCGGCGACCCGATCTCGCACTTCAAGCTGGACGAGCCCGAGTTCCGCCGCATGGGCGAACGCATTGCCCGCTTCGGCGCGCCGACGCTGTTCCTGCAGGAAGGCGGCTACGCGACCGAGGCCATCGGCCGCAATGTCGTCGCCGTGCTGGCTGGGTTTGAGGGCGCATGAGCGCAGCGCCGGGCCGCCCCAAGCAAGCTCGCTCCCGCTTGGCGGGACAGGCCGCAGGCCGAAGGGTGCACCCATGAGCCTGCGCCTGCGCCCGACCATGCTGTCCGACCTGGACTGGGTCGTCTCGCTGGAGCGCGACGGCGCCAACCTGCCGTTCATCACGCCCTGGGAGCGCACGCAGCATGAAGGCGCCATCCGCTTTCCCGACTCGCGTCACTTCATGCTGGAGGAAGGTGATGAGCTCGAGCGCATCGGCTTCGTCATCCTGCAGGGCTGCCGCAACCCGAACGGCTCGGTCGAGCTGAAGCGCCTGGTGCTGCAAGCCAAGGGCCGCGGCCTGGGCCGGACGGCAGTGCGGCAGTTGAAAGCCATGGCCTTCACGCAGCTGAAGTCCCACCGTTTCTGGCTGGACGTGAAGGCGCTGAACACGCGGGCCTTCGAGCTCTACCGCAGCGAAGGCTTTGTCGAGGAGGGCCGCCTGCGCGAAAGTGTGCGCGTGACCACCGATGGCGCCGATGGCTACGACTCGCTGATCGTCATGTCGCTGCTGGACCGGGAATACCAGGCACGCGTGGCGCTTGGGCTGGAGGCGGCATGAGGCTCTCCTGGCTGTTGCTCGCCCTGGCTCTGCCAGCCCACGCCGACCTCTGGGGCTATGTTGACGCGACCGGCGTGGCCCACTTCGCGCCGCGCCAGTTGAATGCCCGCTACACGCCCGTGCTGGGCAGTGTCGGCATGCAGCGCGTGCCAGGCAAGACCGACGCCGGCCTTGCGCTGCTGAACTGGCTGGATATCGCGCCCGAAGTGAAGGCTGTGCAGCCCTGGCTGCGCGAGGCCGCCGCCCAGCATGGCGTGGACGCCGACCTGTTGAAGGCCATCATCGCCGTCGAGTCCGGCTACCAACGCAGCGCCGTGTCGCCTCGCGGCGCCGTGGGCTTGATGCAGATCACGCCCGAAACGGCCAGCCGCTACGCCACGCCGGCAGATGCGGCGCGCCTGATCGAACCCCGCATCAACATCCACACGGGCGCGCGCATGCTGGCCGACCTGATGCGACGCTTCGGCCGCATCGATGCGGCTCTGGCGGCCTGGAATGCTGGCGAGGGCGCCGTGCGCCGCGCAGGCAACCGCGTCCCCGACATTGACGAAACCCAGGCCCATGTGCATCTCGTCCTCGAGTTGTACTGGGCCCTGCTGCAGCAGAGCCAACCGGCTCGCGCGCAGCGTTTGACCTTGCATCCATGAGTTCCCAGACCCCCATCGATTTCAACCCGCCCGCCGAGGGCAGCGACGACAACACGCTGACCCTGGGCGCCTACGCCCAGCAGGCCTATCTCGAATACGCGCTCAGCGTCGTCAAGGGGCGCGCGCTGCCGTCCTATGCCGACGGGCAAAAGCCCGTGCAGCGCCGCATCCTCTACGCGATGCAGCGCCTGGGCCTGGGCTGGAGCGGCAACTCGGGCGCCAAGCCCGTCAAGGGCGCCAAGGTCGTCGGCGATGTGCTCGGCAACTTCCACCCGCATGGCGACCAGTCGGTCTACGACGCGTTGGTGCGCATGGCGCAGGACTTCTCGCTGCGCTACCCGCTGATCGACGGCCACGGCAACTTCGGCAGCCGCGACGGCGACGGCGCCGCGGCGATGCGCTACACGGAAGCGCGCCTGGCACCCATCGCCCGCCTGGTGCTGGACGAGATCGACGAAGGCACGGTGGACTTCCGCGCCAACTACGACGGCACCACGCAGGAACCTGTCGAGCTGCCGGCGCGGTTGCCCTTCGTGTTGTTGAACGGCGCCAGCGGTATCGCCGTGGGCCTGGCGACGGAGATCCCCAGCCACAACCTGCGCGAAGTCGCGGCGGCGGCGGTGGCCCTGCTGAGGGACGACAAGCTCAGCGACGACACGCTCTTCGACCTGATCCCCGGCCCCGACTTCCCGGGCGGCGGCCAGCTCATCAGCGCGCCGGAAGACATCCGCGCCGCCTACCTGTCGGGCCGTGGCAGCCTCAAGGTGCGCGCGCGCTGGAAGATCGAGGACCTGGCACGCGGCCAGTGGCAGCTCGTCGTCACCGAGTTGCCCCACGGCACCAGCGCGCAGAAGGTGCTTGAAGAGATCGAGGAGCTGTCCAACCCCAAGGTCAAGGCCGGCAAGAAGACGCTGTCCGCCGAGCAGTTGCAGCTCAAGGCCGGACTGCTGGCGGTTCTGGACGGCGTGCGCGATGAGTCCAGCAAGGACGCCGCTGTTCGCATCGTCTTCGAGCCCAAGAGCCGCACCGTCGAGCAGCAGGATCTCATCAACACGCTGTTGGCTCACACCAGCCTGGAGAGCAGCGCGCCGGTCAACATGACCATGATCGGCGCTGACGGCCGGCCAACGCAGAAGAGCCTGCGCGAGATGCTGGTCGAGTGGGTGGGTTTCCGCCAGACGACGGTGCGCCGGCGCACCGAGCACCGCCTGGCCCATGTCAACGACCGCATCCATGTGCTCGAAGGCCGGCAGCTGGTGCTGTTGAACATCGACGAAGTCATCCGCATCATTCGCGAGTCGGACGAGCCCAAGGCCGCGCTGATCGAGCACTTCAAGCTCAGCGATCGCCAGGCCGAGGACATCCTCGAAATCCGGCTGCGTCAATTGGCGCGGCTGGAGGCCATCAAGATCGAGCAGGAACTTTCCAAGCTGCGCGACGAGCGCGCCAAGCTGGAGGACATCCTGGGCTCGGCGGCGGCGCTGCGCCGCACCGTCGTCAAGGAGATCGAGGCCGATGCCAAGCAGTACGGCGACGACCGCCGCACGCTGATCCAGGCCGAGAAGCGTGTCACCGCCGAAGTGAAGATCGTCGACGAGCCGGTCACCGTCATCGTCAGCCAGAAGGGCTGGGTGAGGGCGCTGAAGGGCCACGAGGTCGACGTCGCGGCCCAAACCTTCAAGGCAGGCGACACGCTGTGGGGCGCTTTCCGGTGCCGCAGCGTCGATCCGCTCATCGTCGTCGGCAGCAACGGCCGCGTCTATTCCGTCCCGGTCGCAACCTTGCCGGGTGGCCGTGGCGATGGCCAGCCCATCACGACCATGATCGAGCTGGAGACGGGCAGCCAGATCGCCCATTACGTGGCCGGTGCGCCGAGCCAGCGCCTGGTTTTCGCCGGTTCGACGGGCTACGGCCTGATTGCCCAGATCGGCGACCTGGTCGGCCGCCAAAAGGCCGGCAAGACCTTCCTTGCGCTCGACGACGGCGAGCTGCCGCTGTTGGCCGTCGTGCCTAACCATGCGGTCGCACTGCAACTCGGCGTGCTGAGCGCCCAGGGGCGCCTGCTGAGCTTCCCGTTGGATGAACTCAAGCACCAGCCCAAGGGCGGCAAGGGCTTGATGCTGATGGACCTGGAGGCCAAAGACAGCATCGTGTCCGTTGCCTGCTTCACGACCCAGCTGCGCGTGCTCGGCAGCGGCCGCGGCGGCAAGCCGCGCGAGGAATTGCTGAAGAACCAGTCCTTGGCCGCCCACGCAGGCAAACGCGCCCGCAAGGGCAAAGCGGTAGACGGCCTGCAGAAGGTCGCGCGGCTGACGGCCGAATGAGGTGCACGCGCTCAAAAAAGGTGTTTGCCGGCCGTGACTTGGTGCACATCTGACAAACGTTAGGGCGGCGTTTACAAGTTGCTACAAACCCGGTCCGTGATGTCCCTAGTGCAAGGGGTATGCAGACCCTTCAAGAGTCTTCGCTGCACCGCACAATGGTTTCCGGCGGTTGTGCTTGACCGTCCAAAGTCAGGAGCTACGCAATGAAATTGAAAAACCTCGCCGCCGCATCCGTGGTGGCTCTAACCGCGCTCAGCAGCCAAGCTGCTTCCTTCAACTGGGGGGCGCATGATGCGTTTGAAGTCGGTGGCAACACCGTCTCTGGCGCCGTGTTCGACACCTTTTCGTTCTCGCTTGGTGCCGGCAGCATGCTGACCAGCAGCGTGATCGCCAATCCTGGCAGCTTCTTGGGTGCGGCTTACACGCTGTACTCCGCAGGAGCTGACCACATGATTGGTGGCGGTGACGATTCCCTTGTTGGCGCTTGGGGATTCAACACCGCAAACACCGTGACGCTGGGTTCGGGCAGCTACTACTACTCCGTCCTGGGTGGCGCTACCGGCTCGTCCACGTACGCCATCAGCTCTGTCGCGGCTGCGGTGCCGGAACCCGAGACTTACGCCCTGCTGGGCGCAGGGCTGGGCGTCGTCGGCTTCCTCGCCTCGCGTCGTCGTCGCGAATCCTGATCGCCAGTGATCTGGCTGCGCGCTCCCAAGGCGCGCAGTCGGGTAATGCGATCCTCAGGCCCTGGCAGCTTTGCGGCTCCAGGGCTTTTTCATGAAAAGCGGAGCCGCTCTCAGTCATCGAGGCCCGGGAAGAGCCGGCTCGGGAACACCATGCTCTGCGTCGTGCGAACGACCACACCGTCCTTGAAGTGGACGTTGAAGCGCATGCCATAGCCGGTCTGGTCGGGTTCGATGGTCCAGTCCCAGACGTCTTCGCCGCTGAGGCGGAAAAACACACGGCTGCGCTCGCGGCCGAGGATGCGGCTGACTTGTTCGGGCGTCATGCCGGGCTCGATGCGAGCGCGGCCGGCGGGGGAAAGGCCGTCCTTGATGCGGACCAGCCGGCCATCGGTGGCCAGGCGAACCATGTAGCTGTGCCGGCCCATCGGCTGGCTCGAATATTCAAGCGTCCGGCCGCCGTCAGCCTCGGGCCAGGTGCGCACCGGTTGGCCATACAGGGCAATGACTTCCGTCTCGCCGCTGACGCCGGGCTGCAGCCGCGCATCGCGATCCGGCGTCGCGCAGCCAGCGAACAGAGCGGTGCACAGAGCGAGGGCGGCAAGTCGCATGGCGATATTCAACGCTGAGCCAGGGCCTTCGCGCAATCGCTGACGAGGGCCGGGCCCCTGTAGATGAGGCCGGTGTAGATCTGCACAAGGTCGGCGCCTGCGTCGATCTTGGCGCGCGCATCGGCACCGCTCATGACGCCGCCCACACCGATGATGGGATAACCCGCCGGCAGCGCGGCGCGCAGCAGGCGAATGATGAGGTTGCTGGCCTCGAAGACCGGGGCACCGGACAGGCCGCCCATCTCGTTCGCATAAGGCAAGCCCTTCACGGCGTCGCGCGCGATCGTCGTGTTCGTCGCGATGACGCCGTCGATGCCATTGGCCTTCAGCGTCTGGGCGATGACGGCAACCTGGTCTTCCTCCAGATCGGGCGCGATCTTGACGAACATCGGCACACGCCGGCCGCTCTGGTTGTCGAGTTGCTGCTTGCGCTGCTGCAGCTTGCCCAGCAAGGCATCCAATGCTTCGTCACTCTGCAGCGCGCGCAGGTTCTTGGTGTTGGGGCTGGAGATGTTGACGGTGATGTAGTCGGCATGCGGATGCACGCCCTCCAGGCCGAGCAGATAGTCGTCCGCCGCGTTCTCGATGGGCGTCGCGGCGTTCTTGCCGATGTTCAGGCCGAGGATGCCGCCGGCCTTGCGGAAGCTGTGGGCGCGCTTCACGTTGGCGATGAAGCTTGCAAGCCCTTCATTGTTGAAGCCCAGGCGGTTGATCAGCGCGTTCGCCTCGGGCAGGCGGAACATGCGCGGTTTGTCGTTGCCGGGCTGGCCCTTGGGCGTCACGGTGCCCACTTCGATGAAGCCGAAGCCCATCGCGCCCAGGCCGTCGATGCAGCGGCCGTTCTTGTCCAGCCCGGCGGCCAGGCCGATGCGGTTCGGGAAGCGCAGGCCGGCGATCGTCACCGGGTCGCTGATGCGCTCGCCGCACCACAGCAGTTGCGCGGGTGTGTTCTGCAGCCTGGCTATGCTGTTCAGCGTCAGTTCGTGGGCGTGCTCGGGGTCCAGGCCGAACAGGAAGGGGCGGGTCAAGGCGTAGGGGATCAGGGGCATGTTTCCATTGTCTCTTCACGGTCCCACGGCGGCACGTCGCCCATCTTCTCCAGCATGAAGTCGATCAGCGCCCGCACCTTGGGTGCCGGGTGGCGGCTGGGCAGGTAGACGGCGTAGAGGGTGTTGGCATCCGCCAAGCCGCCGACGGGCTGCCAGTCCGGCAGCACGGCCTTGAGCCGCCCGGCTCGCAGGTCGGCACCCACGGCATAGGTGGGCAGCACGGCCAGGCCCAGGCCGGCCAGCGCCGCCACGCGCAAGGACTCGCTGCTGTTGGCTGTCAGCCCGCTCTCGAAGCGGAGGGCGCCGCGGGTCTCGACCTCGGCTTCGCCCTGTGCGCCATGGCGGAAGCGCCAGCGGTCGGGCGACTGGAGATAGCCAAAACGTAGGCAGCGATGCCCGGCGATGTCGGCGACCGCAAGAGGCTCGCCATGGGCCGCGAGATAAGCGGGCGCGGCGCAAAGCACGAAGCGGATCGCGGCAAGGCGCCGCGCCACCAGGCCGTCCGAGGGCTTGTGCGTCAGCCGCAGCACGACATCGAAGCCTTCCTCGGCCAGGTCGACATAGCGGTCGTTCAAGCCCAGCACGACGTCGATCTGCGGGTGCTTGGCGCAGAACTCGGCCATCAGCGACGTGAACTGCAGGTTGCCGAAGGCGGTCGATACCGACAGCCGCAGCACGCCGCGCGGCTCGTCGCGGCGGCCGGCCAGTTCGGTTTCCAGGGCCAGCGCATCGTCGAGCAGGCGCAGCGCGCGTTCGTAGACCGCCCGACCCTCGGCGGTCGGGCTGACGCTGCGCGTCGTGCGGTGCAGCAGCCGCGTGCCGAGTTGGTCCTCCAGCCGCACCACCTGCTTGCTGACGGCCGACTTGGTCGTTCCCAGCAGGCGTGCGGCGCCAGAGAAGCCGCGCGCATCGACGACGCGGGCAAAGGCTTGCAGGTCTTCAAGGCGGCCCATGGTGGCTGTTCTCCTTTTGTTCTCTATTTGGAAACTCTGAATCGACTTTCTACCGGATTGTGTCCCGGATCGTTGATTCCTAGAGTGCAGCCATCCCTTCAAGGAGCTGCCATGTCCACCACGTCGCTGTCGCCCTGCATGGCCCGGTCCTTCCGGCCCGGCCCGATCGAACGTCTGCTGAGCGCCGTCGTCGCGTCCAGCCTGCCGCTGCTCTTCATCCTGCTGTGGAGCAGCGGCTACGTCGCCGGCAAGCTGGCCCTGCCGCACACCGGCCCGCTGACCCTGCTCACCCTGCGCTTCGGCCTGGCCGCCGTCGTGCTGCTCGCCGTGGCAGCCACCACCGGCGCCCCATGGCCGCATCGGCTGCGCGGCTGGGCCCATCTCGCCGTGGTCGGCCTGCTGATGCAGGTGCTGCACTTCTCCTGCATCTACTTCGCCTTGCAATGGGGCCTGAGCGCCGGCGTGGCGGGGCTGCTGATCGGCCTGATGCCGCTGGCGACGGCGCTGGGCGCGCATCTGTGGCTGGCCGAACACATCGGCAAGCGGCAGATGCTGGCGCTGCTCGGCGGGCTGGTGGGTGTGGCCCTGGTCATCGCCGACAAGCCGCTGAACGGCGCCTGGACTGCCTACGCCGTCGCCGGCCTGGGCCTGCTCGGCCTCGTCGCCGGCACGCTCTACCAGAAGCGCTTCTGCGCCCACATGGACTTGCGCAGCGGTGCCGGCGTGCAGATGGCCGTCTCAGCCCTGGCCGTCGCCGCCGTCGCCTGGCCGACCGAGCATTTCGCCATTGACTGGGCGCCCGAGCTGATCGGCTCGTGGTTGTGGCTGGGCCTGGTGAACTCCATCGGCGCCTTCAGCCTGATGTTCATCATGATCCGCCGCGGTCAGGCAGGGCAGGTGGCGCGGCTTTTCTTCCTGATTCCTGGCGTGTCGGCGCTGATGGGATTCGCGCTGCTGGGCGAGCGGCTGGAGCCCCTGGCCATCGCCGGTTTTGTGCTCTCTGCGCTGGCAGTCTGTTTCGCTGCTGCCAAGCGGTGAAAATAGCGGGCTTCTCCGGAGCCCGCACATGAAACCTCTCGACGATCCCCACCACGACCGCGAAGCGGGCTCCCGCGACGAAACCCGCGACACCACGCGCACCGACGACACCCGCATCGGCGCCGTGCGCGCGCTGATCAGCCCGGCCCTGCTGCTGGAAGAACTGCCGATTCCCGACGCCACGCTGGAACTCGTCGAGCAGGCCCGCAAGCAGATCAGCGACGTGCTGCATGGCCGCGACGACCGCCTGCTCGTCATCGTCGGCCCCTGCTCCATCCACGACCACGACCAGGCGATGGACTACGCCCGCCTGCTCAAGACGGCGCGCGAGGAACTGAGCGGGGACCTGTTGATCGTCATGCGCGTCTACTTCGAGAAGCCGCGCACGACGGTGGGGTGGAAGGGCTACATCAACGACCCGCGCCTGGACGGCAGCTTCCACATGAACGAGGGCCTGCGCCTGGCCCGCCAGCTGCTGCTGGACGTCAACGGCCTGGGCCTGCCGGCCGGCACCGAGTTCCTGGACCTGCTGTCGCCGCAGTACATCTCCGACCTGATCGCCTGGGGCGCCATCGGCGCGCGCACCACCGAGAGCCAGAGCCACCGCCAGCTGGCCTCGGGCCTCTCCTGCCCGGTCGGCTTCAAGAACGGCACCGACGGCGGCATCAAGGTCGCCAGCGACGCCGTGCTGGCGGCCAGCAGCACCCACGCCTTCATGGGCATGACCAAGATGGGCACCGCCGCCATCTTCGAGACGCGCGGCAACGAGGACTGCCACGTCATTCTGCGCGGCGGCAAGGCGCCCAACTACGACGCGCCGTCCGTCAACGCCGCCTGCGATGCGCTGAAGACCTCGGGCCTGCGCGAGCAGGTCATGATCGACTTCTCGCACGCCAACTCGAGCAAGAAGTACGAGCGCCAGATCGATGTCGGCCGTGACGTCGCGGGTCAGATCGCCGGGGGCGACGCGCGCATCACCGGCGTCATGATCGAAAGCCACCTGCAGCCCGGCCGCCAGGACCTGGCCGAGGGCCAGACCAAGGCGGACCTGAAGCCCGGCGTGTCCATCACCGACGCCTGCCTGGGCTGGAGCCAGACCGAGCCGCTGCTGCGCGAGCTGGCGGCTGCGGTCCGTACACGGCGCGGCTGAACCCGCTCGCGCCGCGGGGCGCCCACCCGTCGCAGCGCGCTCGCGCCGCGGCGGGGCGATCTCCAGCATTCAGCATTCCTACTGCTGAACGCTGGAGATCGCGATGAAACACCAAGCCCTTGCCATAGCCCTGTTTGCCCTGCTGCCGCTGTGCAGTCAGGCAGCAGACGTCACCCTCGAAGTCGAAGGCCTGGACACCAGCCGCCTGCAGGGTGCCGCGCTGATGGTGGCAGTCTTCACCGAGTCAGCCAGTTGGCTGCGCCAGCCGCAGACCGGGCTGCGCTTCGCCCTCGGTGCTGAGGCGGCCGGTGGCAGGTTCAGCGTCGTGCTCAAGAACCTGCCCGAAGGCCCGCTGGCCATCAGCCTCTTCCAGGATGCCAATGCCAATGGTCGCCTGGACATGAATCCCATGGGCATCCCGGTCGAACCTTTCGGCTTCTCGAACAACGCGGCCGGCAGCTTCGGCCCGCCACAGTTCGAGCAGGCCGTGGTGACGCCGGTCGCCGGCGTGTCGGTCAAGGTCAAGCTGAACTGAGCGGAGGCGCCATGAGCACGAGCCGCCGATCCCTTCTGACCGCGCTGCTGGCCGGTGGCCTCAGCCCCGAACTGCTGGCGCTCGGCCTGCCGGTCGATGGCTTTGCGGCCGATGCGCCGGAACTGCTGCCCTTGCGCGGCCTGAGTGGCGAGAGCCTTGACGCAGCGACCACCGTCATCGAAGGCCGCTTGCCCGTTGCGCTCCACGGCCGCTACTTCCGCAACGGCCCCGGCCTGATGCAGCGAGCCGGGCAACGCTACAGCCACTGGTTCGACGGCGACGGCCTCGTGCAGTCGTGGACGTTGGGCGACGGCCGCGCCAGCCATCGTGCCCGCTTCGTGCAGACGGCCAAGTTCCGCGCCGAGCAGGCCGCCGGTCGCTTCCTGCTGCCCGCCTTTGGCACCGCCATCAAGCCCGATCTGCCGGTGCACGGGCCGGACAGCCTCAATGTGGCGAACACCAGCGTGCTGATGCAGGGCGACCACCTCTACGCGCTGTGGGAGGGTGGCAGCGCCTACGAGTTGGATCCAGCGACGCTGGCCACGCTCGGCGTCAAGACCTGGGCGCCCGAGCTGCGCGGCATGCCCTTTTCGGCCCATCCCAAGGTCGAGCCCGACGGCACGGTGTGGAATTTCGGCAGCGCCGATGGCCGCCTGGCCGTCTACCAGATCGACGCCGCCGGCGCCGTCCGACGTCATGCGCTGCTGGATGTCGCTGCGCCGGCCATGCTGCACGACTTCGCCGTGTCGCAGCGCCATCTCGTGTTCCTGCTCGCGCCCATCACGATGGACATCGCGGCGGTGCGCGCCGGCGCCTCCATGGTCGACGCGATGCACTGGGCCGGCGAGCAGCCGACCCGCGTGCTTGTCGTCGACAAGGCCGACTTCGCGAAGCAGCGGATCTTCGAGATGCCGGCGGCCCAGGCCTTTCACTTCGGCAACGCCTGGGACGACGGTCGCCTGCTGCGGCTGGACTATGTGCAGAGCACGCCGCTGCCCGAGTTCAACGCGTCCGCGCGGCAGATCATGCGCGGCGAGCGCACTGCGCGCGACGTGTCGACGCCGCGGGTGCTGGAGATCGATCTGGACGCGGGCCGGCTGCGCCTGGCCGCGCGTGACGAGGCGGTCGAGTTCCCGGTCGTCGACCCGCGCGTCGTCGCCCAGCGCCATCGCTTCGTCTGGTATCCGACAGCCGTGAACACCGGTACGCGCTGGGGATTCAATGGCCTGATGCGGCTGGACATCGAAAGCGGCGCCCGCGAGCGCTTCAGCTTCGGCAACGACATCGTCGTCGAGGAACACGTGATGGTCCCCAAACCCGGCAGCACGCGCGAAGGCGAGGGCTGGCTGCTCGGCATGGGCTACGACCTGAAGCGCCGGCGCAGCTTCATGAGCGTCTTTGACGCGATGCGCCTGGCTGACGGCCCGCTGGCCCAGGCCTGGCTGCCCTACGCCGTGCCCTACGGCTTCCACGGCAAGTTCTATTCGGCCTGACGCGACCGTCCCCATCCCGCGCAGGGCAGGGGACTCCGCATTGACAGTCTTTTGCAAGCCACCTATGGTCGCGCCGTTTGTTGAAAGCGCTTTCAGAAAGCGCTTTCACTTTCGGCGACCGGCAGCAGTTCGTCGTCGCCTGTTCAGGGATTGCTTCCCTCAGTCAAAACCATGGAGACGACAACATGCTGAATCTGAAGACCTGCGTGGCGCTTGCCACTCTGTTGCTGGCCGGCAGCGCTGGTGCGGCCACGACCAATGCTTTCGCCAATGGCGGATTTGAAACGGCAGGCGGCACCGGCCAGCTCGCCGCCGGCTGGCTGACGGCGGCCACCAGCAGCCCGGCCTCACTGTCCAGCGACGCCCACTCCGGCAGCTTTGCCCTGCTGCTGAGCGCCCCCAACGGTTCCGATGCCTCCATCGCGTTGCAGGATTCCGTCGGCCACGGCCGCATGCCCGTGCTGGGCGCAGCCAACGTGGGCGACGCACCCTGGCTGAGCTTCTGGGCCAAGGGTGACGCCAGCACGACAGGCAACGCCTTCGTCACGCTGCGCTACATGGGCGCCAGCGGCATCCTCAGCACGGCGCTGAACCAGCAGTTCCAGGGCCAGATCAACACCGCCGGCTGGACGCAGATCAGCTTCCAGGCCGCCGCCATTCCCGCCGGCACGACCTCGGTCTTCCTCGAGATCGGCACGGCCGTCGGCCCCATCCTGGACGGCCGGCCCAATGCCGTGCTGGTCGACGACCTGCAGTTCGCGCTGCACACCGCGGCCGTGCCCGAGCCGGGCAGCTACGCGCTGCTGCTGGCCGGCCTTGTCACCGTCGGCGCAGTCGCCCGTCGCCGTCGCGCCTGAGGAGAACCGTGATGCAAACCCAGCTCCACATCCTCTCCAAGATCGCCGCGGCACTGCTGCTCTGCGGCCTGGCCGTCCATGCCAGCGCCGCCGGCACCGTCGTCATCAACACCTATGGCCCCGGCGATGACGTCAGCGGCTGGGCCTCCCAGCTCGGCCAGGGCCAGAACCTCGCCGTCGCCTTCGACATCGGCAGCGCCACCACCGTCCAGTCCCTCCTCACGTCCATCGATGGTGTCGGCGGCATCACCGTTGGCATCATGACCCGCCAGGGCGCCGTGCCCACCGGCAACAGCTGGCTCTACAGCACCCACCTGACCGATCCCTGGGCCAACACGGCGCTGACGCCGACCGGCTGGACCCTGGCCGCCGGCAGCTACTGGCTGGTGACCCAGGCCGACACCGGCTTCGCCGGCCAATGGCAGAGCGGCACCGACACGCCCAGCGCCGCCTGGGCCTTCTCGTCGGGCGGCAGCTGGCAGGCGGTCAACACCGGCTTCACCGGTGCGCCAGCCACGCGCATCACCGTCACCAGCGCCGTGCCCGAGCCGTCCACCTACGGCCTGATGGGCCTGGGACTGGTCGCCGTCGCGGCCCGCCTGCGCCGCAACCGCCAACAAGGATGAATGCCATGAACAGCAAGACTCTCATCGGCAGCCTGCTGCTGGCCGCCAGCGCCGTCGCGTCCGCCAGCGTCACCAGCCCGGTCATCGGCAAGCTGCTCTGGTCCGAGGAATTCAACGGCGCCGGCCTCGACAGCGCGCTGTGGTCGACCTATGACGGCAACGGCTGCCAGATCGGCCTGTGCGGCTACGGCAACCAGGAGCTGGAGTACTACCGCCCGGACAACCTCAGCATCGTCAACGTGCCTTTCGAGCCCGCGACGCGGGCCCTGGCCATCACGGCCCGGCGCGAGGTGATGGGCGCCAACCAGTTCACCTCCGGCAAGCTCGATTCGGCCGGCAAGGTGCAGGTCAAGTACGGCATGGTCGAAATCCGCGCGGCCACGCCGTCGGTCGGCGTGGGCCTGTGGCCGGCCCTGTGGATGCTCGGCACCGGCCCGCAGGCCTGGCCGCGCAAGGGCGAGATCGACATGATGGAGCAGGGCGGTCGCCAGCCCGCGGGCCTGCCCGCCGTGTCGCCAGACCAGTTCGTCGGTGCCAACGTCATCACCTTCAACGAGGCCGCCTGCGTGCCCGGCAACGAGAGCTGCGCCGCGTCCACCGCCTGGCAGACCAAGAACTGGGTCACCCCCTCGCGCTCGTTGGCCAACCGCTTCGTGCTGTATCGGCTCTATTGGACCGACACGCAGATCCGCTTCACGATGGTCGACAACGGCCGTGAGCTGGACATGTACAAGGCGCCCATCTCCACGGTGGGTTCGCCGGCACTGCAAGAGCCGTTCTACCTGCTGATGAACATGGCCGTCGGCGGCAACTTCACGCCGGCCGCCACGCCGGCGCAGGTCACCGCGCCGCTGCCCGCCACGATGTACGTGGACTATGTGCGCGTCTACGAGCTGGACGGCAAGGGCGAGGTCAAGCTCGGTGTCGGCATCACGCCCGAGGCCGGCAAGTTCGGTGTCTTCACCGACAACACGCCGGTCACCAATGGCCAGGCCCTGGGCACGTCGGCGGACTTCTTCATCTGGAACACCGGGTCCATGGGCGGGGGCAACATCCCGCCGTTCGAAGGGTCCAACGTGCTGGCGTTGAACTACTTCGCGCCGGGGCAGTGGTTCGGCGGCGCCGTGCAGTCGCGCCAGGTGCACGACATGAGCGGCTTTCGCAACGGCAACATCAAGCTGAAGATCAAGGTACCCGCCAACGTCGCCTTCAAGATCGGCATCCTGGATACCTACACCAACCACAGCTGGGTGACCTTCCCCGCCAACACCACCGCCTACGGCTTGGTGCGCAACGGTGAATGGGGTACGGCCACCATCCCGGTGGCCGAGATCGCCGGGCCGCTGGTGGCGCTGCAGTCGATGAACTCGCTGTTCGAGTTCCTCAGTGTGGACGGCGCCAACCCGGGCGCGCCGTTCCAGATGGCCTTCGACGACATCATCTGGGATTCGGGCGTGGCGGCCACAGGCGCAGTCGCCGTGACTGCACCGGCCACGGCCAAGACGACCGGCGTGCCGACGGCCTCGACGCAGACCGGCGCGACCACCCTCGAACTCGCCGCCAACGCGACGGGCTGGGTGGACGCGCACTACACGGTCAACGGCGGCGAGACCCAGACCGTGCGCATGCGTCAGGACGGCTCGGCCAGCCGCTACACCCTGGGTGGCTTGAAGAAGGGTGACGTCGTCGAGTACCGCTTCACGTCCTGGGATAGCAAGGGCCAGGTGGCGGTCGATACGGCGTCCAAGCGTGCCGTCATGAAGTAAACCGGGCCGGGATGGCCGCGGTTCGCAGCGGCTATCCCGGACAATGCTGGCCCATGAATCAAGACCAGCTCAAGCAACTCGTTGGCCGCGCGGCCCTGGACTACGTTCCCGCCGGCGAGATCCTCGGTGTCGGCACCGGCTCCACGGTGGACTGCTTCATCGACGCCCTGGCGGCCAGCGGCGTCGCCATCCCGGGCGCCGTGTCCAGTTCGGAGCGCTCGACGCAGCGCCTCGTCAAGCATGGCATCAAGGTGCTGGAGGCAACCGAGGTGACGCGCCTGGCCGTCTACATCGATGGCGCCGACGAGATCGATGGCAGGGGCTTCATGGTCAAGGGCGGCGGTGCCGCACTGACGCGCGAGAAGATCGTGGCAGATCTGGCCGACCAGTTCATCTGCATCGCCGACGAATCCAAGCTCGTGCAGACCCTGGGCAAGTTCCCGCTGCCCGTCGAGATCATCCCGATGGCCGCGGCGCAGCTGGCGCGTCGCTTTGCCAGGCTCGGTGGCGAGGCCAAGCTGCGCGTCGGCGTCGTCACTGACAACGGTGGCCACATCCTCGACGTGACGGGGCTTTCCATCACCGACCCGCTGGCCTTCGAGGCCGAGGTCAGCCAATGGCCCGGCGTCGTCACCGTCGGCGTGTTCGCGCGCCACAAGGCCAGCGTCTGCCTGCTCGGCGGTGCCGACGGCGTGAAGACCCTGAAGTTCTGACCGCATGCCGCGCGAGCCCCTTGGCTTCGATGCGGCTTCGCACGAAAAGCACCATTGGTGGCGCAGCCTGCTGTTCAAGCTGGCCGTGTGCGGTGCAGCGACGGCGCTGCTGTGGTGGGCGAGCGGCTGGGCCGGCATGCTCGTGGCGCTGATGCTGTGGGGCCGGGCCTTTGCGTCCGATCTTGTGGCTCTGGGCGAAACGGTCGGCCGGAGCTTGAAGGCACTGGCCTTCCGTCCCGTGCAGGGGCGCTACTACGCCTTCAAGGGCCACCGCATTCGTGTGCTGGACGATGACATCGAGCGCCACCGCTGGATCGCGCTGGAGGATTTGTCGACGGCCCTGGGTGCGCCGATGCCGGCCGCATCGCTGCGGCGTCGCCATCCACAGTCGGTGCGCGAGCAACGCGACGGCAGCTATGTGCTCGACGAGGTCGTCCTGGCCTGGCTGCGTGAGCAGCGCGGTGATCGCGCCGGGCGGCTGGCGCATTGGGTAGAGCGCGAGGTCTGGTACCCGGCACGCGGCCGCAAGGCGAGCTACGCCCAGAAAAAAGAGGCGTCCGAAGACGCCCCTGATTGAGCCCGCTCGGCTCAGTTCCTGCCGACCGCGCTCCAGGCGGCGGCCACGGAATTCGCCTCGGCGCTGCCGGTTCCATAGAGCTCATTGGCGGCTGCGATGGTGCCACTGCGTGCGCCGGCGTAGTTGGTGGACGACGTGAACTTCGTCGTCAGCGCCCGGTACCAGATCTTGGCGGCCTTGTCCCGGCCGATGCCCGTCAGCGACCCCGCGCCCGTGGCGACGCGGGTGTTGCCGGCCACGCAGGTTGGGCTGTTGCCGTAGGCGCTGTTGGTGCCTTCGGCGAGCAGGAAGAAGAAGTGGTTGGTCACGCCCGAGCTGTAGTGCACGTTGAGGTTGCCCACGCCTGAGTACCAGCAATCCGCCGATGCGCCGTCGGCACTGGGTTTGACCATGCTGCGCAAGGACCCGCCGCCCACCATGATCTTCTCGCCGATCAGATAGTCGCCTGCGTCGGTGGCGTTGCCGGCGTAGAACTCGACCATGGTGCCGAAGATGTCGGAGTTGCCCTCGTTGAGGCCGCCGGACTCTCCGGAATAGGTCAGGTTGGCCGTGCGGCTGGTGACGCCGTGGCTCATCTCGTGGCCGGCCACGTCCAGGGACACCAGCGGCTTGATGCTGGTGCCGTCGCCGTCGCCGTAGGTCATGCAGAAGCAGGAGTCCGACCAGTAGGCATTGGCGTAATTGCGGCTGTAGTGAACGCGGTTGTAGGCACCCTTGCCGTCATTGGCGATGCCGCTGCGGCCATGCACGTTCTTGTAGTAGTCCCAGGTCATGGCCGTGCCGTACTGCGCATCGGCGCCAGCGCTGGCGGCGTCACTGGTCGCGTTGTTGCCCCAGCTGTTGTCGGCGTCGGTCATGACGCTGCCACCGTTCTTGCGGCCGCCCATGCTGATCGTGTACGTGCCGCCGCGGCTCGGGTCGCGCAATTCGTAGCCACCGCTGATGCTGTTGGTCGTCAGCGCCACGTTGCCGCTGTACAGCGTCTTGCCCGTGCCGTTGGCGGCCGCGGTGTGGATGTCGTCCCAGGCGTCAAGCTGGCGGGCATCCGAGGCGTCGACGATCACATGCTTCTCGAACGGCGTGCCATCGGCGCTCTCGCCGGAGATCGGCACGTCCCAGGCCAGCGCGGGAGCCTGGTCACGGGCATAGATGACGAGTTCGGGTTTGCCGGCATCGCCGTCCGTCGTGCGCAGCACGGCCATGGCGGCGCGGTTGGCGTTCAGCGCGGGCTTGGTTGCGACGCCGTCCAGGCGCCAGCGCAGGTTGTGGTGCATGGCGCGCAGGGTGCCGAAGCGGTCGGTCTGCACGATGAGGTCGCCGCCGATGACGCGCAGGCCCGCGACGCTGCGGTCCAGGCGCACATGGCTGCCGCCGTCGCTGTCGATGACGATGTCGCGCACGCTGTAGCTGTGCTCGCTGCCGTGCAGGCTGAGCCCGGGAAACTGGCGCACATGGCCTTCGGCGCGGCTCTTCAGTGCGTTGGCGTCTGCGCGATTGGACTGGGCCTGGGCCAACGAGGCCGTGAGTGCCACGCTCAGCAGCGCGAGGCGAAAGATCGGGCGAAACATCGGGAGCTCCTGGTTTGTTGGAAAGCGCGGCGGGTCTGCCGCAGGGTGCGCCGGTGCGGCGCTGGCATGACTTTGCTCACCCATGCCGCCGCGCGGGCTGGGAACATCCCGGGTGTGGCGCTGGGGCGCAACAAGCCGGGCGACCTTTGGCGTATCAGCCTGTAAGGGCGGTTCCCACCACGCTGGGCACCGGCGACCTTGCCCCTGAACGAGGGACGGGCCGCCCCTGATTCCCAAAAGCAAAGAGCCGGGCATTGCCCGGCTCCCGTTCAATGGCGCTGCGTGGCGCGGCTTAGAAGGTCTCCCAATCGCCGTCGTCCTTCACCGGCGCTGGCGCAGGCCGCGGCGCGGCTGCGGCTGCGGGCGCCGACCTGGCCATGGGCGCGGCGGCCGGCCTGGCGACTGGCCTGGGTGCCGGGGCCTTGGCCGCCGGCTTGGCCGGCGCGGGCCGGTGTGCGGCCGGTGCCCTGGGCGCTGCCGGTCGGTGGGCCGCGCCGCCGCTGAGCTTGAACACCCCGATGGCCTCGGCCATGCGGGCTGACTGCTCGCGCAGGCTTTCGGCCGCGGCGGCGGATTGCTCCACCAGGGCGGCGTTCTGTTGCGTCATCTGGTCAAGCTGCACGACGGAGCCATTGACGACGCCGATGCCCTCGCTCTGCTCGCGCGCTGCGGCGCTGATCTCGCCAATGATGTCGGTCACTCGCTGCACGCTGGCGACGATCTCGGTCATCGTCGCGCCGGCGTCCTGCACCTGCTGGGTACCGGAGTCCACGCGCTCGACGCTGGCGCTGATGAGACTCTTGATCTCCTTCGCGGCTTCGGCGCTGCGCTGGGCCAGCAGCCGCACCTCGCCGGCCACGACGGCGAAGCCGCGGCCTTGCTCGCCAGCCCGGGCCGCTTCCACGGCGGCGTTCAGGGCCAGGATGTTCGTCTGGAAGGCGATACCGTCGATGGTGCCGATGATCTCGTTGATCTTGCGCGAGCTGTGGCTGATCTGGTCCATGGTCGCGACGACCTGCGACACGGCCTCGCCGCCGCGCCGGGCGACGCTGGCGGCGGAGCTGGCAAGCTGGTTGGCCGTCATGGCTGCGTCGGCCGTCTGCTTGACGGTGCCGGTCAACTCGGACATGGAGGACGCGGTGTTCTGCAGATTGCTCGCCGTCTGCTCGGTGCGCTGGCTCAGGTCCAGATTGCCGGTGGCGATTTCGGCGCTGGCCGTGCCGATGCTGTCGGCGGCTTCGCGCACCTTGGCGATGAGTTTTTGCAGCGCTTGCTGGGTGTCGTCCAGCGCGCCGAGCAGGCGGCCGACGTCGCCACTGCCGCCGCGCGGGATGGGGTGGGTCAGGTCAAAGCGGGCCAGCGCCTCGGCGGCCTCGGTGGCTGCATGCAGGCTGTTGCCAGAGCCGCCACTGGCCAGCAGGCCGAACAGGCCGGCCACCCAGGTGAGCGCCAGGACGGCATACAGCCAACCCTTGGCGGCGCCGGCGTTGTCGCCCAGGCCGGACAGCGCCATGCCGGCACCCACGGTGACCACGCCGAGCACAACGCCCAAAGCCAACTTCAACCGCTGCGAACCGCTCATGCCGTTGTCTCCCATCAGAAAAGGAAAAAGACACCGGCAAGGCCGGGTCAACAGCGCAGTGTGCAGCCGACCCTGGTGGGGTGGAATGGCGATATGGGGGAGGAAGCGGCAATAGTTGCTTGAACCCGGGCTCAGCGGCCGGGCTTGCGTCGCTGGCGCAACGCGAAGCGCAGCGGGTCGACGGCATCCAGCAATTCGGCCTCCAGTGGCCGTGGCGAACCCAGCGCCAGGGCGGCGACGAGACGCCCGGCCAGGGCCGCCCACGTAATGCCACGCGAGGCGAATGCCGTGCAGACGATCAGGCCCGGCTGGCGGGCCTGCAGGCGCAGCTGCTCGGCCCGGGCCCCGGGCGCTGCCAGCCCGCCGATCAGCGGCAGGCGGTCCGGCGCGATCAGCCGCCAGGCCACGCGCCCAGTGAGCGGACCTTCAGGTGGGGCTGCCAAGCCGGCCAGGCGGGCGTAGCGGGCGAGGTTGTCGGCCTGGTCAGCCTCGCGCAGCGCCGGGTCGAGGTCACCGTCCTGGGTCGTCGCACCGCACCACAGGCCGCCCTGACCGTCGGCGATGGCGTAGCCGTCGCCCGCGATGGGCAGGGTCGGGCACCAGGGTGCGTTGGATAGATGGGTTAGCTGGCCGCGCTGCAAGGTCAGGTCAACGGCCAGCTCACCCAGCAGCGGCAATTGGCCATGGCCACCGGCCAGCACGACGAGAGGCGCCTCGCTGATGAGCCGACGCCGGTCATCCAGCAGACACCAGCCGTCGGCAGCGGCTTCGAGGGTGGCGGCTCGCCTGCCTAGCTGCAGGGCGGCACCGCTGGCGGCCAGCATGGCCCGGGTGTAGGCGCCCGGATCCAGCGCGCCACCGCCGGGATAGAACCAGGCCGGGTGGGCGAGGCGGGTGGCGGCTAGCGTCGAGGCGCCTTCGGCGGACAAGGCCTCGACATAGCCCGGCACGCCGTGCATGGCGGCCAGCGGCAATCGCGTTTCCAGCCTCAGCAGGCCGCGCTGATGAGGCAGGCCGAGTTCCGCCAGCAGGGCCCGCGTGGCCAGCGCCGCGGCGCGGTTGAAGCGGGCGTGCGGGCCATCGTCCGGGTTGAGGGTGCCATGGAAGAGACCGGCCGCGTTGCCCGAGCTGGCCTGGGCCGGGCCCGGCAACGCGTCGACGACGGTGCAGGCCACGCCCGCCCGCGAAAGCGCCAAAGCGCAGGCCGCACCCGCGAGGCCGGCGCCGACGATGACGGCCTGCTTCGCGCCGGGTGCTACCGGCTCGCGGCCGGCCGGCCGCTGCATGTGCCGGGGCGCGAACCGGGCGACGGTCATCTCGGGCTTGTTGGCAAAGCCTGGCGCCAGGCTTACCTCGAAGCCCAGCGCGGTGAGCGCCCTGCGCATGGGCCGCGAGATGCTCCACGTGGCGGCCGTCGCGCCGGGCACGGCGTGCCGGGACAGGCTCTTCAGCAGCCATTCGTCCCACAGCTCCGGGTTGCGCTGCGGCGCGAAGCCGTCGAGGTAGAGGGCATCGGCGTCCAGCACCAGTTCGCGCAGCAGCTCGCGCGCATCGCCCAGGCCCAGCAGCAACTCGACGCGACCGCCCTCGAAGCTCAGCGTGTGCAGGCCCGCGGTCAGCGGCGGCCAGCGTTCGACCAATTGGGCCGCCAGGTCGGGCAAGGGGCTGGCTGCATGGACGCGGGCCAGATCGTCGCGCTTCAGCGGATGCTTCTCCACGCTGACGAAAACGAGGCGCTTGCAGCGTGCCGGGTCTTGCCGCCAGGCGTCCCAGGTGGCGAGGAAATTGTTGCCCAGGCCGAAACCGGTCTCCAGCACGACGAAGCGCTCACGGCCCTGCCAGCGGCCGGGCAGGCCGTTGCCGGCGACGAACACGTGGCGGCCCTGGGGCAGGGCGCCAGCGCGCGAGTGGTAGACGTCACCGAAGGTGGGGGAGGCCGGGGCGTCGGGGTCGGAAAAGTCGACCTCGGCCGGCTCGATCGCCGGGGACTTCATTGGCCCATGCGTTGCATTTCGCCGGACTCGATGATGCGCACCGCCGGGCCGGGGGTTTCGAGGGCCAGGCGCATGGCCCGTGCAATGCGCAGCGGCGAGATGGGGCGCCAGGTGGCGGGGATCAGGCCAGCCAGTGGCCGCACCAGCCGTAGCGTCCAGGCCTCCGCCATGCGGTGTGGCTGGTCCAGCTGCTGCCGCTCGCCGTCCAGCAGCGAGGGGCGGGCGATGACGAGGCGATCGAAGCCGAGCGCGATCAGCGCGTCCTCGGCCTCACCCTTCACCTGGTTGTAGAAGACCGCCGAATGCGCGTTGGCGCCCAGCGCCGAGACCAGGCCGCAATGTGTCGCGCCAGCCTCCCGCGCCGCGCGGGCGACGGTGAGTACGGCGTCGAAGTCCGCTGCACGAAAGGCTTCGCGCGAGCCGGCCTGGGCCATCGTCGTGCCGAGCGCAATCAGCACGCAGCCAGGGATGGGCAATGCGTTGAACGAGGCGGACCGCATGTAGTCCACCGTCGTCATGCCGGGCTGCGGTTTGCGCGCCAGTGCGATGGCGCCGGGCCATTCGGCGCACAGTGCACGGCCGACGAGGCCGCTGGCGCCGGCAATCCAGGTGGCTGCCATTTCAATCCTCCAGCAGGGCGGCCAGCGCCTGCGCATCCAGCGGCGTGGCCTGTTCATGGCCTTCCAGCATGCCCTCGGCCAGGCCGCGCTTGTCGCGGTGCAGCGCGATGATGCGTTCCTCCACCGAACCGGCCGTGACCAGCCGGTAGACGGTGACCGGGCGCTGCTGGCCCATGCGGTGGGCGCGGCCGCTGGCCTGGTCTTCGGCGGCGGGGTTCCACCAGGGGTCGACGATCAGCACGTAGTCGGCCATCGTCAGGTTCAAGCCGAAGCCGCCGGCCTTCAGGCTGATCAGGAACACATCCCCCTCGCCGCGCTGGAAGGCTGCCACGCGCTTGGTGCGCTCGGCCTGCGGCGTGCTGCCGTCCAGGCGCTGGTGCGGCACGGCCATCTGCGTCAGGCGTTCGCCGAGCAGGTCGAGGTAGTCGGTGAACTGGCTGAACACGAGGGCCTTGTGGCCGCCATCCACCAGTTCGCGCACGATGTGCTCGAACTCGGCCATCTTGGCGCCGATCAAGCCCAGCTCCGGCGACACCAGCCGCGGGTCGCAGGCGGCGCGGCGCAGGCGCATCAGCTCGGCTAACACCTGCATGGGCGCGCCGGCACCGGTGGCGGCCGCCTTGGACACGGCCTCGCGGGCGTCACGGCGCAGCGCTTCGAGGAAGTGGCGCTCCGCCTCGCTGGGTTCGACGCGGTGGACGATCTCGGTACGGGCGGGCAGGTCCTGCAGCACCTGCGCCTTGGTCCGGCGCAGCAGGAAGGGCGCGACGAGGCGGCGCAGCCGGGCGCGCGCGGCCAGGTCCTGCTGGCGCTCGATGGGGCCGGCGAAGCGTTCGTTGAACTGCTGCGGCGTGCCCAACAGGCCGGGGTTGATCAGGTTCATGACGGACCACAGGTCCGCCAGCCGGTTCTCCACTGGCGTGCCCGACAGCGCCAGGCGGAAGTCCGCCGCGAACTCGGCGACCGACTTGGCGCGCTTGGTGGCCGCGTTCTTCAGTGCCTGGGCTTCGTCCAGCACCAGCGTCGTCCAGCCGCGCGCGGCGAAGCGTTCGGCATCGATCTGCGCCAGCGCATAGCTGGCCACGATGACATCGCGCGGGCCGGCGGCCTGCAGCAGCGCGGCGCGGTCGGTGGCCTCGCCGTAGATCCGGCAGTTCAGCGTCGGCGCGAACGCAGTGCACTCGCTCTGCCAGTTGCCGCAGACCGACGTGGGCGCCAGCACCAGGGCCGGGCCGGCGTCGGCGCGGGTCAGCAGCAGGGCCAGGGTCTGGACGGTCTTGCCCAAGCCCATGTCGTCGGCCAGGCAGGCGCCGAAGCCGGCTGCGGCCAGGCGGCTCATCCATGCGAAACCCTCGGCCTGGTAACCGCGCAGTTCGGCGCGCAGCGCGGGCGGCACTTGCGGCTGCAGCGCGGCCGCGGCGCCGAGCTGCTCGAGCCGGGCGCGCCAGGGCTTGTCGCCGCTGACTTGCACGCCTGCGAGCTGCTGGTCCAGCCAGGCGGCGCCGGCCCGGGGCAGCTGCAGCTCACCCTTCTTGACTTGCGCCAGCGCGTCCAGGTCACGCAGCTGCTGGCGCAGCTGGTCCGACAAGGCCAGGTATTGACCCTCGGCCATGCGCACGAAGCGGCTGCTGCTCGTGCGTGCCAGCGCCAGCAGCTCCTGCAAGCCGATGACACGGCCCTCGTCCACCTGGGCCGCGCCACTCAGGCCCAGCCAGTCACGCCCGCTGCTCACCTCGATGCTGAGCGCGCTGGATACGACAGGCAGCACCCTCAACGGCTTGCCCTTGGGCCAGTCCAGCGCGGCGATAGCCTCCAGCGTGGGCAGGCGCTCGACGGCGGCCAGCGCCTGCTCGGCGTCGGCCAGATGCCAGGCCTGGTCGGCGGGCAGTTCGGGGTCGAGGAAGGGCAGGGCGGCCAGCACGGCCTGGCGGTGTTGCGCTTCCGCGGGCAGGTCGCGCTCGGTCGTCAGGCTCACGCCCTCGTGGAGGCACATCAGCCGCGCGCGGCCCGCACCGGGCGTCACGGCCGGGCCGAAATGGCCGAAGGGTTGGGCGACGAGTTGCAGCAGCAGGCCCTCGCGGTCGGGCGTCAGGCGGGCGTGCAGCCTGCTATCGCCTGGTACACGTTCACCGGCTTCGGCGTCGCTGTGGAGCTGGAAGTGCCCGGTCAACACCTGCAGTGCGCCGGCCAGTTCCTGGGTGGCCGTGGCCGGCACGCGCCAGCCCTGGGCCACCAGTTCGGCCACGCGCCGTTGCGTGGGTGTGATGCGGATCAGCCGCGCCCGCCCCGGGCCCTCGCGCAGCACGCGCTGGCCATTGCGCCGCTCGCGCTCGGCCTCGGCCTGGGCGCCGAAGAGGGCGCCGGCATGAGCGGGCTCGGTGGCGATCAGTGGCGGGTGCAGGTGGAACTCGAAGGCGTCGTCCACGCCGCTGCCGACGCGCCTCACCTCCAGCTCGGGCATGCCCTCGCTGAGTTCCACCCATTGGCCCGGCGCGTCGGCAAACATCAGGTGCGGGTGACCGACCAGCGCCACCAGGGCCTGGCTCACGTCCAGGCGCAGGTCGTGCACGCCGGCCCAGGCGTCGCGCTCAATGTGGCGCAGCACGAGGTTGTCGCGGCTGCGCTGCGCGCCCTGCTTCTTCAGCTTGGCCAGCGTCACGGGCTTGAACTTGAGGCCGCCGCGGGCACCGGTGTTCATCTCCAGCGGCTCCAGCGCGTGCACGCGGCCGGCGGTATCCAGGCTGAGCTGCCAGGCCAGTTCGGCGGCACCGCTGGCAGCGGGCTTGCCGTCATCGCTGAGCGCGGCGATGGCGGCGAGCGCGTCCTGCCAGGCCTCACGCGGGCGGCCGAGGAAGTTGGCGACGCGCCTGGGCTCGGCGCCGCCCAGCTCCAGGCGCAGCAAGGCGGCGCCCAGGTATTCGGCCAGCAGGGCCTCATCGGGGCCGAGCCTGGCGAGCAACTGCTGTGCGAGCGCCGGTGTCCAGCCCGGCGCGGGCCTGCCCAGCCAGGCGCACAGCAGCAGCCGGTCCACAGGCGCGGCGTCGCCCGGCGCACGGGGCGCGAATGCCGCGTCGAGAAACGCGTCATCGCCGAGCCGCGCGCCAATGCCATGCGCCCACAGCCCCCAGGCCTCGTAGGCCGTGGGGTTGCGGCTGCCGGACTCGGCGATGGCGTATTTGCGTGCCCGCGCCCAGGCCTTGGGGTCGTCCTGGGCCAGCAGGCTGAGCAGGTACAGGCGGGCGGTATCAAGAGACAGCGCGTCGCGCCGGCTCCGGCTGGCGGTGTGGACAGCCTTGATGGCGGCCTCGAAGCCGGCGCTGGCCTCGGCCCAGCGGCCGGCGGTGAGGGCGCGGATGGCGGCCAGCAGCGTGACGGCTGGGCCGGCCAGGCCCTGCAGATGCTGCTCGGCGCTGTCCAGCGCCAGGGCCAGCATGTCGGCCTCGGCCAGGCGCGATCGCATCGGCGCGCTGAGCGGGCTGCTGCCGGCCTGCAGCCAGCCTCGCAAATCGGCGCGCAAGGAGTGGCCGGCGGGCAGGACGTCCAGCAACTGGCCCAGCAAGGTATCGCGAAGATCAGGGTCGATCTGCGCCAGCAGCCCGGGGCACCAGGGCTCGATCAGGGCCTGAATGGCCAGCATCGGCGGGCTCAGTTCCGGCAGGCGGGTGGCGAGCAGTTCATGGAACTCGGCGGCGGGCATGCCCGAGAAGATCATCAGCCGCAGCACCGTGCGCATGTCCTCGGGGCTGCGGAAGTTGACCCAGCCTACGGGGTCTTGCCAGTCGCCACGGCCTGAACCCAGCAGCCAAAGCCGCTGGCGCCAGTAGCGCGCGGCGCCGGGGGCGGCGAGCAGCGTCTGCAGCCGCTCGGCGTGATCACTGAGTGAGACGCGAGTGCCCTTGCCCATCAGGGCTTCGGCACGACCCTGCGCGACCAGGGCCAGCAGGCCGTCGCGGGTGGCGTAATGGTCGAAGGCCTCGCCACTGGCCCGCTCGCGGCCGGTCAGCGACAGCCATTGCAGAACGGCGTTGATGCTCGCGGTGCCACCGAGCAGCAGCAGGGCGTCGAGCAGGGTCTGCAGATCAGCTTCGGGCAGGGCGCTAGAGGGCGTGGTCGCCTGTGTCCGCTGGGCCGCCTTGGCCTCCTGGATCTTGCGCAGCATCTCCTGGGCGGTGACGACCGTGCCATCGGGCAGGTTGAACTTGAGCGAGTTGTCGAGCGGGGGGCGTGCCATGGGTGGAATTAGATCAGCCCCTCATGGGAATCCGGGGTCGGCAGCGCCCGTGTTTCAACGGTTTCGGCAAGCGGCACCCGCCTATAGCAATTGAAACCATTGCACGCCTGCGGGAAGCGGCATTGATACCGCCGATCCAGACACTGATTTGCATCGCGACACGTCGTCGTGAACCTTTTCAAACCCCACAGGGAGATCACCATGTCTTTGCGTCACATCCTCATCGGCGCGGTCGCGCTGGCCTGCAGCGCCGCGGCTCAGGCGGGCCTCGTCAACTACAGCTTCGTGGCCAAAGGCCTGGACGCGGCGACCGGCGGAACGCTGTCGGGCAGCTTGGTGGTGGATATGGATGCCGTCGACTCGGATGCGGGGCCCACGCGCGGCCTCTATGACAGCGGCGCCAAGATGTCGGGCGGTGTTTCAGGTGGCGTGCAGGACGGCATGGCGTACACGAATGAGAGCAAGCGGATCTTCGTCGACGCGGATATGGACAGCTTCTTCAGCTTCATTGACCTGAACGATCCGTGGCCCGTCTTCCAGCTGTTCTTGGAGGGGACAACGGGCGTGGATGCGCTGACGACCGGCGCCATGCCCTACCTATATCTGGAGGACTTCCAGTCCCGTCATGAAATCCGCTTCCAGATGCCCAACCAGAAGCAGTACATCTACGAGATCACCGCGTTGACCAGTACGGAAGTGCCACCCCGCGGCGGCGCGCATGAGCTGCCGCTGCCCGGTACGGCGCCGCTGGTCCTGGCGGGTCTGCTGGGCCTCGGCTGGGCCAGGCGCCGGGCCGCCACGCAGCTGCCTTGAGGGGCCGGCTGCCGATGCACGAGCCGTGAGCCGCAGAGGTTGCAGCAGCGGTCGCCCAGCAAAAACGGCCTGCCCAGTGAGGGACAGGCCGCGCAGGCGATGCCTTGGACTCAGCGCTTGGGCTGCGTCAGGCGCGGGCCGTTGTTGTGGCGCGGGGCGCCGCCGGCGTTGCCGCGGGCCGGTTGGGCGCCGGCTGCGCGAGGGGCGTGCTCGGCATGGGGCTTGGGCGCGGTCTTGGCGCCGCCCACGCCGGTGTGGCCGGCGGGCTTGCCGCCACGACCACCACCACCACCGGCGCCTGCGCTGGGCCGGCCGCCGTCACGCGAGCCGCCGCGGCTGTCGCCGCCACGGCCACCGCCGCCGCCACCAGGTCGGCCACCGCGGCCGTTGGCGCCGGCCGGCGGGTTGGGGTTGCGGCCCCGGCTGCCGTTGGGATTGAGCACCGTGCGGCCCAGCACGATGGGCTCGGCGCGCTCATTGGGGTCGGGTGCGAAGCCGGGCACGATCTCGCGCGGGATCTCGCGCTTGATGAGGCGCTCGATTTCCTTCAGGAAGCCGTTCTCGTCGACGCAGACGAGGCTGACCGCTTCGCCCTGGGCGCCGGCGCGGCCGGTGCGGCCGATGCGGTGCACGTAGTCTTCGGCCACGTTGGGCAGCTCGAAGTTGACGACGTGGGGCAGCTGGTCGATGTCGATGCCGCGCGCGGCGATGTCGGTCGCCACCAGGCAGGTCAGGTCACCGGCTTTGAAGTCGGCCAGGGCCTTGGTGCGCGCACCCTGGCTCTTGTTGCCGTGGATGGCCATGGCGCTGATGCCTTGGTCGTTCAGGTAGTCGGTCAGGCGGTTAGCGCCATGCTTCATGCGCGTGAAGATCAGCACCTGATGCCAGGGCTCGCCACCGTGGCCGCCCTTGATCAGGTGAACCAACAGCTCCTTCTTGCGCTCGCGGCCGACCGGGTGGACCTTCTGCACGATGGCTTCGGCGGTCTGGTTGCGGCGGGCCACCTCGATCAGCGCCGGGGCGTTGAGCAGGCGGTCGGCGAGGTTCTTGATCTCGTCGCTGAAGGTGGCGCTGAAGAGCAGCGACTGCTTCTTTGCGGGCAGCAGCGCGAGCACCTTCTTGATGTCGTGCACGAAGCCCATGTCGAGCATGCGGTCGGCTTCGTCGAGCACGAGGATCTGCACCTGCGACAGGTCCAGCGTGCCTTGCTGGGCATGGTCGAGCAGGCGGCCGGGCGTGGCGACGAGGATGTCGACGCCGTCGCGCAGCTTGTTGATCTGCGGCTGCATGCCGACGCCGCCGAACATGACCATACTCTTGAGCGGCAGGTACTTGCCGTAGGTCTGCACGCTTTCCTCGACCTGGGCGGCCAGTTCGCGGGTGGGCGTCAGCACGAGGGCGCGGATGGCGATTTTGCCGCGCTTGTTGAGCAGCTTCTCGCCGGTGGACAGGCGCTGCAGCAGCGGCAGCGTGAAGCCGGCTGTCTTGCCGGTGCCGGTCTGGGCGCCAGCGAGCAGGTCGCCGCCGTTCAAGACGGCCGGAATGGCCTGGGCCTGGATGGGCGTGGGGGTGGTGTAGCCAGCGTCAGCGATGGCCTTGAGCAGCGGCGCTGCCAGGCCGAGAGAATCGAAACTCATTCGGTAGGGGAGTGAGCACGCCTGGTCGCGACGCCATGCCGCGCCGCTTCAGAATCGGCGCCAGTCTTCGGGCAGGGCGGGCAGCGTGCAGGGGCTGAAAAGAGAACGCCGCGCAAGACTGAGAAGCGCGGCGGATGGGGCATTCTAGCTGCTGGGCTATTTCCCGACCGTGACCCAGTCCATGCTGGCCCAGTTATTCGGCGAATGCGGGATGCTGACCTCCTTGCGCATGGCCCATGGGATGACCTGGCGGTGCAGGGGAATGATGTTGACCTGGTCGCGGAAGGACTGCAGCGCGGCCTTGACGGTGGCTTCGCGCTTCTTCGGGTCGGTTTCGGTGGTGGAGGCCGCTGCCAGGGCGTCGCCCTCGTTGTTGATGGAGCCGCCGTAGTTGGCCACGCCCACGCCCTGCTCGCCACGGTTGCGCAGCACCGGCGTGAGCATGACCTCGGCGTCGGTGGAGCCGCCTCCCCAGCCGGTCAGGTACAGGCTGGTGTCGAACTTCTCGACCTTGGGAAAGAACAGCGTGCGCGGTATCGCGTTGACCTTGACCCTGACCTTGACCTGCGCCCACATGCTGGCCAGCGCGATGCAGATGCGTTCGTCGTTGACATAGCGGTTGTTGGGGCAGTCCATCGTGATGTCGAAACCGTCCGGATAACCAGCTTCGGCCAGCAGCTTTTTTGATGCGGCCACGTCATAGGGCAGGCGGGTCTCCAGCTTGGGGTCGCCATAGGCACCGCGCGGCGACGAGGTCAGACCGCCGGTGGGCGTGGCGTAGCCGCTCATCAGCTTGGTCTTGATGGCCTCGATGTCGATGGCGTGATAAAGCGCCTTTCTCACGCGCAGGTCCTTCAGTGGGTTCTTGTCGCCCGGGGCCTGGCCGTAAAGCAGCTTGTCGCGCGTCTGGTCCATGCCGACGTAGACGATGCGGTTCTCCTGGCCGTCCACGACCTTGAGCTCGGGCACGGTGCGCAGCCGGGCGACGTCGCGCGGCGGCGGATCGAGCACGAAGTCGATCTCTCCGGAGATCAACGCAGCAGTGCGCGTCGCGTCGTTGCCGATGGGCAGGTAGGTGAACTCCTGCAGATTGCCCTCGAACTTGTTCCACCAGGCCGGGTTGCGCTTGAACACCGTCTTCACGCCCGGCTGGCGGCTGATCAGCACGAAGGGCCCGGTGCCATTGGCATGCTGGCTGGCATAGGACTCTTCCTGCTGCTTGAAATTCAGCGGCCGGGTGACGCGGTGCTCCTCGCACCAGCGTCGGCTCATGATGAAGAGGTTGGCGAGCAGCTCGGGAACGATGGGGTTGGGCTTGTCCAGCGTGAAGACGACGGTCAGCGGATCGATGGCCTTGGGGATGCCGACGGCGTTGGCGTAGACACGCTGGGGTGCGTTGTCGTCGCGCAGTCGCTGCATGGAGAACACCACGTCCTCGGCCGTGAAGGGCGTGCCGTCATGGAACTTGACGCCCGCGCGCAGCTTGAAGCGCCAGATCAGCGGCGTGACCTGGGTCCACTCGGTCGCCAGCGCCGGGCCCATGCTCATGTCCTTCATGCGCCGGGTCAGGCCCTCATAGACCTGGTTGTTCAGGCTGTTGGTCATGACCTCGTTCTGCGAATGCGGGTCGGTGGTCTGCATGTCACCCTGGCTGGACCAGCGCAGGGTCTGGGCCTGGGCCAGGCCGGTGGCGAAAACAAGCAGGGCGGTGGCGAGGCGGTGCATCCGAACTCCATGAAACGCAGGCTGGGCGACAATATCAGGCAACGCAGGCCCTCCCGGGGCCTGCCGCCATTTCAGCCTCAAGGATTCGCCATGGCCCAGTACGTCTTTTCAATGAACCGCGTCAACAAGACGGTTCCCCCCAAGCGCCACATCCTGAAAGACATCTCCCTGTCCTTCTTCCCCGGCGCCAAGATCGGCGTGCTGGGCGTGAACGGCTCGGGCAAGTCGACCATCCTGAAGATCATGGCCGGTGTCGACAAGGAGTACGAGGGCGAAGCCATCCCGATGCCGGGCATCAAGATCGGCTACCTGGAGCAGGAACCGCGCCTGAACCCCGACCAGACCGTGCGCGAAGCCGTGGAAGAGGGCATTGGCGGCGTGCTGGCCGCCAAGAAGCGCCTGGATGAGGTCTACGCGGCCTACGCCGAGGAAGACGCCGACTTCGACGCGCTGGCCGCCGAGCAGGGCGAGCTGGAGGCCATCATCGCCGCCGCCGGCTCCGAGAACACCGACCTGCAGCTTGAACTGGCCGCCGATGCGCTGAACCTGCCGCCCTGGGACGCCGTCATCGGCGTGCTGTCGGGTGGCGAGAAGCGCCGCGTGGCGTTGTGCCGCCTGCTGCTGAGCAAGCCCGACATGCTGTTGCTGGACGAACCCACCAACCACTTGGACGCCGAGTCCGTCGAGTGGCTGGAGCAGTTCCTGCAGCGCTTCCCCGGTACCGTCGTGGCCATCACCCACGACCGCTACTTCCTGGACAACGCGGCCGAGTGGATTCTTGAACTGGACCGTGGCCACGGCATCCCGTGGAAGGGCAACTACTCCGACTGGCTGGACCAGAAGGAAAAGCGCCTGGAGACCGAGCAGAAGTCCGAAGACGCTCGCATGAAGGCGATGAAGGAGGAGCTGAAGTGGGTTCGCTCCAACGCCAAGGGCCGCCAGGCCAAGAGCAAGGCGCGTCTGGCCCGCTTCGAGGAACTCTCGGATGTCGAATACCAGCAGCGCAACGTCACCAACGAAATCTTCATACCCGTGGCCGAGCGCCTGGGCAATGAGGTCATCGAGTTCGAGAATGTCAGCAAGAGCTTTGGCGACCGCGTGCTGATCGACAACCTGTCGTTCAAGGTGCCGGCCGGCGCCATCGTCGGCATCATTGGCCCCAACGGCGCTGGCAAGTCGACGCTGTTCCGCATGCTGCAGGGCGTGGAGCAGCCGGACAGCGGCACGGTCAAGATCGGCAAGACGGCCAAGATGGCGTTTGTGGACCAAAGCCGCGACAGCATGGAAGCTGACAAGACCGTCTGGCAGGACGTTTCCGGCGGCCTGGACAACATCATCGTCGGCAAGTTCGTCATGCCCAGCCGTGCCTATCTGGGCCGCTTCAACTTCAAGGGCAACGACCAGCAAAAGCTTGTCGGGGCCCTCTCCGGCGGTGAGCGCGGCCGCCTGCATCTGGCTAAGACCCTGGCCCAGGGCGGCAATGTGCTGATGCTTGACGAGCCGTCCAACGACCTGGACGTGGAAACCCTGCGTGCGCTGGAAGAAGCGCTACTGGAATTCGCCGGCTCGGCCATGGTCATCAGCCATGACCGCTGGTTCCTGGACCGCATCTGCACCCACATCCTGGCCTGCGAAGGCAATTCGCAGTGGTTCTTCTACGACGGCAACTTCCACGAGTACGAGGCCGACAAGAAGAAGCGCCTGGGCGAAGAAGGCGCGCGTCCGAAGCGGATGCGCTTCAAGCCGATCAAGTGAGGAGCCCAGGTCTCGCGCGGAGCCGTGAGGCCTGAACCGGCGCCGGGCCGCCCCAAGCCGGTTCGCGCCCCCTCGGGGGGCAGCGCCTGTACCCAGGTGCGTGGGGGCACCGTGTAAGCCAGGCGACGACAACGGGACACAGTTCTTTACCCCGTCCCCAAAGATGCCACACAGGCCGCTTGGAAGATGACCTCACTCACTCTTCTTCCAGGAGACCTCTGATGAAGTCCTTCCCCATCCAGAACCTGTTGCGCGTCGGTACGGTGGCTGCGGCCCTGGCATTCGGCGGTGTTGCTGCCCAGGCCCAACCTGCCCATGGGGGCCACCATGGTGGCCCGGCCATGATGGCGCCCGGCGGCCTGTTCGGCGGCCGCATCGAGCACATGCTTGACCTGGTCAACGCGACCGATTCCCAGCGCAGCCAGATCGAAGCCATCTTCAAGGCGGCCCGCCAGGATCTGTCGGGCCAGCGTGAAGCCGGCATGAAGCTGCACCAGCAACTGGCCACGCTCTACACGGCCACCAACATCGACGCCGCCGCCATCGAGGCCGTGCGCGTGCAGATGAGCGCCCAACACGAAGCCGCCTCCAAGCGCCTCAGCCAGGCCAGCATCGACGCCGCCCGCGTGCTGACGCCCGAACAGCGCGCCAAGATCGCGGAAGTCATGAAGAAGCGCCAGGCTCGCATGGCCTCCCGCCACGCCGGCTGATTGGCCCTTGACCAGGAGTTCTGCGATGCTTGAGCCCCGTTCCACCGGCGCCGAGGCGCGCCGGATTCCTTTTTCTTCCCTGGCCCCGGTGATGAGTAGCGCCCGACTGTTGTTGATCGATGACGATGTCCGCCTGACCGGTATGGTGGGCGACTATCTCCGCGCCGCCGGCTTCGAAGTGAGCACTGCCGGTAACCTGGCACAAGCCCGCGAAGCCTTGGCCCATGGCCGCTTCGAGTTGCTGGTGCTGGACCTGATGCTGCCGGATGGCGACGGGCTGGACTTCTGCCGCTGGCTGCGCGGCGACCCGCGCTGGCGCCATCAGCCGGTGCTGATGCTGTCGGCGCGCGGCGAGCCCATGGACCGCATCCTTGGCCTCGAGTTGGGTGCGGACGACTACCTCGCCAAGCCCTTTGAGCCGCGCGAACTGCAGGCGCGTATCAAGGCCCTGCTGCGCCGGCTGGAGCCCAAGCTCGATGGCGACGAGGTGCTGCGTTTTGGCCGCCTGGAGATCGACCTGGCCGCCCGCGTGGCGCGCCTGGACGGCAAGATCTGCGACCTGACCAGCCACCAGTTCGACCTGCTCGTCGTGCTGGCTCAAAGCCCCGGCCGCGTGCTGAGCCGAGACCAGATCATGGACGCGCTCAAGGGCCATCCGCTTGAGGCCTTTGACCGCTCCATCGACGTTCACATCTCGCGCATCCGGGCCGTCATCGAGGACGATCCCAAGAACCCCCGCCGCGTGCTGACCGTGCGTGGAGCCGGCTATGTCTTTGCCCGCAAGCAAGACGCCGACGCGGACGCGGCTTGAGTGTGAGCCCCTCGTCCAGTCTCGCCACGCTGAACGCGGGCGCGCCCAGCCGGTCTTGCAGACCGCGCTGCGGCTTGCGCCGCAGCCCTTCGGCAGGCACATGCCGCCCACTGGGCGCCATGTGTCCGGCCTCAGCCCCCGAGGGGACGGCGATGCTTGCGGCATTGAGCCACAAGCACATCGCCCTACGCGGGCCGGCTAGGGGCGGCCCGGCGCTCGGCCCGCAAAACTCCACGCGCCCCTGATTTGAAAAGCCTCTACGTCCGCATCTACCTGACGCTGGTCGCGCTGCTGCTGGCCTTTGCCTTCGGCTCGGCGTGGCTGTTCCAGCGCCACATCGAGCAGGAGCGCGGCAACGTCGAGCTTGCGGCCGGCGAGCGCCTGAACGCGATGGCCGGGCTGCTCAAGCTCGCGCTGCCGCCGGCCGACGCGCCGCGCGCCGAACAGGCTGCCGTCTTTGCCGACTGGGGGGCGCGCCTGCGCATGCCGATCGCGTTGGAGGATGCTGACGGCAAGCGCATCGCGACGACGCAGATGTTCCAGCGCCGTGCCGACGACCCCGGCGCCATCATCGTCAGCGCCAACCTCGGTGATGGCCGAAGCCTGGAGATGGTGCGCACCGTGCGACCGCCAAGCCCCCAGGGCGCCGCTTCAGGCGCCTCGGGTCCTGGAGGCCCCGGCGCGCGGCCGCCCCGGTTGGATGAAGGTCCCTGGACCGGCCCCTGGCTGCATCGCCCCGTGTCGCCCGGCGCACCGGCGGTGTCGACATTGGCTGTCGTGCTGGTGCTGCTTTTCATCGGTGTGGCCGCCGGCGCCTATCCGGTCGTGCGACGGCTGACGCGGCGGCTGGAAGCGCTCAAGCGCGGTGTCGAGAAATTCGGCTCCGGCCACCTGGCCCATCGCGTCGACGACAGTGGGCGCGATGAGGTGGCCGCCCTGGCCACCAGCTTCAACCAGGCGGCCGACCGCATCGAGACGCTGCTGCGCTCGCACCAGACGCTGCTGGCCAATGCCAGCCATGAGCTGCGCTCCCCGCTAGCGCGGTTGAAAATGGCTTTCGCCATGTTGGACGACGCCGCGCCCGCACAGCGTCAACGCCTGGCGCAGGAGATCGACGTCAACATCGCCGAGCTGGATGCGCTTGTCGAAGAGGTGCTATTGGCCAGTCGGTTGGAGGCGGGCAGCGCGATTGGCGAGACCCATGCCGTCGAATTGCTCGCGCTGGGTGCCGAGGAGGCCGCCCGCGCTGAGGCGACCTTTGAGCCCGAGACCGATTCCGCTCGCGTCGTCGGTCAGGAGCGCCTCCTGCGCCGCGCGCTGCGCAACCTGCTCGACAACGCGCGCCGCTACGGTGGGCCTGACGTCGAACTGGCATTGCGGCCGGTCGCCGGCGGCTATGAATTCATCGTCGCCGACCGTGGGCCTGGCGTGCCGGCGGATTTGCGCGAGCGCATCTTCGAGCCCTTCTATCGGCTGCCCGGCCACGCCGAGATGGCGGGCGGCGTCGGCCTGGGCCTGAGCCTCGTCAAGCAGATCGCCGAACGCCATGGCGGCAGCGTGCGCTGTCTGGCGCGCGACGGCGGCGGTAGCCGCTTCGTGATCTTCCTGCCCACGGCAGGAAGCTGATCAGCGGTTCTCGCTGAAGACCCGCCTCAGCAGCAAGCTGAGCAGGAAGGCCGCCACGATGAGCCCGGCCGTTGCCGCCTGCCAGAAGCCGACTGCGCCCGCGCCGTTGGCACCGAAGGCCAGGAAGTAGCCGCCGCCAATGCCCAGGCCCCACAGCGCCACGACGTAGATGATCATCGGTAGCGTGGCGACCTGGTAGGCGCGCAGCACATAGGCGGCCACCGTCTGCAGGGCGTCGCCGAGGTGGAAGAACCAGACCCAGACCAGCAGCGGCAGGGCGGCCGCCGCCGTCGATGCATTCGAGGTGTAGAGGGCGACGATGGGCTCGCGCGCGACGGCGACAACGGCGCCGACGCCCGCGGCGGTCAGTGCGGCCAGCGTCATCGCATGCCGGCCGACGGTGCGCGCTTCGTGCTTTTCGTCGGCGCCCAGATGCTGGGCGACCAACGTGCCGGCGGCGGTGGCCATTGCGAGCGCGATCATGAACATCATCGCGACGAGGTTGACGGCGATCTGGTGGCCGGCGACCGGCGTCGCGCCGAGACGCGCGATGAAAAAGGCCATGAAGGTGAAGCCCGTCACCTCGACGAGGATGGAGCCGCCCATCGGCAGACCCAGCTTCACGAGGGCCGCGAGCTCACTCAAATGGGGCCGTGTCCGCCAGAGGTGCGGGATCTTGAACGGCAGGTAGAAGGCATCTCGCCGGAGCAGCCACATGGCGACGGCGGCCTGGCCGATCAAGGCGGTGGCCGTCGCAAAGCCGCAGCCGGCAACCCCCATCGCGGGGATCGGCCCCCAGCCGAACACGAGTACGGCATTCAGCGGCACCTTGGCCGCCAGCCCGGTCAGCTGCATGGCCATGACGGCCTTGGGCCGGCTGACCGCCGTCGAAAAGCCGCGGAAAGCCGTGAAGAGCAGGGCCGCGGGCAGCGCAAAGGCTTCCGGGCGCGTGTAGGCCCGCACCTTGGCGGCTTGGGGCCCATCGAGCTGGGCCAGCGCCGTGAAGGGATCCGGGAACCATAGCGCCAGACAGCCCGGAATGCATAGCAGCAGCGCCAGCCATTGCGCCTGCACGAAGCTGCTGCCGGCACCGGGCAGATCCTGAGCGCCGAA
Organism: Pelomonas sp. Root1217; assembly: GCF_001425705.1. GTDB lineage: Bacteria > Pseudomonadota > Gammaproteobacteria > Burkholderiales > Burkholderiaceae_C > Pelomonas. The sequence goes on along the minus strand of NZ_LMDC01000028.1, from coordinate 464,554 downwards.
CTGCCGGCCAGCGATGGGCCCGACCGCGAGAATGATGCCCATCAGGCCGACGAAGATGGTCACATAGGCGGCCGAGCCGACAGCGAATGCAGCCAGGTCCTCGGGACTGACGCGGCCCATCATCAGCGTGTCGATGGTGCTGAACATCATCACGGCGATCTGACCCACGAGGACGGGCCAGGCCAGTGGCACAAGGCGGCGGACGCTGTCGATGAAGCGGATGCGGCTCATCTTGTGGCTGATGCTTTCGGGCCGAGCGCCGGGCCGCTCCCAAGCCGGCCCGTCCGGCGATGTGCTCGTGGCTCAATGCCGCGAGCATCGCCATCCCCGCGGGGGATCGACCGGGAACGCCCGTGTCCAACGGGGCGAGACTGGGCGAGGGGCCTCATCTCACTCTTTCTGCGTACCGATTGAAGCGCCAGGCCGTGCCTTCGTGGGTGATGCGATGCCAGACAACGCGCTTCTCGAAGGGGTCGAGGGCCGGCCAGTGCTGCACTTCGTCGAAAGTGCGGCCACAGCCTTTGCAAATGGCGTCGCCCTGGGCCGTCGAACAGATGGCGATGCAGGGCGAGTCAGGCGTCGTCGCGTACCAGGCCAGCCAGGCATCCAGGGCCCTGGGCTTGAGCGTGGCAGGGTCAAGCTCGGTCGCGCGGCTCAGCGCGAGCAACGCATAGGCCTCGGCCAGCGCACGAACCTCGGGTGCGGCGCTGATGCCGTCAGGCGAAGGCGAACGCACGCGCCACCAGTTGATGGCGGTCTCGAGGTCTGTCACGTGGATTGCAGAACTCAAGCCACGAGCCCCATCGCGCCGCGCACCTCGCGCAGCGTCTTGCGCGCGACGGCACGGGCACGCTCGGTGCCAACCTCCAGCGTCCATTGCACCTGCTGCGGGTCCAGCGCCGCGGCGCGTTCCCGCCAGGGCGCCTGCTCGCGTTGAATGGACTCGATCAACGGTTGCTTGCAGTCCAGGCAGCCGATGCTGGCGGTGCGGCAGCCGGCATCGCAGGCGGCGCGCGTCGTGTCGTCGCTGTAGATCTGGTGCAAAGGCCATACCGGGCAGCGCGCCGGGTCGCCGGCGTCGCTGCGGCGTACGCGCTGCGGGTCGGTTGGCATGGTGCGGATCTTGGCGGCGACGATGTCCGGCTCGTCGCGCATCGCGATCGCGTTGTCCAGGCTCTTGCTCATCTTCTGGCCGTCCAGGCCGGGCACGCGGGCGGTCTCGGTCAGCAGGGCCTGGGGCTCGACAAAGATGGGCGCGGCTTCGGCATAGAGCCGGTTGAAGCGGCGCGCGACCTCACGGGTTACTTCGACGTGGGCGGCCTGGTCCTCGCCCACCGGCACACCCGCAGGCTTGTAGAGCAGGATGTCGGCCGCCTGCAGCAGCGGGTAGCCCAGGAAGCCGTAGGTGGCCAGTTCGGGGTCGGCGGCGACCTGGTCCTTGTAGCTGGGCATGCGCGCCAGCCACGAGGACGGCGTGCACATGGCCAGCAGCGTGAACAGCTCGGCGTGCTCGGGCATGCGGCTTTGCAGGAACAGCGTGCAGCGCTCGGGGTCCAGTCCGGCGGCCAGCCAGTCGGTGACCATCTCGTAGACGTGGCGGGTCAGCGTCTCGCCACTTGGGCGCTGGGTGGTGAGCGCATGCCAGTCGGCGACGAAGAAGAAGCCTTCGTGCGTATCTTGCAACCGCACCCAGTTCTTGATGGCACCGTGGTAATGGCCAAGGTGCAGGGCGCCGGTCGGGCGCATGCCTGACAGGACGCGCGGGCGGGTGGGGGTGGGGTTCGACATGGGGCGCGGATTGTCGTTCAAGGGGCGATCGGCCGGCCGCCCCTAAACTGCCGCCCCATGAAGAGGTTGGTGATTCTGATTTCGGGGCGGGGCTCCAACATGGAGGCCATCGTGAAGGCCTGCAAGGCCGAAGGCTGGCCGGCCGAGGTGGCTGCCGTCATCAGCAACCGGCCCGATGCGGGCGGCCTGCAATTTGCCGCTGAGCAGGGCATCGCCACGGCCGTTGTTGACCACAAGGCCTACGCCACCCGCGAGGATTTCGACGCCGAACTGGCCCGCGTCATCGATGGTTTCGCGCCCGACCTGGTCGTGCTGGCCGGCTTCATGCGCATCCTGACGCCGGGTTTCACGGTCCGCTATGCGCACCGCATGCTCAACATCCATCCCTCGCTGCTGCCAGCCTTCACCGGGCTGCACACGCATGAGCGGGCGCTGGAGATGGGCTGCAAGGTGGCCGGTGCGACGGTGCACTTCGTGACGGCCGAGCTGGACCATGGCGCCATCGTCATGCAGGCGGTGGTGCCGGTGCTGCCCGGTGACGACACCAAGGCCCTGTCAGCCCGCGTGCTGGCGGCCGAGCACCGCATCTATCCACTGTCGGTGCGCTGGTTTGTCGAAGGTACGTTGGTGTGGGACGGCGAGCGCGTCACCCACCGCGACGGTGCGGCTCAGCAGTTGCTGCTCAGCTGATCAGCCCGGCGAGGATATTGACGGTCAACGCCAGCACGCCAGTGTTGAAGACGAAGGCCAGCAGGCCTTGAACCAGCACGAGGCGACGCATGGCGCGCGAGCTGACGCACACGTCCGAGGTCTGCGACGTGGCCGCCACGGTGATGGAGAAATACAGGAAATCGCCGTAGTCGGGCGGGCCCTCGTCGTCGCCCGGAAACTCCAGCCCATGCGACGCCTTGCCGCCGCCGTGATAGAGGCTGGCGTAGGCGATGCCGAACTCCACCGGCAGCAGCAGCCAGGAGCTGCAGACGGTGGCGATGGCGAAGGCGAGCGTCAAACCGTTGGCGGTATGGGCTTGCTTGGCCGAGCCCAGTTCCAGCGCAATGGCGCCAAAGCTGGCCAGCGCCCCGCCCACCGCCAACAGCAACATGACGGGCAGGCCTTCGGTCAGCTGGCTGGCGCGCTGCTGCACGTTCACCGAGCCCGCGCGGCCCAGCATCATCCACAGCGCCAGCGGCAGATAGATCCACAGCGTGAAATCCCAACCCAGCAGCAGCCGCGTCGTCATCGGCACAGCGCCCGGCCACAAGGCGGCCAGTGCGCTGCCGGCAAGGATGGCTGACAGCAGCCGGGGGCGCAGGCGCAACTGGGTCCAGAGATTCATGCAGGGTAGGGCAGTGCAGCGGGGCTTGGGATAATGGGACGATGCATCCTAATGCCCTGCTGGAGCTGTGCGCCGAGCTGATCGCCGCCGTCAACAAGCTCGACGCGCCGGCCGACTCGATCGTTTCGGCCTTTTTCCGTCAACACAAGAACCTTGGCCAGCGCGAACGCGCCAGCCTGGCCGAAACCGTCTATGCGCTGTTGCGCGAGCGGCTGAAATTCCAGAACCTCGCCCAGTCGGGCAGCGGGCCCATGCCACGCCGCCTAGCCATGCTGGCCTGGCGTGGCAACGAAGCCTTCCTGCGCGGCGCCTTGAGCCCGGCCGAACAGCAGTGGCTGGAGCAGATCAAGTCGATCGACCCGCAGAGTCTGGCGCCCAAGCTGCGCCACAACATGCCCGACTGGCTGGCCGAGCCGCTGCTTGCGCGTCTGGGCGAAGAGGAGTTCTGGAAACTCGCCAACGCTCTGAACGAGGCCGCACCGCTGGACCTCCGCGTCAACACGCTCAAGCTCAAGCGCGAAGAGGCGCAGGCGCAACTCAAGGCGGTTGGCATCGAGGCGACGCAGACGCCTTATTCGCCGCTCGGTTTGCGCATCGACGGCAAGCCGGCGCTGAACAAGCTGGAGCTGTTCACCAACGGTTCAATTGAAGTCCAGGATGAGGGCAGCCAGTTGCTGGCCCTGCTGCTGGCACCCAAGCGCGGCGAGATGGTGGTGGACTTCTGCGCCGGCGCCGGCGGCAAGACGTTGGCCCTGGGTGCGGCCATGCGCAATACCGGCCGGCTCTACGCCTTCGACGTTTCCGGCCATCGCCTGGATGCACTGAAACCCCGCCTGGCCAGGAGCGGCCTGTCCAATGTCTACCCGGCCCAGATCGCTCACGAGCGGGACGATCGCGTCAAGCGCCTGGCCGGCAAGATCGATCGGGTGCTGGTGGATGCTCCCTGCTCCGGCCTGGGCACACTGCGCCGCAACCCAGACCTGAAATGGCGCCAGTCGCCCCAGGCCGTGACGGAATTGCAGGTCAAGCAACGGGCCATCCTGGCCAGCGCTGCCCGCCTCGTGAAGCCCGGCGGCCGCCTGGTTTACGCGACTTGCAGCCTGTTGGACGCGGAAAACGAGGTCATTGCAACCGAATTTACCGCTGCCCATCCCGACTTCAAGCCGCTAGCGGCGGATGAAGCGCTGGTCAAGGCACAGGTCGAGCGCGCTGGCGAACTTGTGGAAAACGGCGCACTGCGGCTGTGGCCTCACCAACACGCCACGGACGGGTTTTTTGCGGTCACGTGGGAAAGATCGGCTTGATGCGGGTCAAAGAACGCGTCGATTCGCACGGCACCGCCTGAATACGGTGCAGCAAACCCCTTGATTTTTGGGGCGCTACTCTACAATTGACATTCCTTTGCATGGCCGCTGTGGCCGAGGTCTTGGACGCATGAACGACATCCTGAACGCGCTGATGAACTGGCTGGCCGATGGCCTGTTGGGTTTCAGTGCCTGGCAATTGGTGATCTTTACGCTGGTTGTGACCCACATCACGATCGCTTCGGTCACGATCTTCCTGCATCGTGCCCAGGCTCACCGTTCGCTGGATCTCGGTCCCATCCCGTCGCACTTCTTCCGCTTCTGGCTTTGGCTGACGACCGGCATGGTCACCCGCGAATGGGTTGCGATCCACCGCAAGCACCACGCCAAGTGCGAAACTGAGGAAGACCCGCACAGCCCGCAGACCCGCGGTCTGAAGAAGGTGCTGGCCGAAGGTGCTGAGCTGTACCGCACCGAGGCCAAGAACGCCGAGACGATTGCCAAGTACAGCCGCGGCACGCCCGACGATTGGATCGAGCGCAATCTGTATACCAAGTACAGCTGGCAGGGCGTCGCGCTGTTGCTGATCATCAATGTGGCCTTGTTCGGTGCCATCGGCGCCACCATCTGGGCGATCCAGATGGCCTGGATCCCCATTTGGGCTGCCGGTGTCATCAATGGCATCGGCCACTACTGGGGTTATCGCAATTTCGAAGCACCCGACGCGTCGACCAATCTGACGCCCTGGACGCTGATCGTGGGCGGTGAAGAACTGCACAACAATCACCACACCTACCCGACGTCGGCCAAGTTCTCGGTCAAGCCCTACGAGTTCGACATTGGCTGGATGTATATCCGTGGCCTGGAAATGCTGGGTATGGCCAAGGTCCGCAAGACGGCACCCAAGCTCAGCCTGGGCGAAATCAAGCCGGCTGACGCGCGCACACTCGAGGCGCTGATCGCCAATCGTTACGAAGTCATGGCCAGCTATGCCCGTGACCTGAAGGCGGCCTGCGCCGCTGAGTTGGCCAGGATCAAGGCCGAGGGTGGCAAGCACAGCGCGCGGTTTGCGGAGTTCAAGCAGGCCCAACGCTGGCTGCATCGCGACGAGGAGCGCATCCCGGTCGCCGTGCACGGCGATCTCGCGAATGCCCGCGCTGCCAGCCCGGTCATCGACAAGTTGGTGACCATGCGCGAGGAGTTGCGCCAGATGTGGACGCGCACGAATGTGTCGGCCGAGCAACTGGTTGCCGACTTGCAGGCTTGGTGCCGCCGCGCCGAGGAAAGCGGTATTGCTGAACTGCAGGCTTTCTCGATGCGCCTGCGCGCTGCTCACGCCTGAGCTTTGGTTTCCTGAAGTAAAGGGCGCCCCTTCGGGCGCCCTTTTTCTTGGACTGGCCTAGACTTGCCGTATGCAGTCACTGATTTGCTTAGGAGGCTTGCCATGAAATACCGCTGGATTGCCCTTGCCATGTTCACCCTGGCCGCTTCTGCGCGCGCCGATGTGCAGGTGAATTTCGTTGGCTCCGACAAGTTCTCGGACATCAAGGACAACAACGGCTTTCGCCAACCCGAGGTGCTCAAGGACATCGAGGCCTACCTTGTTGAGCAGGTTGGCAAGCGCCTGCCGGACCGGGATGTGCGGATCAACGTGACCGACGTGGATCTGGCCGGCGAGGTCGAGCCGTTCGGCCGCCGCATGCAATGGTTGCGCGTCATGCGCACCGTCACCCTGCCGTCCATTGCCTTCAACTACGAAGTCCGAGAGGGCGACAAGGTTGTGCGCCAGGGCGAGGTCAAGCTGCGTGATATGAACTACCAGGATGGCTTCAATGGCCATTCAAGCAGTGACACGCTGCGCTACGAGAAGCGCATGCTTGATCGCTGGTTCAAGCAGGAGTTTGGCACCACAGTGACCGCGGCACGCTGAGGCTGCTGCCTCGGTTAGAACGCAAAAACCCGCCAGCGTTGCCGCTTGGCGGGTTTTGTTTTGCCTGCATGCGATGGCGGCTGCGCCGCCATTCATCACTTCAGCTTGATTTCCTTGTACAGGACATGCTTGCGCGCCTTCGGGTCGAATTTCATGAATTCGAGCTTTTCGGGCGTGGTCTTCTTGTTCTTGTTCGTGGTGTAGAAGTGGCCGGTGCCCGCAGTGGACTCCAGCTTGATCTTCTCGCGGCCGCCTTTGGATGCCATGGTCGTATTCCTTCAGTGGTCAGTGAGCGACGATCAGAGCGCGCCCTTGGCGCGCAGATCGGCGACGACTTGGTCGATGCCGACCTTGTCGATCAAACGCAGAGCGGCATTCGTGATGCGCAGGCGAATCCAGCGATTTTCCGATTCCACCCAGAAACGGCGGTATTGCAGGTTCGGCAGGAACCGACGCTTGGTTTTGTTGTTGGCGTGGGAGACATTGTTCCCGACCATGGGCTTCTTGCCCGTGACTTGACAGACGCGTGCCATGACGCTTCTCCGGTTTGACTTCTCTGACCAGCCGCCCGAACTCTTCGAGCAGCCCTTTGACCGCATATGCCTGCTAATCCTCAGCAAAAATTCTTTCGAATCAACGCTTTGGATGCGGTCCATCCAGCAGGCAAGCCCGCGAGTGTAGCGGAAAACCCGTGAACCAGAAAGGTCGTGCGACTCTTTCGGGCCGAGCGCTGGGCCGCTTCCGAGCTGGCCCGCTTGGGCGATGTGCTCGCGGCTCAATGCCGAGAGCATCGCCGTCCCCTCGGGAGACCGGACGAGGGGTCAACCGTTTTCCTGGTCCAGGAAGCGCTGGGCGTCCAATGCGGCCATGCAGCCGGTGCCGGCGCTGGTGATGGCCTGGCGGTAGATGTGGTCCTGTACGTCGCCCGCCGCGAAGACGCCGGGAACGCTGGTCATCGTCGCAAAGCCGTTCAGGCCGCTCTTGGTGATGATGTACCCATCCTTCATTTCCAACTGGCCCTTGAAGATGTCGGTGTTGGGCTGGTGGCCAATGGCGATGAAGCATCCGTGCAGCTTGATCTCCGATTTGCTGTCGTCCAGCGTGCTGCGGATGCGCACGCCGGTCACGCCCGAGGCGTCGCCCAGCACCTCGTCGAGCTGCTGGAAGAAATGCAGCACGATCTTGCCGGCGTCGGCCTTCTCCTTGAGCTTGTCGATGAGGATGGGCTCGGCGCGGAACTTGTCGCGGCGGTGGATCAGGTGGACGGTGCTGGCGATGTTGGACAGGTAGAGGGCCTCCTCGACGGCCGTGTTGCCGCCGCCGACGACGCAGACTTCCTGGCCGCGGTAGAAGAAGCCGTCGCAGGTCGCGCAACCACTGACCCCGCGGCCCATGAAGGCCTGTTCTGAGTCCAGGCCGAGGTATTTGGCCGAGGCACCGGTCGCGATGATGAGGGCGTCGCAGGTGTAGGTGCCGCTGTCGCCGGTCAGCGTGAAGGGGCGCTTGGAGAAGTCGACCGCGTTGATGTGGTCGAAGACGATCTGGGTCTGGAAGCGCTCGGCGTGTTCCTGGAAGCGCTGCATCAGCTCGGGGCCCTGCACACCCATGACGTCGGCGGGCCAGTTGTCGACCTCGGTCGTGGTCATGAGCTGACCCCCTTGGGCCATGCCGGTGATCAGCGTAGGCTTGAGATTAGCGCGTGCAGCGTAGATGGCGGCGGTGTAGCCGGCGGGGCCGGAACCGAGGATGAGCAGGCCGTGGTGTTGGGTCGTAGCGGTCATGGCAGGAAATATGAGGGCGGGATAGCGGCTCGCAAGGTAGTCTTAGGGGTGAAAACCCCGGCCTTACCCGATGCGGGGAAGCCTGCCGCGTGTGCACAATGCACGCCATTTTAGGCAGGCGCATTTCTTGCCGCTTGCCTGGGGCCCAAACCTGGAGACTGCATATGGCGATGATTTCCAACCTCGACCTGATCCGCCGTGTTCCGCTGTTCTCGATGCTGACCACCGATCAGGCCCAGTCCATCGCCGACAGCGTCGTGAAGCGCCGCTTCAAGCGCGGTGAACTGATCGTCGAGCAGGGCACCAAGTCCAACGCCCTCTTCATCCTGCTCAACGGCCGGGCGCGCGTGCTGACGGCCGACCACCGTGGCCGCGAGGTCATCCTCGCCGTGCTGCAGTCGGGCGACTATGTCGGCGAGATGAGTCTCATCGACAACGAGCCCCACTCGGCCACGGTGCGCGCCGAGGTTCAGACAGACATGCTGGTGCTCGGTCGCCTCGAGTTCGCGCGCTGCCTGCCCGAGAGCAGCAGCCTGTCCTACGGCATCCTGCGCGGCCTGGTGGCGCGCCTGCGCAACGCCGACCGCCAGATCGAGTCGCTGGCGCTGCTGGACGTCTACGGCCGCGTGGCGCGCACGCTGCTCGACATGTCCGAGGACGAGAAGGGCATCAAGCTGATCCGCGGCAAGGTTTCGCGCCAGGACATGGCCAAGGTCGTGGGTGCATCGCGCGAGATGGTCAGCCGGGTCATGAAGGACCTGGAGGAGCGCGGCGTCATCGAAACGCTTGAGAACGGTTCGGTGGTCATCAAGGAACGGCTGACCCACGATTGACGGCGACAATGCGGGGATGAGTTTTCCCCTCGGTTCCCTGCTGGGTGGCGACCAAGCTGCCAGCGAAGCCGCCCCTCCCGCCAAACCCACCCGCCGCCAGGCGCCCAAGCGCGAAGCGCCCCCGCCGTCGGCCGCCTCACGGCTGCTGCGCACGCCTTTGTGGCTGGCACTGACCGCGCTGCTGCTGGCGCTGCTCGTGCTGGCCATGGCCACGCACGACCTGCGCGACGCCGCCTTCAGCACCAGCGGCCAGCGCGACCTCGTCGGCAACCGCGTCGGCGGCTTTGGTGCCTGGGTGTCGGACGGCCTGCTCTTCCTGTTTGGCTTCTCGGCCTGGTGGTTGCCGCTGCTGGCCCTGCGCGGCTGGCTGCGCAGCCTGGCCGGGCTGTTGCGCCATGACGCGGACCCCGCGCTGCGCTGGAGCCAGCGCGCGCGCTTCTGGGCTGGCATCGTGCTGCTCATCGGCGCGAGTTGCGCGCTGGAGTGGAGCCGCCTTTACGCCCTTGAGCCACGCCTGCCCGGCCATGCCGGGGGCCTGGTTGGCTATGCGCTCGGCCCGCTGGGCATGAAGGGCCTGGGCTTTGCCGGCTCGGGCGTCGTCTGGATCGTGCTGCTGCTGACCGGCATGTCCTGGGCGCTGCGCTTCTCCTGGGGCCAACTGGCCGAGCGCATCGGTGAGCGCCTCGAGCAGCTGCGTGAGCAGCACATCGAGAAGCGCGAGATCAAGGCCGACCAGAAGGCGGGCGAGCAGGCGGTGAAGGAGCGCGAGCAGGAGGTCGAGGTCGAGCGCCAGATCGAGCGCCAGGTCGAGGCTGACCACGCGCCGCTGGTCATCGAGGCGCCGGTCGTCGAGGTGCCGCAATCCACCCGCGTCGCCAAGGAGCGCCAGCAGACGCTGTTCGTCGATGCCGGCGACGCCAAGCTGCCCCAGGTCGACCTGCTGGACGCCGCACCCGGCCGCCAGGAGACGGTGACGCCCGAATCGCTGGAAATGACCAGCCGCCTCATCGAGAAGAAGCTGCGCGACTTCGGTGTCGAGGTGCACGTCGTCGCCGCGTCGCCCGGCCCGGTCATCACGCGCTACGAGATCGAGCCGGCCACGGGCGTGAAGGGCTCGCAGATCGTCGGCCTGGCCAAGGACCTGGCGCGCTCGCTCAGCCTCGTGTCCATCCGCGTTGTGGAGACCATCCCGGGCAAGAACTACATGGCCCTGGAGCTGCCCAACGCGCGTCGCCAGACCATCCGCCTGTCCGAGATCCTCGGCTCGCAGGTCTACGCTGATGCCGCCTCCCAGCTGACCATGGGCCTGGGCAAGGACATCATTGGCCTGCCGGTGGTTGCCGACCTTGCCAAGATGCCGCACTGTCTGGTGGCCGGCACCACCGGTTCGGGCAAGTCGGTGGGCATCAACGCGATGATCCTCAGCCTGCTCTACAAGGCCGAGGCCCGCGACGTGCGCCTCATCCTCATCGACCCCAAGATGCTGGAAATGAGCGTCTACGAGGGCATCCCGCACCTGCTGGCGCCCGTCGTGACCGACATGAAGCAGGCCGGCAATGCGCTGAACTGGTGTGTCGGCGAGATGGAGAGGCGCTACAAGCTCATGTCCAAGATGGGCGTGCGCAACCTGGCCGGCTACAACAAGAAGATCGACGAGGCCAAGGCCAACGGCATCAGCATCCCGAATCCGTTCGCGCTGAACAACGAGGAGCCGGAGCCGCTGGAACGCCTGCCCTTCATCGTCGTCGTCATCGACGAGCTGGCCGACCTGATGATGGTGGTCGGCAAGAAGATCGAGGAACTGATCGCTCGGCTGGCACAGAAGGCCCGCGCCGCCGGCATCCACCTGATCCTGGCCACGCAGCGCCCGTCGGTGGACGTCATCACCGGCCTCATCAAGGCCAACATCCCGACGCGTCTGTCCTTCCAGGTCAGCTCCAAGATCGACAGCCGCACCATCCTCGACCAGATGGGCGCCGAGGCGCTGCTGGGCATGGGCGACATGCTCTACATGCCCTCGGGCACCGGCCTGCCCATCCGCGTGCACGGCGCCTTTGTCAGCGACGACGAGGTCCACCGCGTTGTGGAGTACATCAAGTCCCAGGGTGAACCGAACTACATCGAAGGCATCCTCGAAGGCGGCGTGCTCGACGGCATCGACGGCGAGGCGCCCGCGCCGGGCGAGGCCAGCGGTGAGCAAGACCCCATGTACGACCAAGCCGTGGCCATCGTCCTACAGCATCGCAAGGCGTCCATTTCGCTGGTGCAACGCCATCTGCGCATAGGCTACAACCGTGCCGCGCGGCTGCTGGAGCAGATGGAGAACTCGGGGCTCGTCGGTGCCCTGGCCGCCAACGGCAGCCGTGAACTGATCATCCCGAAACGAGACGAATGAAAAAACTTCTGCTCTCCCTGACGTTGCTGGTTGCGGGCGCTGCTCATGCCGACGCGGTCGACGCGCTGCGCGACTTCGGCCGCGAGGTGAAGAGCGGCAAGGCCAACTTCACGCAGACCGTCACGTCGCCCGACGGCAAGCGCAAGAAGGTCTCGTCGGGCAGCTTCGAGTTTCAGCGGCCCAATCGCTTCCGTTTCGCCTATGCCAAGCCCTTCGAGCAGGTCATCGTGGCCGACGGCCAGAAGGTCTGGATCTATGACGCCGACCTCAACCAGGCCAGCTCGCGCAAGCTGGCCGACGCGCTGGGCGCCACGCCGGCAGCCCTGCTTGCCGGCAGCAATCTGGAGCGCGACTTCACGCTGAAGGCGCAGCCCAGCGATGGCGGACTGGACTGGGTGCAGGCCTTGCCCAAACAAGCCGAGTCGACCATCCAGTCCCTCAAGCTCGGCTTCAAGGGCAAGGAACTCGCGGCGATGGAGATCGTCGACGGCTTCGGCCAACGCTCGCGGCTGGACTTCAGCGCCGTGCAGGCCAATGTGCCGGTCGCGGCGGATCGTTTCCAGTTCAAGCTGCCCGCCGGGGCCGACCTGATCGAACAGTGAGCACCGGTTCGCTTTTCGACGCCGACCCGCCCGCACCTCCGCTGGCCGAACGCCTGCGCCCGAAGACGCTGGACGAGGTCATCGGCCAGCGCCACCTGCTGGGCCCCGGCATGCCGCTGCGCGCGGCCTTCGAGGCGGGGCGGCTGCAGAGCATGATCCTGTGGGGCCCGCCCGGCGTCGGCAAGACGACGCTGGCGCGTCTGGTGGCCGGCGCCTTCGATGCGCAGTTCATCGCCATCTCGGCGGTGTTGGGCGGCGTGAAGGACATCCGCGAGGCGGTCGACCGCGCCCAGATCGCGGCCCAGCAGGGCCGGCGCACGGTGGTTTTCGTCGACGAAGTGCACCGCTTCAACAAGGCCCAGCAGGACGCCTTCCTGCCGCATGTCGAGTCGGGCTTGTTCACCTTCATCGGCGCCACGACCGAGAACCCGAGCTTCGAGGTCAACTCGGCGTTGCTGTCCCGCGCCCAGGTGCAGGTGCTGAAGAGCCTCGATGCGAGCGAGCTGCAGGAGCTGATCGAACGCGGCGCCAAGGAGCTCGGTGTCGAGGCACCGACGAAGGAGGCCGCCGACCGACTCATCGGCTACGCCGACGGCGATGCGCGCCGGCTGCTGAATGCGCTTGAATCGGCCGCAGCGCTCGCCAATGGCGCCCGCATCGACGAAGGCCTGCTGGAGCGGACCCTCGGCGAACAGCTGCGCCGCTATGACAAGGGTGGCGACCAGTTCTACGACGTCATCAGCGCCCTGCACAAGTCGGTGCGCGGCAGTAATCCCGATGCGTCGCTGTACTGGTTCGTGCGCATGGTCGATGGCGGCGTCGATGCCCGCTACATCGCTCGCCGGCTCATCCGCATGGCCAGCGAAGACATCGGCCTGGCCGACCCGCGCGCACTGCGCATCACGCTGGACGCCGCCGACACCTACGAGCGCCTGGGCACGCCCGAGGGCGAGCTGGCACTGGCCGAGGCTGTGGTCTACCTCGCCATCGCGCCCAAATCGAATGCGGTCTACAAGGCCTTCAATGCCGTGAAGGCTTTCATCAAGCAGGATCAGACGCGGCCGGTCCCTGTGCATCTGCGCAACGCGCCCACCAAGCTCATGAAAGAGCTGGGTTACGGCAAGGCCTACCGCTATGCGCACGACGAGCCGGGCGGCTACGCGGCTGGTGAGCAATACCTGCCCGACGGGCTAGAAGGCCAACGCTGGTACGAGCCGGTGCCGCGCGGCATGGAACTGCGCATTGCCGATAAGCTGGCTGAACTGCGTCGCCTGGATGATGAAGCGACTTAGCGCGGCGCTGCTCGCGCTGTGCGCCTTTGCGGCACACGCGGCCGATGGCCCGACCCTCACGCGGGTGCGCGACACCGGCGTCATCGTCATTGGCTACCGGCCGGCCTCGCTGCCTTTTTCCTACCTCGACGCCCAACTGCGCCCCACTGGGTACACGGTCGAACTCTGCGATCGCATCGTCGCTGCCGTTCGGACCAAGCTGCAATTGGCCGACCTCGAAGTGCGTCGCGTCGAGGTCGCGTCTGCCACGCGCATGCCGCTGGTCATCAACGGCACGCTGGACCTGGAATGCGGCATCACGACGCACACCGCTGAGCGGGCGCGCCAACAGGCCTTCTCGCTAACCATTTTCATTGCCGAGACCCGGCTGATGACGCGTGCCGCGGAGCGGGTGCAGGGTCTGTCAGACCTGCGCGGGTTGCCGGTCGCGTCCACCATCGGTACGACCAGCATCCAGCATCTGGCCAAGGTCAACGAGCAGCAGGGCCTGGGTATCCGCATCCTCGGCGGCCTGGACGATCCCGAGGGCTTTCAGCTGCTGCGCAGCGGCCGCGCCTCGGCCTTCCTGATGGATGACGTGCTGCTGCGCGCGCTGCTGGCCCAGCAGGGCCCGGGTGCGGACGACTACCGCATTTCCGATCAGGCGCTGACCGTCGAGCCGTACGCCATCGGGCTGCGCAAAAACGATCCGCAGTTCAAGGCGCTGGTGGACGAGGTGCTGCACAGCCTCTACCGCAGCGGGGAAATCCACGCCATCTACCGCCGCTGGTTCGAGTCACCGCTGCCGTCGCAGGGGCTGAACCTGAAGCTGCCGATGAGTGCGGCCTTTCGCCGCGTCATCGCGAACCCGACGGATTCGCCGGACCCGGAGAAGTACCGCTAGCGGAAATCGTCCAGCACGATGCCGTGCCGGTTCAGCTTGTCATACAGCGTCTTGCGCGGCGTGCCCAGCAGCTCCATCGCGGCGGGCACCTTGCCGTGGCAGCGCCGCAGGGCCTGTTCGATCAGCGTCTTCTCGACGAGGTCCATCTGCCGCGCGAGATTGAGCGCCGGCACAGCTTGCAGCGCCGCTTGCGGGTCGAGATCGTCCAGGGCCAGCACGAAGCGATCGGCGGCGTTGCGGATCTCGCGCACATTGCCGGGCCAGTCATGGGCCATCAGCTCACGCAGTTTTTCGGGCGTCATCTCGGGCGCCGCACGCTCGTAGCGGGCACAAGCCTGGGCGACGAAGTGCTCGAACAGCAGCGGAATGTCTTCACGGCGCTCACGCAGCGGCGGCAGCTGTAGCGTCGCGATGTTGAGGCGGTAGTAGAGGTCGCTGCGGAACTGCCCTGAAGCGGACTGCTCCTTGAGATCGGACTTGCTCGCGGCGATGAAGCGCACGTTGATCGGCAGCTCCTCGTTGGAGCCCAGCCGCTCGATGCGACGCTCCTGCAGCACGCGCAGCAGCTTGATCTGCAGCGCGATGGGCATGGTCTCGATCTCGTCGAGCAGCAGGCTGCCGCCATTGGCATGTTCGATCTTGCCGATGCGGCGCTTGGCCGCACTCGTGAACGAGCCGGGCTCGTGGCCGAACAGCTCGCTTTCGAACAGCGCCTCGGGCAGGCCGCCGCAGTTGATGGCGACGAAGTGGCGATCCCGTCGCGCACTCTGGTCGTGCAGGCAGCGCGCCACGAGCTCCTTGCCGGTGCCGGTCTCGCCGACGATAAGGACGTCGGCCGAGGTGCCAGCCAGGTTGAGCACCTGCCGGCGCAGCTGCTGCATGGCCGGCGATTGGCCCAGCAGCGCCGCTTCGATGCCGCTGGCGCGCTGCAGCTGAGTGCGCAGTTCGTCGGCCGAGTGGCGCAGCGTGCGCAGGTCCAGCGCCCGGCGCGCGACGTCCAGCAGGCGCTCGGGCGCAAAGGGTTTCTCGATGAAGTCGTAGGCGCCGGCACGCATGGACTGCACGGCCATGGTCACATCGCCGTGGGCCGTGATCAGGATGGTGGGGATGCTCGGGTCCGTGGCCTGCACATGCGCCAGCAGGGCGCGGCCGTCCATGCCGGGCAGACGCACGTCCGTGATGACGATGATGGGCGCGCCGGGCTGGATATGGGGCAGGGCCTCTTCAGCGCTGCGGCAGGGGACGACGGTGAAGCCTTCCAGCTCCAGTGTCTGCGTGAGGCTGACCCGCACCGGCAGGTCGTCCTCGACGAACACGACCTTGTAGCCCTCAAACATCATTGGTCTCCGGTGCTGCCGTCCATGTCTCGACGGCGAGGTCGAACTCGAAACTCATGCCGTGCTCCAGGCGTTCGGCTCGCAGTGCACCGCCGAACTCATGCACGATCTTGGCCGAAATCACCAGGCCCAGCCCCAGGCCTTCTCCGGCGGGCTTGGTGGTGAAGAAGGGCTCGAACAGGCGCTGCAGGTCGGCCTCGCCGACGCCGGCGCCACTGTCCTGCACACGGATGAGGGCGCGGCGCCCGCTATCTTGCGCAATGACCTGCACGCCCAGCCGGCGCTCGGCCTCGTTCTGCATCGCGTCGATGGCGTTGCCGAACAGGTTGATGAGCACCTGCTCCAGCCGGTTGGCCTCGGCCCGCACGCGCAGGCCGACGGGCACGTCGATCTCGGCTTGGACGTCCAGCGCGCGGCTGCGGTGCTCCAGCAGCAGCAGGGCGTTGCGCACGCAGTCCAGCAGCGACACAGCGCCCGTGACCTGCTCGTCGGCCTTGCGCGCAAAGCTCTTGAGCTGACGCGTGATCTGGCTCATGCGCTCGACCATATCGTCCATCAGTTGCAGGTTGGTGGCCACCGCGTCCTGGCGGCCGGCCTCAAGCAGGCGGATCGAGTTACGCGCGAGAGCTCGCAAGGCCGTCAAGGGTTGGTTGACCTCGTGCGACAGACCGGCCGACATCTGGCCCAGCACGGCGAGCTTGCTGGCCTGCAGCAGCTCGCCCTCGGTCTGCAGGCGCTGGGCGATCTGGGTCTTCAGCGCGTCGTTGGTCTGACGCAGTTCGGCGGTGCGGCTGTCCACCAGTTGTTCGAGCAGGGCGTGGGCCTGCTGCAGCTCGGTCTGCGCGCGTGTGAGCTGGCGCAGCGCGCGCCGGCGCGACGACAGGTAGAGCACGAGCAGGCCGATGCTGGCGCCAAAGGCCGCACCGCCCCAGGCGGCGAGCTGGGCGCGCTGGCGCACCTCGGTCAGGTCCGACAGGGCCACCAGGCGCAGGCCCAGCGGCACGATCTGGCGCTGCTGGGCCAACATGGGCTTGGCACCGGGCAATGGCAGGCTGACCTGCTGACCCTGGTGCACCTCCAGCGAGGCCGGCAGGTCCAGGTTGGGGCCGATGGCCTGTGGGTAGCGCGCGCTGGCCTGCAGGGCCTGGCGGCGCGACGGGTCGGCATGACCCAGCACGGCGTATTTCCATGCCTGCACCGAACTCATGATGACGACGTCCTGGTCGTCGGCAATGAGGATGCGTTCGTTCTGCGAGCGCAGGCCGAGGTCGATCCAGGTCGCTTCCAGCGGCGCGAGATTGAAGCGCACGACGATGACGCCACTGTGCTGGCTGGCTTGGCGCAGCGGATGCAACAGATAGAAGTCGGTGCTGCCCGTGTTGGCATCGGCGGCGAAGAAGTGGGCGCGGCCCTGGGCCAGCGCCTCGACAAGGCGGGGCGGCGGCTGCAGCGTCTCGCTGGCCGACAAGACCTGGCCCCCGGCATCTGCAATGAAGATCTGGTGAGTGCCGGCACGCACATTGACTCGGGCCAGCATCTGGCTGGCAGCACGCCGCGCGCCGGCATCCTCAGGCGTTTGCATCAGCGCCTGCAGCGTCGGCGCTATGGCCAGCAAGCTGGGCAGCGAAGCGTGCCGGCCCAGCTCGGCGGCCAGGTTGGAGGCGTAGAGCTCCAGCCTCTCCGTGCTGAGTGCCGACAACTGCTCGCGGCCGCTGCGTTCACTGATGCGGTGCGCCAGCACGAAGCCGAGCACCATCAGCAGGCCTGTCAGGAAGAGATGGAAGCCCGGCCGGCTCAGCAGGCGGAGGAGGCGCAGCGCGCGCGGGCGAAGAGAGGCAGTCACAACCATGGCGGGGCCGTGTAGTTTGCCCACGCGATGGGGCGCACGACAGGGCCTGCGCCAGTTTTTTCGACGCTGGCGGAGAACCGCTCGCGGCCGCTGCGGTTTGTGCGGATTTCCGCCCAGTTTTTGCTGGCCGACACTCGTGAAATCTGACCAGCTCAAGCCGCATGGCATGGATCAATCGGTCGGTGGTTTCATACCGTCGGTGAATACCCTTGAAACGTCGTGATTGGCACGAGGGTTGCGATTTAACGCAGGTCGCGTGGCGCATGCTGCGCCCAACAATTTTTCCTGGAGCCCTCATGGAGACTCTGATTCAACAGATCATCAACGGCCTGGTGCTGGGGAGCATGTATGCCCTCGTCGCCCTGGGCTACACGATGGTCTACGGCATCATCAACCTCATCAATTTCGCCCACGGCGAGATCCTGATGGTGGGGGCCATGGTCAGCTGGACGCTGGTCACGCTGTTGGCGGATTCCGGCATCCCCGGCTGGCTGCTGATGCTGATCGGCCTGGCTGCCGCCATCGTCGTCTGCGCGACCCTGAACTTCGCGGTCGAGAAGATCGCCTACCGGCCGCTGCGCAACGCGCCACGCCTGGCGCCGCTGATCACGGCCATGGGCATGTCTCTGCTGCTGCAGGTGCTGGCCATGATCATCTGGAAGCCGAACCCCAAGCCCTTCCCCCTCCTGCTGCCGAACATCCCGTTTGACCTGGGCGGCCCGGTCATCACGGTCACGCAGTGCCTCATCCTCGGCCTCACCGTCGTCATCCTGGCCGGGCTCATGTATCTCGTGAACTTCACCAGGCTCGGCCGCGCGATGCGGGCCACGGCGGAGAACCCGCGCGTGGCCGGGCTGATGGGCGTGAAGCCCGACTTCATCATCTCCACCACCTTCGTCATCGGCGCCGCGCTGGCGGCCGTGGCCGGCCTGATGTGGGCGGCCAACTACGGCACGGTGCAGCACACCATGGGCTTCATGCCGGGCCTGAAAGCCTTCACGGCCGCGGTGCTGGGCGGCATCGGCAACCTCGCCGGCGCCGTGGTGGGCGGCGTGCTGCTCGGCCTCATCGAGGCCATCGGCGCGGGCTATCTGGGCGACCTGACCGGTGGCGTGCTGGGCAGCCACTATGCCGACATCTTTGCCTTCATCGCCCTCATCCTCGTGCTGACGCTGCGCCCATCGGGCCTGCTCGGCGAGCGTGTGGCCGATCGCGCTTGAAGGGAGCCAAGACATGGACACCAAGAAAATCTTCACCTTCCTCGCAGCGGCCATCGGCCTGCTCGTTGTGCCTCTGTTCGCACAGCAGCTCGGCAACGGTCCTGTGCGCATCATCGACCTGGCGCTGCTCTACGTGCTGCTGGCCCTGGGCCTGAACATCGTCGTCGGCTACGCCGGCCTGCTGGACCTGGGCTACGTGGCCTTCTATGCGGTCGGCGCCTACATGTTCGCGCTGATGGCCAGCCCGCACCTGAGCGAGAACTTCGAGGCCATCCAGGCCGCGTTCCCGACGGGGTTGCACTCGCCGATCTGGCTGGTCATCCCGGCCGGAGCGGCGCTGGCGGCCTTCTTCGGCGTAATGCTGGGGGCGCCGACGCTCAAATTGCGCGGCGACTACCTCGCCATCGTCACGCTCGGCTTCGGCGAAATCATCCGCGTCTTCCTGAACAACCTCGAGTACCCGGCCAACATCACCAACGGCCCGCGCGGCATCGGCCAGATCGACTCCTTCCACGTCTTTGGCGTGGACCTGGGCAAGTCCTGGGAGGTGTTCGGTTTCACGTTGCCGTCGGTGACGCTGTACTACTACCTCTTCCTGGCCCTCGTGGTGGCGGGCGTGGTGGTCTGCTATCGCCTGGAAAACTCGCGCATCGGCCGCGCCTGGATGGCCATCCGCGAGGATGAGATCGCCGCCAAGGCCATGGGCATCAACACCCGCAACTTGAAGCTGCTGGCCTTCGGCATGGGCGCCACTTTCGGCGGCGTGTCGGGCGCGATGTTTGCGAGCTTCCAGGGCTTCGTGTCGCCCGAGTCCTTCAGCCTGCAGGAGTCGGTCATGATCGTTGCCATGGTCGTGCTGGGTGGCATCGGCCACATCCCGGGCGTCATCCTTGGCGCGCTGATGCTGTCGGCCCTGCCCGAGGTGCTGCGCTATGTCGCCGGCCCGCTGCAGCAGATGACTGACGGTCGCCTCGATGCCTCCATCCTGCGCCAGCTGCTGGTGGCCCTGGCCATGATCGGCATCATGCTGGCCCGCCCGCGCGGCCTGTGGCCGGCGCCCGAGCACGGCAAGGTCGCTCCGCCCGTGGCCAAGTGAGGCAGGACACCAACATGAGCAAACACGACAACATCGTTCTCAACGTCAGCGGCGCGTCCAAGCGCTTCGGCGGCGTGCAGGCCCTGTCCGACGTCGGCATCCAGATCCAGCGCGGCCAGGTCTACGGCCTGATCGGCCCCAACGGCGCCGGCAAGACGACCTTCTTCAACGTCATCACGGGCCTGTATGTGCCGGACGGCGGCAGCTTCTCGCTGGGCGGTACGCCCTACACGCCGCAGGCTGTGCACCAGGTCGCCAAGGCGGGCATCGCGCGCACCTTCCAGAACATCCGCCTCTTCGCTGACATGACGGCCATCGAGAACGTCATGGTTGGCCGCCACATCCGTACCAAGTCTGGGCTGATCGGTGCGGTGTTCCGCACACCGAAGTTCAAGGCCGAGGAAGCCGCGATCAAGGCGCGTTCCCAGGAGCTGCTGGACTACGTCGGCATCGGCAAGTACGCGGACTACAAGGCCCGCACGCTGAGCTACGGCGACCAGCGCCGCCTGGAGATCGCCCGGGCCCTGGCCACCGACCCGCAGCTGATCGCGCTGGACGAGCCCGCCGCCGGCATGAACGCGACCGAGAAGGTCGTGCTGCGCGAGCTGATCGACCGCATCCGCAACGACGGCCGCACCATCCTGCTCATCGAGCACGACGTGAAGCTGGTCATGGGCCTGTGCGACCGCGTCACGGTGCTGGACTACGGCAAGCAGATCGCCGAAGGCACGCCCTACGACGTGCAGCGCAACGAAAAGGTGATCGAGGCCTACCTCGGCGCCGGCCACAAGAACCACTAAGGATGACCCACCCCCGTAGCGCTTCGCGCTCCCCCTCAAGGGGGCGCACCCAGTGGCCTGGCAAAGCCAGTTCCACGGGTGCCGCTTGGTCAACGCACGATTTGGAGTGATAGGTATGGCAGCAACCCTGCTCAAGGTTTCTGGCTTGAAGGTCGCCTACGGCGGCATCCAGGCCGTCAAGGGCGTCAGCTTCGAGGTGCGCGAGGGCGAACTGGTGTCGCTGATCGGCGCCAATGGCGCCGGCAAGACGACGACGCTGAAGGCCATCACCGGCCTGCAGCCCGTGGCCGCCGGCAGCGTGGAATACCTCGGCAAGCCCATCAAGGGCCAGGGCGCCTGGGACCTGGCCAAGCAGGGCCTGGTCATGGTGCCGGAGGGCCGCGGCACCTTCACGCGCATGACCATCACCGAGAACCTGCAGATGGGCGCCTACAACCGCAAGGACGGCGAGATTCAGGCTGACATGGACAAGGTCTTCGGCCTGTTTCCGCGCCTGAAGGAGCGCGCCAAGCAGCTGGCAGGCACGATGTCCGGTGGCGAGCAGCAGATGCTGGCCATGGGCCGCGCGCTGATGGCCCGCCCCAAGGTGCTGTTGCTGGACGAGCCGTCGATGGGCCTGTCGCCCATCATGGTGGACAAGATCTTTGAGGTCGTGAACGACATCCACCAGCAGGGCGTGACGGTGCTGCTCGTCGAGCAGAACGCCAGCCGTGCGCTGCAACTGGCCAACCGCGGCTATGTGATGGAGTCCGGCGAGGTGACGATGGAAGGCGAGGGCAAGGCCTTGCTGAACGACCCCAAGGTGCGCGCCGCCTACCTGGGCGAATGAGCGGCACCGCCGCCTGACGTGAACGCCCGGCGCTGCCGGGCGTTTGCTTTATCAGTCGAGGAATCTGGCCGCATGCTCAGGCTGCGGGCGGATGCAGACGGCCGAGCGCCCGAACAGCCGGTAGCGGTTCCTGGCGACCAGACGGTACAACGGATCTCTGACGATGGACGGGATCAGCCATGCGATCCAGGCCAGGCGCCAGGGCCAGCCCAACGCATGCAGCACGCGAAATATGGCTGCCGTTTGCTGCCAGGCGTGAGGGCCATCGACGAGCAGCAGCGTCTGCAAGCCTTCGGGCGCCAACCCCTCTGCGGCCAGCAAACGCCGCCCCGCGGCGCCCTGGATGGACGCAAAGCGCAAGCAGGCCTTGCTGTCATGTCGCAGGATGAACTGCACCCAGCCGCTGCAGAGCAGGCATTGGGCGTCGAACACGATGATCATGAACTGGCTTGCACCGGGCCGAGGTCGAGATGGCCGTCATAGGCCGCGACGGTGCCCAGCAGCGGCACGCCGGCGGCAACGCGGAAGTGCAGCTGGTCGTCCTTGCCGGTTTCCTCGGCCACCACCTGCGGCATCAGCCATCGTGGGCAGGGTAGCCCCATGAAGCGCAGGCCCTCAAGCTCCATCCTCAGCCGGCCATCGTCAACGCTCAAGCCAAAGGTCAGCCGGGCAGCCCCGAGCTTCTCCTGGATCTTGCCGGCCACCAGCCGCATGCGCGATGTCATGGTCCGCGTCGGGAAGTGGCGCGTCCAACATTCCGCCTCCGCGCTGGCATCGAGTTCGAAGCTGAGCGGGCCGCTGCCGGCACGGCGTGGCGTGCCAAGACAGAAGGCCAGCAGCCGGGCCGGCAGCGAACTCGGCGCCTGCGTCTGCACCCAGCCGGTCAGGACGGTGTGCCCCGCGAGCCGATGAAAGCGCTGCACCGCCGTTGGCAGTTGTGAATAGCTGGCGCCCAGCACGCGTTCGTAGAGGCTCAGGGCGTCGGTGGCGGGTGATTCGTGCATGTCGATGTGCAGGCCCTCTGATTCTCGTGCGAAGTCCTGCAGCGACAGCAGGCCCACGCAGGGCTGGGCGCCTGCGAGCGATGCGTCGCCGTGCTGCAGTTTGCGGATCAGCGCCGCAGCGGCCAGCGTGGGGACGAAGGGGCCATCGCCGTGAGTAGCAACCAGATGCCAGGTGCGGCTGCGCCTGATGCCTTCAGCAGTTTCCCCACTGACGCAGACGTGCATGGCGCCCGCGTTCGTTCCCAGGCCCCTGAACCGGTCGCCGAGCCACTTCAGGGCCACCGCATGAGCCGACCAGTCCTTGACGATGCCGATCCGGGCCAGCAGCGCCAGCGCGTTCATGCCTCGGTGCAGGAACGGCAATTCGAGGCCGGCGCCAAAGCTGATCGTTGGGCGGCCAGCATGGCGCCCGGGCAGCAGCGCGAGGTCAGGCACGTCACAGGGCGATAGCAGCCGCTCCCCGACCGGCGCGGGATAAAGGTGACGCCGGCTGCCAATCCAGCCAAAGCGGGGACGGTGCTCCACGGCCGGCAGGGCCTTGCCGCAGTAGCTCAGGATGGCGCGCACCGTGGCCAGGCCTCGTTCGGTACGGTTGCCCGGGCTGATGCCGATGTCGATGTGGTCGACGCGGGTGAGTCCCTGCGCCAGATGGCGAGCTGCTGCATCGGACAGGGCAGGTACGGAACTCGCGCCGCTGATGACGCTCAGGCCACGGTCCAGCGCGGCCTGGTTCAGGCTGCTGATGCCGACCACGAAATCCCGGCCGTCAGCCAGATCGATGTAGTGCGCGCCAGCGGCCATGCAGGCTTGGGCGACGTGATACCGCTGGCCCTGGAACGGGCCCGAGGTGTGCACGGTGACGTCGGGCGCCAGCGCCTTGAGATCGTCGGCG
This sequence comes from Pelomonas sp. Root1217, assembly GCF_001425705.1. GTDB lineage: Bacteria > Pseudomonadota > Gammaproteobacteria > Burkholderiales > Burkholderiaceae_C > Pelomonas. The sequence continues at coordinate 441,383 of NZ_LMDC01000028.1, read as the reverse complement.
AAGGCCGGTGCGTCCGCATCGAGCGTGGCGCAGCCGAGTTGCGCGCGCGCCGCCCCGCGCAGCGCATCCACCAGGGCCAGGCCCTGTGCGGCGGACCGACCCGCCACGATAAGGTGCAGGTCCGGGCTGCGGGCCAGCCGTTCAACGAGACGGCGCCCGAAGAAGCCGTAGCCGCCGATGACCAGAACGCGGTAGAGAGGCATGCGGGAGTCTAAGCACGCGTCACAGGCGCCGATCTGCGTGGCGGGGCCAAAGAAAACGCCCGGCAATGCCGGGCGTTGTTCGTGCAGGCGGCCGCGTCAGAGTCCGGCGACCACGCTCACATCCGTCACGCCAGTGGCGACGCGAACCGTCCTTACGGCAGCCACCGGCGAAGCCGGCGCCGTGCCGCCCACCTGGCGCGCCATCTTCTTGAAGGTGCAGATCAGCTCGGTCTTGCTGAGCGACACGACGGCATAGCCTTGGGCGTCGCTGTCGACATGCTTGATCCAGGGGTTGTTGACCGGCGGTGCAACGGCCGTCGTCGGGTCGGCAAACGGGTTCAGGCGCTTGACGATCTCGGATGCCGGTACGAAGTTGGCCGGGATGCCCAGGGCCGCCGCCAGCTTTTGCTGGATCAGGCCGTAGAGCGTCATCGCTGCCACCGATTTGCCAGCGACGGCCATGCTCGTGATCAGGCCCGAGACCAGGGTGCCCATCGTGCCGGCCTGGGTTTCGTCGAAGGTGTTGACGATCGCCCGGGACAGCGAGGCCGTCGGTGCGAAGGCCGCAGCCGGCACTAGGCCCGCCTGGATGGCGCCCTGCACGGCGGCCTGGATGGCGGCCGTGTTGCTCAGGTCCGTCACCCCGGCGCCGATCGCGATGGCCGCGCTCAGCATCTGGATGGCGATGGCCTCGGCCTCGAACTCGCTGGTCGCCACCAGCGGCTTCAGCGCCGCGAACGAGGGCTGGGTGGCCGCACCGTAGAAGTAGCTGAAGTTGGAGTTGCTGGACACGCCGGCCGTGACGAGGTCGACCATCGCCGGCACGGGCGTGGCGGCGTCGTAGTCGGCCATCACCACGCCGGCGTAGAAAGCGTGGATGTCGCCGGTGACGGCCACGACGTTCTTGACGCCCTTGGCCAGCAGCTGGCCCAGCAGGTATTTGCGCTCGGCGTTGAAACCGTCCCACTGGTCGGCATTCAGCACGAACTTCGCCTTGAAGGCCGCGGGCGCGCCGGGGATCTTGTTGCCGTCCATGCCCATGCGCAGCAGCGAGACCTCGTTGCCCCAGATCTTCCACAGCGCGGTGGATGCCGTCATCGTCTGCACCCACCATTGGCGTTGCGCACCGCCCAGGACGCTGACCAGGGCCAGCGGGTCGGGCAGCGACGCGCCGGCGACCAGCTTGGCGGCCTCGACGCCCGCCAGCGTGGCCTGCGGCACCATGTAGCGCGCACCGATGCTGCCGACGGCCTGGCCCGTCAGCGGGCTGGGCGCGGCTTCGGGGATCAGGTGGTCGGCGCGGTACAGGCGCTGGTCGGTCATGACCAGGTGCATCAGCTTGCCGAACTTCAGGTCGCGGTAGATGCGGATGCCGGTGATGCCTTGGCCTGGGTCCAGCGTGAAGCTGATGTCGGCCGGCATGTTCTCGAACCAGGCTTGGTTGGCCGCCACGCGGCGCGAGGTCTGGGCCGTGTTGTCACCGACCTGTGTGGCCGCGTTGAACGTGCCGTTGTCGTAGGTCTCTCGGTCCTGCCAGCAGTCGTCGCTGAACTCGTGGTCGTCCCAGACAGCGACGAAGGCGAAGTGCTCGTGCAGGTTCTGCAGGCGGCGGTCGGTGCGATAGCGCTTGTACAGGTAGCGGTAGTCCCCCAGCGTCGTCGCGTACTTTCCTCCGGTGGGCAGGGCTGTGCCGTTGGGCAGCGCCAGCGCGGTGTGTGCGCTCTCGACGCCGCCGGCCTGGTAGTCGGCGCCGACAGCCTCGTAGATGTAGTCGCCCAGGTGGACGACGAAGTCGATGTTTTCCGTGGCCAGCGTGTCCATGCCGGCCCAGTGATTCACGCTCCAGTCCTGGCAGGAGATGAAAGCGAAGTTCAGCGCGTTGATGTCGGCATCGTTGGCAGGCGCCGTCTTGAAGCGGCCGACACGCGACACGCTGCTGCCAGCGGTGAACTGGTAGTAGTAGACGGTGGCGGGCTGCAAGCCGCTGATGCGGTGGCGCAGCGTGTGGTCGTAGAACTCGTAGACCGGCACGTCGGCGCTGGCGTCGACCGTGCCCGTCAGCGCGGACGTCGTGCCCAGCAGCGCCGCATTGCCCGCGGCGCTGCTGATCTTCAGCGTCACGGTATAGCTGCCGGCGCCGGCGGCGCTGGTCACGTCATCGGCCGTGCTCGGCACCACGCGGGCCCACAGCACGGCGCCGTCGGGCTTGGGGTCGCCCGAGGCGATCGATTGCGGGAACTTGAACGTGCCGCTCGCGGCGGCTGTCGTCGGCAGCGGCGTGCTGCTGCCTGGGAAGGTCTCGGGCAGTGGCTGGATAGGCGCACCGGCATCGCCACCGCCGCCGCAGCCGACGAGGCTGGACAGGGCGGTGGAAGCGGTGATCAGGGCGCCTGCTTGAGCGGCGCTGCGACGGAGAAAACTGCGGCGATCCATGATGTTCGCCTCCTCAGAACTTGTAGTTGAACTGGACACCGAAGATGGTGGCCTTGGAGGCGTAGTTGCCGCGTGCGGTCGAGTAGGCGCAGTTGCAGGGTTGCTCGCCGTCGCCGTCATCGGTCGCGTTCATCGCCGCGTCCTTGAGCTTCACCTTGCCAAAGGAGAAGTCGACGCTGGCGTTGTCCATCAGGGCCAGGTTGGCGCCGAGGGCGACCCAGGTCCGGTGGGCATCGGGCAGGGCCGGGCTGCGCGTCGCTGAGGGCACGGGCGACATGTCCTTGCTGTAGCCGCCCCGCAGCAGTAGCGCCGGCAGGGCCTGCCATTGGGCGCCGACCGAGACCCTGGTGCTGTCCTTCCAGTGCTCGGCGGTCGTCGAATCGGCCGTGCTGTTGGCGAAGTCGATGCGCAGCTGCTTCAGGCGCGAGTCGCGCGTGATCGTGAAGTCACCCAGGACGGCGATGGTGGGCGTCAGCTGATGGAAGCCGTGGATGGACAGCGACTCGGGCGTGCGCACCGAGAGGCTGACGTCGGAGTCGTTGTGGTCCAGGGCCGAGACGCCGTTGTAGGGCTTGGCCGTGATGGCGGCCAGCACCTCGGCGGGCAGGTTGTTGGGTTGGGTCCAGTCGGCGCTGCCCTTGAGCTTGTGGCTGACGCTGCTGCGGTAGCTCAGGCCCATGCGCGTGCCGGCGGCTGGCTCCCACAGCAGGGCGAGGTTGAAGCCCAGGCCCCAGTCCTTGCCCTCGACGGCGATGGAGCCGTCATAGGCCGGGTTGCCGAAAACGGTGGCGGCCTGCTGCTGCAGCTGCAGCGCCAGACCCGGCGCGCCAGCCGCGGCCGCCTGATGGGCGGCGTTGAGCAGGCCGGCGGCGTAGACGGAGGCATAGGGCACGGCGCGGCGCAGCTTGCCTTCCATGTACTGGATGTTCAGGCCGGCCGCGAGCGACAGCTCGGGCGAGGTCTTCCAGGCGACGTTGGGGTTGACCGAGATGGATTTCAGCTCAACCTTCTGCAGGTTGTAGCGGCCGCCCCAGTCGGCTCTGTAGTCGAGCTTGGTGCCCCAGGGCACGAAGACGCCCAGGCCATAGGCCAGGTTGTCGTTGGCCTTGTAGGCCGCATAGAGATGGGGCACAGCCGCGCCCTTGGCAAAGCTCATCGTGTCGCCGACGGTGCCCGTCGACCGCGGCGCGAGGCCGGAGCCGGGCAGGGAGATGAAGGAGCCCTGGTCGGTGAAGCGGGTCTTGGGGTCGACGTAGTCAACGACGCCGGAGAAGTTCCAGCCCGACAGGCGCGTGATGCCGGCGGGGTTGGCAAAGAGGGTGCTGGCGTCGGCGGCCTCGGCGCCGTTGGCATTGGCCGTGCCTTCACCGGCGGCGCTCTGGGTGCCGAAGCGGTAACCGGCAGCCTCGGCGCCGAGGGCCAGCGGCAGCAGCGCCAACGCCGCCAGCAGGGGGCGCAGCGCGCCCGCAGGACGGGGGGTTCTAGTCATGGGCCTGTCTCCGTAATCGTGCGTAACCGCGCGATTTTGCGCAGCGCTTGTGTCGCGCGCAGGACAAGACAAACCCTGGACTCGAGAGGCCTCTCTAGTGTTGGCCGGGCGCAACCACCCGACCAAACTAGGGGCTGACTCAGGCCGTTCGAACGAGCTTGGAGCGTGCCCAGTCATCAGCCACGCGCGCCGGCGTCGAGTCGGCCGTCTGCACGCGCTGCAGCAGCTCTTCCACGCGCTCGGCGATCTTGCTGACCTCGGCCATGACGGCTGCTTCCTCGCCTTCGTTGCGGTACTCACGGGCCACGCTGATGATGCCGCCGGCATTGACCAGGTAGTCAGGCAGATAGCAGATGCCGCGGCGCTGCAGCGCGTCGCCGTCATCCGGCGTGGCGAGCTGGTTGTTGGCTGCGCCGGCGATCAGCTTGGCACGCAGCGTCGGCACCGTCTTCTCGTTCAGCGAGGCGCCCAGCGCGCAGGGGGCCAGCACGTCGACATCGGCAGCCAGGATGTCCGCCACGCTGGCGGCGGTGGCGCCGAACTGCGCGACGGCGCGCTCGACCTTGGCCACGTCCACGTCAGCCACGACCAGCTTGGCGCCGGCCTTGTGCAGGAACTCGGCCAGATGCCAGCCGACAGCGCCCAAGCCCTGCAGCGCGACGCGCACGCCGTCCAGCGAGGAGCGGCCCAGCACGAGACGGGCGCCGGCCCGGATGGAGACGAACACGCCCCAGGCGGTCTTGGGACTCGGATCGCCACCGAAGGCGCCTTCGCGCGGGATGCCGCTCACATAGGGCGTCACGGCCTGCATGCCGCGCATGTCGGCGGTCGTCGTGCCGACGTCCTCGGCGGTGATGTAGGCGCCGGCCAGCGACTGCACGGCACGGCCGAAGGCGGCGAACAGGGCAGGGCGGTCGAAGGCGCCCTCGGGCTTCAGGATGACGGCCTTGCCGCCGCCGAAGGGCAGATCGGCCAGCGCGTTCTTCAGGCTCATGCCCTGGGACAGGCGCAGCGCGTCGTTCAGCGCGGCGGCTTCGGACTCGTAGTGCCACAGGCGGCAGCCACCGAAGGCGGGACCGCGGGCGGTGCTGTGCACGGCCAGGATGGCCTTGAGGCCGGTGGCCGGGTCGGTGGCGAGCAGCACGCGCTCATGCGGGGACTGTTCGGGCAGGCCGAAGAGGGAGGTCGGGTTCATGCGGTGGGCGCTTTTGGCGCGGCAGTGGGGAGGGATGGCCGCGCTTTTGGCGAGGCCGGGGTCAATCTTAGTGGACCGCCCGGCACGGTTAACCTTCGCACCTGAGATGACATAAGCGCGGATGACAGCGCCATAGAGAGGGGTGGATGTGCGGGCTCTGTTAATTGATGACGAGGACCTGGTGCTGGAAGGACTAGAGGCTTTTCTCCAGGTCAGCATGCCCGATCTCAGCCTGGACAAGAGCAGTGAACTGGCGGTGGCCGTCGAACTGGCCACGAACCTGCCCTATGAGTTGATCCTGCTGGACTGGCATCTGACCGGTGCGGATGGCCGCCAGCACGACGGCCGGGCGGTGATCGATGCCTTGCGCGCGACTGGATCCCGGGCGCCCATCCTTGTCGTATCGGGCGGCGACCCGACGCCCTGGCCACAGCGGGTGTTCGAGCTGGGCTTGGCGGGCTTCGTGCCCAAGCGCGCGAGCGGCGCCACGCTGATCGAGGCGATCCGGATTGCTATGGGCGGCGGCGTCTTCCTGCTGGACAGGGCCTTGCAGCAGCGCGCGCGCGTGGTGGCGAGGCCGACGGCGGAGGTGGCTCTTTCGCCCGACGACGCCGCAGCCTTGCAACAGCGTTTCCCCGCGCTTACCGAGCGCCAGGCGGAGGTGTTTCGCATCATGTTGCGCGGAGCGAGCAACAAGGAGATCGCTCGCGAACTGGACATCGGCGTCAATACCGTGCACACCCATGTGCGCGGTGTGCTGGCGGCCGTGGGGGCCCAGCGGCGCGGCGAAGCCGTTTTCCGCGTCGTCGGCGGCAGCCAGGCATGACGCCGGAAACAGCGCAGTCGGCCCTGGCGCGCCGGCTGGTCATGGCGCGCTCGCAGGTGCTGCGCGCGCAGTGGCCCATCACACTTGCACATGCCCTCGTGGCGTGGGCGTTGTGGCGCGATGGCCTGGAGACTGCCGCGGCCGCCTGGTTCGTGGTCATGACAGGCGTCAACCTCGCACGCAGCTGGCAGTTGCCCAGGCTGTCCGCCGTCACCGAAGAGGAAGCGCAGCGGGTCAGCCGCATTGCGTTCAACTGGCTGGTGGTCATCGGCCTGCTGCGCCCGGTTCCGGTGCTGCTGACGCTGCTCGGCCATGACGCGCAAGGCCTCTACCTGATCACCATGATCATGCTGGGTCTCACGGTGGGCGGCGCGCCCAATCTGGCGGGCCTGATGCACCTCTACGACGTCTGGGCGGCACCGCTGTTCCTCGCCTTTGGCGGCGTCTGGCTGGCGCGCGCCGATGTCGAAGGTGTCGCGATCGCGCTGCTGCTGGCCATGTTTTTCGTCGTGCTGCGCTCCTATGTCCGGGACTACGGCGCCGTGCTAGCTCGTGAGATGACCTGGGCTGAGCAACTGCGCGTGGAACGCGACCGCGCCGAAGAGGCGATCGTGGCGCGGGGGCGCTTCTTCGCCGCGGCCAGCCACGACCTGCGCCAACCCGTTGCCGCGATGCGCTGGTACGGCGAAGCGGTGGAGGAGCATGCTCGGCTGCTGGGTCACGAGGGGCTGAAGCAGATCGGCGAGGGCATCGCCCGGGCGATGGCACGCGCCGACCCGCTGCTGGCGCAGTACCTGGAAATCTCGCGGCTGGAAGCGCGCGAGGCGCCGTTGCCGCTGAGCACCGTCGATCTGGGCGAGTTGTTGCGGCAGACGGCCGACGCCTGGGCTCCGCAGGCCCGTCAGCAGGGGCTGAGCATCCGGGTCGAATCGCCCGAGGCCTTGGGCCTGGGCGACGAGCCCACCCTGCGACGCATCCTCGACAACCTGGTGGCCAATGCGATCAAGTTCACGCCTGCTGGCGCGGTGACGCTGGCGGTCGAAGCCGCGACACCAGGCCGTTGGCGGGTCAGCGTCAGCGATACCGGTGTCGGCATCGCGCCCGCCGACCAGAGCCACGTCTTCGATGACTTCTTCCAGATTGGCAATGCGGCGCGCGCCAGCGAGAAGGGCGTGGGCCTGGGGCTGTCCATCGCCCGGCGCCATGCCGAACGCCTGGGCAGTGCACTGCGACTGAGCAGCATGCCGGGACAGGGCAGCCGCTTTGAATTCGAGCTTTCCGGCGCCGATGACCGGCCGGCCTTGGCAGCGGCGCCGGTCCATGTGCAGCAGGACGACCTGCCGGCCGAGCTGAACTTCCTCGTCGTCGATGACGATGCGGAAGTCCGGCAAGCACTCAGGGCACGCTTGGAAGCCAGGGGCTGGATTGCGCACACGGCATCGACGATGGACGAGGCGCTGGCGCAATGGCGTGGCGGCGTCGTGCCGGACATTGTGCTTGCCGACCACCGCCTGGGCGACGACCGCACCGGTGCGGAATTGATCGCCGCCCTGCGCGCCGAGGGCTGCGAGGCGCCGGCAATCATCATCACCGGCGATACCGCGCCGGATCGCCTGGCCCAGCTGTCTCGCAGCGGGTTGGCGGTGCTGCACAAGCCGGTCAGCGACCGCCTGCTGGTACAGGCCGTGGGGCAGCTGCTGGCTGTGGCCTAGGGACCTTGGAAGCCGCCGCTACGCAGGGTCAGGACCAGCGTGTCGCGCCAGCCGCGTTCGCCAGCCACCAAAGGCTGGATAGGCGTGGTTTCGTGGATCACGCGGGCATCGTCCAGCAGCAGCGTCGTCCAGGGCCGCGTCATCGTGAAGCGTTGCCCGGCCGGGCCGTTGGCGTCGAAGACCCGCGACTCGCCGCCCTTGATCGCATGGCGGTCCACAAGCAGCACGGCCACGAGGTCGACGCCGTCGCGGTGCGCGCCCTCGGGTGTCGGCCGGCCGATGCCGTCGCTGGTGTCGATGCGAAAGGGGTGGGCCTCGATGAACCAGGGCTGCTCACCCTTCAGCGCCGACGCAGTGCGGGCCAGGCCCAGCAGCAAGGCCGTCCAGGCGGGCGCGGCGGCCATCTCCTGGGCCAGCGGCACATACCAGCGCTGGATGCCGCCGTGCAGCGCGTTGTAGTCCAGCGGCTGCCAGTGGGCGCGGTGGGGCTGAAGAGTCAGCGTGTCACCTTCGGCCACGAAGCAACCGTGGCGGCGGAAGCGGTAGCGGCCGCCATCGCGCAGGTAGCCATCGGGCGGTAGGTCGTCCCAGCAAGGCTTGAGGGCGGCCAACTCTTCAGCCGAGACGCCCAGGACCGGGAGGGAACTCGGAGCCAGGACAGCTTCGCCATCGCGTCTGAGCGCGTCGACCAGCTCAGCAGCAGGGGTCCACGGGGGTTCGAACATCAGTGCCTGTCGTTGCGACTCATGGCAGACATGCCCACGCTACGCGTTTGCATGTTTGTCCGCCTCGGAGGTAAAGGCATCCGCGTAGAACTCTTCCGCCGGCAGGTTGCACTGCGCGACGAAGTCCCGCTGCGCCGACTCGACCACGATGGGCGCGCCGCAGGCGTAGACCTGATGGCCCGTCATGTCGGCCAAGTCTTCCATGACGGCACGGTGGACGAACCCCGTGCGGCCTGTCCAGCCCTCGTCGGGCTCGGACAGGACAGGCACATAAGTCAGTTGCGGCCACTCGGCGGCGATCTGCGTGACCCAGTCGTTCAGATACAGGTCGGCCTGCTTGCGCGCACCCCAGTACAGCACCATGGGCCGGCTCGACTCGATGTGGCGGGCGCGTTCGATGATGGCCTTGATGGGTGCAAAGCCGGTGCCGCTGGCCAGCAGCACGATAGGCTTGTCGCTGTCCTCGCGCAGGAAGAAGCTGCCGAAGGGCCCTTCCATGCGCAGGATGTCCTTCTCCTTGAGCGCGCCGAAGACATGGTCGGTGAACTTGCCGCCAGGCATGTGGCGGATGTGCAGCTCGATCTGGCCCGGCAGGCTGTGCGGCGCATTGGCCATCGAGTAGCTGCGGCGCGAGCCGTCACGCAGGATGAACTCGACGTACTGGCCGGCGCGGAACTGGAAGTTCTGGTTGGCCGCCAGTTGCATCGTCAGCACGGCCACGTCGGGCGCCGGGCGCAATATGGCAGAGACGCGGCTGGGCAGCTTCAGCACCGGGAACTCGCCGGCGCCGGGCACCGTGCGGGCCTCGACGGTGCAGTCGGTCTGCGGCCGGGCGCAGCAGGTCAGCACATACCCGGCCGCTTCCTCCTCGGCGGTCAGCGCCTTGGGCTGGTGGTTGCCGTGGATGACGGCACCTTCCAGCAGCTTGCTCTTGCAGGAGCCGCAGGCGCCGTCCTTGCAGCCATAGGGCAGGCCGACGCCATTGCGGATCGCGGCGGCAAGCAGGGTGTCGTCGCCCTCGGTCGTGTAGACGCGGCCGGCGGGCTGGATGGTGATCTGATGGGACATGGCTTCCAAATACAGCGGCCCCGCAGGAAATTCCGGGGCCGTAGACTGCGCGCCATTTTGCCCGAGGCCGGTTTGACCCCAAGACTCCTCATCATTGGCTGCGGCGACGTCGGCCTGCGCGTCCTCAAGCTGCTCGCGGGCCGCTGGCGTGTGTTTGCGCTGACGTCCAGGGCCAGCCGCGCCGCGGAACTCAGGGCCGCAGGGGCTGTCCCGCTGGTTGGAAATCTCGATGAGGCAGTGACGCTCGCACGCCTTGCCGGCCTGGCAGACCTCGTACTGCATCTCGCGCCGCCGGCGCGCGACGGCGACGCGGACCTGCGCACCCGCAACCTGCTCACCGCCCTCGCGCGCCGGCCGCCAGCCGCGCTGGTCTATGCGAGCACGACCGGCGTCTACGGCGATTGCGCTGGCGCCTTGATCGACGAGACGCGGGCCCTCGAGCCAGCGACCGATCGCGCGCGCCGACGTGTCGACGCCGAGGCCCAACTGCGCGCCTTCGGTCGCCGCCACGGTACGCGCATCAGCCTGTTGCGCATCCCAGGCATCTATGCCCGCGACCGCGAAGGAGGCCACCCGCGCGAGCGCCTGGCGCGGGGCACGCCGGTGTTGAGACGGGAGGACGATGTCTACACCAACCACATCCATGCCGATGACCTGGCGCAGGCCTGCCTGCTGGCGCTGCTGCGCGGCCTGCCGCAGCGCGCCGTCAATGTCTGCGACGACAGCCAGTTGCTGATGGGCGAGTACTTCGACCTGGCCGCTGACCTTGGCGGTCTGCCGCGGCCTGAGCGCATCACGCGCGCGGAAGCGGCCGAACGGATGAGCGCCATGCAGCTGAGTTTCTGGAGCGAATCGCGCCGGTTGAGCAATGCCCGTCTCAGGCGCGAGCTGCGATTGGCCCTGCGCTACTCAACCCCGAAAGAAGGCCTCTAGCCACGCCGCCGCGGTGAGCGCCAGTGGCGGATCAACAGCCAGGCACCCAGCATGCCGCCCAGGTGGGCGAAGTGGGCAATGCCGCTGCTGCCGCTGAAACCCAGGATCAGTTCCAGGCCGCCGAAGATGGCGACGAAGTATTTCGCCTTCATCGGGATCGGCGGGATCAGCGGCACGATGATGCGGTTGGGAAACAGCATGCCGAAGGACAGCAGCAGGCCGAAGATCGCGCCGGAGGCCCCGACGGTGGGCGACTGGGCACCGATGACCCAGGTAAAGATCAGTTGCACGATGGCGGCGCTCAGTGCGCTGGCTACCAGCATCTGCGTGTAGCGCCGCGCGCCCCAGACGCGCTCCAGCTCGCCGCCGAACATCCAAAGGCCCAGCATGTTGAACAGCAGATGCTCGAAGCTGCCATGCTGGAAGGCATAGCTCAACAGCTGCCAGGGCATGAAGAAGCCCGAGTTCAGCGGCCAGAGCTGGAACCAATAGGCCCACCCCGGGAAGAGGTAGAAGAAGCAGAAAGCACCGACGCAGGCCAGGATGAAGGCCTTGGTGACTGAAGGCAGTGGGGGCATGGATCGCGCGGCTTGCGCCCGAGGAGGGCGCCTGCACCGGGAGGGCCGGTGCTTGTCGTTTTGAGTATGCCAGCACAAGCCGGCTGCTGTTTCGCCTGGTGCCCGGGGCCGGACTCGAACCGGCACACCTTGCGGCGGGGGATTTTGAGTCCCCTGCGTCTACCGATTTCGCCACCCGGGCCCGTCGGAAACAGCATCGCGCTTTGCACGCGAGGGGCGGATTATGCACTCGACAAGGCTCGGCTTTGTTCCCGCTGCCACAATCGTCGCCCATGAGCTACCCGACCCTCGAAGACGTCATCGGCGCAACCCCCCTCGTGCGCCTGCAGCGACTGCTCGGCGATGACGCGCGCGGCAATGTGATCCTGGCCAAGCTGGAGGGCAACAACCCGGCCGGCTCCGTGAAGGACCGGCCCGCCATCAGCATGATCAAGCGCGCCGAGGAGCGCGGCGAGATCAAGCCGGGCGACACGCTGATCGAGGCGACTTCCGGCAATACCGGCATCGCGCTGGCCATGGCCGCGGCCATCCGCGGCTACCGCATGGTGCTGATCATGCCGGAGGACCTGTCCATCGAGCGCGCCCAGACGATGAAGGCCTTCGGTGCTGAACTGATCCTGACGCCCAAGACCGGAGGCATGGAGTACGCCCGTGACCTGGCTGAGCAGATGGCCGGCGAAGGCAAGGGCCGCGTGCTGGACCAGTTCGCCAATGCCGACAATCCACGCGCCCACTACGAGACCACCGGTCCCGAGCTGTGGAAGGACACCGGCGGACGCATCACCCATTTCGTCAGTGCGATGGGTACGACGGGCACCATCACCGGCGTGTCGCGCTTCCTGAAGGAGAAGAACGCTGCGGTGCGCATCGTCGGCGCCCAGCCGGCCGAAGGCTCGCGCATCCCGGGCATCCGCAAGTGGCCCGAGGCCTACATGCCCAGGATCTATGACCCGAGCGGCGTGGACGAACTGGTGCTGGTCAGCCAGAGCGACGCCGAGGACATGGCGCGCCGCCTGGCTCGTGAGGAGGGCCTGTTCGCCGGCATCTCGTCCGCCGGCGCCTGCTGGGTGGCACTGCAGATCGCCCGCCGCGTCGAGAACGCGACCATCGCCTTCATCGTCTGCGACCGCGGCGACCGCTATCTGTCGACGGGTGTGTTTCCTGCATGACGGAGTACAAGTTCTGTCCCGTCTGCGCGACGCAGCTGGGCTGGATCACGCAGGCCGAGGACGGTGGCGACAAGGAACGCCTGCGCTGCCCGGCCTGCGGCTTCACGCACTGGAACAACCCGACGCCGGTGCTGGCCGCCGTCATCGAATGCACGGACCGCGACGGCCAGGTGCTGCTGGCCCGCAACGCGGCCTGGCCGGGGCGCTTCTTCGGCCTGATCACGGGCTTCATGGAGTCCGGCGAGACGCCAGAGGAGGGCATCCGTCGCGAGATCGCCGAGGAGACTTCGCTAGAGGTGGACAGCCTGAACCTGCTCGGCGTCTGGGATTTCCAGCGTATGAACCAGATCATCATTGCCTATCATGCGGCTGCGCGGGGCGACATCCGCCTGTCGCCCGAGCTGGCCGAGTACAAGCTGATCGCGCCCGAGGACGTGCGTTGCTGGCCACAGGGCACCGGTCAGGCGCTCGCGACCTGGCTGCGCAGCAAGGGCCTCGAACCCCAATGGCTTGACCTGAAGCGAGAATGAAGCCATGGACGTCCAACGCGAGATCGACACCCGGGGCCTGAACTGCCCGCTGCCTATCCTGAAGGCCAAGAAGGCGCTGGCCGAGATGCAAAGCGGTGAATTGCTGCGGGTGGTGGCGACCGACCCGAGCTCGACGCGCGACTTCCAGGCCTTTGCACGCCAGACGGGCAATGAACTCGTGGCCCAGGAAACCCGGGCCGACGAATTCATCCACGTGCTGCGCAGACGCTGAGCAGGCCCTGGTCAGTTGGGGGCAGAGCTGCTCGCTGCGCCCGGTCCGTCCCGCAAAGCCAATCCTGAGTCAGTTGGGGACAGAGCTACTCGCTACGCTCGCGCGGTCTGTCCCGCAAAGCCTTAGAGATTCAGCCCCTGCAGGAATTCCTTGAAGCCAGGGCCGAGCTGCGGGTGGGCCAGGGCCAGCTCCACGTTGGCCTGCAGGAAACCTTCCTTGCTGCCGCAGTCGTAGCGCTTGCCGTCGTAGCGGTAGGCAAACACCTTCTCGCGGCGCAGCAGGCCGGCGATGCCGTCGGTCAGCTGGATTTCCCCGCCGACGCCACGCGGCTGGTTGGCGATCTCATGGAAGACGCCCGGCGTCAAGATGTAGCGGCCGGCCACGCCCAGGCGTGACGGCGCGTCTTCGGGCGCCGGCTTCTCGACGATGCGGTTCACGTCCATCAGGTGGTCGTTGACCTGGGTGCCGGCGACGATGCCATAGCGGCGGGTGTGTTCGGGCGGCACTTCCTGCACGGCCAGGATGGAGGCGCGCCAGTCGGCGAACTGCTCCACCATCTGCTTCAGGATGGGTGTCTCGCCCACCATCAGGTCGTCGGCCAACAGCACGGCGAACGGCTCGTTGCCCACCAGGCGCTGGCCGCACAGCACGGCGTGGCCGAGGCCCAGAGCCTGAGCCTGGCGCACATAGATGCACTCCATGTCATCGGGCTTCACCGAGCGCACCACGTCCAGCAGGTCCTGCTTGCCGGATTTTTCGAGCGCCACTTCGAGCTCGAAGGTCATGTCGAAATGATCCTCGATGGGTCGCTTGTGGCGGCCGGTCACGAAGATCATCTCGCGCACGCCGGCGGCGTAGGCCTCTTCCACGGCGTACTGGATCAGCGGCTTGTCGACAACCGGCAGCATCTCCTTGGGTTGGGCCTTGGTGGCTGGCAGGAAGCGGGTGCCGAGGCCGGCAACCGGGAAGATGGCCTTGGTGATCGGCGATTTGGACGAAGAAGCCATGGGCATACACTGGGTTGACAGGGTCGCAACGATTGTGTCACGCAGGTTGTGACGATCTGACCCCTGAGTCGGGCACATACAAACAATGACAGTCCTGATCCTTGAACCGTTGGAAGCCGAGGTGGTGCAGTGGCTGGCCGAACGCCACGATGCCCGCTTTGCGCCTGAACTCGTGGGTGATCCGGAGGGCCTGGTAGAGGCGCTGCAGGACTCCCGTGCCCTGGTGGCGCCTCCTGACGTGCGCATCGATGCCGAACTGCTGCGCGGCGCGCCCAGCCTGCGCGCCATCGGCCGTGCCAGCGGCGGCGCGGAGAACATCGACATCGAGGCCTGCCGCAAGGCGGGCGTGGAGGTCGTGCGCTCCCAGGCTTCGACGGCCAGCGCCGAGGCGGAGTTCGCTGTCGGTGCCCTGCTCAGCCTGCTCAGGCGAGTGCCCATCGAGGGCAGCGACGGCCTCAAAGTGGGGCGGGAGCTGGGCTGTTCGACGATTGGCGTGCTGGGCCTGACGCCGACGGCCCAGGTACTGACCCAACTGCTGCATGCCTTCGGTGCACGGGTCATCGGCTATGACCCGGCCCTGCATCCGAGCGACGCGACCTGGGCACGCTGGGGCATCGATTCGGTTTCGTTGAGCGAACTCGTCGAGCACAGCGATGGCCTGGTGCTGCTTCTGCCTTACTTTCAGCGCTTTCGCGGGCTCATTGGCGACCGTCAGCTGGAGAACGTGCGCCCAGGCCAGGTCCTGGTCGGCCTGAGCCAGTCCGGCGTCGTCGACGAGGCGGCTCTGGGCCGGGCGCTGCGCAGCGGCAAGCTGCGAGCCGCCTGGTTCGACAGCCTCGAGCCGGGTTGGCTGGAGGCAGGACGGCCGCTGCACGGCATTGCCACGCTGCAGGTGACGCCGCGGCTGGCCGGCACGACGCGGGAGTCGCGCGTGCGCGCCGCCTGGGCGGTGGCGCGCGGCCTGGACGAGCTGCTGGGCGCGCCGCCCAAGGGCAAGAAGAAGGCGGCCTCGAAGAAGGCCGTCGACTATTACTGAGCCGCGATCAGGCGGGGAGACGGGCCAGCTGCTCACGCAGCCGTGCCACGGTTTCCTTGAAGCCGGCCACCCGGGCGCGCTCCTGCTCCACCACGGCGGCCGGCGCCCGGGCGACAAAGCCCTCATTGCCGAGCTTGGCCTCGGCCTTGACGATCTCGCCTTCCAGGCGCGTCGCTTCCTTGGTCAGCCGGGCGCGTTCGGCCTCGACGTCGATCTCGACCTTCAACGCCAGCTTGGCCGCGCCATGCAATAGCACCGGTGACGTCGCGCTCTGCTTGGCGAACTCGGCCTCGTCGGCAATCAGCTCGACGGCGGCCAGCTTGGCCAGCACCTTGAGCACGGCAGCGGCTTCGCTGAGGAAGCTGAGATCGCCGCCCACCAGCAGCGGCACGCGGTCGCTGGGGCTGAGGTTCATCTCGCTGCGCAGGCTGCGCGTCGTGCCGACCACTTCCTTGAGCTGGGCCATCCAGGCGTCGGCGGCCGGATCGATGCGCTCGGGCTGGCTGACGGGGTAGGGCGCCTGGCCGATGTAGTCGGTCGCCTTGCGGCCGGCCACGGGCGCGACGGTCTGCCACAGCTCCTCGGTGATGAAAGGCGCGACGGGGTGGAGCAGGCGCAGCGTCGTCTCCAGCACGCGGATCAGCGTGCGGCGCGTGGCGCGTTGCTGGGCCTCGTCACCCGTCTGGATCTGCACCTTGGCGATTTCCAGGTACCAGTCGCAGTACTCGTCCCAGACGAAGCTGTAGACGGCGTTGGCGACGTTGTCGAGGCGGTACTCGACAAAGCCCTGGGCCACGGCCGCTTCCACGCGCTGCAATTCGCTCGTGATCCAGCGGTCGGCCTGGCTGAACTTGTTGTAGCCGGGCGGGCAGGCGCCTTGGTCGTGCGCGAGGCCGCAGTCCTGGCCCTCGGTGTTCATCAGCACGAAGCGCGTCGCGTTCCAGAGCTTGTTGCAGAAGTTGCGGTAGCCCTCGCAGCGCTTGGTGTCGAAGTTGATGTTGCGGCCCAGGCTCGCGTAGCTGGCCATCGTGAAGCGCAGCGCATCGGCGCCATAGGCCGGCATGCCTTCCGGAAACTCCTTCTTCACGCGAGCAGCCACCTTGGGCGCCGTCTCGGGCTTGCGCAGGCCGGTGGTGGACTTCTGGATCAGCGTGTCGAGGTCGACACCCTGGATCAGGTCCACCGGGTCCAGCACATTGCCCTCGCTCTTGCTCATCTTCTGGCCCTGCGAGTCGCGCACCAGGCCGTGGATGTAGACGTCCTTGAAGGGCACCTGGCCGGTGAAATGGGTCGTCATCATGATCATCCGGGCGACCCAGAAGAAGATGATGTCGTAGCCGGTCACGAGCACCGAGGAGGGCAGGAAAAGGTCCTGTTCCAGCGTCTTCTGTGGCCAGCCCAGCGTCGAGAAGGGCACCAGCGCAGATGAGTACCAGGTGTCCAGCACGTCGGGGTCGCGGGTCAGCTCGCCAAGGTAGCCGGCGGCCTTTGCGCGGGCCTGCGCTTCGTCCTCGCTGCGCGCGACGAACAGCTCGCCGCCCGTGCCGTACCAGGCCGGGATCTGGTGGCCCCACCACAGCTGGCGCGAGATGCACCAGTCCTGCAGATTGCCCATCCAGTGGTTGTAGGTGTTGACCCACTGCTCGGGGTAGAACTTGACCGCGCCGGTCTCGACGGCGGCAATCGCCTTGTCGGCAATGCTCTTGCCATCGGCGCTGGGCTTGGTGACGGCGACGAACCACTGGTCGGTCAGCATCGGCTCGATGACCTGGCCGGTGCGCTCGCAGCGCGGCACCTGCAGCTTGTGCTTCTTGACCTCGACGAGCAGGCCTTGCGCCTCCAGGTCGGCGACGACGCGCTTGCGGGCGACGAAGCGGTCCAGCCCGCGATAGGTCTCGGGCGCGTTGTCGTTGATCCTGGCCTGCAGGTCCAGCACCGCGATCATCGGCAGGTTGTGACGCTGGCCGACGGCATAGTCGTTGGTGTCATGCGCCGGCGTGACCTTGACGACGCCGGTGCCGAACTCGCGGTCCACGTAGTCGTCGGCGATGACGGGGATCTCGCGGTCCGTCAGCGGCAGCTTGACCAGCTTGCCGATCAGCGCGGCGTAGCGCTCGTCCTCTGGGTGGACCATGACGGCCACGTCACCCAGCATGGTCTCCGGTCGCGTGGTGGCCACCACGACCGAGCCCGAACCGTCTGCCAGCGGATAGCGGATATGCCACAGCGAGCCGTCTTCTTCCTCGGAGTTCACCTCCAGATCGGACACGGCGGACTGCAGCACCGGATCCCAGCTCACCAGGCGAGTGCCGCGGTAGATCAGGCCTTCCTCGTAAAGCCGCACGAAGGTCTCGACGACGACGGTCGAGAGCTTTTCATCCATCGTGAAGTACTCATGGCCCCAGCTCACCGAGTCGCCCAACCGGCGCATCTGGCCGGTGATGGTGTCACCGGATTGCTGCTTCCATTCCCACACGCGGGCGACGAAATTCTTGCGACCGAGCTCCTTGCGGCTGGTGCCGGCGGCCTGCAGCTGCCGCTCGACGACGATCTGCGTCGCGATGCCGGCGTGGTCGGTGCCCGGTACCCACAGCGTGTTGTCGCCCTTCATGCGGTGGTAGCGCGTCAGCGAGTCCATCACCGTCTGGTTGAAGGCATGGCCCATGTGCAGCGTGCCGGTCACATTGGGCGGCGGCAGCTGGATGCTGAACGAGGACTTGGCCGGGTCCAGCGTCGGCTCATACAGGCCGGCGGCTTCCCACTTGGGGCCCCAATGGGCTTCCAGGGCGGCGGGTTCGAAGGACTTGGCAAGTTCGGTCATCGCGGCGTCGCCCGCTGTGAAGCTGGGGCGAAAAGAGGGCTTTTCGGGGGTCTGCGATTGTAGGGGGCCGCACTCGCGCGGCCTCCGCGGCGATCAGCGCGTCTGCAGCTTCAGCTGTGACAAGGGCGCACAGCCTCCCCGGCCCCGGGCGAAACAAAACGATACCCGGCGATACCGCGTCGAGATGCTCTGGCGCGGGCTAACCGCAAACATGAGCGCCATCCCAACCACGGGCCTCGAGCGCCCCACGGAGCAGCACCATGAACTTTTTTCGTCGCTGGCACGCCCACCACGAGTTCCACCACCACTTTGGCCACGGCCATCACGGCCCTCATTTCGGCCGCCATGCTGATGGCTTCGCCCACCTCCTTCTCAACCGAGTCGGCGCCAAGCTGGACCTGGACGCCGAGCAGCACCGCAAGCTCGGCGCCTGGCTTGAGCAGCTCCAGCACCAGCGCGACACGATGAGGGGCCTGGCCCGCGGCCCCGAGGTGGCGGGCCTGTTCGCCGCCGAGCAATTCGCCCGCGAGCCGGCGCAGCAGCTGCTCGACGCCAAGTTGGATGCGCTGCGCGCCGCCGGCCCCGGGCTTGTCACGGCCTTTGCCGACTTCTTCGATTCGCTGGACGACGAGCAACGCCAGGCGCTGCGCTTCATGATGCGGCGCCACGGTCGTCATGACAGCCGGCACGACCAGCGAGACGCGGCGTGATGGATGTCCACTGCGGCAAGCAGCCCCGCGGCCGCTTTGTGCCGCACATCGACCGCAACCGCTGCGAGGGCAAGGGCGAATGCGTCGCCGTCTGTCCCTTCAACATGTTCACGCTGGGCAAGCTGGCACCCGAGCAGCGCCAGTCCCTGAGCCTGTTCGGCAAGCTCAGGGGCATGGCCCACGGCTGGGAGCAGGCCTTCGCGCCCAATGCCGCCGGCTGTGAAGCCTGTGGTCATTGCGTCAGTGCCTGCCCGGAGAAGGCCATCACGCTGGTGCGGGCCGAATAATCGCGACATGTACAGATTGCTGCTGATTGACGACGACGAAGCCCTGGCCGGGCCGCTGACGCAATACCTCGCCCGCTTTGACCTGCAGCTGCAAGCCGTCACCCGTCCCAGCGCCGCGCTGGCGCGGCTGGCGGCCGAGCGCTTCGACGCGCTGATCCTCGACGGCATGCTGCCCGAGATGGACGGCTTCGAGTTCTGCAAGCAGCTGCGCGCCAGCAGCGAGGCCTGGCGCGACATGCCGGTGCTGATGCTGACCGCGCGCGGCGATCTGACCGACCGGGTCGTCGGGCTGGAGCTGGGCGCCGACGACTACCTGCCCAAGCCTTTCGAGCCGCGCGAGTTGGCGGCACGGCTGCAGACCATCCTGCGCCGCACGCGCTTTGTATCGGCGGCTGCCCCGAGCGTGGTTCAGCCTTCCAGCAAGCTGTGCTTCGAGGGCCTCGAGATCGACACCGCGCGCCGCGAGGTGACGTGCGCGAGCGGCCTGGTCGAGCTGACCGGCACCGAATACGAGCTGCTCGTGATGCTGGCCCGCGAGCCGGGCAAGGTCTTCTCGCGCGACGACATCCTGAACCGGCTGCGTGGCCAGGAAGCCGAGCTGTTCACCCGGGCCGTCGACATCCTGGTGAGCCGCCTGCGCCGCAAGCTCGAGCCGCTGGCCGCGCTCAAGACGCTGCGCAACGCCGGTTATTGCTTCGCATTGCCCAGCAAATGATGAAGCCGCACGCCTACGACCACCGCTGGCGCGAACGCTGGGAACGCAAGCGGGCCAAGCGCGCCGGGCGCATGAACCGCGACTGGGACTACCGCTGGCGCGTGCGCCATCGCTGGCACCAACGCTGGCATTACCAGCACAAGCGCTTCAAGCATTCGCTCGGTGCGCGGCTGATCGCCGTCTTCATCCTGCTGGCCTGCATCAGCAGCGCCATCCTGTGGATGTCGATGGGCAGTGCCTACGGCCTGCTCTGGGCCGTGCCGGCGCTGTTCCTTGTCACGGGTCTGGCCTTCGGCATGATCCGCCACATGGTCTGGCCGTTGCACGCGCTGGCCATCGGCGCCGAGGCCTTCCGCCGTGGTGAGTTCTCGCACCGCGTGCCCGTCATCCATGGCGACGAGATCGGTGACCTGGCGATGCGCTTCAACCAGATGGCCGCCGACATCCAGGCCATGCTGGACGGCAAGCGGGCGCTGCTGCTGGCCATCAGCCACGAGCTGCGCAGTCCGTTGACGCGGGCCCGCCTGCATGCCGAGCTGGTGGGTGAGGGCGAATCCCGCGACGCGCTGCTGGACGAGCTGGCGCAGATGCGCGACCTCATCACGGCGCTCTTGGAAAGCGAGCGGCTGGGCAGCGGGCACAGCGCGCTGCAGTTGTCGGACTGCGATCTTGGCGCGTTGGCGCAGGAGCATGCCCAGCTCGGTGTGGAGTTGCATGTCGAGTCCGATCTGCCTACGTTGAAACTGGACCGCCTGCGTGTGCAGCTGTGCCTGCGCAACCTCGTCCAGAACGCGCTGCGCCACAACGATGCGACCCGAGGCGCCGTGCAGCTCAGCCTGGCTCGTGAAGGCACGGGCGTACGCCTGACCGTGCGCGACTTCGGCACCGGCGTGCCACCCGAGGCCCTGCCCCAGCTGGGCCAGCCCTTCTATCGACCGGACGCCGCGCGCACGCGCCATGTCGGCGGTGTCGGCCTGGGCCTATGCCTGTGCCGGTTGGTGGCCGAAGCCCATGGCGGCCGGCTGGAGCTGCGCAATGCCAAACCAGGCTTCGAGGCCTCGGTGCGTTTCAGCTAGGCACCCGGTCGAACCAGGGTTGGGTGGTTTCCAGTTCTGCGGCCAGTTGCAGCAGCTAGCCGTCCTCACCTGGCGCGGCCACGAGCTGCACCCCCAGCGGCAGATCGTCGCTCGTCCCGTGCAGCGGCAGCGAGAGGGCCGGCGCGCCGGTCAGGTTGGCGAGCTTGGTGAAGGGCACGTGGCGCAGGCCTTTGAGGTGGCGTCACGGCTACGGTAGGCGATGAAGTCCATGCAAGCCGTGACCTGGAGGGCCAGCGTTGCCGCTGGCCTGGAGCACATGGGCTTGGATCGTCAGCGCCGGCGGCGCGTCAGTGCACTCAGGCTTGCCAAGCCCGCCAGCAGCAGGCCGGCGGACGCGGGTTCAGGTACTGCGCTGGCCACGCCCTGCGCCGACGCATAGGCGGCGGCGAAGGCGCTGCCCTGCAGGTACTGGCTCGCTGGGTTGGAATAGCTGACGAAAAACTGGTTCGGCCCGTCTACGTAAACGCCAAAGGCATCGAACGTCGTGAGCTGCCTTGCGAACGACACCTGGCCGAGATCGAGGCTCTGCAGGGAGATGCTGGACTGCATCGTCGTGGATTCGCCAGGCTTGCTGGTGAAGCTGGCGCTGGTGTCGGCACGCAGCAGCAACTGAGTCTGCGGCGTCAAAAGGAAGCTGATGGCGAAACCATAGGTCCACACATTGGCGGAATTGCCTTCACCCCAAGCTTGGGCGTTCGACGAAATGTTGACGCCGGCGCCGAAGAGGTCACCCACAAAGACATGCCCGGACGACGCCGAAAGCCCGGTGATCGACGACACGGGGCCGAGCGCCTGGCCCAAGCTGCCATAGACCTCCTGGGCATCCGGATTCGGACCCGTGCCGCTCGAAGTTCGGCTGTAGACGGCGCTATAGCCGGCCAGGAAGTGCACCTGCGGCGTGACGCCGTCATTGAGATCCAGATCGACGAGTTCGAACCGGATGTTGTTCAACGACACGCTGGCGGTCGCCGCGGTGGCATGGCTGGCAGCGGCCGACAAGCCCGCGGCCAATATGGCGGTGGCGAGGTGGTGGTGGATGGCCATGTTTCCCTCTGCTTTTTGGATGGCCGCGCACTCTAAGGCAGGGATTGGCGAAGGGCCGGCGATCAGCCCCCTTGTTCGAGGGGCGCACGGGATGATGACGGGACGGTGGCTCGCTGGCATTCTCAAAGGCCGCCGAAACGAGCGCGCCGCTCAGTTGCTACATGAACAGATGCTCGCCGGCGTTTTGGCTGCGCCGGAATGCGGACCTCACGCTGCGCGCGAGATGCTCCCCCGCGTTCCGCAGATGATCACATGAACAAATGTTCGCCCGCATTCTGGCTGCGCCCTCGAGGGCTCGCCGAAACGCCGGGCGACCATCGGTTGCTACATGAAGAGATGCTCGCCGGCGTTTTCTCCGCCAAGAATGACGTAATTCACCTTGCGCAGGTCCGACAACTGCGTGCCGCCCGCATACGAGATCGAACTCTGCAGGTCTTCCTGCATCTCGCGCAGCGTGTCGGCGAACTTGCCTTTGACCGGCTCCAGGATGCGCTTGCCCTCGACATGCCGGTACTCGCCCTTGTTGAAGTCGGAAGCCGAGCCGTAGTACTCCTTGTAGAGCTTGCCGTCGACCTCGACGGTCGTGCCGGGCGACTCTTCATGCCCGGCGAACAGCGAGCCGATCATGACCATGCTCGCACCGAAGCGCACGCTCTTGGCGATGTCACCATGGTGGCGGATGCCGCCGTCGGCCACGATGGGCTTGGTAGCCACGCGTGAGCACCACTTCAAAGCCGACAACTGCCAGCCGCCGGTGCCAAAGCCGGTCTTGAGCCGGGTGATGCAGACCTTGCCCGGGCCGACGCCAACTTTGGTTGCGTCCGCGCCCCAGTTCTCCAGGTCGATGACGCCTTCGGGCGTGCCGACGTTGCCGGCAATGACGAAGGTGTCAGGCAGCTTGTGCTTGATGTGGCCGATCATGCGCTGCACGCTCTCGGCGTGACCGTGAGCGATGTCGATGGTCAGGTAGTCGGCGCCGACGCCCTCGGCCGCGAGCTTGTCGACCAGTTCGAAGTCGGCCGGCTTCACGCCGACGCTCAGGGAGACCAGCAGCCCCTTGTCGCGCATGTCCTTGGCATAGGCCAGGCTGTCGAGGTCGAAGCGGTGCATCACGTAGAAGTAGCCCTCACGGGCCAGCAGCTCGGTGATGGGCTCGTCCACGACGGTCTTCATGTTGGCGGGCACGACCGGCAGCTTGAAGCGGTGTGGGCCGAACTGCACCGAGGTGTCGCAGTCCGAGCGGCTTTCCACGCGGCAACGGCGCGGCAGCAGCAGGATGTTGTCGTAGTCGAAGATTTCCATGTCAGTGGTGTTCGCAAGTTGCGGCGCGCGTTATTGCAGTGCGAGCCTGGGCTGCGAGCGCTTGACTTGGCTCTGCCGGCTTTCCGCTTGCTTTTGAAGCAGGCAAAAAAAACCGGACGCCAAAATTTGGGCCCGGTGATTGATTCTACGCGGGGGCGCCGGCTCCGGCACGTCGTTCAGTGGTTGAAGATCTTGCGGTGGATGCGCCGCGTCGTCTGCCAGACGGCCAGCAGCACCAGCGGGATGGCCGCCCCGGCCGCCAGTTCAGGGCTGAATGGCAGCCAGCCCTCGGCCTTCAGCGCCTTGAAGAAGTAAAGCAGCAGGCTGACCACGTAGTACGTGATGGCCGCCAGAGACAGGCCTTCGACGGTCGCCTGCATGCGCAGCTGCGTGCGCTGGCCCTCACCGAGCTGAGCCAGCAGCTGCTGGTTCTGCGCCTCGGTGGCAATGTCGACCCGCGTGCGCAGCAGGGCGCTGGCCCGCGAGATGCGTTGTGACAGGCCGGCCAGCCGCTGCGCCGTCGCATTGACCGTCGCGATGGCTGGTGAGAGCCGGCGCTGCATGAACTCGCCCAGCGACTGCCTGCCGGCCACCTTGCCCTCGTGCAACTCGGCCAGACGCTGCTCGACGATGGCCTGGTAGGCCTGGGTGGCGGCAAAGCGGTATTGGTGCGAGGCGGTGGCGTGCTCGATGCGCGCGGCCGTCGAGATCAGGTCGTCCAGCAGTTCGGCTTCCGACGCGCCGCGCTTTTCCAGCCGCGCGGTGATGCTGGCCAGCGTGGCCTCCACCTCGGCCAGCGTCGAGCCGAGCGACTTGGCGGCGGGCAGGCCGCGCAGGGCCATCAAGCGGTAGGTCTCCAGCTCCAGCAGGCGCTGGCAGATGCGGCCGGCGCGGGTCTCGGGCGTGCCGGGCTCGGCCAGCACGACGATGTGCTCGAAACCGGTCGCGCGCAGGCAGAAGTCGGTGACAACCAGGGAATGGCCGCCGCCCATCGTCGACGCGACCGTCGCATGCGCACCGAACCAGGTCTGGGCCTCGGTCAGGGCGCTGGGCGCGAAAGTCAGCTGCCGCTCGATCATGACGAGCTTGATGGCCGCAAAGGTGCGCCCCGGGATGCGCCCCAGCCAATCCGGTGCGACACGCAGCGCCAGCGCATCCAGCGTCTGCGCGCTGGCCTCGGCGTCGGCGGGCAGCGGCTGCACGACCGAATAGCGCGTGAACTCGGCATGGCGCTCCCACTTCAGCGAGAACTCGCCGCAGCGCAGGCGCAGAAAGTTTGCGTTCAGCGCCTCCTCGGCCAGTTCGTGCTGGCCGGGCAGCTGGCGCAGGTGGGCGTGTTCGAGCGCCCGGCTGATGCCGTCGTTGAGCACGGCGATGTGGACGATGACGGCCGGCAGGCGGATGCGCGCCGGTGGCCGTGCATGCACCTCATTGTGCAGGGCCAGGCGCAGGGCGTCGTCGGGAGGGAGCAGGCTGTCTTCGTGCATCTTTTCGTCCAAGGCCCCAGGCTAGTGCTTAGACGGCGCACCAGCATGGCTCTATAAAATTTGAGGCTTCGTACATCAGCAGGGCGTCCTCCTCATGCAAGCTTCATTCCCGGCCGTGGTCATCAGCGGCACCGGCCTGTACCGCCCGCCCCATGTCATCACCAACGCCGAGCTCGTCGAGGCCTTCAACGCCTATGCCGACCTGCAAAACGCCGAGCATGCCGATGCGATCGCTGCCGGCGAGCGTACCGCCCTGACACACTCCAGCGTCGAGTTCATCGAGAAAGCCTCGGGCATCAAGCAGCGCTATGTCATCGACAAGGCGGGCGTGCTGGACCCGACCCGCATGTACCCGCGTTTTGCGCCGCGTGGCGACGGCGAGATCTCGCTGATGGCCGAGATCGCCGCCGATGCCGCCCGTCAGGCCTTGGCACAGGCCGGCAAGACCGGCGCGGATGTTGACGCCGTGCTCTGCTCCAGCGCCAACATGCAGCGCGCCTATCCGGCCATGGCGGTCGAGATCCAGCAGGCGCTGGGAGCCGGCGGCTATGGCTTCGACATGAACGTGGCCTGCTCCTCGGCCACCTTCGCGCTGGAACAGGCCTTCAACGCGGTGCGTTCGGGCGCCAGCAAATGCGTGCTGGTCGTCAACCCCGAGATCACCTCGGCCCACCTGGAATGGCGCGACCGCGACTGCCACTTCATCTTCGGCGACGTCTGCACGGCCCTCATCGTCGAGCGCGCCGAAACCGCGACCGGCAACGACCAATGGGAGATCCTCGGCACCCAGCTTGCCACGCAGTTCAGCAGCAATATCCGCAACAACTTCGGCTTCATGAATCGAGCCGAGGATCGCGACCCGAGCGACCGCGACCTGACCTTCTATCAAGAAGGCCGAAAGGTGTTCAAGGAAGTCGTGCCCATGGCCGCCGCCCACATTGAGGCGCATCTGGCCAAGCTGCGCCTGGAGCCAACGCAGATGCGCCGCTTCTGGCTGCACCAGGCCAACCAGGGCATGAACCAGCTCGTCATCAAGAAGCTGGTCGGCGCCGATGCCGGCAGCGAGATCGCGCCGCTGATCCTGGACGAATACGCCAACACGGCATCAGCGGGTTCCATCATTGCCTTCCATCACCACCGGGGTGACCTGAAGGCGGGCGACGCCGGTGTGATCTGCTCCTTCGGCGCGGGTTATTCCATCGGCAGCGTCGTCGTCAAGAAGCGCTAAAAGCGCAGTGACAACCCCACCGTCCACGCCCAGTCCGGCGTGTTGTGGTTGAGACCGCGGAACACGGCGGCATCCAGTTGGGCGTCATTGCTGACTTGCCAGGCCAGCCCCGTGCCGGCGGTGATGACGTTGCCGCCATTGCGCGCTGACGCCAACTGCTGGCCGGCGATCTCGGCAAAGCCATGCAGCTTCTCGCTCACCGGGATGCCGAGGCTTGCAGACAGCAGGGCTGCCGTGTAGCGCTGGTCGGTGTCGTTGCGGTCGGTAACTACGCCGGCCATGGCGCCGAACGAGTAGCCCGACGGCAGCTCCCACTGCGCCAGGAAGCTCAGGCCCGGGCGCAGCCCATGCCCCTTGAACACGCCGCTGCCTGAAGGCGTCTTCACGTCGACCAGCACGCCCAGACCAGGCTTGCCTTCGTCGCCATCCTGCAACTGCCACTTGAAGCCCAGGCCCAGGTCGCCGCGGCCGCTGGCGTCGGGGTTGCGTTGGCGCAGGGCACCGTCGCTGTCCAGCCTCAGCTCCAGCTCATGGCCGACACCGAGACGCAACAGCGTCGGCGTCGAGCGCAGGCGTGTCGATGCATCTCGCTGCCAGGCGCCGCTGCTCTCGACCTGGAAGCGTCCGGCGGCCACCACGTCGGGGCCGTTGGTGAAGTCCGGCCGGTCCGGCGAGATCGCGTCGGCATGGGCGGCCGCGCAGGCGGCCAGAAGCAGCAGGACAAGTCTCATGCGAGCCACTCTAGCGGCTGAGCTATCGTGGCGGCCATGTCTTCCCTTTCATTTTTCTGGCACGACTACGAGACCTTCGGCCGCGTGCCGCGCCGCGACCGCCCGGCCCAGTTCGCCGGCCTGCGCACCGATGCCGAGCTCAACGAGATCGGCGAGCCGCTGATGCTGTATTGCCAGCCGGCCCCGGACTATCTGCCTGACCCCGAGTCCTGCCTGCTGACCGGCATCCTGCCGCAGCATTGCCTGCAGCACGGCGTGCCCGAGCATGAGTTCGCCGCCGCCATCGAGACGGTACTGGCCACGCCCAACACCATTGGCGTGGGCTACAACAGCATCCGCTTCGATGACGAGGTCACGCGTCATCTGTTCTGGCGCAACCTCATCGATCCCTATGGCCGCGAATGGCAGAACGGCTGCGGCCGCTGGGACCTGCTTGACGTCGTGCGCTGTGCCTATGCGTTGCGGCCCGAGGGTATCGAGTGGCCCAAGCATGAAGACGGGCGCCCGAGCTTCAAGCTGGAGCACTTGACCATCGCCAATGGCGTCGCGCACGAGGCGGCCCATGATGCGCTGTCGGACGTGCGTGCCACCGTGGCACTGGCGCGCAAGCTGCGCCAGGCCCAGCCCAAGCTGTGGGACTTCTGCGTCAAGTTGCGCGGCAAGCAGGCGGTGTGGGACGAAATTGGCATCGGCAAACCCTTCCTGCACATCTCCGGCATGTACGGCCCCGAGCGCGGCTGCATTGCCATGGTCTGGCCGCTGGCGCCGCACCCGACCAACAAGAACGAACTGATCGTCTGGGACTGCTCGGCCTCTCCCGAGGAGCTGCTGACGCTGAACGCCGCCGCCATCCGCGAACGCATGTTCACCAAGCAGGAACTGCTGCCTGAAGGCGTCACGCGGCTGCCGATCAAGACCATCCACGTCAACAAGAGCCCGATCGTCATCAGCAACCTCAAGACGCTCAGCCCCGCGATGGCCGAGCGCTGGGGCCATGACGTCGAGGTTCAGCTTGCCAGCGCGCGACTGCTAGCTGAAAAGGGCCGGTTGCTCGACGGCCTGTGGGCCGACGTCTTCCAGCGGGAGCCCTTTGCGTCGGCCGACGTGGACGAAGACCTCTATGGCGGCTTCATCGGCAACGAGGACCGCCGGGCGCTGAACAAGGTGCGCACGATGACGCCCGCGCAGCTCGCCGAGCGCGCGGCGCAAGGTAAGGTGGCCTTCCAGGACGGGCGGCTGGATGAGCTCGTCTTCCGCTGGCGTGCGCGCAATTTCCCGACGAGCTTGTCGGCGGAAGAGGCGCAACGCTGGCAAGCCCACCTCGCCGCACGGTTGCATGAAGGCGAGGGCGGCGCACAGACGCTGGCGGCCTTCATGGAGCGCATCGACCAGCTCGGCGAGACGGCCGATGAGCGAGGTGAGCAGATCCTGTCGGCCTTGTACGACTACGCGGAGCAGATCGCCCCCTGAGGCAGCGTCTCCTCAGTCTTGGTGAAGCGGTGAGGACTGCTCAGGGAGCACCATGCGTGAACTTCCCGTGAGGAGAGTTCCCCATGACGGTTGCATCCACCGCCGAGCAGCAGACGGCCACGGCCGCATCCATCTCGGACGCCAGCCAGGGCCGCCCGCCGATGGACAAGATCATCGTGGCCATCCACGGCATTGGCAGCCAGCTGCGCAGCGACACGATACGGTCGGTGGCACGGCGCTTTGGCGACAGGGCGTCGCCGCCACTGCCGGTCATGCCGCTGGGTTACTTCAACCTTGGCTCGGCGGCGGCGGTTCGCATCAGCCGCCTGGACGCCAAGCCTGCAGACGCCTTGTCGCGCATCGGCTTCGCCGAGGTCTACTGGGCCGACATTCCGGGGCAGGTCGTCAAGGCCAATGACACGCTGGAGGAGACCAAGGCCTGGGGCCACACGGTGGTCAGCCGCGCCGAGTCGCAGTACCGCAAGGAAGTGCCCAACGGCAATCTGAAGGCTGAGGACTTCCAGCTCGGTACCGGCATCGTCGACGAAATCGTCGAGACCGTAGGCGTGCTCGAGAGCCTGCTGGCCGTGCTCGCCCGCATGGGCATCTTCAAGTTCGAGCTGGCGCCGCTGCTGCGCGACTACGTCGGTGATGTCCAGCTCGTCACGGACTTCCCCTACTACCGCGACAAGATCCTGCACCGCTTCCACAGCGCGCTCGCGCAGGTCGTGGCAACCTTCCAGCAGGCCTGCCCAGGAGGCGATCCGGAGATTTACATCGTCGCGCACAGCGAGGGCACGGTCATCAGCTTCCTCGGCTTGCTCGAGGCGCTGTCGGGCCGCCCCATCGTCGACCCGGACAACCCGTCCGGTGCACCAGTTGACGACGGCTGGATCCACTATGTGCGCGGCTATATGACGATCGGCTCGCCGATCGACAAGCACATCGTGCTGTGGCCGGCGCTGTGGCAGGGCCTCCAGCTGAAATCCAGCTGCTCCGGCCAGCAGGTGCTCTTTGGCGACAGCAAGGCACCGCGGCTGACGCTGGCGCAGCAGATCAAGTGGCGCAACTACTACGACTTCGGGGACCCCATCGGGTTCAAGCTCGATTCCGCCATGGGGTTCCTGAAGGAAAGCGGCTGCGCGGCCTTCGAGTTCGGCAGCAAGCATGACCATGGCTTCAGCCGCTACTGGTTGCCCGGCAAGGCACACAACGACTACTGGAACGACTCAGAGGTGTTCGGTCATTTCATCGACGACGTGGTGCTGCCGGACCCGACAGTCCAGCCGAAAGTTCCGGCCAGCAACAGGCTCGTTGACCGGGTGAGCCTGGCCATCCCCTATGTGGCGAGCCTGCTCTTGCACGTGGCGGCCGTGTTTCTGCTCTACAAGGGCGTGACCCAGGCGGGTGCGGCTTTCGATCGGCTGCCGCTGCAGATCCTGCTGATGAGTGGCCTGCTGATGGGCATCACCGCTGCGGCGCGGCTCCCCCGGCTCGTGCACACCGCCGGCCGGCGATGGCATCTGGCGGCAACGCTCGCCTTTCTGATCGGTGCCGTGCCGTTCTTCCACTGGCTGCCGTCCGGCCCCGCGGACTTCCTCGGTGGCCCTCTCACCCAGCTCTTCTCCGTGTCCGCTGGAGGCTCCGAGCTCGCCGTCCGGCTGGCCCTGGTCGGGGCTGCCGCACTGATTGCCCTCAGTGGCTGGCTTTTGCCTCGCCGACCCAACTGGGGAAGGCGCTGCCTGGTCGGAGCGGGAACCGCCGTGATCGCCTTCATCGTCGTCTCGCGCCTGCTCGGCGGCGATTCGGCGACTGCGCCGCCTGCGTGGCCGGTCCTGCTCGCCGGGGCGGCCTTTCTCTACCTGTGGTGGCTGGGCATCCTGATCTTCGACCTCAGCTTCATCTGGCACCGCTACATCCGCCGGTCGGTGGCGGTCGACACCATGCGGCAGTGGAAGCGGGGCCACGATGCGCGGCCGAACTCCAAGATGGGCCTGGGCGCTCCCGACTCGCCGTTGTCGCCGCCGTCGGCCAAAGCGGCCGGCTAGGAGGTTCAGTCGAGACGAAGCTCGAACGCTGGTGGTGTGACGGGCGTCATGGCCGAAAGCCTTCAGTCCTGCGATAGTCGGGCCTAGAAGATCGAGTCGGAGACCCCCATGAGCAGCGCTACTCCCGCCACGCCCGCTTCCACCGAGGACCCCATCGCCGCCCGCCTGCGAACCTTGCTGGTACGTGCGCCAACGGCCGTCGCCTTCGTCCGCGGCCAGCGTTTCGAGGTCGTCAGCGAGGAGTTCAACCACCTGTTCGGTTTCAACGACGACGGTGAACTGGCCGGACAACCTACGCGCCTCGTCCACACCACCGACATGGCCCACACGGCGTTGCAAGAGCGCGCGGACGCGGCCTTTGCCGCGGGTCGACCACTGGACGAGGAGATCGAATACGTCAAGCGCGACGGTCACCGCTTCTGGGGCCGTCTGCAGGCCTCGCCGGTGCACTGGGATGCGCCCTCCGGCGAGTCGTTGTGGATCGTCGAGGACGTGACTGCTGCCCGGGCGCTGCGCCTGCAGCCCACCTGGACGGCCAAGCACGACGCCGTCACCGAGTTGGCCAACCGTCGTGAATTCGAGCGCCGCCTGGGCGAGCATGTCGGCAGCCGGCGCAACGAGCCGGTTTCGGTGCTTTGGGTCGACGTGGACCGTTTCGGCGAGGTCATCAAGGACATGGGCGCGGAGGTGGGCGATCATTTCCTCTATGGCCTGGGGCAGATGCTGATCAGCAAGGTGCGCGCTTCCGACCTCGTCGCGCGCCTGGAGGAGGACCATTTCGCCATCCTGCTGCCCGACTGCGACCAGCATTACGCCCAGATCATCGCGGAGAAGGTGCGCTCGTCCATCGCCAGCTACCGTCTGCGCTGGGGCCTGCACCGCACCCGCGTGAAGGCGTCGCTGGGCGTCGTGCAGATCCAGCCGACGCTGGTGACGGTGGACGCCGTGCTTGGCGGCGCGGCGTTGGCCTGCACCGAGGCCAAGGCAGCCGGGGGCGACAGCGTACGCGTCTTCGTTTCGGCCGGCGGCTATGAGGAACTGGCGGGCTGATTTCACGTTTGATGCCAGGGCGAACCCCGGAAATGCGGGGTTTTTCGTCAGATGTTCTAAAGTTCACTTCAACGCGGTCGATGTAGCGGCCAGCGCGCCTGAGAACTGAGTCCCGATGAACGTCCCCTTGTCCACCGCCATGTCCGGCATCTCGTCTGCGAACGAGCGGCTGCGCGCGTCGGCGGCCAATATCGCCAACCGGGCGAGCAGCAATCAGGCCCGCCCCAGCGTCGAGCCGACCAATGTCGACAAGGTGCCCGAGCGCGAGATCAACCCGGCCAACGAGATCGTCGAACAGCAGTCCGCGGCCTACTCTTTCGTCGCCAACCTGAAGGTGCTGCAGACGCAGATCAACACCACTGGTGCGCTACTGGACATCAAGGCCTGAGCGACCTTCCTCCTGCGACAGAAGCGGCCTCGGGCCGCTCTTTCTTTGGCCGGCCGGCTTTTTCACCCCGTTTGCCGCGTGGCTCCGTACAAGCAGAGGACCCCACCCCTGCGAAGGATCCGCCATGAGTTCACCGCTCCCCCTGCGCCGCCGTACCGCCTTGCTCCAGCTGACCGCCTTCACGTGCCTGGCTGGCCTGCACACCGGTTGCGCTGCCGTCGTGTCGCCGCCGCTGCTCGACATGCAGCTGGTTGACCGTGACAGCGGCGCTTCGCTGGCCCAGTACGCCAGCCGCGGGCGCCGCTACAGCCCCGGCATGCCGGGCTCACGCTATGCCATCCGGCTCAGCAACCGCAGCGGAGAACGGGTGTTGGTGGTGTTGTCCGTGGACGGCGTCAACGCCATCACCGGCGACACTGCGGGTTTCAACCAGTCTGGCTATGTGCTGAGCCCGGGCGAGAGTTATGACATCACCGGCTGGCGCAAGAGCGACGAGCGCATCGCGGCCTTCGAGTTCACGTCGCTGGGCGACTCGTACGCGGCGCGCAGTGGGCGGCCTGCCAATGTTGGCGTGATCGGCGCGGCAGTATTCCGCGAGGTGTATGTACCGCCGCCGGTGGTCTACGAGCCGCCCCCCGTGTCGTCCGCTGAGCCCGCAGCGCCCAGCATGCTGAGCCGCCTGAATGGAGGGGCTGCCGATGTGTCGGCCCAGGCAGCACCCGCGCGCGAAAGCGCTGCAGGGCGCGTCGAGGCCGAGCGCGCTGCCCGTGCAAAGCTGGGCACGGGCCACGGCGCCTCGGAATGGTCTCCCATTGCGCACACCGGCTTCCAGCGGCGCACGTCACAGCCCGAGCAGTTGGTGGAGATCCACTACGACAGTCATGCCAATCTGATGGCCGCCGGCATCATGCCTCGGCCCATGGCGCAGTTGCCGCGCTCTTTCCCCAACAGCAGCGGCGGCTATGTGCCCGACCCGCCGCCGCGCTGGTGAGGTCTTGCCCTATGCCGCAGACCCACCTCTGGCCGGCGTAGCATCCGCGCCGCATGCCTGCGAGTGAACCCGCTGATGAAGAGCTCATCGCCAGCTATCTGCGCGGCGATATGGGTGCGTTCGACCGGCTCTACCGCCGCCATGACCGCAAGACCTTCGCCTTCGTCCGCCAGATGCTGCACCCCACGGATCGCGCCACGGTGGAGGACCTGCACCAGGAAGGCTGGCTGGCCGTTGCAGCCAAGGCCGCCAGCTTCGCGCCGGCCAAAGGCAGGTTCTCGACCTGGCTCTTCACCGTGCTGCGCAACCGGGTGCTGGACCATCTGCGGGCGTGCCCGCCACAGGCCGATGACGAGGCCGACCTCGACCAGTTGGCCTCGGCCTGTGCTGGGCCTGAACAACTGCTGGTGTCCAAGCGCCTGGTCGAGGCGGTTGAAGGCGGCCTGCTGCGCCTGTCCGTTGAGCAGCGGGAGGCATTCTTGCTCTTCACGGTCGTTGAGCTCAGCCTCGCCGAGATTGCCGACGTGACCCAGGCCCACCCCGAAACCGCCAAGACCCGGCTGCGCTATGCGCGCGAGGCGCTGCGGCACCGACTCAGCGAGTGGCGCGATGGCTGAGTTCGATCCTGTTCAGCCGAACGACGCAGCCGAGACTGCCTATCGCGAGGCCTTGCTCGGTGACGACGCTGGCCGCGAACAGCGGCGTGCGCGTCTGATGGCGGCGCTGCCACGGCCGGATGTGGCTGCTGCCGTGCCCGTCGCCGGTAACGCCTTGGCCTGGCGTTGGCAACCCTATGCGCTGGGCCTGCTGGTGACGGGGCTGCTGGTGGCGACAGTTTTTGTCTTGCAAGGACGAAACGCCGAGCCGCAACCTGAAACCGATCCGCGGCTGGCCGCGG
Organism: Pelomonas sp. Root1217; assembly: GCF_001425705.1. Lineage (GTDB taxonomy): Bacteria > Pseudomonadota > Gammaproteobacteria > Burkholderiales > Burkholderiaceae_C > Pelomonas. The sequence goes on along the minus strand of NZ_LMDC01000028.1, from coordinate 407,980 downwards.
CCGCGCCTGCATCGATGGCTGGCGCGGTGGTGGCCCAAGCCAGCCCGACCGTCGAGCCCATGCCTGCGCCTGCCGCCGAAACGCGCCGCACAACGGCCAAGGCCGGCCCTGCCAAGCCGCGCGCCGAACGATCTGCTCCCGTGGTGATGGCGGATGCGACGCCGCCGCGGTTGCACAGGCAGGCGGAGGTGAGTGCGGGCGCGGCCAAACCGGGGCCGCCTGTGATGCCGCCACCACCGGCCGAGCCGGTGATGGCTGCAGCGCCAGCACCCGCTGCGCCCGCGATGGCTGCCGCGCCGTTGCCGCCCCGAGCTGTTGCCGACGCGTCAAGCCAGGCCGAGACGCTGGCGCGATCGGAAGCAGTTTCAAGCGGGGTCGCAGGCCGGTTTCGAGCAGCACCGCAGATGGCCCAAAGCCTGGCCGCCTCCGACGTTGCCGAATCGGCGAAAGCCGCCATGCCGGCCAATGCCTTCCTGTTGGCGGCTGCCGATCAGGCCGACCTGGCAATGGCGCGCTCGGCCCTGAAAGCCGGCGCTTCCATCCGTCTGCGTGACAGCCAAGGCCGCACGGTCCTCATGCTGGCCGCCCGCACCGGGTCGCGAGAAATGGTGGACCTGCTGCTCGCTGCCGGCGCTCGCAAGGCAGACCGCGATCCCCAAGGTTGGACGGCCGCCGACCATGCCGTGGCTCAGGGGCATGGCGATCTGACGGACATCCTGCGCTAGGCGGCGCGCCAAACGACAAGCCCACCGGGCTTGCGCGCGGCGGGCTGACTTTGAAGCCGTTCAGCCTCAGGCGGCGACGGTCTTGGCGGTGTCTGCGTATTCCTCGATCTGGTCGAAGTTCATGTACTTGTAGATCGACGCGCCGTCCTTGTTCACGACGCCCATCGCCTCGTGGTACTCCTGCACCGTGGGGATCTTGCCCAGCTTGGACGCGATGGCGGCCAGCTCGGCCGAGGCCAGGAACACGTTGGTGTTCTTGCCCAGGCGGTTGGGGAAGTTGCGGGTGGAGGTGGACACGACGGTCGCGCCTTCGCGCACCTGGGCCTGGTTGCCCATGCACAGGCTGCAGCCGGGCATTTCGGTGCGCGCACCGGCCGTGCCGAAGGCCGCGTAGTGGCCTTCCTTGATCAGCTCGCTCTGGTCCATCTTGGTCGGCGGGGCCACCCACAGCTTGACCGGGATGTCGCGCTGGCCGCCCAGCAGCTTGGCCGCGGCGCGGAAGTGGCCGATGTTGGTCATGCACGAGCCGATGAAAGCCTCGTCGATCTTGGTGCCGGCGACTTCGGACAGGAACTTGGCGTCGTCCGGATCGTTGGGGCAGCAGAGGATGGGTTCCTTGATGTCGGCCAGGTCGATCTCGATGACGGCGGCGTACTCGGCGTCCTTGTCGGCTTCCAGCAGCTCCGGGTTGGCCAGCCAGGCTTCCACCTTTTCGATGCGGCGCTGCAGCGTCTTCGCGTCGGCATAGCCGTCGGCGATCATGTTCTTCATCAGCACGACATTGCTGGTGAGGTACTCCTTGATCGGTGCCGGGTTCAGCTTGACCGTGCAGCCCGCAGCCGAGCGCTCGGCAGAGGCGTCGCTCAGCTCGAAGGCTTGTTCGACCTTCAGGTCAGGCAGGCCCTCGATCTCCAGGATGCGACCCGAGAACACGTTCTTCTTGCCGGCCTTCGCAACGGTCAGCAGGCCGGCCTTGATGGCGTACAGCGGGATGGCGTGCACGAGGTCGCGCAGCGTGACGCCGGGCTGCATCTCGCCCTTGAAGCGCACGAGCACGGACTCGGGCATGTCCAGGGGCATGACGCCGGTGGCCGCGCCGAAGGCCACGAGGCCGGAGCCGGCCGGGAAGGAGATGCCGATCGGGAAGCGGGTGTGCGAGTCGCCACCGGTGCCGACCGTGTCGGGCAACAGCAGGCGGTTCAGCCAGCTGTGGATGATGCCGTCGGCCGGGCGCAGCGACACGCCGCCACGGTTGCTCATGAAGGTCGGCAGCTCGCGGTGGGTCTTCACGTCCACGGGCTTGGGGTAGGCGGCCGTGTGGCAGAACGACTGCATGACCAGGTCGGCCGAGAAGCCCAGGCAGGCCAGGTCCTTCAGCTCGTCGCGGGTCATCGGGCCGGTGGTGTCCTGGGAACCCACGGTCGTCATCTTGGGCTCGCAGTAGGTGCCGGGGCGCACGCCGTGGCCCTCGGGCAGGCCCACGGCACGGCCCACCATCTTCTGCGCCAGCGTGAAGCCGGCCTTGGTTTCGGCGGGTGCCGAGGGCAGGCGGAACAGCGTGGAGGCCGGCAGGCCCAGGAACTCGCGCGCCTTGGCGGTCAGCGAACGGCCGATGATGAGGTTGATGCGGCCGCCGGCGCGCACTTCGTCGAACAGCACGTCGCTCTTGAGCTTGAACTCGGCGACGGTCTCGCCGTTCTTCACCAGCTTGCCGTCATAGGGCAGCACGTCGATGACGTCGCCCATCTCCAGCTTGGAGACGTCCACCTCGATGGGCAGCGAGCCGGAGTCTTCCTGCGTGTTGAAGAAGATCGGCGCGATCTTGCCGCCCAGCGTGACGCCGCCGAAGCGCTTGTTCGGAACAAACGGGATGTCCTGGCCCGTGGCCCAGATGACGGAGTTGGTGGCGGACTTGCGCGAGGAGCCGGTGCCGACCACGTCGCCCACGTAGGCGACCAAGTTGCCCTTCTTCTTCAGGTCCTCGATGAACTGCATCGGGCCGCGCTTGCCGTCTTCCTCGGGCTTGAAGGCTGCGTCAGAACGAGTGTTCTTCAGCATCGCCAGGTAGTGCAGTGGGATGTCCGGGCGGCTCCACGCATCAGGCGCGGGCGACAGGTCGTCGGTGTTGGTCTCGCCGGGCACCTTGAAGACCGTGACGGTGATCTTCCTCTCGACTTCCGGGCGCGACGTGAACCACTCGGCATTGGCCCAGGACTGCATCACCTCGTTGGCCTTGGCGTTGCCGGCCTTGGCCTTGGCGGCCACGTCGTTGAAGAAGTCGAACATCAGCAGGGTCTTCTTCAGGCCCTCGGCCGCGACGCCGGCCACTTCGGCGTCGTCCAGCAGTTCGATCAGCGGATGCACGTTGTAGCCGCCCACCATGGTGCCCAGCAGCTCCGTGGCCTTGGCCTTGGAGATCAGGCCGACGCTGAGGTCGCCGTGCGCAACGGCAGCCAGGAAGCTCGCCTTGACCTTGGCAGCGTCGTCCACGCCCGGGGGCACGCGGTGGGTCAGCAGGTCCAGCAGGAAGGCGTCCTCGCCAGCCGGGGGGTTCTTGATCAGCTCGATGAGCTCGGCGACCTGCTTGGCGTCCAGCGCAAGGGGCGGGATACCGAGGGCAGCGCGCTCGGCGGCATGTTGGCGGTAGGCTTGAAGCATGTTTTTCTCCGTTGAAGCAGCAGGTCAGGCAGAGCCGGGGACAACGATCCTCAGCCCTTTGAAATAGTCTCTGTAGAAGCCGGCGTCGCGCGTGATCAGCGCGTCGCACTGCATCATGGCGTGGGAGCCGATCAGGAAGTCCGCGACGGTGCGGGTGCGGTTGCCGCCGCGCTGGCGGTAGCGCCGCTGCATCTCGCCAGCGCGCAGGGCCGACTTGGCTTCCATCGGGTCAAAGCGAAAGCCGAGGTCTTCGAGGAACTGGAGCACGTCGGTGCCGCCCTTGAAGGCGGTGCACACCTCCGCCAGCGCCACCTCGCACAGCACGACAGGGCCGACGTGCAGCGCCTGGCGCACGGCCTCGGCTGCGGCAGCGCAGGCTTCGTCGTCACCGGCGATCAGGTCGATCAGCACGGAGGAGTCCGTGGCGATCAAGGTGTGACGTCTCCCGAGTCCGGCTCGGGAGGGAGGTAGGGATCGCCAGGCGCGTGGCCGCGGATGGCCCGCATGGCCTCGTCGGTGTTGGCGAAGCCATCGAGCTTGAAGCGGCCCCGCATGCGCGAGAGGGCGTCATCGACGTTCTTGCGCAGGATGATGCGGCCGCCGTCCAGCTCGACCTTGAGCGTGGTGCCCTTGGTCAGGCCGAGGGCGTCTCGGACGGCTTTGGGCAGGGTGATCTGCCCGCGTTCGGCAACGGTGGCTTCCATGGCGCCTCCAGTGGCTGGGCACCGCGGAGGCGGTGGCTCAGGTATGCATCAGAAAGTATGCATTCATTCTACATACCGGAGCCAGCGGTTTCAACAGCGATGCCTCACCTGGCCTTGGCAGTCTTGGCGGGTTTTGCCGCCACCGGGGCCGCTGCGGATGTTTCGGCCGCTGTGGGCGTGATGCCCAGGCCACTGCGCGCGGCCTCGGCGGCTTCCGCCTCCGGATCATTGATCTTGGCTGCCTTGGCGGCTTCCATCAGTCGGATCTGCTCGGGATGGACACAGTCGTCGATGAGGCGCTGGCCGATCTTGGTGTCCAGCAGCATGGATTTGTTGGCGATCTGGATCATCAGCGTGCGACCCATCACGTCTTCCAGGCGCAGCGCGCCGGTGGACGACAGCACGGGCTTCATCGTGAAGACCTGCTTCTTCCAGGCCACGTTGATGTAGCCGGCCACCTTGGGATGCTTCTCGATCTGCACGGTCTCCTTGAACTCGCAGGCGTAGTCGCCCAGGTAGGCGCGCTCCGCAGCGGCAAGCTGGGCCTCATCGGCATCGACCAGCACAGGCTCGGGCGGCGGCGGCGGTGCCTTTTTGGCGGGCGCGGGCTTGGCCGCGGCCTTGTGTTTTGCGACGGGCTTGGCCGGAGCGGTCTGGGCCAGGGCGGGCAAGGCGGCGCAGAGGATCAGGGCGGCAGCACTGGCACGGAGCGAAGTCATCGGCATCTGGAGTCGGGGTGGGAAAGGAGGGTGGAAAAAGCTGGCGAATCATGGCTGCAATGCGGCCGCGCAGCGGTGAAAAGATGTAGGCATTGTCCGCGTGACGGACTGCACGCCGGTTCGTGCCTCACTCGGCGATTACCCCGATGGCTACGGGGAAGAACGCCGATCGTGCTTCGTCCGGAAGGTCACGTCCGGTGCGCTCGGCGCGCTCCAGCACGGTCCAGAAATAGCGATAGCTGGCGCGGTCGTGCAGGCGGTCGTCGAAGGAGATGGGCGCCCACTGCGCGGCTTGCGCGGCGAGCAGCAACTCAGCTGCCTCCAGCACCTCTTCGGCGGCCGGCGCGAAGGCTTCGACGATGGGGCGGATCTGGTCCGGGTGGATGCTCCACATGCGCGTGTAGCCGAATTCGCGCGTGGCGCGGCGTGCGGCCGCCGCGAGCCGCTCGGCATCGCGGAATTCGGTGACGACGCAGTGCGAAGGCGTCTTGCCGAAGGCGTGCGCCGCGGCAGCGATCTCCAGCTTGGCGCGCACGACCAGCGGATGCTCGAACTGGCCGGGCAGCTCCATGGCCAACTTGGGAATGGCTCCACCATGGGCCGAGACGAAGTCCATCAGGCCGAAAGACAGCGATTCGATGCGCGGATGGGCGGCGATGCGGAAGACCTCGCGCAGCGCGCCATGGGTTTCGATCAGCACTTGCAGCGGCAGCTTCGGTTTTGCATGCCGCTCGCAGGCCACGTCGATGGCGGCAATCGCCCGCTCGACGTCATCGGCGCTCTCCGGCTTGGGGATCATCAGATAGGCCAGCCGGTCACCGGCCTTGGCGACCAGCGTTTCGACATCGGCCTCGAAGGCGGCGTGGCCGAAGGGATGCACCCGTGCGCCGACGCGGCCGAAGCGGTTGGCCGAGCTCGTTGCCACTTCGGCGATCAGCAGCGCATGTTCGGCCTCGCCACCGACGGGGGCGCCGTCCTCGGCGTCCAGCGTGATGTCGAAGACGGGGCCGAGTTCGGCCTGCACGGCCAGGCTCTTGCGCATGCGGGCCTCGACGCCGCAGTAATGGTCGACGACAGGCAGCGCGGGCCGCGTGGCTTCATGGCCGAACAGGGCCTGGCGGGGGTGGAGGAGGGCGCTCATCGCGCCACTGTACCCAGGCCGGCAGCGTTGCCAGGTGCGACGCTGGTCGCGGAATCGCGACGTTTGCGGGAACAAGGGGTGCTTGTGCACTGTCATGTCTGACCCAGGCGTGACAGCATCTGCACACAACGATCTCCGGAGACAAAGCCATGCTCAAGCTCGAGTCGCTCAGGGTTTCCCGCCGCCTCGCCTTGCAAACCTTCGGCGCCGTTCTGGGTGTGCTGCTGGTGGCGGCCATCCTGCTGTTCTCGGAGCGGGAACTGATCCTGAACGAGCGTCAGCAGGCGGTGCGCCAGGCGGTCGAGGCGGCGCATGGCGTCGTCTCGCATTTCCACGCCCAGGTTGCGACAGGCAAGCTGTCCGACGAGGACGCCAAGAAGTCGGCCCTCGCCGCCCTGCGGGGACTGCGCTACAGCGGCAACGAGTATTTCTGGGTCAACGACATGAGCCCGATCATGGTCATGCATCCCATGAAGCCGGAGCTGGAGGGCAAGACGCTGAACAACAGCAAGGACCCGACCGGCAAGCCGCTCTTCGTCGCGATGGTCGACATCGTCAAGGCCAGCGGCGCAGGCTTCCTGCCCTATATGTGGCCCAAGCCGGGCAGCGAGCAGCCCGTGCCCAAGGTGTCGTACGTGAAGGGCTTCACGCCCTGGAGCTGGATCATCGGCTCGGGCGTCTATGTGGACACGGTCGACGCGGCCATCTGGCAGCGTGTCTGGAAGGTGGGCCTGGGGGTGGGGGTGCTGGCCGGCGTGCTGCTGGTGCTGGGCCTGGCCATCACGCGCAGCATCACGCGCCAGTTGGGTGGCGAGCCCGCGCGCGTCAACGAGATCACGCGCCAACTGGCCGAAGGCGACCTCAGCGTTGACATCGACCTGCAGGGCAGCAGCCATGAGAGCGTCATGCAGGGCGTGAAAGCCATGCGCGACAGCATGGCCAGCATCGTGCAGCAGGTGCGGGACGGCTCGGAGTCGGTGGCCAATGCAAGCTCTGAGATCGCCTCCGGCAACCAGGACCTGAGCGCCCGGACGGAAAGCCAGGCCAGCGCGCTGCAGCAGACGGCGGCCTCCATGGACGAACTCGGCGCCACCGTGCGCAACAACGTCGACAACGCCCAGCAGGCCAACCAGCTGGCGCAGAACGCTTCGCACGTCGCTGCGGAAGGCGGCCAGGTCGTCAAGCAGGTCGTCGACACGATGAAGGGCATCAACGACAGCTCGCGCCGCATCGGCGACATCATCTCCGTCATCGACGGCATCGCCTTCCAGACCAACATCCTGGCGCTGAACGCCGCCGTGGAAGCGGCACGCGCCGGCGAGCAGGGCCGCGGCTTCGCAGTCGTCGCCGGCGAGGTGCGGCTGCTGGCCGGCCGCAGCGCGGAAGCCGCCCGGGAGATCAAGACGCTGATCTCGCAGAGCCTGGAGCGCGTCGACCGCGGCAACACCCTCGTCGACCAGGCTGGCGCGACGATGGACCGAGTCGTCAGCAGCATCCAGCGCGTGACCGACATCATGGGTGAGATCAGCTCGTCCAGTGCCGAGCAGAGTTCGGGCGTGAGCCAGGTCGGCCAGGCCGTCACGCAGATGGACCAGGCCACGCAACAGAACGCCGCGATGGTGGAACAGATGGCCGCTGCGGCAGATGGCCTCAAGGTGCAAGCTCAGCAGTTGGTGGAGACGGTGTCGACCTTCCGGCTGCCGGCCACGCGCTGACGCCGTGGCGGGCGTGGCCCAGTTTCGGTTCAGAGCCAAACCCAGGCCGAGGTGCCACCCACCAGGCAGATCGCCACACTCGCGATGGCCATCTCCCGGCGCACCGTGCCGCGCGCGACAAGCAGCACCATCGCGATCTTCACCACCGTGTTGGCAAGCAGGGCCGCCAGCAGCGCCCACGCGGTCCCGGCCGTCGTCAGCGAGCCGTCCTTCTGGCCGCTGAGCGAAAGCACGATCGCGTCAACGTCTGCTGCGCCGGCGAGCGCAGAGATCGCAAGCAGGCCGCCGGTGGGGAATTGCTGCTGGGCCAGCTTCGTCACCACGAGGACGACGGCGAACAAGGCGCCGAACCGGATCGCGGCACCCAGGCTGAATGGGTTCTTCAGGGGGGCGGAGGCCTGGACGGGGGCGGGCGCGGCGGCCGCTCCGGCGAGGTAATGCCGCAGGGCCAGGGCGCCGGTGACCAGGCCCATGGCCAACAGCGGGGGCCACAACGCACCCAGCAGCTGCCGGTTGAGGAGGGCGACGATCGTCGTCACGCGCAGGAACATGACGAACCATGCGCACAGGATGCCGGTGGTCGCCGCGCTGGCGTTGGCGGAGCTTCCAGCCTTCCAGCTCTCACGCGCGAAGTTCAGCGTGGTGGCCGTCGAAGAGACCAGACCTCCGGCCAGGCCGGTGATGGCGGCACCTCGCGCAGGCCCTAGCCAACGCATGCCGATGTAGCCGGCCAGCGAGAGTGCCGAGATCAGCACCACCAGCAGCCACAGCTGATAGGGGTTCAGTGCATGCCAGGGGTCCACCGTCTCATTCGGCACGAGGGGCAGCACGATGACCGAGGCAATCAGCAGCTTGATGCCTGCAAGGATGTCATCGAGGCCGACCCGTTCCACCAAGGCGTGCAGGGGCTGCTTGAACGCCAGGACCGCCGACAACGCCACGGCCAGCGCGACGGCCAGAGCCTCGCTGCCGGTGGCCGCCATGCCGCCCAGAACAACGACGAGCAGCGCCGCGATCTCGCTGGTCATGCTTGGCGGCGCATCCCTCCCGTCCTGGCGCCAGGCCATGTGGCTGGCAATGGCCATGGCGCTCACGCAAGCGAGCACCGCAACGAAGAGCCACTGCAGTTGCAGCGCCTGCCCGAGCCAGGCTGAGGCCGCGCCGGACAAGGCCAGCAGGGCGTGGGTGCGGATGCCGCCGATCGTGTGGGAGGGCGTGGCAGGCCGCTTCTTCTCCCGTTCGATGCCGACCAGGATGCCGATGAGGAGAGCGACGAAGAAGCGACCGGCGAGATCAGGCGTCATGCCTGCCGCCCTTGGCGTTGCTCGGCCTGCCTCGCGAGGCTGAGTTCATCGGCATGCGTGTCCCTCGATTAGCGGCTGCCAAGCAAGCAGCCCTGATGACGAGTCAATCTAAGCGGCCAGCGCAGCGCCGGCGTTGATCCCGGTCAACCCGTAACGCGCGGCAATCAACGCAGCGGCCAAGTCCGGGCCTGAGTCGTCCGGCTTGATCCAGCGCAACCCGATTGCCGGCGGGCTCCCTAGCATGGGCCTTCGCCGATCAAGGATGGCCCAAGATGGAAATTCAAACCCAAGCCCACCTGCCGATGCTGCGTCAATTGCTGCTGTACCGCCAGGCCGAACTGCGAGCCGAGGTCCATGCGGCGCAGCTGGCACGCCAGGAATTGCAGACGCAATCCCAGGAAGTACAGGATCTCAAGGACGGCGCAGAGCTCATGCAGCGCCAGCAGACCGAGGACTTCCAGGCCACCCGAGACTTGCAGGAGTTGCAGGAGGTTGATGCCGCGCTGAGCCGGCTGGCCACGGGAAACTATGGCGACTGCGCCGACTGTGGCGAGGCTATTCCCGTGGCGCGCCTCACGGCCCTGCCGTCCGTGCGGCTGTGCGCGGGCTGCCAGGCCGTCCGGGAGCATCTGTCATGACTGCGCACGGCGTGCGGCGGTACCGTCGTCTGGCCCTCGCGTCACTCGCTGTGGCCGCGCTGGCCACCGGTTGCGCCCTGGAGGTGCAGAACGCCAAGCCGGCTCGGGAGCTGGCGCGCCGTGCCTTGCCGGAAGGCGAGGTCTACATCGGCTGGCGGGTGTTCCAGCAGAAGTGCGCGACCTGCCATGGCCCAACGGCGACCGGTACGGCGGCCGGCCCCGACCTGCTGCCCAGACTCCGCGAGATGGGCTCGCACCAGTTTGTGAGCCTGGTGCTCAGGCGCTACGACTGGATCCTCGCGGCGGCGGAGTCCGACCCGCAGGGTGCCTCGCAGAGCGCCCTGGTTGAAAAGGTTCTGCAGGGTAGGGAAGCGGCGCTGGTGATGCCTGCCTGGCAGGGCGACCCCACCGTGACGGCCCACATCATCGACCTCTACGCCTATCTGTCCGCCCGCGCCGACGGCACGCAGGCCCCGGGGCGCCCTTCGCGGCCGCGGGCGCCCGACTGAGAACTCGCTTTCAGCGGCTTCGCGGCAGAGGGAACGCCATGCTTCAAGTACAAGTCGCCCTGATGACCGGCGGCACATCGGGGACTGGCCGTCCCGCCGCCGACGGTGGCCACTGTGCACGCTGAGAGCGAGGCGCCGATCGGCGCAGGCATTCACGCGTCACTGCCACAGGCGACGCAAGCCACGCCCACGCCGCCGCGAGGGCTGAGCGATGCCCAGGCGCGCCAGCGCTTGTCCCTCATTGGCCCCAACGAGGTGGGCGATACGGAAAAGCGCGGCCTGGCACGCACGCTGCGCGGGGTGTTCACCGAGCCGATGTTCTTGCTGCTGCTGGCGGCGGCGGCCATCTACCTGCTGCTGGGTGATCTGGGCGAGGGCCTGCTCCTGGCTTTCTTCGCCGTTGTCACGGTGGGCCTGGTCGTCATGCAGGAACGGCGCAGCGAGCACGCGCTGGCTGCCCTGCGCACGCTGTCCGCACCGCAGGTGCGCGTCGTGCGTGACGGGCGCATGGTGCGCATCCCGGCGCGCGAACTGGTGCCCGGCGACATCTTCATGGTCGGCGAAGGCGAGCGGGTCGCAGCCGACGGCATCGTTCGCGAGGCGGTCGGCCTGCAGGTCGACGAGTCGTTGCTGACCGGGGAATCGGTGCCGGTGGACAAGCGGGTGTGGCAGGTGCAAGACGGCCTGGCCATGGCGTCGCCCGAAAGCAATGCCAGCGCCTTCGTGTACGCGAGCACCCTGGCCGTCACCGGCCATGCCGTCATCGAGGCGGTGGCCACTGGCTCAGGCACGCAGGTTGGCCGCATCGGTGCATCTCTGGCCGCCATCGAGACGGTGCCAACGCCCCTGGAGCAGCATCTGCGCCGGCTGGTGCGTGCCTTCGGCCTGGCGGCCGCCGGCATTTGCGCAGTGATCGTGGTGGTTTACGGCCTGGTGCAGGGCGACTGGATGCAGGGGCTGCTGTCGGCCGTCGCCATCGGCATGGCGATGCTGCCCGAAGAGTTCCCGATGGCGCTCGCCGTCTTCCTTTCGCTGGGCGCCTGGCGGCTGGCTCGCATCAAAGTGCTGGCGCGTCGTCCCGCCGTCATTGAGGCCCTGGGCGCGGCCACCGTGCTATGTGTGGACAAGACCGGTACCCTCACCGAAAACCGGATGCAGTTGTCCCGTCTGGTGACCGACGAGATGGAGGTCGAGCTCGATGCTGGCAAGGACTTGCCCGAAGCGGTGCGTCGGCTGCTCGAGTTCGGCATGCTGGCTTCGCGGCGTGACGGCAGCGATCCGATGGACCGTGCGCTGATCGCGCGCGGCGATGCCTTGCTGGCAGGCACCGCACACCTGCACCCCGACTGGACGTTGACGCGTGAGTTTCCGCTCAGCCCCGAATTGCTGGCGATGTCGCATGAATGGACGGACGCAGCCGGCCAGCTCTGCGTCGCCGCCAAGGGCGCCCCGGAGGCGGTGTTCGATCTATGCCACCTCGATCCGCAACGAAGCGCCGATCTCTTGGTCCGGGTGAAGCATCTGGCCGGGCAGGGACTTCGCGTGCTGGCCGTGGCCGAAGGCCGTTCGCCGCGCGGCGAAACCGTGGTGCGTCAGCATGACCACGACTTCACGTTGCTGGGCCTGGCGGCCTTCGAGGATCCGCTGCGCGACAGCGTGCCGGATGCGGTCGCGCAGGCGCGGCAGGCCGGCATCGCGGTGGTGATGGTCACCGGCGATCATGCGGCCACGGCACTGGCCATTGCCGCGCAGGCCGGCCTCGATGTGCGTGCGGGCGTCCTGACCGGGGCCGACATCGCCGCTCTCGGTGAGGCCGACCTGGCCCGGGCCGTACGGCATGTGCGCGTGTTCGCCCGCGTGATGCCGGAGCACAAGCTCAGGCTGGTGCTGGCGCTGCGAAGCAATGGCGAGACCGTGGCCATGACGGGCGACGGCGTCAACGACGCACCGGCGCTGAAGGCGGCTCATGTCGGCATCGCGATGGGGATACGTGGGACGGATGTCGCGCGCGAGGCCGCCGGCCTGGTGCTGCTGGACGAAGATTTCGGGCGCATCGTTGGCGGTGTTCGCATGGGCCGGCGCATCTTCGACAACCTCCGCAAGGTCATGACCTACATCACCGCCATCCATGTCCCGGTGGCCGGACTCGCGTTGCTGCCTCTGCTGTTCGGGCTGCCACCATTGATGCTGCCGGTCCATGTGGTGCTGACCGAAATGGTGATTGATCCGGTGTGCTCGCTTGCGTTTGAAGGTGCCGCCGAAGCGCCAGGGCTGATGCAGCGGCCGCCGCGGCGCACGGACGACGGCATCGTGGGGTGGTCGATGCTGTGGCAAGGCTTGGCGCAAGGCAGCTGCCTGCTCGCGGCGACCCTTGGCCTATACATGCTGGCGCTGCGAGCCGGGCGTGACGCCGACGTGGCGCGCACGCTGGCGGTGGTCGGCCTGACGTTCGGGAACCTGATGCTGGTGGCGGCCAACATGGCCCTCGGCAGCGGCCTTCGCGCCTTGTCTGATCGCAGCGCCCGGGCCTTCTGGGCAGTCGCCACCGTGGCGGCGTCTGCGCTGGCCATTGCCGTGCTGGTGCCGGGCCCGAGGCGCTTGCTGCATTTTGGCGTTCCGGTGGCCCAGGATCTCGTGCTGGCCTTGGTGGCGGTGGCACTGGCAGTGGGTGCCGGGATCACATGGAGCGGGCGGCTGCGCAGCGCCTCGGCAGCGAAGCTGCCGAGCTGAAACGAGCGGCAGTCGGCACGGGCGCCGCAGGGCCTGCGAAGCCGGCTCAGTCGGCGCGGGCGCCGATTCGGCTCATTCGCTTGAGCCACTTCGCCACGCCGGCTTCGCCCAGGGCCTCGACCCCGCCCACCAGCGTCTCGTGAACCGGCGCGAAGCCGACGAAGCCCAGGATGTTGCGTTCCAGTGATTTCAGGCTGTGGGCACGGAAGTACCAGCGGTAGACGAGTGCCGGCATGCCCATGGTCACGACCACCCTCGCGGAGCGGCCCTTGAGCAGCTTGCCGCCGGCCGCCCCGTCGCCGGCCTTGCCCAGCGCAAAGCCGGGGCGCGCGACCTGCTCTAGAAAGGCCTTCAGCAAAGCCGGCATGTCGCCCAGCCACAGCGGGAAGAACAGCACCACGTGGCTGGCCCAACGGATGTGCTCCTGTGCAGGCAGCAGCGAAGCGGGCAGGGCGCCGTGGTCCCATTCGTCCTTGCTGCGAAGCAGCGGGAAATCCAGCGTCGCCACGTCCATGAGGCGCACCTGATGGCCCGCGGACAGCGCGCCCTCGGCATAGGCATCCGCCAGCGCGTGGCAGAGGTGTCCTCGGGTGGCATCCGGGTGGCCGAGGATGAGGAGAACGCGTCGCGCATGGGTATTCATCGCCCAAGGCTACCCAGGTGGGCGTGGCGCCGCGTTGCGCGGGATCAATGGCTGGGCTTGCAGGGTGTCTCCGACTGCACAACACAAACCCGGCCCGCGGCAGCGAGGAACCCCTGCTTTCATTGACCAGGGTCAACCACGCCATCGCCGCGGTCGAGAAACATCTGACGCACGCAACGGCGCCACGGCGTCAATGGAGAAACAGCATGGGAATCAAGAGCATCCTCGTCCACCTCGACAGCGGAGTGAACGTCCAGGGCCGCGTGGACGCTGCCGCGGCGCTGGCCCTGCGGTACGAGGCTCATCTCATCGGCCTTGCGCCGGCCGGGTGGTACGCCCTGCCGCCCGAAGGCGCCGGAGGCGGGGGGCTTGCCGCCTATCAGCAGGCGGCGATGGATGAACTGCGCAGTCAGGCACTCGGCCGCGCGCGCCTCTTCCAGGAACGGGTCTCGCTCCTGGGCGTGACCTCCTATGAAGGCCGCGTCGAGATGGGCTATGCGGGTGAAGTGATGACGCTTGCAGCGCGCTACTGCGACCTGGCCGTGGTCTCCCAGCTGAACCCCGACGATGCCTGCAACGGCTCGTCGGGGCAAATGGCGCAGGAAATGCTGCTGCGCTCGGGCCGGCCGCTGCTGGTGCTGCCGTTCGCGGGCGAGTGCGAGGTGCCGGCAGCGGCACGGGTGCTGGTCGGGTGGGACGGCAGCCGCGAAGCCGCACGGGCCATGCGTGATGCGCTTCCCCTGCTGAGGCAGGCGGCGAGTGTCGAGGTGGCCGTGTTCGAGACACCTGAAGATGTTGGGCGCAATCATGGCCCAATGCCGGGCGCCGACATCGGGCTCTGGCTTGCGCGCCATGGGCTGAAAGTGAAGGTCAGCTATGTGCCCATCAAGGTGGCGGCGGGTGAAGCGCTGTTGTCGCACGCGGCGGACATGGGCGCCCAACTGATCGTCGCCGGCGGGTACGGCCATTCGCGCCTGCGCGAGGCTGTGCTCGGCGGCGTGACGCGCACGTTGATGGCCAGCTCGCCCGTGCCGGTGCTGCTTTCGCACTGAGCGTGCGTCGGACGGTCCGTACTGCCGGTTGGCCGCCAGCAGCACTTGGCCAGCCGCGCCTTCTCGCGATGCGGGGCTGTCGCAGCCCGCGAGAGCCAAAAAAAGACACCCTCGCAAGGGTGTCCTGTAACTGGCTGACGGCGAGCCCGCCGTTGATGCTGCCTCAGAGCAGGTGCTTGACGCCGTCCTGCTCGTCCGTCAGTTCCTTCAGCGTCTTGTTGATGCACTCCTGCGAGAACTCGTCGATGCTGATGCCTTGCACGATCTTGTATTCGCCGCCTTCGCAGGTGACCGGGTAGCCGAACATGACTTCCTTGGGGATGCCGTATTCGCCACCCGACGGGATGCCCATCGTGACCCACTTGCCATTGGTGCCCAGGGCCCAGTCGCGCATGTGGTCGATGGCGGCATTGGCGGCCGAGGCGGCGGACGACAGGCCGCGGGCGGCAATGATGGCCGCGCCGCGCTTGCCGACCGTCGGCAGGAAGGTGTTGCGGTTCCAGTCCTCGTCATTGATCAGGGCCTTGACCGGCTGGCCGTCGATGGTGGCATTGCGGTAATCGGCGTACATCGTCGGCGAGTGATTGCCCCAGACGGCCAGCTTCTCGATCGAGCCGACCGGCTTGCCGGTCTTGGAGGCGATCTGCGAGGCGGCGCGGTTGTGATCCAGGCGCAGCATGGCCGTGAAGTTCTTGGCCGGCAGGTCCGGGGCCGACTTCATCGCGATGTAGGCATTGGTGTTGGCGGGGTTGCCGACCACCAGCACGCGCACATTGCGCGAGGCGACGGCGTTCAGGGCCTTGCCCTGCACCGTGAAGATCTGGGCGTTGGCGGCCAGCAGGTCGGCGCGCTCCATGCCGGGGCCGCGCGGGCGGGCGCCGACGAGCAGGGCGTAGTCGGTGTCCTTGAAGGCGGTCATCGGGTCGCTGTGGGCCTCGATGCCCGCCAGCAGCGGGAAGGCGCAGTCTTCGAGTTCCATGATCACGCCCTTGAGCGCGTTCTGAGCCTTCTCGTCGGGAATCTCCAACAGCTGCAGGATGACGGGCTGGTCCTTGCCCAGCATTTCGCCGGAGGCGATGCGGAACAGCAGGGCGTAGCCGATCTGGCCAGCTGCGCCGGTGACGGCGACGCGAACGGGTTTCTTGCTCATGGAAGTCTCCGAGGGACAGTTGATAAAGCTTGGACCGGGGCAGATCGCCCGAAACCCGTCGAGTGTACGGGCATACCCTGTGCTGCAATGCGCGCATGCCCAAGTCGCCAGCCCCGCTGTACGAGCAGATCCGCCAGTTGATCGTTGCCGCCCTGGCCGCCGGCGAGTGGCGGCCGGGCGACGCCCTGCCCAGCGAGGCGGCCCTGGCCGAGCGCTTCCACGCCAGTTCGGGCACCGTCAGGAAGGCGATGGATGAACTGGCGGCGGCCCACGTCGTCGAGCGTCGCCAGGGCGCCGGCACCTTTGTCGCGACCCATACGGCGCCGCGCAACCCCTACCGCTTCCTGCGCTTGGTGGCTGACGAGGGTGTCACCACCGGCTTCACGCGGGAGTTGCTGCACTGCCGGCGCGCGCGCGCCACGGCCGAGACGGCGCGGGCCCTGCATTTGCGCACGTCCGAGCCCGTCATCGAGGTCAGGCGGCTTCTGCTGCGCCGCGGCCGCGCTGTCGTGCTCGACGACCTCTGGCTGCCGGAACGGCACTTCCGCGGGCTCAGCAGCGAAGTCATCAACGCCTATCCGGGCACGCTGTACGCGCTGTTCGAGGAGCGTTTCCAGGTGCACATGGTGCGGGCCGAGGAGAAGCTGCGTGCCGTTGCGGCCACTGCCGAAGCCGCCGAACTGCTGGGTGTTGCCGATGGCGCACCCCTGCTCAGCGTCGAGCGCGTGGCGTACACCTATGGCGACCGGGCGGTCGAATTGCGCCGCGGTCTCTACCACACCGAAGCAGACCACTACCTCAATGAGTTGAACTGAATCTGACAATGCCGCAGTGCAGCAAGTGCGAAGGCCGGCGTGACTCTCTGGCCTAGAATCTTTCGGTTTCACATTGATTACGGGCACGACCATGACGGACAGCGTCAAGAAAAGACCGGTCTATACCAATATTCACGTCACACAGATCGTCAGCTACCGCCTTCCGCCCGCTGGCATCGTCTCCATCCTGCATCGCATCAGCGGCTTCGTGTTGTTCGCCTTGCTGCCCTTCGTGATCTGGATGCTGGACAGCAGCCTGAGCACGGAAATCTCCTTCGAGACCTTCACGAACGTGTTCGTGGCCGGCTTCGCTGGCATCCCGGGCTGGTTTGTCAAGCTCGTCACGCTGGGCCTGATTTGGGGTTACCTCGCGCATTTCATCGCCGGTGTGCGTCACCTGTGGATGGACGCAACCCACAGCGTCAGCAAGGCCCAGGGCCACAACTCGGCAATGGTCACGCTGGTCCTCAGCACCCTGTTGACACTGCTGCTCGGCGCCAAGCTGTTCGGTCTCTACTGAGCCCTCGAGGACAACAACAATGAGTACTTTTGGCTCCAAGCGCATCGTCGTCGGTGCGCATTACGGCCTGCGCGACTGGCTGGCGCAACGCGTCACCGCCGTGCTGATGGCCCTGTTCACCGTCGTGTTGCTGGTGCAGGTGCTGATGCCGGGCGCCCTCGGCTATGACCGCTGGGCGGCGATCTTTTCCCAGCAGTGGATGAAGGTCATCACCTTCGTGACCATCCTGTCCCTGGCATATCACGCCTGGGTCGGCATGCGCGACATCTGGATGGACTACATCAAGCCCGTCGGTGTGCGCCTCGCGCTGCAGGTGTTCACCATCGTTTGGTTGTTGGGTTGCGCCGGTTGGGCAATCCAGGTTCTGTGGAGACTCTGATGGCGGCGCTTTCTACCCGCAAGTTCGATGTGGTGATCGTCGGGGCCGGTGGCTCCGGCATGCGCGCCTCGCTGCAACTGGCATTGGCCGGCCTCAACGTGGCCGTGCTGTCCAAGGTCTTCCCGACCCGTTCGCACACCGTCGCCGCGCAGGGCGGCATCGGCGCCTCGCTCGGCAACATGAGCGAGGACAACTGGCACTACCACTTCTTCGACACCGTCAAGGGCTCGGACTGGCTGGGCGACCAGGACGCCATCGAGTTCATGTGCCGCGAAGCGCCCAAAGTCGTCTACGAGCTTGAGCACTTCGGCATGCCGTTCGACCGCAATGCCGACGGCACCATCTACCAGCGCCCCTTCGGCGGCCACACCGCCAACTACGGCGAGAAGCCCGTGCAGCGCGCCTGCGCCGCGGCCGACCGCACCGGCCACGCGCTGCTGCACACGCTCTACCAGCAGAACGTCAAGGCGCGCACGCAGTTCTTCGTCGAGTGGATGGCGCTGGACATCATCCGCGACGCCGAGGGCGATGCCGTCGGCGTGACGGCGCTGGAGATGGAGACCGGCGAGGTCCACATCCTGCACGCCAAGACCGTGCTGCTGGCCACCGGCGGCGCCGGCCGCATCTTCGCGGCCTCCACCAACGCCTTCATCAACACCGGTGATGGCCTGGGCATGGCGGCGCGCGCCGGCATCCCGCTGGAAGACATGGAGTTCTGGCAGTTCCACCCCACCGGCGTGGCCGGCGCGGGCGTGCTGCTGACTGAAGGTTGCCGTGGCGAAGGCGCCATCCTGCGCAACAGCAACGGCGAGCGCTTCATGGAGCGCTATGCCCCGACGCTGAAGGACCTGGCGCCGCGCGACTTCGTGTCGCGCTCGATGGACCAGGAGATCAAGGAAGGTCGCGGCTGTGGTCCCAACAAGGACTACGTGCTGCTGGACATGACCCACCTGGGCGCCGAGACCATCGCCAAGCGCTTGCCATCGGTGCTGGAGATTGGCCACAACTTCGCCAACGTCGACATCACCAAGGAGCCGATCCCCGTGGTGCCGACCATCCATTACCAGATGGGTGGCATCCCGACCAATGTGCACGGTCAGGTCGTCATCCCGAAGAACGGCAAGCCCAACGACATCATCAACGGCCTGTATGCCGTGGGTGAATGCTCCTGCGTGTCGGTGCACGGCGCCAACCGCCTGGGCACCAACTCGCTGCTGGACCTGATCGTGTTCGGCCGCGCCGCCGGCAACCACATCGTCGACTTCAACCTGAAGACCAAGTCCCACAAGGACCTGCCCAAGGACGCCGCCGACAAGACGCTGGCCCGCCTGGCCCGCCTGGACTCGGCCACCAACGGCGAGTATTCGCAGGACGTCGCCAACGACATCCGCGCGGCCATGCAGCAGCACGCCGGCGTGTTCCGCACGCAGGCGTCGATGAACGAAGGCGTGGGCAAGATCAAGGAGATCGCCAAGCGCGTCGGCTCGATCGGCCTGAAGGACAAGTCCAAGGTCTTCAACACGGCCCGCGTCGAGGCGCTGGAAGTCGAGAACCTCATCGAAGCGGCGCAGGCCACGATGATCTCGGCCGCCGCCCGCCCCGAGAGCCGCGGCGCCCATGCGCACAACGACTACCCGAACCGCGACGACGCGAACTGGATGAAGCACACGCTGTGGTACTCCGAAGGCAATCGCCTGGACTACAAGCCGGTGAACCTGACGCCGTTGACCGTTGAATCCGTGCCCCCGAAGGTTCGTACCTTCTAAGTGAGCCAGACATGAAGCGCACCTTCCAGATCTACCGCTACGACCCCGACAAGGACGCCAAGCCCTACATGCAGACCCTCGAGGTCGAGCTGGACGGCCATGAGCGCATGCTGCTGGACGCCCTGGTCAAGCTGAAGGCGGTTGATCCCAGCCTGTCCTTCCGCCGCTCCTGCCGCGAAGGCGTTTGCGGCTCGGATGCAATGAACATCAACGGCAAGAACGGTCTGGCCTGCCTGACCAATATGCTGACGCTGCCGGGCACCATCGTGCTCAAGCCGCTGCCGGGCCTGCCCGTCGTGCGCGACCTCATCGTCGACATGACGCAGTTCTTCAAGCAATACCACTCGATCAAGCCCTACCTCGTCAACGACAACCCGCCGCCCGACAAGGAGCGGCTGCAGTCGCCCGTCGAGCGCGAGGAACTGGACGGCCTGTACGAGTGCATCCTGTGCGCGAGCTGCTCGACAAGCTGCCCGAGCTTCTGGTGGAACCCCGACAAGTTCGTCGGCCCGGCCGGCCTGCTGCAGGCCTACCGCTTCATCGCCGACAGCCGCGACGAAGCGACCGCCGAGCGCCTGGACAACCTCGAAGACCCGTACCGCCTGTTCCGCTGCCACACCATCATGAACTGCGTGGACGTCTGCCCCAAGGGCCTGAACCCCACGAAGGCCATCGGCAAGATCAAGGAATTGATGGTCCGCCGCGCGGTCTGACGATGGCTGAAGTGATCGGTGAACGGGAACTCTCCAAGCTGCGCTGGCGCTGCCGTCGGGGCCTGCTGGAGAACGACATCTTCATCGAGCGCTTCTTCAACCGTCATCCCGAGGGTATCAGCCTCAGCCATGCCGAAGGCCTGACCGCCCTGATGGACCTGGCCGACAACGACCTTTTGGATCTGTTACTGCGCCGCAAGGAACCCAGTGGTGAAATCGACACCATTGCCGTGCGAGGCGTGCTCGCCGATCTGCGCACCTGACTCCAGTTTTTCAAAGCCTCAAAGGACTGCACCATGACCCCGTCCGACGTGAAAGCCACCCTGTCGTTCTCCGACGGCAGCCCTTCGATGGACCTGCCGCTGTACAAGGGCAGCATCGGCCCGGATGTCATCGACATCCGCAAGCTCTACGCCCAGACCGGCAAGTTCACCTACGACCCCGGCTTCCTGTCGACGGCGTCGTGCAACTCGACGATCACCTACATCGACGGCGACAAGGGTGAGCTGCTGTACCGCGGCTACCCCATCGACCAGTTGGCGGTGAACTGCGACTACCTCGAGACCTGCTACCTGCTGCTCTACGGAGAGCTGCCCAACGCGGCCGAGAAGGCCAACTTCGAAGACCGTGTGATGCACCACACCATGGTCAACGAGCAGATGCAGTTCTTCCTGCGCGGTTTCCGCCGTGACGCTCACCCGATGGCCGTCATGACGGGCCTGGTGGGTGCGATGTCTTCGTTCTATCACGACAGCACCGACATCAATAACCCCGAGCACCGCGAGATCTCGGCCATCCGCCTGATCGCCAAGATGCCGACGCTGGTGTCGATGGCCTACAAGTACACCATCGGCCAGCCCTACATCTACCCGCAGAACGACCTCAGCTACGCCGGCAACTTCATGCGCATGATGTTTGCCACGCCCTGCGAGGACTACAAGCCCAACGACGTGCTGGTGCGCGCGATGGACCGCATCTTCACGCTGCACGCCGACCACGAGCAGAACGCGTCCACGTCCACCGTGCGCCTGTGCGGCTCGTCGGGTACCAACCCGTTCGCCGCCATCGCCGCCGGCGTGGCCTGCCTGTGGGGCCCGGCTCACGGCGGCGCCAACGAGGCGGCACTGAACATGCTCGGCGACATCCAGAAGCAGGGCGGCGTCGCCCGCATCGGCGAGTTCGTCAGCAAGGTCAAGGACAAGAACTCGGGCGTCAAGCTGATGGGTTTTGGCCACCGTGTCTACAAGAACTACGACCCGCGCGCCAAGCTGATGCGCGAGACCTGCCACGAGGTGCTCAATGAACTGGGCCTGCAGAACGACCCGCTGTTCGAGCTGGCCATGAAGCTGGAAAAGATCGCGCTGGAAGACGAGTACTTCGTCGCCCGCAAGCTGTATCCGAACGTCGACTTCTACTCCGGCATCGTGCAGCGCGCCATCGGCATCCCGGTGCCGCTGTTCACCGCCATCTTCGCGCTGGCCCGCACGGTCGGCTGGATCGCCCAGCTCAATGAGATGATTGGCGACCCCGAGTACAAGATCGGCCGGCCGCGCCAGCTCTTCGTCGGCGCTGCACCGCGCGACGTCAAGCCCATCGCCCAGCGCTGATTGGCGCCTCGTCCGCCTCGAACCCCTCGGCACCCCCGAGGGGTTCGGTCGTTTTGGAGACCCCAACAGCCCATGTCCACAGCACCTGAGATCCTCGTCCTCGGCAGCGTCAACCGCGATCTCATCGTGCATGCGCCACGCCTGCCATTGCCGGGCGAGACGCTGCGCGGCCAGCGATTCGGCTCCTGCCTGGGTGGCAAGGGCGCCAACCAGGCCGTGGCCGCGGCGCGCCTGGGCGCGCGCGTGGCCCTGGCCGCACGGGTGGGCCTGCTGGAAAACGGCGCAGCCATGGTGACCCAACTGATCGCGGAAGGCGTCGACACGCGCGCGATTGCCCAGCCCGCCGACGAGGTGCCCGGCGTGGCGCTCATCGTCGTCGGTGCCGAGGACGCGGAGAACCAGATCGTCACCGTCGCCGGCTCCAACGGCATGTTGCCGCTGGAGCAGGTCGAAGCCCTCGACATGGCGGGTCTGCGCTGGCTGATCGCCCAGCAGGAGTTGCCGCTGCAAAGCGTCGCCCGAGCCTTCGAACGCGCCCGCGCGGCCGGTGTGAAGACTGTGCTGAACGCAGCACCGTTTCGCGCCGGTTGTGAGGCTTTGTTGCCGTTGGTCGACCTGCTCGTCGTCAATGCGCTGGAGGCCCAGGCCCTGATCACGACGCTCGGCGGTGGCGCCGCCGAGCCCGAGACGCTGGCCCGGG
Source organism: Pelomonas sp. Root1217 (assembly GCF_001425705.1). Lineage (GTDB taxonomy): Bacteria > Pseudomonadota > Gammaproteobacteria > Burkholderiales > Burkholderiaceae_C > Pelomonas. The sequence goes on along the minus strand of NZ_LMDC01000028.1, from coordinate 385,792 downwards.
CTTTGCGCGCCAAGGGGCCGGCGGCGGTCCTCGTGTCGTTGGGCGCCGAAGGCCTGTGCTGGATCGACGCGGAAGGCGTCCGCCGCGTGCCCGCCCGTGTTGTGAAGGCCGTCGACACCGTCGGCGCTGGCGATACCCTCGTCGGTGCCCTCATCACCGCGTTGGCTGAGGGCCAGCCCATCGCGAACGCGCTCGCGTTTGCCCAGGCGGCTGCAGCGCTGGCCGTGTCTCGCGCCGGCGTGCAGGACGCGATGCCGCGCCGCGCCGAAGTCGAGCAACTGCTCGCCGAATCGAACTGAATCGCACAAGGAGAACAAGATGTCCCAGACCCTGCTGCTGCCCCGCTGGCTGCTGACCATGAAGGCCGGCGAAGACACGCTGGAATACCACGCGCTGCTGATCGATGGCGAGCGCATCGCGGCCGTCGGCCCGCGCGAGACGCTGTTGACCCAATATCCGCAAGCCGCTCGCGTCGAACTGCCCGAGCAGATCCTCATTCCAGGCCTCATCAACGCCCATGCCCACTCGGCCATGACGCTGCTGCGGGGCGTCGCCGATGACGTGCCGCTGATGGACTGGCTGCAAAACCACATCTGGCCGCTGGAAAAGAAGTGGGTCAGCGAGGAATGGACCTACCTCGGCTCCAAGCTCGCGGCAGCCGAAGGCCTGCGCAGTGGCACGACCTACATCAACGACATGTACTTCTTCCCGACCGCGATGGCCCGTGCCGCCGTGGATTCGGGCGTGCGTGCCGCCGTGTCGATGAATGTCATCGACTTCCCGACCAGCTATGCCAGCGGCCCGGACGACTACATCGCCAAAGGCATTGCCGCCTACGAACAGTACAAGGGTGAGAAGCTGCTGGACTGGACCAGTGCGCCGCATGCGCCCTACACGGTGTCCGACGAGACCTTCATCAAGCTGCGCGACCTGGCCGAGAAGCTCGACATCCAGATGCACTGCCACATCCACGAGACGGCGGGCGAAGTGGAAGACGGTTTGAAACAGTTCGGCGTGCGGCCGCTGGAACGGCTGACTAAGCTGGGGCTGATGAATGAACGCATGATCGCGGTCCACATGGTGCATCTCAATAACGATGAGATCGAGCTGATGGCAAAGAATGGGGTGCACTTGGTACACAACCCCAATTCCAACCTCAAGCTGGCCTCGGGCGTCATGCCGTTGAAGACGCTGGAGGCCGCCGGTGTCAACACGGTGCTTGGCACCGATGGCGCGGCGTCCAATAATCGTCTCGACATGTTCGGTGAGATCCGCTCAGCAGCACTGTTAGCCAAGGGCATCACCGGTGACCCGACGGTTGCGTCCGCACGCACTGCGCTGGAGATGGCCACGGTCCGAGCTGCCAAGGCCATGGGCCGAAGCGACGACCTGGGCTCGCTGGAAGTCGGCAAGCTGGCCGACTGCGTGGCCGTGTCGCTGGACAGCATCGAATGCCAGCCCGTGTACAACGCCGCGGCCCAGCTCGTCTATGTGGCCGGCCGTGAGCATGTCAGCAATGTCTGGATCGGCGGCCGCCAGGTGCTGCGCGAGCGCCAGCCGGTCACGATCGATGTTCCCGCACTGATGGCCGATGTACGCGACGTCGTCGGCCGAATGAAAGCGCCATGACCCGAGCGTGGAGCCAGCACGGCCGCTTCAGCCTCAATTGGCGTGGCGATGTGCTGGTTCTGCGCCTTGAAGGGATCTGGAACGAGGTGGCTGCCACGCGGCTGCGCGAAGAGGGCGGCCGCCTGGCCCGTGAGCGTGGAGGTCGCCCCTGGGGCCTGCTGAGCGACACGGCCGCCTGGGAAGGCGCGACGCCCGAGGCGCTGGATGGCATCTGGGCCTTCTTCGAGGATGCCCTGGCCCATGATCTCGTCGCCGCGGCCACGGTCATCCCGGACAGTTTCCAGGCCCTCATCATCCAGCCGATGGCGGCTCGCGCCGCCATGCTGACCAACTTCCACGGCTGCGCCAGCGTCGCCGAAGCCGAGGCCTGGCTGCAAAGCCGTGGCCTGAGTCTGGTCGCATAGCCGGCACAGGGCGTCCTGCCGCCTAGAATGCTGGTTTCCCCTTACGCCGGCCGCGCGGCCCCGCCTCCCGACGCCATGACCCGCACCCTGCATCTGCAATGTTTCGAGGGCGGCAACGCCTTGTCCGCCTTCCGTGCCCAAGCCCTGCTGGGCAGGCTGCAACAGGTCAACGAGCGCATCAGCGCCGTCAGCGCCCGCGCGGTGCACTGGGTCTGGACCGACACGGCGATGGCGGGCGACGCACGAGAGCGCTTCGAGGCGCTGCTGACCTATGGCGAACCGGCCGAGGCTGCGGCCAGCGGCGACCTCGTCGTCGTGGCGCCGCGCTTCGGCACGGTCAGCCCCTGGGCGTCCAAGGCCACCGACATTGCACGCAACTGCGGCCTGGCGCTCAAGCGAGTCGAGCGTGTCGTTGAATACCGTGTCGCGCTCAAGCCCGGCCTGCTCGGTGGTGCCAAGTCGCTGAGCGAGGCCGACCTGCAGGCTTGCGCCGAACTGCTGCACGACCGCATGACCGAGTCGGTGTGCTTCACCCGCGAAGCCACCGCCCATCTGTTCGACGAGCGCACCGCGGAACCGCTGGCGCATGTCGACGTGCTGGGGCAGGGCAGGGCGGCGCTGGAAAAGGCCAATGTCGAATTCGGCCTGGCCCTGTCGGCCGACGAGATCGACTACCTCGACACCAACTTCAGGAAGCTGGGCCGCAACCCCAGCGACGTCGAGCTGATGATGTTCGCCCAGGCCAACAGCGAACACTGCCGGCACAAGATCTTCAACGCGAGCTTCATCGTCGACGGCGAGGCCCAGCCGCTCTCGCTGTTCGGCATGATCCGCAACACCGAGAAGCTGAACCCGCAACACACGGTCGTCGCCTACTCGGACAACGCCGCCATCATGGAAGGCCATGCCATCCAGCGCTGGATGGCTGCTGACGCGCCGGGCTCGGCTTACACGGCCCGCGCCGAGCAGGCCGAGGTGCTGATGAAGGTGGAGACGCACAACCACCCGACCGCCATCTCGCCCTTCCCGGGCGCGTCCACGGGCGCGGGCGGCGAAATTCGTGACGAGGGAGCGACGGGTCGCGGCTCCAAGCCCAAGGCGGGCCTGACCGGCTTCTCGGTGTCCAACCTGCATCTGCCAGGTCTGAGTGAATCCTGGGAACAGGACCCGGTCGGCAAGCCGGCCCACATCGCCTCGGCGCTGCAGATCATGATCGAGGGCCCGCTCGGTGGCGCGGCCTTCAACAACGAATTCGGCCGGCCCAATCTGGCGGGCTATTTCCGCGTCTACGAGCAGACGGTGGACGGCATCCGCCGCGGCTATCACAAGCCCATCATGATCGCCGGCGGCCTGGGCACCATCCGCTCCGACCTGACCAGGAAGATCGAGTTCCCGGCAGGCAGCCTGCTCATCCAGTTGGGTGGCCCGGGCATGCGCATTGGCATGGGCGGCAGCGCGGCGTCGTCGATGGCGGCAGGCACCAACACCGCGGACCTGGACTTCGACTCCGTTCAGCGCGGCAATCCCGAGATCGAGCGTCGCGCGCAGGAGGTCATCAACCACTGCTGGGGCCTCGGGCCCGAGAACCCGGTGCTGGCCATCCACGACGTCGGCGCAGGCGGCATCTCGAACGCCTTCCCCGAACTGGTCAACGATGCCGGCCGCGGTGCGCGCTTCGACCTGCGCAAGGTGCCGCTGGAGGAGTCGGGCCTGGCGCCGAAGGAAATCTGGTGCAACGAGAGCCAGGAGCGCTATGTGCTGGCCATCGCACCGGGCAGCCTGGAGCGCTTTGCGGCGATGTGCGCTCGCGAGCGCTGCCCCTTCGCCGTCGTCGGTGTCGTCACCGAGGAGCGTGATCTGAAGCTGGTGGACGGCGACACCGAAGTCACGGACCACCCCATCGACATGCCGATGGACGTGCTGCTGGGCAAGCCGCCCAAGATGCAGCGCGATGTGAAGCGCGTGGCGCATGATGGCGGCGCGCTGGACCTGTCCGGCGTCAAGCTGGAGCAGGCGGCGTTCGACGTGCTGCGCCACCCGACCGTCGCCAGCAAGCGCTTCCTCGTCACCATCGGCGACCGCACGGTCGGCGGCCTCAATCACCGCGACCAGATGGTCGGCCCCTGGCAGGTGCCGGTGGCGGACTGCGCCGTCACGCTGGCGGACTTCAACGGCTTTGCCGGCGAAGCGATGAGCATGGGCGAGCGCACGCCGCTGGCGTCCGTCAACGCACCGGCGTCGGGTCGCATGGCTGTGGCCGAGGCCGTCACCAACCTGCTGGCCGCGCCCTTCGAGCTGTCGCGCGTGAAGCTCAGCGCCAACTGGATGGCGGCCTGCGGCGAGCCGGGCGAAGACGCCGCACTGTTCGACACGGTCAAGGCTGTCGGCATGGAGCTGTGCCCGGCGCTGGGCATTTCGATCCCGGTCGGCAAGGATTCCTTGTCGATGCGCACGAAGTGGAGCGAAGGAGGGGACGACAAGCAGGTCACCGCGCCGGTGTCGCTGATCGTCACGGCCTTTGCCAGCATCGCCGACGTGCGCGGCACGCTGACGCCGGAATGGCAGCGCGAAGACTCCTGCGCCATCCTCATCGACCTGGGCCAAGGCAAGCACCGCATGGCCGGCTCCATCCTGGCGCAGACGCTGAACCAGTTCGGCAGCGATGTGCCGGACCTGGACGAGCCTCAACAGCTGGTCGCACTGGTCAATGCGATCAACGAACTGCGTGCCGCGGGCAAGCTGCTGGCCTATCACGACCGTTCGGACGGCGGCCTGTGGGCGGCGGCCTGCGAGATGGCCTTTGCCGGCCAGACCGGCTTGAGCCTGAACGTCGACATGCTGGTCACCGAAGGCGACGGCATCAGCGACAGCCGCGCCGACATGGGCGACTCCAAGAACTGGGCCGCCCAGGTCAGCGCCCGCCGCGAGGAACTGACGCTCAAGGCCCTGTTCAGCGAGGAGCTGGGTGCGCTGATCCAGGTGCGCGCGGCGGATCGTGATGCCGTCATGCAGGTGCTGCGCGCGCATGGTCTGTCCCGGCACTCGCATGTGGTGGCCAAGCCGAATGCGGCGCGGCAGATGGAAGTCTGGCGCGATGCGAAGAAGGTCTTCGGCGCCGACCTGACGACGCTGCAGCAGACCTGGGACGAGGTGAGCTGGCGGATCGCCAAGCTTCGTGACAACCCGGCTGGCGCGGACGCCGAGCATGCCGCGGCTGGCAAGGCCGATGATCCCGGCCTGCACGTCCACCTGACGTTCACGCCCGAAGCCCCGTTCGTCAACACCGGCGCGAAGCCGAAGGTCGCGATCCTGCGCGAGCAGGGCGTCAACTCGCATGTCGAGATGGCCTATGCGATGTCGCTGGGCGGCTTCGACAGCTTCGACGTGCATATGAGTGACCTGCAGTCGGGCGCGGTCAAGCTGGAGGGCTTTGCGGCCTTTGTGGCCTGCGGCGGCTTCAGCTACGGCGACACCCTGGGTGCCGGTGAAGGCTGGGCGCGCAGCATCATGTTCAACCAGGTGCTGACCGAGCAGTTCCGCGCCTTCTTCTCGCGCTCCGACACGCTGGCGCTGGGCGTCTGCAACGGCTGCCAGATGCTGGCCGCACTCGCGCCCATCATCCCGGGCGCCGAGGCTTGGCCGCGGTTCACGCGCAACCAGAGCGAGCAGTACGAGGCGCGGCTGGCACTCGTGGAGGTACTGGATTCGCCCAGCGTCTTCTTCAAGGACATGGCCGGCAGCCGCGCGCCCATCGCCGTCGCTCACGGCGAGGGTTTCGCGAACTTCGCGCGCCAGGGGGATGCGGGCAAGGTCATCCCCGCGATGCGCTTTGTCGACAACCACGGCCAGGCGACCGAGGCCTATCCGTTCAACCCGAACGGCAGCCCGGGCGGCCTGACCTCGGTAACCACGCCGGACGGCCGCTTCACGGCGCTGATGCCCCACCCTGAGCGCGTCTTCCGCAACGTGCAGATGAGCTGGACGAGCGGCGACCGCGCGCAGCACAGCCCGTGGCTGCGGATGTTCCAGAACGCGCGGAAGGCGCTCGGCTAAATCGCGTCGACTTCGAGCAGCAGCCGGTCGAGGCCCTCCTCGGTCCCGCGCCGGCGCTGCGCCAGGTCCTGGTGACCGTCGAGATAGACGAGCTGCTCGGTCAGCTTCAGCGTCGAGCCCGCCGGAGTGTTGGCAAGCTCCACCGTGACCAGGGACGCCGACAGCGCGCGGCCGTCTGCCGCCATCGAGTAGGCGAACACGATGCGCGCGTTCGGCACGATGTCGAGGAAGACCTTGTCGACGGCCAGCTGGGTGCCGTCCGGCAGCGCGCTGCGGTAGGTCTCCTGGCCGCCGGGGCGGAAGTCCATGCTGAACTCGGTCGCGTTCGTCTCGGCATGGCAGTCAGACCAGCGCAGCTTGGTGGCGGGGTCGGCCCAGGCGGCGAACACGCGGGCGGCCGAGGCCTTGAAGCGGCGCTCCAGCACGAAGCTGGTGTGGACCGCGGGAGTCGTCGTCATCAAGGTTGCTTTTCCTGTTCTGCGAGAAGGGCGTCGAGGGCATCGAACTGTTGGTGCCACATCGCCTTGCGCTCGGCCACCCAGGCCTCCAGCCCGCCAAAGGCATCAGGCGCGATGCGGTAGGTGCGCACGCGGCCGGCCTTGTCTGACTGCACGACACCGCCAGCCTCCAGCACCGCAAGGTGCTTCAGCGCGGAGGGGAGGCGAAGAGACAGCGGTTTGGCCAGGTCCGACACCGAGGCTGGCCCGCGCGCCAACTGGTCGACCATGGCACGACGGTTGCCGTCCGCCAGCGCTGCGAAGAGCCGGTCCAGCCGCGCCGGTTCAGTCGGAGAGGAAGCGGGCGGGGAGGGCATGGCGCAGAGGGTAGTACTGGAAGACGGGGCGAGCCTCGACAATGCAGCGCCAGACCGAGGGGCGAGCCAGCAGGCGCTCGAAATAGGCGTTGAGCTTGACGTGGGCCGGCGAGAACGGCCGCACGATGGCGGCGTAGAACAGCGCAGGTGCGGCAGCGCAGTCGGCCATCGTGAAGGCATCCCCTGCTGCCCAGGCGTGGTCGCCTAGGCGGCTTTCAATGAGGTCATAGGCCAGCCCCAAGTCGTTGACGGTGCCGGTCAGGGTGGCCGCGTCGCGCTCGGCCTCGGGGCGCAGCTGCTGGGCAATGAAGCGCTGCATGGGCGTCATCACGTGCAGATCGAAGACACGGTCCCAGAGGCGCACCTCCAACTGCGCCTCGAATTCATCGGGCAGCATCTGTACGGCTCCCGGATGGTGGCGGTCCAGGTACTCAATCTGGATCGAGGTCTCGGGCACGACACGGTCCCCGTCGACCAGCAGCGGGATCTTGGCCGTGGGCCAGAGCGCTGCATAGGCCGCGCGTGCCGCCGGGTCGCCGAGATTGACAGCGCGGGCTTCGAAAGGCACGCCGTTCTCGTAGAGGGCGATCAGGACCTTCCAGCAATAGGAGGACAGCGGGTGGTAGTGCAGGGTCAGGGACATGGTGGCTCTAAAGTTTCCACGATGGCTAAGTGTATGGAAACTTTCAGACAAAGGAAACTGTCGAGGCAAAACAAAGGCGGACCTCGGCCCGCCTTGTCTGGATGGCGAACCGGATCAGTCCTGCACCACCGCTGCCGCCTGCAGCCGCTTGTTCACCCGCAGTGCCACCAGCGTGCACACGACGCCCGACAGCAGGTAGAGGCTGAGGGACACCAGCCCGAACCGTGAGGACAGGAAAAGGGCCACGACGGGCGCAAAGGCCGCGCCCAGCAGCCAGGCCATGTCGGCCGTCAGCGCCGCGCCGGTGTAGCGGAAGTGCGGCAGGAAGTTGGACGTGACCGAGCCTGCCGACTGGCCGTAGGACAGGCCCAGCAGCACGAAACCAATCAGGATGAAGGCCGCCTGCCCGGGTTTGCCACCGCCGAGCATGAACGGTGCGAACAGTGCGAACACGCCGATGGCCATGGCCATGGCGCCCAGGTAGCTGCGTCGGCCGATCTTGTCGGCGATCAGCCCGGACATGGGCATGGCCACGGCAGCAAAGGCCGCACCGAGCAGTTCCATCTTCATGAAGTCGTCGACACCTTGCGCATCGGACAACGCCACCCAGGACAGCGGGAACACCGTCACCAGATGGAAGAGCGCATAGCTGGCCAGGGCGGCAAAGGCGCCGATGACGATGTGGTGCCCTTGAGCCGGCAGCAGCTCGCGCAGATAGGCCGGGTCGAGCTCATGCTCTTCCATGCGCTTCTCGTACTCGTGCGTGACGACCAGGCGCAGACGGGCGAACAGTGCGACGACGTTGATGGCGAAAGCCGTGAAGAAGGGGAAGCGCCAGCCCCAGGTCAGGAAGTCTTTCGCGTCCAGGCTGCTGAACACGTACAGGAACACGCCCGAGGCCACAAAGAATCCCAGCGGCGCGCCGAGCTGGCCCAGCATGGCGTACCAGCCGCGGCGGTCGGGCGGGGCGTTCAGGGCCAGCAGGGAGGGCAGGCCGTCCCAGGAACCACCCAGCGCGAGGCCCTGGCCGACGCGGGCGAGCGCCAGCAGCCAGATGGCAGCGCTGCCGGCCTCGGCATACCCGGGCAGCAGGCCCATGCCGACCGTGGAGCAGCCCAGCAGGAAGAGGGCGGCGGTCAGCTTGGCGGAGCGGCCGAAATGGCGCTGGATGGCCATGCCGATCAGCGTGCCGACCGGTCGGACGACGAATGCCAGCGCAAAGACCAGGAAGGCGTAGAGGGTGCCGGTCAGGCGGTCGGCAAAAGGGAAGAAGACCTGTGGGAAGACCAGCACCGAGGCGATGCCGAAGACGAAGAAGTCGAAATACTCGGACGCGCGCCCGATGATGACCCCCACCGCGATGTCGCCGGGGGCCAGGTCTTCGTCGGTCCGGGTGGTCAGCGGACCCGATTGGGGGCTATGGAAAGTACTACCTGCAACTGCCATTTCGGGCTTGTCTCCGTCTGTGCCTTGGACAAAATGTCCAATCGTTGATTTACCTCAATCAACTTACATTCCATCGCTGCGTGCAAGATCGTTAACCCTGGCGCGCGCCTCAGGATGTACCCCAACAAGTCTCTCCTCAACAGCGCCCTGGTCTTGTCAGCCAGCTTCGCTTTGTCTGGCTGCGATTGGATCGTGATGAAGCCGCATGGCGACATCGCGCAACAGCAGGCCCAGCTCATTGTCACGTCGACGCTGCTGATGCTGCTGATCATCGTCCCGGTGATCGCGCTGACGCTGTTCTTTGCCTATCGTTACCGGCAGTCCAACACCGAGGCGACCTATGCGCCGGACTGGGACCATTCCACACGCCTGGAACTCGTCATCTGGGGCGCGCCGCTGCTGATCATCATCGCGCTGGGCGCCATCACCTGGATCAGCACCCACAAGCTCGACCCCTTCCGCCCGCTGGACCGCATCGCCGAAGGCAAGCCCATCGCTGCCGATGTGAAGCCGCTGGAGGTCTATGCGGTGTCGATGGACTGGAAATGGCTGTTCATCTATCCCGAACAGGGCATTGCGACCGTCAATGAACTGGCTGCGCCGGTGGACCGCCCCATCCACTTCCGCTTCACCTCGACGACGGTGATGAACACCTTCTATGTGCCCGCGCTGGCCGGCATGATCTACACGATGCCGGGCATGGAGACGCAGCTGCACGCCGTCATCAACAAGGCCGGCATCTATGACGGCCTGTCGGCCCATTACAGCGGCGCGGGCTTCTCGGACATGCGCTTCAAGTTCCACGGCCTGACGGACGAAGAGTTCGCGCGCTGGGTCGATGGCAACAAGACCGGCGGCGGCGCGCTGACCCGCGCTGAGGTCGTCAAGCTCGAGCAGCCCAGCACCAAGGAACCGATCCGCCGCTTCGCCAGCGTCGAGCCCGGCCTGTGGAGCGCCATCGTCGACCGCTGCGTCGACGGCAAGAAGATGTGCGCCAGCCAGATGATGGCCATCGACGCCGCCGGCGGCGCCGGCAAGGGCGGCGTGGCCAGCACGATGCGCAGCCCGTGGCGCGATGCCGAGGGCACCTCGCGCGAGCGCACCGTCGTCGCCGCGCTGTGCACACCGACCAACCTGCTGGGTCTGCCCGTCGAGGCCGACACCTCTGCGAAGAACTGAGCCATGTCCAACGCCGTCGTTGCGCAGCACCAGGCTGCCGATCAATTGCACCCCATCCTTGGCCGGCTCGGCTGGGACGCGCTGCCGCTGCACGAGCCCATCCTCGTCGCCACCTTCATCGCCGTGGCGCTGGGTGGCGCCCTGGTGTTCGCGCTGGTCACCAAGTTCAAGCTCTGGGGCCATCTGTGGCGTGACTGGATCACCAGTATCGACCACAAGAAGATCGGCATCATGTACATCATCCTTGGGGTGGTGATGCTGCTGCGCGGCTTCGCGGACGCGCTGATGATGCGGGCGCACCAGGCCATGGCCTTTGCCGACAACGCCGGCTTCCTGCCGCCGCACCACTACGACCAGGTCTTCACGGCCCACGGCGTCATCATGATCTTCTTCGTCGCGATGCCCTTCGTGACCGGCTTCATGAACTACGTCGTGCCGCTGCAGATCGGCGCGCGCGACGTCGCCTTCCCGTTCCTGAACAACTTCAGCTTCTGGATGACGGCCGGCGGCGCCGTGCTGGTCATGATCTCGCTGTTCATCGGCGAGTTCGCCAAGACCGGCTGGCTGGCCTACCCGCCGCTGTCGGGCATCCTTGCGAGTCCTGATGTGGGAGTGGACTACTACCTCTGGTCGCTGCAGATTGCGGGCGTGGGCACGACGCTGTCGGGCATCAACCTGATCGCCACCATCATCAAGATGCGTGCACCCGGCATGACCATGATGAAGATGCCCGTCTTCACGTGGACGTCGCTGTGCACCAACGTGCTGATCGTCGCGACCTTCCCCGTGCTGGCCGCCACGCTGGCGCTGCTGACGGCGGACCGTTACCTCGGCACCAACTTCTTCACCAACGACCTTGGCGGCAACGCCATGCTCTACGTGAACCTGATCTGGATCTGGGGCCACCCCGAGGTCTACATCCTGGTGCTGCCGGTGTTCGGCATCTTCTCGGAAGTCGTGTCCACCTTCAGCCGCAAGAAGCTGTTCGGCTATGCGTCCATGGTCTATGCCACGGTGGTCATCACCATCCTGTCGTACCTCGTCTGGCTGCACCACTTCTTCACGATGGGCTCTGGCGCCAGCGTGAACAGCTTCTTCGGCATCACGACGATGATCATCTCGATCCCGACTGGCGCCAAGATCTTTAACTGGCTGTTCACGATGTACCGCGGGCGCATCAAGTTCGAAGTGCCGATGCTTTGGACCGTGGGCTTCATGATCACCTTCACGGTGGGCGGCATGACCGGCGTGCTGCTGGCCGTGCCGGCGGCCGACTTCGTGCTGCACAACAGCCTGTTCCTGATTGCCCACTTTCACAACGTCATCATCGGTGGCGTCGTGTTCGGCGTGTTCGCCGGCATCAACTACTGGTTCCCCAAGGCCTTCGGCTTCCGCCTGGACGCCTTCTGGGGCAAGGTCTCGTTCTGGTGCTGGTTCATCGGCTTCTGGGTCGCGTTCGCGCCGCTGTACGTGCTCGGCCTGATGGGCATCACGCGCCGCGTCAGCCACTTTGATGACCCGTCGCTGCAGATCTGGTTCGTCATCGCGGCGATCGGCGCGGGCATCGTCGCCCTGGGCATCGCCGCCTTCCTGATCCAGATCGCCGTCAGCATCATGCGCCGCAAGGAGCTGCGTGATACGACGGGCGACATCTGGGGTGGCCGTACGCTGGAGTGGTCCACGTCCTCGCCGCCGCCGGACTACAACTTTGCCTTCACGCCCATCGCCCACGAGATGGATGCCTGGTACGACATGAAGCAGCGCGGCGCCGAGCGCCCGCGCAGCGGCTTCGTCGACATTCACATGCCCAAGAACACCGGCGCCGGCTTCATCATCGCCATGCTGGCCACGGCCATGGGCTTCGCGTTGATCTGGCATATGTACTGGATTGCAGCGGCGAGCTTTGCTGCCACCGTCATCGCGTCCATCGTTCACACCTTCAACTACAACCGCGACTTCCACATCCCGGCCAATGCGGTAACCCGCACCGAGGACGAGCGCACCCGCGTGCTCACGGCGGCATCCGGCTCCGCCGCCTGACCGGGAGACAGCTGACATGACTGCAACCGTGACTTCTCCTGTCAATGGCGCGCCCATCGTCTTCTACGACACGGGTGACCACCATCCGCCAGGCAGCACCATGCTGGGCTTCTGGCTCTACCTGATGAGCGACTGCCTCATCTTCGCGGTGCTGTTCGCCGTCTACGCCGTGCTGGGCCGCTCATACGCCGCCGGCCCGTCGGGCGCCGATCTGTTCGACCTGCCACTGGTGGCCGTGAATACGGGCCTGCTGCTGTTCTCGTCCATCACCTATGGCTTCGCGATGATCGCGATGCAGGCGCGCAAGAAGGGCCAGTTGCTGGTGTGGCTGGCCATCACCGGCCTGTTCGGCCTGGGCTTCCTGGGCATCGAGCTGTTCGAGTTCCACCACCTCATCCACGAGGGCGCTGGGCCCGGCCGCAGCGCCTTCCTGTCCAGCTTCTTCACGCTGGTGGGCACCCATGGCCTGCACGTCACCTTCGGCTGCATCTGGCTGGTCACGCTGATGATCCAGGTGAACAAGCTTGGCCTCACACCGGCCAACCGCCGGCGGCTCATGTGCCTGTCGATGTTCTGGCACTTTCTGGACGTCGTCTGGATCGGCGTCTTCACCTTCGTCTACCTCATGGGGGTGCTGTGATGGCCGGCCATGCACATGATCACGCTCACGACGACCACCTTGATGGCGAGGAAGACTTCCACGTCAGCTACAAGGGCTACGCCATTGGCTTCATCCTGTCCGTCGTCCTGACGGCGATTCCCTTCTGGCTCGTCATGGCCAAGGTGCTGCCCTCGCCGAAGCTGACCGGCTTCGTCATCCTCGGCTTCGCCGCCGTGCAGATGGTCGTGCACATGATCTATTTCCTGCACATGAATGCCAAGGTCGAGCAGGGCTGGTCCATGCTGGCGCTGCTGTTCACGGCGGCCCTCGTGGTCATCATGCTGTCTGGCTCAGTTTGGGTCATGTATCACATGAACGCCAACATGATGCCGACACCGGATCCGGCCGCCATGCGCAACATGCCCTGACGGGTGTGAAGCCCCTCGTCCAAGGAGTACCTTGGCCGGTCCCCCGAGGGGACGGCGATGCTTGCGGCATCGAGCCGCAAGCACATCGCCCGAGCGGGCCGGCTAGGGAGCGGCCCGGCGCTCGGCCCGCAACGGGCACTACGCACGACGAGAGGGCGTCATGAATCGCGCGGCAAGGATCACCCTGATTGTCGCCACGGCGCTGGCCAGCGTCGGCTTCATCGCGCTGGCCATCTGGCAGTTGCAGCGTCTGAGCTGGAAAGAAGACCTCATAGCCCGAGTCGAACGGCAGGTTCACGCCGAGCCCGTCGTTCCACCGCCGGCTTCCGCCCTTGTCTCCAAGGCCGACGAATACCGCCGACTTCGCCTTCGCGGCCACTTCGAACCGCATGAGGTGCTGGTGCAAGCCACGACCGAACTTGGTGGTGGTTACTGGGTCGTGGCGCCGCTGCGGCTGGATGACGGCACGGCCGTCCTCATCAACCGCGGCTTCGTGCCGCCCGAGCGGCGCTCGCCCGAGCAGCACGCCGCGCCTGCCGGCCAGGTCGACTTGACAGGCCTGCTGCGCTTGACTGAAACCGGCGGTGGCCCTTTGCGCAAGAACGTGCCTGCCGAGGGGCGTTGGTATTCACGAGACGTTGCCGGCATCGCGGGCCAGCTTGGCGTGGCCGACCGCGTTGCACCTTACTTCGTCGACGAGGCCGCCGACCCCGCCCAGCCCAGGCGCTGGCCGCGCCCCGGCCTGACGGTCATCCGTTTCGCCAACAATCACGCCGTCTACGCCGCCACCTGGCTGGCGCTTGCGGCCATGTCTGCGGCTGCTGCGGTCTATCTCGTCCGCGAAGAGCGCCGGCGCATCCCGTCTTGAATACCACGCCGCTGCCAATCACCGCCGAACCTGTTGCCGTCGCCCCCGAGCGCCGTGCGGGCCGCGCCAACTTGCGTCAGCTCATCGAGCTGCGCTGGCTGGCCGTCGTGGGCCAGCTCGCCACGGTGCTGGTCGTGCACGTCGGTCTGGCGATCACGCTGCCCTGGGCCGAGATGCTGAGCCTGCTCGGCATCCTGGTCGTCTTCAACCTGTTCAGCACCTGGCGCAACAAGCTCGCGCACCCGGTCTCGCAGATCGAGCTCTGCATTGCGCTGCTGGTCGACGTCGGCGTGCTGACCGGCCAGCTTTATTTGGCCGGCGGCAGCGACAACCCCTTCATCTACCTGTATCTGCTGCAGGTCGCGGTGGCGTCGGTGTTGCTGCGGCCGGCCTATCTGATGGGCGTCATGCTGAGCGCGGTGTCGGGCTTCGTGCTGCTGACGCAATGGCATCGGCCACTGCTGCTGGACGCCTCTTCGCCGACGACGCTGTCGCCCAACTACCTGGGCGGCCTGCTGCTGTGCTTTTTGCTGAACGTGGCCCTGCTCAGCGTCTTCATCGTGCGCATCAACCGCAACCTGCGCCAACGCGACGCCGAGTTGGCCGAGCTGCAGCAGCGCGCGGCCGAGGAGGTGCACATCGTGCGCATGGGCCTGCTCGCCAGCGGTGCCGCGCATGAGCTGGGCACGCCGCTGGCGACACTCAGCGTCATCCTGGGCGACTGGGCACACATGGCGCCGTTCGCCGGCGAGCCCGAGCTGCGCGAGGAGATCGAAGAGATGCAGCGCCAGATCCTGCGCTGCAAGGCCATCGTCACCGGCATCCTGATGTCGGCCGGCGAAATGCGCGGCGAAGCGCCGCGGCTGACGACGCTCCAGGCCTTCATCGACAGCTTGGCGCTGAGCTGGCGCGCGGCGCATCCCAACGCCGACCTGGCCGTTCGCAACAAAGGCCTGCCCGAGGTCGAGATCATTTCGGACAGCGCCCTGCAGCAGGTCGTCGCCAATCTGCTCGACAACGCCCTCGAGGCCGCACCGGGCATGCCACTGACCCTCGTCGCCACCTGCCCGGACGAAACGACGCTGCACTTGAGCGTGCGCGACAACGGCCCCGGCTTCGACGCCGACCGTCTCAAGCATTTCGGCGAGCCCTACCAGAGCAGCAAGGGCCAGCCGGGACGCGGCATGGGCCTGTTTCTGTCGGTCAACGTGGCGCGCACGCTGGGCGGGCGGCTGGAGGCTCACAACCGTGAGGGCGGCGGCGCAGAAGTCGTGCTGACGCTGCCCCTGGCTTCGCTGCTGCCGCGACAATCCGCCACCCATGCCCGCTGAAGAAGACCGTTTGCTGCTGATCGTCGAGGACGACGACAGCTTTGCCCACACGCTGACGCGCTCTTTCGAGCGCCGCGGTTGGCGTTGCCTGCGGGCCACCGGTCTGGACGACATGAAGACCCTGCTCGACGAGCTCCCCGAGGACGATGAACTCGGCCATGCCGTCGTTGACCTCAAGCTGGCCGGCGGCGCTTCGGGTCTGGCCTGCGTACAGGCCCTGCATGGCTGGGACCCGGAGGTCCTCATCGTCGTGCTGACCGGCTACGCCAGCATCGCCACGGCCGTCGAGGCCATCAAGCTGGGCGCCTGCCACTATCTTGCCAAACCCGCCAACACAGATGACATTGAGGCCGCGTTCGCGCGCCGGCAGGGCGACGCCGACGTGGAAGTGACCGAGCGGCAGACGGCCTCCATCAAGACACTGGAGTGGGAGCGCATCCATGAGGTGCTGGCCGAGACTGGCTTCAACATCAGCGAGACAGCGCGGCGCTTGGGGATGCACCGGCGCACGCTGGCGCGCAAGCTGGAAAAGCAGCGCATCAAGTGAAGATCCGCTGACGGGGCAAGTCAAAGTGCTGGCAAACGATCCCCCGCAGAGGCCTGATCGGTAAGCAGCTCCCATTCGCCGCGAAGGCCCTTGAGAGCGTAGTCGGCAAAGTGGCGCACTCGCGGGGCGAGATGCAATGCATGCGGGTACACGACATGCAGCGGTGCGCTGGGGATGCTGTATCGCCCCAGCACGCGCACCAGCGTTCCATCTCTCAGCTCCGAGCCCACATCCCATATCGACTTGAGAAAGATCCCGCCGCCGGCGAGCGCGAGCGCCTTGGCCGCGTTGCCGTCATTGCACAGGAAGGTCGCGTTCACCTCGGCCGAGACCGGTTTGCCTTCGTGCTGAAAGAGCCAGTGCCGCGTGCTTCGCGTGCCGTAGAGGATGCAGTTGTGCGCTGAGAGCGCAGCAGGCGTGTCGGGAGCGCCGAAGCGCCGCAAGTAGTCCGGCGCGGCGCACAGGACGAGCTCGCTGTCGGCGATGTGGCGAGCCGTCATCGTCGAGTCGTTGAGCACCCCGAAGCGCAGCGCCAGGTCAATGCCTTGCTCCACGAGATCCACGACGTCGTCGCTCAGGACGATCTCGATCCTCAACGCCGGATGCATGGCTTGGAACTGCGCCGCCAGGGGGGCGAGATATCGCGTGCCCAGCATGCGCGCTGCCGTTATCCGCAGATGTCCATTGATGTCGGTGCGGCTGTGCTGCATCACCACCTCGGCCTGCTGCACCTCCGCGAGGATGCGCACGCAATGCAGGTGGAAGCGTTCGCCTTCCTGCGTCATTGACTGCCGCCGTGTGGTTCGGTTGAGCAGGCGAACGCCCATGCGCGCCTCGAGGGCGGCCAGGCGCTTGCTGACCACTGCCAGCGACAGGCCCAGCGCATTCGCGGCCCCTGTGAGACTGCCTGCACTGGCGACCTTGTCGAAGATCGTCAGCTCGGCCAGGTTGTCGATCATTGTTTCCATATCGTTGATAGTGAAATAACTATCTCAGTCTTTATAAACGGGATGGCGATAAATATAGTGCTTTTCATCGCCCAACAGGAGCTTCCCGATGAAACGCACATTCCTTGCAGCCTTCCTGGCCGCCGCTGTAGCCACCAGCCTGGTCGCCCGAGCCTCATCCGCGGCCGAGGCGCCTGCGACCAAGGTGAGCCGCTATCAAGCCGGCTACTACCACTTCAGGCTCGGCGACTTCGAGGTCGCGGCACTCTCCGACGGCACGCTGCCGATCCCGACGCTGAAGCTGCTGACCAACGCCCAACCCGGCGAGGTGGCGTCGCGCCTGGCCGACACGTACCAGACGACCGAGGTCGATGCCTCGATCAACGCCTACCTGATCCGCTCGGGCGGACGCCTGATCCTGATGGACGCCGGCACCGGCGAGCTTTACGGCCCGACGTTGAACAAGCTCGAGGCCAGTCTCAAGGCGGTGGGCGTCACGCCAGCGCAGATCACTGACATCCTGATCACGCACATCCACACCGACCACACCGGTGGCCTGATGGATGGCAGGCGCATCGTGTTTCCCAACGCCACGGTCCACATCGAGCAGAAGGAAGTCGCGTACTGGCTGAATCCCGACAATCGCGCCCGGGCGCCGGAGGCGGCGAAGAAGTACTTCGACGAGGCTTCGGCCAAGGTGCAGCCCTATGTCGATGCCGGCAAGGTGAAGACATTCTCTGGCGCGACCGAGCTGTTCGCCGGCATCCATTCCATCCCCGCGCCGGGCCACACACCGGGCCACACGTTCTACGCGCTCGAGAGCAAGGGCGAGAAGCTGGTGTTCTGGGGCGACCTGGTTCACGTGGCGGAAGTGCAGATGCCCAACCCGGGCGTGACGATCGTCTTCGACGTCGATCCCAAGGCTGCCGCAGCAACGCGCAAGAAGGCATTCGCCGACGCGGTCAAGGGCCGGTACTGGGTCGCGGCTGACCACATCTCCTTCCCCGGCGTCGGCCATCTGCGCCCCGATGGAACGGGCTACCGGTGGGTCCCCATGACCTACGTGAACGACCACTACGAGGCGAGGTGACCCATGGCCCCGCGGTTGTTGAATCACTGCGCGGCACTGCTGCTGGCCGCTTGTCTGGCAAGCCCTTTCGCGGGCGCTGAAACGTTGCCGGCCCCCGCAGCCGACGAAGCGACCGCCGGGCTCCTGAGGGATCGCGCGCTGGCGGAGAGCGGGGCGTACAAGATCGTCGAATCGCTGACCACGGAGGTCGGCGCGCGCCCCGCCGGGTCGGAAGCCGACGCCCGCGCGGTGGCGTGGGCCGTGGCGAAGTTCCGCGCGCTGGGCTACGACAAGGTCTACACGGAGCCCGTCAAGTTCACGGCTTGGCGCCGGCTGTCCGAGAGCGCCGAGGTCATTGCGCCGATCACACAGCGCCTTGCCGTGACCGCGCTGGGCAACAGCGTGGGGACCGACGGCCCGCTCGATGCCGAGATCGTGCGATTCCAGGACTTCGAAGCATTGCAGTCGGCGCCGGCCGAATCGGTGCGCGGCAGGATCGTCCTGCTCACCCGGCGCATGGAACGCCACCGCGATGGGTCGGGATACGCGCGGGTCCTGCAGATGCGCAGCAGTGCCGCCTCGTTGGCCGCCACCAAGGGCGCCGTGGCGCTTCTGATCAGATCCTTGGGAACCGACGACAATCGGCTGCCGCACACCGGCAGCGTGAACTACGCTCCCGGGAACGCGATCCCGGCCGCCGCCATCTCGGGCCCGGATGCTGATCTTCTTGAAAGGCTCGGGCAGCGGACTCCCTCGGTACGGCTGCGCCTGGACATCGCGACGCAGACGCAAGCCGACAGCACGTCGTACAACGTGATCGGCGAGATCACTGGGCAAGACGCCAAGACGCCAAGGGGGGAGATCGTGATGATGTCTGCGCATCTCGACTCCTGGGATCTGGGCACGGGCGCAGTCGACGACGGGTTCGGCGTGGCCCTGACGATGGCAGCCGGGGCGTTGATCAAGCAGCTGCCCCAGGCACCTCGCCGCACGATCCGCGTGGTCTTGTTCGCGAACGAGGAGAACGGCTTCGATGGTGCACGCGCCTATGCGGCGCGCGACGCGGGCGATCTGTCGCGGCACTATCTGGCAATCGAAAGCGATTGGGGCGCAGGGCCGATCTACGCGTTGCGCCATCCGCCGCAGTACGCTGAGCTCACCGCGCGGCTGTCACGCGTGCTGGCCCCACTGGGCATCACGCTCGACGGTGCCGCTGGCGCACCGGGACCGGATCTGGGCTTCCTGGCCCAGCGTGGCGTGCCGTGGATCCAGCTCGCGCAAGATGCCACGGACCTCTTCGATCATCATCACAGTGCCAATGACACCTTGGACAAGATCGACCCCGCGTCCTTGAACCAGAACGTCGCCGCCTACGCGACGTTTGCCTGGCTGGCGGCGAACATGCCTTAGGGCGCTAGGCCATTGGGTCATTTACACGAACGCTAGTCATATCTCGGCCAAGAGCGGGCATTCGGGAGATCTTTAGCGCGCACGAGCCATCGCGACGGGGGGCTTCGGCGGCGCTGACGGGCGTAGCCAGCATTGCGGAACACCCATCCTCTGCCACTTGTGGACAGGTGGCCACGATGCCGCGGATGAGGTCGGACATGAAGGTGCTCGAGTAGGTCATGGCGTTTCCGGCTGTGGGTGGTTCAGGGCTTGACGGGGTTCAGCGTCAGCAAGGTGATGTCGTTGCTGCGCATGGGCACGGTGAAGTTCAGCTGGCCGTCCTTGCCCACCTTGACGGTGCGATTCACTTCAGGCTGGTCCCGGGTCAGCGACTGCAGCTTGGCGAGCTGAGATGTGCTGAGGTCCTTGGGCGCGCCCATCTCGAGGTAGGCGGTGTAGGCGTCGTTGACCTTGTAGCCGGCGCGGCGCAGCTCGAGCCGATAGGCGCCCGGCTTCAGGTTTCGCAGCGCGAGCTTGAGCGCTGGCGCCGGGCCGTTCGGCACTGGCTTGGCGAAGAACACGCCGTTGCTGGTGCTCTTCTGGTCGGGGTGCTGCCAGTCCCATGCCACGACGGCAGTCTTGTCGCCATCGACCGCAGCCAGCACCTTGTCGTCCGCGCTCGGGATCTCATTGCCGCGTAGCGCGTTAAGGTACTTGTAGGCGAACCAGGTCGTCTTGCGCAGGCCATCGCGTGTCATCAAGCCGAAGCCGCCATGGAAGGCGCGGGGCGGCGGGCCCGGCTCCTCGAACAGGTCGCTGTAGGTCCAGTAGCTCATCGCCTGCGCATAGCCTCGCGTGGCGCGCAGCTTGGTCAGGATCCACGGCGCGCTGATGTAGCTGTCGTGCACCTTGTCGTACGGGTTGTAGCTGGTGCTCCACTCGGTGAGGTACAGCGGAATGCCAGGGAACGGCGAGGCTTCGATCTCTTTGCGATTGCGGCGCACGTCGCCGACGATGGCGTCGGGGTTAGGGTCCAGGATGCGGTCCGACTTGCCGAACTCGTCGAGGTAGCCTTCCGTGACACCGTAGGTGTGGGTGGTGACGAAGTCGACCGGCACGCCTTCCTGCTTGGCATAGGCCAGCAGCTCGGGCACCCAGAAAGCGCCGGCCGTCGCGGGGCCGCCGACCCTCAGCCCCGCGTCCACCTTCTTGAGCGTACGCGCGGTGCTGGCGTACAGCTCGAAATAGGCCTTCTGGTCGGCCTTCTCCCAGAAGCCGTCGAGGTTGGGCTCGTTCCACACTTCGAACGGCCACTTGCGCACCTCATCAATGCCATAGCGCTGGATGAGGTGGCGCGCGAACGCGTCGATCAGCTCGGCCCACGGCCCTGGCTGCGGGTGCGAGGTGTTGCCCTTCCAGTAGAAGACGGTCAGATTGGAGGTGGTCATCACCTTGGGCGAGAAGCCCAGTTCGATGAAGGGCTTGACGCCACTGGCCAGCAGGCCGTCGTACAGCTTGTCGATGCCGGTCCAGTCGAACACCAGCTTGTCGCCTTCCTTCTTCACCGTGCCGTAGACGTCGTGAAAGATGTCGTGGAAGCGCACGTAGCGAAAGCCCAGCTCGTCCGCAGCCGTCTTGAGCTGGGCGAGGTTTTCGGGGCGGCCGGTGGTGCCCGGGTAGTCCGCGCCGACCGAGAGATCGAAGAAGCGGTCCATGGGCTGGGTGGCGGCCGCGCGGTCCAGCGTCACCACGCGAGCGGCGGGAGTGGCCGCAGGGGCCGCAGGGGCCGCGGCGCACAGGCCCAGTGAAAGGAGCGTCGCCGCGAGGCTGACAACGCCTCGGGGAAGGGAAGGGGCTGTGTTCATTGGAGGATGTCGGAGGACTTCGGAAGAGAGATGGCGCCGAGGGTCGCGAGAGGCGTGCCGCGTCACTGTGTTGAGGGCGGCAGGCCTGGCGCCAGAAGCTGGACGCCGGCCTGGACTCGGCCAAGGAATTTAAAAGAAGGCCCGCCACGCGGCGGACCTTCGGACCCTCACAGGGAATTACAGACCCGAAATCGGACCAATCTCGGAAGTGCCAAGCATGGAGCCAAGGAGGTTCCAGTCCAGGACCTCACCGGTCGTCTCGTGGAAGAGGTCGTGTTGGATGTTCCAGCCGGTGCCACTGAAACCAAGACTGTTGATCTTGTTCTGCACGTACTTGTTCCAGTGCGTGACCGACCGGTAGTTCTGGTCCTTGTATGAGCCGGTCAGCTCAGGAAAGTTCTTTACCTCCGCTTTATATTCGCCGATCAGCACGGGGATACCGCGGTCAGTGAAATACTTCATCTTCGCGAGCTGAATATCAATGAGGCTTTCGTCGTTCCCTGCCGCGACGTTGCGATTCGTCAACTGATTGGCCACTTTGTAGTTATATCCCCAGAAGGCTTTCCAAGTCCCCCACGACTCGTCCGTTGTCATCAAGGTGTAATCGAAGGGATCATAAAAATGCACTTCGACCATCCGCTTATTCGCCGGATCCGAAGGTAGATTCTTTCCATAGTTGATCGTGTTATCGATATTGGTGTTCGGCCCTTGGACGATCAGCCAGCGAACGGCGTTGCCGCCGCCGTTGGCGCGCATCGCGTTGATCCAATTCTGCTGGTATTGGTAGAGCACATCGGTCTTCGCCTGGGATGGCGCGTCAGGTTCGTTGGCGACAGCGAAGGACAATTTGTCGCTGTCGTACCATTTGAAGGTGTTTGCAACCTGGGTCCATATGTTGATCAGCTTGGCGTTGATCGCAGGGTCGTAGGAGTTGAAGCCGTTGCGTTCGAACCAGCCAAGGTCATAGTGGTCGTTGATGATGACGTACAGGCCGTCGGCGAGGGCCCAGTCGACCGTCTGCTTGACCTGGGCCATGAACGCGGGATTGATCGTTCCGTTGGTGGAATTGAAATCCCACGCGACGGGTATGCGCAGGGTCTTGAAACCCCTATCCCTTATGGAGTCGATCAGCGCCTTGGTCGGCGGCGTATACCCCCAGAAGGAATCAAAGGTGTTTCCCAGGTTGATGCCGGGATTCGGCATGACTTGGGTCTGCGTGGAACCCGGCACGGTGATCGCGAACGCCTGGGTGGTCTTGGCGCCGCAGGTGTTGGTGTAGGTGGCGGTGGCGGTGCAGCTGGCAGCGGGCGTGATGGTCTGCTGGCGTGTCGAGCCTGACGTGCCGCAGCCGCTCCAGGCCCACGAGCCGCCAGTCACCGGCTGCGGGCCGAGGATGGCCGAGTTGCCTGCGGTGACTGTGGCAGAGGACGTCTGCGTCCAGGAGCCGTTGGCGCTGATGTAGGGCGTGACGGCTGTCGGCGCGCAGCTGGTGCCGCGCGTGGCGCTGGCCGAGCCGGAGTTATAGCTGCCGGCGCTGGTCGTGAACTTGACCCAGTACCAGTACGGCGTGCCGGTGTTGGCCGAGCCGTCGGCGTAGCTCCGGGCGCTGCTGCCCGGCACGGCGATGCGGGTCCGGCCCGCAGGATCGGCGTCGATGTCGCGATAGACCTCCAACGACGTGACGGTGCCGCTGACGGTCCAACTGAGCTGGTTGTTGGTGGCCGTGCCGCTGGCTGCGAGGCAGACGGTGGCGCCGCCGCCGCTGCCGCAGCTTTGCGCCTGCGCGAGGGTGCCTGCGCTTGCTCCGAAGGCAAGCAGCAGTGCGGGTATCAAAGTTCTCATGTTCTACCTTTCAAGTTTGAAAGTGCTCGGCCGGTTGTCTCCTCCGGACTCGAGCGTTATGGAAGGACGCAGCTCAGTACATGGGCTTACATCCCAGCGGGTTGTCGGCCACTGCGACGTCCTCGGCCTTAATTGACCGCTTAATCAATTTGATGGGGCGGTTAATCAGTTGAGCAAAATAGTTGCGGCAATGCTGCGCGAGCAATCTTAGTTCGTGCGCTGGTCGAACTAACTAGGGAAAAACCTAGCAGCGCCCCCGCGTCAAGGGATGATCAGCGGCGTGCTTCGAGAACCTGGCAAGCTTCGGCCTTGAACGATTTCGATGGGCAGAACAATGTCGCTTGGGCCGGCGTAGGCTTCCCCCCGGCGCTGCGCTTCGATCAACTGCATCAGGACCTCGACCGCGCGGCGCCCCATCTCAAGCAGGGGCTGGCGCACCGTTGCGATGCGCAGCGTGCGGGCAAGCAAGGTGTCATCGAAGCCTGCAATCGAGATGTCCCGAGGAACGCTCAGCCCGACGCCCTCCAATGCATCGATGCAGCCGAAGGCGATGTCGTCGCTGCCACAGCAGACGGCCTCGGGCAACGGCTGGCCGCGGTGGCTATGCAGCCATTCCTGCATAGCCTGACTACCTCCTTCGGCGGTGAACCACGTGCGGATCACATGATCGGAAGCAACTTCGATCCCGGCTTCGGCATGGGCGCGCAGGAAGCCCTCAACGCGGCTGTCAGCTCCCTTGGCGCGCACCGGTCCTCCCACGCAGAGGATGCGGCGATATCCAAGCCCGAGCATGTGGCGCGCGATGGCATAGCCGCCCGCTTCATCGTCCGCCTCGACGTTCACCTGCGCCCGCAACAGCCTGCCGGCATGGATCGTGACCATGGGCGTATGCGGCGGTAGCCAGGTCGTGCTGTCATCCTCCAGGTAGGGTGCCAGCACGACGAGTCCGTCGACGCGTCCGTCGCACAAGGCTGGGATGCGCTTCGGTGCTTCTTCCCAACCACTGAGCGGAAAGATGCAGGTGGTCTGGTGCGCCTGCGTCGCGCCCCGCACGACGCCGTTGAACACTTCCAGGAAGTAGAGGTTGGGTTCCTCATTGGCGATGTTGGCGACGAAGCCGATGGCATTGGTGCGTTGATACGTCAGCGCACGCGCGGTCGCGTTCGGCCGGTAGCTCAAGCGCGCCGCCGCTGCGAGGATCCGCTCACGCGTTTCAACCGACACGCGCGTCGAACCCTTCGCACCGCTGAGTGCGGCGGACGCCGCCGCATCAGAAACCCCTGCTTCTCGCGCGACGTCGGCGAGCGTCGGCAACTTGTGACGACGGCTCTTCGGCGGCTTGGAAGGCTTGGGTATCGAAGCGGACACTGTCCGGCAGGCGGGAGAGACGGGGCGGCGCACTCTAGCATCGCGTCTAGCTGGAACCAGATATCGCCACAGTCAGTCCGACCATCGACCTCCGGTGTTTGCACACGCGGGGCAGCAATTGTCCCGACGAGTCTGGACGGCTAGCCCGAGCCGGCGTGCTGCACGCAGATGAAGGGCTGAGCGAGGCCGACGGCAAACGCGTCGCCTGGCATACGCATCCATCTCCGGCCCATTGGCGAGAAGAACTGGCGCGCGTTCGACGCGCATGTCAGCCGCCACGACGCGGCAAAGTCTGGATCGCTGACCGCGGTAGCGAACACACATGGGACCGCGCCTTCACGGGCGAGGGAAGCTGTCGTTCGAGCCTGTGCGTGGCCCGCCCCGCGGTCGAGTGACCGGTGCTGGCGGTTGCTGTCGTCCAGGACTGAAGCGCGAATGTCTCAGATCAGCCTAGAACCGACATCCCGTTCTCGGTCGGCAGCAATGCAGCGATGGACTAAGCCGCTCGACGTGGCCGCCTGCCGGTCAGGTCTCGGCCACCAATGGCTATTTCTCAGAGGAAACCTTCGGCAAGGTCATGACCACCTGGGGACGGATCGGTAGAGCGCTCGCCGCTGTTTGGGTCTGGCCTTCCTTCAATGCCGCGCTGTCGGAAAGGATGCTGACAGCTTCGTCAAGAAGCGCATCGTTGATGGTCTTCCGGGTTTTTTCAGCGGCGAGATCCTTGTCCAGCTGGCGTTCGTTGAACTGCAAGCCGTCATCGACCAGCGTGCCGCTCGCGCCCCTTTCCGCTTCACCCAGCCGCGCAGCCAGGCGCTTCTCCGAGGCAGCACGTTCTTTGCGTCGAACTGATTCACTGAGCGAAATCACGTTGTTCTTGCGACGCTCCTGTGCCTTGGCCACATCCTGCAGCAGGTTCTGGAAGTCAAGGGCGTGCTCGACGCGGGCTGCGTGCCAAGCCAACAGGCGGGGCAATTGCGTTTTGACGTCACCCACAGGCGAGTAGTCGACGGCTCGAATGTTGGTCCACGGCAGGGCGTTGACGTAGCTCGACTCTCCGAACTCGGTGTCGTCGCTGGTTTGCGGAAAGAGGATGTCCGGCGTCACGCCACGAAGTTGGGTCGTCCCACCATTCACCCGGAAAAACTGTGCGATGGTGAATTTCAGTTCACCGTACGTCGGCGCTGCGTTCTTGGCGATCTGGTCGAGGTTGGCGAGGGTCTGGACGGTGCCCTTGCCGAAGCTGCCCTCTCCGATGATCACGCCGCGACCGTAATCCTGGATCGCCGCGGCGAAGATTTCTGACGCCGAAGCCGAGCCCCTGTTGATCAGGACGCCCAGCGGCCCGCTCCATGCCAAACCAGCCTCGGCGTTCTTCTCGACAGTGATGTTGCCTCTTGCATCTCGGGTCTGAACGACCGGCAACTTGCCAACGAACATGCCCGTCAGGTTCACCGCCTGGCGCAGCGACCCGCCGCCGTCATTGCGCAAGTCGATCAACACGCCATCTACTTTCTGGGCCTTCATGTCGAACAGCAGCTTGCCCACGTCGTTCGCTGCGCCGCGGTAGTCCTTGTCGCCCTTTCTGAGTGCGTCGGTATCCTCGTAGAACGAAGGCAGGGTGATCACACCGACCAAGCGCTTGCCAGCGCCGGTCGTGACGGAATAGATCTTGGCCTTGGCGGCGCTGTCCTGCACTGTGATGGTGTTGCGGACCAGGACGACGGTCCTGTTCGGCGCATCGGGCCCGCTGTCGGCCGGCAGGACGTCCAGCCGAACCGTCGAACCCTTCATGCCCCGGATCAACGCCACCGTGTCGTCAAGGCGCCTGCCGACGACATCTTCCATGGCGCCGGTCGCGCCTTGCGCGACGCCCACGATACGGTCGCCGACCTTCAACTGGCCCGACAGGCTCGCGGGCCCTCCTGGCACCAGCTCCCGGACGGTGGCGTAGTCGTCGATCTGGGTCAGAAGCGCGCCGATGCCCACCAGGGACAGTCGCATGGAGATGTCGAAGTTTTCCGCGGCGCGCGGTCCCAGGTAGTTCGTGTGTGGGTCGATCGCCATCGTGTAGGCATTCATGAAGGCCTGGAAGGCGTCGGCGCTTGTGATCTTGCCCAGGTTCTTAGAAGCGCTTTCGTAGCGCTTGTCGAGGATCTTCACGATGGCCGGGTCGTCCCTGCCGGCAAGCTTGAGCCGCAACCACTCGTTCTTGACGCGCTTGCGCCAGAGGTCTTGGGACTCTGCTTCGGTCGCAGGCCAAGGCTGATCCTTGCGCTCGACCGTCAAAGATTCGTCTTGCCCGAAATCGAACCCCTTCTTGAGCAAGGTGCGGCCGTAGGTCAGCCGCTCAGCCACCCGGCGTTCGTACAGGTTGAAGACCTCGAACGGCACCCGCAGGTCCTCAGCCAGGATTGCGTCGTCGAGCAAGATGCGGTCGCCTGACAGGCGATCGATGTCGGACTGCAGGAAGTACAGTTTCTCCGGATCGAGCGCCTTCAAATACTGGTCGAAGATCCTGGCCGACAACGCGTCGTCGAGCGAGAGGGGTCGGTAGTGGTAGCGAGACAGCAGGTCCGCAGCCAGATGGGCCGACTTGGCCTGCTGTGCCTCCGGCTTCAGCACCTGCGGGAAAGCCGCCGCGGAGCCTTCGGCAACAACTTGGGTTGCAGCCGTCAGCACGAGCACGAATGAAATCAGCGCTTGCTTCAATGTCACTTAATCCATTTGAATCAAAACATAATCACAGGTCAGGCTTGACCAGCGACGTCCGACCCGCCGGCCCGCGGCGGCGCTCATCCAAATCATTTGATGGACGTCCCCACGTTGACCTGCCCGGCCTCGATGGTGCCACGTTGCCTGGCCCGAGCACCGGGCGCGACGGAGACGGTCGCGGCGGGATGGAGTCGGCGCGAGTGCAGACCCGCAGCATCCATGGCGCTCACGTCTCGGCAGCCACGTTGCGTCGTTAGCCGTGGCCGGCGAGATTGACCCGTTGTTCATTGATACAGCGGTTCCACGCTGGTCGAACCCGGCGACGACGCTGGGGTCGAAGTGTCGCTCACAACATGTGCGTGTCTTGAGGCTCAAGCGGGCGTTGCGGTCGACCGGGTGGTTTGCAGCTGACGTCCGCCTGACGGCGAAGGTAGCGCCAAGCGCCTCTAGCTGGCCTTGGGTTTGAAGATGTGCACCGTTTCGCCGCGAGCGAGCATGTCCACCAGTTGCGCGATCCGCTTGGCGCGCGTCTCGGGCTTGACGGCGGTCTGGACGCGCCAGAGCACGGCGTAGCGGTTGCTCGCATTGACGGTGGCGAAGAAAGCCTTGGCCGGCGGATTCGCGTCCAACGCTGCCGCCAGGTCGTCGGGCACGGTGGACGTCTTCGCGCCGTCGTAGGCCTTGGCCCAGCGGCCATCGGCCTTGGCGGCCTCGACCTGCGCCAGACCAGGCGGCTGCATGCGGCCCGCCTCGATCAGCGCAGCCACTTTTTCGACGTTGATCTTGGACCAGACGCTGCGCGCACGCCGTGGCGTGAATCGCTGCAGGAAGTGCTGGTCGTCCAGGCCCTTCTTCTGGCCGTCGATCCAGCCCCAGCACAGCGCGATCTCCACCGCCTCGGGGTAGGTGACGCTGGGCTCGGTGGCGCTGCGCTTGGCGATCTTCAGCCATAGGCCGTCGGACTTCGCATGGTGCTTCTTCAGCCAGGCCTCAAAGGCCTTGGCGTTCTTGAACAGCGTCGGGGCGACCTCGGCCGGTGCGGCGGACTGGGTGGCTGGCATGCGCGCAGTGTGCCGCAAGCCTGATGGCGTCGACGGGGCATCGGCCGTTCCGGCGAACCTTCCCCATGAGATTCCAGGCAGGCCGGGCGCCGAGGCAGTTATGGCTCATCCCACAATGGAGCCAGGCGGCGAGCGGTTCGTCGTACATCTCGAACGAAGGACGCCATGGGACTCCTGACCTTCAGCATCAACGTCACCCTGGACGGCTGCGTCGACCATCAGGAGGGCATTGCAGACGACGAGACGCATGCCTTCTTCACCCACCTCATGGACGAGAGCGGGGCGATGCTGTGGGGCCGCGTCACCTACGAGATGATGGAGACCTACTGGCCAGCGGTCGCCCGCGGCGACGTGCAGGTACCGCCAGCGATGCGCGAATGGGCGGTCAAGCTGCAGGCCAAACCGAAGTACGTGGTGTCCTCGACGCGAAGGGACTTCCCCTGGCCCCACAGCCACCACATTGCTGGCGACCTGCGCACGGGCGTGCAGAGGCTCAAGGACGCGACGCCGGCCGGCGTGCTTCTGGGTAGCGGCAAGCTCGCGGCCGAGCTGGATCGGCTGGATCTGATCGACGAGTACCAGCTGCTCGTCCACCCCAGGATCGCCGGCCACGGCCCGACCCTGTACGAGAGCGGGCTGCCCAGCACGCGACGGCTCGAGTTGATCTCGGCGAAGCCCCTGCGCAGCGGTGCGGTCGCGATGCACTACCGGCGCGCGCGCTGACTCGGCGAAGCGTCATGCCACGCGCAGCCACTCAAAGCCGCGCCAGCAGCTCGTACGAACGCCGCCGCAGGGAATGGTCATGCACCGCGCAGGCGACGATGAATTCATCCGCCTGCGTGCGCTCGCTCGTTGCCGCCAGCCCGGCGCGCACCGTCTCCGGCGAGCCGACGATGGATTCGCTCAGCATGCGCTCCACCTGCATGCGCTCGGCCGGTGACCACAGCGCATCCATGCTGGGCACCGGCTCGGGCAGCTTGCCGCGCCGCCCGCGCACCATGCCGAGGAAGCGCTGCTGCGCGGACGTGAACAGGAACTGCGCCTCCTCGTCGGTCGGCGCGACGATGACGTTCAGACCGACCATCGCATGCGGCTTGGGATTGCGCGTGCTGGGCTTGTAGGTCGACCGGTAGACCTGCAGCGCCTGCATCAGCATCTCCGGCGCGAAGTGCGACGCAAACGCGAAGGGCAGGCCGAGGTAGGCGGCAAGTTGGGCGGAATAGAGGCTGGAGCCCAGCAGCCAGATCGGCACCTCGGTGCCCTGGCCCGGCACGGCGCGGACCACCGCGTCCGCGGCGAGTGGTGCGAGATAGCTCTGCAGTTCCAGCACGTCGTTGGGGAAGCCGTCTTCGCCCGTGCTTTCCAGGCTGCGGCGCAGCGCGCGCATGGTCGGCCGGTCCGTGCCCGGTGCACGGCCCAGGCCGAGGTCGATGCGGCCGGGGAAGAGTTCGGCCAGCGTGCCGAACTGTTCGGCGATGGTCAGCGGTGCATGGTTGGGCAGCATGATGCCGCCGGCGCCGACGCGGATGCGCTGGCTCGCCGCGGCCAGTTGGCCAATCAGCACCGCAGTGGCCGAGCTGGCCACGCCTTCCATGTTGTGGTGCTCGGCCACCCAGTAGCGCGTATAGCCCAGCGTGTCGGCCAGGCGCACCAGGTCCAGGCTGTTCAGCAGCGCTTCACGCGTCGTGGCGCCTTCGACGACGGGCGCCAGGTCGAGGATGGAAAGCGGGGGCAGGGCAGTCATGCCGCCATCTTGCCCAGCGCTGTTTGGCCCCGTTGGCCCGGGGACTTGCGCAAATGTGATTGCAGCCAGGGCAGCAGTCGAGCTTCGTAGGCCTCGGTATCGAAGTCGCGCAGGTCCTCGTGGCCTGCACCCGGCACAGCCGCCAGTGTTTTGGGCTCCGGCGCCGCGGCGAAGAGCTGTTCCGTCTCGACCCAGCGCGTGGACCGGTCCTCGGTGCCCGAGGCCACCAGCAGCGGTGCGCGGACGTCCTTGATGGCTTCGATGGGGCGCAGTTCATGCACGCCCAGACCCAGCCGCAGCGGGATCTGCAGCAGCAGCAACGGTGCCGCCCAGGCGCCGGCAGGCCCCAGGCGCTTGACGAGGCGGTCCTGCACCGCATCGGTGATGGTTGGATAGACCGACTCCAGCACCAGGGCGTCCAGTTCGGGCTGGCGCTCGGCGAACAGCAGCGAGGCACCGCCCAGGGACACGCCGATGGCGCCCAGCCTCTCCTCAGGCAGCCGCTCGCGCAACCAGCCCAGCGCCGCCTGCACGCCCAAGGCCTCGCGACGACCAAAGCTGATGCGGTCGCCGCTGCTCTCGCCGTGCGAGGGCAGATCGAGGGCCAGGCTGCCGATGCCCTCGCGTTGCAGCCAGCGGGCACGCTCCAGCATCTCCAGGCGGCTGCCGCGCACGCCGTGCAGCAGCAGGACGACGCCCTCGCCGGCGCGGCCGGGCAGGAACCAGCCGCTGACCTGCTGGCGTTCGCCGTAGGGAATGTGGACGGGTTCCGCCGACAGGTCGGGTGGCGGCGGCCCGATGCGGGCGCGGACGGGCCGGGTCAGCAGTTCACCCGCGGCCAGGCTCAGCAGCAGGGTGCCGGCGGCCAGTGCAAGGCCGGAATAGAGGAGTCGACGCATGCCGGCCATGATCGCCGGGCTTGGCCGGCCGCCGCGTAGGCGATGGCCCCGTCGTGGACGCTGCCCGGGCAAACCGGCTGCAGTGCCCCTTCAGCCCAGGCTCAGCACTGCGCGGACGAGTTGCGCGCCGTCCGCATGCGCCTGCAGCCGCGCGCCGAACTCACGC
Source organism: Pelomonas sp. Root1217 (assembly GCF_001425705.1). Taxonomy (GTDB): domain Bacteria; phylum Pseudomonadota; class Gammaproteobacteria; order Burkholderiales; family Burkholderiaceae_C; genus Pelomonas. Next base: position 354,744 of record NZ_LMDC01000028.1, on the reverse strand, counting down.
ATCAGCGCCAGCATGCGGCGGTTGTCGGCCAGGATGTCGCCATGCAGGCGCTGCACGCCGTGTTGCCGTGCATGGGCGGTCAAATGAGCGATGAGCCGGCGGCCCAGGCCGCGGCCCTGCCAGTCGTCGGCGACGGCCAGCGCGAACTCGGCGCGCTCGGGGTGATCGTCCTCGTGCACATAGCGGGCGTCGGCGATGACGGGATGGCCGGGCTGCTGGGTCTCGACGACCCACGCGACGTGCTGGCGCTGATCGACGTCCGTCAGCAGCTTCAGCAGGGCAGGGCTGAGTTCGCGCAGGCCGACATGGAAGCGCTTGTGGCGCGAGTCCAGCGACAGTGCGCTGAAGAAGGCCTGCTCGGCAGCGGCATCCGCAGCACCAATGGGGCGTAGGCGGACCTGATGCCCGCCGGCCAGCATCCAATGCTCGGGCGCCTCGGTGGCGACGGGCGCTGGCGCCAGCAGCGTGGTCACTGCCGTGCTCCGGCCGCCGCCGGCCTCAGGTCCAGCACCGCGGGGCCGCTCAACGCGCTGACGGTGACCGCCTCATCGGTCTGCACGACAAAGCACTGGCCGGGCTCCAGCACGATGTCGCGCGAGTCGTGGTCGATGGTGATCCACAGCGTGCCGGAGGCGCTGCACAGATGGGTGGCGCGGGCCTCGGGCAGGCGGGAGATCTGGCCGCGTTGCAGCAACAGCCGGGTGCGGGGGACGTCGATCAGCATGGTGTGCTCCTGGTGGCGGCGGGCTGGCATGCCGGGTTGGCATGCTTGCGTTGCGGCCGTCTGACGCGGATAGTGCCGCTTGGCCACCTTGGCGACAAACGATCATTCGGAAGGCTTCGCATTCCTCCAGCGCATGTCAACAAAGCCCGTAGACCATCTCCCGCCGCTGCAGCTGCTGGCCGCCTTCGAGGCGGCGGCGCGGCATTTGAGCTTCACCCAGGCTGCCGAAGAGCGCTTCATCACGCAGTCGGCCATGAGCCGGCAGATCCGCGCGCTGGAGGACGAACTCGGCGTGACGCTGTTCGAGCGCCGCCACCGTGCGCTTGCGTTGACCGAGGATGGCCAGCGCCTGCACGCCGCCTGCTCGACGGCCTTGAATACCTTGCGTGTGGCCGTGCGTGCGGTGCGCGAGCCGCACCAGCGCCAGATGCTGGCGTTGACGACGACGCCGGGCTTCGCGTCGCTGTGGCTGATCCCACGCCTGACCGGCTTCACGCGCGCCCACCCGGGCATCGACGTGCGCCTGGATGCCGGCCTGGGCAACCGCAACCTGGCCAGCGAGGGCTTTGACCTCGCCATCCGCTACAGCCCGGTCGGCGCGGCTCAGGGCCAACAGCTGTTCGCCGAATCGATGGTGCCGGTCTGCAGCCCACGGCTGGTGGGCGAACTGGGCCTGGCGCTGCGCGAGCCGCCCGACCTGGCCCGCCACACGCTGCTGCACCTGGCCATGGACGGCGACAGCGCCGGCATGCCGGCGGAATGGGAACCCTGGCTGAGTGCCTGGGGCCTGGCCGACCTGCGGCCCGCGGCACGGCTGAGTTTCTCCAGCTATTCCGAGGCGATTGCCGCGGCCGTGGCGGGGCAGGGCGTGGCGCTGGGGCGGCGACCGCTGGTGGATGCGCTGCTGGCCAGCGGCCAGCTCGTCACGCCGTTCGACGCCGGCATCGCGTCGGCGCGGGCCTATCGCCTCATCGTCGATCCGGCGGCCCGGTCACGCCCGGCGGTGAAGGCCTTCGAGCAGTGGCTGCTCTCGCAATGCGCCAGCGAAACCACGCCCGGCTGACTGTCCCCCGTCAGTCGCGGCCGTTCAGGTGGCTGGCGATGCCGGGGTCGGCCGACAGGGCGCGCAGCGTCCGTTCATGGCCCAAGGCGGAGTCGCGCCCCTCGCGCAGCAGCGCCGCGGCGAGGCGGGCCCGCCAACGCTCCGCCGCGGCCTGCGCCCAGGCCTGCTCGCTGAGCGCCAGGCAAGGGCCGCGGTAGAGGTTGAGCGCGGCCTCCAGCGCCTGCGCGGCCGTCGGGCTGCCAGCCGGTGCCTGGGCATGCGCTGCCAGGCCATCGTTCAAGGCCTGCACGTCGACCCAGACGCAGTCCGCGTTCAGGCGAATGCCATGGTCCTGCACCAGCAGGGCCGCGTCGTGGGCCAGCAAGCGGCGCAGCCTTGCGACGGTGACCTCGAGGGCCTTCTGACGGCCTTCCCGGCCGTCACCGGGCCAGAGCTCGCGGGCCACAGCCTCGGCCGACGCGGCCTCGGTGCCGCGGCAGGCCAGGTAGCGCAGCAGTTCGAGGGGCTTGCTGGCCGCCTTGCGACCCTCCGCCGGCCGGCCCGGGATGGCGTCTGCGCCGCTGCTCACCTCGAAGCTCCCCAGCGTGCGGACCTTCACCGCCCAGGGCCAGCTCTCGGGCGCTCCCGCGGGCGCAGCGAGCCGGCGGGTACGGACGGCCGAGCGCACCCAGTCCGTCTCGGTGCCCTGCAGCAGGGCCCGGCAAAAGACCTGGCCGATGTGCAGCGGCAGCAGCGGCAGCACGCCCGGCCACTCCAGTTCGCGCAAGGTGCGCATGGCGCGTGCCAGCGGGGCGTCGGGCAGGGCGCCCCAGCCGTCGCGCTGTCCCACGGCGATCAGCGTGGTCAGCTCTTCCAGGCAGCGCAGGCGGGCCGCGAGGTAACGCGGCAGCTGCATCTCGGCCAGGCCCCTAAACCGCGTGGCGGCCTCATCGGCGTTGCCGCAGCCGATCAGCGCATAGCCCTCCTGCACAAGGTAGGTGACCTGGTAGCCGGGCCAGGCGCCGCTCATCTGCAGATGGCCCAAGGCTCGTCGCGCATGGCCCAGGGCGGCATGAAAGTCGCCCGCGCGCAGGGCTACGCGGCAACGCACGTCGGCCTGGTCGGCCCACCACAGCGGCGTGCCGGCCGCGTCGCCCGCGGCCACGGCCTGGGCGGCCAGGGCGAGCGCGGCGGCGGGGTCGCTGCTGCACTCCACCAGCCGGGCCCGCTGCAGCGCCGCCACGGCGGCCAGACCGGCCAGATGGTGCTCGGTGGCCAGCTGCTGCGCCATCACCAGCCGCTCCCGCGCCTCCTCCACCTTGGCAAAGGCGGTCAGGTGCCAGGCCGCGACGATGGCCCAGTGACCACGCCAGAAGGGTGAGGCATCGGGTTGCTTCTCTATCGATGCGACCTGCGCGAACAGCAACTCGAACTCCGCGTCTTCGCCGTGGCGCTCGCAGAGCTCGCCGAGCGCACAGGCCAGCGCCAGTGAAATGTCGCTGGGCGCCGCGCGAGCCCGCTCCATCAGCAGGGCCACGTTGGCGGGCGGCCACGCCGGCAGCACACCGTAGTCATGGGCAATCGAAGCCCCACCCCAGGCCAGCAGGCTCTCGACGCCGGTGCCGACCGCGTCCGGCCCCACGGCGCTCAGGACGCCCAGCATGGCCATCGCGTGGCGGTAGATGGCCGCCTGCAGATGTTCCACCAGCAGCACCAGGCCGGCTGCCGCCCCGGCGAGGGCCACCTGGCCGTCCGCCTGCGCCCGCAGGGCCAGGGCCGCGGCGCTGTCCAGCGCGCCCGGCGCCTGCGCCGACAGCGCTTGAAATGCGTCCAGCAACTCGCTCGACCGCTGCGCGGCTGCCGCTTCAGGCTGCGATCGGGTCATCGATGCATGCTAAGCCCGTGCTGTGGGTCATCTGTGGGTGGTATGCAGCGGCCAGGCCTTCCATCATCAATGCGCAGCCTGCGCCCTTGCCGGCGGCAACCCTGGGAGCCTGCAATGCACAACCTTCTTTCTCCGGCGCCACGCCTCGATGCCCTGGTGGCCGCGGCCTGCCTGGCCGCCGCTTGCACGGGTGCCGCGCACGCGTTGCCGCTGGCCCCGACCGTCACGCGCGAAATCAACTTTGTCTCCACGCGCTCCATGTGCACCGGACTGCTGCCGCTGGGCGGCGACAACATGTCGTGCACGCTGACGAACGGCGCCCAGCTGACGGCTTCATTTGCCGACCCCTACGGCAGCCCATCGAGCGGCAACGCCCAGCTTTTTGCCGACGGGGTGGACATGAGCCTGTCAGCCACGACGACGCGCTCCACGGCACCCACATCCATCTTCGATGCCGTGCAGTTCGACCAGTTCACCATCACCGGGCCCACCGCCACGGTGAACGTTGGCGTCAAGGTCACGATCGACGGCGCGACGGCGCGAAACTCTGGCGGGTTTGTGCTCACCAGCTACACCTTCATCAGCGGGAATCGCTCGGCGACGCCCAGCGCCTCGGCGAACTCGACCGGGGACCGCATCAGCAACGACCCCACGCGCGACGTACTTGCATTCGGCCGCACGGCAACGCTCGGGGGCGGCATCACGCAGTCCATCCTTCATCGCGTCGACACGGCGTCGTTCACAGGGGTGGTGGGCGCACCTTTCGAGCATGGCTTCGAGTTTGTGCTGTCCAGCCTGAACACCACCATGAGCTTCAGCGCCCGCGTGGAGTACTCGCTGCCGGCCGGCTACACGCTGACGTCACTTCGCGGGCTGCACGTCAACGTCGTGCCGGAAAACGGCAGCTGGGCCTTGATGCTGGCCGGCCTGGCCGGTCTCGCCGGCCTGCGGCTGCTGCGGCGCAGCCGGGAGGGTCAGCCGGCCAGGCCGGCGTAGACCTGCTGCACGTCTTCGTTGTCGTCCAGGGCGGCGAGGAAGCTTTCCACCTCGTCCAGCTGCTCGGCCGTCAGGCTGGCCGGCGCGATGGGGTTCTTGGGCCGATAGCCCAGCTTGGCGCTGAGCACGGTGAAGCCCTGGGCGGGCAAGGCGCGGCTAACGAGGTCGAGGTCGGCCGGGTCGGTGAGGAAGAGCGTGACGCCGTCCTCGTCGGCCGGCACCAGGTCCTGGGCACCGGCTTCGATGGCCGCGGTATCGGCATCGGCACCGGGCTCGGCGGGCTCGGCCTCGATCATGCCGAGGTGGTCGAAGTCCCAGCTCACCGAGCCCGACGTGCCGAGCTGGCCCTTGCGGAACAGCACGCGCATGTCCGACGCGGCCCGGTTCACGTTGTCGGTCAGCACCTCCACCATCACCGGCACGCGGTGCGGCGCAAAGCCCTCGTAGATGGCCTGCTCGAAGTGGACGACTTCACCGGTCAGCCCGGCGCCTTTCTTGATGGCGCGGTCCAGTGTCTCCTTGGGCATGGACACCTTGCGCGCCTGCTCCACCACCAGCCGCAGCCGCGCGTTGTCCTTCGGGTCAGCGCCGCTGCGCGCTGCAATCATGATGTCCTTGGCCAGCTTGCCAAAGAGCCTGCCCTTGGCATTGGCGGCGATGTCTTTGTGTTTGGCTTTCCATTGCGCGCCCATGGGTGGTTTTTCCTGTCTGATTGGTTTGTTGCGCAGCGGGCCTGCGTGGAGGATGAGTCGGCAGGGAAGTTGTGCTTAGGCGCGCGGAAACGCTATTTTCCCACCTTCGGCGAGAAGAATCGTTTGGGGGGCGTACGCCGGATTCGCGCTCGGGTGTTGCGGCGAGATTGCCACCCATGCGCTTAGCATGTCTTGGCCGGCCTGCATCTTTTCGAAGAGTTCTTTAAAGAAGCGCCCGAAGCCATCGCCATTGCGATCGACAGTGAACACAAGATTTGCCGTCTTTGGTCCAGGCAATCCAGCAGCATTCTTAATGCTTTCTGGGGAATTTGGAGACGCGAGAACAATGATTGCTGCGTTCGTGGCCTGAACGATCTGTCGAATTCCCGAAGGCTTTGGGCCCTCGATCGTGCCGTCTTCGTTCAAATGGGCATATACGAACAGAATTTCTGCGCTCGGTATTTGATGATGTTCCACGACTCTGGCGCGAATGAACAATCGTCCGAGTAGTTCAGCATCCTGTGATGCGAGCCCATCAAGATCTTTACCGGAGAGATTGGCAAAGCCGATTGTCAGAGGCGTAGGTGACGACTTCTCCTTGCGCTCTACTGCTCCGATGATGCGATTCAGTTCATCCCCGTAAGGTTTGACTCTCTTTTGGAGGGATTCAATCTTGCGACCGAGTAGTGCCGTGCCCAACCCGCTGAAGCCGCCAATCAGTCCAAGTGCAATAACAACAATTGCACGGGCGCCCATGAATTTCAATGTCACGGCTGCCAGCACCGATGCTCCGCTGATTGCCAGAAGAATCTTTTGTGCTTTGAACAGTGCTTGGATCGTTTGATTGTCTGTTTTTATTGCCTTGTTCAGGTCGTCCAAGTGCTTCATTGGGTCGTTTGTCATTGCTTTCTTTCCTGTTCGGCGGTGGGTGAGTGACCAAGTGTGTGTGTCAATCAGAGCTTCCCAATGTCGCCACTACTTTCCTCGTCTGCCCCGCCCGCCACACCGTCAACGTCACCTTCTCTCCAATCTGCCTTGTCTCCAGCAGCGACAGCATGTCATCCAGGTCCGCCACCGCCTGCCCGTCGACCGAGGTGATGACGTCCCCCTGCACGATGCGCCCGCTGCGATCCCTGCCGAAGGGTTTCAAGCCCGCCGCCGCAGCCGGGCTGGCGTCCGCCACGTTGACCAGCAGCACACCCTTCGGCGCCCCCAGCGCCTTGGCCAGGTTCTCCGGCCCGGCTGTCACGCCCAGCGCGGGCCGGATGAAGCGCCCGTCGCGGATCAGCCGCGGCACGATGCGATTCACCTCGTCCACCGGAATCGCAAACCCGATCCCGGCACTCGCCCCGCTCGGGCTGTAGATGGCTGTGTTGACGCCGATCAGCCGCCCCGCGGAATCCAGCAGCGGCCCGCCCGAGTTGCCCGGGTTGATGGCCGCATCGGTCTGGATGGCGCCCTTGATCGTGCGTCGCGTGACCGACTCGATCTCGCGGTTCAGCGCCGAGACGATGCCGGTGGTCAGCGTCTGGTCCAGGCCGAAGGGGTTGCCGATGGCGTAGACCTTCTGGCCCACCTGGAGGTCGCGGCTGGCACCCACGGCGATGGCCGGCAGCTTCTCGTGGGGCGCTTCGATGCGCAGCACGGCAATGTCGCGGTCCGGGTAGGCGCCGACAAGCTTGGCCGGAAAGCTGCTCTGGTCGTTCAGCGTGACGGTGGCCCGGTCGCCGCCCTGGATGACGTGGAAGTTGGTGACGACGTGGCCGGCGTCGTCCCAGATGAAACCGGTGCCTGTGCCGCTGGGCTGCTCGCTGGTGCGCAGCGAGAAGAAGTCGCGCTGCACGCTCAGCGTGGTGATGTGCACCACCGACGGGCTGACGCGTTTGAAGACGCCGATGTTGTTCAACTCCTCGGCGTCCAGCGCGCCGCGGGCGGTGGTGGCGCGGGGCTGGGCCTTGGTCTGGGCGCCGGCACCGCCGGTGCTGAACAATGCGGCCAGTAGCAGGATGAGCAGGCGCTGGGACATGACGCGAGATGCACGGTTGCGGGAAACCGCATTTTGGTGGGAGTCGGGAGATCGTCGATGAGGCAAATGGGATTGGGATGGATGCTGGCACTGACGGTGTCGGGCGCGGCGGCGCAGCAGGTCTGGAAGTGCGAGGTGGGCGGCAAGGTTCACTTCAGCGACAAGCCCTGCCCGCAGGCCGGGCAGCCCCTGTCGGAGCGCAACCTGCAGCCCAATGTGGTGGAGGCCCTCAAGCCCGAGGACGTGCAGGCGACCCTGGGCCGGGCGTCGGCCGCCTCAGCGCCGCCGGCGCCGTCGGGCAATGCCTGCCCCGGTGACGGCGAGATCCGGGGCATGGAGGTCCGTGCCAATTCGACGACGTTGGGCGATGCGGAGCGCCAGTTCCTGCAGGACGAGGTGCGCCGCGTGCGCCAGTGCCGCGCAGGGCAGGGGCGCTACCGAGAGGCCGACTGGGTCATCAGCCGCGAGGCCCAGGCAGCGCAGACTCAGCTGAGCGACCGTGCCCGCTACGACGCGCGGCTTCGCGCCGAGGCCATGCACAGCGCGGCCGACCCCGATGAGGGCGATCGCATCGCCCGCCGCCGCATCGCCGAGGAAAGGATGCAGCGTCGCCAACTGCAGTTGCAGCGGCGGAGCCAGAATCCCGCGTCCTCAGCGAATCCCTGATCCACCGAATGCCTGCGCTGCCCTCCCGTGCCGATCGCCTCGACGCCCTGCGCGGCTTGGCCATCGTCTGGATGGCCGCCTACCACTTCGGCTTCGACCTGAACCACATCGGCTGGATTCGCCAGGACTTCTACCGCGACCCGGTCTGGACCTGGCAACGCACCTGCATCGTCAGCCTCTTCCTGTTCTGCGCCGGCGGCGGCCAGGCGTTTGCCGTGCTGGCGGGGCAGGGCGCTCCCAGGTTCTGGAAACGCTGGGCCCAGGTGGCCGGCTGCGCAATGCTGGTGTCGCTGGGTTCCTGGTTCATGTTCCCGAACAGCTGGATCAGCTTTGGTGTGCTGCACGGCATTGCGGTGATGCTGTTGCTGCTGCGCATGGGCCTGAGCCGGCTGCCGAACGCGGTGCTGCTGGTGCTGGCCGCGCTGGCCATCGCCGCACCTCAGCTCGTGCAGCTGCCTTTTTTCGACACGCGCTGGACCAACTGGGTCGGCCTCGTCACCCACAAGCCCATCACCGAGGACTATGTGCCGGTGCTGCCGTGGCTGGGCGTCATGCTGGTCGGCTTTGCCGTCACGCGCGCCTGGCCCGGCCTCTGGGCCGGCAACGCGCCGCGGCCGCTGGCTGTGCTGGGGCGCTGGTCACTGAGTTTCTACATGGTCCATCAACCGGTGTTGATCGGTTTGCTGATGGCCGCCCAAGTGTTGAGAGGATGAAGATGCGCACACTGCTTCTGGCCGCCGTTGGCCTGCTGATGAGCTGGACTGCCCAGGCCGGGCCCTTCGTGTGGCCGAACGGCGCGCAGGCGGCTGTCAGCCTCGGCTATGACGACGCGCTGGACAGCCAGCTCGACCATGTCGTGCCGGCCCTGAACAAGCGCGGCTTGAGGGCGAGCTTCTACATTCCCATCAACGGCCCGACGCTGCCTGGCCGCCAGAACGAATGGAAGGCCGCGGCCACGGCCGGCCACGAGCTGGGCAACCACAGCCTCTTCCACGGCTGTTCGGCCAAGGGGCCGGGCCGCGAATGGGTGCAGCCGCAGCGTGACCTGGATCGGCAGATGGCGGCCCAGGTGCAGGAGCAGGTCATCGCCGCCAACACCTGGCTGCAAGGGCTGGACGGCAAGACCCGCCGCACCTTCACGCCACCCTGCCTGGACATGCAGGCCGGCGGCCAGGACTTCGCCGCAGCACTGAAGCCGCATTTCGTCGCCTATCGCGCGGCCGGCCCGGGCATGGTCACCGATACCGCCGCGCTCGATCCCTATGCCATGCCGGTCTATTTCGTCGAGGGCATGAGCGGCGAGCAGCTGATCGCGCTGGTCGAGAAGGCGGCGGCCCAGCATGCCCTGGTGAGCCTGCTTTTCCATGGCGTCGGTGCCGAGCACCTGAGCGTGACCCGAGAGGCGCATGACCAGTTGCTGGACCACCTCGCCAGGAACAAGGCGCGCTTCTGGACCGACAGCATGGTCAACATCATGGAGAACGCGAGGAAGCAGGCCGGCCGGTGAACCGACAATGCGGCCATGAGCTCGCCCAAGTCCGTCCTGTTCGGCTTCCACGCCGTCACTGTCCGCCTCAAGACCCATCCTGCCTCGGTGGCCGAGGTCCATTTCGACCCGTCACGGCGTGACCAGCGCATGCGTGCCTTCGTGGAGCGGGCCAAGGAAGCCGGCGCCAAGCTGGTGGAAAGCAATGACGAGCGCCTGAGCCAGATCGCCGGCAGCCCGCGCCACCAGGGCGTCGTGGCCCGGGTGCAGGCGTTGGCCCAGCTCCATTCGCTGGACGACGTGCTGGACGCCGTGGAAGGCCCGCCGCTGGTGCTGGTGCTGGACGGCGTGACCGACCCGCACAACCTCGGTGCCTGCCTGCGCGTGGCCGATGGCGCCGGGGCCCATGCCGTCGTCGCGCCCAAGGACCGTGCCGTGGGCCTGAATGCCACGGTGGCCAAGGTGGCCAGCGGCGCGGCCGAGACCGTGCCCTATCTGATGGTCACCAACCTGGCACGGACCTTGAAAGAGCTGAAGGAACGCGACATCTGGGTGGTCGGCACCTCCGACCAGGCCGAGCGCTCCATCTACGACCTGGACCTGAAGCGCCCGGTGGCCTTTGTGCTGGGTGCGGAAGGCGAGGGTATGCGCCAGCTGACGGCCAAGACCTGCGACGAACTGGTGCGCATCCCGATGGCCGGCGCTGTCGAGAGCCTGAATGTGTCCGTCGCGTCGGGGGTTTGCCTCTACGAGGCGCTTCGTCAGCGTCGATAATTCTGACTATTCAGAAAAACTAGGGAGCCGTCATGGCCGTCATCGAAGTCAAGCACCCCCTCGTCAAGCACAAGATCGGCCTGATGCGCGAGGCCGACATCTCGACGAAGAAGTTCCGCGAGCTGACCGGCGAGGTGGCCCGGCTGCTCTGCTACGAGGCGACGGCCGACTTCCCGCTTGAGAAGACGACGATCAACTGCTGGAGCGGCCCCGCCGAGATCGACCAAATCGCGGGCCGCAAGGTCACGGTGGTGCCCATCCTGCGTGCGGGTCTGGGGATGCTGGACGGTGTGCTGGACATCCTGCCCAACGCCAAGGTCTCGGTTGTCGGCCTGGCGCGTGACCACGAGACGCTCAAGCCGGTGAACTACTTCGACAAGTTTGTCGGCAACCTCGACGCCCGCACGGCGCTGATCATCGATCCCATGCTGGCCACGGCTGGCAGCATGATCGCTACCGTCGACCTGCTCAAGGCGCGCGGCTGCAAGGACGTGCGTGCCCTGGTGCTGGTGGCCGCACCCGAGGGCGTGAAAGCCCTGCAGGCGGCCCATCCCGATGTGCGCTGCTGGACGGCGGCCATCGACAGTCACCTGAACGATGTCGGCTACATCATCCCGGGCCTGGGCGACGCCGGCGACAAGATCTTCGGGACCACGCAGGGGTGAGTGAGCCCCTCGCCCAGTCTCGCCTGCTGGACGCTGCGAGCCTGGTCGGTCCCCGAGGGGACGGCGATGCCCGCGGCGTCGAGCCGCGAGCACATCGCCCAAGGCGGGCCGGCTTGGGAGCGGCCCGGCGCTCGGCCCGCGAACCCCGTTCAGCCGAGCACTTGGCGCAGCGCCCGGCGCAGCAGCGCCAGCCCCTCGTTCAACTCGGCGGCGCTGATGTTCAGCGCCGGCATCAATCGAATGAGGTGAGGTCGGGGCGCATTGAGCAGCAGGCCTACCGGCGCCAGCGCCTGGGCGGCCGCCACCACCTCGTTCGCGTTGTCTGACGGCAGCACCAGAGCCCGCAGCAGCCCCAGGCCGCGCTCGCCCACCAGGCCATGGTCGCGTGCAATGGCCTGCAGCCCGGCGGACAACTGCGCCGCACGCTCGCGCACACCGGCCAGGAACTCCTCGCGGCAGACCTCGTTGACCACGGCAAGTCCCACCGCCGCCATCAGCGGGTTGCCGCAGAAGGTGCCGCCCTGGTCGCCGGGCAGGAAGCAGTTGAAGGCCTCCTTGCACAGCAGCGCCGCCAGCGGCACGCCGCCGCCCATTCCCTTGGCCAGCGTCATCACGTCGGGCTCGATGCCGAAGTGCTCGTAGGCGAAGGCATGGCCGCAGCGGCCGATGCCGGTCTGCACCTCGTCGGCGATCAGCAGTACGCCGCGTTCGGCGGTCAGCGCGCGCAATTCGCGCACAAAGCCCCGGTCGGCCACGACGACGCCCGCCTCGCCCTGCACCAACTCGATCATCACGGCTGCCGTGCGAGGCGTCATTGCGTGTTCCACCGAGGCGAGGTCGTTGAACCGCGCCTTCACGAAGCCGCCGGGCATGGGCGGGTAGAGGTCGCCCCAGCCCGGCTTGCCCGAGGCGCTCATCATCGCCAGCGTGCGGCCGTGGAAAGCCTGCTCGAAGCCGATGATCTCGTGGGCGCCACCACGCATGCGGCTACCCCAGCGCCGCGCCAGCTTCACCGCGCCTTCGTTGGCCTCGGCGCCTGAACTGGCGAGGAAGACGCGGTCAAAGCAGCTCACCTCCACCAGCCGCCTGGCCAGGTCCAGCAGGGGGCGGTTGTAGTAGGCGGGGCTGGGGTTGAGCAGCCGCTGCGACTGCGCCAGCAGGGCCTGCGTGATGAGGGCCGGGCTGTGGCCCAGGCTGTTGACGGCCCAGCCCTGCACGAGGTCGAGATGGCGCTTGCCACCTTCGTCCGTCAGCCAGGCGCCCTGGCCCGAGACGAAGACCGTGTCGGGGCGGTGCGTGATCGTGATGAGGTCCTGTCCGATTTCGATCACGGCGTGTCGCTCCATGCGTAGTCCATCTGCCGGGCGGTGCCCAGGGCCAGCTCGCGGCTGTGCAGGCGCTGCACCAGGTGCAGGCACATGTCGATGCCCGCCGAGATGCCGGCGGATGTGACCACCGGGCCCTCGTCCACCCAGCGCACACCCTCGCGCACTTCCACCGAGGGCCGCAGAGCGCGCAGGGCGTCGAGGTCTTCCCAGTGGGTGGTAGCGGCCACGCCGTCCAGCACGCCGGCCTCGGCCAGCAGCAGGGCACCGGTGCAGACCGAGGCCAGCACTTGTGCCGTACGCCGCTGGGCGACGATCCAGGCCAGCACGTCGGGCTGCAGCAGTTCGGCATCGACCACACCACCCGGCACGATGGCGCAGGTGAGGAGCGGGTGGTTGCCCAGCATGGTGTCGGGCTGCACCTGCAAGCCGGCGCGTGCCCGCACCGGTACCGCACTGCGCGCGATGCTGGCCACCTTGAATAGCGGTGCAGCGCCCGCCGGCTGGCTTCGCGCATGCACCCGGGCCGCGGTGGTGAACACCTCGTAGGGACCGGCCATGTCCAGCAGTTCCATCTCGTCGAAAACCAGGATGCCAATGTTCATCGGATGCGGCCTCCTGCCGCCTGCTTTAGCTGATGGCAGGCAGTTTGCGGCGATGCGCCTTTGGCCGCCATGACGCAGTTCCCACCTTTTCTGCCAAGATGCGTACATGACCTGCCGCATCGCCTTCGTCCTCTTCCCGGGCTTCCAGCAGCTGGACCTGGCCGGGCCGATGGCCGTGTTCGAGGTGGCCCGGCTGGCCCTGTCGGGCAGCTACGAGTGGCGCCTCGTGGCCAGCGCGCCGCCTGCGGTGCGCAGCTCTGCCGGTGTGGCATGGCCGGCGCAGGGGCTGCCGCGCCAGCTGGGAGATCTCGACCTGGTCATGGTGATCGGCGGCGACGGCGTGGATGCCGCCTGCCAGGACAGCCGCCTCATTGCCTGGTTGCGCAGAGCCAGCAAGTCGGGCGCGCGCATGGCCAGCATCTGCAGCGGCAGCCTGGTGCTGGCCGCCGCCGGCCTGCTGGATGAGCGCACGGCCACGACGCATTGGTCGCGCAGCCGGCAGTTCGCCACCGACTTTCCTGCCGTGCGGCTGCAGCCTGACCGCATCTACGTCCGCGAGCCCGCGGTCCGCCAGCAAGGCCTGCCCGAACTCTGGACAAGTGCCGGCATGACGGCCGGCATCGACCTCTGCCTGGCGCTGCTGGCCCACGATCACGGCGAAGACATCGCGCGGGAAGCCGCGCGCCAGCTCGTCGTGGAGCGGCGGCGGCCCGGCGGGCAGTCCCAGTTCTCGCCGCTGCTGGACCTGCAGCGCCCCGACGGCCGTTTCGGCGCGCTGCTGGACGAGGTGCGGCGCGACCTGCAGCGCGATCACCGCGTGGAGGAGCTGGCCGCGCGGGCCTGCATGAGCCCGCGCCATTTCGCGCGCTGTTTCCACGCCGAGACGGGCGCCACGCCCGCGCAGGCGGTCGAGCGGCTGCGCGTGGAAGCGGCGCGCGCGGCGCTCGAGAGCGGATCGGCGTCGGTGCTGCGGGTGGCGCTGGAATCGGGTTTCGGCAACACCGAGCGCATGCGGCGCGCTTTCCTGCGGCTGCTGGGCCGCCCGCCAGCGGCGTTTCGGCCGGGGGGCGTCGGCGCAGGGTGAACTTTCACCAGCGCGGGTTTGATCCCTGCGGGTGCTGCCTTGCGTCAGTACAGGCAGGCAAGCCAATCCCTGGCGAGCCAAGGACCCGATCCAAGGAGATCAGCATGGCTACCCTTTCCACCCCCACCATCACCCTCGGCGCCGTCAATGGCAGCAAGCGCGACGTGACTGTCGCCGGCACGATGACCTTCGACGCCAGCGACGTCGGCCGCACCTACCGGCTGCAGATCGAGCTGTTCGGTGAAGACCTCGCCGGCGACCACCTGCCTTCTGGCGATGGCGGTGCCGACGACCTGATCAGCACCTTCACCTGGCTGGCCGGCGGTCTGCTGCTGCGTCCCTACAAGGCCGTGTCGGTGCTGACCGCCGGCAGCGTCAACTACTCCGAGAAGCGCGCCATCGACACCGCCAAGCTCGACGAGGACGCCGGTACCGAGATCGTTGGTTGGGCCGACATCCACACCCCCATCATCATGCCGCGCTCCGACGAGGTCTATGCGCAGGTGACGCTGGGCATGTCGCCCGTCAGCAAGCGCTCCGTGACCACGCAGGCGGGCCTGGGCGTCTGAGAACTCAGACGAGACCCAGCGCGCCCAGCACGCCGCCGCCGAGCACCATCCAGACGAGGCCCAGCCTCGTCTTGAGCGTCAGCAGCACGGTGACGGCGATCATTGCCAGCGTGCTCCAGCGGTGCTCATCGGCGCGCAGGAAAGGCAGGGCCAGCAGCCAGCCCGTGGCGATGATCAGCCCCAGCGTCAGCGGCATCATGCCGGCCGAGAAAGCGCGCAGCACGATGTGCTCGCGGTTGGCGCGGGCCCAGCGCGTGGCCGTCACGGTCAGCACGCTGGACGGCAGCATGATGCCGGCCATCGCAGCCGCCGCGCCCGTGAGGCCAGCGACGTTGTAGCCGAGCACGGCCACGAACAGGATGTTGGGCCCCGGGGCCGCCTGGGCCAGGGCAATGGACGACGTGAAGTCGGTATCGCTGAGCCAGCCGGTCTTGTCGACCAGGTAACGGTGCATTTCGGGCACCGTCGTGATGGCGCCGCCGATGGACAGCAGCGACAGCGTCAGGAAATGCAGGAAGAGGCCGAGAAGATCGACGGGCGCTGTCATGGCCGTGTTCTCCACCAGGCCAGGAACATGCCGCTGCCGCCTAGCAGGGCCAGCACATTGACCAGCGGCCAACGCAGCAGACCGATCAGCACGAAAGCCGTCAAGGCCAGGCCCAGCGCGAGCGGCCGGCCCAGCGGGCTCTTCTTGAGTGCCGGCAGCAGCTTGATGCCGGTGGCCAGGATCAGTCCGGCCGACACCGCGCCCATACCGCGCAGCGCGTTGATGGCCATGGGGTGGCGGGCCAACTGGTCAAAGGCGGCGGCCAGGGCCAGCACGATGATCGCGGGCGCCACCAGCATGCCGGCCAGCGCCACGACGGCGCCTCGCAGGCCGAAGAAGCGGTCGCCGATCATCATCGACAGGTTGACCACATTGGGCCCGGGTAGCACCTGGGCGATGGCCAGGGTCTCGACGAACTCCTCCTTGCTCATCCAGCGATGGTGCTCGACCAGTTCGCGCTGGGCTATCGCCAGCACGCCGCCAAAGCCCTGCAGGGCCAGCCTCGAGAACGCCAGGAAGAGTTCGGTCAGGGATTCGGGACGGTTCAAGGCCGCTTCCTCAGCGCTGGACTTCAGCGCAGGACCTTCAGCGCGTCCGGGTTGACGATATTCGTCGGCTGCTGATTGATGAAGTTCAGCACGTTGTCGAAAGCCGCGTCGAAATAGAGCTCGTAGCTGTCCTGCTCCACATAGCCGATGTGCGGCGTGCAGACGGCGTTCTCCAACCGCAGCAGTGGGTGGCCCTGCAGGATGGGTTCGCTCTCGAACACGTCGATGGCGGCCATGCCGGGCCGGCCGCGGTTCAGTGCCGACACCAGCGCGCCCTCGACGGCCAGTTCGGCCCGCGACGTGTTGACGAACAGCGCCGTCGGTTTCATTCGGGCCAGGTCTTCGGATGTGACGATGCCGCGGGTGGCGTCGCAAAGGCGCAGGTGCACGGACAGCACGTCGGCCTCGGCGAAGAAGGCCTCGCGGCTGGGCGAAGCCTGGTAGCCATCGGCCTCGGCGCGCAGGCGCGAGGCCTCGCTGCCCCAGACCGTGACCTTCATGCCGAAGGCGCGGCCATAGCCGGCCACGAGCTGGCCGATCTTGCCGTAGCCCCAGATGCCCAGCGTCTTGCCGCGCAGCACCATGCCGACCCCGAAATTGGCGGGCATGGACGCCGCCTTCAGGCCGGCCTGCTGCCAGGCCCCATGCTTGAGGTTGCCGATGTACTGCGGCAGCCGTCTCATGGAGGCCATGATCAGCGCCCAGGTCAGCTCGGCCGGCGCCACCGGGCTGCCGACGCCTTCGGCCACGGCGATCCCCAATCGCGTGCAGGCCTCGACGTCGATGTGGCTGCCGACACGGCCGGTCTGGGAGATCAGCTTGAGCTTGGGGAGCTTCTCGAGCAGCTGGCGCGGGAAGGTGGTGCGCTCGCGGATCAGGACCAGCACCTCGGCATCGCGCAGCCGCACGGACAGCTGGCCGATGCCCTTGACCGTGTTGGTGAAGACCTTGGCGTTGAGGGGCTCCAACTTCGCAGCGCAGCGCAGCTTGCGCACGGCGTCTTGGTAGTCGTCCAGGATGATCACGTTCATAGCTGCAGGGGATTGTGCACGGTGCTCAGCAGGGGTCAGGGTTGCATGGCTACCATCGCTTTCCCTCAAGGAGACACCCGATGACCCCGATTTCCATGCACGCTGCGAGCGCGCCAGTATTCGCCAAGATGCTGGGCAACATGCTGACCTGGCTGGAGGCCGCCAAGGCCCATGCCGAAGCGAAGAAGTTCTCGACCGACGTCTACCTGACGTTGCGCCTGGCGCCCGACATGCTGCCCTTCCCCAAGCAGATCCAGATCGCCAGCGATGCCGCCAAGGGTTGCGTGGCCCGCCTGGGCGGCCAGGAAATCCCCAAGTACGAGGACAACGAAGCCTCGCTGGACGAACTGGCCGAGCGCATCAAGAAGACCCGCGACTTCGTGCTGTCGGTGCCCGCCGACGCCTTCGCCGGCAGCGAGGAGCGCGAGATCGTCATCCCGCGCCGCAGCGGTGACCCGCTGAAGTTCGATGGCTCGACCTATCTGCGGCATTTCGCGCTGCCCAACTTCTATTTCCACGCGACAACCACTTACGCGCTGTTGCGCCATGCCGGTGTGCCGCTGGGCAAGTCGGACTATTTGGGTGGCTGAGCGGGGACCGAAGACAGGCCACTACGGCCTGTCTGACGCCTCGCGAAGGCCCTGCCGCCTGCCCGCGGCGGGGCATGAGTCCCCAGTTTGAGGTGCCCGGGGCGGGAAATGCTGCGCATTCCGCAGCCTATTCCCCGCGCCCAACCTGGCGGCGCGGCTTGAAAATCGGCGGAACATCCGATCACACCGCCCGCCGCATGGACATGTCGACGCCTCCCGCTGCCCCGCCCCAAGGTATTGCCCTTCTGGAGCAATGGCTTGGCCTGGCCCGCAGCGGCCAATGGCCTTTGCCTCAGGTCATGGAGGCGGCCTCGCGCCTGCAAGCGGCCGGCGCCCTGGATGCCGCTGCGCTGCTCTACCAGAACTGGGTCGGCGCCACCGCGTCGCCGCTGCGCCATGTGGCCTGCTTCAACTGGGGGGCCGTCCTGGGCGAACTGCGCCGCCATGGCGAGGCGGAGACCGTCTATCGCATGGCGCTGGAACAGGCCCCGGCCTTCGCCCAGGCGCGCCTGAACCTCGGCCACCAGCTGGAGCACCAGGGGCGCATGGAAGAGGCGCTGGCCGAATGGCGCACCGTCTATGACAACGAGGCGCCCGACGCCCTGGGCACCGACCCGCTGAGCCTGCGCCTGCACGCCTTCAACAACGCCGCCCGCCTGCTGGAGCAGGAAAAGCGCTACGACGAATCCGAGGCGCTGATGCGCCGCTCGCTGGAGCTGGACCCGCGCCAGAGCGACGTGGCCCAGCATTACGTGCACATCCGCCAGAAGCAATGCGCCTGGCCGGTCTATCAGACCTTCGGCGACGTCACACACAACCATCTCTTGATGAGCACCTCGCTGCTCGGCATGCTGGACGAGAGCGATGACCCGGCCCTGCAATTGCTGACCGCCCAGCGCTTCGTGCTGGAAAAGGTCGCCAAGGTCACCGAGCCGCCGCTGTACAAGGGCAGGAAGCGCGAGGGCAAGATCAAGATCGGCTACCTCTCGGGCGATCTGCACATGCATGCCGTCGGCTTGCTGACGGCCGAGCTGTACGAGTTGCACGACAAAAGCAAGTTCGAGATCCACGCCTTCAGCTGGAGCCGCGAGGACGGTACGCCGCTGCGCGCCCGCATCAAGGGAGCGATGGACAGCTACACCCCGCTGCACGGCGTGCCCGACCGCCGCGCCGCCGAGATGATTGCCGAGGCCGGCATCGACGTCCTCGTGGACCTGCAGGGCCTGACCAGCGGCGCCCGCGCGGGCATCCTGGCCTACCGCGGTGCCCCCATCCAGGTCAGCTACCTGGGCCTGCCCGCCACCTCGGCCCTGCCGGGCGTGGACTGGATCCTGGCCGACCGCTTCGTGATGCCGCCTGAAGTGCTGCCGTATCACACCGAAAAGCCCATCTACCTGCCGCACTGCTACCAGGTCAGCGACCGCACGCGCGCCGCCAACCCGGCGCCCAGCCGTGCCGAGATGGGGTTGCCGGAGGACGGTTTCGTCTTCTGCGCCTTCAACAACAACCACAAGATGAGCGAGCAGGTCTGGCGCTGCTGGATGCGCGTGCTGCGCCAGGTGCCGGGCAGCGTGCTGTGGCTGCTGGCCGACAACCCGTTCGCCAAGGCCAACCTGCAGCGCGTTGCGGTGGAAGAGGGCATCGCCCCCGAGCGCCTCGTCTTCGCCGGTCGCGCCCAGCCGGCCGACTACCTGGCCCGTTTCACGCTGGCCGACCTGTTCCTGGACACCTTTCCCTACAACGCCGGCACGACGGCCAGCGACTGCCTGTGGATGGGCACGCCCATCCTGACTCGCTCGGGCCGCACCTACATCTCGCGCATGGCCGGCAGTCTGCTGACAGCCGTCGGCCTGCCCGACCTGATCACGACGACCCTCGAGGAATACGAGCAGCGCGCCATACAGATCGGCAACCAGCCGGCCCGCGCGGCTTCTTACAAGCGTTACCTGGCCGAGTACGGCCACAGCTCGCCGCTGTTTGACATCCCGGCCATCGTGCGCGATATAGAGCATGAGTTCGAGCGGCTTGCGCTCGATGCGAGGCAAAAGGCCTAAATGCCGCGCCAGCACGACCCCTTCTTTGACGGCCAGCCGCAGGCGCCAGGCTTGCGCCTGGCCGCCAATGGCGAGCCCGCGCCGCCGCCGGACCCGTTGGAGAACCTGAGCAACCAGCCCGCCGGCGACCCGTTGCTGCAGGCCCTGGCCTGGCTGACCCGCCACCACGGCAAGCCGCGCTCGCCCGAGTCGCTGCGCGCCGGCGCGCCAGTCGAAGGGGTTCTCGCGCCCGACGGCGCCATCCGCGTCATGCGCGAGGCGGGCTACAACGCCGGCCTGCTGCGCAAGAGCATCGACGACATCCACGCCCTGCTGCTGCCCGCGGTGCTGCTGCTCAACGGCGGCGACGCCTGCGTGCTGGTGCGCCGCATGGACGACCCGGCCGCAGTGGCCGCCGGTGCCTGCCGCTACGAAGTGGTGTTCCCCGGCCCAGAAGCGGCCGCCGTGCCGGCCACGACGGCCGAACTGGAACCCGAGTACAGCGGCTTCATGCTGGCCGTTTCGCCGCAGGAGACGGCCGCGGCGCCGCGCGCGGAGTCACCGCTGCTGAAGCTGGCCGACAAGGGCCTGGCATCGCACTGGCTCTGGGGCACGTTGAAGCGCTTCACGCCGTATTACCGCGCCTCCATGCTCGCGGCGCTGCTGTCCAACGTGCTGATGCTGGTGTCGGGCCTCGTCACCTCGGTCATCTACGACAAGGTCATCCCCCACCAGGCCATGGTCACGCTGTGGACGCTGGCCGTAGGTGCCGCCGTGGCGCTGGTGTTCGACCTTTTCGCGCGCCAACTGCGCTCCCATCTCATAGACCTGGCCGGCCGCAAGGCCGACCTCGTCATCGGCGCCAAGCTCTACCGCCAGACACTCGGGGTGCGCATGGAGCACAAGCCGGCTTCCGCCGGCGCCTATGCCGCCCACCTGGCCCAGGTGGAGATGGTGCGGGAGTTCTTCACCGGCGCCACGCTGTCGGCCCTGTCGGACCTGCCCTTCCTGGTCATCTTCATCGGCATGACGTTTGTCATCGGCGGGCCGCTGGGCTGGGTACTGGTGCTGGCCGTGCCGGTCATCATGGGCCTGTCCTGGGCCATCCAGGGCGCGCTGCGCAAGGCCATGAGCACCAATATGCAGGAGACGGCCGACCTGCACGGCACCCTGGTCGAGTCCCTTGAGGGCCTGGAAGACCTGAAGACCTCGGGCGCCGAGGGCCGCTTCGTGCGCCGCTACGAGCGCACGACGGCCATCGTCGCCGACACGGCCCTGACGTCCCGCGCGCTGTCGAGCTGGAGCATGAACCTCTCCAGCACGCTGCAGCAGGCTGTCAACCTCATCATCCTCATCTGGGGCGTTTACCTGATCCATGACGGCGTCATCTCGGCCGGCGCGCTGATCGGCTCGGTGATGTTCGCCAGCCGTGCCATCGCGCCGCTGGGCAGCCTCGTCAGCCTGGCCACGCGCTACCAGGGCGCCCGCGCCGCCATGATGGCGCTCAACCAGATGATGAATGCGCCCGTCGAGCGCGACAGCAGCCGCAACTACGTGCCGCTTTCCCAGGTCACCGGCAAGGTCGGCCTGCACGACGTCGGCTTCAGCTATCCGCCCCAACCGCAGCACGGCCACCAGCAGGCGGCCAGCGAGTCGGCGGCGCCCAAGGTGCTGCGCAACGTCACCATGCGCCTGGAGGCCGGCGAGCGCGTCGCCATCCTGGGCCGCATCGGCAGCGGCAAGTCCACCATCCTGCGCATGCTCGGCGGCCTCTACCAGCCGACCGAAGGCATGGTCGAGGTCGACGGCATCGATTTGCGCCAGGTCGACCCGGCCGAGTACCGTGCCCGGGTCGGCTTCGTCAGCCAGGAGCCGCGCCTGTTCGTTGGCACCTTGCGCGACAACGTGCTGATGGGCCGCGCTCACCTGGACGCCGGCCGCCTCGTCGAGGTGGCCAAGCTGACCGGCCTGGACCGCGTGGTCGCCGCCCACCCGATGGGTTGGGACCTGCCGGTGGGTGAGATGGGCCAGCTGCTGTCCGGCGGCCAGCGTCAGCTCGTTGCGCTGGCCCGGGCGCTGGTCACCAAGCCGCAGATCCTGCTGATGGACGAGCCCACCAGCTCGATGGACGCGCAAAGCGAGATGGCCTTTCTGCGCCAGCTGCGTGACGCGGCCGGTACAGCGACGCTCGTCGTCGTGACCCACCGCCCGGCCGTGCTGGAGCTGGTGCAGCGCATCGCCGTCGTCGATGGCGGCCGTGTCGTCATGGACGGCCCGCGCGACCAGGTGCTGGCGGCGCTGTCCGGCGTGCGCCCGGCCGCGCCCGCCCAGGGTGGCGAGGGCGTGCACATGCATCCGTCGGCCCAACCTGTGCAGCGGTCGGCGAGCGTATGAGCGTCAAAGCCCTGAGCAAGGAAGAAGGCCTGTTCGTCAGTGCCCTTCATGCCGCCCAGATCGACGAGCCGCTGCCGCGCGCGACCTGGGCCCTGTACCTGCTGTGCGCCGTCGTCACGGTGGCCATCACCTGGTCGGCCCTGGCCAAGGTGGACGAGATCACCCGCAGCGACGGCCGCATCGTGCCCGATGGGCGCGAACAGGTCATCGCCAGCCTGGACGCCGGCATCCTGCGCGAACTCAAGGTGCGCGAAGGCCAGGAGGTGCAGGCCGGCGAGGACCTGGCCTTCCTCGACCCGACTCGCGTCGAAGCCCAGCAGAACGAGGGCCAGGCCAAGTTGCTGGCCCTGAAGGCAGCTGCAGCGCGGCTGGATGCCGAGGCCAACGGCCGCGCCGCCATCCGCTGGCCGACCGACGTCGACCCCAAGGCGCGCTATGCCCAGGGCGAGGCCGAATCCTTCGAGGCCCGCAAGCGCCTGCTGGACGAGGCGGTCGGCGCCATCAACCGCAGCCTCGGGCTGATCTCCAAGGAGCTCAAGCTTGCCCAGGACATGTCCCGCAGCGGCCTGATGAGCGACGTGGAGGTCATGCGGCTGAACCGCCAGGTCAACGAGATCCAGCAGCAACGCACCGAGCGCCTGTCGCGCTACCGCCAGGAAGCCAGCCAGGAACTGGTGCGCGTGCAAAGCGAAATGGCCCAGATGGACGAGCAGATGGTGGTGCGCCAGGACGCGCTGACGCGCACGGTGCTGAAGTCGCCCGTGCATGGGGTCGTCAAGAGCATCAAGTCCGGCACCGTCGGTGGCGTCATTGCCAGCGGCGCACCCATCCTGGAGATCTCGCCCATCGGTCCCAAGGTGCTGGTGGAGGCGCGCATCAAGCCCAAGGACATCGGCTTCATCCGCCTGGGCCAGACGGCCGAGGTCAAGCTGGCCGGCTATGACTTCAACACCTATGGCGGCCTGGAAGGCAAGGTCACCTACATGAGCCCCGACGCCGTCACCGAGGGCGACAAGAGCGGCGAGGGCCATTACCGCGTCATCGTTACGTCCGAGCGCAACAACCTCAAGTACAAGGGCGAGAAGCTGCCCGTCATCCCGGGCATGACGTCGCAGGTGGAGATCAAGACCGGCGAGCGTTCCGTGCTGAGCTATCTGCTGCGGCCGATGATGAAGTCGCAGGAAGCGCTGCGCGAGCGGTGAAATAGCCCCTCGCCCAGTCCTGCCACACTGGACGCGGGCAGGCCCGGTCGGTCTTGCAGACCGCGCAGCCGACGGAGCGGCTGCTCTTCGGCAGGCACAACAAGTCCACAGGACTTGCCGTGTCTGGCCTCAGCCCCCGGGGACGGCGATGCTCTCGGCATCGAGCCGCTCGCACATCGCCAAACGGGCCGGCTTGGGAGCGGCCCGGCGCTCGGCCCGCAAGACAACGTAGCTAGCGCTGAACAAGAGCAGGTGCGGGCCCGCTTTTCCGGGCTTCAAGGGAGAGGGGCGGATGGTCTAGTGACGGGGCCATGCTGTACCCGCTCCGTCCCCTCATCGCCCTCGGCTTTGCCGTCTTCGGCTCCCTCGCGCTGGCGCAAACGCGCCCGCCCAAGAAGGCCGCGCCGCCGCCGGCTCCCGTCGTCGAGGCGCCCGCCCAGGGCGGCGGCCGCTGCAACGAGGATGACGCCGGTCTGTCGCGCCTGGGCCGCGACATGAGCGCCCTCGAAACCCAGACCGGCGACCCGCGCGCCGCGCTGCAAACCCTGATCAACGCAACGCTGTCGCGCAGCAAGGCCCTGGGCGCCGTGCGCCTGCTGGCCGATGCCGCCCGTTCGGACGTCGAGGAGACGCGTGCACTGGGCCTGCCGACGGCCAACCTCACTATCAGCACCAACGGCGTGTACCAGAACGTCGGCGGCGTGACCGTCGGCCGGGGTGGCCAGGCCGGTGCGACGCTCTCGGCCGGCATGCCGCTCTGGGACTCCGGCCGCGTGGCCAAGCTGACCGACTGGCGCAAGGAGCTCGCGGAAGTCGCAGCCCAAGGCCAACGCAGCGCCGAGGAGCAGCTGTCGCTGAACGTCGTCACGCTGGCGCTGGACCGCAGCCGCTACGTGCTGCAGGGCCAGGTCTACACCCAATACGTGCGCAAGATGGCCTGCCTGGTCGACGCGCTGGAGATCATCACCAAGGCCGACCGCGGCCGCGCCAGCGAGCTGGTGCAGGCGCAAAAGAGCCTGCAGCAGGCCGACCTGTCGCTGGAGCAGACCATGTCGGCCTTGCGCCAGACCGAGGTGCGCATGAGGCGCCTGGTGGGCGAGCCCCTGCCGCCCAGCATCGGCATGACGGCCCAGCTGTCCGTGATGCCCGACCTGGAGCAGATGCAGAGCGACATTCTGCTCGGCGCCGACGTCGCCCAGGCCGAAGCCCAGGCGCGCTCGCAGCGCAGCTTTGCCGAGTCGGTCATTGCGGGCCAGAAACCAACGGTCAACCTGACCGGCAGCGCCAGCGCCATGTTCCGCAGTGGCCCCGGCGAGGCACGTTCCAACGACGTCGGCGCCGGCGTGTCCGTCACCATCCCCATCCTGCAGCCGGGCGCCCATGCCCAAGCCAGCGCCGCCGTGCAGCGCTACCGTGCCACCGTGCTGCAGCGCGACGAGGCCATCGAGGCCAAGCGCTACCGCCTCCTGGAGATGAACGAGGTCGGCACCTCCACGCTGGACCGTGCCCGGCGCATCGTCGAGATCCTGCGCAACAGCGACCGCGTGCGCGCCTCCACGCTGCAGCAGTGGCAGCAGCTCGGCCGCCGCTCGTTGTTCGACGTGATGGCCGCCGAGGGCGACTACTACTCGATGCGCGTCGCCCATGTGAATGCGATGTTCGACGCGCAGCAGATCGTCGCGCTGATCTGGAGCATGGGCCGGGGCGTGGCGGCGCCCTTGCGCTGACGCGACCGAGGGATACTGAACAGTCCAAGCATGGGAGATCAATCGATGATGGATGGCAGCGGCGCTTTTGTGCACTCGCACGCCCTGGTCGAGTCCACGCAGATCGGGCCGCGTACGCGCGTCTGGGCCTTCGCCCACATCCTGCCCGGCGCCCGCATCGGCGCCGATTGCAACGTCTGCGACCACGTCTTCATCGAGAACGAGGTGGCGGTGGGCGACCGGGTGACCGTCAAGTGCGGGGTCTACCTGTGGGACGGCATCACGCTGGAGGACGACGTCTTCGTCGGCGCCAACGCTGCCTTCAGCAACGACCCCGCGCCGCGCAGCCGCAAGAAGCCCACGGAGTTCCTCAAGACCCGCGTTCGCGCGGGTGCCAGCATCGGCGCCAATGCCACCATCCAGGCCGGCCTGACCATCGGCCCCGGGGCGCTGGTGACGGACGGTGCCGTCGTCACCCGCGACGTGCCGCCGCGAGCCATCGTCGCCGGCAACCCGGCCCACATCGTCGGCTACCTCGACACGCCCGAGGTCCAGGTCAGCGGCCCCGCCATCTCCGCGCACCGCCTCGGAGACGCGTTGCCCGCCTTGCAGGCGCGTGGCGCGCGGTTGCATGCGCTGCCCAAGATCGTCGATCTGCGTGGTGCGCTGAGCTTCGGCGAGATCGACGCTCACCTGCCGTTCACGCCGCGGCGCTTCTTCATCGTCTACGACGTGCCCAACGAAGAGGTGCGCGGCGAGCACGCACACCGGGCCTGCCATCAGTTCCTCATCTGCGTCAAAGGCAGCTGCACCATCGTGCTGGACGATGGCGAGCACCGCGACGAGCTGCGCCTGGACAGCCCCAAGGTCGGGCTGCACATTCCCCCTATGGTCTGGGGCATCCAGTACCGCTTCTCGCCCGATGCCGTGCTGCTGGTGCTGGCCTCCGACACCTACGACGCGGGCGACTACATCCGCGACTACGACGACTTCCTTGCCGCCGTCGGCAACGCGCCCGCATGAAGCTCCCCTTCCTCGACCTGCAACCCACCTATGCCGCCTCGCGCGCTGCCATCGACGCCGCGCTCAGCCGCGTGGCCGGCAGCGGCTGGTTCATCCTCGGCCGCGAGCTGGAAGCTTTCGAGTCGCAGTGGGCGGCCTATTGCGGCGCAGCCCATGCCGTGGGGCTGGGCAACGGGCTGGATGCCCTGCATCTGGGCCTGCTGGCGCTCGGCGTGGGGGAGGGCGACGAGGTCATCGTGCCGGCCAACACCTACATCGCCACCTGGCTGGCAGTCAGCCAGTGCGGCGCCACGCCCGTGCCCGTCGAACCCGACCTGCGCACCTACAACATCGACCCGGCACGCATCGAGGCGGCCATCACGCCGCGCACCCGCGCCATCCTGCCCGTGCACCTCTACGGGCAGCCGGCCGACATGGACGCCATCAACGCCGTCGCCAGCAAGCACGGCCTGCGCGTGCTGGACGACTGCGCCCAGGCCCACGGCGCGCGCTGGGGCGGCCGCATCGTCGGCAGCCTGGCTGATGCCTCGGCCTGGAGCTTCTACCCCGGCAAGAACCTCGGCGCCATGGGCGACGGCGGCGGGCTCACGACGAACGACCCCGCGCTGGCCGACCGTGTTCGCGTGCTGCGCAATTACGGCTCACGGGTCAAGTACCACAACGAGGTCAAGGGCCTGAATTCGCGCCTGGACGAGATGCAGGCCGCCGTGCTGGCGGCCAAGCTGCCCGAGCTGGCCGCGCTCACCCAGCAGCGCCGGCATATCGCCGCGAGGCTGCTGGACGGCCTCGCCGGCGCCAACCTCGTGCTGCCCTTCGTGCCCGAGCCGGCCGAGCCGGCCTGGCATCTCTTCGTCATCCGGCATCCCGAGCGTGATCGCCTGCAGCAGGCCTTGGCCGAGCGCGGCATCGGCACGCTGATCCACTATCCCGTGCCACCGCATCTGCAGCCGGCCTATGCCGAGTTGGACATGGCCGCGGGCAGCCTGCCGCTGACCGAGCAGATCCACCGCGAAGTGCTGAGCCTGCCACTGTGGCCCGGCATGTCCGACGCCCAGGTGGACCAGCTGATCGGCAGCGTGCGGGCGCTGACCTGAGCAAAGGAGCCGCCATGCCGATCACTCTGGTCAAGCCCGCCCGCGTGCTGGGCAAGAACATCGTCCTGCGCGACGCCACGGCGGACGACGCCGAGTTCATCGTCGGCCTGCGCACCGATCCAATCAAAGGCCAGTACCTCTCCCAAACCTCGTCCGACGTGGCCGCTCAGCGCGCCTGGCTGCAAGCCTATGCCGGCGACGACAGCCAGGTCTACTTCATCATCGAAGACCACGCCGGCACCCGGCACGGCACCGTGCGGCTGTACGACCAGCAGGGCGACTCCTTTTCCTGGGGCTCCTGGATCCTGGCCGACAACCGCCCCAGCGGCTTCGCGGTGGAGTCGGCGTTGATGGTCTACCGCTATGCCCTGAGCCTGGGCTTCACCGCCTCGCATTTCAGCGTGAGGGTGGCCAACGAGTCGGTCTGGAAATTCCACGAGCGCTTCGGCGCCGTGCGCACACGGGAGGAGGGCGAGGACTACTTCTACGCCATCTCCCGCGAGGCCATGGAGGCCTCGTTCGAGAAGTACAGGAAATACCTGCCCGACGGCATCGCCGTCATCGCGCGCTGACCCCCCGGCCCTTCAATGACTCAATACCTGAACCTGGTGCAGCGCCTGGATGGCCTGCAGGCCGCGGGCGACTGGCCGGCCATGCTGATGGAACTCAGCAACACCGTCATCGCGCTGCTGAATGATCCGCGGGCCAAGGGCCTGGTCTTCGGCTCCGCCGAGATGGACCGCTTCTGCCTGGCTGCGGGCGCCCTGGCCGCGCGCCAGCTCAACCTGGCAACCCCCGAGAGCTATCACGACCACCTCGCCGTGCACGTGGCCACCGAGCTGTACGACGGCCAGGGCGGCCACTCGCTCGCGCTGAAGGATGTGATCCGCGCCCGGCCCGACCTCACCCATGTCGTGGTGGTGACCAATCTGCATGAGCGCCAGTTGCCCCTGCAGAACTTCCTGGCCGACCTGCCGCCCACGGTGCAGATGTTGCTGGCGCCGCCCATGCAGCTGCGCGACAAGCTCCAGTGGCTGCATCTGCAGCTCGCCACGCTCAAGCCCGGCCTGTTGACGCTGTTCCATCACCACTACGACGTGGCCGCGGTCGGGGCCGCGCAGCCGGGCGTGGCGCGCGAGATCGCCTATTTCCACCATGCCGACCACGACATGGCCCTGGGCGTCTACCTGCCGCATGCGCTGCATGTGGACTGCACCAACCTGTCCTTTCACAAATGCCAGCACTTCCTGGGCGTGCACCACGCGGTCTACTGGCCGCTGACCGCACCTGACCAGGGCGCCCGTGCGGGGCATGCCTTCATGGCCGGTGGCGAGTTGCGCACCTGCTCGCACGGCTCGGCCGGCAAGTTCATCGCCCCGGCGCGCTACGACTACCTGGACGTCATCCTGCGTCGCCTCGCCGAGGTGGGCGGCACGCACCTGCACATCGGCATGCTGCCTGGCCCCGTCATCGACGCCTTTCGCGACCGGCTGACAGGTGCGGGCGTTGACCCGGCGCGCTTCCAATACCAGCCGCCGGTGCGCAGCCTCTGGAACCATCTGCGCGATGGCGACGTCGACCTGTGCATTTCGTCCTTTCCCTTCCAGGGCGCCAAAGGCCTGGTCGAAACCCAGGGCGCCGGCCTGCCGGTGCTGATCCAGCAGAGCACGCTGTCCAAGCACCACTCCACGCGCGACCTCATCTACGAGGAAGCACTGTGGTGGGAAACGCCGGACGACTTCATCCGCGTGCTGGCCGCGCAGACGCCTGAGTCCCTGGCCGAGCAGGCCCAGGCCTCGCGCCGCTTCTACGAGCAATGGCACCACCCGCGCGAGTTGGCCTATGCGCTCAACAACGCCCGCCGCACGGCGCCCTGCCCACCAGTGCGCAACCCGCCTTGCGACACGCTGGCTCTGTACCTTCGCTAGCCCGCCGTGATCGACCTCGTCTGCGCCACCCGCGCCACCGAAACAGAGTTCTGGAACAAGTCGGCGCTGGGCCTGTCGCTGCGCCGCATGGCTCATGACGACCGCCTCAGGCCGCGCGTCTATTTCGAGAACAGCCGCGGCCTGCCCATCCTCTACAACGAGCGCATCGCTGCCGCCGACGCCGCGCCGGTGCTGGCCTTCATCCATGACGACGTTTGGCTGGACGACTACTTCTTCTACGAGCATGTGATGGCGGCCCTGCACGCCTTCGACGTCATCGGCGTCGCCGGCAACAAGCGCCGCGCACCGATGCAGCCGTCCTGGGCCTTCCCGACCACCAAGTTCGAATGGGACGACCGCGCCAACCTCAGCGGCATCGTCTCCCACGGTACCGGCCCCTTCGGCCAGATCTCGGCCTTCGGGCCCGTGCCCGCGGAATGCGAACTGCTGGATGGCGTGCTGCTGGCCGCCAGGCGCGACACGCTGCGTGCCAGGCAGGTGGGCTTTGACGAGCGTTTCGACTTCCACTTCTACGACATGGACTTCTGCCGCAGCGCCCGCACCGCCGGCCTGCGCCTGGCCACCTGGCCGATCGCCATCACGCACCAGAGCGAGGGTGGCTTCGGCTCGAACGGCTGGATCGAGAACTACAAGAAGTACATCGGCAAGTGGGGTGAGTAGGCCTGCTAAGCCTCCAGCGCCAGCTGTCGGCGGTCCGCCTTCCTCAGGCTGCGCGGCGAACAGCCGAACTCGCGGCGGAAGGCCTTGTTGAAGTTAGACAGGTCGGCCCAGCCTGTGTCGAAGGCCACATCCGTCACCGGCTGGCGAGTGTCGCGCAGCAGGTTCAGCGCGTGCATCAGCCGCGTGCGCATCAGGTACTGGTGTGGCGTCACGCCGATGGACTGGCGGAACACGCGCAGCAGATGGAAAGGGCTGAGGCCGGCGGCCTGGGCTACCTCCTCCAGCGTCAGCGCCTCGGCGCTGCGTGTCTCGATGCAATGTGCTGCCGCGCGTGCGCGCTCATCCTGCCGTGGCAGGGCGGCCGGGGCTTCGCCATCGATCAGGGCGCGATGCACCTGCGCCACGATGGCCAGCGTGGCTTCCTCCAGCGCGAAACCCTCGTCGCCACCGGTATCCAGCCCCTGGAAGAGGGCGGCGACCCGCGGCAGCGGCGGCAGGCAGGCCCGTGAGAAGTGGTTCGCCGCCTTGGCGACACCGAGGGCGCCCAGCGTCTGCTCGAGCAGGCCCGGCGACAGCGATAGCACCGTGCAGTCGTCACCCGAGCCATCGCTGTCCTCGTGCGAGCAGGCATAGCCCTCGCCGACATTGCCCAGCATCAGCCAGCCGGCGTTGAGCAGGGCACCACCGGCGCGGGTGCGGTAGGTGAACTGGCCGCGGTCCACCAGCGTGATCGAGAAAGCGGGGTGTTCCTCATCGACGGCCCGCTCGCCCCGGCCGGCGCGGCATTGGCAATGCATCAGCCTGAGCCCGCCGCCGCGCTGTATGGGGCGGTAGCGGCGCTCGGCCTCGGTCGAGGAGGGCTGGGGCAGGGACATGGCCGCATCCTAGGAGAGCGGGTGCACAGAGTCTGTCAGCAGGCATCGCAGTTTTTGCCAAGTTTTCTGCGGCGGGCTTCCCTAGGCTGCGTGCCATGAAAAACCTCCTCTCACTCCTCGTCTGGCTGGCCGCGCTTGCCACGGCACCCGCCATCGCTGCCGATCACCTGGATACGCCCACCGTCATCGCCGACCCGGCTGCCGACATCGGCGATCTCTTCGCCTGGACCTCTGCCGACGGCAAGCGGCTCAATCTCGTCATGGACATCGTCGGCAAACGCTTTTCCGACCAGGTCCAGTATGTTTTCCACGTCGACAGCGGCCAGGCCCTGGGCCGCACTTCGGCCAGTACCCGTGTGGCCTGCCAATTCGACGCCGCGGGTGCCGCAAGTTGCTGGGCCGGCCGCGCCGATCGGCTGCAGGGCGACGTCAGCAGCCCCGAAGGCCTCACGGGCGGAGCCGGGCGCTTCCGCGTTTTTGCCGGCCTGCGCGACGACCCCTACTTCAACAATGTGCGCGGCACACGCAGCGCACTGAACGCAGCCGGTGATGCCATCCGAGCGGGCCAGGCCCCGCAGGACGCCAGCGCCTTTCGCCGCTTCGATGCCGAGACGCTCAAGCGCATTCCCCAGCTCTGGGGCCAGACCCAGGGCGGCCCGGCACGCAACTTCCTGGCGGGGTGGACGACCTCGGCCATCGTCGTGTCGGTCGATCTCGGCCTCGTCAACGCCGGCGGCCCGCTGCTGGCCGTCTGGGGCCGCACCGAGCGCCGCCAGCTCGCGCCGGCCCATGAGCCGCCACCGCCCGGCGCACCCATCGACCGCATGGGCCGGGCGCTGACCGGCAACGCCCTGCTGGCCACCGTCGGCGAGGAAGACATCGCCGACCTGCTGAAGGAAGCCTACAACCGAGCCGACCCCGCCGGCTGGCCAGGCTTTGCCACCGAGATCGGCCGCAACCTGGCGCTGTATGACAGCTTCGATGGCGTGGCCGGCAACCAGTGGCTGGCCGATGCGCAGGACGCGACGCCCGGTCGCTACAAGCGCCTGGCTGAACTGCTGGCCGACGACCGCCTCTGGGTCGACAGCCGGCAGACGCGCTGCCTGCATTACCTCGCCGTCGAGCGCAACGCGTTCGGGGCACCGCCACTGGCGGACTGCGGAGGCCGCACGCCGCTGCAGAACGTCAACGCCGTGTTCCGCTCGCTGCTGATCCGCGGCACGCCCGACGTCGCCGATGACGGCGTCACACGCGACGACCACGAGCACTCCACCACCCGCTTTCCCTTCCTGTCCGCACCATGAACCGCATCCTTCTTGTCACCCTGGCCATTGCCGTTCTCTCAGGGTGCGCCGCACCGCCAGCCACCACCACCCAGGGCAGCATCGCGCTGATCAATCTTGACGACCAGCTGCAGCGCCAGGCCGACGACCCGGCAGCGCTCGATCTGTGGCTGCTGCGACTGCAGTTCCTGGCCGACTACCGTGTGCTGGACCGCGCCGCGGCCCTGACCGAGGCGAGGGCAGGCAGTGCCGCCGACCGCCAGCGGCGGGCTCGGGCCCGCATGGCCGCCCATCGCTTTGCCGACGCTCAGGCAGACCTCAATGCCGCTGGCGCCACGCCTGTCCAGCGTGCAGCGTTGCTGGTCGCTACTGGCCGTGCCGCAGAAGCCTTGCCGGCGCTGCAGGCTGAGGCCGAGCGCCGGCCGGGCTTTGCCAGCCACTGCGCGTTGGCCCGCGGCGTGGCCGCCGTCGGTCGCCTGGAGGAAGCCGACCGCCTTTATGCCCAGGCGCTGCGCGAGCTGGACACGACCTTGCCCTTTCCGGCCGCCGCCGTTGCCTTCGCGCGCGGACTGATGTGGTCCGAGCAGGACGGCGACCCGGCGCGCGGCGCGGCCTTCTACGCCGAGGCGCTGCGGCTGCTGCCCGACTACGCAGCGGCCGGCATCCACCTTGCCGAGATCGAGCTGGCGCGCGGCAATGAGGCCGCGGCAGAGGCGCGGCTGCTGCACGTCGTCATTCACACCGATGAGCCCGAGGCCATGGCGTTGCTGGGAGCGCTGCACGTGCGCCAGGGCGAGATGGCGCGTGGACAGGATGAAATCGACGGGGCACGCCACCGTTTTGAAGCTCTGCTGGCCCGCCATCCCGCGGCCTTCGCCGACCATGCGGCCGAGTTCTACCTCGGCGCGGGCCACGACCCGCAGCGCGCCTGGACCTGGGCCCAGGCCAATCTGCGCGAACGCCCGACGCGGCGCGCCTACGAGCTGGCCATCCGCGCGGCCGAAGCGACGGGCCGCACGGGCGAGTCCCTTGCCCTGAGCCAGTACATGCAAGCCCGTCACGCACCGCGGGCCGCCTAGGCTCGAATGTCAACGAAGGAATTTACATGCTCAGGCTCTATGGTTTTTCCAAGGTCAATGCTGGCGCGCGAGGCCATACCCGGGACCTGCGTGTGCTGTGGGCACTCGAGGAGATGCAACTGCCCTTCGAGATCGCCGGCATGGACCATCCGGCGCACGACCTGAACACCGATGCCTATCGCCGGCTCAGCCCCTTCGAGCAAATCCCGTCCATCGACGACGACGGCCTGGTGCTGTCCGAATCCGCCGCCATCCTCGTCCACCTGGCGAACAAGTCGGGGCGCCTGATGCCCAGCGACGGTGCCGGTGAGGCCCAGGTGCTGCGCTGGTGTTTTGCGGCGATGAACACGGTCGAGCCGCCGATGCTCGCCCTGATGGTGCTCGACTGGACGGCGGACGGCAGCTGCGGCAAGCACCGCGAGTTCTTGGTGGGCTGGGTGCACCGGGTGTTGACCAACCTCGAACGCTGGCTGGCCGACCGCGAGTTCGTCGCGACCGAGGCATTCACCATCGCCGACATCCTGATGGCGCATGTACTCATTTCGGGCATCAAAGACCAGGCATTGATGGCACCGTATGCGGGCCTCGCGGCCTATCGGGACCGCTGCCTGGCCAGGCCCGCCTGGAAGCGGACCTTGGAGGCCTACTGCGTGCGGGTTGAGGCGGGGTAGAAGCACCGTAAGCGCACGGTGGACGAGGTGGCCGAGCGTCGATGCATGGCGTTGAAGTAAGCGGCGAGCCGGCCGCTACGTCAACTGTCCCCGCAACGCGCCATTGATGACGTAGGTGTCGCGATCATCCACGCGCTCGCGCGGGTTGGAGGTGGTCTTCCACGCAGGGTACAGGTTGGCGTGGCCTTCATGCACATGCAGCTCCCAGGCGGCGTGCACGAAGCCGCCGACGTAGCGGTACTTGTAGGCGTGCCCGGAGCCGGTGGCCGTCGTGTGGACGGTGCGCTGCTTGCTTTGCTCGATCACCCCCGCGACCAGGCCGGTGGCGATGCGGCCCTCTTCCGTGTTGCCGGGGCGGGTGCCCGCCACCAGTCCGTAGTAGTCCTGCGCAACGCGGCGGGCGATGGTCTCGTCCTCGGTCTTCAGGTAGGCCACCACGGACGAGAGGAACAGGTTCTTCGTCGTCGCCCAGCCTTTGAGGCGGGTCCATACCGTCAGGTCGAAGGTGAGGTCGGCCATCAACGCATCCAGCTTGGCCGCGTACGTGCCGGGTACGGACACGCCGGCCAGGTCGGCCTGGGCTGCGCGGTAGCGCGCCAGCGTGGCTGCGGGCGTGCCGTTGACGGCCAGCCGCACCAGCCACTGGTTGACGCCGCGGTTGGCCTCGCCGATGGCGACCAGCGCCGCCAGCACCGCCTTCGCCTTGCCCATTTGCCCGTCGAAGTCGTTGGCCCGCTCGCGCAGCAAGGGGCCGTAGGTGTCCCAACCGGGTTCATTCTTGAGGTACTCGGTCAGCACGACCGAGGGCTTTTGTTTCGAGGCCTTCTTCTGTTCGGTCTTGTCTTCGCCGGCGGCCTGCAGCGCCTCCAGGTACTTGACCATGTTGGCCTTCCTGGCGTTCAGGATGCGCTTTGCGGCGTCCGACATGTCCTTCGGCGGCTCGCCGCAATACTCCTTGACCAAGCCGTCGAACTTGGCCTTCTTGGGGCGGTTGAAGGCGTTGCTGAGCCAGACCTCGTCCGCGCTGCTCAGCCGCGCATCCTGCTCTAGCTGAAGCTTCGCGGTGGCTGTTCTCAACTCCTTCAGCCGTTGGTCCAGGGCGGCCTTCGGGGCCTCGCGGTCCAGGCGAGCGGCTTCGTGCGCCTCGTCGATCACCTCGTCCGTCACCTGGCTGGGGTTGGCCTCCAGCGTCTTGCGCAACACCGCCAGGTCGTCGCGCCAGCGCGTCATCACCGCCAGCGCCGCGTCGGCCAGGTCTTGCACGGCCTCCACGGCCACGGGGTCGGCCACCTGCTCATCCTTCTTGAGCGTCGCCTCCCAATCGGAGAGCGCCTTGCGCAAGTCGCGATTGCATGTCGCAATGTCATCGCCCACGGCCGCGTTCAGCTCCTTCAGCCGCTTGGACAGGCGCGGGGGGTCGATGCGTTGCCAATAGCGCTTCATCGTCTCGGACAGCAGCACATCGGCGCTGCGCGGGTCTGTCTTGCGCATGGCCTCCAGCTTTTCGAGGATGGCCTCGATGTCGCCCAGGTCCACTTGGG
Organism: Pelomonas sp. Root1217; assembly: GCF_001425705.1. GTDB lineage: Bacteria > Pseudomonadota > Gammaproteobacteria > Burkholderiales > Burkholderiaceae_C > Pelomonas. The sequence continues at coordinate 319,979 of NZ_LMDC01000028.1, read as the reverse complement.
GGAACTTCTCGCGCGCCAGCGGCAGCAGCGAGCGGGCCTCCTCGATCCGCCACGACTCTGACTCGGACAGTGCCGCGAACTCCTCGTCGGTCATCTCGACGCTTCCCCCTTTGGTCAGCCGGGCGCGAATTTCGTCGATGGCCTCGGGGCTGGCCTGGCCGCGGGACGCCTTCAGGATGGCCTCAAGGACCTCGCGGACGGCGGTGGGATTGCTGGACATGGCGAAACATCCTTCCGGGAAATGGGCGGGCGGCGCTGCAGGCGCAATGAAGACGGGGCGTTGTCGCGTTAGTGACCGTGGGTGTGTCCTGGTTCCCGCGCCTGGCCGGCACGCCCGGCCCAGGTGAACGCACCGCGATCCTGCGGCCTCCTCACCCTCAACCCTGGGGACGTTCGGGATGGGCCGCCTGCGCCCATCCATGCTGGAATCCGGCCGCCGTCAGGTAAACGACGGTTCAGAGGAAAGACTCCATGAAGCATTACGCCCTGTTCGCTGCATGCGTGGCCTCGCTGGCCGCCGCGGCGCCGCCTGCCGGCTTGCCGTTCGTGGAGTCCGTGCATGGCATCCCGCTGGCGGACGAGTACCGCTGGATGGAAGACCCCGCCAAGGCCACCGAACTGAGCGCCTGGGTGTTGTCCGAATCGTCTTCCGCCCGCGCGGCGCTGCGGGCGCTGCCCGAGCGCGGGTCATTCGCGGCCGCGCTCAGGGAGGTGTCGTCCGACCTCACCAAGGTGCGCGACGTGCAGGTTGCCGGCTCCGTGACGGTGTATCGCCGCACCGCCGCGGGCGACAAGACAGCCAAGCTCATCGTTCGAGAGAACGGCGAGGAACGCGTGCTGATCGATCCCAACACCGCGCAGGGCTCGGTCGTGGCCATTGGCAACGTGTCGCTGTCGCCCGACGGCAAGCTGGTGGCGGTGCACCAGTCCAAGGGCGGTGCCGAGGTGGGAGACATCACCCTCTACGAAGTCGCCACGGGCCAAGTGGTCGGCGCGCCCATCCCGAACATCTGGGGCGAGTTTCCGCTGCAATGGCTGGGCGGCGATTGGGTCACCTATACGCAGATGGCGCCCGCGGGCAGCCGCGCCGACCCCATCACCGGCATGCGCAGCTTCCTCAAGCACGTGTCCGACACGGGCCCTGGGCAGCCCATCTTCGGCTTCGAGTCGCAGGGCCCCGCCTTCGCCGAGAAAGACTTCCCCGCCGTCCGCGGCGCCCCGTGGAGCGAGTGGGTGCTGGCCACGGGCGGCGGTGCGCGGGTCGACGTCAACTACTGGATCGCACGCAAGGCCGACCTGACCGCCGGCAAGCCGACGTGGACCGTGCTGGCCACGCTGGACGACAAGGCCAATGATGCCGACGTGTTCGGCAACGCCGCCTTCGTGCTCACCACCAAGACCAACCCATCGGGCGCCATCGTCCGCCGCAGCATCACCGCCACGGGCCTGGGCGAGCCCGCTGCGGTGTTCGAAGGCGGCGCGCGGCTCGTCCTGACGGGCCTCATCGTCGCCAAGGACGGCATCTATGCCGCCGCGCAGACCGATGGCGTCACGCGGCTCTTCTTCAGCCCTGACGGGCAGCGCAAGTTCACCGAAATCAAGCTGCCGCTGGAGGCTGGGGACATCCTCGACCCGCGCGTCAACCCCGACGGCAGCGGCGCCACGCTGGGGCTGATGGGCTGGGTGTCCAACGCCCGCACCTACGCGCTGGCCAAGGGCAGGATCACCGACACCGGCATCGGCAGCCAGACCTGGGCCGGCGCCCGCGGCATGCAGGTGGATCGCATGCAGGCCAGGAGCGTCGACGGCACGATGGTGCCGCTGGTCGTGCTGCACAGGAAGGGAGCGCTCCCCAAGGGCGGCATGCCCACCATCCTTGAGGCTTACGGCTCCTACGGCGTGTCCTCCACGACGCCCGTCTACTGGCGCGACTTCATGGCATGGCTCTCGCGCGGCGGCGCCATGGCTTTCTGCGGCGTGCGCGGCGGCAGCGAGCGTGGCCGTGCATGGCACGAGGGCGGGCGCAGCGCCAACAAGCCCAATGGGCATGCCGACTTCATCGCCTGCGCGCAGACGCTCAAGGCCCAGGGCATCGCCACGCCGAAGGGCGTCATCGGCGTGGGCACCAGCGCAGGCGGCGCGCTCGTCCCGCCGGCGGCACTCAAGCAGCCCGGCGTCTTTGCAGGCATCGTCCCCCGCGTGGGCATGCTCAACACCTCGCGCCTGGCCGCCGCGCCCAATGGCGCCAATCAATTCGACGAGTTCGGCGATCCCGCTACGCCTGAAGGCTTCAAGGCTCTGCTCGCGATGGACGCCTATCAGGCCCTGACCACCGCGACGGACATGCCCGACACCCTGATCACCATCGGCCTCAACGACAAGCGCGTCGCTCCCTGGATGAGCGCCAAGTTCGCCGCGCGGGCGCAAGCCAAATTCGGCGACAAGCGCAAGGTCTGGCTGCGCGCCGAAACCGACGGCGGCCACGGCATTGGCACCGCGGAGGAGGCGAGGGCGGCCGAGTACGCCGATATCTTCGCGTTTGCGTGGGACCGGGCACGCTAGGCGACCCGCGCTTGCTTGCGAGCAAAGCGCTCAAACCCGTTGGCGGAAAAGCCCTAGAACCACTCCACCGGCAACGCCAGCCCCACGCCCTTGAGCAGCCCCGCCCGCGCCGCCTTCAGCTCGGGCGTCGGTGCCGGCCAGCGCCGGTAGACGTGAAGGAAATCCAGCACCACCGTCGTGTTGTTGGACGCCTCCTGCTGGCCGCGGCGGGCGCCGGGGTTCACGTAGTCCTTGTGCATGACAGCGCCGCCACCCGGCACGTGCACCGGCATTGCGCGGGAGCACACGCCGAGCAGCCAGTCCCAGTCTTCCTGCGAGGCGAGGTGAGCGTCGAAGCTGAGGCCTTGCAGCAGGCTGCGCCGGTAGGCCAGGCAATGCAGGGGAATGAAGTTTTTGACCCACAGCGTGCTGACATCGGCCCCCGCCAGCGGCGTGGTCTGGCGGCTGAGTTCGGGGATGCCAGGCTGCTGACGGTCCTCGGTGACGACGGTGATGTCGGTGAACAGGACTTGCGCATCCGCGCGCTCGCAGTGCGGCTTCAGCGTGGCCAGATGCTGGGGCTCGAACGTGTCGTCGTCGTCCAGGAAGATGACCCATTCGCCGCGCGCCAGCGCCAGGCCCTGGTTGCGGCTCACGGCGGGGCCGTTGGCGCCGGTGCGCTTGAGGAAGCTGTCAGCCGGGCCCAGGTCGCGGGCAACGACGCCGGCTGTCTCGCCGTCCAGCGCATCGGCGACCAGCAGGATCTCGAAGTCCGCGCAGGCCTGGGCGCGTAGCGAGGCAATCGCCCGCGCCAGCGTGGCCGGCCGGTTGTGCGTGGCCATGACGATCGAGAAGAAGGGCTGCATCGCGATGCTTCAGGCCTTGCGCCGGGCGATGGCCAGCAGCGAGATGCTGTTGAAGAACCAGATGCCCTGCAGGTCCAGCGTCGTGTACTTGTGGATGACGTTGGCCAGTGTGTAGGGCGTGTACCAGCAGTTGTGGTCGGGATGCACGACCTCGACGAAGGTCTCGGCCTCGCTCTGGTAGTCGAAATGCCGGGCGAAGCAGCTGTAGGCGTCGGGCACGGTGATGACGTATTCCTTGGCGCCGACGCGGTCCAGCTGCTCCAGGAAGCCCTTCACGTCGGGCACATGCTCGAGCACCTCGGGCACCAGCACGAGGTCGTAAGCGTCCTTGATGTCGTCCCAGGACGAGAACAGGCGACCCTTCAAGTGCGGCAGCATGTGCGGGAAGGCCTCGTCATGGATGTCGAAGCCATCGAGCTGGCAGACCTTGTCCAGCTGCAGGTGCAGTGAGCGGTTCAGGTCGGTGATGGGCCAGTCGACACAGCCCACATGCAGCACGCGCTTGCCGCGGCACATCTCCTGCAGCACCGCCACGCGCGGATGACCCATCAGGTTGCGGCTGACCGGAATGCGGTGCACGAAATACGGCGAGTGGGCACGTTCCAGCGCCGACACCGGCGGCAGGCCTTCGGGTTGGCACAGCGCCGGCTTGGGGCCGCGGTCCGTGTCGGTGGAAATCGTCGTCTCGCTCATGCCAGGCTCCGTGTATGCAGCTCGTCGTAATTCTTGCGCGTGCTGCCCCATTCCTGGTCGGCGAAGACCGGGCCCTTGCCGCTGTAGCGGATGCCGGAGTAGTGCTGCGGGATGAAGAAGTGGCTGGGCCAGATCGTCAAGTTGATGTAGTTGTAGCGGCGGTGCGCCTCGGTCAGGAACAGCGGGCCGACGCTTTGCCAGGCCATGCGGTCGATGACGGTCGCCTTCTCCTTCACGTCCAGGATGAGCTGGCGGAAGAAGGGGTTCTGCGGCTCCGAGGCGACGTAGCCGGCGGCGATCAGGCCGGGGCGGATGATCTCGTTCTCCCAGCAGGCGCAGGCCTCGCAGTCGAACAGCCAGGGCTCCAGCGGGCGGCGGCAGATGCTGTCGGCGTCAACGACGAAGCCGCCTTCGCGGAACAGGATCTCCCAGCGCATGATGTCGGCCACGCCGTTGAGTTCGCGGCCGGACATGGCGCGGATGTGGTCGGCGTTGTACCAGCCGTAGGACATCAGGTCGGCGTTGCCCCAGACCTTGAGCTGCCAGTCGGGGTTGTGGTCCCGCCAGGTGGCTATGCAGTTGTCCGGTCGCTTGGATTCATCACCGACCCAGATGATGTGCAGGGTCTTGGGGATCATGGGGCTCTCCTGAGCTTATCCGGTGCAGTATCCGACCGACGCCCGGCGTCCCGTAGGGGGAACTGAGGTCCATTCCTCGCCCTTTTGCCCCCTGGGCAAGCGCCGCGCCTCCTCTATGCTCGCCCCCAAGCATCATGACCCCACGGCTTTTCGTTGCCATCGGCAGCTCGCATCTCTTTGGCCTGATCGACCGCTATATCGGGCCGGTGTCGTCGGCCAAGTACCGCTCGGTCTGGTCGACCGGCGTGCCGTTCCGCGAGCCCATCGAGCTGGATGCCCCGCCCGGCTGGCGCGGCGAACATGTGCTCTACAACACGCCGGTGGCCGGTCCGCCGCCCATGCTCAAGGACGGGGTGCTCTACATCCCGGACGTGCTGACGGGCGTGCTCGGTCACATTCCGCAGGAAGCCGAGGTCATCTTCTCGCTGCTGCGTGGCCAGGAGTTCGCCATTGCGGCCCTGGTCGATGACCCCTCGCATGCCGACTTCCTCGGCGACGACGGCCGGATGGATCCGGGCCGGCGCTGGATGTCCCGCGCCGACGCGCTGGCCTGGGTGCGCCAGATTGCCGAGCCGCTGTGGACGACCCACCTGGCCCTGCGCCAGCAGTTCCCGCGTGCACGCATCGTGCATGTGCCCGCGCCGCCGCCGGTGGAGTCCCATGAACACATCATGGCCAACCCCGAGGCTTTCGGAGCGTTGTTCGCCCAGCACGGCATCAAGCCCTTCTCGATGCGCCAGCGCATCTACCGGCTGATGTATGCCGACCTGAACCAGCGCCTGGCGCAGATGGGCGTCCTGAGCCTGGCGCCGCCCGCCGGCGCGTTGACCGAAAACGGCGGCCTCAAGGCCGATTTGGCGCGCGGCTGCCTGCATGGCAACGAGCTGTATGCCGAACTGCTGGCGCAACAGATCAGGGAGGTGCTGGCGAATGTCCCATCCGTATGAGGCCCTGCCGCCCCAGGCGTTCTGGCGCAAGACTGTCAGCGCCCAGGCCTGGGGCCAGCTCGACTTCAAGCCAAGCACGAAGTTCAAGCTGACGCCGTCGCTGAAGATCGCGACGGCCGGTTCCTGTTTCGCCCAGCACATGGCCCGGCGGCTGGAGGGCTTCGGCCTCAGCCACTGGGTGGTGGAGCAGGCGCCCGCCGGTATCACGCCCGAGCGGGCGCGCGAGCTGCAATACGGCGTGTTCTCGGCCCGCTATGCCAATGTCTACACGGTGCGCCAGCTGCGCCAGCTCGTCGAATTCGCCTTCGGCCTTCGCGAGGGCGACCCGCCGGTGCTGACCGGGAACGGCCGCTTTTTTGACGGCCTGCGTCCGCGCATCCAGGCGGGTGGCTACGACTCGCTGGCCGACCTGCGTGCCGACCGCGCCTGGCATCTGGCCCAGGTCAGGCGGCTGTTCAGCGAGTGCGATGTCTTCGTCTTCACGCTGGGGCTGACCGAGGCCTGGGTGGAGCAGGGCAGCGGCGTCGTCTTCCCGGTCTGCCCGGGCACGGCGGCGGGTGAGTTCGATGCCGAGCGGCATGGTTTCGTCAACTTCGACTACCCGGAAATCCTGGCCGACCTCGAATGGGTGCGTGAGTTCGTAGCCGGCGTGAACCCGCGCATGCGCTGGATCGTCACGGTATCGCCGGTGCCGCTGGTGGCCACTGCGACGGCACATCCGGTCATCGTCGCGTCCAGCTATTCCAAGGCCGTGCTGCGCGCGGTGGCCGGGCGGTTTGCGGACGCGCATGACCACGTCGAGTATTTCCCCTCCTTCGAGATCATCTCGTCGGCCCAGAGCTTTGGCCAATACCTCGAAGGCGATCTGCGCGAGGTGTCGCCGCGTGGCGTGGACCATGTGATGCGCCAGTTCTCGGCCGCCTTTGTCGAAGCTGGCGAACGCGCCGCCGTGGCGGCGCCCAGCCTGGCTGCCCAGGCGGCGGCGGCCGCTCAGGTTGAGTGCGAGGAACTGCTGAACGACCGGCCTTGACGCCCTGCCTGCCTGGCTCACGGGCAGATGACGGGAACGTCTCTTGCCACGGAACGTCCATGCAGTCTCGCGAACCTTTGGAACCTCTCGCCCTGACGCGTATCCCGGCTGAGACGTTGGTCCGCCAGGTGCGGGACCACGCCATGTTCCTGATCGACCGACAGGGCCGCATCGCCACCTGGAACGAAGGAGTGCGCGAGGTTCTCGGCTGGGAAGAGGCGGACTGGATCGGCCAGGCTGTCACGGTGGTGTTCACCCCGGAAGACGTGGCCGCCGGGACGCCGGATCGCGAGCTTCGCCAGGCCGAAATCGACGGCCGGGCCGACGACTCCCGCTGGATGCTCAGGCGAGGGGGTTCACGTTTTTACTGCAATGGCAGCGTCACGCCGATTCGCCAGACCGACGGCACGATCGTCGCCTTCCTGAAGGTGATGCATGACGGGACTGGCCTGCGGCTTGCGGCCGAGGAATACCAGCGCGCACTGGCTGCCGAACAGGAAGAGCATGCCAAGGCCGAACGCGAGGCCGCCAAGCTGCGCGCCATCATCGATGCGATTCCGGACGCGTTGTACGTCGGCAATGCCGAAGGCATCACCGAATGCAACGACAAGGGCCTGGCGCTGCTTGGGGCGGCGTCGCTGGCGGACCTGCAGCAGCCCATCGGCGAACTCGGCGAGCGTTTTCGCGTGCGGTACGAACGTGACGGCCCGCTGCTGGAACCCGAGCGTCTGCCCTTCGCGCGTGCGCTGAAGGGCGAGACTGCCATGCTGGACACGTGGTTGACCAAGGCCACCGGTGAAGACGTGCTGATCCGTGGCACGGCGGCTCCGATCCGCGTCGACAACGAGATCGTCGGCGCCATCGCCATCAACAGCGACCTCACCTACCGCATGGAGATGGAGGAGCAGCGCCACGCGATCTCGCAGATGGCGAACCAGTTGCGCGAGCGCGAGGAAGAGTTTCGGGCACTGGTGAGCGGCGTGCGCGACTACGCCATCTTCACCGTCGACGTGGATGGCCGCATCTCGTCGTGGCATGTCGGGGCGCAGCTGATGAAGGGCTACACCGCCGAAGAGGCCATCGGCATGCCGTTCGCGCAGCTGTTCACGCCGGAAGACCGCGACAAGGGGCGACCACAGTACGAGATGGATGTGGCCGCCGGCACCGGCGAATACAAGGGCGAAGGCACTCGGCTGCGCAAGAGTGGTGCGCGGTTCGTCGCCGAGGTGGTGCTGACCGCGCTGCGTGGCCCGCGCGGCGAACTGCTGGGCTATCTCAAGCTGACACAGGACATCACCCATCGCAAGAACGTGGAGGCGCAGCGCGACCAGACGCTGCGCAACGCGGAAGCGGCAAGGGTCGCCGCCGAACAGGCCAGCCGGGCGAAGGACGAATTTGTGGCGACCGTCTCGCACGAGTTGCGCACGCCGCTCAGCGCCATCCTGAGCTGGTCACAGGTGCTGCAGCGCCGGGTTCCGGACCCCGAAACGCTCAAGCACGCCATCGACGCGATCGCTCGCAACGCCGGCATGCAGGCCCGGCTGGTCGAAGACCTGCTCGACGTCAGCCGCATCGAATCGGGCCAGCTCCGCCTGGAGCTTCAACCCACCGACCCGACCGTCATCGTGCGGGCGGCGGTGGACGCGATCATGCCGGCCGCCACGGCCAAGGGCATTGCCGTGACGACGGAGGTCGACCCTGACGCCGGCGTGCTCATGGCTGACGCCGCCAGGCTGCAGCAGATGGTGCTCAATCTGCTGAACAACGCGGTGAAGTTCACACCGCGTGACGGCCACATCGACGTCGCCGTGCGACGTGAGGCCGACACGGTGGAGATTGCCGTGGCCGACGACGGACAGGGCATGGAGCCCGCGTTCATCGAACAGGCCTTCGAGCGTTTCAAGCAGCAGGACTCGTCCATGACGCGCCGCCATGGCGGCCTGGGGCTCGGCCTGTCGATCGTGCGTGAACTCACCCATCTGCATGGCGGGAAGGTGAAGGCCCGCAGTGCGGGGCCGGGCAAGGGATCGACCTTCACGCTGTGCCTGCCCGCGCTCGCGCCCCAGCGCCAGCAGCCTACCGAACCCGAGCCGGCGCCTGAAGGTGTCGACGCTCTGGAGAACGAAGACCGCCTGAGCGGGTTCAGCCTGCTGCTGGTTGACGACGAGCCGGACGGTCGGGGTGCCGCGGCCTATGCGTTGCGCGTCGCGGGGGCCGAAGTGATCGAGGCGGGCAGCGCCGAGCAGGCGCTGGAGATCTTTCGGGCACGGCGGCCGCACGCCATCCTGAGCGACATCGGCATGCCGGTCGTCGATGGCTACGACTTCATCCGGATGGTCCGCGAGATCGAACATGCCGCAGGTCGCCATACGCCGGCCGCCGCGCTCACGGCCTTTGCCCGCGCGGAAGACCGCCAGCGTGCCATCGACGCCGGTTTCGAGATGCACCTGGCCAAGCCGTTGGAGCCGGTCGCGCTCGTCGAGGGCGTGGTGGCGCTGTTGCGCTCGAACGTAGGAGACACGACCGGCCAGCTGCGCAACCCGTGACCCGGTTGCCTGAAAGCAGCGCCGGGTGGGTGGTGGATGTCATGCGCCTGGGCCGGGGCCAACCCGCGCCAAACGCCTGCCGAAGCAAACGCTTCTGGTCACAACCGCAGCGCCCGTACCGCGATCTTTCCTAGAATTTAAATAACATAAATGGCCGCGAGCTGCGTTCAGCGGCATCTGGCCATCGGCCAGATCGAGCAGCTACTTTTCTGATTTCAGGCGTATCCCATGAATAGGTTTCCATCGACTGTTGCAGGCCTGGACGACATCCTGTGCGGCGGTCTTTTCGAGGGCGGGGTCTACATCCTCGAAGGCCCGCCTGGGGTTGGCAAGACGACGCTCGCCAATCAGATCGCCTACAACCAGGCCAGTGCTGGCCACAAGACGCTTTACGTGACCATGCTTGCCGAATCGCATTCGCGCATGGTGCAGCACATGAGCAACCAGACCTTTTTTCGGAAGGCCGCGGTCAACGCTGACGTGTTCTACCTGAGTGGCTATCGGGAATTGGAAAGCGACGGCCTCAAGGGGGTGCTCGGTCTTCTGCGCAATGAGCTGGCCCGCAGCGGCGCCACCTTGCTCGTCGTCGACGGGCTGGTTCTCAGCGCGCCGGGCATCGACGAGGGCGTTCGCCAGTTTGTGCACGAGCTACAGAGCCTGGTCAGCGCGATGGGCTGCACCTGCCTGCTCTTGACCACCGGTCGAGGGAACGCGCTGAGCGCCGAACAGACGATGGTCGATGGCATCTTCTCGTTCGAGGATCAACTGTTCAAGGGCAGGGCGGAACGCGTCGTCCAGGTCAGGAAATTCCGCGGCAGCGGGGTGGTGCGCGGGCAGCATTCCTTCTGCATCACCGACGAAGGCCTGCAATTCTTTCCTCGGTTGGAGAGCATGCCCCTGCCTGACGGCGGACTCGCCGACGCAAGCAGTGTCACGCTGGGCATTCCCGAAATCGACGCCGCCTTGGGGGGGCGAGGGCTGTGGACGGGGAGCATTTCGCTCGTCGTCGGGGAAAGTGGCGCGGGCAAGACCCTCATGGGATACCGCTTCGCTGCAGCATCGACCGCTGAAGAGCCAGGGCTTCTGTTGATCGGGGCGCCCGAGACGAAGGCTGGCGCCTGCCACCTTGCTGGTCGATTCAACATTGACCTCGAGCGCGCGCTACGCAGCGGCGGGCTTCGCGTGGAGACTCTTGGGCAGTCAGACGAGTCGCTGGACGAGATGGGCCACAAAATCCTGCGTCTGGTGGACGAAGCGAAGGCCCGGCGGCTGGTGTTGGACGGCGTGGCGGCTCTCGCCGACACGCGCGCCTTTCAGGATCGAGGCTACCGTTTCCTCGGTCGTTTGCTGATGGAGCTGCGTCGGCGTGCCGTCACCGCCTTGTTTACCCTGGACCCGGCGGAGATCAGCCTGGCCAGCGGCACGCCGCTTGCCCCAGGTCTGGCGGCCTTGTTCGACAACGTACTGGCGCTCGAGGCGCCGCGCGACGCCGGGGCGTCCAGGCAATTGGCCGTACGCAAGATGAGAGGGCAACATGGCGAAGCGACCGTCATTTCGTTGAGGGATTGATCGCTTCCATGCGAGCACAACGGGTAGAGGAGCCACCGCAGATGCAGCTCATTCTGATCGTGGAAGACGAGTACGGCGCAGCGGAAGTCCTGCAGCTGATCCTCGAGGCGCACGGCTACCGCGTTACATCGGCGTCCAACGGTCGTGATGCGCTGCAGACGCTCAGCGGTGAGCGACCGGCAGTGATCGTCTCCGATTTCATGATGCCCCACATGAACGGCGGCGAACTCGGGACGGCGCTGCGCCAGAACTCGAATTGGGCCGACATCCCGTTCGTGTTCATGAGCGGAACCAATGAGGAGGTCGTACAGAAATCGTTCGGCGATTACGACGGCTTCGTGGCCAAGCCCTATGACGTCGAGGCGTTGCTGTCGATCATTGGAGAACTCGCCTCCTCAGGCCGCAGGCAGCGGGTACGCAGCCGTGAAGTCGACGACTCCATGCGGCAATTGCTGAAGGGCATCGAGTTGCCGAGCAACGACTAGCGCCAGCCGTTCAAGCTGCATTGGCCGGCCGCTGGGGACGATGAGGCCCTTGGTAGCCGTCCGCTTTTCAAGCCCAGCAAAGAAGCAGGCCCCGCGGTTTGCACCACAGGGCCTGCGTGGGCCGGCACCCCGTGCCGACGTCAGGAGATCAGACTCAGATCCAGTTGCCGCCGTTGTTGCGACGGTGCTCGTCATCCTCGGCCAACTTGCGGTCGATGGCCGCGAGGTGGGCGTCGGCGTTCGGCAGGGCTGCCCTGGCCAGGTCCACGGATGGCGCCCCCAGCAGGGCGTCGGCCGGCGCGGTCAGCAGGTCGCTCAGGCTGACCGTCGCGTCCTTGCCGTCGTCGGCCTTTTGCGGCTGCACGTCCTTGGCGAACCAGACGTCGGCCACATCGTGCTTGCCACCGTCGGTGGTCGTGTAGCTGGAGACCAGGCCGATGAGGTTGCCGTGGTCGCTGCCCGAACCCTTGGTGGCGTTCAGGTCGAGCGAAGCGATGCCCACTTCGTCCAGCGTCTTCAGTTCGCCGGCGTCGGTCTTGCCGTCATGGTTGGCGTCGACCCAGACCTGCAGCTGCTTCCAGTTGGCGTCGTGGCTGTCGAGCTTGCCGTCATGGTTGCTGTCCTGCTCGGCCATGGCGGCATAGCCGTCCTTGGCGTGCTTGCCATTGGCCAGGATGGTGCCCATGCCGAAGAGCTCGCTGCCGTTGTTGATGATGCCGTCGAGGTTGCGGTCCATGACGAGCAGGCCATCGCCGCCGGCAATCCAGCCGACCTTGTCCACGTGGCCGGAGCCGATCAGGTCGAAGTTGACGCCCTGGGCGGCGGCCAGCGTGTTGACGCCGTGGCCGTCCAGGTCGAGCACGATCGGCGTCTTGGAGAAGTAGGCGTCGAGCTGGGCGCCGTTCATCTCGCCGACGGCCGCGTTGGTCAACGCGTCCAACTGGGCCATGCTCATGGCGGCGATGTCGCGGGTCTCCAGGCCTGCGACCTGGTCGGTCGTGATGGCATGGACCTGGTCGGTCGTCAGCGCGGCGGCCTGGTCCGTCGTCAGCGCGGTGATCTGGGTCACCTTCAGCGTCGTGAACTGGGCCGTGGTGATGGCGTCGATCTGCGCATTGCTCAGGGCCGCGAAGTTGGCCGTGGTCAGGGCGCGCAGGTCGTCGGTCTCCAGCGCTCTCATCTGGTCGGTGCTGAAGGACTGGACCTGACTCGAGGTCATGACGCCGAACTGCGAGGCCGTGAACGAGTTCAGGTCGTCCGTGGACAGGTGGTTGATCTGGCTGGTCGTCAGCACATTGACGCGGCCAGCCAGGCCGGTCAGCTGGTCGGTCGTCAGGGCTGCCAGCTGGGTGTCGGTCAGGGCACGCAGCGAGGCCGTGGACAGCTTGGCCAGGTCCGTGGCGTCGATGGCCGCGATCTGGTCAGTCGACAACGAGGCTGCCTGTTCCGTCGTCAGCACCGAGATCTGCGTCGAACTCATCGCCGTCATGTCGGCTGCCGAGAAGCCGTCGAGCTGAGCAGTCGTCAGCGACAGCACCTGGGCGGTGCTCAGCGCGGCGATGTGGTCGGTCGACAGGGCGGCGAACTGGTCGGAATCCAGGCCGGCCAGGGCGGCCGTCGTGATGGCGCGCAGGTCGGCGGTTTCCAGCTTGGCGAGCTGGCTGGTGGTCAGCGCGCCGAACTGGTCGGAGTCCAGCGCGGCGAACTGCGCCGTGCCCAGGGCGTTGAGGTTGTCGGTGGCCAGGTGGCCGAGCTGGCTGGTGGTGAGTGCCTCGGCCTGGGCGGACGACAGGTTGCTGAACTGGCTGGTGGTCAGGCTGTTCAGGTCGGCCGTGCCCAGAGTGTTGATCTGCGCCGTCGTCAGATTGTTGATCTGCGTGCTGCTCAGTGCGCGCAGCTGGTCGCTGGTGAAGGCGTCGAGCTGGTCGGACGACAGGTTGCGCAGGGCTGCCGTGGACAGCGACTTGATGTCGGCCGTCTCGATGGCGGCGACCTGGGCCGTGGACAACACGTCGGCTTGCGTCGAGCTGATCGCGGCGATCTGCGTCGACGTCAGGGCCACCATGTCGGCCGTGCTCAGGCCCTGGATCTGGGTCGTGCCCAGTGCACCCACCTGTGTCGCGGTCAGCGAGCCGACGGCATCACTGGCGAGCGCCGCGACCTGGTCTGAGCTCAGCGCGTTCAGCGCGGCGGTGGACACCGCGCGCAGGTCGGCTGTCTCCAGCTTGCCCAGCTGGCTGGTGGTCAGCGCGCCGAACTGGCTGGAACCCAGCGCAGCGAACTGCGCGGTGCCCAAGGCGTTGAGGTTGTCGGTCGCCAGGTTGGCGAGCTGTGCGTTGGTCAGGGCCTGCACCTGGCCGGAGGACAGGTTGGCGAACTGGCCGCTGGTCAGGCTGTTCAGGTCGGCCGTACCCAGGGTGTTGATCTGGGCCGTGGTCAGGCTGTTGACCTGGCCGCTGCTCAGTGCGCGCAGCTGGTCGCTGGTGAAGGCGTCGAGCTGGTCGGAGGACAGGTTGCGCAGGGCGGCCGTGGACAGCGACTTGATGTCGCCGGTCTCGATGGCCGCCAACTGGGCGGTGGACAGCGTGCCGGCCTGGGCAGAGTTCAAGGCCGCGACCTGGGTCGAGGTCAGCGCGACCATGTCGGCCGTGCTGAGGCCCTTGATCTGGGCGGTGCCCAGCGACCCGACCTGCGCCGTGGTCAGCGTGCCGACGGCATCACTGGCCAGCGCACCGATCTGGTCTGAGCTCAGCGCGTTGAGGGCCGCGGTCGTCACGCCGCGCAGGTCGGCGGTTTCGAGCTTGCCGAGCTGGCTGGTGGTCAGCGCACCGAACTGGCTGGACGACAGGGCCGCGAACTGTGCCGAACCCATCGCGTTGAGGCTGTCCGTCGCCAGGTTGGCGAGCTGGACGCTGGTCAGCGCCTGGACCTGGGCCGTGGACAGGTTGGCGACCTGGGCGGTGGTCAGCGCGTTCAGGTCTGCGGTACCCAGGTTGGCGAACTGCGGGCTGGTGCTCAGCGCATTGAGCTGGGCCGAGGACAGGGCGCGCAGCTGGTCGCTGGTGAGGGCGTCGAGCTGGTCGGTGGACAGGTTGCGCAGCGCGGCGGTGGACAGCGACTTGATGTCGGCGGTCTCGATGGCCGCGATCTGGGCCGTGGACAGGCTGGCCGCCTGGGCGGAGTTCAGCGCCGCGATCTGGCCCGAGGTCAGGGCCACCATATCGGCCGTGCTCAGGCCCTGGATCTGGGCCGTGCCGAGGCCGGCGATCTGGGCCGTGGTCATGGCGCCGACGGCGTCGCTGGCCAGGGCACCGATCTGGTCGGACGACAGGCCGTTGAGGGACGCCGTCGAGACCGAACGCAGGTCACCGGTTTCGAGCTTGGCCAGCTGGCTGGTGGTCAGGGCGCCGAGCTGGCTGGACGACAGGGCCGCGAACTGCGAGCTGCCCAGGGCGTTCAGGCTGTCCGTCTTCAGGTTGCCGATCTGGGTGTTGGTCAGCGCCTGGACCTGGGCCGTGGACAGGTTGGCGAACTGGCCGCTGCTCAGGCTGTTGAGGTCGGCCGTGCCCAGGGTGTTGATCTGGGCCGTGGTCAGGCTGTTGACCTGGCCGCTGCTCAGCGCACGGAGCTGGTCGCTGGTGAAGGCGTCGAGCTGGTCGGAGGACAGGTTGCGCAGGGCACCGGTCGTCAGCGACTTGATGTCGGCCGTCTCGATGGCGGTGACCTGGGCGGTGGACAGCGAGCCGGCCTGGGCAGAGTTCAGGGCCGCGACCTGGGCCGAGGTCAGGGCGACCATGTCACCCGTGGTCAAGCCCTGGATCTGGGCGGTGCCCAGCGAGGCCACCTGGGCGCTGGTCATGGCGCCGACGGCGTCGCTCGCCAAAGCACCGACCTGGTCGGAAGACAGGCCGTTGAGGGCTGCCGTCGTGACGGCGCGCAGGTCGGCCGTCTCGAGCTTGGCCAGCTGGCTGGTGGCGAGGGCGCCGAACTGGCTGGAGCTCAGCGCCGCGAATTGAGCGGTTCCCAGGGCGTTGAGGTTGTCGGTACTCAGGTTGCCAAGCTGATCGGAAGTCAGCGCACGGACTTGCCCCGTCGACAGGCTGGCGACCTGGCCGGTGGTCAGCGCGTTCAGGTCGGCGGTACCCAGGTTGGCGAACTGCGGGCTGGTGCTCAGCGCGTTGAGCTGGGCCGAGGACAGCGCACGCAGCTGGTCGCTGGTCAGCGCGTCCAGTTGGTCGGTCGAGAAGTTGCGCAGGGCAGCCGTCGACAGGGCCTTGATGTCGGCCGTCTCGATGGCCGCGATCTGGGCGGTGGACAGGCCGGCCACCTGGGCCGAGTTGATGGCGGCGACCTGGGCCGAGGTCAGGGCGACCATGTCACCCGTGGTCAGGCCCTTGATCTGGGCGGTGCCCAGCGAGGCGACTTGCGCCGTGGACAGGGCGCCGACCGCGTCGCTGGCCAGGGCACCGATCTGGTCGGAGCTCAGGGCATTGAGGGCGGCCGTCGTCACGGCGCGCAGGTCAGCGGTTTCGAGCTTGGCCAGTTGGCTGGTGCTCAGGCCGCCGAACTGGCCCGAAGTGAGGGCTGCGAACTGGGCCGTGCCCAGGGCGTTCAGGTTGTCACTGGCGAGGTTGGCGAGCTGGGTGCTCGTCAGGGCCTGGACCTGGGTCGAAGACAGGTTGCCGAACTGGCCGCTGGTGAGGCTGTTCAGGTCGGCCGTGCCCAGGGCGTTGACCTGGGCCGTGGTCAGGCTGTTGACCTGGCTGCTGCTCAGCGCACGCAGCTGGTCGCTGGTGAAGGCGTCGAGCTGGTCAGAGGACAGGTTGCGCAGGGCACCGGTGGTCAGCGACTTGACGTCGGCTGTCTCGATCGCGGCGATCTGGGCCGTGGTCAGGCTGCCGGCCTGCGTGGAGTTCAGCGAGGCGATCTGGCCCGAGGTCAGGGCGACCATGTCACCGGTGGTCAGGCCCTTGATCTGGGCGGTGCCCAGCGAGGCGACCTGCGCCGTGGACAACGAGCCGACGGCATCGCTGGCCAGGGCACCGACCTGGTCGGAGGACAAGCCATTCAAAGCCGCCGTGGTGACGGCGCGCAGGTCAGCCGTTTCGAGCTTGGCCAGCTGGCTGGTGGCGAGGCCACCGAACTGGCTGGAGCTCAGCGCCGCGAACTGGGCGGTGCCCAGGGCATTGAGGTTATCCGTGCTCAGATGGCCGAGCTGGTCAGTGGTCAGCGCGCGGACCTGGGCCGTCGACAGATTGGCCATCTGGCCGGTCGTCAGTGAGTTCAGGTCGGACGTCGACAGGTTGGCGAGCTGCGGGCTGGTGGTCAGCGCATTGAGCTGGGTGGAGGACAGGGCACGCAGCTGGTCGCTCGTGAGGGCATCCAGCTGGTCCGTAGACAGGTTGCGCAGCGCAGCCGTGGACAGCGACTTGACGTCAGCGGTCTCGATGGCGGCAATCTGGGCCGTGGACAGCACAGCCGCCTGCGCGGAGTTGAGGGCGGCGACCTGGGCCGAGGTCAAGGCCACCATGTCACCCGTGGTCAGGCCCTTGATCTGGTCGGTGCCGAGTGCAGCGATCTGGGCAGTGGTCAACGAGCCGACGGCGTCGCTGGCCAGCGCACCGATCTGGTCGGAGCTCAGGCCATTGAGGGCGGCGGTCGTGACGGCACGCAGGTCAGCGGTTTCGAGCTTGCCCAGTTGGCTGGTGCTCAGCGCACCGAACTGGCTGGAACTCAGCGCCGCGAATTGAGCGGTGCCCAGCGCATTGAGGTTGTCGGTGGTCAGGTGGCCGAGCTGGTCGGTGGTCAGCGCGCGGACCTGGGCTGTCGACAGATTGGCAATCTGGCCGGTGGTCAGCACATTCAGATCGGCCGTCGACAGATTGCTGACCTGCGGGGCGGTCGTCAGCGCATTGAGCTGCGTCGAGCTCAGCGCGCGCAGCTGGTCGCTCGTGAGGGCGTCGAGTTGGTCCGTCGACAGGTTGCGCAGGGCGCCGGTGGAGATGGACTTGACGTCACCGGTCTCGATGGCGGCGATCTGGGCGGTGGACAGCGCACCCGCTTGGTTGGAGTTGATGGAGGCAATTTGGGCCGAGGTCAGGGCGACCATGTCGCCCGTGGTCAGGCCCTTGATCTGGGCCGTGCCCAGCGAGCCCACCTGTGCCGTGGTCAGCGAGCCGACGGCGTCGCTGGCCAGAGCGCCGACCTGGTCGGAAGACAAGCCGTTAAGGGCGGCCGTCGTGACGGCGCGCAGGTCAGCGGTCTCGAGCTTGCCGAGCTGGGCGGTGGTCAGCGAGCCGAACTGGCCGGAGTTCAGGGAAGCGAACTGGCTGGTGCCCAGCGCGTTCAGGTTGTCGGTGGCGAGGTTGCCGAGCTGGGTGCTGGTCAGCGCCTGGACCTGGCCCGAGGACAGGTTGGCGAACTGGCCGCTGGTCAGACTGTTCAGGTCGGCCGTGCCGAGCGTGTTGACCTGGCTCGTGGTGAGGCTGTTGACCTGGCTGCTGCTGAGCGCGCGCAGTTGGTCGCTGGTGAAGGCGTCAAGGTGGTCGGACGACAGGTTGCGCAGGGCGCCAGTCGTCAGCGACTTGACGTCAGCAGTCTCGATCGCGGCCAGTTGCGCGGTAGACAGGCTGCCTGCCTGCGTGGAGTTCAGCGAGGCGACCTGGCCCGAGGTCAGGGCGACCATGTCACCCGTGGTCAGGCCCTTGATCTGGGCGGTGCCCAGCGAGGCGACTTGCGCCGTCGTCAGCGAGCCGACGGCGTCGCTGGCCAGGGCACCAACTTGATCGGAAGACAGGCCATTGAGGGCTGCGGTCGTGACGGCACGCAGGTCAGCCGTTTCGAGCTTGGCCAGCTGGCTGGTGCTGAGCGCGCCGAACTGGCTGGACGACAGGGCCGCGAACTGGGCAGTGCCCAGCGCGTTGAGGTTGTCGGTCGCCAGGTTGCCGAGCTGGTCTGTCGTCAGCGAACGGATCTGCGCCGTCGACAGATTGGCCATCTGGCCCGTCGTCAGCACGTTCAGGTCGCCCGTGGAGATGTTGACGAGCTGCGGGCTGGTGGTCAGCGCGTTCAGCTGGGTGGACGACAGGGCGCGCAGCTGGTCGCTCGTCAGTGCATCGAGCTGATCGGTGGACAAGTTGCGCAACGCGCCGGTAGAGATCGACTTGACGTCAGCCGTCTCGATGGCAGCGATCTGGGCGGTGGACAGTGCGCCCGCCTGGTTGGAGTTGATGGCGGCAATCTGGCCCGAGGTCAGGGCGACCATGTCGCCGGTGGTCAGGCCCTTGATCTGGGCGGTGCCCAGCGAGCCGACCTGTGCCGTGGTCAGCGAGCCAACAGCGTCGCTGGCCAGGGCGCCGACCTGGTCGGAAGACAGGCCGTTGAGCGCGGTCGTCGAGACGGCGCGCAGGTCGGCGGTCTCGAGCTTGCCGAGTTGGGCGGTGGTCAGCGAGCCGAACTGGCCGGAGTTCAGGGAAGCGAACTGGCTGGTGCCCAGCGCGTTCAGGTTGTCTGTGGCGAGGTTGCTGAGCTGGGTGCTCGTCAGCGCCTGGACCTGGGTCGAGGACAGGTTGCCGAACTGGCCACTGGTCAGGCTGTTCAGGTCGGCCGTGCCGAGCGTGTTGACCTGGCTCGTGGTGAGGCTGTTGACCTGGCTGCTGCTCAAGGCGCGGAGCTGGTCGCTGGTGAAGGCGTCGAGCTGGTCGGAGGACAGGTTGCGCAGGGCACCGGTGGACAGCGACTTGACGTCGGCCGTCTCGATCGCAGCGATTTGCGCCGTGGACAGGCTACCGGCCTGGGTCGAATTGATGGCAGCGACCTGGGCTGAGGTCAGCGCGACCATGTCGCCGGTGGTCAGGCCCTTGATTTGGGCGGTGCCCAGTGAGGCCACTTGAGCGGTCGTCAGCGAGCCCACGGCGTCACTGGCCAGGGCGCCGACCTGATCGGAAGACAGGCCGTTCAATGCGGCGGTCGTGACGGCGCGCAGATCAGCCGTTTCGAGCTTGCCGAGCTGGCCAGTGGTCAACGCGCCCAACTGGCTGGATGACAGCGCCGCGAACTGGGCCGTGCCCAGTGCGTTGAGGTTGTCCGTGGCCAGGTTGGCGAGTTGGGTGTTGGTCAGCGCCTGAACCTGCGCGGACGACAGGTTGGCGAACTGGCTGCTGGTGAGGCTGTTCAGGTCGGCCGTGCCCAGCGTGTTGATCTGGGCCGTCGTCAACGAATTGACCTGGCCGCTGCTCAAGGCGCGCAACTGGTCGCTGGTGAAGGCGTCGAGCTGGTCGGAGGACAGGTTGCGCAGGGCGCCGGTGGTCAGCGACTTGACGTCGGCCGTCTCGATGGCAGCGATTTGCGCAGTGGACAGGCTACCAGCCTGGGTCGAATTGATGGCAGCGATCTGGGCCGAGGTCAGGGCGACCATGTCGCCGGTAGTCAGGCCCTTGATCTGGGCGGTACCCAGCGAGCCCACTTGAGTGGTCGTCAGCGAGCCCACGGCGTCACTGGCCAGCGCACCGACCTGGTCTGAGGACAGGCCGTTGAGCGACGCGGTCGTGACGGCACGCAGATCGGCCGTCTCCAGCTTGCCCAACTGGCTGGTGGTCAGGGCGCCGAACTGGCTGGAACTCAGCGCCGCGAACTGGGCGGTGCCCAGGGCGTTGAGGTTGTCAGTGGCGAGATTGCTGAGCTGGGTGTTGGTCAGCGCTTGAACCTGACCGGAGGACAGGTTGGCAAACTGGCCGCTGGTCAGGCTGTTCAGGTCGGCGGTGCCCAGCGTGTTGATCTGACTGGTGGTCAGCGAGTTGATCTGGCTGCTGCTCAGGGCGCGCAACTGGTCACTCGTGAAGGCGTCGAGCTGGTCGGAGGACAGATTGCGCAGGGCGCCGGTCGTCAGCGACTTGATGTCGGCCGTCTCGATCGCAGCCAGTTGGGCCGTGGACAAAGAGCCTGCCTGCGTGGAGTTCAGCGAAGCGATCTGGGCGGAGGTCAGGGCGACCATGTCACCCGTGGTCAGGCCGTCGATCTGAGCGGTGCCCAGCGAAGCGACTTGAGCGGTGGTCAGCGAGCCGACCGCGTCACTGGCGAGCGCACCGACCTGGTCTGAGGACAGGCCATTGAGGGCTGCAGTGGTGACGGCGCGCAGGTCGGCCGTCTCCAGCTTGCCCAGTTGGCCGGTGGTCAGCGCACCGAACTGGCTGGACGACAGCGCCGCGAACTGAGCGGTGCCCAGGGCATTGAGGTTGTCTGTCGCCAGGTTGGCGAGCTGGGTGTTGGTCAGCGCCTGGACCTGGCCCGAGGACAGGTTGGCGAACTGGCTGCTGGTGAGACTGTTCAGGTCCGCCGTGCCGAGCGTATTGATCTGGCCCGTGGTCAGGGAATTGATCTGGCCGCTGCTGAGCGCACGCAACTGGTCGCTGGTGAAGGCGTCCAGCTGGTCGGACGACAGATTGCGCAGGGCGCCAGTCGTCAGCGACTTGACGTCGCCGGTTTCGATGGCGGCAATCTGGGCGGTGGACAGGCTGCCGGCCTGGGTCGAACTGATGGCCGCGACCTGGGCCGAGGTCAGTGCGACCATGTCACCCGTGGTCAGGCCGTCGATCTGGGCGGTGCCCAGCGAGGCCACTTGCGCCGTCGTGAGCGAGCCGACGGCATCGCTGGCCAACGCGCCGATCTGGTCGGAAGACAGGCCGTTGAGGGTGGCCGTCGTGACGGCACGCAGGTCAGCGGTTTCGAGCTTGCCGAGCTGGCTCGTCGTCAATGCACCGAACTGGCTGGAGTTCAGCGCCGCGAACTGGGCGGTGCCCAGCGCGTTCAGGTTGTCTGTCGCCAGGTTGGCGAGCTGGGTGTTGGTCAGCGCCTGGACTTGGCCAGAGGACAGGTTGGCGAACTGGCCGCTGGTGAGGCTGTTCAAATCGGCCGTGCCCAGTGTGTTGATCTGGGACGTGGTCAGGCTGTTGACTTGGCCGCTGCTGAGCGCACGCAGCTGGTCGCTGGTGAAGGCGTCGAGCTGGTCGGAAGATAGATTGCGCAGCGCACCTGTGCTCAGCGACTTGATGTCAGCCGTCTCGATGGCCGCCAGTTGGGCGGTGGACAGGCTGGCCGCCTGCGTGGAGTTCAGCGCAGCGACCTGGGCCGAGGTCAGGGCGACCATGTCGCCGGTGGTCAGGCCCTTGATCTGGGCCGTGCCCAGCGAGGCGACTTGAGCGGTGGTCAGCGAGCCGACGGCGTCGCTGGCCAGAGCACCGACCTGGTCTGAGGACAGGCCATTGAGGGCTGCTGTGGTGACGGCGCGCAGGTCAGCGGTTTCGAGCTTGCCGAGTTGGCCGGTGGTCAGCGCACCAAACTGGCTGGACGACAGGGCTGCGAACTGGGCGGTGCCCAGCGCGTTCAGGTTGTCAGTGGCGAGGTTGCCGAGCTGGGTGTTGGTCAGCGCCTGAACTTGACCGGAGGACAGGTTGGCGAACTGGCTGCTGGTCAGGCTGTTCAGATCGGCCGTGCCCAGCGTATTGATCTGGCTGGTCGTCAGCGAGTTGATCTGGCCGCTGCTCAAGGCGCGCAGTTGATCGCTGGTGAAGGCGTCGAGCTGGTCGGACGACAGGTTGCGCAGGGCGCCGGTGGTCAATGACTTGACGTCCGCGGTCTCGATGGCGGCCAATTGGGCCGTGGACAAGGAGCCCGCCTGCGTGGAATTCAGCGAAGCGATCTGGGCGGAGGTCAGGGCGACCATGTCACCCGTGGTCAGGCCGTCGATCTGGGCGGTGCCCAGCGAAGCGACTTGAGCGGTGGTCAGCGAGCCGACGGCATCGCTGGCCAGCGCACCGACTTGATCGGAAGACAGACCGTTGAGGGCAGCGGTCGTGACGGCGCGCAGGTCGGCAGTCTCGAGCTTGGCCAGTTGGGTGGTGCTCAGCGCGCCGAACTGGCTAGACGACAAGGCTGCGAACTGGGCCGTGCCCAACGCGTTCAAGTTGTCCGTGGCGAGGTTGGCGAGCTGGGTGTTGGTCAGTGCCTGGACTTGGGCCGAGGACAGATTGGCAAACTGGCCGCTGGTCAGGCTGTTGAGGTCGGCCGTGCCCAGCGTATTGATCTGTGCTGTCGTCAGCGAATTGACCTGGCCGCTGCTCAAGGCGCGGAGCTGATCGCTGGTGAAGGCGTCGAGCTGGTCGGAAGACAGATTGCGCAAGGCGCCCGTGGTCAGCGACTTGACGTCTGCAGTCTCGATCGCGGCCAGTTGCGCGGTAGACAGGCTGCCTGCCTGCGTGGAGTTCAGCGAGGCGACCTGGCCCGAGGTCAGCGCGACCATGTCGCCCGTGGTCAAGCCCTTGATCTGCGCAGTGCCCAAAGAGGCGACTTGCGCCGTGGTCAGTGAGCCGACGGCGTCGCTGGCCAGGGCGCCGATTTGGTCTGAGGAGAGGCCGTTGAGGGCGGCGGTCGTGACCGCACGCAGGTCAGCGGTTTCGAGCTTGCCGAGCTGGCTGGTCGTCAGTGCACCGAACTGGCTGGAGGACAGGGCCGCGAACTGGGCGCTGCCCAGGGCGTTGAGGTTGTCGGTCGACAGGTTGCCGAGCTGGTCGGTCGTCAGCGAACGGATCTGGGCTGTCGACAGGTTGGCCATCTGGGCCGTCGTCAGCACGTTCAGGTCGCCCGTGGAGATGTTGACGAGCTGCGGGCTGGTGGTCAGCGCGTTCAGCTGCGTCGAACTCAGTGCGCGCAGCTGGTCGCTGGTCAGGGCGTCCAGTTGATCCGATGACAGGTTGCGCAGGGCGCCGGTGGAGATGGCCTTGACGTCGGCCGTCTCGATGGCGGCGATCTGGGCGGTGGAGAGCGCACCCGCCTGGGTCGAGTTCAGCGAGGCGACCTGGGCCGAGGTCAGGGCGACCATGTCGCCCGTGGTCAGGCCCTTGACCTGGGCAGTGCCCAGAGAGGCTACCTGAGCGGTCGACAGCGAGCCGACGGCGTCGCTGGCCAGTGAGCCGATCTGGTCGGAAGAAAGGCCGTTGAGGGCAGCCGTCGTGACGGCGCGCAGGTCAGCGGTCTCGAGCTTGCCAAGCTGGCCGGTGGTCAGCGCCGCGAACTGGCTGGACGACAGCGCCGCGAACTGGGCGGTGCCCAGGGCATTGAGGTTGTCGCTGGCGAGGTTGGCGAGCTGGGTGTTCGTCAGTGCCTGGACTTGGGCCGAGGACAGGTTGGCGAACTGGCTGCTGGTGAGGCTGTTCAGATCCGCCGTACCCAGCGTGTTGATCTGGCCGGTGGTGAGGCTGTTGATCTGGCCACTGCTCAGCGCGCGGAGCTGGTCGCTGGCGAAGGCGTCGAGCTGGTCGGAGGACAGGTTGCGCAGGGCGCCGGTCGTCAGCGACTTGATGTCGGCCGTCTCGATCGCAGCCAGTTGGGCGGTGGACAAAGAGCCCGTCTGCGTGGAGTTCAGCGAAGCGATCTGGGCGGAGGTCAGGGCGACCATGTCACCCGTGGTCAGGCCGTCGATCTGGGCGGTGCCCAGCGAGGCCACTTGAGCGGTGGTCAGCGAGCCGACGGCGTCGCTGGCGAGCGCACCGACCTGGTCTGAGGACAGGCCGTTGAGTGCGGCCGTGGTGACGGCGCGCAGGTCGGCCGTCTGGAGATTGCCAAGCTGGTTGGTCGTCAGCGCGCCGAACTGGCTGGAGTTCAGTGCCGCAAACTGAGCGGTGCCCAGCGCATTGAGGTTGTCCGTCGCCAGATTGGCGAGCTGGGCATTGGTCAGCGCCTGGACCTGCGCGGACGACAGGTTGGCGAACTGGCCGCTGGTCAGGCTGTTCAGATCCGCCGTACCCAGTGTGTTGATCTGGGCCGTCGTCAGCGAGTTGATCTGGCCGCTGCTGAGCGCGCGGAGCTGGTCGCTGGTGAAAGCGTCGAGCTGGTCGGAAGACAGGTTGCGCAGGGCACCCGTCGTCAGCGACTTGACGTCGGCCGTCTCGATCGCAGCGATTTGCGCGGTGGACAAGCTGCCCGCCTGCGTGGAGTTCAGCGCTGCAACCTGACCCGAGGTCAGGGCGACCATGTCACCGGTCGTCAGGCCCTTGATCTGGGCAGTGCCCAGCGAGGCCACTTGAGCGGTCGACAGCGAGCCGACCGCGTCGCTGGCCAATGCGCCGACCTGGTCGGACGACAGATTGTTGAGCGCAGCGGTGGTGACGGCGCGCAGGTCGGCCGTCTCGAGCTTGCCCAACTGGCCGGTGGTCAATGCGCCGAACTGGCTGGAGCTCAGCGCAGCGAACTGGGCGGTGCCCAGCGCGTTGAGGTTGTCTGTCGCCAGGTTGGCGAGCTGGGTGTTGGTCAGCGCCTGGACCTGCGCGGACGACAGGTTGGCGAACTGGCCGCTGGTCAGGCTGTTCAGATCCGCCGTACCCAGTGTGTTGATCTGGGCCGTCGTCAGCGAGTTGATCTGGCCGCTGCTGAGCGCGCGGAGCTGGTCGCTGGTGAAAGCGTCGAGCTGGTCGGACGACAGATTGCGCAGGGCGCCGGTGGTCAGCGACTTGATGTCACCGGTCTCGATGGCCGCGAGCTGGGCGGTGGACAGGCTGCCGGCCTGGGCCGAATTGATGGCAGCGACCTGGGCCGAAGTCAGGGCGACCATGTCACCCGTGGTCAGGCCGTCGATCTGGGCGGTGCCCAGCGAAGCAACTTGAGCGGTCGTCAGCGAGCCGACGGCGTCGCTGGCCAGCGCACCGACTTGATCAGAGGACAAGCCGTTGAGGGCTGCGGTAGTCACCGCACGCAGGTCGGCGGTTTCGAGCTTGCCGAGCTGGCCGGTGGTCAGCGCGCCGAACTGGCTGGACGACAGGGCCGCAAATTGAGCCGTGCCCAGCGCGTTCAAGTTGTCGGTGGCGAGGTTGGCGAGCTGGGTGTTGGTCAGCGCCTGGGCTTGGGCCGTGGACAGGTTGGCGAACTGGCTGCTGGTCAGGCTGTTCAGGTCGGCCGTACCCAGCGTGTTGATCTGGGCCGTCGTCAGCGAATTGACCTGGCCGCTGCTCAAGGCGCGCAGCTGGTCGCTGGTGAAGGCGTCGAGCTGGTCGGAGGACAGGTTGCGCAGGGCGCCCGTGGTCAGCGACTTGATGTCGGCCGTCTCGATGGCCGCCAACTGGGCGGTCGACAATGTGCCGGCTTGGGTTGAGTTCAGCGCGGCGACCTGACCCGAGGTCAGGGCAACCATGTCGCCGGTGGTCAAGCCCTTGACCTGGGCGGTGCCCAGCGAGGCCACCTGGGCGGTGCTCAGCGAGCCCACGGCGTCGCTGGCCAGGGCGCCAATCTGGTCGGAGGACAGGCCTCTCAAGGCCGCGGTCGTGACGGCGCGCAGGTCGGCGGTTTCGAGCTTGCCGAGTTGGCCTGTCGTCAGAGCGCCGAACTGGCTGGAGTTCAGCGCTGCGAACTGGGCGGTGCCCAAGGCATTGAGGTTATCGGTCGCGAGATTGGCGAGCTGGGTGTTGGTCAGCGCCTGGACCTGCGCGGACGACAGGTTGGCGAACTGGCCGCTGGTCAGGCTGTTCAGGTCGGCCGTGCCGAGCGTGTTGACTTGGGCCGTCGTCAGCGAATTGATCTGGCCACTGCTGAGCGCACGCAGCTGGTCGCTGGTGAAGGCGTCGAGCTGGTCGGACGACAGATTGCGCAGGGCGCCGGTGGTCAGCGCCTTGACGTCCGCGGTCTCGATGGCCGCGATCTGGGCCGTGGAGAGCTTGGCCGCCTGGGTGGAGGTGAGCGAAGAGACCTGCGCTGAAGTCAGCGCAACCATGTCGGCGGTGGTCAAGCCCTGAACCTGGTTGCTGCCCAGGGCTGCGATCTGGCTGGTGGTCAGCGAGCCCACGGCGTCGCTGGCCAGGGCGCCGACCTGGTCGGATGACAGGCCGCTGAGGGCGGCGGTCGTGACCGCACGCAGGTCAGCGGTCTCGAGCTTGGCCAGCTGGCTGGTGGTCAGCCCGCCGAACTGGGTCGACGACAGTACGGCGAAATGGCCCGTGCCCAGCGCGTTCAGGTTGTCGGTGGCCAGGTTGCCGAGCTGGGTGGCGGTCAGGGCCTGGGCCTGGGCCGTGGAGAGGTTGGCGAACTGGCTGCTGCTCAGGCTGTTCAGGTCAGCCGTACCGAGCGTATTGACCTGACTCGTCGTCAGTGAATTGACCTGGCCACTGGAGAGGGCGCGGAGCTGGTCGCTGGTGAAGGCGTCCAACTGGGTGGACGACAGGTTGCGCAACGCGGCGGTGGTGATCGACTTGATGTCGGCCGTCTCGACGGCGGCTATTTGGGCCGTGGAGAGGTTGCCCAGCTGGGCGGACGTCAGCGCGCCGATCTGGGCGGAGGTCAGCGCCACCATGTCGGCGCTGCTCAGGCCCTGGATCTGGACCGTCGACAGGACGGCGATCTGCGAGGTGCTCAGGGCCTGGACCTGGTCGGTCTTGAGGGCCTGGATCTGGTCAGAGCTGAAGCCGGCCAGGGCGCTGGTTGCGATGGCCCGCAGGTCTTCGGTCTGGAAGGCCCGGATCTGGTCGCTCTTCAGGACCGCCAGGCTGCTGGACAGGATGACCGAGGCCTGGGCGGTGGTGAACGCGATCAGCTGGTCGGTGCTGAGGGCCGCGTAGTCCTCCGTCGTCCAATTTCGGATCGTCGTCGTGCTGAGGTTCGGGATGACAGATGGCGAAATGCCGGGGATGACGGTTGACATGTTTTCTCACCTGTACTGATGGCCGCCTTGCCTTGCGGCATGGCGGCGTTGGGCCATTTCTGGCCCGCCCCCGAAACTGGAAGCGTTGTGCTGATCTGAGCCTTTGCCCCGGCGTGTCGAGCGGCCAAGCCGACGTGCCTGAGAGACAAGGAAACTGGAGCGCGAACCCAAGCCGATGCGGTTGCAGGCGGGGTGCGATCCCGCCTGGAGCGCCGCGACGGAGTGGGCTCGTGCTGTCATGCTAGGGAGGAGTCCGCTGGAGCAACCGGCAAAAAGGCCGGGTTTTCCGTCCAGAGGCCGACCGTTCGGCGGATTCGCCGAACGGTCCTGAACGAATTCACGGACTTCATACCCAGTTGCCGCCGTTGTTGCGTCGCAACTCGTCGTCCTCGGCCAGCTTGCGGTCGATGGCCGCAAGGTGGGCGTCGGCCGACGGATGTGGCACGGCCGCCTTGGCCAGGTCGACGTGTTCGGCACCGAGCAGCGGGGCGCTTGGTGGCGCCAGCACGTCGTGCAGGCTCACCGTCGCGTCCTTGCCGTCGTCGGCCTTCTGCGGCTGCACGTCCTTGGCGAACCAGACGTCGGCCACGTCGTGCTTGCCACCGTCGGTCGTCGTGTAGCTGGACACCAGGCCGATGAGGTTGCCGCTGTCTGACCCGGAGCCCTTGGTGGCATTCAGGTCCAGCGAGGTGACGCCCAGCTCGTCCAGCGTCTTCAGCTCGCCGGCATCGGTCTTGCCATCGTGGTTGGCATCGACCCAGACCTGCAGCTGCTTCCAGTTGGCGTCGTGGCTGTCGAGCTTGCCGTCATGGTTGCTGTCCTGCTCGGCCATGGCGGCGTAGCCATCCTTGGCATGCTTGCCGTTGGCCAGCACGGTGCCCATGCCGAAGAGCTCGCCGCCGCTGTTGATGAGGCCGTCATGGTTGCGGTCCATCACCAGCAGGCCATCGCCGCCAGCCACCCAGCCCACCTTGTTGACCTGGCCGGTGCCCAGCAGATCGAAGTTGACGCCCTGGGCGGCTGCCAGCGTGTTGACGCCGTGGCCGTCCAGGTCCAGCACGATGGGCGTGACGTTGAAGTAGGCGTTCATCTGCGCCGCGCTCATCTCGCCGAAGGTCGTGCCTTGCAGCGCGTCGAGCTGAGCCATGCTCATGGCGGTGATGTCGCGGGTTTCCAGGCCGCTGATCTGATCCGTCGTGAGGCTGTGGATCTGATCCGTGGTCAGGGCCGCCGCCTGCGCCGTGGTCAGCGCCGTGATCTGCGTCGCCTTCAGCGTGCTGAACTGGTCACTGGTGATGGCCTGGATCTGCGCATTGCTCATCGCGGCGACGTGGGCCGTGGTGAGCGCGCGCAGGTCGTCGGTTTCCAGCGCCGCGATCTGCGAGTTCGTGAAGGCCTTGACCTGGGTGGAGCTCAAGGAGGCGAACTGCGCCGTCGTGAAGGTGTTCAGGTCGTCGGTGGCCAGGTTGTTGATCTGGCTGGTCGTCAGCACCGACACGCGGGTGCCCAGGCCGGTCAACTGATCGGTCGTCAGCGCACCCAGCTGGGTGTTGGTAATGGCCTGCAGCGATGCCGAAGTCAGCTTGGCCAGGTCGTCGGAGTCGATGGCCACGATCTGGTCGGTGGACAGCGAATTCACCTGGGCCGTGGTCAGCACAGCGACCTGCGCCGAGCCCATGGCCGTCAGGTCGGCCGCGGCCAGACCCTGTATCTGCGCGGTGGACAGGGACATCACCTGCGCCGTGCTGAGCGCGGCGATGTGCTCGGTCTGCAGCGAGGCGATCTGATCCGAGCTCAGGCTGGACAGCGCCGCCGTCGTCACGGCGCGCAGGTCGGCCGTCTGCAGATTCGGCAGCTGGTCGGTTGTCAGCGAGCCGAACTGGGTCGCGTTCATCACCGCGTAGTGCTGCGTGCCCAGGGCCGTCAGGTCATCCGTCGTCAGGTGCGACAGCTGGCTGGCCGTCAACGCCTGGACCTGGCCCGTGCTCATGCGAGCGAACTGGTCGGTCGTGAACGCGTTCAGGTCGTCGCTGTTCATCGTCGACAGCTGCGCCGTCGTCAGCGAGTTCACCTGGGCCGAGGTCAGCGATTGCAGCTGGTCGCTGGTCAGGCCGTCCAGCTGGGTGCTGGTCAGGGCGCGCAGTGCGGTCGTGGTCAGGAAGCGAATGTCGCCGGTCTCGATGGCGGACAGCTGATCGGTGCTCAGCGCAAACGCCTGGGCGGAACTCAGCACGGCCACCTGGGCGGTACCCAGCGCCGTCATGTCAGCGGCCGTCAGGCCCTGGACCTGCGACGTGGTCAGCGAGCCGATCTGGGCGGTGCTGAGGCTGGAGACCTCATCGGAGCTCAGCGTCAGGATCTGATCCGAGGACAGGCCACGCAGCGCCGCCGTGGTGACGGCGCGTAGGTCGGCCGTCTCCAGCTTGGGCAACTGGTCGGAGGTCAGTGAACCGAACTGGCTGGAGTTCAGCGTTGCGAACTGGGCCGTCCCCATGGCGTTGAGGTTGTCGCTGGCCAGGCTGCTCAACTGGGCCGTCGTCAGCACGGCGACCTGGGCGGTCGAGAGCTTGTTGAACTGGTCCGACGTCAGGCTGTTGAGATCGTCGGTGTTCAGCGTGCGGACCTGGTCGGTCGTCAGCGAGTTGATCTGGGCACTGGTCAGGGCGCGCAGCTGGTCGCTGGTCAGGCCGTCCAGCTGGGTGCTGGACAGGGCACGCAGGGAGGCCGTCGTCAGCGACTTCATGTCGGCCGCGTCGATGGCGGAGAGCTGGTCGGTCGACAGGTTCTGGGCCTGCGCCGAGCTCAGCGCCGCGACCTGAGCGGTGGACAGGGCCGTCATGTCGGCCGCGGTGAGGCCCTTGACCTGGGCGGTCGTGAAGGCCGCCACCTGGCCCGTGGACAGGCTGGACACCTCGTCGGAGGTCAGCGACTGGACTTGGTCGGAACTCAGGCCGCGCAGCGCGTTGGTCGTGACGGCGCGCAGGTCGGCGGTTTCCAGCTTGGCGAGCTGGTCGGTCGTCAACGAGCCGAACTGGCTGGAGGACAGCGTCGCGAACTGGGCCGAGCCCATCGCGTTCAGGCTGTCGGTGCCCAGGTTGCTCAGCTGCGAGGTCGTCAGCGCCTGGATCTGCGAAGTCGACAGGCGGGCGATCTGGTCCGTCGTCAGGACGTTGAGGTCATCGGTGTTCAGGCCGATGATCTGCGGGTTGGTGGTCAGCGCATTGAGCTGCGTGCTGGTGAGGCCGCGCAACTGATCGCTGGTCAGGCCGTCGATCTGGGTGCTGGACAGGGCGCGCAGTGCGGCCGTCGTCAGCGACTTCATGTCGGAAGCGTCGATGGCCGCCAGCTGGTCGGTGGACAGCGACTGGACCTGGGCCGAGCTCAGCACGGCAACCTGGGCCGTGGACAGGGCCGTCATGTCGGCGGCCGTCAGGCCTTGGACCTGCGACGTCGTCAGCGAAGCGATCTGGGCGGTGCTGAGGCTGGAGACCTCGTCGGAGCTCAGCGTCAGGATCTGATCCGAGGACAGGCCACGCAGCGCGGCCGTGGTGACGGCGCGCAAGTCGGCCGTTTCCAGCTTGGGCAACTGGTCGGAGGTCAGTGAACCGAACTGGTTGGAGTTCAGCGTCGCGAACTGGGCTGAGCCCAGCGCATTCAGGCTGTCGGTCGACAGATTGCTCAACTGCGTGGTGGTCAGCACCTGCACCTGGGCGGTGGAGAGCTTGTTGAACTGGTCGGACGCCAGGCTGTTGAGGTCGTCGGTGTTCAGCGTGCGGACCTGGTCGGTCGTCAGCGAATTGATCTGGCTGGAAGACAGGGCGCGCAGCTGGTCGGAGGTGAGTCCATCCAGTTGGGTGCTGCTCAGCGAGCGCAGTGCCGCCGTCGTCAGTGACCTCATGTCGGACGCATCGATGGCAGACAGTTGATCCGTACTCAGCGCCGCCGCCTGGGTTGAGCTCAGCACGCCGACCTGGGCCGTACCCAGGGCCGTCATGTCACCCGCCGTCAGGCCCTTGACCTGTGTGGCGGACAGTGAGGCGATCTGCGCCGTTGTCATCGAACCGACTTCGTCGGAGGTCAGCGTCAGGATCTGATCCGAGCTCAGGCCACGCAGAGCCGCAGTCGTGACGGCGCGCAAGTCGGCCGTCTCCATCGATGGCAATTGGTCAGACGTCAGCGAGCCAAGCTGGGTGGAGTTCAGCGTGGCGAACTGGGCCGAGCCCATCGCGTTGAGGTTGTCCGTCGTCAGGTTGCTCAGCTGAGCGGTGGTCAGTACCTGCACCTGGGCGGTGGAGAGCTTGTTGAACTGGTCGGACGTGAGGCTGTTGAGGTCGTCCGTGTTCAGCGTGCGGACCTGGTCGGTGGTCAGCGAGTTGATCTGGCTTGAGGAGAGTGCACGCAGCTGGTCGGAGGTCAGGCCATCCAGTTGGGTGCTGGTCAGCGCCCGCAGGGTCGCCGTCGTCAGCGACTTCATGTCGGCAGCTTCGATGGCCGAGAGCTGGTCGGTCGACAGGTTCTGGGCCTGGGCCGAGCTCAATGCGGCGACCTGGGCGGTACCGAGTGCCGTCATGTCGCCGGCCGTCAGGCCCTTGACCTGG
This sequence comes from Pelomonas sp. Root1217, assembly GCF_001425705.1. Classification (GTDB taxonomy): domain Bacteria; phylum Pseudomonadota; class Gammaproteobacteria; order Burkholderiales; family Burkholderiaceae_C; genus Pelomonas. Next base: position 288,387 of record NZ_LMDC01000028.1, on the reverse strand, counting down.
GCGGTCGTCAACGTGGCGATCTGGGCCGTCGTCATCGAACCGACCTCGTCGGAAGTCAGCGACTGGACCTGATCGGAGCTCAAGCCGCGCAGCGCATTGGTCGTGACGGCACGCAGGTCGGCCGTCTCCATCTTGGAGAGCTGGTCGGTGGTCAGCGAGCCGAACTGGTTGGACGACAGCGTGGCGAACTGGGCCGAGCCCATGGCGTTCAAGCTGTCGGTGACCAGGTTGCTCAGCTGGGTCGTCGTCAGTGCCTGGATCTGGCCGGTGGACAGGCGAGCGATCTGGTCCGTCGTCAGGACGTTGAGGTCATCCGTGCTCAGGCCGACGATCTGCGGGCTGGTGGTTAGCGCATTGAGCTGGGCGCTGGTCAGCGCCCGCAGCTGGTCGCTGGTCAGGCCATCGAGCTGAGCGCTGGACAGCGCACGCAGGGCGGCCGTCGTCAGCGACTTCATGTCGGCCGCATCAATCGCCGAGAGCTGGTCCGTGTCCAGCGCTGCGGCCTGGGCCGAGTTCAGTGCCGCCACCTGGGCAGTGGACAAGGCCGTCATGTCGTTGGCCGTCAGGCCCTTGACCTGGGCGGTCGTGAAGGCCGCCACCTGGCCCGTGGACAGGCTGGACACCTCGTCGGAGGTCAGCGACTGGACTTGGTCGGAGCTCAGGCCGCGCAGCGCGTTGGTCGTGACGGCGCGCAGGTCGGCCGTCTCGAGCTTGGACAGCTGGTCGGTCGTCAGCGAGCCGAACTGGCTGGACGACAGCGTCGCGAACTGGGCCGAGCCCATCGCATTGAGGCTGTCGGTGGCCAGGTTGGACAGCTGCGTCGTCGTCAGCGCCTGGATCTGCGAGGTTGACAGGCGAGCGATCTGGTCCGTCGTCAGGACGTTGAGGTCGTCCGTGTTGAGGCTGATGACCTGCGGGTTGGTGGTCAGAGCGTTGAGCTGGGTGCTGGTCAGCGAACGCAGCTGGTCAGAGGTCAGGCCATCCAGCTGGGTGCTGGACAGCGCGCGCAGGGCGGCCGTCGTCAGCGACTTCATGTCGGCCGCGTCGATGGCGGACAGCTGGTCGGTGGACAGCGACTGCGCCTGGGTCGAGCTCAGCACGGCGACCTGGGCGGTGCCCAAGGCCGTCATGTCCGCCGCTGTCAGGCCCTGGATCTGGCTGGTGGTGAGCGAGCCGATCTGTGCAGTGCTGAGGCTGGCCACCTCGTCGGAAGTCAACGTCAGGACCTGATCCGAGGAGAGGCCGCGCAGGGCTGCGGTCGTGACCGCACGCAGGTCGGCCGTTTCCAGCTTGGGCAACTGGTCGCTCGTCAGCGAACCGAACTGCGTGGAGTTCAGTGAGGCGAACTGGGCAGAGCCGAGGGCATTGAGGTTGTCCGTCGTCAGGTTGCTGAGCTGCGTCGTTGTCAGCACCTGGATCTGCGCGGTCGAGAGCTTGTTGAACTGGTCGGATGCGAGACTGTTGAGGTCGTCGGTGTTCAGCGTGCGGACCTGGTCGGTGGTCAGCGAGCTGATCTGGCTGGAGGACAGCGCGCGCAACTGGTCCGAGGTCAGGCCGTCCAACTGGGTGCTGCTGAGTGCGCGCAGGGCGGCCGTCGTCAGCGACTTCATGTCGGCCGCGTCGATGGCGGCCAGCTGGTCGGTGTTCAGTGCGGCGGCCTGGGCCGAGCTCAGCATGGCCACCTGGGCGGTGCCCAGGGCCGTCATGTCGGCAGCGGTCAGGCCCTGGACTTGCGACGTCGTCAGCGAAGCGATCTGGGCAGTGCTGAGGCTGGACACCTCGTCGGAGGTCAGCGTCAGGACTTGGTCCGAACTCAGGCCACGCAGCGCCGCCGTGGTGACGGCGCGCAGATCGGCCGTCTCCATCTTGGGCAACTGGTCCGACGTCAGTGAACCCAATTGCGACGAGTTCAGCGTGGCGAACTGGGCCGAGCCCATCGCGTTGAGGTTATCGGTGGCCAGGCTGCTCAGCTGGGTCGTCGTGAGTACGGCGACCTGAGCGGTGGAGAGCTTGTTGAACTGGTCGGACGTGAGGCTGTTGAGGTCGTCCGTGTTCAGCGTGCGGACCTGGTCGGTGGTCAGCGAATTGATCTGGCTGGAAGACAGCGCACGCAGCTGGTCGGAGGTCAGGCCGTCCAGCTGGGTGCTGCTGAGAGCCCGCAGCGCGGCCGTCGTCAGCGCACGCATGTCGGACGCATCGATGGCCGAGAGCTGGTCGGTCGACAGGTTCTGGGCCTGGGCCGAGGTCAGCGCCGCGACCTGGGCCGTGCCCATGGCCGTCATGTCGGCGGCTTCGAGGCCCTTGACCTGGGCCGTCGTCAGCGCGGCAATCTGGCCGGTGGACAGGCTGCCGACTTCGTCCGAGGTCAGCGACTGGATCTGGTCGGAGTTCAGGCCGCGCAGCGCATTGGTCGTGACGGCGCGCAGGTCGGCCGTCTCCATCTTGGAGAGCTGGTCGGTCGTCAGCGAGCCGAACTGGTTGGACGACAGCGTGGCGAACTGGGCCGAGCCCATCGCATTCAAGCTGTCGGTGACCAGGTTGCTCAACTGGGTCGTCGTCAGCGCCTGGATCTGCGAGGTCGACAGGCGGGCGATCTGGTCCGTCGTCAGGACGTTCAGGTCATCGGTGTTGAGGCCGACGATCTGCGGGGCGGTGGTCAGCGCATTGAGCTGGGCGCTGGTCAGTGCCCGCAGTTGATCGCTGGTCAGGCCGTCGATCTGGGTGCTGGACAGGGCGCGCAGGGCGGCCGTCGTCAGCGACTTCATGTCGGCCGCGTCGATGGCGGACAGCTGGTCGGTGGACAGCGCCTGCACCTGGGTCGAGCTCAGCACCGCCACCTGGGCGGTGGACAGGGCCGCCATGTCGGCAGCCTCCAGGCCCTGGACTTGGGTGGCGGACAGCGAGGCGATCTGGCCCGTGGACAGGCCGGCCACCTCGTCGGAGGTCAGCGTCAGGATCTGGTCGGACGACAGGCCGCGCAGGGCCGCCGTCGTGACGGCGCGCAGGTCGGCGGTCTCGAGCGTGGGCAGCTGATCCGAGGTCAGGGAGCCGAATTGCGTGGACGACAGCGTCGCGAACTGGGCCGAACCCATCGCGTTGAGGTTGTCCGTCGTCAGGTTGCTGAGCTGGCTGGTCGTCAGCGACTGGACCTGGGCCGTGGAGAGCTTGTTGAACTGGTCGGACGTCAGGACGTTGAGGTCATCGGTGTTCAGCGTGCTGACCTGGGCGGTGGTCAGCGCGTTGATCTGGCTGGACGACAGGGCGCGCAACTGGTCGGAGGTCAGGCCGTCGAGCTGGGTGCTGGACAAGGCGCGCAGGGCCGCCGTCGTCAGCGAGCGCATGTCGGCAGCTTCAATGGCGGACAGCTGGTCCGTGCTCAGCGACTGGGCCTGGGCCGAGCTCAGGACTGCGATCTGGGCGGTACCCAGGGCCGTCATGTCGACGGCTTGCAGCCCCTGGATCTGGGCCGTCGTCAGCGCGCCGATCTGGGCGGTGCTGAAGCTGGCCACCTCATCGGAGGTCAGCGCCTGGACCTGATCGGAGCTCAGGCCGCGCAGGGCGGCGGTCGTCACGGCGCGCAGGTCGGCCGTCTCGAGCTGGGACAGCTGGTCGGTGGTCAGCGAACCGAACTGGACCGACGACAGCGTGGCGAACTGGGCCGAGCCCATCGCATTGAGGCTGTCGGAAGTCAGGCTGCTCAGCTGGGCGGTCGTCAGCGCCTGCACCTGGGCGGTGGAGAGCTTGTTGAACTGGTCGGACGCCAGGCTGTTGAGGTCGTCCGTGTTCAGCGTGCGGACCTGGTCGGTGGTCAGCGAGTTGATCTGGCTGGAGGAGAGGGCGCGCAGCTGGTCGCTGGTCAGGCCATCGAGCTGGGTGCTGGTCAGGGCGCGCAGCGCGCCCGTCGACAGTGACCTCATGTCGGCCGCCTCGATGGCGGACAGCTGATCGGTGGACAGCGCGGCCGCCTGGACCGAGCTCAGGGCCGCGATCTGGGCGGTACCCAGGGCGGCCATGTCGTCGGCCTCCAGGCCCTTGACCTGGGCCGTCGTCAGCGCGCCGATCTGCGCCGTCGTGAGGCTGGCCACCACGTCGGAGGCCAGCGATTCGATCTGGTCGGAGGACAGGCCGCGCAGGGCCGTCGTCGTGACCGAGCGCAGGTCGGCCGACTCCATCTTGGAGAGCTGGTCGGTCGTCAGCGAGCCGAACTGGCTGGACGACAGCGTGGCGAACTGGGCCGTGCCCAGGGCGTTCAGGTTGTCCGTCGTCAGGTTGCTGAGCTGAGTGCTCGTCAGCGACTGGACCTGGGCTGTCGACAGCTTGTTGAACTGGTCGGACGAGAGGGCGTTCAGGTCGTCGGTGTTCAGCGTGCTGACCTGGGCCGTGGTCAGCGAGTTGACCTGGCCGGAGGTCAGGCCGCGCAGCTGGTCGGACGTGAGGCCGTCGAGCTGAGTGCTGGACAGGGCGCGCAGGGCCGCTGTCGTCAGTGACCTCATGTCGGCCGCTTCGATGGCGGACAGCTGGTCGGTGTTCAGGGCCGACACCTGGGCCGAGCCCAGCGCGGCGATCTGGGCGGTGCCCAGGGCCGTCATGTCGCCGGCCGTCAGGCCTTTGACCTGCACCGTCGTCAGGGCCGCGATCTGGCCGGTGGTCAGTGCGCCCACTTCATCGGAAGTCAGCGTCTGGATCTGGTCGGAGGAGAGGCCGCGCAGTGCGGCGGTCGTGACGGCGCGCAGGTCGGCCGTCTCCATCGTCGGCAGCTGGTCGGACGTCAACGCGCTGAACTGCGTCGAGTTCAGCGCGGCGAACTGGGTCGAGCCCATCGCGTTGAGGCTGTCCGTCGTCAGATGGCTCAACTGGGCCGTCGTCAGCACCGCGACCTGGGCGGTGGAGAGCTTGTTGAACTGGTCGGACGACAAGCTGTTCAGGTCGTCCGTGTTCAGCGTGCGGACCTGGTCGGTGGTCAGGGCATTGACCTGGCTGGAGCTTAAGGCCCGCAGTTGGTCGGAGGTCAGGCCGTCGAGCTGGGTGCTGGACAGGGCGCGCAGCGCCCCCGTCGTCAGCGACCTCATGTCGGCTGCTTCAATGGCGGACAGCTGGTCGGTGGACAACGACTGGGCCTGGGCCGAGCTCAGCACCGCCACCTGGGCGGTGTCCAGTGCCGCCATGTCGGCGGCCGTCAGGCCCTGGATCTGGGCCGTCATCAGCGCGCCGATCTGGGCGGTGCTCAGGCTGGCGACCTCGTCGGAGGTCAGCGTCTGGATCTGGTCCGAACTCAGGCCGCGCAGTGCCGCAGTGGTGATGGCGCGCAGGTCGGCCGTCTCCATCTTGGGCAGCTGGTCGGAGGTCAGCGAGCCCACCTGGCTGGACGACAGCGAGGCGAACTGGGCCGAGCCCATCGCGTTGAGGCTGTCGGTGCTCAGGTGGCTGAGCTGGGCGGTCGTCAGCGACTGGACCTGGGCCGTGGAGAACTTGTTGACCTGGTCGGTCCCGAGGCTGTTCAGATCGTCGGTGTTCAGCGTGCTGACCTGGGCGGTGGTCAGGGCGAGGATCTGGCTGGACGAAAGGCCGCGCAGCTGGTCGGAGGTCAGGCCGTCCAACTGGGTGCTGGTCAGGGCGCGCAGAGCGGCCGTGGTGATGAAGCGGATGTCGGTCGCTTCCATGGCCGACAGCTGGTCCGTCGACAAGCCCTTGGCTTGTGTCGAGGTCAGGGCGCCGACCTGGGCGGTGGTCAGGGCCACCATGTCGGCGGCATTGAAGCCCTGCAACTGGGCGGTGCTCAGCTGCAGGATCTGGCCGGTGCTCAGGGCTTGCAGCTGCTCGGTGGTCAGGACACCGATCTGGTCGGAGTTGAAGCCGCCGATGGAGGCTGTCGAAATGGCACGCAGGTCTTCGGTCTGGAAAGCGCGGAGTTGGTCGCTGCTCAAGACAGAAAGGCCGCTGGAGGTGATCACAGCGGCCTGTACGGTGGTCAGCGCAATCAGCTGGTCGGTGCTGAAGGCAGCCCAGTCTTCGGTCGTGAAATCCCGGATCGACGTGGTCGTGAGGCCAGGGATCTTGGAGACCGGGATGAAGGGGACGATGCTTGCCATGGTTGTACCTGCTGTGCTGACGGCCACGCCCTCATGGAGGTGGCGGCTTGCAACCCGGGGCAGCCGGCCAATGCCGTGGCACGGCCGTATCCCTAGATTTCAAGTGCTTCGATCGGTTATCGGGCCGGCCCCGCTTGACTTGAGGAACAAAGTCTCAAATCGGCCGGAATCGACCCGAACCGAGGCCGCCGCCCACGGCCCGAACACCCGGACCGGGGGTGGTTTTCCCAGTAATTGCCATGCTAGTAAGGACTTAGCGAAACCACGCGCCGATAAGCGCGGGCTTTCGGTGGCAGTTCACGCACCGCCCGTCTGCCTTCACAAAGCTGTCTGTGTGGCGTTCAGTCCGTTACAAAAATGGGCCGTGACAAGTTGCCGGCAGGCTTGTGCATCCCGCGCAAGCAGCGCACCGACGATCGCCCGGTGCTCATCCAGCGATTCGGCCAGCCGTCCCTCCCGGAACAGCGAGTGGTGGCGATTCAGCTTCATCAACCGGCGCAGATCCCCCACGATCTGCAGCCGCCAGCGGTTGCCGTCGATCTCCAGCACGCGCAGATGGAAGCGCTCGTTGGCGGCGAAGAAGGCGTCCCTATCGGGTAACGCTTCTTCCAGCGCCCGGTGCAATTCGCTCAGCTCCGTCAATTCGGCATCGCTCGCGCGATTGGCGACTTCGGCGGCGGCGTCACTTTCGAGAAGGGAGAGCAGTTGGTAGGCTTCCCGCACATCCCGTTCGCTCATCTCGGTCACGTAGGCGCCGCGGCGCAGCTTCATCGTCACCAGGCCCTCGGCGGCCAGAACCTTCAGCGCCTCGCGCATCGGCGTGCGGCTGATCCCCAGCTCGGCGCAGAGCTTGAGTTCGTCGATCCACGACCCTGGTTCCAGTTCCCGTGCCAGGATCTGCTGGCGCAGCCGGTCGGCCACCTGCTCGTACAGAGCCGATGCGGCGAGAGGGGCATGGTCGAGTGAGCCGGGCATGGCGGCCGAGTGTAGCGATTCTGAATTCATAATTATGAATAACGGTTCGGCTAAGATGTCAGCCCAGTTACAGGAGAGTTTCGATGTCGGACGCCAGCCGAACCGGGGATGCCCGCGAGTTCAAACCTGCCACGCTGGAGCAATGGACCAAGGCCGCCGCCAAATCGGCCCCGGGCGGCGATGTGGCTGCGCTGAACTGGGTCACGCCCGAGGGCTTGACTGTCAAGCCGCTCTACACCGCCGCAGACGTGGCCGGCCTGCCGCATGCCGACACACTGCCGGGCTTCGAGCCCTTCCTGCGCGGCCCGCAGGCAACGATGTACGCCGCGCGGCCGTGGACCATCCGCCAGTACGCCGGCTTCTCTACCGCCGAGGAAAGCAACGCCTTTTATAGAAAGGCGCTCGCCGCCGGCGGCCAGGGCGTGTCCGTGGCCTTCGACCTGGCCACCCACCGCGGCTACGACAGCGACCACCCCCGCGTGACCGGTGACGTCGGCAAAGCCGGCGTGGCCATCGACTCGGTGGAGGACATGAAGATCCTGTTCGACGGCATCCCGCTGGACAAGGTGTCCGTCTCCATGACCATGAACGGCGCCGTGCTGCCGGTGCTGGCCGGCTATGTGGTGGCGGCGGAAGAGCAGGGCGTGTCCCAGGCCCAACTGGCCGGGACCATCCAGAACGACATCCTCAAGGAGTTCATGGTCCGCAACACCTACATCTACCCGCCCGAGCCGTCGATGCGCATCGTCGGCGACATCATCGAGTACACGGCGCGGGAGATGCCTAAGTTCAACTCCATCAGCATCTCCGGCTATCACATGCAGGAGGCCGGCGCAACCCAAGCGCTGGAGCTGGCCTTCACGCTGGCCGATGGCCAGGAGTATGTGAAGACGGCCTTGGCCAAGGGCCTGAGCGTCGACGACTTCGCGCCGCGGCTTAGCTTTTTCTGGGCCATCGGGATGAATTTCTATCTCGAGATCGCCAAGATGCGCGCGGCGCGGCTGCTGTGGTGCCGCATCATGAAGGGCTTCGGTGCGACAAGCCCCAGGAGCCTGATGCTGCGCACCCACTGCCAGACCTCGGGATGGAGCCTGACCGCGCAAGACCCGTACAACAACGTGGTGCGCACCACCATCGAAGCCATGGCCGCCGTCTTCGGCGGCACGCAGAGCCTGCACACCAACTCGCTGGACGAAGCCATCGCGCTGCCCACCGAGTTCAGCAGCCGCATCGCCCGCAATACCCAGCTCATCATCCAGGAAGAGACCCACATCACCAGCGTCGTCGACCCCTGGGCCGGCAGCTACATGATGGAAAAGCTCACCCAGGACATGGCCGACAAGGCCTGGGAGATCATCGAAGAGGTCAATGCCCAGGGCGGCATGATCAAGGCGGTGGACTCGGGCTGGGCCAAGCTGAAGATCGAAGCCAGTGCCGCCGAGAAGCAGGCGCGCATCGACTCCGGCCAGGACGTCATCGTCGGCGTCAACAAATACAAGTTGGCCAAGGAAGACCCCATCGACATCCTCGACGTGGACAACGTCAAGGTGCGCGATGGCCAGATCGAGCGCCTGAACCGGATCAGGGCCACGCGTGACACCGCCGCGGTGCAGGCCGCGCTGACCTTGCTCACGCAAGCCGCCGAGACCGGCGAGGGGAATCTGCTGGACCTGGCCATCAAGGCCGTGCGCCTGCGCGCGACCGTGGGCGAGGTGTCTGACGCACTCGAAGCCGTGTTCGGCCGCCACCGCGCCGACACGCACAAGGTCAGCGGCGTCTACGCGGCCGCCTACGACTCGGCCGAGGGCTGGGCCAAGCTGCAAGCGGAGATCGCCGCTTTCGGCGACGAGCAAGGCCGCCGTCCGCGCGTGATGATCGCCAAGCTTGGACAGGATGGCCACGACCGCGGCGCCAAGGTCGTTGCGACCGCGTTTGCCGACCTGGGCTTCGACGTCGACATTGGCCCGCTGTTCCAGACCCCCGAGGAATGCGCCCGCCAGGCCATCGAGAACGACGTGCACGCCGTGGGCATCTCGACGCTGGCGGCCGGCCACAAGACGCTGGTGCCGGCCATCATTGCCGAGCTCAAGAAGCAGGGCGCCGACGACATCATCGTCTTCGTCGGCGGCGTCATCCCAGCCCAGGACTACGACATGCTGTACGCCGCGGGCGTGAAGGGCATCTATGGCCCCGGCACGCCGATTCCGGCCAGCGCCAAGGACGTGCTGGAGCAGATCCGCATGCAGGTTGTCGCCTGATGACGCCGACGCTGGCGCCCGTCGTCGACGCCGACTTCGAGGCCATGCTGAGCATCCGCATGGAAGCGCTGCGCGAGAGCCTGGAGCGGCTCGGCCGCTTCAACCCCGAGGTGGCGCGGGCGCGGCTGAGAAGCCAGTTCCGGCCCGAGTGGATGCAGCACCTGGTTGTGGATGGTGAGCGCGTCGGCTACTTCACCGTCGAGCCGCGCGAAGGCGAGCTGCGACTGCATCACCTGTATCTGCGCCCGGCGGCGCAAGGGCAGCGCATCGGCGCCTGGGTGCTCGATCAGGTCAAGTCGCGCGGCCTGCCCATCACCTTGGCCGCATTGCGCGAGAGCCGCGCCAACGACTTCTATCGCCGACACGGATTCAAGGTGGTCGAAGAGCAGGATTTCGACATCGAATATCGCTGGGAGGCCGCTTGAGCGTCGCCGGACCGCTGCAAGCCGGCGACCGCCGGGCGCTGGCCAAGGCCATCACGCTCATCGAGTCCACGCGGGCCGACCATCGCGAGCAGGCCGATGCGCTGTTGACCGAGCTGATGCCGGCGACGGGCCACTCGCTGCGCCTGGGCATCTCCGGCGTGCCGGGCGTGGGCAAGAGCACCTTCATCGAGGCCTTCGGCCTCTTCCTGCTGGAGCGCGGCCACCGTGTGGCGGTGCTGACGGTGGACCCGTCCAGCACGCTGTCGGGCGGCGCCATCCTGGGCGACAAGACGCGCATGGAGAAGCTCTCCATGGACACGCGCGCCTTCATCCGCCCCAGCCCCAGCAGCGGCACGCTCGGCGGCGTGGCCGAGAAGACGCGCGAGGCCATGCTGCTGTGCGAAGCGGCGGGCTACGACGTCGTCATCGTCGAGACGGTCGGCGTCGGCCAGAGCGAGACCGCCGTGGCAGGCATGACCGACCTCTACCTGCTGCTGCAGCTGCCCAACGCGGGCGACGATCTGCAGGCGATCAAGAAGGGCGTCATGGAGCTGGCCGACCTCGTCGTCATCAACAAGGCCGACCTGGACGATGCCGCCGCTACACGTGCGCAGGCTCAGATCACGTCGGCGCTGCGGCTGCTGCCCACGCATGCGCACGCCACGCAGCGCGTCATGAAGGTCAGTGCCCTCAAATCCAAAGGCATCGAACCCGTGTGGGACGCACTGGCCGCGTTGCGCAGCGAGCGAGAAGCCAGCGGTGCCTGGAACACCAGGCGCCGCGAGCAGTCGCTGGCGTGGATGTGGGAACGCATCCAGTCCGGTCTGAAACAAGCCTTTGTCGCGCATCCTGCCGTCAAGAACCAACTCGATGCCGCAACGGCAGCCGTGCGGGACGGCCACACGCCGGCTTCCACCGCGGCACGCCAGTTGCTGGCCACCTTCAGGAGCAACCCATGATCACCGGCCTGCATCACATCAACCTGCGCGCACCCGCCGAGCTGCTCGCCGTGCTGCGCGATTTCTACCGCGACGTGCTTGGCCTCGAGCAAGGCCCGCGGCCGGATTTCGACAGCGCGGGTTACTGGCTTTATGCCGGCGGCCACCCGGTCGTGCACCTATCCACGCAGCGCGCCAATGAGGCGGTGCGCGGCCCGGTCAACCCCGCCGCACCGACGACCTACGACCACACCGCCTTCTTCGGCACCGACCCGACGGCCACCGCAGCGCATTTGCGTACGCTGGGCGTGGCCTTCCACGAGTCCCGCTCGCCCGTCACCGGCCAGCACCAGTTCTTCTTCCAAGACCCCGCCGGCAACGGCGTGGAGATCAATTTCCCGTTCGAGGGTTGAACCGACATGCAAGACATCCTGCAAGCACTCGAAGCCAAGCGCGCGCGCGCACGGCTCGGCGGTGGCGAGAAGCGCATTGCCGCCCAGCACGCCAAGGGCAAGCTGACCGCGCGTGAGCGGCTGGAGCTGCTGTTCGACGAAGGCAGCTTCGAGGAATGGGACATGTTCGTCGAGCACCGCTGCGTGGACTTCGGCATGCAGGACAACAAGATTCCCGGCGACGGCGTCGTGACCGGCTACGGCATGATCAACGGCCGCCTCGCCTTCGCCTTCAGCCAGGACTTCACCGTCTTCGGTGGCGCGCTCAGCGAGGCCCATGCCGAGAAGATCTGCAAGGTGATGGACCAGGCCATGAAGGTGGGTGCCCCGGTCATCGGCCTGAACGACTCGGGCGGCGCGCGCATCCAGGAAGGTGTCGCCTCGCTGGGCGGTTATGCCGACGTGTTCCAGCGAAATGTGATGGCTTCGGGCGTCGTGCCGCAGATCAGCATGATCATGGGCCCCTGCGCCGGGGGGGCGGTCTATTCCCCGGCCATGACGGACTTCATCTTCATGGTGAAGGACAGCAGCTATATGTTCGTCACCGGCCCCGAGGTCGTGAAGACCGTGACGCACGAGGAGGTGACCGCCGAGGAACTGGGCGGCGCCACCACGCACAACAGTCGCAGCGGCGTGGCCGACCTGTCGTTCGAGAACGACGTGGAAGCGCTGCTGATGCTGCGCCGCTTCTTCAACTACCTGCCGCTGTCCAACCGCGAGAAGGCGCCTTGCCGCCCCAGCGGCGACCCCGCCACGCGCCTGGACTATTCGCTGGATACCCTGGTGCCGGAGAACGCCAACAAGCCCTACGACATCAAGGAGCTGATCCTCAAGGTCGTCGATGACGGCGACTTCTTCGAGCTGCAGCCCGATTACGCGAAGAACATCGTTACCGGCTTTGCGCGCATGGAGGGCCAGACGGTCGGCATCGTCGCCAACCAGCCGCTGGTGCTGGCCGGCTGCCTGGACATCAAGAGCAGCATCAAGGCCGCGCGCTTCGTGCGCTTCTGCGACGCCTTCAACATCCCGGTCGTCACCTTCGTCGATGTGCCCGGCTTCATGCCCGGCACCTCCCAGGAGTACGGCGGCATCATCAAGCACGGCGCCAAGCTGCTCTACGCGTATGCAGAGTGCACGGTGCCCAAGATCACCGTCATCACGCGCAAGGCCTATGGCGGCGCCTATGACGTGATGGCCTCCAAGCACCTGCGCGGCGACGTCAACTTCGCCTGGCCCAACGCCGAGATCGCGGTGATGGGCGCCAAGGGCGCGGTGGAGATCATCTTCCGCGAGGACAAGAAGGATCCGGCCAAGCTGGCCGAGCGCGAAGCCGAATACAAGGCCCGCTTCGCCAATCCCTTCGTGGCCGGCAGCCGCGGCTTCATCGACGACGTCATCCAGCCGCACGAGACGAGGAAGCGCATCTGCCGCAGCCTGTCGATGCTCAAGGACAAGAAGCTGGAGAATCCGTGGCGCAAGCACGGGAATATTCCGCTGTGAGCAAGGCAAGCTGCGCGGCCGAGGCCAGGCGCCTCACCGACATCCCGAACATCGGCAAGGCGATGGAAGCCGACCTGATCGGTCTGGGCATCGCAACGCCCGCGGACGTGAAGCGCATGGACCCGTACAAGACCTACGACCGCCTGCGCGACCCCATGGGCCAGCGCCATGACCCCTGCGTGCTGGACACCTTCATGGCTGCCCACGACTTCATGAACGGTGGGCCCGCCCAGCCGTGGTGGCACTTCACCGAGCAGCGCAAGAAGCTGCTGGGCAAGACGAAATAACGAGGCAACTATGTTCACCAAGATCCTGATTGCCAACCGGGGTGAAATCGCCTGCCGGGTGATTGCCACGGCCCAGAAGATGGGCATCAAGACGGTCGCCGTCTACTCCGAAGCCGACAAGGACGCCCGCCATGTCGAGCTGGCTGACGAGGCCGTGCTGCTCGGCCCGGCGCCGTCGCGCGAGAGCTATCTCGTCGCCGACAAGATCATTGCCGCGGCCAGGAGCACCGGCGCGCAGGCCATCCATCCCGGCTACGGCTTCCTGTCCGAGAACGAGGCCTTCGCTCGCCGCGTCGAGGAGGAAGGCCTCGTCTTCATCGGACCCAAGCACGCCTCCATCGCCGCGATGGGCGACAAGATCGCTTCCAAGAAGCTGGCCAACGAGGCCAAGGTCAGCACCATCCCCGGCCACAACGAGCCCATCCTGTCGGCCGAGGAAGCCGTGGGCATCGCCGCCAGGATCGGCTACCCGGTCATGATCAAGGCCAGCGCGGGCGGCGGTGGCAAGGGCCTGCGGGTGGCCTTCAACGACAAGGAGGCCTTCGAGGGCTTCACGTCCTGCCGCAACGAGGCGCGCAACAGCTTCGGTGACGACCGGGTCTTCATGGAGAAGTTCGTCGAGCAGCCGCGCCACATCGAGATCCAGGTGCTGGGCGACTCGCAAGGCAACGTCGTCTACCTGTGGGAGCGCGAATGCTCCATCCAGCGCCGCCACCAGAAGGTCATCGAGGAAGCGCCGTCGCCCTTCATCAGCGAGGCCACCCGCCGCGCGATGGGCGATGGGCGAGCAGGCCGTGGCCCTGGCCAGGGCGGTCAACTACCAGAGCGCCGGCACGGTGGAGTTCGTCGTCGGCAAGGACCAGGACTTCTACTTCCTGGAAATGAACACCCGCCTGCAGGTGGAGCACCCGGTTACCGAGTGCATCACGGGGCTGGATCTCGTCGAGCAGATGATCCGCGTCGCCGCCGGCGAGCCGCTGACCTTCACGCAGGAGCAGATCAAGCGCGAGGGCTGGGCCATCGAGTGCCGGATCAATGCGGAAGATCCCTTCCGCAATTTCCTGCCGTCGACCGGCCGCCTCGTCCGATACCAGCCACCTGAAACCACCATGGCGCAGGCCGAGCCGCAACGCTTTGGCGTGCGCGTGGACACCGGCGTCTACGAGGGCGGCGAGATCCCGATGTTCTACGATTCGATGATCGCCAAGCTCATCGTGCACGGCCGCGACCGCGGCGAGGCGATCGCCAAGATGCGCGAGGCGCTGAACGGCTTCGTCATCCGCGGCGTGTCCAGCAACATCCCCTTCCAGGCCGCCCTGCTGGCTCATCCTGACTTTGCGACCGGCAACTTCAACACCGGCTTCATCGCCCAGCACTATGCCGGCGGCTTCAAGGCCGAGGACGTGCCGCATGACGATCCGCTCTTCCTCGTCGCATTGGCCGGCTTCATCCGCCGCAAGGCCCGCGAGCGCGAGGCCGGCATCAGCGGCCAGTTGCGCGGCCACGAGGTGCAAATCGAGCACGACTATGTGGCCGTGGTGAACCAGGGGCAGGGCAGGACGGAGCGCCATGCGCTGCACATCAGCGAGTACGCCGGCGCCTTGGGCGAGGCGCGCGTGCAGGTCGGTGACAAGGACTACCGGATTGCCTCCAGCTCGCGCCTGAACGATGTGCGCATCACCGGCACCGTCAACGGCCTGGCCTTCACGGCCCAGGCGGAGCGCGGCACGGCCAGGAACCCGCTGGCCTACCGCATTCATCATGGCGGACGCTCCGTCGAGCTGACCGTGCTGAGCCCGCGCGCGGCCGAATTGCAGGCGCTGATGCCCTACAAGGCGCCGCCGGACACAAGCAAGTTCCTGCTGTCGCCGATGCCGGGGCTGCTCGTGCACCTGGCCGCCCAGGTCGGCCAGACCGTGCAGGCGGGTGAGCGGGTCGCGGTGATTGAGGCGATGAAGATGGAGAACATCCTGACCGCCCTGCAGGACGTGACGGTCGCCGAGATCCTGGCCAAGCCGGGCGAGAGCTTGTCGGTGGATCAGCCTATCCTGCGCTTTGCCTGAATCGATCGCCATCGTCGGCGCCGGTGTCGCCGGCGCGGCTGCGGCCATCCGGTTGGCCGAGCGCGGTGTATCGGTCGAGCTGTACGAGGCGGTGGCCGAGCCCCGTCCCATCGGCGCCGGCCTGCTGTTGCAGCCGACCGGCCAACGCGTGCTGACGGCCATGGGCCTGCTGGATGGCGCACTGGCACTGGGCAGGCGCGTGGACCGGCTTTTTGGCGACACGGCAAGCGGCCGCGCCGTGCTGGACATGAGCTACCGCCGCTTCCATCCCGAGGCCTACGGCCTGGGCATCCAGCGCGGGGCGTTGATGGGCTTGCTGTGGGGGCGGGTGCGCGAGCTGGGCATCCGCTGGCACTGCGGCGTGGCGGTCGAAGGCTTTGAGCAGGATGAACAGGGCGTGGCATTGAAGCTGGCCGACGGTGCCGCGGTCCGGCACTCGGCGCTGATCCTCGCCAACGGGAGCTTCTCGCGGCTGCGCGAGCGCATGAATGTCGACCAGCATGTGCGGGCCTTTCCGTGGGGCGCCGTCTGGACCGTGCTGCCCGCGCCACCAGGGTATCCTGAGATCGAACTGCGCCAGCGCTTCCGCTCGGCGTCGCAGATGCTGGGCCTCATGCCCGTCGGCAAGACGCATCCCGGCGACGGCGAGCGAGGCATCAATCTGTTCTGGAGTTTGCCGGTGGCCGATCTCGAAGGCTGGCAGCAGCGCCTCGGGCTTGACCGGCTCAAGCAGCAGATGACGACGCTGTTTCCCGACGTGGCGCCCCTACTCACCAGCTTGCATGACGCGGCCCAGTTGCGCGAGGCGCGCTATGCCGATGTGTGGATGCGCCGCTGGCATGACGGCCGCGTGCTGGCCATTGGCGACTGTGCCCATGGCATGAGTCCGCAACTGGGCCAGGGCGCCAACATGGCCCTGATCGATGCGCATGAGCTCGCAGCCGAGGTGGGTGACGACTGGCCGCAGGTCTTCGAGCGCTACAGCCGGCGCCGCCGTGCGCACCTGCGCTTCTACGGCCAGGCCAGCAAGGGGCTGACGCCGATGTTCCAGTCCCATGCGGTTGTCGCGCCCTGGTTGCGTGACCGCTTCTTTGGCTGGGGTGGTCGTCTGCCCTATATCCACCAGCAATCCATCGCGACGCTGGCTGGCGTCAAGACGGGCTGGCTTTGGGGCCGGCTCAAGCTCTGACCCAGGTGCTGGCGCTTTTTCGCTTTTCTACTTCTCGAGGTTGACATGACGCGTCCCTACAAGATTCTCGGTCTGCAGCAGATCGCCATCGGCGGGCCGGACAAGGCCGCGCTGCGCAAGTTGTGGGTCGACGTGCTCGGCCTGCAGGTCACCGGCCAATACGTTTCCGAGCGCGAGAACGTCGACGAGGACATCTGCACCCTTGGCGACGGTCCGCACCGTGTCGAAGTCGACCTGATGCAGCCGCTGGACCCCGACAGGAAGCCGGCAGTGCACACGACGCCGCTCAACCATGTCGGCCTTTGGGTGGACGACCTGCCGGCGGCGGTTGCGGCGATGACGGAACAAGGTGTGCGCTTTGCGCCGGGGGGCATTCGCAAGGGCGCGGCCGGCCATGACATCTGCTTCATCCATCCCAAGTCGAGCGAGGAGTTCCCGATTGGTGGCGAGGGCGTCCTGATCGAGCTCGTTCAGGCGCCGGCCGAGGTCATCGCGGCGCTGGGCTGAGCCTCTCGTCGAGGCCGTAGCGGCGCTGCAGGGCGACCAGTGCGACCTGCTCCTCGTGCAGGAAGCGGTCGAACTGGGCGACCAGGTCGGCGTGCTTCAGGCTCGAAAGCCGGTAGTGGTACTCGTAGGGGGCTGGCGCCAGGGCGGTGGACGGCACCAATGCACCCGGTCGGCCCAGTTGTTCCAGCTGATACCGGCCCACCGGCAATGCGACATGCACGCCGTCGACACGGCCGGCCAGGGCCATGCGGATCAGCCGCGAAGGGTCGCCCGCTTCGGTCAGGCGCAGGCTGCCGCCCTGGATCTGTGGCAGGAAGCGTTTGGGCGTGAAGCCGCGCACGATGCCCAGGTTGTGCACCGGCAGGTCGCGATTGGCCGCCGGCACCATGACGACGTCCTGGAAGGGCACGGCCGGCTCGGAATAGGCCAGCGCCAGGCCGCGCTTGGCTTCGGCCTCCCAATTGGGGTTGTCCGGAAAGACGCCATCGAGGCGACCCGCGGCATGCTCGGCCGTCAGCCGCTTGGTGGGCAGGGGCAAGTAGTCGAAGCGGTGATCGTGACGGCGGGCGAACAAGTCCAGCAGGTCGCGCGCATAGCCGCGGTAGTCACCGTTGCCGGCCGTGCTCATGATGGGGGCGTAGTCAACGTCCTCCACGCCAATGACGAAGTGGTCGGCGCGAGTGCCGCCAGCGGCCAGCAGCACCGCGAGGCAGGTGATGAATCGAGCCTGGAGTCGTCGCATGAAACCTGCGGGTCCGCTGAGGACGGCATCCTCGCACAGGGCCCGAGCGTGGCAAGCCATGCTTGCATCGCTGCGAAGCGGTTCGCTGGTCGCGAAGCGGTGATTCCCGAATCGCCGCTTCTGCGAAGTCGTACCCACCCGTAACCTGCATGCAGCAAAACTTGCGCGTGCCGCGCTGGGCTGACCGGCCCGTGGCACACCGGGAGGCGAGGGGGCCACAAGCCGTTTCGCGAGTTCGGTCGCAAGGCTTTGCTCAGCACGGGCCAGAATGCGCGGCTTCTCATGCCGCTGCCGCCGATGCGCCTCCTCTTTGCCCTGTCCGCCCTGCTGCTGCCTACCTTTGCGCAGGCCTGGGGCAACCACACGCCCATGTGCTACCGCGCCTTCGAGCGCATGCCCGAGGTTGCGAACGTTGCGGTCGTGAAGGCCGAACCTCTCGTCGACTTCCTTCGCGACCAGGAAGTGGCCATCGCCGCTCGGCTCGACGCTCAGGAGGCTTTGCTGCGCGAGCGCCTGAAGGGGCATGCCCCCCGCCCCGACGCGCTGCGCTTTGTGGCCGATGCCAAACGCAGCGATGACGAGCGACGCGCCGCCTTCCTGCGCGCGCTGCGTTTGTCGCCCCAGGCCAGGTTGGCCCTCTATCTGCAGATCGACCCGCGCAACCCCGACGCCGGCCGCCCTGCACTGGATGTCGGCGTGGTCAGCGCCGCCACCCCGGGCAAGGGCGCGACCCAGCGCTTCGTGGCGCTGCAGCCCGGCGAGGCGGTGGCGCCGCTGGCGGTGCTTGCTTCGGCTTGCGATGAACCCGACTACGGCCACGACCTCAATCTCTTCGACGACAACCCGGGCAGCCCGGCCGACCCGGCTTACGGCTTCGGCAAGCAGCCTTTCGGGAACGCGGCCGTCGCGATCGGCTCGCAGGCGCCTTTCCACATGGGCTTCTTCCACCAGGGCGCCGTCTTCAACACGTTGGCGCCCAGCTTTGCGCGCACCTTCACCGAGTTGCGCGTGCAGCAGTACAGCGCATTGGCCGCGCTGGCCTGGCAGAGCGGCCATGCCTATTGGGGTTGGCGCTTTGCGGGCATGGCCCTGCACCACGTCGAGGACCTGACGCAGCCTTATCACTCCAGCGCTGCGCCGGGCGCGACGCTGGGCCACATGATGTGGGTCAATCTCAAGGCCCAGCTGGGCGCGCCGGCGGATCGCCAGGGATTGGTCGTGCTGCAAAGCAACCGCCATTTCGTGCTGGAGCAGTTCCAGACGCGCTGGATCATCGACAACGCGCAGCAGCGTCGCGATGGCCCGCTGGAGCTCGCGCTGCGCGACGCCACCCGCGATGGGCGCTACCCGGCCTGGGGTTTCGACTATGTGCGCGAGGTCGTCGCGGCCGAGGCGTTCAAGGCCGGGCCGGCG
The DNA here is from genome assembly GCF_001425705.1 of Pelomonas sp. Root1217. GTDB lineage: Bacteria > Pseudomonadota > Gammaproteobacteria > Burkholderiales > Burkholderiaceae_C > Pelomonas. Next base: position 269,549 of record NZ_LMDC01000028.1, on the reverse strand, counting down.
ACGGATGCAGCCGTCGTGATCGGCGCGCCGGCGAAATTCGTCACTGACCCCAATTTGGACTTTGCTGCCAACGAAGCCCAGTTCGGCCCCGAGCTGGCGCGCGACCTGCAGGGTCAACGCGATGCCTTGCACCGGGCCATCGCTGAGCTGCTGGGCCATTTCGGCGCGCACAGCCGCAACGCACTGCGTGGGATGTTGAAGCAGGCCAGCGCGCCGCATTGATCTTCGCAAACCACGAAACGCCAGTCGTTTTCTGGCGCAGAATCTCGATCTTCACGAAGGCTATGCTGGAGTTGGACGATCAACATGCGCCACGACCTCACCACTCTCAATCTCGTGCTCGCCATCGAGCAGACCCGCTCGATCACGCGCGGCGCCGCCCAGGAACACCTGGCGCTGGCAGCCGCCAGCAAGCGCCTGTCTGATCTGGAAAGCCGCCTTGGCGTGCAGCTCTTTGAGCGGCGCGCGAGGGGGGTCGAACCTACCGAGGCCGGCCGCGCCTTGGTGCGCCATATCCGTTCGCTGCACGCATCCCTCTATGCACTCGAGACCGAGGTCATGGAGTTCTCGCGGGGCATCAAGGGCCATCTGCGCATCGCCGCCAACAGCAGTGCCATCACCGAGGCGCTGCCGCCGCATCTGGTGGGTTTCTCGCAGGCGCACAGCCAGATCCGCATCAGCCTGGAAGACCTGACCAGCGCCGAGGCCCAGGCCGCGGTGGCGGAAGGGCGTGCCGACATCGGTGTGTTCTCGCCGCCTCTGCTGGACAACCGGCTGCAGACGTGGACGTTTGCGCATGGTCGCCTCGCGGCGCTCGTGCCCTTGAAGCACCCGCTGGCCCAGCGCGAGGAAGTCACCTTCGACGACCTGCTGGCCTATGACCTCATCGGCCTGCATGCCGGCGCCAGCGCCCAGGAGCTGATGCGCGAGCAGGCGGCCGCACGCGGCAAGACGCTGAACGCGCGCTGGCAGGTGCGGGGCTTTGATGCCATCGCCCAGCTCGTCGAGGCAGGCCTGGGCGTGGCCGTGCTGCCCGAGCAACCAGCCGAACGCTTCACCCGCGTCTTCGGCGTGCGCTGCCTGCGCCTTGAAGAGCCCTGGGCCGAGCGCGAATATGTATTGGGTGTCCTGCGCCAGCAGCGTCTGCCCACTGTGGTGCAACGCTTCGTGGACACCCTGATTCCTCGAGAGAAGCAATGACTTCAAGAACCCTTTACGACAAGCTCTGGGACGAGCATGTCGTGCACACCGAGCCCGATGGCACGGCGCTGCTCTACATCGACCGGCACCTCGTCCATGAGGTGACCAGCCCGCAGGCCTTCGAAGGCCTGGACCTGGCCGGCCGCAAGGTCTGGCGCCTGAGCGCGAACCTCGCCGTCAGCGACCACAACGTGCCAACGACCGACCGCTCGCAAGGCATCGCAGATCCCATCTCCAAGCTGCAGGTCGACACGCTGGACGCCAACTGCGACCGCGTCGGCATCACGCAGTTCAAGATGAACGACAAGCGCCAGGGCATCGTGCACGTCATCGGCCCGGAGCAGGGTGCGACGCTGCCCGGCATGACCGTCGTCTGCGGCGACAGCCACACCTCCACCCACGGTGCCTTTGGCGCGCTGGCGCATGGCATTGGCACCAGCGAGGTCGAGCATGTGCTGGCCACGCAGACGCTGTCGGCCAAGAAGGCGAAGAACCTGCTCGTCAATGTCGAAGGGACTTTACCCAAGGGCTGCGGCGCCAAGGACATCGTGCTGGCCATCATCGGCAAGATCGGCACCGCCGGCGGAAACGGTTACACCATCGAGTTCGCGGGTTCGGCCATCCGCTCGCTGTCGATGGAAGGCCGCATGACGGTCTGCAACATGGCCATCGAGGCCGGTGCCCGCGCCGGGCTGATCGGTGTCGACGACACGACCATCAACTACGTCAAGGGCCGCCCGTTCTCGCCGCAAGGTGTCGAGTGGGAGCAGGCCGTCGCCTACTGGCGCACCCTGCATTCCGACCCGGGCGCCCACTTCGACAAGGTCGTCGAGATCGACGCCGCGCAGATCCGCCCGCAAGTGACCTGGGGCACCTCGCCCGAGATGGTGCTGGCCATCGACGACCGCGTGCCCGACCCCGACAAGGAAAAGGACGCCGTCAAGCGCGGCGCCATCGAGCGCGCGCTGACCTATATGGCCCTGGAACCCAACAAGGCCATCAGCGACATCCATGTCGATAAGGTCTTCATCGGCTCCTGCACCAACAGCCGCATCGAGGACATGCGCGAGGCTGCGGCCGTCGTGCGCCGTGTCGGTGGCCGGCTGGCCAAGAACATCAAGCTGGCCCTGGTTGTGCCGGGTTCCGGCCTCGTCAAGGCGCAAGCCGAAGCCGAAGGCCTGGACCAGGTCTTCAAGGCCGCCGGCTTCGAGTGGCGCGAGCCGGGCTGCTCCATGTGCCTGGCCATGAACGCCGACCGGCTGGAGCCGGGCGAGCGCTGCGCGTCCACCAGCAACCGCAACTTCGAAGGCCGTCAGGGCGCCGGCGGCCGTACCCATCTGGTCAGCCCGGCGATGGCTGCCGCAGCGGCGATGACCGGCCATTTCGTTGACGTTCGCACGCTGAGCTGACCATGGACAAGTTCACCATCCACAAGGGCCTCGTCGCGCCCATGGACCGCGACAACGTCGATACCGACGCGATCATCCCCAAGCAGTTCCTGAAGTCGATCAAGCGCAGCGGCTTCGGCCCCAACCTGTTCGACGAGTGGCGCTACCTGGACCACGGCGAGCCCGGCCAGGACCCGGCCAGCCGCAAGCCCAACCCCGACTTCGTGCTGAACCTGCCGCGCTATGCCGGCGCCAGCGTGCTGGTCGCGCGCAGCAACTTCGGCTGTGGTTCCAGCCGCGAGCACGCGCCCTGGGCGTTGCAGCAGTACGGCTTCCGCGCCATCCTGGCGCCGAGCTTCGCCGACATCTTCTTCAACAACTGCTTCAAGAACGGCCTGCTGCCCATCGTCCTGCCGGAAAGCGCCATCGTGCGCCTGTTCGACGAGGTCTATGCCTTCCCCGGCTACCAGCTGGTCGTCGACCTGCCGCGCCAGGTGGTGGTCAAGCCCGACGGTGCCGAGCTCCCGTTCGACATCGAGCCCTTCCGTAAGGAGTGCCTGATCGGCGGCCTGGATGAAATCGGCCTGACGCTGCAGCACACCGACAAGATCCGCGCCTACGAGGCTCAGCGCATTGCCGCCAAGCCCTGGCTGAACAACCGAGTGATTTGAGATGAAGAAGATTGCAGTACTGCCGGGCGACGGCATCGGCCCAGAAATCATGGCCGAGGCCGTCAAGGTGCTGAAGGCGCTGGACCTGCCTTTGCAGCTCGACTGGGCCGACGTCGGCGGCAAGGCCTACGAGACCAGCGGCCACCCGCTGCCGCCCGCCACGCTGAAGCTGGCCCAGGAAGCCGACGCCGTACTGTTCGGCGCCGTGGGCGACTGGATGTACGACAAGCTGGAGCGCTCGCTGCGCCCCGAGCAGGCCATCCTCGGCCTGCGCAAGGCCCTGGGCCTGTTCGCCAACTTTCGACCGGCCATCTGCTACGAGCAGCTCACGCACGCCTCGTCGCTGAAGCCTGAGCTGGTGGCGGGCCTCGACATCCTGCTGATTCGCGAACTGACCGGCGACATCTACTTCGGCCAGCCGCGCGGCCGCCGCACGGCCGTGGACGGCCACTTCCCCGGCGCCGACGAAGCCTTCGACACGATGCGCTACTCGCGTCCCGAGATCGAGCGCATCGCCCATGTTGCCTTCCAGGCCGCCCGCAAGCGTGGCAAGCGCCTGACCAGCGTCGACAAGGCGAATGTGCTGGAGACCTCGCAGTTCTGGAAGGACATCGTCATCGAAGTCCACGCCCAGTACCCCGACGTCGAGCTGGACCACATGTACGTGGACAACGCAGCCATGCAGCTCGTCAAGGCGCCGAAGAAGTTCGACGTCGTCGTGACCGGCAACATGTTCGGCGACATCCTGTCCGATGAAGCCGCGATGCTGACCGGGTCCATCGGCATGCTGCCGTCGGCCTCGTTGGACGCCAACAACAAGGGCCTCTACGAACCCAGCCACGGCAGCGCGCCGGACATCGCAGGCAAGGGCATCGCCAATCCTCTGGCTACAATCCTGTCCGCTGCCATGATGCTCAAGTTCTCCCTCAACCAAGCCGACGCTGCCGCTCGTATCGAGCAGGCCGTGCAATCGGTGCTGGCCCAGGGCTTGCGCACTGCCGACATCTGGTCCGAAGGCACCTCGAAGGTCACGACCATCGAGATGGGCGACGCAGTCGTCAAAGCCATTACGACCACGAAAACCATCAAGAGCTAAAGCTCCGTCTCGTCTCGCCCCACCAAACCCGGCGAACGAGCCGGGGCCCAAAGTGGATGGGGTTTGGTGAAGCAAAGGAATGATGATGACGACCTTGGTAGGCCTCGTAGGCTGGCGCGGCATGGTGGGCTCGGTGCTCATGGAGCGCATGACCACTGAACGCGATTTCGACCTGATCGAGCCGCTGTTCTTCTCGACGTCCAACGCCGGCGGCGCTGCCCCGGCCCAGGCCAAGAACGAGAAGTCGCTGCAGAACGCCTTCGACATCGAACAGCTCAAGCGCTGCGACATCATCATCACCGCCCAGGGCGGCGACTACACGACCGAGGTCTACCCCAAGCTGCGCGCCGCGGGCTGGACGGGCCACTGGATCGATGCCGCTTCCACGCTGCGCATGGCGGACGACGCCGTCATCATCCTGGACCCGGTCAACCGCCCCGTCATCGACCAGGCGCTGAGCAACGGCGGCAAGAACTGGATCGGCGGCAACTGCACCGTCAGCTGCATGCTGATGGGCGTGGGCGCGCTCTACAAGGCCGGCCTCGTTGAGTGGATGTCCACCCAGACCTACCAGGCCGCTTCCGGCGGCGGTGCCCAGCACATGCGCGAACTGCTGACCCAGTACGGCACGCTGAACGCGTCGGTCAGGTCGCTGCTGGACGACCCGAAGAGTGCCATCCTCGACATCGACCGCCTGTTGGCCGAGAAGCAGCGCACGCTGTCGCCCGACGAGGTGGCCAACTTTGGCGTGCCGCTGGGCGGCTCGCTGATTCCCTGGATCGACAAGGACCTCGGCAACGGCCAATCCAAGGAAGAGTGGAAGGGCATGGCCGAGACGAACAAGATCCTCGGCTCGGGCGCCATTCCCGTCGACGGCTTCTGCGTCCGCGTCGGCGCAATGCGCTGCCACAGCCAGGCCCTGACCTTCAAGCTGAAGAAGGACGTGCCCCTGGCCGACATCGAGGCCATGATCGCCGCCGACAACGCCTGGGTGAAGGTCGTGCCGAACACGCGCGAAGCCACCATCCGCGACCTGACGCCCGTGGCCGTCACTGGCACGATGACCATCCCCGTCGGCCGCCTGCGCAAGCTGGCCATGGGCCCCGAGTACCTGGGTGCCTTCACCATCGGTGACCAGCTGCTGTGGGGCGCCGCCGAGCCGCTGCGCCGCATGCTGCGCATCCTGCTCGAGCGTTGATAGACCGAACATGCCTTGCGCCCCGCGTGGCGCAAGGCATGATTTGCTTACGGTCTTTTACGGTTTGACCTAGGGTTCACCCGGGCGTCGATATTGGAACGAAGCGACACATCAGGTACCCCTTGAGCATTTCAGCGTATATGCTTGATGCCGTTGTGTTTTTTATTCCAGACTCGACACAGGCTATAACGTGCAGCCCAGCGTGCAGCCCAGCGTGCAAACCAGCGTGCAGACCAGGCTCGTGCTGCGCGTTCTGAAGATCGAGACAGGCGGGGCTTTGTGCCCCGCCTTGTTGCTTTGGGGAATGCCTTGAAAGATTACATCCGCGACGCATTCGAGGGAGTTCGACCCATGGGATTTGCTCGCCATCATCTGGCGCTTGCTGCTGCGCTGCTCGTAGCCGGCGGTGGTGCGCAAGCGCTTGGCCTGGGCAAGCTGAATGTGCAGTCGGCCCTGGGCGAGACCATGCGCGCCGAGATCGACGTCACCAGCCTGACACCCGAGGAGGCGTCGACGCTGAAGGTGCGCGTCGCACCCCCCGAGTCCTACCGCGCCACTGGCGTGGAATACAACCCGGTGCTGACGTCGACCCAGGTTCAGATCGTGCGCAGCAACGGCCGCACCCTGCTGCGCGTCAGCAGTGATCGCTCGGTCCAGGAGCCGTTTGTCGACGTCATCCTCGAATTGAGCTGGTCCAGTGGCCGCCTGGTGCGCGAATACACGCTGCTGTTCGACCCGCCAAGCCTGCCCAAGCCCGCGCCGATCATCACGGCACCGCCGGCCGTGGCCGCCGCGCCTGCGCCGGCCACCGCTGCGTCGAGCGAGGCTGTTCCCGCACCGGCGCCGGCTGTGACTTCAGCCTTGCCGCGCAACGGTTCCGCATCGGCGCCAGCGCCGGTGGCAGCGGCCCGCCCGCCTGCTGCCGCACCCGCTCCCGTTCGACCACCGGCCACGGCGGCCTCCGAGTACGCCGTGCGCCCTGGCGACTCGCTGTCCAAGATTGCCACGCGCACCCAGGTCAGCGGCATCTCGCTGGACCAGATGCTGGTCGGCCTGTTCCGAAACAATCCCGACGCCTTCATCGACGGCAACATGAACCTGCTGAAGTCGGGTGCCGTGTTGCAGGTCCCGACCAGCGACTCGCTGGCCGCGGTGCCCGCGCCCGAAGCGCGTCGTGTCATCCTGGCCCAGAGCGCCGATTTCTCGGCCTACCGCCAGCGCCTGGCCTCCGCCGCGCCGACGCTGCAAAACAGCGGGAGCGAGCGCCAGTCCAAAGGACAGGTGCAGGCCGCCGTCGAGGACCGCAAGCCCGCCGCTGCGCCGACGCCCGACAAGCTCACCCTCAGCAAGGCTGGCAGCACCGCCGCCAGCGCCGCCGAGGCCAAGCTGTCCAAGGACACCGAGAAGAAGGACGCCGCCGCCCGCGTAGCCGAGCTGACCCGCAATGTCGAGGAGCTGAAAAAGCTATCCAGTGCGGCCAAGCCAGCGGCGCCGGCGCCCACCACAGCGTCTGCGCCCGCGCCCGCAACGCCGGTGCTGCCCGCGCCGGTCGTGGCGACTGCCGAGCCCGCATCCGCTGCTGCCTCGACGCCGGTTGCGGCTGCGGCGAGTGCGGCCGCGTCCCGTCCTGCGCCGCGCGCCAGTGCACCGCTGGCACCGCCGCCCGCTGCAGAGCCACCGGGCTTCATTGAGCAACTGATCGACAGCCCCATCGTGCTGCCGCTGGCCGGCATGCTCGTCGCCGTGCTGGGTGTATTGGGCTTGCTCCGACTGCGCTCGCGCCGCCCGGCTCATGCAGCCGAGACCGGCTTCCACGAAAGCCGCCTGCAGCCCGATTCCTTCTTCGGCGGCACCGGCGGCCAGCGCGTCGACACGCGCGATGCGCAGAACAGCGGCCAGTCGTCGATGAGCTATTCGCTCAGCCAGCTCGACGCGATTGGTGACGTCGATCCGGTTGCGGAAGCCGACGTCTACCTGGCCTATGGCCGCGACCTGCAGGCCGAGGAAATCCTCAAGGAAGCCCTGCGCGCCAACCCCACGCGCCTGGCCATCCGCCTGAAGCTGCTGGAGGTCTACGCCAAGCGCCGTGACACCAAGGGCTTCGAGCAACTGGCCGTGCAGCTTTACGCCGAGACCAAGGGTTCGGGCGAGGACTGGGGCAAGGCTCAGGAGCTGGGGCGCGGCATCGACCCGGACAACCCGCTCTATCAGCCCGGCGGCGCGCCTGCTCATGTCGAGGATGGCCCCGAGCTCCGCCCCGAGCCGATGAATGCCAGCACGCTGCCCCAGACGGCGTTGCCCAGCGGTGCATCAGCCGCTGCTGCGGCGGCTGCGGCTCATATGGCGACCGATGCGTTGCGCGGCGGTCCCGACACCGGTCCGGTCAGCGGCTTCGACCTGGCGCTTGATCTGGATCTGGATGCACCCGAGCCGGTTTCGCCGAATGCCATGGCGGCTACCCAGGCCTTGCCTGCTTCGATCGAGCAGGCGCCGATGACGATGGACTTCGACATCTCCAGCCGCGGCACCCGCACGGCGCCGCCCGCGCCGGATTTGAACTTTGATCTCAGCAGCATGGGTGGCCTGGCACCTTCACCCGCGCTTCCGGCATCTGCCTCCACCGACCTGGACTTCGACTTCGGCGAGCCCACGCAGCCCGGCGAGACGAATCCCGAGGTGCTGGGGTCGGCTCTCGAAGGGCTGAGTGATGACGAAGGCGACCCGCTGCTGCGTCAGCTCGAGCTGGCCGACGAATTCCGTCAGATCGGTGACACCGAAGGCGCCCGCGAAGTGCTCCAGGAGCTGATCCAGCGTGCCAGCGGCCCGTTGCGTGACAAGGCGCAGGCCATGCTGAACGAGCTGCGCTAAGGCTCAGCCGCGATACTTCAACGCCCGGCTTGCCGGGCGTTTTTACTTGGAGCCCATGAGAGTCGCACTAGGAGTCAGCTACCGCGGTGGCGGCTACAACGGCTGGCAGAGCCAGCCGGACGGCCGCACTGTGCAGGATGCGCTTGAAAAAGGCCTGTCCGCGTTCGCTGCACAGCCCATCCGCACGGTCTGCGCCGGCCGCACTGATGCGGGCGTGCATGGCATCAACCAGGTCATCCATTTCGACACCGAGGTCGAGCGCGAGCTGTTTTCCTGGGTGCGCGGCAGCAACCGCTATCTGCCGCCCGACATCGCCATCCAGTGGTGCCGCTTTCCGGGCGACACCTTTCACGCCCGCAATTCCGCGCGAGGGCGGCGCTACGCCTATCTGCTTCTGGAATCCGCCGTGCGGCCGGCCATCGAATCCGGGCAGTGTGGCTGGGTGTTCCGCCCGCTCGATCAGGCCGCCCTCGAAGCCGCTGCCGAACGCCTCATTGGCGAACACGACTTCTCGTCCTTCCGTTCGTCCGAATGCCAGGCCGCATCGCCGGTGAAGACGCTGCGCGAGATCCGTGTGCAGCGGCGCGGCGCCTACTGGCGCTTCGAATTCGAGGCCAGCGCCTTCCTGCATCACATGGTGCGCAACCTGATGGGCTGCATCCTTGCCGTCGGCAGCGGTACTCGCTCGGCGGATTGGGTGTCGGACGTGCTCGCCGCGCGGGACCGCAAGGTGGCGGCTCCGACCTTTGCTCCTGACGGCCTCTACTTCCTCGGCCCGACCTACGATGCGGAACTCGACATCCCGCGCGAGGTCGCGGCACTGAACTGGCTCCCATGACACGAATCAAGATCTGCGGCCTGACCCGTGAAGCCGACGTGGAGGCGGCCGTCGAAGCCGGCGCCGACGCCATCGGCTTCGTCTTCTACGCCAAGAGCCCGCGCGCCGTGACGGCGGAGCGGGCGAGGGCGCTTGCCAAGCTGCTACCGCCCTTCGTCACGCCGGTCGGCCTGTTCGTCAACGCGACCGACGCCGAGTTTCAAGCGGGCTTCGATGCGCTGCCCAACATGCTCGTCCAGTTCCATGGCGACGAGACGTCCGCCGACTGCGACCGCGTGAAGCGACCCTATCTGCGCGCTGCCCGCATGGCGCCCGGGGTCGATTTGCTAGACTTCGCAACTCAATTTCCCAACGCCCAGGCCCTGCTGCTCGACGCTCATGTCGATGGCTACGGCGGTGGCGGCAAGGTCTTCGATTGGTCACTCATTCCTCCAAGCGTCAGCTCTCGCCTCGTTTTGTCTGGTGGGTTGAATGCAGCAAACGTCGCCGATGGCATCAGGCAGGTGCGGCCCTGGGCCGTTGATGTGAGTTCCGGCGTCGAGGTGTCCAAGGGCATCAAGAGCGCCGACCTGATCCATGAGTTCTGCCGCGCGGTTCGTCTTGCTGATGACGGCGTCGATGCAGAACTGACCTGACAGAGGAAAGCCATGTTCCCCTACGACCAGCCCGACGCGACCGGGCATTTCCGCCATGCGGGCACCGCCACCTTTGGCGGCAGCTTCGTCTCCGAAACCCTCGTCCATGCGCTGGACCAGCTCAAGGACGCCTACGCGCACTACCGCGACGATCCCGAGTTCATTGCCGAGTACAAGAAGGAGCTCAAGCACTTCGTCGGTCGCCCGAGCCCCATCTATCACGCCGACCGCCTGAGCCGCGAGCTCGGCGGCGCGCAGGTCTACCTGAAGCGCGAGGACCTCAACCACACCGGCGCACACAAGATCAACAACGTCATCGGGCAGGCCCTGCTCGCCAAGCGCATGGGCAAGCCGCGCGTCATCGCCGAGACCGGCGCCGGCCAGCACGGCGTGGCCACGGCGACCATCTGCGCGCGCTACGGCCTGGAGTGCGTCGTCTACATGGGCAGCGAGGACGTCAAGCGCCAGTCGCCCAATGTCTATCGCATGAAGCTGCTCGGCGCGACCGTCGTGCCGGTGGAGAGCGGCAGCAAGACGCTCAAGGACGCCCTCAACGAAGCGATGCGCGACTGGGTCACCAACGTCGAGAACACCTTCTACATCATCGGCACAGTCGCCGGCCCGCACCCCTATCCGATGATGGTGCGTGACTTCCAGCGCGTCATCGGCCTGGAGTGCCTGGAGCAGATGCCCGAGCTGGCCGGCCGCCAGCCGGACGCCGTCATCGCCTGCGTGGGCGGTGGCTCCAACGCCATCGGCATCTTCCACCCCTACATCCCGCACGAGAACGTTCGCCTGATCGGCGTCGAGGCCGAAGGGCAGGGCATCGCCAGCGGCAAGCATGCCGCGACGCTGACCGCCGGCAGCCCCGGCGTGCTGCACGGCAACCGCACCTACCTGCTGCAGGACGAGGACGGCCAGATCATCGAGACGCACTCCATCTCGGCCGGCCTGGACTATCCCGGTGTCGGCCCCGAGCACGCCCATCTGAAGGACATCGGCCGCGCCGAGTACGTCGGCGTCACCGATGCCGAGGCACTGTCGGCCTTCCACCGGCTGTGCCGCACCGAAGGCATCATCCCGGCACTGGAATCCAGCCACGCCGTTGCGCACGCCATCAAGCTCGCCCCGACGCTCGGCCAGGACAAGGTGCTGCTGGTCAATCTCAGCGGCCGAGGCGACAAGGACATCGGCACCGTGGCCGACCTGTCCGGCGCCGCCTATTTCGACCGGCCTTCGCAAGCGGGCGAAAAGGTCAAGGGAGGTGCGCAATGAGCCGCATCGCCACCACCTTCGACCAGCTCAAGGCCGACGGCCGTAAGGCGCTGATCCCCTTCGTCACAGCCGGTGATCCCTACCCGAGCGCGACCGTCGACCTGCTGCTGGCCATGGCCGAGGCCGGCGCTGACGTCATTGAACTGGGCGTGCCGTTCTCCGACCCGATGGCCGACGGCCCCGTCATCCAGCGCGCCGGTGAACGGGCCTTGAAGAACGGCATCGGCTTGCGCAAGGTGCTTGGCTTCGTGCGCGAGTTCCGTGCCCGCAACAACAAGACACCGCTGGTGCTGATGGGCTACGCCAACCCGGTCGAACGCTATGGCCTGGACGCCTTCGTGGCCGATGCCAAGGACGCCGGCGTGGACGGCGTGTTGATCGTCGACTACCCGCCCGAGGAATGCGAGGAGTTCGCTGCCAAGCTCCGCGCGGCCGACATGGATGCGATCTTCCTGCTCGCGCCCACGTCCACCGAGGCGCGCATGGCCCAGGTCGGCAAGCTCGCCAGCGGCTATGTCTATTACGTCTCGCTCAAGGGCGTAACCGGCGCCGGCCACCTGAACACAGCGGCCGTGGCCGAGGCCGTGCCGCGCATCCGCCAGCATGTCAGCGTGCCGGTGGGCGTCGGTTTTGGCATCCGCGATGGCGCGACGGCACGGGCGGTTGCCGACGTTTCCGACGCGGTCGTCATCGGCTCCAAGCTGGTCGAATTGCTGGAGCGCCAGCCAGCCGATAATGTCGCCCTGACCGGCGCGGCGTTCATCCAAGACATCCGTGCCGCACTCGACAAGAGGAACTGACATGAGTTGGATCGACAAACTGCTCCCGCCCAAGATCCAGCAGGGCGACCTCGCCGACCGGCGCACGGTGCCTGAGGGCCTGTGGATCAAGTGCCCTAGCTGCGAGACGGTGCTCTACAAGACCGACCTCGAGCAGAACATCAACGTCTGCCCCAAGTGCTCTCACCACCACCGCATCGGCGCCCGTGCGCGCCTGGACGCCTTCCTCGATGGTGAAGGGCGCTACGAGATCGGCCAGGAAGTGCTGCCGGTCGACGCGCTGAAGTTCAAGGACAGCAAGAAGTACCCCGACCGCCTGAAGGAAGCGCTGGAAAACACCGGCGAGACCGACGCGCTGATCGTCATGGGCGGCGCCATCATGAGCGTGCCGGTCGTGACCGCCTGCTTCGAGTTCGACTTCATGGGCGGCTCCATGGGTTCGGTGGTCGGCGAGCGCTTCGTGCGCGGCGTCGAGACCGCCATCGAGCAGAAGACGCCCTTCATCTGCTTCACCGCCACCGGCGGCGCGCGCATGCAGGAAGGCCTGCTCTCCTTGATGCAGATGGCGAAGACCAACGCCTCGTTGACCCGCCTGGCCAAGGCCAAGTTGCCCTATATCAGCGTGCTGACCGACCCGACCATGGGCGGTGTTTCGGCCAGCTTCGCCTTCGTTGGCGACATCGTGCTGGCCGAGCCCAAGGCGCTGATCGGCTTCGCCGGCCCCCGCGTCATCGAGAACACCGTGCGCGAGAAGCTGCCCGCCGGCTTCCAGCGCGCCGAGTTCCTGATGGAGAAGGGCGCCATCGACATGATCGTGGACCGCCGCCAGCTGCGCGAAACCATCGCTCGCCAGCTTGCCATGCTGCAACGCCAGAGCGCGGACGCCGTCGCCTGAACGCCGTTCGCAGAGTTCCAAGCCAGGCTCCGCGCCTGGCTTTTGTTTTTTAGTGATCTGCCATGACGCTTGAAGACTGGCTCGCCCATTGCGAGCGCCTGCACCCCAAGACCATCGACATGACGCTGGACCGCGTCGCGACCGTTCGCGAGCAGTTGGGCATCGCCTTCGACTGCCCGACCATCGTCGTCGCCGGCACCAACGGCAAGGGTTCGACCTGCGCGATGCTGGAGTCCATCGCGCTGCACGCCGGCTACCGCGTCGGCCTCTACATCAAGCCGCATCTCGTGCACTTCCAGGAGCGCTGCCGCGTCGGTGGTGCTCCGGTGGCGGCCGAGTCGCTGGAGCCGCACTTCGAGGCCGTCGAAGCCGCGCGTGGCGACATCACGCTGACCTATTTTGAGTTCACGACGCTGGCCATCATGCGCCGCCTGCAGCATGAGCCGCTGGACCTCGTCATCCTCGAGGTTGGCCTGGGCGGTCGGCTGGACGCTGTCAATGTCATCGATTCCGACTGCGCCGTCATCACCAGCATCGACCTTGACCACACCGAGTTTCTGGGCCCTGATCGTGAAAGCGTGGGCCGAGAGAAGGCCGGCATCATGCGCACAGGCCGCCCCGTCGTCGTCAGTGATCCGGTGCCGCCGGCCTCGCTGGCGGAGCGGGCCCTGGAGATCGGCGCGGATCTGCGCCAGCTGGGCCGCGACTTCACCTTCAGCGGTGACCGCACGCAATGGCAATGGGCCGGTCGCAACAAGCGCTTCTCCGGCATGGCTTACCCGGCGCTGCGCGGCGTCAACCAGTTGCTGAACGCTTCCGGCGTGCTCGCCGCCTTCGAGGCGCTGACGGATCGCCTGCCCATCAGCGCCCAGGCCGTGCGCACCGGCCTGGCCCTGGTCGAATTGCCCGGTCGCTTCCAGGTACTGGCCGGCCAACCGGCAGTGGTGCTGGACGTGGCCCACAACCCGCACGCCGTCGCGGCGCTGGCCCAGAACCTCGACCAGATGGGCTTTTTCCCGCGCACACACGCCGTTTTCGGCGCGATGGCGGACAAGGACCTGGCCGGCATCCTGGCCAGGATCGCACCGCTGGTGGACGTCTGGCATTTCACCGACCTGGCCATTCCCCGCGCCGCCAAGGCCGAGCAGCTCGAAGCGGCCTTTCTCGCCGCCGGGCTGAAGACGCCGCCCGATGTCGCGACGCACACCCATGCCAACCCCCTGGACGCCTTGCATGCGGCGGCGGCTGGGGCGACCACGGCCGATAGAATCCTCGTCTTCGGTTCCTTCTACACCGTGGGCGGGGTGCTTCAACAGGGCCTGCCGCGCGTGACGGCCGGTGCTACCGCACCCCAGCCTCCCACCCTCCACTGACGCCAGACGCCGCCGATGGGCCTGTTTTCCTTTCTCAAGCGCGATGACACCGCCGCCGCGGCGCCGCCCAAAAAGTCGGCCAAGTCCGGCGCCAAGGCGGCCGACGACGTGCAGTTGCTGCGCATCCGCGCTCGTCGCCGTCTCATCGGCGCGGCCGTGCTGGTGGCGGCCGGTGTGGTCGGCTTCCCACTGATCTTCGAAACCCAGCCACGGCCGATCCCCGTCGACCTGCCCATCGACATCCCGCGCAAGGACACCGCGCCGCCGCTGGCCGTGCCGACGCGCGAACCGCTGGCCCAGGCCGATACGGCCGCCGTGCCCGAAATCACGCCGTCGCCCGCCGTGGCCCCTGCTGTCGTGCCTGCGGAAGCCAAGCCGGCTGAAAAGTCTGCTGAGAAGCCACAGGTCAGACTTGCCGAAAAGCCTGCTGAAAAACCCGCCGAGAAGGCTGCAGAGAAACCCAAGGCCCACGCCAATGACGGCGCACGCGCCCAGGCCCTGCTGGAGGGCAAGGAGTCATCGGCCAGCACGCCTGCTGCTTCCGCCGCGCGCTTCATCGTGCAGGTAGGCGCCTACGGCGAGAACAAGACCGCACAGGACGTGCGCAGCAAGGTCGAGAAGCTCGGCCTCAAGACCTATGCCCAAGCCGTGGACACGGCCGATGGACGCCGCGTGCGCGTGCGCCTGGGTCCGTTTGCCAGCCGCGACGAGGCCGAGCGCGCCGCGTCCAAGCTCAAGGGCGCGGGCCTGCCCGGCGCCATCCTGACGCTGTAGACCGCCATGGATGTCGCGCTCAGCTGGGTCGACCTCGCGTTCGCGGCCGTGCTGCTGATCTCGATCGGCATCGGCCTGTGGCGTGGCCTGATCTTCGAGGTCATGTCACTCGCCGGCTGGGTGGTCGCCTATTTCGCCGCATCGCCGCTTGCGCCTGTTGTCGAGGATCTGCTGCCGGCCTCCATGACCAGCAAATTCGGCCCCGCCGCACTGCATGTCGTCGCGCTGGCAATCGCCTTCTTCTTCGTGCTGCTCGTCTGGAGCCTGGCCTCGCGCCTGGTCAAGACCCTGATCCACGCCACGCCGCTGTCGGTGGTGGACCGCCTCGGCGGCGCCGGCTTCGGCGCGCTGCGCGGCGTTTTCATCGCGCTGCTGCTGGTGCTCATCATTGGCGCATCTCCGCTGGCCGAGTCCTCCACCTGGCGGGCTTCGCGTGCCGCGCCGGTGCTGACCGGCGTGCTGCAGGAGGCCGCGCCGTTGCTGCCCGAACCGGTTGCCCGTTTTATTTCCCGCTCGATGACCTCATCTGAAGCGGACGCTACTGATTAAGGACCCTCGCCATGTGCGGCATCGTCGGCGCTCTCGCTGCCTCTCCCGTCAACCAGCTCCTGTATGACGCGCTGCTGCTGCTGCAGCACCGCGGCCAGGACGCCGCCGGCATCGTCACCATGCAGGGCAACAAGTGCTTCATGCACAAGGCGCGCGGCATGGTGCGTGACGTCTTCCGCACCCGCAATATGCGCGCGCTGCCGGGCAGCATCGGCCTCGGCCAGGTGCGCTACCCGACGGCGGGCAATGCCTATAGCGAGGAAGAGGCCCAGCCCTTCTACGTGAATGCGCCGTTCGGCATCGTGCTGGTGCACAACGGCAACCTGACGAACGCCCATGCGTTGAAGGACGAGCTCTTCGACATCGACCGCCGCCACATCAACACTGAGAGCGACACCGAGGTGCTGATCAATGTGCTGGCCCACGAGCTGGAGTTGGCCGCGCGCGATTTGCCGTTGACGCCCAAGGAGATCTTCTCCGCCGTGCGCGCGGTGCAAAAGCGTATCAAGGGCAGTTATGCCGTCATCGCGCTGATCGCCGGCCAGGGCCTGCTGGCTTTCCGCGACCCCTTCGGTATCCGCCCGCTGTGCTTCGGCCGCTCGGCTAACGGCGAGGTCATGGTCGCCAGCGAAAGCGTCGCGTTGGAAGGTACCGGCCATCAGCTGGAGCGCGACGTGGCGCCCGGCGAGGCTCTCTTCATCGACATGACCGGCAAGCTGCACACCGAGCAGTGCAATGACAGCCCGACGTTGAACCCCTGTATGTTCGAGTTCGTCTACCTGGCTCGCCCGGACTCGGTGATGGACGGCATCTCCGTCTACCAGGCGCGGCTGAACATGGGCGAGACCCTGGCCCAGCGGGTCATCTCCACGATGCCGCCCAACGAGATCGACGTCGTCATCCCGATTCCGGAAAGCAGCCGCCCCTCGGCCATGCAACTGGCCCACCGCATCGGCAAGCCCTATCGCGAGGGCTTCGTGAAGAACCGCTATGTCGGCCGCACCTTCATCATGCCGGGGCAGGGCGCGCGCAAGAAGTCGGTGCGCCAGAAGCTCAATGCCATCGGTGTCGAGTTCAAGGACCGGAATGTGCTGCTGGTGGACGACTCCATCGTGCGTGGCACCACGTCCAAGGAAATCGTGCAGATGGCCCGCGAGGCCGGTGCGCGCAAGGTCTACCTGGCCTCCGCCGCGCCGCCGGTGCGCTATCCCAATGTCTACGGCATCGACATGCCGACGACCGAGGAGCTGATCGCACACAACCGCTCCATCGAAGAGATCCGCGCATACATCGGCGCCGATGCGCTGATCTACCAGGACGTGGATGCAATGAAGCGCGTTGTTGCCGCGCTGCGTCCGGGCCTTGCCGGTTTCGAGGCGAGCTGTTTCGATGGCCACTACGTGACCGGCGACGTCAGCCTGGAAGACTTCGCCACATTGCGTGCGCAGCGAACCAGTCAGCCCAGCGAGGAAGAGGCCGACGCGCGCGGCCGCCTGGCGCTGCAAGGCGGCAGTGAGCAGTAGGCTGACGGCATGAGCGACCCCGCTCGCCGCACGCTGCCGGAGGGCCTGCGCCCGGAGACCCTGGCTGTGCGCTCGGCGCTCGCGCCCAGCCAGTATGGCGAGAACTCCGAGGCCCTGTTCCTGACGACGGCCTACGTCCAGCCCGACGCCGAGACATCGGCGCGCAAGTTCTCCAACTCCGAGGACTTCACCTACTCACGCACCAGCAACCCGACCGTGCGCAGCCTCGAAGCGCGCCTGGCCGCGCTGGAGGGCACCGAGGGGGCGATCGCGACGTCCACCGGCATGAGCGCCATCCTGCTGCTCGGCATGGGCGTGCTGAAGGCCGGCGATCACGTCGTCTGCTCGCGCTCGGTGTTCGGCTCGACCATCAACCTGTTTGCCAAAGAATTCGCCAAGTTCGGCGTTGAGACCAGCTTTGTCTCCCAGACCGACCTGGCCGAGTGGCGGGCGGCCGTCAAGCCAACGACGAAGCTGCTCTTTGCCGAGACGCCAACCAACCCGTTGACCGAGGTCTGCGACATCCGGGCCTTGGCCCATATCGCACACGCTGGCGGCGCCATCCTGGCCGTCGACAACACCTATTCGACGCCGGCCTTGCAGCGCCCGGCCGAGCTGGGTGCCGACATCGTCATGCATTCGGCGACCAAGTACATGGATGGTCAGGGCCGCGTGATGGCCGGCGCGCTGTGCGGCCCCAACAGACTCATCCGCGATGTCTTCGGCCCCGTGCTGCGCACGGTGGGCATGACGCTGGCGCCTTTCAACGCCTGGGTCGTGCTCAAGGGCTTGGAGACGCTGTCGCTGCGCATGAAGGCCCAGAGCGAGCAGGCCCTGGTCGTTGCGCGCTGGCTGGAGGCGCAGCCGGAGGTGGACCGCGTCTACTACCCTTCGCTCGCCTCCCATCCGCAGCATGACCTGGCCATGCGCCAGCAGAGCGGGCAGGGCGGTGCAGTGCTGTCCTTCGACCTGCGCGCCGACACGACCGAAGCCGCACGCGCTGCGGCTTTCCACGTCATCGACAGCACCCGCGTGCTGTCCATCGCCACTAATCTCGGCGATACGAAATCCATCATCACTCACCCGGCGACGACCTCGCACGGCCGCCTGACCGAGGACCAGCGTCAAGCCGCCGGCATTGGTCAGGGCCTGATCCGCCTCGCCATCGGCCTCGAGCATGTCGACGACATCACCGACGATCTGCTGCGCGGCCTTTCCACTTTGAAAATCCGATGAGCTCCACTTTCGACAAGGTCCGCACGCGCATCGCGCCGTCGCCGACCGGCTTCCTGCACCTGGGCACGGCCCGCACCGCCCTTTATTCCTGGGCCTATGCCCGCCACCATGGCGGTGACTTCGTGCTGCGCATCGAGGATACGGACGTGGCCCGCTCCACCCAGGACTCGGTCGACCAGATCATTGCAGCGATGAACTGGCTCGGCCTGAGCTATGACGAAGGTCCGATCTACCAGATGCAGCGTCTGGACCGCTATCAAGCCGTCGTCGAGCAGCTGATCAGTGAGGGCAAGGCCTACCGCTGCTACACCACGCCCGAAGAGCTCGACGCGATGAAGGAGGCTCAGCAGGCCCGCGGCGAGAAAAAGCTCTACGACCGCCGCTGGCGCCCCGAGCCGGGCAAGGTGCTGCCCGCCCCGCCGGAGGGTGTGAAGCCCGTCATCCGCTTCGCCAACCCCATTGACGGCGACGTGACCTGGGGCGACCTGGTCAAGGGGCCGATCACGATCAACAACCGCGAGATCGACGACCTCATCATCGTGCGCACCGACGGTGTGCCGACCTACAACTTCGCCGTTGTTGTCGACGATTGGGACATGCGCATCAGCCATGTTTTCCGCGGTGACGAGCACATCAACAACACGCCCTGGCAGATCAACATCTTCAACGCGCTGGGTGCAGCGTTGCCGCAGTTCGGCCATCTTCCGATCATCCTGGGCGATGACGGCCAGAAGCTGTCCAAGCGCCGCGGCGCCGTCAGCGTGACGGCCTATGCCGACGGTGGTTATCTGCCCGAGGCCATGCTGAACTACCTCGCCCGCCTGGGCTGGAGCCATGGCGACGATGAGTTGTTCACGGCCGAGCAGATGGTGGCCTGGTTCGATGGCTCCCACCTGTCCAAGAGCCCAGCGCAGTGGGACCCAGCCAAGCTGGACTGGGTCAACGGCCACTATCTGAAGCAGATCGACGAGGGCCGGCTGGCTGATCTTGTCGTCATGCAACTCAAGGCCAAGGGTATTCAAGCCACGGCGGAGCAGGCCCAGCCCAAGATCGGTCTGTTCAAGGATCGCTGCGCGACGGCCGCCGCGCTGGCCGAATGGCTGGCCATGTATTTCGCGCCCGTCGCGCCATCTGCCGAGGATCTTGCGGCTCACATCACCGATGCGGTGCGTCCGGCACTGGCTGTGTTGGCGGAGCGACTTTCGGCCATCGCCGAATGGAACAAGGCCGGCATCCAGCAGGCCTTGAAGGAAACCCTTGCAGCCACCGGACTGAAGATGCCGCAGTTGGCCGTGCCGGTCCGCGTGCTGGTGTGCGGGCGTTCCCAGACACCGAGTCTGGACGCCGTGCTTGAGCACTTCGACAAGAAAAAAGTCCTTGAACGCTTGCAATCCATTTGAATTTCGTCATATACTCTTGGTCTCGCTTGAACAGCGCTGTTAACGAAGAGACTGGCAACAGTCAACTCGAAAACACGGGGGTATAGCTCAGCTGGGAGAGCGCTTGCATGGCATGCAAGAGGTCAGCGGTTCGATCCCGCTTACCTCCACCAAAAAGGCCTTGGCTTATTGGATGGCGCGCGGTTCAAGTTGCGAAGGTTTCGTCCCCTTCGTCTAGAGGCCTAGGACACCACCCTTTCACGGTGATTACAGGGGTTCGAATCCCCTAGGGGACGCCAAGTTTGATGAGCTTGGATATTGTCGAAAGACGGTATCGAATTCATCCCACGCGGAGTGGTAGTTCAGTTGGTTAGAATACCGGCCTGTCACGCCGGGGGGGTATCGAATTCATCCCACGCGGAGTGGTAGTTCAGTTGGTTAGAATACCGGCCTGTCACGCCGGGGGTCGCGGGTTCGAGCCCCGTCCACTCCGCCAAGGATTCCATCGGGTCCACCCGATAAAAGAACGGCCAATTTATTGGCCGTTTGCTTTTTGCGACCGGTTTATACCGGGGGTATAGCTCAGCTGGGAGAGCGCTTGCATGGCATGCAAGAGGTCAGCGGTTCGATCCCGCTTACCTCCACCAAATACTCTTGTGGTTTTTGTGTGGCACGTGGTTTGTTTAAAAAGTTCTGTCCCCTTCGTCTAGAGGCCTAGGACACCACCCTTTCACGGTGATTACAGGGGTTCGAATCCCCTAGGGGACGCCAATATTGGCAATCTCGTCGTATGATGGGAATGCGATTGGCAATCCCGTCGCAAGACGGGCAAGTTTGATGAGCTTGGATATTGTCGAAAGACGGTATCGAATTCATCCCACGCGGAGTGGTAGTTCAGTTGGTTAGAATACCGGCCTGTCACGCCGGNAGTTTGATGAGCTTGGATATTGTCGAAAGACGGTATCGAATTCATCCCACGCGGAGTGGTAGTTCAGTTGGTTAGAATACCGGCCTGTCA
Organism: Pelomonas sp. Root1217; assembly: GCF_001425705.1. GTDB lineage: Bacteria > Pseudomonadota > Gammaproteobacteria > Burkholderiales > Burkholderiaceae_C > Pelomonas. The sequence continues at coordinate 248,854 of NZ_LMDC01000028.1, read as the reverse complement.
CGCCGGGGGTCGCGGGTTCGAGCCCCGTCCACTCCGCCAAAAATAGCGACGCCCCGAAACCGTGAGGTTTCGGGGCGTTTTGTTTTCCGCTCAGGAAACGAGGCCGCGCGCCGGAGCAGGCGCAGTGCCGGCGTCGTCATTCCCGCCGGTGCCATGAATCTGTGAGTTGCTCGGGGCCGGGCGCTGCTCGGTCGGCGCGGAACGTGGGGCTTCGACAGGCCCGCGCTTGCCACTGACAACGAGGCGGGCGAGCTTGACAACTTCACTGGCCTTCGCCGGCATGCCGCCGATAAGCAATCCGAGCGTCAAGCTCAAGCACCACCATCCCTTTTTCACTCTTGGCATCTCCGGCTCCAGCCTTGCGGTTAGCAAGGTGCGGACTGAAGTGTTGAACAAGGCCGGACCGCGAGCCAGTGCCGCGCGACGAACTGCGCTTTCCGGGGGCTGAACTGCGACCCCATGTCGATCAATCACCAGGTCCGAAAAGCAAAACGGGCCCTGAGGGCCCGTTCATACTTTGGCGGAGAGGGCGGGATTCGAACCCGCGGTGGGGATAAACCCACACACGCTTTCCAGGCGTGCGACTTAAACCGCTCATCCACCTCTCCTGCAAGCCCACGATCATAACCTATCGCGCGGCACTGCAAGGAGCATTTGGTCAGTTGGTGTTTCGCCAGTCCAGTGCGCCCCGCCAGTCGAGTTGGTGGACGATGTTGTTGAGGTGCAGCATGCGGCGCGAACGCGCCAGCTCATGCCCGTGGCCGTCAATCAGCGCGACGTTGCACAAGATGTTCATCGGATCGAACAGCGCCACGACGTCCGGCTGGATCTCTGTCCACTCCCATGCAATCTGGATGGCTTCGCCATCGGCCAGTGCGGCCCACACTTCCTGGCCACATCGCAGCCCGGAACGTGCATCGTGCACTCTGACACTGCTTCCGATTTGACGCAGGTCGTCTGTCACTTTTTCAAACTCGTTTACAGTCTTGACGACCGTCTCGCAGGCCATCAGTTGCCAAGCTGCCATCTGCATTCGGATCTCCCCGTCATTTGGATGTCGTGCAGTTTGCGTTCGTCGAGGCCGCGCTGCGCCTACCAACCCTAGTAGCGCATGAGCCTCCAGCGGTACGAACAAGTCAGTCAAGCGGCAGATCTCACGTCTTTCCGACAGGGGCTGATCGACTTCGCCAATGACTTGGATTTCGGCTTGGTCTCGGGCGTCTTGGCCATTGAGCGGCGCAGTCCCGGAGCAAAGACGGAATATTTTTCCATAGGCAATACGCCTGCGGAATTCCTTGCAGCGCAGATCGACCCCGGCAACGCCAAGCGTGACCCCGTGCATCGCCATGTCATGAGCAATGCCGCCCCGCTGATCTACGATCAGAGCCTCTATGTGAAGGCCCAGGCGGGTGATCTTTGGGAAATGCAGGCGCCGTTCGGGTATAGAACAGGCTTGGCCGTAAGCGTGCATATGCCAGGCTATCGACGCTTCCTGCTAGGTGTGGACCGGCACCAAAACTTGCCCAGCGATCCAATCAAGCTCAACCGAATGATGGCGGACCTGCAACTACTGGCCGTGCACGCCCAGGATGCTGCTGATCGCCTCTTGGTCCCGACGACCAAGCCTAATCTTCCAGCGCGTCAGCTCGAGATATTGAAGCTCACCATGGAAGGTAAGAGTGCCTGGGTCGTCGGTAGCTTGCTAGGTATCAGCGAGAACACGGTGAACTACCACATGAAGCAGCTGTTCAAGGCGTTGGATGTCTCGACCAAGCACCAGGCGGTGCTCAAGGCCATGGAGCTCGGGCTGATCTGATGCGGCCAGCCCTACCAGGGTTTGTAGTTCCCTGAGCACCGTCCAACCGACAAACTGCGTGCCATCTCAACACCGATCTACGGATGGCTTAAATGAAAAACGTGTCGCTCTGGGACGTGCTCGCCGAACTGCTGGGTTTGCCCTACACCGGTGGCTGAGCAACTGATCTCGGCGGTTCGTTAGGAAAAGCGACACCTCCATCGCTTTCGTTCGGCGCCCCCCGAACGTCTTGCGCCCGCGACCGCCCTGATAGGGCCCTCGCGGGCTTTTTTGCATTTGGGCCGTCAGACCTTGCTGCCGGCTTTCAGTAGCGCCATCGCGGTGCCGATCAAGCCGGCGACCTCGGTCATATTGCCCGGCACAATCATCGTGTTGTTCTTCTGTGCAAGCTGGGCATAGGCGTCGACAGCCTTCTCGGCGACCTTCAGTTGCACAGCCTGATCGCCGCCCGGCTGCTGGATGGCCGCTGCGATCTTGCGGATGGCGTCCGACGTCGCGTCCGCGACTGCGGTGATCGCTGCGGCCTGGCCCTGTGCCTGGTTGATCTCGGCCTGCTTCTCGCCCTCCGAGCGCGCAATGGCCGCCTCGCGTTCGCCGGTCGCGATATTGATCTGCTCCTGGCGTCGGCCTTCTGACGCCGCAATCAGCGCGCGCTTCTCGCGTTCCGCCGTGATCTGCGCCTGCATGGAATGCAGGATGGCCGGCGGCGGCGTCAGGTCCTTGATCTCGTAGCGCAGCACTTTGACGCCCCAGTTCAAGGCCGCCTCGTCCAAGGCCTCGACGACGGACGTGTTGATGACGGCGCGCTCCTCGAAGGTGCGGTCCAGCTCCATGCGGCCGATGACTGAGCGCAGCGTCGTCTGCGCGAGCTGCGTGATGGCGACGACATAGTTGCTCGCGCCATAGCTCGCCCGCATGGGGTCGGTGACCTGGAAGTAGAGGATGCCGTCAACCGTCAGCTGGGTGTTGTCCTTGGTGATGCAGACTTGGCTGGGCACATCGAGGGCGATCTCCTTCAGCGAGTGCTTGTAGGCCAGCCGGTCAACAAACGGCACGAGGAAGTTGAGCCCCGGCGTGAGCGTCCCGTGGTATTTGCCCAGGCGCTCCACCACCCAGGCGTTCTGCTGCGGGACGACCTTGATGGAACGCGCCACGAAGATGGCCGCGATGACGAGGATGACGAGTGCGATTTGGAACCCCATGAGGCCTCCCGGTGTTGTTGGTTTTCAGGCTCAGCGATCGAGCAGCAGGCAACTGCCTTCGACTGCTCGAATCACATGCCGGCCGCTTTGGGCCGGCGGACTGCCGATGAAGCGTGCCTGCCAGGCGGCGCCGCGGTATTGCACCTTGGCCCGGCCGTCGGTTGACCAAGTCTCGACCTGGACGGATTGACCGATGTCGAGATTGACGTCGGGGTTGCTGGCAGCGGGGGCGGGTGCGGGCATGCGACTGCGCCGCAGGTGCCAGCCCACGACCGCTGCACCGCCTGTGACGGCGGCGGTCAGCACCTGTGCGGTCAGGCTCGCCCCGAGATGAGCCGCCAGCGCACCGGCGACAGCCCCGACAGCCAGCATCAGCAGATAGAACGTGCCGCTGGTCAATTCGGCCGCGACGAGCAGTCCTGCAGTGATCCACCAGACGGCGGCCCAGTTCCATTCCATCTTGTCTCCCCGGGGTAAGTGTTATCGGACCAGTTTATAGACTGCGTGGAAGCGGGTGGGACATGCTGCGGCCCTACACTTCGCCGCTTCGTTTTTTTGATGCCCGCCCGCTGGAGGCCGCCGATGATCCGTTTTCACTTTCCCATCGTCATCATCGATGAGGATTACCGCTCCGAGAACACCTCGGGCCTGGGCATTCGCGCATTGGCCGAGGCCATCCAGAAGGAGGGCATGGAAGTGCTGGGCGTGACGAGCTACGGCGACCTGTCGCAGTTCGCCCAGCAGCAAAGCCGCGCCTCGGCTTTCATCCTGTCCATTGACGACGAGGAGTTCACCGCCGGACCAGAGATGGACCCTGTCGTGCTGAACCTGCGCAAGTTCATCCAGGAGATCCGCAACCGCAACCCGGACATCCCCATCTACGTCTACGGCGAGACGCGCACCAGCCAGCATCTGCCTAACGACGTGTTGCGCGAACTGCATGGCTTCATCCACATGTTCGAGGACACGCCCGAGTTCGTGGCCCGCCACATCATTCGCGAGGCCAAGAGCTACCTCGACGGCCTGGCGCCGCCGTTCTTCAAGGCGCTGATGGACTACGCGCAGGACGGGTCCTATTCCTGGCACTGCCCGGGCCACTCGGGCGGCGTCGCCTTCCTGAAGAGCCCGGTCGGCCAGATGTTCCACCAGTTCTTCGGCGAGAACATGCTGCGCGCCGACGTGTGCAACGCCGTTGAAGAGCTCGGCCAGCTGCTGGACCACACCGGCCCGGTTGCGGCCAGCGAGAAGAACGCGGCGCGCATCTTCAACGCCGATCACTGCTTCTTCGTCACCAACGGCACGTCGACGTCCAACAAGATGGTCTGGCACCACACCGTGGCGCCCGGCGATGTCGTCGTCATCGACCGCAACTGCCACAAGAGCAATCTGCACGCCATCATCATGTGCGGCGCCATCCCTGTCTTCCTGACGCCGACGCGTAACCATTACGGCATCATCGGCCCCATCCCGGAGAGCGAGTTCAGCCCCGAGACCATTCGCGCCAAGATTGCCGCCAACCCGCTTCTCGCGCATATCGACCCCGCCACGGTCAAGCCTGCCATTGTCACGTTGACGCAGAGCACGTACGACGGCGTGCTCTACAACACCGAGACCATCAAGAAAAAGCTCGACGGCTACATCCCGACGCTGCACTTCGACGAGGCGTGGCTGCCGCACGCGGCCTTCCACGACTTCTACGGCCAGTTTCACGCGATGGGCAAGAACCGCCCGCGCCCCAAGGAAGCCATGGTCTACGCGACCCAGTCCACGCACAAGCTTCTGGCCGGCATCTCGCAAGCCTCGCAGGTGCTCGTGCAGGACTCACAGAGCGTCAAGCTCGACAAGCACCTCTTCAATGAGGCCTACCTGATGCATACGTCGACGTCGCCGCAGTACTCGATCATCGCAAGCTGCGACGTGGCTGCCGCGATGATGGAGCCGCCCGGCGGCACGGCGCTCGTGGAGGAAAGCATTCGCGAGTCGTTGGACTTTCGGCGTGCCATGCGCAAGGTCGAGGGCGATTACGGCGACGATTGGTGGTTCAAGGTCTGGGGCCCCGATCATCTGCGCGCCGAAGAGGGCGGCGAACCCATGTCGGCCGACTGGATGTTGCATGCCGACGAAGAGTGGCATGGCTTCGGCGCGCTCGCCGAGGGCTTCAACATGCTGGACCCGATCAAGTCCACCATCATCACGCCTGGGCTGGACATGGAGGGGCGCTTCGCCACCACCGGCATCCCGGCCTCGGTGGTTACCAAGTTCCTCGTCGAGCATGGCGTCGTCGTCGAGAAGACAGGGCTGTATTCCTTCTTCATCATGTTCACCATCGGCATCACCAAAGGCCGCTGGAACACACTGCTGACCGCATTGCAGCAGTTCAAGGACGACTACGACAAGAATGCGCCGCTGTGGCGCATCCTGCCGGAGTTCTGCGCGAAGTTTCCGAAGTACGAGCGCATGGGCCTGCGCGACCTTTGCCAGTCCATTCACAGGGCCTATGCCGAAGGCGACATTGCACGCCTGACGACGGACATGTATCTGTCCAATCTGCAGCCGCTGATGACGCCGACGGAAGCCTATGCCCACATCGCACAGCGCAAGACCGAACGCGTCGGCATCGACGACCTGGAGGGGCGCATCACGACCTCTCTGTTGACGCCCTATCCGCCCGGCATTCCGCTGCTGATCCCGGGCGAAGGCTTCAACAAGAAGATCGTCGATTACCTGAAGTTCACGCGCAGCTTCAACGCGAAGTTTCCGGGCTTCGCGACCGACGTCCATGGCCTTGTCCATGAAGTGGACGAGGAGACCGGCCGCGGCCGGTATTACGTGGACTGCGTGAAGGCCTGATCAGGCCCCTGCGCCCATCTGTCGGCGCAGGTTCACGAGGTACGTCAGGGCGCGCGGCGCGCCGAACTGCTCACTCGCCGCCGCCGGCGAGTGCGACATGGCTGAAACCGCCATCGACATACATGATCTCGGCGCTGACGCCGGCGGCCAGGTCGGACAGCAGGAAGGCAGCGGCGTTGCCGACGTCGTCGATGGTCACGTTACGCCGGATCGGCGCCGAGGCGGCAAACTGGCTCAGCAGCTTGCCGAAGTCCTTGATGCCGGAGGCTGCCAGCGTCTTGATGGGGCCGGCGGAGATGCCGTTGACCCGCACGCCTTTGGCGCCGAGGTCGTGGGCCAGGTAACGCACGCTGGCCTCCAGCGCCGCCTTGGCCAGGCCCATGGTGTTGTAGTTGGGCACGTAGCGCTCGGCGCCCAGGTAGCTCAGCGTGAGCAGGGCGGCGCCAGGGCGCAGGCGCGGGGCGGCCAGCTTGGCCATGGCGGGGAAGCTGTAGGCGGAAATGTCGTGGGCGATGCGGAAGTTCTCGCGCGTCATGCCGTCCAGGAAATTGCCGGCAATCGCCTCGCGAGGCGCAAAGCCGATGGAATGGACGAAGCCGTCGAACTCCGGCCAGACCTCGCCGAGCTGGTTGAACAGCGCCTCCATCTGCTCATCGCTGGTCACGTCGCAGTCGTAAATGAGTTTGGAGCCGAATTCGGCAGCGAACTCGCTGATGCGGTCCTTGAAACGTTCCCCCTGATAGCTGAAAGCCAGCTCGGCACCTTCGCGGTGGCAGGCACGGGCAATGCCGTAGGCGATGGAGCGGTTGGACAGCACACCTGTGATCAGCAGCCGCTTGCCGGCGAGAAAGCCCATTCTTGTCTCCTGTGAGGTCTCAAACAGCCTCGGATTCTGGCACGCGCAGGGCGTAGCGACTTGCCGGCATGGGACTTGCACAGTACAATCCGAGCTTCACCAGAAATGAGAGAACTCCGTGCAACTGCGTGGGAGGCTCTCAACGAGCTCCGGACGACATCCCCCGGGGCGCGATATCCAGTGAACGAGTGGGCGGATTCATCCAGCCCATTTTTTTTGCTTTTTCGATTTTCTTTCGCTAGACGCCCGCATACCCCGAATGAGTTGGCAAACCACTGTGGAAACGACCGTGACCGGACTCGGTTACGAACTCGTGGACTGCGAACGCAGTGCCAGTGGTGGGACGCTGCGCGTGACGATCGACAAGCTGCAGGCGCAAGCGGATGCCGGCGAGTTGATCGATGTGGATGACTGCGAAAAGGTCACACGGCAGCTGCAGTATGTGCTGGAGGTCGAGGGTTTGGAATATTCCCGGCTCGAAGTGTCTTCGCCTGGCCTGGATCGACCGTTAAAAAAGGCCGCGCATTACGCGCGCTTTGCCGGCCAGGAAGTCGAAATCACGCTCAAGTCCCCTTTTCAGGGACGAAAGAAGTACCGCGGCGTCCTCAGTGCCCAGCCGGACGCGGCGGACGACCAGGCCTGGCGCCTGGTGTTCGACGACGGCGAGGCCGATCAGGCGCTTGATTTCACGCTCGACGAGGTGCGCGAGGCACGCCTCGTGCCGTCGTTCAGCTTCAAGGGTCGTGGTGGCGAGCCGGCGCCCGACCGCAAGCCGGGCCAGCGTGGTGTCATCAAGCCGAAGAAGCAGCCGAAAGAGGCAGCACTCAAGAAACAAGCGGGCGCGCCCAGTGATGCGGCGCCCGGCCAAGACAAGGTTGACGGAGGTCTCAAGCAATGAACCGTGAAATGTTGATGCTGGTGGACGCGATCTCGCGCGAAAAGAGCGTGGAACGCGATGTCGTGTTCGGTGCGGTGGAAGCCGCGCTGGCATCGGCCACCAAGAAGATTTACGGCGCTGAGGCCGACATCCGCGTCAGTGTGGATCGCGAATCCGGCGAGTACGAGACGTTCCGCCGCTGGCATGTCGTGCCCAACGAGGCCGGCCTGCAGAACGCCGACGCCGAGATCCTGCTGTTTGAAGCCCAGGAGCAGATCTCCGACATCGAGGTGGACGACCACATCGAGGAACCCGTCGAGTCCCTGCCCATCGGCCGCATCGGCGCGCAGGCTGCCAAGCAGGTGATCTTGCAGAAGATCCGCGACGCAGAACGCGAGCAGTTGCTTAACGACTTCATGTCGCGCGGCGAAAAGATCTTCGTCGGTACGGTGAAGCGCCTGGACAAGGGCGACATCATTGTCGAGAGCGGCCGCGTCGAAGGGCGTCTCAAGCGCAGCGAGATGATCTCGAAAGAGAACCTGCGCACCGGTGACCGTGTGCGTGCCGTCATCCTCGGCGTGGACCCGACCCAGCGTGGCCCGCAGATCATGCTGTCGCGCTCCTCGCCCGAGTTCATGAAGGAACTCTTCGCGCAGGAAGTGCCCGAGATCGAGCAAGGCCTGCTGGAGATCAAGAGCTGCGCCCGCGACAGCGGCAGCCGCGCCAAGATCGCCGTCGTCAGCCATGACCGCCGCGTCGACCCCATTGGCACCTGCGTCGGCGTGCGCGGTTCGCGCGTCAACGGCGTGACGACCGAGCTGGCCGGCGAGCGTGTCGACATCGTGCTGTGGAGTGAAGACCCGGCGCAGTTCGTCATCGGCGCGCTGGCACCGGCCAACGTGCAGTCCATCGTCGTGGATGAAGAGCGCCATGCCATGGACGTGGTTGTGGACGAGGAAAACCTCGCCATCGCCATCGGTCGCGGCGGCCAGAACGTGCGCCTGGCGTCCGAGCTGACCGGCTGGCGCATCAACATCATGTCGGCCGAGGAATCGGCCGCCAAGCATGAGGTCGAGGCCGAAAGCGTCCGCAAGCTGTTCGTCGAGAAGCTCGACGTCGACGCCGAAGTCGCCGACATCCTGATCGCCGAAGGCTTCACGAGCCTGGAAGAAGTTGCCTATGTCCCGATGCAGGAAATGCTCGAGATCGAGGCCTTCGACGAGGACACGGTCAACGAGCTGCGCACCCGCGCCAAGGACGCGCTGCTGACCATGGAAATCGCCCGCGAAGAGAAGGTCGAGGAGGTCTCGCAAGACCTGCGCGATCTGGAAGGCGTGACCCCCGAGTTGTTGAGCAAGCTGGCCGAAGGCGGCATCAACACCCGTGACGATCTGGCCGACCTGGCTGTCGACGAGCTGGTCGAGCTGACCAGCCAAGACGAGGCCGCGGCACGCGCGCTGATCATGAAGGCCCGTGAACATTGGTTCAACGCCTGATCGACCACACGCCGCGCCGCACCGAAAGTAATTTGAAGGATCCCCACATGGCCGTGACTACCGTCGCCCAATTCGCCGCCGAGCTGAGCAAGCCGGCGGGCACGCTGCTGGAGCAGCTGCATGCCGCGGGCGTCAAGAAGTCTTCCGTCGACGACTCGCTGAGCGAGAACGACAAGGAACGCCTGCTCGACCACCTGCGCTCTTCCCACGGCACCGCTGGCGCCGAACGCAAGAAGATCACGCTGGTCAAGAAGTCGACCACCGAAATCAAGCAGGCCGATGCCAGTGGCAAGGCCCGCACGATCCAGGTCCAGGTCAAGAAGACCCGCACCTTCGTCAAGCGCGACGACGAGGCCGCTGCCGGCCCCGACGATGCCGAACTGGTGCGCCGCGAGGAAGAAGCCCAGGCCCAGGCCACTGCACTGCGTGCCCAGGAAGAGGAACTCGCCGCCAAGGTGAAGGCTCGCGAGGACGCCGAACGCGCCGCGCGTGAAGCTGCCGAGGCGCGCCGCGCCGAGGAGCAGGCTGCCGCCGAAGCCGCCGCCAAGGCCGCTGCCGAAGCTGCCGCTGCGGCTGCCGCTGCCAAGCCAGAGGTCACGCCCGTCGAGCAGGCCGAGGCGCGCCAGCGCAATGCCGCTGCTGCCGCTGCCGAAGCTGCCGCCATCAACAAGGCCGCTTCCAAGCGCGGTGCCAAGGCCGCTGCGCCTGCACCCGAGCCCGAAGTCGTCGCCCCGCCGCCGCCCGCGCCGGCGCCTGAAGTCGTCGCGCCGCCGCCGCCCGCGCCCGAAGTGGCCAAGCCGGCTCTGCGCGTCGTCAAGGCCGTCGATGCCGCTGCCGAAGAGAAGCAGAAGCAGGACGACCTGGCCCGCCGCCGCAAGGCCGCCGAGGACGAGGCCGCCAAGATCCGCGCGATGATGAATGCACCCAAGAAGGTGCTGGTCGCGAAGAAGCCCGAAGAGCCCAAGCCGGTCGAAGCCGCCGCGGGCATCAAGGGCACCATCCACAAGAAGGCTGGCACGCCGGGCGCAGCACCTGCTGCAGCCGGTGCGGGCGCTGGCAAGCCGGGCGACAAGAAGTCGGTCAAGTCCGAGAAGCTGTCGTCCAGCTGGGCCGATGACGCCGCCAAGAAGCGTGGCCTCAAGACCATCGGTGCCGGCCCCGCTGGCGCCAACCGCCCGGGTGGCGGCGGCAACTGGCGTGCTCCGGCGCGCGGTGGCGCCGGCGGCCGCCGTGGCGGCAACGACCGTGGCGGCAATGGCCAGGGCAACTTCCAGGCGCCTGCAGAAATGCAGATCCAGGAAGTGCATGTGCCCGAGACCATCTCGGTGGCCGATCTGGCGCACAAGATGTCCGTCAAGGCCGCTGAGGTCATCAAGCAATTGATGAAGCTGGGCCAGATGGTCACCATCAACCAGCAGCTGGACCAAGAGACGGCCATGATCCTGGTCGAGGAAATGGGCCACAAGGCCTTCCCGGCCAAGCTGGACGATCCGGACGCCTTCCTCGAAGAAGAGGGCATCACCGAGCAGCAGCACGAGTCGCTGTCGCGCGCCCCGGTCGTTACCGTCATGGGCCACGTCGACCACGGCAAGACCTCGCTGCTGGACTACATCCGCCGTGCCCGCGTTGCAGCGGGCGAGGCCCACATTGCGTCCACGCGCGGTTTGGCTCTGCATCTTGATTNGTTGCAGCGGGCGAGGCGGGTGGCATCACGCAGCACATCGGCGCTTATCACGTCGACACGCCGCGCGGCATGATCACCTTCCTGGACACCCCGGGTCACGCGGCCTTCACGGCCATGCGGGCTCGCGGCGCCAAGGCAACCGACATCGTCATCCTCGTTTGCGCGGCTGACGACGGCGTCATGCCCCAGACCAAGGAAGCCATCCACCACGCGAAGGCCGCTGGCGTGCCCATCGTGGTCGCGATGACCAAGATCGACAAGCCGGATGCCAACGTCGAGCGCGTCAAGAGCGAGCTCGTGGCCGAACAGGTCGTGCCGGAAGAATTCGGTGGCGAGTCGCCTTTCATCGGCGTGTCGTCCAAGACCGGCCAGGGCATCGACGACCTGCTGGAGCAGGTGCTGCTGCAGGCCGAAGTGCTGGAACTGAAGGCACCGGTGGCCTCCATGGCCAAGGGCCTGGTCATCGAAGCCAAGCTGGACAAGGGCCGCGGCCCGGTGGCCACCGTCCTGGTTCAGAGCGGTACCTTGAAGCGCGGCGACGTCGTGCTGGCAGGCTCCACCTTCGGCCGCGTGCGCGCCATGCTGGACGAGGACGGCAAGCCGACCAACGAGGCCGGCCCGTCCATCCCGGTGGAGATCCAGGGCCTGACCGAAGTGCCGCAAGCCGGTGACGAGTTCATGGTGCTGGGCGATGAACGCCGTGCCCGCGAGGTCGCGACCTTCCGCCAAGGCAAGTACCGCGACGTCAAGCTGGCCAAGCAGCAGGCCGCCAAGCTGGAGAACATGTTCAGCGACATGGGCGCCGGCGACGTGCAGACCCTGCCGCTGATCATCAAGAGCGACGTGCAGGGCTCGCAGGAAGCGCTGGCCGCCTCGCTGCTCAAGCTCAGCAACGCCGAGGTCAAGGTGCAGATCGTCCACGCGGCGGTCGGTGGCATCAGCGAGAGCGACGTCAACCTCGCCATCGCGTCCAAGGCCGTCATCATCGGCTTCAACGTGCGCGCCGACGCCGGTGCGCGCAAGCTGGCCGAAGGCAATGCCGTCGATCTGCGTTACTACAGCATCATTTACGACGCTGTGGATGACGTGACCAAGGCAATGTCCGGCATGCTGGCACCCGAGCAGCGCGAAGAAGCACTGGGCACGGCCGAGATCCGTGTCGTGTTCGTCGCCTCCAAGATCGGCACGGTGGCTGGCTCCATGGTCACCAGCGGCCTGGTCCGCCGTGGCGCGCGCTTCCGACTGCTGCGCGAGAACACCGTCGTCTACACGGGCGAGGTGGACTCGGTGCGTCGCGAGAAGGACGACGTCCGCGAGGTCAAGGAAGGCTTCGAGTGCGGTATCAAGCTCAAGAACTACAGCGACATCAAGGAAGGTGATCAGCTCGAATTCTTCGAGATCAAGGAAGTGGCCCGCACGCTCTGAACTTCAGCCCCGAGGGTTAACCCCGCCCCTCGGGGCGGGGTTTGTTCTTTGTTGGCTGTCCGCGCGTGAACCGCGCAAACAGCCTGATCAGGAAACCTGCCATGAGACACAAACGCGCCATCCCCAACCGAGCTTTCCGAGTCGCCGACCAGATCCAGCGCGATCTGGCGGAGCTCATCCGCGAGCTCAAGGATCCGCGCATCGGCATGGCAACGATCAATGCGATCGAGGTGACGCCGGACTACGCCCATGCCAAGGTGTTCTTCTCGGTGCTGGTCGGTGACCCGAAGGAAACCCAGGAAGCGCTGAACGAGGCTGCGGGCTTCCTGCGCAATGGCCTGTTCAAACGCCTGCAGATCCACACGGTGCCGACGCTGCACTTCCAGTTCGACCGCACCATCGAGCGTGCTGCCGAGATGAGTGCGCTGATCAACAGGGCCAATGCAACACGTGCGCTGGAAGACGAGGAGCCGAATGACTGAGGCCGTCGTCACCGCGAGGCCCGCTCGGGTACGCATCCAGCGCCGCCCGCTGCATGGCGTGTTGTTGCTCGACAAGCCGCTGGGCTTGTCGAGCAACGACGCGTTGCAGAAGGCCAAGTGGCTGTTGCGCGCCGAGAAGGCCGGCCATACCGGCACGCTGGACCCGCTGGCCACCGGCCTGCTGCCGCTGTGCTTTGGCGCCGCGACCAAGTTCAGCCAGGTCAGCCTGGACGCCGACAAGCGCTATCTCGCCACGTTGGCGCTGGGCGTCCGCACGACCACCGGTGATGCCGAAGGCGAGGTGCTGGAGCGCCGTGACGCCGACCACATCACACCCAAGCAGATCGCCGCCGCCTGCGCCGCCTTCACCGGCGAGATCGACCAGATGCCGCCGATGTACTCGGCGCTCAAGCACGAAGGCAAGGCGCTCTACGAGTACGCCCGCGCCGGTGTCGAGATCGAGCGCAAGAGCCGCCGCGTGACGATTCATGCCATCGACATCGTCGCCGTGCAGGCTGGCACCGTGACTCTCGACGTCCGCTGCACCAAAGGCACCTACATCCGCACGCTGGCCGAAGACATTGGCGCTGCACTCGGCTGCGGTGCTTCGCTGGCCGCACTGCGCCGCACGGGCTCCGGCAGCCTGACGCTGGACGGCAGCATCACGCTCAGCGGCCTCGAAGCCCTTCCCGAAGAACAACGCGCCGCGTTGCTGACTTCACCGGACCGCCTGCTGGCCGAAGCCCCCGAGCTGCGCCTGCCTGCCGACGAAGCTGCCCGCTTCCTGTCCGGCCTGCGCCGCCGCGTGACGGCCGCCGACACCGGGCGCGTGCGCGTCTACGGCCCCGAACCGCGTGCCTTCCTCGGCAGCGCCCACATCACCTCTGGCGAGCTGATCGCCGACCGCCTGTTGACCCCGCCGGAGGTCCAGGCGCTCATCTCTGCCTGAACCGGTTTTTTTCGAAGCATCACCATGACCACCCCGATCCGCAACATTGCCATCATTGCCCACGTCGACCACGGCAAAACCACCATGGTCGACCAGCTCCTGCGCCAGAGCGGTACCTTCGCCGACCACGAAAAGGTCGTCGACACCGTCATGGACAGCAACGCCATCGAGCGCGAGCGTGGCATCACCATCCTGGCCAAGAACTGCGCCGTGTCGTGGGGTGGCACGCACATCAACATCGTCGACACGCCCGGACACGCGGACTTCGGCGGTGAAGTCGAACGCGCGCTGTCCATGGTCGACGGCGTCGTGCTGCTCATCGACGCCCAGGAAGGCCCGATGCCGCAGACCCGCTTCGTCACGAAGAAGGCGCTGGCCCTGGGTTTGAAGCCCATCGTGGTCGTCAACAAGGTCGACAAGCCGGGTGCCAAGCCCGACGCCGTCATCAATGCCGCCTTTGACCTGTTCGACAAGCTCGGCGCCACCGACGAGCAGCTCGACTTCCCGGTCGTCTACGCCTCGGGCATCAATGGCTGGACCTCGCTGACCGAAGGCGCGCCGGGCGAGCAGTGGGGCCCCGACATGTCGGCCCTGTTCGACACCGTGCTCAAGCATGTGCCGGCGCAAACCGGCGACCCGGCCGCACCCCTGCAGCTGCAAATCTCGGCGCTGGACTTCTCCACCTTCGTCGGCCGCATCGGCGTGGGCCGCATCAGCCAGGGCACGATCAAGCCCGGCATGCAGGTCGCCGTCATGGAAGGCCCTGACGGCAAGAGCGTCAACGGCCGCATCAACCAGGTGCTGACCTTCCACGGCCTGGACCGCGTGCAGGTCACCGAAGCCGGCCCCGGCGAGATCGTGCTGATCAACGGCATCGAGGACATCGGCATCGGCGTCACCGTGACCGACCCGGCCAACCCGGCACCCCTGCCGATGCTGAAGGTCGACGAGCCGACGCTGACGATGAACTTCTGCGTCAACACCAGCCCCCTGGCTGGCCGCGAAGGCAAGTTCGTCACCAGCCGCCAGATCTGGGACCGCCTGCAGAAGGAACTGCAGCACAACGTGGCCCTGCGCGTGAAGGAGACCGATGAAGACGGCATCTTCGAGGTCTGCGGCCGCGGTGAACTGCACCTGACCATCCTGCTGGAGAACATGCGCCGTGAAGGCTACGAGCTGGCCGTCTCCAAGCCGCGCGTGATGTTCAAGGAAGTGGACGGCGAGAAGCAGGAGCCGATGGAACTGGTGACCGCCGACGTGGAAGAAATCCACCAGGGCGGCGTCATGCAGGCGCTGGGCCTGCGCAAGGGCGAAATGCTCAACATGGAGCCGGACGGCCATGGCCGCGTGCGCCTGGAGTACCGCATTCCTGCGCGCGGCCTGATCGGCTTCAGCAATGAGTTCATGAACCTGACGCGTGGCTCGGGCCTGATCTCGTCGATCTTCGACGGCTACGAAGCCCACAAGGGCGACATCGGCGGCCGCAAGAACGGCGTGCTGATCTCCATGGACGACGGCGAAATCTTCACCTACGCCCTGGGCAAGCTGGACGACCGTGGCCGCATGTTCGTCAAGCCCAACGACCCTGTCTACGAAGGCATGATCGTCGGCATCCACAACCGCGACAACGACCTCGTCGTCAATGCGACGCGCACCAAGCAGCTGACCAACTTCCGTGTCTCCGGCAAGGAAGACGCGATCAAGGTCACGCCGCCCATCGAGCTGACGCTGGAGTACGGCGTGGACTTCATCGACGACGACGAGTTGGTCGAGATCACGCCCAAGAGTGTTCGCGTTCGCAAACGCCACCTCAGCGAGAACGAGCGGAAGCGTGCGTCGCGAGCCTAAGCTCGCGACACACGCTGGCGCGGCACCTTGTGCTCCCCCAGCCCCCTCCAGGAGGGGGCGCTAGCCAGTTGATTGACCGCGCCCCGAAAGGGGCGCTCTTCGTTGATGAGCCACCGTAGCGCCGTTTTGCTGATGCTGCTGGTCACGCTGATGTGGAGTTCGGCGGGCGTGGTCACGCGGCATCTGGATGCGGCGCGAGGCTTCGAGATCACGTTCTGGCGCAGCGCCTTCAATGCGCTGGCACTGGTCGTGATCCTGGGCTTGATGCGGGGCAGGGCGTTGCTGCCCAGCCTGAAAGGCTGCGCGGTCTGGGCCTCGGGCCTGTGCTGGGCCGTCATGTTCACGGCCTTCATGGTGGCGCTGTCGCTGACGACGGTGGCCAATGTGCTGGTCACGATGTCGCTGTCGCCACTGTTCACGGCGATATTTGCGCGGCTCTTTCTACATCAGCCGATTCCCGCGCGCACCTGGTGGGCGATTGCGCTGGCCGGCGCCGGCATCGCCTGGATGTTCGGCGGCCAACTGGGCGGGCCGCTGCTGGGCGTCTTCGTTGCACTGGGCGTGCCACTGGCCGCCGCGTCCAATTGGTGCCTGCTTCAGAAAGTAGGGCAGGACGGTGACATGCTCCCCGCCGTCCTGATCGGTGCTTTGATGTCCATGGCCGCGACGCTGCCGCTGGCTTGGCCGATGCAGGCCAGCACCCACGATCTGAGTCTGCTCGCCTTCCTTGGCGTCTTCCAGCTCGCCGTGCCTTGCCTGCTGGCCGTGCGCCTGGCGCGCGAGCTGCCGGGCCACGAACTGGCGTTGCTTGGCCAGGCGGAAACCCTGCTCGGCGTGCTGTGGGCCTGGGCTTTTGCGGGCGAACACCCAGGCAGCGCGGCCCTGATCGGCGGTAGCCTCGTGCTTGCGGCGTTGATCGCCAACGAAGCGCTGGCGCCTCCCACTGTCAAACCCGCCTCCTTGAATAACGCATGAGTGACCTGATCCCGACCCTGGTGTCTGAGGGCCATATCCTGGCCGACGTCAACGGCTGCCTCGGCCTCATCACGCTGAACCGCCCGCAAGCGCTGAATGCGCTGTCGCTGGCCATGATCCGCGACATGACGGCGCTGCTGCGCCACTGGGCGTCTCGACCGGAGATCCAGGCAGTCGCAGTGCTCGGCGCGGGCCGCGAAGGCAAGGCGCCGGCCTTCTGCGCGGGTGGCGACATTCGCTTCTTCCACCAGGCCGCACATGCCGGGGACCCCGCGCTGGAAGCCTTCTTCACCGAGGAATACCGCCTCAACCACCTGATCCACCACTACCCCAAGCCCTATATCGCGCTGATGAATGGCATCGTCATGGGCGGCGGCATGGGCATCAGCCAAGGCGCCAAGTTGCGCGTGCTGTCCGAGCGCTCCAAGCTGGCGATGCCCGAGACCGGCATCGGACTGTTTCCCGACGTCGGGGGGGGCTACTTCCTCGCCCAATGTCCCGGCCACGTCGGCGAATGGCTGGCGCTGACGGGGCAGGCCATCGCGGCCGGTGACGCCATCGAATGGGGTCTGGGCGACGTCTATGTGCCCGCGGCGCAATGGGCAGGCCTCGTCGAAGCGCTCAGAACCAGCCCACAGCCCAGTGCCGAGCACGTCGTCGCGACCGTCATGGAGTGCGCTGACCTCGCCCCCACCGCCGACCCCAAGGCTGCCGCCGAACGCATCGACCGCCATTTTGGCGAGCCGACGCTGGCCGGCATCCTGGCATCCCTGGCCGCGGCCGACGACGATTGGGCGCGCCAGACCCGCGAGACGCTGCTGACCCGCTCGCCATTGATGCTGGCCGTGACCCTGGAGCTCGTGCGCCGCGGCCGCAGGCTCAGCCTGGCCGACGACCTGCGCCTGGAGCGCGATCTGGTGCACCACGCCTTTCATCTGCGCGGCGCAGCCCGCAGCGAGACCGTCGAAGGCATCCGTGCGCTGGCAGTCGACAAGGATCACGCGCCGCGCTGGAGCCCAGCTTCGGTTGCCGATGTGGACGCGGGGGAGGTGGCGGCCTTCTTCGTCAGTCCCTGGCCTGCGAACGAGCACCCGCTGCGGGACCTGAGCTGAAGCTGTCGCCCCCCGGAATGGGGGTAGGCCCGGCAGGCGTATCTCCACACACTCGCGAAAATTTTCACGTTCTGACGGAGACATCGATGCGCAAAGTGCTCATGACCGCCCTGCTGGCCAGCGGCCTGTTCGGCCAGGCTGCCAACGCAGTGCCCGTGCTGTGGGACTCCGCCTCCGGCGGCAATGACCACTACTACGAGTTCTTCGATGCCAACGTCACTTGGGACGATGCCTTCAAGGCCGCCCAGAGCGTGAGCTTCATGGGGATGACCGGCTATCTGGCCACCATCACCAGCGCCGGTGAAAACCGTTTCGCCTCTGTCACCGTCGCCGGCGGCATCCTCGCCTGGCTGGGCGCCTCGGACGCCGGCAACGAGGGCACCTTCACCTGGCGTGACGGCCCCGAAACCGGCCAGGCCCTGACCTACACCAACTGGAACCCGGGCGAGCCCAACAACTGCTGCGGTGGCGAGAACTACCTGCAGACCAATTTCGGCGCCGTCATGGGCTGGAACGACCATGGCGGCCCGGGCAATGCCGGCCAAGTCAACGGCTATCTGGTCGAATTCAGCGCACCCGGCACCGTGCCCGAGCCCGCCAGCCTTGCGCTGGTGATGGCAGCGGCCCTGGCCGGCGTCGGCGTATCTCGCCGCCGCAACCGCTAAGCGCTCGCAGTCCAGCATTTCTCAACGCCCGCGTCGGCCCGACGCGGGCGTTGCCATTTGCGGGCCGGGATAATCGCTGGCGTGACTGCTTTTTCTCCCTGGCGCCTGTCCGTCGCGCCGATGATGGACTGGACCGACCGCCACTGCCGCCATTTCCATCGGCTCATCACCCGCCGTGCGCTGCTCTACACCGAGATGGTGACGACTGGCGCCTTGCTGCATGGCGACCAGCCTCGCCATCTCGACTTCAACGACAGCGAGCATCCGGTGGCGCTGCAGCTGGGGGGCAGCGAACCCGCCGACCTGGCTGCCTGCGCCAAGCTCGCGGAGCGCTGGGGTTATGACGAGGTCAACCTGAACTGCGGCTGCCCCAGCGAGCGGGTGCAGAAGGGCGCCTTCGGGGCCTGCCTGATGGCGGAGCCGCAGTTGGTGGCCGACTGCGTCAAGGCCATGCGCGACGCGACCTCGCTGCCGGTCACCGTCAAGCACCGCATCGGCATCGACAAGATTGAGAGCTACGACTTCGTGCGCGACTTCGTCGCCACGGTCGCCGAGGCCGGCTGCGAAGTCTTCATCGTGCATGCCCGCAATGCCTGGCTGCAGGGCTTGAGCCCCAAGGAAAACCGCGAGATCCCGCCTCTGCGCTACGAACTCGTGGAGCAGCTCAAGCGCGAATTTCCTCACCTCACCATCGCCATCAACGGCGGCCTGAAGACGCCCGACCAGATCGCTGGGCAACTGGCCGTGCTGGACGGCGTCATGATCGGCCGCGAGGCCTATCACGAGCCTTGGAGCATGGCCCAGTGGGACTCGCGCTTCTTCGGCCAGCCCGACCCGGCGGCATCGCGCGAGCAGGTCGAAGACGCGTGGCTGGACTACCTCGAGCGCCTGCATGCCGCCGGCCGCTCCTGGCCGCATGCGATGCGCCATGCGCTGGGGCTGTGGAATGGCACGCCGGGTGCGCGCCGCTGGCGCCAGGTCTGGAGCGACCATCGCCTGAAGACCCTGCCGCCGCGCGAGGTGGCCGAGCGTGCCACCGCGGCGCGCTTGTCGGGCATTGCCGTCGCCGCCTGAGCATGACGACCGGCCGTTGCGCCGGCATCCGCGAGCATCGAGGCATGCGTCGCCTTCTTCTCACGCTCGCTTTCCTCTGCGCCGGCGCCCAGGCCCAGCAGACGCTGGCGCCGGGCGTCGTCTTCGTTTCCGGCGGCTTCGAGGCCGGTCGCCAGCCTGATGGCAACAGCCTGCTGCTGAAGGGCGATCAGGGCTGGCTGCTGATCGACAGCGGCCGTCACCGCGCCCACACCGAAGCCGCGTTGTCGGCCGCAGGCGGTGAGTTGCGCGCGGTGCTGAACACGCACTGGCATCTCGATCATCTGGGTGGCAACGCCTGGCTCAAGTCGCAAAGGCCTGATCTCAAGTTCTGGGCCTCGCCCGCTGTCGCGAAGTCGCTGGCGGCCGATGGCTGGCTGGACCGCTACCGCCGCCAGCTTGTCGAAGCCATTCCCACAGCGCCGCCTGAACAGGCGGCGGTCATGCGCGTGGATCTGGACCTGCTGAATCAGGCAGAAGCGCTGCGACCCGATCATGAGGTTCCGGCTGCATCGCTCCAGACCATCGCGGGCCGACGGCTGCAGATCGGCGTCGAGACGGCCGTCAGCGGTGGCGACCTGTGGGTGCTGGACAAGGCCAGTGGCACGCTGGCCGCCGGCGATCTCGTCACGCTGCCCGTGCCCTTCATGGACACCGCCTGCCCACCGGCCTGGCGCGAGGCGCTGGCGCGCATCTCCGCCCAGCCTTTCCAGCGCCTTGTCCCTGGTCATGGCCCGGTGATGAGTCGCGATGACTTCAAGCGCTGGCGCGGCGGTTTCGAGGCCTTGCTCGACTGCGCCGACCAAGGCCTGCATCCCGGAGCCTGCGCCGCCGTCTGGCGTTCACGCGTGGACCGTTGGCCGGATGACGCCGGCCGCGCTCGCGTCAATGGCATGCTTGGCTACTATTTCAAGACCCTGCTGCAAGCACCGACCGAACAACGTGAGCGATTTTGCCGACGACCCTGACATCGGCCCGGTGCTGCCGGCTGGCGAGCCGCTTTGGGCCCACAGCTTCGACACGGCACTGGGCCGCTGCGGCGTCGTCTGGAGCGAGCGCGGCATCGTCGCGTCGTTACTGCCGGATGCCAGCCCCGCGCGCCTAGTGCGGCGCCACCCGACAGCCCGGCTCGTCGACGAACTGCCGCCCCACATCGCCCATGCCGTCGACGGCATCCGCGCGCTGCTGGCCGGCGAGGCGCGTGACCTCGGTGACATCGTCCTCGACGAGCGCGGCATCCCCGAATTCCGCCGCCAGGTGCATGCGCTGACCCGCGCCATCCCGCCCGGCCAGACGCGCACCTATGGCGAGATCGCCACGGCACTCGGCCAGCCCGGTGCGGCGCGCGCGGTTGGCCGCGCCGAGGGCGACAACCCGTTTCCGCCCATCGTGCCCTGCCATCGCGTGATGGGCGCGGGCGGCGAGCCCACAGGTTTTTCGGCGCCGGGCGGCGTCGAGACGAAGCGACGCATGCTGCTCATCGAGGCGCGCGCCGTCGGCCAGCTCGCGGGCGATCAGCAGCCGCTGTTCTAATCCCGCATGTCCTTTTCTTCCCTGGGCCTCTCGCCCGCCCTGCTACGCGCCGTGCGCGAACAGGGCTATCACGCGCCGACCGCCGTGCAGTCGGCCGCGCTGCCCCCCATCCTGGCTGGTGCCGACGTGCTGGCGCTGGCGCAGACCGGCTCCGGCAAGACCGCGGCCTTTGTGCTGCCGCTGCTGCAACGCCTGGTCGCCGCGCCACCTCGCCCAGGCCCGCGCGCATTGGTGCTGGCGCCGACGCGCGAGCTGGCCGCCCAGACCGCCGAGCTGATGCGCAACGTCGCCGCGCTGCTGATGCACCGGCCCAAGGTGGCGCTGGCCTTTGGCGGCGTGTCCATCAACCCTCAGCTGATGGCCCTGCGCGGCGGCTGCGACGTGATGGTGGCCACGCCGGGCCGCCTGCTGGATTTGATCGACCACAACGGCCTCACGCTCGCCGGCGTGGAATGTCTGGTGCTGGACGAAGCCGACCGGCTCCTCAACGCCGGCTTTGCCGACGAGCTGCAACGCGTGCTGGCGCTGGTGCCCGCACGACGCCAGACCCTGCTGTTTTCCGCCACCTGCCCGCCGGCCGTGCAGGGGCTGGCCGAACAGCTGCTGCGCGAGCCGGTGCGCATCGACATCCAGGAGGCACCGCCGCAGATCACGCAGCGTGCCATCCAGCTCGACCGCGCCCAGCGCCTGCCTGCGCTGCGGCAGCTGCTCAAGGACGAGGCCTGGGATCGCGCGCTGGTCTTCGTCGCCAGCCGCTACACGGCCGAGCTGGTATCGGACAAGCTTTTCGCCCACGGCTTCAAGGCTGGCGCCTTGCATGGCGAGCTGAGCCAGGGTGCACGCAGCGACGTGCTGGCTGCGCTGAAGAACGGCAGTGTCAAGGTGCTTGTCGCGACCGACGTGGCCGCGCGCGGCCTGCATGTCGATGCGCTGGACGCCGTCGTCAACTACGAGCTGCCGCGCTCGGCCGCCGACTACACCCACCGCATCGGTCGCACCGGCCGCGCCGGCGCCACCGGCGTGGCAGTCAGCTTCATCTGCGCAGACAGCGCCGAGAACGCTGAGAGCCACTTCCGCCTCATCGAGAAGCGCCAGGGCCAGCGCGTGCCACGCGAGCGGCTGGAAGGCTTCGAGCCCGAGGCAGTCGCCACCGAAGCCCAGGCCACCGGCGGCATCAAGAGCACGACGCGCAAGAGCAAGAAGGACAAGCTGCGCGAGGCCGCGGCGCGTGGGGAATGACCGATGGGCATTGAGATCGAACGCAAGTTCCTCGTTACCGGCGACGGCTGGCGGCAGCCGGCCGCGGCTCAAACCCGCTTCAGCCAGGGCTATCTGAGCCGTGAGCCAGCGCGCACGGTGCGCGTGCGCATCGCCGGTGAACAGGCCTTCCTGACCATCAAAGGCGCAACCCAGGGCGCCACGCGGGCCGAGTTTGAATATGAGATTCCGCTCACTGACGCCCAACAGCTGCTGGCGCTGAGCGATGGCCCGGTCGTTGAAAAGATCCGCCACCTGTGCCCGCATGAGGGCATGACGTGGGAAGTTGACGAATTCCTTGGAGCCAATGCCGGCCTCGTGGTCGCGGAAATCGAGCTGGCCGCCGAGGGCCAGGTCTTTGCCCGGCCGGACTGGCTGGGTGCCGAAGTGACTGGCGATGGCCGCTACGTCAATGCCAACCTGGCGGTGAACCCGTTCACGCGCTGGATGGCCGGCCCGACCCCGAACCCGTAACACGGCGAGTTCGACGTCCGCGGCCCGCCGCGGGCCATGACGCAGATCAAGCGGGACGCTCATCCTCGTCTGGCGTCCCGCCTTTGGCCTGCCTACACTGCAAGAGTTCGGCGATACATCTGGAGACAACGTGAAACACGCTCCAACACTCCGCCCGAGGCTCCCGCAGACAGCAGTCGCGCTAGCCATTGCAGCGATGGCTGTCACCGCATACGCACAGGGCACGCCTTCGAGCGCCGAACCCGCCGCCAGCGCACCCTCGGCGATGGCTCCGTCGGCTCCCCAAGCCGGTAACCGCCTGAGCCTGGATCGGATGGTGGTCACCGGCACGGGTGTGGCCCGCCGAAAGTTCGACACCTCGTACGCCGTTTCGAGCCTGTCGGCGTCGGACATCGACAAGCTCGGGCCGCTGAACACGGCGGACCTCCTCGGCCAGGTGCCGGGTGTGCAGGCCGAGGCCACCGGCGGCGAGGCCCAGAATATTTATCGGGTGCGCGGCATTCCGAACGAGTCGAACTTCTTCACGTTCCTGGAAGACGGCATGCTCATCTACGGGGAGAACGACGGGTACTTCTTCAAGGGCGACGTCATGCTGCGCCCCGACCTGATGACCCAGAACGTCGAAGTCGTCCGCGGCGGGCCGGCGCCGATATTTGCTGACAACGCGGCCGCCATCCTCAACTTGATCACGCGCCAGGGCGGTGAAGTGGCGGAGCACGGCGCCCGGCTCACCGTGGGTGACACTGGGCTGTACCGCTTCGACGGTTTCGCCTCCGGCAAGCTGGCCGACCGCACCTACTACGCCTTCGGCGGCTTCTATCGCAAGCACCGGGGCTACCGTGACAACGGTTTTCCGAGCGACACCGGCGGCCAGTTGCGGTTGAACATCCGGCACAGGCTGGACAACGGTGAAGCCAGGTTCTTTGCCAAGGTCTTTGACGACAGCAATGTGTTCCTGCTGCCCATTCCAGTGGCAGACCCACGCGATCCGTCAAAGTCACTGAATCCCTACATCGACTACTTCAAAGGTACGCTGAATTCGCCGTCTCTGCGCAGCGTTCAGTTCATCTATCCGAACGTCGGCGGCGCCGGCAGCGCGACCGAAAGCCGAGACCTGTCCAATGGCCGGCACCTGCGCTACTTCAACACCGGCGTTGATCTCAACCTCAACCTGGGTGGGTGGCAGCTCAGCGAGAAGCTGAGGCTGACCAAAGGCAAGCTCGACTTCGATGCCCTGTACTCGACCGTCAACCCGGCAGACGCCAACGCCTTTGCCGCCAGCTTCCTGACTGCCTCGCGCACGGCGTTCGGTGCCGGCGTCAACCGCCTGGGCTACACCTACGCCGGCCAGCCTGCGGCCTACGACCCGTACGGCGCATCGGGCCTGGTCGCGCAAGCGGGCTACCGCTCGATCCAGAACGACTTCAACACCATTGCCAACGACCTGCGTGTGACCCGCGACTTCGATCTTGCAGGCAAGCACAGCCTGACCGGCGGCCTGCTGCTGTCGCGCTACAAGTCCACGATGAACCTGCGCTTCCAGGACATGCTGCTGGAACTGGCTGGCAAGCCCCGGCCGCTGGACCTGGTGGCCTACGACGCCGGCGGCGCCGTGCTGGGCCGCGTCACCGACAACGGCGTGCTGCGCTACTCGTCCACGCTGATCGGTGGCGAATCGACGGTCACCCAGACCTCGGTCTACCTGGCCGACACCTGGAAGCCAGCGCAGCAGACCACGCTGGATTTCGGTGTCCGGCGCAGCGGCTACAAGGGCGACGGCTACAGCAAGAACACGGCCCGGTACGACCTGGGCAACAGCACCACGCTGGCCGACAACTCGACGCTGGGTTACACCGGCGTCAACGCCCCGCGCCCGATTGACGGCCACCCGACCTCCTGGACGGTCGGCGTCAATCAGGAGCTCACGCGAGCCATGGGCGTGTATGCGCGCGCCTCCGTGGCCTATCGTCTGCCGGGCGAGATCAACGTCTACACATTCGCAGCGCCGACGACGACCAAGGCCAAGCAGTACGAGGCCGGCTTGAAGTACTCGACCGAGCCGTTCTCGGCTTTCGCCACTGTCTTCCTGAGCCAGTTCAAGCCCTTTGCGACGACGGTGGCCGAAATCAACCCCGCCACTGGAACCATCACGAATCAGGTCTTCATCGGCAACGTGAAGAGCCCTGGCGTGGAGTTCGAATTCTCGTGGCGCCTCATTTCAAGTTTCACATTGGACGGCGCTGCGACCTACAGCCCGGCCAAGTCCGGCAACATGGTCAGCGCTGCTGGCAACCAGTCGTTGACGACCGAAGGCAAGTTGCCCATCCGCCAGCCCAAGGCCTGGGGCAATATCCGGCCAGCACTCCACTTCGCTGTGGCGGACTGGCAGGCCAGCGCCTACGCCCGCTTCAACTTCACCGGAAGGCGTTACGTCGATCTGCAGAACACGACGGCGCTGCCTGCCTACCGGACCCTCGCGCTGGGCACGTCGGCCAGCAGGGGCGGCACCAACGTGCAGCTGATGGTGGACAACGCCACCAATGCCAAGGGCCTGACCGAAGGCAACCCGCGCGCAGATGCGGTGGCGGGGCAGGGTTCAGCCGATGCCATCTATGGCAGACCACTGTTTGGCCGCAATGTTCGCCTGACGCTGACGCAGGACTGGTGACGCGTCGAGTCCGGTCGGCGAGGTGCGGCGCGGGCTGCGCTGGAGGGGCCTGATGCGGCCAAACACCGATCCGTGCATTGGCGATGTGGAATAGAGTGGGATCGAGGTTGGTGAGCACGGCTTGGCCCGATTCGATGGGTTACGCAACGCCCGCGGATGTCGACGCACCCCCGGCCTCATGGAGGCGACATGACTCAGAGCAGGCTCATGGGTGCATGCCTGGTGCTGTTGACCGCCTGGGTCCCGCTGGCACTGGCTGTCGACGGCCCGGATGCCAACGCGCCCGTCAGGCCCGAGAGCACCACCGTCACGATCGGCCAGGCCAACGACGTGCCCGTGCCGCGCGTCCTGCCGGCCTGCGCGCCGCGCAAGTGCCTGTTTGCGGGCCAGAAGGTGACGGTGATCGCCACCAAGAGCGCGATCAGCGTGGCGTTGCTCGAAGTGAAGCCAGAGTTCGAGGCGGCCACCGGCGCTCAACTGGACATCCTGCGCCTGCCCGGTGTGGAGCACTATCCGACCATCATCTCGGACATGACCAACCACACCGGCAAATACGACGCGTCGATTGCCGCTGCCTGGTGGGTCGGGGACATGGTGGCCGGCGGCCACCTGCTGTCGTACGAGAAGTTCTACGACGACCCGCGATTTCCGAAGTGGGACATCGACGACGTGCTGCCCGGCCCGCGCAACCTGCTGTCCTACGGCGGCAAGAAGTACATGGTCGCCTACGACCACGACGGCCAGGTGCTGTACTACCGACGCGACCTGCTGAACGATCCGCGGCACCAGGCAGTGTTCCGGCAGAAGTACGGCTACCCGCTGGCGGTACCGCAGACCTGGGTGCAGTTGCGCGATGAGGTCGAGTACTTCAACGGTCAGGACCTGAACGGCGACGGCACGCCGGACCATGGCATCGTGCTGGCGCTGCAGCCGGGCAGCCAGGGCATGTTCAATTACATGACGCTGTCGGCCTCCTTCGTCATCGGCCCCGCCAACGCGCGCCTGTACTGGTTCGACCCGCGCACGATGGAGCCGCTGATCAAGAGCCCCGGCCACGTGCGTGCCCTCGAGTTGTTCGTTGAACTGGTGAAGTTCGGCCCGCGCGAGATGCTGACCTGGAACCATGGCCGTGGCTGGGACCATTTCCTGGCGGGCCGCGCGGCGTTCGCGCTCACCTGGGGCGACCTCGGCGCGCTGGCTCAGCAACAGGGCAGCAAGGTCAGGGGCAAGACCGGCGTTGCGCCGGCGCCCGGAACGCACGCCTACTACGACATCGCGCGGGGCAAATGGACCAGCACCGCAGGCGTCAACCAAGTCGGCAATACCAGCGGCGCTTCCTGGGCCGGCGTGATTTCCAAGTATTCGAAGGTGCCCGAGGCCGCGTACTTCCTGCTGGCGCTGCTGGCGGCGAAGGAGAAGTCGCAGGTCTATGCGGCGCGTGGCTGGGACGGCGTCGATCCGGGGCGCAAATCCCAGATGCTGCCGCCCGAGGGCACGGGCAGCCTGGCGCCGTATCTGCGAGCGAACTGGGACCCGGCCGATGTCCGCGACTATCTCAGCGCGTTCGAGCGCACTTTCAGCAACAAGCAGCAGATCCCCTACCTGCGGATCCCGGGGACCTACAGCTATTGGCTGGCACTGGATCTGCGCCTCATGCAGGCGGCGGGCGGGCAGCTGAGTGCGGCAGCCGCACTCGAGGCCGCTGCCGTCGATTTCGAAGAGATCACGATCCGGCTCGGCCGTGAGCGGCAACGCGAGTCGTATCGAACTTCACTGGGCTATTGATCACGGGCATGCGCTGGAATTTCCGGGTAGCGTCACTGGGCATCGGCACCAAGCTGACCGTCGGCGTCGGGGTCCTCGTCGGGCTGACGCTGCTGGTGGTGGCACTCGCCATCCTGGCCGGTCGCAACGCCAGCCGGGACATCGAAATCAGCGAAGCCCTGAGGGCGCCGGCCTCGCGGGCGTCGGCCCAGGCGCAGGAGGCGCTGCTGAGCATGCAGCTGCATCTGCGCGGCTTCCTGGTGCTCTCTGATCGCGAAGACATCGGCCACTACCACGCGGCGCGGGGGGCATTCGAGAGCGCGCTGACCTCGCTGGAGGGCTTGGCCGATGGCTGGGAGGAGGGCGAACGTAAGCAGGTGCAGGCCCTGAACGAGCGTTACGCGCGCTGGAAACGCCTGCCGCCGCAGTTGTTCGAACTGCACGAGGACATCTTGCGCAACCGGCCCGCGCTGCGTCTGTCGAGCATCGACGTGCAGGCGCAGCGGGTGCGTGTGCTGGCCGAGACCGAGGCGATGATCAAGTTGCAGAATTCGCGCCCTGCCGACGCGGTGAACCGCGAAGTGCTGGCGGAAATGCTCACCTTCCAGAGTTCGTTCGATGTGCTGGCCACCAACGTGATGGCGTTCGGCGCCTCGGGCGAAGGCAACTTCAGGCTGACCTACAGCTCACAGCTGGTCACCAATGCGGCCTTGTGGGACGGGCTCTACGCCCGCCGCCCGTTGCTCACGCCTGCACAGCGCGCCCACCTGGATCGCATCGCGGCGGCGCGCGCCGCACTGACCGAGCTGACCCTGCGCATCCGCACGATCCAGGACAGTGCGCATGCCTACGAGGACCTCTACCTTTACCGGACCGAGGTCGTGCCGCAAGCGCAAGGGCTTCTCGACCTGCTGCACCAGATCACCGCCGAGCAGCAGGCGCAGTTGCAGACCGAGCTGTCGCGGGCCCGGGACAGCCTGGCCCGCTCGCGTGCCCAGACGGCTGTCGGTGGCCTGGCCGCGCTGGCATTCGGTGCAGCCCTGGCGTTCCTGCTTCGGCGCAGCATCGTCGGGCCGGTACAGCGCCTGACCCAAGTGGCGGCACGGATCGCCGCTGGCGACCTCACCGCCCAGGCGCCTGTCGAAGCGCGCGACGAGACCGGCATGCTGGCCACCAGCTTCAATTTGATGACGGCCCGCCTGGCCCACACGATTACCGACCTCGAAGCCGCCTACGCCGAAGCCCAGCAGGCCAAGAATGTTGCCGAGCTTGCCAACCAGGCCAAGAGCAGCTTCCTGGCCAACATGAGCCATGAGATCCGCACGCCGATGAACGCGATCCTGGGCATGTCGCACCTGGCGCTGCAAAGCGGCCTCAACCCGCAGCAGCACAACTACATCCAGAAGGCACATGCGGCGGCGGAATCGCTGCTGGTCATCATCAACGACATCCTCGACTTCTCCAAGATCGAAGCCGGCAAGCTCGACATCGAGACGATCCCGTTCAGCCTGGGTGACGTGCTGGACAACCTGAGCAACGTGGTGGGCCTGAAGGCCGACGAGAAGGGCCTGGAGCTGCTGCTGGACCTGCCGCTCGCGGTCCCGCGGGCGCTGGTGGGCGACCCCTCGCGCCTGGGCCAGGTGTTGCTCAACCTGGGCAACAACGCCGTCAAGTTCAGCGACAGCGGCGAGGTCATCGTCGCTGTGAAGGTGGTGGAACAGGACGGCGAATCGGCCCGGCTGCGCTTCACCGTGGGCGATTCCGGCATCGGCATGAGCCCGGAACAGCTGCAACGCCTGTTCCAGCCCTTCACGCAGGCCGATGCCTCGACCAGTCGGCGCTATGGCGGCACCGGCCTCGGGCTGGCGATCAGTCGCCATCTGGTGAAACTGATGGGCGGCGAGCTCACCGTCGAGAGCGAACTGGGCCGCGGCAGCCGTCTGCACTTCGAGCTGCATTTCGGGTTGCAGCCCGGCGCTGCGGACGCGGCCATGGATACCAGTCTGCGTGGCACGCGTGTGCTGGTCGTCGACGACAACGCCGCCGCGCGCGAGCTGCTCGCGACGATGTGCGGCACGCTGGGCCTGCAGGTCGATACCGCCGCAGGTGGCGAAGAAGCCCTGCGCCTGGTGATGCAGGCCGACGCGGGCGACGCACCCTTCCAACTGCTGCTGCTCGACTGGAAGATGCCGGGCATGGACGGCGTGGCCTGCGCGCAGGCGCTGGCCGAGCAGACCGAGCTGCGCCACCCGGCACCCCTGGTGATGCTGGCCACGGCCTTCAGCCGCGAGGAGGTGAGGCAGCGCCTGGCCGAGCGCAAGCTGCGGGCCGGCGCGCTGCTGACCAAGCCGGTCACGCCCTCGACCTTGCTGGATGCTTGTGCTGCCGCACTTGGCCGCGCGCTCGCCGTCCCCACGCGCAGTGCGCGGCGCGAAGAAGCCCAGCTCGACCATCGAAAGGCGCTGGCCGGCGCGCATGTGCTGCTGGTCGAGGACAACGCGATCAACCAGGAACTCGCCGTCGACCTGCTCAGCCGCGCCGGTATCGTCGTCAGCGTCGCTGGCAATGGCGAGGAGGCGCTGCGCAAGCTGGCCAGCGAGCATTTCGATGCGGTGCTCATGGACTGCCAGATGCCCGTCATGGACGGTTATGCGGCGACACGGGCGTTGCGCCAGCAGCCGGCGCTGCGGGCGCTACCCGTGATCGCCATGACCGCCAATGCGATGGTCGGCGACCGTGAAGCCGTCATCGCGGCGGGCATGAACGACCACATCGCCAAACCGATCAAGGTCGATGAGATGTTCGCCACCCTCGCGAAATGGGTCAAACCGAGCGGGTTGGTGGTGGTGGGCAACGGCAGCGGCGCCGACGCGTTGCAGGCGCTGAACGGCATCGACACGCATTGCGGTTTGGCCAACGTCGGCGGCAACGGCGTGCTGTACCGCCGTGTGCTGAGCATGTTCCGCGACCGCGAGGCCAACTTCGCGCAGCGTTTCAACGCCGCACGTCGGGCGGGCGACGCCGACGCCGCACTGCGTGCCGCGCACGACCTCAAGGGACTGTCCGGGACGCTTGGCATGCACGCGGTGCAGGCCGCCGCTGCCGCGTTGGAGCGCGGCTGCCTGCACGGCGCGCGCGACGCCGAGATGGACGCCATGGTGCACGACGTGGCGAATCACCTCGACATGGTCGTCGACGAACTCAGGGCCATCGAGAGCGAGACCGCGCAGGCCGCGTGATCGACATTGCGAGGCCGCCGCCGCCGCCTTCAGTGAATCCGGCCACCGATGGCGCGCGTAGGACAAGCAAGCGCATGTCATACGCAGGCAATGCTGGCAATCGAAGATGCGTCGCCTGGCCTGCGTCCGCCCCGTTTCCATCGTCATCACGCCCGTGCCACCCACCCTGTCATCGCTGCTCCATCGAACACGCGCCGCCGTCCTTGTGCTGCTGCTCGTCGCGTTGCCGCTTCAGGGTGTGGTGCAGCTCGTTGCAGGCTTCCAAAGTCACAGGCATGTGCATGTCGGCGCGGCGACGCGGCATGACGCCGCGCTGGCGGGTTTGACCCAGCCACTGCGCGCCCTGCTGGACCATCTGCACGCCGCACAGGACCCACGGCTGCAGGGCTCCAAGCACCATGGGGTGCTGAGCAAGGGGCCTGGCGCGGAGATGCACGAGCATGGTGGCGTCTTTCACAAGCACGCCCAGCACGACGCCGACGTGCTCGAGATCGGCGATCCGGCCGACGACGCCGCCCAGGGCGGTGTGACGGCCTTTCTCGCCTGGCTACCGGCCGGCTTGACCTTGCCGGTGGGCGAGGGCGGTGACCACCCCGTCGCGACTCGCGTCGATTGGCGCGATCGTGCCGTGGCGCCGCCGCTGACACCTCCTCGCGGCTGATCGCCAAGCGCCTTCGTCTACCTGGCGATTGCTGCGCCAGTCCGACCCCCTGATTTCCGCCCGTCCTGACCGGACTGCCGGTGCCTGCGTGCGCGCAGGCTTGCCGAGAGCACCCATGCCCAAACATCGCCGCTGCCAGCCGACGCTGGTGGCCGTCGTCTGCCTGTTTGCCGCCTCCACTGCCCAGGCCGAGCCCGCCGTGCTTGAAAAGGTCGAGATCAGTGGCCGCCACTACGACAACGCCATCGGCAGCACCGACGCTGCCTCGCAAGGCACCATCCGCGCCGAGCTGCTGAAGAGCCGCCCCGCTCTGCGCCCGGGCGAGGTGCTGGAGTTCGTGCCCGGCCTCATCGTCACCCAGCACTCTGGCGACGGCAAAGCCAACCAGTACTTCCTGCGCGGCTTCAACCTCGACCATGGCACCGACTTCGCGACCGGCGTCAACGGCCTGCCGGTCAACATGCCCTCCCACGGCCACGGCCAGGGCTACTCGGACCTGAACTTCCTGATCCCCGAGCTCGTCGACCGCATTGAGTACCGCAAGGGGCCGTACTTCGCCAGGAACGGCGATTTCGCCGCCGCTGGCTCGGCCGACATCGCCTACCGCACGACGCTGGACGAGGACTTCGCCGCGCTGACGCTAGGCCAGCGGCAGTTCCAGCGCTTCGTCGGTGGCGGCTCAGGGCATCTGGGCGACCTGCGTCTGCTGGGCGCCATCGAAGTGCAGCACAACGACGGCCCGTGGCAATTGCCCGAACGCCTGCGCAAGACCAACGGTGTGCTGACTCTTTCCGGCGGCACGCGCGCCGAGGGCTGGAGCACCAGTCTGATGGCCTATGACGCCCGGTGGACCTCGACCGACCAGGTGCCCGAGCGCCTCATCACGGCTGGCAGCTTCAACGGCCAGCCCTTCGGCCGCTTCGATGCCATCGACAAGAGCGACGGCGGCGAGACGCGCCGCAGCAGCCTGTCCGGTGAATGGCATCGCAATACCGGCGCAGAGGCCACCAGCGTCGCGGCCTATGCAATGAACTACCGGCTCAATCTCTTCTCCAACTTCACCTACGCGCTGGAGCGGCCCGATGGCGACCAGTTCCTGCAGCAGGACAGGCGCTGCGTCTACGGCGGGAGCGCCAGCCATGCGGTCGACCACAATCTGGGCGGGCTGCCGGCCCGAAGCGAGTTGGGCCTGCAACTGCGCCATGACCGTGTGCGCGTTGGCCTCCACGACACCATGGAGCGCCGCATCACCGCAACGACGCGCGACGACGAGGTGCGCGAGACCGAGCTTGGCGCCTACGGCCAGACCTCGGTCGAGCTGACGCCCTGGCTGCGCGGCGTCGTCGGCCTGCGGGCAGACCAGGCGCGCTTCAAGGTGCATAGCTACAGCAACGCCGCCAACTCCGGCAGCGCCTCGGCCCACCTGCTGTCGCCCAAGTTCTCGCTGATCGCCGGCCCGTGGGCGAAGACGGAGTTCTTCTTCAACGCCGGCCGCGGCTTTCACAGCAATGACGCGCGCGGCACGACGGCTGCCATCGACCCCAAGACCGGCGACGCTGTCGACAAGGTGCCGGGCCTTGTCGCGGCGCGCGGCCTGGAGCTGGGTGCACGGACCGAATGGGTGCCGGGCCTGCAGAGTTCGGTCGCGGTCTGGAAGCTGGACTTCGACTCCGAACTCGTCTATGTGGGTGACGCGGGCGCGACCGAGGCCACCCGGCCCAGCAAACGTCATGGGCTTGAGTGGAACAACCGCTATGTCCCTGTGCCCTGGTTGCTCATCGACGCCGACCTGGCCTGGACGCGTGCCCGTTTTGCCGATTTCAACCCCGCGGGGAACCGCATTCCCAATGCCGTCGACAAGGTCGGATCGATCGCCGTCACGCTGCGCGACCTTGGTCCCTGGTCGGCCAGCCTGCAGTGGCGTTACCTCGGCTCGGGCTCGCTGGTCGAGGACAACAGCGTGCGCTCGCGCCCTTCGCTGACGACCAACCTGCGCGTCAGCCGCAAGCTGTGGGAGAAGGCCGAGCTGACGGTGGACGTGTTCAACCTGATGGACCGCAAGCTCAACGACATCGAGTACTTCTACGAGTCGCAACTGCCCGGCGAGGCGGCGGCGGTGACCGACCGTCACGTCCACCCGGCCGAGCCGCGCACGGTGCGGGTGACGCTGAAGATGGGGTTCTGAAAACGACGATGCGCGCGTTGCTGCCCCGCTGCTGATCCGGGCTCTTGAAGCGCTTTTGCACGCGGCCCGGCCCGGGCAATGCACTGGAGTCATGCGCCTTCTGAAAGCACGGATGCCGGATCGGTATTCATGCTGGTCCGTTTCTCGCATCTACTCGCGCTGGTTTATTTACAACCAGAGGAGAACCCTGCATGCAACCCATGAACTTCGGCCTGCGCGCCGCCTGCGCCGCGCTGCTGGCGGTCAGCGCCTTCGCCGGCTTGCCGGCGCTGGCCCAGACCGCCAAACCCACCGTGGTGATCGTCGCCACCGGCGGCACCATCGCCGGTGCTGGCGCCTCGGCGTTGAACAGCGCCACCTACCAGGCCGCCAAGGTGCCGGTGGACAAGCTGATCGCCGGTGTGCCCGAACTGGCCAGCGTGGCCAACGTGCGCGGCGAGCAAGCCTTCCAGATCGCTTCCGAGAGCTTCACCAACGACAAGCTGGTGACCCTGGGCAAGCGCGTTTCCGCGCTGCTGAAGGACCCGGAAGTGGGCGGCGTGGTCGTCACCCATGGCACCGACACGCTGGAAGAGACCGCCTTCTTCCTGAACCTGGTAATCAAGAGCGACAAGCCCATCGTGGTGGTCGGCTCGATGCGGCCGGGCAGCGCGATGTCGGCCGACGGCATGCTGAACCTGTACAACGCGGTGGTGGTGGCGGCTTCGCCCAGCGCCAAGGGCAAGGGCGTGCTGATCACCATGGCCGACGACATTCTGTCCGGCCGTGACACAGCCAAGCGCGTGAACATCAAGACCAGTGCCTTTGGCAGCCAATGGGGTTCGCTGGGCATGGTGGTCGAGGGCAAGACCTTCTGGTTCCGCAGCCTGGCCAAGCGCCACACCGTCAACTCCGAGTTCGACATTGACACCATCGACGCGCTGCCGGACGTGTCCATCGTTTACGGCTCGGGCAGCATGAACATGGCGCTGTACGACGCGGCGGCCACGCCGGGCGTCAAGGCCATCATCAACGCCGGCACGGGCAATGGCTCGGTGCCCAACTATGCGGTGGACAAGCTCAAGGCCATCCGCGACAAGGGCGTGCTGGTCATCCGGTCCAGCCGCGTGGCTGACGGCATCGTGCTGCGCAACGCCGAACAGCCCGACGACAAGTACGACTGGGTGGTGGCCCACGACCTGAACCCCCAGAAGGCCAAGATCCTGGCCGCCGTGGCCCTGACCAAGCCGCAGACCACCGCTGAGCTGCAGCGCATCTTCTGGGAATATTGATCTAACGGAGCGCGCCGAGAGCTTGCGCGGCTGACGGCGCCGTTGTGGCGTGCCTGCCGGTACTGCGCCAGCTACCCAAGCGATCCGACGCCCTGGGGTGTCACCAGGGCGGTGACTCACTGAGCGCGTCTTCAGGCACGTTCGCCGGCAGAGAGGCGATGGCGGGCGCGGGCGCTGAGGCGGGTGCACCGGCTGCGGCGAAGTCATGCTCGCCGCCCAGGCCTTCGATCAGCGCCGGGATCAGCCGGCCCAGTTCGCCGGTCGCCAGGGCCGCATCGGCGTCGAAGGCCTCGTCGCCGCTTGCTTCGGGCCGGCCTTCAAAGGCCAGGTCCAGGAAGCTGATTTTCTTGATCGCAAAGCCCTCGGTCAGCGTGAAGGCGACGCGCTCGTTCCAGCTCAAAGCAAGGCGGGTCGGCATCTTGCCGCTGGTCAGGTGGGCGCGGACCTCGTCGATGTCCAGCGGATGGCGGGCGTAGCGCACGACGGGCTTCTCGTCATCGCTGCCCTTGAGTTCGCACTCGCGCTCGATCTGGAAGCCCTCGGGCGTGACGCCATCCAGCAGCCAGGCGGCCATGCAGGCGGCGGGGCTCTCGGCCGTCTGCACCAGCTGCAGCGACAGGCCGTCGGCGGCCTGGATCAGCAGCGTGACGACCTCGTCGGCGCGGCTGGCGGAGCCTGCGTCAACGAACAGCAGGCGCTGCTCCGGCGCGATCCAGACGCGCGTGGCCGAGGTCTTGGTGAAGGCCCGCGGCAGCAGCTCGTGCGTGGCCTGTTCCTTGAGGTCCTTCTTGGCCTTCTTGCCCGGCTTGCGGCCGGTCTGGGCCTCGATCTGCTCCGCCAGCTCGTCGATGCGCTCCTGCACGACGGAGGAAGGCAGCAGGCGCTGCTCGCGCTTGAGCTTGAGCAGCCAGTGGCCGTCGATGACTTCGACGAGGGGGGCGTGCTCGATGTCCCGCGGCGGCGCCCAGCCGACGGCCAGAGGTTGCGTCGGGGCGCAGGACAGGAAGGGTTCCTTGGCCAGCTTGTCGGCCAGCTGGGTGGCGTCGGGCTGCCAGCCCTCGCCGATGCGGTAGACGATGAGGTTCTTGAACATGGGCTCGATACAAACAAGAAGCCCGCCAGCGGCGGGCTTCGGAAACAGATCGCGATTGTCTCAGGTCGCGCAGCAGCGCCGGCGAGGGGCTTCGCTCAGGCCAGGCGTGGTTCGTCCATGACCTGGCGCAGCAGCTTCTCGAAGACCTCGACCGACTGGCCGCCCTGGATCAGGTGGCGCTGGTTGACGATGATGGCCGGGACGGCGTGGATGCCCTGGGCATGCACTTCGGCTTCGGCGGCAGCCACCTCTTCGGCGTAGCGCTTGCCCGCCAGCAGGTCGCGCGCCTCGGCCTCGGGCAGGCCGGCGGCGGTGGCCACGCTCAGCAGCACTTCGTGACTGGACACATCACGGCCATCGGTGAAATAGGCCTTCAGCATCGCCACCTTCAGCGTGCGCTGCACGGCACCGCCAAAGGCTGCATCCGCCCAGTGCAGCAGGCGATGCGCGTCGCGCGTGTTGTAGATGCGGCTGCGCGCGCCGGGCCGGAATTCAAAGCCGAGCGCCTCGCCGCGCTCACGGATGGCTTGTCGCGTGCCGGCCAGGGCCGCAGGGCTGGCGCCGTACTTCTCGGCCAGATGCTCCTCGATGTCCTGGCCCTCGGGTGCCATGCCCGGGTTCAGCTCGAAGGGGTGGAAGTGCAGGTCCAGTGCCAGCCCGGGGACGCGGGCGGCCGCCGCTTCCAGCGAATAAAGGCCGATGGCACACCACGGGCAGACGATGTCGGAGATGAAGTCGATACGCATGCGTGGCATTTTCACGGGCTCGAGGCGACCCTTACGTTTGCAAGGTTGAGCCAAGCGTGATGGGGTTGCAATTGATCGCGGCAGCGCTTGTCGCAGGCGGCGGCGCGCGGCCAATAATCGGTTTGCAGTACCTATTTCGCTATGTCCGTTCAGCCTCTGGAAAGATTCACCCGCTGGAAACGCGGCCTGCTTGCCGGCCTCCTTCCTCTTGTTGC
Source organism: Pelomonas sp. Root1217 (assembly GCF_001425705.1). Taxonomy (GTDB): domain Bacteria; phylum Pseudomonadota; class Gammaproteobacteria; order Burkholderiales; family Burkholderiaceae_C; genus Pelomonas. The sequence continues at coordinate 212,419 of NZ_LMDC01000028.1, read as the reverse complement.
GATGGCGGCCGCCCAGGCCCAGGAAACCGACCGGCCCGCCGGTGTGGCCAGCCTCAGGCTCAGCGGCTTCGGCAGCCTTGGACTGGTGCACGTCGACGCGCCTGATGGCTGGGGCTATCGGCGTGAGCTGACGCAAGGCGGCAGCGGTGCGAACTGGCGGCACGATGTCGACACCCGGCTCGGCGTGCAGCTGAACTACAGCGTCGGCAGCCAGTTCGAACTGGTCGCCCAGGCCATTGCCAAGAAGCGTGGCAGCTATTCGCATGACAGCGATGCCCTGGAGTGGGCCTACGCCAGCTACCGGCCCAATGCCGACTGGACGCTGCGCGCCGGCCGAGTCAATCTCGACGCCTTCCTGATGGCCGACTACCGCAACGTCGGTTACGGCTTCACGGCGGCCCGGCCGCCGGTCGAGCTCTACGCCATGCTGCCGACGACGCTGGACGGTGTCGACGTCGCTCGCAGCTGGTTCCAGGGCGATGCGCAGTGGCGCGCCAAGCTGATGCTGGGCAGCGCCCAGATCGGAGATTTCGCCACCGCCGACCCAGGCCGCGTGCGTGACATCGCAGGCCTCATGCTGGCGCGCGAGGAGGGCGGCCTGCTGATGCGTGCCAGCGCCTCGCGCACGCGCATCGAACTCGACCTCACGAGCGCCCAGGCCGCCGTCGATACGCTGGCACAACTTGGTAGCCTGCCCATCCCGGTGGTGGCCGATCAGGCCCGGTTGCTGCGTGACCGCCTGGGCGCGTCTGACATCTGGGCCACCTTCCTCGAACTCGGCCTGCGTTACGAACTGGCTGACTGGCAGTGGAGCGCCGAGGTCGTGCGCATCTCCGCCGCACCGCTGGTCAGGCAAACCTCGGCCTATGCCACTGTCGGCCATCGCGTGGGCGACTGGACACCCTACATCGGCTATGGCCGCACCCGCGACGCCATGCCGATGATGGGCACACCCATCTGGCAGGCCGCGCTGACGCCGGTGCTCGGCCCGGCCGGTGCCGTCGGCACCCAGATGCTGGGCAGCTTGGTGACGGAATCGGTGAACCGCTCGCGCGTGCAGCAGTCGGGCTGGTCCATCGGCACGCGCTGGGACTTCCATCCGCAGGCGGCACTCAAGCTGCAATGGGATCGCGTCCACGTGCAGGCTGGCGGCCCCGGGCTGTGGACGGATGCCAGCGGCTCAATGGCGGGCAGGGCGTCGGTGGCAACCGCCGTCGTGGATTTCATCTTCTGAAGCCATGGCCCTGCGCAAGCTATTCCGCAAGTTCGCTCCTCTGGCGCTGCTCGCCTGTGCCTTGCCGGCACACGCCGACTTCTACATCGTCGTGCACGCCAGCAACCCGCAACGCAGCCTGACGCAGAAGGAGGCCGTCGACCTCTTCATGGGCCGCAGCCGTGCGTTCGCCAATGGCGACTTCGCGCTGATCTTCGACCTGCCGCGCGACAACCCGCGCCGGGGTGACTTCTACAAGGCGCTGACGGGCATGAGCGTGGCCCAGGTCAACAGCTACTGGTCACGGTTGATGTTCTCCGGCCAGAGCGTGCCGCCGCAGGCGCTGGCGGACGAGGCAGCCATGGCGGGCATGCTGCGCCGCAACCCCGGCGCCCTGGGCTGGCTCAGCCGCGAGCCGACCGAGCCGGGCCTGCGTGCCGTGCTGGTCATCAAGGAAGCCGCGAACCCATGACGCAGACCGCAGCGCCCCGCGTCCGCGGCGCAAACAGCCTGCAGCTGCGTTTCATGCTGGTGGTGTTCGCTAGCGCCACGCTGCTCGCTGTGGTCGTGGCCACCGTGGCCTACCAGCTCAGCCAGGCGCGCGCGCTGGCCAGCGGCCGCAGCAGCGTGGAGGCGCTGGCCACGGCCGTCGAGAAGACACTGGCCATCGGCGCCTATGCCCGCGACGAGGTGCTGTTGCAGGAGGTGGCCGGGGGCTTGGTGCGCAACGAGCTGGTGGACGCCGTGGCCGTCGTGAACGCCGACGGCACTGCGCTCGTCAAGGTGCTGCGCCCCGGCGCCGTCGAGCGCCAGGGTGCCACCTTGCTGACGCGTCCGCTGATGTCGCCCTTCGACGCCAAGGAATCCCTGGGGCAGTTGCGCATCGACCTGAACGACGCCAAGGTGAGGGCTGATGCCGACCGCGAGGCCTACACGCTGGCGGCGGCCATGGCGGGGCAGGCGGCGTTGCTGGCCTTCATCCTCTACCTGGTGGCGGCACGAATGGTGTCCAGCCCCATTGTGCGCATGGCCAGCGCGCTGCGGCGCATGACGCCGGGCTCGGGCGAGCGGCTGGAGACGCCCACGAGCCATGCCGGTGACGAGATCGGCATGCTGATCGCGGGCGCCAACGAGCTGCTGGACAGCAACGAGCGCCAGCTCAAGGTCGAGCGCAAGCTGCGTGCCGAGGTCGAGGCCATGGAGGCCCAGTACCGCCAGATCTTCGACTCCAGCAGCGCCGGCATCTTCGTGCTCAACGAGGGCGGCCGCCTCATCAACGGCAACCCGACGGTGTCGCGCGTCGTGGGTGTTTCCATGGACGAGCTGCGTATCCTCAGCGAGGACGACTTCATCGCCCGTGTCTTCAACCGGCCCGAGCAGGTCCGCCAGATGATCGATGATGCGGTCAGGCGCGGCGAGACGGTGTCCGCCGACCTGGAGCTTGTGCAACTGGGCGACGAGCGGCGCTGGGTGCATTGCCTGATCTCGGTTCAGCATGTGGATGGCCAGACGGTCGAGGGCGTCATCTACGACATCACCGAGCGCAAGACCGATGAGAACGAGGTGCGCCATCGCGCCGAGCACGACGCCTTGACGCAGCTGAAGAACCGGGCGGCCGGCCAGGCGACGCTGGAGCGCTTCCTGGCCGATGCGCAGGCGCGTGGCACGTCTGTCAGCGTGGCCTGCGTCGACCTGGACGGCTTCAAGCAGATCAACGACACCCATGGCCACGCCTGCGGCGATGAAGTCCTCGTCGCCTGCGCCGACCGCATGCGCACGGCAGTGCGGCGCTCGTCCGACCTGGTGGCGCGCCTGGGCGGCGACGAGTTCCTGATCGCGCTGCGCGATGTCGGCCCGGCCGATGCCGTGCTGATCCAGGTCATGCGCGGCCTGCTGGACGGCCTGTCGCTGCCGGTACGGCTCTCGACCGGCGAGGTGGTCAGGGTCGGCGTCAGCATCGGCGTCGCCTGCCTGCCAACGCACGGCAGCGACCCGCAGGGCCTGGTTCGGGCGGCCGACGAAGCGCTTTATCACGTCAAGCGCAACGGGAAATCGGCTTTTGCGCTAGCGTTGCCGATCTGAGCTGCCCCTCGCCCAGTCTGGCTGCGCTGAACGCGTGCCAGCCCGGTCGGTCCCCCGCGGGGACGGCGATGCTTGCGGCGTCGAGCCGCAAGCACATCGCCATCGCGGGCCGGCTTGGGAGCGGCCCGGCGCTCGGCCCGGAATTCCCCTGTTTCATGCGTTGGGGGCGCAACGACTGTAGAAAACCCGTTATGACAGACTACATCCCACCGCAAGTCTGGACCTGGGACAAGGCCAGCGGCGGCCAGTTCGCCAGCATCAACCGCCCCATCGCCGGGCCGACGCACGACAAGGCGCTGCCGGTCGGCCGTCATCCCCTGCAGCTTTATTCGCTGGCCACGCCCAATGGCGTCAAGGTCACGGTGATGCTGGAGGAGCTGCTGGCCCTGGGCCACGCCGGCGCCGAGTACGACGCCTGGCTGATCCGCATCAACGAGGGCGAGCAGTTCGGCAGCGGCTTCGTCGAGGCCAACCCCAACTCCAAAATCCCGGCCCTGGTGGACCGCAGCGGGCCACCGGGGAGCCCGCCGGTGCGGGTGTTCGAGTCGGGCGCCATCCTCGTCTACCTGTCCGAGAAGTTCGGTGGTGCCTTCCTGCCCGAAAGTGGCGCGGCGCGCGCCGAGGCCCTGAGCTGGCTGTTCTGGCAAATGGGCAGCGCGCCCTTCCTGGGCGGTGGTTTCGGGCACTTCTACGCCTATGCGCCCACCAAGCAGGAGTACCCCATCGACCGCTATGCCATGGAGGTCAAGCGCCAGCTCGATGTGCTGAACCGCCATCTGGCCGAACGCCGCTACCTGGCCGGCGACAGCTACAGCATTGCCGACATGGCCACCTGGCCCTGGTACGGCGCCCTGGCCAAGGGGCAGCTCTACGGCGCGGGCGAGTTTCTGTCGGTGCAGGAGTACACGCATGTCATCCGCTGGGCCGACGAGATCGCCCGCCGCCCGGCCGTCCAGCGCGGCCGCAAGGTCAATCGCACCTGGGGCGAACCCAGCAGCCAGCTGCACGAGCGCCACGAAGCCAGCGATTTCGACACCAAGACCCAGGACAAGCTGGCGGCGCCATGATCACCCTCTACGACTGCGCCACCGCACCCAGCCCGCGCCGCGCCCGCATCCTGTTGGCCGAAAAAGGGGCGCCGCACGAGACCGTGCAGGTGGACCTGCGCAGCGGCGAACAATTGGGCGAGGCGTTTCGGCGCATCAACCCGCAATGCACGGTGCCGGCGCTGGTGACGGAGGAGGGCCCCGTGCTGACCGACAACGCCGCAATCGCGGCCTACATCGAGGCGCGTTTCCCCGAACCGCCGCTGCTCGGCCGCAGCCCTCTGGACAAAGCCGAGATCGCGGGCTGGCAGTGGCGCGTCGAGTTCGAAGGCCTGCTGGCGATTGCCGAGGCTTTTCGCAACAGCAGCCCGGCCATGGTGGGTCGCGCGCTGGCAGGGCCGCTGGACTACGCGCAGATCCCCGCGCTGGCCGAGCGCGGGCTGGCGCGGGTGCAGGCCTTCTTCGCAATGCTGAACGCGCATCTGGCCGAACGCGACTTCATCGCCGCCGGGCAGTTCAGCATTGCCGACATCACGGCCGTCGTCGCGGTGGATTTTGCGCGGGTCGTGAAGATGAAGCCGGGCGATGAACATCCCCATCTGCGGCGCTGGCGAGCGGCGATGGAGACTAGAGGCACGATGGCGTAGGCCATCGATCACCTTCAGACATGGAAAGGCAGCACCATGGGAGCTGACGCATTCATCGCCTTTTATGGCGTCAAGTTCGGACTTGACCCTGACGACGAAGACGGACTCGACGAATGCGATACGGGCAGCGATGTCCGTTGCCAGAAGGCGAGGTCGGCCGGGCTGCAAACCTACACCGGACGCATGACGGACGGTGAAGACTACTTCCTGTACGTCGGCAAAAAACTGGCCTCGCTGGGCATCGAGCATGATCAATACGCGGCTCATTCCGCCGAGCAGCTGTCCTCGGTCGCGGCCGACGTCAAGGCGAAGCTGAAGGCGGCGGGCTTTCCCGAGCCTCCCGCATTCCACTTCCAGTTCATTGGCCAGTACTAGCGCGGCGCCACATCAGCAATTCGGCCGCCGCTCCCACCGCCACGCCGGCGCTATAGGCCAGCAGGTCCATGGCGTTGAAGCCCGAGCCCAGCACGAGGTGGCCGAGCGTGGTGTGCCGCACCGCGTTGATCCAGTCCGCCTGGTAGAGCTGGCTGAACTCGACCGCGAAAGAAGTCGCCAGCGCGGCCCCGGCCGTGCGGGCGATGGGCCAGCCGGGCTTCGCAAACCCGCAAAGCATCATCACCATCAGCGCCCACAGCGCATCGCCGGGATATTTGTCGAGCTGCGCCGGGAGCAGAAAGGGGTACCGGCGTGAGGCCAGCCCCGCAGCAATGACCGCCAGCACCAGAAAGGCATAGAGCGGCCGGCTTCGACGGTGCATGCTGCGGGGAATGGCCTCCATCACCAGGCCTGCTTCTCCAGCGCAACGACCGCATCGAGCAGATACGGCCGGTCGTGCTCGAAAAAGCTCTTGTCGATGTTGGTGTTGGGCAGATGGAAGATCTTCAGGTGCCTGTTCCGCAACAACTTGAGGCTGTCGCCGAAGCTGCGTTTGAAGAGCCGGTCCGCCTGGCCGTTGGCATAGGCCTTCTTCAAGCCGTACTCGAGCCGTTCGGCCAACTGGGGCTGGTTCCTGGCGACGAAGAAATACATCGGCATGTAGGTGTAGATGGCGAACTGCTTGACGACGAGCAGGCCGGAATGGGCATGCTGCTGGGCCTGCAGTTCGGGCTCGACCTCGTAGATACCGCGCATCAGCAGCTGAAAGCGCCCCGAATGCAGCATCGGAATCAGCGTGGGGTGGGCGCCGCCGTAGACGACGTTGAAGCCGTTGTCCTCGAGAAGGCGGGCGGTGGACCAGCCGGGGCCCTGGCCGATGCTCAAGCGCCGCAGGTCGTTGACCGTGCTGACTGATTCATGGAGCGGCACATCGCTCTGGCGGCCGAGGAAGAACCGGAAGCTGGGCAGGCCACGCATGATGGGCACGCGCACCGGCAGCGCACCGTCCAGCCATTCCTGTGTCGGCATGGCCACGGCAACGGACAGGCTGTGGCCGTCCTGCAGTTCCAGCAATTGGCGTCGGATGACGGTTTCCTCGCGCTGCTGGACGATGCGGTAGGGGCCGTACTTGTCGCGCGACTGTTCCAACGCCAGCGTCAGCAGCTCGTCGGCATAGGCGCGGTGCGGCGCCTCGCGCTCCATGAAGGGAATGGTGACGACCAGCGGCGTGGGCATGGCCGCATGGACAGTGGCCGGCAGCGCGGCCAGCAGCATCAGCGGCGCCGGCAGCAGCTTCATGCGTTCACAGTTGGCGGTCGCTCGGCCTTGCCAGGTAGAACCATTCGGTGCCGGGCAGCGACTTGGTGTTCGGGAACACGATGCGCCCCTCGCTCGGCGCCAGCACAGCCTCGCCACTGGCGCGAGTGCCGATGCGCTGGCCCTTCTCGATGGCGTCAAAGCTGGCCCAGCTCTGTTCGAACTGGTCGCCTTCGGCTTCGCGGTCGATGACGTCGTAGAGCTGCAGCAGCTCAGGCGCCTGTGTGGGCCGGTGCGGCTCGACGGCGGTTTCATGGAGCATGCCCAGGAACACCAGGGAGCGCAGGATGGCCAGGCGCGCGACCTCGGGGCCGTTCGGGTCCAGATGCTGGCCGCATTCCAGCGTGATGGCCCAGCCGCCGGTGGAGCGCATGTATTCGGTGGTGCCGACACCGTAGTGCGGGTCGGAGATCAGTGAGGCGCGGCGCGAGCCGTCGTGCTCGCGCTGCTGGCGGCGCTGCAGGCCCAGGGCATAGGTCGACAGCCAACCCTCGACGATGCGGCCCACGCCCAGGCGCGCGGCCAGCGCCGATTCGGTCGCCTCCTGCGTGAAGGGCTCCAGCTCGCCGCTGTTGTTGCGCGGACCGATCATCGCGAAGGCCGGGCCCTGGCCCTGGAAGCTGTGCAGGTCCAGGATGCCGTCGTGCTGTGCGATCAAGGCACAGAGCTGGCGGGCGATGCGGTCCTCGAAGTCATGCGCGATGACGGGCGGGCGCAGGTTGCGGTTGAGGTTGCGGTCGCCCTCGCGGCGGTTGAGCTGGTGGGCCAGCGGGTTGACGATGGGCACCAGGGTCAGCGTGCCGCGCAGCAGCGTCAGCTCGCCGGCATCGAGCTGGCGAATGATCTCGGCCATGGCTTTGGTGCCATGGATTTCGTTGCCATGCACAGCGCCGGTGACGAGGAAACGCGGGCCAGGTTGCAGGCCGGCGAACTGGTGGACACGGATGTGGGTGGGCTGGTTCATGACTGGAGCAGGGCGGAAGACAGGGCCTTGTCGGCGGAGAAGACGCGGCGCGGCAGTTCGGCGGCGGGCTGGCCGGCGCGGTAGGCAACGAGGCGATAGAGGGTGGCGAATGCGAAGTCGGGCGGCTCCTCGCCGGCGCCCAGCACCAGCTCGCCACCGCGGCGCACGGCGTCGGCCAGGAAGGCGGGCAGGCGCAGGTGATACGGGTTGCGCTCGATCTCGCCGGTGTGGCGCTCCAGCGCGGCGATGAGGCGGGCGGTGTCGGCGATATTGGTCTGCACCAGCGCATTGGGTGCCGACTGCGTGGACCAGAACTCGGTGTGGGCCAGCACCGTGTCCAGCCGCGCCGCGGCCAGGGCCTGGGCGACGAGGCGGTAGACGCCACGGTGGCTGGGGTTGTCGTCCAGCGCATGTGGCGCCAGCACGAGCGCCGGGCGGTGCCGGGCCAGCAGCGCGGCGATGGTGTTGACATGGGCCTGCCACAGCTGCGGCTCGCGTTCGGCCGTGTCGGCGCGCACGTCCGACAGGCCGTCCTCGCCAACGCGGATGCAGTCGAAGCCGAGCACGCCGCAGGCGTCCTGCAACTCGGCCCAGCGCGACTCGCGGCGCTCGGGATTGCTGCCCAGGGTCACGGCGACATTGCCGACGTGCCAGCCGGCCTCCTGCTGCAGGCGCAAGGGCAGGGCGCCGACGATGCATTCATCGTCGGGGTGGGGCGCGAAAATCAGGCAATGGCCGGGGCTTGGCTCGCGGCCGGGCGCGGTCACGCGGTCGGGCGGGTTGCCCAACAGCTCGGCAAAGCGGGAAAGGTGCTCGCGCCAGCGCGCGAGGTCTGCATCCAGGGACATGCCGGCATCCTACCGAGAGCGGGCTTGGGCCGGCCATGTCGCCAGCAGCACACCCAATAAGGCCAGGCCATAGGCCAGGGCCTGAATGGCGGAGATGGATTCACCGAGAGCTAGGCCGATCAGGGCTGTGCTGATCGGCAGGAAGACCATGAAGACCCCCGCCTTGGCCGCCGGCAGACCCTTCAGGCCGGCCATCCACAGCCAGACGGTGATGACGCTGGCCGTGGCGGCGTAGTAGCCCAGCAGCGCCCAGTCCAGCGCGCGCGGCGCGCCGAAGTCGAAGCTCAGGGCCTGCCAGACGGCCAACGGTGCGACGAGCACCAGGCCCCAGAGGTTGATCAGGGCGCTGATGCGCTTCGGCCCCAGGCCGGCGGTGAGCTTCTTGCCGATGACGACATAGCAGCCCTCGCAGAACACGGCCGCGAGCAGCAGCAGGGCACCCACCGGTGTCGTCTGCGCACCTCCCTGCTTGCCAATGGCTACCAAGGCGATGCCGCCGACTGCGCAGGCGATGCCCGCCAGCACGCGCCCGCCCAAACGCTCGCGCAGGAAGGCCCAGCTCAGCAGCGCGACGGCCGCCGGGATGCCGGCCATGATGACGCCGGCGACCACGGCCGAGCTCTGCCGCAGGCCGAACAGCATGCAGATGGAGAACAGGAAGTTGCCGAGGAAGGATTCGAGGAAGAGCAACCAGCGCGAACGCGCATCCAGCGGCGCTTCGTGGGCGGGCTTCTTCAGCCAGGGCAGCATCAGCACGGCCGCGAAGCCGAAGCGCAGGCCGGCGAGCAGGAAGACGGGAAAGGCCGCGACCAGCAGCTTGGACAGGCCGACATAGCTGCCGACCAGGCTGGTGCTGGCCGCGAGCAGCGCATAGGCCCGCCAGGGCACGGGGTGCATCAGTTCAGCGTGCCGTCAATGGTGAGGGCGATGAACTGCGTGAACTGGGCTGGGTTGAAGTTGTTGTCGGAGACGAGGATCAGCGTGCGCTTGCCGTCCAGCGTCGGGCCGAACGTGATGCCCTCGATGTTGTCCAGGGCGAGCACGCTGCCGTCGTCGTTCTTCAGCGACGACAGATCCAGCAGCATGGTGCGCTTGACGGGTACGACCTCACGGCCCTTGATGCTGGCCCAACCCGACACATCGGTCGCGCCGCGTGTGTCGATCAGGTAGAGCTTGATGGTGTTGCTGGTGGGCTGCTTGGTCAGCGCCGCAATGCCCGGCGTCACGGCGCCGACGGCAAAGGCGCGCTCGATGACGATGAACTCATGCGCCGACAGGGCCAGCATGTCGGGCACGCCGTTGGTGGCGAAATCGCCCTGGCGCGCCGGCGGGAAGGGCACCGGGCCGACGTCGTAGATGTATTCGGCGCCGGCCTTGCCGCTGTCCAGGTCGAAGGACAGCATGCGCGCGCGGCTGCCGCGGCCGACGGCCGTGGGCAGGCTGTCCTGGGCCAGGCCGTTTTCACTCATGGTCCACAGCGTCTTGCCGTCGGGCGTGATGGCGATGCTCTCGAAGGCGAGGTTGTTGTAGACGCCCACGTCGCCGGGCGTGATGCCGCCGGCGCTGCCCAGGGGGTTGTAGTAGCCCGGCACCGGGAATTCGCCGGCCGGCTTGCCGTCGGGGCTCATGCGGCGCACGGTCGGGTTCTGCAAGGAGCTGGAAACGCGCTGGCCCTCGTTGGCCCAGTAGATCAAGTTGCGCCTGGCGTCCAGGCGCAGGCTCTCTGGGTCGACCTGGTTGCGGCCAAAGGGCTGGCCGTCGAGGTCGAGGATGCTGGTCATGTTGACCCAGGCCACACCGGCCTCACCGGGGTTGGCGCTGCGGCGGAACTTGGAAAGGTCCAGGCTCAGCTCGTAGTAGCGGGCCGGCGCGCGGTCGCTGCGGTCATCACAGATGGCCAGGTAGCGGCCGGTGGCGGGCACATAGTCGATGCTGGACAGGCCACCGACCGGCACCCCGCGGAAGCTCGCACTCGTCGGCACGATTTGCTGGCCGATGTAGTTCAGGGTCTGTGCGTGGGCGGACCCTGCAAGCAGCAGGGCGAGTAGCCATTTCATTGGGAAAACTCCAGGGCGGGGCCGCGGCGCCGGTACTGCCGCCACGGGGCGCGGATTATGCGGCTCGTCGCAGCGCGCCTCTGAGCGTGTCGACGATGCGTTCGATGTGGCCGCTCTCGATGATGAGCGGCGGCGAGAGAGCGACGGTGTCGCCCGTCGTGCGGATCAGCAGGCCCTTGTCCCAGCAGTCCAGGAAGACGTTGAAGGCGCGCTTGGCCGGCTGGCCGTCCAGCGGTTTCAGCTCGACGCCGCCCACGAGACCAATGTTGCGCACGTCGATGACGTTGGGTTCCTCGCGCAGCGAGTGCAGGGCCTTGGCGAACTCGTCCTGCATGCGTGCGGCGCGCGTGAGCAGGTCGTCGTCGGCGTAGGTGTCCAGCGTGGCGATGCCGGCCGCGCAGGCCAGCGGGTGGGCCGAGTAGGTGTAGCCATGGAAGAACTCGATCAGGTGCTCGGGCCCGGTCATGAAGGCGTCGTGGATCTTCTGCTGCGCGAACACCGCGCCCATGGGCACGCAGCCGTTGGTGATGCCCTTGGCCACTGTCATCAGGTCGGGCGTCACGCCGAAGGTCTGGGCGCCGAACGGGTTGCCGGTGCGGCCGAAGCCGGTGATGACCTCGTCGAAGATCAGCAGAATGCCGTGCTTGTCGCAGATGTCGCGCAGGCGTTGCAGGTAGCCTTGGGGCGGGATCAGCACGCCGGTGGAGCCGGCCACCGGCTCGACGATGACGGCGGCGATCGTCGACGCGTCATGCAGGGCGACCAGGCGCTCCAGGTCATCGGCGAACTCGGCGCCATGCGGCGGGATGCCGACCGAGAACGCGTTGCGCGCCGGGTCGTGGGTGTGGCGGATGTGGTCGACGCCGGCCAGCAGGCTGCCGAACATCTTGCGGTTGGCCACCATGCCGCCCACCGAGATGCCGCCGAAGTTGACGCCGTGATAGCCGCGCTCGCGGCCGATGAGGCGGGTGCGAGCGCCTTCGCCGCGCACGCGGTGGTAGGCGATGGCCATCTTCAGTGCGGTGTCCACCGACTCGGAGCCCGAGTTGGTGAAGAAGACGCGGTTCATGCCCGTGGGGGCGATCTGTGCCAGCCGCTCGGCCAGCTCGAAGGCCTTGGGGTGGCCCATCTGGAAGGGCGGTGCGAAGTCCAGCTCCGCGGCCTGCTCCTGGATGGCCTTGACGATCCTGGGGCGGTTGTGGCCCGCATTGACGCACCACAGGCCGGCGATGCCGTCGAGGATCTCGCGGCCCTTGTCGTCGCGGAAGAACATGCCGGCAGCCTGGGTCAGCAGACGCGGCGCCTGCTTGAACTGCCGGTTGGCAGTGAAGGGCATCCAGTAGGCGTCTAGCTTGGAAACGTCTGCACTCATGCGGGGCTCCTCGACAAAGGATCCCAAAGTCTAGAGTCAATTTGACGGGTTGGTCAGAATTTGGCGCCGCCTCAGGGTTCTCACCAGCGGCATCAACTGCACGAGCAGGATGCAGGCCAGCATCAGGCCGCAGCCGATCAGGCCGGCGGTGTTGAGCCGTTCGCCAAGCATCAAGTAACCGCAGGCGGCGGCGAACAGGGTTTCGGCCGACAGGATGATGGCCGCATCCGACGCATGCGCGTAGCGCTGTGCGACGACCTGGGCCGTGAAGGCGATGCCGACCGACATGACGCCGGTGTAGGCGATGGGCCAAGCGGCAGCGACCAGGCCGCTCCAGTGCACCGGCTCCATGCCGAATGCCGCGATCAGCGACAGCACACCGCAGACAGCAAACTGGCCGCTGGCAACCAGGAAGGGCGCGCCCATACGGTCGGCCCAGCGGCCCACCATCAGCACATGCACCGCCCAGGGGATGGCCGAGCCGGCCACCCACAGGTCGCCCAGGCCGATGCGCAGCTCATGCGCGCCCGACAGCAGGAAGGCGCCCACCAGGCAACCCGCCGCCGCGGGCCAGACCGACCAGTGCGCGACCTGCCGCAGCAGCAGCCAGGCCAGCACCGGCACCAGCGGCACATAGACGGCCGTCAGGAAGCCGGCGTTGGTCACGCTGGTGAACTGAATGCCGACCTGCTGCATGACGGCGCCGAGCGTCATCAAGAAGCCCAGGCCGGCGATGTGCAGGCCGTCCAGCTTCACCAGCGGCCGGCCTGCGCGGCCGAGGCGGCGCCACTCCAGCAGGGCAAAAGGCAGCACGACGACGGAGCCGATCAGGAAGCGCACGCCGGTGAAGAGCAGGGGGCCGACGTCGGCCATGCCGCGGTTCTGCGCGACGAAGGCCGAGCCCCAGATCAGCGCGACGAAGGTGAGCAGCAGATTGGCATGGAACCGCGTCATGGGCGAGCCAGCGCGGCGAGTTCCGCTTCGTCGAAGCCGGCTGCGCGGCGGGCTTCGAGGTTGAAGGGCGCACGCAGCTTGGGCGCCTGATGAAGGGTGGCGAGTTCGGCGTAGGTCGCGATCGGGTCCAGCCCGCGTTGCTCGCACAGGAAGCGGTACCAGCGGTTGCCGGCCAGCACATGGCCGATCTCGTCGTGCAGGATGATGTCGAGGATCTCGCCGGCGCGTTTGTCGCCGGCGCCGACGAGCTTGCGCTTGACGGCGGGCGAGGCGTCCAGCCCGCGTGCCTCCAGTGTGCGCGGCACGAGGGCAATGCGGGCGAGCAGATCGTGTTTTGTCCGCTCGGCCATGTCCCATAGCGCGTTGTGGGCGTCGAAGTCGCCGTAGTCGAAGCCCAGCGTCAGCAGATGCTCGCGCAGCAGCGTGAAGTGCTTGGCTTCTTCCTGGGCGATGCGCAGCCAGTCGCGGTAGAAGGCCTCGGGCATGCCGGGGAAGCGCCAGCAGATGTCCAGGGCCAGGTCGATGGCGTTCAGCTCGATGTGGGCGATGGCGTGCACCAGGGCCGCGATGCCGGCCGGCGTGCGCAGCGACGGGCCTTTGAGCGTGATGTGTTCGACCAGGCGCGGGCGTGCGGGCCGCCCCGGAATGCCGCCGGGCTCGGGAATCAGCGCGCCGGTATCGACGGGCAGGGCGGCGTCAAGCGTCAGCGTGGCGGCGGCCTTGGCGGGCGCATCGGCAATCAGGAGGGGGCCGAGCGTGGCCAGGCGGAGGTCGGACATTGCCCGGGATTCTAAAATCCGCCCTTTTGCGCGTTTTGCGCGAGGCCGCGATGGCGATTTACCAGCTCGACGAGCACCTCCCCGACGTGGCTGATTCCGCCTGGGTGGCCGACAGCGCCGAGGTCATCGGCCGTGTGACGCTGGGGGAGGGGGTCAGCATCTGGTTTAACGCCGTGCTGCGCGGCGACAGCGACGCGCTGACGATTGGCGCGGGCAGCAACGTCCAGGACGGCTCGGTGCTGCATGCCGACCATGGCTTCCCGCTGGTCCTCGGCCAGAACGTCACCGTGGGCCATCAGGTCATGCTGCACGGCTGCACGGTCGGCGACGAAAGCCTCATCGGCATCGGCGCGGTGGTCTTGAATGGCGCGCGCATCGGCCGCAATTGCATCGTCGGCGCCGGCGCGCTGGTGACCGAAGGCAAGGAATTCCCCGACGGCTCGCTGATCGTCGGTGCGCCGGCCAAGGTCGTGCGCGAGCTCAGCGAAGCGCAGATCGCCGGGCTCAAGGCCAGCGCGGCCCATTACGTCAACAACGGCCGCCGTTATGCGGCCGGCCTGAAAAGAATCCGATGAGTGAACTGCACAAATTCCTGTTCGACGGCCTGCCGGTGCGCGGCATGCTGGTGCGGCTGACCGACGCCTGGCGCGAGGTGCTGAGCCGCCGCGAGCCCGGCCAGGAGTACCCGCCCGAACTGCGCGACCTGCTCGGCCAGATGAGCGCCGCAGCGGTGCTGATGCAGGCCAACATCAAGTTCAACGGCGCGCTGGTGCTGCAGATCTTTGGCGACGGCCCGGTCAAGCTCGCCGTGGCCGAGGCTCAGCCCGATCTGAGCTTTCGCGCGACGGCCAAGTGCATCGGCGAGCTCGCTCCCGGGGCCGACCTGCCCAGCATGCTGAACGTGCACGGCCAGGGCCGCTGCGCGATCACGCTGGACCCCAAGGACAAGTTCCCCGGCCAGCAGCCCTACCAGGGCGTCGTGCCCCTGCACGGCGACCACCGCGAGCCGCTGTACAAGCTCTCCGAGGTGCTGGAGCACTACATGCTGCAGTCCGAGCAGCTCGACACGCGCCTCGTGCTGGCCGCCAATGGCGACATCGCCGCCGGCCTGCTGATCCAGCGGCTGCCGGTCGAGGGTGAGGGCAACCTCGAGGGCAAGCGCAATGAAGACGATATCGGCCTGTCCGAAGGCTTCAACCGCGTTGCCATCCTGGCCGGCACGTTGACTGCCGACGAGCTGCTGACGCTGGACGCCGACACCATCCTGCGCCGCCTGTTCTGGGAGGAGACGGTGACCCGCTTCGAGCCGCAGTCTCCGCGCTTCGCCTGCACCTGCTCGCGTGAGCGCGTGAGCCAGATGCTGCGCGGCCTGGGCCGCGACGAGGCCGACAGCGTGCTGGCCGAGCGCGGCGAGATCGAGATCGGCTGCGACTTCTGCGGCCGGCACTACCGTTTCGACGCGGTGGACGTCGGCGCGCTGTTCACGCCGCCCGGGCGCCAGCCGGACGGCGCCGAAGGCACGCTTCAATAGTTCTGAGGTCGTTCAGCGTTTCCATTGCGCAACGGGCCTCATGCCTTCTGAGGATGCCCCGGCGCTCTAGTGATTGACGCCACCGCCCCGAGCTGAGACTTTCGCCCTTTGGCCCCTTCCTGAATGGGCCTGGAGGCGACAGTGGCCGACAAGGGCGGATTGGGCAGCTTCCCGTGGGCGAGCGCCGCGGTGCTGGTGGCTTTCGTGGCCAGCACCCAGCTCGTGCCCCATGCCTTCGAGCCGCTGCGGCCCGCCGAGAAGGCCCGCGCCCAGGCGCCGCTGGACCCGGATCTGGACGTCAACGCCCGTCTCTGGGAAGACCCTTTCACCGCCCTGCGCCGCTACGAGACCGAGCGGGCGGAGCGCTGCGAGCGCGTGCGCAAGCAAACCTCGCAAACCCTGGACATCGACTGCCGCGACCGCGTGGCCGAGGTGCGTGATCCACAGCGCATGCTGGCCAAGCTGGACCGCGACCATGACCAGCGCCTGGACGACACCCTCATCATCATGGGCCTGCTGCCCGGCGCCGATTTCGTGGGTGCCGAGGAGGCGCGGCGGCGTGTGCGCTACGCGACGCTGGCCGGCCTGCTGGCCCAGGACTATGTGCCCGACAACGCGGAGCGGCTCAGCCTGCTGGAGTTCAACCTGCTGGAGGCGGCCGCTCCGGCCGAGGCGGCGTCAGTGGCTTCAGCAGCATCGGCGGCCTCCCGGCCCGCTGCCGCCGACAAGCAGGCGCGCGCGGCCAAGGACAACTTCGTCGTGCCCTACGAGCTGCTGTCGGCGCGCTCGGAGCACCGCCGCAAGCCCGACGGCGAGGGCGATGCCAAGGCCGACAAGCCGCGTCGCTATGGCCAGATCGCCTTGCTGTGGGTGGACGAGAACTCCCTGCCCAACCGCAAGCTGGATGCCCTGGCCCGGCTGACCCAGCAGCTGATGGGCAGGCCCGCCCGTAACCTTGCAGCACTGGGCGGGCTCGACGGGCAGCGCCTGCCCAGCCTGGCCGTCATCGGCCCGTCGTCGACCGACGCGCTGCGCGCCGCGCTGATGGACCTGCGCTGTGCGGCCGATCGCAAGAACGCCGCCGCCGATGCCCTCAGCCCTGCGGCCAGCGCGGCGGCCGCACGCTGCAGCTCGGGTGTGGCCGGTGCCGTGCGGGGCCTGGCGCCCGACCTGCAGGAGGGCTACGAATTGCTGTCGCGCGCCGAGTTCTACAACTCGGCCTCGACGGCGCCCAACAGCATGATCGCGGAGCTCAGCGACCAGAAGCTCGAGTCCTTCGTCACCGACCAGTTCAACCGCATCACCGGCGTCAACCCGGCGCGGCCGGTGCAGATGGTGCGCACCATCGGCACCGATGCCGAGCTCATCAAGCGCATCGTTGCCGAACTTGGCCTGCGCCTGCCGCATGAGGGCCGGCGTGTCGTCATCGTCGCCGAGCGTGATTCGCTCTATGCCCAGTCCCTCGTCAGCGAGCTGCGCTACCGCCTGCCCGAGGGGCGGCCGCAGAGCCAGCCGCTGAAGATCGAGGTCATCTATTTCTTCCGCGGCATCGACGGCATCACTACGCGCGAGGCCGGCAACGCCGCGGCAGCCGGGCCGGCGGCCAAGAGCGCCCCGCTGGAATGGCCCGAGAGCCGTGATCAGCTCGACTATCTGCGCCGCCTCGGGGCCGGGCTCAAGCGCAGCGAGGCCGACTCAAGCCGCCTGCCCATCGGTGCCATCGGCATCTTTGCCAACGACGTGCACGACAAGCTGCTCGTTCTGCAGGCACTGCACGAGGATTTCTCCGACCGCATGTTCTTCACGACGGACATGGACGCGCGCTATCTGCACCCACGCACCCAGGCCTTCACGCGCAACCTGGTCGTTGCCAGCAGCCTGCCGCTGGCCTTCTATCCGCCCGCGGCGGGGGCGCCGCACGGCGCCGTCGACCTGCAGGCCGGCACGCCGCCGCTGCGAGACATCTACCAGGCCAGCACCTATGCCGCCGCCCGCCGGGCCGGCTGCCGCAGCGAAAGCTGCAAGCGCGACGAGAGGCTGTCGCTGGAGCCGGCCCTGCAGAAGCCCTCGCTGTACGAGGTGGGCCGTTCCAGCGCAGTGCCGCTGGCCGGCTATGCGCTGGAGGCCCAGCCGACGCCACCGAGCGCGGGGCGCCACGGCCTGGCCGTGCTGATGGTGGTCGTGATGAGTTGCGCGCTGCTTGTCTGGCCGTCCACGCCGGCGATCCGGCAGGCGCGCCGTGTCTTCCTGCGCGAGCCGACGATGGACAACCAGCCGCAGATGGACATGACGTCCATCGTGCTGGTGGCCCTGCATGCCGGCGTGTTCGCCTACGTGCTGGCCAGCCTCATCGAATTCCTGCTACCCAGCCAGCTCGGGTTCGTGCATGCACTGCTGCTGGCCAGCCTGGCTGCTTTCGGGGCGCTGCTGGCCGTGCTGCCGGCTTTGCTGCTTGCGCGGCGCGAGCAGCCGGCGCCGCCCGACCAGCGCGCCGGCGTCGACCGCCTGCACCTCGTCATCGTGCTGCTGGTGGTGTTGGTCTGGCTGTGGTTGGCCTGGCCGGCCGGCGGCTGGAACCACGCCGGCGTCTGCGACAGCTGCGAGCCGGTGGCCTGGCTGGAAGGCGTCAGTGCCTGGCCTTCGCACCTCATCCATCTGCTGGCGCTGTTCGCCATCCTGTGGACGCTGGACTGGGCCTGGGCCGACTCGCTCTGCCAGCTGCGCCACGACTCCGACTGGCTGCGCCTGCCGCGGCCCGTGCCCAAGCCGGTCGTGCGCAGCGACATGCGCCAGTTGCTGCGCGGCTGGTTCGAGCATGTCAGCGTGCTGTTCTGGAAGCCCGGCGTGGGCTACAGCTGCGACTTCGACGAGCTCTGGCAGGAGTACGGCGAGCGCGGCGAGGCCCGCCCGCGCGCCGCACGCACCCTGGTCTGGTACGGGCTTACGCTGAGCTGCGTCGGGCTGCTCTTCCTGTGCCTGTCCGAGGGGCAGATCCCCGTGGTGCCGGTGCGTGGCGACGAGCATCGCCAGATGGTGAGCGCCACGCTCTACGCCATCCTGCTGCTGCTGCCGCTGCTCATCGTCGCGGTGGCCGACGCGACGGTGCTGCTGGTGCGCTTCGTGCATCACATGAATGCCGGGCGCAGCTTCTACCCCGAGACCACCATCGAGATGTTTGCCAAGTCCCTGGGCGAGGAGCACAGGGCCTTGTGGGCGCAGCGTTTCTGCGCGCGGCCCGAGGACCGCAGCAAGGACGGCGCTGGTTTCGCGGTGCACACGTTGCTCGACGACTGGATCGACGTGCAGGTCGTGGCCCGGCGCAGCACGCCGGTGGCCCGCCTCGTCATCGGCCCCTTCGTCGTGCTGGCCCTGCTGGTCGTCGCGCGCAGCCGGCTGTTCGACAACTGGTCGCTGACGCCGGCCATCGCCGTCGGCGTCAGCTTCTACGTCGCCGCGCTGATCGGCCTGACGCTGCTGCTCAAGCGCGCCGCCGAGACGACGCGCCGCCGGGCGCTGGCGTCCATGCAGGCCGATCTGCGCTGGCTGGCGGGCAGCGGCAAACCGCTGTCCGACCTTGTCGAGCCGTACAAGCGGCTGATCGCGTCGGTCGAGAACGAGCAGTGCGGCGCGTTCGCCTCCTTCTTCGACCAGCCCCTGCTCAAGGCCATCCTCGTGCCGCTGGGTGGCGCGGGCGGCACGCAGCTGTTCGACTACCTGCTGCTCGGTCGCTGAAACAGCGGCGCTGATGCGTTCCGGCAAATTCAAGCCCTAGAACCGCGGGTCGACCGGTCTGCACTTCCTCCCTTCGTACGATGGTGTTTGCAGTCCGGGCGACTAGCCTGTTAGAGCGGCCGCCCCGATTCGAGGCCCCCGTCGGGCGCTCCCGGCATCGCCGTTCCATGCCGGTCACTGGAGTGAACATGACATCCGATCAACGACTGCTGGCCCTCATCGGCCGCCGGCTACCGGCCATCTTCGACGTCATCCCACGCGGGCCTCAGGGCCTGTCCGTGCATGATCGCGTCAGCGCCGTGGCATTGAATCCCCAGCCGCTGCCGCCCGAGCAGATTGGCGCGGCGCTGGCGCAGGAATTCGCCCATATGGCCTGGGTCAGCGACCGCCTGGGCCTGAACTGGAAGACGATGAGCCAGGACCTGGACGACTGGTGCCCGACGCAGCCGCGCAAGATCAAGTTCCCGGTCGGCTGGCCGCC
This sequence comes from Pelomonas sp. Root1217, assembly GCF_001425705.1. GTDB lineage: Bacteria > Pseudomonadota > Gammaproteobacteria > Burkholderiales > Burkholderiaceae_C > Pelomonas. The sequence goes on along the minus strand of NZ_LMDC01000028.1, from coordinate 193,021 downwards.
CGTTCCCGAGCCCGATCCGCATCCCAACTGGTTCGCCGAACTGCACCTGGGCTTTGCGGCCAAGCTGGCCGCGATCTCGGCCGACCAGGCCGGCACGCCGCTGGCTGCGACGCTGGACCGCGCCGTCAATCGCTCGGTCGACGCGCTGTCGCAGTTGCAGGCGAAGTGAAGCTCAGCGGGCCGGTGCGCCCACGGCCTGCGCGGCCTGAGCGAGACGGCTCGCTTCGTCGCCGCAGATGTCGACCCAGGGCAGGCTCTGGGCCGACAGTGCTGCGCGCAACCGGCCGTCGAAGCGTGACCGCACCTCCGGGCCGTCGCGCTGGATGCCGTCGGCCAGCCAGGGGAGGTCAGGCGCGCACAGCAGCGTCAGCGCGCAGCGGCGCTGGAAGGCCAGCGCGGGGACGAGCAGGCTGTCGTCGCCGAAGTAGTGCTGGCTGCACAGCGCCGTGATCAGCGGCGTGGTGTCGCAGAACACCAGTTCATGCGCCCGCGCCGCGGCTTCGATGCGCGCGGCCTGCTCGGCAGCGATGTGGGCCTGCTCGTGCTGCAGCGGTGTGCGGCCATGGGCGTCGCACCATTCGCGCAGGTATTCGCTGACGAGTCCGGCATTGAATTGCCGTGCCAATGCCTCGGCCAGCGTGGACTTGCCGGTGCATTCGGCACCCAACAAGGCAATCATCCTTGCCATGAAGGCTCCGCAAATTGTGCGTGGCCAAGTTCGCCGTGTGGTGGCTGGCCAAGCGACTGCCGTGGAACCGGCTTTGCCGGGCCACTGGCAGTGCCCCCTCGAAGGGGGCGCGCGCAGCGCGTAGGGGGTGAGCTCATTTTCTCCAGGCGCGCCAGCCGATCACGCTCATCGGGATGAAGCCGGCGTAGAGGATGACGGTCAGCCAATAGCCCTTGAGGCCAAAAAGCACGACGCTGACCACATTGACCACGATCCAGGTCGGCCAGTTCTCCTCGTACTTACGCGCCAGCAGCCATTGGCCGAGGAGGCTGGCGACGGTGGGGAAGGCGTCCCAGTAGGGCAGGGGGCTGTCGGTGTTCTTCGCCAGAAAGACGCCGAGCAAGGGCCAGGCGGCCAGCGTCAGCAGCGCGGGCTTGACGAGGCCTTGCAGGCCGAGGCGGCGTACCTTCAGCGCCTCGCCCTCGCGCGTGCGGCCGAATCGCCATTGCCACCAACCCCACAGCGCCAGTGCTGCGAACACCAGCTGCAGCCCGGCCTCGCCGTAGAGCTTGCCGTCCAGAAACAGCGCGAAATACATCGACGAGCTGATGAGGGCCAGCGGCCAGGCCAGCAGGTGGACGCGCATATTGCACACGACCATCCAGACGGCCAGCACGAAGGCGACCAGCTCCAGCCAGGAGATGGGGCTGCCGAATGCTGAGAAGGCCGGCGCAAGAAGCGCCGCCCAGATGGTGGCGAGCATCAGCGCTTGATGGAAGACGCTGCAGCCGGCGCCAGCGGCACGAAGACTTCGTCGGACTTGATCATGCCCAGCTCGAAGCGGGCCTTCTCCTCGACCATCTCCAGGCCCTCGCGCAGATCACGCAGTTCGGCCTGCAACTGGGCGTTGCGGGCCCGGGCCTTGTCGTTGTCGGCCTGGGCCTGGCTCAGCTCCTCCCGGAGCTGAGCGACGTGCGGAATGCTGCCCCGGCCCACCCAGAGCTGGGCTTGGATGGCCACCAGGAAGATGGCCAGGACAGCAGCGAGTGCTTTCATGTCAGAGCAGGCAGGCGCCAAGGGCGCACGAATTTGCGGGCCGAGCGCCGGGCCGCTCCCAAGCCGGCCCGCGTTGGCGATGTGCTTGCGGCTCGATGCCGCAAGCATCGCCGTCCCCTCGGGGGACCGACCAGACTCGCACGCGTTCAGCGATGCGAGGGTGGGCGAGGGGCCTTGTCACGTCACTTCAGGTTGTAGAAGGCGGCACGGCCGGGGTAGAAGGCCACATCGCCCAGGTCCTCTTCGATGCGCAGCAGCTGGTTGTACTTGGCCATGCGGTCCGAGCGCGACAGCGAACCGGTCTTGATCTGGCCGGCATTCAGGCCGACGGCGATGTCGGAGATGGTGCTGTCCTCGGTCTCGCCCGAACGGTGCGAGATGACGGCGGTGTAGCCGGCGCGCTTGGCCATCTCGATGGCGGCGAAGGTCTCGGTCAGCGTGCCGATCTGGTTGATCTTGATCAGGATCGAGTTGGCGATGCCCTTGGCAATGCCTTCCTGCAGGATCTTGGTGTTGGTGACGAACAGGTCGTCGCCGACGATCTGCACGTTCTTGCCCAGGCGGTCGGTCAGGATCTTCCAGCCGTCCCAGTCACCTTCGGCCATGCCGTCTTCGATGGAGATGATGGGGTACTTGTCGACCCAGGTGGCCAGCATGTCGGTCCACTCTTGCGAGCTCAGCTGGATGCCGCCTTCGCCTTCGAGCACGTACTTGCCGTCCTTGTAGAACTCGCTGGCGGCGCAGTCCAGCGCGATGGCGATCTGGTCGCCGGCGCGGTAGCCGGCCTTGTCGATGGCCTGCAGGATCAGCTGGATGGCCGCTTCGTGGCTTTCGACGCTGGGCGCGAAACCGCCTTCATCGCCCACAGCGGTGGAGATGCCCTTGTCGTGCAGGATCTTCTTCAGCGCGTGGAAAACCTCGGCACCCCAGCGCAGCGCTTCGCGGAAGCTCGGCGCGCCCACGGGGACGATCATCAGTTCCTGCAGGTCCAGCGAGTTGTTGGCGTGCGCGCCGCCGTTGATGACGTTCATCATCGGCACCGGCAGCTGGCAGCCATTCATGCCACCGAAATAGCGGTACAGCGGCAGGCCGGACTCTTCCGCCGCGGCGCGCGCCACGGCCATGGAGACGGCCAGCATGGCGTTGGCGCCCAGGCGGCTCTTGTTCTCGGTGCCGTCCAGGTCGATCAGCGTCTTGTCCAGGAAGGCCTGCTCGGAGGCATCCAGGCCCAGCACGGCCTCGGAGATCTCGGTGTTGATGTGCTCGACGGCGCGCAGCACGCCCTTGCCGAGGTAGCGGCCCTTGTCGCCGTCACGCAGCTCGATGGCCTCGCGCGAACCGGTGGACGCACCAGATGGCACGGCCGCGCGGCCCATGACGCCGGACTCCAGCAGCACGTCGCATTCGACGGTGGGGTTGCCGCGGCTGTCGAGGATTTCTCGACCAACGATGTCAACGATTGCGCTCATGGGGTTGTCTCCAGGAAGTGAAAAATTCGGGCGGGCGCAAGTGTGCCAAGCGGGCGTTACCGTGTCACAACAAGCGGCCGGTGCGTTGGGGCGGGAGTTTAAGTGCTGGTGGTCTGCGGTCCCTGGCGCCACAGACGCCAGGTGACGGCCGCCAGCAGCACGACGCCCACGCCCAGCACGGCCCACAGCAGCAGGCGACGCGGCGGCAGCGCTGGCCCTGTCGGCGGCATGGCTTGCGGCGTGAAAGCGCCGAGCTGAGCGCGGCCCAGGCGCGACTGCTCGCGATGCCAGTCGGGTACCACGTCGGCCAGGGGGCGTGGGCCTGTCTCCGGCGTTGCCGCGCCCACCTGCAGGCTGAATGGCGGCTCGCCCTGGGCAGCCCAGACGAGGCGGATGACACGCAAGGTCCAATCCAGACGCAGGCTGCCGGGGGGCGGCAATGCGGTGCCATGCGGCGGCAGCAACCGCAGCTCGCTGGCGCTGATGTCCAGCGGCAGTGCCGGTGCGGTGTCGGCGGGGGCGTTGCCTCGGTCCACGCGGTAGAACACGCTGCGGGCGATGGTCTGCCAAGGCGCTTTCGCGCTGGAGCGCGTCTGCACCTGCACCGGCAGGACCCAGGTGCCCTGGTTACCTGCCAGCGCCAGATTCAGCAGCGGTTGGGGGCCGCCGAGCGGGATGACCCAGCCGCCATCGGCGTCCGGCGCGGGCAAAGGCGAGGTGCGAGTCAGCTGTTGGGGCGCCGCGCCAGCGGGCTGGGCCAGCAAGGTGACAGCCTCCGGCTGCACCGCACGCGCGGCGTCGTCCCATATCAGGCGCAGATAGCGTTGCGGGCGGCCCGGCAGTGTCACCAGGGGCTGGGCCAGCGGTGCGCCGTCCGTTGTGCGCAGCCCGAGCAACTGGCCCGTTCCCAGCGTTTGCCAGGCTTGCAGGTCAGGGCTGGTCTCCAGCCGGTAGCCGGCCTGGAAGGGCGCGGCATCGGCGGGCCAGCGCAGGCGCAGCTGGCGGGGCTCGGCCGGCCATTGGGTGGGCTCGCCCAGATCCAGCAACCAGCCGGCCGGCAGCCGGTTGCGTGGCGCTGATGCGGGCGCTGGGGGCGGCGGCAGTGCGGCCAGCTTCAATTCGCGCTCGGGCGTGGCGCGCAGCTCGTCCGGCAGCAGTGCGAAGGGCACGCGGCGGCCTTGGGCGTCGAGCAATTGCCAGTCGCGCAGGTCGGAACCCAGGCCGTGCTGCCATGCCTCGGTGCTGGCATCCAGCCTCAGGAAGGGCGCCGCTTCAGTGATCTGCACCGGCGCCCGGTAAGGCGCGGCACCGGCTGACACGGCGGCCAGCGCCATCAGCAATTCAAGGAGACGTTTTGTCATCGCGGGACGAACCGGGCAGAGGCGCGACATAGCCGATGACCAGCATCAACACGCCCACGCCGATGAAGGAGACGATGCGCAGCACGGTGCCGCTGCCCTGCAGGTCGAACAGCATCAGCTTCAGCACGACGGCACCCAGCAGCACGGCGCCGGCCAGCCAGGGCGCGCGCTGGTGGCGGCGCGTGCCCAGCAGCATCAGCACCAGGGCCAGGGCGCTCCACAGCAGTGCCAGTCCGGTCTGCACGCCGCGGGACTCGAGCCAGCCGTCGACGTGATAGGGCACATCGCCCCAGTGATGGAAGCAGCGGATCAGCATGCCGTTGAGCCACAGGAAGGCCAGGGCTGCCGGCACAGCCAGCGAGGAAGGCGGCAGCTTGAGCGCGGCAGCAGCAGGGCTGCGCAACCAGGCGACGACGGCCAGCAGCGCCGCGGCGATGCCAAGATCCAGCGGGTTCAGCACCGGGATGTAGGGCAGGGGCTGGGCATTGCCCGGGCTGGCCCAGTTGGCCATCAGCACCCAGGCTGACAGTGCGAGACTCAGCACGGCGGCGCCCATCTGTGCATAGGCGGTGGGCGCCAGGCGCAGTGGCCAGGCTTGTTGATCGGCTGGGCGGCGCTGCTGGCGCAGCACCGCGGCCAGCAGCACGGCCGGCACCAGCAACCAACCCAGCCAGCCCCAGGCGCTGCCGGGGTCGCCCAGGTCGGCCGTCCAGTAGCGGCCTTGCAGTGCACCGAGCAGTGCAAACGCCAGCAGGCTGCAGGCATGCGTGGCACGCCGCAGGTGTTCGGGCCAGTGCGGCGCCGTGCGTTGCAGCACCAGGCCCTGTGCCACCCAGGCCAGCGGCAGCGCCCACAAGCCGCCGGCCGACAGCGGCGCGCCGTGCAGTGCGGTGCCCAAGATACCGAGCAGGCCCCAAGCCGGCAGCAGCAGCGCGGTCGGCCACGCGACCGTGGGCCAGCGCCACAGCGCCTGCAGGCCCAGCAGCAAGAAGCCGATGGCGGCGATCAGTGCGACGCTGACGGTCCACTCGTGCGGTGCCGTCACCCACCGGTCAAGCACGATGCCTGCTGCGACGGCGAGCCAGGCGGTGCCCCAGCCGACCAGCGTGAACGCGACCGCCGCATGCCACGGCCGGCTGCCGTCACGGCCCAGGAAGCGCGAGGCGCCCAGCCCGGCGGCGGCGATCAGCAGCGCATTCAGCAGTTGCGACGGCGCATGCAGGCCGGCAGGGTCGCCGCGGGACAGGGACATCATCAGCGTGAAGCCGCCCAGCGCCATCAGCGCCAGGCCGCTGGCCAGCACGCGCAGCCGAGCCTGGCGCAGGCCCAGCCAAACGGCGCCCAGGCCCTCCAGCGCCCACGCGCCGGCGGTGGCCTCGGCGCTGAGCGCGAATGGAATGACCAGCGTGCCGAACACGGCGCCCAGCGCAATAAAGGCTTCGAACACGAGGGCGTGCGCCGGGCGGCGCCTTGCCCAGGCGGCCAGGCCCGCATAGGCCCCGCCGACGAGCAAGGCAGCCAGGGCGATGGCCATCGAGTCAGGCTTGAGCAACGCGTATTGCATTGCCGAGCCAAAGACGGGCACGCCGAACAGCAGCGTGGCTTGCAGCCAGGGCTCGGGCGTCTGCGCACGGCGGCCGGGCATCAGCAACACGGCAGTGAACAGCAGCCAGAAGGCAATCAGGAAGCCCTGGGCGACGGCGTAGTCGGCCGTGGTGTAGCCGGTCAGGCCCCAGGCGCTGGCGATGAGGGCCGTGAATCCGAAGGCGATCAGGTTCAGGCGCGGCCAGTGCTTGAACCAGGCCACCAGCGCCACGCCCAGGCCCAGCACGAAGTCATAGCCCAGCAGCGTGGCGATGGCGCCGCCGCCGGTGGACAGCAGCAGCGGCGTGGCATAGCCGCCCAGGGCCGCGACCACGGCCAGCGCCTGGGCGTCCTGCTTCACGGCCAGCAGCGCTGACAGCAGCGAGACGGCCAGCATCAGCCCGAACACCAGCGCGAGGGGCTCCAGCCCTGCGAGCTTCACGGCAGCGAACAGCGTCAGGTAGACGACGGCCACGCCGCCGCCCTGCAGCAGCAGCCCGTAGCCGCGCGAGCGCAGCCTCAAGCGCCAGCCAATGACCAGCAGCGCAATACCGGTGGCACCGATGCCGGCCAGGCGCACTTCCAGTGGCACCGTGATGTTCTCTGCCGCAAAGCGGGCGAGGAAGACGAGGCCGAGGAAGAGCATGGCCAGCCCGACCTTGACGATGGTGTTGGCTGCAGCAAGTCGCTGCGCCCAGGCAGGCATGGGGATGGGGCGGCGCGGCGCGGGCGGTGGCGCTGGGGACGGTTGTGGCTTGGGCGTAGGCGCAGCGACGGACACTGCGATGGGAGGCGGCAAGGGCGCAACGATTGCCGGTTCGTCTCGCTGCGGTGCGGCAACGGCTACCTGCACAGGCGATGGAACGGGCGTGGGCGCAGATACTGTCGGCGCCGGCGCACGGGCCGTCAGCCGCTTTTCGAGGTCGGCGATGCGCCGCCCCTGTTGCATCTGCTGCCAGCCCAGCCAGCCCACCGCGGCGCCGAGAAACGCGCCGATCAAACTCTCCGAGGCGAAGCCGCCGAACAGCGCGCCCAGCAGCAATGCGACGATGGCCACGAGGCTCAGACGCCTTCGATCAACACCATGCGCATGACGGCGATACCCTCGCGGGCCTGCCGTGCTGCGCCGTACTCGGGCGAGTCGTAGAAGGCCTGCGCCGCTTGGGGCGTGGGGAACTTCAACAGCACGACGCGCTCGGGCGCCCAGTCGCCTTCAAGCACGGTGGTCTTGCCGCCGCGCACCAGCACCTCGGCGCCGTGTTCCTTCATGGCCAGTGTCGAGAGCCGTCGGTAATCCTCGTATTGCGTGGGGTTGGTGACCTTGACGTTGGCGAGGATGTAGGCGGCCATGTTTCTCAGCAGGAAAAGTCGTTTTCCAAGAGAGGCTGTTGCTTGACGACGCGATCCAGCGCCACCAACTGCTCCAGCAGCGTCTTCATGTGCCTGAGCGGCACGGCGTTCGGTCCGTCGCTGAAGGCTTCGGCCGGGTTCGGGTGGGTCTCCATGAAGAGGCCCGCGACGCCGACGCCAACGCCAGCGCGGGCCAGCACGGGCACCATCTCACGGGCGCCGCCGCTCGAGCCACCGAGGCCGCCGGGCTTTTGCACGGAGTGGGTGACGTCGAACACCACCGGCGCGCCGGTGTTGCGCATCTCGGCCAGGCTGGTCATGTCGGCGACCAGGTTGTTGTAGCCAAAGCTGACGCCACGCTCGCAGGCGAGGAAGAGGTCTTCGGACAAGCCCACCTCGCGCGCGGCAGCGCGGGCCTTGTCGATGACGTTCTTCATGTCCCAGGGCGCGAGGAACTGGCCCTTCTTGATGTTGACCGGCTTGCCACTTTGCGCGACCGCGCGGATGAAATCCGTCTGGCGGCACAGGAAGGCCGGGGTCTGCAACACGTCCACCACGCTGGCGACCTCGGCCACCTGTGAGGCGTCGTGCACATCGGTCAGCACTGGCAGGCCGGTCTGGCGGCGCACCTCGTCGAGGATCTTCAGGCCGGCTTCCATGCCGACACCGCGCTTGGTGGTGCCGGAGGACCGGTTGGCCTTGTCGAACGAGCCCTTGTAGATCAGCGGGATGCCGAGGGTGGTGCAGGCTTCCTTCAGCAGGCCGGCAACGTCGAGCGACATCTGCAGGCCCTCGATCGAGCAGGTGCCGGCGATCAGGAAGAACGGCTTGTCGATGCCGACGTCGAATCCGCAAAGCTTCATGACAGTCTTACCTTAGGCCTTTTGGTGGTGTTCCAGCGCAGCCTTGATGAAGGCCGTGAACAGCGGGTGGCCGCCCCAGGGCGTGGACTTGAACTCGGGGTGGAACTGCACGCCGACGAACCAGGGGTGCACCTCACGCGGCAGTTCAACCATCTCGGTCAGCTTCTCGCGCTGGGTGATGGCCGAGATGACGAGGCCGGCCTTCTGCAGACGGTCGAGGTAGTGCTCGTTGGCCTCGTAGCGGTGGCGGTGGCGCTCGGTGACGACCGGGCCGTAGATGTCGCGGGCCAGCGTGCCATCCTTGACGTCGGAACTCTGCGCACCCAGGCGCATCGTGCCGCCGAGGTCGGAGTTGGCGTCCCGCTTCTGGATGCTGCCGTCGGCGTCCTGCCACTCGTCGATCAGCGCGATGACGGGGTGGGGCGTCTCGGGATCGAATTCGGTGGAGTTGGCGTTGGTGAGGCCGGCCATGTGGCGGGCGTACTCGATGGTCGCGACCTGCATGCCCAGGCAAATGCCAAGGTAGGGCGTCTTGTGCTCGCGGGCGTATTGGGCGGCGAGGATCTTGCCTTCCACGCCGCGCTTGCCGAAGCCGCCGGGCACGAGGATGGCGTCGAACCTGGCCAGCGTGTCGACCGTCTCGGGCGTCAAGGTCTCACTGTCGACGTACTCGATCTTCACGCCAGCATGGTTGTGGATGCCGGCGTGGCGCAGCGCCTCGTTGAGCGACTTGTACGAGTCCGACAGGTCGGTGTACTTGCCGCACATGGCAATGGTGATCTCGGTCTTGGGGTTCTCGACCTCGTAGACCAGCGTGTCCCAGCGCCTCAGGTCCGTGCTCTTGGTGTTGAGCTGCAGCTTGGTGCAGATGAGCTGGTCCAGGCCCTGCTCGTGCAGCATGCGCGGCACCTTGTAGATGGTGTTCACGTCCCACATCGAGATCACGCCGTACTCGGCGACATTGGTGAACAGCGAGATCTTCTCGCGCTCGTCGTCGGGGATGCGGCGGTCGGCGCGGCACAGCAGCGCGTCGGGCTGGATGCCGATCTCGCGCAGCTTCTGCACCGTGTGCTGGGTCGGCTTGGTCTTCAGCTCGCCAGCGGCGGCGATCCAGGGCACATAGGTCAGGTGCACATAGGCCGTGTTGGTCGGGCCGGCGCGCAGGCTCATCTGGCGCACGGCTTCGAGGAAAGGCAGGGACTCGATGTCGCCCACCGTGCCGCCGATCTCGACGATGGCCACGTCAACGCCCTCGGCGCCGCGCTTGATGTATTCCTGGATCTCGTTGGTGATGTGCGGGATCACCTGCACCGTCTTGCCGAGGTAGTCGCCGCGGCGTTCCTTCTCGAGCACGGTCTTGTAGATCTGGCCGGTCGTGAAGTTGTTGGCCTTCTTCATCCGCGTGGTGATGAAGCGCTCGTAGTGGCCGAGGTCGAGGTCGGTTTCGGCGCCGTCGTCGGTGACGAAGACTTCACCGTGCTGGAAGGGCGACATCGTGCCGGGATCGACGTTGATGTAGGGGTCCAGCTTGATCAGGGTGACTTTGAGGCCGCGCGATTCGAGGATGGCAGCCAGGGAGGCCGACGCGATGCCCTTGCCCAGGGAGGACACCACACCGCCGGTGACGAAGACGAATTTGGTCATGTCTTGCAGCACGCCAGAACAGCATGCTGAGGTGGAAATTGCGATTGTACGAGACCCGTCAAATGGGCCCCAGCAACTCCAGCACCAAGCCGGCCGTTTCGTCAGGTTTCTCGAAGGGGAACAGATGCGAGCCCTCCATCCAGCGCCAGTTTTCGCCGGCCAGTTTCCTGGATGCTGCGGCGCCCGCCTGGCGCAGCTCGGCCGAGCGCGTACCGCCGACAAAGGCGACCGGGCACTGCGGCGGGCGCAGGCGCAGCAGCAGCGGCAGGTGGTGGGGCAGGGTGCGGTAGATGTGGGCCTCGACCTCGCGGGTGAAGCGCAGCCGCACCTGCCCGTCCTCGGTCTCCTCGAAGCCGGCGTCGATGTAATCAGCCAGCACGCGCGGATCCCAGCGGGCGAAGAGCTTCTTGGCCGAGAAATGCTTATAGACGGCTTCCCGGTCGGGCCAGACATGGCGGCGCTCGCGGGCGATCTTGGACGGACCGTAGCGGTGGATCAGCCCCGTCGTCTTGGCCATGGCGACAACGGCCGCCTTCATGCCGGAGACGACGGGCGAGTCCAGCATGACGAGGCGGCTGACGAGGTCGGGTCGGCGGCAGGTGGCCATCAGGCTCAGCATGCCGCCCAGCGAGTGGCCGACAAGGGCGACCTGGCCTTGCGGGCGCACTTCATGCTCGATGAAATGCAGCAACTGGTCACGCAGGCGGCGCCAGTCGCCAGTCACGGGGAAGCGCGGGTCGTGGCCAAAGCGATCCAGCGCCTCGACGCGCCAGCCGGCGGCGCGCCAACGCTCGAACAGCACGCGGTAGCAGCCGGCGGGATAGCTGTTGGCGTGAGAAAACACGAGGGTGCCTAGGCTCATGGCAGGCCCCGAGTGTTTCTGCAAAAGACCAGCGTGCGAGTTGTCATGGGCGCGCAGTTTGCCTGCGTCGGGCAACCTGTTCAGCGTCAGTTCTGGAGTGCCGAGTCCAGACGTGGCCGTCAGTCGGGCGGCAGCTCAAGCTCCAGCACGCGGCGCCTGCCGGCGTGGATCTCATCGAGACTGCGCCTGAAGCTGGGAATGCTGCGGAACAGGCGGTCGAAGCTGCCGTCCGCCAAGGCTGCGCGCAGGCCGCGCTCGATGCGGTCCGCCAATGCGGGGTTGTCGCGGCTGGTGAAAAAGTAGAAGGGCACGCTGTAGTGCAGGAACAGGGTCTGCTCGATGACCAGGCCGCTGTGCTGTTGCTGCTCGTACCAAGCCTCGTAGACGCCGCGCGGCATGTAGTCGAAGCGTCTGGCGCCCAGCATCGCGAAGAGCTGTTCGTAGTTGACGGACGTGACCACGGGCAGGCCGTTGGCGCGCAGCACGTCGGTCGACGGCCAGCCCTCGCCGGCCCCGGCCGTGAAGCGGCTCAGGTCGGTCAGCGTGCGCACGGCCCGGAAACGCGCCTGGTCGCCCTTGCGGATCAGGAAGACGCGATAGTCGTTGAGATCGCGCAGCAGCGAAAAGCGCACAGGAAGGAGCTCGGCCTCGCGCCTGGTGTTGCTGCCATCCCAGATGACGTTGATGGCGCCGCTGTTCTTCAACTCGACGAACTGGCGCTGGCCGCTCATCGGCTGCTCGTGATGTTGGATCTCGAAGGGGCCGTCGCTGGCCTGCGTCTGTTCCAACGCCAGGCGCAGCAGGCGTGGGAAATAGCTCGCGTGCTCCTGGGAGCTGGGCGACAGCTGCGGGATGGTGACGAGCAGCGGTTGCGCAGCCTGAGCGACAGGCATGCCCAACGTGGACAACAGCGCCAACGCGGCACGCCGCCGGGTCATGCCGTTCAGCCGCCCGCCAGGCGCTTGAGTTGGTACAGCGCCTCCAGCGCCTCGCGCGGCGACAGTGCATCCGGGTCGACCTTGGCCAGCGCCTGCAGCAGCTCGCTCGGCTCGGGCAGGGACGGTGGCGCGGGCGGGGCGGCGAAGAGGTCGAACTGATCGTCGGCCGCGTTCTGGCGCGCCTCCAGAGCCTCCAGCGTCGCGCGGGCCTGGCGCACCAGGCTGGCGGGCATGCCGGCCAGCTTGGCGACCTGCACGCCATAGCTGCGGCTGGCCGGGCCGGGCTGCAGCTCGTGCAGGAAGACGATGTCCTCGCCGCTCTCCACGGCGGAGACGTGCCAGTTCTGCGCCATCGTGTGCTTGGCGGGGAACTCGGTCAGCTCGAAATAGTGGGTTGCGAACAGCGTGAAGGCGCGCGTCTTGTCGTGCAGATGGCTGGCGATGGCCGACGCCAGCGCGAGGCCGTCGAAGGTCGAGGTGCCGCGGCCGATCTCGTCCATCAGCACGAGGGACTGGTCGGTCGCCGAATGCAGGATGGCCGCGCCTTCGGTCATTTCCAGCATGAAGGTGGACTGCGCGTTGGCGAGATCGTCCGCCGCGCCGATGCGGGTGTGGATGGCGTCCATCGGGCCCAGGCGGCAACTCGTGGCGGGCACATAGCTGCCTATTGATCCCAGCAGCGCGATCAGCGCCACCTGGCGCATGAAGGTGCTCTTGCCGCCCATGTTCGGCCCGGTGATAACGAGCAGCCTGGTACGTGCGTCCAGCTTGCAGTCGTTGGGCATGAACTCCGTGCCGCCGGTCTCATGCAGGCGGGCCTGCACGACGGGGTGGCGGCCGGCTTCGATCTCCAGGCAGGGCTGGGAGACGATCTCCGGCCGGCACCAGTTGAGCGTGACGGCGCGTTCGGCCAGCGCCGCCAGCGCGTCCAGGCCGGCCAGCGTGCGGCCCAGCGCGGTCAACGGCGCCAGGCGGCTGATCAGGGCGTCGATGACCTGCTCGTACAGCAGCTTCTCGCGCGTCAGCGCCCGCTCGTTGGCGGACAGCGCCTTGTCCTCGAAGGCCTTGAGTTCCGGCGTGATGTAGCGCTCGGCGTTCTTCAGCGTCTGGCGGCGCTGGTAGTCCATCGGCACCTTGTCGACCTGACCCTGCGTGACCTCGATGTAGAAGCCGTGCACACGGTTGAACTGCACGCGCAGGTTGGCAATGCCGGTGCGGGCACGTTCACGGGTTTCCAGGTCGAGCAGGAAGCCGTCGCAGTTCTGCTGGATGCCGCGCAGTTCGTCCAGGTCGGCGTCGAAACCATCGGCGATGACACCGCCATCGCGCGTCAGAAGGGCCGGCTCCAGCGCGATGGCGCGCTCCAGCAGTTCGAGGATGTCGGCCGGTGGGTTCAGGCTCGCATCGCGTAAGGCGACGGGCGTGGTGGCGCGCAGCTGGGGCAAAGCCTGCAACGTAGCGCGCAGGCCGGTCAGCTCGCGGGGGCGTACCTGGCGCAGGGCGATGCGGGCGGAGATGCGCTCGACGTCGCTGACCGATTTCAGGGCTTCGCGCAGCGGCTCGAAGCCCTCCGCATGCAGCGCCGCGATGGCGTCGTGACGCGAGACGGCCTCGGCGCGGTCGCGCTTCGGGCTCAGCAACCACTGGCGCAGCGTGCGGCTGCCCATGCCGCTCTTGCAGGTGTCCAGCAGCGAGAACAGGGTGGGGCTGGGCTCACCGCGCAGCGTCTGTGTCAGCTCCAGATTGCGCTGGGTGGCGGGCGGCAGGTCCAGCAGCTCGCCGCTGCGTTGCACGCGCAGTGAGCGCACATGGGCGAGTGCCCGACCTTGCGTGTGTTCGGCAAACGCCAGCAGCGCGCTCCCGGCCGCATGGGCCAGAGTCAGCTCGTGGGCATTGAAACCTTGCAGGCTGGCCACGGCCAACTGCTCGCACAGTTTGCGCTGGCCCAAAGCGGCGTCGAACTGCCAGCTCGGCCGGTTTGTGACCGGGAAACGCGCCTTCATGACGCCGGCTGGCTGCTGCTCGCGGTTCACCAGCACCTCGGCCGGCGCCAGCCGCGCCAGCCAGGCCGGTAGCTCCGCGTCGCTGCACTCGGCCAGGCCGATCTCACCCTGGGTCAGCGACAGCCAGGCCAGTCCATGGCGGCGGCCGTGGCCGGAGACGGCCAGCAGCACGGCGTCCTGCTTGTCGGCCAGCAGCTCGGTGTCGGTGATGGTGCCGGGGGTGACGACGCGCACCACCTTGCGCTCCACCGGCCCCTTGCCCGCGCCGACCTCGCCGACCTGCTCGGCAATCGCCACGGCCTCGCCCAGCTTGATCAGCTTGGCGAGGTAACTCTCCAGCGCATGCACCGGCACGCCGGCCATGACGACGGGCTGGCCAGCACTCTGGCCGCGCTGGGTCAGCGTGATGTCCAGCAGCGCATTGCACTTGCGGGCGTCATCAAAGAAGACCTCGTAGAAATCGCCCATCCGGTACAGCAGCAGCGTGTCCGGGAAGTCGGCTTTCAGGCCCAGGTACTGGGCCATCATCGGGGTGTGGGCGCTGAAGTCAGCGGGCTGGGTCATTACAAGCTCAGGAACAGCAAAGCCCTCGGCGGAGGGCTTCAGAATGGGCGGCAGTTTAAGCGGCGGTCTGGTTGGGTCGGCGCCGGGACAGGGAGCAGAGGATGAAGCGAACCTTGTGGGCCGCCTTGGCTTGTGTTGGAAGCCTGGCCGGCGGTGTGACGGACGCCGCCGAGCCGTCGGTTTGCGCGCAGCTGGCCGGCGAGGCGCGCCGCCTGCCAGCCACGGCCTGGGACAAGAGCGAGCCGCTGGCGCGCTGGATTCGGCCTTCGCGTCCGACCGGCCGAACGCGGTCGCCGACCGAGCAGGCGCTGGCAATCGACGCCTATCTGCGCGAACTGCTCACGGCGCCCTCGGCCGAGCATGTTGGGGTCCATCATCTGCAGGGCACGCCGCTCTATCTCCTGGACTTCGTCACCGGCGCGGCGCACTGCCAGCAATATGCGCTGGCCGAGGTGCGGCAGGGGCAGCTCCCGAAAGAGTTGGCGTCGCCCTTCCAGCCGACCGCGGCCTTGTGCATGGGCGGCTGGGCCCGGCTGGCCCGGGTGATGAATCGGCCAGCCCTGGTGGCCGGCGCAGCGCCGTCCGCGGGCTTTCCGGAAGGCGAGTATCGAGTTGCTGTCTGGACCGGTAGGGGCTGGGAGCCGCCCTGTGGACTGAAATTGCGTTTGCGCACCGTGCTGACGCCGGTGCAGCGGTTCTGCGCGCCGGGATCCGCCGTCTGCGGGGCGGGTCAAGCGGTCGCGCTTGGGCTGGCCACGGCTTCGGAGGCAGCGGGCGCTGCAGAAGCGGGTTTCGCGGCGCGTCAGCCGGACGACGAAGTGTTGGCCGCTCTCAACCCACCGCTGCAAGAGCCAGGCGCAGTGGGAGATCCCAACTTGCCGCTGCCAACCTTTGGCGCCAAGGATGGCCGTCGCAATGGCTTCCTCATGCAATTTTCAAACGCCGCTGGGGAGCGTTTGCCTGTCTTCATTGGCGGCCGCTGGTGGCTGGCCGTCGTCGGGCGTGCCGGGATCGGCTGGCGCACGGGTGCCGCCGTCAACGTCGCATTCTTTGCACCGCCCGGGAGAGCGGTCGACGCCGTGGCGTCCTACCAGTTCGGCATCGAGCCGGCCGGCCTGCTCGACGCGACGGCAGTGGACGAGCCACGCTGATCGATTCCGCCTGCCAGCACACGCTGGCGCCCCCTTCTTGGCGATGCCGGCACCAGAGCAGTTCCCACCGAATGTTTTATGTTGCTGGGGCGGTGTATTTGGTGCTATGAATACCCGTCACCAGGGTGTGCCCCGGATCCTGCACAACAACACATGGAGACCGCCATGAAGACAGGACGTTGGAGGGTGGAATTTGTGGCCCTGGCCGCTGCGGCGGCGGGCGTGCAGGCGCAGCAGACGGGGAGCGTGCAGCTCTTTGGCCTGGTGGACGTCGGCGTACAGCAGCTCAAGGCCGACGGCGCCGGCAAGCGCCACCTGGTCACCAGCGACGGCAACGCTTCTGGCCGCATCGGCGTGCGTGGCAACGAGGATCTGGGTGGAGGGCTGAAGGTTGGCTTCTGGCTGGAGTCGGCCGTGTTGGCGGACGACGGCACCAGCGGCACGATAAGCAGCAACAACAAGGACTCCATCGGCGGCGGCCTGACCTGGGGGCGCCGCGCGACGGTGCAGCTGTCCGGTGACTGGGGCGAACTGCGCCTGGGTCGCGACTACGTGCCCTCCTTCCTCAACCTGACGGTGTCCCTGCATCCCTTCGGCCCCAATGGCGTTGGCAGCTCCGGGCTGTTGTTCTATCCGGTGCCCGCCAATGGCACGACGCCGCGCACCAATGCGCGGGCGTCCAACTCCATCAGCTACTTCCTGCCGCCGGGCCTTGGTGGCGTCTATGCGCAGGTGATGCTGGCCCTGGGCGAGCAGGGCGATGGGCCGACACACAGCGACGGCCAGTTGCAGGGCATCCGCATCGGCTGGCGCAACGAGGCCTTCAACGCCTCGGTCGCGACTACGCGCACCCGCTACGCGACGGGCAATTACAAGCAGAGCAATGCCGGCGTGGCCTGGCAGTTCGGCCCGGTCAGGCTGATGGGGCTGTGGGGCGAGAACAAGGTCGGCACGACGAAGACGACGGCGCGCATGGCGGGCGCGCGCTGGCAGGTAGGCCCGCAGGGCGAAGTCCGCTTTGCCTACACGACCTTGAGCGCCAAGGGGGTGGCCAGCGACGCGAGTCATATCGCGCTGGGCTATGTGCACGACTTGTCCAAGCGTACCGCGCTCTATGGCAACGCCGCCCGCGTCAACAACAAGGGCACTGGCGTGCGCTTCAACGTGGGCATGGCGACGACGGTGCCGGGTGGCAACTGCCGCGGTGCCGAACTCGGCGTTCGCCACAGCTTCTGAGCGGCGCAAGAAACACCCATAAAGAGCAAGGCCCGCACTGCGGGCCTTGTTGATTCAGCAAAGCGTCTAATTAATCTTCCGACTTGAACACCAGCTTGACTTCGTGGGTCTGGGCGGCGCCGGTGCCCTCGAACTTCCATTGGCTCAGGGCTTCGGTGGCGGCACGGTCGAACACGCGCTTGGGTTCGGCTTCGACGATGGCGACCTCCGAGACCTTGCCGTCGCCGGCAATGGTCATCTTGGCGCGCACGCTGCCGGCGCTGATGTTCTTCTTGACGGCCTCGTTGGGGTACTCGGGAGCGACCTTCTTCAGAACCTTGGCGTCGGCGTGGGCCAGGGAGGCAGCGGCGACGAGGGCGAGAGCGACAGCGGAGCGGGCAAACATCAGGAGCGTCTTTCGGGCGGTTTGATTGGAGGAACAGAGCGGCTATGGCCGCGTTGCAGCACGCATTCTGGCGAGGCAAGCCCCCACGGGTAAGGGGTGTGGCCGTGCAGAAGTCACGCACGCATGACCGGGTTAGCCCTGGGTCACCGCCGCTGCCAATTCCTTCACAGCCAGGAAATGACAAAGCCCTCGCGAGGAGGGCTTCGAAGGGAGCGGGCGGCGCTGATCAGGACGCTGCGTCGCCGCTTTCATCCTTCTTGATGCGCACGGCGCCACGCTTCTTCGGCTCTGCCGGCGCAGGCGCAGGCGCAGCGTCACCATTGAGCGTGGTAGCAGCGGCCTCTTCTTCCTTGATGACACGGGTGTAGGGCGCCAGCATCGTCACCAGCTGCGCGTAGATCTTGGGGTTGCCGGCCACCACTTCGCGCTGGTGCAGAAAGTCGGCCTCGCCCGTGAAGTTGCCGATCAGGCCACCGGCTTCCGTGATGATGAGCGAGCCCGCTGCCACGTCCCACGGCTGCAGGCCGGTCTCGAAGAAGGCGTCGTAGTAGCCGGCTGCGACGTAGCAGAGGTCCAGTGCCGCGGCGCCGGGGCGGCGCAGGCCGGCGCAGTGCTGCATGACCTCCTCGAACATCTTCACATAGCGCTTGAAGTTGTCGCCACGGCGGAAGGGGAAGCCGGTGCCGATCAGCGCGTCGCTCATGCGGGTGCGCTTGGACACGCGCAGGCGGCGGTCGTTCAGGAACGCGCCGCGGCCCTTGCTGGCATAGAAGAGATCATTGCGGGTCGGGTCGTAGACGACGGCCTGCTGCACGACGCCGCGATGCGCCAGCGCGATGGACACGCAGTACATCGGCAGGCCGTGGATGAAGTTGGTGGTGCCGTCCAGCGGATCGATGATCCAGACGTACTCGGAATGCTTGGCGCCGTGGGTGCGGCCCGACTCTTCGGCGAGGATGCCGTGGTCCGGATAGGCGCCCAGCAGCGTCTCGATGATCACCCCTTCTGCGGCGTGGTCGACCTCGGTCACGAAGTCGTTCGGGCTCTTGGTGTTGATGCGCAGAGCTTCGAGGTCCAGCGAGGCGCGGTTGATGATGGCGCCAGCCGCACGCGCCGCCTTGATGGCGACATTGAGCATGGGATGGTGAGACGTTTGCAGCATGCGTGGCACTCGCTGGGAAGAAGGGGCTGACGGGAGGAAAGAGCGGCGGGACCCATGGAGGCGGCCCGGATAATCGCGCGATTCTAGCCGCAGCCTCCGTACAAACCCGTGGAATCCACACGCTTCGTTCTCATCAACACCAGCCATGCCGGCAACGTCGGCGCGACGGCGCGGGCGATGAAGGTGATGGGTTTTCAGGACCTGGTGCTGGTGGCGCCGCGCTTTGCCGATGTGCTCTGCCACGAGGAGGCGGTGGCCATGGCCAGCGGCGCGGCCGACATCCTGGCACGCGCCCGCGTCGTGCCCACGCTGGCCGAGGCGCTGGACGGCGTGGACTTCGCCTGCGCCACCGCGATGACGCCGCGCGACTTCGGCCCGCCGACGCGTGAGCCGCGTTCATTGTTCGGTGAACTCGCCGCGCGTGAGGCGGCGCCGCGCCTGGCCCTGGTGTTCGGCTCCGAGCGCTACGGCATGAGCAACGAGGACGTCTACCGCTGCCATGCCGTGCTGAGCATCCCGACGCATCCAGACTACGGCTCGCTCAACCTTGCCCAGGCCGTGCAGTTACTGGCCTACGACCTGCGCCAGGCCCTCGGCGGCTTCGGCGTGCAGGCGCGCACGCCTGACCCGCAACTGGCCGACGCGCGTGCCGTGCAGGGCCTGCTGGAGCATCTGCAGGCAGCGCTGGTGCACATCGACTACCTCGATCCCGCCGCACCCAAGAAGCTGATGCCGCGCCTGAACCAGCTCTTCAACCGCGCCGGGCTCACGAACGAGGAAATTCACATCCTGCGCGGCATCGCACGCCAGATGCAGAAGACCGTAGTGCCAGCAGGCTCAAAGTAGCCCCACCTAAACTGGCCTGCCTTTCTCCTGTGGCCGCACCATGTTCCAGCGCCTGCGCGAAGACATCGCCCTGATCCTCGAACGCGACCCGGCCGCCCGGTCGGCGTGGGAGGTGCTGACCTGTTACCCGGGCCTGCATGCGCTGATGTTCCACCGCCGCGCCCACTGGTTCTGGCAGCGTGGCTTCAAGTGGCTGGCGCGCTGGGTCTCGCATTGGAGCCGCTTCCTGACCGGCATTGAGATCCACCCCGGCGCACGCATCGGCCGCAAGGTCTTCATCGACCACGGCATGGGCATCGTCATCGGCGAGATGGCCGAGATCGGCGAAGGCTGCACCATCTACCAGGGCGTCACGCTCGGCGGCACTTCGCTCGTCAAGGGTGCCAAGCGGCACCCGACGCTGGGCCCGGGCGTCATCGTCGGCGCCAATGCCAGCGTGCTGGGCGGCTTCACGGTCGGTGCCGGTGCGCGCATCGGCTCGGGTGCGGTCGTCACCAAGCCGGTGCCGGCAGGTGCAACGGCCGTGGGCAACCCGGCCCGCATCATCGAGGCCGAAAGCGAGCAGGCCCGCGAAGAGGCTGCGGCGAAGATGGGCTTCTCAGCTTATGGCGTGACCCAGGGCGACGACCCGGTTGCCATGGCCATGCGCGGCCTCATCGACAGCGCCTCCGGTCACGAGCACCAGATCGCGTTGCTTTGGAGCGCGGTCTGCAAGCTGTCGACCCAGGCCGGCCGGCCGATCGGTGACTGCGTACCCGATGACGCCCAGCGCGACGAGGCCTTTGACGCGGCGCAGATGAACCGGCTGGTCAAGTAGCGACCGCGCCGGCGAAATAGGCCGTCAGCCGGTCACGTCTTTGCCGCCAGCCGGCCCGGCGTGAATGAGAATCGCCGGTTCCGGGCCACGATGGCCCGCCCTGTGTCGGCCTGCTGTGTTCCTGCGCGAGTTTCGACTGCGGCTTTCCTCCGGCTGGTGCCTCGCGCTGTGCCTGGTCATGGCCCTCTGCATGGCCGAGGCAACTGCGGCACCAGCGCCCAAGCGCTGGTCCAGCCTCGCCGACATAAGCTTCCAGCATCTCAGCCAGGAACAGGGCCTGCCCAATGCCATCGCAACGGCCATGGCCGAAGATGGCCAGGGCTTTCTGTGGGTGGGCACGCTCGGCGGCCTGGCGCGCTGGGACGGCTACCGCTTCAAGGTCTACAAGGCCGACGCGCAGCGTCCCGGCGCCTTGCCGGACAACTACGTGCAGTCGCTGCACGGCGACGCCAAGGGGCGGCTCTGGGTGGGCACGAGTGCGGCGGGCTTGCTCAGGCATGACCCGGCGGCTGATCAGTTTGTCGCCATCCCGGTCGGCGGGCCCCAGGGCCTGAGCCATGTCAGCGTGCGGCAGATCGCCGACGACGGTGGGGGTGGGCTGTGGGTCGTCACCGACGGCGGTCTGGATCATCTGGACCCGGACAGCGGGCGCATCGAGCATGCCAGCGCCGCGGGAAACTGGGCCGAAGCCGCCGGCGCTCATGTCTGGGCGGTGCTGCGCGACCGTCGTGGCCAACTGTGGGTCGGCAGCGCCGCGGGTCTGTTCCGCCGACCCGCGCCGGGTGCGCCGCTGCAGGCCGTACCTCTGGTGCCGGGCCGTGTCGTTCAACCGCAGGCCCTGGCCCAGGACAGCGCCGGGCGCATCTGGGCTGGCGGCATGCATGAAGGCGTCTTCGTGCTCGCCGACGAAGGCGAGGCGCCGGCCGTCGAGATGCGGGAGGCCGGCGTCGCCACGAACGAGGACTTGCTGGGCAACAGCCAGATCACCAGCCTGCTCGAGACACAGCCGGGCGAGATGTGGGTGGCGACGCTGGGCCAGGGCGTCGTAGCCGTCGATGTCGAGCGGCGTGACAGCCGGCGCATCCGCCACGTGCCGGCCTGGCCGGTCAGCCTGGCGGACAACGCATTGCGCGTCCTGTACCGTGACCGATCCGGGCTGATCTGGGCTGCGTCCAACCGCGGCCTGAGCCGCCACGACCCTCGCCAGGGCGGAGTGCTGACGCGCCTGGGCGCCAGCGCTGAGGTCGGCGATGCGCTTGATTCGCGTTTCATCAGTGCCGAGATCAGCTGGATCCTGCCGATGCCCGAGGGCCACCTGTGGCTGGCCACGCACAAGAGCGGCATAGACATCCTCGACGCCACTGGTGCCCGCACCGGCGCATTGCGGCCCGACGCGAGTCGGCTCGAGGCTGCGCTGCCGCCTGACATCGTGCTCGGCATGGTGCGAGCGGCCCATGGCAGCGTCTTCATTGCCACCAAGCGTGGCCTTTATCGCGCCGATGTGGACGGGCGCCATCTGCGCCGCGTGAGCCTGGCAGGCCGTGATCCTGCGGCCTCCACCTGGGCCTTGTTGGCCGATGGCGGCACGCTGTGGATAGGCGGCCAGTTTGACGGCCTGTGGCGGTTGGACATTGCCAGCGGCCGTGCCACGCCCGTCACCCTCCCTGCACCGGGCTTGACCGACCAGCGCATCATGGTGCTGGCCCGCGGCGCGGCGGGTGAGCTGTGGGTCGGAACGCGCAACGGCCTCAACCGGATCGATCCCCTGAGCGGTGGCGTCGTGCAATACCCGGCCGGGCCGACGCTGGCGCGCGGCCTGTCGGCTGGTTTCGTCACGACGCTGATGCTCGACGGCGAAGGCAGGCTCTGGGTGGGCAGCTATGGGGGTGGCATCGATGTGCTGCCGGCGCCCGGGCAGGGCGAGGCCATCCTGCGCGTCGGCACTGCGCAAGGCCTGCCGGACGGCACCGTCAACGCGCTGCTTCAGGATCTGCAAGGGCAGGTCTGGGCCAGCACCGACAACGGTCTGGCGCGCATCGACCCCGTCCGCATGACGGCGCGCGCCCTGCGCCGCGCCGAGGGCGTGGTCTTCCCGACCTACTGGACGGGCTCGGCAGCGCGCACCGAGCGTGGTGAACTGCTGTTCGGCGGCGCCGGTGGCATGACCGTGGTGCTGCCCGAGAAACTGCAGGCATGGACCTACCGCCCCGAGGTGCTGGTGGCAGACGTGCAGATCGCCAGCCGCTCCGTCGCGCTGCCCCCGGGCGGTGCTGCGCTGGACATACCGGCGGACGGCAACAGCCTGGCGGTGGAGTTCGCGTCCACCGACTTCTCGGCGCCAGAACGCAACCGCTATGCCTACAAGCTCGAAGGCTTCGACGCCGGCTGGATGCCGGCCGACGCGGCGCGCCGGGTGGCTGCGTATACCAATCTGCCACCCGGTGACTATCGGCTGCGCCTGCGCGCCTCCAACCGCGACGGCCAATGGGGCGAGCGTGAGCTGACCCTGGCGGTGACGGTGAGGCCGGCCTGGCACCAGACGTGGTGGTTCCGCGCCGCCCTGGTGCTTGCGCTATGCCTGCTCGTGCTCGCGGCGGTGGCGGGGCGCACACGGCTGCTGCGCCACCGTCAGCTCGAGCTGGAGCACAAGGTGCGCGAGCGCACGGTCGAGTTGCGGGCGATGCATCACGCGTTGGAGGAGAAGTCGGCGCAATTGCAGTTGAGCAGCGTGACCGACCCGCTGACGGGCCTGCACAACCGTCGCTTCCTGAGTGACCACATCGAGCAGGACCTGGCAGCCAGCCTGCGCCGATCCCAGGAGACGCTGGCCGCCGGGGGCCAACCGCTAGATACGGACAACGTCTTCCTGCTGCTCGACATCGATGCCTTCAAGCGCATCAATGATCGGCACGGCCATGCAGCGGGCGACGCGGTGCTGGTGCAGTTCGGCGCCCGGCTGCGTTCGGTGATGCGTGAGTCCGACTACCTGGTGCGCTGGGGCGGCGAGGAATTCCTGGCCGTAGCACGCGACACCGATCGCCTGCGCGCCGAGGAACTGGCCGAGCGCATGCGTGCCGTCATCGCCGCCACGCCGTTCGTCCTCGATGACGGCAGCCGCCTCGATGTCAGCTGTTCCGTCGGCTTTGCCTGCGTGCCCTTCGAGCCGGAGCGGCCACAGGCGCGCAGCTGGCAGCAGGTCGTCAACCTGGCCGACCTGGGGCTTTATGCCGCCAAGCGTGCCGGTCGCAATGCCTGGGTGGGCGTGCACACGGCCTCGGGGCGCGGCGCCACCGGCCAGCGCGTCGTGGGCGGGTTCGGCCTCAGCAGCAATCGCAGCCTGGATGACGTGGCCGCGGCGCTGGCCGAGCCGGGAACGGTCGAAGGCTAGACGGGGCGCTGCGCGCTCTTGGGCCGGAAGGCCTTGCAGACCTCGTCGCGCGTTTCGAGGTAGGGGCCGCCGATGAGGTCGATGCAATAGGGCACGGCGGCGAAGATGCCGCTGGCCTTCTCGTGCCCAGCCAGAGTCTCGGCGATGGCCTTGGGCTGGCCGGGCAGGTTGATGATGAGGGCCTTGCCGCGGATGACGGCGACCTGGCGCGACAGGATGGCCGTCGGCACGAAGTGCAGCGAGATCTGGCGCATCTGCTCGCCAAAGCCCGGCATGACGCGGTCGGCCACGGCCAGCGTCGCCTCGGGCGTCACGTCGCGCGGCGCCGGGCCGGTGCCGCCGGTCGTCAGCACGAGGTCGCAGTGTTCGCTGTCGACCAGTTCGATGAGAGCCGCCGAGATGCCGGCCTGCTCGTCGGGGATCAGGCGGGACACGAAGTCGATGGGGTTGTGCAGCGCGCCCGTCAGCCAGTCCTTGAGGGCAGGCAGTCCCTTGTCTTCGTAAACACCGGCAGATGCCCGGTCGCTGATGGACACGACACCGATGCGGACCTGGTCACTCATCTTTGTCCGCGGCTTCCGAGGCCTTGATGAACTGGAACAGTTCGCGGAACGCGCGCCCGCTGCGCTTCTCGGGCTCGTTGGCCGCGTCCTTGCGCGCGGCGCGCACGAGGTTGCGCAGTTGCTGGATGTCGACCTCGGCGTGTTCCGCAAGGAACTCCTGCAGCGCATCGTCGGTCGCCAGCAGACGCTCGCGCCAGCGCTCGGACTGGTGCAGCTTGAGGCTGTCCTGTGCGTGGCCGAGCTTGAAGGCAGCGACGGCTTCGCGCACCGGCTCGGGGTCAATCTTGCGCATCAGCTTGCCGATGTACTGCATCTGTCGGCGCTTGCCCTCGAAGTTGGTGATCTTCTTGGCGGCGCGCAGCGCGTCGTAGAGGATCTCAGGCAGAGCCAAGGGTTCCCAGCGCGATTCCGGAAGGGCGAGCAAATCGTCACCGAGCTTCTGCAGGGCGGTCATGTCGCGCTTGAGCTGGGACTTGCTGGGGCGGTCGAAGTCGTCGTCGTCTTCGAATTCAGGGATGTTTTCTTGCATTGGGGGCCATGGTCAGGCGAGTCCTATGATTGTCGCCCACTCGATTTGCCTCGTATTCATGTCCCAAGCCCAAGACGGTTTCGCCTACAGCCCCGAGCAGTTCCAGCAGTGGATCGAGGACGCGTTGTCAGAGGCGAAGAAACTGGGCGCCAGCGATGCCGGCGCCGAAGTGTCCGAGGGCTGCGGCCTGTCGGTTTCGGCCCGCCTGGGGCAGCTCGAGAACGTGGAGCGCAACCGCGACAAGTCGCTGGGCATCTCGGTCTACCTCGGCCAGCGCCGTGGCAATGCCAGCACCTCGGATTTCTCGCCCCAGGCCATCCGCGACACGGTGCGAGCGGCCTATGACATTGCCCGCTTTACCGCCGAGGACGAGTTCGCCGGCCTGCCCGATGCGGCCGACCTGGCCCTGGACGCAGCGCAGCGCCCCGAGCTGGATCTTTTCCATCCCTGGGCGATTGACGCTGCCGCGGCGGCCGAGATCGCATTGCGCTGTGAAGCTGCGGCGCTGGGCGTGGACAAGCGCATCACCAACAGCGAAGGTGCCGCCGTCTCGGCCCAGCAATCACACTTCTGGATGGGCAACACCCGCGGCTTCCGCGGTGGCTATGCCAGCTCTCGCCATTCGTTGTCGGTTGCGCCGATTGCGGGCCGCGGTGCGGGCATGCAACGCGACGCCTGGTACAGCTCCATGCGCGACGCCGCCGACCTGGCCTCGCCCGAGGCGGTGGGCCGTTACGCGTCGGAGCGGGCGCTGTCCCGCCTGAAGGCGCGCAAGGTGGCCACGGCCGAGGTGCCGGTGCTGTTCGAGAGCACGGTGGCGATCGGCCTGCTGGGCGCCTTGGTGCAGGCCACCAGCGGCGGCGCGCTGTACCGCCGCACTACCTTCTTGCTCGACAGCCTGGGCAAGTCCGTCATGGCGCCGCATATCGACATTTCCGAGGATCCGCATGTGAAGAAGGGCAAGGGCAGCTCACCTTTCGACGACGAAGGTGTCGTGACACGCTCGCGCTCGGTGGTGGAAGGTGGCGTGCTGCAGGGCTATTTCCTGTCCAGCTACTCGGCGCGCAAGCTGGGCATGAAGACCACGGGCCACGCCGGCGGTTCGCACAACCTGCGCATGAGCAGCCGCGCGACTGCGCCTGGCGACGACCTGCCGACAATGATCCGGCGCCTCGGTCGCGGCCTGCTCGTCACCGAGCTGATGGGGCAGGGCGTCAACTACGTGACCGGCGACTATTCGCGCGGCGCCAGCGGCTACTGGGTCGAGAACGGCGAGATCGCCTACCCGGTGCATGAGGTCACCATTGCTGGCAACCTGAAGGACATGCTGAACAACATCGTCGGCATCGGCGCTGACGAGTACACGATGGGCACCAAGACCATCGGCTCGGTACTGGTCACCGGCATGAAGCTGGCAGGGAGCTGAAGCGTCAGCGCCTGGGTAAATCCCGGCCAACCGGTGGCGAGGCGATTCCTAGAATCGCGCAGCATTTTTCTCTTCGCAAACCCCGAAAACAGGAGACATCTATGACCATGGAACGCCGTTCCTTCGTGCGCCACGCCGGCCTGGCTGGCGTGCTGGCTGCAGGCGCTGCGCCGGCTGTCGTGCATGCCCAGGCGCAAGTGCGCTGGCGCCTCGCGTCAAGCTTCCCGAAGTCGCTGGACACCATCTTCGGCGCGGCCGACGTGATGTCCAAGAAAGTGGCCGAGATGACTGGAGGCAAGTTCCAGATCTCCATCCACGCGGGTGGCGAATTGATGCCCGCTTTCGGTGTCGTCGACGGCGTGCAGGCCGGCACGGTGGAGATTGCGCACACGGCGCCTTATTACTTCTTCGGCAAGGACGAGACCTTCGCCCTCGGCTGCGCCGTGCCCTTCGGCCTGAACAGCCGCCAGATGACGGCCTGGATGGTGGAGGGCAACGGCCTGAAGCTGATGCGCGAGTTCTATCGCAACTACAACATCATCAACTTCATGGGTGGCAACACCGGCGCGCAGATGGGCGGCTGGTATCGCAAGGAAATCAAGAGCGTCGCCGACATCAAGGGCATGAAGATGCGCATCGGCGGCTTCGCCGGCCGGGTGCTCGAGCGCATGGGCGGCGTGCCGCAGAACATCCCGGGCGGCGAGATCTACTCGGCGCTGGAAAAGGGCACCATCGACGCGGCCGAGTGGGTGGGCCCCTACGACGACCAGAAGCTGGGCTTCAACAAGGTCGCCCCCAACTACTACTACCCCGGCTGGTGGGAAGGCGGCCCGCAGCTGGACTTCTACGTCAATACCAAGGCCTATGACTCGCTGAGCGCCGAGTACAAGGCCATCCTTGAAGCGGCCACGCACGTCGCCCACGTCGACATGCAGGCCAAGTACGACGCCAAGAACCCTGGCGCGCTGAAGCAGCTGGTGGGCTCCGGCACCAAGCTGTTCCGTTTCCCCAAGGACGTCATGGACGCTGCCTTCAAGGAATCCATGGCCATCTACGGCGAGTTGTCGGCCAAGAACGCCAACTGGAAGAAGGTCTACGAGGACATGGCCAACTTCCGCCGCGACCAGAACCTGTGGTTCCGCTTCGCGGAGGCGGGCTTCGACGACTTCATGCAATCGCAGAAGCTCTGAGTTCGGCTTGGGGCTGACGCCCCGCCCACAAGAAAGCCCCGCGGCTGGCCGCGGGGCTTTGCTTTTTTGGAGCGCAGCTTATTTCGAGGCGGCGCTGGCGGCCTCGGGCAGGCCGAAGAGCTGGTTCATGTCGATGTCCTTCTTCTCCTCGGCCGGCTGGGCTTCGAGGATGACCTTGCTGGTGTCGATCTCGATCTTCTTGTCCAACCCGCCAGAGACCAGATTGGGGAAGGCGATCACGAGGCCGATCATGATGATCTGGATGCCGACGAAAGGCACCGCGCCCCAGTAGATCTGGCCCGTCGTCACGCGTGGAGTCAACCGGCCGGTCAGCTTGTCCTTGAAATCCTCGGTGGGGGCAA
This sequence comes from Pelomonas sp. Root1217, assembly GCF_001425705.1. Lineage (GTDB taxonomy): Bacteria > Pseudomonadota > Gammaproteobacteria > Burkholderiales > Burkholderiaceae_C > Pelomonas. The sequence continues at coordinate 165,605 of NZ_LMDC01000028.1, read as the reverse complement.
CGCTGCGCAGGTAGAACAGCGCAAAGCCAAAGGGCGGGTGCATGAAGGAGGTCTGCATGTTGACCGCCAGCAGCACGCCGAACCAGACCAGGTCGATGCCCAGCTTCTCGGCCACCGGCGCCAGCAGGGGCACGACGATGAAGGACAGCTCGAAGAAGTCGAGAAAGAAGGCCAGGAAGAAGATCAGCAGATTGACGACGATGAGGAAGCCGAGCTGCCCGCCGGGCAGGCCCGACAGCAGATGCTCCACCCACAGCGGGCCGTCGACACCCTGGAAGCTCAGCGAGAACACCGTCGAGCCGAGCAGGATGAAGACGACGAAGCAGGACAGCTTCATCGTCGAGTCCATGGCCTGACGCAGCAGCGGCATGGACAGGCGCCGGCGCACCAGGGCCATGGCCAGCGCGCCCACCGCGCCCATGGCGCCGCCTTCCGTCGGCGTCGCGATGCCCAGGAAAATCGTGCCCAGCACCAGGAAGATCAGCGCCAGCGGCGGGATCAGCACGAAGGTGACCTTTTCGGCCATCTTGGACAGCAGCTTGAGGCCCAGCACCCGGTTGACGACGGCGAGGACGAAGGCGATGCCCACGCCCACGCACATCGACGTGACGATGAGCTCGTCGGTCGGCGTGCCTTCGGGGCGGCTGCGAGCGAAGGCGATCGCGCATCCCACCGACAGCAGCGTCAGCAGGCCGAGCGAGCGCAGGCCCGCGTCGCCGTTGTCTTCGCGGATGGTGCGGGCCTCGGCCGGCAGGGCGGGGGCCCAGTGGGGCTTGATCAGCGTGACCAGCAGCACGTAGCCGACATACAGGCCGGTCAGCACGAAGCCGGGAATGAAGGCGCCCTTGTAGAGGTCGCCGACGCTGCGACCGAGCTGGTCGGCCATGATGATCAGGACCAGGCTGGGCGGGATGATCTGGGCCAGCGTGCCGGATGCCGCGATGACACCCGAGGCGAGGCGCCGGTCATAGCCGTAGCGCAGCATGATCGGCAGGGAGATCAGGCCCATCGAGATCACTGACGCGGCGACCACGCCGGTGGTGGCGGCCAGCATCGCGCCGACGAGGATCACCGCATAGGCCAGGCCGCCGCGGATGGGGCCGAACAGCTGGCCGATGGTGTCGAGCAGGTCCTCGGCCATGCCCGAGCGCTCCAGGATCAGCCCCATGAAGGTGAAGAAGGGAATGGCCAGCAGCGTGTCGTTCTGCATGATGCCGAAGATGCGCAGCGGCAAGGCCTGCATCAGCGTCGCGGGCAGCAGGCCGAGTTCGACGCCGATGAAGCCGAAGGCCAGGCCGGCGGCGGCCAGCGAGAAGGCCACCGAATAGCCCATCAGCAGGAAGACGATCAGGCCACCGAACATCAGTGGTGCCATGTTGGCTTGCAGGAACTCGATCACTTCTGGCCTCCCGCCGCGGCCTGGGCGCGGATGGCTTCGGCCAGTTCCTCTTCAGCCGATTTGGCCTGGGCCTTGCGTGTGGGATCGTCGATGAGGCCTTGCAGAAAGGCCAGGCGCTTGATCAGCTCGGACAGGCCTTGCAGGGCCAGCAGCGCGAAGCCGGCGGGCACCAGCGCGAACACCGGCCAGCGGATCAGGCCGCCGGCATTGCCCGACACCTCGCCACTGACATAGGCCTTCACCACCAGGGGCCAGACCAGCGTGATCACGGTTGCGGCAAACGGCAGCAGGAAGGCCAGGATGCCGAAGATCTCGATCTTGATCTGGGTGCGCTTGGAGAAGCGGCCCAGCACCACGTCGATCTTCACATGCTCCTGGCGCAGCAGGGTGTAGCCGGCGGCGAGCAGGAAGACCGCCGCAAACAGGTACCACTGGATCTCGAGCAGCGCATTGGAGCTGTTGTTGAACACCTTGCGCACGACCGCATTGCCCGCACTGATCAGCACGGCAGCGAGCACCAGCCAGGAGACCCAGCGCCCGACCCATTCATTGAGCCGGTCGATGGCGCGGGATATTTGGAGTAATAGGGACACGTCGTCTCCGTCATTCGAATCGAAAAGGTCGGCGGACGAATCCGCAGGCCACAGCGGGCGACACTGTACGGAGACCTGGCCGCGTTTCCCTTACGGCCAGCGCTCGGACCGGGTAAACCCCGGCGAGTTTTGGAGGTTCAGAGTTGCTGTGCCTGCAAGAACAGGCGCGTCGAACGGGCGCCCGAGCGGCAGAAGACCAGCAGCGGGCGGGGCAACTCGGCCAGCAGATCGGCGAAGGCGGCGATCTCTTCCGGCGACTGGTAGCCGCCGGCCACCGGCAGATGGCGGTATTCCAGGCCAGCAGCCTCAGCAGCAGCCTGGATGGCGGCTGACGTCGGCTGGTCGGGGCCGTGCTCGAAATCGGGCCGGTTGTTGACGACGCTCTTGAAGCCCATCACCGCCGCTTCGGCCATGGCTTCGGGCGTCAGCTGAGGGGCGGCGCAGATGTCGGGGGCGATGGCTTGCATCGGCAGGCTCATGGAGTCTCCTTACTTGGCCAGCGCGGCCTTGACCGCGCTTGAGACCGTGCTCATTTCGGCCATGCCGCCGAGGGCGGCCTTTGCTGCTGCCATGACCTTGCCCATGTCGCTGGGGCCGCTCGCGCCCAGCTCGGCGACGATTGCTCCGACCTTCTCCGCCACGGCCTCGGCTGACAGGCGCTCGGGCAGATAGGCCTGCAGCACGGCCAGTTCGGCGGTTTCCTTGGCGACCAGGTCGTCGCGGCCGGCAGCGGCGAACTGGCTGATGGAGTCCTTGCGCTGCTTGATCAGCTTGTCGACGATGGCCACCAGGGCGGTGTCGTCCACGACGACGCGCTCGTCCACTTCCTTCTGCTTCACGGCAGCCAGCAGGCCGCGGATGGTCAGCAGGCGGTCGGCTTCCTTGGCGCGCATCGCGGCCTTCATGTCTTCGGTGATGCGGTCTTTGAGGCTCATGGCGTAGAGGGTATGAAAAAAACAAAAACCCGCGACAGCGTCCTGTGGCGGGTTTTGGTGTCAATCGGAGCTGCTATGGAAACAGGCTCCGGGTCGCGTCAGAGACGATCAGAACAGCTTCTTGGGCAGCTGCATGCTGCGCACACGCTTGTAATGGCGCTTGACGGCGGCAGCCTTCTTGCGCTTGCGCTCGGCGGTGGGCTTCTCGTAGAACTCGCGGGCGCGCAGTTCGGTCAGCAGACCCAGTTTTTCGATGGTGCGCTTGAAACGGCGCAGGGCGACGTCGAACGGCTCGTTTTCCTTGACGCGGATGGTGGTCATTTATTTCCTTCAGATTGCGCTCGGTGTTCGCGGCTGGGATCAGCAGCAGGTTCCGGATTACTGCTTCTCTTGAGTCTTCTTCGAGAAGTGCAGCGAATCGACGCGCAGGTTTGCCAGCAAAGCCGGGGATTGTAGCCAGAAAATCAACGACTTGCCAAGATTCGCTCAAGCTGTTGTGGCGGTGTCCGCCATGGCCCGGGCGCAGGCAGCTGCACTGGCCCACGCCCATTGAAAGTTGTAGCCGCCCAGCCAGCCGGTCACGTCCACGACTTCACCGATGAAATACAGGCCCGGGACGCGCTTGCTCTCGAGCGTCTGCGAACTCAGTTCCTTGGTACTGACGCCACCGCGCATGACTTCGGCCTTGCGCCAACCCTCGTCGCCGTCGGGCATCAACTGCCACTCGTGCACGCTGCGGCCCAGGCGCTGCAGGTCGGCGTCGCGGCAGTCGGCCAGCGGTTTGGTGGCATCCAGGTTTGCGCGCTCAAGCCAGGCGGCCGCCAGGCGCTGCGGCAGGCGTGCCGCGAATTCGTTGCCGAGCTGGCGCCGTGAGGTGGCCTTGGCCTGGACAAGTTCCTTCTCCAGTTGGAGATCGGGCGCCAGATTGAGCTGCAGTGCCTGATCATCGGCGCGGTAGCTTGAGATCTGCAGGATGGCCGGGCCGCTGAGGCCGCGATGTGTGAACAGCAGGTCTTCGAGGAACCGCGTGCGCGCTTTGCCACTGCCAACGCTGACTTCCACCGGCAACGACAACCCAGCCAAGGCGGCGAAGGGCGCCCAGGCGTCCGCATCGAAGGTCAAAGGCACCAGCGCCGGGCGCGGCTCCACGATGGCGTGCTCGAAGCGCTTGGCCAGTCGCAGGCCCCAGTCGCTGGCGCCGATCTTTGGCACGGGCAGCCCGCCAGTCGCGACGACGACGCGCGGCGTCAGCACCGGGCCCTGGCTGGTATCCAGTTCGAACCCGCCTTCGGGCAGCCTGCGCACGTCCGCCACCGTGCAGGGCTGCCAGCGCGTCACGCCGCCCGCCTCGCATTCCTTGACCAACATTTGGATGATCTGCTCAGCGGAGTCGTCGCAGAACAACTGGCCCTTGTGCTTCTCGTGGAAGGCGATGCCGTAGCCCTGCACGAGCTTGATGAAGTCCTGCGGGGTGTAGCGGGCCAGGGCTGAGCGGCAGAAGGCGGGGTTTTCGGACAGGAAATTGGCCGGCCCGGCCTCGCGATTCGTGAAATTGCACCGGCCGCCGCCGGAGATACGAATTTTTTCGGCCAGCTTGGGCGAGTGGTCGATCAGCAGTACCTTGAGACCCCGCTGGCCCGCAAGGCCAGCACAGAACAGCCCTGCCGCCCCCGCGCCCACCACCACCGCATCGAATCCCCGCATAGACCTCCCGTGAATGGGGCGGCATTGTCGTGGGTGGGCGCATCGAAACTCGTTAGGATTCACGCCGGGTAGCAAAAGGGTCTTCTAGGGGGGAGGCCCGATTCATGGGGTGGCACGGCCTTGCTGGTGCTGCTTTGGCCCCACTACAGTCCCCCGACACCTTTGGTATTCGCGGCATTGCGCCGCGAATACACGATGGCATCACAACGATCTCATGGACATGACCGCTGACCAGACCGCGATGCAGCCGCCGCCCGGCAGCCTGGCGCATTGGCTGGCAGGCCACGGAGAGCTGGGCGGCGAGACGCTGGCCGGCCTCATCTCGTTGATCGAACCCCTGGGCAGCCAGGCGGCGATCAAGGCGATGTCCACCGGCCGATACGTGTTTGCGAGCACAGGCCTGGCGCAGATGTTCGAGCGTGAAGCGGTGGTCGGCCACACGGACGCCGAGTTGCTCAAGGCTGACGAGACGACGGCCTTGCGCCGTGTCGAGCAGACGGTCATGGCCCAGCGTCACCCGGTCGTCAGCGAGCACAAGCTGGAAATCAACGGCCGCCGCCGCGAGTTCAGCGTCACCCGGCTGGCTCTGAGTGCCGACTTCCTGCTCTCCGTATGGCATGAGCGCACCGAGGAGCGCCACCGCGAGGCTCATCTGCAGCGCGCCTTGGCCCAGATCGAGCAGCAGCAGTCCTCCATCGAGCAGATCCGCCGCGAGCTCCAGCAGGGCTCAGGGCGGGACGATGTTTCGGGCCTCTACATGCGGGCGCAGTTCGACGACCAGTTGTTGCGTGAAATCGACCTGTCTTCGCGTGAGCATCGTGAGTTCGCTCTCGTCATCATTGCGCTGGATGCCTCGCCGGCCATCACCGGCCTGGGTGATGACGCCCAGCAGCGCCTGCTCGAGGGCATCGGTCGCATGCTGCGCGCCAACACGCGGGCGATGGACTCGGCCTGCCGCATTGGGCCGCAGCGCTTTGCGGTGCTGCTGTCCGGCGTGGGCCTGGCGACGGCCCATGCACGCATGGAGCAACTGCGCCGCCAGTGCGCGGCCCAGATCGTCGTGTTGAATGGCCAGGACCTGGGCTTGTCCATCTCGATGGGCGTGTCCAGCTTCCCGCATACCGCCTCGCGCCAGGACGAGCTGATGGCCGCCAGCGAAGCGGCCGTCCACGAGGCGCAGCGCCGCGGTGGCAACCAGGTCGTGCTGGCGTCCATTGCCTTCGGCTAAAGCTCCGACAGCCCCTTGTAGAGCATGTAGGCCGCGAGCGCGAACAACAGCATCGCGAAGACCCTTTTCAGCTGAGCCACGTCCATGGCATGGGCCGCGCGTGCGCCGAGCGGTGCCATCGTCACGCTGGCCACGGCAATCAACGCCAGCGCTGGCAAATAGAGGTAGCCCACCGATCCCGGCAGGGCTGGCGTCAGCCCCCAACCACCAATGACGTAGCCAAGCGTGTTCGCGACTGCGATCGGGAAGCCCAGGGCGGCGCTTGTCGCGACGGCGAGGTGCACCGGCACATTGCACCAGACCATGAAGGGCACGCTGACAAAGCCGCCACCAGCCCCCACCATGCCCGAAAGCAGGCCGATTCCCGCGCCCGCACTGAACTGGCCGGTCGTGCCAGGCATCTGCCGGCTGGGCGCCGGGCGCTTGTTGCGCAGCATCTGCCAACCCGAAAAGCTGACGAATGCGGCGAAGACCAAGGCCAGCCAGGCGCCTTTGAGAAGGGCGAACAGGCCGGCACCCGCCAGCAGGCCGCCGATGAGGATGCCGGGCGCCAAGCCCTTGACGAGATCCCAGCGCACCGCGCCGCGCTGGTGATGGGCGCGCACGCTGGACAGCGACGTGAACATGATGGTGGCCATGGACGTCGCGATGGCTATCTTGACCGCCAGGCCCGGCTCGACGCCGCGCTGGCTCAGGATGAAGGTCAGGATGGGCACCATCAGCATGCCGCCGCCGATGCCGAGCAATCCCGCGAGGAAGCCAGCCGCGAGGCCGAGTGCGAGCAGTTCCGCGGCGAGGGTGGCTGTCATTTGCCGTGCAGGCGCTTCAACACGGCTTGCCATTCGGCCGGCGTGACCGGCGTGATCGACAGCCGGCTGCCGCGCTCCAACACGCGCATCGACGCGAGCTCCGGCGCCTCGCGCATTTCCTTCAGGCTCAGCAACCGCGTCGTCTCGCGCCAGCGCACGTCAACATGGACCCAGCGCGGTGCCTCGGGCTTGGACTTGGCGTCGTAGTAATGGCTGCTCGCGTCGAACTGCGTCGCATCCGGATAGGCCGCGCTGCTGACCTCGGCGAGCCCGGCGATGCCAGGCTCAGGGCAGGAGGAGTGATAAAAGAGCACGCCATCGCCCACTTGCATGTCGTCGCGCATGAAGTTGCGCGCCTGGTAGTTGCGAACGCCCGTCCATGGCAAAGTGCCGGCGCGTTGCAGGTCGAGGATCGAAGCCTCGTCGGGCTCTGATTTCATCAGCCAGTAGTTCATCAGCTGATGCTAAGCGGGAAGAAGGTGTCCACCGCAATCCGGGGGGCCGAGATCCTGAACACCCAGGGGTAATCAGGTGGGCGAGGTCAGCCGGACTTCGGGTTCATCTGACGCGAGACGATCACGCCCGTCCGGCATGTTCCAAGCCCTTGCTCATAGAGCATCGGATGAAGGAAATAAAGCCCCGGGGAAAGCGGTGGACGGCGTGAATTCTAAGTCTTAGAGCAGCTGCCCGTCGTGACCGAGTGCTTCATCCAGGCGCTTGACGAGGGTATCGATTTCGGGCGTTGACACCGGCGTCTCACGCGAGGTGTCGGCGAGCTGATAGGCCAGGTTCAGCGCGGCCAATACGGCGATGCGTTCGCGTGCCTTGACCTTGCCGGCGTCGCGGATGGCGCTCATCTCGCGGTCCACCTGGGCCACGGCGGAGCTCAATGCAGCCTCGCCGCCTTCGGGGCAGCCGAGCAGATAGCTCTGGCCCATGATGGTCACTTCCATCTGCTTCATGCGTCTTCCTTGGGCGTCTCGACGGGCAGGCGCTCCAGCAGCGCGTCGACGCGCGCTCGCGCCGCATTCAGCCGCGAGCGCAGGCTGTCGCGCTCCTGCGTGAGGGCCGCCACCTGCTCGAGCAGCAGGGTGTTGGTTCGGGTCAGTTCGTCGTGGCGCAGCAGCAGGCGTTCGACGCGTTCGGTGAGGTCGCTGAGTTGGGCCATGGCGTGTGAGGGTTCAGGCGGCGGATTTTAGGTTCCGGCCGTAGTCGCATTCGTTGATGACCGCGCAAACATTGCACAGTGGCTTGCGCGCCTGGCAGACATAGCGGCCGTGCAGGATCAGCCAGTGATGGGCGTCAACCAGATAGTCGGTTGGCACGCGGTCCAGCAAGCCCAGCTCGACGGCCAGCGGCGTCTTGCCTGGTGCGAGGCCGGTGCGGTTGCTGACGCGGAAGATGTGCGTGTCAACCGCCATCGTCGGCTCGCCAAAAGCAACGTTGAGCACGACGTTGGCCGTCTTGCGGCCGACACCAGGCAAGGCTTCGAGATCGGGGCGTGAGCGTGGCACTTCGCCGCCATGCAGGTCGATCAGCATGCGACAGGTCTGCAGCAGATGCCTGGCCTTGCTGCGGTACAGGCCGATGGTCTTGATGTACGACTCGAGGCCTTCCTGGCCAAGGGCGAGGATCTGCGCGGGTGTGTTGGCAACCGCGAACAGGCGCCTGGTGGCCTTGTTGACACCAACGTCGGTGGCCTGGGCGGACAGCAGCACGGCGGTCAGCAACTCGAAGACGCTGGTGAACTCCAGTTCGGTCTGGGGCGCCGGGTTGGCAGCCTTGAGGATGGCGAAGAAGCGTTCGACTTGGCTCGCGTTCATGCCGCGATTGTCATGTCCGTTTGGCTCTGGCGCGGGCAAGCGCGGCTTCAATGGCCGCGCGCTTGCGGTCGAGCTGCGCGGGGTCGGTGATCGCAGATGCCGTCGGCAGGTCCGCCAGCTTGGCTTCGGCCTTGACAACCAGGCGCGCCGCGTTCTCTTCGGCTTCGCGATGGCGGCGGAACTGGCGAAAGGCGTAGCGCTCGCGCGCCTCGGCGGCCTGCGGCGGGCTCCAGGCCGCCCAGCCGGTGGCAGTGGTGACCTCGGGCATGGAGATGCAGTCGACCGGGCAGGCCGGTACGCACAGTTCGCAGCCGGTGCACTGAGCAGTGACGATCACGTGCATGGCTTTGGGCGCCCCGACGATGCAGTCGGCCGGGCAGGCCTTGATGCAGAGGGTGCAGCCGATGCACCAGGCTTCGTCGATGACGGCGACGCCACGCGTGGCTTCAATGCCGTTGACGGGATTCAATGGCAGGCCAGGGCGTCCGGTGATCGCGGCGAGTCGTGCAATGCCCTCTGCACCGCCAGGAGGGCATTGGTTGATCTCGGCCTCACCCGCGGTGATGGCGTCGGCGTAGCGGCGGCAGTCCGGGTAGCCGCAGCGAGTGCATTGGGTCTGCGGCAGTGCGGCGTCGATCAGCTCCGCGAGGTTCACGCTGGATTCAAGCCTTTCGCTTGCGGGCTGCCGGCTTGGCTGTGGTCTTGGCCACTGCCACCTTGGCGGTCTTCTTCAGCGGCGCAGCTTCGTATTTGGCGATGAAGTCGCGCACTTCGGGATAGACCTTCTCGCGCCAGCGGCGGCCCGAGAAGATGCCGTAATGGCCGGCGCCAATGGCGTCGTAGTGGTACTGGTGCTGCTTGGCAACACCCGAGCAGATGTCGTGTGCCGCCTTGGTCTGACCGGCGCCAGAGATGTCGTCCAGCTCGCCCTCGACAGTCAGCAGCGCGGTGGTCTTGATGTCCTGCGGGCGCACGAAGTGGCCGTCGACTGCCCAGGTGCCGTTCACCAGCGCGAAGTCCTGGAAGACGGTCTTGATGGTGTCGAGGTAGTACTCGGCAGGCATGTCCAGCACGGCGTTGTATTCGTCGTAGAACTTGCGGTGGGCTTCAGCGCTGTCATCATCGCCGCGCACCAGGTCCAGGAAGTAGTCGTAATGAGAGGACAGGTGGCGGTCCGGATTCATCGCCACGAAGCCGGTGTGCTGCAGGAAGCCCGGGTAGACCTCGCGGCCAGCGCCGGGGAAGTTGGTCGGCACGCGGTAGATGACGTTGTTCTCAAACCAGCTGTAGCTGCGGTTCATGGCCAGGTTGTTGACGGCCGTCGGGCTCTTGCGGGCGTCGATGGGGCCACCCATCATGGTCATGCTGCGCGGCGTGGCTTCACCGGCGCTGGCCATCAGCGAGATGGCAGCCAGCACAGGCACGGTGGGCTGGCAGACGGAGATCACATGGCTGTCGGCGCCGCCGACGTGGCGGATGAACTCCTGCACGTAGTGGATGTAGTCGTCCAGGTGGAAGGGGCCGACTTCCAGCGGCACCATGCGCGCGTCGGTCCAGTCGGTGATGTAGACCTTGTGGTCCTTCAGCAGCTGCTTGACGGTCTCGCGCAGCAGCGTGCTGTGGTGGCCCGACAGCGGCGCCACGACGAGCACCGTAGGCTGGTCCTTCATCTTGGCCAACACCTTGAGGTCGTCGGTGTAGCGCTTGAAGCGCAGCAGGCGACAGAACGGCTTCTCGAGCGCCACCAGCTCCTGCACCGCGACGTCGACGCCGTCGACTTCCACGGACTTGATGTCGAACTCGGGCTTTTCGTAATCCTTGGCCAGGCGGTGCATCAAGTCCAGGCCGGCGGACAGGCGCTGCGCCATCGGCGTGTGGGTGAACGGTGACAGCGGGTGGCTGTAGAGCTTGGCCGACGCGGCTGCGAACTCAGAGAAGGGACTGAGCAGCGCGCGCTGGGTTTCGAAGAACTGATACAGCATTGGCAAACCTTGAACTAGGGGCCGGGACGCCCCGATGGTGCCAGAAAACGCTTTCGGCCTTGTGCGCTGCAGCATCGGATGGGCGGTCAAACCGCCAATCCTGCGCACTTGGCTGGTGCGTTGAAGGGCTTTCAGCCCTTGATGACCGCCGCCATCGCGCTGGCGACGGTGGGCAGATTGCCCTCATTCAGTGCGGCGACACAGATGCGGCCAGAGTCCACGCCATAGACGCCGAACTCGCTGCGCAGACGCTGCATCTGGGTGGCGTTCAAGCCCGAGTAGCTGAACATACCCAGTTGCTCAGTGACGAAGGACAGGTCTTGGGTCACGCCGGCAGCTTTCAGCGCGGCGACCAGCGCGCCGCGCATGGCCTTGATGCGCACGCGCATGCCGGCCAGTTCCTCCTCCCAAAGCGCGCGCAGCTTGTCGTCGGACAGCACCTGGGCGACGACCTGGGCACCATGCGTGGGCGGGTTGGAATAGTTGGTGCGGATCATGATCTTCAGCTGCGACAGCACGCGCACGGCTTCCTCGTCGCTGCTGCAGACGACGCTCAGCGCGCCGCAGCGCTCGCCGTACAGCGAGAAGCTCTTGGAGAAGCTGGTCGACACGAAGAAGCCGACGCCGGCGGCCATGAACTGACGCACCGCCTCGCCGTCTTCCTTCAAGCCGAAGCCGAAGCCCTGGTAGGCCATGTCCAGGAAGGGCGTCAGGCCCTTCGTCTTGACAGCGGCGACCACCTGGGCCCATTGCTCGGCGGTGATGTCGTAGCCGGTGGGGTTGTGGCAGCAGGCGTGCAGCACGACGACGGTGCCGGCCGGCGCGGCATTCAGCGCGGCCAGCATGCCGTCGAAGTCGATGCCCTTCTTGGCGGCGTCGTAGTAGGGGTAGGCCTCGACCGTGAAGCCGGCCTGCGTGAACAGGGCGCGGTGGTTTTCCCAGCTCGGGTCGGAGATCAGCACCTTGGAGGCCGGGTTGAGCTGCTTGAGGAAGTCGGCGCCGATCTTCAGCGCGCCGGTGCCGCCGATGGCCTGCACGGTGGCGACGTTCTTCAGCTCGCTGCCAAAGACGAGCTTCTGCACCGCCTTGTCATAGGCGGCGATGCCATCGATCGGCAGGTAGCCGCGCGGCTTGGGCGCGGCAGCCATGGCGGCTTCGGCCTCGCGGACGCATTTCAGCAGCGGCAGCTTGCCGTTCTCGTCGTAATAGACGCCGACGCCGAGGTTGACCTTGCCGGGGCGGGTGTCGGCGTTGAACTGCTCGTTCAGGCCGAGGATGGGATCACGGGGGGCAAGGGCGACATCGGCGAACAAAGACATGACGGGATTCCTGAAAGGACGTTGGCAGTAGGGGAGGCTTGAAGAATCAGGGTCTGCGCTAACCTGACTGGTTCTGCATCGCACATGCAGTGCAGCAATTTTGCCGCCGAACCCAGGGAATTCCCCATGCAAGAAGCCTTGAACGCCATGCCTGGCTCCGAAAGTGACTCGGAGGAACGCAAGGGCGAATTCGTCAGCTTCGAAGGCTCGCCGTTCCAGCTGTTCCAGCCTTTCCCGCCGGCCGGGGATCAGCCGACCGCCATCGCGCAGCTGGTGGAGGGCATCAACGACGGCCTGAGCTACCAGACGCTGCTGGGCGTGACGGGTTCGGGCAAGACCTTCACGATGGCCAATGTCATCGCCCGCCTGGGGCGGCCGGCCATCATCTTTGCCCCCAACAAGACGCTGGCGGCGCAGCTCTACAGCGAGTTCCGGGATTTCTTTCCGAACAACGCCGTCGAGTATTTCGTCAGCTACTACGACTACTACCAGCCTGAGGCCTATGTGCCGCAGCGCGACCTGTTCATCGAGAAGGACAGCGCGATCAACGAGCACATCGAGCAACTGCGCCTGTCCTGCACCAAAAGCCTGCTGGAGCGGCGCGACGTGGTGATCGTCGCCTCCGTCTCGGCCATCTACGGCATCGGCAACCCGAGCGACTACCACCAGATGGTGATGACGCTGAGGGTCGGCGACAAGATGGGCCAGCGCGACGTCATCGCCCACCTGATCCGCATGCAGTACACGCGCAACGAGATGGAGTTCGTGCGCGGGCACTTCCGCGTGCGGGGCGACACCATCGATGTCTTCCCGGCCGAGCACTCCGAGCTGGCCATCCGCATCGAGCTGTTCGACGACGAGATAGAGACCCTGTCGCTGTTCGACCCGCTGACCGGGCAGATCCGCCAGAAGATCCCGCGCTTCACGGTCTACCCGAGCAGCCATTACGTGACGCCGCGGGACCGGGTGCTGGCAGCGACGGATGCCATCAAGGCGGAGCTGCGCGAGCGCGTCGACTTCTTCGTCAAGGAGGGCAAGCTCGTCGAGGCCCAGCGCGTCGAGCAGCGCACACGGTTTGATCTGGAGATGTTGCAGGAGGTGGGCCACTGCAAGGGCATCGAGAACTACACGCGCCATCTGTCGGGCGCCCAGCCGGGCGACCCGCCGCCGACGCTGGTGGACTACCTGCCCAAGGACGCCATCATGTTCCTGGACGAGAGCCATGTGCTGATCGGCCAGTTCGGCGGCATGTACAACGGCGACCGGGCGCGCAAGACGACGCTGGTCGAGTACGGCTTTCGCCTGCCGTCGGCGCTGGACAACCGGCCGCTGAAGTTCGCCGAGTTCGAACGCAAGATGCGCCAGGCTGTGTTCGTTTCGGCCACGCCCGCGCAGTACGAGCAGGACAATGCCGGCCAGGTGGTCGAGCAGGTGGTGCGACCGACGGGCCTGGTCGATCCCCTGGTGGAAGTGCGTCCCGCCACGCACCAGGTCGACGACGTGCTGCAGGAGATCCGCCTGCGTGTTGAAGTCGGCGAGCGTGTGCTGATCACGACGCTGACCAAGCGCATGGCCGAGCAGCTGACCGACTACCTGGGCGACAACGGCGTCAAGGTGCGCTATCTGCACTCGGACATCGACACCGTGGAGCGCGTCGAGATCCTGCGCGACCTGCGCCTGGGCGCCTTCGACGTGCTGGTGGGTATCAACCTGCTGCGCGAAGGCCTGGACATTCCCGAGGTGTCGCTGGTGGCCATCCTGGACGCCGACAAGGAAGGCTTCCTGCGCGCCGAGCGCAGCCTGATTCAGACCATCGGCCGCGCCGCGCGCAACCTGAACGGCAAGGCCATCCTCTACGGCGACCGCATCACCGAGTCGATGCGCAAGGCCATCAGCGAGACCGAGCGTCGCCGCGCCAAGCAGATCGCCTTCAACGAGGAAAACGGCATCACGCCGCGCAGCGTGCAAAAGCGCATCAAGGACCTGATCGACGGCGTCTATTCCGCCGAATCTGGCCGCGATGACGCCAAATTGCTGGCAGCGGCCAAGGTGGAGGACATGTCGGAGAAGGATCTGGCCAAACGCATCGCCCAGCTCGAGAAGCAGATGCTGGAGCACGCCCGCAACCTTGAGTTCGAACAGGCGGCCCGCATCCGCGACCAGCTGGGGCAACTGCGGGAACAGGCCTTTGGCGCGCGCGTGCACGACAACATCGTGCCCCTGGACAGTGCCCGAAAGGCGGGTTCGCCTCGTTGAGAGTACTGCGGCGCAGCAAAAACCTGCCGAAACCTAGGGATACCTCACGGCCATAGGACGTGGCGGAGTAGTCGAGTAAAATCATCGGAAATGATTCGCTCGGGTATTGTCCAGGAGTGCCCGGGTTAACCCGAAATCGTTTGTCCAGGACAAATCCTGGTCGTGCCACTCGCTAAGGAGTTTTTATGCGTCTCACTACCAAAGGCCGGTTTGCAGTCACCGCGATGCTGGACTTGGCGCTGCGCGAGAATACGGGCCCCGTGGCCCTGGCGGCGATCAGCCAACGGCAGCAGATTTCGCTCTCCTACCTGGAGCAGCTCTTCGGCAAGCTGCGCCGCCATGAACTGGTGGAAAGCACCCGCGGCCCGGGTGGCGGTTACTCGCTGGGCCGCAAGGCTGAGGACATCACCGTCGCGGACATCATCGTCGCCGTGGACGAGGCGCTCGACGCCACCGGCTGCGGCGGCAAGGAAAACTGCATGGGCGAGGACAGCGGCCGCTGCATCACTCATGAACTCTGGACCAACCTGAACGCCAAGATGATCGAGTACCTCGATTCCGTCTCCCTGCGCAAGCTGGCCGACGAACAACTGGCCAAGGGCTTCGAGGTCGAGGCGGCGCCGGTCAAGCGGGCCATCTCCAGCCAGCCGGTGCTCAAGCCCATCCGCGTGACGGCGCCGAACTCGGTCTTCGCCCTGGGTGGCGCGTTCAGCAAGTAAGTCAGAAGAACTCAAAAGAAGTCGTTCCATGGACATGACCCCGCACTTCCCGATCTACCTCGACTACGGCGCGACGACGCCGTGCGATCCCCGCGTGGTGGACGCGATGATTCCCTGGTTGCGCGAACACTTCGGCAACCCGGCTTCACGCAGCCACGCCTGGGGCTGGGAAGCGGAAGAGGCAGTCGAGAAGGCGCGTGTGCAGGTCGCCGAGCTGATCGGGGCTGACCCACGTGAGATCGTCTGGACGTCCGGCGCCACGGAGTCCAACAACCTGGCACTCAAGGGCGCCGCCCAGTTCTACAAGACGCGCGGCAAGCACCTGATCACGGTGAAGACCGAGCACAAGGCTGTGCTCGACACCATGCGTGAGCTGGAGCGCCAGGGCTTCGAGGTGACCTATCTCGACGTGCAGGAAAACGGCCTGCTGGACCTGGAAGTGTTCAGGGCCGCGCTGCGCCCGGACACCATCCTGGCCTCGGTCATGTTCGTCAACAACGAGATCGGCGTCATCCAGGACGTGGTCGCGTTGGGCAACCTATGCCGTGAGCGCGGCGTCATCTTCCACGTCGATGCGGCCCAGGCCACCGGCAAGGTCCAGATCGACATGGCCAAGCTGCCCATCGACCTGATGAGCCTGGCCTCGCACAAGAGCTACGGCCCCAAGGGCATCGGCGCGCTGTACGTGCGACGCAAGCCGCGCGTGCGCCTGGAAGCGCAGATGCATGGCGGTGGCCACGAGCGCGGCATGCGCTCGGGCACGCTGCCCGTGCACCAGATCGTCGGCATGGGCGAGGCCTTTCGCATCGCCCGCGAGGAGATGGGTACCGAGAACGAGCGCATCCGCGCGCTGCACATCAAGCTGATCAAGGGGCTGTCCGGCATCGAGCAGACCTTCATCAACGGTGACCTCGAGCACCGCGTGCCGCACAACCTGAACATCTCGTTCAACTATGTGGAGGGCGAGTCCCTGATCATGGGCGTGAAGGGCCTGGCGGTGTCGTCGGGCTCGGCCTGCACGTCGGCCAGCCTCGAGCCCAGCTATGTGCTGCGCGCCCTGGGGCGCAGCGACGAGCTGGCGCACAGCTCGCTGCGCATGACGATCGGCCGCTTCACGACCGAAGAAGAGATCGACTACGCCATCAGCGTGCTGACGGACCGCGTGGCCAAGCTGCGCGAGCTGTCCCCGCTGTGGGATATGTACAAGGATGGTGTCGACATTTCGACCATCCAGTGGGCCGCTCACTGAGCGCGGCAAGGAGAACACCATGGCATACAGCGAAAAGGTCGTTGACCACTACGAGAACCCCCGCAACGTCGGCAAGTTCGACAACGGCGACGATGACGTCGGCACCGGCATGGTCGGCGCCCCGGCCTGCGGCGACGTGATGAAGCTGCAGATCAAGGTCAACCCGGCCACGGGGTTGATCGAGGACGCCAAGTTCAAGACCTATGGCTGCGGTTCGGCCATCGCCTCCAGCTCGCTCGTGACCGAATGGGTCAAGGGCAAGAGCCTGGATGAGGCGCTGACGATCAAGAACACGCACATCGCTGAAGAACTGGCCCTGCCGCCGGTCAAGATCCACTGCTCCATCCTGGCCGAAGACGCCATCAAGGCCGCGGTGGACGACTACCGCGCCAAGCACGCAAGCGTCGCCTGAGTCCATGTCCGTCACCCTCACCGAAGCCGCCGCCCGCCACGTGAAGCGCTACATCGCCAAGCGCGGCAAGGGCGTGGGCGTTCGCCTGGGCGTGAAGACGACGGGTTGCTCGGGCCTGGCCTACAAGCTGGAGTACGCCGACGACGTGGCGCCCGAGGATGTGGTCTTCGAAGGCCATGAGGTCAAGATCCTCATCGACCCCAAGAGCCTGCCCTACCTCGACGGCACCGAGCTGGACTTCGTCCGCGAAGGCCTGAACGAAGGCTTCAAGTTCCGCAACCCGCGCGAGAAGGACAAGTGCGGCTGCGGTGAGTCCTTCCGTGTCTGAAACCCGCTGACTCGACGACAGGCGCGGTGTGAACCGCGCCTTTTGCTTTTCCACCCGCCATGCGCCTCACCGACAACGACTTCCAACTCTTCGGCCTGCCTGAGCAGCAGGCTCAGGTCCGCGCCGACATCGACGCGCGCTGGAAGTCGCTGCAGGCCGAAGTCCACCCGGACCGCTTCGCCTCTGAAGGCGCTGCCGCCCAGCGTTTGGCCATGCAGTGGGCCATGCGCGTGAACGAGGCCCACCAGCGCCTGAAGGACCCGCTCAAGCGCGCCGCCTACCTTTGTGAGCTGCGCGGCGCACCCCTGCAGGCCGAAAACAACACGGCCATGCCGTCGTCCTTTTTGATGCAGCAGATGGAATGGCGTGAGGCGCTGGACGACGCCAGCGACGAGGGCGCGCTGACGGCCCTTGATGACGAGGCGGCCCATGCGCAAGCCGCTGCACTGGCAGCTGTGCAACGCCTGCTCGACGAGGCTGGCGACGCGCCGGCCGCTGCATCCCAGGTCCGCGCGCTGATGTTCATCCAGCGCTTCCGCGCCGATATCGATCAACGCCTCGCCGCGCTTGACGCCTAAAAAAAAATGGCCCTCCTTCAGATCTCCGAACCCGGCGCGTCACCCGACCCGCACCAGCGCCGCATCGCCGTCGGCATCGACCTCGGCACGACGCATTCCCTCGTCGCGGCCGTCCGCCACGGCGTGGCCGAATGCCTGCCCGACGAGCAAGGCCGCGTGATCCTGCCGTCCGCCGTGCGCTACCTGCCCGAAGGCCGCCGCCAGATCGGCGCCGATGCGCTTGCTGCCCAGGCCGAGGATCCCGAGAACACCATCGTCTCGGTCAAGCGCTTCATGGGCCGTGGCCTGGCTGACGTGGCCAACCGCGAACACCTGCCCTATCAGTTCGAGGACCGCCCCGGCATGCTGGCCATCGCCACGCGTGATGGCGTGAAGAGCCCGGTCGAGGTATCTGCCGAAATCCTCGCGACGCTGCGTTTCCGCGCCGAGGACAGCTTCGCCGATGACCTGTTCGGCGCCGTGATCACGGTGCCCGCCTATTTCGACGATGCCCAGCGCCAGGCCACCAAGGACGCTGCCGAGCTGGCCGGCCTGAAGGTGCTGCGCCTCATCAACGAGCCTACCGCCGCCGCGATTGCGTACGGCCTGGACAACGCTAGCGAAGGCCTCTACGCCGTCTACGACCTGGGCGGCGGCACCTTTGACATCTCGCTGCTGCGCCTGACGCGCGGCGTGTTCGAGGTTGTCGCGACGGGCGGCGATGCGGCCCTGGGGGGCGACGACTTCGATCGCGTGCTGGCCGACTGGGCGCTCGCGGGCCGTGCCATGGAATCGGCCCACGACAAGCGCGCTGTCCTCGTCGCGGCGCGTGCCGCCAAGGAGGCCCTGTCTGACGCGGACTCGACCGAACTGGTGGCCGCGCTGGATGCCGGCGAACTGCGTGTGACCGTCACCCGCGCTCAATTCGAAGAGCTCGCCCAGCCGTTGATCGCCAGGACCCTGTCTTCGGTGAAGCGCGTGCTGCGCGACGCCAAGGTCAAGGCGGCCGACGTGGTGGGCACGGTCATGGTCGGCGGCTCCACGCGCATGCCCATCGTTCGCAGCGCGGTGAGCGAGCTGTTCGGCCGCGAGGTGCTGACCAACCTGAACCCGGATGAGGTCGTTGCGCTGGGCGCCGCTATCCAGGCCAACCAGCTCGCCGGCAATGCCTCCGACGGCGAGATCCTGCTGCTAGATGTGATCCCGCTGTCGCTGGGGCTCGAAACCATGGGTGGCCTGGTCGAGCGCGTCATCGAGCGCAACTCGACCATCCCGGTCGCCAAGGCCCAGGACTTCACGACCTTCAAGGATGGCCAGACCGCGCTCGCCATCCATGTCGTGCAGGGCGAGCGCGAGCTGGTCAGCGAATGCCGTTCGCTGGCGCGCTTCGAGCTGCGCGGCATCCCGCCCATGGTGGCCGGTGCGGCGCGCATCCGCGTCAGCTTCCAGGTCGATGCCGACGGGCTGCTGAACGTGTCTGCCGAGGAGCTGACTTCAGGCGTGCAGGCGGCCATCACCGTCAAGCCCAGCTACGGCCTCGGTGATGATGAAATTGCCAACATGCTGAAGGACGGCTTTGCCAGCGCCGAGGGCGACATGGCGGCGCGCAAGTTGCGCGAGGCCAAGGTCGAGGCCGAGCGCATGGTCCTCGCCACACGCAGCGCGTTGGCCGCCGACGGCGATCTGCTGCCCGCAGCCGAGCGTGAGGAGTTAGAGGCGCGCCTGTTTGCCCTGGCAAGGATGGACGGCGATGCCGATGCCATCGATGCGGCCGTCAGGGCGCTGGCCGAGGCGACCGAAGGTTTTGCCGCCGAGCGCATGAACCGTTCCATCGCCCGCGCGCTGACCGGCCGCAACGTCTCGGCCCTTTAAGAGAACAACGACATGCCCGTCATCAAGATCCTCCCGCACGCCGAGTACTGCCCCGACGGCGCCAGCATCACCGCAGCCCCCGGCACGTCGATCTGCGAAGCGCTGCTGGCCAACGACATCCACATCGAGCATGCCTGCGACCAGGTCTGTGCCTGCACGACCTGCCACGTCATCGTGCGCGAGGGCGGCCGTTCGCTGAGCGAGATGGAAGAAGATGAAGAGGACATGCTGGACCGCGCCTGGGGGCTGGAGCCCGACTCGCGCCTGTCCTGTCAGGCGCTGCTGCGCCAGCAGGACGTCACGGTCGAGATTCCCAAGTACTCGATCAACCACGCCAAGGAAGGCAAGTGACAGCCGTTCAGCGCATCCTGGGTTTCGAGTCGTCCTGCGACGAGACCGGGGTGGCGCTTGTCGAGGTGGCAGGCGATGCGCCGCCGCGGCTGGTGGCGCAGGCGCTGCACAGCCAGATCACCATGCACCAGGCCTACGGCGGCGTCGTGCCCGAGCTGGCCTCGCGCGACCACGTGCGCCGCGTGCTGCCGCTGACGCGACTGGTGCTGTCGCAGGCCGGCCTGTCGCTGCAGGACGTCGACCTCATCGCCTACACACAAGGCCCGGGCCTTGCAGGCGCGCTGCTGGTGGGCGCTGGCGTGGCGGTGTCGCTGGCTGCGGCATTGGATGTGCCGGCCCTGCCCATTCACCACCTTGAAGGGCATCTGCTGTCGCCCTTTCTGTCGGCCGATCCGCCGGAGTTTCCCTTCGTCGCGCTGCTCGTCAGCGGCGGCCACACGCAGCTGATGCGGGTGGGCGACGTCGGCAGCTACGAGATCCTGGGCGAGACCATCGACGACGCCGCGGGCGAGGCCTTCGACAAAAGCGCCAAGCTGCTGGGCCTGCCTTATCCCGGCGGCCCGCATCTGGCGCGCATGGCCGAGTTCGGCAACCCGGAAGCCTTTGCGCTGCCGCGCCCGCTGCTGCACAGCGGCAAGCCGGATTTCAGCTTTGCCGGCCTGAAGACGGCGGTGCTGACGCAGGTCAAGAAGATCGGTGACTCGCCCTGCGAGCAGACCAAGGCCGACCTCGCTGCGGCGACGCAGGAAGCCATCGTCGAAGTGCTGGTGAAGAAGTCGCTGCTGGCCTTGAAGATGACCGGCCTGAAGCGCCTCGTCGTCGCCGGTGGCGTCGGTGCCAACGCGAAGCTGCGTGAGCAGTTGAACGCTGCATGCGCCAAACGGGGCGTGCGCGTGCACTACCCCGAGCTGGCTCTTTGCACCGACAACGGCGCCATGATCGCAATGGCCGCCGCGCTGCGCGTGCAGCGCGGCCTGGCCCATCCCAGCCAGGACGGCGGCTTTGCAGTCCGCCCCCGCTGGGATCTGTCTGCGGCTTAGAGGACGGTCAGCTGGCCACCGTTTTCGGCGACACGCTTGACCAGGTTCAAGGTCAGCACGCCGTTCTCGAAGCGGGCTTCCGATTGACCTTGGTCGATCTCGACCGGCAGCGAGAAGCTGCGGGCGTATCGGGCGGCGCGGCGCTCGCTGTACAGCAGGCGCGAGCCGTCGGTGGCGGCTTCGCTTTCCGGCGTGACGGTCTCGACGTTGACGCGGCGGCCTTCAACGCGAACCTTGACGGCTTCCTTGGCCACGCCAGGCATGTCGACGGTGACGCGGTAGGCCTTGTCGTCCTCGGAGACGTCCAGCGCCGGGGTACGGGCAGCGTTGCTGTCGGCATCGAACTGGCGCAGGGCGCGGACGACTTGGCGGGGATGAGTCAGATAGAACATGGGTAACTCCAGTGGTTGCGCTGCTGAACCGGTCGGGAGCAGCACCCGATGACCCGGAGATGTGGCGGCGAGGCAGCGCTTCAAGAGCCTTTCTCGAGTTGATGCAGAGAAGTCACGCATTCGCAGGGCAGGGCGGCCTGGTCTCTTGAAACCCCTTGGGAGAGCCCCACGTCCGCCCGCTTGGTCTGCAGCAAGTTGGGGACTTCTGGCGCTTTAGGCTAGAATCCGCTGGTTTTGCGCAAGCAGAACGTCAAGCACGGCTCGGGGCGGTTTCCCCCGTGTCCGCAAGTCAACCCGGAAACCGTCTGCGGCAGCGCTCCAGTAGTGCGTCTCGCCCGGCCGGACTTCCGAAACCTTTTGGAAAACAAATGTCCATCGCCGAAAAGAAGGCCGAGATCGTCAAGGCCAATGCCCGCAGCGCCAATGACACCGGCTCGCCGGAAGTCCAGGTCGCCCTGCTGACTGCCCGCATCAACGATCTGACCCCCCACTTCAAGACCCACGCCAAGGACCACCACGGCCGCCGCGGTCTGCTGAAGATGGTCAACACTCGCAAGAGCCTGTTGGCCTACCTGAAGCGCGTCGATTCCAGCCGTTATGTCGCGCTGATCGCCAAGCTGGGTCTGCGCAAGTAATTCGCTTCCTTCCACGAGGAGCCTGTCTGGTCCATTCGCCCAGTACAGGCTCTTTGTCCATTTAACTACCGGAACCGAGCTGACGTGGTGTCGGATCATTCCAAGACGGCTCTTCACCGAACCGCCCTGGAATGGCATCTGGACCAAACCCAGTCTCGTTCCCGGTTCCCCCAGGGTGCCCCCGCACCCGCCACAACCAGGAGATGAGCATGTCCATTTTCAACAAGGTCACGAAGTCCTTCCAATGGGGTCGCCACAACGTCGTGCTGGAAACGGGTGAAGTCGCCCGCCAGTCCACCGGCGCCGTCCTCGTCAACATCGAAGGCACCGTCGTGCTGGCCACCGTTGTCGCCAAGACCGAAGCCAAGGCCGGTCAGGACTTCTTCCCGCTGACCGTCGACTACCTCGAGAAGACCTATGCCGCCGGCAAGATCCCCGGCAGCTTCTTCAAGCGTGAGGGCCGCCCGAGCGAGCACGAGACGCTGACCAGCCGCCTGATCGACCGCCCGATCCGCCCGCTGTTCCCCGAAGGCTTCTTCAATGAAGTCCAGGTCGTCATCCACGTGGTGAGCCTGAACCCCGAAGTGCAGGCCGACATCGCCGCGCTGATCGGCACGTCCGCTGCGCTGGCCATCTCCGGCATCCCGTTCAACGGCCCGATCGGCGCTGCCCGCGTCGGTTATGTCAATGGCGAATACGTGCTCAACCCCAGCAAGTCCGAACTGGCCAACAGTCAGATGGACCTCGTCGTCGCCGGCACGCAAGCTGCCGTGCTGATGGTCGAGTCCGAAGCCGCTGGCCTGTCCGAAGAAATCATGCTCGGCGCCGTCGTCTACGGCCATGAGCAGGGCAATGTCGCCATCGCCGCCATCAACGATCTGGTGCGTGACGCCGGCAAGCCGACCTGGACCTGGACCGCGCCCGCCAAGGACGAGGCCTTCATTGCCAAGGTCAACGGCCTAGCCGAAGGTCCGCTGCGCGAGGCTTATCAGATCCGCTCCAAGCAAGCCCGCACGCAAGCCTGCCGCAGCGTGACGTCCAGCGTCTTCGCCGCGCTGAAGGGCGAAGGCGTCGAGTTCGACAAGGTCGAGGTCGAAGGCCTGCTGTTCGAGATCGAAGCCCGCATCGTGCGCAGCCAGATCCTCGCCGGCGAGCCGCGCATCGACGGCCGCGACACTCGCACCGTGCGCCCCATCGAGATCCGCAACGGCATCCTGCCGCGCACCCACGGCTCGGCGCTGTTCACGCGTGGCGAAACCCAGGCGCTGGTCATCGCCACGCTGGGCACGGACCGCGACGCCCAGCGCATCGACGCGCTGGACGGCGAGTTCGAAGACCGCTTCATGATGCACTACAACATGCCCCCCTTCGCCACCGGCGAGACGGGTCGTGTCGGCAGCCCGAAGCGCCGCGAAATCGGCCACGGCCGCCTGGCCAAGCGCGCGCTGATCGCCGCGCTGCCGAGCAAGGAAGACTTCCCCTACTCGCTGCGCGTCGTCTCGGAAATCACCGAGTCCAACGGCTCGTCGTCGATGGCTTCGGTCTGCGGCGGCTGCCTGGCGCTGATGGACGCCGGCGTGCCGATGAAGGCCCACGTGGCCGGCATCGCCATGGGCCTGATCAAGGACGCCAACCGCTTCGCCGTGCTGACCGACATCCTCGGTGACGAGGACCACCTTGGCGACATGGACTTCAAGGTGGCCGGCACGACGACCGGCATCACCGCCCTGCAGATGGACATCAAGATCCAGGGCATCACCAAGGAAATCATGCAGGTCGCCCTGGCGCAAGCCAAGGAAGCCCGCCTGCACATCCTGGGCAAGATGGTCGAAGCCATGGGCACGGCCAACACCGAGGTGTCGCAGTTCGCACCCCGCCTGTACACGATGAAGATCAACCCGGAGAAGATCCGTGACGTCATCGGCAAGGGTGGCTCGACCATCCGTGCGCTGACCGAAGAGACCGGCACGACCATCGACATCGGCGAAGACGGCACGATCACGATCGCGT
The DNA here is from genome assembly GCF_001425705.1 of Pelomonas sp. Root1217. Taxonomy (GTDB): domain Bacteria; phylum Pseudomonadota; class Gammaproteobacteria; order Burkholderiales; family Burkholderiaceae_C; genus Pelomonas. The sequence continues at coordinate 141,992 of NZ_LMDC01000028.1, read as the reverse complement.
CGACGGACGCCGACAAGGCCGAACTGGCCAAGAAGCGCATCCAGGAGATCACGGCCGAAGTCGAAGTTGGCAAGGTCTACGAAGGCCCGATCACCAAGATCCTGGACTTCGGCGCCCTCGTGAACCTGCTGCCCGGCAAGGACGGCCTGTTGCACATCAGCCAGATCGCCCACCAGCGCGTCGAGAAGGTCACCGACTTCCTGAGCGAAGGCCAGATCGTCAAGGTCAAGGTGCTCGAGACCGACGAGAAGGGCCGCATCAAGTTGTCGATGAAGGCGCTGATCGACCGCGACGCCGCGCCGGCTCCGGCCGCGCCGGCCGCTGACGACACTCCGCCGGCCGCGGAGTAATTGCTGCAGCGATGAAAGCCATCGCGATCACCGGCCCCGGCGGGCCCGAGGTGCTGGAGCTGGCCGACAGGCCGGATCCAGTCGCGGGCCTGGGTGAGTGCCTGATCCGTGTTGCAGCTTCGGGCATCAACCGCCCGGACGTGCTGCAGCGCAAGGGCGCCTACCCGCCGCCGGCGGGTGCGAGCGAATTGCCGGGCTTGGAAGTCGCGGGCGAGATCGTCGCCGGTGACGCTGGCGTTTTGGCTGCGCGTGGCTTCAAGCTGGGCGACCAGGTCTGCGCGCTGGTCAACGGCGGCGGCTATGCCGAGCTGTGCACGGCGCCGGTCGGCCAATGTCTGCCGGTGCCCAAAGGCTGGACGCTGGCGCAAGCCGCGACCTTGCCGGAGACCAGCTTCACCGTCTGGGCCAATGTCTTTGAGCGCGCGGCTCTGCAGCCGGGCGAGACGCTGCTGATCCACGGTGGCTCCAGCGGCATCGGCGTGACGGCCATCCAGATTGCCAAGGCGCTGGGTGCCCGCGTGCTCGTGACGGTGGGCAGTGCCGACAAGGCGGAGGCCTGCAAGGCCTTGGGCGCCGACGTGGCCATCAACTACCGCGAACAGGATTTCGTCGCCGAAGCCAGGGCCGCCACCGGCGGGCGCGGTGTCGACGTGATCCTGGACATGGTGGCCGGCGACTACATCGGCCGCGGCGTGCAGGCGCTGGCGGAGGACGGCCGGCTGGCGCTGATCGCCGTGCAGGGCGGTGTGAAGTCGGAGATCGACGCCGGCCTGGTGCTACGCAAACGCCTGACGATCACCGGCTCGACGCTGCGCCCGCGGTCTGCGGCCTTCAAGGCCAGCCTGGCGCGCGCGCTGCGCGACAAGGTCTGGCCGCTGATCGAGGCAGGTCGCATCAAGCCCGTGGTTTACCGCGAACTGCCGGCCGCCAAGGCCGCCGAAGCGCATGCGCTGATGGAATCGAATGAGCACATTGGCAAGATCGTGCTGAACTGGTGACGGAGCTGACATGAGAAGAAAACTCGTCGTGGGCAACTGGAAGATGCATGGCAGCCGCGCTGCCAATGCCCAGTTGCTGGCTGGCCTCAAGGAGGCCGGCCCGTGGAACGCCGACGTCGCCGTCTGCGTGCCTTTCCTCTACATTGCCGAAACAGCGCTTGCGTTGACTGGCACGACCATCGTCTATGGCGCGCAGGACTGCTCCTCGCACGAGCAGGGCGCCTACACCGGCGAGGTGTCGAGCGCGATGCTGGCCGATGTGGGTTGTCGTTATGCCATCGTTGGCCACTCGGAGCGCCGCGCCTACCACGCGGAGAGCGACCAGCTTGTCGCCGACAAGGCCAAGGCCGCACTGGCCCACGGCGTGACGCCCATCGTCTGTGTCGGTGAAACCCGCGCCGAGCGCGAGGCCGGCCACACCGAGGCCGTCGTCAAGCGCCAGCTGGCGGCTGTCATCCACACGCTCGGACATTGCTGCGGCGAGATGGTCGTCGCTTATGAACCCGTCTGGGCCATCGGTACCGGCCTGACTGCCACGCCCGCTGAAGCGCAGGCAGTGCATGCCGTGCTGCGCGCCCAGCTTCATGCGGCGACTGACCGTTCCGGCATCATGCGCATCCTTTACGGCGGTAGCGTCAAGGCGGACAACGCGGCCGAATTGTTTTCGCAGCCCGACATCGACGGCGGCCTGATTGGCGGCGCGTCGTTGAAGGTGGCGGACTTCGCCGCCATCTGCCTGGCCGCGGCCCACTGAAATGAAGCTGCCCCTCGCCCAGTCTTGCGGCGCTGAACGCGCGCCAACCTGGTCGGTCCCCCACGGGGACGAGGCTGCTTGCGGCATTGAGCTGCAAGCAGCCTCAGGCGGGCCGGCTCGGCGAGGTGGAGTCGGACACAAGCAGTCCCTGCGGACTGCTTGTGCCTACGGAACGCCTGGGCCTCTGGCCCATGGCAGGCCCAGCGCTCGACCCGGAAATAGGTGAAGTATCCCGGCGCCTGTCGCATGGAGCGGCGGCGTCATTGAGTTTTGATGGAGTGTTTGGAATGCAGTTCTTTGCGAATCTGGTGTTGATCGTTCAGTTGCTCTCGGCCCTGGTGATCATCGGTCTGGTGCTGGTGCAGCACGGCAAGGGCGCCGACATGGGTGCGTCCTTCGGAAGCGGCGCTTCGGGTAGCCTGTTCGGTGCCACTGGCAGTGCCAACTTCCTGTCGCGCAGCACGGCCGTCGCCGCCACGCTGTTCTTCGGTTGCACGCTGGGCCTGGCCTTCCTGTCCAACGGCCGCACAGCCGCACCGACTGCCGACAGCGTGCTGGACCGCGCCGCCGTCGTCGCCCCCGCCGCGTCGGGCGCTGCCGCTATCCCTGGCGCCGTCGTTGCGCCGGCTGCAACGGCCTCGGCCGCTGGGTCTGCCGCGACCAACTGAAGTCCGACTAAAAACCTCGCTTCCTCATCGGGAGACCCCTAATTCCCGGTATAGAATTCGAGGCTGTCTGGCACGCAAACCCTCACTAGCTGCCAGGCAAATTTGAGTACCTGCCGTCGTGGTGAAATTGGTAGACACGCTATCTTGAGGGGGTAGTGGCGAAAGCTGTGCGAGTTCGAGTCTCGCCGACGGCACCAGAACATCGGCTAGGATTCCCGTTGGTCCTGATGCGGGAATCAGCCAGAGCGGCCTGTCGCCGACGTCGCCCGGCCTTGAGCTGGGGCGATTGAAGCAAGGTTCAAGGCGGGCGCGATCCGCGAGCGAGATCTTTCGATTCGCTGGTGGCGCGCCTGTTTGCTTTTGTGGTCGGCTTGCGTAGCGGCCCAAGTGGACGAAGACGTTGAAGTCGACCCGGGAAAGCCAAGATGAATCTCGAACAATACCTGCCCGTCATCCTCTTCATTTTGGTCGGCGCAGTGGTCGGGATTGCACCCCAGGTGCTCGGCGCTCTGCTGGGCCCCAATCGGCCAGATCAGGCCAAGAACTCCCCCTACGAATGCGGCTTCGAGGCCTTTGAAGACGCGCGCATGAAATTCGATGTGCGCTACTACCTCGTCGCCATTCTGTTCATTCTTTTCGACCTGGAAATTGCCTTCCTGTTCCCTTGGGCCGTGGCGCTCAGAGAGATCGGTGCGACGGGCTTCTGGGCGATGATGATCTTCCTCGGCATTCTGGTCGTCGGCTTCGCCTACGAGTGGAAAAAAGGCGCCCTCGATTGGGAATGACCGTCCGCCGACACAAGCTGGGAATTCCAAATGGGTATTGAAGGCGTCCTGAAAGAGGGCTTTGTCACCACCTCGGTCGACAAGCTCATCAACTGGTCCAAGACGGGCTCACTCTGGCCGATGACTTTTGGTCTGGCCTGCTGCGCCGTCGAGATGATGCATGCGGGTGCCGCGCGTTACGACATTGACCGCTTCGGCATGCTGTTCCGCCCGAGCCCGCGCCAGTCCGATCTGATGATCGTGGCCGGCACGCTGTGCAACAAGATGGCGCCGGCGCTGCGCAAGGTTTACGACCAGATGGCCGAGCCGCGCTGGGTGTTGTCGATGGGTTCCTGTGCCAACGGCGGCGGCTACTACCACTACAGCTATTCCGTCGTGCGCGGCTGCGACCGCATCGTGCCGGTGGACGTCTATGTGCCCGGCTGCCCGCCGACGGCCGAGGCGCTGCTCTACGGCATCCTGCAACTGCAGGCCAAGATCCGCCGCGAAAACACCATTGCACGCTGAGCGCCAAGGTATGAGCCTGAATCTCGAAACCCTGGCCCAGCAAGTTGGTGCCGTCCTCGGCGAGCGCGTCGTGGAGCTGAAGAACGCCCTGGGCGAACTGACGCTCACGGTTCGTGCGGCCGACTATCTCGAAGTCGCGACGACGCTGCGCGATCACCCCGAGCTCAAGCTCGAGCAGCTGATCGACCTCTGCGGTGTCGACTACAGCAGCTATGGCGATGGCGCCTGGGAAGGCCAGCGCTACGCCATCGTCAGCCACCTGCTGTCGATCAGCAAAAACTGGCGCTTGCGCCTGAAGGTGTTCGCCACCGATGACGACTTTCCCGTCGTGGCCTCGGTCACCGAGGTGTGGAGCTCGGCAAACTGGTTTGAGCGCGAAGCCTTCGACATGTATGGCGTCATCTTCGACGGCCACAACGACCTGCGCCGCATCCTGACGGACTACGGCTTCATCGGCCACCCGATGCGCAAGGACTTCCCGGTGTCGGGGCATGTCGAGATGCGCTACGACGCCGAGCAGAAGCGAGTCATCTACCAGCCGGTGACCATCGAGCCGCGCGAGATCACGCCGCGCATCATTCGTGAAGACAAGTACGGCGGGTTGTAAGCAATGGCCGAAATCAAGAACTACACGCTGAACTTCGGTCCCCAGCATCCGGCCGCCCACGGCGTGCTGCGTTTGGTGCTGGAGCTGGACGGCGAAGTCATCCAGCGCGCCGACCCACACATCGGCCTGCTGCACCGCGCGACCGAGAAGCTTGCCGAGAGCAAGACCTACATCCAGTCGCTGCCCTACATGGACCGCCTCGACTACGTGTCGATGATGGCCAACGAGCAAGCCTACTGCCTGGCCATCGAGAAGATGCTGGGGCTGGAAGTGCCAATCCGCGCGCAATACATCCGCGTGATGTTCGCGGAGATCACGCGGCTGCTGAATCACCTGATGTGGCTCGGCGCGCACGGCCTGGACTGCGGTGCGATGAATGTGCTCATCTACTGCTTCCGCGAGCGCGAAGACCTGTTCGATATGTACGAGGCTGTCTCGGGCGCACGCATGCACGCGGCCTACTTTCGGCCGGGTGGCGTCTACCGTGACCTGCCGGACACGATGCCGAAGCACCAGGCCAGCAAGATCCGCAATGCCAAGGCCATCGACAGGCTCAACGAGAATCGCCAAGGCTCTCTGCTGGACTTCATCGATGACTTCACCGCGCGCTTCCCGAAGAACGTTGACGACTACGAAACGCTTCTGACCGACAACCGAATCTGGAAACAGCGCACGGTCGGCATCGGCGTCGTGTCGCCCGAGCGCGCGCTGAACCTGGGCTTCACCGGCCCCATGCTGCGCGGCTCCGGCATCGCCTGGGACTTGCGCAAGAAGCAGCCCTACGACGTCTACGACAAGCTGGACTTCGACATCCCCATCGGCACCAACGGCGACACCTACGACCGCTACGTCGTGCGTGTCGAAGAGATGCGCCAGTCCAACCGCATCATCCAGCAGTGCTCGGCCTGGCTCCGTGCCAACCCCGGTGCGGTCATCACCGACAACCACAAGGTGGCGCCGCCTTCGCGCGTGGACATGAAGTCCAACATGGAAGAGCTGATCCACCACTTCAAGCTCTTCACCGAGGGCTTCCACGTGCCCGAGGGCGAGGCCTATGCGGCCGTCGAACACCCCAAGGGCGAGTTCGGCATCTACATGGTCAGCGACGGAGCCAACAAGCCCTACCGCCTGAAGATCCGCCCGCCGGGCTTTGCCCATCTGGCAGCGCTGGACGAGATGGGTCGCGGCCACATGATCGCCGACGCCGTCGCCATCATCGGCACCATGGACATCGTGTTCGGCGAGATTGATCGATGAGCTACCAACTCTCTGACGCCACCCGCGCTCGCTTCGACCGCGAGGTTGCCAAGTACCCCTACGAGCTGCGCCAGTCTGCCGTCATGGCCTGCCTGGCCATCGTGCAGCAGGAAGAGGGCTTCGTGTCCCGCGCAGCGGAAGATGCGATCGCTGCTCATCTCGGCATGGCGCCCATCGCCGTGTACGAGGTGACGACCTTCTACAACATGTACAACCAGAAGCCGGTTGGCAAGTTCAAGCTGAACGTCTGCGCCAACCTGCCTTGCCAGCTGCGCGACGGCCAGAAGGCGCTGGACCACCTGTGCAGCAAGCTCGGCATCGAGCAGGGCGGCACGACGGCCGACGGCCTGTTCACCGTGCAGAAGAGCGAGTGCCTGGGCGCATGCGCCGACTCGCCGGTGATGCTGGTCAACGACCGCCAGATGTTGAGCTTCATGACGATGGAGCGTCTGGACGAGCTCGTCGACGTGCTGCGGTCTGAAGCAGCGAAGGCCTAAGGACGACGATGCTGGACCTTTCCAAATTCCAAGCCACCGGCGCCGAGACATGCTTTCACGGCCGCCACATCAGCCCGCAGATCTATGCGGACCTGGACGGCAAGAACTGGTCGATCAAGGACTACGAAGCCCGTGGTGGCTATGCGGCCCTGCGCAAGATCCTCGGCAAGGACGGTGGCGAAGGGTTGACCGCTGATCAGGTCATCGCTGAAGTGAAAACCTCGGCACTGCGTGGGCGCGGCGGCGCCGGTTTTCCCACGGGCCTGAAGTGGAGCTTCATGCCCCGCCAGTTCCCGGGTCAGAAGTACCTCGTCTGCAACTCCGACGAGGGCGAGCCGGGCACCTGCAAGGACCGCGACCTGCTGATGTTCAACCCGCATCAGGTCATCGAAGGCATGGCCATCGCTGCCTACGCGATGGGCATCACGGTGGGCTATAACTACATCCACGGCGAGATCTTCGAGGTCTACGAGCGCTTCGAAGCGGCCCTGGAGGAAGCCCGCGCCGCGGGCTATCTCGGCGACAAGATCATGGGCTCGGAGTTCAGCTTCCAGCTGCACGGCCACCATGGCTTCGGCGCCTACATCTGCGGCGAGGAAACCGCACTGCTGGAATCGCTGGAAGGCAAGAAGGGCCAACCGCGCTTCAAGCCGCCGTTCCCGGCCAGCTTCGGCCTGTACGGCAAGCCCACCACCATCAACAACACCGAGACGTTTGCTGCGGTGCCCTGGATCATCCGCAACGGCGGCCAGGCCTACCTCGAGATCGGCAAGCCGAACAACGGCGGCACGAAGCTGTTCTCGGTGTCGGGTGACGTCGAGAAGCCCGGCAACTTCGAGGTGCCGCTGGGCACGTCCTTCGAGACGCTGCTCGAGTTGGCCGGTGGCGTGCGCAAGGGCCGCAAGCTCAAGGCCGTCATTCCCGGCGGCTCGTCCGCGCCGGTGCTGCCGGCCGACGTGATGATGCAGTGCACGATGGACTACGACTCCATCGCCAAGGCCGGCTCCATGCTGGGTTCGGGTGCCGTCATCGTTATCGACGACTCGCGCTGCATGGTGCAGAGCCTGTTGCGCCTGTCCTACTTCTACGCCCACGAGTCCTGCGGCCAGTGCACGCCCTGCCGCGAAGGCACGGGCTGGATGCACCGTGTGCTGGAACGCATCTACCACGGCGAGGGCAGGGCAGAAGACCTGGACCTGCTGAACTCCGTGGCCGACAACATCCAGGGCCGCACGATCTGCGCGCTGGGCGACGCTGCCGCGATGCCTGTGCGCGCCATGATCAAGCACTTCAAGCACGAGTTCGTGCACCTGATTGAACACAAGAAGCCCCTGGTGGCTCCGACCTGAGCGCCCAGAGAAACACCACCATGGTTGAAATCGAACTCGACGGTCAGAAGGTCTCGGTCCAGGAAGGCAGCATGGTCATGCATGCCGCCGAGAAGGCCGGCACCTACATCCCGCATTTCTGCTATCACAAGAAGCTCAGCATCGCGGCCAACTGCCGCATGTGCCTGGTGGACGTGGAGAAGGCGCCCAAGCCCATGCCCGCCTGCGCGACGCCGGTCACGCAGGGCATGATCGTCCGCACCAAGAGCGACAAGGCGATCAAGGCCCAGCAGGGCGTCATGGAATTCCTGCTGATCAACCACCCGCTGGACTGCCCCATCTGCGACCAGGGTGGCGAGTGCCAGCTGCAGGACCTGGCCGTGGGCTACGGCGCTGGCAAGAGCCGCTACTCCGAAGAGAAGCGCGTCGTCTTCCACAAGAACGTCGGCCCGCTGATCTCGATGGAAGAGATGAGCCGCTGCATCCACTGCACTCGCTGCGTGCGTTTCGGCCAGGAAATCGCCGGCCAGATGGAACTGGGCATGGCCCACCGTGGCGAGCACAGCGAGATCCAGACCTTTGTCGGCCGCACGGTGGACTCCGAGCTGTCGGGCAACATGATCGACATCTGCCCGGTCGGCGCGCTCACCAGCAAGCCCTTCCGCTACAGCGCCCGCACCTGGGAGCTGTCGCGCCGCAAGAGCGTCAGCCCCCACGATTCGACCGGTGCCAACCTGATCGTCCAGGTCAAGAACCACCAGGTCCTGCGCGTCGTTCCGCTGGAGAACGAAGACGTCAACGAATGCTGGATCGCCGACCGCGACCGCTTCAGCTATGAGGCCCTGAACAGCGACGCCCGCCTGACCGCGCCCATGATCAAGCAGGGCGGCGCCTGGAAGCAGGTCGACTGGACGACGGCGCTGGAATACATCGCCAACGGCCTGAAGACCATCAAAGCCGACCACGGCGCGGCGGCCATCGGCGCGCTGGGCTCGGCCCACAGCACGGTGGAAGAGCTGCACCTGCTCGCACAGCTCGTGCGCGGCCTGGGCAGCGACAACATCGACCACCGTCTGCGCCACAGCGACTTCGGTAATGCCGCTTCGGCTGGCCAGGCGCACTGGTTGGGCACCAGCATCGCGAGCCTGTCCGAGCTGGACCGCGCCCTGGTCGTCGGCTCCAACCTGCGCAAGGATCACCCGCTGTTCGCCGCCCGCCTGCGCCACGCCGCGCGCCGCGGTGCCGCCGTGCATCGCGTTGGCGTGAACAACGATGACTGGCTGATGCCGCTCGCAGCTTCGCAATCCGTGATGCCCTCGGGCTGGGTGCAAGCCCTGGCCGATGTGGCTGCCGCCATTGGTGCTGGTGCGCCGTTGGCTGGCACGGCAACGTATGAAGCCAAGGCCATCGCCGCCAGCCTGCAGTCTGGTCGAGCCAAGGCCGTGCTGCTGGGCAACGCCGCTGCTGAACACCCGCAGGCCGCCAGCCTGCTGGCGCTGGCGCAGTGGATTGGCCAGCAGACCGGCGCCAGCGTCGGCTACCTGACCGCCGCCGCCAACACGGTCGGCGCTCAGCTGGTGAAGGCGCAGCCGCAGATCGACGGCCTGAACGCCGGCCAGATGCTGAACGGCACGTCGCTGAAGGCGGCGCTGCTGCTGAACACCGACCCGGTGCTGGACTCCGCCAACGCCGCGGCCGCCGCCAAGGCGCTGGACGCGGCCGAGATGGTCGTCGTGCTGAGCCCGTTCAAGTCCGGCCTCGAGTACGCCGACGTGCTGCTGCCCGTCGCTCCGTTCACCGAGACCTCCGGCAGCTTCGTCAACGCAGAGGGCCGCCTGCAAAGCTTTGTCGGCGTCGTGCGCCCGCTGGCCGAGACGCGTCCGGCCTGGAAGGTGCTGCGCGTGCTGGGCAATCTGCTGGGCCTGCCGGGCTTCGACCAGGACAGCTCCGAGCAGGTCCGCGAACAGGCCCTGGGTGGTGACATCGCCGCCCGCCTGTCCAACGTCACCTCCGCCGCACCGCAAGTCGCGGCCAAGGGCGAGGGCATCGAACGCTTCGGCAACCTGCCCATCTACGCGACCGACGCACTGGTGCGCAACTCGACCTCGCTGCAGCTGACCACCGACGGCCGCGAAGCCGCCACGGTCGGGCTGCCCAGCAGCCTGTGGCAACAGCTTGGCCTGCAAGACGGCGACCAGGTTCGCGTCGTGCAGGACGGCGGCGCAGCCCAGTTGCCCGCCCGCCTCGAAGCCGGCCTGCCGCAAGGCGTGGCCCGCGTGCCCGCCGGCCTCGCACAAACCGCCGCACTGGGTGCTGCCTTCGGCACGCTCAACATCAGCAAGGTCTGAGGGAGCTGACAAGAATGATCGACACCCTCTACCAGAACGGCGCCTCGCTGCTGGGGGCCCTGTGGCCCCTGGTGTGGAGCCTGATGAAGATCATCGCAGTCGTCGCGCCGCTGATGATCTGCGTCGCCTACCTGACGCTGTGGGAGCGCAAGGCCATCGGCTGGTCGCAGATCCGCCCGGGCCCGAACCGTGTTGGCCCCTATGGCCTGCTGACCCCCATCGCTGACGCGGTCAAGCTGATCTTCAAGGAGATCATCAAGCCCACAGCCGCCAGCAAGGGCCTGTTCTTCCTCGGCCCCGTCATGACCATCATGCCGGCGCTGGCCGCCTGGGCCGTCGTGCCCTTCGGCCCGGATGCCGCCGCCGCCAACGTCAATGCCGGCCTGCTCTACCTGATGGCCATCACCTCGCTTGAGGTCTACGGCGTCATCATCGCCGGCTGGGCGTCCAACTCGAAGTACGCCTTCCTCGGCGCGTTGCGCGCCTCGGCCCAGATGGTCTCCTACGAGATCGCGATGGGCTTTGCGCTGGTCGTCGTGCTGATGGTGACGGGCAGCCTGAACATGACCGAGGTCGTGCAGGTGCAGGAGCGCGGCTGGTTTGCATCCCACGGCGTGCCGCTGCTGTCGTGGAACTGGCTGCCGCTGTTCCCAATCTTCATCGTCTACTTCATCTCGGGCCTGGCCGAAACCAACCGCCATCCGTTCGACGTCGTCGAAGGCGAATCGGAAATCGTGGCCGGCCACATGATCGAGTACTCGGGCATGTCGTTCGCGATGTTCTTCCTGGCCGAGTACGCCAACATGATCCTGGTGTCGGCGCTGGCCGTCCTCATGTTCCTGGGCGGCTGGAGCGCACCGATCTCCTGGAGCCTGTTCGGCATCGAGACGCCCGCCTTCATCCAGCACACGATGGCGTTCTGGAACTGGGCCTGGCTGTTCGGCAAGACCTTCTTCGTCGTCACGACGTTCCTGTGGGTGCGCGCCACGTTCCCGCGCTTCCGCTACGACCAGATCATGCGTCTGGGCTGGAAGATCTTCATTCCCATCACGCTGATCTGGCTGGTCGTTGTCGGTGCCTGGATGCAGACACCGTTCAACATCTGGAAGTGAGGCGGCGCCCATGACTGCAATCACGAATTTCGCGAAGACCTTCTTCCTCTGGGAACTGCTCAAGGGGATGAAGCTCACCGGGAGGCACTTCCTCTCGCGCAACATCACCGTCCAGTTCCCCGAAGAAAAGACGCCGCTGAGCCCGCGCTTCCGCGGCCTGCATGCTTTGCGCCGCTACGAGAACGGCGAAGAGCGCTGCATCGCCTGCAAGCTCTGCGAGGCCGTCTGCCCGGCGCTGGCCATCACCATCGAAAGCGATGTGCGTGCCGACGGCAGCCGCCGAACGACGCGCTACGACATCGACCTGACCAAGTGCATCTTCTGCGGCTTCTGCGAAGAGAGCTGCCCGGTGGACTCCATCGTCGAGACGAACATCTTCGAATACCACGGCGAAAAGCGCGGCGACCTGTACTTCACCAAGGACATGCTGCTGGCCGTCGGTGACAAGTACGAGCCCCAAATCGCGGCCCAAAAGGAGGCGGACGCCAAGTACCGCTGATCGTTGACGCGCCCTGGCGCGTTCAACGGTCCAGCCGCCTGGCCTGGATACGCATGGATATCACGACCATCCTCTTCTACGTCTTCTCCGGCATCCTGCTGGTGTCGTCGTTCCGCGTCATCACGGCGCGCAGCACCGTGCATGCGGCGCTGTTCCTCATCCTGTCGTTCTTCACGGCATCCTGCATCTGGATGCTGCTGAAGGCCGAGTTCCTGGCCATCGCGCTGGTGCTCGTCTACATCGGCGCCGTCATGGTGCTGTTCCTGTTCGTCGTCATGATGCTGGACCTGAACACGGACAGCCTGCGTGAGGGCTTCTGGAAGCACCTGCCGCTGGCGGCCGTCGTTGGCGCGCTGATCGCCTTCGAGATGGGCATCGTGCTGATGGGCGGCTTCCAGTTGTCCGACGCGCCGGTGGCCACCGCGGAGCAGCTGAAGATGGGCAACACCAAGCTGCTCGGCATCGAGATCTACACGGCCTACCTCTATCCGCTGCAGATCGCCGCCGTGTTGCTGCTGGTCGCCATCGTCGCGGCCATCGCGCTGACGCTGCGCCGGCGCAAGGACTCGCGCGCCATGGACGCATCCGAACAGGTCAAGGTCACCAAGGCCCAGCGCCTGAAGATCATCAAGATGGCGCCGACCGTTGCCACGCCGCCGGCTCCGCCCGTCGCACCCACTGAAGGAGGCCAGGCATGACCGCCATTACTGGACTGGGTGGCCTCACGCTCGGCCACTTCCTGACGCTCGGCGCGATGCTGTTCGCGCTGTCGGTGATCGGCATCTTCCTGAACCGCAAGAACCTGATCGTGCTGCTGATGGCCATCGAGCTGATGCTGCTGGCGGTCAACCTGAACTTTGTCGCCTTCTCGCACTACCTGGGCGACATGGGTGGTCAGGTCTTCGTGTTCTTCATCCTGACCGTCGCGGCGGCCGAGTCGGCCATCGGCCTGGCCATCCTGGTTGTGCTGTTCCGCAACCGCGCCAGCATCAACGTCGAGGAACTCGACGCGCTGAAGGGTTGAGAAAAAGATGTCTGCACAACTCTCCCAGAACCTGTTGCTGACGGTGCCACTGGCGCCGCTCGCGGGCGCCATCGTCGCCGGCTTCTTTGGCAAGGCGGTGGGCCGCCGCGGCTCGCACATGGTCACCATCCTCGGTGTGCTGATCGCTTTCATCCTGTCGGCGATGACGCTGTACAGCGTGGCCGTAGATGGTGCGCGCTTCAACGCCACCATCTACGAATGGATGAACCTCGGCGCACTGAAGATGGAGGTCGGCTTCCTCATCGACGGCCTGACCGCGATGATGATGGTCGTCGTGACCTTCGTGTCGCTGATGGTGCACATCTACACCATCGGCTATATGGAAGAGGACGACGGCTACCAGCGCTTCTTCTCCTACATCTCGCTGTTCACCTTCAGCATGCTGATGCTCGTCATGAGCAACAACATGCTCCAGCTGTTCTTCGGCTGGGAAGCGGTGGGCCTGGTGTCCTACCTGCTGATCGGCTTCTGGTACAAGAAGCCGACGGCCATCTTCGCCAACATGAAGGCCTTCCTGGTCAACCGGGTCGGCGACTTCGGCTTCATCCTCGGCATCGGCCTACTGGTGGCTTTCGGCGGTTCACTGAACTACGTCGAGACCTTCGCCAAGTCCGAGATCCTGTCCCAGATGGTCTTCCCAGGCACCGATTGGTCGCTGATGACCGTCGCCTGCATCTGCCTGTTCATCGGTGCCATGGGCAAGAGCGCGCAGTTCCCGCTGCACGTCTGGCTGCCCGACTCGATGGAAGGCCCGACGCCGATCTCCGCGCTGATCCACGCCGCGACGATGGTGACGGCTGGCATCTTCATGGTGGCGCGCATGTCGCCGCTGTTCGAGCTGAGCGACACGGCGCTGAACTTCGTCATGGTGATCGGTGCGATCACGGCGCTGTTCATGGGGTTCCTGGGCATCATCCAGAACGACATCAAGCGCGTCGTCGCCTACTCGACGCTGTCGCAGCTGGGTTACATGACGGTCGCCCTGGGCGCCTCGGCCTACTCGGTCGCCGTCTTCCACCTGATGACGCACGCCTTCTTCAAGGCCCTGCTGTTCCTCGGTGCCGGCTCGGTCATCATCGGCATGCACCACGACCAGGACATCCGCAACATGGGCGGCCTGCGCAAGTACATGCCCATCACGTGGATCACGTCTCTGCTGGGTTCTCTGGCGCTGATCGGCACGCCGCTGTTCTCGGGCTTCTACTCCAAGGACTCGATCATCGAGGCCGTGCATGCCAGCCATCTGCCAGGCGCACATTTCGCCTACTTCGCCGTCATCGTCGGCGTGTTCGTGACGGCCTTCTATTCGTTCCGGATGTACTTCCTGGTCTTCCATGGCAAGGAGCACTTCCACCACAAGCCGTTCCCGCCGGAAGACGACGAGCAGCACGGTCATGACGACCACGGCGACCACCACGCCCATGTGCCGCACGAGTCGCCCTGGGTCGTCACGGCGCCGCTGGTTCTGCTGGCCATTCCGTCGGTCGTCATCGGCTTCATGACCATCCAACCGATGCTGTTCGGCGACTTCTTCAAGGACGCCATCTTCGTCAACCTGCACGCCCACCCGGCGATGGAGGAACTGGCCGAGGAGTTCCATGGCGCCGCAGCGATGGCCCTGCACGGACTGACCTCGCTGCCGTTCTGGCTGGCGCTGTCCGGTGTGGTCACGGCCTATGTGTTCTACATGGTCGCGCCCAGCATCCCGGCCACGCTGGCCAAGGTGCTGCGTCCGCTGATCATCGTCCTGGAGAACAAGTACTTCATGGACTGGTTCAACGAGAACGTCCTCGCCCGTGCTGCGCGCCTGATCGGCGTTGGCCTGTGGAAGGGCGGCGATGCCGGCCTGATCGACGGCCTCATCATCAATGGCTCGGCACGTGCCGTCGGCGGCATCGCGGGCCTGGTGCGACGCTTCCAGACAGGCTATCTGTACTGGTACGCCCTCGTCATGATCCTTGGCGTCACGGGCCTGATGACCTGGCAGCTCTGGCCCTATATCAAGCCCCAGTTCAGCGCCCTGTTCGGGTTCTGAGCGAGAGGCGGAGAACAAGAATGTTGCTGAGTCTTGCGATTTTTCTGCCCATCGCCTGCGGTGCACTGCTGCTGGCGCTCGGGCGCGACGAGCAGGCGCACGCGGTGCGCTGGCTCGCCCTGGTCGCCGCCGTGGCGAGCTTCCTCGTCACCATCCCGCTGATCACGGGCTTCGACACCACGACGGCTGCCATGCAGTTCGTCGAGAACCAGCCCTGGATCGAGCGCTTCAACATCAGCTACCACCTTGGCGTGGACGGCATCTCGATGTGGTTCGTGCCGCTGACGGCCTTCATCACCATCATCGTGGTGATCTCGGCCTGGGAGGTCATCGAGACCCGCGTCAACCAGTACATGGGCGCCTTCCTGATCCTGTCGGGCCTGATGGTGGGCGTGTTCAGCGCGCTGGACGGCATGCTGTTCTACGTGTTCTTCGAGGCCACGCTGATCCCGATGTACATCATCATCGGCGTCTGGGGCGGTCCGAACCGCGTCTATGCGGCCTTCAAGTTCTTCCTCTATACGTTGGCCGGCTCGCTCTTGATGCTGATCGCGCTGCTCTACCTGTACTCGCAGGTTCCCGGTGGCAGCTTCGACATCCAGACCTGGCACAAGCTGCCCCTGACCGGTGGCGCCCAGACCTGGCTGTTCTTCGCCTTCCTGGCTGCTTTCTCGGTCAAGGTGCCGATGTGGCCGGTGCACACCTGGCTGCCCGACGCCCACGTCGAGGCACCCACGGGCGGCTCCGTCGTGCTGGCCGCCATCATGCTGAAGCTGGGTTGCTACGGCTTCCTGCGTTTCTCGCTGCCGATCGCGCCGGACGCCGCCCGCCACTGGGCCTGGCTGATCATCGCGCTGTCGCTGATCGCCGTCGTCTACATCGGCCTGGTGGCCCTGGTGCAGAAGGACATGAAGAAGCTGGTGGCCTATTCGTCCATCGCCCACATGGGTTTCGTGACGCTGGGCTTCTTCATCTTCAACGAGCTCGGCGTCTCCGGCGGCCTGGTACAGATGATCTCGCACGGCTTCGTGTCGGGTGCGATGTTCCTGTGCATCGGCGTGCTCTACGACCGCGTGCACTCGCGTGAGATCGCCTCCTACGGCGGTGTCGTCAACACCATGCCCAAGTTCGCTGCCTTTGCCGTCTTCTTCGGCATGGCCAACTGCGGACTGCCCGCCACGGCCGGCTTCGTCGGCGAATGGATGGTCATCCTTGGCACCGTCAAAGCCAACTTCTGGCTGGGCGGCATCGCCGCCACCGCCCTGATCTTCGGCGCGGCCTACACGCTGTGGATGATCAAGCGCGTCTATTTCGGCGACATCGCCAACGACAACGTGCGCGCGCTGACCGACATCAATACCCGCGAATTCCTCATGCTCGCTCTGCTGGCGGTGGCGACGCTGTACATGGGCCTGTATCCCAAGCCCTTCACCGACGTGATGCACAACTCGGTCACCGAGCTGCTCAAGCATGTCGCGCTCAGCAAGATCCCGGCCTGATTTCGAGCAGAGGCAAGAACAATGAACGACATGAACTGGCTGGCGATCTACCCCGAAATCCTGCTGCTGGCGATGGGCTGCGTGGTCGCCCTGGTCGACCTGTGGGTCACCGACGAGCAGCGTCGCCCGACCTACTGGCTGACCCAGCTGACCCTGATCGTCGTGGGTGGCATGCACTTCAGCTACTTCAACGCCGGCCTGACCACCTATGCCATGCAGGACATGGTCGTCGCCGATCCGATGGGCCACCTGCTGGCCGGCTTCGCCTGCGTCGCGACGCTGATCACGCTGGTCTATGCACGTCCCTACGCGGCCTCGCGGGAGATGCTCAAGGGCGAACTCTTCATCCTCAGCCTGTTTGCGCTGCTGGGCATCAACGTGATGCTGTCGGCGAACAACTTCCTGGTCGTCTACCTCGGGCTGGAGCTGATGAGCCTTTCGCTGTACGCGCTGGTCGCGCTGCGCCGCGACCACGCTGTGTCCACCGAGGCGGCGATGAAGTACTTCGTCCTCGGGGCGCTGGCCAGCGGCTTCCTGCTGTACGGCCTGTCGATGATGTACGGTGCTACCGGTTCGCTGACCATTCCCGAAGTCTTTGGCGTCATCTCCCAGGGCATCCCGAACAAGAGCGTGCTGATCTTCGGCACCGTCTTCGTCGTCGCCGGCCTGGCCTTCAAGCTCGGCGCCGCGCCCTTCCACATGTGGGTGCCTGATGTTTACCAGGGCGCACCGACGGCTGTCACGCTGCTGATCGGCGGCGCGCCGAAGCTCGCTGCGTTCGCGATCACCGTGCGCCTGCTGGTCGAGGGCATGAGCGGCCTGGCCGTGGACTGGCAGCAGATGCTGGTGGTGCTGTCGGTCATGTCGCTGCTGATCGGCAATCTGGCGGCGATCGCGCAGAGCAATCTGAAGCGCATGCTGGCCTACTCGACCATCGCCAACATGGGCTTCATGCTCTTGGGCATGACCGCCGGCGTTGTCAACGACAGCACGACCTGGGGTGCCAACGCCTACAGCTCGGCCATGTTCTACGTCGTCACCTATGTGCTGACGACGCTGGGCACCTTCGGCATGGTCATCCTGCTGTCGCGCCAGGGCCATGAGGCCGAGGAGATCAAGGATCTGGCCGGCCTGGGCAAGCGCAGCCCCTGGTTCGCCCTGGTCATGACGCTGTTCATGTTCTCGCTGGCCGGCGTGCCGCCCACCGTGGGTTTCTACGCCAAGCTGGCCGTGCTGCAAGCCCTGGTGGCCACACAAATGCCGTTCTACCTGTGGCTGGCCGGCTTCGCCGTCGTCGTGTCGCTGGTCGGCGCCTTCTACTACCTGCGCATCGTCAAGGTCATGTTCTTCGACGCCCCGACCGACACGGCCCCGCTGGCTGCGCCGGCCGACGTGCGCTTTGTCATGACGCTCAACGGCGCCGCCGTGCTGGTCTTCGGCCTGCTGCCGGGCGGCCTGCTCGAGCTGTGCAAGGTCGCGATCCGTCAGGCCCTCGCCACCTGAACGCTCCATGGACCAGTCCGCCGCCGTCTGGCTGGTCCTCGTCGCGGCCGTCATCGCAGCGAACCTGCCCTATTTCAACGAGAGGCTGCTGCTCGTCGGCCCGCGCCAAGCGCCTAAATCGGCCTGGTGGCGGTTGCTGGAGCTGCTGCTGATGGCCGTGCTGACCTTCGGCCTCGGCTCGCTGCTGGAGGCCCGCATCGGCCAGCGCCATGCGCAAGGGTGGGAGTTCTATGCCGCGGCGACCTGCCTCTTCATCACGCTGGGCTTTCCCGGCTTTGTCTGGAGGTATCTGCGCCGTGGCCACCTCTGACAGCGAAGACCCCCATCTCGTCGAACGCCTGCTCGAAAGCACGCAGGTCTACGCCGGCCACTTCCTCGACGTGCGCCGCGATCGTGTCGCGCTGCCGGACGGCACGGCCGCGCACCGCGAATACATCCGCCATCCCGGCGCCGTCATGGTCATCCCGCTCCTGGACGACGGCCGGTTGTTGATGGAGCGCCAGTACCGCTACCCGATGGGCCGCGTGATGCTGGAGTTCCCCGCCGGCAAGCTCGACGCCGGCGAAGACCCGCTGGTCTGCGGCCGGCGCGAGCTGCTCGAGGAGACCGGCTACAGCGCTGCCGAGTGGGCCTACGCCGGCGTGCTCCACAACGCCATCGCCTACTCGGACGAAGGCATCCACATCTACTTCGCACGCGGCCTGAACAAGGGTGAGCAGAAGCTGGACGAGGGCGAGTTTCTTGAGCTTGTCACGCACACGGTCGACGATCTCGATCGCCTCGCCGCTCAAGGTGAGCTGACGGACGCCAAGACGCTGATCGGCCTGTTGTGGCTGCAGCGCTGGCAACAGGGTGCTTGGTCGCTGGACTGGCGACGCCCCTGAGATTTCTCCGTACATGACCTCTGGCGCCGTGTTGCCAGACCGTTAAGCTCAGCCGTTTGAGCCGCCCGAAAACCTTTCCATCGTAGAAAGCTTCTCTCCATGACGCGTGCAACGCTGACCCTGACCGCATTGACTTTGGCCCTGTTGCTGACCGCTTGCGGCAAGGGTGGCAAGCCCGATGAGGCCAAGGGTTCCGCCACCAAGTCGGCCGCACCGCTGCTGCTCGCGCCCGAGGACCTGCGCCAGGTCGGCCAGAGCGGTCTGATCGGCGCCCCCGTCATCACGGGCGCCATCCAGCCAGCCCGTCGCGCCGACCTGCGTGCCGAAGTGGCCGCCGTCGTGCTGCAGGTGGCCAAGGACAATGGCGAGCGCGTGCGCGCGGGTGATCTCATCATTCGGCTCGACCCGACCTCCATCCGCGACGGCCTGACCTCCGCGGAGGAGGCCCTGCGCGCCGCCCAGCAAAGCTTCGAGCAGACCGAGCGCGTGCTGACCCGCCAGCGCACGCTGAACCAGCAGGGCATGATCTCCATGCAAGGCCTGGAGGACGCCGAGGTGAGGCGCAATTCCGCCCAGAGCGAGCTGGCCGCGGCCAAGGCGCGCGCCGTCACGGCCCGCCAGCAGGTCTCGCGCACCGAGGTCCGCGCGCCCTTCGACGGCGTCGTCAGCGAGCGCAAGATCTCCGTCGGCGACACCGTGCAGATCGGCCGGGAACTCATCAAGGTCATCGACCCGGCCTCCATGCGCTTCGAGGGGCAGGTCTCGGCCGACCGCCTGGGCGAACTCAGGCTCGGCCAGCCGGTGTCCTTTCGCATCAACGGCTTCGGCGACGCGGAGTTCCGCGGCAAGCTGGCCCGCATCGACGCGGCCGCCAACGCGACGACCCGCCAGGTCGAGGTCATCGCCGAGTTCAACGACCGCGCCAAGGCCCCCCAGGTGTCCGGCCTCTATGCCGAAGGCCGGGTGGAAAGCGCGGAGCGCAAGGCGCTGGTGCTGCCCGAAGGCTCGGTGCAACGCCAGGGCGATGCCGCCTTCGTCTGGAAGGTGGCCGGCAACCAGTTGAAGAAGGTCCCGGTGATGCTGGGCGAGCGCGACGACCGGCGTGGCGAGATCGTCATCGCCTCGGGTCTGGCCCTGGGTGACGAAGTCCTGCGCGCGCCCACCGGCAATCTGGTCGACGGGGCTCCGGCACAGCGGGTCGCCGCAGGCGCCGGTGCCGCCTCCGCCGTGGCGCCGGCCCCGGCGGCCAGCAAGTAAACCAGGAGGTCCCTCATGTTCCTCTCCAACTTCAGCATCAGCAGGCCCGTCGCGACCGTCGTCATGGTCATCGGGCTGATGCTGGTGGGCCTGCTGGCGCTGTCAAAGCTCAAGGTCAACCAGTTCCCCGAGGTCGAGCCGCCGGTGCTCGTCATCAACATCCCCTACCCGGGCGCCTCACCCGAGACCGTGGAGCGCGAGGTCGTCAACCGCATCGAGAAAGCTTTGCAGAGCATCTCGGGCGTGGACCGCTCCAACTCCACGTCGCGCGAAGGCAGCGCCACCATCGTGCTGGTCTTCGACTTCTCGAAGAACATGATCGAGGCCGCCGACGAGGTGCGCAACGCGATCGCCTCGGTGCGCTACAAGCTGCCGACCGAGATCCGCGAGCCCATCATCACGCGGGCCGATCCCGGCGCCCAGCCCATCCTGCAGCTGTCGCTGTCCAGCACGACGCTGACCCACGCCCAGCTCAGCCGCCTGGCCGAGGACAAGCTCGCCGAGCGCTTCCGCGGCATCTCCGGCGTGTCGACCGTCGGCGTGAACGGCGCCCTCAAGCGCGAGCTGTCCATCCTGCTGCGCGCCGAGAAGCTGCGCGAGTTCGGCGTCTCCGTCACCGAGGTGCTGAATGCGGTGAGGGTGCAGAACACCACCGCGCCCGTCGGCAAGGTGCGCGGCGCGCTGGAAGACCAGAGCATCCGCCTGCTCGGCCGCCTGGAGTCACCGGCCGAGTTCGAGCAGATGATCATCAAGCGCAACGCCGGCCAGGTCGTGCGCCTGGGTCAGGTGGCCGAAGTGCAGGACGGCTTCGCCGAGATGACGGGCTATTCCCTGCGCAATGGCCGTCCCAACGTCGGCATTTCGATCACACGCTCGCGTGACGCCTCCACCGTCAGCGTCGCCAACGGCGCACGGGAGCTTTTGAAGGAGATCGAGAAGGAGCTGCCCAAGGGCACGACGCTCGAGATCACGCAGGACGGCGGCAAGGATGCCGAGAACAGCCTGCACAACGTCACCGACGCGCTCGTGTTCGGCGCCGCGCTGACCATCTTCGTCGTCTACGCCTTCCTGAACAGCTGGCGCTCGACGCTGATCACCGCGCTGTCGCTGCCCACGTCCGTGCTGGCTGCCTTCATCGCCGTCTGGCTGATGGGCTTCTCGCTGAACTTCATGAGCCTGCTGGGCCTGTCACTGGCCATCGGCGTGCTCATCGACGACGCCATCGTCGTGCGGGAGAACATCGTGCGCCACATGGAGCGCGGCAGCGACCGCGTCACCGCGGCGCGCGAAGGCACGGCCGAGATCGGCCTGGCCGTCGCCGCCACCACCTTCGCCATCGTCGCGGTCTTCGTGCCGGTCGCCTTCATGGGCAACGGCCCCGGCCAGTGGTTCAAGCCCTTCGCGCTGACCGTCGTGGCCTCGGTCGTCGTGTCGCTGATCATCAGCTTCACGCTCGACCCGATGCTGTCGGCCTACTGGGGCGACCCCGTGGGCTACCACGAGCAGCCCAAGAAGGGCTTCGGCCGGCTGCTGGAACGCTTCAATCACTGGTTCGACGGCGTGGCCAACGGCTATGGCCATGTCATCGCCTGGGCGCTGCACCACCGCCGCTGGATGACCGCCTTCGCGGTCCTCAGCCTTGTCGGCGCCATCTTCCTGCAGGTGACGTTCGGCGGCTCCAGCTTCCTGCCGCAGGCCGATGCGGGCTTCCTGGCCATCGAGGTGCGCAGCCCCGCCTCCAGCAGCCTCGACTATTCCAAGCTCAAGCTCGATGCCGCCGCTGCCCTGGCCTCGACGATGAAGGAGACCAAGGCGACCACCTCCTACCCCAATGCCAGCGGCGGGCGCATCTACGTCGACATCGGCAAGAGCACCGAGCGCCAGCGCTCGGCCGCCGACGTCGCCAAGGAATTGCGCGAGAAGGTCGCCCGCCTGGTCGGTGCCGAGTACGTGGTGCTCGACGACCTGAACAACGGCGCCCAGAAGCCCGTGCAGATCCGCTTTTACGGCACCGACACGCGCCGGCTGCAGCAGATCACGCAGGACTTCCAAAAGACCATGGCGGGTATCAAGGGTGCGGTCGACATCGGCTACTCCGAGCAGGACCCGCAGAACGAGCTGCAGATCGAGCTCGACCGCAGCCTGGCCAACCAGATGGGCATCTCGGTCAACGACGCGGCCCAGGCGCTGCGTGTGGCCTTCGCCGGCGTCGAGGCCGGCGACTGGATCGACCCGACGGGCGAGGCGCGTGACGTGTCCATCCGCCTGCACCCTGCCGACCGCGTCGACGCCGCCAACATCGAGCGCCTGCCGATCGCCGTGACCGGCACCAACCGCATGGTGCCGCTGGACCAGATCGCCACCGTCACCATGGGCAAGGGCCCGGGCCAGATCCAGCACGGCGACGGCAAGCGCACCATCACGGTCAGCGCCAATGCACAGGGCCGCTCGTCCGGCGAGATCACGGCCGAGGCCAAGAAGCTGGCCGAGAAGATCGACTTCCCGCCTGGCTTCGGCATCGAGCTGGCGGGCGCGGCACGTGACCAGCAGGTCGTCTTCACGGCAATGATCACGGCGCTGCTGTCGGGCATCGCGCTGATGTACTTCGTGCTCGTCATCCAGTTCAACAGCTTCACGGCGCCCTTCGCGGTCATGCTGTCGCTGCCCCTGAGCCTGATCGGCGTCGTGCTGGCGCTGATCCTGACCCGTGGCACGCTGAACCTGATGAGCCTGATCGGCGTCATCATGCTGATGGGACTGGTGGCCAAGAACGCCATCCTGCTGCTGGACGCGACGCGTCAGGAGGAGAAGGCCGGCATCGATCGCGAAGAGGCTTTGATGCACGCGGGTCGCAAGCGCTTCCGTCCCATCCTGATGACGACGCTGGCGCTGATCGCCGGCATGATGCCGGTCGCCATCGGCATCGGCGAGGGCGGCGAGTTCTACCGCCCGATGGCCGTGGCCATCATCGGTGGCACCATCACGTCGACGCTGCTGACACTGCTCATCGTGCCGACCTTCTACGACAGCATCGAGCTGGCCCGTGACCACGCGCTGGCCAAGTTCCAGCGCCGCGTGCCGCGCTTCACCGTGGTCGGCGCCTTCGTGTTGACGCTGATCGAAGCGGTGCTGGCGCTGGTGATGGTGCGGTTCGTGTTCCGCCTGATCGTCAAGGCCGGCCGGTTCGCGACCGGCCGCCGCGTGGCCGTTACACCAGCCGCCCAGGGTTGAGCAGATCGAGCGGGTCCAGGGCCCGCTTGATCGCCCGCATCAGCGCCAGGGCTGTCGGATCCTTGCGCTGAGCCAGCTCATCGCGCTTGAGCCGGCCGATGCCGTGCTCGGCCGAGATCGAGCCGCCGCGCTGCTGCACGGCGTGGTAGACCCGTTCGTTGATTGCTGCTTCATGGGCGGCCAGGAACTCGGCCGGCGCCACGTCAGCCGGCGCCTGCACGTTGTAGTGCAGGTTGCCGTCGCCCAGATGGCCGAAGTCGATGACCTCGATGCCGGGCAGATAAGCCGCCAGCACCGCATCCATCTCGGCGACGAAGCCGGGAATGGCGGACACCGGCAGCGAGATGTCGTGCTTGATGTTCAGCCCCGCCTGCGCCTGCGCCAGCGGGATGGATTCGCGCAGATGCCAGAAGGACTTGGCCTGTTGGATGTTCTGGGCAATGGCGGCGTCCTGAACCCATCCGCCTTCGAGCGCGGTTTCAAGCAGACCTTCGAAAACGCCGCGCGCATGCTCGGCGCTTTCAGCGTCGGACAGCTCAAGCAACACGGTCCATGCAGCCGGGGCCAAGGGCTGGGCGAGTTGCGGCAGTTCGCGTGCCACCAGCGTCAGTGAGGCTTGGTTCATTACCTCGAAGCCGGTCAGCGCATCACCCGCGCGCTGGCGCGCCAGGCCGAGCAGGGCGACCGCATCTTCCAGCGAAGCGCATGCCGCCAGCGCGGTCAGCCGCTCCTTCGGCTGCGGGTACAGCTTCATCGTCGCCGCGGTGATGACGCCCAGCGTGCCCTCGCTGCCGATGAACAGGTCGCGCAGGTCATAACCGGTGTTGTCCTTGCGCAGCCCCGACAGGCCATGCCAGACCTCGCCCGTTGCCGTGACGACTTCCAGCCCCAGGCAGAGTTCGCGCGCATTGCCATAACGCAGCACCTGCGTGCCTCCGGCATTCGTCGCCAGGTTGCCACCCAGCGTGCACGAGCCTTCCGCTGCCAGGCTGAGCGGGAAGAGCAGGCCGGCCTGGGAGGCGGCGGCCTGCACCTCGGCCAGCACGCAGCCGGCCTCGGCGGTCAGGCTGGCGTTCGCGATATCTATGCCGCGCACACGCTTCATACGCGACAGGCTCAGCACGAGTTGACGGCAGCTGTCATCGGGTGTCGAGCCGCCGACAAGGCCGGTGTTGCCGCCCTGCGGCACGACGGCCACGCGATGCTCGTGGCACAGGCGCATCACCGCCGCGACCTCCTCGGTCGACGCCGGCCGCGCGACCGCCAACGCTTTGCCGACATAGCGCTTGCGCCAGTCGTTTTCATAGGCCGCCAGATCGCCACCCACCAGCAGGCCCGCCTCGCCAAGCTGTTCACGCAGCGCAGCGAGAAAGGCGTTCATGTGGCTTTGGCCGCCGCCAGCCGCTGGCGGATCTGGGCCGTGCAGGCCGTGAAGATGACGACGCCCAGCAGCACTTCACCCAGCGCCAGCCATTGCCCGAGGCCACCTTCGCTGGTCGAGCGCACCAGGCCCTCCATCACATAGAGCCAGATGGCCAGGGCCAGCCAGCGGTAGGTGTACATGCGGTAGCGCCACAGGCCGACGGGTGCCGCCAGCAGCGGCAGTGCCTTCACGGCCAGCGTCCCGCGGCCGGTCGGCGCCAGCCACAGTTCCCAGGCCAGGCACAGTAGGATCAAGACCACGGTGGCAGCCAGCGCCAGATTGCGCGTCAGCCGTTCGACGGCTGTGGGTTCGGTTCTTTCAAGGGCAGGGGACATAGCTGCGGCATCATAGAAGCCATGTCCTTGACGCCGATTCCGCCGATCCCGCCCGTTCCGCCCGCCGCGCCCGCCAATACCGACAACCCGGACGCGCCACTGGCCCACAACCCCATCGCCTTCGCCAGCGACTTCATCACCGAGCTGCTGGCCTGGCCCTGGCTGCAGACCCTGCACACTTTCCGCCAACGTTTCCGCGAGGAAAAGCTCGGCCTCACCGCCGGCAGCCTGACCTTCACGACGCTGATCTCGCTGGTGCCGCTGCTGACGGTGATGCTGGCCATCTTCACGGCCTTCCCGATGTTCTCCAGCTTCCAGTCCGCGCTGGAGCAGTACTTCCTGAAGAGCCTGATCCCGCCCAACATCGCCAAGCCGGTGCTGGCCTCGCTCACGCAGTTTGCGGCCAAGGCCAACAAGCTCGGTGTGGTGGGCCTGATCTTTCTCGGCATCACGGCGCTGGCGCTTATGCTGACCATCGACCGCACGCTGAATGCCATCTGGCGCGTGAAGCGCCCACGGCCCATGGCGCAGCGCGTGCTGGTCTACTGGGCCGCACTGACGCTGGGCCCGCTGCTGCTCGGCGGCAGCCTGACGCTGACAAGCTATGCCATCAGTGTCGGCCAGGGTTATTTCACAGCCATGCCGCCGAGCATGTCCACGGCGCTGGGCAGTGCCGACGTGGTGTTGTTCGGCCTGGCGATGGCCGGGCTCTTCCATTACGTGCCCAACACCCATGTGCGCTGGCGGCACGCCCTCATCGGCGGCGCCTTCGTGTCCGTGGGCTTCTCGCTGGCAAAAGGTTTGCTGGCCTGGTACGTCAAGCAGGTGCCGACCTATTCGACGCTGTATGGCGCTTTCGCGACCGTGCCCATCTTCCTGATCTGGATCTACCTGGGCTGGGTCATCGTGCTGCTGGGCGCCATCCTGGCCGCCAACACGCCCAGCCTGACAGGTCGGCTGCATCTGCGTCCCGACGCGCCCGGCCAGCCCATGGCGCTGGCACTGGAGACGCTGCGCGAGCTCTGGCGCGTGCGCGAGGCCGGCCAGCAGGGGTTGTCCCACCTGGCCCTGGCGGGCGCGCTGCGCGTGGACCCGCTGCAGCTCAGCCCCGTCATCGACAAGCTGCTGGCCCTGGACTGGATCGGCCGGCTTGAAGAGGAGGGCGCCCAGCGGCTGGTACTGCTGTGCGCGCCCGAGCGAGCGCTGGCCGAGCCTCTGCTCAGCGCCTTCCTGGCCGAGCGCCAGGGGCTGCTGACCAATCTGTGGGTGCAGGGTGAATGGTCAAAGCTGACCCTCGACCGCCTGCTGCTCACTGAGGCTGGAAGCCCCCGGCCTTGATGATCCTGGCCCAGGCCGCCGCGTAGGCGCGCTCGCGGGTGGCCAGTTGGGCCGAGGTCATCATGCCCACCGACAGGCCAAGCTCGGTGAGCCGGGCCTTCACGACGGGCTGATTGATGACGCCGGCCAGCGCATTCGAGAAGCGCTCGACGACGGCCGGCGAAGTGCCCGCGGGGGCGAAGACGCCGTAATAGGGCAGGTCCTCGAAGCCGGTGATGCCCAGCTCGGCAAAGGTCGGCACCTCGGGCAGCACGGCCTGGCGTTGTTGGCCCATGACGGCGACGATCTTTAGCTTCTTCTGCTGGTGGTTGGTGATCAGGTCGGGCACCGAGCCGACGCCGGCGCTGATCTGGTTGCCCAGCATGTCGGCAATCATCGGCGCGCTGCCGCGGTAGGGCACGGCCAGCAGGTTCAGGCCATTCTTCTCGCCGAGCAGCTTGACGAGGAACTCCGGCACCGAGGCCGGCGCCGGCACGCCCACGCTGCCCTGGCCGCCTTGCTT
This sequence comes from Pelomonas sp. Root1217, assembly GCF_001425705.1. Classification (GTDB taxonomy): domain Bacteria; phylum Pseudomonadota; class Gammaproteobacteria; order Burkholderiales; family Burkholderiaceae_C; genus Pelomonas. Next base: position 115,230 of record NZ_LMDC01000028.1, on the reverse strand, counting down.
CTTCACCCAGGCGACGTACTCGGGCAGGCTTGAAGCCGGCGTGCCGCCCGACAGCGCCAGCGCGTTGGCGAAGGTCGCAAAGCCTGCCACCGGCACGAAGTCCCTGGCCGGGTCAAAGCCAGGGTTCTTCAGCACCAGCGGCAGGATGGAGATGGTGTGGTCGTGGCTGACGAAGAAGGTGGTGCCGTCGGGCGGCGCTACCTTCAGCGCCTGCGCCGCGATCTGGCCGCCGGCCCCGGGCTTGTTCTCGACGACGACCGGCGTGCCCAATGATGCCTGCAAGGCCTCACCAAGCAATCGCGCAATCGCGTCGGTGCCGCCGCCGGCCGGAAAGCCGACGAGGAGGCGAATGGGCTTGTCCTGCGCTTGCGCCACTAAAGGCAGGGCGGCCAGCGTGGCCAGGGTCGCGCGACGGGTGATCTGCATGCATGCCTCCTTGAGCGGAGGCTGCAGTCTACGGATGAAGGACCACCAGCAGCGCAGTCGCAGCCGACTTCGCGTTGTTGCGGATGGTGTGCGGCCCGTCCACGGCATAACGCGCCGTCTCGCCGGCCTTGAGCTTGTTGGTCATGCCCTGGGCGCTGACCTCCAGGCTGCCCGTCAGCACACTCAGGTGTTCGCGCGAACCTGGCTCATGGGCCTGGCTGTCCAGCACGCCGCCGGGTTGGATGCTCAGCTCGTACCACTCGAACTGCCCGGCCAGCTCGATAGGGCCGAGGATGCGCAGCTTGCACAGCCCGTCCGGGCTGGTCAGCCCTGGCGTGGCATGCGCAGGCACCGTCTCGATGGCTGGCGCCGCTGCACGCTCGCTGCCCAGCAGCTCGCCCATGTCCACCCCGAGCGCATTGGCCAGCCGCCACACCACGGCCACCGTGGGATTGGCCTGGTTGCGCTCGATCTGCGACAACATCGACTTACTGACGCCGGCCCGCTTGGAGAGATCATCCAGCGACAGGCCACGGCTGCTGCGCAGCGCCTGCAGGGCGGCGCCGACGCGGGGCGGTTCGGTGTTGTCCATGTTCATGCTTGACCTGGATAGATGATTTTCAGATACTGCACAAAAGTTCGATATATCGAACAAGTTCACTAAACCGGATTGTGCATCAGGAGCAGCGCCATGAGCCAGGCCTTCTACCAACACCTGCAGACCGAGCTGGACGGTATCCGCGCCGCCGGGCTGTTCAAGTCCGAACGCATCATCACGACACCCCAGGGCGCCGTCGTGAAGACAGCCGACGGCCGCGAGGTCATCAACCTGTGCGCCAACAACTATCTTGGCTTGTCGTCGCATCCCCAGGTCATCGAGGCCGCGCACGAGGCGCTGCGCACCCATGGCTTCGGCCTGTCGTCGGTGCGCTTCATCTGCGGCACGCAGGACCTGCACAAGGAGCTGGAACACCGCATCGCCCGCTTCGTCGGCTGCGAGGACGCCATCCTCTATGCTGCCGCCTTCGACGCGAACGGCGGCCTGTTCGAGCCGCTGCTGGGCGAGCAGGACGCCGTCATCAGCGACGCGCTCAACCACGCCTCCATCATCGATGGCATCCGCCTGTGCAAGGCGCAGCGCTACCGCTATGAGCACAACAACCTCGACGACCTCGAGCGCTGCCTGAAGGAAGCGAAAGAGAAGGGCGCCCGCTTCACGCTGGTGTTCACCGACGGCGTGTTCTCGATGGACGGCACCATCGCCCAGCTCGACAAGATCCGAGCCCTCTGCGACCGCTACGACGCGCTGCTGGGCATCGACGAATGCCATGCGTCAGGCTTCATGGGCAAGACGGGTCGCGGCACCGCTGAACACCGCGGCGTGTTTGGCAAGATCGACATCATCACCGGCACCTTCGGCAAGGCGCTGGGCGGTGCATCGGGCGGCTTCACGGCCGCGCGCAAGGAAGTCGTCGAGCTGCTGCGCCAACGCTCGCGCCCCTATCTGTTCAGCAACACGCTGGCCCCCAGCATCGCCGGCGCTTCGCTGGCGGTGCTGGACCTGTTGGAAGGCTCGACCGCGCTGCGCGACAAGCTGGAAGCCAATACCGCCTGGTTCCGGGAGGCCATCCAGGCTGCCGGCTTCGAGATCAAGCCCGGCACCCACCCCATCGTGCCCATCATGGTCTACGACGCGGTGAAGGCGCAGGCGCTGAGCAAGCGCATCCTGGAACTGGGCATCTACGCGGTCGGCTTCTTCTTCCCCGTCGTGCCCAAGGGCCAGGCGCGCATCCGTGTGCAGGTCTCGGCCGTGCATGAGCGCAAGCATCTGGAGAAGGCTGTTGCCGCCTTCACGCAGGCTGGCCGCGAGCTCGGGATCGTCAAATGAAGATCCTCATCATTGGAGCGAATGGCCAGATCGGCACCGAGCTGGCGACCGAGCTGGCGGAGCTGCATGGCAACGAAGCCGTCGTCACCAGCGACCTCAGCCCCAAGGGCCGCGTGCCCAGCCTCCAGCACGAGGCATTGGATGTGACCGACGCCAGTGCCCTGGCCACCGTCGTCAAGCGCCATCACATCACGCAGGTCTACCATCTCGCCGCCGCCCTGTCGGCGAATGGCGAGAAGCACCCGATGTGGGCCTGGGACCTGAACATGAAGGGCCTGCTCAATGTGCTGGAGCTGGCCCGCCACGAAAAGCTGGACAAGATCTTCTGGCCCAGCTCGATCGCCGCCTTCGGCCCCAACACGCCGGCGGTGGACACGCCGCAGACGACGGTGATGGATCCGACCACGGTCTATGGCATCTCCAAGCTCGCCGGCGAACGCTGGTGCGACTGGTATCACGCCAAGCATGGCGTGGACGTGCGCAGCCTGCGCTACCCCGGTCTCATCAGCTGGAAGACGCCGCCGGGCGGCGGCACGACAGACTACGCCGTGGAGATCTTCCATTCGGCGATCAAGGAAGGCCGCTACACCTGCTTCCTCGAGCAAGATCAGGCCCTGCCGATGATGTACATGCCCGATGCGCTGCGCGCCACCATCGAGCTGATGAACGCGCCGGCCGACCAGGTCAGGCAGCGCGGCAGCTACAACCTCGCCGGCGTCAGCTTCACGCCGGAAGGCATCGCCGCCTCCATCCGCCGCCGCCTGCCGGCGTTCACGATGGACTGCGTGCCCGACTTCCGCCAGGCCATCGCCGCGAGCTGGCCGCAACGCATCGACGATGCAGCCGCCCAGGCCGATTGGGGCTGGAAGCTGCAGTACGACCTCGATGCCATGGTTGACGACATGCTGACTGAGCTGACGCGAGAACTACGCGTTGGCTGACAGGCGGTGCCAGGTCTGGCTGGTACGCTTGCTCGTATGAGAGTCGTGTTGACTACTTTCCTGGCTCTGTCGGTGGCGACCTTGGCCCATGCCGAGCAGCCCGAAGTCGAGAGTCCGTCAGCCCGCTACCTGCTGGGGGCCGCGGTGGCCTCTCAGCCGGAGTACGACGGCGCGAGCGGCCGTCGCATCAAGCTCAAGCCTTTGTGGGCATTCAAGTTCGGCCGCGTGCGCATCAGCACTTCCGGCGCGGGCAGCCTGATGGGCTTCGGGCGCGAGGAGGCGGCCGGCGGCGCCAGTACCCAGTTCATTGACACCGACAAGCTGCGCGTGGGTGTGTCACTGCGCATGGACAGCGGCCGCAGCAGCAGCGACGCCAGCACCACGCATGGCTTGCCCGACGTCCGGCGCACGCTGAGGGCGCGCCTCTATACCAACTACAGCCTCACCAAGGATCTGACCATCGGCGCGACGCTGTCGCAGGACCTGCTCGGCCGGCAAGGCGGCATGACGCTGGGCGCCGACCTGGGCTGGCGCTTCTACCGCAGCCCGACGCTGGAGTGGACCAGCGGCTTCGGCATCTCGGCCGGCAGTGCCCAGAACCTACGCAGCTATTTCGGCGTGCCCGAGTCGGCCGTCGCGGCCAGCGGCAAACCGGCCTACGACCCCGGTGCCGGCCTGCGCGATGTCCACGTCGGCGTCGGCTTCATCCGGCCGCTGACCAAGCATTGGCTCGTCTACGGCAATGCCGGCGCGAGCCGCCTCCTCGGCCCGGTCGCCGACAGCCCGCTGGTCGAGAAACGCACCGGCTCGTCGGTGGGCATCGGCCTGGCCTGGCGGAACTAGAGCTTCACGCGACCCCGCCAGATGTCGGCGTACATGACCCAGTCGCCGATGAAGCTGTAAAGCGGATATTTGAAGGTTGCCGGCCGGTTCTTCTCGAAGAAGAAATGCCCGACCCAGGCGAATCCATAGCCGCACAGCAGGCCGTAAAGCAGCCACACCAGCGCGCCCGTCCTGAACAGCTGCCACAGACAGACCAGCACCAGTGTCGAGCCGACGAAGTGCAGCCGGCGGCAGATGGTGTTGCCGTGCTCGCTGAGATAGAAGGGATAGAAATCGGCGAAGCGGGAGAAGCGTTCGGTGCTCATGGAAGGTCAGTGCTGGCAGGCCCTGATTCAAGCGCGGGTTGCGCCCGAGCGGCAAGCGGGGATGCCCTCGCAATAATGCGCCGATGCACGCCAGGCCCACCGATTTGGAGGTTGTCATCCTCGGTGCAGGCATGTCCGGCCTGTGCATGGCCATCCAGCTGCAGCGCTCGGGCATCGACGACTACCTCATCGTCGAGAAGTCTCATGGGCTGGGCGGCACCTGGTGGGACAACCGCTATCCCGGCGCCCAGGTCGATGTGCCGGCACCGGCCTACAGCTTCAGCTTCGCGCCCAACCCCGAGTGGACGCACCGCTTCGCCGACGCTGCGGAGATCCATCGCTACCAGCAGCGCCTGGCCGAGCAGCATGGCCTGGCGGCACGCATGCGTCTGGGCGTGGCCATCACCGAGGCGCGCTTCGACGCCCAGGCCGGCCGTTGGCAGCTGAGCCTGGACGATGGCAGCGCCTTGAGCGCGCGCTTCTTCGTCTGCAGCACCGGCCCGCTGAGCCGGCCGCGCTGGCCTGACATCCCCGATCTGGCCTCTTTCAAAGGGCAGCTGCTGCACTCGGCGCGCTGGCCGGCTGGCGTGGACTTGGGCGACAAGCGCATCGGCGTCATCGGCACGGGTTCGACGGCGTCTCAGCTTGTGCCGGCCTTGGCGCCCACGGCCGCACGGCTCACGCTGTTCCAACGCACGCCCAACTGGGTGATGCCGCGGCTGGACCGGCGTTACGGCGCCCTCGACCGCTGGCTGGCGCGCTTCCCGCCCTATGCCGCGCTGGCCCGCCTGGCCTGGGTGCAGTTCCTGGAGCTGGGACGGCGCGGCTTCGACGAGGGCACGCTGGCCCGGCGCGCCATGACGGCCGCGGCCCGTGGTCATCTGCGGCGCCAGGTGCCCGACGCTGGGCTGCGCGAGCGGCTGACACCCCGCTATCCGCTGGGATGCAAGCGCATCATCTACTCCAACGACTACTTCGGCGCGCTGGCGCTGCCGCAGTCCGAACTCGTCACGGAGGCCATCACCGGTGTGACGGAAAGAGGCGTGCTGACCCTGGACGGCCGCGAGCACCAGTTGGACGCGCTCATCTGTGCCACCGGCTTCGACACGACGCAACTCCTGGCGGAGCTGCCCATCACAGGTCTCGACGGGCGCACGCTGGGAGAGACCTGGCGTGTCAATCCGAGCGCCTACTTCGGCTTGACGGTGCCGGGATTCCCCAACCTCTTCCTGACGCTCGGGCCCAACACCGGCACAGGCCATACGTCGACACTGCTTTTCATCGAGCCCCAGGTTCAGCACGCGCTGGCCTGCATGCGCCGAGTCAAGCAATCGGGCAAGCGATGGATAGACGTGCGCCCCGAAGCGTTTGCAGCCCAGGACGCCAACGTCCAACGGAGGCTCGCCGGTTCGGTCTGGAGCCGGTGCAGTTCCTGGTACCGCAACGACAGCGGCCGCATCATCGCGATCTGGCCGGGCTTCACCGGCGAATATGACCGTGCCGTGCGGCGGCCCGACGAAGCAGCCTATGAGCTGGGCTGAAGCGCCGCCCTCAGCGCGACCAGCACGGCGTCCGGTGCTTCGGCCATCAGCGCGTGTCCCGCGGGCACCGTGTGGACTCGCGGCTTGAGCAGGCCGCCGAGCACGGCGTTCTGCCTGGGCGAGGTCATCTGATCCAGCGTGCCGAGAATGAAATGCACCGGGCAGGCTACGCGAGCAGCCGCAGCCTCGCCGCCGGCATAGTGGTCGCAGACCTGGAAGTCGTTCTCGAACAAATTGACGGTCGTCTGGCCCGACTGCAGCCGGCGCATCAGCGCCATCGAGCCGCCGCGCAGCCAGGCGCCCGGGCCCGGGTAGCCTGGCTTGGCGCTGGCCAGCGAATGCGAAAAGGCCGTGACCATGGCCATCGCGGCCTCGGGCTTGTCGCGCGCCGTCGTCAAAAGAGCCTCCGAGACCTTCATCGGGTAGGCCGTACCGACCATGACGAGAGTGGACGCTCGTTCAGCCGCTTCGAGTGCGATCAGCGAGCCCATGCTGTGGCCGACGAGGGCGGCCTTTTGCACGCCGGCCGCGTCGAGCAGACGGTGCAGCCAGGAGGCGATGTCCTCGACGCTCTTCAAAGGCGTGCCAGCGCTGCGGCCATGGCCCGGCAGGTCGACGGCGAGCACGCCGTAGCCGTGGTGGGCACACCAGCGCGCCAGCAGGGTCCAGACGCTGTGGTCGTTCTGCGCGCCGTGGATGAAAACGACGCAGGGCAGGGCGGGGTCAAACGTCTTGCCGCCCGTGTACGCATAGGCCTCTTGGTTGTCGACGATGAACTTCATGCCTTGCCTGCCACCTTGAGCGCCCGCTTCAGGTCGTCGATGAGGTCGGCCGGGTCCTCCAGCCCGACGGACAGGCGGATGGTGCCCGGGCCGATGCCCGCACTCTTGAGCGCCGCGTCATCCATGCGGAAGTGGGTGGTGCTGGCGGGGTGGATGACCAGGGACTTGGCGTCGCCAACGTTGGCCAGGTGGGAGAAGAGCTTGAGCGCCTCGATGAAGGCGCGGCCCTGTTCCCGCGTGCCCTTCAAGTCGAAGGAGAACACCGCGCCAGCGCCACGCGGCATGAGCTTCTTGGCCAGGGCGTGGTCGGGATGGGAGGCCAGGCCGGGGTAGGCCACCTTCTCGACCAGGTCGTGTGCCTGCAGGAACTCGGCCACCGCCTGCGCGTTGGCCACATGCCGGGCCATGCGAAGCGGCAATGTCTCCAGCCCCTGCAGCATCAGCCAGGCGGTATGCGGGCTCATGCAGGCGCCGAAGTCGCGCAGACCCTCGCGGCGGGCGCGCAACAGGAAGGCGCCGACGGTGCTTTCCTCTGAGAACACCATGCCGTGGAAGCCTTCATACGGCTCGCACAAGGTCTCGAATCGGCCGTGGCGATCATGCGCGGCCTGCCAGTCGAAGGAGCCCGCATCCACCAGCACGCCGCCAATCACGGTGCCATGGCCGCACAGAAACTTGGTGGCCGAGTGATAGACCAGATCGGCGCCCAGTTCGGCCGGGCGCTGCAGATAGGGCGTCGTGAAGGTCGCGTCGACGAGCAGCGGCAGGCCGGCGTCATGCGCCAGGGCCGACACCGCCGGGATGTCCAGCACGTCCAGCCCGGGGTTGCCCAGCGATTCGCCGAACAGCAGCCGGGTCTCGGGCCGGATGGCCGCGCGCCAGGCATCCAGGTCGCGTGGGTTGACGAAGGTCGTCTCGATGCCGAAACGACGCAGCGTGTAGTGCAGCAGGTTGTGGCTGCCGCCATACAGCGCCGTGCTGGCGACGATGTGGCTGCCGGCGCCCATCAGCGTGCAGATGGCCAGGTGCAGGGCCGCCTGGCCGCTGGCCGTCGCGATGGCGCCAATGCCGCCGTCCAGCGCCGCCATGCGCTCTTCGAATACGGCCGTCGTCGGGTTGGACAGCCGGCTGTAGACGTGGCCCGAGCGCTCCATGTTGAACAGGGAGGCCGCGTGCTCGCTGTTCTCGAAGACGAAGGAGGTGCTGAGGTGCAGCGGTGTCGACCGCGCGCCGGTGCCCGGATCGGGCGTGGCGCCGGCATGCAAAGCTAGGGTGTCAAAGCCCGGCATGGTGATTTTCATGGGGTGGAGTCGCGGGCATTGTGTGCTATGTTGCCCATGGGTTTTGCCACGGAGTTTCCTATGAAAGTCGTCGATATCCTGCGTGTCAAAGGTGGCACCTTGTTCACTGTCACGCCCGACGAGCCGCTGAAGGATTCACTGGCCGTCATGGCAGAGCGCGACATTGGTTCGCTGGTCGTCATGGAGCATGGCGACCTGGTGGGCATGCTGACCTTCCGCGAGGTCATCCAGGCCATCGTGAAGAACCAGGGCACGGTCGGCACGACCATCGTGCGCACGGTGATGGACGACGCGCCGCTGACCTGCACGCCCGAGACCGAGATCGACGAGGTGCGCCGCATGATGCTGGGCCGCCACGCGCGCTACATGCCGGTGATGAACGGCAAGACGCTGATGGGCGTCATCTCGTTCTACGACGTGGCCAAGGCGGTGGTGGACAGCCAGGACTTCGAGAACCGCATGCTCAAGGCCTATATCCGCGACTGGCCGGTCGAGGAACCCATCGAAGACCCGGCCAAGACCGGCTGAGCCGACTTGGTTCGTGGTCCATGAAGGCGGCCTTTGCAGGCCGCTTTTCATTTGGGCCGCCTCCTAGAATGACGGCATGGCAGGCAGCACCTTCGGCGAACTCTTTCGCGTCACCAATTTCGGCGAAAGCCACGGCCCGGCCATCGGCTGCGTCATCGACGGCTGTCCGCCGGGCATGCGCTTGAGCGAGGCCGACATCCAGCCCGAGCTGGACCGCCGCCGCCCCGGCACCAGCCGCCACGTCACCCAGCGCAACGAGCCGGACGCGGTCGAGATCCTGTCCGGCGTCTACGAGGGCCTGACCACCGGTACGCCGATCTGCCTGCTGATCAAGAACACCGACCAGCGCAGCAAGGACTACGGCAACATCCTCGACACCTTCCGCCCCGGCCACGCCGACTACACCTACTGGCGCAAATACGGCCTGCGCGACCCGCGCGGCGGCGGCCGTTCGTCGGCGCGGCTGACGGCACCCATGGTCGGCGCCGGCGCGGTGGCCCGCAAATGGCTGCGCGAGGCCTATGGCACCGAGTTCCGGGGCTGCATGACACAGCTCGGCGAGATCGAGATTCCTTTCGAGGGCTGGCAACACGTCGGCGCCAACCCCTTCTTCGCCGCCAACGCCAGCAAGATCGCTGAGCTGGAGGCTTACATGGACGCCCTGCGCAAGGCCGGTGACTCGGTCGGCGCGCGCATCCGCGTCGAGGCCACCGGCGTGCCGGTCGGCTTGGGCGAGCCGCTGTTCGACAAGCTCGACGCCGACATCGCCTACGCGCTGATGGGCATCAACGCCGTCAAGGGCGTGGAGATCGGCGCCGGCTTCGGCGTCGTCGCCCAGAAGGGCACCGAGCATGGCGACGAGCTGACCCGCGAAGGCTTTGCCAGCAACAACTCGGGCGGCATGCTGGGCGGCATCTCCACCGGCCAGGACATCGTCGCCAGCATTGCCATCAAGCCGACCAGTTCCATCCGTTCGCCCAAGGCGAGCATCGACCGTGCCGGCAACCCGTCCGTGGTGGAAACCTTCGGTCGCCACGATCCCTGCGTCGGCATCCGCGCCACGCCCATCGCCGAGGCCATGCTGGCCCTGGTGCTGATGGACCATGCCCTTCGTCATAGGGCGCAGTGTGGCGACGTGGCCCTGCCGACCGACCCCATTCCCGCAGCTCGTCCGGTCTGACCGTCAGTTCATCCGCCGGGCCGCCAGCCTGATCGCTGGCCGGTGCAGCTCAACCCTCGCAAACCGCGTTTCGTCACAAGTCCGCTGCGCCGCCTCGCGCCGGTTTCTAGACTGTAAAGGTCGTGAAATCAGTGAGTGACTGGGGGAGCCATGCGCAAGTCTTGGAAGATCGGTAGCGTCGTCGCAGCCGTGTTGTTGGTGGGCGGTGCCGGGGTGGCCGTCATGGCGAGCAAGGGCGATGGCCCCAAGAAGCCGGGTGACGAGAAGGCCAAGACCGTGCTGGAGTTCGTGCCCAGCGAAGTCGTCAAGCCGACGCTGACCGCCATGCCGGCCCAGATCGAATTCAGCGGCCCACTGGTCGCACCAGGTACGGCCATGGTGCGTGCCAAGTCCAACGGCACCCTGCTCAACCTCGCTGTCGGCGAAGGCAGCCGGGTCAAGGCCGGCCAGGCTCTCGGCCAGGTCGACCTGGAAGAGCTGCGCTATCGCATCGCCGAGCGCGGCGCCAGTGTCGAAGCCATGCGCGCCCAGATGGAACAAGCCGAGCGCAGCTTCAAGGCCAACGAAGGCTTGGCTGCCAAGAACTTCATCGCCCAGACGGCGCTCGACAACTCCCGTGCCGCGTATGAATCGGCCCGCGCCAACTGGAACGCTGCCAAGGCCCAGCTCGATACCAGCCAGGTGACCATGCGCCAGGCCGCCCTGGTGGCGCCCATCAGCGGCGTCGTTTCCAAGCGCCACGTGGTGCCCGGCGAAAAAGTGGCCGCTGAACAACAGATCCTGACCATCGTCGACCTCTCCAAGCTGGAGCTGGCCGGCCTGGTCGGTACCCACGAGGTGAGCCGCCTGAAGCCCGGCATGACGGTGCAGGTGAACGTCGAAGGCGTGGACGAACCGGTCGAGGCCAAGATCGACCGCATCGCGCCCAGCGCCGAGCCGGGCACGCGCTCCATCGGCGTGACGCTGGTGCTGAACAACTCCAAGGAGCTCTACCGTGCCGGCCAGTACGCCGTCGCCAAGGTGGTGCTGCCCGACGACACCCAGCGCCTGACCGTGCCCATCGCTGCCATCAGCCGCAATGCCGGCCAGGAGCAGGTCTGGATGATCGAGAGCGGGGCGCTGGTACGCCGCATCGTGACGACCGGCCGCAGCGATGCCCGCGAGGGCCGCGTCGAAGTGCTGAACGGCCTCAAGCCCGAGGCCCAGGTGCTGGCCGCGCGCTTCGACAACCTGCGTGAAGGCGACAAGGCCACCATCGTGGCCACCAAGGCCAAGGTGGCCAGCTCGGCCGCCTCCGCAGCCACGACTCAACAGTGAGGGCCGCAGCATGTGGATGACCCGCGTTTCCATCCAGAACCCGGTCTTCGCGACCATGGTGATGGTGGCCCTGTGCGTGCTGGGCCTGTTTTCCTATGCCAAGCTGGGTGTCGAGCAGATGCCCGACATTTCCTTCCCCGGCGCGCAGGTGGATGTGCGCTATCCCGGCGCCTCGCCCGAGGCCGTCGAGCGCGAGATCGCCAAACCCCTGGAAGAGGCGCTGAACACGATTGCCGGCGTGGAACGCATCCAGTCGCGCAGCTTCGAGGGCCGTGTGCAGGCCAGCGTTGAGTTCTCGCTGAACGCCGACATGGGCCGCGCGATGCAGGACCTGCGCGACCGCGTCGCCGCCGCGCAGGCCCGATTCCCGCGTGACGCCAAGCCGCCGACGGTGCAGCGCTTCGAGAACGACAACTCGCAGCCCGTCGTCGTCATGGCGCTGCTGAGCCCCACACGCGGCTCGCGCGAGCTGTCCATGATGGCCGACCTGATCGTCTCCAAGCGCCTGGGTCGTGTGGAAGGTGTGGCCAAGGTGGACGTGGGCGGCCTGACCACCCGCGAGGTGCGTATCGACCTCGACCCGATGCGGCTGCGCGCCTACAGCGTGACGCCGGCCGAGATCGCCAAGGCGCTGGCTGAGGCCAACGCCGATCAGCCGGTGGGCCTGCTGTCCGACTCCACCTCCGACGCCATCCTGCGCGTGGAAGGTCGCGTGAAGGACCCCAAGGCTTTCGGCAACATGATCGTCGCCCGCCGCGGCAACCTGGCGCTGACGCTGAACGACCTCGGCACCCTGGTCGAGCGCGAGCGCGAGCAGGACAGCATCGCCCGCATCAACGGCCAGCCGGCCGTCAGCTTCAACATCTTCAAGCAGCAGGACGCCAACATCGTCAAGACCGGCGAGTCCGTGAAGGAGGCGATGGACGAGCTGCGCAAGACGCTGCCCAAGGACGTCGAGCTGCGCCTCATCTACGCCGCCAGCGACTTCGTCAAGGGCTCGCTGACCGGTCTGCAGCACACGCTGATTGAAGGCGCGCTGCTGACGGTGGCCATCGTCTTCCTGTTCCTGCACAGCTGGCGCTCGACCATCATCACCGGCCTCACGCTGCCCATCGCCGTCATCTCCAGCTTCATCGCCGTGCAGGCCTTCGGCTTCACGCTGAACTTCATGACGATGATGGCCTTGAGCCTGTGCATCGGCCTGCTGATCGACGACGCCATCGTCGTGCGCGAGAACATCGTGCGCCATGTGGCCATGGGCAAGGACCACCGCCAGGCGTCGTTCGATGGCACCAACGAGATCGGCCTGGCCGTCATGGCGACGACCTTTGCCATCTGCGCGGTGTTCGTGCCCGTCGCCTTCATGGGCGGCATCATCGGCAAGTTCTTCTACCCCTTCGGCATCACCGTCGCGGTGGCGGTGCTGGTCAGCCTGTTCGTCAGTTTCACGCTCGACCCGATGCTGTCGTCGGTCTGGCCAGATCCGCCGGGCACGCGCATCAAGCACTGGCCTGTCATCGGTCATCTCATCCGCGCGACCGACTGGAGCATGGACCGCCTGCACGACCTCTATGCCAGGACGATCGACTGGGCCTTCTCCGGCCGCCGCTACCGCGTCTTCGTGCCGCCCATTCCCGCCTATGGACATCCGTTCAGCGCGGACGGCAAGCGCGACAAGGCCGCGAAGCGCGTGTTCCGCTTCGCGACGCTGACGCCGCGGGGCCTCGTCATGTGGGGTGCGTTCGCCAGCTTCGTCGCCGCACTGGCCCTGGCGCCCATGGTCGGCAGCGAATTCGTGCCCGAGACGGACAACGGCTTCACGCAGGTCAACCTGCGCATGCCGGTGGCCAGCAGCATCGAGCGCGGCAGCGCCAAGGTCGCCCAGATCGAGGAGATCCTCAAGAATTACCCCGAGATCAAGACCGTCTCGACCGTGGTTGGCAGCACCGGCGAAGGCCTGTCCACCGGCCGCAACCAGGCGGCGCTGAATATCACGCTGACCGACCGCAGCGAGCGCAAGCGCACGCAAAAGGAGATCGAGGACGCCATCCGCGCCGACATTGCCAAGATCCCCGGCATCGAGGTCAGTGTCGGTTTCAACCGCCCGATCTGGATCACCATCCTCGGCAGCGACCCCGAGGTGCTGACCCAGGCCGCCACCGACCTGGTCGAGAAGATCAAGAAGATTCCCGGCGCCGTCGATGTGGACACGACCGTCAAGCCCGGCCTGCCGGCCTTTGCCGTGCGCCTGAAGGATTCGGCCATCCGCGAGCTGGGCCTGACGGCGCCGCAGATCGCCTCCAGCCTGCGTGCCTACGTGAACGGCGAGATCGCGACCTACTGGACGACGCCCGACGGCAACCAGGTCGAGGTGCTGCTGCGCCTGCCGCGTGAACAGCGCGAGCGCATCGAGCAGATGAGCAAGCTGCCCGTGGCCTTCTCCAAGGACGGTGCGCCCATCACGCTGGACCAGGTCGCGACCATCGAGCCGGTGTTCAACCCCGAGGTGATCCGCCGCGAAAACCTGCAGCGCCGCGAGGCCGTGTTCGCCGGCGTCCAGGGCCGCCCGGGCGGCGACGTGAATGCCGATGTGCAGAAGCTGATCAAGGCCACCCAGCTGCCCCCGGGCACCAGCTTCAAGGTGGACGGCGCCGGCAAGCAGCAGGCCGAGGCCTTCAACGGCCTGCTGGCGGCGATGGCGCTGGCCGGCATCTTCATCTACATCGTGCTGGCCAGCCAGTTCGGCAGCTTCCTGCAGCCCATCGCCATCATGGCCTCACTGCCTCTCGCCCTCATCGGCGTGATGCTGGCCCTGCTGCTGTGGCGCTCGACGCTGAATGTGTTCTCGATGATCGGTCTGGTCATGCTGATGGGTCTGGTCACCAAGAACGCCATCCTGCTGGTGGATTTCGCCAACCATGCCCGCAAGGCGGGTGCGACCGTCGCCGAAGCGTTGCGCGAGGCCGGCCTGATCCGCATGCGCCCCATCATCATGACGACGGCGGCGATGATCTTCGGCATGCTGCCGATGGCCATCGCGCTCAACGACGGCGGCGAGATCCAGGCGCCCATGGGCCGCGCCATCATTGGCGGCGTCATCACGTCGACGCTGCTGACGCTGGTGGTGGTGCCGGTGCTGTACAGCTATCTGGTGCGCGAAAAGAAGCCCGCCAAGAAGAAGGCGGAGCAGGGCGGTGCCTCGTCGATGCCGCTGCACGGCATGCCGGGGGCGATGCCGGCGGACAAGGAATAAGCAAGAGATCCCTCGATCGCCTCGGCGCTGGGCCGGTCACGTCAAGTGGCCGGCCCTTTTTACTGGCCGAATTGCTATCCTGCCGAGAGTAAGGAGCCGCCATGTCCGAATCGACCGTCACCGCCAAGGGCCAGACCACCATGCCCGCGGAAATCCGGGCGCTCGTGGATGCCAAGCCGGGCACGCGCCTGGTGTGGTCGGCCATGCCCGATGGCACTCTGATCGTGCGGGTCAAGAGCAAGTCCATCCTCGACATGGCCGGCATGCTCAAGCCCCCCAAGGGCAAGCGCATCGGCATCGACGAGATGAACCCCTGGCGCTGAGGCGTACCCGCGCTCGATACCAACGTCCTGGTGCGCTACCTTGTCCAGGACGACGCCGCGCAGGCCGCAGCGGTGCGCCAGCTGCTGGCGCGGCTGACGGGTGAAGGTGCCACGCTCTTCGTGCCGGTCACCGTCGTTCTGCTGCAAGCCCTGTCATCGCTGTTCTCGGCGGCCGAGCTGAGCATCGAATCGGAGCGTGCGCTGGAGGTGGCGCTGCAGCTGCTCCGCCAAGGCCCGGCAGACTTCGCCGACTGCCTGCACATCGCGCTGGCCGCCCAGGCCGGCGAGCAGCCGCTGTGGACTTTCGACAAAGGCGCCGCGCGGGTGAACGGCGCGCAACTGCTGGTCAAGAGCTGACGCCAGCTCAGCCCGAGGCGAGCACAGCAGCTTGTGCACTCGACCGCGACGTGCCGTAGGTCAGGCCGCGCAGACCTCCCGCAGGCAGCTCCGCAACCAGCGATGCGCCGCGTCTCCATCCATCCTTGGATGCCACAGCAGCGAGACGGTGAACGGCGCCAGTGCCAGCGGTAGATCAACAGCCAGCAAGCCGTCGCGCAGATGCCCGGTGTGCCGCTCGGGCACCGTGGCAATCAGGTCCGTGCCGCGCGCCAACGCCAATGCCTCCGAAAACCCCGCCACCGTGACGACGATGTCGCGGCCAAGGTTTAGCGCGGACAACGCTTCGTCGATGGGCCCCGTCGCCGTGCCGCGTCGGGAGATGGCGACGTGCCGGCCCGCCGCGTAGCGCCTCGCCGTCAGCTTGCCGCTCGCCAGCCCATGACCTTGGCGGACGACGGCCACAAAACGATCGCGAAACAGCGCCTGCGCCCGCAGCTCCGGCCCGCTGGACGCTGTGACGATGCCGGTCTCCAGGTCGACGCTGCCGTCGCGCAGCGGCGTGCTGTCCCGATCCGGCTTCGGCACGAAGCGCAGCCGCACGCCCGGCGCCTCCGAACTCACGCGGGCGAGCAGAGCCGCGCCGAAGTTCTCGACAAAGCCCTCGCGCGTACGCAGCGTGAACTCACGCTCGAGCTTGTCCAGCCGCAACGCCGCCGCCGGCCTCAGCGCGGCCTGCGCCTCTTGCACCAGCGGCCCGATGCGCTCGCGCAGTTCCAGCGCCCGTGGCGATGCCACCAGGCCACGTCCGGCGCGCACGAGCAGGGGGTCGCCCGTCGCCTCACGCAGCCGCGCCAGCGAGCGGCTCATCGCCGACGGGCTCAGCCGTAGGCGCCGGGCGGCGCCGGCGACGCTGCCCTCGGCCAGCAGGGCGTCCAGTGTCAGCAGCAGGTTGAGGTCAGGGTCTGACATGGCGTCTCGCGCATTGATGAAGTGCAGATGATGCGTCTTCCGCCATGTCCAGCAAACGCCTAATGTCTGGGCATGAACACCACGACCGTCGCTCACCCCGCTGCAACGCCCGTCACCGGCGTGCTTGCCGGCCTGGCCCTTTGCACCCTGCTGCCTTCGCTGGCCGTCAGCAGCGCCAATGTCGCGCTGCCCACGCTGACGGCCGCCTTCGGTGCTGGCTTCGCCGAGGTGCAATGGGTCGTGCTGGCCTATCTGCTGGCGATCACGACCCTCATCGTCAGTGCCGGTCGGTTGGGTGACCTGACGGGTAAGCGCCGCCTGCTGCTGGCCGGCATCGCGCTGTTCACGGCCGCGTCGACTCTCTGTGCGCTGGCACCTGCGCTGCCATTGCTGATCGCGGCCCGTGCGCTACAGGGCATCGGCGCTGCCGCCATGATGGCCTTGACGATGGCCATGGTGGGCGCGGCGCTGCCCAAGGCACGCACGGGCAGCGCGATGGGCCTGCTGGGCACGATGTCGGCAGTCGGCACAGCCCTTGGCCCGTCGCTGGGCGGCGCGCTGATCGGTGCTTTGGGCTGGCAGGCCGTATTTGTCGTCAACCTGCCCCTGGGCTTGCTGGCCATTGCGCTGGCCTGGCGGTATCTGCCGGCTGACCGAGGGCAGGGCGCTGCCGGCTTCGACCTGCCCGGCACGTTTTGGCTGGCGCTGACGCTGGCGGCCTATGCCCTTGCGATGACATGGCATCTTGGCCTGATGGCTCTTGCGGCGGTGGGCCTGCTGCTGTTCCTGCGTACCGAGGCTCGCGCCGCGTCGCCCCTCGTGCGGCTGGACCGGTTGCGCGACCCCGCCCTGCGCGCAGCCTTGGCAATGAACGCCCTGGTGTCTGCCGTCATGATGGCCACCCTGGTCGTTGGCCCCTTTCACCTCAGCGGCGCGCTCGGCCTTGGCGCTGCCACGGTGGGTGTGCTGATGTCCATCGGCCCCCTCCTTTCGGCCGGCAGCGGCATTCCGGCCGGCCGGCTGGTGGACCGCTTCGGCACACGGCGAACGAGCCAACTGGGCCTTGCCGCCATGGCGGTTGGCTGCGCGCTGATCGCGCTGCTGCCCGCGTCGCTTGGCGTCATTGCCTATGTGGGCCCACTCGCCATCGTCACGCCAGGCTATGCACTCTTCCAGGCCGCCAACAACACAGGGGTCATGGCCGAGGTGCCGGCCGAACAGCGCGGCGTCATCAGCGGCCTGCTGACGTTGTCGCGCAATCTCGGTCTCATCACCGGTGCTTCGGCGATGGGCGCCGTCTTCGCCGCTGGCGGCCTGGTCCTGAGCTTCGTCATCGCGACAGCTTTGGTTGCCGTCGCCCTGGGGCTTGCCAGGCGCGCGAATTGACAAGCACAATCGCCCCCGCTCCGGGGTGCCCGGGCCTGGCGAAAGCCGAGCCCAGACGCTGAGACGGTCAGAGAAGACCGAACCCGTGAACTTGAACCGGCTAATACCGGCGTAAGGAGAGCGCATGCCTCGCGGCGTGCAGGTGTGGCCTTCGGGCCGGACCTCACCCACGGGCGGCCTTGGAGCACCGAACCCACTGCTCCAGGAGACCGCCGCCATGAACGCCCCTGAAAAGAACCTCTCGCTCGATGAGCGCCTGTCGCTGACGCGCGAGCCCTTCCCGGCATCAAGCAAGGTCTACGTGACCGGCAGCCGGCCCGACGTGGCCGTGCCCATGCGCGAGATCGCGTTGACCAACGGCGAGCGCGTGGTGCTGCACGACACCTCCGGCCCCTACACCGACCCCAAGGCGCAGATCGACGTGCGCCGGGGCCTGCCGCCCATCCGCTCCAGCTGGGTCGGTGACCGCGCCGATACCGAGGCCTACACGGGCCGCACGCGCGTGGCGCTTGACGACGGCGGCAAGGAGGACAACGAGCGCATCGCCGCGCTGCGCGCCGAAGCCGCCGCGCTGCAGCGCCAGCCGCGCCGCGCCCAGGCCGGCGCCAACGTCAGCCAGATGCACTACGCCCGCCGCGGCATCGTCACGCCGGAGATGGAGTTCGTCGCGCTGCGCGAGAACGGCAAGCGCGAGTGGATGCGCGAGTACATGGGCGACGCCGAGCGCGAGCAGCGCCTGCGTGGCGACTCGCTCGGTGCGGCCATCCCCGAGATCATCACCCCCGAATTCGTCCGCCAGGAGGTGGCCCGCGGCCGCGCGGTCATCCCGGCCAACATCAATCACACCGAGCTGGAGCCGACCATCATCGGCCGCAACTTCCTGGTCAAGGTCAACGCCAACATCGGCAACTCGGCCGTCACGTCCAGCATCGAGGAAGAGGTCGAGAAGCTGGTCTGGTCCATCCGCTGGGGTGCGGACACGGTGATGGACCTCTCCACCGGCCGCAACATCCACACCACGCGCGACTGGATCGTGCGCAACTCGCCCGTGCCCATCGGCACCGTGCCCATCTACCAGGCGCTGGAGAAGGTGGGCGGCATCGCCGAAGACCTCTCCTGGGCCATCTTCCGCGACACGCTCATCGAGCAGGCCGAGCAGGGCATCGACTACTTCACCATCCACGCCGGCCTGCGCCTGCCGTTCATCCACCTGACGACCAAGCGCCGCACGGGCATCGTGTCGCGCGGCGGCTCAATACTCGCCAAGTGGTGCATCACGCATCACCGCGAGAACTTCCTGTACACGCACTTCGAAGAGATCTGCGAAATCATGAAGGCCTACGACGTGACCTTCTCGCTCGGCGACGGCCTGCGCCCCGGCAGCGGCGCCGATGCCAACGACGAGGCCCAGTTCGCCGAGCTGAAGACGCTGGGCGAGCTGACGAAGGTGGCGTGGAAGCACGACGTGCAGACCATGATCGAGGGCCCCGGCCACGTGCCCATGCACCTCATCCAGGCCAACATGACGGAGCAGCTCAAGCACTGCGACGAGGCGCCGTTCTACACGCTGGGCCCGCTGACCATCGACATCGCGCCGGGCTACGACCACATCGCCAGCGCCATCGGCGCAGCCATGATCGGCTGGATGGGCACGGCCATGCTCTGCTACGTGACGCCCAAGGAGCACCTGGGCCTGCCCGACCGCGACGACGTGAAGCAGGGGCTGATCGCCTACAAGATCGCGGCCCACGCGGCCGACATCGCCAAGGGCCACCCCGGTGCCCGCGCACGTGACGACGCGATGAGCAAGGCGCGCTTCGAGTTCCGCTGGAACGACCAGTTCGCGCTTGGCCTGGACCCGGACACGGCGCGCGACTATCACGACGAGACCCTGCCCAAGGACTCGTCCAAGGAGGCGCACTTCTGCTCCATGTGCGGCCCGAAGTTCTGCTCGATGAAGATCACGCAGGACGTGCGCGAGTACGCGGCGGCCAAGGGGCTCGAAGCGGCGGACGTGGTGGCTGACGGCATGGCGCAGAAGTCGGCCGAGTTCCGCAAGGCCGGTGGCGAGCTCTACATCCCCATCAAGCCGCAGGCGTGACCAACGTTGCAATTGCAGGCGCTGGCGTCATGGGCCGGCTGCTGGCCTGGCAGCTGGCGCGGGCCGGGCATCACGTGTGCGTCGTCGACCCCGCCGCCGGGCCGGCGCAGCCGGGCGCCGCAGCCTTCTCGGCGGCGGGCATGCTGAGCCCGCTGGCCGAGCGCGAGCATGCCGAGCCCGACGTCGTGGCGCTGGGCTGGCGGTCGCTGGCGCTGTGGCCCGAGATTGCCGCCGCGCTGGGTCAGCCCGGCCTCGTGAAGACGGAGGGCAGCCTGTTGCTCGCGCATGGCAACGACTTGGGCGCGGCGCAGCGCGTGCTGGCCCGGCTGGACGACGGCCCCGAGCCGCTGAACCGCGCCGCGCTGCAGGTGCTGGAGCCGGCACTCGCGCCCGACCTCAAGGCCTGGTGGCTGCCCGGCGAGGGGCAGCTGCTGCCGCGCGAACTGCTGCTGGCATTGGCCGAGCAGGCGCCCGGCGTCGACTGGCTCTGGGGCCGTCGCGCCGTCGCCATTCAACCCAAGGTGCTTGAGCTTGATGACGGCCGTCGTCTCGATGCCGACCTCGTCATCGACACCCGTGGCCTGGGCGCCAAGCCTGACATGCCGACGCTGCGCGGCGTGCGCGGCGAGATCCTGTGGTTGCACGCGCCGGGCGTCGTGTTCAACCGCCCCGTGCGGCTGCTGCATCCACGCCACCGCGTCTACCTCGTGCCGCGGCCGGGCGACGTCATCGTCGTTGGCGCGTCGGAGGTTGAGAGCGAAGACCGCTCGCCCGTCAGCCTGCGCAGCGCCGTGGAGCTGATGGCCGCGGCCCACAGCGTGCTGCCGGCGCTGGCAGAGGCGCGCATCGTGCACATGGAAACCAACCTGCGCCCGGCCTTGCCGGACCACCGCCCGCGCATTGATCAAAAACCGGGCCTGCTGCGCATCAACGGCCTGTTCCGCCATGGCTGGTTGCTGGCACCGGCGCTGGCGGAGAAGGCACTTCAGCACCATGTCTGAGTTCACGCTCAACCACCAGCCTCAGCCCTGGCGCGAGGGGCTCAGCGTCGCGGCCTTGCTAGCCGAGCAGGGCAGGGCAGACGACGCCGTTGCCACCGCGCTCAACGGCGCCTTCGTGCCGCGCGGCCGGCGTGAGGTGACGCTGATCCAGCCCGGCGACGAACTGACCCTCATTCAACCCATCACCGGAGGCTGAGCATGTCTTGGACCCTTTACGGCCGCCAGCTCACCAGCCGCTTCCTGCTCGGCACCGCCGGCTACCCCTCGCCCGAGATCCTTCGCCGGGCCGTGCTGGCCAGCGGCGCCCAGGTGTTGACCGTCGGCCTCAAGCGCACGCTCGCGGCGGCCGGCGACAACGGCTTTGTCGCCGCCATCCGCGAGACCCTGCGCGAGACCGGCGGCCACCTGCTGCCCAACACCGCCGGGTGCCGCACCGCGCAGGAGGCCGTCACGCTGGCGCACATGGCGCGCGAGCTCTACGACACGCCGTGGGTCAAGCTGGAAGTCGTCGGCGACGAGCACACGCTGCAACCCGACCCCTGGGAGCTGGTCACGGCCGCCGAGCAGCTCGTGAAGGACGGTTTCGAGGTCTTCCCCTACTGCACCGACGACCTCGTCACCTGCCGCCGCCTGCTGGACGCCGGCTGCCAGGTGCTGATGCCCTGGGGCGCACCCATCGGCTCGGGCCAAGGCCTGCTCAACCCGTTCGCACTGCGCACGCTCCGCGAGCGCCTGCCCGGCGTGCCGCTGATCGTGGACGCCGGCATCGGTGCGCCCTCGCACGCGGCCCAGGCGATGGAGCTGGGCTTGGACGGCGTGCTCCTGAACTCGGCGATAGCCCAGGCCGGCGACCCCATCCGCATGGCCGCGGCGTTCGGCCAGTCCATCGCGGCCGGGCGAACCGGCTTCGAGGCCGGCGTCATGAGCAAGCAGGACATGGCCGTTGCGAGCACGCCGGTGGGTGGCAGGCCCTTTCTGATTCCATGAGCAACGCACCCATCATCTGGAGCATTGCCGGGCTGGACAGCGGTGGCGGTGCCGGCCTGTCGGCCGACCAGCGCGCTGCCGATGCGGCGGGCGTGCACCTTTGCCCCGTGGCTGCCGCATTGACGGCGCAGAACAGCGTCGCCGTCGAGGCCGTCTTCCCCGTGCCGCCTGAGCAGCTCGACGCCCAACTCGCCGCGCTGGCCGATGACCTGCCGCCTGCTGCGATCAAGACGGGCCTGCTCGGCGGTGTCGAGCAACTGCGGGTTGTTGCACGCTGGGTTGACCGGCTGCGCGAGCGCGCTCCCGTCACTCTCGTCGTTGACCCGGTGTTGCGGGCCTCCACCGGCGCCAGCTTTGTCGACGAAGCGCTGCTGCGCGCTTATCGCGAGGAGCTGCTGCCGCGGGCCAGCGTCGTCACGCCCAACCAGCGCGAGGCCACGCACCTGGTGGGCGAGGGCAGCCTGCCTGCGCAGGCGCGCGCGCTGCAGGCCCTGGGAGCCCGCGCTGTCTGCATCACGGGCGGCGATGCCGGCGGCTCGCTCGCGCTGGATTGGCTGGCGGCCGAACACGCAACCGGCTGGCTGGCCTTGCCGCGCCGCGCCGCTGGCAACAACCACGGTACTGGCTGCACCTTCGCGACCGCTCTGGCTGCGGCATCGGCCCGCGGTTTCGTCGCTGCCGATGCGGCCGTCATCGCCAAGATGCTGACGACCTCCGGCCTGCGTGCCGACCTTCAGCCGCCTGGCGCTGGCGCCGGGCCGGTGCAGCCAGAGTCGGGCTTCATCGGCGATGCCGGCCTGCTGCCCGCGCTGTTCGACGACGAGGCGCCGCCCGAGGCCTGGCCGGCACCGCGCCGCGGGGCACCGGCCCTTGAAGGGGTCTACGCCATCACCGACAGCGGCGCCCATGCCGTCTGCCTTTTTGAGGGCGGCCTGCAAGCCGTTCAATTGCGGGTCAAGCGAGCCCCGGGCGAGGCTGACTCCGCCTGGACAGCCCGCTTGCGCGCTGAAATCAAGGCTGCGCGCCGCCCGGGCGCAGTCCTCATCGTCAACGACCACTGGCGCGAGGCGCTGGCCTCGGGCGTCGACTTCATCCATCTGGGCCAGGAAGATCTGCTGGCGCTTTCCTCTGCCGATCGACGTGACCTTGCCGAGGCACGAACTCGTGGTCTGCGCCTGGGGCTGAGTTCGCACAGCCTGTGGGAGTTGGCCCGCGCCGTGGCCTGGTCGCCCGACTACATCGCCTGCGGTCCCGTCTGGCCAACGTTGACCAAGGCCATGCCCTGGCGAGCGCAAGGGCTTCACAACCTGGCCTGGTGGGTGGCCATGGCGCCGGCGCCGGTGGTCGGCATTGGCGGCGTGCTGGAGCTGCAGCGTCTCGCCGAGATCGCCGCCAGTGGTGCCAGCGCTGGCTGCGTCGTGCGTGGGCTTGCACCCGGGGCGACCCACCCGCCGCAAGCCTGGCAACAGGCGTGGCGCGATGGATGTGCTGCGCTGCCTTTCGCCGCTTCCCACTGGCCGCTCCCCGGCCTGCCCGTCAAGCCTGATGGAGAGGGCTGAACCCGATTTCGGTGTCGGTAGGCTTTACAGCGCCTGTTACAAATAATGTGCGCTTCATAGGAGAAACCAGTGATGGCCCGGAGATTGCTTCAGTGGCTTCAATCGCCTGGAGAACAAGATGAACTTCCGTACCGTCCTTGCTGGTGTCGCCCTCGCAGCATCTGCCTTGGTGACCCATGCTGCACCCGTCCTCATCATGCAGGGTGTCGGTGGCGTGGATCTGAACAACCTGCTCATCGGCCAGACCTTCCAAGTCGAAGTGATCGTCCAAGGCGGTTCGGCCGGCGAGGTGGATGCCGGTGGCTCCGGCGGCGGTGGTTTCACTGCCGATGGCTCGCCCGCCCTTAACCTGACAAACATCGTCATCGGTACCCTGGGCAATGGTGTGCAGTGGAATCTCGATCCGTCGCTGTTCATCATGGATTACACGGCCGTTGCCGCGGGTTCGGGGTTCATCGCTACCAATTCCCAGTGCCTGAATTCCAATCTTCAGAACTACGGTTGCAGCTTCACCAGCGGCCCGCTGAATTTCACAGTGCGTGATCCCAACCGCCTGCCTGAACCCGCCAGCCTGGCGCTAACCGGTCTCGCTTTGCTCGGCCTCGGCGCAATGCGCCGCCGCGCCCACTGAACGTCGCGGCTCAGCGCCGCACTTCGCTTCCATCCAGGGCCCCACAGTGGGCCCTGATGCTTTCTGCGAGCCGCCTCAGGGCCGGCGTCAGGCGGTGTCGTCCCACCGCCATCCAGTGCAGGGGCGCGGGCTCGCCGAGCCATTCCGGCAGCAGCGCCACCAGCCGGCCAGCCGCCAGGTCGGCGGCCACGTCGAGCCGGCTCTTGTAGGCGATGCCCAGCCCGGCCACCGCCCATTCGCGCACCAGGCCGCCGTCGTCCACGGTGCGGTCTCCGCTGACCTCGACCGCGCAAGCCTCGCCATCGGGTGACGTGAAGCGCCAGCGGCCGTGCAGGCTGTCTCCGAGCATCCAGCGCAGGCAGTTGTGGCCGCGCAGGTCAGCGGGCGTCGGCGGTTGCCCGTGGCGAGCGACATAGGCCGGGCTGGCGCACAGCACGCGACGGTTGTCCGGCGCCAAGGGCAGGGCGATGAGACTGGAGTCCGGCGGCTCGCCGTAGCGCACGGCGTAGTCGACGGGCTCCTGCACAAGATCGGCCACCCGGTCGCTGAGTCGCAGCTCCAGTTGCAGCGCCGAGCTGCCATCGCTGGCGATGAAATCCTCGATCCAGCGCCACAGGTGCTGGCGCCCGATGTCGCTGGGCAGGCTCACCCGCAGGCGGCCGCTGAGGGGCTGGTCCTCGGCCGTGATGCCGCGCAGTGCGGCTTGGCCACCCTCCCAGGCCGCCAGCAGCTGCCGTGCATGCGGCAGCCATTGCTCGCCCGCCTCGGTCAGGCGCAGCCGGCGCGTCGAGCGCTCGAACAGCCGCACGCCAAGCTCACGCTCCAGCCTCGCAATGGTGGCGCTGGCCTGTACAGGGCCGAGGTCCAGCCGTCGCGCGGCCGCCGAGAAGCTGCCAGCCTCTGCTGCGCAGACAAAGAGCTGCAGCGGTGAAAAGCGATCCATCTTCATTGTTGTGATGAAACTGATTCGCCGATCCTAGTCTTTCTGATTTGAATGCCGGACGCCACCATGACAGCCATCACTGATTCGTCTCAGAAAGGACGCCCCATGAAAGCCGTCGGCTATCTGCAATCCCTGCCCATCGATCACCCCGAATCCCTGATCGATCTCGAACTGCGCGCGCCGGCGCCCGGCCCGCTGGACCTGCTGGTTCGCGTCGCGGCCGTGTCGGTCAACCCCGTCGACACCAAGGTGCGACGCAACCGCGCGCCCACGGCATTCCAGCCCGAGGTTCTCGGCTGGGACGCCGTGGGCACCGTGGAGGCGCTGGGCCAGGACGTCAGTGGCTTTGCCATCGGTGACCGCGTGTACTACGCCGGCGCCATCAATCGCCCGGGCTCGAATGCCGAGTTGCATCTGGTCGACCATCGCATTGCGGCGCTGGCGCCCAAAAGCCTCACCGATGCGGAGGCCGCCGCCCTGCCGCTGACCGCCATCACGGCCTGGGAACTGCTGTTCGACCGCCTCGGCGTGGCCGAGGGCGGCGGCGCGGGTCAGAGCCTGCTCATCATCGGCGCGGCCGGCGGCGTAGGCTCCATCCTCGTGCAACTGGCCAGGGAGCTGACCCAGCTGCGCGTCATCGGCACGGCCAGCCGGCCCGAAACGCAGGGCTGGGTGAAGCAACTCGGCGCCCACATCGTCATCGATCACAGCCAGCCATTGCGGCCGCAACTGGTGGCCGCCGGCGTCGCAGAGGTCGAGTTCATCGCCAGCCTCACCCATACCGAGCAGCACTGGGACACCCTCATCGATGCCGCCGCGCCCCAGGGCCGTCTGGGCCTCATCGACGACCTCTCGGGCCCCATCGATGTGATGACGCTCAAGCGCAAGGCCCTGTCCCTGCACTGGGAAATGATGTTCACGCGACCGATGTTCGGCACGGCGGACGTCGCGGAGCAGGGCCGCCTGTTGGCGCGCATCGCCGCCCTGGTCGACGCGGGTCGTGTGCGCACCACGGTCAGCGAGCAGCTGCGCCCGATCAATGCGGCGAACCTGCGGCGGGCGCATGAACTCGTCGAATCGGGCCGCATGCGCGGCAAGATCGTCCTCAGCGGCTTCTGAGCCGCGTCGGACAGCGGCGGGCCCGCGCTGCGCCCTTGTCTGACGCCCGCCCCCTGCCAGCCTGCCTAGGCTGGGGACATGACGATCTTCATCGGTACGTCGGACTGGGGCATTGCGGCCGAAGGCGCGGCCGCCTTCCGTGCGGGTGACTTCGACCTGCAGCGCTATTCGGCCCTGATGGGCTGCGTGGAGATCAACTCGTCCTTCTACCGCAGCCATCGCGCCAGCACCTACGAGCGCTGGGCCGATCGCGCGCCGCCGGACTTTCGTTTCGCCGTCAAATGCCCGAAGCAGATCTCGCACCATTGTCGGCTGGAGGGCGTGAATGAGCCGCTGACGCGCTTCGTCGATGCCGCCGCGGCCCTCGGCCCAAAATGGTGTGTGCTGCTTGTGCAACTGCCCACCACGCTGGCGTATGACGATCTCGTCGCCGGCCACTTCTTCGAGCAGGTGCACGCCCGCTTTGGCGGCACCATCGTCTGTGAACCCAGGCATCCGAGCTGGTTCACGCTGCCGGCCGAGCGCCTGATGCGAGACCTTGAGGTGTCGCGTGCAGCGGTCGACCCCGCGAAGTGGCCGGGCGCTGACGAGCCGGGCGGCTGGAGCCAAGTCCTGGCGATGGACCATGCCCCGCCGCTGTATTGCCGCTGGCATGGTTCGCCGCGGGAATACTGGTCGTCCTACGACGAGGGCTGGCTGCGGGAGCGCGCGCTGTGGCTGCGGGCGCAGTCGCAGCACCAGGCCTGCTGGTGCATCTTCGGCAACACCGCCGGCGGTGCGGCGCTGCGCAATGCGCTGCGGTTGAAGGCCATGCTGCGCTCCGACCTGCAGGTTGAAGAGGGATGGCCGCGCGGCCAGGCATCGTTTGAAGCGCACGGCGTAACGCGGGGCTGAGCGGCTGGCGGCGTGCCCATGCCCGAACGTCGCATGGATTCCGGTGACGCCATCTACGTCGCCACCGCGGGGTGGTCCATCCCCGCCAGGGCGGCCGCCGCCTTCCCCGCGCAGGGCTCGCAGCTGGAGCGTTATGCCGCCGTCGTGAACGGCGTCGAGATCAACTCCTCCTTCTACCGCCCGCACCGGCCGCAGACCTACGAGCGCTGGGCGGCCAGCACGCCCGAGCATTTCCGCTTCGCCGTCAAATGCCCTAAGCAGATCACGCATGAGGCCAGGCTCGAGGGCGTGGACGACTTGCTGGCGCGCTTTGCCGGCGAGGCTGGCGCGCTCGGCGACAAGTGGGCCGTGCTGCTGGTGCAACTGCCGCCTTCCCTGCCTTTCGATGCCCGCGTGGCGCGCCGCTTCTTCAAGCAGGTTCATGCGGCGTTCCGGGGAGCCGTCGTCTGCGAGCCCCGTCATCTGAGCTGGTTCACGGCCGAGGCCGAGCAGCTGCTGTGCGGCTGCGAGGTGGCGCGTGCCGGGGTCGACCCCGCCAAATGGCCCGGTTCCAGCGAGCCGGGCGGGTGGCCGGGCATGCACTATTTCCGCTGGCACGGCTCACCGCGCATCTACTGGTCACCCTATGAGGAGGCTTGGTTGCAGCGGCGCGCCGAGGCGCTGCCGCGAGACGTGCCCTGCTGGTGCGTCTTCGACAACACGGCGTCCGGTGCGGCGCTGCAGGATGCGCTGCGGCTTCAGGCCCTGCTGTGAACCCGGCTCACCACTTGCAGCCCTTGCCACGCGCCGCGTCCACGGCCAGCGGCAGGGCGGCCAGGATGCCAGCGTTCGCGTAGGCCTTGCGGCAGTCCTTGTTGGCAGCATCTTCGATGGACTGCTCGAGCTTGGACTTGCGCTCCGGTGGTTGCGGCAGCATGTCGACCAGGCCCGGGCCGCGGCGGGCGGCAATGTCACCGCGCGGCAGTGACAGGTTCAGCGGCGCGCGCGGCGCGCTTGCCGCGGCCGACGGCGGCATGGGCAGGTCGGGGCCCAGGCGTGAGCCGGCATCGGGCGAGCCTGCGGCAGCTTTGGGTGCGGCATAAGGGCTGGCGTTGGGATCGCCTTTCGCCGGGCCGGCCGGGGCGTTGACCTCGCCGGGCACGTTGCCTGACAGCTCGTTCAGCGCCGACGCGCCAGGTGCGGCCGCGGCGGTTCGCGGGGTGGCGGTGCTTTGCAGCGGTGTGACTGCAGCACCGCCATCGGCCGACTCCAGGCGGCGCACCGGTGCCGGCAGGTCCTGGCTGTTCAGCGCCGGCGCCGTGGCCGTGGCGGCTGCCGCTGGTGCGCGCAGTTCGCTGGAGCGCGTCAGCGGCGTGACGGCGCCGCCTTCGGCTGTCGGCGCCTCCAGCCGCTGTACGGCGGAGGGCAGGGCGGTGCTCGGTTCAGGCTGGGCGACGGTGCTCGGCGGCGCGGCACGCAGCTCGGCAGCGCGTGGCGGTGCCCGGCTCACACCCGCCTCGGCTGGCGCCTCGAGGCGGCGCACCGGAGCCGGCAGCTCGATGCTCGGCGTGGCGGTGGTGGCCGGCGCAGGCGCAGCACGCAGCTCAGCCGGCCGGGGCAAGGCGGCCGCAGGGGCGGCGGGTGCAGCCTCCAGGCGGCGCACCGCCGATGGCAGATCGGCAGGCAGGGTGGGCAATTCGGTCGGGCGGCTCGGCGCGCGCAGGCTGGTGGCGGACGGCAATGGCGCCACGGCGGCCTCGGGCCTGGCTTCCAGGCGGCCAACGGCGGCGGGCAGTTCCGCCGAGGGCGTTTGCAGCGGCGCGGTGCGCGGCGGTGCACTGAGGTTCTCGCGCTCCACGGGTTTGAAGCCCTCGGGCAGCTCCAGCGTCGCCGCGCTCGGCGGCGCGGGCGAGGGCTCCTCGGTGCGGGCGGCTTCGGGTGGCACTTCCTGCGGGTTCGTGCGGCCCAGCCTGGCGGCGCCAGCTTCGGTAACGGCGGGCGTTGGCCCACGCTGTCCGCCGGAGTCGGCCGTGCTGCTGTCGTTCGGCGGCGCGCCGGCTTCACTGCCGCTGCGGCCCAGCAGCTTGACGGTCAGGCTGCCCCAGACACCCTGGCCCGGGGCGGCCGTGCCGCTGGCGTTGCCGAAGACGAGCACCAGCCACACATGCAGCAGCACCGCCAGCAGCAGGCAGCGCTGCAGCTGCTTGGGGTCGGGCGGCAAACGGCGGGGAAGGGCGACGGCGACAGTCACTGCGGGCGCATTTTGGCCCGGCGCCGCGCCCAGATTGTTACCAGCTCCGGCGATCAGAAGATGGTTTGCGCGAAGGTGTCACGCCCGGCGGCCTTGGCGCGGTACAGGGCCCGATCGGCGCGGTCGAGAAGGTCCTCAGCGCCTTCTCCGACACCACCCCAGCAGGCCATGCCGACGCTGGTCGTCACGAGGATCTCGCCGCCCCCGGGCAGCGGCATCGGCGGGCGGATGGCATCGACCAGCTTGGCCGCCACCTGGGAGGCCTCGACGTCGCCCTGCAGGCTTTCCAGGATGACGACGAACTCGTCGCCAGCCAGGCGCGCCGCAGTGTCAGTGCTGCGCACGGCGCCGCGGATGCGCGTGGCGAATTCCTTGAGCACTGCATCGCCAGCGGCATGGCCATGGCCGTCGTTGATGCGCTTGAAGTGGTCGATGTCCATGAAGATCAGGGCCAGGGCCTTCTGGCTGCGGCGGGCGCGCGCCAATGCCAGGGTCAGCCTTTCCTCGAATTCGCGGCGGTTGGGCAGACGGGTGAGCGGGTCGATGCGCGCCAGCTCCTGCAGCCGGCGCTCGACGTCCTTGGTGGCCGTCACGTCGGTGGACAGGGTGTAGACGCCGGCGACATTGCCGTCGGCGCGCCGGTCGGGGATGTAGACGGTGTGCAGGTGCCGGGTCAGGCCCAGGGCCTGCGACACGACTTCGAACTCGATGCGTTCGCCGCGCAGCGCTTGCTCCAGGGCCGGCTGGCGCTGAGCATAGAGGTCGGGACCGATCAGCGCCTTCAGATGGCTGCCGACGGCCAGTTCGGGGTCCACGCCCATCCATTCCTCGAACGTCTTGTTGACGAAGGTCATGCGATGGCGGCGGTCGATATAGGAGATCAGCACCGGCAGGTTGTCGGCGATGGCCTTGAGGTGGGCCTGGGCGTCGCTGAGACGCTGTGCCGCGAGCTTGCGGTCGGTGATGTCGAAGGTCACCGCGAAGACACCGACGACCAGGCCCGCGGTGTCGAACTCCGGCACATAGGTCTGCTGGTATTGGCGGGCCTGGCCCTCACTGGGGCCGGTCTCGGATTCGAAGACGACCGTCTGGCCCGCCATGGCCTTGGCCAGCCAGGGGCGCACTTGCGCGACGTAGTCTGCGTCGCGCACTTCGTCAATGCGCTGGCCGAGCAGTTGCTCGGGATTGAGCTTGAGCAGGGTCTCGAACTGGCGGTTGGCGAACAGGTAGCGGCCGTCGGTATCCAGGTGGGAGATCAGGGCCGGCAGGTTGTCGGTGATGGAGCGCAGGCGTCGCTCGCTGCGTTCCTGCTTCAACTGGGCGCTGCGCAGGGCCGTGATGTCGAAGGTCATCAGGTAGAAGCCGCTGACGGCGTCGGTTTGGGCGTCGCGCATCGGCACCAGGTGGATCTGGAAATAGCCGGTGCCGTCGCGCCAGGGCAGCGAGCCCTCGAAGGTCTGGCGCTGGCCTTGCAACACGGCCTTCACATGGGCCTCATGCAGGGCATAGCTGGCCTCACCCAGGCCGTCGCGCATGGGCAGGCCGATGGCCTTGTCGCGGTCGACGTTGTGGACCTTGAGCGCCAGGTCATTGGCAAAGACGCAGCGCTCCTGGGCATCGAAGACGCCGACCATGGCGGGGATGGCGTTGGTCACGTCGCGCATGCGTTGCTCGCTGGCGGCGAGCTGGCGCGCGGTGGCCTTGCGCTGGCTGACATCGCGAACGAAGGCATGCGCGGCGTAGCCATCGCCTGCGGCCACGGCGGCAACGGACAGCTCCACGTCCAACTGCCGGCCATCGCGGTGCTGGGCCATGAGTTCGACGCGCTGGTTGACGACGCGACCCTGGCCGGTGCGCCGGAAATGCGCCATGCCGGCCTCGTGGGCGGCGCGAGACTCGGGCGGGATGATGAGTTCGGCAACGCGCTGGCCCCTCGCCTCGGCCGCCGTGTAGCCGAACAGGCGCTCGGCCTGCAGGTTCCAGTCGGTGATGAGGCCTTCGCTGTCCAGGCCGATGAAGGCGTCGCTGGAGTTGTCGAGGATGGCGCGGCAGCGCGCCTGCTCGCCGGCGAGCTGTTTCACCAAGGGCCGCACGTGCTGCCTGAGCACCCAGGTGCCGAGCAGGGTCAGCACGGTCAGCAGCAGGGCCAACCAGCCCAGGCGCTGGCGGATGACGGCGAAGACGGCGTCGATGTCGGCCTTGACGACCATCGCCAAACCGGTGCGCCCAAGCGGCACATAGGCCGCGACGACGGGCACGCCGCGCAGGTCGGGCGTCAGCATGACGCCCGTCTCGCCGAGCAGGGCGCGGTTGATCGGCAGGTTGACGTTGCCGCTCGCGTCGAACATCGGGATGGTGAAGGCCTGCGGGTAGAGCTTGGACGGCACGCAGGACGCGACCTTGTCGACGCGGTTGCAGATCAGCACGTCGGAGGAGGCGTCGGTGTCGCGGATGCGCATGACCAGGCGGTCCATCAATGCCAGGCGCTGCTCACTCTGGAAGCGGCCCACCACCTCACCCCTGTCCATGACCGGAACATCGGTTGCAAGGAGGAAACCGCTGGTCCAGGCGAGACGACTCGTGGCGGTGTAGTCGGGCGCCAGCGCCAGCGACGGCGTGCCGACCTGGGCCGCGAAGGCGCCTGCCTCGGCCAGCGGCGCGCCGGTGGCATCGACGAAGCGGGCCGCAGTGACGCCGGCCGTCAGCAGGCTGCGCGTGATCGTGCGCAGACGCTCGCGCCGGGCGATATCGGCCGAGCTGCTGGCCAGCGCGGTGAGTTGCTCGACGACGATGGGGCGGGTGGCGATGGTCTGCGCAAGCCAGACGCCGCTGTCGACGGCGCTGACCAGTGCCTCGGCGGTGAGCACTGCCGTGGAGCGCACGTCCTCCTTGCGCGTGTGCTCGAACTCCGATTCCAGCGCCGCGAAGCCGCCCGCGCCGGCCGCCACGGCGACCAGGGCCAGCACGGCCAGCGAGCGCCGCGTGATGCGCTGCTCATGCAGGTCGATGCGCTCACGCAGGCCGCTCCAGCCCAGGCGCAACTCCCAGGTCGACAGGGCCAGTAGCGCCAGGCCCGCGGCCGTCGGCAGCGTCAGGCGGTTGTATGAACCCCAGTGGTAGAGCCGCTCCAGATCCAGCAGATAGCCCAGGATGCCCAGGAGGGCGATGCCGGCCGCGGCGAAGATGCCGGCCGCGCTCAAACGCCGGGCCAGGGTGCGTGGCGGGCCGGCCAGCAGTCCCAAGCTGCCGAACAGCAGCAGCAGGGCCACGCAGCCATTGGGTGAGATGCGGCCGGGGTGGGGGTTCAGGGCCGTTGGCAGCACACCTGGGCGGGTGATGTCGATGCCCAGTGACAGGCCGCCCACGGCTTCGATGAGCATCAAGGCTGGCAACACGGCCAGCAGCAGTGCCAGGCCTTGTACGGCGCGCCTTGCGGCAGCGCTTGGCGCTTGCCCGCTGCGCCAGCCGGCCATGACCCAGGCCGTGGCGCCGCCGAGCAGCAGCAGCACCGACGACACGATGCCGATCTCGGCCAGCCCGGGCAGAAAATTTCCCAAATCCAGTTGCAGGCACCAGCGCACAGCGACAAAGCCGGCGACGAGCATGCAGGCCAGCGCGGTCCAGCGGGCGGTCGACAGGCGAGGCAAGGGTGTCATCGGGCGGCGAAGGACGGCTATGACCGTTGTATATCAGCTTGAGCGACGCCTGGGTCAAGGCCAACGGGTCAATTCGTGGTGGACGGATGCCAGCCAGATGCCGTCGGCCGTGATGCTGCGCTCGATGACCTGGGTAGCACCATTGGCCTCACGGATCAGCACCGTCGCGCAGCGGGTGCCGTAGACAGCCCTGTCAGGCCGCTCCGGATCGAGCATGCGCACGAAGCGGGGCGACAGCAGGCGTTCGCGGGCCAGGCCAACGCCGGTGTCGGGCAGAGCTGCATCCGGAGCCGGCGTGGCGTCGGCCAGCGCGGCGAAGAGCCGGCTTGCCAGTTGCTGCGCCGAGGCTGAGCGGCCGAGCGCCTCGGCGAGCGCTTCCGACAGGCCCAGGGTCTTGGGCCAGGGCGTGTCCAGCGAGGCGTTGGACAGCGCATGAATGCCGGGCCGCAGTTCAAGCGGCGCGGATGCGCGGTTGCTGATCCAGTGCCAGGCGTTGCGGGCCAGATCGGCAGTGACCAGATTGAAACCGTTGTAGTCGCCAGCCAGACCTGCCGCGAAATCGTCTGCGTCGCTGGACGAGCCCAGCCAATCAACGACCAGGGCGCCGCGCGACGGCGCATCGATGACCTGCCGGCCGGGCTCGCGCACATTGGTCAGCAGCGCGAGGCGCCCGGCGCGCGTCAGGCCGAACCAGGTGCCGCCGGCGCTGAGATCGCGGCCGGCGAGGATGTCGGGCCGATCTGGCCACCAGGCCATGGGCGCCGCAGCACGGGCGAAGAACTCGTCGCGGTTGGCGGCGATGACGAGGGGGAAGCGTGGGTGGGCGTTCAGCGCGAAGGCGGCGAGGCACATGGCCGCTTCAGCACTCGACGATATTCACCGCGAGGCCGCCACGGGCCGTTTCCTTGTATTTGGTCATCATGTCGGCGCCGGTATCGCGCATGGTCTTGATGACTTTGTCGAGGCTGACGAAGTGCGTGCCATCGCCGCGCAGCGCCATGCGCGCCGCGTTGATGGCCTTGACCGAAGCGATTGCGTTGCGCTCAATGCAGGGGATCTGCACCAGGCCGCCGACGGGATCGCAGGTCAGGCCCAGGTGGTGCTCCATGCCGATCTCGGCCGCGTTCTCGACTTGCTCGGGCGTGCCGCCCATCACCTGGCAGAGGGCCCCCGCCGCCATTGAGCAGGCCACGCCGACCTCACCCTGGCAGCCCACCTCGGCGCCGCTGATGGAGGCGTTTTCCTTGTAGAGGATGCCAATGGCCGCCGCCGTCAGCAGGAAGTCGACGACGCCCTTTTGCGTGCTGCCGTGCACGAAGCGCGTGTAGTAATGCAGCACCGCGGGAATGATGCCGGCCGCGCCATTGGTGGGCGCCGTGACGACGCGGCCGCCAGCGGCGTTCTCTTCGTTGACGGCCAGCGCGTAGAGGTTGACCCAGTCCATCACCTGCAGCGGGTCGCGCAGCGCGGCCTCGGGGTTGGCCGTCAGGTCGCGGTGCAGCTGGGCCGCACGGCGCTTGACCTTGAAGCCGCCGGGCAGCACGCCCTCGGTCTTGCAGCCGCGCGTGACGCAGGCCTGCATGACGTCCCAGATCTTCATCAGGCCGGCGTCGATCTCGGCCTCGCTGCGCCAATGGCACTCGTTGCGGCGCATCAGCTCGGCGATGGACAGGCCGTGGCGCTTGGTCTGCGCCAGCAGTTCGTCGCCGCTCTTGAAGGGGTAGGGCAGCACGGTCACGTCGGGCGCGATGACCTTCTGCTTGCTGCCGTCGGCCGCCACCTCATCGCTGACGATGAAGCCGCCGCCGACCGAGTAGTAGACGCGGTTGGCCGTTTCTTGGCCCTCGGCGTCGAAGGCGATGCAGCGCATGCCGTTGGCGTGGAAGGGCAGCGTCTCGCGGCGCTTGAAGATGAGGTCCTTGGCTTCGTCGAAGGCCACCTTGTGCTGGCCGATGACGTTCAGGTCGCCGGCACGGATCGCATCGAGCAATGCCGGAATGGCCTCCACGTCCACCGTGTCCGGCTCATGCCCGGCCAGGCCCAGCAGCACCGCCTTGTCGCTGCCGTGGCCCTTGCCCGTGGCGCCCAGGCTGCCGTACAGGATGACCTGCACGCGCGCCACCTTGTCCAACAAGCCGTCGTGCTGCAACCGCAGGCCGAACAGCCGCGCCGCGCGCATCGGGCCGACCGTGTGCGAACTGCTCGGGCCGATGCCGATCTTGAAGAGGTCGAAGACGGAGACTGCCATGGGAGGCCTTTCGGGCAATGGGTGGAAGCCTCTCAGCGAAGCGGGTGCAGGCGCTGCCTACACTCCCGCCCCATGCTGAAGAGGTGTTTGGGTGGGCGCCAGCGAGCCTGGCGGTGGTGGGCGGCGGGAATGGTGTGGCTGCTGTCGGGAGCCGCCTGGGCGGGTGGCGTCGACCTGCAGGCGCTGCCGGCCGATGGGCTGGCGCTCGGGCTGCACTGGGAGGTGCTGCAGGACCCGGGCCGTGAGCTGGACCTCGCGGCCGCGGCCCGCAGCGACTGGCAGCCCAGCACGTCCAGCGGCGAGGCCGTGTCGTTCGGCTACACCGGGGCCGCGGTCTGGCTGCGCCTGCCGCTGCGCAACGACGGCAGCCAGCCGGCACAGGCCATGCTGGATATCAGCTACCCGCTGCTGCAATACCTCGATGTGATGCTGCTCGCGCCGGACGGCACCGCCATCAGGCATGAGCTCGGCTACCAACGCCCCTTTGCGCAGCGGCTCTGGCCGGGCGGCAACTTCGCGGTGCCAATCACGCTGGCCCCGGGCGAGACCCGGACGCTGGTGCTGCGGGTGGCGTCGGCCAACTCCCTGATCGTGCCGGCCCGGCTGTGGCGCGCCGACGCCTTCCCGCACTTCGACCAGCGCCGGCTGGCCGTACAGATGCTGTACTTCGGGCTGGCGCTGGCCGTAGGCCTCTACAACCTGGTGATCTTCCTGCTGCTGCGCGACGCGTCGTTCGGTTGGTATGTGCTGTTCGCCGGGAGCATCGCGGCAGCGCTGGCCTGCTTCACCGGCATCGGCACCAACTTCCTGTGGCCGGACGCAGCCTACTGGCAGCAGCGCGGCGTGAACGTGCCCGGCTCGGTGGCGGCCATCGCGCTGATG
The DNA here is from genome assembly GCF_001425705.1 of Pelomonas sp. Root1217. Classification (GTDB taxonomy): domain Bacteria; phylum Pseudomonadota; class Gammaproteobacteria; order Burkholderiales; family Burkholderiaceae_C; genus Pelomonas. The sequence continues at coordinate 79,657 of NZ_LMDC01000028.1, read as the reverse complement.
ATGTTCTCGCGCCGCATGCTGCGCACGCCGCAGACCATGCCACGGCTGGACCTCGGGCTGCGCGCGCTGATCGGGCTGAATGTGCTGCTCATCCCGTTGCTGATGGCCTGGTTCGCGCAGACGGCGCCGTTCTGGGCCATCTGCAGCGCCACGACGGCCGCGCTGCTGCTGGCCTGCGGCATCACCGGCACGCTGCAGCGCCAGCGCAGTGCCTATTTCTTCGTCGTGGCCTTCAGCGTGCTGCTGGTGGCCGTGCTGCTGGGCCACATGCGCAACCTGGGCGTGCTGCCCAGCAACCTGATCACCAGTGCAGGCACCCAGATCGGCTCGGCGGTTGACCTGCTGCTGCTGTCGTTGGCGCTGGCCGACCGCTATGCGCACATGCGCGCCGACAAGGAGCAGGCCCAGGCGCGCGCGCTGCAGGCCGAGCAGGCCCGCGTGCAGGCATTGACCGACAGCGAGCGTGTGCTGGAAGCGCGCGTGCTGGAGCGCACCGCTGCGCTGGAGGCGGCCAACCGACAGCTCGAACTGATGAGCCAGACCGACGGCCTGACCGGCCTGGCGAACCGCCGGCATTTCGACGCGGTGCTGGCTGCCGAATGGGCGCGCGCCCAGCGGGCCGGCCAGCCGCTCGGCCTGGGGCTGCTCGACGCCGACCTGTTCAAGGCCTACAACGACTCCATGGGTCATGTCGCTGGCGACGACTGCCTGCGCCAGATCGCGGCCGTGCTGATCGACACCATCGGCCGCCGCAGCGGTGAGTTGGTGGCCCGCTACGGCGGCGAGGAGTTCGCCTTCATCGTGCCCGGTGCCGACGGCGATCGGATGCAGGCGCTTGGGGAGCGCATCGTCGCCGCGTTGCGAGCGCGGGCACTGCCGCATCCGGCCAGCCCCACGGGTCATGTCACGGCCAGTATCGGGCTGGCGGCCGAAGTGCCCGGTTCCGATCGCCGCCCGGAGCTGCTGGTGCAGACCGCCGATACGGCACTCTATGCCGCCAAGGCAGCCGGCCGCGATCGGGTGCAGCTGGCGCACGAGGGCTAGAACGGGGACCTGGTCGTCGTCTGTCTTCCGATACCAGCGAACCCGCATGGCCTGAGCCTCAGGCCTCTTCGTACTCGCTCAGCGGCACGCAGCTGCAGAACAGGTTGCGGTCGCCCCACACGTTGTCCACGCGGCCCACTGGCGACCAGTATTTCTGGCGGCGCAGCGAGGGCAGCGGGAAGGCGGCGGCTTCGCGGCTGTAGCCGTGGGCCCATTCCGTGGCGCTGACCACCATCGAGGTGTGCGGCGCGTTGACCAGCGGGTTGTCCTCTCGGGCCAGCTTGCCGGACTCGACGTCGGCGATCTCGTGGCGGATCTGGATCATCGCGTCGATGAAGCGGTCCAGCTCGGCGCGGCTCTCGCTCTCGGTCGGCTCGACCATCAGCGTGCCGGCGACCGGGAAGCTCAGCGTCGGCGCGTGGAAGCCGTAGTCGATGAGACGCTTGGCGACGTCCTCGGCGCTGACGCCGGAGCTGTCCTTCAGCGGGCGCAGGTCCAGGATGCACTCGTGGGCCACGCCGCCGCCCTTGACGCCATCGATGTTGCCGCTGAAGTGGATGTCGTAGTGGTCCGACAGTCGGGCCGCGACGTAGTTGGCCGACAGGATGGCGACCTCGGTGGCCTTCTTCAGCCCCTCGGCGCCCATCATGCGGATGTACATCCACGAGATGGGCAGCACGGCCGCATTGCCCAGCGGCGCGGCGGAGACGGCGCCGATGTTGGTCGCCTTGCCAAGCCCCGCGGTGCGGTGCGCGGGCAGGAAGGGCACGAGGTCATCGACGACGCAGACTGGGCCGACGCCCGGGCCGCCGCCGCCGTGGGGGATGCAAAAGGTCTTGTGCAGGTTCAGGTGCGACACATCGCCGCCGAACTCGCCGGGCGCCGCCACGCCGACCAAGGCGTTCATGTTGGCGCCGTCCACGTAGACGCGGCCGCCATGGGCCTTCACCATCGCGCAGATCTCCTTCACGTGGGTGTCGAACACGCCATACGTGGAGGGGTAGGTGATCATGATCGCGGCCAGTTTGGCGGCGTGCTGCTCGCACTTGGCCTTCAGGTCGGCGAGGTCGATGTTGCCTTCCTTGTCGCACTTGGTGACGACGACCTGCATGCCGCACATCTGCGCGGAGGCCGGGTTGGTGCCGTGGGCGCTCTCGGGGATCAGGCAGATGTTGCGATGCGCTTCACCACGCGACTCATGCCAGGCCTTGATGGCCAGCAGGCCGGCGTACTCGCCCTGCGAGCCGGCGTTGGGCTGCAGGCTGATGCCGGCGTAGCCGGTGCACTCGGTCAGCCAGTTCTGCAGCAGCTGGTCCAGCTCGGTGTAGCCGGCCAGCTGGTCCTGCGGCGCGAAGGGGTGCACGCCCGCGAACTCCGGCCAGGTGATGGGAATCATCTCGGCCGTGGCGTTGAGCTTCATCGTGCAGGAGCCCAGCGGGATCATGCTGCGGTCCAGCGCCAGGTCCTTGTCCGAGAGGCTGCGGATGTAGCGCAGCATCTCGGTTTCGCTGTGGTGGGTGTTGAAGACAGGGTGGGTCAGGTAGGCGCTGCTGCGGCGCAGCTGGGTAGGGATCAGGCTGTCGACACCGGCAGCGAATTCGGCCACCGTCGGCACGGTGGCGCCAGCAGGCGCGAACCAGCTCCAGATGGCCTCGATGTCCGCACGCGTCGTCGTCTCGTCCAGCGCGATGCCGACATGCTTGTCGCTGATCTTGCGCAGATTGGCCTGGGCGGCCACGGCCTTGGCCATGACGGGGGTGGGATCGCACTCGACCAGCAGCGTGTCGAAGACATGCGGCGTGACGACCTTGACGCCCATGCGGGTCAGGCCGGCGTGCAGGATGGCCGTGTAGCTGGCCACGCGCTCGGCGATGCGCTTGAGGCCTTGCGGGCCGTGATAGACGGCGTACATGCTGGCCACGACGGCCGGCAGCACCTGGGCCGTGCAGATGTTGGAGGTGGCCTTCTCGCGGCGGATGTGCTGCTCGCGGGTCTGCAGCGCCAGGCGCATGGCGGGGTGGCCTTGCGCGTCCTTGCTCACGCCGACGAGGCGACCCGGCATGGAGCGCTTGAATTCGTCCTTGCAGGCCAGGAAGGCGGCGTGCGGGCCGCCAGCGCCCATGGGCATGCCGAAGCGCTGGCTGTTGCCGGCGACGATGTCGGCGCCGAACTCGCCGGGCGACACCAGTAGGGTCAGCGCGAGCAGGTCGGTGCAGACGATGAAGGCGGCCTGCTTGGCATGGGCCTGGTCGGCAAATGCCTTCAGGTCGTGGATGAGTCCGGTGGTGCTGGGGTACTGGCAGACGACGGCGAAGTAGTCGTTCTCGGCCATCAGCGTGGGCGCCATGCCGACCTTGACCTCGATGCCCAGCGGCGCACAGCGCGTCTGGATGACCTCGATGGTCTGCGGGTGCACGTCGCCAGCGACGATCAGCGTGTTGCTCTTGCTCTTCACGCCGCGCTTGGCCAGCGTGACGGCTTCGGCGGCCGAGGTCGCCTCGTCCAGCATGGAGCCGTTGGCGATGTCCATGCCGGTCAGGTCGGTCACCATCGTCTGGAAGTTCAGGATGGCTTCCATGCGGCCCTGCGAGATCTCGGCCTGGTAGGGCGTGTAGGCCGTGTACCAGGCGGGGTTCTCGAGGATGTTGCGCAGGATGACGCCCGGCGTGTGGGTGCCGTAGTAGCCCTGGCCGATGAAGCTCTTGTAGACCTTGTTCTTGCTGGCGATCGCTTTCAGCTCAGCCAGCGCGCCTGCCTCGGTGATCGGCGCAGGCAGCTTCATGTCCTGGGCGCGGCGGATGGACTTGGGCACGACCGCGTCGATCAGCGCCGTGCGGCCGGCCACGCCGACGGCGGCGCACATCAAGGATTCATCGACGGCATCCGGCCCGATGTGGCGGGCGTGGAATTCGGAGGCGTCTTCGAGATGGGAAAGCGGCGTCGGCATGGCGGATCTTTTGGCAGAGGGAAAACCAGATGCAACCACAGAGGCACAGAGACACAGAGAACTCATCTCTGGCGTTGCTCTGTGCCTCCGTGCCTCTGTGGTTGCATTTATTGAACTGCGGAGGGCTACAGCGTCTTCAACAGCGCGTCGTAGGCGGTCGAGTCCATCAACGCGTCAAGCTGGGCGGGGTTGCTCAAGCGGACCTTGAAGAACCAGCCAGCCTTCAGCGGGTCGGTGTTGGCCAGGGCCGGGTCATCGCGCAGGGCTTCGTTGACCTCGGTAATCTCGCCGTCCACCGGCATGTAGACGTCGGCCGCAGCCTTGACGGACTCGACGACGCCGGCGACTTCCTTCTCGGCATAGGTCTTGCCCACTTCAGGCAGGTCCACGAAGACCACGTCGCCCAGCGCATCCTGCGCATGCACGGTGATACCGACGGTCGCCGTTCCGTCGCCGTGGACGTTAAGCCATTCGTGGTCGGGGGTGTACTTGATGCTCATCGTTCAGCCTCGGTAGTAGCGGTTGGGGGTGAAGGGGGTGGCGGAAACAACCATCGGCGTGCGCTTGTCGCGCACGACGGCGAAGACTTCGGTGCCGACGGTGGTGTGGGCCTTGTCGAGGTAGGCGAGCGCCACCGGCTGGTTGACCGTGGGGCCCAGTGTGCCGCTGGTGACGGCGCCGATCTCGGTACCGTCTGCCGACACGATCTTGGCGCCCTCGCGCACGGGCATGCGCTCCTTGCCCACCAGGCCCACGCGCTTGCGGGCGGCGCCGTTGGCGAGCTGTTCATCAATGACGGCTGCACCGGGGTAGCCGCCGGCACGCGCGCCACCGGCGCGGCGCACCTTCTGGATGGCCCAGGTGATGGACGCTTCGACCGGCGTGGTCGTCTCGTTGATGTCGTGGCCGTAGAGGCACAGGCCCGCTTCCAGGCGCAGCGAGTCGCGCGCACCCAGGCCGATGGGCTTGACCTCGGGTTGCGCCAGCAGCTTGCGGGCGAAGGCGATCGCGTGATCCTGGTGGACCGAGATTTCGAAGCCATCCTCGCCGGTGTAGCCAGAGCGGGTCAGGAAGAAGTCAATGCCGTCGACATAGAAGAAGCCGCCGGTCATGAAGGTCAGCTTTTCGACACCGGGAATCAGGCGGCTGAGCGCGTCGACGGCCAGCGGGCCTTGCAGCGCCAGCAGCGCGCGCTCAGGCACAGGAATGACCTCGCAGCGCGAGCCGATGTGCTTTTGCATGTGAGCAATGTCCTGCTCCTTGCAGCCGGCGTTCACCACCACGAACAGGTCGTCGGGGCGCTTGCAGACCATCAGGTCGTCCAGCAGGCCGCCCTGGTCGTTCGTGAAGAGGGCATAACGCTGCTTGAAGACGCCGAGGTCGACGATATCGACCGGCACCAGGGTCTCGAGCGCAGCGGCGGCATCCGAGCCGACCAGGCGCACCTGGCCCATGTGCGACACATCGAACAGGCCGGCGGCGGCCCGCGTGTGCTTGTGCTCGGCCATCACGCCGGCGGGGTATTGCACCGGCATGTCGTAGCCGGCGAAGGGCACCATCTTGGCGCCGAGTTCGACGTGAAGGGCGTGCAGGGGCGTTTGCAGCAAAGAGGACATCAAGTGCTCCGACGAAATTCGGGTTTGGATGTCCTCGCTGTCCCTGGTACCTGAGAGATTGACAAGGCGGTTGGCAGTCCCGCGCAAGCTTGCCCCTTCGGTGAGCCGGCTCCAGGGCCGGCTTCTCTCCAGTGAGGAACGTCGGGAGTGTCTGCCACTGGTGGCGCCCACTCAAGACGTTTGTCAGTCCTTTTGCCTGAGCGTTCGGATCGCTAGACCCTGCGCCTTCGGCGGCCCCCAACTTCAGCGGGGCGCTCTCCTGACGAGTGAGGATTCTATGCACATCTAGGGGGCTGTCCGCGCAAGCAGCTAGGGGCAGACTCGCGGCCATCATTTATGAGGAGACCGCCATGTTGCCCATTCGCGCCGCGCTTGCCCTAGCGATTGCCTCCTTGGCGGCCCCCGCAGGAGCCGTCACCAGTGTCACGGTGCAGCTGGGTGTGAACCCGAATTTCTTCGGCGGCACCGGCCCGGTGAATACCTTGCTGACCCAGCCCAGCACCGCTGAATTGAGCAGCGGCCTCGTGACCGGCGGCTTCAATTCCAGCGGCGCCGCCCATGCCTTCGCACAGGCCGGCACCCTGAAGATGGACGGCACCTCGACGGGCAGCCTGAACAGCCTGGCCCGGGCGACCTTCCGCGACGATTTCAAGCTGGATCTGGCCGGGGTTGCCGCGGGCACCCAGGTGGTCGTGCAATTCGATCTGCTGCTGAGTGGCAGCTTCAGTGTCGGCGCGTCCAATGAGGCTGCGGCGAACTGGCAGGTGCGCGCCGACATGGGTGGCGGCGCCTTCGACCTGGGTGCCGGGGGGCATCTGTACAACAACTCCCCAACGCTGGCCATCCACGGCTATGTGGGGGACCCCATCGGCACTTTGCACGGCATGGCCACCATCAACACCGGCCAGATGCTGCCTCTGTATGTGGAGCTGGAAGCCTCGGCCCAGACCTCATACAACGGTCAGGGCGGCGCCCTGGCCACGGCGGCCTTCGACCTGGGGCACACGCTGCGCTGGGGCGGCATGACGGTCTCGCTGAACGGCGTGCCGCAAAGCCAGGTGACGCTGACCTCGGGCTCGGGCTTCAACTACCTGCAGGCGGCCCCCGTGCCCGAACCGGGCACGCTGGTGCTGGCGCTGTGCGGCGCTTCAGTCCTGCTGGCGAGAAGGATGCGCCAGTCCTGAGATGTTCTTTCCGGCGGGCCGAGCGCCGGGCCGCTCCCTAGCCGGCCCGCGCTGGCGATGTGCTTGGCGGTCAATCCGCCAAGCATCGCCGTCCCCTTGGGGGCTGAGGCCGGACATGGCGCGCCCAGTGGGCGCGGTGTGCCTGCCGAAGAGCTGCGGCACTGCCGCAGCGCGGTCTGCAAGACCGCCCGGGCGGACACGCGTTCAGCGCGGCCAGACCGGGCGAGGGGCGCCATTTCAGTCGCCGAGGTGGCCCGACTCCAGGGCCTCGCTGTCGATGGGCATGGTCTGGCCATCGGCGCCTTCGAAGAACAGTGGCTTGCGCGCCTTGGCAATAGGCGCGACCTGGTTCATCGTCATCGCGTCGAACAGGCGGCCGTTCTGCATGACCTGGGCGATGCGGTCGCTCTGGCGGATGTCGGCCAGCGGGTTGCCGTTGATGACGACCAGGTCGGCCAGCTTGCCGGGTTCGATGGAGCCCAGGTCCTTGTCGAAGCCGAAGTTGCGTGCCGGGTTGATGGTCGCAGTGCGCAGGGCTTCATGCGGGGTCATGCCGCCGAGCACGAACATCCACATCTCCCAATGCGTGCCCAGGCCCTCGCGCTGGCCGTGGGCGCCAATGGAGGTGTTGACGCCGGCGCGTGACAGCTGGGTCGCCGTGCGGGCCACGCGGATCACGTTGAAGTCCTCCTCGGGCGCGGTCTCGCGGCGCACGGAGCGCGGCTCCAGCACCGTGCGCGGCACATAGCGGCTCAGCAACGGGTGCTTCCAGACGTCGGTGCGGGCGTACCAATAGTGCTCTCCGTCCAGGCCGCCGTAGCCGACGTTCAGCGTCGGCGTGTAGCCCACTGCCGTCTGGCTCCACAGCTGCTTGACGTCGTCCCAGACCTCGGCCACCGGCAGCGCATGCTCCACCGTCGTGTGGCCGTCGACGATCATGCTCATGTTCAGCTGAAATAGCGAGCCGCCTTCGGGCACCACCATCATGCCGGTCTGGCGTGCGGCCTCCAGCACCTGCTGGCGCTGGTCGCGGCGCGGCTGCTGGTAGCTCTTGACGCTGATAGCGCCTTCGGCCTTCTGGCGGTTCAGATGGGTCAGCGCGTCGTCCAGGCTGTTGACGTTGGAATAGAAGGGCGTGCGGGCACCGTAGAGGATGGTGCCGGTCGAGTAGATGCGCGGGCCCAGCACGACGCCGGCGCGCTGCATCTCGGCCTGCGTGAAGATGGCCGAGCTGAGGTTGGACGGGTCGTGCAGCGTCGTCACGCCGAAGGCCAGCGAGGCGAGGTTGACCCAGCTCTGCTGCGGGATCAGGCCCGAGTCATTCATGGAACCATGCCAGTGGGCATCGATGAAGCCGGGCACGATGGTCTTGCCGCTGGCGTCGATGCGCTTGGCGTCCGCGGGAATCGCGACGCCCTTGCCGACCGCCACGATGCGGTTGCCGTCGACCAGGACCGTGCCGCCCTCGATGACTTCATCACCCTTCATCGTGACGATGCGGGCGCCAGTCAGCGCGATCTTGCCGCTGGGCTTGTCGCTGGCCTGCTCAAAGCCGATCTTCTGCGCAGTGGTCTTGTCCTTGCCTTCGGCATTGGCGGTGAAGAGCTCGTTGCCCAGCGTGAAATGCAGCTTCCTGCTGTCGCCGCTCCAGTGCAGCGCCGAGCCGGCGTTGACGTCGAGCTGGCGCACCGGCAGCGCGTCCATCTTGGCGCCGACGGTGATGGTCTTGCCGGACTGGCCCTGCACATTCGGCAGCGGCATCACGTAGGCGTGGTAACGCTCGACAAAGCCCAGCCACTGGCCGTCGGGCGACACGCTGTACTCGGCCGCCGCGTCACTGCGCGCCACCTCGGTTTCGCTGCGGTCGCGCAGGTTCAGGCGCGTCAGCGAGAAGCGCTGTTCGACCTCGCTCGTGCTGCTCGTCTTGGTGAAGAAGAGCTCGTCGCTCTTCGCACCGAACTGCGCGCCGCTGCCCTCCTTGCTGATGCGCTCGGGCTTGCCGGAGCCATCGGCCACGGCGAGGTAGAGGCCGGTGTCCAGGCTGTGCCAGGGGCTGGTCAGGCCGCCGCCCTTGACCTTGCGGTAGACCACCTGCCTGCCGTCCGGCGACAGGCGCGGCTCCAGGTACTTGCCCGGCTCCTTGACGAGGATGGTCTCCTTGCCGGAGGCGATGTCCAGGCGGCGAATCGTGCCCTGGGTGTCGTCGCGCCAGGTGGCATAGACCAGGCTCTTGCCGTCGCGCGCCCAGTTCGGGGCGAATTCAAACGACCCGTCCTGCCTGGTCAGCCGACGAGGTGTGCCGTCCGGCAGATCCTTGACGTAGAGCGAGCCCAGCGCCGAGTAGACGACGCGCCTGCCGTCCGGCGAGACTTGGGCGCCGCGCAGCTGGTGCACGGCGAACTTCTCGGGTGCGACGGCCTGCGCAAAGCGCATCGGCTCGCGCAACTCACGCGTGTCCTTCACGTGGAAGGGAATGTCGGCTGCCGTGCCCTTGAAGGGGTCGACACGCCAGATCTTGCCCTCGGCCCAGACGACCATCTCCTTGCTGCCGGGCATCCACGCAAAGCTGGGATACACGCCCCACATCGCCCAGATCTCCTGCAGATCGCGCGACAAACCGCTCCAGGCCGGGCGCTCGACACCGGTGCTCAGGTCTTTCAGGAACAGCGTGCTCTGGTTGCGCACGCGGCGCACGAAGGCCAGGTATTTGCCGTCCGGCGAGGGCGTGGGCCGCACCGCGCCACCCGCGCCTTGCACGAAGGCCTCGACCGAGCCGTCGTTCAGGTCCTGGCGGTAGATCTTGTAGATCTCGCCATTGCTGTCCTTGTTGTATTCGAACGTTTTTCCGGGTGTCGTGTCCTGCGAGTAGTACAGGTATTTGCCGTCCGGCGACACCGCCGGTTCGCCCAGGTCCTTCTGCCAGTTGGGCTTCTCGTTGAGCTGCACGCCCTTGTTCTTGGCCGCGTCGCCGTCGACGTGGAAGAGCCAGATCTCGCCCGAGCCCGCACTGCGCGTGCCGGTGTAGTGCTTGCGCGCCAGCAGGTATTTGCCGCTGGGGTGCCAGACCGGGTTGTTCAGCAGGCGGAAGTCTTCCTTGGTCACGGCGCGGGTGCCGCTGCCGTCGGCGTTCATGACCCAGATGTTGTCGCCGCCGCCGGCGTCACTGAGGAAGGCAATCTGCTTGCCGTCCGGCGAGAAGCGGGCCTGGTGTTCCCAGGCGATCGAATGCGTCAGGGCCTTGGCCTCGCCGCCGCCGATGGGCAGGGTGTAGAGGTCGCCGAGCAGGTCGAAGACGACCGTCTTGCCGTCGGGGCTGACGTCCACGCTCATCCAAGTGCCCGTCTTCACATCGATGTTGGCCGTCCTGGCCACGCCAGGCGGCGTGTTGACATTCCAGACCGCGGACGCGGCCGGCGCGGCAGGCTTGGGCGCTTCTTGCGCGTGCGCGGCCAGGGCTGCGGCCAGCAGCAGGGCGGGGGCGGCGTTCAGACGGTGCATGGAGGCAGGTGTTGGGAAGACCAAAACCTTCGATGCTAGCGAAGGGTGGCTTGCCCGCCCGTTCGTCACGCCCCAGCCAAGGCCAGGGCTTCTGCGAGGTTCAGGGTTTGCCCGGAGGCCCAGGCCAACTTGGCGCCATCGCGGCTGAGTTGGGCGCCGGCCAGGCGGCGCACACGCGCCAGCGCGCGGGCTTCGCGCGAGCCCAGGGCGCCCAGATGGTGCTGCCAGTACTGCTCGGCAAAGGCCGCCAGCTGCAGCGCCTGCTCGGGCTGGCGCAGCCGTGCCAGCGGCCGGGGGAAGAGCTGCAGCGCCAAGGCCCGCGCGTGCAGATGCTGACGCCCATGCGCGATGCGCAAGGCCTGGCGAGCCGCCGCGAGCGTGGCCGGCCAGTCGCGGCGGGCTTCGTGGATCATGGCGAGCGAGATGGCCGCGTCGAGCTGGCCCACGCCGTCGCCATCGGCCTCGGCCAGCCGCTGGCAGGCCGTGATCCAGCCCAGCGCGGTGGCGATGTCGCCCAGCTCGATCAGGCACTGGGCGCGGTTGCGCAGCCTTGCGGCGGCCTGGCGCGAGTGGCCGACCGCCTCCCACAGCTCCTGGGCGCGGGCGTACAGCGCCTCGGCCTGCGCGGGCTGGCCACGCGACACGGCTATTGCCCCAAGCTGCTGCCAGGCACGTGCCTCGGTGGCCACGTCGCCGACGCGCCGGGCCAGGCCGATGGCTTCTTCAAGTGGGCGGGTCTGACCCTGTTCGCGGTTGTCGCCGGCCAGCAGCACCCAGGCACGGCGTACCAGGGCCGGTGCGCGGGCGGCGGGATCGCTGCCAGCCAGTTGCAGCGCACGCTCGGCCTCGGCCAGCGCGAGGGCGCGGTCGCCGTGCGTGAAGGCCAGTTGCGCCCGCAGCTCATGGCCGGCGGAGGCGGGTGCGTGTTGCAGCAGCAAGCCGAGTTGGTCCACCAGCGCGCGGTCCACGCCATCGCTTTCCCAGCAGGGACGCATGGCCAGCGCCAGGCGCACACCCGCGGTGGCGTCGCCATCGTCGACGGCACTGGCGATGAGGGCGCGGGCCTGCTCGCGCCGTGGCGCCCAGGCCGTGATCGGCGCCTGCAGGCCCAGCGCCAGCGCCCAGTCACGCAACGCCACGCGCAGCGTGCCGCGCGCACCGCGCTGCTCGGCCGCGTCCACGCGTGCGAGCACCCCGCGGCGCAGCAATTCCAGCATGCGGTAGCGAGGCTCGGCATCGCCGCCGGCCTGCAACAGGGAATGGCTGGCCAGCTCATTGAGCAATGCCGGTGTGCCGCCGAGGGCTGCGACGTCGGCCCAGGCGAAAGCACCGGGCAGGGCGGCCAGGCGCTGCAGCAGGGCACGCGGCTCGGGGCCGAGCAGGGCCAGGCTCCAGTCCAGCAGGCCCGTCACCGAGGCGTGGCGTGGCGCTCGTGTCGGACTGGCGAGCCAGGCAGGCAGTGGCGCGGCCTGCGTGCCGGGGTCGCGCCACTGCGCCAGCATCTGCGCCGGCGAGAAGCTGCGCACGCGGGCGGCCGCCAGCTCCAACGCCAGCGGCAGGCCCTCAAGCTCGCGGATCAGTTCGGTCAGCGCGGCCTGGTTGTCGCGGCTGGCATGGAAGTCGGCCCGCACGGCGCGGGCGCGGTCGATGAAGAGGGCCTGGGCGGTGTCCTGGGCCGAATTCTCAGCACTTGCGAGCGGCGCTACATCGACGAGGGTTTCGCCGTCCACCTCCAGCGCATGCCGGGACGTGACGAGCAGGCACAACGTGGGCGCCTGCGCCAGCAGCCGCTGCACGGCCTGGGCGACGACGCCGAGGGCCTGCTCGGCGTTGTCCAGCACCAGCAACCGCAGGCCGCCGGGGTCTTGCAGTGCGGCCTCGATGGCCGGCCAGCCGCCGCCGCGCGTGATGGTCAGGGCACGCTCAAGCGCGGCCACCAGGCCGGCCTCGTCACGCACCTCGGCCAGGGCTGCCATGCCGCAGCTCCAGTCGAGCTGCTTGAACTGCTGCCAGGCCAACTCCACCGCCAGCCGCGTCTTGCCGACGCCACCGGGACCAATAAGCGTCAACAGGCGCGCTTCAGGCCACTGGGCGGCGAGTGCCTCGAGCCGGCCCGGTGGCGCGAAGTAGCGCGTCAGATAGCGCGGCAGGCTGGTGGCGGACGAAGCCAGCGCGGGGGGCGGTACGAAGTGCAACACCGACGGCGGCTCGGCGGGCAGGTCGTCAGCCAGTGCCGCCAGCCGATGCCGCTCGGCGACGACCCAGTCGTCGAAATGGCCGGGCAGCAGTTCACCGCCGTAGTGGGAGGTAAGACGGGTTGCCTCGAAGTCGTGCACGTCTGAAGCCAGCGAACCGGGCACCAGCGAGATCTGCAGACGGTCGGCGTTGAAGAGCGGCGCCTCGTCGGTTTCGAGCAGGGCGCGCAGCGTGGACAGGGTCTGGCGCAACCGGTTGCGGCCGACGTCCAGTTCGACACCCGGCCACAGCAGCTCGACGAGCTCCTCGCGCGGATGCTGCCGCCTGGGCGCCAGCGCGAGGCGGGCCAGCAGCAGCACGCTGGCGCGGCTGGGCAGGCGCGTCAGCTCGACGCGGCCGGCCCGCTCGATCTCGAAACCACCGAGCAGGCGCAGCCGGAGCATGGGTTCAGAACAGCCACCAGACGAACAAGCCGCCAAAGATCAGCCACTGCAGGCCGTAGTAGGCGAAGCGGCTCCTTGCCTTGATGCGCTTGCCGAACATGCGCACTTGCTGCACATAGGCGAACAGCTTGTTGATGCCGCCGGTCTTGTCGGTGTCGGAGTTGGGGGCGGCTGCGGCGCGGATCAGCGTGTGGCTGATGAAATGGTTGAACCAGCGCGCCACCGGGTTGTTCAGCGGCCGCTCGACGTCGCAGAACAGGATGATGCGCATCACGTCCGACTGGTTCTCGGCGTAGTGAAGGTAGGTCTCGTCGAAGATGACGCCCTGGCCGTCGCGCCAGCTGTAGCGCTCGCCGTCGACCGAGATGAAGCAGCTGTCGCTGTTGGGCGTGACCAGGCCGAGGTGGTAGCGCACCGAGCCGGCAAACGGGTCGCGGTGGGTGACGAGGCGCCCGCCCGGCGGCAGCGCCGCGAACATCGCGGCCTTCACCGTCGGGATGCGCTGCAGCAGCCCGGTCGTCACCGGGCAGAGTTCGCGCGCCGACGGATGCGCGTCGCCATACCACTTCAGGTGAAAACGCGTCCAGCCGGTCTTGAAGAAGCTGTTGAAGCCGGCGTCGTTGTACTTGTCGCTCTTCTTGATCTCGCCGGCCTGGGCCAGCAGATGAGCTTCGGCGCGGATGTCCTGCCAATGGTCCTGCAGCAGCTTGAGCTCCGGGAAGCCGGCCACCGGCAGATAGGGCTTGGCCGGCAGCCTGGAGAACAGGTACATCAGGCAGTTGATGGGCGCCATGAAGGTGGAGTGATCCATCAACTGGCGGAAGAAGCGCAGCCGCACCCGGCCGCGGAAATGCACGTACATCGTGCTGGCGATGAAGACCGCCACGATGAGCAGCTTGATATAGGGAATGTCGTGGGTCATTTGGCGTAGAAGTCTGCCTCGCCGGGCGGGCGCGACTTGAAGCGCTTGTGCAGCCAGAAGTACTGGTGCAATTGTCGGCGCGCCTGGGCCTCGATGACGGCATTCATGCGGGTGGCGTCCGCCACGATGTCGTCGGTCGGGAAATTCTCCAGCGGCGGCTCGATGACCAGCGTATAGCCGTCGGCCTCCCGGCGCGGGTAGCAGGGCAATACCGCCGCCTTCGTGACGGCCGCCATGCGCGACAGCCCGCCGATCGTGGCCGCCGGCACGCCGAAGAAGGGCACGAAGACCGAGTCGCGGTGACCGAAGTCCTGGTCGGGCAGGTAGTAGAGGCGGTAGCCCTCCTTCAGCGCCCGCAGCGTCGGCCGCGTGCCCTGCTGGCGCGCAAAGATGATGCCGGTGCCAAAACGCAGCCGCTTGGCGCGAAAGAACGCGTCCAGCCAGGGGTCCTTCTGAACCGAGTAGATGCTGACCAGCGGCGTCTCCAGCGACACCCGCAGGCCGGCCAGGTCCAGGCCGGTGAAGTGGGGCATCATCAGGATGACATTGCGCCCGTCCAACGCGCGCAGGTTCTCGAGGCCTTGAATGCGGACCAGGCGCTTCAGGCGCTCGCGCGAAGCGAACCAGCCATAGCCGTACTCCAGCAGCATCTGCACCATGGCAACGAAATTCTGGCGCAGCAGGCGGCGGCGAGCTGCCGGTGTCCAATCCGGCAGCGCGAGCTTGAGGTTGACTTCACCGATGTGCCGGCGTGACGACGGCATCGATGCGACGACGTTGCCAATCAGCCAGCCCAGGGCCGCGATAGCGCGGAACGGCAGCCAGCTGAGCAGCCAGACAAAACCGACAAGAAGCCTCAGGCCCACGATGTTTCCTGCCGTTTATTCAAGGCATTCCTTTTAAAAACAATCACTTAGGGGCGAAGTGCGCTTTGCTGGCGCCCGGCCATTGTCTCAGGCCGTCAGCGCCATCCGCCGCAGGCGCAGCCTTTGCGCCGCCAGCAGCAGCAGTGGGATGGCCGCCAGCCAGGCATAGGCCCACGCTGACGGATGCATCCACCACGCCGCCACGACCAGGCCGCATTGCAGCAGCATCGCATTGCCAAAGCCCGCACCACGCCCGCCGGCGTAGCTGGCGATGAGCATGGCCGCCAGCCACAGGCCGAGCAGCACGCGCAGCGCGAGCCACGGCAGGCCGGGCTGGTCGATGGCCAGCAGGCCGATCAGCGCCGGCCATTGCAGCAGCGCGAAGCTGCAGGGTTCGGACAGAGCGCGGTGGCTGATGGAATTTGGATTCATGGCCAGCTCCAGGGCAGGTTCAGCGCCGGTACAGGCGCAATCGGAATGCCGTCGTCGCGACGACGTTGTCCCAGTTGTTGGGCGCCGCGACGGCGTCGAATTGCGCCTGCGTCCGGTAGGGCTTGCCGGCGTTGATGCGCTGGGCCATGGCCGCGTCCACGCCCGGCAGGCGCATCAGCTCGGCCGCGGACATCTCGCTCACATAGGCCGGCGCGCGTGGCGCATCGGACAGCGCGTAGTTGTCCACGTTCTCGTCCACCGTGTTGGTCAGGCTCAGCGGCGGCACCTGCGAGCCGGGCTGGCCGGTCGACAGGTCGGTGGCCGTACCTGTCACGGTGCGAGGCACGGCCCTTTCCGCCTGGATGATGTCGGCGATCACGGCGTCATCCGGGTTGCCGGTGGCGCGCAGGCGCGCCTGGTCGGCGGCGCGTGCATCTCGGCCGAAGGTGGCCCTGACCTCGAAACGCACCGGCACAGCAGGCGAGCCATGCACGCGGGTCTTAGCGTGCTCCTCGAAACCGGCCGACATGCTGCTGTTCGCCGACCTTGTCAGCGGCGTCAGGTTCGCCCAGGAGGCCCCGGTGCCGCCGAGGTGGTGGTTCAGCAGATGGCCCATGATGTAGTAGGTCGAGCCACCGTGGCGGCGCCGTCCGAGCGCTTCCCACAGTCCGCCCGACACGCTGGGTTCGCTGCCCGGTGGGTGCACGGCACTCAGCCTCTCCACCGTGACCGAGTGCCCCATGCCCGACTCCAGGTCGCCATACTCCGGCGCCGTGGACGCGCCTGCACCGCCGCCCATGATCTCCTTGGCGAGGTCGACCAGCTGGGTCGTCAGCAGCACCACCTCGGCCTCGGCGTTGGCGCCGGGGGTGGTGGTGGAACCGTCCGCCGCCGGGGGCGCCGCGGTGCGCTGCACGCGCAGCAGATCGGCATACAGGCCGCGGGCCCGCGCGATCTTGGTCTGCTTGGCGGCGCTGGCGCCGGCGGCCTGCGCATCGAGAAAGGCGCCGAAGGACTGCGGGGTCGACGCGATGGTCAGCTGCGCCGTGGGGCCCTCGCCGGTGAAGTAGAGCTCATGTCCTTCACCGTTTTCGTCGGTGAAGCCGAAGCGGCGCCGCCACCAGCCGACGACGGCGCTGGCCGCGTCGCGCACCGCCGCCACGCCGCGCCGCGCCATCGCGATGAAGGCCTGGCCCAGCTCGATGGCGCGGTCGATCAGCCAGTCGATGGCCTGGTCGACCAGCGCGCGCACCGTCTCCAGCAGCTCGTGCATGCGCTCGCCGATGCGGCCCAGGCCGAACTGGTTGGCCAGGAAGCCGATGGCCACCGGCATGGCGCGGTCCAGCGCGTCCTCCAGGAAGACGGCCGCGCCGTCGATGGCGCCGTGGGCGATGTCCAGGATGCCGTCGAGCACCTTCGAGACGATCTCCAGCATCTCGCGCAGGTACTGCATGAAGGACTCGATGGCGTTGTAGACGGCCACCAGCGTGTTGATGACCGGCATGATGCCGGTCACGTCCAGCAGGCTCATCAGCCAGCGCGTGGCACGGCCGATGATGGCGTCGGTCACCCAGCTGATGACGCCGTCCAGCACGCGGTCCCACAGGTTGGACAGTTGGTTCTGGATCTCCACCCACAGCCCTGCCGGCCCCTCGTTGATGAGGATGGACAGGAAGTGCCAGGCGCCGGTCGCCAGATTCATGATCTGGCGCAGGCGGCGCACGGTGGCGGCATCGAGCTTGAGCGCCAACCGCTCGAAGATGTGCTCGACGGTGATGCCCAGCACCTGCAGCACGAAGCCGAAGATGGAGCCGATGGAGAAGTCGCGCGGCGGCGTGATGCCGGCGGACTCGGCCTGGCCGAACAGCCAGCCGCTGACGCCATTCAGCAGATGGGTGCCGATGTTCTCGAAGAAGCGGCCGAAGCCGGCCTTCACGGCGCCCAGCAGGTTGACGAGAAAGCCCACCGGGTCGGTCAGGATGTCGCCGATGGCCGCGGCGGCCTTGGCCAGCACCTGCACCACCAGCTCCGGCGGCAGGCCCAGCACGCGCAGCACCGACTGGAAGAAGGTCCAGGCTGCGCCGGCCAGGTCGCCGTCGACGAACACCTGGCGCAGGATGCGCAGTGCCGTGGCCTGTACGCGCGGCCACAATGTCGGGTCGCTGAAGAACTGGCCGAAGACGGGGATGCGCGCCAGGATCTGGTTGAAGACGAAGTTCTTGATCGGCTCACGGATGCAGCAGGGAATCGCTTCCCAGACGCTGGACAGGATGAGCTGGGGCAGGCGCATCAGATCGCCCACCACGCCGATCAGCCGGCGCACCACGCCCACCGCGTTCTCGACGAAGGGCGTCAGCGCGTCGAAGCCTTGCAGCAGCCAGTCGAACAGGCCGCGCACCTTCTCGTCCGCCCAGCTGACCAGGCGCAGCGCCGCGTCCTCCAGCCAGCCCAGGGCATTGGCCAGCATGGCCATCAGGCTGCTGGAGCGCAGGCTGCCCATCAGCGACGACACCGCGTTGCCCAGGGCGCCCACCTTGGTCGACACCCAGCCGCCCGCGTCGACGATGACGTTGCGCACCGTGCCGATCACCTGCGTGACCGACGGCAGCACGGCGGCCAGCGTGTCGCGGTTCTCGGCCACGCCGTCGCCGCCTTCCATGGCCGTGGCCGAGGCATTCAGCTGCGTCGACATCTGCTGCATCTGCTGGCCGAAGTTGCGCATCCAGGGCGGCGGCAGCATGTCGGCCACCTTCTGGGCCGTGGCGGCGATGGGCTGCCAGACGGGCGCCGTCTGTTCCTTGACCCAGTCCCAGGCCTCGCCGGCCTTGGTCGTGATCCAGCCGACGATGCCGCCCGAGCTGTCGCCACTGCCAGCCTCCTCCGGGCCGAAGAGCTGCTCCTTGACCCAGCCCCAGGCGTCACCCACCGCACTGCGTATCGGCTCGGTCCAGTTCCAGATGTCGGTGCCGAAGGCCTCGATGCGCGCCCACACGGCACCGGCCTTGCTGCGCAGCCACTCGATGGCCGGCGCGCCGTAGCCGTTCCACAGGTCGGTGAAGAAGTCGCCGATGGGCTGCAGGAAGGTCGTCAAGCGGTCCCAGGCTTCGCCGGCCACCTCCGTGACAAAGGTCTTCAGTTCGTCGATGGCGTTCAGCAGCGGCTGGCAGTCGCCCGAAAGCAGGGCTGCGGCAATGCCAGCGGCGCGCTCGACCAGGCCGGTGAAGACGCCCAGCATGGCCGTCAGCGTGCCGCTGGGGTCCAGCGCATTGAGTACCGAGGCCAGGCCGTCCAGCGCCGAAGACACCATGTCGCGCAGCAGCGCCATCGGGCCGCGCTCGATGACGGGCACCAGGCTGGGCGCCACTTCGCGCACCAGGCGCATCGCGATGGTGCCGATGGCCTCGCCGACCGCCTCGACGGCGGAGCCGGCTGCGTCCACGCCGGCATCCACGACATCGCCGCCGAAGTCGGCCACGGCGCCCGCGGCGTCGCCGAGGGTGTCCAGCACGCCCGAACGCTGCACGCCGGTCGCGGGTTGTTCCTTGGCTGTCAGCGGCGCGCTGCTGGCCACTTTCTTCGCATTGGCCTCGGCTTCGCGTTCGGCCTTGTCGTGGTGGGCGCCGCCGTCGGCCGCGCTGGGCTGGGTGGCTGGCACGCCAGCGCCGCGCTGCTGCACCACGTGGGTGAGTTCATGCGCGAGCAGGCCGCGGCCCTCCGCACTCTCTGGCGCGAAATGCGCGGCGCCAAAGACGATGTCGCTGCCGGCCGTGTAGGCCCGCGCGCCCATGCCCGCCGCGGAATCCGCTGCCGCGCCATCGGTATGCACGCGCACGTCGGCCAGCGGCGCACCAAAGCGGCCTTCCATCTCGTTGCGCACCGGCGCCGGCAAGGGTTGGCCGCGGCCAGCCTTGTCCTGCAGATAGCGTGGCAGGCCGGCGGCTGTTGTTGGTGCAGTGGCGCGTGCTCGCGGCGGTCCGCGGCTGGCGGCGCCTCGCGGCGTGCGTGCGGTGGCGGTGCGCGCCTGCATGGTCGCTACAGGTCCGCAGGCGCGCTGCGCCCCAACTTGCGGTACTCGGCGCGCAGTCCGTCGGCGATGTCGGCGTAGGCGATGCGAGCGCCGCGGGCGCGGGCCTGGGCGGCGGCGGCCAGCACGGCATTGCGCACATGGCCACCGGCGAAGTCGCCCAGCGCGGCCAGCCGGTTCAGGTCGGCGGCGCTGCAGTCGCTGGCCTCGCCGAGGTGGGCCTGCCAGAGGCTGCGCCGCGCAGTGGCGTCGGGTGCGACGAAATCGACGATGAAGTCAAGGCGTCGCGCAAAGGCCGGGTCGAAGCGGGCGCGGCTGTTGCTCGTCAGCACGACGATGCCGCTGTGGGTCTCGATGCGCTGCAGCAGGTAGTTGGTCTGGGCATTGGCGAAGCGGTCATTGGCGCTGGCCACCTCGGTGCGCTTACCGAACAGCGTGTCGGCCTCGTCGAAGAGCAGGATGGCGTCCGCATGCTCGGCACGGGCCAGCAGCTCGGCGAGGTTCTTCTCGGTGTCGCCTATCCACTTGCTCAGCATGGCCGCCAGATCCACGCGGTAGACCGGCAGGCCCAGGCGCTGGGCCAGCCATTGGCCGGCGAGCGACTTGCCGGTGCCCGAGCCGCCGGTGAACAGCAGGCGTACGCCATCGCAGGCCCGCGTGCGCGCGGCGGCGCCCAGGCCGGCATGGAGCGTCTCACGCTGCATGCAGCGCTGCACGATGCGCTCCAGCTCCACGCGCAACTGCGGGCTGGCGACGAGGGCGGCGTCGGGCACGGATTCGCTCAGCGGTTGGGCCAGCGCGTCGAGGGCCCGGCCCGAGGGCGTCATCAGCGCGGCGCGGTGCAGGCTGTCGACCGTCGCCTGACCAGCACCGAGCAGGCGGGCGAGGCGGGCGTGGTCGCCGATCTGTGCATAGCCGGCGCGGTACCGCTGGGCGGCCTGCGCGGCGAGCACGTCGTCGGCCAGGGCCTCATGCCAGAGCGCAGCGCGTGTGGCGGCGTCGGGCAGGGGCACGCGCCAGTCGGCCATCGGGCCGTCGCGACGCACGCCGCCGTCCAGGCCGGTGACGACCAGCGCCGGGCCGTCGTAGACAGCCAGGGCCGGCAACGTGGCCACGGTGCCGGGGGCGCCGTCGATCTCGAAGACGGGCACGCGGCCGGTCAGCACCAGCCAGGCTTCGGAGCCGGGCGGCAAAGCGTCTGCATGGGCGAACCAGGCCGGCTCGGCGCCGAGGCGGCGCACGAGTGCGTCGGCCAGGCCGCGCGCTTCGTGGGGCGCGGCGCTGCGGATGACGAGGCCGGAACGCGGCATGGCGGCCAGGTCGCGGGCCCAGTCGGCCAGCGCGGTGTCGAGCAGCGGGACGGCGGCGACGCGCCAGAGCGCGGGTGTCGGCGCGCCGGGCCAGTCGCAAGCCACGCCGGCCAGCGCGGCGGCGATGGGGGCGGGCACGCGCAGCGCGGTTTCGCACAACGGGCGTGAGGCGTTCGGTTCCTCGCTTTGCAGCAGGCCGTGGCGCATCGCGCGGCCATAGGCCAAGGCGTGCAGGGTCGTGGTCTCGCTGCGTTGCGGGTCTGTGTCGGAGAAGCTTTCGTGCAGCGGCGCGAAGGCGCGGGCGAGCAGGGCCAGCGCGGGCCGCGGGCTGGCCTGGGGCGCCTGCATCCAGGCGATGACGCGGCAGGCGAGCGGGTCGTCTTCCACGGCGGCGACCAGTGCCAGCACCAGAGTCTCGATGGCGCTCAGACCAAAGGCGTCGCGAGCGCGAGCCAGGGCTGCGTCTCTGTCCAGGCTGGCCAGCGCGTGCTTGCGCCAGTCGTCGCCGCCCGCGGCGGCCAGCGCCTCGCGCAAAAAACGCTCCTCGGGTGCAGCAGTCGGTTCGCTCGGATGAATGAGCAAGGCACCCAGCGCCGCCAGGCCGAAGTCGCGCGGGCGCATCGTCAGTTGGGGCGGCAAGTCGGCGGGGTTCACGACGGGTAATGGAAGTGCACGATGCGGCCCAGCCAGGGAACGAAGCCGGGGTTGATGTCGAAGCCGGCGCGGCGGATGCGCAGGTCCAGCGCCGTGGGCGGGAACTCGATGTCGATGCGCTCGGGCGACACCCAGGCCGCGCCGTGGCGGCGGGCGATGCGCAGCAGCGGCAGGCCAGCGTCGTGGACGGCGGCGAGGCGGGCGGTGCGCAGCCAGTACGGGCTCTCCGCTGCCGGCAAGTCCAGGCCTGCCACAGCGGTGTGGATGAGGTCGTCGTCGGGGATGCGAAAGCGCCGGCACGCCGCTCGCATCGCGCCGGCCCAGGCGGCCAGCGGGTCGTCGGCATCGTCCAGGCCGTGGCGCAGCAACAGGGGCAGCATCAGCCACAGGCCGGACCAGGGGCTGGCAAGGCCGGGGTCGAGGACGGTCTGGGATTGCGAGGCCGTGACAGCCCGAGTCGCAGGCGGCGTTGTGGCGATGGCCGCTCGGAAATGGGGCGCCGCCACGGCCGGCCCGTCCAGATTCGGTGTGTGGATTTTCGTCGGTTCGCGCTCCGACAAGAGCGCGGCTGGATGCGCGGGACTGCACTCGATGACCGGGTTTTCAGCGACGACGGGCATCCCCGTCATCACCTCAAACAAACGGGCGCGCGGTGTCTCGGCACTGGGCGCGGGTGACGCCGCCAGAGGTGCACGCGCCGCGGCGTGAAGTCGCCGATGGCGCCATGCCGGCGTTCCGCTCGGCGCCTTCTCGATCAAGTTCAGCACCGCCTGCACCTGCACGTCGGTGATGGCCGCGATGAACTGCGCCGCCATCCGGTGTTCCGCGATCAACTCGAGCAGCAGGCGTGCCTGCAAAGCCTGCTTTCGCAGATCGACGGCAGAACCCGTCGACGGCATATCTTTTTCGGTGGCCAGCATCAGTGCCACGGCCCGCTGCGGCCATGCCGTGTCCACTTGGGGCGGAAGCAGCCGCTGCCAGAACCAGGCCGCGGTCGGCTCTCCCCGTAGCCAGCGCCGCAGCAAGGCCTGGTGCGCCACCGCCAGGCTGGTTGCCCAGACCGCCTCGGCCGTGTCGCTCGCCTGCTCGATGGGACAGGCCTGCGCCGCGAGTTGCCGCCAGGCCCGCTCGAGTTGCGCGGCGAGCGCCTGCGCACTGGCGCCCGCGGCCGTACGCAGGCGCAGCCGGCGCACCAGCACGAGACGATTCAACAGCGCGGGCGGCTTGGTCGACACGCGCAGCGCGTCCTCCACCTTAGTCATCAGGCCGGGCACCGCCAACCGCGACCTCAGCCGCAGGCGTTGGACGGTGACTTCGGCGGTTGCCATGGTCGATCAGCCCAGCAGGAAGTTCACGGTGGACCGCGCGCTCGGCGTGAAGCCGGCCTGCACGGTCTGGGTCACGCTGACATGCGCGATACCGCCGACGATGTCGGCCACCACGGCGTGCGCCGCGATGCGGTTGACGCCGAGGGAGGCACTGAGCACCGGGTCCATCAGCTGCACCTTCATGCCGACACGCAGACGGTCGGGCAGGGAAGGCTGCACTTCGAAGCGCACGCCGGGATGGATGGGAATCGGCCGCACCAGCCGGCCGGTCAGCAGCTGGCCCGCCGGGCTGTGGCTGGCGGCCAGCAGGCAGACGCGCACCAGGGCCGCCATCAGCGCCACGGCGCGCGGCTGGTTCGCGTCGACACGGCGGCGCAGCCAGGACGCCAGGTCGCGGATGTCCTCGCGGTCGTCGCGCTCCAGCTCGCCGAAATGCGGCAGCGTCGACAGGTTGCCCAGGTCGCCCACGCTGTCGAACTGGCTGAAGCGCTCGGCCCAGTCGAGGCGGATGCCGGCACGCACCGTCGACAGGCGGGCATGCAGGCAGGTCGCGACCTGGGCGATGCGAGCGATCTCCTCGGTCATGCGCCGGTTCAGCAGATTGCGTTCGGCATTGGCGGCCGCCAGGTCGGCCAGCGATGCGCTCCGGGCGATGAGGTCGATCTTGCCGACCAGGCCGAGACTGGCCGAAGACAGGGCAACGGCGGCGAAGGGCAGGGCTTCGCTGCGGGCCAGGTTGACGCTCTCGGCCTGGGCGCGCACGGCGTTGAAGGCGATCTGCTGGCTGGCGCCGCCGGCCAGGCCGTTGAGCAGGGTCAGGGCGCTGACGTTGGTGGCGGTGATGGCGCTGGCCGTCAGCGGCAGGGCCGTGAGCACGCGGTCGGCGACGAAATGGGTGTCGAGCAGGCTCAGGTGGGCGCGCAGGGCCGGGAACCAGTCGACCGGGGCCTGGCGCACGATGCCGATCATGGCGGCCACGTCGCCGGGTGGGTCGTCGTGCTCGGCCAGGCAGGCGGGCACGGCGTCGGGCTCCAGGGCCGAATCGAGCAGGCGCGACGGCAGGGCCACCGTGCGGCTGCCGATGCGGGCCCGCGCGAAGGCGAGGAATTTCACGTGCTCGGCAATGATGGCGTCGCGCCTGGCGTTCAGCGCCGCGGCGCGCTGCTGGTCTTCGGCAAGCAGGGCGCGGGCAGTGGCCACGTCCTGGCGAGACTCGGCCAGCTCGCGCTCGACCAGGGCCAGGCGCGAGGCGAGGCCGCCGAGGCTGGCGTCAATGGCCGCCAGCGACTTCTGGCAGCGCGCCAGTGCGTCGCGGTATTTGCGCACGATGCCTTCGGCGGCGCGCAGCACGGCGATGGTGTGGTCGGACAGGTCCACGCCGCCAAGGAAGTAGGCCGATTCGTCGCGGGCCTTGTCCTCGGGGTCGGGGTCGAAGCTGAGGTCGGCAAAGCGCAGGCGCAGCGCACTGAGCTTGATCGGCGCGGCGCGCAGAGGTTGGCCGCCGGGGTCGAACTCCTTGAGCACGCCGCCGATGGTCTGCTTCTCGGCGATGCCGGGCACCTCCAGTTCATCCAGGTCCAGACCCAGCGCAGCAAGCTTGCTGATGACTTCGAGCCGCGTGGCGACGGTGAAATCCTTGGCCTCGATGGCCCGCGGCCGCTCCAGCCGTGAGGCGATGGAGGTGGTGCGGATCTCGGCCTTGCCGGTGAGCGCCGAGGAGTCGGTGACCTTGGTGCTGGGCGGCGGCGCTGTGGCCACGGGGGCCAGCGGCACCAGGCCCGCCAGATTGATGCGCGGGTCCAAGGCAACCTGACCGCCGACGATGCCGCCCAGGTTGCCGGAGCCGATGACGCCACCGATCGAACCGCCAATGACGCCAATCGAGCCCACGATGCTGGGCGCGGCCGGCGTGAAGGTCGAGATGGGCGAGATCGGTGCGCCAATGACCCGGATCGGCGATGGAGCGGGGGTCATGAAGCCGCCGACGCTCCTGCCAATGCCCACATTGCTGGTCACATTCAGCGCCGCCGCGCTTTCGGCGACGCCCGCGCCCGCCCGGGCGATGCCGCGCGGCACGGGTACCGGCGCAACGCCGCCGGTGCGCGTGCGGATGGGGAAGATCGGCGGCGCGGTCGCACCATCCGGGCGCTTCAGCTGCGTCTCGCTCTTGACCGTGCCATAGAAGTCCGAGAGCTGCTCGCGCGTGGCGCTGGCGTTGTCGAGGTCGGCGATCTGCGTCAGCGCCGGCGACACGGCGAAGCGGCTGGCCTGCGACTGCTTGAGCACCGTCTGGCGCAGCCGGTACATGTCGGTCTGCACGCGCAGATAGCCCAGGTTGACGGCGTCGTCCGCCTCGTCGATGCGGCTGGACAGGTCGGCGACCGTCTGGCGCAGGCCATTGGCCTGGATCAGCGCGGCCAGCGTCTGGAAGCCGCGCTTGGCGGCGTCGGCCTCGGTGGGCGTGAGCTTGCTGTCGTCGCCGGTGATGGGTGCGAGCTTGCGGCCGGCGATCAATGGCTCGGCCAGCAGGCCGGTCAGCTCGGTGGACTCGCGTTCGCCGTTGGCGTTGGCGCTGGTGTCGTAGGCGCTCTCGAAGGCCGTGTCGGCGTCGGCGGCGGTGACGAAGTCCCAGGACTCGCCTTCGCCGCGCAGCGTGCCGGAGTCCAGTGTCTTCTGGTCGAGCCAGACCGCCTCGGCGCCGTTGCGCAGCACGCCGACGGGGCCGAAGAGGGCCTGGCCGTCGTACAGCGTGAAGGCCACGCCGCCGACGCTGGTGTCCTCCAGTGCCAGCGCCGCAGCAGGGATCTCCAGCCGGTGCCAGCGGCCCGGCGTCGGCACGGCGGGCGGCACGTCGGTGGACTGCTGCAGCCGCGAAGGCGTGCCGTCCAAGCCCCAGCCGATCAGGTTTTCACCCCAGTAGGCGCGGTGCTCCCAGCTGCCGCCGATCTGCCATTGCAGCATCAGCGTGCGGGGCGGGAATTCGCGGTCCAGCTGTACCCAGGCGTAGAGCACATCGCCCTTGCCCACGGCCAGGGTCTCGGTGGCGTGGTCCAGGAAATGCTGGTGCAGGCCGCGCACATTGGCCGAGCGGTGCAGCAGGCCGGCCGGTGCGGGCAGCAGGGGCAGCAGGCGTTCGTCCTCGACGCGCAGCGGGTCGTCCTGCGGGTCGGGCACGGTGTCGGTGTTGTCGGGGCCTTCGGCGGCGATGCTCAGCGCCTCGCGCTGCTTGCGCTGGCGCTGGCGGCGCCGCAGCCAGTCGGCGCGGTCGTCCACATGGCGCTCGATGGCGTCGGCGATCTTGTGGTCGACATCGGCCACTTCGGTCAGCAGCAGCTTGGGGTCGAACAGGGTCTGCGGCACCGGCACGTAGACGCAGATGCTGTCGCGCACGGCGAGGTCGATGGGCGACAGGCCGGCGGCGGCTTCCAGCACCAGGTCCAACTGCTCGATGGGCACGGGCAGGGCCGCCACGTCGATGCTCGACGGGAAGAAGACCTGCCGGGCGGCGCGAGCGTTGACGGCGTCGCGCGGCAGCAGGCCCGCGGGCGGCAGCGTCAGCATCTGGTCGCCCAGGGCCACCGTGTCATCGCCCGCGGCGGCTGCTTCTGTCAGGTGTTCGGTGAACTGGTCGATGCGGGCCTGCCAGAGGAAGCGGGTGCCGGCGCCGAGCTGGGCATTGGCCTCGGCGCGCGGCCGGCCACCCAGGCGCGCGACGGCGGCGCGGTCGGAGAACAGCGGCTGCCAGGCGGTGTTGACGGCCACCAGCGCCAGCGGCACCCCACTGCCGTGCCAGGGCATGGACTGGCTGTTGCCCAGCTCGGCCTCGCGGGCGAAGACGGCATGGGCCAGCGCGTTGCGCCAGGTGTTGCCCGGCGCGGGCAGGGGCAGCCATTCGTCGGGCCAGACGTAGAAGACAGGGCGGGCGGCGTCCTGGCGCACCTGGTCCTCGAAGGCCTCGGCATCGAGGTCGCGTTCGCATTGGTCGAAGGGGTCGGCCCCCTGCACGACGCCGTGCTCTATGGGTTCCAGCACGACGATGCCGACCCGGGGCAGGGGCCGGCCCAGGGTCAGCAGCGTGCGCAGGCTGCGGCCGGTGGCGCGGGCGAAGAGCACGCTGCCGTCGGCGTCCGCCGGCATGGCGGGTGCCGGGTCGGCGTCGGACAGCAGCCAGCGTGGCGCGACAACGGGCAGGTCCAGCAGGTCGAAGGAGAAGGCAGCAGGAGCGATGACCTCCTCGCCGCCGGCGCTCAGGGCCATGCCGGGCTCGATGGTGATGCGGCGCGCGGTGGCCAGCTCCAGGCCAGCAGCAGGCGGCGGTGCGGCCGCGGTGTCAATCGCCGCGATGGCGTCGTCATCGAAGGCCAGGGCCAGGCCCTCGACCACGCCGGCACTCAGCGCGCGGTTGAGCAGGGCGATGCGGCGGGCGCGCTGGTTCTGCTCGGCTTCCAGCAGCGGCGCCGTCAGCGCGCGGCCGGCGAAGGCGTTCATGCGCCGCTCGCCATCGGCTGCGGTGCGGCTGGACAGGCGCGGCTGCACGGCCACGGCCACTTCGCCGCTGCCCAGCGCCAGGCGCTGACTCCGCGCGGTGCCGGCCGGCGGCGTGACGTTCAGCGCGACGATGCGCGCGCCGTCCAGGGAGGGGGTGCTGCGGTCGCTGGCCATGGTGATGTGCTCCGGTTCAACGCGGCTTGGCCGGCGCGAAGCGTGCCGCCAGAACCTTGTCGAGATTGGCCTTGCCGCGCACCGGCACCTTGATGTCGGCCGACAGGCGCTGCGCCTCCTGACCGCTGCTGCGGGACAGCGTGCGGCCCATGTCGAGCAGGTGTTCGCTGCCGGCGAGCTTGTGCAGGGCCTCCTTGTCCTCCAGCAGATCAGGGCGCTGCGCGGCCAGCTTGGCTAGGCCGTCGGCCACGCCGGGCGTGTTGAGCGCCGTGGCGACTTCGGCCACCGCGGTCTCGTCCATGGTCTTGCGCGCTTCCAGCTGCGCCAGCGCGGCATGCGCCAGCAGCGGTTCGGAGAATTTGGCGGCCGACAGCAGCTTCACCGCCTCGGCCCGCGCAAGGGAGTCGGAGCGGGCCAGCAGCTTCTCGACGCGTTCCGTTTCACCCAAGGCCTTGAAGCGCTCGAGGATGATGTTGTCGGGGTTGGGACCTTCGTTGATGACGGCGACGGCCACGCCCTCCACCTCGGGCCGCAGCGCCACATTGCGCCGCCGCGCATACCAAAGCGTGGTCTGCGCATTGACGAGGCTGGCCCAGGCCGTGTCGACCGGGTCGGTGATGGCCGGCGGCGGGAACAGGCCCGTCTTCACCAGCCGCGTGTTCTCGAGCAGGCGCAGCGATTCGGCCGGCGAGCGCTTGACGGACAGGCGCGTGGCCGGCACGACGAGGGCACGTGTGAGCCGCTGGCGCAGCAGGCGAGCCTGCGCGGCCAGGGCTTCGCGGGGCACGGGGACGAGGATGCTGACGAAAGTGGAGGTCTGCGCTTCGGCGGCGAGTTGCAGGTCGATGGGCGGCAGCGTCAGCGACTCCTCCACCAGCATGGCGATCTCGTCCTGCGGCACCAGCGTCAGCTCGGCGTCGATGCCGGCGGGCAGCCAGCTCTGGCTGAAGTCCGCCGTGTTGACGGCCGCGGCGGGCAGCGGGCCGGCGGCAGGCAGGGCGGAGAAGAACTGGGCCGCGCTGGGCCGGGCGCCCAGCGGCCGCTTCATGACATCGTCGAGCTGCGCCTGGTACTGGGCCAGATGGGCCTCGCGCAGCAGGCGTGGTGCGAAGCCGAAGCCCAGCACGTCGGCATGCGATTGGCCGGCCGTGCGGCGGGCCAGGTGGACGTCGATCCAGCGCACCGTGTCGCCGGTCAGCGCCACCAGGGCCAGGGCCAGCGTCTCCGCGGGCAGGCTGGGGCCGGCCTGCTGCACGAAGATCTGGCGTGCCAGCTCGCCACGCAGGGCGTCGGCGCGGTCGCCAGGTGCGTCGGCCACGTAATGCAGCGTCAGCGCGCTGGCTTCGACGATGTCGCCCGGCTCGACGGTGCGTTCGGCGTCGAGGCCCGTCGGATAGCTGGAGACCGGGTTGGCGCTGAACTCCAGCGCGCGCAGGCCCAGCACGAAGATGCCGGTGCGGTTGCGCAGCGGCGGCGTGAGCAGCTTCTTCCTGCCGCTGAGCTGCTGGGCCAGCGTCTGCAGCTGGAAGAGCTGGGCCAGGGACACGCGCACCGGCCCGGTCAGGGCAACCAGTTCACCCGCCGTCGTGTAGCCGAAGCCGGGGCTGACCTGCAACTCGGTGGCCACGCTGCCTTGCGAGACTTCCAGCCCCTCGACCACGCCCGCACCCAGGGCGCGCGCGAAGCCGGCCTGGCGGGCCAGGAAATAGGACTGCTCGCGGGTCAGGTCGCGCGCGGCCAGGAACTTGCCGTCGAACCAGCGCGGCCGCACGCGATGCGACTCCTCCACCATCAGGTTGGCCTCGCGCAACGTGCGCGCGGTGTCTGCGCTGACGACGGTGCGCTGCGTGCCGCTGGCGGCACCGAATGAGACCTGGGGGGCTTTCTGGATGGCCATGGTGAGTCTCCCGATCAGATGCCGAAGACGGCTGCCAAGGCATCCGCCGGGTAGGCGAAGCGGCGGCTGGTGTTGTCGATGTGGGCGGCGTCCAGCGCCGTGAAGATCGGCGTGGGGCGCGTACCTGCGGGCACGGCCGCCGGCGCTTCGACGGTCGGGATCAGCAGCCGCGCGATGAAAAGCGAGGTCGGGTCGGCCAGCGAGTCCGAGTCATCCGCCGCTGCGCCGTGCTCGGGCAGGGGTGGCAAGGCTTCGCCGTCGGGGCGGGCCAGGTCGCGGGCATGCGGGTTGGTCGCGTCGTTCCAGCCGTCGAGCAAGGCGTCGCGCAGGGCGTCGGGCCGATCGGCTGGGGCCAGCGCCCGCACGGCCTGGAAGCGCGAGCGGGGCAGGAAGTCGGTGGCCGGTGCATCCCTGGCGTCGGGCCGCAGGATGAGCTCGAAGCGGAAGGCATCGCGCACGCGGTTGGGCACCAGCGCGTCGGTCGCGTCGAAGGCGCCCTGGGCAAAGCTGGGCGTGCGGCCGCGGGCCTGCGGCGTGAAGCGCAGGAAGAGGTCGGCCACCACGCCCTGCGCGCCATGGGCGGCGCGTATGGCGTCGGCCGGCTGCGCCAGGAACCAGGGCTCCAGGCGCACGCACCAGGAGCGCGGCACTTCGATGAGGCGGCCCAGGCGATCGATGGCCAAGCCCGCGCCGACCTTGAGCTCGTGCTCTGTGCCTGCTTCGTTGGCGACCGCCTCGGCCTTGAGACCGATCAGCGTGCCGGCGCCGGCCAGATAGGCCAGCGCGCGGGCCAGGCGCGAGCGGTGGTAGGTCTGCTCGTCGCGGAAGTCGTCGCTGCCGAGCAGCACGCCGGTGTCGTAGAAGGGACGATCCGGCCGGTCCAGGCGATCGGCGGCTTCCAGGGCATCGACTTCATCGAGGGCGTTCATCGGATCAGTCCTGTATCAATGGGCGTCACGGGGCGGACGGGCAGGACCCGACCGGCAGTCACGCTGACATCCAGCGACACCGCCTCGCTCTCCACGCCGCTTTCGTTGACGACGACGAGGCTGAAGCGGTGCTTGCCGGCCGCGAGCTTGTTCTCGACCAGCAGCACCGGCTTCTCCTGCTCCAGCGTCTTGCCGACAGGCAGCACGGCCATGGCGTCGCTCACCGCACGGGGCCGAGATAGGTGTAGCGGTAGCTCTTGATGACGCCGCCGATGTCGAAGGACTTGGAGCCGTTGAGCTCGAAGTTCTTGCCGAGGTCGGCGACCTGTGGCCCGGCCAGCACGGCCGTGGGGCGCTCGCGGTCGGCCACGATGACGTCGACGGTGTCGGGCAGGGACACATTGCCGGAGTCGTCGATGACCTCGAGCTGGAACTTGTGCCGACCGCGGGCCAGCGGGCTGCGCGGGTCGACCTCGACGACGACGGTCGGCTGGTCGGTTTCGAAGGGGACATTGATTTCGAACTTGGCCATGGTGGCACTCCTTGGTAGGTCTACTCGGGATCGGGAAGTCGCGTGAAGCGCCAGCGCGCGATCACGCCGTCGGGCGGGGGTTCGGAGCGGCGGCCGTCGAGCAGCAGATTGCCGCCGGGGCTGGCGATGGCGACGGCGTCCAGATGGGCCTTGGGTGCGCCGTCGAAGGCGACGAGGCCGCTGCTGTCGTCCAGCCGCCAGTCCAGCGCGCCGCCGCCGGTGATACGGTCGCCGCGGCCAACGCCGCTGCGGTTGATGCGCGCCACTTCCAGCGGCACCGGCGCGCGCAGATAGCTGTCCACACCGACCAGGGCCGCGATGCCGACCATGAAGGGCTCGCGGGCGGCCATCACCTTGACGAGGACATGGGCCGGTGCGATCTCTTCGGCGAGGTTGCGCACCATGGCGATCAGGTCTTCGTCCAGCCCCTCGTGAACGAGGATGGTGGCGCGATGGGCGGTGCGCTCGTAGACGCTGGCCACGGTCTCGCGCTCGGCCCCGGAGTCAATCTCCTCGCCGAACAGGGCCAGGAACTCGCGGCGCGCCTGGTCGTCGTCTGCGTCGCCCAGCGTCAGCGTGTCGCCGACGAAGGAATTGCCGGAGACGACGAGGCCGGGCAGCAGCGGGTCGTCGCTGCGCTCCAGGTCTATGCCCAGCAGCGTGGCCAACGTGCGGCGCAGGCGGAAGTCTTCCAGCACGATGATGCGACCCAGGCTCACCGCGCCGTCGGTGGCGATGTCCAGCGCCAGGGCCAGGCCGCCGCGGGTGCCGCGCAGCCGGCGCAGCAAGGGTGCATTGGCCAGCCAGGCGCGCTTCTGCGCGGTGGGCAGGCGGGACGGGAAGCGCTCGCCGGTCCAGCGGGCCAGCCAGTCCAGCGCGTCGGCCGGCGTGCTGGTGGGCGCCGTCAGCACGCGGGCGTCGGCGACCTGGTCTTCCATCGGCGTGAGCACGCTTTCGAACAGGCCGATGAAGCGCTCCAGGAAGTCGTGGCGCGTCGCGTCGCCGCTTGCAGTCCGGTCGAAGACGGGGTCGTCGCGGTAGAGCTCGGGCAGGTAGCGGCGCAGATAGGAGAAGCGGTCGCCCCAGACCCGCACGGCCGCCACCTGCGGCGTGGCGCGGCCGTTGCCGTAGAGCGTCAGGCGCAGTTGCAGGCGGCGGCCGCGCAGCTCGCGCAGCTGCATGCCGGCGCGCTGCACCAGGGCACCGAACAGGCCGACGCGATTCGCCAGCGGCGCGCAGCCGAGCAGGCTGGCGTGATGGGGCAGTTCGCTCGGGCAGGCCAGCCAGGCGGCGCGCGGTGTGCCGGCTTGCAGGTCGGCCTGCAAGGCGCTGGCGTCGCCGAACCAGTGCGGCCACCAGGCGCCGCTGAAACCGTTCTCGTCCGAGGCGCGCAACTCCACCCGCACGCCGCAGCCGGGCGGGATGACGGCTTCGACGTAGAGGCGGTGCCAGACCAGGTCGATGGATTGCGTGTCGACCGTGTGGCCTTCGGCCATGCCGCTGGCAGCAAAGCCGCGCCAGGACAGCGGCACGAGGGTGCGGCTGAAGGTCGCATTTTCCGCGGCCTCGGGCACGTCCTGCGGACGCACCAGCGGCAGATGCGGCGGCCAGTCCTGCGAGGCGACAAAGCCGCCAGGCGCCGCGTCGGCACTGGGGTAGCGGCGACCCAGGGGCTTCTGCCGGGGCGCTGCGTCCGCCGGATAGACCAGGGCCTCGGCCAGGTCGGACACGCGCAGGGCGACGTCGGCCTCGTCCAGCCAGGCAATGGCGTGGGCGTAGGCAGCGCCCTCGAGGATGGCGCTCTTGCGCGCTTCGCCGTCGATGACGATCAGGTTCAGCTCGCCATCCGGACCCCAGGCGATGACCGCGAGCCGGCCTTGCGGGCTGGCGGCCAGCGCGATGGGGCGCAGGGCGGCATCCAGCAGGGCCTCGGGCAGCAGCTCGAGACGCGCGTCGTCGGCGTTCTCGGGCTGAGGGCGGAAGGTGCCTGCATCGCGCACCACGTCGCCGCGTTCGGGGAAAGGCGTGCCGGCCAGCACGGCGAGGCGGCGGTTGCCGCGGTCCAGCAGCCAGCGCCCGCCCTGGGCGTCACAGGCGACGGCCTGGGGCGTGAACAGCGGCGGCAGTTCCAGGCGCACCGGCTCGTGGCGGTCGCGCAGGTCGAAGAGTTCCACGCGGTCGGCAAAGGCGAAGACGATGCGGTCATCGGCATCGAGGGCCATCGCCGCGGGCGCGCCGGGCGCCGAGGTCGCATAACGCGGCACCTCGCCGGGGAAGGCGCCAAAACCCATCAGTGAGCCGCCCGGGCCTTCAGGCGTCGGCCGCGGGTCCCAGCGGGCGTAGCTGCCGACGCGGTCGCGCAGCAAAGGCAGCATGGCCAGTTCGGTCTCGGCGCTGGTGACGCGGGAGACACCGGCGATCAACGGCGCCACGCCCAGCTCCGAGGCCAGCGACAGCACTTGCGCGACGCCGCCATGCTCGGCGTCGCGCGACGCGATCGCGCAGCCTTCCGCCACCGCCCAGTCCTCGGGACGGGACCAGAGCCAGAAGCGTTGCGAGTTGGCGTCCATGTCAGTACCGCCCGGCCGCCCGAAGGCACTGACGCGCCCCCTCGGGGGGCAGCGAGCGAAGTGAGCGTGGGGGCTTGTTCATCTCAGCAAAGGTCCACGATGACGGGCACGGCGACGCGGCTGCTGCCGTTGGCGCCGCTGCCGGAAGCCGCGTCCGGCCCGACGCGGGTGGCCGGCGTGCTGCCCACTTCCACCAGCACCTGCATCAACTCCGGCAGTTGCCAGGGCGCGAGGGCAGCCCGCTGCAGGCCGCTGCCATCCCGGCCGACCAAGGCCCAGGCGCCGGGGCCACCGGTGAAGAGATTGACGCCGGCGACGGTCGCCACGCCGGGCACGCGGGCGGCTTCGACTTCCAGCTCACGATCGGCCAAGGCGCGTCCCAGCGGCCAGCCATTGCCGTCGAAACCACCGGGAGCGAGCGGCCACAGCAGACGCCGGATCACCCCGCGCACCGCCGCCAGCGTCTCCTCGCGCGGCGCGCCGTCGCGCAGGCCCACGGCGACGGAGACGGACAGCGGCACGTACTCGCAGCCGATGACGTTGAGCTCGGTCGCCAGCGGCCGGCGCGGTTCCAGCCAGGCGTGGACGGCCTCGATCAGCGGCCGGTCGGCGCGCGGGTTGGGCGCGGTGCCGACCTCGCCGCTGGTCGTGCCCGGCAGCACCATGACGGCGACGACGCCGGGGATGCCGAAGGCCCGCGTGCGCGGTGCAAAGCGCGGCAGCACCTCGACGCGGCCTATGTCCATGCCCGGCGTCTCGCGGGCCAGGCTGGCGTAGTCGTCGGCCGTGACGGCGCGCTCGCGGTGGCGCAGCATGGCGGGGATGCGCTGCTGGGCGGCGTCGACGTCCTCGGCGTCCTCGCCGCCCTGGGTGCCGACCGGCTGCGACAGTTTCAGCGTGTTGATCACGGCGCCGGGCAGGCCGCTGGCGTTGATGCTGTTGGCGACGATGTCCTTCAGCGTGCCGGGTGCGAGATTGCCCGCACGGCCGCCGCCGGAGCGGGCCGACACGATGCGCACGCGCGAGCCCGCCGGCGGCAGACGGCCGCGCATGCCATCGCCCAGGCGCACCTGGCCGGACTCGGCGTCCAGCTCGTAGGCGCGGGCATCGCGGGCCACTTCGGCGCGGTGAGACACCAGGGCCAGGTCGTCGACGCGCGTCCAGGCCGCGTACTGCATGCCAGGTTCGGCGATCTCGAGCTGCAGGCTGTCGGGCAGCACATTGCGCACCGGCAGGGCAATGACTTCGCCGGGGCGGCCGGAAGTCTGGGCGACGACGAGGCCCTGGCTGGTCACGCCCTGTTCGATCTGCACGGCGTGCAGACCGGCCCAGCTGAGCCGCAGGCGCTGCACGCCGGCGGCAGGCTTCATGCGCAGCCAGGCGACGAGGCGCTGGGCGCGGTCGGGGTCGTCCAGGCGCGGTGGCTCTTCGTCCACGCCGGAGACGGCATCGATGCCGCGGGCCGAGTCGCCGACGCCGATCAACTCGGGGCCGGGCATCAGCACGCGCACGACGCCGGCGCGGCGCAGGCCGTCAGTCGTGTCGTTGCCCGAGGGGTCGAGGGTCTGGTAGTCGGTCGCGCGGGCACCGCCGACGGAGATCTCCCAGCTGACGCCGATGCGCTCGCGCTCGCCGACCAGCTCCTGGTCGTCGGGCACGGTCAGCGCCGGCACCAGGCCGATGTTGAGCAGGCGCGCCGCACCGGCCGTGTTGCGGGCCAGCTGCTGGGCGCAGCGGTCGCGCAGTGCGGCGATGGACTCGCCGCGCGCCGGCTTGGGCGCCAGCAGCGCGATCCACAGGCAGCCGTCGACGCTGTCGGCGACGATGTCCACGCCGGCGTCCACCGCGCCGTCGGCAAACAGCGGCTGGGTCTGGTAGGCGTCCAGCGTGCGGCCGCCGTAGAGGGCGCCGAGCTGGGCCAGGGTGTCGGCCAGCTCGGGGTGGTCGTCGGCAGTGACGCGCTGCTTCAGGTAGACCTCGCCGGTGACCGGCGCGACGCTGATCTCCTGGGCCGTTTCGAAGGGCACCGGGCGGCTGATGGTGGCGCGCTCGCGCAGGTCCAGCGCCTCGCGGGCTTCATCGGGCAGGCGCAGCGTGACCAGGCCGCGGGCCATGCGGGCGGGCTTGAGGCCCATGCCCAGCAGGTTCAGGAAGACGCGGCGCTGCAGCTCGGGCACCTGGTTGGCGCGGTAGAGCAGGGCGTCGCCGAGGAAGGCGAACAGCTCGATCAGCGTGCGGCCGGGGTCGCCCACGCGCGGGTCGGTCCACTCCGGCGTGTGTGCGGGGATGCGGGCCAACAGGTCGGCGACGAGGTCGTCGGCGCGGCGGTCGTCGAGCAGGGGGATGGGCAGCGGCATTTCAGCTTCCCAAGGTCAAGGCCAGCGCCATGCGCTGCGGTTCACCGGTGCGGCGCAAGCGGTAGTGCACGGCGATGTGGACGACGCGCGGGTCTTCGGGGTCTTCGTCCACGTCGATGCGTTCCACCTGGGCGCGCGGCTCGAGGCGGGTGATGGCGCCACCGATGCGCTCGTGCAGGCGGGCGCGCACGGTGAGGTTGTTGGGCTGGTTCAGGAAGTCCTGCACGCCGGCGCCGAAGTCGGGGTGCATCAGCAACTCACCAGGCCGCGTGGCGAGCACGCAGCGCAGGCCGTCGGCCACGCTGCGCGCCAGGCCCGGCCAGGCCCAGCGGCCGTCGGCGTCGGGCCGGCCGAGCAGCGGGAAACCAATGGGCGGGGAGAGTTCGGGGGCGAGCTTGCGGGCCATGGCTGTTCTCTATTTCTTCTTGGGCACGGGCAGGCAGATCTTCACCAGCGGCAACCAGAAGAACACGAGGTTGAGCAGGGACAGCACGACATTGAGCAGGATGAAGGCGCAGATCGTGATGATGGGAATCGAGAAGGAGCACAGCCAACCGAGGCCGATCTCGCTGCCGGCCTTGGGCTTCTTCATGAAGTCCTCGGGCTTGTTGCGCATCAGCAGATTGGCCAGGCCCGGCGGCACGTCGAAGGCGACGTTGGGCTTCATGGCAGCCAGCGAAGCACGGTCGAAGGCGGGCAGGGCGATGCGAGCCTGGGGCGTGCCGGTGGAGGCGAACCAGGGTGCCACGCGGTAGAGCGGCGTCATGTCGCTCCATACCAGCCGGGTCGGGCAACCAGGCTCGCCGCGCACGCGCACGAAGGCGCGGATGGCGTAAAGCGCCTCGGCGTCGTCGAAGCGGCCCTCCAGCGTGCGCGCTTCGGCGGCGCGGCCTTCGAGCACGGTGAGTGCTGCGTTGGTGAAGCGGTCCAGCCAGCCGTCGGGCACGGGGCCGAAGTCATCGGGGATGTCGACGCCGCCGGCGTCAACGTCGGTGGCGACGTGCACGCAGGCCTGCAGGAAGGCCGCGCCGCCGATGGCGACGCGGGTCGTGACGCCGAAGGTGGTGATGTTGCGACCGATGAGCAGCTCGTCGAGCAGCAGCCGCAGGCTGGTGCCGCGGCCGTTGATGTCGAACTCGAAGGCCAGTTGGCGGATGAAGGCGGCGAATTGCTCGCGCATGGCGGCGCTGTCGCCGCTGTCGGGCTCACTCGCGTCCACCGGCTCGCTGCCGTTCAGCCAGGTGGCGTCGAAGCGGGCGTCTGCGCCGGGCAGGGGGCGGATGCTGGCGCGGGACAGATAGGGCGAGAGATGGGCCATGAAGCTGTCACGCGCTGGCGAGCCCGGCGTGCGCACGGCGCTGTAATCCACGGCGGCGTTGTTGGGCTTGCGCAGGGCCTCGCTGGTGGGCACGAGACCATAGAGCAGGCTGCGCCGGGCGGCGTTGCAGACCTCGGGCATCAGCGCATGCAGCGGGTTCACGGCCTCGGCCGGATGCACGGCGCGCAGGGCCGCCAGGCGGGCATCGACGCCGGGGTTGCCGGTGCGCGGCGTGGGGCGACGTGCCGGGTCGGGATCGGCGTCGAAGGCGGCGGCGCTGGGCAGGGCGCGCCAGCCGTCGGCCTGCCAGGCCTGCCAGTTGTGGGGATCGGCGATGGCTTGCCCGTTCAGGTCGTCAGGCCCGGCCCAGCGGCGCACGACAAAGCCGCTGGACTCGATCTTCTTCGGGTCCAGGCGCGGCGCGCCGAAGACTTCGCAGTGGGTGTCGAACAGGATCAGGTTGAAGCGGCGGTGGATGGGCTGGAACAGCGCGCGCGGCGCACCCTTGTCGGGCAGGCGGGCGATGGGCAGCGAGGCCGGCCAGCCAAAGCGGGGCCACGTGGTTGAGGTGATCGCGTCGCTGAGCGCAGCGACGAAGTCTCCGGCCTCGATGTCGACGAGGACGGCCGGCGCATGCGGATGCTGGCGCGACGGCCCGCCCACGGCGACGGCGTGGTGGGTGTGGGGGTCCATGACGGCTGCCATTGCCGGCCTCACCAAATGTTCCCGGCGCCGGGCGTGTAGCTCGACGACACGACGGCGTTGGTGATCAGCGTGTCGCACTGGACGACGCCGCTGAACTTGGACATGCCGGCATCCACATTCACCATGCCGGCACTGACCTTGACCGTCGCCGCGTTGACGGTGACGGTGGCCGAAGCGGTGACGGTGATGCCGCTGCTCTCGAGCTTGATGCTGTTGCCGTTGGAGTCGACCAGCTCGCAGGAACCGGGGCCGTCCTTCAGCGTCAGCTTCTGGCCGCCCGGCGTTTCGAGGATGAGTTTTTCCTGGCCGTCCTGGTCGTCGAGGGTGATCTTCACGCCATTGCGCGAGCGCAGCACCTTCAGATAGTTGTTGCCGGCGCCGTCCATGCTCTCGGGCGGTGAAGCGGCGCCGTGCCAGAGGCCACCCAGCACGATGGGCATGCGTGCGTCGCCCTGCACGAAGGCCACGGCCACGAGGTCGCCGACATCGGGCACCCACCAGGAGCCGCGGTTGTCGCCGGCGAAGGGAGCCACCAGCATGGCCCAGAGCTCGGCGTCGCCGCTTTGCTCGTCGACGCCATGGACGCGCATCTTGACGCGGCCACGGTTGTCGGGATCCTTGATGTCGGTCACGTCGGCCATGAAGACGCCGCCGCCCAGCCAAGCCGGGCCGAGGGCCGGCGGGTTGCCAGCGGGGGCGAAGCTGAAGGGAGCGCGGTCCATATCAGTTGTCGGCGATGAAGGCCGACTGGGCGACGAACTCGGTCACATAGCCACTGGTGGGGTCGAAGCGGTGGCGCGCTTCGATCACGGCATAGCAGTTGTCGAAGCGCCGGCCGACGCCGTGCAGGTTCACGCGGCTGCCCACGCGCAGGCCGGCATTGCCCTCGGTGCGGCCGTGCAGGCGCACGAACTGGCGGGCGCGCTGGTCGAAGGCGGCGTCGGCGAGGGCCTGGGCTTCGGTGTCGTTGCGGCAGGGCAGGGCGCCGAGGTTCTCACTGCGCTCGATGCCGATATCGGACAACAGCGAGGCGCCCGTGCGGCCGCTTCCCGGCCCGGGTTGAGCGCCGGTGCTGGTCTTGGTGAAGTCGCTGCCGGCGGCCGGGTCGAAGCCGCGGGCCATGACCTCGGTGACCTGGCTGGACAGGTCGGCGATGACGCGCACCTCCTGCAGCTGGCTGTAGAGCGTCAGGTCCAGCGTGCCGCGGTCCATGTCGGCGCTGCTGCGTACCTGCAGCGTGCTGCCAATCACCTGCATCTCGCAGTCGCAACGGCCCAGCAGGCGGCGCAAAAAGGACAGGTCGCTTTCGTTCAACTGCACCCACAGTCCAGTGCCGCCGGGCAGGCCGCTGGCGTCGACGGTGAGGCCGTGGTCGCCAGCAATGGCCCGCACGACGTCTTCCAGGCTCGAATCCACATGGCTCTTGCTGCGGCGCTTCATGCGGGCGGCGAAAAGCTTGTCTTCGGCCAGTACGAGCAGGCTCGGCGGCGCGCCGACCGAGCCGCTGGCTTCGATGGCGTGGATCTGGCCGTCGAAGATCTCGGTGGGGCCGGAGGTCTCGCCGGCATAGAGCTGCACACGGGCGCCGAGCTTGATCGGGCTGCCGGCGTCGAAGACCAGGCCCAGGCTGCCGTCCACCATGCCCCAGTTGCCCATGCCCAGAGACAAGCTGCTCATGCCGCCCTCGGCCTCGGTGACGGCAAAGGTGCGCACGAGGTCATCCAGCGCGGGCAGGGCCTGGCCGTCCACGCGCAGCGTCGGCCGCGCGCTGTAGGCGGTGCGCGAGGAGACGGGGCGTTCGGTGGTTTCGGGAGGCATGACCGGTGTGTCCTAGTCGGCCAGCAGGCGCGCGCGGCGCTCGAGGGCGACGCTGAGCTGCTGGTCCAGCTGGTGAGCGAATTCGGGCGTCCAGGCCGGCGTGGGCGTGGCGTTGGCCGCACCCTGGGCGTCGCGGGACTGCTGGCCGGCGGTGCTCTCCGGCGGCGGAACGTCGACGACGATTTCATCGATGAAGACGGGCATGTCGGTGCTCCTTTTCAGTCGTCGAAGCGCAAGGCGCGCGGGGCCTGGCCGACATTGGCGCGCAGGCCGGCCGCGCCGGCGGGCAGGGCGCGGCCGTCGATGCTGAAGCCGGCGCCGACGTCGGTGGCGAGTTGCTGGGCCGCTGGTGGCGGGGCGAGGCGACCGGCGTCGAAACGCAGCGTCGGCGCGGAGGCGGAGAGGCCAATGCCGGCACCCGCGCCGATTCCTGCACCCACGCCGGCACCGATGCTCACACCTGCACCACCGGCGAATGACACCGCGGCTTTGAGCTCGACCTTGGCGCCCACCGCAAGCGTCGCGCCCGCCGAGAAGCGCAGGCTGGCCTCGCCATTCATGCTGGCGATGGCGCGGGCGGCGCGCAGGTCGCCACCCAGGCCCGCGATGCCGGCCGCGCCACCCAGCCCGCCCGCTACCTCGAAGGCGCTGCTGCGGGCGCGCGATGCGTTGGCGGCCGCCGGGTTGTCGCGCTCTAGGGCGCTGAACTCGTTGGGCTGCTCCTTCAGCGCCAGGGCGACGCTGGAGCGCAGCGGCACGCCCTCGGGTGAGAAGAAGTCCAGGGTCTCGCGGTAGCTGTCCGAGATGCCGGTGAAGGTGAAGGTGCCCCACTCGAAGCGCAGCGTGGGCGGTGTGAAGGCGGCGCTGGACTCGGCGCTCTGCGTGCCGGCGGCATCCGGCGAACGCACGGCGGCGCGCAGGCGGCGGGTGATGGTGCGCACGTCCTCGCCGGTGTGGGTGGTGTCGAACAGCAGGTCCAGGCCGAGCTTGGCGCTGGACTGCGTGGCCGTCTGCGTGGTGCTGCCGCTGCCGCTTTGCGGGCTGGTGGAATTGGTGATCTCGACCTGCAGCGACACCGGGTTGAAGTGCACCTCGACGGTGTCGATGTCCTGGCCATTGCGCTGCAGGACGATCTTGGCCTTCACCACATTCGGTGCGGTCATGATGTCGAGTGCTCCAGGCCTTCGTGGACGATGTGCAGCTCTTCTACGCCCACGTCGGTGCCGCGCGCATTGAGGTCGGCGGCCTTGAACTTGATGGGCATGGCGCGGCGCAGGGTCCAGCCCATGACGCGTTCGCCGGTCGTGCTGCGGATCTCGATTTCGGCCTTGAGGCGGTTCACATAGCCCCCCTGGCCCAGCAGCTCGAACCACTGCCAGAGGTCGCGCGAGCGGGTAATACCGCGCTTGAGCACGACGGTGGCGAAGTTGACGCCGCCGGGGCGCTGCACGCTGCCCCAGTTACGGCCGCCTTCGCGGATGCTGCGCGGCTCCATGGTGGCCTCCAGTCCGGTCAGCTCGCTGAAGGCGCCCTGGCAGAGCGTGGCGTCATCGCCACCGCTGCCGTCCACCGGGTCGCGGCTGAACGACACATGGAAATTGAAGACGCCGATCGGGGCACCACGTGCATCAGCGCTCATGCGGCCTCCGCGGTGTGGGCGAGGGGTTCGGCGTCCTGCCAGTTGACGCTGCCGTCCTCGGCCAGGGCCAGCTCGATGCGGATGTGCTCGATGGCGGCTTGCGGCGCGAACTGCACCAGCACGATGACGCGACCGGCGTCCAGGTCGCTTTGGGTCATCACGCTGCGGTCGCAGCGCACGGTGAAGGCTTCGGTCGCAGTGCTGCCCCGCAGGGCGCCGGCCTGCCAGTAGCTGGCCAGCATGTCTTCGAAGCGGCTGCGCACCCGCGCCCAGAGCGCTTCGCCGGAGGTCTCGAAGACCAGGGTCGCGCCGACCATGCGGGCCGTACGCAGCAACTGGCCGAGCAGGCGCACGACGCCGGCACTGCGCCATTCGCGCACGGCGCTCAGCGACGGGTCGCTGAGCAGGCGGATGCCGTTGGCCGTGGGGCCGAAAAGAGCAAAGGTCTCGGCCAGCGGCCAGCCTATACGGCGGCTGTCGAGCCGGGACAGATAGCCGGCGAACTTCCCGCGCGGCGGCGAGCGCAGCTCTTCATCGCGCGGTTGCGGCACGACGGCCAGCACGCCCAGGGGCGCCTGGCCTGCTGCCGGCCGCACCGGGCCATGGGCGAGCACGGAGGCGGCGATCAGGCCGGCCAGCGCGCCGTCGGGTGGGATCAGGCCTTCGGGCGTGCGCACCTCGCGCAGCGGCAGCAGCCAGGGTGTGGC
The DNA here is from genome assembly GCF_001425705.1 of Pelomonas sp. Root1217. GTDB lineage: Bacteria > Pseudomonadota > Gammaproteobacteria > Burkholderiales > Burkholderiaceae_C > Pelomonas. Next base: position 38,059 of record NZ_LMDC01000028.1, on the reverse strand, counting down.
GCACTCCACCATGCTGGTCTGCAGCGTGAGGGCGTCGCTGAGCTGGCGCGCCGCCCGGGTGTCGCGCGCAGCCAGAGGCATGGCGACGAGCAGCATGACGTCGCGGCGCTGTCGCGCGAGCGTGTTGCGCAGCCTCAGCACATTGCTGTTCCAGAGTTCGAAGGCCGCGTCGGACAGCCGCGGCGCCGCAAGTTGCCGCACGCCGTTTGTGGGCGGCGTGGCGAAGGTGGGCGTGCCGCATTCGACAAAGACTTCGGGCACGACGGCAGCCACGCCTGGGTCGCCGGGGATGGGAGGCTGGTTCAGATTCGCGTGCAGCTCGGGCAGGTCGGGCGCCAGCACGAAGCTGACGTCCTCCAGCGTCCAGGTCTGCTGCATGGCGACATCCAGCGCGTCGAACAGCGTCACGGCGGGTGTCGAGCCCAGCGGCCAAGGCAGACCCAGGCAGAGCACATAGGCCTTGCGCCCGCCGTTGGCGAAGAAGTCGCGCACCGCCAGGCCCAGCCAGTCGTCGGCGAGTTCGCTGCGGCCCTGCACGGCGCGGGCATGCCAGTCGAACAGGCTGTCGAAGGCGTCCCAGGTGTCGATGGGCGCCGGCATGCCGAGCAGGGTCTCGCGCACGGCGGCGTCCTTGAAGCCCCTGGCGTTGAGCCAGTCCGACACCGTCCGCGGCAGCGCCACGCCGGCGCGGCGCGTCGTCCAGCCCACGAACAGCGCGATGTCGGCGCGGGCCGGATGCGGGCGCTCGACAGGGCGGGTCGACTCGAAGCTCAGTCCGTACATGGAAGCGGCCCGCTCACGCGGCCTCGATCTCCAGGCCTTCGGACGACAGCACCAGCTCTTCCATGGCGACGTCGCCGCCGCCCTTGGCGGCCAGCGTCGGGCCGGTGTACTTGAGCGGGATGGCGTTGCGCAGCAGCCAGACCTGCACCGGGTTGCGGGCCTCGTCGAGCAGGGTGATGGAGATGTTCTTCTGCGCATTGACGCCGGTGGTGCGGGTCTCCTTGACCCAGTCCCACAGCGACTTGGAGCTGATGATGCCGCGCTTGAGCGTGACGTCGCCGACCTTGTGGACGCCGGGGATCTTGCGCACATGGTTCTCCGCGTCGTTGCCGTAGCGGTACTCGGCCACGGTGATTTCGGAGCCGAGGCCGGAGACGTCGGAGAAGCCGCCGAAGGCTTCCGCGCCGTCGAAGTTGACGAGGAAGTTGAAGGCGCCGTAGGGGACTTTGCGTGCCATGGAAGTGCTCCTGCTGCTGGTCAATCACGCGAGTCGGCGGTCTTCTGGCCGATGCGGAAGATCACGAACTCGGCGGGCTTGAGTGCCGCCACGCCGATCTGGCAGACCAGGCGGCCGTTGTCCAGGTCGTTCTGCGTCATCGTCGAGCGGTCACAGCGCACGAAATAGGCCTCCTCGGCCTTGCCGCCCAGCAGGGCGCCATTGCGCCATTCGTTGTAGAGGAACTGCGCAATGGTTTCGCGGATGTTGGCCCACAGGCGCTCGCCGTTGGGCTCGAACACGGCCCACTGGGTGCTGCGGTCGATGGAGGCTTCCAGGTAGTTGAAGTAACGCCGCACATTGACGTATTTCCATTCGGGGTCGCTGCTGGCCGTGCGGGCGCCCCAGACGCGATAGCCGCGGCCCGGGAAGTAGCGCAGGCAGTTGACGCCGATCGGGTTCAGCACCTCCTGCTCGCCGAAGCTGACGTCGCGCTCGAAGCGCAGCGCGCCGCGCACGATCTCGTTGGCGGGTGCCTTGAAGACACCGCGCTCGATGTCGTTGCGCGCGTAGATGCCGCAGACGAAACCCGAAGGCGGCAGCGCGATCTCGCGCGGGATGTCGTCGCGCCCGGGTCGCGCATTGGGGTTGGCGATGACGACCCAGGGGTAGTACATCGCGGCGTATTTGCTGTCGATGGTGGCGCGGGCTTCGCGCGCGGCACCGGCGTTGAGGCCGGTGTTGGTGTCGAGCACGGCGATGCGGTACATGCGCCGGCCTTCGGCGTGGGTGATCAGCGAGTTGCGGATGGCGTCGCGCGCGGCATAGGCGCTGGAGCCGGGGGCAGCGACGATGGCGATGTCGTCGAGTTTGGCCAGGGCGGCGAAGGCGCCGATGTAGCTGGCGTCCATGGGCTCGGCGCCGTCGTTGCCGCCGGTCAGCGCGAAGGAGCCGCGGCGGCCGGTGGCGTTGGCGGCCGTCGGGAACAGGGCGGCGAGCAGTTGGAAGGCGTTGACGGCGCTGCCGAGGTTGGCGGCGTAGAGGTTCTCGATCTGGTCGACGCGGCGGTTGGGTTGCGGCGGCATCACGGTGCCGAGCCAGCGTGGGTGGCCGCGGTCGTAGCCGAGGTCGTCGATGGCCAGGCTGCCGCCATCGGCATCGGTCGCAATGACGGCCAGCGTGATCAGCGAGACGGAGGCGAGCAGGGCTGCCGCGGCGTCGCGCTGGACCTGGTTGCCGGCGGCGGCGATGGCGGCCTGGGCGGCAGCGTCGGGTGCGGTGACGGCACCATCGCCGGCGTCGGTGAGCGCATGCCAGCCATCGGCGCGCTTGACGAAGTAGCTGTGAGGCGCGGCCACACCGCTGCGGGCCAGCGAACCGATGGGCGTGCTGTCCAGCACGCGCTGCGGGGCCGGCGCGATGATTTCGCGCGTCTGGATGCCGCGCAGCTGGGGCTGCTCACGGGTGGGCACTGCGCCGTTGCCGCTGGCGCCAGGGAAGCGCGCGACGAAGCGGATGCGGTTGGTGTCGTCCTCGGCCGGCAGTACGGCGGGCAAGACGGCGGCCGGACGCAGGTCAGCGGTACTCGCGAGGCCGGAGTCGTTGGCGCCGCGCGCCAGGAACACGCGCGCCACATAGAGCCGCGAACCGCCCTCGTTGAAATAGGCCCGCACGGCATGCGCCAGGAAGTTGATCGCGTCGGCCTGCAGGTCGAGATTGGCCGTGCCGCCGTAGATGCGCTCGAAGTCGGCGAAGCTGGTCAGGATCTCGGGCAACAGCTCGGCCGTGGCGATGGGGCCCTTGCGCGTCGGGCCGGCGAATGCCGTGGTGCTGGTGCCCACGCCTTCGATGGACTTGGCACGAAAGCTGGTTTCTTCCACGTACACGCCTGGGGCGAGGTATTCGGGCATGGTTTGCCTCCTTCAATCAGGGGAGCGTCAGGGTCATCACTTCGATGCGGCCGCTGGCGAGGTTGCGCGGCACGATCAGCCGGGAGAGGCCGGCGCCCAGGGGGCGTGCGGCCAGCAGGTCGGGGTCGACAAGAGCGCCGGGCGGCAGGGTGGTGTCGGCGCTGACGACGATGTCGACGGCGATCTCGGTCTCGACGACCAGTTCCTCGGCGCCGGGCGTGACCTGCGCGACGCCGACGACGGCCACCAGGGCTTCGCCGCGCGCATCCGTCAGGCCGCGGCCAAGGACAGCCTCGCTGCCGGTGCGGTGCACGCGGATGGCCGCCTGCGCCGCGGGGGCGCCAGCGCGCCGCACGCTCAGGCGCAGCGCGGCCCAGGTGGGGAGGAGGGCGGTGGCGGTAGTGGGGTCAAGGATGATGGTGGCGGCTTCGAACAGCGGAGCCGTTTCACTCGGCGCGGCCGGGAGTGGCGAACGGGGCAATGCCAACGTGAAACGACGCGGCAGATAGCGGCCGGCCGGGTCGCTCACCGTGCCGGGCAGGAAAAGCGCCGGGGCGGCCGGGATGGGATCGAAGGCGTTTTCGTAGTCGCGCCGGGTTTCGAGGTTGGCAGCATCGTCCAGCGCCGTGACGACGAAAAAGCCACTGCGGTTGCGCTGCAGCCGGGCGCCCGGCAGGTCGACGCGCAACGGGCTGTCGATGGTGTGGCCCGACATGGCGTCGATGAAGCGCAACGCGCCCCAGACGCGGCGCACGTCCGCCTCGATGCCGTGGAAGACCGCACTCATGCGGGCACGCCCCCATAGTCGAAGCGCCGCGCCACGACCGGCAAAGCGTCTGGAGCCTCGACGTCGAGCTGCACGATGCGGGCCACATAGGGCGCGCTCAGCCGATAGCTGGGCGTGATGGCGTCCCAGATGCGCATCATGTCTTCCACCGTGATCTCGGCGGGGATCAGCTGGACGACCTCCTCGGCCGACCAGCCGCCGTTGCTGGACAGCGTCGACGCATCAAGGATGGGCTCGCGGTGCAGCTCGCGCAGCACCCAGGCAAACGCGGCCAGCTCCAGCGCGGCGTTGGCCGACCAGATGGACAGCAGCAGGTGCACGTCCAGCGAAAGAGGGCGGTTGGACAAGCCCGGTGTGCGGCGTGCATCGCTCGCACTCAGATTGCGCATCTGCTCGTTGACGGTGACGCGATAGGGCCAGACCGACAGCACCGCGCCCTGCACGTTGAGGTCCGCCAGCAGCCCACCGCTGCCGATGGCCTGGAAGCTCATGTCGCCATGCCGCGCGCGCAGCTCGGGCGTCCAGGCGTTGTCCAGCCTTCGGGCCAGCGACTCGGCCAGGGACAGGAGGGCGGATTCGTTGGCCATGTCAGAACGTGGAGTCCTGCGCCACGATGCCGTTGCCGACCGGGACCACCGGACCGTACTCCGCCTCGTAGCGCTGCATGGCTTCGGACAGCAATTGCAGCAGGGCCATGGCATAGGACGGTGTCATGACCACGCGGGTCGGCATGCCGTGCGTCAGCGCCTCGCCCTCATAGGCCTGGGCCATGCGCAACAGCACTTCGCTGCGACTGAAGCCGACCTCGAACTGGTTGGCATAGTGATAGCCGGCCGATGAGGCGGCGACCGGGCAACCCTCGGCGGCCCAGTCACGTCGAACGTCGGTTGGCGACTTCATGCGCTGTATTGCGCAAGTGGCGTGCCATGCTCGGCGGTGGCCGCCGCCCCTTATGAATCAAGGAGTTGCGTGTTCGGCCGTGAACGATGTCACATGAGCGATGTGACGTTGCGCTACGAAAACCTCAGCGGATCAAGCACTTGCGGTGTCACAGCGGCGTGTTACGGCGCACGTGCATTGCGGACCGGCTCCGGCGCAATGTGGAACTGCTTCATCTTGCGATACAGGGTCATGCGGGACCAATGCAGCATCTCGGCTGCGCGAGTGCGGTTCCATTCGCAACGCTCGAGGGCTTCGATCACGCGGCTCGACTCATCGTTGATCAACGACGTCGCGCCGGACAGTGGCAGTTCATCGGGCTCCAGTGGCCGGCCGTCGAACACCAGCCCTGCGGCCTCAACCAGGTTGCGTAGTTCGCGGGCATTACCCGGCCAGCCGTGCTGCTGCATCAGCACCATCGCCGGAGCGGTCACGCGCACTGGGCCGGCGCCGCTGCCGTCATCCAGTTGACTCGCGAAATGCTCGAACAAAGGCGCCACATCTTCAGGCCGCTGCCTGAGTGGCAGCAACTCGACGCGGGCCACGTTGAGCCGATAGAACAGGTCCGCTCGGAATAGACCTCCGCGCACCGCCTGTTCCAGTGCGCAATGCGTCGCCGCGACGATGCGCACGTCCACGTGGCGGCTGCGTAGCGCGCCGATGGGAAACACCTCGCGCGTCTCGAGCACGCGCAGCAGCTTGGCCTGGGCATGCAGCGGCATGTCGCCGATCTCGTCGAGGAAGAGCGTGCCGCCGCTTGCCAGCGAAATCTTGCCGGGATACGCCGCATGGGCGCCGGTGAAGGCGCCGCGCTCGTAGCCGAAGAGTTCGCTGTCGAGCAGCGTGTCCGGCAGCGCAGCGCAGTTGATGCTGACCATGGGCCCGGCGCGCCTGTCGCCAAGTTCATGCAGGGCGCGGGCGACGCAGTCCTTGCCCGTGCCCGTTTCGCCGGTGACCAGCACGCTGCACTGCGATCGCGCCAGCATCGGGAGCCGCATCCGCAATGCGCTGAGCGAGGCGCTTGGGCCGACGATGCCGGCCAAGGCGTCCTTGGGCTGCTGCACCGGCCGGCGGTCGGTTGCTGACGCCCGAGCAGGCAACTGCTTTGGCACGCTTGCTGGAGTCATGGTTGGGCCTTCCTAAGCTGCAGCCGCCTGGCGATGCTGCAGTGGCTTGCGGATCCGGGCTTGTGCAGCGGAGCAGTTTGTACGGCTTCAACCCAGCAAGGTCATCCTTAACCGAGTGGGATGGACATTCCTTTTCCATGCATGACACGCTAAGTCTATGTTTTTATTTGAAAATAAAACTAGGGATGACAAACGGTTTCCGTCCCAGGTGACGTTGATTCTTTTGTCGTCCCGCGGGTTTGCACAGAACCTTTTGTCATCCAGAGGGATAGGCCAGCCGAGATCGCGCCTGCAACCTACGGCATCGCAAAGCGCGGCCGCCGTACATTGCGAAGCCACTTTTTGCCTAGTAGCCCTTTGATATGATTGCCCGTTAAATGTGCGAACTTATGCATAGCAATCTTCCATGGCCTGTTTGGCGCTCGTCGAAATGAACCGTTGCCAACCGCCAAGTCTGAATTGCCATTGGGCGGAACCCTGCATACCGGAGCAACGACGATCCACTTTTACTTTGATTTATGTCTGACACACCAACTTCGGGCCGCGTACGACGTGCGGCGACGCTGGCGGATGTTGGACGAGAGGCCGGCGTGTCGGCGATGGCCGCCTCGGCTGTACTCAATGCTCCGACAACCTCAACGCGCATCTCTGGCGAGACCCGGGAGCGGGTCCTCGCTGCGGCGCAGAAGTTGAACTATCGGCCCAATCAGACGGCCCGCGGCCTTGCAGACCGGCGGATGAACACGTTAGGTCTGGTCGGTATCCTGGCTGGCGACGAGCCCAACCTGTACTTCCTGGAAGTCTTCAACGGCATTTCTCAGGAAGCGGCGTCACGGGGTCAGAACGTGACCGTGTTCAACGTCGGAAGCTGGCAAGACGCGTACCACCAGGTACGGATGTATTGCGACGGCCGCGTCGACGGTCTGATATTGCTTGCACCCATCATCGACGCGCCTGCCAGCGAGTGGCTGCCAGAGCACGCCCCCGTTGTGGCGGTGCATCCCAACTACCAAGTACCTGGGGTGCCGAACTTTCGATCCGATGACGAGGGGGGCGCGTTTCTGGCCGTGAGCCATTTGCTGCAGTTGGGCCACCGTCGCATCTTGCACGTGGGTGGGCCCGAGGGCTCCGTGGGCGCCGACCTGCGGCTGCAAGGCTATGAGCGTGCCTTTCGGGAGGCCGGGATTGAGTTGCCGCCTGACCATGCCGTTCGCGGCGCCTACACAGCGGCGGGCGGCAGCGGTGCTCTCGAGGACTGGCTGCAGTTGCACCGAGGCAAGCGCCTGCCCGAAGCCATCTTTGCGGCCAGCGACGCGATCGCGCTGGGCTGCATCGAGAGATTGCAGGCGCGCGGACTGCGCGTTCCTGAGGATGTCTCCATCGTCGGCTTTGACAACACGCTTTATGCGCGGGCCGCGCGGCTCTCCACAATGGCGCAGCCACTGGGCAAGCTGGGTCGGCTCGCAGTACAGGCCCTGCTCAAGCTCATTGATGCGCGCCGCATCGGCGGCTCATACACAGGCGTGGAAGAAGAAGTGTTGCCCACGGAACTCATCGATCGGTCCACGCTGGCGGGACCGCGCCGAAGTGACCTGTTGATCGCCTGAGGCGGGACAGACCGAGAACCTTGGCATGCACGGCATGCCCGATTGCGTCTTCAGCGCCTGCCCATCTCCGCGAGAAACGAGGCATGGGTTGGCATGGACCGCACCGTTCGGCTGATCGAATCATGCACACCCATCAAATGCCGCCGCACGAGGTTGGGGTCCACCAGGTCGAGATAAGGGTCGAGACGCTGAGGCACCACGCTGAGCCCGAGCAGGATCGAGGCCCAGGATGGCTCCTCGAAACCTTCGGGCTCCAGGATGGCCACGCGGCCCGTCTGCCGGAACAGCGTGATCTGATGCGCCAGATCATCCGGGATGCTCATGTTTGAGCAGTAGCGCCAGAACTCGCTGTCGTCGCGTTCACCGAGCTTGTAGTGCAGGATGATGAAGTCGCGGACCGATTCGTAGCGGTAGGCCATCTGGCGGTTGAATTCGGCAGCCAGAGCAGGCTGAAAGCTTCGATCCGGCAGCAGGGCGGTTAGCCGGCTGACGCCGTCCATGATCAACTGGATGCTGGTGGACTCCAGCGGCTCCAGGAAGCCGGAGGACAGGCCGATGGCCACGACGTTCTTCACCCAAGCCTGTTTGCGGCGACCCGTCGTGAAACGCTGCTGACGCGGTTGGTCGAGCGGCTCGCCGTCCAGGCTGCCGAGAAGCACGTTGGCCGCCGCGTCGTCATCAAGGTAGCTGCTGCAATACACAAGACCGTTGCCAGTGCGGTGCTGCAGGGGAATTCGCCATTGCCAGCCGGCGGACTGTGCCGTCGACGTGGTGTAGGGCGTCATCGGATCCATGCGCTTGCAGGGAACGGCCAGCGCCCGGTCGCAGGGCAGCCAGTGGCTCCAGTCCTCGTAGGGCGAGTTCATGGCACCGTCGATCAGAAGCGCGCGAAAGCCGGAGCAGTCGATGAAGAGATCACCTTCGATGCGGCGGCCGTCGCTCAGATGCAAAGCGTCGACGAAGCCGTTTTCAGGCGAGGTCTCCACCCGCACGATGGTGCCCTCAATGCGCTGCGCGCCATGGCCCAGCGCGTATTCGCGCAGATAGGCGCCATACAACGAGGCATCGAAGTGGTAGGCGTAGTTGAAGGCGTTGGCGGGCGACTGCTCACCCGGCTGCGGTGTCGTGAATCGCATGCCTGCAGCCATCATCGTGGCGGTCGACCACTCCTCGTAGGAGGGCAGGGTGGGCTCTTGAGCGCGCATGCGCAGCCAGTAGGCCCACAGCGGTCGGTTGTGGATGGCCGGACCGAAGTCACCAAAGCCATGGAAGAAGCGGTTGCCGAGGCGGCCCCAGTGGCGGAATTCGATACCGAGCTTGAAGCTTGCCTGCGTCTTGCGGACGAAATCGTCTTCGCCAATGCCCAACATCTGGTTGTAGAACCTGATGGTAGGCAACGTGGCCTCGCCGACACCGACTGTGCCGATCTCGGACGATTCGATCAGGGTGACTTGGCAGTGCTGGCCGGCCTCTGCCTGTCCACACAGCATGCGTGCGAGGGGCGCGGCCGTGATCCAGCCGGCGGTACCGCCTCCAACGATCACGATCTTGCGCAGGTTGCCGTTTCGCAAAAAAGAGACTCCATTTGTGTTGATTTGGTCAGACCACCTCGTTTGCCCTAGGTGGAGCGTGATTGAGGGTTAAATTACATTAGAGCACGTACCCTCTGTCACATGCACTTCCTGCAATCGGCGGTGCTGCACCGATAGCTGCTGCGCGGGGCGCCACCGTGGCGCTGACGAGGGTCGCCGGTCTTACCGATTCAATCGGTCAGGCGATTAATGAATTTATCGATAAATACGCAAAAGCTAGGAGACCAATGTGAAACAGGATCGCGGTGGGCACGGGTTCAAATTGACGTTGTTGGCGACATGCATGTCGCTTGCGGCATGCGGCGGAGGCGGCGGGGGCACCGGCGGGCTCATTCAGAGCATCAGCTTTGACTATCCAGGCGGCGGCACCTTGAAAGCGGGCCCCGTAAAGCTCAAGGCGACGGCATCTTCGGGCCTGCCCGTGGCCTTCAAGGCGGGGACTCCGGAGGTCTGCACCGTCTCTGGCGACGAAGTCACCCTCGTGAAAGTGGGCGAGTGCCTTGTCTACGCGAATCAGCCGGGGGGTAAATCAGCAGATGGCAGGCAGTGGGCGGCTGCCGACGAGACCGCTCAGGTGTTCAATGTGCTGAAGCATCCCCAGGCTGTGACTTTGCCGGCCTATGTGGTCAGTGCGCAGACGACATCCGCTCAACTCCCTGCGACTGCTGACTCCGGTCTGCCCATGACGTACACAACCAGTACGCCGCAGACCTGCGCCATCACTGGCACCACCCTGCAACTGAAGCAAAAGGGAGCGTGCCTCGTAGAGGCCACCCAGCCGGGAGACGCGGACTATTCAGCGCTGAAGACGCAGAGCTACGTTGCCGTGGATCCGCTGATCGTGGCGGATGGCTTTACGCCGGAATCTGCGGGCAAGGGCTCGTCGACGTCCATGCGCACCAAGCAAGGTGGCGCTGTCGCGGCCATTCCCTGGCAAAACACCATGGGCTGGCAATCGTGCGATTCGAGCAACGGCGACTGGTGCTATCGGACGGTCTCCGCCGATGGCTCGGGCATGACGTCTGCGCTCCACGTTCCCGAATCGAAGTTGTCGGGGTGGTGGACCGGCGAAAACAAGATCGACATTTTCACGCCCGGGATCACGGGCTTGAATTGGGGTGGCGACACCACGGGCGGGCTTCAGGTAACTACCGAAACGGTGTTGGGATTCACGCTGGGCGTGAATCTTGAGCTGTACCTGGCCGGAAAACCCGTGCTCGTGGGTATTGATCTGGGCAAGAGCAACGGCGGCGGCTGCAATGTCCAGCTCCGTGCTCAGCTCTGGCCCATGGCGGCTGGATTGCAAAGTTATTTCATCGGCCTCAGTGATTTTGCGGTTACTGATGACTGCGGGCTTGGCGTTGCGAAGATATCCGAAGGCGATGTCCGCAACGTACCGACGCCATGGGGTGGCGATGACAAGTTGGCAGCGTATCGAGCGGCATTGGACAAACCTGCCTACGCCGCCGCGCGGGCATCGGCGACCACCCTTCTCAAATCGTCCGGCATTGTCCGAACGCATTTCTGGGTGCTGGATCCCAATTGGGACAAGAGGGCAAACGGTTTTGCGGTCACCGACGTGACGATCAAGGGGCCCATATTGATCCAGTAACCCTGCCAGCGTCCTGCGAGGCGTGATTGTTCTGCTTAACAAGGCGACTCACTTCGGTCGCGATGGCGGTTGCCGGCTTGAAGCATGTGCGGCAACTCGCCTCCAGCAGACGCTCACACGACTTTTGACGCCAAGGCATGTGTTGCCAAAACCAGCGGTAGCGCCGACATCAGGCTGCTCCGCCAGAGATATCTAAGGAAAACGGAGACTTCCATGAAAAACCAGTTCCGAACCACCGCAATCTATCGCGGCGTGGTCCAGTTGGCCCTCCTGGGTGCGGGTGGGGCCGCTTTTGCGCAGGCGACTGCACCTGCTGCGCCCGCCGCGCCCGCAACGCTCGACACCGTGGTCATCACCGGCCAGCGCAGGGCGCTGCAGACCGCGCAGGAAATCAAGCGCAACGCAGACGAAATCGTAGATTCCGTTGTCGCCGATGAAGCTGGCAAACTGCCAGACCGGTCGATCACCGAGGTGCTGCAGCGCGTGGTCGGCGTGACGGTTCAACGCCAGCGGACGATCAACAACGATGCGTCGCATTTCTCGGAAGAGGGCTCCGGCATTCGCATTCGCGGCCTGGGTTGGGGTTTGTCCAACCTTAATGGCCGGGAAATTTTCTCGGCGGGCTGGCCGGGCAAGGATCTGAGCTGGGGGGCGGTGACCCCCGAGCTGATGGTCGGCGTGGATACCTACAAGAACCCATCGGCCGAGCAGATTGAAGGCGCAGTCAGCGGTATTGTGAACCTGCGCACCGGCCTGCCTTTTGATTACGGCAGCGGCACCACGCGCCGCGTCTCGTTTGGCAGCAGCTATATTGAAAGCACCGGCAAGTTCTCGCCGCAGGTTTCGGGGCTGTATGCCACCTCATGGGACAACGACTTTGGGCGCTGGGGCGTGGTTGTCGATCTGGCCAGAAACCAGTCAACCTACGAGTCGGAGTCGCTGAGTCTCAATCCCTACTATCCACGCACGGACATCGTTCCGAATAAGACCGTCTACATTCCCGGAGGCGCCTCCTGGGGGGTCAATGTGGGCGATTCCAAGCGCAACGGCTTCTACGGCGCGCTGCAGTGGAAGAAGAACGACAAGCAGTCGTCCGTGAGCTATTTCCTGTCCAAGGGCCTGGACCGGGATACCGGCTCGAACATGTATACGGGCTATGACGGCAACCTCGCGACGAGTATCTACCATGTGAAGGTGGACAACGCGGTGGTCGACGAAAACGGCGCCGTGGTATCGGGCCACTACAGCTATCCATTCCGCACGGGAACCAATCCGGACGGCTCGGTCGACTACAACTTCGCCGGCAAGGGCGCCAACAACTTCGTCGATGGCGGCATCCCCATGGGTACCAGTCGGTCGTTCAACGAGCACCATTCGCAGACGGGTGAGCTGGCTTGGAACTTCAAATGGGCCGTCAACGATCGCCTGGGTATCCAGACCGACCTGCAGTGGGTGAATTCAAAGTTCGAGACCAATGGTCACGAAGTGCAGTTGGCCACCTTCATGCCCAGCATGGATATCGCCGTCCATGGCGGCGATCCGGTGCAATTCAGTTACGACCAGAAAACCCAGGACTTCCTGGCCAATTCGGCCAATTACTACTGGAACCTGATTCAACCCACGCGGCTGAAGGGCGACTCTAACCTGTATGCCGCGAAGCTGGACGTGAAGTTCAAGTTTGATGACCCGGTGCTACGCGACGTCCGCGTGGGCTGGCGCAGCAGTTATCGCAATTCGTACCGTGAGCAGGCGACGTTCCTGACGGATCCCAGCAGCGGCGGCTGGCAGTCGATTGCCGAGCCTTGGAACGTCGGGCAAACGCACACGCCTGGTCAGGTGCCCAAGCCCTCTGACCAGGCGACCTGGCAACGGGGCGGCAATTTTGCTTATCTGAGTGATCCTAAGTATCAATACCCGACGGAGGTGTTCAGCTTCGCCAATATCAATAATGGCAAGTTTGGCAACTTGCCTAGCGTGGTGTTCCCGACCTACGACCTGATGAGGGATTATCCGAACGCCTACAACAAGCTGATGACAGACGTGCGGCTGCAGCAATGTCTGGACGGCGTGAAGAACGGGCTTGGAAATTCAGACCCTGTCCAGGCGACCAAGGACTGCAACACCAATTACGGCAAGCCCTTCGACGGCACGCTGGTCTATGGCCAAAGCCTGAACGGCAACCGGATTGGCAAGGCCAATCTGACGACGCATGCCATCTATACCAATCTGCGCTTCGGCTTCGACGAGTGGAAGATTCCGGTGGAAGGCAATATCGGTGTCCGTGCCGCTTATGTTTCAGCCGTCTCCCACGGCAACATCAATTTCGATCCTTCCTACAGCACAACCACGCCGCCTGATGTCCCGGTGTTCGACAAGTTCACCCAGCCGCTGGATGTGGCAGCCAGCCACGTCGACTGGCTTCCTTCCCTCAACCTGAAGGCCAGTTTCACCGACCGCCTGCAAGGGCGCATCGCAATGGCGCGGAGCATCTACAGGCCAGACTTCAGGCAGATGCAGGAGTCGATCACCCTTGAACAAAAGATCGACACCACCAACCACCAGGTCACCTACACGGGTAAAAACTCCGGCAACGCCAAGCTGAAGCCCCTGACGGCTGACAGCTTCGACGTGACGCTGGAGTGGTATCCGAAAGACGGCCAGTCGCTCACTGGCGGGGTCTTCTACAAGAAGGTGAAGGACCTCGTCTATGACTCTGCTTACACGCGCACGTTCAACACTGCGGCTGGCACGCCGCAGATCTTCACGATCAGCGGCCCCGCCAACATGGCCAAGGCCGAGGCTGCCGGTTTTGAAATCTCAGCCTCAAGCTACCTTGACCACTTTGATTTCCTGAAGGACAAGCTGCCCGATTGGGTGAAGGGTTTTGGCGTGTCGGCCAACTACAGCTACGTTGACAGCGCCCAGCACTTCTACCGTGATGCCCAATTGGCGTATTGCCCCGCCGAGTCGTCTATCACCAACTCGGCAATGAAGTCCTACGGCTGCGACACGAATGGCCAGCCCTACAGCAAGCTGCCGATGGAGGGTGTGACTAAGCACGCCGCCAACTTTGCGCTGCGCTACGACAGGGGCCGTTTCTCGGCGCGTCTGGCGTACAACTGGAACAGTCGCGTGATGCTGGGCATCTACACCGGCGGCAACGGCAGCAGTTCCGACCCGGCGCGTGTGGGCAAGACCGACACGTGGTTCGGCATTCCGAAGTGGCAGGAAGCCTACGGACAGTGGGACGGCGGCCTGAGCTACAGCTTCACCGACAAGTTCGGCATGGGGCTCAGTGTTTCCAACCTCAACAAGGTGATGGTGCGCGAGACCCTGCAGCAGGCCTCTGGTGAGATGGGCACGCGCTGGAGGTTTCCGGGCCGCAGCTACTACCTCAGCGGCAACTACTCGTTCTGATTGCGCTGGGGCCCAGGCCCCGGCTCATTGAGGCCGGATGCAAGGGCGTGCCCTCGCATCCGGCCGCTTTGCCATCAGGAGAGCGAATCTGCTCCTGTTCAAGAACTCTTCTCACAAGGGCGCCGCCGCCTCTTCTCATTGCATGCAAATCCGCTTTCCATCCACGCTCGGTCTGCTGATGCTGGCCGTATGCGCCAACGCCACGCCCGCGCAGCCTTCAGCGGCCACGCCCACGATCACCATTGCGGCCGACCGCGTCAAGGCCCGCATCAACCCCGACTTGTACGGTCTGATGACCGAGGAGATCAACTTCGCCTACGAGGGCGGCCTCTACGGTGAGCTGATCCGCAACCGCAGCTTCAAGGGCGAGGCCGGCTATGCCTACCAGGCGGAGGAGCCGGTGTACTGGAGCCCCATCGGCGCGGCGCAGATCGAGCTCGACAAGAAGCAGAAACTCAACGATGCGCTGGACCTGAGCCTGGCGCTGACGATCAAGAGCGCCACGGCGCAGCAGCCCGCCGGCCTGCGCAACCCGGGCTACTGGGGTATCGCCGTCAAGCCCGACACCACCTACAAGGTCTCGTTCTATGCCAAGGCCGAAGGCGATGTCGGCCCGCTCACTGTTTCGCTGGCCAAGGCCAGCGGCGCGGCCATCGTGTCAGGCAGCGTGCAGGGCGTCGGCGCCGTTTGGAAGAAGTTCGAGTTGACGCTGCGCACCGATGACGGGGTGGCGGTGTCCAGGGACAACGTCTTCACTCTCACGGCGGCGCGGCCCGGCAAGCTGTGGCTGCAGCAGGTGTCGATGTTCGGGCCGACCTACAAGAACCGCCCCAACGGCCTGCGCCCCGACCTGATGGAGATGATGGGCGCGCTGCGCCCCAAGTTCCTGCGTTTCCCCGGCGGCAACTACGTCGAGGGCGACACCATCGCCCAGCGTTTCGAGTGGAAGAAGACCATCGGCGACCCGGCCCAGCGCCCCGGCCACCGCAGCCCCTGGAACTATTGGTCCACCGATGGCATGGGCATGCTGGAGTTCCTGCTGTGGTGCGAGGACCTGCAGATGGAGCCGCTGCTCAACATCTTCGCCGGCTATGCACTGGGCGGCGAACGCCTGTCTTCAGCCGAGGACCTCGCGCCCTATGTGCAGGAGGCACTGGACCAAATCGAATACATCATTGGTGACGCCAACACCACCTGGGGCGCGCAGCGCGCCAAGGACGGTCACCCGGACCCATTCCCGCTGCGCTACGTCGAGATTGGCAACGAAGACTTCTTTGACAAGTCGGGCTCCTACGACAAGCGCTTTGCCATCTTCCACAAGGCCATCAGGGCCAAGTACCCGCAGCTGCAGCTGATCTCGACGATGGCCCCGAGCGCTACACCCTCGCAGCGGCCCGACATGGTGGACGAGCACACCTATGCCTGGGGCGAGGCGCAGATGTACGAGCACCTGAACGACTACGACAAGCGGCCGCGCAGCGAGTCCAAGGTCTTCGTGGGCGAATGGGCTACGCACCAGGGCTGGCCCATGCCCACGATGAAGGCCGCCGTGGCCGACGCCGCCTACCTCACCAGCCTGGAGCGCAATGCCGACGTGGTGGCGATGGCGGCCTATGCGCCGCTGCTGGCCAACCTCAGCCAGGTGACCGGCCACAGCCGTGAACGCTCGCTGCAGTGGGCCACCAACATGATCGGCTACGACGCACTGCGGGCTTATGGCACGCCCACCTACTACGTGCAAAAGCTGTTCTCCGAGCACCGCGGCGACGTGGTGCTGGAATCGACGGGCAGCGCCATTCCGCAATGGACGACGACGGACAACAAGAGCTTCCCGTCGTTGCACTGGGTCGTCACACGCAAGGATGCCGCAGGCAAGGGCGGCCGCATCCAGATCAAATTCGCCAGCCGCGCCGCAACCGAGCAGCCCGTGCGGGTACTGCTCAGCGGCGTTGGCAAGGTGGCGCACAGCGGCACGCTGACCGTGCTCAGTTCGGCCGATCCCGATGCCGGCAATTCGCTGGACGAACCCACGCGCGTCGTCCCCAAGGCCAGCGAGTTCAAGGGCATCTCGCGCGACTTCGTGATCACCTTGCCGGCGTACTCGGTGGCCGTGCTCGAGTTCGATGCGCAGTGACGTCTCGCCGTGATGCCCACCCCCGTTGACGATCCGGAGCATTCCCATGTCGCAAAAGTTTGACCGCATCGTCGTCGTGGGCGGCGGCAGCGCCGGCTGGATGACGGCCACGGCCCTGGCCACCGGGCTGAAGGGGCGCGCCGGCGTGGAGGTGGTCGAGTCGGAGGACATCGGCATCATCGGCGTCGGCGAAGCCACCTTCCCCTCCATCCGCGACTACAACCGGCG
Source organism: Pelomonas sp. Root1217 (assembly GCF_001425705.1). Taxonomy (GTDB): domain Bacteria; phylum Pseudomonadota; class Gammaproteobacteria; order Burkholderiales; family Burkholderiaceae_C; genus Pelomonas. The sequence goes on along the minus strand of NZ_LMDC01000028.1, from coordinate 21,487 downwards.
CGTGGGCATCGACGAGGCCGAGTTCCTTCGCGCCACCCAAGGCACCTACAAGCTGGGCATCCGCTTCTGCGATTGGCTGGCGCAGGGGCACGACTACTTCCACACCTTCGGGCATTTCGGCAACCTGTTCGGGTCGCAGACGCTCTGGCCCCAGCACCGGCGCCTGGAAAAGGGCCTGCCGCTGGGCGTGCAGTGTTTGCCGACGGTGATGGCGATGAAGGGCCGCTTTGTGTTGCCCCAGGAGCAGGCGCATTTCAAGTACGCCTATCACTTCGATGCCATCCAGTACGGCGCCTTCCTGCGCAAGCTGGCCATGCAGCGCGGCGCGCGGCACACGCAGGGGCGCATCGTCGAGGTGCTGCGCCGCCCCGATGGCGGGGTGGCCGCATTGCAGCTGGACGACGGCCGCCGCATCGAGGGCGATCTGTTCGTTGACTGCTCGGGTTTTCGCTCGCTGCTGCTGGGCGGTGCGCTGGGTGAGCCCTTCGTCGACTTCAGCCACTGGTTGCCGGTGGATCGTGCCTGGGCCTGCCCCTGCGAGCGCACCGGCGAGGAACTCACCCCCTACACCCAGGCCACGGCGCTGGAGGCGGGCTGGGCCTGGCGCATCCCATTGCAGAACCGCACCGGCCATGGCCACGTCTTTTCCAGCCGCTTCATCGACGAGGACCGCGCGCGCGAGCAACTGCTGGCCCGGCTAGACGGCAAGCCGCTGGTCGAGCCGCGGCTGCTGCGCTTCACCACGGGACACCGCGAGCGCTTCTGGGTGCACAACGTCGTGGCCATCGGCCTGTCAGCGGGCTTCCTGGAGCCGCTGGAGTCGACCAGCATCTACCTCATCCAGGATGGCATCGACCGGCTGATGACGGCACTCATGGCCGGCAGGCCTTTGCACGAGGACGAGCTGGCCCTTGTCAACGACGGCTCCGCGCGCCGCTTCTCGCGCATCCGCGATTTCATCATCCTGCACTACTGTCTGACCCGCCGCCGCGACAGCGAACTGTGGCGCCATGTGGCGACGATGGAGCTGCCCGAGACGCTGGCCTACAAGCTGGCGCTGTGGCGCGAGTGCGGCGTGCTGCACATGCAGGACGAAGAGAGCTTCGACGCGACCAGCTGGCTGGCCATTCATGCCGGCATGGACCACTGGCCGGAACGCGACGACCCGGTGTTCGCCGAGGTCCCAGCCGAGCGCGCGGCGCTTGTGCTGAGCCGTCGCCGCGCCGCCATCGCCGCCTCGGTGGAGCGCATGCCCCAGCACCATCGCATGCTGAAGCAGGTGCTGGGTTGATCCGTGTTCATGCACTGAAGGATGTCTGCCATGTCGCAGAAGTTTGATCGCATCGTCGTCGTGGGCGGCGGCAGCGCCGGCTGGATGACGGCGGCGGCCCTGGTCACCGGGTTGAAGGGACGTGCCATCGTGGAGGTCGTCGAGTCCGAAGAGATCGGCATCGTCGGTGTCGGCGAAGCGACCTTTCCCTCTATCCGCGATTACAACCAGCTCATCGGCATCGACGAACGCGATTTCCTGCGGGCAACGAACGGCGCCTACAAGCTGGGCGCACGTTTCCGCGATTGGCTGGAGCCTGGCAAGGACTACTTCCACACCTTCGGCGAGTTCGGCAATCTGACCGGGGCGCAGACCTTGTGGGCCCAGCACCGCCGCATGGGGCAGACGGAGCCTCTGGGCCTGCAGTGCCTGCCGACGGTGATGGCGATGAATGGCCGCTTTGGCCTGCAGGAAGACGGGCGCGAGGAATTCAAATACGCCTACCACTTCGATGCCATCCAGTACGGCGCCCTCCTGCGCAAGCTGGCCATGCAGCGCGGCGCACGGCACACGCAGGGGCGGATTGTCGAGGTGCTGCGCCGCCCCGATGGCGGCGTGGCCGCCTTGCAGTTGGACGACGGCCGCCGCATCGAGGGCGATCTATTCGTCGACTGCTCGGGCTTTCGCTCGCTGCTGCTGGGCGGTGCGCTGAGCGAGCCCTTCGTCGACTTCAGCCACTGGTTGCCCGTGGACCGCGCCTGGGCCTGCCCCTGCGAGCGCACCGGCGAGGAACTCACGCCCTACACGCAAGCCACGGCGCTGGAGGGGGGCTGGGCCTGGCGCATCCCATTGCAGAACCGTACCGGCCATGGCCATGTCTTTTCCAGCCGCTTCATCGACGAGGACCGCGCGCGCGAGCAACTGCTGGCCCGGCTGGACGGCAAGCCGCTGGTCGAGCCGCGGCTGCTGCGCTTCACCACCGGCCACCACGAGCGCTTCTGGGTGCACAACGTCGTGGCCATCGGCCTGTCGGCGGGCTTCCTGGAGCCGCTGGAGTCCACCAGCATTTTTCTCATCCAGGACGGCATCTTTCGGCTGATGTCATCGCTGACGGCCGGGCGCCCGCTCGACGCGTCGGACCCCGCACGGTTCAACGAACTCGTCATGCGGCGCTTCACGCGAGTGCGCGACTTCATCATCCTGCATTACCACCTGACCCGGCGCCGTGACAGTGAACTGTGGCGCTACGTGGCGGCCATGGAACTGCCTGAGACGCTGACCTTCAGGATGGACCTGTGGCGCCGCTTCGGCGTGCTGCACGAGTACGACGAAGACCCCTTCTACGCACCCAGCTGGCTGGCCATCTATGCCGGCATGGACTACTGGCCCGAGCGGCACGATCCGGTGTGCGAAGAGATCCCGGGCGAGCGCGCAGGGCGAGCGCTGCGCAGCCGCCAGCAGGCGATCGCCGCCTCGGTGGAGCGCATGCCGCTGCACCATCTCACCCTGCAAAAGATGCTGGGATGAGGCCAGGCTGACGCGGCATTCATGCCGCGTCAGCGTTCAGCGCGTGCGCGCCATTCTGACCTTGAGCATGATGGGCTCTGGCGTCAGGTTCAGGCCGTGGTCCACCTGGTCGCCGTTCCAGACGCGCTCCATCTGCCAGCGGCCCTTGTCGTCGAAACTGCCTTCCTCGGCGCGCAGCATGAAGCCGCTCACGCCGGGGCCTGGCTCGATGCGAACGCGGGTGCGCTGGCCGACGATAAGGAACTCGTCATCGGCGATCTGCGCAATGGCGACGCCGCCGCCGGGCTGCTCTGTGCCGGCCGGACGCTTCTCGTTGCTGTCCATAGCGATCTCGCCGAACTGCCATTGGCGGTAGTTGAGCTTGGCGACCCAGCCGCCCGGTAGTTCCAGCGTCTGCGGCTTACGGTCGTCTCCCTCGGCAGCGCCGCGCGTGCGGCCCTCGAAGGCCCACTGCGCCCACTGGCGCTGCACCGGCTGGAAGGCGCCGAAGACGCGTGCGAAGGGCTCGGCCATGCCCTTGTCGGTGCGCGGTGAGCCAAGCGGGTAGTTGCTGTAGTTGAAGTAGTCCAGGCCGAAGGGCGCTACCCCGAGAGCACCGCGACCCAGGGCGGCGTAGATCCAGCGCGCATAGCCCTCGGCATTGCCGATCTCGGGAATCCACAGCGCGTTGTCCTTGCGCTGGAAGAGTCGCAGATTGGCCAGGATCGCCTCGGACCCCGAGGTGTAGATGTCGGGTGCGACGATGTCGATGGCGGGCGCGGCGGCCTTGTAGATGTCGATGACGTCCCAACCCGGTCCGCCGCTGGCGAAGTTGTTCTTCCAGGGTTTGGGTGGTTGTTCCAGCGCGTCGCGCAGCGCGTTGTTGACGTACATCGGCAGGTCGTACACGGCGCGCCCGGCTTTGGCGATGTCGCCGATGTAGCGGGCCTTGGCCCAGGCATGGAAGTACTCGTCGGCATAGTCGCCGTAGACCTCACGCCAGGTGCCTGACGTAGCGACTGAAGCGGCCGCTACCGGCTTCTGGCGGGCGAGCACGGCGGCCGGCACGGGCTGCTCGAAGGCGGCCTGCGCGACGGGAGAGAAGTCGCGCACCAGGCCATAGGTGCCAACCTCGTTCTCGACCTGCACCATCAGCACGGTGTGCTTGTCAGCGTCGATCTTCTTCAGGTGCGTCATCAGCGCAACGAAGGCGCGCTTGTCGGCCCTGAGCGTCTCCTCGCCGAAGGGGCTGAGGCAGTAGCTCGGCTTGCCATCGCGGTCCAGCATGGCCGGGAAGCGCTTCGGGTTGAGCTTCACCCAGGCGGGCGTGTAGGCGGCGCTGGTGTTCTTCCAGGTTGCGAACCACAGCAGCACGAGATGCTGCTTGTTCTGACGCGCCTCCTTGACGAGGGTGTCGACGAAGCTGAAGTCGAAGTGGCCTTCCTCAGGCTCGACTTGCTCCCAGGCCACGGGCATCAGCACTGTGTTGGTGTGTGCGTCCTTGGCCGCGTTCCACACCTTGCTGAGGGCGCGGGGGTAGTTGCTGGAGTTGTGCGCTTGGGCGCCGAGCATGAGGAAGGGCTTACCGTCCACCAGCAAGGCATGGTGCCCGTCACGCTGAACCAGACGAGGAAGCTCGGCAGCGCCGGCTGGCAGGGCCAGCATGGCGGCGAGCAGAGAAGCGACGAGGACAGTCTTTTTCATCATGGTCTGTTTTGGAGCGGGGCGGGCGCTCAAAGTGACATCGCCCTGACAGGCGATGCGACGAGCGGCGGCGTGGTCACGACGGTTTTCGGTTCGCCTGGGCGGCAATGACCGCCCGCGAAACTGGTATTCAACTCCGTGGGCTCTTCAAATCCGAGCTGCTGGCAGGAGGCCGCGACGCCGCGAATGAAATCGGTCAGATGCGGGCTGATGCAAGTCATCGAGATGGCTCCGGTTTGCGAGGTTCAACCACAGAAGCGATTGACCAGGTTCTCGAAGACCTCCTGGCGGCCGGACACGGGGGCCACGTCGGTGTTGGCAATGAGCACCTGCTCAGCCAGGTCGTTGAGCGAGCGTCGGCCGTTGAGGATGTCCTGGCCGGCAGCCGCGTCCCAGCCGGCGTAGCGGCTGTCCACGGCGGCTTTCAGCCGTCCGTCGTTGATCATCTTCTCGGCGATCAGCAGCGCCTGCGCGCACACGTCCATGCCGCCGATGTGGCCGTGGNATGAGCACCTGCTCAGCCAGGTCGTTGAGCGAGCGTCGGCCGTTGAGGATGTCCTGGCCGGCAGCCGCGTCCCAGCCGGCGTAGCGGCTGTCCACGGCAGCCTTCAGCCGCCCGTCGTTGACCATCTTCTCGGCGATCAGCAGCGCCTGCGCGCACACGTCCATGCCGCCGATGTGACCGTGGAACAGGTCCTCGGCGTCAATGGACTGGCGGCGCACCTTGGCGTCGAAATTCAACCCGCCCGAGCCCAGGCCGCCGGCCTGGATGACGTGGTACAGAGCGATCGCCGTCTCCGGCACGTTGTTGGGGAACTGGTCGGTGTCCCAGCCCAGCTGCGGATCACCCCGGTTCATGTCCAGGCTGCCCAGGATGCCCAGGGCGCCGGCCGTGGCGATCTCATGCTCGAAGCTGTGGCCCGACAGCGTGGCGTGGTTGGCCTCGATGTTGACCTTGACTTCCTTCTCCAGGCCGTAGCGCACCAGGAAGCCGTAGACGGTGGCGGTGTCGAAGTCGTACTGGTGCTTGGACGGCTCGCGCGGCTTGGGCTCGATGAGGATGGCGCCCTTGAAGCCGATCTTGTGCTTGTACTCCACCACCATGTTCAGGAAGCGGCCGAGCTGGTCCAGCTCCTGGCCCAGGCGCGTGTTCAACAGCGTCTCNGCCCTTGAAGCCGATCTTGTGCTTGTACTCCACCACCATGTTCAGGAAGCGGCCGAGCTGGTCCAGCTCCTGGCCCAGGCGCGTGTTCAACAGCGTCTCATAGCCCTCGCGGCCGCCCCACAGCACATAGTTCTCGCCGCCGAGCTTCTTGGTGGCGTCCATCGCGTCGCGCACCTGCAGCGCGGCCATGGCGAACAGCTCGGGGTTGGGGTTGCTGGCCGCACCGCTCATGAAGCGGCGGTGGCTGAACAGATTGGCCGTGCCCCACAGCAGCTTCAAGCCCGTGGCCTGCTGCTTCTCGCCGAGCACGTCGACCATGCGCAGGAAGTTCTCGTGGCTCTCGCGCGGCGTGGCGCCTTCCGGGGCGACGTCGCGGTCATGG
>NZ_LMDC01000028.1:0-15371 GCF_001425705.1 Pelomonas sp. Root1217 | reverse complement strand
CAGACGAAGTTGTGCCAGTAGCACACGGCAAAGCGCAGGTGGTCCTCCATGCGCTGGCCCAGGACGATGCGGTCCTTGTCGTAGTGCTTGAAGGCCAGGTCATTGGGGCTTTCGGCGCCCTCGAAGCGGATGGGAGCGATGTGCTGGAAGTAGCTCATAGGTCGTAAAAAGTAAGGCGCCGCTCGCGCGGCCGTACAGGTCGTGGTGGAGTTAGCCGCGTCGGCGGTTGTAGACATCGATGAACACGGCGGCCAACAGCACGCAGCCCTTGATGACCTGCTGGTAGTCGATGCCGATACCGAGGATGGACATGCCGTTGTTCATGACGCCCATGACAAAAGCGCCGATCACAGCACCCATCACCTTGCCGACGCCGCCCGAGGCCGACGCGCCGCCGATGAAGCAGGCGGCGATGACGTCCAGTTCGAAGCCCAGGCCGGCCTTGGGCGTGGCCGTGTTGAGGCGAGCCGCGAAGATCAGGCCCGCCAGGGCTGCCAGGACGCCCATGTTGACGAAGGTCAGGAAGGTCAGCCGCTCGGTGCGGATGCCGGACAGGCGGGCCGCCTTCTCGTTGCCACCCAAGGCATAGATGCGCCGGCCCAGCGTGGTGCGGGAGGTGACGAAGTCATAGGCGATGGCCAGCACGGTCATGATGATCAGCACGGTCGGCATGCCCTTGTACGAGGCCATCAGCCAGGCCAGGCCGATGAGTGCCGCAGCGAATGCGGCCTGGCGAAGGGCGAACACCAGGCCCGGCTCGACCGCCATCTCATGCTTGATCGCATGCCTGCGGCCAAGCCAGCCAGTGACCAGCAGCAGGCCGGCCGCGCCCACGCCCACGAGAAGTGACGTGAGACGCAGCTCCTCGCCTTGCAGCGGGTCGGGGATGAAGCCCGAGGCCAGCAACTGGAAGCTGTCGGGGAACGGGCCCACGGACTGCCCTTGCAGCAGTGTCAACGCCAAACCCTTGAAGACCAGCATGCCGGCCAGCGTGACGATGAAGGACGGCACCTTGAACCAGGCGATGAACCAGCCCTGTACCGCGCCGATGACGGCGCCGGCGGCGAGGCAGGCCAGCGTTGCAGGCACCACGGGCCACTCATATTCGACGAGCAGCACGGCGGCCAAGGCGCCGACAAAGCCGCAGACGGAGCCGACGGACAGGTCGATGTGACCCGTGACGATGACCAACAGCATGCCCAGCGCCATCACGATGATGTAGCTGTTCTGCAGCACCAGGTTGGTCAGGTTCAGGGGCTGTAACAGCGTGCCGTCGGTGGCGTACTGGAAGAAGGCGACGATGAGCACCAGGGACAGCAACATGCCGTACTCGCGCAGGTGCTGCTTGATGAATTGACCGATGGACGGGGCAGGGGAGTTCATGGGATCAGACAGGGTTGGCGCTGACGATGGCGCGCATGATTCGTTCTTGCGTGGCCTCGGCGGCAGAGAGTTCGGCCACGATCCGGCCTTCGTTCATGACGTACAGGCGGTCGCACATGCCCAGCAGTTCGGGCATCTCCGACGAGATCATCAGGACCGCCATGCCCTCCTCGGCGAGCTTGGCGATCAGGGAATAGATCTCGAACTTGGCGCCGACATCGATGCCGCGGGTCGGCTCGTCGAGGATCAGCACCTTGGGCTCGGTGAAGAGCCACTTGGCAAGGACGACCTTTTGCTGGTTGCCGCCTGACAGGTGCGACACCGATTGCGCGATGCCGGAGCAACGCGTGGCCAGGCGCTGGCGGTAGGTGGTGGCGACCGCGTGTTCAAGGCCGTCGTCGATGACCCCGCGGCGCGCCACGCCACGCAGATGAGCGAGGCTGGTGTTGCGGGCGATGCTGTCGTCCAGGATCAGGCCCAGGCCCTTGCGGTCTTCGGTGACATAGGCCAGGCCCGCAGCGATGGCGCGCGGGACGGTGGACACGTCGACCGTCTGGCCATCGACCTGCGCGACGCCGCGAATGCCGGTGCCCCAGGAATGGCCGAAGGCGCTCATGGCCAGCTCGGTGCGGCCGGCGCCCATCAGGCCCGCGATGCCGACAATCTCGCCGCGGCGCACAGTGAGGTTGACATCGTGCACGGCCTTGCGGTCGGGGTGCTCGGGGTGGCGTGCCGACCAGTTTTGCAGCTCGAAGCGCACGGCACCGGGGCCGAACTTGCGCTTGGGGTAGCGGTCAGCCATCTCCCGACCGACCATGGCGCGGATGATCACGTCCTCATTGGCCGGATGCTCGCGGCAGTCGATCGTCGTGATGCTGCGGCCGTCGCGCAGCACGGTGACGGCGTCGGCAACGTGCGCCACTTCATTGAGCTTGTGGGAGATGAGGATGCAGGCAATGCCGCGCGCCTTCAGCTGCAGCAGCAGCTCCAGCAGCGCCTTGCTGTCGCGCTCGTTCAGGCTGGCGGTGGGCTCGTCGAGGATGAGCAGCCGCACGTCCTTGGCGAGGGCCTTGGCGATTTCCACCAACTGCTGCTTGCCCACACCGAGGTCGCCGATGAGGGTGTCGGGCGTTTCGGCCAGGCCCACCTTGGCCAGCAGCTCGCGGGCGCGCACATGCGCAGCAGCCCGGTCGATGATGCCGAAGCGGGCCGGTTCATGGCCGAGGAAGATGTTCTCGGCGATGGACAACAGCGGCACCAGCGCCAGCTCCTGGTGGATGATGATGACGCCGGCGCGCTCGCTGTCGGCAATGCCGGTGAAGCGGCGTTCCTGCCCGTCGAAGACGATCGCGCCCTCGTATTCCGGGTGGGGATAGACGCCGGACAGCACCTTCATCAGCGTGGATTTGCCGGCACCGTTCTCGCCACAGACGGCATGGATCTCGCCTGGCTGCACGCGCAACTGCACGTCCTGCAGTGCCGTGACGCCCTGGAACCGCTTGGTGATGCCGCGCATCTCGAGGATGGCGTCGGGAGGAGAAGGTTCTTGCATGGCTGCGCTGCCGGCGCCCGTTGCACCGGCGCGGTTCTGCACTTCGGTGGCGATCACTTCACTTGCGAGGCTTTGTAGTAACCACTGTCCACGAGCACTGGCTTCCAGTTGCTCGCGTCCACGGCCACCGGCTTGAGCAGATAGCTCGGCACGACCTTGACGCCGTTGTTGTAGGTCTTGGTGTCGTTCACCTCGGGCGTCTTCCCGGTCAGCACGGCGTCGACAAGGTTGACGGTGACGCGCGCCAGTTCACGCGTGTCCTTGAAGACGGTGGACGACTGGTCGCCGCGCAGGATGGCCTTGACCGAGGGCAGGTCGGCGTCCTGGCCGGTGATCACTGGCATTGGCAGCTTGGGCGTGCCGTAGCCCAGGCCCTTGAGCGATGAGATGATGCCGATGGACAGCACGTCCGCCGGCGCCAGCACGGCGTGCAGCCTTTCCTTCGTGTAGAAGGCCGACATCAGGTTGTCCATGCGCGACTGCGCGGCCGAGCCATCCCAGCGCAGGATGCCGACCTTCATCGCGCCGGTCTGCTTGCTGCGGATGACGAGCTTGCCGCTGTCCAGGTAGGGCTTGAGCACGCTCATCGCGCCGTCGTAGAAGAAGCCCGAGTTGTTGTCGTCGGGCGAGCCGGCGAACACCTCGATGTTGAAGGGGCCCTTGCCCTCCTTCAGGCCGAGCTTGTCGATGATGGAGTTGCCCTGCAGCACCCCGACCTGGAAGTTGTCGAAGGTGGTGTAGTAGTCGATGTACTTGGTACCGCGCAGCAGGCGGTCGTAGGCAACGATCTTGACACCCTTGTCCGCGGCCTTCTGAAGCACGCCGGAGAGGGTGCTGCCGTCGATGGAGGCGACCACCAGTGCCTTGACGCCCTTGGTGACCATGTTCTCGATCTGCGCCAGCTGGTTGGGAATGTCGTCGTCCGCGTATTGCAAGTCGGCGCGGTAGCCCTTTTCCTTGAACACCTTGACCATGTTTTCGCCATCGGCAATCCAGCGCGGCGAGGTCTTGGTGGGCATGGAGATGCCGATCAAGCCCTTCTCCTGGGCCGTAGCCACACCACTGAACATCAAGGCTGCGGCCATGGCGGCGGCGAGCCGAATGATTTGTTGACGACGCATCGTCTTGTCTCCTGTAGATGGAATCGCTGATCCGGCTGTCCCGCCGTTTCAGATGATTGGACGTTAAATCATTCTAGTTTGATCGATGGACGAATTAAAGAGCCGCGTGCCTCAAGCGGACCAGCGTTTTCCCTGATAAGCCGTCCATCAGCCAGGCGCGATGGACTGCGGCAGGGGGACGTGGCGGGGCCGGAAACGACGAGCGCCGTCAGGGGCGCAACGAGGTGGCGTCTTGTCCGGGGAAGTCGGCCGGCAGCTGGGCCTCGGGATCGCGTCCCGCCAGCCATTTCAACGCACGCGGCATGACGGTCTGGAAGGCGGCGCAGCGCATGCCCGGCGATGCGCCCTGGCCGAACCAGACATGCCCGTAGGCGGACACGAAGACGCGGCCCCGGCCGTACCTCACGGTCCATTCGACGGGGAACTGCCGGCCGTCCACGCCGTCGTGTGCATAGGCGATCACGTCGACGTTGCGGGCCGGGCCGCGGGCGTAACGGTAGACCTCCATGTCGGCGGCTCGCCAGCTGCGCGGCAGGCCGGCATGGATGGGATGCTGGCCGCGTTGGTGCACGAGCGCATCGGTGCGGTCGCCGTGCCAGGTGTCGTCGCCATCACCGGCCGGTACGGTCTGCAGTGTCTCGTCCTCGCGCACCAGCAGCGCCGAGCCGAAGTGCTTGTCGCGCCAGCCCAGGCCGATCATCTCGTTGTACTGCGGCCACTCGGCGAAGGCGTTGTTCGCCTCGTGGTAGACGTAGAAGCCGCCACCGCCGCGCACGAAGGCCTCGAAGGCGCGCTGCACTTCGGCCGGCCAGCCCGGCTTGCCGCCGAGGTTGTTGTAGCCCGACAGCACCACGTCGTAGTGCGTGAAGTCGGGCCGCCAGCGCGCCCAGGCGGCGGGGTCGCTTGCATCCGGTGGCGTGATGGACACGTCCACCTCGAACGCGCCGTCGCGGGCGAGGATCTCGCGCACCAGCTCCAGCCGGCGTGGCCAGTCGTGGTTGCTGATGCCCTCGATGATGAGCACTCGGATGCGCGGGGCTTCGGCGGCGCGCGTCAGCAGTGGCAGGCCGGCCGCTGCCAAGGCCAGTGCGGTGAACAGGAAGGTCCTGCGGTCACGTCCCATGGATGCACCCGATGGCCGCGCTAGAAGCGGTCGAAGAAGGCCTTGGTCTCGGCTGCCGAGAAGCCGGGCGGCCAATGCCCGCCGGTCGCGTGGCCGCACCAGACGACCGGCTTGCCCGCGCTGCAGCCCTGGTACTCCACGCAGCCGTTGTTGCCGATGGGCTTGGTGGTGGCGCTACAGCTGTTGCGGGCCAGGAAGGTGTTGCGTGCTTCCTCGCCGGCGGAGTAGGGCACGACGTTGTCATCCATGGCGTGGTCGAAGATGGCGGCGACGCGATGCGCCGAGCTGCCGCATCCACTCCACAGCGAGCCGGACAGCGGGGCGATGGCTCGCACCACGTCACCCATCTGGCAGCCGATGGCGTTGGACATCATGCCGCCGAAGCTGAAGCCGGTGGCGAACACCCGTTGCGGGTCGGTGCACACGCCTTGCTGGACCTGGCTGATCATGCTGCGCATGAAGCGGATGTCGCGGTCGCCGTCGTTAGCCCAGCCAGCATCCAGGCCTTGCGGGGCGATGAAGATGGCATTGTCGCCGTACAGCGGCTTCAGCCCGAAGAAACCGCCCCAGGTATAGACATCGTTGGCACTCCCGCCACGCCAGTGCAGGCCGATGACGACGGGATAGGTCTTGTTGCGGTCGTAGCCGGCCGGCATCTCGATCCAGTAGCTGCGCTGGACGTTGTCCGACGTGATCGACTGGAGGCCGGTGCTGAACTTGGCCGTGATGCCGCAGCCGGCGCTGCCGGTCGCGACGGGTGCCGGGGGTGGTGGCGTGGGCGTGGGCGTCGAGGAACTCTCGGACGCCGAGCCACCGCCGCAGGCGGCGAGCGCGCAGAGGAGCAGGAAGGCGCCCAGCACCCGCCGCGCCACCGTCGAATGCAGCCGCCTCATGGCTTGACGGGCTCCACCGTCACCAGCGCGATGTCGTTGCTGCGCATGGTCAGCTTCCACTGCAGCTTGCCGTCCTTGCCGACCTTGACGATGCGGTCCGCCTCGGGCTGGTCCTCGGTGAGGCTTTGCAGCTGGGCCAACTGTTCGGCGCTCAGGTCCTTGGGCGCTCCCATTTCGAGGTAGGCGGTGTAGGCGTCATTGACCTTGTGGCCGGTGCGGCGCACCAGCACGCGGTAGTTGCCGGCGCTGACGTTGCGCAGGTTCAGCGTGACGGCGGGTGCCGGGCCGTTCGGCACCGGCTTGCCGAAGAAGACGCCGTTGCTGTTCTTCTTCTGGTCCGGATGCTGCCAGTCCCAGATCACCACGGCGGCCTTGCCGCCATCCACGGCAGCCAGCACCTTGTCGTCCTTGCTGGGCACCTCCTTGCCGCGCAAGGCGTTGAGGTATTTGTAGGCGAACCAAGCCGGCTTGCGCACGCCGTCGCGCGTCATCAGGCCGAAGCCGCCATGGAAGGCGCGGTCCGGCGGGCCCGGCTCCTCGAACAGGTCGCTGTAGGTCCAGTAGCTCATCGCCTGCGCGTAGCCGCGTGTGCCGCGCAGCTTGGTCAGGATCCACGGTGCGCTGATGTAGCTGTCATGCACCTTGTCGCGCGGGTTGTAGCTGGTGCTCCACTCTGTGATGTACAGCGGGATGCCGGGGAAGGCCGAGGCCTCGATCTCGCTGCGGTTGCGACGCACGTCGCCAATGATGGAGTTGGCGTCGGGGGCCAGGATGCGGTCGGACTGGCCGTATTCGTCGAGGAAGCCCTCGGTCACGCCGTAGGTGTGGGTGGTGACGAAGTCCACCGGCACGCCTTGCTGCTTGGCATAGGCCAGCAGCTCCGGTACCCAGGCCGCGCCGGCAGTGGACGGGCCACCCACCTTCAGCGCCGGATCAACCTTCTTGAGGGTACGCGCCGTGTTGGCGTAGAGCTCGAAGTAGGCCTTCTGGTCGGCCTTCTCCCAGAAGCCGTCCAGGTTGGGTTCGTTCCAGACCTCGAACGGCCACTTGCGCACTTCTTCAGCGCCATAGCGCTGGATCAGATGGCGCGCGAAGGCATCGATCAGTTCGGCCCAGGGCCCCGGCTGCGGGTGCGAGGTGTTGCCCTTCCAGTGGAAGATGGTGAGATTGGAGGTCGTCATCACCTTGGGTGAGAAACCCAGTTCGATGAAGGGCTTGATGCCCATGGCCAGCAGGCGGTCGTAGAGCTTGTCGATGCCGGTCCAGTCGAACACCAGCTTGTCGCCTTCCTTCTTCACGGTGCCATAGACGTCGTGGAAGACGTCGTGGAAGCGCACGGAGCGAAAGCCCAGCTCATCGACGGCGGTCTTGAGCTGCGCCAGGTTCTCCGGCCGACCCGTGGTGCCGACATAGTCGGAGCCGACCGCCAGATCGAAGAAGCGATCGACCGGCGCCTTCGCGGCGGCGATGTCAAGGTCGACCTTGCGTTCGGCCGGGCCGGCGGCGCCCGCCTGGGCGCACAGGCTCAGCGCCAGCACGGCGGCGGAGAGGGAAGTCAGTCGTTTGATCATTTGTGTCTCGTTGTGGTGATGGCGCTCTGAGGACGCTGTTGGAAATTCCGCCGGCCGTTGATCAGGGCAGGGCCGAAGCGGGTGTCAGCGCCTGCAGGGCGGCCGACACATAGACGAGCGGCGCGTTCCAGTTGATCGCGATCTCGTTGGTGGTGAAGCTGCAGAAGTCGTCCAGGTAGGCCTTGGCCGGCGCCTGCGAGGGATAGGGCGCCTTGCAGTCGTTGCCGCCGGGGCGCGAGCCGCCGACGATCATTCCGGGCACGGGTGGATGCTGCGCAGCGGCGCCGCTGGGGCGGTGATGGGGATGCAGCGGCGAGCGCGTGCCAAAGCCGGTGACCATGGCGTAGCCCGACGGATGGCGGCCGAGCACGAAGTCCAGCGCGGCCTGCGCGGCGTCGAGGTGTTGGGGCTTGCCGGTGAGACGGTAGCCCTGCACCAGCATCAGCGCCTGGTTCAGCGCGACGGCATTGCTGCCCCACTCGAAGTCCTGCTGCTGCATGGCCAGCCGATAAGGCGACTGCACCCAACGCTGGGCCAGCGTTTCGGCGCTGCCGAGGAGCTGTCGCTCGATGAGCTGGCGGTCGGCAGCGGGTGTCAGGCGGTCGCGGTGGTGGGCGAGGCTGATCCAGGCCAGCGCGCCGACGCTGGCCCATCCCGGTGGTTCCATCTTCGGCAGGGGCTGCGGCAGGGCTCGCCAGAAAGCGTCATCGCGCGTCGTGATGTACAGCTCGGCCGCAGCCCAGGTGAATTCGTCGGCCAGGCGGTTGTCGTCATAGCCGCCGGTGTGAATGTCAGCCGGCTGCTGGAAATAGACCGCCGGGTGCTTGCCGGCCCATGCCCAGGCGCGGTGGGCCGCAGCCAGCATGCGCCCCGACAGCCCCGGGCGCTGCGCCTCAAAAGCCGCGAAGACGCGGCTGGCCTGTGCCATCACCGCCGCGAAGTCCAGCGTGGCTGCCGTCGTCTTCATGACGACGTAGCGTTCGCTGCGCGCCTCGTGCGGCATGACGATGCCGTCAAAGCCCTTGTTGGTGAGCTTGTGATAGACGCCGCCGTCCGCCGGGTCCTGCATGGCGAGCATCCAGTCCAGGTTCCACAGCACCTCGTTGAGCAGGTCGGGCAGGCCGTTGCCGCTTTCGGGAATGTTGAGGTCCTGCGCCTTGAAGTGTTGCGGGAAATGCTCCCAGGCGGCCAGCAGCGTGTAGACGGTGACGCCGGAGTTGACGATGTATTTGTTGTAGTCGCCGGCGTCGTACCAGCCCTTGGGGGCGCTGAGGATCGCGCCTGCCGGCCGGCCCGGTCCGGCCGCCGAGGGATGCACGAGGACGTGGTTGTCCGGATGGCCGGCGGGGCGCGCCCAGACGCCGGCATGGACCGGGTCCAGCGCAACGCTGGCGCGGTTGAAGTAGAAGAACTTGATGGCCGCGGTGTTGAGCGCCGCATAGGCGTCTGCGGCGATGTCGAAGGGCGCCGACGGCGGCAGGCCGGCCACCTGCAGGCGATAGCGCCCCGGTTGTCGCAGGCCGGAGAAGTCGGCCAGGCGCAGGGTCTCCTGCGCCGGCTCCCAGTGCCGTGCCGGGCCGAGAGGCCCGCTCCAGGCTTCCTGGCCGGTGGCCGCGTCGACGATGGCGAAGCTGTTGGCCGGCACGTCGCGCACCGCGGCCCATTTCGCGCCGCCGGGCAGGTAGCCGATCTGGTTCAGCTGGACGGCGGTGGTGTCGGGTCCGGTGCTGGCGGTCGATGCCGGCGGGGTGCTGCAGCCGGTCAGGCCCAGGCCCAGGCCGCTGGCCGCGGCGAGCGCGACGAAGGAGCGGCGCGGGATGGCGTTCAAGGTTGGATGTCCCATTCGATGCTGTCGGTGGCGCCGCGCTCATCGCGCACGCGCAGGGTGGTGCGGCCCGGCGCCAATGGCACCGCGGGCCAGGTAGCGATGCGGTCGACGACGGGCACGGTGCCCATCGGCTTGCCATTCACTTCCAGGCTGGCCTGGCGGCCGTTGCTGTAGGCCTTCACGGCCACGGTGCCCGCGGGCCGCGGGCTGGCGCGGCGGTTGGCCAGGTGCAGCACGGGCTCGCGCTGCCACCAGGCCTGCCACAGCAAGAAGGCGTCCTTGCGGAAGTGCCGGTCGTAGGTGACGAGACCCTTGTCGTTGATGCCAGGGGCGTCGCCTTCGTTGCGGCCGGCGGAGGCGTGGTCGAAGCCCAGCCAGACGAAATGACCCCACAGGAAGGGGCGCGCCGAGAGCTGGCGGGCATAGGCCTCGTGGAAGAGAGCCTGGTACTGCTCGGGGTGCCAGCGCGCGCCCGGCTGCGGCCGTTTCGGCGGGTCTTCCTGCTGCAGCACGCTGGCGCCGGCGCCGTATTCGCCCAGGCCGATGGGCTTGGCCGGCAGCTTGGCATGCAGGCGGTCGGCCCAGGGGCCGATGTCGGTGAACTCGCCGTCGTACCAACCCCAATAGCGGTTGTAGGAAGCGAGGTCGGTCTGCAGCGCCATGGGATGGTCGTCCGGCGCGCAGCAGTGCGCATAGGTGGTCAGGCGTGCCGGGTCCTCCTGTTTGGCCAGGCGGTGCAGCTCACCGAGCAGGTCGCGGATGGCGTCGTCGGAGCGGTAGACCTCATTGCCCACGCCCCAGACGGCAACCGATGCGTGGTGGCGGTTCTGGCGCACCAGCTCGCGCAGTTGCTGGAAGAGGTTGTCGCGGAAAGCCGGCGCCTCGCTCATCGCCGCATTGAGCGGGATCTCGGTCCACAGCACCAGGCCGAGTTCGTCAGCGCGTTCGTAGACGCGCGGTGGGTGCTGGTAGTGCACCAGCCGCAGCCCGGTGACACCGAGTTCCATCAGGATGCGCAGGTCCTCATCGACCTCGGCATCGCCCACGGCCACGCCGTGGCCGGGGCGCCCGGGGTGGAAGTAGTTGACGCCATGCAGCGGATAGGGCTTGCCGTTGAGCAGGAAGCCGCGCTGCGGGTCAACGGCAACCTGGCGCAGGCCCAGCGGCAGCAGCACGTTGTCGCGCACGCTGGTGCCCTGGAGCAGTTCGGCGCTCAGGCGGTAGAGGTAAGGGTCGAACACGCCTTGCCACAGGTGCGGCTTGGCGAGGTTCAGCTGCACGCTTGCGGCGTGGGCTGCGCTGGCCGGCAGCTCCACCGCCTGGCTCTGCTGCAGCACGGTGCGGCCCGCGGCGTCGCGCAGTGTCAGACGCAGCAGGCGCCGGGCGGGCAGGGCGCCGTCGTTGCGCAGCTGCACGCGCACCTTCAGCTGTGCGGCGGCAGAGGTCAGGGCCTCGGTGTCGACCTGCACGCCAGGGCCGCCGTGATCGAGCAGCTCGATGTGAGCGTCGTCGGTCTCGATCAAGCGCACCGGCCGTACGAGGCCGCCGAAGACGGTGAAGTCGCCGCCCAGCGGCGCCACCTGCGGCAGCGTGCCGTTGTCTACGCGCACGGCAAGCAGGTTGCGGCCGGGGCGGAGCAGGTTCGTGATGTCGAAGCGAAAGCGCGCATAGCCGCCGTCGTGGCGGCCGGCGCGCTGGCCATTGACCCAGACCTCGGCGGCCATCGTGGCGGCGTCAAACTCCAGGAACTGGCGCCGGCCCGCGGCTGCGGCCGGGCGCTGCAGGACGCGCCGGTACCAGGCGGCGCCGCGGTAGTAGGCGCCGCCCGCTTCGCCGTCGACGGCATTGAAGCTGTGCGGCAAGACGACCCGCGCCCAGGTGGAATCATCCAGCTCGGCCGCCGTCTTGGCGTCTCCAGCCTGGAAGCGCCAAGGCCCATCAAGCAGAAGCTGTTGACGCTGCGCCATCACGGGCATGGCTGTCAACATCACCGCCAAGGCCAGTGACAGCTGCTGCATTGCCCGCCCCAACAGGGCGTGCCGAATTCTTCGAGACTTCGTCATGGGGTTCTCTGCAAGGGCCGGTCGGGCCGGCTCAGGATGTCTATGGCAGCACCCATTCGATGCCGATCCGGCGCGTGGCCGTTCCATCGCGCAGCTGTGCCGGCTCTGGAGCGCTGGCCGGTGTGGCGAGCGCTCGGGTCAGGCTGGCGTCATCCAGCTCGCGCTCCATCGCCAGGGCGGGCAGGCCTTCCGTGCCTGCGGCCGTGACTTCACGGCGCTGAATGAACGAGCGCACGATCTTGCCGGTGGCGTCGATGTCCTGCTCCACCACCACCCGGCCGGCGATCTGGGCGTGTAACGCAAACAGCGGATAGCCGTTCGCGTCGTTCGCACCCGGCCCGTTGCGCGGGATCTCAGGAGACAGGTAGGTGGCCGAACCCACCGCCATCGCGGTGCGCCAGGCGTGCAGGGCCTGCAGCGGCACCATGCGCTTGGTGCGCACCTGCTCCTGGCTCCACCAGCGCAGCAGCTCGCAACGTGTGGCGGGCGTCTGTTGGGCGAGCCTCCAGCCCGGCGCGTGCAACGCGGCAGCCAGTTCAGGGGCGAGACCGGGCGTTCCAGGCTTCAGAGCCGGGAGGGCGGCCAGCAGCGTGTCTTCCAACGTGCGGTCAACCGGCGGCGGTGTCTGGCGCTGTGCCTGCCCCCAGCGCGCCAGGCGTGCGGCCTCACCTTGCCAGGCAGCATCGCGCTGCTCGGCGGGCAGGGCTTCAATGAGCTGGGCAGCCTGGGCGGCCGGCTCCGTCTGGTCAAGGCGCTGGCACACCGCCGGGGCCTTGAGGGCCGCGATCCAGATCGTGTCGCTGGCATGCGGCGTGGCATCGGCCTGCCACAGCGCCACTTCGTTGAGCACGCGGGCCGACAGTTGCAGCGCCACGCGCTCGACGTCGGTGGTCTTCTTGGCCGTCCCTGTGGCAACACGCGCGATGACCTGGTCCTGCCAGGCGGGCCACGCGGCCGCGGCGCGATCACGCTGCGCCTTCAGCACGGCTTCGGCCAAGCCCCGGTTGTCAGTGGCCAGCTTCAGCGTGTCAGGCAGCTGCAGGAGCCGATTCAGCAGCAGGCGCGGCTGGTCCAGCGTTGCCTGGTTCTGGGCGAGTGCCGCGCGCAGCTTGCGGTTGGCTTCGGACTCGCTGCGGATCTTTTCCTTCTCGTACAGCTGCTCGGCTTCGCGCTTGAGAACGGCGTCCCCTTCCTCCTGCGTCTTGTTGATCGCCTTCCAGACGTCGGTTGGGCTCGCAGCCGGGGGAGCGCCCTGGGCTGTTGCGGTCAACGGTGTTGAAAGCGCAGCCAGCAGTGCCAGCGTGACCGCAACGGTGGTGGTTGGCAGATCCCGGCTCATTCGATGGTCCATTGCAAGGTCTCGCCTTGGGCCTGCACAGCACTGCGCTGGCCATCCACCTCCAACGCCCAGTCCCGCAGCGCACCTTCGCTGACCTGCGCTGTGTACTGCCCGCCCTGGCGGCTGACCGCGCCACGCGCCGCAACGCTGCCGTCCGAGCCCACGACCGTGAAGGCCGCGCTCGCGCCGTCATCCAGCTCGAACACGCGCAGCACCGTGCCACGGGTGTAGTCGTAGTCCGGCTTCTCGGTCTCGGCGCCCCAGGCGATGACGCTGTTCGGTGCGGCGTANCAGCTCGAACACGCGCAGCACCGTGCCACGGGTGTAGTCGTAGTCCGGCTTCTCGGTCTCGGCGCCCCAGGCGATGACGCTGTTCGGTGCGGCGTACAGCGGCATGGACAGGAAGCCATGCGTCTCGCGATGCCAGCGGCCGCCTTCGCGTTTCTCGCCGCTSAGCAGATGCGTCCAYTTGCCTTCKGGRAGGTAGAARTCCACCTCSCCGCTCTCCGTGAACACCGGCGCGACGAGCAATGCTTCGCCGAGCTGGTACTGCCGGTCCAGCGTCGCGCAGGCCGGGTCCTGCGGGTGCTCCATCAGCATGGCGCGCATCAGCGGCACGCCCGTCTGTGTCGCCTCGTGCGCCTTGGCGTACAGATACGGCATGAGCTGGTGCTTGAGCCGCGTGAATNGGGGCTGATCTGGCCGCGCTCGGTGGCGAAGCCGGCGCGGAACTCGTTGGGCCGGGTCCTGCGGGTGCTCCATCAGCATGGCGCGCATCAGCGGCACGCCCGTCTGTGTCGCCTCGTGCGCCTTGGCGTACAGATACGGCATGAGCTGGTGCTTGAGCCGCGTGAAKRCGCGCAGCACGTCGCAGCTCTCTTCGTCCACGAGCCATGGCACCCGGTAGCTGCTGCTGCCRTGCAGGCGGCTGTGCGAGGACATCAGSCCGAACTGGATCCAGCGCTTGTAGACGGCCGGCGGCGGGTTGCCCTCGAAGCCGCCGATGTCGTGGCTCCAGAAGGCRAAGCCGCAACTCGTSAGCGACAGGCCGCCTCKSAGGCTCTCGGCCATGGAYTCRAASGTGCTCCAGCAGTCACCSCCCCAGTGCACCGGGAAGCGCTGGCCSGAGGCGTAGGTGGAGCGGGCGAAGACGATGGCGTCGGGGCCCTGCACTTCTTCCAGCAGCTCGAAGACGGCYTGGTTGTATTGCAGCGCGTASAGGTTGTGCATCTCGACGGGGTCGGAGCCGTCGAAGTAGGTCACACCTTCGCTGGGGATGCGCTCGCCGAAGTCGGTCTTGAAGCAGTCCGCACCTTGTGCGATCAGGCGACGCARRTGGCYCTGRTACCAGGCCTTGGCGGCCGGGTTCGTGAAGTCCACGATGGCCATGCCGGGCTGCCACTGGTCGGTCTGGAAGGTCARRCCRTTSGTSCGYTTGATGAAGTAGCCGTGCTTGACGCCTTCAGCGAACAGCGGCGACTTCTGCGCCACATAGGGGTTGATCCAGAGGCTGATCTTSAGGCCCTTGGCGTGYAGGCGCTSRAGCATGGCCTCGGGCTCGGGGAAGCCGCGCGGGTCCCAGGCGAAGTCGCACCACTGGAACTCGCGCATCCAGAAGCAGTCRAAGTGAAACACCGCCAGCGGCAGCTCGCGGCGGGCCATCTCGTCGATGAAGTGGGTGGCGGTGGCCTCGTCGTATTGSGTCGTGAACGAGGTCGTCATCCACAGSCCGAAGCTCCAGGCYGGSGGCAGCGGGGCGCGGCCTGTCAGCGCTGTCAGTCGGCCCACGACGTCCTTGGGCGTGGGGCCGGCAATGACGCAGTAGTCCAGGCTCTCGCCTTCGCGGCTGAACTGCACGCGNGCATGGCCTCGGGCTCGGGGAAGCCGCGCGGGTCCCAGGCGAAGTCGCACCACTGGAACTCGCGCATCCAGAAGCAGTCRAAGTGAAACACCGCCAGCGGCAGCTCGCGGCGCGCCATCTCGTCGATGAAGTGGGTGGCGGTGGCCTCGTCGTATTGSGTCGTGAACGAGGTCGTCATCCACAGCCCGAAGCTCCAGGCCGGGGGCAGCGGCGCGCGGCCTGTCAGCGCTGTCAATCGGCCCACGACGTCCTTGGGCGTGGGGCCGGCAATGACGCAGTAGTCCAGGCTCTCGCCTTCGCGGCTGAACTGCACGCGSGCGACCTTCTCCGAGCCGACCTCRAAGGACACCGGGCCGGCCTCGTTGACGAGCACGCCGTAGCCGCGGTTGGTCAAGTAGAAGGGCACGCTCTTGTAGGCCTGCTCGCAGGCSGTGCCGCCGTCCTTGTTGGTGTTCTCGACGATCTGGCCGTTCTTGACCCAGGGSGTGAAGCGCTCGCCCAGGCCGTAGACGTTCTCGCCCACGCCCAGCGACAGCTGSTCGTGSACGTGGYKGCGCACCAGGCCGTCCTTGCCGGCCCACTGGATGWAGCCCAGGCCGCGCCAGTCGCTCTTGGTCAGGATGCGGTCGCCGTCGCG
>NZ_LMDC01000027.1:2216-558988 GCF_001425705.1 Pelomonas sp. Root1217 | reverse complement strand
CGTTGGCCAGAGCCACCGCCGCCGTCGAGACGCCGGGCTGGCGCGCCAGCTCGATGACTCGTGCCTTGAACTCTGCCGAGTGCCGGCGCCAACTCCGCCCGGCCGGTGTCGTCGGTTCCCCTGTGCTCAAGTCTGAAGTGCCCATATGTCCACGCATGTCGTCGTGGACACAAGCATCCAAGTCCGCCTACCGGACATCAAGGTGACTTGGGCGGACGCATACAGAAGTGACACGAAATCCTCGCGAGGGTCGGCAAAATCTTGTTGACCTTACCGTCGCGTGTGTAGTCTGGGTTCTTGAGTACGTCGGCGCGAAGCGTTGCGTAGCGCTGCTGGTCTGCGGTGATGCCGGCAAACGTCACCAGTTCGACAATCATCCGCAGCTGTAGCCACAGCATCTCGTTGTCGAGTTCGGTGCGCAGGCTTCGTGGCTTCGTTGCGCTGACGATCAGGTCGATCGCGGCGAACCGCACCGAGATCTCTTGCATCTGCCGCTGGTACCGGAAGTCAGCCTCATTCATCTCACGATGGTATCGACGGCTCTTGACAGTGCGATCCACAGCATCACCCAGTACGAAGCTGCATCCGGGACTCGGCTTCTTTTCCTCAGTGTTGCCGCATGGAGCCTTGGCCTCAATAAACCTCGACAGGACATCGGGCGCAGTCGCTGACTTGCCGATTCCGCCTCCTGTTGACGTCGTACGGACGCCGGCGTCTACCCGCCAGCAAGCTGCCGCGGCTGGCGTCCAAATGCCAGCTCTCAGCCTATCCTGCACTCACCAATGAACCCAGTATTGGGCTGATCCAAGGCCTTCACGCCGCTGGATTCAGGGCCCGAATCCAGCACAGTCAACGGCGCGCTCAGCGCCGAATATGGGTCCAGGCGGGTCAAGGTGAATCGCCTCCGGGTCCAGACCGGGTCGAAGTGAATAGGAAGTGGGTCGAAAGCGGGTCAGAAGTGAATCCAGGTGAACCGAACCCGAACCAAACGAGCCGCGAGCGCGTCCAGGATGTCATCGATGGCCGCGCGGAAGAGGCTTCGTCGCCCGCCCGCCTTCAGCCGAAGCAACCACCAGGCCAACGGTCGCGCAAGGCGCGGCGGTTCGCCGACGAGATCCAGCGGCTCCACGCGGAGGGCTACTCCCTCGACAGCATTCGCGAGTCGCTGGCGGACGCCGGCATCGTGGTCAGCTGGAGCACGGTCCAGCGGGAAGCAGCGCGGCATGCGCATGGGCTGCCTCCCAGAGACGTCGCGAAGCCGCAGCCGGACCTGCCGGCGTCGGCTGTGCGCCGGCCCGTCGACGCCTCTGCCCAGGCGGTTGCGCCGAGTGCCGCAGCACTGCGTCAGTCCGGCAAAGAGGTCGCCCAGGCGTTCTTCGAGGCCCACAACTCCAACCCGCTCCTTCGAAAGGACAAGCGATGAAAGTAGCTGTGATCAACTTCTCCGGCAACGTCGGCAAGTCCACCGTGGCCAAGCACCTGCTGAAGCCAAGGATTCCCGACGCCGAGGTCATCACGATCGAGAGCATCAACGCCGACGAAGGCGAGGAGCAGGCGCTGCGCGGGCGGCAGTTCGCAGAGCTGCAGGAGTATCTGCAAATCACGGACAACGTCATCGTCGACATTGGCGCCAGCAACGTCGAAGAGCTGCTTTCCTCGATGAAGCGCTACCGAGGGAGCCACGGCGACTTCGACCACTTCATCGTGCCGACCGTCGCCGCGCTCAAGCAGCAGCAGGACACCATCGCCACCCTCGTCGAGCTTGCTCAGCTCGGTGTGCCGGCGTGCAAGGTCCGAGTGCTGTTCAACATGGTGGAGGACGGCGAGGATCTTGCGCAGGTATTCGACGCGATCCTCTCCTTCCTTGTCGCGCACCCGGTGGCCCAGGCGGATCCGGCCTGCCGCATTGGCGCCAATGAGATCTACGGCCGCATCAGGCGAACCGGCGTGGAACTGTCCGCGTTGCTGGCCGACGAGACCGACTACAAGGCGCTGATTGCGGCCGCCAAAGGTCAGGCAGAGAAGATCAGGTTGGCGCAACGGCTGGCCGCTCGCAGGCTGGCCGCCGGCGTCGTCCCAGAGCTCGACGACTGCTTCGCTGCGTTGCGCCTGGATGACCGGCCGAGGACGTCTGCAGCAGTGTGAGACGGAAGGACGCGATGAGCCAGCCATCCAGCGCACGCGAAGCGCTGATCGCCGAACTGATGGGCGAGGTTTCCACGCTGCTGGACCGCGTGGACGCATTGGTCCCCGCGCTGAACGCGACTTGCGATGCGCTCACTCGCGCCTGCGCGGACACGGACGCGAGGGCCGCCCACGCGGAAAGCAGCATCGCTGCACTCACCGAGGCAGCGAAGACGCAAGCCGTCCGACACATCGCGCGCCGAACGCAGGAACTGGCACGGCGCACGGCCGAAACCCAGACCAGCGCCATGCAAGTGGCGGCGCAGCAGGTGTTCCGAACCGAGCTGGCGCGTGCTGTCGGGCAGCTCAAGCTCCTGTTCGGATTCAGAAGCCAGTGGTGGGCCCATGCAGTAACTGCCGCGAGCTCATCCCTGATAACTGCCGCGTTGACGAGGTACCTCTTGACGCCGTGATCACGGCTCGCAACCGAACCTAGCCCAGCGCCGAATCGATCCTGAGGCCCAACTCGCTCGCTAGGAGGATCGCCGCCTTGGTGCCGGAGTCAGCTCTGCCGGTGCCAACGTAACGCTGCGCGACCCGAAGCGCTAGCCGAAGTTGCTGGGTCGCTTCGCTCACCTCGGTAGATGCTCGATTCAACGAGACTGTCAGCCGCAAAATCTGCGTGAGGCGATCAATTTCCGCCAAGTACAACAGAAGCTGCCGCTGCCAGGGTTTCGAAGATGGCAAAGAGTCGAGCACTGCCTGAACCAGCTCGGTGAGATCAGTGATGGCCTTGGCGACCTTCTCCGCCTTCAGCGCGGCCTCATCTTTGATGGTCTCCATGGCCGGCAGGATAAAACATAGTCAGGCGCATACGACTGCTTTCCCCCACGGCGCCGCAGCGTCCGCGGCCGATGTGCCAGCTCCGCCTGGCGCAGCGCCTGCAGAGAAGGCGCACCACGCATCCCATCAGCAGCGGCGGCCTCGCGGCCGGCGTGACACGAAGCGGAGCGGCTGGCGCGACGGTCGAGCCGCTGCGATCAATTCAGAAGGGGCCCGGCTTCGGGCGTGGCGGGTGACCGAGGTGGCGATCTGGCCGGCAAGGCGCGCAGCGCAGCTCATCAGCGCCGGCCTGTTCGCCAAGCGGGCCTTTCACGCGCCGCGTGAAGGCAAAAGGCCTGCGTCCCTCGATCACGGGCGGGCCGCATCCCACAGCAATTGCAGATGTCCGAAGCCAGCTCAAAACGTCGTCAGGTATGACCGAACTCAGTGTGTACTTCGCGAATTGGCGAAGGATCCCGGCTCAGGCCGGCACGGTATAGCGCCTGCGCTTGATGGTCACCACCGGCGCTGTGGAGGGAGCGGGCGGGCTTGTCGCACACTGAGCACGGCCCTGCAGCCGCGCCGGCCGCACACGGCCAAGCGCAGCTTTAACGTGATGTGGGTTGAGCAGCTCGATGACGTCGCCATTGACCTTCACGTAGCTGCCGTCCTGACACCGTACGAGCGCGCCAATCTCCAGCCCTCGCCTCACGACGCCGACGAGCGCGCCGCCCGCAGGCAACTGAGGCACATACAAAGCCGGGTTGGCCGTCAAGGAAACGCTCAGCCGGCGGGAGGTCTTGCTCATGGAATGGCAGCGATTGCCGCGCGTTGCACAACAACTCCATTGGTGGTCGTTGCGACCAGGTCGAACTGCCAAGCCGCCACAGCGTCCTCACTGTTTCGGGACATGTCGCGCGAGCCATTCGAGGCCAGCCTGATCGTCGTGCAGCAGGCACATCTCTTTCAGCCACGCGTGAGTGCGGCGTCGCTCGAGCCATCCGATGAGCAAGATCCCGAGCGGAAATCCGAGCGACATCCCCTGCATAAATCCTTGTTGCTCGTCTTGAAGCACCGGGATCCATCCACCGGCAATGGCAATGAACAAGAAGAGGCTCAAGCCGATCAAGACAGCACGGAGGCCCCCGGCACGCGTCCAGGCCCAAGCAATTGCAGCTCCAGCAGCACCTCCCAAGAGCCAATTGGGACTGCCGACCAAATGAAAATTCAGGGCCGCAAGCACCACCGGCCATCCGGTCGCAAACGCCGCGGCGAGGGCGATATTGCGCAGCAGGCCCGCCCTAGGAAGCCGCATTGTCGACCCCATTCAGAACCGGCATGCGCGCACGTGTTTCAACACTGCTTGGTGGCTGAGCCATGGGATCAGGTCCATGAAGGATCTCCTTCACGATTGGCCAACTCAATGGTAGTCATCTTCAAGTTGATGACGAACAGCCAAGACGGTCACCGTCGCCGCGTCCTCGATCTCGAACAGCACGACGTAGCCGCGCCGACCGAATGGAATCAACAGTTCACGTAAGAACGGGTCTGAGCCAGCCTTGCGATAGATGAACGGCGCCCGGCAAAGGCTTCTGAAGCCGTCGTCGATTGCCGCCCGGGCTCGCTCGGCGTCGTCCAGTTCCTCGACCGTCGTCGAGCGGTCCAACAGGTAGTCGTACAGCCGGGTTAGATCGTCGCGAGCCGCCGCTGTGAAGCGCACCTCATAGCTCACGGACGAGCCTTCTTGGCGCCCTTCTGGCCGAGAGCGGCGCGTGCCTTCTCCAGTCTTTCGGAAAGGTCGGCGAGGACCACATCGGCAGAAATGTAGACACCCGTACGCTTGGCCTCCTCGCGTGACGCCAGGCCGCGGGCGATGAACTCCGCCCGTGTCCGGCGACGCTCGATGGTCTCGCGGACAGCGCCTTCGATAAAGCTGGAGAGCGTCTCGCCCTCTTGCAGCACGCCCTCGGCGGCCTCGCGCAGTTCCGGATCGACACGTAGGGAAGGGAAAGTGGCGGATTTCATGGGGAAGGTCCCATGCGTTGCAGTTGCGACGCATCATACTGCTCCGTTCCCTGCACACCAGAAGCGGGGTTACTCGACGCCGCGGCCTGGACGCAAGGCGAACCCGAGACGGACCCACTCACGTCGGATCGCCGTGCGAGTGGCAGCCTCGACTTCAGATTGCGCCGCCGCCGGCAGGTGCAGGTCGACCAGGATGCGATCCATGAACCGACCCTTTGCTTCTTTGAGCAGCAGCGCCACGATGCCAACTACACCAATGACGGGGCCCGCCCAGGTGGCCATGATTCGCAGCACCGGTCCCATTTCAACAGTGTCGTAGTCGAGAGGAACCAGAACAGGGAACGCCAAAAAGAAGACGACGTACGCCAGTGCTGACAACAGAACCATCCTCTGCTCTCGCACGACCTGCAGACGTTCCACAAAATAGCCGGATACCTGCGCAAGCTGCAGCTGACTGAGGCCGAGCCCTTCGACGCTGCGCGGCAACCCAGCCCTTCGAGCTCGGATCGACATTTCTGGTGACTTGTTCATTGAGTTTGCAGGGGGGTCGAGGCGGTCGCCCGCGCCGAATATTAGGGCGGCTTGTTCGGCCGCTCCGTTGACGGACCGGGTCTTGCCAGTTTCCTGAGACGTTGATGATCCTGAGGTGGACATAAGGCACTCCGTCGGAGGTTGACGAGGCCGCCCTTCCGGAACTGATGCTCGTTGCTGCGGCCATGATTCGCGCGCTGGATTCAGTGCCGAATCCAGCGCACTGTGCGTCGCTCAAGCCTTGAGCCGGCGCATCTCCTCCGCGAGCATCCAGAGTGCACGGTTGAGGCTCACACCTCGGTCGATGCTTTGCACCGGCCGTGTGTGCATGCGGCGCCCTTGGGCATTGCGCCCCGGCTGCCCGCCGCGAATCACGTTCTCCTGCACGCGCTGGAATGTGGACCAGAGGCTCGCGCCCAGATCTTCGGGTCGCCGGGCCTGGATGAGCTGCTCGGCCGTCACCGGCGGCGGCCGATGTACACCGCCCTCCCCGTCCTGACCTTCACCGAAACGCAGCGCGAGGGCCGATGTGGCAAACGCAACCTGCTCGCGCGGCTGAAGCTGCAAAGCCTTCATGGCCTCGGCGTGTTCCTCCACGGTGTTGAACTCCTCGAGGATGCGGACCGCGCCTTCGATGACCTCGCCCTGAATGTCGCCCCGGTGCGGAACGCGGATGTCTTTGACGACGTCTCCGACGACAAGCCCGTTGCAGCAGATGAAGCGGAACTATGTCCCGCGCCAAACTATGTCCAGTAGCAGGCCTTTTCCCCAGATGCACCTGAAGAACGTTGGACATAGTGTCAGGTCCGAGGGGCATCAACGTAGCGAACCAACGTTCCCATGGGAAACCGAGCCGGCTTGGGCGGCCTCAAGACATCGACGGTGCAGGTAAGTCGGCCAGGCAACAGTGAAAAGTCACAGCAAGCCAAGTGCCGGGCCCTCTTAGCATGCAAGAGGCGACCGCGAGGCGCCGGCCCGCACGTTCATCACGTTGGCCAATGACTACGGAGGCTTCATGAAATTTGGCTGCTGCTTGATCGCCGTTCTGACGGCGGTCCTCTCGTTCAACGGGTCAGCGTACGCTGTTGAATGCAAGACCCAGATTGATATTCCGCAGCGCCTACTCGACAGCCGTTTGACCCTGCTGGGCGAGCTTCATGGAACGAGCCAAATTCCTGACTTCGTTGGCGCCTACGTGTGCAACTTGGCGTCAAGGGTACGGAGCGTTGCTCTGGCGCTTGAGTACGAGGAGGAAGAGCAGCCGCTGATCGACGCCTATTTGGCAAGCGACGGCGGGATCAAGGCACGACGAGCGTTGCTTGGCAAGGGCAGGTGGGCGGTGCCGACTCAAGAACAAGATGGGCGGACTAGCAAAGCTATGTTCGCCCTGCTTGAAGGAGTTCGCCAGTACAACCAAGCCGCGCCTGATCGAACTATCAAGGTCCGCGCTATTTCCGGCCCAGACGATGCATCCATGAGCCGCAACGTTCGAGCGCTGACGTTAGAAAACCAGTCCGCTCACATCGTCGCGTTGACCGGAGAACTTCATGCGAGCAACGGAAAGGGGAATGTCTTCGATCCTGCCGCAGAGCCTATGGGCTACCTGCTTCGAGACCTCCGGCCGATATCGCTAGTGGCCGAATACGACGAAGGTATGGCTTGGAACTGCATGGGAGCCGGCCAGTGTGCGCCCCACTTGTCGTTGAGCATGCAGATAGAGCGTGGCGCGCGATTCTCGATCTCGATGCGCCCGCCGTCTGAGCGCCCAGGGTTCGATGGGAGCTTCTACGTTGGGAAAATCGAGGCATCAATGCCTGCAGATTGAAAGCGGTGAAGGCGTACCGACTTGCTCGCCGCCACGCCCTGTGGTTGCCCATTGTGGCGTTGCATGCAGCGATACTTCTTTTAGCGCCACGAGAACGCCAGCCCGAGCCCCGACCAACCGTGGTCATCGCCGTGCGCCTGATCGTGCCGCCGCCGACACGAAACGAACCGTCTCGGCCACCCATGGCCGCACCGCCATTCGCCCCCGTCGTG
The DNA here is from genome assembly GCF_001425705.1 of Pelomonas sp. Root1217. Classification (GTDB taxonomy): domain Bacteria; phylum Pseudomonadota; class Gammaproteobacteria; order Burkholderiales; family Burkholderiaceae_C; genus Pelomonas. Next base: position 551,449 of record NZ_LMDC01000027.1, on the reverse strand, counting down.
CGCGAAGCGCGGCGTCGTGAGATTGCGGTACCGGTTCAGGCCGCCACCGCGATCTCATCCACTACGGCACCGACCGAACCGGCCATTGATGAAGCGCCCGCGCTCCCGAAACTTGCGCCCGTCCCCTTGCTGCACAGCGACGCTACGCGCCGCGCCATCCGGGAGGCCGCCCGTCAACCGCTGTTGTCCGAGCGGGCGGCTTCAGCGTCGCAAGATCTCGGCCGCGAGAACGCCCAGTTACGGCTGGGCCGTGAGATCCAGCAGGCCGGCACCACGGACTGCCTCAAGGGCGACTTCCTCGGCGGAGGTGGAGGCCTACTGAGCTTGCCGTTTTGGATGTTGGCCGAGGCCCGTGGCAAATGCAAACGCTGACCAGCGCACCCAGGGTCGTAGGGAGTAGGTAGAGCGGTCGCGTTGGCCGCTCATCTTGCGACTTCGATTTCCCATGGGAAACTACGTAAGCCTTCCAGGAGCGCTAATGGCGGACACTTTCGAAAATTTTGTTCAGAGCGGCCGCTTGCAAAAGAACTTTGACGACGCCGTTCAAAAAGCTGCCGCCGAGGCTAGACGGCGAGGTCTGCGGGGCCCAGTCAAGCCTGCGCTGCCGGAGTCAACTGTTCCCACAGCCGACACGGATCCCTCGGCAGAGCCAAGCTAGCGGCGTCTGTGAGTGGCCGTGGCGACGACTGTTGCGCGAGCCACGGCACGGTGGCTTGCCTCTTGATTGCAGCGCTTCGGGAACGGCCCTAACGGCAGCATCGTTCGTGAGGCCGGCCGGTAAGTCTCACTGTGGTCCTGCTATAGACCCTTGAGAAACATCAGCAGCTTGTCATCGGGCCGATACCGCCCCGGCTTGCTGTCGGGCGGCGTGGTCTTCGCGAGCACCTTCTCCTTCATCTCCAGGTTTGCATCAAGGTAGATCTGTGTCGTCTCGATCGACTCGTGCCCGAGCCAGAGCGCGATGACCGACTGCTCGACTCCTTCGTGCAGCAGGTCCATGGCCGTCGTATGTCGGAGCACATGCGGTGACACCCGTTTGCGCGCCAGAGACGTGCAGTGCGTACCTGCTGCGGCGACATGCTTGGCCATGAGGTAGTGCACGCCGTGCGGGCTGAGCGGACCTCCGCGCGCGTTAGGAAACACCGGCTGACTCGGCGCCAGGGTCGGCTCTCCCAGCCATGCGCCCAAAACTGCGCGCGTGGCCTTGCTCAAAGGCGTGCAGCGCTCCTTGCGCCCCTTGCCGATGACGCGCACGTGTGAGCCAGTACCTAGTTGCACGTCGTCCCGGCGAAGTCCGATCAGCTCTGACAGCCGCAGCCCAGTCTGTACCGCCAGCAGCATTAGCGCGTGGTCGCGGCGGCCGGACCATGTGCATTGATCCGGCGCCGCCAGCAGCGCGTCGACCTCGGCCCGAGTCAAGAAGCCCACCAACGCGCGGTCAAACTTCTTCGCTGGAATGGCCAGCACACGGGCAATTTGCGCAGCGTGCGTCGGCGCTTCGTAGGAGGCGTAGCGAAAGAACGAATGCACCGCCGTCAGCCGGAGATTGCGGGTGCGCGCCGTGACCCCGCGAACTGCCTCCAGATCGTCAAGAAAGGCGGCTACCAGCGGTGCATCGATGTCCTCAAGCGTGAGCGATGAAGGCGCCTTGCGCAAGCGCTTGTGAGTGAATTGCAGGAGCATCCTGAAGGTGTCACGGTACGAGGCGATCGTGTGCGCGCTGGCCTGGCGTTGATTCATCAGGCGTTGCGTGAAGAACGCCTCCAGCAGCGCGGCGAAGCTGGCCCGGCGCGTCATGGCGCCACCTCCCATCGCCGCTCCAGGCGCGACATCGCCCCCGCCATCAGCTCCGGCCACGCGCTCAAGTACCAGTACGTGTCCTGCACGCGCGCGTGACCGATGTAGGTCGACAACACCGGCAGCAAGCGCGCGGCGTCCTCGCCCGCTTGATACCACTGCGTCAGCACGCGAACCGCGAAGCGGTGGCGCAGGTCGTGGATACGGGGCCCGTGGCTGGCATGCGGTCCTCGCAGGCCGATCTGACGCGACAGTGCGTAAAAGGTCCGGTGCACCTGAGCCTGATCCAGGCGGTTGCCGGTGGTCGAAACGAAAACGTAGGGCGAGATCCCCTGGTGACCGAAAGCCTCACGCCTGCGCAGGTAGTGCGCGAGTACCTGGCCAGTCGTGGCATGCAACGGAACCAGCCGCGTCTTACCCAACTTGGCGCCGCGGATTGTCAAGAGCGACTGGTCGAGGTCTACATCTGCGACATGCAGGCTCAGCGCCTCCGAGATGCGGATACCGGTCGCGCTCAACAGACCGAACAGGCAGTGGAACACCCACGGGCGCAGCGGCGTCGAGTGCCAGGTGGTAGGCAGCATCAACGCGGCATCGAGCAGCCGCTGGACTTCATCGTCCGAGTAGAGATACGGCCGAGCCCGGGTGGAGCGGTGGGGCAGCAGGCCCGGCGGCGGAACTTCGGTCAGGGCGTCGGTAGCGCTGCGATGACGAGCGAAGCCGCGCACATAACCCAGCCGCCGAGCCCATTCGGCCGGCTGAACCGAGGCAGACTGCTGCGCCCATGCGAGCGCCAGCGTACTGGTGATGTACGTGCTGCCGTGTTCCTCAACGAAGGCAACGAAGCGCGGCAGCTGCAGCGCGGCGTCCTTCAACTTGAAGCCCAGGCTCCGGCGAAGATCAAGATACTCGGGTAGAGAGTCGCGCAGCGTATTCATGACGCGCTCCCGGGCCACGGCAGCGCCAGCAGACGCAGCGCCGCGATATCCACCTTGGCGTAGATCGACGTGGATACCGCATCGCGGTGGCGCAACACCTCGCCAATCTCGGGCAGCGACGCGCCTCCCTTCAGCATGTGCACCGCCAGGGCATGTCGAAACTGGTGCGCTCCCTTATGCGGCGCATCGACACCAGCGCGTTCTAAGGCATTGCCGACGATCGAGCCGATACCGTCGGAGCCATGCAAGAGGCCTCTGATCGGTGCGCGAACGCGCAGGAACAGGTGGCGGTCGGCACTCTGTGGCCGGCCGTGCTGAAGGTACGCCGCGATAGCCTCGCCGACGTCAACCGGCAACGGCATCAAGCACTCGCGGCCGTTCTTGCCATGCACTCGTAGGCGACCAGCATCCCAGTCGATGTCGTCCAGCATTAGGGTGAGGACTTCGCCACCGCGCAACCCCAGGCGCGCCAACAGCAGCAAAACCGCCCGATCACGCTTGCCAACAGTGGTGCCGGGGTCGCAGCTGTTGATCGCGCTACGCGCGTGATCGGCCCCAATGGCTCTCGGCAGCGGTGGCGTTGTGCTCCATAACGCCACTGCGGGAACAGCTTGTGTCAGCGCCGCGTTGATCTCGCCGCAATACTCTCCCCAGCGAAGAAAAGCACGGAGCGCCGTGACGAGATGCTTGAGCCTGTGCGGTCGCGTGCGACGTGGCTGGCCTTGCAAGAAGCGGATGACGTCAGTGGCGCGCAGCGCGCCGAGGTCCACGCGCTCGTTACCGAAGCGGTCGACGAGGAATTCGCGCACGGCCGCGCGGTAGCCGCTTGTCGTGCTGGCAGCCAGGCCGCGGTCTCCAAGCAGGAACCCCTCGAAGTCGGCGAGCAGCGCGTCGGCGGGGAGCGTGTCTACCGCTGGCATGGCGCAAAGCCCGTGCGCTTGCAGGTAGCGCAGGAGCTGTTGCAGTGCCGGCGCCTCATGGCGGCGCGGTGTACTCCGACAGTCGCTGCGAGGCCGATAGTCGCGACGCGTGAACTGCTCGATGTGCGCTTCGGACAGATCCGTTAGCCGGACACCTTCCTGGCCGAGCCAGGCGTCGAACGCAGCGGCGTGCCAAGCCTTGGCACGTAGGGAGATAACGGTGTAGCGCTGTTCAACTAACGATGCGATGAACGCTGAGAGATGCGGCGACAGAGGCCCTGTCGCCGTTTGCGCGAGCGCCATCGCTCCTTCGAGAGTAGGTTCCAAGATGCTCTCCTTGCGGGCAAGATGCCCGGCAAGGAGGATTGCTATGTCCAGCAGTGCTGTCGAGTGGCCTCGGAGGAATCAGGAGAAAAGTCGACAGCGGGACATAGTTCGACGCAGGACATAGTTCCGCCTATGTCCAGCTGTACATAGGCGGAACATACCCGCCAGCATCTGGTACGAGCTGGCGCCGTCGTGGCTGTTGATCAGGATGATTTCGTGGGCCTCCGGCCGCGCCTGAACCTGTGAGGCATGGCGCATGCGGATCATGTGCTTCGTGAACTCGGCCTTTCCCTCGACGCGGCTTGAGCCCTGCGCGACCATGAAGGGCTCGAACCCTTCCTTGCGCAGGCCGCGCAGCACGTCGATGGTCGGGATGTAGCTGTACCGGTCGGAACGGCTGGTGTGCTTGCCCTGCGCAAAGATGGACGGCGCCGCTGCGCGCATCTGCTCTTCGGTAAGCGGCTCATCGCCGCGAACAACGCGGGTGGTGCCACCGGCGAACCGTGTTGCAAGCGTGGGATGGTTGTGCATGATGATTCCTTCGATCGTTGGATGGCGATGAAGGGCGGGCAAGGTGTCGCGTGCCCGCCCGGTCCAGGTCAGGCCTCGGCACGTGCCGGACGCTTTGCGGTGCGGGGCTTGGCTTCGGGTCCGGCTGCTTCCTGCGAACCTCCACGTCGCGCCTCGCTTTCGGCACGGCTGTCCAGGTAGTCGATTTCCTCGACCGTGAAGCCCCATGCGTAGACGGTCTCTCCGTCTCTCTCGTAGTTGTTGTTGCGCAGGCGCCCAACGATGTTCACGTGCGACCCACGCACCAGATAGTTGGCGGCGTTTTCGGCCTGGGCGCCCCACAGCGTCCACTGGATCGCGGTCGCCTCCTGCTCGCGCGCGTCCCCCGACCCGCGCACGTTGTTGCTGATCGCCGTCACCGTCGCCTTGGCGAGGCGCCCGTCCTTGCCCGAGACGTATTCGAGCTTGACCGCACCCGCGAGGTGAGCATTGCGCTGGATGACTTGAACGTTGGCCATGATGATCTCCTTGCGAGAGATACCAGCCGGAGCCCTCTTGAGCGTCCTGAAAACTGATCCTCTCGCTCGGACTTCCTCGCTCCCGCCCACGGGCGGGCGGGGGGTGGGCATGGCCCCTTCCGGCGGGAAGGGGTTGGGGATGGGACCGGGTTTGAACGCAGCCGAAGCAGTGCGCCGGTTTCCCGGCCCACCGCATTGAAGATCCCCCCACAAGTCCCCCTCGCCCCAGCACGGGGGCTTCATGGGGGGAGCGCGGTGGGACGACCGGCGCACAGGCTGCCTCACCACGGGCGTCGCAGCGCCGCAGCCGATGTGCCAGCTCGCCTGGCGCAGCGGTTGCAGCGAAGTCGCCCGCATCCACCGAGCAGCGGCGGCCCTGCGGCCGGCGTGACACCAAGCGCAGCGACTGGCGCGACGGTCGAGCTGTTGCGAGCACTCGTCGGCAATTTGCGGCCCGGCTCCGGGCATGGCGGGTGCGCGGGGTGGCGATCTGGCCGGACTCGTGCGAAGCGCAGCCGATCAGGACCGGCCTGTTCGCCAAGCAGGCCCGTTCACGCGCAGCGTGAAGGAACAGGCCCGCGATCCCTGCGCACGGGAGGGCCGCGCCGACAAGACTAGCGTGCGACGCACGCCACGCTGTCGCGCAGCGGAGCGGTGCGCAATGGACCATCGCTACGGCGCGCGAGTACCTGACGTCCCTGCAGGTAAACCCCTGGGCGGCGTACTGGAAAAGCAAGCAGAGCCTGACCAAGGCGCTGAAACTTCTGAAAAGCGCCTAGGCTCGGACTGGGTGCCAGGCGATGCTGCGCCGCAGCATCAAAAATCGCCCGGCCAAGATGTAACGGAGCATCAAAGGCGCATGCACACGGTGGCATATTGAGGCGTCAGCCCGGGAGACGCCATGAGCCCCAGCCCGCTCTTGCAAGCGAACCGTCGCGTTCAATCCGCCCAGCGAATCTATAACCTAGCGTTTGAGCGGATGCGTCCGGGCGATGCCGCCTCATTCGCCAGGTTGAGCAGAGCGTCTTTCGTTCTCGGCATGGCGAGAGAGCGGTATGTGCAGCTTGCAAAGCGGCGCACGCTAGGCGCTCGTCCAGGCTAAGCGGCTATAAACGACGACGTTTCGAAGGTCAATGCGGCGAGGGTGCAAGCCTATGAGCTGAACGTCGATGTGATCGACATCCCGGCGAACATCTCGTACACGGACTTCGGTCAGCTCTTCAAGGACGCGAAGGCCGGCGGCAAGGAGTTCAAGAACCCATAGCGGCCAGTGAGCCTCCGCTCCGTCAGCTCGCTGACAGCTGGATAGGCCGTTACGACGCCATCGCCTGCTGCTGGCGGTAGCGCGAGGGCGAGCAGGCCATGACGCGTTTGAAGGCCTTGCTGAAGGCGCTATCGGAGTCATAGCCCAGGCGCTCGGCGACGGACGAGACGCTGCAGTCGGCCTGCCGCAGCTCGCGCGCAGCGAGCAACATGCGCCAGCGCAGCACATATTCGAGCGGCCCCATGCCCATGGCCTGCTTGAAGCGCTGGGCGAAGGTCGATCGCGATACCGCGGCTAGCCGGGCCAGGGTCTCGACCGTCCAGCGCCGCTCGGGGTTGGTATGGATGGCCTGCACCGCCGGCCGCAGAGTGTCGTCGCCCAGCACGCGCAACCAGCCGGGGCCCATCGGCTCCGCCGTGAGGTAGAGCCGCAGGAACTGGACGAGCATCAGGTGGGCAAGGTTCTGCACCACCAGCGCCGTACCGGGCGATGGTTGCGACATCTCCTCGCCCAGCCGCTGCAGCGACCACTGCAGCACCTCCGCCTGCGGCGTGCTGCCCGGCAGCAGAGCCAGCGGCGGCAGGCTGCCGAGCAACAGGCTCAGGTCATCGCGGAAGTCGAAGCGTCCGCCGATGAGGAAGAACTCGTCGCCCGCCCCCAGTTCCAGCACGTTGTTCGTCGCGCCGGCGAACACGCCCGGCCCGTCGAGCGGCGTCACGTCGGGGTGGCTGGCCAGGGTGTAACCCGAGCGTCGGGTGATCAGGTAGCAGTCGCCGGCCCGCACTTCGCGCCAGCCCGGTACACCGTCGACGGCCAGCCAGCAGGCCCCCTGGAGCACGGCATGGAACTTGAAACCCTCGGGCGGCGGAAAGCGCACCGCCCAGCTCCCGGCCGCCTTCACGCCCGCGAAGAAGGAGTGCTCGGTGTTTAACAGCGACAGCACCTGGGACAGGGGATCCATGGAGAAGGTCCGGACGATCGCGACAGAAAACCAGACTCTAAGTCATTCAATCGTCCAGCGGACGTGTCGAGAATCTGCACCAACGAAAAGGAGCTGCCCCATGGACCGCCGACATGCCTTGCAAACCCTGATGCTTTCCTGCGGCCTTGTCTCGGCCGGCTGCGCGCCCACCCGGGGCACGCTGCCCGATGCCCGGCTGCGCGTGATGACGGTGAACGGCTGGATCAACGCCGCCGACCTCGGCGTGACGCTGGCGCACGAGCACCTGTTCGCCGACCTGCGGCCGCACAAAGAGCAGGCCGCCCAGCCGCTGGCCACCGACCTCGACGAAGCCGTGCAGGTGCTGCTGCCCCACCTGCAGCAGATCGCCAGCCGCGGCTGCCGCAGCCTGGTGGAGTGCACGGCCACCAATCTCGGCCGGCATCCGCGGCTGATCCGACGGCTGTCCCAGGCCAGCGGCCTGCACATGCTGACGGTGACCGGCGGCTACGCGGCGGCCGGCCGGCGCTTCGTGCCGCCCTACCTGATGGAGCAGTCGGCCGGGCAGCTCGCCGCGCGCTGGACGCGCGAGTGGAACGTGGGCATCGACGGCACCGACATCCGCCCCGGGCTCATCAAGATCGGCGTGGACGAAGGGCCGATCGAAGGCCTGGAGCTCAAGCTGCTGCAGGCGGCTCTGCAGACCCACCTCGACACGGGCCTCACCATCGCCTGCCACATCGGCGCCTGGGTCGAGAAACACACCGAGGCCGGCCGCTCGGCGCTGCAGCAGCTCGGCGCCATCCGCCAGGCCGGTGTGAGCCCGTCGGCGTGGATCTGGGTGCATTCGCAGCATGAGGACGATCTGCAGCACCATGTCTCGATCGCGCGTCAGGGCGGCTGGATCTCCTTCGACGACTTCCGCGTCGAACGGCTGGCGCTCTACGTCGAGCGGCTGCAGACGATGCGCCGCGAAGGCGTGCTGCACCGCGTGCTCGTGTCGCAGGACGCCGGCTGGTACACGGCCGGCCAGCCGCGCGGCGGCACGATCGTGCCTTACGAACCGCTGTTCACGTCGCTGCTGCCGGCGCTGCGCGCGGCGGGCTTCGGCGAGGCCGATATCGACACCCTGATGGTGACCAACCCGGCGCAGGCTTTTGCCGTACGGCTCAGGACGGGTTAGCCCGGTCGCTTGCTCTCAACGGGCATGCCGCGATCCGGACCGCTCGTGTATCGGCACACCGATGTCTGTGTCGCCAGGTCGAGGAGTTGCTACCTCACCGGCGGACGCCCCAATGAGGCAGAACGCCAGCAGGGCATCTATTGTTCTTGCCAAATAGAGTCGTAAACGCCCCTCATTGCCTGACAAGGACCTAGACGGTGTCGAACAAGGCATTGCGCTCGCAAGTGTCGTAAACGGCACTCTAGGCCCGTCTGCAAGCTGCTCCCAAACGTCGGCGGCCTGGGCGACCTCAGGAGCGCGGCACCGCCTTATTCGCCAGGTAGCCGGCATGGCTGATGCCCAACAGCGCGATGGTGCTGTCGTCCAGTGCGGGGAAGTCGGTGATGCCGTCGGGCTGGGCATACTTGAAGGTGCGCCACAGCGCAAAGGCGTAGGCCGCGACGATGGCAATCGTGAAGAACAGCATCTGCACCTTGGCCAGGTCGACGTGGGCGCCGTTGCTGGTCTCGTCGCCGGTCACCATGTCGCCCCAACGGGCCATCTTCGGATCGCTATTGCCCAGCAGCTGTCCCTCGACCCTGTCGCCGCCGGGCAGGCCCGCGCGCGCCAGCTCGATTTGTGTCGCGCCCAGCGCCATGGCGTCCGGGGCCTTGTCCTTCTTCGGCGCCAGCAGCAGGGGCGTGCCCACGAGAGAGGTGGTGCTGATGCCCATGGCGAGCCACAGCTCCTTGGGCACGCCAATGGCCAGCGGCTCATCCACGCCGATGTAGATGTTGTAGAACGCGGCCGTCAGGTAAGCCGATACCAAGACCAGCGTCCACACAATCATCTGGAACCGCGCGAGGCTCATCACGTTGCGCTCGTTGATCAGGATGCCGTGCCAGCGCCCGATGATGGACTTGCCGGCGATGGCGGCGAAGATCGTCATCAGCACCGCAACTCCCACCCATGTGGGCCGGTAGCTGTGCTGCGAGACGCCCCACCAGCCGATGACCGGAATGGCGATCAGCGAAAGAATGGCAGCACCGGTAAATGCCCTGGACATAAGACCTCCCCTGCGCCGCGACGGCGCCGTTCATTGACCCGCGACAGGCGCGCTCTTGCCGTCGAGCAGCTCGGTCACGCTCTTCCACAGCGGCTCGTTGTCCACGATGAAGAACAACCCTCCCCGGCCGTTCTGACTGCTGCCGCATTTCGGGTCGGACAGCGAGCCCTGCTGGTTCATGTCGCCGAAGATGACGAAGCGATGCTCACCTGACGTCGACACCCCCACCTTGGCGTGGTTGAAGTCGGGGCCTCCGCCGCCCTTGAGCCCAAAGCCCGTGCCTTTCCAGCTCCCGGAGGTGGCGATCTCCACTGCGCCGGGCTTAGGCAGGCTCGCGTCCCAACAGTCAATGGGCGTGTTGGTCTTGGTGGAGGCGATGGCCGGGTTGGCCCACCAGGTCGCAACGCGCAGCGACACGCTGTCTAATTGCGACGAAACGAGCTGCCAGGGTGGCACCAGCAGCTTGGATGGCTTGGACAGCACGCCCACGCCTGAGGAGAGCTGTGTCTTGAAGACCTTGGTGCTCTTGGACTTGACACCCAGCTCCTTGACGGCGTCTTGGATGTCCTGAGGGCCACCATTGTTCACGAGCTGAGCATTGCTCGGGGCCGTCACGACGCTGGCATTGCCCAGTGCTCGCAACACCTGCAAGACGTCTGCCGCGGTCAACTTCACGGAGAAGAAGGACTGGCTGACAAGGATGTTGTCGGGGCGCGGGATGCAGCCGAGCGTGTTGCCGCTCGTGCGCGCTGGCGTCAGCCGCCCTGCCCCCGGCCACGAGGGCGTCGTGACCTGGATGAGCACGCCGCTGCCGCTGGCGTCCCAAGCCATCACCCCCTTGGAGTGCCCCCACGGCGCCGAGCACGAGTCGCTGCAGCCGGGGAGGTCGGGATCGCCGTAGAACTGGTCGTTCCAGACGACGTAGAAGTGCTTGCCGTTGACGATCTCGCCAAAGGTGGCCCCCAACGGGTCGGCGCCCGTTTCGCCCACACAGGTGCTGCCCATCGCCAGCTTGGGCTGGGCGTTGCTCGCGAAGACGAAGGTCTGCCCGCGCGTGTAGCTTTGCGCCTCGGCGCCGAAGGGGCACTGCATTTGCGCGCCCGCCGGGCATTGCGGAAAGGACTTGGCGTTGAACTTGAAGACAAACCACCAGTCCACCGGCTTGCCGTCCTGCACCATCGGCGCGGGCGCGGCGGCGGACTGGGCCTGCGCCGGCGTCGCGGCGCCAAGAAACAGCGCAGCCAACGCGACGACCAGTGTCAAAGTCCTCCTGATCGGAACCTGTTCGAACGGCACGGGACCCTCCAAGGCATGCGCCATACAGGCTGGGCCACCTCTCCTCAGGGTGGAACGGCGGCCGGAGACTTCAGCCGCGGCTGACGGACGCTAACAGCGTGGCCGCGCAGAACCACCCTCAATGTTGTGGGTGCGACAGCTTTGCGAAGGCGACGCTGCGAATGCCCAACTCCGCCGCCTAACCAGGCCGCCGAACCTTGCTGTCCAACGCGAAGGCTGGCCGCATCGTGGCAGAGCCCACCGACGGGGCCCATCGACACATGCACTGTCAACGCATTGCGGGTGCACTAGGCGCTCAGGCACGCATGATGCTGCTCAGCTCGGGCAAGGGCGTACGCCACATCCTCAACCAGCCGGGCAAGCCGACGCAGAATGCCTACATCGAGAGCTTCAACGGCGAGTTCGCGACGAGTGCCTGAACGAGCGCTGGTTCCAGAGCCTGAAGCAGGCCCGCATCGAGATTGCGCGCTGGCGCACTGACTGCACCGAGGTGCGGCCACACAGCAGTTGCGGGCGCATGCCACCAGCGAAGTTCGCAGCGCTACATCGCGTGCCCTTTTAGTCCGGCTGCGGCAGATCCTTCGAGCTTCCCCACTCTCGCATCCTCCGAAGCGCCGCATGGTGGAGCTGCGACACACGGCCCTTTGTGAGGTCCATGTCGAGTGCAATTTCTTCGAAGGTGTGAAGCTGAAAGTAGTGGGTGAACACGACGCGTCGCTCCGATGCTGGCAAACGCTCGACGAAGTGAACGAGTTGGCTTTGGATTTGCATCTGCTCACGGTGTGCATAGGTCGCGTCGGGCGCCGCGGGCTCCTCTCCTGCAATGTCATCGCCTGCTTCTTCCTCATCGGATTCCGCAATGATGGATCTAACGGGAGGCGTGGTCATGGCCGCGAGTTTCTGCTGCTTGCCCAGTTTGCTCGATTGGGGCAAAGCCCGATTTGGGCTAGTGCAACCTGCCGGCCTACTTACTGCTCTTTCCGGTCTGTCCTGCTCGGGAATTCCGAGACAGTAATTCCGAGCAGGTCAGTTGAGCCTCCTCGGAAGCCGGGGCGATTCAAGTTCCGCGCTGAGTGCCTGAACGAACACCCGTTCCAGAGCCTGAAGCAGGCCCGCGTCGAGATCGCACGCTGGCGTAGTCCCTTCTTCAATGATGGTGAGACAGCCGATACAAGGCGTCGGCATCAGTCTTGCAACTGGCGAACGTCGAATGAGGTCTCTTCCCACTCTGCCCAGCTGGAGTCGCGGACTTCGACGCCGGCCAGGAATGCCTCTGCATTGCGCCCATCAGCGGGCAGGCTTGTCGCCGTCGCGCGGCGGATGGCATCGCGGAGCTGGAGGACCGAGGCCTGAGCGAGAGTGGCTAGTTGCATGTGCATGACGGCTCCTGTTTCGATGCCGCCAGTCTCTGGGCCGGTCGCGCCGGGGGATATCGCCCTTTAGGGGTGTCTAAGGGGGATATGGCGAACCGCATCCCCCTGGATCCCCCCAAAAGGGGGAGACACCTCCTTCAGCCCCCCTCCTCACCAGGGGCTGTTCTGCAGCGGTTGCCGTCTTCGGCGGTCAGCCGCCGAGTTCACGCTGCCTCGCATGAAGCAGTCGCTGGCGCACCCGGCCGATTGAGGGCTTCAACGACTGGTGTTGAGGGGGGCTGGGGCGTCCGACCTGGAGCCCGGTGTTGTCGCCGTCGACTCGCGCCGGAATGTCCGCTGCTCGAAGAGTTGGCATGGCGCTGTTGCCCCGTTGCAGCCGCGTGCCCAAGCGAAGCAAGGGTCAGCAACGTGCCCAAAGCGGAAGCTCGCGATCGACGACGAAGGACGGCGCCGCAGCGATTGCGTTCATACCAGACCCACACGCTGGTAACGGGTACTTGCCAGCAAGCAGCCGTCAACGTTGCTGGGGCCAGCTCCGCTCGATGCCCAGTAAACAGGGCAAGGCCGGGGTCGCATCAAAGTTCTGCTCCATGATCTCGGCTCAGCGCTTGAGTCCGACGCTGGAGCGCTCGAATTGCTCTACACGCTCATTCGCGCCCGAACTCAGGCCGACGCCGAAAACCGGAGCTCCACGCGCAGCCCCTGGCCATCGGCACCCCGGGACAGACGCAGCGCGACGCCATGGCGTTCCGCCACGGCCTTGACAATTGCCAGGCCCAGACCACTGCCCGGCTGAGGCTGGTCGGGCACGCGGAAGAAGCGATCGAAGACCCGCGCGTGGAGCGCCTCGGGGATGCCGGGGCCACCGTCCTCGATCCACAGCAGCACGTCCGCGGCCTGCTCGATGAGGCCCAGCTCCACGCTAGAACCCGCAGGGGAGTATTTGATTGCGTTCTCGACGAGGTTGTCGATCAGCGACGTCAAGCCTCCTCGCTCGCCGTCGATCATGGCTTCGGTGTGGGCGCGAAGTTCGAGCTCAATGCGGCCGGCCCGCGCCAGGCCGCTCAGCGCGGCCAGCCGCTCTTGCACCAGCTCGGCCAGGCTGAGGCGGACACGGGCGCCGTGCAGGCGGGCGGCATCACTGCGCATCAAACCCAGTAGTTGGGCCACGAGACGGCTCGCGCGCGCGCTGCTGCGCACGAGGCCATCGAGCAACTCCTGGTCGCGCGGGTTGTCACGATGACTGCGCAGCGCCTCGACATTGATGCGCATGGCCGCCAACGGGGTGCGCAGTTCATGCGCCGCGTCGGCAATGAAGCTGCGCTCTCGCTCCATGCTTGCAGCGACGCGCGCCAGCAGCTGGTTCACCGCGCCAGACAGCGGGCGCAGTTCGCGGTAGCCGCTACCGAACTGCAGGGGTGCTAGGTCGTCCGGGCCGCGGCCCGCGATCTCCGCGGAGAAACGCTGCCACGGCCGCAGTGCGAGGCGCACCGACAGCCACGCCGGTAGCACCAGGAATGGCAGGCTGATCAGCAGTGGCAGGATCAGGATGCCGCGCGAGCCGAGTGCGAAGATGATCTTCACCGTGTGCCCGGAGCGGATCAGCGTCACGCGCGCATCCGACACCTTCGAGGCCTGGCTGTAGGTGCGCCAGGGCGTGCCATCAATATCCAGCCGCTCCAGCTGGCGCAGCTTGTGCGTGCGCAGTGCTCCCGGCTCCCCCGGCGAGGCGTAGACCAGCCGCTCGCCCTTCCACACGACCATGGTCTGGCGCAGGGCTGGGTCGTCTTCCTCGTTGTTCTCCCGGCGCTGGAAGACGTCGATGCGCAGCAGCGCCTCGGCCAGCTTGTCGGGCTGGTCGGCGAGCGCGTCGACCACAGCCAGGATCATGTCCGCACGGGGGCTGGCCAGCGCGGGTTCAAGGATCTCGTCATAGCGCGCCGTATCGTGGATCAAATAGGCAAAGGCCGCGCCCCACAACAGCAACACCAGCGCCATCTGCGCCAGCACCAGCCGGCCCACCAGGGACGAGAACAGCATCACGCGAAGGCGGGACAGCATCAGCTCGGAACCCCTGCGGGGTCGCTGCGGTCAATGACATAGCCGACTCCACGCACCGTGCGGATGTAGCCCGGCCCGATCTTGCGACGCAGGTTGGAAATGTGCACATCTAGCACATTGCTCTCGTTGTTCAGACCGCCAGGAAGCACTTGCTCTTCGAGCATCCGTCGCGTCAGTACGCGGTCGGCGCGCTTGGTCAACAGGCTCAACAGGTCGAACTCGCTGCGCGACAGCTCCACGGCCTTGCCGTCGACGGTGACCCGCATGGTCGCGACGTGCAGTACCAGCTTGCGGATCTCCAGCGTCTCACCAGCCATGCCGTAGCTGCGGCGCGCCAGCGCACGCACGCGCGACACCAGCTCGGCCAGCGCGAAGGGCTTGACGAGGTAGTCGTCCGCCCCGCGGTCCAGCCCGGCGAGCCTGTCGGCCAATGCATCGCGGGCGGTGAGGATCAGCACCGGCGTCGTTTCTGCATCGCGGCGCAGACGCGCCAGCAGCGTCAGACCGTCGCCATCGGGCAGGCCAAGGTCTAGCAGCACCAAGTCGAACGGCCGGCTGTCGAGCGCCTGCAGCGCGTCGCCCAGGCGCCTGACCCAGAGCACTGACAGCCCCTGGTCTTCCAGCGCGATACGCACGCCGTTGCCCAGCTCAAGATCGTCTTCTACCAACAGGATGTTCATGTCAGGAATTTGACCGGCGCCACATGAAGAAAGCCTGAACCGCCGGGCGGATGGTGCCCGTTCATCAAGTCTTCAGGAAGGCTTTGGCTTCGGTTCATCTGCGATTTCGACACTGCATTGGCGCCGAAACACAGCTCGGCCGTCGGCACCGAATGCGAAGCACGGCCAGCCGGCCCACCTTCATCCGCTTCGACAACTCACAGGAAACCACCATGAACCGCCTCCAATTCGCCGCGCCCCTGCTCAGCATGCTCGCCATCTCCTCCGCCTGGGCTGCCAACGTGGATGCCGCGCAGGCCACCGGCCCCTATGTGGGCGGTGCCATCGGCCGAACCTCGTTCTCCGCAAGGAATCTGGGCCTGCCCAAGATTGCGAGCGACGAATCCGCTCAGGCGAGCAAAGTCTATGGTGGCTACCGGTTCAGTGACCTGGTCGGCGTCGAGGCCGGCTATGTCCGGCTTGGCTCAGCCATCGAGACGTTGACCGTGGGCAACCAGGCAGTGTCGCAGCGCGTGACGGCGCGCAGCCTCTACGTGGCCGCCACAAGCCGCCTGCCGCTCTCGACCGACTTCGCGCTGACGGGCAAGGCCGGCGTCTCCTTCGGCAAGTCCAGCAGTGCCAACCTGTTGCCGGCCTCAGCCGACATGACAGGCTCCAAGCGCTCCTTCATGTGGGGAATCGGTGCCGAATACCAGCTGACGGATGCGATCGCACTGACGGCGGACTTCGACCACTTTGGGCAGTTGTCGAACAAGGTGCGCGCGAATCTTTTCAGCGCGGGCGTCCGCTATCGCTTCTGAGCAATTGGCTTGCATCGCCGCGGCACCAGCGCCGTCCGGCCGTGTGTCAAGGCAGTGCGCCGCTCTCCTGGCACACCGCAAAGACGCACCGGCACCGGACCGGGAACGACTCAGATCAGCCTCAGCCGACGGCGCGCCAGAAAGAGGCGGTTGTGCAGCGGCTGTCGTCACTAGCGGTCGAAGGCTGGGCTCACGGTGCTCCGTATGAAGCGGTCTCGATATGAGCACTACGTCCCTGGCGTCAGATCACGTCCAGTTCGTCATTTAGGCCAGTTCCGGGTCGGATGGGTCGAGCGATCAGGCCGAGGGCCGCGTGAAAATCTGGTTCACCGGCCGCCTTAAACCAGCTGCGAGGCGGGCAGCTGGCCATCAACATTGGTGTTCCCTCAATTGCGGGTGACGGAGCCAGCGTCAGCACCGTCGCGCTGCCAAAGGCAGCCGCCAGAGTGGTTGCAAACGCGAGCATCTGGCAGTGCACACACACCGGGCGGGTGCGAAGTGGCGTCCGCTCGGCATTCATGACTGCTTCCCCGTGTTCACATCGCTCTCCCGACCACCCGCCGGGAGCTGCCGCTCAGCTTCAGGTCCGTCGAGACGGTTACATGGCGCGGTCTTTGCACTTTTGGTGAGCTCTAAGGAGCGCCCCATTGCCAGCAGCGAAGCCCCGAGCATCAGCGCTCGGAATGCGTTGCGATGACTGGCTGAATCTCGATTCGTCTTGTTCAATCGCATCACCTTTTTCAGCGCCATGAATGCGGCGCTCAGGTGAGATTTCGCCTTGTGCGTACCGATCCAGTGTTTCGAACCATCGGCTGCTTGTTGCCGTTGAAACGCGAAGCACCAAACTGACCGTGCTGAGGGTGGAATCGGATAGAGGCACAACGTCATCCTGACCCATCGCGTGCGTTTCATCTGAAATCTCGCGGCCATTGCGCGCAACGCGCATATCACCAGCCGAAACCATAGTGGCGTCACTGCGGCTGTACCGCAGATGCCCGGAAGTACCGACGGCAAGACTAGGACCCTTCGAGCCTCGGCGCCGGTGTCATCCCATCTTCAATTGCGGCCGCTCACGCCGCGGAGGTTTCCCATGTTCAAGAAGTCACTTCTAGGCGCCATCATTTCCATGGGCCTCGCAGCTTGTGGCGGCAGTCCCGGCATTCCCAATGTCGACCTGTGCAATGGCGACCCCAAGTGCAGCAGCCCTGCCTCCAGTGATATCGACGTCGCCGCGCTTTCCATCGACGAGATCAGGGCCGGCTACATCACCGGGCGATTCACGTCAGAGGAAGTGACTCGCGCCTATTTGCGTCGCATCGAGGCGTATGACCCTTCGTACAACGCCTTCACGACGCTGTCCAGTGACGCTCTCGTGCAGGCACGAGCTATCGATCAGCGGCGCGCTCGTGGCGAAGTCCTCGGCCCGTTGGCGGGCGTGCCCGTGGTGGTCAAGGAGTCTATGGACGTGCGAGGCATGCCCTCCACCGCCGGGTGGGCTGCGATGAGCAAGCGCAAGGGCGGCATGGACTTCTTCCCGATCGACCACGCGGTGGTGGTGCAACGGCTCGTCGATGCTGGAGCGATCATCATCGGCAAGACCAACATTCCTGCCTTCAGCGACGACGGCACGCGCGCCAACACGAGCTGGGCGGGCCCGACCTACAACGCCATCGACCGCAACCTTGCACCCGGAGCCAGCAGCAGCGGCACTGCCACGGCGGTAGCTGCAGGTTTTGCCACCGCCGGCCTGGCCGAGGAGACGGGAGGCTCGATCCAGAATCCGTCAGCGGCACAGAGTCTGGTGGGCATCAAGCCAACCTTCGCACTTGTACCGACTGCGGGCGTCGTGCCTCTGGCCGGCAGCACGCGCGACGTGGTGGGCCCGATTGCGCAGAGCGTGCGCGACGCCGCGCTGGTCCTTGACGCGCTGGCCGGTTACTCGGCCCGTGATCCCAAGACCAGTGCTTCGGATAGCCATATTCCGGCTCAGGGCTACACAAGCTTGCTGAACGTCCAAGCGCTGAAGGGCAAACGCATCGGACTGTACGGGCCGGGATGGAACACGGCCAACCTGTCGCCTGAAACCGAAGCCCTGTACCGCAAAGCGATCCAGGAGCTCATGGCACGCGGCGCCACCGTCGTCACCGACCCGTTCGAACGCAGCGGCTTTGCCGAACTGGCGCTGGCTGGTGAACCCTACGACTACCGGGGCACCGAATCAGCAGCGTATGACCTCAACAACTACCTCAAGGGGCTCGGTGTGCCCTCACTGGCAGCGCTGAAGAACCAGGTCCATGCCTCGCCCTTCGATGCGGGCGGAACCCTATCTTGGTACGTCGACGCGCTACCGACGCTGAAGGCTTCCCTGGCGCAACCCGACCAGGCACCGCCGCTGGAGCCCTTCTTCGCGCTGCGCGCCCGGTATCTGCAGGTCTTCAACGGCGTAATGGCCGCCCAGCAACTGGACGCCATGGTCGTTCCACAAGCCTTGGAATCACTGCCTGCGCTTTTCAGCGACAAGGTGATCGCGGAGACCTCAATCTCGGCACTGGACGTCGCCGGCCTGCCCGGCGTCACCGTGCCGGCTGGGCAGTATGCGAACAAGGCACCGTTCAGCCTGCTGTTTGTCGGGCGCGCGTGGGACGAGGCGAGTCTGCTGGCGCTGGCCTATGACTACGAGCAGGCCACCAAGCACCGCGTCAAACCCACCTTGCTCGCCAAGTGAATTTGCAGGAGCCCTGTCGTCCAGGTTGCGGCCGCAAACCTCGCGCCCGGGAACGGCCGCAGCCCGCAAGCGCATGAGCGAAAACGTCAACATCGAGATCGAGATGCTGCGCACGTTCGCGTCGCTGGTCGAATTGCGCAGCTTCACCTTGGTCGCATCTGTGACCGGGCGCTCCCAGTCGGCGGTGAGCCAGCAGCTCAAGCGCCTGGAAGAGATGCTCGGTCAGCAACTGCTGCGGCGCTCCGCACGCGGGGTCAAGCTGACCGAGCAGGGACGGATCCTGCACGAGTACGCGGTCGAAACCATCAACCGCAATGACAGGATCTTCCGCGACTTCCGATCGGCGCTCGGGCTGGGCCCGAGCTTGCGGCTGGGGCTCGACGAGCATGTGCTGTCGCGGGAGGTCGGCGTGCTGGCCCATTTTGGCAAGGCCAGCCTGGCTGCCGGCTCGATGAGCGTGACCCAGGCCAGCACCGAGGAGCTTCTGCGGGCGTTTTCGGGCGGCCAGCTGGATGTGGTGATCGGCGTGGCGACAGGCAGCGTTGCCGGTGCCGTCGATCTGTGCCGGGTGCCGCTTTCGTGGGTGGCTTCGCCACGCTTCAGAATCGCACCGCACGCCGTGATCCCACTGGTAGCCCCCATGGGGTCGCACCCGCTTCGCAATGCTGCAGTCAAGGCGCTGGACCAGGCGAAACAACCATGGGAGCTGCGCTACGTGGCCAACAGTGCCACGGCCTTGCAGGCTGGCATCGTTGGCGGACACGGCATCGGGCTGCTGCCCAGCGCCATGCTCGACGAGCGACTGGTCGCGCCGCCTGACCTGACCCACTTGCCAAGCCCCGGTGCCCTTCATGCCTTCGCGCTAATGCAACGCGGCGCCGGGTTTGAAGGCCTTGTCGAAGAGGTCCGCAGCCACCTGCTGGACCTCTTTATGGTCGAGGCCTAGTTCACTTTGGCACGAGCGGCGCTCGCCGAGGCGGTCTGGCCCAGCTGCACGGCCAACACGCCATGGCTGCCAACGCTGAGGCCGCCGTTGGGTGCCAGGCTGAACACGGTCTCATTGGCGCTCGGGCTCAGCGTGACGGTCCAACTCGTGCCCGGGTTCAGCCCCGACACCATCACGCGCTGCACGCCGCTGGGCAGCCGCACGGCCGTACCGGCGACGGGCGGCACGCCAAGGTCGGTCGTGAAGAGCACGGCCGTCGTGCCGACCACCACTCCTGTTAGGTCGGTGCCGGCATGGCTTTGCAAGCGCACCGTCGGTGCGGCTGTGGCGTTGGCGTCAAAGGCCTGCAGAACATGCAGGAAGAGTTGGTTGCGCGGGTTGACGGTGTCCTCCACCCGCAGGCGGTAGCCGCCTGTCCAACTGGTCTTGTCGGCCGACATCGGGTCGAGGCTGGCCTTCCACATCTGGTCAGATAGGGGCAGTACCGGGCCCTCGACGGCCACGCGCGTCGTCTGGCTCTGCGGCAGCAGCGTGCGAACCTCCAGTCGCTGCCCACCCGGCGTGTTGGCGTAGACCCGGTCGCCCATCACCTGCGGCGCCGCATTGCCGCTGGGCAGCATCATCATGAAGCGCTTGAAGCGGTTGTCGGTGCTGGTGCGGGCACGGTCGAACACGACAAGGGCATCGGGCTGAATCCAGAGCATGCTGCGGCTGGCGTGCGTCACCTCCTTGGCATTGCCACTGCGAGCGTTGTAGAGATTGGTCGCATCGCCGTTGACGGCCATGAAGCCATCCCCCGAGCCCGCGCTGAGGATGCGCGGGTCGCCATCGTGCATGCCGAGGATGAACTGGCTGCCACGGGCCAGAAAGGGCGCGTGGTAACTGCCCACTGCAGCCGCAGGATTGTTCTGGATCACCAGCGTGTTCTTGAACTCCGACAGCGCAGCGCCCGATCCGTAGGCCGACAACTCCTTGGTGATCCACTCACCCTTTCGCCAGAAGTCAAAGCCATTGCCATCGCCATGCTGGTGGTCGATGGTGTTGTAGCCGAGCTTGAAGTCCAGCATGCGAACTTCGGCCGCATCGTTCCAGCTGGTGCGACCTTGGAAGCGCCCAACCCCACTGTTCAGTTGAGCCAGAGGGAGGTTGGAACGCGGATCGGAGGGCACGGCCTGAGTAGGATCGAAGGTGAGGAAGTAGAAGATCGAGCGAACGATGTTGTCGTCGTTGTTGGCGCTGGCAACCAGGCGCGACGGGTGGTTGGGTGGCGCGGTGTACTGCAGCCACTTCGCAGCGTTCAGCTCCGCGCTGTTGCCGAGATAGCGTGCCGCCAGCGCCAGCGGGCCCATCACGCGCATCGGGTCCTGAAGATAGAGCTGCTCGGCGTCGCCAAACCACGAGGGCTGATAGGCTTCACCGTAAGGCGTCTTGACCTTTTGCGTCGTCAGGCTGTGAAAGAAGCTGGGCAGCACGCGGCTGAACAGCGGATGGTTGCGCAATTGCACCTTCTCGCCGTAGAGTTGGGTGTTGTCCATGCCCGAGGTATGGATGGCCAGCATCAGCCCGTAATAGAAGCCAATGGACTCGCCGTACTCCATGCCCTCGGGGCTGATGCCGCCCGAGCCATCGCCACGGTAGGCCGCGTCGCTCATGTAGAGGTAAGTGCCCGTGGCCTCATGCATGTAGTCGCGCAGAGCACCGTTACTGTCGCCTGCAACAGCCGGGTCGGCGCGGTCGTCGGCCGCATCGATGACATTGGCCATCATGAACATGTTCCGACCGTGGGCCATGAAGTAGTTGTTCATCGAATAGCGCAGTGCCTGGCGGCGCGGGTCACCCAGGTCCAGAAGGGCCGGACTGTTGCGGCGCGCGGCGCCCGCCGGCAGGCTGCCAGGGTTGGTGTGAAAGTAGGTGGCAGACGGGTAGCCGTCGCGGTCCTCGGCACACCAGCGCAGGAAGACGCGACGGACCTTCTGCTTCTCGGCAGCGCTTAGCGTTGGGTAAATCCAATCCACTGCCAGTGGGAAGGACTCACCGCTCCAACGGCCGCGGTCCGAGGATGCGAAGCTGTCGCTGCGGAACTTGCCGCTGCCGACACCCTTGTCGGCTTCGTCGATGACGGAGAAGAGCGCGCGCCGGGCAGTCTGCACCCAGCGCGCATTGCGGGTGGGGTCGGTATCCACCAGACTCATGAACGCCAGCAGTGCCGCATAGGACTCCGTGGCATAAGGTGTGTAGGTCGACCCACCGTTGTCCTGCCCGGGCACCGTCCCGTTCTCGACACGGTTCGCGGCAGTAGTGGCCAGTTGCATCAGGCCGCCGGAGTTCGCCGTGCCGAACATGGGGTTGGACGCCGTCGCCCAGCTGCGCAGCCGGGCCAGATCGTCCTGGCGTAGCCACAGGCGCGGATGGCCGCTGACGGGGGTGCTGTTCGATGCTGCGTTGACCCGCAGCTCGGCGGTGTTGCTCAGTACACGCGTGATGCCATCGGACACGAGGACATCGAACTGGGCACGGTCATCGCTGCTGGTCGTGCTCACTTGCAACTGCGCGCTGACTGCGCCGGGAATCGGCGTGCCATTGCGCCGCCATTGATACGCCAGAGTCGGACCCAGCGCTTTGACCGAGAAGGTCGCCGTGGTTCCTGCCGTCGTCGTGACAGGAACTGGCTGAGTCGCAATCTGAACGTAGGCGATAGCCTGACTGGGCGTCGGCGCTGGCGATGGCACTGGGGTCGGCGCCGGCACTGGACTAGGTGCGGGGGTAGGAGAGGGAGCAGGCGTCGGTGCCGGCGCAGGCGACGGACTCGGCGTTGGTGTGGGCGCGGGCGCAGGGCTGCCCGCCGCCACCACACGGATGCTCAAGGCCTCGCTCTTGGCCGCGCCAGCTCCGGTGGCCTCGACCTGTACGGCCTGCTCGCTGCCCAACATTGAAGCGGTTAGGGTCACGGTGGCCAGGAGCTTCGTTGCCGATACGCGAACTACGGTTGCGCGCTGGCTGCCGACCCAGGCCACGGAGTTTTCGCTGAACGAATCGCCGTTCAACGTCAGAGTGACCGCGCCGACCGATGCTTTCATCGGTGTCACCGACCAAAGCCTGGGAGGTGTCTGCGTGACCGTCGCCACGGCCTTGCCGGAAACGTCGGGCTTAGCGGTGCTGGTGGCTTTCACCTCGATCGCGTTCAGCGTCGGCACTGCCTTTGGTGCCGTGTAGAGCCCCCCCGCTGAGATCGTCCCGACCTGCGAGTTGCCACCCGGCACACCGTTCACGCTCCAGTTGATCGTCGCGGGCGTGATTGGTACATACGCACTGAACTGGCGGGTCTGACCTACCGGCACATTGCCGCTGCTGTACACCACGATGCTCTGTGCCATCGCCAACGAACTCAAACCAAATGCGGCTGCCATGCCCTTGAGCAGGGCTGAGCCCAGTTGGCTTAGTGGCTCTTGTTTGCGAAATCGCATGTCTCACGCTCCAGTGCAAAGGAACCTGGTACAGCGCAATTGGCATGCCGATGGCATCGGCCGATCTGCCTTTTTCTTGGGCAAGCTAATAGCCACCGGGTATCACGCGATCCGAATTCGCCAACTTGATGCAAGCATTTGAATAGCTCATGACCATCGGCGAGCGCTCAAGCCGAGTTGACAAGAAACGTCATCCTCATGGCCGCAAAAGTGACGAGATCAGCAAGGTCTGACAAAAACTGGCAACGCAGCCACCGGCCATCGCTGTTATGACCTGACGAATCACCCGGGCGAATACATGCAGTTGCCGGGCGCTGAACCACTTGGCGGCGAGGCCAGAAGCTGTTTCACTCGCCCGTTTCGGTCACTAGCCGCGCCGCTGCGATGCCGCAGGGCTGCGTAGAAGCGGTCGTCCAAACATGCAAATTCTTCCCTCCCTCGGTCGTCTTCAGAAACCTCTTCTCGCGCTTTCGATCCTTTACTTCGCCGCGAGCCTCGGGCACTTCGCGCACAACGCGGAATTCATCTGTGAATACCCGAAGCTGCCACAGTGGCTGACGAGCGCGAAGGTTTATGGGGCGTGGCTGGCGATCACCTCTGTGGGCGCTCTCGGCTACGTCCTGCTGAAGAAGTCGTTCTTGTCCCTGGGTCTTGCGGTGCTGGCCGTCTATGCCGCCATCGGCTTTGATGGCCTGGGGCACTACGCCGTCGCACCGATGCAATTCCATACGCTCGGCGCCAACATCACGATTCTCAGCGAGGTTGCCGCAGCGGCCCTGCTTCTGTCGGCGACGCTGCTTGCGTTGACGCTGCATCTGAGCGGTGTGCGCAAAGACCAGCGTGCGAGCGACCTACCCGCGAACTGTTCGTCGTGAACGAGCCCTCAATCACTCGTCGCGCGGCTTCTATCAAGGACGTGCCGTTCTTGTTGAAGCTGAGACATCAAACGATGGATGAACACCTGGCTGCATCGGGCATCACCGTCGACGAGGCCGAGCACCTGGCGCGTGTGATGTATCGGTTTGAGTCCAGTGAGTTGCTGCTCGTCGGCAATGAAGCCGTTGGCCTGCTGAAGCTGGCGCGCGAAGGGCAGGAGTGGGAACTCATTCAAGTGCAGCTGGTGCCGAGGCTGCAACGACAGGGGCTTGGCGCCGGGATTCTCCGGGAGGTGATCGCCGAAGCTGAGGTGGCAGGCGCAGCCCTCTCGCTCAGCGTCCTCAAGGCAAACCCAGCGCGATCCTTGTACGAGCACCTCGGCTTCGTCGTCGAAGGCGAGGACGGCCATGAGTACTTCATGCGCCGACTGGCCCGACCATAGCTAGGCCATGGCCAGGAGCAGGTAGAACGCGAGCGCAGACGCCACAAATGTGCAGGGCGTGGCCAAGTGCATGTGTCGACGCATGGTCATTCCTCTTTCACGGGCGGGTTGGTGTCCGCAGCAGCGTGCCGAAATCGTTCGCCGCTTTGCTCAGCGCGAGCTGAGCAGGAGCGAGTTTGCTGAAGCGCGACTTGAACTCTGACAACGGAGCAAAGTGCCCCAGAGTCAGCGCCGCCAATTGCTCGCCCGTAGTCGCGTCGATCGCCTCCATCTCCACCGAGGCGCCGCCGCGATCCAGCGGAACGATGAATACCAGTGCAGATACGGCGTTGAGCGCCGGCGACACCGTCTCGACTCGCGTGATGGCGGCGCGCAGGATCGCAGGACGCCCCAGGGGCGAGCTTGGCAGCTCGCGCAGCTGGGTGGCGAGTTCCTCGTTCAGATGGCGCAGCAGCAGGCCACGCTCTTCATCGCTGACGTCCCCGCTTGAGGCCATGTGCCACTCGACCGCACCGATGGACACCTGGCTTGGATCAATGGCGATGGCCGACCGACTACGGGTTGAGCCGCCGTCGGGGTCAGGCGTCAGCCCCGAATAGTCGCTCAGGAAGTTTCCATGAGCGGTGACCATTACCGTGCTGCAGGCGCTGATGCAGGCCAGGCAGGCGACCGAAAGGAAGCGCTGAAGGGCATTCATGACCTGCTCCAAGATTCCGACCCCGGCGACGTGCGTTCCAATGACCTTTCGGCGACAAACGACTCGATCTGGCCGCGGGTCAGTCCGATATCTCTCAGTTGCTGGCAGTCAAGCTGCGACAGGATCTGCACGTCTTTTCTGTTGCGCTGCGCGTTGGCGCGGGCCGTCGCCCATCTGAAATAGGCGTCGACGATCAGCGAGCAAATCTCGGCAATCTGCAGTGGAGCCGTCTGCTGGGTGACTCGCATCGGCGAGTAATTTCGATTTGAGACCATGAGGTCCTCCGGCAAATGTGTTGAGCGCTTCGCGCCAGATTGGCTATGCGAGGTGTCGCTAGGGCCGATAGACCGGGCCTTAAAGCCGGCTCAGCGCAACGACACTTGATCCCGGCAGCGACGCCAAGTCGGCCGCCCCCGGTGCGGGGGCATCGGCCCCAGGGCCGGCCGCCAGTGCCTTGTAGACGGCCAACTCGCCAAGGCGCTGCTGGCGCAGTGCCTCCACCTCGTCGAGCTGGGCCTGAAAGAGCTGACGCTCGGCATCCAGTTCGTCGAGCCGGCTGAGTCCGCCTGCTGCACGAGACACGTGCGCCAATTCAAGCGTTCGGTTCAGCGCCTTGACGCGACGCCGGCTGGCATCCAGGCTCTGCTGGCGAATCTCGAGCGACTGCATCGCTTCGCGGGCCTCGGCCATGGCTTTCAAGACGGCCTGGCCGTGACGAGCGCGCTGCGCCTGCACGCGCGCTTCTGCCTGCTCAACACGGGCCTCTGTCCGGCCGCCATCGAAGAGGCTTTGCGTGAGGCTGCCGGCGAGCGCCCAGGCCATCCCCGTTGCGCTGAACAGCTGGCCCAGTTCACGCACATCCGAACCCAGGCGACCGCTCAATTGCAGCGACGGCAGGCGCGCAGCCTGGCTTTCCTTGACGTTGGCGGTGCTGGCAGCAAGCAGATGAGCCTCCTGGATCACATCCGGCCGCCGCGCCAGAAACTCACCGAGCTCCCCAGCGGGCAGACGCGGCGCCAGGGCGGACGAGCCCTCCAGTGCAGGCGTGAAGGCCGAGAGTTCGCCGTCGCCGACCAGCAGGGTGAGCGCCGTTCCCAGCTGCAGATGCTGGCGGTGAAGCTGGGCGAGCGTGGCTTCGGCGGCGGCAAGTTCGACCTCGACGCGTCTGACCTCGAACTCGGCACCCGCACCGGCATTCAGCTCGACGCCGCGCAGTTCGAGCGCCCGCTGGCGACCTTCGACCACCGACGCGGCGATCTGCCGCTGACGCTCCAGCGCGGCCAGTCCAAGATGCAACTCCGCCACCTGGGTGCTCACGCTCCACGCGAGCGCCTTGCGCGCCCACAGCTCCGCGCCGAGCCGCGCACGGGCCGATTCGTTGGCGGCGCCGACCCTGCCCCAGAGGTCGACCTCGTAGCGCATTTCCAGGCCGACGCTGTACTGCGTCATCGCACCGATGCCCTGCACAGGCGCCGTGTCGGTCGAGGCGCGCGCACGTGAGGCATCGCTCGCCAGCAGCACGGAGGGCAGGCGGGCGCCCCCGGCCTCCCGCAGGATCGCGTGTGCCTCACGAATGCGCGCGGCTGCCACGCCCAGGTCGGCATTGCGCTGCAGCGCCCGCTCGATTCGCTGGCTCAGTCGCGCGTCGCCAAGTTCGCTCCACCAGGCCTCGATGGGCCAGAGTGCGGACGATGGTGTCGCGGCATGCACAGCCGCGCGGTCTGGCGCCAGCGGGCCGCTCGCGCAGCCACCACCCAGCACTGCGGCAGAGAATGCCGCACAAACGGCCAGCGCTCTAGCCCCTGTGCGGACCACCGGTTGATTCGGCTTGTTCAATCGCGTCACCTTTTACCGCGCCATCGAGCGGGCGCTCAGGTGACATTTCGCCTGCTGCGGATTGCGCCTAGGTTTCGAGCTCCCGGCCTCGGGTTGCGATTGAAACGCAGCGCATCACCGGATCACACCGACCTCTGCATCGAACAGATAGCCTTCCCCGCGCTGCGTCAGGATGAAAGTCGGATGGCTCGGGTCCGGCTCGATCTTGCGACGCAGGCGCAGGATCTGCACGTCGATGGATCGACCATAGACCTCGGCGTTGTGCAGCCGTGAGAGATCCAGCAGTTGGTCCCGGTTCAGCGTGCGACGCGGTGCACTGAGAAATGCCACCAGCAGGCTGAACTCACCGTTCGTCAGTTCCACCGAACCGCCTTGAGGGTCCTTCAGGCGCCGAAGTCCGACGTTCAGCTCCCAGCCGCCGAAGCGGTATCCACGCGCCCGGTTCATCAGGTCGGCCACGCTGGCGCTGGCCTGCGCTCGGCGAAGCAGGGCACGGACGCGCGCCAGGAGTTCACGCGTCGAGAACGGCTTGGTGAGATAGTCGTCGGCCCCAAGTTCCAGTCCCATCACGCGATCAGCCTCCTCGGCGCGCCCCGTCAACATCAGGATGGGAATGGTGCTCGAGTACTCGCGCAAGCGCCGCGCGATCTGCATGCCGTCTTCGCCTGGTAGTCGCACGTCGAGAACCACCAGGTCCACCGTTTCCCTTTCGATCAGGCTGAACAGCTCGGCGCCGGTGGCGAATGCGCGCACTCTCAGCTCGTTGTCGCCAAGGTATTCGCTCAGCAGATCGCGCAGCGTAGGATCGTCGTCGACAGCTGCAATCAGGGGCTTGGGATCAGACATCCGATCACTCCTCGTCCCGCCTGGGGATATTGGCAAGATGGGGTCCCTGGGCTCGCAGGGCCTGGGCAAGCGCTGCGCCGAGTTCGGCCGCCATCAGAGGCTTGTTGAGCACCTGAACGATACCCAGCTCTCGCGCCCTCACCTGCAGCGCGGGCGTCACAAATCCGCTCATCATGACGACCTTCAGATCGGGTGCAAGCTCCCGCACCCGTTCCACCAACTGGGTGCCCGTCATGCCGGGCATGGCCTCGTCGCTGAGCAGCAGATCAAAGCGCCCAGGATTGTGTCGCAGCGCCTCCAGTGCCGACTCGGGCGACATGAAGCCGACCGGCTCGTAGCCCAGCTCGGCGAGCGCCTCCTCCGCGAGGCCGACGAGCGATTCCTCGTCGTCCACCACCATCACGCACTCGCCTTTCCCAAGCTCCACAACCACCGCGCGCGGCGTTGGGCGCACCACGCGCTCGCCCCGCACCGGGAGGTAGACCGTGAAGCAGCTGCCCTCGCCCAAGGTACTGCGCACATCGATGCCGCCATCCAGATCGCTGACGATCCCGTGCACCATGGACAGGCCCAGGCCGGTGCCCACACCCACCTCTTTCGTGGTGAAGAAGGGGTCGAAAATGCGCGACAGCAGCTCGGGCGACATGCCGGCACCGCGGTCCTCGACCGAGAGCTTGAGATACCTGCCGGGCTCCAGGCGCGTCGTGCTGACGGCGCAGGCCTCCTCGATCGTCACCAGTTCCAGCTCGACATTGATCGTCCCGGCCGATTTCATCGCCTGGGCCGCGTTGAGGCACAGATTCATGACCACCTGGTGGATCTGTGTCGGGTCTCCCAAAACGCCGGCGTCGCCCGCGGCGAGCCGGCTGTGCACTTGCACGCCGGCCGGCAGCGTCGCCTGCAGCGCATCCAGCGCTTCCTGCACGACCGATTCGACATGTACCGGCACCCGCTGGCCCATGCCGCTGCGACTGAAGGCCAGGATGCGCTCGACCAGTGACTTGGCGCGCAGCGCGGCTGCCAGCGATGCGTCGATGTGGCGGCGCAGCGCGCTCCCTGGCTGGGCCTCCTTCTGCGCCATCTCCCCGTAACCCAGGATGCCGGCCAGGATGTTGTTGAAGTCGTGCGCAATGCCGCCCGCCAAGGTGCCGATGGCCTCCATCTTCTGCGCCTGACGCAGCTGCTCCTCCAGGTGCTGTCGCGCCAGCTCGGCCCGCTTGCGCTCCGTGATGTCGACGGTGACGCCAGCAATGCGAAGACCTTCGCCACCGACATCCTCGAAGCGCTGCGCGCGCATCTGGATCCACCGCTCGCCCTGCGGCGTCACCACGCGCAGTTCGTAGTCCGCTCGCTCGACGCTGCCACTGATGAGCTCGGCACTTCGCATGCGCACTTGCTCGAGATCCTCGGGCGCAAGGCGGGCCGCCCTGAAGAACGCCTCCCGCGTGCTGACGGGATGGTCGGCGGGCAGGCCGAATAGCTCGCTGAACTTGTCCGACACGAACATCTCGTCCGAGGCGGTGTTCCACACCCAGTGGCCGCCCCGGGAGCCGGCCATCGCCAACGCGTAGTGCTCCTCGCTGCGTTGCAATGCCTCCTGGGCGCGCTTGCGCTGGTCCACGTCGATCACCGACCCCGCCAGGCGCGCCGGGCGGCCGTCCGCGCTGCGCGTGCATAGCGCCCGCACATGCACCCAGTGATAGCCTTCGCCTTCGCCGCACACGCGGTACTCGAGCTCGAAATAGGGGCTGGTGCCATGCAGGTGGTCCGCCAGCCTTTGCCTGAATCGAGGCTGATCTGCGGCGTGGACCGCCAACGCGCGGCGCAGCTCGCCGATGGACTGAAGCTCAGGCTGAAGGGGCAGCCCCAGCAGCTCGCGGGCGCGGGTCGAGACAAAGGCCGTGCCGTTGGGGATGTCCCAGTCCCACAGGCCCATGTCGGACCCCGCGGCGGCCAGCGAATAGCGCTGCTGCGAGACCTGCAACTCGCGCTGGGCCCGCTGGGCCCGCGCCAGTTGCCGAAGCCCCGCCCACAGGAGGCCTGCGGCGAACAGGCACAGCACCAGCGTTCGCAGGGCGGTCGCCTTCGCACCTTCGATCCAGGGCGTCATCGCCACGTCGTAGTCCTTGGAGACGGCCACGATCAACGGGTAGCCCGGCACGGCACGAACGGCGGCGAAGTGGTCTGCCCCGTCGACTGGGCTGGGCAATCGAGTGAATGCGGCATCGACCTTTGAGCCCGGTGGCAGCAGCCGGTCCACCACGTCGATCCGCTTGCCCAGGCTCTCCGGCACGGCGGGTTGGCGGGCCAGCAGCCAACCGTTGCGGTGGATCAACGCCACGCGGGTTCCCTGGGCGCCGTAGCCGTCACGGTAGAAGTTCTGGAAGTAGTCGACCCGCGCGGGCGCGCCGACGACGCCAAGAAAGTTTCCTGCGGCGTCTTCCAGCCGCAGGCCGATCGGGAACACCCACCGGCCGGTGCCGGGTATGGGTCGCACCTGATCGATCAGCAACTCGCTGCCGGGGCGCACGCGCAGCAGCGAGAAAGGTGTCTGCGCGGACACGTTCATGCTGCGCGTCACGCTGGGCGGCATGTGCGAGGCCAACTTGACGCCGCCTGTCGAATCCACCAGGACGAGCCCTTCCGACTGCACCAGACCGTCCATGCGCTTGCGCAGCAGCGCTGGCAACACGTCTTCGTCCTGCATCAGGGCCGGCTGTTCACGGACACGCTCGGCGAGATCGCGCAGCACCACCTCGATGGCCTGCACGCTGCGCGCGGTCTGCTCGGCAATGACTCGCGCCTGGGCCGAGAGCTCCTGTTCAGTGCTGCGCAGAGCCGCGTGATAGCCCTGCCAGATCTCATAGCCAGCTTGCAAGGCCAGCGCGGCGATCACGAGGCCGCCGCTCCAGGCCAGCCGACGCACGGAAGGCTGGAACAGCCGACGTGCGATCTTGCTCATGTGCCAAGGACCTCCATGACCGTTCGCATCAGCACCTCCTCGGTCAGCGGCGTGGCTAGGACGGCTGCGACGCCCAGCTCATTGGCGACGGCACCTCGCGCCGGCACGGTGGGGAACAGCGTCGGCGACAGCAGGATCACGGGCGCACCCGGCCAGCGCACGGAGATGCGGTCCAACCACTG
This sequence comes from Pelomonas sp. Root1217, assembly GCF_001425705.1. Lineage (GTDB taxonomy): Bacteria > Pseudomonadota > Gammaproteobacteria > Burkholderiales > Burkholderiaceae_C > Pelomonas. The sequence goes on along the minus strand of NZ_LMDC01000027.1, from coordinate 520,821 downwards.
ACGCTCATCGCGACGCGGGAAGGCGCACTCGGCGAACAGCAGGTCCGGCGGTGCTTCGCTGGCGGGCGCCAGAACCTCCAGCCCCACCTGCGAGAGCCAAAGGGTGAGCAGTTCGGCCGTGTCGCGCCCGACGTCGACGAAGCGGACCTTGCCCTCGCCGAAAGGCCGGGTGGGAGAGCGAGCTTGGGTTTGGGTGAATGACACGGTACCGCGGAGATGGAGAGGGAATGTCAGTCTGGCAGCGCAGTTTGGCAAAGCCGTTGCCAACCTGCCGCCTTCAATTTCAGTTGCAACCAGGCCATGCCAGGCGCTCTCGGCACGTCGGGCATCCAGTATCTGCGGCTCCGGCTCCACCTTGCGCGCGCTCACATTTCAACTGCAACGGACGCGCCCTCCCTACAGGCACAGCGCCTTGGGCGCCTTGCGTTTCATCGGAAACCTGGGAACGCCGACCTGAAACCGGCCGGTTGCAGGCGGCGACTGCAATCGCTCCACGCTTTCAGTCATCCCCCTTTCCAAAGCAGACCCTTAGGGACTCCTCATGAACCGGAAAATCGCTCGCCCAGTCGCTGTTGTCCTGGTCCTGACCGCCGCCGCAGGCTACGCCTGGTGGCATCACCGCCCCGCCGAGACTGCACCGACGCGGCTGTACGGCAACGTGGACATCCGGGAGGTGGAGCTGGCCTTCCGCCAGGGCGGCCGGATTGCGCGACTGGCCGTCGACGAGGGCCGCAGCGTGCGGCAAGGCGAGCAGGTCGCCGAACTCGACGCCCAGCCCTATCGCGATGGCCTGAAGGCCGCGCAGGCCCAGCGGGCCCAGGCGCTGGCCGAGCTCGCCAAGCTGCGCCAAGGCAGCCGCTGGCAGGAAGTCGCGCAGGCGCAGCAGGCCGTCTACCAGGCAGAAGCCCTGGCGTCCCAGGCCGACCGCGAACGGCAGCGGCAATCGGTGCTGCAGGCGCAGGGCGCCACGACCGAACGCGCCGTCGAAGCCGCCCAGAGCGCCCGTGACCAGAGCCTCGCGGCACTGGTGGCGGCCCGGCAGGTCTTGTCCCTTCGGCGCGAAGGCTCGCGCCGCGAGGACATCCAGGCGGCAGAGGCAAAGCTGGCGTCCGCGGAGGCCCAACTTGCGCAGGCCGAGACGGCCTTCGCCGACGCTCGGCTGCTCGCGCCGTCTGACGGCGTGATCTCGGCGCGGGTGCGCGAGGCCGGCAGCATGGTGACCGCCGGCGCCACCGTCTACACGCTGTCGCTGCAGGACCCGGTCTATGTGCGCGCGTATGTCAGCCAGACGCAGTTGACCCAGTTCCAACCCGGCAGCGCCGTGGTCGTCAGCGTTGACGGCAGCCAGAAGCGCTTCCAGGGCACGGTGGGCTTCATCTCGCCCAAGGCCGAGTTCACGCCGAAGTCGGTCGAGACCGCCGAGTTGCGCACTGAGCTGGTCTACCGGCTGCGCATTGCCGTTCCGGGTGCCGCCCAGGTCCTGCGCCAGGGCATGCCGGTCACCGTCGAACTCGGCACTCCCTCCGCGCTTTGAGAGGCATGGCCATGCACGACGCCCCGAGTGTGGTGATTGACGGTGTGGTCAAGCGCTTCGGCGATACGGCCGCGCTGCAGGGGCTGAGCGCGGCCATTCGCCCCGGCCGCCTGACCGGGCTGGTCGGGCCGGACGGCGCAGGCAAGACCACGCTGATGCGTTTGATGGCCGGGCTGCTGCAGCCCGACGAAGGCCGCATCACCGTGATGGGCCGCGACACGCGGCGCGACACTGCCGAGATCCCGCTGCTCACCGGCTACATGCCGCAGCGCTTCGGGCTCTACGAAGATTTGTCCGTGATGGAGAACCTGCGCCTGTACGCCCGGCTGCGTTCGCTCCCGCCCGCACAGATGCCGCAGGTGTTCGAGCAGCTGCTGGCGTTCACGCGGCTCGGGCCGTTCACTGCGCGTCTGGCCGGCAAGTTGTCCGGTGGCATGAAGCAGAAGCTGGGCTTGGCCTGTGCGCTGATGGCGCGGCCCCAGGTGCTGCTGCTGGACGAGCCGGGCGTTGGCGTGGACCCGGTGAGCCGGCAGGACCTTTGGCGCATGGTGGATGCGCTCACCGGCGAAGGCATGGCCGTCGTCTGGTCCACCGCCTACCTGGACGAAGCCGAGCAGTGCGAGCAGGTGCTGCTGCTCGACGGCGGCCGTCTGGCATTCGACGGGCCGCCCGCTGCGCTGACCGCAACTCTGGCCAACCGCAGCGTGCTGGTTGACCCGCCCGCGGGTCGCGACCGGCGCCAGCTGCTGGCCGATCTGCTGGCCCGGCCCGAAGTCAGCGACGGCGTGATCCACGGCCAGGCCCTGCGCCTGGTGCTGCGGGAAGGTGCGGCACAGAAGGGCTTGCAAGATGCCGAAGTGATGCAGGGCGCCCATCTGCGCCAGGTCGCGCCGCGCTTCGAGGATGCCTTCGTCGATCTGCTCGGCGGAGGCCCGGGCGGGCGCTCGGCCATTGCCGAACGCATGGAGGCTGTGCAGCTCGACAGCCCAGTCGTCGTCGCCTGCCAGGACCTGACCCGGCGCTTTGGCGAGTTCACCGCGACGGATCGAGTCAGCTTCGAAGTCCGGCAGGGCGAGATCTTCGGGCTGCTGGGTCCCAACGGGGCCGGCAAGTCCACGACGTTCAAGATGCTGTGTGGCCTGCTCAAGCCCAGCAGCGGCAGCGCCCGCGTTGTCGGTCTCGACCTGGCGCAGGCGGCCAGCGCCGCCAAGAACCGCCTCGGCTACATGGCACAGAAGTTCTCGCTCTACGGCCTGCTGTCCGTGCGCCAGAACCTGGAGTTCTCGGCGGGCGTCTACGGGCTGACGGGATCGCTCAGGCGCGAGCGCATCGACGAGATGGTCGAGGCGTTCGAGCTGCAGCGCTTTCTTGACACCGCGCCCGATTCGCTGTCGCTCGGCCACAAGCAGCGCCTGGCGCTGGCCTGTGCGCTGATGCACCGCCCGCCCGTGCTGTTCCTCGACGAGCCGACCTCTGGCGTCGACCCGATCACGCGGCGCGAGTTCTGGACGCACATCAACGGCCTGGTGCGCAAGGGCGTCACCGTCATGGTCACCACCCACTTCATGGACGAGGCCGAGTACTGCGACCGCGTCGCGCTGATGTACCGCTCGCAGCTGATCGCGCTGGACACGCCCGATGCGCTCAAGCGCCGCGTTGCGAAGGATGACGCGCACCAGCCGACCATGGAAGAGGCCTTCATCGACCTGATCAACCGCTTCGATGAACAAGACCGAAAGGCCAGCGCATGAACCCCACCCGCCTCTACGCCCTGGTCGTCAAGGAAGGCCTGCAGGTCCTGCGTGACCCTTCCACGCTGCTCGTCGCCTTCGTCCTGCCCGTGGTGCTGCTCTTCCTGTTCGCGTATGCGGTGTCGCTGGACATTCGCCGGATCCCCGTGGGCATCGCGCTGGAGAGCGACTCACGGGCCGCGCAGGAGCTGGCCACGGCATTTTCGGGCAGCCGGTTCTTCAGTGTCGTGCCGGCGCGCGACAGCCGGGAACTGCAGGCCGCGCTGGTCAGTGGGCGCATCCGCGGATACGTCGTGATTCCGGCCAACCTGGATCGCCGACTGTTGCAGGCGGGCCGTGAGCCGCTGGTCGAGGTCATGACCGACGGGTCGCAGCCCAACACGGCGGCCTTTGTCGGCAACTACGCGCAGGGCGTGGTCAGCAACTGGCTGGTCGAACGAGGGCTAGCGGCGCCCGGCGACATCCGCTTGGTGCCACGCTTCTGGTTCAACGCCGAGCTGGAGAGCCGCCGCGCCCTGGTGCCCGGCGCCCTCGCCATCGTGATGACGATGATCGGAACGCTGCTGACCGCGCTGGTCGTGGCGCGCGAGTGGGAGCGCGGCACGATGGAGGGCCTGCTGTCGACGCCGGCCAGTGTCGTCGAGATCCTGGTCGGCAAGCTGCTGCCCTACTTCGGCCTGGGCCTGCTGGCGACGCTGATCGGCGCCGGGCTGAGCGTGACCCTGTTCGGCGTGCCGCTGCGCGGCTCGTGGGCCGCCCTGATGCTGACCTCTGCTGTCTTCCTGGTTCCTGCCCTGGGCCAGGGCTTGCTGATCTCGGCCGTGACCAAGAACCAGTTCGTCGCGGCGCAGGTGGCCCTGCTCACCGGCTTCCTGCCGGCGCTGCTGCTGTCAGGTTTTTTGTTCGAGATCTCCTCCATGCCCGAGCCCATCCAATGGCTCACACGACTGGTGCCGGCCCGCTACTTCAACGCGGCCCTGCAGACCCTCTTCCTGGCTGGTGATGTCTGGCCTTTGCTGCTGCGCCAACTGGCGGCCATGGCCGCGATTGGATTGTTCTTCTTCGCCGTCGCTTGCGCCAAGACGCGCAAGAGCCTGGAGGTGTCGTGATGTCTACCCATCAAGGTCATGTCGGCGCCGTTCTGGCCCGGATGCGCGCCCAGATCATCAAGGAGCTGCTGTGCGTGCTGCGAGACCCGAAAAGCCGCATGGTGCTGATCGTCCCGCCGCTGATGCAGCTCTTGGTCTTCGCCTTCGCAGCGACACTGGAGGTCAAGCAGATCGACATCGCCGTCTATAACCGTGACGGCGGGCGCGCCGGGCAGGAGCTGGTGCAGCAGCTGGCCGCCTCGCAGCTGGTGCGCAGCATCCACGCCGCACAGAGCGAAGCACAGATCGCGGCGCTGCTGGACCGCCAGCAGGTTGTCGCCGCGCTCGTCATTCCTGAAGGCTTCTCGCGCGAACAGGCCGCCGGGCACATCGCCACGGCCCAGGTGCTGCTGGACGGTCGCCGGGCCAATGCGACGCAGGTGGCGCTGGGCTATCTGCAGGCCATCGCAACACGCAGCGGCGCAACCCTGGCCGGGCTGGCGCCGGTAGAGCCGGTCGCATTGCGGCATGGGTTCAATCCCAACCTGGTCTACCGCTGGTTCATCGTGCCCAGCCTGGTCGGCATCCTGGTCACCTTCATCACGCTGCTGATCACCGCGCTGTCGATTGCGCGGGAACGCGAGCTCGGTACCTTCGACCAGTTGCTGGTGTCGCCTTGCACGCCCGCGGAGATCGTCATTGCCAAGATGGTGCCCGCCTTCCTGGTGGGCACCGGTCTGTCCCTCGCGATGGTGGCGGCGGCGGTCTGGGGTTTTCGCATCCCGTTCACCGGATCGATCCTTTTGATGTTCGCCTGTCTGCTGCTGTTCATCCTGTCCATGGTCGGCACCGGGCTGATGATCTCGTCGGTCTGCTCGACTCAACAGCAGGCCATCCTGGGCACGTTTGCGGTGGGCGTGCCGGCGGTGCTGATGTCCGGCTTCGCGACGCCGGTCGAGAACATGCCGCAGGTCCTGCGCTGGATGGCCGAAGCACTGCCGCTGAAGCACCTGTTGATCATTCTGCGCGGCAGCTTCCTCAAGAGCATGCCCGTGGCCGATCTGCTGGCCAACGCTTGGCCCATGGCCTGCATCGCCGCCGTCACACTCACCCTCGCCATGCTTTTCGTGCGGAGCAAACTGCAATGACGACCCTTCATTTTTTCTGTGGCAAGGCAGGCGCCGGCAAGTCGACCGTCGCCGCAAGGCTGGCCCAGGCAGACCGATTGGTGCTGCTGTCCGAGGACGTCTGGCTCTCCCGGCTCTACGGTGATGAGCTGAAGACGTTCGATGACTACATCAGGCTGTCCGGGAAGCTGAAGTCCGTGATCGGCCCGCTCACCGTCGACCTGCTGAACGCCGGCCAGTCCGTCGTGCTGGACTTCCAGGCCAACACCAGGGCTGGTCGGGCCTGGTTCAGCGCCCTGCTCGCGCAGACCCAGGCCGAGCATGTGCTGCACTTCCTCGAGACGCCAGATCCAGTCTGCCTGCAGCGCATCGCCAAGCGCAACATCGAGCGTCCGGAAGGTTCGCATGCCTTGACGGAGGCCGAGTTCGTCCACATCTCCTCGTACTTCGAGGCGCCGCAAGCAACGGAAGGATTCAATGTTCGTGTTGAGCAGGACGAGCACGATCCGGGCGAGCTTCCACCCACCCATCCCGGCATGGGGAGCTGAGCGGTGAGGGGCCGTTCGAGCTTGTGGTCCACGGTTTGCCTGGGCCTGTGGCTGTCGCAGGGCAGCGCCTGGGGTCAACAGGTCTGGAAGTGCGATGAGGCCGGACAGGTGCGCTACGCCGATCGACCCTGTTCAGGGGCCAGCGAACCTTTGTCGGCGCGAAGTCTGCAGCCGAACGTGGCCGACGGATTGCGGCCCGGCGCAGCTCGCGCGGCGGTGGCGCCTGCCATCGAGCCGGCCTCGGCCCCCGTGGGTCGAGCTGCCAATGTCTGTCCCGGCGACAGCGAGATCCGCGCCATGGAAACTCGCGGCAACTCGACAACCTTCGGTGACGAGGAGCGTCAGTTCATGCAGGATGAAGTGCGCCGCGCCCGACAGTGCCGCACGGGCCGTGGACGCTATACGGAGGCCGACTGGGCGATTAGTCGTGAGGCGCAGGCCGCCCAGACCCGCCTCAGTGCCCGGGAGCGCCGCGAGGCCAGGTCGCGCGCCGAGGCGATGCATGCGGCGGCCGATGCCGACGAGGAGGACCGCATCGCCCGTCAACAAATGGCCGAGGACCGCCTGCGGCTCGCCCGTCAGAACCTGCGCCGGAACCAGCGAGCCGCTGAGGCACCATCCAAGTAGCGCCGAAGAGCTCTGCGGCTCAATCGCAACCCGACGGCTTGCTGACGCGCTCGGTGGAGGCCGGGTGGCGCCCCAGGGCGGCACCGACGCGTGTGGGCCGGGGCGCCAAGTCGCCACCGCAATTGGGACAGCGGAGCCCCAGCCGTTGTGTCGCACAGCCCGTGCAGAAGGTGCATTCGAAGCTGCAGATCACGGCGTCTTTGCTTTCAGCGGGGAGGTCGCGGTCACAGCACTCGCAATTGGGTCGAAGCTTGAGCATGGTGATGTCGGGATCAAGGGTTGTGGTGCAGCGTCCACGATGCTCGTCAAACCGAGCATCTAGACGACAACTGCATTCGATCAGGCGAGCCGCCGCAGTCGATGTCAAACACCGTCGGACTCGTTTCAGTTGCAATCCGCACCCCCTGGGCGCGCGCAGTGATCGATTCCATGATGGGCAACACAGGACCTCCAACCGACGTTGCGACGAGATGACACCTCACGGACAGAGACATCGAATTCGCCCGCGCTGCGGTGTCACTGAGGTTTCCCAACGGCGGCGAACTCAAGATCGGCGGCAACTATGTTCCCGTCGTCCGCCACGGCGAGGCGATCTACGTGAGCGGCGAGATTCCCCGGGTCGGCGACACGATCGCGGTGACCGGCCGCGCGGGGTCAGACGTCACGGTGGCTCAGGCGCAGTGGGCGGCGAAGATCTGCATCCTCAGGGCGCTCTCGCTGCTGAAGGCCTCGCTGGGATCTCTGAGCCAGGTCCAGTCCGTGATGCGGATGACCGTGATCATCCAATGCGCCCAGGACTTCACGCAGCACAGCGAGGTCGCCGACGGTGCCTCCGAGCTGCTGTACGCCGTGATGGGGCCGGTTGGCGTCCAAACACGGACCTCCCTCGGTGCTTACAGACTGCCCAAGAACGCCACCGTCGAGGTTGATCTCGTTGCGGCGTCGATCGTTCCGGTTGGCGCCCGCGATAGCCAGGCGCAGCCCGGAAACCGGCCAAACGACGCGTAATCGCACACGCTGACGCATCTCCCGAATCACTCAACGTCGCTGGTCCCCCATGAAGACAACGCGCTATTTCCATGTCGATGTTTTCGCCACCGCGCCCCTGACCGGGAACAGCCTGACCGTGTTCCTGGAAACTGAGCGATGGAGCGCCGACCGCATGCTCGAACTCACACGGGAGATGAAGCACTTCGAGTCCATCTTCCTGTCCGAGGTCACGCCAGTCGGCGCCCGCGCCCGCGTGTTCACCGTGGAGGAGGAGTTGCCCTTCGCCGGACATCCCGTGCTCGGCGCTGCCGCCGTGCTGCATCGCGTTCATGCACCAACACAGAACTCGGCATCTTGGACCTTGAGGCTGCCATCTGGCGATGTCCCTGTCCGCACGGAACAGCGTGATGGCCACTTCCTCGCGGAGATGAACCAGGGGCGGGCCGAAATCCGGGATGAACCGGATCCGGAGTTGCTGCGACCGATTCTTGCGGCGCTCGGCTTGTCATCACGAGATCTGACTCCAGCGCTTGGTGCGCGTGTGATCTCCACAGGGCTCGCGTACCTGGTGCTCCCAGTCACGCGCGAAGCCCTAGCTCGCGCGTCGGTTTTGGGCACCGAGCTCGAGGCTCTGCTAGCTGCCGTGGGCGCCAAGTTCGTCCTCGTGCTCGATGTCGACCGCCCTGAGATCCGAACATGGGACAACCTGGGCCGCGTGGAGGACGTGGCGACAGGCAGTGCCGCAGGTCCTGCCGCCGCCTTCCTATTCCACCGGCGCCTAGTCGACCCCCTGCTGCCGCTGGAGATCGCACAGGGGCGCTTCGCCAATCGACCCAGCAGACTCCACGTACGCCTGGACGGCACCGGCGCACTCCACGTCAGCGGCGAAGTCTGGCCGGTTGCACAAGGCTGGCTCGAATAGTGGGTCGGCCGGAGCCGTGTGATTTTCACGCCAAGCTGGCTTAGGTCCATGAGCACACCAAAGAAAATCTGAACCGCCTCTCCCCACAATCTGACCGACATGCGTCTGCGGATGCCGGTGCAGTTCATGGCCGAGCGGAGTAGAGTCAGCGGCAGTCGAGAGCCTGGTGGACTCTCTGGTCAGTTCAGTGTCTAGGTTCGGGAGCCGACACTTCGCCATGCGATACCTGCCCTCAAGCTACGCACCTTGGGTCGTTGCAGCTTCGTTGCTGATCGCTAGCTTTGCGTCCTACGTCGCACTCGATCTGGCCAAACGCGTTCGCACGCGCGACCGCGGCGTTGCGATGAGTTGGTGGCTCGGAGGCTCCCTGGCAATGGGCACCGGCATCTGGTGCATGCACTTCGTCGGCATGCTTGCCTTTTCTCTGCCAATCGCACTGGGCTACACCGCGGGGCTGACTGTGGCATCGTGGGTCGCCGGAGTGGCCGTTTCAGCCATGGCGCTGTACGTCGCAAGCCAAGGCGAGCTCACCTGGCCCCGCCTGGGCGGAGGTGCCGCCGCAATGGGGTTGGGCATCTGCGCGATGCACTACACCGGCATGGCCGCGCTCGACATGGTGCCCGGCATCATCTGGAATCCGCTGTTGGTAGCGGCATCGGCGCTGATCGCCGTTGGCGCATCGGCGGCAGCGTTGCTGATCTTCTTCTGGCTGCGCAAGCTGGAGGAGCGGCGTGGCATGATTTTTCAGCCCCTCGCGGCGCTCGTGATGGGCATCGCGATATGCGGCATGCACTACACGGGCATGGCCGCGGCGAACTTCCCGGCCGGCACGGTCTGCCTGAGCGCGGACGCGCTGGCGGGCCCCCAGTTGGGAATGATGGTGTCGCTGTCGTCCATCGCCCTGCTGGCGATGACCTTGTTCACGTCGACGCTCGACGCCCGCATGCGCAGCTCGCTGAAGGTCGCGAACGTGAAGCTGGAGACGGCCAACGAGGAGTTGCGGCGACGAGCGTTCCAGGACGCGCTCACCGGCCTGCCCAACCGCATGCTGTTCGAGGACCGTCTGGCGCATGCGCTTCAGCGTCATGCGCGCGCCGGGGAACAGATCTCGGAGCGCAATGCCGGCAAGGTGGCCGTGCTGTTCGTCGACCTTGACGGCTTCAAGCCGGTCAACGACTCGCTCGGCCATGCTGCCGGCGACGCGGTGCTCAAAGAGGTCGCCGCGCGTCTGAGGGTCGCGGCGCGCGACGCCGACACCGTGGCTCGCATTGGCGGCGACGAGTTCGTGCTGCTGATGGAGGACGTCAGCAGCCTGGCGGACTGCGTCAGCCTGGCCGGCCGCCTGATCGCGGCGCTGTCGGTCCCTCTTGAGGTCGGTGGCCGGCGGGTTGTCCTGTCCGGATCGGTCGGCATCGCCGCCTACCCCGACCACGGCGACGGGGACAAGCTGGTCATGCACGCCGACGCCGCGATGTACACCGCCAAACGCGCCGGCGGCGGCACCTATGCGCTGTACGAGACGCATATGGACGAAGGCGCGCAAGAGCAGCTCAACCTGCTGATCGACCTGCGCCTGGCCATCGAGCAAGGGCAACTGCAACTCCACTACCAACCCAAGATCGATGGCCTGCATGGGCAGATCCGCGGCGTCGAGGCCCTGATCCGCTGGAACCATCCCGAGCGCGGCCTGCTGAGTCCGGGCCTGTTCATCCCCATCGCCGAGCGCTTCGGCCTCATCAACAGCCTCGGCAACTGGGTCATCGACGAGGCCTGCCGGCAGATGCACGCCTGGGCGGAGATCGGCCTGCACATGCGCGTGGCGATCAACCTGTCCGTGCATCAGCTGCGTGAAGAGGATCTGGCGGCACGGATCGGGCTCGGCGATCTCATGCTCAAGCGTCTGCAGCATGCCGNCGGCGGGCTGGTCAGCTGGGCCTGTACCACTGGCAGAGCGGGTGCGCCATCAACAGCCTCGGCAACTGGGTCATCGACGAGGCCTGCCGGCAGATGCACGCCTGGGCGGAGATCGGCCTGCACATGCGCGTGGCGATCAACCTGTCCGTGCATCAGCTGCGTGAAGAGGATCTGGCGGCACGGATCGGGGCGGCTTTGTCCAGGAACCTGCTCGACCCTTCCCAACTGCTCTGCGAGATCACCGAATCCATCGCAATGGAAGACCTCAAGAGCACCCAGCGTGCCTTCTCCGAGTTGGCCCAGATCGGCGTATTTCTCTCCATCGACGATTTCGGCACTGGCTATTCCAGCCTCAGCTATTTGCGTCAGCTGCCCGCCCGCCAACTCAAAATTGATCGCAGCTTCGTCGCCGACATCGAGGCCAGTACCGACGCCAGGGCGATCGTCAGCGCAGTCATCCAGCTCGCCCATGAACTGGGGCTTCGCGTCGTCGCCGAAGGCGTGGAAACCCAGGGGCAGCGCGACATCCTGCTCGCACTGCACTGCGACGAACTGCAGGGATATTTCCTGGCCCGACCCATGGCTGCCGAGACGCTCCTGGCCTGGACCGAAGGACGCAAGCCTGCCGGCGCGGCCGACTTCTCCCCTTCGGTCTTGGGTGACCATTTGCTAACGGATGGTGGTGCAGTAGGTGCGCCCAGCGCGTAGAGCAAAGCTGAGACGCGGCTTCTGCGGCTCCCCATGACGACCGCTTCGTCTGGAGCGTCAGTTAGAAACTTGAAGTTGTCTACCGCATGCAGGCGATTCACTGACCATAGACGCTGCCCAGGACTCGGCGGGATTCCTCACTTGCCCAGTGCTTCTTCGATCTTGGTAGCCAGGTCTTCGAAGGTGAACGGCTTGGTGATCAATCGAACGCCGGGATCCAACCGCCCTTGGTGGACGATGGCGTTGCGTGCATAACCTGTGGTGAACAAGACCCTGATATCCGTGTATAGCTCCTTGGCCTTCGCCGCCAAATCTTCACCCGTCATGCCGCCAGGCAAGACGACGTCGGTGAACAGCAGATCGACACGCATGAGGCTGAGGACATCGAGCGCGGATCGACCATCGCCCGCCTCGATNCCGTCATGCCGCCAGGCAAGACGACGTCGGTGAACAGCAGATCGACACGCATGAGGCTGAGGACATCGAGCGCGGATCGACCATCGCCCGCCTCGATGGTCCTTGGAAGGTGAGGCTGACCTCCTACACGCGCGGCCTCGCGACTTCCGTCTCGTTAGCGCCGGCGATCCCCACGCGTTAAGAACTCGCAGGTCTTCCAGCGATGGCCTTCCTAATGACCGAAGCAAGCACCTCGGGAGCGCAAGGTTTCGGCACGACGTCCAATCCAAACTTCGCGGCATCGGCAGCGGACTCGGAGTAGCCGCTCATCAGAACCACGGGTAGGTCAGGAAAAGCAGCACGAACATGTCGCGCGAGTGCAAGGCCGTCCATATCACCTGGCATCACGATGTCGCTCAGAAGCAGGTCGTACCGCTCTTCACGCACCTCGAGAAACTGCTTAGCTTGGTCACCGCTCCCGGCGTGTCGAACCTGACATCCCATCATTTCAAGCACTGCGACGGTGGCGCCGGCCACGTCTGCGTTGTCCTCTGCCAGAAGCACGCGAAGCTCCAGGCGCTCCGACGCCGGGGCTGCGGCAACATCGGCAGCAGGCGCCGTTTGACTGCGAGCCGGCAGGTAGAGGTGCACTTGCGTCCCCATACCCACACGGCTCTCTATGCGGGCCGTGCCGCCCGCCCGCTGACAGAAGCCATATACCTGGCTGAGACCAAGCCCGGTGCCATGACCAGGCGGCTTCGTCGTAAAGAAGGGCTCGAACACGCGCGTCAGATGCTCAGCGTCGATGCCTTGTCCACCGTCGCTGACAGTGACTCTGACAATTGCTCCGGAGACGTCGGAGGGCACTTCGGCTGGCAACGCATTGCCGGCGTCGATGTTCAGCTTGCCGCCGCCCGGCATGGCGTCCTTAGCATTGATGGCGAGGTTCAGAAGGGCGAGCTCAAACTCTGCCGTGTCCACCTCGATGGTCGCCGTGTTCGGCGCGGTTTGTCCGGTCACCGCGATCGACGAGCCTACCGCGGGGCGGATGAGGTCAAGAACCTGTGGCAGCGTCTCTTGGAGGCGGATGCTTTCCGGCCTGAAAGGCTGCCGTCGCGAAAACGACAAGAGCTGGCGCGTCAATTTCGCGCCAGAGGCCACCGCCCGCTCCATCGCGGTCAATGCACGGCTGCCCTGAAGGTGTGGGTTCTGTCGTGCGACGAGGAAGAGGTTGTTGCTGACGATCATGAGCAGGTTGTTGAAATCGTGTGCGACGCCACCAGTAAGCCGTCCCATCGCTTCCAGCTTCTGTGCCTGTCTGAGGGTCTCCTCTACCTGCTGACGCTGCCGTACCTCAGCTCTGAGTTCCTCCGCAGCCTCCAGGGACCGTCTCGTCTTCGAGAGTGCGATTCCCGCGCTGAACACCAAGCCGACAGTCACGGGCACCATCAGCACCGTCAGAAGCGCCGATTGCTTCAACCAGGTAGCCTGGATCGCTTCGTTATCCATCCACGCCGCGACATACATCGGGAAACCATCCAATGAGCGTGATGCGAGCAGGCCATGCTGTCCGTCAGGAAGCTGAGCCCTGACCGCGCGCGCGACCGCATCAGCGCCTGGCTCGATGCGAACGCGCGACGCTGATGCTCCGGGTGCGTCAGCAGGTTTGGGCAGGACAGGCCAACGCGCGAGGACCGCGCCGTCGGCTCGCACCAAAGCGATCTTCAGATGCGGATCGTTTCCGCTCAGCTCGCGGTAGAACTCAGCGAAGTAGCTGGGCAGAAGACTGGCAGAGAGGGTGCCGCCAAAGCCTCCATCGGCTCTTGCTCTGCGCACACTCATGTCAAAGAAGGGCTCACCGGTGGTTCGGCTGGTCAGCAACTCGCTGATGTACGGTTGGGGACCATCGTCCCGGTGATGCGAGAAGCTCGGGCGGTCACTGAAGTCGATGTCACGCGGCGCAGGGAACCGCCGATCCGTCGCAAGCATCCGCCCCGTTGAGTCAATGACGAAGACGCCCTGCATCTGCGGCAGACCTTTGGTCATGCGCCGAAGATGCGCATGAAGAACTGCTTCTCGTTCGCGAAGTTTTTCGTTTGAGTCGTCCCCCAGCAGATCGGAGACGCGGCTGAGGATGGCTCCGTTGGTCTCGAAGACCTTCAGGGCATGTTCCTCGCTGACCCGCGCCGCCCGTTCGATGAGCGAGGCAGCGTTGGAGTTCGCCTGGCCGCGCAGGTAGTACACGCCGCCAAAGAAGACCAACAGTGGGAGGACCGCCGAGCCAATGACGACGGCCTTCAGCCACTTAAGGGTCTCAACGCGCGACTGGCTGAACTGAGGCACTTGGCTTCCCGTTTTCACATTGCATCAACACCGGCAGGCATAGCGAATATCTGGCGTCGCGGCCGATGGCAGCAGCTATTCCCGAGCGCTGATGTTGACCGCGACCCTGGCGCTCCCGCAGCGCGGACGGAAGTCTAGTCGCGGCGCGATGAGACCGCGGAGTCCCTAAAAATCCGGCCGTTCTTAACGTAGTCGAGGCTGACATCGTCCAGAATGCCGGACGCCGGACACGCGCGAAACAGCGTGCGGTTGGGGCGAAACTGTGCCGTCGCCAACCGCTGCTGACAGCAAGGAGAAGCGAGCGTTGCAAGCCTGTAGAACGTCTCCCACATGGTTGCATGCGGCCTTCGGCTGCCTGCGCCAGGGCTGTGCCGTTTTACTGCTGTGCTGTGTATGTCTTGGGGCACCGGCGCAGAACATCAAGGCCACGTCGGCAGACCTGAAAGCCGTCTACTTGCTGAAGCTTCCGAGCTTCGTGGAATGGCCCGCCTCGGCAGCTCAGGAGGCCACCTTCGTCATCGTGGTGGTTGAAGCTGACGATGTCCTGCATGCGCTCGAAGAACTGAGCAGGAGCGCAAAGATCATGGGGCGGCCAGTGAGGGTGTTGCGTGGTTCTAAAGACGAAGCGGTCGGCGCCGCCCAGCTCGTGTTCTTCGGAGCTGCGGTCAGGGGGCTGCCAGCTGCGGTTGGCCGAGTGCGCACGGACGGAACGCTCATCGTCTCCGAGCAACCATCGGGGCTTGCGGAGGGTGCCGCCCTCCGGTTCGTCGAGTCGGGCGGACGTATCCGCTTTGAGGCTGCTCCCGATAACGCCGCACGGCATGGCGTGAAGCTGAGCGCGCGTCTGCTCGCCGTAGCGGCGCGGGTAGAAGGGGCAAGTGCACCATGAGCCTCCCTTCACTTCAGTCCCGCCTCAACCGAACGGTATTTGCGACCACCTTGTGCGCGTTGCTGCTCAGCGCCGCGTCACTGCTTGCGTTCGAGGGGCTGACCGTTCGCAACGCCTTGGTGGAGGACCTGTCGACACAAGCGGAGCTTGTGGCCAGGTCCGTGGCGGCGGCACTTTCGTTCGATGATCCTCGTACTGCTCAGGAAAACGTTGAGTTGCTGCGGCAGCGCCCACGCGTCTTGGCGGCAGAAGTGCTGAGGGCCGACGGTCAGCGTTTTGCTGGGTTCGGCCCCGCTCCCGACGCGCAGTTGCTGCGCGGGGACGAGCCAAAGCACCGGTTCGCAGGCTCGCACCTGATCATGGTGTATCCGGTGATGCAGGACGGCACGAGCCTCGGCTGGGTCGTAGCTGAAGCCGAGCATGACTTGTGGGGCCGACTGCTGCACTATGCCGCAATCGAGGCCATCGTGACGGTCATTGCGCTGTCGGCAGCCTTCGTGGTGTTTCGTCGCCTGCAGAAGTCCATCACGGGTCCCCTTCTTCGTGTGGGCGAAGTCGCGGCGCAGGCGACATCCCAGCGCGATTGGTCGCTGCGGGTGACTGAGCAAGCGGACAACGCCGACGCTTTCGCGCTGCTCGCCGCCTTCAATCGCCTGCTGTCAGAGGTTCAGAGCAGCACCCAGGAACTGCGGCACGAAATGATCGAGCGGCAGCGCGCCGAGGACGCGCTTCGCGATGCGCACCGTGCCAAGGACGAGTTCTTGGCCACCCTTGGGCACGAGCTGCGCAACCCGCTGGCGCCGATGGTCAACGCCGTTGCACTCATGCAGACGCGAGCCAGCGACCCGCAGATCGCGAGCAAGTCCCTACAAATTCTGGAGCGACAGCTCAAGCACATGACGCGGTTGATTGACGACCTGCTGGACGTCTCGCGCATCACCACGGGCAAGCTGCAGCTCACCAAGGAGCCGCTTGACCTGGCGGTCCTGGCCCGCTCGGCGGCCGACGCTTTCGCGCCGATGGCGTCGCAACGGGGGCTGCACTTCGCCGTCCACCTGCCGGACAGGCCATGCATGGTGTCTGGCGACGCCGTTCGGCTGTCCCAGGTGATGAACAACCTGCTCAATAACGCCTTGCGATATACCCCGACAGGCGGCGAAGTGGTCCTTAGCCTCGATTGCGACGAGGCGCGGGTGCAGCTTGAAATAAAGGACACAGGCATCGGCGTTCCGCAAGCGCTGCAATCACGCGTCTTTGAGCTTTTCGCGCAAGGCGATCAAAGGCTCGAGCGAGGCAACACAGGGCTCGGCATCGGACTGACGCTTGCGCGGCAGCTGACGCGCCTGCATGGCGGCGACATCATCTTGCGCAGCGAGGGGGAAAGCCGTGGTGCCAGCTTCATCGTGGACCTTCCTCGTGGCGCGGATGCCTCGGCGACAGCGCCGCCGCCGCAGGCGCTCGCTCGTGGCGGCGCGGCGGGCTTTCGCGGTCTGGTACTCATTGCTGACGACAACGTCGACTACGCCTCCTCCCTGGCGGCACTGCTCGAATATGAAGGCTGCGCAACGCAGGTCGTCAACGACGGTATCGCGGCGCTGACGGCTCTGCGCAGCCGCGCACCGGCCCTGGCTGTGTTGGACATCGGCATGCCAGGACTGAACGGCTACGAGCTGGCCAGGGCGTTAAAGGCCGACCCTCTTACGTCAAGCATCCGTCTCGTCGCGGTGACAGGCTGGGGACAGCCTTCGGACCGTCAAGCTGCCTCGGACGCGGGGTTCGACGAGCACTTGGTCAAGCCCGCATCAAGCCTGGCCATCCTGGCCCTGCTCGACGCCACCACTGCCAGCACAACACAATGAAAACTCTGCTGACCCTGTCTTTGCTGACATGCTTGGCCCACGCGCCACAGGTTGCGTTCGCGGTGGCGCCATCATCGAGCGCTCAACTGATGGACTTGTCGTTGGAGCAGTTGGCCAACGTCGAGGTCACGCTTGTGACGGGTCGTCCAGCGACGCTGCAAAGCGCAGCGGCGTCGCTGTATGTCATCACGGGAGAAGACATTCGTCGCTCGACGGCAGCGAGTCTCCCGGAGGCCTTGCGGCTGGCGCCCAATCTCGAGGTCTCGCGGCTCAACGCGACCCAGTACGCCATCAGCGCGCGAGGCTTCAACAATGCCATCGGCAACAAGCTGCTCGTGATGGTGGACGGCCGCACGGTGTACTCACCGCTCTTCGCCGGAGTTTTTTGGGACGAACAGCTGGTGCCCCTGGAGGACGTGGAGCGCATCGAAGTCGTGAGCGGGCCGGGTGGGACCCTATGGGGCGCGAATGCAGTCAATGGCGTCATCAATGTGGTGACCCGTTCCAGCAGCCAAACGCAGGGCCTAGCGGCAAAAGTAGCTGGCGGATCCAAGGACATGAATCAGGCGTTCATCCGATGGGGCGGTCGGACCGGCGAGACTGCGACATACCGGCTTTACGCGACAACCCAGCGCGACGACAACACGCAGCGGCAGGACGGCATGGCGCGGCCGGACGCAACTTCCCGCCGGCAGGCCGGCTTCAGGTTCGACTGGGACGACAACGCCGTGCGGGCGACCGTGCAAGCCGACGCGTATCAAGGAGGGCATTCCGGCGTCAGCAACCTCGCGCCCGTGCTGGCCGGCGGAAATCTGCTGGGCAGGTGGCAACAGCGGCATGCTGATGGGTCGAACTGGCAACTGCAGGCCTACTTTGATCGAGCTTCGCGAAAGGACGCCGTGTTGTTCTACGAGGCCACCCGAACCGTCGATGTGCAGCTCAGCGCAGGGTCTGCCGTCGGCAGCGACCACCAGGTGCTTTGGGGGGCGGGCTACCGGCAGGCGTACAGCGATACCCGCAACAACCCGTTGGTTGTGTTCGCCCCCGCAGACCGCTCTCTGGCTTGGACCAACCTGTTCGTGCAAGACGAGTGGCGAGCCGCCACGGCACTTCGTGTGACTGCCGGCATCAAGGCCGAGCGCAACGTCTACACCGGCTGGGAATGGCTGCCCACTCTTCGGGCTGCCTACGACATCTCCTCGGAGCAGGTGCTCTGGGCGTCCCTGTCGCGTGCTGTGCGGGCGCCTTCGCGCCTTGACAGGGATTTCTACTTCCCGGGGAAGCCACCCTTCTCCATCAAGGGCGGGCCTGCGTTCGATTCGGAAATTGGCACCATCGCCGAGGTGGGCTATCGAGGCCAAACAACCTTCGGCAACCTCGCGGTCACCGTGTTTTCAGGCGAATATCGCAAGCTGCGCGGAGGAACGCCGGGAAGCAGCTTTATCGAGAACCGCATCGACGGCCATGTAAGTGGCGCGGAGGCGTGGCACACGGTCCAGCTGACCCAGAACTGGCGAGTGGCCTTGGGCTGGAGCTCGCTGCGGAAGTCATTTACTGCGCAACCCGGAACAGCGCCCAACTCACCGACGGACCTTGGCAACGATCCCCACTCACAGTGGTCAATCCGTTCCAACGCCGACTTGCCAGGAGGGTTCCAGCTGGACCTGCAATTACGTCGCGTGGCTCGGTTGCCCCAGCCCGCCGTTCCGGCCTACACAGCGTCCGACCTGCGCGTGGCAAGGCAGTTTGACACCGACTGGACCGCGTCCCTTCTGGTGCGCAATGCTTTCGATCCAGCTCACGTCGAGTTCAACGCACCGGCGAGCGCCAGTGAGATTCGACGGACCGCGTATCTGACGCTCGAGTACCGCGGCCGTTGAGCGGCCTTGGGGTCTGCCGGGATACGAGCCAATATCCCACCGCCGCTCAGAGACCGCGGCCGCGGCGTATATGTCGACCAATGCCACGACCGGGTAGCCGGCCAAAGCAGGTGCGAACCGGGCCGCCTCGAACGGTGGTCGACGTCGGAGCGACGCCGACCGACGGCCTCGGCGCGAGATTTGCTTGGTGGGGTATTGGCGAGGGATCGCGCTTTGTCCAGCCAAGATTTTCCGGATTCATCTCTTGAACCGGTAAATTCGACGCGCGCAAATACCGGCGAAGAGCTTGCTTCCGGTTCGCTTAGCTTCCCGCGAGCGGCTGACTCGATGCTTGATTCAGTCATCCTTAATCTGCCCATCGTCGGGCAGCCTTTGTCCGCGACGCCACGATGGGAAATGGCACGGATACCAACCTCCCCAAAACATTGGTTGCGGCTTCGACGCGAAGCGGCCTGACTGCGCCAACTGAACCCTTTTGAGACTGCCAAGGAGATAGACATGGACGAATTGACGCAACCTGTGCGACTCGCAGGATCGGTATTGGGCCGCTCTTGCCATGTCTGTGCCTTCTTCCATTCGAAGGAGGAGGAGTACAGGGTGTTGATGCCTTTCATCAAGGACGGCTTCGAGCGGGGCGACCGTGCCTTCCACGTGGTGGACACGAAGCACCGCCCCGACCACCTGCGTCGCCTGGAGCAGGAGGGAATCAACGTAGCCCAGGCCGAAGACGAGGGCCAACTCGAGGTCCGCCGCTGGGACGAGGCCTACATCAAGGACGACCACTTCGATCAGTATCGGATGATCGAGACGATCAAGGACGCATTGGACCCGGCCAAGAAGCAGCCCGGCAAGCTGACACGCCTGGTGGCCAACATGGAATGGGCGCTCGAAGACCTGCCCGGCGTGCACGACATCGTCGAGTACGAGACGCGGCTGAACCATGTGCTGCCGGAGTATCACGATCCGGTCGTTTGCACCTATGACCTGTCCCGTTTCGATGCGAGCGTCGTTATGGACATCATGCGCACGCATCCCATGGTCATCATCGGCGGAATCCTGCAGGAAAACCCGTTCTACGTTCCGCCTGAAGAGATGCTGAAGGAACTTGCGGAACGAGCATCCGAAAAAGCATCGGAAAAGGTCCCCGGGTGAGCGTCAAGTCTGCGCAAACCGCGCAGAACTTGCCCGCGGACCGATCTTCGGCGGTGCTTGAGGAGAACCGCCGCCTGCGGCGCGCGATGCGCGATCTGGTCGCGCTTTCCACGCTGCCCGCCATTTGGAGCGGGCAAAGCCGGGAGGCGATCGCTCGCAGCCTCGGCGATGTACTGCTGAACACGCTGTCGCTCGACTTGGTATACGTGCGGCTGGGCGATGTGGCACAGCCGGGTTTCGTCGAAGTGGTTCGCGGCAGGCAGTCCCGCGGCGGCGGAGACGAAAAGGAGGCCCAGGCGCTACTCATGGACGCGCTCGACGCCGGCCACGGCGAGGTGCCGCCAACGATCCGCGACCCCTTTGGCGCCGGGATGCTTCGCACGGCAATGACTCGCTTCGGTATCGGTGTGGACCACGGGGTGCTGATCGCCGGCTCCAGGAGTGAAGGGTTCCCGACCGATCAGGATCGGCTGATGCTGAGCGTCGGGGCGAATCAGACCGCGATCGTCATCCAACGCCGGCAGGCCGAAGACCGCGTCGATGAACAGCGGCAATGGCTGCAGGTAACGCTGGCGAGCATCGGTGATGGTGTCATTACCACCGACATCGACGGCCGCGTGACCTTCGTGAACGCCGTCGCCGAAGCCCTGACTGGCTGGAGCGCCGCGGACGCACGAGGCCGGCCGTTGGAAAGCGTGTTTAGTGTCATTGACGAAGATTCCCGCATACCCGTCGCGAATCCGGTAGATGCGATCCGCCGCGGCGGCGCCGTGATCTCCATGGCGTCTCGCACGGTACTCATCGCCAAGGATGGCACCGAGACGCCTGTCGACGACTCTGCATCCCCGATCAAAGATGCGGCCGGCACCATGATTGGCATCGTGATGGTGTTCCGTAACGCCGCCATGTCACGCCGGGCGGAGCAGCTGCGCAACGCGCGGCTGGAAGTGACTCATGGCCTGAGCCAGTCAGACAGCGTGCAGCAAGGAGCGGAGCGCGTCCTGCGGGCTGTCTGCGACAACCTCAAGTGGGACGCAGGCTGCTTCTGGCTGGCCGATACCACCATCGACCGTTTGCGTTGCCATGCTCATTGGGCGCGCCCCGACCGCTCAGCTGGGGCGTTCGTGTCGCAGGCATGCGGCTGGACATTCGAGAGAGGCGTCGGCCTGCCGGGACGCGTGTGGGGCAGCGGGAAACCGGACTGGGTTCCTGACCTTGCAGCAGATGGCAACTTTCCGCGGCTCTCACAGGCCGAGGATGGCGGGCTGCGAAGCGCGTTTGCCTGTCCGATCGTCATCGGAGGGAAGACCTTGGGTGTCTTGGAGTTCTTCTCACAGCGCACCCGCGTGCCGGATCCTGACGTGCTGGAAATGATGGGGGCCACTGCCGGCAACGTCGGCCAGTTCATTGAGAGGAAGGTCGCAGAGGAAGACCTGCGGCGCAGCGAGGAAGAACTCGCCGAGTTCTTTGAGAACGCCACCGTTGGGCTGCATTGGGTGGGGCCGGACGGAACGGTACTGCGGGTCAACCGCGCCGAGCTGGAAATGCTGGGCTACAGCCGCGAGGAGTATCTCGGTCATCACATTGCCGAGTTCCATGCGGACAAAGACCTCATCCGCGACATCCTGGCAAGACTTAATGCAGGCGAAAGGTTGGCTGAGCAGCCCGCAAGGTTGCGGTGCAAGGACGGAACGATCAAGCATGTCCTGATCGATTCCAGCGTGAGGTGGAAGGACGATCAATTCGTTCACACCCGCTGCTTCACAAGGGACATCACGGCACGCTGGCACGCCGAAGCCGCGCTGGCAGACGCCCGAGCGCGCCTGGATGCAGCCTTGGAGGCTGGTGCGATTGCCACTTGGACTTGGGACATCGCTAACAACCGGCTCTACGCAGACAGGAAACTGGCACAAATTTTCAACCTTCCGCACTCCGAAGCTGACGGAGCCCCGCTGAACCGGTACCTGCAGTCCATCCATCCCGACGATGTCACGCGGATCACCACGGCGCTAGAACACGCGATAGCGCACAACGAGCTCTACGAGGAAGACTATCGCGTTGTCCAGACAGACGGCTCTGTGCGCTGGGTGTCGGCCCGTGGCCACTCGGAGAACGATGCGTCAGGTCGGCCTGTCCGGATGCCTGGCGTCCTGGTCGACATCACTGAGCGCAAGCTGTTGGAAGAAGCCCTGCGTGAAGCAGATCGACGCAAGGACGAATTTCTGGCCACGCTGGCGCACGAGCTTCGCAACCCGCTCGCTCCGGTCCGCAATGGACTCGAGATCATGAAGATGCCTCGGATGGACGCGGGCACCTTCGCCCAGACCCGTGCAATGATGGAACGGCAGGTGCATCAACTCGTGCGCCTCGTCGACGACCTGCTGGACGTCTCGCGTGTGATGGGCGGCAAGATCGAACTTCGCAAGGAGTATGTCGAGCTTGCCAACGTGATCACTCGGGCCGTCGAGACGGTTCAGCCGCTCATAGCCGCTCAGGGCCATCGACTGGCCCTGTCGATTCCCCAGGATTCACTGCTACTGGAAGCGGACCCGGTGCGAATGGCACAGGTCGTAGGCAACCTGCTGACAAATGCCGCCAAGTACACCGAGTCGAACGGCCGCATATGGGTGGAGGCAGAAAGGGCAGGCGCGGAGGTGGTGCTGCGAGTACGGGACAACGGCATCGGCATTGCGCCGGAAATGCTCGCCAGGGTGTTCGATCTGTTCGTGCAGGCGGATCACGCTTCCAACAAAGCGCAAGGCGGGTTGGGTATCGGCTTGACTCTGGCGAAGAACTTGGTGCAAATGCACGGCGGGACGATCGCCGCGTCGAGCGGCGGGATCGGAGAAGGCGCGGTGTTCACGGTTCGGCTGCCACTGGCGAATTCGCAAGCTGTTGTACCGGACTCAGTGTTGGAATCAACGCCGGCGTACGAGACGACCTCGTCGGGCCATCGCATCCTCGTGGTCGACGACAACGAGGACGCCGCGATGAGCCTGACCATGTTCTTGGGCCTGCAGGGCCACACGGTAGAGATGGCCCATGACGGCATGTCGGCTATCGCGAAGGCACGCTCCTTTTTGCCGCATGCCATCTTCCTGGACATCGGCATGCCAGGAATGGATGGCTACGAGGTAGCTCGCCAACTTCGGCGGCAACCTGGTCTCGAACGTGTGGTGATCACTGCGTTGACCGGTTGGGGTCAACGCGAAGATCGCCAGCGTACCGCGGAGGCGGGCTTCGACCACCACTTGGTCAAGCCAGCGGAGGCGAAGGTCCTGGAGGCTTTGCTCGAGAAGTCCTTGTCGGGCTTTCGAGCGCCTTCCTGAGGCTGCTGTATGTTCAGGCTTGGTCACGCCGGGCTCCTGCAATCCTCAGCACCGCTGACTCAGGTTAGCCGTGATCGCGATACCAGCAGAATGCGAACTCATGAACACAGAGCGAGATGACCGGCGTAGCTCTAGCCGCCAAATCCTACGTACCAAGGCGCAACTATTGTTCGGCGAAGGGCTTCTCCTGGAAGCCCGCACCCTGAACTTCAGCATCAGTGGAATGGCGATCGTTACCGATGGGCCTATAGCGCCCGGTGCGACCTTTTCGCTTCGGTGCTTTCTGCCAGTCGCCGGATCTAAGGCCGAGCTGGTGACGCAGGCCCGGGTCGTGCACAGCATTTTCAGCAATACGGACGGCGGGTTTGCGAGTGGCGTCGTCTTCATCAAACCGTCGCTTGACGTGCTCAACTTGATCAGCCGAGCGCTTGGCGCTTACCGCTGATTGGCTACGGTCCCAGTCCTGCTGGTAGCCATGCCAAGGTCGCGAGGGTCATCAGTACCAGCGTGTAGGCCGTGCTGTCGCACCGCACGAGATTCCAGAAGTGTTTGTGCGACGTGAACGGCAGCATGCGCTGGCAAAGCTGCCGGCCGCTCGTCTGACTTGATGGCTTAGGCCGCACTCGCGGCGGCCCACGCTGAGAACACGGGCAGCTCAGCGCAATCGCCCTGCCGCACGCGATGCGATGGACAAGCGACGACTGAAGGCCATCGCCGACCACGGCTACTACGGCGGTCCCGCCCTCAAGGCTTGTGAGGATGAAGGTGTCGCAGCGCTGGTTCCCAAGCCCATCCCCACACTGACTTCGGCCGAGCGACTTGCAAAGGTCGGCTTGCCGCAGTTGGCGGGACTCTCGAAACTTGCGAAGCTTGTCCATTCGAGGTCAACATGAACGGTGTTGTGCACGACCATGGCCGCGGATTCGAGCTTGGCGAATTCCGCGAGCACTCCGATGACCTGATGGACGTCCTAGCCCGATAAAGTTGCGGCGCCGGTCGGCTGCTGGCTCGGCCTTTCCCCGCGACTTGCGTCGACTAGAACTTCCCGAGCAGGTTCACGAACACACCCCGGCTGCGGTAGCTCATGTCGGTGAGGTTGTCAGAGAAATCGGTGAAGTTGTAGCCCAGGCCTGCCTTGAAGTTCTCGTTGACGTGGTAGTAGCCGGCGGTCAGCAGGCCGCTCTTGCGCTCACCGAGTTCGCCGGCGCGCAGCGTGCGCAGCTCCACCAGCCAGTCGTACTGCCGCACCACCTTCCAGTCGACGCGCACGATTGCCAGCTGCGCGCTGCTCTTGAACCACGGCGCGCTGCTGTCGCGGCTGGGGCGGAGTTCGCCGCCGCGCCATGCCAGCTTGCCGCCAACGGTCCAGCGGTGGCTGAGGTCGTAGGTCACGTCCGCCGCAGCCACCTGGCTGCGCTGCTGGTAGTCGATGCCCAGCGTGCTCACCGACGTGGGGGTCACGTCGGTGGCCACGACCTGGCCCGGTGAGGACAGGTCGTACAGGTAGGTGTACTTGAGCAGCAGGTTGAGCTTGTCATTGCTGACCGGCCGGAACGCGTAGCCCAGCACCGCCTCGGTGTACTTCGCGGCCGCCAGGGCGCTGGTGGCGCTGTCGCTATCGGCCCAGTTGAGCTTGCCCATCCAACGCGCGTTCGGGCCGTCCTGCACGCTGACTGCGTTCTTCAGCAGCCAGCTTCGGCGCGCATCGGTGGCCGAGCGGTCACGCCGGTATTCCATGCCCCCCGAGTACTTCACCTTCGCGTTGACGAAGCCGATGGTGAAGCCCACGGCTTCGCGGTCCGTCTCGCCAGCGTTCTCGGCCTCGATGCGGCCGCTTTCGGCGCTGGCGCCAAAGGTCCAGCGCTCGTCGGGCGCGTATTGCACGCCGTAAGCATGGGTCAAGCCGCTCTGCGCGCCGGTCGTCTGCTTGTGCTCGGTGTAGACGTTAAGCCCGTCGGCGATGCGCGACTTGACGCCGCCCACTAGCGCACCCCCGCGCGCGTTCAGCGTCTCGTCGGTGCGCCCCGTGTCCAGGGCATAGGTCACGTAGACGTTCGAGCGGTCGTTGTACTGGTAATCCAAGCCGGCCTTGCCGGCGGCGCCACCGTCGCCGCCCGAGGCTTCGCCGCGCAGCGACAGCTTGTCGTTGACGCGGTAGCGCGCGCCCACGCCCAGGCGGTCGTTGTCCTGGCGGGTGCCGGTGTGCTCCAGCGTCTTCTGGCCGAAGCCGTAGACGCCCCAGCCCTGGCCGCTGTCGTAGTCGGCCTGCACAGCGGCGTCGGTCCGCTCGCCGTTCACCACGGGCGAGCCGGGCAGCAGCGGCGAGGTGTTGACGGCATCGGTGCCCTTGCGGTCCTTGCGCAGGCCGGTCGAGAGCGTCCAGCGGTCGTCGACGCGCCAGGCCACCTGGGCGTCACCGGCGTCGGTGTTGTAGCCGTTGCGTTCGTCCTTGTGGTCGGCCTTCAGGCGCAGCTCGGTGCGCTCGCCCACCGGCACCGTCGCGCTCGCGCCGGCCTGCCGGGTCTCGTTCGCGGCCACCTGGCCCGGCGCAGAGAAACCGGCCTCGCGCACCATCGCATAGGCGCCGACGTGGCCGCTCTTGGCGAGGTCGAGGTCGGCGAGGTCGGCCTGACCCTCGACGCGCCAGGCATTGGCGCCGCGCGGGTCGCCCGCCAGCGTGTTCTGCGCGAAGCCGAAGCCGCCGTCCAGCGACGTGGTGCTGCCGATGCCAGGACCGTCGCTGCGCGCGGCCTCGATCTTCAGCGTGGTGTTGTCGCTCTTGCGCAGCAGCACATCGACGCTGGCCAGGCGCTGGTCGCCGCCGGTCTGGCGCTGCTTGGCGGCGGTCAGGCCCAGGCGCAGGCCGTCGTTGACCCACCAGGCGGTGCGCCCGCCCACGGCCAGCGTGTCGAGGTCGCCGGCCAGCGGCGTGTATTCATAGTCCACCACCAGGTAGGCCGGCTGACCGCTCAGGCCGCCCGCGCGCACCAGCGTGCCGTTGTCAGCCAGGCTTGCCAGCGGCGAGGTGAGCAACACGCGCCCTTGCAGGTAGTCGACCTCGTAGTCGCTGCCCGGGATGAGCGCGCGGCGCTGCATCACCAGGCCGGAATCGCGGTCGCGGATCTCCAGCCACACCTTCTCCGCGCCACGGCTGATGTCCTGGTGGCGCAGGTAGTACAGCGACCCACCGGTACCGCGGAACTCCTCGCGCGCGGCGAGCGTGCCGGGCTCGGCGGCATACACCTCGGCGCGCACGCGGGCGTCGCCGAAGCTGGTGCTCTCGGCGCCCACGAATCGGCCCTGCAGGCCGTACAGCCCGCGGTTGACCTGGGCCAGACTGTTGTCGCTGCCGAGGTTGAGTTTGAAGTTGCCCCACAGCGCATGCGAGCGGCCGTCGTCCACGCGCAGATAGAAACGGCCCTGCGTGGGCGCGTCCTCAATGCTGGTGGAGTCGTCGCCGAAGGTGCCCCAGCTGTCCACCGGGTCGATGCGGCGGAACAGCGAGGTCGGGTCCTTGCGGTCGAGGTTGCGGAACAGCTCCTTGAGCGGCCGCTCCTCGGTGTCGAGGCTGCCGGTCAGCGTCCAGCGCTCGTCCAGCAGTCCCTTGCCGTAGAAGGCCAGGCGCCCCTCGCTCCAGGTGTCGTTGTTGTAGCGGCTACGTTCCTGCGTGACAAGGGCGGCGGGGCCGCTGGTGCGGTCGTGGCCCAGCGTCAGATCGGCCTGGCCGACGAAGAAGAAGTCACGCTTGGGCAGCTCGAAGTCGCGGCGGTAGATACGCTCCTTGCCGTCCGCGCTGCTGACGACGATCTCCCCGGTCTGCACGCGGCGCGGCACGAGCTGCTGCAAAACGAACTTGCCCTGCGCATCCACCGGCACATCCAGGCCCAACGCGCGCACGCGCTCGCCAGCGGAGACGCCCTCGCCGCTGGCTGTCACAGTGCCGCCGGTGATGGGAATGTTGACGACGGCCAGCCGCGTGCTGCCGTAGGCGGCCAGCAGGCGCTGCTCGGCGGTCGGCTCGCCACTGCCATCGCCGTTGCCGCCCGGCGCATGGCGGTCGGCCAGGGTCAGCGGGATGTCGTCGGTCTCGTCGAAGCGGCCCTCGCCGTCCAGCACCCGCACGCGCCAGTACAGCTTGCGGCGCGCCAGCGGCGTCTGCGCCCATTCGGCCGGCACGGTCCACTGCGCGCGCAGTTCGGCGTCCAGCGGCACCGTGGCCACGAGTTGCGGCCGCATCGCGTCATCGCTGCTGTACAGGCGCAGCTCGGCGCGCGCCTGGAACAACCGGTAGTTGCTGTAGCCGGCGAAGCGCACCATCTCGCCGGGCACGGCGGTCGCGGGCCAGGCGGTGGCGTTCAGGCGCCGCGGCTGCGCGAGGTTGTCGTACTGCAGGCGCAGCCGGTCGCGTTCCAGGCGCACGTCGATGCAGCGCTGGCGATCGGCGCTGGCGCTGTCCGTGCCCACCACGGCCTGGCCGTCGATGGTCAGGCGCAGCGGCGCGTCGTCGGCGGCATAGGGCGAGAGCATGCCGCAGGCGCTCGGGTCCAGCTGCGTCACGCGCACTTCCTTCTCGACCCGGTCCGGCGTGGTCTCCTGCCAATACACGCGCACCTCGACGCGCCTGTTGGCGGCCCAGTTGGCGCGGTCCTCGCGGGGCTCGGCCAGCGGCTCGTCGGGGCCACGCGAGCCAGCCTGGTAGGCGCTTTCGGGCAGGCCCAGGTGGCGGGTCAGGTAGCGGCCCACCTGGTGGGCGCGCGCCAGGCCCAGCGCGTGGTTGTCGGGGAAGCGCGGGCGGAGCTCGGGCTTGATGCGCTGCACGTCGGTGTGACCGACGATCTCGAAGCGCAGGCCCTGGCGGCCGCGTACCTGGGCCACGATGGCGTCCAGTCGCGCCTGGTCCTCGGGCTTGAGCAGATCCTCTCCGGAGTCGAAAAGTGGCCGGTGCGACTCCTCATGCGGCTGCACCTGGCCCGGCGTGATGCGGACGGTCTCCTCGCGCTGCTCCTTCAGCCCGCGCGGGTCGCCCAGGATCACGGTGAGCTTGGGCAGCTCGCGCTCGCTGGAGGCGGGCAGGTGGTCACGGCCGTCGATCTCGACGGCGCGCGGATCGGCCGCGCAGCGGTCGCTGAAGCGGCCGCGGGCGTCGGCGTGGCAGGTCGCGTCGGCCGCGGCTGCGGCTGCGTTGACTGGCAGGCCGATCACCAGGCAGGCAGTGGCCGCGGCGCCGGCAAGCGCCGCGCGTCGGAAGTGAGGACGGGTCATGCGGTAGGCGCGGATAGGGTTCGGAGGCAGGGTCGTCATGGCGTGCTCCTGCATCAGCGGTTCAGCAAGGCCGGCATGCGCTCGACCTCGATGTCCAGGTTGAACAAGGCCTTGCCCTGGGCCTGCCCTTGCGCCTTCCAGCGCTCGAGCAGCGCCGACCTCAAGGCCGCGATGCGGGCCTCGCCGAGGTCGGCGGCTTCATCCGGGGCCGGCTGATAGGCCAGGCGCAGGATGGAGGGGTGCTCCACCAGGGCCGTGACGGCCTGGTCCAGGCGCGACTGGTGGGCCGGCTGCAGCGCCACCTCGCCCGACACGAAGGCGGCGGCCTTGAGCTCCAGCCGCACCACGCGGTGCACCGTGGCGCCGAAGTTCAACTTCACGGCCTTGCCGCGCGTGGCGCGCTCGGAAGCCGGGTTCTCCGTGGTGATGCGGTAGCCCGAAGGCAGCGTGCGTTCGTCCACCTTCAGCACCAGGTTGCTGCCGGTCCCGTCCTTGGGTACGGCCGCGCAGGCGATGTGGTAGCGGCCGTCGGCATCGCTGTGGACCAGCAGGCCGTTGACGGTGGCGACGCGCACATTGGGAATGCCGGGCTCGCCTTCGTCCTGCACGCCGTTGGCGTTCTTGTCGTCGTAGACCTTGCCGATCACGTCGGTGCAGTCCAGCAGCGCATCGGGCACAACGCGCACTGCCGCGGTGGCGATGTTGGAGAGCGCGCGCCCGTCGACACCCTGGGTGGCCACCACGCTGTTGACGTACTGGCCCTCGCCCACGCCCACGCCGACCGCCAGCACCATAGAGATGCGCTTGGTCTCGCCCCGCAGGAAGGACTGGTTGGGCAGCGTCAGCTGGCGGCCGGCCAAGCCGGGCTTGACCGGCACCACGGAACCGTTCGGCAGCGTCTGCACAGTCAGCGACCCTTCCAGGTACTTGAAGCCGGGCGGCAGCGTGTCGACGAGCGCCACGTTGCCGACGGGGCCGCCGCTGGCGTTGCGCGCGGTGATCACGTAGGGCACCGGCTCGCCCTTCTTGACGGTGAGCTTGGAGCTAGTCTTGCGCAGCTCGATGGCAAAGCCCGAGCCCTCGCGGTCCAGCGGGATGTGGTTGTTGACGACCGGCCGTGCGCCGCCCGCCCCCATCTGCCAGCTCATGAAGTACGGCGCGGCGGGGCCGGCCGGCGGGCGGGACGCAGCGCTGACGATGCAGGCCTCGCTGCCACGCGTGGTGCCGGTGCTGCCGGGCGCCGTGCAGTTCACGGCGTCCAGCGGGTCGGCGGCCGCCGGGTAGGTGCTCGAGGCGACATACCCGGCCGGCGGGATCACCGCCAGCGTGTACAGGCCGGCCGGCGCGCCGGGCAGCAAGAAGAACTGGTAGTCGCCCTCGGGCCCGGTGGTCAGCGTGGCGCTGCCGCCGAGCAGCTGCGTTGCCGCATCGAAGCCCGCGGGGCCGCTGAACGTGACCACGGCGCCCGGCACCGGCTCGGCGCTCAAGCTGTCGAACACCACGCCACCCGGGTCGAGCGGCAGGTCCTGGTTGACGACGGACACGCCGGTTGTCACGGCTAGCGGGATCCAGCCGCGCGGCGCCATGCCGGACACGGTCGGGAAGGCTCCGCCCGATGCGTTGAGCACAGGATCGGTAGGCCAGGTGCCACCGACCAGGCGGCCCTGCGCGTCGCGGAAGCGCAGCTGGTAGGCACCGGCCACCACGTTGGCGAAGCGGTAGCTGCCGTCGGCACCTGTGTTGCGGGTGTCGAGCACCTGGGCGCCGGTGTTGTCGCAGCTGGTGCTGCCGTCGGCGCAGCTCACCAGCTCCACAGTCCAGCCGGCGACGGTGGGCTCGCCACTGTCGGCGACGCGATCATGGTCGCTGTCGCGCCAGACGCGGCCGCTCACGACGGACGGCGCGCTGCTTTGCTCGAAGAAGTCGTAGGCCGTGCCGTTGGCCGCCACCGTGGGCAGCTTGACGTTGAGCTGGCGCGCCGCCGGCACCGTGCCGCCCAGCGTGCCGGGCGTCTCGCCGGTGTGTGTGGACTGAGGCACGGGCGTCTGCACCAGCGTGTAGCCGGTGCCGTTGTCCAGCGGCAGGTCGGCGAAGCGGTAGCGGCCGTCGCGGCCGGTCACGGCCGTGCGGCTGACCGGCTGGCCGGCGGCATCGGTGCCAGTCAGCGTGATGGTCACGCCCGCCAGCGGCAGGTCGCCCGGATCGCGCTGGCCGTTGCCGTTGACGTCGTTGGAAACGCTGCCCGACAGGGACGCGCCCTGCTCGCCGAAGTCGTAGCCGTCGCCCGAGCCGCCTGTATAGACAAGCCCGGCGATGCGGTCGTTGGCCGCCAGCGTGCCGGTGGCGGTGCCGTTCAGGCGGCCGACGGTCTCGGCGCCGTCGGCATAGGTGACGGGCTGGGTCTCGGCGATGGTGTATCCGGTGGCGTCCGAGGGCAGCACGCCGTCGAACAGGTACTGGCCGTCGGCGCCGGTGGTGGCCGTCAGGTTGACCGGCAGGCCACCAGCGCTCGTGCCGCTGAGTGTGAGCTTGACGCCGGCAATCGGCGGCTCGCCTGCGTCGCGCCGGCCGTTGCCGTTGTTGTCGACGTAGACGTGGCCGATGATCTCGCCGCCGCGTTCGCCGAAGTCATAGTCCACGCCCCCTTCCTCGGAGGCGAGCACGATGGCGCCGAAGCGGTCGTTCGCGCCGCCCGGGTTGGCCGTGCCGCGGGCGTTGCCGCCCACGGTGCCCAGGTGCTCCGGGCCGTCGCCGGTGCCGGCTGGCTGTGTCTCGTCGAGCTGGTAGCTGCCGGGCAGCAGGCCGGTGGCGCTGAAGCTGCCGTCAGCCGCCGTGGTGAGCACGATGGACACGCTGCGGCCCAGGAAGTCGGTGCCGGTCAGCGTGACCGTCGCGCCGGGCAGCGCTGGCTCGCCGGAATCGCGCTGGCCATTGGCGGGCGCGATGTCGGCATACACGTGGCCAGCCAGCGAGGCCGGGCGCACCGAGGCGAAATTGTTGTTGCTGGAATTGGAGCCGGGGCTGCCGAGGCGGATGTTTTGCACCAGTGGTGCGTCCGAGCCATTGGGGCCGGTGCTGACACCGGTGCCGCTGGTGGGCACGCTGCCTGCAACGGAGCCGCTGCCGGTGACGGTGCCGGCGCGCGTGAGGCCGGGCAGGTAGCNGCCGGTGCTGACACCGGTGCCGCTGGTGGGCACGCTGCCTGCAACGGAGCCGCTGCCGGTGACGGTGCCGGCGCGCGTGAGGCCGGGCAGGTAGCCCGTCGGGCGCGCCTGGCTGACCGTGTAGGTGCCGGGCGCAACGTTGTTGAAGACGTAGTCGCCGTTGGCGTCCGTGGAGGTGACCACCGACACGGCGTTGCCGTTGTCGTCGGTGCCGGTCAGCGTGATGGCCACGCCGGCGATGCCAGGCTCGCTGGCCGGCGCGCCGGCACTGCCGTCGCCGTTGCGGTCGTAGTAGCTGCGGCCGCTGATCTCGCTGCCGGTGAGTTCGCCGAACAGGTAGTCGCCCAGCACGGCCGGCGTGCCGCTGACCGGGATGGCGACGCCCTGGATCACGTTGCCATTGGCCTGCGCGCTGCCGGGGTTGCCATTGACGTTGGCTTTGCCGGGCGCATAGGTGGCCGGCTGCGTTTCGGTGATGGTGTAGCCACCGGCTGCAGACGGCGGAACGTTGCGGAACTCGTAGTGACCCGCCTGGCCCGCGATGGGCGTGGCCGTGATATCCACCGGCGTGCCGGTGCTCGAGCCGCCGGTGAGGTGCAGCGTGACGCCGGTGATGCCGGCGTCGCCCGCGACAGGCGCGCCGTCGTTGTTGGCGTCTTCGAACACATGCACGGTCACGCGAGCCAGGCGTTCGCCGAAGTCGTAGTCCAAGCCCCCTTCCTCGGAGGCGAGCGCGATGGCGCCAAGGCGGTCGTTCACACCACCGGGATTGGCGGTGCCGCGGGCGCTGCCGCCTACGGTGCCCAGGTGCTCGGGGCCGTCGGCATAGCCGTCGGGCTGGGTCTCGTCGAGCTGATAGACGCCAGGCAGCAGGCCAGTGGCGCTGAAGCCGCCGTCGGTGGCGGTGGTCAGCAGGGTCGAGACGCTGCGGCCCAGGAAGTCAGTGCCGCTCAGCGTGACGGTCGCGCCCGCGATGCCGGACTCGCCGGAATCGCGTTGGCCGTTGGCGGGCGCGATGTCGGCATACACGTGGCCAGCCAGCGAGGCCGGGCGCACTGAGGCGAAGTTGTTGTTGCTCGAATTGGAGCCGGGGCTGCCGAGGCGGATGTTTTGCACCAGCGGTGCGTCGGACCCATTGGGGCCGGTGCTGACACCGGTGCCGCTGGTGGGCACGCTGCCTGCAACGGAGCCGCTGCCGGTGACGGTGCCGGCGCGCGTGAGGCCGGGCAGGTAGCACGAGTTCTACCCGAACGGCATCTCCACCTCCCTGCCCTTCGACATCCNTTGGGGCCGGTGCTGACACCGGTGCCGCTGGTGGGCACGCTGCCTGCAACGGAGCCGCTGCCGGTGACGGTGCCGGCGCGCGTGAGGCCGGGCAGGTAGCCCGCCGGGCGCGCCTGGCTGACCGTGTAGGTGCCGGGCGCAACGTTGTTGAAGACGTAGTCGCCGTTGGCGTCAGTGGAGGTGACCACCGACACGGCGTTGCCGTTGGCGTCGGTGCCGGTCAGTGTGATGGCCACGCCGGCGATGCCAGGCTCGCTGGCCGGCGCGCCGGCACTGCCGTCGCCGTTGCGGTCATAGTAGCTGCGGCCGCGGATCTGGCTGCCGGTGAGTTCGCCGAACAGGTAGTCGCCCAGGACGGCCGGCGTGTTGCTGCCCGCGATGGTGATGCCTTGGATGAAGTTTCCATTGCTCTGCGCGTTGCCGGGATGGCCGTTGGCGCCGGCCTTGCCGGGCGCATAGCTGGCTGGCTGGGTCTCGGTCAGGGTATAGCCCCCACCGGACGACGGCGGCACGTTGACGAATTCATACCGTCCCGGCTGGCCGGCGATGGGCGTCGCGGTGAGGTCGACCGTGGCGCCGGTAGACGAAGTGCCGGTCAGGCGCAGCGTCACGCCGGTGATGCCAGCGTCGCCCGCGGCGGGCACGCCGTCGTTGTCGGCGTCCTCGAAGACACGCACAGTCACGCGCGGGAGGCGCTCGCCGAAGTGGTAGCCGGTGGTGCTGGTGTTGGAGGCCAGCACGATGGCGCTGATGCGCTCGTTGGTGGCGGTGCTGCCGCCGGCGCTGCCGGCCGTCTCGCTGCCGTCGGCGAAGCCGTCGGGCTGCGTGGGCTCGATGACCGCGTAGCTGCCGGGCAGCAGGCCGGTGAAGCTGTAGCTGCCGTCAGAGGCGCTGGTCGTGGTGAGGCTCACCGCGGCACCGGTCATGTCTGTGCCGGTGAGTTGCAGCGTCACGCCGGCGATGCCTGGCTCACCGGGGGTGTAGGCGCCGCTGTAGTCGGCATCCTGATACACGCGGCCCGCGATGGACGCGGCGCGGACTTCACCGAACAGGTTGTTGGTGGACGCCCCAGCGGCGCCGAGCACGATGCCCTGGATGACGTTGGCGTTGGAGCCATTCGGCCCGCTGATAACTCCTGCGCCGCCGGTGGGAACGCTGCCGGGGCTGCTGCCGGCGCCAGTGACGCCGCCGGCCCGCGTGATGCCAGCCAGGAAGGCACTGGGCTGGGTCTCGGTGACCGTGTAGGTGCCCGGGGGCACGCTGAAGCTCCAGTTGCCGCTGGCGTCGCTGGTCGTGGTCCGGGTGACGGGACCGCCGCCACTGTCCGTGCCTGTGAGCGTGATCGTCACGCCGGCGATGGCGGGCTCGCCCGCATCAGGCTGGCCGTTGGCGTTGCTGTCTTCGTAGACCCGCCCGGATAGCAGGGAGGTCTGCACGGTGACACTGCCGCTGTTGAAGTTGTTGCCGGCGTTCGGGCTGGCACCGCCGTCGGTGTCGCCCGAGCCGGTGGTGACGATGCTGGCCGTGTTGGTCAGCACCGTGCCGTCCGCCAAGTTGCTGATGAGCTGCACCGGGATGCGCACCGTGGCCGTGCCGCCGGAGGGCATGCTGGTGATGGCGCAAATGGTGCTTGTGCCGCCGGAGTTACCGGTGCAACTCGGCCCGGCGGGCGTGAACGTGCCCGAGGTGACGGTGAACACCGGCGCGCCCGTGAGCTGCAGGCCCGCCGGCAGGGTGTCGGCGAAGCTGGTGGTCTCGGCGGCTTGGGGGCCGTTGTTGCGCAACGTGACCAGCCAGTCGAAGCCCATGCCCTGTGCGATGGCGGCCAGCGGGGTGGCCGTGCTGGTGGCGACGGCGGCCTTGCTGACGACCTGCACGTCGGCCTTGAGTCGGAAGGTGGTGGGCTCGGTGACGCTGTTGTTCGCCTGCGGGTCGAAGGCGTCCTGCGCCGCGTTGGCGAAGCGCACCGAGGCGGCGTTGGAGAAGGTGCCCTTGTCGGCGCCCTGCAGGCGCACGCGCACCTGCACCGAGTTCGTCTCGCCGGTGGCGCCGCCGCCGGTCCCGCCCAGGCTCGCGATGGTGCAGCTGATGCTGCCGCCGGCCACGCCCACGGTGACGCCCGAGGTGTTGCAGATGACGCCGGACGGCAGCGCGCCGACCAGCCCGACAAACGTGGGCGCGCCGGCCACGGCGGGCAGCGTGTCGATGAGCAGCACGTTCTCGGCGGTGGAAGCGCCGTTGTTCGTGACGGTGAGCGTGTACGTGACGTTGTCGCCAACGTTGACAGGGTCGACGTCGTCGGTCTTGTTGACGATCAGGTCATAGGACGGCGCATTGATGGCCGTGGGCTGCGTGGCCGTGTTGTTGGCGGCGCCGCCGGCGATCTCCGGCGTGGTAGCGGACACCGTGACCGAGTTTGTGATGGAGCCGCTGCCGCCCAGGGCAACAGCCAGCGCCGCGGTGGCGCGCACGCGCACCGTGACCGTCTGCTGCGAGCCGCGGGCGATGGACGTCCAGCCGCAGATGAGCGTGTTGTTGCCCGGACCGGTGGTGCTGCCGGCGGCGGGCGCGGTGCTGCAGCTGCCGCCGCCGCTGACAGTGGACGACAGGTAGACGAGGCCCGCGGGCAGCGTGTCGTCGACGCTCACGCCAAAGGCGCGGCTGGCACTGGTGGCCGACGGGTTGCTCGCCGTGATTGTGTAGGTGAGCAGCTGGCCGGCCGAGACGGGGTCGGGGTTGTCGGTCTTGGTCACTGCCACATCGGCGCGCGCCATGTAGTAGGCGCTGGCCGCCGTGTTGTTGTTGGCGTTGTTGTTCGTGAGGTTGGGATCGGCCTCACTTTGGGCCAGCGCAAAGGCGGTATTGGTCACCGTGAACTGGTCGTTGCCCGAGGCGCCGTCCCCGAAATGACGCACCGTGACCTGGTAGCGCGGGCAGTCCACGCCGGCCGTGCATACCGGCAGGCTGGTGATCGTGCAACTGCTCAGCGAGACGGCCGAGCCCGACGGCGCGAGGCTGCAACTGCCCAGCGTGGCGCCGCCGGCGACAGTGGCGAGCGAGTACTGGCCGGCGTTGGCGTTGAAGACGTTGTTGAAAGTGTCGGTCACCGCCACGTTGGTGGCGGGCTGCGGGCCGGCGTTGACGACCTCGATTTCCCACACGATGGGCGAACCGGCCTCCTGGCGGTTGCCCGGCGCATCGCCCACGCCCACCACGCGCTTGAGCACCGACAAGTCGGCCTGCGCGCCATTGAGCTGCGGGTTCACGCCCACGCTGGCACAGTCGTTGGCAGCCGCGTTATCGGGCGGTGCGTTGGTAGAGCCGACGCACATCTGGTTGGTCAGTGTGCCGCCGGCGGCTGTGGCCTGCGCGTTGATGGTGACGTTGCTGGTGGTCGCGTTGACTGCGAGTGCGACGTTGGTGCTGGTGCAGGTGATGGTCACCGCCCCGGCCTGCGGGAAGCTGGCGCCGCCGGAGGACAAGCAGCTGAAGCCGACAGGCGCCGTGATGCTGTTGACCTGCAGGTCGGCCGGCACCGTGTCGGTCAGCGTGATCGTGCCGCTGGACGGGATGGCGCTGGGGCCGAGGTTGGTGGCCGAGATCGTGTAGTTGAAGGCCTGGTTCACCGGCACGGCAGCCTGCGGCCAGCTCTTGGCCTTGTTAGCGCGCAGGTCCGAAGCCGGATCGATCACAGTGGTGTTCACCGAACCATTGGCCGCGTTCACGCCGGTGGCCGCAACGGTGGCTGTGTTGACGATGCCGGCGCCGCTTGTGAGCGCCTGCACGGGCGCACTGATCGTGCCCAGCGAGACGTTGCTGCCGGCGCTGCCGCCGCCGGCGCGCGTGCAGGTGAGCGTGCCGCCGGCCGTGGGGCAGGTGCTGGAGGCAGTGCAGGACCAGCCGCCGCTGGAGAAGCTGGCCGGCGCGACCGGGCAGAAGTTGGCGGGCAGGTTGTCCTGCAGCTGCGCACCGCTTGGGAAGTCACCGCTGTAGCGCACCGCGAACTGGAAGTTGAAGGTCTGGCCCACCTCCACCGGGTCGGCCACCGACTTGGTCTTGGTGACCGAGAGGCTGCTGCCGGCCGTGACCGCGGTATTGGCGCTGGCGACGTTGTTGCTGGTGTCGCCGTCGCCCACGCCACCGGTGCCCGTGATGTCGGCCGAGTGAGTAAGGGTGGAGCTGCCGCCCACGCCGATGACGCCGGTGGCAGTGATGCTGGTGCTGGCGCCGTTGGCCAGCGCACCCAGGTTGCAAGTCAGCGTGCTGCCCACCAACGAGCAGCCGCCGGGCGTGCCGGTGAGCGCAAAGCCCGGCGGCACGCTGTAGCTGAGCGTGGATGGCGGCGACGCATCGGGTCCGGCGTTGCTCACCGTGAACTGCACGTTCTGCGTGCTGCCGGCTGCGGCGCTGGCGTTCGTGCTGATCGCCAGCTGCAGGTCGGCACCCGTGTTGACGGTGGTGGTTTCGCTTTGCGAGTTGCCGCCCACGAGGGCCGCGTTGACTGTCAGCGTGCCGGCAACGGTCGTGCGCACCCGCAGCGGCACCTGCACCGTAGCCAGCGCCGGCACGTTGATGCCGGTGCAGGTGACGGTGCCGGGGCCGGTCTGGCCCAGCGCCATGCCGGCGCAGGACACGCCGCCCGGCAGCGTGCCTGTGCCGGCGTAGCGGCCGGCGGCGGGGATGTCAAAGTTCAGCGTGACGTTGTTGCGCGGCGCGCCCAGCGCGTCGCCGATGCCGACGGTGTAGGTCACCGTACCGCCGGCGGGCACCGGATCGGGACTGTCCGGCACGCCGGTGACGACCAGCTGGGCATGGGCACTTCCCGCCAACGCGAATCCCAGGGCCAGCGGCGCCAGGGCATGGCGGACGGCGGAACCCACGTGGCGGGCAAGACGAGGTAACAGGCGAGCGAACGTCATCGTGTTCTCCGAGGCAAGGCGATGCCCTGCCCCGCATGGGGCACAACAAAAAAGTGGAAGGGGAGATCCCTGGTCAGCCGGTGGTCCGGCCTTATGAGTACAGCCCGGCGCGGCGGCGGCGCTTCGGCGGCAGGCGGGACGTTAAGAGCGGCGCAGGGCAGCCTCGCCGGCCCCGGTCACTCAGCGCGTTAGGCGCGTGAATTTTCCTCATCCAGCGTGACGCGGTAAAGCAACGCGCCCAGCGCCCCGCCGACGACCGGCGCGACCCAGAACAGCCACAGCTGCTCGATGGCCCAGCCGCCGACGAACAACGCGACGCCGGTGCTGCGCGCCGGATTCACGGAGGTGTTGGTCACGGGGACGCTGATCAGGTGGATGAGCGTGAGCGCCAGGCCGATGGCCATGGGCGCCATCGCGGTGGCCGCGCGCTTGGCGGTGGTGCCCAGGATGATGAGGATGAACAGCGCGGTCAGCACCACCTCGGCCACCAGCGCCGCCAGCAGCGAGTAGCCGCCGGGCGAGTGTTCGCCATAGCCGTTGGAGGCGAAGCCGCTGGCCACCAGGTCGAAGCCCGGCTTGCCGGTGGCGATGAGCGCCAGCACGCCGCCGGCGGCCACGGCGCCCGTCACCTGGGCGATGACGTAAGGCAGCAGGCTTGCGGCCGGGAAGCGCCCGCCGACCCACAGGCCCACCGAGACAGCGGGGTTGAAGTGCCCGCCCGACACCGGGCCGACGGCATAGGCCATCGTCAGCACCGTCAGGCCGAAGGCGAGCGACACGCCCAGCAGGCCGATGCCGAGTTGCGGAAAGGCGGCGGCAAGCACGGCGCTGCCGCAGCCTCCCAGGACGAGCCAGAACGTGCCGATGAACTCGGCGGCCAATGCTTTCTTCATGCTTGTTCCTCGCGGGTGATCCGTTGTCGCGCAGGGTTTCTATGCGCAGCGGCCGCGATGATGGAGGGGGGACGCCGGCGCCGCCAGCCTCGCTGACGTTTGTTGACCTTCTCGGCCGGCTCAGCCGGCTCAGCCGGCGGCGTCGGCGGGCAGCTCGATGAAAAACGCGTTGCCCTGTGCCAGGCCGCGCCAGCCCGCCTGGTGCCGCGCGACGGTCTGTAAAAAAGCCAGGCCGAGACCCGTGCCCGGCGCGCCCGTCACGCCGCGGCGGAAGGCGGTGAAGAGGCCCGCGGCCAAGTCCGGCATCAGCGGTGCACCAGCATCCGCCACCTCGATGCGCCAGCCCGCGCCGGCCGCGACGAGCTCACACTGCACACGCCCGCCGGAAGAACTACCGTGCTTGGGCGCGTTGTCGATCAGGTTCACCAGCGCGCGGATCAGCATCGAACGGTCCCCCGACACCAGGCATTCCTGCGCCGGCGCCGCGCCGTCCAGCGCAACGGCCCGTGCCTGGGCGAGCGGCCAGCAGGCATCGACCGCCTCGACCAACACATCGCGCAGGTCCAGCGTCTCCAGCCGGTAGGCCTGGGCCGGCTGCGCACGTGCGAGCTGCACGAAGCCTTCGGACATCGCCAGCGCGCGGCGTGCGTGCGCCTCGATGACGGGCAACGTAGCGGCGGAGTTGGTGCCGTCCTGCAGCTCGACGCTTTGCCGTTGCCGTGGCCGGGTCCGTTGCAGTGCGAGGTTAGGCGCGGTTCGCCGAGCGACTCACAGCCTTGCGTCGTGAGTGCGCCAGCAACGCGAGCGCTCCGGCGGCCAGCAGGACGACGCTGGAGGGCTCGGGAACTGCCGCAGTGACTCCGACGCTGAAATCGTAGCTGCGCGCAAAAGTTCCAGCACCGTTGCCTCCGCTGATGTCGCTGCCGACGACGGGGAAGTTGACGTCTCCGGGTCCAGCAAAGCCCGAGTTGAAGAGCAAGTACGACGATCCACCGGCGGCGAAACCGATAGGCTCCTTGAAGCCAGCAATGTTCTTCTCGTACAGGCCGGCAAACACGGTCGTGGCCGAGCCGAGGGTGAAGGTATTGCTCCCTCCAAACGCCACCGAAGTGAACGCGCCGACCCCGCCGATCGGTGTAGAGACCGTGTCACCCACCGCGATGACGCTGTAGTGCGCGCCGTCGAATGTCGCGAGGAATGGAGCCACCGTCCCGCCGACCGCATTGCCACCGAATGCGGAGAATTGGTAGTTGAACGTTGAGGCCGAGTAGCTGCCCGCGCTGAGCGCCTGGGAGGTCGTCAAGTCGACGACGATCAAGCTCGCTGCCTCGTCGTTGGCGGCGATGCTGACATCACCCGGGCCAAGGATCGTGTCTGCTTTAGTTTGCCCGGCATGGAGCAGGGAAAGGGTCAGTGCGACGGTCGCGGTAATGCTCTTCGTGAATGTCATCGAATTGGCTTCCATATTTCAGTTGAGGGACTGGATTGAGGGCTTGGGTCAGGCGCCGGGAAACGCCGGCTGAGTGGAACACAGCCCTCGGCTTGTCACGTTTGCCTTTCGCAACGCGAACGCGATTCACAGATTTGCCATCAACAGGGCGCACCGCTGGCAACGGCGCTCACGCGGGCAGTTTGCCACCCAGCAGCGGTCCTACCACTCGTGAAAGGCTTGCCGACCAGTACATGCCGCCGAAGAGATGGTGCTGGAAGCGCTCGTCGCCATAGGTGGCGGGCAGGTGCGCTTCACTTCGCTTGCTTTGACCAGTTCGCGGGAGGACTTGCACCTCCAGGATGTGCGCCCATGCTCGGCGCACTCAAGAAGAAGGGCTGCCGAAGCAGCCCCTTGTTTTCTCGGTCCGAAGCGTCTCAACGCTGGCGGCGACGGCGCGCCGCAAACGCCACGGCGCCGAGTCCGGCGGCCATCAGGGCGTAGGTGCTCGGCTCGGGCACCACCGGCACGCCGGTGATGTCGCGGTACATGCCGATGGTGTGGTTGTCGGACTCGTAGCCGCCGAACGACGGTTCCTCGCGGAACACGATGCGGTCAAAGGTGCCGTTGGTGTTGTAGAAGTTGACGAAAGCGTACGGCTGCGTCGAGTTCATGCCGGCGAACTGGCCGTTGGGGTTGCCGAAATAGGTGGCATTGCCACCGATCGAGGACAGCACCGCTGCCGCACCCAAGGAGCCCACCAATGTCGTTCCGCTGTAGAACTCGACGACGTTGCCCGTGTCGAGTGCCGACAGCCAGTAGCCGAAATAGTTGACCGGCGTGTCGAGCGCGATCGAGTAGCCGGCCGACGAGAACGTGACGGCATGGTTGCCGATGCCGTTGGCGCTGCCGTACTGGTTCGCCGGGTCGACACGGAGCGAATTGCTATAGGTTCCGGTGATCGTGCTGCCGCCGAAGTTGGAGACGAAACCGCCGGTGCCCGTGGAGCGGGTGTCGAACGTCTCGACTCCGGTGCCACCCGAGAACGTTGTCGTGGTGTTCTTGACGCCTGGCAGCTCGTAGGTCTGGACGAACGTGTCAGCGTGTGCGCCCTGGCTGGCCATCAAGGCGAACAGGCCGGCAACGGCCATTGCGGAACGGGTGCGAATGAAGATCGTCATGTGGATAGTTGCTTGTACCTCGGCGCCCGCCGAGCTTGTTGTTGGATGTCCGATTGTTCCTGCGGCGGGTGCGCAGCCGACCCCCTCGAGCCGGGGACGCTAGCGTGACTGACTGCACACATCCGGCCGCTGCCCACAGCGGGAGCGCGGGTGATCCGGTGCCGCGCAGGGTTTGATGCGCAGCGGCCGCGATGATGGGGGGCCGCCGCCGGCGCGGCCAGTCGCGCTGACGTTTGTTGACCTTCTCAGCCGGCTGCGCTGCCGGGCAGCTCGATGAAGAACACGTTGCCCTGCGCCAAGCCGCGCCAGCCCGCCTGACCGCCGTGATGCCGGGCGACGGCCTGCACGAAGGCCAGGCCGAGGCCCGCGCCGGGCGCGCTCGTCGCGCCGCGCCGGAAAGCGGTGAAGAGGCCGGCGGCCAGCTCCGGCTGCAGCGGTGCGCCCGCGTCCGCCACCTCGATGCGCCAGCCCGCCCCGGCAGTGACCAGCTCGCACTGCACGCGCCCGCCGGGGGAACTGCCATGCTTGAGCGCGTTGTCGATCAGGTTCACCAGCGCACGGATCAACATGGAACGGTCACCCGACACGAGGCACTCATGCGCTGGCGCCGGGCTGTCCAGCGCCACCGCCCGGGCCTGAGCCAATGGCCAGCAGGCATCGACCGCCTCCACCAACGCATCGCGCAGGTCAAGCGCCTCCAGCCGGTAGCCCTGCGCCGATTCCGCGCGTGCGAGCTGCACGAAGCCTTCGGCCATCTCCAGCGCGCGGCGCGAATGCGCCTCGATGACGGGCAGCGCTGCGGCGGCGTTGGCGCCGCCTTGCAGTTCGATGAGCGCCAGCGTGGCCGACAGCGGCGCGCGCAGGTCGTGCGACAGGAAGTGCAGCGCCTGCTGGCGCTGGCGTTGCAGCGAGCGCACCTGCTCGGCAGCGGCCGACAGCGCCGCCATGCGGCGGTCGAGCAGGTCGCCCGCAGCGGCAGGCCGGTCGTCGGCCTCGCCCGGCGGCAGCTCCCGGCGCGTGCGCTCGAACTCGCGGGCCAGGTAGGCCAACGCCGCGTCCAGCCGCTGCCAACTCCACAACGGGTACAGCAGCAGCAGCCCGAGCAGGGCCGCGCCGGGCTGCCACTGCACGCCGGCCAGCTGCAGCGCCCAGGCCAGGCCGACGGTGCCGGGCAGTAGCGCCAGCAACGCGCACACCGCCAGCCGCGGTGGCGCCAGGCGCAGGGCCGCAGCGGCGAGGCCGAGCACCAGCACCGTCAGCAGCGCCGCCTCCCAGGGCGCGGCGGCGCGCAGGCTGCGGCCTTCGCGCAAGGCGGCGATGGTCTGCGCCGACATCTCCACGCCGGGCATCAGCGCGTCCTGGCTGGCCATGGGCGTGGGATAGGCGTCCGACAGGCCC
This sequence comes from Pelomonas sp. Root1217, assembly GCF_001425705.1. Taxonomy (GTDB): domain Bacteria; phylum Pseudomonadota; class Gammaproteobacteria; order Burkholderiales; family Burkholderiaceae_C; genus Pelomonas. The sequence continues at coordinate 478,234 of NZ_LMDC01000027.1, read as the reverse complement.
GGCGCGGTGGCGCCGACCAGCACGATGGCGCCCCGCAGCGACGCGGCCGGCACGCGGCCTTCGAGCACGTCAAGGTAGGACACGCGCCGCACGTGACCCGGCGGGCCGGCGTAGGGAATGGTGTAGGGCTGCGCACGGCGCCACCAGCCCGCCGTGGCGCCCGCGCCAGGCGCCGGGCTGGCCGCCAGCGCCGGCGGCGCCTGGCCAGCCACCTTGAGCACGGCCACTGCGAAGTGCTCCCACAGCACATCGCCGAAGCCCTCGCGCAGGAAGAGCCGGCGGGCCACGCCGTCGGCATCCAGCTCGACATGGATGTGTCCCAGGCCCGCAGCCGCGCCGGCCAGCGCAGGCACAGGCAACGACACCACCGCCGTACCCGACGGCAGCGGCGCCATGCGCAGCGGCAACACCACCTTGCCGTTGCGCTGCATTGCCGCGGCGAGCTGCGCATCGCCGGCAGCATCGGGCTCCGAGAGCAGCAGGTCCAGGCCGACGACGCGCGGCTCGGCGGCGGTGAGCGCGTCCAGCAGGCGCGCATGCACGGCACGCGGCCAGGGCCAGCGGCCCAGCGCCGCCAGGCTCGCGTCGTCGATACCGATGACGACGATGTCCCGCGCCACAGGGCGGGTGTCCCAGGCAAGCAGGCGGTCCGACAACAGCGCATCGATGCGGCCCAGGCCGTTGAACGCGCCGAGCGCCATGAACGCCGCGAGGAAGAGCAGCAAGCCCCCCCGCGCGCGCCACCGCCCGTGCAGGCCGGGCATCAGCGGGCCGTCTGCACGCGCTCGCCGCCCGCCTGCTGCACGGGGCTGCCGTCGCTGCTGCAGACGCTGGCATCGGTGTGGACGAGGCGGGGCGGCGAGAACGGCGAGCGCCGGCCATGAGCATCGATGGCCTGCAGGCGCAACGCATAGGGCGCGCAGCGCGGCGGTGCCGCCAGCGTCACGCTGCCGGCCTGCACCTCCTGGTCCTGCACCAGCGCGGCAAAGCCGGTGTCGGTGGCCACCTGCACGCGGTAGCGGTAGCCATCGAGCGGCTGCCAGTGCACCTGGCCGCCGTCGACCGTGATCGCGTCGGCCTGCGGCGCGGGCGGCAGCGGCACGACGACGAACCGCCCCGGGTCGCTGAACGGCCCGCGCTCCAGGCGCCCATCGCCTTCGGGCGCCAGCGAGGCCACGCGCCAGTACACCTCGCCGACCGGCAGCGCCGGCAGCTCGAATTGGCAGCGCCCGCTGCCGCGCTGCTCCTGCAGCAGCGGCTCGAAACGCGGGTTGCCCGCCAGCTGCAGCAGGTAGCCCTGCGCCTGCTGCACCTCGGTGCAGGTGATGGCCACGCCCTGCGGCCCGACGGTGGCGCCCGGCAGCGGCGCGCGCGCAAGCGGAGGCACCGGCGTGGTCTTGACCCACAGCAGCCCGGCGCCTTCAGCGCCCAGCAACCCGTCGCCGTCCATGGCCCGGGCGCGCAGGCGGTAGCGCCCATCGAGCAGGCCGTCCAGGACCAGCGGCAGCGGCGCCTCGGCCGACCACAGCACGCGTGTGAAGGCCGCGTCGTCCGCCACCTCCACGCGGTAGCGCTCGGCGCCGGGCACCGTGGGCAGCGGCAGCAGCCCGGGATTCGCCTCGACGCGCAGCGGCTCGGCCGGGAGGCCCGGCGCGGGCAGCAGCGCCTTGCGCAGCGGCGGGCCGCCAGGCCGTACCACGGCGCCCTGCCCCGCCTGCACTGCGACAGGCAGGCCGCCCTCACGCGCCAGCGCCTGCACCTCGACGGCCCCTTCGATCACATCGGCCACGGTGCGCTCGGCCTGCGCGCCCACCGCCACACCGAACCGTGTGCCGCGCACGCCCGCCGTGGCCAGCGGCGTCTTCACCTGGAAGCGCGAACCGGGCGACTGCGGCGCCACGGTGGCATCGACGCGGCCCTGGTTGAGCTCGATCAGCGTATTGCGGCGCTGGGCGGCCGGCAGGTCGCGCAGACGCAGCACCTTCGTGCGGCTGTTGGCCTGCAGCTGCAGCAGCGACCCGTCATGCAGGCGCAGGCTGACGAAACCCTGCGCGCCCACGTCCAATGCGACTCCCTCGCCCACCAGCTCGCCGATGCGCAGCGGCGCGCCGTCGGCGTTCACCGGGCCGCGGACGTACTCGACCCGCGCGGGCGCGACGGCGCCCTTCATCAGCCCGGCAGGCAGCAGCAGGCGCTGGCGAGGCTGGAGCCGGAACGGCCGCGTCAGCCGGTTGAGCCTGGCCACCTCGGGCCACTGACGTGAATCCTCGAGCAGGCGCCCGGCGATGACGTAGAGCGACTCGCCCGGCTGCACCTCGTAGGGCACCGTCTCCTGCGCGTGCGCGGAACCTGCTGCTAGCGCGGCAGCGGCCAAGATGCGCCAGCTCATGCTGCCTGCTCTCCGGCCTGGGCCAGGGCTTCCAGCCGGTAGCCATGCCCGTAGACCGCCGCGAGCCGGTAGCCGCGTTCCGGCCGCAGGCCGAGCTTGCTGCGCACGGCGGACACATGGGTGTCGAGCGTGCGCGTCGGCACCTCGGCCTCATGGCCCCACACGGTCTGCATCAGATAGGCGCGCGACAGCAACTGGCCCACCCGCAGGAACAGGCAGTGCGCCAGCTCGAACTCGCGCTGCTTGAGCTCGATGGGCCGGCCCTGATACAGCACCGTGCGCGAGGATGACTGCAGCAGAAACTCGCCATGCTGCAGGCCGGCGTCCTTCTCCGGGTAGGCCCGGCGGAGCAAGGCCATCACACGGGCCTTCAACTCGGCGCTGCGCACCGGTTTGGGCACATAGTCGTCCGCGCCGGCGCTGAGGGCCTGCACGACGTCCCGCTCCTCGTCGCGATGGGTGACGAAGATGACCGGCGCATTGATGCGATGCCGCCCGCGCAGCGTGCGCAGCACGTCCAGGCCCGAGGTGTCCGGCAACTCCCAGTCGATCAGGAACAGATCGAAGGTGGCGTGCCGCGCCGCTTGCACCAGGGCGTCGCCGCTGCTGAAGCGGTGGCAGGTGTAGCCCAACGCACCCACCACATGGGAAAGCAGGTCAAGCTGGTGGACATCGTCGTCAAGAACGGCGATCTGCATGGGTTCTCATCGGGGGCAAAGCGGCGCATTGTCAACGACGGCGCAATTCGCTGAGTCCATGCCAACGTGCGCTTTTTCACTGTCACAGCTAGCAAAGCACCGTAGGCTCGGACGCAGGCCTCACCACCTATGTCAACAAGGGCTGTGAAGACATCGCGGGCTTTACCGCCGGCGACATGCTGGGCCGTTCCCGCAGCATGCTGCAGGGAGCCGCGACCAGCCACCGGACGGCGCAGGCCTTGCGCGACGCCATGGCCGCTGCATAGCCCTTCCACGCCGAGTTGTTGAACTACCGCAAGGACGGCACGCTGTTTTGGAACGAGCTGTCGATCACCCCGGTGTTCGATGCCGACGACCAACTGACCCAGTTCGTCGCCGTGATGCGCGATGTGACGGAGTGCCGACAGGCCGAGGCCCAGGGTCTACTGGCGGCTCAGGTGTTCGAGCAGAGCAGCGAAGGCTTCATCATCACAGACGCGCAGGGCCGCATCATCAAAGTCAACAAGGCCTTCAGCGTGATCACTGGCTTCAGTGAGTCGGAGGTGCTTGGGCGGAACCGCGCATGCTCAGCTCGGGCCGCCACGACGCGGTTTTTACGACGCCATGTGGCCCGACATCCGTCGCATCGGCCACTGGCAGTGGCGAGATACGGAACCGCCGCCAGGAGGACAGTGTCTAGCCGCAGTGGCTGTGCTGCGTCGAGGCCCTGATCCGCTGGAATCATCCCGAGCGCGGCCTGCTGAGTCCGGGCCTGTTCATCCCCATCGCCGAGCGCTTCGGCCTCATCAACAGCCTGGGCAACTGGGTCATCGACGAGGCCTGCCGGCAGATGCACGCCTGGGCGGAGATCGGCCTGCACATGCGCGTGGCGATCAACCTGTCCGTGCATCAGCTNAACTGGGTCATCGACGAGGCCTGCCGGCAGATGCACGCCTGGGCGGAGATCGGCCTGCACATGCGCGTGGCGATCAACCTGTCCGTGCATCAGCTGCGCGAAGAGGACCTGGCGGCTCGGATCGGGGCGGCTTTGTCCAGGAACCTGCTCGACCCTTCCCAACTGCTCTGCGAGATCACTGAATCCATCGCAATGGAAGACCTCAAGGGCACCCAGCGTGCCTTCTCCGAGTTGGCCCAGATCGGCGTGCTTCTCTCCATCGACGATTTCGGCACTGGCTATCCCAGCCTCAGCTATTTGCGTCAACTGCCCGCCCGCCAACTCAAAATTGATCGCAGCTTTGTCGCCGACATCGAGGTCAGCAACGACGCCCGGGCGATCGTCAGCGCCGTCGTCCAGCTGGCCCATGAGCTCGGGCTGCGCGTCGTCGCCGAAGGCGTGGAGACCAAGGGGCAGCGCGACATCCTGCTGGCGCTGCACTGCGACGAGCGGCAGGGCTATTTCCTGGCCCGGCCCATGAGCCGAGACGCTGGAGGCCTGGACCGAAGGACGCAAGCCTGCCGGCGCGGCCGACTTCTCGCCTTCGGTCTTGGGTGACCATCTGCTTATGGATGGTGGTGCAGTAAGTGCGCCCAGCGCGTAGAGCAAAGCTGAGACGCGGCTTCTGCGGCCCCGCATGACGACCGTTCCGTCTAGAGCATCAGTCAGAGCTTGAAGTTGTCTACCGAATCTAGGCGATTCACTCACCAGCCGCGGCGCTGAATTCGCCGGGATATCTCACTCGCTCAGTGCTTCCTGGATCTTGGTAGCCAGGTCATCGAAGGTGAACGGCTTGGTGATCAACCGAACGCCGGGATCCAACCGCCCTTGGTGGACGATGGCGTTGCGTGCATAACCCGTGGTGAACAAGACCCTGATATCCGTGTATAGCTCCTTGGCCTTCGCCGCCAAATCTTCACCCGTCATGCCGCCAGGCAAGACGACGTCGGTGAACAGCAGATCGACACGCATGAGGCTGAGGACATCGAGCGCGGATCGACCATCGCCCGCCTCGATGACCAGGTAGCCAAGTTCGCGCAGGGTATTGACCGTATAGGCCCGCACGTCCGGGTCATCTTCGACGACAAGGATGGTTTCACCATCCGCTTCTGGAACGAATTTGTCGGCGGGCTGCTCGTCTGTCGCTGTCGCTGCATAGAAACGCGGCAGATAGATCTTCACCGTCGTGCCTCTGCCCACCTCAGAGTACAGCTTGACGTGGCCGTTGGACTGCTTGACGAAGCCGTACACCTGGCTGAGGCCGAGACCGGTTCCCTTGCCTTCGGGCTTGGTCGTGAAGAACGGTTCGAACGCGCGAGCGAGCGTGTCGGTATCCATCCCGCAGCCCGAGTCCGAGACACAGACCACCACGTATTGGCCAGGTTTCACTTCGACGTGGCGGCTTGCATAGGCGTCATCAAGATGCGCATTTGCCGTCTCGATCGTCAGCTTGCCGCCATTGGGCATGGCATCTCTGGCGTTGACGGCCAGGTTGACCAGCGCACTCTCGAGTTCGTTCGGGTCGACTTCAACGTTCCAAAGGCCGCCTGCTAGTACTGTCTCCAGCTCCACCGTTTCGCCCAGGGAACGCCGAAGCAGTTCGGAAATGCCCTGAACGACAACGTTGATATCCAAGGCCTTGGGATCAAGGGGTTGGCGTCGCGCGAAAGCGAGGAGCCTCTGCGTCAACTTCGCTGCACGCTTGGCTCCCGACATCGCCGAAGCCGCCGCGCGACGATGTCGGGCCATCGCTTCCGGCAGGGTGCGATTGAGCATCTCGAGGTTGCCGACGATCACTTGAAGCAAGTTGTTGAAATCATGGGCAATGCCGCCGGTGAGCTGGCCGATGGCTTCCATCTTCTGTGCCTGCCGCAGCGCTTCGCCTTGCTGAACCAACTCCTCGGTCCTGCAGCGAACTTGTTCTTCCAAATGCGCGTTCAGGTCTCGCAACGCTGTTTCTGCTCGCCGGCGCTCGGCCACCTCGCGCTGCGTTTCTTCATTGAGTCGCACGTTGTCGATGGCTACGGCGGTTTCTCCGGCGAGGCCACTCATGCTTCGTTCGGATTCCTCGGTGAACATTCCTGGCCGGGAATGCCCGAAGAAGAGGCCACCGATCACCGCGCCTGATCGAGAGATGACCGGCACCGCCAAGTAACTTTTGACCGGCAAATGGCCGGCCGGCATGCCGTGGAATGGTTCGTTGTGGCCATACCTCGGGTCGAGTGTGATGTCATCGGAGCGCACGATGCCGGAGCCCTCGAAGGTCGGCGCAAAGATGGCCGTATTGCGCGGCATCGCGAACTTGGAGAACGCCTCTGCAGGCACGCCGGAGAGGCTGTAGAGCATGTAGCTTTCGCCAGCGTCGTTGACCTGGTTGTAGAAGAAGGCGCCAAACTCTGCGCCCGTCAGTTCGACACCGGCGTCCGTGACCGTTTGGACGAGCGTCTGCAGGTTCGTTTCGCGCGCGAGACTGGCCCCCGTCCGGTTTAGCAGCTCGAGGGCCCGTTTCTGGTCCGCCAGCTGCAGTTCGTCTCGTCGCCGCTCTGTCCGATCCCTCAGGATCTTGACGAAGCCCGCGTCGGGGTCACCTTCATACAGCCAGCTGGTTTCGCCAATGGCCCAGATCAGCTGGCCATCCTTGCGCAGGCGCCAACCTTCGGCACCCGCAGATCCGCTACGTCGAGCCTCGGCGACCTCTGTGTCCCACGCCGACCTGCCGCCTTCTTCCGACGGGAATACACGCGCCAGCGACTGGCCCAGCATCTCTGGCTCCGTCCAACCAAGCATCGCTCGAGCACCTTCGCTCCAGCCTGTGACGAAGCCAGCCGAGTCCACCGTGATGATTGCGGTCTGAACCGCTCTGTTCAGAATGCGGCGGTATCGATCAATGACCGCGTCCTTCCACTCTGCCGTCGAGGTTTCGCGCGACAGACTGAATGTCAGCGGGATGTGGTCAAGGGGCTTGGACATCGATCAAAAGCGGGACTGTTGCTTCGCAACGGTCGGTGTTGAAGTTCGTTTCAGCGGCGAAGCATCGTTTACGCGAGTCACCCGTTGTGTAGGACGACACGTGATCTGTACTTTGGCGAGTGTCTGCGTTCTGGTGGCACGGCTGAACGGGTCTAACCGTGCGGCGCCGGCCATGTCGGACATGGAGCTCCTGTTCGTACCGGATGCGCTTCGGGCGTCCCATGCGCACACCGAGAGCGGGTCGAAGCGCCGCAAGCAATGTCGAATGCCGACGTCAGGCACGTCCGTGGCCCTGAGCGCGTTTCAACTGAAACCTCAGCGCCGCAGCGCGAAATGACTCCGACGCCAGCGGACGCGACATTGGGCTCTCGCCGAGAGCCATGGAGAAACTGTCCATTTCGATGACGGCTCCCGCTGTGAGTGCAAGGAATGGATTCAAAACATGAAAGCCGCCATCTACACCGCCAAGGGCAATGCAGCCGAGGTGCTGCAAGTTACCGACCTTCCCACACCTTCGCCTGCCGCTGGTGAAGTGCTTGTGCGGGTCAGCCACTCCGGCGTCAATCCTTCCGACGTCAAAGGCCGCGCGGGCGCCGGCATCTCAGCCATGGAGCATGGCCTGGTCATCCCGCACAGCGACGGTGCCGGCCGTGTCCAGGCCGTCGGCGAGGGCGTCTCGCAGGGCTTGATCGGGCAACAGGTATGGCTGCACAACGCTCAATGGCTGCGTGCGCATGGAACTGCGAGCGAATACATCGCGCTGCCCGCCAGTCTCGCCGCACCTCTGCCAGACGGGGTTCCAACTGAAGTCGGAGCGTCCATCGGTATCCCGCTGATGACAGCGGTGCACGCGATCGATGCGCTGGGACCATTGCTCAACAAGACGGTCCTCGTCTTCGGTGCCACGGGTGCGGTCGGCGCGTATGCGACGCAGCTCGCTGCGCGGTCTGGCGCGCGAGTGATTGCCGTGGTCAGTAGCGAAGAGAAGGCCGCCCGCGCCCTGTCTCTGGGGGCCGAGTGGACCTTGAACTACAAGAGCGACAACCTGGCCGCGGGCGTGCGCGAGATCACGCGCGGCAGGGGTGTCGACGCCATCATCGAGGTCGACGCCGCCACCAACGCACGTCATTGGGGGGAACTGCTGCGCTTTGGCGGTCAGGTCGTGGTCTACGGGTCGAGCGGCGCCAACATCGGCGTCGCCTTTCGCCCTTTGATCGCCAACTTTGCTCGCCTCTATTTCTTCATCGTTTACCTGCTCCCCGATGGTGTTCGCAAGGAGACGCTGCGAAGCATCGAAGCCTTGCTGACCCGCTGCGACCTCCTGCATCCACCCACAACCGTGTTCGCGCTGAACGACATTGCGCGTGCTCACGAGATGGTCGAAGCCGGGGCACCCACCAAAGTGCTGATTGCCCTTTGAGCGCTGCCGTCCGCGTGGCCGACTCGGCCTGAAATCTTCCAAACGCGAAACGAGGGAAGCCCGCACGGCGCAACCGTTTCATTCAAAACCCGTCCACCGTCGGGCGAAATCCACTCGGCGCCAATGGCCTTCACAGTCGACGCTCGCTGAGCACGCCGGAGGAATCTTCCAACATGTCCACCGATCACCTTTCATCCGATTCCACGCCATCACACGAGCAGCAACTGCATGCACTGCGCAAGCGCGCCCGCGGCCGTGAACTGATCGACGACTACGCCCGTCAGCGCATCGTGGCGTTGCCTCGGTCGGACAGCGCCATCGCCTACTTCGAGATGGGTGACCCGAACGGCACGCCGCTGCTGTGCCTGCACGGGCTCTCGGTGTCGGGCTTCTTCTTCGCGCAGTACCACGCCTACTTCGTGAGGCGCGGCATCCGTGCGATCGCCCCCTGCCTGCTGGGCGGCGTCTACCTGGCCGACGGGGCCAAGACCATCGACCAGTTGAGCGCCGAACTCGTCGAACTGCTGGATGTCCTGGACATCCACAAGTTCGACACGGTGGGCTTCAGCTGGGGCACGCTGCCCCAGCTGGCCCTGATCGCGCGGGTGCCGCAGCGCATCCGCCGCGCCGGCCTGCTGGGCGCGATGCTGCCGCAGAAGTTCATCGGCAAGGCGGAGATCGCGCAGCTGAAGTCCGATGTGCGCCAGTCGCTGAAGATGGTGGCCCACGCGCCGCGGCTGCATCGTCATCTGATGTGGCTGCTATGCAAACTGCCGGTGTCGGTACTGATGGAGCAATTCAGGGACGAGCAACTTTCCGCCGCCGAAGCCGCGGCGCTGGAGGACGGCTCCGTTTTCAGCCAGCAACTTGCGCATTGCATGCAGGAATGCCAGCGCACCGGTTCGCGCTTCTTCACCGACGGCTGGCGCATGTTCCTTGACGAGCCCGGCTATGCGCTGGACGACCTCGCAGCACTCCCGCCTGGCGCAGACCTGCGCCTGTACGTCGCCGAACGGGACAACGTGCACCTTCCGGTGTTCTCGCGCATGATCGCCAGCGCCTGTCCCGACGCCGATGTCGCCCGGCTCAAGCTCGACGACGCGCTCACGCCCATCGACGGCGTCAATGGTCCGCATGCCGTGTTTCGGCCGGTGTATTCGCGCCGCGGCAGCAGCATCTGGGTCGCACCCAACGCGGGGCGGATGGCCTGCATGCTCTATTTGACACAAGCGTTGGACAACCTGATCCCGGAGCGGGCGCCCGAGCGTCGGGCTTTCAGCTGGGCGTGACCCGCGCCTGAAATTCCGGCGTCGACAAGGTATCAACCATTGGCACCATGACTTTCCTTTACTCGGGGCTCCGCCGGCACAACGTGTCAAGTCAGCGCGAGGCGGCGCGTATGAAAGACAGCTTGTTCGAAACCGATTCAGGCTGGCATGCTCGGGAGCTTGTCGCCGCTGACGTTCCGGCCCTACAGGCGCTGTTCGAGGCGAGGCAAGACTATTTCCGACTTGTAAGCGGCCAGGATGTTGCTGTCGACGAAGCAGCCAGAGAATTCGCCGACCTCCCCCCGGCTGAGATGCCCTATAGGCGGATGTGCATCATTGGGTTCTTCGATGCTGCCGAGTCGATATGGGGCATGGCCTCGATCGTTACCGATTTCATCGCGAGGGGCGTCGGTCACATCGGGCTGTTTCTGATGCGTGATGGTGGAGGCGCGTTTAGCTACGCGGCGCTGGAGAAGTGGATGCATGAGGTTGAAGGCCAGCAATGGCTGCGCCTCGGTGTCGTGATAGGTAATGAGCGTGCGGAGCGGTTCTGGGAGCGCTGCGGCTACTTACAGTTGCGCGAGCGGGGTCCTGTTGAGTACGGCGTGCAGACAAACATGCTCCGCGTAATGATGAAGCCTTTGGCTGGCGGCACTTGGTCGGAATATTTGGCGCTCGTCGAACGCGACAGGCCCGAGGCGTCGCCGATCTAAGAGGCGGAGTGGTCACTCGACCCTCGACGGGCCCAATGGCCGGTAACGGCGCGAGCAGTCGTTGCCCAGCCAGAACCTAGTGACGGCAACCAGCCTCCTGCTGCCACGCGATCAATTTCGGCTTTGGGCACCAAGCTGCCGGCGGCCTGCCGGTCCGCGTCTAGGCGGGCAGGTCTGTCCAGAAGCCGTATCAGCAACCGCCGTGGCCGCCGCGGACCTGTGGAACACCCTCGCTACCAAGCCAACTTCTGCTCAGCGCTCTCGGTGCAGTTGTCATCAGGCTCGTTGGACTCGCGACGCGAAAGCGGTGACTCTTGTCAACTCCGCGACGCCGTGTGTTCGGGTCATCGCGGCCTGGGTTTGACGGATCGCACCCCCAGCTGCCTGCTGACACGATGCTGGCTGCGACTTGCCCGACCGCTCGCATCTGCTGAGGCAACACTGTCAGGCTCAGCGTCCCAGCCGATCACGGCTCAACTTGAACACTGCCACCGCCTGCACCAGCTGCTGGGCCTGGCCATTCAGGCTTTCGGCGGCGGCCGCGCTCTCTTCGACCAGGGCAGCGTTCTGCTGCGTCGCCCGGTCCATCTGTGTCACCGCCTCGCCGACCTGGGCGACTCCCAAGCTCTGCTCCGCGCTGGCGGCGCTGATCGCGCCCATGATGTCGGTCACACGTTTGATCGAGGCAACGACCTCGGCCATCGTGATACCGGCCTGATCGACCAGAGCTGTGCCCTGTTCGACGCGGGTCACGCTGGCGGCAATCAGGCTCTTGATCTCCTTGGCCGCGTTGGCCGAGCGTCCGGCAAGGCTGCGTACCTCGCTGGCCACGACGGCGAAACCGCGTCCCTGCTCACCGGCCCGCGCCGCCTCGACGGCCGCGTTCAGGGCCAAGATATTGGTCTGAAAAGCGATGCCGTCGATGACGCCGATGATGTCGACGATCTTGCGGCTCGACTCGTTGATGCCTTTCATCGTCGTGACCACTTGACCGACCACATCTCCTCCCTTGATCGCCACCGTGCTGGCGCCCTGGGCGAGCTGGTTGGCCTGCTTGGCGCTGTCGGCGTTCTGCTTTACCGTGGCGCTGAGTTCCTCCATCGAGGCGGCGGTTTCCTCCAGCGCCGAGGCCTGCTGTTCGGTGCGCTGGCTCAGGTCCATATTCCCGCTGGCGATCTCGCGCGAGGCCACGGCAATCGTCTCGGTGCCGGCGCGCACCCGCGTGACGGTGCTGGACAGCTGGTCGGTCATCGCCTGCAAGGCGCCCAGCAGCTCGCCGATCTCGTCCCGATTCCCTTGCTCGATGGTCATCGTCAGATCGCCGTCGGCCACCGTCTTGGCGATGCCCAGCGCGAATTTCAGCGGACCGGTGATGCTGCGCGAGATGATGAAGGCGAGCATCGCGCCAAGCGCGACGACCAGCAATCCCAGGCCCAGAAGCAGCTGGTTGCTGCGGGAGTTTGCCAGCTCGATGGCAAGCGCCGCATCATCGATGGCCTTGCGCTGGAAGGCGACGAAATCCTGCACCCGCTGGTCGTAGATCTTGGCCGATGGCAGGAAAGTCTCGGTGTACAGCTTGGCTGCCTCGGCCTCGGCGCCCGCCTTCTTGGCATTCATCACCGCATCCTTGGCCGCCTGGTACTTGATCCGGAACTCAATCGCCTCTTTGTAGATTGCCTTTTCCTCTTCGCTGGCCATCAACGGCTCTAGCGTCTTCAGAATTTCTCCGCCCTTCTTGGAGCTGGCCGCGATGACGTCGGCAAAGGCGCTGGAGATCGTGCTGTCGCTACTTTTGGCAATGATGGAAGTGCGCGCGATAGCTGAATAGATCAGCACATACCAGTCAGAGGCGATGCGCTCCTTCACCAGCGGGCTGGCCATCATGCGCTTGGTTGCCTCGGCATTGGCACGGGCGTTGTACAGAGCGAACGCGGTTGAAAGCACCGACAGCGCGAGGACGATGGCAAAGCCGATGGCCAGACGGGTGCCGATGCGTACGCTGGGCAAAAATGTCATATTGATCTCCGATATTCTTGAAGCGACACGCTCGGTACTCCGCCCCGCTTCTGTAATTTCGGATTCCCCTGGGCCCGCTTGAGGCAATTGTTGGCAGCAAGCCTTATGGCGGAAACGCCGGATGGCGCTGTTCCGCTACCCGAGGGTCAACAAGCTGGCAGATGCGGGTGGGCGCGCTTTATCGTACGCGCCCCAACGTTCAATCGGGGCTCCGTATGAAAGGTTGCGAAAGTCGGTTTAGGGTCGGCTGTGATCGATCGCAGACCACAGATGCAGCCGCTCAGTGAGAGGCTGCTGCCATGTCAGTGTTGTGCTCGGGCTGTTGCGCCCGACGCCAAAATGACCCGGAGCGCCGACCTTCGGTTGACCCTTCCAAACAACGTCTTTTGCCGAGCAACGGCGTCGAGCGACGTTGCAATCGCCGGGTCGGTCGATGGTCGGCAGAACTCCCGCAAAGGGGTCAAGCTGTGGCTGGCGCACACAGACCCAGGTGCAGAAAACTGTGGACTTCAACACAGCGTCGTCGGCTGCGACGACGCTTAGCCTTTCTGGCAATCGCTCAGGTCTTTGCCAGCAGCCCACTCGATGGCCTGCTCCAGGAACCTCACGTGGGAGGGCTCCGAGTAGGTCTCCGGCCGATGGCCGATGGCCGAGTAGAACGACCGGCCCTTGCCAATGCACCGCGTCCAGGCAATGGGGTGGTCGTCCCCCATGACCAGATGGTCCGGGGGCGAGTAGGACTTCTCGTCCAGCGTCGCAAGGATCCGGGCGCCATTGCGGCGCGGGTTACTCTTGAACGAGTACCACTCGTCGTTCATCGTCCAGCCGTCGCCAAGCCCGGCCACGATGGCATTGGAAGGGCCCGCGATGTTGATCCTCGCGTCCCTGAACTGCGGGTTTCCCGGATGGCCACCGAAGCGGGCGCCGATGAGTTCATCGACGTACCAGGGCCAGAACGTTTCCGGGTCACCGCCCGAACCGTGGACGCCGACGAAGCCGCCGCCGTTCTCGATGTACTGCTTGAACGCAGCCCGTTGGGACAGCGTCAACACGTCGCCGCTGACGTTGTTCCAGATAACGACATTGAACTGCTTCAGCGCGGCGGGCGTCAGCGCCCCGCCCTTGTCCGAGACCACCAAGGCCCAGCCGCGGCGCCGCGCCATTTCCTTGAAAGCGACCAGGGCTGCCGTCACAGAAGGCCCGTCGCGAAAGCCGGTCATCTTCTCGAACACCAGCACCGCGGGCCTGTTCGCTTTGTCCCCGAGGTCGAATTGAGGCACGTCGTTGTCGTAGCGCGCACAGCGGGCACGTCGATCCACGTCCGTGACCGGCAAGGCCCGTAGTTCAGCGTCCAGCCGCCCCAGGGCATCAAAGCCGGTGGGCGCGATGGAGCGCAGTGTGACGATGGCTCCAAATGAGGGCACCGAGGTGCTGATCAGGCCCGGCCACACGGTGCGCACACCCGGCCAGTTCTTCTGGACCACGGCGATTGCGTCGGGGTTGAGATAGACATCCAGCACAGGGCTGTCGACCGAGAAGGGCGCGTCGTTCAGGGGACAGTCGACCACCGGGTCGGCATGGGCCCCCCAGCAAAGGCACGCCATTGCGAAGGCCGGGACAAACATCAGGTGGGGCATGTGCGGTCACCAGGTTGTTGGGGCGCTCGTTTGGCGCAGAGGCCCAGATGCGATGCAGGTCAGTCCAATACACCCGCAGATTGCCAAATGATGCACTGCCTACACCGCCTCGGGCCTGATCGGCTATCCGAAGCCCTGAGCCGACTCATTGTCGGGCGGGCTCAGCAACCTGGCCTCGGCGAACGACCGCAGTCGCTGGCGAGGCAGCCTTTGTCGTCGATCTCGAACTACGGGTTTGGGCACCAAGCTGCTCAAGGCACGTCGACATCGAATGACCGGAACTGGTGGCGGGTTCAGCGGCACCTGTTTCCAGGGTAACCCGCCAATTGGGGTGCGGCCGACCCCGCCGACTGGAAGTGGTGACAGCAGTTGGCTCGCTCAGATTTCCGTCTGCTCGGAGATCTCCAGTGCATCATCAACCTCGATGCCGAGGTACCGCACCGTTGACTCCAGCCTATGGACTTCAGGACATAGATTGGACTATCTCCCGCTGCAGACTATGTCCCGCTGCCCAGCAAGCCTCCAATGAGCAGGCATGCGCGGTGCTGGACATAGGCCGAACGTCTACAGCCCCTTCAAGAACGCCAGCAGCTTGTCGTCCGGTCGGTAACGGCCAGGCTTGCCGTTGGGAGGCGTGGTCTTGTCGAGGATCTTCTGCTTCAGCTCCAGATCGGCATCCAGATAGACCTGGGTCGTCTCGATGGACTCATGACCCAACCACAACGCGATCGCGATTGGCTCCGTACCCTCCTGCAACAGGTCCATCGCGGTTGTATGCCGCAGCACGTGCGGGCTGACGCGCTTGTGCTTCAGCGATGGGCAAACGTCGCTGGCCACAGCCGCATGCTTGGCCAGCAGGTATTGCACGCCGTGCGAGCTCAGCTGGCCGCCCCTCGCATTGGGGAACAGCGGCTGGCTTGCCACCAGAGGCGGCTGTCGAACCCACGCAGTGAGGACGGCACGCGTGTTCTTGCTCAGCGGCGTACATCGCTCCTTGCGTCCCTTGCCGATCACACGCACATGCGCGCCGGCGCCCACATGCAAGTCCTCGCGCCGAAGGCTGGTCAACTCCGACAGACGCAGCCCCGTCTGAACGGCCAGCAAGATCAGCGCGTGGTCGCGGCGCCCGGACCATGTGTGTTGATCCGGCGCGGCGAGCAGCGCATCAACCTCCAGCCGACTCAGGAACGGCACGAGTGCGCGCGTGAAGCGCTTGGCCGGTATGGCCAGCACTCTCTGGATCTGCGCCGCGGTCGCCGGCGCCTCGAAGGCGGCGTAGCGGAAGAACGAGTGAACCGCGGTCAGACGCAAGTTGCGCGTTCGCGCCGTGACACCGCGAGCCTTCTCTAGATCATCCAGGAAAGCCGTGATCAAGGGCGCGTCGATGTCCTCCAACGCCAGAGTTGATGGCGCCTTGTGCAGGCGCTTCTGGACGAATTGCAGCAACAGCCGCCACGTGTCTCGGTAGGAGGCGATCGTGTGCACGCTGGCCTGACGCTGCTGCATCAGGCGCTGGGTGAAGAAGGCCTGAAGCAGCGGGGCCAAGTTCGGCCGGCCCGTCATGATGGATCTCCCCAGCGCCGCTCCAGCCGCGCCATCGCCTGCGCCATCAACTCGGGCCAGGCACTCAGGTACCAATAGGTGCCGGCAACGTAGACGTGCCCGAGGTAGGTCGAGAGCACCGACAGCTTGCGTCCGGGATCGTCGCCAGACTGGTACCAGCGCACGAGCGTCAGAACTGCAAAGCGATGTCTGAAGTCATGCAGCCTGGGGCCGTTGCGCGCGCCATGGGCGCGCAGGCCCGTTTGCCGCGACAACGTGTAGAAGGCCCGGTGAACGCGGCCGATGTCCAGGCGCGTGCCGCAGTTGGAGATGAACACGAACCGCGAGGCAGTCCCGCCCAGGAACTCTTCTCGACGTCGGAGGTAGTCCGCCAGCGCGGTCACGGTCGAGGCGTGGATTGGCACGAGTCGCCATCGACCCAACTTCGCTGCGCGGATGGTCAGCACGCCCTGTTCGAGGTCGACATCGTCGACCTTCAAGTCCAGCGCCTCCGAGATGCGCAGACCGGTGACGCTGAGCAAACCCAGCAGGCAATGGAACACCCAGGGGCGTAGCGGCGTCGACGGCCACGTCGTCGGCAGTTGCAGCGCCGCATCCAACAAGCGCTGCACCTCCTGCTCCGTATAGATGTGGGGCCTTGCGCGGGTCGAGCGGTGGGGTAGCAGTTCCGATGGCGGAACCTCCGTTCGGCCGTCGGTAGCGCTGCGGTATCGAGCGAAGCCGCGCACGAAGCCCAGGCGCCGGGCCCACTCAGCGGGTTGAACTGTCTGTGCCTGCTGCGCCCACTCCAGTGCCAGTCGCGCGGTGATGTACGGCGCCTGGCGCTCTTGCATGAAGGCGACGAACCGCGGCAGCAGAAGACCGGCGTCGCGCATCTTGAAGCCCAGACCGCGACGCAGCTCGAGATACTCACTCAAGGCCTGATCGAGCGTGTTCATTGCGCAGCTCCCGGCCAAGCCACAGCCAAGGTACGCAATGCTTCGATGTCGACCCTGGCGTAGATGGAGGTGGACTGCGGGCTGCGGTGGCGCAGCACCTCGCCGATCTCTGGCAACGAGGCGCCGCCTTGCAGCATGCGCACGGCCAGGGCGTGACGGAACTGGTGCGAGCCGCTGTGCGGCGCATCGACCTCGGCTCGCCGCAGCGCGTAGCGCACGATCGAGCCGATGCCGTCAGCGCCTTGCAGGAATCCGCATACCGGCGCCATGGATCGCAGGAACAGGTGTCGGTCCCTGCAGGCGGGTCGTCCACGCTCGAGGTAGGAGGCGATGGCCTCGCCCACGTCGACGGGCATCGGCAGGATGCACTCGCGTCGACCCTTGCCGCGAACGAGCAGCTGGCCGCGATCCCAGTCGCAATCCTCCAACCGCAATGCGATGACCTCGCGGGCCCGCAGACCCAGGCGCGCCAATAGCAACAGGACAGCGCGATCACGAAGGCCGGTCGCGGTGGTGGCATCACAGCCGTCAATGGCCCGTTGGGCATGTTCCGCAGAGATCGCCTTGGGCACAGCCGGCGTGCATGCCCAGCTGGCCACCGCCGGCACGGCAGCGACGAGCTCAGGCGCGACATTCCCGCAATACTGGGCGTACCGAAGGAACGAGCGCAGGCCGTTGACGACGCACTTCATTGCCGGCGGCGTCAGGCGCTTGGATTGCCGTTGCACGAATCCGACGACGTCGGCGGCGCCAACAGTGCTCAGATCAACTGCGCCGCGACCGAAGCGCTCCACAAGGAATTGCTCAGCGACCTTCCTGTAGCGCTCAATCGAGGAGCTCGCCAGGCCTTGCTGGTGCTGCAGGTGGTGCCCGAAGTCGGCGGCAAGATCGTCGCTCGGTGTCGTTGCCACGCGAGCCGTAGAGCACACGCCCAGCTCGCGCAAGTCGCGAAGCAGGTGAACCAACTCGCGCCGCTCCTGCTGCCGAGTGGCGACGCACACAGGCCGGCGCAGTCGCCGCCGACGGTCCTGGTACTGGGCGAGGTGAACCTCGCTGAGATCCTCAAGATCAGTTCGCAGAGCGGCCAACCAGCGATCAAACGCCGCCGCATGCCGAGACTTTACGTAGACGACGGCGGCAACGTACTGCTTGTCGATCAGCGACCTGACCCAGGGCCCGAGATGCGCCGCCAAGGGTCCGGCGGCGCGACTGGCGAGCGCCATGGCGCTCTCATAGGTTCGATCCAAGATGCTCTCCTTGCGGGCAACGGCGCCCGGCAAGGAGCATTGCTATGTCCAGCGACCGGGGTCGCCGGCAGCACCTACGCTTGTGGTTCCGCAAACACCGGACATAGTCCGGCGCGGGAGATAGTCCAATTTTGTGTGCCCAAGCAGCAGCTGCACGGCGCGCAGATTCCTGGTTCGCCGATAGATCAGCGTCGCCTTGGTCCTTCGCATCGAATGCGTCCCGTAGTCGGCAGGGTCAAGGCCGAGTTCCTCCACCCAGCCTTCCAGGATTCGGGCGTATTGTGGCGTCCCAAGATGCGGCGAGGAGTGCATGCGACTTGGGAACAGGAACCCGTCAGATCTCAGTCCCGCTTGCTTGATCCAACTCTGCACGGCTTCGCGGGTCACCGGCGTGATCTCGAATTGAACGGGTCGCTGAGTCTTTTGCTGCATCACTACCGCGCGGCTGGCCACAGCGTCGCCGTGGCAGACATCTCGCACCTTAAGCGAGACGAGGTCGCATCCCCGAAGCTTGCTGTCGATGCCGAGGTTGAACAGCGCGAGCTCACGCACGCGGTTCTCCATCTGTAGCCGGACTCGGAGTGCCCAGATGTCCTTGACCTTGAACGGCGCCTTCTGCCCCACGATCTTGCCCTTGTTCCACGGCTCGCGCGGCAGGGTGTTGGCTGCTGATCGCATGATGGTCTCCCATCGAGTTGAGGGGCCACGAAGCATGCGCCTTGGCCGTGCTCGTAAATCGTCGTGCAGGCCATCAGCTGCGGCCGTCGCTACCGTTGATCGTCAGCTATGCGGCGCAGGTGACGCCGGCGTCATGTTTACGCGAAGGCTGTGAGTCAAAACGCCCAATGTCCGCTACTCCTGTTTACCGGCAAGATGGATGGTGTCGCGCAATAGCGAGGAATGCTCAGGTGGATTGGGTTCTCATCGTCTTCGTTCTATTCAAGAGTCTGGTATTCGCCACAGGCATGTATTTCGCCATCAAGTGGCACTACGACCGAGAGAAGAAGTTGGCGGACCGGCGTGCGCTATTGGGCATGGGCGCCAAGTTCGTCGCCGTGTTCGTGCTGCTGCTCCTTGTCTTGCTGCTCTTGACCTTCGGACTGGCCAGGACGCTCGGCATGGACCTGAGCCTCCCATAAGGGCCGAGGAACGCGCGCGATTGCAGCGGGCAATTTACGGCCGTGCGCATGCCCGCCGGGCCGCCTGCGCTAAGTGACTGGTTCCAGCCCAAGCGGTCGTTCGAGCCCTGCGCCACGAACGACTCACACGTGCCCAAAGCCGAAATTCCAGATCCACGGCTATGGACAGCACCGCAGCGGGTGCTGCCAGTCGTGGCCTGGTCACGAATGCACGGTCACAGCTGCACTTTGCTGCCGTCCAATGGCACTGACGAGCGACGGCTCCTGGCCGAGACGTCAAAGGCGGCTAGCTGTCACGCTAGATGGCGACGTCTGTGTAGTGATATTGCCGATGGCAGGACTCGGCGTTGGCGGGCATCGGGCAAGTCCCGACGTTGCGCCGGACAAAGTCCTCCATCACTTCGATGCTCTCCTCGTTCTCGTAGGGCGCGCATTCCGGCCGCTTGCCCTTCTCCCCATAGGTGAACTCTTCCTCGTCCACGCTCTTGACGCAGTCGGCCCATACGGACGCAGTGCGCAGTGTAGTCCCGAGAATCTTGCGAGATTCTTTTCCAGCAGGAGTGCCCTGCAAGAGCTCATCCGCAATGGCACCAACGGCTTGCTGACCGGCCGCCCCGAAGGCATGAGCCCTGGTTCAACGACAGAAATGCCGCGCACGCGAGCGCAAAGGCTGTGACCCTCATGGCTTCCCTCCCCTGTTGAGTCCAAAGCTTCCCCTGAACGCGCAAAAGCCGCCTCCACATTTGTGGGGAGAGACTGCCTACACACGCGCGTGAACAAGCCCGACGATGGCAGACCCGTCATCTGCCGCTTCGTCAACACACGCATAGGTGCCTCGCATGAGCGACCCAGAACTCGCGAAAGCACCAACACCACCGGGAGACACCAAGTCTGAGAGCGCTCCAGCTCGCAAGGAAAAGCTGTGGGTGCTCGAGCGCGCGGACGACCTCTTCGGCGAGGTCGCCAATGCACTTTGGCTTGTAGTCGCGACAAGCTGGCGCGTTCCGATCGCACTATGCCGCGCGACGGGCCTTGAACGTATCAAGGAGCTGGTCAACAGCCGACTGATCCTGCCGCCACGCGTGGGCATGCTTGTGGCAGCCCTCGCGTCCGCACTCATGATGGTGATGCTGGTAGCCGGTGGCATGAACAGCGCCACCAGCATGGCCGGCAAGCTCGCCTCCGCATCACCAGAGGCGTGGTTGGCGGTGGCAGCCCCAGCTCTCCTCTCCCTCTGGCTGACGATGAGCGCGGGAGGGTTGCTCCTGCGCCTCCTGATCGGCGCCGATTGGCAACGCGCGCAAACGGGCTTGACCCAGGCCGTGGTTTCCGTGGCGCTGGCCTGCAATGTCGGAATGCTAGGGTTGGGGATCGGCGAGTCCTGGCTGAAGACCTTGCGAGAGGGGCTGCCTGACACGCTGCTCCTGACCGCAGCAGCGCTTGCAGCGCTCTTCCTGGCCTACGTCGGCTGGAACTGTTCCCGGCAAGTCACTGCGGGCCTGCCAAGATGGCGCAGGGCTATGGCGCAGATGCTCTTTCCGGCCCTTTTCCTGGGTGCCGCGGTGATATCGCTCATCGGCACCTACTGGTTCGTCAAGGGCAGAGAGGCGCTGGACAAGGCCATGAACGAGCCGCCGCCTCCTGGCTACGTCCATGCATCGTCCTCGCAGTGCGTCTTCACAGCCGAACACCTGTTGTGCACCGCACTCCTGAGCTCGACGACAGACCTTAGCCTGACAGCTGCCAGCGAATTGAAGCTTGCCTGGAATGACCCAAGTCGCAGCGGATCATTCACCCCGTTCGGGGCTCCTACCGAAAGCCTCCTCAAGTCGCTGACAGCGCCTGTCGTTGACCTCGGGAAATTCTGGACGCTCCGCGCAAAGGAGCCCCAACCGCTGAGCATCTTGCTCGACAGGAAGACGATCTGCGGCCTCCGAGACGCGGTTTTGGCATCGCGACAGCGGCTAGATCCGATAGACATCAGCCGCGCCAACATCGTCATCGAGATTGAAGTGCACTGGCTTGCCGGATACGGGCTGGTTGTGCGTGACGACGCCGGGCTGACTCTTCCTGATGTACGACTTGAATATGGTTCCTCCTACTTCGAACGTGAACTTGAAAAGTTTTGCGTAAAGGCTTGATGTGCCGAAGATGGTTGACCATCGTGTGCGCAAGTAAGCCTGACACCTGTCCACTCAGCGGTCCTAGCCCGGATGGCCAAACCCAACAATGCTGCGCGCAGCATCGGCCCCGCCAGCCGCGGCATGCAGCCAGCGTCGGAGCAATCGCGGACGGCAACGTCCCCCCTCAAATCTGAGGATGCCGCGCCTGCTTGCGCAGCTGAATACTTTCCGCGTTTCCGGGGGGGAGCCCCCCGCATACCAACCAAGGGAACCCAATGTCAGCCAAAAAGACCGCAACGACCGCGCGCTTCATCTTGATGCCTATGCGGGGTTTCACGTCAGAAGACATGAGGAACATCAGCGAGGCCAGTCCGGTGTTTGCCGCCGCGGCGACAAACCGCCTTGCCACCATGTCGGCGACTGGCCGGTCGCGCACGCCGGTGATGAAGGTCGTTCACTCGATCGAAGCGGATGGCCCGAAGCTTGTGGAGATGGGTTCGTAAGAACTCGCGGCGCTGCGCGTTTCCGACCCGGGTGTGAAGGCGATGCCGTTGGTCACGTACCAACTGATGCGCATGCCGCAGCTTGAAATCCTTACCAAGGCAATGCCAGCGGCGGCCTTGGGACTGACCACGAAGCTGCAGGTCACCTTCGTCGATGCCAAGAGCAAGAAGCCCGTTCAGGGCATCACTGTCGTGGCATTTACGGACTTCGCCAGCAGGGTCGGGGCCAGCGGCAAGACCAATAGCAAAGGAGTAGCCAGCCTCGGGTTCCCTGGCAACTCGGTGAAGCTGGAATTGCTCGTGGCGTATTCGCCTGCCGGCTACTGGGGATATGGAAGAAAGAACTTCACCCTCAAGGGCGGCACCACGCATGAGGTCGAGCCCGTCGATCTGGCGGTCCCGGACTTCGCGGCGATCTTGTACGGCAATCGACCTGTCGACGCTGGTGCAGGTGTCACCGTGGGCGTCATCGACACCGGCGTTGACGCCACCCACCCGGACTTGGCAGTCACTGGAGGTGCCGCTTTTGTCTACAGCGAAGGCGACGCGGGCGGTTCAGGCCCCGCCGCCAAGCAAGGCGATCACGGCACCCATGTGGCCGGCATCATCTCGAGCCGGGGCTCACTGAATCCGGCGGACCCTCACCACGCGCCTGGCAAACGGGGCATCGCACCGCAAGTGACGCTGATGAGCTACCGCGTTTTCCCTAACTCTGGAGCCGGTGCAGAAAACTACGACATCATTCGCGCGATCGATCAGGGTGTCAAACACGGCTGCGACCTGCTAAACCTCAGCCTGGGCTCTTCCATCCCCGACGACACGGTCCATGCCGCGATGAAGGATGCCTTTGACCAAGGCACGGTCTGCATCGCCGCCGCCGGCAACGACGGCCGAAAACCAGTGTCGTACCCTGCGGCCTGGAATGTCGCCGTGGCGGTGAGCAGTCTGGGAAAGAAAGGCACCTATCCAGCGTCTTCCAATGAAGTCCTGGACGAGGTGGCACCGTTTGGGAAGAGTGATTCGAAGGTCTATGTGTCCGCCTTCTCGAACGTCGGCCCACCGATCGACGTCTGCGGCCCTGGCGGCGGCATCGTTTCGACGCTTCCAGGCGGGAAGTACGGGGTGATGTCGGGGACCAGTATGGCTTGCCCCGCAGTCACGGGGGCGGCGGCTGCACTCCTCTCCGCAAACAAGACGGTCCTCAACATGCCCCGAGACCGCAACCGATCCATCGCTATCGTGGGTCTGATCACGGGCGCCGCCAAGACGCTGGGGTTCATTCAACCCCTGGAAGGAGTCGGGTTGATGGTGTAGGACAGGGGAACTGCAAACCCTGGTAGTGCTATAACAATGCTTATGGTGCGACTAGTCCTTCGCCGTTCAGAGGAAAGCGCCGCCTCGCCAGCCGAGGCAGAGGCGGCTGTTGCCTCCCAAAGTGGAGATGTCCTCGACAGCAGTGGTCGAACCATGCTTGTGAGGGTTGCCAACTCGGCAGCGGCCAATACCCTACGCAAAGCACTTCCCGGATGGTTGATCTCAGAGCAAGGTCCGAGGATTGAAGTCCCGGACACTCGGTTGAAGATCGGTTCGAGAGGTTAAGCCTCCCTTTCGCAGACCTGGCGACCGTACTCAAGCAGCTCTTGGAACGCAGCAGAGTTTTGTCCACGACGAGCAAGGTCGGCCGTAATCTGGTCCGCGTGACGTCCTCCCCTTGGCACAAGCCCCTGCCGGCGGTCATGTCTCGAGCACTGAGCGTCCCGGGGCCGGCTACTCGTCGGAGGCGATCTCCAACTGCGTCGCCATGAGCAAAGAGGCGCGCCGGGCCTTGTTCAAGGCCTGTTTCACGACCAGTTCCTCCACCTTCGCGGCGCGGCGCGTGTAGTCGGCGATCTGGTAGCGCAGGTCCGTGACGGGCACGCCCTCGATCCAAGTAAGCGGCGGCATTGCATTCGAGCCCTGGCGCACCAGCCTGATCTTCAGGCACAGCGGCTCGTAGGTCAGCTGGCTGCCGGGCTGAACGAAAAAGAGGTTGAACGCATCCGACTTGTTTTCCCCCTCCACCGCGCTCGGGCGGTGGATCTCCAGTCTGAACCACTGCGAGTTCTGCTGCACGAACTGTTCGATGAGGGGCTTGACGGTGCCGGACAGCATGCTTTCATTGCCGTCGCGCGAGAACTGGAGTTTGAGCAGGATGCGCCACAGCGGCTCCAGCCCCAGCCCCTGGTGCGCATTGACGTCCAGGCGCAGGTGCCGGCTGTGAAGCAGGTTGGCAAAGCTGCCCGACAGCGCCAGTTGTGCATTCAGCGGCGCGATGGCAGGGCCCAGCAGCGCATGCAGGCGCTGCACCATCTCCATGAATGTCACGAACCTCTCACTGAACCATGCGTGCCTTTGGTGCAGGTGCTGGGTCATTACCTGGGCCATCTCCTCCGGGACGTTCACGATGGCCCGGAGCCGGTTCACCGCGCCCTCGTCGGGTTCCACGTCCATGATCGTCGACACGCGGTCATGGCAAGCCCGCATGCAGCGGGCGAACTCGTGATCGAAGAGTTCGCAGATCTTCGAGTCATGTCTGAGGCTGTAGGCCTGAACGAACTGCGAGCCCATGATCTGCAGCAGCTCGGCCTCATGAGGCCGGAACAGGCCGAAACACGTGCCAGCCTGGGGCAGCAGTTGCAGCCGCATGTCGATGTGGTGGTCGCGCGGCGCCTCGCCGCCGTGCCTCAGGATCTGCAGGAAGCGCGGCAGGCGCTTGGCCAGCTTGGCTGTGCTGCCGCCCGGCTGGGCAGTCTCACGGATCATGGTCAGGTACTCCGTCCGGCGCGGCCATCAGTGCGCCGCGCGCGCTCATCCGCACCGTGGTCATCATGGGCGGCGACAGCGACTTCATGCCGGTCGCGCAGAAGATCAAAGCAGCTGGCCGGACGCTCATCGGCATCGGCAACCGCCGGAACACCAACAAGCATTGGGCCAAGAGCTGCCACGAGTTCCGCTACTACGGCGCTCTCATCGCGCCCCCACTTGCCGATGAGCCACCGACACCTGCCGGACAGAAGGTCGCCCCACCGTCGCCACCACCCGATCCCGCAGCCGAGATGCTGCGCCGCGCAGTGCGCCTGCTGGCAGAAACCAAAGGCGAGCCCTGGGTCAACAAGGGCTCGGTCTGGCACATGGTCAAGCGCCTGGATCCGACCTTCGACACCAAGGACCACGGACACGCAAGCTTCGCCGAGATGGTCAAGGCGCTGGATGCGGTCGTCGAAGTCAAGAAAGGCGAGTCGGACCACATGCTCCGCTTGCGCTGATCGTTCACCTCGCACCACCGTGCTTGAGGTCGGTCACCCATGGTCACCCCCTAGTCGCGCCACTCGACTGAGCAGGCAGCCGCGCCTGCCGAAATCAACTCCGTCAATCTTTGGCAGCCCTATTCACCGGCAACTGCCTCTCTGCACGTCGCGACACGAGCACCAGGCGCTGCTTCACGTTCGCACTCGGGCCATGGCCATCAAGTCAGCAACCCGACTAAAAGCCAAATGACGAAATTCGGCCGCTCGGTTTTTCGTACCTTTTTCGTACGGGCAAAGAAAAAGCACCTAGCGTCGCCACTAAGTGCTTGTTCTACCTACCGAATTTGGTAGGCGCGATTGGATTCGAACCAACGACCCCCACCATGTCAAGGCGGAGCTGACGTGATGCCTAGCCTGAGTCGTTCGAGGTAGTCGGCCCAAGCCTGCATCATCGAGACTCGCTGGTCGAGATACTGCGTACGGTTATAGGCTCGTCCCAGCGCGTCAGCTACGGCATGCGCAAGCTGAGCTTCAATGACCTCGGGGGCGAAGTTCAATCGCTCAGCGAGCATCGTTCGCGCCATGGCACGAAAGCCATGCGCGGTCATCTCATCATTGGCATAACCCAGGCGCCGCAATGCCGAACGCACCGTGTTCTCGCTCATGCATCGTTGCCGGGTCGTCAACGCCGGGAAGACGTACCGACCGTCTCCGGTGAAGGGTAGCAAGGCGCGCAGTGCCTCCACCGCCTGGCGAGCCAAGGGCACCAAGTGCGGCGGCCCGTCCTCTTTCTGCGCCTTGGTGCGCTTCATGACGCTGCCCGGGATCGTCAATAACGCGAGGTCCAGGTCGATCCATGCCCACTCCAAGTGCCGCAATTCACCAGGACGGAGTAGCAGCAACGGGGACAACTGCAACGCGACCTGGGTCGTTCGCTGGCCTGAATACTCATCGGCAGCCCGCAACAGCTTCGCGACCTCGCCTGGGTCTGTCAGTGCTGCGTGATGGCGACTCTGCACTGGCCGCAGGGCGTCGCGCAGGTCTGCCGCCGGATTCGACGCGCACGCGCCCGTGGCGATCCCAAAACGAAACACCTGACCACAAGCGTCCTTGATCCGGTGCGCCGTCTCGATAGCGCCCCGCCCCTCCACCTTGCGGAGCACGGCCAGCAACTCCGGCGCCGTAATCTCAGAAATGAGCCTTCGACCCAGCCAAGGGAAGACGTCCTGCTCAAGCCGAATACGCGTGCGGGAATGATGGCCCGCGCTGACCTTCGCCTGATGAACGGTCTCCAGCCATTCCTGCGCTACAGCCTGAAAGGAGCCGACTGGAGGAAGCCCAGCTGCCTCCAGCGCTAGTGCCTCCACCCGGCTGGCTTGCGCCACCTTTTCGCTCTTTCTTAAAGCGCTCGGGTCCACCCCGGCAGCGATTTGGCGGCGCGCCTCATCTCGTTTCGCACGGGCCTGCCCTAGGGACGTCTCGGGATACGTGCCCAAGGACAGCATGCGCTCTTTACCGTCGAACCAGTAGCGGAATCGCCACCATCCTGACTTGTTGGGCCGGACATCAAGCCGAAGTCCCGCTCCGTCCTTCACCTTGGAAGGGGCGCCGGAAACCTCTGCCGCCTTGAGCGCTGCCTTGATCGCTCTATCCGACAAGAGATCGCTAGCCGTCATCTCATCACCGCTCGGTCACATGTATGGGTAACTTTCCAGCTATTTTATCCGGCCCACGGGACTTACCCATGAAGTTACCCATGACGCTTGGGGACTCCGTGAGACGTCAAGGGATGCAGTGGGCAAAGAAAAAGGCCCAAGTCGTTGATTTACTTGGGCCTTTCAGCTCAGCGGGACCTTGCGGGACTAGCTGAGACCTCTAAGATGGTGGAGCCGGGGGGAATTGAACCCCCGTCCGCAAGCCATCACCGGGCAGATCTACATGTTTAGCCGGCTGATTTGAATCTCACGGTCAACTCGCGCAGTGGCACGCTAGCTTTTCCGCCAGTCACTTGATCTCACGCCCTACCGAGTGACCCGGTACGACGCCAGCCGATGTGAGTGACTTCTCAGCTTTGCCCCTTGCGGAACTCAGCCCGGCCCATCGGCCTGCCGTTGAGAAGCTCATCCGCAATTAAGCGGCGAGTGCGAACGTAGAGTCGTTTGCAGTTACTTTGTTTCCAGTGGTTTTACGAGCGGACTGGTGCTCGACATGCCCTACTCCGGATCCGCACCCACGTCGAAACCAAGTCGGCCCCAGAGACCTCGCATTTTAGGCCAGACCGAGCGCTTTCAAGAGCTCTCCCGGCGCAGACAGTTCCAGGTCGGCGCCCCAATGACGAAATTCACCGCTCTCGCCGAGATAGCCCCATGCCGCGGTGGCCGTTGACATGCCTGCGGCCCGACCTGCGAGGATGTCCCGTTCGTCATCCCCAACGTAGAGGCAGGACTGGGGTGCCACGCCCAGGCGGCGTGCGGCCTCCAGCAGTGGGGCGGGGTGCGGTTTGGTATGGCCCGTCGTGTCGCCACCCACGATGGCGCCGGCCGCCAAGCCCAGCGCCTTGGCCAGCGGCAAGGCGAAGCGCTCGGCTTTGTTGGTGACGATGCCCCATGTCATGCCCGCATCTGCGAGCCCGAGAAGCTCCGCCTCGATGCCGGGAAAGGCACGTGTGCTGTCATACATCACCGCTTCGTAGCGATCCAGAAATTCACGCTTGAGTTCGTCATAGCCCGACTGACCAGGCGCCGTGTCGAAGGCTTGGCCCAGCATGCCACGCGCGCCCGAGCCGCCGTGCGGCCGATATTGCAAGAGTGGCAGCGGGGCGAGACCGCGGTCGGCGCGCATCGCATTGGCGGCCGCCGCGAGGTCTGCGGCACTGTCGACCAGTGTGCCGTCCAGGTCGAACAGCACGGCCCGCAGGTGCGACCAAGACGCAAGCAGCTTCAAGCGGGACGGCGGCAAGCCAGCAGGTAGTTCACGTCGGTGTCGCTACCGAGGCTGTAGCGCTGCGTGAGCGGGTTGTAGGTCAGGCCGCGGCTGCCTTGCAGCTCCAGCCCGGCGTCGCGACAGAACTGCGACAGCTCCGACGGCTTCAGGAAGCGCGCATATTCGTGCGTGCCCTTGGGCAGCATCTGCAGTACGTATTCCGCGCCAACGATGGCGAGCAAGAACGACTTGGCGTTGCGATTGAGCGTCGACAGGAAGACCAAGCCGCCGGGCTTGACCAGCGTCGCCAGCGCCCGCACGACCGAGGCCGGGTCGGGCACATGCTCCAACATCTCCATGCAGGTAACCACGTCGAAGCTGGCCGGCTGTTCAGTGGCCAACGCTTCGACAGCGATCTCGCGGTATTCCACGCCTTCGGTCCCTGCCTCCATGGCATGCAGTTCTGCGACGCGCAGCGGCTTGGTCGACAGGTCGATGCCCAGCACCTGGGCGCCGGCACGCGCCATGGAATCGCTCAGAATGCCGCCGCCACAACCGACGTCCAGCACACGCTTGCCTGCCAAAGGGCAGAGCTGCTGAATCCATCCGAGGCGCAGCGGGTTGATCTGGTGCAGCGGTTTGAAGTCGCTCTCGGGGTCCCACCAGCGGTGGGCCAGTTCGCCGAATTTGGCGAGCTCTTGCGGGTCGGCGTTGATCGTCATGACATCCAGAAAGTAGAAAAGCCCCGACGGCGGACCGTGCGGGGCTTTGCGCAAAGCGCCCGAGGGCGCTGAGCTTACTTGTTGCGCGTACCGACGACTTCGATTTCGGTGCGGCGGTTCTTGGCGCGGCCTTCGGTCGTCTTGTTGTCGGCGACGGGCTGCTTTTCGCCCTTGCCTTCGGTGTAGACGCGGTTCGGCTCGACACCCTTGCCAACCAGGTAAGCCTTGACGGCTTCCGAGCGGCGGATCGACAGCTTCTGGTTGTACTCATCGCTGCCCACCGAGTCGGTGTGGCCCACGGCGATGATGACTTCCAGGTTGATGCCCTTGGTCTTGCTGACCAGGTCGTCCAGCTTGGCGGTGGCTTCGGGCTTCAGCGTCGACTTGTCGAAGTCGAAGAAGGCATCAGCGGCGAAGGTGACCTTCTCGCTGACCGGAGCCGGCGGCGGGGGAACCGGCTTCGGAGGCTGGGGAGCCGGCGCCGGAGGCGGGGGAGCAACCGGTGCCGGCGGCTCAACCTTGGGTGCCGGCTTGATTTCGCCATCGCAGCCCTTGGCCGCCGTAGCGGGTGTCCAGAAATTGTCGCGCCAGCAATATTCGTTGGTGCCGTTCTTCCAGACGGTGCCGTCGGTTGCGCGCCAGTTGTCGATAGCTTGGGCCGATGCGCCAGACGCAGCAACGGCGACCGCGGCCACCGCAAACAGCGACGCCACACGATTCAGTTTCTTCATGATTCTCCTCTCAAGGAATGCCGCAGTTGCCCTGCGAGAGTCAGTACTCAACCTCTAACCTCAGGAGAGACTTTAGGGTTTCTCCTAGGGACTCGACGATTGTGCCATGGGGGCACCGAGACCAACGCATTGTGGCGGCCTACGTTCAAGGCCATGGTGACGATGTTGCGCTGCTGCTACAGGGGGGCGGGCCGCATAGAATTCGCGCCTTTCACCTACCTCTGAGGACGCCGCGGCCGTGTAGCGCGTGCGTCATCCCGCCGCATGACCCAGTTCGCCAAGGAAACCCTCCCGATCAGCCTCGAGGAGGAGATGCGCCGCTCCTATCTCGACTACGCGATGAGCGTGATCGTGGGACGCGCCCTGCCCGATGCGCGTGACGGCCTGAAGCCGGTGCACCGTCGCGTGCTGTACGCGATGAACGAGATGGGCAACACCTACAACGCCAAGTACCGCAAGAGCGCGCAGGCGGTAGGTGAGACCATGGGTAAATACCACCCGCACGGCGACTCGGCCATTTACGACACCATCGTCCGCATGGCGCAGCCATTCAGCCTGCGCCACATGCTGATCGACGGTCAAGGCAACTTCGGTTCCATCGACGGCGATAACGCCGCTGCAATGCGATACACCGAGATTCGTCTCGACAAAATCGCTCACGAAATGTTGGCAGACATCGACAAGGAAACCGTCGATTTCGGGCCGAACTATGACGGCAGCCATAAGGAACCCCTGGTTCTGCCGACCCGTTTGCCGAATCTGCTGGTGAATGGTTCGTCGGGTATTGCCGTGGGTATGGCCACGAATATCCCGCCGCACAACCTCAACGAAGTTGTCGACGCCTGCCTGTTCGCGCTGAAAAGCCCGGAATGCACCGTCGACGAGCTGATGGAGATCATCCCGGCGCCCGACTTCCCGACCGCCGGCATCATCTATGGCCTGGCTGGCGTGCGCGATGGCTACCGCACGGGGCGCGGCCGGGTCGTCATGCGCGCCAAGGTGCATTTCGAGGACATCGACAAGGGCGCGCGCCAGTCGATCATCGTTGACGAAATCCCCTATCAGGTCAACAAGAAGACCTTGCTTGAGCGCATTGCCGAGCTGGTGCAGGAAAAGAAGATCGAGGGCATCAGCCACATCCAGGACGAGTCCGACAAGTCCGGCATGCGCGTGGTCATCGAACTCAAGCGCGGTGAAGTCCCCGAGGTGGTGCTGAACAACCTGTACAAGCAGACGCAGCTGCAAGACAGCTTCGGCATGAACATGGTGGCCCTCGTCGACGGCCAACCCAAGCTGTGCAATCTGCGCGACATGATCATCGTGTTCCTGGAGCACCGCCGCGAGGTGGTGACCCGCCGCACGATCTACGAACTGCGCAAGGCCCGCGAGCGCGGCCATGTGCTGGAAGGCCTGGCGGTCGCGCTGGCCAACATCGACGAATTCATCGAGACCATCAAAACCTCGCCGACGCCGCCTGTTGCCAAGGCCGCGCTGATGGCCAAGAGCTGGGATTCGTCGCTGGTGCGCGAGATGCTGTCGCGCACCGAGACGCTGTCGGCCGGTGGCCCCTCCGCCTACCGCCCCGAGGGCCTTGAGCCGGAATACGGCATGCAGGCCGATGGCCTGTACCGCCTGTCCGAGTCGCAGGCCGGTGAAATCCTGCAGATGCGCCTGCAGCGCCTGACCGGCCTCGAGCAGGACAAGATCGTCGACGAGTACAAGGGCGTGATGGCGGAGATCGCCGATCTGCTCAACATCCTGGCCACGCCGGCCCGGGTGACCACCATCATCAGCGACGAGCTGGTTCAGCTGAAGAACGAGTTCGGCCAGACCAAGCTGGGTGCACGCCGCAGCGTCATCGAGCACAACGCGCAGGAACTCGGCACCGAGGACCTGATCACGCCGACCGACATGGTCGTGACGCTCTCGCACACCGGCTATATCAAGAGCCAGGCGCTGAGCGAATACCGCGCCCAAAAGCGCGGCGGCCGCGGCAAGCAGGCTACGCAGACGAAGGACGACGACTGGGTCGACCAGCTCTTCATCGCCAACACGCACGACTGGCTGTTGTGCTTCTCCAACCGCGGCCGCGTCTACTGGCTCAAGGTCTGGGAAGTGCCGCAAGGCTCGCGCAACTCGCGCGGCAAGCCCATCGTCAACATGTTCCCGCTGCAGGCCGACGAGAAGATCACCGTCGTGCTTGCGCTGACCGGTGAGTTCCGCAGCTTCCCTGAAGATCACTTCATCTTCATGGCCACGGCCATGGGCACGGTCAAGAAGACCTCTCTGAAGGACTTCAGCAATCCCCGCAAGGCCGGCATCATCTCCGTCGACCTGGACGAGGGCGACCACCTGATCGGCGCCGCACTGACCGACGGTCACCACGACGTGATGCTGTTCAGCGACGGCGGCAAGGCCGTGCGCTTCGACGAGGACGATGTGCGCCCAATGGGCCGTACCGCCCGCGGCGTGCGCGGCATGATGCTTGAGCCCGACCAGCGCCTCATCGCCATGCTTGTGGCCGAAGACGAGACCCAGAGCGTGTTGACCGCCACCGAGAACGGCTTCGGCAAGCGCACGTCCATCGTCGAGTACACCCGCCACGGCCGCGGCACCAAGGGCATGATTGCCATCCAGCAGAGCGAGCGCAACGGCCGCGTCGTTGCAGCGACGCTGGTGCGTCCCGAAGACGAGATCATGCTGATCACCGACAAGGGCGTGCTGGTGCGAACCCGCGTCAGCGAGATCCGCGAACTCGGCCGCGCTACGCAAGGCGTCACACTGATCGCGCTGGACGACGGCAGCAAGCTGTCCGGCCTGCAGCGCATCGTCGAGAACGACGCCAATGAGACCGATGCCCCTGCCGAAGATGGCGAGGCCGGCCCTACCGATGACTCTTCCGAAGCCCCCAAGGACTGATCACATGACCTCTCGCAACCTGGGCCTGGCCCTCGCCCTGGCCCTGGCCACCGGTACCGCCCTGGCCGATCCGTCACCGGCCAAGAAGGCCCTGATCGACAAGATCGTGGCCCTGCAACAGCAGGGCATGGCCGACAGCATGGCGGCCAGCATCGTGCAGCAGCCCCTGCCGCAGCTGACGCAAGGCGGCCGTGCCGCGCTGCAGCAGGTGCCGGCCGAGAAGCGCGACGCGACGGCCAAGGCCATGGACGCCGAGCTGAAGAAGTTCATCGAGGAAAACGTGCCCTACCTGAAGGACAAGATTGCCAAGGCAATTGGTCCCACGGCTTCGGCCCTGCTGGACGAACGCTTCAACGAGGACGAACTGAAGCAGGTCGTCGCCTGGGCAGAATCACCGGTCAGCCAGAAATTCGGCCTTGCCAGCGTCGAACTGCAGAAGGCCGTCGCGCAAAAGGTGATGGCCGAGGCCGGCCCCACGTTGGAAGGCCGTCTCAAGGCCCTGCAGGCCACGCTGGCCAAGCAATTGGGCCTGCAGCCTCCGCCGCCGGCCGCAGCGCCCAAGCCCGCAGCCTCAGCGCCCAAGAAGTAGCCTCCCGGATCTCGATGACCAAAGCCCGCCCGTTCAATTTCGCCCCCGGCCCCGCCACACTGCCTGAACCGGTGCTGCAACAGGTGGCGGCCGAGATGCTGGACTGGCACGGCAGCGGCATGAGCGTCATGGAGATGAGCCACCGCGGCAAGGAGTTCATCTCCATCGCGGAAGCGGCCGAGCGAGATCTGCGCGAGCTGCTCGCCGTGCCGGCCAACTTCCGCATCCTGTTCATGCAAGGCGGCGGGCTGGGCGAGAACGCCATCGTGCCGCTGAACCTGAGCCGTGGCGGCAAGGTGGACGTCGTCGTGACGGGCTCTTGGTCGCGCAAGAGCGCTGCCGAGGCGCGCCGCTATGCCGACGTGCAGATCGCCGCCGACGTCGGCAGCGGGCATGCCATCCCCGGCGACTGGCAGCTGCGCGGCGACGCAAGCTATGTCCATGTCTGCACCAACGAGACCATCGACGGCATCGAGTTCCACGATCTGCCTCGTATCGGCAACGGCGTGCCGCTGGTCATCGACTGCTCCTCCCACCTGTTGTCGCGTCCCATCGACTGGAGCCGCGTCGGCCTGGCCTTCGGTGGCGCACAGAAGAACATCGGCCCCGCCGGCATGACCCTGGTGTTCGTGCGCGAAGACCTGCTGGGCCGCGCTCTGGAGATCTGCCCTTCGGCCTTCAACTACGAAACCGTGGCGGCGGCCCAATCCATGTTCAACACGCCGCCGACCTTTGCAATCTATGTGGCGGGTTTGGTGTTTCAGTGGGTGAAAGACTTTGAGTACGCCGGCAAGCGCGGCCTGGCCGCCATCGAGCAGCGCAATATCGACAAGGCGGGCCTGCTCTACGCGACGCTGGATGCCTCCGACTTTTACGAAAACCGTGTCGACGCCAGCTGCCGCTCACGCATGAACGCGCCTTTCTTCCTGAAGGATGAGAAGCTCAACGAGAGCTTCCTGGCCGAGGCCAAGGAAGCTGGTTTGCTGCAGCTCAAGGGCCACAAGTCGGTGGGCGGCATGCGCGCTTCCATCTACAACGCAATGCCGCTGGAAGGTGTGCAGGCGCTGGTGTCATTCCTGAAGGACTTCGAGGCCCGCCATGGCTGAACCTGTCGCCTCCCAGGCGCTGCTCGCGCTGCGCGACCAGATCGACGGCCTGGACCGCCAGCTGCTGGACCTGCTGAACCAGCGCGCCCGCGTCGCCGAGCAAGTGGGAGAAATCAAGCGCGCAGAAGGCACACCCTTCTTCCGCCCGGACCGCGTCGCCCAGGTCATCGACAAGATCCGCGCCGCCAATCCCGGCCCGCTGAAGTCCGAGCATGTGGCAGCCATCTGGCGCGAGATCATGTCGGCCTGCCTGGCGCTGGAGTCGCCACAGCGCGTCGCCGTGCTCGGACCCGTCGGCACCTTCTGCGAGCAGGCGGCCCTCGAATACTTTGGCGGCGCCGCTGACATGACCTACTGCGCAAACTTCGACGAGGTCTTCCACGCGACGGCCAGCGGCAGCGCGCAGTTCGGGGTCGTCGGCGTCGAGAACATGACCGAGGGCGTCGTCACACGCTCGCTAGACCTGTTCCTGCACACGCCCTGCCACGTGGTCGGCGAGGTCAGCCTGCTGATCCGCCACAACCTGATGCGCAAGGAACCGTCGATGCACGGCATCGAGGCCGTGCTTGCGCACCCGCAGGCTCTGGCCCAATGCCAGAACTGGCTGAACAAGCACCTGCCCGACGTCGAGCGCCGCGCCGTCTCCAGCAATGCCGAGGGCTCGCGCCTGGCCGCCACCAACCCCGCCTGGGCGGCCCTGGGCAGCGACCGTGCCTCGACCGTCTTCGGTCTGCACATCACGGCTCATGCCATCCAGGACGAGGCCTACAACCGCACGCGCTTCGCCGTCATCTGCCTGCCGCAGACGATGGCTACGCCGCCGGCCACCGGGCGCGACTGCACCAGCTTGGTCGTCTCGGTGCCCAACCGGCCCGGCGCCATGCACGATCTGCTGGTACCGCTGAAGAAGCACGGTGTGTCCATGACCCGCCTGGAGTCCCGCCCGGCCCGCACCGGCCAGTGGGACTACTACTTCTACATCGACCTCGACGGCCATCCGACGCAGCGCCACGTGGCCGACGCGCTGGCCGAGTTGCGCGAGATTTGCGCCTTCTTCAAGATCCTCGGCGCCTACCCGGTGAAGGCCTAAGACCATGTTTCAGCAGCTGGGTGTGATTGGATGCGGCCTGATGGGCGGCAGCTTCGCGCTGGCAATGAAAAAGGCCGGCCTGGTCAAGCGCGTCGTCGGCTACAGCAAGTCGCCGTCTACGACCGAACAGGCCAAGAAGCTGGGGGTCATCGACGTGGCCGCCGAATCGGCGCTGCTGGCGGTGTCGGGTTCGGACATCGTGTTGATTGCGGTGCCCGTGTCGGCCACCGAGAGCACGCTCAAGGCCATCCGCCACCTCGTCAATCCGGGCGTCTTGTTCATGGACGTCGGCTCGACCAAATGCGACGTCATTGAGGCTTCGCGCCGCGCCCTGGGCGACCGCGCGTCGAGCTTCGTGCCCTGCCACCCCATCGCCGGCAAGGAGTCGGGCGGCGTCCAACATGCCGAGGCCAATCTCTATGAAGGCCGCCAGGTCATCCTGACGCCCCAGCCCTTCACCAACCCGCAGCTTGTGCAGCGTGCCACCGACGTCTGGTCGGCCCTGGGCGCCACCGTGCTGAAGATGCGACCGCACAACCATGACGCGGCTTTCGCCGCGGTCAGCCATCTACCCCATCTGCTGGCCTTCGCCTATTTCCAGGCTATCGCCGAGCAGCCGGCCGCGCGCGACTACCTGAGCCTGGCCGGCCCAGGTTTTCGCGACTTCACCCGCATCGCTGCGGGCGAGCCGGGCGTCTGGCGCGACATCCTGCTGGCCAACAAGCATGAAGTGCTGGCCCAGTCCAAGCGCTTTCGCACCATGCTGGACCAGCTCGAAGCCTTGATCGAAGCGGGCGACGCCACGGCACTCGAAGCCGCACTGCGCCCCATCTCCGAAGGCCGCCTGGCCTGGGGCAATCCTCCTCCTGCAGTCCCTCCCGGCCGACCGGCCGGCAAGTGATGTTCAAGATCCCCTTTCTCGACCTGCCGCCCCTGCGCGGCGCCGCAGGCGCCGTGCGCCTGCCCGGCTCCAAGAGCATTTCCAACCGCGTGCTGCTGCTGGCGGCCTTGAGCGAAGGAAAGACCGTCGTGCGCGACCTGCTGGCGTCCGACGACACGGCCGTCATGCTCGATGCGCTGCGAGCGCTCGGCTGCGGCGTCTGGAACGAAGGCGATGCCGTCGTCATCGATGGCCTGGGTGGCCGCCTTCGCGCCAGGGAAGCCAAACTCTTTCTCGGCAACGCCGGCACCGCCATGCGGCCGTTGACGGCAGCGCTTGCCCTGCTGGCCGCGACGCAGGGAGCGAGCTTCGAGGTGTCCGGCGTGGCGCGCATGCATGAGCGTCCCATCGGTGACCTCGTCGACGCGCTGCGCGGCCTGGGCTGTGAGATCGACGACCTTGGCAATGCCGGCTACCCGCCGCTGCGCCTGCGCGGCCCGTCCACGCTTGCGCTGGATGCGCCGGTGCGTGTGCGCGGCGACGTGTCCAGCCAGTTCCTGACAGCGCTTCTGCTGGCCCTGCCACTCGTGGCCGAGCACGACATCCGCGTCGAAGTCATCGGTGAGCTCATCTCCAAGCCCTATATCGAGATCACGCTGGCCCTGCTGGAGCGTTTTGGCATCGCAGTGAAGCGTGAAGGCTGGGAGGCTTTCATCATCCCGGCCGCAAGCCGCTATCGCTCGCCCGGCGAGGTCTTCGTCGAAGGAGATGCGTCCTCGGCGTCCTATTTCGTCGGCCTGGGCGCCATCGCCGCGACCGATGCGCCGATCCGCATCGAAGGCGTCGGCAGCGAATCCCTGCAGGGCGATGTCCGCTTCATCGAGGCAGCTGCCGCCATGGGTGCGCAGATCAAGACCGGCCCGAATTGGCTGGAAGTCCGCCGTGGCGCCTGGCCGCTCAAGGGCATCACGCTGGACTGCAACCACATCCCCGACGCGGCGATGACGCTGACGGTGATGGCGCTGTATGCCGACGGCGCGACCACGCTGACCAACATCGCCAGCTGGCGCGTCAAGGAGACCGATCGCATTGCTGCCATGGCCGCGGAGCTGCGCAAGCTGGGTGCCACGGTCGACGAGGGGCCGGACTGGATCCGGGTCGAACCATTGAAGGACTGGAAGGCTGCGGCCATCCACACCTACGACGACCACCGCGTCGCGATGTGTTTCTCGCTGGCCGCATTCAATGGCTTGGTCACCGACGCCGCCGTGCCGGTGCGTATCCTCGAACCACACTGCGTCGCCAAGACCTTTCCGGACTATTTCGAGACGCTGTTCGGCGTCGTGATCGCCAACGCTGCCGACGTTCCGGTTATCACCATCGACGGCCCGACTGCCTCTGGTAAAGGCACGCTGGCTGATGAGGTGGGCAAGGCGCTCGGCTTTGGCGTGCTTGACTCCGGTGCGCTCTACCGCGTCGCAGGCCTGGCCGCGCGTCGCGCCGGCCTGAACCTGGACGACGGCGACGCCGTCGCCGCCATCGTGCCGACGCTGCAACTTCGGTTCGGCGACGGCCATGTCTTCCTGGGCCAGGAAGATGTCAGTGCCCGGCTGCGCGCCGAGGCGACCGGCCTGCTGGCCTCACAGGTCGCCGTCCATCCCCAGGTGCGCAAGGCCCTGCATCAGTTGCAACTCGACTTCCGCCGCCTGCCCGGTCTCGTCGCCGACGGCCGCGACATGGGCACAGCCATCTTCCCTGACGCCTCCCTCAAGGTATTCCTCATCGCCAGCGCCGCAACGCGTGCCGAGCGCAGGCATAAGCAGTTGATTTCCAAGGGAATTTCGGCTAATATCGACAGCTTGCGCGAAGATCTGGAAGCGCGGGACGAACGGGACAAGAACCGCTCGGCCTCGCCTTTGGTTCCCGCGCAGGACGCGCAGTTGCTCGACAACTCGGCGCTGACCATCGAAGCCTCGGTGGACCAGGTGCTGGATTGGTGGCAACAGCGCCGGCCTTTTTGACGCGCCTCGTTACTTTCGAAGCGCTGAGAAAGGTCCAGGCTTGAGAAGCCACGGCCCGTAGCCCTTCCCTCCGAACGTCAGTTCACTGAGGGCCACGATGTCAACAACTTAACCCGCAGCTCGTCTGCACGCCGCGTCGGGGCTCCCCGACGCATCAGGATCCATCACATGTCCCAAACCCAAACCGCCCAAGCCTCCGGCATGGAATCCTTTGCCGCCATGTTCGAGGAGTCGCTGCAGCGCTCCGACATGCGCGCTGGCGAAGTGATCTCGGCCGAAGTCGTTCGTGTCGAACACAACTTCGTCGTCGTCAACGCAGGCCTCAAGTCCGAAGCCTACGTGCCCATCGAAGAGTTCAAGAACGACCAGGGCGAACTGGAAGTCCAGGTCGGCGACTTCGTGTCGGTGGCCATCGACGCCATCGAAAACGGCTACGGCGACACCATCCTGTCGCGCGACAAGGCCAAGCGCCTGGCCTCGTGGCTGAGCCTGGAAACGGCCCTGGAGTCCGGCGACTTCGTCACCGGCACCGTCTCCGGCAAGGTCAAGGGCGGCCTGACCGTCCTGGTCAACGGCATCCGCGCCTTCCTGCCCGGCTCGCTGCTGGACACGCGCCCGGTGAAGGACATGAGCCCCTACGAGGGCAAGACCATGGAATTTAAGGTCATCAAGCTCGACCGCAAGCGCAACAACGTTGTGCTGTCGCGTCGTGCCGTGGTCGAAGCCTCCATGGGTGAAGAGCGCGCCAAGCTGCTCGAGACGCTGTCCGAAGGCGCCATCGTCAACGGCGTGGTCAAGAACATCACCGAATACGGTGCGTTCGTCGACCTCGGCGGCATTGACGGCCTGCTGCACATCACCGACATGGCATGGCGCCGTGTCCGTCACCCGTCCGAAGTCGTGACGGTTGGCCAGGAACTGACCGCCAAGGTCCTGAAGTTCGACGCCGAGAAGAACCGCGTCTCGCTGGGCATCAAGCAGCTGGGCGACGACCCGTGGTTCGGCGTTGCTCGCCGCTACCCGACGGGCACGCGCCTGTTCGGCAAGGTCACGAACATCGCCGACTACGGTGCGTTCGTCGAGATCGAGCCGGGCATCGAAGGCCTGGTGCACGTGTCTGAGATGGACTGGACCAACAAGAACATCGCCCCCAGCAAGCTGGTCTCGCTGGGCGACGAAGTCGAAGTCATGGTCCTGGAAATCGACGAAGACAAGCGCCGCATCAGCCTGGGCATGAAGCAGTGCAAGGCCAACCCGTGGGAAGAGTTCGCCGAGAACGTCAAGCGCGGCGACAAGGTCAAGGGCCCGGTCAAGTCGATCACCGACTTCGGCGTGTTCGTGGGCCTGGCCCAGGGCATCGACGGCCTGGTGCACCTGTCCGACCTGTCTTGGGACGAGACCGGCGAAACCGCCGTTCGCAACTTCAAGAAGGGCCAGGAAGTCGAAGCCGTCGTGCTGGCCGTGGACGTCGAGCGCGAGCGCATCTCGCTGGGCATCAAGCAGCTGGACAGCGACCCCTTCACTGCCTACACCACGATCAATGACCGTGGCGCTTCGGTGACCGGCAAGGTCAAGACCGTCGACCCGCGCGGCGCCGAGATCGAGCTGGCTGACGGCGTGATGGCCTATCTGCGCGCTTCGGAAATCTCCCGCGATCGCGTGGAAGACGCCCGCAACGTGCTGAAGGAAGGCGACGAAGTCACCGCTGTCGTCGTCAACATCGACCGCAAGACCCGCAACATCCAGCTGTCCATCAAGGCCAAGGACAACGCCGACAACCAGGAAGCCATGCAGCGCCTGAGCCAGTCGAGCGAGCGTGAAAACGCCGGCACCACCAGCCTGGGCGCCCTGCTGCGCGCCAAGCTGGACAACCAGGGCAACTAAGCCTTGTTTGACCTGCCCGGCCTCTCACGAGGCCGGGTATGCTCCCCACAGGCTCGCCGGCCTCGCCAGCGGGCCTGTTTCAATTCAGAACGACAAACAAGCGCTCCGCCATGACCCGCTCCGACCTCGTCGCCGTGCTCGCCGAACGATTTGGCCAACTGACCCAGCGCGACACCGAGTTCGCGGTCAAGACCATCCTCGACGCGATGAGCGACGCCCTCGCGCGCGGCCACCGCATCGAGATCCGCGGCTTTGGCAGCTTCTCCATCAGTCGCCGCCCTCCCCGCGTCGGGCGCAACCCGCGCAGCGGCGAGCAAGTCATGATTCCAGAGAAGCTGGCACCTCACTTCAAGCCCGGCAAGGCGCTGCGCGAGGCCGTCGACAAGCACTTGCCGGTCACCGACGTCTGAGTCAGCCTGAGTCAGAATCCGGGGCCATGCGCACCCTTGTCTGGCTCCTGCGAGCCCTGCTCTTCTTCACACTGTTCGCCTTTGCGCTGAACAACAGCCACGAGGCCACCGTGCGCTGGTTCTTCGGCCACGAGTGGCGCGCGCCGCAGGTCATCATCGTGCTGCTGGCCTTTGGCTTCGGCGCCGCCTTTGGCGTGCTGGCCATGGTGCCTGCCTGGTGGCGCCACCGCCGCGCCGCCCAACGCGTCGAACCCCTGCCCGGCGCACCCCAATCCACGCCCGAAGTCCCCGCAGCCCCTTACGCCGCCCACCAAGATGGAGTTTGATCCGCGCTGGCTGCTCTTCGTCCTGCCCG
Source organism: Pelomonas sp. Root1217 (assembly GCF_001425705.1). Classification (GTDB taxonomy): domain Bacteria; phylum Pseudomonadota; class Gammaproteobacteria; order Burkholderiales; family Burkholderiaceae_C; genus Pelomonas. The sequence continues at coordinate 437,760 of NZ_LMDC01000027.1, read as the reverse complement.
TCGTCTTCGTCCTCGGCTGGCTGGCCTCCAAGCTCGACTCCAAGCAGTGGAAGCTGGAACAGCGTGATTCGCCCAAGGCCTATTTCAAGGGTCTGAACCTGCTGCTGAACGAACAGCAGGACAAGGCCATCGACGCCTTCATCGAGGCCGTACAGAACGACCCCGACACCTCCGAGCTGCACTTCGCCCTGGGCAGCCTGTTCCGCCGCCGCGGCGAGACCGAGCGCGCCGTGCGGGTGCACGAACATCTGCTGCGCCGCGGCGACTTGGCGCAAACCGACCGCGACCGCGCCCAGCACGAACTGGCCCAGGACTTCTTCAAGGCTGGCCTGTTCGACCGCGCCGAGGCGGCCTATGCCGAACTGCGCGGTACCGCTTTCGAGCGTGAAGCGCGCCTGGCCCTGCTGTCCCTGTATGAGCGCTCACGGGACTGGTCCAAGGCCGCCGAGGTTGCCGCCGAGCTGGAAGCCGCGGGCACGGGCTCCTTCTCCGGTCGTATCGCGCATTACCTCTGCGAGCAGGCCCTGGTTGCCCAGTCCCAGGGGCATGTCGACCTGGTGCCCTCCCTGCTTGAACAGGCGCAGCGACGCGCGCCCGAAGCGGCTCGCGCCTACGTACTGCAGGGCCAGATGCTACTCAAGGCTGGCCAGGCTGAAGCCGCGCTTGCCGCCTTCACCAAGCTGCTCGCAGCCAACCCGCCGGCCTTCAACCTTGTTGCAGCCGACTGCGCCGCCGCCGCCAAATCTCTGGGCCAGCCTGAGCGCGCCATCGCGCTGATCAGCGAGCAGTACCACCGCTCGCCCAGCATGCAGTTGCTGCGCGCACTGGCAGGCCTGCAGCCGGGCCCGCAGCGTGAGCGCCTGGCAGTCCATCTGCGCGAGCAGCCGGCCCTGTCGGCTGCCACGGAGTTGCTCAAGCTCAATGCCGGCGCATTGCCCGCCGACGAGGCCGCTCCCATGATCCAGGCGCTGGAAAAGGCCGCCAAACCGCTGCAACGCTACCGCTGTGCCGCCTGCGGTTTCGAGGCCGCCCACTACTTCTGGCAATGCCCGGCCTGCCTGAACTGGGACAGCTATCCGCCGCAACCCATCGAGGAACTCGCGTAGATGAAGCCCCTCGCCCAGCCGCACACCGCTGAACGCGGTGCGCCTGATCGGCCCCCCGGGGGGGCGGCGATGCTTGCCGGATTGACCGGCAAGCACATCGCCAGCGCGGGCCGGCTTGGCGAACTGGAGTCGGACACAAGCAGTCCATGTGGACTGCTTGTGCCTACGACAGGCCGTCGGCCTCTGGCCCACGGCAGCCCGGCGCTCGGCCCGCAATGACTATGGAACAACTGAAATGAGCAGCGCAGCCGAAGACCGCTTCGTCATCTGCATGAAGTGGGGCACCAAGTACGGCCCCGAGTACGTCAACCGCCTGTACGGCATGGCCGCGCGCCACCTCCGCGGCCCGTTCCGCTTCGTCTGCTTCACCGATGACACCCACGGCATCCGCTCCGAGGTCGAAAGCCTGCCGCTGCCCGAGACGCACGCCAGCCCAGGCAAGCGCGATGGCGGCTGGAAAAAGCTCGGCACCTACCAGGCGGACCTCTTCGGCCTGAAAGGCACGGCCCTGTTCCTGGACCTGGACGTCGTCATCGTCGGCGACCTGACCGAATTCTTCGAGGTGCCCGGCGACTTCCTCATCATCAAGGACTGGAAGCGCCCCTGGCGCGTGACGGGCAACTCCTCGGTCTACCGTTTCCGCATCGGCGCCCACGCCGACGTGCTGGCCCACTTCATCGCCCACCAGGACGAGGTGCGCGCCAAGTACCGCAACGAGCAGGAATATCTCAGCCATTTCCTGCACGACCAGGGCAAGCTGGCCTACTGGCCCAAGGACTGGTGTGCCAGCTACAAATACCACTGCCTGCCGATGTGGCCCACCAGCTTCTGGCGCGACCCCTTCATTCCGGCCGGTGCGCGCGTGCTGGTCTTCCACGGCGTGATGAACCCACCCGATGCGCTGGTGGGCCGCTCGCATGGCAACTGGCGCCATGCCCGGCCCGCGAAGTGGATCGCCGACCACTGGAAAGAATGACAGACCACCGGCATGGACAACCGAATCATCACTGTCGACAGCCGCGACTGGACTTCGTCCAAGCCCGGCCTGGTGCCTGACCTTGAGGCGGGCCGGGTGCTGTTCTTCCCCGGACTGCGCTTCGAGCTGACGCCCGACGAGCAAAAACTGCTGCGCCCCGACGTGCGCGACGAGAAGTCCCGCAATATCAGCCTGCGCCATGACGGCGTGCTGGCCGGCGCCGCCGTGCAAGGTGAGGAGAAGGAGCGGCTCGCGGCCCTGATCGGGCGCTTTCGCACCCAGGCCTGCGCCTTGATCGACGCGATTGCGCCAGCCTACAAGCCGTCGCTGCGCTTGGCCCCCACGAGCTACCGCCCTATGCAGGTCGAGTCGCGGGTGCAGTCCTGGCGCGCCGACGACCGCCGGCTGCATATCGACGCTTTCCCTTCGCGGCCCAACCGCGGCGAGCGCATCCTGCGCGTGTTCACCAACCTCAATCCCAACGGCGAGCCGCGCATCTGGCGTGTCGGCGAGGCCTTCGAGGACATCGCCCGCCGCTTCGTGCCCCGCGCCAAGCCCTATGTGGCCTGGCAGGCCAAAGCCCTCAAGGCCCTGCACGTGACCAAGTCGCTGCGCACCGAGTACGACCACCTGATGCTGCAGTTGCACGACGGCATGAAGGGTGACCTGGATTACCAGCGCAGCAGCCCGCAGGTCGAGATGCCGTTCCCGCCCGGTTCGACCTGGGTCTGCTACTCCGACCAAACGTCCCATGCGGTCATGTCCGGCCAGTTCATGATGGAGCAGACGCTGCATCTGCCGGCCCAGGCCCAGGTCGAGCCCGCCGCCAGCCCGCTGGCCATCCTCGAGCGGCAACTGGGCCGCCGGCTGACCTGATGGATTGGCTGCCCGCGGCCGTCACCGCCCTGATCGCGGTCCTGCTGCTGCGCGAACTGGCCACCGTGCTGCGGGCCAGGGTGCCGACGCAGACCCGCGCCGTCATGGTGGGCGACAACACGCCGCTCTGCCAGGACGAGATCCCCAGGATCATCTGGACCTACTGGCAGCCCGGCCCGGCACCGGCCTTCATCCAGGCCTGCCTGGCCAACTGGCGCCGCTTCGCGCCCGACCACCAACTGCGCCTGCTGGACCGTGACAGCGTCGGCCAATGGCTGTCCGAACTGCGCGCCGACTTCGACGACATGCCGGCCGACCGCCAGGCCGACTGGCTGCGCATCCAGCTGCTGGCGCGGCACGGCGGTGTCTGGATGGACGCCTCCATGCTGCTGAGCCGCGACCTGGGCTGGCTGCATGAGACGCGCCGGCGCCGCGCTGCAGACTACGTCGGCTTCTACATCGACCGCTACACGACGCGCCCCGAGCTGCCCATTGTCGAGAACTGGCTGATGGCCTCGGTGCCCGGCGGCCGCTTTGTCACCGCCCTGGCGACGGCCTTTGACTGCGCACTGGACGAAGGCGCAGAGGCGCTGCTGCAACGCCTGCACGGCGAAGGTCGACATGCCCGTGTCGCGCAGGCACTGACCGATGAATCCCAGCGCCATCTGCTGATGCAGATGGCGGCAGGCGAGCTGCTGGACCGCGAGCCACAACTCGCCCGCCTGGTGCTGCTGCGCGCAGAAGACGGCCCTCTCGCATGGCAAGCCGGCGTGGGCTGGCGCCAACGCCACCTGTACGCCCGCCTGGCCCTGGTGCCCTGCCCGCGCGTACTGCCCGCCGTGCTCAAGCTGCGCAGCGGTGACCGCGACATCGTCGAGCGCAACTGGCGGCGTGGCCTGGTGTCACCTTTCAGCGCCCTGGTCCAGCTCATCGCCCGCGACAAGTGAAGCCACGCCGGCCCTAGATCTTTGGAGCGTAGCCAATCACTCGCTGCAGCCCCGCACCGGTTGGCACGGCCACCCATCGCCGATACTTGAAACATCGGTCTGCAGGCGGGCGCGAGCCCGTGATTTCCCATGAGTTCCCTGTTTTTACGCAATCTCGACGAACACCTGCAACTGATGCAGGTGCTCGGAGCGTTGGATCCCCAAGTGCACCAGGCCGGCCAACGCCTCGCCGCCACGCTGAGGGCCGGCGGCAAGATCATGTTCTGCGGCAACGGCGGCTCGGCCGCGGACAGCCAGCACCTGGCCTCCGAGCTGACGGGCCGCTTCATCAAGGACCGCCGCCCGCTCGCCGGCCTGGCGCTGACGACCGACAGCTCGGCGCTGACCTGCATCGGCAATGACTACAGCTTCGACGACGTGTTCGTGCGTCAGGTGCAAGGCCTGGGCCGCGCCGGCGATGCGCTGTTCGGCATATCGACTTCAGGCAACTCTGCCAACGTGCTGCGCGCCGTCGAGGCCGCCAAGGCCATGGGCATCTACACGCTGGGTCTGCTGGGCCGCGACGGCGGCAAGCTGGGCGCGCTGTGCGACGACAGCATCATCGTGCCGCACGGCATCACCGCCCGCATCCAGGAGGCGCACCTGCTGATCGGCCACACGCTGTGCGGCCTGATCGAGGCCAACCTGGGCGTGGGCCAATGAGCGCCCTGCCCTCGCGTGAACTGCTCGCCTCCCGCCGCATCCTCGTCGTCGGCGACGTCATGCTGGATCGCTACTGGCACGGTGCCGTGGAGCGCATCTCCCCCGAAGCGCCGGTACCCGTCGTGCGCATCGAGCGCGAGGAAGAACGACTCGGTGGCGCCGCCAACGTCGCGCTCAACATCCGCACGCTGGGCGCGCGGGCCACGCTGCTGACCGTTGTCGGCCAGGACGAGCCGGCCCGCCGCCTGCGCGAAATGCTGCACGAGCGCGACATCGAGACCGTGCTGCGTGAGGACAAGCAGCTCTACACCATCGTCAAGCTGCGCGTCATCGGCCGCTCCCAGCAACTGCTGCGCGTGGATTTCGAGAACGAGCCCGACCACGAGGCCCTGGGCGAGATGCTGGATGACTTTGCCGAGCAGCTGCCGCACCACGATGTCGTGCTGTTCTCCGACTACGGCAAGGGCGGCCTCACGCACATTCCGCGCATGATCGAGATGGCCCGCGCCGTGGGCAAGCCCGTGCTGGTCGACCCCAAGGGCAGCGACTACAAGCGCTACGCCGGCGCGGACGTCATCACCCCCAACCGCGGCGAACTCGCCCAGGTGACCGGTGCGTGGCGCGGTGAAGCCGAGCTGCGCGAGAAGGTCGCGGCACTGCGCGCTGGAATCAATATCGGCGCCGTGTTGCTGACCCGTTCCGAGGAAGGCATGACGCTGTTCGACGCCAGCGGCATCACGCACGAGCCGGCTCGTGCCCGCGAGGTGTTCGATGTGACCGGTGCGGGCGATACCGTCATCGCGACGCTGGCGGTGCTGATGGCCGCCGGCGCGCCGCTCCCACAAGCCATGCGCCTGGCCAACAAAGCCGGTGGCATCGTCGTCGGCAAGTTCGGCACAGCAACAGTGAGCTACGACGAGCTGGCGGCATGAGCATGCTGGAAGACAAGCTCATCGATGCCGCCGCGCTGGATGACTCGGCACTGACCGCGCGGCTGGCCACGCTGGGCCGGCCCATGGTGTTCACCAACGGCGTTTTCGACGTGCTGCACCGCGGCCACGTGGCTTACCTGCATGCGGCGCGCGAGCAAGGCGCCAGCCTCATCGTGGCCGTCAACTCCGACGCCTCCGCTCGTGGCCTCGGCAAGGGGCCGGACCGGCCGCTGAACCGCGACGTCGACCGCGCCCTGGTGCTGGCTGGCCTGGCTTCTGTCGACGCGGTGCTGTTCTTCGACGAGCCCACGCCTTGCGCGCTGCTGGCGCGCGTGCGCCCGCAGCTCTACGTGAAGGGCGGCGACTACGACATGGAAGCGCTGGAAGAGACGCGCCTCGTGCGTTCGTGGGGCGGCGATGCGCGCGCCATTCCCTTCGTCGACGGCTACTCGACGACCGCCCTGGTCAACCGCATCCGCGCGCAGGGCCAATGAGCGCGCGCCGCCCCGCCGCCTTCCTCGACCGCGACGGCGTCATCAACATCGACCACGGCTACGTCAGCCGCTGGGAGGACTTCACCTTCGTGCCCGGCGCAGTGGACGGCCTGCGCCGCCTGCAGGCTGCCGGTTACGCCCTCGTCATCGTGACCAACCAGTCGGGCGTGGCGCGCGGCTACTACGACGAAGCCGCGGTGCAGCACCTGCACGACACACTGCGCGAACACCTGGCGCAACAAGGCATCACGCTGGCCGCCATCGAGTACTGCCCCCACCTGCCCGACGCGCAGCTGCCCCGCTATGCGCTCGACTGCGACTGCCGCAAGCCGGCGCCCGGCATGATCCTGCGCAGTGCCCAAGCGCTGGGTGTCGACCTCGCCGGCTCGCTGATGTTTGGCGACAAGCCCTCGGACGTCGAAGCTGGCCGGGCGGCCGGCGTCGGGCAATGCATCCTTCTCGCGAAGAACGGTCAGCCCACAGCATCGCCCGTGGACTACCTCGACCTCCCGCAGGCGCTGGACGCACTGGGCATCGCCTGACATGAGCCGCCCGCCCGTCTTCGCGATCGAGGCCACCAACCTGACCGACGAACGCGGCACCGGCATCGGCCGCTACACGCGCCAGCTCATCGAAGCCTTGTCGGCGCTGCAGGTGCCGCCGCAGGCCGAGTTCAAGCTGCTTCAGCTGTGCAAGCGCTCGCGCTGGCAGCTGCGTGACCGGCTGGCCCAGGGGCCCCGGCTGTCCAGCCGCTGTTGGTGGGGCCCCATCTGGCCGCTGCCGCGCCCGTCGTGCGCCTTGCTGCATGTGCCCGACGAACGCCAGCCGCCCTGGCGCGTGCCCACCGTCGCGACGGTGCACGACCTCTACGCGGCGCTGAACATCAACTACACCGACGAGAAGAAGCGCCAGCGCAAGCTTCGCCACTACGAGCATCTGCGCGACAACTGCGCGCGGCTCGTGTGCGTCAGCGAGAACACGCGGCAGGACTTCCTGCGCCTGGTCGGCGGTGATCCGGCGCGGCTCAAGGTCGTCCATCCGGGCGTGGCACCCGAGTTCCGGCCGCACACGGCGGACGAGATTCAGGCCGTGCGTACGCGCCATGGGCTGGCGGGGCCGTATCTGCTGTTCGTCGGCTCCACGCCCAACAAGAACCTGGCGCGCACCATCGAGGCCTTCGCCGCCGGGCGCTTCGGCCAGGACTACACATTGATGGTCTGCGGCGAACACTCCCGCACCCAAGGTGAGGCCCTGGCGGCACGGCTCGCCGAGCTGGGCCTGGCTACGCGCGTGCACTTTGCAGGCTTTGTCAGCGACACGGACCTGCCCGCGCTCTACGCTGGCGCGGCGGCCTATCTCTTCCCGTCCTTGTACGAGGGCTACGGCCTGCCCATCCTGGAAGCCATGGCCTGCGGCACGCCTGTGCTGGCCAGCGATCGCGGCAGTTGCCCCGAGGCGGCGGGTGGCCACGCCGCGATCGCAGACCCGGAGGATATCGAGGCGCTGGCCGCGGGCATCGCGTCCGCCGTGGCGATGACGCCCGCCCGCCGCGCAGCGGCACTGGCCTACGCGCGCACACGAACCTGGGAGGCCACGGCCCGTGGCACGCTGGCGGTCTGGCGGGAAGCGCTGGCGCGCTAGCGGATCACCTCTTGCACACGGGCTTCGACGTCCGCTGCGCCGATGTCCGACAGCCGCGCGGCCTGCAGCAGGTGCACATGTTCGGGATCGTGCTCCAGCGGCGGGCGCGGGCCGAGCACGACGAAGGCATGCGTGCCCACCGCGGCCGCGATGTTGACGGCACCCGTGTCGTTGCCGATGCAGGATTGCGCCAGCGACAGGGCCGCCACGCTCTCGGCGACGCTGCTGCCGGTCATCGTGGCCACGCGCTCGCGCAATGCCGGCTCGACGCGCGCCAGGATGGCCTGCGCCAGCGCGCCTTCCGCCGGCCCGCCCAGCAGCAGGACGCCGTGGCCACGCGCGGCCAGGCGATTGGCCAGTTCGACGAAGTTGTCTTCGCCCCACTGCTTGTAGGGCTCGGACGCGCCGATGGCCAGTGCATGAAAGGGCCGCGGCAAGGGCGCCAGGTGCTCGCCCATGCGCGCCAGCGCATCGGGGCGCACGCTGATGCGCGGCACGATGGGCGCGCTGCAGAAGCCCTGGGCGATGGAGAAGTTCGTCGCGTCCTTGTAGCCGGCCACGGCGGGGCCGCGATAGCGGCCGATCCATGGCGACCGCGTCAGCAGCAGGCGCTGCAGCCAGGTCTCGCCGAAGCCGAGGATGGTGCGGACGCCGGCGCGCCAGCAGACGATGATGGCGCGCCCCGGATGGTCGGAGAACAGCACCATGCGGTCGAAACGCTTGGGGGCCAGCTCGGCGCCCAGGCGCAGCAGGCCGTCCAGGCCGCTGTGGCGGCCGCGGCGACGCTCGCTCTTGCGCGGGCGCCGGTCGAAATCGATGACTTCGCGCACCCAGGATTCGTGGCCCAGCAGCTCGCGGGCCATCGTGGTCGGCGCGGCGATGAGGCTGATCTGGCCGTCGCGGCTCTGCTCGGCCACGCAGCGGAAGTACTGCGCATGCCACACGAGATCGCCCATGCCGTTGAGCTGCAGTTGCACGGCCGTTTTGGGGCGGGTGTCTGCCGGGCTCATGCGGCCTGCGCCAGCGCGATACGGGCAACGTCGCCGGGCTGGATGTCGGCCAGCCTGGGCGCGGTCAGCATGTGCAGCGTTTCGGGGTCATGCGCCAGCAGCGGACGTGGGCCCAGCACCACCCAGGTCGGCGTGCCGACGGCGGCTGCGATCTGCACGCCGCCCGTGTCGTTGCCCAGGCAGGTCCGCATCAGCGACATGGCCGCCACGGTCTCGGCCACCGTGCCGTCCGTGACGGCCAGGATGCGCGGGCGCAGGGCCGGCTCGACGCGCTGCAGGATGGCCTGCGCCATCTCGCGCTCCGCCGGGCCAGCGATCAGCAGCACCCCGTGACCGGCGCGGGCGAGCTCGGCGGCCAGCGCGGCGAAGTTGTCGGTGCCCCACTGCTTGTAGGGCTCCGACGAGCCGATGCACAGCGCATGCATGGGCTGTGGCATGCCCTGCACCCGCGCCTTCATGCGCTCCAGCGCTTCGGGGCGCACGACGAGGCTCGGCACGATGGGCGCATCACACCAGCCATGCGCGATGGCGAACATCGTGGCGTCCTCGTAGGTGCCGACGGCCGGGCCGGTGTAGCGCTGGATCCAGGGCCCGTGCGAAAGCAGCCGGCGCTGCAGCCAGGTCGTGCCATAGCCCAGGCGCTCAGGGATCTTCGCGGTCAGCGCCACCAGGGAGCGGTTCGTGTAGTTGGTGAACAGCACGATGCGGTCGAACTGCTTCTCGCGCAGCTCCACGCCCATGCGGAACAGGCCCAGCACGCCGCGGTGACGCCCCTGTCGGCCCTCATGGCGGCGCGGGTGGCGGTCGAAGTCGATGATCTCGCGCACCCAGGGTTCATGGCCCACCAGCTGCTGCGCGAACACGGTCGGCGAGGCGATCAACGACACCTGTCCGCCCTGGCTGGTCTCGGCGACGCGTCGAAAGTACGGCACATGCCAGACCAGGTCGCCCATGCCGACCCACTGGAGCAGGACCACGGTGCGGGGTCGGGAGTCGGTGGCAGCAGGCGATGAGGGACGCGACGGCATCAGGCAGGGGGAGCGGAAAGCGGGCGAATTCTATGGGCCTGCCCATTCGCTCGGCAGGCGGCGATGCCGGCAAACCCCGCGACAATCCCGTCCCATGTCCGCCGACGCCAACGCCTCCATCGCCCGACGTCTGGGCCAATACGTCTTCCCCTATCGGTGGGGCGCGCTGCTGACCATCGTGGCCTACCTGTGTCTGGCCGGCACCGAGTGGCTGTTGCCCCAGCTGATCAGTTATGCCTTCGACGACAAGGGCTTCACCAAGGACGCTTACCCGTTGTGGATGGTGCCCGTGGTGCTCATCGGGCTTTACATCGTGCGCGGTGCATCGAGCTTTGCCGGGCAATACCTCTTCCACTGGACGCAGACGCGCAGCGTGCTGGACTTCCGCACCGCACTGGTCAACTCGTTGCTGCGGCTGGATGCCCAGGTCTACACCCGCATGCAGCCCGGCACAGCGGTCACCAAGGTCGTCAACGACCCGCAGCAGATCCTGCAGCTGACAGGTGACGTGGGCATTGCGCTGCTGCGCGACGGCCTGGCCGCCATAGGCTTCGCGGTCCTGCTGTTCTACCTGAACTGGCAGCTCACGCTGATGGCGCTGGTCATCACGCCGGTGATGGCGATAGTGATGAAGAAGCTCAACCAGCGCATGCGGCAGATGTCCACGCGCTCCTACGACTCGCAGCTGGTACTGGTGAACAAGGTGGACGACATCACCCGCGCCTGGCGCGCGGTGCGCCAGTTCGGCGCGGCGGACTACGAGCGCCAGCGCTTCACAGCCGCGGCGCTGGAAGTGCGGCGCTACAACCTCAAGGCCGCCGCAGCGGGTGCGCTGGCCCAGCCCGTGTCGCAACTGGTCGCGAGCGTGGGCTTGTCGCTGATCATCTGCATGGCGCTGTGGCAGGCACGTACTGAAGGCACCGGCGTGCAGGACTTCGCCAAGTACGTGGCGGCTCTGCTGTTGCTGCTCTCCAAGCTGCGCCACCTGTCCGACCTGGCCTCGCCGCTGACGCGCGCCAGCGTCATTGCCAAGGGCTGCTTCGAGCTGATGGACGCACCCAAGGAGGTCGACACCGGCACGCGCGAGCTGCCTGGCCCGGCGCAAGGCGACATCCGGATGGACGATGTGCGCCTGACCTATCCCGGCGCCGGCCAGCCCGCGCTGGACGGCCTCTGCCTGACCTTCGCCGCCGGCAAGACCACGGCGCTGGTCGGCGCCTCGGGCGCGGGCAAGAGTTCCATCATCCACCTGCTGCTGGGCTTCGGCCCGCCTGACGCCGGTCGCATCCTGCTGGACGGCACCGACATCGGCACGCTGACGCGGCTCTCCCTGCGCCGGCAGTTCGCGGTGGTGTCGCAGGACATCGTGCTCTTCGACGACTCCGTGGCCAACAACATCGCCTACGCCCAGCCGCGCGACGCGGCCAAACTCGAAGCCGCGCTGCGCGCCGCCCACCTGTGGGACTTCGTGCAGACGCTGCCCGAGGGCGTCGAAACCCACGTCGGCGCCAACGGCAGCAAGCTGTCTGGCGGCCAACGCCAGCGCCTCGCGATTGCCCGGGCGCTGTACAAGGACGCGCCGATCTGGATCTTCGACGAAGCCACCTCGGCGTTGGACACCGAGAGCGAGCGAGCCGTGCAACAGGCCCTGGCCGCCTGGTCCGGCCGCAAGACGCTGATCGTCATTGCCCACCGGCTGTCCACCATCCGCGATGCGGACGCCATCCACGTGCTCGGCGCCGGCAAGCTTGTCGAGACCGGCACGCACGCCGAGCTGATCGCGCGCGATGGCGCCTACGCGGCCATGGTGCGGGCTCAGGTCGGCGAGGCCTGACGATGAAGCGGCGGGCCCTGCTGCTGTGGGCGGCACTCCCGGCCCTGGCTCAGGGTGAGGTCGAGGCCAACACCGCGACCCGCGCCGAACTCGAATCCCTGCCTGGCCTGGGCCCGGCCCTGGTGCAGCGCCTGCTGGCCGCGCGGCCGTTCAAGGACTGGGCCGACCTGATGCGCCGTGTGCCAGGCATCAAGGCGGGAACCGCCCGCAAGCTTTCCAGCGCCGGCCTGCGCGTGGCCGGCCAGGCCTTCTCAACAGCCGGCAGCGAACCCAGCTGAGCGACTCTTGCGCAGCAGCGCCGGGTCGATCTGCGGCGCCCGCGCCGGCCAGCCAAAGAAGCGCTGCACCTCGGCGCGCTTGGCCAGGGTGTCGCTCATGCCCAGGTTGATCAGCTCGTTGACGAAGCTCGGCTCGAACAGCAGATAGCTGACCAGGGCCGAGCCGCTGGTCGTCTTGCCCTTGCCGCTGACGCCGAAGGCCCGCAGCATGGCGCGCACCGACGGGGGCAGGCTGGCCTGGTGCTCGCCGGCGAGGTCGTCCAGGCGCCGGCTTGGCGCGATGACGAGCAGCTCGATGGGCCGCAGCGCCGTGGCCGCCCGCGTCTCGCGTGACAACAGGGCCAGCGTGCGGTTGATGCGGCGCAGCCGCTCGACGTCCACCGCCAGCGCGTCCAGGAAGATGTTGGACAGCGCATGGCCGGCGATCTGCGCCATGCTGGGGTGGGCATCGGTCGCGGTGACGCGGCGCCCCTCGGGCTCCTTCATTCGGCCTGCGCCAATGACGAGGACGCGCTCGGCACCCAGGTGCACGGCCGGCGAGATGGGTGCGCTCTGGCGCATCGAGCCGTCGCCAAACCACTCGGCCACGCCCTCCAGCTCCAGCAGCTCGGCCGGAAAGATGAAGGGGATGGCCGAGGAAGCCATCAAGTGGCTCAGGCTCAGCTTCGTCTGCACGGCCATGCGCTGCTCGCGCAGCCACGGCACGACGTGGTGATGGGTCTGGAAGAAGGTGACGTGCTGGCCCGAGGTGTAGCTGGACCCGGTCAGCGCCAGCGCGCGCAGATGGCCGCCGTCCAGCATGGTCTCGATGCGCGGCATGTCGAGATAGCGCGCCAGCAGCTCGCGCAGCGGTGCGTTGTTCAGCAGGCTGCGTGGGCGGCTGCGCGTCCAGCGCGCAATGGCCCAGCCCAGGCTCAGCATGCTGAGCCAGCGTGCGCCACTCCTCACCGCCTCGAAGGCGTCGGCCCGGTAGATGCTCTCGACGTGCAGGCCCTGCCAGAGGTGCAGCAGGCCGTCGACCGCGGCGTCGAAGTCGTCCGCATGACAGGCCAGCGTCGACGCGTTGATGGCGCCGGCCGAGGTGCCGCTGATGACCGGAAAGGGGTTCTGCTGCGTCGCGCCGGCATCGCGGCGCAACTGGGCGATGGCTGCCAGCACGCCCACCTGGTAAGCCGCACGTGCGCCGCCGCCGGTCAGGATCAACCCCGTGACCGGCGGCGTACGGTTGAGCCCCATCGACTGGGATGCGGGCTTGGGCACGGCTTGCAGCATCGGCGGGAATCATCGCCGATGCCGGGGCTCATCCAGCTTCGTAAATGACCTCAGCCGCCGTGCCCAATTTGGCTAAAGCCTCGTCCGCGGGCCAGAAGCGGCTCGCCTCGCCCAGTTCCACCAGCCAGCGGGCACCGACGCCCCCACCGTCGGGCTCGGCCTTGACCGATACCCGCACTGGCAGGCCAAGCTTGCGCGTGCCGCCCTCCTCCATCACGACCTCGCGCGGCGGGAAGCGCTCCACCAGCTCCTTGATCAGCCCGGCCGCACCCGCATTGCCGAGCAGCAGGTGCTTGCCAAACTTGGCGCGCGCCGCGGACAGGCTCCACACCGCCTGCACATTCATGCGCAGGCCGCCCGAGAAGCGGTCGTTCTGCACCTTGCCCTGGGCAATGATGAGTTCGTCCTCGGCCAGCAGCTCCTTGTTGGCGTTCAGCAGCTCCTCGTTGGCCACGGCCTCGATGGCGTCGCTCTTGTCGTCGATCTTGAAGATGGCGACGCGGCCGCGCTGGCCGTTGATGACGCGCATGTCGCTGACGATGCCGGCCACCAGCGTCGGCTCGCGGCTGTCCACCAGGTCGGCGATCTGGCGCTTGACGATGCGCCGCACCTCGGCGCCGCCGTGGTCGAACAGATGGCCCGACAGGTAGAAGCCGATGGCGGTCTTCTCCAGCGACAACCGTTCCTTGATGTTCCAAACGGGCGCGTCGACGAGATCGGGCTCGACATGCGAGGCCGCATGCGAATCGCCGAAGTCGAACAGGCCGCCCTGGTCGGCATTGGCCTCCTGCGTCTCGGCATGCGTGTAGCCGCGGCCGACGCTGGCCAGCAGTTTCGAGCGCTCGGGGTTGATGCTGTCGAAGGCGCCGGCCTTGATCAGCGCCTCCACGGCACGCTTGTTGACGGCTTTGCGGTCCACGCGCAGGCAGAAGTCGTAGAAGCTCAGGAATGGCCCGCCGGCCTCGCGCGCCGCGACGATGGCCTCGATGGCGCCACGGCCCGTGCCCTTGACGGCGCCCAGGCCGTAGTTCACGAGGCGGTTGGTGATGGGTTCGAAGCGGTACTGCCCCTTGTTCACGCAGGGCGACTGGAACTCGATGCCGAAGATCTTGGCGTCATTGAGCAACACCTTGAGCTTGTCGGTGTCGTCCATTTCGATGGTCATGTTCGCGGCGTAGAACTCGGCCGTGTAGTGCGTCTTGAGCCAGGCCGTGTGGTAGCTCAGCAGCGCATAGGCGGCGGCATGCGACTTGTTGAAGCCATAGCCCGCGAACTTTTCCATCAAGTCGAAGACTTCATCCGCCTTGGCCTGGTCGATGCCCTTTTCCGCCGCCCCCTTGCGGAAGATCTCGCGGTGCATGGCCATTTCCTCGGCCTTCTTCTTGCCCATCGCGCGGCGCAGCATGTCGGCGCCACCGAGGCTGTAGCCACCCAGCACCTGGGCGGCCTGCATGACCTGCTCCTGGTAGACGAAGACGCCATAGGTCTCCTCCAGCACCTGGCCCAGCAGTGGATGCGGGTATTCGATGGTCTCCTTGCCGTGCTTGCGCGCCACGAACGACGGGATCAGGTCCATCGGGCCCGGGCGGTACAGCGACACCAGCGCGATCAGGTCCTCGAAGCGCGACGGCTTGGCGTCCTTCAGCAGGCGCTGCATGCCGGGCGATTCAAATTGGAACACGCTCTCGGAGTAGCCCTTGCCGAAGAGGTCGAACACCTTCTTGTCGACCAGCGGCACGTCGGCCCAGTCGAAATCCTTGCGGTCCGGATAGCGGGCGACGATGAAGTCCTTGGCCAGCTCCAGGATGGTCAGCGTGGCCAGGCCCAGGAAGTCGAACTTCACGAGGCCGATGGCCTCGACGTCGTCCTTGTCGAACTGGCTGACGGCCGAGGTTGAGCCGGGCTGCTGGTACTGCGGGCAGAAGTCGGTGATCTTGCCCGGCGCGATCAGCACGCCACCGGCATGCATGCCGATGTTGCGCACCATGCCTTCGACGCGGGCGGCGAGCTTGAGCAGCTCGGCCACTTCCTCGTCGCTCCTCTCGCGCTCCTCCAGCTCCGGCGCCTCGTGGCGGGCGTAGATGACCTTGGCCTTGTCGGGGTCGAAGTTGGGCGGCAGCTTGGCCAGCGTCACCGTCTTGCCGGGTGGCGCGGGAATGAGCTTGGCGATGCTGTCCACATGGCCGAAGCCCATGCCCAGCACGCGGCCGATGTCGCGCAGCGCGGCCTTGGCGGCCATGGTGCCGAACGTCGCGATCTGGCTGACTGCCGGCCGGCCGTATTTGTCCTTGACGTAGTCGATGACGCGGTCGCGGTTGCCCTGGCAGAAGTCGATGTCGAAGTCGGGCATCGAGACCCGCTCGGGGTTCAGGAAGCGCTCGAACAGCAGGTTGTATTTGAGCGGGTCCAGGTCCGTGATCAGCAGCGCATAGGCCACCAGCGAGCCGGCGCCCGAGCCCCGCCCCGGGCCGACCGGGCAGCCGTTGGCCTTGGCCCAGCGGATGAAGTCCGAGACGATGAGGAAGTAGCCCGGGAAGCCCATCTTGATGATGGTGTTCAGCTCGAACTCCAGGCGCTCGACGTAGCGCGGGCGCTCCTTCTCACGCTCGGCCTCGTCAGGGAAGAGATGCTTGAGCCGCCCCACCAGACCCTCGTGGCTCAGCTCGCGGAAGTATTGCTCCATCGGCATCGGCGTGCCGTCGTCCAGCAGCGGCGTCGGGAAATTGGGCAGCTGCGGCTTGCCCAGCACCAGCGTCAGCGAGCAGCGGCGTGCGATCTCGGTGGTGTTCTGGATGGCGCTCGGGATGTCCTTGAACAGCTGGCGCATCTGCGCCTGGGTCTTGAAGTACTGGCTGGGCAGGAAGCGCTTGATGCGCTTGGGGTTGGCGAGAGTCTCTCCTTCGGCCACGCAGACGCGCGCCTCATGGGCCTCGAAGTCGTCCTCACCCAGGAACTGGATCGGGTGGGTCGCCACCACGGGCAGGCCCAGCTCGGCCGCCAGCGGCACGCTGGCCTGCACCAGCGCCTCCTGGCCGGGCAGCCCGGCGCGCTGCAGCTCGATGTAGAAGCGCCCCGGGAAGACCTCGGACAGCCGCTGCGCCCACTCCTTCGCCCGCACCTTGTCGCCCTGCATCAGCGCCTGGCCCAGGCCGCCATGCTGGGCGCCGGACAGGCAGATCAGGCCCGCGCCCAGTTCGGTCAGCCACTCCCACTTCAGGCAGGCCTGGTTGCGCTGGACGTTGTCGATCCAGGCGCGCGACAGCAGTTCGCTGAGGTTGAGATAACCCTGGCTGTTCTGCACCAGCAGCAGCAGGCGCGTCGGCGGCTTGTCGGTGGCGTCGGTCTCCAGCCAGCAGTCGGCGCCGAGGATGGGCTGCACGCCCTTCTTGCGCATCGCCGTGTAGAACTTGATGCCGCCGAACAGGTTGGCCAGGTCGGTGATGGCCGCCGCCACCTGGCCATCCGCCGCGGCTGCGTCGGCGGCATCGTCGGTGCGCAGGGTGCCGTCCACCACCGAATACTCGGTGTGCATGCGCAGGTGGACGAAGGGCAGGTCTTGCAGGTCGTGAACAGCGGTCTCGGGCATCGCGCCATTGTAGGAAGCCGCTCCGCCGTTAAGCTGCGCGCCCATGAAACACATCGCGCTCGCGCTGGCCACCGCCGGCCTGCTGTCCACCGCCCTTGCGGCACCCTCCAAGGCTGCCAAGCCCACGGTCAAGGCGGCTGCAAAGAAGACCGCCCAGCAGATCCTGGCCGGCTCGCCGGCCAGCGACTGGCGCGGGCTCGATCCCGAGAACACGCTGCTGATGGAGCTGGCGTCGGGTCAAGTCATCATCGAACTGGCCCCGCGATTTGCGCCCGCGCATGCCGCCAACATCCGCGCCCTGGCCCGCGGCGGCTATTGGGATGGCCTGGCCATCCTGCGCGTGCAGGACAACTTCGTCACCCAGTGGGGCGACCCTGATGGCGAGGACGCCAGCAAGGCGAAGCCCTTGCCGGCCGGGGCACAGGCCAAGCTGCCCGCCGAGTTCTCCGTGCCGCTGGACAAGGTCGGCAAGGAAGCCGCCTTCGCCAGGCTGCCCGACGTGGAAGGCTGGGCGCCACGCACCGGCTTTGCCGATGGCTTCCCGGTCGCCGCTGATCCCAAGGCCGGCAGGGCCTGGTTGGCCCACTGCTACGGCATGGTCGGCGCCGGGCGCAGCGACGCGGTCGACTCGAGCAACGGCACCGAGCTCTACGCCGTCATCGGCCAGGCGCCGCGCGGGCTGGATCTCAACATCACCGTGGTGGGCCGCGTGCTCAAGGGCATGGAGCTGCTGTCCGGCCTGCCCCGCGGCGGCGCGGCCATGGGCTTCTATGACAAGCCTGAGCAGCGCACGGGCATCCAGCGCATCCGCCTGCTGGCCGAGGTGCCGGCCGTCGAACGGCCGGCGCTGCAGGTGTTGCGCACCGAGTCCACCACCTGGACCCAACTGCTCGATGCCAGGCGCTTTCGCAGTGGCTGGTTCGTGCACAGCCCCGGCTATATCGACATCTGCAGCGCGTCGGTGCCGACGCGCCCCACTCCCTGAAGCCCCTCGTCCGGTCTCGCCCCGCTGAACGCGGGCGCGCCCAGCCGGTCCCCCGCGGGGACGGCGATGCTTGCGGCATTGAGCCACAAGCAAACGCCCAAGCGGGCCGGCTCGGGAACGGCCCAGCGCTCGGCCCGGAATACGCTGACGTCAAGCGCCGAAGTAAAGCGCGACGCGGTAGGTGATGAACGAGGCCAGATAGGCCAGCCCGAACAGATAGGCCGTCATGATCAGCGGCATCTTGTAGCCGCCAGTCTCGCGCTTCACGGCCGCCAGCGTCGCGATGCATTGCGGCGCGAACACATACCAGGCCAGCAGCGACAGCGCCGTCGCCAGGCTCCAGCTCTGCTGGATCAACGGTGACAGCGCCTGGGCAGCATCGTCACCCGTGGCGGACAGCGCGTAGACCGTGCCCAGCGCGCTGATAGCCACCTCGCGAGCCGCCAGGCCCGGCACCAGGGCCAGGCTGATCTGCCAGTTGAAGCCGATGGGCGCGAAGACCTTGGCCAGGCCGGCGCCCAGCCAACCGGCGACGCTGTACTGGATGGGTGCGCCCGTCGCGCCTTCCGGCGGGCCGGGGAAGCTGGACAGCAACCACAGCGCGATGGTCAGCACGAGGATGATGCCGCCGACGCGCTTGATGAAGATCATGGCGCGCTGCCACAGGCCGATGGCGATGGAGCGCGGATGCGGCCAGTGGTAGCTCGGCAGCTCCATCATCAGCGGCCGCACCAGGCGGCCCGTGCTAGTGAAGCGCTTGAGCACCCAGGCCACGGCCAGCGCGCCGAGGATGCCAGCGAAGTAGAGGCCGAACAGCACCAGGCCCTGCAGCTCGAAACCGGCCACCTCGCGGTGAGGCACAAAGGCGCCGATCAGGAGGGCATAGACCGGCAGGCGCGCCGAGCAGGTCATCAGCGGCGCGATCATGATGGTCACCAGGCGGTCGCGCGGGTTGGAGATGGAGCGCGTAGCCATGATGCCGGGGATGGCGCAGGCAAAGCTGGACAGCAGCGGGATGAAGCTGCGCCCCGACAGGCCGACGCTGCCCATCAACCGGTCCAGCAGCAAGGCTGCACGTGGCAGATAGCCCGACTCCTCCAGCAACAGGATGAAGAAGAACAGGATCAGGATCTGCGGCAGGAAGGCCAGCACACCGCCGGCACCGGCGATGACGCCGTCGACGATGAGGCTGCGCAGCCAGCCATCGGGCAACCACAGGCCGACCTGGGTACCCACCCAGGCCATGCCGCTCTCGATCAGGTCCTTGGGCGGCTCGGCCCACGAGAAGACGGCCTGGAAGAGCAGGAAGAGCAGCACCGCGAGGATGATGGAGCCGGCCACCGGATGCAGCAGCACGCGGTCGACGCGGTCGCTCGGCAGGGTGGGCAGCTCATGGTCGAGGTGGAGCTCGCGCAGCAGCGTGCGCACAGTGACATGGTCGTCGACCTGTTGCTCGCCCGCGATGGCAAGGGGCGCGGCCACCCAGACCTCGGGCTTGTCGAGCAGCGCGCGCAGCTCGTCCAGGCCTTCCTTGCGGATGGCGACGGTACGTACGACGGGCACGCCAAGCTGGGCGGCCAGGGCTGCCGGGTCGATCTTGAGGCCCCGCAGGGCGGCCAGGTCGGCCATGTTCAGCGCCACGACGACGGGCAGGCCCATGCGGCGCACAGCCAGCAGCAGGCGCAGGTTGCGGCGCAGATTGGTGGCGTCCAGCACGCAGACGACGAGGTCGGGCCGCTTTTCGCCCTTGGCACGACCGGCCAGCACATCGCAGGTGACGCGCTCGTCCGGCGAGCGCGGGTGCAGGCTGTAGGTGCCCGGCAGGTCCAGCAGGCGCAGCGCCTTGCCGGCCACGGTGACGAGGCGGCCTTCCTTGCGCTCGACGGTGACGCCGGCGTAGTTGGCGACCTTCTGGTGGCTGCCGGTCAGGCCATTGAACAGGGCGGTCTTGCCGCAGTTGGGGTTGCCGACCAGCGCGACGAGCTTGCCGCCGCGATGGACGTGAACAACGGATTCAGTCATGGCCGCGCGGCGTCACGGCGATGCATTCGGCCTCGGCATGGCGCAGCGCAAACGTCGATTGCCCGATGCGCACGACCAGGTTGCCCGTGCGCTGGGCGCCGCGGCGCAGCACATGCACGGCTTCGCCCGGCAAAAAGCCCAGATCGGCCAGCCAGCCCGCCCATTCCGGCGAATGCCCGGGCGCGCTGACCTGATGGACAGTCAGCGCCAGCCCGGCAGGGGCGGCGGCGAGGCTGGAGAACAGCGGCTCGGACATGGGCGGGCTCGGCGGACGAGTTGGTTTGATGAGAATGATTCTCATTGTACGCAAGCCCACGGCGCCCGCACACCGGGAATGGGTTTTGCCCGTCGGGTGGCCCAACCGGCGCTCAGCGGGGATTGAGGCGGTCCAGCAACTGGTCGCAGGCTTTCAGGGCCTTGCCGAAGTCCAGCTTCGCCACGGCCGTGGAAAGCTGGGCAAGCTCGGTGCCGAAGGCGTCGGCGTGCTGCGTGGACAGCTCTTCGCAGACTGCGACCGAGCGCATATTGCGTTCGACCAGCAACTGGCGCAGCCGGCGCAGTGCTTCCAGCGGCTCGCTCACGATGGCGGGAGCGGTGGGCGGCGGCGGGCCGGGCACGACAGCGGCGGACAGCACGGCGAGGCTGGCGTCGAGCAGCCCCTGCAAGCCGACCAGATCGACCGCGCTGGCGCTGCCACCCTCGCGCAATGCCAGCTCCTGGCGGCCGGCCGATACGGCCAGCGCGGTGGCGCCGACGGCGCCGGCCAAGCCGCGCAGGGTATGCAGCACGCGCGTCGCGTCGGCCAGGGCTTGTTGTTGCAGATGGCACCTGAGCGTGTCCATCTCCGCGGGCGCGTCCTGGGCGAAGGACTTGGCGAGTCGCTCGTACAAGGCGGCCCGACCGCCCAGGCGCTGCAGCGCTGCCTCGCGCTCCAGCAGCGGTGCCGACACCGGCGGCGGGGGCGGCGCCGGCCGCATGGGGATGGGGCCGACGTGGCGGCGCAGGCTGGCGACGAGCTGCTCCAGGTCCACGGGCTTGGCGACATGGTCGCGCATGCCGGCGGCCAGGCAGGCCTGGCGGTCCGATTCCATGGCGTTGGCCGTCATGGCGATGATGAGGCTGTCGGCCCGGTGCGCGAGGATGCGCCGCGTGGCCTCGAAGCCGTCGATGTCGGGCATCTGCAGGTCCATCAGGATGGCGTCGAAAACGGGCTCGGCCACCTTGGCCAGATGGGCCCCCTCGACGCCGCCGCCGGCCACTGTCACGACGGCGCCCTCGCCTTCCAGCAGCTCCTGGGCCACCTGCTGGTTGACGCTGTTGTCCTCCACCAGCAGCAGGCGCATGCCCTGCAGTCGGGGTTCGGCCGCGGCCCGCGGCAGCGGCGCCGGCTGCCCACGCGTGGCTTCAGCAACGGCGTCGTGCAGCATGGACGCCGTCACCGGCTTGACTAGATAGCCGCCCAGGCCCTGGATGTCCTGCTCACTGCGCTCGGCCAGCAGCTCGCGGCCATGGGCCGTGACCATGATGATGACGGGCGCATCGGACTCGTGGCTGGCGCGGATGCGCCGCGAGGTCTCCCAGCCGTCCAGCCCCGGCATGCGCCAGTCCATCAGGATCAGTTCGTAATGCGGCTCGCCGCGCTCGGCGGCCTCGTGCACCACGTCCAGCGCCTGCTCGCCACTGGCTGCCAGGTCGCAGTCCCAGCCCAGGCTGGCGCCGATGCCCTGCAGCACCTCGCGGGCCATCGGATTGTCGTCGACGATCAGCACCTTGAGGCCGCGCTGCGCCGTGTCGGGCTCACCGCGCTCGGCCGGCGCAGTCGCCATCAGCAGATCGAAATGGAAGCGGCTGCCCTCGCCGACGCGGCTGTCCACGCGCAGCTCGCCACCCATCAGCGCGACCAGCCGCCGGCTGATGGCCAGGCCCAGGCCGGTGCCACCGTAGCGGCGCGACGTCGACTGCTCGGCCTGGCTGAAGCCGGCAAAGATGTGATCGAGCTTGTCCGCCGCGATGCCGATGCCGGTGTCGCGAACCTCGAAGCGCAGCCGCGCCTGCCCACCCGTCTCGCCCAGCAACGACAGCCCCAGCACCACCTCGCCGCGCTCGGTGAACTTCAGCGCATTGCCGGCCAGGTTGAGCAGCACCTGGCGCAGCCGCGTCGAATCCCCCACCAGCGCCGACGGCAATCGCGGGTCGAGGCGGAACAGCACCTCGATGTCCTTGGAGCCGACGTTGGCCGACAGGATGACGGCCAGCTCGCGCATGAAGTCGCTGAGCTCGAAGCGGTGCGGGTCCAGCTCCATCTTGCCGGCCTCGACCTTGGAGAAATCCAGCACATCGTTGATGACGGCCAGCAGCGCCTGGGCCGCCGTGCGGGCCTTCGCCGCATAGTCGAGTTGGCGCGGCGACAGCTCGGTGCGCAGCAGCAGGTTGAGCATGCCCAGGGCCCCGCTCATCGGCGTGCGGATCTCGTGGCTCATGTTGGCCAGGAAATCGCTCTTGGCCTGGCTGGCCGCCTCGGCCGCAACCCGGGCACGTACCAAATCAACTTCGGCGCGGTGTCTCTCGGTCACGTCGACCAGCATCTGCACGACGTTGACGAGGCGGCCACGGCGATCGCGGATGGCGCTGGCGCTGCCGTCGACGAACAGCTCGCCGCCGCCGGGCAGCGCGAAGCCGCGTTCGAAGCGGACATGGTCCAGCCGCCCGGCCGCCAGGCGGGCCAGCTCGCCGCCAGGCAGGCGGCCGGGGCGGAAGTCCGGCAGATCGGCGAGCTTGGCGCCGCGCAGCGCCCCGGCCTCGCGGCACAGCATCGCCGTCAGCGCCTGATTGACGTCGAGGATGACACCCTGGGCGTCGCACAGCGCAATGCCGACCTGGGCGCGCTCGAAGACGCCGCGAAAGCGCTGCTCGCTCTCATTGAGCGCCCGCGTGCGTTGCTCGACGCGCGCCTCCAGCAGTTGGCGCTCGACGACGAGCTGTTCCGTCATTTGGTTGAAGCTGCGCGCCAGCTCGCGGAACTCGGCAAAGCCGCAGACCGGCGCACGCTCGTCCAGCTTGCCTCCGGCGATGCGGGCCACCGCACCGCTCAGCATCTGGACGGGCTCGACCAGGCGACGCCCCAGCAGCAGACCCAGGCCCAGGGCCAGCAGCAGGGACAGGCCGAGGGCGAGAGCCAAGCGGTCGCGCAGCGCACGCGCCGGCGCAAACGCCTCGGCCGCGTCGATGTTGACGGAGATGCCCCAGTCCAGCGCGGGCAGGTGGCGCCAGGACGCGACGATCTCGATACCGGCGTAGTCGCGCGTCAGGCCGCTGCCGCTTTCGCCGCGCAGGGCGCGCACGGCCGGCGGCGGCTCGGGCGAGGCCAGGTCCAGCGAGCCGGTCAGCGTCTGCAACGGCGGCCGCTTGAGGTCGTTCATGAAGACGGCCCGGTCGCCCTGGCGTTGCACCAGCACCGTCTCGCCCGTCAGCGCCAGCCCCGAGCGCTCGGTCGCGACCCGCAGCAGGCGGTCCAGGTCGAGCTGCAACACGACACTGCCGAGCACGCGGTCGCCATCAACCACCGGATGGACAAGGAAGAGCGTTGCGGGGCCCTCGCCGCGCAGGCGCTCGGCCGGCGTCAGCTGCGGGTCCAGCTGACCGATGGCGCGGCGGTGCGCGGCCAGCAGCTCGCTGCCTTCGTAATCACCGCCATCCAGCCGCGCCAGCTCGGGTGTCGAGCCAGCTGGTGCCTTCATCGCAAAGCTGATGCGGCCGTCGGGCTGGACCAGCAGCAGGTTGAGGTATTTGCCGCTGTCGTAGAGGCGTTCGAAAAAAGCCCGGCTGCCCGCACTGACGCGGGTGGCCACAGCGTCGCCGCGCTGCACCAGCAGTTCACGCGTGTCGCTGGCCTGGGCGACGAGGCGGCCATCGACCTCGACCTCGTTGAGGTATTCGTTGATCTCGTGGACCTTCTTGCGCGAGATCGCCACCAGGCCTTCGGTCACCGTCTCATGCAGACTGCTCTCGAAGCTGGAGAGCTGCCACAACCCGACCAGGCCCAGAGGCAGCATCGACAACAGTATCAGGCCCAGCAGCAGGGCGGGGCCGACGCGCCAGGCGCGGCGTGTCGCCTCCACGGCCGGCACGGCGGCGATCAAGGCGCGCCCTCGGTGCGTGGCAGCACGGCCATCCAGTGCTCTGCGGACCGGAACACCGGCCATGGCGCCGGCTTGATGTAGCGCGGCAGTGCGAACACCTCGGCGAGCTGGCCATCCGGCTTGACCTGGGCGATGCGCAGCTGGCGCCACAGATGCCGGCTCTGGCTGTCCACCGCCCCGAAGCCCTGGGGCACTGACACGCTCTGCTGCAGCACATTGGCATTGACCGCGTCCGTCTGCGCGCTGCCGACCCCGCGCACCGCGGCGGCCCACAGCTGCACGCCGACGTAGGCCGACACCGCCGGATCACTGGCCTGGATGCCCTCGCCCTGGCTGCGCCGCAGCCGCGCCAGAAAGGCCTCGTTGGCAGGCCCGGGTTGCGACTGCAGATAGCTCCAGGCCGTGAAATGGCGGTCGAGCCGGCCGCCGCCATAGGCCGTCATCTCCGGCTCGGCGGCACGCAGGGACATCAGCGGAAGGTCGGTCAGGCCGGCTGCCACCAGGGCATCGAAGAAGGCGCGACTGCTGCTGCCGCCAATGGTGCTGATGACGACGTCGGGCTGGACGCGTTGCAGGTCTGCCAGCATGCCGCCCATGTCGGTACCAGCCAGCGGTACATAGCGCTCGGCCAGCACTTGGCCGCCACTCAGCAAGATGAAGTCGCGCAGCATCGCGTTGACCCGCCGCGGGTAGAGGCCGTCGGTGCCAATGAGATAGACGCGCCGGCCGAAGCCATGCATGGCCCAGTCGGTGGCAGGCAGTGCATGCTGGTTGGGCGTGGGGCCGGTGTAGATGATGTGGGGCGACTGCTCCATGCCCTCGTAGGCCAGTGGATAGAACAGCAGATGGCGATGGATCTCGACGACCGGCCTGACGGCCTGGCGGCAGTTGGACGACCAGCAGCCGAACAGCGCCACCGCATGCTCGGCGCTGATGAGGCGCTCGGCGGCCGCAGCCGCGGTGCGCGGCTCGGAGCGCGTGTCCTCGATCCTGAGCTCGACGCGCCGGCCCAGCAGGCCGCCGCCGGCATTGATCTCCTCCACGGCCAGTTTGACGGTCGCCACCAGCGGCGCCTCGCTGGCCGCCATCGGGCCGCTGAGGGCGTGCAGCAGGCCGATGACGATAGGCCCGCGAGCCGCCTCGACCGACGGCCTTTGCACGAGGTAGAGCGCCAGCCCTAATGCCAGCATCAACAGGAGGCCGCCCAACAGCGCCAGTCGGGCGCGCATTCCGGCCAGCATCAACCCGCCGCGCGCCGCGCCTCGGGCGAAATCATCGGCAAGGTCAGCCTGACCGTCGTGCCCAGACCGGGCGTGGACTCGACCTGGATCTGCCCGCCCAGCGCAAAGGTGACAAGGTTGCGCACGATGTACAGGCCGGGCTCGCTGCGGTTGGGGCCGAAACGCGTCGAGAAGAAGGGATCGAAGACGCGCCCGAGCATGCCGGGCGGGATGCCGACGCCGTGGTCCTGCACGGTGACGATGAGCTGGTCGGTGCCCAGCGGCCGCACGCGCAGGTGGACCTCGCCACCGGCCTCGCGGTAGGCATGCTTGACCGCGTTCTGGATCAGTGTGGACAACACCTTGGCCAGGGCACCACGAAAGCTCAGCAGATGCAGGTCCTCGCTGGCGTCGAGCTCGCAGCGCACCTGGTGGGTGTCCAGCGCCGGCGCCAGGCCGGCGACCACCTCGTGCACCAGTTCCAGCAGCGAGAAGCTGCGGCGCTGGTCACCGAAGTTGTCGGCCGTGGATTGCAGGAAGGAGTCGACGACGGACAGGGTGCGCTGCAGGTTGGACAGCACCAGGCCCACGCTCTCCTCGCTGACGCGCAGATGCTTCTCAAGATCGCTGCGCCTGATACTGCCGCTGCCAGACAGGCCGCGCAGATGGGTCAGGTCATCCTGCAGCGTGCAGGCCGAGATCAGCGCGTTGCCCAGCGGCGAACTCAGCTCCTGGGCGATGCCCGAGATGGTTCGCCCGACCGAGGCCAGCTTGTCGCGCTGGAAAAGCTCGATCTGCGAACGCGCGAAGCTCTCGGACGCCAGCTTGAGCGCCAGCTGGGTGCGCACCCGCGCCTTCACGACGACGTCGACGAAGGGCTTGGGGATGTAGTCCACCGCACCATGGGCGAAGCCTTGGGCCTCGTCGTCGGCGCTGCCCTGCACGGTGACGAAGATGACAGGGACGCCGCGCGTGCGCGGATCGGCCTTCAGGCGGTCGCAGACCTCATAGCCGCTCATTTCGGGCATCAGCACGTCGAGCAGGATCAGGTCGGGCAGCTGCTGGGCACAGAAGGCCAGCGCCTCGGCGCCGCTGGTGGCCATGGAGACCTCGCATTCGTCCACCAGCAACTGATAGAGCGCATGGATGTTGCTCGGCTGGTCGTCGACTACGAGGATGAGCGGCATGGCGGGTCAGAATAACCGCTGCACCTCCCCGACAACCGCAGGCATGCCCGGGGCTTTCCCCAGGGCGTGGCTGTAGATTCCGTCGCACATTCGGGTCATCCGCGACCACCATAATCGGCAAGTTCCCACGCGACCGCCCATGCCCCAGCGCACGATCACGCTCGGCCTACTCTGGCTTGCCATGGCGGCGCTGCTGGCGCTTCTGGCCCTGCTTTGGAGCCTGCGCGGCGCAGGCGGCGCGGCGGTCGACGCCGCGCTCGTGATCAATGCCCTGCTGCTGCCGCTGCCCCTGCTGTGCGTGCTGGTGCTGCGGCGCGGTGTCGATGCGGCCGAATCCCACCGGTCGGCCACCGAAGCCAAGACGCGCTTCCTGGCCCAGCTCAGCCACGAGATCCGCACGCCCATGAATGCCGTCATGGGCATGACGCAACTGGCGCTGCAGACCCAGCTCACGCCCGAGCAGCGTGAGCTGCTGACCAAGGCCGATGCCGCCTCGCGCATGCTGCTCAGCCTCGTCAACGACGTGCTGGACGTGGCCAAGATCGAGGCCGGCCAGATGGCAATCGAGTCACTGCCGATGCGGCTGGAGGACGTCGTCGGCCAGGCCATGGGGCTGGTCAGGCCGGTGCATGCCAACCCCGCTGTCGCACTCATCTGCGACTGGGCCGACGCCAGCCTGCTCGGCCCGCACGGCCAGCTCCGCGGCGACGCACTGCGGCTGCAGCAGGTGCTGGTCAACCTGCTGGCCAACGCCATCAAGTTCACGCCGGCCGGTCAGGTGCAGCTGCGCCTGGCAGCCGCACCTATCGACGATCAGGGCCGCGTGCCGCTGTGCATCACCGTGCAGGACAGCGGCATCGGCATGAGCATGGCGCAGCTCGACGGCCTGTTCCGTGAATTCCGGCAGGGCGACGCGTCCATGCAGCGGAGCCATGGCGGCACCGGGCTGGGCCTGGCCATCACGCGCCGCCTCGTCGAGCTGATGGGCGGCGTGCTCGACGTGCACAGCACGCCAGGCCGGGGCAGCAGCTTCGAGATCCGCCTGCCGCTGCCGCTGGACGTGGGCGCCGCGACGCCCGCGCCGCTCAAGCCGCAACGCCTGCTGCTCGCCAAGGCCCACCCCGAGGGTCGCGAGGCAACGCTGGCCCTGCTGCGCCACCTCGGCTTCGGCGCTGGCCTGGCCGCCAGCACCGATGCCGCCGGTACACGGGCCGCGCTCGTCGAGGCCCAACAGGCCAGCAAGCCCTTCGAGTGGCTGCTGCTCGACTGGCAGTTGCCCGGCCCGGGCGCAACTGGTGCCGAGTTGCTGGCTCAGTTGCGCCGCGATCACCCGGCACTGCGCATCGCCGTGCTCTGCCCGCCAGGCATCGATGACGGCCCGGCCCAGGCGCGCAGCTTCGGCGCCCGCGCGCTCTGCCCCAAGCCGCTGCTGCCCGGGGAATTGCGCCGCTTGCTCGGCGACGCCCCGGCCGACCGGCCCGTTGGCCTGGATGCCCAATCGCTGGCCGGGCTGCGCGTGCTGCTGGTCGAGGACCATCTCGTCAACCAGGAGATCGCGCTGCGCCTGCTGAGCAGCCGCGGCGCCCAGGTCGACGTCGCGGCCAACGGCCAGGAAGGCCTGAACCGCCTGCTGGCGCGCGGCCCAGCCGCCTACGACCTCGTGCTGATGGACCTGCAGATGCCCGTGCTCGATGGCCTGAGCGCGACGCGCAAACTGCGCGAGCTGCCCGAGTTCGACGCCCTGCCCGTGCTGGCCATGACAGCGCACGCACTCGCCGAGGAGCGCGCCCAATGCACGGCCGCCGGCATGCAGGGCCATATCGCCAAGCCGCTGGATGTGGCCCGGCTGGTACGCGAACTGCAGCGCTACCGTCCTGCTGCCAAGCCCGCAGCGCCGTTGCCGCAGCGCCCGGCACTGGACCTGCAGACCGGGTTGCGCCAGTTCGATGGCCAGTCGGCCCTGTACCGCCGCACCCTGCAGGGTTTTGCCGACCAATACACCGCCGGGCTGGCCGGTTGGTCCGACTGGCTGGCGGCTGGCAACTGGGTTGAACTGCGCCGCGCCGCCCACACGTTGCAGGGTCTGGCCGCGACGCTGGGCGCCCAGCCCCTGCACGAAGCCGCGCTCGCGCTGGAGCGCAGCGCCGCTGCTGCCGACGCCGACAGCGCCGGCCGACATCTCGGCCACGTCGAACCTGCCCTGGCGCTGCTGCAGGCCGAGATCCAAGCCGCCCTGGCACGCAGCTGGGAGGGTGCGGCAGCCCCGCGCCCGAGCGGCCCGGGTGACGTGGCTGAGCTGCACCAGTTGCTGGCACAGAGCGACAGCCGCGCGCTGGACTGGTGGCAGGCCCACGGCGCCCACACCGGCCTGGCGCCTGACGTGCGCCAGCGCCTGGAGCAGGCCCTGGCCGCACTCGACTTCGACGCCGCGGTCCTCGCGCTGAAGGGCCAGGCTTGAGGGCCCCGGTCATCGTCATCCTCGGCCCGGTCGGCACCCGTTGGCTCTTCAAGGTCATCGTCGCCTCCGCGCTGTTCGCCTGGGCGAGCGAAGCGGCCATGGGTGTCATCGAGCCCAGCGACCGCATCTCCTACCCGCTGATCGCGACCGCCTTCTCAGCGCTCGCCCTGCTCGTCTGGCGGCGGCCACAGCAGCTGCGCCTGTGGCAGCGCATCGGCGTCACGCTGCTGGCCCTGTACTTCTCCTTGACCATGCTGGTGTTCACGCTGCGGCCCGACCCTGGACCGAGCCTCTACACCCTCGGCAGCTTTGCGCCCTGGGCGATGGGCGGCAGCTTGCTGCTGTTTACGACCTGGCGTGCCCGGGAGGCGCTGCGAATCTCGCTGAGCCTCCTCGTCGTCATGCTGGCGCCGCCCACGCTGCTGCGCTTCTCCGGCACGCCACCGCAATGGCTGATGCAAGGCTGGCCGCTGATCGCCAACCTTGGGCTGTGCCAGACCATGTTCTGCGTCGCGCTGTGGGGCCTGTCGCGCCAACTCGGGCGCCTGACCCAACTCGCGCCCGCTGCCAGGGGCCTGGGCACGGCCGAAGACCTCATCGAAGCCCGTCTCGTCGAACTGGAGCGTTCGCGCGCCGCAGCCGAAGCGGCCTCGCGGGCCAAATCCGACTTCCTGGCCAATATCGGCCACGAGATCCGCACGCCCATGAACACCGTGCTCGGCCTGACGCGGCTGATGCTGGCTGGGCGGCTGCCGGGTGAGCAACGCGGCCGGTTGCAGCAGGTGGCGAGCGCCGGCGAGTCCCTCGTGAAGCTCATCGACGGCCTGCTGGACTACGCCGACCTCGACGCCGGCCGCATGCAGCTCGCCGCCGAGCCACTGCACTTCGAGCAGCTGCTGGCCAGTGCTTTCGAGGCCGTGCGGCCGGCGGCCCAGGCCAAGCAGCTGGAACTGGTCTGCGACATCGCCTCGCCCGAGCTGCTGGGCACTGCGGGCGCGCGCCGCGGCGACGTGGTGCGCCTCACCCAGCTCGTCACCGAGCTGCTCGTCAACGCCGTCAAGTTCACGCCGACCGGTCAGGTCAAGCTCAGCGCCGGGCTGGACGCGGCGGGCGGTTGGGTTCTGCGCGTGCGTGATACCGGCCTGGGCATGGCGCCGGATCAACTGGCGCGCCTGTTCACGCCCTTCGCCCAGGCCGAGGCCGGCGCGACACGCCGCTTTGGCGGCACGGGCCTGGGCCTGGCGATCTGCCGCGCGCTGGCCGAGCGCATGGGCGGAACCCTCTGGGCAAGCAGCGCCGCGGGCCGTGGCAGCGAGTTCGAGCTCAGCCTGCCGCCGGCGCCCTGCCCTGAGCTGGCCCCACCGCCTGCCCCGCCACCGCAGCGCGTGCTGCTGGTTCAGGCTGCCCACAGCGGTGGCCACGAGACGTTGATCGCATTGCTGAAGGCGCTGGCACCGACCAGCCGCGTCGACCTGCTGGCCCAGGGTCGCCAGGCCCTGTCCCGCCTGGTTACCGTACCAGCCAACCAACCCTATGACCTGTTGATCGTCGACTGGGTGCTGCCCGACATGGAGGGCAGCGAGCTGTTGGCCAGCCTGCGCGACAGCGGCCCATCGCGCGCCCGCCGCACCGTGCTGCTGAGCGCCTTCGACACGCCGGTGCTGCGCGAGCGCGCGCTGCGCCTGGGCGCCGAGGCCCTGTGCAGCAAGCCGCTGCTGCCGCACATGCTGCGCCGCCTGCTGGACCTGGACCGCCCTTTGCCCGTCGACCTGCACCTGCCCCCGCCCAAAGTCCCGGACCGGGCAACTCCCGGCGGCGACCCGACCACGCTGATCAATGAGCTCGCCACCCTGCTCGGCGAGGCCGACAGCAATGCGCTGACGTTCTGGGAGCAGCATGAATCCGCCTTCATCGAGATGTTGCCGGCAGCGCGGGCCAAGGCCCTGGCAGGCGCCATGCAACGCTTCGATTTCGACCAGGCCCAGGCCGCGTTGCGCGGTGAGCCCCAGGACGCGAGCCCGCCATGACAATGATGCTGCCCGAGATCACCGGCATGCCACAGGCCACCGTGCTGGTCGTCGACGACACGCCGGCCAACCTGACGCTGCTGGCCCAGGTGCTGAAGCCCCACTACCGCGTGCAGCTGGCCGTCAGCGGCGCGAAGGCGCTGGAAATCTGCCGCCGCCAGCCACCCGACCTGATCGTGCTCGACGTGATGATGCCGGAGCTGGATGGCTACGAGGTCTGCCGCCAGCTCAAGGCCGACCCGGCCACGCGCCGCGTGCCGGTCATCTTCCTGACCGCGCTGACCCGGCCCGAGGACGAGAGCGCCGGCTTCCAGGTCGGCGGCGCCGACTTCATCCACAAGCCCTTCAACCCCGCCACCGTGCTGGCCCGCGTGCGCACCCATCTGCAGCTCAAGCTGGCCGAGGACCAGCTGCTGCGCCACAACGAGCTGCTGAGCGGCGAGCTGGGCGCGCGCCGGCGTGAGGTCGAACGGCTGCGCGATACCACCCTCTTCGTCATGGTCGGCCTGGCGGAGTTCCGCGACGCCGATACCGGCAACCACATCCAGCGCACCCAGGAATATGTGCGTACGCTGGCGCAGTGGATCTCAGCCCAGCCCGACGGGCCGCTGGACCTCACGCCCGAAGCCATCGACGAGCTCGCCAAGGCCGCGCCGCTGCACGACATCGGCAAGGTTGCCATCCCTGACGCCATCCTGCTCAAGCCCGGCAAGCTGTCGCCGGACGAATGGCAGGTCATGATGACCCATGCCGAGCATGGCGCCGACCTGCTGCAGCGCGCCATCGACCGCCTCGGCGACGACGCCGGCCCGATGCTGACCTTCGGCAAGCAGATCGCCCGCCACCACCACGAGAAATGGGACGGTAGCG
This sequence comes from Pelomonas sp. Root1217, assembly GCF_001425705.1. GTDB lineage: Bacteria > Pseudomonadota > Gammaproteobacteria > Burkholderiales > Burkholderiaceae_C > Pelomonas. The sequence continues at coordinate 406,170 of NZ_LMDC01000027.1, read as the reverse complement.
GCTACCCCGACGGCCTGACCGGCGAGGCCATCCCGTTATCGGCCCGGCTGATGGCCGTTGCCGACGTCTATGACGCCCTGATCAGCGTGCGGCCCTACAAGCGGGCCATGAGCCACGACGAGGCGCTGGCCTTCATCCGCGGCGGCAGCGGCAGCCATTTCGATCCGCGCGTCGTCGAAGCGCTGAACGCATGCCTCGACGAGGTGCGCGGCATTGCGTCCCGCTGGGCCGACTGAGGACAGGCGGCCCAACTGCTTGCGCCGACTCGCCTCAGTCAGGGCACTGGCTCTGCGAGTGCGCGCCCTGCAGGGGGACTGATAATCCCGGGCCCATGCAGTCCGGCCCCATCCTCAACATCTCCAGCTACCTCTTCGTCTCGCTGACCGACACGGCGGCGCTGCGCGACCTCCTAGAAGCCCGTGCGCAAGCCCTGGACCTCAAAGGCACGGTGCTGATCGCCGAGGAGGGCATCAATCTCTTCCTGGCCGGCCCGGCCGAAGCCGTGAACACCTGGGTGGCCGAGCTGCGCGCCGACCCACGCTTCGCGACACTGACACCCAAGGAGAGCTGGAGCGAGGTGCAGCCCTTCCAGCGCCTGAAGGTCAAGGTCAAGCCTGAGATCATCCGCATGAACCACCCGACCATCCGCCCTGACCAGGCGCCACGCGCGCCGGCCTTGGCGCCGGCCGTGCTGGCCCGCTGGCTGGACCAGGGCCATGACGACGCCGGCCGCGAGATCGTCATGCTGGACACGCGCAATGGCTTCGAGGTCGACCAGGGTGCCTTCGACGGCGCCATCGACTGGCGGCTGAACAAGTTCAGCGACTTCCCCGAAGCCCTGGCCGCCCACCGCGACGAACTGGCTGGCAAGACGGTCGTCAGCTACTGCACCGGCGGCATTCGCTGCGAGAAGGCGGCGATGGTCCTGCATGAACACGGCCTGACGGCCTGGCAGCTCGACGGCGGCATCCTGAAATACTTCGAGGACACCGGTGGCAAGCATTACCACGGCAACTGCTTCGTCTTTGACGATCGCAGGGGTGTCAACGCCGACCTGAGCCCATCGTCATGAAGGGCCGATTGGGCGACTTTGCGCTGAAGGCCTTCGGCATCCTGTTGATGCTGGCGGCATTGGGATTTGCCGTAACCAAGGCGCCCGACCGATCGCTGGAAAGCCTGGTGCCGCGCTGGGCACCGCCGCCGTCGGACTTCGTCGACCTCGACGGCCTGCTGGTGCACTACCGCGATCAAGGGCCGAGCAGTGACCCGCTGCCCATCGTCCTCATCCATGGCACCGGCGCCAGCCTGCACACCTGGGAAGGCTGGGCTGAAGAACTGAAGTCCACCCGGCGCGTCATCAGCTTCGACCTGCCAGGCTTCGGGCTGACCGGCCCCAACGCGGAAAACGACTACAGCGATGCGCGCTACGTCGCCTTCGTGCGCCAGTTGCTGGCGCGCCTGGGCGTGGGTCGGGTCATCCTCGGCGGCAACTCCCTGGGCGGCGAAATCGCCTGGCAGGTGGCCTTGGCCGACCCGAACAGCGTCGCCGGCCTCATCCTCGTCGATGCCGCCGGCTTCGACTTCGTGCCGGAGTCCATGCCGCTGGGCTTTCGCATCGCCCGCATTCCCGTGCTGCGAGAGCCGATGCGCTGGATGCTGCCGCGCCGCTCCATTGAGGACAGCGTGCTGGATGTCTACGGTGACCCCAGCCGCGTCACCGCCGCCCTGGTGGACCGTTACTACGAACTGACGTTGCGCGAAGGCAACCGTGTCGCCTTGATGCGGCGCATGGATCAGCTTGCTCCCGGCCCCTTCCAACGCCTGCCCGAGATCAAGGTCCCTACCCTCATCCTCTGGGGCGAGCGCGACCGGCTGATCCCGCTGCGCTGGGGCCGCGAGTTCGCAAAAGCCATCCCGAACAACAAATTGGTGGTTTTCCCGAAGCTGGGCCATGTGCCTCAGGAGGAAGACCCGGCTGCTACCCTTGCGGCCTTGCGCGACTGGCTACCTCAAGTCCAACCCTGATCCCCACGAAGGACCCCCTCATGAAGACCCGCCTTCTTGCCCTGGCCTTGCTGGCCGCCAGCAGCCTGGTCGGCATCCAAGCCCAGGCCCAGGCCCCCGAATGGAAGAAGCTGCGCATCGGCGTCGAAGGCGCCTACCCGCCCTTCTCCGAGATCGGCCCGGACGGCAAGCTCAAGGGCTTCGAGATCGAGCTCGTGCAGGCCTATTGCGCTGAAATGAAGGCCCAGTGCACCCTGGTGCAGCAGGACTTCGACGGCCTCATCCCGGCCCTGCAATCGCGCAAGGTGGACGCCATCTTCGCCAGCGTCTCCATCACAGAGGAGCGCCAAAAGGCGATAGCCTTTTCCAAGCCCTACTACAACACCCCGGCCCGCCTCATCGCCAAGGCGGGTGTGAAGCTGGACCCCACAGCCGCGGGGCTGAAGGGCAAGAAGATCGGCGTGCAGCGCGGCACGACCCATGAGACCTACGCCGCTGCCACCTTCAAGCAGAGCGAGATCGTGCGCTACGGCAGCCAGGACCAGGTCTTCCTGGACCTGAAGAGCGGCCGCATCGATGCGACGCTGATGGATTCCCCCGCCGGCGACTTCGGCTTCCTGAAAAAGCCCGAGGGCAAGGGCTTCGCCTTCTCGGGCCCGGCCATCATCGATGACAAGGTCTTCGGCGTCGGCACCGGTGTGGGCATGCGCAAGGCCGACGAGGCCACGCTGGGCAAGAAGTTCAACGCCGCCATCGACGCCGTGCAGGCCAACGGCACCTTCAAGAAGCTCGCCGACAAATACTTCGACTACGACATCGCGCCGCGCACCAAGCAGTGATGCGCCGCCGCTCCGCCCTGGCCCTGCCCGTTGCGCTGGCCCTCGCCGGTACGGCCCGGGCCCAGGCGCCGCAGCGCCTGCGCATCGGTTTCGCCGTGGGCTACGCCCCTTTCAGCGAGATCGGCACCGACGGCCAGCTCAAGGGCTTCGAGATCGACGTGGCCCAGGCCCTGTGTGCACGCCTGGGCCAGCAGTGCGCCCCGGTCATCCTGGAATTCGACGGCCTGATCCCGGCGCTGCAGTCGCGCAAGATCGACGCCATCATGGCCTCGATGTCCATCACGCCAGAGCGCCAGCAGGTCGTTGCCTTCTCGTCGCCTTACTACTACTCGCCGGCCCGCCTGGTCATGCGCGGCGACCCACGCGCCGACGTCAGCCCGGCTGGGCTGAAAGGCAAGCGCATCGGCGTGGAGCGCGGCACCATCCATGAACGCTTCCTGGCCGAACAATTCAAGGGCATCCAGCTGATGCGCTACGCCACCCAAGACCAGGCTTTCCTGGATCTGAAGTCTGGCCGCCTGGACGCCACGCTGGTGGACGCCGCCATCGCGCAGTTCGGCTTCCTCAACCATGCCGACGGCCGCGGCTTCGGCTTTGTCGGGCCCGACTTCGCCAAGGACCAGCGCTACTACGGCAAGGGCATTGGCGTGGGCCTGCGCAAGACCGATGTGGCGACGCTGGGCCAGCGCATCGACGAGGCCCTGGCTGCGTTGCGTGGCAACGGCACGCTGAAGACGCTCAACGACCGCTACTTCAGCTTCGACCTCATCACCCCTCCACGCTGAGCGCGGCCTTCTTTCCCATGTTGCACGGATTCCTCCCCAGCCTGCTCGAAGGCTCCGCCGTCACGCTGGCAGTGGCCATGTCCTCGCTGGCCATTGCCGCCCTGCTGGGTCTGATCGGCGCATTGGCCAAGCTGTCGCGCTCGCGCGTCGCGCGAGGCATGGCAGCCACCTACACCACGCTGATCCGCGGCGTGCCCGACCTTGTGCTGATGCTGCTCGTCTTCTACGGTGGCCAGCTCGCCGTCAATGCCATCGCTCCCATGCTCGGCCATGAGGACTACATCGACATCGACCCCTTCATCGCCGGCGTGCTGACCATCGGCTTCATCTTCGGCGCCTACCTGACCGAGGCCTTCCGCGGCGCCTTCCTGGCCGTACCGCCGGGCCAGCGCGAGGCGGGCCTGGCTTATGGCATGAGCCCGCGCCTGGTGCTGTGGCGCATCACGCTGCCGCAGATGCTGCGCCATGCGCTGCCGGGCATCTCCAACAACTGGCTGGTGCTGATCAAGAGCACGGCCATCGTTTCGCTGATCGGCCTGTCCGACCTGATGACCCGCGGCAACCAGGCCGCCGGCACCACACGCGAGCCGTTCACCTTCTTCCTGGCCGTGGGTGTGATCTACCTGGTGTTCACCAGCGTGTCCGAGCTCGTCTTCGCCTGGGCGCAACGGCGCCTGGCCATCGGGACGCGAGAGGGCCGACTGTGAATTTCGACGCCATTGCCGAGAACTTCCCGCTGTACCTGGCCGGGCTCGTCATTACGCTGAAGATGCTGGCGCTGTCGCTGGCCGCCGGGCTGGTGCTGGCAGTTCCGCTGGCCGTAGTGCGAACGGTGTTCAAGGGCTGGCCGTCGCGGTTGGTCTGGGTCTACACCTACATGTTCCGTGGCACGCCCATGCTGGTGCAGCTGTTCCTCATCTACTACGGCCTGGCGCAGTTCGACGTGGTGCGAGACAGCTGGGCCTGGCCCTGGCTGTCGTCAGCCACCTTCTGCGCCTGGCTGACCTTCACGCTGAACACGGCCGCCTACACGACCGAGATCATTGCCGGCAGCATCCGCGCGCTCCCCGTCGGCGAGATCGAGGCCGCCAGGGCGCTGGGCATGGGGCGCGGGCTGTTGCTGCGCCGTATCGTGCTGCCCGCCGCGCTGCGCCGCGCGCTGCCGGCCTATGGCAACGAGGCCATTTTCATGCTGCACGGCACGTCGCTTGCCAGCACGGTGACACTGATGGACGTGACCGGCGCGGCCAAGATGGTCTATGCCAAGTACTACCTTCCCTTCGAGGCCTTCATCACAGCCGGCGCCTTCTATTTCGTGCTGACGCTGTGCCTGGTCGGCCTGTTCCGCTGGGCCGAGAACCGCTGGCTCAAGCCGATGATGTCCCGCTAGCCATGAATATCCACCGCCATCCCCTGCTCTCCCCCGCCCCGGGCACGCAACGCGAGCTGGTCTCGCTGCATTACGGCCCCGATGCCCAGTCCAGCGGCGGACAGAAGGCCTACATCCAAGCCTCGCTGCATGCCGACGAGTTGCCCGGCATGCTGGTCGCCCACCACCTGCGCCGCTTGCTGGATGAGCTGGACGCCACCGGCCAGGTCAGCGGCGAGATCGTCCTCGTTCCCATGGCCAACCCCATCGGCCTGAGCCAGTTCGTCATGCACGGCCATCAGGGTCGCTTCGAGCTGACGACGGGCGAGAACTTCAACCGCCACTATCCTGATCAGATCGACAACGTCGCCAAGGCCGTCGAGTCCGACCTCGGCCCGGACGCCGCTGCCAACGTCGCGACGCTGCGCCGCGCGTTGAAGTCCGCCGTGCTGTCGTCGCCCGTCGAGACCGAGCTGCAGTCACAGCGCCGCACGCTGCTCGGGCTGTCCTGCGACGCCGACATCGTGCTGGACCTGCACTGCGACGCCCAGGCGCTGCTGCACCTCTACACCGAGGTTCCCTGCTGGCCCGACTGCGAGCCGCTGGCGCGCTTCCTGCGCTCGCGAGTGACGCTGCTGGCGCAGGACTCCGGTGACAACCCCTTCGACGAGGCCTGTTCCCAGGTCTGGTGGAAGTGGGCCCGGCATTTCGCCGGCCGTTTCCCCATCCCGCAGGCCTGCCTGTCCGTCACCGTGGAGCTGCGCGGTGCCGTCGACGTGACGCACGAACTGGCCGCTGCCGACGCGCAGAACATCATCGACTTCCTGCGCTGGCGCGGCCTGATCAAAGGCGACAGGCCGCCCCTGCCCGACCCCGTCGGCGACGCCCGCCCCCTGGCCGGCAGCATGCCGATCAAGGCGCCCGTGGCCGGCGTGCTGACCTTCGTGATGGAGGTGGGCGCCGAGGTACGGGCCGGCGATGTGCTGGCCCAGGTCATCGACCCCGTCACCGCCGAGATCACCGACCTGAAAAGCCCCGTGGACGGCCTGTTCTTCGCGCGCGACTTCGTGCGCTTCGCGAGCGCCGGCATGCGCATCGCCAAAGTGGCGGGCCGCGAAGCCCTGCGCACCGGCAAGCTCCTGGGCGCATGACAAGAACAACATGAGCGATATCCAACTCCAGGCCACCAACATCCACAAGCGCTTCGGCGATCGCGAGGTGCTCAAGGGCATCTCCTTCGCGGCGCGCCGTGGCGACGTCGTCACGTTGATCGGCTCCTCGGGCTCGGGCAAGAGCACGTTTCTGCGCTGCCTCAACCTGCTGGAACAGCCCAACGAAGGCGAACTGAGCCTGTGCGGCGAAGCGCTGAAGCTGACCCGTGACCGCGACGGCACGCTGAAGGCCGCATCGCCTCAGCAGCTGCAGCTGTGGCGCGCCAAGCTGGCCATGGTGTTCCAGAACTTCAATCTCTGGGCCCACATGACAGTGCTGGAGAACGTCATCGAGGCACCCATCCACGTGCTGGGCAAGCCCAAGGCCGAGGCCACTGAGCGCGCGCAGGCGCTGCTGGCGCGTGTCGGTGTCTCGCATCGTGCCAACGTCTACCCGGCCCAGCTGTCTGGCGGCGAGCAACAGCGCGTGGCCATCGCCCGGGCGCTGGCGGTCGATCCAGAGGTCATGCTGTTCGACGAGCCCACGTCGGCGCTGGACCCGGAATTGGTCGGCGAGGTCCTCAAGGTCATGCGCGACCTGGCGGCGGAAGGCCGCACGATGATCGTCGTGACCCATGAAATGGGCTTTGCGCGCGAGGTCTCCAACCACTGCCTGTTCCTGCACCAGGGCAAGGTCGAAGAGGAAGGCAACCCCAAGGAGATGTTGCTGCGCCCGCAGTGCGAGCGGCTGCAGCAGTTCCTCAGCGGCGGGTTGAAGTAGGCGGCATGCACCGCACGCTGGCCCGGCTGCTGTGGCGCGCGCTGGCGGTGCTGAGCCTCGTGCTGGCCCTGATCGGCGTCGTGCTACCGGTGCTGCCCACGGTGCCCTTCCTGCTGCTGGCCGCCTGGGCGGCCGGCAAGGGCTGGCCGGCGCTGGAGAACTGGCTGCTCAACCACGCGCACTTCGGCCCCGGCATCCGCCGCTGGCGCGAGCGCGGCGCCGTGCCGCGTCGCGCCAAGTGGCTGGCGGTCGTGATGATGGCCTGCAGTGCCGTCATGCTTGTGCTGACGCCGGCGCCGCTGGCCGTGAAGATCGCCGTGCCAGCCATGATGGCCGCCGTGGCGATCTGGCTGTGGCGCCGCCCCGAATCGTAGTCACGAAGCTCACATGCCCCGCCTCAGCCTCCGCGCGCTTCCCTTCGCCCTGATGGCCGCGGCCGCCGTCGCCGCTCCTGACGAAGAAGCGTTGGGCCGCGCCGCCGGCTACCCGCCCGGCCGCACCGCGGCGCAGGCCTTCGAGGAGCCCTACATGGTGGGTTCCTTCAGTGCGATGGACAGCTTCCTGCCGTCGTGCCCGCTGGCACCGGCGGCCGAGCCGCTGCCGTTGAAGAAGGCGGCCTCCGAGCCATGGATTCGCTACACCTTCCAGGGCCGCTCGCTGACGCTGGACGACTACATGCTGCGCCAGCGTGTCACGGGCCTGCTGGTGCTGAAAGACGGCGAGATCGTCGTCGAGCGCTACAACTACCAGCGCACGGCCGACATGCGCCTGCTCTCCAATTCCATGGCCAAGACGATCACCGCGCTGGCGGTGCTCAAGGCTCAGGAGGAAGGACTGATTCGCTCTCTCGACGACCCCGCCGAAGCCTATGTGCCCGAGCTCAAGGGCTCGCTCTACGGCCAGACCCGTTTGGTGAACCTGCTGCGCATGGCGTCCGGCGCACGCTACGTCGAAGACTACTCGGCCCACGACGACCGCCGCAGCTACAACGACGCGGCGCGCCGTGTGGGTATCGCCCAGGCCGCCCGCCTCGTCACCGAGCGCGCCGAGCCGCAAGGCCAGCACTTCAATTACGCCGGGCCGCACACGGATGTGCTCGGGCTGGTGGTGCGCGCCGCCACCGGACGCACGCTGTGCGACTACGTTGACGAGGCGATCTGGAAGCCCATTGGCGCCGAGGCGCAGGCGAGCTGGCTGCTCAATCCGGTCGACAAGGTGGAGAAGGCTCAAGGCGGCTTCAATGCCACGCTGCGTGACTACGCGCGCCTGGGGCTGATGCTGGCCAACGACGGGCGCGGCCCGCGCGCGGCAGTACTGTCGCGCGACCACGTGCTCGCGATGACCGACCCGGCGCAGCAGCCCGAGACCTTTCGCCCTGGCCGCATGGACTACCACGGCAGCAGCTACCACGGCTACGGCCTGCAGACGTGGATCCTGCCCGGCAGCCACCGTCGCTTTGCGCTGCAGGGTATCCATGGCCAGGCCATCTTCGTCGACCCGGAACTCAAGCTTGTCGTCGTGCACACCGCCGTTGGCAAGGACGCTGCGGGCGATGCCAGCGGCAACCACCTTGGGGCCGAGCGGGACGCGCTGCTGCGCGGCATCGTGGCCCGTTACGGCAACTGGTGAGACGCCGCCTTTGGCTGGCCAACATTTCGGATCGCCTCGTCGGCGTCAATGCGCTTCGGTCGCAGGGCGCCAGTCGTGCGCCACCAGCGAGTCGATCACGGCCTGCTGGGCCGGGCTCGGCGGCCGCTCCGACTGCACCAGCAGCTTGACCTCGCGCACGATGGGGCAGTCGGCCGTGCGCACATGCATGAGCCCGGCGGCGTCGGCGATGGACTGGGGCATGAAGGCGACGCCGAAGTTGGAACGCACGAAGGCCTGGATCCAGTCCTCGCGGTGCGACTGCTGCACCACCTCCAGGCGCACGCCGCGATCAATCAGCAGACGCTCGATGTAGCTGGAGAACTCGCAATAGATGCGCTCGCAGTAGCGCTCGCGGTCCAGCTCGGCCATCTCGATGGTCTGGCGGCCGCTGAAGCGATGGTCCTCGCCGATGGCGACCACGTAGTCCTCGCGGAACAGCATCTGCGCCTCGAAGCGGCGCGGCGTCTCGTAGGGCGAGCACATGATGCCGATGTCGACGTCGCCGCGGTCCAGCTCGTCGGTCAGTGCCTCCAGGTTGCCCTCGCGGAAGACCAGCTCGATGGCATGCTGGTCCTGGCTGTGGACGAAGCCGGGCAGCACCTGGTGGAAGTCGATGGTGCACATGACGCCGACGCGCACCACCTCGCGCTTGTCGCGCTTGAAGCGGCGCGCCTGCTCGCGGGCGGCCTGGGCGGTGTCGAAGATGTGGCGGAAATTGGGCAGCATGGCCTGGCCCAGCTCGCTGAGCTGCACGGAGTTCTTGGTGCGGTCAAACAGCCGCCCGCCGATGGTCTCTTCCAGCCGCTGGATGGCCTTGGTCAGCGCCGGCTGGGACACGAAGGACCGCTCCGACGCGCGCGTGAAGTTCAGCGTCTCGGCCACGGCCAGGAAATAGCGGATCTGGTAGAGCTCCATACGCGGCGGTCGCACGGGCCGGTGGTTTCCTTACACAACCCGCGATAACCGACACGCATCGGGTCATGAATTGATGAGATTTCACGGCTGACGCGGCGATCCAGACACTGCGGCCCTCGCTTCACCCAGCCACCATGTCCACCACAGCACCTAACCCGCCAGTCCGCACCATCGCCATCATCGGCGGCGGCTTTGCCGGCACCACGCTGGCCAAGTCGCTGCACGGCCGCATGCCCGCAGGCTGGCAGCTGCTGCTGATCAGCGAGGAGAGCTACACCACCTTCAACCCCATGCTGCCCGAGGTGGTGGGGGCTGGCGTCTTCCCCGAGCATGTGGTGGCGCCGATCCGCGAGATGCTGCCCGGTGTGCGCTTCGTGATGGGCGCCGTCAGCCGCATCGACAAGGCCGCGCAGCGCCTGACCTGCGACACCCTGCACGGCCCGCTTGAGTTCGCCTACGACCATCTCGTGCTGGCCCTGGGCCAACGCGCCCGCCTCGACCTGCTGCCCGGCATGGCCGAGCACGCGCTGCCGCTGAAGCTGGTGGGCGACGCCATGCACATCCGCAACCGCGTGCTGCAGGCCCTGGCCCGCGTGGAACTCTGCGATGACGCGACGCAGCGCCTGGCGCTCGCCCATTTCGTCGTCGTCGGCGGCGGCTTCTCCGGCGTCGAGGTGGCGGGCGCGCTGGCCGACTTCGTCAAGAGCGCCAGCCGCCATTACCCGCGCACCCGTGCCGCCGGCTTTGGCATCACGCTGCTGCATGACGGTGACCGGCTGCTGCCCGAGCTGCCGCCGGCCCTGGGCGACGCCGCCGAACGCTCGCTGTCGCGCCGCGGCGTGCACGTGCGCTGCGGCACGCGGGCGGCGCGCATCCATGCCGACGCGGTCGAGTTGTCCGATGGCCAGCGCCTGCCCAGCGCGACGGTGGTCTGCACCGTCGGCACTCGCCCCAACCCGCTCGTGGAAGCGCTGGCCCTGTCGCTGCAGCGCGGCCGCATCGCCACCGAGGCCGACGGCCGCGTGCGGGACGAGCCTGCGCTGTGGGCCCTCGGCGACTGCGCCGCCCAACCCAATGCCCGCGACGGCCTGATCTGCCCACCGACGGCGCAGTTCGCCGTCGCCCAGGCCAAGGCGCTCGCCAACAACCTGCTGCTCACACTGCGCGGCCAGCCCACCAAGCCCTTTGCCTACGCCGCCCGCGGAATGATGGCCACGACCGGTCACCTCAAGGGCGTGGCGCTGCTGTTCGGGCTGCGCCTGTCGGGCCTGCCCGCCTGGTTGCTGTGGCGCGGCTATTACCTGCTGCGCATGCCCACGCTAGGCCGCAAGACACGCATCTGGGTCGAGTGGACCTGGGGCCTGTTCTTTCCCCTCGACATCACGCATCTGCGCTTCACCCGCACGACCGAGGTCGACCGCGGCACCTCCAACTCATCCGTTCCCAAATAAGGAGAACCCACCATGTTCATCGGCAAGACCGCCCTCGTCACGGGCTCCACATCCGGCATCGGCCTGGGCATCGCCCGCTCGCTGGCCGCCCAGGGCGCCAACGTCGTGCTCAACGGCTTTGGCGACGCGCCGGCCATCGAGAAGCTGCGGCTCGAGCTCATGGAACAACACGACGTGCAGGTGCGCTACGACGCGGCCGACATGAGCCAGCCCGAACAGATCGAACGCATGATTGGCAAGGCGATTGCCGAGTTCGGTGCCATCGACCTGCTCGTCAACAACGCCGGCATCCAGCATGTGGCGCCGGTCGACGAATTCCCGGTCGACAAGTGGTACGCCATCCTGGCGATCAACCTCAGCGCAGGCTTTCACACCACCCGCCTGACCGTGCCGGCCATGAAGAAGAAGGGCTGGGGCCGCATCGTCAATGTCGCCTCGGCGCATGCGCTGGTGGCCAGCAAATACAAGTCGGCCTATGTCGCCGCCAAGCATGGCGTGGCCGGCTTCACCAAGACCGTGGCCCTGGAGCTGGCCGAGGCCGGCATCACGGTCAACGCCGTCTGCCCGGGCTATGTGCTGACGCCGCTGGTGCAGCAGCAAATCCCCGACACCGCCCGCGCCCGCGGCATCAGCGAGCAGGCCGTCATCCGCGACGTGCTGCTGGCCGCCCAGCCGACCAAGCAATTCGTCACCGTCGAGCAGGTCGCCGCCCTGACGTCATTCCTCTGTTCCGACGATGCCGCCTCCATCACCGGCGCCGTGCTGCCCATCGAGGGCGGCTGGACGGCGCAGTGATTTCTTCCTTTCCTTCCCCCCAACGCTCCAGGAGCAACCCATGAAGACCATCCGCACCCGCACTTCCCGCTTCAGCCACCTCGTGGCCGCTGTCGCCGCCCTCGTCGCCAGCCTGGCCGGCGGCAATGCCCACGCCGGCGAATGCCCGGCCGACAAGGTCATGGCCAACGCGCTGGCCGACGCCGCCACGGCACCCGTCGGCGTGACCGACACCGAGCTGTCGTCCATCGACCTGGCCAAGGAGAACGTGCACCTGGCGCAGCGCCGCCTGCGCCTGCGCCACATGACCATCGCGCCCGGGGGCGTCGTGCCCTTCCACAGCCACGAGGACCGGCCCGCGCTGATCATGGTCAACAGCGGCGAGATCTACGAGAACTCCAGCAAGTGCGGCGTGCCCATCCTGCACAAGGCCGGTGACATCTCGCGCGAGTTCCTGGGCACCAAGCACTGGTGGAAGAACAGCACCAATGCCCCGGTCGAGCTGACCATCGCCGACATCGTCAACGACGGCAAGCCGGCGACGATGAAGGAACACATGTAAGCCCGCGGCTTCATCCGCCGACCGACCCAAGCCACCCACCGCCGAGACAAGCCATGCCTGCCAGGAAACCACTCTCTTCCCCATCCGCAGCGCGACCCCAGGTCGTGCTCGTGCTTCAAGGTGGCGGGGCCCTCGGCGCCTACCAGGTCGGCGTCTACGAGGCGCTGCACGAGGCGGGCATCGAACCGGACTGGGTCATCGGCACCTCCATCGGCGCCATCAACGCCGCACTGATCGCCGGCAACCCGCCGGAGCGGCGCATGGAGAGGCTCAACGACTTCTGGCGCCACGTCGAGCAGCAGAACCGCATGGCCGGGCCGCTGGACTGGCTGGGCATGGGCAACCTGATGGCCAACATGACGACGGTGATGCGCGGCATCCCGGCCTTTTTCGAGCCCAACCTGGCCGCCCTGCGTGGCAGCCAGGCCCAGCTGGGCGTGGACAAGGCGTCCTACTACAGCACCGAGCCGCTGCGCGAGACGCTGCGCGGCCTGGTCGACTTCGAGCAGCTGCAGCACGGCGGCATGCGGCTCACGGTGGGTGCAGTCAACGTGCGCAGCGGCCAGATGCGCTACTTCGACTCGCGCGAAGAGCCCGTCGGCCTTGAGCACATCATGGCCTCGGGCGCCCTGCCTCCGGCCTTTCCGGCCGTCGTCATCGACGGCGAGGCTTACTGGGACGGCGGCCTGTACTCCAACACGCCCATCGAGGCTGTGCTGGACGACAACCCGCGCCGCGACGCGCTGATCTTTGCCGTCAACGTCTGGCACCAGACCGCACCGCAGCCCGAGTCCATCTGGCAGGTGATGGGCCGGCAGAAGGACATCCAGTACGCCAGCCGGGCCGACAGTCACATCACTCGGCAGAAGCAAATCCACCGGCTGCGCCACATCATTCGCGAGCTCGGCGGCCTGCTGACGCCCGCTCAGCAGAAGGCCGCCAGGGAGCTCACCGCCTGGGGCTGCGGCACGACCATGCACGTAGCCCATCTGCTGGCGCCTCGTGTCGAGGGTGAGGACCACACCAAGGACATCGACTTCACGCCGGCCGGCGTCAAGGCGCGCCGCTCCGCGGGCCTGGTGGACGCTCGCAGCATGATCGAGCGCGCGCCCTGGCAGGCGCCGGTGGACCCTATCGAGGGCGTCATCGAGCACATGCTGGAAGAGGCCGCATGAATCCGTTCGCCCTCATCGGCGCGGCGGGCTGCGCGCTGTTGATGGGCGCGGCCATCCAGCGCGGCGCCACCTGCACGGTGGCGGCCGTCAGTGAACTGGTCGACCAGCGCAAGGCCAGCCGCCTGCGCAGCCTGCTGGAAGCCTCGCTGTGGGTGGCCGGCGGCCTGCTGCTGTTGCGCCTGCTGCCCTTGCCCCAGCCAGCCTTGCCGGCGCCGTTTGCATTGACGGGTTGGACCCTGCTCGGCGCCGCGCTGCTGGGCCTGGGCGCCTTCGTCAACCAGGCCTGCGTCTTCGGCGCCATCGCGCGGCTGGGCAATGGCGAGTGGGCGTACCTTGCCACACCGCTGGGCTTTTATCTGGGCTGCGCCAGCGTCGACGGCCTGTTCGCCGCCACCCGGCCGCAGCCCCTGCCGGCTGGCTCGCCGCTGTGGCTGGCACCCGCAGTCCTGGGGCTGGCCTTCGCCGCACTCGCTACCTGGCGCGCCATCGCGCGCTGGCGCCAGCCCTGGTGGACGCCCCACACGGCCACCGTCTCCATCGGCTTGAGCTTTCTGGCCTTGCTGCTGCTCGAAGGCGCCTGGGCCTACACCGACGCGCTGGCCGAGCTGGCCCACGGCATGACCATGCGCAGTGCCACGCGCCTGGGCCTGTTCGCCTGCCTGCTGACCGGCGCGATGTTCGGCGGCTGGCGGGCCGGCCTGTTGAAGGGGCGCCGCCTTGAGGCCGCCGGCCTTGTGCGCTGCCTCGCCGGCGGGCTGCTGATGGGCTGGGGCAGCCTGCTGATCCCCGGCGGCAACGACGGCCTGATCCTGCTCGGCCTGCCGCTGCTGTGGCCCTATGCCTGGGCAGCGTTCGCGACCATGTGCGCTGCCATCGCCCTGGCCAAATTCGCCTGCCGGCCCGGGCCGCGCTGAGCCTTCAGCGCAACTCGGCCCAGGTCTTCACCACCTGCGTCTCGTTGACGCCATCACCCTGGGTGTCCAGCTCGAGGCGAGCCTGGGTCGCATTGAGCGAGGTGATGCGCAGCGTCGAATTCCCGCTGCCCTTGACCACCCACTGGCCGCCGCTCGGATAGGCGTCGCTGCCCGTGGCCACCAGGGGCAGGCGCGTCGTGATCAGCACCTGCTGGTTGCCAAGGTTGCTGCTGCTCAGCCCGCCGCTGTAGCTGAGGCTGCTTTTTCGGCCGCCAACCTGAGGCTCGACGCGCAAGGTCAGCAGGATGTCGGTCAGCGTGGTCGAGAAGGCCTGACCGCCCAGCTGGCCGCTGAGCACGAGGCGGGGTGTCGACAAGCTCAGCTCGCTGACACCGGCGGGTGTCTCGCTCAATGTGAGACTGAGGGTGCCATCGCCCTGCACGCTGTCGCCGCCGTGAGTGGCGCTGAAGGCGGTCAGGGTCATGGCCAGGGTCGCGTTGAAACTGTTGCCGTAGAAGACCCCGGTCAGCGCCTGCATGCTCAGGCTGATGCGGCCTTGCAGGATCGAGCCGTCCTCCTGGCAGGCCTGGGCGTCCAGGGTGACGGCGTCGCCGATGTCGATGTTGCCGTTGTTGTTGGCGTCGCTGATGCTCAGGACCGCTGCGCCGCCGCCGCTGCAGCTCAGCGTCTGGCGCAGATCCGCACCGCTCGACAGGCCAGGCTGGAACTGCGCCGCCCGGGCGCGCGCCTCACCCACCGCGCGGCGCGCGACATCCGCGGCCTGGCGCAGCAGGCGCAGATTGCCGCCGACCCCGGCGCCGCTGAGCGTGCCGCCGGCGTCCCCGAGGTAGAAAGCGCTGGACACCGTCGCCTGGCCGAGAGCCTGGTAGTTGCCGGCGTTGACGTTCAGCAGCGACGAGTCGGGGGGTGCCGGGTTGCCGGGGACGCCAGCGGAGCCGCCACCGCCGCCACAGGCGGCCAGGCCGAATGAGCCCGCCAGCACGGCGGCTGGCAGGAAAATGCGTTGCTTGATCATTTTGATGAGACTCCCTGGATAACGTCACGACCACGCGCAAGGCGGTCGTGCCAGGGTTTTACATCAGGCGGGCAACAGACCTCTATCCTTCAACATGGGCTCCACGACCGGGTCGCGGCCACGGAAGGCGCGGAAGGCTTCACCCGGCTCGCGGCTGTCGCCTGCCGCGTAGATGCAGTCGCGCAGGCGCGCCGCCACCGCCGTGTCGAAGACATTGCCCGCCTCGACGAAGGCGTCGAAGGCGTCGCAGTCCAGCACCTCCGCCCACAGGTAGACGTAGTAGCCCGCCGCGTAGCCGGCGCTGCTGAACAGATGCTGGAAATGCGTCAGCCGGTGATTGAGGCCGACTTCTGCCGGCAGGCCCCAACGGCTCAGCGTCTCGCGCTCGAAGGCGACCACGTCAGCGGGCGCAGCCGGCAGCGCATGCGCCGCCATGTCGACGAGGGCGCTGGCTGTGTAGCGCAGCGTCTCGTAGCCCTGGCCGAACTGGCGTGCGGCCTGTAGCTTCGCCAGCAGCGCGTCGGGCAAGGGTTCGTCGGTCTGCCAGTGCCGGGCGAACTGCTTCAGCACCGCGGGCTCAGCCATCCAGTGCTCGTAGAGCTGTGAGGGCAGCTCGACAAAGTCGCGCAACACCTGGGTACCCGCCAGACGTTCGTGCTCGACGTTGCTCAGCAGGCCGTGCAGGCCATGGCCGAACTCGTGGAAGAGCGTGCGCACATCGTCGAAGCTCAGCAGCGTCGGCTCGCCCGCGGCGCCGCGGGCGAAGTTGTTGTTGTTCAGGATGACCGGCGTCGCGCCCAGCGCGCGGCTCTGGTTGCGCATCGCGTTCATCCACGCGCCGCTGCGCTTGGTGGGCCGCGCGAAGTTGTCCTGCAGGAAGAGGCCGCGCAAGCTGCCATCGGCATTGAAGACCTCGTAGGCGCGCACATCGGCGTGATAACCGGCGATGTCCGGCCGCGCCTTGAACTGCAGCCCGAACAGGCGGCTGGCGCAGTCGAACATCGCCGCAACCATGCGGTCCAGCGAGAAATACGGCTTGACCTCGGCCTCGTCCAGCTCGAAGCGCGCACGCTTGGCCTGCTCGGCATAAAAGCGCCAGTCCCAGGGCTCCAGTTCGTGCGTGGCGCCAGCAGCGGCCATGGCGCCCTCCACGGCCTCGCGCTCGCGGGCCTGGGCGGCCAGCGCCGGGTGCCAGACGCGCTCCAACAGGCCCATGACGGCGCCCTGGCTGCGTGCCATGGTGTCCTCCAGCGCGTAGTCGGCATAGCAGGCATGTCCATGCAAGCGGGCCTGCTCGGCGCGCAGCGCCAGGATCTCGCGGCAGATTTCTCGGTTGTCAGTGTCACCGGTGTCGTCACCGCGGCCAATCCAGGCCCGCCAGGCCTGCTCACGCAGGTCGCGCCGGGCGCTGCAGGACAGGAAGGGCACGATCAACGAGCGCGACAGCGTGATGACGTGGGCACCCTCCGGAAGGCCACGGTCGACGGCAGCCTGGCGGGCGGCGGCACGCAGGAAACCGGGCAGGCCGGCGAGCTCATCCTCGGTCGCCAGCCGCAGCTGATAGCCGCTCTCCGCCGCCAGCACGTTTTGCGCAAAGCGCGTGTTCAATTCGGCCAGGCGGGCCATCACAGCGGCGTAACGGGCGCGCGCCTCAGTTGCCAGGCGGGCGCCGGCACGCAGGAAGTCTAGATGCACGCGCTCCAGAAGCCTGCGCTGCTCGGGCGTCAGGCCCAGGCGCTCGCGTTGCTCGAACAAGGCATCGATGCGGGCGAACAGTCCCTGGTGCATGTAGACCGCGCTGCCATGCTCAGCCAGGGGCGCGGCCAGGGCGCGCTGCACGGCCTGCAGTTCGGGCGAGGTGGCCGACGCAGCCAGCGTGTAGAAGAGGTGTTCGAGCCGGGTGAGCTGGCGGCCGCTGGCGTCGAAGGCGGCCACGGTGTTGGCAAAGCCCGGTGCCGCGGCCTGCGCAGCGATGGCGTCGATCTCGGCGCGGTGTGCGGCCAGCGCGGCATCGAAGGCAGGTTGGAAATGCGCCGGGCTGATGTCGGCAAAGGGCGGCAGGCTGTGTGGGCCAGCCCAGTCCTGCAGCAGCGGGTTGCTCATGCAAAGTCCTTCAGAAAACAAAAAAGGGCCGCTTCCTGCCGGAGGCGGCCCGCTTGCAAGGGTCAGTGGCCGGCGCGGATCACTTGCCCGCGGCCGCCTTTTCCTTGCGGATGGCCTTTTCGTCGTTCTCGTCGTAGGCCTTGTTCTGGCATTCGGCCTTCCACTTGTCGTTGGCGTCGAAGTGCTTCTCCGTGCGCTCCTCGATGGCCTTGAACTGGGCATCCAGCGCGTCGACCTTGTCAGAGAAGGCTTTGCGCTTGGTGGCCTGCTCGGCGTCTGCGGCCTTGACGGCCTCGACCGCCGTGCCGAAAGCCGTGGTGCGCGCCATGTAGGCTTCGTTGCGAGCCTTCAGTTCGGCCTTCTCGAGCTTGGGGGCCTCGGCCGTCAGCGCTTCGTGCGCCTTCAGGATGGCTTCCTTCTCGGCCTTCACGTCGGCGATCTGCTTGCCCAGCACGGCCTCGGCGGCCTCAAGGGTGGCTTTCTCGGACTTGAGCTTGTCGGCATTGGCCTTGTAGGAGGCCTGGTCGGCCTTGATGGCCTCGGCTTCCTTGCCGTTGTTGTCCTGCTGGTTGATGCAGGCGCGCAATTCGTCGCGCGACATCAGCTTTGCCTTGGGCTTCTCGACAACCGGGTTGCTGACCTTGTTGTTCTTCGGATCAACCTTGGCCTTGGAATTGGTGGTGACTTGTGCCTGGGCGGAGACAGCGAGACCCAAGGCCAACGTAAGAAGAATGCGTTTCATGAAGAGGGCGCAACCGGGTTGCGAAGGTTCAAAGCGGGAGGCGGAATGATGCCACGAGGCTTCGCCGCGATAATCCCCGGCTGCTCTTCGTTACAGGGGCTCCGGTCCCTACCCCATGGCGCTCAAAGCCACCATCCACAAAGCCCAGCTGCAGATCGCCGACATGGACCGCCATGTCTATGGTGACCATGCCCTCACGATCGCCCGCCATCCGAGCGAGACCGACGAGCGCATGATGATCCGGGTGCTGGCCTATGCGCTGAACGTGCCGGCCGACGACCTCAATGGCCGCCTCGAATTCACCAAGGGCCTGTCCGACGTGGACGAGCCCGATCTCTGGCAGCCCGACCTGACGGGCGAGCTGCAGCACTGGATCGACCTGGGCCAGCCCGACGAGCGCCGCCTGATGAAGGCCCATGGCCGCGCCCGCCGCGTCAGCGTCTACAGCTTCGCGTCCAGCACGCCGGTGTGGTGGAGCGGCATGGAGAACAAGCTGACGCGCGCACCACGCCTGGCCGTATGGCAGATTCCCGCCGAGCAGTCCCAGGCGCTGGCGGCCCTGGCCGAACGCAGCATGCAGCTGCAGATCAGCATCCAGGACGGCAGCGTCTACGTGTCGACCGCCAACGCATCGGTGGAGGTCCACCCGGTTGCCTTGAAGGCGCCCACCGAATGACGCCTCAGCACGAACCCGGCCGTCAGCGCTTCACGCTGCCGACCACGCCCCTGAGCGTGCTCGACTACGAGCTGAGCGCCGGCCGCGTCGTGTTCACCCACACCGGCGTGCCGCCGGCCTATCGTGGCCAAGGTCTCGCCGCCAAGCTGGTTGAGGCCGGCCTGCAATGGGCCCGCGAAGAAGGCCTCAAGGTCGTGCCCGCCTGCAGCTACGTCCAGCTCTACATCCAGCGCCACCCCGAGTGGCAGAACCTCGTCTAAGAGACCCTCACCATGTCCACGATCCTGCAATCCGTTCCCGTTGGCCAGAAGGTCGGCATCGCTTTCTCCGGCGGCCTCGACACCTCCGCCGCCCTGCACTGGATGAAGCTCAAGGGCGCCCTGCCCTATGCCTACACGGCCAACCTCGGTCAGCCCGACGAGCCGGACTATGACGAGATTCCCCGCAAGGCGATGCTGTACGGCGCCGAGAAGGCCGTGCTGGTGGACTGCCGCGCACAACTGGTCGCGGAAGGCATTGCCGCGCTGCAGGCCGGTGCCTTTCACATCAGCACCGCTGGTGTGACCTACTTCAACACGACGCCCATCGGCCGCGCGGTGACCGGCACCATGCTGGTGGCGGCGATGAAGGCCGACGGCGTCAACATCTGGGGTGACGGCTCGACCTACAAGGGCAACGACATCGAGCGCTTCTACCGCTACGGTCTGCTGACCAACCCGGCGCTGAAGATCTACAAGCCCTGGCTGGACCAAACCTTCATCGACGAGCTGGGCGGCCGCGCCGAGATGTCGGCCTTCATGACGGAGAAGGGCTTCGCCTACAAGATGAGCGCCGAGAAGGCCTACTCGACCGACTCCAACATGCTGGGCGCCACCCACGAGGCCAAGGACCTGGAGCACCTGAACAGCGGCATCAAGATCGTCAACCCCATCATGGGCGTGGCGTTCTGGCGCGATGACGTGGTCGTCAAGGCCGAAGCCGTGTCGGTGCGCTTTGAGGAGGGCGTGCCCGTGGCGCTGAACGGCGTCGAGTACCGCGACCCGGTGGCCCTGCTGGCCGAGGCCAACGTCATCGGCGGCCGCCATGGCCTGGGCATGAGCGACCAGATCGAGAACCGCATCATCGAGGCCAAGAGCCGCGGCATCTACGAGGCCCCGGGCCTGGCGCTGCTGCACATCGCCTACGAGCGCCTCGTCACCGGCATCCACAACGAAGACACCATCGAGCAGTACCGCGACAACGGCCGCAAGCTCGGCCGCCTGCTCTACCAGGGCCGCTGGTTCGACCCGCAGGCCATCATGCTGCGCGAGGCCGCCCAGCGCTGGATCGCCCGCGCCGTCACCGGCGAGGTCGCCATCGAACTGCGCCGTGGCAACGACTACTCGCTGCTGGACACCCAAAGCCCCAACCTGACCTACGCGCCCGAGCGCCTGAGCATGGAAAAGGTGGAAGGCGCCTTCAGCCCGGCTGACCGCATCGGCCAGCTGACGATGCGCAATCTCGACATCAGCGACACCCGCGGCAAGCTGGGCATCTACACCGGTGTCGGCCTGCTGGCCGGCGGCGGCCTGCCCAAGCTCGAGTGATTTCCCGCTGAACACTGGCGAGGCTCCGGCGAATACTGTATAAATCGACAGTATTCGCTTGAGGAGCCTGCCATGCACAGCCAGTACCGCCAGAACTATGTCCCCGGCCGCCCGTTGCCCCTGTGGTTGCAGAAGCTGCTGAGCTGGCTTTGACAAGCCTTCAGAACGCCTCGGCCACCCGCAGGAAGCTCGCAAAGCGCGGCTTGCCGCTAGGCGTCAGGTCGCGGTAGCGGTAGGTGACCGTGGCACCGATCGGTGGCGGGTCGCGGCGCTGGGCGTCGCTGAAGCCGGTGCCCAGCTTGAAGCGCAGGCCCTCGGGCGTTTGCACTTCGAGGGCGCCCAATTGACCGGCCAAGCGGCCTTTGCCCGGCTCATGGCCGACAACAAGGGCTTCGGCATCCGCCAGCGGCTTGAGCTTGAGCAGCAGATCGCTGCGGCCCGAGGCCAGCGGCGCGTCGGCCCGGTGCAGCATCAGGCCCTCGCCACCGGCGTCGACCACCTGCTTGAGCCTGGCCCGAAGTTCGGCGTTGGAGTAGAGGCGCTGCTGCTGCACCGGCATGACGACGCCGCCGGCCATCGTCGCGAGCTTGGCCGCGCGCCGTTCGAAATCTCCTTCTCCGGCCGGCAGCTCGAAGACGCGATAGCTGATCAGCCGCCATTCGGCGTCCACCGGCTCGGTGCGCCGTACGGCCGCTGATAGCGCATCAAAACTGCGCCGCCCCATCCACAGCTCACCGTCGAGCGGCTGCCTGGGCAGGTCGGCCAGGAACCAGGCCGGCGCCGTGACGGTACGGCCGCTGCGGAACTTCAAGGCCTGCCCGTCCCACAACGCGCGCACACCGTCGAACTTCTCGCTGACGAGATAGGGCCGCGGGTCGATGCCGGCCGGCGCATTGCGCGCCAGCAGCGGCTCCAGCGCCCAAGCTGGAAGCCCGGCAACCCCCAGCAGGCCCAAGAGTGCACGCCGGGTCAGCCTCATAGGACGACCGGCTCCGGCTCCAGCCGGATGCCAAAGCGCCCGTAGACGCTCTCCTGGATGGCCCGTGCCAGCGTCACGACTTCCGCGCCACGCGCATCCGCCTTGTTGACCAGCACCAGGGCCTGCTTCTCGTAAACCGCTGCTCCGCCCACTGTCTTTCCCTTCCAGCCGCAAGCGTCGATCATCCACCCAGCGGCCAGCTTCACGCTTCCATCAGGCATGGGATAGTGAACGATGCCGGGGTCGCGGCCGATGATGTCGCGGCACTGCTCGGCCGTGACGACCGGGTTCTTGAAGAAGCTGCCGGCATTGCCGATGACGGCCGGGTCAGGCAACTTGGCTCGGCGCACGGCGCAGATCCAGTCGTAGATCTGGCGCGCATCCGGCGCGGTGATGCCGGTCTCCGCCATCTTCCGTTCAATCTCCAGGTAGCCCAACACCGGCCGCCAGGGCCTGGGCAGCCGAAACCGCACCTTCGTGATGACGCTCTTGCCCGCCAGCCCGCCAAAGTCGCTGTGCTTGAACACGCTGTCGCGGTAGCCAAAGCGGCAGACTTCTGCCGGCAGCAGCGCCGGCCGGCCAGTGACGAGGTCCATGACCTCGACCGCCTCCAGCCTGTCCTTGACCTCGATGCCATAGGCGCCGATGTTCTGCACGGGTGCCGCACCCACCGTGCCTGGGATCAGCGCCAGGTTCTCCAGCCCGGGATAACCGTGATCCAGCGTCCAGGTGACCAGTTCATGCCAGACCACGCCGGCGCCGGCCTCGACGATCCAGGCGTCGTCGCGCGCTTCCAACAGCCGGATGCCGGTAATTTCCACCTTCAGCACGACGGCGTCGACATCCCGGGTCAGGACGAGGTTGCTGCCGCCGCCCAGCACGAACTTGGGCGCACGGCCCAGATCCGGGTGGTCGACCACGCGGCGTACATCGGCCGCCTCGCGAATGCGCACGAGGCGCTTCGCCACGGCCGGCAGGCCGAAGGTGTTGTAAGGCTTGAGATTAACGTCAGCCTCGATGTGGAGGGGGAGCGGCACTCCGTTCGAGGGGGTCTGTAACTGCGTGGACATGGGACAATTTTTTGGATGGTTTGCGCGGAGCGCAGACAGCAAAATTTTCGCAGACCCTTTCACCCCGACCGCAAATGCCCAGCTTCGACACCGTTCTCGAGCCCGACCACGTCAAGATCCGCAATGGCGTGGACAACGCGATCAAGGAAATTGGCACCCGTTTTGACTTCAAGGGCACGGGCGCCAAGGTCGAACTCAAGGACAAGGAAATCCACGCCACCGGCGACAGCGAGTTCCAGCTGGAGCAGATCGAAGCCGTGTTGTACGGCAAGCTGACCAAGCAGGACGTGGTGATCAGTTTCCTCGACAAGGCCGAGAAGATCGAGAAGCTCGGTGGTGACAAGGTGCGCCAGGTCTACAAGATCAAGGAAGGCATCGAGGCGACGCTGGCCAAGAAGATCGTCGCCTCGCTCAAGGAGAGCAAGCTGAAGGTCCAGGCCAGCATCCAGGGGGACGCCGTGCGCGTGACCGGCAAGAACCGCGACGATTTGCAGACCGGCATCGCCCACCTGAAGAAGAACTTCAGCGACACGCCGCTCACCTACAACAATTTCCGCGATTGAGCATGCACCGCTTTACGGGGCTCATTGCGCCCCTTCTCCTGTTGCTGGCCACGAGCCACGCCCCGGCGCAGCCGGTGCCACCCGCGCCATCGCAGGTCCAGCTCAATGGCATGCTGGGATCACGCGCGGCCCTGTTGGTCATCGACGGTGAGCCACGCACCGTCGAGGTTGGCGCCATGGTCAAGGGCGTCCGGTTGATCTCGCTGGAGGATAGCCGCGCTGTCGTCGAATACGGCGGTCGGCGCCAAGCTCTCGCCCTTGGCGCCGCACCGGGCCGAGTGCTTGCGCAGAATGCCGCGCCGCCCCGCCAGATCGTGCTGCCCGCAGGCCCCGGCGGGCATTTCACGACGCTGGGCATGATCAACGGCCAGGTCACGAGCTTCCTCGTCGACACCGGGGCGACCAGCATCTCCATCGGCCAGATCGAGGCCGAGAAGCTGGGCCTGCGCTATATGTACGGCCGGCGCATCGTCACCCAAACGGCCAATGGCGTCGTGCCGGCCTACCAGCTCCAGCTGGCGAGCGTGCGCATTGGCAGCGTCGAGGTTCGCGACGTCGAGGCCATCGTCATCCCCGGCCTGATGAGCCATGTGCTGCTTGGCAACAGTTTTCTGAACCGCTTCCAGATGCGACGCGAGAACGACGTCATGACTTTGGAGCTGCGCTACTGATTGCGGTGGGCGGCTTCTGCAAGAATCCGGCGCCCCTCCCTAGCCGGTTCCGCCTCGATGCCCCCTCAATCCGCCTTGCTGTCTGGCCTCCTGGCCGCCCTGTTGATTGCTGGTGCACCCACGGCGCTCGCCCAGGACGCTGCCAAGGCTTCGCGCTTCTACGAAGACGCCCTGCAGCGGTATGAAAAGCGGGACATCCCCGGGGCCATCCTGCAGCTGAAGAACGCGCTGCAGGCCGACAAGAGCCAGCTCTCGGTCCATGTGCTGCTGGGCAAGGCCTTGCTGGCCGACAGCCAGCCGGCAGCGGCCGAGTTCGAGCTGGGCGAGGCCATCCGCATGGGCGTCAACCGCGCCGAGGTCGCCGTTGCCCTGGTCATGGCGCTGAATGCCCAGGGCAAGCAGTCCCAGGCGCTGGAGGACCCGCGCCTTCAGCCCGCCGGCCTGCCGCCCGGCATCCAGCAGCAGTTGATGCTGGAGCGTGCCTTGGCTCAGTCCGACATGGGCGATACCAAGGCCGCACTGGCCAGCGTGCTGGATGCACGTGCGCTGAACACCAGCGATGTGAACAGCTGGATCGCCGAAGTCCCGCTGCGGGTGCGCGGGCGCCAGTTCAACGAGGCCCATGCCGCGGCCGACCAGGCGCTCAAGCTCGCGCCGGACAACGCCGAGGCTCTCTATCAAAAGGCGTCGATCTTCCATGCCAACGGCCAGGTCGCCCCGGCGCTGGCCGGCTATGAGCGCGCCCTCAAGGCCCAGCCCAAGCATGCTGAATCCCACCTGGGCCGTGCCGGCTTGCTGATCGACCTGAACCGCGACGCCGACGCGCTGGCCGAGGTCAACGAACTCCAGACCATCAAGCCCAACGATCCACGTGGCGCCTATCTGCGTGCCGTGCTGGCCGAGCGCGCCAACGACGCGCCCACTGCACGGGCCGCGTTGAAACGGATCACCGACCTGCTCGACCCCGTCCCTATCGAGTACATCCGCTACCGCACCCAGTTGCTGATGCTCAATGGCCTGGCGCATTACAGCCTGGGTGAGCTGGAAAAGTCCAAGCCCTTCCTGGAACTGGCCTCCCGCCAGCAACCCGGCAGCCCGCTGGTCAAGCTGCTGGCCCAGGTCGCATTGAAGGAACCCAACGTCAACCGTGCCGTCGAATTGCTGGACGCCTACGTGAAGGCCCGGCCGGGCGACGGCCAGGCGTTGCTGATGCTGGCTTCCGCCCACATGAGCCAGGGGCGGCACTCGCGCGCCGTCGCGCTGATGCAGGACGCGATCAAGGCCAAGGATTCGCCGGAGTACCGCACGGCTTTGGGCTTGTCGCTGCTGCAAAGCGGCAAGGCGACACCGGCGGCCGACGAACTTGCCAAGGCCTACAAGAGCGATCCCAAGCAGACCTATGCCGGGCTGGCGCTGGTCACCCTGTATCTGCGCGAAGGCCAGGCCCCCAAGGCCCTCGCCGTGGCCGATACCCTCGCGCGCGCCAACCCGAACAATGCAACCGTCCTCATGGTCCAGGCCTATGCCAAGACCCAGGCTGGCGACTATCCCGGCGGGCGCTCCGGCTATGAGAAGGCGCTCAAGCTCGATCCGCAGCTGATGGAGGCCCGCCTGGGTCTGGTTCGCATCGACACCGTGACGGGCAATTTCGAAGCCGCCAACAAGCGGCTGCGAGAGGTTCTGAAAAATGACGAGCGCAATACCAATGTGCTGTTCGAACTGGCCCTGCTGAACGAACTCTGGGGCAAGGATGACGAGGCACTCAAATGGCTGGAAAGTGCCGCAGAGGCCAGCAGCGCCCGCGAAACCCGCGCCAATTTCGCCCTCGTCGCCTGGCATCTGCGCAAGGGCCAGCCGGCCCGCGCGGTCGACGCGGCCAAGTCCTTGCTGGCCAAGCTGCCCGAGGATGTCGAAGCCCTGCAGGCCTATGCCAGCGCCCAGGCTGCCAACGGCGATGCGGCCGGTGCCAAGACCACATTGACCAATGCCGCCCGCCGCGCCGCCTTCGATGCACCGCGCCTGCTTGAAGTCGCGCGCCAGCAAGTCGGCATCAAGGACTACACCGGCGCGGCCTACAGCCTTGACAAGGCCCTGAGCGGCAACCCCGACTATCTGCCGGCCCAGGCCATGCTCGCCAGCATCGAGCTGACGCAGGGCGATGCGGCCAAGTCTGAGCAACGGGCCAAGCAGGTCGTCCAGGCAGCGCCCAAATCGGCGCTCGGCTACAACCTGCTTGCCGAAGTCGCCACGTACCGAGGCCAGGCCACGGCGGCCATCGACGCGCTGCGCAAGGCCCATGACATCGAGAAATCCCAGGCCAGCCTGGTGCGTTTGATGCGCGCCGTCGGCAACCAGAGTGGCCCGCGGGCCGCTGTCGAGCTGGGAGACGCCTGGCTCAAGCGCAACCCCAGCGATCTCGCGGTACGCAACGCCGTCGCCGTTCAGCACTTGCACGCGCGCGACTTCGCCGCTGCGCGTAAGCAGTACGAGGCCATCCTGAAGCAGCGCCCCAACCATGCCGAGACGCTGAACAACCTCGCCAACGTGCTGATGGAATCGAAAGACCCTGGCGCCCTGGAGATGGCCGAGCGCGCCTACAAGGTCGACATCCGCAACCCCATGTTGATGGACACCGCCGGTTGGGCCAACCACCTCGCCGGGAAACCTGATCGTGCGTTGCAGCTGCTGCGCGACGCCCGCCTGCGCGCGCCCGACAACCCCGACATCCGCTATCACTTGGCCGCGGTGCTGGCCAAGGCGGGGCGCAGCGGCGAAGCGCGCGAGGAACTCCGTGCCGCACTGCGCACCGTGAGTTTTGCCTCGGCCGAGGATGCCAAGAAGCTGCTGGCCACCCTTAACTGAGGGGGCGAAAGGCCTTAATTGCCTGTCGGTTGTTCTTACAATTTACAACAGTCACCACCCTGACCAAATTGGCAAGACGTTGAAAGTCAAGGAGTTTTCTGGTTTGGCATCAAGCTTGCTAGAAACCTCTCGATTGCGAATCAAAGCTGGTGACAGCCCAAAAGGAAAAAACCGATGAAAGCCCAAAAGTCCCGCTGGATTGCCCTGAGCGCCCTCGTCGCCGGCCTGGGTCTGGCATCGAGCGCCCAAGCCTACTGGGGCCTGGACACCACGCCCACCAACACGATCGGCGATAGTGGCAACGCTGCCTACACGGTAAAAATGTCGGGCTTCTATGCCAGCAACGACGTCAACAACAAAGTCAACGGCAACTGGACCAGCAACGCCCTCACCCAGTTCGCGGGCAACGGCCAGGGCATGTACACCGGCACTGACAACGGCTCGCCCTACCACGCACTGGACAATAACCAGAATACCGAGGCGGTGCTGCTGAGCTTCAGCGCTTCGACCGTGCTGAGCAGCGTCGGCCTTGGCTTCACGTCCAACGTCGAGATCAGCTGCAAGAACACCACCACGCAGGCGATGACGTACCAGAACGGCGGCACCTGCGGTGCAGGTACCACGCAAGTCGGCACCGGCCTGGTTGATGTGTCCGTGTTCCGCTGGACCGGCGCCGCAGCGCCCACGCTGACTGGCGCTGCAGCCGGCACGATGGCCGGCTGGGAACTGGTTGGCAACTATGGCGACATGGTTCAGGACACCAGCAATCCCTACAACCAGGTCAACACCGCGGGCAAAACCTCCAGCTGGTGGTTGATCAGTGCCTACAACTCCGGCTTCGCACAAACGGCCGGCGGCGCCAACAGCATTGCCACCGAAAACCGCGCCACGCTCACCAACGGCGACGACTTCTTCAAGCTCTACGCCGTGGCCGGCACCAAGTGCACGCAGGCCGTTGACAGCAAGGGTGTCTGCGGTGGCACCAACCTCAAGCTGCCGGAACCGGCGTCCCTGGCCCTGACCAGCGTCGCCCTGGTCGGCGTCGCCGGCCTGCGCCGCCGCAAGGCCAAGCTCACCGCCTGATCCGAGTCATCTCGACTGAAAGCCGCCTTCGGGCGGCTTTCTGCTTTCTGGGCGCCAATTCGCCGCCCTGTCCCTGGCCGGACAGCCAGGATGCGAACGACCGTGCTAAAACGCCCGGCATTCCATCACCACGACGCAGCGACGCGAGAGACAAATGGACCTCAACTTCACCGATGCGGAGCTGGCCTTCCGCGCCGAGGTACGCGACTGGGTGCGCGCCAATCTGCCGGCCGATATCGCCCACAAGGTACGCAACGCGTTGCGCCTGAACAAGGACGATCTGCAGCGCTGGGCGAAGATCCTCGGCGCCAAGGGCTGGCACGGCTGGGCTTGGCCCAAACAGTTCGGCGGCCCGGGCTGGAATGCCGTGCAGCGCCACCTGTTTGAAGAGGAATGTGCGCTGGCCTGCGCGCCGCGCATCGTGCCCTTCGGCCCCGTGATGGTGGCACCGGTCATCATGGCCTTCGGCACACCCGAGCAGCAGCGGCGCTTCCTGCCCGGCATCATGAGCGGCGAAGTCTGGTGGAGCCAGGGCTACAGCGAACCCGGCTCGGGTTCCGACCTCGCCTCGCTGAAATGCCGCGCCGAGCGCCAAGGCGACAAATACATCGTCAATGGCCAGAAAACCTGGACGACGCTAGGCCAGTACGGCGACTGGATCTTCTGCCTGGTTCGCACGTCGACCGAAGGCAAGCCGCAGACCGGGATTTCCTTCCTGCTGATCGACATGAAGTCGCCGGGCGTGACGGTCAAGCCCATCATCATGCTCGACGGCGAGCACGAGGTGAACGAGGTCTGGTTCGACAACGTCGAGGTGCCCGCGGAAAACCTGATCGGCGAGGAGAACAAGGGTTGGACTTATGCCAAACACCTGCTTTCCCACGAGCGCACGAACATCGCCGACGTGAACCGCGCCAAGCGCGAGCTGGAGCGGCTCAAGCGCATCGCCAAGGCGGAGGGGCTGATGGACGACCAGCGCTTCCGCGACCAGATCGCGCTGTGCGAGGTCGATGTCGTCGCGCTTGAGATGATGGTCCTGCGCGTGCTGTCCGGTGAGCGCACCGGCAAGCAACCCCTGGACGTCGCGGGCCTGCTCAAGATCCGCGGCAGCGAACTTCAGCAGCGCTACACCGAGCTGATGATGCTGGCCGGCGGCCCGCTCGCGCTGCCCTACATCCAC
Source organism: Pelomonas sp. Root1217 (assembly GCF_001425705.1). GTDB lineage: Bacteria > Pseudomonadota > Gammaproteobacteria > Burkholderiales > Burkholderiaceae_C > Pelomonas. The sequence continues at coordinate 377,249 of NZ_LMDC01000027.1, read as the reverse complement.
GAGGCCATGGAGGCCGGCTGGCAAGGCGACCAGTGGCTGGGCGGCGCCTGGATCGGCGGCGCGCTGCATGCGATTCCGCTGACCGGCAACTACCTGAACGTCCGCAAGACGACGATCTACGGCGGCTCGAACGAAGTGCAACGCAACATCGTCGCGCAGACAGTGCTCGGCTGAGGGGGAGAGAAGACATGGATTTCGATTTCTCTGAAGACCAGGAAGCCCTGCGCGACGCCGTCCGCCGCTTCGTCGACAAGGACTACACCTTCGAGCGAAGGGTCAGGATAGAGCGCGCCGGCGGCTTCGACCGCGCCGTCTGGGACGGCTTGGCCGGCCTGGGCCTGACCGCGCTGGCCGTGCCCGAGGCCCATGGCGGCTTGGGCTTTGGCGCCGTCGAGGCGATGGTGGTCATGGAAGAGCTCGGTCGCGGCCTCGTCATGGAGCCGGTGGCGCAGGGCGCGCTGATCGCACCGGCGCTGCTCGGACGCGCGCCCGATGAACTGCAGGCCGCTTGGCTGCCACGCATCGCCGGTGGCGAGGCCCTCGTCGTGCTCGCTCACCAGGAAGCCAGATCGCGCTACCGCCTGAATCAGGTTGCCACGCGTGCCGTCGACGGCAAGCTGACCGGCGTCAAGAGCCTGGTGCCGGCCGGCGACGTCGCCGACGCCTTCATCGTGCCGGCCCGCGTTGCGGGTGCCGATGACGCCGCCGAAGGCATTGCCCTCTACCTGGTCGAGCGCTCGGCCGCCGGCGTTCATACGCGCCCCTATTCGCTCTACGACGGCTCCCGGGCCGCTGAAGTGCACCTGGACAACACACCTGCCCAGCTCATTGCCGGGCCTGATGACGGGCTGGCACTGCTGGAGCTGGCCGCCGACATCGGCATTGCCGCACAGGCGGCCGAGGCGGTCGGCGTCATGGAGAAATATCTCGCACTGACCGTCGAGTACATGAACACGCGCAAGCAGTTCGGCGTGGCCATTGCCAGCTTTCAGGCGCTGCGCCACCGCGTCGCCGACGTGAAGATGCAGCTGGAGCTGGCGCGTTCCATGAGCTACTACGCGACGCTGCGCCTGGGCGATGGGCCGGCCATGCGCCGCCGGGCGGTTTCGCAGGCCAAGGTACAGCTCGGCAACGCCATGCGTTTCGTCGGCCAGCAGTGCACGCAGTTGCACGGCGGCATCGGTGTCACCGATGAATATGTCGGCAGCCACTACTTCAAGCGGCTGACCGTCATGGAGATGCAGTGGGGCGACACCCTGCATCACCTCGGTGAAGTCAGCGCCCGGATGCATGACACTGCGGGGGTGTTTGCCTGACCGTGGAGGTCACCCGATGAAATTCCCTACCATCCTGTTGCTCGCCGGTCTCGCCACCGGTGCTGCCCATGCCCAGCACATGAAGCCGGGCTTGTGGGAGTTCAAGCAGACGCCCCAGCTCGACCCTGCCCGCCAGGCCCAGATGGCTCAGGCCCAGAAGGCCATGGAGAGCATGCCGCCCGAACAGCGGCAGATGATCGAAAAGATGATGGCCCAGAAGGGCGTCAACGTCAGCATGGCCGACGGCGCCATCACGATCAAGACCTGCGTCACCAAGGAGCAGGCCGAGCGCAACATGGCCCCGGTCCAGCAGCACGGCAACTGCACGCAGGACTCCAAGCGCAGCGGCAATGTCATCCAGACCCATTTCGTCTGCACCGACCCGGCCTCCGAGGGCGACGCCACCGTCACACTGCGCGGCAACGAGGGCTTCACCAACGACGTCACCATCCGCCATCAACGCCAGGGCAAGACGGAGGTCACCAAGGTCAGCGGCGAAGGCCGTTGGCTGGGCGCCAACTGCGGCGACGTGCAACCGATGAAGTCCCAGGCCAAGCCTTGAAGCAGAAGCTTTCGCAGATCCTGTTCAGCCAGGGTTTTGGTACACGCCGCCTGTGCGCGGGTCTGGTGTGGCACGGTGAAGTCAGCGTCAACGGCGAAGTTGTCGAGGAACCCGATACCGAGTTCGAGACCGAGGGGCTGCGCTTCGCCGTCAACGGCCAGGAGTGGCCGTTCTTCGACAAGGCGCTGGTACTGCTGAACAAGCCCGCCGGCTTCGAGTGCTCGCAAAAGCCCAAGCACCATCCCAGCGTCCTGAGCCTGTTGCCGGCGCCGCTTCGTGAGCGCGGCGTGCAGCCCATCGGCCGGCTCGACGAGGACACGACCGGGCTGCTGCTGCTGACCGACGACGGCACGCTGATTCACAGGCTGACCTCGCCCAAGCACCATGTGCCCAAGGTCTACGAAGCGCGCTGCAAGCATCCACTGACGGCGGCAATGGTCGAGCAGTTGCTCGCTGGCGTCGAGTTGAAGGAGCCAGAAAGCAAAGTGCCCAGCAAGTTCCAGCGCCCGCCCGAGATCAGCAAGGCGGAGGGCGCGGAAATCGTCGACGAAACGCTGCTGCGCCTGACGCTGGTCGAAGGTAAGTACCACCAGGTCAAGCGCATGGTGGCTGCCGTCGGCAACCGCGTTGAGACGCTGCACCGGCCGCGGTTTGGCGCGCTGACCCTGTCCGCCGATCTCAAGCCCGGCGACTGGCGCTGGGTCTCCAGTCCTGCCGAGGTCTGGGGACAATAGCGCCCATGCGAGTTTTCAGAGGTTTTCACCACCGCGGCATTGCACCCGCCTGCGCACTGACCATCGGCAACTTCGATGGCGTCCACCGCGGCCACCAGGCCATGCTCGCGCTGCTGCAGTCGGAGGCCCGCCATCGCGGCCTGCCGACCTGCGTGCTGACCTTTGAGCCCCACCCGCGTGACTTCTTCGCCGCCAAGGCCGGCAAGCCTGAACTCGCGCCTGCACGCATCGCCAACCTGCGCGACAAGCTCGGCGAACTGGAGCGCTGCGGCGTCGACCAGGTCGTCATCCTGCGCTTCGACGAGGCACTGGCCTCCCTGCCGGCCCAGGACTTCATCCGCCAGGTGCTCGTCGATGGACTCGGCGCGCGCTACGTGCTGGTCGGCGACGACTTCCGCTTCGGCGCCAAGCGCCAGGGCGACTATGCGACGCTGGATGCCGCTGGCCAGGCACGCGGCTTTGATGTCGCCCGCATGATGAGCTACGAGGTGCATGGCCTGCGCGTCAGCAGTTCCGCCGTGCGCGAGGCGCTGGCCGCAGGCGACATGGCCGCCGCCGCGGCGCTGCTGGGCCGGCCCTATGCCATCTCCGGCCACATCACGCACGGGCGCAAGCTGGGCCGCCAGCTGGGCGAGAGCGCCCCCGGCGCGGCCGACGGCTTTCGCACGCTGAACCTGCGCTTCGCCCATGAAAAGCCAGCCGCCCATGGCATCTTCGCCGTCCTCGTCCATGGCCTGGCGCCCGAACCCCTGCCCGGCGTCGCTAGCCTGGGCAACCGCCCCACGGTGGAAGACGCCGGGCGCGTGCTGCTGGAGGTGCACTGCCTCGACTGGCCGCTGGGCGCCGAGGGGGGCTACGGTAAACTCGCCCGCGTGGAACTGCTGCACAAACTTCGCGACGAAGCCAAGTACGACGGGCTTGAAGCGCTCACGGCTGCCATCGCGGCCGACACGGCCGCAGCGCGCGCCTTCCTGGCCACCCACGCCGCACAGCGACGCCAGACCACGCGCGACCGAATTTGAAGCGGCTCCCCGCCGCTCTTCGCTCCGCCCTCCCTCGCCTTCTGAACCGCCAGACCCGCCAGACTTTTCGTCTGGCCGCACGCCATGACCACCCCGGACTACCGTTCCACGCTCAACCTGCCCGACACACCCTTCCCGATGCGCGGCGACCTGCCCAAGCGCGAACCGGGCTGGGTCAAGGCTTGGGATGAGCAAGGCCTGTACAAGCGCCTGCGTGACGCGCGCTGTGGCGCGCCGAAGTTCGTGCTGCACGACGGCCCGCCCTATGCCAACGGCCAGATCCACATCGGCCACGCCGCCAACAAGATCCTGAAGGACATGATCGTCAAGGCCCGCCAGCTGGCGGGCTTTGATGCGGCCTACATCCCCGGCTGGGACTGCCACGGCCTGCCCATCGAGAACCAGATCGAGAAGACCTTCGGCCGCGGCCTGCCGCGCGACGAAGTGCAGGCCAAGAGCCGTGCCTACGCCACCGAGCAGATCGACGGTCAGCGCACGGACTTCAAGCGCCTGGGCGTGCTGGGCGAATGGGACAACCCCTACAAGACGATGAACTACGCCAACGAGGCCGGCGAGATCCGCGTGCTGAAGCGGATGTTCGAGCGCGGCTTCGTCTACCGCGGCTTGAAGCCTGTGTACTGGTGCTTCGACTGCGGCTCGTCCCTGGCCGAGTTCGAGATCGAGTACGCGGACAAGCAGTCGCCGGCCGTCGATGTGGCCTTCCTGTCGGCCGAGCCCGAGAAGCTGGCCGCTGCGTTTGGCGTGGCGCCGCTGACGAAGGACGCCTTCACCGTCATCTGGACGACCACGCCCTGGACCATCCCCGCCAACCAGGCGCTGAACCTCAACCCCGAGCTGCCCTACGCACTGGTCGACACGGCCAAGGGCTACTTCGTCGTCGCCGAGGCGCTGGTGGAGAAGTGCCTGGCGCGCTGGCAGCTGGAAGGCAGCGTCGTCGCCATGGTGCCGGGCCGCAAGCTGGAGCTGCTGAAGTTCAAGCATCCGCTGGCCCACGTCGACCCGGGCTACGACCGTGAAAGCCCGGTCTACCTGGCCGACTACGCCACCGCCGAAGACGGCACCGGCGTCGTTCACTCCGCGCCGGCCTACGGCCTGGACGACTTCCAGTCCTGCGTCGCCCACGGCATGGCTTTCGGCGACATCCTCAACCCGGTGCAGGGCAACGGCGCCTATGCCGCCGACCTGCCGCTGTTCGGCGGCCAGCACATCTGGAAGGCCAACCCCGTCATCGCCCAGGCGCTGCAGGACGCCGGCCGCCTGATGGCCCAGAGCAAGCTGACCCACAGCTACCCGCACTGCTGGCGCCACAAGTCGCCCGTCATCTACCGCGCCGCGGCGCAGTGGTTCGTACGCATGGACGAGGGCGACGGCCTGTTCACGACGAACAAAGCGCCTGACAGCCTGCGCAAGACGGCCCTGGCCGCCATCGAGGCGACGAGCTTCTACCCCGAGAACGGCCGTGCCCGCCTGCACGACATGATCGCCGGTCGGCCTGACTGGTGCATCTCGCGCCAGCGCAGTTGGGGCGTGCCCCTGCCCATCTTCCTGCACAAGGACACGGGCGAGGCGCACCCCGACACGCTGGAATTCATCGAGCGCGCCGCGCAGCTCGTCGAGCAGAACGGTATCGAAGCCTGGTCCAAGCTCGACGCCGCTGAGTGGCTGGGCACGGAAGCCGCCCACTACACCAAGGGCCAGGACATCCTGGACGTCTGGTTCGACTCCGGCTCCACCTTCGAGCATGTGCTCAAGGGCAGCCACAAGGGTGCCGGGCACGAGACCGGCCCCGAGGCCGACCTCTACCTCGAAGGCCACGACCAGCACCGCGGCTGGTTCCACTCGTCGCTGCTGATCGCCTGCGCGCTCTACGGCCGCGCGCCCTACAAGGGCCTGCTGACCCACGGCTTCGTCGTCGACGGCCAGGGCCGCAAGATGAGCAAGTCCATGGGCAATGTCGTCGCGCCGCAGGCCGTGTCGGACAAGTTCGGCGCCGAGATCCTGCGCCTGTGGACGGCCGCGACCGACTATTCGGGCGACCTCGGCCTGGACGAGAAGATCCTCGCCCGCGTCGTCGACAGCTACCGCCGCATCCGCAACACGCTGCGCTTCCTGCTCGCCAATGTCAGCGACTTCGACCCGGCGACGGACGCGGTGGCGCCTGATCAGTTGCTGGAAGTCGACCGCTATGCGCTGGCGCGCGCCGCCGAGCTGCAGGCTGACATCCTGGCCCACTTCGAGCGCTACGAGTTCCACCCGGTCGTCTCGAAGCTGCAGGTCTACTGCTCCGAAGACCTCGGCGCCTTCTACCTCGACGTACTGAAGGACCGCCTTTACACGACGGCGCCCAAGTCCCTCGCGCGGCGCTCGGCCCAGACGGCGCTGTGGCAGATCACGCACGCCATGCTGCGCTGGATGGCGCCCTTCCTCAGCTTCACGGCTGAAGAGGCCTGGGCGATCTTCGGCAAGGGCGAGAGCATCTTCACGGAGACCTATTGGGACTTCGGCAAGACGGATTCAGCGCTGCTGGCCAAATGGCATCGCATCCACGAGATCCGCGACGAGGTCAACAAGGCCATCGAGGCGGTGCGCACGACGGGCGCTGTCGGCGCCTCGCTGCAGGCCGAATTGGTGCTCAAGGTGAACGAGCAGGACCAGATGCTGCTGTCCAGCTTGGGCGACGACCTGCGCTTCGTCTTCATCACGTCAGCGGTGCGACTTGCGTCGGCAGGCGAGCTGGGTGTCGTCGTCACGCCGAGCTCCCATGCCAAGTGCGAACGCTGCTGGCACTACCGCGCCGATGTCGGCAGCAATGCCGAGCACCCGACGCTGTGCGGGCGCTGCGAAAGCAACCTATACGGCGCAGGCGAGACCCGCACCGTCGCGTAAGCACGCGCTGGCTTCTAACGCGGACCGACGCCGGGCCGTCCCAAGTCGGCCCGCAGGCGATGTGCATGCGGCTCAATGCCGCATGCATCGCCGTCCCCTCGGGGGACCGGCTGGCCTCACCGGCGTTCAGCCGGAGTGAGGCCGGACGAGGGGCCTACGGGAACGCAGGCACGTTCGGCTCCATCCCCTCGAAGTGCGCTTCGGGGTGGGTGCGTTCCAGCAGCTGTTCGATCTCGCTGATGCGCGAGCGGGGCACGTCGACGATGAGCAGGTATTGGCCTTGCTCGATGGCCGCCTCGAAGCGTTTCAAGCGCCGGCTCGGCGTGGAGCTGCCGATCATGCTGGACGACCAGGTGCCCAGCATGGCGCCTACCGCCGCCAGGCCGATGACGACCGCCGCGGGAGAAGCCGCACTGATTGCCAGAGCCGCCGCAACGCCGCCCGCCGCGCCCAGGCCGGAGCCGATCAGCGCCCCGTTCTGGGCCGCCTCGACCAGGTCCGATGTCTGCAGCACGTTGGCCGCATGAAGGCCATCCATCGCGGCACCTTCGGCGGCGACGAAATGGATATGGTGTTCGGTGATGCGGGCGAGCAACAGCTCGTCCATCGTGCGCCGCGCGCTGCTCAGGTGGGGTAGCAACCAGTAGATGCGCTTTCGCATGGGGTCCTCCAGCGAACAGGGAGAGTTCCGCTTCTACGCCGCTTCTCCTGCGCCTACAAGCCCCGGCTCAGCGGCAAGTTACATTGGCGGCCCTCGCCTCGCGACCCCATTCCATGCCTCCTCGCTCGTCGTCCTCGTCCTCCGGCCTGACTCCCTGGCTGCTGATTGCCGCCCTCATCATCCTGGCCGACCAGCTCACCAAAGTGCTCATCCTGCGCACCTTCCAGCTCGGTGATGTGCACCCCGTCACCAGCTTCTTCGACGTCGTGCGTGCCCACAACTTCGGCGCCGCTTTCAGCTTCCTGCATGGCGCCTCGGGCTGGCAGCGCTGGTTCTTCCTGGGTCTGGGCCTGGCCGCGGCCGGTTTCATCATCTGGATGCTGCGCCGCCACGGCCACCAGAAGCTGTTCGCTTGGGCGTTGACGCTGATTCTCGGTGGCGCGCTAGGCAACGTCATCGACCGCGCCATCCACGGCTACGTCGTCGACTTCATCCAGGTTCACGCTCGAAGCTGGTATTTCCCCGCCTTCAACGTCGCAGACAGCGCCATCACCGTCGGCGCCATCCTGCTGATCCTGGACGAATTGCGCCGAGTGCGCCGCGGTTGAACCCGCGCGGCGTGGCCGCGCAGTAGTTCACGGCGACAGATGTGACGAGCGGTGACAATCGCGCGCCTCTCAACGCGCCTTCATGCTCCTCGATTTCGCCAGCCTGAGCCATTACGACTGGCTCGACGTTCCTTTGTGGGTCTTCGACCCCGAACAACAACGCAACCTCTGGGCCAATGCCGCGGCCCTGCGGTTCTGGCATGCCGACAGCGCCGAGGAGTTCCTGTCGCGCGATTTTTCCGAGCATGGCGACGCCGTACGCGAGCGCCTGGCCGTCACGGCGGCCGACCATGCCCAGGGCAAGATCGTCCGCGAGCAGTGGACCCTCTATCCCAAGGGCGAGCCGACGACGGTCATGCTGGTGTCGCGCGGCATGCGCACGCCGGAACGTCGCCAGGTGATGTTGTTCGCAGCCGATTCGCTGGGTGGCGGTGCCGACCTTGCCATGCTGCGCGGCGTCGAGGCCCTGCAGCACACCTCGGTGCGCATCGCCGTCTTCGGGCTCGGCCAGGGCGATCTGCTGATGCGCAACCCTGCCGCGGCCCTGACGTTCGGCGACACGCCGCCCCGCCCCAACCAGACCGAGTTCACCCGCTTGTTCGCCCACATTGGCGATGCCGCCAGCATCCTGGGCCGCGTGCAGCGCGGCCAGACCTGCCACCAGGACGTCGAGTTGCAGACGCTGGCCGGCCTGCGCTGGCATGCACTGGACGCGCGGCCCATGCGCGATCCGGTCACTGGCGACACGGTCATGCTCTTCAATGCCCACGACATCGCCGATCTCAAGGCCAGCCAGGCCGCCCTGGTCGCCGCACGCGAGGCCGCAGAGACCGCCAGCCAGGCCAAGAGCAGCTTCCTGGCCAATATGAGCCACGAGATCCGCACGCCGATGAACGGGGTGCTCGGCCTGACCGAACTGGTGCTGCAAACGGAACTTAACGAGCGCCAGCGCCGCTTCGTCGGCATGGCCCACCAGTCCGCCAAGGGGCTGATGACCATCATCAACGACCTGCTGGACGTGGCCAAGATCGAGGCCGGCCGTATCGTCATCGACGAGCAACCCTTCAGCCTGCACGACTGCCTCGGCGAATCCCTGCAGCCGCTGCTGCTGCAGGCGCATGACAAGGGCATCCAGCTGCATGCCCGCGTACAGCCCGGCGTGCCGTCGTGGCTGGTAGGTGACGCGCTGCGGCTGCGCCAGGTGCTGATCAACCTGATTGGCAACGCACTGAAGTTCACCGAGCGCGGCGAAGTGCGCATCGAGATCGCCCTGGCCGATGCGCGCGACGGTGACGGCCCGGACCGCCTGCGCTTGCGCGTGGCCGTCACCGACACCGGCATCGGCATGACGCGCGACCAGATCGGCCAGATCTTCGATCCCTTCACCCAGGCCGATGGCAGCATCACGCGCCGCTACGGCGGCACAGGCCTGGGGCTGACCATCGTGCAGCGCCTCGTCAGCCTGATGAGCGGCGACATCACCGTCGAGAGCGAGCCCGGCGTGGGTTCGTCCTTCAGCTTCGAGCTGCAACTCGGCCAAGTGCCGGCTTGAAGGTTCTCAGGGCAGCAGCACAGCACTGCCAAGCAACTGGCGGGCTTCCAGGTCGCGGTGGGACTGGGCCGCGTCGGCCAGTGCATAGCGCTTGTCGATGCGGATGCTGACCTGGCCGCTGGCCACCATTTCGAACAGCTCGTCGCCCATGGCCTGCGTGGCTTCGCGCGTAGCGATGTGCGTGAACAGCGTCGGCCGGGTCACATAAATGGAACCCTTGGCCGCCAGCGTGCTCACACTGAAGGGCGGCACGGGGCCCGAGGCGCCGCCGAAGCTGGCCAGCAGGCCGAAGGGCGTCAGGCTGTTCAACGAGCCCTCCCAGGTGTCGGCGCCAACCGAGTCGTAGACCACCTTCACACCGCGCCCGCCAGTGATCTCGCGCACCTTGGCAGCGAAGTCCTTATCACGCCGGTAGTTGATGGCATGCGTCGCGCCGTTGTCCAACGCCAGCTGGCATTTCTCGTCGCTGCCGGCGGTGCCGATGAGCTGCAGGCCAAGCGCCCGCGCCCATTGGCAGGCGATCAGCCCGACACCGCCGGCCGCCGCGTGAAAGAGCACAAAGTCGCCCGGCTGCAGGCCACCTTGGGGCAGGGTCTTGCGCAGCAGGTATTGCACCGTCAGGCCCTTGAGCATCATGGCCGCGGCGGTCTCGAAATCGATGGCGTCAGGCAGCCTGAGCACGCATTTAGCCGGCATGACGCGCGCCGTCGCATAGGCGCCCGGCGGGTTGCTGGCATAGGCCGCCCGGTCACCCACCTTCAAGTGGGCAACCCCCTCGCCCACCGCCTCGACAATGCCCGCACCCTCCATGCCCAATCGGGCCGGCAGCGGCAGCGCATAGGTGCCATTGCGGTGGTAGACGTCGATGTAGTTCAGCCCGCAAGCCTCGTGGCGGATGCGGATCTCGCCTGGACCGGGGGCGCCGACCTCCACGTCCATCAGCTTCAGTTGCTCGGCCCCGCCCGGGGCTTCGATGACAACGGCTTTTTCACTCATGCGGCGTCTCCTGTTCGCGAGTCCGGTATCGTGCCAGCCCTTTGGCCCACGCGGCGGCGCCTGATGAAACTGACCCCACGCCTTGCTCTGCTGTTGACGCTGCCACCACTGCTGTGGGCCGGCAACGCCGTCATCGGCCGCATGGTGCGCAACGACATCCCGCCGATGGCGCTGAACGCGCTGCGCTGGCTGCTCGCCTTCGTGCTGCTGGCACCGCTCGCGCGCCGTCTGCTGGCCGACCCGCGGGAAGCGCTCAAGCGCTGGCGTGGTCTGGCCTGGCTGGGCTTTCTTGGCATGGGTTGCTACAACTCGCTGCAATACCTGGCGCTGCACACCTCGTCGCCGCTGAACGTCACGCTGATCACCGCCAGCATGCCGGTCTGGATGCTTGGCGTGGGTGCCGTCTTCTACGGCGTGAAGCCGGCTCGTCGCCAACTGGCCGGCGCAGCCCTGTCGTTGCTCGGCGTGGCCGTCGTCATCGCACGCGGCGACCCCGCCGCCCTGCTGGCCGTGCAATTCGTACCCGGCGACCTGTTGATGCTCCTGGCCCTCTTCACCTGGGCCATCTACTCCTGGATGCTGGCGCGGCCGGTGCGCGGGCTGCGCTCCGGCGAACGGCCGGACTGGAACTGGGCCGAGATGCTGATGGCTCAGCTGATGTTCGGCGTGGTGTTCTCGGGCGTGGCGGCGGGCGTGGAACAGGGCGTTGCACCGGCCTCCATCCACTGGAGCCCGACCCTGGTCGCCGTGCTCGCCTATGTCGCCATCGGACCGTCGCTGATCGCCTACCGCTGCTGGGGCCTGGGCGTGGCCGAGGCCGGGCCGGCGTTGGCCGGTTTCTTCGTCAACCTGACGCCGGTGTTTGCCGCCATCATCTCGGCGGCGCTGCTGGGCGTCGCGCCGGCCTGGTATCACGGCGTCGCTTTCGCGCTGATCGCGGCCGGCATCCTCGTCTCATCACGTTGATGCGAGTGCTGCACGCCGACGATCGCCTGGTCGTCATCGACAAGCCCGCCGGCCTGCTCAGCGTGCCGGGCCGCACCGAAGCCGATTGCGCCAGCGCCCGCGTGCAAATGCTCTACCCCGATGCGTTGGTCGTGCATCGCCTCGACCAGGCCACTTCGGGCCTGCTGCTGTTCGCCCGCGGCCTCGATACCCAACGCGATCTCAGCGCCGACTTCGCCGAACGCCGCATTGACAAGCTCTATGTCGCCGTCGTCGCCGGCCATCTGGAGGGCGAAGGCTTCATCGACCTGCCGGTCGGCGCGGACTGGCCCAACCGGCCGCGCCAGCAGGTCGACCTTGAACACGGCAAGCCCTCGCAGACGCGCTGGCGCGTGCTGGCCCATGATTGCGGCCGCACCCGCGTCGCACTGCAACCGCTGACCGGCCGCACCCATCAACTTCGCGTTCACCTCGCCGCCATCGGTCATGCCATCCTGGGCGATACGCTGTACGCGCAGCCCGACCTCGCCGCCGCCAGCCCGCGCCTGCTGCTGCATGCCAGCGAATTGCGCCTCGCCAATCACCGCTTCATCTGCGCCCCGGAGTTCTAACCATGCATCTCTACATCGTCACCGGCAGTTCGCGTGGCCTGGGCGCCGCGTTGGTTCAGCGACTCACACAAGCGGACAATATCGTCATCGGCATTGCACGCAAAGCCAATCCGGCGTTGCAGGCCGAGCAATGGACCCTCGACCTTGCTGATCCCGTTGCCGCCGCCGAGCGACTGCAAGCCTGGCTGCGCGCCAACAAGCACTGGGACAGTGCGACGCTGATCAACAACGCGGCCTTGCTCAGCGAGCCGGGCCCATTGGCCGCCTCGCCCCTCGATGGCCTTTCCTCAGCGCTGCGCGTCGGCCTGGAGGCACCCACACTGCTGAGCCGCGTCTTCCTGGCCGAGACGGCCGGCATACCGATACGCCGCATCCTCAACATCTCCTCGGGCCTGGGCCGTCGCGCCATGGCCGGCAGCGCAGCCTATTGCGCCATCAAGGCCGGGCTGGACCATCTCAGCCGTGCGCTGGCCCTGGAAGAGCCTAGCGTCGGCGTCGTCTCGCTGGCACCGGGCGTCATCGATACCGACATGCAAGTTCAGCTGCGTGGCGCCGACCCCACCCGGTTCCCCGAGCAGACCCGCTTCCAGGGCCTGAAGGATGGCGGCCAACTGCAGACTGCGGACGACACGGCCGCGGCGATTGTTCGCTTTCTCATGCGGCCAGACTTCGGGAAAACCGTCGTTTCCGACATCAGAGACGCTTGAAAATCCTGATCCGAACCTGCATCTGCCGGCTCGTTTCCAAGCTTCTGGAGAACTCGCTTGAACCGCATCTTTGCTGTGACCCTCGCCACCCTGCTGGCCGTCACGCTGCCCGCCCATGACGCCGAGGCCAAGCGCCTCTCCAGTGGTGGCCTGAAGCGCAGCGTGCCCACCCAGACCACGCCACAAACGCCGCCGGCCCAGCAGCCTGCGCCCCAACAAGCCGCTCCGGGCAAACAGGCTGCTGCAACACCCGCGGCCGCTCCCGCTGCGGCGCCCAAACGCTCCTGGCTTGGCCCCATTGCCGGCCTGGCCGCAGGCCTGGGCCTGGCCGCGCTGGCCAGCCACTTCGGTTTTGGCGGCGAACTGGCCAGCATCATGACGATGGTGCTGCTCGGCCTGGTGGCGGTCTTCGTGATCCGCTTCCTGGTGCGCCGCTTCGCCGCGCCGAAGCCGCAGCTCGCCGGCGCCAACGGCGCCAACTTCCGGGCGGCCGAACCGGCGTGGAATCCGGCAGCGGCCACGGCTTCCGGCGCTGCCGCCGCCCCCGCAGGCTTCGACGCCGCGGGCTTCGAGAAGCTCGCCAAGCAGGTCTTCATCCGCCTGCAGGCCGCCAACGACGCCGGCGACCAGGCCGACCTGCGCCGCTTCACGACGCCGCAGATGTACGCCAACATCCAGCACGACCTGCTGGAGCGCGGCGCACAGGCTCAGCGCACCGAGGTGCTGCAGCTCGATGCCAGCGTCGTCGACGTCGCGACAGAGGCCGGGGAACAGATCGTCTCCGTGCGCTTTTCGGGCCTGGTGCGCGAGAAGAGCGAACAAGCCGCGGAGGACTTCGATGAGATCTGGCATCTGGTCAAGGCCGGTGACGGCTGGCTGATTGCCGGCATCCAGCAGACCGCATGACCCAAGTCATAGCGGGTTAGACCCGAGTCCGGGCCAGTCGAGAATGGGCGCTTCGAGCGCCCATTTCCTTTTGAGGCCCCACATGATTCGTTTGCGTCTTTCTCTTTGTGCACTCGGCACGGCGTTGCTGGCCGCCTGCGCCTCTTCTCCTGCGCCGGCGCCGGTCTCCACGGCCGTCATTGCGCCCAATGCGAACCTGGTCATCCAGGGCATCCCGCCCGTGCCCCAGAGCCTGGCTGACGCCATCGGCCGCTACAACGACTTCCGCGGCCACGCCTTCGCCGACTGGCACCCGACCCAGCGCGAGATGCTGGTCAGCCACCGCAAGGCCGGTGCCAACACGGCGCAGATCTTCCGCGTGACGACGCCGCTGACCGACGGCGAGCAGCTCACCGACGGTATCGACCCGGTCGTGCGCGCGAGCTACGAGCCGCGCAACGGTCGGTACATCGTCTTCGAGCGCGCCACAGGCGGCAACGAAGTCGCGCAGCTCTATCGTCTGCCGCTGAACCAGGCTGGCGCTCAGCCAGTGCTGCTGACCAACCCCGACGAGCGCCACTCGATCAACACCTGGCTGCGCAGGAGCGGCCGACTCGTCTATTCCTCGGTACCCATCGACCGCACCGCCCAGGGCGGTACGCGCACCAAGATCACCACCACGCTGTGGCTGATGGACCCCGAAAAGCCCGAGGCGCGGCGCAAGCTGGCCGAGCTGGACGGCGGCGGCTGGTTTGCTGGCCGCCCCTCGCCCGACGAGCGTCTGGTGTCCTTGACGCGCTATCTGTCGGCCAATGAATCGCAGATCTGGATGCTGGACCTGGACAGCGGCGTGGCCAAGCAAGTCGCGCCGACGGCGGGCAGCCAGGAGGCCAAGGCCACCTACGCGCCGACCGGATGGACGCCTGACGGCCGCTCGCTGTGGATCGCCAGCGACCGCGCGGGCGAGTTCCGCGAGCTGATGAAGCTGGATCTCGCCAGCGGCCGCATCGACCGTGTCAGCGGCCATATCCCTTGGGACGTCAGCGGCGTCACGCTGACCGAGGACGGTGCCAGGCTGGCGGCCCAGTTCAATGTGGATGGCCGCGACGAGCTGCATTTTTTCGATGCGGCGACTGCCAAGGAAGTGCCTGCCACCGCCCTGTCGAAACTGCCCGATGGCAATGTCGGCGCCGCTTCCTACCACCACGGTCGCGGTGAGCTCGCTTTCTCAATCAGCAATGCCCAGGGCCCCAGCCAGATCTATTCGCTGGGCACGGATGGCAAGGTCCAGCAATGGACCCGGGCGACGGGCGCCGTCGACACCGCGGGCTTCGGCGAGCAGAAGAGCGTGCGCTGGAAGAGCTTTGACGGCACGACGATCTCGGGCCTGCTGACCGCCCCGCCCAAGAAGTTCTCGGGCAAGCGTCCGGTGCTGATCTCCATCCACGGCGGGCCCGAGTCCCAGGCCAGCTTCGGCTTCCTGGGCCGCAATGCCTACTATGTGCAGGAGCTGGGCATGGCGCTGATCCAGCCCAATGTGCGCGGTTCCAGCGGCTACGGCAAAAGTTTCCTGGCGATGGACAACGGCTTCAAGCGCGAAGACTCGGTGAAGGACATCGGCGCCCTGCTCGACTGGATCGCGACCCAGCCCGACCTCGACGCTTCCCGTGTGCTCGTCACCGGCGGCAGCTACGGTGGCTACATGACGCTGGCCGTGTCGACGAACTATGCCGACCGCATCGCCGGCTCCATCGACGTCGTCGGTATCTCGCACTTCGTGACCTTCCTGAACAACACCGAAAGCTACCGCCGCGACCTGCGCCGCGTCGAGTACGGCGACGAGCGCGACCCGGCGATGAAGGCCCATCTGGAGAAGATCTCGCCGCTGACCAACGCGGCCAAGATCAAGAAGCCGCTCTTCGTCATCCAGGGCAAGAACGACCCGCGCGTGCCCTACACCGAGGCCGAGCAGATCGTCGCGACCGTGCGCCAGGGTGGCACGCCGGTCTGGTATCTGCGCGCCGAGAACGAAGGCCATGGCTTCCAGAAGAAGGACAACCAGGACTTCCAGTTCTACGCCACCGTGCTGTTCATGCAGCAGACCGTGCTGAAGTAGGCCCGGCTTGGACCTGCTTGGACCCGTAAGCCCCCTGCCTGCGGTGGCGGCGCTGCTGCTGGCCTTTGCCACGGCGGCGCTGCTGCAGCGGCATGCCGGCGCCTCACCGGCGCCGGGCCGCTTCGCCAGCATCGACGGACTGCGCGGCTACCTGGCCCTGGGCGTTTCCCTGCATCACGGCTGCATCTGGTACTTCTATCAGCACAGTGGTGAGTGGAAGCTGCCGCCATCGCGGCTCTACACCCATCTGGGTCACAGCAGCGTCGACCTGTTCTTCATGATCACGGGCTTCCTGTTCTTCTCCAAGCTGATCGCCGCCCGCCAGCGGCCGCTGGACTGGCTGCAGTTGGTCGTGTCGCGCGTGCTGCGCCTCGTGCCGCTGTATCTCTTCGTCATGCTGCTGCTGTTCACGACGGTCGCCGTGCTGTCGGGCGGCGAGTTGCATGAGCCGGCCCGCACCGTCGCCAAGCAGGCCCTGCGCTGGCTGGGCTTCACGATGTACGGCAATCCACCGATCAACCAGGTCGAGGTGACCGAAATCATCGTGGCCGGCGTGACCTGGTCCCTGCCTTACGAGTGGTTCTTCTACGGCGCCCTGCCCCTGCTGGCGCTGACGGTCGGCGTGCTGCCACGCTGGCCCTATCTGTTGCTGGGACTGGTGTCTGTCACCGCCTTGCTGAACTGGCCCGCGCAACCTATGTACCTGTGGGCGTTTGCCGGCGGCATTGCGGCCGCGGTGGGCTGCCGCTCGGCACAGCTGTGCCGCTGGGCCGCCAGTCACTTTGCCAGCGTGTTGATCCTGGCATGCCTGGCAGCGGCTGTAACGCTGTTCCCCCTTGGTACGGACTATGGTTCGCTTGGGCTGATGGCACTGGCCTTCGTGCTGATCGCCTGCGGCAACAGCCTTTTCGGCCTGCTGCTGCATCCGGTCTCGCGCCTGCTGGGGGAGTCGGCCTACAGCATCTATCTGCTGCATGGCTTCCTGCTGTTCAGCCTCTTTCATTTGGTGCTTGGCGTTGATCGGCCAGGTGCCGCCTTGCCGGCAGCCGTGCACTGGGGCTGGGTGCTGGCGCTGACGCCGGTTCTCGTGCTGGCCAGCCACGCCAGCTATCGCTTCATCGAGGCGCCGGCGATGCGGGCCACCTCGGCAGCCACGGCGGCCCTGCGCCGCCGGCTTCAGAAATCGCCGGACCGGCTGGCTGCATAGGCCAGCGCCTTGGGCCAGCCGGCGGGCGTGGGCGGATCGCCGCGCCAAGCCCAGGCATTGATCCAGCCGCCGTGGCCCACGGCCAGAGCGCACGGTGGCTGCCAGGCGGCCGCGCGCAGCAGCAGCGCATTGAGGGATTCGCCACCATCGAATTCGAAACCGCAGAAGTCGCGCGTCCAGCGCTCGAATTCCACCGCCGAGATTGCGCTCCAGAGCTGGCCGTCCCAGCGACCGAAGTCCATCTCCGCCAAGGATGGATCGACACGCCACAGGAAGCCCCATCGCTTCAACCAACGCCCTACCGATGCGGCACGGGCCAGCGGCGAGGTCACGACCTCGCGCGGCAACCCGTGCCGGCGGGCATGGGCGCGAATGCGATGAGCCAGGCGCTTGGCCTTGCGGGGGTTGATGGGCAGATCGGTGCGATTGCCGATGCAGCGGCCCTCGGCGCCGACGGGCCTGGGGTGGCGCCAGATCGTGAACACGGGATTCAGAGCGAGGCCGTGAAAGCCAGAAGCACGGCAATCTCAGCCAGTTGCTCGGTCGCGCCCAGGCCGTCGCCCGTGTAGCCGCCAAGACGGCGCTTCAGCCACTGACGCATCAGCAGTGCGGCGAAGACCGCCGCACCTGCAGCAACCAGCAGGCGCGGCAGATACACGCCACCGGCCGCGAGCATCAGCAGCAGTAAGCCACACCAGGCCAGCGCAATGGCGAAATTGCCGGGCGCCACGGCCATTGCCAGTGGCTTGGCCTTGGCATGCTCCGCATCGCCGCCGTAGGGCAGGCTGACCATCACACCGACGGCCGTAGCGCGAGCAAAGGCGTGGCTGGCCAGCAAGGCAGCCACGGCAATCAGCAGCGGTCGCGTTGCCAACACGGCCAGCAGCGCCGCGCGCAGCAGCAGGCTCAGGCCCAGCGCCAAAGCGCCAAAGCTGCCGATGCGCGAGTCCTTCATGATCATCAGCGCCTTGTCGCGACTGACCACGCCACCCAACGCATCGAAGGTGTCGGCCAAGCCATCTTCATGGAAGCCGCCGGTCAGCACGACGGTGGCCGCGAGCGCCAGCACCGCGGCCACCCAGGCCGGCCACAACTGACCGGCCCCCGCCAGCACCAGTGCGCCGACACCACCGACCAGTGCACCCACGAGCGGGAAGTGCCGCACGCAGTCGTTCAGCCAGGCCGGCTCGAAGCGCTCCAGCCGCACCGGCAGGCGCGTCAGGAATTGCAGCGCGACGAGGAAAAGCCGCACAGGGCTACTCGCGGTTGCTGACGCCGGCGCTGTCGAAGCTGGCCATGTCGGCCAGCAGCGCACAGGCGGCCGTCAGCAGTGGCCAGGCCAGCGCCGCACCACTGCCCTCGCCCAGGCGCAGGTCCAGGTCCAGCAGCGGGCGCACACCCAATTGTTGCAGCCAGCGCGCATGGGGCCCCTCGGCCGAGCGATGGGCGAACACGCAAGCCACAAGCACGCCTGGGTGCAGCGCCTCGGCCAGCGCGACGGCCGCGGTCGTGATGAAACCGTCGACGACGACAACGCGCCGTTGCGCGGCGGCGGCGATGACGCTGCCGGCCATGGTGACGATTTCGAAGCCGCCGAAGGCAGCGGCCAGCTGCAGCGTGCCCAGCGCATGCGCATTGGCGGCCAGGGCCTCGCCGAGCACTTCGAGCTTGCGTGTCAGGCCAGCGTCGTCCAGCCCGGTGCCGCGGCCCACGCAATCCGCCAGCGGCAGCCCGGTCAGGCGCTGCATCAGCAGGCTCGCCGACGAGGTGTTGCCGATGCCCATTTCGCCCAGCAGCAGCGCGTTGCCGGGCAGGCGTTCGACGAAGGCCACGCCGTTGCGCAGCGCACGCTCGGCTTGTTCGCCCGTCATCGCCGGCCCGGCGCTTGCGTCAGCCGTGCCCGCTGCAATACGCAGGTCGACGGCCCCGTCGGCAAGCGGCGCATCGACCCCGCAGTCGGCGATCGTCAGCGTCAGACCTTGTTGACGCGCCAGCACGGACACGGCCGCGCCGCCGGCCAGCATGTTGGCGACCATCTGCGGCGTGACTTCACGCGGGTAGGCCGACACGCCGCGCCGGGACAGGCCATGGTCGGCAGCATAGACCGCCAATTGGGGTTCGCGCAGCGTGGGCCGCTCGACGCCCTGGATCAGTGCCAGTTGCAGGGCCAGGGTCTCAACGCGGCCGAGGGCACCCAAAGGCTTGGTCTTGTGATCGATGGCGTGCTGCACGCGCGCCGCAAGTCCGGGCTCGGCCAGGGCCGGCAGGTCAGGGAAGTTCATTTCAATTGCTTTGCTTGATATCGGCGAGCCGAGCGCTGGGCCGCTCCCGAGCCGGCCCGCTCAGGCGATGTGCTTGCCGGTCAAACCGGCAAGCATCGCCGTCCTCTTGGGGGACCGGCCAGGCTCGCCCGCGTTCAGCGCGGCGAGACTGGACGAGGGGCACCATGACTAGCCGACGAGGTTGGCCAGGGTCAGCAACGCGAGCAGCAGCATCCACAGCACGACGGAACGCCAGACCAGGCCGACGACGCTTTGCAAATGACCCAGCTGCGGCGGTGCGCCCGCCGTGGAGCCAGCGGCGCCGGTGAACTCGGGTTCGGTGCCGGCATCGAAGGTCTTGCTGCGATCCGGCGTGACGCCAGGCGCTGCAGCGCCGCCCAGCTGCAGGCCCACAGCGCCAGCAGCAGATGCGAGGATGATGCCCTCGTTGGAATGCAGCCAGAGGCTCGCGTCGCGGCGCCAGCCATTCACAGCCTCTTCGAAGTTGCCGACGATGGCAAAGCCCGTCGCTGTCAGCCGCGCGGGCAGGTGGTCAATCCAGGTGAAAGCCTGACGCGACAAGGCCAACAGGCGGGTGTTGGTCGGTGCGTCCAGTGTGCGGCTCTTGAAGGCCCAGTAGCGGCCAGCGAATTCGGCCATGCGGTAGACCACCGCGCCTGCCGGCCCCAGGCCGACGGTCGAGCAGACGATGAACCAGAAGAACACGCCAAAAACGTGGCGATGCGCGGCGAGCAGCGAATGCTCGATGACATGTCGGATCAGCTCGGTGCGCGGCAACTCGCTGGCATCCAGGTGGCGCCATTCGGCCAGCAACTGGCGCGCGGTCGCGTCGTCGCCGCGCTCGAGGGCATCACGGATGTCGGTGTAATAGTGGCTGAACTGCCGGAAGCCCAGCGTCAGGTAGAGGATGAGGACGTCCAGCCCAAGGGCAAGCAGCACGCTGAAATGGCGCAGCGCCCAGTAGATCAGCGCAACGGCCAGGCCCGGCACCAGAACCGTGATGGCCCAGACGACGGCGGCATGGTGCTCGTCGCCAGCGTCGAAGTTGCGACCCGTCCAGCGCACCCAGCTGATGACCGACTGGTGCACGCGGTTGCCATGCCTCAGGGGCTTGAGTTGCTCACACAACAGGGCCAGCAGCACCGCGAAGAAATTCATGGGCCGGGATGATAGTGGCGCGTTCAGGCGCCGCTGAGGAGACGGTAGAGGTTGCGCAACATTGCAGCCGTCGCGCCCCAGATAAAGTACTCGCGTTCGGCGCCCTGCCAAGGCATGGACAGGAAGCGCCGCTCTGCACCCGCGAACTCGAAACGGTGGTGGCGATGGTGGGCCGGATCCATCAGGAAGGCCAGCGGCACCTCGAAGGCTTCGGCGACCTCGAAGTCATCCAGAGTCAGCGTGAAGCCCGGCTCCACGAGGGCCACCACCGGCGTCACCTGGAAGGCCGTCACGGTCGAATAGACCGGCAACTGGCCAATGATCTCGATGTGCTGGCGCGACAGGCCGATCTCCTCCTCGGTCTCGCGCAGGGCGGTCGCGACGGGGTCATCGTCCTCGGGCTCGACACGGCCGCCGGGGAAGCTGATCTGGCCAGCGTGGTCGCGCAGGTGGTCGGTGCGCCGGGTCAGCAGCAGATTCAAGCCCGTCTCTCGCTGCACCAGCGGGATGAGCACGGCGGCGCCAGACGGCTCGCGATTGGCGAAAAGGCCCCCGTCGCCGACGAACTCAGGCGTCCAGGCCGCCACCTCCGCCAAGCGCGCCCGTATGGCTGAAGCCGTCAGCGCCAAGTCGGGCACCGCAGGAAGATGATCGTCGATGCTCGTGACCGGCACGAGTTGGGGCTGGGTGATGGCGGGGCGGGTCATGCGACAAAAAACAAAAGCCGCCGAGAGCGTACGCCCTGGCGGCTTTGGCTGGAGTGAACCCAGCTTTTGCCTGCGTTAACGGCAGCGCCAGCGGCGCCATTAACTTCGGCGAAAGTTGGCTTAGGCCAACTTTTCTTTGATTCGAGCCGACTTGCCCGAACGCTGGCGCAGGTAGTACAGCTTGGCGCGGCGGACATCACCGCGGCGCTTGACTTCGATCGTGGCGATCAGCGGGCTGTAGAGCTGGAAAGTCCGCTCGACGCCTTCGCCGCTGGAGATCTTGCGGACGATGAAGCTGCTGTTCAGGCCTCGGTTGCGCTTGGCAATCACGACGCCTTCGTAGGCCTGCACGCGCTTGCGGGTGCCTTCAACGACGTTGACGCTGACGATCACCGTGTCGCCAGGGGCGAAGGGCGGGATGGTCTTGTTCAGGCGAGCAATTTCTTCTTGCTCAAGGGTTTGGATCAGGTTCATCTGTACTCCTGGGGATCTTGGCGGGGCGCTATTTATCGGGATGTTTGCAGCTGACTCCTGTGAAGGTAATCCAGCCACTCGACCCGCCAGAGGATCGGACAGCCCGCTATTGTAGCCTGGAGTGCGGGTTTAGCCTAGAGCTTGGCCAGGAAGGATTCATCGGCCTTGCTGAGGCGGCCGGCGGCGCGGGCTGCGGCAATCAGGTCGGGCCGGCGCGCGGCTGTCAGCGCCAGGGACTGCTCGCGGCGCCAGCGCCGGATGTCGGCGTGGTGGCCCGACAGCAGCACGGGCGGCACGCCGCGACCATCGGCCAGGACTTCGGGGCGGCTGTAGTGCGGGCAGTCCAGCAAGCCGTCGGAGAAGCTGTCCTGCTCGTGGGATTTAGCGTCGCCAAGGACTCCCTCCTGTAGCCGTGCGACGGCGTCCAGGAGAGCGAGTGCCGGGAGCTCGCCGCCCGAAAGCACGAAGTCGCCCAGGCTGAGTTCCAAGGTCACATGACGGTCCAGCACGCGCTGGTCGATGCCCTCGTAGCGGCCGCAAAGCAGGATGGCACCCTGACCCGCGGCGAGATCCTGCACGCGGGCCTGATCGATGCGCGCGCCGGTCGGGGTGAAGTGGATGACGACGGGCGCCGCCTCGCCACGATCGGCCTTGACGGCGGTGAGCGCCTTTTCAAGCGGCTCGGCCAGCATGACCATGCCTGGACCGCCGCCGTAGGTGCGGTCGTCGACACGGCGGTAGTTGTCATCGGCGAAATCACGCAGCGGCCACAGGCGCACGTCGACCTGACGGCTCTCGAAGGCGCGCCGCGTGACGCCGTGCGTCAGATGCGGCGCGAACAGCTCCGGGAAGATCGTCAGGACATCGAAGCGCATGGCTTCGATCAGAAGTCCAGGCCCCAGTCGACGCGGATACGCCGGTCTTCCAGGCTGACGTCGTCGATGAAACTCCCGACGAAGGGGATCAAGCGCTCCTGGTCCGGCTTGGCGGGCTCTTCCACGCCGGGCGGCAGGATGCGCAGCACGGCGTGCGGGCCGGTATCGATCAGGCCGATCACTCGTCCCAAGGCCTCCGACTCGCGATTGACGACGTCCAGGCCGATCAGGTCGACCCAGTAATACTCGCCGTCGGGTGTGCGCGGGAAGTCGCTGCGGGGAATGTGGATCTCGTGGCCCCGCAACGCCTCGGCAGCATTGCGGTCGTCCACCCCTTCGGCGATGGCGACGATGCCCTCGCCCTGTTCTCGCACCGATTTCACGGCCAACACCAGTTGCCCGGGCTTGGGGCCGGTCGACTTCAGATACCAGCGCTTGGCGCTGAACAGCGCATCCGCATCGGCCGAGTAGGCCTGCACCTTGAGGCCGCCCTTGATGCCCCAGGCGTCGAGGATGCGGCCCACCGGCAGCAGATCTTCGGGCCAGGAAGCAAAAGACGGCGCCGAGGCGCCGTCTTGCTGAGGCTTGTTGCCTGCCACGAGTGCTTAGGCGGCGACAGCGGCCGTCTTGGCATCGCCAACCAGGCGGGCCACCGTGGGCGACAGCTGGGCGCCGACACCGATCCAGTAGCTCACGCGGTCCTGCTCGACGCGCAGCTTCTCGGCGGAACCGGAAGCGACGGGATTGTAGAAGCCGACGCGTTCGATGAAGCGGCCGTCACGACGCTGGCGGCTGTTGGCGACGACGATGTTGTAGAAGGGGCGCTTCTTGGAGCCGCCGCGGGCCAGACGAATCACAACCATGATGTTTCCTAAAAATTGGGCGACCACTGCACGAGGAGACACTCAGGGCGAGCAAGTCGAATGGCAGGAACCCCTGCCGGGGGAGGCTCTGTAGATACGCCGCAGCCATCTGCGACCAGCGCCAAACCCAGCATTATAAACTCG
The DNA here is from genome assembly GCF_001425705.1 of Pelomonas sp. Root1217. Lineage (GTDB taxonomy): Bacteria > Pseudomonadota > Gammaproteobacteria > Burkholderiales > Burkholderiaceae_C > Pelomonas. The sequence continues at coordinate 353,917 of NZ_LMDC01000027.1, read as the reverse complement.
ATCCGCTCTACGCTGAGCAGTTCTCGAAACCGCCAAATGTCACAGCTCACCTCTGCTGCCCTTACCTTGACGATCCGTCCTAGCACCGACGCCGACTTGGGCGCCATCCAGGCCATCTACGGCCAAGCCGTGTTGGAAGGCACCGGCACCTTCGAGACGGAGGTGCCGGGCGCCGACGAAATGGGACGCCGTCGCCAGGAGGTTTTGAGCCGAAATCTGCCCTGGCTGGTCGCCGAACGTGGCGGCGAAGTGCTGGGATATGCCTACGCCAACTACTTCCGCCCTCGCCTCGCTTACCGCTTCTGCGTCGAGGACTCGATCTACCTGTCGCCCGCGGCTCAAGGCCAGGGCCTCGGCCGCCTGCTGCTGGCCGAGCTGATGGCGCGCTGCGAAGCCGCCGGCGCTCGCCAGATGCTCGCTGTCATCGGCGACGCAGCCAACGCCGGCTCGATTGGCGTGCACAAGGCGTTGGGCTTCGAACACACCGGTGTGCTGAAGAGCGCCGGCTGGAAGTTCGGCCGCTGGCTGGACGTCGTGCTGATGCAGCGCACACTCGGCCTGGGCGACAGCGCCGCCGCCGAATGAGCGGCGCCACGAGACACAAGGCCGTTGCGACCTGGCTGGCCTTGCTGGTTGGCGTCTTCGGCCTGCATCGCTTCTACCTGCATGGCTTGAAGGATCGCTGGGCCTGGGCCTTCCCGCTGCCTACCTTGCTGGGCCTGACGGGGATGCATCGCATGGACCAGCTCGGTCAGGATGACCGCCTGGCGTGGGTGCTGATCCCATTCCTTGGCCTGAGCCTCGTCGCCGCCCTGCTCGGCGGCATCGTCTACGGGCTGATGCCGGACGAGCGCTGGAACGCCCGCTTCAATGCCGGCCGGCCGGCCAGCACGGGCGGCTGGGCCGCCGTCATCGGCGTCGTGCTCTGCCTGCTGTTTGGCGGCACGGCGCTGATGGCGACCATCGCCTTCAGCGCCCAGCGCTACTTCGAATCGCAGGCCGGTCAGTAGAGAATGAAACTGACCCAGTAGCAGATGCCGGCCATCAGCGCCGCGGCCGGGATCGTGAAGATCCAGGCCCAGACGATGCTGCCGGCCACGCCCCAGCGCACGGCCGACGGACGCTGCACCGAGCCCACGCCGACGATGGCGCCGGTGATGGTGTGCGTCGTCGACACCGGGATGCCCAGAGCCGTCGCCAGGAACAGCGTGATGGCCCCGCCCGTCTCGGCGCAGAAGCCGCCCACCGGTTTGAGCTTGGTGATGCGCTGCCCCATCGTCTGCACGATGCGCCAGCCGCCAAACATCGTGCCCATGCCGATGGCGATGTAGCAGGCGACGATGACCCAGCTGGGCGGTGCCTTGTCGCCGACGCTGACCATGCCGGCGGCGATCAGCAGCATCCAGATCAGGCCGATGGTCTTCTGCGCGTCGTTGCCGCCGTGGCCCAGGCTGTACAGGCCAGCCGACACGAGCTGCAGCCGCCGGAACCAGCGGTCGATGCGTATCGGCGACTTGTGCCGGCAGACCCAGGCCACGATGACCATCATCAGCGAACCCAGCAAATAGCCCAGCAACGGCGACACGATGATGAAGGCGACGGTCTTCCAGATGCCGCCGGCGACCAGGGCCGACGGCCCCGCCTTGGCGACGACAGCGCCGGCAATGCCACCGATAAGCGCATGCGAGGAACTCGACGGAATGCCCCACCACCAGGTGATGAAGTTCCAGGCGATGGCGCCGATCAGCGCACCAAAGACGACGTGGTGATCCACCACCCCCGGCTCGACGATGCCCTTGCCCACGGTGGCCGCCACCTTGAGCTGGAAGATGGCGATCGCGACGACGTTGAAGAAGGCGGCGAACAGCACGGCCTGCTGCGGCTTCAGCACGCCGGTGGACACCACCGTGGCGATGGAGTTGGCCGCATCGTGGAAGCCGTTCATGAAGTCGAACAGCAGGGCCAGCACGACCAGCAGGGCCACCACCCAGAAGGCGATCTCAGCGGATGCCATGTCAGCGGTGCCCGGCCGCCCGAAGGCGCTGACGCACCCCCTCGGGGGGCAACGAACGAAGAGAGTGTTGGGGGCGGTTCATCGCGGCGGTCAGGAGTTCTCGAGGACGATGCCCTCGATCAGATTGGCGACGTCTTCACAGCGATCGGAAATCGATTCGAGCTGCTCGTAGATCGCCTTGAGCTTGATCAGCTCGCGCACGTCCTCCTGCTCGCGAAACAGACGAGACATCGCCGAGCGCATGACGCGGTCGGCATCGGACTCCAGGCGGTCAATCTCCTCGCAGGTCTTGAGGGCCGCCTCGGTCGTGGCCGGTTTGCTGAGGTGAGGCAGCAACGTCACGGCATGCTGCACGCGCTCGCAACAGCGCACCGACAGCGTGCACAACTGCAGCACCTGCTCAGGCACGGCGCGCACGTCGTAGAGCGACAGCGTCTCGGACGAATCCTGCAGCAGGTCGACGATGTCGTCCATCGCGTTGATCAGGCCATGGATCTGCTCGCGGTCGATGGGCGTGATGAAGGTGCGGTGCAGCAGCCGGTTCACCTCGGCGGTGACGCGGTCGGCAGCATGCTCTGCCTTGTCGACCTCATCGGCGTACTGCGCGCGCAGCGCGGGGTCGGCATAGTTCTCGATCATTTTCTGGAAGGCGCGCGCACCTTCCAGAATGAAGCCGCCGTGCTCATTGAACAGCTCAAAAAAATTGCCCTCTCGGGGCAGCAGCTTGCCAAATAGCATGGCCATCCTTGGATCTCTCGAAGGCGCGGAGTTTACCGGGCGCCGTCATCAAGCCGACCTGAAGATGAAGTAGACGGCCCCCATCAGACACAAGCCCGCCCAAAGGAAGTCCAGCTTCAGCGGCTCGCCCATGTAGTACAGGCTGAAGGGCACGAAGACGGCGAGCGTGATGACTTCCTGCGTGATCTTCAACTGGGCCAGGCTGAAGCCGGCGCCGTGGCCGATGCGGTTGGCCGGCACCTGCAGCAGGTATTCAAACAGCGCAATACCCCAGCTGATGAGGGCCGCGATCCACCAGGGCTTGGTCGCCAGACCCTTGAGGTGGCCATACCAGGCGAACGTCATGAAGACGTTGGACAGCAGCAGCAGGCCAACGGTCTGCCAGCCGGCGAGGGTCGAGAACATCTTCGTATCTCCAGGTCAGAGGGACAGCGGGCCGAGCCGCTCGACGCGCTGGATCTGCCAGCCCTTTCCCGCCGCCAAATGCACCAGCTCCGGCGCTATCTCCAGCAGCGGGCGCAACACGAAGGCGCGTTCGCCCAGGCGCGGGTGGGGCAGCGTCAGCCGTGGTGTGTCAAGGGTCAGCTCGTCATAGAGCAGCAAGTCCAGATCCAGCGTGCGCGGCGCATTGCGATAGGGCCGCTCCCGGCCGTGTGCCAGTTCGATGGCCTGCAGTGCGTCCAATAGTTCAATGGGTAGAAGCGTCGTGTCCAGTGCCACGACGGCGTTCAGGAAGTCCGGACCGCCAGCATCCACCGGCGCGCTGCGCCAGACGCTGGACAGCGTCGCGACATGGCTGCCCGGCAGCGCCGCAAGGCGCAACGCTGCCTGCGTCAACGTGGCAGAAGGGTCGGCGCCCAGGTTGGCGCCCAGTCCGACGTAGGCGCGCGAGCTCACTCGGCGGCAGTTGCGGGCGCTGCGGCGCCCTCCCCGCCACCCGGCTTGCGGCGGCGACGGCGGCGTTTCTTGGCCGGCGCGTCATCGGCCGCCGGCTCGGTTTCTTCACCGGCCGGCGCCTCGGGACGCGGTGCACGCACGACGCGAGGCTGCTTCTGCTGGGTCGCACGGGCGTCGGCCAGCAGGGCCTGACGATCGTCATCGCTGCCCAGCGCGAAGTCTTCCCACCAGTCCGCAAGCGCGGGGTCGATTTCGCCGACGTCGGCGCGCAGACGCAGGAAGTCGAAGCCGGCACGGTAGCGCGGCTGCTCGATGAGGCTGAACACGCCGGAGCCGGTGCGGCGCTCGAAACGGGTCTGCATCATCCAGATCTCGCGCATGTCGGCCGCCAGCTTGCCGCGACCCGAGATGTCGCCGATGCGGGCGTCGAAAACGGCGTCGATCGCCTGGGCCAGGGCCGGCACAGGCGGCTCACCGCCGTTGCGGATCTTGGTCCAACGGTCCAGCACCTCGTGCCAGAGCATGCAGGCGAGCATGAAGCTGGGGCTGACGCCGCGGCCTTCCTGCACCCGCCGGTCGGTATCCTCGAAGGCTTTGCGCACGAAGTCGCCACGCACGCCTTCATACAGGTCGCCGGTTTCGGTCAGCATGGCGTCCAGCACGGCGAACACGCCACGGCCCAGGCCCAGCTTCTTCAGCTGCGCGATGCTGGCCAGCGAATGGCCGGTCTGCAGCAGCTTGATCATTTCGTCGAACAGCCGCGAGGCCGGCACATTGGCCAGCAGGGCCGACGAGGCCTTCACCGGTGCCAGCGTCTTGGGCTCTAGCGTGAAGCCCAGCTTGGCGGCGAAGCGTACGGCGCGGATGATGCGGACCGGGTCCTCGCGATAGCGGGTCTCCGGGTCACCAATCATGCGCAGCAGCTTGGCTTTGGCGTCGGCGAGGCCGCCGTGGTAGTCCACCACCAGTTGGCGCTGCGGGTCGTAGTACATCGCGTTGACCGTGTAGTCGCGGCGGGCAGCATCCTCGATCTGCGGGCCCCAGACGTTGTCGCGCAGCACGCGGCCGCTGGCATCCACGGCGTGGTGCTTGCCATCCAGCTCGGCCTTGCCCGTTTTCTCGTTGCCGGCGATGGCTTCCGATTCCGTCGGCAGCGCGCGGAAGGTTGAGACTTCGATGACCTCGTGCTCACGGCCGCGGCCATAGACGACGTGGACGATGCGAAAGCGCCGGCCGATGATGAACGCACGGCGGAACAGCCCCTTGACCTGCTCGGGCGTCGCATTGGTCGCGACGTCGAAGTCCTTGGGCCGCATGTTCAGCAGCAGGTCGCGCACGGCGCCGCCAACGATATAGGCCTCAAAGCCGGCGTCGGTCAGCGTCTTGACGACCTTGACGGCGCGCTCGTCGAGCAGGTCCGGGTTGATGCGGTGAACCTCGGCCGTCACCTCCATCCGCTTGCCCAGCGGGCTGGATTTCTTGGGAGCTGCGGCGGGCTTGCCAAGCAGTTTGTCGATGAACTTTTTGATCATGCGAAGAGGTGCAACTGGGGCCAGCCCCGTTCGGCGGCGATCGCAGCGAGAGTCGGGCTGGGATTGGTCGCCACAGGGTGGCTGACGCGTTCAAGCAGGGGCAGATCGTTGGTCGAGTCGCTGAAGAAGTTCACGCGCTCGAAATCGCGCCATTGTGCCCCCAGGCCCTGCAGCCACGCCTCCACGCGTGCGATCTTGCCCTCACGGAAGCTCGGGATGCCGCGAATGGCTCCGGTGTAGCGGTGCTCGGCGTCGCGCTCCAGCTCGACAGCGATCAGGTGCTCGATGCCAAAAGCCGCGGCGATTGGCGCTGTGACGAATTCATTGGTTGCCGTGACCAGGGCGATGAGGTCGCCGGCGGCGCGGTGCTTTTCGACCAAGGCCACAGCCTCGGGCCGCAGCGCTGGCCGCATGACCTCGGCCATGAAGCGCTCGCGCATTGCCAGCGCCTCATTCAACGGTCGGCTGCGAAATGCCGAGGTCGCGAAGTCGACATAGGCCGGTAGATCGAGCGTGCCAGCGTTGTACTGGGCAAAGAACTCATCGTTCCTCGCGCCCCAGACCTCGCCATCCACCCACTCGACCTCGACCATGAAGGCGCCGAAGGCGTGATCAGAGTCCACCGGGATCAAAGTCCCGTCCAGGTCAAACAGCGTGAGATTCATAAATTAGGGTCAGAGTCGATTTTTTCTTCAACAGCCTCATCGGCCAGCATGGCCTTCAACAGCGGCAGCGTCAGCGCGCGCTTGGCTGACATGGCGAATTCATCCAGCCGCTCAAGCAAGGCCATCAAGCCTTTGAGGTTGCGCTCAAAGCGGCTCAGCAGATAGGACAGCACTTCGTCGCCAAGCAGCAGGCCGCGGCGGTCGGCTTCGCGGCGCAGCACGGCGCGCATTTCGGCCTCGCGCAGCGGTTCAAGCGCAAAGCTTGGGCCCCAGCCCAGGCGCGTGCGCAGGTCTTCGCGCATGGCCAAGTCCACGGCCGGCACGTCGGCCGTTGCGACAACGGTATAGCCTTGCCCCGCGGTCGCTACGAAAAGGGCGAAGGCGGCATGCTGCTGGCCGGCGTCAAAGCGCTGGCAGTCGTCCAGCAGCAACAGGCTTTCGTGGGCCGGCAGCTCCCAGGGCAAGGCAGTCTCGGCGTCGTACCAGGCAACGCGCTGGCCGGCAGCCTGCCAACGCTCGGCCAAGGCCTGCAGCAGATGGGTCTTGCCCGAGCCGGTCGGCCCCCAGAGCAGCGCGGGTGGATCGCCCGGCTGCAGGCCCATCAGATAGGCCAGAGCCTCGGCATTGGCGCCGGGCAGGAAGTTGTCGAAGCTGTGCGCGGGCGGCGCCAGCAGCGCAAGCGGGATCTGCCTCATTGATCGGCTAACGGAACAGCGAACTCTCGAGATAGGCGCGATGCAGGCGCTTGACCGCAACAGCCGCCACCGCCGACAGCGGCAGCGCGATCAGCACGCCGACGAAGCCGAGCAGGTGGCCGAAGGCCAGCAGCGCGAAGATGACCATCAGCGGGCTCATGCCGATGCGCTCGCCGACGAAGCGCGGCGTCAGCACGAAGCTCTCCAGCAATTGGCCGATGCCAAAGACGATGGCAACGGCGAGGACGCCATAAAGATTTGCGAATTGCAGCAAGCCTGCCAACAGCGCCAGCACCAGGCCCAAGCCAAAACCCAGATAAGGAATGAAGACCGCCAGGCCGGTGAAAACGCCGATGGGCAGGGCCAGATCGAAGCGCGCCAGTGCCAGCCCAACGCTGTAGAAGATGGCCAGAGCCCCCATGACGAGCAATTGGCCGCGCAGGTATTGGCCGAGCGTCTCATGGCATTCGTCGAGGAAGCTGCCAACAGTGTCCCGTGCCGCCGGCGGCACCAGGGCGCGCATGCGCTCGACCAGGCCTGGCCAGTCATCCAGCAGATAGAAAAGCACGACGGGCAGCAGCACCGCATTGCCGATGAAGGCGAGCAGAAAGCTGCCGCCGATGCGGGCGGAGCTCAGCGCCGTCGCCAGCCATTCCTCCAGATTGGCGTCCAGGTACTTCAGCACGAAGGCCTTGATGCTGGCCGGATCGAGCTGCATGTAGATGCCGTGCTCGGCCAACCAGGGCGCGAGCTTGTCATTGGCCAGCTTCGCCAATGCAGGAATCTGCTCGCGCAGCGCCGGCAGCTCCTTGCTGAGGATGGGTAGCACCAGCAGCAGCAACGCCAGCAGGGCCATCGCAAACAGCAGCTCGACCATCAGCACAGCAAGCGAGCGCGGCACACGGCGGTTCACCAGGGCCTGCACAACGGGCGCCAATGCATACGCCAACACCAGTGCAGCGATGAAAGGAGCCAGCACGGGCGACAACAGCCACAGCAGAAGAATGGCGCCCAGGGCGACGCCGCCCCAGGTCAGGGCGGTGCGTTGGTGCTTGCTGAGCTTCATCATGGTGATCGGCGGGCGGGCGCGGATTGTCACTGAAGCGGCCGCCTGGCCTGGTCACGCAGCACCGCCAGGCGGGTTCGCAATCCCGGAGCATCGGATGCATCACCCCGCTCGGCAAGATAGAAGGCCAGATCGTCGGCGGCAGCGGCAAGGGCACCCAGCGTCGCCAGCACCAGACCGCGATCGCGGCGCTCCACCGGGTCGCCCGGCAGCAAGATGACGAGGCGCTGTTGCACGGCCAGCAGCCGCTGCCAGTCTTCGGCGGCGCGGTGAACTTCCTTCAGATTGCGCAGCATGCGTGCCAGGATCTGGCGCTTGCTTGCAGCGCGCAGGAAGAACTCCAGCGGCAAATCGAGGTCGGCGGGCAGCTCACTGCCATGGCGGTAGACGGCCAGGCGCTCATCCAGCCGCGTGGCTGACAGTGATTCGCCCGTGAAGGGGTCGATGACGACCTCGCCAAGCCCGATACGGCACTTGACGAGGAAATGCCCCGGGAAAGCCACGCCCGCAGCGCGCAGACCCGCCTGCTCGGCCAGTTCCAGCAGCAACACGGCCAGCGTGATCGGAATGCCGCGCCGCGTCTCCAGCACCCGATGCACGAAGCTGTTCTCGACCGCGTAGTAATTGTTGAGATTGCCGGCAAAGCCGAGTTCGCCGTGGAAGAAACGTGTCAGCTGGTGCAACCGCTCGGCCGGCACAGTCTCCGGCGTGATGCGTTCGCGCAGGCGGCGCGCCAGCGCGTCCACCTTGGACAGCGCAGCCTGAACATCCAGCTGGGGGTATTCGTCCTGGGCCAGGCTGATGGCGGCCTCAAGCAGATTGAGGCTTTCATCCTCCGCCACCAGCGTGGCGAAGTAGTCCAACGGAGTCGGTGCCGCGTATTTCATCAGCTCGGCCGTCCGAGCGCGCGGGGCCGCATGCCGACGAGCAGCAGCACCGCGAAATAGACGATGGCGCTTCCGGCCAAACTGGCCGCCATCACGAGCCCGCGCTGGATTTCGTGCGCGCCCAGGCCGAGCCAGTCAAGCCTGGTGGCCAGCTGCCATTGCAGTAGGCCCATGGCCGCACAGGCCAGCACCACACGCAGACCGAAGGCCAGCCAGCCGGGCTCGGGGCGATAACTGCCCAGTTTCTTCAGTCCCCAGAACAGCCAGCCCGCGTTGACCAGCGCGCCCATGCCGATGGAAAGCGCCAGGCCCGCGACACCGATCCAGGGCACGAAGACAAGGTTGAACCCCTGTGTCAGCACCAGCACGGCGACGGCGATCTTGGCCGGCGTGCCGGTGTCCTGACGGGCAAAGAAACCGGGCGCCAACACCTTCACCGCAATCAGGCCCAGCAGGCCAACACCCCAACCCATGACCGACTGCGCCGTGTGGGCCACGTCGGTCGCCGTGAAGGCACCGCGGTGGTAGAGCACGGCCGTCAGCGGCTCGGCAAAGACCATGAGCGCCACGGCGCAGGGCAAGGCAAGTAGCATCACCATGCGCAGGCCCCAGTCGAGCAGGCGGCTGTAGCGCACGCTCTCGCCAGAAGCCTGCGCGGCGGACAGCTGCGGGGTCAGCACCGCGCTGAGCGCCACGCCGAGCAGGCCGATGGGAAATTCCATCAGGCGGTCGGCATAGTTCAGCCAGGAGGTTGCGCCCTCGCCGAGGCGGCTGGAGATCTGCGTGTTGATCATCAGCGACAGCTGGGACACGCCCACGCCCAACAGCGCCGGCCCCATGCCCATGATGACGCGACCGACGCCCGGGTTGGCACGTGCTTCCTGGAAACCTCGCCAGCTCAAACGCATGCGTGGCGTCACGCCAATGGCCCGCAACGCCGGCCACTGCGCCAGCAACTGCAGCACGCCGCCGAGCATGACGCCGAAGGCCATCGCATAGATGCCCGGATAGCCCGCGCGCTCCAGTGGCCCGGCCAAGGCCCAGCCGACGGCGACAACGCTGAGGTTGAGCAGCACCGGCGTCGCCGCCGGCACCACGAAGCGCCGCCAAGTGTTCAGGATGCCTGCCGACAAGGCCACCAGCGACATGCAGCCGATATAAGGGAACATGAAGCGCGTCATGGCGACGGACGCATCGAATGCCGGCCCGGGCAGCCCGCCGCCGAGCAGCCAGACCAACAGGGGCGCTGCGACGACACCGATCACGGAGGTCGCCATCAGCGCCCACAGCAGCACGGTCGCAACGGCATCGATGAGGCGCTTCGTTGCCACTTCGCCCTCGGTGGCCCGTGTCGCCGCCAGCAGCGGCACGAAGGCCTGCGAAAAAGCGCCCTCGGCAAACAGGCGTCGGAGCAGGTTCGGGATCCGGAACGCGACGAGAAACGCATCGGTCATCGCGGTGGCGCCGAAAAGGCCCGCCACCATGGTTTCGCGGACAAGGCCGGTGATGCGCGAGGTCAGGGTCAGCAGGGAAATGGTCGACGCAGCACGCAGCAGATTCATGGCGGCGGATTATCTGTGTCGCGAATGGCGCCTCTTGCGATACTCCGCCCTGACACTTGGCTTTAACCCTGATTTCGAGCTATACTCGTCGTCTTTGCACCAACTGGGTATAGATACAGCATGGCTACCAGCTCCAAAGCCAAGAAGAAGACGGTTCGCCTGGCATCGGGTCTCAAGCGCGTCCGCCAGGACGCCAAGCTCAACGCCGCGAATACTGCGCTTCGCTCCAAATACCGTACGGTCGTCAAGAACGTGCAAAAGGCTGTGACCGCGGGCGACAAGTCCAAGGCCGCCGACCTGTTCAAGGCTGCCCAAGCCGTCATCGACTCTGTCGCCGACAAGGGCATCTTCCACAAGAACAAGGCTGCTCGTCACAAGAGCCGCCTGTCCGCCAAGATCAAGGCGCTCGCCGCCTAAGAAACAATCCAGCTCTGGTGCAAGCAAAGAGGCCCGCGCAAGCGGGCCTCTTTGCATCTGCGGCCCGCACCTGCGGGCTGCTTGCATTTCAATGCCACTCGCCTGGCACGACGCCCTGGATGCTGCGGTCGCGCAGCCACTCGGCGACGGCGCGGGCCACCCACTGCGGATCATCCAGCGGCAGATCATGGCCGGCCTTGGTGTGCAGGCGCAGCGGCGCTCCCCACGCCCGGCTGATGGCTTGCGAGCAGCGCCAGTCGACGAGCCCATCGGCTTTACTGCACAACAGCAGCATGGGCGCTGCCGGGCGGGTGCGGCTGGCGCGATAGCGCATGCTGGCCAGCAACTGGCGGGCCGTGTTGCGAACGCCGAGCGGGTGCTGGCGCTGCAACTCCACCCAGCGGTCGATGATGGCCTGAGTCGGCGTCAACCGCGTCGTCAGGCTGAGCACCCTCTCCTCCCGCATGCGGGCGCTGAAGCGGCTCAGCGACAGCAACAGCAGGCCGAGATAGTTCATGGGCCGCGGCTTGCGAAATAACTCGCTGAAAGGCCGTAGGCTGGGATTGATCAGCACACCGGCCTCGACCTCGTTGGGGTAGCGACTCGCCCATTCGCTCAGCACCGCCCCCCCCAGCGACATGCCGACCAGCGACACCGGCCCGCTGACGCCGTGCCGTTGCAACTGTTCCCGGCAAGCATCAACGATGGCCGACACCTGGGTAGGGCTGACCTGGCGGCGCAGCGCGCCCGTGCCGGGCAGATCCAGCAGCAGCAAGCGGGAAGCCGGCTGGAGCGCACGCAATTCGCGCAGCAAGTGTTCGGGAAACACACCCCAGTGCCCGCTCGCACGCGACAGGCCGCGCAACAGCACCCAGACAGGCGTGGGCGTGCGCTCCGCCGGCGCGGCGGAAAGCGGGTCTGAAGCCGCAGTGGCGGCGCTGTCGTTGATCGGCATGTTTCCAAACATTGCCGGCGAGGATAACGGCGCCCCGCACAGGTGCACCCTGGGACTCTCGCTAGGAGAGACGAAATCAAGCGCCCTATTTGCCGCCTGGGCCTTCGGGCAGCAGGCAAGCGTCGGCAACTTGGAGGTTGTTGTCGCGCGCGAAGTTCATGACGAAGTCCCAGGCCATGGGCTCGAGGCGCTTGAGCTCCTCGTTGACGATGACGCACTTCACGCCGTTGATGACGGTGGGCACGCACAACGGTGAATAGCCGATGTAGGCACCGATGCCGCCACGTGCGCCGCCGGGGCGAAAGCAGGACATTGCCCCCGCCAGCCGCTCGGCCCAGTCGCTCGGTCGGAAGGTTTTGCCATCCAGGGTCACACCTTGGATGAAGACTTCGCGCGGCGGGGGAGCAACGGTCATGGACAGAGGGACTTCGCTGTACAGCGGGGCACCGCTGCCAAAGACCGCTATTGTGCCTCGACACCAAGCCGTCTGTTGCGGCGCAGCAATTGCCTCGGCATCAACCTTAGAATCAAAAGTCCCTTTTTTCTCGACTCATCAGGAGACCCGATGAACGCTGTCCCTCCCTCGTCCGAGCCCCATGTCATGCCGACCTATGGCCGCCTGCCCGTTGCGCTTTCGCACGGCCAGGGCTGCTGGGTCTGGGACACGGAAGGCCGACGACTGCTGGATGGACTGGGGGGTATCGCGGTCAACACGCTGGGCCACAACCACCCGCGCCTGGTGGCGGCACTGCAGGATCAGATCTCCAAGCTGATCCATACCAGCAACTACTACCGCGTGCCTTTGCAGGAGCAACTCGCCGCCAAGCTCTGCGAGCTTTCGGGCCTGGCCAATGTCTTCTTCTGCAATAGCGGACTCGAGGCCAACGAGGCGGCTTTGAAGATCGCCCGCAAGTTTGGCCATGACCGCGGCAACAGCTCGCCCGAGGTGCTGGTCTTCGAGGGCGCCTTCCATGGCCGCTCGATCGCCACGTTGTCTGCCACCGCCAATCCCAAGATCCAGGCCGGCTTCGGGCCACTGGTGCCGGGCTTCGTGCGCGTGCCGCTGAACGACATGCCCGCCCTTGAGGCCGCCCTGGCCGCTCACCCCAACATCACGGCCATCTTCCTGGAGACCATCCAGGGCGAAGGTGGCATCAATCCCGCCCGCATCGAGTTCCTGCAGGCCCTGCGTCGCATCTGCGACGAACGCGACCTGCTGCTGATGCTGGACGAAGTGCAATGCGGCGTGGGCCGCACCGGCAAGTGGTTCGCCCATCAGTGGGCGGGCATCAAGCCGGATGTCATGCCGCTGGCCAAGGGCCTGGGCTCGGGCGTGCCCATTGGCGCCGTCGTCTGCAGCCCGCGCGCCGCCGACGTGCTGAAGGCGGGCAACCACGGCACGACCTTTGGCGGCAACCCGTTGGCCATGCGCGCCGGCGTCGAGACGTTGAAGATCATGGAAGAGGACGGCCTGCTGGCAAATGCCGAGGCCGTTGGCGCCACGCTGCGCGGTGCGCTGCGCGATGGGCTGGCCGGCGCGGCAGGCTTCGTCGAGATCCGCGGCCAGGGCCTGATGCTGGGCATCGAGCTCGACCGGCCGGCCGGCGCGCTGCTGGGTCAAGCCTTGGATGCCGGCCTGCTGATCAGCGTCACGGCCGACCGCGTGGTGCGTCTGCTGCCGCCGCTGATCCTGACGCACGACGAAGCGCGCGAGATCGCGGCCCGCCTCGTGCCGCTGATCAAGGTGCTGCTTGCGCAGCCCAAGCCATGAAGCCGGGGGATGCACTGATGCGTCACTATCTGCAGTTCAAAGACCTGCGCGCCGAGGAATACGCCCACCTGTTCGACCGCGCCGGCATCATCAAGCGTCGCTTCAAGAACTACGAGAAATACCAGCCCCTGCAGGACCGCACGCTGGCCATGATCTTCGAGAAGGCCAGCACGCGCACGCGCGTCAGCTTCGAAGCGGGCATGTACCAGATGGGCGGCTCCGTCGTGCACCTGACGACGGGCGACAGCCAGCTCGGCCGGGCCGAGCCCGTGGAAGACTCGGCGCGCGTCATCAGCCGCATGGTCGACATCGTCATGATCCGCACCTACGAGCAGAGCAAGCTCGAGGCGTTTGCGGCGCACTCACGCGTGCCGGTCATCAACGGCCTGACCAACGAGTACCACCCCTGCCAGATCCTGGCCGACCTGTTCACCTTCATCGAGGCCCGCGGCATGGACCGGCGTGGCGCCATCGACATGGACTGCCTGAAGGGCCGCGTCGTGGCCTGGGTAGGCGATGGCAACAACATGGCCAACACCTGGCTGCAGGCGGCCGAGATCCTCGGCTTCAAGGTCCACGTCAGCACGCCCAGTGGCTATGGCGTCGACCCTGCTGTGGCCGGTATCAAGGACGCGAGCTGCTACCGCGTGTTCAACGACCCGCGCGAGGCTTGCGACGGCGCCGACCTGGTGACGACCGACGTCTGGACCAGCATGGGCTATGAGGCCGAGAACGAGGCACGCAAGGCAGCGTTCGCGGACTGGTGCGTGGACCGCGCCATGATGGCCCGCGCCAAGCCCGATGCGCTCTTCATGCACTGCCTGCCGGCGCATCGCGGCGAGGAGGTGGCTGCGGACGTCATCGACGGACCGCAGTCGGTCGTGTGGGATGAAGCGGAAAACAGAATGCACGTGCAGAAGGCACTCATGGAGTACCTTCTGCTCGGGCGGATTGGCTGACAGCCAAGACGTCACCGCCGGAAGGCGGTGCATTTTGTTTGGGCTTGGCTAACTTTGCGCAGCAAAGTTAAGCGCCGACTGGCGCGGCCAAGACCAGAATCGCATGCACGTGCAAAAGGCACTCATGGAGTACCTGCTCCTCGGCCGCATTGGCTGATCTGCCTTCTCAACAAGGAACCCGGCTTGCTCAGCCGGCTTTTTTGCTCGAGGAAGCTCAGCCGCGACGGCGACGGGCCAGCAGCAGGGCCGCACCGCCGAGCATCAGCGCGATGCTGCTGGGTTCCGGCACGGCCGAGATGTTGTCCAGGGCGGCAACGCCGTTCGCGCCGCTCAGGTCAAAGGACTGGGCGACGCCGCTGAATGCGAAGACCTTCTGGCTCCAGACCGAATAGTCGGTCGTGTTGGCCGCCACCGTGAATGTGCCCAGCAGCGTGCCGCTGCCGTTCAGGCCGGAATAGGCCTTGACCTCGAAGTCCGCCGTCGCCGAGGTGTAGAAGCTCAAGCCGCCCGCGAGCCCGCCAGACACATTCATGTAGGCGGCAGTGTTGACGATACCGTCCAGCTGCACGAACGCCACGCCCAGCGGCGACGGGGCACCCGAGAAGTAGGTGAAGTCGGCGTCGTTGGACAGCCCCAGCACATTGGTGAAGGTCACTCCGTCGGCTGCATAGGTGTTGGCCACCTCGTCGCCGTAAGTCCAGTTCTTTTCAAAGTCCACGGACAGCGGTGCGGCCGCGAAAGCCGGCGAGGCCAGGCCAAGGGCCAGGGCGAGAGTGGCGAGCTTCATTGAAAACTCCAGAGCTTGAAGGTTGGGGCGGCAAAAGGAAGAACGCCGCTGCGTTTGAATCGGGCCGGAGTGTGGTGGCCAAAGACGACAGGCGCGTGACGCCCCAGAGTCATGGGCTCCGTCACAGCGTCGTCACCAGCGCCTGCGATGGTTGCCGCCCATGTCAGCCTCCCCCCTACCCCGCCGCCACCTGCTGCTCGCTGCCAGCGCTGCCTACCTGGGCCTGGCCCGCCCGGCACGGGCCTGCGAGTTCTTCAGCAGCCATCTGCGCATCTGGCACCCCTGGACTCGCACCGCCCGCGTCGACGCCGACACGGCTGTGCTGTGCATGCGCTTCGATGAGGTGCAGCGCGCGGATCGCTTGATCGGCGTCGAAACCCCGGTGGCGGCTGGAGCACGCCTGGCCGGGCGCGCCGCACCCGCCAAGGCGCAGAGCTTGTCCCTGCCGATCCAGCCCGGCCAAACGCTGGAGCTGACGGAGAACGGCCTGCACATCGAGCTGCTCGATCTGCAACAGCCGCTGCAGATCGGCCGCAGCTATCCCTTGCGTCTCATCTTCGAGCTCGCCGAGCCCGTCAACGCCACGCTCACCGTCGACTTCGCCGGCCTGCGCTGAACGCGTCTCAGCGGCGTCGCGATGCCGTCACGCCAGGGTCACGGCCGCTTCCTAGCATCCGCCCCGTTCCACGCCTCCCCTATTCCCTTCCGGAGCCGCTTCCATGCCCCACTATTTCACCAAGAGCCAGATCGCCTTGGCCGCCGTGGCTGCCCTCAGCAGCATCGTCGTCATCGCGCCGACCGTCGCCACCGCCGCAGGCAAGACGCCGGGCAAATACGTCTCCGGTGACTTCCACAACCACACCACCTGCTCGGACGGCTCGATCTCGATGCAGAAGCTGGTGAAGAAGGTCACCGACAAGTCCGAGACGCCTTGGGGCCTGGACTGGTTCGTGCAGGCCGGCCACGGCGGCAATGGCAACCGCAATTGCACATTGGTCGAGGATGCTTCGCTGGCCACGCCGGCCTACCCCTATGTCGCCGGCAAGGGCCCGACGACGACCTGGGCCAACAGCATCGGCGCGGCCAACCTCAAGGGCAACGGCGGCGGCGTCGGCGGCACGGGCAACATGTGGCGCTGGCAGTCGCTGCAGGAGTACCAGTACCCCGTCATCGAGTACCTCGCGGCCCAGAAGAACCTGCCGCTGTTCCTCGGGCTGGAGTCCGTCGTCGCCGGCCATGAGCACAGCTCGATGTCGGTGATCACTGGCCAGATGCCGGCCTCCGTCGACGCCGTCACGCTGCCCACCGCCCCCGGCTATTCGCCGCTTGGCAACGCCAACGCACTGGCCCAGTGGTCCTACTGCTTCGACCGCAACGATACCGACACCAGCCGCGGCAACGTGACCGGCTCGACCACGGGCAACAACTGGAATTGCGCCAACCCGAACAGCGCCGACTCCACCTCGGCTGCCTTGGGCTGGAGCGCCACTGGCCAGAAGCTCATTCCGGCCACCGGCGCCGGCGTCGGTACGCGCGGCCACCTGAAAACCGTCGAAGCCATGAAGTGGATGGCGAACTTCCACGGCAATGCCAGCTACTACGTGCCCGCCCACCTGGAGCGCGCCGGCCCGTTCAACCCGAACGGCAACAACGGCTTCAACATCGAGCACCTGCGCAACTTCAACAACGCCGCGCCCAACGTCGCCTTCGGCTTTGAATCGCAGCCCGGCCATGGCGCTGCCGACAACCGCGGCGAGTACCAGGTCAAGCGCAACAACATCGGCGGCGTGCTGACCGACTCCGTCGGCGGCACGACCTACGGCGGCACTGGCGTTTATGCCGGCCAGGTCGGCGGCGTCTGGGACGCCCTGCTCGGCGAAGGCCGCAACTGGTGGTTCTTCGCCAGCTCCGACTGGCACAACCGCGGCCAGTTCGGCCCGGATGACCGCCGCTCGTCGCAAGACTTCTACCCTGGCGAATACCAGCGCACGCACGTGCTGGTCCGCAACGGTGCCGACAAGCTGCGCCCGCAGACCATCGTCGACGGCCTGCGCACCGGCAACGCCTGGGCGGCCTCTGGCCAGTTGATCGACCGCCTGGCGTTCGTGGCCTGCGCTTCATACCCAGGCATCGGCGCCCGCACCAACGCCTCGGTCGAGGCGATTGCCGTCGCCGCGGCGACCAACGCCACCGACATCGACAAGGCTGGCTGCGCCACCATGGGCGAGAAACTCGCGGTCCGCCCCGGTGCGGAGATCGTCGTGGCCGTCGTGCTGCGCGACCCGGACGGCGCGAATTTCGCTCCCTACTCGTTCCCGAACCCGTCGCTGCTGCAGGTCGGCATCAACCAGCCGATCAACAAGCCCGTGTTGGACCATGTCGATGTCATCCGCGGCCTCGTGACCGGCTACAAGACGCCCGGCTCGGCCGACTACGCCGGCGAATGGCCGCGCAACACCGACTGGCTGCGCGCCGATGGCAGCACCGCCGGCCTGTCGGCCGTGCCGGCCGCCGCCAAGAACACGTCGGCCGCCATCCTGAAGACCTTCAGCGGCAACGGCGGCTCGGCCTGGACGCAAGTGCCGTCGGGCGTGGACAACAGCGTCTTCCTGAAGATGAGCTTGCGCATCCCGGCGGTGCAAGCCTCGCAGTACGTGCGCCTGCGCGGCAGCAACATGCCGGCGGCCGTGCCCTTCGAGACGGACGCCAACGGCAACCCGCTGGCCGACGTCTTCACGAACGCCAACGACACGACGATGCTGCGCATCCCCTGCACGACGGTGGCCACCAACCTGCCGGCCGCCGGGGCGACCTGGACCCAGGCCAACGGCACCATCAACGGCTGCCCGGCTCACCTGGCCACGGCCACCGGCGCGGGCAACCCGATCGCTGGCCAGAAGGCCGTGTCCTACGACGTGGCGGCCTGGGCCGACCTCTGGTTCTACAGCAACCCGATCTACGTCGAGGTGGCCAACTCGGTGGCCGTCGCCGGCGTCAAGTAAAGCAGACGGGAGCCCCGCTCCCGACGACACCCGCCAGGGCGCCGCAGCGATGCGGCGCCCTTTCTTTCGTCGCGCGTGAGCGCCCCCAGCGGCCACGCTTGTCGTCAATTTGTCTTGCAGCGTCGATAGCATCCGCCGCCTGTGCCCCGCCTTCAGAGACCGATGTCCACTCAGCTTTCCTTGACCCCCACCGCCGAGGCGCCACCCCGTCCCTCCGGCCTGCCGAGCTGGACCCGCGAACCGCTGTTGCACTTCCTTCTGCTGGGCGCCGCATTGTTCGGCGTGGACCGCCTGCTCAACCGCGACACCGCGGGGTCCAACGAGATCGTCATCAGCGCCGAAGTCGACCGCGAGGCCCGCGAGCTGTTCAAGGCCAAGCGCGGCCATGAGCCCAACGCCGAAGAGACCGCCGCGCTGCGCCAGGTCTGGCTGGACAACGAGGTGCTCTACCGCGAAGGCCTGGCGCTGCAGCTCGACAAAGGCGACACCGCGATTCGTGAACGCGTCATCTTCAAGGCGCTCAGCGTGGTCGACGGCGGCACCCAGCTGCCGCCGGTGAAGGAGGCCGTGCTGCGCGACTGGTTCGAGAAGCACCGCGCGCGCTACGACGAGCCGGCGCGGTTCGACTTCCAAGAGGCCGTGCTGGGCGGTGAATCGAACGAAGCGGACGTGCGCGCTTTCGTCGACGTGCTGAACAACGGTGTGCCCGGCGACACCAAGGCCGGGTTGCGCGTCTTCAAGGGCCGGCCGCACAGCAACCTGCTGCAGAGCTACGGCGAGGACTTCGCGAAGGCACTGGAAGGCGCCACCGTGGGCCAGTGGCTGGCGCTCCAATCGCGTGAGGGCTGGCATGCCGTGCGGCTGGACGCAACCAGCGGCGCCAGGCCGGCCAGCTTCGAGGCGTTGCGCGGCGTGATGCTGCAGGACTGGACCGACGCGACGCTGGCCGCCCAACGCAGCGCCGCAGTGGCCGCCCTGGCCAGGAAGTACACCGTCAAGGTGGAGGCGCCCGCCCCATGAAGCGTGGGTGGAACTGGCTGTGCACCTTGCTGTGGCTCGCCGTTGCGGCCACCGCCCTGCCTGCCTCAGCGCATGAAATGAGCATGGCCGAGTTGCAGTTGCGCGAAACGCAGCGCGGTGAATTCGTCTGGCAGTGGTCGGCGGGCGAGAAGCGTCCTGTCGGTCAGGACCTGACGCCGGTATGGCCGCAAGGGTGCACGGCCCAGGTCAATGCGCTGCGCTGCGGCGACCAGGGCCTGGCCGGCACGATGTCGGTCAAGGGCGTCGGTGAACGCTACTCCGCGGCCGTCGTCAAGGTCGTCTGGATGAACGGTGACACCCGCGTCTACACGCTGACCAAGGCCCAGCCTACGGTGCAGCTCTATGGCGCCGCCAGCGACCCACGCGGCATGGGCGAGATCGCCAGCGCCTACACGCTGCTTGGCGTCGAGCACATCCTCGGCGGCATCGACCACCTGCTCTTCGTCATCGGCCTGCTGTTCCTCGTCGGCTTCCGTCGCCGCCTCGTCTGGACCATCACCGCCTTCACGGCCGCGCACAGCCTGACGCTGGCGAGCAGCGCCCTGGGACTGCTGACGCTGCGCTCGGCACCGGTGGAGGCCAGCATCGCGCTATCCATCGTGCTCGTTGCGGGCGAAGCCCTGCACAAGCGCCAAAGTGATAAGGAAACCCTCGCACGTCGCTGGCCGGCCCTCGTCGCCTTCCTGTTCGGCCTGGTTCACGGCCTGGGGTTTGCCGGCGCATTGAAGGAAATCGGCCTGCCCGACAACCATCTGCTCGTTGCGCTGCTGACCTTCAACGTCGGCGTCGAACTGGGGCAGTTGATGACGGTGGGGGCGTGCTGGTGCCTGTGGCGCTTCACCAGCCGCTGGCCGGCTGCGCAGCGGCTGCGCCCTGTGCTGCTCTACATGATCGGTGCCGTTGCGGCCTATTGGTCCTGGCTGCGGGTGGCGGCGGTGCTGGCATGACGGATGAGGTGATCGGCCTCTTCCCCGTGCCGCTGCAGCGCTCAGGCGGCGTGCTGCCGCCACCGCTGGTGAACGCGCTGGTCGACCACTTCAGCACCCAGGCCCTGCAAGCCAACAACAGCTCCGGCGCGCTGTCGCACACCCGCATGCTGCAGCCCTCGGACAGCCCCCTGCTCGTGCAGGCAGCCGCACTCATCACGCCCAAGATCGCGGAGTTCGGCCGCCACCTCTTCGGCGAGACCCTGGGCTGGGCTATCAAGGAGATGTGGGTCAACGTGCTCGACACCGGCGGCCGCCAGGCCATGCACAACCATGCCAACAGCTTTGCCTCCGGCGTGGTCTACCTGACCGAGACCGACGACTCGGCGCGCACCGTCTTCATAAAGTCGCCCGGCGGGCATGACTTCGCGATCAAAAACGACCATGCCGGCGTCGTGATCGGCCCGTATAACGCCGAGAAGTGGGTCAGCCCAGCGCCAGCGCCGGGCGACCTGATCCTCTTCCCCAGCTACCTGATGCACGCCGTGCCGCCGAATGCCGGCGGGCGCCGCATCAGCCTGGCCCTCAACGCGATCCCGACGCGGCTGGAAAGCTGGGGCTATACCTTGAGCTTCAACAGTTGAGGGCGCTCGCACTGCTGCTGATGGCCGCGTCCGGCTTTGCCGGGCTGGGCTACCAGATCGTCTGGACGCAGCAACTCGGCCTCGTGCTGGGTCACGAATCGGCCGCCGTGCTCGCGGTAGTGGCGGCCTTCTTCGGGGGGGTGTCGCTGGGCTCGTTGCTGCTGGGCCAACGCATCGACGCGAGCCCACGACCGCAGCGCTGGTATGCCGCCTGCGAGGCGCTGATCGGCTTCTGGGGCGCTGTGCTGATGGCCGCCATGCCCGCGGCCAGCGACGCGGCGCTCGCGCTGATCGGCCCCGACGCCGCGCCGCTGTGGCAGTGGGGCATTGCCTTTGCAGCGAGCTTCATGCTGCTGCTGCCGGCCACCGCCGCGATGGGCGCCACGCTGCCGGCCATGGCCCGCATCGGTACCGCTGGCGTTGCGCCGCTGTATGCCGCGAACACACTCGGCGCTGTCGCCGGCGTGTTGGCCACGGCCTTTTGGCTGATTCCGAATTGGGGTCTGACCCGCAGCGCGGGGCTTTGCGTCGCCCTCAACCTGGGCTGCGCATTGCTGGCCGGCGTTTCACTGCAATCCCGCCCCACACCGGCGCTTGGCGCGTCGACATCGAGCCGGCCCCTCGTCCTGCTGGCACTGACCGGCCTGCTCGGCATCGCCTACGAAGTGCTGGCCGTGCGCGTGCTCAGCCAGGTGGCCGAGGACACCGTCTACACCTTCGCGCTGCTGCTGGCCGTCTATCTCGCTGGCAGCGCGCTGGGCGCCGCGGCGCATGCACGCTGGCCAGCGCTGCGCGACACGCCGCGCTTGCTGCAAGCCCTGGCGCTGAGCATCCTGCTCGGCATGGCCGCGCTGTGGGGCGCCGAGGCGATCAAGTCATGGTTGCAGCCTGAGACGCTGGCCGCAGCATTGGCCACCGAGGCCCTGCTCGCCGTCGCCGTGTTCGCGCTGCCGACGCTGCTGATGGGCGCCCTGTTCTGCCAGCTCAGCGCCGACGCGTCCGCGGCCGGCATCGCGTTCAGCCGCGCACTCGGCGTCAACACGCTGGGCGCCACGCTGGCCGCGCCGCTGTTCGGCGTGTTCATCGCGCCGGCCCTCGGCCCCAAACACGCCTTGCTCCTCGTCGCAGCGGGCTATCTGCTGCTCCTGCCGGCCTGGCGCAGCTTCGGCTGGTCGCTACCTGCCGCAGCCACCGCAGCGCTCGCGGTTCTGGCACCGCCGCTGGCCTTCGTCGACCAGCCCGACGGCGGCCGCATCCTCAGCTATCGCGAAGGCGCTATGGCCGCCGTCAGCGTCGTCGAGGACGCCACGGGCGTGGCGCGGCTTCGCATCAACAACCGCCAGCAGGAAGGCAGCAGCGCGACGCTGCATGTCGATGGCCGCCAGGCGCTGCTGCCGCTGCTGCTGCATCCCGCGCCGCAGCGCGCCCTCTTCCTCGGCCTGGGCTCGGGCATCACGGCTGGCGTGGCCGCGCAGCTGCCTGGCGTGCAGGTGGAGGCCGTCGAGCTGCTGCCCGAAGTCATTGAAGCCTCCGCGCTGTTCCGCCCTGCGCTCGGCGAAGGCCCCAGCCCGCGCCTGCATGCCGCCGACGCGCGCCGCTTCGTGCGCACTACCGCGCAGCACTATGACGTCATCGTCTCCGACAACTTCCATCCCGCCCGCAGTGGCTCGGGCGCTCTCTACACGGTCGAGCATTTCCGCGCCGTGCGCGAGCGGCTGGCTCAGCGAGGCTTGTTCTGCCAATGGCTGCCGCTCCACCAGCTCGATCTGGACACGCTGCGCAGCATCACGGCGGCCTTCCTGCAGGCCTTTCCCGACGGCGCGGCCATACTCGCCAGCAACAGCCTGGACACGCCCACACTGGGCCTTGTCGGGCGAACCGGCGGTACCCGCTTTGCGCCGAGGGTGGCGCCGGCGCTGGCGGGTCGTTTCGGCCTTGGCGACAGCTTCGCCGTGCTCGGCAGCTTCATCGCCGATGCCCCCGCGCTGCTCCGCTTTGCCGGCAATGCGCCGCTGAATACCGACGACCATCCCTGGGTGGCCTACCGCGCACCCCGCGTCACCTATGCGCCCGACGCCGCACCGCGCGACCGCCTGCTGGCGCTGCTGGGCCAGGTGAGCGTCGACATGGGCGCCCTGCTCGCCCAACCAGATGCTGCAGGGGCCGCGCGCCTCTCGGCCTACACGCAGGCTCGCCGCGACTATCTGGACCTGGGCCGCCGCACCATACCCAGCGCAGACCCTGCCGTCATGCTGGCTCGCATCGGCCCGCCCCTGCTGGCCGTGCTGCGCCAAAGCCCCGACTTCCAGCCCGCTGCCGAGCCGCTGCGCCGGATCGCTCAAGCCCTGGCCCCGCGCGACGCGGCGGCAGCACAGCGCCTGCTCGCATCCCTGGCCGATATCCGCCCCGATCTCGCCGCCCCCTGACCCGGTGTTGGGCCGGCGTCAGCGCTTCGTGGCAAGCTGCGGCCCATGCGTTGGGCTTTCATCACAGATATTCATGCCAATAAACAGGCCCTGCAAGCCGTCCTGGCGGACGCCCGGGCCCAGGGCGCCACGCGCTATGCGCTGCTGGGCGACTTCGTCGGCTACGGCGCCGACCCGGCCTGGGTGGTCGAACAGGTCATGGCCCTGGTCACCGACGGCGCCATCGCCGTGCAGGGCAACCACGATGAAGCCGTGGTCCATGGCGGCACGCCGGGCATGCACCCCGATGCCCGCGCGGTCATCGACTGGACACGCGCCCAGCTGAACGAAGACCAGCTCCGCTTCCTGGCGCGGCTGCCGTTGCGGGCTCACGGCGAGCCCGGCCATTGCCTGTTCGTGCATGCCAATGCCTTCGATCCCAATGGCTGGGAATACGTGCAAGGCCGCGCCGAGGCCGTGAAGAGCCTGCACGCCAGCGCGGCGCGCATCCAGGTCTGCGGCCACATGCACGAGCCCATGCTCTTCCATCTCTCCGGCACCGGCAAGGCGGGCGACTTCCGGCCCGTGGCCGGCGTGCCCATGCCGCTGCCGGCGCATCGCCAGTGGCTGGTCATTCCCGGCTCCTGCGGGCAGCCGCGCGACGGCAATCCGGCGGCCTGCTATGCGCTGCTTGACCCCGGTAAATCCGATCTGGACGATGCCCGCATCACCTTCCAGCGCGTGGCCTACGACGTTGACGCGGCCGTCGCGGCCCTGCGCGCAACCGACCTGCCGCCGCTGATCGCCGAGCGCCTGGCCGGCCGCCTCACCCGCGGAGAGTGATGACCACCAACCCACCCTTGCCACCCGCCCCACCCGCGCCACTCGAACCGGGCCAGGTGCTGGACGGCTTCCGGCTGGAGGCTCGCCTGCACCAGGGCGGCATGGCCAACCTGTGGCGGGTCAGCCGCGTAGAGGGCGGTGACAGCAGCGCCGATGACGACATCGAACTGCTGATGAAGGTGCCGCGCATCAAGGGCGGCGAGGACCCGGCCACCATCGTCGGCTTCGAGGTCGAGCAGATGCTGATGCCCCAGCTCAGCGGCCCGCATGTGCCGCGCTTCGTCGCCCGCGGTGACTGGACGCGCCAGGCCTTCATCGTCATGGAGCGCATTCCGGGCGACACGTTGCGCCCGCGGCTGGACGATGCACCGCTGCCGCCCGAGGAAGTGGCCGACATCGGCGCCCGCGTCGCCACGGCCCTGGCCGCGCTGCACCGCCAGCATGTCGTGCACCTGGACATCAAGCCGAGCAACATCATGTTCCGGCCCGACGGCACGGCCGTGCTGGTCGACTTCGGCCTGAGCCGCCACGAGCTGCTGCCCGACCTGCTCGAAGAGGAGTTCACGCTGCCGATGGGCACGGGGCCCTATATGAGCCCCGAGCAGGTGCAGTTCGTGCGCAACGACCCTCGCAGCGACCTGTTCGCCCTGGGCGTCATGCTCTATCACCTGGCCACGGGCGAGCGCCCTTTCGGCCAGCCGGACTCGGTGCGCGGCCTGCGCCGGCGCCTCTTCGTCGAACCCGTCCCGCCGCGCGTCATCCGCCCCGAGCTGCCGCCCTGGCTGCAGGAAATCATCCTGCATTGCCTGGAGGTCAAGCCCGAGCGCCGCTACCAGAGCGCCGCCCAGCTCGCGCTGGACCTGCGCGAACCCGCCGGCGTGGCGTTGACCGCGCGCGCTGAGAAGCTGCAAGTCAGCGGCAGCATGAGCCGGCTCAGGCGCTGGTTCCTCGCGCTGGGCGCCGAACCCGCGCCCGCGGCGCCGGCCGGCCAGCAACTGGCGCGCAGCCCCATCGTCATGGCGGCGGTGGATGTGGACAACGCGACGCCCGAACTGCTGGCCCAGCTCTGCGAAACGGTGCGCCGCATCGTGCAGACCGAAGCCGGCGCGCGGCTGGCCTGCGTCAGCGTGATGCGCGTGAACCGCATCGGCATCGACGAGCTGACTGACCAGCACGGCCAGAGCCTGCACGTGAAGCAGCTTATCGCGCTCAAACACTGGGCGCGGCCCATCAGCAAGGCGCTGTCGCTGGCGGACGGGCGGCTGACCTTTCACGTGCTGGAAGCCCCCGACGCAGCCGGTGCCATCATCGACTTCGCCCACCGCAACGGCGTGGACCACATCGTCATGGGCGCGCGCGGCGCGTCGGCATTGAGGCGCTACCTGGGCAGCGTGTCGGGCCAGGTCGTGGCCGAGTCGGACTGCACGGTCACCGTCGTCCGCGAGCCGGCAGGCGGCTGAAACAGCGCGTTTCGCTGCCTCTTGAAACCTCGCAAGCCGCTCCTAATTCGGCGCTGATGCCCGCCCGTCCGGGCATCTCGACTTGAAAGGAGGCTTGCATGTACTCGTCACTCTGGACTTTTCCTTCCAGCTTCTTCTCCGACTTCGACCGCCTGCAGCGCGAGTTCGATGAGCACTTCAGCGGCCTGAGCGCGCCGTCCAGCATCCGCTCGGTGGCGCCCGGCGCCTTCCCCGCCATCAACGTGGGCAACACGCCGACCAGCGTGGAGGTCTATGCCTTCGCGCCGGGGCTGGATGCCTCGAAGCTTGACGTGACCGTCGACCGCGGCGTGCTGAGCATCTCCGGCGAACGCGCCGCCCCGGCGCGGGACGGCGGCGCCCGCAGCTACAGCCGCGAACGCTTCAGCGGCAACTTCCGCCGCGCCGTCAACCTGCCGGATGACGCCGACGCGTCGCAGGTCAAGGCCAGCTACCGCGACGGCGTGTTGCGCGTCAGCGTGGCCCGCCTGGCCGAAGCCCAGCCGCGGCGTATCGCCATCCAGTGAACCGAGCCAAGGAGACCCACATGAACACCAACGCTGTTCAAACCGACACCGGCCGTGACCGCTCACCCGCCCGCCAGGGCGCTGACAACGAACCGACGCGGGCGATGGTGCCGCGCGTGGACGTCAGCGAGGACGACACGGGCATCACGCTGCTAGCCGACCTGCCCGGCGTGACTCGCGATCAGCTCGAGCTGCGCGTGGAAGCCGACACGCTGCACATCGAAGGCGCCGTGGACGCGGCGACCCCGGGCGGCTTGGAGGCGGTCTATGCCGAGGTCCGCCTGCCGCGCTACCGCCGCTCCTTCACGCTCAGCCGCGAGCTTGACGCCTCGCACATCGAGGCCCAGCTCAAGGATGGCGTGCTGAAGCTGCGCATTCCCAAGCAGGCGCATGCGCAGCCGCGACGCATCGAGGTGTCGGCCGCCTGAGGCCGTTGCACCGCGGCGCTTCAATGACCTGTGAGGTCATCGACGCGCCGCGGGCCGGGCATCAGACTTCCTGGCATCAACACACCAGGAGCCCACGATGCCCGCCTTTGATGTCCTGCCCCTCGCCGTCGCGCTGCTGATCGGCATTCCCGCCTTTGGCTCCTGCCTGGGCATCGGCCTGGCCAGCATGAAACTGCTGGAAGGCATGGCGCGCCAGCCCGAGCTGGCACCCGAGCTGCAGACCAAGTACTTCCTGGCGGTGGGCGTGACCGACGGCGCCTTCATCATCGCCACCGGCATCGGCCTGTGGTTCGCGACGGCGAATCCCTTCGCCCACTGAGCCTCGGTTCAGCCGCCGAAATAAGGGTCGCCCGCGGGGCGCTTCTTGCGCGCCGGAGCAATCTGCGTGGTGATCGTCACCGCGCCCCCGCTGGCAGCGATCTTGACGTCCGTCGGCGCACCTTCGACGAGCTGGTCGGGGTGCCAGATGCGCACCCGCGCCGGGCCTTCCGGCAGGCCTTGCAGCACGGCCTTGCCGTCCTCGCCGCCGAGCTTGGCCCAGGGCGTGTCGGCCACGTAGATGTGGCCGCGCATGGAGCCGTGGATGTGGCAGCCCAGCAGATAGGCGCCGGGCTGGCTCAACACCTTGCTGTCAGCGGCCGGTGGCTTGGTGCCAACGCGGCCGGCGAGTCGGAACTGGGTGTTTTGGCCCGGGTCAACGTAGACGCCACCGGCCCCCATCAAGCCGAGGATGACGTGGTGGTCCCAGCTGTCCAGGTTGCTGAAGCTGACCTTGGCGCCCAGGCCAACGACGCTGACCGTGGGCACGAAGCGCAGCTTTTCCTGCACGATGGTCGCCTCCATCACCGTGGTCGGCCGCTGGCCCTGTACCGCACTGTCGACCAGCACGACGGCGTCGGCCAGTGGCTTGCCGTTGCGATCCATCACCGTGACGGTCAGATCCGCGGCCTGGGCTGCGGCGGCGGCCAGCAGCAGGAGGGTGCCAAGGAATGCGCGCATGGTGGGCTGGGATGAGCTGGGGTCGATCCAGTGTCTCACCGGTGCCTACACTGGCTGGATGAGTGACAACCCCTGTTTGAGCTGCGGCGCCTGCTGCGCGAGCTTTCGGGTCGACTTCGACCGCAGCGAACTGGAGAGCGAAGGCGGCCGCGTGCCCGACGGCCTGGCGGTGGAGCTGGCGGGGCGCCTGGTGCGCATGCGCGGCACCGACCATGCCCAGCCGCGCTGCGCAGCGCTCAGCGGCAAGGTGGGCGTGAAGGCCAGCTGCGGCATCCATGAATGGCGGCCTTCGCCCTGCCGCGAGTTCGGCGAGCGCGCGCCCATGGGGATTGGCGACGAGGCCTGCGCCCGGGCCCGGGCCCGGCACGGGCTCCTTCCGATCTGACCCGGTACGGGCCGCCGCAGATCTAGGATCCCGCCGGCCCTCGGATCGGTATGCGCTGCTGGCGCTGCTGCTCGCGGATCTCGTTCAGCCAGGCCAGCTTGGCACCATACATCTCGCGGTCCTTCACCGTCGCACTGTTCTCCAGCGCCTTGGCGATCTCGCCGCGCGCACCCGACACATCGCCCATGCCGTAGTTGGCCAGGCCCAGCCAGAAATGGAACTCCGGCACATAGGCAGCTCGCGCCAATTCCTTGCGGAACAGCTGGCGGGCGGCCGCGTATTCGCCCGCCCGCATGGCCGCCAGGCCCTCGTCGAAGAACTTGTAGGGCGCAATGGGCTGGATCTGGGCGAGCTGGTTGGAATAGACCAGAGCCTCCTCCCGGCGACCGGTGTCACTGAGCACCAAGACCAGGTTGGACATCGCCTGCGTGTTGAGCGGCTCGCGGTCCAGCACCAGGCGCAGCGTCGCCTCGGCACGGTCCAGCAGCCCCTTGCGGCGGTAAAGCACGGCCAGCGTGTTATAGGCCGACAACCAACGCGCATCGGTGCGGATGGCCTCGCGCGCCCACCAGTAGGCGTCGTCGACCTTGCCCACCGTCAGCGCCTCCGCGGCCCGGTTGTTCAGGAACATCGCCAGGATGGTGGACTCGTCGACGACCCGGCCGCGATGGCCGCGCACCTGGTCGGGCGGCAGGAAGTCGATGGTCAGCAACTCCGGGTCACCGAAGACGGCTGCGCGGCCGACGGCCAGCGGCCGGGCCAGGCTGATGTTGACGTGGCCGGCGACGAAGAAGATGTTGTTGGAGCGGGTCCAGCTCTCTTCCAGGAAGACGCTGTTGAAGCGCACCGGCAGGTTCAGGTGGCGCGCGAAGGCCGCCGTCATCAGCACCAGCGACATGCAGTTGCCACGCTTGGCCTCGAAGGCCTCGGCTGCCGTGCGGGTGGTCTCGGCGTCGTAGTCCAGCTGCAGCCGGCCCTTGGTGTAGAGGGCGTCGATGAGGCCATCGCGCAGACCTTTGTTGCGGATCTCGCTGGCCATCTCTTTCTCGGCGAAGCGCTTCATCGCCGGGCTCAGCGCCAGCGCCTCCTGCGCATCGACGTGGACGCTGGGCGGCTTGAACGCGGAATCGATGAAGACATCGGTGCGCGGCGGTGGCCTGGTTTCGATGGCGCAGCCGCTCAGCCCGGCCGCCGTGGCGATCAGGGCCAGGGCGGCGCTCAAGGTACGGATCTTGTTCATGGCAGTTCCCTGCTCTCGCTGCAGTCTCCTGGTTGAAGCTTAGTCCTGCGCTGCCCGCATGTCGTGAGTCATCCGCACGATTTCCTCTGCCGTCACATCTTTCGTTCCCCTCCAGACTCAAGACGCCATAGCTGAAATAAAACTACCAATCCATCCAATAAGACTGACTAGCTACATGGCAAATCACGCTTGAATACTGGGACCTCGTGAATTTCTCCTCGGGATTTCACCATCTTTCTTATGTAGTTTTACTTCACTAGCATCCGTGCACTTCAAAGGAGTGCACGACATGAAGGCATGGGCAGGCTGGGCGCGGCAAGCGCGACAGGCAATCACGGGATTGGCCATCGGCGCGCTGGCGCTGCTCGGAGGATGCGGTGGCGGCAGTGCCGAACCGCAGGCCGCCATGAGCAGCGTCAGCAGCGCAGCGGCCGATAGCAACGGCGTTGAACTGCTGGCCGGCGTGCCCGCCGCCCAACAGGCGCCGCGCGCCAGGATTGCTGCCGTGGCCACACCCGGCGCGCCGGCCACCTCACTGCGCGTGCACTACCGCCGCTCGA
Organism: Pelomonas sp. Root1217; assembly: GCF_001425705.1. Taxonomy (GTDB): domain Bacteria; phylum Pseudomonadota; class Gammaproteobacteria; order Burkholderiales; family Burkholderiaceae_C; genus Pelomonas. The sequence continues at coordinate 324,473 of NZ_LMDC01000027.1, read as the reverse complement.
GCGACGACTACGCTGGCTGGCAGATCCACACCTGGAACGCGGCCCAGAGCCCGAACTGGAACGGCGGCTGGAATGCCGCCGGCAGCGATGACTTCGGCGTCTACTACGACGTGCCGTTGGCATCCGGCAGCGGCACGGTCGGCTTCCTGCTGCACAACGGCGACAACAAGGACAACGGCGGCGCCGACCAGAGCTACGCCCTGCAGTCCGGCGCCAACGAAATCTGGCGCCTGCAAGGCGACGGCACCAGCTACGCGAGCAACCCGCTGCTGCTGCCGGTGCCCGACATCAAGACCCTGCGCGTGCACTACAAGCGCTTCGACAGCGGCTACGCCGCCTGGGGCCTGCACCTGTGGAACGGTAGCGGCCTGAACGCGCCTGCGCTGCCAGCCGGCGTCAACATCGAGAACTGGGGTCAGCCCGTGCCTTTGAACGCCATGCCCGGCTACGCGGCAAGCGACGGCGAAGTCGTTTTCGACATCCCCGTGCTCAACCCCCAGGGCGACGTGAACCGCAAGGCCCTGGAATTCATCATCCACGGCATGCCGCCCAACGAGAATGACAAGGACGGCCGCAACGACAACATCCACGTCGAATATGCCGCGCTGAACATCCAGAACCAGGTCGGCCAGATCTGGCTGGTGGAACGCGACGCCACCGTCTACACCGCCCCGCCCGACCTGCGCTCGGTCTCCAGCACCGACGCCCGCGCCGTGTGGCTGAACAAGAGCCTGGTGAAGTGGCCGCGCATCGCCACCAGCAGCCCGGTGCGCCTGTACTACTCAGCCACCGGCCAGATCAGCGTCGGCCTTGACGAACCTGTGCAAGGCGCCGACGGCTACATCACCCTCGACACCTTCACCGGCAGCGTGCCGGCCGCCGATGCGCTGCGCTTCAAGTACGTGGCCAGCGGCACCGTCTTCAGCGTGCGCGCCGCCGACATCGCTCGCCTGCCCTCGCTGCATCAGCAGCAGCTCGTGCTCGTGCAGGAAGACGCCAACGGCAAGGTGCAGAACGCCACCACCGCGCAGATCGCCGGCGCGCTGGACGACCTCTACGCCGCAGCCAACGACGTGCCCGACCTGGGTGCCGTGGCCAGCAACGGCAGCACCAGCTTCAAGCTGTGGGCGCCGACCGCGCAGAACGTGTCGCTGGTGCTGACGACGTCCCTGGGCAACTCGGGCCTGACCCGCACGACGACCGAGCCGATGGCCCGCGACGCCGCCACCGGCGTGTGGAGCCTGACCAAGCAAGGCCACCTGCAGGGTGCCACCTACCGCTACCAGGTGCAGGTCTTCGTCAAGGGCACGGGCCTGGTGAAGAACCTCGTCACCGACCCCTACTCGCTCGGTCTGACCCTGGGCAGCCAGCAAAGCGTCGTCATGGACCTGCAGGCCCAGGCGACCAAGCCCAACGGCTGGGACCAGAGCGCGCCGCCCAACACGGTGAGCGCGCCATCGGACCTCAGCATCTACGAGCTGCATGTCCGCGACTTCTCGATCAACGACGCCACCGTGCCCGCTGCCAAGCGCGGCAAATACCTGGCCTTCACCGAAAGCCAGTCCAACGGCATGAAGCACCTGGCAGCGCTGGCTTCCGCCGGCCTGACCGACGTACACCTGCTGCCGGTGTTCGACATCGCCAGCGTCAACGAGAAGGGCTGCGTGACGCCCTCCCCCAGCGGCGCGCCCGACAGCGACTCGCAGCAGGCCACCGTGGCCGCCACGGCCGGCACCGACTGCTTCAACTGGGGCTACGACCCGCTGCAGTTCAGCACGCCCGAGGGCAGCTATGCCAGCAATGCCAACGACCCGGTCGCCCGCGTCGTCGAGTTCCGTCGCATGGTGCAGGCCCTGAACGCGGCCGGCCTGCGCGTGGGCATGGACGTGGTGTTCAACCACACCACCTCGTCGGGCCAGAACGCCAACTCCGTGCTCGACAAGGTCGTGCCCGGCTACTACTACCGTCTCAACGCGACCGGCGGCATCGAGCGCTCGACCTGCTGCGAGAACACCGCGGCCGAGAACCTGATGATGGCCAAGCTGATGATCGACTCGGCCGTCACCTGGACGCGCGACTACCACGTCAGCTCGCTGCGCTTCGACATCATGGGCCACCACCCCAGGGCGGTCATCGAGGCGCTGAAGGCGCGCGTCGAGGCCGCCGCCGGCCGCAAGGTGCAGATCGTCGGCGAAGGCTGGAACTTCGGCGAAGTCGCCAACGGCGCGCGCTTTGTGCAGGCCGAGATGCTGTCGCTGAACGGCTCGGGTATCGGCAGCTTCAACCCGCTGATGCGCGATGCCGTGCGCGGCGGCGGCTGCTGCGACAGCGGCAACGCCCTCGTCGCCAACCAGGGCTACGTCAACGGCTTCTTCTACGACAGCAACGCCAGCGCCAGCGGCCAGAGCCGCGGCGAGCTGATGTGGTTTGCCGACCGCCTGAAGGCCTCGCTGGCCGGCTCCATCCGCAGCTTCCAGATGCAGACGAGCTGGGACGCCAACCTGCGCCTGGACCAGATCGACGTCGGCGGCATCCCGGCCGGCTGGGTGCTGGAGCCCGGCGAGGTCGTCAACTACATGGAGAACCACGACAACCTGACCCTGTTCGACAACAACGTCTTCCGCCTGCCCACCAACACCAGCCACGAGGACCGCGCCCGCGTGCAGATCCTGGCCAGCGCCATCAATGCCTTCAGCCAGGGCGTGGCCTATTTCCACGCCGGCGTGGACACGCTGCGCAGCAAGTCGCTCGACAAGAACAGCTATGACAGCGGCGACTGGTTCAACCGCCTGGACTGGAGCTATGCGGACAACAACTTCGGCGTCGGCCTGCCGCCCGCGCGCGACAACCAGGACAACTGGAACCTCGAGCGCCCGCTGCTCACCACCGCGCTGATCAAGCCGACCTCGGCCGACATCACCTGGACCCGCGACGCCTTCCGCGACCTGCTGCGCATCCGCAAGAGCACCACGCTGCTGCGCCTGCGCACGGCCGACGACATCAAGGCGCGGCTGAGCTTCCTGAACACCGGCTCGGCCCAGGAGCCCACCGTGCTGGTCGGCCGCGTCGACGGCGCCGGCTACGCCGGAGCCAACTTCGACGAACTCGTCTACCTGATCAACGTCGACAAGACCGCCAAGCAGCTGATCCTGCCCACCCTGGCCGGCCACGCGCTGCAACTGCACCCCGTGCACACCGCTGCGACCGCCGCCGACCAGCGCGCCAGGCAGGCCAGCTTCGACAGTGCGAGCGGCAGCTTCAATGTGCCGGCCCGCACTGCCGTCGTCTTTGTCGTCCGCTCATCCAACTGAACGCCAAACCATGAAGAACAATTTCCACCACATGGCCGCAGCGGCCACCCTCGCGGTCGCGGGCCTGTTTGCCGGCGCCTCAGCCCAGGCTGCAGCGGTCACAGTCGATGTCAGCGGCGCGCAAAGCATCAACCTGCTGGGCGAGGCCGGCAATGTCGTCTGGCTGATCGACGTGGGCGCCAATGCGTTGCTCACCTCGCTCGATTGGGCCCTGGAACTGAACGCCTTGTCGCCCAGCGTGCTGGCCGAGATGCAGGTCAGCTTCGGCGACTCCAGCGGCCTGAACCTGCTGACCTTCACGCCGGGCGGCGCGGACTACTTCAGTGGCGATGGCAGCTACAGCGGCTCGATCGACTTGAGTAGCTATGGCGTCAGCGTAGGCGCCGACGGGCTGCTGCGGCTGGAGTTCAGCGAGGCTTTCAAAGACATCGCCAATGGCGTGGCTGAAGGCGAGTGGGCCAGCGGGAATCTTACGTTTGGTGTCAGCGTGGGGGCGGTGCCGGAGCCGGGCGGCGTGACGATGACGCTGCTTGGCCTTGGCTTGGTTGGGCTGAGCGCGAGGCGGGCGCAGCGCGGCTGAACCTGGCTGCGCCGAACCACGAAGGGCTTGGCGCTTGCCGAGGCCTTTCTGCTCTCAACGGTTCATGTGATCCGGCGTTCGCCGAGGCGGTGCCATTTGGGGCTCATGATGCCAGTCCAATCGTCGAACCCACCACCTCGGGAAAACCTGCAGCCCCGCCCACCGGGCCATTCGCTCGCCTTCATCCGCATCATCGAGGACGGACGGCGGCAGGCTTGCCGACGACGACTTCACGAGTGCAGAACCGCGAGGACCGAGGCACCGAAGGCGACGAGATTGAAGGCGGCAGATGCGGCGTGCGAGTATTCCCATTTGCGACGCAAAGCCTCCCAGTCTGGCGGTGCCTCCGTCCAGTTGCGCGTTGCGCGATTGACCGGATATGTGAACGTCCAGAACACGCCCTGAGTGGCCGCGATGCAGAGAAAGGCAGCCATGGACGCCGCCTCCGGCGCGAGACCTGCACCTTGCGCCTCACGCACAAGCAAGGCGGTGGTGACCAGCGCGAGAACGACGATCGGTGCCACTGATTGCCAGCCCCGATAGAGCTTCTGGGCGATCAGGTACTCCTCTCGCGAAAGGCGGATCTTGTTGGGAAGCTCCATGGCATGCGCCGCCGCCGGGACGAGAGAGAGACCACAGAAGAAGACCGCCCCAAACCGAATCGCATCGTGCAGCATGAGAGTGCCTCTTGGAAGTTGCACGAATGCCGCGGAGTGGCTACCCCTCCGCAAGCCGTTCAAACAACCTGGGATAGTGGACGATGGCGCCAGAGGCCGCCACCTGCAACGTGCCTGCGTATCCGACCGTCGGCGCCTCATACGCGTACTCAGTCCGGCTGATCCGATGGTAGGTTTGCGGGAGTTTCACAAAGCGCATTCCGGGAAACGACAGGCAGGCAGCGGGCGCCTGCGCCCGCTGGCCGACCTTCAGCGACAGTCGACGAACTGCGATGAGGTTGGTGGCCGGCGTGAAGCCAAGGTCCACGTCGGGGCAGCCCGCGATATTGCTTTGCCCCTCGCCACCCACCTTCCAGTGGGCGCCCGCGGCGGTGTTGATGCGCAAGTCAATGGCCCGGTTCCCGACATAGCCGACAACCCTTGCGCGCCGCGTCCGCCACTCGGCATCCGTCGCAACCTCATAGCCAAGGTGACACGGCCGCCCTTCGTCCCAGAACACGGCGGCGCCAGAAAGGCGCCACCCGTTGGACAGATGGAAGAGGCGACAGCTGTCGTGACCCGGATGGTCCAGCTTTCGCCAGAAGAAGGCAGCAGTCGGTTTCATGGCGCCTGTGGCTGCCATGTCAAATGGCACGCCAGTTCAATGCAGGACGCAGTTTGCGCCGGGCCGGCATTGGCTCGTCAAGCAGCCAGAGGTGACCGATCGCAACGGTTATCGCAGCGAATATCGGCGCTCAATCCAGCACGAAAACCGCCGCGCTGCGCGCCGGCACCTCGAACACACCGTGAACCGCCTTGGCCTCACGCGCGACGCGCTGATCGGCGGCGTGCGCACCGCGCTGCACCGGGTGCAGGCGCCAAGCAGCGCCGGCTTCCTCAGCCAAAGTCAGGCGTTGCGCCTCGGGCGACACATTGATCAACGTCAGCATCGCCTTGAAACGGGCGCCGGCCAAGCCGCGGCCATCGATGCGCGTGGCGACGAGCACCGGGTTCTGCCCCGCACCACTGCCGGGGAAGCTGACGCGCTTGCGGATCTCGGCCGCACTTGGCAGGCGCAGCAGCGGCGTGCTGGCGCGGATCTTCAGCAGGTCGCGAAAGACGTCGCGCGCCCAGGCGATTTCGGCGGACGTGGGAGTGATGGACGCATCCGCCAACCGCTCGCGCGCCAGTTCCCAGTCGCGGCCATCCTTGCCGAAGTTGTCCTGCTTGGGCGGCAAGCCGGTGCCGAAGTGGTTGCTCTGATAGCGCCAGTCCAGGCGGTTGAACCAGTCGCCCGAGTCATAGCTGTTGCGGTCCATGCTCTTGCTGCGCAAGATGTCCTGGCCAGCGTGGAAGTAGGCGATGCCCTGGCTGAAGGCCACCAGTGCGGCGCCCAGCATCTGCACGCGGGCACGATCCTCGCGAGAGGTGTCGCGTGGCAGCTTCAGCGTGTTGATGTCGAACAGCGTCTGGTTGTCGTGGTTCTCCACATAGTTGACGACCTCGCTGGGCTGCGACGCAAAGCCGGCCGGCTGGTCGCCATAGGGGATGGCATCCAGGCGCTTCTTCTCACCGCGCCACGTCGTCAGCTCGAAGCCGCGCAGCGAGCCGGCCAGGCCGACGCGGATCATGTCGGCGGCGGTCTGCAGCTCTTCGGGTTTCGCTGGGTTCGATGCGGCCAACGCGTTGGGCGCATACACGAGGCCATTGAGCCAGCCTTGGCGGCGCACGCTGTCATCACCGCCCTCACCTGCCGAGCCGCCGCGCGCCGCGTCGCGGCCGCGGTCGCTGAAGGTGCCGATGCCGCTGCCGTTCAGGCTCAGCTGCGAGGCCTGCACGAAGCGTGCGCCATGCGCCACCTCGCCGAAGTTCCAGCCCTCGCCCAGCAACTGCACCGGGCGGCCGGCTTCGGCATTGACCCGCTTTTGCAGCCTCTCCATCGCCTCGTGCGGCTGGTGGCCCATCAGGTCGAAGCGCATCGAATCGATCTTGTACTCACGCACCCACAGCGCCGCCGAATCGATCATCAGCTTGGCCATCATGCGGTGCTCGGTGGCCGTGTTGTCGCAGCAGGTCGAGCGTTCGATCTCGCCTTTGGCGTTGAGGCGGTGGTAGTAGCCGGGCACGAGGCGGTCCAGCACCGATTTCTGCGCCTGGCCGGCAGCCGACATGTGGTTGTAGACCATGTCCATGCCGACCCGCAGGCCGGCCTTGTGCAAGGCCATCACCATCTGGCGGAACTCGACGACACGTCTCATAGCGCCCCCAGGCGACGCCAAATGCGCGTCGCCGCCCCCCGAGGGGGTGGAGCCGCCTCGGGAGCGGCCCGTCGCCGGCTCGTGCGGATCGGTTGCGTAGCTGCCCTCGGGCACATTGAAATGCCAGGGGTCGTAGCCCCAGTTGAAGCAGTCATCGGCGGCCACGGCCATGACGGCGGCCTGCTGTGCTTCGCTGTCCGCGGCCGCTTCGGGAACAGTGGGCGTCTTGCAGCCACGCTCGGGCACGCTGGCGAGGTCGAAGACGGGCAGCAGGTGCACGTCGGTCAGGCCGGCCTTGGTCAGGGCCTGCAGATGCTTCATGCCGTCGGTGTGGCTCTCCGTGAAAGCCAGGTATTTGCCGCGCCATTCGGGCCGTACGGTCGTATCGCTGACCGAGAAGTCGCGCACATGCAGTTCGTAGATGACCTGGTCGGTCGCGGACTTGACGCGATTCGGCCGCGGCACAGCATCCCAACCCTTGGGCTTGAGCGATGGCGAGGTGAGATCGGCGATGACGCTGCGCTGCGAGTCGGCCGTCAGCGCGACCGAATAGGGGTCGGTGACGAGATTGCGCACGCGGCCGTGCGTGGGCGAGACGACGTCGACGAGGTAGCGATAGGACTGGCCGCTCAGGTCGCCGGGCAGTTCGGCGCGCCAGACGCCGGTGGCGGCGTCGAGGCGCATGGCATCGACGGCGATGGCGGGCGACTCGGGCCCGGCATGGCGGCACAGCAGCACGCGCTGGGCTGTCGGCGCCCAGACGGCAAAGCGCGTCTGCGCCTTGGCGGGGTGGGCGCCGAAGTCCGTCACGCGTTCGGCAGCGGCATAGAGGTCGTCCAGGGCCCCGGGCAATTGCAGGCCTGTCGTGCCGATGACCCGGCCGTCGGCAGCTTCGTGCACCAGCATCAACTGCTCGCGCAACAGGGCCGCGACATCCGCGCCGCCTGCGATGGCGAAGCGTGGCCCGTCACCGATGAAGCGAAACCGCGCCGGCAGCGTCATCTTGGCGGGCGTGAGGTCGACCACGCCGTCGGCGCCGGTGACCCTGTCGCCAGCCAACGCCTTCAATCCCGCCGCCCGGGCGTGATACAGGCGCACCCGCTCGCCGCCCTCCAGCTTCAGCCCCGGCCACTGCACGGTCCGCGCATCCAGCCAATAGGCCTCGGCCGCCGGCCGCGCAGCAGGCGACGGGGCCAGCACTTCGGCATTGCAGTCGTCCAGATCGCTGGCGCGCGCCGCCCCGGCAATCAGCGTCAGGCCGAGCACCATGCAGCACAGCAAAGGGCGAGATGGCATGAAGGTCTCCTTGTTGTTTTGAATGGTAGCAAAACTACATACATAGAAATCCCGCTAGCGAACCGCCCATGGTCGTCGCTATGCTCAGTGCAAGACGACCAAGTAGTTTGATTACACAAATAACCTGATGGACAAGTTTCTCGTCCGCACCGCCGCCCGCTGAACACCATGCACAAGCAACTGCTGCTCACCCTCGCACTGGCCGCAGCGGCCACGGCACAAGCCCAGATCGACATTCGGCCGGTACCGGCCCAGCCACGCGCCAGCACCCTGCCCGCGAACTGGCAGCACGGCGTCTTCATGGAAGTCTTCGTGCGCGGCTACCAGGACAGCAATGGCGACGGCATCGGCGACCTGCAGGGCCTGACAAAGCGCCTGGACTACCTGAAGAAGCTCGGCGTCAGCGGCCTGTGGCTGATGCCCATCACCGCCAGCTCCGACCACGACCACGGCTATGCGACGACCGACTACCGCGGCATCGAGCCGCAGTACGGCACGCTGGCCGACTTCGACGAGCTGATCCGCCAGGCGCACCAGCGCGGCATCGGCATCGTCATGGACTACGTCATCAACCACGCGTCCTGGCAGTTCCCGCCCTTCCAGCAGGCCGTGGCCGACCGCAACAGCCCGTGGCGCAGCTGGTTCGTCTGGAACCCCAACCCCGGCCCCGGTTGGGACATCTTGGGCAAATATCCCTGGTACGACGCCGCCGCCAAGCCCTGGGACTGGGCGGGCGAATGGAAGGACATGCCGCCCATCCAGCCCGGCTCGCTCGACATCTTCTTCGGCACCTTCGGGCCCCACATGCCCGACTTCAACCTGCGCAACCCGGCCGTCGTGCAGTACCACGAGGACTCGCTGCGCTTCTGGCTCAACCGCGGCCTGGACGGCTACCGGCTGGACGCGGTGCCCCATCTGATCGAGAACAACGCCAAGGACTGGAACGACCAACCCGAGAGCCGCGTGCTCACCAAGCAGTTCCAGGACCTCATCAAGAGCTACCCCGGCCGCTATGTCGTCTGCGAAGCCACGGCCGAGCCCATCGCCTACGGCAAGCCCGACCTGTGCGGCGGCGCCTTCGCCTTCAACCTGAACTACGACATGGTGCGGGCCGCCAAGGGCGACGCGGAGAGCCTGCAGCGCGTGGCGGCCTACTACCGGACCATGTCGCCGACGATGGCGACCTTTTTGCACAACCACGACATCTTCACCGGCCAGCGCGTGTGGGACCAGCTGCACGGCGACGAGGCGCGCTACCGCCTCGCGGCTGCCAGCTACCTGCTGCTGCCCGGCACGCCTTTCGTCTACTACGGCGAGGAGATCGGCCAGGCGGGCATTGACGGCAAGGATGCGAAAGACGATGCGCCGCTGCGCTCGCCGATGAGCTGGACACCCAGCAATCAAGGTGCCGGTGGCTTCACGACGAGCGCCCAGCCCTTCCGGCCGCTGTCGCTGAACCGCAGCGCGCACAACGCCGAGAGCCAGCAACGTGACGCGAGTTCGCTGTTCAACTTCTACCGCGAGCTGATCGCGCTGCGCCGGGCCTCGCCCGCGCTGACCTTGGGCCGTTACGAGGCCGACAAGGTCGAGGGCCAGGTATGGCGATTCGAGCGCGTGCATGGCCAGGACCGTGTCCTGGTCGCCATCAACTACGGCGACACATCCGCCACGTTGGACCTGCCGGCCCGCGCCCGCGCGCTCTATCCCAAAGGTGGTGCGCCCCGTACCGCCTTGCCGCCGCTGTCCGTTCGCGTCTACCGCCTGGAAGCGCCATGAAAGCCCTGATCACTCTAGCCATTGCCCTGCTGATGAGCCTGCCCACGATGGCCGCCGAGCCTGCCACCCGCGTCGAACCGCCGAACTGGTGGATCGGCATGCGCAACACCTCGCTGCAGCTGATGCTGCACGGCGCCGGCATTGCCGATGCCCAACCGATGCTGGCGCCCTACCCGGGCGTGACGCTCAAGGCCAGCCACCGCGCGACCAGCGCCAACTATCTCTTCATTGATCTCGACATCGCGCCTGGCACCCAACCCGGCGAACTTGCCCTGACTGTGGCCGGTCGCACCTTGCGCTATCCGCTGCTGGCCCGCGCACCCGGCTCAGCCGAACGCCAGGGCTTCGGGCCCAAGGATGCGATCTATCTCGTCGTGCCCGACCGCTTCTCCCAGGCGGCCAACCTCGGCCAAGCCGGCATGAAGGAAGGCCTCAACCGCGCGGACCACGGCGGCCGCCATGGCGGCGACCTGGCCGGCATGCGCCAGCACCTCGACTACATCGCCGGCCTGGGCTTCACGCAGGTCTGGCCGACGCCGCTGGTCGAGAACAACAGCGCCAAGTACAGCTATCACGGCTACGCGGCGACGGACTTCTACAAGATTGATCCGCGCTTCGGCACGAACGACGATTTCGGCAGCTTCGTGACCGAAGCTCGCGCCAAGGGCATCGGCGTCATCCAGGACATCGTGCTCAACCACATCGGCGGCGGTCACTGGTGGATGGCCGACCTGCCGGCGCCGGACTGGGTCAACGCATGGCCTCAGTACACGGAGACCCACCACGCGCGCATGACGCTGCAGGACCCCTATGCGTCACCGAGCGACCGCCTGCGCTTCAGCGACGGCTGGTTCGTGCCCGGCATGCCCGACCTCAACCAGCGCCGGCCCGAGCTGGCCACCTATCTGACGCAGATGACGCTCTGGTGGGTCGAGCGTTTCGGCCTGTCGGGCATCCGCACCGACACCTACTCCTACTCCGACCGCGACTTTCTGACCCGCTGGTCGGCTCGCGTCATGCAGGAGTACCCGCGCCTGAATATCGTCGGCGAGGAATGGAGCCCGCACCCGGCCGTCGTGTCCTACTGGCAGCGCGGCAAGAAGAACCACGACGGCTATGTGTCGTACACGCCGAGCATGATGGACTTCCCGTTGCAGACGAATCTGTTGGCGGCACTCACGGAAGCAGACGGCGCCCACACGGGCCTGACCAAGCTCTACGAGGGCCTGGCCCATGATTTCGTCTACGCGGACCCGGCCAACCTCGTGCTGTTCGACGGCAACCACGACACGCCGCGCATCCATTCGCTGCTCAAGCGTGATGTCGGCCTGACCAAGATCGCGCTGGCCTACCTCGCCACGACGCGCCGCATCCCGCAGCTGTTCTACGGCAGCGAGATCCTGCTGCAAAGCCCCGTCGAGCGTGACGACGGCCGCGTGCGCGCCGATATGCCCGGCGGCTGGCCCGGTGACCGGGTCAACGCCTTCACCGGCGCCGGCCTGTCGACCGAGCAGCGTGAGATGCAGGACTGGACGCGCCGCCTCTTCAACTGGCGCAAGGGCGCCACCACCACCCACGACGGCGCGCTGATGCAGTACGCGCCGCTGGAGGGCTGCTATGTCTTCTTCCGCTACGACGCCGGCCGCACGGTGATGGTGGTGTTGAACAAAAGCGCCAAGCCCATGGAACTGGCGCTGGCCCGCTTCAGCGAGCGCGTTGCCGTCGACGACCGCGCCCGCGACGTGCTCAGTGGCCGCGAGTTCCGGCTCGGCGCCAAGTTGACCGTGCCGGCCCGCAGCCCGCTGATCCTGGAAGTCTCGCGCTGAACAACAAAAAAGGGCTCATTGTGAGCCCTTGTTGCCGAGGCGAACGCCTATCAGCAGGGGCGACGGCGGCGTGCCAGCAAGCCGACAACACCCAGGCCGGCGAGCAGCAGGGCATAGGTTTCAGGTTCCGGCACGGGGTTTGCGGTGAACGCGAAACTCAGCTTGTTCTGCGGCTGCGCGCCGATGGCGGCGAAGCTGCCGCCGGACGCATTCAGCGTGATGGAAGCGCCCGTCACGGCGAAGCTGCTGAACGCGCCGACCGGCACGCTGGTGGAGCCGGAGAAATAGCCCAAGAACGGGTTGATGACCGTCTGCGTAAGGGGCGCAGAAGGCAACGCCATGGGCGCGCCGCCGTCCAGCGAGACCATGCCCGTCGCGGTGATCGACGTCGTCGCGCCGCCGTTCTGGGCGTAGACGATGTTGCCCAGGCTGGACATGACAGCACCGCTCAAGGCGTAGCCCGGGTTGACCGAGATGGTGAAGTCGGGAATGGCAAAAGTGGCCGACATCGCCGCGCCACCCACGCTCGTGACGTTGACCGACGGGTCCATCGACCATTCGAAGCCGACAGCGCCGCCGCCGGCCGTGAACCAGCTGCTGATCCAGCCGAAGCCCGTGGTGGTTTCGTCGTAGGTGACTGAGTAGGAGCCGGCGTTCAGCGTCGTGGTGGCGCTGGCCAGGCCGGAAACGAGCAGGGCCGCGGCGGCGGCAAGGGTCTTGATCTGCATGGTGGGCCTTCTTTGGAAGCGCCCCGGCGCAAAGGCGCACCGAGGAAACCGGCCGATGCTAGCGAAATGACCCGCAGCCCGCCCCGCTGATTGATCAACAACGTGCTACCGATGAAGCCAAACCGCCCCCCGGTTCGCGGGGGATGGCGGCCTGCAGCGTCAGGCGGGCAGCTTCAACAGCTCGAACGGGCCCCGGCCCGAAGCCGCGGTAATGAGGCCGAGCACACGGGCCGGCTCGCTGCCCAGCATGCCCCACTGGAAGCGCCAGCCCCAATTGCCACCCAGGATGCCCGGCACGTTCATGCGGTGGGCGCTGCCCAGCCCGAGCACGTCCTGCAGCGGGTAGACGGCCATGTTGGCCACCGAATTGGCGCAGGCGCGGATCATGGCCCAGTGCACGTCGTGGTCGCCGCAGGCGAGGTAGGAGCCCGCAAACGCGCGCTCGCGAGGCTTGGCTTGGTCCCACCAGCCGCGCACCGTGTCGTTGTCATGCGTGCCGGTGTAGGCCACCGACGTCCTGGGCCACATGTGCGGCAGGAACTCGTGGTCGCCCTCGGCACCAAAGGCGAATTGCAGGATCTTCATGCCGGGGAAGCCACAGCCATCGCGCAGCGCGTGCACGTCGTCGGTGATGAAGCCCAGGTCCTCGGCCACGATGGGCAGCGGACCCAGGGCTTGCTTGATGGCGTCGAAGAGAGCCATGCCGGGTCCGGTCAGCCACCGGCCCTGCTTGGCGTCGGGGCTGCTGGCGGGGATTTCGTAGTAGCCGGCAAACCCGCGGAAGTGGTCGATGCGGAAGACGTCGGCCTGGCTCAGCGCGCGCTGGATGCGGGCTGTCCACCAGGCGTAGTTCTCCTCGGCCATCCGGTCCCAGCGGTAGAGCGGGTTGCCCCAGCGCTGGCCCAGCGGCCCCAGGTCGTCGGGCGGCACGCCGGCCACCACGGTGGTCTGGAAGTCGTCGTCCAGTTCGTAGAGGTCGGGGCGCGACCAGCAGTCGGCGCTGTCGTGGGCCACGAAGATGGGCAGATCACCCATCAGGTGCACGCCACGCTCGTTGGCGTAGACCTTGAGCGACTGGATCTGCACGTCGAACTGCCACTGCACGAACTGCCAGAAGGCGATCTCGTCGGCGTATTCCTTGCGCGCCGCGGCCAACGCCGCGGACTGGCGCTTCTTCAAGCCTTCGCTCCATTCCCACCAGGGCTGACCCTTCAGCGGCGAGCGGATGGCCATGAAGAGGGCGTAGTCGTCCAGCCAGCTCTGCGCTTGCAGGCACCACTTGGCGAAGGCGATGCGGTCGGCGTCGGCCGCATTGGCGAAGAAGCCCTTGGCGGCGGCGCGCAGCTGCTGCTCGCGCCAGGGCGTGACCTCGCCGTAGTTGATCAGGCTGGCGTTGAAGGCCGGAACGCTCGGCTGGGCCAGCCAGCCCTTGGCGATCAGCGGCTCCAGCGCCACCATCCACTGGCTGCCGGCGAAGGCCGACACGCCCTGGTAGGGGCTGTCGCCGGGGCCGATGGGTGTCGTCGGCAGTAGCTGCCAGATGGACTGGCCGGCGGACTGCAGCCAGTCGACGAAGCGGTAGGCATCCGGGCCGAAGTCGCCCATGCCATGCGGGCCGGGCAGCGAGGTGATGTGCAGCAGCACACCGGAGGAGCGTTGGTTCAGATTCATTGATGTCTCAGCACGAGAAGGGAACGGGCCGGCACGTTGAGCGGCTGGCCGGGAAGGACGAGCGGCGCGGCCGATTCGCCGCTGCTGTCGAGCACGAGCTGCCAGGGGCCGTTGCAGAGCAGGAAGGGCAGCGGCGCCGGGTCGGGGTTGAAGACGATCATCAGCCGCGGGGCGCCGGCCTGGGCCTCGCGCAGCTGGGCACCGAAAGCGCGCTGGCCGGCGTCGTGCCAGTCGTGCGGAGCCATCTCATGACCGCTCGGCGCGTACCAGGCGATGCTGGCCTCGCCGGGGCCGCTGGCGAACCAGCGCGGGTGGCGCAGCAGCGGCTCTTGTGCGCGCAGCGCCAGCAGTTGGGCGACCAGTTCGGTCATGCGGCCGTCGGCCTCCAGCCAGTTCAACCAGGTGGTGGGGTTGTCCTGGCAGTAGGCGTTGTTGTTGCCGCCCTGGCTGTTGCCGATCTCGTCGCCAGCGCAAAGCATGGGCGTGCCCTGGGCCAGCAGCAAGGTTGCCAGCAGCGCGCGACGTACGCGCTCGCGGGTGGCATGGATCGCGGCGTCGTCCGTCGGGCCTTCGGCGCCGAAATTGGCGCAGAGCTCGCCGTCGCGGCCGTCGCGGTTGTCCTCGCCGTTGGCCTGGTTGTGCTTGGCGGAATAGCTCGTCAGGTCGGCCAGCGTGAAGCCGTCATGCACGGCAATGAAGTTGACCGAGGCCGTCGGCAGGCGCTGGCCGTGATGGAAGACGTCGCTGGATGCCATGAAGCGCCGCGCCAGCTCGCCGCGGCCCACGCCGGGGCCAGCACCCAGCCAATAGCCGCGCACCGCGTCGCGGAACTTGTCGTTCCACTCCAGGAAGCGCCCGGGGAAGCGGCCGACCTGGTAGCCGTCGTAGGCCGCGTCCCAGGGCTCGGCGATCAGGTGCACGCCGGCCAGCAGCGGGTCCTGGCGCAGCGCGGTGAAGAAGGCGGCGTTCGGGTCATAACCCCGGTTCGTGCGGCCCAGCACCGGCGCCAGATCAAAGCGGAAGCCGTCGACGCCCAACTCGGCGACCCAGTAGCGCAGCGAGTCCAGCACGAACTGCGTCACCCGCGGGTGGGCGCAGTTCAGCGTATTGCCGCAGCCGGTCAGGTTCTCGTTGCGGCTCCTGTCCTCCGCGACGAGCCGGTACCAGGTGGCGTTGTCCAGGCCACGGAAGGAGAGCGTCGGGCCGAACTCGTTGCCTTCGGGGGTGTGGTTGTAGACGACGTCCAGCACGATCTCGAGGCCGGCGTCGTGCAACGTGCTCACCATCTGGCGGAACTCGGCCGCCACCGCAGTCGGGTCGTTGCGATGCGCCGCCTGTGCCCAGCGCGGGTCGGGGCAGAAGAAGCCCAGCGTGTTGTAGCCCCAGTAGTTGTGCAGCCCGCGCTCGGCGAGGTGGGGTTCGTCGATGCAGTAGTGCACCGGCAGCAGCGACAGCGTCGTGACGCCCAGCCGCTTGAAGTGGGCGACGGCCGCCGGATGGGCCAGGCCGGCGTAAGTGCCGCGCAGTTCCTCGGGCACACCGTGCAGGAGCCTGGAGAACCCCTTGACGTGGACCTCGTAGAGCACGACGTCGGCAGGCGAGCGACGCGGGTGATGCGCTCGCGCATGCAGGACGGGCGCGGGCGCCACGCGGGCCTTCAGCGCCTGCGTCGCGTTGTCGCGCACATCCAGCGAGCGTGGGCCATCTGGATGGCCCAGTTCGTAGCCATGGTGCTCGGCCCGCCAACCGAAGTGGCCAACGATCTCGCGCGCCCAGGGGTCCAGCAGCAGCTTGTGCGGGTTGAAGCGGTGGCCCTGCTCGGGCACATAGGGGCCGTGGGCGCGCAGGCCGTAGACCAAACCCGGGCCGACGCCCGGCAGGAAGCCGTGGAACACGCCGTCATGCGGGCCGTCCAGCGCGTAGCGGCGCAGCTCGCGCTGGCCTTCGGCATCGAACACGCACAACTCGATGCGAGTCGCATGCTCGCTGGGGATGGCGAAATTGACGCCGCCGTCACGGGCGAGCGCCCCCAGCGGCTCGTGCCAGCCGGGTTGTAAGTCGGGCAGATGCGCCATCTAGAGAGACTGAGGAAATGCAACCACAGAGGCACCGAGGCGCAGAGATTTGCAGCCTCTGTGTTTCCTCAGTGCCTCTGTGCCTCTGTGGTTGCCTTTGGGTTCCATTTCAGATCGGAACGAAGAACAAGGTCGCCAGCGGCGGCAGGTTGATCGTGATGGACAGGCGCCGCCCATGCGCCGGCTGGGCCTGCACCGGCAGCCCGGCGGCCGCGACACCGTTGCCCATGTTGCTGCCGCCGTAGTAGGCCGAATCGGTGTTCAGCGCCTCGCGCCAGGCGGTCACGCCATCGGGCACGCCCAGCGAGTAGCCTTCGCGAGGGACCGGCGTCATGTTGACGACCACCACCACCATGCGACCCGTGCCGTCGCGGCGCACCCAGGCGTAGATGGAATGCTCGGCGTCATGGGCGCTGATCCATTCGAAACCGCCCGCCTCGCAGTCGAGCCGGTGCAGTGCGCTGTGCTCGCGGTAAAGCTTGTTCAGGTCGCGCACCAGGCGCTGCACGCCGGCGTGGCGGTCGTCCTCCAGCAGGCCCCAGGGCAGGCCCTCTGCATGGTTCCACTCCTGGCGCTGGGCAAACTCCTGGCCCATGAAGAGCAGCTTCTTGCCGGGGTGGCCCCACATGAAGCCGTAGTAGGCGCGCAGGTTGGCGAACTTTTGCCAGTCGTCGCCCGGCATCTTGGCCAGCATGCTGCCCTTGCCATGCACGACCTCGTCGTGCGAGATGGGCAGCATGAAGTTCTCGCTGAACGCGTAGATCAGGCCGAAGGTCATCTTGTCGTGATGCCAGCGGCGGTTGATCGGGTCCTCGGCCATGTAGCGCAAGGTGTCGTTCATCCAGCCCATGTTCCATTTGTAATGGAAGCCCAGTCCCCCGGCATAAGTCGGTGACGAAACACCAGGAAAACTTGTGCTTTCCTCGGCCACGGTGACGGCACCCGCGATCTCGCCAACATGCTCGTTCATCTCGCGCAGCATGGAGATGGCCTCGAGGTTCTCGCGGCCGCCGCGGATGTTGGGAATCCATTCGCCCGCGGGCCGCGAGTAGTCGCGGTAGAGCATGCTGGCCACCGCGTCCACGCGCAGGCCGTCCACGCCCCAGCGCTCGATCCAGTAGGTCGCGCTGCCGATCAGGAACTCGCGCACCTCGGTGCGGGCGAAGTTGTAGATCAGCGTGTTCCAGTCGCGGTGGAAGCCTTCCTTGGGGTCGGCGTACTCGTAGAGGCGCGTGCCATCGAACTCCGCCAGGCCATGAGCGTCGGCCGGGAAATGGGCCGGCACCCAGTCCAGCAGCAGGCCCAGGCCCTGCTCGTGGCAAGCCTTGACGAAGCGGGCGAAGCCCTCGGGCGGGCCGAAGCGCGCACTGGGGGCGTACATGCCCAGCGTCTGGTAGCCCCAGGAGCCGTCGAAGGGATGCTCGCTGATGGGCATGAGCTGCACATGGGTGAAGCCCATGTCGGCCACGTAGGCAGGCAGGTGCTCGGCGAGCTCGTCCCAGGTCGGGAAGTCACCGGCCACGCCGCGTCGCCAGGACGCGGCGTGAGCCTCGTAGACGCTGATGGGCGACTCACGCCGGTTGGCGCGCTCGCGCTGGCGCGGCAGCGGCGTCGGCTCGGGCAGGGCCGCGACGACGCTGGCCGTCTCCGGCCGCAGCTGGGCGCGGCGGGCATAGGGGTCGGCCTTGAGCGGCAGCAGCGCGCCGTTGCCGTTGACGATCTCGAACTTGTAGAGGTCGCCCTCGATGGCGTGCGGCACGAAGATTTCCCACACGCCGGCCAGGTGGCGCAGCCGCATCGGATGGCGACGGCCGTCCCAGTTGTTGAAGTTGCCGACGACGCTGACGCGCTTCGCGTTCGGCGCCCAGACCGCGAAGCGCACGCCGCTGACGTCGCCGTACTGCACGACATGTGCACCCAGGCTCAGCCAGGGCCGGAAGTTGCGGCCTTCGGCGAAGGCCTTGAGCTGATCGTCGCCCAGCTGGGGGTAGAAGTTGTAGGGGTCAGCGTAGACGCCCTCCCCACCTCCCGTCCAATGCACGGCCAGGCGGTAGTCGAAGCGATGCTTGCGTCGCGGCACCTGGGCCTCGAAGAAGCCGCCACGGCGCTCTTCCAGGTCGACGATGTGCTTCTTGCTGCCAGCGTCCAGCAGTGCCACCTGCGAGGCGCCGGGCAGCAGCACACGCGCCCAGAGCCGACCGTTGTCATCCGCATGCAGGCCCAGCCGGCCGAAAGGATCGGCATGGCGGCCCGCCAGCAGGGCATCAAGGTCGGCTTCGTTGATCATCGTCAGCTGTTGAGACTTTTCACGGACCAGACACGGTCCACATACTCGGCGATCGTGCGATCGGACGAGAACGGGCCCATGCCGGCGATATTGCGCAAGGCACGTTCCGCCCAGGCCGCGCGGTCGGCAAACAACGCATCGACCTTGGCCTGGGTGGCGACGTAATCGGCGAAATCGGCCATCAGCAGGTAGACGTCGCGGTGCAGCAGGCTGTCCACCAGTGGGCGGTAGCGCTCCGTGTCGCCGTTGCTGAAGACGCCTGCCGCGATGGCATCGATGACTCGCTTCAGCTGGCGATTCTCTTCGACATACAGGCGCGGGTCGTAGCCCAGCTGCTTGATCTTGGCCACGGCGTCGGCGCGCAGGCCGAAGACGAACATGTTCTCCACGCCCATGGCCTCGGCCATCTCGATGTTGGCGCCATCCCAGGTGCCGATGGTGACCGCGCCGTTCATGCCGAATTTCATGTTGCCGGTGCCCGAGGCCTCGGTGCCGGCCGTCGAAATCTGCTCGGACAGGTCGGCCGCCGGGATGATGCTTTCGGCCAGCGTGACGCTGTAGTTGGGCAGGAAGACGAGCTTGAGCTTGTCGCCCACGCGCGGGTCGCTGTTGATGACGCGGGCAACGTCATGCGCCAGGCGCACGATGCTCTTGGCCATCTGATAGGCCGAGGCGGCCTTGCCAGCGATGACGACGGTGCGCGGCACCCAGTTCGCATCGGGGTTGTCGCGGATGGCCTGGTAGCGGCTGATGACGTGCAGGAGGTTGAGCAGCTGGCGCTTGTACTCGTGGATGCGCTTGATCTGGATGTCGAACAGGCTGTCGACATTGACCGAGATGCCGAGCTCGCGGCGGATGACGGCGGCCAGGCGCTCCTTGTTGGCGCGCTTGACGGTCAGGAACTCCTCACCCAGCTCCTTGTTGGCGGCCAGCGGCGCCAGTTCACCCAGCTCGGCGAGGTTCTTGCGCCAGCCTTCGCCGATGCGGCTGTCCAGCAACGCGGACAGCAGCGGGTTCGCCTGCTCCAGCCAGCGCCGCGGCGTGACGCCGTTGGTGACGTTGTGGAAGCGCTCGGGCCAGATGCGGGCGTAGTCGGCAAAGATGGTCTGCACCATCAGTTCCGAATGCAGCGCGGCCACGCCGTTGACGCGGTGCGATGCGACCAGCGCCAGGGCCGCCATGCGCACGCGGCGCTCGCTGCCATGGCTGCCTTCGTCGATGAGCGACACGCGCGAGGCGAAGGCGTGGTCGCCCGGGAAGCGCGCCTGCACCTCCTCAAGGAAGCGGTGGTTGATCTCGTAGATGATCTCAAGATGACGCGGCAGCAGGTTCTCGAACATGCGCACAGGCCAGGTCTCCAGCGCCTCGGGCATCAGCGTGTGGTTGGTGTAGGCCACCGCCTGGCGCGTGATCTTCCAGGCCTCGTCCCAGCCCAGACCGTGCTCGTCCAGCAACAGGCGCATCAGCTCGGCAGGCGCCAACGCCGGATGCGTGTCGTTGAGATGGATGGCGTTGCTCTTGCCGAGGTTGTGCAAGGAGCCGAACTCGCGCAGATGGCGGGCGATCAGGTCCTGCAGCGAGGCGCTGACGAGGAAGGCTTCCTGCTTCAGGCGCAGCTCGCGGCCCTGCTCGGTGCTGTCGTCCGGGTAGAGCACCCAATTCAGCGCGTCGGCCAGCACCTGGTGGCGGGCAGCGCGGGCGTAGTCGCCCTCGCAGAAGGGCTTGAAGGCAATGGGCGCGGCCGTCGCCTGCCACTGGCGCAGCGTGGAGACGCGGTCGCCGTGATGGGCGGGCACGACGAAGTCGAAGGCCTGGGCCTCGATGCTGTCGGCCGGCATCCAGCGGCGCACACCGGAGGCGTCGGCCTCGACGCGGCCACCGAAGCCGACGTTGAAGCGCACATCGTGGCGGGGCAGTTCCCAGGCGGGCGAGTCCCGCGTCCAGTCGTCCGGCTGCTCCATCTGGCGGCCCTGGCTGATGACCTGGGCGAAGGTGCCATAGCGGTAGCGCAGGCCGTAGCCGAAGGACGGCAGTTCCAGCTCGGCGAAGGAGTCCAGGAAGCAGGCCGCCAGGCGCCCCAGGCCACCATTGCCCAGCGCCGCATCGGGCTCGCGCTCCAGCACGTCACCCAGGCTGGTGCCGTGTTCGGCCAGCTTGACCTCCAGCGGCTCGGTCAGCTTCAGGGCCGCGAGCGCGTTGGACAGCGCGCGCCCCATCAGGAATTCCATCGACAGGTAATGCACGCGGCGCACGGGCGCCTTGTCACCACGCCGGGCGTCTTCGGCCTGCGTCTTGGCCCAGCGGCGAGCGAGTGTCTCGCGGCAGGCGATGGCCGCGGCATGCAGGGCCGCCTGCGGCGTAGCGCCATGGCTGGATTGGGACAGTTCACGCTCGTAGGCGGACTCGAACGCGGCGCGCAAGGCCTTGTCTTCGGCAGAGAGGGCAGTCGGCTTCTTCATCGCAGTGGAGGCCTTGAGGGCGGGCTTGCGCTGAACGGGCAACGCGAAGCTCTTGGAGGTGGGGGTCATCAGTGCCGGCCCCCAGCGACGGGGGCAAGAATGCTACGCGACATGCAGCGTTGGCTGAAGTATCGGGCAGCTCTGGCTCGTTGTGTAGTTTGACTACATCGGGAAAACCCGGTGCGTTTTGCAAACGCTTGATCTGTAAGGGTTTCACGAAGATTCAAGCGGGTCTTTTCTGTTGTTCTCGCTGAATTCGGAATGTATATTGTCTACAAAGACGGGCTAAGACAAGAAATTTGAGCCCGATTCGATGAGACAAGCCGGGCGCTCGCGACTGGCGACTGAAAGGTTAGGAAGTGGCAGACGTTCGACTGACCGGCGTGGAAAAGGCCTATGGCGACATCCGCATCCTTCACGGCATCGACCTGGAGATCCGCGACGGCGAGTTCATGGTCTTCGTCGGTCCCTCGGGCTGCGGCAAGTCCACGCTGCTGCGCTCCATCGCCGGCCTGGAAGAGATCACCGGCGGCGAACTGACCATCGGTGGCCGCGTCGTCAACGACGTGCCGCCCAGCGAGCGCGGCATCGCCATGGTGTTCCAGTCGTATGCGCTCTACCCGCACATGAACCTGTACGACAACATGGCCTTCGGCTTGAAGCTGGCCAAGGTGCCCAAGGCCGAGATCGAGACGGCCGTGCGCGATGCCGCAAAGATTCTCCATATCGAGCATCTGCTGGATCGCAAGCCCAAGGACCTGTCCGGCGGCCAGCGTCAACGGGTCGCCATCGGTCGCGCCATCGTGCGCAAGCCCAATGTCTTCCTGTTCGACGAGCCGCTGTCCAACCTCGACGCCGCGCTGCGCGTGCGCATGCGCTACGAGTTCGCCAAGCTGCACGAGGACCTCAAGACCACGATGATCTACGTGACCCATGATCAGGTGGAGGCCATGACGCTGGCCGACCGCATCGTCGTGCTGTCGGCGGGCAAGGTCGAGCAGGTGGGCTCGCCGCTGGAGCTGTACGAGCATCCGCGCAACCTCTTCGTGGCGGGATTCATCGGCAGCCCCAAGATGAACTTCATCGAAGGCGAACTGGCCGCGATCGAGGCGGGTCTTGTCGATGTGAAGCTGGCCGGCAGCGGCGTCGTGCTGCACGCGCGGGTCGACGGCAGCGGCGCCAGGCTGGGCGACAAGGTGACGCTGGGCGTGCGCCCCGAGCACATCCGCCAGGGCGGTGCGGACAACCTGCTGCAAAGCACCGTCGCCTTCGTCGAGTCTCTCGGTGGCATCACCTTCGCCTACTGCCCATACCCCGGCCTCGAAGAGCCGCTGACCTGCCAGTTCGAAGGCCGCAACGGCTGCGACCGCCTGCGCAGCGGCCAGGCGCTGGACCTGTACCTGCCGGCCGAGGCGCTGTATGTGTTCGACGCCAACGGCCTGGCACTGCGCCGCCTGGCTGCACCGGAGCTGCAGGCATGAAGTGGTTGCCTCTGCTGGTCGCGCTCGCGGCGGCGCCGGCCCTGGCCGAATCTTCCAAGCTCCTCGTCTGGATCAATGGCGACAAGGCCTACAACGGCCTGCAGAAGGTGGGCGATGCCTTCGAGAAGGCCTCCGGCGTCAAGGTGGTCGTCGAGCATCCGGTCGATCCCACCGACAAATTCCAGCAGGCCGCCGGCGCCGGCAAGGGGCCGGACATCTTCTGCTGGCCGCATGACCGTATCGGCGAATGGGCCAAGGCCGGGCTGCTGACGCCGCTGCGCCCATCGGCCAGGCTGAAGGCCGAGTCCGAGGAGCAGGCCTGGAAGGCGCTCAGCTATCGCGGCCGCATCTGGGGTTACCCCATCGCCATCGAGACGACCGGCCTCATCTACAACAAGGCTCTGGTGCCGACGCCGCCCGCGACCTGGGACGAAGTGATCGCGCTGGACAGGAAGCTCGCCCAGCAAGGCAAGCACGCCGTGCTGTGGGACTACAACAAGAGCTTCTTCACCTGGCCCATGATTGCCGGCGCGGGTGGCGTCATCTTCGGCCGCGACGCCCAGGGTGACTTCGACCCCAGGCAGGTGGACGTCAACAACGCCGGCGCGCTGGCGGGCGCGCAGATGATCGAGCGCCTCATCCAGGGCGGCCACATGCCCCGCGGCGCGCGCTATGCCGAGATGGAATCGGCCTTCGCCCGCGGCGAGGTGGCCATGATGATCTCCGGCCCCTGGGCCTGGGACAACGCCAAGCGGGCCAAGATCGACATCGGCGTGGCGCCCATCCCGGCCGTCGTCGCCGGCAAGCCGAGCAAGAGCTTTGTCGGCGTGCTGGGCTGCATGATCTCAGCGCCCAGCAAGAACAAGGACATCGCCAAGGAGTTCATCGAGAACCACCTGATGCGTCCCGAGGCGCTGAAGGTGCTGGATGCCGACGTGCCCATCGGCGTGCCGGCCAACAAGGCCTTCTACGCCGAGCTGTCCGTCAACCCGCTGATCGCGGCCAGCATGACCAACGCCCGCAATGGCGCGCCGATCCCCAACATTCCCGAGGTCGGCCGCTTCTGGACCGCGATGGACGCGGCGCTGGAGGCCATCACCAACGGACTGCAATCCCCCAAGGACGCGCTCGACGGCGCTGCCGCACGGATGCTGCTGAACAAATGACTGCGCTCTCTTCCTCCCTCGGCCAGGGCGCCTACTCGACGCTGCCGCCCACCTTGGCCGCAAAGCTGGCCAAGTGGCTGCACTGGCCGCTCGCCGCCGCCGCCATCGTGGCCGCGCTGTATCTGGTTTTCGTCGTCTACACGACCGGCCAGGCCGCCTGGGCCGCGGGCCTGCTGCTGCTCTTCACGGCTGGCTTCTACGTCTATCTCAGCCGCGGTGGCTTCGCCTGGCGCTACCTCTTCCCCGGCATTGCCGGCATGCTGGTCTTCATCGCCTTCCCACTGGTCTACACCGCGCAGATCGGCTTCACCAACTACTCCAGCACCCACCTGCTCAGCGAGAGCCGCGTGCGCGAGTACCTGCTGGAGCAGCACGACGCCGTCGAGGACCAGGTGCTGGCCTACAGCCTGCATGCCAATGGCGCCGAATTCCGGCTCGCCTTGCGCGTCGAGGGCGAACCCGCACCTCGCTGGGTTTCTCCGCCGCTGGCCCTGCGCGCCGGCAAGGAACTGCGCGTGGACCTGGCCGCAGCAGACGCCTCGTCCACGCCGACTGGAACCGCCCTGCCCTTGCCCGAGCTGATCAAGCACCGCGAGGCGCTGGCCCGGCTGGTGCTCGTGCAGCCCGACAAGACCGAACTGCACTACCTCGGCCTGCGCGAGTACGGCCCCGTCAAGCCGCAATGGGCCCCGAACACCGACGGCAACCTGACACGCACCGCGGACGGCCTCGTGTTCAAGCCGAACCGCGACACTGGCTTCTTCGAAACCGCCTCGGGCGAAGTCCTGCAGCCGGGCTTCAAGGCCTTCATCGGTGCGGCCAACTACGCCCGCATGCTGTTCGACGCCGAGTTCCGCGGCCCCTTCCTGTCGATCTTCACGTGGACGGTGCTGTTCTCGGCGCTTACCGTCTTCTTCGCCACGGCCATCGGCATGCTGTTCGCGGTGATGCTGAACTGGGAGGGCATGAAGTACCGCACCACCTACCGCACGCTGCTCTTCCTGCCGTATGCGGTGCCGGGCTTCATCTCCATCCTGGTGTTCAAAGGCCTGTTCAACCAGAACTTCGGCGAAATCAACGCGATCCTGAACGCGCTGTTCGGCGTCAAGCCCGCCTGGTTTGCCGACCCGCTGCTGGCCAAGACCATGCTCGTCATCGTCAATGTCTGGCTGGGCTACCCCTACGTGATGATCCTGTGCTCGGGCCTGCTGAAGGCCATCCCCGCCGACCTGTACGAGGCCTCGGCCCTGGCCGGCGCCAGCCCCGCCACCAACTTCTTCAAGATCACGGCGCCGCTGATCATCAAGCCGCTGGCGCCGCTGCTGGTCAGCGCCTTCGCCTTCAATTTCAACAACTTCGTGCTGATCGCCCTGCTGACCGACGGCCGGCCGGACTTCCTGTCCACCAAGCTGCCCGCGGGCCAGACCGACATCCTCGTCAGCTACACCTACCGCATCGCCTTCCGCGACTCGGGCTCCGACTTCGGCCTGGCCGCGGCGATCTCGACGCTGATCTTCTTCCTCGTGGCGGCGCTGTCGCTGATCAACTTGCGGCTGTCCGCAAAGGCACAGAAATGAAGAAATGCAACCACAGAGGCACGGAGGCACAGAGAAAAGCCTCCATGTGGATTTCCTCTGTGTCTCTGTGCCTCCGTGGTTAAGTATTTGGAGTTCTGAATTGGCCATCGTTCTCGGCAAACAAGCCCGCTGGCGCACCTTCGCCGCACACGCGGTGATGTGGGTCTTCATCGCCATCACGCTGTTCCCGCTGCTGGCCGTCGTGTCCATCTCGCTGCGCCCCGGCAACTTCGCCACCGGCAGCCTGATCCCGACCGAGATCAGCCTGGAACATTGGAAGCTGGCGCTCGGCATCCCCTACCAGGCGGCGGACGGCAGCCTGGTGCAGCCGCCCTTCCCGGTGCTGACCTGGCTGTGGAACTCCATCAAGATCGCCACGGCTTCCGCCTTCCTCATCGTCGCCATCTCGACGACCGCGGCCTACGCCTTTGCGCGACTGAAGTTCAGCTTCAGCAAGCCGGTGCTCAACGGCATGCTGCTCTTGCAGATGTTCCCGCCGGTGCTGGCGCTGGTGGCCATCTACGCCATCTTCGAGACCATCGGCACCTATATGCCGGCGCTGGGCATCGAGACCCACGCCGGCCTGGTGCTGGCCTACCTGGGCGGCATCGCCACCCATGTGTGGACGATCAAGGGCTACTTCGAGACCATCCCCGTCGAGATCGAGGAGAACGCCAAGGTCGACGGCGCCACGCATTGGCAGGCCTTCTCGCGCGTGCTGCTGCCCATGGCCGTGCCCATCCTGATGGTGGTCTTCGTGCTGGCCTTCATCGGCACCATCATCGAGTACCCGGTCGCCTCCATCCTGCTGCGCGAGGAGGGCAACCTCACGCTCGCCGTCGGCTCCAAATATTTCCTGCACGACCAACGTTTCCTGTGGGGCGACTTCGCGGCGGCGGCCGTGCTGTCGGGCCTGCCGATCACGCTGGTCTTCCTGCTCGCCCAGCGCTGGATCGTTTCCGGCCTGACTGCGGGCGGCGTCAAGGGCTGATCCCAATGTTGAGAACACTTGCGCTGTGTGCGGCGCTGCTTTTGCTTGCCCCCGCGGCCTTTGCAGCCGATTGCAAACCCGCGCCCCTCGGCGACGCCACCCTTTACCTGCGCGGCGGCCTGAACAACTGGGCCGCCCAGGACGAGCAGGCCTTCGAGTACCGCTGCGATGCCTACTACCTCAACCTCAACGCCAAGGGCAAGCAGGAGTTCAAGCTGGCCGACGAGGACTGGACCCCGGCCCTCACCTTTGCGGCCGACGCCAACGGGCAGCCCAGCCGCGGTGCGACCGGCAACCTCAAGCGCGACTTCAGCGGCGAACACACGCTGCGTTTCAGCCTTGCTGCCGACGGCAGCGCCACGCTCACGGTCGGCCCCCGAACCTTCAAGCCCACGCCGCCCCACCCCATCACCGACCGCGCCGTGCTGACCGCCGGTTTCGATTCGCGCAGCGCCCAGGCCAAGACCCCTTTCGGCGCCCAGCCCAAGGGCAGCGAGATCACCTTCCGTGTCGGCAACAACGCGCCGGGGCTGAAGCACGCCACCCTCGTCATTGAGCGCCGCCGCATGACCGGCAACCAGGAGCAACTGGCCTACGAGCCGCTGGCGCGCATCGCCATGACGCCGGAGCCCCGCGGCCTGGGCATCGGCTTTCACGCCAGCCACCGCTTCGACGAGATCGGCATCTATGGCTACTGGTTCGAGCTCGAGACCTACGACGGCGCCCGCTACGCGCTGCAGAACAACAAGGACACGGTCTACTGGACACGCGAGAAAGGCTCGATGGGGCCGTCCACCGTCGAGCGCCTGCCAAGCAACACGAACCGCATCCGCCGCTACCGCCAGACGGTCTACGCGCCCGACTTCAAGGTGCCTGACTGGGCCCGGGACGTCGTCTACTACTACGTCTTCCCCGAGCGCTTTCGCAACGGCGACAAGGCCAACGATCCACGCCCCGGCGGCGGCCGGCCGCAGGACCGCTACCAGGACCGCGACGTCGAGCGCCACGCAACCTGGAACGAGAAGCCCTTCAAGCCGAACACCGGGGACGGCTCCGACAAGCTCTACAACAACGACTTCTTCGGCGGCGACCTCGCCGGCATCATCGAAAAGCTCGACTACATCAAGAGCCTGGGCGCCAACGCGATCTACCTGACGCCGGTGTTCCGCGCGCCCAGCAACCACAAGTACGACGCCGCCGACTACAAGCAGATCGACCCGGCCTTCGGCACGAACGACGACTTCATGCGCCTGTGCGCCGAAGCGGCGAAGCGCGGTATCCGCGTCATCCCCGACACCTCGCTCAACCACGTCGGCGCGGACTCGCCCTACTTCAACCGCTACGGCAACTTCCCGGCAGGTGGCGCCTTCGACGGCGGCAAGCCCAATCCGGCCTCGCCCTACTACGGCTGGTTCAAGTTCAAGCCCGATGAGACCGACCCCAGCAAGCAATACCAAGGCTGGGTGGGTGTCAGCGACCTGCCGGGGATCGACAAGAGCAACCCGTCCTTCAGGTCCTATGCCTACCGCGACAAGGACTCGGTCACCAACCTCTGGCTGGACCGCGGCGCGGCCGGCTGGCGCATGGACGTGGCGCCCTGGGTGCCGGACGACTTCTGGCGCGAATGGCGCCAGGCCGTGAAGGCGAAGAAGCCCGACGCGCTGACCGTGGCGGAGACCTGGTTCGATTCGAGCAAGTACTTGCTCGGCGACATGTTCGACTCGACGATGAACTACATCTTCCGCAACGCCGTGCTGGACTACGCTGCCGGCAAGAGCGGCAAGCTCATGGCCGCCAACCTAGAACTGATGCGCGAGGCCTACCCACCGCAGGCTTTTTCGGCGCTGATGAACCTGCTGTCCACGCACGACCAACCGCGCGCCCTGCATCATTTCGGCGAAGACAAGGACCTCCCACTCGCCAAGCAGCGCCTGCGCCTGGCCGTCTTCTTCCAGATGACCTACCCCGGCTCGCCCACCATCTACTACGGCGACGAAGTGGGCCTGGGCGGCGGCGACGACCCCTACAACCGCGCGCCCTATCCCTGGGCCGACGAAGGCGGCCAGCCCGACGAGGCCCTGCTGGCCGACTTCAAGCGGCTGACGAAGCTGCGCCACGACCTGCCGGTGCTGCGTCATGGCCTCTTGAGCGCGCCGCTGCACGTCGATGAGCACGTCGTCGTGCTGGCCCGCCAGGACGGCAAGACCTGGGCCCTCACCGCCACCAACAACAGCGCGACGGCCAGGACCGTCAAGTTCTTCGTGCCGATGCAGGCCGGCACGCTGCGCGACGCCCTCGACGGCGAAAGCGTCACCATCAACAACCACGAGATCCAGCTGACCGTGCCGCCGCTGTTCGGCCGTGTCCTCATCCATCAATGATCTTCAACAACCTGGGCAATACCGGCCTCAAGGTGTCGACGCTGGGTTTCGGCGCCATGCACATCAACGACGAGCGCACGACCGAGGCCGAGGCCGGCACCCTGCTCAACCACGTGCTGGATGAAGGCCTCAACCTCATCGACACCGCCCGCGGCTATGGCCTCAGCGAAGAGCGCATAGGCCGCCACATCGCCCACCGTCGCGCGGAGTTCGTGCTGTCCACCAAGGTCGGTTACGGCGTCGAAGGCGTGCCTGACTGGACGTATGACTGCATCGTGCAAGGCGTCGAGCGCGCGCTCAAGCTGATGAAGACCGAGGTGCTGGACATCGTCCACCTGCACTCCTGCCCGCTGCCGGTGCTGCAGCGGGGCGACGTCATCCGCGCGCTGAACGACTGCCGCGCCGCCGGCAAGCTGCGCGTGGCAGCCTACTCGGGCGACAACGCGGAGATCGACTTCGCCATCGACAGCGGCGCCTTCGGCAGCCTGCAGACCTCCATCAGCGTCTGCGACCAGGCCCACCTGAAGACGCGGGCGGCGCGTGCCGACCACGCCGGCATCGGTGTCATTGCCAAGCGCCCGCTGGCCGGCGCCGTGTGGCGCCATGCCGAGCGTCCGGGCGACTTCGCCGAGGGCCAGTACTGGGACCGTTTCAAGGCCATGGACCTGCAGACACAGGCGGATTGGGCTGACGTGGCCCTGCGCTTCGCCGCCTTCCACACCGGCGCGGCCAGCGCCATCGTCGGCACCGCCAAGCCGGCCAATCTGCGCCGCAACCTCGACGCCATCGCTCGCGGCCCGCTGCCGGTCGAACTCGTTGTCAGCATCCGCGCCGCTTTCGACCGCCACGGTGACACATGGCCGGGGCTGATCTGACGCTGGACGAACGGCGCCAGCGGGCCAACCTGGCCTTCATCGCCAGCGGCGCCGAGTTCAACTTCGGTGACGCAACCGCCCTGCCGCTGCCGGTCGCGCAATTGAAAGCGCTCGACGCCGGCAGCCCCGGCGTCGAAGCCCTCCACGATGGCGGCCTCACCGCCGAGGTGCTGTGCCTGAACCACGCCGACCGGCGCTGGGCCGTCAAACGCGCCCGCGCCGAATGCCGGGTGCGCAACCCCGATGGCCAGACATCCTTCCTGAACGAGCTGCAGCGCCACGCAGAACTGGCGCCACTTGGCCTGCCCGGCGTCATTGCACCGATCTACGGCTCGCTGCGAGACGGCCTCGTCGTGTCGCCCTGGATTTCAGGCCGCCATCCTGGCGTGCTCGACGAGCGCCAGGCTCGCGCGCTGCTCGAAACGGGCTGCGCGCTGATCGAGCATGGCTTCTTCGATTGGGACTACAGCGCCGGCAATCTGCTGGACGACAGCGAGCGCGTCTGGCTCTACGACTTCGGCTATTGCTACCGCTTCGACCCACTGACGCAGTTCAACAGCGCCGGCGATGGCCACAACCACCCCCAATACCACCTCGCCGAACGCATCGAAAGCCGCCACCTGTTCGGCGCCCTGCTCGATGCGGGCAGCGATGGCGACGCCCTGACCCATTTTCTGGGCTTCAAGCGGCTGGCCGCCCAGGCCTATGAGGGCTTGGCCGATCGCCTGGCCTGCCGCGGCGCCACCGGGCGCGTCATCGGCCACTACCGCGGGTTGGCCGTTCGCTGGCGCCACGAGCTGGTCCACGCGCCGGGCCGGCTCTACCTGGCCGACGCCTGGCGAGCCCATCGCAGCGACCTCGAGGACGACCTGCACGGCCGCTCCTGCACGCCGCGCACCCTCAGGCGTGCCCAGTGGCTGCAGCAGGCGCTGCGCGAGCACGGCGCCACCCTGCGCAGCTGCGGCGCATTGGCGCAGCAAGATGCAGCCCTGGACGACGCGGCCCTGCTGCACCAACTGCGCGAACAACAACTCGAGGCCGAGCGCCACCAGCTCTAGGGTCAACCCGGTCACCTTGGCAGGCCATGACTTCGCCGGCTGCCGCATGATGCGGGCCGATGGAATCGATCCCGACGTTGCTGCGACGCCGCCCGCTGCTGGCCCTGCCCCTGCTGCTGGGCGGCCGGCCGCTGGCCGCCCAGCCCGGCGAGCCGGTGCGCCTGCCGCGCCACATCAGCATGCCCGACCCGCAGCTGGCCTATGTGCGCCGCATCGTCGAGCTGGCGCTGAACCGAGCGGGCAGCCGGCTGCCCATCCAACCGGTCGACCTGGACATGGCCCAGGGCCGCACACTGGTCGAGCTGGCCACCGGCCACGCGCCCATCGACCTGATGTGGACGATGACCGACAGCCAGCGTGAGTCCGGCGGACTGCTGCCGGTGCGCATCCCCATCGACCGCGGCCTGCTTGGGTGGCGGCTGCTGCTGGTGCGCCGCAGCGAGCTGGCGCAGTGGAAGCGCGTGCGCACGCTGAAGGACCTGGGCCAGCGCATGGCGGGGCAAGGGCATGACTGGCCCGACACCGCCATCCTGCGCGCCAACGGCCTGCAGGTGGGCACCAGCAGCGGCTATGACGCGCTCTTTCGCATGCTGGCCGCGGGCCGCATCGACTACTTTCCGCGCTCCATCCTCGAAATTGACGCGGAGATGGCCGGCGGCCGCCATCCCGAACTGGCCATCGCCCCCAACCTGATGCTGCATTACCCCGCGGCGGCCTACCTCTTCGTCAGCCCGAGTCGCCCCGACCTGGCGGCCGAGCTGAAGGCCGGGCTCGAGATGGCCGTCGCTGAAGGCAGCTTTCAACGCCTGCACCGCGAGTTCTATGGCGCCGTGCTGAAGGCCCATCCGATTTCGCCCGACCGCGTGCTCAAACTGAGCAACCCGCTGCTACCGCCCGAGACGCCGATCCAGCGGCGCGAGCTGTGGCTGCAACCGGGGGAAACCTAGCTCATGCGAAGGACGCGCGCTGCCTCTTCCAGGCGCGCATCCTCGATCTCGCGCAACACGCCCGACAGGTCCACCTCGCCGCGCTTGTGCTCGTAGCGGCCGGTCAGCGGCATGCCGGGCACCAGCAAACCGGCAGCGTAGAGCGACCAGATCTCGGGGCCGTACTGCGTGGCCAGCAAGGCCGGCGCATGCTGGCCGAAGAAGTTGCGCAGGTTGTTCACGTCACGGATCAACATGCGCGGCGCATGGTTGTTGCCGGCAGCATCCACGGCCTGCGGCAGGTCGATGATGACCGGGCCATCGGCGGCCAGCAGCACGTTGAATTCCGACAGGTCGCCATGGATGACCCCTGCGCAGAGCATGCGCACCACCTCGCCGATCAGCGTGTCGTGGTGCCGGCGCGCCTCGGCCTCGCTGAAGCTCAGGTCATTGAGCCGCGGTGCGGCGTCGCCATGCTCGTCGGCCACCAGTTCCATCAGCAGCACACCATCATGGAAGTTGTCTGGCCGCGGCACCCGCACGCCGGCCGCAGCCAGGCGGTAGAGCGCATCGACCTCGGCGCTCTGCCACGCCGCCTCCTGCTGCTGGCGGCCGAAGGTCGTGCGCTTGGCCATCGCACGCGCCTGCCGGCTGTTGCGAACCTTGCGGTTCTCCGTGTAGTCGACGGCCTGGCGGAAGCCCCGCTTGTTGGCCTCCTTGTAGACCTTGGCGGCACAGGTGTCGTCACCGCAGCGCACGACATAGACATCGGCTTCCTTGCCGCTCTTGAGCTGGCGCACCACGGTGTCAATCAGGCCTTCTTCAATCAGTGCTTGCAGGCGGGCGGGTGGTTTCATGGGCGCATTGTCGATGCGGCCGGGATTGCCCCTATCTGGCCAGGCGCTTCGACAGCGGCGGCAGGCGGCTCGGCCCGCCTACCAGGCGCTGGTCATGCCGGTAGCCATCGTTCGCCTGGACCTGCCAGTCGCGCCCGAACTCGATCGCGAGTGCGCGCGCCACCTCATCAAAGCGCCAGCCGTCCTCGGAATTGCTGTCCAGGTGGTGCACGCCGGGCAGCGGCCGTTCGATCAGCGCCAGCAGCGCGGCGGCCGTGTCGGTCATGAAGGAGCAGGCCGGCGTCCATGCACGGCTTGCGGCCACATGGCCATCGCGCTTTTGCCATTCGTCCAGCGTCATCAGCATGTTGTTGCCTGGCCGGGTTGCATCGATCTGCCAGCCGATGCGGGCGATGACGGGTCGCTCGTTGGCCAGCAATACGGCGTCTTCGCACTCGGCCTTGTAGCGGCCGTAATTGTCCTTGGCGTTGCGTGCATCGGCCACGTCGTGCGGACCGTCGGGCTCGTGGTCGAAGACCATGACCGTGCTTGTGAACAGGAAGTTCGGACAGCGCGACGCCAGCCAGCCCGCGAAGCGCGCCGAAGCCATGCCCAGGTGTGCGATCGCATCCACCGACTGCGCGGACAGCCAGGCAGCCGCAAGCTTCTCATCGTCGGGGTTCACCGCGGCGCGGTCCCAACCGATGACGTCATGCCCTGCTGCGCGCGCTGCCTCGGCCAGGCGTGGCGCCAACGTGCCGTTCAGGCCAGTGATGAGGATTCTCATGACAACTGCCACCCCCACGGGCGCAGCTTGTGGCCCTGCCAGAGCTGTTCCGTCCTCGACAGGTTGACCGCCACGCGCACCAGGTCCTGGTCCAGGCGGCGCTCGAAGGCAACGATGTCGGGCGGGCTGTCCAGCAGCTTCACCGGCGCGCCGTACTGGCCGGCGGCCAGCGCCGGATGCTGGTGCTTGAGCGCGGCGAGGCTGGCGTAGAAGTCGCTCAGCTCATAACGCTTCCAGTCAATGGCGTCCTTCTCGAAGAACTCCAGCTTCTTGGTGAGCCGCGACTCCTGGCCGTTGTAGATCAGCGGCATGCCGGGCAGCGTGAAAGTCAGCACTGCCAGCGCCGGGTAGGCGTCGCCGTAGAGATCGGCGTCGGTGCCGTGCCAGGAGTTGAAGTCATGATTGCTCGTGAAGCGCATGCGGTAAGCATGCGCCGGGTAGCCGGCCGGTTGCTTGGCCAGCCACTCACGAAGCAAGGGCGCGCCTGCCTCGCCCTTGCCAATCTTCTTGAAGACCTGGTCGGCCAGGTCCCAGGAATAGGTCATGTCGAAGGCACCGCTGGTGTGCAGGTCGATGGCATCGGATTCGGCCAGCATGAACATCGGCTTGACGGCGTCCAGTTCCTTGCGCGCACGCACCCAGAAGTCGGTGGGCACCAGGCTGGCCACGTCGCAGCGGAAGCCGTCCAGGCCGGTTTCCCGCACCCAGAACTTCATCGCGTCGATCATCGCGCTGCGTAGTGCAGCGCTCTTGTAGTTCAGCGCGACGACATCGTCCCAGTGCTCCTCACTGGGCTGGCCTTCGTTGAAAGTGACGGCGTGGATCTCACCCTTGCCATTGAGCTTGTACCAATCCCTGTGCGCCGTGGCCCAGGGGTGATCCCAGGCCGTGTGGTTGGCCACCCAGTCCAGGATGACCTTGAAGCCGAGCTTGTGCGCCGCAGCGACCAGCGCCTTGGCATCGGCCAGCGTGCCGAACTCGGGGTTCACGGCCGTGTAGTCGCTGATCGAGTAATAGCTGCCCAGCGTGCCCTTGCGGTTGAGCTTGCCGATCGGCTGCACGGGCATCAGCCACAGGATGTCCACGCCCAGCCTTTTGAGCCGCTGCAGGTCGGACTGCACGGCCTTGAACGTGCCCTCGGGCGAGAACTGGCGGACGTTGATCTGGTAGATGACGGCCTGGCGGGTCCAGGGCGGGTGGGGCACGTCTTGAGGAGCACTCATGGCAGGCAACATGGCGGGCAACAGGGCAGAGGAGGAGGCGGCGGTCAGCACGGTGCGGCGGGTGGGCATACAGTCCTTCTGAAATCAGGCAGCACGGCAGTTTTTCGCGATGAATTCCTCGTGCGACGGCATCACCTCGACGCAGTTGGCGATGACATCGCGAACGCTCTTCAGATAGGCGTCGGTCTCGGCCTCGTCGATCAGATCGGCCAGCGGGTGATAGCCCTGGGCCTTGAGGTTCTGGCCATGCATGACCTGCAGCCAGCCCACCTCGGCGAACAGCTCGGCCCCTTCACGCACGATGCGGCCGTTGCGCCGGTAGAGCTCGATCTTGGCAGCCAACGTGTCGGGGACGGACATCTCGCGGCAGTAGCGCCAGAACGCCGAGTCGTCGCGCTGGTTGACGTGGTAGTGCAGGATGAGGAAGTCGCGGATGCGCTCGTACTCGAAACGAGACAAGCGGTTGTACTCGTCGATGTCGGCCTGGTCGAAGCCGGCTGACGGGAAGAAGTCGATCAAGCGTGCGAGGGCCGTCTGAACGAGATGGATGCTGGTGGACTCGAGCGGCTCCATGAAGCCGCTGGCCAGACCCATGGAAACGACGTTGCGGTTCCAGGCCTGGCGGCGCATGCCGGTGGTGAACTTGAGCGTGCGCGGTTGCGCCAGGGGCTTGCCGTCGAGATTGGCCAGCAGGATGCGCTCGGCTTCGGCCTCCTCCATGAAGCGGCTGCAGAACACATGGCCGTTGCCGATGCGGTGCTGCAGCGGGATGCGCCACTGCCAACCGGCGGCATGCGCGGTGGCACGCGTGTAAGGCAACAACTGAGTCGAGCTTTCGCAGGGCACGGCGATGGCACGGTCGCAGGGCAGCCACTGCGACCAGTCCTCGTAGCCCGTGTGCAGCACTTGCTCGATGAGCAGCCCACGAAAACCTGAGCAGTCGATGAAGAGATCTCCCGCCACGGCGCGGCCATCGGCCAGCAGCACGGACTCGACACGCCCGCTCAGGCCGCTGAGCCGCGCGTCGACAATGCGGCCCTCGATGCGGGTGACGCCGCGCGCTTCGGCGTACTTGCGCAGATAGCGCGCGTACAGCGAGGCGTCAAAGTGAAAAGCGTAGGCGATCTCGGCCAATGGCGAGTTGCCTGCGTCGGCCACCGGGCGCAGGAAGCGGCCCTGAGCCGCGGCGGCGCGGGTGATGGAGTAGTCGGCCAGGTCGCCGGCCTGGCCCGCCATGTGCAGCTTGCGCCAGTAGTGCTCGAACGGCACCGTGCCCAGGGCCTGGCCGATGCGGCCGAAGCCGTGCATGTAGCGCTCGCCCACCTTGCCCCAGTTGACGAACTCGATGGCGAGCTTGAAGGTCGCCTGCGTCTCGCGCATGAATTCGTTCTCGTCGATCTCCAGCACCTGGTTGAAGCGCTGGATCATCGGGATGGTCGCCTCGCCGACGCCCACCGTGCCGATCTCCTCGGACTCGACGACGGTGATGTTGATCTTGTTCTTCAGCAGCTTGGCCAACGCCGCTGCGGCCATCCAGCCCGCCGTACCACCTCCAACGATGACGACGTTGCTGATGAGTCGTTGTGATTCCTGCATGAATCCCTCAGATCGAAAAAGCCCCTGCCCGGACGATACCGAACAGGGGCTTCAGAAAAGCCTTGCCGACGATCAGAACTTGTAGTTCACGCCCATCAGGTAGGTCTTGCCGTACTTGCGGTTCGTGGACGGGTCCAGTCGCGACTGCTTGTACTCCGTGTACGGCTCGTTGTTGACGTTGTTCGCCTGCAGCAGCAGTGTCAGGCCCTTGAGCCAGCCGTCCTGGAAGTTGTAGGAGACCTGGGCATCGGTCACGCGCTCGGCCTTGATGTAGATCAGCTGGCTGTCGCCGTACTGGTCGCTGATCGAGCCGACAAAGTCGGTGCGATAACGCTGGCCGACGCGGGCTTCGAAGCCCCACTTCTCGAAGTACAGCGCCCAGCCGCGCGTTTCCTTGGACAAGCCCGGCATCGAGATCGACGGCGTCGTCAGGCCGCTGTTGAAGCCGGAGCTCGGCAGCGTCAGCGAGCTGTGGGTGCGCGCGTAATTGGCCTGCAAGCCGAAGCCATCCAACCAGCTGGTCACGATGTTCAGGGGCAGCGAGGCAGCCAGTTCCATGCCGCTGATGTTGCCGCCATCGCCGTTCACGGGCGCCGTGCGCAGGCCGACCGGTGAGAGCGGCGTCGGCGTGTTGGCGGTGATGTAGGGCGAGAAGTCGTAAGCCTGAGGCACGCGCAGGATGTAGGTGCTGAGCTTCTTGTAGAAGCCCGCCACGCTCACATAGGCCTGCTTGCCCCAGTACTTTTCGTACGACAGGTCCAGCGCCGTGGCACGGAAGGGCTTTAGCTCCGGGTTGCCGCCATTGCCGCTGATCACGTGGCTGGTGCCATTGACGTTGAAGTCCAGGCTGGCGCGCATGTCGTCCAGCGTCGGGCGAGCGAGCTGACGAGCCAGGGCGAAGCGCAGCGTGTGCCCGTTGCCCAGGTCGCCGACAAGATTCATGCTCGGCAAGATGTCGTAGTACTTCTTGCCCAGCGTGTTGGTACCCAGCGCGCAGACATCACCGGGGCAAGCCGCCGTGCGGTCGGCGCTGAACGCGGTCGAGCTCTGATCGGTGTGCACCAGTTGTGCGCCGGCATTGCCACGGACTGGGATGCCACCCAGCGTGGTGTCGATACCGAACTTGGCGTAGGCGGTGGCGACCTTCTCGGTCACGACCCAGTTCTTGTTGGCGATGTCCGGCACCAGCTTGGCGGCGATGGTGTAGACCGAGCCGATGGAGCCATCCGGGTTCCAGGCCACGTAAGGCGTGCCCGTCTGCGGGCCGACGGCAGCCGCGCCACCCGGGACCGCGACGCCAGCGAACGGGTCGCTGGCCGCAGCCACCAGCAGGCGGCCTTCCACGTAGGTGCGCGTCTTCTTGCGGTCCGAATAGTTGAAGCCGAGATCCATGTCGGAGAAGAAGCCATCACCCAGGCTGCGCTTGGCGCTGAGGCGGAAAGAGTTCAGCTTGTCGTCCGTGGCGGCCACCTTGGAATAGCCGGCCTGCGGCAGGTTCGGGCCGCCGCCCCAGCCTTCCACGTCAGTCAGCTTGATCTTGCTGACGTCGTCCAGGGCGTACGGGAACGTGTACTTGGCGCTTTGCACGTTGTTGCCGTCAAAACCCGTCCACGAGACGCTGCCGCACAGCGCGGGGTTGGCCTTGCAGTTGCCTGTGAGGCCGGCAGTGGTCTCCAGGTGCGGCGCGTCGCGCTTGGCTTGCGAGGTCGCCAGGTCCAGCACACCGGTCCACTCGCCCATCACGAGCTGGTTGTTCCAGCCGATGGAGTGCACCTTGTCGTGATTGGCGTTCACGTCGTTGCGCGACACGGCCTTGAAGCCATTGATCGAACCGGCGGTGATGACGCCACCGGTCACGGTCGTCGGTGTGACGGTCGTGCCGCCATAGTTCTGGCCCCATTCGGGGAAGGCCGGCGCCAGCGGGATCTGAGCGCCCTGCTCCAACTGCGTCTGGTCGAACTTCGTATAGAACAAGTCCAGGGTGCTGTTGAAGTTCTTGTTGGGCTTGTACTGCAGCGTGCCCATGAAGGCGTCGCGCTTTTGCGTGCCGCTGTCCACCAGGTCGTTGAAGCCGCCCGGGGCCTTGCCCAGCGTCGCCACCGGGCAGCCGTTGTTGTTGCCGACCGGGCAGACGTCGTTGATGCCCCAGGAGCCGAAGTTCTGTTGCACGCCCAGCGTTTCCTTCAGGCGTGCAAAGCCCAGGGCCACACCGATGGTGCGGTCGGCGAACTGGTCGATGTAGGCCAGGTTGATGCGCGAGCCATTGCCGGCTGGCGTGCTCAGCCCCTTGCCCAGCTTCTCATCGCGGTAGTTCAAGGCCACGACGCGGTTGCTGAAATTCAGCGGGCGAGCCGATTCCATGTTGACAGTGCCCGACAAGCCTTGGCCCACCAGACCGGCGTCCGGCGTCTTGTAGAGGGTCACGCCGCTCATCAGCTCGGACGGGTACTGGTCGTACTCGACGTAGCGGCTGTCGCCGGTGGAGACCTGCTCGCGGCCGTTCAGCAGCGAGGTGGCGAAGTCGGGCGAGAAGCCACGCACGCTGATGCCCGATGCACGGCCCGTCGCGGCGTTTCGCTGAGCCGCCACGCCAGGCAGGCGGGCGATGGACTCGGCGATGCTGGTGTCGGGCAGCTTGCCGATGTCTTCAGCCGAGATGGCTTCGACGATGGAGTCGCTGTTGCGCTTGACCGAGATGGCGTCCTCGATGCCCTTGCGAATGCCGGTGACCGTCACGGTCTCGAGTTGCTGCGGTTGCGCCTGCTGCGCCATCGCGCCAGTGGCGGCGATCAGCAGCGTGCAGCCGATGGCCACCGGGCTGATGCGGAAGGACGCTGCGCCCCCGCGCTTGTCTTGGCTCATGGTCATGGATGTCTCCTCTAGTTCATTGGAAAACGGCTTGGCCCGAAGTCCGCCTCCGGGGCCACCGGCGCGCGTCTCGTGGGCGAGAACCCAACGTCTCGAGCAGGTTTGTATCAAAACTAGATTTTTTCCAGCATCTGCGTAAACCCTAGACGTTGCGAAGAAACGACCCGATTTCAGTCAAAAACCGCGGGTAAACCAGCATGGAATTGACACTGCCGGCGAAACATCAGGGCGAACAACTACGCAAGAAGTCAAAACTTGTAGCGCAACTACAGCATCAACTTAGGGGTTAACAACAGGTCTGCCGGCGTGACCAATCGCGTCCGGGCGACGCAAGGCGCAAGGGCGGTCATGCAAGGCGAGAGCACGCAAGGCGAAGCCACACCGGCCGCGCGGCGGCGGCGTGGTGCCAAAGATCGCGTGTGAGAAGACGGCGCGCGCAGACCGCGCGCGCCGTGTCAGGCGTCGGCCTGCTCCAGCGCCAGGGCGGCGCCGGACAATGCGGCCAGCGTGTCGGTGATGAGGGCCGTGGGGATGCCCGCCAGGAAGGGCTGGAAGCGCCCCTTGGCCTCGAAACGGGCGCGAAACTCCGATTGGAAGAAGCGCTCGCCCAGGCGCGGCACGATGCCGCCGCCGATGAAGACGCCGCCGCGCGAACCCAGCGTCAGCGCGACGCTGCCGGCGAAACCACCCAGCATGGCGCAGAAGAGATCCAGCGTGCGCACGCAAGCAGTCGATTCACCGGCCAGGCCCCGGGCGACGATCTGCTCGGTCGGCAGCGAGCTGACGTCTTCGCCCTCGCCGAGCGCGGCCGCGACGGCGCGGCACAGCACCGGCAGGCCGATGCCCGACAGGAAGCGCTCGGCCGACACATGCGGGAACTCGCGGCGCGCCTGGCTCAGCACGGCGCTCTCAAAATCGTCCGCCGGCGCCAGCGTCGCGTGCCCACCCTCACCCGGCAGCGCCAGCCAGCGCCCGGGTGCGCGCACGACGCCGCCCACGCCCAGGCCCGTGCCCGGGCCGATGACAGCCATGACCGTGCCCACAGCCACATCACCTGTCGCCGGCGGGGGCGCACCCCAGGCGCGCAGCTGGTCGGCCCGCAGCCGCGGCAGCGACAGCGCCTGGGCCTCGAAATCATTCAGGCAGAGCAGCGTCTTCAGGCCCAGTTCGGCCTGCGTGCCGGCGCGCGAGAAGCTCCAGGCACCGTTGGTCAGCTCGATGTGATCGCCGTCCAGCGCCGTCGCGAGCGCAAAGGCCGCACTTTGCGGTTTGGCCTTGCCGGCTGGCTGCCCCTGCAGATAAGCGCGGACAGCGGCCGCCGGGCCCGCATGGCCCGCCACCGACAGCACCCGCACGTCTTCCACTGCGGCGCCGGGGCCGGCCACGGTGCCGAAACGCGCATTGGTGCCGCCGACGTCGGCCACCAACCAGGGGTAGGCGGCACTCATACAGGAACTCCCGAAACAAGGAGGGGCGCAAGGCAGCGGATATTCAGGAGTCGGACAGTGGCAAACACAAGGCTGAAAAGGGTGTAGTACGGTCGCGGCGGACGGTAGCAAAACTACATCAAATCGACAATACATACTCGCCCTTGGAACCAAATCTCGAATGAGAAATCGCTTTCAACTCCCGGCAAGCCAGCCATCGCCCTGGGGAAACTCGATTGCCGAGGCTCTGTAGTGAAGCTACAACCTGTTTGAGCTTCCACACCAGGAATCGCGCCCGAAAGGGTCCAAGGCAGGTCGCCTGCGCGCCTGCTGATAATCGCCCGTCTTTCCTCAGGTTCCTTCAGCGCCCATGCCCCGTTTCGACAGCCCCCGCCTGCTTGCCGATATTGGCGGCACCTATGCCCGTTTCGCACTGGAAATCGGCCCGGGCGAGTTCACGCAGATGGCCTCGCTGCGCTGCGCCGACCACGCCGACTTCCACGCCGCCGTGCGCGCCTATCTGCAAGGTCTGAGCTGGCAGGACGGCGGCGCACAGCAAATCGCGCATGCGGCCATCGCCATCGCCAACCCGGTCGAAGGCGATCGGGTGCGCATGACCAACTACCACTGGCAGTTCTCCATCGACGAGATGCGCCAGCGCCTGAGCCTGGACACCCTCGTCGTCGTCAACGACTTCACTGCGCTCGCCATGGCCCTGCCCCGGCTGGCCGAAGTGGATGTGCACCAGGTCGGCGGCGGCCAGGCACGCCGGCCCAGCGTCATCGGCCTGCTGGGCGCGGGCACGGGCCTGGGCGTTTCAGGCCTGATTCCCGCCGGGGAAGGCTGGATTGCGCTCGGCACCGAGGGCGGCCACGTCAACTTCGGCCCGCGCGACGAGCGCGAGATGGACATCCTGAAGTTCGCCTGGAAGACGCTCGATCACGTCTCCTATGAGCGCCTGATCTCCGGACCCGGCCTGGAGCTGATCTACAAGGCCCTGGCCGACCGCAACGGTGTGACCACCGAGCCGCTTCAGGCGCCTGCCATCACCCAACGCGCGCTGGAGGACGGCGACGCGCTGTGCCTGGAGACGCTGGAAGTCTTCTGCGGCCTGCTTGGCACCTGCGCGGCCAACCTGGCCGTCACGCTCGGTTCGCTGGGCGGCATCTATATCGGCGGCGGCATCGTGCCGCGCCTGGGCGAGTACTTCGACCGCAGCCCGTTTCGCGAGCGCTTCGAGGACAAGGGGCGCTTCCGCGACTACGTGTCGGCCATCCCGACCTTCGTCATCACCGCCGAGCACGCCACTTTCAAGGGTGCCTCGGCCATCCTCGAGAACCAGTTGCGCAACCTGCAGGCTTCGCCCGGCTCGGCCATCCTCGGCCAGATCCGCCGTGCGCGCAGCGAGCTGTCGCCGGCCGAGCTGCGCGTGGCCGACCTGGTGCTGGCCCAGCCGCGCTCGGTGTTGAACGACCCCATCGCCGAGATCGCCCGCGCCGCCGGCGTCAGCCAGCCGACCGTCATCCGCTTCTGCCGGTCGCTGGGTTGCGAGGGCCTGTCCGATTTCAAGCTGCGCCTGGCCTCGGGCCTGACCGGCACCGTGC
The DNA here is from genome assembly GCF_001425705.1 of Pelomonas sp. Root1217. Taxonomy (GTDB): domain Bacteria; phylum Pseudomonadota; class Gammaproteobacteria; order Burkholderiales; family Burkholderiaceae_C; genus Pelomonas. The sequence continues at coordinate 282,754 of NZ_LMDC01000027.1, read as the reverse complement.
CCGTCACCCACACCCAGGTCAACACCAACGACTCCATGCTGGAGCTCGGCGCCAAGGTGCTGGGCAACACCGCCAGCGCCATCCTGCAGGTGCGTAGCCACCTGAACCGCGACACCATCGACCGCGCCATCGACATGCTGCTGTCGGCCCACCGCATCGAGTTCTTCGCACTGGGCCATTACGGCGTCGTCGCCCAGGACGCGCAGTTCAAGTTCCTGCGCTTCGGCATGCCCTGCGGCGCCTACACCGACCCGCGCCTGCAGCTGCTGGCCGCCGACGTGCTGCGCGAGGGCGACGTGGCCGTCGTCATCAGCAGCGGCGGCCGCCTGCCGGAGCTGCTGTCTGTCGTCGAAAAGGCGCAGGAGCGCGGCGCCAAGGTCGTGGCCATCACGGCCAGCCAGAGCCCGCTGGCCAAGAAGGCCGACGTGACGCTGATCGTCGACCACATCGAGGACATCGCCACCCACCTGCCGATGGTCAGCCGCATCCTGCACCTGCTGGTCATCGACATCCTGGCCGTGGGCGTGGCCATGCGCCGCAGCCCGGACAGCATCGCCGCGCTGACCGTCGGCGGCGAGGACGACGACGGCAAGACTGCGCGCGGCGCCAGCACGGCGGCCCCCGGGGTCAGCATGGCTTCGCCGCTGGCGCGCCTGACGTCGCACAGCCGCTGAGCCTAGGGATTGAGGCCGCAACGCCTGACCCCACATGACTTTTGCCAAGCGGCGCTTTACTCACGACGATGGGTGAAGTGGGGCCGCCCGGCTCCGTTCAACTGCTACGCTAGCCGACCCATCACGCCAATGCCGGCCGGAAGGGGCGAATAAGACCCCATCGTCCTGGGAGGGACATGAAAGCTTCTTTTCTGAAACGCTGGCGCGTGCGCCTGATCGTCATTGCCGTGCTCGCCGCTGGCGGGGCCACCTGGTGGTTCACCCGCACGCCGCCGCCGCCACCACCGCCGCCCAGCGGCCTCGTCGCCCTGGCTGACGTGACCCAGACCGTGCAGGCCGCCGGCGTGCTGCAGGCCAAGACGCGCGTCGACGTGGGCGCCCAGGTCAGCGGCCAGGTCCAGACCATCCACATCGAGCTGGGCCAGCAGGTCAAAAAGGGCGACCTCCTGGTCAGCCTCGACCCCGAGCTGGCGCGCAGCGACGTGGCGCAAGCCGAAGCCGCCGTGGCCCAGGCCAGCGCGTCCATCGACAGCCGCCGCGTCGACGCCGAAGCCGCTCGCCGCGAACTCAAGCGCCAGCAGCGCCTGCTGGCCGGCCAGGCCACTTCGGGCAACGAAGCCGAGAAGGCCGAAATCGACATCGCCAAGATCGAAGCCGACCTGCGCGGCCAGGCCGCCAATCTCACGCGCTTGCAGGCCGAGTTGGACAAGAAGAAGGTCAGCCTCTCCTACACGCGCATCACCGCGCCCATGAACGGCACCGTCGTCAACCTGCCCGTGCAGGTGGGCCAGACGCTGATCTCCGTGCAGATCACGCCCGTCATCCTGACGCTGGCCGATCTCGACACCATCACCGTGCGAACCAAGGTGCCCGAAGCCGACATCCAGGCCATCAAGGTCGGCCAGACGGCGCGCTTCACGACGCTGTCGGGCGAAGGCAAGCGCTACGAGGGCAAGGTGCGCGTCATCCAGCCGGTGCCGGAGCGCGCGGGCAATGCGGTCTTCTACAACGTGCTGTTCGAGGTCGACAACCGCGAGCGGGCGCTGTTCAGCGACATGACGGTGCAGGTCGACATCGAGACCGGCTCGGCCAAGCAGGTGCTCGCCATGCCCATCGTCGCGCTGGGTGAACGCGGCAAGGATGGCCGCTTCACGGTGCAGGTGCTGGACGCGGCGAACAAACAGACGCCGCGGCAGGTCAAGGTGGGCCTGCAAGACGGCGCCAAGGTGCAGGTGCTGGACGGCCTGAAGGCCGGCGAGAAGGTGTTGCTGGCGCCGCCAAGTGCGGCGGATGCAGCCTCCGCTCCCGCCAGCGCAGCGTCCACCTGACATGGCTCTCATCGAGCTGAAGGACGTCGCCCGGCACTACCAGCTGGGCGAAATCGACGTCCCCGCCCTCGACGGCGTCAGCCTCAACATCGAGGCCGGCGAATTTGTCGCCATCATGGGCCAGTCCGGCTCCGGCAAGAGCACATTGATGAACGTGCTCGGCTGCCTGGACAACCCCACCAGCGGCAGCTTCGTCATCGACGGCCAGGACGCCAGCACCCTCGGCCCGGATGAGCTCGCCGCACTTCGCCGCGAGCGCTTCGGCTTCATCTTCCAGCGCTACCACCTGCTGCCCCACCTGGACGCCCGCGCCAACGCTGCGCTCCCTGCGGTCTACGCTGGCGTCGGCACCGGAGCGCGCGGCGGGCGGGCCCGCGCGCTGCTGGAGCGACTGGGCCTGGGTGACCGCCTGCATCACCGGCCCAACGAACTCTCGGGCGGCCAACAGCAGCGCGTGTCCATCGCCCGGGCGCTGATGAATGGCGGCCAGATCATCCTGGCCGACGAGCCCACCGGCGCGCTGGACTCCGCCTCCGGCGCCGAGATGCTGCGCCTGCTGGAAGAGCTGAACCAGCGCGGCCACACGATCATCCTCGTCACCCACGATGCCGCCGTGGCCGCCCATGCACGGCGCGTCATCGAGCTGAAGGATGGCAAGGTCGTCGCCGACAACGGCACGCCGGCCGGCCACATCGCACCCACCGAACTGCCCAGCGATGCGCCGCCGGTCAAGGAAGGCGGCCGGCTTCGTCGCCTGCAGGTGCAATGGCGCGAAGCCATCGCCACCGCGCTGCTCGCACTCAAGGGCAACCGGCTGCGCACGGCCCTGTCCATGCTGGGCATCAGCATCGGCATCGCCTCCGTCGTCAGCATCGTCGCGCTGACCACCGCCGCCCGTGACTCCATCGAGACCGACCTCAGCAGCCTGATCTCCGGCCGCATCCCCGTCTGGCGCGGCAACCCCGCGCTGCCGCCCGGTGCCGTGCCCCAACCCTTCCGGCCGCACGAGATCGACTCGCTGCGCGCGCTCAACGGCGTCAAGAGCATCACACTGAACCGCCAGATGCAGCTGACCGCCCGCCACCAGTCGCGCGACGCGATGCTGGAGGCCATTGGTGGCGACACGGCCACGCTGAAGGCGCGCAAGCTCAAGCTCGTGCAGGGCCGCTACCTCAGCGCGATGGACTTCGAGACGCGCAGCCAGGTCGTCGTCCTCGACGAGAAATCGCGCGACGCGCTGTTCAAGAAGGGCGAATCGCCGCTGGGCCAGCTCGTCTTCGTCAACCCCGGCATGGCGCCTGACGCCCAGGCCGCCCAGCAGCCAGGCGCGCCGCCACCGCCCACGGCCGCCCTGCCCTTCACGGTCGTCGGCGTCGTCGCCCCCGAAGGCGGCGCTTTCAGCTTTGGCAGCTGGCTGGGGCAGCTCTACATCCCGCACACCACCTTCTCGCGCAAGCTGGACGCGCGCGCCGACGTCGACAACTTCGACGTGCTGCTGGACCTGACCGTGCCACCGCAGCAGGTGCGCGAGCAGATCATCCACCGCCTCAAGGCCCTGCATGGGCGCGAGGACTTCGGCACCTGGAACGGCGAAGAGGAGTTCCGCAAGTTCCAGAGCGTCACCAGCGCGATGGCGGCGCTGTTCGCCGGCGTCGCGGCCATCTCGCTGCTGGTGGGCGGCGTGGGCGTCATGAACATCATGCTGGTGTCGGTCTCCGAGCGCACCCGCGAGATCGGCATCCGCATGGCGGTCGGCGCACGCCAGGGCGATGTGCGGCTGCAGTTCCTCATCGAGGCCGTCGTGTTGTGCTTCCTGGGCGGGCTGGTGGGCGTCTGCCTCAGCTGGCTGGCGGCGCAGGCCGTCAACGCGGCCCAGCAGCACCTGCATGTCGTCATCAGCTGGGCGGCCCTGGGCGTGGCCTTCGCGGTGTCCAGCGGCGTGGGCCTGGTGTTCGGCACGCTGCCCGCGCGCCGTGCGGCGGCTCTCAGCCCGGTCGACGCGTTGGCACGGGAGTAGAAATGGAGCCCCTCGTCCAAGGAGAACCTTGGCCGGTCCCCCGAGGGGACGGCGATGCTTGCGGCATCAAGCCGCAAGCACATCGCCAGAGCGGGCCGGCTAGGGAGCGGCCCGTCGCTCGTCCCGCCAGATTCACGACGTATGCGACGCGAGGCGAATGGACAACTGATATGAAAACGAGACAGACCCTGATCGTCCTGGCCGCCGCCCTGCTGCTGGCCGGCTGCGCGAATGGCCCTGCGGCCAAGGCACCCGACGTGGCCATGCCCACTGCCTGGAGCCTGGGCAGCGGCGACGTGGCGCCCGACTGGGCCGGGCTGCTCGATCCCCAGCTCGCCGCGCTGCAGGCCCGCGCACTGGAGGCCAACCGCGACATCGCCCGCGCCGCGCTGAGCTGGAAGCAGGCGCAGTTGCTGGCCGAGCAGAGCGCGCTGCGCTGGTCTCCGAGCGCCAGCCTGTCCGCCAACGCCAGCCGCCCGATCGAGACGCAGAGCAGCACGCGCAACGTCGAGGTCGGCGGCGTGACGATCCCGGTGACCACCTCGACCGGCTGGAGCCGCAGCTATGGCGCGTCCGTCGGCGTCGGCTACGAGCTGGACCTGTGGGACCGCCTGGCCCAGAGCACGGCCGCCCAGCGCGCCAATGCCGAGGCCACGCGCACGGACATCGATGCCGCCCGCCTGTCCATCCGCAGCCAGGTGGCCGAGGCCTACTGGACGCTGGCCGCCATCCGCGCGCAAAAGCCGCTGGCCGAGACCCAGCTCGCGCTGACCCGCGAGACGCTGGAGCTGACGCGGCAGCGCGTGCGTGAAGGCAAGCTGCTGCCCATCGAGCTCGACAAGATCGCGGTCAATGTGCAGGCCGCCGAGTCGCGCCTGGCCGACCTCGCCGCCGACGCGCAACTGCAGCGCCAGATCCTCGCGTTGCTGCTCGACGAGCCCCTGCCCGGCCCTTCGCCCGAGGCGGCGCTGCCGGCTGGAGAGCCGCCACGCTGGCGCCTGGCCGAGCCCGCCGAGGTGCTCGCGCGCCGCCCCGATGTGCAGAAGGCCCGCTTCGGTGTGGATGCGTCCCTGGCGCGGCTGCGCGTCAGCGAGGCCGACCGCTACCCGCGCCTGTCCTTCTCCGCGGGCCTGAGCACTGGCGGCAGCCATGCACGAGACTGGTTGTCGCAGCCACTGGCGTCTCTCGGCACCAACCTCATCGTGCCGATGATCGACTGGCAGCGCCTGGCCCTGCAGCGCGACGGCGCCCGCACAGAGCTCGATGCCGCCGCGCTCGCCCTGCGCGATACGCTGCAACGCGCGCTGGCCGACATCGAGACCCAGCGCATCGAGGCTGAGCGCGTGGCCCAGCAGCTTGCCGCCAACGAAGGCCGGCTGCGCGAAGCGACCGAGAACGAGCGCCTGGCCGCGCTGCGCTACGAGGTAGGCGCCGTGGCCCGTGCTGACTGGCTGCAGACGCGCAGCGCCGTGCTCGACGCGGAGCAGGGACGCATTCGGTTGCGCCTGCAGCAATGGGTCCGGCAGGCGGCGCTGTTCAAGTCGCTCGGCGGGGCATGAGCCAAGACAGGCTCAAGGTCCTGTTCATCTGCAGCCGCAATCAGTGGCGCAGTCCGACGGCCGAGCAGGTGTTCCGCCGCCACCCGGCCCTGCACGTGCGCTCGGCCGGCACCAGCGCCAGCGCGCGCAAGCAGGTCAGCGCTGCCGACCTCGAGTGGGCCGACGTCATCCTCGTCATGGAAAGCAAGCACCGCTCGCGCCTCATGCAGGACCACGCCACATCGCTGGCGGGCAAGGAACTGCATGTGCTGGACATCCCGGACGACTACCGCTTCATGGACGCTGAGCTCGTCGAACTCTTGCAGACAGCTGTGCCGCCGCTGCTTCGGCTAGGCTGACGGCATGCGTTCTACCTTCTCCTCTTTTCTGCAGCGGCGCGCTGCCCTCGCGCTGATCGCTGCGGCATTGACGGCGCCAGTCATCGCCGCCACGCCCGTGCAGGGCTTCAAGGTCGTCAAGAGCTACCCGCACGACGGCGATGCCTTCACCCAGGGCCTGTTCTTCCACGATGGCTTCCTGTTCGAAGGCACCGGCCTGCGTGGGCGCTCCAGCATCCGCAAGGTCGAGATCGAGACCGGCAAGGTGGTCCAGCAGGTGGACCTGCCGGCCGAGGTCTTCGGCGAAGGCATCTCGCAATGGGGTGACCGCCTCATCGGCATCACCTGGACCGAGCAGACCGCCTATGTGCTCGACCTCAAGACCTTCAAGCTGTGGCGTAAGTTCAACTACCCCGGCGAGGGCTGGGGCCTGACGCACAGCGACAAGGAGCTGGTCATGAGCGACGGCAGCCCTGAGCTGCGCTTCCTCGACCCGCTGACCTTCAAGGAACTGCGCCGCGTGAGCGTGACGGCGGATGGCAAGCCCGTTGACCAGATCAACGAGCTGGAATGGGTGGAGGGCGAGGTGCTGGCCAACATCTGGCAGACCGACCGCATCGCCCGCATCGACCCCAAGACCGGCCGCGTGACCGCCTGGATCGACCTGAGCGGCCTGCTGCCTGACAACCTGCGCAGCAGCCCGGATGCGGTGCTCAACGGCATTGCCTATGACGCCAAGACCAAGCGGCTGTTTGTCACCGGCAAGCTGTGGCCGAAGCTGTTCGAGATCCAGCTGACCAAGAAATAGCCGAGTGCCACCAAGCTCACCTCCTCCAATCCATGGTCAATAGACCTGCGCCTCATATGCCGCCGAAGCGAAGCCTTGCCGTTTTGATCATCCTCGCAACGCTGGGCGCAGGCGCACAAGCCCTCGAACCCAACCCCAAGCTTCGCGAGATCGCCGCCGCGGATCAACAGGACAGGGCGGGTCCCATCGAGGGCATCGACTACACCCAGTTGGCCGGTAGAGATGCCGAACGCCGGATCCAGGTCAGGCGCTTGCTGGAGCAGGGCGAAGTCCGTGCCGCCGAAGACTATTTCTACGCCGCGCTCGTCTTCCAGCACGGCGAAACGGTGGAGGACTTCAAGCTTGCCTTCTCGCTGGTCAGCATCGCCGCAGCGCTGCGACCCGAACGCCCTGGCCCCAAGGCCGCCGCCTGCTCCGCGTGGGACAGGTTGCTCCTGCGGTCAGGAAAACCGCAGTGGTATGGCACGCAGTTCGAGCGTTCAGCAAAGACGGGGAAGATGGAACTCTCAGCCGTCGATGAGTCCGCAGTGACGGACGGGGACCGGAAGGCCTGCGGACTGCCAACGCTGCAAGAGTCTCGCGACGGCGCCGGTCAGCTCAAGTAGCCTCGCGTGAACTGCAGGACGCGCGCCTGAACGGCGCTCTCGCGTCGCTCGGGAACGATCAGCGGCAGACTTCCGTCCCGAAGTCAAAAACGATCTCCCAGCCACCCGCCGGCTTGCGCCGCCACACTGACTGGAAGCGCGCCGTCACCTTGCCCTCGGTATCAAGCACCGGCCCGGTGGTGCGGGCCAGGTCGCCGCTGGGCAGCACCAGCACCAGGTCGGGGGACCAGCTGAAGGGCGGCTTGGGCGAAGTGAGCATGCCGGTCCAGGCCGCCATGACGGCGTCGGGACCGTGCAGCGGTGCCTTGCCCATCCAGATGGTGTCCGGCGCCAGCAAACGCCGGAAGCCCGCCACGTCACGTGCTGCGAAGGCCGCGGCAAAGGCGGTCTCAGCGGCGCGAGCCTCTTCGACCCGCCTGGCGATTTCGTCGGTTGACGGCCAACCCGGTTGCGACGCGGCCGAAGCAGCGGCGGGCAGCGTGGCGGCGGCAAGCAAGGCATGGCGGCGGGTGGTCATCGGCTTCTCCGTGTTCTGGAAGCCGAGAGCATGCCTCTTGGGCCAAGCCGTGCCTCAAGTCACCCAGGGCGGTTGCGGTCTTGCTCGTGTTGCTCGGCACCCGGGATCGGCAGCAACCACGGCTCGCGGCGCTTTACCCACAGCTCGTAGCTCGGCACGAGAGCGGTCGGCGCCTGCGACAGCGCACCAAGCTTGACCTCCGCCTCCCGGTCGTCGACCGCGAAGAGACGGGACCCGCAGCGCGGGCAGAAATGCCGGCCGCGGAACTGCGCGGTTTCTCCTGCGCGTTCAAACCGGGTCGCAGGCCAGACCCCGAAGAAGGTGAAGGCCGAACCGCTCTCCTGCCGGCAGTCGGTGCAGTGGCAGATGCCTGTGCGAAGCGGCTCGCCGCTGACTGAAAACTTCACCTGCCCGCAAAGGCAGGCCCCGGAAATCACCGCCATGGCTATCCCCTGTCCGCTGAATCGGTTCGATTGAAGAACAGCGGCGGCGCGCCTGCCAGCTCAGGGCAGCGCGGCCTCGCGTCAGCCCAGTCCGACAAAGCCCCCCGCTCACGCCGCCTGGCGCTTGCACGTGAAAAAACCGTTCAGCGTGAGGCGGCCTCGAAGCGCGTCGGAGCTCAGCAGCGCGGGCTGATCCACATCAGGCGAATGAAAAAGGGATCCGTCGTAGAAGATGGCGCGGTTCCAGACCGCGAGGACTCTGGCCACACGCGCGAAATGCGCGTTGTCGCCTTTCATGTACCCCGGCTCCACACCATAGCGTGCACTGAAGGTCGGGCCGTCCAGCTTGAAACTGTCCTCCAGCACGCGGTCGATCTCTTGCGGATCTCGCAGTGGGCGATAGAAGCTGGTCCCCCCCAGCGCAGGGTCATGAAACAAATACAGCACACTGGCTGCGCACAACAAACTTCGGTCGACGAGCACAACGTCGCGGTGGCACAGCCAAAGCCGGTGATCAAGCGCCTCGGGAGGCGTGTTCAGCAATGACAGCCGCGCCTCCTGATGCAGCGTGCGACGGCCACCGAGCGGCGCACGCGCATGCTCCGCGAAGAAATCGGCCATCCGCTCGCCCAGCACCTTGGGCGCGTCGAGCACCAAGCCCGGATAAGGAAAGTGCGTCGGCGGCCGGAAAGCTTGCGAGGCCGCCCATTGGCGCACGCCTTCCGGATTGGCCAGGGCGTTGTCCACCACCACGCAGTGGCTGCCATGCGGCAGAGGCACGACCCGCACGCTCGGCTCGGGATGAAAAAAACGACCCTCGGCGTCCAGCCACTCTGTCAACACGGCGCTCCTCCCCAACCTGTCTTGTGTTCGTTCATCCTGGAAACCGCGGCGGGCTCGTCCGAAGGGCTGCGATGGCGAGGTGCGCAGTTCTGCCCGAAAGGAAGGAGCTACGCGGCCAGCGTACTGGCAGCGTTGTCTTTCGACTGGTGAATATGGCGGTGAGCCAACACGGCTGACGGCCCCTCAACTGCGGTGTCCAGAATGATAGGTGAGGCCAGCGCTGGCGCCGGTCGTCCAGCCTGCCGGGGACGCCCGTCAGCCTTCCAATTCTCAGAACGCAGCAATCCCCGTGATCGCCCGGCCCAGGATCAACGCATGGATGTCGTGCGTGCCCTCATACGTGTTCACCACCTCCAGGTTCACCAGATGGCGGGCGATGCCGAACTCGTCGGAAATGCCGTTGCCGCCGAGCATGTCGCGCGCCATGCGGGCGATGTCCAGGCTCTTGCCGCAGCTGTTGCGCTTCATGATGGACGTGATCTCCACCGCCGCCGTGCCCTCGTCCTTCATGCGGCCCAGGCGCAGGCAGCCTTGCAGGCCCAGAGTGATCTCGGTCTGCATGTCGGCCAGCTTCTTCTGCACCAGCTGGTTGGCGGCCAGCGGCTTGCCGAACTGCTTGCGGTCCATCGTGTACTGGCGGGCCGTGTGCCAGCAATCCTCGGCCGCACCGAGCGCGCCCCAGGCAATGCCGTAGCGAGCCGAGTTCAAGCAGGTGAACGGGCCCTTGAGGCCTCGCACCTCGGGGAAGGCGTTCTCCTCGGGGCAGAACACGCTGTCCATGACGATCTCGCCGGTGATGGACGCCCGCAGGCCCACCTTGCCATGGATGGCCGGCGCGCTCAGGCCCTTGGCGCCCTTTTCCAGCACGAAGCCGCGGATCTGGCCGCCATCATCCTTGGCCCAGACGACGAACACGTCGGCGATGGGGCTGTTGGTGATCCACATCTTGCTGCCGGTCAGCTCGTAGCCGCCGTCCACCTTGCGGGCGCGCGTGACCATGGAGCCGGGGTCGGAGCCGTGGTTGGGCTCGGTCAGGCCGAAGCAGCCGATCCACTCGCCGCTGGCCAGCTTGGGCAGGTACTTCTGCTTGGTGGCCTCGTTGCCGAACTCGTTGATGGGCACCATGACGAGGGACGACTGCACGCTCATCATCGAGCGGTAGCCCGAGTCGACACGCTCCACCTCGCGGGCGATCAGGCCGTAGGACACGTAGTTCAGGCCGGCGCCGCCGTATTCACTGGGGATGGTCGGGCCCAGCAAGCCCAGCTCGCCCATCTCGCGAAAGATGCTCGCATCGGTCTTCTCGTTGCGGAAGGCCTCGAGCACTCGCGGCTTCAGGCGGTCGGTGCAATAGGCCGCAGCGGCGTCGCGCACCATGCGTTCATCGTCGGTGAGCTGCTCGTTCAGCAGCAGCGGGTCGTCCCAGTGAAAGCCTGCCTTGGTGGCCATGGTGCGCGTCCTGATGAGCAACGCCCGGCAAAAGCGCCGGGCGCGAATGGCAGAAGTATTGCGCCGCGGACCGATTCGTGTCCAATTCAAGAAACGACTTCGACGATTCGCAATGCCTATCGACACAGCTGCAGCCGCCACCCGCTCGCTGGAGTTCCGCCACCTGCGCTACTTCATCGCCTTGGCCGAGGAGCTGCACTACGGCCGCGCCGCCCAGCGCCTGGCCATCTCTCAGCCGCCGCTGTCGGTCGCCATCCAGCAGCTGGAGGCCAGCGTCGGCGCACGCCTGTTCGACCGCGACAGCAAGGGCGTGCGCCTCACGCCCGCGGGCGACGCCTTCCGCACCAGCGCCCAAGCCCTGCTGGACCGCGCCGAAGACGCCTGCGCGCTGGCCCGCGAGGTGCAGGCCGGTGAGGTGGGCCGGCTGCGCCTGGGCTTTGTCGGCTCCACGCTGTTCAACGGCCTGTCCACCTGGTTGCAGGCCTTCCAGGCCAGCCATCCCAAGGTCGAGGTGATCGTCATCGAGTTGAACTCGCAGGACCAGATCGAGGCCTTGCTCCGCGAGGAGCTTGACCTCGGCCTCGTCCACACCGACCGCCTGCCGCCCGCCCTCACCTCGCAGCCGCTCTACAGCGAACCCTTCCTCGCCTGCCTGCCCGCCAACCACCCGAGCGCCAAGCTGAAGAAGATTCCCTTGGCGACGCTGAGCGACCAGCCCTTCATCCTCTTCTCCCGCAAGGGCTCACCCGACTACCACGCCCGCATCGTCGAGATCTGCCGCCAGCACGGCTTCTACCCGCGGCTGCAGCACGAGGGCCGGCACTGGCTGTCCGTGGTGTCGCTGGTGGCCCAGGGCATGGGCGTCAGCATCGTGCCGGCGGCCTTCCAGCGCGCGGGCGTGCAGGGCGCGGTGTTCAAGCCGCTGGCCGAGGCCATCGAGCCATCGGCGGTGTTTGCGGCGTGGCGGGCTGACTCGACTGGCGTGTTGAGAGAACGTTTTCTCGACGCCAGACCCGGCCGCTGAGCGCGACCGCTTGTTTCACATCAGCGGGTAAGCCCGATGGTCGAACTAATTGTTCGCGGCTCGAATTTATTTGCCCATGACAACGCTGCCATTCACAAGGTAGCGGTCATGGGCGATGACCCTTTCAACCATAACGGAGACATATGAAATCAATCCACCGCGCGTTGGGCGCTGCCGCCTTTGTCGTCATGTCCCTCGCCTCCCCGGGCGCGCAGGCCGCCACTTGGGGGGCCTCCTCGCCCGCCACGTCATCCTGCTCGGCCCCCAACCTGTTCGCCAGCTGGAACTACGGCAGCTACAACTTCAACAACGACGTCTGGGGCCCGTGCGGCGGTGCCGCCGTCGGCCCGCAGACCATTTGGGCCAACACGAATGCCGACTGGGGTGTCTGGTCCGACCAGCCCAACACCGGCGGGATCAAGTCGTACCCGCACATCGGCTACGCGGTCAACCGCACCATCAGCTCGCTGTCGCAGTTGTCGTCCACCATCTCCGCCACCACGCCGGGCGGCGGCGCCTGGTCATCGACCTTCGACGTCTGGGTGGGCAACAACGCCCACGAGATCATGCTGTGGCTGAACTACACCGGCACCGCGGCCGGCTGCGGCAACGTCAAGCCCATCTCCTACAACTGGAACGCGCAGGGCTGCGCGATCCCCGTCTACACCAACGTGAACGTGGGCGGTGCCACGTGGAACGTCTACCGCGGCAACAACGGCGCCAACATGGTCTATTCCTTCCTGCGCACCTCGAAGACGAACAACACCACGATCGACGTTCTGGGCATCCTCAACTACCTGAGGAACCTCGGCTGGATGGCCGACCTGGTCGTGGGTGACGTGCAGTACGGCTTCGAGATCACGTCGTCGTCGGGCGGCATGAACTTCGGGTCGAGGAACTTCTCCGTCACCGTGAGGTAGCCGAGGCAAAGCGCGGCCAGCACGGCCGCGCTTACATCCCCGTACACCTGGGCGTGCTCGCTGCGACGCACTTGTTTCAACATGGTCGCCGGCACTTCGGCCGGCGCCCTGTTGAAGAAGAACAAATGCAAAGCGACCCGATCAAGAAGAGCATCGGCGGGCTCGTCCTGCTGGCCACGGCCGTCGGCCTGACGGCCTGTGGCGGCGGTGGCGGCAGCCCACTGCCGCCGCCAGCCCCATCGCCCGCTCCCACGCCCTCTCCTGCGCCGCCGCCACCTCCGCCGGCCCCTGCTCCGGCTCCTGCTCCTGCTCCTGCGCCCTCCCCTGCACCCGATGCCTCGCCGCAGATCGGCGGCTGCGATGTCTTCCCCGCCACGGCGGTGTTCAACACGCGCATCGACGATGCCCAGCGCTTCCCCGTGCACGCCAGCAGCGCGACGTGGATCAGCAACATCGGCACGACGAGGTCATTTCATCCGGACTGGGGCACCAGCGAGAACCAGCAGCAGCCGGCCGACTACTACGGCATCCCGTACAACGTGGTGGACGGCAGCACCGCGGCCACGGCCACCACCAGCTGGCCGACGGTGGCCTTCAATCCCACCGACCCACGCGCCGGCAGCGGCGACGGCGCGCCCGACGAGAGCGACTGCGGCGCACCCGTGGGCGGCGGCTACAGCCTCGTGCGCGACTGCACGACGCTGACCGCGCCCAACCGCCGCTTCCCCTTCCCGCGCGACGACCTGCTCAAGGCCGAGGGCGGCGCCTGCAATGACGCCCAGCAATGCAGCGACCGCCATGTGTTGGTGGTCGAGCAAGGCAGCTGCCGGCTGTGGGAGAGCTACGCCAGCTTCAAGCTCAACGCGCAGTGGTACAGCTACTCGACAGCCGCGTGGGACCTGAAGAGCAACGCGATGCGCCCCGACACCTGGACCTCGGGCGACGCCGCCGGCCTGCCCATGCTGCCCCTGCTGGCGCGGGCCGCTGAAGCCAGCGCGGGCGAGATCCGCCATGCCTTGCGCGTCACGCTGCGCGACAGCGTGCTGGCCCGCAGCCACGTCTGGCCGGCGCGCCATCACGCGGGCGGCGAGACGGCCGGCGGCGTGCCCTTTGGCGCCGTGATGCGCCTGAAGGCCAGCTTCTTACCGCCAGCCTCCTGGAGCGCCCAGGCCAAGGCTGTCGCGGTGGCGATGCAGCGCTATGGCCTCTACGTCGCCGACATCGGCTCCGACCTGTACGTGCAGGGCGAGCCCAGTGCGCAGTGGCAAGACGCGACGATCTCCAGCCTCAAGACGCTGCGGGCGTCGGATTTTGAGTTTGTGGACATGGGCGCGGTCACGGGGGATAGCCGGTTCAGTGGGGATTCGTTTCAGGCGAGCTGGTAGTCATCTCTCGGTCTGGCGGCAGCCGACCGGCGCCTGACGCACCACACGGCCGCTAACGCCGCCAGCACAAGGGCCGCGCTTGCGGGTTCAGGGTTGGTGCGGTGCTCGGGCGACTCCGCGATGGCGGCAAAGATCGTGCCGCTGCGCACGTTGCCCGTGACCGGGCTGAGGTACTGAACGGTCAGGGCGCCCGCCAACTCGCCGAGGCGTGCGCTGGTGGACTTGCCATCCTCCGGATCGATATAGCCAATGTTCGCGGCCTCACCGGCGTCGATGCTTCCGTCGCCGTCGTCGTCGCTCCAGAACAAAGAGGTCAGCGTGACGTAGTGGCCACCGTCGGTGCCGAAGTCGAGCAGCAGCTCGATATCCTGGTTGTGGCTCAACTCGTTCAGCAGGAATTGCGGCGTCGGGTTGGTTTCGTCGATGTTGTCGGGCTTGGCACCGCCCTCAACCGGATCCCAGTCCTTCACTTGCCCGTGGATGACAGTGGTGTTGGGCGCCACCGTGTCGAAGTACTTCTGCTTGCCGTTGATGAAGTTCGTGATGTGAGTGCCCTTCTCACAGCAGGTGTCCATGTAGTTCTTCGCCAGGTCGGCGGCAACCGCAATAAGTTCGGCTTGAGTGGGCTTGGTGCCATCGACTGCCGGGATCAGCTTGGAGCCGTAGATCAGGGAGTACTCGCGCTGCAGGAAGACAAAGGAGTTGACGGCTGCCACCGGCCCGCAGGCCATGTTGGGACAGGGAGCCACATTCTTCTGAGACAGATCACCGAACTTGTCGACGTCCTCATGCTCAAAATGCACCACCGGCACGGGGTCGGCCAGCGCTGGCGTACAGAGCAGGAGGCCTACAAGTGCGGCAAGAAGCCAAGAGCTGCGAACCGCCTGCGAAACGTCGATGTTCATGCTGCGCCCCCGCGTGCCGAATCCGGCAACGTCCCGTTTTGCGCCTGCATCGCTGGCCTGTCAACGGCAACAGGCGCTGGTCGCGCCCGGCACATCCTCTACCTGCACGATGAATTGCTCGCGGGCAAACGGGCGTGCACGATGCCCGGTAAGACTTAAAAGTTGAGACCTGACCCCGATCCTGCGCGAAAGCATGCGAACCTCCTGTGAGCTCGACGCCGAGCACTCCACAAGGAGGAAACGACGCCCCCGGAAATACCGGTACGCCAGCGGGCGGCTGGACGGGAGGTTCAATTTCTCCCCCTGCGGGTTGCACAGGAGCTTGTGGAGGCGGGGGTAGTTTGGTTAACGTTACCGATCCCGTCCCGGTTCAGACTAGCAAATAAACTCCGCGGAGAATTGAAATGAAAAAGCGGCGTTCAGTCGGAATGATCTTATTCTCCGCACCAATTTTTTTGTGGTCTACGGTTGAATTTTCAAAGTATGAATGGATATGGAATCGGACACAATATAGCATTGTTGCCGGCACAATCGCCGCCCTACTCAGTTTCATTGTTATGACTTTAGGGCTCTACTTTTTTTATGGCTCACATCAAAAAATAGCAGGACGGACAGTCTTATTGGGCGCCGCAATTCTAACCATTCAGCTCTTCAATATCGGAACAGATGGCTTTGCCCAAATGAGCAAGACCGAATCTATAGGGGATGGAAGTGAAGCGTTTGCTTTACGTTACGCAGCATTAGGAAGTTCCTGGACCGACTTATACGTAACAAGAGCGAAATGGCTGATACTTCGGGAAACCGATCATATTCATCAATACAGCTCGCCAACTGTCACACAGTTACAACGGAATGCCAACGGCATCCTTGAAGTACATCTAACTGAATATGGAAAACCAGATAGAGTTGATCGCTATTCGCCGAGCGATTTGCAGAATAAGCAGCACTCTCGCTAGCGGGCTTTATCGCTGTGATTTTGATTCAACTGCGCTTGGTGCAAACTTTTCAATCTATCTCACGGGGTCGAGGTCAAGTCTCACCGAGTGACCCTTTTGATTTTGGCATTCGGCTGTTGGCTGTTTCGCCTGATCCCTTGAAGAGGCCGAGCGTCGTGCGCAGCACGCTTCGTGAACTGACTCCGCGCAACTGTTTGACCGGAGCGTAGCGGCCGGAGTTTTGCGCGGGCCTCGGCGACCAAGACTAAGAAGGGACCGAGCGCAGCACCTGCGTGCTGCGCGACGCCTGTCGAAGGCCATGCCGCTTGCAAGCGGCATGCGGAAGCCGGCAAATACGCACTATCCACATCGGCACTACGCCCTGCGCCAGTGCCTCGCATGCTTGAATGAGCGCTCCCGCAAGCAGGCCGCCAAGAGCCCGCCGCAGCCAGGGGCAGCCAGGAGACAAACCATGACCACACTTCGGCAGCAGGCCAGCCGCCTCTTCGCCATCGCCGTCACGGCAACAGCCGCCCTCGCCACCACCGCCCACGCCGACCTCACCATCGGCCAGACCGCCGGCCACACCGGCCAGGTGGCGGCCAGCGTGGGTGAGGCGACGAAGGGCGCCAAGCTCTACTTCGACATCGTCAACGCCGGCGGCGGCGTCAATGGCCAGAAGATCAACCTGGTGTCGCTGGACGACAAGTTCGACCCCAAGATCGCCGTCACGAATGCCAAGCAGCTGATCGACCAGGGCGTCATCTCGCTGTTCCTGAACCGCGGCACGCCCCATACGCAGGCCATCATGCCGCTGCTGACCGAGCACAAGGTGCCGCTGGTGGGGCCGTCGACCGGCGCCATGGTGCTGCACAAGCCGGTGCACCCGTGGCTGTTCAATGTGCGCGCCACCTACCAGCGCGAGGCCGAGCGGGCGATCGAGCACCTGAGCCTGATCGGCATGGAGCGCATCGCCATCGTGCAGGTGGACGACTCATTTGGCGACGATGCCGTGCAGGGCGCCATGGCCGGGCTGACCAAGACGAACAAGAAGCCCGTGGCCCACGAGAAGTACGACCGCGCCAAGCCCGACTTCGGCCCCATCGTGCCCAAGCTGCTGGAGAAGCAGCCCCAGGCGGTGATGTTCATCGGCTCGGGCACGGCCGTTGTGCAGGGCATGAAGGCGGTGCGCGCCGCGGGTTCGAATGCGCAGCTGGTGACCCTGTCCAACAACGCCTCGATGGGCTTCATCAAGGACCTGGGCGACATCGGCTATGGCGTCATCGTCAGCCAGGTGTTCCCTTATGAACGCTCCATCGCCAAGCCCATCATCAAGGAGATCTCCGAGGCGGCCCAGAAGGCCGGCGTGGACGTGACGCCCACCGTCGTCGAGGGCTATGTGTCGGCCAAGGTGCTGGTGGAAGGCCTGAAGCGCGCCGGCAAGCAGCCCACGCGCGACGGCCTGCGCAAGGCGCTGGAGGGCATGAGCCGCTATGACCTGGGCGGCATCGAGCTGGGCTACAGCCCGACCGACCACAGCGGCCTGGACTATGTGGACCTGGCCATCATTGACCAGAACGGCAAGTTCCGCCGCTGAAGCGCTGACCCTGCGATCGCCCGCCCTCGCCTTCTTCTTCGCCCTCTTCCTCTTCTGCTAACGGCGCGGCTTCGCGCACACCCCAGCACCCCCCTCTTCCTCCCGATTGATGAAGGCGCCGGAGCGCACCGGCGCGCGCGGCCATGGAGGGCCGCCCAACTGCCCGCTCCCGCCGTGTGTTCTGCGGGATGGCGCCCGCTCGCCCCACGTCCAACAGTCCGCCGCCTAGGCCGGCGCATGCATGGGCCGCAGCAAGGCGAGGCAGGGACGTATGAAGAGCATCAAACAACATCTGTCCGACGACAAGCTGCTGGCCCAGCTCATCACCAGCGTGCCGGTGGACGCGCTGCTATCCACGCTGCAGATCGTCTCCACCACGGTGCTGTCCGATCAGACCGAAAAAGGCAGGATGTTGCTGGCCGCGGACGAGCAGGCGTTGGGTGTGTTCAACCTGCATCTGGTTCCACCGCCTGATGCAGTTCCCGAACGCGACTATTTCCTGTCCTTCGACGGCGCGCCTGGCGCGCGCACGGGCTTCCGGCTGGCGGTGTCGCTGGAGGAAGGCGCGCAGCGGCCGCTATTCAACCTGGCGCGCTCGGTGGCATCGCACGGCCTGGTGGCAGCCACGCTGGCGGCAGACGGCCAGTCGCTGACGGCCGCCCCGGGCAACCCGCCGGTGCAGCTCGTCGGCCAGGGCCTGTTCCTGGTGCTGCAGGGGCAGGCGCGTGGCAGCGTCAAGCTGAGCCTGTCACCCAACCGCGAGGCGCCGGACGACGTCGTCGTGCTGCAGGTGCAGCCGCCCACGGTGCTGCTGGGTGGCACCACCTTCGGGTTCGAGTTCACGCACGGCATCGTGCTGGACTTTTCCAGCGAGGCCGGGCCGGCGGACGGCGTGGTGGTCGACGGCGTTGCGCTTGCCACGCCTGCGGACGCGCCCGCCTGGCAGGGCATTGCCGTCAACCGCGCGCGCTTCTTCCTGCCCCAGGGCGTGCCCTTCCTCGGCGGCCATGCGGTGGACGCCTGGCTGCAGCTCGGCCTGCCGCCCACGCCGGGCATCGACCTCATCGTGAATGCCCAGGTGCCGGCCGACGGCGACCGGCCGGCCATCGCCGTGCGCATCGAATGCCGCGACCCCACGGCCACGGGGCTGGACGGCTTCGTGCCCACGTTGGTCGAGGCGGTGATGGAGCTGCCACTGAACGGCCGCACCGAGAACTTCGGCCACGCGCTGACGTTTGCGGCCGGCACGCCGGTGCTGGCGCGGCTGCGCTATGCGCGCAAGCCAGGATCGGCCGCCGCGGCGCCCGCGTCTGAAATGAGCCTGGCACTGGAAAGCCAGGGGCCGGACGGGCTGCTGAAGATCGACAGCACGCCCGGCGGCCTGGGCGCCAAGATCGCCGTCACCGCGGCCACGCTGGCCACCGCGCTGATTGCCCAGCAGCCACCGCCGCCCGGCGGCGACGACAGCGGCGTGGTGCTGCAGACGCTGCTGGTGGCGGCCACGGGGCTGTCGAGCTTCCTGGAGCACGGCGAGCTGGTGCTGCACGGCGCGGAGCTGATCAGCAGCGGTGCCAAGCTGCCGGGCGGCGACGCGGTGCGGTTGAAGCTCGACTATTCGGTGGCGGCCACCGTCACGGGCATTGACGTGGGCGTGCTGTCGGTGCAGATGCAGCCCAACCAGCCGCTGCGCGTGCGGGTGCGCGAGGTGGTGCTGAGCATCTTCCCCGACAAGCCCGGGCTGGAGAAATTCCACCTCGACTACGCCCGCAGCTCGATGGAGGTGGAGGACCCCGGCGGCTGGCTGGTGCAGGGGCCGGGCTCGCTCTTCGACGTGCTGGGCACACGCTCGGGCCGCGGCTCGATGTGGATCGAGGTGGACCTGCGCTTCAAGCTCGACCTCGGGCCGGTGAAGGTCAGCGGTTGCACCATCCGCGGCACGCTCGACCAGAACGGCAAGCTCAGCGGCGAGCTGCGCGGGCTGGAAGCGTCCATCGCGCTGCAGCCCATGATCACCGGCAGCGGCGCGGTGATGTTGACGCCCAATGGCTTTCGCGCCGCGATGGAAGCCAGCATCATGCCTCTGGGCGGTCTGGGCGCGAGCGCCGAGATCGAGACCGAAGGCGAGATGCTCAAGCTGGCGCTGGGCGTGGACCTGCCTGGCCCGCTGCCATTGGCCAACTCGGGCCTGGCGATCTACGGCGTGGGCGGCATGTTCGCGATCAACGCCAAGCCCAAGCCGGTGCCGGCGGGCGATGACCCGGTGCAGGCGGCGCTGGACTGGGACTACCGCGAGGCGGGCATGTTCGTGGAGGAAACGGGCGCCTTCAGCTTCGGCCTGGAGGCCGTCATCGGCACGGCGCCGGACATGGGTTTCACCTTCAGCGCCCGCGCCGGCCTGTTCGTGACCACCCCGGACATCATCGTGCGCGGCTCGGTCGAGGGCCGCTACATGGGCCCGCGCATGAAGATCGCACGCGGCGGCAACGACCTGTCGCTGCTGCAGGCCAAGGGCGTGATCCTGGTGGACCCGGCCGATGGCGTCACCATCGCCGTCGAGGGCGAGTACAAGATCCCGCACATCGTCACCACCACGGTGCCCGTGGGCGCGCATTTCCCGACGGAATCAGCGGACTGGTTCATTCATCTGGGCGCCGACGGTTACCCCGCCGAAAGCCGCGAGCGCGGCCCGGTGCGCTCGATCTTCCTGCCCGACATCGTGGGCCAGAGCTCCGACGCCTATCTGATGATCCGCGGCAACGGCATCAACAATTGGCCGCGCGGCGGCACCTTCTGCGCCGCCCCGGGCAGCTTCGTCCTCGCCTTCGGTGTCGGCTTCGACATCGTCTATGGCTTCAAGCCGGTGGTCTGGGCCGACGTGTTCGCGCGGGCCGACATCCTGGTGGCCACGCACCCGATGAGCTTCGTCGGCGCGGGCACCATCGGCGGCGGGCTGCACATCGGTATCTTCTCGGTGGGCATCGACGCGACCATCAACGTCGTGCTGGTGGACGGTTCCGACCCGCACGTGAAGGCCGAGCTGTGCGGCAGCATCGACCTGTTCTTCGACGAGATCCGCAAGTGCGTGACGTTGGAATACGGCAGCCCGTCGCCCAAGGACAAGGTGCCCGAGCCCGAGCACCCGCTGGATGGCCACGCGCATTCGCTGGTGGACGACCAATACCATCGCCTGGCGCCGCTGGCCACCAAGCCCGAGGATGCGACGCCCGAGAGTGCGGTGTGGCCCGACAGCATCCCGCTGCTGGCCTTCAGCACCGCGCCCAAGCTGTCGTTCGCCTCGGCGCAATTCCCCGATGCCGGCGGCTACCCCGAGGGCTTGCGTGCCAAGCCCCTCGGCAGCGATCTGCTCAGCTACGACTGGGAGCTGCTGGACGTGGCGCTGATCGACGCCACCGAGGCCGACGTGGTGGTCGCCGGGCCCTTCAGCAGTGCCTGGCACGGAGGCAAGCATGGCAATGCCGGCGGCCAGCCGCAGCCGGCCGAGCTGCTATTGCTGACGCCCTTTCGCGACCCGTGGATGCATGCGGTGGGCGACGCGGGCGCAGGCGTGGCGGGAAAGCCGCTGCAGGAGCTCGCCGACATCTGTCATCTGCGGGCGGATGCACATTTCGGCTGGGCGCTGGGCGGCTCGGCCGCGCGCGAAGGCAGTGGTTTCCGGTTGCCGCCCGACCCGCACAGCGCCGACCCGCTGCAAAGCCAGGTGCGGGCGCGCGTGGAGCTTTTGCTGACGCAGCCCGCGCAGGCCCCCGTCGTGCTCGACAAGACCGCGGCGAACCTGCTGCCCCTGCACATGGGCTACACCGGCCCGCGCGTGTGGCCGTTCGCGCCGCAGTCGCTGGACGGGCGGCAGTTCAACGCCTGGCTCGACCCCGGCGCCGTGCAGTTCACGCCGCGCATCGACTTCGCCTTCCAGCGCGTGCAGCCGCGGCACGACCTGCGCATCGTGCCCGACGAGGCGTTGACGCAGCCGCGCCTGTGGCTGGTGGTGCGCGCCACCGACTGGCAGGCCAATGCCGCCGGTGCGCGGCCCTTCGTCGTCGTCGACGACCTGGCGCGCCGCTGGGCACCCGATCTGCAAGCGGATCTGGGCGACGGCTGGCTGGCCGTGCGCTGGCTGCCGCCTGCCGACGGCGCCGTCAAGCTCATCGAGGCGAGCTGCGTCGCGGGAACGCGGCTGGGCTTGCTGGCGCTGGGCGGCATCACGTTATCGGCTGCCGCCGCCGCTGCGGCGCGCAATGCTGCCACGGCTGCCGAAGCGGCCAAACAGAAAAAGGCCGCCGACGACGGGCCGCCCAAGGCCGACGCGCCGGCGTCGCCAACGCGCCGCGCCGTGCTCGACCCCGGGCGGCTGTACCGCATCGATGTGAGCATGCGCTGGTCCGGCACGCTGTACGAGGTGGATGACAAAGGCCAAAAGCAGGTGCTGGTGCCCCAGGCCGCCGATGGCACGACCGACAGAATGCGTAGCTACTGGTTTCGCACCGCGCCGCTGCTCGGGGCGGGCGGCAAGCCGGCGCCCAGCACGCACGCCTACCTCGACCTGATCCACCGCAAGCGCGATTTTTTCGACCCGGCCATGCTCCAGCGCTACCTGCTGGGCTACGAGCCCGCGCAGAGCGAATTGCACCGGTTTGCCCACGACCCCGTGCGCATGCGCTTCGCACCGGGCCACGTGGCGCTGCTGGCCGCGGCCTACAAGTACGAGCTGCTGTGCGGCCTGCGCCGGCTCGACCAGCCCGAGGCGGTGGAGCCCGACCAGTTGCTCGTGCCCAAGCTCGCGTGGGTCACCAGCACCACACAGCTGGCCGGCAGCGCCGCCGTCATCGCCAATGCCTATCTCACCTCGACCTGCGGCCTGGCGCCCAACGTGGCCGAGCTGCGCGTGGACGTGAAGCTCACGCGCGACACCTGGTACGAGGTGTTCGCGCTGGCCCGTTCCACGCGGGAAGGCGTGGCGGACGGGCGGCTGCCCGGCGTGAGCTTTCGCACCTCGCGCTGGGCCACCGGCACCGAGATGCTGGCGGGCCTGCACTTCCCGATCAGCGGCCTGGCGGGTCACCCGCAGGGCGACGTGGCGCTGCAGCCCGGCACGGTGCTAGCCGCGCAGGTCAGCAAGGGGGACGCCGCCTTCGATGCCTTCCTCGACAGCCTCGGGATGGACGGCTGGCCCGCCGCCGCCGAGCCGCGCATCAGCTTGCTGTGGCTGCCGCCGGTGGCTGCGGGGACGCCTTGGCTGTGTGCCGGCGTGCTGATCGAATCGCCCGAGCCGGTGCACCGTGATGGCCGTTTCGATGTGACCGACCTGCAGCTCGTGAGTGGCGCCAACAGCGCCAACTTCAACGTGCGGCTGCGCGACCGCAGCGGCTCGCGGCTGCTGTTCGCCGCGTCCGCGCCCTTCGTGCCGCGGCGCACGCGGCGCGGCATTGGCTTTGCGTGGGTCATGCCCAGGCTGCGCCTGCATTGCACCGACCAGCCCATCGGCCTGCCACCCAAGCCGTTGCAGGGGCTGCTTGAAGTTCCGCTGCAGCCCAGTTTTGCCCAGGAGGCCGCATGAACAGCTGGCTCGTTGACCCGTGCTATTTCTCGGCCCACGCGGCGGCAGCCGGCATCGCCGCCCCCGACCCCGACCTGCCAAAGGGCACGCACCTGCGCCTGTTCCCGTCGGCCGCACTCGGCTTTCCGCTGGCGCCCTTTCTGGTGTGGCCGGTGGAGGCGTTTGCGACCGATGCGCCGGCCATGGACTGGTTCACGCGCGACCACCGGCTATTGCCCGCACTGAACCTGGACGCCGGTGGCGGCGAGCTCACCGGCCGCCGCCAGATGGAGGCGCCCAGCGACGCCCGCGTGGCCGGCATCGAGGCGCGCTTCCAGGGCAGCGGCGAGCTGGCCCTGCTCGACCGCAGCGGCAGCCGCGTCGTGGCGGCACGGTCTTCGCCACGCTGGCTGGTGGCCGCACCGCAGATCACCGGCCTGCGGCTGCGCGGCCGCGGCCGGGTCACGCTGCAGGGCTGGGTGATCTCGGCCGGGCGGGCGATCGAGGCACTGCTCGGCCAGCAGCCCTTCGCCAGCTTGTCGTTGCCGATCGAGGGCGATCAGCCCTGGTATGCCGGCGGCGAAGGCACCGCGGTTGCGCTGCAGCGCGCCGAGCGTGCGGCATCTGAGCGCTGGACCCGCCCCGACCGCCCCGACGGCCCCTTCGATGCGCTACCGCCCTCTGCCGAACGCGCGCGCGTGGCCGCCTTCCAGGCCGACCTGGACGACGACACCCAACGCCTGGTGGGCGACGCGGAGAAGCCGCCGTCACTGGTGCAGCGCACCCATCTCTGGGAGGCTGCCGTGGCTCTCAACGGCAAGCGCCGGCCGTGGCAGCGCGCCACCGAATGGGTGCAGAGCAGCCTGCTGATGAAGGCGCTGGACCCTGGCGCAGGGCGGTACCTGGGCACCGCCACGCTGCTGGACAACCTGCTCGTGCCTGACAACCCGTTCCAGCCACCCGGCGCGCGCGGCTGGCTGGCGGCGGGCCTGTTTGCCGTCGGCCCGGCCATGCGCTTCGAGCTGCCTGACGCCGATGCAATGGAACTGCAGCTGATCGAGCGGCTGATGCAACTGCAACCTGGGCTGCGCGGCCCGGCCGAACTGGCCGTGCAGCGCCACGGGCTGACGCTGCGCGCCTTCGTGGCCACGGCACTTGCCGCGCCGCCGCCCGACCTGCCAGCCGCGCCCGAGGTGCTGCTGGGCGATGCCGGCTGGCAGCGCGAGGACGAGGGGCCGAGCATTCGGTTCCGCCAGCAGCTGCGCATCGCCACACCGGCGCTGGCCACGCTGGTGGCGCTGGGCCGTCTCGAGGCCGACGGCTGGCGCACGCGCCATGACATGGTGGACCTGACGGCCGCCACGCCCGATGCCGACCCCGCCGAGCGCGCCGCCCCGCGCATGCTGGGCAATGCCGACAAGCTGCACGACGGCGTCTTCGGCATCGTGTCGGATGCCAACATCGACGCCGGCAACGCGCCCTGGAGCTACCGCGTGGCCCTGGCCGACGTGTTCGGCCGCTTCGGCGCCGCGACCGAGATCGTCGTGCCGACGCCGCCGCGGCCGTCCCTGCCGCAGCCGGTGCTGCGCTCGCACCTGCAACTGGCCGGGCGGGCGGCTGGCGACGCGGCGGCCGTGGCCGGCAGCGTGCGCTGGTCGGTGGTGGTGCCCGCGCTGCACGAGATGACGGCCGGCTCGCGGCCCTTGTCGCGCGTCGTGATCGACCTTGATGGCGCGCTGCAGGACGCCGCGGCACCGCAGGACGGCGGCGTGCTTCACTTCGATTTCGAGCTGCCGGCGCTGCTGCCGATGGAAAGCCGCGCCGTCACCGCGACGGCCCATTTTGAAGACGACGAGGGCACGCCCGGCCCCACCGTGGCAGCGACCATCGCCATCCACGACCCGCGCACACCGCCGGTGCCGCAGACCGGCATCGCCATCGTCTGGAGCAGCCGCCCGGCGCCGGCGACCGATGTCGAGTTCCGGCTGCGCTTCACCGGCGTGGCCGGCGCCCGCTACCGCGCCTACCTGGCGGATGCGCGTGGCCTGGAGATCGCGCTGATGGAGGGCGAGCGGCCGCGCACCCGCGCCGAGGTGGCCGTCGATGGCGCGCAGAAGGGCCTGGCTGGCCTGGGGTTGCGCGATCGTTTCCGCCTGCTCACCGACACGCCGCTGACGCCCGGCGGCGACGGCAGCGTGCTGTTCGACACGCGCCTGCCGCGGGCGCTGGAGACCGTGCAGTTCCTGCGCTTCGTGCCACTCAGCAGCCAGGGCAACGAGGCCGCATTCGAGAGCTGCCCGCTGCTGCCGGTGGCCGTGCCCAGCGACCGGCGCCCGCCCGCACCGCAGGTGGAGACCCGCGTCGACCCGGTCAGCGGCGTGGCCACCATCACCGTGCGCGCGCCTGGCCTGGACCTGGTGGCGCTGCGCGCCGCCGAGCCGGGCCTGTTCGACGAACCACCGGCCGCGGACGCGCGGCCGCCCGAGTACCGGCTGCGGCGCGCCAGCGGCGGCGTGCCCGAGGCGCTCTACGCCCGCGAGATCGGGCGGGGCGTGTTGAGGCGCGACGGCGAGGAATTCGTCGCCGAGGTGGACGACTCGCCAACGCCCGAGGGCTTGAGCGCCTACGTGCGCTACCACTACTGGGCCGAGCTGCGCATGCCGCCCGAGCGCCGCCTGCCGCCCGGCGTGGCCGAGATCCCGCTGCCCGCCGGCGCCGTCGAGCCGCTGCAGCCGGCGCAGCGCCTGGACGCGCCGAGCGCGTTCAGCAGCGCGTCCGCGCCCGCGATGGCCATGTTCGTGCCGGCGGATATCCCGGCGTTGCCGGACGGCAGCGTGACGGTAACGGTAGGCGCCGGTGCCGCAGCCGGCACGTGGCGGCTGACGCTGGCGATCCGCGGCGGCCCGGTGGCCCACCCACGTGCGGTGGGCGGCTTCAGGGTGCAGGTGCATCTGAAGCTGGATGACGGCGACTGGGCGCCCGAGGCTGCCGCGGTGCCGCTGGACAGCGGCGCGCTGGACCTCGTCATCGAGCGTGCCGTGCCTGCCGTGCCGCCGGTGCCGGCCTTGCAGCTGGCGCTGGTGCTGGTCGACCCGGTCGGCCGCGAGGCGCCGCTGCTGCGGGTCGCCGCCACGCCGGTGTGACGCCGGCGGCGGTGGCTCAGGCCGTCATTGCTCTGGCCACCAGCAAGGTGTCGGTGAACTGCTCGAAGGCCACCACCCGCCCCGCCTTCAGCCGCCACACGTGGGCCACTCGCGCATGCAGGTCCTTGTCCGTGGCGCGATGGCGGCCGCTGTAGTGGCCCAGGGCGACCAGCTGCTCGCCGCCGTCGATGAGTTGCTCCAGCGTGAAGCGATAGTCGTCCCAGTCACGGCCCAGCACGGCAAAGACGTTGCTGACCACGGCCGCGGGGCCGATCCAGGTGCCGGCACAGGGAAATCCGGCCATCTCCGTCCAGGCCACGTCGGGGGCCATGTCGGCCATCATGGCCAGGACGTCGCCGCGCGCCGAGGCGGCGTAGTGGTCGCTGACGATTTGCAGGTTGCTCTTCATGCCTGCCTCCGGCTCACGAGGCACAGCCATCGATGCTGCAGAGCGCGGCTGCGTCGCCCGGCTGCGCCGGCGCCTGGCCGAGCAAGCCTTGCAAGGCGGACGCGAAGTCCTGCGGCCGCCCCAGGTAGGCCGAGGCTTCTACGCGGCTGAGGCCGGCTTGAGTCTCCAGCACAAAGCTCGGGAATCCGCGCGCGCCCGTCTGCGCCATGAAGGCACGGGTCTGCTCGATGTGGGCCTGCACCGGGCCCAGGCTCTGGCGGCCGAGCTCGGCCGCGAATTCCGCCCTTGGCAGGCCGATGGCAACGGCCTGCTCTATCAGCACGGCGGGCTCGGCGATGCGGCGGCCCTGCACGTAATGGGCGGCCTGCAACTCGGCCAGCAGGTCGGTGCCACGGCCGGCGAGGGCCTCGGCGGCGAGGATGGCGGCGGTGGGCGGCTCGGAGTCGAACACGGCCTGCGGGTCGCACAGCAGGCCGTCACGGTAGGCGTCGCCGAAGGGCTGGCCGGTGGCCTGGGCAATGCGCTGGTCATGCGCCAGCACGTAGGCGCGCAGCTCGGGCGTGACGGGCTGCCGCTGCGGGCCGGTCATCATGCCGCCGGCATGCAGGCGCACCGGCAGCAGGTCGCGGGCCGCGCGCACCAGCGGCGCGGCGCCCCAGCACCAGCCGCACAGGGGGTCGTAGATGTAGTGGAGGACAGGGCTCGTCATGGTGCTCACCAGGCCATTTCGCCCTTGTTGACCTTGGCGCCGATGTCCAGGGCCATGCCCAGACCGGCCTGGGGATAGGCCTGCTTCATGGCGGCGATGAGGTCGGCGCCGGTCTTGGCCTTGGCGGCCTCGGCGTCGAAGCGGCGCAGGTAGTCGCGGGTGTAGCGGATGGCGCTGGTGTCCAGCGCGGTGCCGGCGGCCATGTGGCCGGGCACGACGGTGGCGGGCTGCAGGGCCTCGATCTCGTCGAGCTGGGCCAGCCAGGCCTGGCGTTCGGCGGGCTTCTGGGTGTCGGCCGTCCAGACGTGCAGGTTGCCGAAGATGGCGATGTTGCCGGCCACGGTCTTGATGGACGGGATCCACACATAGGGCCGGTGGGCCAGCAGGCCGGTGGTGCCGCGCACCTCGATGGTCTCGCCGTCGACCGTCAGGCTCGTGCCCTGCAGGGCCTCGGGCACGATGGGCTGCTGGGGCGCGTTGGCGCCCATCTTGGGTGACCAGAAAGCCAGCTTGCCGGCCAGCTTGGCCTGGATCTTCTCGCGCACGGCGGGCGTGGTCAGCACGCGGGCCTGGGGGAAGACGGTCTTGAGCGTCTCGGCGCCGAAGTAGTAGTCCGGGTCGGCGTTGCTGATGAAGATGGTCTTGAGCGTCTTGCCGCTGTCCAGCACGTTGGCGGCCACGCGCAGGGCGTCGGCACGGGTGAAGCCGCTGTCGATGACCAGGGCCTCGGTCTTGCCGCTGATGACGACGGCGTTGACGTGGAAACTGTTGCCGTCGGCGTTGTAGACCTTGACGTTGAGCGGGGCCTGGGCCAGGGCGCTGCCCGTGGCAACCATGCCCAGGGCCAGGGTGGGCAGCAGGCGGCGGGCGAGTTGGCTGAGAGGGAACATGGGCATCTCCGGTGGTGATCAGGGGGACGTGCCGAGGTGTCGGCGGGGTGTGGGGCGAACTCTAGGTTTTGCGGTATGGTTGATAAAGACCGATTCGGTTGACTATTTATTTCGTTTTTCGTCGCAATCAAAGAAAGAGATCATGGATCGCCTGACCGCCATGCGCGTCTTTGTCGAGGTGGCCGACCGCGCCAGCCTGACCCAGGCGGCCGATCAGCTGGAGATGTCCACCGCCATGGTCAGCCGCTATCTGGCGGCGGCCGAGGACTGGTTCGGCGCCCGGCTGCTGCACCGCACGACACGCCGCGTCAGCCTGACGGATGCCGGCAGCGCCGTGCTGCCCGCCTGCCGCCAGATGCTGGACCTGGCGCTGGAGACCCAGCACCTGGCCGCCGAGCGCAGCCGCGAGCCGGCCGGCCTGCTGCGCGTGACGACGCCGGGCTCGCTGGCCGAAGCGCAGCTGACGGCCGCGGTGGTGGATTTCCAGCGCCAGTACCGCCAGGTGGAAGTGATGCTGTCGGTGGCCGACAAACCGGCCGACCTGGTGGCAGAGCGGGTGGACCTGGCCGTGCGCATCACCAACACGCTGGACCCGGCCATGATCACCCGCCCGCTGGCCGTGTGCCGCTCGGTGCTGTGCGCCTCGCCGGCCTATCTGCAGCAGCACGGCACGCCGCGCACCGCCGACGAGTTGCGCCAGCACCGCTGCGTGGCGCACGCCTTCGGCATCGGCAAGCAGTACCGCTTCATGCGCGGCGCCGAACTGATTACCGTGCCGGTGGAGTGGAGCCTGCACACCAACGAGACCGCCGTGCTGCGCCGCGCCGTGCTGGCCGGGGCCGGCGTGGG
Organism: Pelomonas sp. Root1217; assembly: GCF_001425705.1. Taxonomy (GTDB): domain Bacteria; phylum Pseudomonadota; class Gammaproteobacteria; order Burkholderiales; family Burkholderiaceae_C; genus Pelomonas. The sequence continues at coordinate 253,877 of NZ_LMDC01000027.1, read as the reverse complement.
CATGCTGCCGACCTACTACCTGGGCGATGATCTGCGCGCCGGCCGGCTCGTGCCGCTGCTGCCCGACCATGAACCCGAGGTGCTGGGCATCCACGCCATCTACCTGTCGCGCCAGCACCAGCCGCTGGCGCTGCGGCTGCTGGTGGATTTCCTGGCGGCACGCTTCGCAGGCGAGCCTTGGGACCGTGAACTGAACGCCGCCCCTGCGGCTGCGCACGAGGAGACTGCATGAACCAGCCCTTGCTCGACGTGCTGGCGCTGCTGCGCGCCGGCCAATGGGTGCAGGCGCACGACGAGGTGCAGCGCCACGGCTCGCCCGAGGCCGCCTGGCTGCATGCCCTGGTGCATGTGCAGGAGGGCGACCTGGAGGACGCCGAGTACTGGTACGGCAAGGCCGGCCGGGACTTCCAGAGCCGTCCTGGCCTTGCCGAGGAACTGGACGCGCTGGAGCGGCAGCTCCGTGAAGCCGCGGCGCCCGATTGACAGCCAGTTGGAATTAACCGACACCACACGGGCCGCTGCAACGCTAAGGTGCCGCCGCCATGAACGCCAACCTCTCTTCCCGACTCTGGGACATCTCGCCCACCGTCGCCCCCGACGCGCCCACCTTCCCGGGTGACGAGCCCTACAGCCTGCGCTGGACGGCGCAGCTGTCGCCCGGTTGCCCGGTCAATCTCAGCGCCATCACGATGAGCCCCCACGTGGGCGCACATGCCGATGCGCCGCTGCACTACGCCAACGACGCGCCGGCGATTTCCGACGTGCCGCTGGACACCTACCTGGGCCGCTGCCGCGTCATCCACGCCATCGGTGCCGCGCCGCTGATCACGGTCGCGCACCTGCTGCACGCCGAGGCCGACCTGCCGCCGCGCGTGCTGGTGCGCTGCTGCGACAAGGCCGACACGGCGTGGAACCCGGCCTTCACCGCCTACGCCCCCGAGGCCGTCGAGTGGCTGGCCGAGCGCGGCGTCAAGCTGATCGGTATTGACACGCCCAGCGTCGACCCAGCCGACTCCAAGGCCCTGCACAGCCACCAGCAGCTGCGCCGCCACGACCTGCGCGTGCTGGAGAACCTGGTTCTCGACGACGTATCCGAGGGCGATTACGAGCTGATCGCCCTGCCACTCAAACTCCAAGGCGCCTGTGCCAGCCCGGTACGCGCCGTCCTGAGGGAACTGCCATGACTCTCGATGATGCCAAGCGGCTTGACGCCGCCGACCCCCTGCGCAGCCTGCGCGAGCTGTTCACGCTGCCCGACGGCGTCACTTACCTGGATGGCAACTCGCTGGGCGCCCTGCCCCGCGCCACACCCGAGCGCATCCAGCGCGCGGTGGAGCAGGAGTGGGGTCAGGGCCTGATCAAGAGCTGGAACACCGCCGGCTGGATCGACCTGCCGCGCCGCCTGGGCGACCGGCTGGCGCCGTGGCTGGGCGCGCGCCCGGGCGAGGTGCTGGTGGCGGACTCGACCTCCGTCAACCTCTACAAGGTGCTGCACGCAGCGCTGCAGTTGCAGCAGGGCAAGCGCAAGGTCGTCATCAGCGAGCGCAGCAACTTCCCGACCGACAACTACATCGCGCAGAGCGTGGTGCGGGCGCATGGCGGCGAGCTGATCCTGACCGAGACGCCGGAAGACATCCCGCCGCTGCTGGACGAGCGCTGCGCCGTGCTGATGCTGACGCATGTGAACTACCGCACCGGCCGCATGCATGACATGGGTCTGCTGACGCGCTGGGCGCAGCAGGCCGGCGCGCTGGCCGTGTGGGACCTGGCGCACAGCGCTGGCGCAGTGCCCATCGACCTGCTGGGCAGCGCGGCGGACTTCGCCATTGGCTGCGGCTACAAATACCTCAACGGCGGCCCGGGCGCGCCGGCCTTCGTGTGGATGCACCCGCGCCACGAGGGCCAGGTGTGGCAGCCGCTGACCGGCTGGCTGGGCCACGCCAACCCCTTCGATTTCGACAGCGAATACCAGCCCGCGCCGGGCATCCAGCAGTACCAATGCGGCACGCCGGCGGTGCTGGCCATGACCGGGCTGGACACGGCGCTGGACGTGTACGACGCGGCGAACAAACTGGGCGGCATCAAGGCGCTGCGCAACAAGTCGCTGGCGCTGACCGAGGCCTTCATCGGTGGCGTGGAGGCGCGCGTGCCGGGCGCCGTCATTGCCACGCCGCGGGACTCGGCCATGCGCGGCTCGCAGGTGTCGTTTTCGCTGCCCCAGCGGATCGATGGCTATGCGGTCATGCAGGCGCTGATTGTCCAGGGCGTCATCGGCGACTTCCGCGCCGGCGACCCCGAGCTGCTGCGCTTCGGTTTCGCGCCGCTGTACAACGGTTTCGCCGATGTGGCGTGCGCGGTGCGGGTGCTGGGGGACATCCTTGACTCACGCTCCTGGGACGCGCCGCAGTTCACGTCTCGCTCGAAGGTGACCTGAGCATGTCCGATGTTCAACACCACGGCGCCCAGCTCGATTTCTCCAAGGACATGAGCTATGGAGACTACCTCCAGCTCGACGCCATCCTCAGCGCCCAGAAGCCGCTCTCGCCCGACCACAACGAGATGCTCTTCATCGTGCAGCACCAGACCTCGGAACTGTGGATGAAGCTGATGCTGCATGAGCTGCAGGCGGCCATCGCCAACGTGGCGGCCGACCGCCTGCCCGAGGCCTTCAAGATGCTGGCGCGGGTGTCGCGCATCATGGAGCAGCTGGTGCACGCCTGGGACGTGCTGGCGACGATGACGCCGCCCGAGTACAGCGCGATCCGCCCCTACCTGGCCAAGAGCAGCGGTTTCCAGAGCGCGCAGTACCGGCGCATCGAATTCATGCTCGGCAACAAGAACGCCGCCATGCTCAAGCCGCACGAGCACCGGCCCGACCTGCTGGCCCAGGTGAAGCAAGCCTATGACGCGCCGTCGCTATACGACGAGGCGCTCAAGCTGATGGCGCGCCGCGGCATCGCCGTCCCCGCCGCTAACCTGGACCGCGACTGGACCCAGCCGCATGTAGCCGACGAGGGCGTCAAGGAAGCCTGGCTGACCGTCTACCGCGCACCTGAGAAAAACTGGGACCTCTACCAGATGGGTGAGGAGCTGGTGGACCTGGAGGACGCCTTCCGCCTCTGGCGCTTCCGCCATGTGACCACCGTGGAGCGCGTCATCGGTTTCAAGCGCGGCACCGGCGGCACGGGCGGCGTCAGCTACCTGCGCAAGATGCTGGACGTGGTGCTGTTCCCGGAGCTGTGGGCGCTGCGGACAGAGTTGTGATGTCGATTCCGGCGGTGCTCGATCGTCGTTCCTAGCCCGGCCCGTCGGCCGGGTTTCGGAAAGGCCCCATGAAGCTCCTCCTCACCTCCGCCGGCATCCGCAACGCCAGCATCCATGCCGCGCGGCTCGACCTGCTGGGCAAACCCATCGCCGAGTGCCATGCGTTGTGCATCCCCACGGCGCTGTACGGGCATCCGCAGGGCACCCCTGACAACACCTGGCGTTTCATCAGCGGCCAGGAGCCTGCCACGCCAATGTGCGAGCTGGGGTGGAAGTCGGTCGGCGTGCTGGAGCTCACCGCGCTGCCGAGCATCGACGAGGCGCGCTGGCAAAGCTGGGTGCGGCAGGCGGACGTGCTGCTGGTGAACGGCGGCGATGCGCTGTACCTGTGCCACTGGATGCGCCAGTCGGGGCTAGCCGAGCTGCTGGAGTCGCTGCCCGAGATGGTCTGGGTGGGCCTGAGCGCCGGCAGCATGGTGATGACGCCGCGCATCGGCGACGCCTTTGTCGAGACCAAGCCGCCCATCACCGGAGACGACAAGGCGCTCGGCATGGTCGATTTCGCGATCTTTCCCCACCTGGACTACCCAGGCTGGCCAAGCAACTCCATGGCCGCCGCGGAGGTGTGGGCCGCCGGCATCGGCTGCCCGGCCTACGCCCTCGACGACGAGAGCGCCATCAAGGTGGTGGACGGCAGGGCCGAAGTCGTTTCCGAAGGTCACTGGAAAGCCTTCGGCCGCCAGTGACCGCGAACGTGACCCCCGGGCGGGCCGCACCCCGGCTCCTACAATCCGCGCCACCCCTTTCCACGACCCGGCGCCCACCCGGCGCGAGTCTCTCAACGAGGTCCTGACGCCATGGACACCCGCACCCACGAAACCCGCCTGCGCATCGAGCGCCTGCGCGACGCCCTCAACGCCCATGGCGTGCATGCCGTGCTGGTGCCGTCCAGCGACCCGCACCTGTCCGAATACCTGCCCGACCGCTGGCAGGGCCGCGAATGGCTGTCGGGCTTCACCGGCTCGGTCGGCAGCCTCGTCGTCACGCGCGACCAGGCCGCGCTGTTTGTCGACAGCCGCTACTGGGCGCAGGCCGAGGCGCAGATTGCCGGCAGCGGCATCCAGCTGGAAAAGATGAACTCGGGCGCGTCGACGCAATACATCGACTGGATCGCCAAGGCCCTGAAGCCTGGAGAGTCGATTGCCGTGGACGGCCAGGTGCTGGGCCTGGCCCTGGCCAATGCGCTGCGCACGGCCCTGGGCCGCGCCGGCATCACGCTGCGCACCGATCTCGACCTCGTGCAGGACGCCTGGGACGGCCGCCCCGGCCTGCCCACCGAACCCGTCTACGAACATGCCGCGCCGCAGGCCGCCGTGTCCCGTGCCGACAAGCTGGCCCGCGTGCGCGCCGCCATGGCGACGGTGCAGGCCACCCACCACCTCGTCTCCACCGTGGACGACGTGGCTTGGCTGCTGAACCTGCGGGGCAGCGACGTGCAGTGCAACCCGGTCTTCATCGCCCACCTGCTGCTCGACCCGGCCGGTGGCCGCCTCTTCATCGGCGACGGCAAGGTGCCGGCCGATGTGGCGGCCCGCCTGGCGGCCGATGGCATCCAGCTGGCGCCCTATGAACAGGCCGCATCCGCCCTGGCCGCCCTGCCCGCTTCGGCCAAGCTGCTGATCGACCCGCGCCGCGTGACCTTGGGCCTGCGCGAAGCCGTGCCCGCGGGCGTGGCCGTCGTCGAGCAGATCAACCCGAGCACGCTGCTGAAAAGCCGCAAGACCGCCGCCGAGGCCGCCTTCATCCGCGAAGCCATGGCCGAGGACGGCGCGGCGATGTGCGAGTTCTATGCGGAATTCGAGGCGTCCCTCGCCCGCGGCGAGCGCTGGAGCGAGCTGGACGTCGACACCAAGCTGACAGCGCAGCGCAAAAAGCGCCCGGGCTTCGTGGGCCTGAGCTTCTCGACGATTGCCGGCTGGATGGCCAACGGCGCCCAACCGCACTACCGCGCCACGCCCGAGTCGTTCGCGCAGATCGAGGGCAACGGCCTCCTGCTGATCGACTCCGGCGGCCAGTACGTCGGCGGCACGACGGACGTCACGCGCGTCTGGCCCATCGGCACCGTCAGCGCGGCGCAAAAGCGCGACTACACGCTGGTGCTCAAGGGCACGCTGGCGCTGTCGCGCACCCGCTTCCCGCGCGGCACGCTCAGCCCCATGCTGGACGCCATCGCCCGTGCGCCGCTGTGGGAGCACGGCCTGGACTATGGCCACGGCACCGGCCACGGCGTGGGCTACTTCATGAACGTGCATGAGGGCCCGCAGAGCATCAGCAAGGCGATTGCCGAGCCGGCCATGGCCATGGAGCCCGGCATGATCACGTCCATCGAGCCGGGCCTGTACCGGCCGGGCCTGTGGGGTGTGCGCATCGAGAACCTGGTGCTCAACGTCGCCATCGACACGCCGGAGAAGAATGCCTTCGGCGAGATGCTGGAGTTCGAGACACTGACGCTGTGCCCCATCGACACGCGCTGCATTGACACGAGCCTGATGCGTGCCGACGAGATCGACTGGCTGAACCGCTACCACGCGACCGTGCGTGAGCGCTTGAGCTCGAAGGTCAGCGGCGCGGCCCTGGCCTGGTTGCTGCTGCGCACCGCGCCGTTGGCGGCCTGATGCGCGCGCTGGCTGCGCTGCTGCTGTGTGCGGTAGGCGCGGCCACAGCACACACGCGCTACGAAGGCCTGTGCGATGCCTCGGCAGCGGTGGCGTTGGATGCGCGTCATTTCGTTGTTGCCGACGATGAGCACAACCGGCTGACTGTCTACAGGCGCGGCGAGGCCAAAAGCGTCGGCGGGGTCGACCTCGACAAGTTCCTGAAGGCCGACAAGGAAGCCGATCTCGAAGGTGCGGCCCAGGTCGGCAGCCGCATCTACTGGATCGCCTCGCATGCGCGCAACAGCGCGGGCAAGGTGCGCGAGGATCGACAGCGTTTCTTTGCCACCGAGATCCGCGGCGCGACGGTAGAGCCCGTGGGCCAGCCCTATACGGCGTTGCTGGCCGACCTGTTGACGGCGCCAACCCTGGCACCACTGAAGCTGTCCGATGCGACCCAGCGCGCTGCCGAGGCGGAGGGCGGCTTCAACATCGAAGGCCTGGCCGCAGCGCCCGATGGCAGCCTCCTGATTGGCTTGCGCAACCCCATCCCGCAGGGCCGCGCACTGGTCATCCCGCTGCTGAACCCGGCCGAGCTGGTGGCGGCCAAGAGCCCGGCGCGCTTTGGCAGCGTCATCCGCCTGGACCTGGGCGGCCGCGGCGTGCGTTCCATCGAGCGCGTGGGCAACGGCTATCTGATCGCCGCTGGTCCGCCGGCTGACGCGGGCACGTTCGCGTTGTTCCGCTGGAGCGGCAAGGCCACCGATGTGCCGACCCCGGTCAAGGCTGAACTCGGCACGCTGCGGCCGGAGGCGCTGTTCGCCTGGCCCGATGGGCAGGTGACGTTGCTCAGCGACGACGGCGGCGTCATGGTGGGCAAGAAAGCCTGCAAGGACGCGGACAAGGGGAAGCGCGCCTTCCGCGCCCTGGATATCAAGCCTTAGCCAGGCGCTGCCGCCTCAGCGCCAAGCCCGCCAGCGCCGGCAGCAGCAGGGCGAGCGTCGAGGGTTCGGGCACGCTGTTGGTGATGTAGGCCGCGCTGGTGCTCGCAGGCGTCCACCAGATCGCATTGGTCTTGCCCTGAATGGAATAGGCAAAGGCATTGACGGCGGGGTTGACGCGATCGAAGACGAGCAGGAAATCGTTGAACGCCCCATCGCCGATGACGGCATTGGCGCCGCGCGCGATGGCGCCGATCGCGGTCTGCGTCGTGCCCTGGTTGGCGATGCCGACTTCGGCCAGCGTGTACTGATGGCCGGCGATCTCGATGTCGATGCTGAGGAAGCTGGCGATGGGGTCGGCCTTGTTGGCCGTGTCCCAGCTCAGGCGGACGTCGACCTCGCCATCGAAGCCAGGGTATTGCGTGCCGGCATTGGTGAAGCCCGAGGCCTTGAGCTCCAGTGTGACGGGGCTGGCGAATGCGGCGCTGCCCAGGCTCAGGGCAAGGACGACAGCAGCGCGGGTGAGGACGGATGAAGCGAAGGACATGGAGTGCTCTCAGGTTGAAGACATGTCCAACTTAGAAGCACTTCCCCGCCCTCTCTACCCCCGAGCCACTGGGCCCTCGCAGGGGAACTGCGGGGCCGGATCGGGCACTACATGCGCGTGTGCTGACGCTATGCAAACCTCAGAGCGCCGGCTTGAGCGCGGTGTTTGTCCCCCCGAAGCTGGTGGGCCAGCTGCGCCTTGGCGCCGCCTTTGGTGCAGGCGCCGCGCCTCGCCACCGGGCCGAGTTCTCAGGCGCTGGAAGCAGCCGCATCGGCTTGCCGCAGGGCCGGGTAGCGCCACACCAGGACCGCGCTCACCAGCAGTTGGATCAGCACGCCAGCGAACACCGGCACTGCGCTGTCCACATGCCCGAGGAAAGGCGCCACCAACTGCGTACCGACGGCGCCGGCGGCAAGCAGCGCCAGCACCAGCAGGGCCGTCGCGCGGCCCATCTGCGCAGGCGGCACGGCCAGGGCATCGACGAAGGTGGCCGGCCCACGAATGGCCAGGGCGCCGCAGAAACACATCCAGTAGGCTGCCACCGCCGCATAAGGCAGCTGCGCCCCACTCCAGGCAGCCAGCAGCGCCAGCGCGCAGGCCACCAGCTGCACCACGCTGCCCAGCCTGACGACGCGCGCATGGCCCAGGCGCGCGGCCAGCCGGCCCGACTGTGACGCGCCCAGCATGAAGGACCCGACACCCAGCACCTGCAGCAGCGCGAATGCCGCCGTGCCCAGGCCCAAGGTGTGCTGCAGCAGCTGGGGCGCGCTGGCCAGGAAGGTCAGCAGCGCGCCGATGCACAGCGCATGCGAACCGGCCAGCCGCAGATAGCTGCGGTTGCACAGGATGCCGAAGTAGCCGGCGTCGTGCTCAAGGTTCAACCCGGGCAGCTTGCGCGGCGCGATCTTCACCACCCACGGCAGCAACAGCAGCGCCAGGGCCGCCAGCACCCAGAAGGTGCCGCGCCAGTCCGTCACGCGCAGCATCAGCGCGCCCAGTACGGGCCCCGCAGCGGGCACGATGGCCTCGACCATGGAGATGGCGGCGATGCCACGCACCACGTCCGCATCGGCCAACGTGGCGCGCACGACGGTGGGTGCCACCACGGTGGCCGCTGCGGCCGAGACGCCTTGGAGCAGGCGCAGCACCAGCAGCGTCTCGATATTGGGCGCCAACGCGCAGCCGAGGCTGGTCAACACGAGCAGCAGCAGGCCCACCTCGATGCAGCGGCGCGGGCCGAGGCGGTTCAGCAGCTCACCCCACAGCAATTGGGCGCCCGCCAAGCCGGCAAGGTAGACGGCCACGGTGGCCTGGGCCAGCGGCACGCTGATGCCCATGCCGGCCTGCAGGGCGGGCACGGCGGGCAGGTAGAGATCCATCGCGGCCATGCTGACGCCGGTAACGAAGGCCAGGGGCAGGATGGTGCGTATTGATGGGGACGGTGATTGCATGCGGGAGCCTCTTCTTCACAGAGGGCGCCCTTGTCCTGTCGTCCCTGCCAAGCGTGGCGGAAGCAACATGGCTTCCGTCGCAGCACCCCTCGGCGGGACGGCGCCGCAACAACGGTCCAACGGCGCGCCGCCATTCTAGGCAGGGCAAACTCCATTCATGGACCAGGTGGATATTGCCGTCATCGGCGCCGGTGTCGTCGGCCTCGCAATCGCGCGCGAGCTGGCGCTGCGCGGGCGCGAAGTCGTCGTCATCGAGGCCGCCGGCGCCATCGGCACGGGCATCTCCTCGCGCAACAGCGAGGTCATCCATGCCGGCCTGTATTACGCGGCCGGCAGCGTGAAGGCGCGGCTGTGCGTGCGCGGCAAGGCTTTGCTCTACGACTACTGCGAAGCGCGCGGCATTGCGCACAGTCGCTGCGGCAAGCTGGTGGTGGCGACCCGTGCCGAGGATCTGCCACGGCTCGAACAGATCGCCGCGGCTGGAGCGGCCAATGGCGTTGGCGACCTGCGCCTGCTGAGCCGGGCCGAAACGCTGGCGCTGGAACCGGCCTTGAACGCTGCAGGTGCGCTGCTGTCGCCGTCCAGCGGCGTCGTCGACAGCCACGGCCTGATGACGGCTCTACTGGCCGACGCCGAGAACGCCGGCGCGACGCTGGCCCTCGCCAGCGCAGTGACTGGTGGCGCGCGGGATGGTGATGGCTGGCGGCTGCTGGTCGGAGATTTCGAGCTGGGCGCACGCGTCGTCATCAACGCAGCGGGGCTGTTTGCGGCGCAGGTCGCCGAGAGCCTCGGCACGCCGGCGCCGCCGCTGCGCTTTGCCCGCGGCCACTACTTCTCGCTTGCCGGACGGGCGCCGTTCTCGCGGCTGATCTACCCGCTGCCGGTGAATGGCGGCCTGGGTGTGCACCTGACGCTGGACCTGGGCGGTCAGGCGCGCTTCGGGCCCGATGTGCAATGGCTGGCCGACACCGACCCGGCCAAGCTGGATTACGCCGTCGACCCAGCGCTGGCCCCGGCCTTCGAAGCCGAGGTGCGCGGCTACTGGCCTGGCCTGCCCGCAGGCGCGCTGCAGCCGGCCTACAGCGGCATCCGGCCCAAGCTGAGCGGCCCGGGCGAGGCGGCTGCCGACTTTTGCATCGATACCGCGACGCCCGGGCTCGTGCAGCTCTTCGGCATCGAATCGCCCGGGCTGACGGCCTCGCTGGCCCTGGCCGAAGAGGTCGCCTCCAGGCTTTGAACCCAGGACGCTGAACTGGTTTCAGGTCCGGCGCTCAGATGGCCAGTGCAGCGTCGGCACCGGCAAGCGCCCGCGGCCACAGCGCTAGGCCGCCGCCCAGGCTCCAAGCCTGCTCATGCCCAAGCCGCCGCAACGCCTGCGCGGCTTGCGCACTGCGATTGCCGCTGCGGCAGAAGAAGACGATGGGCGTCTCGGCAGGCTGGGTCAGCCAGCGCGCCAGCGCATTGGACAGGCCCGACAGCGGCACGGCCTCGCGGCGCACGGCAGGACCAAGTTCGGGGGCCTGGCCCAGCCGCTGCTCATAGGGCTCGCGCACATCGACGAGCAGGAGCTGCGGGTGCTTGCGCAGCAGGTCCTTCAGCTCGTCCAGGTTCATTTCGCTGGAGGCCAGCGGGCAGGCGCTGTCGACCCGCGCGCCGCAGGCCACGGTCTGGTACTCCGTCAAGGCCAAACCCAGCTCCAGCCGGGCCTTGGCGGCGGCAAAACCGGCGTTGTCGATACGGCCCGTGAGCACGTCGGCCAGCAAGGGTTGGGCGACGCATTCCACGGCCAGCGTGCTGGCGAAGCGGTCGTCATAGTCATGGCCAGGCAGCAACAGGGTGTGCAGGCCGACGGCCTCTTCCAGCCGTCCCAGCGAGGCGCCGTATTCCAGCGGCGCGCTCTGTTCGAAGTCGCTGCGACCCAGCGCCCCGGGCATCACCGTGTCGCCGACAAAGGCCAGGCGCAACCCACCCGCGTCGTGCAGCAGATAGGCCGTCGAATCCTGCGTGTGGCCGGGGATGGACATGCGGCTCAGCCGGGAGGCGCCCATCGCGACGGTGTCAACGCCAATGGGCCAGCCCAGGCCGTCGACATCCCCGCGCACCCGGCCTGCGGCGGCAAGCAGTTCCGGGGCGGACGAGGCGTGGTCGCCATGGCTGTGCGTGTCCAGCACGGCGGCCAGTTCATAGCCTTGGCAGGTCAGCCATTGAGCCAGACGCTCAGTCAGCTCGGGCAGCGGGTCAATGACGACGGCGCGCCGGCTGGCGGCGTCGGCCAGCAAATAGCAGCAGGCGCCATCGACGACAAAGCGCGTCAGGCCGTCGGCCGGCAGGGCCTGGCCGGGGGCGTTCGGGTCCAGGCAGCTCTCGCGCAGCGACTCGCCGCAGACCCGGATGCGCGCGCAGGCCTCGTCGATGAAGGCGGTATCGGCCACCGGGCCGAAGGACAGGCGCACGGCCGAGGCTGTCTGCCACGCCGGCAGGCCCATGGCTTCGAGCACATAGCTGGGCTGGGCCTTGGCCGCGCTGCAGGCGGAGCCGCCGCTGACGCGCAGTTCGGCGGCATCGAAGAGGTCCAGCAGCAGCTTGGAGCTGATGCCGGGCACGGCGAAGTTCAGCGTCGTCGGCAGGCAGACCTCGGGCGGCGCGTTGAACACCAGGCCTGGGAAGGCCTGCTGCAGCGCGCCAGCCAAGCGGTCGCGAAAGGCGACGAGGGTGGCGTGGTCACGGAAGGTCCTGCCATCCTCCAGCGCCGCCAGCACCGCGCCCAAGGCGGCGATGCCAGACATGTTCTCGGTGCCCGACCGCAGCGCGCCCTCCTGGCCGCCGCCGGCCAGCAATGGCGTGAAGGGCGTGCCTTCGCGCACATAGAGCAGGCCGATGCCTTTGGGCGCGTAGAGCTTGTGGCCGGAGAACGGCGCATAGTCGATGCGACGCTCCGCCAGGCGCAGCGGCAGTTTGCCCAGGGCCTGCACACCATCGACCATCCACAGCGCCGGGCTGCCGGCCAGCGCCTGCTCGATGCCGTCAAGGTCGCTGATGACGCCGGTCTCGTTGTTCGCCGCCATCGTGCAGACGAGGCCGGCACGCGGCGCATGCTCGCGCAGCCAGGCGAGGTCATGGCGGCCGTCGCGGCCAACAGGAATGGCCAGCACCTGCAGGTTCAGGCCGAGCAACGCATTCCAGTGCTTGATCGCCTCGGGCACAGCCTTGTGCTCGGTGGCGCCGTAGAGCAGCAGCTCGGGCCGGGCCGATACGCCACGCAGGGCACTCAGCGCAGACAGCACGGCCGTCTGGATGCCCTCGGTGGCACCGCTGAGGAAGAGCAGCTTGCCCGAACTCGCCCCGAGCACGCGACGGGCGCGGGCCCGAACGCCATCCATCAGCGCCCTCGCCTTCAGCCCCGTGCTGTGGACGCTGCTGGGGTTGCCGAAGTCATCAGCCATCGCCGCCATGGCGGCCTCGCGGGCTTGTGACAGGACAGGCGTGGTGGCGTTGGCGTCGAGATAGATTTCCATGGTGCTGGCCGCTGTGGATGCGCTGCCGGTATTGTTGCCACCCTAGGGCACAAACGGTTTGCGCAAGCCGCGCTTCCAATCGCCCCGACCGAGCATGCAATGCTTTATATGATCGAATCCATGAAACTGGATTCCATAGACATACGCATCCTCGACATCCTTCAACAGAATGCCGAGCTCCAAACCGCCGAGGTGGCGCAGCAGGTCGGCCTGTCGACGACGCCTTGCTGGCGGCGCATCCAGCGCCTGAAGGAATCGGGCGTCATCACGCGCCAGGTGGCGCTGCTGGATGCGCGGAAAGTGAATGTCGGTGTCACCGTCTTTGTCTCGGTGCGCACGAGCACGCACAGCCAGGAGTGGTTCGAGACCTTCAAGGCCACTGTGCAGGCCATTCCCGAGGTCGTCGAGTTCTATCGCATGAGCGGCGACGTGGACTATCTGCTGCGGGTGGTGGTGCCCGACATCGCCGCTTATGACCGTGTCTACAAGCGACTCATTGCCGGCACTCAGCTCCGTGACGTCAGCTCCAGCTTCGCCATGGAGGAACTCAAGCTGACGACGGCATTGCCCTTGGGCTATGCCGGTTGACACGCTATTTGCTACGGCGTGTTGCAAATTGCGGGCAGCCGCAGTACACCGTACAGGCATTGCGGCGTTAAGTTCACCGCATCCGACCTGAGCGAGCCTGTCATGAAGACCCTTGTCCGCGCCTCCGTTGTTCTGGCCCTGCTGGCCGCCCAAGGCTTGGCGAGCGCCGGCCCCCGCTACTACCACCATCACCATCATCACCGCGGCCCAGGCCTCGGTGGCTTGGTCCTCGGCTTGGCAGTGGCTGTGCCGCTGATTGCGATGGCGAATCAAGCTGAGCGCGAGGTCGTCTATGTACCCCCGCCGCCACCGCCGCCCCAACCGGTGTATGTGCAGCCGGCGCAACCGGTTTACACGCAGCCGTCGCGTTCCGTGCCGATCATCTATCCGCGCAACGGCCAAAGCGGCGCCCAACTGGAAGCCGACAGCCGCGAATGCAACCGCTGGGCGACGACTCAGCAGGCCGCGATGTCCGACGCCGGCGTGTTCCAGCGCGCCGTCGAAGCCTGCATGGACGGGCGCGGATACACGATGCGCTGAGGCGTGAACCGGCCGGGACGGCGCGTACGGCGGCCGCCCAAAAGCAAAAAGGACCTGGAGGCTTTCGCTTCCAGGTCCTTGCTTTATTTGGGGTGGCTGATGGGACTCGAACCCACGACGACAGGAATCACAATCCTGGACTCTACCAACTGAGCTACAGCCACCGCAGAGCCAAAAAGTATAACCGAAAAGTTAGGGCGCGCTGGCCGCGGAGGCCGGTGCTTCGACCTTGATGGCGGCCTTGTATCGCGACTTCAGCGCGGCCAGATAAGCCTGACCTTCGGCACGCGCCCAGGCGCCGGCGTATTGCTGGGCAGCGCGCTTGTCGTCAATGACGGCGGCGTCGCGTGGCTGCAGCTGGTTGATGCGCACGATGACATAGCCGCCGTCGTCAGCTGCCACGCCAACGGCGGCTGGCAGCTTGGTGGCATCGGCACCGAGCACGGCTTCGAGCTGGGGGCGCGTCAGGGTCTGCGGCTTGGCACGCGAAACCGAGACGGCGGCTTCCAGGCCGGCGGTGTCAGCCGGGTTGGATTTCAGCGCCGCCAGGCGGGCTTCGCCGGCTTTCTTGGCCTGCTCGGCGGCGAGCTTGTGCACGAGCTGCTCGCGCACCTTGTCCTTCACGTCGGCCAGCGGCGGCACGCGTGCCGGCTTGTGTTGGGTGACGTGTGCCGACACGAGCTGGCTGGGGCCAGTCTCGACAGCTTCGGTGTTGCGCTTGTTGCGCAGTGCGTCGTTGCCGAAGATAGCTTCCAGCAGCTTGGGCGAGGCGAGCGGCCCCGCGGCGCCTGGCTGCGGCTGGCGCTGCACGGTGGCAGTCTGGACCTGCAGCTTGAGCTTGTCGGCTGCAGGCTGCAGGCTGTCGGATTGCTCGTAGACGAGATTGCCGAACTGCTCGGCCGCTTCGGAGTAGCGACGCTGCGCGAGCTGCTTGCGCACTTCGTTCTCGACCTCGGTGCGCACCGCCTCGAAGGGCTTCTTGTCGCCGCCGCGGGTGCCGGTCAGCTGGATGATGTGATAGCCGAAGTCAGTCTCGACGAGGTTGCTGATCTCGCCCTGCTTCATCGCGTAGACAGCCGCGTCGAACTCCTTGACCATGGCGCCCCGGCTGAAGAAGTCGAGGTCGCCGCCATTGACGGCCGAACCTTCGTCCTGGGAGTTCTTCTTGGCCAGCGCGGCGAACTCGCTCGGGTTCTTGCGGACCTGCGCCAGGATCTCTTCCGCCTTGGCCTTGGCCTTGGCGCGTTCCTCAGCCGGCGCGCTGCGCTCCACCTTGATGAGGATATGGCTGGCCCGGCGCTCCTCGGGCACACCGTAGCGCGCCGCGTTTTCCTTGTAGTAGTTCTGCAGGTCGTCTTCGCTGAACTTGACGTCCTTCTTCAGCGCATCCAGGTCGAGCACGACGTACTGGATCTGGGCCGATTCGGGCAGCTGGAACTTGGCGGCATTGGCCGGCTCCTTGTAGAAGGCCTCGATGTCAGCGTCACTCGGGTTGAGCTTGGCGGCAAAGTCCTTGACATCGAAACGCTGCAGCTGCACCTCGCGTTGCTGCAGCAGGGCGTCGAAAGCCAGTTTGGGACTGGCGGCGCCGACAGCGGCCGAAGTCTCGATGGGGGCCGTGACCTGACGGACGGCGTAGTCCTGGCGCAGGCGCTCCATGAAGATGGAAGGCGTCATGCCCTGGGCCGCGAGCAAGGCCTTGTTGACCGTACCGTCGGGGTTGCGCAGGAAGGCGAATTGCGGGTCGTTCCAGAAGCGGGCGTTGACGGACTCAGGGCTGGGCGTGAAGTACTGGTGCTCCGCGGCGGCCTTGAGGGTGCGCTCGTTGACCAGGTTCTCAAGGGCCTGGCGCTTCACTTCGGGCGTATCGAGCAGCTTGGCATCGACGCCCGGGTTCTGGCGGCGGATGCGGTCGGCCTGCTCACGCTGGGCGACTTCCCATTCGGCCTGGGTGATCTTGCGGCCATCGACGCTCGCCACGCCGGCGTTGGCGCCGCCCATCATGCTGGTGTAGCCCTGCATGCCGACGAGGGCGAAGGACGGCAGGATCAACAACAGCAGGACAAACTGGAACAGGCGATTGTGCGTGCGGACGAATTCAAACATCTCGGGGAGCCTTGAGGATCAAACGCGACGAAGGCGAACCGAGGTTCGCCTTCGAGGAAGCCGCATTCTAAATGCGAGACGGCTGACGCCGCCCTGGGATCGGGTGGTGGGCGCTGACGGGCTCGAACCGCCGACAATCTCCGTGTAAGGGAGGTGCTCTACCAACTGAGCTAAGCGCCCGGGGGAAACCGGGAAATCGCGGAACCGGCGAAGGTTCAGTTCACAGCGTCCTTGAGCGCCTTGCCGGGTTTGAACTTGGGCACCTTGGCCGATTTGATCTTGATGGTATCGCCGGTGCGTGGGTTGCGGCCGGCGCGCGCAGCACGCTTGGTGATGCTGAAGGTGCCGAAGCCTACCAGCGAGACGGTGCCGTTCTTCTTCAGCGTCGTCTTGACGCCGCCGATCACGGCTTCGAGCGCACGGCCTGCGGCAGCCTTGGAGATGTCGGCCTGCTTGGCGATGTGCTCGATCAATTCGGACTTGTTCACTCGTGCCCCCTCATGACGATTCAGCGGACTGTTGAGCCCTGCACCCTGACTGGCTGCAAGACTGCGGCAGATGTCGATCCCGCGCACTGCGCAGCCCGTGACAGGCCGACTACAAGCGGCCAAGGCACTCGCGGGGAAGCGGATTCTAGACGCGCGTCCGGTGCTGGGCGGGGCGGGAAAAGTCCCGATACAACTCGGTATCCAGCGTGAACCAGGACGGCGCCTAGCGGGCCTTGGCGCGGATTTCCGGCAAGGCCTTCTGTAGGTAATAGACCATGGACCAGATGGTCAGCACCACGGCCGCATAGATCAGCCAGGTGCCCCAGAGCCGCGTCGGGATGAGGCCGAAGAGCTGGCCGTCATAGAGCAGGAAGGGGATAGCCACCATCTGCACCGTCGTCTTCAGCTTGCCTACCATGTGCACGGCAACGCTTCGCGAGGCGCCGATCTGGGCCATCCATTCGCGCAGGGCCGAGATCGCAATCTCGCGGCCGACGATGACCAGGGCGACGAAGGCATTGACCCGGCCGAGCTCCAGCAGGATCAGCAGCGCCGAGCAGACCAGGAATTTGTCGGCCACCGGGTCAAGGAAAGCGCCGAACGAAGACGTCTGGTTGAGCTTGCGCGCCAGATAGCCGTCCAGCCAGTCGGTCAACGCGACCACGACGAACAGGACGGTCGCGAACAGATTCTTGTGCGCCGGCTGCATTTCCAGATAGAACACGCCGACGATCAGCGGGATCGCCACGATGCGGGCCCAGGTCAGCAGAGTCGGCAGCGTCAGGAACATCGCAGCATTGTGCCCAAGCCCGCGACGCGCCTTGGACGACCTGCCGCGCGACTGTGGCAAGAAGGTATCAGTTCAGGCTGAGCGGCTTGAAGCGCCGGTCCTCTTCGAAAAGAAAGGTCTCGGTGAACTTCCAGGGCTCGGGCATGCGGCGCACGTCGCCAAAGGGCGCTGCGCGATGGATGGCGTCGATGGCCAGTTGCAGGGTTTCCGGCGCAAACCTGGGCTTGCGGACGACGTTGACGCGGCGCACGCTGCCGTCGGCCTTGACCTCGATCTCCAGCACCACGACGCTCAGCACATGGGAAGGCGCCTGTGTCATGAAGCTGCCTTCTGGGTTGGCCACGACGAGGCGCTCGGCGGCCTGGCGGCGCAACTCGTCGTGGGTGCGCACCGGCTTGGGCGGCGGTAAGCCGGCGGGCTTGGGAGCCGCCACAACGGTTGGCGACGGCTGCGGCGCGGGCTCCAGGACCACGGCGCGTGGCACGCCGTCAGTGGGCACCGCAGGTACCGGCGCACGTGGCGTTGCCGCGCAGCCGGCCAGCAGCGGACCGATCAGCCAGCGTGCGGCGCGCTTCAACGGGGCGATGGTGGGCACGGCGTTCTCCTCATGGCTCGAATTGTTCTGCTTCGTTCCCTGCTCTGCGTGCGACGGATTTCTCACCACGACCACGGCGCTGGTAGCGCAATGCAACGCAGCGTAAGCGTTTTGCACCTCAGTGCAGCGCGCGGTAGATTTCTTCAGCCAACTCGCGCGTTCTGCACTTCAGTGCAGCGCGCGGTAGATCTCCTCGGCAAGTTCGCGCGTTCTGCACCTCAGTGCAGCGCGCGGTAGATTTCTTCGGCCAACTCGCGCGACACGCCCTTCACACTGCACAGCTCATCCACGCTTGCGCCCGCTACGCCGCGCACGCCGCCAAAGCGCTGCAGTAACTGGGCGCGCTTCTTCGGGCCGACCCCCGGCACGTCCTCCAACCGAGAGCCGCCGGTGCGGGTCGCGGCGCGCTTGGCGCGCATGCCCGTGATGGCAAAGCGGTGCGCCTCGTCGCGGATCTGAGCAATCAGCATCAGCGCCGCCGAGTCGCGGCCCAGATAGATCTTCGCGCGCCCGTCGGCAAAGACCAGTTCCTCCAGGCCGACCTTGCGGCCCTCACCTTTCTCGACGCCGGCAATGAGGCCGAGGTCCAGCCCGAGTTCCTCGAAAACCTCACGCGCCATCGACACCTGGCCACGCCCACCGTCAACGAGCACCAGATCGGGCAGCCGCCCGGTGCCCAGCTGGGCCGCTTCGGCCATCTTGCTGTAGCGGCGCGTCAGCACCTGGCGCATGGCTGCGTAGTCGTCGCCGCCGGTGATGCCCTCGATGTTGTAGCGCCGGTACTGGCTGCTCTGCATCTGGTGGTTCTCGAAGACGACGCAGCTCGCCAGCGTCGCCTCGCCTGCCGTGTGGCTGATGTCGAAGCATTCAACACGGAACTTGTCGATCTCGGCCACCGACAGATCCAGCGCATCGACCAGCGCCCGCGTGCGCGCATGCTGCGAGCCTTCCTCCGCCAGCAGCCGCGCCAGCGCCAGTTCAGCGCCCTTGACGCACATCTCCAGCCAGATGCGCCGCTGCCCGCGCGGCTGGGCCTGCACGGTCACGCGGCTGCCGATCTGGATGCCAAGGGCTTCCGCTAGCTCGGGATCGGTCGCCTCGCTGACGACGATCAAACCGGGAGCCGGCGAGGCCAGGTAATGCTGGGCCATGAAGGCCTCAAGCACCTGCCGCTCGGGCGACAACATCTCTTCATCGCTGAGCTGAACGGCAGTCGCGTCATCGACATGCTTGGGGAAGAAGGCGCGGTCACCCAGATGCCGCCCACCGCGCACCATGGCGAGGTTCACGCAGGCCTTGCCGCCCTGCACCTTGACGGCCAGCACGTCGACATCGCGGTCGCGGCCCGTGGCACTGCTTTCTTCGATGACCTGCTGCTGCAGCACCTTGGACAGCGCCTGGATCTGGTTGCGCACCTCGGCCGCCAGCTCGTACTCGAAGCGTTCGGCGTAGGCGCCCATCTGCTCCTGCAGCGCGGCCATCACCTCGTTGGTCTCGCCGCGCAGGAAGCGCTCGGCGCTTTCCACATCGCGCGCGTACTCGGGCGTCTGCCCGGCCAGCACGCAAGGGCCGGAGCAGCGCTTGATCTGGTGCAGCAGGCAGGGTCGGCTGCGGTTGTTGAAGACGCTGTCCTCGCACGTGCGTAAGCGGAAGACCTTCTGCATCAGTTGGATGGACTCCTTCACCGCCCAGGCGCTTGGGAAAGGGCCGAAGTATTTGTGCCGCTTGTCCACCGCACCACGGTAGTAGGCCATGCGCGGCCAGGCGTGCGAGGTGATCTTCAGATAGGGGTAGCTCTTGTCATCCCGGAACACGATGTTGAAGCGCGGGTTCAACGTCTTGATCAGGTTGTTCTCGAGCAGCAGCGCCTCGGCCTCGGTGCGCACCACCGTGGTTTCCAGCCGCGCCACGCGGGCCACCATCAGGCCGATGCGGGTGCCGCCATGGTTCTTCTGGAAATAGCTGCAGACGCGGCGCTTCAGGTCCTTGGCCTTGCCGACGTACAGCACCTCGCCCTTGGCATCGAAATAGCGGTAGACGCCCGGCAGCGCCGGCAGCGCGTTGACTTCGGTCAGCAGCCTTTCACGGCCCTCGCGTGCGGCGGCCTCCACCTCGGCGGTGCGTTGCTTTTCGGCGGCGGCGATGGTGGCCCGCTCGGCCTGCTGCTGGTCACCGTCATCGGTGTGGGAAGGGGTCGTACTCGACATGCCCGGAATTGTGGCCTGGGAGAATCGGCCCATGAGAGCGCCGATGCTTTGGGACATCTTCTGCCGCGTCATCGACAACCATGGCGATCTGGGCGTTTGCTGGCGGCTGGCACGCGACATCGCGGCTCGCGGCCACCAGGCCAGGCTCTGGATCGACGACGCGACGGCCCTGGCCTGGATGGCACCGGACCGCCCCGCCGCGGTCGACGTGCGCGTCTGGCCCGGCGGCGATGTGCACGTACAGCCAGGCAACGTCGTTATCGAGGCTTTCGGCTGTGAATTGCCGCCAGCCTTCGTCGCCCGCATGGCCGCTCTGCAGCAGCCAGCGCGCTGGATCAACCTCGAATACCTCAGCGCCGAGGACTATGTCGAGCGCAGCCATGGCCTGGCCTCACCGCAGTTCAGCGGCCCGGGCGCAGGGCTGACCAAGCATTTCTTCTACCCCGGCTTCACGTCACGCACCGGCGGCCTGCTGCGCGAACCAGGTTTACTCGAACGCATCGCCGGCTTCGATGGCGCGGCCTGGCTGGCTGAACGGGGCTGGGCGCCGCAGCCGGGCGAGCGCGTCGTCAGCCTGTTCGCCTATGCCAATGCGGCCTTGCCGGCCCTGCTCGACGCGCTGGGCAGCCAACCCACGCTGCTGCTCGCCTGCCCCGGCCCTTTGCAGGCACTGATCCAGGGCGGGCCCAGCCTGCGCACCGTCGCCCTGCCCTACCTGACGCAGGACGACTACGACCGGCTGCTTTGGGCCTGCGATCTGAATTTCGTGCGCGGCGAGGATTCGTTCGTCCGAGCCCAGTGGGCTGGCAAGCCGTTTGTCTGGCACATCTACCCCCAGCATGACAACGCCCACCACGCCAAGCTCGAAGCCTTCATGGCGCGTGCCGAACTGCCAGCGGGCTGGCGCGCGGTCTGGCGTGGCTGGAATGGCTTGGCCGCCATGCCCGCGTCACTCACCGGCCTGGATGAGGCCGCCGGGCATGCGAGGAAGTGGCGTGCGCAATTGGCGGCGCAGCCCGATCTGCTGACGCAGCTGCGGGGCTTCTTAGGGGTTTCCAGCTAGAATGACGGGCTTTGCCGCGCCAACCCGAGACGGGTTCTCCTGGAGTCTGGTGCGCCGTCCAGCCGGAATCTCCGGCGCCTCACACCGCAATTCACCATGAAACTCGCTCAAGAAATCCGCGCCGGCAACGTGATCATGCAGGGCAAGGACCCGATGGTCGTCCTGAAGACCGAATACAGCCGTGGTGGCCGTGGTGCAGCCACCGTGCGCATCAAGATGAAGAACCTGCTGAACGGCGCGGGCGCCGAGCTGGTCTTCAAGGCCGACGACAAGATGGAGCAGATCATCCTCGACAAGAAGGAGTGCACCTACTCCTACTTCGCCGACCCGATGTATGTCTTCATGGACACCGAGTACAACCAGTACGAAGTCGAGTCCGAGAACATGGGCGACGCCATCTCCTATCTGGAAGACGGCATGGCCGCGGAAGTGACCTTCTACGACGGCAAGGCCATCTCCATCGAACTGCCCACCAGCGTCGTGCGCGAGATCGAGACCGAGCCGGCCGCCAAGGGCGACACCTCGGGCAAGGTCATGAAGCCCGCCCGCCTGAAGGGCACCGGCTTCGAGATTTCCGTGCCGGCGTTCGTCGAGAACGGCGACAAGATCGAAATCGACACCCGCACCCACGAATACCGCAAGCGCGTCTGAGACGGCTCAGGTTTCAATAAAACGCCCGCTGATGCGGGCGTTTTGCTTTATTCGGCGTCGTCAGAAAGATCGGGAACTTCCAGCTCGGCGTCGATCTCGCTGTCGAAATCGGCCGAAGCCTTGACCGGGATCCAGGGGCGGTCCAGTGGGCGGTAGACGCGGCTTTGCAGGCGGGCCAGGCGGTCGGAACGCTCGATGGCGTTCATCACCTCGGCGGGGGAAATCAGCATCGCGAAGGGATCAGCCAGATTCGGGGTGTTGGACAGCATGGTGGACCTCGTGTTTGACGATGACTCCACTTTAGGCAGCCGTGCTTGGCCGCAACAGTCGGCTCAGCGCGCTAGCCGCTGTAAGACTTTTCCCTACACGGCCCACTGGGCGAGAACTAATTGGCGCTCTTGTCGATCTTGGTGGCTTCGGCGGCGCGCTGGCGCTCCTGAATGGCGCGCCGCAGTTCCTTGGCCATCAGGTCACGGCCGCCACGCTGCGCAAAGTCGGCCGCGGTCAGTTCCTGCTCGTTGGCTGCACGCGGCTCGGCGCCAGCCTTGATCAGCAGCGGCACCAGGTCGCTGTTGCCGTAGCGCGCCGCCATCATCAGCGGCGTCGTGCCGTTCTCGGAGCGCGCATTGAGCTCGGCCCCCTGCGCGATCAGGAAGGCGGCCACGCCGTTGTCCGGCCCGCTGCAGGCGTAGTGCAGCGGGGTCCAGCCCTTGCGGTTGACGGCCGCGCCACGCTTGACCAAGGCCTGCACGGCCGGCAGCGATCCGCGGATGGCCGCCACCATCAACGGGGTCTCGCCCTGGGCGTTGGCCTCGTCCACCTGCGTTTGCGGCGACGCCAGCAGGCTGTCCAGCGCGCGCAACGACTCTTCTCGCACGGCGATGAAGAGGGCCTTGCGGCCCCGCGAATCGGCCTGGTTGGGGTCCACGCCCTTGAGCAGCAGGGCCAGCACGGCGCGGCCATCGTTCATTTCGGCGGCAATGACGAGTTCGTCAACGGGCGCGGCACGCAGGGCCGCCGAGGCCAACAGTGCCAGTGCGGCAATCCATGCTTTCTTCATGCCGCCTCGGGCAGGCCAAAGAGCCGCCGTGTGTTTGCCGTCGTGCGCGCAGCCAACTCGGCCACCGGCAGGCCCACAGCATCGGCCACCGCCTTGGCGACGTGGGGCACATAGGCCGGGGAATTGGTCTTGCCACGGAAGGGAACGGGCGCGAGATAGGGACTGTCGGTCTCGATCAGGACGCGGTCCAGCGGCAGCAGCTTCAGCAGTTCGCGCAGGTCTTGGGCGTTCTTGAAGCTGACGATGCCGGAGAAGGAGATGTAGTAGCCGCGTTCCACGGCGGCCAAGGCAACTTCCGCCGTCTCGGTGAAGCAGTGGAAGACACCGCCTGCCTGCTCACCGCCCTCTTCGTCCAGCACGCGCAGCGTGTCGGCCGCGCTGGAGCGGGTGTGGATGACCAGCGGCTTGGCCGCCTGCTTCGCGGCGCGGATATGGGTGCGAAAGCGCTCGCGCTGCCACTCCATGTCGTCGATGCTGCGGCCGTTGAGGCGGTAGTAGTCCAGCCCGGTCTCGCCGATGGCGACGACTCGCGGCAGCCCGGCCAGGCGCACCAGTTCCGCCACGTCGGGTTCGCGCATGTCTTCGGTGTCGGGGTGCACGCCGACGGTGGCCCACAGCTGGGCATGCTCAAGCGCCAGCGCATGCACGGCCTCGAACTCCTCCATCTGCGTGCAGATGCAGATGGCCTGCTCGACCTGGGCGGCCTGCATGTCGGCCAGGATGGCGGGCAGGTTCTGCTTCAGCTCCGGGAAGCTGAGATGGCAATGCGAGTCAACGAACATCGACGGGAGCAGGGATCAAAGGGTCTGTGTCGGCTTGCTCGACGAGATTGCAGTGCCTAGGATTTCCTCGATCCTGATGCGGATCAGCCGGGTCTTCTCGTCGCCGGGGAAGCGCACGCCCACGCCCTGGGTGCGGCCGCCCGACGCGTTGGCTGGCGTCAGCCAGGCCACCTTGCCGGCCACCGGATAGCGCTGGTTGTCCTCGGGCAGGGCCAGCAGCAGATAGACATCCTCGCCGAGCTTGTAGTCGCGCGTCGTCGGCACGAACAGGCCGCCTTCCGTGAAGGCCGGGATATAGGCGGCATAGAGCGCCGACTTCTCGCGGAAAACCAATTGGATGACGCTGGGCCGTGCACCCGACGATGCGCCCTGACCGCTCACCGCGGGCAAGGGCAGGCTACCGCTCACCTTGCTGGGCTGGAATTGCGGAGACTTGGAGGAGGGGGCGTCGCTCATGAAGGGCGAGTGTAGTCAGCGCGCGGCGGCCGAGATGGCAGCCTGGGCTTGTGCCACCAAGGCCTCGATCCACAGCCCGGCGTTCAGCGGATGGTCGGCATGGCGGGCGGCGCGGCGCAGCTCCGCGTCCCAGCTCAGCAACGGTGCGGCGCGCTTGGGCGCTGGCAGGGCCGCTGGCGCGAAGAACTGGCCTCGTTGCCCGTGGCTGCGGCGCACGAGGTCATGGCACAGGCGCTGCAGTGCGTCGATGACACGGGGCGGCGCCCAGTCCGACAAGGCCGCTACCTCGCCGCGGGCCACGCGCTTGGGCAGGGCCTGCCATGCGGCATCGGTCAAGCCGCCTTCGGACCAGGCCAGCGCCTGCTGCGGCCGCCCGCCCGTGGCATCGAGCAGCCCCTCGGCACCGTCGACACCCTTGGACGCCAGCCAGGCCAGCGCGGCCGCGCGTTCGGGCAAAGGCAGGGGCAACGGCTGGCAGCGGCTGCGGATGGTGGGCAGCAGGCTGGCGCTGTCATGGCTGGCCAGTGCAAAGCGCAGCAGGCCGGAGGGCTCCTCCAGCGTCTTCAGCAGCGCATTGGCCGCAATGCCGTTCAGCGCCTCGGCCGGGAAGATGACGACCACCTTGGCCTTGCCGCGCGCCGACGTCGCCTGGGCAAAGGCGAGCAGGTTGCGCACCGCTTCGACCTTGATTTCCTTGCTGGGCTTGGCCTTGCCGGCCTTGGGCGCGTCGGGTTCCTCGAAAGGCAGGCCGAGGGACTCGCGGGCAGCCGCGTCAAGGGCTTCCGGCATCAGAAGCTGGAAGTCCGGGTGGGTGCCGCTGGCGAACAGCTTGCAGCTTGCGCAGTGGCCGCAGGCGGGTTGAGCTTCCGCGCGGTCCTCGCACAGCCAGCTCTGCGCCAGTTTGACGGCCAGTTCAAGCTGGCCGACGCCCGCCGGCCCCTGCACGAGCAGTGCATGCGAGCGAGCCCGCGCCAGCGCGTCGGCCAGCGGCGCCTGCAGCCAGGGGAGATCGGCGTTCAGCATGGGTAGCGTTCTGCAAGGACGGCCAGCAGGTGGGCACCCACCTGGTCGACCGTGCCACTGGCGTCGACACGCACGATGCGGCCCGGCGCCTTGGCCGCACGCGCCGCGTAGCCAGCGCGTACACGCTCGAAGAAGTCCAGGTCCTGCTGCTCGATGCGGTCGGCCTCGCGGGCACTGGCACGGCGGGCGGCGGCTTGTTCGGCGGGCAGGTCGAACCACAGCGTCAGCTCGGGCTCGGTGCCCTCCTGCACCCAGTCGGCCAGCGGCTCCAGCACCGACAGCGGCAGCCCGCGGCCGCCACCCTGGTAGGCAAAGCTGGCGTCAGTGAAGCGGTCGCACAGCAGCGTCTTGCCGGCGGCCAGCGCGGGCTTGATGACGGCCTCGACATGGTCACGCCGGCCGGCAAACATCAGCAGAAGCTCGGTCAGCGAACCCATGGGCTGACTCAGCACGATGTCGCGCAGCGTCTCAGCCAGCGGCGTGCCACCGGGCTCGCGGCTCAACTGCACATCGGCACCGCGGGCGCGGAACCAGTCGGCCACCGCCTGGATGTGGGTGGACTTGCCGGCACCATCGATGCCTTCGAAAGAAATGAACCGACCAGTCACTTGCCGCCGCGTTGGTATTTGTTGACCGCGCGATTGTGCGCGGCGAGGTCTTCGCTGAATTCGCTGCTGCCGTCACCCCGGGACACGAAGTAGACCGCCTTGATGGCCGCCGGGTTCAGCGCCGCCTGCAACGAGGCGGCGCCCGGCATGGCGATCGGCGTCGGCGGCAGGCCGCCGCGGGTGTAGCTGTTGTAGGGCGTGTCGCCCAGCAGGTCGCGCTTGCGCAAGTTGCCGTCGAAGCTTTCGCCCAGGCCGTAGATGACGGTGGGATCGGTTTGCAGCGGCATGCCCACGCGAAGCCGGTTCACGAACACAGCGGCGACCTTGGAGCGGTCGGAAGACACGCCGGTTTCCTTTTCGACAATGGAGGCCAGGATCAGCGCCTCGTCGGCTGATTTCAGCGGCAGGTCACTCGCCCGCTTGCTCCAGGCTGCCGCAAGCCGGCCTCGCATCGCCGCGTGGGCGCGCTTGAGCACCGTCAGGTCGCTGACACCGCGGCTGTAGGCATAGGTGTCGGGAAAGAAGCGGCCCTCGGGCGCCACGCCGGGCTCGCCCAGCGCCGTCATGATTTCGGCATCACTCATCTGCGCCGTCTTGGGCTTCAACGCTGGCGCCGCGGCCAGGGCCGCCCTCACCTGGCGCCAGTTCCAGCCTTCGATGAGGCGCAGCTGTTCCATGACCTGGTCGCCGCGCACCATCTTGTCGAGCAGCTCGCGCGGCGTGATGCCGGCATGCACCTCATAGCTGCCTGCGCGGATCTGCTTGGCCTGGCCCGACCACTTGAACCATTGGTAGAGGAAGCGGGTATCGGTTTGCACGCCGGCAGCGACCCAAGCGCGGGCGACCTCCACCGGGTTGGTGCCCGGCTCGATGGACAGCTCCACCGAAGGTGCTGACAGCGCCAGCGGGCTGCGCAGCCATTGCCAGACGGCGCCTGCAGCAATTGCCGCGATCAACAACAACGCGAGCATCGCCCGCAACAACCACTTCATGCCCTTGCCCGGGGTCTGCCCAAAGAGGGCTGATGATAATTGCGGCATGCCTGAACCCACCCAACTCCGACTCAGCGACTGGGGCGTGATCCGCGCCCAGGGTGCTGACGCCGCCAGCTTCCTGCACAGCCAGCTGACCCAGGACTTCGCCCTGCTCGACCGCGACCACGCCCGCCTTGCTGGTTTCTGCACGGCCAAGGGCCGGCTGCTGGCGACGATGGTGGGCTGGCGCGGCGGCGATGAAGAGATCCTGCTGGCTTTGCCGGCCGAGACATTGGCGGCGACGCTCAAGCGCCTGTCCATGTTCGTCATGCGCGCCAAATGCAAGCTCAGCGACGCGAGCGCGGAGTTTGCGGTCTACGGAATGCTGGGGGCGCCGGCCGCAGAAGCCTGGACGCTCGCGCACGACGGCGACGCGGTGCAGATCGCCCTGCCCGGCTCGGGTCGCGCGCTGCGCGTGCAGCCGGCGGATGCGCCTGCACCGGCGGGTGCAGCTCTCACGGCCGATGACTGGGCGTTCGCCGAAGCCGAGGCCGGCATGGCCTGGGTGCGCGGCGCCACCGTCGAGGCCTTTGTGCCGCAGATGATCAATTTCGAGGTGCTGGGCGGTGTGAACTTCAAGAAGGGCTGCTACCCCGGCCAGGAGATCGTCGCGCGCAGCCAGTACCGCGGCACGCTGAAGCGGCGGTTGCAGGTCTTCGAGACGGATACGGCCGCCACGGTCGGCCAGGAGATCTTCAACAGCGCCGATCCGGAACAACCCGCTGGCGTCGTTGCGGGCAGCGGGTCCAAGGGCGGACGGACCGCCATTGCCGCCGAGATCAAGCTCGCGGCACTGGAAGGCGGCAGCCTGCACCTGGGCAGCGCGACCGGCACCACGCTGCAGCCGCGCCCTTTGCCCTACGAGATCCCGCCACAAGACTGAGACCGGACCGAGGACAAGCCCTGCGGCTTGTCCGACGCCGGACGAAGGACAGACGCCATGCAGGGCGGCTGGCATGATGCCGTCATGCTTTTGTACGTCTATTACCGCGTCGCCGCGGAACATGTCGATGACGCCCTCATCGCCTTCCGCAAGGCGCGCGTCGAAGCACCCATCGAGTTGCTACAGCGCCCTGAGCCGGACGCCGATGGGCGGTGGACATGGATGGAGATCTACCCGGAAGGCTGGACCCACCGCGAGCCGCAGGTGGCGGCGGCGGTGGCCGAGTGGCTGGCGAGCGAACGCACCGTCGAGCGGTTCGAGATGCTGGGTTAGTCAGTCCTCGGCAGCCAGTATCCAGGCTGGTACCGGTCGGGCGCGATGGCGAACACGATGACTGCAGCCGGCTCGTCACGGTAGATCACAGTGAACGGAAAACCCTTGACTTTGGTGCGTCGTGTCGACGCTGGCCCGGGCGCGCCGCCCGACGGGAAACGGCGGATCAAGTCGAACGACGCAGCGACCGATTCACGGAATCGCTTGCCCGTACCCTCGCGCTTGCTTTCGTAATACGCCGTTTCGCGCAGCAGTTCGGCACGTGCCTCATCGCGCAGGCGCAACGGTTTCAAGGCGCGATTCTTCGAGCTTCGGCCATCACGTCGTCCAGCTCATGAAGGACGCCTTCGCCCCGCTCGTGTGCGGCGACACGCCGTTCAATTTCCTGTGTCCAGGCCTCCTCACCGAGTGGCGTGGACTTGGGTTGGAGTGATTCCAGCAACAAGTCGAGCAGGCGCACCCGGTCTTCGGGAGACAGGTTGCGGCCTTGCTCGGCCAGTTCTGCAACGGGATCGGGCATGGCGTCCTCCGGCGTTACTGTGGATCAGCGGATACCGACATTGTCTCGCGCGGTCGGCAAGATGTCCTCACAGCCCACGCACCATTTCCACATGCCCAATCCCGGCCTCCTCAAAAGGCTGGCCGCGCCGCTGGAACCCAGCCCGCAGATAAAAGTTCTCGGCAGACAGCTGCGCATGCAGCAGCACCTCGCGGTAGCCCTGCTTTCTGGCCTCGGCCATCAGCGCGTCCAGCACCTGGCGGCCGATCTGCGTGCCGCGCATGGCGCGCAGCACGGCCATGCGGCCGATCTTGGCCACGCCGGGCACATGCTCCAGCATGCGACCCGTCGCCAGCGGCACGCCGAAGCGGTTGCGCGCCAGCGCGTGCAGGCAGCTGGCGTCGGCGGCGTCCCATTCCATGTCGGCCGGGATACCCTGCTCCTCGATGAAGACCTGGCGGCGGATGGCGCCGGCGGCTTCGCCGTGCTCGCTCCAGGCGCCGACGCTGACGTCGATGACGCTCTGGCCGGCCTCGAAGCCATGGATGACGTCGCGCAGTGAATCGGGCAGGCGCTGCGGCGTCTGCGCGACCGGGTCGGCAAAGACGTAGATCATGTCGGCTTGCACCAGCAGCTGGTCGCCGCGGAAGAAGGCGCCGTCGACCTTCATTGAGCTGTTGCCGAACTCGCGGCAGCGCACGCCGATGTCCAGGCGGTCGTCATAGCGGGCGGAGGCGAGATAGTCCAGCGCCGCCCGGCGCACGAACAGATCGCCGCCCAGCATCTTCATCGTGTCGGCATAGGGCAGCGCCAGGGCTCGCCAATAGCCGCTGATGGCCGTGTCCATATAGGTCAGGTAGTGGCCGTTGAAGACGATGCCCTGGGCGTCGATCTCGGCCCAGCGCACGCGCAGCGGTTCGAAAAAGCGGAAGTCCTGGCGTTTCATGGTTGCAGATGCTCCCTGATTGCAGACGCGCAGAAGTCCAGGGCCGTCAGGGCCTCGGGCAGGCTGCGGCCCATCTTGATGAAGTCGTGGGTCACGCCACGTGCGAGCTCCAATTGCACCGGCACGCCGGCCGCACGCAGCACGTCGGCATAGGCCAGGCCTTCATCCACCAGCGGGTCGGCCTCGGCCAGCAGCACGGCTGCGGGTGCGAGGTCGGCATGATCGTCGGCATGCAGCGGCGCAAAGCGCCAGTCGCTACGCTGGTCGGCGTCGATGTAGTGGCTGAAGAACCACTCGATGCTCGCCGCGTCGAGCAGGTAGCCCTCGGCGAAGCGTCGATGCGAGTCGTGGTTCATGTGGCTGTCCGTGCCAGGCGTGATCAGCAACTGCAATGCAAGCGGCAAGCCCCGCTCGCGGGCGAAGAAGGCTGTGCTGGCCGCCAGCGTGCCGCCGGCGCTGTCGCCGCCGACGCCCAGCCGGTTGCCGTCCAGGCCGAGCGTCGCCGCCCGCTCATGCAGCCAGGCCAGGCCGGCCCAGGCATCGTCGACAGCGGCCGGAAAACGGTGCTCAGGCGCCAGGCGGTAGTCCAGCGCCAGCACGGCCGCGCCGCTGCGGTTGCTGAGCTGGCGGCACAGGCTGTCATGCGTCTCCAGGTCGCCAATCGTGAAGCCGCCGCCGTGCAGATACAGCAGCACGGGCAACTTGTCGGCGCTTGGCGCGTACAGACGTGAGGGCCGGCCGGCTACCTCCAGATCTTCAACGCGGGCCAAGGGCGCGCGCGGCAGGTCCAGGATCTCTGCGCCCATGCGATAGGCCAGCCGGGCCTCTCGCGGCGTCAGCGAGTGGAACGGCGGCCGCTTGGCGCGCTGGATGCGCGTCAGCAGTTCGGCCATGCGTGGGGTAAGGGGCGTCGTCATCGGGCCCGCATTGTCGGCGGCACCCAGGGGTCTCGCAGCGGGGCTTGGAAGGCGCTTTCGCTCGTTGGCGCCACGCTGCCCGGCTGCTGCGGCGTACCGGCGCGATCCACCATCACGAAGGGCCGAGCCTGCAACGCTCGTCGTTCGGGTCCGAGGTCGGCCGCGGCACGCAGGGCCAGCGTGTTCGCGTAGAAGGCCTTGAGGTCGGCGAGCTGAGCAACACGGGTCGCATCGTCGAGATAGCTCATGTGGCCGCCAGCGTAGTTGCGGATCTTCACGCGGCTGGCATCGACGCGCCCCAGGTCGGTCTCGGTCAGATGAAAAGGTGTGGCCAGGTCGTGATAACCGCTGACGGCGAGCACGCGCAGGCGGGCGTTCTGAGCCAGGGCCACCGAGAGGTCGGGCAAGGTGTCCGGCAAGGGCCGGCCGGCGTGGCTGAAGTTCCAGAAGTTGATGGCGTTGCTCAGCACGACATAGGTGGAACTGTTGCGGTAGCCGAGCTGGTCGCGCAGATGCGTGGCGATGCCGGTGGCGAAGCTGCTGCCGATCCAGGTGCTGGATACATCGCCCTCGGAAGCGAGCTGGCTGCCGATGGCTGCCTTCATGCGGCCGTCGTAGCGGCCAAGTTGCTGGCCGGAGATCAGCCAGACCCGGAAGTTGTCGGCCGACACGTTCAGGCTGGTCTGCCATTGCGTCGCGGGCAGGCCGGTCAGGTCGGCCAGGGGCTGCCAGATCGACGGTGTCGGCGCATTGGCCAGCCAGGCCTGCAGGGCCGGCGCGTAAACCTGGTCAGCATAGACACGCGCTTGCGCCGCCCAGGTATCGAGATCGGCCGGCACCGGTTGGGTGAGGCGGTGGAAGGCGCCGACGGCGGCGAAGCTGGGCAGATAGCCGCCGCAGCCCTGCCCGTTAGTGATGCCGCAATTGCTGTTGTAGTCCATCGCCGGGGACTGCAGCACCAGCCCGTCGAGCATGACGCCGGCCTCCTGCAACTGGCGCGCGAGCACGGCCGTACGCGGGCCGCCGTAGCTTTCGCCGTAGAGGTATTTGGGCGAGGCGGCGCGGTTGTTGGCAGCCAGGTAGCGCTGGATGGCGTCGCGGAACAGCGCCGCGTCGGCATCCACACCCCAGAAGCTGCGGT
Organism: Pelomonas sp. Root1217; assembly: GCF_001425705.1. GTDB lineage: Bacteria > Pseudomonadota > Gammaproteobacteria > Burkholderiales > Burkholderiaceae_C > Pelomonas. The sequence continues at coordinate 222,795 of NZ_LMDC01000027.1, read as the reverse complement.
TGGTGAAGGGCGCGATGGCCTGGGAGTAGCCGCTGCCCACTGCGTTGATGAAGACGAGGTCGGTTTGGCCCAGCAGGTGCTCGGCGTTGTCGATCATCGGGAAAGGCCGCGCCGCCGTCGTGTCGGGTGCGCTGGTCACAAGCCGCCTGGGCCCAAAGCTGCCCAGCTGCAACCAGACCGAGGCCGACCCTGGGCCGCCGTTGTAAAAGAAGGTGACGGGGCGGGTCGCCACATCGGCACCGGGCAGGGTGTAGGCGACGTAGAAGACCGAGGCTTCGGCGGCGCCAGTGGCGTCGCGCGCGATCAGGTGGCCGGCGGTGGCGGTGTAGCTCAGCGTCTGGCCGTTGGCCGTGAGCGTCTGGGTGCTGACGGCGGCGGCCTCGACGGCGCCCGACAGCGAAGCATCGGCCGCCGAGGAATAGACCGTCGTGTCGGTCAGCCCCGGCTGGTTGTCGACAGGCGGCGTCGGCGTTGGGGCCGAGCCCCCGCCTCCGCCCCCGCAGGCCGCGAGCAGGACCAGGAGCAGCAGGGGCAGTGAAGTCGCGCGCATGACGGCGAGTCTAGACACGCCGGACTAGGATGCGCAAAGACATTGCAGGGAGTGCGCCGTGGCCCAGATCCTCTACCTGACCCGCATCGAGCTTGAGTTCGGCGCCAGCCGCCTGCTGCCGGCCGAGTGCGAGCGCATCGGCATCCGCCGCCCGCTCGTCGTCACCGACGCTGGCGTGCGCGCAGCCGGCGTGCTGGACGAGGCGCTGGCAGCCTTCGACGTCAAGCCTCCCGTGTTCGACCGCACCCCCGCCAACCCGACCGAGGCGGCCGTGCGGCTGGCGGTGCAGATGGCCCAGGAGTTCGACTGCGATGGCCTGATCGCCATCGGCGGCGGCTCCAGCATGGACCTGGCCAAGGGTGTGGCCATCGCCGCCACGCACGAGGGCCCGCTGACGCATTACGCGACCATCGAAGGCGGCGCCGGGCGCATCAGCCCCAAGGTGCTGCCGCTGATCGCCGTGCCGACGACGGCGGGCACTGGCAGCGAGGTGGCCCGCGGCGCCATCATCATCGTCGACGACGGCCGCAAGCTGGGCTTCCACAACTGGGAGCTGCTGCCCAAGGCGGCCATCTGCGACCCGGCGCTGACCCTGAAACTGCCGCCCGGCCTGACGGCTGCGACCGGCATGGACGCCATTGCCCACTGCATCGAAACCTTCCTCGCACCGGCCTTCAATCCGCCGGCCGACGGCATCGCGCTGGAAGGGCTGCGCCGGGGCTGGCAATCCATCGAACGCGCCACGAGTGACGGCCAGGACCGGGATGCGCGCATGGACATGATGTGCGCCAGCGTGCATGGTGCGATGGCTTTCCAGAAGGGACTGGGCGCGGTGCACTCGCTGAGCCATGCACTGGGCGGGCTGAATCCGCGCCTGCATCACGGCACGCTGAACGCGGTCTTCCTGCCGGCCGTGGTCCGCTTCAATGCCGAGGCCGACAGTGTGCGGCGCGAGCGGCGCATCGAAAGGCTGGCCCAGGCGATGGGGCTGGCCGGCAGCGGCGCCGACGCGGTGGCCGATGCCATCAGCGCGTTGAACACGCGCCTGGGCCTGCCCAGCGGGCTCGCGGCCATGGAGGTCGGCCCCGAGCTGGACGACCGCATCATCGAACGCGCCCTTGTCGATCACTGCCATAAGACCAACCCGCGCATTGCGAGCGCCGAGGAGTACCGGGGACTGCTCGCGGCATCGCGCTGAACATCGTTTTCATCGCGGGCAGCGTGACCGAAGTCCCAGTTTGCGGCCGACACGGCTTGTAACCCGCACTAGCATTCCCTATTGCCCGCGCCCGCGCGGCGTAGAGATGAAAAGACTGGAGACCTCATGAACAAGCTTTCCATCGGCAAGCGCCTGGCCGCCGGCTTTGCTCTGGTGCTGGCATTGGCCGCCTGCGTGATTGCGCTGGCTTCGTGGCGCCTGGCCTCGACGGCCGCGGCGACGCGCCAGATGATGGACGAGCCGCTGACCAAGGAGCGGCTGATTGCGGACTGGAACCGCAACATCAACTCGGGCGTGCGCCGCACCATGGCCATCGCCAAGAGTTCTGACGCCTCGCTGGTGGAGTTGTTCAAGGAGGATCAGGCGCAATCCACCAAGTCGTCCAGCGAGATGCAGGACAAGCTGAAGGCGCTGATCCGCTCGCCCGAGGAGCAGGTGCTGTTCGACGAAGTCGGCAAGGCGCGCAAGATCTACATCGATTCACGCGACACGATCGTCAAGCTCAAGAAGGACGGCCAAGCCGAGGCGGCCGACAAGCTGCTGATGGATGTCTTCGTGCCCGGCTCCAAGGTCTATCTGGCCAAGATGCAGGACTTTCTGGACTACCAGCGCAAGGCCATCGACCAGACCGCCGCCGGCATCGATACCGCCAACAGCAACGGCCGCTTGCTGTTGCTGGGTTTCGGTATTGCCATGCTGGGCCTGGGTGTGGCCGCGGCCTGGACCATCACGCGCAGCATCACGCTGCCGCTGGCGGCAGCCAACGAACTGGCCGAGCGCGTGGCGGACGGCAACCTGATGCGCTCGGGCGCGGGGCAGATCGCGAGTTCCGACGAAATCGGCCAGCTGCAGACGACGCTGCGCCGCATGCGCGAAACGCTGGCGCAGACGATTGGCAGCATCCGTGATTCGGCCGAGTCGATCGGCACGGCTTCCGCCGAGATCGCCAGCGGCAACCAGGACCTGAGCGCCCGCACGGAAAAGGCAGCCTCCAGCCTGGAGCAGACGGCCAGCGCGATGGAGGAACTCACCGGCACGGTGCAGCAGTCCGCGGCGTCGGCCGGCCAGGCGAATTCGCTGGCGGTCTCGGCCGCCAACGTGGCTCAGCGGGGCGGCGAGGTGGTCGGCCAGGTCGTGCACACCATGGACGAGATCAATGCCAGCTCGCGCAAGATCGCCGACATCATCAGCGTCATTGATGGCATCGCCTTCCAGACCAACATCCTGGCGCTGAACGCGGCCGTCGAGGCGGCCCGAGCCGGTGAACAGGGGCGCGGCTTTGCGGTTGTCGCCAGCGAAGTACGCTCGCTGGCCGGCCGCTCGGCGGATGCGGCCAAGGAGATCAAGAGCCTGATCGGCAGCAGTGTCGAGCGCGTGGAAGCGGGCTCGCGGCTGGTGGCCGAGGCGGGCAAGACGATGGGCGAACTCGTGGGCGCCGTGCAACGCGTCAAGGACATCATGGGCGAGATCACGACCGCCACGGCCGAGCAGTCCGACGGCATCGCCCAGGTCAATAGCGCGATTGCCCAGCTCGACCAGGTCACGCAGCAGAACGCCGCGCTGGTGGAGGAATCGACCGCCGCGGCCGAGAGCCTGCGCGAGCAGGCAACGACGCTGAACGGCGCGGTCGGCACCTTCCAGGTCGCGCGGCGCTAACTGCCTCCGCCGCCTCCGCAGCCCGAGCCGCCGCAGCTGCTACCGCCACCGCCGTCACAGCTGGCACCACCGCCATCGCTGCTGCCACAGTCGCTGCTGCCGCCATCGCTGAAGCTGTAGCCCCAGCTGAAGCCGCCATCGCCGCTGCCGCTGTCATCACGGCGGCGCTGCGTCGCCTGGGCCTCTGAGGCACTGAGCAGCCCCAGGCCCGCCAAGCCGGCAGCACCGACAGCGGCATGAGCCGTCGAGCTGCCGCTGAACTGACCAAAGCCGTCGATCTGGCGGTGCACCAGCACACCGCGCTCATGACCATAGGCCCAGCCGGTGGGCAGGCGCATCAGGCCGTCGAGCGCGAACAAGAAGGGCAGCCGCTGCGCGATCGGGCTGCGCCCTTCGCTGCGGCAGGCGCCGGCCCAGGCGCGGGCAAGGCATTCATCCAGAGGCGCGCCCAATGCCTCGGCTTCGCGGTGTTCGACGTGCTGGCCGAAGTAGCGTTGCTGCCAGGCAGCCAGGCCGGCGGCATCCGTTTGCAGCCAGACATGCCACACCGAATCCGCCGCCTTGCTGGGCAAGGCGCACGGCCCCTGAGCCTGCTGCAGCCGGCAGGCCTCGAAGAACTGGGCCAAGCCTGTGGAGCAACGCAACCAAGCCGCGTCATCGACGGCAAGGCCGGGAAAGTCATCGGGGGCTTGCCGCATCCAGGCCGCGCGAACCGCGGGCGGGATCTGCTCTGCCGCCAGCGTGGCCGGCGGGCACTGGCGGCGCAGCGCCTGACGGAATCGGGCCTCGCGTCGCCGGCCGACCCAGGCGCCCAGACGATGTGCGAGGCTGAACTTTGTTGTTGTCGTTGTGCTGTTCATGGGCACGAGTGTTTGACATGAATATGACACGACCGTGACGACCGGGCAAACACTCACAACGCCATAAAAAAGGCCCGCCGAAGCGGGCCACAAAAGTCAGGAGTTGAAGCCGACTGATTTAACCGTGCTTGGCATCGAAGAACTGCTCGTCTTCCGTCGAGCCCTTCAGCGCGGCCGTGGAAGCGTTGGCCTCGATGGTCGTCGTGACGGCGTCGAAGTAGCCGGTGCCGACTTCGCGCTGGTGCTTGACAGCGGTGAAGCCCTTCTCGGCGGCGGCGAATTCCTTCTCCTGCAGTTCGACGAAGGCGCTCATCTGGTGGCGGGCGTAGCCATGGGCCAGCTCGAACATCGAGTAGTTCAGGCTGTGGAAGCCGGCCAGCGTGATGAACTGGAACTTGTAGCCCAGGGCACCCAGTTCGCGCTGGAACTTGGCGATGGTCGCGTCGTCGAGATTCTTCTTCCAGTTGAAGCTCGGCGAGCAGTTGTAGGCCAGCAGCTTGCCGGGGAACTTGGCATGGATGGCGTCGGCGAAGGCCTTGGCGAAGGCCAGGTCGGGCTTGCCGGTCTCGCACCAGATCAGGTCGGCATAGGGCGCGTACGCCAGGCCGCGGCTGATGGCCTGGTCCAGGCCGTTGCGGGTACGGTAGAAGCCTTCGACGGTGCGCTCGCCGGTGCAGAACGGCTTGTCGTTGTCGTCGATGTCGGCGGTGACGAGGTCGCCGGCTTCGGCGTCGGTACGGGCGACCAGCAGCGTGGGCGTGCCCATGACGTCGGCAGCCAGGCGGGCGGCGACGAGCTTGGCCACGGCTTCACGGGTGGGCACGAGCACCTTGCCGCCCATGTGGCCGCACTTCTTGGCGCTGGCCAGTTGGTCTTCGAAATGGACGCCGGCGGCGCCGGCTTCGATCATGGCCTTCATCAGCTCGAAGGCGTTCAGCACGCCGCCAAAGCCCGCTTCGGCGTCGGCCACGATGGGGGCGAAGAAGTCGATGTCGTCCTTGCCTTCGCTCCACTGGATCTGGTCGGCGCGCTGGAAGGTGGCGTTGATCTTCTTGACGACCTTGGGCACCGAGTCCACCGAGTACAGCGACTGGTCGGGGTACATCTCGCCGTTGCTGTTGGCGTCGCCGGCGACTTGCCAGCCGGACAGGTAGATGGCCTTCAGGCCGGCCTTGACCTGCTGCATGGCCTGGTTGCCGGTCAGGGCGCCCAGGGCATTGACGAAGGGCTCGGTGTTCACCAGGCCCCAGAGCTTCTCGGCACCGCGCTTGGCCAGCGTGTGTTCGATCTCGATGGAGCCGCGCAGGCGCACGACGTCGGCAGCGTTGTAGCCGCGGGTGATGCCCTTCCAACGGGGGTTCTCGGCCCAGTCTTTTTCCAGGGCGGCGATCTGTTGGTCACGGGTGAGGCGGGTCATGAAAAGCTCCTTGCTGAACATCGAAAACCGATAACGCAAGACTAGGCCTTGGGCCCTTCGTTGTGAAGCCACTAGTCTTATATAAGACAAAAAACTTTCTCTTTTAAAAACAGCTAGTTAGATTTTCATTTTCAAATCAAGAAATGCAATTCACCATAATGAGAAATCATGCGGCAGTGCAGCATGGGTACTTTTCATGATTTGAAAAGTGACTTTCGAATCGTGAGAACGCGCCGCTTCAGAATGCACCCAACCGTGATCCTTCCAGTTTCGATGCCATGACCCTCTTGTTGACGCCTCGGCTGCGCCTGGAGCCGCTGAACGACAGCCATTTCGATGCCCTGCACCGGCTGAACAGTGACCCGGTCGTCATGCGCTACATCACCGGCCGGCCCGATACGCCGGAGGACACGCAGTCCATGATCGACCGCGTGAAGGCCCGCTGGGCCGAGTTCGGCTATTCCTGGTGGGGTTTCGTCCGCCAGGACAACGGTGACCTGATCGGCACCGGTTGCATCCAGCACCTGAACCGTGATCCGGCCGGGCCGTTGGAAACAGGCTGGCGGCTGCGCCAGGACGCGTGGGGCCAGGGCTATGCCAGCGAAGCCGCCCGCCACATGGTCGGCTGGGCGTTCAAGACGCTCAAGCCGGAGTTGATCTGCGCCGTCTGCCAGCCCGAGAACACGCCCTCCTCCACCGTCATGGAGCGCCTGGGCATGACCTTCACCGGCAACGGCCGCTGGTATGACATGGACTGCAAGCGCTACGACATCACTTCAGCGCAATGGGCGGTAAGCCCAGCTAAAACACGCTACGACGCTGAGGCATAGTTCGGTTTCTCGCAATCACTCTGCACGGAGGACCTATGGCCAACACCGAACAACGCGGCAACAAGATGACGAAGAAACCCAAGAAGGACACGGGCCCCGGCAAGGCGGCGGGCTCGGATCGCCCGGTGCCACCGATGACGGCCGTCCTGCCCAAGGGCAAGGAAGCCAAGCTGAAGAGCAAGTAAGGCCAGACACTGGCCGGCCGCGGACTACAAACCGCCGACGAAGTAGCGCTTCAGGCCGGCCAGCACCATCTCGACCGCGATCGCGGTCAGCACCAGGCCCATCAGCTTCTCGATGGCCGACACCACCGAGTCGCCGAGCAGCTTGCGGATGCGGTCTGCCAGCACGAGCACGAGGCCCGAAACCAGCAGTGCCGCACTGAGCGCACCGATCCATTCGTAGATGCGGTCCGGCTGGCGGGATGCCAGCAGCAGCACCGTGGCCATGGCCGAGGGACCGGCCAGCAGCGGCACGGCCAGCGGAAAGATCAGCGGCTCCTTGCCGGGCTCCAGGCCATAGGCCGATTCGCCCGAGCTGCCGAAGATCATGCGGATGGCAATGATCACCAGGATGACGCCACCGGCCACCTCCAGCGAGCGCTCCGACAGGTGCATGACCTGCAGGAAGCTGTCGCCCAGGAACATGAAGGCGAACAGCACGCAGAAGGCGATGCCCACCTCGCGCAGCGCCACGCGCGTGCGCCGTTCCTTGGGCACCGCACGCATGATGGGAATGAAGACGGGCAGGCTGCCGAGCGGGTCGAGCACCAGCAGCAGCAGGATCAGGGCGGAGAGGAAGCTGTGGTCCATCGGACCATTGTCCCCGCCGCCCTGCCGAAAAGGCTGGCACGCGGCGCAACAGCGCGGGCACAAAGCACGCCAGGCGCTTCCCGCGCAGCACTACGTCAGCGACGAGCCTCGCGCCTCAGGAGCCCGAAGGCCATCGCTAGACTACGCCGCTTCGCCAACGACAACAGGTTCACCTGGATTCACGACGCATGATGGATCTGATTTGCGCGACGCGCCTGACCTCTGACGACTTCTGGAACCGCTCGGCACTGGGTCTGTCGTTGCAGCGCATCTCGCATGACCACCGACTGAAACCCCGCATCGCCTTCGAGAACCGCCGGGGTTTGCCATCGGTCTACAACGAACGCATCGACGCCGCCGACGCCGAGGCGATCCTGGTCTTCATCCACGACGACGTCTGGCTGGACGACCATTTCTTCTTCGAGCATGTGTCGGCGGCCGTGAACGCGGTCGACATCATCGGCGTGGCGGGCAACCGCCGCCGCGTGCCGGGGCAGCCTTCTTGGGCCTTTCCGACCCCGCGTTTCGAATGGGATGCCGCGGAGCACCTCAGCGGCGCGGTCTGCCACGGGCAGCAGGCTTTCGGCAAGGTCGCCCACTTCGGGCCGGTGCCGGCCAGCTGCGAGCTGTTGGACGGCGTGTTGCTCGCCACCCGGCGCGACCTGCTCAGGGAACGACAAGTTCGTTTTGACGAGCGCTTCGACTTCCACTTTTACGACATGGACTTTTGCCGCAGTGCCCGTCAGGCCGGGCTGTGGCTGGCCACGTGGCCTATCGCCATCACTCACCAAAGCAGCGGCCGTGCAGGCTCGCCCGACTGGCAGGAAAACTACGACAAATACCTCGCCAAATGGGGCGACTGAGGCGGGCGGCGCCCAGTCCACAACGGGCCTGAACGGCAGTTGCTCCTCGATGCAGGTCCCCAGGCAAAGATTGCACGATCATGCCCGCCGACTTGCATGTCGGCGGGCCGTCGCAGGCTTTGCACAGCCCGCGGGTACCGTGCTTTGTCCGGGCTCAGAACTTGTAGTACGCGCGCGCGAAGTAGGACGCGCCATTCAGGCCGAACTGCACGCTGTCGTAGTAGAAGCCGTTGTCGGTTTGGCCCGAATCCTGCCGAGTCGGCTTGACGTTGAAGACGTTGTTGCCGCCCAAGCTGAACTTCAAGGCCGGCGTGGCCTGCCAGCTCATGCCCAGATCCATGGAGGTCTTGGGCTTGTAGTGCAAATATTCGCCGACATTGAATGTGCCTTGGGTCTGGCTGCCGAAGTGGATGATCTTGGCCTCGCCCGTCCAGGCACCCTGGCTGTATTCGAAGCCCAGCGTGGCCTTGGCGCGCGGGCCGGCCTCTTCGATGAACAGGCGCTCACGCTCTGACAGGAGCACGTCGGGCTCGATCTTCAGCGTGGACGGCACGTGGATCTTCGTGACAGTGGTCCGGCTGAGGTTCAAGGCCAGGAAGGTGTTCAGCGAGCCTGCACCCAGCTTGCTGCGGGTCGAGGCCGTCAGGTCCAGGCCACGCGTGCGGGTGTCGACTGAGTTCACAAAGAACTGCGCCTGGCCCACGCCCAGGCCTTGCAGGATGGGGCCCAGGTTCGGGTCGCTGGAATCCACGCGACCGGACAGCACGATGCGGTCCTTGATCTTGATCTGGTAGAGGTCGGCCGTGAGGGCGGTGTCCTGGCTGGGCTTGACGGTAAAGCCGACGGTGAAGTTCGTGGACTTCTCCTGCTTCAGGGCCGGCACGCCCGCGGCGTTGGTGAGCGTGCTGCCATTGGGGGCAATCACCACGTCCACCGGTTGCAGGTTGATGAAGTCCGTGATGGTGGACGAGAAGTAGAGCTGCTGCAGACTTGGCGCGCGGAAGCCGGTGCTGGCTGCACCGCGAAGCAGGAAGGCATTGTTGAATTTGTAGCTGCCGGCGAGCTTGGCCGTCGTCGACGAACCGAAATCGCTGTAGTGCTCGGCGCGAACGGCGGCATCCACGGTCAGGGCCTGCGTCAGGTTGGCCTCCCAATCGGCGTACAGGGCCTGGCTGTTGCGACTGCGGTTGGTCACGTCGCCCGGCTGGAAGCCCGGGAAGCCCTGGCTGCCAGCGTTGCCTCCGAAGCCCAAGCCGTCGACGTCGTTGTACGAGCCAGGCTCGCCTGCGACGATGTTGTACTTCTCGCGACGGTACTCGGCGCCGAACGCGATGTTGCTGCCACCCAGCAGGTCCGGAAAGAAGCGGCTCACGTCGAAGTTGGTCGTGGCCTGGCTGAAGCCGAAGCCGCCGGCATCGAAGCTGGTCGGACTGATGCCCTTGCCGCCGGCGAGCAGGTCCTTGTTGGCAATGGATGCGTTCAACGTATGGCTGATGTTGTAGCGCATCTTGTTGCTGCCATAGGTCTGGGACAGGTCGGTATCCCAGCCAGCGAGGGCCGACTTCCAGCCGACGATGACATAGCGGTCCTCGATATCGCCGTTGATGTACGGCACGAAGCCGTCCGGATACATCGCGGCCGAGTTGCGGCTGGGGATGTCGTCGGAACCGACGCCGCCCCGCGACCAGGCCGCAGAGGACGCATCGCGGTTCTGGGCACCGGCGGTCAGGTAGAGCTTGTTGTCGGTGGACAGGGGGAACTCGCCGTTCAGGTAAACGGTCTTGTTCTTGACTTGGGTGTCGCCGATGGTGCGCAGATCGCCCGGGTCGGCGCGATTGGAGCGGCCACGGTCCTGCCACTCACCCGTGACGCCTAGGGTGCCGTCGGCGATCTTGACGCCGCAGTAGGCCGAGGCGAGATAGTTCTTGCCATCACCCGCTGAATACTGGCCGAAGCCAGCCACGGCCTCACAGCCCTGCTTCTTCTTCAACTGGATGTTGATGACGCCCGCGATGGCGTCCGAACCGTACTGGGCCGCCGCACCGTCGCGCAGCACCTGCACGTTGTCGATGGCCAGCAGCGGCAGGGAGTTCATGTCCGTGCCGGTCGTGCCGCGGTTGCGCGCGCCGAACAAGTTGACCAGGGCCACGGTGTGGCGGCGCTTGCCGTTGACGAGCACCAGGGTCTGGTCCGAGCCCAGGCCACGCAGCGAAGCGGAGTCGATCAGGTCGGCACCGTCAGCGCCGGTCTGGCGCGTCGAGTTGAAGGAAGGCGACAGGTATTGCAGCGTCTGCGCCAGGTCGAATTGACCCCCGCCCTCGGTGATCTTGCTCATCGAATAGATGTCGACGGGCACCAGCGTGTCGGTGCTGGACGCGGCGGGCAGGCTCTTGCGGGAGCCGATGACTGTCACGCGCTCGAGGTTGCTGGCTTCCTGAGCCAGGGCTGAGGCGGTGGCAAAGAGGGTGACGGCGGCAAGCGCGGTCGGCAGCAGGCGGGTGGCATGCATAGAAGGACTCCGTGATCGATTTGTGATGGCGGCGGAGTTTGCCCCTCGTAACAGGGTCGCGAGGGCGGGTGTTGTGGCCTGCCGACAGGTTTGAAACCAACGAAACGAACGAAGCTTCGGTGCAACCCGAGGGCGGGAAAACGAGAGGCCGCCGCGCTCAGCCCCGCGGATGGTGCTCGGCGTGCAAGGCTTTGAGGCGCTCCCGCGCCACATGGGTGTAGATCTGCGTCGTCGACAGGTCGGCATGCCCCAGAAGCAGCTGCACGGCACGCAGATCCGCACCATGATTGAGCAGATGCGTGGCGAAGGCGTGGCGCAGCGTGTGCGGCGACAGCGGCACGGTGATGCCGGCCGCCAGCGCGTGTCGCTTGATCAGGGTCCAGAACATCTGCCGCGTCATGCCGGCGCCTCGGGCGGTCACGAAGAGGTCGTCGCTGCTCTGGCCGGCCAGGATCTCGGCGCGGGCCTCGCGCAGATAGCGCGTCATCCAGTCCCTTGCGTGTTCGCCAAAGGGCACGAGGCGGGCCTTGCTGCCCTTGCCCGTGACATGCAGCACCGCATCCTTGAAGGCGACATGCGCGCTCTTGAGCGTGACGAGTTCGCTCACGCGCAGGCCGCTGGCATACATCAGCTCCAGCATCGCACGGTCGCGCAGGCCCAGCGGCGTATCGACGTCCGGCGCATCCAGCAGCGCGCTGACCTGGGCCTCGCTGAGCAGCTTGGGCACGCGCAGCGGCTGCTTGGCCGTCGTCAGCTTGAGCGTCGGGTCGGCCTGGATACGCCCCTCGCGCAACGCCCAGCGGAAATAGCGCTTGAAGACCGACAGGCGGCGATTCGAGCTGGTCGCCTTGCCAGCCGGCTTGGCGGCCGCGTACTCGAACAGCTTCAGCTCGCTGCAGGCGTCCAGCGAGGCGGGCGCCAGCCAGGCCGCCAGCGCACTCAAGTCGCGCCGGTAGGCCGCCTGCGTGTTGGCACTCAGGCCGTCTTCCAGCCAGAGCGCCTCGATGAAGTTCTCAATGCCAGGGTCAGCGGCCACGGCGCATCTGGCATTCGGGCCGAGCGCCGGGCCGTTCCCAAGCCGGCCCGCGTTGGCGATGTGCTTGCGGTTCGAAGCCGCAAGCATCGCCGTCCCCTCGGGGGACCGACCAGACTCGCTCGCGTGCAGCGATGCGAGGTTGGGCGAGGGGCTTCAAGTCAGTCAAGCTTCAACTTTTGAGCAGCCACAACTTTCTTGTAGACCTCGAACTCCGCCGCGATCTGGGCGGCGAACTGCTCGGGCGTGTTGGCCACGATCAGCGAGCCGGTGTCCTCGATGCGCTTCTTGACGTCGGGAATCTCGAGCGCCTTCTTGACCCCGTCGTGCACCTTGTCCACGATGTCGCGCGGCAGGCCCTTGGGACCGTGGATGCCGTAGTAGGCCAGGCGGTTGACGGCTTCCAGGCCGACTTCCTTGAAGGTCGGCACATTCGGCAGCGCCGCCAGGCGCTGCGGTGCTGCCACGACGATGGGAATGAGGCGGCCGTCCTTGATGAAAGGCAAGGCCGAGGGCAGGTTGTCGAAGATCATTGGCACCTGGCCGGCCACCGTGTCGTTCAGCGCCGGGCCGGCGCCGCGGTAGGGGATGTGCAGCACGAAGACGCCGGCCAGCGTCTTGTAGAGCTCCATCTGCAAGTGGCCGATGCCACCGGTGCCCGAAGTGGCGTAGCTGTGCTTGGCCGGGTTCTTCTTGAGTTCGGCGACGAAGCCCTTGTAGTCACGCGCCGGGAAGCTGGGGTGCACGGCAATGATGTTGGGCGTCGCCGCGACGTTGATGATGGGCGTGAAGTCGGTCAGCGGGTTGTAGGCGATCTTGGGGTTGATCGCCGGGTTGGCCGCCGTCGTCGACACCGTGGCCATGCCCAGCGTGTAGCCGTCGGGCGCGGAGCGCACGATTTCCATCGCTCCGACTGTGCCGCCGCCGCCGGCCTTGTTGTCGACCACCATGGTCTGGCCCAGGACGCTGGACATGCGCTCGGCGACGATGCGGGCAATGATGTCCGTCGTGCCGCCCGGTGCGAACGGCACGATCAGGCGGATGGGTTTCGCGGGGTAGCCCTGCGCCCAGGCCAGATGCCCGAAGGGGCCGAGGCTGGCGAGCGTGGCGGCTTGGAGGACGGAACGGCGTTGCATGGGGTCGGTCTCCTTGGTTTGATGGGGCGATGCTAGTTCAGGACGGCTGGCCCAGCAGGCCCGCGCGCAACCGGGCATCGCTGTTGCTGTCGCCCAGGAAAACCTTCAGGAAGGCCGTGTAGAAGTCCTGGCCCTCAATGGGCTTGCCCCAGACCTTGCCATTGACCGACAGGATGGTGCCACCCTGGGCCGGCAGATAGTCGATGTGCAGCAGGTCACCCTTCTTCACGCGGCCCACCTCGGCGATGGCGGTGTTGAACTGCTTCAGGCGCTCGGCCACCGCCGCCTTCTCGGCCTCGGTGGAGTTGCGGTTCACGCCCTTGGTGATGGCCTTGACGAATTCCTGGGTCGACACGTCCTTGACGAGGGGAATGACGATGCGCATCTCCAGCCGCTTGGGGCCGGACTCGGCGTAGATCGCGTCGGGCGCCGCCGCCTTTTGCGGCAGGTAGAGGGCCGCGAGATAGAGCGGGTAGATGGCCACCTGGCGCTTCCCGGTACCGTTCAGCACGAGGGTGCTGCCGCCGAGCTGCAGCGTGTCGGGGAAGTCCTGATTTTCATAACGGACGGCCAGGGCGGGCGCGGATGCGGTTGCGGCCAGGGCGAGAACGGCCACACGGCGGCGGATGGACAAGGTCATTCACGGGCTCCAACGGTCAGCGGGCCGGACGATAACGCGGCAGCCGACGCGGACGAGGACAAGGCCCAGGCGATGTGCTCGGCCACCACCTCGTCGGCTCCGTGCCCGGCTTGCTGCAAAGCGGCACGCAGGGCCGGATCGTCGCGGACCCGCAAGGCATTGCCCGCCGCCACCGCCAGATTGCGCCGCCAGCGGGCGAAACCGATGCGGCGGATGGCCGAGCCTTCCGTGCGGCGCAGGAATTCGCTTTCGTCCCATCCAAGCAGCGTGGCAATCGGCTCGCCCGCCATGCCTGGGCGCACGTCGAAGTCGGCCAGCACAGCGGGCTGCGCGAACTTGTTCCATGGGCAGGCCAGTTGGCAGTCATCGCAGCCATAGACGCGATTGCCCAGCAAGGGCCGCAGCTCGACGGGTATCGGCCCATCGTGTTCGATGGTCAGGTAAGAGATGCAACGCCGAGCGTCGACGCGGTAGGGCGCGGTGATCGCCGCGGTCGGGCAGACGTCGATGCATGCCCGGCATTCGCCGCAATGCGCGCTGACAGCTTCGGTCAAGGGCAAGGCCAGATCGATGAAGAGCTCGCCCAGGAAGAACATCGAGCCGGCCTCGCGGTGCAGTGTCAAGGTGTGCTTGCCACGCCAGCCCAGGCCCGAGCGCGCGGCCAATTCGACCTCCAGCACCGGCGCAGAGTCGGTGAAGACGCGGTAGCCCAACGGCCCGACTTCGGCCTCCAGTCTCTCTGCAAGCTTTTGCAGCCGCTGGCGCAGCACCTTGTGATAGTCCCGGCCGCGGGCATAGATCGAGATCTGCGCCTGCTCCGGCTTCGCCAAGCCAGCCCATTCGACGGCCTGCCAGCCCGGCTCGGTGGCCTGGGGCAGGTAGTCCATGCGCGCCGTGATGACGCGCAGCGTGCCGGGCACCAGCTCGGCAGGCCGTGCGCGCTTCATGCCATGCGTGGCCATGTACTGCATGCGGCCATGGTGGCCGGCGTCCAGCCAGGCCTGCAGGCCCGGCTCGGCGCTGCTGAGGTCCACGTCGGCCACGGCGATCTGTGAGAATCCCAACTCATGCGCCCAGCCGCGCAAACGGAACAGCAGCGCGCTGGCATCGACAGTGGACGGGACCTCTTGCATTTGGCACCGATTTTAGAAACCGATCTGCTGTGGCCCGACGAGGCCGCGGCCCAGGTCACCGCCGAACGTCTTGCGGCGGTACTGCTCCCCTCTCCCGACGCCACGATTGAACTACACGGGCCGCTCGGTGCGGGCAAGACGACCTTCGTGCGGCTGCTGCTGCGCGCCCTGGGCGTGCAAGGCCGCATCAAGAGTCCGAGCTATGCCGTGATGGAGGTGTACGAGCTTCCGGGGGGCGGCAGCGCGAGCCACTTCGACTTCTACCGCTTTGGCGACCCACGCGAGTGGGAGGACGCCGGCTTTCGCGACGTCTTCGCCGCGCCGGGGCTCAAGCTCTGTGAATGGCCCGAGAAGGCCGCCGGCCAGTTGCCGCCGGCCGACCTGCAGCTCTTCCTCGAACTGATGCCCGACGACAGCCGCCGCGTGCGCGTGGTGGGCACGCAAAACCTCGTCGAGGCCGTGAAATGAAGCGTCGTCATTCCCTCGGCATGCTCGCCCTGCTGCTGAAGGCTCCCGACACGCTGGCTGCGAGCAGCCAGGCCAGCATCGTCGCCGTGCGCGTCTGGCCGGCGCAGGAGTACACCCGCGTCACCATCGAGTCCGACAAGCCGCTGACGGTCAAGCATTTCCTGGTCGACTCGCCCCACCGCCTCGTCATCGACATCGACGGCCTGGAACTGAGCCCGGGGCTGCGCGAGCTGATTGGCAAGGTCAAGGCCGACGACCCCTACATCACCGGCGTGCGCGTCGGCCAGAACACGCCCACCGTCGTGCGCATCGTGCTGGACCTGCGCCAGCCCGTGGCGCCGCAGATCTTCACGCTGGCGCCGGTGGCCGCTTACAAGAACCGCCTGGTCTTCGATCTCCACCCCAAGTTCGAGGCCGACCCGCTGGTGGCCATCGCCAACGAGCGCACCAAGGCACCGGCGGCAGCCCCGCCCTCCCCAGCCCAGCGCGCCGAGGCTGCTGCCAGTGCCGTCAACGATGCTCTCGGCGACCTGATCCAGAAGATCGAGCGCCCGCCCGCGCCGGCGGCCTCGGCCCCGGTGCAGCCGCCCGCGCCGGCCGCCTCCAAACCCGCGCCTGCGCCGGCTCCCGGCCCTGCCGTCGAACCCAAGATCGACCGCCTCATCATCATTGCGCTGGACCCCGGCCACGGCGGCGAAGACCCCGGCGCCGTCGGCCCCTCCGGGCTGCGCGAGAAGGATGTCGTCCTGGCAGTAGGCCTCAAGCTGCGCAAGCGGCTCCAGACCAACCCCAACATCCGCGTGCTGATGACACGCGACGCCGACTTTTTCGTGCCGCTGCAGGACCGCGTGCACAAGGCGCGCCGCGTGCAGGCCGATCTCTTCGTCTCCATCCATGCCGACGCGTTCTTCACGCCACAGGCGCGGGGCGCCTCGGTCTTCGTGCTCAGCGACGGCGCGGCGACGAGTGCCGCCGCGCGCTGGATGGCCAACCGCGAGAACGCGGCCGACATGGTTGGCGGCGTCAATGTCGGCGCGGCCACCAAGGACGCCAATGTGCTGCGCGCCCTGCTCGACATGAGCACCACGGCGCAGATCAAGGACAGCTTGAAGCTCGGCAGCGAGGTGCTGGGGCAGATCGGCAAGGTCGGCCGGCTGCACAAGGCCAAGGTCGAGCAGGCAGGCTTCGCGGTGCTGAAGGCGCCAGACATTCCCAGCATCCTGGTGGAGACGGCCTTCATCTCCAACCCGGAGGAAGAGAAGAAGCTGCGCGACGCGGACTATCAGGACGAACTGGTGGATGCGCTGGCGTCAGGCATCGCCAGGTACTTTGCGAAGAATCCGCCGATGGCGAGGAAGCGGAGCACGACGTTGTAGGGTGGGTTGCTTTTTCGCAGAGCGGTTTTGTTCGCTGCATTGCCGGGAGTCCGTCCCGGCGGCCGGGTAACTTTCTTCTGCGGGGCCAGAAGAAAGTCACCAAAGAAGAGGCCCTGAACCGCACACGAGCGCGACGCCGCCATCAGCGGCGCGCGAAAACAGCCACCGGCATTGCGACAAAAAGCGAGCCGCTGCGCTCTCGCACACGACTTGTGACGAGCCCGACGCATCGCACGAGCACCCCGTTCGACGCGCGGCTGCACGCCGGGCTCATCAAAACAGCCCAATGCAGCGTCGCTCGGGCGACGCGGCTGTTCGGTATTTCCTGATGAGCCCGGCGTGCAGCCGGCGTCAACTGGCATGATGGTCCGATCGCTGGCGCTCTTCACAAGTCGTGTGCGAGAGCGCAGCGGTTCGCTTGTAGGCCCGGCGCTGCTTCGAGCTTGCGAGCGCCTGATCCCGCTCGAGTGCGGATTGCATTGGCGCTCCTCTTTTGGTGACTTTTCTCTGGCGCGTCAGAGAAAAGTTACCCGCCCTCGCGGGGCGGATTCCCGCGGCACTGCACGCGAGTCATAAGGACAACGGCAAAAGCAACCTAACCAATCAGCAGCATTTACCAACCCGCGCCGAGTACCTCGCCGCCTGCCTCTCCCTGAAGAACTCCTCATAGCTCATCGCCGCCCTCTCCGGGTGCGTCGCCTGGTGGTGGGCCAGGTAGCTGCCGTAATCCGGCACGCCCACCATCAGGCGCAGGCTCTGCGTCAGATACCGCCCGGCCTGGGCCAGTTCGCGCAGCTCAAGCACGTTGTCCCGCCGGCAGCAGCACAAAGGCGGTTTCCTGCGCCGTGACCTTGGCAGCGCGGCGTGCAGCCAGCACGGCCTTGACGCTGTAGATCAGCACGCTGATGACCACGCCCATGAAAAGCGCACACAGCGCCGCATCCAGCCTGTCGTTGAACACCACCCGCGACATCGCATCCAGTGTCTTGGCCGGCGCCAACACCTTGCCCTCGGCAATCGCCGCGGCGTATTTGTCGGCATGGGCCAGGAAACCGAGCTTGGGGTCGGCCGCGAAGATCTTCAGCCAGCCGGCCGTCATCGTGCACACCAGCAGCCAGGCCGCCGGCACGGCCGTGACCCAGGCGTAGCGGTCCTTCTTCATCTTGAAGATGACGACCGTGCCCAGCAGCAGCGCCACTGCGGCCAGCATCTGATTGGCGATGCCGAACAGCGGCCACAGCGTGTTGATACCGCCCAGCGGATCGACGACACCCTGGTAGAGGAAGTAGCCCCAGGCCGCCACGCACAGTCCGGTCGCGACGAAATTGGCCACCCAGCTCTCGGTGCGCTTGAGCGACGGCACAAAGCTGCCCAGCAGGTCCTGCAGCATGAAGCGGCCGGCGCGCGTTCCCGCGTCAACGGCGGTCAGGATGAAGAGCGCCTCGAACAGGATGGCGAAGTGGTACCAGAAGGCCATCAGCGCCTTGCCGCCCACCACCTGGTGCAGGATCTCGGCCATGCCCACGGCCAGCGTTGGCGCGCCGCCAGCACGGGCCAGGATGGTTTTCTCGCCGACGTCGGCCGCGGCCTGGGTCAGCATCTCGGGCGTGACGACGAAGCCCCAGGTGGACAACGTCTGCGCGACCGTGGCCGCGTCCTTGCCGACGACCGCGGCCGGGCTGTTCATCGCGAAATAGACGCCCGGCTCGATGCAGGAGGCAGCTACCAGCGCCATCACGGCAACGAAGCTCTCTGCCAGCATGCCGCCATAACCGATGTAGCGGGCATGGGTTTCGTTCTCCAGCAGCTTCGGTGACGTGCCCGAGGAGATCAGTGCATGGAAACCCGACACGGCGCCGCAGGCGATGGTGATGAACAGGAAGGGAAAGAGGCTGCCCGCCCAGACTGGGCCGTTGCCACCGGCGAACTGCGTCAGCGCCGGCATCTTCAGCGGCGGCGCGACGATGACGATGCCGATGGCCAGCGCGATGATGGTGCCAATCTTCAGGAAGGTGCTGAGGTAGTCGCGCGGCGCCAGCAGCAGCCAGACCGGGATGCAGGCGGCGACGAAGCCGTAGCCAATCAGCAGGCCGACCAGCGTCGTCGGTTGCAGCGTGAAGATGGGCGCGAGCGTCGGACTCTCGCTGACGGCCTGGCCGCCGAAGATGGCACCCATCAGCAGCACGAAGCCGATGACCGACACCTCGCCGATACGGCCCGGCCGGATGAAGCGCAGGTAGACGCCCATGAACAGCGCCACGGGAATCGTCGCCGCCACCGTGAACAGGCCCCAGGGCGAATCGGCCAGGGCCTTGACAACGATCAGCGCCAGCACCGCCAGGATGATGATCATGATCATGAAGGCGCCAAACAGCGCGATCAGCCCGGGCACCGTGCCCATCTCCTGCTTGACGAGGTCGCCAAGGGACCGGCCATCGCGGCGCGTGGAAATGAAAAGAACGATGAAATCCTGCACCGCGCCGGCAAAGACGACGCCGGCCAGGATCCACAGCAGGCCTGGCAGATAACCCATCTGCGCCGCCAGCACCGGGCCGACCAGCGGGCCGGCACCGGCAATCGCCGCAAAGTGGTGGCCGTAGAGCACGTGCTTGTTGGTGGGCACGTAGTCGAGCCCGTCGTTGTACTTCCAGGCCGGCGTCTGGCGCTTGGGGTCCAGTTCCAGCACCTTGTTGGCGATGAACAGGCTGTAGTAGCGGTAGGCGATGAGGTAGGTGCACAGGGCGGCAGCCACGACCCACAGTGCGCTGATCGTCTCGCCGCGGCTCAGGGCCACGGTGGCGAGGGATGCGGCACCCAGGATCGCAACGCCCGCCCACGCAAGGTGGCGGCGCAGATTCATGAGGTTTGTCTCCGTTGCGGTGCACACCTCGACACGGGGCGCGACCGTGATGGAAGTCTCGGCAAACGGGCGCTGCGCGGCATCGGTCAAGCCACGCGGGCCAGGCGCGCGGCAATACCTAAGGGTCAACCCCGAAACACCCTCTTACGCAACGGCGCAGGACGGCGTCAACGACGGGCGGGGCGTAGCGTTGTTCGAGCACGGCCAGCATCTTGTTCGGCCCTGTAGGAGTCCCGCCATGCTTCGTTCCCTCATCGCCGCTTTTGCCGCCACCGCCGCCCTGCTGGGCGCCGCTTCCGCCCAGGCAGGCACACACTGGTCCATCGGCGTCAACCTGCCGGCCGCGGGTGTCGTCGTGTCGAACGGCGGTTACTACGCACCTGCACCCGCTCCGGTCTACTACGAGCCGGCACCGGTCTACTACGAGCCCGCACCCGTCGTGCGCTATGCGCCGGCTCCCCGCTATGTCGAGCGTGACGTCTATTACGCGCCGCCGCCGCGGGTGGTTTATGCGCCGTCGTACCGCGAGCGTCGCTGGGAAGGTCGCGACGACCGCTGGAACCACGGCCGCCACGAGCGCAACGACCGTTGGAGCCATGACCGCGACGACTACGGTCCCCGACGCGGTCACTGAATGCGCCCCGGCCCGATCAGCGCCCTGCCATCTCGCCGCGGATCTCGGTCAGCAGCACCTGCAGATCGGGCAGGTCGAAGGGCTTGAGCAGCGCCCGCACATGGGGGCCGAAGTCCGACAGGTCCGAGCCCATCTCATAGCCCGACGAGAACACCAGCCATTCCTGCGGCGAGAGGCGCAGGATGGCTCGGGCCAAGTCGATGCCTGACATGCCGGGCAGGCTGACGTCGGTCACCACGAGGTCGAACTTGCCAGGCGCATAGATTGCAAGAGCCTCTTCTGCCGTGGCGCAGCTTTGCGGCTGCAGGCCCGCCTCCTCGAGCAGGTAGGCGATCTGTTCACGCAGGTCGGCGTTGTCCTCCACGAACAGCACCTGCATGGCTGGCTCCGGCGTGGCCTCAGGGGCGGTACGGTGCAGCTCAGCCACGGCGCGGGCCAGCAGATGCGGCGACACCGCCTTGGGCAGGCAGCGCTGGAAGCCCGCCTCGAGCGCGGCCTGACGATCGGTCGCGCGCACATAGGCCGTGACGGCCGCCGCGGGCAGCACGTCGGGGCTCAGCCCCATCGCCTTGCGCACATGCCGGATCAGGTCATAACCACCCATGCCGGGCATGCCCAGATCGCTCAACATCACGTCAAAGCGCTGCTGCTGCAGCAAGGCGATGGCGGCCTCGGCCGACTCGGCCGTGACGACATCGGCACCGCGCTCGGACAGCAGGCGGGCATGGGCCTCGAGCACGTCGGGGTGGTCGTCAACGAGCAGCACCCGCACGCCCGAGATCAAGGGCTCGACACCGCCCGCCTCGGTTTCAATCCCCGACACGTTTGACAGGCCGGCGCGCGGCAGGCGCAGGCTGAACACCGAGCCCTGGCCGCGGCCCGCACTGTGGGCCGCCACCTCGCCGCCATGCAGCTCGACGAGGTTCTTGACGATGGACAAGCCCAGCCCCAGGCCGCCATGCACGCTGGAGGCGGTGCCATCGGCCTGGGTGAAGCGGTCGAAGAGCTGCGGCAGGAATTCAGGGTCAATTCCCTGGCCGGTATCACTGACGGCCACTTCGGCGATGGGGCCGTTGACTTTCGTCGACAGCGTGACGCTGCCGCCCGCGGGCGTGAACTTCATCGCGTTGGTGACGAGGTTCATGACGACCTGCGTGAGCCGGCGAGCGTCGCCGAAGACCTCGGCAGCCTCGGGCGCCAGTTGCAGCAGGATCTCGATCTGGCGCGACTGCGCCGTCGGGCGGGCCGTGTCGGCTGCCCCTGCAACGATGCCGTTCAGATCCACCCGCTCGACGTTCATCAACTGCTTGCCAGCGACGATGCGGCTCATCTCCAGCAGGTCGTCGACCAGGACGGCCTGGGCCTGGGCATTGCGCGCGATGGCCTGGATGCCCCGCTGCAGCATGCCGGGCTGCACGCCGGGGTGGGTGAGCACATTGACCCAGCCGAGGATGGCCGCCAACGGCGTGCGCAGCTCGTGGCTGATGGCGGCGACGAACTCCTCCTTGGCGCGAGCGGCCTGGTCGGCGGCCCCGCGCGCGGCCTGCTCCGCGGCCAGCAGCTGATCGCGGCGCAGCTGCAGCTCGCGGCGGTCGGTGATGTCGTGGAAGTAGACGGACAGGCCGTCGTGAGAGGGATAGCAATGGCATTCCAGCCAGCGCTCCGGGGCACCCGGCGCCATGGCCTCGAAGGACACGGCCTGGCTACCCTTGGCCCGGGCCTTGTCGAAGCCGGCCTCGAACTCGCCGGCGCCGAAGACTTCGCCGCTGCGTCGCCCCGTGAGTTCGGCGGCCCCACGGCCGAGCAGGCGAGCGCCCTGCTCGTTGACGTAACCGATGCGCCCGTCATGCTCGATGAGAAGCAGGCCATCGGTGATGCTGCTCATCATGGCCCGCAGCCGGCGGTCGGCCACGTGGAAGGCCTCGGTACGCTCGGTGACGCGGCGCTCCAGCGTCTCGTTGAGCTCGCGCAAACGCTCCTCGGCGAGGCGCTTCTCCTCCACCTCGGCCTGCAGGGCCAGGTTGGCGCGCTGCAGCTGGCGGGTCTTGCGGTCCAGCTCGGCAAAGACTGCCACCTTGGAACGCAGCACCGCCGGGTTCACGGGCTTGTGCAGATAGTCGACGGCGCCTGAGCCATAGCCCTGCAGGCGGTACTGGTCCTGATCGAAATAGGCGGTCAGGAAGATGATGGGCAGGTGGGCATTGCGCTTGCGCTCCTTGATCATCTGCGCCAGCTCGATGCCATTCATGTCGGGCAGCTGGATGTCCAGCACCATGACGGCGAACTCCTGGCCCATCAGCGCGAGCAGGGCCTGGTCGGCCGACAGCGCCCGCACGATGCGGTAGCCCGGGTCCGCCAGCACGCTCTCCAGCACAAGCAGGTTGGCCGGTTCGTCGTCAACGATCAGGATGTTAGTGAGCTCTTCAGCGCCCGCCACCGGCTCCACGACGTCGTCTGTCGTTGTCGGCATCGTCATCACCGGTACAGCCACACGCGCATCAGCGACAGCAGCTGGGCCGTGTTGACGGGTTTGGAGATGTAGTCGCTGGCGCCGGCCTCCAGGCATTTCTCGCGGTCACCCTTCATGGCCTTGGCGGTCAGGGCCAGGATGGGCAGGTTGCGGAACTCGGCATGTGAGCGGATCTCGCGCATGGTTTCGTAGCCATCCATGTCCGGCATCATGATGTCCATCAGCACCAGGTCGAGATCGGGTGTGTGCTGGATGATCTCGACGGCGGCACGGCCGCTGGTGGCGGTCAGCACCTGCATCTCCTGATTCTCCAGCAATGTCGTCAGCGCAAAGATGTTGCGGGCGTCGTCGTCCACCACCAGCACGCGTCGGCCATGCAGCATCTCGGCGGCGCCATGCAGCTTGTGCAGGATCTCCTGCTTGCCCGGCGGCAGCTCGGTGACGACGCGGTGCAGGAAGAGGGCCGTCTCGTCGAGCAGGCGTTCAGGGCTCTGCACATCCTTGAGCACCACGCTCTTGGCCAGGGCGCGCAGCTGCTTCTGCTCGGCGCTGGACAGATCCTTGCCGGTGAAGACGACGACCGGCACGGCCGCCAGGGAAGGGTCGGCATGCAGCTGCTCCAGCAGGCCGAAACCGCTGACGTCGGGCAGGCGAAGATCCAGCACGATGCAGTCGAAGGTCTGCTCACGCAGCATCTGCAACGCCGCCGCGCCGGTGCCGACGGCCTGCAGCTCGATGTCGTCGTGGCCGAGCAGCTCGATGATGGCCTGGCGCTCGATGTCGTTGTCCTCGATGACGAGCAGCCGCTTGGTGCGCGGCACCGTGAAGTCGCGGATGCGGTCCAGTGCCGCCTCCATCTCCTCGCTGGTGGATGACTTCACCACATAGGAGAAGGCGCCGTGGGCCAGGCCGTGGTTGCGGTCCTCCTCGGCGACGCTGAAGATCTGCACCGGGATGTGGCGGGTCAGCGGGTCGAGCTTGAGCTGGTTGAGCACCGTCCAGCCCAGCATGTCGGGCAGGAAGATATCCAGCGACACGGCGGTCGGCTTGAAGCGCCGCGCCAGCTCCAGGCCCAAGCTGCCCTTGAGCGCCACCAGCCCTTTGAAGCCGCGGTCCCGCGCCAGGCCCAGCACGATGCGGGCGAAGTGGGGGTCGTCCTCGATGATGAGCAGGACCGAGTCGCCCTCCTCGATGTTCTCGCGGTCGTCAGGCACCTGGGTTTCGCGCACCAGCGGCAGGTTGTTGCGCGCCGGGGTGGTCGGGCGGCTGTGCGTGGGCAGGGCCGACATGCTGGCGCTGTCCGCGCCGGCGAAATGCAGGGGCAGGAAGAGCGTGAACGTGCTGCCATGGCCGTGCACGCTGCTCAGGCGGATTTCGCCGCCCAGCAGGGCTGCCAGCTCACGACTGATGGCCAGGCCCAGGCCGGTGCCGCCGTATTTGCGCGAAGTGCCGGCATCGGCCTGCTGGAAGGCCTCGAAGATCAGGCGCTGCTTCTCGGGCGCCACGCCAATGCCGGTGTCCTCGACGGCAAAGGCCAGCACATGCTGGGCCTTGCTCAGCACCGGATGCTCCGTACTCCAGCCCTCAGTGGCCAGGCTGACGCGAAGTTCCACATGGCCGTGCGCCGTGAACTTCACTGCGTTGGACAGCAGGTTCTTCAGGATCTGCTGCAGGCGTTTGGCATCGCTTTCCATGCTGCGCGGCAGGTCGTCGGCGAACGTCAGGCGCAGCGGCAGGCTCTTGGCTTCGGCCACATGGCGGAAGTTGCGGTCGATGCTGTCGCGCAGCGACACGAACGAGATGTCCTCGATCTCCACCGTGACGGTGCCCGACTCGATCTTGGACAGGTCCAGGATGTCGTTGATCAGGTGCAGCAGGTCGGAGCCCGACGAGTTGATGTTGCGCGAGAACTCGACCTGCTTGGTAGAGAGGTTGCCGTCGTTGTTGCTGGCCAGCTGCTGGCTCAAGATCAGGATGGAGTTCAGCGGCGTGCGCAGCTCGTGCGACATGTTGGCCAGGAACTCCGACTTGTATTTGGACGTCAGCGCCAGTTCGGCGGCCTTGTCCTCCAGCGCGTGGCGGGCCTGCTCGACCTCAGCATTCTTGCGCTCCACTTCCTCGTTCTGCTCGGCCAGCAGCCGGGCCTTGGTGCCGAGCTGCTCGTTGGTCTCCTGCAGTTCGCTCTGGCGCGACTGCAGCTCCACCGTCAGCTGCTGCGACTGGGCCAGCAGCGACTCGGTGCGCATCGTCGCCTCGATGGTGTTGAACACGGCGCCGATGCTCTGCGTCAGCAGTTCCAGGAAGGCCAGCGAGCCGCTCGTGAAGGGCTGCAGCGTGGCCAGTTCGATGACGGCCTTGGTTTGCCCCTCGAACAGCACCGGCAGCACGACGACGCTGACGCGCTGCGCATGGCCCAGGCTGGACGAGATGGCGACGAAGTCGGAGGCAATGTCGGCCAGCAGCGTGCTGCGCTTTTCCAGCGCGCATTGCCCGACCAGGCCTTCGCCCATCTCGATGGTCGGCGCCAGCCGCACGGCACCCGACTGCGCGTAGCTGGCCAGCAGGCGCAACTGCGGCCGGTTGTCGCCTTCGGCGGCGGCGACGTGATAGATGGTGCCCTGGTGCGCCTGCACCAGCGGCGCCAGCTCGGTCAGCAGCATCTGGCTGACGGTCTGCAGCTCGCGTTGGCCCTGCAACATGCCGGTGAACTTGGCCAGGTTGGTCTTGAGCCAGTCCTGCTCGCGGTTGCGCTCGGTCGTCTCGCGCAGGTTGGAGATCATCGTGTTGATGTTGTCCTTGAGTTCGGACACCTCGCCCTTGGCCTCCACCTGGATGGCGCGCGTCAGGTCGCCCTTGGTTACGGCCGTGGCCACCTCGGCGATGGCGCGCACCTGCGTCGTCAGGTTGGCGGCCAGCAGGTTGACGTTGCCGGTCAAGTCCTTCCATGTGCCCGACGCGCCGGGCACGTGGGCCTGGCCACCCAGGCGCCCGTCCACGCCCACCTCGCGCGCCACGTTGGTCACCTGCTCGGCGAAGGTGGCCAGCGTGTCGGTCATGTTGTTGATGGTGTCGGCCAGCGCCGCCACCTCGCCCTTGGCCTGCACCGTCAGGCGCTGGGTCAGGTTGCCGTTGGCCACGGCCGTCACGACCTTGACGATGCCACGCACCTGCTCGGTCAGGTTGGAGGCCATGAAGTTGACGTTGTCGGTCAGGTCCTTCCAGGTGCCGCCCACGCCGGCCACCTTGGCCTGGCCGCCGAGCTTGCCCTCGGTGCCCACCTCGCGGGCCACGCGCGTGACCTCGCCGGCAAAGGCGTTGAGCTGGTCGACCATGGTGTTGATGGTGTTCTTCAGCTCCAGGATCTCGCCGCTGACGTCCACCGTGATCTTGCGGTTCAGGTCGCCGCGGGCCACGGCTGTCGTCACCTCGGCGATGTTGCGCACCTGGGCCGTCAGGTTGGCGCCCATGGTGTTGACCGAGTCGGTCAGGTCCTTCCAGGTGCCGGCCACGCCGGGCACCACGGCCTGCACGCCCAGGCGCCCTTCGGTGCCGACCTCGCGGGCCACCCGCGTGACCTCGGACGCGAAGGAGCGCAGCTGCTCTACCATGGTGTTGATGGTTTCCTTGAGCTGCAGGATCTCGCCGCGCACGTCCACAGTGATCTTCTTGGACAGGTCGCCGTTGGCCACGGCAATGGTCACGTCGGCGATGTTGCGCACCTGACCGGTCAGGTTGGAAGCCATCGAGTTCACGTTGTCCGTCAGGTCCTTCCAGGTACCGGCCACGCCGGGCACCTGGGCCTGGCCACCGAGCTTGCCTTCCGTGCCCACCTCGCGCGCCACGCGGCTCACTTCGGAGGCGAAGGCGCCGAGCTGCTCGACCATGGTGTTCATGGTTTCCTTCAGCTGCAGGATTTCGCCCTGCACGTCCACCGTGATCTTGCGGCTGAGGTCGCCGCGCGCAATTGCCGTGGCCACGTCGGCGATGTTGCGCACCTGGCCCGTCAGGTTGGAGGCCATCGAGTTGACGTTGTCGGTCAGGTCCTTCCACACGCCCGCCACGCCTGGCACCGCCGCCTGGCCACCCAGCTTGCCCTCGGTGCCGACCTCGCGCGCCACCCGCGTCACTTCGGACGCGAAGGCTCGCAGCTGGTCGACCATCGTGTTGATGGTTTCCTTCAGCTGAAGGATCTCGCCGCGCACGTCGACGGTGATCTTCTTGGACAGGTCGCCGTTGGCCACCGCGATCGTCACGTCGGCGATGTTGCGCACCTGGCCGGTGAGGTTGGACGCCATCGAGTTGACGTTGTCGGTCAGGTCCTTCCAGGTGCCGGCCACGCCCGGCACCTGCGCCTGGCCCCCGAGCTTGCCTTCGGTGCCCACCTCGCGCGCCACCCGCGTCACTTCACCGGCGAAGGCGTTGAGCTGGTCGACCATGGTGTTGATGGTGTCCTTGAGCTCCAGGATTTCGCCGCGCACGTCGACCGTGATCTTCTTGGACAGGTCACCGTTGGCCACGGCCGTGGTCACCTCGGCGATGTTGCGCACCTGACCGGTCAGGTTGGACGCCATGAAGTTGACGTTGTCCGTCAGGTCCTTCCAGGTGCCGGCCACGCCGGGCACCTGGGCCTGGCCGCCGAGCTTGCCGTCCGTGCCCACCTCGCGCGCCACGCGGCTGACCTCGGAGGCGAAGCCGTTGAGCTGGTCGACCATGGTGTTGAGCGTGTTCTTCAGGGCCAGGATCTCGCCCTTGACCTCCACGGTGATCTTCTTGGACAGGTCGCCGCTGGCCACGGCGGTGGCCACGTCGGCGATGTTGCGCACCTGACCGGTCAGGTTCGACGCCATGAAGTTGACGTTGTCGGTCAGGTCCTTCCACGTGCCCGCCACGCCCGGCACCTGGGCCTGGCCGCCGAGCTTGCCGTCCGTGCCCACCTCGCGCGCAACACGGCTCACTTCGGAGGCGAAACCGTTGAGCTGGTCCACCATCGTGTTGAGCGTGTTCTTCAGCTCCAGGATCTCGCCCTTCACGTCCACGGTGATCTTCTTGGACAGGTCGCCATTGGCCACGGCCGTGGCCACGTCGGCGATGTTGCGCACCTGGCCGGTCAGGTTAGACGCCATCGAGTTGACGTTGTCGGTCAGGTCCTTCCACGTGCCCGCAACACCTGGCACCTGGGCCTGGCCGCCGAGCTTGCCGTCGGTGCCCACCTCGCGCGCCACGCGGCTGACCTCGCCGGCGAAACCGTTGAGCTGGTCCACCATCGTGTTGATCGTGTTCTTCAGCTCCAGGATCTCGCCGCGCACGTCCACGGTGATCTTCTTGGACAGGTCGCCGTTGGCCACCGCCGTGGTCACGTCGGCGATGTTGCGCACCTGGGCGGTCAGGTTGGTCGCCATCGCGTTGACGGAGTCGGTCAGGTCCTTCCAGATGCCGGCCACACCGCGGCCTTGCGCCTGGCCGCCGAGCTTGCCGTCGGTGCCCACCTCGCGCGCCACCCGTGTCACTTCGGAGGCAAAGCCGCCAAGCTGGTCGACCATGGTGTTGATGGTGTTCTTCAGCTCCAGGATTTCGCCGCGCACGTCCACGGTGATCTTCTTGGACAGGTCGCCGTTGGCCACGGCCGTCGTCACCTCGGCGATGTTGCGCACCTGGCCGGTCAGGTTGGAGGCCATGAAGTTGACGTTGTCGGTCAGGTCCTTCCAGGTGCCGGCCACGCCGGGCACCTGGGCCTGGCCGCCGAGCTTGCCGTCCGTGCCCACCTCGCGCGCCACGCGGCTGACCTCGCCGGCAAAGCCGTTGAGCTGGTCGACCATCGTGTTCATGGTGTTCTTCAAGGCCAGGATTTCGCCCTTGACCTCCACGGTGATCTTCTTGGACAAGTCGCCGCTCGCCACGGCGGTGGCCACGTCGGCGATGTTGCGCACCTGGTTGGTCAGGTTGGACGCCATCGAGTTGACGTTGTCGGTCAGGTCCTTCCAGGTGCCGGCCACGCCGGGCACCGCGGCCTGGCCGCCGAGCTTGCCCTCGGTGCCCACCTCGCGGGCCACGCGGGTCACTTCGGAGGAGAAGCCGTTGAGCTGGTCGACCATCGTGTTGATGGTTTCCTTCAGCTCCAGGATCTCGCCCTTCACGTCCACCGTGATCTTGCGGCTCAGGTCGCCGCGCGCCACGGCCGTCGTCACGTTGGCGATATTGCGCACCTGGGCCGTCAGGTTGGTCGCCATCGCGTTGACCGAGTCCGTCAAGTCCTTCCAGGTGCCTGCCACGCCGGGCACCACGGCCTGGCCGCCCAGGCGCCCGTCGGTGCCCACCTCGCGCGCCACGCGGGTCACTTCGGACGCAAACGAGCGCAGCTGATCCACCATGGTGTTGGTGGCTTCCTTGAGCTGCAGGATCTCGCCGCGCACGTCCACGGTGATCTTCTTGGACAGGTCGCCATTGGCCACCGCGATCGTCACCTCGGCGATGTTGCGCACCTGCGCGGTCAGGTTGCCTGCCATCTGGTTGACCGAGTCGGTCAGGTCCTTCCAGACGCCCGACACGCCCTTCACCTGGGCCTGGCCGCCGAGCTTGCCCTCGGTACCCACCTCGCGAGCCACGCGAGTCACTTCACTCGTGAACACCGACAGCTGGTCGATCATGGTGTTGACCAGGCGCGCGGAGCGCAGGAACTCGCCCTTGAGCTCGCGGCCGTCCACTTCCAGCTCCATCGACTGGCTCAGGTCGCCCTTGGCCACGGCGCCGATGGTGCGCGCGATCTCGGCGGTCGGCCGCACCAGGTCGTCCATCAGCGTGTTGATCGACTCCACCTTGGTGGCCCAGCCGCCCAGGGAACCCGGCATCGACATGCGGTGCTTGAGCCGGCCTTCCTTGCCGACCGTGGCGGAGAGCCGCGACACCTCGGAGGCAATGCGCGCCTCCTGGGCGGTGATCTGGTTGAAAGCGGCAGCGATCTGGCCGTCGACGCCGTCCCAGCTGTTGGGCAGGCGGATCGTGAAGTCACCGTCGCGCAGTGCAGACAACGCCGCCAGTATCTGGCGCGAGCGTGGGGCGCTCAACCCGGCATCGCCGTTCAATACACTGGTCGCCACAGCCTGTGCCGCTGCCTTGGGATTGGCGCGCTTCCTGCCAGGTTGCTGCGCGATGTCGACACTCATGGTCCCGCCCGATTCAGAAATTAGGAGTGAGTTTCGCCCGGCGCGCGAGTCATTTCAAACCGTTGCGCGGTGAACGAAAAATGCCCGCTTCTAGCATGGCAATCTAGGGGGATCAAGTCCCTTTTCCCGGCCGCTCTTGCGTGAACACGCGAGTCATTTCAATCCGGCTTCTCGTGCATGCTCGACCGCATATCGGATCAGCTCCGCCTGCCCGTCCAGCTCCAGCTTGCGCTTGATGCTTTGACGGTGGGCTTCGACGGTGCGCACCGACAGGTCCAGGTCACGTGCAATCTGTTTGCTTGAAGCGCCCTGCCCCAGCAGGCTGAGGATCTCGCTTTCGCGTGGCGTCAGCACCGGCTTGGGGGCCTGGCCACGGAAGAGCCGGCCTGAGACTGCAGCGCTCAGGAAGGTACCGCCCGCGGCCACCGCGTCAATCGCCGACACGATCTCGGTCGCCGGCGCATCCTTGAGCACATAACCCCGCGCACCAGCGGTCAGCGCGCGTTGCACGTATTCGGGGTTGTCATACATGCTGAACATCAGCAACTTGATGGACGGCCGGACGGCCAGCATCTCAGCACCCAGCGTGATGCCGTTGCCGTCCTTCAAGCCGACATCCATCAGCACGACGTCGGGCGCCGTGCGCACTAACTGCTCCAGGGCCTCAGCGCGCCCGCCGGCCTCACCGACGATCTCGAAGCGCGGCACGGCGGCCAGGCGCGCAACCAGGCCCTCACGCACCATCGGGTGGTCGTCAACGAGCAGGATGCGGATGGGTGTCGGGGTCATGCGGCAGCGCGAGCCAGGTCGGAAGCCGCTAGTTTGACCGTGAGGCGACTGCCCATGCCGGGGGAAGCGAAAAGGCTCAGGCGGGCACCGAGGGCGGCCGCCCGCTCGCGCATGCTGCGCAGGCCGAGGCCCTGGTCGGCCGCGGCCTGCGCGGCTTCGGCGTCGAAACCCTGGCCGTCGTCGTTGATTTCCAGCGCCAGGCCACCGTCTCGCTCGAAACGCAGCAGCACGCTTACCGTCGTCGCATGGGCATGCCGGGCCGCGTTGTTCAGCGCCTCCTGGGCAATGCGGAACAGCGCCGTATTCACGGCCTCGGGCAGGCCGACTTCCTCGCCCTCGACCACTACTGAGAAATGCGTGCCACCGGCCGCGTCGAACTCGCCCGCCAGATGCTGCAGCGCCGCAGGCAGGCCGAGGGTGTCCAGCAATGCCGGCCGCAACGCGTGGGACAGGTGGCGCACCTCGGCCAGCGTGCTGTTCAGGCGCTTCAAGGCCAGCTCCTGCAGCCTCGCAGCGCCCTCGGGTTCGTGCTGGGCCGACTCGATCAGCAGCTTGGTGGCCACCAGGGCCTGGCTGACGCCGTCATGCAGCTCGAGTGCCAGCCGTGCCCGCTCGTCCTCCTGGCTCTGCACGACCTGGCGAGCGAGGGCGCGCAGCTTGGCCTCGGCGCTGCGGTGCTCGCTCAGGTTCAGGGCCAGCGCGCCGGCGCTGATCAGCGCGACGCCGAAGACGGCAACGGCGCCCACCCACAGCATGGTGGCCGTGATGTTCTGGCGCGCGCCACGCTCCAGCTCGGCCATCGTCGCCTCGATGCCGTCCAGGTACAGGCCCGTGCCCAGCATCCACTGCCACTGCGGCACGGCGACGACATAGCCCAGCTTGGGCGCCAGCAGGCTGCTCGAAGGTTTGCGCCACAGGTACTCGACATAGCCGCCGCCAGCCTGGGCCTGGGCAATCAACTGCTGGATGGTGGGCCGACCCTGGGGGTCACGCAGCTCCCACAGGTTCTGCCCGATCAGCTCAGGCTGGCGTGAATGCATCAGCACGCGGCCGTCGAGGGAATAGACGAAGAAATAGCCGTCGCGGCCGTAGTCCAGCGACGACAGGATGGCCAGCGCCCTCTCGGGCCCGCCCGGCTGGCCGAGCAGCGGCTGGATGGTGCTGACCGCCAGGTCGACGTAATGCTTGAGTTCGGTGCGCCGCGCGTCCATGTAGCTGGCGCGCACCAGCGCATGCTCGCGTGCGGCCAACTCGCTTTCCTGCTGGCGCACGGCCAACGCAATCAGCGCCAGCGACGCCAGCAGCGGCAGCAGGGCCAGCAGGAACAGGCGGCCCCGCAGGGACAGGGCCGCCCATGGCTTCATCAGCGCCCCAAGGTCGCCGCGGCGGGCGCCGATTTGCGCTGGATCGGCTTCCAGGCCTCCAGCCGCTTCAGCACATCGGCGATCGCCGCGTCCAGCTGCGTGTCATCACCGCGGTTGACGGCGGCCGGGTCGAGTTCGACGTCGATGTCCGGCGCCACGCCCTCGTTCTCGATGCGCCATTCGCCTTCGGGGGTGTAGAAGCGGAAGAAAGGCACGGTCAGGAAACCACCATCGATCAGCGGCGGGTTCACCGAGATGCCGATCAGCCCGCCCCAGGTGCGCTTGCCGATCAGCGGCCCCAGGCCCACGCGCTTGAAGGCATAGGGCATGAAGTCGCCGCCCGAGCCGGCATCCTGGTCGATCAGCATGGCCTTGGGGCCGTAGATGGCGCCGCCCGGTGTGTCGAAGACCAGACCGTCACGGTCCTTCCAGCTGCCCAGGTAAGGCCGGGCCAACAGCTCGGTCACGTAGTTTGCCGCTTGCCCACCGCCATTGCGGCGGTCGTCGACGATCAGCGCCTGCTTGTCGACCTGTGCAAAGAACATGCGGTTGAAATGCTCGAAGCCCTGGCCCGCGGTGTCGGGCATGTAGACGTAGGCGATCTTGCCACCGCTCTTTTGCTCGACCTTCCTGCGGTTGCCGTCGATCCAGGCCCAGCGGCGCAGCAGGCTCTCGTTGGCGATGGGCTCGACCGTGATGTCGCGGCGGCCCTTGCCGGTGCCGTCGTGGGCGATGCTCAGCACCACCTGCTTGCCAACGGTGTTCTCCAGCAGCGCATAGATGTTGGTCTTGTCATCCAGCTCATGCCCACCGATGGCCAGGATGTAGTCGCCCTCCTTCACGCCCAGGCCCGGCACGCTCAGCGGCGAGCTCAGGTTGGGGTTCAGGCGGTCGCCGGCATAAAGCTTGGCGATGCGATAGCGGCCCTGCTCCACGGCAAAGTCCGCGCCGAGCAGGCCGACGGCCACATTGGCCTCATGGTGCACATCGCCACCGCCGGTGCGGTTGTGGCCCACCTGCAGCTCGGCAATCATCTGCACCAGCAGGTCGTTCAGGTCCTCGCGGCGCTGCACATGGCCGAGCTGGGGCAGGTAGCGGTCGTAGACGGCCTGCCAGTTCAGTCCGTGCAGCGCGGGGTCGTAGAAGAAGGCGCGCTCCATCCACCAGGCCTCGTCGAAGATCTGCTTCCATTCGGCCTTGGGGTCGACGCGGGCGCGCAGGCCGGAGGTGTCCACCGGCTTGCTGTCGCCCTTGTCATTGGCGTCACCCACCTCGAGCTTGCCGCCGGCCACCGTCAGCAGCAGCTTCTTGCGGTCCTCGCTGAGCGAGAAGTCGGCGATGCTGGTGCGCAACAGCTTGGGCTTGCGCTCCTCGAAATCGAAACGCCACAACTCGGCCGTCGCACGGCGCTCGGCCTGCGGCGGCTCGGTGCTGGCGCCGGGCTGTGGGTGCTGCAGATACAGGAGTGCGCCGTCGGACGCGACGGACAGGCTGTCGTAGTTGCGCTCGGCCACCGGCAGGGCCACGAGGCGGTCGGCCAGGCCATCGAGGTCGATCTTGATGGGCTTGACCGGCTTGACAGGTTCCGGCTTGGACTTCTCGTCCTTCTTGGCATCAGCCTTCTTGTCTTCCTTCTTGGCATCAGCCTTCTTGTCTTCCTTCTTGGCCTCGTCCTTGGTCTCGTCCTTGGCGTCGTCTTTCTTGTCGTCCTTCTTGCCATCCTCATCGCCGGCCTTGGGCGCCAGCGGCGACTTGCCGTCCGCGGCCAGCACCAGCGCATAGAGGCCGACGCGGCGCGGGCGTTCCTGGGTGGAAAGATCCAGGCCGACGGCCGTCGGACCGGAGTTGATGGAGGCCGTGAAGTAGAGGTAGTCTCCCTTGGCCGAGAAGGCCGGGTTGGCCGCATGGGCAAGGCCATCGGTCACCGCATGGTTGCGGCCGGTCGCCATGTCGTGCAGCCAGACGCGGCCGAAATAGTTGTCACCCGAACTCGTGAAGGCCAGCCAGCGGCTGTCCGGAGAAATGGAGATGTCGGTGGCACCGCGGCGCACATCGGTCGCGACCTTGACGAGCTGGCCGCGCTGCGGTCCCGCCGCCAGGCTCATGCGGTAGAGGTTGAGGTGGTTGTCCGCCAGCACGAGCTGGTTGCCGTCGGGCGTCCAGTCGGCCAACGTGAAGTAACCCTCCTTGGGCAGCAGGAAACGCTCCTTGGCCCCCAGGCCGTTCTGCGCCGACAGCACCACCTCATGGCGCATGCCGGGCGCGTCCGAGAGGTAGGCGATGCGCTGGCCGTCGGTGCTCCACAGCGCGTCCTTCTCGCGCACGCCGGCGGTCTCGGTCAGGTTGCGCACGCTGCCATCCTTGACCGGCACCGTGAACACCTCGCCACGGGCGCTGACGACAACGCGTTTGCCGGTGCTGGACAGCTGGGCATGGGTGAGCGTCTTGCCCGCATCCTTCCACTGTGGCCGCGCCTGGGGCGCGATGCTGGTCAGCTGAATGTCGAGCACGCGCGGCTCGCCGCCCGACAGCTCGATCTGCTTGATGCGGCCACCCGATTCATAGACCAGGGTCGTGCCGACGGCGTCCACGCTGCGCACGTCCCACTGCGTCTCCTTCGTCAGCTGGCGCAACGATTGCGTCGCGGGGTTGAAGGCAAAGAGATTGGCTGCGCCGTCGGCCCGGTCGGAGATGAAGACGACTTCGCCGCCGGCCCAGACCGGCGCCGAGTCGGTCGCATTGACGTGGGGAATCTGCTGCCATTTCTGGCTGGCCACATCCATGATCCACACCGGCGGCGTCGAGCCGCCGCGGCTCTGGCGCCAGCCGCTCACGCCGGCATAGGCGGCGTTGTAGGGGCGGTAGGCGAGCTGCCTGCCGTCGGCCGACCAGGCGCCCTCGAAGGCCACGGCCTTCATGACCTGCTTCTCGTAGCCGCCTTCCACGCTGACCTCGTAGAGCTGGTTGCTGCGGTTGTTCAACACCTCGCGCGGCGAGGCGAACAGCACGCGCTTGCCGTCGGGGCTCCAGCCGCTGACAACATCAGCCGTCGGATGCCAGGTCAGGCGCCTGGGTGCGCCGCCGTCCAGGCCGATGACGTAGACGTCGGTATTGCCGTCATAGCTGGCCGAGAAAGCGATGCTCCTGCCATCCGGTGAGAAGCGCGGCGCGAACTCGGCAGCGGCATGGCTGGTCAGGCGGCGGGCATTGCCGCCATTGCGGTCGGCCAGCCAGAGATCGCCGGCGTAGACGAAGGCCAGGTGGTCCTTGGACACGGCGGGCTGGCGCAGCATCAGCGTCGGTTCAGCCGCCAAGGCCGCGCCGGAGGTCATCCAGGCGCAGGCCAGGGCCAGGGCAATACGGGACAGGGTCATCGGGATCTCCGATTGGACGAAACCCGCGACTCTATTGCGCCTCGAGCACGGCGCCGAAAGTCAGCCGGCCGCCTCAGCCCGGCTGGCGCTTGAACCTGGCTTTGAGGCCGCCGGCGATGATGACCAGGCCGGGGATGAGGATCATGGCCCAGATGATCTTGTCCAGGTTGGTCTTGACCCAGGGCACATTGCCGAAGACATAGCCGATCAGCGTGACGCCGCAGACCCACAGCACGCCGCCGCCCACGTCATACAGCGTGAACTTGCGCCGCGTCATCTGCGCCACGCCGGCCACGAAGGGCGCGAAGGTGCGCAAAAAGGGCATGAAGCGGGCCGCGACGAGGGTGATGCCGCCGTACTTCTCGTAGAAGGCATGGGCCTTCTCGAAGGCGGCCTTGTTGAAGAAGCGCGAGTCCTCCCACTGGAAGACGCGCGGGCCGAAATGCCGGCCGATGCTGTAGTTGCTCTGGTTACCGAGGATGGCCGCTGCCGTCAGCAGCGCCATGGACAGGCCCAGGTCCATCAGCCCGACGCCACACATGGCGCCGACGACAAAGAGCAGGGAGTCCCCGGGCAGAAAGGGCATGACGACCACGCCGGTCTCGACGAAGATGATCAGGAAGAGCAGCGCATACACCCAGGCGCCGTAACTCGCGACGAAGTTGGCCAGGTGCTGGTCGACGTGCAGGACGAAGTCGATGAGGAAGGGAAGGAAATCCATGGGCGGCGATTATCCCGGCCCGGACGTGACAGCCGGACGGCGCCGATAATCCGGTCGATGGATTTGCCCCTGCCCGACCTCCCTGCCCCACGCGCCATCCGCGAACTGCCCGATGAGCTGATCAGCCAGATCGCCGCCGGCGAGGTCGTCGAGCGCCCGGCCTCGGTGGTGCGCGAGCTGGTGGATAACGCGCTGGACGCCGGCGCGAAGAACATCCAGGTCAAGCTGATGGCCGGCGGCGTGCGGGCCATCGTCGTCGAGGACGACGGCTGCGGCATCCCTGTCAACCAGTTGCCCTTGGCGCTCAAGCGCCATGCAACGAGCAAGATCGCCAGCCTGAGTGACCTGGAATCCGTCGCGACGATGGGATTCCGCGGCGAGGCCCTGGCCGCCATCTCGTCGGTCTCCGACATGGCCATTGCCAGCCGCACCGCCGCCGACGCTCACGCCCACCGGCTGGACGCCCGCAGCGGCGAGCTGCAGCCGGCCGCCCGTGCGCGCGGCACCAGCGTCGAGGTGCGCGAGCTGTTTTTCGCCACCCCCGCCCGCCGCAAGTTCCTGAAGACCGACGCCACCGAGCTGGCCCATTGCGTGGAGGCCGTGCGCCGCCATGCGCTGGCGCGGCCCGACGTCGGCTTTGCGATCTGGCACGAAGGCAAGCTCGTCGACCAATGGCGCGCCGCGTCCAGCGAGCAGCGCATTGCCGATGCGCTGGGCGCAGACTTTGTCACCGAGAGCCGCCCCTTCGAGCACAGCTTCGGCCCCTTGGCCCTGACCGGCCGCGCCGGCCTGCCCGAGGCGGCACGCTCGCGGGCCGATCAGCAATACGTCTGGGTCAACGGCCGCCATGTGCGCGACAAGCTCATCAGCCACGCCATCCGCTCCGCCTACGAGGACGTGCTGCACGGCCAGCGCCAGCCCAGCTATGTGCTCTTCATCGAGATCGCGCCCGAACTGGTGGACGTGAACGTGCACCCGACCAAGATCGAGGTGCGCTTCCGTGATGGCCGTGCCATCCATCAATCCGTGCGCCGCGCCTTCATCGACGCGCTGGCCCAGTCACGCAGCGCCGAGGCCGCCGGCGTCGAGTCGGCGATGGCACCCCTGGCCTTCGAGCCGACGATGCCGGCCACGCTCTATGTCTCGGAGCCACGCCCGGCCTACCAGTCTTATGTGCCGCCCGTGCCGGCGACGGCCGAACAGGTCAGGCTGTCTCTCGTCCAACACGAGGCGCTGTGGAACCCCGCCGAGGCGCCCGACCCCTCACCCGCAACGGCCGCGCCGACGATCAGCTTGAAGATGAAGTTGCCGGACGAGGACTGGCCGCTGGGCCGCGCCATCGCGCAGATCCAGGGCGTCTACATCCTGGCCGAGAACAAGCAGGGCCTGGTCATCGTCGACATGCATGCGGCCCACGAGCGCGTCGTCTACGAGCGGCTCAAGGCCAGGCTCGGCGCGACGCAGATCGAGAGCCAGCCGCTGCTGATCCCGGTCAGCTTTGCGGCCACGGCCGAAGAAGTGGCCGCCGCCGAGCAGCATGCCGACACGCTGTCAAAGCTCGGCCTGGACGTCGCCCCGCTGTCCGCCCGCACTCTGGCCGTGCGCTCCCGCCCTGCCCTGCTGGCGGCCTCCGACCTCGTTGCGCTGACCCGCGAGCTGCTCGCCGAAATGGCCCAGTTCGACGCCAGCTCGGTGCTTGAACGCGCCCAGCACGAAATCCTCGCCACCATGGCCTGCCACGGCGCCGTGCGCGCCAACCGGCAATTGACTCTGGATGAAATGAACGCGCTGCTGCGCGACATGGAAGCCACCGAGCGCGCCGACCAATGCAACCACGGCCGCCCCACCTGGCGCCAGCTCGACATGCGCGAGCTGGATGCCCTTTTCCTGCGCGGACGCTGAAAGAAGAATTCGATGGTCACCATCACCCTCAAGGGCAAACCCAAGCCCGCTGCCAAGACTCGCAACGCCGAGGGCGAGAAGCGCGCGCCCGTTCGTGGCAAGGGCGTGTCCAAACCGCGGACAACGCTGGCCAAGGCACAAGCCGACCGCGCCGAGCGCGAGGAGCAGTTCCAGAAAGCGCAGCAACAGCGCAACGAGCGGCCCGCGCCTCAACGCGACGTTCAGCGCGACGAACGCCCGGCCCACCCCAAGCCGTCTGGCTTCAAGCCCGACCGCCCGCAGCAGGCTCGCGGTGATGTGCCCCAGCGTTCTGAGCGCAGCCCATGGGCACGGCAAGACGAACGCCCACCGCAACAACGCGGCGACGCACCGCCGCGGCCCGAACGCGGTCCACGTGCACGGCCAGACGAGCGCCCGCCGCAACACCGCGGAGATGCACCGCAGCGCCCTGAACGCGCCCCTCGCTCGCGACCGGACGAACGCCCGCCTGTGGACCGCCCGCCGCGCGTCGACCAGCGCCGCGTGGCTAACCGCGGCCCGAACTTCGAGCCACCACAACGCCCTCAGCAACGCCGCAACCCGGCCCGCGAAGTTGCCCCTGAAGACGGCGAACGCCTGTCCAAGCGCATGGGCGAGCTCAAGCTTGCGTCGCGCCGCGAGGCCGATGACTGGATTGCCGCAGGCTGGGTGCGCGTCAACGGCAAGGTCGCCGTGCTCGGCCAGCGCGTCGGCCCCGACGTGCAGATCGACATCGACCCCGCTGCCCGCAACCAGCAGGCCCAGCTCGTCACCGTGCTGCTGCACAAGCCCATCGGTTACGTCTCGGGCCAGGCCGAAGACGGCTATGAACCGGCCGTGGTGCTGTTCCAGCCCGAGAACCGCTGGGCGGAGGACGCCTCCGGCATCAAGCCCAACGCCGGCCACCATCGCAACCTGGCACCCGCCGGGCGGCTGGACATCGACTCCACCGGCCTGCTGGTGCTGACACAGGACGGCCGCATCGCCCGCGTGCTGATCGGCGACGACTCCGACATCGAGAAGGAATACCTCGTGCGCGTCGAGTACGTCGGCCTGCCCGGCAGCGAGCCGGTGCCCGAGGGAACGCTGCCCAACGCGGCGCTGTCGAACAACAAGCTCGCCCTGCTCAACCATGGCCTGGAGCTGGACGGCGAAGAACTCAAACCCGCCAAGGTCAGCTGGCAGAACGAGCACCAGCTGCGCTTTGTGCTGCGCGAGGGCAAGAAGCGCCAGATCCGCCGCATGTGCGAACTGGTCGGCCTCAAGGTCGTCGGCCTGAAGCGCGTGCGCATCGGCCGCATTCCACTGGGGCACCTGCCGGTTGGGCAGTGGCGCTATCTCGCGCCATGGGAGAAGTTCTGAACCTCGCCGCAGGAGACACAGCCACAGAGGCACAGAGCCACAGAGGAACAGCCTCTTGCTACTGAATTTCTCTGTGTCTCTGTGGCTCTGTGGCTGTGTTGGGCTGTATTGATGAGCGCGCCCTTGTCACCCATTTGCATCGCCGGCCCGACCGGTTGCGGCAAGACGGCGGCGGCTCTCGCGATTGCCGAAGTGCTGCCCGTTGAGATCATCAGCGTCGATTCGGCACTGGTCTACCGCGGCATGGACATCGGCACCGCCAAGCCCACCGCCGCCGAGCAGGCCGCCGCGCCGCATCACCTCATCGACATCCTTGACCCGACCGAGAGCTATTCGGCCGCCGAGTTCGTGCGCGAGGCCAAACGGCTTGCTGCGGAGATCAGCGCACGCGGCAAATTGCCGCTGCTGGTGGGCGGCACCATGCTGTATTTCAAGGCGCTGTTCGATGGCCTGTCGACGCTGCCCCAGGCCGACGCCGACCTGCGTGCCGCCATCGACACCGAGGCGGCCGTGCGCGGCTGGCCAGCGATGCATGCGGAGCTGGCCAAGCTCGACCCTGAAACGGGCGCCCGCCTGGCGCCCAACGACAGCCAGCGCATCCAGCGCGCGCTGGAAGTCATCCGCTTGACCGGCCAGCCTTTGAGCGCGCTGCATGCCGCGTCACGCGACGAAGGCGTGGACTGGCCGCTGTTCTCGCTGGAGCCCAGCGACCGCGCTTGGCTGCACGAGCGCCTGGCGCAGCGTTTCGACGTCATGTTGGCCCAAGGGCTGGTCGACGAGGTCAAGAGCTTGCGGGCCCGTGGCGATCTGAGCCTGGCCCTGCCCTCCATGCGCTGCGTCGGCTACCGCCAGACCTGGGAGGCGTTGGATACCGGCGACTTCTCCGACCTGCGCGAGCACGGCATCGCCGCCACTCGCCAGTTGGCCAAGCGCCAGATCACGTGGCTGCGCAGCATGCCGCAGCGCCGCGTCATCGCTTGCGACGGCCCGCAACCCATCCCCGAGCTGCTGGCCGGCCTGCACCGGCTGCTCGCATGATGGACCCAGAATCCGGTTCATGAGTCTTCTGAGTGCGCGCCGCCTGGCGAAGTCCTACGGCGAGGTGGCAGTGTTTGCCGATGTGGATCTGGACCTGGACGCCGGTGAGATCGTCGCCCTGCTAGGTGAGTCCGGCAGCGGCAAGTCCACGTTGCTGAACTGCTTGGCCGGGCTGGACGAGGCCGACGCCGGCACCATCACGCTGGTGGGCCAGGACCTGCGGGCGCTGGACGACGAGGCCCGCTCGGCACTGCGGCGCCGCGAGCTGGGGTTCATCTTCCAGGCCTTCCACCTGCTGCCGCATCTGAACGTTGCCGACAACGTGGCCCTGCCGCTGCGCCTGCTCGGCCAGCGCGATGACGGGCGGGTGCGGGAGATGCTGGCCGCGGTCGAGCTGGCGTCGCTGGCGGCCCGCATGCCCAGGCAGCTGTCGGGCGGGCAGTTGCAGCGCGTGGCGATCGCGCGGGCTCTGGTGCACCGCCCCCGCCTCGTGTTGGCCGATGAGCCGACCGGCAATCTCGACCCACGCCATGCCGGCGAAGTGCTGGCCCTGCTGCGCCGCTGCACGCAGGAAGCCGGTGCAGCCTGCCTGCTGGTGACGCATTCCGAGCGCGCGGCGGAGGCGGCACACCGCCGGCTTCGGCTGGATGCCACCGGTCTGCGCTTGCAATGATGCTGTGGCGCCATTTCACCTGGCCCGCCTGGCGGGACCAGCCTGGCCGCGTCATGCTGGCCGTCATCGCCGTCATGCTGGGCGTGGCCCTGGCTTTCGGCGTGCATCTGCTCAATGGCGCCGCCCTGGCCGAATTCGCGCGGGCGGCGCGCAGCGTCAACGGCCAGCCCGATCTGGTGCTGAAGGCGCGCGCCGGCCTGCTGACCGATGCCGACCTCGTCGATCTGCTGAACCGCCCTGAAGTCGCCGCCGCCAACCCGGTCGTCGAGGCTATGGCGCTGTGGCCCGGCCAAGTCGGCCCTGGCGGCCGAGGCCTGTCCATCCGCCTCATCGGCCTGGACCCGCTGGCGCTGCTGGCCTCGGCCGCTGCCGGCCGTCCGCTGGCTGCCGAACTGGCGCCCCAGGTCGAAGGCGGGCCGGCGGCGCTGCTGAGGGCCAACGTCGTCCACCTGAACGCCGCCGCCCGCAAATTGCTGCCCAGCGGGGCCACCCGGCTGGCGCTGCGTCTGCCGGCTGAGGGCACGCCGCGCGACATCGAGCTGGCCATCGGTGGCCGCGTCGCCGCCGACAACACGCCGCTGGGCGTGCTGGACATCGCCGATGCGCAAGCGCTGTTCGGCCGCGTGGGCAGCCTGGACCGCATCGACGTGCAGCTCGCGCCCGGCGTGGACGCCACGGCCTGGGCCAACCAACTGCCCGCACGCTGGCAGGCCACGCCGCCGGCCGATACCGGTGCCCGGCTGTCGGACATGACGCGCTCCTACCGCGTCAACCTCGGCCTGCTGGCTCTGATGGCCCTGTTCACCGGCAGTTTCCTCGTGTATGCCGTGCTGTCCCTGGCCACGGCGCAGCGCCTGGCGCAATGGGCCCTGGTGGGCGTGCTCGG
Source organism: Pelomonas sp. Root1217 (assembly GCF_001425705.1). Classification (GTDB taxonomy): domain Bacteria; phylum Pseudomonadota; class Gammaproteobacteria; order Burkholderiales; family Burkholderiaceae_C; genus Pelomonas. Next base: position 181,042 of record NZ_LMDC01000027.1, on the reverse strand, counting down.
CGTGTCGGCGCGCATGCGCTGGCGGTTGATCCTGACCGAAGGCTTGGTCATCGGCCTCGCGGGCACGGCGCTGGGGCTGGCCCTGGGCGTCGGCCTGGCCGCGGGGGCGCTGAAGCTGATGGGCAGCGACCTGGGCTTGCACGGCGCCACCGATTCATCGGCCGACCTGCTGTTCAACCAGCCGCTGCTGCTGCCGGCCCTGGTCTACGCGGCACTGGGCCTGGCCGCCGCCCTGGTCGCGGCACTGGCGCCCGCACTGACGGTGCGCCGCATCGCGCCCGCGCTCGTGCTCAAGGGCCTGGGCCTGCCGGCGGCGCGCACCTTGCCCGCCTGGGCCGGCCTGGCGTTGCTGGCTGTGGGGGCGTCGCTGGCCTGGCTGCCGCCTGTCTGGGGCGACACATCGGTCGCTGCCTATGCGGCCATGTTCTTTCTGCTGATGGGCGGCCTGGCCCTGGTGCCGGCCCTGGTGCAGCTGATGACGGCGCTGCTTGCGCGCCTGCCGGCGGGCGCGCTGCTGCTGCTGGCCCGCGAACGCAGCCGCGACCAGGCGACCGAAGCGCGCCGGTCGCTGGCCGGCGTCCTGGTTGCCCTGGCCTTGGCCGTGGCCATGACGGTCATGATCGGCAGCTTCCGTGAATCGCTGCTGCGCTGGCTGGACCAGGCCCTGCCGGCCGACCTCTATGTGCGCAGCGCGCTGCGCGGCGCCAACGGCATGCCCGCACCTTTGCCACCGCTCCTATTGACGGCGTTGTCTCGCCTGCCCGAAGCCGCGCGCACCTCACCGCAGCTCACGGCCCGGCTGCGGCTGGCATCCAGCGGCGAACCCGTGGCCCTGACTGCGCGCGACCTCCAGGCCGGCGGCCTGCCCCTCGTCGAAAACTGGACGGGCCCAGCCGCGGCGGGCACCCTGGCCGTCTGGGTCAACGAGGCCGCACGGGACCGCGACGGGCTGAAGCCGGGTCATGTTTTCCAAGGCGAGTTGGTCGATAGCGGCCGCGCGCTGAAGCTGCAGGTGCGCGGCGTCTGGCGTGACTATTCGCGCCAGAACACGGCGCTGTGGATGGCGCTGGACGACTACCGCCGCGCCAGTGGCGACACCAGCACCGCCGAGCTGGCACTCTGGCTGGCACCGGGCCGGTCGCTGGAATCGGCGCGCACCGCGGTTCGCCAGCTCGGCGGCGACAACGTCGAAATGGCCGACGCTGGCGAGCTGCGCGCGCTGTCGCTGAAGATCTTCGACCGCAGCTTTGCCATCACCGTGTGGCTGCAGGCCGTGGCCCTGGCCGTGGGGCTGTTCGGCGTCATCGCCAGCCAGTCGGCCCAGGCGCTGGCGCGCAAACGCGAGTTCGGCCTGTTGCGCCACCTCGGCCTGTCCAGGCGGCAGTTGCAGCGGCTGCTGCTCATCGAGGCCAGCCTGTCGGGCGGCGCGGGCGCGCTGGCCGGGCTGGCGCTGGGCCTGGGCCTGAGCGTGGTGCTCGTCTACGTCGTCAACCCGCAAAGCTTTCACTGGAGCATGGAGATGCATTTGCCGGTTGCGCGCCTAGCAGCCCTGGTCGGCCTGGCCTTCGCGGCGGCGGTCGGCGCTTCGCTGCTGGCCGGCCGGCGCGCCCTCGGCGCTGACGCCGTGCGCGCCGTGAGGGAGGACGCATGAAGCGCCGCGCCCTGTTGCTCGCCGCCCTGCCACTGCCCGCGCGCGCCGCCCTCAACTTCCCGCACGACTTCGGCGCCCACCCGGCCCAGGGCATCGAGTGGTGGTATCTGACGGGCCTGCTCGGCGACAGCGGGAGCGCACCGCCACGCTTCGGCTACCAGCTGACCTTCTTCCGCCTGCCCGGCCCGGCAGCGGCCGACCATCCCAGCGGACTCGCGGCCAGGCAGTTGCTGCTCGGCCATGTCGCCTTGTCCGACCTCGGTGCGAAGAAGCAGCACCACGGCCAGCGCCTGCTGCGCGCCCTGCCCGGCGCGGTGCAGGCTGAGATGGGCGACTGCAACGTCAAGCTGCGCGACTGGACGCTCAAGCGCAGCGGCAACGGCTATCGCGCCGCCTTCAACGGCCCGGGCTTCGCGCTGGCGCTGAACCTGTCCACGCCCGACGCGCCATTGCTGCAGGGCGAGGCCGGCCTGTCCCGCAAGGGGCCCGATCCCGCGCAGTTCAGCCGCTACTACTCGCGCCCCCAGCTCGCCACCGAGGCCATGCTGACCCTGGACGGCCAACGCCAGCGCCTCACCGGCCGCGCCTGGCTGGACCATGAATGGAGCGACAGCCTGCTGGGCCAGGCGCAGGGTTGGGACTGGCTGGGCATCAACCTCGATGATGGACGCGCGCTGACCCTCTTCCAGCTGCGCCGCAAGGACGGCAGCCGGGACTGGGCCGGCGGCAGCCTGCGCAGCCCCGGCCAACCCGACCGCAGCTTCACGCCCCAGCAGGTCGAGATGACACCGCTGCGGCACTGGACGAGCCCCGCCACGGGCGCGAATTACCCGGTCGAGTGGCGGCTGAAGAGCCCCGCCGGCGAGATGCTGCTGAGCACGTACTTCGACGCCCAGGAGATCGACGCGAGGCACAGCAGCGGTCTCGTCTATTGGGAAGGTGCCGCCCAGTTGTTCGATCGCGAAAAACGGCCACTCGGCGCCGGCTACCTGGAGTTGACCGGCTACGCAGGGCGCCTGCCGTTGCCGTGACCCACAATGCGCGCCGAATGCAGCCACGCCAAACTACCTACCATCTTTGGCTGGGAAAACCTGGCGCAGCCCTGTGCTGCAACTGCGCTGCCACCAGGACCTTGACGACGCGATGCTGGCCCGCACCAGAGCCGTGTTGACTGAAAAGCTGTAACCCCATGAGTTCCACGACCGAACGCCCCGCGTCCAAGCAGGCCCGCTCTTTGAGCGGCCTGGCCCCCTTCCTGCGTCCCTACCGTGGCCGCATCGCGCTGGCCTTTGCAGCCCTGTTGCTGTCTGCCATGGCCACGCTGGCCTTCCCGCTGGCGCTGCGCGGCCTCATCGACGCCGGCTTCGAGGCCGCCAACCCCGGCGAGAAGCTCATGGCGTTGCGCGAGCATTTCCTCGCGATGTTCGCCGTCGGTGCCGCACTGGGCCTTTTCTCGGCGTCGCGCTTCTACATGGTCACCTGGCTGGGCGAGCGCGTGACGGCCGACCTGCGCAATGCCGTCTACACCCATGTGCTGCGCCAGAGCCCCGAGTTCTTCGAGACGACGCAGACCGGCGAGGTGCTCTCCCGCATCACGACCGACACCACGGTCGTCCAGACCGTTGTCGGCTCCAGCCTGTCCATGGGCCTGCGCAACATGGTCATGGGCGCCGGCGCGCTGGTGATGCTCATCGTCACCAACCCCTATGTGATGGGCCAGGTGCTGGGCATCCTGGTGCTGGTCGTGGCGCCGGCGCTTTACTTCGGCCGCCGCGTGCGCAAGCTCTCGCGCGCCAGCCAGGACCGCGTCGCCGACACCTCGGCCATCGCCGCCGAAGTGCTGAACGCCGTCACCGTCGTGCAGAGCTACACCCAGGAGGCCGCAGAGGCCAAGCGCTTCTCCGCCGCCAGCGAGGCCGCCTTCGACACGGCGCGCAAGCGCACCCGCATCCGCAGCTTCATGGTCGCCTTCATCATCACGGCCGTATTCGGCGCCATGCTGTGGGGCCTCTACCAGGGCACCCAGGCCGTCATCGCCGGCAAGATCTCGGCCGGCCACCTGGGCCAGACCGTCGTCTACGTGACCCTGCTGGTCAGCAGCGTGGCCGTGCTGGCCGAAGTCTGGGGCGACGTGCTGCGCGCGGCCGGCGCAACCGAGCGCCTCATCGAGCTGATGGAAGCGCGCTCCCCGGTGGCCGAACCCGCAGCGCCGAAGGCCTTGACGGCCGCGCAGGGCGGCAGCCGCGTCGAGTTCGACGCTATCACCTTCAACTACCCCTCACGGCCCGCCACGGCGGCGCTGGACCGGCTCAGCCTGAACATCGCGCCGGGCGAGACCGTCGCCCTGGTCGGCCCCAGCGGAGCCGGCAAGAGCACAGTGCTGCAACTGCTGCTTCGCTTTTACGACCCGCAGTCCGGCTCGATCCGGCTCAACGGCGTCGAGACCCGCGAACTGAGCCTCAAGGATCTGCGCGCCAACATCGGCCTGGTGCCGCAGGACAGCGTCATCTTCTCGACCTCGGCCCTGGAGAACATCCGCTACGGCCGGCCGAGCGCGACGGACGACGAAGTCATCGCCGCCGCAAAGGCCGCTTTTGCCGACGACTTCATCCGCGCCCTGCCCGAGGGCTATCAGAGCTTCCTCGGCGAGCGCGGCGTGCGCCTGTCCGGCGGCCAGCGCCAGCGCATCAGCATCGCCCGGGCCATGCTCAAGAACCCGCCGCTGCTGCTGCTCGACGAAGCCACCAGCGCACTCGACGCTGAAAGCGAACGCGTCGTGCAGGCCGCACTGGAAGCAGCCATGCAGCACCGCACGACGCTCGTCATCGCCCACCGCCTGGCCACCATCCAGAAGGCCGACCGCATCGTCGTGCTGGACGCGGGGCGCATCGTCGACATCGGCCGGCATGACGAGCTGGTGGCCCGCGGCGGGCTGTATGCGAAGTTGGCGTCGATGCAGTTTGGCCTGAAGGCTGACGCGCAAGCCGCTGTCTGAGCGGCAGCCGGGCCCTCGAAGCCGGGACGCGTCCCGTGCGGCGCCATGCGCCTGGCCTGGCATTCGAATGAACCTTCCCGCATGAAAAAACTCGCCCTTGCAATGATCCCCACACTGCTGCCCCTCGCCATCGCGGCCCAGACGCTGGTCTATGTCGGCACCGACACCGGCCGCGAGAGCAAAGGCATCTACGTCTCCACCCTCGACGAGGCCACCGGCGTGCTGTCCCCGCCACTGCTGGCCGCCGCCATCGGCAACCCGGGCTTCCTCGCCATGCACCCGAGCAAGCCCCTTGTCTATTCAGTCGCCGCCGGCCGCGCCGCGGATGGGTCCTGGAAAGAGGAAGTTGCCGCGTTCACCGTGCAGGACGACGGCCGCTTGGTGCTGCTCAACACGCGGCCCTCGGGCGGCAACGGCCCTTGCCACATCTCCGTCGATGCCGGCGGGCGCGTGCTGCTGCTGGCCAACTACAACGGGGGCAACGTCGTGTCCTACCCCATCCAGGGCGACGGCAGCCTGGGGCCGGCGGCCTCCACGGTCCAGCACGAGGGCGCCAGCGTCAACCCGCAGCGCCAGAAGGAACCGCACCCGCACGGCATCTACCCCGGCCCGACCCAGACCCGCGCCTACGTGCCCGACCTGGGGCTGGACAAGGTCATGATCTACCGGCTGGACACGGCCAGCGGCCGGCTCTCGCCGAACGCGCCCGCGTACGCCACCACCGAGGCCGGCGGCGGCCCGCGCCACCTCGCCTTCCACCCGAATGGCCGCTTCGCCTACGTGAACCTTGAGATCACGTCCCGCGTGGCCGCCTACCGCGTAAACGCGGCCACCGGCGCGCTGGAGGGCTTTCAAGTGCTATCCAGCCTGCCGCCCGGCACCAAGGCCGAAGGCAACAGCACCGCCGAGATTCTGGTCCACCCAGGCGGCCGGTTCCTCTACGTGTCCAACCGCGGACACGACAGCATCGCGATGTTCGAGATCGACCCGCAGGACGGTTCGCTGCGCTTCATCGAGGCGACGAGCACCGGCGGGCACATGCCGCGCAGTTTTGGCATCGTGCCGGGCGGGCGCTTTCTGGTGGCGGCGAATCAGGACAGCGGCAATGTCATGGTCTTTCGCATTGATGCGGAGCGCGGGACGCTGTCACGCGTTGGCGGCGAGGTAGCGATTGACCGGCCGGTCTACGTGCGGTTCATGAGGCGCTAGACCCCGCCGGGACGGCAGCATCGAGAAGATCCAAGCCGGCAGCGACGCTGTTCTGGGAGGGACGGGCAACCCTGGCCGTTGGTTGATACCGCGTCTGGCATCCCTGGGTGTGGCGGCTTGACATCTAACACTTCGTGCGTACGATGTATACACATTTGATGATATACATCATGGACCTGCAAGTAGCGAAATGGGGCAATAGCCTTGCCCTACGGATTCCCTCTGAAATCGTGCGCCAGCTCGGGTTGCGTGAAGGGGCCACCGTGGAGGTTCAGCTCACCGTCGACGGAAGCTTGTCGATTCGGCCGGCGCAGTGGAATCGCAAGGCGTTCGCTCTGGAGTTGATCGAGGCCCACAGTTCCATGCCGATGAGTGAGCCCGTGATGGAAGAGCTTCGCAGCGGGGCACGGTACTGACATGGTGGTCTATGTCGACACCAGCGTACTCGTACCTCTGTTCCTGAATGAGGCGCACAGCGCGGCGGCAGTCGATTGGTATGCGCGCGAGAAGAGCGAACTCGTCGCCGCGGCTTGGTGCATTCCAGAATTCGCCAGCGCCTTGGGCATCAAGCAGCGCACCGGCGTGATCGATGCGCAGCAGGCCCACGGCGCATGGGCACGCTTTGAACGCATGGTTGCCGCTGACCTTCGATTGCTCCCGGTCGAGCCTGCCAACTTCCATCGAGCGGCCGAGTTGGTGCTCGACGCCGCGAGCGCCTTGCGCGCCGGCGACGCACTGCACCTGGCATGTGCGGAGGCCTCCGGAGCGAAGCAGATTGCAACCCTGGACGACGTCCTGAGCCGCAATGCACTGCGGCTGAAGATCAAGACAGTCGTGCTGCGCAGCACGCCCTGACACATACGATTGAGGTCGAAATGGGAATTGCGTTGTTGCCTATGGAAGTCGCTGTTCGGCCAGGTCCTGTCGTTCAACCTCGCAGAGCGGGCGGCAGCAAAGTGCCCGAAGCCGACGCTCGCGACCGACGACGGGGGGGCAGCATGGCAGCGGTTTTTGCAAATCCATCCGCCCGCATGTCGGCTGTTGGCTAGGGCGGTCGCCAGTGGCCTGCTGCCATATGGCGGCTAGTGTGGCCGCTCGGCAAGGCTCGCGCTGGCAGTTGGCGCCCGGGAAATACCACCGTTGTGCCGGGTCTGAGCGGCTGGCACAGTCACAGCCATGGATGCCGCTTTCGACATGAATTTAATGGAGCTGATTTCCGGCGGGTCGGGCAAATTCTCTTTACTGCACAACGACTTACCGTTAATGTCATCGACCTGGTTAAGCAGCAGTCGGCGGAGTTAAGCAGCATGGCCTGCTGGATAAACTAGTAGTTCCCTTGATCTACTGCTACAGCAAACCTAGCAGCATAGCGAAATACTGTATGTTTATACAGCGTCGAAAAACTGCTAGCTTGCGCTGCGTAGCAGGCGCGCTCGCCCAAGCGGGCTTGGTGCGGACGAGCCAGCAACGCAGCGTGAACGTATCAGCCTTACCGAGGCTTTTTGGCGCACAGAGCGGTTCGCAAACCAGCACTCGGACATGCCCCGCATTAGCTCCAGAGAACCTGTCGCTAGAACGGACGCCACTGCGTGGCGCCGCTCACCTGCCACGTTATGCAGCAGGCTAGGTTGAACTCCATCACGGGCTTTGTGCCTTGCTTGCGCGGCGGCCTCGTCGCGTCGGCGGCCGAGCGGTCCGCGGGTCGGGGCGAGCGCGTGTCGGTGTCACGCGTGGCCAGCCGCGCGGTATCGGCTTCCGCCTGCAATGCGCTTCCGGCTAGTCCACCAAGCCTGCTCGCCTCAGCCTGCGACGGGTTTCAACTTCGGCGTCTTCGTCGTGTCGCGGCCACCGGTACTTCGACCAACAGCGCTCGGCATAACCGGTCATTCCAGCGGACGCCTGCGGCGCCCGCTGAACTCGCACGTTAGGCCGCAGAGGAACGCAATGGCGCCGCAACGCAAAGACCTTCACTCCGATGACGATGATTCGATCTCCGATGAAGAGATTGAGGCGCAGTACTTCCCAGGCACAGTTCCTGTACTCCCGGGTCCCACCGCAAGCGCGCTGAACGAGCTTGTCTTCAAGGGCGACGAGTGGGAGTCGAGCAGCAACGCCTCTGTTGTGGTTGTCCTGCCCGGGACGCGAGAACAGCCTGACACCGCAGTTCTAGAGCTTGCTCGCTTCTCCCTAACTCGATTCCATGAATTCGAAGCGATTGCCAAGCAGGTCGCCCGGGACTTCTGCCGAGAAGAAGGTAGCTGGTCCGTCAGCGAAATGAACTTTGGCAAGGAGGCCTCAGCGAATTCTGCGGATCTCATTCTTCGGCTGCACTTGTCACCCAGGGACGGCTCGGCCGCTTTCGATTACACCGAGTACATCGTGTGCTTCAAGTTCAACCAGCTAACCGGACTGCGCGAAGGGTTCCGGATCAGTCGCGTTGTGATCCAGTTCGTATGAACCAACCGCTCGGCGAGTTGCGGCCTAACCCATCTTTCAATCGGACGCGCTACGGCAGGCCACCTTCGCCCGGTCGGCGGTACGCGATACATTTTCGCCAACCGGGCCAAGGCGTCCTGCCTCCGCGCACCGGTTAACTCGAACGTTAGGCGTCATGTGAAGCGAGAGACTATTCGCCGCGGTCAAATGCTCGCGCTGATCTTTTTTGCGGTATTGATAGTGCCTCAGAGTGCGTCGCCAGAGACGATTCCTGCAGTGACGAATCGCCTAGCCGCCGGTGACCGAGTTGAGCGCGACTACGTTGGACCACTCGGGATTGAAGGCCGTTCCGCGGCTTTCGCGCTTGACACATTGCTGGCAGAGGGTTTCCGCTGCGGGATATTGCCAGCAGGTGAATATGCTCCAGGCGCAGATCCTATGTGGCATTGCCGCAAGCAGCCATCAGGCTTCGGGCCTCATTGTGACGACCTGTCAGTCCCAGCAAGATTTGCCCAGCCTCTCCCGTGGGCGACACGCGATGAGCTGTTGGTGCACCTAGATGACATTCGGGTGCGTTCTGTCAGGGTTTTCTGTAGCCCTTCCCGCAAGGTGCCCGCCGAATTCTTGGCCGCTCGCGGGGCAGCCGAGACAGAGTTGCAAGCCTACATTCGCTCATTGGAGCTTCCTGCTAATGGTCAGAGCGCATACAAGAAGCTGTTGCTCTCCGGCTTCTACTGTGGGTTTGCAAGTCCAAGGAGTGCAAAAGTACAGACGCCGGAGATGGTGTGCACCAAGACGCCGTCGCAGATCAAGTTTTGCGCCGAGGCCAAAGTGGTGCTGAGTGTTTCGTGGCCGGCGGACACAGCAAGCAATCATTCGTACGGAGCGCTGCAACTCTCAATCGTGCGAGAGGCGCGTTCAAGCTGTCAGATCCCTGCAGTCGGCGGTGTCGACGTAGGCGAGCCATCGTGAATGTCCCCGCATGCGGATCGCGCAACCTGTCGCCTAACCATTCATTGCAGCCGACCTGCGCCAGCTTCGCTGGCTGGTCGGCTGAATTCAGACGTTAGGCATTGCATGGGCGGACTACGAATAGGCAAAGTTCTATGAAGCGCTCGGCTTGGCTCGGGGTTGTAGTTGGCTGGCTGGTGCAACTTGGGCTCAAGACTTTTCTCCCCATAGTCGTGCTTGTTGCAATGCGACTTTTGTCGCTTTCTAGTGGCGACAAGGTTGAGTGGGTCGAGCATCCCGATAACACCAGTCACTGGGTTTGGTATGTCATTCAAGGGTCCGTATTTCTCGGTTCAATGGTTGCCGGCATGCTTGCCGGCTATCTGTCGCCGCGCCGTTCCATGGTCGTACCGATTCTTCTTGCAGTACTCAGCTTGCTCGCCACTGCATTCGAGCAGTTTCCTCGACCGTGGTCGCCGCTAGTGGCGGGCATTTGGGTCGGCGGCCCGTGCCTGGGGTTGCTTATCGGATATCTTGTTTCCCATGTGTACGGGCGCGAAGATGCCTAACCTTTCGCTGCAGCGGACGGCTTCGCCGCCCGCTGACCTTGGACGGTAGACCGCGCCAACTACACCGATTTCTCTCGTGCAACGCAAGAAATATCTCGCAAGGCCATCGGCAATAGTTGCCGCGTGCCTGTGTAGTGCCACGCTGCTCTGCGAGGTGCTGCGCGTCCAGGCGGGAGACGCTGCTGTTCGATCACATCAGGAGCGTTGGGATTGTTGGGCAAGGGAAAGCAGCAAGGTACCGACTTGCGTGGCACTGGCAAAAAATGGGCCGCTTGACGATGCCAACTATTGCGGTGAAGCCGTCGCGACCTGCAAGGCGGATGGATTTGATGAAAGGACAGCGCGCGCGGAAACGCGCATGTTCACCTTGGAGGGCCTCGCAAACATGCTCCGTTTGTCAGCGGTTGGTTCCATGCTTTGGCTTGGGCTAGCACCCTTTGTTCGACGCATCTTGCGTTCACCGAAGTACGAATGAGTATGAGCTTGGCCACCTTCAGTTTGCGGTCTAACCCTTTGCTGCAGCGGACGGCTTCGCTGCCCGCTGAGCGCTAACCTTAAGTCGCACCCCATGCGCGTCGCCTCCCGTCACATGCCTCGCTTCTCGCGTCAGCCGATGCCCTTCGCCGGCTGGCTGTTGATCGCGTGCATCTCGGCATCAGGCGTGTACTCCGCTATCGCTAAACCTGCGGCATTTGTCATCGCGGCGAGTACGCTGACCGTGCTCATCTTGCTTGCGCGACAGCAGAGTCAGCGCGAAGCAAGAAAACTGCTAACGCTCGCGTCGAAACGCGACGGCCAATCGATTTGCGAGTTCGCCGAGGACTTCGACACGCGTGCAGTAAACACGTGGATCATTCGCGCGGTGTACGAGCAGTTGCAAGGGCATCTCAAGCACATTCATCCGGCGTTTCCGGTGCGTGCGGACGACCGGCTGAAGGAAGACCTATTGCTCGATGACGACGACTTGGACATGGACCTCGCACAAGAAGTCGAAGCGCGTACCGGGATATCCATTGACGAGAGTGGCGGCAACCCGTACTTCGGCAAGGTCAAGACGGTCCGCGACCTCGTGTTCTTCTTTCAGAACCAACCGGGATCGAGCAGTCGACTTAACCATTTGCTGCAGCGGACGGCTTCTCCGCCCGCTGAGCGCCAACGTTGAGCGGCAGCTTTAGGGAAGCTTGGTAGGCCTGTGCCGACGTCCGCTTCGGGCACCTTGCTGACGTCGACGACGCTTGGGCCTGCGGCTGCACCGGGTCGCGAACTGCCGATCATTTGGACCCGCTGCGCGGGATCTGATCCCGCCACGTGTCGACTGACGGCCGCGCCACCACCCCCTAAGCGCAGCCCCCTATCGGGCACCCCGCGTCATGCCAGCCAAGCGCGGCTTACTCAGAGATTGACGGCGCCGAGCCGCGGTGAGCCAGCAATGTCCGAGCAGGCGTCGCGATCGCGCCGGTCATGCGGTGGATGCCGCGCGCCCCGCAACCCTGTTGGAGGCTGTCGGACAATGCGACGCATGACCACCCCGCTCCGCCCCCCACAGCAATACGAAGACTTCATGCGCCATGTGTTCGAACACGGCGTGCAGAAAAGCGACCGCACAGGCACAGGCACGCGCAGCGTGTTCGGCCACCAGATGCGCTTTGACCTGGCCCAGGGCTTCCCGCTGGTGACGACCAAGAAGGTGCACCTGAAGTCCATCGTGCTGGAGCTGTTGTGGTTCCTGCGCGGCGACAGCAACGCCCGCTGGCTGCAGGAGCGCGGCGTGACGATCTGGAACGAGTGGGCGCGTGAGGACGGCGACCTGGGGCCGGTCTACGGCGTGCAGTGGCGCTCCTGGCCGACGCCGGACGGCGGCCATATCGACCAGATCGCCGAGGTCGTGAAGCAGCTGAAAACCAACCCGGACTCGCGCCGCATCATCGTCAGCGCCTGGAACGTGGCCGAGCTGTCCAAGATGGCGTTGATGCCCTGCCATGCGTTCTTCCAGTTCTATGTGGCCGACGGCAAGCTCTCCTGCCAGCTCTACCAGCGCAGCGCCGACATCTTCTTGGGCGTGCCCTTCAACATCGCGAGCTACGCGCTGCTGACCATGATGCTGGCCCAGCAATGCGACCTTGCTCTGGGTGACTTCATCTGGACCGGCGGCGACTGTCACATCTACGACAACCACGTCGAGCAGGTGCAGACCCAGCTCGCCCGTGAACCACGGCCTTACCCGACGATGACGATCAAGCGCCGGCCCGCGTCGATCCTCGATTACGAGTTCGAGGACTTCGAGCTGATCGGCTATGACCCGCACCCGGCCATCAAGGCGCCCGTTGCGGTATGAGCCAGAAGATCACGCTCGTCGCAGCGGTGGCCCGCGACGGTGCCATCGGGCGCAACAACGCGCTGCTCTGGCACCTTCCTGAGGACATGGCGCACTTCAAGGCGCTGACCCTGGGCAAGCCGGTCATCATGGGGCGCAAGACCTGGGACTCCATTCCCGCGAAGTTCCGTCCGCTCCCGCGCCGCCGCAATCTCGTCATCAGCCGTTCGAACGTCGAACTGCCCGGCGCCGAGGTGTTCGCGAGCCTGGATGCCGCGCTGGCCGCCTGTCAGGACGCGCCCGAGGCCTGCGTCATCGGCGGCGGCGAGATCTACGCGCTGGCCTTGCCGCGGGCTGACAAGCTGGCGTTGACCGAGGTGGATGCCGTCTTCCCGGATGCGGACCGGTATTTCCCGGCCTGGCCGCGAGACCAATTCATCGAAGCCAACCGCGAGCGGCGCACGAGTGCTGCCGGCCTGGCCTTCGATTTCGTCGACTATCTACGCAAGGAATAAACACATGTCCGGACACGGCTTCCACGTCCACGGCCCGCACGAACACGAGTTGGAACACGCGGCCCAGCACGAACCCAAGGGCTTCGCGGGTCAGTTGGCGGTCATCACGGCCATCCTGGCCACGCTCGGCGCCGGTTTCTCCTACATGGGCGGGGCCACGCAGGCCAATGCCGGCATCCTGAAAAACGACGCGGCCATCAAGAAGACCGAGGCCGGCAACCAGTGGAACTACTACCAGTCCAAGAGCAGCAAGCAGAACCTCGCGGAGCTCGCGCTGGAGCTGAGCCCTAGCGAAGAAGCCAAGACCAAGTACCGCGACAAGGTTGCTCGCTACGAGAAGGAAAAGGCCGAGATCAAGGAGAAGGCCGAAGCGCTGGAAGCCGAGTCCAAGCACTTCGACGAGCAGAGCGAGGCGCAGCTGCACATGCATCACCGCTGGGCCCAGGCGACGACGGCGCTGCAGGTCTCCATCGCGCTGGCCGCCATCGCGCTGCTGACCAAGCGCCGCTGGATGGAATGGGCCACCATCGCCGCTGGCGGCATCGGCATCGTGCTGGGTGGGTTGGCCGCGGCGCACATCTGACACCTGACGCCGCCCGGGCCTAGGATGCCGGCCCATGCTCCACCGCATTGACGAAGAGATCACCTTTCGCAAGCTCGAGATCCTGCTGGCCTTCATGGAGAGCGGCAATCTCGCGCGGGCGGCCGAGCGGCTGGGCATTAGCGCGGTCAGCGTGCACCGAGCGCTGCATTCGCTGGAGACGGGCACGCGCTGCAGCCTGTTCCGGCTGGAAGGCCGCAACCTGCAGCCCAATGACGCGGCCCACGCGCTGGCCGACGTGGCCCGCGAGGTGTTGCAGGCCATGGCCCACGGCATCCGTGCCACGCGTGAGATCGCCGGCTACGCGGCCGACCGCATCCGCATCGGCTCGCTGTACTCGCTGACCAGCGGCACCGTGCCGGCCCTCATCATGGCGCTGCGCCTGCGCAAGCCCGACATCCAGACCGAACTGGTGCTGGGCTCCAACAGCGACCTGCTGCGCAAGCTGCGTGATGGCGCCGTGGACGCGACGGTGATGGGCTTCCCCGAGGGCGCGGCGGACGTCGAGTCGCAGCTGCTGTTCGAGGACGAGATCTTCTTCGCCGCGCCCGCCGACTCAGCCTACGCCCGCCAGCCCGAGGTGGACCTGGGTGCCTGCGCCGACGAGCGCTTCGTGTCGCTGAACGAGGGCTATGTGACGCACGACCGCTTCGTCGAAGCCTTCCAGGTTGCGGGCTTCGAGCCCAATGTCGTCATGACCACCAGTGACATCTTCTCGTTGATGAACCTGGTGGGCGGCGGCATCGGCTGCACGCTGCTGCCGGGGCGCGTGCGTGGCGTGCTTCCGCGCAGCGTCTGCCTCGTGCCACTGGCGGCGCGCTACCAGATGAAGCAGAAGATCAGCGTCGTCTTCCTGCGCACGCGGGAGCGTGACCCCAACCTGCTGTCGCTGCTGGCCGCCTGCCGCAGCCATTCGGCCGACCTCGAGACGCAGGCGCGCAAGGGTTAACCCACAACCATTGCGGCCAGCGTAATGGTCGCCTGCCGAGGTTGATTGATCGTCCAGGGGCCCGCTCCCACACTGCGGCCGCATACCGCCCTTGAAGGCGGAACACCCGGAGACAAGCCATGCACCTCACACGACGCCAATGGATCGCCGCCGCCGGCGCCACCGCCGCAGCCGCCGGCTTGCCCAGCGCCCACGCACAGGCCAGCGCGCTGAAGATCTCGCACCAGTTCCCCAGCGGCTCGCTGACCGAAGGCGATTTCCGCGACCGGCTGTGCCGCAAGTTCGCCGCCGAGGTGGAAAAACGCAGCAGCGGCGCACTGAAGGCCTCGGTCTATCCGGGCTCATCGCTGATGAAGACCAATGCGCAGTTCTCCGCGATGCGCAAGGGCGCGCTGGACATGAGCCTGGTGCCGCTGTCCTATGCCGGCGGCGAAGTCGCCGAGACCAACGCCGGCCTGATGCCCGCCCTGGTGCCCAGCTATGAACAAGGCGCGGCGTGGAAGACGGCCGAGGTGGGCAAGCTGCTGTCCAAGGTACTGGACGACAAGGGCGTGCTCGTCGTCAGCTGGGTCTGGCAGGCGGGTGGTGTGGCCAGCCGCGCGCGGCCACTAGTAACGCCCGATGACGCCAAGGGCCTGAAGGTGCGCGGCGGCAGCCGTGAGATGGACATGATGCTCAAGACCGCGGGCGCCTCGGTCATCACGCTGCCGTCCAACGAGATCTACGCCGCCATGCAGACCGGCGCGATGGATGCGGCCATGACCTCGTCCACCAGCTTCATCTCCTTCAAGCTTGAAGAGATCGCCAAGCACCTGACGTCGGGCCGCCAGCGCACCTACTGGTTCATGTTCGAGCCGCTGATGATCTCCAAGGAGGTCTTCAACAAACTGCCCAAGGCGCAGCAGGACATCGTCATGGCGGTGGGCGCCGAGATGGAAGTGTTTGCCCGCGAGGCCGCCAAGGCCGACGACCAGGCCGCCGCGGCGATCTACGCCAAGGCCGGTGCCAAGGTCTATGACATGGACGAGCCGACGCTGAAGAAGTGGCAGGCCATCGCACGCGACACCGCGTGGAAGGACTTCGGCGAAAAGAACGAATCGTGCGCCGCCATCCTCAAGGCCGCGCAGAAGCTGCTCTGAGGCCGACATGAGCCACGGTTTTGAAATGGGGCCGGCAGCGGTTGCCGGCATCGACCCAGACACGCCCGCCCTGCTGCGCCCCATCGCGCGTGGCCTGAACTTCATCAACCACGCCATGGTGGTGCTCGGCATGCTGGCCCTGCTGGTGGCCTCCTGCGTGCTGACCTACAGCGTCGTGTCGCGCTATGTGATGAAGGCGTCGACGGATTGGCAAGACGAGGCGGCGGTGTTCTGCCTCGTCGGCGCCACCTTCCTGTGCGGCGCCTTTGTGCAGGCCCTGCGCGGTCATGTGGGCATCGAGGCGATCGCCGGCCTGCTGCCCCGCGCGGTGAACCGCTTGCGCCTGATGCTGGTGGACCTGATGAGCACGGCCTTCTGCACCTTCTTCGCCTGGAAGTCATGGACGCTGTTCCACGAGGCCTGGGTCGACGGCCAGACGACCTCGTCCTCCTGGGCGCCGCCGCTGTCGATTCCCTACGGCCTGATGTCCCTGGGCATGACGCTGCTGAGCCTGCAGTTGCTGGTGCAGCTCACGGCGCGCGTGAACGGCCTCTTCAAACCCAATCAAGGAGCCGCAGCATGAGCATGCTCGTCCTCGGCTCGCTGTTCGGCGTCGTCACGCTGCTGTTCATGTTCTCGGGCGCGCCGATCGCGTTCGCGCTCGGCAGCGTGGCGGTGCTGTTCATGGCCATCTTCATGCCGGCCTCGGCGCTGGACACGGTCACGCAGAACGTCTACGAGGAGATGGCCAGCATCACGCTGCTGTCCATTCCCCTCTTCATCTTGAAAGGCGCGGCCATCGGCAAATCGCGTGCGGGCCAAGACCTGTACGCGGCAATGCACGTGTGGATGGGCCGCATCCCTGGCGGTCTGGGCATCGCCAATGTGTTCGCCTGCGCGCTGTTCGCGGCCATGGCCGGCTCCAGCCCGGCCACCTGCTCGGCCATCGGCAGCGCCGGCATCCCGGAGATGCGCAAGCGCGGCTACTCGCCCGGCTTTGCGGCCGGCATCATTGCCGCCGGCGGCACGCTGGGCATTCTGCTGCCGCCGTCCATCACGATGATCCTGTACGCGGTGGCGGCCGAACAGTCACTGGGCCGGCTGTTCCTGGCCGGCATCATGCCGGGCGTGCTGCTGGTGGCCCTGTTCGCCGGCTACGCGGCGCTGCGCTACCGCAAGGAATACGCGCTCGCCGAAGCCGAGTTCAAGCGCACGGGCGCCGCCTCGGCCTTGCTCGCGAACGAGACCTTCACGAACCGCCAGAAGTTCGAGATGCTGCCGCGCGTCGTGCCCTTCGTGCTGCTGCTGATCGGCGTCATGGTGGCGCTGTATGGCGGCTTCGCGACGCCGTCCGAAACGGCGGGCCTGGGCGCGCTGCTGGCGCTGGCGCTGATCGCCGTCATCTACGGCGTGTGGCGGCCCAAGGACGTCGCGCCCATCCTCACGTCGACGCTGAAGGAGTCGACCATGCTGATGCTCATCATCGGCATGTCGCTGCTGTTCTCGTATGTGATGAGCTATCTGCACATCAGCCAGTCGGCGGCGGAGTGGATCGTCGGCATGCAGCTGTCCAAGTGGGTGCTGCTGGCCGCGGTGCTGCTGATGGTCATCCTGCTGGGCTTCTTCCTGCCGCCGGTCAGCATCATCCTGATGACGGCACCCATCATCCTGCCGCCGCTGAAGGCCGCCGGCTTCGACCTGATCTGGTTCGGCATCCTGATGACCATCGTCATGGAGACCGGCCTCATCCATCCACCGGTGGGGCTGAACATCTTCGTCATCAAGAACATCGCGCCCGACATCGACTTGCGCGACATCATCTGGGGCGTGTTGCCCTTCGTCGTGCTGATGCTGCTGGCGGTGCTGCTGATCTGCATCTTCCCGGGCATCGCGACGGCCCTGCCCGACGCGGTCATGGGCGTCGCCGCCAAGGCGCATTGAGGAGCCGGCCATGAATGCTCCCGCCTGGAACCTGCGCGACCGCCAGCGCCGCGAGCGGCTCTCGCGGGCGGCCGAACTCACCGGCGTGCAGGGTCGGCGCGTGGCCACAGAAGCCATCGTGCCGCTGCTGGAGGCCGTGCTGCAGCCCGGCGATCGCGTCTGCCTGGAAGGCAATAACCAGAAGCAGGCCGACTTCCTCGCCCAGTCGCTCACGCAGGTGGACCCGCAGCGCGTGCGCGACCTGCACATGGTGCAGTCGGTGCTGGCCCTGCCTGAGCACCTGGACGTGTTCGAGAGCGGCATTGCCAAACGACTGGACTTCAGCTTTTCCGGCCCGCAAGGCGCCCGCCTGGCCAGGCTGGTGGCGGCCGGTGGCATAGAAATCGGCGCCATTCACACCTACCTGGAGCTGTTCGCCCGCTACTTCGTCGACCTGACGCCCAAGGTGGCCCTCGTGGCCGCGCATGCCGCGGACGCGCAAGGCAATCTCTACACCGGCCCCAACACCGAGGACACGCCCGCCATCGTCGAGGCCACGGCCTTCTCGGGTGGCATCGTCATCGCCCAGGTCAACGAGATCGTCGACGTTCTGCCGCGCATCGACATCCCCGCCGACTGGGTGGATTTCGTCGTGCCGGCGCCGCGCCCCAACCTCGTCGAGCCGCTGTTCACCCGCGACCCGGCGCAGATCAGTGAGATCCAGGTGCTGATGGCCATGATGGCCATCAAGGGCATCTATGCCGAGTACGGCGTGCAGCGCCTGAACCACGGCATCGGCTTCGACACGGCAGCCATCGAGCTGCTGCTGCCCACCTATGCCGAGTCGCTCGGCCTGAAGGGCAAGATCTGCAAGCACTGGGCGCTGAACCCGCACCCTGCCCTGATTCCCGCCATCGAAGCCGGCTGGGTCGAGTCCATCCACTCCTTCGGCTCGGAGCTGGGCATGGAGGACTACATCCGTGCCCGGTCGGACGTCTTCTTCACCGGCGCCGACGGCAGCCTGCGCAGCAACCGCGCTTTCTGCCAGGCCGCCGGCCACTATGCCTGCGACCTCTTCATCGGCTCCACGCTGCAGATCGACCTGCAGGGCAACAGCTCCACCGCGACGCTGGGCCGCATCACCGGTTTTGGCGGCGCGCCGAACATGGGCGCCGACGCGCGCGGCCGCCGCCACGCCAGCCCCGCCTGGCTCAAGGCTGGGCGCGAGGCACGCGACGGCCGGCCGGGCGCCGCCGGCACGCCGCGCGGGCAGAAGCTGGTGGTGCAGATGGTCGAGACCTTCCGCGAACACATGCAGCCCGCCTTTGTCGAAAAGCTGGACGCCTGGACGCTGCAGGAGCAGGCCGGCATGGCCCTGCCGCCCATCATGATCTACGGCGACGACGTGAGCCACATCCTGACCGAGGAAGGCATCGCCAACCTGCTGCTGTGCCGCAGCGACGACGAACGCGAGCAGGCCATCCGCGGCGTGGCCGGCTACACGGCCGTGGGCCTGGCGCGGGATGCGCGCATGGTCGAGAACCTGCGCGACCGTGGCGTCATCAAGCGGCCTGCCGATCTCGGCATCGACCCGCGCGACGCGACGCGCAACCTGCTGACCGCGCGCAGCATGCGCGACCTCGTGCGCGCCTCGGGCGGCCTCTACAGCCCGCCCAAGCGCTTTCGCAATTGGTGAGGACACGATGAACGCTCCTGGTCTCGAAACCCTGGACTACTCGTTCACCGGCACGCGCCCGGCCGGCAGCTTCACACCCGTGCTGGTCGGCGTCGTCGGTTCCGGCAACCTCGAAGTGCTGCTGGAACCCGCGGCCGGCAGCGACTGCCGCATCCACATCGAAACCTCGGCGCGCGGCTTCGGCGCCATCTGGTCGGCCGTCGTCAGCAACTTCCACCAGCGCCACCAACTGGCCGGCGTGCAGCTGTCCATCCATGACATGGGCGCCACGCCGGCCGTCGTCAGCTTGCGGCTGGACCAGGCTGCGCAGGAGCTGCAGCCATGATCTCTTTTGCAGAATGCTCGGCGCGCGAGCGTCTGGCGCAGGTTGTCGACACCGGCAGCTTCCACGAGTGGCTGCCGCCGACCATGCGGCTGACAAGCCCTCATCTCGCCCAGCTGGGTGTGCCCTGCGCCTTCGACGATGGTGTGGCCATCGGCCGCGCGACGCTGGCGGGGAGCGAGATCTTCGTCGCCGCCCAGGAGGGCGAATTCATGGGCGGCGGCGTCGGCGAAGTGCACGGCGCCAAGCTGGTCGGCATGTTCAAGCGCGCTCTGCGCGACAAGCCGCGGGCCGTGCTGCTGCTGGCCGAGTCTGGCGGCGTGCGCCTGCATGAAGCGAACGCCGGGCTGATCGCCGTGTCCGAGGTGATGCGGGCGCTGCTCGACGTGCGCGCCGCCGGCATCCCGGTCATCGTGCTGATCGGCGGGGCCAACGGCTGCTTCGGCGGCATGGGCATCGTTGCGCGCTGCGCTGACCACATCGTCATGAGCGATCTGGGCCGCCTGGCCATGTCCGGCCCCGAGGTCATCGAGGCCTCGCACGGCGTCGAGGAGTTCGACTCGCGCGACCGCGCGCTGGTCTGGCGCACCACCGGCGGCAAGCACCGCTGGCTGAGCGGCGACTGCGATGTGCTGGTCGAAGATGACGTGGCCGCCTTCCGGGAGGCGGCCATTGCGGCGCTGGATTCGACCCGGCCGGTCACGCTGGAATCACTGGAAGCGGAGCGCGCGTTGTTGGCTGCACGCCTCGATTTCGATGGCGCCGAGGCGATCGCGCTTTGGTCCGCGCTGGGTGTGGACAACGCCGCCCGTGTGCCCGATCTCGACGTGGCCGGCGTGCTGGCCCTGGGAGCGCACTGATGGACTGGCAGACCTTGGCAACACAGCTGTTCGGCGTCGATCACGGCATCACGCGCGACGGCGACTGCTTGCGCGGCGAGGTCGAGTTTGACGGCGAGCCACTGGCCGTCATTGGCACGACCAACCATGCGCCCATCGGCGTGCAGCTCGCGCTGGTGCAGGCCCGTGCCGTGCTCGACACCCTGACCCGGCATCCCGGCCGCGCCATCCTGCTGCTGATCGACACGCAAGGCCAGCAACTGCGCCGCCGCGACGAGCTGCTCGGCATCAACCGTGCCATGGCCCATCTGGGCATGTGCATCGACCTCGCACGCCGCCGCGGCCACCGCGTGCTCGGCCTCGTCTACGACCAGGCACTGTCCGGCGGCTTCATCACCTCCGGGCTGATTGCCGATGCCTGCGACGCCTTGCCCGAGGCCGAGATCCGCGTCATGCGCCTGCCGGCCATGGCCCGCGTCACCAAACTGCCCGAGGCGCTGCTGGCGGAGCTGTCCGAATCCAATCCGGTGTTCGCGCCGGGCGTGGGCAACTACGTGGCGATGGGCGGCGTGCGCCGGCTCTGGCAAGGCGACCTGACCCAGGCGCTGCGCGAGGCCCTGGCGGCTGCACCGACCGACGACCGCCGCGCCGAAGACGGCGCCGCGCGCGGCGGGCGGCAGATGGCCGCTATGGTCGTGCAGCGGGTACTCGACGCCGCCTGAGTCATGGCCGCGCTGCATCGCCACCAGATTGCCTGGCTGTCGGCCGCGGGTTGGCAGCAGCTGCTGGACCGCGACTGGGATGCCGAGGCGCGCGACTGCCTGGGCCACTGGGCCGAGCGCGGTCTGCCGCTGGTCGTCACTCGCCAACCGGACGAAAACCCCGCGGTCATCGCGATGGGCCTGTGTGCGCCACAACGCTGGCGCCAACGCCGCCTGGCGCTGCGCGTGCGGCGCAGCGAGGTGCTGTATTTCGACGAGTTTCCACGCCTGGAAAAGCTCATCCCACAGCTGCCCCAAAGCGCCCGCGTGCCGGCCCGCCAGTTGGCCACGGCCCTACAGGCCTGCGGCGCCACGGCCCGGGTCTATGGAAGTCATGGCTGGCAGCACCTCACAGCTTTGCAGCATGTTCGCGAAGACTCCGACATCGATCTCTGGGTGGGTGTGACCGGCATGGAGCAGGCCGACGCCGTAGCAGCCGCCTTGAATGCCTTCAGCGCCCCCACCCGCCGCCTCGACGGGGAGCTTGTCTTCGAAGGCGATGCCGCCATCGCCTGGCGCGAATGGCTGGCCTGGCGCAGCGGTCATGCTCAGGCGCTGCTCGTCAAGCGGCTGCGGGGCGCGGCGATGGAAGCGCTGGCATGAGGGCTCGTCTCGTCCCCATCGCGAGCGCGCCAAGCGCCCAGCAGATCGGCCGCGCCGCCACGCTGGCGCTGTATGACGAGCTCGCGCTGTCGCCCAAGCCCGGCCTGGTCACGCTGACCGACCGCGGCAGCCATGCCGACATGGACGCCCACAGCTTCATGCGCAGCCTGTTCGCGCTGCGCAGCTACTTCGTCCGCATCGCCGAACTGGGCGCCGCCGGGGCGCCCTTCGAGGCGCTGGAGCGCTGTGGCATCGCGGCCGAAGCACGCATGCTGGCCGCCACCGGCGGCATCAACACGCACCGCGGCGCGATCTTCATGCTGGGCTTGCTGTGCGCCGCAGCGGGTGCGCTGGGCCAGCACCCCACACCCGCCCTGATCAGGCAGACGCTGCTGGCGCGCTGGGGCGAGACGCTGGCCGCGCGCGCGCAGCGTCCTCCCACGCTGCCCGGCGGGCTGGCTGCGCGGCGCTTCCAGCTGCGCAGCGCTTCGACCGAAGCCGCACTGGGCTTTCCGACGCTGTTCGAAACGGCCGAGCCGGCCCTGCGTTCGGCGCGCGCGCGTGGGCTTTCGGCAACCAAAGCCCGGCTCGACACCTTGTTCGCCGTCATGGCCGTGCTCGACGACAGCAACCTCGCCCACCGCGGCGGCCTGGAAGGGTTGCGCTTTGCACAGGCCATCGCACGAGACTTCCTCGCCGCGGGTGGCGCTTCCCAGGGTCTCGAAGCGGCCCAAACGATCAGCGACGAGTTCGTGCGCCGACGCCTGTCCCCCGGTGGCGCGGCCGACACGCTCGCCGCCGCCTGCTGGCTGGAACGCCTGCGCTGAATGAGCCTGGCGCTGCTCTTCCCCGGGCAGGGCGCACAGCACCCGCAGATGCTGCCCTGGCTGGACGCGCAGCCCGCTGCCAGGCCGGCTCTGGATGCCCTGGCCCGGCACCTCGGGCCGGACTGGCGTGATCGCCTGGGCGACTCGGCCTGGCTGCATGGCAATCGGGTCGCCCAGCCGCTGCTGACGGGCGTCGCCATCGCCGCCTGGCAGGCGTTGGCGGCGCGCCTGCCTCAGCCCGCGGTGGTTGCCGGCTACAGCGTCGGCGAGCTGGCCGCATTCGCGGCGGCAGGTGCCTTTGACGCGGCCACCGCCCTCGACCTCGCGGCCGTTCGCGCTCAGGCCATGAGTGACAGCGTGATGGGCCAGGACACCGGATTGCTCGCCGTACAGGGCCCGAACGCCTTGCGTCTGGCGCAGGCCTCATTGGCCATCGCCATCCGCATCAACGCGGAGCGCGTCATCGTCGGCGGCGTTGCGGCCGAACTCGACGCCAACGCAGCCCGCTGGTCTGCCGCTGGCCTGCGCTGCACGCGCCTGCCCATTGGCATTGCCTCGCACACCCCGGCCATGACGGCTGCGGCGGCGGTATTCGCACGGCATCTGGCGGCGGTCAATCTCCAGGCACCACGCACCGCCGTGGTCTGCAACTTCAGCGGCGCCGCAAGCAGAGTTCCCGCCGTGCTGGCGGCCGCATTGGCCGGCCAGATTGCCAGCACCGTGCGATGGGACGACTGCATGGACAGCATTGCCGAACGCGGCGTTCGCTGCGTGCTGGAAATCGGCCCTGGTGCCGCATTGGCCTCCATGTGGCGCGAGCGGCACCCCGGCATCCCGGCGCGATCGATCGACGAGTTCCAGGGGCCGGACGGCGTGCTGGGCTGGCTGGGTCGGCAACTCAGCTGAGCCGTAGGTGTTTTCTCTGGTATGACCACATTGGGTATAGATGAGAAACTGGTAATACCGCATGAGCTCTGGCTCAGACATCACCAGGCAACTCAATTCCCACGGGCGTCTCGCCCGGTCCGCCAACAACACCCAGGAGACCATCGTGCATCGATTCAAGTACGTCATCAGCGCAGCACTGCTCGCTGTTTCACAATTGGCCGTCGCCAGTGAGGCTGAAGTCAAGATCTCCAACCTCACGCTGTCCACGTCCGGTGGCGAACTGTGGTACTGGGTGCCCAGCGACGTGACCTGGGTCTCCAAGACGTCCGGCACCTCCGGCGCGCTGCTGAGTCCCGCGCTTGATGACAGCGCTGTCGCATGGCACGGCAATACGCTGAGCACGTTGGTGATGGACCAGCAATCCTTCGCCCAGGCCGGCATCACTGCCACGACCCCCGGCGATCTGAACGGCGTGTCGGCAATCGCCTCGGTTCAAGCGACCGGCGGCCAATCCGGCTGGGCGTTCGCCAAGGTGTTCGACGGACAGCTCATGGTCAGCGGCCATACCACCTTCACGGTCAGCACCACGCTGAGCGGTATCCACGCCAGCGGCTCGACAGCTCAAGCCAATGCCTATATCGAGCTGTGCAGCACGGACTTCACCACCGACACCTGCGATTCAGCGAACTACGTCGAAGCCTTCGTCGATGCCAGCTCGCCGCTGTATGGAGGCCCCACCACCCTGACCGCCAGCTGGACCAACCCAGGCGACACCACGTGGATCAAGATGCACATTGGCTTGACCGCCTCGGCAGACTCCGTGACCGCCGTTCCGGAACCGGCGACCATGGCCCTCTGGCTGGCCGGCCTGGCAGGTGTCGGCGCACGGCTGCGCCGCCGCAAAGATTAGTTGGCTCGTCTCCGAGTCGGCCAGGCACACGTTGACCTGGTTTTGTCGCGCGATCTCCAACGAGGTCGCGCGACACATTTTTTTCTTTGACAAATCAAGCGCTTGGCTCGAACAGCAGCAGCAGCGCTTGCCTTGAATCAGCAGTTCCCATCAATGAAAAGCCAAGTCATGTCACGCGCGCCGCGCATTCTTCACTGGCTCAGCCTCTTGCTCTTCGCGGCGCTCGCGCTCGCTGCCGCCGCCGCGCAGGCCGCCGGCCGCGAACGCCTGTCACTCGACAGCGGCTGGCTTTTCCATCGTGGCGACGTGCCAATGCCCGTGGTCAAGGGCCACGGCATGAGTTATCACAACGGCAAGGCCAACGGCGCCTGGGGTGCAGCCGCAGCCGATTTCGACGACTCCGGCTGGCGGCGCCTGGACCTGCCGCATGACTGGGCCGTCGAGAACCCGTTCGACCGCAACGAGAACGCATCACAAGGCTATCGCCAGCGCGGCATCGGCTGGTACCGGCGCTATCTGCCGCTGCCCGAATCCGACCGCGGCCGCCACATCGAGCTGCAGTTCGACGCGGCCGCCACGCACAGCACCGTCTGGGTCAACGGCATCGTCGTCGACCGCAACTGGTCGGGCTACAACGGCCGCAGCATCGACATCACGCCCTATGTCCGCTACGGCGCCGACGCCAACACCATTGCCGTGCGCGTGGACGCCGACGCCCAGGAAGGCTGGTGGTACGAAGGCGCCGGCATCTACCGCCACACTTGGCTGGTCAAGCGCGATGCGCTGCACATCGCCACCGACGGCCTGCATGCCAACCCGGTCAAGCAGAACGGCCGCTGGAGCCTTCCGGTCGAAGTGACGTTGCAAAGCAGCGCCAAGGCCGAGCGCAGCGGCACCATCGACGTGGTCGTGATCGATCCATCGGGCCGTGAAGTGGCCAAGGGCAGCGCCCGAGCGCGGGTCGCCGCGCTCGAATCGGCCGTCGCCCACATCAAGCTTGACGTGCGTGAGCCCGAGCTGTGGTCGCTTGCGCAGCCCAATCTCTATCGTGTGCGCGCGACGCTGCACGATGGCGCAAAGGAACTCGATCGCACCGAAACGCAGACCGGCTTTCGAAGCATCCGCTTCGACGCGGACCGCGGCTTCTTCCTCAACGACCAATCGGTCAAGCTGCAGGGCGTCTGCGTCCACCAGGACCACGCCGGCGTCGGTGTCGCCGTGCCCGAGGCGATCTGGGAGTTCCGGCTGCGCCGCCTGAAAGAGATGGGCACCAACGCGATCCGCTTCTCGCACAACGCGCCGGCGGCCGAGGTGCTGGACCTTGCCGACCGCCTGGGCCTGCTCGTCATGGACGAGAACCGCCACTTCAACCCCTCGCCGGATTACGTGAAGCAGCTGACCTGGATGGTGCGGCGCGACCGCAACCACCCAAGCGTGATCCTGTGGTCCATCTTCAACGAGGAGCCGCTGCAGAGCACCGAGCCCGGCTACGAGATGGCCCGCCGCATGGTGGCCGAGATCAGGAAGCTCGACCCGACGCGGCCCGTCACCGGCGCCATGCACGGCGGCCTCTTCACCGAGCTGAACGCCGCGGATGCGCTCGACGTCGTCGGCGTGAACTACCAGATCGGCGCCTACGACGCGTATCACAAGAAGCACCCGAAGCGCCCGATGACGAGCACCGAGGACACCGCCGCCTACATGACGCGCGGCGAGTTCGCCAGCGACCGCGCCGGCCAGGTGTTCGGCAGCTACGACGACGAACCCTCGACCTGGGGCAACACGCACCGCCAGGCCTGGCGCGCCATCGGCGAACGCCCCTTCATCGCCGGCAGCTTCATCTGGACGGGCATCGACTACCGCGGCGAACCCACACCCTACGAGTGGCCCAGCGTCGGCTCCTTCTTCGGCGCGATGGACCTGGCCGGCTTCGCCAAGACGGCGTTCTGGATCCACCAGGCGCAGTGGGTGAAGGACCGCCCAGTCATCAAGCTGGTGCCGCACTGGAACTGGGCCGGCCGCGAAGGCCAGGCCATCCCCGTGATGGTCGCCAGCAACGCACCACGCGTGCGCCTGCTGCTCAACGGCACGGCCGTCGGCGAGCAGGATGTCGACCCCTATGAAATGGCGCACTTCAAGGTGGCCTATGCGCCGGGACGCATCGAGGCCGTGGCTCTGCAAGACGGCAAGGAGATCGCACGCGATGCGGTCGAGACCAGCGGAGCGCCCACCCGCCTCGTGCTGACTCCGGACCGCAAGGCGCTGATCGGCGACGGGCTGGATGCCATGCCAGTGACGGTCAGCGTCGTCGACGCCCAAGGGCGACCAGTGCCGACGGCGAACGCCCACGTGCGCTTCGAGATCGATGGCCAAGCCAGCATCATTGGCGTCGGCAACGGCGACCCGAACTCCCACGAGCCCGACAAGGCCAGCGAGCGCAGCTTGTTCAACGGCCTGGCGCAACTCATCGTGCAGGGCCGGCGCGACAGCCGCGGTGAGCTGAAGTTGCGTGCCTTCGCCGAGGGCCTGCAGGCCGCCGAAGTCGTGCTGGCACTGCAGCCCGCCGCAGCGCCGCCGAGCGTGCCGACAGCCGAGCCGACGACGCCGCTGCTGGGCTGGCGCGTCTCGCCGGCCTACGCCACCCGGCCCGACCCCAACGTCGTGCTGGCCGAGACCGACATGAACTCCTGGGGTTGGGACGAGCCGCCGATGCGCCATGACGCTGGGGCGAAATCCTTCCGTCTGTACCGCAGCAGCGTGTCGGTGCGTGCGGATCGCAACGACGGCCGCGCGCAACTGGGCTTCGGCAGCATTGCCGGCAAGGCCGAGGTCTGGGTGGACGGCGTCAAGCTGGGCGAGAAGAACACCGCCGAGCCCGCACAATTTGCCGTGACCCTGCCCCAGGGCGGGCCGCGCCGCCAGGTGACCGTGCTGGTCGAAGCAGCGCCGGGCCAGCCCTCGGGCCTGTGGGGTCGCGTGGTGCTCGAGCCAGGGGTACGCTGAACCGGCGCCGCCGCTCACCCGCCGGCATTTTTCCGATGGCCGTGTTCCGGGCGGGCGTGGCGTCGCCGACAACATCGAACGGGAATTCCTGCCTTGAACGTGAACTTTCGCGCGCCGCTGGCGCTCTGCCTGGCTTGCATCCTGAGTCTTGCCGCGTGTAGTACGCCGCCGCACGGCTCCATCGTGCAGCCACAACAGTCCGCTGAGATCGACACCCAGGCCATACAGCTGAACCAGGTGGGCTATCTGCCCGAGGGCGCGAAATGGGCGGTGCTGCGCGATGTGCCCGCCAGCAGCTTTGCGCTGGTCGACGCGGTGACTGGACAAGAAGTCTGGCGCGGCCCGTTGCGCAACGCGCAACGCTGGGAGCCGGCGCAGGAGGTGCTGCGCCTGGCCGACTTCTCTGCCTGGCGTCAGCCCGGCCGATACAGGGTGAAGGTTGCAGGGCTTGCGCCTTCTGCTCCATTCGTCATCGCGGCAGACGCCTATGTGGCGCTGAATGCCGCCGCGCTCAAGTTTTTCTACTACAACCGAGCCAGCATCGCGCTCGACCCTGTCCACGCAGGCGTCTGGGCGAGGCCTGCAGGGCATCCGGACGACCGCGTGCTTGTTCATGCGTCAGCCGCTGGCCCTGGCCGGGCCGAGGGCTCCGTCTTCTCAGCACCAAAGGGTTGGTATGACGCTGGCGACTACAACAAGTACATCGTCAACTCCGGCATCACCGTCTACACGCTGCTGGCGGCCTATGAGCATTTCCCGGCCTTCTTCGACGCGCAGCGCCTGAGCATCCCGGAGAGCGGCAACGGCCTGCCCGACGTCCTCGACGAAGCACTGTGGAACCTGGAGTGGATGCTGTCCATGCAGGACCCGGTTGATGGCGGCGTCTACCACAAGCTCACCGACAAAGGCTTCGACGGCATCGTGATGCCCCATGAGGCCCGGCATGATCGCTATGTCGTGATGAAGGCGACTGCGGCGACACTCGACTTCGCCGCCGTCATGGCGCAGGCCAGCCGCGTGTTCGCGGCGTTCGAGGCGCAGCGCCCAGGGTTGTCAGCGCGCATGATGGCCGCCTCCAAGCGCGCCTGGGGCTGGGCCAAAGCGCATCCCGACGTCATCTACCGCCAGCCGGCCGACATCCACACCGGCGGTTATGACGACAACCAACTGGCTGACGAACTTGCCTGGGCCGCCGCAGAGCTCTACATCAGCACACGCGAGGACGGCTACTGGCACGCGCTCAAGCAAGCCGTGCCGCGCATCGAGATTCCGGGCTGGAGCAGCGTCGGGGCGCTGGCATGGGTAAGCCTCGCCCAGCATCGCGACCGATTGACCCCGGTAGCGGACCGCAAGCTCATCGAGGGCCAGATCAGGTCCTTGGCCACCGGACTCGCCGAGCGTTGGGATCGATCGCCCTACCGCTTGGCCATGCAGAGCGAGGACTTCATCTGGGGCAGCAATGCCGTGGCCCTGAACCAGGCCTTGATGCTCATTCAGGGATACCGCCTCGACAGCGACCGCCGCATGCTCGACGCCGCACAGTCTGCGCTCGACTTTGTCCTCGGGCGGCACCCCAGCGGATATGCCATGGTGACGGGCTTCGGAACGCGCTCGCCGCTGCATCCGCACCACCGTCCGTCCGGCGCGATGCCGCGACAGCCGCCGGTACCCGGCATGATCGTCGGTGGCCCGAACCCCGGCCCGGGCGACGATTGCCCCGGCGCCTATCCTTCCAAGGTGCCAGCCAAGGCCTACCTCGACGCCTTGTGCAGCTACACCACCAACGAGATTGCGATCAACTGGAACGCACCGCTGGTCTATGTATCAGCGGCCGTCCAGACGCTGACTCCCAAGCCATGAATCACAAGCCGGGCATCGCACAAACGACAAACCCGGCTCAAGGCCGGGTCTGACGATTTTGATTGGTGGGCGGTGCAGGTTTCGAACCTGCGACCCCCACAGTGTGAATGTGGTGCTCTACCCCTGAGCTAACCGCCCAATCAAAAACAGTTTCGGCCTTATTCGGCCGACCCGCCGGACTGCTTTCGAGGGAATCACCGCCACCCTTCGAGAGGGTTTTGGTGGGCGGTGCAGGTTTCGAACCTGCGACCCCCACAGTGTGAATGTGGTGCTCTACCCCTGAGCTAACCGCCCTGAAAACAGTCCCGTTTCGGGAAGCCCGCGATTATGCCATGGGTTGCGCGGGTTCCAGCACTCGCCACTTGCAGGCGCCGCCCGCGGCCTTGTCGAGGTCGGCAAGCAATTTCTCATGCGCGGCGACCTCGGCTTCGCTGGCATGCAGCACCGGCAGCACGAAGCGGCTCAGGTCCACAGCCTCGATGGCGGCGTGGCTGTCGCCGCTGGCGTTGTCGCCATGCTCGTCCATCAACAGCGCGTCCTGGCCACGCGTCAGGCGGATGTAGACGTCGGCCAGCAGTTCGGCATCCAGCAGCGCGCCGTGCAGCACGCGCTTGGTGTTGTCGACTTCCAAGCGACGGCACAGCGCGTCCAGCGAGTTGGCCTTGCCGGGAAAAAGGTCGCGCGCCATCAGCAGCGTGTCGCGCACGCCGCCCACATGGTCGGTCAGCACGCCGCGCCGCAAGCGCTTGAGCTCGGCATTGATGAAGCCGATGTCAAAGGGCGCGTTGTGGATGACCAGTTCCGCACCGGCCAGGAAGTCCAGCAACTGGTCGACGATCTCGGCGAATTTGGGCTTGTCGGCAAGGAAGGCTTCGGTCAGCCCGTGCACCCGCAACGCGTCCTCGTGGCTGGCACGCTCGGGGTTGATGTAGAGGTGCAGGTGGTTGCCGGTGAGCTGGCGGTTGACCATCTCCACGCAGCCGACCTCGATGACGCGGTCGCCCTTGTCGGCGTCCAGGCCGGTGGTTTCCGTGTCGAAGAAGATCTGTCTCATGCGGGCCTCTGGTTGCGCTTGGTGGTCCAGGCAAAGATGGCAACGCCGGCGAGGATCATCGGCAGGCAGAGCCATTGGCCCTGGCTCAGGTTCAGCGCCCGCAGGCCGAGGAAATCGTCGGGCTCGCGGAAATACTCGGCGACGAAGCGCAGCACGCCATACCCGACCATGAAGACACCTGAGATCTGGCCCGTCGCCCGCGGCTTGCGGGCATAGAGCCAGAGGAGGATGAAGAGCAGCAAGCCCTCGCCGGACGCTTGGTAGAGCTGTGAGGGATGGCGGGCAATGCCGCCGTCATTGGCCTGGGGAAAGATCATGGCCCAGGGCAGGTCGGCCGGCGCCGGCCGACCCCACAGCTCGCCATTGACGAAGTTGCCCAGGCGCACGGCCATGATGCCGGTCGGCACGCAGGGCGCGATCAGGTCTGACACCTCGAAGAAGCTGCGGCCGCGACGGCGCCCGAACAGGTACAGGCCCAGCAGCACGCCGAGCAGGCCGCCGTGGAAAGACATGCCGCCATCCCAGACCCGGATGATCTCGGTCAGGTGATGGACGTAGTAACCGGGCTTGTAAAAGAAGCAGTACCCCAGCCGCCCGCCCAGCACGACGCCCAGCACGCCGTAGAACAGCACGTCGTCCACGTCCCGCTTGGTCCAGCCCACGGCTGCGTGCTGGGGCATGCGCGAGCGCAGCGTGGCCAGCCACAGGAAGAGGCCGAAGGCGATCAGGTAGGTGATGCCATACCAATGGATGCCGCCGGAACCGATGTGGACGGCGATGGGGTCGAACTGAGGATGAACCAGCATGGCCCGATGGGAAGAAGAGCGGCCGGCATCATAGCCAGCGCACCGCCCTGCCCTGTCAAGCCAGGCCGGCCAGCAGTTTCTTCGCCTCGTCGACGTTGCGCGGATTGGCGCGCTTGTTCTGCACGAAGCGCTCTAGCGCCTGCTTGGCGCCAGCCTTGTCGCCCTTGGCGATCAGCGCCTGGCCCAGGCGATGGTCGATGGGCATGCGCTCGGCGCCTTCCAGGGCGCGGGCACGCTCGAAGGCCTTGATGGCGTCATCGGGCTGGCCCTGCTCCGTCAGCACCCGGCCCAGGCCGTACGGGCCGGCGGCATGTGCGGGGTAATCACGTTGCAGCGCCTCGAAGATGCCACGCGCCTTGGGCAGGTTCTTCTGCTCCATGAACTCGAAGCCCAGCCGCGTCCACTGACTGCGCAGCTCGCGGGCCACCGTGCGGTCGTCGCCCGGCCTGGCGCTGGCCAGCTCGCGCTCTGCGCCGGCCCAGTCCTTGTCGTTCATCGCCAGCATGGCGCGCAACACCTTGGCCTGCTCAGGCTGGCGTGGCTGCGCTTCGGCGGCCAGCTCCTTGGCCTTGGGCACGCTGCCGCCAGCAAAGCCCGGCGCCATCAGATAAAACTGGGTCAGGCCGCTGCGCGCCTCGAAGAGCGTCGGGTCCAGCTCAACGGCCTTGGCGAACTGCTCCTTGGTCTTGCTGGCGAGCCCGGGCATCTTGAAGACGCTGGCCGTCATCGCCTGCTGGCCGTAGACGCGGCCCAGGGCATAGCTGCAGATGGCCTGCGGGCGCTTGTCAGAACAGTTTTGCAAGGCAGGGATGGCTGCCTCCAGCCGGGCACCGTCGTTGTCGTCGACGGCGGCCATCGCGAGAGCGACAGCGGCCTGGTCGTCATCGCCCTTGGCCTTGGCGGCACGCACGAGGTCGGCCGTCTTGCCGGTGTCCAGCCAGGCTTGCCATTGCGGGTCCTTGAGCAGGTCGGCCCGGGCAGCGCCGGCCAGCAAAGCCAGGGCGAGAGGGAGCAGGCGAAGGGTCATGCAGGGGTCTCCAAAGTGTGAATTCGTCAACGTTGCAGCAGCATCCCCGGCGACACGGGTTTTCCCCGCGTGACTTCAGGCATGGGCGCGCAGGTGATCGACAAAGCGCGCAACGACGGGGGGCGCATCGTCGCGCCAGATCAGGCTGGTCTCCACCTGCGGCGCATCGGGCAGCGCACGATAGGTCACGCCTGCCCGCTGCAGGCCCTGCAGGCTGGCCGGCACCCAGGCCACGCCGATGGCGGCGGACACGAGATTGACGATAGTCTGCATCTGGATGGCCTCCTGGGCCACGCCAGCCGCGCCGTGATGGGTCAGGATGGCGTCATAGAGCGACGGCGCCACTTCGCGCGGGAAGATCACCAGCGGCGCCGAGCGGCATTGCACGTCGGTCGGCGTCTCGTCGCTACTGGGCAGGGCCAGCACCAGCGGTTCGACGCCGATGGACAGGCGCTGGAAGCTCGCTGGCGCGGCGCCGGGCGTGTGAATGACGAAGCCGGCGTCGATGCTGCCGGCTTCGAACTCGCGCAGCTGGACGTCCAGCGTCGCCTCGCGCAGCGCCAGGGCCACCTGCGGGCAGGCTTCGCGAAACGACCTCAGCCACTGCGGCAGGCCGCCGAAGCCCACCGTCGACACAAAGGCCAGCCGCAACCGCCCGGCCAGCCCGTCGGCCACCGCCCTCACCTCGGCCGGCAGCGCGGCGGCCTCCAGCAGCAGCTTCTGCGCCGAAGCCTGCAGCGCCGCACCCGCTGGCGTCAGGCGCACGCTGCGGCTGCTGCGCTCGAAAAGCTGCACGCCGAGCTGGGCCTCCAGTTTGCGCACGGCCTGGGTCAGCGGCGGCTGGCTCATGTGCAGGCGCTCGGCGGCGCGGCCGAAATGCAGCAGCTCGGCCACGGCGAGGAATTGCTGGAGGGGGCGCAGCTCGATCATCGATTCACCATGCATATCAATGCAGATTGAACAATATATTTGAAAAGCAAACACAGGCGCGCCAAACTGCCGGCTTCTCCAGGAGACCGCCATGAGCTTCAACCGCCGCAGCAAGAACATCACCGAGGGCGTCGCCCGCGCGCCCAACCGTTCCATGTACTACGGCATGGGCTATCAGGAGAGCGATTTCGGCAAGCCCATGATCGGCATCGCCAACGGCCACTCCACGATCACGCCCTGCAACTCCGGCCTGCAAAAGCTTGCCGACGCCGCCGTCATCGGCCTGAAGGCCGCCGGCGCCAACGCCCAGTTGTTCGGCACGCCGACCATCTCCGACGGCATGGCCATGGGCACCGAGGGCATGAAGTACTCGCTGGTGTCGCGCGAGGTCATCTCCGACTGCGTCGAAACCTGCGTGGGCGGCCAGTGGCTGGACGGCGTCATGGTCATCGGCGGCTGCGACAAGAACATGCCCGGCGGCATGATGGGCATGCTGCGCGCCAATGTGCCGGCCATCTACATCTACGGCGGCACCATCAAGCCCGGCCACTACAAGGGCCAGGACCTCAATATCGTTTCGGTGTTCGAAGCGGTCGGCCAGTTCAGCGCCGGCAAGATGAGCGAGGAAGACTTCTGCCAGATCGAGAAGCGCGCCATCCCCGGCAGCGGCTCCTGCGGCGGCATGTACACGGCCAACACCATGAGCTCGGCCTTCGAGGCCCTGGGCATGAGCCTGCCCTACTCGTCGAGCATGTCCAACGTCGAGGATGAAGTCGTCGAGAACGTCAAGCTGGCCGCCAACTGCCTCGTCGAGGCCGTCAAGGCCGACCTGAAGCCGCGCGACATCGTCACCAAGAAGTCAATAGAGAACGCCGTTGCCGTCATCATGGCCACGGGCGGCTCGACGAACGCGGTGCTGCACTTCCTGGCCATTGCGCACGCGGCCGAGGTGGACTGGACCATCGACGACTTCGAACGCATGCGCAAGAAGATCCCGGTGCTGTGCAACTTGAAGCCCAGCGGCAAATACCTGGCCGTGGACCTGCACAAGGCCGGCGGCGTGCCCGCCGTCATGAAGGAACTGCTGACCGCCGGCCTGCTGCATGGCGACTGCATCACCATCACCGGCAAGACCGTGGCCGAGAACCTGGCCGACGTGCCGGCCCTGAGCGCCGACCAGGACGTCATCCAGCCGGTCGCCAAGCCCATCTATGCCGAGGGCCACCTGGCCATCCTGAAAGGCAACCTGAGCCCGGAAGGCTGCGTCGCCAAGATCACCGGCCTGAAGAACCCCGTCATCACCGGGCCGGCGCGCGTCTTCGACGACGAGCAGTCGGCGCTGGCGGCCATCATGGCCGAGAAGATCAAGGCAGGCGACGTCATGGTGCTGCGCTACCTCGGCCCCAAGGGCGGCCCCGGCATGCCGGAGATGCTGGCCCCCACCGGCGCGCTGATCGGCCAGGGCCTGGGCGAGAGCGTCGGCCTCATCACCGACGGCCGCTTCTCGGGCGGCACCTGGGGCATGGTGGTGGGCCATGTGGCGCCGGAGGCCTATGAAGGCGGCGTCATCGCGCTGGTGCAGGAGGGCGACTCCATCACCATCGACGCCCATCAGCTGCTGCTGAATCTGAACGTTGCAGACGACGAACTGGCCAGGCGCCGCGCGGCCTGGGTGCAGCCGAAGCCGCGTTACACGCGGGGGGTGCTGGCCAAGTTTGCCAAGAATGCTTCCAGCGCGAGTTCGGGCGCGGTTTTGGATAAGTTTGAGTGAGGGGTTCCGGGCCGAGCGCCGGGCCGCTCCCTAGCCGGCCCGTCAGGGCGATGTGCTTGCCGGTCAATCCGGCAAGCATCGCCGTCCCCCGGGGGGGGCTGAGGCCGGACACGGCAAGTCCTGTGGACTTGTCGTGCCTGCCGAAGAGCAGCCGCTCCGTCGGCTGCGCGGTCTGCAAGACCGACCAGGCTCGCCCGCGTTCAGCGGAACGAGGCTGGGCGAGGGGCACTCAGCGCTTCTTCTTCCCCCCAGGCTTGCCCTGCCCCAGCCCCTCCATGAGCTGCTCGCGCCGGGCGGCCTTCTTGGCGTCCAGCGCGTTCATGGCCTTCTTCTGCGTCAGTCCGCTGGAGTCCGCCCAAGTCCACCAGACCGCGGCCAGCACAAAGGGCGACAGTACGATGATCCAGGCCCAGAAGTCATCCTTGTGGAACTGCACCCAGCCGCCCAGCCGCAGCACGATCAAGAGCACGCCGATCAACACGAAACCCATGCGGGCTCTCCTTCAGGTATCTTTGCAACCACTGTAGTCCAACGTCCCGAAAGGTTCGCATGAAGAAAGCCCTGATCCTCAGCTTTGCCCTCGTCGTCGCCCCCGCGGCCTTCGCCAACCAGGAGCTGGCGCAGAAAAAGAACTGCATGGCCTGCCACGCGCTGGACAAAAAGCTCGTCGGCCCCGCCTACAAGGACGTGGCGGCCAAGTACGCCAAGGACAAGGACGCTTACAAGAAGCTCGCCGAGAAAATCCAGAAGGGCGGCTCTGGCGTGTGGGGCCCCGTGCCCATGCCAGCCAACACCCAGGTCAGCCCGGCCGAGGCCGAGACGCTGGCCAAGTGGGTGCTGACGGTCAAGTAAGGCCGCCATCCTTTTCAAAACAGGCCCTGCGGGGCCTGTTCTGCTTTCCGGGGACGGTGCTGCGACGCGTCACCGGCGCGTCACGGCGGCTGCCAAGAATCCGCGCCGCGCAGGCTGTTCTGCGCGCAGCCACGGCATTGCCCATGAACTCCACTCGTCCACTGAAGCCCGCCGCAGTCGCGACGGCCGTCCTTGCCCTGCTCGCTGCCAGCACAGCCGAAGCCGCCTCGGCCGCGCTGGAAGGCTGGGCCTTGATGCCGGCCAACACCTTCGCCGAAGGCCCGACCACCGGCCAGTTCGCCAGCGGCGCCGGCGGCAACCCCCTGCCCCTGCTGGACAAGCAATCCGTGCAGGGCTTCTCCGCCGTGCTGGCCGGCCCGACGGCGGGCACCTACCTCTTCATGCCCGACAACGGCTTCGGCACCAAGGAAAACTCGGCCGACGCGCTGCTGCGCATGTACGCCGTCACGCCCAACTTCAAGACGGCCACCGGCGGCACGGGCACGGTCTCGGCCGCCAACTTCAACAGCGGCGCCAGCATGGGCGGCTTCACGTCTGGCAGCTACGTCACGCTTTCCGATCCAAACCAGTTGCTGTCGCTGAAGATCCAGGCCGACTACACGCGCTACTACAACACCGCCGGCAACCCGCTGGTCGCCTCCAGCATCCGCAGCGGCCGCCAGCTGACCGGCGCCGACCTCGACATCGAGTCGGTGCGCAAGGACAAGAACGGCAACCTGTGGTTTGGCGACGAGTTCGGCCCCTACCTGGTCAAGACCAATGCCAAGGGCGAGGTGCTGCGCCGCGAGATCGGCATGCTCGGCGTGGCCTCGCCGCAGAACGAGGCCGTCATCAACGGCACGCTCAGCGCCACCCTGGGCCGCTCCAACGGCTTCGAAGGCATGGCCATCAACCCGAATGGCGACCGCCTCTACACGCTGCTGGAAGGCACGGTCACCGGCGACCCGGCCAAGACGCTGCGCATCAACGCCTTCGACGTCAACACCGAGGCTTATACCGGCCAGCAATGGAACTACAGGCTCGACGGCGCCGGCACCAATATCGGCGACATGACCGCCATCAACGACCACGAGTTCCTCATCATAGAGCGCAATGGCGCCACCGCCACCAGCGGCACGCCGTTCAAGAAGATCTTCACGGTTGACCTGAACCAGGTCGACGGCAGCGGCAACCTCGTCAAGAAGGAGATGGTCAATCTGATGGACATCGCCGATCCGAACGACCTGAACGGCGACGGCAGCATCGCCTTCACCTTCCCGTTCACGACCATCGAGAGCGTGCTCATCCTGGACGCTCACACTCTGCTGGTCGCCAATGACAACAACTACCCCGGCACAGGCGGCCGCAACCTGGGGTCGGACAACACCGAGTTCCTGAAGATTCACCTCGATCAGGCGCTCAATGTGTCGGCCGTGCCGGAGCCGGGCAGCTATGCGTTGCTGTTGGGCGGGCTGGCGCTGATCGGCTTCAAGGGACGCAATCGTCGGCAACGCGCCTGACGCCAGAGCCATGGCGGCGGCGGGCCAGCGCCGCCAGGCCCAGGCCGGCGAGCAGCAGCAAGGCGCTGGCCGGTTCCGGCACAGGCTGGGTGTAGTCGTGGCCGCTGAGCGACTGCAACTCGACGAGGGCGTCGTCGGGGCTGGCGTAGAAATGCGCGGTGTGGAAGTAGTCCGACACCAGGAACTTCACCGGATTGGCGCTGCTCAGGCCAAAGATGCTGAGGCCAGCCGAGGCCGTCAGCGAATATGAGATCGAATAGGTGGCTCCCACCGCGGCCATGAAGCTGCCATGCGGGCTGGCCGTGACGGCGCCATTGCCGGGGTCGTTGTAGCTCAAAGACAGCTTGCCGGACTGCGCGCCGTTGTTGAGCACTTGGGCCACCGCCAGGTTCGCAAAGACGCGCCCATTGCCCTGGACGCCCAGGTCGAAGGTCAACGGCGTGAGCGTGCCGTTCGGCAATACGCTCGACTTGACGGTGAGGTAGTCCTGCCCATTCAGCTTGGCCTCCACATAGATGCCAAGCGCCGGGTCGAAGCGCGGCGGTATACCGTCGAGCTCGGCATCCACATAAGCCGACAGCACGCCCTCGCTGCCATCCATCTTCGCGTTGGCCATGCGCCCGTAGACGATCTGGGGCGGGCTCTGGGTGTTGTTGAAGGTCTGCTGGAAGAACAGCGACTGCGCGGGGTCCGACTCATCGTGGAAGGCGAAGACCTTGTCCGGCAACAGGCCGAGCGTCTGGAAGCTGCTGCCACTGTTGATGTGCAACCGGCCGCTGACCGCCGCGTGGCTGGGGGCAAGCGCACTCGCAGTCAGCAGCGCGACAACAAGGGAGATCCGAACAGAGGTCGACATGGCACGGCTCCAGTACTGGGCGAAGCCATGAAAACGAAAAGGGATGGACAGGGCCATCCCTTGTTTGGCAATGGAAACGGCCCGGATGCGCCGATATCGGGATTCGTCCCGCGCCTTGCGGAGGCCGCCCCCCCGGCTCGCGGGAGGTGGCTTGAGCTGGCTGAGTCAGTAAGCCTGACCGAGCTGCTCCAGGATGGCCGGGTTCTGGTGACCGCTCACGGGCAAGCCACATGAGCAATCCCCAAACCCAGCCCATCGGCCGCGCCGACCGCGCTTCGCGCGGCCTAGAGCAACCGGTCCAGTCTAGTAAGCCTGACCCAGCTGCTCCAAGATCGCCGGGTTCTCCAAGGTGGAGGTGTCCTGCGTGACCGACTCCCCCTTGGCCACCGACCGCAACAACCGGCGCATGATCTTGCCCGAGCGCGTCTTGGGCAGGTTGTCGCCGAAGCGGATGTCCTTGGGCTTGGCAATGGGGCCGATTTCCTTGGCGACGTGGTCGCGCAGCTGCTTGGCGATGGCCTTGGCCTCGTCGCCGCTCGGGCGCGGGCGCTTCAGCACGACGAAGGCGCAGATGGCCTCGCCGGTGGTGTCGTCGGGGCGGCCCACAACCGCCGCCTCGGCCACCAGCTCGGTGCAGCTGACCAGGGCCGACTCGATCTCCATCGTGCCCATGCGGTGGCCCGACACGTTCAGCACGTCGTCGATGCGGCCGGTGATGGTGAAGTAGCCCGTCTCGGCGTCGCGGATGGCGCCGTCGCCGGCCAGGTAGTAGCCCTTGAGCTCCGGCGGGTAGTAGCTCTTCTTGAAGCGCTCGGGGTCGCCGTAGATCGTGCGGATCATGCTCGGCCAAGGCTTCTTGACGACGAGGATGCCGCCCTGACCGTTGGGCACGTCGTTGCCGGTCTCGTCAACGATGGCCGCCGTGATGCCCGGGAAGGGCAGCGTGCAGGATCCCGGCACCAGTGTCGTCACGCCCGGCAGCGGCGTGATCATGTGGCCGCCGGTCTCGGTCTGCCAGAAGGTGTCGACGATGGGGCAACGCTTGCCGCCGACATGCTCGTAATACCACTCCCAGGCAGCCGGGTTGATGGGCTCGCCCACCGAGCCCAGCAGGCGCAGGCTGCTCAGGTCGGAGCGTGCGGGGTGGACG
The DNA here is from genome assembly GCF_001425705.1 of Pelomonas sp. Root1217. Taxonomy (GTDB): domain Bacteria; phylum Pseudomonadota; class Gammaproteobacteria; order Burkholderiales; family Burkholderiaceae_C; genus Pelomonas. The sequence goes on along the minus strand of NZ_LMDC01000027.1, from coordinate 142,118 downwards.
GCAGGGTTGCTCTCGGCAGCCTTGATCAGCGAGCGGATGGCCGTCGGCGCCGTGTAGAAGATCGTGACTTTGTGCTTCTGGATCATCTGCCAGAAGCGGCCGGCGTCCGGGTAGGTCGGCACGCCTTCGAAGACGATCTCGGTGCCGCCCAGGGCCAGCGGGCCGTAGGTGATGTAGGTGTGGCCGGTGACCCAGCCGATGTCGGCCGTGCACCAGAAGATGTCATCGTCCTTGAGGTCGAAGGTCCACTTGGTGGTCAGCGCGGCATGCAGCAGATAGCCGCCGGTGCTGTGCTGCACGCCCTTGGGCTTGCCGGTGGAGCCCGAGGTGTAGAGCAGGAAGAGCGGATGCTCGGCCTCGACCCACTCTGGCGCGCAGCTCGTGGATTCAGCGCCCATCAGGTCGTGCAGCCACACATCGCGGCCATCGACCCAGGCGATCTTGCCGCCGGTGCGCTTGTAGACGATGACGTCCTTCAACGTCGGGCACGAGCCGCCGTCCAGGGCCTCGTCAACGATGGCCTTGAGCGGCAGCGCCTTGCCGCCGCGGGCCTGCTCGTCGGCGCAGATGATGGCCACGGCGCCGGCGTCCTGCACGCGGTCGCGCAGGGACTGGGCCGAGAAGCCGCCGAACACGACCGAGTGCGTGGCGCCGATGCGCGCGCAGGCCTGCATGGCCACCACGCCCTCGACGGACATCGGCATGTAGATGACGACGCGGTCGCCCTTCTGGATGCCGCGGCCCTTGAGCGCATTGGCGAGCTGGCTGACCTTGGCCAGCAGCTCGGCGTAGGTGACGCTGGTGACCGTGCCGTCGTCCGCCTCGAAGATCAGCGCCGTCTTGCCGCCCTTGCCCGCCTCGACGTGGCGGTCCAGGCAGTTGTAGGAGACGTTGAGCTTGCCGTCCTCGAACCACTTGAAGAACGGCGCGTCGCTGTCGTTCAGGGTCTTGGTGAACGGCGTCTGCCAGCTCAGCAGCTCCCGGGCCTGGCGGGCCCAGAAGCCGGCGTAGTCGGCCTCCGCTTCGGCCACCAGCGCGGCATAGCCGGCTTCGCCCTTCACATGGGCATTGGCGACCCATTCCGGGCTGGGGGCGTAGGTGTTCAGCGTGGTCATCGGTGTGTCTCCTCGTTCTGGCTGCCTGGCGCGCACTGTGCGAGGAGTCACTGACGAAGCCCTTACTCTCGGCTCTACGCCCCGCGGCGCAAGCTTAGCGCGGCTCGGCGCGCGGCCGGCGCTTCAGCCAAGTCAGCAGGCCCAGGCCGGCCAGCAGCAGGCCCGCGTTCGCCGGTTCGGGCACCGGCGCATTGATGAATTGCAGGTTGTCGATGATCAGCGCGCGATCTTCGGTGTTGGTATGAATCCTCAGTTCGTCAAAGACGATGCCGCGAAAGCCGTAGACGAGGCCGCGGTGGCGGATTCAATCAAGCCGCCATGGAGGTAGGCATCAAACGTCGAGACGCCGCCGTTGGCCGTCACCATCGCGAAGGCCGTGGCCGAAACGGGGTTGACGAAATGGATCGCGAAGTCGGCCCGGTAACCCACATGCGACCGAAAGTTGCCCACGCGGTTGCCACTGATGTGGGCAAACGTGGGGTCCATGTCGGCATTGGCGAAAGCGGAATCGAACTTCAAGCCCTGATCCAGAAACTGATCGGACACGGCCTCGTTGGGCGGCAGCACGGCGGATTCGAAGTCCACGGTGCGGTCCGGCGCGGCGCGGCTGGGCGCGACAAACTCGTCGCCCGGCGCCCTCGCGTTGGCAGTCCAGGCTCGCCAGGCCTTCAAGGCCAGCCCGACGTTGCGGCCTACTCCAAGCTGCCCCTGGTGAAGCTGGAAAAGGCACTGGCCCGACACTGATCGGGGGCCGCCACAGGGGCTTCCCTAGAATCCGCCCGCTGTATCTTGCCCCTGAAGGATTCGATGACTACGCCGCTGCGCCCCCTGCCCCGCCTGATTTTCGCCAGCCGCTGGCTGCAGCTGCCGCTTTATCTGGGCCTGATCCTGGCGCAGGCGGTCTACGTCTTCCAGTTCTGGACCGAACTGGTGCACCTCATCGAGGCGGCGTTCGGCGACCAGCACGCGCTTGAGATCCTGGTCAAGAGCATTGGCTACAAGGGCGAAGCGATTCCAGGCAAGCTCAACGAAACGATCCTGATGCTGGTCGTGCTCGGGCTGATCGACGTGGTGATGATCTCCAACCTGCTGATCATGGTCATCGTCGGCGGCTACGAGACCTTCGTGTCGCGCATGGACCTCGACGGCCACCCCGACCAGCCCGAGTGGCTGAGCCACGTGAACGCCTCGGTGCTGAAGGTCAAGCTGGCCACGGCCATCATCGGCATCAGCTCCATCCATCTGCTGAAAACCTTCATCAACGCCGACAACTACGCCGAGAAGACGCTGATGTACCAGACCATCATCCACGTCGCCTTCCTGCTGTCGGCCATGGCCATCGCTTTCACGGACCGCCTGCTGCCTGCGCCGGCGCACCACGGCGACAGGCACTGATCGATCGCGGCGGCTAGAAATTCGGGCCGAGCGCCGGGCCGCTCCCAAGCCGGCCCGTCTGGCGATGTGCTCGCGGCTTGATGCTGCGAGCATCGCCGTCCCCTCGGGGACCGGCTGGGTCCGCCCGCGTTCAGCGAGGCGGGACCGGACGAGGGGCAGCGTTGCTAGCGCCCCACCATCTGGCCGGGGACTACCCACGCGTCGAACTGCTCGGCCGTCACGTGGCCCAGCGCCAGCGCCGCCTCGCGCAGGCTGGTCCCTTCCTTGTGCGCCTTCTTGGCGATCTGCGCGGCCTTGTCGTAGCCGATGTGGGTGTTCAGCGCCGTCACCAGCATCAATGAGCGCGACACCAGCTCGCCGATGCGCGCCTCATTGGGCTCGATGCCGACAGCGCAGTGCCTGTTGAAACTGGCCATGCCATCGGCCAGCAACCGCACGCTCTGCAGGAAGTTGTGGATGACCATGGGCCGGAACACGTTCAGCTCGAAGTTGCCCGATGCGCCGCCAATGTTGATGGCCACGTCGTTGCCCATGACCTGGGCGGCCAGCATGGTCACCGCCTCGCTCTGCGTCGGGTTGACTTTGCCGGGCATGATGGACGAGCCCGGCTCGTTCTCCGGGATGCTGATCTCGCCGATGCCGCTGCGCGGGCCGCTGGCCAGCCAGCGCACGTCGTTGGCGATCTTGGTCAGGCTGGCAGCGAGGGTCTTCAGTGCGCCGTGGGCGTGGACGAGGGCGTCGCAGGAGGCCATGGCCTCGAACTTGTTCGGCGCCGTGACGAAGTCATGGCCCGTCAGTCGCGCCAGCTCCGCGGCGACCTGCTCGGCATAGCCCTTGGGCGCGTTCAGCCCGGTGCCTACCGCCGTGCCGCCCAGAGCCAGTTCGTAGAGATGCGGCAGAGCCGCCAGCACATGCCGCTCACCGTGGTTCAGCTGCGCCACCCAGCCCGAGATCTCCTGCCCCAGCGTCAGCGGCGTCGCGTCCTGCAGATGGGTGCGGCCGATCTTGACGATGTCGTCGAAGGCTTCGGCCTTCTGCTGCAGCGTCGTGCGCAGTGCGCGCAACGGCGGCAGCAGGCGCTCCTGCAAGGCCTGCACGGCGGCGACATGCATGGCGGTCGGGAAGACGTCGTTGCTGCTCTGGCTGCGGTTCACGTCGTCATTGGGATGCACCAGTCGCCCCTCGCCCCGCTCGCCGCCCAGCAGCTCGCTGGCGCGGTTGGCCAGCACCTCGTTGACGTTCATGTTGGTCTGCGTGCCCGAGCCGGTCTGCCAGACGACCAGGGGAAACTCGTCGGCATGCAGGCCGCCGATGACCTCGTCCGCCGCGGCGACGATGGCCTCGGTCTTGGCCTGGTCCTGCAGCCCCAGCCCACGGTTCACGACGGCCGACGCACGCTTGACCTTGGCCAGCGCACGGATCAGCTCGGGCGCCTGGCGCTCGCCGGAGATGTCGAAGTTCTGCAGCGAGCGCTGCGTCTGAGCGCCCCACAGCCTGTCGGCCGGCACCTCGATAGGGCCGAAGGTGTCGTGCTCGATGCGGGTACTGCTGCTCATGACGGTTCTCACGAAGGCGGGGTTGGCATTCAGCATAGCCAGGATGAGAACCCTTCTCATCTTTGCGGCCACCGATAATTCCGGCTGCCCCCAGCTTGTCTGCCCTCCAAATGACCACGATCCGCCAGCAAGACCTCATCGACAGCGTTGCTGCCGCCCTGCAGTACATCAGCTACTACCACCCGGCCGACTACATCGCCCACCTCGCGCGCGCCTACGAGAGCGAGGCCTCGCCCGCAGCCAAGGACGCGATCGCCCAGATCCTCACCAACAGCCGCATGTGCGCGGAGGGCCGCCGCCCGATCTGCCAGGACACCGGCATCGTCAACGTCTTCCTGAAGATCGGCATGGACGTGCGCTGGGAGGGTTTTGCCGGAAGCATCGAGGACGCCGTCAACGAAGGCGTGCGCCAGGGTTATCTCAATCCCGACAACAAGCTGCGCGCCAGCGTGTTGGACGACCCCATCTTTGCGCGCAAGAACACCAAGGACAACACGCCCGCCGTCGTGCAGATGGAGGTGGTGCCCGGCAACACAGTGGACGTCATCGTCGCGGCCAAGGGCGGCGGCTCGGAGAACAAGAGCAAGGTCTACATGCTCAACCCCAGCGACGACATCGTCGAGTGGGTGCTGAAGACCGTGCCCACCATGGGTGCCGGCTGGTGCCCGCCGGGCATGCTGGGCATCGGCGTCGGCGGCACGGCCGAGAAGGCCGCCTTGCTGGCCAAGCAGGCGCTGATGGAAGACATCGACATGTACGAGCTGCTGCAGCGCGGCCCGCAAAACAAGCTCGAAGAGATGCGTATCGAGCTGTATGAGAAGGTCAACGCCCTGGGCATCGGCGCGCAGGGCCTGGGTGGCTTGACGACGGTGCTGGACGTGAAGATCAAGACCTTCCCGACGCATGCCGCCAGCAAGCCCATCGCCATGATCCCGAACTGCGCGGCCACCCGCCACGCCCACTTCGTGCTGGACGGCAGCGGCCCGAGCTACCTGGAGCCGCCGAGCCTGGACCTGTGGCCCGACGTGCAATGGGCGCCCGACTACAACAAGAGCCGGCGCGTCGACCTGAACACGCTGACGCCGGCCGAAGTCGCCACCTGGAAGGCCGGCGAAACACTGCTGCTGAACGGCAAGATGCTGACCGGCCGCGACGCCGCCCACAAGCGCATCCAGGACATGCTGGCAAAGGGCGAAAAGCTGCCCGTGGACTTCACCAACCGCGCCATCTACTACGTCGGCCCGGTGGACCCGGTACGCGACGAGGTCGTCGGCCCGGCAGGCCCCACCACGGCCACGCGCATGGACAAGTTCACCGACATGATGCTGGCCAAGACCGGCCTGATCGCCATGGTCGGCAAGGCCGAACGCGGCCCGGCCGCCATCGAGGCCATCAAGCAGCACAAGAGCGCCTACTTGATGGCGGTGGGCGGTTCGGCCTACCTGGTCAGCAAGGCGATCAAGGGCGCCAAGGTCGTCGGCTTCGAGGACCTGGGCATGGAAGCCATCTACGAGTTCGACGTGGTGGACATGCCCGTGACCGTGGCCGTGGATGCCACCGGCACCAGCGCCCACATCACCGGCCCGGCGGAATGGCAGAAGAAGATCGCGGCCGGCAAGGCGGTGAAGATCCCGGTCGCAGCTGGCTGACGCCCCGGCGGCGCCCTCACAATTGGCGGGTCTCCTTCGACCCGCCGACATGATCCAAGTCCGCCCCCTCCAGCTTTCCGACCGCGCCGACTGGCAACCCCTCTGGGACGGCTACAACGCCTTCTACGGCCGTGCCGGCGAGACCGCACTGCCCGCGGAGGTCACCGAGACCACCTGGGCACGCTTCTTCGACGCCACTGAACCGGTCCACGCCCTGGTGGCCGAGGATGAACAGGGCCGCCTGCTCGGCCTCGTGCACTACCTCTACCACCGCAGCACCACGCGCATCGAGCTGACCTGCTATCTGCAGGATCTCTTCACGACCCCAGAGGCGCGTGGCCGCGGCGTGGGCCGCGCCCTGATCGAGGCCGTGGACACCGCGGCCCGCCAGGCCGGCGTGAAGCGCGTCTACTGGCAAACACACACCACCAACGCCACGGGCCGCGCGCTGTACGACAAGGTCGCGCACCACATGGGCTTCATCGTCTACGCCCAGGACGTCGCCTGACCCCCGGGAGGACTGCACGTGCGCCTGTTCCCTTTCGCCGCCATCCTGCTCCTGCTCGGCGCGCTGTCGCCGCCCGTACGGGCCCAGGCCGCCGCCTGCTCATTGAACCCGGTCGCCGGCGAGATGCGCGAACTGACGTCGGGCGGCCGCACGCGCAGCTACCGGCTCTTCGTGCCGCCGAATGTCGCGAGCGGAACGCGGCTGCCCCTGGTGTTCGACCTGCACGGCACCGGCGGCAAGGCTGCCGGCCGCGCCAGGGAAAGCGGCTTCGAAGTGCTGGCGGCGCGCGAGGGCTTTGCCGTGGCCACGCTGCAGGCCGAGGACTCGCGCTGGAATGTGCCCGTCTTCACGCCGCGTGTCGACGATGTGCAGTACGTGTCCGACGTCATCGACGACATCGCCGCCCGCACCTGCATCGACCCGACCCGCGTCTACTCGACCGGCTTTTCCGGCGGCGGGCGCATGTCGTCGCTGCTGGGCTGCCGCCTGAACCACCGCATCGCGGCGATCGCGCCGGTCGGCGGGCTGCGCTGGTTCGGCCCCTGTGCGGGCCGCGCCGTGCCGGTGCTGACGATGCATGGCCTGGCCGATTTCACGAACTCCTACGAAGGCCACGGTGACCGCGGCGCCGAATGGGTCGAGAGCGTGCCGGAAGCCCTGGCCGGCTGGGCCTCGCACAACCGTTGCCAGCCCAAGCTGCTGCAGGACAAGCAGCCCGGGCCGCTGCAGACCATCCGCTACACGGGCTGCACCGGCGACGCTGAGGTTCGGCTGCTGCGCGTCGATGGCATGGGACACATCTGGCCCCGCACCGAGGTCGATGCGACCCAGACGATCTGGCAGTTCTTCAAGGCCCACCCGCTCCAGTAGGCCCACACAACAGGAGACCCGCATGTCCAACATCCGCGCCTACGCCGCCCTCTCGCCTGGCGGCGCCCTGCAGCCCTTCGACTACGACCCTGGCCCGCTGGGTGACGAGGAGGTCGAGATCACGGTCGAACACTGCGGCATCTGCCACTCCGACCTGGCCATGATCGACAGCGAGTGGTTCCCGGCCGCCTACCCCGTCGTGCCAGGCCACGAGGTCGTCGGCCGCGTCACGGCCCTGGGTGCGCATGCCAAGGGCCGGCAGATCGGCCAGCGCGTCGGCGTGGGCTGGCATGCCAGCAGCTGCACGCACTGCAACTTCTGCCTGGGCGGCGAGCAGCATCTGTGCGGCAAGCGCCAGCCGACGCTGATCGGCCGCCATGGCGGCTTCGCCGACCGGCTGCGTGCCCACTGGAGCTGGGCGGTGCCGCTGCCCGATGCCCTCGACCCCGCTGCCGCCGGCCCGCTGATGTGCGGCGGCGGCACGGTCTTCCTGCCCTTCGTGCTGCACGCCATCAAGCCGACCGACCGCGTCGGTGTCGTCGGCATCGGCGGCCTCGGCCATCTGGCCGTCAAGTTCGCGCGGGCCTGGGGCTGCGAGGTAACGGCGTTCACGTCATCGCCCTCCAAGCGCGACGAGGCGCTGGCGCTGGGTGCCCACAAGACGCTGTCCAGCGTCGACAAGGCCGAGCTGAAAGCCGCCGCCAGCAGCCTGGACTTCCTGCTCATCACTGTGGGCGCCGCCTTGAACTGGGACGCGCTGCTGGCCACGCTGGCGCCCAAGGGCCGCATGCACCTGGTCGGCGTCGTGACCGACGCGTTGAGCCTGAAGAGCGGCGGCCTGCTGAGCTGGCAGAAGAGCCTCTCGGCCTCGCCAACGCCGCCGCCGTCGGTGCTCAAGACCATGCTGGATTTCTCGGCACGACACCAGATCCTGCCGCAGGTGGAGCGCTTCCTGATGAGCCGAGTCAACGATGCGTTGGATCACCTGCGCAGTGGCAAGGCGCGCTACCGCGTGGTGCTGGACGCCGATTTCTAGTCGCCAGTCGGCGCAGGTGCCGCCGGCGACTCGGCCCTGATCGGCGACTTTGGCTGGCGCTGCACCTGCTGCGGATAGGGAATGTCCACGCCCAGGCGCTGCAGCGTGTGCAGCACGGCGAGGTTGACGTCCGAGCGCACGCCGCCGCTGCCGTTCTCGGGGTCCATGATCCAGAAGAACACGCTCAGCTCCAGGCCGCTGTCGGCAAAGCGGCTCAGCTGCACCGACGGCCCCGGGTCGCTCAACACGCGCGGGACTTCGGTGACGGCTTTGGTGATGGCCTGCATGACGTTGTCGACGTCGCAGTCGTAGTCCACCTGCACCACCGTCGACAGCAGCACCCGCGGGTCGGCCAGCGACGAGTTCTCGACGCGCTGAGTGATCAGGATCTCGTTGGGCACGATGGCTTCCTTGCCGCCGAGCGACCGGATCACCGTGTAACGTGTCTTGATGTCGGTCACGCGGCCCTCGAAGCCGTCGACCTTGACCATGTCGCCGATGCGCAAGCTCCGCTCGGCCAGGATGACGAAGCCGCTCACATAGTTGGCCGCAAGCTTCTGCAGGCCAAAGCCCAGCCCCACGCCGAGCGCGCCGCCCAGCATGCCCAGGGCCGTCAGGTCGATGCCCGCAGCAGACAGCGCGAACAGCAGGCCGATGAAGAGCAGCAGCGAGCGGATCGCGTTGGACGCGATCTTGCGCATGGACAGGTCCAATGACTCGCGGCGCAGCAGCTGGGCCTCGATGGCCGACGAGATCCATAGCGCAACGACCAGCACCAGCGTCGCCGTCAACCCGCCCTCGATGAGGTTGCGCAGCGTCAGCTTGACGGTGCCGAACTTCCAGCCGATGTCGTCCAGTTCGTCCATCAGCACGGGCCACAGGCCGGTGATCCACAGCACCGCGCCGATCCACACCAGCCAGGAACCCAGCTTCTCCAGCGCCTTGAAGGCGGTCGAAGCGGGCCAGGCGGCGCGCAGCACGCGGGCGATGAGGCGGATGGCGGCCAGCGACACCAGCACCGGCAGCGCCAGCTTGAAGAGGGCCGGCGTCAGTCCATAAAGCGGCAGCAGACGGCGCGCGCCAAAGGCCAGGGCCAGGGCAAACAGCGGGAAAAGCGTGCCGTCGATGACGCGGTCGCCGAACAGCACGCTGTTCTCGCGCCGGGTCACGGCGCGCGACAGCGCCCAGCTCAGCAACCCTGCCAGGGCCAGGCAGCCCAGCAGCAGGCCCCATTCGGCAAGCGCGTCGGCGCTGAAGACACGGGTCAGCAGGGCCTGGAGTTCGGCCAGGCTCAAAGGTTGGTGCATGGAGTTTCTAGTCAGTTGGGGACAGAGCTACTCGCTTCGCTCGGGCGGTCTGTCCCGCAAGGTTTACTCAGTTGGGGACAGAGCGGCTCGCTTCGCTCGCTCGGTCTGTCCCGCAAGGTTCACAGATCAGCCAATACGCGCAAATGGACGCCCACGCTGCGCGCCAGGGCGTGCAGGTTATAGCCACCCTCCAGCACCGACACGATACGGCCTTGCGCATGACGCTCGGCCACGGCCTTGATCTTCTGCGTGATCCATTCGTAGTCGGCTTCGACCAGGCCCAGCTGGCCGAGATCGTCGTCGCGGTGGGCGTCGAAGCCGGCCGAGATGAAGATCATCTGCGGCTTGAAGCGCTCCAGGGCCGGCATCCACATGGCCTCGATGATCTCGCGCGTCTCGCCGCCTCTCGTATAGGCCGGCAGCGGCACATTGACCATGTTGGTGCCCTTCGGCACGGCACCGCTGTAGGGGTAGAGCGGATGCTGGAACAGGCTGACCATCAGCACGCGGTCGTCGCCGGCAATGATGTCCTCGGTGCCGTTGCCATGGTGGACGTCGAAGTCGACGATGGCCACGCGCTTTAGGCCGCGCCGGTCCAGCGCATGCCGGGCGGCGATGGCCACGTTGTTGAAGAAGCAAAAACCCATGCTCTGGTCACGCGTGGCATGGTGGCCGGGCGGGCGAACCGAGCAGAAGGCGTTGTCGGCCCGGCCGTCAATGACCACGTCGGTCGCCTGGACCGCAGCGCCCGCCGCGTACAGCGCGGCGGTCCAGGTATGGGCGTTGGCCGAGGTGTCAGGGTCGACGGCGCAACGTTCGCCCGTCTCGGCGCAGTCGCGCAGCAGGGCGCCGATCTCGGCGACATAGCCGTGGGTGTGAGCCAGCTCCACGTCCTTGAGGTCCACCGGCCTGGCGTCGAAGTACTCGAGCGCCTGGCCCAGGCCCGAGGCGATCAGCCAGTCGTCGATGGCGGCCAGCCGCTCCGGGCATTCGGGATGGCCTTCGCCCATGTCGTGGCGGCGGCATTCGGGAGGGTTGAAGTAGGCGGTGGGCATGTCTCTTGATATGGTCCAGCCTCATGACGCAAGCTCCATCACGAACGCTGGCAGCGCAACTGCTGGCACTGCAAAACCAGATTAGCACGGTCATCAAGGGCAAGCCGGCACAGATCGCCGATTCCCTGGCCTGCCTGATCGCCGGCGGCCACCTGCTGATCGAGGACCTGCCCGGCGTCGGCAAGACCACGCTGGCCCATGCGCTGGCCATTTCCCTGGGGCTGAAGTTCTCGCGCCTGCAGTTCACGGCCGACCTGCTGCCCAGCGACCTGCTGGGTGTCAGCGTCTACGAGCGCGAGAAGAACGGCTTCGCCTTCCACCCCGGCCCGGTGTTCGCCCAGGTGCTGCTGGCCGACGAGATCAACCGCGCCGGCCCCAAGACCCAGAGCGCGTTGCTGGAGGCCATGGAGGAGCACCAGGTCAGCATCGAGGGCATCAGCCACCCGCTGCCCGAGCCCTTTTTCGTCATCGCCACGCAAAACCCGAGTGAGCAGCTCGGCACCTTTCCGCTGCCGGAGTCGCAGCTGGACCGTTTTTTGATGTGCATCTCCCTGGGCTACCCGGACGCCGCCGCCGAGCGTGAACTGCTGACCGGGCAAGACAGCCGCGAGCAGCTGCGGTCGCTGGGCGCCCTCATGACGCCGGCCGAACTGCTGGAGGCACAGGCCGCCGTCAAGGCTATCCACGCCGCGCCGCCGCTGCTGGACTATCTGCAGGCATTGATTGCGGCCACCCGCTCGGGCCAGTGGTTCGTCGAGGGCCTGTCGCCGCGCGCCGGCCTGGCTGTGCTGCGAGCGTCCCGCGCCCGGGCCCTGCTGCAGGGGCGCGACTATGTGTCGCCCGACGACGTGCAGGCCATCCTGCCCCAGACCATCGCCCACCGCTTGAAGCCCCGTGCTGGCGCGGGCCGCGGCGCTCGCGAGCAGGTGCGGGCGATGATCGAAGCCATCGCCCTCCCCTAGCTTGGCGCTGATAGCCGGCCTGGCGCCCCTGCGCAGCTGGCCCGTCGCGGTTGAGCAGACGGGTTCGGACCGGGGCAGGTCGGCGGTATGGTTATTCTGCCGCCCCATGTACGCGCCCTTCTTCGGCTTGAAACAAGCGCCGTTCTCGATCGCGCCGGACCCGCATTACCTGTTCATGAGCGAGCGCCACCGCGAGGCGCTGGCCCATCTGCTGTACGGGCTGGACGGGGGCGGCGGCTTCGTGCTGCTCACCGGCGAGATCGGCGCCGGCAAGACCACCGTCTGCCGCTGCTTCCTGGAGCAGATCCCGGCGACCTGCAACGTCGCCTATATCTTCAATCCCAAGCTCACCGTCACAGAGCTGCTGCAGGCGATCTGCGACGAATTCCATGTCTCGGTGCCGGCGGACGCGCGGACGGTGAAGGACTACGTCGATCCGCTGAACGCCTTCCTGCTGGCGCAGCACGCGGCCGGGCGCAACAACGTGCTGATCATCGATGAGGCGCAGAACCTCTCGGCCGACGTGCTGGAGCAACTGCGCCTGCTGACAAATCTGGAAACCAGCGAGCGCAAGCTGCTCCAGGTGGTGCTGATCGGCCAACCCGAGCTCCGCGGCATGCTGGCCCGGCCGGAGCTGGAGCAACTGGCGCAGCGCGTGATTGCGCGCTTTCATCTGGAGGCGCTGTCCGAGGCCGAGACGGCCCAGTACATCCGCCACCGCCTGACCGTGGCCGGCCTCACCGGCGCCCTGCCCTTCGACCGCAAGGCGCTGCGGCTCATCCACCAGCTCACCCGCGGCGTGCCGCGCCGCATCAACCTGCTCTGCGACCGCGCACTGCTGGGCGGCTATGCCAGCGGCCAGGCGCAGGTCATACCGGCCATCGTGCGCCAGGCCGCGCGCGAAGTGTTCGACGAGCAGGCCACACTGCCCGTGTCCGTGTCCGTGCCCAATCGCTGGCCCGGCGCGGCGGGCATTGGCGTGGCCCTGCTGGCCGCGGCCATCGTGGGCGGATGGCTGGCCTGGCGGGCGCAGCAGGCCGCCATGGACGGACGCCTCCAGGCGGCCAGGGTGGAGGGCATGGCTGCTGCTGCCAGCGCGGCATCTGCTGCTGCAGCGGCTGCGGCTGCAAGTGCGGCTTCGCAACCCGCCTCGGCGGCCAGCCGCGCCGAGCCCGCCCCCGAACTGCTGACGCTCGCCGACTGGAAGCCGCAGGATGCCGACGCCTGGGCGGCCCTCGCCCAGCGCTGGGGCCTGCCGCTGCCGGATAAAGCCGACCCCTGCGCGGTGGCCGCGCAGCGCGGCCTGCAGTGCTACCGCAGCGGCAGCGGCAGCCTCTCGCTCATCCGCCTCATCGACCGCCCCGTGCTGCTGACCCTGCAGCGCCCCGGCCAACCGGCAGCTCTGGCTGCGCTGGTGGCGCTGGACGCGCAGCACGCCACGCTGGTCGTGGACGGCACGCCTCGCCGCGTCGCGCTGCCTGAGCTGGCCGGCGCCTGGCGCGGCGAGTTCACCACCTTCTGGCGCGTGACACCGGGCTATGCCGAACGGGCGGAGAACATCGTTCCGCTGCGCAACTGGCTGGCCACGCAGCTCGCCAAGGTGCCGGGCAGCGCGCCGTCTGCGCCGGCCTCCGCACCCACGCCCGGCTGGCCCGAGCTGAGCCGCCAGGTGCAGGCCTTCCAGGCCAGCCAGGGCCTGCAACCCGACGGCCGCGTCGGCCCCATCACGCTGATGCAGGTCAACCGGGCTGCCGGTATAGCCGAGCCGCGCCTGGACGCAGCGCGCTGAACGCGAAAATCGCAAGACCGAACGCCATGTCCTACATCCTCGACGCCCTGCGCCGTGCCGAAGCCGATCGCGAACGCGAGCGCGGTCAGGTGCCAGGGTTGCACACCCAGGCACTGTCCGACGGCGCGTCGGCGCAGGCGGGTGGCCAGCGCCGCTGGCTGCCCTGGGCCGGTGGCGGCCTGCTGCTGCTGGCCGGCATTGGCGCCGGCAGCTGGTGGGCGAGCGGCCCGCAGGAAGGCTCTTCGCCGCCTGTTTCGCCTGCCGCACAGCCCGCACCCGCCCCAGCGGCCAGCACGGCGGCTGCGGTGCCCGCGTCCGCAGTGCCAGCACCATTGGGCGAAGCCGCGCCGCCAGCCGCCGCATCCGCCTCGCCCTACCTGGCACCTGTCCCGTCGCCGGTCGCCGCTGCCCCCGCGCCGGCGCCTCGCCCCGCCAGCGCGGCAGCGCCCGTGACCATCACCACGCCGGCGCCGGTCCCCGCAGTACCGCCCGCCTCTGCCCCAGCCGTGGCACCCGCCGCGGAAGCCCCCATCCCCCGCCTGGCCGAGCTGCCCGAAGCCATCCGCCGCGACGTTCCTCGCATCGTCGTCAGCGGCTCCGTCTACTCCGACGACCCGCGCGGCCGCTTCGCGATGATCAATGGCGACGTGCTGCGCGAAGGCGCCCAGATTGGCCCCGACCACGTGCTGGAGCAGATCCGCCCGCGCGAGCTGGTATTGCGCTTCAGGGGGCAGAGGTATAGACAGCCGGTGTAGGGCGCCGCAGGCATGGCACAGGCGCTCCGCCTCAAGCCGGGCCATTGATCTAGCGATGGGGCCCCCATACAGGCAACCCGTTCATCAAATTTGATGTTGCCTAGCGCCGGCAAGACCCGATGATCCCGCCCTCAGAAGGAGGATCACCATGAAGAACACGCCCATTGGACCTGCCCTGCGGACGGTCGCCTGCATCGCGGTGCCCCTCGTGCTCGCCGGCTGCGCATCCATCCCCGACGTCACTGTCAGCTATCGGCCCGTCACATGGTCGGTCCAGGTGGCAACAGCCCACACCATCACCTGCACCAATGACCGAAAGTACTTCATGGTGGCCGGCGGGGCCACCTATACGCCCGCCTACAGCGCTGACACCGCCAGGGCCGCATTCGAGATCCAGCTGAAGAAGCTGGACCGCTTCTACGCCGACTCCGACTTCAGCCTGTCCTTCACCGACGACGGCCGCCTCAAGTCCATCAACCAATCCACCACGGGCCAGGGCGAGACGATCACCAAGGCCTTCGTGGGCGTCGTGACGGCTGTCGCGGCATTTCAAGCCGAGGCCCTCCCCAGCACAGCTGGGCCGCAACCGGCCAGCATCTGCGCCATCGTCCGCAAGTGGAACGTCCCAGCGCCGGATCACCTTCCCCAGGTGTCCCTGACGCAAAACGGACGCTTCGCCGGCGCGGGCAACCTGTCTCTGGAAGTTCCGCCCGAGCAGCAGGCACTGTTCACAGAGCTCAAGAAAGCCGGCCTCGACCTGGCAGCGACGGCAAGGGCGGAGTTGGTGGGCGACGCGCTGCAACCCGTAGCCAGGCCGGCAAGTGCGGTGGCCGAAGGCGAAGTGGCCGTGACGCTGCAGCAGGTCACCACTCTCAAGCTCAGCGCCACGGACGCACGCGGCGAGAACCTGGGCGGCAAGCGCATCCCCGTGCCGCTGAAGGACAAGGATTTCATGCTGCCCATTCCCAAGCCCGCGCTGTTCGGCAAACAGACCTTCCAGCTTGCGGTGGCCGAGTCAGGCCGCATCACCTCCCTCGGCTACGGCAGCACCAGCGGCGCGGCCGGCGCGCTGGGCGCCGTCGCCGTGGTGGCCGGCGAACCCATCACTGAAGACAACGCCAGGGCTGCGGCCGCTAAGGCAGCCGCCGATCTGATCGCGCAGCAGCAGCGCCTGGCCAACTGCCTGCTCAAGCCCACCGAGTGTCCAAAGTGAGCTGCGCCGCCCCCTGAACCCGCGCGAACTGGTGCTGTGATCCAAGCAGGCGGTGCAGGGCACGGCTGAAGCTCGGAACTGGTTGCTCTTGTGGAGAGCCCCTCAACTCCGACGCCCGAGGCGGTGCACAGCTTCAGAAGGCTCTCGGCAAAAGCGACCTGCAAACAAGCGCTGGCCCACTGCCCCAACGCGGCATGCCGCTGGCGAAGCAACAACCCGCATGCAACCCATTGCGTCGCCATTGACGCAAGCCGCCCGCCGCAGGCAGACTGGCGGCCTTCATCAACCAGCCCGCAAAGGAGAAGACCATGGAACAAGCAGATCGTGTCGCCCTCCTCCTGCCGGCTGCCTGAGCGCCAAGCGCCAAGCACCACTGAGTTCGACCTCGCGTTCGGACTGACCTCGCGTCCACCGCGGGTCCATTGATCGCCGCGTCAGCCGCGGCCGGCTTCCCACTCTCCTGCTCTGCGCGCCACCGCGTGCGGACCGGTCCGCGCCCGCGCGGACGAAGCCCACTTTCAATGGACTCCCATGATCGAATTCGATTTCGAGACGCTGCACGCCCTCGGCCTCACCCACGCCATCGCGAGCCGTGCCGCACAACTTTCTCAACCCCATGCCGAAACCGACCTGCGCCTGGCGCGCGTGATCGAGGCGCAGCGCGACTGCTTCACGCTGCATGACGGCTACACCGAGCTGTTTGCTCGCGCACTGCCCCGTCTGGTGCAGCAACTGCAGTCCGACTTTCAACAGTTGACGATCGGCGACTGGGTCGGCATGCACGTCGACGCGCACGGCCAGGCCTGGGTCGCCGACCGGGTCGAGCCCGTCACGCAGATCGCGCGCCGCGCCAACGACGGGCGCCGCCAGCCGCTCGCCAGCAATGTCGACGCGGCCTTGCTGGTGATGGGGCTGGACGCGGACTTCAACGCGCGCCGCATGGAGCGCTACATCGCGATGGTGCGCGCCTGCGACGTGGCGCCGGTCGTCGTGCTCACCAAGCTCGATATCGCGCCGCAGGCGCAGGCACGCATCGCCGAGATGTACGCCCGCCTGCCCGCCACGGTGCCGGTGCTGCCGGTCAACGCGCTGACGCGCCAGGCCTGTACCGAGATCGGCCCGTGGCTGCATGCGGGCCAGACGCTGGTGCTGCTCGGCTCCTCGGGCGCCGGCAAGTCCACGCTCATCAACACGCTGGCCAACGCCGGCCAGGCCACGGGCGGCGTGCGCCAGGGCGACGGCCGCGGCCGCCACACGACGACGGCGCGCTCGCTGCACCGCTGCGTGCAAGGCGGCTGCATCATCGACACGCCGGGCCTGCGCACCTTCCGGCCGGACGCGGATGCCGGCACCCTCGCCGCCACCTTCGAGGACGTCCAGGCACTCGCGCAGCAATGCCGGTTTCGCGATTGCTGCCACGAGAACGAACCCGGCTGCGCGGTGCGCGCACGCGTCAACGCGGACCGGCTCGACAATTACAAGAAGCTGATGCGCGACGCCGAGCGCGGCGAACTGACCGCGCTGGAGCGCATCGCGCAGCGCAGCAAGTGGAAGAAGATCGGCAAGGCGGGCAGCCAGCGGGCGCGGGAGAAGAGGGCTTGAGGGGGCCCGAGCAGGACAGTGGCTTGGCAATGCCAGCATCTCATGCAGATGAATGAGGCGGGGCAATCGGCCAGATGCCAAGTTGAGGCTGGATGCTGCTTTCGCGTTGGACAGCCAGCCGTCGGCTCTCGACCCAGAGCGGAAATCCGTCGAGCCGGAGTGAACTGCCGGAAAGCTGACCTTCAACGTTCGAGCTAACCGGCCTGCGGAAGCAAGAGCCGTAGCTGGTCTGGTCGAGCGAGTGGTTAGCGGCCGCACTGTCACCGAGCCAGGAGAACTTGTGCTGCGATAACCAAGAGCGCCAAGCCCGAACCAGCGTAGACGAGGACCTTCCGAACCTTGACCAGGGATGCACTCATTGCCCAAAGGCGCTCCCAGAACTTCCCTGGTTCCTTGACGATGGTGTTGCACGAGTAGCTCTTGGTCTGAAGGTGTTCAAGCAAGGAGCTGAACACTGGCGTGAGGTATCCGGTGGACCACATGTGAATGCCGTACGCGCTCTTGGTAGTCTCGTCCGTCACCACAAGCCATTGCCATGTGCCTCGATTTCGACTGCGATCATCGATGAGATGTTCAAGCGCTTCCGGGAAAGGCGCGTTGTACTTGAACCGAAGAACGGTTCCGAAGGCGAACGGTACGACGGGTCCAGGGGTGTATTCGGCAGATACGGTTTGCAGAACGAGTGCCGCGATGTCTTCCGGCGTGCTGTTCGTGCACTCCAGTTCGAGTACTCCCCTGAAGATGTTGTTCGTCTTCCGCGTCCAGAGTGCAATGGCCGGAGACTTGCCCGTGAGAGGCGCAGCATCCAACAGAGCGGGTGCGATGGGAAGTGGCATCCTGTGCGGCCCAACTATTTGTAGACAGATCGCTAACGATTTCGCCCAACATTTGAGCATGCGATTAGTGGCGCCGCTACGCCCTCAGCGTGGCCAAAAGCGGACGTCCACCAGTGTCGGCTCCTGGCCGGGAGCGGGTCACCGATCCGGCATTCCCGGATGACAGCTACCGCTGCCAATCACTTGCCGCACCCGAATCCGGCCTGCGCATGCCCGTGCGACCGTCATGCAGCGTGACTGCTTCACGCTGCATGACGGCCATACCAAGTTGTTTGCCCGAGACCCGCGCGCTGATTGGCTATCCGCTGACCGCTTGCCAGCCGCCCACTCTGGCGGCCAGGTCAGGCCACCTGGCTCCACACCACCGCGTGCGGCTTCACCGAAGCGCAGATGGGGCCGCCATCGGCCATGGTGCCAAGGACACGGGCCTCGACGACGCCCTCGCTGGAGGCCAGCACAGCCTCCACAACCTACCGGCGAATGGCAGCCAACTTCAACTTTGCGCGGCGCGTCCAGTTGGAGCCTGGCTGTCCCGCGAGGGTGCCCGAGTTGAGGTAGACGAAACGATCCGCAGGCGTGCCCTGAGCGAACTCGCCCAGGAAGTTGACTGACCCATCCGGCAAGGACAACCCCAGGCGAAGCGACAACTCGAACTGGATCGTCTCGCCTCGCTCAGCCAACGGCGCCAGCAGTTCGGACTTGCCGCGCTGCACGGCGAAGCTGACGCCAGACGGCGGGTCGACGACGACGATCCGCAGGCGAAGGCTGGGTGCAGCCAAGCGTTCGCTCACGAGCAATCCCACCCCAGCCGCACCACGCCGCAGTGCCGGCATACGAACTTGTAGAACGCGTTGTCGCCCGCGGGCTCGTAGTCCGTCGTCGCCCGCGCCCAGTCTTTCTCGGTCAGCCCGTAATGCTGGCGCCAATCCGCCTTGGTGACCTCGCTCGCGCGCGCCACGTCCTGCTCCGACGCATCACCACGGAACTCGCAGGCGTCGTTGCAATGCGCCAGCCACTCTTCCTGCTGCCAGGACGAAAACCCCGGCGTCCGCAGGCTCACCTCGTCGACGATCTCCTGCGCCAGCCCCGCCTGCTGGAGAGGATGGGCCTCCGAAAAACTCGCACCCAACTTGCTCGCCGCCGAGCCATCCGCAATGCACCAGGGGCACAGCTTCTCGTCCAGATCGCTGGTCGCATAGACCGGCTGCACGTAGACGAAGCCGCGCGCCTGGCCGCAGCAGACACACTGGACCCGCCGCGGCTCGATGGCCCCGGTGGCCAGCGGGGCAGGGTGATAGCGGAAATAGGGAAGGTCGCTGTCCATCGGTACTCCATGTGAGACCGGATTCTGGCTCGCCGCAAGAGGGGCAGGCCCGCCGCCCTGGGGACCAATGCAGAGGCTCTCTAGAATCCGCACCCTTTTTCCAGCTCCCTGCACCCGGCTCCATGGACATCGTCGTCAACGAAGAACTCAAGGCTTACATCGACCCATTGACGGCGGAGGAACACGAGGCCCTGGAGCGCAGCATCCTGGCCGAGGGCTGCCGCGATGCGCTGGTGCTGTGGGGCGACGTGCTGGTGGACGGGCACAACCGCTACGGCATCTGCAGCAAGCACGGGCTGCCCTTCCAGACGGTGCAGAACCCACGCTTCAGATCCATGGAGGACGTGCACCTGTGGATGATCGACCAGCACCTTGGGCGGCGCAGCATCTCGGACTTCCAGCGCGGCGTGCTGGCCCTGCGCAAGCGTGAGATCGTGGCCGAGCGGCGTGCGCGCGGCGCGGCCGCGCAGACGACCGAGCCCGCTGCCCAGGCAGCGGAGCCAGTGCCCGCCCCGGAGGCCCTGCAAACGCGCGAAGCCCTGGCCAAGGCCGCGCGGCTGAGCAGCAACCAGGTGGTGATGATCGAGAAGATCCAGAAGCAGGCCACGCCCGAGGTGGTGGCCGCGGTGAAGGCCGGCGCGATCTCGATCAACGCGGCCGCTGCCGTCGCCACCCTGCCGGCCGAGGAACAGGCAGCCGCTGCGGCGGCCGGTGCGCAAGAGCTCAAGCAGGCAGCCAAGCGCGTGCGCGAGACCAAGCGCAAGCCGCCCGCAGCCGACCCGGCACCGGATGCGGCCGAGGCCAGCGCGCCTGATGACACGGTGCAAGCGCTGCGCCAACGCGTTGCAACGCTCGAAGCCGAGAACGCGGCGCTGCGGCAGGAACTGGCAGCGCTTCGCCCACAGCCGTCCTCGCCCCACCCTGTCGAGGAAGCGCAAGCACCTTTCTGAACGCCCCCAGGTCACGCTGAGGCTTGCGAACCCCACGTATCCTCTGACCCATGGCCCCCGTCCAAGCCCTGCGCCAACGCTGGCAAGCCTGGTGGCAAGCCCGCCAGGCGCCGGCCGACACCCACCAGACGACCCAGCGCAATGTCTACATCGTGCCGACCTGGGCCGGCGTGGCCTTCTGCGGCACGCTGGGCGTGCTGCTGCTGGCCAGCATCAACGAGCAGCTGAGCCTGGGCTATGCGCTGACGTTTGCGCTGACCGGCGCGGGCCTGGCGTCCATGCACACGACGCACGCCAACCTGCGCGGCCTGCAGATGGACCTGAAGGCGCCCGAGGGCGTGCACGCTGGTGACGAATACGCGTTGGAACTGCGCCTTCACAACCCGGGCAGCGCGCGCTTCGGCATCGCCGTCGCCGCCCAGCTCGACAGCGGCGCCACCGAGCCGGCCTGGATCGACGTGCCGGCCCTGGGTCATGCGATGCTGAAGCTACGCCTGCCGGCTGACAAGCGCGGGTTGCGTGAGCTGCCCCGCCTCGTCGTCACGACCCGCTTTCCACTCGGCTTCTTCCGCGCCTGGAGCTACTGGCGGCCTGCGGCCAAGGTCTGGGTCTACCCGCGGGCCGAGGAGGTGCTGGCGCCCTTCCCGGCCCAGGCCGAGGCCGGCGCTGGCGAAGCTGCATCGACCCGCCAGTCCTCCAGCGGCACCGATTTCTCCGGCGTGCGCAGCTATCGGCGCGGCGACTCGATGAAGCAGATCCTGTGGCGCAAGTCGACGCTGGCCATGGAGCAGGGTTCGTCGCCATGGGTGCGCGAGACCGAGGCGCCGCTGGCCCAGGACCTGTGGCTGGACTGGCGCGATACGCAAGGCCGCGACACCGAGGCCCGGCTGTCGCGCCTGGCCGCCTGGGTGCTGGTCGCCGAGCGCCTGGGGCAGCCGTATGGACTGCGCATAGGCAGCCTCGAGATCGCGCCATCCCTGGGCGCCGCTCACCGCCAGGCATGCCTGGAGGCGCTGGCAGGATTTGGTTCATGAATGGTTTGACGGCTTGGTGGGCCCGCCTGCCGCGCGACACGCGCGACAGTCTTTTCCTGCTCGGCGTCATCACGGCTGTCATCGTGCCGCATGCCGACCACCTTCCCTGGTGGAGCAGTGCGCTGACGGCCGTCGTGCTGTGCTGGCGCGCCCAGCTGTCCTGGCGCCAGCGGCCGCTGCCCCGGCGCTGGTGGCTGGCCGCCGTCATCGCCATCTACACAGGCCTGACCTGGCTGACTTTTCACACGCTGATCGGCCGCGAGGCCGGCATCACGCTGCTGGTCATGCTGATGGCGCTCAAGACCATGGAGCTGCGCGCCCGCCGTGATGCCTTCGTCGTCTTTTTCCTAGGCTTCTTCCTGGTGCTGACGCAGTTCCTGTACTCGCAGTCGCTGCTGATGGCGCTCTGGTCGCTGGCCTCGCTGTGGGGGCTGCTGGCGGCCGTCGTGCTGGCACAGATGCCCACGGGCATCCCCAGCATCGGCATCGCGGCAAGGCGCGCTGCCAGCACCACGGCGCTGGGCCTGCCGGTCATGGTGCTGCTCTTCGTGCTGTTTCCACGCATCGCGCCGCTGTGGGGTGTGCCGACTGAGGCGATCGGCAAGACCGGCCTGTCCAACCAGCTCGAGTTCGGTGCGATGAACGAGATCGCCAATGACGAGAGCATCGCGATGCGGCTGAAGTTCGAGGGGGCCTTGCCGCCGCCCGACCAGCGCTATTTCCGCGGCCCGGTGCTGACCCGCTTCGACGGCAAGACCTGGCGCGCCTATGACCCTCGCTCCAGCCAGAGCTGGCTGCGCGGCCGCGACGACCTGGCCACCACTGGCCCGGCGCTGCGCTATGAAATGACGCTGGAACCGCTGCGTATTTCGGTGCTGCCCCTGTTGGAGATGAGCCCGGGCGGCGTCGGCAGCGAGCTGAGCCTGACCGACCTGACCGTCGTGCGCGGGCCCGAACTGCAATGGCTGTCGCCACGCCCCATCACCGAGAGGCTGAGGGTGGCAACCAGTGCCCACACGGCCTGGCGAGCCGGTGAGCGGCGCAACCGCGTCCAGCTCGCCACCGACCTCGACCTGCCCGCCGGTCTCAATCCACGCACCCGTGCCTGGGCCGAACTGCTGGCCGGCGACGCGCGCTTTGCCACGCTGGGACCGGGCCCGCGTGCCGAGGCGTTGGCCGCAGCCCTTCTGGAACACATCCGCAGCCAGGACTTCACCTACACCCTGACCCCCGGCCGCTATGGCGAGACCTCGCCCCATGTCATCGACGAGTTCTGGCTGGACCGGCGGCTGGGCTTCTGCGAGCACTTCGCCTCCGCCTTCGTCGTCGTCATGCGTGCCATGGGCGTGCCGGCGCGCATCGTCACCGGCTTCCAGGGTTGGGACGCCGAAGCTCAGGATGGCTACCAGGTCGTGCGCAACGCCAATGCCCATGCCTGGGCCGAGTTCTGGGTCGAGGGACGCGGCTGGGTGCGCAGCGACCCGACCGCCGCCGTGGCGCCCAACCGCGTCACCCAGGGCCTGGCGCTGCGGCCGCAGCCCGGCGTGCTGGGCCAGTTCAACCCGACGCTGTGGCGGGCCATGCGCAATGGCTGGGAGACCGTCAACAACCGCTGGCAGCAGCTGGTGCTGAACTATTCGCGCGACAACCAGTTCAACCTGCTCAAGCGCCTGGGCTTCAACCAGCCCGACTGGACAGCGCTGGGCCAGGCGCTGGCCGGCGTCATCCTCGTGTTGGCCGTGGCCGGCGCCGCCTGGATACGCTGGAGCAGCCGGCCGCACGACGCCTGGAGCCGCCAGCGGGCGCGCATCGGCGCCCTGCTGGCCCGCGCCGGCGTCACCCTGCCGGTCCACGAAAGCCCGGCCGCCTGGGCCCGCGCCTTGCGCCGCCAGCACGGGCAGAAGGCCGAGCCGGCCGCGCAGTGGCTGGAACAGCTGGAGCGTTCGCGTTACGCGCCTGGCGCCACGGCGCCACCCTGGGGCGAGCTCCGTGCAGCAGCCCGTATGCTGCGCGCGTGAAGTTCCGATATCTGCCCTTCCTTGCGGGCCTGTTGCTGGCGTGCTCCGCCCAGGCCAAACCCCATCGCGCCAAACCGGCCCCGCCGCCTGAACCCCTCGGCCCCCGCCCTGCCGTCGTCGCCTTTGCCGACGAGCTCGCCACTGCCCAGGGCTGGGATGCTCCGGCACTGCGCGAGCAGCTCAGCCAGGCCCTGGACCTGCCGCGCGTGCGGCAGCTCATCCTGCCGGCGGCCGTCGGCACCGCCAAGAACTGGACGGCCTACCGCGACCGCTTCATCGAGCCCAAGCGGCTGGACGCCGGAGTCGCCTTCTGGGCCGAACACGAGGCCGCGCTGACGCGAGCGGAGAGCACCTATGGCGTGCCGGCGGAGGTCATCGTCGGCATCATCGGCGTCGAGACCTTCTATGGCCGCATCACCGGTGGCTTCAAGGTGCTGGACGCGCTCGCAACGCTGGCCTTCGACTTCCCCACCGAGCACCCGCGCGCGGCCGAGCGCCAGGCCTTCTTCCGCAACGAACTGGCGGAGTTTCTCAAGCTCTGCCGCGAGAACGGCCTGGACGCTGGCGACGTGCGCGGCAGCTATGCCGGAGCCCTGGGCTGGCCGCAATTCATGCCCGGCAGCTGGCGCCAGCATGCGGTGGACTTCGACGGCGATGGCCGCATCGACCTGATCGCCAGCCCGGTGGACGCCATCGGCAGCGTGGCCAACTACCTGTCCGAGTACGGCTGGAAGCCCGGCGAGGCGACGCACTACAGCGTCAAACTGCCCGCTGACCGCCGCGAGCGGGCGCGCCTGCTGGCGCCGGACATCAAGCCAACTTTCACCGCTGCCGACCTCAGCGCCGCAGGCGCCCTGCCCTCTGAAGCCGCACGTGACCACGGCGGCCCGATGGCGGTCATCGAACTTCAGAACGGGCCGAAGAAGCCGACCACCGTGCTGCTGGGCACGCAGAATTTCTGGGCCGTCACGCGCTACAACTGGTCGGCCTATTACGCGCTGGCGGTCATCGAGCTGGGCCAGGCCGTGGCCCGGGCGCGCCAGGCCGCCAAAGCTCAGTAGGGGCTGGGCATCAGCGTGCCCGCTTCCACCGAGATGAAATACGGCGACACGGTTGGCCAGGTCGCGAGGTTGTATTGCCCGCCGGCCGTGCGCTTCTCCAGCTGCAGGCTGCGGAAGGTCAATGGCTTCTTGGCCTGCACCGTCGTTGGCGCCAGCGTCGGCTTGAGGAAATAGGCCCGGCCCGTGCGTCCGCCCAGGCCGTCCGGATTGCCCATCACGGTGGCAATGTCGCCGTCGACAACGACGGCCGTCTCCTCGTCCACGCCAATGCCGCGCAGCGTCTGCCAGCCGGCCCAGCCGTCGGCGGACAGGCGCGCCAGAAAGGTGACGAGGCGGCCCATGCGGTCGCGGGTGACGAGGTGGGCATCGGTGATGACGTTGGCCATCAGTGGCAGCGCGTTCAGAAAGCTGCGGTCCAGCGTGACGCCGCGGTCATAGGGGTTGGCCATGGCAGTGGCCGACGTCACCGACTGGTTGGCGCCCGAGTAGTCGAACTGGCCCAGCACGGCCAGGCCGGCGCTGGTGCCGCCAAACGGCACCTTGCGCGCCACGGCCGTCTTCATGGCAGCCTCCAACGGTGTGCCGGCCCATTGGGCGATGTAGGTGGATTGGTCGCCACCGGCAATGAACAGCACGTCGGCCCGAGCGACCAGGTCCAGCACCTCGGGCGCGCTGGCGCCGGCACGCGTCTTCAGCACGATGGACTCGACCGAGTCGACGCCGTCCATGGCCATCAGGTAGGCGTTGTAGCCGTCGGCACCCGAGGTGCGCAGGATGACGACATCGACCTTGGCCGCGGTGCCGCCGCGCGCCTTGGCGATCATGGCGCGGAAGGCGTCGTCGACGTCGATACCGCCGCCCATCAGCACAAGCAGGTTGCCGGCCGGCTGCGGCGGCAGGGCATCGGCGGCGCTGCCGCTGCGGTAGACGTCGTAGTCCTTGTTGCCTGCCGTGGCCTTGGCGCCGCTGCCGGCACTGCCGCCGCCCGCGGCAGCGGCCAGGCTCACGCAGAGCAGTCCTAACGAGGCGACGCGACGGGTCCAGACATGCAAGCGCTTCATGCGATCTTCCGGTTATTGGCCGGGCGAGTGTGGCAGGGCTGAAGTCAGAAGGCCAGCTCGACCTCGACGGCCGGCGCCTCCTCCACCTGAGGCCCCTCCAGCCCCACGCTGGCCGGGCTGCGGTCCAGCCAGTAGCGGCGGCGAAGATCACGCTCGCAGCTGTGCTCGAGGGTTGCACTCTGCCACTGCCAGGCGCCGCAGGCCGGGCTGGCAACGACGGCGATGCCCGCAGCCTGGTAGCGCGCCAGCACCGGTGGCGCCGGGTGGCCGAAGCGACTGCGGTAGCCGGCCTGCACGACGCCGACGCTCGGCCGTACCGCGGCCAGCAGCTCCGCGCTGGAGGAGGTCTTGCTGCCATGGTGAGGCACCAACAGCACATCGGCACGCAGATCCGGTTCGCGCTGCACGAGGCGCTTCTCCTGCTCGGCTTCGAGGTCACCCGCCAGCAAGGCCCGCCGCCCCGAGGCCGATGTGATCCTGAGCACGCAGGACAGGTCGTTGGACTTGAGCCCGGCGTCGTAGTTCGCCAGCGTCGGGTGCAGCACGTCAAAGCGCACACCATCCCAGGTCCAGCCCTGGCCGGCCTCGCAGCGCTTCGCGGGCATCGGGGTGCGCAGCAGCGGGTGGCCCGGCTCCAGTGAACTGCGCAGCTCGGACACGGGCAGGGCCTGCATCAAGGTGGCGGCGCCACCGACGTGATCAACGTCGCGATGGCTGAGCACCAGCATGTCCACGCGGTGCACGCCCAGGCGACGCAGCAGCGGCAACAGGACGCGTTCGCCGGCATCCGAGCCGGGCGCGTACACCGGGCCGGTATCGAAGAGCAGGGCATGCCCATGCGTGCGGATCAGCACCGCGTTGCCCTGGCCGATGTCCGGGGCCAGCAGTTCGAACTCGCCCGCCGGCGGGTGCGGCACGGCCGGCCACAGCAGCGGCAACGTCATCAGCAGCCCGGCAGCGCGCAGCCGCCAGGGCAGCCTCAGCGCAACCAGCACGGCGCCCAGCAAGGCCAGGCCCTGGGACCACAGCGGCGCCGCCGGCAGCCACCACACCGCCGCCGGCCAGGCGATCAGCAGCTTCAGCCAGGCCATCAGGGCCTGCGTCAGCAAGGCGGCCAGCGCCCACAACGGCGTGAACAGGCCGCCCATCAGCGCCAGCGGCGTGATGACGAAGGTGATCAGCGGGATAGCGACGAGGTTGGCCAGCAGCCCGACGAGGGACAGCTGCGAGAAGCAGATCAGGCTCAGCGGCGCGAGGCCCACGGTGGCAATGGCCTGGGTTCGCAGCGCCGCCTTCAGGCGTGCCCGCCAGCCTTCTGCGTGCTCGCCACCGGCGGCCATCAACAGACCGACAGCGCCGAAGGACAACCAGAAGCCCGGCTGCATCAGCGCCCAGGGGTCCACCGCCGTGACGATGACGGCCGCCGCCAGCAGCACCAGCGGCCAGGGCCAGCGCAGGCCAACGCTGCGCAGACCGGCCAGCGCGGCCAGCATGACGACCGTGCGCTGCGCCGGCACGCCCCAGCCCGAGAACAGCGCATAGGCGAAGGCCACCGCCACGCCCACCCAACGTGCCGCAGTGGGCGCCGGCAGGCGCAGGCAGAGCCAGCGGCTGCGGCGCCACAGCGGCGACACGAGCGCGGCGGCCATCCAGCCGAGCAGGACGACGTGACTTCCTGATACCGACAAGAGATGACTCACGCCTGTGTCACGGAACAGGTTCCAGTCACTATGAGCAATGGCGTTCTGGTCGCCCAGGCTCAACGCCGCCAGCACGCCAGCCATGCCGGGGTCGGCCACGCGTTCACGGATGGCCGTGCGCAGGCGCTGGCGCGCGGCGTCCAGGGACCACCAGGACGCCGCTTGCAGGCGCTCGGCCGTGCGCACGACACCGCTCGCGCGCAGCCCCTGCTCGAACAACCACAGTTCGACATCGAAGCCGCCCGGATTGGCCAGGCCATGGGCGCGCTTGAGGCGGGCGGTGAAGCGCCAGCGCTCGCCGGCTGTGATGGGCTGCGCACTGTCGTAGGCGAGCAGCATCACCCGCCGCGGCACTTCGGGCGGCAAGGCCGTGCCGGCTGGTCCCACCGATTCGACGGCAAACTCGAAGCGCCAGCCGGGCATGCCGCCCTGCCCCGTGATGGCGATGGGCAGCGAATCGACCCGACCGCTCAGCACCAGGTCGCGGCCTTCCCAGGCTGGATGCAGTTCGGGCTTCATGCGCATCTCGGCGCGAAGCCCGGCCTGCACGAAAGCGAACACCGCAACCGCTGCAGCCAACGCCAGCCAGTGGCGGCGGTGCAGCAGCAGGAGCAGCACGAACAGCAAGCCCAGCAGCGCATATTCCGTCGCCGTTGGCAGTCGCTCGCAGCATTGCAGCAGGGCCACGCCGGCCAGCCAGGCCAAGCCGGTTGCCACCAGTTCGCGCACGCCCCACGGCCGCTGAGCCAATGCCCCTCCCCTGTCCCGCCTTATTGGGACGCGGGGTGTAGCATGCCGCGGTTTTTCGCTTGCGCCACCGCGCTTTTACGCATGAGCTCCTCCGCCATCCAAGCCAAGCTCGCCGAACTCGGCATCACCCTGCCGCCGCTGGCCATTCCCGCTGCCGCCTACCTGCCGTTCACGCGCACCGGCAACCTGCTGTTCCTGTCCGGCCACATCGCCAAGAAGGACGGCAAGCCCTGGGTCGGCCAGCTGGGCAAGGATGTCGACACCGCCACCGGTCAGGCCGCGGCACGCGCCGTCGCCATCGACCTGCTCGGCACGCTGCAGGCTGCCACGGGCGACCTGGGCAAGATCGTTCGCATCGTCAAGGTCATGAGCCTGGTGAACAGCACGCCTGACTTCACCGAGCAGCACCTTGTCACCAACGGCTGCTCCGAGCTGTTCGCCGCGGTGCTGGGCGAAGCTGGCAAGCATGCCCGCAGCGCCTTCGGCGTGGCCCAGATCCCGCTCGGCGCCTGCGTCGAGATCGAGCTCATCGCCGAGATCAAAGATTGATGTTCACCGCCCCTTCCAAGCTGCCGGCCCGCGCGCTGGCCGGCATGGCCGTGGCGAGCTTCGCCGCCGTCGGCATCGCCTTGATCGCCCAGCACCAGTTCGACGTCAAGCCCTGCCCCTGGTGCGTGCTGCAGCGGGCCATCTTCCTGGTGATCGGCGCCGTCTCGCTGCTGGGCTGGCTGGTGAGCGCCAAGCGCGCGCTGCGCCAGGCGGCCCTGGTCGTCGTGCTGATGCTGTGTGCAGCGGGCCTCACGGCGGCCGTTTTCCAGCATGAGGTGGCCTCGCAGAGCGCCAGCTGCGCCATGGGCCTGGCCGACAAGGTCGTCACGGCGCTCGGGCTGGAGGAGCTGTGGCCCTCCGTCTTCATGATCACGGCCAACTGCGCCGAAGCGGCGGGCTACCGGCTGCTCGGCCTGCCCTACGAGATCTGGAGCGGCCTGCTGTTCGCCGCGCTGGCCGCCCTGGGGCTCGTGGTTTTAAACCAGCGCAGGTAGACCGGCCAGCAGCTTGTCCAGCGTCAGCGGGTAGTCGCGCACTCGCACGCCGGTGGCGTTGTAGACGGCGTTGGCTACCGCAGCGGCAGCGCCGCAGATGCCCAGCTCGCCCACGCCCTTGGCCTTCATCGGCGACGAGATCGGGTCGGTCTCGTCCAGGAAGATGACGTCCTGGTGCGGGATGTCGGCATGCACCGGCACCTCGTAGCCGGCCAGGTCGTGGTTGACGAAGAAGCCGCGGCGGTGGTCCACCTTCAGGTCTTCCATCAATGCCGCACCCACACCCATGGTCATGGCGCCGATGACCTGGCTCCGCGCTGAGGTGGGGTTCAGGATGCGCCCCGCCGCGCACACGGCCAGCATGCGGCGCACGCGCACTTCGCCGGTGACCGCGTCCACCGCCACTTCCGCGAAATGCCCGCCAAAAGTGGACTGCTGGTAGCGCTTGTCGAGGTCGCCGTATTCGATGCCGTCCTCGGCCACCAGGCCGGCGAATGATTTCAACGGCGCGGCCTTGCCGCCGCCACGCACCTCGCCGCCAACGAACTCCGCGTCGGCCATGCCCGCCTTCTGGGCGACCATGCCGCGCAGCTTCATGCAGGCCGCATAGACGCCGGCGGTCGAGTTGTTGCCGCCCCATTGCCCACCTGAACCGCAGGACACCGGAAAGCTCGAATCGCACAGGCGCACGACGACCTTGTCCAGCGCGACACCCATGGTTTCGGCGGCCGTCTGCGCAATGATGGTGTAGCTGCCGGTGCCGATGTCGGTCATGTCGGTCTCGACGATGACGCGCTCGCCTTCCAGCCGCACGCGCGCCTTGGACTTCATCAGCAGGTTGTTGCGGAAGGCCGCCGCCATGCCCATGCCGATCAGCCAGCCGCCCTCGCGCACCTGCGCCGGCTTGGGTGACCGCCGATTCCAGCCGAAGCGCTCCGCGCCTTGCCTCATGCAGTCCACCAGGCGGCGCTGCGAGAAGGGACGCTGCGGCTTCTCGGGGTCGACCTGCGTGTCGTTGCGCACGCGGAACTCGATGGGGTCCAGACCGAGCTTCTCGGCCATCTCGTCCATCGCGATCTCCAGCGCCATCAGGCCCGGCGCCTCGCCAGGCGCGCGCATCGCGTTGCCCTCGGGCAGATCCAGCACAGCCAGGCGCATGGCGGTGTAGCGATGCTCGCCGGCATAGAGCAGCCGCGTCTGCCCCGTGGCCGTCTCTGGGCCGCCGCCCGGCAGGTTGCCGGACCAGCTCTCGTGTGAGATGGCCTGGATGCGGCCGTCCTTGTTGGCGCCGATGCGGATGCGCTGGATGGTGGCCGGCCGGTGCGTTGTGTTGTTGAACATCAGCGGGCGTGTCAGCGCGATCTTGACGGGCCGGCCGGCGGCCTTCGCCCCCAAGGCGGCAAGCACGACGTCGGCGCGCAGGAACAGCTTGCCGCCGAAACCGCCGCCGACGAAGGGCGAACGCACGCGCACGTCCAGCTTGGGAATGCCCAGCGTCTTGGCAAGGTCGCCGACGGCCCAGTCCACCATCTGGTTGGACGTCCACACCGACAGCTTCTTGCCCTCCCACCAGCCGATGGTGGCGTGCGGCTCCATCATGGCGTGGCCCTGGTCGGGCGTCGTGTAGCTCGCATCCAGTTGTACCGGCGCCTTGGCGAATGCGGCTTCGAAGTCGCCATGCTTGGTCTCGGCCTCGCCACCGAAGCCATCGCTCTTGGCCACCGGCGCATGCGGTTTCTCGGCGGCAAGGTCGAAGCGCCCCTTGGCGGCCTCGTAGCGGATGTCGATCAACGCCGCGGCGGCGCGCGCTTGTTCGAAGCTCTCGGCGACGACCACGGCCAGCGCCTGGTGGTAGTGGTCGATCTGCGGCCCGCCGAGCAGCTTGGCGGTGTTCTTGCTGCCCTTGCCGAGTTTGCCGGCGTTCTGAGCCGTGACGATGGCCAGCACGCCCGGCGCCGCGCGGGCTGCACGCAGGTCCATGGCGGCCACGCGGCCCTTGGCAATGCCGGCACCGACGACATAGCCGACGGCCGGCGTCGGCTTCAGGTCGTGGTGCTCGTAGGCATAAGGCGCCGTGCCGGTGGTCTTCAGCGGGCCATCGATGCGCGGCGTGGGGCGGCCGATGACCTTGCCCTGGTCGACGGGGTTGGTGGTGGCGGGCTGGTCGAAACGCATCTCATTGACTCCATCGGGCTGCGAGCAACCCAGATCTCACTGACTTTGCGGGCCGAGCGCCGGGCCGCTCCCAAGCAGGCCCGGCCTGGCGATGTGCTTGCCGGTCGATCCGGCAAGCATCGCCGTCCCCTCGGGGGACCGGCCAAGGGACTCCTTGGACGAGGGGCTCCACTTCATGCTCTCCGGTCAGGGTGGAGCACGTCGACAAGCAGCCGCTCGGCCAGCTTGAGCTTGAAGGCGTTGTCCTGCTGCGGCGAAGCACCCTTGAAGGCCTGGCTGAAGTAGGTGTGAACGCCACGCGAGAGTTGCGGCTCCGCGCTTTCGATGCGCCAGGGCTTGTGGGCCACGCCGCCAAACGCCAGCCGCGCGCTGCCGTCTCGCTGCACGATGGCGGCCAGCGACACCAGGGCGAAGGCGTACGACGCGCGGTCACGCACCTTGCGGTAGACCTGGGTACCTCCCACGGGCGGCGGCAGCAGCACCGAGGTGATCAGCTCGCCATGGGCCAAGGCGTGGTCGATGTGGGGCGTATCGCCGGGCAGTTTGTGGAAGTCGGCGATGGGGATGCGGCGCACCTGTCCGTCGGGTTTGACCGTCTCGACCTGGGCATCCAGCACGCGCATGGCGACGGCCATGTCGCTCGGATGGTTGGCGATGCAGGCAGGGCTGGTGCCGATGACGGCCAGCGAGCGCGTGACGCCGCCGATGGCCGAGCAACCGCTGCCGGGCTGGCGCTTGTTGCAGGGCTGGGCCGTGTCGTAGAAGTAGGGGCAACGGGTGCGCTGCAGCAGGTTACCGGCCGTCGTCGCGCGGTTGCGCAGCTGGCCCGAGGCACCGGCCAGCAGCGCGCGCGACAGCACCGGGTAGTCCTTGCGCACACGGGCATCGCTGGCAAGGTCGGCGTTGCGTACCAGGGCACCAATGCGCAGCCCGCCTTCCGCGGCCTCGATGCGGTCCAGGGCCAGCGGATTGACGTCGACCAGGTGGCCAGGCGCCTCGATCTGCAGCTTCATCAGGTCCAGCAGATTGGTGCCGCCGGCGATGAACTTGGCGTCGGGCCGGCCAGCGACGGCCGCTGCTGCCTCAGCCGGCGTGCGCGCTCGCTCGAAGCTGAATGCTTTCATGCGGCCTCCTTGGCGACGCTGGTGATCGCCTCGGCAATGTTGGAGTAGGCGCCACAGCGGCAGATGTTGCCGCTCATGCGCTCGCGCAGCTCGTCGGCGCTCAGCAGCGGCTTGGCGGCCAGATCGGCGGTCACATGGCTGGGCACGCCGTGCTTGAGCTCGTCCAACATGCCCACGGCCGAACAGATCTGCCCGGGCGTGCAGTAGCCGCATTGGTAGCCGTCATGCGCGACGAAGGCGGCCTGCAGCGGGTGCAGCTTCTGCGGTGTGCCCAGGCCCTCGATGGTGGTGACCTTGGCGCCCGGCGCCATGACGGCCAGCATCAGGCAGCTGTTGATGCGCCGGCCGTCCAGCAGCACGGTGCAGGCGCCGCACTGGCCGTGGTCGCAGCCCTTCTTGGTACCGGTCAGGTGCAGCTGCTCGCGCAGCAGGTCGAGCAGCGTCGTGCGGGTGTCGACGTCGACGGTGTGCGCCTGGCCGTTGACGTCCAGCGTCAGGCGGCTCGTCGTGGCGTTGGACATGGCGGGCTCCCGGTCTGCGGCCTCGACGACCGTGGCGGCTGCCGTGCCCGCGCCGGCGATCAACACGTCCCGGCGTGAAAGAGAACATCCTGGCACATCGTCCATCGCTGACTCCGCGGCTCACAAGCTAACCAGCCTAGTGGGCGGCAGGTGGGAAGTGGTGTCAGACAAGATGCCGCGGCGCGGCAGGACGAATTACTCCCCGCGCACGACACCCTCGCGGCGCGGATCGGCGCCGCCGACCCAGCCCTCCTTCACGCGCATCAGCACCTGCAGGCCGCTGGTCAGATCGGTCTCGTTGACCTGATGGCCGCGGGCGCGCAGGTCAGCCAGTTGTTCGGCCGTCAGTGCACCTCGCTCGACGAAGAGGGCACCACTGTTGAAGTGACCGTAGTTCGGCAAGTCCACCGCCTGCTGCACCGGCAGGCCCCAGGCAAGGGCGCCCGTGATCACCTTGGCGACGTAGTGGATGATGACCGGGCCGCCGGGCGAGCCGGCCACCATGACGAGCTTGCCGTCGCGGTCGAAGACCAGGGTTGGCGCCATGCTGGAACGCGGCCGCTTGCCCGCTTCGACGCGGTTGGCCACCGGCTTGCCGTCGGCACCCACCGGGTTCAGCGAGAAGTCGGTCAGCGTGTTGTTCAGCATGAAGCCGCCGGCCAGGCCCGTGCCGCCGTCACTCATGACGCGGTTGCCGAAGGCGGCCTCGACGCTGGTCGTCATCGCTACGGCATGGCCTTCGGCGTCGACGACGCTGACCTGGCTGGTGCCGTATTCCAACTGCTCAGCCTGCGGCGCCAGGGCCTGCCTGACCTGCCCCGGCTGGCCGGCCGTCGCCACACCGCTGGCCTTGGGCCCGATCAGCGCACCGCGCTGCTTCAGATAGGCCGGCGCGATAAGGTTCTGCCAGTCACCGCCTGGCGCGGCGACATAGGCCGGATCGCCGATGAACTGGGCACGGTCGGCAAAGGCCAGCTTGGCGGACTCGGCGTAGGCATGCATCCAGTCCGCCGTGATGCCTTTGGCCGCCAATGCCGCCGGCTGGGTGTCAAGGAGGCCGAGGATCTGCATCAGCGTCAGATGGCCCGAGGTGGGCGGGCCAAAGCCGCAGACGCGGTAGCTGCGCCAGTCGTTGCACAGCGGGGGGCGGGCCAAGGCTTTGTAGCTGGCCAGGTCGGCCGTGCTCAGCAGGCCCGAGCGGGCATGCCCTTTCACGCGGCGCACGATGTCCTCCGCCACGGCGCCCTCGTAGAAGGCTTTCGGCCCTTTGCTGGCGATGCCGCGCAGCACCGCGGCATAGGCGGGGTTCTTCAGCACGGTGCCGACCGGCTTGGCAGCGCCAGTGGCATCAAAGAAGTAGGGCCCCGCCTGCGGGTCGCTTCGCAACTGCGCCTCGGCCGAGGCCAGCTCAAACAGCCGCGGGCTGATCGCGAAGCCCCGCTCGGCCAGGCGGATGGCCGGCTCGAAGAGGCGGCTCCAGGGCAGCTTGCCGTGCTGGCGGTGCGCCTCGGCCAGCATGGCCAGCACGCCCGGCACGCCGGTGGACAGGCCGCTCATGATGGCCTCGCGCATGGGCAGGGGCTTGCCGTCGGCCTTCAGGAAAAGCTCGGGCGTGGCTGCGGCCGGCGCGGATTCGCGGCCGTCCAACGTCTGCACCTGGTGGCCATCCCAGTGCATCAGGAAGGCACCGCCGGCGATGCCGCTGGACTGGGGTTCGACGAGGCCGAGCACGGCCTGCACGGCAACGGTCGCATCGACCGCCGAGCCGCCGGCATTCAGTATCTCGATGCCCGCATCCACGGCCAGCGGATTGGCGGCCGTCACGGCAAAGCGCTTGGCCGGGACCGTCAGGCTGCCCTGCTTGGCGGTGCGGGTGGTGGCGGCCTCGGGCTGGTCGAGGGCGTGGGCCGGCGCCAGCAGGCTGGCCAGCAGAAGAGGCGTCAGGAGGCGGAGCATGGCGGCCATCTTAGGCACGCTCCGACGTTCAGAAGTAGCCCATGTCCTTCTGGCTGTAGTTGACGATCTGCGGCACCACGCGCGGCAGGTCGGCAGTGCTGACGCCCATCCAGGTGGCCAGCGTTGCGCCGAGCTGGTCCACGCCCGTGGTCGGCAGCAAGCGGCCCTGGCCGACGTCGTCCGGCCCGTTGATGCTGACCGAGGGCAACGTGCCCCAGTATTTGCCGCCTTGCACCGCTCCGCCCAGCACGAAATGGTGGCTGCCCCAGCCGTGGTCGGAGCCATCGCCATTGCTGGTCAGCGAACGGCCGAAGTCGCTGGCCGTGAAGGTGGTGACCTGGTTGGCCACGCCCAGCTCGACCGTGGCCGCGTAGAAGCTGGCCAGCGCGTCGTTGACGGTGGTCAGCAGGCCCGGGTGCTCGTCGAGCAGGAAGTCGTGGGTGTCGAACCCCCCCAACGACACGAAGAAGACCTGGCGCGTGGCGCCCAGGGCCTGCCGCGCGCCGATGAGCCGGGCCACCATCAGCAGCTGGCTGGACAGGGAGCTGGCAGTGTCGAAGGGCGTCTGCAGCGCCGGCACGCCGGCCAGGCCGGATGTGACGACACCCTGGGCGCTGACCGAACGCGCGACAACCTTGTTCAGCTCGGCCTCCATCCAGTGCGTGCGGTCGGCTGTGATGAGGCCCCGCAGTGCGTCGGCACAGGCCTGGGAGCCATACAGCGGCTTCAGGATGCCGTTGATGGGTACGGCGCCGCTGGTGGACACCTGGTACTGCACCGCCTGCTTGCCGGCCATGAAGACGGCATTGCCTGCAGCATTGATGCAGGTGAAGGTCGCCGTGCCGTTGTCGCCCAGGAAGAGGTCGCCCATGCGGCCACCCCAGCCCGAGGTGGCGCCCTCGGGCGAGCTGCTTTGCCAGACGGATTGCTGGTCGTTGTGCGAGAACAGCTTGGGCGGCAACGGCACGCTTCTGGCGTTGTACTGGGCCAGCGTCGTCGGCTGGATCAGCGTGCCGACATTGAGCTGGATGCCCAGCCGCCCGCTGTCCCACAGGCCCTTGAGCTTGCCGAGTTGCGGCGCCAGTGCCATCTGGCGGCCGCCGACATTGATGCCGAGTACGGTTGCGGCGAGTTGCTCGCGCGGCGTGGCCAGGGTCTGGCGGATGCCGGCATAGGCGTCGTAGCTGGCCTGGTCATAGGGCACCAGCGTGTTGCCATGGTCATTGCCGCCGTAGAGGAAGACGCAGACAAGGGCCTTGTAGTCGCCCGGCGCGGTGGCTGCAGCGGCTTCGCCGAGGGCGGCGAGGTTCAGTGCCCAGGGCGCGGCGGTGCCCGCGATGCCCAGGGCGCCGGCGCGGCGCAAGAACTCGCGGCGCTGCAGTTCGGGGAGTCGGTTGAGCTTCATCGTCATCCCCTCATTTCTGGATCTGGTATTCCGGGCAGGCCATCAGCATCAGGATGGCGGCCTGCACACGGTTGGCCTTGCCGGTGTCGCTGGCGGCGGAGATGCTTGCCACCGCGGTGCTGATGGTGGCCTGCGTGGCGGCCGAGATGCCGCCGCCGCCCAGCCGGGTGGCCAGGCTCGCGACCAGGCCCGGCGCGTCCCCCGCCAACGCGAGCTCGACGGTGTAGCCGGGCTTCACATCGTTGATGCCGTCGGCAATGGCCTTCTGCATGTAGTTGATGTAGCCAGCCACCGTGCTCTCGTTGCAGAGCTGGAACTCGGGCGCCGTGACGTCGTTCGTGCCCAGTTGCGAGTTGGGCGGCACATAGCCGGGGCGGAAGAAGTTGAAGACCGAGGGGCTGCGCAGCGGGCTCTGGCCGAGACGCGTGCCGGCGTCGCTGGTATTGCCGATGTTCCACAGGCCGTTCGGTGAGGTGACAGCGAAAGACCGGCCCCACTGGATGAAGCGCTGCAGCGGTTCGCGCAGCTTGCCGGCGCCGGGCGCCATGGACGGGGTGCGCGCTTCGGTGTCCAGCAGGATGGCCTTGATGACGGCCTTCAGGTCACCGCGCGCACCGCTGCCGTTGTCAGCCCAGACCGCCGAGATGCGGCCGATGTAGGCCGCACTCGGGTTGCTGGCGACGAGGCGCTGGATGAGCTGGCGGCCGATGAAGGGGCCGACGTTGGGATGGCTGGCGAGCGTGTCCAGCGCAACCTTCAGCGCGGCCGGGCCATCGGCCGACGCTGGGATGTCCACGTCCAGCACCTTCTTCGCGCCGCTAGAGAAGCGCGACGCGATGTTGACCATGGGCTTCTTCATGAAGCTGGGGTCGCTGCCGCTGTAGCCGTCGAAATCCCAGCCGGTGAAGACGCGGGCCAGGTCGGTGATGTTGGCCTGGGTGTAGGTCTCGATGGGCTTGCCGTTGCCGTCGAGCTTGAGCGTGCCGTCAGCATTGAGCTGGTAGAGGCCGATGCTGAACAGCTGCATGACCTCGCGGGCGTAGTTCTCGTCGGGCACGCGGCCGGTGTTCACGTCCTCCTTCAGGTTGCCCCGTGTGGCGAGGTAGACGCCCATGCCGTTGGACAGCGTGACGGCGTTGAGCAGCTCGCGGTAATTGCCAAAGCAGCGCTGCTCCAGCATGTCCACGTAGCAAGCGATGGCGAAGCCACGCCAGGGCATGGGCAGGCCGCTCATGGAGATGACGAAAATCTCACTGAGCGCCAGCACGACGCGCTGGCGCAATGAGTCCGGCGCGGACAGCAGCTTGCGCCACAGCGTGTTGTCGGCGCCGCCGAAGTCGTTGCGGTGGTCGACGATGGCATAGCCGTTGGCGACCATCCAATCGAAGTGACCGTCGCTGACGGGCAGCGCGAACTGCGCGTCCAGCCAGCCGGCATAGCCATTGGCCTTGACGGTGGCAATGTCGGCCGTGCTGGCCGCAAAGCCGGCCTGGGCGAGGAAGCGGGCGGCTTCGGCGTCGGTGATGCCGGGGGGTGGCGGAGGCGGAGGCGGAGGTGGTGGAGGCGGTGGTGAGGGCGATGGGGTCGGCGCGTCGCCTCCCCCTCCTCCACCGCAGGCAGCCAGCAAAGCGGCTGCCGCAGCGGCTGCCGCAATGCCGCCGGGGTTCAGATCTGCACTTGTCTCGAGTGCGGGGGCGATGGTCTCGACTTCAGGCGTCGGTGGTGCGCGCATGGTGGCCTCGCTGTTGTTCGAAGAACGGGCCTAATAACCCCACGGCAATGGGGCGCATTGCCGTGGGGTTATTAGGCCCCCCGCAACGAAAACGGGCCAGCTTGCGCTGACCCGTGGAGGCCCATGAACTGGGGGTGTGAGGCTTGATTTACCTCAGAGCAACGGAACCCCTGTCTTGCTTTGCGCAAATTCACGCGTGACGCCCTCGGCCAGCTCGACGACGCTGATGCCGTGGGGCGTGACGTCGAAGACGCCGAGGTCCGTGATGATGCGGTCGACGACGCCCACACCCGTCAACGGCAGCGTGCAGCTGGGGATGATCTTCATGTCCTCGGTGCCGTCCTTCTTCTTGGCCACGTGCTCCATCAGCACGATGACGCGCTTGACGCCGGCGACGAGGTCCATGGCGCCGCCCATGCCCTTGACCATCTTGCCGGGGATCATCCAGTTGGCCAGGTCGCCATTGGCGCTGACCTGCATGGCGCCAAGGATGGACAGGTTGATCTTGCCGGCGCGGATCATCGCGAAACTGTCGTGGCTGCCGAAGATGCTGCTGCCAGGCAAGGTGGTGACGGTCTGCTTGCCGGCATTGATGAGATCGGCATCGACTTCGTCCTCGGTCGGAAAGGGGCCGATGCCCAGCATGCCGTTTTCGCTCTGCAGCCAGACTTCCTTGTCCGCCGGCACATGGTTGGCCACCAGCGTCGGGATGCCGATGCCGAGGTTCACATAGAAGCCGTCTTCCAGCTCCTGGGCCGCGCGGGCAGCCATCTGATCTTGGGTCCAGGGCATGTCAGGCCTCCTTCTTCGGGGACAAGGTCATCTTCTCAATCCGCTTTTCCGGATTGGCATTGACGACGATGCGGTGCACGTAGATGCCCGGCAGATGCACGTCGTCCGGGTCGATGTCGCCGGTCTCGACGAGGTGTTCGACCTCGACGACCGTCAGCTTGCCGGCCATCGCCGCGGCCGGATTGAAGTTGCGCGCGGTGCGGCGGAAGACCAAGTTGCCGCTCTTGTCGGCTTTGTAGGCCTTCACCAGCGACACGTCCGGCACCAGGGCCTTCTCCAGGATGTAGGTCTCGCCGTCGAACTCACGGCTTTCCTTGCCCTCGGCGATCAGCGTACCCACGCCGGTACGTACAAAGAAGGCCGGGATACCGGCGCCACCGGCGCG
This sequence comes from Pelomonas sp. Root1217, assembly GCF_001425705.1. GTDB lineage: Bacteria > Pseudomonadota > Gammaproteobacteria > Burkholderiales > Burkholderiaceae_C > Pelomonas. The sequence continues at coordinate 103,439 of NZ_LMDC01000027.1, read as the reverse complement.
CATCTTCTCGGCCAGTGTCCCTTGCGGCGTGAACTCCAGCTCCAGTTCGCCCGCCAGGTACTGGCGCTCGAACTCCTTGTTCTCGCCGACATAGCTGGAGATCATCTTCTTGATCTGCCGCGTGACGAGCAGTGCGCCCAGGCCAAAGCCGTCGACGCCGGCGTTGTTGGAGATGACCGTCAGGTCCTTGACGCCGCTGTCGCGCAGGGCCGTGATCAGCGCCTCGGGGATGCCGCACAGGCCGAAGCCGCCGACTGCGAGCATCTGTCCGTCCTTCACGACGCCGCGCAGCGCTTCCTCAGCGCTCGGGTACACCTTGTTCATGCCGTCTCCTGCCTTTCGGGTGAAGCGCGAAGGGTACTATCGCGCGCCTTCCGAAGTCGATTAAGCGAATTCGCCTAAGTGGAACCCGCCGCCCTCGATTACCGCAGCGCCTTCCAGCTCGCCCCGATCGGCCTGGTGCTGTCCGCCCAGCGCCAGATCGTGGACTGCAACGAGCGCGTGCTGCAGATGTTCTCGGCCACGCGCGAGCAACTGCTGGGCAAAAGCTTTGCGGTCATGTACCCCAGCGCCATCGAGTTCGAACGCACCGGCGCACGCATCGTCGCCAGCCTGGACGCCCAGGGCCACTATGCCGACGACCGCGTCATGCGGCGCTTGGGGAGCAGCGAGCTGTTCTGGTGCCACGTGACTGGCCGCGCGCTGGACCCGGCCGACCCCCATGCCCGCGGCATCTGGAGCTTCGAGGATCTGTCGGCGCGGCGCCAGATCACGGCCGAGCTGACGCCGCGCGAGCGCGAGATCGCCGCCCTGCTCGTCGAGGGCCAGACCAGCAAGCTCATCGGCCGTCGCCTGGGCGTGAGCCCGCGCACGGTGGACATCTACCGCGGCCGGCTGATGAAGAAATACCAGGCGGGCAGCACGCCCGAGCTGATCAACAAACTGCTGTCTGCATGAGCCGTCATTCCCACTCCGGCGCGCCCGAGCTGCCCTACTGCCGCAACTGCCACTTCACGCTGGCAAGGCCGCGACCCGTCTATTGCGGCCACTGCGGCCAGGAGACCGACCTGCACCCTCCCTCGGTGCGCGAGATGTTCACCGAGTACCTGGGCCACTACGTCGCCTTCGACGGCCCGCTGTGGCGCACGCTGTGGGCGCTTGTCTGCCTGCCGGGCCATCTGACCAATGCCTATTTCCGTGGCCAGCGGCGCCGCTATGTGCTGCCGTTGCGGGTCTACCTGAGCGCCAGCTTCGTGTTCTTCGTCGGCTGGGCGCTGCTGCCCCAGGGGCCTGAGCAGATCGTGGAGACCGGGCCGGCGGCCGCTGCTGGCGAGGGGTCCGGCAAGTCGGCGCGGGTGCGCTTGAAACGCGACATGACACCCGCCCAAGCCGCTGCAGCGGCCGATGCCCTGGCCAAAGGGAGCAGCGAGCCGCAAGGCGTCAAGGTCAGTACCAAGCTCGGCGAGTGCGATCTGGCCCACCCCGAGACCTGCAGCCGCTCAGAACGTTGGCTGACCGGCCTGCTCAATAAAGCCGAGTCCATGACCTTCGAGCAGTGGAAGGCACGCAGCCGGGCGCTGGCGCCCTACGCGATGCTGGCCCTGCAGCCGATCTTCGCGGCGCTGCTGCTGGCGATGTTTGCCGGCAGCGGTCGGCGCTACGCCGAGCACTTCGTGTTCTCGCTGCACAGCCACAGCCTGTGGTTCCTGGCGCTGCTGGTCGCCATGGCGGCCGGGCTGGAGGGCTTGGTGATGTTCGCTGTCTTCGGCCATGGCCTGGCCGCGATGCGGCGTGTCTACAGGCTGAGCTGGTGGGGCGCGGTATGGCGTGGCAGCGTGCTCAGCTTCTTTTACTTCGTGTTGTTGGGCTGCGTGGCGCTGGCCTTGGTGGCATTGATCGCCGTCACGGCATGATCAGGTGAACACGCCCTGTCGCAGCCATTTCGTCGCCACCCATTTCGCCCCCTCCAGCACCGGCGAGCCGCCATGCAGGGTCTGCGTGGCGGGGTGGGGCCGGTCGTAGCTGAAGAAGACGGCGTTGCCCTTGACGGGTGCGACGTCCAGGCCGATGTCCGGGAAGATCGTGGAGCCGCCAGCGGTGGGTGTGTTCAGGTACATGACCAGCGTCGCCACCCGCTGGCCACCACGCTTGAGGATGGCCGGCGTGCTGACGTGAGCCGGGTCGAAGTAGTCGTAATGCGGCTGGTATTCGGCGCCCGGGCGGTAGTGCAGCACCTGCAGGCCCTCGCCGTGGTCCAGCGGCCAGCGCAGCAGCGTCGCGATGCGCGCCTCGACGGTGCGGATCAGTTCGGTCTCGCAGCGCTCGAAGAACATGCCGTCGCTGGTGCGTGCGGCATTCACTTCGCTGCCCTCGCCGCCGGTGGCCACGGTCTCGGAGCGCGCCAGGCGTTTGGTCGCCAGCGCGACGATGCCGTCGCACTCCTCTTCCGACAGCAGATCGCCAAACACGATGACGCGCGGCTGCCGCAAGGCCATCAAGACCTTGACCTGGCGGTCGCCGGCATCGATGACGGGCGAGAAGCGGCTCAGCTCGGGTTCGGGCAGCCCGACCGTTGCGCCGGGTGGCGGCGTCAGCGTGGCCGACTGGCCCAACGTGCGCGCCAGCGCCTGGCGGGCAACGGTTTCATCCCAGCCACTGCCCAGCATCGCGGCCAGGATGCTTTCTGACGCGTGGCCGGCACGGCTCTGCTCGCTGATCCATTCACACAGCTCGGGGGTGATGACTTGTTGGCTCATGACTTGCGGCGGAAGACGAGTCGGTCGGGGGAAGACACCTCAGGGGCCAGACGATAACCGTCCAGGTTGAAGCCTTTCAACGCCTCGGGCGTCTCCAGGCGATGCTGGATGGCATAGCGCGCCATCAGGCCACGGGCACGCTTGGCAAAGAAGCTGATGATCTTGTACTCGCCGTTCTTCCAGTCCTCGAACTGGCAGTCGACGACCCGGGGCTTGAGCGCCTTGCGGTCCGCAGCGCGGAAGTATTCCTGCGAGGCCAGGTTGACGATGACCGGCGCCTTCTCGCCCCGTGCCAGTTTGTTGAGGTGCAGGGCCAGGCGGTCGCCCCAGTAGTCGTAGAGGCTGGCGCCATGGTCGCCGGCCAGTCGAGTGCCCATCTCCAGGCGGTAGGGCTGCATGCGGTCCAGCGGCCGCAGGATGCCGTACAGGCCCGACAGCATGCGCACGTGCTGCTGCGCCCAGGCCAGGTCATCGGTGCTCAGCGTCCTGGCATCCAGGCCGTCGTAGACATCGCCGTTGAAGGCCAGCACGGCCGGCTTGCTGTTGTGCTCGGTAAAGCGCGGCCGCCAAGCGGCGTAACGGTCGACATTGAGCTGGGCCAGCGGCTCGGACAGGTCCATCAGCCCACGCACGTCGTCCACGCTCTTGGTGCGCAGGATGTCGATGAGGGCGGCCGTGTCGTCGAGGAACTGAGGGCGGGTCAGCACCGGCGCCAGTTCAGCGGGCGTCGGCGTGTCGTAATCGAGGGACTTGGCGGGCGAGAGCAGAAACAGCATGGGCGCGGATTTTGTCCTAGGAGAATGCGCCTCATGCCAATCGCCATCGAGGGCTTCCACGACCCCATCACCGGCACGGTCAGCTACGTGGTGCACGACCCGGCCACCCGCCAGGCCGTCGTCATCGACCCGGTGCTGGACTACGACCTCACCGCCCAACGCGCCAGCACGGCCAGCGCCGATGCGCTGCTCGCCTATCTGAGCGCGCATAGCCTCAACCTGCAATGGATCCTGGAGACCCACGTCCACGCCGACCACGTCTCCGCCGCTCGGTACCTGCGCGCCCAAGCCGGCGGGATGATCGCCATCGGCGAGCACATCCGCGAGGTGCAGGCGACGCTCGGCCGCCTGCACGGCTGGCCGTCCGAAGACGACGGCTTCGACCGCTTGCTGCGCGACGGCGAGTCATTTCCCGTCGGCAGCATCGAGGCCACCGCCCTGCTCGTGCCCGGCCACACGCCGGCCGACCTGGCCTACCGCATCGAGGGCGCCGTCTTCATCGGCGACACGCTGTTCATGCCCGACGGCGGCAGCGCCCGTGCCGACTTTCCGGGCGGTGACGCCGCCGCGCTCTACCGCTCGATTCGCCGCCTGCTGGCGCTGCCGCCCGAAACCCGCCTCTTCGTCTGCCACGACTACCCGGCGGGCCGCGAGGCACGCTGGGAAACGACCGTGGCCGAGCAGCTCGCGGCCAACATCCATGCGCACGACGGCGTCAGCGAGGCTGAGTTCGTCGCGATGCGCCGTGCACGCGATGCGACGTTGGCCGCACCACGGCTGATGAAGCCAGCCCTGCAGGCCAATATCCGCGGCGGCGGTTAACGGTTCCTGGCCCGCCCCATCAACAGCAGCACGACGCCCACGAGCACGACGCCCGCGGCCAGCCACTCGTGCCCGCTGATCTGCTCGCCAGCCAGCGTGACGCCGAGCAGCATCGCGATGACGGGATTCACGAAGGAATAACTCGACGCCAGCCCCGCCGAGGCTTGCGCCAGCAGCACCATGTAGGCGTTGAAAGCCACCAGCGAGCCGAACACAACCAGATAGGCCCAGGCCCACAGCGCCTGCGGCTCGATGTGGCCGGGCAAGGTCTCGCCGCTGACCAGGCTCAGGCCCATCAGCAGCAGGCCACCGGCCAGCATCTCGCTGGCAAAACCCATGGGCCCCGGCGCCAGCGGCAGGCTGCGCTGCGACAGCACGCTGCCCACGGCCCAGCTCGCGCAGGCGACGCTGATGGCCACGAGGCCGGCGGGCGATGCGCCAAAGCCCTGGCCCTGCGTCAGCAGCAGCACGCCCAACAGGCCGAGGGCGATGCCCGCCGATTCCAGCCGCGTCGGTTTCTCGCCCCACAGCAGGTTGAGGCCAGCAATCATCAGCGGCATCACGGCGATGAAGGCGACGACGAGGCCCGAGCCGACGGTCTGCTCAGCGGTGGCCGTGCCACCCATGCCGCCACCCAGCATCAGCCCGCCGATGACAAGAGCATGCAGCCACTGGCGCCGGCTTGGCCAAGGCGCGCCGCGCCAGCGCATCCAGCCCGCCAGCAGCACCCCGGCGACGAGGAAGCGGCTGCCCATCTGGAAGAAGGGCGGCAGGCTGACCAGCGCGATCTTGATGGCCAGATAGGTCGAGCCCCAGACCAGCCAGGTGGCGGCCAGGCAGAGCAACAGCAAAGGGCTCAGACCGGGGGCGTTCTTGAGGGGCAGCGTCGTCGTGTTCATGGCCGGCATGGTAGGAATTTCGGCTCACCGGCGACATGGGCACTTGAAGGTTGAATCACGCCTTCGCCTTAATATTCAAGAACCTTCCAGCAAGTTGAAGAGATTTCCATGGCCACCGAGCTTGATCAGCATGACCATCGCATCCTGGCCGAACTGCAGGCCGACGCTCGCCTGACGATGGCGGAGCTGGGGCGGCGCGTGCATCTGAGCCAGCCGGCCGTGACCGAGCGGGTGCGCAAGCTGGAGGACGGCGGTGTCATCCGCGGCTACCGCGCCGTCGTCGACGCAAGCAAGCTGGGCTATGGCATCCGTTCCATCATCCGCATCGGCAATCTCGACGAGGGCGAACTGATGCGAGCCCTGGAGTGCAGCCCGGAGGTGACTACGGCCTATGGCGTGACCGGCGAGGACAGCTGGATCCTCGAGATCGCCGTGCGCGACGTGGCGCATCTGAGGGCGACGCTGTCACGCTTTTGCCAGCAGGTGCCGACATCGACCGCCATCATCCTGAATGCCGTCCGCGAACACGCGCCGATCAAGCCGTTGCCAACCACCGCCGAGCCTGAACCCACGCCCGTACTGGTCGCCGCCGCCAAGAAAAAGCCCCGCCAGAGCAGGGCTTGAGGTGGCTTGACCGGAGCGCTGAACTCAGCGAGCCAGCAGCGCGTTGGCCGCGGCCACGTCCTCAGGACGCAGCTGGCCCGAAGCCTGGCGCAGCCTGAGGCTGTTGACGACGACGTCGTAGCGTGCCTTGGCCAGGTCACGCTGGGTCGTGTAGAGCTGGGTCTGGGCGTTCAGCACGTCCAGGTTCACCCGCACGCCGACCTTGTAGCCCAGCTGCGTGGCTTCCAGGGCCAGCTTGGTGGACGACTCGGCCGCCTCGTAGGCGCCAACCTGGGCCTTCAGCGACTGCACGCCGAAGAAGGCGCGGCGCGTGTCCTCGGCAACCTTGCGACGCGCAAAGTCAAAGTCATTGCGGGCCCTCTCCTCCAGCACCAGGGTTTCCTTGATGCGGTTCTGCGTCGCGCCACCGGTGTAGAGCGGATAGCTCAAGGTCAGGCCGATGCTGGCATTCTTGGAGGTGCCGGCTCCGGCCTGCGCAGCGGCGAGGCCACCCAAGCTGTTGTGCTGGTTCTGGCCACCCAGGGTGGCGCTGGCGTCCAGCGTCGGCTTTTCGCCGGCCCGGGCGATCTGCGTATCGAGCTGTGCCATTTCCAGGCCCAACCGCGCCTTGCGCACGCCGGGATGCTGGTCATCGGCCGTCGCGACCCAGGTGTCGACGTTCTCGCTGGGCAGTGCCGGCAGCGCGACCGGCACGGCCAGGCCCTTGGGCTCGACGCCGACGCGGCCAACGAACTGGTCCAGCGTCACGCGCTTGACGCGCAGGTCGTTGTCGGCCGCCAGCTCCTGCGCCACGGCAAGGTCATAGCGGGCCTGAGCTTCACGCGTGTCGGTGATCGTGGCGGTGCCGACTTCGAAGTTGCGTTTCGCGGACGCGAGTTGCTCGGCGATGCCGGTCTTGTTGGCCCGCGAGGTCGTCAACGCATCCTTGGCGGCCAGCACATCGAAATAGGCCGTGGCCAGCCGGACGATGAGATCCTGCTCGGCGAGGTCCAGATCGGCCTGGGCCACCGCATAGGCTCGGCGGGCCTTGTCAATGGTCGGAATGTTGCTCGCGTTGTAGACGGAGTATTTTCCCTGCAGGCCAGCCGTCAATGTCCTCGTATTGAAGCTCGCAGACGAAGGCGGGTCGGTTTGCGCCACGGTGCCCGAGCCGGACAGGTAGAGCGACGGCCGGATCAGCGCCTCGGCCTGGGCGGCGCGCGCCGCAGCCGCATCGGCGCTGTTGCGCGTCGCCAGATAAGTCGCGTCGTAGCCCCTCGCAGCGTCATAGAGCTCCTGCAGGCTCTGGGCCTGGGCCACGCCGGCGAGCAGGAGGCTGGCGGCGAGGGCCAGCGGTTGCAGGATCAGGCGGGGTGCTGTGACGAAGGGCATGGAATTCCTTGACTTGGGCAATGTAGTGAGCGCGGCCGGGTTTATAGAGGCAAAGCCCGCCGGTGACTGAAGCCATGTGACGACCTGCGCCCAAACGGGGAGCAACGGTCGTTTTACGGCGACGGGCTGCATCTGGTCCGGCTTCAGAAACTGAAGGCCGGCGCTTCGGCGAAACCCGGAAGGCGCCCGGCCACCGTGTCGAACAGCTCGACGGTGCGGAAGTCGCTGGCACCTGTGCGCGTGACGAGCACGGCACGCATGACCGGCTCCTCGCCGACGATGGCCGCGAGGCGCCCGCCGACCTTGAGCTGGTTCAGCAAGGCCTGGGGCACCGACGCGACCGAGCCGGACAGCAGGATCACGTCAAAGGGTTCCTCGGCCGGCAGCCCCGCGGCGCCGTCCTGGTTCAGCACCGTGGCGTTCAGCACGCCAGCGCGCTTCAGGTTGGCCGTGGCGGCAGCGGCCAGGCCGGCATCCGCTTCCAGTGCGATGACGCGCTGCGCCTTGTGGCCCAGCAGCGCGGCCAGGTGACCCGTGGCGGCGCCGATCTCCAGCACCTTCTCATGCCGCTGCACCTTGAGTTCCTGCAGCAGCCGGGCCTCGACCTTGGGCGCCAGCATGCGGCGCGTGGCGGTCAGCGGCAGCTCGGTGTCGACGAAGGCCTGGAGCTTGTGAGCCTCGGGCACGAAGTCCTCGCGGTGCACGACGCGCAACAGCTCCAGCACGCTGGGGTCGAGCACATCCCAGGGGCGGATCTGCTGCTCGATCATGTTGAAGCGGACTTGTTCGAGGTTCATCTTGTTCTCCGGGGCGCGGTCGACGGCAAAAAGCAAAATTCTAGAGGTCAGCCCGGCGAGGCGAGCAAGCCATGCAGCAGCAGCGACATCTGGGCGTCCAGCAACTCCTCGGCGCCCATGGTCTGGTGGCAGATGTCGTGCTCGCCAAAGGAGTGCTCGTGCAGCAGCATGTGCAGCATGGGCGCGATCAACATGTGCACCGTGGCTTCGACGGGCACCGCGCGGAACTCACCGGCGTGGATGCCACGCTCGATGAGGCCGCCGATCAGCGCCTGTGACGGCCGGATGACCTCCTCCACATAGAAGCGCGCCAGCTCGGGGAAGTTGCGCGCCTCGACCATCATGATCTTGCAGACCACGCCGGCATTGCCATGGCCGACCTTGGCCCACCAGGCCTGCATCATCTGGCTGAGCAACTCGGCGATGGAGCCCTGGTACAGCGCCGCCTGGGCAGCCGATTCGGCGATGTGCACGGACAGGTTGTCGCGCACCATGGCCTTGAAGAGCTCGTCCTTGCTGGGGTAGTAGCGGTAGAGCGTGCCCTTGGCCACGCCGGCGCGCGCCGCGATTTCCTCGCTGCGCGTGGCGGCGAAGCCCTTCTCGACGAAAAGCGCCAGGGCGGCGTCCAGCAACTCTTGCGGGCGGGCGTCCTTGCGGCGTTGGCGGGGGGTGGCGGTGGCCAAGATGGCGAAGTTAATGACCGGAGGGTCAGTAATGTAGCCCGCCGGGCCAGGCAGCGGCAAGGGCACGCCCTGCCCGCTGGCTACACTGCGCGGCTTTGTTCGCCCCGGAGCCGCTACGTGGATGTCATCCTGCTGATCAAAGCCGCCGTCATGGGCATCGTCGAGGGACTGACCGAGTTCCTGCCCGTCTCGTCCACGGGCCATCTGATCCTGACCGGCAGCCTGCTGGGCATGACGGACGCCAAGTCCAAGGTGTTCGACATCGCCATCCAGAGCGGCGCCATCCTGGCGGTGCTGATCGTCTACTGGGCGCGCATCCGCGAGGCCCTGGGCGGCATCACCAACAGCGCCAAGCAGCAGCGCTTCGTGCTGAACATCGCCATCGGCTTCCTGCCCGCCGGCATCGTCGGCCTGACGGTCTACAAGGCCATCAAGGCCCACCTCTTCAATGCGCCGGTCGTGGCCGGCGCCTTCATCGTTGGCGCGCTGATTATCCTGTGGGCCGAGAAGCGCGCCGAGCCGGTCGCCCGCGTGCAGACGGTGGACGACATGACGGCGCTGGACGCGCTCAAGGTCGGTCTCGTGCAATGCGTGGGCATGATCCCCGGCACCAGCCGCTCGGGCGCCACCATCATCGGCGGCATGCTGCTGGGCCTGTCGCGCAAGGCGGCGACCGACTTCTCCTTCTTCCTGGCCATCCCGACGTTGATCTCGGCCGGCGGCTACAGCCTGTGGAAGGAGCGGCACGCGCTGTCGATGGCCGACCTGCCGATGTTCGCGGTCGGCTTCATCGTCAGCTTCCTGGCCGCCTGGGCCTGCGTGCGCTGGCTGCTGCGCTACGTGGCAACCCACAACTTCGTGCCGTTTGCCTGGTATCGCATTGCTTTCGGCATCGTCGTGCTGGCAACCTGGGTCACGGGTACGGTCATCTGGGCGGACTGAGATAATTCAGGCATGGCCATCACGATCAAGACCGCTGCCGATGTCGAAGGCATGCGCATCGCCGGGCGCCTGGCGTCCGAAGTGCTCGACATGCTCACGCCGCACGTCAAGCCGGGCATCACGACCAATGAGCTGGACAAGCTCGCGCACGACCACATCGTCAACGTGCAGCAGGGCATTCCGGCGCCGCTGAACTACTGCCCGCCCGGCTACATCCCCTACCCCAAGTCGATCTGCACGTCGGTCAACCAGCAGGTCTGCCACGGCATCCCCAACGACAAGCCGCTGAAGAACGGCGACATCGTCAATATCGACGTCACCGTCATCAAGGACGGCTGGCATGGCGACACCAGCCGCATGTTCGTCGTCGGCGAGGGCTCCATCGCAGCCAAGCGGCTGTGCGCCTTCACCTACGAAGCCATGTGGAAGGGCATCGCCAAGGTCAAGCCCGGCGCGCACCTGGGCGACATCGGCCACGCCATCCAGACCTTTGCCGAGAATGCCGGCTTCTCCATCGTGCGCGAGTTCTGCGGCCATGGCATCGGCCAGGTCTTCCATGAGGAGCCGCAGGTGCTGCACTACGGCCGCCCCGGCACGCTGGACGAACTGGTGCCGGGCATGATGTTCACCATCGAGCCCATGATCAACGCCGGCCGCCGCGAGATCCGCGAGCTGGGCGATGGCTGGACCATCGTCACCAAGGACCGGTCCCTCTCGGCCCAGTGGGAGCACACCATCCTCGTCACCGATACCGGCTACGAGGTCATGACGCTGTCGGCCGGCAGCCCGCCGCCGCCCGCCTTCATCACGCAGGCCGCTGCGGCGACCGCGTAAACCGTGGCCACGCTTGCCGAGCTCCGCCAGCAGTTCAAGGCGGGCAAGCAGTCGCTGATTGACGACTTCCTGGCCGCGCGCCCGACGCAGGCCGGCGCGCAGACGCTGCTGCGCCGCCTGGCCCGCCATGTCGACGACACGCTGCGCACGCTTTGGGACGGCGCCGGCATGCCCGCGGGCTCCTGCCTCGCGGCCGTCGGCGGTTATGGTCGCGGTGAGCTCTACCCGCATTCCGACGTCGACGTGCTCGTGCTGCTGCCCGACGGCATTGAGGCCCATGTGCCGGGGCCGGTCAAGTCGGCCATCGAAAGCTTCATCACGGCCTGCTGGGACCTGGGGCTGGAGATCGGCTCCTCCGTGCGCACGCTCGGTGAGTGCCTGTCCGAGTCCCAGGGCGATGTGACCATCCAGACGGCCCTGCTCGAGGCCCGGCCGCTGGCCGGCGACGCCAAGCTGTTCAAGCTGATGGCCAAGCGCTTCATGGCGGCCATGGACGCCAAGGCGTTCTTTCGTGCCAAGACCCTGGAGAGCCTGCAGCGCCACACCAAGTTCGACGACACGCCCTACGCGCTGGAGCCCAACTGCAAGGAAAGCCCCGGCGGCCTGCGCGACCTGCAGATGCTGATCTGGATCGCTCGTGCGGCGGGCCTGGGCAAGACCTGGAAGGCCCTGAGCGCACGCGGTCTCATCACCCCTTTCGAGAGCCGCCAGCTGCAGCGCAACGAGGGTCAATTGACGCTGATCCGCGCGCGCCTGCATGCCGTCGCCGGCCGGCGCGAGGACCGCCTGGTGTTCGACCTGCAGACGGCCGTCGCACAGAGCTTCGGCTTCGAGAGCACGGCCTCGCAGCGTGCCTCCGAGGTGTTGATGCGACGCTACTACTGGGCAGCCAAGGCCGTCACGCAGCTGCACCAGATCCTGCTGCTGAACCTGGAGGAGCAGATCAATGGCTCCCAGCAGGGCTTGCTGCGGCCCATCGACGGCCACCCGGACTTCCTTGACCGCGGCCGCATGCTGGAGGTCGCCAGCGACGACCTCTACCAACGCGACCCGCACGCCATCCTGCGCACCTTCCTGATCTACCAGCAGACGCCAGGGATCAAGGGCCTGTCGGCGCGCACGCTGCGAGCGCTCTACAACGCCCGCGGCCTGATGGACGCGGCCTGGCGTCGCGACCCGGTCAACCGGGCCACCTTCATGACCATGCTGCGGGAGCCCGAGGGCCAGACGCATGCCTTCCGGCTCATGAACCAGACCTCGGTGCTCGGCCGCTACCTGTGGGTGTTCCGGGCCATCGTCGGCCAGATGCAGCACGACCTCTTCCACGTCTATACCGTGGATCAGCACATCCTGATGGTGCTGCGCAACGTGCGGCGCTTCTTCGTGCCGGAGCATGCCCACGAGTACCCGTTCTGCTCACAGCTGGCCGCGCAGTTCGACCAGCCCGAGCTGCTCTATATCGCCGCCCTCTTCCACGACGTGGCCAAGGGCCGCGGCGGCGACCACTCCGAGCTCGGCGCCACCGAGGTGCGGCGCTTCTGCCGCCAGCACGGGCTGAGTGCCGAAGACACGGCCATGTGCGTCTTCCTCGTCGAGCACCACTTGACGATGTCGCGCGTGGCGCAGAAGGAAGACCTGTCCGACCCTGGGGTCATCGCCGCCTTCGCCGCCAAGGTGGCCGACGCGCGCCAGCTGACGGCCCTGTATCTGCTGACCGTCGCGGACATCCGCGGCACCAGCCCCAAGGTCTGGAATGCCTGGAAGGGCAAGCTGCTGGAGGACCTCTACCGCATCACGCTGCGGGCGCTGGGCGGTGCCAAGATCAACCTCGACGCCGAGATCGAGGCCCGCAAGGCCGAGGCTCGCCAGGACCTGGCGTTGCACTCGCAGCTGCCCGGCACCGAGGAGCCGCTGTGGAAGACGCTGGCCATCAGCTATTTCGCACGCCATGAAGGCGCCGAGCTGGCCTGGCACGCGCGCTCGCTGTGGCGCCATGTCGAGACCCAGGTGCCCGTCGTGCGCGCCCGCCCCTCGCCCATCGGCGAGGGTTTGCAGGTGCTGGTCTACGCGCCCGACCAGCAGGATCTGTTCGCCCGCATCTGCGGCTACTTCGACAGTGCCGGCTTCAGTATCCTCGACGCCAAGGTGCACACGACGCGCAAGGGCTATGCGCTGGACACCTTCCAGGTCATCCGCCCCGAGGCCGATGTGCACCACCGCGACCTGGTACCGCTGGTGGAGCAGAAGCTCGGCGTGGCGCTGCAGGCCGGCGGCCCTCTGCCCGAGCCGCGCCGCGGGCGCCTCTCGCGCCGCGTCAAGAGCTTCCCCTACACGCCGCGCATCTCACTGCGCCCGGACGAGCGCGCGACGGCCTGGTTGCTGACCATCTCCACCAGCGACCGCGCCGGCCTGCTCTACGCCATCGCCCGTGTGCTGGCGCGACACGGCATCAACCTGCAGCTGGCCAAGATCTCGACGCTGGGCGAGCGCGTGGAAGACACGTTCTTGCTCGACGGCCCGGCACTCCAGCAGAACAAGGCCCAGCTGCAGATCGAGAGCGAGCTGCTGGACGCGGTGTCGCTGCCGGCCTGACAAGCCCACCCCTACCGGCTTCGCTGCCGTGGCCGCCCAACGCAGCACGGCTTGAGCCGCATCAAGGCAGCCGGCGGCCGAGCACGCCACACTTGGCACCGCCATGCCCAACCGCTACAGCGAAAAGGCCCTGAGGGAGTCCCAGGGCTTCGGCGTCCGTGCCATTCCCGTGCTGCGCCCTCTGGGCTGGCTCGCGCGCGGCTGGCAGGACCTGTGGCAGGCCCCGCTGGCCTCGCTCGCCCACGGCCTGGTCATGGCCACGTTCGGCGCCCTGCTCTTCGCGCTGGCGCGAGACCGCTTCTGGCTGCTGGCAGGCGCCTTCACCGGCTTCCTCATCGTCGCGCCCATCCTGGCCACCGGCCTGTACGCGCTCAGCCGCGAGCTGGACCGGGGCGGGCAACCCAGCTGGCGCACGGTGCGCGACGCCTGGCGCCCGCGCGACGGCCGGCTTATCGTCTTCGGCGTGTTGCTGGCCTTCGCCGGCACGGGCTGGGTGCTGTGCTCCGCGGCCTTCGTGACCGGCTTCGCCACCGACCCTGTCCACAGCCCGCGCGACTTCCTGCTCAAGGTCGTGCTGAACGACGAATCCCGGCTCTTCGCGACCTGGCTCATGCTGGGTGCGGTGCTCGCCGCACCGGTGTTCGCGTCCACAGTCGTGGCCATCCCGGCGCTGGTGGACCTGCCCCCGCACAAGCTGGGCGTGCTCGGCGCGGTGTTCACGAGCTGGAAGGTCGTGCTGGCGCACCCCGCCCCGATCGCGCTCTGGGCCGCCCTCATCCTCGCGCTGACGCTCGTCGGCATGGCCACCGCGCTGCTGGGCCTGATCCTCGTCGTGCCTTGGCTGGGCCATGCGAGCTGGCACGCCTACCGCGACCTTGTCACCCGCCGCCCGGACTGAACCATGTGGGGCTACACAGAAGCCGAGATCGCGCAGTTCGGCCTGACCTTCGGGGTTGGCGCCTTCATGCTCTACATGGTGTTCATCATCCTGCAGCTGGCGCGCGAGTCCAAGGCGGGGCGCTTCGGTACCTTTGTGCTGCTGCTCGGCCTGGGCTTTGGTCTCGTCGGATTCGCGGCCAAGGGCGTCATCAAATACTTCCTGTCCGGAGCCATCGGATGAAGCCGCCATCGACGGCAAGCCGCACCCTGAAGCACAGCCATTTCGAGGACGCCCAGGCGCTACTCACCGGCACGCTGTTCGCCGCGCTGGGCGTGGCCCTGTTCAAGCAGGCCGGCCTGCTCAGCGGTGGCACGGTCGGCATCGCCTTCCTGCTGCACTACGCCTTCGGCTGGTCGTTCGGCCTGCTGTTCTTTGCCATCAACCTGCCGTTCTATGCGCTGGCCTGGCGTCGCATGGGGCCGGCGTTCACGGTGAAGAGCCTGCTGGCCGTCGCGTTGCTGGCGGCGCTCGCCGAGGCCTTGCCCGGCTGGCTGAGCATCAGCCAGCTCAACCCCTGGTTTGGCGCTGTCGGCGGCGGGCTGCTCGTGGGCGCGGGGCTGATCATCCTGTTCCGCCACCGGGCGTCCCTCGGTGGGCTCAACGTGCTGGTGCTGTGGCTGCAGGAAACGCGCGGCTGGCGTGCCGGCTATCTGCAGGCAGGCCTGGACACGGCCATCCTGCTCGCCGCCCTGCCCCTGGTGCCGCTGGATCGCATCGGCCTGTCGCTGCTGGGCATGGCGGCCATCAACGCGGCCCTGGCCATCAACCACCGGCCCGGCCGCTACGTGGCGACCTGAGCGTCAAGTCGCAGCCCAGCTCACGTTCGCACCGCCTTGCTTCAATGCACTCATAGCAGACCGCTGTACCAGCGCAAGCCAAGCAGCTGGCGCGCGAGCTGGTGGGAGCGCCCCTGCGGGTCGGCCAGGTCGTGCAGCACAGTGAAATGGTTGCAGCCTGGCAGCTCTTCGCAAACCGGTACCGCACGAGCGCCCCAGGCCTGGCGGATCAGCTGGTTCTGGCGCCGGTATTCCTCGCTCTCCTGGGCACCGACGACGGCGAACAGCGTCTGCGGCGAGCGTGGCGGCGGAAAGTGGATGGGGCTGAGGCGGCGCGTGGCGGCGGCATCCAGGCGCAGGTCGGCCTGCAGAAAGGGTACGCGGCGCAGCGGCGCGAGATCGTGCAGACCCGACACCGACATCGCGCCCTGCACGAGGCGCCGCGGCAGGTCCTTGCCGACACGCTTCCAGTCGCAACAGCTCAGCATCGCCGCCAGATGACCCCCGGCCGAATGGCCGACGAGGACGATGCGGCTGGGGTCGCCACCATGCTCTGCCGCGTGCCGCCAGGCCCAGGCCACGGCTGAAGTGAGCTGCATCGCGATGCGCTCGATGCCGACGCCGGGGCACAGGTCGTAGTTCGGCACGACGACGAGGGCGCCTTCGTCCGTGAAGCCTGCGGCCAGGAAGGAATAGTCCGACTTGTCCAGGGATCGCCAGTAGCCGCCATGGACGACGACCAGAACCGGCGCGAAACCGCCGGCGAATGCCGGATCGGGCGTGAAGACATCCAGCGTCTGCTTGGGATCAGGCCCGTAGCGCAGGTCCAGATGGCAGTTGGACCGCTCGCGCACCAGTGCAGACGCCAAGGCCCAGCGCTCGAGGATGTCGGCACTGTCGGTCACGCGCTGGCGGTTGTTGTACTGAGCCTCAAACCAGGCCATCGACTTGCGGGGCGTCATGGGCGAAGACGATAGCAGCCGACCGCAGCCTTGAGGCGGGGCTATACTTTTTCGGTCGCGTGGGGGGGTAGCTCAGCTGGGAGAGCGCCGCGTTCGCAATGCGGAGGTCGGGAGTTCGATCCTCCTCCTCTCCACCACAGACACCCGGGGGGGGTTACACCGCAAGGTCGCAACCCCTTGTTTTTGGCTCTTTGCGCATTGATTCGTGATGGCTCACGTGTTGAGCCTGTGGGAAGGGATATTGGCTCGCACGGCCCCGGAGTCTGGGGCGACGGGAGTCACAGATGCGCAGCCGAGAACTCAAGAGGATGCTGGCCGAGGTATCGAAGCTGACGCCGGGGCAGCGGCAGGAGTTGATGCAGGCCTTGAGCGGCGCCGACGAGGTCGTGCAGGTCGTACAGACGGTGCAATCTCGTCCGCTGGCCTGTCCGCACTGCCAAGGTGAGCGCGTGGTTCGCAATGGACACGCCAGCGGGTTGCAGCGCTACAAATGCCGCAGCTGCACCAGGACCTTCAACTCGCTGACCGAGACGCCGCTGGCTCGGCTGCGGCACAAGGGGAAATGGGAGCGCCAAGCCCAAGTGCTGCGCCAGGGCTTGAGCGTGCATCAGGCCGCGGACACCCTGTCGGTGGCTCCCAGCACGGCCTTCCGCTGGCGTCACCGCTTACCACCGAGCGAACGTCGAAGCGGCGCAGCGTGACGAAGGGGCTTGGATCGCTACGCCGGAGCCCTCCACGGTGCCCGCGGTGGTGCCCCAACCCTGTGAGGACTTGCCGCCGCAGGACAAGCCGGCCGAGGCGCTGCGGCTGCGCGACGTGTTCACCCTCTGGTCCACCAAGAGCAAGAAGCCGTCGACCAAGGCCATCGACACCGCGCGCCGGGTCGTAGAGGCCTTCGAGCAGGTCTGCGGCGACCCGCCGCTCGCGCAGTTGACCCGCAAGCACGGGTTGATGTTGCGGGATCACTTCCTCACCCAAGGCATGTCCGCCAGGACCACCCGCGACCGTATCGAGCTGGGTGACCACGCTGCTGCGCTATGAGATGGCCGAGGGACAGCGCATCACCTCTGACCCCTGGACGAACATCCGTGTGGAGGGGGCCACTGAGCCCGTCATCGAGCGCAAGGCCGTGACAGCGGCACAGCTCCGCCCGCTCTTCGCCCGCGAGCCCTTCCAGACCTACACCCTCCCGACGGCGCGCAACGCGGGCCGGGATGCAGCCTACTGGCTCCCCATCCTCGGGCCCAGTACTTGTCCGATACCCCCTCGAAAATTTGCGGTGAACATCCGGGATGATTGGGTGCCCCTACAACTGAGCGCATCCATGAACCTCTCCAGTCTCGTGACACGGGTCGATGAAATCCTGGCGATGGGTCATGCCACTGCGGCGACGTGTCGGGCGAGCGGGGGCCACTTCAGCGAGAACGTGGTGGCATCGGACAAGATGGCTGGCTTCCGTTCCGCGGGCCTTTCGTTCATCGAGAGGGTGTTTTCGAGCGAGCAGTCTCACTACGTTCAGTTCAAGGCGAAGACCGGCCGTGACTTGCTGGAACATGCACAGGCCGGCATTGCGATCCTGGGAGCGATACGACAGGAGATAGCCGGCGGCTGGCTGTTCACTGTGAAAGGTCTTGTAGCGGCTGAACTGTTCGCCGACTTCATGTCGATGGCCGAGCACCTGCTGGAAACAGGCTACAAGGACCCAGCGGCTGTGATGGCCGGGTCGGTCCTCGAAGAGCACCTGCGTCAGCTATGCGGGAAGCATGGCGTGGACGTGGAGGAAGAACGAGACGGAAAGCTTGTGCCTTTGAAGGCCGACCGGCTGAATGCTGAGCTGGTCAAGAAGGGCGGCTACAACAAGCTCGACCAGAAGCTCGTCACCGCCTGGCTTGAAGTTCGGAACAACGCAGCACATGGCAAGTACGAGCTATACACCAGGGACCATGTCGCACAGATGATCCCGGGCGTCCTTGGGTTCATGAGCCGCGTTCCGCTCTGAAGTTGCGTCGGGCTCTGACCGGAACTGACCCTTTCGGCCGCCAACGGGCCTGCAGGTGCACCCCACGTTGCAGGACGGGATGGAGCCCGCGATGGCGTCAAGGTCGAGCCGCTGTTGGCCCTGACCGAGAAGTGGTAGCGATAGGGTGGCCCAGATGACGAGGTCCTCGCCGGCCACTCTCAACGTAGGTGCGGCCTAAACCCCAAACCCTGATTACGCTGTCGCCGGCCCAGCCGCTGCGCGGCGCCTTGATGACGGAGCCAATGCTCGGTCGTAAGAGCGACAACGCTGCCGTTCCAGATCGTGAACAGGTGCAGCGCTGACCACAACAGCCTGCACCTGGTCCCGGCGTCCTCGGTCATAGCGACTCCCGGTAGAAAAGTTGGCGCCGAGTTGTCCAAGGTTCATAGCGCTGACCTTCAGCATCCGCATTGCTTTGCAATTGGCAGCGGGCACGCCGCGATGTAGGCCGCATCGGCAATGTCATCAGATGTAAACCCAAATGACATCGATAACATTCCTCTGCACAGTATGGACCACGACAGTCCGGCGGACGGCCGCGCCGGCTCTCGAAAACGCCCATAACGACCCGGGGAGACAACCCATGCACTGCGACCGAGCCACATCCCTCAACGGTGATTGCCCCAGCGACGACCTCTTCCGCCAGCACGCTCAGGCCGAAGCGGCGCGCATGACACTCAGGGCCCTTCCGCCCGGACGCCAGCTTCAGAAGCGATGGCCGAGTTAGCAATGGCGCTTCATCACTGATTGCAGGCATGCCGCCGCTGGGTCTTCAGTCCAGCGCAGAGCGGCGAAGAATGTCTGGGTCGAGAGAGCCAGGTCACTGCGCAGTTGCACACCACCGGCGTGTAAGCGATTTCAATGTCCCTGAAATGAGGCTGCTGCCAAAAAACGGTGCATCGATCGCCGTTTACAGACGTAGGCTGCGCACCCCGATCAGTTTGAGCAAGGAGCAAGTTGCATCATGACGAGCGGACCCGTTGACGAGATGGCCCACGGCCCGGTAACGCAGTTGCTTCGACAGTGGTCCGACGGCGACGGCCAGGCATTCGAGCGCCTGATTCCGCTTGTGTATGACGATCTGCGTCATCTCGCGCGCCGCCATCTGCGGGGCGAGCGCTCGGGCCACACCCTGCAAGGCACCGGCCTGGTCCACGAGGCCTTTCTGCGCTTGGCCAAGGAACGGGAAGTGCAGTGGAAGTCGCGCTCGCAGCTGTTTGCGCTGGTCTCCAAGCTGATGCGCCACATCCTGGTCGACCATGCCCGTGCACGCCAGACAGGCAAGCGAGGCGGCGGCCAGATCGCCGTGAGCCTCGAG
Source organism: Pelomonas sp. Root1217 (assembly GCF_001425705.1). Classification (GTDB taxonomy): domain Bacteria; phylum Pseudomonadota; class Gammaproteobacteria; order Burkholderiales; family Burkholderiaceae_C; genus Pelomonas. Next base: position 84,327 of record NZ_LMDC01000027.1, on the reverse strand, counting down.
GAACTTCACGAGTTGCCCACGGATTGGGACCAATCGATCCAGGCGGGCGAGCTGGCACTGAACATCCTGACGCTCGACCAGTGCCTGCAGCGGCTGGAGCGCCTCGACCCGCAGCAGAACCAGGTCGTTGAACTGCGCTACTTCGGCGGGCTCAGCATCGACGAGACCGCCGAGGCGCTGGGGATTTCTCCGGCCACGGTCAAGCGGGAATGGGTGACGGCGCGCGCCTGGCTGCTGCGTGAAATGGCGCGGCCTGCTGCGGGCGCCTCGCGCCGGCCGGTTCTTTCCGCTGTAGCGCCGGCATGAGCCTGCATCGCCGTCTCGGGAGGCCACGCCATTGAGCGCATCAATGGAAGCCGAGCTGTGGCAACGGGCCAAGGCAGTCGTGGCCGACGCCATGGAGCGTCCGGCGAACGAGCGCAAGGCTTTCGTGCGGCACGCCAGCGCCAGCGACTCGACGTTGCTGCGCGAGGTCGAGGACCTGCTTGAAGCGGCCAGCGTTGTGGCGAGCCCCCTGGACGCACCACCCGCCGAATTCATGCTCGAGGCGCTGGAGCAGCGCGCGACCGGAGCATGGGTTGGGCGGACACTGGGTGCCTACCGGCTCGTGTCGCTGATTGCCCGCGGGGGCATGGGCGAGGTCTACCTCGGTGAACGCGCTGACGGCCAGTACGAGCAGCAGGTGGCGGTCAAGGTGATGAGGGCGGATGCCGACCAAGCCGTTGCCCTGGAACCGTTCTGGGCCGAGCGGCGCATCCTGGCCTCGCTCGACCATCCCAACCTCGCCAAGCTGATCGACGCCGGCGTCACGGGCGACGGCGCGCCGTGGTTTGTCATGGAACTCGTTCAAGGCGACGCCATCGACACCTACTGCGACGACCGCGGGCTTGGCGTGGAAGATCGGCTGCGGCTTTTTGTCACCGTCTGCCAGGTGATGGGGTATCTGCATGGACGCGGCGTGGTGCACCGCGATCTGAAGCCGAGCAACATCCATGTGCGCGGCGACGGCACGGTCAAATTGCTGGACTTCGGCATCGCCGAGCAGCTGCATCCGGCGCAGGCCGACAACCAGCACACGGATGGCATCTACCGCATCCTGACGCCCGAATACGCCAGCCCCGAGCAGATCCGCGGCGAGCCGGTCACGCCGGCCAGCGACATCTACTCGCTGGGCGTGGTGCTGTACCGGCTGCTCGCCCGGACCAGCCCCTATGGTCGCGACGCCAGCGACGGCTCGCCAGGCCAGGCCATCCTCGAAGTCGACCCGCCCTGGCCCAGCCGGGCCGTCAGCGCCAGCCTGGCCGGTGCCGGCGCACTCAAGCGGCAGTTGCGCGGCGGCCTGGATGCGGTGGTGATGAAAGCCCTGCACAAGTCGCCGGCACAGCGCTACGCCAGCGCGGCGGAACTGGCCGACGATCTCTCCCGGCACCTGCAAGGCCTCGCAGTGCAGGCCCGGCCCCATGCCTGGCGCTACCGCATCGGCCGCTTCCTGCGGCGCCACCGTGGGGCGCTCTGTGCGTCTCTGCTGATTCTCGTGGCCGCCTCCACCGTGGCGGCCTATGAGGCCTACGAAGCGCGCCGGCAGAAGGCCCGTGCGGAGCAGCACTTCGCCGACGTCCGCAAGCTGGCCACCCTCATGCTGCGCGACCTTCAGAAGGCCATCGCGCCGCTGCCAGGGGGCACGGCGGCGCGGCGCATGGTCGTGCAGAACGCGCTCGACTCGCTGCGCCATTTGAGCGCCGAAGCCGCGGGGGACGCCGAGCTGCAGATCGAGCTGGCCGGCGGCTACCGCAGCATCGGCGACATCCAGGGCCGCCCGTATTCGGCCAACCTCGGCGACCCGAAGAGCGCGCGGGAGAGCTACGACCGGGGCATCGCGCTGGTGAAGGACCTCGTCGGCAACCCGCGGGTCGCCGAGCCGAGCCAGGCTCACGCCGCGGCCGCGCTCGCCCAGTTGTATCAGCGCAAGGGGACGCTGCTGGCCTCCCAGGATGACGACGCCGCGGCGGAGTCGCTGGTGGCTCAGGGGGTGGAGCTGATGGACAGGTTGGCCGCACGTGGGCAACTGGATCCCGATCTGCAGACCACCCACGCCGCCATGCATTCCCAACTCGCGCAGGTCCAGCGTTTCGTTGACAAGGCGGAGCCCTTCTTCAAGAGCCTCGCAACCGCACGGCGCCTGTACCTTGCCATCCTGGCCGGCCATCCTGGCGATGAAACGGCCACGTCCGGGCTGGCCACCACCTACCTGGAAGAAGGCACCTATTTCTTCGAGCGTGATGAGGAAGTTGCGACGGTGCAGCAGGCCATCGCGGCATTCCGGCGCGCCCTCGAGCTGCAAGGGCCGGTCGTGCAAAAACATGGCGACGACGCTCGCCTGCAGCGCAATTTCGCGGCCCACCACGCCAACCTGGCCGCGGCACTCATGCGTGCGAAGCAGCCACACGACGCGGCAGACGCCTACCGCCAGGCTGTCCAGATCCTATCCGATCTGAGCGGCCGGGACCCCAGCAACGCACAACTGCGCGCCGAGGTGGCCATCGTCACAGGTTCGATGAGCCGGGCGCTGCTGGCCAACGGCGATGCGGCCGCCGCCGTAGCAGCGGCGCAGCAGGCGGTAGAAGGCTATAACAGCCTGCCTGAGGGCTCGTTGCGCGACCTGAATACCCGCTACAAGCAGGGCGTGGCCCATTACCTGCTGGGCCAGGCGCTTGCCGCCGGCCACCAGAACGCGCGAGCCTGCGCCGCGTGGCGACGCAGCCTGGTCATCCTGCGCGACGTGCAGAGCCATAACGGCATTGGCCGGACCGACACCACGCCGGCCATCGTGTCGCAGTCACTGCAACGCTGCGGTCCGCCCACTTCAGACTAAAGCGTATCCAGCTGAAACGCCATGAGCCGGTCGCTCCGCGTTTCTCGCCTTATGCGGTATCTGGAACTGATGCGCAGCCGAGGTGTTTGCATGGGAATGTTGATGTCTTTGGGAGCGGCGTTCGGCCGTGGCGACCCTCCTCTTCCGCTGGGAACGAACGGCAGCACGCCGGTATTGCTGCACGATGAGCCGCCAGGGTTGCAACGAGACCTGACCCAGCTGCGGCTGCAGCCGGCGCTGCTCGTCGCGCTGATGGCGGCCGAGACGCCCGAACTGCGCCAGCGCACGGTCAAGACGCTGCTGCAGTCGCTCGGCTTTGAATGGCTGGGCTATGGCTGTTTCAGCCAGGCGGGAGACCGCCCCGTGCCACGATCATTCTGCACGACCTATGCCGACGCCGCCTGGACGGAACGCTATTTCACCGAGTCCTACCACCTGGTCGATCCGCGGCTGCAGCGCGTGCCCGAATCCGGCCTGCCGGTCATGTGGACGCTGGACGAGCTGCAAGCCGAGGCCCAGGCGCCTTCCTACCTGCAGGGCCTGCGCCAGCGCTTCTTCAGCGACCTGCGAGCCACCGGTGCCGGCAGCGGCGTGATGATGGGCCTGCCGAGCTTGCCGGGCCGTGATCGGCACATCGTCAGCCTGATCTCGAAGCAACCGGGCCGCGACTGGATGACCGATGCGGTGCTGGGCCAGGTCCTGACCCTGGCCCTGTGCCTGCACGAGTTCTACAGCCGCTATACGCTGGCACCGCAAGCGGACGGCCTGCGCAGCGCCGCCGGCGCGCTGACGCCGCTGCAGAACGAGATCCTGGCGCGGCTGGCGCGCGGCCTGCCCGACAAGCTCATCGCTGCGCAGCTCGACCTGTCGCTGCACAACGTCGACTACCACATGCGCCAGTTGCGCAAGCGCTTCGGCGTGCGCAACCGCCTGCAGCTGATGCAGGCCGCCCTGGGGCCGGCGCCTCACGCCGCCTGAGCCCTGACGGCGGCCCGCACGGGGCCGTTGCGCCGACGGCTGAACGCGGTGGCGCAACGCCGTGCCGAAGCGGCACGGGCGCACATCACGCCTTCGGTGCGTGATACCCATCGGGAAGCACCAGCACATCGCCCACTTCGATGTAGTTGGGGTTCTGGCCGCCGCGCGCGTTGATGGGGCGCTTGTCGCTTTCCATGCGGTCGTTGAGCCACAGGTTGTGGCCATAGATCCACTCCACGACCTTGGGATCATTGCCGGCGATGCTCCAGACGCTCTCGTCCGCCTTCACGGTGTAGGTGTTGCTGCGCGCGGTCTTCGACGTGTCCACCGGTGCGGGCGGCGTGTCATCGGGCTTGGGCAGGGGCGGCGGCGCCATGCCATGCGCCTGCAGCCAGTTCTTCAAGCCCTCACCCCCACGGGCAGACAGCCGGATGTTGACGTCGGCCATGCAATGGATCTCGCGCGACTTCGGGTTGTAGTCGATGAAGTAGTGCGCCTTGTTGGGGTCGTTGACCTTGGCGGCGCCGGGTGCGGCCGCAATGTCCTTGTCGTAGACCCAGCTGCCACCGCGGTAGTAGGTCTGCGTCATCGGGTCCTCGAAGCGCTTCTTGCTGCCGTTGTAGGCCACGCTCGAATAGGACAGGTCCACCTTGGTCGGGTCCTCGGGCAGGGCCAGGAAGGCCTCGTAGTGCTCCGGCGCCTGCTTGTCGGTGTCGTATTCGGACGCCTGGCGTACCTGCTCCAGCCGACCCGTGCGCTGCAGCTCGTTGACCCAGTCCACGAACTTGTCGGGGTCGCCCTTGGCATCGCTGTAGGCATCCAGCAGCCCCTCGGCCAGCGACTCGCCGCTGAGCCAACGGTTGAAGTTGGCCTTCAGCAGGTCCCGGTCGGCAAGATTGTCTGCAGCGCCCGGCAACATGTCGGCTGCGGTGAGGAAGTCGCGATCCACCGACTCCAGCTCCTTGTGGATCTTCTGCTCGTTGCCATACCAGTTGACCAGGTCGGTCGCCGTCCAGGCCATGGTGGCCAGCCAGCCGGCAGGACCGGCCTCCATGAAGGGGAGCTTCTTGGCCATGAACTTGCCGACGGCCTCGTAGATATTCGCCGGCGTCATCACCGCCTTCAAGCCGAAGCGGCCGAGCGCGTATTTGTTGACGGCGCCCTCGATGGCCAGCTGCGCCGCCTTGATCGGCCCATCGCGCGTCACAGCGGCGCCACCCTGTGCGGCGATCCGCTTGGCCTCCTCGGTGGTGACCAGCGGGTCCTTCAGCAGGTTCCAGGCCCCCTTGAACTCGAGGGTCGAGATCGCGACGTCGTTGGACAGGTTGACGGTGGCGGTCCAGAAGTTGCGCTGGTCCACCGGCTTGCCGTCGACGAAGTTGTTGATCTCGCTGTTCACCCGGCTCGCGTCCCACACCGCAGCGTCGGCATGCAGCAGGCCGAAGAAGCCGATGGACTTCCATTCGGCGGTGCGGGTGAACTCGCTGCCGCGCTCGATCGTGCTGAGGCTCGGCAGACCCCTGGTGTCGTTGAGAACCCTCTGCATGCTCGGCGGCAACGCTTGGGCGCCCTTGTGCGCCAGCGCGGCGCCGGCCTCGAGCACCTTGATGCCCGCGAAGCCCCCCACCAGCCCCAGCAGCACCGGCTTGCGCCAGGACTCGCTCGAGTCGAACTTGAGGTTGTGATAGAGGTAGTCGGTGAACCACAGCTGCGTGACGCCCACTGCGCCCCAGCTCGCCGCCGCCGCCGGGCCATGGTTGCCCAGCCGCCCATAGCCAGCGCCGTAGACACCCTTGAGCTTGTTGTTCTCGATGGCGTTCTCGGCGAAGTCGCCGGTCCACTGCAGGTACAGGTTCACCGGCACCACTCCTGCAGCCGCAGGCGGTGTGATGCCGGCGTCGCGCATCCAGTTCAGCGACGAATGCACCGCCTGCTCCTTGATGCGGGTCGAGGCGGCATCGCTGCCCATCAGCATGGTCTTGGTGTAGTCGTCGTCCAGCAGCGCCTTGCGCTTGTCGTCCACCTGGCTGTAGCCGTCCTGCTTGCCCAGCCTGTCGTCCTGGCCATAGAAAGTGACCATCTCGGTGTCGCGCAGCAGCTGGTAGCCGCGCGCGTCCAGGGTGCGCTTGCCGTCCTCGAAGGCCTTGGCGAAGTCGGGGTGCTGCTTGATCACGGCCTGCAGCGCTTTCTGCTGCTGCTCCTCGGTCATCAGTTTGCCGAAGCGCAGCTGCGGCACTTCAAGCGCGGCCATGTCCTTGTGCTTGTTTTCGAACAGCTGGCGCGAGTTTTTCTTCAGGTCGTCCAGCCCCTTGGCGGTGCTTTGCAGGGTTTCCTTCGCGAGGTCGACCTCATGCCCGCCGGCCGGGCCCCAATCCATCTTGAACTGGAAGTCCTTTTCCTGCCTGGCCGTCTCCAGAGCCAGCGTCGCCCCTGAACCGTTGGCGATGGCGCGCTGGAAGCCGCCATTGAGACGCCCCTGCTGCGGCCCCCAGTTCTCGACGATGTTCATCGTGAAGGACTGCCCCGCCGACTCGACGGCCTTCTGAACCTCGCTCGATTCCCAGGCCATCACCGGCTTGCCGTCCGCGCTGTTGCCAGTCGGATGCGAGCCGGCCGCGGCGCGGTCGATGACCGTGCTGACGCCGCCGATGATCTCGTCGAAGTCCTTCAGGCCGTAACCCATCAGCATGTCGTTGTCCATGCCGCGGAAGGACTTGAAACCCTCAGGCGTGCCGTCGATCGTCACCAGCTCCGCGGAGTGGTCGCCATGCAGCGAGACGTCGTCGATCACCTTGTCCAGGGTGCCGTTGCCGTCCGGACCGAACAGCTTGTTGACGATGCGCGCCGTGATCTCGGGGGTGAGTTCGGGGTGCTTGGCCGGGTCGGTCAGCTCCATCAACTTGCGCGTGGCCGCCGTGGCGGGCGCCGCATAGTTCTTGTCCCGCCGGTAGGTGTCCCCGTACTCGTCCTTGTAGTCCTTGACGCCCTTGTCGTAGGCGTCGGTGACGGCCTGGGCCGATTCGTTCACATAGCTGTCGACGAGCTTCTTCACGCCCGGGTCCGACATCACCAGCTCGCGGATCTGCAGGCTGGTGTCGGCCGGCATCGCCTTGCCGAGGGCGAGCATCTGGTTGGTCGTGCCGCTGGCGCTCTCGGTGTGGCTGATGATGCGCGCCGCTGCGGTCATGCGGGTCAGGTCTTCGTCACCCAGGTAGCGGTCGACCAGGCTCATCGCGGCGTCGTCGATCGCCTTGTCGCGCGCGGCGCCGTCCGGCTCCCCGGCCGTGGCCAACGAGATCTCGTGTCCCAAGGCCTCCATCACGGCATTGCGCTTGGTCTCGTAGTCAGCCAGGGCCGTCTTGTAGGCGCCCTCATCGGTGTGGCCGGTCGCGTTGAGCTGCGCCTGCAGCGTCGTGACCTGGTCGGTCGCGCGGTGGAACTCATAGAGCTTGTTGCCGGTGTCGCGCTGCTGGGCGTTCTCGGTCTTGACCGTCTTCAATGCGGCGTCGACCACCATCTGCGCCTCGGGGTCGTCGCGGAAGCGCTTGGCGATCTCGTGCGCCGCATCCTCGGTGGCCACCGCGTTCTTCGGGTCGGCCTTGTAGGTCTGGCGCAGCTCCGCCGCGATGGCCTGCTCGCTCTTGGCGCGTTCCCGGATCGTCAGGTTGGCGGCGCTGCGGTAGGCCTGGGCCGCCTTCTCGTAGTCCTCGCTGCCGGGTTTGTACTTGGCGAGCTCCGCTTCCTTCTTGCGCGCGTCCAGCAGCAGCTCGTGGGACAGGTCGATCTCGTCGTCCGTGTAGGTCTTCATCGCCGCCAGATCGGTGGGCGACGCACCTGCCACACCCGCCGGCTCCGGCACGCCAGCGATCAGCCGCACCGTGGACGCGAGCGTGTCGGGCGATGCCGCCAGCACCGAGCCCGTCGGCGCGCTCTGCGGCGATTGCAAGGCAAACAGCACCGCGTCGTGCAGCGCTCCCTTGCCGACGTTGTGCGCGCGCAGGGCATCGCCGAACAGGTCGAGCCCGTCGGCACCACCGCCTGGCTTGGCTGGTGCGGCGAGGTGATCCAGCAACGTGCGCGCGAGTTGCCGCGCCTGCGCCGGGTCGCCGGCGGCATCGGCCGCCGTGGCCAGGTCGTCGACCAACGCGTGGTATTCCGCCTTGTCGTCGATGCCCGTGGTCTTGCCGGCCTGGCCGTCGGCCGGCAGGTCGGTGTGGCGCGCCTCCTGGCCCGCCGTCTCGGCAAGCTTGCTGACCACCGGCTGGGCCTTGGCCATCAGCTGCTTGCGCTGCTCGGGGCTCAGGCTCGTGTCTCCCATCGCCTGCGCGAGCTGTTGGGCAGCGGTGGCGGCGCCCGACTGGGCGTAGACGTCCTGGATCTGCTGGGCATAGCCGTCGACGTCATGCTTGGCGACCGGCACGCCCTGCATGGGCTGCAGGAACGGTGGCGGATTGCCGCCCAGGGTTGGCTTTGGCTGCAAGGGCCCCAGCCCGGGCGACAGCGGGTTGTTGCCACCGAGCGGAGGCGTGGCGCGCAGCGGCCCCAGGCCGTTGACGAAGGGCGAACCGCTGTTGAAGAGGGGCGCGGCTGCCAATGGATCGTAGAAGGCGTAGGTCGCCCTGGCCTTGTCGACCTGCTTCTGCGCTTCCTGGGTGGCGGCCGAAGGCGCGGCCGGCGCGCGGTTGTCCTGCGCGTCCTTCAGCCTGGCCTTGGCGAGACCGTGTTCCTTCTCCTTGAACACGGCCTGGGCTTCGGCCTTGAGCGCATCGGCCCGCTTGGCCTTGAGATCCGCCTTGGCCTCGGCAGCCTTGTCCTTGTCCGCCTGGGCCTGGGTCTGTTGTGCCTTGGCCTCGGCTTCCTCGGCAGCCTTGCGCGCGGCTTCGGCCTGACGCTTGGCTTCTTCGGCGCGGCGACGGGCTTCCTCGGCGCGCCGACGCGCTTCTTCGGCGGCGCGACGTGCGGCCTCCTCGGCACGGCGACGCGCTTCTTCGGCCTGTGCGGCGTCGTCCCGGCCGACGAAAGAACTGGACCCTACGGCGTCAAGCATTCACTCTCTCCTTGTCTGTGGCTGATGGGCCTGATGAACATCCCTGCCTGGCGATCAACAGTAGTTGCAGGGGTGTCGCCCTCGCAACTACGAGTCCGCGTAGAAACTCAGTTATCCCCCTGGGCCCACTGCAGCAGCCGGGCCACCGGCGCATACAGCGAGCGCGGAATCGGCTGGTCCTGCGGCACCTCGTCGTACAGCAGCTCGGCGAGCGATGGGTCGAAGGCCATCGGGATCAGCGCTTCGCTGGCCACGCGGCGGATCTGCGCGGCCAGCTCGGCCTCGCCGCGCACCAGCACGCGCGGAAGGTCGTGCTCGCCGAGGTACTGCAAGGCCACCGCCACACGCTGCGAATGGATGACGGCCGAGGCCATGCGCACGCGGTCCGCCAGACTCGCGTACACGGCCTCGAAGTGGGCGCTGCGGCGGCGCGAGCGGTTCAGCGGGTCGCCCTCGGCGTCCTTGTGCTCGCGCCTCACCTCGTCGATGGACATGCGCAGGCCCTTGATGAACTCGTAGCGTGTGTGCGCATAGTCCACGCCCGCCATCAGCGCGTAAACGAGCCCCGCCCAGGCGAAGCTCTGCAGCACGAGGCTGGCGCCGGCGCTCATCGCCGCCGACGGCGTCGCATAGCCGAGCTTCAGCGCGGTATCGAGGCAACCGCGGATCACCAGCCACATCACCGATGCGAGCAGCGCCGTCTTGACCATCATCTTCAGCAGGTTGATGAGGTTGCGCGTCGAGAAGATCTTCTGGAAACCCTGCGCCGGGTTGAGCCGGTTCACGTCGGGCTTGATGCGCTCCCAGGCCAGCAGCCCACCCACCTGCGCAAACGAACCGACGAAGCCGCCTGCCGCCGCCATCGCGCCCAGGCCCAGCATCGTGGCCATCAGCACGCGCCGGGCGTGCAGCAGCAGCGCCGGCACACCGTCGTCCGGTGCGATGAACAGGCGCTCGCTGGTGGCGTGCAGCCACAGCCCACGCCACAGGCCAAAGATGCTGGCGCCGGCCAGCCACAACGCCAGCACGACGAGCAGGAAGACGACGCTGGACGCCACGTCATGGCTGAACACCACTTCGCCGCGCTTGCGTGCATCGCGCAGCTTCTTGGCCGTCGGGGCCTGGTCCTTTTCAGCCACTGCGGGGCCTCATCGAGGAGCGCAGGAACTCCAGCACGCCGTTGTCGGGCTTCAGGAACTGCTGCAGTGAGTCCCACAGCACGTACATGAACAGCATCATCATCAGCGCGGCCAGCAGCCCTTTGAGCGACTGCGTGCTCTGGAACACGTTCAGCTGCGGTGCCACGCGCTGCAGCAGCCCGGCGCCCAGTTCCACCAGCATCAGCACCAGGATGACCGGCGCGGCCAGCTTGACGATCCAGGTGAACAGGGTGTCGCCCTGGCGGATGGCGAAGGCCTCGATGACGTGGCTCAGATCCGGGAAGAAGTCGGCCACCGGCCACAGCCGGTAGGAGTCCACCACCGCGCCCACCAATGCAAGCATGCCGCCGGCCGACACAAAGAGGTTGATGACGACCCAGCCGAGGAATTCGCCGGTGGGGCCGTTGTCATGCCCCGCGACGGGGTCGAAGAAGGCGGCGTTGCTGGTGCCGGTCTGGAAGTCGATCAGGTCGCCCACGCTCTGGATGGCCCAGAAGAATATGCCGAAGCCCAGGCCCAGCATCACGCCGATCAGGGCCTCCTTGGCGGCGATGGCGACCCACATCGTCACCGACAGCGCCGGCATGTCGCCCGCCAGCGGCGACATGAACAGCGCCAGCATCAACATCAGCGAATTGCGCGACATGCCGGTGATGACGTTGGGCGACAAAAAGGGTGTAACGGCAAACACGGCGAACAGCCGCGGCATCGTCAGCGCGATCGATGCGAGCAGCTGCTCGGGATGGGTGAAGGCGGTGGGGTCCATCACGCCCGCCGCGCCGCCGACCACAGCTGCACCGAGGCTTCCTCGGTCGCCTCGTCCTGCCGCCGCTCCTGCTGCGCACGTTGCTCTGCCAAGGCGCGCTGCTGCATCTGCCTGGCCTTCTCCAGCTCCGCGCTGGCGCGGCGCAGCTGCGCGCGGCTCGCGTCGAGCAGCCCTGCAGCCTGCGCCACCACAACCTGAGCCTGTACGGCGGCCGCGCCGGCCGTCACGATGCGTCCATCGAGCGCGCGGCTCCAGGCTCCCGCCTGGCGCATCTGCGCCACGCTGCAGCCGCCCTCGCCCACTGCCGCCACAGTGGACTGCCAGTGCTGCGCCTTGGCCTGGTGCTGCTGCAGCCATTGCTGCTCGGCCTCTTGCGCCCTCGCCTCGCAGGCCTGCAGCGCCCGCTGGTCACGCCCCACCACCTGCAGTGCGCTGCGCTGGTGGCGCTCGCGCACGTCGGCCAGCAGCTTCCAGGCGATGGCCATGTCACACGCCCTCGGCGAGCCGCCGCAGCGCCGCCAGTGTCTGCTCGAAGGCCTGGCGGTCGCCAGGCTTCTGCGCGAGGAACTGCTGCGTCGCCGCCCGGCGTTGCACCGCCAGGTCGGCCAACGCTTCGGCGCCCTGGCGGTACTCGCCGATCTGGATCAGCAGCTCCAGCTCCTGGTATTTGGCCATCAGGGAGCGCAGGCGCCCGGCCGCCTGCGCATGCTCGGGCGACGCCACGCCCGACATCACGCGGCTGACGCTGGCGAGCACATCGATGGCGGGGTAGTGGTTGGCCGCGGCGAGCTTGCGCGACAGCACGATGTGGCCGTCCAGGATGGAACGCACCTCCTCGGCGATGGGGTCGCTATCGTCCTCGCCCTCGGTCAGCACCGAGTACACGGCCGTGATGGAGCCCCGCTCGCCCTGCCCTGCGCGCTCCAGCAGCTGCGGCAGCATGGAGAAGATCGACGGCGGATAGCTGCGCCGCGTCGGCGGCTCGCCGCTGGCCAGACCGATCTCGCGCTGGGCGCGCGCAAAGCGGGTCAGCGAGTCCACCAGCAACAGCACCTTCTGCCCCTGGTCGCGGAAATGCTCTGCGATGGTGGTGGCCACATAGGCCGACTTGATGCGCTCCATCGGCGGCCGGTCTGAGGTGGAGACCACCATAACCGTGCGGGCCATGCCATCGGTGCCAAGGCTGCGCTCGATGAACTCCTTCACCTCGCGGCCACGCTCGCCGATCAGCGCCACCACGTTGACGTCGGCCGTGGAGCCGCGCGCCAGCATGCCCAGCAGCGTGCTCTTGCCCACGCCGGGCGGCGAGAACACACCCACGCGCTGGCCCTCGCCGAGGGTCAGCAGGCCGTCGATGGCACGGATGCCGGTGGCCAGCGGCTCGGCCACCATGCGGCGCGCCAGCGGGTTCACCGGCTGACGCTGCACCGGCACGCGCGCCATTGCCTTCAGCGAGCCCTTGCCATCCATGGGCTCGCCCATGGCGTCGAGCACCCGGCCGAGCAAGCCCGGCCCGACGGGGCAGACATGGCCACGGCCTGAAGGCACCACCTCGGTCAGCGCGGAGATGCCGGTGGTCGGTCCCAGCGGCGTCAGGATGGCCACCTGCTTCTGGAAGCCCACCACCTCCGCCAGCAGCGGCGGCTCGCCAGGCGTGCGCAGCTCGCAGAGTTCGCCCACATGAGCCTGGATGCCGGTCGCGTCGATCAGCATGCCCACGGCCTTGCTGACGCGGCCGCGCACGCCCACGGTAGGCAGGTGGCCGAAGGCGCGCGACAGGTCGTCGACGATGCTTTGCGTGGCCAGCTCGTCCATCAGCCCTGCTCCGCTGGCTGCAGCAACCCGCTGCGCTCCACTGCGGCGCGAAACGCGTCGAGCTGCGCATCAACACCGATTTGCAGCGTGCCCGAGGGCGTGTGCAGCACGCAGGCCTGGGCCGGCAGGGCCGGGTCGGCCACGACGGCCAGCGCCTGGGCCCAGGGCAGCTCGCCACCGAGCTGCCGCAGCGCCGTGCGCACATGCTCTTCCTGCGCGGGCGCCACGCGCAGCATCACGAAGGGCTCGTGGCGTACCAGGGTGTCGACGCGGCGCAGCGCGGTCTCCAGCAGCGCCGCCGGATCGGCCTCGCCGAGGAACTGCCGCACGGCCTGGGCGACGATCTGCGCCATCGCCGCGCGCAGTGCCTGCAGCTGACGCTGTGCGGCCAGGGCCTCGCCCACCAGCTGCTGGGCGTATTCGGCGCGCGCCGCCTCCAGCCCCTGCTCGTGACCCTGGCGGCGGCTGTCCTCGGCCTGCTGCCGGGCCTGCTGCTCGATGCGGCGCGCCTCCTGCCGCGCAGCCTCCACCACGGCCGAGGCGTCCAGCAGCGCGGCGTACTCGGCCTCCTTCAGCACCTTGCGCTCGCTGAGCAGCTGCAGGTTGTCGGTCGTGATCAGAAAAGCCAGTCCCATTGCGGCAGTCTTTCCGGGACGATGCACAGCAGCATCAGCTCCCTGAGTTGTTCGAGCTGGCGCGGCTGCAACGGTGGCACGCGCAAGCGGCTCACGCGCTGCGGCAACTTGAGCCGGATGCGCTGCAGCACCGCAGGCCCCTCGGGCAACAGCGCGCCCGTCAGCAGCCGGTAGCCGCGCTGCACCATCACATGGCCGGCCGCATGCGGTTGCTCTTGCAGCCGCTGCATGTCGACGCGGATGTGGGTGAGCTGGGGCACGCGGTCGAGCACGAAGTCGACCGCGTCGTCGGCCACGCGCAGCGCCTGGCGCCGTACCTGGCTCCCCAGGCCACCCCGCAGGCCGAACAGCGGCTTGTGCGCCGCGAAGCCACAGTAGATGGCCAGCAGCCGCAGCGAGGCGGCGTCCATCAGGTCCACGCGCTTGAGCTGGGAATCGAACTGCAGGTCCACGGTCTCGTCGGCCAGGCCGCGGGCGCGCAGCAGTTGGCCAAGCACGGCGCGGCCGGCGGGGCCGAGGCGCGAGATGCTGCGGTGGCGCACCGGCCAGTCAGGCGGCAGCCAGCTGGGGTGCAGTCCGTCCTCTGGATGCAGGCCCTGGCGCAGCGCCAGGCGCAGCATGTCCAACGGGCCATGCTCAGGCGCCGCTGGCGCCGGTTCGCTGGGAGCTTGGACGGTTCGCATCAGCGCTTCAACAGCTGGCGCCGCGCCCAGGTGCGCCAGTCCAGGCCCTGGCGGCGCAGCAGGCTGGGCAGTGCGATCAGGCAGGCCACCGCGGCCAGCAGCAGCACGCCGAGCGTGACTGCCGTGCGGTCGAGCGACAGGCCTGCCACTTCGTAGCGCACTGGCAGATCGGCGGCCGCCGCCGCGCCGCTGGCACGCCGTGCCTCCACCAGCGACAGCGAGACCTGGTCGTGGGACAGGCCCTCGATGCTGTGCGCCACCATGTCCTTGACGGTCGGCGCCAGCAGCCGCAGGTCCACGTCCGCACGGTATTTGATGAAGACCGCGGCCGACGAAGGCTTGAGCTTGTCGCTCAGCGGGTCGTTGGCCGGGATCACCACATGCACGCGGGCAGCCACCACGCCGTCGATGGTGCGCAGCGTCTGCGACAGCTCCTGCGACACCGCATAGATGTAGCGCATGCGCTCTTCCGACGGCGTGGACACCAGGCCCTGCTTCTGGAAGACGTCGCCCATGCTGGCGTAGCGGTCGTGCGGCAGCCCTTGCGCGCGCAGCACGTCCAGGGCCGCGGGCAGGCGGCTTTCCTCGACCTTGAGCTGCCAGAGGCCGCCCTCGGCAGCCTCCTTCTCGGCGGGGATGCTCTCCGAGGTCAGCGCGGCCAACATCTCGTTGGCCTCACGCTCGTTGAGGTTGGAATAGAGGTCGACCTTGCAGGCGGAAAGTAGCAGGCACAGGGCCAGGGCCACGGCGGTGCAAAGTTGCCTAGCCATTGTTCTTCAGCAACGAGTTGAACTGGTTGCTGCAGGCGCTGGCCAGGGCCGTGCACATATGCATCTTGCTGAAGTAGGTCATGGAGTCGTTGCTGAACCTGACGATCTCCATCTGCGCGCGGCCGAATTCGACGGCAGCGGTCTGCGGGTCGCCCAGGTCGGCCGCCGGCACCATGCGGTGGGCCATCAACTCGCTGGCCCCGGGGCGCTGGCCGAAGAACTGGTCGGCGGCGCTGGACAGCGATTGCAGCGAACCGCTGCCGCCGGCCTGGGGGCGGACCATATAGCCGGCGAAATGCTGGGCTTCGGCCGGATCGATCGCAGCCGGCGCCGTGGCGCTGGCCTGGACCGCAACGGCCATGGCATCAACGGGTTGGACCATGATGACCTCGCTGGGTGAAAGGGATGGACGAGGAATGCCGCCCCGGGGCCCCGGGGCGGCGACAAGCCGGAAGGTCAGACCTTCTGCGACTGCTGGCGAACGTCGCTGGCCGCCTGCAGAACCGTGTTGGTCTGCTGGGCGTTGGCCGACGTGATGGCCGCGGTGCGCTGGGCGCTTTGCGACGTCACGGTGCTGAAGATGGTCAGCTGCTTGTTCTGTTCCAGGATTGCCTTGCTGTCCAGTCCGGACTCGGGTGCGGCTACGGCCATGGTTTGACTCCTAACGTCAAAGGTTGATGACATGACAAAAATCGCCCCCGTCCTCGTGGACGGAGGCATTCCGCACGAAGGCCGGGCCTCCGGTGCGAAATCCCGTGGCGCTCATCGCGATGCCTCCCTGCCTGGTGACACCACCAGGCCATCGGTTTCGATGCGCTTGAGTTCGGCGCCCGACTTGAGCACCGCCCCTTCGTAATAGCGGTTGCCATTGGCGAGCTGGATGTAGCTCATGCCACTGGCGTCCTGCGTGATGCTGACCATGCGCGACGGCAGCACGTTCTGCCACGCGTCCCACTGCGCGCGCTGCTGCTCGCCCGCGCGGTCAGCCTGGGGCCGCGGCCGCAACTTCACCTGGTCGGACACCAGCACCGCCGGGTGCAGGTCGTCGGCCAGGCGGCGGATCTTCTGGCGCACCGATTCGTCCTCGGTGGCGCCGGCCACCACCAGCCGGCCCTGGCCCGCGTAGCTCATCGAGATGCCGGGGTCGCTCACATAGCGGCGCGCCTGCTCGACGATGTCCTCCGCCGCGTGCACACTGGTGCTGACCTGCCGGCCGAAGGGTGCCATGGCCTCGGCCAACGCCTGCTTGCGCTGGCGCGATTCGACGTAGCCGCGCACGTTGAAGCGGCCGCCGGCCACCGCCACCACTTCCACTTCGGGAAAGGGCTTCAAGGCCTTCTCCACCTCGGCCAGGTCGACGGTTGCGGCGCGGGTCGAGCTGCCCGCGTTGCCGGCCCAGGCCAGCACGCCGGCCGCACCGCCGATCGCGAGCACCACCACCGCCACGCTCAGCCATGGCGAGCCCCGGCGAGCGGGCGCCTGCAGCAAGGCGGCGGGAGGCGCGTCACCGGGCATGATGCTTTCGGCCCACTCGGACGCCGGGTCGCCGTGCTCGTGCTCGGGCGCGGGATAGCTGCGGTCGACCTGGAAGTCGATGCTGCCGACCGACACCACGTCGCCCGCCACCACGCCCTTGCGCTGGGCCTGCACGTCCTGGCCATTGAGCTTCACAGCGGCCGCGCCGACCTTCTGCAGCGACATCGCCAGTTCGCCCACCGTAAACACCAGGTGGCGCGGCAGCACGTCGCTGCCAGGCAGCATGACCTCGCACTCGCCCGAAGCGCCCAGCGTGTTGACGCCAGGCTTGAGCGCAATGGTGCGACCCTTGACCGCGCCACTGAGAAAGCGCAGGCACCAGCCCGGCACGGCGGCCGTGGTGGTGGTGTGGGCCCGCGCGTTCATTGCGTTGGCTCCTGCTGGACCGGCAGCGGCGGCTTGCTGCCGGGCGTGACGAGGCGCGGCGTCAGCAGGTAGAAGCGCTCCATGTTGTTCTGCTTCTTCTCGCTGTACTGGAACAGCTTGCCCAGCACCGGGATGCTGGACAGCAGCGGCACGCCCGAGGTCGCGTTGGCCTTCTCCTCCGAGGTGTAGCCGGCGATCAGCAGGCTCGTGCCTTCGTCCACCAGCGCCTGGGTGTTCACGGTGCGCCGCCGCACGACGGGGATGCGGTCGACGGTGGTGCTGCTGACGTCGCCGTCCTCGATGTCGATGGACATCAGCACGCCGCGGCCCTCCTTGTCGTCGACGATCAAGGGAGTCACGCGCACCGCGGTGCCGGCCGTGACGCTGTACAGGCTCGAATCCTGGAAACCGTCGACCCGCACGTAGAACTCGCTGAGGTTCTCCAGCACCGCCTCGTTGTTGTCCAGCGTCAGCACCTTGGGCCGCGCAATGAAGTTGGCATTGCCCTTCTGGGCCAGCGCGCTGACGCGGGTCAGCAGGTAGTTGCGCAGGTCGTTGCCGATCGAAGCGGTGAACAGCGCACCCAGCGGCGTGCTGGGGTTGCCCTGCGGGTTGACGGTGACGACCTGGCCGGCCTCGGAGTTGGCGTTGCCGAAGGTCAGCGGCGGCAGGTTGCCGCGGCCGATCTGCAGGTCGCCGTGGCGGGCGTGCAGCCGCCAGTCCACGCCCAGGCTGTCCAGCGTGTTGGTGCTGATGTCCATGATCGTGACCTCGATCTCGATCAGGCGCGGCCGCACGTCCATGGTCTGGATGAGCTTCTCGTAGCGCGCCATGCGCTCGGGCGTGTCGCGCACCAGCACCGCATTGAGCCGTGTGTCGGGCTGGAACTGCGGCAGTTCGCCGCTGGAGAACTCGGCGCCGCCGTCGCTATCGTCTTCAGAGGCGCTGCTCCCTTCGCTGGACAACTTGGCGACGCCGGAGCCGGCGCCGGCGCTGACGCCGAGCTTGGTACGCCGCACCGGCCCTGTCACGGCCGAAGGGGCCGATGCCCGCCCGCCCCCGGTACGGCCGTAGAGATTGCGCAGCACCGCCGCCACGCCGGGGATGGACACCTGCTTGCCGGCGCGGTTGATCTTGAAATCGGCGGCCCAGGCATAGCGCAGCGGGAACACCTGCACCTCGGCACGGTCGTCGCGCGCCGCGCGCTGGTCGATCAGCCGCACCGTCTGGCGCACCAGCTCCACATAGCGCTTGGGGCCCGAGACATAGACGTTGCCATCGGCCTCGCTGATCTGCAGCGGATAGCGGGCGTCGGCAATCTTGAGCCGGGCCAGCGTGTCGGCGATGCGCGGCGCGTTCTTGCCGGCGATGGTGAACACCTCGCTGCGCGTGTCGGCGGCCGGGTCGATGAACAGGAAGGCGCCGTCGTAATACCAGGTCAGCCCGTTGGCCGCGCAGATGTTGCTCAGCACCATCTGCACCGCGCCGGGCTGCGCACCGGTGATGGCGAAGCGCCCGCTGATGGTGCCGCTGACCTTCCCGTCGATGACCGCCGTGACGCCCTGCGACGCCGCCAGCTCGCGCAGGAAGTCGCCCACCGGCTTCTCGTTGGCTTCCATGCGAAAGGGCCGGCCGTTGCGCGGCAGGTCGGCTGCCGTGGCGGGGCTGGCCAGCAGCGCCGCGACCAGGCCAGCGCAAAAGAGGAGGTAGACGGAGCGCAGCATCAGCTCAAGGAAGCCAGGGTTTGGAAAGCGCGCTCGGCGAAGCGCAACACATCGCGGCCGAGCCAGCCGGCAGTCACCACCAGGGCGATCAGCACCACGATGAGCCGCACCGACTGGCCGATGCTCTGGTCCTGGATCTGCGTGACCGCCTGCAGCACGGCCACCACCAGCGAGGTCAGCGTGGACACCAGCACCATGGGCAGCGAGACCATCAGCACGATCAACAGTCCTTCGCGCGTGATGTCGAGGATGTTCTGCGGTGTCATGCCGCCTCCGCGATCGGAGGCAGGGCCTGGGGCTGCGGGTTGCTGACCCAGCCGACCGGTTGCAGCGCGACGTCCTCGTCGACCTCCTGGTAGGACAGCACCGCCAGCTGCGGCGCCACCGGCTCGATCAGCGTCTTGATGTAGCGCCGCGTGTCGGACGACACGATGGCCACCACGCGCTGCTGGGCGCCACCGAGGATGCGGCGCACCTGCTCGCGCACGTCCTGCGCCACCGCGGGGTCGAGCAGCAACAGGTTGCCGCGCGGCGAGCGCTCGATGGCGGCCTTCACGCGGTCGATCAGGCTGGACTCGAACAGGATGGCATGCAACTCGCGCCGTGCGCCGACATGGCGGCTGGTGATGAAGCGGCCGAGATCGATGCGCACCAGCTCCGTCAGCGCGACGACGTCGGGCTCGGTCGGCGCCCAGATCGCCAGGCTCTCGAAGATGGCATGCAGGTTGCGGATGGGCACGTTCTCCTGCAGCAGCCGGCGCAGCACCTCGGCCAGACGCTGCAGCGGGACGGCCCGGGCCACCTCCGCCGCCAGCTCGGGCACCTCGCGTTGCGCCGCGTGCAGCAGGCGCTGCACCTCCTGCAGGCCGATCAGCTGGGCGATGTGGCGGCGCACCGCATGGTCCACATGCAGGCCCAGGACCTCCTCGCAAGTCCATCCACGGCCCGCAGCTGGCGCGGCATCGACCCACACGACCCGCGAGAAAGGACCGAAGGGCTCCGCCACCTCGGCGCCCGCTGGCGGCGTGACGGCATCAGCCGCGTCGAGCAGCCAGCTGCCCGGCCGCAGCGCGCCCTGCGACACCACCACGTCCTGCACCAGCACCTGGTACTGGTTGTCGCCCAGGCCGCTGCCCCAGCCGACCTGCACGCGCGGGAACACCGGCCCCAGGTCGCTCTCGACGCGGGCCTTGGCCGCGGCCATGCGCAGATCCAGCGCGGGGCGGTCCAGGCGCCCGCGCAGGCCGGTGGACAGGCGCAGCTCCAGCGGCGCGGCGATGGCGCCCTGAACCACGCCCCCACCGTCATCGTCCGCGTCGCGGTAGGACATCCAGGCCGGCGTGCGGCGGCTGTCGAGCAACCGGCGCGTCAGCAGCCCGGCACCGAGCACCACGAGCGCCAGCGTGCCGAACACCCATTTCGGAAAGCCGGGCACCAGCAGGAAGCTGGCGGTGGCCAGGCCCGCGATCACCAGCGCACGGGGATGGGCCATCAACTGGCGGGCGATCTGGCTGGCCAATTGATCGCTGTGCGGCTCGCCGTCGGCCGACACGCGGGTGATGACCACGCCCGAGGCGATGGACACCAGCAGCGACGGGATCTGCGACACCATGCCGTCACCCACGGTGAGGATGGCGTAGCGCTGCAGCGCGCCGCCGATGCTCATGTCATGCATCAGCGTGCCGATGGCCAGGCCGGCGAGGATGTTGACCAGCGCGATGACGATGCCGGCGATGGCGTCGCCCTTGACGAACTTCATCGCGCCGTCCATTGCGCCGTGCAACGAGCATTCCTGCTCCAGCTGCTGGCGGCGCTTTTGCGCCTGCACCGACGACAGCACGCCGGCGCGCACGTCGGCGTCGATGCTCATCTGCTTGCCGGGCATGGCGTCCAGCGCGAAGCGCGCCGCCACCTCGGCCACGCGTTCGGAGCCTTTGGCGACGACGATGAACTGCACGATGGCGATGATCAGGAAGACCACGCCGCCGACCACGACGTTGTTGCCGACGATCAGCTTGCCGAAGGTGTCGATGATGTGACCCGCATTGGCGTGCAGCAGGATCAGCTTGGTCGACGCGATGTTCAACGCCAGCCGGAACAGCGTCGTGAACAGCAGCAGTGACGGGAAGGTGGACAGCGACAGCGCCGACGGCACATACATCGCCACGATGAGCAGGGTCAGGCTCATCGACAGGTTGGCAGCGATCAGGAAGTCCAGCAGCGGCGTGGGCAGCGGCAGCACGAACAGCGCGACGATGGCCACCAGCATGCCGGCCAGCAACAGGTCGTTGTGGCGGCCCGCGCTGGCAAGCAGATCTTTCAACCCGCTGCGTTGCGGCAGGTGTCTTTGCAGTGCATTCGGTGCGGGGTCGGCCATGCGAAGCACTCTATGGCGTGACTTTTTTACGCACCACTACGAGTCCCCGTAGCGCCCCGCCTTTGCACGCGGTGCTACGAATTCACGTAGTTCCTCCCAGCCCCGCGGATGGCTACGCTCGCCGCGTGTTGATGCCTACCGCCGTGATCGATCTGAGCGAGGTGAGCGCGTTGACGCGCTTGCCGGCGCCCGCCTGCCAAGCCCTCAACCGCCTCTACGACCGCCGTTCGCCTGCCATCGAACTGATGCTGCTGGGCGAGAAGCATCGCCTGCAGTGGCGCTTCGGCGGCACCCCGGATGTCGCTGATTTCTGGCGTTATCGATTTCGCATCGGCCCACACACGGGCTGGCTGGCGCTGGACCTTGCCGCGCAGGCGGCACTGCTGCAGGAGCGCAGCCACGCCCTGCTGCCGGTTGAGTTGCGCTATGTGCTGCTGGCCGACGCGCTGCAGCCCGTCATCGCTGCACTGGAGGCGGCCCTGCGCCTGCATTTCGAATGGTCGCCAGGTGAGCCCGATGAAGACGTCGACTCACTGACGCCGCTGGAAGCCGCTGCCCGCTTCACCGTGGCCGCCGACGGCCAGGCCTGGCCCTGGCAGGGCTTCGTGCTGTTCCGTGACCCGTCGGCGCTCGACAAATTGGTACTGCCCTTGCCCGCCGCCTCAGCCGGCCCCGTCGGCAGCGGCTTCGACGGCCTGCGCGTGCCGCTGGCATTCCGCATCGGTGACAGCGTGCTGAGCCTGGCCGAAGTGCGCGGCATCCGGCCGGGCGACATCGTCAGTGTCGAACACTGGACCGCTGCTGGCGCAGGCCTGGTCGTGCAGGCCGAACTGGGTGGCTCTGCAGGCCGGCAGCTCATCGCGCGGGCCGAGGGCTCGCGCATCACCGTCACGCAATGGAAAGACCTTCCGATGAACCGAGATGAACTTGCCCCCGCCTCTGAGGGCGATGACGCGACGGGTCTGCCGCTGGATCGGCTCGATGCGCTGGAAGTGGCGCTGCGCTTCGAGGTGGGTCATCTGAGCCTGTCGCTCGGCGAGCTGCGCAACATCGGCCCCGGCCATGTGTTCGACCTCACGCAGCCGCTGAACCGCAGCCCGGTTCGCATCCTGGCCCATGGCAACGTGCTGGGCAAAGGCTTCCTGGTGGCGGTGGGCGAACGCCTGGGCGTGCGCGTCTCCGAGTTCGCGCCCACAGAGCTGAAGTGAAATTCAAAGGCAACCACAGAGGCACAGAGGCACAGAGAAATTCGTTCTCTGTGCGGCCTCTGTGCCTCCGTGCCTCTGTGGTTGCATTTCCGCATTCGTTTCATGCGTCGCGTGCACCGCGAACGCGGAATGGACAACTGAGATGAACACTTCCGGCATGCCCGAGCCGATGACGCTCGTGGCGCTGATCCTCGCCTTCGGGGTGGCGCCCTTCGTCGCGATGATGGTGACAAGCTATACCAAGCTGGTCATCGTCTTTGGATTGCTGCGCACCGCGCTCGGACTGCAGCAGACGCCGCCGAACATGGTGCTCAACGGCATCGCCATCATCCTGTCGGTCTACATCATGGCGCCGGTGGGCATGGAAGTGGCCGACGCGCTGCGACATCGCCAGGCCGGTGCCAGGAGCGAGGGCTGGAGCGACGTGGTGACGGTGCTGGACGCCGGCAAGGCGCCGCTCAAGGCCTTCCTGCAAAAGCACACGCATGAGCGTGAGCGCCAGTTTTTCCTGAAGTCGGCCGCCGCCATCTGGCCCAAGGAACAGGCCGACAGGCTGCAGGCCGACGACTTTCTGGTGATGGTGCCCAGCTTCACGCTCAGCGAGCTGACGCGGGCCTTCCAGATCGGTTTTGTCCTCTACCTGGTGTTTGTCGTGGTCGATCTGATCGTGGCGACGGTGCTGCTGGCGCTGGGCATGTCGATGATCTCGCCGACCACCATTTCGCTGCCATTCAAGCTGCTGCTGTTCGTCATGCTCGACGGCTGGGCCCGGCTGATTCATGGGCTGGTGCTTTCCTACCGATAGCCCTCCCCCGCTCTTCGTCTCGCGCGCGGCAGCACCATGACGCAGATGAGCAATCCGCCAACGACTGTCGTCATCACCATGCCGGAGACGTTCAACATGCCGAGCGCGAAGGTGAAGCCGCCCAGCAGCACCGCTGCCAACAGCACGCCCACGATGCTGCCGCGGCCGCCTTCGATGGCCACGCCGCCAAGGATCACGATGGTGATGGCGTCCAGTTCCCAGCCCAGCGCCAGGTTGGGGCGCGTGCTGCCGATGCGGCCGGTCAGCTGCACGGCCGCCAGCGCCGCCATCAGGCCCGCGACGGTGAAGAGCAGCAGCCGGTAGCGCTGCACCGCAATGCCCGAGAAGCGCGCAGCCACGGAGTTGGCGCCAATGGCGTAGATGCGGCGGCCGTGGACCGTGCGGTGTTGCACCAGGACGAACACCACCGCCATGGCCAACATCACTGCGCACTCGATCGGGACGATCAGCCAAGGCCAGCCCAGCAGGTCGCCAAGCGTGCCGTTGCCCCACTGGCTCAACCACTCGGGGTAGCCAGTGATCGCCTGGTCGCCCAGCAGCACCAGCGCGAGACCGCGGTAGAGCGACAAGGTGCCGATGGTGACGACGATGGAAGGCAGCTGCCAGCGCGTCACCAGCCAGCCGTTGAACGCGCCACAGGCCATGCCGCAGCCCAGGGCGGCGGCGAGCATGCCGGCGGCGCCCGCGCCAGCCTGCATCGCGTAGCCCATGGCCAGCGAGCACAGGGCCATCGTCGCGGCGATGGACAGGTCGATCTCACCGGCAATGATGAGCAGCGCCATGGCCATGGCGATCAAGGCCTTTTCCGACATATTGGTCGTGCTGTCCGCGATCGCATAGGGCGAAGCAAAACCGTCGATGGCGAAACCGAAGCCGACGTAGACGGCGACGATCAGTGCCGCCAGCACCCACTCCCAGGAGCCCCAGGCTTTCATGAGGATGGCCTTTGCAGGATGGGCTGACCCGGCTGGCGCTGCGCTTGCGAATTCAAGATCACCGAGACCAGGATGACGGCGCCGGCAATCGCCTGCTGCCAGAACGGCGAGACGTGGATCACCGGCAGGGCCGCATTGATGACGCCGATGAACAGCACGCCCAGCAGCGCGCCGCCGACCGTGCCGACGCCCCCTGCGATGCTGATGCCGCCAATGACGCAGGCCGCAATGACCGTCAGCTCGAAGCCGGCCGCCAGCTCGGTGAAGGCGATGGCGTAGCGGCCGACCCACAGCAGGCCGGCCAGCCCTGCCAAGGCGCCTGACAGCATGTAGGCCATGCGGATGCGCTGCGGCACCGGGATGCCGACGACCCGCGCCGCAGCGGGGTTGCCGCCGCAGGCGTAGAGGTCACGCCCTTCCCGGCGCCAGCGCAGCAACCACCAGCCCAGCGCCGCGACGACGGCGGCAAACCACACCAGCAGCGGCAGACCCAGCAGCTCCGCGCGCGGCAGCGCCTTGATCGCCGCGTGGATGTCCTGGTCGTTGACCCAGGCACCGCCGCTGACAAGATGGATGGCGCCGCGATAGACCGACATCGTCCCCAGCGTGACGACGATGGGCGGCAGATCGAAGCGCGTGATCAGCCAGCCGTTGAGGGCGCCCTGCGCCGCTCCAAGGGCCAGCGCCAGCACGATCAGCACCGGCGCGCCGGCGCCTGGCCAGAGCTCGCCCACCAGCGCCACCAGCATGCCTGTTAGGGCCAGGTTGGAAGCGACGGACAGATCGATGCCCCGCGTCAGCAGCACCGGCATCTGGCCAATGACGAGGATGGCGAGCAAGGCCGAATCGTTGGCGATGTCCAGGGCGTTGCGCGGCGTCAGGAACAGCGGGATGCGCACACCTACGGCCAAGGTGATCGCCACGATGACGGCGGCCAGCCCCCACTCGCGCCGAGTCATGCGGCCTCCCCACCCTGCAACGCCAGTCCGGAAGCCGCAGCCACGACAGTTTCTGCATCGGCATCACCGCGCCTGAACTCTGCGACCTGCCGGCCGCGCCGCATGACGATCACGCGGTGGGCCAGGTGCATCACCTCCGGCAGTTCGGAGGACACCAGGATGACCGCCAGCCCCTGCGCCACCATCTCCGCTACCAGTTGATAGACCGCCTGCTTGGCGCCGACATCGATGCCCTTGGTGGGTTCGTCCAGGATCACCACCCGCGGGTTCAGGCCCAGCCACTTGCCGATGACGACCTTCTGCTGGTTGCCGCCGGAGAGGCCGGACAGCGGCGCGTCCTGGCTGGCGGTCTTGATGTTCAGGCGCTCGATCAGGCGCTGCGCCAACGCGCTCTCGCGCAAGGCCGACAGCCAGGGCCCGCGCGAGAACTGGCCTTTGACGGCGTGCCGGGGCCCGGCCAAGGCGGCCAGGCTGAGGTTGTGCCGCACCGAGAAATCGAGGATGCCGCCCTGGCGCTGGCGCTCCTCGGGGACGTAGGCCAGGCCCAGTGAGATCGCATCGGCCGCGTCACGGATGCGCCGCTCCTGGCCGTCCATCCAGATGCTGCCGCGAGCCAGCGGCTTCAGGCCCATCAGCGCCAGCATGACCTCGCTGCGGCCCGCGCCGACCAGGCCGTAGAAGCCCAGGATCTCGCCACGCCGCAGCGCAAAGCTGATGCCGTCGAACTCGGTCGGGTGGCCGAGGTCCCGGGCTTCCAGCACGGTCGCGCCGGGCTGCGTGTCCACGCGCGGATACACCTGCTCGATGCTGCGGCCGGCCATCAGGCGCAGCAGCTCCGGCTCACTGGCCTCCTTCATGCAGCCGGTGCCCACCGAGACGCCATCCCGCAGCACCACGTAGTTGTCGCAGACCGCAAACAGCTCGTCGAACTTGTGCGAGATGAACAGCACCGCCACGCCGCGAGCCAGCAGCCCGCGCACGAGGCCGCAGAAATCGCGGATCTCGGCCTGCGACAGCGCGGCGGTGGGTTCGTCCAGGATGACGACGCGGGCCTGGTGCGACAAGGCCCGCGCGACCTCGATCAGGTGCCGCTGCGCCAGGCTCAGTTGCCGGACCGGCGTCGTGGCGTCAAAGCCCGCGCCCACCTCGTCCAGCACCTGCTGGGCCAGGCGGTTCATCGTCGCCCAGTCCACGACGCGCAAGGCCGCTGGCCCGCGCATGGGCTGACGGCCGATGAAGATGTTCTCCGCCGCAGTGAGTTCGTCGAACATCACCGTTTCCTGGTGCACGGCGACGATGCCGGCGGCCTGGGCGGCGTGCGTGTCGTGCAGGCGCAGTGGCTGACCGTCCAGCCACAGCTCGCCCTCGTCGGGCTGGTGGACGCCGGTGAGGATCTTGACCAGCGTCGACTTGCCCGCGCCGTTCTCGCCGATCACGGCCAACGCCTGGCCCGGCCGCAGTTCAAGATCCACGCCGCGCAGCGCATGCGTCGGCCCGAAACGCTTGTGGATGCCCCGCAGGCGGAGCACCGCGGCCGGGTCAGAAGAACTTGGCGAACTTGTCGACATTGCCGGCGTCGTAGGTGAAGGGCTCGGCCATCACCGCCTCGCCGTCCGCGTCGAGGGTGACCGTGCCGACACGACCGACGCCGATCTTCGCGCCCGCGCTCGCCGTTGCCTTGCCGCTGACCAGGCCATGGGCGATGTAGACGGCGCAGTAGCCCAGGTCGATGGGGTTCCAGATGGCGAAGCTCTTCACCACGCCGCTATGCACGTGGCCGGCCATTTCCGACGGCAGGCCCAGGCCGGTGACGAAGACCTGGCCCACCTTCTTTTCATCCTGCACGGCCTTGGCGGCGGCCGCGACGCCGACGGTCGTCGGCGCGACGATGGCCTTCAGGTTGGGGTAGCTCTTCAGCAGGCCCTGCGCCTCGCGATAGCTCTTGTCGGTCTGGTCGTCGCCGTAAACCACGCTGACCAGCTTCAAGCCCTTGGCTGCGGGCTCGGCCAGCGCCTTCTTCATCTCGACGATCCAGAGGTTCTGGTTGGTGGCCTGCGCGGTGGCCGACAGCACCGCGATCTCGCCGCTGCTGCCGATGGCGTCGGTCGTGAGGCTCACGAGCTTCTGGCCGATCAGCGCATTGGACGAGGGCGCGAGATGCACGAGGCGCCCATCCTTGCGCACCGCCGAGTCGAAAGACACGACCTTGATGCCGCGCGCCATGGCCTTCTTGAGCACCGGCACCAGCGCGTCGGGGTCGTTGGCAGACACCACGATGGCCTTGACGTTCTGCGCGATCAGCGTGTTGATGACCTCGATCTGCCCCTCGGCCGTGGCCTTGGCGGGGCTGGCCAGCACGATCTCCACGCCGCCGAGCGCCTTGGCGGCTTCCTGCGCACCCTGATGGGCGGCAATGAAGAAGCCGTTGCCCGAGCTTTTCGCGACGAGGGCAATCTTGTCGGCAGCCAGCGCGCCCTGTGCGGCAAGGCAGAAGGCGGCTGCGGAAACGGCAAGCGTCAGCGTGCGGCGGCTTAGGGTCATGGCGCATTCCTGGAAAGAGGGCTCGAAGGCTGCCGCAGGCTATCCGTTCTTGCCCAGAGAATGTCGGCCCTGGCGCACAACGAGCAAGCTGTTGAGCGAAGTCCCTTGCGCGCGAGCCGCCCTATTGCGGCATCGTCGCCTGCGCGGGCATGGCTTTCCCAGGCGTGCTGCCCTCCCCTTCGAATGGCCGAAGGCGAAACGCCACGCGAACCGGTTCCAGCCGGGTGCGGTACTGCGCATGAGGCTGGCCGACGAAGCTCCAGGAGTTGTCGCCGCCCACGCCCCACTGCGCCCCGTCGATCAGCAGCGTGCCGTGGTCGTGGGGAACGATGTCGCTGCTCTTCCAGGTGCCGGGGGCGCGACGGTAGAGGTCGGTGTAGGGGAAGGCCAGCGCGTTGGCCATCAGCAGCTGCTGGCCCTCCACGCGCAGGCCGCGGCCACCGCCGGAGACTTCGAGCCAGCGCACGTCGACCTTGTTGCCGGTGTCCTGCGGCCGCATGTAGTCGTGGTTCTGCTCGGCGACGGCGCCGCGCCACAGGCCGACCGCAGCGCCCGTCTTGCGGTCGACGTAGCTTTCGTGGGGACCGCGGCCGTACCAGGTGACCGTGGTCAGGTCCAGCGGCATGTCGAACCACAGGCCGACCCGCACGGGCGGCGGCAGGTCGCTCTTGAGCGGCGTCAGCACGCCGGCCACATCGACGGAGCCGTCGCCGCGCATGGTGTAGCTGGTGACGAAGCGCGCCGCGCCGGCGCCCAGGCGATGGTCGACCACAATCTCCGCTCCACCGCCCGGCAGGCGGCGGCTGGCGATGGACCGGACCTGGCGCTCACGGGTCATCACCTTCCACGGCGCCTGCTGCGCGACCGTGCCGGTCAGCGTGTCGTTGTCGGTCTCGGCACGAACGAAGTTGGGCTGGCCGCCAGTCAACAGCGGCGTTCCTGCCTTGCCGTAGCCGGTCAGCAGGCCGGTCTGGCGATCGAGTGACAGGGTCGCGCCCGCGGCCGACAGGACCACGGCGTCGGCGCTCTCCTTCAGCTCGACGGTGCCCTTGGCCGGCGGGGCCGATGCGATCACGGGAGGCGTCAGCGCGAACTGCTCCCAGCCGACGACGTAACCTTCCGGCGTCAGCGGCACGGCACCCGCCCTGGCCCTCGCGCGCACCGTGACGAGGTATTCCGCGCCCGGCTTGCGCCGGACGTTGGACAGCGGCAACTGCAACTTCTGCGTGGCCCGTGCCGCGGTCGACAGCCCGGGCAGCGGCCCCGAGGCGACGGCCACGCCGTTCTCCAGCAGCGCCCATTCGAAGGCAAAGCCCGACAGATCGCGGAAGTCGTGGCGGTTGCGCACGACGACCGTGCCTGCCTTGGCATCGAAGGCCTCGAACTGAATCGGCGAGTAGACCTTCTGCACTTCGTAGACGTGCGGGTTGGGCGTGCGGTCGGGCTGAATCAGCCCATCGCCGAACTCGATGTCGCCGCCCGGGTTGGGGCCGTACTCGCCGCCATCGCCCCAGTAGCGTCGTCCATCCTTCGTGGTGCGGTACATCGACTGGTCCACCCAATCCCAGATGAAGCCGCCCTGCAGCTTCTCGTACTTGTAGATCGTGTCCCAGTAATCCTTGAAGTTGCCGCCCGAATTGCCCTGCATGTGGGCGTACTCGCACTGGATCATGGGCTGGGTGCGGGTCGGGTCGGTGGCCCAGTCCACCATCTTCTCGATGTCGTCGTACATCGGCGCGTAGATGTCGACATAGGCGTTGGGCTCATGGCGCCAGTCCACCGTGCCCCAACCCAGGTAGGAGATCAGCCGCGAGGGGTCACGCTGGCGCGCCTGCGCCGCCGCCTTCTCGAAGTTGGGGCCGAGGCCTGCCTCGTTGCCGAGGGACCAGAAGATCACCGACGGGTGGTTCTTGTCGCGTTCCACCATGTTCAGCACACGGCTGACGTGCGCGCCTTCCCAGGCCGGGTCGAAGCCGAGCTGGATCTTGGCCCGCAGTTCCGGATGCTGGTGCCCGTAGCCCATGTAGGCATGGCTCTCGATGTTGGCCTCGTCCATGACGTAGAGGCCGTATTCGTCGGCCAGCGCGTACCAGAGCTCGGCATTCGGGTAATGAGACGTCCGCACCGCGTTGATGTTGTTGCGCTTCATCAGCTCGATGTCGCGGCGCATCGACGCTTCCGACATCACGTGGAAGGTCTCGGGATCGTGCTCGTGGCGGTTGACGCCGCGGATGACGATGGGCCGGCCGTTGACCATGACCAGGCCCTTGCTGACCTCGACCGTGCGAAAGCCGATGCGCTGCGGCGTCGCCTGGATGAGCCGGCCGTCGGCGTCGAGCACCTCGACCAGCAGCGTGTAGAGGTTGGGCGTCTCGGCCGTCCAGGGGCGAACGCCCGGCACGGGGGCGGACAGCGTCTCGGTGCGGGCCGCACCGGCCGCGACGGCAGCGGTCCGCGTCAGCACGAGCTTGTCGCCTTCCAGCAAGCTCATGCGCAGCGTCAGCGGCTGGGTGCGCGCGGTCAGCGCCACGTCGACGGACAGCGCGCCGTCGCGGTAGTCCTTGTCCAGGCCCGCATGGACGAACAGGTCGGTCAGCCGCGTCCTGGGCACGGCCTTCAGGTAGACCGAGCGCTCGATGCCCGAGACCCGCCAGAAGTCCTGGTCCTCCAGGTAGGACCCGTCGGACCAGCGGTGGATCTGCAGGGCGACGACATTCTTCTGCCCCGGCTTCAGCAGCGCCGTGATGTCGAACTCGCTGGGCAGCTTGGAATCCTCGGAGTACCCGGCCTCCACGCCGTTGACCCACACCTGGTAGGCCGAGCCGGCGGCGCCGATGTGCAGGATGACGTCCTGCGCCGACCAACTGGCCGGCACCTCGAAGGTCCGACGATAGGAACCCACCGGGTTGGTGGCGTGCGGGATCAGCGGCCGGTTGGCCGGGAAGGGATAGGTGACATTGTTGTAGCGGGCCTGGTCGTAGCCCTCGGCCTGCCACATCGCTGGCACCCTGATGGTCTTCCAGCCCGAGACGTCGTAGCCCGGCTTCTCGAAGCCGCTGGGCACGTCGTCGGACGACGGCGAGAAGCTGAACGACCAGAGGCCGTCCAGCGTCTGGTAGCGGGTCGACCGCGCCGGGTTGCCGGCCAGCGCCGCTTCGCGGCTCTCGAACGGGAAGTGCGTCGCCGCGGCCGGCAGCTTGCCGCGCGCGTAGACCGCCGGATTCTCCCAGTCCGGCCGCGACGCATCGACCTGCACCGCCTGAACCTGCGGTGCCTGGGCATGCAACCCGCCGCTCAAGGCGACACCCAGCAACGCCGCACCGACGCCGGCGATTTTTCTCAGCAGCATGGCCATCCTCAGAGCTCGTTGATTTCCTTGTGGCGCGGCACCAGCGCCTTCATGACGGCCCAGGCGGCCAGGTAGGCCAGCGCGCAGATGGAGAACATGATCATGTAGCCGGTGGACAGGTCACCGCGCGCGCCGTAGGCGTCGAAGATCCAGCCGCCGAGCTTGGACACGACCACGCCGCCGAGCCCGCCGGCCATGCCGCCGATGCCGACGACCGAGCCAATGGCGCGCTTGGGGAACATGTCCGACACCGTGGTGAAGAGGTTGGCCGACCAGGCCTGGTGGGCCGACGCGCCGATGCCGATCAGCAGCACGGGCAGCCAGTAGCTGATGCCGCCGAGCGGCTGCGCCAGCAGCACCACCAGCGGGAAGAAGGCGATCACCAGCATGGCGCGCATGCGGCCGTCATAGGGTTTGTAGCCACGCTCCATAAAATAGGTCGGGAACCAGCCGCCGCCGATGCTGCCGATCATGGTCATGCTGTACAGCACCGTCAGCGGCAGCGCGATGTCCGTCGTGCTCATGCCGTACTGGCCGGTGAGGTATTTGGGCAGCCAGAACAGGTAGAACCACCAGACGCCGTCGGTCAGGAATTTGCCGACGACGAAGGCCCAGGTCTGGCGGTGCGCAAGCAGCCGGAACCACGGCACCTTGGCGCCTTCGACGGCAGGCGCGGTGGCCTCGCGGTCGCTGTTGATGTAGGCCAGCTCGGCCGCACCCAACCGGCGCTGCCGGGCCGGTGCATCGTAGAAGGTGAGCCACAACGCGACCCACAGGAAGCCGATGGCGCCGATGGCGATGAAGGCCATCTGCCAGCCCCAGGTGACGGCGATCCACGGCACGGTGAGCGGCGCCAGGATGGCCCCGATGTTGGCCCCCGAGTTGAAGATGCCGGTGGCGAAGGAGCGCTCCTTCTTGGGGAAGTATTCGGCCGTGGCCTTGATGGCCGCCGGAAAGTTGCCGGCCTCGCCAAGGGCCAGCACGGCGCGCGACACCATGAAGCCCGCCACCGACACCGGCAGCCCGACACCGAGGGCCACCAGGATGGCGCCAATGGGCACGGAGAAGGCATGCATCATGGCGCCGAGCGACCAGACGACCACAGCGATGGCGAAGGCGCGCCTGGTGCCGATCGCGTCGATGAAGCGACCCGCGAACAGCATCGAGATCGCGTAGCCGAACTGGAACACCGCGGTGATGTTGGCGTAGTCTGTGTTGGACCAGCCGAACTCCTTCGACAAAGCCGGCGCCAGCAGGCTCAGGACCTGGCGGTCCAGGTAGTTGACGGTGGTGGCGAAGAACAGCAGCGCACAGATGGTCCATCTGCACTTGCCGATGACTTGCGGGTTCATGTTCAGTCCTCTGTTCACTCAGCAACCAGTTTGTCACCGACGAACACGCGGTAGCGGCGAATTCGGCCGGTGACGCCATCCGGACCCTGGCGAGGTGTGTAGCGCAGGCCGGCGATGTCGGCCGGCGCGCCGAGGTCGATGATGAGGCGCGGCGGACCGGAGGGACGCACGGTACCGCTGTAAGCCGTGTGCCAATAGTCAGTCGCCTGACCGTTGATGGCGTTCAGCGCGCCACCGTCTTCCTTGCGCGCCTCCTCGCTGCTGGCGTAGGCGATGGTCCAGGCCGTCTGGCTCAGCGGCTTGCCCTGCGCATCGAGCAGCGCGAGTTCGGCGATTGCCGCATGGGGCTTGCCGTCGAAGCTGTCGAGCACCTCGATGCAGAGCTGGCGGCCGCGTGCGGGCTCGGCAAAGCGCACGTCCTGCGTGGCCGGGCCGCTCGCGAACTGGCCGGCATGCACGGGCGTCAGGCCGGCCAGGCGCGGGCGGGCGGTGCTGGGCGGGCGGGCCAGGTCGAGCTCCGGCCGCAGCTTGTCGAGCACCGGCGCGGTCCTGCCTTCGATGCGGTTGGCGCGCGGGCCGGTCAGGTCCAGCACGACAACCTCGTTGCGCCCGGCCTTCATCCACGGGCCTGGCAGATACATGGTCTGCGTCGGGCCGATGCTCCAGTAGCGGCCCAGGCAGCGGCCGTTGATCCAGACGATGCCCTGGCCCCAGCTCGACATGTCCAGGAATGTGTCGGCCGGCGCCGCCGCGTCGAAGCTGCCGCGCCAGAAGGCGGGGCCGGCAGTTTTCTTAGGCTGCCAACGCAGCGGCGGCAGGTCGCCGTCTGCGCCGAAGTCCATGGCGCGGATCTCCCAGCCCTTGAGCTCCTGCGCTTCGGTCTTCGACGTGCGAAACATCACCGGGCCCTGCAGGCCCTTGCGGTCGTGGACCTCCATGCCGAAGTTCACGCGGGCAATCGTGTAGAGCAGGATCTCGACCACGGTGTCGCGGCTGCGCGCGGGGATGTCGACGCTGAAGCGGCGGTAGCGCGTGTCCATCGTGCCGGCCAGGCGGCCGCCAACGAAGACCCAAGCGAGGTCGCGCGCGTTCGCGGCCTCGAGCTTGCCCGCGGGGCCGGCCGGCAGCGTGGCGCGATAGGCGACCAGGCCGCGGCTGATGTCGTACTGCTCGATGTTCCTGGGCGACTCGGCAGCAATGGCCTGGGCCGGCAGGTTGGCGAACACCGGCGCCGTCTCGGTGAGGGTGAACGAAGGGATCGCCATCACCGGCAGCCTGGCCGGCGGATCGGGCAGCACCTCGCCCGGCTTCAGGTGCTTGGCCAAGCAGTCACGGTAGGTGCGGAACTTGTCGCCCACCCACCCAGCCTCGCCAATGGGCGCGTCGTAGTCGTAGCTCGTCGTATCGGGCCGGAAGGGCCGGTCACAGCCACCCCAGAGGCCGAACGTCGTGCCGCCGTGGGCCATGTAGAGGCTGAACGAGCCATTGGCCTTCAGCATGGTGTCGATGTCCTGGATGGCGCGGGCGTTGTCGCCGCGCTTGTGCGGCGAGCCCCAGGTGTCGAACCAGCCGGAGTAGTACTCGCCGCACATCAGCGGCCCCTTCTGCAGCGCCGCCAGCGCCTTGAAGCCGGTCGCTGGGTCGCTGCCGAAGTTGGCCACGTTGAACAGCTCCGGGATGTGCGTCTTGCCGAGCGCGTTGGTCGGGTTGCACTGGAACAGCGGCACGTCAAAGCCGCCGTCCAGCACGGCCTGCCGCATCACGCGCATGTAGTCCTTGTCGTCGCTGAGGAAGCCGTACTCGTTCTCCACCTGCACCATCAGGATGGGGCCGCCCTGGCTGACCTGCATCGGGGCCAGCACCCGGCCGACCTCCCTGAACCAGCGCCGCACCGGTTGCACGAAGGCGTCGTCGCGGCTGCGCAGGAAGGCGTCGCCAGGGTGCTTCAGCAGCCACCACGGCAGGCCGCCCATCTCCCATTCGGCACAGGCATAGGGGCCTGGCCGCAGGATGACCCACAGACCCTCGGCCTGTGCCTGCCTGCAGAACTCCGCCGCGTCGCGCTGGCCTTCCCATTGGTACTGGCCTTCGCGCCATTCGTGGAAGTTCCAGAACAGGTAGGCGCACACCGTGTTCATGCCCATGGCCTTGATGGCCTGCAGGCGGTGCTTCCAGTACTCGCGCGGCACGCGGGCGAAATGCATCTCGCCGCAGCGGATCTGCAGCGGCTTGCCGTCGAGCAGGAAGTCGGCCTCGCCGATGGCGAAGCGCGCCCCTTCTGCCTTGGCGGCGCTCGCAGGCGGCGCGTTCAGCAGCAGCGTGGCGCCCGAGGCGGCAGCGCCGAGCAGTCGACGACGGGGAAGAAGAACGGTCATGAGGGGCTTCCGTGATGCAGCAGACCTGATCGAAAAAACCCTGCCTCGCGGTGGCGAGACAGGGTGAAAGGCGGGCCAGGTCCCGCCCGGAGATGACAAACCCTAGAACGCCACCCGCACGCCCACGTTGAAGCGGCGGCCGACGTCCTCCAGCGTCAGGAACTGCGACTCGTTGTTGGCGTACTCGTGCATGCGTTCGTTGTTCAGGTTGATCGCGTCGGCATAGAGCGAAACCGTCGGCGTGACGTTGTAGCGCACGCTGGCATCGGCCTGCCCGTAAGCGGCGCGGGTGCGCGGCAAGGTGCTGCCGCCGCCGCAGTCCACCGAGAAGTGGTTGCGCCAGTTGTAGCTCAGGCGCGCCTGGAAGCGGCTGTCCTCGTAGAACACGGAGCCGTTGTACGACTGCTTGGACAGGCCGGGATAGCCACAGCTGGCGACGCCGCCTTCCCGCGTGGCGTTCGCGTCCACATAGGTGAAGTTGGCCGCGACGCCGAAGCCCTGCAGCAGGCCGTTGTTGGCGTCGAAGGCGTATTGCCCGGCCAGCTCCAGCCCCTTGATCTTGCCTTGCTGCCCGTTACGGATGCGGGTGTCGTGCGCGATCTCGGGGAACTGCGGCAACTGGATGTCGACCAGCCGGGATTCGAGAAAGTCGGTGACCTTCTTTTGGAAGACCGCCGCGCTGAGGTAGTTGGTCTTGGACAGATACCACTCCAGCGACGCGTCCAGGTTGGTCGAGCGCATCGGCTTGAGGTAGGGGTTGCCGCCGCCGGTCTGCACGTCGCCAAAACGGCCACCGTACCAGTTGCTCACGCCCATCTGGTTCAGCGTCGGGCGCGTCAGCGTTTTGGAGGCCGCCAGGCGCAGCACGACGTCGCGCGTCAGGTCGAGTTTGAGATTGGCGGACGGCAGCAAGTTGTTGTAGCTGTTCTCGACCGAGTTCACGCTGTCGGGACCGTAGTTCAGGATGTAGGTCGTGTCGTTGGGGCTCTTGACCGCCGACAGCAGCACGCGGCTGATGCCGATCGACGTGGAGTTCACGTGCACATACCGCACACCCACATTGCCCGACCAGCCGTCGCCCTCCCATTTGCTGTCGACGAAGAGGCTGGACACCTTCTCCTTGACGGCCCACATCGACGGCTTGGTGTAGTCGATGGCCATCGGGCCGTTGGGGTACTTGGTCTTGTCGCCGTAGAGCGCCGGGTCGTTGGACTGCGCGATCAGCGATGGCTGGTTCAGGTAAGCCATGTAGGCGTAGGGGTCGAACCTCAGGAAGGTCGACGGCATCGCGCCTTCCGCGCCCAGGATGTTGTCGAGCTTGCTCACCGTGAACAGCGAGGCCGGCAGCGACACGTGATAGCCGCTGAAAGCGTTCCACGAGTCACTGTTCCATTGGGTGCGGTCTACCTTGCGGCGCGAGGCTGCGAGGCCGAACTGCAGCCCCTTGAAGTAGCCGATCTCGTGATCCCAGCCCAGGTTGACCCGGCCTTCCTTCAGATCGTCGCCGTTGCGGATCTGGCCGTAGGCCACGGCGTGGGCGCGCACGGCGGTCGGGTCGGAGAGGCTGTCCCCGAAGTGGATGGTGGGCGTGCCGTCGAAGGTCAGCGTGTCGCCGTTCTTGGGCACCATGCCCGCGACGATCCACATGTCGGGCGTCCCCGAGGTCGTGCGCGACGTGGACAGGTCCGCTTCCAGGTTCCACTCCGGCGCCAGCGCCCACTTGGCATTGCCGCCGAAGGCCTTGGTGGTCGACAAGCGGTCGCCGGCCTTGACGATCATGTCGTTGGAGTTCGCTTCGCCGAGCAGTTTGCCGGGGCCGGCAATCTCGGGGTTGTTGGCGAAGAAGGTCGAGCCCGGCCGCAGGAAGCTGGTGATCTGGTTGTCCGAGTTGAACTTGACGCCGAGCTGGGTGGGGTTGTTCCAGTCGCTGACCGCGATCACGTCGTTCTTCTGGTCCAGGCGCGAGTACAGCGCGTCGGCCGTGAGCTTGAGCGCGGAGGTCGGGTTGAACTGGACGGTGCCCGCGGCCACCAGGCGCTTGCGGCGCTCGTTCTCCTCCTGGAACCCGAAGCTCTGCGGGATGTAGAGCTTCTTGACCGTCACGTCGGCCATGGTCAGGTTCTTGGAATTGAGGTCGCCGTTGATCAGCGACACGTCCTTGTAGTTCCACGCGTCGTTGACGGCCTTGGTCTGCTTGGAGGCCCGGTCGGTGTACGACAGCGAGCCGCTGACGCCGAAGCTGCGGTCGTCGTTCGCGAACGAGTACATCGCGCTCGCGTTGGGCGTCTTTTTCTTGGAGTTGGAATCGTAGGACCCGGACAGGTTCACCACCGCGCTGTGGCCCTTGCGGCCCAACAACGGGCGCGCCGTTTGAATATCGACTGTGGAGCCGATGCCGCCCTCCGGCAGGAAGGGCTGGGCCGTCTTGTAAACCAGCGCTTTCGAGATGAGATCGGGCGACAGCAGATCGAACGAGAACTCACGCCCCCCGGTATCGCTGGTCATGGTTCGGCCGTTGACGAGCACATTGTTGAATTCCGGCCCCAACCCGCGCACGGAAATATAGCGACCCTCGCCGTTGTTGCGCTGGATCTGCACGCCGGTGACGCGCTGCAGCGATTCGGCGATATTCGTGTCGGGGAATTTACCGGCGTCTTCTGCGGACACCGCATCGACGACACCGTCCTGCATGCGCTTCGTCGCGACAGACGACTCCAGCGAGGCCCGGATGCCGGTGACAACGACCCGTTCGAGGTCCTGCTTCGCCGCATCTTGCGCATGCACCGGGGAGGCCAGCCAAAATTGACTGATTAAACCGGCGATGACGGTTTTTGCGAAATTCTTTGACCGCATGGTTGTCTCCGTGAGGGGGTATGTTTGGCAGACGAAAAAAATACGTTCGCCCGCCGCTTTATTGATACCAATCATTACACCGCTCGCAGTGAATTACACCTGAGCAGGTAATGTCTAAAGGCTAGCACCGTTGAATATTCAATTCGTATGCTGTTTTGCCTTTACCCCATCAAAAGTTCGTATAGCTAGCAATAAACATATAGTTACCGAGCGGCGCTTTTTAGGGCATGGGATTTCCCGTCGCTCAGGGTTTCGGGCGCCACTGCAGCACTCGCACCTTGCTGGTCGAGACGTTGGCGGCGCCCTCCCCGTCCACCTGCTGCACGGTCTGCAGGAACAGGTTCAATTCGCCTCGCTCGCGCCACAACTCCGTGTCGAAGCTGGGTTCCCACGCGCCGGCGGAATCCGCCGTCAGGTCGTGCACGGTCCAGCGCCCGCTGCTGAAGTGCTCAATACGGGCGACCGACACCTTGCTGCCCCGTTCTTCGTCACGGAACACGAGCAGCGCCGCCGGCTCACCGGCTCCCAGGCCCACCATGATTTGCGGGCGTGATATGGGAATCGCCTTGGTCCCCACGCCGCTGAGCAAGAACGGCGTGCGCCGAAAGCCCAGCTCCAGTTCCCGCCAGGCGCCGCCGCGGCGGTAGACCACCTGGTATTGCGGTACCGTGCTGCCGGCGCGCCGCCAGTAGCTGGTGATGTAGGGGTTGCCGTCCCGGTCGGCCGACATCGACGTCTGGTTGATCAGCTCGCTGCCCTGCGGGATGTGAGCGGCGACCTCGGCGCTAGCCGCGGTGATCGGCAGCACGCAGGGCCGGCCATCGGAGGTCTCCCAGCTGCGGCCGCCGTCGCGCGAGCGGGCGTAGGCCAAGTCGTGGTTGCTGGCGACGTCGGGCGATTCGCGCCAGACCCAGGACAGATGCAAGGTGCCGCGGTGGTCGAGGAAGGCTTGCCAGTAGGCGTTGCGCTGGCCTTCCCCGCTGATCAGGTTGGCGTGCAGCCGCGTCCACTTTTGCGTGGCGACGTCGTAGCGGTTGAGCACCAGGTTGCCCCGGCCCGAACCGCCGTCCCGGTAGAAGAACAGCAGATTGCCGTCCGGCTGGCGATGGAACTCGGGATAGGACACCGAGGCCTCGTCCTGCCCCGTCATCGGCATTTCGGCCGTCATTTCCAGCGCACCGGGCCGCAGGCTGCGCGCGTAGCGCAGTGCACTGTTGTGGTGGTCCCAGGCCAGGTGCAGATAGCCCGCGCCATCGACCATGATGCTGATGCTGTTGTGGGCATCCAGCGCGTTGCCCTGGTAGGGCGTGGCCTTCAGCTCCCAGGCGCCGCTGCCGAGCCGGCGCTTGCCCAGCACCACCCGGGCCTGCGGGTCGTAGAAGGCGATGTACTGCATGTCGCCGTGGGTGACGAGGGAGTTCTTGCGGAACACCACGGTGTTGACGGAGTTGCGCGCCCAACCCTCACCGACGTCGACCACACGCACATCGCCGGCGTGGATATCAGCGGCGCGCGGTGGTGGCGCGGCGCAGCTTACGGCACACGCCGCGGCCATGAGAACGGACAGCGCGTCGAACTTGCGGGCCGAGCGCCGGGCCGCTCCCAAGCCGGCCCGCCTGGGGCGATGTGCTTGCGGCTCAACGCCGCAAGCATCGCCGTCCCCACGGGGGACCGGTTGGGCACGCCCGCGTTCAGCGGCGCGAGACCGGACGAGGGGCATCAGAACCTGCCGCGCAAGCCGATCTTGAAGGTGCGACCGTCGTACTTCGCATAGTCCATGCGGGTCTTGTTGCCCAGGCCGTACTGACCGGTGGCGTCCTCGAAGTAGTCGTAAGCCAGCGTGTTGGACAGGTTCAGCCCTTCCAGGCGGATCTCCAGCGAGTCGTTGATCTTGTAGCTGACATTGGCGTCAAGGTAACCGCGGCCGGCATTCCAGCGGATCAGGTCGTCGCCGTTGTTCTTCGGGGTGTCCCGATGCAGCGAGCGGCCCTTGTAGTTGTAGGACGTGCGGAAAGCGAACGGGCCGCTCTCGTAGTACAGCGTGGTGCTGTATGCGTACTTAGGCACCGAGTTCACGTCGATGACGCTGCCCGAGTTGGTCGTCCACACGGCGCTGTTGAACGGGTTGATGTGCGTGTAGCTGGCCAGTGCACCCAGCCCCTTGAAGGGGTCGGGCAGGAAGGTGAAAGCCTGCTGGTAGGCCAGCTCGAAGCCCTTGAGCGTCTGCTTGCCGGCGTTGCTGTAGGTCTTCAGCGTCATCGGCAGGTTGGGGTCCACCTTGCCGTTGGCGTCCTGGAAGATGCCACCCAGCGCCGTGTCGGGCAGGCCCAGCGCGCCGAAGGTGGTTTGCACGCTGCTGCCGAAGGTGGCATCTGTCAGTTCCTTTCTGAACAACGCCGCCGACAGCATGCTGCCCTTCTGGAAGTACCACTCCAGGCTGGTGTCCAGGTTCTTGGACTTCTGCGGACGCAGGCTCGGATTGCCGGCCGTGGCGGTGTTGTCGAACGGGTTGGGGATGACCGTCTGCGCCGCGATGATGGACAGCGCCTGCCGGCTCAGCGTCTTGCCCCAGGAGGCACGCCAGGTGAGGTTGTCGGTCAGGTCAAAGGCCGAGCTGAAGGCCGGCAGCACGCTGGTGTAGGAGCCCTTCTCCTGGTTCGGCGCATAGGTGAGGCTGGCGCCCTGCTGCTTGAAGTTGTCGATCAGCGTCTCGGTGCGCGCGAAGCGCACGCCGGCATTCAGGCGCAGCTCCCGGTCGAACACCTGGCCCCTGAAGTCGGACTGCACGAAGGCCGTGGACACGTTCTCCTGCGCCTTGAAGCTCTGCGCCGGCGTGAAGGTCGCCTCCGAGTTGAGGGCCAGCGGGTCGAAGGTCGAGTAGGTGTAGCCACGGGTGAAAGTGCCCCAGGCGTGCGGCCAGCCGGCACCCATGTCGAGGTTGCCGATCGGCAGCACGGAGGTCATGCCCGAACGCAGGCCTGCCGTGCCCAGCGTGTTGAGCTTGGCGGTCGCGGCGGATGTGCCGTTGCGCTTGTTGATCTCCTTGGAGGTCTCTGAATAGGCCAGGCCGGCCTTCAGATGGCCGGTCCAGTCGCCAGCAAGGGCGTAGTCCCAGTCGGCGACGACGCGGCCCTGGTTGCTCTTGTCTGTCTCACGGGTCCAGCCGGTGCCGATGCCAAAGCCCTGAAAGTTGGCGGGGTCGGTGTAGCTGGTCGGCGAGGACAGCGACGGGTAGACGTGATCGCTGCCGTAGTCGATGGTGGAGTCGACACCGAAGATCTGGCCGGACAGGGTGTCCTGGTAGCTCAGCGCCTTGCTGTTGTTGGTGCTCAGCTGGCCGCTCAGCACGAGCTTGTCGCTGACGCTCCAGCGGGCATTGGCGGCCACGTAGCCGAACTTGGTTTCGTCTTCGCTGTAGGTCACGCCGCTGCTGTATGACGTGTTGCCGAAGGTGCCGGTCAGCAGGTTGGACGCCGGGTCGATCTTGACGTTCAGCGGAATGAAGCCGTTGTTGCCGCTCTGGCCCGCCGGCTTGGTGCGGTCGGTGGTACGGCTGTTGCGGATCAGCAGGCCGAAGTAGATCTCGTCGCGGGTGTTCTTCAGCTTGGAATAGAGCGTGTCCAGGCTGAAGTTCAGCGTCGGGGTCTTGAACTGCAGCGAGCCCACCAGGCCGTCGCGGGTCCGGTCATTGGCCGAACCGTAGAAGCGGTAGATGCGGGGCAGCAGTGCGTTGTCGACTTGGGCGCGGGTGTAGCTGCCGAGGTTGGCACGCGGGCTGTCGTAGTCCAGCGCGAAGGCGAAGTTGCCCTTCACGGGACTCTGGCTGGCGCGT
This sequence comes from Pelomonas sp. Root1217, assembly GCF_001425705.1. GTDB lineage: Bacteria > Pseudomonadota > Gammaproteobacteria > Burkholderiales > Burkholderiaceae_C > Pelomonas. Next base: position 43,368 of record NZ_LMDC01000027.1, on the reverse strand, counting down.
GCCGAGCTGTTGTAGCCACCGGTCGCCTCGAAGCCGGAGCGATCGTTCACCGCGGCCGCGTGCGACACGCCAATCAGCGCGCCCCAGTCGCCCCAGGTGTTGGAGTACAGCGCGAAGCCCATAGGGTCGGTCTTGCCGGACGTGGTGTTGTACGACGCCGTCACGCCATAGCGGATGGTGCGCTTGGGGTTGTCGAAGGGGCGTGGCGTCTGCAGGTCCACCACGCCGCCCATGCCGCCTTCGTTCAACTCCGCCAGCGGCGACTTGTAGAAGTCCACGCGGCCGAACAGTTCGGACGCGAACACGTCGTAGTTGAAGCCGCGCACCGCCGAGCCGATGGTGGAAGTCGACACGGTATTGACGAGTGCGCCATTCAGCGTGGTGACGGTGTACTCGGTCGGCAGACCACGGATGGAGATGCGCTGACCCTCACCCGAACTCTCGTCACGGTTCAGGATGATGCCCGGCACGCGCTGCAGCGACTCGGCCACGTTGGCCTCGGGGAACTTGCCGATGTCCTCGGCGACGATGGAGTCGCGCACGCCGATGGCCTGCTGCTTCAACGCCATCGACTTCTCGAGACTGGCGCGAAAACCGGTCACGACCACGGTCTCGAGTTTCTGGCCGTCGGGTTTGGCGGCGGCGTCTGCGGCGTCAGGCGCTTTTTCAGCAGCCTGGGCGGGCGCCGCAGCCTGAGCCGCGGCGTGGCCGTATGCGGCGGCAAGCGCCATCGACACGGCCGAGCAAATCAGGGTTTGTTTCATGTCTCTCTCCATGCCTCAAGGGCTTTTGTCATCAATGTGACTACAAGTTGTTTTTATATCGGCGATGGCTGGATCAGCTTGCTCATCGCAGATTCATTTCGATAATAGCAATATGTGACAACGTTACCATGCGAGCCCCAAAAAATGGGCTCATGAAACCCTCCAAAGCGCTTACAGCGCAGCATGTGATCACGCTTCCTCGACCCTTGGTTACGGTATGGTAACGTTGCCTTATCGATCTTGAAAGTTGCTTTGGTGCGACATTGCAGGATCATCACCGATGTTCTCGAAGACAGTCAGGGATGCCTGGCAATCTTGGTGACTATCAAACTAGGGGTGTCACGGCCTCGCGCCGTTCAGCTTAGTCTCCATGGCGTGAAAGGAGCTATGAATAAGGCGCCGCGAGATATACAAAATTTCAGAGTCAAAGCGCATTACGGGCCGCCACCGGGAAAGCATGGCTACTCCGCGCCGATTTCGACCCGGATCGGCGACGCAACGCGCTTGCGGTAAGCCTCCACATAGCCCTGCCAGGCTTGCGCCGTGGGAATCTCACTTGACCAGTCGACGGCCGCACCGAGGTAGTAGCGCAGCGGCTGGCCGGTCTTGGCCTTGACGAGGATCAGTTCGTTGTCGGGATCGGCCGCGTAGCCGTCTGCACCCGGCAGCAGGATGGCGACACCAAAGTCACCCGCACTGCGCTGACGCACCCATTGCATCAGCGTGTCGGGGGCACGGTAAGCAGCGACCGTCGGCGCCTGCTCGGGATAGGCCGGCTTCTTGTTGAGGCCCAGCGCGACGGTGAGCGTCTGCGGCGTGGCAGTGCTGAAAGTGCTTTCGACCGTGTCAAAAAGGTGGCCCGCGTCGACGGTGAACCGCTTGACTTCGCTGACCGCCACGCCGCCCGCGTCCCACTTGTCGTAGGTCAACTCAAAAACGGCACGAACGGGCCCGTTCGTGATGACGCGCCACGCCGCATAGTTGCGGCTGACGAACAGGCGGCTGCCATTCCAGATGCCCGTGCCGCCTGCACCGCGGGTGCGGCCGACGGCGTACATGTCGAGCCCCTCGCCCTCGTCCTTGTGATAGTGGTCGTGGCCCTTGTTGTACCAACGGTCGACGATGAGGTAGGAGGGCCGCTTGAACCAGATGTCGACACCGCTCGCGACGAGGACTTCCTTGTCACTCCCGGGCGGCGCTGGCGCGGCCAGCGCCTGGCCATAGGTGCGGTGGCCGATCCTGTCGTTTTCCCAGGCGAAATCGTCGAGACGCTCCGGGACATAGCGGGCGAAGGCCTTGACGGGAAACGGCGGCGCGACCGTCGTCGTCTTCTCGACGGTGAAGCGCGCGCTCTGCTCGTCCGCGGCGAAGTCATGCTGGAAGATCAGCTCCCCGTAGGCGATGCCTTCGTTCTTCGGGTCTCTCGCCAACGGCGCCACGTTGGTGATCTGGTAGGGCAGCAAGTTGCCGCCGGCGTCGCGCACGGCGAGCTGATGCAGCAGCGCCCCGGGCAGGCGCCGGGCCACTTCGGACCAGGGAACCGTGATCGTCTCGGCCGGCCGCGCGGCCTTCAACTCGTGCCGGACGGTAACGACCAGGCGCTCCGCCGCGCTCGCGCCGAGCGCGGCCAAGGCGAGCCAAACGGCGAGGATCGCGCGCTTCATCAGTAGCCCACGGCGTAGTCTTTGGGGAAGCGGTTGCTGCTGAACGCCTTCTTCTGCGTCCAGTCCTGCGCCGGTGCCGTCCAGTAGGAATCGGTCGCGGGCAGTCCCAGCGCGAGCAAGCCCGCCGCGGCGATGTACATGCTGCCGTTGTTGGAGTACCAGTCCCCAAGCTCAGGCTGATGGCCACGAAAGCCGATGGTCAGGAAACCGTCCTTCGTGAAGTTGCCGGGGCCGTCCCAGATCGCTACGTGCGCGGCATGCAAGGCCGAGCGCACCTGCCCCTCGGGCAGCGATGCCGGCAGCTGCTTGCGCCAGGCCAGCAAGGCCAGTGGCTGGAACACCGCGGTCCGGTAGGTCAGCGAGCGGCCGATCGGCGGGTAGCTGCCTTGCGGGCCGACGAAACGCTCCAGGTGTTCGCAATAGCGCTGCGCACGCTTCGTGGCCTGCGCGAGCAGGTCCTCGGGCTTGGCGTTCCAGAACGGCCCCTTCCTGGCCACCAGCACTTCGAGGATCTCCAGCAGCATGGGGTACATGACGTAGGAGCAGTAGTAGTCGAAATGGAAGTCCTGGCCGTCCTTGATCCAGCCGTCGCCGACATACCACTCGTTGATCTTGCGGATCGCGCCATTCATACGCATCGGGTCGGATTCCTCACCGATGGACAGCAGCCAGGCCTCGTTCATCGCCGCGAACAGCAGCCAGTTGATGTAGGGCACCTCGATGCGGCGCAGGCCCTTGATCTCAGCCACGATGCGGCCTTTCGTGGCCGCGTCCAGCGGCTCCCACAACACCTTGGGTGCGCGCATCAGCGCGTTGGTGAAATAGGCCGAATCCACCAGCGCCTGGCCATGCCCCTTCCAGGTCAGGTAGTCGGGGCTCTTCGGATCGACGGCGTTGGCGTAGCTCTGCAGCGCCTGTTGCTGCAGGCGCCTGCGCAACTGGCCTTCAGCGGTGTCATCCGCGGGCAGCGCCAGCCAGGGCGAGATGCCTGAAATCAGGCGGCCGAAGCATTCCAGGTAGGCGACGGACGGGTCGCGTCCATCCCAGGTGGGGCTCAGCTCAAGCGAGAACTTCTTCTTCAGCTCGCCCTTGGACATCAGGCCCAGCACCGGCTCGGCCATCTGGCGCAGCAGGTTGAGCATGTAGGCACGCTCCTGCCCAGGCGCAGCGGCAGTCGCAGCACCCGCAGCACCCGCAGCGCCCGCAGCGCCTGCCGCCTCGCTGGCGGCCAACAAGGCGGGCACGGAAGGCCCCAGAGCCGCTGCACGCATGAAGTTGCGACGTTGCACGTTATCTCCTGGCTGCGCCGTTATTTGTCGAGCAGACGGACCATTTCGGCCCCCGCCAACAGGAAGGCGCCGACGCCGAAGTGCGAGGTGGAATTCTGGTCCACCACCTGCCCTGGAATCGCGCGGTCGCCGATGGGCTGCACATACCCCAGCTTGCCGTCGGGCTGCAGGGCCACGGTCGTCAGGTACTGCCAACCGCGCTGCGCCGCGGGCAGATAGCGGTCACGCGGCAGCAGGCCATTGTTGATGCCCCATAGCAGGCCGTAAGTGAAGAAGGCAGTGCCACTGGTCTCGGGGCCAGGCGCATGGGCCGGGTCGATGAGGCTGCGCGTCCAGTAGCCCTCCGGCTGCTGCAGCGGCAGCAGCGCCCCGGCCATGTCCTGCAGGCGCTGCACGTACTCACCGCGGTGCGGGTCGTCCTGCGGCAATTCCGACAGGACCCGGGCCAGAGCGGCAAACGCCCAGCCGTCCCCGCGCGACCAGAAGTCCTTCTTGCCGTTGACGCTCTTGTGCTGCGGGAAGACGTATCTCGCGTCCCGGTAATAGAGCTTCTCCAGCGGGTCGTACATGATGCTGTTGGCATGACTGTAGTACTCGTACATCTTGTCGAGATACTGCCGGTTGCCGGTGGCCCGGTACATCTTGGTCATGACCGGCATGGCCATATACAAGCCGTCCACCCACCACCAATAATCCTTGTTGGGAGTGCTCATCTGATATTCCATCACCTCGCGGGCGCGTGCGATCTTGCGCGGGTCCTTGTCAAGCTGATAAAGGTCCGCATAAACCTGAAAGCAGATCTGCCAATCACCGAATAGCACGTGATCCGGAGTTTCGCCGTAGTTGTATTTCCAGGTCGATTTATCCTTGGACCGCGCGCCCGTCCATTGGTTGTACTCGGCCCAGGTTTCGGTATAACGCCGATAACTTTCATTGCCGGTCACCCGGTAGGCTTCCATATTGCCGGTGTGATAGGCAGCCACATTCCAGAACGGGCTGTCCTGAGCGGGTGCGTGCGCCTGCCAGTAGGAATTGACCTTGTCGATCGCCGCAAGCACTTCGGTGCGGTTGCCGCCGTTTTGGGTGGGCGCGCCCGCACACCCGCCCAGAGCAATGCCCAGCGTCAATAACAAGCCGCTCACGCAATTCTTCAGTTTCATCAGCATGGATCCGTTGAGCGCAGCGGAGCAGTTCCGATGCGCCGGCTGGGTCGGCGCAGCCCGCCGGTTGACTGCTGCGCCCATTGAGTATGGTTACGTTAGCATATCCAGTCAAAACCACAAAGGAATTTGCGTAGCAGGCACGCTTTGCCGGTCGCGGCAATGAATGTGGTATCGTCACCACATTGCGATATTCCATCTCAGCGTTGACCTATGCCAAAACCCAGCAGGCTCAGTGAAGTAGCGAAGTTGGCCGGGGTCGCGCCCATCACCGCATCGCGTGCCATCCGCGGCACTGGCTACGTCTCGGAAGATGCACGTGCACGCGTCATGGAGGCTGCGGCCAAGCTGAACTACTCGCCCGACATGGTGGCGCGGCGCATGCGCGGCGAGAAAAGCCGGCTCATCGGCATCTTCGTGAACAACTTCGGCTCACTGGTGCTGCACGAGATCACGAAGGAGATCAGCAACGAAGCGCGTGCCCGCGGCTACGACATCCTGCTGTTCAACGCCGACCGTTTCGACGCCCCGGGCCGGGCAGACACTCGAGACATGCTCGCCAACCTGTGCGCCGGCCTCATCCTGCCCATGCCGAATGTCGAGGATGCCTACCTCGGCGACCTTGAACACCGCCAGTTGCCCTGCGTTTTCGTCAACTTCGATGCGCGCGCCATGGAGCTGCCCGTCGTCGTCGTCGAGAACCGCAAGGGCGCCCGCACGGCGGTCGAGCACCTGCTGTCGCTGGGGCACCGTCGCATCGCCTTCATTGCCGGCTCCCACTACACGGGCCAGAGCACCGAGCGACAGGCAGCCTATGTCGAAGCCCTGAACGCGGCCGGCATCGCCGCCGACCCGGCGCTCATCGTCCCGGGTCGTTTCGTCCAGACCGGCGGCTACGCGGCCACGCTGCAGCTGCTGACCTTGCCGGAGCCGCCCACCGCCATCTTCGCGGCCAACGACGAAATGGCGTTCGGCGCCATCGATGCCATCCACAGCAAAGGCCTGCGCGTCCCCGAAGACATCTCGGTCGTGGGTTTCGACGACATCGCCATCTCCAGCCACATCCACCCGCCTCTGACGACGATGCGCCAACCGCTGGTCGAACTCAGCGCCTGCGCGGTACGAGAACTCGTGGCGCTGATCGAGGGCCAGGGCGTCGCGGCGAGGAAGATCGCCCTCCCGCTTGAACTCGTCGTCCGCAAGTCGACCGGCCCCGTGGCTCTGCGCGGCTGACATGAATCGTGCACTGGCTGCGAGAGCTGCGGCAGCCATGCCGCTCAGCCTTGTCGGGCTGGGCGCCCTGCTGCTCTGGCTGCTGTGCGGTGACTTCGGCGTCTCGATGCGCGAGCGCGCTGCCGTGCCCAGCGCGCTGGAGCTGCTGCGCCGGCACGCGGCGTCTGATACGACGATCTCACTGCTGTTGTCCACGGTGCCCGCCGCCTTGAGCTTGCTGCTGGTACCGCTGGCCGGTTATCACTCGGACCGCTGCCGCAGCCGCCTTGGCAGGCGCAAGCCCTTTTTGATGATTGCGGCGCCCGCCGGCCTTCTGGCCATGGTGGGCCTGGCCGCTTCACCCACGCTGGCGGGCTCGCTCGATGCGGCACTGGGCAGCTGGTCACCTGGCCTGCACAACTGCCGACTCGCGCTGTTCAGCCTGTTCTGGGCCACATTCGACTGCGCCGCCATCAGCGCTTTCTCGCTGTTCAACGGCCTCGTCAACGACCTTGTGCCTGCGGGCCTGCTCGGTCGCTTCTTTGCAGTGTTCAGAATCGTCAGCCTGACGATCGGCATCGCGTATCACAACTGGATCTTCGCGCTCACGGACCACCATCTGCGCGAGGTCCTGATGGGCGTCGGCCTCTTCTTCTGCCTGCCTATCCTCGCGATGGCGTTGATGCTGAAAGAGACACCCTTGCCGCCCGACGCCGCGCCCGCTGACAAGACGGAGCGCCGGCTGAGATTTCCCCTCGACCACGTGCTGGCCTGCTTTCGCCATCGCTCCTATGGGTGGGCCGTCGCCGCCTTCGTGCTGGCGAGCGTCACCTTCAGCCCCTTCAACACCTTTTATTTGCACTATGCGCACGCGGCTGGCATCCAGAAGGCCACGCTGGGCGCGCTGACGGCAGCAGGCTATGCGGTGTCCATCGTGTCGGCCTTTGCCATTGGGTCCATGGCTGATCGCTTTGGCGCGGTGCGAGTCTCGATGGGCATCATGACGGTGTATTGCGCCATTTCCGCGGCCGGCTTCGCCCTGGTGTCGGACGCCGCGAGCTTCCGCGTCTTCTACTTCGCCCACGTGGTGATTTCCGGCGCCTGGTTCACGGCAGCCGCGTCCATGCCGATGGCGCTTTTCCCGCGCGCCAGATTCGTGCAGTTCAACTCGACCAAAGATCTGATGGTGATCTTCGGCACGATCCTTGTCAGCAGTGTCCAGGGGCCGATGCTCGATCTGTCCGAACATGACTATCGCTACACCTTGCTTGCAGGAACGGTTTTCTCTCTGCTGTGCGTTGTGTGCCTGTTGCGCCTGCGGCCGTCTTCGGTGCTTTCCAATCGGCGATGACGTTCTGAACCTCCCGGCAGAGGGCCTTTCGCGATACGCTGCTCACTTGCTGCCAGCGGCAAAGGAAGGCAAAGGAATTCAGTGCGTCAACGGGTGGGCCAGAGTCAGAGACACCTCCTGCCGGGTCTGCTCCTGGCGCCGGCTCTGCTCATCTCGCCATCCCCTGCCCTCGCGCTCGATCCTCCCCTGCAGGTATCCCAGTACGCGCACACCTCGTGGACAGCCCGGGACGGCGCCTTGCTGGGTCTCGTCTTCGCGATGGCACAGACGCCCGACGGCTATCTCTGGGTCGGCGGGTCATTTGGCATGTTTCGCTTCGACGGCCTTCGGTTCGTTCCCTGGCAACCACCGACAGGCCAGTCGCTGCCAAGCAATCCCTACGCCCTGCTGGTGTCCCGCGACGGCACGCTCTGGATTGGCACCTTCAATGGCCTGGTCAGCTGGAATGGCATCGAGCTGACCCGCTATCCGCAAATCCCCAACGGGTTCGTGACGTCGTTGTTCGAGGACCGCGACGGAACGGTCTGGGCCGGGCTGCTGGGCGAACGAGGACGGCTGTGCGCCATCCGCGCAGGTCAGGCCCAATGTTCCATGCCTGAAGGCGGGTTTGGCCAGTTCGTCTGGAGCCTGGCCGAAGACAAATCCGGGGCGCTGTGGGTGGGTGCGGACTCGGGCCTCTGGCGCTGGAAGCCCGGGACGCCGCAACGATTCGAGACGCCAGGCGTGCGAGTGGGCGACCTGAGCACGACCGCCGATGGACAAATCCTGATCGGCATCCGCGGCGCCGGGATCCTGCGCGTGGACGGCGACAGATTGGTGCCGTCGCCAATGCGAAGCGCTGCCAAGCCCGATGAATGGCTCCCTGACCGCGACATCAAGGCCAACAAGTTGTTGCGGGACCGCGATGGCGGGCTCTGGATCGGAACCGAAGGCCACGGCATCCTCCATTTGCAAGAGGGCCAGGCCGACGCGTTCACGCGGGCAGACGGTCTCTCCGGGAACATCGCCTGCAGTCTTTTCGAAGACCGCGAAGGCAACATCTGGTTCGGCAGCGAGAAGGGCATAGACCGCTTCCGAAAGCTGCCTGTCACCACCCTCTCCATGCAGCAGGGCCTGCCCAATGACGGCACGAAGTCGGTACTGGCGACAAAGGACGGCAGCGTCTGGGTGGCAACCGGCGAAGGACTGGCCCGGTGGAAGGGCGCGAGACCGACCGTCTACAGGGAACGCGACGGGCTGCCAGATGCCAGAGTGCAATCCCTGCATCAGGACGCCGACGGGCGACTCTGGGTGAGCACGGGCCGTGGCCTCGCCTACTTTGCGAACGGCCGCTTCGTCGCCGTCAGCGGCGTGCCCAGCAAGGAGGTCTATTCCATCACGGGCGATGGGACGGGCGACCTCTGGCTGTCTGGCAATGAAGGCCTTTCACGGCTGCACAAGGGTCGATTCGCCGAGAACATTCCATGGGCCGCGCTCGGCCGCCGGCAACAAGCCAAAGTCGTTGTCGCCGACCGAGGTGGCTTGTGGCTGTCCTTCTGGCAGGACGGTGGGGTGTTGTATTTCAAGGACGGGAAGGTCCAGGCCACCTACACACCCGCCGAAGGGCTGGGCGCGGGCCATGTCGCCGGTCTCCGGCTCGATGCCGACGGGGCAGTCTGGGCCGCCACCGAAGAGGGGGGCCTCAGCCGTATCAAGGATGGCCGTGTCACCACGCTCGCAGTCGGCAACGGCCTGCCCTGCAACACGGTGCACTGGTCGACGCTGGACGACGACGGGTCACTGTGGATGTATGCATCCTGCGGGCTCGTGAGGGTTTTGCGTGACGACCTGGCCGCCTGGATCGCCGACCCGAGCCGCCGGGTCGCCACGAAGGTCTGGGGGGCCGCGGATGGCGTGCCGCTGCTGGCGCTCACGCCGGCCTACTTCAACCCTCCCGTGGCGAAAGGGCCGGACGGCAAGCTCTGGTTCGTGTCGGGCGCAGACGTCCAGGTGATCGCCCCCGACCACCTGCCATTCAACCCGCTGCCTCCGCCGGTTCATATCGAGGCCCTGCACGCCGACCACAAGCCCTATGCGGTCGAGAACGGACTTCGTCTGCCCCCGCTGGTCCGCGACATGACGATCGAGTTCACCGCGCTGAGCTTGGTCGACCCGAAGAGCACGCGCTTTCGCTACAGGCTGGAGGGGCACGACAACGATTGGCAGGAGGCCATCGACAGGCGTCAGGCCACCTACACGAATCTGCCGCCCGGCAACTATCGCTTCCGCGTGAAGGCTTCCAACAACAGCGGCGTGTGGAATGAGGAAGGCGCGCAGCTCGAATTCGCGATTCCGCCGGCCTTTTACCAAACCACCTGGTTCCGCCTGGCGGGCGCCATCCTGCTCATTGGCCTGGCATGGAGCGCTTTCCAACTCCGGCTGCACATGCGCATCCGGCGGCTGCATCGGCAGTTGGAGGCGACGCTGGAGGCGCGTATTGCCGAACGCACGCGCATCGCTCGCGACCTGCACGACACGCTGTTGCAGCGTTTTCACGGGCTGCTGCTGCAGTTCCAGGCCGCACTCAACCTGCTGCCTGATCGCCCGCGCGAATCGAGGCAGATCCTCGCGGGCGCGATCGACCATGCGGCCGAAGCGATCACGGAGGGCCGCGATACCGTACAGGGTTTGCGGACCTCGGCCCTGGACACCGACAACCTGGCGGACGCCCTGAGGGCGCTCGCCGAGGAGTTGGCGAACGAGAGCGGTCACGCGGCATCGGCGCATGTCGAAGTTCAGGGAACGCCTCAGGCTCTGCATCCGCTGGTGCGCGACGAGACCTTCCGCATCGCTGGCGAGGCACTGCGCAACGCCTTCCACCACGCCGATGCAAAGCAGATCCGGGTCGAGATCGGCTACGACGAGCGGCAGCTGTGCGTGCGGGTTCGCGACGACGGCAGGGGGATCGACCCGGAAGTGCTGCGCGCGGGCGAAAAACAAGGGCACTTCGGTTTGAGCGGCATGCGGGAGCGTGCCGAGCTCGTCGGCGGCAAGCTGGCCGTTCGCAGCGGCCTGGAGACGGGAACGGAAGTGGCATTCAGCGCACCGGCGTCGCAGGCGTACAGTCGGCCGGTACCGGCTCGATCATGGTTCCTCCACAAGAAGTTCGCACCCAGCGAGGTCGGCGAATGACCGAAGATCTGACCCGCATCCAGGTTCTCTGCGTCGACGATCACCCGATCGTGCGGCAGGGCATCGCGATGCTGCTTTCCGTCGAGCCGGACATGACCCTCGTGGCGGAAGCGGCGAACGGACGCGAAGCGATCCAGCAATTCCGCGTGCACCGCCCCGACGTCACGCTGATGGATCTGCAGATGCCCGGCATGAGCGGGCTCGACGCGATCGGCGCGATCCGCGCCGAGTTTCCCGAAGCCCGGATCATCGTGCTCACCACCTATGCCGGCGACGCTCAGGCGCAGCGCGCCTTGCACGCCGGCGCGCGCGGCTACCTTCTGAAGAACGCCTTGCACAAGGAGCTGCTGGACGCCATCCGCGCCGTGCACGCCGGCCGCCACGCGCTTCCGTCGGAAGGGTCATTTGAACTGGCCGAGCAGATCATCGACGACAACCTCACGCCGGCGGAGATCAGCGTCCTGCGATTCATCGCGCAGGGCAACGCCTACACCGATATCGCCAGGGTGCTCGCGCTCAGCGAGGAGGCGGTCGAAAGCCAGGTGCGAAGCACCCTGTCGAAGCTGGATGCCCGGGATCGCGCGCATGCCGCGACGCTCGAACTCGAGCGCGGCATGCTCCAGACCGAGCGCGCCGCCCGGCACGCCGCCGAGGCGGCCAACCGCGCGAAGAGCGAGTTCCTCGCCGGCATGAGCCACGAGCTGCGCACACCGCTGAATGCCGTCCTCGGCTACGCGCAACTGCTGACCATGGAGGGCGGCCTGAGCGCGCGCCAGGCGCGCGGCCTGGACACCATCCACCAGAGTGGGCAGCACCTGCTGGCGCTGATCAACGACATCCTCGACCTGGCGCGCATCGAGGCAGGCCGCACGGACCTGAACCCGGAGCCGGTGCACCTGACCGGCCTGCTGCAGACGGTCGTGAACCTCATGCGGGTGAAGGCAGACGAGAAGCGTCTGGCCTTCGTGTTCGAGGCCGCTGAAGGCTTGCCCGAGGCCGTGCTGGCCGACGAGCGCCGCTTGCGCCAGGTGCTGCTGAACCTGCTGGGCAATGCCATCAAGTTCACCGACCGCGGCACGGTCGCGCTGCGCGCCCGTGCCGAGCCGACTGGCCCCGGGCAGGTGTTGCTGCGGCTGGATATCGAGGACACCGGTGTCGGCATGCGCCCCGACGACATGGAACGCATCTTCAAGCCCTTCGAGCAGGTGGGCGACGCGCAACACCGCAGCGGTGGCACGGGGCTGGGGCTCGCGATCACCCGCGCATTGGTGAACGACATGGGCGGACAAGTGCAGGTGAGCAGTGAGTTCGGGCGCGGCTCCCGATTCCGCGTGGAGCTGCCGTTGCCAATAGCGCAGCGGGCGGAGGCCGCGCCTCGCAGGATGCCCGGCGTGGCGCGCTACGCGGGGCCGCCGCGACGCGTGCTGGTGGTCGACGACGTGGCGGCGAACCGCACGCTGATGTGCGATTTCCTCAGCAACGCCGGATTCGAAGTGGCGCAGGCCAGCGATGGCAGCGAACTGCTGGCAGCGGCGAGGAATTTCCGGCCGGACCTGATCTTGATGGACAGCGTGATGCCGTCTGTCGGCGGCGTGGAAGCCACGCGCCGACTGCGGCGGGAGGCCGATCTGGCCACCGTGCCCGTGATCGCGGTCTCGGCCTCGGCCACCGCCGAGCACCGTGCCGCCTGCCTGCAGGCAGGCGTCAACGTGTTCCTGACCAAGCCTGTGTCCCTGGAAGCGCTGCGGGCCCATATCGGAGAGCAGCTCGGCCTGCAATGGCCGCCAACCACAGACGCTGACTGACCGAGCGGGTGGGGATGGCCTCGGCGGGCACGTTGCGACGACGTCCCATTCTGGGCAAACGCTGACATCGCCGTGCTGGACATCGCGTGTCGGACAACTGCCTGTGCTTGCGGCTAGCCGCCGTTGCAGAACAGCAAAGTGTTACTTACGGCGCGCCATGGCAGATTGGAATTAGAGTCAGAACAGCGCGCCGTTGCGCTGCGGAACCATGGCCACGCTTGCAGGAGCGGACGAATGGTCACCAGATCCGGAAAATCAGCTCACCGAGGCAGGAAGGTTTTGCGCAGCAAGCGCCGGCCAGCGCGTGAGTTGATGCAAATGAGCGGTTCGGACGCACACCGGTATCAACAGCTTTTCGAGGCCAACCCCTTGCCCATGTGGGTCTATGACCTGCAGACGTTGCGCTTTCTGGATGTCAACGAGGTGGCCTGCCAGAAATACGGCTACACGCGGGAGGAATTCCTTTCGATGTCCATCCGCGACATCCGGCCACCGGAGGACGTGGGTGCGGTGGAGTCGTCGGTGCGACTCACGCCGGCCGAGGTGTTCAACAGCGGCATCTGGCGTCATCGGCTCAAGGACGGGCGGCTGATCTACGTCGAGATCACCTCGCATGAGTTGCTCTATGAAGGTCGGCCTGCCCGCTTCGTCGCACCGCTGGACGTGACGTTGCGCATGCAGGCCGAGACAGCACTGCGCGAGCGTGAGGCGGGCCTTCGGCGCGCCCAAGGGGTGGCCAAACTCAGCCATGTGGTGACCCGTCCGGACGGCTCCTTCGAGCGCTGGTCCGACACCCTGCCCCAACTCGTCGGCTGCGCGCCGCAGGACATGCCGCGCACGACACGCGACTGGATGAACCAACTCGTGCATGCCGACGATCGGGCCAGCTACCGCGGTGCGAGCCTGGAAGCGGCGCGCACGCGGGCCAAGGTCGAGGTCGAATACCGCCTGGTACGCACCGATGGCGAAGTCGTGCAGGTGGCCCAGGTGATCGAGCCGCTCGAGGAGGTGACCGAGGCCGGCGGCCTGCGATGGTTCAGCACCCTGCAGGATGTGACGGTCCAGAAGGCGGTGGAAGCCACCATGCGCGACCTCAACGAGCAGCTCGAGCACCGGGTGGCCCTGCGGACCGAACAGCTGGAAGCCTCCAACCGCGAGCTCGTCGCTGCCACCCGTGCCGCAGAGCAAGCCAACCAGGCCAAGAGCGAGTTCCTGGGCCGCATGAGCCACGAGCTGCGGACGCCGCTGAACGCCATCATCGGCTTCTCGCAGATGCTTGCCTCCCCGGGCCACGGCTTGCCCGCGGAAAGGCAAATGGCCTTCAACGCCCATATCCAGAAGGCCGGCGAGCACCTGCTGACGCTGATCGGTGAACTGCTCAACTTGTCGCAGATCGAAGCCGGCAAGCTGAAGCTCGACATGCAGGTGTTGCCGCTTCGCCAGTTGCTGGCCGAGTGCGAAGCCATGGTCATGCCGCAAGCCCAGGCCCGCGGCCTGCAATCGAATTTCCAGGTGCCGCCGGACACGCTGGCCGTCGTGGCGGACCGGACGCGACTCAAGCAGGTGCTGCTGAACCTGCTGTCCAACGCCATCAAGTACAACCGGCCGGGCGGTGCGCTTGCACTGCGGGTGCGGCCCTCGGGCGCCGAGCGCGTGCGCATCGAAGTCCAGGACGGCGGCGCCGGACTGCGCCCGCAAGAAATGGCCCAGCTTTTCGAGGCCTTCAATCGGCTGGGGCGTTCCGGTGACGGCCCGGGCGCCATGGAAGGCACGGGCCTGGGCTTGGTCGTGACCCGGCACCTGGTCGAACTGATGGGTGGCCGAATCGGCGTGGACAGCACGCCCGGTACGGGCAGCTGCTTCTGGTTTGAACTGGCTGGCGGCGAAACCGTGTCGCGAAAGCCGGAGATCGGCGCCAGCGCGCAAGAGCGCCCTGTCCGCGTGACCGACATTCAGCCGCAGCTCACCGTGCTACTGGTTGAAGACGACCTGCCCAGCCACGACCTCGTGCGCGCACAGTTGTTGCACCGGCCGGACCTGCGCCTCATCACCGCAAGCAACGGCCGCGAGGGTGTGGCGCTGGCCCTTGCCCATGCGCCCGCCGTCATCTTGATGGACAACCGGATGCCGGAACTCACCGGGCGTCAGGCCTTTCAACTGCTGTCGCAGGATCCGCGCACGGCCAGGATTCCGGTGATCGCCATCAGCGCGGAGGCCGACACCATGCCCGACGGTGACGGCGAGCCGATCCTCTGGTTCCGCCGCGTGGCCAAACCTTTTGACCAGGGTGATCTGCTGTCTGCGATCGACGACGCCATCCGTCACAGCGCAGCCTGAGGGCGTTCGCCCAATCTTCAGCTAACTTATCAAGACAACTGACAACTTTGCGGCGCGCCTGACACCGGGACAGAACCTCAGGCTCCCCGAGAACGTCCGAAAAACCATAACGACGGCACGGCCATTGTGTTGGCGTTGCCTCTGTGGCACATGACTCACAGAATGAGCTGACCTACAAATCAAACGAGCGAGGCGGCCATGTCTGAGACGCTGCGCAGCCGGCCGAGACAGGAGACAGGTGGGAGAGCTGAACGGCGGGCACGCGCGCCGCGCCGCGTTCATGGCCTGGGCCTGCTCTTTTCGCTTCTGGTGATGGCGCAGGGCGCAGCCGGAATGGCCAGCGCCACGAACCTGGCAGACCTGTCGCTGGAGCAGCTGGGCGACATCGAGATCACTTCGGTGTCGAAGCGGGAGCAGCGCCTGGCCGATGCGCCGGCCTCGATCTACGTCATCACCAAGGAGGCGATCCAGCGCGCCGGCGTCAATACGCTGGCCGAAGCCCTGCGCCTGGCGCCCAACCTGCAGGTTGCGCGCATCAACGCCAGCCAATATGCGATCGGCGCGCGCGGCTTCAACTCGGCCACGGCGAACAAGCTGCTGGTACTGATCGATGGCCGCAGCGTCTACACGCCGCTGTATTCCGGGGTGTTCTGGGAATCACAGGACGTGCCCCTGGGCGACGTGGAGCGCATCGAGGTCATCAGCGGCCCGGGCGGCACGCTGTGGGGCGCCAATGCCGTCAACGGCGTCATCAATGTCATCACCGCGCCCGCCGAGGCCAGCCTCGGGATGCTCGCCTCAGCGGCGGCTGGCAATCTCAGCCAGGGCCTGTCGCTGCGCCAGGGCTGGCGCTTCGATGGCGGCGGCGCCATGCGCGCCTACGCCAAGTACAACCGCCGCCAGGACAGCGAACGAGCCAGCGGTATTGATGCCGACGACGGCTTCGAGAAGCTCCAGCTGGGTTTTCGGGCGGGCATGGACGCTGGCGGCGGGGCGTTGACGCTGCAGGGCGATGCCTACAAGGAATCGATCAGCCAGCCCAATGCCGCCGACCAGCGCCACCATGGTGGCAATCTGCTGGCACGTTGGGTGCGACCGATGGACGACGGCGCGACGCTGAATCTACAGACCTACGTCGACCGTTCCTGGCGCGATGTCCCAGGCTCGTACAACGAGAACCTGCAGGTCGTCGATGTCGACCTGCAGTACCAGTTGGCCGCCAGGGAAGGCAGCCAATGGATCTTCGGCGGCGGCCACCGCATGGCCGAAGACGAAGTTGGCAACTACGGCAGCCTGGCCTTTCTGCCGGCGTCGCGGCGCCTGCATTGGACGAATGCTTTCGCCCAGCATGAGCGCCAGCTTTCGCCGACCGCGACGCTGACCTTGGGCACCAAGGTCGAGCACAACAGCTACACGGGCGCGGAATGGATGCCCAGCGCCCGGCTGGGCTGGAAGCTGTCGCCCCAACTGCTGCTGTGGAGCGCAGCATCCCGTGCGGTGCGCACGCCTTCTCGCATCGACGTCGAGTTTTTCGTGCCGGCGCAGCCGCCTTACCAGTTGGCGGGCGGCCCCAATTTCCGCTCGGAGATCGCCAACACATTGGAGGTCGGCGCGCGCGCCCAACCCAGCGAGAACCTGTCCTACTCGGTCACGGTATTCGGCAGCCGCTACTCGAGCCTGCGCAACTACCGGCGCCTGAGTGACCGTACTTTCGTGCTGATCAATGCATCCAAGGCCGAGGTCTACGGCGTTGAGGCCTGGGGCCGCTACCAGGCCAGCAGAAGCTGGGCTATCCATGCGGGGCTGACCTCGATGCACGAGCGCTTCAGCGGCGCCAACGTGGCCGCGATCGCGCCCGGAAACGATCCCCGCTACCAGGTGCGGCTGCTGTCCTCATGGTCACTCGCCAACGGTGTGGACATCGATGTCACGCTGCGCCGGGTCGCCAAGCTGCGCTTCACCACCGTGCCAAGCTACAACGAGGCCGATGCGCGTGTCGGCTGGCGGTACTCCGACAGGCTGGCGTTCGCCGTCTCGGCGCGCAATCTCCTGCATGCGAATCACCGCGAGTTCGCGCAGGGCGGCGCAACCGGGGCCGACCCGATCATGGTCGGGCGCACCGCTCAAGTCACCGCCACGGCGAGATTCTGATGCCGCGCCGGAGCCTGTTTCTCGGGTGCCTCATGCAATGGCGCGTCACCGTGCCGGTGTTGCGGCGCGTGGCGACCACAGGCCTTCTCTTCTTCGCCGCCGCGCAAAGCGGCGCCGCCGACAACGACAGCCGCCCCCTGGAGGCCCAGATCAAGGCCGCCTATCTGTACAAGTTCGCCGGCTATGTGGAGTGGCCACCGAATGCCTTCATGGACGCCACGGTGCCTTTCACCATCGGCATCGTCGGCGCCGGGGACATCGCCACCGAGCTCAACAAGCTCACGTCGGGCCGCTCCCTGAGCGACCACCCGGTCGAGGTGCGCCTTCTCAAGGCCGGCGACCCGCCCCGCGGTGTGCAGCTGATCTTTGTGAGCGGTGCCGACACCCCGCAACTCCGGCGCACGCTGGAGCCTTACAAGGCCCTGCCGACACTGACGGTCTCGGACATCCCGGGAGGCATCGACGCGGGCTGCGTCATCAACTTCATGCTGGTGGACAACCGGGTGCGCTTCGAGATCTCGGTCCGCAACGCCGAGCGGCACGGGCTCAAGATCAGCTCGCGCCTGTTGGCTGTCGCACAGCGCGGGAACCCAGGAGCCTCTGAATGAGGATCCGGCTGCGTTCGATAAGCACCAAGCTGCTGCTGATGGTGCTGGCCGTCAACGCTTGCACGCTGCTGGGGGCCAGCGCCGCCTTCTTCTATCACGACATGGTGGAGAACCGCGACCGCTCGGTACGCGAACTGACAACGCTGGCCGACATCCTCGGCCAGGGCAGCGCGACAGCCTTGGAGTTCGACGATTCCAAGGTCGCCACCGACACCCTCGGCCAGTTGCGCGGTGACCCCAACATCAATGCCGCGGCAATCTACACGGCAGGCGGCAAGCTGTTTGCGCGCTATGTGAACGCTGCCACCCCCGGCGCCGCCCTGCCCGCCGAGCCGCCGTCCGCGGGGGTGCAGGTCCTGCGCAGCAACCTGACCGTGATGCTGCCGGTCAACGGCGCCAATGGCCGCCTGGGAGCGGTCTACGTCGATGGCCGCTATGACGTCGCCCAATGGCTGCGGGACTATCTCCTGATCTTCGGCTTCGTGCTCGGCGGCAGCCTCGCCCTGGGTCTGCTGGTGTCATTCCGGCTGCAGCGCCGCATCACCCGGCCCATGCTGGCCGTCAGCGAAGTGGCGCAGCAGGTCATGCAGCGGCGCGACTTCAGCCTGCGAGCCCGCAAGACGACCGAGGACGAGATCGGAGAGCTGGCCGAATCCTTCAACGGCATGCTGCAGACGCTTGAGCATGAGATCGCCGAGCGCAGCACGGCCGAGGTGGCCGTACGCACGTTGAACGCAGAGCTGGAGCAGCGTGTCGAGCGGCGCACCGCGGAGTTGGTCGTTCGCACCCAGGAGGCCGAGGCCGCGAGCCGCGCCAAGGCCGACTTCCTTGCCAACATGAGCCACGAGATCCGCACGCCGATGAACGCCGTGCTCGGCCTGGCCTATCTGCTCGCGAACAAGCCGCTGGAGCCCGATGCGCTGGACCTGGTCAAGAAGATCCGCAATGCCGGCCGGTCGCTGCAGACCATCATCAACGACATCCTGGACTTCTCCAAGATCGAGGCCGGCCAGCTGGAGATCGAAGAGGCGCCCCTGCACCTGGACGGCGTGCTGGACAACCTGGCCAACATCATGAGCGCCAACGCGGGCGACAAGGATCTGGAGCTTGTCATCTCGCCGGCGCCCGACGTCGGTGGCGAATTGCACGGCGATGCGCTGCGGCTCGAACAGATCCTGATCAACCTGACCAGCAACGCCATCAAGTTCACCGCCAGCGGTGTCGTCAAGGTCGGCATCGCGCTGCTGGAGCGCACCGACGGCTCGGCTCGCCTTCGTTTTTCGGTCAGCGACACGGGCATCGGCATTCCGCTGGAGAAGCAGAGCCACATCTTCTCGGCCTTTGCCCAGGCGGACATGTCCACGACGCGCCGCTTCGGAGGTACCGGGCTGGGATTGGCGATCTGCCGCCAGCTCGTCACCAAGATGGGCGGAGAGATCGGCGTCATCAGCACGCCAGGCAAAGGCAGCGAATTCTGGTTCAGCCTGCCTTTCAAATGGGTCCCGACCCAGAACTACCAGCCCGCGGCGCTGTCCAAACTGGAAGTCCTGGTCGCGGACGACAGCGACGTGGCGCGCGAGAACCTTGCGCTGACCGCTCGGGCCATGGGCTGGGCACCGACGCTGACCGATTCCGGCGAAGCCGCCCTCGGCAAGGTGCGCAATCGACTTCAGGGCACCGAGAGCTATGACGTGCTCCTGCTGGACTGGAAGATGCCCGGCCTGGACGGGCTGGCGACCGCTCGCGCCATCCGCCGCACGATGGAGGGACAGCAAGCGCCCATCGTGCTGATGGTGACGGCCTATTCCCGGGACGAGCTCCTCAAGAGCGAGGGCAGTGAGCTGATCGACGGCGTCCTCAACAAGCCCGTGACCAGCTCTTCGCTGTACAACAGCGTGGCCCAGGCCATGCGGCGCCGTGGGGTTGCGGCCCTGTCCGACAGCCCGCAAACCGAGGCGACGCAGCGCCTTGTAGGCCTGCGCGCCCTCGTCGTTGACGACAGCGACATCAACCGCGAGGTCGCGCTGCGCATCCTCGAGTCCGAGGGCGCCACCGTGCAGCTGGCCGAGAACGGCCTGCAGGCCCTGGATTGGCTGACGGCCCATGTCGGCGAGGTCGACATCGTGCTGATGGACGTCCAGATGCCGGTGATGGACGGCTACCAGGCAACGCGCGTGCTGCGCGGCACGCCAGGCCTGGCGGACCTGCCGGTCATTGCGCTGACGGCCGGCGCGTTCAAGGTCCAGCAGGAAGAGGCTCGCGAGGCCGGCATGAATGCCTTCGTGGCCAAGCCATTTGCCGTCGACGAGCTGATCGCGGCCATTCAGCGCCTGACCGCGCAGCGCGAACCGGCCGACATCGCATCCGTCGAGGACGCGGCGCGGGCCGACCCCCGGGCCGAGGGCAGCCTTCCCTTCGAAGGCATCTCGGTGGCCGACGTGCGCAAAGTCTGGCAGGACCTGGCCGTCTACCGGAAGTTCCTGGCCAAATTTGCCCGCGACAACGCCGACGGCGCGGCGCCACTGCGCAAGCTGCTCGACCAAGGCCACGGCAAGGAAGCCGCCAGCCTGCTGCACAAGCTCAAGGGTTCGGCGGGCAACCTGGCGCTTCCCCAGTTGGCGCGCGCCGCCGGCCGCCTGGAGCATCGGCTGATCGAAGGCAGTGACCCCTTCAGCGAATGGGCGCCGTTCGAGGCCGCCTTCGCCCAGGCCCTCAGATCGATCGCTGCGTTCACGGCCGACGCCGCCGCAAATGAAGCGCAGCCGGCGCCGGCGAACCCTCCCGTCGACAAGGCGCGGGTGAATGCCCTGCTTCATGAGCTGCTGGACGCACTGGATAGCGACAACCCGGACCTGGCCACACCCGTGCTCCAGCGTCTGGACGGGCTGCTGCCGCAGGCCGCGCTTGTCGCCTTGCTGGCCAGCGTCGAGGAGTTCGATTTCCGGCGCGCTGAACAGATGGTTCGGCAGCTCGTCAACGAACTGAATGAGCAAAGGAAGTAGGCATGCCGAACGGACCCATCCTCATCGTCGACGACGAGCCGATCAACCTCGCGACCTTGAAGCAGATCCTCGCGCCGCATTACTCGCTGGCGTTTGCGCGCAGCGGCGGCGAATGCCTCGCCGCCGCGCAGAAGCACCAGCCTTCATTGATCCTGCTGGACGTCCAGATGCCCGACCTGGACGGCTATGAGGTCTGCCGCCGGCTCAAGGCCGACCCCCAGACCCAGCACATCGCCGTCATCTTCGTCACGGCATTGGCCGACGTCGGCGACGAGGCCGCGGGATTCGACTGCGGCGCGGTGGACTACATCGTCAAGCCCGTGTCGCCGGCCTTGGTGCTGGCACGGGTGCGCACGCACCTGTCGCTGGTGCATGCCTCCATGCTGGAGCGCTATGTCAAGGAGCTCGAGGCCCAGCAGCTGAAGATCAGCCGGCTCAGCCGCATCAAGAGCGTCCTGAGCGGCATCAATTCGGCCATCGTCAGGCTGCGCGACCGGCAAGCGCTGTTTGACGAAACCTGCCGCATTGCCGCAGAGGACGGCGGCTTCGCGAGTGCTTGGGTCGGCCTTGCCCACGGCCCTTTGCGGAGGCTCGATCCCATTGCCGCGCGCGGCCTGGATGCCGGGCAGCTCGACGAGTTGCGCGGTGCCCTGGGCGCCACCGGTGGCCGACGCTCACTGCCCTACCGGGCGCTCGATGGCGGCGGCGTCGTGTACTGCAATGACCTCTCGCAGGAGGACATGGGTGCGGCTGTCCACGCGGTGACGCCGACGAAGGGGGTCGGCTCCGCGATCGCGCTGCCGCTGACTTCGGATGACCGGCTCGTCGGCGTCATCGCGCTGTACGCCACCGAGGCCCATCTATTCGACGAAGACGAACTCAAGCTGCTCGGCGAGCTGGCTGGCGATATCTCGTTTGCGCTCAGGCACATCGAGCAGGAGGAAAAGGTCCATTACCTGTCCCGCTATGACGCACTGACCGGCCTGCCCAACAACCTTGTCTTCCTGGACCGCCTTGACCTTGCCATCCAGTCCGCGGCGGCGGCCGGCACCGGCGTGGTGGCCATCATTGCCAACCTCCATCGGTTCAAACGGCTGAACGACACCCTGGGCCGGCATGTGGGGGACCAGCTGCTGAGACAACTGGGGCAGCGCCTGGCCACCGAGTTCGCGCGCAGCCACAACGTGGCCCGGCTGGCGGGCGACAACTTCGCCGTCGCCGGCAGCTACAAGGGCGACGAGGACGTCGCGACGCTGCTGCGCGTGCTGGACGAAGTCATCGGCCGACCCACGTCAGTCGATGGCACTGACGTCAGCCTGTCCGCCCACCTGGGCGTGTCCGTGTATCCGGACGACGGTGCCAGCGCCGAATCACTGTTCCGCAATGCCGAGTCCGCCCTCAAGCAGGCCCGCTTGGCCGGCGAGAAGCATGCCACCTATTCGCCCGAGATGAATGCCCGCATGGCCGAGAAGCTGGAGATGGAGGGGCAGCTGCGCGAAGCATTGGCCCAGCAGCAGTTCGTGTTGCATTTCCAGCCCAAGGTCAATCTGGCCGATGGCCAGATCACCGCGGCCGAAGCCCTGATCCGCTGGCAGCATCCCAAGCGCGGCCTGGTGCCGCCGGGCGATTTCATTCCGATCGCCGAGGAGACCGGCCTCATCGTGCCCATCGGCGAATGGGTCATCCAGGCCGTCTGCGCCCAACAGGCGGTCTGGCGGTCGCGGGGCATCGCGACGCGGCCGGTCGCGGTGAACCTGTCGACCCTGCAATTCCGCGAGGGCCGCGTACGCCAGTGCGTCGAGCAGGCCCTGCGCGACAACGGGCTGGGCGCCGACGCCATTGAACTCGAACTGACCGAAACCCTGGTCATGCAGGATCCGATTGCGGCCGAGCGCACCATGCATGACCTCCGCCAGTTCGGCCTGCACCTGTCGCTGGACGACTTTGGCACCGGCTACTCGTCGCTGGCCTACCTGAAGCTCTTTCCTTTCAACTCGGTGAAGATCGACCGCTCCTTCATCACCGATATCACCCGCAGCGCAGAGGACGCCGCCATCTCGCTGGCCATCATCGCCATGGCTCACAGCATGCGCATGCACGTCATTGCGGAAGGCGTCGAGAACCCCGCGCAGCTGGAGTTCCTGCGGGCCAGCGGCTGCGACCAGATCCAGGGCTACCACTTCAGCCGCCCGGTGCCGGCCGAGGAATACGCCCGCATGCTGCTGGAAGACCGGCGGTTGACGTTGACCGCAGCTGCCCCGGGCTCGGCAGCGCCTGGCGAAAGGATCGTGCTGCCCACGCGACGCCAGCCGCTGGAGCATTGACGCCCGCCGGAGAGCGGGTTTGCGGGGCGCCGCCGGCGCGGGTCATTCACACATTTGGCGCACTCAAATTGGGGCATGGACCCGCTTCGGTGCATGCCCGGACATATGCCGTGAAAGGCCGCGAGCCGTCTCGATGAGACGCTCCTGAAGCCGCTGTCCAGGGCGTCGGGCCCCGGAAACAGGCCCTGTTGCCACCGCCGCCCGGGGGCCGCAGCGGCGTGCCAACCCAGCCCGGAAAAGCTGGCACGGCTTGTGCTCGTACTGACTTGTCATAACGAGTTGGACGGCCATGAGCAAAGGCGCTCTTGCAGCTAGGAAATCCCTGACGCTGGTCCCTGCCCCCGAGGCGGACGGCGCTCATCGCATCAAGCTGTCGTCACCGCTGCCGCTGTACACGCAGATCAAGGAGATCCTGCGCGCACGCATCCTCGACGGCAGCTACCAGCCGCATCAACAGATGCCGTCGGAGAGCGAGATGATGGCTGCGTTCGACGTCAGCCGCATCACGGTGCGCCAGGCGCTCAATGACCTTCAGGGCGAGGGCCTGATCTTCCGCATCCACGGCAAAGGCAGCTTCGTCTCCAAGCCCAAGGCTTTCCAGGATCTCGGCCGCCTGCAGGGCTTCGGCGAGGCCATGCGGCAGATGGGCTACGAGACCTTTGCCCGCGTGCTGTCCATCAGAACAGTGCTGCCGCCGCCGCAGGTGGCAGAGAAGCTGCACCTGCCCAAACGCGCCAAGGTCACGGAGCTGCACCGCCTTCGCTTTCTGAACCGCGAGCCGATCTCGCTGGACGTGACCTACGTGCCCGCAGCCATCGGCCAGCGCTTGGCCAAGGAAGACCTGGCCGCGCGCGACATCTTCGCCATCCTGGAGAACGACTACGGCCTGGCCCTCGGCCACGCCGAGCTGCAGATCGGCTCGACGCTGGCCGACGAGACGCTCGCCGGCCAGTTGAAGGTCGAGGAGGGCTCTCCGGTGCTCTTCATCGAGCGCACGACGCACACCGCCGACGGCGCACCCATCGACTACGAACACCTCTATTACCGCGGTGACGCCTTTCAGTACAAGGTTCGCGTCGACCGCGTGCCCGTCGCGGAGCGGGCGTCATGACGCCGTTTCCGCATGTCGATAGACGCACCCCTTCCTTCGCGGCCCTGGGCCTGATCTCCACACTCCGGAGTACCTATGCAAACCATTGAACACGAATACGACCTCGTCATCGTCGGTGGCGGCACCGGCGGCCCCATGGCCGCGGTGAAGGCCAAGGAGAAAAATCCCAAGCTGCGCGTGCTGCTGCTGGACAAGGCCAACGTCAAGCGCAGCGGCGCCATCAGCATGGGCATGGACGGCCTGAACAACGCCGTCATCCCCGGCCACGCCACACCCGAGCAGTACACCAAGGAGATCACCGTCGCCAACGACGGCATCGTCGACCAGAAGGGTGTCTATGCCTACGCGGCCAACAGCTACCCGATGATCGAGGAGTTGGACCGCTGGGGCATCAAGTTCGAAAAGGACGAGACCGGCGACTACTCGGTGCGCAAGGTCCACCACCTGGGCAGCTATGTGCTGCCCATGCCCGAGGGGCACCACATGAAGCGGGTGCTCTACCGGCAGCTCAAGCGAGCCCGCGTGGAGATCACCAACCGCGTGGTGGCCACACGGCTGCTGACCGGGCCTGACGGCGAGATTGCCGGCGTCATGGGCTTCGACTGCCGCACGGCCGACTTCCACGTCATCAAGGCCAAGGCAGTGGTCATCTGCACGGGTGCGGCTGGGCGCCTGGGCCTGCCCGCCAGCGGCTATCTGTTCGGCACCTACGAGAACCCGACCAACTGCGGTGAAGGCCACGTCATGGCCTATCACGCAGGCGCCGAGCTGACCAACCTCGAGTGCTTCCAGATCAACCCGCTGATCAAGGACTACAACGGCCCGGCCTGTGCCTACGTGACCGGCCCGTTCGGTGGCTACACGTCCAACAACGCCGGCCAGCGCTTCATCGAGTGCGACTACTGGAGCGGCCAGATGATGATGGAGTTCTTCAACGAACTCGAAGGCGGCAAGGGCCCGGTGTTCCTGAAGCTCGACCACCTCGCCGAGGAAACGATCAGCGAGATAGAGCACATCCTGCACACCAACGAGCGCCCCAGCCGCGGCCGCTTCCACGAAGGCCGCGGCACGGACTACCGCAAGCAGATGATCGAGATGCACATCTCGGAGATCGGCTTCTGCAGCGGCCACAGCGCCTCGGGCATCTGGACCAATGAGCGCGGCGAGTGCTCCATCCCCGGCCTGTACGCGGCCGGCGACTGCGCCAGCATCCCGCACAACTACATGCTGGGCGCCTTCGTCTACGGCAAGTTCTGCGGCGAGAACGCGGCGGACTATGTCAGCGGCATTTCTTCGCCGGCCTTCGACGCTGAGCAGGTAGAGAAGGAGAAGGCCCGGGTCTACGCGCCGCTCGGCAGGACCGAAGGCCTGACACCCTTCCAGGTCGAATACAAGACGCGCCGCATCGTCAACGACTACCTGCAGCCGCCCAAGGTCACCCGCAAGATGGAGATCGGCCTGCAGCGCTTCGACGAGATCCGAGAGGACCTGCAGCACATGGGCGCGGCCGACCCGCATGAGCTGATGCGGGCGATGGAGGCCCACACCATCCGCGACTGCGCCGAACTGGCGGCGCGCGCCTCGCTGTTCCGCACCGAGAGCCGCTGGGGCCTGTACCACCTGCGCGTGGACCACCCCGAGAAGAACGACGCCGACTGGTTCTGCCACACCAACGTGACCAGCGACGCCAACGGCAACGCCGTGTTCCGCAAGCGCGAGGTCGAGCCCTACGTCGTGGAGCTCAACGAGGAAGAGAAGTCCGCCTACCAGCGCCTGCGCGTCGCCACGCCGGCTGCCGCCTGAACCCGGAGACCGCAATGACCATCACCATCACCCGCACCCAGGCCCCTGTCGTCATCGACGAAGACAAGTGCATCGCCGACAAGGGCTGCACCGTCTGCGTCGACGTCTGCCCGCTGGACGTGCTGGCCATCGACCTGACGAAGAACAAGGCGTTCATGAAGTTCGATGAATGCTGGTATTGCATGCCCTGCGAGAAGGACTGCCCGACCGGCGCGGTGCGCGTCGACATCCCCTACCTGGTGCGCTGATCATGATGGCCACCATCCATGACCGGCTGCGCAACAGCGATGCAGGCGTGCGCCGCATCGCCGTCATCGACCTGCCCTACACCGACGAGGAAGACGACATCGCGCCGCTGCTGATCGCGGCGCTGTCGGACGCCGACGCCACCGTGCGGCTCGAAGCCGCCAAGGCCCTCGAAGGCTTCGAGGAGCCCGAGGTGCTGGCGGCGCTCGCCCCCCTGCTGAAGGACCCTGACGCCGAGGTGCGCGCCGCCGTCGCCTACACGCTCGCGGAGCTGAAGGACCCGGCTTCCGCCACCGCCGTGCTGCCCTATCTGAGCGACGCCGACCCCGAAGTGCAGGCCGCCGCGCTGCAGGCCGTGAAGGCGCTGCGGGTCGACGCTGCCTTCGACCCGGCCATGGCGGCACTCGCGCATGCCGAGGCCAGGGTGCGCCGCGCGGCCGTCAGCGTGCTGGGCTACCTGAAGAAGCCACAGGCCATCTCGGCACTGACCGAGGTGGCCGCGCATGACGCCGACCCGGAAGTGCGCCGCGTCGCGGTCGGCGCACTGAGCTTTGCCAACGATGCCGACGTCAGCGTGCACCCGGCGCTGAGCCGCGCCCTCAACGACCCGGTTTGGCAGGTGCGCGAGGAAGCCGCCACGACCTTTGCCAAGACGGGCTCCATCCTCGGCGTGCCCAACCTCGTGCGCGCCATGGACGACGACTTCTGGCAGGTTCGGGTGAAAGCCGCGCGGTCCCTGGGCAAGCTCAAGGCGCGCGACGGCGTGATGGCGCTGGTGGAGGCGCTCATCCACCCGGTCAGCAACCTGCGCAAGGAGGCCGTCATCGCGCTGGGCGAGATCGGCGACCCGCGCGCCATCACGCCGCTGGAGCGCACGCTGCGTGACCCCGACCCGGACGTGCGCAAGCTCTCCAAGTTGGCGCTGACGACCATCCAGATGAACGGGAGTGCAGCATGAGTTTCGTCGTCACCGAGGCTTGCATCCGCTGCAAGTACACCGACTGCGTCGCCGCCTGCCCCGTGGAGTGCTTCCACGAAGGCCCCGACTTCCTCGTCATCGATCCGGCCGCCTGCATTGACTGCGGTGTCTGCGTGCCCGAGTGCCCCGTCGAGGCCATCTTCGACGAGAAGGACCTGCCCCCCGAGCAGCGCGAGTACGTCGAGCTGAACCGGCGCCTCGCCGCGCAATGGCCGCTCATCACCGCCGCGCGGGAGCCCCTGCCCGATGCCGAGCACTGGGCCAGCCAGACGCACAAGCGCGCGCTGCTGACGGAGACCGCCTGAGATCCCAGCGCGGCGCTGGCACCGATCTTGCGCCGCTGCCTCTGAACTTACCCGACTGCCAGGAGATTGAGATGAAGTTGCCCCAGCTCTCGCATGTTTCCGCCACGCTCGCGAAGTGCCTCGCGCTCTGCGCGGCCTTCATGGCCCCGCAGGCCCACGCCGCCAAGGAGGTGGTGACGATAGGCATAGGCACCCAGAACACCACCACCAACACCGTCACCGGCGGTGTGGTGCTCAAGGAGCTGAAGCTGCTGGAGAAGCACCTGCCCAAGACCGGCAAGTACGCCAACATCGAGTGGAAGCTCGACTGGCAGAACTTCACCTCCGGCCCGCCGATCACCAATGGCATGGTCGCCGGCAAGCTGCAGATCGGCATGATGGGCGACTACCCGCTGTTGGTGAACGGCGCCACCGGCCAGCAGAACAAGGGCAATGAGACGCAGCTGGTGGCCGTCATCGCCTACAACGCCTTCGGCTCGGGCAACGGCGTGGTGGTGCACAAGGACAGCCCCTACTACGAGCTGGCCGACCTCAAGGGCAAGACGGTGTCGGTGCCGTTCGGCTCGGCGGCCCACGGCATGATGCTGCAGGCGATGCAAGAGCGCGGCTGGCCGGCCGACTACTGGAACCTGGTCAGCCAGAGCCCCGAGGTCGGCACGACCAACCTGCAGGAAAAGAAGATCGACGCCCACGGCGACTTCGTGCCGTTTGCCGACTTGCTGCCGCAGCGCGGCTTCGCCCGCAAGATCTTCGACGGCGCGCAGACCAAGGTGCCGACCTTCCATGGCGTCGTCGTTCGCAAGGAGTTTGCGGACAAATATCCCGAGGCCGTGGTGGCTTACATCAGGGCGCTGATGGAGGCCAACGACTGGGTGCGCAAGGACCCCAAGCTGGCGGCGGCCAAGATCGAGGAGTGGACCAAGATCGAGAAGGAGGTGGCCTACCTCTACCTCGGCCCGGGCGGCATCCACACACTCGACCCGAGCATCAAGCCGCGCTGGATCGAGACCATCAAGATCGCGCATGGCGTGCTGTCCAAGCTCGGCCGCGTCAAGGAGTTCGACGTCGGCGCCTGGGTCAACGAGCGCTATGTGCGTGAGGCCTTCAAGCAGCGCGGCCTGGACTACGAGGCCCAGAAGCAGACGCTGGCCAACTACGACATCGCCGGCAACGATCCCATCTGCAAGGTGCCGGTCACGCGGCCCAAGGACGCCGGCGAGATCTGGCTGTCCAGCGGCGAGATCGTCGTCGCCAGCTCGCCGGCCTGCCTGCTGGCCGGCGTGAAGCAGTACGAGGCCGCCGGCAAGAAGGTCAACGTCGCCTACCTGTACGACAAGGAGCTGGGCATCAAGGTCGTCGCCGACAAGGCCTTCTACGCGGTGGATGCCAGCAACCCCAAGGCGCCGCTGGCCGTGCCCTTCCTGCTGAAGAAGGACGCCGAGGCCTATGCCACCAAGACGCACGGCAAGCTCGCCACCTTTGCGGAGGCCCTGGGGCAGGCCAACGCAACCGTCGTCGCCGTCAGCGTGAAGTGAACACCATGAGCGCGCTGCCCCGCATCCAAACCTTCACGCCGCCGCTGGCGCCGCCTGCTGCAATGCCAGCCGCAACGCCCGCGACGGCGCCCAAGGCGGCCCCGCCCACCCACGTGGGCCAGGGGGTCACGCCGCTGCCCCTGCCGCTGCCCGCGGCGGCTGCGCCCAGCCTGTGGCAGCGCTTCTGGCAGGGCCGCGGCGCCACGCTCCTGATGGGCGCCCTCTCCATCGCCAGCGTCCTGCTGTTCTGGCAGCTGGCCACTCAATACAAGCTCGACGCCTACATCCGCTTCAACAACATCCCCACGCCGGCTCAAGTGATGGAGAAGGTAATCGAGGTCAACGCCAGCCCGAAGTTCGTCACCAACATCGGCATCAGCGTGCGGCGCATCCTGCTCGGCTTCCTGGTGGCGACGGTGCTGGGCGTGAGCCTGGGGGTGCTGATCGGGCGCTACCGCACGGCGCGTGCGCTGGCCATGCCGGCCCTGGAGGTGTTCCGCCCCATCCCGGCCATCGCCTGGGTGCCGATGTCCATCATGCTGTGGCCCGACAACGAGGTGAGCATCGTCTTCATCACCTTCCTCGGTGCGGTCTTTCCCATCCTGCTCAACACCGTGCACGGCGTGGAGGCCATCGACCCGGTGCTGCTGCGCGCCGCGCGCACGCTGGGGGCCGGCGAGGCCAGCCTGCTGCGCCACGTAGTGCTGCCCGGCGCGCTGCCGCACATCTTCACGGGCCTGGCAGTCGGCATGGGCGTGGCCTGGGTGTCGCTGATCGCCGCCGAGATGATCTCGGGGCAGTTCGGCATCGGCTATTTCACCTGGGAGGCCTATTCGCTGATCAGCTATGCCGAGATCGCGCTCGGCATGATCACCATCGGCGTGCTGGGCCTGCTGTGCAGCGGCGCCATTCGCCTGCTCGCCAAGCTGGCCATGCCCTGGCAAACCCATTCCCAAGGAGGACGGTGATGGACATGCCAGTGGCATCCCACGGCCGCGTGGACGTGCGCGACCTCAACATCCGCTTCCACGTCAAGGGCCAGGAGGTCGAGGCGGTGCGCCAGGCCAACGTGCATGTGCGGCCCGGCGAGTTCGTGTCGCTGATCGGGCCCTCGGGCTGCGGCAAGTCCACGCTGCTGAACGCGGTGGCGGGCTTTCTCAAGCCCAGTGGCGGCCAGGTGCTTCTGGACGGCCAGCGCATCACCGGCCCGGGTTCGGCCCGCGGCGTCGTGTTCCAGCAGTACTCGCTGTTCCCGTGGATGACGGTGCGCGCCAACGTCGAGTTCGGCCTGCGCATGAAGGGTGTATCGGCCAGCGAGCGCGAGGCGCAGGCGCGCACGCTGCTCGGCCTGGCAGGCTTGCTGTCCTTCGAGAACCACTACCCCGACCAACTCTCCGGCGGCATGAAGCAGCGCGTGGGCATCGTCCGCGCGCTGGCCACCAGCCCGCAGGTGTTGCTGATGGATGAGCCCTTCGGCGCGCTGGACTCGCAGACCCGCGTGGTGATGCAGGAGATCCTGACCAATATGTGGCAGCGCCTGCGCATCTCGGTGCTGTTCATCACGCACGACATCGAGGAGGCGGTATTCCTGTCGGACCGCATCTACGTGATGACGGCGAGGCCCGGGCGCATCAAGGCCGAGCTGGACGTGCCGCTGCCGCGGCCGCGCACGCCGGAAATGACCTCGGCACCCGAGTTCGCGGCCATGGTGCGCCAGATCAAGGGCCTGATCCGCGAGGAAAGCATCGCGGCCATGGGTGGCGAGCTGGGCGATGGCGGCCTGGCGGGCCTGAGCACCGAGATCGGCCCGCAGGGCGTGGAGCACCTCGTCTGATGGGCACCGTTCCCACCGAAGTCGTCTGGCACCAGGCCAGCGGTGTGCTCGCGCTGGCCTGGGCCGACGGCCGGGCCGCCCACCTGAGCGGCCCGGTGCTGCGCGCCGCCTGCAAATGTGCCGGCTGTGAGCAGCGCCGGCGCAGCGGCGAGTCCGTGCAAGCGCCCGTCGGCACGCAGCTCACCGCCCTCCACCCCATCGGACCGCAGGGCCTGCAACTCGTCTTCAGCGACGGCCACGATCGCGGCATTTACCCCTGGCCCTATCTGCATCAACTCTGCCTGGAGCCTTGCGAATGAGCATTCTTTTTGACGCCAAGGTGCTGGACGTCCGCCACTGGACCGACCGCCAGTTCTCCTTCACCTGCACCCGCGACCCGGGGTTTCGATTCCAGAGCGGGCAGTTCACGATGATCGGCCTGATGGTCGACGGCAAGCCGCTGCTGCGCGCCTACAGCGTCGTCAGCCCGCACTGGGACGACACGCTGGAGTTCCTCAGCATCAAGGTGCCCGACGGCCCCCTGACCTCGCGGCTGCAGCACATCCAGATCGGCGACACGGTGCACATCGGCCGCAAGGCCTCGGGCACCCTCGTCACGCAGAACCTGCTGCCCGGCCGGCATCTCTACCTGCTGGCCACCGGCACGGGCCTGGCGCCCTTCATGGCCATCGTGCGAGACCCCGACGTCTATGAGCTCTACGAGAAGGTCATCCTCGTGCATGGCTGCCGCCAGGTCAGCGAGCTGGCCTACGAGGACATCATCACGCGCGAGCTGCCCGACAACGAATTCTTCGGCGACCAGGTGCGTGACAAGCTCATCTACTACCCGACCGTCACGCGCGAGCCCTTTCGCAACCAGGGGCGCATTCCGACGCTCATGGCCAACGGCAAGCTGCCCAGCGACATCGGCCTGCCGCCGCTGTGCAAGGAGAACGACCGCTTCATGCTGTGCGGCAGCCCCGAGATGTTGCGCGACACGCGCGCGGTGTTCGACGAGATGGGCATGACCGAGGGCAATATGAGCCATCCCGGGCATTTCGTCATCGAGCGGGCCTTCGTCGAGAAGTGAGCGGCCATGCTGGCACGGGCTGCCTTCCTCGACGCTCATGGCCAGGCCCTGCGGCGAGTCTGGCCGGGTTGGGCGACCTGCGTGCTGATCGCTTTGGCTGCGTCATTCGTTGCCGCGCTGTATCAGGGGCCGCCGATGTTGTATGCGCTGCTGTTCGGCGCGGCGCTGCACAGCCAGAGCCCGCAGGACCGCACGGCCGCTGGCGTGGACTTCTGCGGCCGCACGCTGCTGCGCCTGGGCGTGGGGCTGCTGGGTGCACGCATCAGCTGGGAGCAGGTCGCCGGCCTCGGTTGGCCGACCTTGCTGGTCGTGTTGTTCGCGGTCGCCAGCACCCTCCTGTGCGGTCGGTGGCTGGCGAAGGCACTGCGCCTGCCGTGGGCGCTCGGCATGCTGGCGGGCGGCGCCACGGCCATCTGCGGCGCCTCGGCGGCATTGGCGATTGGCGCGGTGCTGCCGCGCGCCGGTGAGGGGGAGACGCCGAACGAACGTCACGCGCTCGTCGTGGCCGTCCTGGCCACTCTGCTGTCGACAGCGGCGATGGTGGCCTACCCACTGATCGCCCGGCAGTTACAGCTGTCGCCGGCGGGCGCTGGCCTCTTCATCGGCGGGAGCATCCATGACGTGGCGCAGGTGGTGGTGGCGGGCTATTCGATCTCTGCGGCCGCCGGCGACGCGGCCTCCATCGTCAAACTGCTGCGCGTCAGCCTGCTCTTCATCGTCGTGCTGGGCGTGTCCATCGCCTGTCGCACTTCGGCCGCCGAGCCGCCGTGCCAGGCACGACCGATGGTCATGCGACTCGGCGCGCTGGTGCCGGGCTTTTTATGGCTGTTCGTCGCGCTGGCGACGCTCAACTCGCTGGGATGCCTGCGGCCCGTGCAGGAGCAGTTCAATCTCGCCTCGCGCGCCTGCCTCATGCTGGGGGTGGCCGGGCTTGGCATGAAGACATCGTTCCCGCATCTCGCCAGCGCAGGTTGGCGGCCGATCCTGCTGATGGTGGCGACGAGCTTGTGGCTTGCCGGTGTTTCGCTCGCCGCCGCCTGGGGGCTGCGGTTCTACTGAGGCTGATTCCGACAAATCAGACCGTGGTCGGAGAGTCGCTCTGCAGCGTCCTGTCAACCTCGACGCGGTTGCGGCCGGCCTCCTTGGCGCGATACAGGGCCTCGTCGGCCCGCTTGAGGGCATTCGCAGCCGACCCTCCCGGCGGTGACAGCGCCACGCCGAAGCTGGCGGTGATTGCGAGGCGGCCCGCCGTACAGCTGACCTCGCTCTGCTGCACGCGTTCGCGCAGCTTCTCGGCCAGGCGGGCGGCATCACGTACACGCGTGCCCTGGCAAGCGATCAGGAACTCCTCGCCGCCCCAGCGACCGATGACATCACTCGCGCGCAGGTTGGCCGCGACGATGGCCGCAACGCGGCGCAACACCTCGTCGCCGCAATCATGGCCATGGCGATCATTGACATGCTTGAAGTGGTCAATGTCCAGCAGCACGAGCGACATCCCCTGTGCCGCCTCCTCCATGTCATCCAGCGATTGCTCCAGGCCGCGCCGGTTCAGCACACCGGTCAATTCATCGACCGTGGCCAGGCGGCGCAGGTTCTCCTGCTCGATGCGCAACTGGCGCGTGCGCGCCGTCAAGGCATCGATCTCCCGTTGCTGGCGGCGATGGCTCAGGCGCAGTCGCTGCCAGCCGCGCAACACCATGGTGCAAGCACCAAAAAGCCAGGCAAGCAGGATGCCAAGGTAGACGCGGTCGTCGCCAATCCATTCGCCCTTCAGCACCAGGCGGCGAAGCTGCAGTTCATGGTGCTGGCCGGTCAGCTCTCCAGGAATGCCGATGGACAAGGACGTCGCGTTGTCCAGGCTCGGCTGGTTGTACTCGCGAGGCAGATTGAACATCTGGATCCACCAGTCGGGCACGTTGAGCTCGCTCAACTTGATGCGCACCGGTTGCTCAACATCCCGCCTTCGAAGCGTGACCGCGTGCATCCGCGAGCTGTTGGCGTCCTCGAGCCTGGAGAAGCGTGGATCGAAATTCCGGATATCAAGATGCAGGAATGGCGCCGGCCCTTGGTAATCCAGTTCCAGCTCGATGTGGTCAAACCCACTCAGATCCCGGCCGCGGCTGAGATCGTCGCCCGTCAGCAGATAGGTCAGGACGCACGGCTGATACTTCCCGGAGGCTACGTATTGGCAACGCCATCGCAACCGCCCGGCGTCCACCCACTGCACCGCGGTTTCCTCGCCGGCCTGAGGGGGAGCTTCCAGGAAATGCTTGCTCACGCCCGGCTCCAGCAGATCCAGCGTTCGCGCGGGCAACAGCATGTGAATAGCCAGCACCGCCACGGTGAGCACGATCCCTCCCATGAGGAATCGGATGCTGATCAGGTCAGATTGCATGCCATCAAACTTCGGCATTCGCGTCCTGTGCACTCTAGAACCAAAGGCGGGCGCCGGGACAACGAAGCGCTCGCCTCACGGGCAAATCGCCGTCGACGGCAATCCATGAAAAACGCGGCCTGGCCAACTGCCGCGAATCGGGTCGATGAGTTCCGGCGCCTTCGATAAATGAAATTGGTAAGGCCAATTTAACGATTTTTGCCATGATCGCCTACACTGGTCAGACCTTCAATGCCCTGACCATCGTGAGTGACTTCCACGCCCCTTCCGCCTGCCTGACGGGCAAGACCGTTCTGATCACCGCAGCAGCGCAGGGAATCGGGCGTGCAAGCGCCCTGGCCTGCCTCGCGGCGGGTGCCGAGGTGATCGCCACGGACATCCAGGAAAGCGGCTTGGCCGCGCTGGCCCGGGAAGCGGCGTCTTCGGCGCTGCGGACCGAGGTTCTCGATGTCCGCGACACGCTGTCGGTGCAGAGCCTGGCCGGTCGGCTCCCTCCCCTGCACGGCCTGTTCAACTGCGCCGGCTTCGTGCATCACGGCACGGTGCTCGACTGCGATGAAGCGGCCTGGGACTTCAGCATGGACCTGAACGTGAAGAGCATGCTGCGCACGCTGCGCGCCTTCCTGCCGGGCATGCTCGCAGAGGCCGCACGCCACGACGGCGGCGCCTCGGTGTTGAACATGGCATCCATGGCCTCATCGGTGAAGGGCTTTGCGAACCGCTTCGCCTACGGCACGACCAAGGCGGCCGTCATCGGCTTGAGCAAGGCAGTCGCTGCGGACTTCGTCAAGCAAGGCTTGCGCTGCAACGCCCTTTGCCCTGGCACGGTGGATACACCGTCCCTGCGCGGGCGGATCGCTGCGGCGGCCGATCCCGTGCAGGCCGAGAAAGACTTCATCGCCCGCCAGCCCATGGGCCGGCTGGCCACCGTCGACGACATCGCACCGCTCGTCGTCTTCCTGCTCAGCGACGCGTCGCGCTTCATCACCGGACAGGCCGTTTGCGTGGATGGTGGCGTCACGATCTAAGGCGCGCGTCATTTCGGCATATCTCCCGACCCGTCAATAACGAACCTCACATGAAACTCCTTCGCTACGGCCCAGTGGGCCAAGAACGCCCCGGCCTGCTCGATGACAACGGCCGCGTGCGCGACCTCTCGGGACTTGTCGACGATGTCGCGGGCGACGTGCTGACGCCCGCCGCGCTGGAGCGCCTGCGCGCCGTCGACGCCGGCACGCTGCCGCTGGTCGAAGGCACACCCCAGCAGGACCTGCGCCTGGGCCCCTGCGTCGGCCGCGTCGGCAAGTTCATCTGCATCGGCCTGAACTACGCCGATCACGCTGCCGAGTCCGGCCTGCCCGTGCCCACCGAGCCGGTCGTCTTCGCCAAGTGGACCAGCGCCATCTGCGGCCCCGACGACGCGGTGCAGATCCCCCGCGGCTCGCTCAAGACCGACTGGGAAGTGGAGCTGGGCGTCGTCATCGGCGAAGGTGGCCGCTACATCGAGGAAGCCGACGCGATGAAGCATGTGGCCGGCTACTGCGTCGTCAATGACGTGTCAGAGCGCGAATGGCAGCTCGAGCGCGGCACGCAGTGGGACAAGGGCAAGGGCTGCGACACCTTCGGCCCGATCGGCCCCTGGCTCGTCACGGCCGACGAAGTGGCCGACCCGCAGCAGCTGGACCTCTGGCTGGAGATCGACGGCCGGCGCTTCCAGAACGGCAACACGCGCACCATGGTGTTCGGCGTTGCGCAGATCGTCAGCTACCTGAGCAAGTTCATGAGCCTGCAGCCGGGCGACATCATCTCCACCGGCACGCCGCCCGGCGTCGGCCTGGGCCAGAAGCCGCCGCTGTACCTGAAGCCCGGCCAGACCATGCGCCTGGGCATCCAGGGCCTGGGCGTACAGACCCAGAAGACCATTGCCGCCTGACCACCGCCATGACCCGTATCACCAACCTGCGCACGGTAGACGTGCGCTTCCCGACGTCGCAGCACCTCGACGGTTCGGACGCGATGAACCCGGACCCGGACTACTCGGCCGCCTACGTCATCCTTGAGACCGACACGCCGGGGCTGCAAGGCCATGGCTTGACCTTCACCATCGGCCGTGGCAACGACATCTGCTGCCGCGCCATCGAGGCCATGCGCCACCTGGTTGTCGGCCTGGAGCTGAGCTGGATCGCCGCCGACATGGGCCGGTTCTGGCGCCACGTCACGTCGGACAGCCAGCTGCGCTGGATCGGCCCCGACAAGGGCGCCATCCACCTGGCCACCGGCGCCGTCGTCAACGCCGTGTGGGACCTGTGGGCCAAGGCCGAGGGCAAGCCGGTGTGGAAGCTGGTCGCCGACATGAGCCCGGCGGAATTGGTGCGCTGTATCGACTTCCGCTACATCACCGACTGCATCACACCCGAGGAGGCGCTGGCGTTGCTGACCCGTGCCGCCGAGGGCAAGGCCGAGCGCCTGGCGACGCTCGAGCGCGAGGGCTTTCCCTGCTACACCACGTCAGCCGGCTGGCTAGGCTACCCCGACGACAAGCTGCGGCGGCTCTGCCAGGAGGCCGTGGACGCGGGCTTCAATCACGTCAAGCTCAAGGTCGGTCGCGACCGCGAGGACGACATCCGGCGGCTGCGCATCGCCCGCGAAGTGCTGGGGCCGGACCGCAAGCTGATGATCGACGCCAACCAGGTCTGGGACGTGCCCGTGGCCATCGACTGGCTCAAGGACCTGGCCTTTGCCAAGCCCTGGTTCATCGAGGAGCCGACCAGCCCCGACGATGTCGAAGGCCACCGTGCCATTCGGCAGGCCATTGCGCCGATGCAGGTCGCCACCGGCGAGATGTGCCAGAACCGCATCCTGTTCAAGCAGTTCATGATGCGCGGCGCCATCGACGTGGTGCAGATCGACAGCTGCCGCCTGGGCGGCGTCAACGAGATCCTGGCCGTCATGCTGATGGCTGCCAAGCACGGCCTGCCCGTCTGCCCGCATGCCGGCGGCGTGGGCCTGTGCGAGTACGTGCAGCACCTGTCCATGATCGACTACCTCTGCATTGCCGGCACGCGTGACGGCAGGGTCATCGAGTACGTGGATCACCTGCATGAGCATTTTGTCGACCCCTGCGTCGTGCGCGGCGCAGCCTACATGCCGCCCGAAGCACCGGGCTTTTCGATCACGATGAAACCAGCCTCGCTGGCGCAGTACCGGTTCGGGGGCTGAATTCGCCAGAACCGTTCCAGCACCATCGCGCGGCCTCGAAAGAGCCCGCGCGATTGCCTTTTTCCGGATAGGTCCACGTCATGAAGAACCGATCTCTGTCAACGATGCTGGCCTGCCTGTGCATCGCCCTGACCCCCGCGCGCGCAAGTGCGCAGGACGAGGGCGGATGGCATTCGCTGTTCAATGGCCGCGACCTTTCCGGATGGACCGTCAAGATCAACAAGCATCCGCTCGGTGACAACTACGCGAACACCTTTCGGGTGGAAGACGGCGTGATCAAGGTCAGCTACGACGGCTACGGCAAGTTCGACGAACAGTTCGGCCATCTGTACTCCAACCTGGCCTACGCCAACTACATCCTTCGGCTCGAGTACCGGATCACGGGCACTGCCGTCGCCGATGCGCCACCCTGGGCCAAACTCAACAGCGGCGTGATGATCCACTCACAGTCGCCCTGGACGATGGGGCTCAACCAAGCCTGGCCGGCCAGCATGGAATTCCAGTTCCTCAGCGCAGGGGCAACGGCAGGCCGCCAGACGGGCAATGTGTGCACGCCCGGCACCAACCTCGAAATGAAGGGCAAGCTGCTCACGGACCACATCGTCGAGTCGACCTCGAAGCTGTTCCCCCTGGATGAGTGGGTCGCCGTGGAGGTGGAGGTTCGAGGCAACGAGGAGGTCGTCCATCGCGTCAATGGCGTCGAGGTGCTGCGTTATCAGCACCCTCAGCTTGATCCAAGGGAAGACAGCGCAAAGGCCCTTCTGAACGCCGGCGCTCCCCTGCAGTTGTCGTTCGGCCACATCGCGCTCCAGGCAGAGTCGCAGCCCGTCTGGTTTCGAAACATCAGGATCCGCCCCCTTCCCGCCACCTCCGGGACCGGACAACAGGCACCGGGAGCGCCTCGCTGAGGTCTGCTGCGGTCGTGGATTGCAGCCCCCAATCACAACGCGTCCACCCCTATTTACTTTGTTCATTGCCCCAACTAACATTGGTCATACCAAAAACACAACATTGAGTTGTGGTCCGACCACCAAAATTCACCAGGGAGACGCGCCTTGCAGGTCGAAGCCGCCGCGAGCCAACAGCTCCTCAAGGTCATCAATCGCATGGCGCTTGTCCGGCAACTCTGCGCCAAACCAGGTCAGTCGCGCGCCGACCTGGCTGCTGTCGTGGGCCTGACCAAGTCCACCGTCGGCCTGCTCGCCCGTGAATTGATTGCCGAAGGTTGGCTGGTCGAGCGTGAGATCGTCGCCACCGGCGACATGGGTCGCCGGCCCACGCCGTTGTTCATCGATCCGAGCCGGCTGCTGCTGCTGGGCGCCGAGGTTGGCATCGACTCTGTGCGCGTGGTCGCCACGTCCCTCACGGGTGACATCCGGGCCTCGACCGTTGCCAGCTATGGTGCAACCCGCTCGGCCAAGACATGCATTCGCGTGCTGGCCGCATCGCTGCTGAAGGTCTGCGGGCAGCTCGCCGCTGGCGAGCAGGCATTGGGCATCGGTATCGGCTTGCCGGGCGGTGTGGACGCCGCGCGAGGTGTGCTGCGATTCGCGCCCAACCTGGGTTGGCGCGATGTGCCATTCGCAGCACTGCTGGGCGAACGACTGGCCGACTCCCCGCTGGCACGCGTGCCACTTTTCCTTCAGAACGAAGCAGCGGTTGCCGCAGTTGGCGAAGTGGAGTTCAACTCCACAACCGCCGCCGACCCATTGCTTTACGTCTCCATCAGCGAGGGCCTGGGTGCCGGCGTCATCGTCGGCGACCGGCTGCTGACCGGCAGCCGGGGCTTCGCTGGCGAAGTCGGCCACACGGTGCTGCAACTCGATGGCCCACGTTGTTCCTGCGGGCGCCGGGGCTGCGCCGAGGCACTGATCTCGATGAGCGCCATGCTGCGGGGCTATGGCAGGGGCACGGAGATGAGCTCCGTGTCCCGGATACGCGGTCATCTGCTGGGGAACGACCCCGAGACGCTGAATGCTGTCGCTTCCGCCGGGCGCTACCTCGGTGTGCTGCTGCAGAACCTGTCCGCGACGTACGACCCCGCATGCATCGTTCTCGGCGGCGCCGCGGTCGAACTGGGCGACCCGTTCGTGAAGCCGGCGCTGGACACGCTGAGCGCCTATGCCGCCGCAGCGGGTCTGCCGCCGCCGACCGTGCGCACGTCGCGCTTTGGTGCCAATGCCGTTGCCATCGGCGCGGCCGCGTTGGCACGTTATCGATTGACCCGTCCCGCCCTGCCTCTGGTAGACGGCGGGGCCCTATTTTTTGAGACTGCGGAGGCCGCCTGATGTTTCTCGGCATTGATCTGGGCACGTCTGAAGTCAAGCTGATGTTGCTTGACGACAGAGGTGGCATTGTGGGTACCGCCGGCAGCGCGTTGACGCTGTCGGCACCCGAGCCGCTGTGGTCCGAGCAGAACCCATCCGACTGGTGGCGTGCGACCGGCACCGCCGTGGCCCAATTGCGCACCACCCACCCGACCGAGTTCGCCGCCGTGCGCGGCATCGGCCTGTCCGGNCAGCCTCGGACAGGTGCAACTGCGCGATGGTGATGCGCTGTGGTCCGAGCAGAATCCATCCGACTGGTGGCGTGCGACCGGCACCGCCGTGGCCCAATTGCGCACCACCCACCCGACCGAGTTCGCCGCCGTGCGCGGCATCGGCCTGTCCGGCCAGATGCACGGCGCCGTGCTGCTGGGCGCTGACGACGCGGTGCTGCGCCCGGCCATCCTGTGGAACGACGGCCGCAGCCACGCCGAGTGCGACGAGCTGAGCGCCGCCGCGCCGCGCCTGCACGACATCGCCGGCAACCTCGCCATGCCYGGCTTCACCGCGCCGAAGCTGCTGTGGGTCARGAAGCACGAGCCCGAAGTCTTCGAGCGCGTGGCCAGCGTGCTGCTSCCCAAGGACTGGCTGCGCCTGCAACTGACCGGCGACAAGGTTTCCGACCCGTCGGACGCCGCCGGCACCCTGTGGCTGGACGTGGCGCAGCGCGACTGGTCCGATGAGCTGCTGGCGGCCTGCGGCCTGACACGCGCGCAGATGCCGCGCCTGGTCGAGAGCAGCCAGCCCGGCGGCGTGCTCAAGCNAGCGCGACTGGTCCGATGAGCTGCTGGCGGCCTGCGGCCTGACACGCGCGCAGATGCCGCGCCTGGTCGAGAGCAGCCAGCCCGGCGGCGTGCTCAAGYCCGAACTCGCCAAGGCCTGGGGCCTGGGGCCCGAGGTSGTCGTCGCCGGTGGCGCCGGCGACAACGCGGCCAGCGCCATCGGCATCGGCGCCACGCAGCCGGGTGACGGCTTCATCTCGCTRGGCACCTCGGGCGTGCTCTTCGTCGTCAACGACCGCTACCGGCCCAACCCGGCCTCGGCCGTGCACGCCTTCTGCCACGCCCTGCCCCAGCGCTGGCNAATGCTTTGGTCGTGAAGCACCCCTTGCGGGGCGTTGGCCGTTTGCGTGTTGTTGTCAGGCTGGTCTGCCCCAGCGCTGGCACCAGATGAGCGTGATGCTGTCGGCCGCCAGCTGCCTGCGCTGGTTCTGCCAGCTCGTCGGCGCCGATGAAGCCACCTTGCTGGCYGAACTCTCGGCAAATGACAGCGCAGTCAGCACCTCAGACCACGCGCCGATCTTCCTGCCCTACCTCGCCGGYGARCGCACGCCGCACAACGACCCGTTTGCCGCCGGTGTGTTCCACGGCCTGAAGGCGCAGACGAAKCGCGYCGACTGCACCTATGCCGTGCTCGAAGGCGTGGCCTTCGGCCTGGCCGACGGGCTGGACGCGCTGCGGGCGGCCGGCACCGAGGTGCACCAGCTGTCGC
>NZ_LMDC01000027.1:1404-2157 GCF_001425705.1 Pelomonas sp. Root1217 | reverse complement strand
CGACTGCACCTATGCCGTGCTCGAAGGCGTGGCCTTCGGCCTGGCCGACGGGCTGGACGCGCTGCGGGCGGCCGGCACCGAGGTGCACCAGCTGTCGCTGGTGGGCGGCGGCTCGCGCAGCCACTTCTGGGCCCAGCTGATYGCCGACGCGCTGCAGGTCGACATCGTCCTGCACACCGGCAGCGAAGCCGGCGGTGCGCTGGGCGCGGCACGCCTGGGCTGGTTGGCCACCGGCGGCAGCGTCGAGGCCGTCTGCACCCGTCCGCCCGTGGCGGCYCTKTTCTCTCCCGATTCCCAACGCCATGCCCGCCTGGCWCCCCGCCTGGCGCGCTTTCGTGACCTGTACAGCCGCCTGCGCGGCGCCTGAGTTTTTTGCATCTCCTGAAGTTCGACATGACCTCCTATTTCAATCACATCGCCCCCATCCGTTTCGAGGGCGCCAACAGCCAGAGCGAACTGGTGCTGCCGCGCACCAACGACCCGCNCCGATTCCCAACGCCATGCCCGCCTGGCACCCCGCCTGGCGCGCTTTCGTGACCTGTACAGCCGCCTGCGCGGCGCCTGAGTTTTTTGCATCTCCTGAAGTTCGACATGACCTCCTATTTCAATCACATCGCCCCCATCCGTTTCGAGGGCGCCAACAGCCAGAGCGAACTGGCCTTCAAGCACTACGACAAGGACCGCATCGTCCTGGGCCAGCGCATGGAGGACCACCTGCGCTTTGCCGTGTGCTACTGGCACAACTTCGTCTGG
>NZ_LMDC01000027.1:0-1391 GCF_001425705.1 Pelomonas sp. Root1217 | reverse complement strand
CCATCCGTTTCGAGGGCGCCAACAGCCAGAGCGAACTGGCCTTCAAGCACTACGACAAGGACCGCATCGTCCTGGGCCAGCGCATGGAGGACCACCTGCGCTTTGCCGTGTGCTACTGGCACAACTTCGTCTGGACCGGCCTGGACCCGTTCGGCGGCGCSACCTTCGAGCGGCCCTGGTTCCAGGGCGGCAGCCCGATGGAGCTGGCCAAGCTCAAGGCCGACGCGGCCTTCGAGTTCTTCGAGAAGCTGGGCGCGCCCTACTACTGCTTCCATG
This sequence comes from Pelomonas sp. Root1217, assembly GCF_001425705.1. GTDB lineage: Bacteria > Pseudomonadota > Gammaproteobacteria > Burkholderiales > Burkholderiaceae_C > Pelomonas. The sequence continues at coordinate 1,115 of NZ_LMDC01000027.1, read as the reverse complement.
ACCGCGACGTCGCCCCGGAAGGCGCCACGCCGCGCGAGAGCCACGAGAACTTCCTGCGCATGGTCGACGTGCTCGGCGAGAAGCAGCAGGCCACNCCATGACCGCGACGTCGCCCCGGAAGGCGCCACGCCGCGCGAGAGCCACGAGAACTTCCTGCGCATGGTCGACGTGCTCGGCGAGAAGCAGCAGGCCACCGGCCGCAAGCTCTTGTGGGGCACGGCCAACCTGTTCAGCCACCGCCGCTTCATGAGCGGTGCGGCCAGCAACCCCAACCCCGAGCTGTTCGCCATGGCCGCGCTGCAGGTGCGYGACGCGATGGACGCCACCAAGAAGCTCGGCGGCGAGAACTATGTGCTGTGGGGCGGCCGCGAGGGCTACGAGACGCTGTTGAACACGCGCCTGGGCCAGGAGCTGGACCAGCTCGGCCGCTTCCTGAACATGGTGGTGGAGTACAAGCACAAGATCGGCTTCAAGGGCGCCATCCTCATCGAGCCCAAGCCGCGCGAGCCGGCGCGGTTCCAGACCGCGAGCAAGCACAAGATCGGCTTCAAGGGCGCCATCCTCATCGAGCCCAAGCCGCGCGAGCCGTCCAAGCACCAGTACGACTTCGACACCGCCACCGTCTACGGTTTCCTCGTGCGCTACGGCCTGGAGAAGGAAGTCAAGGTCAACATCGAGGCCAACCACGCCACGCTGTCGGGCCACAGCTTCGAGCATGAGATCGCCACCGCCGGCGCTCTGGGCATCCTGGGCAGCCTGGACATGAACCGCGGCGACCCGCAGCTGGGCTGGGACACCGACCAGTTCCCCAACAACGTGCCGGAGACGGCCATCGCGCTGTACCACGTCATCCAGGCTGGCGGCCTGGGCTCGGGCGGGTTGAATTTCGACGCCAAGGTGCGCCGCCAGTCCATYGAYGCCGAGGACYTGTTCCACGGCCACATCGGCGGCATGGACGTGTGCGCGCAGGCGCTGCTGATCGCCGAGAAGATGATCAACGACGGRCGGCTGAAAGCCGCCGTGGACAGCCGCTACGCCGGCTGGGACGCGGCTGCCGGCCAGGACATCCTCAACGGCCGACGCTCGCTCAACGACCTGGCTGAGCAGGTGCTCAT
>NZ_LMDC01000026.1 GCF_001425705.1 Pelomonas sp. Root1217 | reverse complement strand
CGAACACGCGGACCGCTCGGTCGCCGACGCAACGAGCCCGCGGCGCAAGCAGGGAACAAAGCGCTCGATGAAGTTCAAGCTAGCGTGCTGCATAACGTGTTGTAGAGCGAAAAGCCGTGCGGCATAACACCGCGACCCGCGCCGTAATCGGGCGGCCGGACCCTCGCACAAGTCTTTGCTGCATCAACGTTTTCCTCCATTTGACTGTTTATTCATACAGTACTAAATTTCCCGTCAAAAGCCGCGTCAGTTACATGCGCCGCAGGCGGTTCATGCGGCATCCGCCGAGGAGGCATTTGCCATGCAGTCTTCCGTCGCCCGCTCGTCGAAACCGCGCAATTCTCTGCGCCCGGCAGCAGTCAAAGAGCTCCCGCCACTGAAGGCGCCCAGGCTGCTGGACCAGGTGCGCGAACGCATCCGGATGATGCATTACAGCCTGCGCACGGAACAGGCGTATGTGTACTGGTGCCGCGCCTTCATCCGCTTTCATGGGTTGAAGCATCCGGCCACGATGGGCGGTCCGGAAGTGGAAGCATTCCTGACACACCTCGCCGCAGATCGCGGTCTGGCGGTATCCAGTCATCGACAGGCCTTGTCAGCACTGCTGTTCTTGTACGGCCAGGTGTTGGGCGAGCAACTTCCTTGGATGCAGGACATCGGGCGGCCCGTGCCGAAGCGCCGCCTGCCTGTCGTACTGAGCGCGGATGAGGTGGCAGCGGTCCTGGGGCAGATGGGCGGCGAGCATCAGTTGCTCGCGCGCCTGCTCTATGGCACCGGTCTGCGGATCTCCGAGGCATTGGGGCTGCGGGTCAAGGACATTGATTTCGCCCAACGGGCAATTTACGTGCGGCAGGGCAAGGGCGGCAAGGACCGCGTGGTGATGCTGCCGGCGTCGCTGACGCCGGGTTTGCGGGCGCAACTGGCGGCGAGCCGGGAGGTCTGGTGCCGGGATGTCGAAGACGGCCGAACCGGCGTCGCGATGCCCGACGCGCTGGAACGGAAGTACCCGCGCGCGGGAGCCAGTTGGGGGTGGTTCTGGGTGTTCCCGCAGGATCATCATTCGACAGATCCGCGCAGCGGTGCCGTGCGGCGTCATCACCTCTACGACGAAACCTTCCAGCGAGCCTTCAAAAAGGCGGTGGGTTTTGCAGGCATTGCGAAGCACGCCACCCCGCACACGCTGCGGCACTATTCCGAGTCAAGGAATATGCCGAGACAGCCGTGTCGCTGTACTCGCGCAGCAAGCGACAGGGCGGGAAGAACACTCGGCATATTTTCTCT
>NZ_LMDC01000025.1 GCF_001425705.1 Pelomonas sp. Root1217 | reverse complement strand
AGCCTGAGCTTCCTGTGGCTCGCCTACCCCGAAGCCGGCACGCTGAAAGCCCCTCTGCCGCTGGGTGCCGAGGTCCAGGCCCGCATCGGCCTGCGCACGCCCGAGTTGGACGCGCCGGCCACCGCTCACGTCATCGTGCAGGTCACCGACAAGGGCACGCCCGCCCTCACCCGATACCAGCGCGTGATCCTGCACATCGAGCCGCGGGCACGATGAAGTTGAAGTTACCGCGTGCGAGCACCCCTACATCGCGAGTTCTGGGGTCTACCGCTGGCTGCTGGCACGGCATGCTCAGCGGCTCAGGACGGCTTGCCGACGCGGGTGCGGTCGATGAGCTGCTGCGCCGCCTGCCTGGCCGCCGCCAATTGCTCTTGAGTAGGCAGCACGGCCAGCTTGAGGGTGTTCGCAGTCAGCATGTGCTCGACCACGACGCCCCCCGCATACGGGTCCAACATGCCGTAGGCCAGCAGGAAAGTCAGCCGCTCGGCGTCGCTCAACCCCCAGGCGGCGTTGGCCGTCGCCGCGTTGACCAGACTCATCTCGTCGCCCGCGCGGGCGTCGCGCCGCATCGCCTCGGCCACTTCCTGCCGTTGCGCGGCGGAGAGGTCGGACGCAGAAGCCGCGTGCGCATAGGCCGAGGCGGCCTCGGGCACGCCGCCACGCATCGCCTGTGCGGCGAGGTCGGCCAGCAGCGCCTGGTGCTGTGGGGTGACGGTCTGGCAGCGCCGCGCATCGGTGTCGGCGGCGATCATTCGCTGCGTCATCTTCTCCTGCGCCACGCCCTGGTCGCGCAGGGCTTCGAAGTGGCTGCGCAACTGCACGTTCGACGCGCATTGCCATAGCCACTTCACCGCCTCCCATGACTTTGCCGCGTCATTGCTCGCCAACGCACGCTCGATGTGCGGGCCATAGCCCTCGGAGCCGACACGCGGCGCGGCGAGCGCCGGGGCGGCGTCCTGCTGCTGCGGCGCCGACGGGTGAGGTGCGAGGCCGGCAGTGGCTGCGGAGGCCGGCCTCGCGGGCAGCACCAGCGGCAGCGCGGCCACCGGCTCCGGCATCGATGGCGAGGGCGGCTCGGCGGGCCTGCTCGCGATGAAGCTCAGGGCGGCGCCGCCGCCCAGCATGACGATCGGGAGCAACGCCCAGCGCGTGACCCTCATGCCCGCGCCGCCGCAAGCAGGTCACCCACGGTCAGCAAATGCAGTTCGGCCAGCGGTTCGAAGAGGTTTTTCATCAGGGGGAGACAGGCTCAATGCGACGGCGCGCAGACTAGCGCAGCCTGGTGGTGCGGCAGTCGGCTGCTCAGCGCCTGGCGAGCCCGCTCCAGGAGAAGGCGATTACGAAGCGCTTGCGGGCGACGCGTTCACTCCTCCAACGCGACCACCAGCACCGCCTTGGCAGGCACCTTGATCGACAGCTTGCCGCCCGCGGCACGCGCGCTGAACGCTGCCGGCTTG
>NZ_LMDC01000024.1 GCF_001425705.1 Pelomonas sp. Root1217 | reverse complement strand
CGCTCATGGCCATGGCTTGTTCCGTGCTGGCTGCGGCCAATGCCCAACCCTTCGCTCCAGCGGACGGCTTCGCCGCCCGCTGAGCTTCGACGTTGGGCCTTTGAGCGAGACTAGACTGCTATGCGCCTCCGGCGTATAGTTCAACGATGCTCACGGTCGTCGAAACGTTGCTCTTCCAGCGGCAATGGCCGCTCTACTGGAGCGAGGAAGAGCGTGGCGTCTTCGCCGCGTACATTGCGGAGCATCCCACTGCCGGAGATGTCGTGCCCGAGTCCGGTGGCATTCGTAAAGTTCGATGGGGTCGTGTTGGTTCGGGCAAGTCAGGTGGCGTGCGGGTGATCTATTTCGCTCGCGCCGCCGAAGGTGAGGTGGTTCTGCTGACGCTCTATGCGAAGGCAAAGACGGACAACCTCACAGGACCCAAGTTGAAGGAGATTCGCCGTGCCCTCGAAGAGTAAGCCCCTGACCGACGCGGAACTCACCGCTTACGAAGCCAAGCGCGATCTCGCAGCTGAGTTGCTGCAATCCGTGCGGGAAATGAAGGCGGGTCAAGTTCACGTCATTTCCTCTCCCGTTATTGAGGCTCGGAACAAGACGGGGTTGTCTCAATCGCAGTTTGCGGCGCTCATGGGTGTCTCGGTTCGAACACTGCAAGGGTGGGAGCAGGGGCGCAAGCAGCCAAGCGGTGCTGCGCGCACGTTGTTGGCTATTGCGAGCACCAATCCAAAGGCGTTGCTGGCGGTGGCGCAGAAGTAGTGCGCCAGAGGCCCAACCAGTCGTTCGAGCCGACTCGCGTCGGCAGGCCTCCGCTCGAGGCACAGCTTCAACGTTGAACGGCTGCTTCCGCGAGGCGCCGGCGCGCTTTGCCAAATACGAGGCGCAGATCCGCCGCGAATACGCCCATGGTATCCGGCCGGCGAAGTCATGTTGACTAGTAGCCGCCACAATCCCCACGGGCCAAAGCGCGCCAGATACGGGAGACGATGACGATGCAAAAGTGGGAATACAAGACCGTGAAGGTCGACGCCAAGGGAATGCTTGGAGGCGTCGTCGACGTTCAGGAATTCGATGGATTGCTCAACCAGCTAGGTCAGCAAGGCTGGAACCTAGTTTCTGTGTTCGACACCAACATGATGATCCACGGCACCAGCCGCGAGATCGTCGCGGTGTTCAAGCGGGAAGGCTCGTAAACCACAGGCGTCCGCCGCACCGCCTTCCAGCGGCAGACGCGACGCGATGCGATTCCCATCCCCACCGGCAGGGGATGGGAATCGGCTTTGGCAAGCCGGTATCAAGTCGTCGGCGACCAGCGATGCGGCAACAGCTCGGCGATCCGGCTGGCCGGCTGCGTCGGCAGCCGCTCCAGCACATCGCGAAGGTAGACGTAGGGGTCAAGCCTGTTGAGCTTGGCAGAGTGAATGAGGCTCATCACAGCTGCGGCCCGCTTGCCCGCGCGCAAGCTGCCCGCGAAGAGCCAGTTCTGCCGCCCCAGCGCAATGGGCCGGATGCGGTTCTCCACCCAGTTGTTGTCGATGGGCAG
>NZ_LMDC01000023.1 GCF_001425705.1 Pelomonas sp. Root1217 | reverse complement strand
CGCTTGCCCGCGCGCAAGCTGCCCGCGAAGAGCCAGTTCTGCCGCCCCAGCGCAATGGGCCGGATGCGGTTCTCCACCCAGTTGTTGTCGATGGGCAGGTCACCGTCATCGAGGTAGCGAGTCAGCGCCGCCCAGCGCTTGAGGCTGTAGTCGATGGCTCTTGCGGTGGCTGAGCCATCCGGCACTYGCTGGCGCTGTTGCCGCAGCCACTGGTTCAGTGCATCGGCCACCGGCCGGGCTGCTCGGCGGGCTTCAAGCCTGGCTTGGCTGTCAGCGTTGACCGCTGCTCGCTCCACCTCATAGAGCTGGCCGAAGAACTTCAGCGCCTGCTCGCCAACTTGGCTGCCGTTGTTGGCCCAGAGTTCATGGAACTTGCGCCGTGCGTGCGCCATGCAGCCGACCTCCGTCACGCCCAGCTCGAAGCAAGCCTTGTAGCCGGCGAAGTCGTCACAGACGAGCTTGCCTTGCCAAGCTGGCGTGCCTGGCGTCCCGGGCAGTCCGAGGAAGTTGCGGGCGTGCTGGCCACCTCGGCTGTCGGCGAAGTCGAAGACGACGGCCTGCAGCGGGCCGAACTGCGTGCTGCAGTAGCTCCACAGGTAGGCGCGGTGTGTCTTGCCGTGGCCGGGCTTGAGCATGGCAACGGGAGTCTCGTCGGCGTGAAGCACCGGCTGGCGCCGCAGTTCCGCAGCCAGCGCGTCCACCAGCGGCTGCAGCTGCACACCGCACTCGCCAACCCACTGGGCCAGTGTGGAGCGCGCGATGGCGTGCCCGGCACGCTCGAAGATGGCCTCCTGTCGGTACAGCGGCAGGTGGTCCAGGTACTTGGCGACCAGCACCTGGGCCAGCAGGCCGGTCGTCGGCAGGCCCTTGTCGATGATGTGCGGCGCGACCGGCGCCTGCACGATCCGCTCGCAGCACTTGCAGACCCACTTACCGCGGATATGGCGCTCGACGGTGAAGACGCCGGGCTGGTAGTCGAGCTTCTCGGCCACGTCCTCGCCGATGCGTTGCATGGCCTGGCCGCAACCGCAGGTGGTGTTCGTGGGTTCATGGCACACGTCGCGGCGCGGCAGGTGCGCCGGTAGCTTCTCGCGCCGGGGCTGTTGCCGCTTGCCAGCGGCGCGGACTGGCTGCAGTGCCTCAATCTCGGCGGCCACCGCCGCCAGGTCGCTGTCCAGCGTCTCGTCCAGCAGGCTCTTCTGCTCGGCGTTGAACCGCTCGCTCTGCGCAGCGAACTTCAGTCGCTTGAGCAGTGCGTTCTCGTGCGTGAGCTTCTCGATGACGGCCTGCTTGAATGCACCCTCTGCGCGTGCAGCCCGCAGGGCATCGCGCAGTTGGTGGGCATCGAGCGTGTCGAGGTCGTCGGCAATCACGAGTGGTGATGCTGCCTGCCCCGCGCCGCGCCGGCCATCGGCAGATGCAGCAATGGACGCGCGGCTACAGCAGCGTGATGACGCCGGCCTCGCCGACGTGCTGCCAGGGCAGGCCAAGCACCAGGGCGTCGAACTGAGTGCGGCTCAGGCTCAGCGTGCCGGTCACATCGCGGGGCCAGACGAAGCGGCCCGCGTTAAGGCGGCGAGCTGCCAGCCACACCCCGATACCGTCATGCACCAGCACCTTCATCCGGTTGGCGCGGCGGTTGGCGAAGAGGTAGGCGTGGTGAGGACGTGCGGCGCCGAAGACCGCGACCACGCGCCGCAGGGCAGCGTCGGTGCCGGCCCGCATGTCCAGCGGTTCGACCGCCAGCCACACCGCATCCACCCGGATCAACGCAGCATCTCGCGCAGCCAGGCGGCGCAGGAAGCGGCGCCCGCCATTGGCCAACGAACCCGTACATGGACCGGGCCGCGCTGCAGTTCCAGTTCGATGGACTGCGGCAGCTCGCACGGTGGCGCTTCCGTGACCACCGACACCGGCACGAACGCAGGGGAGCCAGCGGGCTCGCCATCGTGCTCAGCCAGGCGCCGCCACTTGTGCACGAGGTTGGCGTTGAGGCCGTAGCTCATCGCCACCTGGGCCACGGATGCACCAGGTGCCGCGCATGCGGCAATGACTTGACGCTTCAGGTCTGCATCGTGTCGCCGGCGACTGGTCGGCTTGGCGTCTGACATGGTGTCCACCTAACTTGTNGGTGCCGCGCATGCGGCAATGACTTGACGCTTCAGGTCTGCATCGTGTCGCCGGCGACTGGTCGGCTTGGCGTCTGACATGGTGTCCACCTAACTTGTTTGGTGGACACCATCCTGGCCGGCACGGGCTCGCCGTTCAAGGTGAGTTCGCTGGACGCTTACCGCCCATGTGCCGGCGGCCGTCTTCAACGAAAAGCGCGGAGCCATCCTGGCCGGCTTTCTGGCGCGGCCCAGGCTCTACGGCACACCGGCCCTGCACGAGCGCTTTGAGGCGCGGGCACGTACCAATCTGCAGGCCGCGCTCAGCGGCTTGGCACAGCCGGCCCCGCCTTGAACTCGCTACGGCCCGAAGGCTTGAGCAGCAGATAGAGCAGCGGCCCGAACGAGCCGGCCGCCAGCGTGATCAGCGCGAACGGCCAGACCGTGCGGCCGGTCTGCCGCGCGTCGCGCCAGATGAAGCCCAGCGCGATCCATGACATGAGGACCAGGTCCAGCAGCACCTGCCAGGCACCGAGGCTGCTCATGCCGGCCTGCCAGATGCCGAGGTAGCCGACCTGCCACATCACATAGGTCGAGAAGGCACCGAAGGCGGCGAGAGCGAGGATCAGGACGGTTCTCATGACGATCTCCTTTGGGGGGGTTGATGGCCTCATGCTCACCAGTCGCGTGCATCGCCGCAATGACCTCGGAGGTCATCGCGGCAGCGCGATGCATGGCCTATGGTCTGGCCTCATGAAGTTGTTCGTGCCCCTCGCGCTGGCCCTCGTCGCCTTGCTGCATGCGCTGCCGCTGGCTGGCGTGCTGGGTGCGGCCAAGCTGTCAAAGCTCTACGGCGTCGATGCCCGCGACCCCGCGCTGGAGCTGCTGCTGCGCCACCGCGCCGTGCTCTTTGGCCTGCTCGCGGCCCTTCTCGCCTGGGCCGCCTGGCAGCCGGCGCTGCGCGGTCTCGGGCTCGTCGCGGGCCTCGTCAGCGTCGCGTCCTTCCTGCTGCTGGCCTTGCAGGCCGGTCCGCTATCGTCGGCCCTGGGCACCGTATTCAAGCTGGATGTCTTCGCGCTGATCCTTCTGCTCGCCGCCGGCATCGTCCATTTGCTAACCACGCCATCCCAATGACCGCCACCCTCGCCACCCTGCGCAAATCGCGCCGCGTCAGCCAGCTGGAGCTCTCGCTGCGCGCCGGCGTCTCGCAACGCCATCTCAGCTGCATCGAAACCGGCCGTGCGCGCGCCGGCCGAGAGACGCTGATCGCCCTGCTCGACTCTCTTGGCGCGACGCTGCAGGAGCGCAACCAGGCCCTGCTGGCCGCCGGCTACGCGCCCGCACACACGGAGCGCGCGCTGGAAGCACCAGAGATGGCGCCGGTGCGCGCCGCGCTGGAGCAGCTGATCCACGCCAACGGCGCGGCGCCGGCCCTGGTGCTGGACGGCGAATACAACGTCGTCATGGCCAACGAGGGCCTGGCGCGGTTGATGACACTGCTGGGCTTGCCGGGCCAGGCGATGCTCGGCCAGCCGCTGAACCTGCTGCGCGCCATCTTTGCGCCTGGCGGCCTGCGCTCACTGTGTGTGGACGAGGCCTGGCTGTGCGGCGAGATGTGGGCCCGCGCCTGCCGCGAGGCCGAGCACCTGCCGCGGCTGCGCGCGCTGCTGGACGAGCTGCGCCCGACGCTGCAGCCCTGGGCCGCGGTCGAGACCGGCAACCTGCCGGTGCTGGCCTTTCGCCTGCGTGCGGCGGACGGCCGGGTGCTGAGCTTCTTCTCGACCATCACCAGCTTTGGCACGCCGCTGGACATCACGCTGGCGTCGCTGAAGGTGGAGCACCTCTTTCCCAGCGATGAGGCGACGCGTTTGGCTTTGGCGGACGGAAGGGCCGGCTGACAGGCGGGCCTCGGAACCCTGAAGCCGGCGCCGCCTCGCCTTCACGACCCCACGAACACGACCTTGCCGACGATGTGATCGGCTGGCAGGAAACCCCACATCCGGCTGTCGCGGCTGTTGTCGCGGTGGTCGCCAAGGGTGAAGAAGTGACCGGGCGGCACTTCGCAGACCATCTCGTCAACGGTGTAGGTGCATTTCTCGGAGAAGGGGAACTTCGAGTCGGGCCGCAGGAAGAAGGGCTGCTCGCCGATCAGCACGGCGTGTTCGCTGCCGGGCAGGGTCTCGACAAATCGAGGAATGGTCCGTCTGGATTCGGGATCGACGTAATCCCCAGCGGGCCGCAGCGGCACGGCCGCGTCGTTGATGAACAGCTGCTTGCCGCGGTAGGCGATGCGGTCGCCAGGCAGGCCGACCAGGCGCTTGACGAAAACGACGGATCGGTCCTCGGGAAACTCGAAGACGATCAAGTCGCCTCGGGACAGAGGCGAAGAGAGAGTCGTGCGAAGAAAGGTCTTGCCGAAAGTGCCGTAGTTGCCATAGCCCCATTTCTGGACGATGAGGTTGGCGCCGGCAGGGATGGTCGGCAGCATGGACGACGAAGGGGCGCGAAAGGGCTCGAAGAAGAAGGCCCTGAAGAGCAGCACCGCCGCGACGACGCCAGCGACGACGCCCAGGATGCCGTACCAGCGGCTATAGCCCGGGCGTGGCTTCTCGTCGGGGTAGTGCTTGGCGCGCCGGTACGCATGCGATGCCCCCGCGACCATGAGCAGCAGCGCGGCGGCATTGGCCGGCAGCCTCCATGCCGGCGACAGGAAGCCGACAACACCCACCACGACGCTCAGAGCGAAATAGGCCAGGGCCGCCCTGGCGTGCGCGGCATAGAGCATGCCGACCGGTGGGGAAAGGAGACCGAGGACCGCTGCAATCCACTTCTTGGGTTTGTTGTTGGGCATGGGTGTCGAGAGGGTGGCGATAGGACCTGCATGTGCGTGGCGGCGCATGATGCCAGCGTGCTTGAGCCGGCTGGGCACGGCACCATCCAGCGGACTTGCGGCTTCGAATCGCCCGCCGGGCGGCAATCCGCCACACGCCGTTCAACGGCGTGCCCGGCGCGGACCTGTCCGTTGCCTAGGATGCACGGCTGGATCGCCCGGGCTGCTGCCACGCAAGCCTCGCCGACCCTGCCGCGGCACGGTGCCGCGCGATGCAGACGCTTTCTTTGATGAAACTTCCCACCGTCGTGGCAACGGACGCTGTCGTCCGGTCCATTGAACTGGCCCAGGTCCAAGCCTCTCGCAGGGTCGCCATGGGCCCGCAGCCCCTGATCAGCCAGATGCCCCTGCAACAGGCGATCACCGTGACCAGCCTTGGGGGCCAATCCACGCGCGCCGTCTTTGGCGTCGTGGGCGTGGCCCGCTACGAGGCGGTCGGCAAGCTTTAGCGCCCGGCCCGACTCAGGCTCTCGACAAAGGCCGCGCAGGCCCGGCTGGCATCGGGATGGCTGCGCCAGCTTTGCGCGAATGCGCGCAGGGCCGCGCGCACCTCGCGCGGCATGGTGCCGTCCAGCGGGTCGTCGGCGACGGCGCACAGGTGACCTGCGTAGAGCAGGCGTGCCTCGGCGTCGCAGTCCAGCAATTCCATCACCGCGCCGGCCAGGGTCTGGAACTGCTCGGGCGACAACTCCGGCGCTCCTCGCGACTCGCCCGTGCGGGGCCAGGCGGCCAGGCACAGGTATTCGATGGGCCCCAGGCTGCGCCGCTGCACGCCAGCTTGATGCGCACCCCAAGCCGCGCGCGAGCCGCTGGGCAGGCGGCCCTGGCAGAGGGATTGCGCCAGCGTCTGGGCGACGGCGGCACGGGCGGCGTATTCGCCACGCAGATTGACTTCGGCCAGCACACGCAAAAAGGCCGGGTAGAGCTGGTCGCCCAGGCCGTTGCAGACGGTCTCCATCAGCGCGATGGCGCCTTCCTGGCGGGGGCCGAGGTCGAGGCAGCCGCCAATGAGCGCCTGGGCCGCTTCGACCCAGCGCGGCTGGGCCAGCAGTTCAGGCAACGAGGGCGGCGAGCACGCGCTCCGCGTGCTGCTGCACGGACAGTCCGCGCTGGTCGACCGCCACGTCGGCACGCAGCGTGGCGCCGCCGCCGGCACCCAGCCCGTCCATCCAGGCCGGTTCACCGGCACGCGGCGCCGCCGCAGGGGCATTCAGCGGGCGGAGGGACGCGGTGGAAAACAGCGAGGCGGAGGAGGAAAGCGGGGCGCCGATCATGGCTGTGGCGGAGGTGGGTGGCAGTTGAGGGTCAGCTTAGCGAAGCTCATCCGCCAAGGCGACTGCGGCTGCCCCTAATTCGTGGGTCTGGATATTTTGACGAGCGCTCAGCCCGGCTTGCAGGTTGAAAACACCGCCGGTGAGGTGTTGAACCACGACAGGCGCCACCCCTGGGCAGTCCAGCGCGCCTCGAAGGCGCCGGTGCTCACGCGGTTGTCGGCCACCCTGGACAGCGGTGGCTTGTCCAGTTGCGGGGTGTCGATGGCTTTCAGCATCGTGCCGATGTCGGTGCCGGACTCCGTCGTGACGATGCCGGGGATGCAGGTCGCGGCATTGCGGATGACGGACGCGGGTGCCTTGACGGTGCCGGAGTCCGGGGAGAACTCCAGCTGGGGCAACGACAGGCGTTGCAGCAGCTCGCCGTCACGCCTGGCAATGGCCTCGCGCAGCTGGCGCCAGAACAGCACGAAGGCCGCGTCCCGGTCCACGCCGGCCTTGCAGGCCTTGCCTTGGGTGGACAGCGCGATGGCCGCCGGCAGCGCGATCGTGCCGCAGCCGGCGGGCTGCAGGGCCAGCGTGTAGCCCTCGTTGCCCACGCGCTTCACGATCGCCTGGTAGCGCTTGTTGCCTTCGACCTCGTCGGTCCAGGCAAATCGCACTGATCCGTCGGGCTGCGCGACGCCGGCGCCCTGCGACTGCACGCTGCATTCATGCGTGCCGGAGGTCGCATACACGCCCGCCCCCAGCAACGCGCCGCCGGCTTCGTAGCTGATGTTGGCGGTGAGGTTGTCGCTGGGGTGGCAGACCAACTGCGTGGGCAGCGGGTCTTTGGTGACCTGGGCCTGCGCGTTGAACACGGCAAGCAGCGAGGCGATCAAGGGCAGCAGGGAGCGGGCCATCGGTCCAATGCAAAAGGGATGGCGGGCCAGTATCCCGGCCCGCACCGCCGTGCGTGCAACCCAACCGTGGGATGGACGGACGCGCTCAAGGCGCCCTGCGCACGCCAATGGCTTCGGACAGCGAGCGTACCTTCTCGTTGACGCCGTCGGGGTTGCCGGGCCCGTTGCCCTGGTTGCCGCCGACCACCTTCACGCGGCCGTCGGCCAGCACGGCCTCGACGATGGCGACGTGGCCCTGCGCCGGGTTGTTGCCGCGCGGGAAGACGATGACGTCGCCCGGCTTCACATGCGCCGCGTCCTTGGGCACGGACGTGCCCCAGTTCAGCCAGCTGCGCGCGGCGGCGCTGTTGGTGCCTGGCACGCCGGCCTGCTTCATCGTCCAGTTGACGAAGGAAGAGCACCACGAGGTCTCGTCGTTCCTGGCCTTCAAGGACGTGGCCTGGTGGTACTCCAGCACGCGCGGGTTGTCGCGCCCGCCGCTGATCTCCTTGGTGCCGATCTCGCCGCGGGCAACATCCAGGATGCGCGCGGCCTTGCCGGTCCCCGAAGCTGAGGCCGGCACCGCGGCGGCCGGGGTCGGCGCGGTGGCGGTGCCGTTGAGCAAGCCCTGACGGTTCAGCGCGCTGTCGACCGCGTCGGTGCGGCGCTTCTGGTCGGCGCGGATGACGGCCTGCACCTGGGCTTCGGTCGCCGTGCCGTGCACCTGCCGGTTGGCGATGTTGACGAAGCCGCTGCCTGCCTGGCCCCCGCCGCTGAGCCGGAAGCGCTGTCCGGTGGAGGCGTCGACGTAGCTGTTCACGCGCAGGTTGGTGATATGCGCCGCGTCGATGGGCTGGCCGCGCAGCGTGCCGAGCTGGTTCAGGAAGCGGCCGGCGGCGCTGGGCGACTGGTTGTACAGGTCCAGGTAGGCCGAGGCCAGGCGCGCATTGTTCGGGTCCAGCCCGGCGCGGCGCGCGGCCGCCTCGTAGGCCGGCAGCTGGCCCTGCAGCGTCGTCAGCTGGCGGCGGTCGGCATCGGCGGGGCTGGAGGCTGCATGCTGGTAGGAGAAGGAGCCGCGGTTGTGCACCGCGTTGCCCGGGTCGGTGTGGCCACCATAGGCCGCGGTGAAGCCGCCGTCGGGGCGGCGCGTGCCTTCGGCATTGCCGATGACGATGGCGGCCAGCGCGTTCGAGCCCAGCGACGGGTCGGTGAAGCGCTGCAGGTTCAGCGTCGGCTGGTTGCGCGTGCCGTCGGTGCGCGCCAGCGCGGGCTCGGCGATCTGGCGCTGCGTCACATCGCGCTTCCCGGTGGGGTCGGCGTTGAGCGCCCGGGTCATCCCCAGTTCCACGGTGGACTGTGCCGAGCCGCTGGCGATGGCGGCCTTGCCGATGTCGCTGCGGTAGCGAGGGTCCGTCATGTAGACCGGCAGCAGCGTGTCGTGCACCAGGCCGACGGAGCCGACGACAGGCAGGCCGTCCACCAGATGGCCCACCGACGGCAGGTTCAGCGTGTCGCCGACGTGGATCAGGTCGGCGTTGCGCACCTGCGGGTTCGCGCTCACCAGCGCCTGCAGCGTCAGGCCGTGGTCGGCCGCGATGTGCTGCATCGTGTCACCGCGCTGGACGGTGTAGTGCGTCGCCGGGATCGTCAGGTGGCTGCCCGGGTAGATGACGTCCGGGTTGCGCACCTGCGGGTTGGCGTCCAGCAGCGCCTGCACCGACACGCCGTTGGATTTGGCGATGCGGCTCAGGCTGTCGCCGTGCTGCACCTCGTAGCTGCGGCCGGCGGGCGGCGGCGTGTCGTTCACGGCCGGGGAGGCCGACGTGGTTCGGGTAACGATGCTCATGGGGTGCCCTTGGCGTTGTCCTGATGGGGCGATGAGCTCATCGCGCATCGCGTCGGTCAGCCCATTTCAGACCAGCGCCGCGGACCGGGCAATTGCGGGCGCTGCTATTTCAGAACGTACGGCCGGGCTCGCGCTAGGGTTGGCCGCAATGCTCAGTGGAACAACCGCTTCATGAGGTCCGTCACCACGCTGGGCCGCGCCAGCAGCTCCTCGTTCAACAGCGCCACCAGGCTGCCCAGTTGCAGCAGCAGCACCAGATGGCCCACCACGGCCTTGATGGACATGGACAGGCTGAACACATTGAGCTGCTGGGCATAGCGGTTGATCAGGCCCAGCACGCCGTCCACCAGGTAGAGCAGCACGAGCGACGGTGCTGCCACCATCAGGGCCAGGCGCAGCATGCGGCCGAACTCGGCCTCTATGGCCAGCATGCCGGCCGGCAGCAGCTGCCAGGCGCCATGGACGGGCCACAGCGCGAAAGTGTCCAGCAGCAGCGCGGCGAACAGCATGAAGCCCCCCGAGGCCATGAAGACCCAGCTCGCCAGGCGCGCCAGGAAGGCGCCGGTCAGCGAGGTCTGGTGGCCCGAGAGCGGGTCCAGCACCTGGGCCTGGGACGAGCCCACCTTGGTGTCGATGAGCTGGCCGGCCATCTCGAAGGACCACATCAACCCGGCGAACAGGAAGCCCATCGCCGCTCCCAGCATGGCCTCGCGGCCGTAGAGCATCGCCCACTGCCAGCCGCTCAGCTGCAACGGCTTGATCTCCTGCACCAGCAGGCCGAGCAGGCCCAGGGCAACGAACAGCGAGTTGCGAATCAGCGCCGGGATCAGGTCCTGCGTGAACAGCGGCACCAGCAGGAAGGCCACCGCCGCACGCATGGTGGACAGGCCGAGCAGCAGGACGGCATCGGTGGGATGGCCGATCCAGAAGTCCAGCATCACTGATTGATCTTGACCATGCCGGGGAACTCGCTGAAGACCTTGTCGCCGAGCCGGTAGAGGCTGCCGCCCAGCAGCGAGGCGGTGATGAAGATGGTGACGACGATGGCGAAGAACTTGGCCACGTACTGCACCGTCTGCTCCTGCAGCTGCGTGGCCGCCTGGATGAAGGCAATCAGCAACCCGACGATGGCCGCCACGAGGATCGGCGGCGCCGACAACAGCAGCACCAGCCACAGCGCCTGCTGGGTGAGTTGGATGACTTCGCTGTTCACGGCAGCCCTCTAAGTTGGAAATGCAACCACAGAGGCACTGAGGCACAGAGGAAGTAGCTCTCCGTTTCTCTGTGCCTCTGTGGTTGCCTTTGGACTTTCATGTCTGGTAAGTCAACACGAGGCCATGGGTCAATTTCACCCAGCCATCGATCAGCACGAACAGCAGCAGCTTGAAGGGCAGCGACACCGTCGTGGGGGACAGCATCTGCATGCCCATGGCCATCAGGATGTTGGAGATGACGAGGTCGATGACGAGGAAGGGCAGGAAGATCAGGAAGCCGATCTCGAAGGCCACCGTCAGCTCGCTGACCGTGAAGGCCGGAACGATGACGAGGAAGTCGCGCTCGCTCAAGGCCTGGGCCTGCTCGGGCTTGAGGCTGCGCTGCGCCGTCTTCAGGAAAAAGGCGCGCTCCAGCGGCCGGCTGTGCTTGATCAGGAACTCGCGCAGCGGTTCCTTGGCAACGTCGGCCGCGGCCACCATCTGGCTGGTCGACGCCGAGGCGGCCTTGGTGGCCGGCATGGCGCTCAGGCTTTCCTGCATCTCCACGCCCACCGGGTACATGACGTAGATGCTCAGCACCAGGGCCAGGCCGTTCATGACGACGTTGGGCGGCACCTGCTGCAGGCCCATGGCATTGCGCAGCAGGCTGAGCACGACGACGAGCTTGGTGAAGGACGTGATCATCACGGCCACGAAGGGCGCCAGCGCCAGCAGGATGACGGTGATGAGGGCCGAGGCCGGGGTAAAGGTGCTGAGATCCATGCTCAGAGGGAATCGATGCGCAAGGCCTGGCCGGTGCCCCAGGGGATGAGGCGGCCACGGGCCCGCGTCACCTCGGGCCGCGAAGCGTCGATGAGCTGGCAGTGCATGGGCACGGCAGGCAGCGCATCGCTCCAGCCCATCACGACCTCCAGCGGCAGCGGCTGTTCCCAGCGCGCCACCAGCTGCCACGGCGGCTCACCCGCGGCCTCAGCCCGCGCGCGTGGCTGGCAAGTGGCCGGCGCTTCAAGCAGCAGCAGCCCGCCCGGCTCGAGCGCGGCCAGTTCCTCCTCGGCCAGCCGCCAGTGGGCCAGCACGCATTCAGCCGGCGTCGCATGCCATTGCAGGCCCGGCACTTCAGGTGCTTTGCCCAGTGCGCGCAACGTCGCCCAGGGCAGCGACAGCTGCGCCTGCACCTCGGCGCCCCGCCAGCTGGCCTGGGCACCACTCACGCTGATGGCGCCCGACTGCGCCACCCATTGCCAATCCGCCGCAGACACGAGGCCCGCGGCCGCCAGGGCGTCCAGCAGTTCGCCCGCCAGGTCCAGCACGACGGCGGCCTCGGCGGCGCAGGACACCAGATCGCCCGTCTCGAAATCATCGGCGCTGATGCACAGCCGCGCCTGGCCGCACAGGTAGTGCCAGGTCGACGCCTGCGTCAGTGCTTGGGGAATGAAGCTCATGCCCGACGACTCACCATGATGCGGGTCAGCTCGGTGACCGAACGCGCCTTCATCTTGCGCATGCCGCGCGAGCGGTACAGCTCCACGCTCTTCAGCGACAGCTTGATCTCGTCGGCGATGTTCTTGTTCATCAGGCCCTTGACGACCAGGGACAGCACCTGGCGCTCGCGCGGCGACAGCGTCTGCGAGCGGCGCTCGAACTCCTCGCGCGAGCCTTCCACCTCGGTGTCGATGCCGGCGTCCACGTCCGTGGGTGCAAAGGCGCGGTCCAGGGCCGCGCTCAGCGCCACGTCGTCCAGCGGCTTCTCCAGCAGCGAGACGGCGCCGCGCTTTTGCATCGCGGCCACGGCCAGCGGCACGTCGGCATGGCCGCTCATGTAGATGACGGGCAGGTGGATGCCGCGCTCGCGCAGCGCGTCGTGCAGGTCGAGCCCCGACAGCTCGGGCATGCGCACGTCCAGCATCAGGCAGGTGGACTCGGGCCAGGTCGTGCCCACGGCCACGCGGGCCAGGGACTGCAGCGCATCGCGCGGGTCGCCCCAGTCGCGCACCTGGCAGCCGAAGCCTTCGAGCCAGAAGCGCAGTGAGTCGCGGAACTCGTGGTTGTCGTCCACCACGTAGATTTGCCGAGGGGTCATGTCGTCCTCTCCTGAGTGGGGGGTGTTGCCGCTGCCGTCATCACCGGCAGGGCGAAATGAAAGCAGCAGCCGCCGGCGTCGCGGCGCGTGAACCAGAGCCGGCCCTGGTGCATCTCGATCAGCGAGCGGCAGATGGACAGCCCCAGGCCCATGCCATTGGGCTTGGTGGAGCTGAAGGGCACGAACAGCCGGGCCTCGGTCTGCGGCGTGATGCCGGGGCCGTTGTCGCCCACGCGCAGCTCGGCGCGGGCGCCGTCGACGATCAGCTCGACGTCGATCAGCGGCTCGGCCGGCCGGTCCAGGCGCAGTGCGTCCAGCGCATTGCGCAGCAGGTTGATCAGCACCTGCTGCAGCATGACGGCATCGCCCTGCACTGGCACGGGCTGCAGCGGCAGGCGCAGCACCAGGCGCACGGCCTCGCGCTGCAGGTCCCAGTCGAGCAGGCCAAGGCTCTGGTGCACGAGCTCGACGAGATCCAGCCTCTCGGTTTTGGGTTGGCGCGACTGTGTGTACTCGCGCACCCGGCCGATGATCTGGCTGGCATACGTGACCTGCTGCACCGCCTTGTCCAGTGCTGCCAGCTCGTCGGTGTCATCCGGATGGCGGCGGGCCAGGCGCAGCTTGAGGCCGCGCAGCAGGTTGGCGGTGGCGCCGATGGGCTGGTTCAGCTCATGCGCCAGCACGCTGCCCATCTCGCTGACCGTCAGCGAGCGCGACGTGAACAGCAGGCCTTCGCGGTCGTCGAGCTGGCGCTGCAGGTGGTGCAGGCGTTCGCGCTCGTCATCCAGGCGCAGCAGCACATGGCGGGCGTCCAGGGCCACGCGCTGGGCCACGTACTCGCCGCTCACGCCGCAGCGCATGCGCACGCCCAGCGGCGCCACGAGCGCGCTGGCCAGGCCATGCAGGGGCTGGGCCCAGTCCTCGGCCAGGCCGCCGACCTCGCCCGGCAGCAGGGCCTGCATGGGCGCGTTGAGCGCGACGAGGAAGTCGCCATCGAAGATGGCCAGCGCATCGCCCAGCTCGCCCAGGGCGTGCAGCAGATCAGCGTCGACGCGGTTCATGGAAATTCCCTGGGCCACAGGGCCTGGTTGCACAACAGCCAGGTGATCGACGGTCGCGCGGCGAGCAGCGCCCGCAGGCTGGCGCTCGCGGGGGCCTGCACCAGCACCTCGGTCCAATGGGCCAGTACCGAAGATCCCGCCGGTGCGACGTCATCCAGGCGCAGCTCGCAGCTGACCTGGCCCGGCGCGGGCACCGCACCTCCGGCCAGGTCGCGCAGCGTGCGCGGTCGGCCCTGGGGGCCTAGCGCCAGGCGCACGGTCCACCAACGCTCGACCGTGGCCGGACGGGCCGTGCGCCAACGTGCCGGCCAGCGCCGCCATTGCCAGGTGGCGGCATCGCGGCTGGCTTGCAGGCAGGCCAGGCCGGCTGGGCTGGCCAGTAGCACCGGCAGGCCGACGCGCCAGGCCTGCAGGGCCGGGCGCAGGGCTGCCGCGGCGGCGGGCGCGAGCGTCGCCTCGCGCAGCCGGGCCAGCAGCAGCAGCGCCCACGGCGGCATCGCCTCGGCCTCGATGGCCTCAGGCGTCGGTAGCATCGGCGGCTCCTGCTCGTCCGGCGCATCGCGGCCTGCGTCCTCGAACAGCTGCCGCCAGCTGGCGGCGTCCTGCGCGCGCCAGCGCAGCTCGGGGCCGTTCTGCAGCGTCAGCGGTGCCATCAGCACCGGCGCCATCGGCAGCACGGTCGCACCCGCATCGGCAAGCCGCAGGGCGGCCATCGGCGTGTCGCCGAGCAACCCGGTCGATGGTGCCTGCACCGGCGACGGTGCGGCCGGCTTGTCCTGCGATGCCTGCAATGGGAGCGTCACAGCCACCGTCGGTACGTCGGAAGCGGCCAGCGGCTGCGGCAGTGCGGCCGCTGCAGCTTGAGGCTCGTGGGCGTGCTGGACCTGGTGCGCCTGATGCGCATGAGGGGCCTGCAGCAGCGGGCTGGCCTCGCTGGGCAGGTTCGGCGCGCTCAGCGGCTGGGCTGCCTCCGTCGGCTGCGGCTGCTGATGGGGCTGGCCAGCTTCCACGCTGCCCGCACCTTGCGCCTCACCCAGCGAGGCTTGGATCAGGGCCTGCCACGCCTCCCAGGTCTCGGCCGGCGACAGGGCCTGGATGGCGGTGATACCGCTCATTGGTGCACCCTTCGGCCTTCGGCCTGTCCCGCCAAGCGGGAGCGAGCTTGCTTGGGGCGGCCCGGCACTGCGCTCATGATTCCACCTCGTCGACAGGCCGGCGCCGCTTGTCTGTTCGTGCGCCGTCGCGCAGGCGCGACCTCAGCACGTCATGCCCGGCATCACGCAGCCGCTTGTCCAGGTCGCTCAGTTGCTGCCGGGCCTGGGTCTGGGCGACCTGCGGCACGCGCAGCTCCAGGTTCAGTGGCGCCAGCGGCTGGGCCTGTTCGACGTGCAACTGCCAGGCCGGCCCGGCCGCCGCGGGCAGCTCGACTTGCCAGATGCGAGCCTCAGGACTCGCCAACGGACGAGGTTCGCCGAGCTGGCGCATCGCCGCGAGGCGTTCCGTGGTGGGCGTGGCCGCGACGCCGCGGACCTCCGTCATTTCGGGTGCCGGATCGCGCGCGGCCCGCGCCATCGGCGGGACGATGGGCAGTACAGGCTCGGGCTCGGATTTGTCCTGCTCGCGCAGGCGCAGGTAGGCGTTGCGCCAGTCAGACTCGTCACCCGCCTCGCGGTGGGTGTCCTGAACTGGCAGGGCCTGCGGCGTCGCCATGGCAGGTCGCGCGCGCAGCGGCATCGCGACCGAGGGCACCATGATCGGGAGCAGCTTCATGTCAGTGCACCGCCCGGCAGGCGTCTTCGGCTTCCAGTTCGGCCTGCTGCTCGCGGGCTTGGCTGATCTGGCGGCGCTGGTCCTTCAGCGTCGCATCCACGGCGTCTTCGCGGGCCTGGGCCCGGGCAAGCTCGGCACGGCGCCGTTGCACCTCGGCCTGGGCCTGTTCCAGCGTCTCGCGTTCGTCGAGCAAGGCGTACTCATCGCGCTCCAGCCGCTCGCCCAGGGCCTCGCCATGGGCCTGGACCTGGTGCACCCAGCGAGGCATGTCGGCGCTGCCGGCGCCACCCCAATGAAACGCCAACTCGACGATCAGCCGGCGGCCCTGCTCGATGCGGGCCTCGCGGTCCTCGACCGCGGCGACGGCCTGGCGCTCTTCGGACTGCGCCTGCGCCAGCGCCTGGCGCGCGCGCTGCACGCGCAGCTGGCGCAGGCGCAGCCATTGGCGTGCCTCGGTGTCGGACAGCAAGTTCACGACACGATCTCCCGCAGATGCTGCAGGCAGCCGTCCCAGTCGCTGGGTTCGTGCGTGGCCTGCTGCAGCAAGGCCTTGATCTGCGGCATGCATTCGATGGCCTGATCGGCCAGCGGGTCGCTGCCGGCCTGGTACTCGCCCACCCGCAGCAGGAACTCGACCTCCTTGTGCCGTGCCAGCAGCGCGCGCAGATGGGCGGCGTCGCGCTGCTGCTCGGGCGTGGTCACGCGGGTGAAGACACGGCTGGCGCTGGCCAGTACGTCGATGGCCGGGTAATGCTGGGCCTGGGCCAGCGCACGCGACAGCACCAGGTGGCCGTCGAGGATGGAGCGCACTTCTTCAGCGACCGGGTCGTTGCCGTCCTCGTCTTCGGCCAGCACCGTGTAGAAGGCGGTGATGGAACCGTGAGCGTCATTACCGGCGCGCTCGAACAGACGCGGCAGCTCGGCGAACACCGACGGCGGATAGCCGCGCCGCACGGCCGGCTCGTTGGCGGCCAGGCCGATCTCGCGCAGGCCGCGCGCGAAGCGGGTCACCGAGTCCATCATCAGCACGACACGTGAGCCCTGCGCACGAAAGCCTTCAGCAATCGCCGTAGCGGCGTAGGCGGCGCGCACCCGCTCCAGCGCGGGCCGGTCCGACGTCGAGACGACGACGACCGAGCGGGCCAGGCCCTCGGGGCCGAGGCTGTCTTCCAGGAACTCGCGCACCTCGCGGCCGCGCTCGCCGATCATGCCGATGACATTGACCTCGGCCCGTGTGCTGCGCGCCAGCATGCCCAGCAGCGTGGACTTGCCGCCGCCCGCCATCGCGAAGATGCCCAGGCGTTGGCCTTCGCCAACCGTCAGCAGGGCATCGATGGCGCGCACGCCGCACACCAGCGGCTCATGCACCGGTCGGCGCTGCAGTGGCGACGGCGCATCGCGATACAGGGGCACGCGTGGCAGCAGGTCCAGCGGCGGCCCCCCATCCAGCGGCTGGCCAAAGGCGTCGATAACGCGACCCAACAGCCCCGGGCCGCTGGGCAGCTGCGCGGCCTCGTGCAATACCTCCACGGCGGCGCCCACCGGCAAGCCCTGCAGCGAGCCCAGCGGCGCGAGCATGGCCTCGTGACCCTGGAAGCCGATGACCTCGGCCAGCAGGCCCTCGTCCTGCGGGCGCGAGGGATCGAAGACGCGGCAGCTCTGGCCGACGCGCGCCTGCACACCGGTGGCGCGCATCAGCGTGCCGCCCGCCTGCACGACACGGCCCAGCGTGGCGACGGTGCGGGTGCGCTGCAGGCTGCGGCGCAGCGTGTCGGTCCCGACCTCGACGTCCAGGCTCAGCGTCATGGCTTGAGCCCCCAGGCGCGGGCCAGCCTTTGCACTTGCGTCGCCACGCCCGCATCGGCGCTGCCGAACTCCGTGACAAGGCGGCAGTCGGTTTCGACGAGTTCGGCGTCGGCCACGATCTCGGCCTGCGCCAAGCCGGTCTTGTTCTCGGGGTCGGCGGCCTGCAGCGCGTCGTGCAAGTTGGGCAGCTGGCTGGGGTGCACCTGCAGCCGCCAGGTGCGCGCGGGCAGCAGCTCGCGCGCAGCCTGTGCGGCCAGGCGCGCGAGGCGCTCTTCGGCGGGCACCTGGCCGAGCAGCTTCTGAAAGATGTCCAGCGCCAGGCCGGCCACTTCGCGCTGCAGTCGCAGGCGTTCATCCTCGTGAGCACACGTGAGTCGAGCCAGCGTGTCGGCTCGGTGCGCGCGCGACTCGGCCTCGGCCTGGGCCAGGCCCTGCTTCAATCCCTCGGCCCGCGCGCGCTCGCAGGCGGCGTCGATGCGCGACTGCTCCTGCGCCAGCAGCTCGTGCAGGGCGTCGAGCAGCTGCTGCGCATCCTGCAAGGCCGGTACCTCGGCGGCACGCAGCACGCGCCGGTCCGAGGCGATGCCCAACCTGGCCTGGGGGTCGCGATGCCAGAGCATGAAGTTGTTCATTGAATGACCCTTGCCTGCAAGGCCAGCGTTTCACGCAATACCGCCTGGGCCGTGGCCTGAGGCATCACCCAGGCTGCGACCGGCCCGAGCCGGCGGCTGGCGGCGTGGCGCAGCGAGCCATGCGGCAGCCCGGCCAGCAGCACCGCCGCGCCGGCTTCGGTGAAGCGCTGGCTCAAGGCTTCCGGCGTCGTGACGTCGGGCCAGTCGCTCAGGCTGGCCGGCAGTCCGGCGGGCAGAGCCGGCCAGTCCTGCGCACTGCGCAGCGCCCGCCACCAGGGCACGCCCAGGGCGGTGCGCGCCAGCTCCCGCAGCGGCCCGGCGATCCACAGCCGCAGCGCCGGCGCGGCGAGCACGGAGCCGCAGCGCCGGGCCAGTGCCAGCAGTTCATCGCGCTCCAGCGCGAGCCAGGCCGGGGCTGCGTCGAGCTGCGCCCAGCTCAGCGTGCGGGCCTCCACCGGCGCGTCTTCGAGCAGGCGGCGTGCGACGCGCGCGCGCAGCTGGCGTTCAGTCATGGCCGCCCCCTTCCAGTGCGAGCTGGGTTTGAGCGCGGCGGCGGCGCCAACCCAACCAGCCCGCCGCACCCAGGCTGGCCGAGCCCAGCGTGATGGCCAGCACCAACGGCACCGTGGCCTGGCTTTCGGGCACGGGTGGGGCGACCGGCGTGGGCTCGGCCGCGAAGGCGACGACCGAGACGCTTTCATACGGCAGGCCCTCGACGCTGTTGACGACCAGCGCGCGCACCTTGGGCAGCAGCGCGTCGACATTGAGGCCGGGGCGGTGCTTGATCATCACGGAGGCCGACGAGGGCTGGACCTTGTCGGACAGCGGGTGGSGCTCGGGCACCACCAGCGTCACGCGAGCCTGCAGCACGCCGTCGATGCTGGTCAGCGTGTGCGACAGCTCCTGCGACAGCGCGTGCATCAGGCGGGCGCGCTCTTCGACCGGCGTCGACACGAAGCCCTCGCGCTTGAAGACCTTGCCCAGGCTGTCGTAGTCCTCGCGGGGCAGGCCCTGGGCCTTGAGGATCTGCACCGCGCGGGCGAAGTCGGCCTCGCCCGTGAGCACCTCGAAGCCGTCTTCGCGTGCATGCTTTTGCGCCGGCACGCCGGCCAGGCGCAGCGCCGAGACCATGTCGTTGGCCTGGCGCTCGTCGAGCTTCGCGTAGAGGGCCTGCTCGCCGCAGGCGGCGAGCAGGCCGACCAAGGCCAAGCCCACCACGCGCGGCAGCGGCTTTCTGACGAAATGCAACCACAGAGGCACAGAGGCACGGAGAAAGACCAGGCTTCTCTGTGCTCGCCTCTGTGCCTCTGTGTCTCTGTGGTTGGCTTCGGTTTTCATTTCAAGACTGCTGCCTGAACAGCTGTTGCAGACCTTCGGACGTGCGATTGGCAATGTTCGAAGTCAGCTGGCAATGGAACATGAACTCCTGGCAGCGCACCGTCAGGTTGACGAGTTCGCCCGGTGTCAGTTCCTGGCCCGAGGCCGCCGCCAGGCGGGCGTCGCGCCCGAGCGACGACGCTTCGGCGTTGATGTGGTCCAGCGGCTGGACGAGACGTTGCATGGCCTGGGCGGGCGACTCGGCCGGGCCCAGGCGCTGCACCGCGCTCGCCATGGCGCGCTCGAAGCCCGCCACGTCGGCCGTTGGCGCGACCTGGCCGAGGCTGGACAGCGAAGCCCCCGGGCCGAGCTGGACGTCGGCCACCGGGGCGGCGATGGCGAGGCCGGGTGTCACTGCTTGCGCGCCATGGTTTCGAGGGCGGAACCGACCGTCGAGACGGCGGTGTGCGAGCTGCTGGCCAGGAAGCTCATCTTCAGCGACATGGCGGTCAACTCGGTCACGGCGGAGGGCGTGTCGCCACCGTTGTTCATCGCGTTGGAGGCCGTCTCGATGTCGCCGGCCTGCTTGTCCAGGGCTTTGCCCCAGGCATCGGCCATGGCTTCGAACCAGGAGCCGCCGCCGTTGGTCTTGCCACCCGTGGAACCGTTTACGGGTGCGGCGGCGAGGGTGTTGAGAAGTGCGTTGGACATGGGAGTCTCCTTGTGGGAGGGTTGGGGAAAGTGGGCGAAACAGGCGGTCAGAGGGTCAGCCGCGTTTGCTGGCCATCGCGCTCGACGATGACGGCGCGCTCGGCGATCTGCACGACGCGGTGTCCGCTGGGCAGCAGGGCGCCGCTGAAGTAGCGGCTGCCGTCGGCGGTGATGAAGTAGGGGCTGTCGGCGTTGTCAACGACGGCCACCAGGCGCTTGGCCGGATCGTCGGGCGCCGGGGCGGGCGCGGCGGCCGTGGTCACGGGAGGCCGGTTGTCGATGCGCAGCGTGGGCAGGTGGGCGATGTCGCGCTTGGCTGCGGCGGCGGCGGCCTGCACCCGCGTGGCATCGCGCTCCTGCGTGCGCAGCACCAGCTCGCCTTCGGGCGACCAGGCCGCCTGCGCGGCGATGCCGTACAGGCGGAAGACCTCGACCGCACTGGCCAGCAGGTCGGGCGCCGTTGCAGCGGTGGCCGCCTGGGCAGGCGGTACGACCTTGGCCACGGCCTGGCCGGCTTCGCGCAGCGTGCCGCCACGCCAGGCCAGCGACACGCCGCCGACGACCATGACCAAGCCCAGCGCCGTCAGCACACCTTCGAGCACGGGGCGGGCGCGCGGTGCGGCGGTGGGCGCGCGCATGCCTTGTGCGCGTTCACTGGCGGGCAGCTCGGGGCCGTCATGCAGCACGGGCTCGGGCCAGTAGTCCTGGTCGGCCGGGCCATAGGCCACGATCGCATCACCCAGCTGCAGCCGCTGGCCCGGCGCCCAGGCGTGGATGGCGGCACCCGGCATCAGGGCGCGTTCGGCCAGCACGGCATGCCCGGAGACGAGCTGCAGGCCGACGCGGCCGGCACCCGACGGGATCACGCGCAGCTGGAAGTCGATCTCGCTGGCGAGCAGGATGTCGGCGAACTGGGTGTCGGCCTGGTTGGCCGAGTTCAGGCCGCAGACCAGCAGGTCGTGCTGCGCGTCCAGCCGGGCACGCGCGCCGAGCTGGCGGCCGGCCAGCACGCGGAGTTCGAGCAACGAGGCGGGGAGGTGGGACTTCATGGCATCACTCCTGCTGAGCAGCACCTTCGCTGCCGGTCGCGCCGGTGGGCGCGGCCGAACTGGCCGAACTCGCCGGGCTGGCCGGATTGGCAAGCGGCTGGCGGGCTCTTTCCATCACATCGGCCGTGGCCTTGCTGCTGGCCAGGCGTGGCGTGATGAGGAACATGCGTTCGATGCGCTGACCGCCCTTGCGCTGGGTCTTGAAGAGATTGCCCAGCAGCGGGATGTCGCCCAACACCGGCACCTTGTCGACGCCGGCCGTGGAGCTGTCGCGCACCATGCCGCCGATCAGCAGGCTCTCGCCCTCGGAGATCAGGGCCTGGGTGTTGATGCCCGAGCGTTCGACGATGGGCAGGTTGTCCACGCTCTGACCGGTCAGCCCGCCGTCCTCGATCTGCACCAGCAGCTTGATGCGCGCGGCTTCGTCGCCCTCTTTGAACACGTGGGGCGTGACGCGCAGCCGCGTGCCGGCGGTGACGTTGAAGAGGTCGACGTCCTCGCGGCCGGCGACGCGCACGTAGTAGGTCGAGCTGTTGTCGAACACCGCCTCGACGTTGGACAGCGTGACGACCTGCGGGCTGCTGACAACCTTGGCCGCACCATCACTCTGCAGCGCCGTGATGCGGGCGACGAAGGGATAGCGGTCGCCGATGACGGCGGAGATGACGCCGCCCTTGGCGCTGGGTGTCGGGTCCTGCTGGCCGTTCAGGCGGTTGTCGCTGGCCGTGCCGTTGCCGAACATCAGGCTGGACAGGCCGTGGTTGTAGCGCCAGTTGATGCCGAGCTCGCGCATGCGATCGGTGTTGATGTCGATGATGGTGGCCTCGATCTCCAGCGACTGGGGCTCGACGTCCAGCGACTTGATGAGGGCGGCATAACGATCCAGCCGCTCGGGCAGGTCGCGCACGATGACGGCGTTCAGGCGCGGGTCGGCTTCGATGCGCGGTGCGAAGTCGGGCGGCGGCGGGGGCTCGGCGGCGTCCTGGCCCGGCTGGCCGTAGCCGACCTGGGTGAGGGCGGCGACGAGGGTGTCGGTGCCGCGCACGCCGGGCGCGGCGTCGTCGACGAGGCCGAGCGTCGTGGTGTTGCCCGCACTGCGCATCGCGCCGCCCCCCGCGCGCTGGCTGCCCTGGGCGCGCGTCGGGTCGGTGGCCATGGCGACGCGGGCCTTGTTCGGCTGGCCAACCAGCGAGCGCAGGATGCTGGCCACGCCGGGCAGCGTGCTTTGCTGGCCGCCGAAGCTCATCGGCACGTCCTGGGCCCAGGCGTAGCGCAGGTAGAAGATGCGGTAGTCCGGCAGCGGTTGCTGCTGCTGAGGCGCCCAGGACTTCATCGCCACGGCGGTCGTGCCGGGGCGCACCTGTCGCACCAGCTCGTCGACCTGCTGCACGAAGCGCTTGGCGCCCACGGCGAGCAGGGCGCCGTCGTCGCTGAACTTCAGCGTGTTGCGCGTATCGGGCAGCTGCAGGGCCTGTGCGGCGCGCTGCACCTGCGAGGCAGCGGCGGGTGTGAGCAGGTAGCTGCGCGTCTGGGTGTCGCCGGCCGGTGCGATGTAGAGCACGCCGCCGTCGTAGTAGCTGAGCAGGTTGTAGGCGCGGCTCAAGTCGCGCAGCAGCTTGGCCGGCGTGCCCTCGAAGCGGCCGTTGACCTGGCCCTGCACGCCGGTGGCGACGACGGGGATGTCGCTGCCCGAGAACAGGCCCTGCAGGAACTGCTCGATGGGCTGGTCGCGCGCCTCCAGCTTGACGGCGCGCAGCCCTTCCGGCAGCGGCGCCGCGGACAGCGGCAGGGTTTGGGCCAGCAGCAGCATGGCCGCCGCGGTGATCTTGAGGTTTGAGGTCATGCGGCGAGCAGTGCTGCCTGTGGGGAAGGCGCCTGAATTGAAGCGTTGGGGCTGGACCCCGGCGGGGGCAGGTGGTGCAGCGGCGTGAGCCGCAGCGTCGGCAGCAGTTCGTGGAAGGACAGCACGGGGGTGTCGAAGCACTCGGTCTCGATGAGCTTGCGCAGATGCCAGCGCAGGTCCACGGCGCAGACCAGGGCCTGCGGCCGCAGCGCCTCGACCTGGGCCTGCACATCGGCAGCGAGCTGGCGCGCCATGTCGGGCGAGATGGCGAGCTGGGCGGCGCCGCCGCTGACATGCAGGTTCTGGCGCAGCAGCGCCTCCAGCTCGGGCGACAGCATCAGCGCCTGCAGCTCGCCGCTGGGGCAGATGCGGTGGTGGGTCTGGCGGCGCAGCGCAATGCGCGTCATCTCCGTCAGCGCCTGCACATCCTTCTCGCGCTGGCTGGCGTCGGCGAGCGCTTCCAGGATGTCGCGCAGGTTGCGGATCGAGACCTCCTCGGCGACGAGGCGGCGCAGCACCTCGGTGACCTTCTGCACCGGCAGCGCGCGCAGCACTTCCTTGACGACATCGGCCAGCTCGGCCTGGGCGCGGGTCAGCAGCTCGCTGGTTTCCTGGATGCCGATGAACAGCGAGGCGTTGCGGCGCAGCGCCTGGCGCACCAGCTCGGCCAGGGCCGCGGCGTCGCCGGCCTGGCCGCCTTCGGAAAGCGGCACCTCATGCGCGAGCAGGCGCCAACCCTCGCGGCCGAGGCGGCCGTGCAGGGCCACGCGCGGCAGCGGCAAGCCCTGGTCGAGCTGCAGTTCGTCCAGCATCGCCTCGACGGCCCGCGTCACCGCCAGCCCACCGTCACCGAGCATGGGTTGCGGCAGCTCCAGCAGCAGCGGCACGGAGGGCCGCACGCGCAGCTGCGCCGTCTTGAACGCACCGGCCTCGGGCTTGCTGCGGCGGGGATTGAGCTGGGGCATGCGCCGGGTCAGCCAGTCGCGGCCCCTGGGCATCAACAACACGCCGGCCGTGCCAAAGACGAGGGCGAGCAGGCCGAACACCAGCGGTGGGAACCCGGGCACCGTGGCCAGAAGCACGCAGATGCCGGCGGCCATCAGGTGCACGCGTGGCTTGGCGCCCAGCTGCTTGCGGATGGCGTCGCCGAGGTGGCGGTCGTTCTCGTCGTCGTTGGTTCGAGTGACCAAGAGGCCCGCGGCCATCGCACCGAGCAGCGCCGGGATCTGCGCCACCATGCCCTCGCCGATGGACAGGATGGAGTAGCGGTGCACGGCGTCCCCCATGCTGAGGTCCTGCTGCAGCACGCCGATGGCCAGGCCACCCAGCAGGTTGATGAGGATGATGATGATGCCGGCGATGGCGTCGCCCTTGACGAACTTCATCGCGCCGTCGAGGCTGCCATGCAGCTTGCTCTCAAGCTCCAGCGTGCGGCGGCGGCGCTTGGCTTCGTCCTTGTCGATTAGGCCGGAGCGCAGATCCGAGTCGATGGACAGCTGCTTGCCCGGCATGGCGTCCAGCGAGAAGCGCGCCGCCACCTCGGCCACGCGCTCGGCGCCCTTGGCGATGACAATGAACTGCACCACCGTGATGATGAGGAACACCACCAGGCCGACCACCAGGTTGCCGCCCGCCACGAGCTTGCCGAAGGTGGCGATGATGTGGCCGCCATCGGCGTGCAGCAGGATCAGCCGCGTGGTGGCGATGGACAGGGCCAGCCGGAACAGCGTCGTCATCAGCAGCACGCTCGGGAAGACCGAGAACTCCAGCGGTCCGGCCACGTAGACGGCGATCAGGATCAACACCAGCCCCGAGGCGATGTTGACGGCCACCAGCAGGTCGATCAGCCACAGCGGCAGCGGCAGCACCATCAGGGCGACGATGGCGACGATGCCGGCGACGAGGAAGAGGTCGCTGAAGCGGGCGATCAGGCCCTCGCGCGGCTGGTCGGCCGCGGCGAAGTAGCCGGACAGGCCGTCGGGGCGCTTCGCGGCGCTCATGCCTGGGCTCCGAACCGGCGGCGCAGTTCGATGTAGACCGCCATGACGTTGCGCACGTAGGCCTGCGTCTCGGCAAAGGGCGGCACGCGCCGGCCGTGGCGTTCGACGGCACCCTCGCCGGCGTTGTAGGCGGCCAGTACCAGGCGCAGGTCATTGCCGAAGCGGGCCTGCAGCTGCTTGAGGTATTTCGCCGAGGCTTCGAGATTCGTCTCGGGGCTCAGCAGCGCGCGCTCCGCCTCGGCCACGCCCAGGCCGCGGCCGGTGGCGGGCATGACCTGCATCAGCCCACGCGCGCCGGCTGCCGAGATGGCCTGGCTCTGGTGGCGCGACTCGATGTGGGCCAGGGCGTGCAGCAGCAAGGGGTCGATGCCATGGCGCTGGGCCACTTCGGCCATCAACGGCGCCAGGGCGCGGATGCGGGCCTGCGCGGCGGCGTCGCGGACCGGTGCGGATCGGATCACGGCCGGTGCCGGCGGCAGTGCCGCAGGTACAGGGGGTGGCACTTCGATGGCAGGCGCCTCGGGCTCCGGCAATTCGACCGGTGCCGAGCGGCTCCTGACGAGCGTGGCCAGGCAAAGCTTCTCGGTCAGCGCGAAGCCGCTGTCGCCTGCGGCCGGGGCAGCATCCAGCAGCGCCTCGGCGGAAGGGGACGGGCAGTTCGGCGCGGCGGCGAATGCCCCCATCAGCGGGGCCGCGCCTAACGCACCGGTCGCCATGACCTGGCAGATCCGTTGGAGTCCGAACACTTGTCTTCCCTGCTTTTTGGACCGGGCGGACTATGCGGGCAAGCCTTGCCGGCTTGTTGACCATTGCAAGCAGAAGTAACTGACTGACCCGTAGACATTGCTCCTTTGTATGCAAGATGCCGCCCCCCACGTTTACGCGTGGAAACAACTGCTGCACCGTCGCAATCTGAGACCGGGCATCGTTCGGTCGCGCCGTGCCAACCACCCTGTGCGTAGCGGGGTGAAAGGCCCCCTAGAAGTAGGTCTGGTCACGGTACTGAAAACAAGTTTTCACAAACCCCGTTTGCACCCCCTAGAAATAGGTGTTAGGGACCCATGGCCGACGACAGCGGCGACAAGACCGAACAACCCACAGCGAAGCGCCTGCTGGACGCCCGCAAGAAGGGCGATATCGCCAAGGGCAAGGAGCTGACGAGCACGGCGACGCTGCTCGTCTGGCTCGTGATGGGCGCGTTATGCCTGCGCATGGCCTGCGAGCGGGTCGCAGCCCTGTGCGAGGCCTTGTTCGCACGCGTGTCAGCCGGCTGGCGTGAGGAAGGCTTCGGCCATGTCGCCGCGCTGCTCGGTTGGCAAAGCGTCGAGCTGTCGTTGCTGCTGGTGGGCCTGCTCGTCATCCCGGTGGCGGCCCTGGGCACGCTGGTCGAGTTCCTGCAGGCCGGTCCGGTGATGGCGTTCGAGAAGGTGGCGCCCAAGCTCGAGCACCTGAACCCGGCCGAAGGGTTGAAGCGCATGTTCTCGATGGACAACCTGGTCGAACTGATCAAGGGCATCCTGAAGACGGCGCTGCTGCTGGGCATCGGCTGGGCGGTCGCGCGGCTGCTGCTGCCCGACGCGATGCGGCTGGCCTCGGGCACGGACAGGCCGCCACAGCACCTCGGCGGCCTGGTCTGGGAGGGCACGGTCAAGACCCTGGCCTGGACGATCGGCGTATTTGCCGGCGTGGCCTTCCTGGACACCGTCTGGACGCGGCACCGCTTCACCAAGAAGCTGCGCATGAGCATGCGCGACATCAAGCAGGAGATGAAGGAGAGCGAGGGCGACCCGCATCTCAAGCAGCAGCGCAAGCAGGCCCATGCCGAGTGGAGCCAACGCAACCAGCAGGCCGCCGCGCGCGGCGCCAATGCGCTGGTCGTCAACCCGACGCATGTGGCCATCGCCATCGACTTCGAGCCCGGCCGCTGCCCGGTGCCCACCGTCAGCGCCAAAGGCGAGGACCATGTCGCCCGGGCCATGCGCGAGGCGGCCGAGGACGCCGGTGTGCCCATCGTGCGCAATGTGCCGCTGGCGCGCGAGCTGCTGGCGCGCTGCGAGGAGGGCGAGGTCATTCCGCCCGACCTGTTCGACGTGCTGGCCGAGGTCATCGTCTGGGCCGAAGGCGTGCGCGAGCAGCTCAAGTGGGAAGCCGCCCGCGCCGACCCGCACCGGCGCGACGAGGTGCCTGCCGAGCCACCGCGCGCGCGGCCCGCCCCCGGCGAAGACCTGACGCGCCACCCCTACCTCGATCCTCGCGCAACGCCGCCGCACGCCCACTGACGCCATGCAAAACCTGATGCTCAACCTCGCCAGCACCGTGGCCGCCCTGGCCTTCGTGCTGTTGCTGGCCTGGGTGCTGATCCGCGGCTGGCAGCGCCTGCAGGGACTGGGTGGCCGCGCCCCGGTGGAGGACGGCGAGGCGCTGCGCTTCGTGCGCGCCCTGCCCGTTGGCGCGCGTGAACGTGTGGTGCTGCTCGACCATGCCGGCGAGCGCTGGATGCTGGGCGTCACGGCGGGCGGCATCAACCTGCTGGCGCGCTGGCCGCAAGCCGACGCCAAGCTGGACCGCGAAGCATGACGGCCTTCTCCCATCGCTGCGACAAGCTGCTGCTGCGCGAGTTCATCGCGAGCGATGCCGCCGACATCCAGGGCCTGCATGCCGACCCGCGGGTGCGCAAGCTGCTGCCCGATGAGCAGCCCTTGCACGAGGTGCGTTGGGCCGCGGAATTCACGGCCTGCCTGGCAGGCTTCTATCGCCGCCATCCTGGCCTGGGCATCTGGCGTTGCGCCGTGCCGCTGAGCGCTGGCAGCGAACAGTTCGCCGGCTGGTTCAGCCTCATGCCGATGCAGGCAAGCCCTGGCGCCGCGGACCTGGATATCCGACCTGGCGACGCCGAACTCGGCAGCCGGCTCAAGCCCGAATACTGGGGCAGCGGCCTGAGCCTGAGCGGCGGCGAGGTGCTGCTGCGCCATGCTTTCGAGACGCTGGCACTGCGTACGGTCTGGGGCGTTTGCCACCCCGACAACCACGGTGCCCGCGTCTGCCTGGAGGCATTGGGCTTCACACCTCACAGCCGCGCACTCTACGAAAGTCAGCTTTCCGACTATCACGCCCTGGACGCCTCGACCTGGTCGGCCGTCCGGACCCTCAGCCGCCGAGAACGCCTGCGCCAGACCCGGCGCGCCCTTGCGCGTTCCCACCGGCCAACAGCCCTCGCACTGCCATGACCACTTCCGCCTCACCGAATCCCTGGCAATCCGCCCTCGGGCATCGCCTGGCCCAGGCCCTGCATCAGTCCCGGTTTGCGCACGCCCCGCAGGCCGATGCTGCTTCCGAACTTGGCGCCACGCGCTGGCGCCTGCCCTCCCGCGTCGCCGAGCCCACAGGCGCGGCTGCGGCGCTCAGCGAAATGCTTGGCACCCATGCCCAGGCCGGCCTGGTGACACACTGCCTGCAGCACTACCGCAACCAGCTGGCACCGGGCCGGGCCGAGGACGATCTTGGCGTGGCCCTGGCTGCCTATCTGGGCGCATGCCGCCAGGCCTTCGACCACGAGGCTCTGAGCCCGCAGCGCTGGCAGGCCATCACCCAATGGGTCAAGGCCTGGGTCGTCGATGAAGTGCCGTGGGACGACGCACCGCTGCTGCAGCGGCAGGACGCCTTCGAGCGTTTGGCCGTGCTGACTGTGGCGTTGGGTGAATGGACGGTGCAGGCCAGCCGCCAGGGCGGCGCTCAGCAGGCGTCGGCCACATGGATGGCCCGCAACAGCTTGCAAGGCCAGCTCGGCCTGGACCTGCCCGCGCTGTGCGCCGTGCTCCGCAACCTGGACGGTGGGCCTGCCAACACGGCGGCAGTGGGTCGCGAAGGCCAGCCGCCAGGGGCCAACCAAGGCGCAACGCGCGGCCCGCATTGATATGCGGGCAAGTGGTGCAACGCCGAGTGGTCCCTGGCGGCTGGCCTTCCCTTCGGGTTGCGGCCATAAAGCCCGCGCGCGGCGTTGCAAATGCTCGCCGGGTGCCCAACCCGGCTCCGCTTTGCGCCTTGCTCGCGGGCTTTCTGGCCGCAACGCGACCCGCTGCCGCCGTGTTGGCAGGCCCGGACTGCGGCCAACCCTAGCGTGGTTGGCGCAGAAATAGGAGCAGCCGCATATAGGCAGCAGGGGCCCGACCCCGTTTAATGAAACCCGTCAACGCCGCAGAGTTTGATCAGAAAACCTTGCCGACAAGACACGCAGCGAGTCCGGTGTTTTCTCAGTCGCCACCGAATTCAGATGCCTCGAATGTCAATCAATCACTGCGGCAGCTTCTGCCGCGAAATCAACTCTTTTGGAGATCAACATGGGATCAGCAGTTAGCAGCGTTTTCGGCGGCGGTGGCTCGGGTGGCATCCTGGGCGCCGTGGGCGGCATCGTTGGCGGCATCTTCGGTGGCCCCATCGGCGCCATGATCGGCCAGGCCATCGGCGGCATGCTGCAGCAAGCCATCGGCAACGGCGCCAACAGTGCCGTCGACACCCTGGTCAAGGAACACGGCATGCCCAAGTTCCTGGGCGAGGAAGTCAAGTCCACCATCAGCAAGGCCATCGCTGGCCAGCTGCAGCAAAGCCAGCAAGGCGTTTCGCACGAGGCGCAAGGCGCTGCACAGCAGAACTTCGGCGGCGCCATCAAGCAGTGGGAATCCGACTTTGCCAACCAGATCGTGCAAGGCGTGCTGGACCAGCTGCGCGCGCAGGGCGGCGGCAGCACCAAGGGCACCAAGGGCGCCACCGGTGGCGGCTGGCTGCAGGCCATCGCCTCCGTGATGGGCTCGGCCCTGGGCAACAAGGCCAAGGAAATGGTCAAGCTCTCGCAAGAGATCAACAAGGCCTCCGAAGCCAAGTCGCAAGCTGAGCAAGGCTCCAAGGAGCAGGGCGAGCAGGCCGACAAGTTCAACAAGCTGATGACCCAGTTCCAGGCTACCAGCCAGGAATACAACTACCTGAACAGCGTCTTCACGACAGCGCTGAAAGGTCTGGGTGAAGCGCTGTCCTCCATGGCCCGCAAGCAGTAAGCCACTCGTCCGTCGGAAAAACAGTGGAGGGGCTTCGCCCCTCCCTTTTGCGTTGCTGAAACCGGAATCCACGCACATGAATCACGTCCATCGCCTTGCCGGCCTTGCCCTGGCCAGTCTGTTCCTGCTGAATGGTTGCGGCGGTGGCGGCGGTGGTGGCAACGGCGACCCCCCTCCGACCACACCCACCGACCCGACCACGCCGCCGCCCAGCGCCGTCGTGACGGGCAGCCTCTGGAGCTCGGACTCCAACATCAGCAATGTGCAGGGCACCTTCGTCTCGGACCTGGTGACCGGCACATCGACCAAGGTCGATTCGGACACCGAAGCCATGCCTTCGGCCGACGGCTCGCGTCTGCTGCGCCGCGACTACACCTCCGATGGCTCGGTGGGCGACTCGACCCATATCACCGTCGTGCGCGCCACCGACGGCCAGCTCATCACCGACCTGACGGTCGAAGGCTATGTCGGCGCGCTGTGGCCCTCGCCGCAGACCGCAAATCTCGTGCTGACGCGCTGGGCTCCCTCGATCAACGAGCCACGCAGCACAGTGGCCTATGACATCGACCAGCGCAAGGTGCTGTTCTCTACGCCCGCCAGCGCGCGGCCGGATGCGCTGGCCTGGACGCCTGACGGCGGCCTGTTGCGCGTCAAGCAGTCCGGCGAGATCACCAAGCTGGCGCTCGGCGGCGCCGAGCAGGCCGTGCGGACCCTAGCATGGCCTGAAGGGCGTGTGCTTCAGGCCGTCTATGTCAGCCCCGACGGCAGCAAGGCGCTGGTGCAACTGGCGGCGCTGCGTGAATCCGGATCGGTCAGCGGCGTGGACCTCTGGATGATGGACATCGACGGTTCCAACCTGCGGCGCTTCACGAAGAACGACCTGATCGCCAACGCGTTCTGGTCGCCGGACAGCAAATTCGTGGCCTTCACCAAGGACACCGGCGTCTCGTGCACGGACGCGACCTGCCAGGGCAGCTGCACCGTCTGGTATGCCGATGCCACTGCATCGGACGTTGTCGCCGTCGCCGCCTCCGGCGATGCCAAGCAGTTCTCGGTGAAGCGCGCCAACAACGGCTCGACAGCGACGCTGAGCTGCCCCGTCATCGCCTGGACGCGCTAGGGATTGGAGGCTGAGGCGTACCGCGCTCCAATGCGGTCGCGCCCGCAGCACCAGGCGATTCCTGGCGTCGCCTGTTTCCTTTGAAGAGCCTCGCGCCGATGCTGCAGATCCTCCGTTGCCTCGCCGCCGCACTCGCCTTCATCGGCGTCGCCATGGCGGCTCAGGCCGCGCTGCCGGGCACGATCTGGCACTCCTTCAGTGACCTCGGCAACCCGCAAGGCACCTTTGCGCTGAACCCCAATTCGGGGGCGTCCGTCATGGTGGACGATGAGAAGTGGCGCTCGCCCTGGCCGGACGGCAGCCGTTTCATCCAGCGCGACCACAGCTCGCAGGGCGGCGACGAAACCCGACTGACCGTGCGCAGCACCCGCGACCGCAGCGTGCTGGCAGACCAGGTCGTCGACGGTTACCTGGCGGGCGACGTCCGCGCTTCGCCGGTGGCCAATCACCAGATCCTGGCGTCCTGGGGCAAGACGGTCTTTGCGCCCCGCGGCGCCATCGTCTACGACCTCAACACGCAAAAGCTGCTCTACGCCACGCAGCCCAGCAAGACGCCGGACGCGCTGTCCTGGATGCCCGATGGCTCGCTGTTGCGCGTGCAGCCGTCGGGCGACATCAGTCGCGTCCTGCCTGGCCGTGGCGAACAGCGCGTCGCCACCCTGCGCTGGCCGGAGTCGCGGGTGCCCGAGGCGGTCCGCGTCAGCCCCGATGGCAGCAAGGCGCTGTTGCAGCTCGCGGCCATGCGCGATACGGGGTCGGTCGCGGGCGTCGACCTGTGGATGATGAACGTCGACGGCTCTAACCTGCGCCGCTTCACCAAGAACGACCTGATCTCCAGCGCCTTCTGGTCGCCAGACAGTCGTTACGTGGCCTTCGTCAAAGACACCGGTGTGTCGTGTACCGACGCGACCTGCCGCGGCAGTTGCACGGTCTGGTACGCCGAAGCCACCGCCTCCAACGTGGTGGCCGTGGCGCCCTCGGGCGACGCCCGCCAGTTCCCGCTGAAGCGCCCCGATGGCTCGACGACCATGTTGGGATGCCCGATGACTGCCTGGACGCGCTGAGTAGCGGCACGTCATGCGCCGCTTCGTTAGGGATTTGGAATCGGGCCTGCCCGGGCTCCAATCGCGCCGACCCTCCTGCAACAGGCGAACCCCCGATTCGCCTTTTTCATCGGAACTCGCTGCGCTTGCCCTTCCCCAAGACTCTCGCTCGCATCGCTGCGCTGGCCTGCTGGGCCGGCATGACCGCGGCCCAGGCCGCCGGCGCCCTGCCCGGCACGCTCTGGCATGCCTACAGTGACCTCAACAACCCCGAGGGCACGTTCGCGACGAATCCCGGCACGGGCCAGTCGCGCTGGTTGACGGCCGACCCGTCGGGAACGCCCTGGCCGGATGGCAGCCGCTACCTGACGCGCGACTACACCTCCCAGGGCTCCGGCGGGGACGTGACCCGCCTGGTCGTGCGCCGCATCAGCGACCAGGCGGTGTTGATGGACCAGGCCGTCGACGGCTACATCGGCGATCACGTGCGGCCTTCACCGCGCGGCGGCAACCAGATCCTCGTCATGTGGGGCGAAAGCATCCTGGAGCCGCGCGGTCCGGTGGTCTACGACCTCGATTCGCGGCGCCTGCTCTACGTCACCCGGCCGAGCAGGACGCCCGATGCGCTGTCGTGGCTGCCCGATGGTTCCCTGCTGCGAGTGCAGCCCTCGGGCCAGATCAGCCGAGTGGTGCTGGGCGGCGCCGAGCAGCCCGTGGCGGCCGTGCGCTGGCCTGAAGGCCGCGTCCCCCAGGCTCTGCACGTGAGTCCCGACGGCAGCAAGGCGCTGGTGCAACTGGCGGCGCTGCGCGACACCGGCTCGGTCAGCGGTGCGGACTTGTGGATGATGAACGTCGACGGCTCCAACCTGCGGCGCTTCACGAAGAACGACCTGGTTGCCCAGGCCTTCTGGTCGCCGGACAGCAAGCACGTGGCCTTCGTCAAGGACACCGGCGTCTCCTGCAGCGACGCCACCTGCCGGGGCAGCTGCGCGCTGTGGGTCGCCGAGGCCACCGCAGCCGATGTGGTGGCGGTGAAGGCGTCCGGCGACGCGCAGCGCATCCCGCTTCGGCGGCCCAACGGCTCGATGACCACCGTGGGTTGCCCCGCCATCGCCTGGACCCGTTGACGACATGCCTTGGACTGACTTGTGGCCGGCGCTGCCCGCCGTCGCCGCGATGCTGATGACGGGTTTTGCCGAAGCAGCGCCCGACCCACGCGCGCTGGCCAGCGATCCCGCGGCGGTGCAGCAGCTCGTGCAAGCCGTCAGCCTGGACGTGATGTCCGAAGCCACGCTGGGTGCCTGCGAGGACATGGGCGTGGCCTCGGCCGAGCCGATGCGCGACGCCTGGGTCGCCTGGCGTGAGCGGCACCAGATCGCCCCCATGCGCATGGTGGTGGCGCGCATGCAGCAGCGCAGCAGCAGCATCCCGTCGTTCACGCGCCTGACCGAACCGATGCGGCAGCGGGTGCTGGACGATCCGTCTCCCGAGCAGGCCTGTGCGGCGCTGGCGCATGACTGGCAGTCGCCCGGCATGGATGTGAGCACGCTGTACCCGCAGGCCCGTGGCGTCGCCCTGGCGCTGGTGAAGGCCAACCTGGTGGCTCCCCCAACCCCGCTGGCCATTGCGCCCGAGGCGCCTCGGGGCCACGTCTTGTTGCCCAGCCAGATCCCCGCGCTGGCGGCGCAGCGCGGCCATTGGCTGGTGATCTCCGAGGAGGAGGCGCAACGCAAGCTCGGCGTTGTCTATGTCAAGGGCCGCGTGGCGCGCGAGATCGACCGACCGATGCATTTCTTCCTGGTGCAGCAGCAGGGCGATCGGCATGTGCAGCAGCGCATCCACCTGAAGTTCGACGCGGAGCCCTGGGTGGGCCGCGAGGTGGTGCTGCGCGGCGTCGTCACGTCGCTGAACGACAACTCCCTGGACCTGGCCGACGCGGCCTTGGTGGCCAACCCGGCGGGGTTGACACCGTCACCGCTGCCACAGGCGCCTATGCTGCGCAAGGAGGTGGTGCTGCAGCGGGTGACCACCCTGCCGGGCCGCGGCCTGGCGGAAAAGGACCTGGCGGCCGTGGTCATCCACGGCGAGAGCAACTTCAACAACGGCACGCGTTGGGAAGAGGATGTGCGCTTCCTGCTGCGCGATGGCACGGTCTACCACCGTACCGAGATGCCGCCCGACCAGCTCAATGTCGTCGCGTCGCGTCAGCTCGAGCCGCAACGCTGGGGTCGCTGGCGCGCCAACAGCAAGGGCTATGAAATGCAGGCGCAGGACGACGACGGCAAACCCGCCGGCGCCTGGCAGGCCGAGAAGCACCATGCCGTGCGACCCTGGCCCAAGGACACGCGGCTGGAGGGATCCTTCACCCGCGGCACGTTCACCGGCAGCCTGGTACTCGGCGGCAGATCATCCAGCCGCACCCTCCGTTTCACGCGCGACGGCCGCTTCGAGCGCAGCTACAGCGCGCTGTCCAGCACCGGCACGTTGGCCGCCACGCTCAACAACACGGTCATAGCCGGTTCGGCCCATGGCGATGGCAAAGGCAGCAGCAGCACGGGCGGCGGCACGGTGGGCACGCCCTTCGGCACGGCGGGCGCGGTGAGCTCGCGCAAGCAGGACGACGGTGCCAGCCGCCGCGGCCGCTACCAGCTCAGCGGCTTCGTCCTCGCCCTTGATTACGACGACGGCCACCAGGAGCGCCTGCTCAGCTTTCCCGTGCACGACGACAACGAGACTGTTTACGTGGGCAGCGGCAGCCTCGTCCTCGACAAATGACCCCGACCTTTCATCTGGAGTTTCAAATGCCCCGACTGCGATCCCTTGTTCTTCGTCTGGCCATGGCGGCACAGGTCGCTGCTGCTGGCGCGGCCACGGCCCAGGTCGCCCCCTCGATCAGCCTGGCCGAGCAGATGCGCACCATGCTGGCCAAGCCCGCGGCGGGTGGCGGTGCGGCACCCGCCGCGCCGGTGTTCAGCGCGGCGCCCGCCGTCACCTCGGCCAGTGCGCTGGCCGCCCTCAACGCGCCCCTCGTCGCCAACGGGCCGGCCCAGGTCCGCCAGTCGGCCACCGAGCTGGCGCAGCGCTTCCCGGCAGCGCACCGCAGCGCCATGACCAAGGCCTACGAGGAGTCCTTCATCTTTTGGCAGAAGCTCGAGACGCAGCTCGGCCTGACGCCCAATGACGCCGCGGCCGGTGTGGCGGCCTTCATCGCCGGCAACTACACCGCCTTCATGCAGCAGGCCGTGCCCGACGAGAACTTCAAGTCCCTGGTGCTGCAGATGCAGCGCATGCTGGCGCAGAACCCCGCCTTCATGCAGAGCAGCCCGGCCGCCAAGCGGGCGATGTTCGAACAGCTGGCGATGGTGGGCACCTTCATGGTGGTCTACCGCGAGCACCTCAACAGCAAGCCCAATCCCAACGAAGAGGTCAACTTCCGCAATGCGGCCAAGGCCAACCTTGAAGCGGCGCTGGGTCTGGGCGTGGAGCGCATCCAGATCGGCCCGCAGGGGCTGGTGGCGCGCTAAGTCCCGGGGCCAAGAAGCCGGGCCTCAGGTCTCGTGATAACCGCCGGCGATCGCGTCGGCCACGGTCCGCGTCCAGGAGTCCAGGTAGACGAAATCCGGTGAGTCCGGGAAGCGGTGGGCCGCGAAGAGCAGGGCCTCCAGGTCCAGCACGGCCTCGCGGGCCTGCGGTGTCGGATGCTTCAGGTCGGCCAGCAGCACGACGCGGCGCGCCGTGGCCATGTTGTCGGCCAGGTCGATGGCATCCAGGTTCAGGCCCCAGTGCCAGTCGCCGTTGGCGTGGCGGATCGCCTCGCCCAGACTCACGCCCAGGTCGCCGAGCAGGCTGTAGACGATGAAGGGGCCACTGCGCGTGCAGTCAGGCCAGGGCGAGTGCTTGGGCAGGCGGCTGAAGGCCGGCAGCTGCGGCCAGTGGGCCTTGGCCCAGGTGTTCAACGCCTTGGCGTAGGCGGCGCCCTGCAGGGCCTGTGGGTCGGGGCCGTCGTGGGCGACCAGCCAGTCGCGCAGCAGGCGCTGGCGCTCGTTCAGCGTGGCCTGGAAGTAGGCCCAGTTGGCTTGCGCCTGGCTTTCGCTCAGCGCGCGGCCGGAGCCAGGGTGAGGCAGCTCATAGGCGGGGTAGTCGCCCAGGTCCCAGGTGGACGCTCGGTTGCCGGCAAGCCAGCGCTGGATCAGGTTCGGCATGTTGAGCAAGCGCAAAAGAAAAATGGACGGCTTTGAGAGGCCGTCCATTCAGAACAAGCCTGGTTCAGAACCAGCTTTTTACCGTATCGAAGACGCCCCGGCCCGCGGCGTCGCCGGCAAGCGCTCCACCGATGCCGCCGATGATGCCGCCCACCACCGTGCCCACGCCCGGGAAGATGGCCGTGCCGATGGCCGCACCCGCTGCCGCGCCGCCCCAGCCACCCAGTGCACCGCCGGCCACGCCGGAGGCGGTGCGCCCGGTGTTCTCGCCAATGCGGTTGCCATCGGCCTGGTAGGCCTGGCCGAGTGAAATGGCATCCAGCACCACGCCGACCGGCCGGGCGATCTTGCCCACGCTCTCCAGCACCTGGCCCGAGCCGCGCAGCAGCCGGTTGGCCTTCAGCGCCTCGGCGTCACGCGCCACCTGGCCGCGGATGTCGCTGTCCAGGCCGGTACGGCCCACCTTGGACTCGACCTCGATGCGCTGGCGCATTCGCGGGTCGGTCGCCGGCGGCTCGGCCACCACGTCCACCCGGCGCGCACCGCCCAGCACCGGCACTTCAACGCGTGCCGGCACGCCGGCGGCACGGAAGCGGTCGGCGATGGCATCGCGCGCCAGGGCGCCGTTGGTGTTGTTGGCCACTGCCGAACGCACGCCCGACGTGCGGTTCAGCGAACCCGGCGGTGCCCGGTTCACGGTCTGGCCCACGTCGATGCCGTTGGCGTTCAACAGCTCCGTCAGCCCGCGCGTGAAACCGCCCTTGCCCGTCCATGCGCTGGTGGTTGCCTCCCAGCGCTTGATCAGGATGGGGTTGTCGATCAGCAGCTTGCTGCCTTGCTCCAGCATGCCCTGGCCGGCCGCCCAGAGGCCGCCGGGTGCATGGTCGGGCAGCAGGCTCTGGCGGGCGGCCTGCACCACATCCTGGTTGTAGTGGGCCACGTCACCGGGGTGGCCCGAGGCCAGCAGGTGCTGCTCGATGGCGGCATGCGCCGACTCGGCCGCCTGGGGGTCGCTCTTGCGCGCGTCGACCACCCAGGTCGCCAGGCGCTGGGTGTCAACGACGCCGGTGCGCGGGTCGGTTGCCCGGCCGACGACGTCCGCCGCGGGATCGCGCGCGACCGGCGTCTGCCGGCCGCTCGAAACTGCATCAACTGCAAGCATGGCGGCCTCCGTTCAGAAGTCCAGTCGCACCACCGTCAGCGAGAAGCGGTGAGCGTCGCGCGTCGAGGGCGAACGGCTTTCGCCGGCGTCGGACAGCGCGCCCAGGAAGGCGCCGCTGAGCGAGGCCGACAGCAGGCCGCTGAACAGGTTGAGGGCATTGCGCAGGAAGTCGCTGCCGCGCTGCTGGGTGGCCGGGTCCAGGCCCGGGTTCAGCTGCAGGTCGGTCTTGTTCATGTAGGCCTGGTCGACCTTGTGGATGTCACCGTTGGCGTCCACGCCCAGGAAGCCGGCGCCGGCCGGGTTTTCCTGAAGCACATTGCCGTCGCTGTGCGTCCAATCCAGCACCGAGCCCCAACCGGCGGCTTCGTCGATCTTGAGGTCGCCGACCTTGTTGGTGTCCACGCCGCTGATCTCGACGCCGTAGTCGCCGTTCGTGATGGCGACCTTGCTCGCGAGGGTCATGCCGTTGCCGGCCGGCGTGGTCTCGATGGTGACCTTGGTGCCGTCCTCGAGCTTGAAGGTCGTGGTGCCGTAGAAGTCGAAGGCATGCTTGCCGTCGATGTTGACGTGCGGGTCGCCCCAGATGTTGTAGGTCTCGCCGGTCTTCTTGTTGAAGATGTTGACGGTGTTGTTGTCACCGGCGGTGATGCGGTAGTTGTCGTTCTCGAACACGGCCTGGCCACCCTTCATCTGGGTGCTGGCGTGGGTCGGGTTGGTGTTCGGAATGCAGGACGTGGCGGTCAGCGAGGTGCTGCTGGCCGTCTGGATGGTGGTCATGGCGTTCTCCTCAGAGGTGTGTCTCAGTCGCCATGCCATTGCATTCGGACTCGGCCGGGCCCGCTAGCTGCGGCCACCCGCAATTCGGGGCAGCCGCAGCTAGGGTTGGCCGCAAGCGCGGCCATACTCCGCACCCATGCCCCGTTATGTCGCCCTGCTTCGCGGCGTCAGCCCGATGAACGCCAAGATGCCCGACCTCAAGCGCTGCTTCGAGGCCGCCGGTTTCACCGACGTGAAGACGCTGCTGAGCAGCGGCAACGTCGTGTTCTCCACGGCGCGTGCCACCGCCATCGCGACGCTGCAAAAGCGCGCCGAGAAGGCCATGCTGGACGGCCAGGGCTACAGCTTCGCCAGCACGGTGCGGTCAACGGCCCATCTGCAGCAGCTGATCCAGGCCGATCCCTTCGCCGCCTTCAAGCTCAAGCCCGGGTCCAAGCGTGTCGTCACCTTCCTGCGCGAGCCGCTGGCCGAGAGCCCCGTCGAACTGCCCGTGACGCACGGCGAGGCCTGCATCCTGGGCCTGGATGGCGGCGAGGTGTTCTGCAGCTATGTGCCCGAGGCCAAGGGGCCGGTCTTCATGCACCTGCTAGAGAAGACCTTCGGCAAGACCATCACGACGCGCACCTGGGACACGGTCAGGAAGTGCGCGGTGGCCTGAGTCAATCCACGTCCGACTCCGGCAGGTGGATCAGCCCGGTGTGGAAGTCGTACTCGAAGACCTCGCCATACCGCGCCCACTCGATGGCCACGCGCAGCACGCGCTCGGCCTCGGCGGCGTCCATGCTGTCCATCAGCAGCTTCAGGAAGGGCTCCTCCTTCAGCTCGCCATCGGCCTCCTGCTCCAGGCTGGCGCGG
Source organism: Pelomonas sp. Root1217 (assembly GCF_001425705.1). GTDB lineage: Bacteria > Pseudomonadota > Gammaproteobacteria > Burkholderiales > Burkholderiaceae_C > Pelomonas. The sequence continues at coordinate 706,970 of NZ_LMDC01000023.1, read as the reverse complement.
ATGAAGGTGGCCAGCGGCACATGCGCGAGCAGCTGCTGGCCGAAGATCTCGCGACGGAACTCGTGGCCGCCCTCGACATAGCGCTGGCCCAGCGGCGTGACAATGAGGTCGCCGCCGCTGAGCTGGGCCAGGCCCAGGCGGTGCAGCGCGTCGGCCAGCGGCAGCATGGCCTCGTCGGTGAGTTCGCTCTCTTCAGCGAGCTGGGGCAGGTCGGCGCGGCCATTGAAGCGCTCGTCGGCCAGCAGCTCCAGCAGGCTTTCCATGCGGCCGACGTCGGCCTCGGGCAGCCGGTCGCTGAGATGCGGCTTGGGCGCTTCCTCGACGGTGCCGGCCACGTGAGTGGCGCTCGTCATCAGCCGGTAGACCTCGTCGATGAGCAGGCGCACCTCCGGGCTGTCGGCACGGCGTGGGCGCGGCAACGTGATGGGCAGCTCGGCGCGCACGCGCCCCGGGTTGCTGGCGAAGATCAGCACGCGGTCGGCCATCATGACGGCCTCCTCGATGTTGTGCGACACGACCAGCATGGCCTGGGTGGGCATCTGGCCGCCGTCCCACAGTTCGAGGATCTCGTTGCGCAGCCGCTCGCCAGTCAGCACGTCCAGCGCCGAGAAGGCCTCGTCCATCAGCAGCACGGCCGGCTGCATGACCAGGGCCCGCGCCATGCCCACGCGCTGGCGCATGCCGCCCGACAGCTCGCGCGGCAGCGCACCCTCGAAGCCGGCCAGGCCGATCAGCTCGATGGCTTCGTTCGCGCGGCGCTCACGTTCCGCCGCCGGCACGCCGGCCGCCTCCAGCCCGAGCTCGACGTTCTGCCGCACGGTGAGCCAAGGGAACAGCGCAAAGCTCTGGAACACCATCGCGATGCCGGCCGCCGGCCCGAACAGCGGCTGGCCGCCGTAGCGCACGTCGCCGGTGTCGGCGGGGATCAGGCCGGCCATGATGCGCAGCAGCGTGCTCTTGCCTGAGCCTGATTGACCCAGCAGCGCGACGATCTCGCCCTTGTCGAGGCGAAAGTCCACGCCCTCCAGCACCGAGCGCAGGCTGCCGTCGTTGGACTTGAAGCCCTTGGCGACGTTCTTCAGTTCGATGAGAGCCGTCATGTCGTCGATCCGTCCCAAAACACAGCCACAGAGACACAGAGGCACAGAGAAGAGCACGGAGAACAGCGCGGGGCTGTTCCTCTGTGTCTCCGTGCCTCTGTGGCTTTGTTCTTGTTGGTCATCAGAAGTGCATCCTTTCTTCAGCTATTGCGTACAGGCGCCGCCAGACCCAGTGGTTCATCGCCATGACGAAGACGCACATGACGCCGATACCTAAAGCGATGCGCGGAAAGTCGCCCGCCGTCGTCATCTGCTGGATGTAGCTGCCCAGGCCCTGGGCCTGCAGATGGGTGTCGCCCCAGCTCACGTATTCGGCCACGATGCTGGCGTTCCAGGAGCCGCCGCTGGCCGTGATGGCGCCGGTGACAAAGCTCGGGAAGATGGCCGGCAGCAGATAGCGCTTCCAGCTCAGCCAGCCCCTGAGCCCGAGGTTCTTGGCGGCCATGCGCAGTTCGGTCGGGATGGTGGACGCGCCGGCCACGACGTTAAAGAGCAGATACCACTGCGTGCCCAGGATGATGAGGGGCGACAGCCAGAGGTCGGGGTCGAGCTTGTACTTGACGATGACGAGGACGGCGACCGGGAAGACGAGGTTGGACGGAAACGCCGCGAGGAATTGCGCCACTGCCTGTACGCGGCCGGCAATGCGCGGGTTCAGGCCTATCCACACGCCGATGGGCACCCAGATCAGCGACGCCACGGCGATCAACGCGAGCACGCGCGCCAGCGTGAACAGGCCCAGCTTGAACACATGCGCCGCCTCGCCCCAGCCCACCTCGGTGTGGATGAAGCTGACCAGGCGCCAGATGGCGAACAGCACCAGGGCCGCCATCAGTGCGTCCCAGCCACGCGTCCACAGCGGGTTGGGGTCTTCAGGCCGGGCGCGGATGGAGCGGCCGTCATAGGTCTTCTTCAGCGGCGCAAAGCTGGCCGTGATCCAGCGGCCCGGCCATTGCCCCAGGCGCTGCAGCAGCTCGGTGCGGCGCAGCCAGGTCAGCAGCCAGGACTGCGGTGCCTGCTCGCTGCTGCCCTCCTCGAAGCGGAAGCGGTCGGCCCAGGCCAGCAGCGGGCGGAAGAACAGCTGGTCGTACAGCAGGATGCCGACCAGCATGCCGACGATGGCCCAGCCGATGGCGCCCAGGTCGCGCGCCTCGATGGCCACCGCGATATAAGAGCCCACGCCCGGCAGCTTGATGTCCTGGCCGGCCACCGAGATGGCTTCTGAGGCGACGACGAAGAACCAGCCGCCGCTCATGCTCATCATCATGTTCCACAGCAGGTTCGGCATGGCGAAGGGCAGCTCCAGCCGCCAGAAGCGCTGCCAGCCCGACAGCTGGAAGATGCGCGCGGCCTCCTGCAGCTCGCCCGGAACGGTGCGCAGCGACTGGTAGAGGCTGAAGGCCATGTTCCATGCCTGGCTCGTGAAGATGGCGAACAGCGCGGCCAGCTCCACGCCCAGCAGGTTGCCGGGGAACAGCGCGATGAAGGGCGCCACGGCGATCGCCTGAAAGCCCAGGATAGGGATGGACTGCAGGATGTCCAGCAGCGGTACCAGCACCTTCTCGGCCGCGCGCACCTTGGCCGCCAGCACCGCGAACACGCAGGCGAACACCACCGAGGCGGCCAGCGCCAGGAACATGCGCAGCGTCGTGCGCAGCAGGTAGTAGGGCAGGTAGGCGACGTCCAGGCTCAGCGGCAGGGGCTCGCCGAGGTGGAAGGGCCGGGCCATCGCCGCCGCGGCCATGGCGAGCAGCACCAGCACCGCCAGCACGAGGGGCAGCAGCGCCCAATCCCAGCGATTGAACGCGGCCTCGACGGCGGGGCGGGGGAAGAAGCGGCGATCGGACATTGGCGGCGGGCGAACAGGACCGCGCAGCCTAATTCGGGCACGTAAGGTGGGTGTGAAGCGCGCCGCCCTGGAGCTTGCGCCCAGCTTGCAGCGCCACGCCGAGGAACTACGACTGGTTGCAGCTCAGGCGGCTTGAATCAGCCTTGTCGCCTAACGGCACAACTCGTCTCCCCGGCTTGCGACTTGACGATGTATCCGGCGCCTTCTCCTACAGGGATCTTTTGCCTGCGGCCTAAGGTTGATGACGCGGCGGCGCAATGGGGTGCCGCCCAGGCTCACAGTGAAGGAACAGCCATGTCCAACCAGCAACGCCAATCCGGCAAGCAGCAGCCCGAAAGCGGTCAGAACATCCAGCAGGGTGGTCAAAGCCGTGACCAAAGCCCCGGCCAGCAAAGCCAGGCCGGTGGCGGCAGCCAGACGCCCCAGCAAGGGGGCGGCTCGGCCAGCCGTGACCGCGACCAGCAGCAGGGCAGCAAGTCTAGTCAGCAAGGTTCCAAGAACCGCTGACTGCGCAAGGGGCTGAGGGTGAAGCGGCGCGAATTGCGGCCGCCACCCTGGCCCATCGATTGACCAGGCCTCCTGCTGCGCAGGGGGCCTGACTTATTCAAAAAGGTGGCCGAGGTCGTGGTGGCCCATGGACTCGGCCTTGGTGCGCAGGTATTTCTCGTTGTCGGGGCCCGGCTCCGTCAGCGAGGCTTCGCGTTCGACGACGTCGATGCCGAATTCGGCCAGCGCGGCCATCTTCAGCGGGTTGTTGGTGAGCAGGCGGATGCGGTGCGCACCCAGGGACCGCAGCATGCAGGCGGCCGCGTCGTAGCGACGGGCGTCGATGGGCAGGCCCAGCTGGGCATTGGCCTGGATGGTGTCGGCGCCGGCGTCCTGCTCGGCATAGGCGCGCAGCTTCTGCACCAGGCCGATGCCGCGGCCCTCGTGGCCGCGCATGTAGACGATGGCGCCGCGGCCCTGCGCAGCAATGCGCTTCATGGCGCCCTGCAGTTGCGGCCGGCAGTCGCAGCGCAGCGAGCCGAAGACCTCGCCGGTCATGCATTCGGAGTGCACGCGCACCAGCGGCGGTTCGTCGCCGGGCTGGCCGGTCAAGTCGCCCATGCTCAGCACGACATGCTCCTGCCCGCTGTCGCTCTCGCGAAAGCCATGGATGGCGAACTCGCCATAGGGCGTCGGCAGGCGGGTGGAGACGATGCGTTCGATCTTCATGATGAGGGGCGTCAAGGGGGCATTGTCGCCGCCCTGGGAAAAACCCGGTCATCGGGTGCGAATCCGCACGAATGCACGCGGTGATCCCCTCCGGCTGCGGGGGTGGAGCGGCAGTCGCCATCCCTAGAATGACAGCCTTGTCATTTCTTCCGCTTCTGGATATGCGCCCGTCTGCTCCGCTTGCTGCCTTCGTTTCCGGCCTGCTGTTGTGCGGCGCGGCCCATGCGGGCTTCGCACCGCTGACCGGGCAGCAGGTGCTGCAGCAGTTCAACCTGGTGGCGCTGCATGGCGGCAGCAGCAGCACCCACGTGCATGGCCGCGGCTGGATCGGTGGCAACTTCGTCGGCGGCAGCGGCGCCGAGTTCGCCAACGACAGTCCCATCCCGGTGTCCAACTACGCCGCGCTGACGGTCATCGGTTCCGCCAGCAACGTGAGCGTCAACAACAACGGCTCGGCCGCCGTGGGCGTCGTCACGTCCGGCAACCTCAGCGGCACGACGATCAACAACGGTGGCGGCGTGGTCCAGGGCTCGACCAACGCGGTCAGCTTCAACGGCAACAGCGGCGGCGCCTACGTCGCCGGCTCGGCCACGGCGACCAACTTCAACAGCGGCAAGGTCACCAACCTGGCCGGCGACGCCAAGCTGCAGTCCGCGCTGGACGCCGCCAGCTCCACCAATATGAGCGCCGTGCTCAGCGGCCTGTCCAGCCAGCTGGCCGCGTTGTCGGCCACCAGCGCGGTCAGCCTGCAGGGCGGCAAGGCGGTCTTCACCGCCGTGGCCGACGCCAGCGGCCGCGCGGTCTTCAACCTCAGCGGCAGCTTCGGCGCCCAGGTGCTGGGCGCCAGCGAGTTCGAGTTCAACCTCGGCAATGCCTCGACCTTCATCTTCAACAGCGACCTGAGCTCGGTGGTGGTCGGCGCCAACTTCCTGGGCGGCAGCGCCAGCGGCAAGCTGGCCAACGCGGCGGTCTGGAACTTCAACAAGGCCACCAGCGTCACGATCAACAACAACTTCGGCGGCAGCGTCCTGGCCACGCAGGCGGCCTTCAAGAACAACGCCGACATCGAGGGCTCGGTCATCGTCGACACCCTCAATGCCAGCGGCGCCCAGGTCCACCTCTACAACTTCACAGGCAACCTGACCACCAACAAGGTGCCTGAACCCGCCTCGCTGGCCCTGGTCGCGGCGGCGCTGGGGGGCGCTGGCTGGGCCCGCCGCCGCCGCGGCGCCCGCTGAGCCCGCATGCGCCCCGCGTGCCGGCTGACGGGCCTGTTGCTGGCCCTGTGGGCTGCCGGCGCCCTGGCCACCGCGCCCGGCGACACGACCGGCAAGCATGACCTGGCCTACCACTTCTTCGACACCGGCGAGAAGTGCTTCGACAAGCGTGACCTGGCCTGCGCGCTGGAGCAGGTGCGCAAGGCCCTCATCACCGACCCGGACCTGCTGCTGGCCGAAGTGCTGCTGAGCAAGGTGCTGCTCGAGGGCGGCAACGCCGCCGGCGCCGAGGCCGCCGCCGAGCGTGCGCTGTCTCGCGGCGTGCCCATCGAAGACCTGGCCGCGACGCTGAGCCGCGCCCAGCTGCTGCTGGGCAAGCACAGCCAGCTGCTGGCTGACGCACGCTTGGCGCCGGCGCGGCTGCACGACTCCGCCCGCCACCAGTTGCTGCTGGCCCGCGCCCAGGCCCAGTTCGAGCTGGGCCGCCCCGAGGCCGCGCTGGCCGAGCTGGACGTGCTGCGCGCCGAAGCCCCCGGCAACCTCGCCGGCGCACTGGCCGAACTGCCGATGCGCCTGAAGCTCGGCCAGCGCCGCGAGGCCGCCGCTGCCGTGGAGCGCGCGCTGCGCCTGGCACCCGACGCCGCCGACGCGCGCCTGGCCCAGGCGCAGCTGCTGCAGGCTGAAGGCGCGCCGGCGGACGCCCAGCTCGGCGCGCTCGACCGGGTGCTGGCGGCCGATGCCAAGCATCTGGAGGCCCGCCTGATGCGCGCCCAGCTGCTGCTGCAGCAGGCGCGCTGGGACGACCTGCGCGCCGAGCTGCGCCAGCTCGGCACCGACCATGGCCAGGACCCGCGCGTGGCTTACCTGCAGGCGCTGGAAGCCGGCCAGCGCGGCGACCGTGCCGCAATGACCGCGGCACTGCGCCGCGTGACCGCCCAGATCGACCCCCAGCCCGAGAGCCAGCTGCGCTTTCGACCGCGCATGCTGCTGCTGGGCGGCCTGGCCCATGTCGCCCTCGGCGAGGCCGACCAGGCCAAGAGCTACCTCGAGCGCTACCGCAGCGCACAGGGCGGCGCCGCTGGCGCCACGCTGCTGGCCCGGCTCTACCTGAGCCAGCGCCAGACGGCCGCCGGCATCGCGGCGCTGGAGGCGGCGCTGGCCGAGCAGCCCCGCCAGGCCGACGCGCTGAACCTGCTGGGCCAGGCGCGCCTGGCGGCCGGCCAGACCGAGCAGACCGTCGCACTGATGCGCGAGGCGCTGCGCAGCCAGGAATCCCCAGCCTTCTTCACGACGCTGGGCCAGGCGTTGCTGCACCAGGGCCAGGCCGACGCTGCGATCCAGGCCTTCCAGGCGGCACTCAAACAGGACCCGAGGCAGGTCGACGCCGCGCTCGCCCTTGCCGGGGCCCTGGTCGAGCGCGGCGACGCCGCGGGCCAGCAGGCGGCCGTCGGCGTGCTGACCGAGCAGCTCAAGCGCCAGCCGCGCGAGCAGGTTGTGCGCCTGCAATTGGCCCGCGTGCTGCTCGCCGCCGGCCGGGCCGCCGCCGTGCCGCCGCTGCTGGAGGAGGGCCTGAAGCTCGACCCCGAGCTGCATCCGGCACGGCTGATGCTGGCCGAGGCGGAGCGCCAGCTCGGCCGCGTGGATGCCGCCGCGGCTCGCCTGCAGGCCATGGTCAAGGCGGAACAGCTCGCGGTGGATGCCTGCCTGGCGCTATCGGCCCTGGAGGAAGGCCGCAACCGGCCGGCCGAGGCCCAGGCCCTGCTGGAGCGAGCCCTGGCCAAGGCCGGCCCGCAGGATCTGCGTCCGCAGGCTGCGCTGGTCGAGTTCTTGCTGCGCCAGCACCGCGCCGGCGAAGCCCGCGTGGCCGCGAAGGCCCTGCTCGGCCGTGCACCCGAACACGTTGGCGCGCTGCTGCTGTCCGCCCGCGCGGCCCTGGCCGATGGCGATGCGGCCGCGGCCCGGCCGCTGCTCGTGCAGGCCGGCCGGCTGGCCGACCAGGACATGACCACCCTGGCCGTGGCGGGCCGGTTGCAGATGCGGGCCGGCGACGCGCCGGGCGCGCGCTTCACGCTCGACAAGGCCTTGCAGCTGCAACCCGCACAGACGACGCTGCAGCGCCTGCGGGTCGAGGCCGCGCTGCTCGCCGGCGACGTCGCCGACGCCGAGGCCCGCGCGCGCCGCCTTGTGCAGCAACAGCCCCAGTCCGCCCTGGGCTACAGCCTACTGGGCCAGGCCGCGCTGGCCCGCCGCCAGACGGCCGTTGCCATCGACGCCTTCACCCAGGCCCAGCGCCTGGCACCCGGCGCCGAGAACCTGCTGCGCCTGTACGCCGCCCAGGTCGGCCAGGTGGACGCCGCGCGCAACCTGGCGCTGCTGGAGCAGTGGCTGGCCCGGCATCCGGACGATGCCGTCGTGCGCAATGCGCTGGCCGAGAGCCTGGTGGCCTACGGCCGCTGGGCCGACGCCCGCCGGCACTACGAGCAGTTGCTGCAGCAGACCGGCTCGAACGCGGTGCGCAACAACCTGGCCGAGGTGCTGCTGCAGCTGAAGGACCCCGGTGCGCTGGCGCTTGCTCAGGAGGCGCTCAAGCGCGAACCCACCAACGCCGCCATCCTCGACACCGCGGGCTGGGCCCACGCGGTGCAGGGCCAGCACGAGCGGGCACTGCAGCTGCTGCGCGACGCCCGGCTCCGCGATCCGGCGTCGGCCGGGGTCCGCTACCACCTCGCCAGCGTGCTTGCGCAACTGGGGCGCCGCGAGGAGGCCCGCCAGGAACTGCGTGCCGCGCTGGCCGACCCGCAGGCCGCCTTCGACCGCCCAGCGGCGCAGGCCCTGCTGCAACGTCTGGAAGCACAGCGCTGAAATCTCCCCGGGGGCCTTGCGCTAGCCTTTGCGCTTCGCCACCCGTACCGGAGACTTCCCATGAGCCAGCGAATTCAGTTCCAGCGCCCCGACGGCGCGTCCTCGCCCGGCCATCTCGCCGAGGCGGCCCGTCCGCTGGGCGCCATCGTCGTCATCCAGGAATGGTGGGGGTTGAATGACCAGATCCGCGGCGTCGCCGAGCGCTTCGCATCGGCTGGCTTCACGGCGCTTGTGCCCGACCTCTACCGCGGCAAGAGCACCGTTGAGGAGGAAGAGGCCAACCACCTGAAGTCCGACCTCGATTTCGCCGACGCCGCCTCGCAGGACATCCGCGGCGCCTTGCTCCACCTGAAAGCCCTGAAGCTCGGCAGTGGCAAGGTCGGTATCACCGGCTTTTGCATGGGCGGCGCGCTGACCTGGCTGTCGGCGCAAGGCTCGTCAGAGGCCGACGCGGCGGTGGTCTGGTACGGCATGCCGCCGGCCAAGGCCATCGATGCGGCCAAGCTGAAGTTGCCCGTGCAGGCGCATTGGGCCGAGCAGGACGAGTTCTTCGCCATCGACCAGGTGGACGTGCTGGAAGCCAAGCTGAAGGAGGCGGGCGTGCGCTACGAAGGCCACCGCTACCTTGCTCGCCACGCCTTTGCCAACGAGACCGCGCAGGGCCCCGGGCGCATCGCCAAGACGCAGTACGACGCGGCCTGGGCGCAGCTGGCCTGGGACCGGACGATGCGTTTTCTTGGCAAACACTTGTGAGCCCCTCGTCCAAGGAGTACCTTGGCCGGTCCCCCGGGGGGACGGCGATGCTTGCCGGTTCGACCGGCAAGCACATCGCCAGAGCGGGCCGGCTAGGGAGCGGCCCGTCGCTCGGCCCGCGAGAAATCGGCCTGCCATGACCACGGCGCTGCGGCGGCTGCTGCCCGAGCTGCGCGCCTGCACGCACTGCGAGCCGGACCTGCCACTGGGCGCCAAGCCCATCTTTCAGCTCGACCGGCGCGCGCCCATCCTGATCGCCAGCCAGGCGCCCGGCCGCATCGCCCACGCCAAGGGCCGGCCGTTCGACGATGTCAGCGGCGACCGCCTGCGCCACTGGCTGGGCGTGTCGCGCGAGACCTTCTTCGACCCGGCCTGTTTTGCCATCCTGCCGATGGGCATGTGCTTCCCGGGCACGGGGCCTTCGGGCGACCTGCCGCCGAGCCCGGCGTGCGCGCCGCTGTGGCGCCAGCGAGTGCTGGACGCGCTGCCCCGGATCCGCCTGACGCTGGCCATCGGCCAATACGCCCTGGCCTGGCACCTGCCGCGCAAGGCCTCGGTCAATGAATGCGTGACGGATTGGCGCGACGGCCTGGCCCGTGGCCTGCTGCCGCTGCCTCATCCCAGCCCGCGCAACCAACGCTGGCTCAAGGACCGGCCCTGGTTTGAGGCGGAGGTACTGCCGGCCCTGCGCCTGGCGGTGGCGGCGGCGCTGGCGGCCCGGGACACGGGGCGCTAGTCCGCGCGATCCGGCTTCGCGGCCTGGCAGCGCGTGATCAGCTCACGGGCGCGGCCGTCATAGGCGTCGCGGGCCGCCGGTGATTGCAGGACCTGGCGGGTGAACAGGGCCTGCCCGGCCGGCGAGGCGGCAAAGGCGTCGATGGCCTTGACTTCGGCTGCCGAAATGGCGGGCAGGGGCTCGGGGGCCTTTTCGCCCAGCGCCGTGTAGATGCCCAGCAGGCCCTGCCTGGCGTATTTGTGGCCCGGGACCGAGCTGAAAAACCGGTCGGCCGCAGCCACTTCGCTGGCACTCAGCGACGTCGTGACCACCCGTTCGGTCGTCTCGTAGAACTCGCTGGGCTGCAGGGCCTGGATGCAGGCGTTCTGCGCGGCGGGCAGGCCGCCCTTGGCCTCGCGATGCTTGGCGGCCAGTTGCACGCCCAGCAGGGCCGACTGGGCGGTGATCTGCGCGGTCGTCGACACGGCCTCGGCGGCGAAGCTGGCCAGCAGGCAGGCCGTCAGCGTGAGGGTGCGGTGCATCGTGGACGTGGGTTGTCTTGAAAGCGCGCATTTTGCGGCGCCGCTGGAGCCCGCCGCCAGCCCTGGCGCTCACACGCTGCGCCGCACCTGCAGCCGCGGCTCATCGGGCCAGGCGTCGTTGTCCAGGGCCAGCTCGTCGGGCCGCAGGCCGTCGGCACGCAGCACGCCCAGGTAGCCGTCGCGGCCCTGCGCCTTGGCGGCATACAGGGCGGTGTCGGCCAGGCTGAGCGTGGCGTCCCAGTCCCAGGCCCGGGGCGCTTCGGGGTCCAGGGGAAATACGGCAAAGCCGATGGACACGGTGACAGCCAGCGTGCTGCCGTCGGCCAGCGTGAAGGGCTGCTCGCGCACGGTGGCATTGAAGCGCGCCGCCAGCTCCGTGGCGCCGCTGCGTGCGCCGCCGCGGGCCAGGGCCAGGAATTCCTCGCCGCCCCAGCGCACCAGCACGTCGCTCTCCCGGAACACCATGCGCAGTCTGCGTGCGAACTCGACCAGCACCAGGTCGCCCGAAGCGTGGCCGTGGCGGTCGTTGATGCGCTTGAAGTGATCGAGATCCATCAGCATGACGAGCAGGTCGGCCTCGTCGTCGCGGTGACGATCGGGGCTGCTGTGGCGCGGCTCGGTGTAGTGGCGCAGGCACAGCTGCAGGTCCGAGGTCACCCGCGAGTCCAGGTAGCGGCGGTTGCGCAGGCCGGTCAGCGGGTCGGTGGTGCTGGCCTCGCGCAGCTCCGTGGTGCGCTGCTCCACCAGGGCCTGCAGCGCCGTTTCGCGTCGGCGCAGCTGCGCGGTGCGCCGCGCCACAACCCAGCGCAACAGCGCCCACCCGAGGCCAAGCAGCGCCAGCACTGCGCCGGCCTGGGCCCAGCGCGTCTGCCACCAGGCCGGCAGCAGCTCGATGTCGAGCAGCAGCGGGCGGTCGCCCCACAGGCCATGATGGTTGGTGGCGTACACCTCCAGCCGGTAGCGGCCCGGCGGCAGGCCGCCATAGCTGGCGAAACGGGCGCTGGCGTCGGTGAACGTCCATTCGGCGTCCCAGCCCGCCAGGCGCATCATGTAGCGCAGCTTGGCCGGGTCGATGTAGTCCAGCGCTGCAAACTCGACGGCCACACTGCGGGTACCGGCCGGCAGCTTCAAGCCTTGCTTCAGGTCCTGGTCCGGCTGGAAGAGCTGGCCATCGCGGCGCAGGCTGCTGACGACCACCGGCGGCGCATAGCGCGAAGGCATGAAAGCCAGCGGCTCGATGACGAGCAGGCCGCGGCTGCCGCAGAAGACCAGGCGGCCGTCGGGCAGGGCGGCGTCGGCGAAGAAGCGCGGCGTGCCCATCGGCGGGCCCTCGGCACCAGAGAGCTCGTCCAGGCGGTTGGCGTTCGGGTCGTAGACGGATTGCTGGCTCCACACGCGGCCCTTGGCGTCCTCGTGCAGGTTGACACCGAAGGGCCGGCCCGGCGCGCCCATGCGCTCGCTGATGCGTTCGAAGCGCGCCCGGCCCTGCGCGTCATAGCCCTTGAGCCGGTGCAGGCCGCTGACGGCGGTGTCCACGTAAAGACTGCCGTCGCGGGTGTGCAGCAGGCCGAGCACGGCAGGAAAGCCCAGCGCCTCGCCGGGCGCGCCCTGCACCTCGGCCAGGCGCTGGCCGTCCCAACGGAACAGGCCGGCCAGCGCGCCGACCCAAAGCTGGCCGTTGCGGGCCTCCACGCGCAGCGCATGCACGCCGCCGCGCAGCGGCTCGCCATCCGCACGGCGCACCCGCTCGATGCGGGCCTTGGGCGACGGCAGGCGGTAGAGCCCGTCCTGCATGCCGACCCAGACCTCCCCGCCCTCGCTGTTGGGCAGCACCAGCACGCGGTGGGCGCGGCCGCCCTCCAGCGCCCAGCTGGCGAGCAGGCGGGCGCTGCGCGGCTCGCGCTTCTCCAGGCGGCCGTTGGCCACCAGCCAGACGCTGCCGTCCGGCCCTTCGGCGAGGTTGTCCACCGGCGTGTCGGCCTCGCGCGGCCAGCGGCCGACGGTGCGCAGCTGCGCATCCAGCAGGGCGACCGGGCCGCTGTGCGTGGCCACCATGAGCAGGCCATCACGGCGGGGCAGCAGGCCGCGCAGGTCGCTGCTGGCCAGCGGGCTGCGGGGGTCGGCATCGGGGCCGCGCACGGCCAGGGCCGGATGCTGCTGGTGGCGCTGCAGGCCCACGCCATAGCCGCCCACCCACATGGTGCCGGTCTGGTCGCGCAGCAGCACGTTGACGTCATTGCCGGCCAGGCCGCCGGGCAGATGCGGGTTGTGGCGCAACTGGCGCAGCAGCGCGCCGCTGTCGCCGTCCAGCCAGGCGATGCCGTCGTTCAGGCCGGCCCAGACCGTGCCGTCGGGGCTCTGCGCCAGCGCCTGCACGCCACCCTTGAAGCGCGCCGCCAGCCAGCGCGGCTGGCCGTTCGCCTCGATCCGGCCGACCCGGCCGTCCACGCTGCCGAACCAGAGCCGGCCAGCGCGGTCCTCCAGCAGAGTGCTGATGCCGATGACGGCGTTGTCGGGCAAGGCCAGCGTTGCCCAGCCGCCCTGCGCGTCGCGCCGGGCGAGGCCGCGCCAGTGGCCAGCCCACAGCGCGCCGTCGCGGCCCACGGCCAGCGCCAGCACGCGGCGTTCGGTTTCGCCGTCGACGCGCAGCGGCTCGGTCTCGAAGCGCGCGGTTTTCGGCTCAAAGCGCAGCAGGCCCTGGCCCAGCGTGCCCACCCAGACCCGGCCGGCGTCGTCCTCCGCCAGCGCGCGGATGGGCGTGGCGCGCTCGCTGCCGCTGCCCAGCATGCGCACCCGGTCGAAGGCAGGCTCGTAGCGTGCCAGGCCGTTGACCTCGGTGCCAATCCACATACCGCCGTCTGCGGCGGGCGCCAGCGAGCGCACCCAGCCCAGGTTGCGCTGCACGGGTGTGGCGCCTTCGCGCTCGATGGGGCGCAGGCGGTAGCCATCAAAGCGCGCCAGGCCGTCGCTGGTGCCGACCCAGATCAGGCCTTGGCGGTCCTGAGCCAGGCTGCCCACGACGTCGCGCGGTACCGGCACGCTGGCGAATTGGGGCTCCAGCGCGCTGGACACCGGCTGCGCCAAGGCCACGGGGGCCCATGCGGTCAGCAGCCACAGGGCCAGCGTCAGGGTGCGGTGGATCATGGACAGGCGGGCTTGAAAACGGGCATTGTCCAAGCCGTGCCGGCGTTTCCCGCGCCCTGTTTACCCCCGTCTCGGCGTGCCGTCGCATGCACGGCTGCGGCCCGTGGGCCGCAGCTCAGCATTCAATGGCGGCTGTATTGGAGTTCAAACGGAATAGAAATCGGGCGGGGCTTTTCCTCGCCTGGGACGACATATTGCAGCTTGAGATGAGCGCCTCCGGCTTTCTGGAAGTATTCCATCCGAATTGGGTAGAAACCCTTCTCCAACGGGATGAGATAGGTTTTTGGGCTGCCGTCGCCATGAAGGCCGTCGTAGGAAATCAGCAGGTTCTCGCCCAGATAGAGTTTCGAGCCGTCGTCCGAGTCCAGCGCAAAGATGTAATAGCCCGCCTTCTGGATTTCAATATAGCCTTCGATCAGGCAGGCAAAGTTGGTCTGGCGCGGCAGGCGGTTGACATCGAAGTCCTTGTTGGTGATGCCGGACTGGAGGGCTTTGAGTTTTTCGAAGTCGGGCAGCGCGTCCCATTCCCCTTCGTAGTACGAATAATGCAAGCCCCCCGGTTTGGCACTTTTCGGCATTGCGCTCGCCGCAAGCGTTTTGCCGACTTTGAACTCGCCGATGGATACCTTGTTATAGCGGTCGTTGCGGCCCACTGACTTGGCGAATATTTTTGTGTCGTTGATCAGGTCGTTTTCTGCTCCCATTTTTGTGGAAGATTCGGCAGGTTCACTGCCATCGGTGGTGTAGCGCACCGACTGGGATGATCCGAAATAGTAAATTTTATAGGGCTTGTCCTTGAGTACCACGCCATTCATGGGGTGAAATTCGATGGGCTTGTTGCTGTAGCCATCGTAGAAAAATCTCAACCCGTCGTAGACGCTTTTCAGCCGCACGGATCCATGCGTCTCATCCGCATAGGCCACGATTTTCCATTTCAAGTCCTGGGGTGCCTTGCTCTGGAGAATGGCATCCATGCCGGTGATTGCCATTTCCTTGAGCCCCTCCCCGGCGCGCCCGGCGATGAAAAGGGCTTTGCCCCGCGGCACTGACGCGCTCAACTTGTCGGCCGCGAGCTTGTTCATGTAGCCACTGTCCCACCAAAAGCTCGGGTCAACGGCCAGGTAGGAATTGAAAAGCTGCGGTTCATTCAGGAGTGCATACGTGGAAAACACCCCGCCAAAGGAATGACCAAACAGGATGTTGTTGCCGTTGGTGGGATAGGTCTTGTTGACGTAGGGTATGAGTTCGTTCTTGAAGAACGAAAGGAACTTGCCCGCCCCGCCCGATGGCTTCGGGCCGACATGCGTGGGCAGGAGGTCACGATCGCGATTGGTATTGAACACGGCCACCAGGATGATGGGCGGCATGTAGGACTCGGCCTGCGCAAACTGCTGGATGGCCGAAATCGACTTCATGTTCGAATCGCCATCCAGGATGTAGAGCACGTCATACTTCTCCTCCGACCCGGGTTTGTAGTTTTCAGGCAGTAGGACCTGTATGACCCTTTCCTCATTCAAGATGTCCGAATGCAGTGAGTCGCGCTTTCCCGGAAGGTTTTGCGCCATCGCATGCGTGAAGTGCAGCAGGAAGGGAATGATGAACAGTGCGCGACGAAAGACGGAAGCTGGTTGTCTCATGGAATGGATTTTGAATTTGACGGGGTGGAGCGGTGTTCAATGCGGCAGGCTTTCCATAACCGCAGCACTGCCCAGCTGAAACTCGGCAAGGTCAGCTTCCTGGTTCAGTTGGCGACCCGCGCGCAATGTGCCGCGATGTGGCGCTGGCAGCCAGCGCCTGGCGACCTGATGCATTTGGGCGCGACGAAGTGCGGGTCCGGGGGTTCAGATCGGCAATGCGTTCGTTGCCTTGACCTCTTCCATGACTGCATAGGTCCGCGTCTCGCGCACGCCCGGTAGCGTCCAGATCACACTGCCGATGAACTCCCGATACGCGCCCATGTCGCGCACCCGGGTCTTGAGCAGATAGTCGAAGCCGCCGGCCACGAGGTGGCATTCCAGGATCTCAGGCCGGGCCTGGACGGCGGCCTTGAAGTTGTCCATCACATCCATCACCGTGCGGTCCAGGTGCACCTCGATGAAGACCAGCATGGCCGCGCCCAACTTGGCCGGGTTCAGCCGTGCCTCGTAGCCGAGGATGTAGCCGTCGCGCGTCAGGCGCTTCACGCGCTCCAGCACGGCGGTGGGCGACAGGTGCACGGTCTCGGCCAGCTTGAGGTTAGAAATCCGCCCATCGGCCTGCAGCACGCGCAAGATGCGGGCGTCGATCTTGTCGAGACTGGTTTCGTCGGCCATCTGGATTTTTCTCGGCAGTTCTTGGAATCCTTGGAATTTAATCCAAGTAGTCCGTGGCTAGAGTGCGAAACCTCACCAGGAGCTCTGCCATGCCCACGCCCTTCGTCGCCCCGCCCGAACAGCCCCGCCTGCCCGATCCTTACCGGGCCGAGCATGGCGTCGTGCAGGCCCTGGCCGAGCGCGTCGGCGGTGCGCTGAACTGGCCCGGCGTCATCGCCATGGCCGCGCCTTGGGTGGAGCAGGTGCGCAGGAACCCGGCGCCCTTCTGGGCCATGGAATCGCTGCTGCGTGAGTACCCGATCACCAGCGCCGAAGGCCTCGCGCTGATGCGCCTGGCCGAAGCCCTGCTGCGTGTGCCCGACGCGCCCACGGCCATCGCGCTGACGGCCGACCAGCTCGGCCGTGCCGACTTCGATGGCGCCAGCGAAGGCAGCCCGCACAAGATGCTGGCCGCGTTGTCGGCCTCGGCCATCTCGATGTCCAAGCGCTTCCTGCCGGGCGCCGATGACGACGGCGGCCTGTTTAAGCGCCTGGGTGCGCAGACGGTGGTGGCGGCCACCGTGCGCGCCATCCAGCTGCTGGGCCGGCAGTTCGTGCTGGGCCGCAACATCAACGAGGCGATGGGCGAGGCCGACTCGGCCCGCAAGCAGCAGCGAGCGCAGGGCCGCCCCAAGCTCGCTGGCGCCCCCTCGGGGGGCCGGGCGTCGCAAGGCGGCGACCTCGGGGGTCAGGGACTGCAGCTCCGCTTCAGCTACGACATGCTGGGCGAAGGCGCCCGCACCGAGGCCGACGCGCTGCGCTATCACGCAGCCTATGTCGGCGCGATCAAGGCCATCGCCGCTGGCCAGCGCGCCGCGTCACCCGAAGCGTCGGACGGCATCTCCATCAAGCTCAGCGCGCTGTTCAGCCGCTACGAAGTGCTGCAGCGCGAGCGTGTCTTCGCCGAGCTGCTGCCGCGCGTGTGGCAACTCATCGAACTGGCCGCCGAGGCCAATATCAACCTCACCATCGACGCCGAGGAGGTCGACCGCCTGGAGCTGTCGCTGGATGTGCTGGACACACTGGCCGCGCGCATCGCCACGCACTATCCGCACTGGCGCGGCTTCGGCCTGGCCGTGCAGGCCTACCAATCGCGTGCGCTCGCCGTCGTCGACGAGGTCGCGGCCATCGCGCGCAAGCATGGCCTGCGCTTCATGGTGCGCCTCGTGAAGGGCGCCTACTGGGACGGCGAGATCAAGCGCGCCCAGGAGCTGGGCCTGACGCACTACCCGGTGTTCACGCACAAGCAGCACACCGACGTGAGCTACCTGGCCTGTGCGCGTGCGCTGATCCAGCACGCCGACGTCATCTACCCGCAGTTCGCCAGCCACAACGCCGGCACCATCGCCGCCATCGTGCAGATGGCCCGCGCCACCAATGCCCCCTTCGAGATGCAGCGACTGCACGGCATGGGCGAAGGTGTCTACCGCGAGGTGCTGAAGGACGGCAGCATCCCCTGCCGCGTCTATGCGCCGGTCGGCGAGCACCGTGACCTGCTGGCCTACCTGGTGCGCCGCCTGCTGGAGAACGGCGCCAACTCGTCCTTTGTGCACCAGCTGGCCGACCCGAGCGTGCAGGTGCCCGAGCTGCTGGGCTCGCCGCTGGCCGAGGTGCGCAACACCAGCGCCCTGCCGCTGCCGCCCGCCCTTTATCTGGACAGCGAAGGCCGAGGCCGCGCCAACTCCACCGGCGCCGACCTGACCGCGCCGGCCCAGCGCATGGCGTTGCAGGCTGCGCTCGAAACGACGCCCGTGCTCACTGTGCCCGAGGCCTCGGCGGCTGAAGTCGACGCTGCGATGCAACGCCTGCACGCCGGCTTCCCCGCCTGGAACGGCACGCTCGTCACGCAGCGCGCCGCCATCCTGCGCCGTGCTGCCGACGCCCTCGACGCCCGCCTGGCCGAGTTCTGCGCCCTGCTCGTCAAGGAAGCCTTCAAGACCCAGGCCGACTGCGTCGCCGAGGTGCGCGAGGCCGTGGACTTCCTGCGCTACTACGCCGACCAGGCCGAAGCCGAGCCGGCATTGATGCAGGGCCGCGGCGTCTTTGTCTGCATCAGCCCGTGGAACTTCCCGCTGGCCATCTTTGCCGGCCAGGTTGTCGCTGCGCTGGTGGCTGGCAACAGCGTTGCCGCCAAGCCCGCAGAGCAGACACCCTATGTCGCGCTGAAGATGGTCGAGCTGCTGCACGCCGCCGGCGTGCCGGACTCTGCGCTGGCCCTGTTGCATGGCCCCGGCGAGACCGTCGGCGCCGGCCTGGTCGCCCATGCGCACACGGCCGGCGTCTGCTTCACCGGCTCCACCGTCGTCGCGCAGATCATCAACAAGGCGCTCGCCGCCAAGCCCAACTCGCCGATTCCGCTGATCGCCGAGACCGGCGGTCTGAATGCGATGGTGGTTGACTCCACCGCCCTGCCCGAACAGGTCATCGACGCCGTCGTGCAATCGGCCTTCCGCTCCGCCGGCCAGCGCTGCTCGGCACTGCGCCTGCTGTGCGTGCAGTCCAGCATTGCCGAGGGTGTCATCGAGATGCTCAAGGGCGCGTTGTCGCAGCTGCATGTCGGCCAGCCCGCGCAACTGGCCACCGACGTCGGTCCCGTCATCGACGACGAGGCCCATGCCAACATCAGCAAGCATGTCGAGCGCCTCAAGCGCGACGCCAAGCTGCTGGCCGAGGCGCCGGTGGCCGAGGCCATGCCGCGCCAGATCCGCCCCGTCGCTTTCGAGCTGCCGCGCGTGTCGCACCTCGGCGAAGAGATCTTCGGCCCGGTGCTGCACGTCGTGCGCTTCGACGACTCGGTCGACGACGTCATCAAGGAGATCAACGCGCTGGGCTATGGCCTGACGCTGGGCATCCAGACGCGCATCGACAGCCGCGCCCAGCGCCTGGCCGACGAGGCGCGCATCGGCAACGTCTACGTCAACCGCAACATCATCGGCGCGGTGGTGGGCGTGCAGCCCTTTGGCGGTGAAGGCCTGTCCGGCACCGGCCCCAAGGCCGGCGGCCCCGACTACCTGCGCCGCTTCTGCGCCGAGCCGCAGCTCGACGCGCCGCTGCCGACCCTCGCGATGGACGGCCGCAGCGAGGCCTTGGCCGTGGCCGCCGACGCCGGTTGGCGCGACACGCCGCTGCTTGAGCGCATCGCCACGCTGCGTCGCGCTGCCGACACGTTGGACGCGCCGACCGCTCTCGCCTTGCGTGGCCTGTTCGTCGCGGCGCAGGCGCAGTTCGCCGACCTCGTGCTGCCCGGCCCGACCGGCGAGAGCAACACGCTGCGCCACCACGCCCGGGGCGTCTTCGCCGTGCTCGGCCGTGACGAAGCGGGCCTGGCCGCGGTCGTCAGCGCCCTGCTGGCCGGCAACAGCGCCATCTGGCTGGGCGGCGACGAACGCGCCCGCCAGGCCCTGCTGCGCGCCGGCCTGCCGGTCAACGCGCTGACGCTACTGCCCGACGCGACGCTACCGGGGCTGCTCGCCGCGCCGCAGCTCGCTGGCGTCGCGCTGGCATCGTCCGACTCCGCGGCCGCCCATGTGCTCGCGCAAGCCCTGGCCACGCGGGCTGGGGCCATCTTGCCGCTGGTCACTGGCGCCGGCCATGTGCGCCAGCTCTACCGCTTCGCGGCCGAGCAGACGCTGACGGTCAACACGGCGGCAGCTGGGGGCAATGCGGCCCTGCTGGCAGGGGTGCGCTGAGGGCGCTTGACGCAGTGGCCTGCGGCATCAATGCGGCGTCATTGTGGGATTGGGGCTCGCAGGCAGGTCGCCGGCGCGGTGGGGTGGTCCAGCTCGAAGACCAGGCGCTTGTCGAGCTTTGCGGCCTGCACCGCCTTGCCGAAGAACTGCTGGAAGAGCTGCTCGAACGACCCGTCCTTCTGCGCGCGCCGCAGACCCTGCTCGATGTGCTGCGCCAGCTCGGTGTTCTGCCGGGCGACAAAGAAGTAGCTGCACATCGGGTAGTGCAGCGCCAGGTGGGATTCAACGGCCAGGCCCAGGTGGCCGTAGTTGCTCAACTCGCCGTAGATCTCGCCGACGCCGCGCGGCAGGTAGCGAAAGCGCTGCGCCGCCAGCATCGTGAACAGGTTCTCGTAGCGCGCGGCGGCGACGACAGGCAGGCCGTTGCTCTGCAGGACGCCCGTGTCGACCCATTCCCTGACCAGCCCGGCTGGCAGCGCCTTGAGCTGCTCCAGCGAACGGATGCTCTCGAACTGGCCTCGGTCGTCCTCGCCGATCAGGAAGATGCGCCAGCCGAGGATGCCCTTGTCGACCGGGATCCGCACGGGCAGATAGTCGCGCTCGAGCTGGACCGTGGTCGGTGCCCAGACGACGTCGATATCCTGCCCCGCGGCCATGCTTACGAAGGCTCGCACGGCCACGCTCGGCTTCGCGGAGGGCTGCACGGCGAAGTGGCCGTCAGCCTTGCCCAAGGCCAGCTTGAGCAGGCTGGCGTAGTAGTCGCCGCGCTTGTCTCCGGCGGCACCGGACGAGGGGTAGGTCACGACCTGCGGTCCGCCAGGCGAAGGTTCGGCCGACGCGCCGAACCCGCCAAACCCTAGCAGTGCCACGCTGGCCAGGGCCAACGCCCGGATTGCGACGTGGATCGCCGACTGTCTGCATTCACGCATTTTTCAGAGGGTCAATTGGGAATCGCGGTGAGTGGCACGGTGGCCGGCGGGCCATGACGGGAGGCGAGCTTGCCATGCGTGCGACCGTACGCCACCATCCCCCCACACGCCAGCCGTTCGGTGTGCAAGGGAGAAAAAGAATGTTCCCATGGTTTTGGCTCTGGGCGCCGCAGTTGCGCCTGCCCTTCAGCGGCGACGTGGCGCAGGACATCGAGCCGCGCCTGGACTGGTTCTTCGCCGGCATCAAACCCCAGGCCGGCAACGCGCGCATCGAGGCGCGGGCCTTCGACGTGGCGAGCTACGGCGACCAGCTGGGCGTGATCACCCAGCTGTTGATCGAGATGGCCGAGCGGCAGCCGGCCGAGGCCCAGGCCGCGTCCGCGCCACTGCAGGAGCTGCGCCGCATCCACGGCGAGATCGAGGCGATCAAGGCGCAGGAGTGTGATCGCGAGCTGGCCGAGCTGCAGGCGCGCATCCGCCTCCTCGAGAGCCGCCGCCAGCCTGGGGGCTGAGCTCGCGACAGGCAGCTGACGCAGCGGCGCGCCGAGCTTGAACGTCAGCTGGGCTCTTGAACGAACGCTTGCAGCTGGCGGCGCCAAAGGCAGCCGGACAAGAAAAGGCCCTCTGCGGGTGGCAAGCCACCGAGAGGGCCAAATCCACCCAGGGGCGGTGGAGGAGACAAGCGGTATTGCGACGTTGCAATGTTGCGGCGCAGCATAACCGAATCCGGGCTGGATTTGTGTAACGGCGCTGCTCACCAAACGTGAGGCGCGCGGGCGTCAGAAGAAGGCATCGAGAAAGCTGGCGGCCCAGTCGCCGAGCGCGACGATCTTGTTCGTCGCCTGGCGGTAGAACTTGAAGTTCAGCTCGGTCTCGGGCCGGCCATCGTTCCAGTCGGCAAAGGGCTTGAGTTCGGCCCGGCCGAGGCGGCGTTTCACAAGTGCAGTCCGCTTGACAGTGATGCTGACGCGCGGCGTCTGGCGCTCGATGCCCGGCTTTCTAGGCATGGCCCCGGCGGACGTGACCACGCCGCGCGCGACCAGCCCCGCGCCGCCCTCGTTCTCGCTGGCGAAGAGGTAGATCACGTCGCCGACGGCGATGCGTTTGCCGTCATACATCGTCTTCTGCGCCGCAAAGGCCCAGCTGCCGGCCTGCGTGTCGGCGATCTCGGCCTTGATGGCGTAGTTGAGACGCTCAGGCATGCGGATCTTGTTCGTAGCGGCGCCCGCCGGTTTGCGGGTTGTAGAACACCAGCATGGTCTTTCCGGATTCCGGGTCGACGAAGCGTTCCTCGGTCTTCTGCCAGTTGCCATGCGGCGTCGCATCGCGGGACCGGTAGCGCCAGCGCTCCAGCAACACGGCCGCGGCGATGACGCAGCCCCAGATCGCGAAGGGCGCCGCGTCGTGGTGGCCGGCCAGGCGCGCGCCCAGGCCGATCATGCCGACTGCCAGCGCCGCGATGAGCAACAGGTTGCGCAACATGGCGTCAGGCCGGCAGCCGCTCGACCACCACGGCCGTGCCATAGGCGACGATCTCGCTCATGGTCTGGCCCATCTCCGACGAATCGAAGCGCATCATTACCACGGCATTGCCGCCCATCAGTTGGGCGTTCTTGACCATGCGGTCGATGGCATGGCGTCGCGCCTCCTCCAGCAACTGCGTGTACTCGGTGATCTCACCGCCGACGAGGGAGCGCAGCCCCGCCATGATGTTGCCGGCCAGGCCGCGGCTGCGCACGACGACGCCAAAGACCTGGCCCTTGACCTCGGCGACGCGGTGGCCGGCGAGGTTCTCGGTGGTGACGATGATCACGCGACTCTCCTATTGATGCGATGAACCCATCCTAGGTTGGAGGGCATCAGGAAGTCGTTAGGAGCGGCCTGGAAGAATTCGGCCTGCCATGCCCATGCTGACGCCCCCGCCCCCGCCCCCGCCAGAATCCGACCCCATGCCCCAGCCGCCGCCCGAGCCTGACCTGGACGCCTGCTGCGGCAATGGCTGCGACCCCTGCATCTTCGATCTGTACGACCTGGCCAAGGACGAGTACCGCCAAGCCCTGCGGGCCTGGCGCGAGCGGCATCCGCAGGCCAGCTGAATCAAGGACAGCCCCATGTGCCGCAATATCCGCACCCTGTTCAACTTCGAGCCACCGGCCACCGAACTCGAGATCCGCGACGCTGCGCTGCAGTTCGTGCGCAAGCTCAGCGGCTTCAACGTGCCCTCGCAGGCCAACGCGGCGGCCTTCGACCATGCAGTGGCGGCGATTGCCGACGAGGCGCGTGCCCTGATCGCGTCGCTGGTGACAACCGCCGAGCCGAAGAACCGCGAGATCGAGGCCGAAAAGGCGCGGGTTCGTTCTCAGGCCCGTTTCGGCAGTCCGGGAGGATGATCCGCGCGCGTCGGTCCGGCGCAGCAACTCCCCGAGGAACTCCATGCCCAAGCTGATGTCGTTCGTCGTCTGCATGACCTTGCTCACCTGGCTCAGCGCCCTCATGGCGAGTCTCATCCGGGCGCGGGCCTGGACGCCCAAAGGCCTGATGCTGGCGATGGGCAACCGCGACCACATGCCCGAGGCCACGCCGCTGGCCGGCCGTGCGCAGCGCGCGGCGGCCAACAGCTTGGAGAACCTGCTGTTCTTCGCGGCCCTGGCCCTGGTTGCACAGGCGGCCGGTGCAGCCAACGAACGCGTGCTGCTCGGTGCCCAGGTCTTCCTGTGGGCCCGCGTGGTGTTCCTGGCCGTGTATCTGGCCGGCATTCCCTACCTGCGCACGGCGGTATGGACGGTCAGCATCGTCGGGCTGGGCATGATGTTGATGGGCATGCTCTGAAGCACAATCGCCGCGCCCCGGCTCCCCAGACATCGCCATGCGCCTGAAGATCGCCCTGTCCGTCGTCGCCCTGCTGCTGCTGGTCGCGGCCTGGTTCGCCTTTGCCTGGCGTTGGAGCTACTCCGACGGCGAGCGCGCCGGCTGGGTGCAGAAACTCTCGCGCAAAGGCTGGATCTGCAAGACCTGGGAGGGCGAGCAGGCGCTGGTGTCGCTGCCGGGTACGGCCAGCGTCGAAAAGTTCTACTTCACGGTGCACGATGAGGCCGCCGCCCAGGCCATCAACAAGCTCATGGGCCGGCGCGTCAACCTGCATTACGAGGAGAAGGTTGGCCTGCCGGGCTCCTGCTTCGGCGAGACGCGCTACTTCGTCACCGGCGTCACGCTGGTCGATGAGATCTCGCTGTCGCCGGGCGTGGTCGTGCCGGTGCCGCCGCAGCTGCCGGCATCTGCGGCCAGCCAGTAAGCGCCATGCCGGTTGCGCCGGAGTCGGTTGGCTCGGCCTGGAAGCAACGACCGATGCCCAACTCTGCCGCTTCGCTGCGAGCATGAGTTTGATCGTGTCCAAGGATGGCGACTTCCGATGCCTATGGCTGCGCGGCGCTGTCGGACGATCCGCGTTGCCCCGCCGGTACCGGCCATCGGGGTATTGCTTCAGCGGGTTCTCACGTCCGCAAGTTCGCCTGGCTGATTGACGCCCTGCTGATCCAGCGCAAGGACCGCGATGGGGCGCGGGACTACCTTCAGCAGCGCTGCCGCAGATGGCGCCTCATTTGGAGCGCTGAACGCCGAATGACCGAGCCATTCAGCATGCCTTAAGTTGGTATTTCCACAATGCCATTCAGCGTTGCTGCGGTTCCATGGCGGGTCGACCAAAGCCACTCGTGGCCCTGAAGCCTGCGACGCCAACCGTTCGGAAGGAGATCCCATGAAATACCCCCCCTCCGTGCGGCCAGGCGTGCTCGTTCTGTTGCTGGTTTCGGCTGTTCTGCCCGCAAGCGCCGACAACCATTGCGATGCGCCGCTGCCGCGCTGGCAGACGCGCGAAGCGGTGCGGCTGATGGCTGACGCGAAGGGCTGGCAGATCCAGCAGCTGAAGATAGACGATGGCTGCTATGAGATTCGCGGCACGGACGCTCAGGGACGCGCCTTCAAAGCCAAGATCGACCCGGAAACCCTGAAGGTTTTGAAGATGAAGCAGGACGAACCCTGGCGCGCCCGCAGGCATGACGGCGACGACGACGGGGCAGGGAGGCCGAGCCGCACGCCGCCCTCGGACGGCGCCTCCGCGCCATCGCCTGTATCGACTCCTGCAACCGCGCCGCGCGGCCGGATCGAGTGATCCATTCCCCACAGAAACTTCGCCATGCCCAAACCTCTATTGACGATTCTGGCCACCGCCTGCGCGCTGGCCCTTCCCGCCCTGGCACACAGCCGCCCGCTGACGCTGACGGCGCAGCTCAAGGCTTACGGCGGCGACGGTGCCTACCTGGCGGCCTACCTGACCGATGCCAAAGGCGCCTATGTGCGCACGCTGTGGGTGGCCGGCGGCAAGGCCAAGTACTACAAGCACCTGTCCGACTGGTACCGGCTTTCGGCAGCTGACGCCAAGCGCCTCGATGGCGTGACCGGCGCCAGCGTGGGCGCCGGCCGCACGCTGACCGTCACCGCCGACCTGGCGGACGCGCTGATCGACGCGGGCTATGAGATCCGTATCGACGCCGCTGCAGAAGACATGCGGGACAGCCCCTCAGAGGTCCGCGTACCGCTGGCCACCGCCAGCGTCGGCAAGCCGCAGGCCGGCAAGCAATACCTCCACTCGGTGACTCTCCAACTCAAGTGAAAGGGCCTGCATGGGCTGGAGGAAAGTCCACCGCTGGCTGGGCCTGACCCTTGGCACGCTGGCCGTGGTGCTGGGCGTCACCGGCGCGATGCTGGCGGCCGACCCGGTCCAGCAGAGCTGGCAGGCACCGGCCGCACCGGGCGATCTGCCGGTGGCCACGCTGGTGGAGCGCGTGACGCGCAACATCCCGGGTGCGGACGAAATTCGCCGCCTGCCGTCGGGCGCCATCGTGGTGTTCGGCTTTGCCGGCGACCAGCCACAGGCGTCTTACGTGGACCCCGCCGATGGCCGGGTGCTGGGTGCATGGCAGGCCTCGGCGCTCCCGCGCTGGGTCAAGAACCTGCACCGCTCGCTGCTGCTGGGCGACGCCGGGCGCTGGGGTGCAGCGGGCATTGCGCTGGCCATGGGCTTGTTGTGCAGCTCGGCCCTGGTGCTCCTGCTTCGGCGCATGGGCGGCTGGCGACGCCTGGCGGCGCGGGTGCATGGGACGTTGGCGCAGCGCATCCACGTGGTTGCGGGCCGTGTGGTGCTCGCCGTGCTCTGCCTGACATCGCTCACGGCGCTGACCATGAGCGCCTCGACGCTGGGGCTGGTGGACCTGGACGCCAGCGCCGAGCCGGAGGTGGCCTCGGTGGGAACTGGCACGTTCCTGCCCGGCGCGCAACTCGCCGCGCTCCAAGGCCTGGCCGTGCGCGACTTGCGCAAGCTGAGCCTTCCCGGCGCCGCCGACGCCCAGGACACCTGGAAGGTCACCACGGCCCAGGGTCAAGGCTGGATAGACCGGTACTCGGGCCGGATGCTGGCCTGGCAGGACGCGACCCTGGCGCAGCGCGTCTACGACCTGGCCGTCGTGCTGCACACCGGCGAGGCGGCTTGGCCCTGGGCCGTGGTGCTCGGGCTTGCGAGCGCCAGCGTGCTGGTGTTCTGGCTGTCGGGCCTGCTCATCTGGTGGCAGGCTCGCCGCCTGGCACCGCGCATCACGGGCAATGCCCCGCTGGCAGGGGCCGACGTGCTCATCTTCGTTGCCAGCGAAGGCGGGAGCACCTGGGGGTTCGCCCAGACGCTTAGCGACGCGCTGGGCCGAGGTGGCCATCGCGTTCACCTCAGCGCGCTGGAGAACTTTCGAACCACGGCCGCCGCGCGGCAGGTGCTTGTGCTTGCAGCGACCTATGGCGAAGGCCAGGCCCCGGCCCACGCCGCCCACGCGCTGGCGCACATCGCCAAGCTCGATGCCGGCGCCGTGCCGGTGACGGTGCTGGGCTTTGGCGACCGGCAATACCCGGCCTTCTGCGCCTTTGCCAAGGCGCTCGATCAGACGCTGCGCGACCGGGGCTGGCCCGCGCTGCTGCCGCTCGACTGCATCCACCAACAATCGGCCCAACAGTTCGGGCGTTGGGGCGTTGCCCTGGCACAGGCGCTGGGCGAACCCCTGGTGCTGGAGCATGTTCCGCGCCTGCCACCCACGACGACGCTCACGCTCACGGCACGCCAGGACTTTCCCGACGCCTACGGGCAGGCCGCGGCAATCCTGCGCTTTGCGCGGCCTGAGCAGGGTGTGGGCGCACGCCTGCGCGGGCACGGGCTGGCGCGGTTTGTGGCCGGCGATCTCGTCGCGATCTTGCCGCCGGGGTCGGCCGTGCCGCGCTACTACTCGCTGGCGTCGGGCTGTGCAGACGGGTTTCTCGAAATCTGCGTACGCCAGATGCCCGGCGGCCTGTGCTCCACGCATTTGCTGGGCCTGCAAACGGGAGACCGCATCACCGCCTTCATCCGCGCCAACCCCGACTTTGCACTGCCGCGAACGCGGCATGAGGTGCTGCTGATCGGGGCAGGCACCGGCGTGGCGCCGCTGGCCGGCTTCATCCGCCGCAACGACGGTCACCGCCCGATGCACCTGTACTTTGGCGGGCGCGACCCGGCGCGGGACTTCTACTTCCGCCCTGACATTGAGCACTGGCTCAGCGACGGGCGCCTGGCGACCTTGCAGACGGCCTTCTCCCGCGTGCCCGACGGCGGCGGCTACGTGCAGGACGCCCTGCGCCGAGACGCCGCGCGCGTGTGCGGCCTGATGGCGCAAGGCGCCATCGTGCGCGTATGCGGAAGCCGCGACATGGCGCGCGGCGTGGCAGAGACACTGGACGCGGTGCTGGCACCCCTGCAGCTGAGCGTCGCGAAGCTCAAAGCCAGAGAGCGCTATGCGGAAGACGTCTTCTGAGCCTGTGTCGCCCTGCAAGCGCGCCACCCTGCACGGCCCGACCATGGGCACACGCTGGTCCGCCAGCGTCGACGTCGACAACACCGTGGAGGTGGCCGCCTTGCAGCAAGACCTCGCCGCTGCGGTGGCGCAGGTCGACGAGCAGATGTCGCCCTGGAAGCCGGCCAGCGACCTCATGCGCCTGAACCGCGCGCCCGTGGACGACTGGGTGGACCTGCCCGCTGAAATCCTGCAGGTGCTGGACTGTGCGCTTGACGTCCACCGCCTGAGCGCGGGTGCATTCGACCCCTGCATAAGGGCGCTGGTTGATGCCTGGGGGTTTGGTGCGGTGCGCGACGCACCCGACGCGCAAGCGATTCGCGCCGTGCGCCGGTCCCCACCTCCTGCTGCGCATGGGTGCCTGGAGCTGGACAGGCCCGCTGGCCGTGCTCGCAAGCACGCGCCCTTGCAACTCGATCTGTGCGGCATTGCGAAGGGCTATGCGGTGGACCGCATGGCCCATGTGCTGCAACGGCATGGCGTGCGGCACGCACTGGCGGCGCTGGACGGCGAGCTGCGCGCGCTGGGCGGCCAGGCCGGCGGCGTGCCATGGGCTGTCGCGCTGGAGCGCCCGGAGGCGGGACGCCGAGCGGTGCACGGCGTCATCGAGCTGGCGGATCTGGCCGTGGCCACCTCGGGCGACTACCGCCGCTATCTGGACATGGGCGGAGTACGCGTTGCGCACACCATGGACCCGCGCCGCCGCGCGCCCGTGAACAACACGGTGGCATCGGTCACCGTGCTGGCACCCAGCTGCATGCAGGCCGATGCCTGGGCCACGGCCCTGTTGGTCACAGGCCCCGACGAAGGCCTTGCCGTGGCCCAGCGCATGGGCCTGGACGTGCTCTTCCTGTTGCACCGTGCAGAAGGCCTGGTGGAGTTGGGGCGGGGCCGGTTCGGCAGCGCCGGGGGCGCCGGCGCCGAACGGCCCACGGCGCAGTCGGACAACGCTGTCCGGCGACACTAGCCGGATGTCGTTGTTCCAGCCCCTGATCTCGCGCTTCGAGCGCCTCGTCGATCCCTATCCGGAAACCAGCGGTGCGGCGCCGCCCGCGAGCTTCTTCGCCTTCCTGTGGCGCTGCGCGGACGGCGTGCGGCGGCATCTGCTGGCGGTCACGCTGTTCACGGCCGGCATCGCGGCGGCCGAGGCGCTGCTGTTCAGCCTGATGGCCTCGCTGGTGGACTGGCTGGCCACCGTCAAGCCCGCCGAGCTGTGGAGCCAACCCCAGCCCGTCATCGTGATGCTGCTGGCGGTGCTCGGCATCAGCATCGTGCTGGCCAGCGTGCAGGCGCTGCTGAAGTACCAGGGCGTGTTCGGCAACTTCCCGATGCGGCTACGCTGGATCTTCCATCGCCGCATGCTGGCCCAGAGCCTGGCCTTCTTCGGCGACGAGTTCGCCGGTCGCATCGCCACCAAGGTCATGCAGACGGCCCTGGCCGTGCGCGACACCTGGCTCATCGTCGTCGACATCCTCGTCTACGTGGCCGTCTACTTCGGCACGCTGGTGGGCATCGTCGCCAGCTTCGACGCGCGGCTGATGGCGCCCTTTGGCGTCTGGCTGGCCCTGTACATCGTCGCGCTGCGCTACTTCGTGCCGCGCCTGGGCAAGATCGCCCAGGCCCAGGCCGACGCGCGCAGCCTGATGACCGGCCGCATCACCGACGCCTATACCAACATCGCCACCGTCAAGCTCTTTGCGCACGGCCGACGCGAGGCCAGCTATGCCAAGTCGGCCATGCAGGACTTCATGACCACGGCCTATGGCCAGATGCGCCTGGTGACCGGCTTCGAGATCGTCAACACGCTGCTGTCGGCCCTGCTGGTCGGCAGCACCGCGCTGCTGGCGCTGTGGCTTTGGGGCGTGTCGGCCATCGGCGTTGGTGCGGTAGCGGCGGCCACGGCGATGGGCATGCGGCTGAACGGCATCTCGCATTGGGTCATGTGGGAGATGGCGTCGCTGTTCGAGCACATCGGCACCGTCCAGGACGGGCTGGCCACGCTGTCCAAGCCGCAGCTGATCGCCGATGCGAACGGCGCGGCCGCGCTGACCGTTCCGCGCGGCGAGGTGCATTTCGAGAACCTGCGCTTCGCCTACCCCAATGGCAAGGTCGTCGTCGATGGGCTGGACCTGCACATCAAGCCGGGCGAGAAGATCGGCCTGGTTGGCCGCAGCGGCGCGGGCAAGAGCACCCTGGTGAACCTGCTGCTGCGCCTGTACGACATTCCGGAGGGCGGCGGCCGCATCCTGATCGACGGCCAGGACATCCGCCACGTCACCCAGGACTCGCTGCGCCAGCACATCGGCATGGTCACGCAGGACACCTCGCTGCTGCACCGCTCGGTGGCCGACAACATCCTCTACGGCCGCCCGAGCGCGAGCCAGGTTGAGATGGAGCGCGCGGCCGAGCGGGCGCACGCCGACGAATTCATCGCCACGCTGTCCGACCCCAAGGGCCGCACCGGCTTCGAGGCCCATGTCGGCGAGCGCGGCGTCAAGCTCAGCGGCGGCCAGCGCCAGCGCATCGCCATTGCCCGCGTCATGCTGAAGGACGCACCCATCCTGCTGCTGGACGAGGCCACCAGCGCACTCGACAGCGAGGTCGAAGCCGCCATCCAGCAAAGCCTCTACACGCTGATGGAAGGCAAGACGGTCGTCGCCATCGCCCACCGGCTGTCGACCATCGCCGCGCTGGACCGGCTGGTGGTGATGGATGCCGGCCGCATCGTTGAGCAGGGCTCGCACGCCGAGCTGCTGGCGCAGGGGGGTATTTACGCGCGGCTCTGGGCGCACCAGAGCGGCGGCTTCCTAGGGCTCGAAGATTGACCAGCGCCCGTCGCGCCGGCGCAGCAGCTGCTGGGTGATGGCGCCCTTGGCATCCGGCCCGATGCGCCGGCTGGCCTCGCGCAGCGCGGCAATGCCCTCGGCCGAGTTGGCGTCGCAGAAGGCCAGCACATCGCGCGACGGGATGGCAACGACGGCGCCGTTGGGCGTCTTGTCGGCGAACAGGTGGTCCCACAGGCCATCCAGCAGCACCAGGCAGGCCTCGTGGTCGCCGTCCAGCAGCAGGCCGTAATAGGGCGGATGGTCGACCAGCCGCAGGCCGGGCTGGCCTTTCACGAGCTTCATCAGGTTGGACAGGGCCTGGCGATGCAGCACATTCAAATTCATGCCCGCGGCGCCCATCTCGTCGCGGCCCACCGACACCCAATGCGAGCCAGCGTCGACGTGATAGCCCACGGCGAAGACGCCGGCGCACGCCCGGGTCGGCGGCATCATGCCGGGCTCGTTGGGGAGGTCAGGCGGCAACTGGCCAGGCGCTACCCGCATCTGCAGCTCCTGCCCATCGGGCCCGACGCCGTCAGCGACGCCGCGGAGCACCGGCAGGGCCTGCTGGACCGGCGCGCGCTGGGCCGCCGGCGTGGCCGCCGCCTCAGGGCCACGCCGGCGCTCGCGCAGCTCGGCCTGGCGGATGGCGGTGGCGAGCTCGGCCCGCCGCGTCTTTGAGGCCTGCCATACATACAGCGGCGCCGCCAGGCTCAGGACGGGCAGGGCGCAGCTCAGGAACAGCGGGTATTTGATGAGGGGCGGCGTGCGCAGCGTCGGCGCTGCGCGGCTGATGATCCAGGGACCGAGCAACCAGGCGCCCATCCACCCCACCACGGCGAGGGCTGGCGCCTGCCCAAGCAGGCCGACGACGGCTGCCAGCGTCAGGCCGAACAGCCCCCAGACCGGTCGTTCCAGCGAGCGCAGCAGTTCGTCCTGCAGCAGCAGCCCATCCAGTTCATCGCTCGCGCCCATGCCCCTCTCCGTCGATGGCGGCGGAGTGTAATGAGACGAGCTCAGCGCGACGTCAGCAGCCCGCCGGCCGACAGCGGTGCGCCGCCGCGCAACTGCGCATCCAGGAAGGCGTGGCTGAGCCGAAAGCCGTCGCCGATGTCGGACTGGGCCGCCTCGGTCGCGCTGCCGCTGCGAGGGCCGCGCGAGCCACCGCCCTGCGGCCCGTGCATGCCGCCGCCCTCGCCGCCAGCGCCGCCAGCGCCGCCGCGCCCGCGGCCACCCCCCATGCCGCCGATCGGCGCCTGGCCGTGATGCTGGTCCTGCACATGAAATCCTTCGGGCGCCATCGTGCCGGCCAGGGCGGCATGCGAGACGGCGCCGAGGTTCAGCAACCAGCCACTGCCCGGCGCAAAGCTGTCGAAGGCCTGCCTGCGCTCGGCGGGGCGGCGCAGCAGGCCGAGCGGGTCCTGGTCGATCTCGCTGGTGATCAGCAAGGTGGCGACACCGCCGGCCGGGGCCTGCATGGCTGGCGGGCTGATCGCAATGACGGCCCGCCAGTCGGCGTCGGCACGTGCATCGAGTGCAGTCTGTGCGCCGGTCTCATAACCGGCAAGGCTGGCATGGCCCCAGTCCAGTGCCGGCTGGGCCGCGCGAAGGGCCGGCAGCAGCCGGTGCAGCGCGTCGAGCCGTTCGGCACGCAGGGCGTCGCCATAGTGCAGCAGGCCGAGTTCGCGGAACTCGCCGGTGCGGGCCAGCTCGGAACGCCATGCGGCGGCATCGGCCTGCAGCGGCTGCACGCCCAGTACCGTGTAGCCGGCCTGGGCCCAGGCGGCCGCCCAGCGCTGGCCGGCGTCGCTACCCTGCCCAAGGCCGGGCAGATAGACGATGACGGGCTGGGCCGCCGCAGCGCTCGCGCTGCGCGTGATGTACACGCGCCGGCCCTGCAGCTCGAAGCTGCTCAGCGACAAATTCAGTTCGCGCGTCGCCGTCTCGGCCCAGGGCTTGGGCGGCGGTGGCCCGCCGGCGCAACCGACGAGGGCGAGAGCACACAGGAGCAGCAGCGAGCGGCGGGCGGGGCGGGGGAGGCTCATGAGCCGCAACGATAGCCGCGCCACGTCGCTGCTTTGTTTCTCGTCGGCCCTGCTCCCCTAGACTTGCGCCCCATGAGTGCAGAAAAGATCGCCTTCGTCGGTGGCGGCAACATGGCCAGCGCCATCATCGGCGGCCTGCTGCGCGCCGGCATGCGCCCCGCGCAGTTCATCGTCGTCGAGCCCTATGCGCCGCAGCGCGAGAAGCTCGTCGGCGAGTTCGGCGTCGCGGCGCTGGCCGCGGGCGATGCTGGCCTGGCCGACGCGCAGACCATCGTCTGGGCCGTCAAGCCCCAGCTTTTCGGTGCCGCCGCCGAACCGGTCAAGGCCTGGCTCGGCGCTGCCCTGCATCTGTCGGTCATGGCCGGCATCCGCTCGGAGTCCATCGTCGCCGCCACCAACAGCGAGCGTGTCGTGCGTTCCATGCCCAACACGCCAGCGCTGATCGGCCAGGGCATCGCCGGCCTGTATGCGCGGCCGGCCGTGTCCGCCGACGAGCGCGCCACCGTCGAGCGCCTGCTCAAACCGACCGGCCAGACGCTGTGGGTCGAGCGCGAGGACGACCTCGATGCCGTGACGGCCCTGTCGGGCTCGGGCCCGGCCTATTTCTTCTTCTTCGTCGAGGCCATGATGGCTGCGGCCGTCGACATGGGCCTCACGGCCGAGCAGGGCCGCCGCCTGGCCCTGGCCACCTGCGCCGGCGCGGCCGGCCTGGGCCTGGCGTCCGACGAGTCGCCGACCACGCTGCGCGAGCGCGTGACGAGCAAGGGCGGCACGACGCATGCGGCCATCACGTCCATGCAGGGTGACGGCGTTGACACGGCCATCCAGCGTGCCGTGCTTGCCGCACAAAAGCGTGCCGCCGAACTCGGCAAAGAATTCGGCGTCTGAGTGGGTATTGCGACGCGAGACAGCCTGCGCGACTGGCTGCGGGCGCCAGGCTCATTGAGCCGCCGCCTGGCCCGGCTGGGCGAGCGCTTCGAGGTGCAGGTGCTGCGCCAGGGCGTGGCGCCGTTCCGAGCGCTGGAGCGCGCGGCTCTGGGGCTGCCGCCGCGCGGCCTGACCGTCGTGCGCGAGGTCATCCTGCGCGTCGATGGCCAGCCGCTGGTCTGGGCGCGCTCTGCCGTGCACCAGCGCGCCACCACGGGCCCCTGGCGAGCGCTCAAGGGCCTGGGCAGCAAGCCGCTGGCGCATCTGCTCTACGACGACTACCGCATCCACCGCAGCGAGCTGCAACCGCGCCGCCTGTCCCGCCACGGCCATACGCGCCGCCATGCCGAGCGGCAATGGCTGGCGGCCACCGGCCGGCCCCCGTCGGCGCAGATGTTGTGGTCGCGCAATTCGGTGTTCAGCCGCAGCGGCGCCCAACTGCGGGTGATGGAGCTGTTCGATCCAGGTTTGGCCGGCCAACGGCCCGGGCAGCGCGGCCGCTAAGGTTCCCCCGCAACGGCGGCTTCGCCTGCAGGCCGGCTGGGCTGGCCGGATTGCCACCCGCGCCCGACGCCGCTGGCCGCTCGATCGCGCGCTTTAGCTGTCGCTGAGCTGACGGTTTTGCAATGAAACTGTTTTCATGAAGTCATAAATTCGCGGCGCGACCCATAAACCCCATAAACTCAGTCCGTATCAGAGGGGCGTTAGTAGACCCGCCGTGCAATGACGCACAGGTGGGCTGAAAGACCGGGGGCAATGATGAACACGCGTGACGTGGTGATCTTCAGCGGCGAGCATTTTGTCGTGCCGCAATGCATTCAAAGAATCGACCATTTGTCGACCCATGGCTGGCAGCTGCGCTACGGCGGCACCAAGCTGTTCTCCGACCACAGCCAGGACGGCAGCGGCGCTCGCCGTGCGTTGGCCATGGCCACCAAGGAGCTGCTCAAACGCATCGCAACGCTGCCGGCGCCATCGCGCCTGCGCCGCACGCCCAGCCGCAAGAAGCAGAGCGACCTGCCCTCGGGCATCTCCGGCCCGATCGTGCGTCAGCGCGCCGGCAGTCGTGTCCGTGATTGCAGCTTCGCGGTAACCCTGCCCCGCTTCGGCGAGACGCCGCTGGCGCGCAGCGTCTACATCGGCACCGAGAACACCTACACCATCGAGCGCTACCAGGAAGCCCTGGAGCGCGCCGTGGCGCTGCGCGAGAAGGCCGAGACCGCCTACCAGCGCGCCGCGACCAAGGAGCGCCGCGCCCAAGCGCTGACGCTCAAGGCGCAGATGAGCGGCCTGCTCGGAAAAGCCTGACGCGAGTCTTCTCACCGCTTGGCATCTTCGGGCCGAGCGACGGGCCGCTCCCTAGCCGGCCCGCCTTGGCGATGTGCGGGTGGCTCAATGGCGCTCGCATCGCCGTCCCCTAGGGGGACCGACTGGGCTTGTCCGCGTTCAGCGTGACATGACCAGGCGAGGGGCACATGAAACCTGTTTGAACCGGCGCGGGCGCCGGCGGCGGACACAATCGGCGGCCCGGCTACTCAGCCCTGCCGCCGCCCAATGTCCACCGCCGTCTCCCTGTCCGACCGTGTGCTCACCTTGTTGAACGCGCTGCGGCCTGCGCCGCAGGCCGTCAACGCGCGGGAGCGCCTGCGCGTCGTGCTCGGCGCCGGCCTGGGCCTGTTGCTGGCCGGCCTGCTGAGCCGGGCCGCGATGGGCTCCGGCCTGCCCTGGCTGGTCGCACCGCTGGGTGCCAGCGCCGTGCTCGTCTTCGGCGTGCCGGCCAGCCCGCTGGCCCAGCCCTGGGCCGTCGTCGGCGGCAACACGGTGTCGGCCCTGGTCGGCATTGCCTGCGTGGCCTGGCTGCCGCTGCCGCCGGCCGGCGTCGCCGCGGTCGCGGTGGCCCTGGCCATTGGCTCGATGTTCCTGCTGCGCTGCCTGCATCCGCCCGGCGGCGCGGCCAGCCTGCTGATGGTGCTGACCAGCACCCACGACTGGCATTTCGCTGCTCAGCCGGTGGCGCTGAACTCGCTGCTGCTGGTGCTGGCCGGCATGGCCTACAACAGCCTCACCGGCCGCCGCTATCCCCATGCCCAGCATGCGCCGCAGGCAGCACCGCCAGCGGCGGGTGCGACCGTGGCACCGCCGCGTTTCGGCGATGCCGAACTAGACGCCGTGCTGGCCCGCTACAACCAGGTGCTGGACGTGCCGCGTGACGATCTTGCCGACCTGCTGCACGAGGCCGAGATGTTGAGCTATCGCAACCGCCTGGGTGGCCTGCGCTGCGCCGACATCATGTCCACGCCCGTCATCACGGTCGAGTTCGGCACGCCGCTGGCCGAGGCCTGGGCGCTGCTGCAGCAGCACAGCATCAAGGCGCTGCCAGTCGTCGACCGGGTGCAGCGCATTGTCGGCATCGTCACGCGCGCCGATTTCATGCGCGCAGCCGAAGGCCAGCAGCGCGAAGGCCTGGCGGGTCGGCTGCAGACGCTGCTGCGCCCGTCGCCAACAACGCATTCGACCAAGCCCGAGGTCGTCGGCCAGATCATGAGCCGCCAGGTTCGCGTGGCCAGCGCCGAGCGGCCCATCGCCGAACTGGTGCCGCTGTTCTCAGCCACCGGCCACCACCACATTCCCATCGTC
This sequence comes from Pelomonas sp. Root1217, assembly GCF_001425705.1. Taxonomy (GTDB): domain Bacteria; phylum Pseudomonadota; class Gammaproteobacteria; order Burkholderiales; family Burkholderiaceae_C; genus Pelomonas. Next base: position 671,247 of record NZ_LMDC01000023.1, on the reverse strand, counting down.
GGCGAGCAAGCCAGGCTCGTCGGCATCCTCACGCAATCCGACCTCGTGAAAGCGCTCAGCCATGGCCCATGACAACGACATCTTCCGCTGGGGCGTGATCGGCCCCGGCGGCATTGCCAACCGCTTTGCCGGCGCCTTGGCCGCAGTGCCCGGTGCCCGCCTTGCCACCGTGTTCGCGCGCGACGCCGCCAAGGGCGAAGCCTATGCGCGGCAGTGGCAACGTGAAGGCGAAGCGCCGGCGCGTGTGACGACAGCGCTGCCAGAACTGCTGTCAGACCCCGCCATCGACGCCGTCTACATCGCCACGCCTCACTCCAACCACGGCGAATACGTCCGCGCTGCGCTGGAGGCCGGCAAGGCCGTGCTGTGCGAGAAGCCGCTGGTGACGACGCGCGCCGAAGGCCAGACCCTCATCGACCTGGCACGCGCCAAGGGTGTCTTCCTGATGGAGGCGCTGTGGACCCGCTTCCTGCCCGCCTACGACCTCGCCGGCCGCATGCTGCGCGACGGTGCCATTGGCGAGCTCCGCGCGATGCAGTCGAGCTTTTGCTTCGCCTCCGTCTACGACCCGCTGCACCGCCAGTGGAACCCGGCCCTGGCCGGCGGCTCGCTGTGGGACATCGGCATCTATAACCTGGCCGTGACGCGCTGGGTGCTGCAGCAGATGAACGGCGGCATCTGCCCCGAGCCCGAGTCCATCGACGTGCAGGCCAAGATCGCGCCGACCGGCGTGGACGCGGCCGTCAATGTGACGCTGCACTTTCCCGGCGGCGTCACCTCGCAGTTCCGCTGCGGCTTCGACGCCGCCTCGGTCAACGCCTTCGAGGCCCTGGGGTCGAAAGCGGGTCTGCGCTTCCCGGTCGATTTCTGGCAGGCCGAGGCGGTCGAACTCGTCACGCGCAAGGCGCCGGCTGAGCGTGTCGCGACGCCGTTCGTCATCAACGGCTTCGAGGGCGAGATCGCCGAGGCGCAAGCCTGCATCCGCCAGGGCCTGGTCGAGAGCCCGCGCATGCCGCATGCGGAGACCCTGGGCTTGCTGGGCTGGATGGACGCCATCCGCGCCCGCTTCCCTGGCGGCGTCAACAAGGCTTGAAGCCCTCAGCGGTGCCCGGCGACAACGACATCTTCCGCTGGGCCGTGATCGGCCCCGGCGGCATCGCCAACCACTTTGTCGCTGCCTTGCCCGCCGTACCCGGCGCTCGCCTCGCCGCCGTGTTCGCGCGTGACGCGGCCAAGGGCCAGGCCTATGCCGCGCAATGGCATCGCGAAGGCGAGGCGCCGGCGCGCGTGACAACGGCGCTGCCTGAGTTGCTGGCCGACACATCCATTGACGCCGTCTACATCGCCACACCCCACTCCCACCATGGCGAATACATCCGTGCGGCGCTGGAAGCCGGCAAGGCCGTGTTGTGCGAGAAGCCGCTGGTCACGACGCGCGCCGATGGCCAGGCCCTGGTGGACCTCGCGCGCCGGCAGGGCGTCTTCCTGATGGAGGCGCTGCGCACGCGTTTCCTGCCCGCCTATGACATCGCCGGCCGCTGGCTGCGCGAGGGTGCCATCGGCGAGCTGCGTGCCATGCAATCGAGCTTCTGCTTCGCGGCCGGCTACGACCCCCAGCACCGGCTCTGGAACCCGGCACTGGCCGGCGGCGTCCTGTGGGACATCGGCATCTACAACCTCGCCGTGACGCGCTGGGTGCTGCAGCAGATGAATGACGGTGTCTGCCCCGAGCCCGTCGCCATGGACGTGCAGGTCAAGATGGCACCGACCGGCGTGGACGCGGCCGTCAACGTGACCCTTCACTTCCCCGGTGACATCACGTCGCAGTTTCGCTGTGGCTTCGACGCCGCCTCGGCGAATGCCTTCGAGGTGCTGGGCAGCCGGGCGGCGCTGCGCTTTCCGCAAGGTTTCTCGTCCGCCGAAGTCGTCGAACTCGACGCGCACCAGTCGGCGGCCAGGCGCGTCGAAGCTCCCTTTGTCCTCAACGGCTTCGAGGGTGAGATTGCTGAGGCGCAGGCCTGCATCCGCCAAGGCCTGGTCGAGAGCGCGCGCATGCCCCACGCCGAGACGCTGGCGCTATTGGGCTGGATGGATGCGATCCGAGAGAGGTTCCCGCGGGCGGGCTAACGGCCCACCAGCAGGCGGTTGCTGCGCGCCGGGTGGCGCTTGAGCGTCATCGCGGCGGCGCCTTCACCAATGGCCGAGTTCTGCACCCGCGCGCCGGCGGCCGCGCTCGGCAGCACCGGGCAGCTGCCCTTGTCGACGTGGCCCAGGGCCGTGGCCAACATGGCTTCGGCGGGGTCGCCCAGCGCACGGCCGGTGTCGTCGGCGACGCTGCAACCCTTGACCAAGCGCGTGCCGGCCGTGCCGCTGGCGCTGGGCTCAAAGCCGTCGGCGTAGTCACCGAAGCCCTGCGCGTTGACGCCGGTGAACTCGATGGGGAAATAGCTGATGCCGCAGTTGTCCCTGGCCGTGAAGCCATAGGGCTTGCCACAGGTCTTGCCGCCGATCAGCACGACATCGACGCCCACGCCGCGCAGGCCGTTGATGACGGCCTCGCTGGCCGAGCAGGTGCCTGACTGCGCCAGCACATAGACCCGTGTCAGATTCAGCGTTGGCAGTGGCTGCTCCTGCGTGCAGTTGTTGCCGACAAGGATGCAGGAGGTGTCGTAGAACGGTGTCGTCTCGTTTTCGGCACTGCGCCTGGCGCTGTACTTCAGCGTCTCGAAGGCCTGGCCCGCGGTGCGCGCCGTGCCAGCGATCATGGTCGCCAGCTCGCTGGCAATGTAGAGATAGCCGCCGCCGTTGTAGCGCAGGTCCAGCACCAGCTCGCGCACGCCCTGGGCCTGGAAGCCCTGCATCGCCGTGATCAGCTGGCCTTCCGCCGGCGCGATGTGATCGTTGAACAGCAGGTAGCCGGCACGCGTGCCCTGCGGCGTCGTCACGATGCGGCTGATGGGCACCGGCGTCTTGGTCAGAGCCGCGCTGGTCAGGCGTTGCCTGAGGGTGACGCCGCCGCGCGCGAAGGTGAAGTCGTGCTGCGCATCGGCCGAATCGGGGAAGAGGGCGGCGTTCAGCGCGTCGACGCCGAAGGGGTCGCCGACGTCGGCGCTGACGCTGTCCACGCTGATGAGCTGGTCCCCGCGCCTCAGGCCCGCGCGATCGGCGGGGCTGCCCGCTTCGACATAGGCGATCTGGATCTGCCGCGGCGGCAGCGGGCTGGTCAGCTTCCACTCGATGCCATAGCCGGCCTCGACGGCGTTGCGGGTCAGCGCCGTCCATTGGTCGGTCGGATAGGTGAAGCTGAAACGGTCGCGCGGCTGGCCGGTATCGGTGGTCTGGGTGGTTTTCAGCGCCTCGAAGTAGGCGTCCATGGCCGCATGGGCATCAGCGCCGCTGTAGGCCGACTGTGACGGGTTCACCTGCGGAACCTGCTCGCGCCAGAGGTAGGCCTCGTCGAAATAGGCGCGCAGCCACTTTTTCTCGGTGTCCAGCGTCGACGTGCGCAGATTGCCGGCCGCCAGCGTGTTGTTGGCGGCGCATTGCTGGGCGAAGCTGGCCGACGGGCCGGCCGGGTCGGGCGACGAGCTGGTGCTGCCGTTGCTGCCGCCGCCGCTGGTGGAGCCACCCGACGATCCCGGGCTGTCGCCGGCGCGGAAAACGGGCGTGCCGGCCGGGCCACCGCCGCCTCCACAACCCGCCAACAGCAGAGGCAAAAGAAGGGCCAGCGCGGCTGCGCGGCGCAACGGATACGACATCAACAAACTCCCTGATTGAGCGCAGGCGGTCTCGGCCACCTCGGGCGGTCAGCAGTCTAGGGTCTGGACACGTCAGCGCACGCAGCGCTTCTCGATGCGCGTGAGGCTTCCGTCACGCCGAATCCTGCCCAGCCCGGTGCCGCGGTCCACGTCACCGCAGGGCCAGGTCTACCGCAGGGCCAGGTCTACCGCAGTGCCGGCAAAAACCGCAAAGCCCAGCCAGTGGTTGGAGCGGAAGGCCGTGAAGCAGCCCGCGCGGCTGCGCCGGTGGATCAGCTTGTAGTGCCACAGCGCCTGGGCTGCGGCCACTGCGATGCCGAGCAAGAACCAGCGCCCGAGGCCCAGGCGCAGGCCCAGGCCCGCCCACATGGCCAGATAGGCGGTGTAGAAGATCATGATGCCGGGCACGTCCCAGCGGCCCAGCGCGATGGCCGAGGAGCGCAGGCCGATCTTCAGGTCGTCATCACGGTCCACCATCGCGTATTCCGTGTCATAGGCCAGCACCCAGAACAGGTTGGCCACGAGCAGCGCCCAGGCCGACAGCGGCACCGCGCGCAGGTTCCATTCCATGCCGCCCAGGGCCGCGGCAAAGGCCATCGGAATGCCGAAGGAAAAGGCCACGCCCAGCACGGCCTGGGGCATGGCCAGCACGCGCTTGGCAAACGGGTAGGCGATGGCGACGGCCAGCGCCGCGAAGCTCAGCAGGATGGTGGGCGGGTTGGTCGTCAGCACCAGGCCGAAGGACACCAGGGACAGCACCGCGCCGAGGATCAAGGCCTCCTTCACCGACACCGCACCCGTCGTCACCGGCCGCGCGGCGGTGCGCTGCACATGGCGGTCGAAATCGCGGTCGGCCACGTCGTTGACGCAGCAGCCCGCCGAGCGCATCAACACCGTGCCGAGGGTGAAGACGGCCAGCAGATGCCAGCCCGGCCAGCCATCCGCCGCGATCCACAGCGCCGACAGCGTCGGCCACAGCAGCAGCAGCCAGCCGGCGGGGCGGTCCCAGCGGATCAGCTGCAGGTAGAGCGCAAGCCGCGACGGCTGTGAAGGCCCTGGGGCGGCGGGGGCGATGGTTGACATGGGGGGCATTTTCACGCCGCGATGGGGCAATGGTTTGCTGCATAGTCGTCGGATTGCATTGGGAGGTTTCTGCGATGAGCCTTGCCACCCGGTTCCCAGGCATGTGGAACGGTTACTTGCCCGCAGATCGAGCAACTGCTGGCCGAGACGGATGCCGTGGCCGAGGTGGACAACACCTTGCGAGCCAGTTCCGAAGTCCGCCGCCTGGCCTGGCCCGACGAAGCCTGAGAGCTGCACCAAGTGCGATGCCCCGTCTGACGAAGGGCCAAGCCAGGCGGCTCTAAAGTCGCTGCGAACTCATTTCGCCACTCGCCATGACCGACCTCAGCCGCTTCCCCATCACGAAGAAATGGCCTGCCGCCCACCCCGAGCGCTTGCAGCTCTATTCGCTGCCCACGCCCAACGGCGTCAAGGTGGCCATCGCGCTGGAGGAGATCGGCCTGGCCTACGAGCCGCATCTGGTCAAGTTCGACACCAACGACCAGCTCAGCCCCGAGTTCCTGTCGCTCAACCCGAACAACAAGATCCCTGCCATCATCGACCCGAACGGCCCCGGCGGCCAGCCGCTGCCGCTGTTCGAGAGCGGCGCCATCCTGATCTACCTGGCCGACAAGACCGGGCAGCTCTTGCCCGCCGACCCCGCCCGGCGTTACGAGGCCATCCAGTGGCTGATGTTCCAGATGGGCGGCATCGGGCCGATGTTTGGCCAGGTCGGCTTCTTCCACAAGTTCGCCGGCAAGGACTATGAAGACAAGCGCCCGCGCGACCGTTACCTGGCCGAGGCGCGCCGGCTGCTGAACGTGCTCGACGTTCATCTGAAAGGCCGCGATTGGCTGATCGGTGACGAGTACACGATCGCCGACATCGCCACCTGGCCCTGGGTGAACAACCTGATTGGCTTCTATGGTGCCGGCGAGCTGGTGGGCTATGCCGACTTCGCCGAGGTCGACCGCGTGCTCAAGGCCTTCCTCGCCCGCCCCGCCGTGCAGCGCGGACTCAAGATCCCGGCGCGGGGCTGATCCTCTGCATTTCGTATTCGGGCCGAGCGCTGGGCCGCTCCCGAGCCGGCCCACCATGGCGATGTGCTTGCCGGTCAACCCGGCAAGCATCGCCGTCCCCTCGGGGGACCGGTCAGACTTGCTGGCGTGCAGCCCAGCAAGACTGGACGAGGGGCTTCAGTTCACGTGGCCGGTCAGGTCGCGTGCGCGCTGCAATGAATCGGCCACGATGCGCGCCGCCGTTTGCGCCAGGGCGGGCGTGTGGTCGGCCATGACCTGCATGCGCAGCCGCGCGCTGTTCAGCGACACGGCCGGGTACTCGACGAGATTGGCCAGCAGTCCCGCCTGGGCCATCTCGCGGCTGGCCACGCGGGCGAGTGCGTCATGCCCCAGCATGACCGGCACGATCGGCGATGGATGTCCCAGCACGGTGATGCCCTGCTCGGTCAGCGCGCCGCGCAGACCCAGGATGGCGCGCATCAGCCGGTCACGCCGCTCCACCCCCTCGCCGGAGCGCACCAGGCCTAAGCAGGCGCGCACGATGGCCACCTGCACCGGCGACAGCGCGTTGGAGAAGGTGTTAGGCGCGGCATAGAAGCGCAGGTACTCCTTGATCGCGCGGTCATGCGTGGCCACGAAGCCGCCGTTGGATGCGAAGGTCTTGGAGAACGACCCCATCACCAGGTCCACCTGGCCCAGCACACCCTGCAGCTCAAGCTGGCCGCCGCCGCCCGGCCCCATGCAGCCCAGGTCGTGGGCCACGTCGACCATCAGCAGCGCGCCATGCTCGCGCGCCAGCGACTGCAGCCGGCGGATGTCGGGCGAGTCGGCGTCCATCGAGAAGCAGCCCTCGGTGACGACGAGGATGCCGTTGTGCGGGTCACGTTGGCGCACACGCTTGAGCAGGCGCTCGACATGGTCGACGTCCAGATGGCGGTGCAGGTGCACGTTGGGCGTTGCTGCCCGCGCGCCCTCGTGCAGGCAGTTGTGAGCGAGCTGGTCGATGATGACGTGGTCGGCCTCGCGGACCAGGCCCTTGATGGCCCCGAAGCCCGCGGCCCACCCCGTCGGGAACAGCAGCACCTCGGGCGTGCGCAGCAGCTCGCCGAGTTCCGCTTCCAGGAGGGTCGCCTCCTCGACATTGCCGGCCAGTGCGGTGGAGCCCGCGCTGTGCACGCCGTAGCGCTCCATGGCTGCCTGCGCCGCGGCGCAGATCCTGGGGTGGCGGGCCAGCGACAAATACTCCTGCGACGAGAAGTTCAGCCCCGCATGGCGCTGACCATCCAGCAGCGTGAGTTCGGCCGTCGCGCCAGGCCGCCCGCCCAGGCGCTTGGCATAGGGAAAGACGCCGTGCGCGACACGGTTCTCAGCCCAGGCATGGAAGGCCTGGGCCTTGGCGGCCAGGTCGGCGCCGGGTTGCGTCAGGTAGTCGAAGGACGAGCCGCGCAGCTCGGCCCCTTCGGTGAATTCCTCCCTCGCCGTGGTCTCCACGGCCCGTTCCATCAGTTCGTCCATTGCGGCCCCCAAAAGAAACTCGTTGTTGTGGGGGCGGACTGTGCGCAGCGCAGGTGCGCTGCGCATCCTCATTTTTGGTGGGTCGGGTCAGCTACCCCCGCAATGGGGGGCGGCGCCGGCGGCGGGTTCATTTCAAGGCCATGACATGGTCGCCCGGCTGCGGCACGCACCCCGCCGCCAGCGCGGCACCGCCCTCGCGTCGCACGACGCCCTGCGGCCCATGGCACAACTCGATGCGCCGCGCCGCCGGCCAGCGCCGCAACGCGAAGGCTTCGAGGCTGTCCGGCAGGCTGGTCTGCACGGCACCGGCGCGCAGCTGGTCGCGGGGCTGGTCGTCGAAGTGCAGCCAGGGCATGGCGTGGCCGGCCAGCAGCAGCCAGCCAGGTGCCTGCACCGGCGCGGGCGCATAGCCCTCGCGCTGCAGCCAGGCCTGGGCGTCCGCCCGCGTGCGGGGGCCGGCGCTGGCCGCGGCGAGCAGCTCGGCCACCCACTGGTTGCAGTTCTGGTAGCGGGTGCTGAAAGGGTAGGCGTTGGCGCTGTAGTGGACATCGAGCAGGCCCAGGGCGACCGGCTTGTCCAGCGCCGTGGCGGCCAGCGCCGCAGCGGCCTCAGGCGGCAGCAGCAGCAGGCTCACATAGCCCACGTCGGCATTGTCACTGCCCGAGATGAAGCCGGCCAGGCCCTGGTCGAAGAGACGGGGTGCACCTTCGACACAGGCGTAGTAAAGCTGGCGCACGGCCCAGGGCGTGTCCAGACCGTCGGCCAGCGCGATGCCGGCATGGGAATAGCGCAGGCCGAAGCGGGACAGATCGGTGCCTGAACGCGAGATCAGCGCTGCCGGGCTGCCCGATTCGGCCAGTGCCTGGCGGACGACGGCTGAAAAGCGCAGCAGCCTGTCTTGCTGCGCGGCCGTGACGTCGTGCTTGGGGTCGCAGCCCCGCGGCGGCAGGCCGGCCTGGGCGGCAGCGGCCGTCAGCAGCAGCGCGGCCGCGAGGGCGGTTTGGGTCAAGGCTTGACGACGCGGGTCGTGAGCTCGCGCTGCCAGGCGTCTTCCAGCACGAGGAAGAAGGCCGTGCCGGTGTCGGCATGCGCAAAGGCCACGCCATAGGCCTGTGGCGTGGCCTGCACCTCGTCGCCGACGTTGACGGCCCGCGCCGCCAGCGCCTGCTGGGGCAGCGTCAGCTCGACGGGCGCGGCGCCGTCGCGCTCCAGCTTCAGGCGCAGCTTGCCAGCGGTGTCCGCCCGGGCCACCTCGGTGACGCGGTAGCGGCCTTCGGCGCGGCGTTCGTCGCCGCTGCTGCTGTTGGACGATCCCTTGAAGGAGTCCGACACGCTGCCCGACGCGGACGAGCCGGCATCGGCGGCCGAAGAGGCGGTGGTGGACGAGGCGTGAACAGCCTGTGCGGCCAGGGCCAGGGCGGCGAGAAGGATGAGGCGCATCGTGGGCTCGCGTGGGTGGAAATGGCCAACGATAGCGCGGATGCGTCAGCGCTTTGTTAACGCCTCGGGGCCGGCCTCCAGCGTGTCGAGGATGGGGCAGTCGGCCCGCTCGTCGCCGTGGCAGCTGCGCACCAGCTGCTCAAGCGTCGCCTTCATCGCCTGCAGCTCGGCGAGCTTGGTCTCCAGCTCGGTCAGATGGGTCTGCGCCAACGCGCGAACTTCACGGCTGGGCCGATCCCGGTCCTGCCAAAGGCCGAGCAGTGCGCGGATCTGCTCCAGCGAGAAGCCGAGGTCGCGCGAGTGGCGGATGAAGCGCAGCAGATGGACTTCACGCTCGCCATAGATGCGGTAGCCCGACTCGCTGCGCACCGGTTGAGCGAACAGGCCGATGCTCTCGTAATGCCGGATCATCTTGGCCGACACGCCCGAGGCCTGGGCGGCTTCACCGATGTTCATTGCTGTGCCTCCGCGGCCCGGCCGCGCCAGCGCTTGAGCGTCAGTGCATTGGCGACGACGCTGACGCTGCTGAAGGCCATGGCCGCGCCGGCAATGACGGGGTTGAGCAGTCCGAAGGCCGCGAGCGGGATGCCGACGACGTTGTAGGCAAAGGCCCAGAACAGGCCCTGGCGGATCTTGGCATAGGTCAGGCGCGACACATCCAGCGCATCGGCGACGAGGCGCGGGTCGCCGCGCATCAGCGTCACACCGGCCGCTTCGGTGGCCACGTCGGCGCCGCCGGCCATCGCAAAGCCGACCGACGCCGCCGCCAACGCTGGCGCGTCGTTGATGCCGTCGCCGACGAAGGCGACGACCGCGCCGCCCTCGCGCAGCTGTTGCACGGCGGCGGCCTTGCCCGCCGGCAGCACTTCGGCGTGGACCTCGGTGATGCCCAGGGCCTGCGCCACGCTGGCGGCCGCGCCGTGGCTGTCGCCGGTCAGCATGACAGTGCGGATGCCGCGGGCATGCAGCTGGGCGACGGCCTCGGCGGCCGTGTCCTTCACGCGGTCGCCAAAGGCCAGCAGGCCGAGCAGCCGGCCCTGGCCGACCAGCCAGGACACGGTCTGGCCCTCGGCCTCCAGCCGCTGTGCCTCGGCCGCGAGCGCGCCGCCGCTCGCGCCCAGTTCCTGCGCGAGCCGTGCACTGCCCAGCGACAGGCGGCGGCCCTGCACGACCCCTTCCACGCCGCGGCCCGGCAGCGCGCGGGCCTGTTCGACCGGCAACGCCGGCAGGCCCCTGGCCTCGGCGAGCACGGCACGGGCCAGCGGATGGGTGCTCGTGCGCTGCAGTGCGGCGGCCAGTTGCAGAAGTTCCTCGCGGCTCACATCTGCGGCCGGCAGAGTGGCGGTCAGCGTGGGCTGGCCGACGGTCAGCGTGCCGGTCTTGTCGAAGGCGACGACCGTCACCGCATGCGCCAGTTCCAGCGCTTCGGCGTCCTTGATGAGGATGCCCTGGCGCGCCGCGACGCCGGTGCCGGCCATCAGCGTCGTCGGCGTGGCCAGGCCCAGGGCGCAGGGGCAGGCGATGACGAGGACGGCCACGGCGTTGACGAGGGCGGCTTCGGCGCCGGTACCGTGCAGCCACCAGCCGACGAAGGTGAGGGCCGCGAGCACCAGCACGACGGGCACGAAGACGGCGCTGACGCGGTCGACGATGCGCTGGATGGGCGCCTTGGCGGCCTGGGCCGACTCGACCATGCGGATGATGCGGGCCAGTGTCGTCTCGGCGCCGACGGCGGTAGTGCGCACGGTCAGCGCGCCCTCGGCATTGATGGCTCCGCCGGTCACGCGCTGGCCTTCGGCCTTGGCCACCGGCAGGCTCTCGCCGGTGATCAGCGACTCGTCCACGTGGCTGCGGCCGCTGACGATCTCGCCATCCACCGGGATGCGGTCGCCGGGACGCACGGCGACCAGGTCGCCCACACGGACTTCGGCCACCGGCACCTCCACCTCGGCCTCACCCCGCAGCAGGCGGGCCATCGCCGGCCGCAGCGCGCTCAGCGCGCGAATGGCATCGGTGGTCTGGCGCTTGGCGCGCTGCTCAAGGAACTTGCCGAGCAGCACCAGCGTGATGACGGCGGCCGAGGCCTCGAAGTAGAGGTGGGGGTGGCCGGGGTGGCGTGCCAGCAGATAGACCGACAGGCCGTAGGCCGCCGAGGTGCCGAGTGCGACGAGCAGGTCCATGTTGCCGCTGCCGGCCCGCAACGCGCCCCAGCCGGAGCGGTAGAAGCGCGCGCCGAGCACGAACTGCACCGGGGTTGCAAGCAGCAGCTGCAGCCAGCCGGGCAGCATCACACCCAGCAGCATCGGCAGCATAAGCGGCAGGCTCATCAAGGCGCCCAACGCGACCGGCCACCAGGCGGGCAGGCCGCCGTGGACTTCGGGCACGGGCGGCGCGGCGGCTTCGACGAGAGTGGCCGGGTAGCCGGCCTTGCCCAGGGCCGCCATCAGCGCAGCGGCGGGCACATTGGGCAACGCCTGGATGCTGGCTTTTTCGGTGGCGAGGTTGACGCTGGCCTGCTGCACGCCGGGCACGGCCTGCAGGGCCTTCTCGACGCGGCGCACGCAGGACGCGCAGCTCATGCCGCTGACCTGCAGTGTCACGTCGTTCAGTGCGGTGGCGGGGGCGGTGGTGCTGTTCATGCTGGCATCGTCAAGCTTCCCATCATGGCAAGGTCAAGCGCTTTTGCCTTGACAGGGGTCAATCCAGCACCAGCGCCTGGGCCAGGTGGCTCCAGACCGTCTGCACGCGCTGCAGGTGCCGGGTCTCGGGGTGGGTCAGCAGCCAGAGGTCGGTCTCGGCCTCGTCCAGCGGCTCGGTCAGTCGGCGCAGCTCGCGCTTCGGTTCGGCCAGGAACAGCGGCAGCACGCCCACGCCCAGCCCCTGCGCCACCAGCTCGGCCACGCTCTGCACGCTGCCCGTGCGAAACGCCGGCTGCAGTGTCGGGAAGTGCCTCTGGCGCCAGCGCACCGAGGGGTGCTCGGGCAGGCCATCGTCGGGCGCGACCCAGGCGGCGGTGCCGGCCTCGACCTGGTCCCAGTGCTTGATGGCGCTCGACCGCGCCGCGTAAAGCGCGACGCGGATCGGCCCGACGCGCCGGCCGATCAGGTGCGGCGGCGGCTTGGCGGTGGCGCGCAGCGCGATGTCGGCGTCGCGCCGCGTCAGGCTGGCCAGCTCGTTGCCCGTGTGCAGCTCGAATTGCAGCCGCGGCTGAGCCCGGTGCAGGGCAGCCAGCGCGGGGGCCAGAAGGCCGTGCAGCAGCGTGTCGGTGGTCGTGAGGCGCACTGTGCCCGCCGCCTGGCCAGGCTGGGAGTGCGCGGCTGCGCGGGCGGCTTCCAGCGCAGCCTCCACCTGTTCGGCCTGGGCGGCCAGCGTGCGGGCCAGTTCCATGGCCTTGTAGCCGCGCCGGCCGCGTTCGAACAGTGGCTGGCTCAGGCCCCGCTCCACGCGCTGCAGCATGCGGAACACGGTGGACGCATTGACGCCGAGCCGCTCGCCGGCCGCGGCCAGCGTGCCGGCACGGTGCAACGCCAGCACCAGGGCGAGGTCGGCGGGAGCGAGTTCGTATTGCATGGCTGCAATGTAGGTTGACTTGCCTGCGTATTTTCTTGCGCCGGTTGCCTGCCTACATTGAACGCATCACCACCACACCTGGAGCTGCTGATGAATGCCTCGACCTCTGCCGGCCTGCTGCTGCTGCGCCTGTCCCTGGGCTTGATGTACCTCGCGCATGCGGGGCTCAAGCTGTTTGTCTTCACGCTGCCGGGCACCGCGCAGTTTTTTGCGGGCCAGGGCCTGCCCGGCTCGCTGGCCTATGCCGTCTTCGCCGCCGAGGCCTTCGGCGGCGCGTTGCTGCTGCTGGGCCTGTACCCGCGCCAGGCCGCGCTGGCCCTGCTGCCCATCCTGCTCGGTGCGGCCTGGGTGCACGCGCCCAAAGGCTGGGTGTTCACCGCACCCGGCGGCGGCTGGGAGTACCCGGTCTTCCTGGCCGCGATGTCCGTCGTGCTGTGGCTGGCCGGCGATGGCGCCGCCGCGATCAAGCGCAGCGCTCGGTTCACCTGGCGCGCGGCATGAGCGGCGGCCTCACCCTGGTCAGCCACGCCCTGTGCCCCTACGTCCAGCGTGCGGCCATCGTGCTGAGGGAGAAGAACGTGGCCTTCGAGCGCGTGAATGTGGACCTCGCCCACAAGCCGGGCTGGTTCCTGCGCCTGTCGCCGCTGGGCAAGACGCCGGTGCTGGTTGTCGATGGCGAGGCGCTGTTCGAGTCCGCCGTCATCTGCGAATACCTGGACGAGACGCGGCCGCCGCGCCTGCATCCTCCGGATGCGCTGGCCCGCGCCCGCGAGCGGGCCTGGATGGAGTTTGGCTCGGCCGTGCTCAGCGGCATCGCCGTGCTCTACAGCGCGGCCGATGAAGCTGCCCTGGATCGCACCTACGCTGCGTTGCGCTCTCGCTTCGAGCAACTGGAGGCGGTCCTGAGCGACGGCCCCTGGTTTTCCGGCCGGCGCTTCGGCCTCGTCGATGCCGTCTTCGGCCCGGTGTTCCGCTATTTCGACGTCATCCCGCCCGAGGCCCTGTTCGATGGCCTGCCGCGGGTGCAGGCCTGGCGCGAGGCGCTGGCAGGGCGGCCCTCGGTGCGGCAGGCCGTCGCGCCGGGTTATGCGCAGAGGCTGCGCGGCTTCCTGCTCGAACGCGGTGGGGCACTGTCACGGCGGTTGTGCACCGGCGTGATCAATTCAACACCAAAAGAAATAACGATTCATATGAATATTCAAGAAAAGATATAATCCGTGGTCGCCGTGATCACGCCTGTTGTTTACGGCGCCAAGGGTCGCGAATAGCGGCCTTCGACACTTCTTGGCCGACAACCGAGCCAAAAAGCACTCCCGCCGGGCGACTCAAGCCTGGCAACCCTGACTGAACAAGATTTCGAACAACGCCATCTCCATGGGCAAGTACGTCGTTTCGCCCGCGACACACCCGACCGACTGTGGCCGCTTTCGCGCCTCTTTCTCGGTTCGCCGGGCCCAGGGCAACGACAGTCAACGTCGTGAGTTCCGCTTCGAAACGACGTTTGCGTCACGCGAAGCTGCTCGGCTGTTCGCCGTCACTCAGGGCTGGCTGCAAGCGTGCATGCCAACCCACCCTGGATGCTGACGATCTGGCTCCGCCAGTTCCCGTCGACATCCCAATCGCTGCGGACTCCGATTCGCAGATCCGCATCCGCATCCTCGCGGTGCGTCAATCCTCAGAAAGGCTCGTCCATGAGCAACAAGATTTACGTGGGTAACCTGCCCTATTCCGTGACCGATGCCAGCCTCAAAAGCAACTTTGCCGAGTTCGGCAGCGTTTCCTCGGCCAAGGTCATGATGGACCGGGAAACCGGCAGTTCCAAGGGCTTCGGGTTTGTGGAAATGGCTTCTGCCGACGTCGCCCAGGCCGCCATTGCCGCCCTGAACGGCATGTCCGTCGATGGCCGCGCCATCGTCGTGAGCCTGGCCCGTCCCCGCGAAGCGAACAAGGATTCGAGCGGTTATGGCGCAGCTGGCTACACCGCAGCCAAGCGTGCCGATGTCGGCTACGGCACGGGCGGCTTCGGCGGTGGTCGCTACTGAACCCAGCGGCGCCCTGTGAATGACCGGCTCTTCTGAGCCGGTTTTTTTTCGCCTCGCGCGAGACGGCCGAACGGTGCAAGCTCTGGCCACAATGGCCCGATGAGCCGCCGTCGATTTGTCCTTCTCGCCAGCTTCGTCTGGACGTTTGCCGCCGCCGAGCCGGCCTACTTTCCACCCCGTGGCGACTGGCAGCGCGCCGAGCCGGCCGCGATGGGCGTCGACGCCGCCAAGCTGGCCGAGGCCGTCGCCTACGCCCAGGCCCACGACAACCCGCTGCCGCGCGACCAAGCCCTGGCGCTGGCCCAGACCTTTGGCAAGGCCGAGCCCTACTTCGGTGGCCAGATCGGCCCTACGCGCGAGCGCGCCGCCGCCAACGGCCTCGTCGTCTATCGCGGCAAGCTGGTGGCCGAATGGGGCGACACGCGGCGTGTCGACATGTCGCACAGCGTCACCAAGACCTTTTTGTCGACGGTCGTGGGCGTGGCCTGGCAGCAGGGTTTGATCAAGAGCACCGACGAGCGCGTGGCCGACGCCATGCCGCCCGGTGTCGACCTGTTCGCCACGCCGCATAACGCGCCCATCACCTGGGAGCACCTGCTGCGCCAGACCAGCGACTGGCAGGGCACGCTGTGGGGCAAGCCGGACTGGGCCGACCGACCCGTGGGCAAGACGCCCGAGGACTGGCCGAACCGCCCGCTGTACGAGCCGGGCAGGCACTACAAGTACAACGATGTGCGCGTCAACGTGCTCGCCTTGGCCGCGCTGCAGATCTGGCGCCGGCCGCTGCCCGAGGTGCTGCGCGAGCGCGTCATGGACCCCATCGGCGCCTCCAGCCGCTGGCGCTGGCACGGCTATGACAACAGCTGGGTGGAGCTCGACGGCCAGCGCATGCAATCGGTCTCGGGCGGCGGCCACTGGGGCGGCGGCATGTTCATCGACGCCTGGGACATGGCGCGCTTCGGCTATCTCCACTTGCGCCACGGTGAGTGGGCCGGCCGCCAGCTCATTTCGCGCGACTGGATCACCAAGGCCCGCCAGCCCGGGCCGGACAACGCCGAGTACGGCTACTGCAACTGGTTCCTCAACACCGGCCGCAAGGCCCTGCCCGCGGCGCCCGAAAGCAGCGTGACCTTCCGCGGCAATGGCCAGAACATCATCTACATCGACTGGGAGAACGACATCGTCGCCGTCGTGCGCTGGATCGACAACGGGCCGGCCCTGAACGAGTTCACGGCCAAGCTGCTGGCGGCCGTGAAGCGTTGAGAGGGACTCAGATCTTCAGCTGCACGAAAGCCGCCCGAAGCCCATCCGCACCGCCCACGCGCTGGTCGTTGATGAAGATCTGCGGCATCTGACGAACGGACGGGCCGCACTTCTCGTAGAAGGCCTTGCGCTGATCCTCGTCGTCGATCTTGATCTCCTCGAAGGCGAGGCCGCGGGCCTTCAACAGGCTCTTGGCGGTATCGCATTGAGGGCAGGCGGACTTGGAATAGACGACGATGTTGAGGTGCATGCCCACAGTCTAGAGGGCGCGGCGTCGCTAGCATCGGGCCCTCGATTCTCGAAGGAGAACGTCCATGATCCTGCGTCGATCCGATGTGGTCCGCCTCGCCGCCGCCGCACTGCTGGCGCCCTGGACGCTGCGTGCTGGCGCTGCCGACGAGCCGCGCCGCAAGCCCGATCTGGGCGATGCCGCCGAAGGCACGTACGAGGGCGACGTGATCTCGGACTCCAAGGGTTCGTCCAGGAGTGGCGTGACCGTGACGGTGACGCGCATTGGCAGGAACCTCGTGCGGGTCACGTCCGACTATCCGAGGCTGCCGGTGGTGGAGGTGCCGTTGACCCTGGCCATGGGCAAAATTCTGCAGGCACGCGGCGACAGCGTGTTCCTGCTGGACCGCGCGCAGTCGCCAGCCAAGCTGGACGTGAGCTTTTTGAACGAGGTGAGCTGGTCGGGCCTGCGGCGCTGACCTGTCATCAATCCAGGAACGTCCAGGTGTCGGCGCCATCAAATCGGCGCACCTGCACCGCTTCCAGCAGCCGCGGGTCGAAATTGTTCAGGTTCACGCCATGCCGGGCGCCGGCCTCGGGAACCAGCGGCTCCCAATGCGTCGAGCAGCCGCAATGCGCACAGCGCAAATTGCGCAGGGTCTTGTCACCCCAGACGTACTCGGCCGTGTGCTCGGGGTGGCCTTCAACCTTGACGGTGCCGAACTCGTAATAGGCCCACAGGCCGCCCAGGCGGCGGCAGATCGAGCAGTTGCATCGGGTCGCCTTCTCAGGGGCGAAGGGCAGCGTGAGGCGCACGGCGCCGCAGTGGCAGCTGCCCTGGAGCAGAGCTTCATTCATGGCGGGGTTCCTTGGCTCAATGGGATGGGCGGACAGCTTGCGCGCGCAACGCCGCCAGGCCGGACAGGGCGCTCTCGGTGGAGGCCTGTCGCGGGTCGTTCAACTGCTGGCGAATCGCGAGCGCTTCTTCGAACTTCAGCTGCGCCTGATCCAGATCGCCTTGCTCCACCAGGCTGCGGCCCCAGTGCTGCAGCACAAAGGATTGCAGCCGCAGCCAACCGCCGGCGCGTGACAGCGCCAGCGCTTTGGCGAAGGCCGGTTCCGCCTGGGCATGCTGGCCGTTGTATTGCAGCGCCGTGGCGTAGGCATTCCAGAACCCGCCGGACACCTCCGAGTTGGAGAACTGCTCGACGCGGTCCAATTGTTGCTGCAGCAGCGCCAGGGCTTCGGCCTCGCGGCGAGCCGTCGTCAGCAGACCTGCCAGGTCGCCCGTGTGATCGACAAGGCCCAGCTCGTCACCGACCTGCAATGCCTGCGCCAGCCTGGCCCGGTGCACGTCAATGCTGACTTCGAGCGCCGCGGCGTCGGGTGCGGTGAATCTTTGGAATTCCATGTCTGCGTCGGAGTTGTCCCTGCGGCCCGACGATAGCCGTTAGCGGTAATGATCGAAACCCGGCCTTGCCAAGGCGGCCAGCATCGCCACGCCGGTGTAGTGGCCGACGAGCTGCGTGATCTCGATCAGCGCGGGCTCGTCGAAGTGGCGGCGTAGCGCGGCCCAGGTCGCGTCGTCGACGTCCAGATGCTGGACGAGACCGTCGACCAGCTGGAGCACGGCCGCCAGCTCGGGCGTCCACAGCGCTGCATCGGGCTTGGCCTTGCGCAGGTCGGCGATCTGCGCATCGCCCAGGCCCATGCGCCGCGAGATCGTCTGCTCGTGCAGGTTGAACTCGTAGTCGCAGGCTGCCATGGCGCAGGTGCGCAGGATGATGGTCTCGCGCAGCATGGGCGCCAGGCGCTTGCGGTCGGCCAGGCCGGTGGGGCCGAGCAAGCCGGTGTCCACCATCTCCTTGAACAGCTCGCCGTGGCGCGCCACGGTCAGGAAGATCTGCGGCGGCTGCATGCCAGCCGGCAGCAGGCGGTTCATGCGCTCGGCCAGGTCGGACGGCAGCGGCAGGGTTTGCGGGGCAATGCGGGGTGTGTGCGTGCTCATGCTTCGAAATTAGAAGCGTTGTGGTGGGTGAACTCTAGCCGAGCTTGCTTCTAAAATCAAAGCATGACGACAAAACGCCTCGCAAAGCTGACCACGACGGACACGCCCGCCTCCGGCAAGGACGCGATCAATGCCGCGCTGGAACTCTTTCACCGCCGCTGGACGCTGCGCATCCTGTGGGAGCTGCGGGGTGAGGATGCGAGCCTGACCTTCCGCGCCCTGCAGGTCGCCTGCGGCGACCTGTCGGCTTCGGTGCTGAACCAGCGGCTGACGGAGCTGCGCCAGGCCCTGCTCGTCGAACATGACGCGGGCAGTGGCTATCGGCTGGCGCCGCAGGGGCGCTCACTGCTGGTGGCCATCGAGCCGCTGCTGCAATGGGCGCCGCGATGGGCGCGCGAGTTGCAAAAGGCTGCTTAGGCGGGGACTCGCACTGCGAGCCGGGCTTTCTCGATGGCGGCGATCAGCGCCTCTTCCGAATAGGGCTTGCCCAGCAGCTGGGTCACTCCAGCAGCGGCGGCCTCGGCCTGCTTGTCGTCGGAGGACGTGATCATGACGACGGGCAGTTCGGCCGTCACGGCGGCGGCGCGCACCTGGCGGGTCAGCTCGAAGCCGTCGATGCCGGGCATTTCGACGTCGGTGATCAAGAGGTGCGGACGCTCGGCGGCCATCAGCTCCAGCGCCTGCTCGCCGCTCTCAGCCAGCGCGACGCGATAGCTCTGGCCGGCCAGCAGGCGGCTGATCTTGACGCGCACGATCTTGGAGTCGTCGGCGACGAGAACGAGGGTCTCGTCGGCGCGCAGCTCACGGGTGGGCTGCGCCGCCGCGGCCGCAGCAGCAGCTGCAGCGGTGGCACGTTCAGCGGCTTCGCGCGCGATCTGTTCGTCCGCCAGGCGTCGGGCGGCAGCCGCGCGCTCGGCCTCGGCCTGCTTGGCGGCCAGCCTGAGGGCTTCTGCTTCTCGAGCGGCGCGCTCGTCCTCCAGGCGCTGCAGCTCGGCAGCCTCGCGGGCGGCCTGTTCGCGGGCCTGGCGTTCGGCCTCGGCTTCTTGTTGGGCCTTCAGGTCGGCCAGGCGGCGTGCCTCGGCTTCGCGGGCGGCGGCTTCCTGGGCGAGGCGCTCAGCCTCGGCACGTTCCTGCGCCACGCGTTCGGCTTCGGCCGCTTCGGCGGCCTCGCGGGCGGCCCGCTCGTCGGCTTCGCGCCGCTCGGCCTCGGCACGTTGTTCTGCCAGGCGCTGGGCCTCGGCGGCCTCGCGGGCTGCCTGCGCCTGGGCCTCAAAGCGAAGGGTTTCCTCGTGCTCGACGCGCGCCCGCTCGGCCTCCAGCTGTTCTTCCTCGGCGCGCTGCTGACCCAGGCGTTGGGACAGGGCAGCCTCGATCTCGCGCAGGGCCCCATCGTCGGCCTGCTGGCGGGCGGATTCGGCGGGCACGCGCTGGGCGCGAGTCGCATATTCGGCCTGCGCCAGCATGAGGCGCTCGGCCTCGCGGCGCTGGGCGTCGGCACGGGCCTTTTGTTGCCGGCGTCGGCCGAGCCACAGCAGGAACAGCACGACGGCAACCGCCACGGCGGCCAGGGGCCAGGTCAACAGCTCGTTCATCTTCGGGGGAAGTGCGCTACTTCAAAGTCGCACATCATCGGGCCAGTGAGTGTCCGCTTCGCGAACTGGCCTTTCGAGGAAGGCCCAGGTGGCGCCGTTTGTCACGCCGGGGCGGCTGGAATTCAGCGCTGGGGCGGTGGCAACAGGCTGGCAGTGTGGGTTGCGCTACCCGGCGCGTCGTCCTCACCGGGCACGAAAAGCGTCAGGACGCACGCCAGCACCGACACCACGAGCGTGGCGGTGAACTTGAAGCGGGCTGACGTGGCCATGGACTGAATGGTGAGCCATGTCGCCGCGGCGCGCTCCCCCTAACTCGCCAGTGAATGCTGACGGCGTACTGGCAGCAGTCAGCGCAGGCCCATGGTGCGCCGGTACTGGCCCGGCGTGGCGCCCAGGCCCGCCTTGACGTGGCGACTCAGATGGCTGGAGCCGGCATAGCCGCAGGCGGCGGCGACATCGGCCAGGGGCAGGGTGGTGTCGCACAGCAGGGTGCGGGCACGGTCCAGGCGGCGGGCAGCGACCCAGGCGTGCACCGTGCAACCCATGGAAGTGCGGAACATGCGCGCGAAATGGAATTCCGACAGGTGAGCCTGGGCGGCCAGCCGGGGCAGGCTCAGCTCGGCGCTGTCCAGGTGGGCATCAACGAAATCCAGCACCCGACGCCGCGCCGCGCCGGACAAGCCGCCCAGCGAGCGTTCGGCCCGCTCACGCAGCCGCGGCTGGGCGGCCCGCAGCACGAGATGGTCCAGCGCGGCCTGGCTCAGCACATCGATGCGCAGGCGCTCGACGGGGTCCTGCCAGTCGCACATCGCAACGCCCTGGGCCCAGGCGGCAAGCGTGGCGTCTTCGCCAAAGATGCGCTGCTCCAGCGTGATGGCGCGGGGTTCGGCGTCCAGCAGGCGCACGATGCGGTCGGCCCAGGCACCCTCGGACAGGTAGAGATGCACGAAGCGCAGCGGCCCGGCCACGTTCCAGCGCGACTCGTGCTCGGCCGGCAGGATGCAGTGGCAGCCGGGCGAACCGGTCTCGCCGGGCGTCTCGATGAGGTGCGTGTCGTGCCCGCCCTGCAGGTAGACGGACAACGTGTGGTGGCCGGGCCGCTGGTAGTCCATGCGCCCGCCGTCGTTGCACCACTGCACCAGGCGCAGGCTGTCGGGGAGTGCCAGCTCGCGCTCCCGGCGCGCGCTGGAGCGGCCCAGCACGTCGAAGACGGGCTGGTCGGCCGTGGCACCGGCGGTCAGGTCAAGCATGCAGCGATGCTAGGTGCTAAGCCCTTCCCCATGCCGGCCTGAGGCCGACGATGCGCAGGAATATGCAATCGCACGGCCGCCCGCGGCGCCACGATGGCGGGCATGAATGCCTTCCTCTACCTGCTCGTCGTGCTGATCTGGGGTACGACCTGGATTGCCCTGAAGTGGCAACTGGGCCCCGTGCCGATTGCGCTGTCCATCGCATACCGCTTCGGCCTCGCGGCCCTGGTGCTGTTCGCCTGGCTGGCCTGGCGGCGCCAGCTCGTCGTGCCGCGTGGGCGGGCGCTCACTTGGATGCTCGCCCAGGGACTGTGTCTGTTCTGCCTGAACTTCGTCTGTTTCCTGAACGCCAGCCAGACGCTGGCCAGCGGGCTCGTCGCCGTGGTGTTCTCCAGCGCGGCGCTGTGGAATGCGCTGCTGGCCCGTCTCATCCATGGCCGCGCCGTCGCGCCGCAGGTCCTGGCGGGTGGCGCGCTGGGCCTGACCGGGCTGGTGTTGTTGTTCTGGCCCGAAATCAGCGGTGGCCACGCGAGCCCGGCCGGCCTGGCCTGGGCGCTGGGTGGCACGCTGTGCTTTTCGACCGGCAATCTGCTGTCGGCCGCGCTGCAGCAGCAGGGCCTCAAGCCGGTGCAGACCAATGCCTGGGGCATGGCGGTGGGCACGGCGATCCTGACGGGCTATGCGCTGCTGGCCGGCCTGCCTTTCACGTTCGACGCGAGCACCCGCTATGTCGGCGCCCTGCTGTATCTCGCCATCCCCGGGTCGGTCATCGGCTTCACAGCCTATCTGACGCTGGTCGGGCGGCTCGGCCCCGAGCGGGCGGCCTACAGCACGGTGCTGTTCCCCGTCGTGGCGCTGAATGTGTCGGCCTGGGTGGAGGGCTACCGCTGGACGGCGCCAGCCCTGGTGGGCCTGGCACTGGTGATGGCGGGCAATGTGCTGGTGTTCAGGAAGAAGGCTTCGGCTTGCGCTCCAGCAACGCCATCGCCTCACCCACCAGCCCGCGCCTGAACGCCAGCACGCAGACGATGAAGATCAGCCCGGTGACCAGGCTGACCGATTCGCCCAGGCTGTTGAACCAGGCCACGCCGGTCAGCTCGCCCAGCCAATTGCCGAAGTCGCCGATCTTGTTCTCCAGCGCGATGATGACCAGCGCGCCCACCATGGGGCCGACCAGCGTGCCCATGCCGCCCACCAGCGTCATCAGGATGACGAGGCCCGACGTGGTCCAGATCGCATCGGTCAGCGTGGCGAAGCCCAGTACCAGCGTTTTGGTGGAGCCGGCCAGACCGGCCAGCGCCGCCGACAGCACGAAGGCCAGCAGCTTGAAGTGGCCGGTGTCATAGCCCAGGGAGGTGGCGCGTGCCTCGTTCTCGCGGATCGAGGTCAGCACCTGGCCGAACGGCGAGTGCACGATGCGGTAGATCAGCCAGAAGGCGGCGATGAAGATGCCCAGCACGACGTAGAACAGCACCAGGTCGTTCTCCAGGTGCAGGCCCAGGAAGCTGCCGCGCGGCACCGACTGCAGGCCGTCTTCCCCGCCGGTGAAGGGCGCCTGCAGGAAGAAGAAGTACAGCATCTGCGCCAGCGCCAGCGTGATCATCGAGAAGTAGATGCCCGAGCGGCGGATGGCCAGCAGGCCGAACAGCAGGCCCACGGCGGCCGCGCCGCCCACGCCGACGAGGATGCCCACCGGCGTCGGCAGGCCCCAGACCTTGAGTGCATGGCCGGTCACATAGGCGGCCGTGCCGAGGAAGGCCGCATGGCCGAAAGACAGCAGGCCGGTGAAGCCCACCAGCAGGTTGAAGGCGCAGGCGAAGAGGGCGTAGCACAGCACCTTCATCACGAAGACGGGGTAGACGCCGAGCAGCGGCAGCAGCGCGATGCCGATGAAAAGCGCGGCATAGCCGATGAGCTTCTTGTTCATTTCTCTTTGCCGAACAGGCCGGCCGGTCGGACGAGCAGCACGATGGCCATGACGACGAACACGACCGTGTTGGACGCCTCGGGGTAGATCACCTTGGTCAGCCCTTCGACGATGCCGAGACCCAGGCCGGTCAGGATGGAGCCGAGGATGGAGCCCATGCCGCCGATCACCACCACGGCGAACACCACGATGATGAGGTTGGTGCCCATCAGCGCCGACACCTGCAGGATGGGCGCGGCCAGCACGCCGGCAAAGGCCGCCAGCGCCACGCCGCCGGCATAGGTCAGCGTGACCATGGCCGGGACGTTGATGCCGAAGGCCTGAACGAGCTTGGGGTTCTCGGTGCCGGCGCGCAGCTTGGCGCCCAGCGAGGTCTTCTCGATCAGCGCCCAGACCGCGAAGCAGACGATGAGCGAGGCGACGACGACCCAGGCCCGGTAGTTGGGCAGGATCATGAAGCCGAGGTTGGTGGCGCCCTGCAGCGCCTCGGGCACCTGGTAGGGCTGGCCCGAGACGCCGTAGACCGAGCGGAACACGCCCTCGATGACGAGGGTGATGCCGAAGGTCAGCAGCAGGCCGTAGAGGTGGTCCAGCTTGTAGAGCCACTGCAGCATCGTGCGCTCGATGACGATGCCGATGAGGCCGACCGCGAGCGGCGCGAGACCGAGCATGAGCCAGTAGTTCAGGCCCAGGTATTCCAGCCCCATCCAGGCGAAGAAGGCCCCCATCATGTACAGCGCCCCGTGGGCGAAGTTGATGATGTTGAGCATGCCGAAGATGACCGCCAGGCCCAGCGACAGCATCGCGTAGAACGAGCCGTTGACCAGGCCGAGCAGCAGCTGGCCCAGGAGGGCCGGCAGCGGGATTCCAAACAACTCGGTCATGAGGCGTCAGTTTCAAAGGCAACCACAGAGGCACAGAGACACGGAGGAAATACAAAAGAGTCAAAGGCCGTTCTCTGTGCCTCTGTGTCTCTGTGGTTGCATTTCCTCATGCCAGTCAGCCGATCACTTCTTGACGAGCGGGCACTTGGAATCGGCCAGCTTTGTGAACGCCTCTTCGCCGGGGATGCGCGTCACGACCTTGTAGTAGTCCCAGGGCTCGGTCGATTCCTTCACCGACTTCACCTGCATCAGGAACATGTCGTGGATGCCGCGGCCGTCTTCCTTGCGGATGGTGCCCTTGGTGTAGAAGTCGTTGATCGGCGTGTCCTTCATCTTGGCCATGACCTTGTCGGCGTCGTCGGTCTTGGTGGCGTCGACGGCCTTCAGGTAGTGGGTCACGGCCGAATAGTCCGCAGCCTGAAGCGACGAGGGCATGCGCTTCATCTTGTCGAAGAAGCGGCGGCTCCAGGCACGCGCCTCGGGGCTCTGGTTCCAGTACCAGGAGTCGGTCAGGTACATGCCTTCGGTGGTCTTCAGGCCCAGGGAGTGCACATCGTTGATGAACATCAGCAGGCCGGCGAGCTTCATGGTCTTGGTGATACCGAACTCGTTGGCGGCCTTGATGGTGTTGATCGTGTCGCCGCCCGCGTTGGCCAGGCCGAGGATCTGCGCGCCCGAGCCCTGCGCCTGCAGCAGGAAGCTGGAGAAGTCACTCGCGTTCAGCGGGTGCTTGACGCTGCCTTTGACCGTGCCGCCGCTCTTTTGCACAACCGCCGTGGTGTCGGCCTGCAGCGCCGCACCGAAGGCGTAGTCAGCGGTCAGGAAGTACCAGCTCTTGCCACCGGCCTTGGTCACAGCGCCGCCGGTGCCGTTGGCCAGGGCCACGGTGTCGTAGGCGTAGTGGATGGTGTAGGGCGTGCAATTGGCATTGGTCAGCGCGGAGCTGCCGGCGCCGATGGAGATGAACGGCTTCTTCTTTTCGGCCGCGACGGTCGCGATGGCGAGGTTGACGCCGGAGTTGGTGCCGCCCACCAGCAGGTCCAGGCCTTGGGTGTCCATCCATTCGCGCGCCTTGGCCGAGGCGACGTCGGCCTTGTTCTGGTGGTCGGCAAAGATCAGCTCGACCTTCTTGCCAGCCGTCATGCCCTTGAGGTCGGCGATGGCCATCTTGATGGCCTCGACACCGCCGGCGCCGTCGATGTCGGCATAGACGCTGGACATGTCGGTCAGGAAGCCGATCCTGATGACGTCACCGGAGATCTGGGCCTGGGCAGCAAAACCGCAGGTGGCGAGAGCGGTGGCGATGAGAGTCTTCTTCATGGTTGTCTCCAGTGTGTTGTCGGGTTAGACGCTGAGCAGCTCGTCCATCTTGGCCTGGTGGGCCGGCAGGTCGGCGGCGGGGAAGGACAGCACGACTTCGCCGTGCTCGATGACGATGAAATGGTCGGCCAGCGGCGCGGCGAAGCGAAAGTTCTGCTCCACCATGACGATGGTGAAGCCCTGGGCTTTCAGCGCCTTGATCATGCGCGCCAGGGCCTGAACGATGACGGGGGCCAGGCCTTCGGAGATCTCGTCCAGCAACAGGATGTCGGCGCCGGTGCGCAGGATGCGCGCCACGGCCAGCATCTGCTGCTCGCCGCCGGACAGCCGCGTGCCGGGGCTGCTGCGCCGCTCCGCGAGGTTGGGGAACATCGCGTAGATCTCGGTCTCGCTCATGACCTTGCCGCGCCGGCTCTTGAGCAGCGGCGGCAGGCGCAGGTTCTCTTCGGTCGTCAGGCTGGCGAAGATGCCGCGCTCCTCGGGGCAGTAGCCGATGCCGAGGTTGGCGATGCGGTGGGTGGAGAGGTTGATGGTCTCTTCACCATGGACCTTGATGGAGCCTTTTCGTGCGCCCGTCAAACCCATGATGGCGCGCAGCGTGGTGGTGCGGCCGGCGCCGTTGCGGCCGAGCAGGGTGATGACCTGGCCGGGCTGCACGCTGAGGTTGATGCCGTGCAGGATGTGGCTTTCGCCGTACCAGGCGTGGAGGTTGGTGATTTCGAGGGCTGGGGTGGCCATGGGTTTTGTTGGCTTGCTCAGCGGAGCCAGCTGCTCATCGGGAGATTGCCGGGAGTCCCGCCCGGCGGCGGGGTAACTTTCTTCTGCGGGGCCAGAAGAAAGTCACCAAAGAAGAGGCCCTGAACCGCACGCGAGTACCACGCCGCCGACAACGGCGCGCGAAAACGCTCAGCTTCATTTCGGGCAGACGCGACCCGCTGCGCTCTCGCTGCTGTCCCTGTGACGAGCACCAGCCATCGCACCACCTCCCCGCTTAACGCCGGCTGCACGCCGGGCTCATCAGGAATTGCTGCGTCGCTGGGGCGACGGCACCGGAAGTGCTGCTCGGCCGCGCCGCCCGAGCGGCGCTGCATTGGGCTGTTTTGGTGAGCACGGCGTGCAGCCGCGCGTCGGACGGGCATGTGTGGCGAGGGAGCGCGTTCGTCACAAGTCAGACGCGAGAGCGCAGCGGTTCGCTTCGTCGAGCCGTCCCCGACGAATGTTTTCGCGCGCCGCTCATGGCGGCGTCGCGGTCGTGTGCGGTTCAGGGCCTCTTCTTTGGTGACTTTCTTCTGGCCCCGCAGAAGAAAGTTACCCCGCCGCCGGGCGGGACTCCCGGCACGACACCGGCCACCAAGCAGAAGCACCGAGCGGGCAACCATCGTCAATGCGCCCCCACCAACTCAGTCGCCTCGGTGCCCATGTACGCCTCCAACACCGCCGGATCCTTGGACACCGTCGCGTAGTCGCCTTCCGCCAAGACAGCACCACGAGCCAACACTGTGATGCGATCCGCGATGCTGGCCACCACCTTCATGTTGTGCTCCACCATCAGCACCGTGCGCCCTTCGGCCACGCGCTTGATCAAGGCCGTCACGCGGTCCACGTCCTCATGCCCCATGCCCTGGGTCGGCTCATCCAGCAGCATCAGCTGCGGCTCCATCGCCATCGTGGTCGCAATCTCCAAAGCCCGCTTGCGGCCATAGGGCAGATCCGCAGCCTTCAACTGGGCCATGTCGCGCAGGTCGACCAGCTCCAGCAGCGACAACACTTTGGCGTCCAAGGTCTTCAGTCCCGTCAACCCCTTCCAGAAATGGAAGCTCGTGCCGGTGAAGCGCTGCAGGCCGATACGCACGTTCTCCAGCACCGTCAGGTGCGGGAAGACGGCGGAGATCTGGAAGGACCGGATGACGCCGCGGCGTGCGATTTGGGCCGAGCTCTCGCCGGTGATGTCGGTGCCGGCGAAGACGATGCGCCCGCGTGTCGGCGTCAGGAACTTGGTCAGCAGGTTGAAGCAGGTGGTCTTGCCCGCGCCGTTGGGTCCGAGCAGCGCGTGGATGTGGCCGCGCTGCACTTGCAGGTTCACCGAGTCCACGGCGGTGAAGCCCTTGAACTCCTTGGTCAGGTCCTGGGTCTCGAGGATGTATTCGCTCATGGACGTCTGGGTTGGCTGCGCGACTCTAGGCCTTCAAGCCTGACGCTGGCTTACGGGCATTCACGGGGTTTGCCCGGCGGCGAGGAAGCGCTCGATGAGCCCGATCTGCTCGGGCGTGTTGAGCGCCGGGGCATGGCCGCAGCCGGGAATGAGCGCCACGGCCGCGCGCGGGCCGCGCTCGCGCATGGCTTGCGCGGTCTCGGCGGTCAGCAAGGTCGAGTCCTCGCCGCGCAGGCACAGCACGGGCAGGTCGAGCTCGTCCCAGGCGCTCCACAACGCGTAGTCGTCGGGGTGATGCTCGAACTGCTGCACCAGCGCCGGGTCGTAATGGGGCGTCACGCGGCCGTCGGGCAGGCGGCGCAGCGAGGTTTCCGTGAGGTGGCGCCACTGCGAATCGGACAGATGACCGAAGCTGGCGTAGATCTCGCGGAAATAGGCTTCCAGTTCGCTGACCGTCACGAAGCTTGGCGGTTGGCCGGCATAGCTCTGGATGCGTGCCAGCGCCGTGGCGGCCAGCTCAGGCCCGTTGTCGTTCAGCACCAGGCGGCGGATGCGGTTGCGCAGGCGCGTGGCGGCACCGAGCGTGCCGATGGCGCCGCCCATGGAGGTGCCGACCCAATGAACCTTGTCCAGGCCCAGTTGGTCCAGCAGCGCTTCGGCTTGTTCGACATAGAACTCCAGGCAGTACTCGCGCGCCGGGTCGATCGCCCATTGCGACAGGCCGCGGCCGGGCGTGTCCGGGCAAACGACGTGCCAGCGTGCGCTGAGCGCCGCCGCGAATTCGTCGAAGTCCCGGCTGTTGCGTGCGAGCCCGTGCCAGGCGATGACCGGCGGTGCGGCCGGGTCGCCCCACTCGGTGACATGGATCTCGCGACCCAGGCAGTTGACATAGCGCGATCTCATTTTTTCGCTCTCCCGCGCGTCCATGCGCCCAGCCGCAGCCGCCCGACGATGCCGCCCGGGAAGTGGTAGACCGCCAGCACGAAAAGCAGGCCCAGCCACAGCAGCCAGCGGTCGGGCGAGACCAGGGTGCTCAACACGGGCACGCCATCGACGAGCGAGCCTGCCGCCTTGAGCAGCGCCTGCAGGTAGTTCTGCGCGACGATGAAGAGCACGCTGCCGATGACCGCGCCATAGACCGTGCCCATGCCACCGATGACGACGATGAGCAGCAGGTCCAGCATGATCTCCATGCTCATGGCCGTTTCCGGGCCGGTGTAGCGCAGCCACAAGGCCAGCAAGGCGCCGCCGCAGCAGGCCAGCAGGGCCGCGACGATGTTGGCGCCGGTGCGATAGATGACGGTGCGGTAGCCGATGGCCTCGGCGCGGAACTCGTTTTCGCGGATGGCCTGCAGCACGCGGCCGAACGGCGAGTTGACGATGCGCAGCAGCAGCGCGATCAACAGCGTCACCGCGACAAAGAGCAGGTAGTAGGTCAGCAGCCGGCCGTCGAGCATGACGCCGAGGACAGGCTCTTCCATGAACTCCGTCGAGGGCCGCAGCGCGGCAGGCAGCTGGAAGTTCAGCCCGTCCTCGCCGCCGGTGAATTCGGAGAGCTGCGAAGCCAGCGTCATGAAGGCCGAAGCCACGGCGAGCGTGATCATCGCGAAGAAGATCGCCTTCACGCGCAGGCTGGCCAGGCCCATGGCCAGCGCCAGCACGGCACTGAGTGCGAGGGCGGCGATGAAGCCGATGCCCAGAGATGTCCAGTCCGACCCCAGCCGCGTCGACGCGATGGCGATGCCGTAGGCGCCGATGCCGACGAACATCGTGTGCGCGAAGCTGACGATGCCGGTGTAGCCAAGCAGCAGGTCATAGCTGGCGACGAGCAGGATGAAGACCAGGATCTTGGCCGCGACGTTCAGCGCCTGGGTGCCCGGGAAGATGAAGGGCGCGCCGAGCAGGCCGACGAAGCAGGCGACCAGCAGCGCGCCGAGGATGCGGCTGCGCGGCAGGTCATGCGAAAGCAGCGCGCGGATCATTTGGCGCCCACCGGGTAGAGGCCTTGCGGGCGCCACAGCAGGATGGCGACCATCAGCCCGATGTTGGAGAACAGCGCGGCCTTGGGTGCGATGAAGCCGGCGTAGTTGGCCACCAGACCGACCAGCAGCGCACCGATGAGGCAGCCGACGGTCGAGCCGAGGCCGCCAATGATGATGACGATGAAGAGCAGCAGGTTCACCTGCGCGCCGATCTGCGGCGTGACGCCTTGCTGCACAAGGCCCCACAGCACGCCGCCCAGCCCGGCCAGCGCGGCGCCGGCGACGAACACACCGACGAAGAGGCGCCGCACGCGGTAGCCCAACGCCTCGACCATCTCGCGGTCCTGCACGCCGGCGCGGATGAGCAGGCCGATCTTGGTGCGGTTCAGCACGAGCAGCAGGCCGACCAGCACGACCAGGCCGATGACCATGGACAGCACGCGGAACTTCTCGACCGCGACATCGCCAAAAAGGAAGATGCCGCGCAGTGCATCGGGCAGCGGCAGCGGGATCAGTTGCGCGCCCCAGGTGGCCTTGATCAGCTCCTCGCCGATGATCATGCCGCCCATGGTGATGAGGATCTGCTTGAGGTGCTGGCCGTAGACGGGGCGCACGAGCACGCGCTCGAAGACGACACCTACGGCGGCGGCGACGGCCATGCCGGCTGTGCAGGCGGCTGCCAGGGCGGCGAGATTGGTGGCGGCGTCGGGGGAGGTGGCCCAGGGGGCGAGGGCTGCCAGCACCGTGGTGGCCGTGAATGCGCCGAGGGCGATGAAGACGCCGTGGCCGAAATTGAGGACGTCCATCAGGCCGAAGACCAGCGTCAGGCCGGAGGCGATGACGAAGATGATCAAGCCCATGGCGATGCCGGCCAGCGTCAGGTTGAGCCAGGTGCTGGGGCTGCCGGTGAGGGGCAGGGCTAGAAGCATGATTGCTGCCAGCAGTGCGAGGGGGCGGGGGTCGAGTTTCATGGGCTCGCTACTCGCGTGGGTTGCTTTGGCGGAGCATGTGCTTCCCGGGAGTCCGTCCCGGCGGCCGGGTAACTTTCTTCTGCGGGGCCAGAAGAAAGTCACCAAAGAAGAGGCCCTGAACCGCACACGATCGCGGCGCCGCGAGGAGCGGCGCGCGAAAACAGCCGCTGGCATTTCGACAAGAAGCGAACCGCTGCGCTCTCGCGTCTGACTTGTCACGAGCAGCATCCATCGCACCATCAGCCCGTCCGACGCGCGGCTGCACGCCGTGCTCACGAGCAAAACCGAATGCAGCGTCGCTCGGGCGACGCGGCCGTTTGGCATTTCCTGATGAGCGCGGCGTGCAGCCGGCGTTAACCGGCGTGAAGGGGCGATGGATGGTTCTCTTCACAGGGACAGCAGCGAGAGCGCAGCGGGTCGCTTGGGGGCGTACTCCAGTCCGAGCAACGCGAACGCATGCCGCTGCTCGAGTGCGGATTGCGTTGAGCGCTCCTCTTTTGGTGACTTTTCTCTGGCGCGTCAGAGAAAAGTTACCCGCCCTGCCGGGGCGGGCTCCCGGCTCACTGCAACGAGTCGAGAGGCTCTTCGCAAGAGCGACCCAGATCATTGATGCGCTCCCAACGACAACCCCAGCAACCGCTGCTGCAGCGCCGCGTCCTCGATCAACTCTCGCATCGCCCCGCGATGCACGATCCTTCCGTCATCCATCACCGCGACCGAATCGCCCAGCTCAGCCGCCACCCGAAAGTTCTGCTCCACCAGCAGCACCGTCGCCTGCGACGTCTTCTTCAACTCCCGCAGCGCCGTGATGAGGTTCTGCACGATGGCCGGCGCCAGGCCCTTGCTGGGTTCGTCGATGACCAACAGCTCCCGCGGTTCGATCATGGCGCGCGCGATGGCGAGCATCTGCTTCTGCCCACCCGACAACTTGCCCGCCGGGTGCTGCCAGAACGTCTTCAACGCAGGGAACAAACCGAACAGCCAATCCAGCCGCTGCGCATCCAGATCCGCCAACCGTTTGGCCGAGCGGGCGGCCAGCAGCAGGTTCTCCGCCACGCTGAGCTCGCCGAAGATGCCCATGGTCTCGGGCACATAGGCAATGCCGCGCGAGGCGATGTCAGGCGTGGCCAGCTTCGTGATCTCTTCGCCCTTGAACCACACCGAGCCGCTGCTGGCCGTCCACAGGCCCATCAGCGTGCGCAAGGTGCTCGTCTTGCCCGCGCCATTGCGGCCCAGCAGCATGGTCACCTGGCCAGCGGGCACTTCGAGGTCGACGCCATGCAGGATGTGATACGCCCCGACGTGGGTGTGGACGCCCTTCAGTTCGAGCAAGTTCATGCCGCAACCCCCAGGTAGGCCTCTTGCACGATAGGCGACGCGATCACCGTCGCCGGGTCGCCGTCGGCCACCAGCTTGCCCTGGTGCAAGACGATGATGCGGTCGGCCAGCTCGCGCACGACGTCCATCTTGTGTTCCACCAGCAGCAGCGTGTGCTTCTTCTCCGCCTTCAGCGCGCGGATCAGGTCCAGCACGACGGGCACCTCGTCCACGCTCATGCCAGCGGTCGGCTCGTCGAACAGGTAGACCTTGGGATCCAGCGCGATCAGCATGGCCACCTCGAGCTTGCGCTGGTCGCCATGCGGCAGGCTGGCCGCGAAGTCATCGGCACGCGAACCCAGGCGCACGCGGTCGAGGATGGCGCGGGCCTCGTCGATCAGCTCCTTGTGAGACAGCCACACCGACAGCATGCGCAGCCCCTTGCCGCGCCGTGCCTGCACCGCCAGCCGCACGTTCTCCAGCACGGTCAGGTGCGCGAACAGCTGTGTCAGCTGGAAGGCCCGCCCCAGGCCACGGCGCGTGCGCACCGGCGCCGGCAGCCTGGTCAGGTTCTCACCGTCCAGCCACACCTCGCCGCTGCTCGCGGGCAGCTGGCCCGAGATCAGGTTGAAGTAGGTCGTCTTGCCGGCACCGTTGGGTCCGACGATGGCCGTCAGCGTGCCGGGCTGGAAGGCGCACGACACGCCAGCGACGGCCACATGGCCACCGAAGCGGATCGTCAGATTCTTGGTTTCGAGCATGGACTGGGAAGGAAATGCAACCACGGAGGCACAGAGGTACGGAGAACTGCCGACACGGAGCGCTTCCTCTGTGTCTCCGTGCCTCTGTGGTTGCCTTTTGACTTGGCGGTCTTAGCGCTTGTTCCTGATCGGAACCTGCATCTCTTCGGGTTTGATCTCTCGCACCAACTCCGGCACGCCCCACGGGAAGGCCGGGTCCACCTTGATGCGGAAGTGATACATCGACTGCATCGCCTGGTGGTCTTCGGCGCGGAAGGTCATCTTGCCCTTGGGCGTCTCGAAGCTCATGCCTTCCATGGTCTTTATGAGCTTGTTGGTCGTGGTGTCGCCGCCGATCTTCTTCAGCGCTTCCACCAGCGCAATCGCCGCGCTCATGCCGCCGGCCGTGAAGAAATCGGGCGGCTGCTTGAACTGCTTGTAGTGGTTGGCCACCAGCCATTCGTTGACCGGGTTCTTCGGGATGCCGAAGTAGTAGTAGGTCGCGCCTTCCATGCCCGGAAACTGCTTGTAGGCCGTCATGGCCGGCAGGATGTTGCCGCCGCTGCCCACGCCGATGCCGTAGCGCTTTTGCAGGTCCAGCGCGGCCAGCGCGCCGAAGGGCGGCGTGGCGCCTGCCCACACGACGGCAATGACCTTGGGGCCCTGCTTGTCCTTGAGTGCGTCCACCAGGCGCTGGATGCCCGCGGTGAAGTCCGTCGTCGCCGTGGGCAGGTATTCCTCGTGGACGATCCTGGCCTTCTTCAGCGCTTCCTTGTAGGCCTTCACGGCATCGCGGCCGAAGGCGTAGTCTTGGGCCAGGATGCCGATGTTCAAGCCGGCAATGTCGGAAGCGACGGCGTTGCCGATGGCGTCCTGCGACGAGTTGCGGCCAGTGCGGAAGATGTACTTGTTCCACTTGTCGCCGGTGATGGAGTCGGCCACGGCCGGCTCCACCAGCAGGATCTTCTTGTACTCCTCGGCCACCGGCAGCATGGCCAGCGCCACGCCGCTGGACGACGGCCCGACGGCGATGTCGGCCTTGTCGTCGCCATAGGCCGCGGCCAGCAGGCTCTTGCCCACGTCGGGCTTGCCCTGGTCGTCCTTCTCGATGACGACGAGCTTCTTGCCCGCCACCGTCATGGTGCCGCCGGTGGCGTAGTCCAGGCCCATCATGAAGCCGGTCTGCGTCTGCTTGCCGTAGGCCTCCAGCGGGCCGGTCTTGCTGTAGACGTGGGCGATGCGGATCTCGTTGCCGGCAGCCAGGGCGAGGCCGGGCAGGGCGACCGCGACGGTGGCGGCGGCGATGGCAAAGCGGCGCGTGGTGAGGCGCATGGGGCTTGTCTCCTGAAGTTCGTCAGGCCTGCCCTGTCGGCAGACGGTGTCTTCCCTTTTTGCAAGGGCCGTGCCCGGCGGGGAAGGGTCGCCGGCGGCAGAATTCGTTCGGGTTGTCCCGAGGTTTTTGGCCGTTAGGGACGGGCGGAGTGTCCGAAATTCAGGCGTTGTCCGAAAGCTGGACTTCCAGGTCCGGCCAGCGCGCCAGTCTTTCGTACAGCGAGGCCCGGGAAATCTGCAGCAGCCGCGCTGCCGCCATGCGGTTGCCGCCGGTCGCCTGCAGCGCGCGGGCGATGGCGTCGCGTTCCAGGGCCTCGATCAGCTCGGGCAAGGGGGCGACGGCGTGGGCCGTGGTCATGGCGGGGGCCGCCGGTTTGGGTGCGGGTGCGGGAGCGGCCGGCAAGGCCGGACCGCCCTGGAAATGCGCTGCGGTGAGCTGCATGTCGTCGCTCATCAGGCTCACCTGCTCCAGCGTGTTCCTCAGCTCGCGGATATTGCCGGGCCAGGCCTGCTGCATCAGCCATTCGATGGCGTCGGGGCTCAAGAGCTTCTGCGGCATGCCGCTGCGGCGGGCAATGTCTTCGCCGAGGGCCTCGGCCAGGGCCTCGATGTCGTCCAGCCGCTCGCGCAGGGCCGGCACGCGGATGGGCAGCACGTTGAGGCGGTAGTACAGGTCGGCGCGGAACTGGCCGGCGGCGACCATGGCGGCGAGATCGCGGCTGGTCGCGGCGATGACGCGGACATCCACGCGCAGCACCGTGTTGCTGCCCAGCGGCTCCACCTCCTGCTCCTGCAGCACGCGCAACAGCTTGCTCTGCAAGGCCAGCGGCATGTCGCCGATCTCATCCAGGAACAGCGTGCCGCCATCCGCCAGCTTGAACTTGCCGTCGCGGCCCTTGCGGTCCGCGCCGGTATAGGCGCCGGGTGCGACGCCGAAGAACTCGGCTTCCAGCAGCGTGTCCGGCACCGCGGCGATGTTGACGCTGACCAGCGGCCGGTGGGCGCGGCGCGATGCGGCGTGGATGGCGTGGGCCATCAGCTCCTTGCCGGTGCCGGTCTCGCCGAGCAGCAGCACGGTGGAGTCGGTCTGCGCCACGCGACGCGCCTGGCGCTTGAC
The DNA here is from genome assembly GCF_001425705.1 of Pelomonas sp. Root1217. Taxonomy (GTDB): domain Bacteria; phylum Pseudomonadota; class Gammaproteobacteria; order Burkholderiales; family Burkholderiaceae_C; genus Pelomonas. The sequence continues at coordinate 636,758 of NZ_LMDC01000023.1, read as the reverse complement.
CTCCAGCGCCGCGGGGCTGGCGCCGATGAAGCTGGCGATCGTGTACTTGGGCCGGCGCTGCGCGGCGAGCTGGCGCCGCGTGTCCTCCAGCTCCTGCTGCAGCCGCGCGAATTTCTGGATCAGCGGCTGCATCGTCGTCTCGGGGTGGTCCAGCAGGACCAGGCCCAAGGCGCCGATGACCTCGCCCGCGTCATTGCGCAGCGGCAGGCGGCTGACGAGGAAGGTGCCCGCCTTGTTGGTCAACAGGTCCACCAGCACCGGCTTGCCCGTGTCGAGCACCTGCAGCATCTGCGTGTTGGGCACCACGTCCTCGACCGGGCGGCCGACGAACTCGTGCTCGTCGTTGAAGCCCAGCGCCGGTAGGAAGCGCTTGTAGCCCTCGCTGATCCAGACGACGCGGTGGTTGCGGTCGATGACCATCATCCCTTCGGTCGACCGCGCCAGCACGTCGAACATCGACTGCGCGGCCAGACGCAGCAGCCCGTCGACATCCTGCGGGATGCCGGCGGACGCGGGTGTCTGGTTTTTGGACAGGGGCATGACCGGCGCAATGTACCGCGCCGGCCCCGCCCCCTCGGCGAGGCCGAGACCGCTCAGTCGCACGCTTAGAACTTGAACGTGCCGCCGACAGTGAAGGTGCGGGGTGCGCCGTAGTAGGCGTTCAGCACGCCGAGGGCCGCGATGTTGTAGCCGTCGGTCTTGTAGGCCTTGTTGGTCAGGTTGCTGCCCTGCAGGAAGAAACTCAGCTTGGCGTCCTTCTCCCAGATCAGGCCGGCGTTCACCAGCGTGTAGGCGTCCTGGGCGAGCGACTCGGACAGGTCGGTCGTCGGGTAGACCTTGCTGCGATGAGTGACACCCAGGCGCGAGCGCAGCGTTCCCATGGCCAGCCTGGCGTTGTGCTCCAGGTTCAGGCTGGCCTGGTACTTCGGCGTGTTGGTGAACTTCTTCTGGGCGGCCACGTTGACGCCGCGGTCGAAGTACTCGTCGTACTTGGCGTCCAGCGTGGCCAGGTTGCCGCTGATGCGCCAGGATGTCGTCGGCATCCACAGGAACTCGACCTCGGCGCCCTGCACCGTCGCCTTGCCGGCGTTGGTGAAGTCGCCGAAGAAGCCGGGCTGGCCATTGGGCTGGGTGTAGCTGGTGAACACCGACAGCTGCACGTTCTTGTACTTGTTGTGGAACAGCGCCGTGTTCAGCTCCAGCCGGCCGCCGTCCAGGATCATCTTGGCGCCCAGTTCCAGCGAGTCGAGCTTCTCGTCGGCGAAGGGCCGGCCCGAGGATGGGAAGGCCACGGTGTTGGCGCGGATGTTGTAGCCGCCGCTCTTGAAGCCGCGCGAGGCCGTCGTGTAGAGCTTGATTTCCTTGCTGGCCTTGTACTCGAGCGACAGGCGCGGCGAGGTGTTGCTGACCGACAGGCTCTTGTCAAAATTGGCCGGCACGGCGATGGGGTTGCCGCTGAACTGGTCGTTGGCGAAGGCCTGGTTCAGCACGACGGCGCGCTTCTTCTCCTGGGTGTAGCGCAGGCCGGTGCTGACGCTGAAGGCCGGGCTCAGGCGCCAGCTCCAGTCGCCGAAGACGGCCTTGCCCTGGGTGTAGACCAGGCCGTTGGTGGTGCCGAAGCTCAGGTTGAAGAAGTTGTTTCGCACCGTTCCGCCGGCGCGGCCGTCGAAGTAATAGACACCGAGCACGCCCGAGCTGCTGGCGCCTTCGTAGACGGCCTGCAGCTCATGGCTCTGCGAGCTGTCGTGGTATTCGGCGCGCACGTCGGCGATCTTGTTGGGCAGGCCGTCGAAGTCGATGGAGGTGTTGGTGTCCGAGGCGCGGTGGGCGAGGATGTACTTCAGGCTCCAGGCCTCGCTGACGCCCCAGTTCAGCGTCAGGGATTCGCCCTCGCTGCTGGTGCGGTTGGCATTGGGCATGCCGGTGGCGATGTCGTAGCGGCCGGTGGTCGGCGGCGTCTTGGCGGGGTCGAAGGCGTTGACGTTCAGGCGCTGGAAGCCGCGCATGTGCGAGTCGTCGTTGGTGCGGTCCACCGACACCTGGGCGTTGAAGCTGGAGCCGGTCGGGAACCAGCCCATGGATACGCGGCCGCTGGTCGTGGCCTGGTCGCTCACGGGGCTGCCGTCGGTCAGGTTCTTGCCGTAGCCCTCGCGGTTCAGGCTGGCGCCGGCGACGCGAAAACGGAACTGGCCGTCGTTGACCGCCGTGCCCACGCCGCCCTTGGCCGTCACCTGGCCGTAGTTGCCCACCGCCAGCGTCACCGAGCCTTCGGTCGCCGTCGGCAGCGGCTTGGACACGTACTTCACGGCGCCGCCGATGGTGTTCTTGCCGTACAGCGTGCCCTGCGGGCCGCGCAGCACTTCCACGCGCTGCACGTCGTACACATCCAGCAGCGCGCCCTGCGGCCGGGCGATGTAGACGTCGTCGAAATAGATGCCCACGCCCGGGTCCACGCCCCACAGCGGGTCGGCCTGGCCGACGCCGCGGATGAAGGTCGTGAGCGTCGTGTTGCTGCCGCGCGCGGCGTAGATGGTCAGGTTGGGCACCTGGCCCTGCAGGTCGCCGAGGTCCTTGATGGCCAGCTTGTCGAGCTGGTCGGCCGTCAGCGCCGTGACGGCGACCGGCACGTCCTGCAGCGACTCCTCGCGCTTGCGCGCCGTGACCTTGACGACGTCCAGCGTCGTCACCGTGGGCTCGGCGGCGGCGACGGTCTGCGCGGCGGCGGGCAGGGCGATCGTGGCGCCCAGCGTGGCGAGGATGGCGAATTGCAGGCGCGAGCGTGCCGGGTGGCGAGAGGTCATGGCTTGTCTCCTGGTTGTTGTGTTCGGAACCAGGAGCGGGAGCGCAAAAGCCATGCCCGCGCCAAGTCGGGGCGAACTACCTGCAAACCCTTGCGGGTTCACCCGCGTTTTCGGTGTCCACTGCGGTGGCACTGTCCGGAATCCAGCCATTCGCCGCGCGGCGCCGTGTCCAGACGGCAGACAACACCCTGGGGGCTGCAAGGCTGAGACGGCGCCGCTATCCTGCGCGCCGCTTCCCCTCAACCCCCGGAGACTCAAGATGCTCAACCGCCTGCTTTCCGCCGCCCTCGCCCTGGGTGTCAGTGCCACGGCCTTCGCCGCCGGCCCGCAGCTCAAGGGACAGGCGCCGGGCTGGTATCGCCTGCAGCTCGGCGATTTCGAGGTCACGGCCTTGTCCGACGGCACGCTGGACCTGCCGGTCGACAAGCTGCTGCAGCAGCCCGCGCCCAACACGGTCAAGGCCCTGCAGCATGCCTACCTCGGCGTGCCGCTGGAGACATCCTTCAACGCCTACCTGATCAACACTGGAGCCAAGATCGTCCTCGTCGATACCGGCGCCGCTGGCCTGTACGGCCCGACGTTGGGCCGTGTACTGGCCAATCTCAAGGCTGCGGGCTATGCGCCTGAGCAGGTCGACGAAGTGGTCATCACGCACATGCACGGCGACCACATCGGCGGCACTGCCATCGACGGCAAGGCCAGCTTCCCGAACGCGACGCTGCGCGTGGACAAGCGCGACGCCGACTTCTGGTTGTCGGCCGAGCAGGTGGCCAAGGGCGACGGCGCCAAGGCCATCGCCGCCAACGTGAAGGCCTATGCCGACGTGGGCCGCTTCAAGCCCTTCGAAGGCAGCGCCGCGGGTGTCGAGATCGTGCCCGGCGTGAAAGCCTTCCCGGCCTATGGCCACACGCCCGGCCACAGCAACTACGTCGCCGAGAGCAAGGGCCAGAAGATCATGTTCTGGGGCGACCTGATGCACGTGGCGGCCGTGCAGTTCCCCGAGCCGGCCGTGACGATGAGCTTCGACTCCGACCCCAAGGCCGCCGCGCCTGCCCGTGAAAAGGCTTATGCCGCCGCAGCCAAGGAGGGCTACTACGTGGCCGTGACGCATGTGTCCTTCCCCGGCATCGGCAAGCTGCGCGCCGACGGCAAGGGCTATGACTGGCTGCCGGTGAATTACTCGGCAAATCGTTAGAGCCTCTCGTCCTAGGGCTACCTTGGCCGGCCTTTGCAGGCCGCGCTGCGGCTTGGGCCGCAGCCCTTCGGCAGGCACAGCGCGCCCACTGGGCGCACTGTGTCCGGCCTCAGCTCCCGAGGAGACGGGGATGCTTGCCGGATTAACCGGCAAGCACATCGCCAGAGCGGGCCGGCTTGGGAGGGCCCGGCGCTCGGCCCGAAAACTGAGCTATGCGCCCAGCAATTCGCCGACGGGCTGCAGCCCGTCCACCCGGTCGCACACCGCCTTGACGCTGGCCAGGATGGGTACGCCCAGCAGCAGCCCCCACAGGCCCCAGAGCCAGCCGAAAGCCAGCACGCCGATGAACACGACCACCGCGTTCATGCGGCTGCTGCGGCTACTCAAGTACGGCATCAGCAGGTTGCCCGACAGCGTGTGCACGCCCAGCGCGATGCCTGACACGAGCAGGGCCATGTCGGCGCTGCCGAACTGCATGAAGCTCATCAGGCCCGCACTGGTGGTCAGCACCGCGGCGCCGATGTAGGGAATGAAGTCGCCCACGAAGGCCACCACGCCCCAGACCGCGGCGTGCTCCACGCCCACGGCCATGAAGGCCAGCCAGATCGTCACGCCCACCACGGCGCTGGTGAACAGCTGCACCAGCAGATAGCGCTGGATCTGGTCGCCGATCTCGTCCAGGGTCTGCACCGTCAGCCGGCGCTTGGCGAAGGTGGGCCCGGCCAGGTGCGCCAGCTTGCGCCTGAAGCTGTCGCCCGCCGCCAGCAGGAAGAAGGCGACAAACACCACCACCATGACCTGGCCCAGCGAGGCCAGCAGACCCACCGTGCCGCTCCACAGATAGTCATGCAGGTTGAAGCGCGGCTTCTCGACGATGACGCGGGTGACGCCGCGTGGCGTCACGGCGGGAACGCCGCTGGCCTCGGCCGCCTGCTCCAGCTGCAGAGCCGCCTTCTGCACCTGGGCCAAGGCCCCATCTCCCGCCCCCGGGCGCTTGGCGGCCATGACGGTCTTCACCTTCTCGGCAGCAGCCGGCAGCGATTCCAGCAACCTGCTGGCGTCGTCGGACAACGCATAGGCCGTCCAGCCCACGCTACTTACCAGCGCCGACAGCACCAGGCCGGCGGCCAGCGTGCGAGGCAGGCGCCAGCGCTCCATGCGGCAGACGAGCGGCTCCAGCGCATAGCTGAGCATCAGGCCCAGCAGCACCGGCACGACGAGCGCGACCGCTGCGTGCAGCGCGAACAGCACAGCCACCACGGACAGCACCGCCAGCGACACGCTGCGCACGTCGACCGGCATGTGCAGGCGCAGCGGCTGGTTGCCCAGCGAGGAGGGGTCGGGAGGAAGGGCGTGCATGACCTAGCGTAGCGCCTGGGCATGCGCCTTGCCGAACGGCTTTCACGCGTCGCGGCGGCCTCCGACAGGGGCGAGTTACGTCCGCTGACAAGCCCGGCAGGTGGCTGTGACGGACCCTGCTTCCATGCGTTTTCTCGCCCGCCAGTTCGCCCGCCAGACTGCCCGCTTGCTCCATAACCCCTGGGGCTTCGCCTGGCAGACGCTGAAGGCCTTCCGCGCCAACCAGGGCCTGCTGCTGGCCGGGGCTGTGGCCTATTACGCGCTGCTTTCCATCGTGCCGCTCCTCATCCTGAGCGTCATCGCGCTGTCGCACTGGATCGATCAGGCGCGGTTGCTGCAGACCGTGGGCCGCTACCTGGAATGGCTGGTGCCGGGGCAGTCGGCCGCCGTGGTGGCCGAGCTGGCGCGCTTCCTGGCGCACCGGGACGTGATGGGCTGGGTGCTGCTCATCAGCATGCTCTTCTTCAGCTCGCTGGCCTTCTCCGTCCTGGAAAGCGCCATGCAGGGCATCTTTCATCATCGGCGCAAGCTCAAGAAGCGGCATTTCCTGATCTCGGCACTGATTCCCTATCTCTACATCCTGTCCCTGAGCGTCGGGCTGCTGCTGGTGACGCTGGTGGCCGGCAGTTTCCAGGCGCTGGGGCAGCGCGAGGTCGAGTTCCTCGGCTACTCGTGGTCGCTGCACGGCGTGTCAGGCGTGATGCTCTACGTGCTCGGCTTTGCCGGCGAGGTGTTCGTGCTGGCCTCGGTCTACATGGTGATGCCCGGCGGGCGGCCCTCGCTGCCGCTGGCCCTCATCGGTGCGCTGGCGGCTGCCCTGCTGTGGGAACTGTCGCGTCATGTGCTGGTCTGGTACTTCGGCACGCTGTCGCAGATCGGCACCGTCTATGGCTCGTTGACGACGGCCATCGCCGTGCTGCTGAGCCTGGAGATCGGCGCCACGCTGCTGCTGATCGGCGCCCAGGTCATTGCGGAGTTCGAGCGGCTGGGCGAGCCTTGAGCATGCGCGCGATCGTCCCCAGGTTGATCACGGCGATGACCACCTCCAGCGCCGTGCCGCCGATGGAGCCGACGATCAGGTTGTTGGCGATCCACAGCGCCGTGCCGCACATCATCAGCAGCCGCATGGGCACGCCCTGCAGCGTGAACAGGGCGATGGTGCCCAGGCACGAGGCGCCCAGCGGCAGCCAGTCGCCGGGCTTTTGCGCAATGGTCAGCCCGAAGCCGACATTGGCCGCCACCACGCCCACCGCGACCCATTTCGAGCGCGTGTAAAGGGACAGCAGCGAGCGCAGCATGGACAGCGACGAGCTCGCCACCGCCGTCGGGTTGCCCAGCAGCGCGAAGTGGGCGATGTAGGCGATGCACTCGCCCGTCATGAACCACTTGAAGCGGCGGTCGTCCGTCTGCAGGAAGCAGGCGACGCCGAGCACGAAGGCGAGATAACCCAGCAATTGGGCGGGCGAAAACCAGAAAGTCGTGAACATGCGGGCGGACGCCGCCCCCCTTGAACTAGGGAGGGATCTGGGCGAAGCCCGGATTGTCCCGCCGACGCCAGGAACGCCGGATTTCGCGCGCCGCCCGGCCGCATTCCCGCCGGTTATGCCGCCCGCTCGAATTGGCAGCGCATGGCCGGACTAACCCGCTGGTCGCTGCGCAGTGGTTTTGCAGACCATGCGACCCGCCCTCAGTTCATGCGACGCCGTCGCCCCGCCCATGACCAAGAAGACACTGCTTGCCGGCCTGGCAATAACTGGTTTGCTGATCGGTGCAACGGCCCGCGCCGAGTTGCAGCCGCGTGCCAACGGCGCCATGGTCTACGACACGCAGACCAACCTGACCTGGCTGGCCGATGCCGCCATTGGCGGACTGCGCACGCAGGCCGATGCGCAGCAATGGGCGGCTTCCTTGAGCTTTGGCGGCTTCGATGACTGGCGCCTGCCGGTGGTGGCGCCGGTCAATGGCAGCGCGCTGCGGCTGGACTATTCAGAGGACGGCTCCACCGACATCGGCATCAACAACAGCGGTGCAAACAGCGAGCTGGGCCACCTCTTCTACGCCAGCCTGGGCAACACGGCGGCCGGGCTCACGCACACCGGCTCGTTCAGCGGCCTCGTCGATCCGAACAACCCGGTCGGGCCGGTGTTCTGGACGGGTACGGCCTCCGAATCTGGCTGGGCCTTGAGCTTCTTCATGGGCATGGGCCTGCAGGACCAGCTCGCCACCGACACCCTGGCCCAGGCCTGGGCCGTGCGCGTGGGCGACGTGGCCGCGGTGCCGGAGCCCGGCAGCGTTGCGCTGATGCTGGCCGGCCTGCTGGCCATCGCGGCGCGCCGCCGTCAAAGCTGAGGAGGTCGCATGAAAGCATTTGCCCTCTTCGCCCTGTGCCTTGGCCTGGCCACCACGGCCCACGCCGGCTACACGCCCACGCCCAACGACTGGGCCTGCACCAACAAGGTCGGCGGCACCTGGACCCATGGCCGGGCGCCGTCGGGCTGCGACGCCAACGCCTTCGGCCCCGACAGCTTCGTGCGCGGCAACTACGCCGGCACCATCTTCAACGACGCCTCGGCCAGCCTCACCGACGAGCGCAAGCGCTACATGCAGGCGATGTACCCGGTCATCCGCGACGCGAGCGACCGCTACCTGCGCTCGCGCAAGCCGGGCGTGTCTGCACGCGAGCTGGAAGCCTTCCAGCGCGGCACCTACGCGACGCTGCGCCAGGAAACCTTCTGGTCTCACTACCGCGATGCCCAGTTGTCGGCCGGCCAGCCCTATGCGCTGAAGATGATGCGCGGCGACAGCGGCCACGGCCACGGCATGATGCAGGTCGACGACCGCTACCACTTCGTCCAGCTCCAGGAAGGCAAGGGCTGGAACATGATGCAGAACTTCACCTATGCGATCGACATCTACTTCGATGCGTGGGAGAAGGCACCGGCCGCCTGCCTCGGCGGCGTGACGACGCCGACGGGCACCGCGGCCGAGGTCGACGAGTACTGGCGCGGCCGTGCGCGCTCGGCCTGGTCGGCCTACAACGGCGGGCCCACCAAGGTCTGCCGCTGGCAGAACGCCGCCGACGTCAACGTGACCAAGGACAACGGCTACCGCGACAACTACGACGCCAGGCTCTGGCTGGTCGACATCGCGGACCTGAACAAGGCCGCCGGCATCGACGTGGCCTGCCTGATGGACAACGGCCCCAGCTGCCCGGTGCCGGTGGGCGGCAACGTCGAGCCCGGCAAGCTGCTGCAGGTCGGCGCCGCCGCCTGCGTGCTGGCCGGCAACAACACGCTTGAGTGCGTGGACGACGTGCGCGACGCCGCCTGCCTGGCGGGCCGCGCCAGCTTCGACGAGAGCAGCATCACCCAGGTCTATGTGGCGCAGACCGCCAGCTACGCGCGCATCGACCACAACCGCCACCAGCTCTGCCGCGCCCAGGTGCCGGGCCTGCAGTCGCTGGCCAGTGCCATCGCCACGCTGCAGCCGCTGGACCTGCGCTCCGCGCCCAATGGCATGGTGCTGGGCCAGGCGGCCGCCGGCACCTACCAGGTGCTGGACTTCATGGTCAGCGGCGCGCAGCAGCAGGGGCGGCTGTATCGCATTCGCGCCGACATCGGCGGCGTGCTGACCGATGGCTGGATCGACGCGGGCACGGCCGCCTCGCATGCTTCGCTGGCCGTGGCTGCGGCGCCGGCCGGCCCAGGCGCCATCGCTTTTGCGGGCGACTGGGTCAAGGTCGTGCCCAACCTCAACATGCGCGCCACACCGGGCGGCGCCCTGCTCGTCGCCATCCCGGCCAACACGGCCGTGCAGGTCAAGGAAGTGTTTGGCACGGCGTCGGCCAACAACCTCTACTACCGCGTCGAGTACCTGCACAACGACGGCGTGCTGCGCGAAGGCTGGATCTTTGCCGGCAACCTCTATCCGGCGTCGACGCTGGCGAGCTGGGCCGTGCCGACCGCAGCGCCTTCCGCGGCCAAGCCTGCGCATTGCCCCAACGGGACGCGCTATGACAGCCACCTGCGCCAGTGCATGAGCGCGAGCCAGACCTATGGCCCCTTCACCGTCGCCGCGATGCAGGCCTGCGTGGACGCCGGCGGTGGCGCGGTCTGCACGGCCAACCGCGCCAGCATCGTCGACGGCGTGGCTATCGCCCTGCCGATCTGGAGCAAGGCCCTGGCCGCGGCAGCCACGGGCAACGGCGACTGCCCGCGCGGCGCGGCGCGCTCCATGGCGCACCGCTTCCATTGCACCGAGACCGTGACCCGCAACGGCGCCGCCGAGACCGACGTCTACGGGCCCTTCGGCACGGCGCTGGTCAACGCCTGCCTGGCGCGCGCCGGCAACGCCGCCTATTGCCGGACCAACCGCTGGCCGGCCGCGGCCTTCCTCGCCCTGCAGCCCTGAGCGGCGATGAAGGCTGTGCTGGCGCTGGCCGCTGCCGCGGCCGTGGTGATCGGGCTGTGGTGGACGCAGCGTGGCGACGCCGTGCCCGCCGTCGTCACTGCGGTGGGGCGGTCGCCTGCGGCGTCGCCAAGCCCGGCCGCCAGCGTCCCGCCGGGGGCGTTGCTGTCGCCCGCCCTTTCGCCCGCCGCCACAGCCACCGTAGAGCCCGCCGGGGTCGCTGCGCTCACGACAGCGCCACCGGCGCAGGCGCTGCGCACCCTGGTTCGCTGCCACGCCACCGACAGCTGCCGCCTGACCCGCGGCGAAGGCATGGACGAGCACTTCGAGGTGGTGCGCCTGCTGCTCGAACAGCTGGACCGTCTCGCCACCCACGGCAGCCCCGCCGAGCAGGCCGCCTGGTCGCGCGAGCTGCTGGCATTTCCCGACGGCCATGTGCAGGCCGCGGCCCTGGCGCTCGCCGCGCGGCTGCCACCGTCGGCCGAGACGGCGGCGGCGGCCGTCTCGGCACTGAGCCGCAGCTATGACGCCGTGCTGCTCGCCAAGGCCTACCCGGTGCTGCAGCAGTGGCAGCAGCTCGGCCTGTCCAGCGGTTATGACGACATGTTCGTCGGCCTTGTCCACACCGGCGGCTGGCAGGCGGCGCAGTCGGTGGCCGAGAACGTCGGGCCCTTCCTGAACGCCGGCAACGTGGGGCGCTTCGAGCAGGTGGCCCGCCAGTTGCCGCCCGGCGCCCGCCAGCAGGCCCTGCTGCGTTCGCTGCGCGACTACCAGCTGCAGCATGCAGGCGGCTGAGCGCACAGGCTAATCGCTGCCGAGCCCGAGAAGTACAGCGAGCTGATCGAGAAGGTCACTGGCATCGAGGCGGCGGTGAACTCGGCCACGACCGCGGCATCTATCCCTGGGCCTGGCTGCGCGAGCTGGCGGCGGCGGCGGTTTAGCGGCCCGGAAAAGCAAATCGGGCCCGCAGGCCCGATTCATGGGAAAGCCGGCCGTCGGACTTGCCGACCCGGCAGGACCTTTCGGCTCAGCGACGGCTTTGGCGGCGGGCGAAGCCCAGGCCCAGCAGCGCGCCAGCCACCAGGGCCAGCGATGCCGGCTCTGGCACGGTGCCGGCAGCTGCCACGAAGACGTGGTTGAAGGCACCGCCGCCAAGCGCGGCACGGTCGCCGCCGACGTAGGCGGAATAGTCGCCGCCCTGGGTGTAGCCCACGCCGCCCACATCGGCGAAGAAGTTCTCGGCCAGAGCCTGGCCGCCGCCGTAGGAGTTGTAGGTCGGCAGGTGGCTGCCGTCGCCGTAGCCGTCGTACCAGGCCAGGTGATTGACCAGGCTGTCGGAGGTGGAGATGGCGTAGTCGCCATTGCCGAAAACGATGGCGGCGGCTTGCAGCGCGCTGTAGTTCAGCGGGGTCGGGTTGGCGTACCAGAGGGGGCCGCTGCCGACGTTGTAGTCGCCGACATAGGTCCAGCTGGCGTTGGACGAGTCCAGATAGGTGTTGCCGATCACCAGAGCGGCTTGGGCGGACGCTGCCAGCAGCAGCGAAGACAGGGCGATGGAGATCTTGTTCAGGAGCTTCATGGTGGGAACTTCAAGTTAGGGATACGCCTTGACTTTTAGCAATCACCATGCCAGTCATGTGGATCAATGACTTAGGCGCGTTTACCCCCTTGTGCTGGCAGATTCGCCGACACCCGTGTCTGTGGGATCAAAGGCGCTGTTCGTGAAAGGCGTCACAGGTCGCGCGCTGCCCCTGGCTGAAGGCCGTCCGGGCTCGGTTCCCCCCGCGAAGCCCCGACGCGGCAGCCGCGCGCTCAGGCGCGGTGTCGCATCAAGGCTTCACGCGGACGATGCGGCCGTGGGCTTCCAGCACGAGATAGAGCAGGCCGTCCGGGCCTTCGCGCACATCGCGCATGCGGCCGGCGTCGGGGAACAGGCGCTCCTGTTCGGCCGGGCGGTTGTCCGCGTCGAGCTTGACGCGCTCCAGGTGGCCGAACTTCAGGGAGCCGATGAAGAAGCTGTTCTGCCAGGCCGGGCCGTACTTGGCGCTTTTCAGCCGCACCAACCCCGCGGGCGCGATGGAGGGCACCCACTTGACGATGGGCTGCTCCATGCCGGTCTTGGCGAAGATACCTTCGCCGATCTTGCCGCCGCCGTAGTTCTCGCCGTAGGTGATGACGGGCCAGCCGTAGTTCAGCCTGGGGCGGATCAGGTTGAGCTCATCGCCGCCCTGCGGGCCGTGCTCGTGCTCCCACAGCTGGCCCTTGTCGTCCAGCGTCAGGCCTTGCGAATTGCGGTGGCCATAGCTCCAGATCTCGGGCAGGGCACCGGGCGTGTTGACGAAAGGGTTGTCGGCCGGCACGCTGCCGTCCTTGCCGACGCGCACGATCTTGCCGAGATGGTTGTCCAGCGTCTGCGCACTCTGCATCTGGCTGAAGCGTTCGCCCAGGCTCAGCATCAGCTTGCCGTCGGGCATCTCGACGATGCGGCAGCCGAAGTGGTGCTTGCTCTCGACCTTGGGCTTCTGGCTGAAGATGACCTTGACGTCGGTCAGCCGCTTGAGGTCGTCGCTCAGGCGCGCGCGGGCCAGGGCCGTGCTGTTGGCCTTCTTGTCGGCGCTGGGCTCGGCATAGCAGAAGTAGACCGTGCGGTTGCGGGCGAAGTCGCTGTCCAACTGCACGTCCAGCAGGCCGCCCTGGCCGACGGCATCGACGGCCGGCACGCCCTGGATGGGCGCGCTCGGCTTGCCGCCGGGTTGGGCCGTTCGCATCGCGCCGTCACGCTCGGTGATCAACAGCTGGCCGCCGGGCAGGAAGGCGACCGCCCAGGGCGTCTTGAGGCCTTCGACGACGGTTTCGAGTTCGGGGGCGGCCTGGGCGAGGGTGCAGCTCAGGGCGGCAACAAGGGGTACAAGACGCTTGCTCATCGGCTCTGTGAGGCAGGAAGGAAAAGCACATCATCGCAGCGCGCCGTTCGCCTCGCAGCCCATGGACGGCACGCCCTGCCGGCACGCTGCTTGCCAGTGCGCTACCGTGAAGATGCAGCGCTATGCCAATCGCGAGGGCGACTCCGGCGTCGTGGCCTTTGCTACCGGCCCGGTGGGCATTGCCGTGCAGTTCACCGACGGGTCGATCTATGTCTACGACGTGGAGCACCCGGGGCGAAAGGCCGTGTCGGACATGAAGCGGCTGGCCCGGGCCGGCCGGGGCTTGTCGACCTACATCAGCCAGAACGTGCGCGACAACTACGCGAAGAAGCTGCGCTGAGCCGGGCTCACCGGCGGCGCATCACGACCAGCAGTCCGTCGACGGCTTCGTCGCTTTCCTTGCGGATGGCGCAGCGCGTCGATGACTCGACGGCCAGCCCATGGTTGGCGGCCAGGCGCCGCAGATAGGGCAGCGAGTGGGCATAGCGGCGCTTGGGACCGAGGCGGAAGTCGCTGCCGGCCTCGCAGGCCTCGACCGAGAAGGCGAACAATCCACCCGCGCGCAGCGCGGCCGCGGTGGCGGTGAAGACGGCTTCCAGGTCACCGACGTAGACGAAGACATCGGCAGCGACGGCGATGTCAAAGCGCTGGGGCTGGCCCTGCAGCGCCGCGACGATGTCGCCCTGCACCAGTTCGTCATACAGGCCCAGCTCGCGCGCCTTGGCCAGCATCAGGCCGGACAGGTCCACGCCGGTCAGCCTGGCGCTCAGCGGGCGCAGCAGCGGCCCGCACAGGCCGGTGCCGCAGCCGAGGTCGATGACCTCGCCGCCGCTGGGTGGATCGGCGCGCTGCAGCTCCGCGACGAGCAACTCGGGCGTGCGATAGCCCAGCGTCTTGACGAGGTGGTTGTCGAAGTTGTGGGCGTACATGTCGAACAGGGCCTCGACATACCCGGCGGGCGCCGTGGGCGGCGCGGGCTCGACGCCGAGAGCGGCCAGGGCATAGCGGATCTGGTCGACGTCCTTGCCCAGGGGCAGGGCCTGCTGGAAGGCTTCGATGGCTTGCGAGCGGCGGTGCAGGGTCAACAGGCATTCGGCGCGGCCGATCAGCGCCTCGGCGTAGCTGGGCTGCAGGGCCAGGGCCGCGTCAAAGCTGGCCAGCGCTTCGACGGGGCGCTCAAGCGCGCGCAAGCTGGTGCCGCGGTTGCGCAGCGCCTTGGCGTCTTCGGGGCGCACCGCAAGAGCGCGCTCGAAGGCCTGCACGGCCTCCTGGTGGCGGCCCAGGCTGCCCAGCGTGTTGCCCAGGTTGTTCAGCGCCGGCGCGCTGCCGGGGCGCTGGGCCACGGCGCGGTTGAGCAGATCCAGCGCTTCGTCGAAGCGGTCGGTCTGACCGCAGATCACGCCCAGCAGATGCAGGGCGTCGAACTGTTTCGGCGCGGTACGCAGCACGCGGCGGTAGAGCGGTTCAGCCTCGGCCAGCCGGCCTTGCTGGTGCAGGGCCAGGCCTTTGTCGAAATCGCTGGGCATCGGTCGTCCTTCAGTCATCCCACAGGCTGCTGACGAGGGTGAGGCCCACGGCGAACAGGTCTACCGCCAGGCCTGCGCCGGTGAGCCGGGTGTCAGACGGCCAGACGTCGAGGCGTTGCGTGCGCGAGCGTTCGCGCGCCATCGCAACAAGGGCGTCTGCCACGGCGGTTGCTGGGGCAGCATGAGCGGATGGCGCCTTGGCGTAGTTCTGCAGCGCCTTCTCCACCGCCCCCGGGTCCAGCAGCGACAGCGCCGAGCGGCAATGCGAGCAGCTGTCTTCCTTGCGCAGGTCCACCGGCGCGCCGCAGTTGCTGCAGTTGATGACGCCGACCTTCTTGGCGATGTCGGCGATCTCGGGCTTGGTGAGCTGGCGCACGAAGCCCTTCTCGATCATGAAGGACGAGAAGCTGCTGAAGCGCCCGTGCCGGCTCTCGCAGCGGTGGGTGATGAAGCGGCCGCTTCGCACGACGTCGAATCCTTGCACGAGGCCGCCGCGGCATTGCGGGCAGCGCAGCCGGCCGGCGAGCGGCGCATGCGGCGTGTCGCGGTGCTGGTGCATCTCCTTGAACATCGTGGCCACCGCAGCGGGCGCCAGGCGCAGGTTCTCCATGCTGTCGAACCAGATGCCTTGGCAACTGAAGCAGAAGTCGATCTCCACCGCGCTGTCGTACTGGCCCGGCAGCTCATGCACCTGCATGGCGTTGTTGCAGGAGGGGCAGGGGCGGGATGAGGGCGTTGGCTTCATTGAAGTGGGTGGACTTGCCGCTGGCGCATTTTGGTGCCTGGGCCGATTCACTGATGCGGCCGCTGCGTGACTTGCAACCGAGGGATGTCGCCGCCTTGCTCGAACTGCTGCAATGCGCGCCTTTTTGCTAGCCTCCCGACCGACATCCATGCTCCAGCTTCGTTCGATCCGTCCCAGCGTCCTGCCGGCCGCGTTGTCCCTCACCCTGTTCGCGGGCGCCTGCAGCGCCGCACCCATCCTCGAGGTCAATCCCGGCCTGTGGACGTCCGACAGCGAGATCTGGATCAACGGCCAGTCCATCAAGCCCGGGGTCCAGGCGCTGCGATCCAAGCTGCGCAGCCGCCTGACCGATGCGCAGAAGGCGGAGATGGACCGCCAGCAGGCCGCCGAGAAGCAGGCCTGCCTGAGTCCGCAACAAGCGAAGATCGATCTGGCCGCCTATCTGGAGTCGGCGCTCAGTGGCAGCGGCCCTTGGAAATGCGAGCTGAGCGGCATCAAGATGAACACCAGCGAGGCGACGGGCAAATACATCTGCCGCACCGGTGGCGGCGGGCTGACGCAGGGCAGCTTCGCGGCCACCTATGGCCCGAGCAGCTACCGCATCGAACTTAAGGGCCGCGGCAATGCGGTGGACGGCCGCAACGGCAATGCGGTGGGCGCCGAGGAGGTGGATCAGCGCATGCTGTCCACCGGCCGCTGGCTGGGATCGTCCTGCTGACGAGCCTCAGCCATCCAGCCGCTGCTGGAACACCAGCCCCGCATGCTCACGCAACGCGTGGAACTTGATCTTGGGCCAGTTGCTCTCGATGGCGCGCAGCTCCGGCGCGTACTCGACCAGCACCGTCGGTGCGTCGACCGCGTCATAGGCCATGCGGTGGTCGTTGGCGTCGATGAAGCGCTTGAGTTCGGCCGGGTCATCACAGGTCACCCAGCGCGCCACCTGGAAGCGGCTCGGCATGATGCGGGCCTTGCAGCCGTACTCGTGCTCCAGACGGTGGGCGACGACTTCGAACTGCAGCTGGCCTACGGCTCCGAGCAGCAGCACGCTGCCCGCGATGGGGCGGAAGACCTGGATGGCGCCTTCTTCGCCGAGCTGCGTCAGCCCGGCGCGCAGCTGCTTGGTCTTCAGCGGGTCGGCCACTTCCACCGCGCGGAACATTTCCGGCGCGAAGAAGGGCAGGCCGGTGTACTGCAGCGCCTCGCCTTCGGTGATGGTGTCGCCCAGCTGCAGCACGCCGTGGTTGGGGATGCCGATGATGTCGCCGGCAAAGGCCTCGTCCAGCAGCTCGCGGCGCTGGGAGAGGAATGACACGACGGTGTTGGGCCGCAACTCCTTGCCCGAGCGCACGACTTTCAGCCGCATGCCGCGCTCGAAATGACCCGACGCCACGCGCAGGAAGGCGATGCGGTCGCGGTGGGCCGGGTCCATGTTGGCCTGGATCTTGAACACCACGCCGGTGAACTTGGGCTCGTCGGGCTGCACGGTGCGCTGCATGGCCACGCGCGAGTCCGGCGCGGGCGCCAGTTCCACCAGCGCATCCAGCACCTCCTGCACGCCGAAGTTGTTGACGGCCGAGCCGAAGAACATCGGCGTCTGCTTGCCGGTCAGGAACTCCTCGCGGTTGAACTCGGGGGCGGCTTCGCGGACCAGTTCGATCTCGCCTTTGGCCTGGTCGTACTGCATGCCGAAGCGCTCCGCGTAGGCGGGGTTGTCCAGCCCTTCCAGCACCTCCTCGGTGCCGGCGGCCCGGTCCTCGCCGGGCGCGAACACGCGCATGCGCTGCTGGCGCAGGTCCATAACGCCGTGGAACTGCTTGCCCATGCCGACCGGCCAGGTGAAGGGCACGACCGTCATGCCCAGTTCGGCCTCGATCTCGTCCATCAGGGCCAGCGGGTCTTTCACCTCGCGGTCCATCTTGTTGACGAAGGTCAGGATGGGCGTGTTGCGCGCGCGGCAGACCTGCAGCAGGCGGCGCGTCTGCGGCTCGACGCCGTTGGCTGCATCGATGACCATCAGCGCCGCGTCCACGGCGGTCAGCACACGGTAGGTGTCCTCGGAGAAGTCCTGGTGGCCGGGGGTGTCCAGCAGGTTGATGACGCAGTCGCGGTATTCCATCTGCATGACGGACGACGCCACCGAGATACCGCGCTGCTTCTCGATCTCCATCCAGTCCGACGTCGCATGGCGGCTGGCCTTGCGCGCCTTCACCGAGCCGGCGATCTGGATCGCGCCGGAGAACAGCAGCAGCTTCTCCGTCAGCGTGGTCTTGCCGGCGTCGGGGTGGCTGATGATGGCGAAGGTGCGGCGGCGCCGGACTTCCGTCTCGATGCGGCTGGCGGTGGATTCGGACATGGAGTTCTTCTAGCGGGCTAACCCGCGATTATCCGTGGCCGCCCCTTGGGCCCGGTTGAGGCCTGCTTGCCGTGAAACCGGGCAAGCCTGCGCGAACAAAGCGAACGGTCCTCAAGCGCGCAGCGAAAGGGCAAAAGGGGAAAAGTCGACATCCGCGGCGGCGGCTTGCCCCGAAACCGCTGGAGCGCGGGCCGCCGCTGGATTATGGTTGGCGGGTTTGGCAAGACGGGATGGCAATGGACAAGCAGGTCGACATGAAGCGGGTGCAGGAGCTGGTGGCCGACCTGCGCGAGCCCAACCAGGCGCATTACTTCGCCGATCTGCTGCTGTGCGCCGCCGTGGGTTGGGCGGCCTTCGTCGTCGCCGTGCTGCCGGGGGCGCCGCTGCTGCGCACGCTCGCCTTCCTCGCGGCGGTGCTGCTGCTCTACCGCACGCTGGGCTTCATCCACGAGATCTTCCACCAGCAGGGCATGAAGGGCTTTCGCCACGTCTGGCATGCGGTCTCGGGCGTGCCGCTGCTGATTCCCTTCCTGCTGTATCTGCCCATCCACCAGGGACACCACAACAAGCTGACCTACGGCACGCGCGAGGACGGCGAGTACGACCAATTCCACAGCCGGGCCGGCTCGGCCAGCGCCAAGCTGTTCGCGCTGAACCTGGCCCTGCCGTTGGCGCTGTGGGTGCGCTTCGCCATCCTGACGCCGCTGGCGGCCGTGCTGACGCCCATTCGCGAAAAGATGATCCCGGAGTTCGTCCACATGGCCCTGCGCATGCCGTTTCGCGCGCCGGCCATCAAGGAGAGCGCCCGCGCCGAGGCGATGGCGGTCGAATGGTGGTGCTGCGCCTGGGGCTGGGCGTTGGTGGCGATTGGCATTTTTGCCGGCTGGCAGTGGGTGGCCGCCTGGGCGCTGCTGGTCGTGCTGATCGCGACGCTGAACACCATCCGCGCCATGGGCGGCACGCATCTCTACGTCGAGGAGCTCGAAGGCCGCGATGCGCGCGGCCAGCTGCTGGACTCGCTGAACGTGGACTCCAACGACCCGATCACCCTGGTGCTGTGCCCGGTAGGCCTGCGCTTTCATGCGCTGCACCATGTGGCGCCCTATCTGCCGTATCACGCGCTGCCGACGGCGCACCGCCGGTTGATGGCGCAGTTGCCGGCCGGCTCGGAATACCACCAGGTGACGGTGGGTTCGATCGCGGAAGGCATCGGCCGCCTGCGCCGGGCGACGAGCGCCGTCAGGCCGGCGGCAGAAAAGGTGTGACGACGCCAAGCAGGCGTTCGACGTAGGCGTCCTTCTCGCCGACCGGCGCGGCGTAATGCAGGGCGCTGCGAGCGGCATCAAGCCCGGCACGCGAGGCCATGACCCAGGTGGCCAGATATTGCGAGGCCAGGCAGCCGCCGGCCGTCGCGATCGGGCCGCGGGCGTGGAAGGGCTCCTCGACGACGCGCACGCCGGCCTCGACCACCCAGGGCTTGGTCGTCGTGTCGGTGCAGGCGGGCATGTCGGCCAGCAGGCCCAGGCGGGCCATCAGCAGCGTGCCGGAGCACTGGCCGCCAATGAGCTGGCGCAGCGGGTCGAGCTGCAGCCGGTCCAGCAGCGCGCTGTCGTTGGCGATGGCGCGGGTGTGGATGCCGCTGCCGAACAGCACGACGTCGGCCTCATTGGCGAACTCCAGCGGCTGCTGGGCCGTGACGGTGACGCCGTTCATGGATGTCACCTGGGCGCTCGGGCTCGTGATGGCAGCCGACCAGCCGCGCGCGTACAGCCGGTTGATCAGACCCAGCGCGATGAAGCTGTCGAGCTCGTTGAAGCCGTCAAAGGTCAGGATGGCGACCTTCATGCGCGCCTCACTCTTCAAGCAGGCTGCGCAGCATCCATGCGGTCTGCTCGTGGATCGTCAAGCGTTGCGTCAGCAGGTCGGCGCTGGGTTCGTCACTGGCCTTGTCGACCAGCGGGAACAGGGCGCGCGCCGTGCGGGCGACGGCCTCGTGGCCCTGCATCAGCACTTCGACCATCTTCATCGCCTTGGGCGGCGTGGCGGGCGCGTCGGGCAGGCCGCTGAGTTTGGCGAACTGGGCATAGCTGCCGGGCGCCGGGAAGCCCAGGGAGCGGATGCGCTCGGCGATGGGGTCGACGGCGTTCCACAGCTCGGTGTACTGGGCCATGAACATCGCATGCAGACTGTTGAACATCGGACCCGTGACGTTCCAGTGGAAGTTGTGCGTCGTCAGGTAGAGCGTGTAGGTCTCGGCCAGCAGCTTGGACAGGCCGGCGGCGACCGCGGCGCGGTCTTTCTCGCTGATGCCGATGCTGATGGACGGGGCGGCGGATTTCTTGGCCATGGGGGCTCCAAAAACAGGACTGGAGCGAGCCTAACGGATTCCGCTTGGCCCGCGGTCGTCTAGGCAGTTGTCAAGTCAGCTTGCGGGACGAGCGCCGGGCCTGCCATGAGCCAGAGACTCATGGCCCTCCGTAGGCACAAACAGTCCGCAGGGACTGTTTGTGTCCGACTTCAGTTCACCAAGCCGGCCCGCCTTGGGCGATGTGCTTGCCGGTCAATCCGGCAAGCATCGCCGTCCCCGCGGGGGCTGAGGCCGGACTCATTGAGCCCAGTGGGCTCAATGAGCCTGCCGAAGGGCTGCGGCTCCTGCCGCAGCGCGGTCTGCAAGACCGGCCGGGGTACTCCTTGGACGAGGGGCTTCATTTCCTGTCGAAGCGGTCCAGCTCCATGACCTTGGTCCAGGCGGCGACGAAGTCGTCAACGAACTTCTGCTGTGCATCGCTGCCGGCATAGACCTCTGCCAGCGCGCGCAATTGCGCGTTGGAGCCGAAGACGAGGTCGGCGACCGTGGCCGTCCACCTGCGCTGGCCGGTGCTGCGGTCCACGCCTTCGAGCACGTCGCCGGCCTTGCGCCACTGGGTGCGCATGTCCAGCAGGTTGACGAAGAAGTCGTTGGTCAGGGTGCCGGGCCTTGCCGTGAGGACGCCGTTCGGGCTGCCGCCCGTGTTGGCGCCCAGCACGCGCAGGCCGGCCACCAGCACCGCCATCTCGGGCGCCGACAGCGTCAGCAGCTGGGCCTTGTCGACGAGCAGCTCGGCGGCCGAGGCCTCGGGCACGCCGGGCGCGAGGTAGTTGCGAAAGCCGTCGGCCTTGGGTTCCAGCGCGGCGAAGGAGGCCACGTCGGTCTGGTCCTGCGTCGCGTCCATGCGGCCGGGGTGGAAGGGCACGTCGACGTCAAAGCCGGCTTTCTTCGCGGCTGCTTCGACGGCAGCGCTGCCGGCCAGCACGATGAGGTCGGCCAACGACACCTTCTTGCCAGCGGCCGCCGAGGCGTTGAAGGCCTGCTGCACGACTTCGAGCTTGGGCAGCACCTTGGACAGCTCGGCCGGCTGGTTGGCCGCCCAATCCTTCTGCGGTGCGAGGCGGATGCGCGCGCCGTTGGCGCCGCCGCGCATGTCGCTGCCGCGGAAGCTCGCGGCCGAGGCCCAGGCGGTGGACACGAGTTGTGCGGTCGTGAGGCCCGAGCTCAGCAGTTGGGCCTTTAGCGCGGCGATGTCGCTCGCATCGATGAGAGCGTGGTTGACGGCCGGAATCGGGTCCTGCCACAGCAGCTCTTCCTTGGGCACCAGCTTGCCCAGGTAGCGCGCCACCGGGCCCATGTCGCGGTGGGTCAGCTTGAACCAGGCGCGCGCGAAGGCGTCGGCGAACTCGGCCGGGTTGGCATGAAAGCGCCGCGAGATCTTCTCGTAGGCAGGATCCATGCGCAGGGCCAGGTCGGCGGTGGTCATCATCGGCGCGTGGAACTTGCTCGGGTCGTGCGCATCGACGACGGTGTCGCTGCCCGCGCCGCCCTTCGGAGTCCACTGGTGGGCACCGGCCGGGCTCTTGGTCAGCTCCCAGTCGTACTTGAACAGCGTGTCGAAGTAGCCCATGTCCCAGGTGGTCGGGTTGGGCTTCCACGCCCCTTCGATGCCGCTGGTGATGGTGTGGCCGGCCATGCCGCTGGCATAGCTGTTCTTCCAGCCCAGGCCCTGGTCCAGCACGTCGGCGCCTTCGGGCTCCTTGCCCACATGCTTGGGGTCGCCCGCGCCATGGGCCTTGCCGAAGGTGTGGCCGCCGGCCACCAGGGCCACGGTCTCCTCGTCGTTCATGGCCATGCGGGCGAAGGTCTCGCGGATGTCACGCGCCGACGCGACCGGGTCAGGCTTGCCGTTGGGGCCTTCGGGGTTCACATAGATCAGGCCCATCTGCACGGCGGCGAGCGGATTAGCAAGCTGGCGCTCGCCGCTGTAGCGCTCGTCGCCCAGCCAGGTGGCCTCGGGGCCCCAGTCGATGTCGAGCTCGGGCTCGTAGATGTCGGCGCGGCCACCGCCGAAGCCGAAGGTCTTGAAGCCCATGCTCTCCAGCGCGACGTTGCCGGTCAGGATGAAGAGGTCGGCCCAGGACAGCTGGCGGCCGTACTTCTGCTTGATGGGCCAGAGCAGGCGGCGGGCCTTGTCGAGGTTGCCGTTGTCGGGCCAGCTGTTCAGCGGCGCAAAACGCTGGTTGCCGGTGCCGCCGCCGCCGCGGCCGTCCTGTACGCGGTAGGTGCCAGCGGCATGCCAGGCCATGCGGATGAAGAAGGGGCCGTAGTGGCCGTAGTCGGCCGGCCACCAGTCCTGCGAGTCGGTCATCAGCGCATGCAGATCCTTGACGACAGCGTCCAGGTCCAGGCTCTTGAAGGCCGCGGCGTAGTCGAACGCCTCGCCCATGGGATTGGACCGGGGCGAGTGCTGGTGCAGCACGCCCAGGTTGAGGGCGTTGGGCCACCAGCGGTGGTTGGCGCCAGCGCCGCGCGTGTGGGCGGCGCCGGAGAAGGGGCACTTGGCTTCGCTGGAAGGGGTGGTCATGTCGGCTCCTTGCGCTGGTGGGTCAGCAGGTGGTCGGAGCTTAATGAGCCCTATCCTTCTTGTGCGTTAAATAGATCAAACCTAACGATAGCCAAAATCATCGGGCGCCCCGGTCAATAGAGCCCGATGGCTCCGGCACGCGACATCACTGCGGAGCGATCCGATAGAGCGTCAGGTCGCCTTCCGAAGTGGCGACGGTGGCCGTCTTGCCGTCGGCGGACAGCTTGAGCACATAGTCCAGCAGCGAACCCTGGCCGCCGGGGCTGCTGTCGAAGAAGCCGGCGCAGCCATCGGTGTCGAACAGCCTGGCAGAGATCTGCAGCGCGCCAGTCGCGGCATTCCAGCTGTAGCTGGCGTACTCGCCGCCCATGGGACCCTGGCGCTGTGTTGTGCAGACGCCGCCCGAGGTGTCTCCCCAGGGGTCGATCAACATGACCTTGCCGCTGGGCAGGAAGAGCAGATGCTGGGTATTGAGGTCGCTGGCCGAGCCCGCGGCCCACAGCCCGACGAGGCCGGCAGGGTCGTTCGGCACGCGAGTGAACACGGTGCCCAGGCTGCTGCTGAGCTGGCTGGCCGTGATGGTCAGCTTCTCGCTGGCCTGCTCGGCAGCGCTGCGGCGCAACTCGGCGCCCTCGCCGGCCGAATTGCTCTCGACAAGGCCGTGGAAGGTCTGGCTGGCGGCGTCGTAGTCCAGCCAGCCGAGTTCGTGGCCGGTCTGGGAGCCGCCCGTTGCCGGCGTGGCCTGGCCGTACAGATAGCGGCCGCCATCGCCAATGCGCAGCATCGCGAGGTCATCGCCGTCCGTTGCCAGCCAGACGCCCTTGGCCGTCGTGAGCGCGGCCTGGCTGGCGGCGCTGAGATCGGCATGGCGTGTCGTCGGGACGATCACCGGCATGCCGGGAAGGGCGGCGAGCACGGCATTGGCGGCCTCTAGGTTCAGGCGCAGCAGGCTGCTGCTGCCGCCGATCGCGTTCTGGTAACCGTGATAGACCTTGCCGCCGCGCTCGATGAAGACGCGGCTGTAGCCGGCTTGCTGCATCAGCGCAGGCAGGCCGCTGAAGGTCATCACGCGAGCGTCGCCCAGGGTCTTGATGCTGTAGCTGCCGGTGCCCAGCAGGCTGCAGTTGCGTGCGCTGCCATTGCTGGCGCGGCTCAGGCAGCGGTAGTAGCTCGTCGCCGTGCTGCCGCCGCCGGTGAAGGCCACGCGCAGGCGCAGATCGGTGCTGTACCAGCTGCCGGTACCGGCCGGCCGCGCCATGGCATTGGCCAGTACGGCGAGGCTGGCCGTCGAGTTGCTCCACCACTCGTTGGGGTCCAGGCTGACGTCGCCGCCGCTGGTGGACTTGGCGAAGACGCAGGGCTTGCCAGGGTTGTGGGCCACGAGGTCTTCCAGCGTCGTGATTGTCGTTGCCGCCAATGTGCCACCGCAGGCAAGGCCGGCATTGGCGCGCACGTCGCCGCCGGCGGCCACGGCCGCGGCGTAGGCGGTCACTACCGCGCTGTCCTGCACGTCGTAGGCCACAGCGGTGTCGAGGACGCTGTTGGTCTGATAGAGCAGCTTGGCACCGCTTGGGAAGCTGGCGTTGCCGAAGGTGGCCAGGTTGGCCGGCCCCCAATTGGCATAGGCCACGCCGTTGCTGCCGCCGGGATAGTTGCGGATCTGGCCGGTGAAGACGCTGGCGATGCCTTGTCCCGCCACGTCCACGGCGCTGCGCCAGCTGCGGCCCTTCTCCATGCCGTCGCAGTAGTTGTAGGTCAGGCGGCCTTTGGCGTCGCGCAAGGTGGCAGTATTGCGGTCACCCAGCTTGCAGGCGACCCAGGCACTGCCGTTCCAATGCAGGTCGCCGCTGCGCGCGTAGCTGCTGCCGTTGGCCCAGGCCTGCGTCGTGCCGGCCGCCGTGTAGGCGCTGCCCTGGCTGAGCATGTAGACGGACGCGTAGCGGGTGAGGCTTGCCGCGTCGGGTGTGTTGTCGGCCGCGCTGGCCTGCAGGCTGCGCAGGAACCAGTTGTTGGCGTCGCTGTAGCGCAGGGCGGTCAGCTGGCCCGTGGCGACGGCCGTCGTCACCGCGGGTTCGGCCGGCAGCTTGGCGACACCAATGGCCGCCTTCGCTTCCTCCGCCGTGAAGCCGGCCTGGGCGACGACAGCCTGGGCGGCTTCAGTGATGGCCGTCGTCAGCGCCGCGCCGCTGGCCGCAGTGACCGTCGATTCGGCCGCCTTGCCGGCGATCGCCGGCAAGGCGCCGACCACCGCACTTGCGACCTGCTTCTGCACCTCGGCCGCCGTGATCGTGCCGCCACTGAGGTCGGCTTGGCCAGCCACGCCTTTGAGCGCGTCCGCCTGGGCCAGCGCCGTTGCCTGCACGAGGCGGGCGACGAGGCCTGCCTGCTTGTTGTCGGCATTGCTCGCGGCCGTGAAGTCGGCCAGCGGCGACACGGCCAGGCCGGCCTGGGCTTGCACGAGGGCGGTTGCGTCGGCGAGGCTGACGCCGGCGGCGTCCACATGGCCCTGCACAAGGGTGGTCAGCGGGCTGACGAAGACGTTGTGCGCCGAACTCGTGCCGCTGGCCGGGGCCTGCAGCGTGTAGGCCGTGCCGACGGTGGCGCCGGTGTCGGCATCGACCGCCGTGGCCGGCACCTGCACGACGATGCGGTGCTTGCCGGCCTCGGTGGGCGCGACCGCCAGCGTGAAGGCGCCGTCTGCGCCGGTGGCCGTCGAGGCCGGCTCACCGGTGTCGCAGGCACCGTTGTCGTTCAGGTCGTAACAGGCGGTGGCGCCGGACAGCGCGCCGTCGACGGCCTTGCCGGTGATGGCCACCGTGGCGGGCGCTGGCGGCGGCGGTGCTGGCACCGGCGCGGGGGTTTCGCCGCCGCCGCCGCAGGCGCTCAACAGCGCGGCGCTGGCCAGCAGTGTGCAGAGCAGAACAGGCGCCGGGCAGCGGCGCATCGTGGTGGTTGTGATCATGGTGGCGCCCCTGGCAAAGCCGTCTTTGCGGCGAAGGGCGCCATGCTCTGTGACGCGGCGAAGCGCGTCGTCACTATTTTTGATGAGCGCTACAGCAGTCGCGCCAGCTCGCTCTCCACCAGCGCCAGCCACACGCGCAGGCGCTGGCGCTCCAGCAGGCCGAGCTTGGCCCCTTCGCCGCTGGGCGCGTTGCGGGCCGACCAGAAGCTCGCGTTTGCCGCATCGATCTTGCGCAGCACCGCGTCCTGCAGATGCTTGAGCGGCATGGTGCGGGCGCCAAGGGCCTGCGCACGGGCGAGTTGGCCGGAGCGCTCCAACTGAGAGAAGTCGTCACCGCGCAACTGGTTGAGCACCAGCACATAGCGCAGCCGGTCACCGAAGCGGTCGAGCAGGCGGGCCAGCAGGTCCACCGAGTCGCGCCCGGCGTCCATCACATGCCAGTAGTGCACGGCCACGCCGGCCTCGGCCGCCAGCTCCAGCACGCCGGATTCATCCATCCAGCGCGCCAGCGGCTCGTGCGTCTGCGCGGCCAGGTCCACCAGCACGCGCCGGCCCGGCTCGGCCAGGGCGCTCTCGACGATGGTGTCCAGCGCCGCGAAGTTGTCCACCAGGGCCGGTGAGGCGTAGTCGGCATAAAAGCGCAGCAGCGCGCCGTGGGAGCGGTCGGTGTCGAAGCCGGTGAAGGGGATGCCGCGGTCGATCATGTACTGCGCCATCAGGCGCGACAGCAGCGACTTGCCGACGCCGCCCTTTTCACCGCCAACGAAATGGATGGCGCCGGCCGTGGCGTCAACGGGAAGGGTGCTCATGGTGAAGGCCGATGTGAAGATGATGCGCAGTAGAACATTGTGCGGCGCAGCATGCCTGTTTCAGGCCGTCACTGCGA
Source organism: Pelomonas sp. Root1217 (assembly GCF_001425705.1). Lineage (GTDB taxonomy): Bacteria > Pseudomonadota > Gammaproteobacteria > Burkholderiales > Burkholderiaceae_C > Pelomonas. Next base: position 610,705 of record NZ_LMDC01000023.1, on the reverse strand, counting down.
CAGCCGGGTCACGCCGTCCAGCTGGCAGGCGTAGATGGCATTGCGCAGCGCCGCGATGGCCTCGTAGCGCGTGAAGCTGCGCCGCCAGGCGAGCACGACCCGCCGCGTCGGGATGGGCTCGCTGAAGGGCACGAAGCGCAGGTGCCGGCTCGGTTCGCGCGGCACGCTGAGTGCGGGCACGACGGTCACGCCCATGCCCGAGGCCACCATGTGCTTGATCGTCTCCAGCGACGAGCCCTCGAAGCTGCGCCGTATGCCCTCGGCATCGCTGGAGAAGCGCGCGAACTCGGGGCAGACCTCCAGCACGTGGTCGCGAAAACAGTGGCCGGTGCCCAGCAGCAGCATGGTCTCGCGCTTGAGCTCCTCGGCGCTGATGGCCTCGCGCGTGGCCAACGGGTGCACGGCCGGCAGCGCGACGACAAAGGGCTCGTCATAGAGCTGGGCAGTGGCCAGGCCCGCCTCGGGGAAGGGCTCGGCCATGATGGCGCAGTCCAGCTCGCCGGTGCGCAGCATCTCCAGCAGCTTCACCGTGAAGTTCTCCTGCAGCATCAACGGCATCTGCGGGTAGAGCTCGATGGTGTGCTTGACCAGCTCCGGCAGCAGATAGGGGCCGATGGTGTAGATGATCCCGAGGCGCAGCGCGCCGGCCAGCGGGTCCTTGCCGCGCTTGGCGATCTCCTTGATGGCGCCGGCCTGGTCCAGCACCGACTGCGCCTGGCGCACGATCTCGTCGCCCAGCAGCGTGACCGACACCTCGCTGCCGCCGCGCTCGAAGATCTTCAGGTCCAGCTCTTCTTCGAGCTTCTTGATGGCCACCGACAGCGTCGGCTGCGACACGTGGCAGGCCTCGGCCGCACGGCCGAAATGCCGCTCGCGGGCGACGGCGACGATGTAGCGCAACTCTGTGAGGGTCATACAGGCCTTGCCCCGGCAGCTGACCGCTCGCCATTGCTCGAAATGCTTGTCACATCAAAACCTCATGTCTTTGTCGGCGCTCACCACTCCGATCCGAAACGGTGCATGGCCGCTGGTCTGGCGCTTCGAGCCGCTGGGGGTGTTGCTCCGCCTCGTGGGCACAAGCCCACATTCGTCGTCGCGCCTACCCAGCGGCCAGCCTCGCCAGTCCCTCGACCATGCTCAGCCACCGGAGCAAGGCCCGAACGCTACACTGCGGCCGCCTCGGGGGTGGCCCCAGGGTTTTCACTGAGAGGTGGCCATGATTGACCGCAAGCCCATGACCCTGCCGCGCCTGGCGCAGATGCATGCCAGCGGCGAGAAGATCGCCATGCTGACCTGCTACGACGCGGCCTTCGCCAGCTTGCTCGATGAAGCCGGCGTTGACATCCTGCTGATCGGCGACTCCCTGGGCAACGTGCTGCAGGGCCGCGGCTCGACGGCGCCGGTCAGCCTGGAGGACATGGTCTATCACACCTTCTGCGTGTCGCGTGGCCACAAGTGGGCGTGGATCATTGCCGACCTGCCCTTTGACAGCTATCACGTCAGCAAGGAGGAGGCCTGGAAGAGCGCCGCTGCGCTGGTGAAAGCCGGCGCCCACATGGTCAAGCTCGAAGGCGGCGGCTGGACGGCCGAGACGGTGCGCTTCATCAGCGAGCGCGGCATCCCGGTCTGCGCTCACCTGGGCTTCACGCCGCAGACGGTGAACGCTTTAGGCGGCTTCAAGGTCCAGGGCCGCGACGAGGCTGGCGCGGCACGCATGAAGCGCGAGTCGCGGGAACTGGTGGAGGCGGGCGCGGCCATGCTGCTGTACGAGATGGTGCCGGCCACCCTGGCTGCCGAGATCACCGCCGAGTCCCCGGTGCCCGTCATCGGCATCGGCGCGGGTGTGGGCACTTCGGGCCAGGTGCTGGTGTTGCATGACATGCTCAACATCACGCCGGGCAGGAAGCCGCGCTTCGTCAAGGACTTCATGGCCGGCAAGGACTCGGTACTGGCCGCTGTAAAGGGCTATGTGGACGAGGTGAAGGCCAAGACCTTCCCTGTCAACGACGTGCACGGATTCTGAACAGCTCATGGGCGCGTCGCGTCGTCTCGAAGTTCAATTTGGCAACGCGTCCGAATATGTGCGCCTTGAGCTGCCTGAATCACCCGCCGAAATGGAAAGGGACTTCATTTGCGTGGAGATCGCGCTGCCCCGATTCCGCGGTGAAATCAGGCCTTGGATTGAAATCGACGGCTTGCAAACGTTCGCTACCTCACTGCGCGAGCTCTACGACAACCTCTCCGGCAGTGCCGAGTTGCGACCCAGAGACGAGCAATTGGTGCTTCACTTCAACGCGCAGCCAGCTGGGCACATCCTTCTCCGCGGCGAGGCCTGGGCCGAGGCGACTCACGGGAGCCGCCTCACCTTCGAATTGGAGTTGGATCAATCGTTCTTGCTGACGCCGCTGCAAACCTTGGAGGCGATGCTGAAACGCCAAGACCTATGCAAGTGATCCATACCATCGCCGAACTGCGCGACGCGCTCGCCATCCACCGCCAGCGCGGCTTCGTGCCGACGATGGGCAATCTGCACGACGGCCATTTGCAGCTCGTTCGGCAGGCGCGCGAACTGGTCGGCCCCGCTGGCGCCGTGGTCGCCAGCATCTTCGTCAATCGGCTGCAATTCGCGCCGCACGAGGATTTCGACACCTACCCGCGCACACTGGAGCGCGACTGCGCACTGCTCGAAAGCGCCGGCTGCGACATCGTCTTCGCGCCGTCGGAGCGGGAGCTCTATCCCGAACCTCAGGGCTACAAGGTGCAGCCGCCCGCCGAGCTGGCCGACATTCTCGAAGGCCATTTCCGCCCCGGCTTCTTCACCGGGGTCTGCACCGTCGTGCACAAGCTTTTCAACGTTGTGCAGCCGACGTTGGCGGTGTTCGGCAAGAAGGACTACCAGCAGCTGATGGTGCTGCGTCGCATGACGGCGCAGATGGCCCTGCCCATCGAGATCCACGGTGGCGAGACGCGCCGCAGCCCGGAAGGCCTGGCGCTGTCTTCACGCAATGGCTACCTGAGCGAGGCCGAGAAGGCCGAGGCGCTGCGCCTGTCGCGAACGCTGAAAGAGCTGATCGCCCGCTGGCAGGCGGGCGAGCGCGACTTGGGCCGGATGGAAGCCCAGGCGCTGCAGTCACTGCGCGATGCGGGCTGGGCGCCGGACTATCTGACGCTGCGCCGGCAGCACGATCTCGGGCCTGCGGTGGAAGGTCAGCCGCTGGTCGCGTTAGGAGCTGCGAAACTAGGCAGCACCCGTTTGATCGACAACCTTGAAATCTGAAATGACAAAGATTCGACTGCGCCGCCGCCCGCTGCTGGCCCTGGCCGCCACTTCCCTTGTGCTGACCCTGGCCGCCTGCGGCGGCGGTGGCGGCAGCAGCGGGGACCCTGTCACCCCGCCGCCGGCGCCGGTCACCCTGACCGTCACCCACAAGGTCAAGATCACGACTTCCATGGGCGACATCGAGCTGGGCCTGGACCACAACCACGCCCCCCTCAGCGTGGACAACTTCCTGAAGTATGTGAACGACGGCTTCTACAAGGGCACGGTCTTCCACCGCGTCATCAGGGATTTCGTCATCCAGGGCGGCGGTGTCACGCGCGGGCCGGACGGCCTGCTGGACAAGACGCCGACCTATGCCCCCATTGCACTGGAAAGCCGCAACGGCCTGTCCAACGTGCGTGGCACCCTGGCCATGGCCCGCACCTCGGTGCCTGACAGCGCCACCAGCCAGTTCTACATCAACACCGTGGACAACGCGAGCCTGAACTACGTCAACGCAGCCAATCCTGGCTATGCCGTGTTCGGCCAGGTGACGGCCGGCATGGACATCGTCGACAAGATCCGGGCGGTCAACACCAATGCCTCGGACGTGCCGCTCGTCGACATCACGATCACCGATGCCAAGGTGATTCCGTAACAAGCTGCGTCCGCTGTCGTCCAGGCAGCGGGCCGCTTCGTTAGGCAGGCCCCTTCACCTCGCGGGTGTCCTGCCATGTTCAAACGTCTCGCCGCTCTGTTGCTCGTCACCGCCCTGTCCGCCTGCGGCGGGGGTGTCGAGATCGAAGTGGGCGGCGGAGGCGGAGGCGGAGGCGGCGGTGGGGGCGGCACCCAATATCCGCGCCCCAATCCCAATCCGAATCCACCCACGCAGTCATGCAGCCCCGCAGGCCTGGCCGCATCGGCGGCGAGCCAATGGGGCACGGTCTGCATGCTGACCAGCAGCGGCGAGATCGTCGTTGAGCTTTACGACACCTACGCGCCGCAGACGGTCGCCAATTTCTACAAATACGTCTCGGCGGGCTTTTACACGAGCACGCTGATCCACCGTGTCGACCGTGACTTCGTCGTCCAGGGTGGTGGCTACACGAGCGGCATGGTGACCAAGACGCCGCTCTTTGCGCCGATCAAGCTGGAAAGCAACAACGACCTGTCCAACCTGCGCGGCACCATCGCCATGGCCCGCCGCAGCGACGCCGACTCGGCGACCAGCCAGTTCTTCTTCAATGTGCAGGACAACACCAGCCTGGACTACCAGAGCGCGGCCAACCCGGGCTATGCCGTCTTCGGCCGCATCATCTCCGGCCTGAACACGCTGGACGCGATCAACGTCGTGCCGACCTACACCTACAGCTCGACCGACATCGAGCCGCGCACCGAGGTGCTGGTCTACTGGGCACAAAGGCTGAAGTAAGGTCTGAAGTCGCGGGCCGTTCGCCGCCTCGCTTCGCCATTCGTCCGCGCGGCTCGCCGTTCGTCATCAAGCCCGAGCGGCCCGGCCCGCACGTGGCGAACATGCCTCCATCGCAACCTTGATGGAGACTTGCATGTCGATTGCCAAACGTTCCTGGATGGGCCTGTTCGGTGCTGCCGTGGCCATCGTGACGGCCCTGTACGTGAGCAACAGCCAGGCGGCGCCGGCCGAGTTTCGCGATCTCAAGATCGACGTTGTCGGCCAGGGCCGGCCGGTCCTGATGATCCCGGGCTTGAACAGCGCCGCATCCACCTGGGCCGAGACCTGCGCGGCCCTGCAGCCGGGCGTGCAATGCCACATTGCGCAGTTGCCCGGCTTTGCCGGCGCGCCTGCGGTGGCGACGGACAACTTCCTGGCCGGCATGCGCGACCGCCTGCTGGCCTATATGGACCATCGCAAGCTTGATCGACCCGTCGTCATGGGCCACAGCCTGGGCGGCGTGCTGGCGCTGCAGATGGCAGCCGAGAAGCCCGGCCGCATCGAGCGCCTCGTCATCGTCGACTCCCTGCCCTTCCTCGCCGGCCTGCGCGGCATGACGCCCGAGACGGCCAAGGGCGCCGCCGCGGCCATGCGCCAGCAGATGTCGTCCGCCACCCCGGCGCAGTGGGAGGCCGGCGCCCGCCAGGGGTCCATGGGCATGAGCCGCACGCCCGCCAACAACGAGCGTGTCTTTGCCTGGAGCATGGCCAGCGACCGCACCACCTCGGCCCAGGCCATGTCGGAACTGTGGGGCGAGGACCTGCGTCCGCTGCTGCCCAGGATCACCGCACCGACTCTGGTGCTCGGCGCCTGGGCGGCCTACGAGCCCATGGGCTCGACGCTGGAGAGCACGAAGAAGATCTTCGAGGCCCAGTACGCCGGCCTCGAGGGCGTGAAGGTCTCGATGAGCCAGCGCGGCTACCACTTCCTCATGTGGGACGATGCCGACTGGCTGGTCGGCGAGGTCAAGGGTTTCCTGGCGGCCGCCAAGTAAATCGAGGGGGCTGGAGGGCATGGACACGCGCAAGCGGATGGCGGTGCAGGCGCTGCTGTGGGGCGGCTACGTGGCCGTTTCGCTCGCGATGGTGTCGAGCTTCCAGCCGCTCAACGCCTCATTTGTCTTTGTGATGGTCTGCGTCGGTGGCGGCTTGTGGGCGGCCAGCGAGGGCTTGCGCGCCCTGGCCCTGCGCCGCGCCTGGCTGGACCGTTCACCACCCGCTTTGCTGCTGAGGCTGGCTCTGCTGCCGCCGCTGTTTGCCTTGGCCGTGCAGGCCATGCTCTTCGCCATCAACTGGGCCGGGATCTCGCTGGGCCTGCTGCACTTCCCACCCAATGTGCCGCAAGGCTGGCTGGTGCTGCTGAGCTATACGGTCAACACCACCATCATGCTGTGGTTGTGGATGGCCGTCTGGATGGGCCTGCAGATGTTGCACCGCTGGCGTGTCGGCGAAGTCGCCAAATGGCAGGCCGAGGCCGCCGCGCGCGAGCTGGAGCTGCAGGTGCTGCGTGCCCAGATCAACCCGCACTTTCTGTTCAACGCGCTGAACAATCTGCGTGCCCTCATCAACGAAGACCCAGCGCGCGCCCGCGAGATGCTGAGCCGTCTGTCCAATACGCTGCGCCACACCTTGCAGCACAGCGCCAAGGAACGCGTGCCGCTGGCCGACGAGCTGGCGGTTGTGCGCGACTACATCGCGCTGGAGCAGCTGCACCATGAGGAGAGGTTGCGTGTGGACTGGCAGGTCGACCCGGCCACGGCGAGCGCCAGCGTGCCGCCGATGCTGTTGCAGCTGCTGGTGGAGAACGCGATCAAGCATGGCATTGCGCGCACGGCCGGCGGCGGTGTTGTGGACATCCGTATCGGGCGCGACGGCGGCAAGTTGAACATTGCCGTCGACAACCCAGGCCAGTGGAAGCCGGGGTCGACGGACAGCACCGGCCTGGGCCTGGCCAACCTGCGCGAGCGCCTTGCGCGCGCTGGCGGCAACGGCGCGGGCTGCCGCATCGCGGCGGCTGACGGCCGTGTCAATGTCACTGTGGAACTGAACGCATGAGGATCTACATCGTCGAGGACTCGCGCCTGGCCCGCCAGGAACTGCGCACGTTGCTGGCCGCCATCCCCGATGCCGACGTCGTTGGCGAGGCCGCCGAACTGGCGCCGGCGCGCGAGGCCATCAACACGCTGCAGCCCGAGTTGCTGCTGCTCGACGTGGAGCTGCCCGGCGCGACCGGCTTCGACCTGCTCGATCAACTGGAACATGTGCCGCTCGTTGTCTTCACCACGGCCTATGACCAGCATGCGCTGGCCGCCTTCGAGCGCAATGCGCTGGACTACCTGCTCAAGCCCATCGACGCCGGGCGGTTGGAGGCTGCGCTCGCCAAGGCGCGGCTGCGCCTGCGCCCCGTGCCCGCCGCTGCACCCACGTCGGCGCTGAAGGGCGCCGACGACATGGTCTTCCTGCGCGACGGGGAGCGCTGCTGGTTCGTGCGCCTGGGCGACGTGGCCGGCTTCGAGGCCTGCGGCAACTATGCGCAGGCCTGGTTCGATGGCCAGCGCCCGCTGATCGCGCGCACGCTCACCGGCCTGGAGGAGCGGCTGGACCCGCAGCTCTTCTTCCGCGCCAGCCGCAGTCACCTGATCAACCTGCGCTGGGTCCAGGGCATCGAGCCCTGGCGCAACGACGGCTACCGCGTCACGCTGCGCGATGGCCATCAGGTCGAGGTGTCGCGGCGCCAGGCCAAGTTGCTGCGCGAGAAGCTGGAACTCTGACCCCGGGGTGGCAGACTTCCGGCCATGCCTGTCGACACCGCCCCGCCCATCCGTCGCATCGCCATCACCACCGGTGGCGGCGACGCGCCGGGCCTGAACGCGGTCATCTGCGCCGTCACGCGGGCCGCGCTGCAGCGAGGCTGGACCTGCGTCGGCATCCGCGACGGCTACGACGGCCTGTTGCGGCCCGAGCGCTACCCCCAAGGCGGCTGCACGCCGCTGACGGCCGCGCGCGTCGAAGGCATCGCCGCACTGGGTGGCACCTTGCTGGGCTCCACCAACAAGGGCGACCCCTTCGCCTTCCCGACCGTTCAGGCCGACGGCAGCGCCGCCCTGGTCGACCGTTCTCAGGACCTGCTCGATGCGCTGGCCCGCGACGGCATCGATGCGCTGGTGGCCGTGGGCGGCGACGGCTCGCTGGCCATTGCGCACAGGCTGGCCCTGCGTGGCCTGCGCGTGGTCGGCGTGCCCAAGACCATCGACAACGACCTTGATCGCACCGTCACCACCTTCGGCTTCGACAGCGCCGTGGCCTTCGCGGCCGAATGCATCGACCGGCTGCACACCACGGCGGCCAGCCACCACCGCGTCATCGTCGTCGAGGTGATGGGCCGTTATGCCGGCTGGATCGCGCTGCATGCCGGCCTGGCCGGCGGGGCCCACGCCATCCTGCTGCCCGAGCTGCCCTTCGAGCTGGCGCCTGTCGCGGCGATGGTGGCGCAGCGCGAGGCCCGCGGATTGGCTTATTCCCTCGTCGTCGTGGCCGAAGGTGCCTGCCCCGCGGGCGGCATGCGCGCGCTGTGTGCGCCGGCCGAGGCCGGCCATGCAGAGCGCCTGGGCGGTATGGGCGAGCAGGTCAGCCAGGCGCTGGCGCGGCTGACGGGCAAGGACGCACGCTGCGTCGTGCTCGGCCACCTGCTTCGCGGTGGCAGCCCGACGGCCTTCGACCGGGTCGCGGCCCTGCGCTTCGGCGCGGCGGCGGTGCGTGCGCTGGCCGCAGGTGACAGCGGCGTCATGGTGGCGCTGGATGGCAACGATGTCCGACCGGTGCCGCTGGCCGAGGTGGCCGGCCGCATGAAAACCGTGCCGCTGGACGGCGATACGTTGGCCACGGCGCGCGACCTGGGCATCTGCCTGGGCGCCTGACGAGCGCGCGGGCCGTCCGGCGTGGATGCAGCCTGTCTGCGCGAAACGACGCTCTGTCCGCCGTCCAGCGACCGCCGTGCTTGCCGCCGCTACGCTGCGGCGCTTTCAACCACCACCGGACATCGCATGACCCGCCTCGCCTCCTTCGCCCTCGCCCTGACTGCCACCAGCCTGCTCAGCGCCTGCGTGTTCGCGCCGCCCATCACGTCAACGACCGACTCCGCCGCCATCACCAAGATGAGCGAGCAGGCTGTCGCGACCTGCGGCACCGGCAACGTCAAGGAAGTGAACGCCAAAAGCTTCACCTGCAAGTGAGCTGACCTCCGGCCTCGCGGGCCCGCTCAAGCCTTGAGGAACTCCGCCTTGGTGCCCAACCAGCGCCTCACCTGCGCGGCCGCTGCAGCCGGGTGGCGATCCAGCAGCTCGGGGGCGAGCTTGCGGGCCGCGACTAGCAGCGGCGCGTCCTCCTGCAGATCGGCAAACCGCAGCAGCTCGGCGCCGCTCTGTCGCGAGCCCATGAACTCGCCGGGGCCGCGGATGTCCAGGTCGCGCCGCGCGATCTCGAAGCCGTCGGTCGTCTCCGCCATGGCCTTGAGCCGCGACTTGCCTGTGTCGGACAGCGGCGGGCTGTAGATCAGCACGCACACGCTGGCTTTCGCGCCGCGGCCCACGCGGCCGCGCAGCTGGTGCAGCTGCGCCAGGCCGAAGCGCTCGGCATGCTCGATGACCATCAGGCTGGCGTTGGGCACGTCCACGCCGACCTCGATGACCGTGGTCGCCACCAGCACACTCATCGCTCCGCCGGAGAACTGCGCCATGACCGCGGCCTTGTCGCCGGACGACATGCGGCCATGCAACAGGCCGACGGCCTTGCCTTGCAGCGCCGCGGCCAACTCCTCGTGGGTCTCGGTGGCATTGCGCAGGTCGATGGCCTCCGACTCCTCCACCAGCGGGCAGACCCAGTAGACCTGGGCCCCATCCGCCACGGCGCCGCGGATCTTGTCGAGCACGTCGTGCCGCTTGGACTCGGTAAACACCTTGGTCACGATGGGGCTGCGGCCAGGCGGCAGCTCGTCGATGGTAGACACGTCCAGGTCGGCGAAATAGGTCATCGCCAGAGTGCGGGGGATCGGTGTCGCGCTCATCATGAGCAGGTGCGGCTCCAGGTCCATCGCCTTGAGCTTGTTGCGCAAGGCCAGCCGCTGCGCCACGCCAAAGCGATGCTGCTCGTCAATGATGGCCAGGCCCAGCCGCGCGAACTTCACCTTGTCCTCGATGACGGCATGCGTGCCGATGACGAGTTGGGCCTCGCCCGAGGCGGCAGCATCGAGCATCTTCTGCCGCGCCTTGCCCTTCACGCTGCCGGTGAGCCACGCGACCTTCAGGCCCAGCGGCTCCAGCCACTGCACCAGCTTGCGGAAATGCTGCTCGGCCAGGATCTCGGTGGGCGCCATCAGCGCGCACTGCCAGCCGGCGTCGATGGCCACGGCCGCGGCCAGGGCGGCGACGACGGTCTTGCCAGAGCCCACGTCGCCCTGCAGCAGCCGGTGCGTCGGCTGTGGCCGGGCCAGGTCCCGCGCAATCTCCTCGGACACGCGCTGCTGGGCACCGGTCAGCTGGAAGGGCAGCGCTGCGAGCAGCTTCTCATGCAGACCGCCTGGATGGGCACGCAGCGCCGGCGCCGCGAGCAGGGCGCGCTCACGCTGGGCCTGCAACTGCGACAGTTGCTGGGCCAGCAACTCCTCGAACTTGAGGCGCTGCCAGGCCGGGTGGTTGTGCTCGTGCAGCGCCGCCTGGGAGGCGTCCGGCGGCGGATGGTGCAGATAGTGCAGTGCCTCCTTCAGCGATGGCAGGCCTTGCGGCACGACGCCCGCCGGCAGCAGCTCGCGCAGGTCGGCGCGTGCCAGGCCCGAGGCGACGGCCCTGCGCAGATAGGCCTGCGGCAGCTGCGCCGAGGCCGGGTAGACAGGGGTCAGTGATTGGGCCAGCGGCGTGCCCTCGTCGACGACCTTGACGACGGGGTGCACCATTTCGCGGCCGAAGAAGCCGACGCGTGCCTCGCCGCGCACGCGCAGCCGGGTGGCGGCCGACATCTGCTTTTGCTGCGACGGGTAGAAGTGCAGGAAGCGCAACAGCAGCGTGCCGGAGTCGTCCTTCACGCGCACCAGCAGCTGGCGGCGGCTGCGCAGCTCCACCTGGCAGTCGACGACGACGCCCTCCACCTGCGCCGGCTCGTTCTCGCGCAGCGCGGCAATGGGGATCAGCTGGGTCTCGTCCTCATAGCGCATCGGCAGGTGCAGGGCGAGGTCGATGTCGCGCACGAGGCCGAGCCTTTCCATCGCCTTCTGCGGCGCGGACTTGCTGACAACGGGGCGGGGCTGGGTTGGAGCCTCGGACATGGCCGGCATTGTGCGGTGGTAGGAATCACGTCCCGGGCTGACCCCTCATCTGAGCGGCGCGCGCGTGGAACGTCATTCTTTTGCTTCACAATCGCGGCCGAAAAACAGCCCCGGTTGAGGGCAGGGGAGGAACTGCAATGCAGAAGTTGACGCTGCGCATGCGCGCATGGGGAATGAGTATCCTGGCCACGGCCGTACTGACGGCCTGCGGTGGTGGTGGCGGCGACAGCACGCCTCCCCCGCCTCCGGCACCCACCATCATTCCGGAAAACCTGGCCATCACCGCGCCGGCCACATCCGAGTCGGCCACGGCAGTGAATTTCACCAACTCCGCCGGCGCTTTGAGCGGCCTCAAGTTCCAGTGGGACTTCGGCGACGGCAGCACCAGCACGGATGCCGCACCCAGCCACAGCTTTGCCAGCGGCGGCGAGTTCGATGTGGTGCTCAAGGTCACCAACGAAGCGGGCAGCAGCCGCGAGGTGCGCAGCAAGCTGAACATCACCAACATCGCCAATGTGAAGGGCCTGGACTGCACGGGCGCGTCCAACAACGGCTGGTGCTGGCAGAACCCCCGGCCGACGGGCAACCGCGTCAACTCCGTGCATTTCCTGAATGCCACGACGGCTTGGCGCGGTGGCGAAAACGGCGAGATCTTCAAGACGACCGATGGCGGCACCACCTGGGTTCGCCAGAACACGGGCATCACCGCGTCCATCTATGGCATCAAATTCTTCGATGCCAACAACGGCTGGGCCAGCGGCGCTTTCGGGGCCCTCCTGCGCACGACCGATGGCGGCACGACCTGGGCCGTGTCCAAGCTGCCCGACTCCTCGTACAGCTACGACATGGCCACCATCACGCCTGTCGATGCCCAGACGGTCTACGTTGGCCGCACCTCGGGCGCCAGCGGTAACTATTACGGGCTGATCTTTGCCAGCAAGGACGGCGGCGTCACCTGGAAGTCTCTGACGACCGTTCCCTACCTGATCACGTCCACCGGCAAGTTCTGGAGCCTGCAGAACAACAGCGTTCGCGTGTCGACAGACGGCGGCACGAACTACACGAGCACGCTGGACGTCACGCCGCCGGCCGGCAGCTACTTCGATACTACTCACCTGATCGCTCGCGACGACCTGCGTGCCGCGTTCTTTGCCAAGGGCTCCAGCTACGACTGGACGACGCAGAAGTACAACTACATCGAGACCTTCCGCGTCACGCAGGACGGCGGCACCACCTGGGCCAAGGTGGATGTCCAAGGCGTGGGCACGTCGACCGGTGTGCAGCGTTTGCTCAGCATGTCTGCAGACGCCAAGACGCTGGTGGCCATGGGCGGCAACGGCCTGCTGCGCAGCACCGATGGTGGCGCGACGTGGACGGCGCTCGGTGTACCGCTGAACGACCCCTATTACTACTATTACTCCTACGTGTCGCTGGGCGGCAATGACATCGTGGCCAGCAGCTATTACGGCCTGGCGCTCAGCGAGGATGGCGGGCAGACCTGGACGAGGCTCAATAACCCCAATAGCCAGAGTTCGTCCAGCTACTCGGGCGACAACCTTCGCCGGGTGGATGCCAACACCCTGTCCACCATGGACAGTCAGGGTGCTACCTACCTGAGCAAGGACAAGGGCCAGACCTGGACCAAGGTGATCGCGAGTATCGACAGCTACAGCAGCAATCCGGGCTCGCTGGCCTTCAGCGACTCCAAGAACGGGTTCATGACCGACGCGGCCGGCCGCTCCTTCACCACGAAGGATGGTGGCGCCAGTTGGCAGCTCAAGAGCGCTGACTTCGGCGTGGCGCGGACGGTGCAGTTCGTCAACAAGACGACTGGCTGGCTGGTGGGCTCCGATGGTCGCCTCTACAAGTCGACCGATAGCGGCCAGACTTGGCTCACCAGCCCGGTCTCGCCAGGCGTGTATTACACGGGCGTCTATTTCTCGAACGAGAACCTGGGCTGGTCGCAGCGCAGCTACGGTGGCGCACTGTCGGCCTACACCAAGGACGGCGGCAAGACCTGGACGGAACTGAGCGTGCCTTACGGCGTGACGTCGATGCGCTTCAGTGATCAGTCCTGGGTGGCTGTCGGCGGCTCGGGCACGGTGTACGTCTCTACGGACTCCGGCATTACTTGGAACGCCGTGTACACCGGCACCACCGCTTCGCTGCAGGCCCTCGCCTTCTCCGATGCCAAGACCGTGTGGGCCGTGGGTTCGGAAGGCACGCTGCTCAAGTCAGAAGACAGCGGCGCCAAGTGGGCCGCGCTCAAGGTGGCCGGCAACAACCTGACGCTGCGGGACATCAAGTTCGCAAGCGCCAAGGTGGGCTGGATCGTTGGCGACGGCGGCCTCATCCTGGCCACCCAGGACGGCGGCAAGACCTGGCGTCAGCAGGCCAGCGGCACCTTGCTCAATCTCACCTCCATCCAGGCGGTGGACATCAACACGGCCTGGATCGGGGGCGTGAACGGCCTCGTGCTCGCCACCGGCAACGGCGGTAACTGAGGCGGTTGATCGCGGGCGGCATGGCGCCGCCCGCCCTCAGCGGAAGTAGCGCTGCCTCAACCGCTCATAGCGCCCATCGCGCTTCATCGCGTCCAGCGCCGCTTGCAGGCGCTTCACCAAGGCTGGGTCGGCATCAGGCCGCAGGCCGAACCAGTAGGCGCGCGCCACATCCAGCTCCATGACGGGCTGCAGCGTGGCGTAGTCCAACTTGTGCTGGCGCATGGCCCAGGCGGCGGCCCAGTCCAGCAGCACGACGAACTCCATGCGGCTGGCCAGCAGCTTGCGCACATTGGTGGCGTCGTCCAGCCCGTGCTCGAGCTCGATGCCCGGCCTCAGGCCGGCCGCCTGCAGCAGGCGATCGGCCGCCGAGTCACGAACGACACCGATCCTGCGCTCGCCCAGCTCGCTGAGCTGGGGCAGGCTGAGGTCGCCGCGCTTGGCCAGGCGGTAGATCAGCACGCGCCGCGGCGCGATCGGGCCGACCCACTGGAACTGGGCCTCACGCTCGGGCGTGCGCGTCAGTGAGAACAGCACGCTGGCGGGCTGGGTCTCGGCCATCTGCACGGCGCGCTGCCAGGGCAGCACCTGCAGTTCGAGCGGCAGGGCGACGGCGGCGGCCATCTTGCGCAGCAACTCGACGCTGAAGCCGCGCACCTCGGCACCTTCCTGGTAATTCAGCGGTGCCAGGTTCTCGGTAAAGCCCAGCAAGATGCGCTCGGCCGGCGCCGCAGCGGCGGCGACGCTCAATGGCGCGGCGAGAAGGGCTGGCAGGGCGAGGCAGGAACGGCGGTTCACGAGGGCTGGACGGTTGCGCTACCAGTCTAGGAGGCGCTCGTGACAGTCCTCTATCGCCCGTGGCCCGGCGCGTGAGATTTCACGCAGTGGAGCGCCGCAGTTTCGACCTCAGCTCGGTGTCGGCACGCCGGCCATGCGGTCATGGGCAAGGAAGAACTGGCGTGCCATCGCCAGCATCTGGCCCTGACTCAACTCGGCGGCGGGGCGGTAGTCGGCGATGTGCGGGGCCAGCTGAGGCCGGTGGGCCTCCACGTAGTGCCGGAACTGGCCGATGACGACATGCGATCCGGTCACCAGCACCTCAGGCGTGTCCTGCACGGCCTGGCAGATGGCTTCGAACAGCGCATGCTCGGCGCGTTCGTCACGACCGTGGATGCGTCGGTCGTGGGGTTCGATGCGGGCAGCGTGCACCTGATGGGCATCGAAATGCAGCACCTGGGCGTGATGGTGGTCGAGGTGGACGACGGCGTGGAACATGTGGGGTTCTCCGAAACAAGGCAACAGTGGAATCAGCGTTTGGCTTCGTTGGCTTGGCAATCGACTCAGCGAAGGCCCTGGGGCTGACGTTGCACCCATGCTGGCATCGCGCGGGCCGTGCGGCCTTGAGCTGCATCAAACCGGGGCGATGGGAGAATCCGCTCCCCATTGGCACGGGTCTGTCCGGCCCTCCAGCGCGTCCATGAGCTCATCCCACGCCGCGGCCTACACGGTCGCCGACTTCGATTTCGACCTTCCCCCCGAGCTGATCGCCCAGCACCCGGCCGCCGAGCGCAGCGGCTCGCGGCTGCTGGATGCGACCGGTGCCGGCCTCGTGGATCGCGTGTTCCGTGAGCTGCCCGAGCTGCTGAATCCTGGCGATCTTCTGATCTTCAACAACACCGAGGTGATCAAGGCGCGCCTTTTCGGTGTCAAAGCGACCGGTGGGTCGGTCGAGGCCCTGGTCGAGCGCGTGCTGCCCGGCACGCAGGAAGTCTGGATGCATCTGCGCGCCAGCAAATCGCCAAAGCCTGGCAGCCGCGTGCGGTTTGCCGACGCTTTCGACGCCGAGGTGCTGGGCCGCTGCGGGCCCGACAACGGCCTCTTCCATCTGCGCTTCGCCGGCGACCCCTTCGCGCTGCTGGACGCCCACGGCCATGTGCCGCTGCCGCCCTATATTGCCCATGCCGACGGCGAAGACGATGTGCGCCGCTACCAGACGGTGTTCGCCAAGGAGCCCGGTGCCGTCGCCGCGCCGACGGCGGCCTTGCATTTCGACGAGGCCCTGCTCGCCCGCCTGGCCGAGCGTGGCGTTGCGAGCGCCCATGTGACCCTGCATGTGGGCGCCGGCACCTTCCAGCCGGTGCGCGTCGAGCGACTGGCCGACCACAAGATGCACAGCGAATGGTTCGAGGTGCCGCCAGCAACGGTGGATGCCGTCGCCGCTTGCCGCGCGCGAGGCGGCCGGGTGGTTGCCGTCGGCACGACGACGCTGCGTGCCCTCGAATCGGCGGCGCGGGGTGGCCAACTCGAGGCCGGCGCGCGCGAGACCGACATCTTCATCACGCCGGGCTTCGAGTTCCGCGTGGTGGACCGCCTCGTCACCAATTTCCACCTGCCCAAGAGCACGCTGATGATGCTGGTCAGCGCCTTTGCCGGCTACGAGCGCATCAAGGCGCTGTACGCCCATGCGATTGCCGAGCGCTACCGCTTCTTCAGCTATGGCGATGCGATGTTGCTCTCGCGCGCCCAAGCAACGCGACCCTGAGCTGCCTCATCGACCGCCGCCACGAATGCCACGCGTGAAGTGACGGGCAGCGCGAAGCGCATGGTCACGCGCGCCTCGTGCTTCACGTCCACGAGCTGCGCGCCATGCTGCTCGGCCAGCCGCCGCAGCCGGCCTTCCAGCTCATAGGGCAGCTCGCAGCCCAGCTCCACCTGCGCAACGCGCTCGATCTTGTTGGCCGTCAGCAGGGCCTGGGCGATGCAGTCCGTGTAGGCGCGCACCAGGCCGCCGGCGCCGAGCTTGACGCCGCCCCAGTAGCGCACGGCGGTCGCCAGCACGCCATCCAGGCCCTGGTGGCGCAGCACGTCCAGCATGGGCCGGCCGGCGGTGCCGCCGGGCTCGCCGTCATCGTTGGCGGCCGAATGGCCGCCGGCCAGCAGCGCCCAGCAGACATGGGCCGCGCCGGGGTGTTCAGCACGCAGTTCGGCAACGCGGACCAGGGCGGCCGCGCGGTCGGCGCAGGGCTCGACGCGGCCGAGGAAGCGGCTCTTCTTGATGACGAGTTCGTGTTCGGCAGGTGTGGCCAGGGTCAGGGACATGACGCGGGATTGTCCCGCCGCCCTCAGTCTCCTGTGTAGGCCGCGGCTCGGGCGCCCTTGTCGCCGAGATGGCGGCGCAGGATCTCATGGACCTTGCCCTCGGACAGCATGGCCTGCAGCGCGCGGCGCAGGCGCAGGCGGTCCGCCTCCGGCATGCTGTGCACCATGGCCAGCGCGACGGCATTGCGCTCGTTGGGCGTGACGTCCACGGGGACGAGTTCGTCCGGATCGTCGAAGGCGGCCATGGCGATGCCCCAGCCACTGGGCAGGGCCAGCAGGGCGTCGGCGCGGCCGGCCTTGAACATGCGCGCGGCAGTCTTGAAATCGCCGGCCTCAACGAGGCGCCCCTGGTTTCGCATGCGCAGCACCCAGGCATCGATGGTCGGGCCATGGGCATAGCCGCGCACGTCCAGCAGCCGCAATTCGGTGTTCGCCTCGAAGGCGGCGATGGTCGGGGTGCGCGCCGCCAGCTCGCGGCGCATCAGCACCTGGTAGCGGCCCTGGGCATAGGGCACCAGTTCGGCGATCTCGCGGCGCTCCGGGCTCACCAGCGCGGACAGCGTCAGCTGCACGCCGCCGCGCCGCATCTGATCCCAGATACGCACGCGCGACTCGACCACCAGCCGCAACTGGCAGCCCGAGCGGCGCGCCAGCTCGTCGAACATGTCCTTGTCGATGCCGGCGGGCCCCGTGTGAGGATCTTCGTAATAGAAGCGGGCATAGGGGTAGAGCGCCGCCGTGTAGGGGCCGCAGGCCTGGGCGGCCGCCTGCTCCCCCATCAGGGCGAGCAGCAGGCCTGCAATCAGCGGCTGGAGCAGTGCGCGCAACATGGCCGATGGTGGCGGTTCGGCGGCTTCGCGTCCAGCCCGGGCCGGCTGCGACAATCACGCCCCCATGCTGAAGTTCGACCTCCTCAAGACCGAAGGCCGCGCCCGCCGCGGCACGCTCACGCTCAACCACGGCGTCGTGCAGACGCCCATCTTCATGCCGGTGGGTACCTATGGCACGGTCAAGGGCGTCACACCGCGCTCGCTGGAGGAAATGGGCGCCCAGATCATCCTGGGCAACACCTTCCACCTGTGGATGCGCCCGGGCCTGGACGTCGTCACGCAGTTCGGCGGCCTGCACCGCTTCGAGGCCTGGAACAAGCCCATCCTGACCGACTCCGGTGGCTTCCAGGTGTGGAGCCTGGGCGCCATGCGCAAGATCAGCGAGGAAGGCGTCAAGTTCGCGTCGCCGGTCAACGGCGACAAGCTGCTGCTGACTCCCGAGGTCAGCATGCAGATCCAGACCATCCTCAATTCCGACATCGTCATGCAGTTCGACGAATGCACGCCCTACGAGAGCAAGGGCGTGCTGACGACCGAGCGCGAGGCGAAGTCGTCCATGGAGCTGAGCCTGCGCTGGGCCAAGCGCTGCATCACCGAGTTCGACCGGCTCGAGAACCCGAACGCGCTGTTCGGCATCGTGCAGGGCGGCATGTTCACCAACCTGCGCGACGCGTCCCTGGCCGGCCTGGCCGAACTGGACCTGCCAGGCTACGCCATCGGCGGCCTGTCGGTCGGCGAGCCCAAGGCCGAGATGCAGCGCATCCTGGAACACACCGGTCACCAGCTGCCCGCCAACAAGCCGCGCTACCTCATGGGCGTGGGCACACCGGAGGATCTGGTCGAAGGCGTCAGCCAGGGCATCGACATGTTCGACTGCGTGATGCCCACGCGCAATGCGCGCAACGGCCACCTGTTCACGCGCTTTGGCGACCTGCGCCTGCGCAATGCGCGCTACAAGTCCGATGAAAAACCCGTGGACGAGACCTGCACGTGCGAATGCTGCAAGGGCTTCAGCCGCGCCTACCTGCACCACCTGGACCGCTGCGGCGAGATGCTGGGCCCCATGCTGACCAGCGTGCATAACCTGCACTACTACCTGGCGCTGATGCAGGAAATGCGCGATGCGCTGGATGCCGGGCGCTTCGAGGCCTGGCGGGCGCAGTTCCATGCCGACCGGGCGCGCGGAGTCTGATCTTGCCGACCGGCGCGGCGCCCCCAAGATAGCGGCATGCTGAAAGCCCTGTTCGCGCCGCTGCGCTGGATCTTCCGGGTCGTTTTCGCCGTCCTCATCCTGTTCGAGGAATGGGGCTGGGAGCCGCTGCGACGCGTCTTCGCGCTGATAGCGAAGCTGCCGGTCATCCGCCAGTTCGAGGCCCTGCTCAAGCGGTTGCCGCCGCGTTGGGCCTTCGTCGTGCTGCTACTGCCCAGCCTGCTGATCCTGCCGATCAAGCTGCTGGCCGTCTGGCTGGTGGCCGAGGGGCGCTACGGGCTCGGTGTGGCCCTCGTCGTCGGCGCCAAGCTGATCGGCACGGCACTGCTGGCCTGGCTGTTCCAGCTGATTCAGCCCGCGTTGATGCAGCTGCCCTGGTTCGCCCGTTTTTACTCGCGCTGGACGGCGTGGAAGGCCGATCTGCTGGCCTGGGTGCGCGCCAGCGCCGTCTGGCGCACAGCGCGTGCGATCAAGCTGCGGGTGAAGCGCTTGTTCAGGCGCGGGCGACAGACACCGCAGGCTTGACGAAGCGCATGCGCTGCTCGCGCTGCGCATCGATCTCCGCGCGTATGGTGGCCAGCTCGGCCTGGCGCTCGTCGCGATAGAACAGGTTGTAGGCCTCGAAGGGCACCATGCGGCCGTCCGGTCGGGCGATGTGGATGCAGCTCTTCTTCAGCGCGCGGATGTCCAGCGACTGGGCGTCCATGAACTGCACGATGAGCACGCGGAACACGGCGCGGTAGCTGAGCTGGGGCGCGTCGATCTTGGGCAGGCAGCACAGCAGCTCGGACAGGCAGTTGGACTGGCTCTCCGGCGAGTGGTTGGTGGAGAACAGCTTGAAGACCGAGGCCTTCAACGCAGGGTCGCCCTCGAAAACGATGGTGCTGCGGTCGCCGGACAGCAGCGTGGCGGCGTCGAGGAAGCGGGTCATGGGCACCAGGCCCTTCTCTTTGTCCTGGCTGCGCAAGGCGTAAGCCATCGCCAGCGTGTCGGGGTTGCAGGGCACCGGCAGCACGTCGGCCAGCGTGAACACACCGCTCTGCTCGGCGATACGGCGGCGCAGATCGCTGACGGTGAGGCGGTGCTTGGCGGCGTCATAGGCCTCGACACGGCCGGCGTTTTGGATGGGCTGCAGCGTCACGCCGCGCACGCAGGCGAAGCTCTGGCCGTGGCGGATGACGTCACCGATCTCGTCGTCGTTGATGCCGCGCTTGACCGTCATCACCAGCGTCGTCGAGATGCCGAGGGCATCCAGCCTGGCAAGCGCCGCGTCGTGCGGGCCGCGCAGGTCGGCGCCGCGCAGGTCCATCAGCGCCTCGCGCCTGAGCGAGTCGAACTGCAGATAGACCTCCAGCCCCGGCGCATAGCTCGCCAGTCGCTCGGCGAAGGCCGCGTCCTGGGCGATGCGCAGCCCATTGGTGTTGACCATCAGGTGCTTGATGGGCCGGACCTTGGCCGCGTCGAGGATGTCGAAGAACTGCGGGTGCAGCGTCGGCTCTCCGCCGGAGATCTGCACCACGTCGGCTTCACCTTCACTCGCGACGACGGCGTCCAGCATCGCGATGACCTCGTCCATCGTGCGGTGGCTGAGCCGCTCGGGACCCGAGCCCGCATAGCAGGTCGGACAGCGCAGGTTGCAGTGGTCGCTGATCTCGATGAGGGACAGGCAGCTGTGCTGCATGTGGTCGGGACACAGGCCGCAGTCATAGGGGCAGCCGTACTTCATGGGCGTCGCGAAGCGCTGCGGCATCTCGGGCGGCTTGACGAACACCTCGCGGCACTGGCGGTAGTAGACGGCGTCGTCGCTGACCAGCACGCGTTCGGTGCCGTGGGCAGGGCACCATTTGTCCATGTAGACCATGTTGTCCTTGATGACGATCTTGGCCTCGACCGGGCGCAGGCAGGTCGTGCAGACGGACTGCGTGGTGTCGTAGAACAGGTAGGGGCGGTTCTTGCGGTTCATGGTGTGGCGAAAAGGGGTTGCCGCCATGCACGAGCGACGAGGGGCGCGTAGACGGCCAGGGCGATGAGGCAGGTCCACTGGATGCCGGACAGGCCGAGCGGATACGCGACCGGCACCGGCTTGAGGAACTCGACGGCGAAGCGCCACAGCAGATAGCTGCCGAGGAAGAGCTTGAAGGCCAGGCCCGGCGTGTTGAAGCGGGCGCAGTGCAGCGTGAGGCCGAGGGCCAGCACGACGGCGATTTCGTAGAGCTGGGTCGGGTGGCGCGGGATGCCGTCACCGAAGTCCACGCCCCAGGACAGGGCTGTCGGCAGGCCATAGGTGTCGTCGTGCAGGCCTGCGAGGAAGCAGCCGATGCGGCCGATGGCGAGGCCGAGGGCGATGGGCAGCACCATCGCGTCGCCGGTGCTGCGCGTCTGGCCGGTCAGCTTCTTGGCGATCTCCACGCCGATGAGCCCGCCCAGCAGGCCGCCCACGATGCTTTGGCCGGGCAGCATGAGCTGGCCAGCCTGCCAGATGGCCTGGGCCACATCGGGCCGCTCGATGAGGAAGACGAGCTTGTTGCCCAGTGCCGCGCCGATCAGCAGGCCCACCAGCACGCCGAAGTTGCCGGGCGCCAATGCGCCGCCGCGGGAATGCTGGCGCAAGGTCCTGCGCCACATCGCCGCACCGAGGGCCATGCCGGCATAGGCGAAGGTGCTGTGCACCCAGGCGGCAATGGTCGCATCGGCGATCACTCGCTGCGCTTGCTGAGCATCCTGACCAGCTTGCGCGCACACAGCCAGGCCAGGCCACCGCCGATCAGCAGGCTGGGCACGGAGATGACCAGCATGGCGGTGGAGTAGTTCTCCGGGCCTTTCGAGAACAGATCGGGCAGGGCGCCAACAGTGAACACGCCGCCGCACAAGCCGGCGAGGCCGAAGCCCAGCGTCGCGACGACCAGGATGCAGACGAGGACGAAGCGCCCGAAGGAGGTCTGGGCGTCGCTCATGACGCAGCGCCTGCGAGCAAGGTCTGCACTCGCGTGCGCAGGCCATCCGGCGACACGGCGGCCGTCGGCATCGGTTGGTCCACCGTCAGGCTGACCGGGCTCCACACCCCGCGCCGCATCGGCTTGACCATCGCCTTGCCGCCCTCGACGCGCGAGAAATAGCTGCCCCACAGATTGCCCAGCGCCATCGGGATGACGGGCACTTCGGGCATGCCTTCGATGAGCTTCATGACGCCGCCCTTGAAAGGCTGCAGCTCGCCGTCGCGCGTGATGCCGCCCTCGGGGAAGATGCAGACCATTTCGCCGTCGGCCAGCACGGCACGGGCGGCGGCGAAGGCGGCCTCGTAGGTGGCAGGGTCGGTCTTCTGCGGCGCGATGGGAATGGCCTTGGCCAGCTTGAACATCCAGCCCAGCACGGGGGTTTTGAAGATCTGCGCGTCCATCAGGAAGCGGATCGGGCGCGGGCTCGCGGCCATCAGCAGCACGGCGTCCACGAAGGACACGTGGTTGCAGACGAGAACGGCCGGGCCGGAGGTGGGCAGGCGCTCGTCGTTGATGACCCGAAAGCGATAGACGATACGCGTCAGCACGAAGGCGACGAAGCGCAGCAGGTACTCCGGCACGATGAGGAAGATGTAGAACGCGACGACCGCATTGGCGATGCCCACGGCCAGGAAGATCTGCGGGATCGTCAGGCCCGCGCCCAGCATGGCGCCGGCGATGACCGAGCTGGCGATCATGAAGACGGCGTTCAGGATGTTGTTGGCCGCAATGATGCGGGCGCGGTGGCTGGGCTGCGCGCGCAGCTGGATCAGCGCATACATCGGCACGCTGTACAGGCCGGCGAACAGCGCCAGCAACGTCAGGTCGGCCAGCACGCGCCAGTGCGCCGTCACGCTCAGGAAGGCGCTGACGCTGTAGGGCTCAGCCGCGGGCAGGCCCGAGGCGGCGAAGTAGAGGTCGATGGCGAACACGCTCATGCCGATGGCGCCCAGGGGCACGAGGCCGATCTCGACATGGCGCTTGGACAGCATCTCGCACATCAGCGAGCCGATGCCGATGCCGATGGAGAACACCGCCAGCAGCAGCGACGCGACCTGCGGGCTGCCGTGCAGCACTTCCTTGGCAAAGGCCGGGAAGTTGGACAGGAACACGGCACCGAAGAACCACATCCACGAAATGCCCAGCAGCGAGCGAAACACCGCCAGGCCTTCATGCGCGAGCTTGAGGTTGCGCCAGGTCTCGGTGAAGGGGTTCCAGTTGATGACCAGATTCGGGTCGGTTGACGGGCTGGTGGGAATGGCCTGCGCCGTGGCGCGGCCGGCCACGGCCAGCGCCAGGCAGGCCCAGGCGACATGCTGCGGGCCGACGACGGGCGTGTCGACGAGGATGCCGCCGGCCAGCTGGCCCAGCAGGATGGCCACGAAGGTGCCCATCTCCACCATGCCGTTGCCGCCGGTCAGCTCGCGCTCGCTGAGCTGCTGCGGCATGTAGGCGTACTTGACCGGGCCGAACAGCGTCGAGTGCAGGCCCATCAGGAAGACGCAGCCCAGCAGCGCCGGCACATTGGCCGCGTAGAAGCCCCACGCCGCGATCACCATGATGGCGATCTCCAGGCTCTTGACGAGCTGCATCAGCCGCGCCTTGTCGTGCTTGTCGGCGAGCTGGCCGCTGGTGGCCGAGAACAGCACATAGGGCAGGATGAACAGCGCCCCGATCACCAGGCCTGCCATCTTGGACGGCAGCCAGTCCAGCTGCAGCTGGTAGGTGATCATCAGCGTGAAGGCGAACTTGAAGACGTTGTCGTTCGCGGCGCCGAGGAACTGCGTCCAGAAGAAAGGCGCGAAGCGGCGTTGCTTCAACAGCGCGAACTGATTCGGATGTTCTTGGCTCATTGTTTGACCAGCTGCGGAGGTTCGGACAGGTTGTTGCGCTGCATCCACGTGAACATCGAATCCACGGTGACCGTGTCGATGTGGCTGCTGAAACGACGCGCGCTCGGATGATCGTCGAAAGCGATGTTGGCCCGGGTCATGCGCCCGCCCAGGCGAGTCAGCGTAGACAGGTGCAGGTCGGTGGGCTGGTAGCCCTGGGCCTTGAGCCAGTTCTGCGCGTCGCGGCGATTGTTCACGCTCGGTGCCGCGCTGCCGACCAAGGTCTCCAGCACCCACTGGTTGCTCTGCTGGTAGGTGGTGCCGAAGGCATAGGCCACCATGCTGTAGCGGCGCTCGTTGAAACGCGCCACACGGCTGTTGTCCGTCAGCACGGGGAGCAAGGCCTGCTGCAACTCAGGCTTGAGCACGGCAAAGGCGGCCTGATAGCGGTGCGGGTTGTCGAGGAAGAACTCACCCAGGCCCTGGCGATACAGCGCCGCATGGTCGGTGCCGCAGTTGTTGAGCTTGTGCATGACGCGCCAGACGGCCGGCTGCTGCGTCGTGTCCTTGTACACAAAGCCCAGGTGGGACCATTGCAGGCCGTATTTGGAGAGGTCCTGCCCGGCGCGGGCCAGGATGACCACCTGTGCGCCACTGGCGTCGAGCTGGCGGGCGGTGGCCTGGGCCAGGTTCAGGCCCTGCTCGATCTGGCGTGCGGTCGGCTGCTTCTCCTCGCAGGGCCGGCCGGCGTGGGCGGCGGTTGCGACAGCCAGTGCGCCGGCCAGGGCGAGGGCCTGCCTCAACGGCTCACCTGCTCGTTGTAGAGCAGGGCCTTGCCGATCTCATTGGGGATGAAGGCGATGACCTCGCCGGCGGCGGACAGCAGGGTGCCCGCAGCGATGACGGAGACGACGACGGCCGCACCGGTGGACACGACGACGCCCTCGGCCAGCTTGCCGCTGGCCTTGATGCTGATGCGGGCGCCGTCGGAGGCGCGCTCCAGGACCCAGACCGTCGCGCTGCCGACGACCTCGACGGACACCACCACCAGCGTCACGCCGGCCGACAGGATGCCGGCGGGGATGGCGCTGAGTGCGACGCCGCCGGCGCTGACCGCGCCGACCGACAGCACGACGGGCGCCAGGGACAGCACCGCGCTGGCCTCGGACGGGCTGTCGTGGGCCTGGGCGGGCAGGGCCAGGGCGAGTGACAGGCTGGAGAGGGCGAGCAGGCGCTTCATCAAAGGCTCCTTGGGTTATTGGGCTGCGGCGTCAGCCTGCGCAGCCGCTTCACGGCGACCCTGCATGCGGGCTTCGAGCATGTCGGCATCGTGGGCGTCGCGCAGCATCTTGGCGAGCGTGAAGACGTTGGAGATCAGGTAGAGCCAGCAGACGCCGAGATAGGCCTTCCAGACGGGCTGGATCTCCATGCGCCACAGGCCCCAGCCGGTGAGGCTCATGGCGAGCGCGAAGCCGCACCAGACGACGAGGCGCCACATCGGCGTGTCGACCTGGCGGTCCTGGTTGTCGCGGATGAACTTGGCCAGCGCAAAGGCGGTGGACAGGCAGAACACATAGCCCATGACCATGAAGGCGCGGTCCAGATCCTGCCCCGGCAGCCAGGCCAGCCCGGAGCCGCAAAGCATGACACTGAGACCGAAGGAGACCCAGACTTGAAGGCGCCAGGCGTTGGTGTCGCGGCGGATGAAGGGGGTTTGAGCCATGCGGGTGTCTTCTTGTGAACGAATGTTGCGATGGCCGCGATCTTGCGTGAAGCCGGGGCGGCTGGCCTCGGGAATAGTTCCAAGGCGCGTGGCAAGCGCCGCAAAGTAGCGCTCCATGACACTGCCCGACGGTCGAGAGGGATCCGTGTCGCGCAGGCGCAGAGCCGCCGGTGCCGTCATGCGCTACCGTCCTGCCTCATGTCGAGCACGCAATCGCTGGTGGCCCTCATCAAGGCCGAGCTGAAGACGCAGGGCCTGAGCTATGCCGAGCTGGCCTTGGCCCTGGACCTGTCGGAGTCCAGTGTGAAGCGCATGCTCGCGCCGGGCGGCGAGATGCCGCTGTCGCGTGTGGACGAGATCTGCCGCGTGCTGAAGCTGGAGTTCGCCGAACTGGCCGCGCGCTTGGGGCAACAGGCGCCGGCCTTGCGCGAGCTGACGCTGGAGCAGGAGGGTGCCGTCGTGGCCTCGCCAGTGCTGCTGCTTGTTGCCATCTGCTGCCTGAGCCACTGGGCCATCGAGGATGTGCTGTCGCGTTACCGCATTGCCGAGTCCGACGCCGTGGCGGCCCTGACCCAGCTCGACCGCCTCGGCGTCATCGAACTGCGCCCGCACAACCGCTACAAGCTCAAGGTGGCCAAGACGCTGCGCTGGCGGCCGCAGGGGCCGGTCATGCAGTTCTTTCGTGAGCGGGTGATGGCCGATTTCTTCGCCGGCGGCTTCGATGGCGAAGGCGAGCTGCTGACGCTGGTGCATGGCGAGTTCGGTGCCGGTCATGCGCGCGAGCTGGCCGAACGGCTGCAGCGCGCGGCCGACGACTTTGCGCGCCAGCATCTGCTGGACCAGAAACTGCCGTCCGCCGAAAAGCGGCCCTACAGCGTCGTCATCGGGCTGAGGTCGTGGATCTTCGAGGCCTTCCGGGATCTTGAGAGACCGGGCTTGGGCCTTACCAGAAGTCCCAACGGCCGGTCCAGATGACCCAGAGGCCCAGCAGCCCGTTCGTCACCGCATGCGCGATGACGGCGCTCCACAGCTTGCCGTTCCTGCGGTAGAGCAAGGCGTAGGCGAGGCCCGCGACGACGGCGGCCAGCCACAGCGTGTGGGCCAGCGTGAAGACGAAGGTGGACAGCACGACGGCGCGCGCACCGACTGTCTGCGGGTTGACGCGCTCGAAGCCGGGGTGCTGCACCCAGCGCATCAGGAAACTGCGCCAGAACAGCTCCTCCATGACCGGCACCACGAGCGTTGCGCCAGCCAGGCGCAAGGCAATCAGCGGCCAGATCAGCTGGCCGTTGGCATCCAGCGGCACAAAGCTGGCCGTGGCGGAGCCGAGCTGCATCCACGGTGCATCCAGCTGCACCCAGATGGCGAAGACGGCGATGCCGACAACCACGGCCCAGCCGGTCTCGCGCGCGTCGGGCAGGTTTTGCCGCACCAGCTCGCCATAGCCGCGCCAGTACCAGGCCAGCAGGCCGCCGACGATGACAGTCTGGGCACCGTAGATCCAGCGCGGGTCCAGGCCGCTGCCGGCGGGCAGGTAGCCGCGCAGTGCCAGCAGCGCCATGAAGACGAAGAAGGGAATGCAACGGGCGAGGGCGGCGGGGCTGAGCGTGGGCGTATCGGCAGGCATGTCGGCCACCAGCTTAGCCCGAGGTCGTGGCAACTCAGGGCGCTGGGCCCCCCAAGCCTCAGGGGTGGGTACCGGAACTAGGGGCTCAGCAGGCCATCGTTGAAGGCGACGAAGACACCATTGGTCCAGCCGAAGCCGTCCTGGGTCTCGTACTCGCCGCCGCCGCCGGGCTTGTCCTGGGCGACGTCGTATTTCTCCAGCAGTCGGCCAGTGGCGAGGTAAACGCGCTGCACGCTGGCGCACCAGCGCTCGGCGATGTCACGAGCCAACGCCGCATGGCCGTAGCGCAGCAGGCCCTGGGCCGCCATCCATTGCAGCGGGGCCCAGCCATTGGGGGCGTCCCATTGCTGTCCCGTCGTGAGGGCCGTCGTCAGCAGGCCATTGGCGCCAAGCAGGTGGCGCTGCACCTGGGCGGCCATCGCGTCGGCCTGGGGCTGAGTGGCCATGCCGAGGTACAGGGGCACGAGAGCGGCGGCCGTCAGCGGGCGCGGGTCGGCGGCGTTGCGCCAGTTGAGATCGGCGAAGTGCCCAGCGTCGGCGCGCCAGAAGCGCGTCTGCAGCAGCTGCCGGCGGGCGGCCATGCGGGCCTCGAAGGCCTGGGCCGTGGCGGTGTCGCCGCTGCGTGCAGCACCCAGGGCGATCGCTCTCTCCAGGCCGGCCAGCAGCGCGTTCAGATCGACGGGTGCCAGCGCTGTCGTCTCGATCGTTGCGATGTCGGCGGGATCGGCGCACCAGCGGCCGGAGAAGTCCCAGCCGCTCTCGGCGCCGGCGCGCAGGTCGCGCCAGACGTCTGTCGGCGTGCGGCCGGTCGCGGCCTCCGCCGTCAGCACGTCCTCGCGCCAGCTTTCCTCGCGCGGCGTGCAGCGGTCGTCCCAATAGCGGTTGAGCAGGGCGCCGTCGGCGGTGCGGGCCACGCGGCGAAGGGCCTGGCCAGGTGCCAGCGTGGCCTCGCCGGCCATCCAGAAGCCATGTTCTGTTTTCAACGCGTCCAGATGGGCCGCAAAGCCGGCGGCGGGGTCGTCGGCGTGAAGCAGCTCGACCATCCTGAAGAAGAAGGGCGGCTGCGAGCGGCTCAGCATGTAGCTGCGGCTGCTGTTGGGAATGAAGCCGTAGGTCGCGATCAGGTGGGCGAAGTTGGCCAGCATGGCGTCGGCCAGGTCGCGCCGGTCATCGGCCACCAGGCCCAGCATCGTGAAGTAGCTGTCCCAGTAGTAGAGCTCGCGAAAGCGCCCGCCCGGCACCACATAGGGCTTGGGCAGCGCGAGCAGGCTTTCGCCGTCATCGGCCTGGCGGTGCTCGCGCACCAGCATTGGCCACAGCGCGCGGATGTGTTCGCGGATGTGCTGCGGGCTCTCCGGACGCGCACTGGTGGGCGCGTCCTGGCCGGGCAGCACGAAATTCGCGTGGACGAAGTCGGCCAGCGAGAAGCCCGGCAGGCAGCGCTTGGCCTCGAAGCGCGCGCGGATCAGGGCCGGCGCGCCCCGGGGCCGTGCGTCGACAAAGCTCTTGCCGTCGCCGAAGACGCGCGTCATCTGCACCGCAACGAAGAGTTCGCCATACAGCTCGTGAGGGGTGGCTGCCGTGCTTGCGGCGGCGGGCGCCAAGGCGTGAGCGGGCGCGGCGGCCAAAGGGTCGCCGGGGCGCTGGGAGGAGGAGGTCATGACGCGAGATGCCGGCGCAGCCGGGCGAGCGAGATGGCCAGGGCCGTGACGGGCACGAGCAGCAGGCCAAAGGCGGTGGTGCCGTCGAAGGCAACGAAGAGGCGGCCGGTGACGAAGCTGCCTAGCGTGCCGCCCAAGGCCGAGAAGACGACGATGAGGCCGGTCATGGCCGCATGCTGGCGCTGCGGCAGCGCGCTCAGCATGGCGGAGTTGATGGCCGGGTAGATGGGGGCGAGCAGCAGGCCGGTCAGCGGCAGCAGATAGGCCGCGGGTGGGGCGTTCAGCCAGCCGGCGTCGGGGCCCAGCGGCGCGACGTTGTGGGACAGCGGCAGCGTGAGGAGGATCAGGCCGGCGATGCCGACCAGGCAGGCGATCACGACGGCGAACCAGCCCAGCCGGCCGATGACGGCCGCGCTGGTCAGGCGACCCAGTGCCGTCGTCGCCGGCATGATGACCGCCAGCCCCACGCTCATCGCCGTGGGCAGATGCAGCACTTCGTTGTTGAAGCTGGGCAGCCAGGTCGAGATGCCCTGCTCGATCAGCACATAGAGAAAGGCTGACAGCAGGAACACGACGACGAGGGCCATCTTCAGCAGCGGCGCCATGGCCAGCAGGTCTTCGCGCAGCGAGGTGTCGGTCGACTGGATGGGGCCCTCGTCCAGCGGACTGATCAGCAGCAGTACAAAGGCACCTGCCGCGAGCGCAGCCAGCAGCGGATAGACCTGCAACCAGCCCCTGCCCTGGGCATGTGCCGCCTGGCTGAACAGCAGATAGCCGCCCAGCACCCCGACCATGAACAGCCCTTCGAGCAGGTTGGTGAAGCGCGCATGGCCGGCGCGGTCCTGCGTGACCAGGCCGATCATGGAATAGGCCGAGACCTTGACGAGGGCGAAGCCCGCGCCGAGCGTGCAGAACAGCAGCTTGATGGCCCAGAAGGCCGACAGCACCGGCATCGCCACGCAGGCCGCGCCGACGGCCGCGAGGGCCAGCAGCATGGCGCGCTTCAGGCCCAGCCGCGGCAGCAGCGAGGCGACCAGGAAGGACGTGAGCGCGATGGGCAGATCCTTCCACGCGTCCAGCAGCGCGGCCTCGGCGCGTGGCACGCCGAGGGTCTGCACGACCAGCAGATTGACCGCGCCGACGCTGTTCAGCAGCGCACCGAACAGCATGTAGGTCAGGATGATGGCGAGCCTGATGCGCAGGCTGCCGCTCGACAGGGGCACCGCCGGAAGGGTTGTAGGTTGTGTCATGTCGAGGGCAGCTTTGAGTTCAGGCGTCGCCATCTTGGCGCCTCGTCAGAACTGGAAGCCGACGCTGAGCTCGTAGGCCCGGCCGAACAGCGGCCGCGCCAGGAACACGCCGTCCTGACCCGCGCCCTGGCCCGGCACTCGGAAGTTGCCTTCCGTCAGGCCGACCTTGTTGGTCAGGTTGGTGCCGGTCAGGCGCACCTCCAGGCCGTTGTCCATGGAGAACACGGCGCCGGCGTCGATGGTGCGGTAGGCCGGCAGCTTCAGCGTGTTGGTCTGGTCGGCGAAGCGCTCGCCCACATGGCTGAAAGTTGCGAAGGCGCGCAGTTGGCCCAGGCCCGTCTGCGTCTGCCAGCTCGGCGTGAGCCGCGCCTGGAACTTGGGCGCGCGCTCGACGCGGTTGCCGGTGAATTGCTGGAAGTCCTTGTATTTGGCGTCCTGGAAGTTGCCGGTGGCGGCAATCTCGAAGCCGTAGCCGGGGCGCAGAGCCAGCTCGAACTCAACGCCCGTGGCCTTGCTGTTGGGGCGCAGCACAACGTTGCCGGCGTTGGTGAACTGCTGGGTCTGCGAGTTGGTCAGCTTGTTGGCGTAGGCCGTCAGGAGGGCGCTATAGAGCTTGGTGGCAGTCTTCAGGCCGATCTCGTACTGGGTGATGTCCTCGACGGAATCCTTGCTCTCGTTGGCGCCGCGGCCGCGCAGCACGTCGAAGTCGGGCAGGCGGTGGCCCTTGTTGACGCGCACGAAGGCGCTGAAGTCCCGCGTGAAGGCGTAGTTGGCGCCGCCCGTGAAGGAGCTGCGGCTGAGCTTGCTGTCGATCAGCGTGTTCGTGCCATTGAAATACGACAGGTTGTTGTTGTAGATCGTCGTCGGGTCGGCATCGAGGTCGCCGCTGCTGACGTTGGCGATGGTGCCGGTGATGCGCTGGGTCTCGCGCCGCGCGCCGAGGTCGATGCGCAGTTGCTTGTTGATCTGCCACTCGTCGGCGACGAAGAAGGCGTGGGTGTTGCCGCTGTAGTTGGCGTCGAGATTGAACGAGAACGGCGGCGTGACGTAGCCGTTTCGGGAGGCCTTGACGCCGTTGTCCAGGGCCACGTCGATGAGGCGAGCGTGGGACTGCACCGTCATCAGCTGAGCCTGGCCCAGGGTCCAGACGTCATGCGAGCTGTAGCCGGCGAGATAAAGGCCGACGGTCAGGTTGTTGCCTGGCGCGATCTCGCGCGACAGGCGGGTCTCGTTGCTGGTCGAGCGCAGCGCCTTGTCGACGGCCCACATGCCGTTGACGATGACGGGCGTGCTGCCGGCGACCGTGCCGCCGCCGTTGGTGAAGGTGGCGGTGCCGGTCGTCGCCGCGCGGCCGGCAGCAGCGACGACCGCCGCATCGCCGTTGGCCGCGGTGACCTGGGACGTGATGTAGCTCGACAGCGTCTGCGGGTTAGCGCCGGAGAACAGCGCATAGGTCGGCGTGTCGCCGGTGGTGTGGCTGAGCTTGTTGGTCAGCGTCCAGTCGCCGAGCTTGGTGTCGAGGTTGGCGCCATAGGTCTGCACGTCGGCGCCGCGGCCGTCGGCCAGGTCCTTGGTGACGGTGCTGCGTTGGATCTCGGGCTTGCCATTGGGCAGGGTGCGGCCCGTCGCGCGGCCGGTCTCCAGCACGATGTTGCGCAGCTCGTTGCCGTAGAAGTAGTCCTTCAACGCATCGAAGCCGGGGTAGCTGGACGCGCTCTTGCCGTCGGAGCTGCCGACGACCGGAATGGCCGTGAAGAAGGCGTTGCGGTCACGCAGCGCGCGGGCATAGAGCTGCAGGCTGCCGCCTTCGAGCTTGCGGCTCAGCACGACGCTGGCCTGGCCGCCTTCGTCGGCCGGGAACTGCGTGTCGCGCACTCCCTGGCTCTGGCGCCAGAAGCCGCCGACCATGACATTCCATTGGTCGCTCAGCTTGCCGGCATAGACACCGTCGACGCGCTTCAGGCTGCCGGTGCCCGTCGCCACGCGCAGGCTGGCCTCGGGGTTGCGGCCGTCCTTCTGGATGAAGTTGACCGTCACGCCGGGCTGGCCGCTGCCGAAAATGGGGCTGGGACCGCCGCGCAGCACTTCCATGCGGTCGATGGTGTCGTCCAGGCGGAACAGCTGCGAGTGTTCGAAGAAGCTCAGCGTGGGCAGGTGGTAGAGCGGCGCGCCATTGAGCTGGAAGGTCGAGTAGGGGCCATCGCCCGGCGTCGGGAAGCCGCGGACGCGGATGTTGGCGCCGGCCTGGCCGCCCGAGGTCTCGACGAAGACGCCGGGCACGGTCTTCAGGATGTCGGCCGTGCTGGTGGGCGCGGCCTGCTTGATCTGCTCTTCGGTGGCG
Organism: Pelomonas sp. Root1217; assembly: GCF_001425705.1. GTDB lineage: Bacteria > Pseudomonadota > Gammaproteobacteria > Burkholderiales > Burkholderiaceae_C > Pelomonas. The sequence goes on along the minus strand of NZ_LMDC01000023.1, from coordinate 578,590 downwards.
GTCGTGATCGAGAAGCCGGCTTCCAGCTTGCGCACACCTTCACGTCGCGCCGTGCCAGTGACGACGACGGCTTCGAGCTCCTTCATTTCAGGGGACTGTGCGGCAGGTTTGTCCGCCGGCTTGGCGGCGTCTTGCGCGAACGCGGCGCCACACAGGGCGGCGGCAGCCAGCGCAATCAGCTGGGGACGGAAGGCGCTGCGAACGAGGCGGACGCCGGCGCGCGGCGCGGCATGGGGGCTCAGCATGGATGGTCTCCGATGGTTGTTGTGTGTCCCGAAAGCAAGCGCGGCCGTCGCAACTTTCGATGGGCTGGACTTTGATGGCAAATGTTATCGATGTCATTTGGGTTTTTACCAATGTGGCGCGTCCCTGACATCGATGACATCCATTGCGGTTCTAGGGGGTCGAACGTTTTCGGCGCGCGGGCTTGCCCGAGGGGGGCAAACCCCGACAATCCGCGCCCATGAGCACCCAAGACCTCACCGACGCCGAGTTCGCCGAACTCGACGAACTCCTCGCCGCCACGCCCGAGCCGCTGCAGCCACTGGACGCTTCCATGCTGGACGGCTATCTGTGCGGCGTCATCGTGCAGCCCCGCCTCATCGAGGCCGACGAGTGGCTGCCCAACATCTTTGACTACGACGGCGGCCTGCTGCCCGAGACGGTGGACGCCGGCTGGCTGGACAAGCTGACCCAGCTCGTCGAACGCCGCCATGCCGCGCTGAACCGCGGCCTGGTCGAGGACGGCTGGTTCGACCCCGTCATCCTGGAAGTCGACGAGGAGCAAGAGCCCGACCCGCTGCCCGAAGACGCCAGCGACGAAGAACGCTCGGCCCGCGCCAGCTACGACGCCCTCGGGTCCTTGTCGCGTGCGCTGATGCCCTGGGTTGCGGGCTTCCAGCACGCGGCCTTGTGCTTCCCCGAACTGGCCGACATGCCCGACGACGCGGTGTCCGCCGCGCTCGCGCGCCTGTACCGCCATCTGCCGGCCGAGACCGCCGAGGAAAAGGAAGTCGTCGAGACGCTGAACCGCGAGCATCCGCTGAAGGACCTGGACGATGCGATCGAGGAGCTGGTGGTGACGGTGGCCGACCTGGCCGATCTGACCGAGGCCGAGCGCTACCGCGTGGACACCATCAAGCGCGACACGCCCAAGGTCGGGCGCAACGATCCCTGCCCCTGCGGCTCGGGGCGCAAGTACAAGCAGTGCCACGGTGCCAATTGATGATTTGCGGGACAGACCGAAGGTGCGTGGCACCGAACTCTGTCCTCAACTGACATGAGGTTGCAATTGCTTTCGGACCTTCATCTGGAGACCGAGAGCTACATCCCCACGCCGGCGCCCAACGCCGAACTGCTGATCCTCGCCGGCGACATCGACACCACCTGGCGCAGCTTCGAGCTCTTCCGCGGCTGGCCGGTGCCAGTGCTCTTCGTGCCGGGCAACCATGAATACGACCGCCGTGACGTGGACGAGGGGCGCGAGGCGCTGCGCGCTCACGTCAAGGCCGTCGGCTTGCAGATGCTGGACGACGAATCCATCGTCATGACCGATGCCCAGGGCCGGCGCGTGCGCTTCATCGGCTGCACGCGCTGGTGCGACTTCGACGCCTTCGGGCCCGCCGGCCGTGATCGCGCGATGCGCGCCGGTGGCTATTTCCAGAACGTCATGCAGGCTACGCGCCACGGCGAGGTCTTCGGCGTGGAGGCCGTGCGCGAACTGGCGCTGGAAAGCCGCGCCTGGCTCGCGGACGAACTCGCACGCGAAGGTGACTGGGACGCGACCGTGGCCGTCACCCACTTCGCACCCAGCCTGAAGAGCGCCGACCCGCGCTATGGCCGCCAGCCCGGCACGGCCAGCTTCTGCAACAACGATGAGGAGTTGCTGCCTGGCGCGCAGCTCTGGGTGCACGGCCACCTCCACTGCCGCCACGATTACCGCATCGGCGACACGCGCGTCATCAGCAATGCGCGCGGCCATATGAAACGCGGCGAGGCTGATGGCTTCGATGGCCAGCGCGTGTTCGAGGTCTTCGCGGCCTGAACCTTGCGCCATGGCGGCGCGATCAGGCCGCGTGCTTCACCGGCTTGATGCGCAGTGCCCAGATCACGCCGGCGATCAGCAAGGCCACGCCGGCCAGGGTCGCTGGCGGCGGCATGCGCTGCTTCCACGCAAACGCGTAGGCCAGCGCGGCCAAGGTCTCGAAGACGATGAGCTGGCCCGACAGCGAGGTCGGCAGACGCTGGCTGGCCTCGTTCCAGCACAGCGTGCCCAGCCAGGATGAGCACAGGCCGATGGCCGCCATCAGGCCCACGTAGGCCAGTGGCCTGTCTCCGAGCGGAAAGGCGTAGTCCGCGGGAATCAGCGTGCCCGGTGCCGTCAGATGAATGAGGGCGAGGAGCAGCACGCCCATCAGCGCCATCGGCAGCGTGACCAAGCCCTGCGCCGTCGCCCATACCCGCGGGCTGCGGTCGGCGTGGGCGCGCAGCCAGTCTGCATTGCGGATGGGATACCAGGTCCAGCAGGCCACGGCAGCGATGGCCAGCAGCGCGCCCTCGGCATAGCGGCGCGGGTCGCCGGCCTCGGCCTGCAGCACGGCCAGCTCGTCGCGGTTCACGCACGCCAGGCCCGCGGCAATCAGCAGCAGCGATGGCGCCAGCCTGGCCCACGGCAGATGGCCGTCACGCACGCGATTGCGGTGGTTGGCGCAGATGGCGATGACGACCGGCAGCGTGCCAATGATCATGGTCGGCAACGGCGCGCCGGCGCGCTGGATGGCGGCCGACAGGCACAGGTAATACAGGAAGTTGCCAACCAGGCTCAGCTGGGCTGCCTCCCACCAATCGGCCCGGTGCAGATCACGCAGCGCGCGCCGGTCCAGGACCAGGGCCAGCGGCAGCGCGATCAGCCCGAAGGCCAGGTAGCGGCCCACCGTCAGCAAGGCGGGCGCATAGCCCGGCAACATCACGGGCGCGACGAACACCAGTCCCCACATCAGCCCGGCAGCGAGGGCGAACAACAGACCAAACAGCATGGCCGGCATCATCACCCATGCCCCGACGCACGGCGGCGCCAGGGGCCTTGGCGTCAGGCCCCGGCCTTGAACCAGTTGGCCACGGCGTCGCGCTGTTCAGCGGTGCAGTGCAGGCCGAGCTTGCTGCGCCGCCACAGCACATCCTCGGCGTTGGTGGCCCATTCGCCCTCCACCAGATGGTGCAGTTCGGACTCGAACAGGCCGGGTGCGATCTCGGTGCCCGTCGGGGCGGCCAGCAGCTCGCGAGCTTTGCTGCCATAGGCGCGGGCGATGCGGCGCACGCCGGGCCGCCCCTGGTGCGCGGCCTGCAGCTCAGCGGCAAAGGCTTCAATGTTGACGCCATGTGAGCCGAGGTCGCCGCCCGGCAGCGTGGTGCCGGCAGTCCAGGCCTTGCGCGCATCGCCAAGCAGTTCGCCAATCTGCGTCGCGCCGTCCTCGGCCAACTTGCGATAGGTCGTCAGCTTGCCGCCCCAGACATTGAGCAGCGGCGCGCCACCGTCCGCGTCGGCCTCCAGGAGGTAGTCGCGCGTGACGGCCGAGGCCGAGCCGCCTTCGTCCAGCAGCGGGCGCACGCCGGCATAGGTCCACAGCACGTCGGCCGGTTGCACGGGCTGGGCCAGGTAGCGGCTGGCCTGCTCGCAGAGGTAGGCGATCTCGTCTTCGGCGATCGTGGCGCGCGCCGGTGGGTCCTCATGCTCGGGCAGCTCGACATCGGTCGTGCCGATCAGCGTGAAGCGCTCCTGGTAGGGGATCGCAAAGATGATGCGGCCATCCGCGTTCTGGAAGATGTAGGCGTGGTCGTGCGTGAAGCGCTGGTTCACGACGATGTGGCTGCCCTTGACGAGGCGCAGCCCGCGCGACGGCAGAGGCTGGCCGGCGGCGTTGCGCGTGTGGTCGCACAGGAAGCGTTCGGCCCAGGGGCCGGCGGCGTTGACCAGGGCACGGGCTCGCAGCCGGCGGCCGTTCTGCAGCGTCACCTGCCAGCCGTCCGTGCCGCGCACGGCCTGGGTCACCGCGCAACGCGTCAGCACCTCGGCGCCGCGGGCTTTCGCGTCCTGGGCGTTCAATACGACGAGGCGGGCGTCGTCGACCCAACCGTCGGAATAGACAAAGCCGCGCGTGAATTCCGGCTTGAGCGGCGCGCCATAGACGCTGCCCGCCAGCCGCAGGCCGTGCGAGCCCGGCAGCAGCTCGCGGCGGGCCAGGTGGTCGTAGAGGAAGAGGCCGATGCGGATCATCCAGGCCGGGCGCAGATGCGGCGCATGCGGCAGCACGAAGCGCAGCGGCTGGATCAGATGAGGCGCGCTCTTCAGCAGTACCTCGCGTTCCTGCAGCGCCTTGCGAACCAAGGAGAAGTCGTAAGTCTCCAGATAACGCAGCCCGCCATGCACGAGCTTGGTGGACGCCGACGAGGTGTGCGAGGCCAGGTCATCGCGCTCGGCCAGCAGCACGCGCCAGCCGCGGCCGGCCAGGTCGCGCGCGAGGCCTGTGCCGTTGATGCCGCCTCCCACCACCACCACGTCAAAATCGTCCACCATGCACTCACTCTAAGGGATGGTGATGGACGCCTTGCTTGCGCTGGACCAGGGAACCTCCAGTTCGCGTGCCGTGGTTTTTGGCCGCGACGGCCGACTGCTCGCCTCGGCGCAGCGCGAACTGCCCCAGCACTTTCCCCAGCCGGGCTGGGTGGAACATGACGCCGAGGAGATCTGGACCCACCAGGTCGAATGCGCCCGCGAGGCCGTGGCCAAGGCGGGTGTGAAGGTCGCGGCGATCGGCATCACCAACCAGCGTGAGACCGTCGTGCTGTGGGACCGCAAGACTGGCAAGCCCCTGCACAAGGCCCTGGTCTGGCAGGACCGCCGCACGGCGGCATTCTGCGAACAGTTGAAGTCCCAGGGCCTGGAGCCGCGCGTGCGCGAGCTGACCGGCCTGGTGCTCGACCCGTATTTCTCGGCCACCAAGCTGCGCTGGCTGTTGGACAACGTGCCGGGCGCGCGTGAACGCGCGGCGCGCGGTGAGCTGGCCTTCGGCACGATCGACAGCTGGCTGCTGTGGAAGCTGACGGATGACGGAAAGGGGGGCAACGTCCACGCCACCGACGCCAGCAATGCCTCGCGCACGCTGATCTACGACATCCTCCGCGGCGACTGGAGCGACGAGCTGCTGGCGGCCTTCGACATCCCGCGCAGCCTCTTGCCCGAGGTGAAGCCTTCAGCCGGCGTCTTTGGCCAGGCCACCGAGTTCGGCGTGCCGATCGCCGGCATTGCCGGTGACCAGCAGGCGGCACTGTTCGGCCAGGCCGCGCTGCGACCCGGCCAGGCCAAGAACACCTATGGCACCGGCTGCTTCCTGCTGATGCATACCGGCACGCAGGCGCGCACCTCCACGCAGGGACTCATCACGACGCGCGCCGCCCAGGTCGACGCCACCGCGCAATACGCGCTGGAAGGCAGCGTCTTTGTCGGCGGCGCCGTCGTGCAATGGCTGCGCGACGGCCTGCGCGCGATTGGCGGCAGCGGCGAAGTGCAGGCGCTCGCGAGCAGCGTGCCGGACGCGGGTGGCGTCGTGTTCGTGCCGGCGTTCGCGGGCCTCGGCGCGCCCTACTGGCGGCCCGATGCGCGCGGCGCGTTGCTCGGTCTCACGCGCGGCACGACCCAGGCCCACATCGCCCGCGCGGCGCTCGAGAGCATTGCCTTCCAGAGCGCGGCGGTGCTGACCGCGATGAATGCCGATGTCGGCGCCAGCGAGCGCCTGACCGAACTGCGCGTGGACGGCGGTGCGTCGGCCAACGATCTGTTGATGCAGTTCCAGGCTGATCTGCTGGGCATTCCGGTGCTCCGGCCCAAGGTCATCGAGACGACGGCCTTGGGTGCCGCGCTGCTGGCCGGCCTGGGCACCGGCGTCTATGAGTCCGCCGAACAGATCGGCGCCATTTGGCAACTCGACCGCGCCTTCGAGCCGCGCATGTCGCGGGATGAGGCGGGGGCGCGGTTGGCGGAGTGGGATAGGGCGGTGAGACAGGTGTTGGTAGATTGATTTGCGCCGACGCGCTTCAGCAGCGCAGACCGTTTCGAACCGAGAAGTTTTTAGGACTCTATGTCGAGCTATACCGTGACGGTGCTTACACCGCGCTCCTTCTCCGATGCAGACAAGGAACGCGTCATCGCCTTCATTCACGGTCTCTCTGATGGAGCACCCGAGAACGACTTCTGGATCTGCGGACAGCCGTTCGACTTTGAATTCCGCGAGCTCGAAGACGAGGAAACTGAACTCGTCATTCAAGGGTGGCGCCCCGGCGGGGCGCTGCAGCTTGGCACATATTGCGGATCGAAAATCAACCACATCATGCTTGGCGTTCTGTCTTCCAAGCTCTCGCGCATGTTCGATGGCTGGATTGAACTCGGTGGCGCGTTGACCCGCGTCACCGGCAATCCAGCGGTTCTTACGTATGAGGGGGCTGACGGCCGGGTGCAAACTTCTTTAGGCACTGACGTCATCAGCCCCAACCTCATGGACTACTGGCTTGGTCATGATGATTTCCGTCTCGTCTGAGCTTGATTCGCCCTGAGGAAAGATGGCGCCATGCATACTGGCTGAAGCCTTTAGACATTGAGCGGAAAAGCTCACCGGGCTTTTTCGTCCACTGCCGTCGCCCGCCCCACCCCCTCCCACGCCGCCAGATCCCTCAACAACAGCTCGCTGTGCGCCCGCACCGCGTCAATCGCATCCGCCCCCAGCTGCAGCCGCAACGGCGTGACCTCCGCCTTCAGCGCCTTGTCCATCGCGGCGGCCGCCTTGTCCGGGTCACCGGCCTGCGTCCCATCCATGCCCTTGGCAAAGCTGCGCGTGCCGCCGACGATCTCGTCGTAGGCCGCCAGCACCGGCATCTGGCGCAGCACGTCGGCGCCGGCAAAGCCGGTGCGGAAGGCGCCGGGTTCGACGATGAGGACCTTGATGCCGAAGGGCGCGACTTCCTGGGCCAGGGCTTCGGACAGGCCTTCCAGCGCGAACTTGGAGGCTGAGTAGGCGCCGAAGCCGCCAAAGGACATCTGGCCGCCCATGCTGGACAGGTTGACGATGGCGCCGCTGCGCCGCTCGCGCATGGCCGGCAGCACGGCGCGGGTCACGGCGACGGCGCCGAAGAAGTTGGTTTCCATCTGCGCGCGCAGCTCGGCGTCAGGCGTCTCCTCGACGGCGCCGACGATGCCGTAGCCGGCGTTGTTGACCAGCACGTCGATGCGGCCGAATTGGGCCAGGGCGGCAGCCGTGGCCCGCTCGGCGTCACCGGCGGCGGTCACGTCCAGCGGCAGCACGAGAACGCGCTCGGGGTTGCTCTCGGCCAGGGCGGCCAGCTTGGCCGGCTGGCGGGCCGTGGCGACGACGTTGTAGCCCTGGGCCAAGGCGTACTTGGCGAAGGACAGGCCAAAGCCGGACGAGGCGCCGGTGATGAACCAGGTGGGGCGGGTGTTGGTGGCTGTGGTCATGGTGGGCTCCGTGGGGTGGTGGGTTGCGACGGAGTCCAGTGTCTTGAAACGATGTGATCGGATAAAGGCGCCTGGACCGCATGGGTCATGCGATATGGTTCATGAATGAACCGCGAGCTGCTGGCCCATCTGCCCATCGTCGTTGCCGTGGCCGACAAGCGCGGCTTTGCAGCGGCGGCTCAGGCGCTGGGGATGAGCGCCTCCGCCGTCAGCCATGCGGTGCGCGTGGTGGAGGACGCACTCGGCGAGCCGCTGTTCGCGCGCACGACGCGCAGCGTGGCGTTGACGGAGGCGGGCCAGCGCTTCCTGGCCAGCGTCGGGCCGGCGCTCGAGGACATCGGCGCGGCCGTCGAGGGCCTGAGCGCTGCGCGTGGCGAAGTCAGCGGCGTGCTGAAGTTGAATTCCTCGCGCGTGGCCTCTCAGATGGTGCTGCCGGCCCTGCTTGGGCGCTTAGCCCTGGCCCATCCGCGGCTGACCGTGGAGGTGCATGACAACGACGCCTTGGTCGACATCGTCGCCCTGGGTTTTGACGCCGGCATCCGCCTGGGCGAGCAGGTGCAGCAGGACATGGTCAGCGTGCGCCTGACGCCGCCGTTCAAGGCCATCCTCGTCGCCTCGCCGGACTACCTCGCCCGCCGCGGCGCGCCGTCCCGTGTGGCCGAGCTGGCGGCGCACAACTGCATCGGCTTTAGGCTGCTTGCGGCCGGCAGCCTTTATGACTGGGAGCTGCGCGAGGCCGGCGACGCGGTGGCCGTACGCACGACGGGCAGCGTCGTCGTCACCGACGCCAGTTTCGCGCGCGACTTGGCCCTGGCTGGCGTTGGCATCGCCTACATCTTCGAGCCCCTGGTGCGCGAGGAACTGCGCAGCGGCCGGCTGCAGCAACTGCTGCCCGAGTCGGCCTTCGAGGAGCCCGGCCTCTTTCTCTACTTCCCGCAGCGTGCAGCGCTGGCGCCCAAGCTGCGCGCCTTTATCGACGCTGCCCGCTCAGGCGGTTGATTCGGTCGCCTCGCCGCTTTCCTGCGCCAGGAAGACGATCAGCACGATAAAGCCGATCAGCGGGATCAAGCCGATCAGCTGCCACCAGCCGCTGCGGCCGGTGTCGTGCAGGCGGCGAGTCGCCGCGGCCAGTTGAGGCAGCAGCGTGCCCAGCAGGAAGATGATGTTGAGCCATTGGCTGAACATGCCCAGCACGAAGCTCACTCCGAAGACGAACAGCGCGAACCACCAGTACTCCGAGCGGCTGGCGCGGCCCGAGAAGTCGACGTATTTGTTGAAGCAGACTTTGATGGATTCCTGGAAGGTCATGGCCTCTCCCCGAGGTGGTGTTGAGTCGCCGGCATGCTAGGCCACCGGCCCGGCTTCACCACCCCTCAGAAACCCAGGCTTTCGCCCAGCCCCGCCAGCGTCGCGATGCCCAGGCCCGCGAAGATGACGGCGGCCACCGTGTGAACGAGCTTGACCGGCAGCTTCTGCGCTAACTTGCCGCCCACTAGCACCGCCGGCACGTTGGCGATCATCATGCCGGCCGTCGTGCCGGCAACGACGCTGATGAAGTCGGCCGGGAAGCGTGCAGCCAACGCCACCGTGGCAATTTGCGTCTTGTCACCCATCTCGGCCAGGAAGAAGGCGATGACCGTTGTCACGAAGACGCCGTGGCCAGGCTTGGGCGTTTCGTCCTCGTCGAGCTTGTCGGGGATCAGCATCCAGCCCGCCATCGCCAGGAAGGACAGGCCGAGGATCCAGCGCAGCGCCATCGGGCTGATCAGGCCCGTCAGCCAGCTGCCTAACGCGCCGGCCGCGGCGTGATTGAAGACGGTCGCGACGAAAATCCCCAGCACGATAGGCCAAGGCCTTTGATACCGCGCCGCGAGCATGAAGGCCAGGAGCTGGGTCTTGTCGCCGATCTCGGCGAGGGCCACCAGGCCGGTGGCGATGAGGAAGGCTTGCATTGCCAGGCATTGTCCAAGGCGCTGCTGACATGCGCTGACAGCCAACCCGGCGCAGCATGCGGGCATTGCATCTCAGGAGACCCGCATGAACTTCGCCTACACCCTTGTCTACGTATCCGACGTGGCCGCGTCCCTCGCCTTCTTCGACAAGGCTTTCGGCCTCAAGAAGCGCTTCTTGCACGAGAGCGGCGCCTATGGCGAGGTTGACACCGGCACCAGCGGCACGACGCTCGCCTTTGTCGACCACGCAACCGCACGAGACAGCGTGCAGCACGACTACGTGGCCGCCGACGCGAGCCCGCAGCCGCTGGGCATGGAGATCGGCTTCACGGTGACCGACGTGCCGACCGCTTATGACAAAGCCGTCGCCGCCGGTGCCCGCGCCCTGGCCGCACCGGTCACCAAGCCCTGGGGCCAGACGGTGGCCTATGTGCGCTGTCCGGACGGCACGCTGGTCGAACTCTGCACGGCGATGGGCTGAGATTTCCCCTTCGCAGGGCGGCTGCGCCCCGGCGCGGCGCGCGCCGTGAAGAACTGGTCTTGGGCCAGTGAGGCCAGCGGGGCGCTGATGGCGCCCAGCGTGGCCAGTTCGGCGCCGCGGGTGCCGCGGGCCTGGAAGGAGGCGTAGATGGCCATGATGAAGCTCGACCTCGTTGTCGGTGACCCCTGTCTTTCGCAAGGTGCATGCCCAGTCATCCACAATGACTGGTTATGCGCCGCGCAGACCGCCTCTTCCAAATCGTCCAGCTCATCCGCGGACGCCGTCTCACGACAGCCGACTACCTTGCGAGTCGGCTCGAGGTGTCGATGCGTACCGTCTACCGCGACATCGCGGCCCTGGGCCAGCAGGGCGTGCCCATCGAGGGTGAGGCGGGCGTGGGCTACCGCATGCGGGCGGGCTTTGACCTGCCTCCGCTGATGTTCAGCAAGCAGGAGGCCCAGGCCCTTGTCGCAACGGTGCGCATGGCCGAATCGCGCCTGGATGCGGCGTTGGCGCGCCAGGCCGAGAACGCGCTGTCCAAGATCCTCGCCGTGCTGCCGCTGGATGCCCGCGCCGCGGCCGAGAGCCTGGCGCTGTATGCGCCACTGCCGGCCCTGGACCCGGCCACGAGCGCCCACCTGACCGCGATGCGCGAGGCCACCGAGGCTCGCCGCAAGCTCAAGGTCGGTTATCTGGACCTGGGCGGCGTGAAGAGCGAGCGCATCGTGCGCCCGCTGGCCTGCCTGTTCTGGGGCCCGGTCTGGACGCTGGCCGCCTGGTGCGAGCTGCGCAACGACTTCCGCAGCTTTCGCGTCGACCGCGTCGAGACCCTGGAGGTGCTGGAGGAGACCTTCCGCGACGAGGCGGGCAAGACGCTGGCGGACATGAACCGCAAGCGCGAGGCGCAGGACAACGGCGGAGCGTGAGGGCCGGTCAGCCGGTCAACTGCTCAAGGCCGACAGGAACTCGTCGCTGTCGAAGCCTTCCTTCATGTGGTGTTCGCCGCGCGGACCGCGCACGACGAGATACGGGGTGCCTTCACCCTTCAATGCGCGGAATTCGTCGACGCAGCGGCTGTCCAAGCTCATATTGCATTCGGTGAACGCGAAGCCGTAGCCGTTGAGCCAGGACCTGGCCTGTGTGCAATAGCCGCATTCGGTTGTCGAATACATGACGACCTGTTCGGCGCGCACCGACGCGGCCAGACGACGCACAGCGCCCTCGTCCATGCCAGCCTCGGCGCTCGATGAGCCCCACGATTTGTCGAGGTGGGCCTGGTGGCCGGCATAGATGCCAACGACGATGGCCAGCACGGTCAGGATGGCGCGCCAGGGCAGGCCTTGGCGGCCCTGGACTTGGCGGCCGGCACCGCGCGGCGCAGGTGTGGCACTCGGCATGGTTGCGGCATTGGCCTTGGCATAGGCGACGCCGCAGGCCGGGCATTGCCAGGCGGGTACGGCGGCATCCGCAGGCCGCACATGCTGGCACTTGGGGCAAATGGTGTTTGCCATGTTGTTGTCTTCCCTCTGAGATCCGAACGGGGCGCATTCTGTGTCAGCGTTCCAGCCCCCTTCTTCAATCCTTCACCGTCGCCCCTTTCTCGGCGAGCAGTTGACGCAGCACGGAGCGATGGCACCTCGCCTCGTCCTCGCAATAGCAGCCCACCGAGAAATTCGTCTGCGCCGACAGCGTCGCCAGCAAGCTCAGCGCGTGCTGGGCTTCGGGCTCGGCCATCTCGGCGCTGTACTTCTTCTTGAAGATCTTCCACTCGGCGTCCGTCTCAGCCGCCTGGCCGAGCTTCATCGTCTCGACGCTGGGCGCGAGATTGGGAAACCAGACGTCGTAGAAATCACGCGATGCGAACTCCGCCTTGGGCACGCCACGCGGCGGGCGGCGCACGGTGCCGATGCGTGTGCCCTCGTCCTTGGTGCGCGGGCTGCCGAGCCTGACGATGCGGAGGGGCATGACTGTCCTTTCAGGGCTGGCGGCCCAAGACGCGGATGACCTCGTCCTCCGCCACCGGCTTGGCGATGAAGCCGTTCATGCCCGCAGCCAGCGCGGCCTGGCGCTCCTGGTCGAGCACGGCGGCCGTGAAGGCGTGGATGGGCAACTGGGCGGTGACCGGGTCGGCGCGCAGCAGCTGCGTCGCCTTCAGGCCGTCGACCTTGGGCATGTGCAGGTCCATCAGCACGCCGTCCAGTCGCCCGGCCTGCTCACGCGCGAGGCGCACCGCCTCCTCGCCGTCCTCGGCCTCGACGACCTCGGCACCCAGGCGCTGCAGCAGGGCCGTGATGATGAGGCGGTTGACCGGGTTGTCCTCGGCGACGAGCAGGCGCTGGCCCGCCAGCGGGTGGCGCGGCGGCATGGGGATGCGCTTGCGCGCCGCGGTGTCGTCGATGGTCAGTGCCGTGGGCAGGGCCAGCTCGGCCCAGAAGCTGGAGCCGTTGGCGCCGTCGCTCTGCACGCCGACGCGGCCCTGCATGCGCGTGGCCAGCTCGCGGCAAATGGAAAGCCCCAGGCCTGTGCCGCCAAAGCGCCGCGTCGTCGAGTCGTCGGCCTGGGCGAAGGGGCGGAACAGGCGGCTCTGCAACTCCAGCGGCACGCCGATGCCGCTGTCCGCCACGACGATGCGTATGCGGCCTTCACCGGCCGATGACAGCTTCAGCCGGATGTGACCCCGTTCAGTGAACTTCAGCGCGTTGACGAGGAAGTTGGCCATGATCTGGCGCACCCGCAGCGGGTCGCCGACGACCAGGCGCGGCAGGCCCGGTGCGAGTTCGATCTGCATGTCCAGGCCGCGCTCGCGGCCCAGCGCTGCGCAGCCTTCGAAGCCGGCCTGTGCCAGCGCGTGCAGGTCGAACTCGATGGTCTCCAGCTCGAGATGACCCGCCTCGATCTTGGACAGGTCCAGCACGTTGGACACAATCTCGTTGAGCGACTCGGCCGCCGCCACGAGGTGGGCCAGGTACTGCGGCCGTCGCTCATCCGGCCCGGCCTGTTGCAGCAGCCGCGCCAGGCCCAGCACGCCGTTCAGCGGCGTCCGGATTTCGTGGCTCATCGTCGCGAGGAAGGCGCTCTTGGCATGGCTGGCGCCTTCGGCCTGCTGCTTGGCGGCCTGCAGCTCGCGTTCCTGGCGGCGGCGTTCGGTAACGTCCTCGGCCACCCATAGCGTCGCGTGGTCGCAGTCCTGGTCGACGCGGCCTTCGCTGCGGCCGGCCAGCGTCGCCGGCAGGCCGCGGGCGTTGAACTGCACGGTGATGCGCCGGCCATCGGGGCGGATGAAGTCGCGTTCGAAGGCCAGCGCGGCGCTGGCGACCTCCTGGGCCGAAGGCAGGCAGGTGTGGCCATCGGCCAGCCGCGGCTCGGTGCCGCCGAAGATCTCCTGCCAGTGGCGGTTGACGCGCTCGAAGCGCTCGCCGCGCGTCAGCGCGATGCCCACGCTGGCGTGGTCGAGGATGGCCTCGGCCTCGATGCGCGCGCGCTCGCGCTCGGTGATGTCGCGGGCGATCAGCATGGTGGCCGGCTCGCCCTCCCAGTCCAGCGTTGCGGCCGACACCAGCACGTCGCGCCACTCGCCGTGCACCAGCAGTGCCGAGCGGAAGTCGCGCACGATGCCTGACGCGGCCAGCTCGGCGGCCAGGCGCCTGGGCTCGCCGCTGTCGGGCCACAGGCCGAGCTCACGGCCCGAGTGGCCCATCAGCTCGTCGCGCGACAGGCCCACCAGGGCACAGAAGCCGGAGTTGGCGAAGCGGATGCGGCCGTCTTCCATGTGGGCGACGCAGATGGCGTCGGGACTGGCGCGCAGCACGCGGTCCAGCATGTTGGCGGTGCGCTGGTGCTGCTGCAGCGCCAGGCGCTCGCCGGTGATGTTGTGGCTGACGCCGCGCCAGCCGAGGTGGTTGCCGTTCGCATCGAAGACGGGCTCGCCCGAGCTCAGCGTCCACAGCAGCCGGCCGTCGGGCGCGCGAAAGCCGTTGATGCGATCGCGGTAGGCACGCTTGGCGCGGATGTCCTCCAGCAGGCTGGGGAAGTCGGCATCACGCACGAGCATGGCGCCGCCGGGCTCGCCCATGCGCAGGAAGTCCTCGCGCTTGTGGCCGGACAGGGCCTCGAACTCCTCGGACAGCATGGTGACGCGGAACTTGGCATCGGCTTCCCAGGCCCAGTTGTGGGCGGCCTGCACGAGGCGGGCCAGGCGGGCCTCCTCGCCGATGGCGCGCGTCAGCGCTGTGCCCAGGATGCGGTTGAGCAGCAGGGCCGAAGCTAGGCCGCTGGTGGCGATCAGGAAGTGGGCGACGAGGCGATCGAGCAGCTGCGGTTGGCGCGGTGCGCTCAGTCCCAGCAGCAAGCCCTGGGCTTCCATCGCGGCCAGCACGCCGATGGCGCCGAGATAGAGCACGGTCAGCACGGCCGCTGCCGCATTGCCGGCCACGCCGCCGCCCAGCGCGATGACGAGGGCGCCGGCCGCGAGGATGACGGTGTGCACGCCCAGGCCGATATGGGCCGCGTGGGCAACCAGGGCGATCAGCGTGCCGCCGAGGATCAGCGTCGTGGCCAGCCGGGCGCGGCCGGCGCGGCACAGCAGCCAGCCTGCGCCGCTGACGGCCAGCAACGCCAGCCCGACGGCCAGGCGCTGGCTTCCCCACAGCGCGCGCAGACCGAGGGCGGCCTCGCCGGCGCCGATCAGCGCGGCCACGGTACCCACGACGCCGACGATCCAGATCAGCGTGCGCGCCGCCATCTGCTGCAGCGCGCTTCGGGTGTCGCTGGCGTCAGTCGGCACTGAAGCCATTGCGGGCATGCGTGCCGTCGCAGAAAGGTTTGGTCTGGCTGCCGCCGCAACGGCACAGCCGCGCCTGCGCGACGCGGCAGACCATGCGGCCGGTGCCGCTCAGCACCTCGACCTGGCCGCGCAGCTGCAGCGGGCCGTTGGGCTCGGGCTCGATGTCGATGCGGCCATCGCGCATGGCGGGCATGTCGGTGGGCAGGCCCAGCAGACCGGTCTCGGGCTCGCCGGTCGCGTCGAAGTGGATGTCGTGGTGGCTGCCGTCGCAGAAGGGCTTGTTCTTGCTCGCGCCGCAGCGGCACAGCGTGGCGCGCGTGCCGATGGCCTGGCCGCGCAGCACCAGCTCGCCGCGTAGGCCATAGGGGCCGGCCTCGCGCACCGACAGCAAGTTGACCGGCGGCGGCGCCTCGTCGTCTTCGCCGTCCTTGCGGCGGTACTGGATGGCGCCTGATGGGCAGGCGTGGGCGATGTCGACGAGGCGCTCGACGGGCATGGCGTCGGGGTGCAGCCAGGGGCCCTGCACATTGGCGAGGAAGACCTTGGGCGCGCCGGTCACGCAGAAGCGCGCGTGGATGCAGCGCTGGGCCTCGAAGCGCAACTCCAGCTTGTCGCCCTGCACGATCTCGATGCCGTCGACGGTTTCGGTGGGTGGCGGGGGTGGCGCCGCTGCAGCCGGCGCTGCGGCTGGCGCGGCGGGTGCAGGTGCGGCGACGGGTGCGTTCAGGTCCAGCCCGCGCTCGGCGCGTTCGCGCAGCGCCTGCAGCAGGCGTGCCGCGCGGCCGCTGCGTTCGGCCCCAAGGTCGGCGTGCAGGCTGGCCGCCGCATCGGCGATCTGGCCCAGGCGTTCGACGACGAAGCGCCGCGCGGCCGGCCCCGGTGGCAGCGCCGCCGCGTCGCGCAGGGCGGTGAAGCTGACGCCGGCGTTGCAGCCCGGGTTGCTTGGGCCGGCCGGCAGCCGCGCGGCATGCTCGGCCAGCGGCGTGAAGGCTCGCATCAGGCAGATGCCCAGATCCACCATCAGGCTCTTCTCGGTCGACGGCCCGGGCAGCAGATAGCTCTGGGCCAGCAGGCGCAGCATCAGGCCGTAGCTGGCGTTGGCGATGTCCACCGTCGCCGCCGCGGCCGGGTTCTCCAGCCAGACCCGGCCTTCGGGACGTGGCGGGCGGCGCAGCACCGGGTTGGTGGCGGCTGGCCAGGCGGGCTGGAAGCCCGGGTTGGCGTCGCGCAGCCGAGCCAGCTCCTCGCGGATGGCGGCGAAGCGGTGGTAGTGCGAGGTTGCGCTGTCGCTGGGCGCGCCCTCGCCCTGCTGCACGATGGCGTCGAAGGCCGCCAGCGCCGTCTTGGAGCACAGCACATGGCGCGCGCCGCCGAGGTTGAGCTCCTCGGGCCCGAGCTGCAGCCAGTGGTTGCCGCAGAAGGCCGCGGCTTCGCCATGCAGCTCGACAAAGGCGCGCAAGTCGGCGCTCAGCGTGGTGTAGAAATGGCCGACGGTGTCGTAGTCGCGCGCCATCGGCGTGACGCGTGGCACCGTCGAGCCGCGCGTGAACAGCCGCTCGGCGGCAAAGCCTTCGCCGTCCTCTTCAGCGCTGCCCTCGGGGCGCTCCAGGAAGATGAAGTGCTGCAGCGTCGCGTCATTGAAGGGCGCGAGCTTGACGACGACGCGCGCCGGCAGATTGCCGGGGTCGAGCGGGAAGTTGCCGCGGCCGATGCGCGGCGCGCCGCCCAGCGCCGCCGTGATGTTCCAGACCGCGACCAGATGGCCCATCTCCTCGACGGCGACGGCGATGATCTCGCGCCGCCAGCGCTCAACGGCCTCGGCCTCGGCGGCACCCAGCCCCTCGGCCTCGCCCTGCTTGAGGCTGAAGGCCGCATAGAGATAGGTGCACATCAGGTTGTGCTCGAGCTCGGCGGCCTCGTAGAGGCTGTGCAGCAATTGCTCGCGGCTCGGGGCCGCGGCCGGGGTTTGAATCGTCATGAAAGCGCGGCCTGGGACTAGCAGCGCGCGACATTAGCACGCAGTTGCGGGATGTCGGTGGTTGTTCGCGGCCAGGGGCCGAACGCCGTCCTCGCGGGACCGATCAGACCGCGCGTTCAGCGACGCGAGGTTTGGCGAGGAGCCCACTCCAGACGCGGCAGCCAGGCCAGCGGGTTGAAGCGGGCGGCCGGCGCCTCCACCCAGCGGTGGAAGGGCACGGCCAGGCCGTTGGCCAGCAGCCAAGTGGCCACGAGCAGAACCAGGCCGGCTTCGGGCGTTGCGCCCGGCAGATGGGCCAGCAGCGCGTTGCTCAGCAGCAGCACCGGGAAATGCAGCAGGAACAGGGCGTAGGACGGCGTTGCGGCGCTGGCGAAGGCCGAGGCCAGGGGAGCCGGCAGCAGCGGGCGGCCTTCGGCATGGCGGGCCTGCGCCCAGGACAGCCACAGCGCCGTGGCCAGGGCCAGGGCAAGGCGGTCGCGCCATTCCGCCATCAGCGCGGCGCTCACGGCCACTGCCAGCAGCAGCAGGCCGGCGCGGCGGTGGCGCCACAGGCCCAGCCAATGCACCAGGGCGCCCAGGCCATAGGACGCGAAGAAGTAGGGTGCGTAGGCGTCCAGCTCCGGCTGGCGGTTGAAGACCCAGGCGGAGGCCAGCGCCGCGGCCGCGACCAGCACGGGGCCGATGACGAGGCGGCTTGGATGCCGCCAGCCGCGCCGTGCCAGCCACAGCAGGCCCACGAGCAGGGCAAACAGCTGCAGGTCGATGGCCACATACCAGGCGCCCACGGTCAGTGCTTCGTAGCCCAGCACATCGTGCAGCAGCAGCGCGTGAGCGAGAAGTTGGCCGAGGCTGATGTCGGTGGGCACCAGCTCGGGCCAGGACGAAGCGATAAGGCCGGAGATGCCCAATGTCAGGGCGAGCGCCGCCAGGAACGGCAGCACCAGCCGCAGATAACGCCGCCACAGCAGCTCGGGCACGGCGGCCTGCAGGGCCTGGCCACGCGGCGACAGGCCGCGCGCGCTGAGATAGCCGCCGACGACGAGGAAGATCTGCACCGACATGCGCCCGTACTGGTGCATGGCGCCGGCCAGCAGGGGCATGGCGGCGTGGGCGGCGCGGGCGATCGGGCCGTAGCTGACCAGGTGGTGCAGCACGATGATCTGGGCCGCGAGCGCCTTCAGAACATCCAGATAGGGCAGCCGACCGGAGGGACTGGACATCGTCAATGCGGCCCAGCCGCCGGCACGCGCTGGCGCACACCCTGGAAGGGCGGCGAGCGAAGTGGGTGCGGTGGCTGTGGATTCATTGCACAAAAAGAACGGGCCTGCGCAGGCAGGCCCGTTGTCTCGGACATGTGAAATTGTACCGGCGCGATCCCTGGGGAAACCCGGCCTGGTTTCAGGCCGTCACGAAGCGCTACGGTGTGCTTGCAATTGAGCGCTGGGCTTTTCAACCCAACCATCGGCGCAGCCAGGCGCGCAGACGCTGCGACAGGCTCGGTCGCGCTGGCGGCGCAGTCTGCGCGGCCGGCTGCTTTTGCTGCTGCTGTGCCAGCGCGGCGTGCAGGCGCGCGAAGAAGTCCTCGGCCAGTTTTTGCGCCGCTGCATCGACCAGGCGCGAGCCAATCTGCGCCAGCTTGCCACCGACGCTGGCCGTCACGTCATAGCTCAACACCGTCTCGCTGGGCGACACGGCCTGCAGTTGGACGAAAGCCTGGCCCTTGCCATGGCCCGCCGCGCCGCCCGAGCCCTCGAAGCCGATGCGGTAGCTCTGCGGCGGCGTCAGCTCGGACAGTTGCAGCTTGCCCTTGAACCGGGCCTTCACGGGCCCGATGGACACGGCCATCAGCACATCGAAGACGTTGTCGCCCGTCGGCGTGATGGCCTCGCAGCCGGGGACGGCGGCCTGCAGCATCGCGGTGTCGTTCAGCGCGGCCCAGGCCTGGGCCTGGGACACGGGCAGATGCTGCTGGCCGGTCAGATTCATGCAGCGATTCTGACCGTCGGGCGGGCCAACACAATAAGCGCTGCCCGCCAGGGGTGGCCTGGCGGGCAGCGCGGGAGGGCCGGGGGGCGCGATTACTTGCCAGTGATGGTCAGCTGGTTGTCGACCGACTTCACGCCGTCAACCGCCTTGGCGATGGCTTCGGCGCGGTCCTTCTCGGCCTGCGTCGCGACCTTGCCAGTCAGCTGCACATAGCCGTTGGCGTCGGTCTCGACGTGAACCATGGCCAGCGAGGAGATCTTGCTGGTGGCGAGCTGCGTCTTGATCTTGGTGGTCACGACCGAGTCCTTGACCCAGGCCTTGGCCGTACCGGCCGGCTTGTCATCGGCATGGCCGACCAGCGGCGTGACCAGGGCAGCGGCGACCAGCAGCGAAGCGAGTTGCGAAATCTTCATGACTCTTCCTTTCAATCGGAAGCGGTAGCACTGGATGCGCACCGCCGAAACCGAAATCTAAGCAGTGGGACTGCCCGTGCAGGGCGGACGTTGCGCCGCCAGCCTGTAGGACGTGGGCTATCGTTTCAGGGCGTCGAGCAGGCGGTCGATGCTGTCGAGGTCGTGCACCGGCAGATGGCGAGTCACCTGGGGCAGCAGGGCCTTCACGCCGGAGGCGCGCGGCTGGAACTCCTTGAAGCGCAGCAGCGGGTTCAGCCAGATCAGCTCGCGGCAGCACAGGCGCAGCCGCTCGGCCTCGAAGGCCAGGTGCGAGCCGCCGTCCTCGGCGTCGCGTTCGAGGCCGTCGGTGATGAGCAGCACCGTGGCCGCGCCGCCGCCCAGCACGCGGCGCGCCCAGTCGCGGTTGAAGGCGTGCAGGCTCTGGCTGATGCGCGTGCCGCCGGCCCAGTCCGGCACGGCGGCGGACACGGCGGCCAGCGCCGCGTCGGGGTCGCGGGCTTTGAGCTGGCGCGTGATGCGTGTGAGCCGGGTGCCGAAGACGAAGGCTTCAACGACGGGGGCCTCGCCCGCGCCGCCGGCCGGATTCAACAGGCCCTGGGCCAGATGCAGCAGCACCCGCGAATAGCGGCCCATGGAGCCCGAGATGTCGGCCAGCAGCACCAGGGGTGTCGGGCGGCGGCGGGCGCGCTCACGGGTGGGCAGGGCGAAGTCGCACCGGGCCTCGGCGCGCAGCGTGGCGCGCCAGGCGATGCGGCCTTGCGGCGCGGGCGCATGGCGGCGCGTGAGCTGTTGCGCCAGGCGCGGCTGCAACGCGGCGAGGGCCTGGCGCGCGGCGGCCCATTCGGCGGCCGTCATCGTGTCGAAATCGCGCCGCTGCAGCAGCTCGCGGTTGCCGGCGTCCAGACGCGCCTCGATCTCGACCTGCTCGGCGCGGGGCGAATCGGCAGGCGCGCCAGGAAACAGCGCATCGGCCAGGCGCCGGTTCTCGGGTGGTGGCGGTGCGCCCGCACGGCCCTGGGCCCGCGGCAGCAGCAGGGCCATGATGCGGCCGAGCAGGTCGGGGTCGCGCCAGAAGACGTGGAAGGCCTGCTCGAACAGCGGCCGGTGCTCGGGCCGGTCGACCAGGCAGGCGGCCAGCGTCGCCTTGAAGTCGGCGCGCGAGGCCAGGCCGCCGGCCTCCAGGGCCTGGGCGGCGAGCAGCAGCCGGTCGGTGCCGACGGGCAGACCCGCCGTGCGCAAAACACGTTCGAAATGCACAAGGTTTTCCGCCAGGCGATCCAAAGCTCAGGCCTCGACGCTTTGCCGCAGTTCTGCAAGCAGCCTTGCCGCCTCGCTGCCCTGCACGCGGGCGATGTCGTCCTGGTACTTCAGCAGCACGCCCAAGGTCGACTGCACCGTGGCCGGATCCAGGCTGACGGCGTTCAGCTCGATGAGGGCGCGTGACCAGTCCAGCGTTTCGGCCAGGCCGGGCAGCTTGTACAGGTCGAGCTGGCGCAGGCCCTGCACGAACGCGACGACCTGCGCGGCCAGGCGCTGCTCAATCTGCGGCAGGCGCGCGCTGATGATGGCCAGCTCGCGGGCGGCGTCAGGAAAGTCCACCCAGTGATAGAGGCAGCGGCGCTTGACGGCGTCGTGGATCTCGCGGCTGCGGTTGCTGGTAAGGATGACCAGCGGTGGCGCCGCGGCGGTGAGGGTGCCGAGTTCGGGGATGGTGATCTGGAAGTCGGCCAGGAACTCCAGCAAAAAGGCCTCGAAGGGCGCGTCGGCGCGGTCCAGCTCGTCGATGAGCAGCACGGGCGCCGGCGTCGTCGTCAGTGCCTGCAACAGTGGCCGCTCGATGAGGAAGCGGCGCGCAAAGAGCTCGTCAGCCGTGCGTTCACGTTCGTGCGCCTGCGCGAGGCGGATCTCCAGCATCTGGCGTGCGTAATTCCATTCGTAGGCTGCCGCGGCCAGGTCCAGGCCTTCGTAGCACTGCAGGCGGATCAGCGGTCGGCCCAGCGCGCTGGCGAGGGCCGCCGCAATGGCCGTCTTGCCGGTGCCGGGCGCGCCTTCCAGCAGCAGGGGCCGCGCCAGGCGCAATGCCAGAAAGGCGGCGGTGGCCAGCTCGCGCGAGGGCAGGTAGGCCTGGGCCTGAAGGGCCAGGGCGACGGCGTCGATGCTGCTGTCCGGAGCGGGATCGGGCACGGCAGGCCTCATGGGTAGTTGCAGCAAGTATGCGGCGGGCTGCGCCTGCTTACATCTGGGCAGGGAAGTTTTGTGCCGCGGGCGGCGTTGTCGGGTGGAGGGGCCGAAGCGTCCCGCAGCACTCGACATCCAACGGAGCCCGCTCATGAACACGTCCAAACTCAGCCTCATCGCCGCCGTCCTGCTGCTGGCCGGCATGGCCCACGCCGACGAGGCGGCGCCGAATGCTGACAAGCGCGCCGTCAGCCTCGCCGTGCAGCGCGATGGCCAGCGCAATCAGAGCGCGGCGGCCGCGGTCAGCCTGCCCGTGGGTGAGCGCGCCTGGGTGCAACTGGGCGCCGGCCAGTCGCGCAGCCAAGACCTGGCCAGCGGCGACAGCGTCAAGCCCCGGCAGGTCGCGGTCGGTGGCGGCGTGGCCGGCAAGGCCTGGCAGGCCAGCGTGAACGTCAACCGGCGCCGCGACGGTGAGCGCCTGCGCCAGACGGACCTTGCTACAGCAGTGGACTGGCGGCCGGCGGGGGGCGTCAACGTCGGTATCGATGCGGTGAAGCGTAGCGCCCGTGCGCGGGGCACGGTGGCGTCAAGCGGCGGCGCGGCCACGCCGGTCGAGCAGCGCCTGCGGGGCCATGGCCTGGGCGTGCACGGCGCGGTGGCGGTCACGCCGCGCCTGAGCGTCTACGGCGCCGTCATGCGCAACCGCTATACGACGAGCACGACGCAGGCGACGAGCAGTAGCGGCCTGCTGGCCGGTGTGCCGCTGCTGAGCAATCGCGTGACGGCCATCAACCGCGACGAGGCGGCACTGGACCGCAGCCACCAGCTCGGCGCGACCTACCGTGTCGGCGAACGCGTGGCGCTGAACGGCGAGGTGATGCAGGACCGGCTGCACGATGGCGGCAGCCTGCGCAGCGTGCAGATGAAGGCGGCCATCTCGGCCGGTGCCGGCTGGACCGTCACACCCGGTATCGGCCGCAGCCGCGGCCCCCAGGGAGGCGTGAACTACGGGTTGCTGGGGGCGAGCTACGCGTGGTGAGGCTCTAAGCTTTGGGCTTCACCGTTTGGAAGCCCCCACATGAACTTTGCCAAGATCGTCGGCGTGCTCCTGCTCATCGCCGGCGCCGCCAGCCTCGCCATGGGCGGTTTCAGCTACACCAAGGACAAGACTGTCCTGAAAATTGGCTCGCTCGAGGTGTCCGCCAAACAGCAGGAGGAGGTCAATCTGCCGGTGTGGCTGGGCGTGGGCGCGATCGCCGTCGGTGGCTTGTTGCTCGTGTTTGGCGGGCGCAGATGATGACCGCGCCTGACGACATCCTTCGCTTCTGGTTCCAGGAGATCAAGCCTGCGCAGTGGTGGACGGTGGACGCCGCTTTCGACGAACAGGTCCGCACGCGCTTCGGCGCCCTGCATGACCAGGCCAAACGCTGCGAGCTCTTTGCCTGGCGTGCGACACCCGAGGGTCGCCTCGCCGAGGTCATCGTGCTGGACCAGTTCGCCCGCAACATCCACCGCGGCACCCCCGGCGCCTTCGCGGCCGATCCGGTCGCGCTGGCCCTGGCGCAGGAGGCCGTCACCGCCGGTGCCGACCTGGCCTTGCCGGTCGAGCAGCGCGCCTTCCTCTACATGCCCTATATGCACAGCGAGTCCGTCGCCATCCACACGGCGGGCGAGCCGCTGATGAAGGAACGCGCCCCGCAAGGCACGCACGACTTCGAGCTCAAGCACAAGGCCATCATCGACCGCTTCGGCCGCTACCCGCACCGCAATGCCATCCTCGGGCGCGAGTCGACGCCGGAGGAAGAGGCCTTCCTGACGCAGCCGGGCTCGAGCTTCTAGATGTCGAGCAGATAAACCGTCGCGGCGGCGCGCTCCTGGGCGCTGTGGCCGGACAGGGCCTTGTCCCATTCCGCGCCGCTGGCGCCGGTCGATGACGTCGCGCTGCGCGTCATCACCGCGACCTCTTCGGTGCCGGCGTCGAACTCGCCCGCTTGTTCGCGGCTGTCGAGAAAGAGCTTGGCGACGGGGCCGGCGCTGGAATCGATGACGATCAGATAGCGGGAGACCTTGCGGTGATCCTGCTGCACGTGCCGCCCGGGCAATTCATGACCAAATCCTTGACTCACGAGTCTCTCCTTGCGCAATTCGAGCCATTGTGCGCCGCACCAGCGCAGGAGTAACCCTGAAGGCCGAACGTTCCGTCACATGATCCAATCGCAAATTGGAACCGATTCCAAATTACGATGACCGGCATATCTGGCGAGGATGAGACATGCAGTGCAGACGAGCGATTGCGGCGGTGCTGGCCATGGGGCTGGCGGCTCCGGCCCTGGCGGTGGAGGTACCGGACTTCGGTCCCAACGTGCATGTCGTCGACCCGGCGACGCCCGACCTGCAGGGGCTCATCGACGGCATCTACGCCGCCCAGCAGCCCAACCATTTCGGCCCGCGACGCGACGCCATCCTGCTCAAGCCGGGTACCTATCAGGACCTGCGCATCCCGGTGGGCTTCTTCACCCATGTGCTGGGCCTGGGTGCTCGCCCGGACGACGTCCACGTCATCGGCGACCTGCGCTCCACGGCGTTCCTGGATGACAACGCGACGCAGAACTTCTGGCGCGGTGCCGAGAACTTCGCGGTCACGCCGACGCTGGGCATCGGCGACAACACCCTGCAATGGGCCGTGTCCCAGGCCATTCCCTTCCGGCGCATGCACGTGCGCGGCAATATCCGCTTGAACCAGAACCAGGGCTGGGCCAGCGGCGGCTGGTTCTCGGACGTGCTGATCGACGGCCTGGTCAACTCGGCCACCCAGCAGCAATGGATCTCGCGCAACAGCCAGTGGGGCCGCTGGACGGGTTCGAACTGGAACATGGTCTTTGTCGGCGTGCGTGGCGAACCGGCGGGCGAGTTCCCGACGCCGGGCCAGCGCTTCACCAAGGTCGCGCGCACGCCGCTGGTGCGCGAAAAGCCCTATCTCTTTATCGATGCCAAGGGCAGCTATGCCGTGCGCGTGCCGGCATTGCGGCGCGACAGCGCGGGCATCTCCTGGGCGAACGGCGCTGGAAAGCCCGTCACGGCGCCCGGCAAGACGCTGCCCATCAGCAGGTTCTTCATCGCCAGGCCGGGCGACACGGCGGCAACGCTGAACGCGCAGCTCGCAGCCGGCAAGCACCTGCTGTTCACGCCGGGCGAATATCTGTTGACCGAGGCGCTGATCGTCAAGCGCGCCGGTGCCGTCGTGCTGGGCATCGGCTTTCCCACGCTGCGCTCGGACAACGGCCAGCCGCTGTTGAAGACGGCGGACGTGAACGGGCTGACGATCTCCGGGCTGTTCCTGGACGCCGGCAAGCAGGACTCGGGCGTGCTGATGGAAGTCGGCGCGACCGGTGCCGGCAAGCGCCACAAGGCCGACCCCATCGTGCTGCACGACCTGTTCTTCCGCATCGGCGGCGCGGCGGCCGGGCAGGTGGACACGGCCTTGCGCATCAACGCCCACGACACCCTGGTCGACCACACCTGGATCTGGCGCGCCGACCATGGCGAGGGCGTCGGCTGGACGAGCAACCCTGCCGCTCATGGCCTGTGGGTCAACGGCGAGGACGTGACCATCTACGGCCTCTTCGTCGAGCATTTCCAGAAGGAACAGGTCGTCTGGCAAGGCAACGGCGGGCGGGTCTACTTCTACCAGTCCGAGATTCCGTATGACCCGCCCACGCAAAGCCAGTGGACGGGCCCGACCGGCCGAGGCTACCCGGCCTACAAGGTGGCCGACACGGTGGCGCGCCACGAAGCCTGGGGCCTGGGCGCCTACAGCGTCTTCCTGAAGCCCGACGTCGTGCTGGACCGCGCTTTTGAGGCGCCGCAGGCACCCGGCGTGCGCTTTCACCACATGATCACCGTCTGCCTGGTGGACAAGGGCAGCATCGAGCACGTCATCAACGACGTCGGCGATGCCGCGCGTTGCCAGGGCGGCAGCAACACGGCCACCTTGAAGAGCTACCCCTGACTGTCGGTGCTGTCCGACAGCGGATCGCGCCGTCGGACACTGTTTGTCACATCGCGTCGACCTTAGCCTTGGGCACCTCAAACCAGGAGAGCGCCATGGGTGCTACCAAGATCATCGCCATCCTGCTGCTCGTCATCGGCGCTGCCAGCCTCGCGATGGGCGGTTTCAGCTACACCAAGGACAAGACCGTCGTGAAGCTGGGCTCGCTGGAGGTCTCGGCCAAGGAGAAGGAAACGGTCAATGTGCCGGTATGGCTGGGCGTGGGGGCCATCGCCATCGGCGGCCTGCTGCTGGTGTTTGGCAGCCGCCGATAAAAAACGGGCGCCCGAAGGCGCCTGTCCAAGTACCGCCGAAGGAAACGATCAGCCGACCTCTTGTGCGAGGCGCTCTTCGATGCGCGCCTTGACGGCGGGCAGTGCGGCGGGCAGGTGGTGGGCGAGCTGGGCAAACAGCTCGTCATGCAGCTTCATCTCGGCCTGCCATTCGGCAGCGTCGATGCGGGTGACGATGTCGAACTTCTCCGGCGAGAAGTCCAGACCATCCCAGTTCAGGTCGGCATAGCCGGGCGTCACGCCGAACACGTGTTCCTCGCCACCGCCCGTGCCTTCCAGGCGGTCCAGCATCCACTTCAGCACGCGCATGTTCTCGCCGTAGCCGGGCCAGACGAACTTGCCGTCCGCGCCCTTGCGGAACCAGTTGACGCAGTAGATGGCGGGCAGCTTGGCACCTGTCTTCTCACACGTTGCCTGCAGCTTGGCGCCCAGGTCCAGCCAGTGCTGGAAGTAGTCGGCCATGTTGTAGCCCATGAAGGGCAGCATGGCGAATGGGTCGCGGCGCACGACGCCCTGCTGGCCGGCGGCCGCAGCGGTGGTCTCGCTGCCCATCGTGGCGGCCATGTAGACGCCTTCGGTCCAGTCGCGCGCCTCGGTCACCAGCGGCACCGTGGTGGAGCGGCGGCCGCCGAAGATGAAGGCATCGATGGCCACGCCTGCCGGGTTGTCCCAGTTCGGGTCCAGCGCGGGGTTGTTGATTGCGGCGACAGTGAAGCGGGCATTCGGATGGGCGGCCTTGGCGCCAGTGGCCTTGGCGATCTCAGGCGTCCAGTCCTTGCCCTGCCAGTCGATGGCGTGGGCCGGCGGCGTGTCGGTCATGCCCTCCCACCAGACGTCGCCGTCGTCGGTCAGCGCCACGTTTGTGAAAATCACGTCGCGTTCCAGGCTGTCCATGCAGTTGGGATTGGTGTGCGAATTGGTGCCCGGGGCGACACCGAAATAGCCGGCCTCGGGGTTGATCGCGTAGAGCTTGCCGTCGTCATGCGGCTTGATCCAGGCGATGTCGTCGCCGATGGTCGTGACCTTCCAGCCGTTGAAGGCCTTCGGTGGAATCAGCATCGCGAAGTTGGTCTTGCCGCAGGCGCTGGGGAAGGCGGCTGCGACGTGGTACTTCTTGCCCTGCGGGTTTTCCACGCCCAGCAACAGCATGTGCTCGGCCAGCCAGCCCTGGTCACGACCCATGGTTGAGGCGATGCGCAGCGCGAAGCACTTCTTGCCCAGCAGCGCGTTGCCGCCATAGCCCGAGCCATAGCTCCAGATCTCGTGCGTCTCTGGGTAGTGGACGATGTATTTGGTCGTGTTGCAGGGCCAGCTCACGTCGGCCTGCCCGGCTTCCAGCGGGCTGCCTACGGTGTGCACGCAGGGCACGAAGTCGCCATCGGTGCCCAACAGCTCGACGACGGCGCGGCCCATGCGCGTCATCATGCGCATGTTGGCGGCCACGTAGGGGCTGTCGCTCAGCTCCACGCCGATGTGGGCGATGGGGCTGCCCAGCGGCCCCATGCTGAAGGGCACCACATACAGCGTACGCCCGCGCATGCAACCCTTGAACAGCGCCTTTTCACCGGTCTGCAGCAACTCGCGCATTTCGGCCGGGGCCATCCAGTTGTTGGTCGGGCCGGCGTCTTCCTTCTTAGCGGAGCAGATGAAGGTGCGGTCCTCGACGCGGGCGACGTCGCTGGGGTCGGAGTTGGCCAGGTAGCTGCCGGGGCGCAGGGCTGGGTTGAGTTTCTTGAAGGTACCGGCGGCGACGAGCCGGTCGCACAGCCGCTGGTACTCCTCGGCGCTGCCGTCGCACCAGTAGACATCGGCGGCCTCCGTGAGGGCCGCTATTTCAGCGACCCAGGCGATCAGCCGGGCGTTCTTGACATAGGCGGGCAGGTTCAGCCGCAGCCCCTGCATGGCGGGTTGGTTCATGGCGAAAGCTCCAATCATGGGAATGTGTTTGGGGCAGCTGGCAAGCTGGCCCAAGCACACCGAACCTGAGGAGGTGGATTGTCGAATCCAATGTAATCACGCCGTAACCGCCGGGATCGGTGGCGTCATGCAAAACAGGAATAACACCATGCCAGAGCGGCCCCGCAGCTCACGGCGGTGGCGAAGTGGGGCTAGGGTTTGCGCGAAGAGTGCGTGAAACTTGCCGCAACTTCTGAGTTCATTGAGTTCTCGACTTACATCGAACGGCTGCTGCGCGACCGCAGTGCGAGGCTGACCCCCTAGAACCATTCCTCAACTCCTCCGCGACCGTTCGGCAAGCTGCCGGCAAGGTGCCGCTTTGTAAACTGGGCCACCGTGATTGCCATGGGGCCCCATGACCGACTTTGCGCTACAGGTTGAAGGCCTGCGCCCTCATCTGCTGAGGTTCGCGCGGGCCCAGTTGAGGAACGATGCATGGGCCGAGGATGCGGTGTCCGAGTGCCTGCTCGCCGCGCTGGAGCGCCCGCAGTCCTTTGGTGGCCAGTCGCAGCTCAAGACCTGGCTCATCGGCATCCTCAAGCACAAGCTCGTTGACCAGTTGCGCCGCAACACCCGTGAGGCGACGGTGCTCGTGGGCGAGGACGGCGAGGACCTGTTCGACGACCTATTTCAGGCCGACGGCCACTGGCGCGAAGCGCCGCGCGACTGGGGCGACCCTGACGCCGCTTGCTGCCAAAAGCAGTTCTTCGAAGTGCTGCAGGTCTGCTGCGAGCACTTGCCGCCCACGCAGGCCCGCGTGTTCATGATGCGCGAGTGGCTGGAGCTGGAGTCCGACGAGATCTGTCGCGAACTGGCCATCACGTCGGCCAATCTGTGGGTGTTGCTGCACCGCGCGCGCATGAGGCTGCGAGATTGCCTGCAGATGCGCTGGTTCGACGAGGTGGCCACATGAGCCTCAAGAACACGCTCACCTGCCGCGAAGCCGCGCGCCTGCTGCTGGAAGACGAAGACCACGAAATCCCGGCCGCCGACCGCCTGGCACTGCAACTGCATGTGCGGGTCTGCTTCGCCTGCGCGCGCTTCGTCGCCCAGCTCAACTTGATGCGACGCGCGACTCGTGCCTGGCGCAAGCACAGCGAGACTGGCGATGACGAGGCGATCATCGAATAGGAGCACGCTGCGGCGCATTAGCCGTAGTTGCTGTCAGCTCAACTTGCGCTGGCCCCGTAGAGGCCGCGTGCTTCACGCGCTGGTTCCAGCAGGCATTGGATACACGCCAAGAATCGGGTGCGGGAGCTGATGCCGACCTCGCGCGTGAGCGCGACCTTACCCGACGCCGGGCCGTCACAGCCAGACCACTACCGGGGTCTTCCAACTCGGCGCGGAAGCTGTGGACGCAGATGGAGAAGCTTTGGTTGCTGCTCGGCGGAGCGAGCCGCCTCGGCGGCCCTCGGCCGCTCAACGCCAAAGCTAACGACGTAGAAGGTGCACGTGCACCTCTCGTCGAAGACTGACGACAGAGCGGCGGCCTGCCCCGCGTAGTCGCGAGGGACGCGGGCGCCTTACATACACGTGCGTCACCGGTTCAAGGGGCATCTCGCCTGGTAAGGACTAGGCCCGTCGGCGGACCAAACCAAGCGCCTTCACGCTCCATCCGAAGTGATCGCGTATCCCAAGTAGCGACAGCTGCGTTTGCCGTCGCAACACACCCAACCGAAGGAAACCTCCATGAAGACCTCCATGCTCCGCACTGTCCTCTCCGCCGCCCTGGCCGCCGCCGCGCTGTCCCATGTGCCGGCCCAGGCCGCGAACAGCGTGAACGGCACACAGCCCAACGGCCTGTATACCAACGGTCTGTACACCAACGGCTTCGTCGTCAACGGCCTGTACACCAACGGCTTCGTCGTCAACGGCATGAAGTCCAACGGCACCGGCCTGCGCACCCCAAGCGCCGCGTTGCCGCAAGTCGAATCCATCGTGCTGCGCGACGGCCGCAAGCTGGCAGTGCGCTGACCTGCCCCAGCGGGACCGGCCATGTCTGACATCAACACCTGGTTCCTCATCGCGCTGGGCTGCGCCCTGCACGGGCTGGTGGCCGCCGCGCCGCCAACCGCGCCCGCCGCCCCGCTGCGAGCCGAGGGCACCGAGTGGGTGTTGCAGACCGAGAGTGGCGCACTGCGTTCAGCCGACCTGGTGGGCGCCGAGCTGCGCTTGGCCGGCGGCGCGGTGTTGCGCATCGACAGCGTGCAACACATCGGCGCCAGCCCGGGACGCGGCTGGTGGGCCCACGAGCTGTCGGTCCGGACCGAGCTGCAGGGCTGGCAGCCGCTGTGCGCGCCGCACAGCGACGGCACGCACTACGCCGTGGTGCTGCCCGGGCGCGAGCAGGCCGACGGTTCGCTGAGCGAAGACGCCACGGCCTTTGCACTGAGCTGCACCAGCGGCGCCCTGGCCAAATGCCTTCGCATGGGCTATGAGCCGTGGCAGACCACTTCCGCCGGCGTGCCGCTGCGCAGCACCTTCAACGCATGTGTGCGCATGGTGCGGGCCGACTACGGCGGTCACGGCGTGCCCTACACCGAAAACGGACACCAAATCGATGTCTACGACCCGCTCGGCGTGCAGCGGCCAGACCTGCTGCCCGGTCAGCATTTCGAGGCGGGCTGGAGCGAGCACGGCGCGGTCTGCGTGCACCACGTGCGCGTGGAACACAAGCTCACGCTGGCACAACTGGAATCGCTCTACCCGCCGTTGCGCGGCCGCGTCGGTGAGGTCTGCACCGAGGACTTTGCGCGCGCGCATGGCGCCCTGCTGTTCAACCGCTCGGACCTGCCCGGCACGGTGGCGCGTTGAATCAAGTTCCCGCTTTGCCTGCCCTGAACTCCATCTCCAACCCAGAAAGAAGCCATGATTCGATTCCGGAAATACGCCCTTGCCTTGCTGGCGACCGCAACAACAGCCGCCATGGCGGCCCCGGCCTACGCTGGCCCGGTGTCGACCCTGTACCTCACCAACGTGTCATCCAAGAGCCTGTACACGGTTCAGGGTGACGCCATCACCGGTTCGGCGCCCACCTACTGCAACCATTGTGAACAGCCCATCGCCGTGTATGGCGACGTGCGCACCATGGGCAATGGCAATGGCTTTGGCGGCCAATACAACCTCGATCTGACGCAAACAGGCACGACGTATGTGCAGTCGACCAGCGTGGGCCTCGTCGATGGTGCCACCGACGGCCGGCGCAACTATGCCGTCGCAGCCGGCTTTGGCGGCAACTCCTCGGGCGTCTACGCCTTCGACCGTGAATGGGGCGACCCGACCTTGCTGTTCCTGCTGGACGACGGTGCCCGGGCCTCGGGCATCACCTACGACCCGACGAACAGCACGCTTTGGCTGCAGGCCACCGTGGACACGCCGAACGGCGCCGCCGGCGAGCTGCGGAACTATCAGATGGATGGCCGGCTGATAACTTCCCTCAGCGATTTGGTAGGTGGTGCATTGGCGATGGACTACGCCGACAACACGTTGTGGGTGGTTCGAGGGCCGACGCAGTATTTCGACCAGTACAGCCGCAGCGGCATGCTGCTGCAAACCACGTCCTATGCAGGCCTGGTCGGCAAGAACGGCACCGGCGCCGAGTTCGACCTGGCTGCAGCGGTTGCCACAGTGCCTGAGCCGGGCAGCCTGCTGATGGCCCTGACGTCTCTGGCTGGGTTGTTGCTGGTCAATCGCAGACGCCGGAGTCGGGCCTGAGTTTCCGAACCGGCAAGCCGAAAGTCTTGCCGACCCTGAAATGGGCTGGGAAGAGCACACGGCCACATCACCGTCTGGGCACATGCCCTGAGAGAAGCTGGCGTGTCCGCAGTGGCACGCTGAGTAACCCGCGCACCCCAGCCTGTCCGTCTCGAATTGGTTACGGCGCGCAGCGTTGATCCGGGCGTCCTCGGCACCACGGATGGTGCATGCGGACCCCCTGGATTGAGGGCATGACCCCTAATTGGCAAGTTGCTCGCGCGGCGGCGCCGCCCTAAGTTTGTCCACTTGAAGCCCGGCACGGCGTCGGACTTCATGCCACTCCCACAGGAGATTGCGATGGCTGGGATGACGAGGTTCAAGCGGGTCGTGCTGGCGTCGGCCGCCACCGTGGTCGCCGCCGCGATGGCGGCTCCGGCGCATGCCGTGACCAAGGTTGTCGAGTTCAACGTGCTCAATGCCACGGCGATGCTCCCGACGCCGTTTGCGTCAGGCGACACACTGATCCTCGACACGACGGTGACGCAGGAAACCGGCCCGCTGTCGCAGGCCATCACCTTCACGCTGGCGGGCGGTGTCACCGGCCTCACCGGTCGTGCGGCATGGGAGGTTTCCCCCGCTGCCGGCCTCGGTCCGCGTCTCGTTGGCGTCAATATCGACATCCTCGACGCCGGCAACAACCTGGTGATCAGCGACACCTTCCTCGGCGCGCTGGGCGGCTTCGCCATTTCCAGCCTGAACGGCGTCATCGGCCCGGGGACTTACCGCCTGGTGGCCACCGGCACCGCGGTGCGCGATGCGGTGCTCGACCTGTCTATCAGTGCCGTCCCCGAGCCGTGGCCGTACTCGCTGCTGCTGGCCGGATTGGGCGTCGTGGGCTTGCTGGCGCGCCGGCGCCACATCGGCTGAGGACGGTCTCGCGTGCGAGGCGGCCGGCCGCCTCGCCATGCCGCACGCCCGCCGCGCTCAGCGGCCATGCCAGCGCTTGGCCGCGCGACGCACCATCTCGGGCAGCAGGTGGTTCTCCCCCTCAACGCGGCGCAGCCACGTGGCGTCGTTGCCGGCGCCATTGATCTCGCGGCGCATGTACTGCAGCGCAGCCTCGGCGCGCAGGTCGCCGGCGTGCGTGTCCAGCTTGGTCAGCACGGTGATGAGGTCGTCCCGCAGCACGCGGTGTTCGCCGGTCTCGGGGTCGACGAAGGTGCCGTCCAGGCCGAAGCGGCAGGCCTGGAAGCGGTTGAAGGTGTAGGGCAGGTAATCGTCTTCGCTGAGCTTGAACGGTTTCTCCACCGTGATCCAGCGCGCCAGGCACTGGATGAAGCCGGCCAGGGCCGCCGCCTTCTCGATGGTCAGCGGCGTGTCAAGCACGCGGACTTCGATGGTGCCGAACTCGGGCTTGGGGCGGATGTCCCAGTAGAAGTCCTTCATGCCCGAGACAACGCCGGTGCGGGTCATCTTGGCGAAGAAGGCCTCGAAGTCGGTCCAGGTCTGCACGAACGGCGCGCGGCCTGACAGCGGGAAGGCGAAGACCGAGTTCAGGCGTGCGGAGTCGAAGCCGGTGTCTTCGCCCTGCACAAACGGCGACGACGCGGCCAGCGCGATCAGGTGGGGGATGAAGCGGCTCATGCCGTGCAGCAGCACCAGGGCTTCATCGGCGCTCGGGCAGCCGATGTGGACATGCTGGCCGAAGATGGTGAACTGCTTGGACAGGTAGCCGTACAGCGATGACAGCTCATGAAAGCGCGGCGTCTCGAAGATGCGCTGGCGCTTCCAGTGCTGGAAGGGGTGGGTGCCGCCGCCGCACAGGCTCACGTCGAGCTTTTCGGCACAGTCCACCAGCGCGTCGCGGATCTGGCCCAGCTCCGACAGCACCTGGCCGAAGCCCGTGCACACGCCAGTGGCCAGCTCGATCATGCTGCTGGTGATCTCGGGCTTCACGTCGCCCGGGATGCTGCGTTTTTCCATCAGCCGCATCAGGTCACCCGAGACAGGCGCGAGGTCGTAGTCGTCGCTGTTGACGATCTGCAGTTCGAGCTCGACACCGAGGGTGAGCGGCTGCGATTTGGAGAAATCACCCAGGCTCATTCAACGGCCTCCTTGTTGCGTGGGACGCGCTTGGGCGCAGGCGGCAGCTCGCCGGCCAGGCGCAGCGCGAACTGCACGGCGATGGGCCCGATCAGCTCCAGCACCGCGATGCTGGCCAGGATGATGGGCACGGCGCCCGCAGCGAGTTCGGGCTCGGCGCGCATCAGTTCGCTGAGCATGACCAGCGCGGTCGCGGACAGCGGCGTCATCGTGATCGACAGCGCCAGGCCCTGGCGCCAACTGGCCTTGGCCATGGGCGCCAGCGCCACGATGGCCACGGTCTTGGCGATGAAGCGGGCTGCCAGCAGCGCCAGCGCGGCGAAACCGCCGGCGACGAGGATCTTGGGCGACCAGGCCGAGCCGACGATGACGAAAAGCATCAGCACCAGCGCCCCGCCCGAGGTGCCGAAGTGACGCGGCCAGACCCAGGGCCGCTCGCTGGTGTTGCGCAGCAGCAGGCCGGCCAACAGCGGCATCAGCAGCGTGGACACGCCGATGGCGCGCGCGGCGACGATGGCGAAGGCGACCAGGCCGAACAGCAGCAGCACGGCGCTCTCGTTGCGCAGGTCCAGTCGCCGCGCGACGAGGTAGACGGCGCCCGCCAGCAGCGCGGCCAGCCCCAGTGTCGTCAGCAGCGAGATCGCCAGGCCAGCCAGCGCCTGCGACAGGCTGCCGCCGTCGTCGGCCGCCCACCAGGTGCGCATCAGGATCAGCGCGACAACGGCGTACAGCGTGTTCAAGGCCGTCAGCAACGACGCCCGCTGCGTGACTTGACCCGCAGCGCCCAGTTCCATCGCGACGCGGCCGGACACGGCGGCGGGCGCCGGCATGGCCAGAATGGCGCAGGCGATGGCCGTCTGCCAACTGACATCAAACAGGCGCAGCACGAAGGCCACGGCCAGCGCACTGAGCAGGGCTTCGGCCAGGCTCGTCAGCGCCAGCCCAGGATTGCGCACCAGCCAGCGCAGGTGCACGCGGCTGCCGATCTCGAACAGCAGCAGGCCCAGGGCCAGGTCGGTGACTGTCTGGGCCGCGCCGGCCAGCGGCATCGCAACGCCGTGGCCGAAGGCAGCGGCGACGCAGCCCGCCAATGTGTAGCCGACCACGCGCGGCAGCCGGGTCGTCGCAGCGATGAATTCGCCGGCCAGAGCGCCGGCCAGCAGCACGCCAACGACGAACATCAGCGCACTGGACGGAGGAACGGCCAAGCCGGCCCAGACCCGTGCGCCGGTGTCTAGTGCATTCATAGGCTCTCCCTAAAAGTTTTGGCCGAAGCCTAGACGCACGGTCGGCGCGCCCTTGTAGGCCGACATGCCGAAAGCCTCCTGGACAATGGCCGCCATGCAAGTCGTCAGCGTGAACACCGCCCGCGTCGAACACTTTGTTGCGACCTCGGGCCAGGCATTGGATTCGGGCATTCGCAAACGCCGCCGCGAAGGGCGCGTCGATGTCCGGCCTCTGGCCCTGGATGGTGACGAGCAGGCCGACCTCAGCGTGCATGGTGGCCTGAGCAAGGCCGTCTATGCCTACCCCCAGGAGCACTACGCGTTCTGGCAGACGGTGCGCGGCCAAGCCAAGGTGGACGGCGCACTGCAGCCGGGGGATTGCGGCGAGAACCTGACGTTGACGGGCCTGCTGGAAAGCAAGGTCTGGATCGGCGATGTGCTGCGCTTCCCCGACTGCGAGCTCGTCGTCTCCGAGCCGCGCTACCCCTGCTTCAAGTTCAACGCCCACATGGGCTTCAACCAGGCCGCCAAGCTGATGGCGCAAAGCGGCTACTGCGGCTTCTACCTTGCCGTGAAGCGCGAGGGATCGATCGCGGCCGGCGAGAGCTTCGAGCTGATCGCAGGGCCACGCGAGGTCGGCATCGTCGAACTCTTCAAGGCAAAAATGAAGAAGAAGGGCTAATGCGGCGCAGGCTGCTGTTGGCCGTGGCAGGGTTGGCGTCCGTTGCCGCCCATGCCGGCCCGGTGCTGCAGGTGGGGCCCAGGCGCGCCATCAAGTCGCTGGCCGCCGCGGCCCGCCAAGCGCGTGACGGCATGCTCGTCGAGGTCGATGCGGGCGAGTACGTGGCCGATGTCGCCACTTGGCCCCAGCACGGGCTGACGCTGCGTGCCGTCGGCGGCCGCGTGAAGCTGGTCGCGGCCGGCGCGCACGCGCAGGCCAAGGGCCTGTTCGTGACGACCGGCCGGCGCCAGCGCATCGAAGGCTTCGATTTCACCGGCGCCGCGGTGCCCGATCGCAACGGCGCCGGCATCCGCGTCGAGGCCGGCTCGCTGACGCTGGTGGACTGCACCTTCAGCGACAACGAGAACGGCGTGCTGACCGCCAATGATGAAGCCATCGAGCTCGACATCGTCGACTGCGACTTCGGCCCCATCCTGCCGCGCGAGGGCAAGACGCACAACCTCTACGTCGGCGCCATCAAGCGCCTGGCCGTCAGCGGCAGCTACTTCCACCACGGCCTGCACGGCCATCTGCTGAAGAGCCGCGCGGGCCTCAACCACATCCTCTACAACCGCCTGTCCGACGAGATCGGCGGCCGCGCGAGCTACGAGCTGGAGTTCCCCAACGGCGGCATTGCCGTCGTCATGGGCAACCTCATCATGCAGAGCTCGACAACCGAGAACCCTCACGTCATCTCCTTCGGCGTCGAGGGCGCGAAATGGCAGAAGCAGGCCCTCTACCTCGTCAACAACACGCTGGTGGACCAACTGCCCAGCGGTGGCATCTGGTTGCGCGTGACGCCGCCGCAGGCCGAGGTCGTGCTAGCCAACAACCTGCTTGTCGGCGGCCCCCAGCTCGCGGCCGAGGGGCATTGGACGCGGCGCGCCAACTTCCACGCCGACTGGGACGAGTTTGTGCGCGCGGCGCGCGACGACTACCGGCTCAAGCCCGATTCGTCACTGCGTGGCAAGGCGGTCGATGCGGGCGAGGGCGACGGCGTGAAGCTCATGCCCTCACGCGAGTACCGCCATCCTCACACCAGCCAGGCCCTGAGCGGGCCGGCGCGCCACCCCGGCGCTTTGCAGGCCTGAAAGCATTGACGCGACCGTCAGGTCATTGGCGCCGTTGTGGTTCAGCACCCGAACGCCGCCACGCCGGCGGCGTATCGGTCAGGCGCGCTTGAGCGCCGGATAGTCCGTGTAGCCCTCGGCACCGCCGCCATAGAACGTCTCCTTCTGCGGTGCGGCCCAGGGCAGGTCGTCGCGGATGCGCTCGACGAGGTCGGGGTTGGCGATGAAGGGCCGGCCGATCGCCACTGCGTCCGCCTTGCCGCTGGCGACGGCGTCCAGCGCCATGCGGCGGTCATAGCCGTTGTTGGCGACGTAGGGGCCGTTGAAGCGGCGGCGCAACTCGGCGTAGTCGAACGGCGCGATGTCCCGCGCGCCGCCGGTGGCGCCTTCGACGACCTCCAGGAAGGCCAGCTTCAGCGGCGCCAACTGCTCCGCGACATGGTTGAAAAGGGCCTGCGGGTTGCTGTCCTGGCCGATGTCGTTGCTCGGCGTGACCGGGCTCAGGCGCAGCGCCGTGCGGCCGGCGCCGATGGTGCCGGCCACCGCCGTCATGACCTCGATCAGCAGGCGGGCGCGGTTCTCGATGGAGCCGCCGTACTCGTCATTGCGGTCGTTGGCGCTGTCACGCAGGAACTGGTCGAGCAGATAGCCGTTGGCGCCGTGGACCTCGACGCCGTCAAAGCCGGCGGCGATGGCGTTCTTGGCGGCCTGCACATAGTCGGCGATCAGCTGCGGGATCTCATGCGTGGCCAGCGCCCGCGGCTCGTCGGTGGGCACCAGTTCGCCATAGGCCGCATAGGTCTTGGTCTTGGCGGCGCGATTGGTGGACGACACCGGCTGCTGGCCGCCCGGCTGCAGGCTCTTCAGCGAGATGCGGCCCACATGCCAGAGCTGCACGACGATCTTGCCGCCTTCGGCATGCACAGCGTCCGTCACCTGCTTCCAGGCGGCGATCTGCTCGGGCGTGTGGATGCCCGGCGTGTCGAAATAGCCCTGGCCATCGGGGCGGATCTGGGTCGCCTCGGTGATCAGCAGGCCGGCGCCGGCGCGCTGGCGGTAGTACTGGACATGCAGGTCGTGCGGGGTCTGGCGCGTGGCACGGTTGCGCGTCAGCGGTGCCATGACGACGCGGTTGGCCAGCTGGATGTCGCCGAAGCGGATGGGGTCGAAAAGAGTGCTCATGGGGCCGATATGGGGCGAAGGAGGATGGCTGCAAGGCTAGTCGCGACACGCTTTCCCCGGTTCAGCGGGGTTGATCCGGCCTGTGTTAGCGACAATCGAGCCATGCTCGCCTACCGCCACGCCTTCCATGCCGGCAACCATGCCGACGTCCTCAAGCACCTGGTGCTGACCCGCGTGCTGCGCTACATGGGTGAAAAGGACAAGCCCTACACCCTGATCGACACCCATGCCGGCGCAGGCGGCTACTCGGTCGAGGGCCGCTATGCGCAGAAGAAGGGCGAGTACGCCGAAGGCGTGGCGCGGCTGTACGACCGCAAGGACCTGCCCGCGCCGCTGGCCGACTACCTGGACCTGGTGCGCGCCTTCAACCCAGACGGCCAGCTGCGCCAATACCCCGGCTCGCCGGCCATTGCCAACATGCTGCTGCGCGAGACAGACCGGCTGCGCGTCTACGAGCTGCACTCGACCGACCACCGCATCCTGGCCAGCTACCTCGAGTCGCGCCCGCAGACCCAGGTGCGCGACACCGACGGCTTTGCCGCCATCAAGGCCGAGCTGCCCTCGCCGACGCGCCGCGCTGCCCTGCTGATGGACCCGTCCTACGAGATCAAGACCGACTACGGCAAGGTGCTGGCGGCGCTGCGCGAGGCGCTGGAGCGGGCGGCCGACACCGTCGTCATGATCTGGTACCCGCAGCTGCAGCTGCTCGAATCCACCCAGCTCGCGCAGCGCCTGAAGGCCAGCGCCGACGCCGCCGCCAAGAAGGGCTGGCTGCATGTCCGCCTGACCGTGGCCGCACCCGCCGACCGCCCGGACGGCAAGGGCCTGGGCATGCTGGGCAGCGGCATGTTCATCGCCAACCCGCCGTTCACATTGCATGACGAGCTGGCTGAATGCCTGCCCGTGCTGGTCGAGCGCCTGGGCCAGTACGACGGCGCGAACTACGTGTTGGAACAAAAAGTGGCATGACGGAGTCCAAGCCGGTCACGATGGAGCAGATCGCCGCCCTGGCCGGCGTGTCGACCATCACCGTCTCGCGCGCGCTGCGCGACAGCCCCTCGGTCACGCCGGCCACGCGCGAGCGCATCAAGACGCTGGCCGAGGCCGCCGGCTACCGCTTCAACCACCATGCCCGCAACCTGCGGCTGCGCCGCAGCCACATGGTGGCCGTCATGCTGGAGATGCAGCCCGACACCGACCGGCCCATGACCGATGCCTACCCGCTGCAGCTGCTTGGCGGCATCACGCAGGAGCTGACCTCGCGCGGCTACAGCGTGCTGCTGTCGGCGCTGCAAAGCCCCGGCCAGGGCATGGCGGCATCGGCCGATGGCCTCATCCTGCTCGGCCAGGGCGCCAACGGCTCGGCGGTGAAGTCGGCCGCGGCGATGGGCCTGCCGATGGTGGTCTGGGGGGCCGAGCATGGCCGTGGTGACTCGGTCGTCGTCGGTGGCGACAACGCCCATGGCGGCGCATGTGCGGCCGAGCGACTCATCACGCTGCAGCGGCGCGAGCTGCTCTTCCTCGGCGATGTGCGCCATGCCGAGATCCGCGACCGCCAACAGGGTTTTGCCAAGACGCTGAAGAAGGCCGGGCTCAAGACCCAGACATTGACACCGGCCGCCTTCACCTTTGGCGCCGGCTTCACGGCCGTTCAGGCGCATCTCGCCAACCTCGGTCGAGGCGGCAAGGCGCCCGACGGCCTGTTTGCCGCCAGCGACCTGCTCGCCATGGGTGCGGTGCGCGCCTTCACCGACGCCGGGCTGGCGGTGCCTGACGCGGTCTCGGTGATCGGCTATGACGACTCGCCCGCCGCCCAGAGCTTTGCGCCGCCGCTGACCAGCGTGCGCCAGGACTGGCATCACGGCGGCGTGCTGCTGGCGCGCAAGGTGCTGGACCTGATCGGCGGCCAGGACGCGGCCAGCGAGATCATGCCGACCGAACTGGTCGTTAGAGCGACCTAACCGCCTGCCTGGGCCACGTCCGCCTCGGCCTCGGGCCACAGCGCCGGGAAGTAAAAGCGCAGCGCATGCAGCGGCAGGCCGAAGCGCACGCGGCCTTGCGGGCTGTCGCTGGCCAGCAGGCCGCGCTTGAGCAGCGCTGTGAGCAGGCTCACGGCGGTGCGGTCGCCCAAGCCGGTCATGCGCTTGAATTCGCCACGCTCCAGCGCAGTGCCGCTCAGGAAGAGGTAGTGCAGCGGGCGTAGCGCCTCAATGCGGGCGCCACTTTTCAGCGAGGTCTGCTCAAAATTCAGGCAGGCTGCGATGCGACCTTCCATGGCCGGCAGTTGCAAGAGGCCAGACATGAAGCGCACTTGGTCGATGCAGGTCTCCAGCACGTAGGCAATC
The DNA here is from genome assembly GCF_001425705.1 of Pelomonas sp. Root1217. GTDB lineage: Bacteria > Pseudomonadota > Gammaproteobacteria > Burkholderiales > Burkholderiaceae_C > Pelomonas. The sequence goes on along the minus strand of NZ_LMDC01000023.1, from coordinate 538,657 downwards.
CAGTCCACGAGCGCGGCTTCGCTGAGATTGCCGCGGCCATCCAGATCGCCGCGCCGAGGTTCGTCGGCAGCGGCGATCAGGCCGTAGTAACGATCCACGCTGCGTGCGAAGCCGCGCAGCGGGGACCACAGGCCTTGCGTGTAGCCCAGGGCACCCAGCGCCAGGTGGGTATGCAGGCGCATGACGCGGCCATTGCCGTCGATGAAGGGGTGGATCGAACCCAGCCGCTGGTGCGCCGCCGCCAATGCCACCAAGCTGGCCTCGCCTCGGCGTACGCCGCCATACACGGAGCCCCAGCGTTCGATCAGCGCCGGTAGGCTGGCAGCGGCCGGTGCGATGTGCCGGCCCACCTGAACCTCGCGGCTGCGCAGTTGGCCGGGACGGAGGTTCTCACCTTCGTCGGTATGCAGATCGCTGGCCGGCAGCCGGGCAAACAGCTCGCGGTGCAGCTGGGCCAGCGAGGCCGGCTTGTAGAGGGCGCACAGGCCCACGTCGCCCATGAAATGCGGCTCCAGCGCCGCTTCGGCCTCGATGTGTGCCAACGCCAGCCGCTGGCGGGCAGCCAGCTTGGTGTCGGCCGAGAAGTCGTGCTTGAGCGCCTGCTCCAGCTCCAACGGCCGCGTGTGCTGGCCCTCGATGCGGTTGGAGTAGTAAGAATTCATCGCCCGCAGCAACGCACGCAATTCCTTGGGTGCGGGCTGCGCAGACATCGCCAGTGCGGCGCTACTCAGGTCGTGCGCTTGGGTAAGCAGGGGCTCCAGCTTCGCCTGGCGGGGCAGCAAGGGTTCGAACTGATGCGGAGAGTCGTAAAGTTCTGTGACCAAAACTGCGCACTTCGATAGTGTCGTAATCTATTGAATTACAACACTATTGTACTTCTTGTGCGGAGTTTTCTGCGAACTTCATTGCGAGTCAGTCCAGAACGACTTCCGTGCGGATGATGCCAGCGCGCTCGGCGCTGGCCGACAGCGCCAGGCGCGTGCCCACCGGTGCGCGCACCACCCATTCGGCCACGGCACGGTCGCCGGTCGGTTGCTTGTTGAACAGGAAGGCGAGCTGGCTCTGCTTGGGCGCGTGCCCTTCGAGCTGCGGGCCTTCCATGCGCTCCTTGCCGTTGACGAGGCTGATGGCCGGGTCGCCGCTGGGCAGGTGGATCTCGAACATGACGCCGCGCACCGTCTTGCGCTCCAGGGCGCGCTGCGTCACATAGGCTGGCAGATAGCCGGCGTTGGCCACGGCCATGCGCACCCGCCACATGTCGGGGCCCAGCGCCCGCACCTCGGTGCGGATCAGCTCCAGCTTGGGAAGGCTCATGGCTATCTGCGTCATCCAGGCCGGGAAGCGCGCCGCCTCGCGTTCGCGCAGGGCCGGCGGCGGGTTGCGCCAGTAGTTCATCTTGTCCCAGCCGCCGATCTCCACCGAACCCAGCTGCGGATGCTGGAAGGGCGTCCATTCGACATGGGCCTTGCCGCCGCACTGCTCGTCGCTCCACTTCAGCAGCTTGACGTCGTCCTCGACCGGATGCTGCCGGTACCAATCGATGAACTTCTTGACCTCGAGGCCGGCCTCCTTGCTCGGGGACCACAGCTCGACGACCCAGAACAGCGCGCCCAGGTGCTCGTAGACCCAGTCCTGGGTGCCGGTGATGACGTCCTTGGGGTGGTAGCGGAAATCCTCGTAGATGCTGACGGCGGGGTAGCCGGTGTGCTTCTCGCCCAGGGCCGAGAAGTTCTGGAACAGCCACAGGTCCTCGGGCGTCATGTCGTTGTCGCTGCGGGTGCCGCAGGGGCGCAGGATGACGCCGCTGTGGGTGTGATAGCTGATGGCCGCGCCGATGTTGGGATGCTGGGTGATGAAGTCCACCATGGCCCGCACTTCGGGCTCGCTGGTCGGGTAGGGGCCGGCACCGAGCTGTTGGAACTCCTGGCGCCACTCGCCGGGGAAGTTGCGGTTCAGGTCCAGGCCTTCGCGATCGGCGTTGACCTTGACCGTCAGCCCGTCGTGGTTCTTGATGAAGCCCTCGGGGATGAGGCGGTAGTACTCGCCGCCCTGCTCGCCGGGCTCGCGCGCCACCATCAGCCGCGGGTCGCCAGCGTGCTTCTTGTAGCCGCCATGCGGATCGGGCACGCGCATGGTCAGAATGCGGCCGTCGCCATCGACGTCCTCGATGGTCAGGCCGTCGACGGCCTCCTCGGTGTAGGGATAGGGCCGCGTCGAGCTGCGGATGTGGCGCGGCCGGTCGGCCAGGGCCAGCTCGGCACCATCGGGGTTCAGGCGCGGCACGATGTAGAGGGTGCGCGTGTCCAGCAGGCGGTTGATCTGCTGGGCCTCGGCCGACGTGCCGCCGTGCTCCTTCAGCAGGTGGTGCACGTAGTACAGGCAGGTCGTCGACGCGGTCAGTTCGGCGGCGTGGATATTGCCGTCGATCCACATCGCCGGCTTGTCGATGTCCATGCCGCTGGCCAGGTTGGTGACCACGATGACCCAGATGTCGCGGCCCTCGTAGCTCTTGCCGATGGAGCGCACCGACACCAGGTTGGGGCGGGCTTCGGCGTAGGCGAACAGCAGGGCCGTCAGCTCGTCGTAGCGGTAGAAGTGGTCGAAGCGCGGGTTGGGCAGTGGCAGGGGCATGGCAGAGGTCTGGGAGGGGTGATCCCAAGAACTAGGGGCATCTGGAGTGGCGCGGATTGTCTGACTCGACATGACCAGTTCCCCCAGGGTTTGCCCGGGCGACAGCGCTTACTGGCCCTTGAACAGGGCCTGGAACTGCCGAGACACGGGCAGCTTCTCGTCGCGCCCGCGCAGGGTCACGACCATGGTGCCCTCGTCCACGCGGATGGCCCGCGCGATGCAGCGGCTGTTGACCAGCACCGAGCGGTGGATCTGCCAGAACTGGTCGGGGTCGAGCTGGGTCAGCAGCTCGCGCAGCGGCGTGCGGATCAGCGCGTCGCCGCCCTGGTGGACGACGCGGGTGTAGCGGGCATCGGCTTCGAAGTAGACGATCTCGTCGGGCGGTATCAGCTGCACCTCGCGGCCGACGCTGGCCTGGATGGGCCGCGGTGCCGGCTTGTGCGGCACGAGACCAGCCAGCAGGCGCTGCAGGGCCGCCGTGTCGGGCGCCGGCTGGGCGATGCGGGCACGCAGACGGGCGAGGGTCTGGGCCAGGCGCATGTCGTCCACGGGCTTGAGCACATAGTCCACCGCGCCGGCATCGAAGGCCGCCAGGGCCTGGTCGTCGAAGGCCGTCACGAAGACGATCAGCGGCGGTGCGGCCAGCGCCGACAGGCGGCGCGCCACCTCCAGGCCGGTCAGGCCGGGCATGCGGATATCGAGAAAGGCGATGGCCGGCTCGTGCGCCAGGCAGTCGTCCCAGGCCTCGGCGCCATTGGTGCTGGCGGCAACGATGTCCAGCTCAGGCCAGAGGCGGGTCAGCGCCGCGCGCAGCTGCTCGCGCGGGGCTTCCTCATCGTCGGCGATCAGGGCGTTGGTGGGGTTCATAGGGTCAGGGTGGCGATGCAGCCGGGTTGGGCATCGGCCAGGGTCAACATGGCATGAGGGAAGGCGCTTACCAGGCGACGGCGCGTGTTGGACAGGCCTACGCCCTCGGTCCAACCCGGCGCGAGGCCGGGGCCGTCATCACTGATCGTCAGCACGAGGCGGCCGGCCTGTTGGCGCGCGGTGATGTCCAGGTGGCCGCCGCGCAGCTGGGGTTCGATGCCGTGGGCGATGGCGTTCTCCACCAGCGTCAACACGATGCCGGGCGGCAACTCGGCATCGAGCTCGGCCGGCACGTCGATGCTGAAGGCCAGTCGCGCGCCCAGCCGCGCCTGCATGATGGTCAGGTAGCGGCGCACCATCTCGATCTCGTCGGCCAGCGGCTGCAGTTCACGCTCGAACATCGGCAGCGTGGCGCGCAGATAGGCGGTGAAGTCCCGCAGCAGCGGCGCGGCGCGGGCGTCGCCGGTGTCCACCCAATGCTGCAGCGAGGCGAGCGTGTTGAACAGGAAATGGGGCTGGATCTGGGCGGCGGCCAGGCGGGTCTGCAGGCGCAGTGCCGCGTCCTGGTCGGCCAGCTCGCGCAGCCGCGCCTCGATCTGCTGCACGCGGAACACCGTCAGCATCCACCAGGCGCTGAGCACGCCGGTCATGGCGGCGATGAGGGTGATGTTCTCGCGCATGACCCAGTCACGTTCGCCGTGGCGAATCAGGCCCACCGCGACGACAAGCACCAGCAGGGCAGTGCCGTAGCAGTACAGGTTCAGCCGCCGGCGCGTCGGATGGCGCCACAGGGAACGCGACACCCGCAGCGTCAGCGCCGCCAGCACGCACCAGAAGAACCACCACATCAACGCGGTGCCCCAGCCGGTGCCCTCCCGTGTGAACAACAGGGCCGGCAGCATGGTGGCGAGGTTCAGCGCCACATAGCTGTCCACCGCCACCGGCCAGGGCTGCATGCCGGCCTGGGCCATTTCGTCCCGCGTGAACACCCGCAGTGGCCCGGGGTAGAACCACTGGCGGCAATGCAGGTTGTCGAGCAGGGAAGGCATGCGGGCGAGTCTAGGTGGCGTGCCGCGCAGGCCGTCCCGGCATGCGGCGAACGGCAGGCCCGCCCGCATGAATGGTTTCCCGACCGATCGGTCGGGAAAAGTGCAAAATGCCGGCATGCCACCATGGACAGCCCTTGACCTCCGGCGCCGCGACGACGGCGTCGCCGTGCTGACGATGAACCGCCCGGCCGTGTTCAACGCCTTCGACGAGACACTGATCGCCGAGCTGGAGGCCGCCTTTGCGCAGCTGGGCGGCGACGCCGGCGTCCGTGCCATCGTGCTGGCCGGCGCCGGCAAGCATTTCAGCGCCGGCGCCGACCTGCAGTGGATGCAGCGCGCCGCCGCCGCTTCTCAGGACGACAACCTCGCCGACGCCCGCCGCTTCTCGGCCATGCTGGCGCGCATCGCTGAAGCGCCCAAGCCGACGATCGCCCGCGTGCAGGGGGCGGCGCTCGGTGGCGGCGTCGGCCTCGTCTGCGCTTGCGACCTGGCCGTCGCGTCCGAGGCGGCAAGCTTCTCGGTCAGCGAGGCCCGCATGGGCATCCTGCCGGCGGTCATCGGGCCGCATCTCGTCAATGCGGTCGGCCTGCGCGAAGCGCGGCGGCTGGCACTGACGGCCAGCCGTATCGACGCCACAGAGGCCCAGCGCGTCGGCCTGGTGCAGCGCGTCGTGCCCGCCGATGGGCTGGATGCCGCCATAGACGCCTTCATCGCCGACCTGCTGGCCTGCGGCCCCGCAGCCCAGGCCGAGATCAAGCAGCTCTACGCACGCCTGGCGCCCGGCCCGGTCACCCCCCAGGCTCGCGAGCTGACCGCCCAGACCATCGCCCGTGTGCGCACGACGTCCGAAGCCCGCGAAGGCTTCGCGGCCTTCCTCGGCAAGCGCAAGCCCAACTGGACATCCAACCCATGACTCTGAACGACTCGCGCATCCTCGTCGTCGGCGCCGGCCTGATGGGTGCCGGCATCGCGCAAGTGGCCGCTCAGGCCGGTCACCAAGTGGCGCTGTTCGACGCACGTGCCGGTGCAGCCGAGGCGGCCAGGAGCAAGCTCTCGGCGATGCTGAATGGCCTGGTCACCAAGGGCAGGCTGACGGCCGATGCGGCGCAGGCGGCGCTGGCGCGCATCACACCGGTCGAGGCCTTGGCACCGGCCGATCTCGTCATCGAGGCCATCGTCGAGAACCTCGACGTGAAGCGCGCGCTGTTTGCTGAACTGGAAGCGCTGCTGCCGCCCGAGGCTGTCATCGCGACCAACACCTCGTCCATCTCGGTCACGACGCTGGCGCGCGGCATGCAAAAGCCCGAGCGCCTCGTTGGCATGCATTTCTTCAACCCCGTGCCACTGATGAAGCTGGTCGAGGTCGTGTCCGGCCTTGGCACCTCGCCCGAAGTCGCGCAGGCGGTCTTCGACCTCGCCGCCCGTTGGGGCAAGACGGCGGTGCACACCCGCTCGACGCCCGGTTTCATCGTCAACCGCATCGCCCGGCCCTATTACGCCGAGACACTGATGCTGCTGCAGGACCGTGCCGCACCGCCCGAGCTCATCGACGCGCTGTTGCGCGCCGCGGGCTTTCGCATGGGGCCCTGCGAGCTGATGGATCTGATCGGCCATGACACCAACTTCGCCGTGACCCATTCGGTCTTCGCGGCCAACTTCTTTGACCGCCGCTTCACGCCCTCGCTGGTGCAGCAGGAGCTGGTCGACGCCGGTTTCCTCGGCCGCAAGAGCGGGCGGGGCTTTTACCGCTATCCAGAAGGGCCGCCGGCCCTGCCGGCCGTCAGCATTGCGCCGCCACGGGCGGCCCGTCTCGTTGTGCATGGCCGCGGCGCCCTGGCCGAGCGCTTCGTCGCCAACCTGCCCGAGGCCGTGCGCGAACTGGACAGCGACTGGGTCGGCGTGGCTGTCGATGGCCGCCAACTGCGTCTGACCGACGGCCGGCGCGCGCGCGAATTCGGGCCCGGTACGGCGGTGTTTGACCTGCCGCTCGCCCCCACCGGCGACCTCGCCTATGCCGGCGACGCCACCACGGCCGCATGGCTAACCCGGTTGGGCCTGGTGCCGCGCGCCATGGCCGACTTGCCCGGTCTCGTCGTCGCGCGCACGATTGCGATGCTGATCAACGAGGCGGCGGATGCTGTCGCCCAGGGCGTCTGCGATGAGGCCGGCGCGGATGCGGCGATGAAACTTGGCGTCAACTATCCGGCCGGGCCCTTCGAATGGCTGGCCTTCTGGGGCTCCGCACCGGTCGCCGCGCTGCTGAACCGACTCGATCACCACTATCGCGGCGAGCGTTATCGCGTGAGCCCGTATCTGCGATGAGCCCCTCGCCCAGCCCTGCGCCGCTGAACGCGGGCATGTCCGGTCGGTCCCCCGAGGGGACGGCGATGCTTGCGGCATCGAGCCGCAAGCACATCGCCAAGGCGGGCCGGCTAGGGAGCGGCCCGTCGCTCGGCCCGCAAACCTGAACATGAAACGGAACACTCAATGAACCAAGCTTTCATCTGCGACGCGATTCGCACACCCTTCGGCCGCTACGGCGGCGCGCTGTCCTCCATCCGCGCCGATGACCTGGGCGCGCTGCCGATCAAGGCGCTGATGGCCCGTAATGCCAATGTCGACTGGGCCCAGGTGGCCGACGTCATCTACGGCTGCGCCAACCAGGCCGGCGAGGACAACCGCAACGTCGCCCGCATGGCCGCGCTGCTGGCCGGCCTGCCCGTGGACGTGCCCGGCAGCACGGTCAACCGCCTGTGCGGCTCGGGCCTGGACGCCGTCGGCACCGCCGCGCGCGCCATCCGCGCCGGCGAGGCCGGGCTGATGATTGCCGGGGGCGTCGAGAGCATGAGCCGTGCGCCCTTCGTCATGCCCAAGGCGGAGTCAGCCTTCAGCCGCGCCAACGCGGTCTATGACACGACCATCGGCTGGCGCTTCATCAACAAGCAGATGAAGGCCCAGTACGGCGTTGACGCCATGCCCGAGACGGCCGAGAACGTCGCCGCCGATTTCGGCATCGAGCGCGAGGCCCAGGACCGCATGGCGCTGGCCTCGCAGATGAAAGCGCTCGCAGCGCAGAAGCGTGGCTTCTTCGAACGTGAGATCGTGCCCGTGGAGGTGCCGCAGAAGAAGGGCGAGCCGGTTCGCGTGCTGCTGGACGAGCATCCGCGCGAGACCAGCATCGAGGCGCTGGCCAGGCTCAAGGGCGTCGTCAAGCCAGAGGGCAGCGTGACGGCTGGGAATGCGAGTGGCGTCAACGATGGTGCCTGCGCGCTGCTGCTGGCCAGCGAATCCGAAGCGGCCCGCCATGGCCTCAGGCCCCGCGCCCGCGTGGTGGGCATGGCCACGGCTGGCGTCGCGCCGCGCATCATGGGCATCGGCCCGGCACCGGCGACGCGCAAGGTCATGGCGCTGACCGGGCTGACGCTGGCGCAGATGGACGTCATCGAATTGAACGAGGCGTTTGCCGCCCAGGGCCTGGCCGTGCTGCGCGACTTAGGCTTGGCGGACGACGACGCCCGCGTGAATCCCAACGGCGGTGCGATTGCACTGGGCCACCCGCTCGGCGCCAGCGGCGCGCGGCTGGTGACGACGGCGATCAACCAGCTCGAAGTGACGAATGGCCGCTATGCGCTGTGCACCATGTGCATCGGTGTGGGCCAGGGCATCGCCCTCATCGTCGAGCGCGTCTGATCACTCGAAGAAGAGTCGGCTGATGCCCTTCAGGCTGACCAGGTTGCCCGGGTTGCTGGTCTCGTTGAGCACCCCGCCCATGCGGGCAAGCAGGCGTGAACTCTTCTTCGCTCGCCAGATCAGCAGGTCGGCCAACCAGGGGTGGGCGTTGACGCGGTTGGCGCGCTCGTACAGGTCGAACTTGGGCTTGAGCGCCGTGAGGCTGGCCTCGTAGGCGGCTCGGGCGGCGGCATCGTCGTCGCGATGCCTGATCAGCGCATCTGCCGCCAGCATGCCGGTCTCCATGGCCTTGCCAATGCCTTCGCCGGTGAAGGAATAGGTGCTGCCGGCCGCCTCGCCGGTGACGAGCAGACCGGGGCGCGTCCAGGTGGCGCCGGTCAGCGTGCAACGCAGCGGAGCGCCCTTGAGCTCACCGACCAGCTCGCCCACGCGCATCAGCTCCGCTGCCGGCGCGTATTTGGCGACAAAGGCATCAAAGATGGCGCGCAGATTGACGTCCTTCTTCTGCCCTTTGCCGCCGCCGAGGTCCTTGTGGCTGTCGGTCACGCCGACGCCGATGTTGAAATGACCATCAGGCGCCGGGAAGATCCAGCCGTAGCCCGGCCGCACCGACTTGTCCCAGACGACTTCCAGCGCCTTGATCTTGCCGACCATCTGCGGCGCCTTCACATAGCCGCGCAGGGCCACGCCGCTGGGCGTGTGGCGTTCGCACATGCCGGCGGCCGTCAACGCCTTGGGGACGGCGCCGGTCGCGAGCACGACCCAGCGTGCCTTCACTTCGACGATCTCGTCGCCCCGCTTGAGTCGGGCGCCGACGACACGGCCGTCGGCTTCCAGCGGGGCCTCGAAGCGCGCCTGCTCGAAGCGAGCGCCGGCGTCCTGGGCGGCCTGCAGCAGCAAGGCGTCCAGCTCCTTGCGCGGCAGCACCGCCAGTGAGCCTGGCACGTCAATGCGGCCGCCCCGCGGGCCGATGCAGCCGACATGGGCCACGGCCTGGGCGCGGCGCATGACGTCGTCCAGCAGACCCAGGCGGGCCAGGGCCCTGTGGGCGTCCGGGATCAGGCCGTCGCCGCAGATCTTGTCGCGGCCGGGCGGGTGCTGGTCGACCAGCAGGACATTCACGCCCGATCGGGCCAGCAACCTTGCGCAGGCGCTGCCGGCGGGGCCTGCGCCGATGATGAGAACGTCGGTATCTGAAGGGAAGGCTGTCATGGCGGTGGTCGGGAGCGCGCCTATTTTCGCAGCCGAAATGAAAAAGGCCCGCCGAGGCGGGCCTTGCAGACGCCGGCACGCAGCCGGCGCATCACGTCATCAGAAGCTGTAGCTGCCGGTCACGTAGACGGTACGCATCAGCGGGCTGGCGTAACGCGGGTCGTAGCCGACCTGATGGCCTGAAGAGTCACGCAGCGTCAGCGGCGGTGCCTTGTTCAGCAGATTGGTAATGCCCAGACGAAGTTCCAGCGCCTTGCTCCACTTGTACGAGCCCTGGTAATCCAAGGTGAAGTACTCGGGAACGTCGAGCGCGATGGTCGTGTTCTTGCCTGTCGACAGGTCACGAACGGTCTGAACGCGGTCGAGGTACTTGCTGCGGTACTTGAACAGCAGCGAATTGGTCAACGCACCTGTCTGGAGCTTGAACTGCGTGCTGAAGATGTTGCGGAAGGTGACCGCAGCGTTTTCGCCGTAGTGGCCCATGCTGTCCGTGAAGTCGTTGCTCGTGCCCGCGCGGGTATACGAGGACTCGATCATGTACGTGCCAGCCAGCGAAGTCGTGAGTCGACCGACCGAGGGGATATCCACGCGACCTTCGAGCTCCCAGTCGATACCCTTGGTGATGGCTTGGCCGATGTTGGTCGACAAGGCCATGAAGGCGTAGTAGTTCGACGTTTCAGCCGGTTGCTTGTAGGTCGTGAACAGGCTTTGGTACTTCTGCGGATCGCCGAAAGCCTGGTTCGCCGACACGCCGCTGACCGCATCGCGCAGCTTCACCTGCCAGTAGTCGAAGGCGGCGCTGAAGCTCGAGGTCGGTTCGACGCGGATACCGATGGTGGCCTGCTTGGACCTCTCGGCCTTCAGGTTCTCGTTGCCGCCGCTCAGCTGTGTGTACTGTGCCTTGCCGGGCTTGCAGGGCGGCGAGCCGCTACCGTCGCCAGGGAACGGGCAGTCGTAGCTGGACGCCGTGACGCCGTTGGAGACCAGCGGCTGCGCGATGTCCAGCATGTCAGGCGCCTTGAAGCCCGTGCCATAGGAGCCGCGCAGCATCACCTGATTGGAGATCTGGTATTTGCCCGACAGCTTGTAGGTCGTCGCCTTTTCGGTCTTGCCGAAATCGCGGTTGTTCACCGCGTCCTTGATCTTGCTGATGCTGTCGTAGCGCAGCGACGTGTTGACCTCCAAGCCCTTGATGACCGGGATCTGCAATTCAGCGAACACGCCGAGGTTGTCGCGCTCCAGGTCGTATTGCGGATTGGCGCCGAAGTTGTAGATGACGCCGTTGACCGCATCGCTGGACGGTGTCTGCTTGTAGTGGTAGTTGCGGACGTCCGCCCCGACACCCAGGCTCACCGCCCCGGCGGGCAGGTTGAAGATTTCGCCGGAGGCGCGCACGTCGCCGCCCTTGAGCGTCGTGGACGCAGTGCGGATGCTGCCGTGGTAGATGGAGTCGCCGATCAGCTTCTGGGCCGCCGCGCTCTGGTTGCCCGACGGCACGAAGGGGTCGATCGCGAGCGTGTTGACGATGTTCGTGAACTCGGTGGTCTTGAAATAGCCGCCGATGTAGTGTTCGTCCAGTGCGTTTTGCGACCAGGTCAGCGCGCCGTTGATGTTCCAGCTGCCGATGTCGGCTTCGGCGCCGACGACGACGTGCTTGGAATCGGTGAAGGTTTGCGAATCACGAGTTCCGAAGTCCGTGGCACGGAAGCCCGCCGTGACGGTGCTGACACGGGCCTGCTGCGCGGCGGTCAGATACGGCGAGACGTACTTGTTGTACAGCGCCGATCCAACCGGGATTGCGATGGGCACCGGGTTGGGCGCGATGCGGGCGATCAGGTCGTAGCGGGTGTAGGCGATATCAGAGAACAGCTTGACGTTGTCGCTGAGTTTGAGCTGACCCGTGACGAAAGCCGAATCACGCTTGTATTCGGGATAGATGTCAATCGTGGAAACGAAGTCGAACGCGCATTGCGCCGTACCGACCTTGGCCGTGCCGCCTGCCGGAATGGTGTTGGCCAGGCTGTAGAAGTTGTTCGGCGCGCACTGCCCCTTTTCCATCAGGTAGGGGTTGAAGGAGTAAGCGCCGAGCGTCGCGGTGTCGGCACCGATCTTCTTGAACGTCACCTGGGCATTGGCCGGGTCGGCGGACGTGCTGGTGCGGTCGTAGACGTAGTTTTTGCCCTGGAGGCTGACGGGCAGGTAAGCCGACTTGGCGAAATCGCGATCACCCGACTTCAGCTTCTTCTGGTCGTCGTGGCGGTAGGTGGCCACGATGTTGAAGCGGTCGCGCTCGATGTCCCCGAAGCCATACGTGAGGGAGATGTTGGCCGACTTGCCACCGCCTTCCAGTGGGTCTGAGTACCCGACAGTGATTTCACCGCCCTGCTTGTTGCGCTTGAGCACGAAGTTCACGACGCCGGCAATGGCGTCGGAGCCATAGAGAGCGGATGCGCCGTCCGTCAGCACTTCGATGCGGTCGATCGCGCTCATGGGGATCGAGTTCAGGTTGACGCGACCACCGTCACCCGTAGGGGCCAGACGCCGGCCGTTGAGCAGCACCAGCGTGTAGGCCTGGCCGATGTCGTGCAGTGATGCAAAGGCGGTGCCGCCAGAGTTGGTGCCGATGGCAATGTCGGGAATCTGGAAGCCCTGCATGGCGGGGATGCGTTGCAGCAGTTCGGACACGCTGGTGGCGCCGCTGACCTTGATCTGCTCAGAGCTGATGACTTGCACGGGCAGTGCGCCCTCGCTTGCGATCCGCTTGATGCTGGAACCCGTGATCTCGACGCGCTCCAGCTGTTGCTGCGCGAGAGCCGGCTGCATGACAGCAGCGAGACAAGCCAGCGCTGCGGCGCTGACGGCGTGACGTTTGAACATCGATGAAACTCCTGACGATAAAGACAGCTTGCCGGCCTGGTGGGCCACGAAGCAACAGTCCACAGCCCGGCCGTTGTGCCGGGGAGAACGCCCGGAAGTGTGAGGAAAGTTTGCTGGTGACCCTTGGGGGTTCGTACCAATTGAGCGGACGGCGCCGTTCCGCAGTGACGCTTTCGACTCGTTTTGCCTGGCAACCCCTAGATTGCCGTTGGCTTGTCGACGGAAAACGTTGCAAAGATGAGACGCCGAGCAGGAGGTCGCCAATAGCTTTTGCGACAAAGCAACATTGCAGCAACTGGCCGGGGCCGCCCACTCGCGGGGGGCTTTCATGCCGAATCGGTCATCTGGCATAACGAAACAGGGTTGTGGGCTGCCTTGTTCGGCGGTATCAAGGCGCGAACAGGCCGTGCCGGCGCAACGAAGCAGCCACCCATCCAATCCCGCCATCGCCATTAAAACGGTCGGTTACAGCGTTGGCGCGCGAAGTAGGTCAGGACCACTGGTCAAGCTGACTGCCCCTTCCTTCAACCGCCGGGCCAGTTGCGGTTTGTCGCCGCGCCCGAGTGCCACCAAGACAGGGGCGGCGTGTCGGCGGAGAAGTTGCCGAGGAGCCGGCATAAAAAAACCGACCTGTCAGATCGACGGGTCGGTTGCGAGTACCGAGGACGGGCCCGTCAAGGCCCCCCTGTTGCAAGCGCTTAGAAGCTGTAGCGCACGCCCACGTAGTAGCGACGGCCGATGGCGTCATACGTACCGGCATCGGTCTCGGCGCCGGTCACGTTGCCTGGCAGGCCCGAAATGATCGGGGGAGCCTTGGCGTCGAACAGGTTGTTCACACCGGCGTAGAACTGCGCCTTGCCCCACTTGTAGCTGCCCTGCAGGTCGAAGTAGGTCTTGGAACCGATCTTGCCTTGTTCCTTGCGGGCGTCGGATACGCAGTCGCCGTTCGCGTCGACGTTGCACAGCTGGGCCATGAACTGATCGTCCAGATAGGCCTTGCCGATGAAGGTCGTCGTCGTGTTGATCGCCCACGGACCCGAGGCGTAGCCCAGGTTCAGCATCCAGCGGTTGCGCGAGTTGCCCACTTCACTCAGCGAGGTGTCCTTGTCCGCATCGTCAGTCGGCTTGTTCCAGGCATCCAGCAGATGCGTCCAGGTCAGGCGTGCCGACAGCGTGCCGGGGCCCACCTTCTCTGCGTAGCTCGAGGTGAGGTCAATGCCCTTGGCGCGCTCGCCACCGCTGTTCACCGGCGCCTGGTTGATGTACTCCAGCGAACCGGCGCTGTAGGCGCCCTGCACGGCCGTACGGCGCGTGATGAAGCCGCAGTACAGCGGGTTGGCCTTGTTGAAGCACTGGTCCAGCGTGTAGGCACGGCCCGGGCTGTTGATGGCGTCGGCGATCTTGATGTCGTAGTAGTCGGCCGTGAACGTGAAGTTCTTCAACAGGTCGAAGGTCTTGGGTGTCAGCACGACGCCCACGGTCAGCGAACGGCCCTTCTCCGACTTCAGGTTCACGTTGCCCGAGTCGAAGCCGCTGATGCCTTGCACGTCGGCCTGGCTCAGCGTGAACTTGCCGCCGTTGGCGGCCATGTTGGCCACGACACCGGGGTAGCTCTTGCAAGCCGTGCCCAGCGCGCTCGTGTCGCTGGACAGCACGTTGGCGCAGGGGTCGATGATGCCGGTCGGGAAGGTCTGCGAAGCGCCCTGGTACAGGTCGCCCACATTGGGCGCGCGCGTCGATTGCGCCAGCGTGGCCCGGGTGCGGAACGTCGAGTTCATGGCCCAGTCCAGGCCCAGGTTCCAGCTGTTGGTACCGCCGACGCTGGAGTAGTCACCGTGGCGATAGGCAACCGTGCCGTCCAGGCTCTTCACCAGCGGCAGGTTCTTGAGCAGCGGCAGTTTGGCTTCGACGAACAGCTCGCGGACGAAATAACGGCCTGCCGTGTTGGCCAGCGCATTGCCGGCGTTCAAGCCGGACTGCGTCAGCGCGTCGAACTCGGTAGACGACGATTCCTGGCGCCATTCATAGCCAGCGGCAATGCCGACGGGGCCGGCGGGCAGCTCGAACGCGTCACCGGACACCGAGGCGCCGGCCATCTTCTGCGTCACGCGGGTGTTCAGCGAACTCGGGGCGTTGATGTACTTGGCCGCAGCCGCGCTCAGCGTGTTGGCGCCGAAGATGTTGGCCGGCACGCAACCCTGCTTGCGAGCATCGGCGCTTGCGCAGATCGGGGCGCCAAAGGCATCTTTGATGACGTTCAGCGCATTGAACAGATTTGGCGTGTTGATCTGGCCGGTGCCAGTCTGGCCTTCACGGGTGAAGCCATAGCCGACGAAGGTTTCGTAGGACCAGGTCTTGGTCAGGTCGCCCTTCAGGCCACCAACGACACGGAAGGTGTCGCGACTGGCCGACGACGTGCGGTCGGCGACGTCGGACATGCGGCGGGTGAAGTTGTAGTCCTTCAGACCATCGCCGTTGCGGTCCGTCATCAGCGCCAGCAGGGCTGGGGGGATCAGCGGGTTGGCGACCTTGACGCCGTTGACCAGCGTTTCGGCCGGGATGTTGCCGCCGCCCGGGGTGACCTGCACAGCCGAGTCCAGCGGGAAGGGCTCGAGGTGGGTGAAGGTCTTGGTGTTGGCGTAGGTGCCTTCGAAGAACAGGTTGTGCGACTCGCTGATCGCATAGTCGCCCTTGGTGGCCATCAACACGCGGTCTGTCGGGATCGCAATGGTGCGCACGGCGGAGCGGTTGTAGCCGGTCGCACCGACGCCGTCGCCGGCGGGCCCGTTGGACGAGAACGGGATCAGGTTGCCGTTGGCGTCGAAGGTGCGGCTGGTCGCCGTGCCGGCGCCGTTGGTATAGAAGAAACGACCTTGAGGCGCGAAGCTCGAGTAGAACGGCTTCACGATGGTGAAGATGTTGGCGGCGTCGCCGGTCAGGCCGCCACCTTCCGAGATCTGGTCGATGGCTGCGAAATCGCGGTCACGGGAGAACACGGCGCCCTGCTTGCTGACGGCGAAGTGGGCCATGACGTTGCCCTTGCCGTTGGCCGAATTCGTGCCGAACGTGATGCCGAACTTCTTCAGCGTGTCGTCCTGCTTGGCGCTCTGGCCGAACGAAGCATCCAGGTTGACGCCTTCGAAGTTGCGCTTCAGGATGATGTTGACCACGCCAGCCACGGCGTCGGAGCCGTAGGTGGACGAGGCGCCACCGGTCATCACTTCAACCCGCTCGATGAAATCGGTCGGGATGGTGTTCAGGTCGACGGCCATGGAGCCCGGGACGCCAGACACATAGCGGCGGCCGTTCACCAGGACCAGGGTTCGGTCGATGCCCAGGTTACGCAGGTCAATGGTGGACACGCCGGCGCTCGAAGTCGAGAAGTTCGAATTCGTGCGGCTGATGGAAGGCGTGCCGAAGGTCGGGTTCTTCAGCAGCAGGTCCTGCAGGTTGGTGACGCCCGAGGCCTGGATGTCGGCTGCCGTCATCACCTGGATGGGCGCTGCCGATTCGGCGTTGACGGACAGGATGCGGCTGCCCGTGACTTCGACGCGCTCCAACTGTTGTTGGGCCAAGGCCGGCAGGGTCGCCGCAGCCAGGCAGGCCAGCGCCGCTGCGCTCAATGCATTTCGTTTGAACATAGATAACTCCAAAGGGGATCGATCACCCGCTCGGCGTGGTGGCCAAGGCTTGACTCGCACCGCGGTGACGCGGCGAAGAGGGCAGTAGTCTGAGCGACCCAACCCGGCCGCCACCTCGGGTTCCCCCTAATTGAGTCGCCGCGCGGGCTGCAAGCTTGCTGTAACCCTATGAAAGCCGAGGGAAAGCTTCGTCAGTTCATCCCGAACTGACGAGCCTTTGTTGTCTGGAGACGACGTAATCCCCGCAGACTGAATGTTAACGAATGTATTGAGGCGTTGCCGCGGCGTATCGGCGGCGTATTAGCGGCCTTTCACCTTCAAGCGCCAGGCATGCAGCAGCGGCTCGGTATAGCCACTGGGCTGGGCCTCTCCCTTGAAGACCAGATCGAGCGCCGCCTGCATGGCCGCGCCCTGCGGGTTGGCGGCCAACGGCTGGTAGGCCGGATCGCCGGCGTTCTGGCCGTCCACGACGCGGGCCATGCGGCTGAAGGTCTCGCGCACCTGCTCGGCCGTCACGACCCCATGGCGCAGCCAGTTGGCGATGTGCTGGCTGCTGATGCGCAGCGTGGCGCGGTCCTCCATCAGGCCGACGCCGTTGATGTCGGGCACCTTGGAACAGCCCACGCCCTGGTCGACCCAGCGCACGACGTAACCCAGGATGCCCTGCACGTTGTTGTCCAGCTCCTGCTGGCGCTGCTCCGCCGTCCAGTCCACCTTGGGAGCAACCGGAATCGTCAGCAGCGCGTTCAGGATGCCCTCGCGTTCGGCGGCGAGGTCGACCTTCTCCAGCTCCTGCTGCACCGCGGCCACGCTGACCTGGTGGTAGTGCAGCGCATGCAGGGTCGCGGCGGTGGGCGAGGGCACCCAGGCGGTGTTGGCGCCGGCCTTGGGGTGGGCGACCTTCTGCTCCAGCATGGCCGCCATCAGGTCGGGCATGGCCCACATGCCCTTGCCGATCTGGGCGCGGCCGCGCAGGCCGCAGGCCAGGCCTGTCAACACATTGCTGCGCTCATAGGCCTGGATCCAGCTCGCCGCCTTCATGTCGCCCTTGCGCAGCATGGGGCCGGCGCGCATGGCGGTGTGCATTTCGTCGCCGGTGCGATCCAGGAAGCCGGTGTTGATGAAGGCGACGCGGCTGGCGGCGGCGGCGATGCAGGCCTTGAGGTTCACGGAGGTGCGGCGCTCCTCGTCCATGATGCCCAACTTGACGGTGCTGCCCGGCAAGCCGAGCAACTGTTCGACGCGGCTGAACAGCTCGGCGGCGAAGGCGACTTCGGCCGGGCCGTGCATCTTGGGCTTGACGATGTAGACCGAGCCGGTGCGGCTGTTGCCGCGGCGCTGGAGGTCGTGCATCGCGATGGTCGTCGTGACGACCGCGTCCATGATGCCCTCGGGGATCTCGCTGCCGTCATCGAGCAGGATGGCCGGGTTGGTCATCAGGTGGCCGACATTGCGCACGAACATCAGCGAGCGGCCATGCAGCGTCAGCGTGCCGCCGCCGGGCGCCGTGTAGACGCGGTCGGCATTCAGGCGGCGCGTGAAGCTCCTGCCGCCCTTGGCCACCTCCTCAGTCAGCGTGCCGAGCTGGATGCCCAGCCAGTTGCGGTAGGCGAGCAACTTGTCTTGGGCGTCGACAGCGGCGACGGAGTCTTCCAGGTCCAGGATGGTGGACAGCGCGGACTCCAGCACGACGTCGGCGATGCCGGCCGGGTCCGTCTTGCCGATGGGCGTGTTGCGGTCGATGCGGATGTCCAGGTGCAAGCCGTGGTGGACCAGCAGCACGCTGCTGGGCGCGTCAGGGGCGCCCTGGTAGCCGGCGAAGGTGGCCGCGTCGGCCAGCCCCGTCACGTCGCCCGAGGCCAGCGTGACGGAGAGCTGGTCGCCCTCGATGCGGTAGGCCACCGCCTGGCTGTGCGAGCCTTCAGCCAACGGTGCCGCCTGATCCAGCACCTGGCGGGCGAAGGCGATGACCTTGGCGCCGCGCACCGGGTTGTAGCCACCGTCGCGGGTGGCACCGTCGGCCTCGGAGATGGCATCGGTGCCGTACAGCGCGTCATACAGCGAGCCCCAGCGCGCATTGGCCGCGTTCAGCGCATAGCGCGCGTTCAGGATGGGCACGACGAGCTGCGGGCCGGCTTGCAGGGCCAGCTCGGCATCGACGTTGGCGGTGGTCGCCTGCACCTGGGCGGGCGGCTCGACGAGGTAGCCGATGCGCTGCAGGAAGCCGCGGTAGGCCGGCATGTCGGTGATGGGGCCGGGATGGGCCTCGTGCCAGGCGTCCAGCTCGGCCTGGAGTCGGTCGCGCTCGGCCAGCAGCGCGCGGTTCATCGGCGCCAGCTCATGGGCGATCCGGCTGAAGCCGGCCCAGAAGGCGTCAGCCGAAACGCCGGTGCCAGGCAGCACTTCGGTGTCGATGAAGCGGGCCAGGTCGGCATCGACCTGCAGGCGGTGGAGGGTGGTGCGAGGCATGGCGGGACTCCTGCGAGAAGGCAACAACGGATGTCGCCAATCTAGCTGCGTCGCGTGTCGGGATTCGCTGCGGAGCACGCCATTCATCTGTGACAAAAACGCAAAGATCCTTCATGAAACCGCTGTCTTTGCGTCTGTCGCCCAGCACAATCCGGGGCATGGACAAGCTCAAGCAGATGGAGTCCTTCGTCCTCGTCGCCGGCAAGGGCAGCTTGACGGCGGCGGCCCAGGCCGAGGGCGTCGCGCCTGCCGTCATGGGCCGGCGGCTGGACGCGCTGGAGGCGCGCCTGGGCGTCAAGCTGATGCTGCGTACGACGCGGCGGCTGACGCTGACGTCCGAGGGCCAGGCCTTCCTGGAGGACTGCCAGCGCCTGATCGCCTCGCTGGCCGATGCGGAAGCTGCCGTCAGTGCCGGCGGCCTCAAGGCCAGTGGCCATCTGCGCGTGACGGCGCCTGCCGGCTTCGGCCGCAGGCATGTTGCGCCGCTGGTGCCGGGCTTTCTCGCCGAGCATGCCGACCTCAGCCTGTCGCTCAACCTCAGTGACCGCGTCATCGACATCGTCCACGAGGGCTTCGACTGTGCCGTGCGTGTGGGCGACCTGCCCGACTCCAGTCTGGTCAGCACGCGGCTGGCCGACAACCGGCGGCTGTGTGTGGCCGCTCCCGGCTATCTGAAGCGCGCCGGCACGCCGAAGCACCCCGATGAGCTCGGCCGCCACGCCTGCCTGACGTTGAGCTCCGAGGCCAGCCAGGTGCGCGGCTGGGCCTTCCAGATCGACGGTGCCGTGCAGCATCTGCGTCCGGTCGGCCGGCTCGATTGCAGCGACGGTCAGGTGCTGCACGACTGGTGCGTGGAAGGAATGGGCCTGGCATGGCGCAGCACCTGGGAGGTCGAAGCCGACCTGGCTGCGGGCCGCCTGGTCAGCGTGCTGGACGCCTTCGCTGCGCCGCCCAACGGCATCTATGCGGTGTTCCCGCAGTCGCGTCATCTGCCGCTGCGCACGAGGCTGTGGGTGGAGCATCTGCGCGCGCATTACGGGCGGGCCGATTACTGGCGCAGCTAGCGGTCGTCCTCAACCCAGAGGACGGCGAGGGGTATGCCCCGATGCAGCTGTCATCGCGGCGGCCTCTGATGGCCAATCCGCCTAGTCGCCGTGAGGCGCCAGGCGTCGCTGTGGCGGGCTGCGCGATGCCCACCCGACCACAGCCCGTCCACCGGGCGTCGCCAACAAGGAACGGAGAATTTCCATGAAGAAGACGACCGGGTTTCGAGAGCCGCGGCGCACCCTCCTTGCGACAGTGGCGCTGGCCCTGCCGCTGGTGGCAGCAGCGGCGCAGGGCAGTGAATGGAGCAGTGCGGGGGGTGACCGCGAGAACACACGCAGCCAGGCGTCCGAGCACAAGCTCGGCGTTGGCAATGTCAACCAGCTGGCCGTCAAATGGGCGCTGACGATGGCGGGCGACGTTTCGGCCACACCGGCCGTTGATGGCGATACGGTCTATGTACCCGACTGGGCTGGCTATCTCTATGCGGTCAACCGCAGCAATGGCAGCGTGCGCTGGGCCGTCTACCTGCCTTCGGTAACCGGCATTCCGCGCGACAAGGCCCGCGCCACGCCGGCCCTGGGCGGCGGCAAAGTGGTCATCGGCACCCAGGGTTCCATCCTGGCGGGCGGCGGCCCTGGCGGCCGGGTGTTGGCCTTCGACAAGGACACCGGGGCGCTGGCCTGGAGCACCCAGGCCGATCCGCATTTCGCGGCCATCATCACGCAGTCGGCCACCATTCATGGCGACCAGGTCTTCGTTGGCGTCGCGTCGCAGGAGGAGGCCCTTGCCGCCTTCGTGCCGGGCTACCAGCTGTCCTTTCGCGGCAGCATGCTGGCGCTTGACCTGAAGACCGGCGCCATTCGCTGGCGGACGACGCTCGCGCCGGCCGGCTACACCGGCAATGCCGTCTGGGGCAGCTCGCCTGCCGTCGATACCTCGCGGGGTGCGGTCTACATCGCCACCGGCAACAACTACTCGGTGCCGCCGCCCGTGCTGGCCTGCGTGTCGGCCGCCGGTGCCGATCCGGTGGCCAAGGCCGCCTGCCTGCCGGTGAACGATTATTTCGACAGCGTCCTGGCCCTCGACATGAAGACGGGGGCCGTGCGCTGGGCGACCCGTGCCATCCCCTATGACGCCTGGACGGTGGATTGCATCCCCTTCTTCGGCGACGGGGACAACTGCCCGTCGCCGGCAGGCCCGGACTACGACTTTGGCCAGGCGCCGGCGCTGTTCAAGTCCAAGGCAGGCAAGGGAAAGCCGGTGGAACTGCTGGGCCTCGGGCAGAAGAGCGGCCAGTACTGGGCGCTCAACCCGGACACCGGCGCGGTGGCCTGGGTCACCCAGGCCGGCCCAGGAGGCACGGCGGGCGGCCTGCAGTGGGGCTCGGCGACGGACGGCACGCGCATCTACACGGCCAACGCCAACAGCAACGGGGTGCCGTGGATGCCGACAGGCGCCAGCGCGCCGACGACGCGAGGCGCCTGGTTCGGCCTCGACGCGGCCACCGGCGCGATGGTGTGGCAGACGCTGGACCCGCTACCGCCGGGCGGTATCGGCGGCGGCCCCTCGGGCCCGGTGACGACGGCCAATGGCGTCGTCTACGCCTGCTCGCTGGACGCGACTGGCCGCATGTACGCGATGAACGGTGCGAACGGCGCCATCCTGTGGAGCTATCCGAGCGGCGGCTCCTGCCTGTCGGGCGCGGCCATCGCCGACGGCACGCTCTACTGGGGCTCGGGCTACAGCAACTTCGGCTTCGGCACGCCCAACAGCAAGCTCTACGCGTTCTCGTTGCCAGATTGAGGCACGGCACTCGCGCAGGCCAACTGCCTCAGCGGCGGGCCTGCGCGCTCAGTCCCCGATTTGCACCTTGGCCCGTTTGCCCGCCCACGCGTCGAACTTGGCCGCATAGGCCTCCTCGATGCGGTTGCGCTTGACCTTGAACGTCGGCGTGATGAAGCCGTTGTCCACGGTCCAGGGCGTCTTGATCAGCACGAGCGTGTCGAGCTGCTCGTGCGGGTCCAGGCGGGCGTTGACGTCGTCCAGGTGCTTGCTGAGTTCGGCCATCAACGCCGTGCGTTCGGCCTCGGAGCTGGCGCGCTGCAGGCCCTGCGGCGACAGCATCGCGATGCCCAGCGGTTGGCCCATGTTGGCGCCGGCCACGCAGCAGGCCTCGATGTTGGGGTTCATGCCCAGCTTGTCCTCGATGGGCGCCGGGGCGACGTACTTGCCCTTGCTGGTCTTGAACAGGTCCTTCACGCGGCCGGTGATGCGCACGCAGCCGTCGCCGTCCTGGGTCACCTTGTCGCCGGTGTGCAGCCAGCCATCGGCGGTCAGCGCGTCGGCGGTCAGGCCCGGCTCCTTGAAGTAGCCCATCATCAGCGCCGGGCTGCGCATCTGCAGCTCGCCGTTGGCCGGGTCGATGCGGGTCTGCACGCCGCCATAGGCCGGGCCGACGGTGCCGCGCTGGTTCTTACCCGGCATGGTCATGTGCGACAGCGCCAGGTTCTCGGTCATGCCATAGCCCTCGTTGATGTGCAGGCCCAGCATGCCGTACCACTCCAGCAGCGCCACCGGCATGGGCGCGGCGCCGCCGACGGCGATGCGGCACTGGTCCAGGCCCAGCGCCTTGAGCACCTTCTTGCGCACCAGGCCGCCGATGATGGGCAGGCGCAGCAGCTTGTTCATCTTCTGCGGCGGCATCTTGGCCTGCACGCCCTGCTGGAACTTGACCCAAAGGCGCGGCACGCTGAAGAAGATGGTGGGCCGCGCGCGCTGCAGGTCGGCGGTGAAGGTGTCCAGCGATTCGGCGAAGAACACCTTGAGCCCGACCTTCAGCCAGCTGTGCTCGACGAGCACGCGCTCGGCCACGTGGGCCAGCGGCAGGTAGGACATCATGCGATCGCTGGCGCTCATCGGGAAGCGGTCCAGGCCCTCGGCGATGGCCCAGGCGAAGGCGCCGAAGTTGTGCATCACGCCCTTGGGGTTGCCGGTCGTGCCCGAGGTGTAGATCAGCGTGCAGAGCTCGTCGGCGCCGCGCGTGACCTCGCCCTTCATCGGCTCTGTGCGGGCGCAGATGGCGTCCCAGCCCTCGTAGTTCTTCTTCACGTCGTCGGGCGACAGCGCGTAGCTGGCGCCGGGCAGGCTGGGCAGCACGCCCGGCTTCATGCCTTCCCAGCCGTCGAGTTTGCCGATGAAGATGAAGCGCGCCTCGCTGTGCGTGAGGATCTGCGTGATGGTGTCGGCCGCCAGCGTCGGATACAGCGGCACGGAGACATAACCGGCCATCCAGATGGCGAGGTCGGTCATCAACCACCAGGCGCAATTCTTGGACAGCATCGCCACCTTGGCGTCGGCCGGCCAGCCCTCGGCGGCGCCCTTGGCCTTCAGGAAAGCGGCCATGCGGCGCACCTGGTCGCTGACCTGGGCCCAGGTGAAGTCCTTGACCTCGGGGCCGCCCATGGGTTGTGTCAGCGTGACGGTGCTACCGGCAGTGCGCTCCCAGTGATACAGGCGTTGCAGGGCGAGCTGGTCGGCGGCGATGGTGGCCATGGGCGTGTCTCCTCAGACTTCTTTTTCGGGAGTCGCAAAGTTAACCGCCTGTAAAGCGGCCCTTCCCCCGGGTAAACACCCTGCGGCGTGACGCGCTACCCACAGTGCCTAGAGGCATGGCTCTAGAAACGCCAGTCGCAATCGGCGGCTGCCGTGCCTGCCGCGAGTTGTGCGGCCACCTCGGTCAGCGGATGCGGCGCAGGCGTCAACTCGGCGAGATTGGGCGGGCGTGCCGCCTCGGCGCGCGTCAGCGCTTCCTGCCAGGGATCGCCGGCCGCGCGCAGCGCACAGGCCAGTTGCAGGCGGGCCGCCCACTCGGGCAGCCCCTGGGGTTCAGGCAGGCCGTCGAAATAGGCCACGCGGATGCGCGTGCCCGCCAGCCAGGCCGCCGGCGTGCCGGCCAGGCGGCTCTTGAAGAGGTCGATGCGGCTGGCCAGGTTGCGGGACTCGGCAAGCAGGGGCCGCAGCGTGTTCAGGCGGTGCTCGATGTCGCGCGCCAGTGCCTGGCCGGCTTCGCCGGCACCGGGCGCGATGGCGATGCGCGAGAGCGTCAGCAGGCCATCGGCGCGGCGCACGTCACCGATCAGCGGCGCGGCATCCAGGTCGGTCAGGGCCTTGGCAGCCGCCTGCAGGCTGGCCGTGTCGGCGCGGCCGGCGGCCAGCACGCGGGCCTCCAGCAACTGGGTGTGGCGCAGCAGGCCGGTCACGGCGTCGTCGGCCCCGGCAGCCTCGGTCTCGGCCTGGGCCTTCTCCAATTGGCCAAGTGCCAGGTCGAAAAGCCCAAGCTGCTGCAGATAGACGGCCAGCAGCTGGCGCATCAGCGTGCTGGCATGGTTGCCGGGACGTGCGATGGCGTCCCAGCGGCGGATCAGGTCATCGCTGTGCGCCGTGGCCTCGGCTGCGCTCTCGCGCGCCATCCGCCAGCGCACGAAGGCCAGGTTGCGCTCCAGCACCAGGGACGGACGGATGCGCTCGGCCTCCTTGGGGTTCCAGAACGGCTTGGCGGCCTCGAGCGAGCGCTCGGCCTCGCGCAGCCGGCCCTCGTAGACATAGAGCACGTTCTCGTAGGTCGCGAAGCGCGCATGCTCGAAGGGGTTCTTGGCATAGATTGCATCGTTGGAGCGCTTGGCCAGGGCCAGCTCGCGCTCGGCATCGGCGAAGCGGCCCAGGCGCCCATAGGCCGTCAGCAGGTGCAGGCGCAGGCTGTGGGATTTCTCGCTCAGCTGCCCGTAGCGGCTGTCCCAGCGAGGCAGCAGCGGTTCCAGCAAGTCGATCACGGGCTGGCCGCCGGCGACGGCGGTGTGCAGGCCGGCCAAAGAGACGGCGGCGTCCTCGGTGCGCGGGTCGTTCTCACCGAAGGCCTGGCGAGCATGGGCCAGGCGCTGTTCGGCCAACGGCGCCGCGACGTCGAAGCGCTGCAGCGCGAAATAGGTCTTGACCAGCGTGTCGAAGACACGGTCCTTGACCTCGGGCTGGTCGTTGAAGCGCGTGGCCAGCTCCTGGCGCTTGCGGTCCAGCAGTTCCACCACGGTGGGCTGGCGGCCGCCGTTCTGGTCGGGGCTGGCCGCGCTCAGAAGCTCAGCCAGATAACCCGTGACCTGCTCGGACTCGCGCGCTGCGGCCTGGGCCTCGTGCCGCTGCCAGAGGCTGACGGCCAGACCCAGGCTGAGGGCCGCGAACACCAGCGCGGCGCCGAACGCCAGTGCGGCATTGCGGCGCAGCCAGAGCCGCACGCGATGCCGCCAGTCCTCGGCACGCACGCTGACCGGGCGCTGGGCCAGCCAGTGCTCGAGGTCGTCGATGAAGCCGCCGACGCTGGCATAGCGTTCGGCCGGGTTCTTGCGCAGGGCCTTGGCGGCGACGGCCTCCAGGTCGCCCGCCGCCCGGTCGCCATCGAAGGGGCGGCCGGGGCCGGCCTCGTCCCCGGCACTGTCGGCCGAGCCGGTCGTGCGCGTGGAGCGGGTGATGCGCTGGGCCTGGCCGTGCAGCACAGCATGTTCCAGTGCAGTGCGGCCCAGGCCACGCTTGCCGAAGGGCAGTTCGCCGCTGGCCAGTTCGTAGAGCATGACGCCCAGCGAATAGATGTCACTGGCCACGCCGACAGGCTCGCCGGTGATCTGCTCGGGCGCCGCGTAGGCCGGCGTTAGGCGCCGGCCGGTGATCTGCGTCAGCTGATGGTCGGACTGGTGGCCGGAGTCGTCGAGCAGGCCGGCGATGCCGAAGTCCAGCAGCTTGGTGTTGCCCCTGCCGCGCGCAGGGCCGCTCCCAAGGGCGGCCGCGCCCCCTCGGGGGGCCGGCTGCGTACCCGCGCCCGGGGGGCCAAAGTCCTCCACCATGACGTTGCTGGGCTTGAGGTCGCGGTGCAGGATGAGCTGGGCATGGGCATGCTCGACGGCGCGCGCCACCTCCAGCAGCAGCTTCACGCGCTCGACCAGGCCAAGGTTGTGCGCGCGCACGTGCTCGGACAGCGTGCGGCCCACCACGTACTCCAGCACGAGATAGGCGCGGCCGTCCTGCTCGCCGGCGTCCAGCATGCGGGCGATGCCCGGGTGGGTCAGCCGGCCCAGCAGGGCGCGCTCGCGGGCGAAACGGGCAGCCAGCCCCGGTCCGGCGCGGTCGCCGCGAAGCAGCTTGATGGCGGCTTCGCCCTGGTAGAGGCCATCGGCCCGTTCGGCCCGCCAGACCTGGCCCATGCCGCCCTCGCCAAGGGGTTCGGCCAGGCACCAGGAGCCCAGGCGGTCGCCCGGCTGGGGCGGCGTGGTGGTGGAGAGCGTCGGCTCGCTCAGCGCGGCGACCAGGCGGGTGTTGTAGCCCGGCATGTCGACGAGGACGGTGGCGTCCGTGTCTTCGTCTTCGGGCAGGGACGCCAGCATGCGCGCCAGCCGTGCGGCCAGCTCGGGCGGCTGTAGGGCAGCCAGGCGCTCGGCCCGTGCGGCGGCGGGCAGCTCGGCGAGCTCGTCGAACAGCGCCGACAGCTGCTGCCAGTCCGAGGCCTGCAAGCCCGAGTTCATCAGTAGACGGAGTTGGGCGGGTCGCCGAGCAGCTCCTGCAGCAGGGCGCGTGCCTTCAGCAATTCGCGATTGATGCTGCGCGTGGACAGGCCCCGCACCGCCGCGACCTCGGCGATGGACAGGCCCGCGAAGCCCACCATCTCGATGAGCTCGTACAGGCCGTTGTCCAGGGCCTTCATGCGCTCCAGCGCCTGATCCAGGCCAAGCATGTCGATGGCCGTGCTTTGCACGGCGGCCACGTCGTCGGCCGCGGACAGTGTGACCATGACGGCGTCGCCGCCGCGCTTGTCACGGCCTTCGGTGCGCAGGTGGTCGATGACGACCGAGCGCAGCACCCGACCGACGTAGGCGAAGAACTGGCCGCGCGTCTCGCCCTGCAGGCCCTGCTGGTCGGCCATGCGCAGAAAGCCCTCGTGCACGAGGGCGGTGGTGTTCAGGCCGGCCGACCTGCCGCTGGGGCCGCTTTGCGCCAGGCGGATGCGGGCGACGCGCTTGATCTCGGGGTAGAGCAGGGCGTAGAGCTGCTGCAGCGACGCAGCGTCACCACGCGAAGTGCCGATCAGCAGCTCGGTGATGTCGGCCACGTCAGTCTTCCTGGAAGGCGGCGAGGGCGGCGGCGATGGCAGCGTCGCTGGCTTCGCGCTGCACCGGCGCATCGGCCACAAGACCTTCGCGCTTCAGCCGTGCGACCCATTGGCCGGCTTCGCGGCCCTGCTCGAAGCCGCTGCTCTGCAGCAGCAGATCGCCACCCGCGGACAACAGCTTGAAGTAGAACTTGCCGTCGGCTTCACGGTATTGCTTGAAGACGGGCATCGCGGTTTTCTCTGTCTTGGCAGTGGCCGTCGTCGCGGTGGACGTGTAGGGCCGCAGGCCGCAGGCCTCGCGCAATTGCTTCAGAAAGGGAACCGCAATGGCGCGGGCCTTGGCGGCGCCGGCCTGCAGCGTGGCTTCGAGCTGCTCGGGGTGGGCCATCAGGTGGGCATAGCGCTCGCGCATCGGGCCGATCTGGCCTTCGATCAGGTTGACGAGCTGCTGCTTAGCCTCGCCCCAGCCCAGGCCGCCACGCAGGGCCGCGCGGAAGGCGGCGCGTTGCTCGGTCGTCGCAAAGGCGTCGTAGATGGTGACCAGCGCCTGGCCCTGCGGGTCCTTGGGCTCGCCCGGCAGCTTGGAGTCGGTGACGATGCGCGCCACCGCGTCCTTCAACGCCGCGCCGCCGCCTTCGAAGAGCGGAATGACGTTGTCATAGCTCTTGCTCATCTTGCGGCCGTCCAGCCCGGGCAGCAGTTCCATCTCGGCGTCGGTGACGGCCTCGGGCAGCGTGAACAGCGCCTGGCCGCGGCCGAACAGATGGTTGAAGCGCTGGGCCACGTCACGCGCCATCTCGATGTGCTGGACCTGGTCCTTGCCCACCGGCACCTTGTGCGCGTTGAACATCAGGATGTCGGCCGCCATCAGCACCGGGTAGCTGAACAGGCCCATGGTCACGTTGGCGTCGGGCTCCTCGCCGGCAGCCACGGCCGCGTCCACGGCCGCCTTGTAGGCATGGGCGCGGTTCATCTGACCCTTGGCGGTGACGCAGGTCAGCAGCCAGGTCAGCTCCGGGATCTCGGGCACATCGCTCTGGCGGTAGAAGGTGACGCGTTCAGGGTCCAGGCCGGCGGCCAGCCAGGTAGCGGCGATGGCGCGGCTGGAGTGCGCGAGGCGGTCCGGCTCGTCGCACTTGATCAGCGCGTGGAAGTCCGCCATGAAGAAGAAGCTCTCCACGCCGGCCGTGCGGCTGGCCTCGATCGCCGGGCGGATGGCGCCGACGTAATTGCCGAGATGCAGGGTGCCGGTGGTGGTGATGCCGGTCAGGACGCGTTGGGACATGGGGGGAAGGTGAAAGTTCACCCCGGATTGTGGCGTCAGCCGCGTTTGCGCGAAGGGGGTGCTGCTACCGAGGCGCGCCAGGTGACGGAGATGTCGAACTGTCGCGAGATCGGCAGCTCCTGCCCATAGCAGCAGTTCAGCAGCCAGTGCAGGCCGGCCAGTGTCACTTCGTGGCTGGGAATGTGCACCGAGGTCAGCCGCGGCGCGGCGAATTCGGCGCTGGGAGAGTCGTCATAGCCCAGCACCGAAACCTCGTGCGGCACGGACACGCCTCGTTCCTGGAAATGCGCCAGCAGCCCGATGGCCATTTCGTCGTTGGCGCAGAACACGGCGGTGGGCAGGCGTTTTTGCTTGAGCAGCACATCGGCCGCATCCCAGCCAGCCTGGTTGGAGAAGTCGCCGGGCACGATAACGATCTTGGACGTGTCCAGCCCGCGCAGCGCCAGCTCACCCATGAAGCCGTTCAGGCGCGCCACGTTGTCCGGTGAGGTCGACGGCCCGGAGACGACGGCGATGTCCTTGTGCTTGTGCTGCAGCAGGGCGCGCGCTGCCTGCACACCGCCCTGCACATGGTCGGCCGTGAAGCATTGGTCCTTGATGCGGTCGAAGTGGCGGTTCAGCACGACGACCTGGCGTGCCGCCGGGCCCAGGGCCTTGATGTCCTCGTCCTGCAACGCGTTGGACAGCACGATGAGGCCGTCGCAATCGCGGTCCAGCAGGAAACGCATGCCGTCGTTGGTCTCGACGCGTTCGTCCTCGATGCCCTCGCCGAAGGCCACCACCATGTGCAGGCCTTGCGCGCGCAGCACGAGGTCGATGGCGCGCAGGATGGGCGTGTAGTAGGTGCCGCGCAGGAAGGGGATGTAGACGCCGATCAGCTTGGACGTGCCGGCGCCGAGGGACCGTGCGGTGTGCGACGGCCGGAACTTCAGCTGGGCAATGACCTTGCGCACCCGCTCGGCCGTGGCCGGCGCGACGGAACCGTTTCCGCTGATGACGCGCGACGCGGTGCCCACGCCCACACCAGCCAGCCGCGCTACATCCTTGATCGTTGCCATTCGCCCTCTAGGTTTTGGGGCTGGATTGAATCACAGCGGGCAGATCGGAGCTGGGTCGGCCGGCTCGGGCAACGGCTTTGTGTCGGCTTTGGCTTCCTTGCCGCTGAGGCCGCCGCCAACCGGCCACCAGGGCCTGGCTTCGTGGCTGCTGAACTGGCACGGACCGGCGGGCCAGGG
This sequence comes from Pelomonas sp. Root1217, assembly GCF_001425705.1. GTDB lineage: Bacteria > Pseudomonadota > Gammaproteobacteria > Burkholderiales > Burkholderiaceae_C > Pelomonas. The sequence goes on along the minus strand of NZ_LMDC01000023.1, from coordinate 509,507 downwards.
GAAGGACAGCCGGCCGGTGAAGGCGGGCCAGGCCTTGCCGGCGACGGGTTCCACCAGTACGTCGACGAGGCCAGCGCCCTCGGTGCCGGGCTGCCAGGCGGCGATGAAGGCGTCGCTCTTGTTGGCCAGGTCGTTCACATAGAGCGGGCGCCCCGAGTACAGCAGCGTGATGACGGGCTTGCCGCGGCCGGCGACGCGCTGCAGCACTTCCGCGTCCTTGGGATGGCGGCGGCTGAAGCGCAGGTTTTCGGTGATGCGCACATCGCCCTCACCCTCGGCATAGGGCGTCTCGGCCAGCACGGCGACAACGGCGTCGAAGTCCTTGGGGTCGCTGCTGCTGCCATCGGCGTCGAAAGTGACTTTGGCCGCGCCCAGGCGCTGGCGCAGCGCGGCCAGCAGCGACGTGCCCTGCGGGTAGTCGACGTTGGTGGTGTCGCGGCCCTGCCAGGTCACGCTCCAGCCGCCGGCCTGGTGGGCCAGGCTGTCGGCCGCCGCACCAACGACGAGCAAGCGCGCCGTCCCCTTGAGCGGCAGCAGGCCGGGCCTGTTCTTCAGCAGCACCAGCGATTCCCGCACTGCGCGGCGTGCCAGCTCGGGCGCCTGCATCGCTTCCACCGTCGCCGGCACAGCGGGCTGTATGCCGATGCTGAACTTGACGCGCAGGATGCGCCGCACCGCGTCGTCGATGCGGGCCATGGGAATGCGGCCCCGTTCCACGGCGCGCAGCGTGTTGTCGTAGAAGGCCTTCCACTTGAACGGCACCATGACAACGTCGATGCCGGCATTGATGGCGGCCGGGCAGTCCTCGGGCGTGCAGCCGGGCACCTGGCCGATACCGTCCCAGTCGCTGACGATGAGACCGTCGAAGGCCAGGCGCTCCTTGAGCACGCCGGTCATCAGCACGGCGTTGCCATGCATCTTGCCGTGCTCGACATAGCCGGCGCTGTCCGTCCAGCTGCTGAAGGACGTCATGACGGTCAGCACGCCGGCGTCCAGCGCGCCGAGATAGCCGGCGCCATGGACGTTGGCGAGGTCGGCCGGCGATGCCTGCGTCACGCCCTGGTCGATGCCGCGGCGGGTGCCACCGTCGCCGATGTAGTGCTTGGCCGTCGCCAGCACGCCGCGGCCGTCCTTCATGCCGTCCTGCAGGCCTCCGACCGAGGCCTGGCCGAGGCGCTTCACCAGCGCCGGATCGACGCCGAAGCTTTCGTAGGTGCGACCCCAGCGCACGTCCTGCACGACGGCCAGCGTCGGCGCAAACGCCCAGTGCAGGCCGGAGGCGCGGATGGCCCGTGCCGTGGCGCGGCCGATGTCGCGCACGAGGTCGGCGTCGCGCGTCGCGCCGAGCGCGATGTTGTGCGGAAAGAGGGTGGCGCCGCGCACGTTGTTGTGGCCGTGGACGGCGTCGGTGCCCCAGATCAGCGGGATGCCCGGCGTAGCCTGCAGCGCGGCGGCCTGGAACTTCTCGGACAGCTCGCGCCACTGCGCCGGCGTGGCCGCGCGGTCCTGTCCCGGCCAGCCGCCACCGCCGTTCAGGATGGTGCCGATGGCGTAGTCGCGCACCTCCTCCGGCGTGATCGCGCGGATCTCGGGCTGGGTCATCTGGCCGATCTTCTGGCGCAGGGTCAGGCCTCGCATCGCGGCCTCGACCCTGGCTTCCAGTGCCGCATCCCGCACCGGTTTGCGCGCCGGCCAGGCCTGCACGATGGCATCGGTTCCAGTGGCGCCGGCCGTGGTGGCCAGGGCGAGCAGGGTGGCAAGCAGTGGGGATGTACGCGGCATGGAGGGCTCGTCGGTGGGGACGCGACAGTAGTGGGTGAAGCAAAAAAACGTCAACCCCCGGGCCGACGAGATTGACAGCCCCGACTGTGCCGCATTAGATTTGCGTCGCGTTTGGAACCGGTTCCAATTTTGATGCCCATACCGCCACAGAGCGCAGAGGCATGACCCCCGAGAAGCCGGCCGAGCAGCGAACAAGACGAACCAGGAGACGAAAGAAATGACCAAGCCCACACAGCGCGCGGCAGCGCGTGCCATCGCCCCAACTTCGCCGCAGCGTCGCAACCGCCTCACGCCCGTCGCCCTGTGCGTCGGCCTGTTTGGCATGCCCTGGCTGGCGCTGGCACAGACCGCGCCGGCCTCGGGCCAGAAGCTGGACACCGTCACGGTCACGGGCTTTCGCGCCAGCTTGGAATCCTCGATCAGCACCAAGCGCAATGCCGATGCCATCGTCGAGGCCATCTCAGCCGAAGACATCGGCAAGCTGCCCGACGTGTCCATCGCCGACGCCATCTCTCGCCTGCCGGGCCTGACGGCCCAGCGTGTGGCCGGCCGCTCGTCGGTCATCAGCATCCGCGGCATGGCGCCGCGCTTTGGCGTCACGCTGCTGAACGGCCGCGAGATCGTCTCCACCGGCGACAACCGCTCGGTGGAGTACGACCAGTTCCCCTCGGAGCTGATCAACGCCGCCACCGTCTACAAGACACCGGACGCCAGCCTGTCGGCGCAAGGCCTGTCCGGCACCATCAACATGAAGACCCTGCGCCCGCTGGACTTCGCCAAGACCCAGGCCGTCGTCGGCGCGCGCCTGGAGCGCAACTCCAACGGCTCGCTGAACCCCGAAATCTCGGGCACAGGCAACCGCCTCAGCGCCTCGTACGTGACGCAGTCGGCCGACCGCATCTGGGGCGTGGCCGTGGGCTTTGCCCACCTCGACTCGCCCAACCAGGAAAAGCACTACAAGAGCTGGTGGTGGGCCAACACCAACGACTGGGGCGCGCCGCTGCCGGGCGTACCCACCGATGCCGTCGCGCTGCAGGGCTTCGAGCTCGGCGCCGCCTCGTCGCGCCAGAAGCGCGACGGTCTGATGGGTGTGCTGGAGTACAAGCCGGGCAACGGCTTCCACAGCACGCTGGACCTGTATTACTCCAAGTTCGACCAGACCGAGGCGCGTCGCACGGTGATGTCGGACATGTCGACCTGGTCGGGTGCGAGCTGGAGCAACGCGCAGACGACCAACGTCAATGGCGACAAGATCGTCACCAGCGGCACCGTCAACAACACGACACCGGTGGCGCTGACCACCTACAACAAGCGCCAGGACGACATCCGCGCCGTGGGCTGGAACAACGAGCTGAAGCTGGCGGATTGGAAGCTCGCAGGCGATCTGAGCTGGTCAAAGGCCAAGCGCGACGAGCAGAACGCCGAAGTGCAGGCCGGCTCCAAGAATCGCGTCAGCCTGGGCCAGGCCAATATCGTCACCGGTGATGGCCGCTCCACCTTTGCGCCGACCTTCGACTTCGCCGACCCCAAGAACGTCTACTTGACCGACCCCGCCAACTGGGGCCGGGACGGCCGCAGCCAGTTTCCCAAGGTGGTGGACGAGATCAAGGCGCTCAAGCTGTCGGCGGGCCGCATGTTCGAGAGCTGGATGAACAGCATCGAGGCGGGCGTGGACTACTCCGAGCGCGACAAGTCCATGAACCGAACGGAGGTGTACTACAACCTCAAGAACGGCCGCACGCCGGTGCTGATCCCGAACAACCTGCTGCGCGAACCGACCGACCTGAGCTTCGCCGGCAGCCCGATCCGCATGGTCAATTTCGACCTGCCCAGCGTGCTCAATCTTTACGACGTGGCGCCCGCCGCGGCCGACCAGGCGCCGGGCCGCGTCTGGTCCGTGCATGAGAAGGTGACGGCGGCTTTCGCCAAGCTGGGCCTGGAGTTCGACTGGGGCGTGCCCGTCCACGGCAGCCTGGGCCTGCGCGTGGTGCATGCCCAGCAGACCAGCAACGGCCTGCTGTGGAACCCCAAGACCAATGCCAGCGATCCCACCAGCGGCGGCACCAGCTACACCGACACCCTGCCCAGCATCAACCTGTCAGCCGACCTGACCCAGAACACCATCCTGCGCTTCGGCCTGGCCAAGGTGCTGGCGCGGCCCAACATGGAAGACATGCGCGCCGGCTTCTCGGGCATCAATGTCAGCAGCACTGACCGCACCTGGTCAGCCAGCGGCGGCAATGCCAAGCTGGAGCCCTGGCGTGCGGACGCAGTGGACCTGTCCGTCGAGCATTACTTCAGCAAGCGCAGCTACGTGGCGGCCGCGGCCTTCCACAAGAACATCAAGAACTTCGTCTACTCGCAGTCCATTCCGTTCGACTTCACCGGCTTCCCCAACCCGACGACCTACACACCCATCAGCAACATCGGCCTGCTGAGCACCAAGGCCAACGGGCACGGCGGCATGGTGGCGGGCACCGAGCTGAGCGCCTCGCTGGACGCCGGCATGATCAGCCCGGCCGTGGACGGCATCGGCGTCACGCTGAGCTACTCCAACACCCGCAGCTCGCTGCACGAGGACAACAACCTCAACAACCCGCTGGACGGCCTTTCGGGCGTGGCGACGAACTTTGTCGTCTACTACGAGCGCGACGGCATCTCGGCCCGCATCGGCAGCCGCCACCGCTCGGCCTTCGTGACGACGGTGCGCGGCACCTTCGGCGAGAACGTACCGAGCATGATTTCCGCGGAGACCATCCTGGACGCGCAACTGGGTTATGCCTTCGAGAGCGGTGCCTTCAAGGGCTTGTCGCTGACGCTACAGGTCAACAATCTGCGCGACCGGCCCTACCGCACCCGCGTGGGCATCTCCACCGGCGCCAAGGATCCCAACTCCACGCTGCCCGAGCGCTACACGTCCTACGGGCGCCAGTTCCTGCTGGGCGGCACCTACAAGTTCTGACCGTTTCCCGTTCCTGAACCGCGCCGGCTTCGCTGCCGGCGCCCTCACATCCGAAGCATGAGCTCCCACAACGCCCCGACCCGCAAAGACTTCCCCGCCGACTTCCGTTGGGGCGTGTCCACCTCCTCCTTCCAGATCGAAGGCGCCGGCCGCGAGGACGGCAAGGGCGAGTCCATCTGGGACCGCTTCTGCCAGCAGCCGGGCCGCATCCGCGATGGCAGCAACGGCCGGGTGGCCTGCGACCACTACCACCTCTGGCCCCAGGACCTGGACATGGCCAAGGGCCTGGGCGTCAACGCCTACCGCTTCTCCATCGCCTGGCCGCGCATCCTGCCCCAGGGGCGCGGCACCGTGAACGAAGCCGGCCTGGCCTTCTACGACCGGCTGGTGGACGGCATGCTGGCGCGCGGCCTCGACCCCTGGTGCACCCTCTACCACTGGGACCTGCCGCAGGCGCTGCAGGAGCAGGGTGGCTGGGTGTCGCGCGACACGGTCGGCGCCTTCCTGGAATACACCGACATCGTCACCCGCCGCCTGGGCGACCGGGTCAAGCACTGGATCACCCACAACGAACCCTGGTGCTCCTGCATGATGGGTTACTGGGAAAACATCCACGCGCCGGGCGGCAGCAGCCTGGCCGACGCGATGCAGGCCTGCCACCACGTGCTGCTGTCGCATGGCCAGGCCATCCCGCTGATCCGCAAGAACTCGGCGGGCGCCCAGGTCGGCATCACGCTGAGCCTGCATCCCATCACGGCTGCATCGAGCAGCGCCGAAGACCTCGCCGCCCTGAAGCGCCACGACGGCCTGCGCAACCGCTGGTTCCTCGACCCGCTGTTCGGCCGGGGCTATCCCGCCGACACCCTGGAATTGATCGGCGACGCCGCGCCCACGGTGCTGCCCGGCGACCTGGACGCCATCGCGACCGCAACCGACTTCCTGGGCGTGAACTACTACTTCCCAGAGATGGTCAAGGACGACCCGGCCGGTGGCCCGATGCGCGCCAGCCTCGTCGAGAAGGAGGGCGTCGAGCGCACCGGCTTCGGCTGGGAGGTCTCGCCGCAAGGGCTGGTCGACCTGCTGACCCGCCTGCAGCGCGACTACAACCCGCCGGTCATCCAGCTGACCGAGAACGGTTCCACCTTCGAGGACGTGCTGACGCCCGAAGGCTGCGTGCATGACGCCGAGCGCCTGTCCTATCTGCAACGCCACCTGGCCGCGCTGAAGCGGGCCATCGATGCCGGCGTGCCCGTCAAGGGCTACTTCGCCTGGAGCCTGCTGGATAACTTCGAGTGGGCCGAGGGCTATCTGCGCCGCTTCGGCATCGCCTATGTCGACTACGCCACCCAGAAGCGCACGCTGAAGGACAGCGGCCTCTGGTACGGCCGCTTCCTGAACGAATAATTAACGGCCTGGAGCCCTCTATTTAAAGGGTACAGGCGGTTTCTAAATGAAATATTACAGGGTCTGCCCTCAGGCGCGTCGCGCCCGGCAGCGCGACACTGCGGCCTCGCCGACCCCACAAGATCCGGAGACAAGATGAAGTTCCCCCGCCACGCCCTGGCCCTGGTTGCGCTGCTGGCTGCAACCGCTTCCAACGCCGCCGAGCCCCTCAAGGCCGAGGTCATCCACTGGTGGACCTCGGGGGGCGAATCCGCCGCCGCCAAGACCCTGGCCGAGGCCTACAAGGCCCAGGGCGGCATCTGGGTGGACACCGCCGTCGCCCTGGGCGAGCAGGCGCGCTCGGTGGCCATCAACCGCATCGCCGGCGGCAACCCGCCCACGGCCGCCCAGTTCAACACCACCCAGCAGTTCCGCGACATCGTCGACCAGGGCCTGCTGAACAACGTCGACGCGGTGGCCCAGCGCGACGGCTGGGACAAGTTCCTGCCCGAGACCGTGCTGAGCGCCATCCGCGTCAACGGCCACTACTACGCCGCGCCGGTCAATATCCACAACATGACCTGGTTCTGGTTCTCCAAGGCCGCCTTCAAGAAGGCCGGCATCGTCGAGGAACCCAAGAGCTTCGATGAACTGTTCGTCGCGCTGGACAAGCTCAAGGCCGCCGGCCTCGTGCCGCTGGCCCACGGTGGCCAGCCCTGGCAGGACGGCATCGTCTTCACCGCCGTGCTGGCCCACTACGGCGGCCGTGATCTCTACCTGAAGATATTCCGCGACCGCGACCCCAAGGCCATCCTGGGCGAAGACTTCAAGAAGGTGCTGCTGGCCTTCAAGCGCCTGCAGAGCTACACCGACAAGGGCTCGCCGGGCCGCAACTGGAACGACGCCACCGCCATGCTGATCAGCGGCCGCGGCGGCGTGCAGATCATGGGCGACTGGGCCAAGGGCGAGTTCGCCCAGGCCAAGCAGGAGGCCGGCAAGGACTACGGCTGCGCGCCGGGCTTCGGCCCCAAGGCGCCCTACATCATCCAGGGCGACGTGATGGTCTTCCCGAAGACCGACAAGCCCGATCAGGTCAAGGCCCAGCAGCTGCTCGCCAGCGTCATCACCCAGCCTGCCACGCAGGTGGCCTTCAGCATGAAGAAGGGCAGCATCCCCATTCGCACGGACGTCGACGTCAGCAAGATGGACCTGTGCGCGCAGATGGGCGTGGCGGCGATGAAGGACAAGTCGCGCCAGCTCGGCAACGGCGAGATCTACATCACGCCCGACCAGAACGGCGCGCTGCAGGACGTGCTGACGAGCTACTGGAACCGCAGCATCCCAGTCGAGAAGGTCCAGAAGGACATCGTCTCCGCGCTCAGGAACTGACATGAAACGTCGGTCCCTCGCGGCCTGGGGTGCGCTGCTGCCCCTGGCGCTCATCGTCTGCATCGGCTATGTGGGCACGGTGCTGTGGACGCTGCGCACCTCGGTGTCCAGCTCGCGCACCTTCCCCAAGGACGACTTCGTCGGCCTGCAGCAGTTCGAACGCCTGCTCGACAACGAGCGCTGGCAGCTCGCCATCCACAACCTGATGGTCTACGGCGTGCTCTACATCGTCGCGGCCATGGTCATCGGCTTCCTGCTGGCCGTCTTCATCGACCAGAAGGTGCGTGGCGAGGGCGTGCTGCGCACCGCCTTCCTGTACCCCTACGCGATGTCCTTCGTTGCCACCGGCCTGGTCTGGCAGTGGGTGCTCAACCCCGACAGCGGCCTGCAGAACGCGGTGCAGCAGATGGGATGGAAGGACTTCAGCTTCGACTGGATCGTCGACCAGGACATGGTCATCTACACCGTCGTCATCGCCGGCACCTGGCAAGGGGCAGGGCTGGTGATGGCGCTGATGCTGGCCGGCCTGCGCGGCATCGACGAGGAGATCTGGAAGGCCGCCAAGCTGGACGGCATCCCGACCTGGCGCGTCTACCTGTCCATCGTGCTGCCCATGATGGGCCCGACGCTGGCCACCGTCTTCACGCTGCTGGCCACCGGCGTCGTCAAGGTCTTCGACACCGTCGTCGCCATGACGCAAGGCGGCCCGGGCACGGCCAGCGACGTGCCGGCCAAGTTCATCATGGACCACCTGTTCGGCCGCGCCAACCTGGCACTCGCATCGGCCGGTGCCGTCGTGCTGCTGATCACCGTGCTCGCCCTGGTCGCACCGCTCGCCTACGTGCGCAGCCGCCAGAAGACACAGGGAGGCCACTGATGGCCAAGCGCAAAGCTACGGCTCTCTGGGCACGCATCGGCGTCTACGCCTTCCTGCTGTTCGCCGCGGCCTTCTTCCTGCTGCCGCTGTATGTGATGTTGACCACGTCGTTCAAGAGCATGGAGGAGATCCGCCTCGGCCAGATCTTCGCGCTGCCGTCGTCGGCCTCGCTGGATGCCTGGCGCGCCGCCTGGAGCGAGGCCTGCACGGGCGTCAGCTGCGAGGGCATCCGCGGCGGCTTCTGGAGCTCGGTGGCCATCACCGTGCCGTCGGTCATCCTGCCCATCCTGCTGGGCGCCATCAACGGCTATGCGCTGAGCTGGTGGAAGCCCAAGGGCGGCCAGTGGCTGTTCGGCGTGCTGATGATGGGCGCCTTCATCCCCATCCAGGTGATGATCTATCCGCTCGTCAAGCTGGAAGCGGCCGTCGGCATCTACAGCAGCCTGCCCGGCATCGTCGCCGTGCACCTGGTGTTCGCCATGCCGATCATGACGCTGCTGTTCCGCAACTACTACGCCAGCCTGCCGACCGAGCTGTTCAAGGCGGCGCGCGTGGACGGCGGCGGCTTCTGGCGCATCTTCGTGCAGTTGGTGCTGCCGATGTCCACGCCCATGCTGATCGTCGCGGCCATCATGCAGATCACCGGTGTGTGGAACGACTACATCCTCGGCCTGACCTTTGCCGGCCGCGAGAACCAGCCGATGACGGTGCAGCTCAACAACGTGATCAACACGACGACGGGCGAGCGCCTCTACAACCTCAACATGGCCGCGACCATCCTGACGTCGGCCGTTCCTCTTCTCGTCTACCTGATTTCAGGTCGGTGGTTCGTTCGCGGCATCGCCGCCGGGGCAGTGAAATGAGTGGCGTGATCATCCAGGCCTTGAGCATCAAGTTCGGGCACAACGAAGTCATCAAGGGCCTGGACCTGCAGGTCCACGAGGGCGAGTTCCTCGTGCTGCTCGGCCCCTCGGGTTGCGGCAAGTCGACGCTGCTGCACAGCATCGCCGGCCTCATCGACGTCAGCGGCGGCAGCATCCACATCGGCGGCCAGGACATGACCGAGGCCGAGCCGGCCGAGCGCGGCATCGGCATGGTGTTCCAGAGCTATGCGCTGTACCCGACCATGACGGTGGAGCGCAACATGAGCTTCGGCCCGCGCGTGGCGGGCATTCCGAAGGCCGAGATCGAGCGGCGCGTGAAGCGTGCCGCCGACATGCTGCAGCTGACGCCGCTGCTGAGCCGCAAGCCGGCACAGCTGTCCGGCGGTCAGCGCCAGCGTGTCGCCATCGGCCGGGCGCTGGTGCGCGAGGCCGGTGTCTTCCTGTTCGACGAGCCGCTGTCCAACCTCGACGCCAAGCTGCGCGCCGAGCTGCGGCGCGAACTCAAGCTGCTGCACCAGACGCTGGGCAACACGATGATTTACGTGACGCATGACCAGGTCGAAGCCATGACGCTGGCCTCGCGCATCGTCGTCATGAAGAGCGGCGTCATCCAGCAGATCGGCACGCCCAGCGAGGTCTATGAGCGCCCGGCCAATCTCTTCGTCGCCGGCTTCCTCGGCGCGCCGGCCATCAACTTCGTGCCGGCCCAGGTCGGCGCGGATGGCCGGTCGCTGCAGGGCGCGCTGCCGCTGCAGCTGGCCGAGGGCCGCGTGAAGGCGGGGCAGGGCCTCGTGCTGGGCGTACGGCCGGAGCATGTGCGCCTGCAGTCGGACGGCCGCTGGCGCGCCACGGTGCAGCTGGTCGAGCCCATGGGCAACCATCAGGTCGTCTGGATGAAGCTGGGCGAGCAGGGCTTCTCGGTGCTGGTCCACGACGGTCGCCGCATCGTCGCCGGCGATGAACTGGCCTTCGACATCGACGAGTCCGCGCTGAGCGTCTTCGACGCCGCCAGTGAACAACGCCTGGACTGAAGCCCCCAAGCCATGAAGACCCTGCTGCTTGCCCTGACGGCTGCTCTTGCTGGTGTTGCCAACGGGGCGCCTGTCAGGGCTTACCTGACCACTGCCGATCAGCTGCATCTCCTCGCTCCCAGCGAGGTCCCGGCAACCACGGCCAGGGCGGATGCCGTCATCCGCATCGACCCGAAGCGCCAGCACCAGCGCATGGCCGGCTTTGGCGCCGCCATCACCGAAGGCTCGGCCTGGCTGATGCGCCACGGCATGAGCGAGGCGCAGCGTGACGCGCTGATGCGCGAGCTGTTCACGCGAGAAGGCCACGGTTTGGGCTTCGAACTGACGCGGCTGACCATCGGCGCCTCCGACTTCTCGCGCCGCCACTACAGCCTGGACGACATGCCGCCGGGCCAGACCGACCCCGAACTGAAGCACTTCTCGCTCGACGCTGAACGCGCCGACGTCATCCCCGCCGTCAAGCAGGCGCTGGCGCTGAACCCCAAGCTGCATGTCATGGCCTCTCCCTGGAGCGCGCCGGGCTGGATGAAGACGACCGACAGCCTGGTGCAGGGCCAACTCAAGCCCGAGTTCTACGGCGCCTTTGCCAACTACATGGTGCGCTATGTCGAGGCCATGAAAGCCGAAGGCGTGCCCATCTTCGCGCTGACGCTGCAGAACGAGCCGCACTTCGAGCCGCCCGACTACCCCGGGATGCGCATGACGCCGCGCACCCGCGCCGCCGTCGTCGGCCAGCACCTCGGCCCGCTGCTGCAAAGCAAAGGCCTGAAGACGCAGATCCTGGAGTGGGACCACAACTGGGACGAGCCCTGGAGCCCGTTGTCCATGCTGTCCGACGCCACGGCGCGCAGATACGTGTCGGGTGTGGCCTGGCATTGCTATGCAGGGGACGTGTCCGCGCAGTCCCAGGTGGCCCAGCACTTTCCGGAGCTGGATGTCTGGTTCACTGAGTGTTCCGGTGGCGAGTGGAAGCCGCAGTGGGCAGAGACGCTGCCGTGGATCACGCGCAACCTCATCATCGGCAGCACCCGCCACGGCGCGCGTGGCGTGCTGATGTGGAACCTGGCGCTGGACCCGCAGTACGGCCCGCACCTGGGCGGCTGCAAGGACTGCCGCGGCGTCGTCACCATCGACCCCAGGACCGGCCAGGTCACGCGCAACATCGAGTACTACGCCTTCGGCCACGCCAGCCGCTTCGTTCGCCAGGGTGCGCGGCGCGTCGACTCGGAAGGCGGCGATGGCAAGAAGACAGGCCTTGACCACGTCGCCTTCAACAACCCCGACGGCAGCACCGTCCTGATCGTCAGCAACTCCGCCGCCGCGCCCCGCCGCTTCACGGTGCAGGCACCCGGCCAGCGCTTCAGCTACGAACTGCCGGCCAGCGGCGTCGTGACCTTCACCTGGGGACCGCTGGGCGCTGGTCCCGCGTGACATCCGTCCTGAGTTCTAACGACTCTGCGCGTGACTGAAGTCACGTGGCGCGGTCCATCCTGGCTAGGATGGGCCGATGACGGGATCCCTGCTGATCAGCACCAGCTTGATCGCCCTGCTTGGCGTGGCGCTGCTGGTGCTGGCCCGGCTGGAGCCTGGCCATCCCCACATCAGCGACTGGGGCTGGAGCCATGTCCTGCTCTCCGTGGGCCTCACGCTGGGCATCGCCCTCGTGCCGCCGGACCAGGAGTCCGTGCACTACAAGCTGCAGGCCACCGTGGCGACGGCCTGCATCATGGCCTCGCTGGCCCTGCAATTGGCGGGGGCCGCGCGTTATCGCGGCAGAACCTGGCGCTGGCAACGCAATGCGCCGCTGTTCATCGCCTTGCTGGGCGTCATCCTGGCGCTGGCGCTCGTGCAGCAGCGTTATGCGATCGTCGCGGCGGCAACCATCCTGACCGGTGGCGCCTGGCTGGCTGCGGCCTGGCTGTGGCGTGATGGTGCCGCTGGCGAGCGCTTCGTCGCTGCCTGCTTCATCGCCTCGGGCCTGGTGCACCTGAGTGGCCCGCTGCTGGACCCGCTGGCCCGCTCGCCCGTCACCCACATCCTGGGTACCTATGTGCAGGCCGTGCTGGCCATGGCGCTGATCCTGCTGTCGGTGCGCCGCGCCCATCACGAGACCCTGCGAGTCAATTCGCAGTTGCGCCAGGTCTACGAGCAGTCCATGCAGGGCCTGCTCGTCGTGCGCGACCGCCATGCGGTCTACGCCAACCCCGCAGCGCTGGCGCTGTTCGGCTACGACAAGGTCGAAAACATCGGCCCCATCGCGCCGCTGATCGCCACGTCCGACATCGAGGAAGCCCGCGGGCGCTACCAGCGCCTGCTGCAGGAGCGCTCGGGCCAGATCGCTTGGGAGGGCGAGCGCTACCGCCGCGACGGCAGCGCCATCTATCTGCGCGGCAGCTCCAGCTATATCGAGTGGGAAGGCAGCCCGGCCCTGCTGGTGCTGATGCTGGACGACACCGAGCGCCAGCGTGCCATCGAGGCGTTGCGCCGCCAGGCCCTGCATGACGAACTGACCGACCTGCCCAACCGCCATGCCGCCCTGGCCCGTCTGGCCGAGCTGACGGCGCCCGGCAGCCCGGGATTCGCGCTGCTGTCCGCCGACCTGGACCGCTTCCAGCTCGTCAACGAAAGCCTGGGCCACGAGACCGGCGACGCGCTGCTGCAGGCCATCGCGGCGCGCCTGCGCGAGGCCCTGCCGCCCGAGGCCCTGCTGGCGCGCCTGGGCGAGGACCAGTTCCTGCTGCTGCAACCCGGCGTCGGCGATGACCCGGCCGCCCTGTTGGCCGGCCAGCGCCTGCTTGCGCTGATGAATGCGCCCTTTGCCGTCGCGCACCGGGCGCTTTACGTGCATCTGTCCGTCGGCATCGCGCGTTTCCCCGCCCATGGCCGGGATGGCGCGGCTCTGCTGCGTGCGGCCGATGTGGCCATGCACCAGGCCAAGCAGCAGGCCGGCGCGGCCGTCGTGGTCTTCCAACCCGGCATGTCGGCGGCGGCCGGCGGCCTGCTGGAGATCGAACAGGCCCTGGCCGCGGCCATCGAGCGCGAGGAGTTCCAGCTCGACTACCAGCCCAAGTTCGAGTCCGGCACACGGCGCCTGGCGGGTTTCGAGGCCCTGGTGCGCTGGCAGCGGCCCGGCCGCGGCCGCGTCAGCCCGGCGGACTTCATTCCCGCGGCCGAGCGCACCGGCCAGATCGTGCCGCTGGGTGCGCTGATCCTTCGCCAGGCCGCCCGGCAGCTGCGCGCCTGGCAGCGGCAGGGCCTGGCCGTCATGCCGGTGGCGGTGAACGTGTCGCCGCTGCAGTTCGAGGACACGGGTTTTGCCGACTGGCTGCTCGACCTGGTGCGCGCGCATGGCCTGGCGCCGACGCTGATCGAGGTCGAGATCACCGAGACCGCCGCGATGACGCACATGGACCGTGTGCTGCCCCAGCTCGCGCGGCTGCGTGACGCCGGCGTAGGGGTGGCGTTCGACGACTTCGGCACCGGCCAGAGCTCGCTGACCCTGCTGCGCCGCCTGCCCATCACGACGCTCAAGCTCGATCGCAGCATGATCGACCCGCTGCCCGAGCCCTCGGCCGGTGCCGTCGTGCGCGCGGCCTGCGTGTTGGCCCAGGCGCTGGGCCTGGCCATCGTGGCGGAAGGCGTCGAGACCGAGGCACAGGCCGCCGAGGTCGAGGCCCTGGGCTGCACGCATCTGCAAGGCTGGCTGTTGGCCAAGCCCCTGGCGCCCGTTGCAGCTGCGGCGCTTCTCAGCTCGCCATCAGCTCACCCAGCCGGACCGAGCCTCCCGGCTGCCACGCCGGGTTGAACTGCAGGCCGCTGTTCTCGAACAGCATGACGACGGTGGAGCCGAGCAGGAAGCGGCCCATCTCGTCGCCCTGGGCCAGCGTCACCTGTCCAGCTGTGTAGTCCCACTCGCGCACCGGACCGGCGCGGTTGATGACGCCGTGCCAGACCGTGGCCATGCTGCCGACGATGGTCGCGCCGACGAGCACGAGCACCCAGCGGCCCAGAGCGTCGTCATCGAACACGCAGACAACGCGCTCGTTGCGCGCGAACAGGCCCGGCACGCCGCGCGCCGTCGTCGGGTTCACCGAGAACAGCTCGCCCGGCACATGCACCATGCGCAGCAGCCGCCCGGCAGCCGGCATGTGGATGCGGTGGTAGTCCTTGGGGCTGAGGTAGAGGTTGGCGAACAGGCCGTCCTTGAACCGCGCGGCGAGCTGCGCGTCGCCGCCGACCAGGGCCGTCGTTGTGAAGGTCTGGCCCTTGGCCTGGTAGACCTGGTCGCCCTGGACGCGGCCGACCTGGCTGATCGCGCCATCCACCGGGCAGATCAGCGGGGCGTCGGCCAGCGGCCGGGCGCCAGGTTTCAGGGCCCGGGTGAAGAAGTCGTTGAAGGTCTTGTAGGCCGTGATGTCGGGCTCGGCCGCCTCGGCCATGTTGACGCCGTAGCGGGCGACAAAGCGGCGGATCGTCGATGTCGTCAGTCCGCCTAAGGGTTTGGACGCGTAATGCCCGGCCAGGCGCGTCATCGCCTGCTTGGGCATCAGGTATTGGGGCAGGACTTTGAGACGGTCGGACATGGCGATGGCGCCGATGCAAAGCAGGTCGCCGCTGTTTTTCGGGCAGTGTACGAGCCGACAATTCGCTCCATGGCCTTGCTGCACAGCTCCTTCTACCGTTTTACCCCGATGCCGGACCCCACCGCTTTTGCCGAACGGCTGCGTGAGCGCGGCGCGGCGCTGGCGCTGGGCGGTGTCGTGCTGGTGGCCGACGAGGGCCTCAGCGCAGCCGTCGCCGGCGAGGTCGAGGCGGTGCGGGCTTTTGAGGCGGAACTGCAAACCCAGCCCGGGCTGGCGGGCCTGCACTTCAAGCACAACGACTGCGAGCGCCGCCCGTTCAGCCGCTTCAAGGTCTCGGTCAAGCGCGAGATCGTCGCCTTCGGCATTCCCGGAGTCAGCGGAGAGGACAGCGCAACCCATGTCAGCCCGCAGCGTTTCCGCGAACTGCTGGACGACCCCGCCACCATCGTCCTCGACAACCGCAACAGCTTCGAGTTCAAGCTCGGCCGTTTCCGTGGCGCCATCGACCCCGGCGTGGCGCATTTCCGCGACTTCCCGGCCTATGTCGAGGCGCATCGCGACGAGTGGCAGGGCAAGACTGTCGCGATGTACTGCACCGGCGGCATCCGCTGCGAGAAGACTGCGGCGTGGATGCAGCAGCGCGGCCTGAAGGTCGCCCAGCTCGATGGCGGCATCCTCAACTATCTCGAAACGTTTCCTGACGCGGCGCAGGACTGGCAGGGCGAGTGCTATGTCTTCGACAAGCGCATCGCCATCGACGCCGCCGGGCGCGAGACGGGCACCACGGCCGAGGCGGTCTTCACCGATCCCGCCGACGCCTGGCGCTTGGCACGGGCCAAAAGGCTGGACCCGGCTGCGGAAGATTGATTCCCCCAGCGCGGAACAAAGCTTACGGGCGACGGCGGATGCGCCGCGCCGCAAACGCCGACAATGCCACCGCGCGCCGCTTGCGCGCACCGAAACCTGTCATTCGATGTCTCATCTGATCGTCCACGGCGGCACGCCCCTCTCGGGCCGCATCACCCCCTCGGCCAACAAGAACGCCGTCCTGCCCATCCTCTGCGCTACGCTGCTGACCAAGCAGCCGGTGCGCCTGCGCGGTGTGCCCGAGATCACCGATGTGAAGAAGATCGTCGAGGTCTTCAGGAAGCTCGGCTCGCAGGTCGAGCTGGACTTCAAGACCGGCATCCTCGACGTCCACCACCGCGACACCCATTTCGACCCGGCCACCGACCGCCTGCCCGAGGAAATGCGCTCCTCCATCATGTTGGTGCCCGGCCTGATGGCCCGCTTCGGCGCGGCGCGCATCGAGGACGACGTCAAGGGCTGCACGCTGGGTGCGCGCGAGATCGACCCGCATGTGGAAGTGTTCGAGCGCTTCGGCGCCCAGGTCCAGCGCCTGCCCGACGGCCTGGTGCTGCGCGTGCACCGCCCGCTGACGGCCAACCATCACTGGACCGACTACGCCTCCGTCACGACGACCGAGAACTTCGTACTGTGCGCCGCGCTGGCCGATGGCGTGTCCACGCTGACCAACGCCGCCAGCGAGCCGCATGTGCAGGAGTTCTGCAACTTCATGTCGCTGTTGGGCGCAAAGATCGAGGGCCATGGCACGTCCAAGCTGAAGATCACCGGCGTGCAGGAGCTCGGCGGCGCCGACTACACCTTCACCGAAGACTTCCACGAGATCGTCACCTTCCTGGCCCTGGGCGCCATCACCGGCGGCAATGTGCAGGTCAAGAACGGCGCGCCGGAGATGTTCCCGCTGCTGGACCGCACCTTCGCCAAGTTCGGCGTGCAAATCGTGCACGAGGACGGCTGGAGCCGCTGCGTGACGAATGGCCCGCTGAAGGTGAAGGAACCCTTCACCCGCAACATCCTGCAAAAGGTCGAGGCAGCGCCCTGGCCCTATGTGCCGGTGGACCTGCTGCCCATCTTCGTGGCCCTGGGCGTCAAGGCCGAAGGCAGCGTGATGTTCTGGAACAAGGTCTATGACGGCGCCATGGGCTGGACGAGCGAGCTGGCCAAGTTCGGCGCCCACGCCTTCTTGAGCGACCCGCATCGCATGATCACCTTCGGCGGCAAGCCGCTGAGCCCGGCCGAGGTCGAGAGCCCCTACATCATCCGCGTCGCCATTGCGCTGCTGATGGTGGCGGCCAGCATTCCCGGCAAGAGCGTGATCAAGAACGCGACGCCGATCCGCCGCGCCCACCCCAACTTCGTCGAGCACATCGGCGAACTCGGGGCGCGCATGGAGTGGGTGGAAGGCGAATAAGTGTTGCGCCGGCTGTGTGCGGCCGTATGCCTGGCGGCTTCGGCAACTCAGGCCGCGCCGCCCGCCGACACCATTCGCTGGGTGGCGCAGGATGTGCCGCCGCACTTCAGCTTCGTGCAGGGCCAGCCGCCGCGCAGCGTGGCCGAGCTGGGCCGCGGAGAAGTGGACGGCTTCATGCGCGTGCTGCTGGCGCGCATGCCCGAGTTCCGGCATGAGTTCGTCGAGGCCAGCACCGCCCGCTACGAGGCCGAGAGCCGCCGCGGCGAGACCCTGTGTTCATCCCTGCATGTCCGCACTCCCGAGCGCCTGCAGTGGCTTTACTTCTCGCATCTCTACCCGCCGCTGATCTCGCGCGAGATCCATGTCATCGTGCCGCGCCAGCGGCTGGCCGAGCTGGCCCAGGCCCGGCCCGGGGACGGCCGCCTTGTGCTGGCCGACCTGCTCAAGCGCCAGGACCTGCGCCTGCTTCTGGCACGGGACCGCGCTTTCGGCGCGCAGATCGACACTTTGCTGTCACACCAGGTCGTGCCCCGGCTGGCCGTCGGCGCCCAGCTCAGTACGCAGCTGCTGGACATGCTGCGCGCCGGCCGCATGGACTACACGCTGGAGTACCCCAGCGTCGTCAAGGAATACCTGGCCCGCGTCGGCGACCCCGGCGCGTTGGTGGCACTGCCGGTGGCCGAAGGCCTGAGCACGCTGCTGGCCACGGTCTCCTGCAGCCGCACGCCGCAGGGCAGGCGGCATATCGAGGCCATCGACGCCGCGGTGCGCAAGCTCGCCCGGGAGCCCAACCGCGAGGCCTGGGTGCGTCAATGGCGCGGCAATCGTGCCGAACCCCAGGACATGAAGCGGCTGAACGCCTACATGGACGAGCGCGCCCGCGGCGGGCCGCGCATCGAATAGGCCGTGGCGAGGCCGCCCAAGCCGGTCCTGCCGCTGCGCGAAGGCGTCGCGGCAAGTGCCGTGTTTTGCCCTGCGGGTCCCTGGGACTCCATGGCCGCCTTCCTCACCGAGCGCCTGCCGCGCGTGGTCGACTGGCCGGCACGCCTCGCGCGCGGCGACGTGGTGGACGACGCCGGCCACCCGGTCGTCGACTCGCCCTACCGCGGCGATCGGCGCGTCTACTACTGGCGCCACCTGGACGTCGAGCCCGACATTCCGGCCGGCGAGCGCATCGTCTTCCAGGACGAACACCTCCTCGTCGCCGACAAGCCGCATTTCCTGCCGGTGACGCCCAGCGGCATCTACGCCCGGCAGACGCTGATGGCGCGGTTGCGGCATGCCACCGGCCTGATGGACCTCAACCCGGTGCACCGGCTGGACCGCGAAACGGCCGGCCTCGTCGTCTTCAACCTCCGCCGCGAGGAGCGCGACGCCTACCACCGCCTGTTCCGCGACCGCGCCGTCGCCAAGGTCTACGACGCCATCGCGCCGCTGGGTGCCGGCCCCTGGCCGCGCGTGGTGCGGCACCGCCTGGAGGAGCCGGGGGGCGACAACTTCATGCAGATGCAGGTCGTCGACGGCGAACCCAACGCCGAGACCTGGGTCGACTTGGTCGAGCCGTTGCCCAATGGGTTGGCGCGTTACGAGCTACGTCCCCGCACGGGGCTGCGCCACCAGTTGCGCGCGCAGATGAACGCCCTTGGGCTGCCGCTGGTGGGCGACCGCATCTACCCCGTGCTGCAGCCGCACGAGAACCCGCCGCGCCTGGATGCGCCGCTGCAGCTGGTTGCGCGCGCGATCGCCTTCACCGACCCGGTCACCGGCCAGCCGCGCAGCTTCAGCCGCGACACCGCGACAATCGCGCCGCCATGACATCCAACCCCGAAGCCCAAGTCCAGGAACTGCGCCGCCAGCTGCAGTCCCTGCTTGACGCCGCCAAGGCCAATGAACGCAAGCTGGATCGCTTCGACGCGCTGGAGCGTCGCCTGATCGCGGTAAGTTCGATGGAGGAGCTGGTCAACCTGCTGCTGGTCGACTGCCGCGACGATTTCGGCCTGGATGCCGCCGAGCTGTGGCTGCTGGACCCCGAGGAAGAGCTGCGTCGCGCCCTGCCGGCCCTGCCCATGATCAAGGCGCCGCGGCTGCTGGACAGCCATGGCCCTCTGAAGGACCTGTTCGGCGCCGCGCGCACGGCCCGCCTCATCGGCCCAGGCCCGGACGAGGCGCTGCTCGCCAAGGCCTTCGACACGCAAGCCGGCGTGCGGTCGGCGGCCCTGCTGCCGCTGATCCGCCAAGGCCTCTTGATCGGCAGCCTGCACCTGGGCTCGCGGGACCCCGAACGCTACGACACCGCCTCGGGCACCAAATTCCTCGACCGCCTGTCGGCCATCGCGGCCATCGCCATCGAAAGCATGCTCAACCGCGAGCGCCTGCGTCGCGCCGGCATGACGGACGGCCTCACCGGCGTGCACAACCGCCGCTACTTCGACCATCGCAGCCTCATCGAGTTCAGCCAGGCCGTGCGCCATCGCTACCCGCTGGCCTGCCTGTTCCTGGACATCGACCACTTCAAGGCCATCAATGACGGCCACGGCCATCCGGTCGGCGACGAGGTGCTGCGCCAGGTTGGCGGGCTGATCCTGCGTTCGCTGCGCACCGGCGACCTGGCTGCGCGCTACGGCGGCGAGGAGTTCATCGTGCTGCTGCCGCGCACCGACCTGGCGGGTGCCTGCGAGGTGGCGGAGCGCATCCGCCTGATGGTGCAGGAGGCGCCCTTCGTGACGCCGGAGGGTGGCACCGTCGGCGCCACGCTGTCGGTCGGCTTGGCCATGCTGCCGGCCAGCGCTACGAGCTTCACCGATCTGCTGGCCGCGGCGGACAAGGCGCTTTACGAAGCAAAGCGGGCGGGGCGCAACCGCACGGTGACGGAGGGCATCGGCGTCGCCGCTGCCGCTGCATCGTGAACAGGTCGCCGGGGCTGCCGCAAGCATCAATCGACACCAACTTCGCATGAGTCGGTTCCAGGGGTCTGGATCACAATGGCTCGGCCATGAAAACCCTGTCGCCGCTCCTCCTCGCCTTTGTCGCCGGCCTCGGCGCCGCCGCCACGGCTGAAGCCGGCCCGGCGCTGGAGCGCATCCAGGCCAGCGGCCGCATCGTGCTGGCGCATCGCGAGTCGTCCGTGCCTTTCAGCTACCTGCTGCCGGATGGCCGGCCCGTCGGCTATGCGGTGGACCTTTGCCTCAAGTTGGCCGAAGGTGTGCGCAAGAAGCTGAAGATGAGCACGCTGAACCCGCAGTTCCTGCTGGTGACGCCGGCCAACCGCATCCAGATGGTGGCCGAAGGCAAGGCCGACATGGAATGCGGCTCGACGACCAACAACGCTGAACGCCGTGAGAAGGTCGCCTTCACGGTGCCGCACTACATCACCGGCGCGCGCTACCTCGTCAGGGCCGACAGCGGCATTGCCGAGCTGGCCCAGTTCGACGGCAAGACGCTGGTCTCCACCAAGGGCACGACGCCGCTGAAGTCCATCACACAAGCCAACAACGAGCGCGCCCTGCACATCAACATCATCGAAGCCCCCGACCACGCCAAGGCCATGGAGATGCTGGCTGCCGGCCAGGCGGATGGCTTCGTCATGGACGACGTGCTGCTCTACGGCATCGTCTCGGCGCGGCCCGATGCGGCCAAGTTCAGCGTCGTCGGCAAGTTCCTGACCATCGAGCCCCTGGCGATCGTGCTGCCCAAGAACGACCCGGAGCTCAAGGCCATCGTCGACGACGAGATGAAGCGCCTCATCGCCAGCCATGAGGCGCATGCCATCTACGAGCGCTGGTTCATGAAGCCGATTCCGCCCAAGAACAAGGCGCTGAACCTGCCGATGAACTACCTGCTCAAGGACTTCTGGAAGTACCCGTCGGATCAGGTGCCCTACTGAGGGAGCGAAGCCACCCGGGTTTCTCGAGGCGTCGCGACCCCTGACAAACCCCGAGACAACGGCCCGCACAGGGCGTGCTGCGGCCGTGACAATTTGTTCCGCAGTCCGCCTCACCGATGAGCACCGATTCCCTTGCCGAACCCCTGAACCACGTCAGCACGCGCCGGCTGGGTTCGTTGCGGCTGCGGTTGACGCTTGCAGTGCCCCTGCTGACCGCGGCCATCGTCGCTGTCTTCGAGTGGAGCCTGGGGAATTACGAGTCTCCGGCCGAGGGGCTGGCCCGCACGGCCTGGCTGGTGCTGCTGCTCAGCGCCGCCCAGCTCATCCTCATCGAGGCCCTGTTGCTGCGGCCGTTGCGCCGGTTGGCGGCCGGCTGCGAGGCGATGGAATCTGCCCCGGTGCCGCTGACGCCCGAAGCCGCTGTGCCAACGCCCGGCCTCGCCGCCGAGCTGGACCGTATCGGCCACGCCATGCTGCGCGCCCGCGGCTCGCTGTGGCAGCAGGACCAGGCCGCCCGCGAGCTCCGCCGCGAGCTGGCCCAGCAGCGTCATCTGCTGCAGGAGGCCCACAGCGCGCTGGAGGCCAACCAACGCGAGCTTGCCAGCCTCGCACGCATCGATGCACTGACCGGCATCGCCAACCAACGCGCCTTTGACGAGGCCCTGCGCCGTGAGTTCAAGCGGGCCCAGCGGCTGCGAGGCCTGTTGGCGCTGGCGGTGCTGGACCTGGACCAGTTCAAGCAGTTCAATCTCACCCATGGCACGGCCGTCGGCGATATGGCCTTGCAGCGCGTCGCGAGCCTGCTGAACGAGCGCTTCAAGCGCGACACCGACGTCGTTGCCCGCCTGGGCGGCGAGGAGTTCGTTGCCCTGCTGCCCGGCTTCGGCATGGCCGAGGCCCAGGGCGTGCTGGAGTCGCTGCGCGACGAACTGCGAGCGCTGCGCCTGCCGGATGGCCAGGGCAGTTTGACGCTGAGCGTCGGCCTGGCGGCGGCGAGCCCGGCCCATCCGTATCTGAGCGCACAAGCGCTATTGCAGGCGGCTGACGAGGCGCTCTATATCGCCAAGCATGCGGGGCGAGACCGATTGAGTCTGGCGGCCTGAAACACGGCGGCAGGGGTCAGCGGCCGTGTTCCTGGGCAGCCAGCAGCTGCTCGTTGACGCGGCGGGCCGCGCGCAACACGAGGGTCTCGTCCAGCTGCGCCTGAGGTGCGATCTGGCTGGCAATCTCATCGAGCTGGTCGGGATGGCTGAGCAGGGCCCAGGCGACCGTCGAGATGGCGGCGACGCTGCGCCGGGCCAGGCTCTCCGGCATCGTCAGCGACGCCTGGATGTCGACGTGATAGCGCACGCTGGCCACGGCCGCCGGAGCCAGGCCCCAGCTTTCGCACAGCGCCGCACCCAGCGCGTCATGGCTGACGCCGAAGGCCGTCTTCTCCAGCTCCACCAGTTCGGCATCGCGCGGCGCGGCGCGCAGCATGGCCGGGTAGTGCGTCGGCGCATGGCGGTAGAGCACCGCCTTGCCGCATTCCTCGAACAGGCCGGCCGAGTGGGCGGCCCAGGGGTCGACGCCCAGCATCTGGCCCATGCGGCCCATCAGCAGGCCGCGCTGCGAGGCCCGCGACCAGACTTGCTCCAACTCGGCTGCGGCCGGGAAGGCGGCGCGCAGGCCCATCTCGAAGGTGATGGCCGCGACCTCGCGCATGCCCAGATAGGTCAGGGCCTGATGCACGGTCTGCACCCGGCCGCGCAGGCCGTACAGGGAGGAGTTGACCGCCTTCATGACGGCGGCCGCGAGGGCCATGTCGGTCTCGACCAGGGAGGACATGGCCTGCAGGTCAATGTCCTCGGCTGCCATCAGCAGCGAGAGCTTGACCAGGACCTCGGGCTGGGTCGGGATCTCGATGTCCAGATTGCGCAGTTGAGGATCGACGGGCATGGTGAATAAGGGCGCTAGGGAATGCTTGATGGTAGATCAGCGGAAGAAGGCGTCCCAGGCTGTTTTGAGGATGAGAGCGCCGACGACGATGACAAAGACGCCGCGCACGAAGCCGGCGCCATGTTTCAGGGCCAGCCGGGTGCCGAGCAGGCTGCCCGCCACGTTGGTTACCGCCATCACCGCCGCGACCTGCCACCAGATGTGGCCCTTGCTGACGAACAGGGCGATCGCGAACGCATTCGTCAGCAGGTTCATCAGCTTGGCCGTCGCCGAGGCGTGCAGGAAGTCGTAACCCAGCAGCCGCACGAACAGGAAGACGAAGAAGCTGCCCGTGCCGGGGCCGAAGAAACCGTCGTAGAAGCCCACGGCCAGCGCGATACCGCCGGCCACCAGCGCCTCGGCGTGGCCGGTGAAGCGCGGTGTGTGCTCACGGCCGAGATCCTTCTTGGCCAGGGTGTAGACCAGCACCGCCAGCAGCACCAGCGGCAGGGCCTTGCGCAGGCCGTCGGCGCTGACCAGCGTCAGCATCCAGGCGCCGGCAAAGCTGCCGATGCCCGCCATCGCCGCGGCCGGCATCAGGCGCTTCCAGGGCAGGTCGACCCGCTTCACATATTGCAGCGTCGCCCAGCCCGTACCCCAGACCGACGCGCCCTTGTTCGTGCCCAGCAGCGTGGCCGGCGCCGCGCCGGGGTAGGTGCTGAACAGCGCCGGTACGAGCACGAGGCCACCGCCACCGGCGACCGCGTCGATGAAGCCTGCGAGCAGGGAGGCCAGGGCAACCGTTGCGAGTTCGAGCATGTCCCGGGTTCTATCACTGCGCGGCCGTAGCGCCTTGCGCGGGCCGAGCGCTGGGCCTGCCATGGGCCAGAGGCCCATGGCCTTCCGTAGGCACAAGCAGTCCGCAGGGACTGCTTGTGTCCGACTCCAGTTCGCCGAGCCGGCCCGTCGGGCGATGTTGACCGGGCTTGATGCCCGGTCAATCGCCGTCCCCTCGGGGGCCGAGGCCGGACACATTACGCCCAGTGGGCGTGATGTGCCTGCCGCAGCGCGGTCTGCAAGACCGACTGGGCACGCCGCGTTCAGCGTGCGAGACCAGGCGAGGGGCCTTCGGCCCCATAAAGAAAACGGCCACCAAGGGGTGCCTTGGTGGCCGGTGGATTGTCTTCGGGGTTACGAAGCAACCGGATGCGCTTGGCGCTTGATTTGTCTCCTCACAACCCGCCCGGCGGTCCTGAACCAGAGCCCGGAACCGCGTCGAGTGCTGAAAATGTATTGCCCCGCCCCGGTGCACAACACTGGGGTAAGCCCGGGTTCTCTGGCCGCGAAAGGTGCGGGCAGGCACCAAAATCGTGCACAACTAACGGTCGAGCTGCGCTGCAAGAATGGCCCCCATGAGCCCTTTGAACCGCTTGCTGCTGCCACTGTTGATGACCTTGTTGAGTGCCTGCGGCGGCGGCGGAGGCAGCGGCACGGGAGGGGACGGCGGCGGGGGTGGTGGCATGGGGCAGACCTTGACGCTGACGCTGCCCGCCAACGGGCTGACGCCGGCCGACCTGGCCGTCATCGTGGCCGAGGGTGATGCCCTCAGTGAAGCCGTCGGCGCCGCCTATCTGGCAGCGCGTGGCGTGCCGGCGGCGAATCTGATCCGAGTTCGGGTTAACACTGCTCAGGAGGCGATTTCCGCGGCCGACTTCGCGTTGTTGAAATCCGACATCGACGCCAAGTTGCCGCTCGGCATCCAGGCCACGCTGCTGACCTGGGCAGCCCCCAGCCGGGTCACTAGCGCCTGCAGCATGGGCATCACCAGCGCGATGGCTCTCGGTTTTGACGCGCGCTACTGCAACCCCAGCCCATCGACCGAGGCCTGTGCGAACACGGCCGCCTCGCCGCTCTACGACAGCGAGGCGCGCCGGCCGCAAACCGAGTTGCAGATGCGCCCCTCCATGTTGCTGGGTGCCCACACGCTGGCGGCCGCCCAGGCGCTGATCAACCGCGGCGTGGCGGCCGACGGCAGCCGGCCAGCCGGCGAGGGCTGGCTGGTGCGCACGACGGACGACGACCGCAGCGTGCGCTGGAACGATTTCGCCGGCCTGCCGGCGGCCTGGAGCGGCGCCCTGGCGCTGAACTATGTCGACAACAGCGCCGGCCCGGCCAGCGCCAATGCCCTGTCCGGCAAGAGCGGCATGCTGTTCTACCTGACGGGGTTGAGCAGCGTCGCCAATCTGTCGTCGCTGCAATTCCGCCCCGGTGCCCTGGCCGACACGCTGACCTCCGCGGGCGGCGTGCTGCCCTCGGGCGGCGGCCAGATGCCCATCACGGCCTGGCTGGAGGCGGGCGCAACCGCCAGCTACGGTACGGTGGAGGAGCCCTGTAACCTGCCGCAAAAGTTCTCGCGCGCCTCGGTCCTCATCGACCAGTACTGGCGCGGTGCCACGGCCATCGAGGCCTACTGGAAGGCGGTGCAGTGGCCGGGGCAGGGGTTGTTCGTCGGCGAACCGCTGGCCCAGCCCTTCCGCGACACGCCCAGCTTTGCCATCGTCGCCGGCGAATACCAGATCAAGACGCGCAGCCTGCGGCCGGGCGCGCGCTACGACCTGCAATACCTGCAGGGCTCAACCTGGACGACGCTGGCCAGCTTTACCGGCGTGCGCGGCCAGGCGCTGGACGGCCGTTCGCCCTTGCCGCCAGCTGCGGCCACGCGTATCCGCTGGCAAGGCCCTTGCGCGGACAACGCTGGCAATACCTGTACGCTGGCTCAATCCTCCTGAGCGGCCCCTGAGAATGCGGGTCGGTCAAATCCCGATTGCCTGATGGCGCCAGCCGTTGAACAGTCGCCCTCCCGCTGTACCCTTGCTCGCCATGTTCCGACCCCGTTCTGCCCGCCCGCGCGGCTTCACCCTGCTTGAGCTTCTGGTCGTCATGGTCATCATCGGCCTCCTGGCCGGTTACGTCGGCCCCAAGTTCTTCGGCCAGATCGGCAAGAGCGAGGTCAAGGCGACCCGCGCCCAGATCGACGCGCTGACCAAGTCGCTGGACCAATACCGCCTGGACGTCGGCCGCTACCCCAGCACCGAGCAGGGCCTGGCCGTGCTGGTCACCCGGCCTGCCGACGAGCCGAAATGGGCGGGGCCGTATCTCTCCAAGGCCGTACCCAAGGACCCCTGGGGCAATGAATACCAATACCGCAGCCCTGGCGAGCATGGCGAATACGACCTGCTGAGCTTCGGCAAGGACGGCCGCCCCGGCGGCGAGGGTGAGGATGCCGACCTCACCAGCTGGTGATGCCGCAATTCCAAACCCGCGTACTGCGCGCGGGAGCCGTCACTTCGGAGCGCGTCGAGGCCTCCGACCGTGCCGCCGTGGCCGCGGTGCTCGGTGTGTCGCCCCAGCATGTGCTGGAGGTGCGCGAGGTCGCCGTCGCCACCGAGAGCGCCAAGCCCTGGCGCCGCAACAGCAAATTCCCCCTGCAGCTCTTCAGCCAGGAGCTGGCCGTGCTGCTGGACGCCGGCATCGCGCTGCTCGAAGCGTTGAGCACGCTGCGCGAGAAGGAAGGCCAGCCCGGCGTGCGCGCAGCACTGGACGCCGTCACCAGCCAGATCGAGCAGGGCCAGCCGCTGTCCGTCGCGCTGCGCCAGCAGCCGCAGGCCTTTGACGAACTGATCTGCGCCATCGTCGCGGCCAACGAGAAGACCGGCCAGCTCTCCACGGCGTTGGCCCAGCACGCGCGCTATCTGGCCTGGGTCGACGCGCTGCGCTCGCGACTCGTCGCCGCATTGGTCTACCCGCTGATGCTGCTCGGCGTCGGCTCGCTCGTCATCCTCTTCCTGCTGCTTTACGTGCTGCCGCGCTTTGCCGGCATCCTGGAGCAGACCAGCGCCGACCTGCCGTGGGCTTCGCGCGTGCTCATCGAGTTCGGCCAGACGGCCGGCGCGCATCCGGGGCTGGTCATCGGCGGCATCGCGGCGGTGGGCTTTGCGATCTTCACGCTGCTGCGCCAGCCCGCCGTGCGCCAGCGCGCTCAAGCCGCGCTGTGGACGCTGCCCGGCCTGGGCCCGCGGCTGCGCGTGTTGGCGCTGGCGCGGCTGTACCGGTCGCTGGCCATGCTGCTGGCGTCGGGCGTGCCGGCGCTGGCTGCGCTGCGCATCGTCGTCGACGTGGTCGCCGCACCCTGGCGCGCGGCCGTGCAGGCCGCGGCCGCGCAGATCGAGCGTGGCGAGCGGCTGTCGGCCGCCTTCGACTCACAAGACTTGGCGACGCCGGTCGCGCGCCGCATGTTGCGCGTCGGCGAGCGCAGTGGCGAGGTCGCGGCCATGCTGGAGCGCGCCGCGGCCTTCCACGATGAAGAGGCGGCGCGGCTGACCGACCTGCTGTCGCGCCTGGTGAACCCGGCGCTGATGCTGATCATGGGCGTGCTGATCGGGGGCATCATTGTTTTGATGTATCTGCCGATCTTCCAGCTGGTGGAGCAGGTGCAATGACCACTGCAGCGAAACACAGCCACAGAGGCACAGAGGCACGGAGGAAATTCGGTTTGCCTGGGTTCTTCTCTGTGCCTCTGTGCCTCTGTGGCTTTGTTCAAAGGCTTCGCGGGAGCATGGCGTGACCGCATCCTTGCAAGACTGGCTGCCGGCCGAGCAGGGCCCCTGGCACCTTGACTTCGAACAATGGCCCCAGGCCCAGGCGCAGCGCTGGCGTGCCGTGCTGGCCGTGGGTGCCGACAACAGGCGAGTGCTGCTCGCCGAGCGCGACGAGGACGCGATGCTGCTGCAGAGCGTCGAGTCGCGGCTGAACGCACCGGTCGGCTGGCAGCGTGCGTCGGCCGAGGCGGTGACCCATTTCCTCGGCGCTGGTGAAGCCGACTTCCGCGCACTGTCTGACGTCGAGGATGCACTGACCGCCGTCGAGGATCACACGGAGGAGCTGTCGGCCCTGGCGTTGAGCGAGCAGGCCAGCCCCGTCGTGCGCCTGCTCAACGCCACCATCTACGACGCGCTGCAGGACACGGCGTCGGACATCCACATCGAATGCACGGCTCGCGGCGCGATGATTCGCTTCCGTGTCGATGGCGTCATGGCCGTGGTGCGCCAGGTCGAGAGCCCGCAGGTGGCCGAGCAGCTGGTGTCGCGCCTGAAGGTCATGGCCGAGCTCGACATCGGCGAGCGCCGCCTGCCGCAGGACGGTCGCTTCAAGCTGCGCGTGCAGGGCCGCGAGATCGACTTCCGCCTCTCCGTCATGCCCAGCGTGTTCGGTGAGGACGCCGTCATCCGCATCCTGGACCGCGCGGCCATCGCCCGCGCCGGCTCGTTGACGCTCGATTCGCTGGGCTTCGGCGATGACGAGCGCGCCGCCATCCGCCATCAGGCGCGCCAGCCTCACGGCATGCTGCTCGTCACCGGCCCGACCGGCTCGGGCAAGACGACGACGCTGTACGCGACGCTGGCCGAGATCCACACCGGCGCCGACAAGATCATCACGATCGAAGACCCGGTCGAGTACCAGCTCAGCGGCGTCGTGCAGATCCCCGTCAACGAGAAGAAGGGCCTGACCTTCTCGCGCGGCCTGCGCTCCATCCTGCGCCACGACCCGGATCGCGTCATGGTGGGCGAGATCCGCGATGCCGAGACCGCGCAGATCGCCGTGCAGGCCGCGCTGACGGGCCATCTGGTGTTCAGCACGGTGCATGCGAACAACGCGTTCGACGTCATCGGCCGCTTCATGCACATGGGCCTGGACCTCTACAACGTCGTCTCGGCCTTGAACGCCGTGCTGGCCCAGCGCCTGGTGCGGCTGACGTGCAAGCACTGCGCGCAGCCGTTCACACCTGATGCCGCCACCCTCACAAGACACGGCGTCATCAACGGCAACTTCCTGAAGGGCGAGGGCTGCGGCCATTGCCGCGGCACCGGCTACAAGGGCCGGCGGGCGGTGGCCGAACTGCTGAAGCTCGACGACGGCCTGCGCGACCTGATCGCGGCGCGCGCGCCCATGTCCGAGATCAAGGCCGCCGCCAAGGCTCGCGGCATGAAATCGTTGCGCGAGATGGCGTTGGCCGCCGTCTGCCGTGGCGACACCACTTTCGAGGAGCTGGAACGTGTCACCCTCGATGAGTGAACGAATGCGCCGGCAAATCGCCGCGCGCCTGGCCAAGCCGCGGCATGTCTTCGTCACGCCCGGCGGCGATGAATTCGCGGCCTGGTGCCGCGATCTGCCCGGCACGGCCGTCGAGCTGGTCATCAGCGCCCGCGCGCTGCATGAGCTGGTCACCGAGCCGGGCCTGCCGCTGGCCGACCTGGACGCCGTGCAGGCCTATGCGCAGCAGCAGTTCGCCCATTACTTCGGCAGCGCTGCGCAGCGCTTTGCAATTGCGCCCTGGAAACTGGGTGAGGCGGCCGGCGCATCAGCGCTGCATGGGCTGGACCTGGCCGCGCTGCGCAGCCAGGCCGATGCAGCCCATGTGCGCCTCGCCGCCGTGCGCCCGGCCTGGGCGGCGTGGCTGGCTTCGCTGCCGGCCGCGACGCGCGCCGGCACGGGGCGCGCCGTCTGGCATGAAGGCGATGTTGCTGTTGTCATCCAGCTCGACGGCGGCCGTGTCACCGGACTGCAGTCACGCCGTGTCCAGCAGCTTGCCGATCTCGGCGGGGACGCGCCGCTGGCCGTCGGCACGCCGGCTGACGAGCTCATTGCCCAGCCCGGCCCGGCCACGCCGCAGCCCGACTTCCTGCCGCGCAACGGCCGTTCGCCCCTGGCCTGGCCGCTGGCCGCGACCGGCGCCCTGGTGCTTGCCACGGCCGCATGGAGCGCCGTCGACAGCCATCGCGGCCTCGACGTCGCCCAGGCTGCGCGCGACCGTGTCGCCACGCTTCGCCCGGCGGTGGTCGCCAAGCCCGCCGCGCGCGGCCGCGGCGAACCGGCCGAGAACCGCGCGGGCAACGAAGCCCGCGCCTTGCTGGCCATGCCCTGGGAGCCGCTGCTGACTCGTGTCGAGATCGCGGGCGCTGAGGCCAAGACCATCGCCTGGCTGGGGCTGGACGCCAGCGCCGGCCGCGGCGAACTGCGCCTGGAAGGCCTGACAACCGACAAGCTGCTGGCCCTGCAACTGGCCGAACAACTCGGCACCACGCCGGGCTGGCGCCAGGTCGTGCTGTCGCGCTTCTCGGCGGCCGAAACGGGCCTGGTCGGCCAGCGCTTCGAGATCAATGCCCGCGTGGCGACCGGGAGCGGCTCGTGAAGCGGCCTGCCTTCGTCAAGGCGCCGGTCAAAGCGCTCGGCTGGCCCGGCCTGGCCGGCCTCGCGGCATTGGTCCTTGCGGTGATCGCCGTCGTGCTCAGCCAGCGTTGGGACGCCCAGGCCGTCAAGCTGCAGGCCGAAGCCCGCGAGCTGCGCGCCAAGGCCCGGCCGGCCGCAGCCGCTGCATCGGCGCCGGTCAGCGTGCAGCAATGGCAGGCCTCGCTGCCGCCGTCCAGCAGCCGCCAGCAGCGCCTGGCCGATCTGCTGGAGCTCAGCATCCGCTTGGACCTCGTCGGTGCGCGCACCGAGCACCGGCTGTCGACGTCCGAGGGCCTGGAGAGGATGCGCGTGACGATGCCGCTGACCGGCAACTATGCGCAGCTGCGGCGCTTCATCGGGGCCGCGTTGGCGCACGATCCGGCGCTGAGCCTGGATGCCGTCAAACTGCGCCGCGTCAGCCCGATGGCCACCGACGTCGATGCCGAGCTGCAGTGGTCGCTGCACGGGAGGGCCGCGCCATGAAGCCGACGCCTCGCCAACTGGCCCTCGGCGGCGCGCTGGCCGCGACGCTGGCCGCCACCGCCTGGGTCGCCACGCGCCCCGAGGACGAGGCTGCGGCCGCCGTCGCCGCGCCGGCTCGCCGCGCAGCGGCAACGTCAGCGCCGGCAACGCCCGCAACACCGGCATCTGCCCCCGGCGCCGCGTCGCGCGAGCCCTGGGCGGAAGTCGACGCCACCCAGCTTGCTGCCTGGCAGCCACCCCCGCCGCCACCGCCTCCACCCGCGCCGCCACCGGTCGCAGCCACACCGCCGCCACCGCCCGTCGCGCCGCCAGCGCCCTACCAGATGATCGGCCGCGTCATCGAAGGCGAGGGCGCCAAGGCGGTCGAGGTCGCTTTGCTGACCGGGCCGAGCAAGGCCTTGAGCGCCAGGCGCGGCGACGTCATCGACGGCCAGTGGCGCGTCGAGCAGGTGTCCGGCAGCGGCGTGCGCCTGACCTGGCTGCCCGGCCAGCTCCCCCAGAACATCGTCTTCAGGCCCATCCCATGAAGCAGCTCTTCCTTCTCTTCCCGGGAAAACGCCGGGCCGCCCCAAGTTTTCCCGCTCCCCTCGGGGGGCGGACGACGTTCCACGTCGTCCTTGGGGCATTTGTGACTGTGCTGCTCGCGGCCTGCGCCAACCCGGCTTTGCGCCAGGCCGAAGACCTCGGCCGCAGCAACCAGTGGCCGGCCGCCCTGCGTGTGCTGGATGATGCCCGCGCCAAGGATCCGAACGACCCGCAATTGCGCGCCGCCCAGGTGCGTGCCCGTGAACAGGCGACGGCCCGCCTCATCCTGCAGATCGAGGCACTGCGCGGCGCGGGGCGCTGGGACGAGGCCTCGGCCTTGCTGAGCCAGTTGGCACTGGCCGACGCCAAGCACCCGCGCCTGGCCGCCTTGACCACCGAGGTGGAACGCAGCCGCCGCCAGGACGCCCAGCTGGCCACCGGCCGCGCCGCGCTGAAGGAAGGTCGCCTGGAGCGCGCTGAAGGCGTGGCGCGCGAGATCCTGGCCGAGTCGCCCCAGCATCCCGGCGCCCGCCTGCTGGCCAGCCAGGTCGCCCAGGCGCGGCCGCTGGAGGCGGCGGTTGGCGAGCTGGGCCCGGCCTTCCAGAAGCCCGTCACGCTGGAGTTCCGCGAGGCGCCGCTGCGCCAGGTCTTCGAGGCGCTGTCCCGCTCCAGCGGTGTCAACTTCGTCTTCGACAAGGACGTGCGCGCCGATGCCCGCGTGACCGTCTTCCTGCGCAACGTGACGATGGACGAGGCGATGCGCGTCATCCTCGGCACGCAGCAGCTGGATCGCAAGCTGCTCAACGAAACCTCGGTGCTGATCTTCCCCAACACGGCTGCCAAGCAGCGCGAGCACCAGGAGCTGATCACCCGCACCCTCTACCTGACCAATGCCGACGTGAAGCAGGTCCAGGCCATGGTGCGCACCATCGCCAAGGTGCGCGACATTCACATCGACGAGCGCCTGAACCTGCTTATCGTGCGCGACACACCCGAGGTGCTGCGCCTGGTGGAAAAGCTCATCGCGTCGGTCGACCTGCCCGAGCCCGAAGTGATGCTCGAGGTCGAGGTCATGGAGCTGGCCACCGACCAGGTCGACTCACTGGGCCTGCAATGGCCCGACACGGTGCAGTACGGCCTGCCCGGCGCCGTCGGCCAGGTGCTGCTCAGCGACCGCGCCTACTTCCGCGCCAGCATTGCCAATCCGGCAGTGGTGGCCACGCTGCGCGGCACATCGGGCAACTCCAACATCCTGGCCAACCCCAAAATCCGCGTGCGCAACCGGGACAAGGCCAAGGTCCACATCGGCCAGAAGCTGCCGGTGTTCACGACGACGACCAATTTCACCGGTTCCACGTCCGTCGCGGCCTCGGTCAGCTATCTGGACGTCGGCCTCAAGCTCGATGTGGAGCCCACCATCCAGCTCGACAACGACGTCGTCATCAAGATCGGCCTGGAAGTCAGCAACCTGATCCGCCAGGTCACCGGCCCCGGCGGCACGACGGCCTATGAGATCGGCACGCGCAACACCTCCACCGTGCTGCGCCTGGCCGACGGCGAGACGCAGGTGCTGGCCGGCCTCATCAACGACGAGGATCGCAAGAGCGGCACCGGCATTCCGGGGCTGTCGCGCATTCCCGTGCTGGGCCGCCTGTTCGGCACGCAGACCGACACGCGCAACAAGACCGAGGTGGTGCTGCTGATCACGCCGCGCGTGGTGCGCAACCTGGCCGTGCCCGACGCGTCCCTCACGCGCCTGGCCAGCGGCACCGACGCCAGCCCCGGCGCCTTCAGCAGCCTGCTGCGCCGCGAGGCGCGGGTCGGCGTGGCGCCCAGCAGTGGCGGCGCCGCCGCCCCCACTGCCCAGGCACAGCCCGCTGCGGCGCCTGCCGAGGCGATGCTGAAGCTGGACGTGACGCCGCAGATCCCGGCCGGCGGCACCGTGTCCGTCGCGCTGAAGAACGAAAGTGGTCTGCAGATCAAGGGCGAGCTGGAATACGACGCGGCCAAACTTACGCCGGCCCAGCCCTTGCAGGGCGTCACGCCCGGCCGCTATCCCGTCGAGCTGGCACCGCGCGGTGAGCGCGTCGTCGCTTTCCGCGCCCTGCCGCCGGCGGCCGGCCAGGTGCTCAACATCAACGTCAGTTCGCTGTCGGCCAGCGGGCTGAATGGCGAGTCGACATCCGTGCGACTTGAAGGCTCTGGCCTGCTGACCGTCGAGGCGGTGAAGTAGGCGCCCTTCATGCGAGTTCGTGGCTTCACGCTGATCGAGATGCTGGTCGTCCTGGCCATGCTGGGCGTGCTCGCGTCTGCCGCGCGGCCGCTGCTTGAGATGTCGGTGCAGCGCAGCCGCGAGCACGAGCTGCGCCAGTCGCTGCGCACGCTGCGCGAGGCGCTTGACGCCTACAAGCGCGCTACCGAGACCGGCAACATCGTGCAAAGCCCCGAGGACAGCGGCTATCCGCAAAAGCTCCAACTGCTGGTCGACGGTGTGGCCGATGCCAAGTCCCCCAATGGCCGCAAGCTCTATTTCCTGCGCCGCCTGCCGCGCGACCCTTTCGCACCGGCAGAGCTGAGTGCCGCCGAGACCTGGGGCCTGCGCGCCTACGACAGCCCGCCCGACGACCCGCGCCCGGGCAAGGACGTGTTCGACGTCTACTCGCGTTCGGAGCGCAAGGCGCTGGATGGTTCGCGGCTGAGGGATTGGTGATGAACGCCAAACAAAGTTCAAGCCGAAGGCGCCAGCGCGCATTCACCCTCATCGAGCTCATCGTCGTCATGGCCATCGTGGCCCTGCTGGCGTCCATCGCCGCGCCGCGCTACTTCACCTCGCTGCACAAGAGCAAGGAGACGGCCCTGCTGCAGTCGCTGACGACGATGCGCGATGCCATCGACCAATACGCCGCCGACAAGGGCCGTTATCCCGAGTCCCTGCAGGAGCTGGCCGCGGCGCGCTATATCCGCGGCATTCCCGAGGACCCGCTGACCGCCAGCCGCGAGACCTGGATCGAGCTGCCGCCACCGACTGAGATGCAGGCCAGCGGCCGGGTCTGGGATGTGCGCAGTGGTGCCGCCGGGCGCTCGGCGGACGGCAGGCTCTATGCGGACTGGTAGCAGCCGCGCGCGGGGCTATTCCTACCTCGCGGTGCTCTTCCTCGTCGCGCTGACCGCCGCCGGCCTCGCGGCCATCGGCCAGGCCTGGAGCATGGCGGCCCAGCGCGAGCGCGAGCGCGAGCTGCTGTTCCGTGGCGGCGAGATCGCGCGCGCCATCGTGGCCTATGCGGCGGCCACGCCCAATCCACCGCAGCAATACCCGCACAGCCTGGACGACCTGCTCGTCGACAACCGCGCACCGAAGCCGCGGCACCACCTGCGCCGCGCCTATGAGGACCCCTTCACCGGCAAGGCGGACTGGGAGCTTGTGCCCGAACCCGGCCAGCCCGGTGCCTTCAGCGCCGTGCGCAGCCGCTCCGAGCATGCATTGCTGCGCGAGGTTGGCCCGGACGGCCTGCCGGCCCGGATTGCGCGCGATCTGCTCTTCTCGCCACGCACCGTGGCCAACCTGCAGCTGCCCGCCGACCCCGCTTCCGCTGCCTCAGCGGCCAGCGGCGCATCAAGGTGATGGGTCGCTGGCGGAATTCGTACGGGTTAGTCAAGTCCATGAGCTCGGTGAAAACCCGTTCCCCCCTCGCCTGAAGGCCGGGCAACTGGGGATGTTCGTGGATTCCTGCGCACCCAGAATCGGCCGCCTAAATGGACGCTTTGTCCATTGGCAGGACATCAACACGGCCCACGCCGTCGACGATGCCGCGGTGCCTTCGGCGCTGCCCCGCCTGCTTGGCATTCAATTGATCAAAGAAAGTGGGTAGTTAAATGAAGAAGGTATTGACCTTGGTCGCGCTGGCCGCGGCCGCATTCTCGGCGTCGATGAGCGCACAGGCGGGCGTGCTGCGCTCGACCATTGATTTCGAGACGCCGATCGACGGCTCGCCTTTCCTGTCGTACCCGGGTTCGCCGCTGCTGGGCAATGGTGACGAGTTCTACCAGCCGGGTATCGCCGGCCACACGATGTTCTTCGATCCGTTTTCGAACAGCGGGCTGGCACAGCCGGGCGACCTCACGGGCGTCATGGGCACGGGCGCAGATTGCTTTGGTGCGCAGTGCCCGGTGAACAACGCCAGCACCTACATCGGCCTGCTGGATGACTCCGTGCTGCTGTTCGGCGCCAACGACGGCTTCCGCTTCTCGATCAAGAGCTTCAAGGCCAGCTTCATCGGCAATGGCGACCCCATCGCCGCGACCCCGGGCTTCGTGCGCCTGCAGGGCATGCGCAATGGCGTGGCGACCACGGCCACCTTCGCGCTGACCGGCCTGGACGCATCGGGCAACCTGAACTTCGGAACCTACGGCACCGGCGCCTTCGGCAACACCGAGTGGGACTATGTCTACGCCTACGGCTTCGCCTGCCCCACGCCGGGCACCACCGGCAGCTGCACGGCCTTTGGCACTGACCGCGCCCAGTTCGCGCTGGACGATGTCGTCATCGAGCATGTACCCGAGCCCGCCAGCCTCGCTCTGCTGAGCGTCGCCGGCCTCGCCGCCTTCCGGGCCAGCCGCCGCCGCGCTGTCTGATCCGCCGTTTGCATCGAAAGGACTCTTTGATGAAGATGAAACTCAAGCCCGCCGCACTGGCGACGCTGGTTCTGCTCTCAGGTTTGGCCACAAGCTCCTTTGCGCAGGATCGCAAGACCTACATCGTCCAGCTCAAGGACGAACCCGCTGCTTCCTACCAGGGCACGGTGTCAGGCCTGGCCGCCACCCAACCGGCAGCCGGTGAAACCTTCAAATACGGCAGCGCTGCCGTGCAGGCCTACATCAGCTACCTGAGCCAGCAGCAAAGCAATGTGATCGCCTTGGTCGGCAATGCGCCGGTCCTGGCGACCTACAAGACCGTGTTCAACGGCTTTGCCGCTAGCCTGACGGATGACGAAGCCCGCTCGCTGAGCACCAACAGCCAGGTCGTCGGCCTGTGGCAGGACGAAGCCCGCAAGCTCGACACCATCTCCACCAGCAAGTTCCTGGGCCTGACCGCCCCGGGCGGCCTGTGGTCGCAGTCCGCCGGTGGTTCCGCCATCAAGGGCGAGAACCTGGTGATCGGCGTCGTCGACCTGGGCATCTGGCCCGAGAACCCCGCGTTCTTCGACCGTGTCGATGCCAACGGCGTGCCGAGCAACAACCCGGCCGACACCCTGGTCTATGGCCCCAAGCCTGCCACCTATACCGGCAGCTGCATGGCCGGCGAGGGCATCGACCCCGCCAAACATTGCAACAACAAGCTGATCAGCATCCAGCATTTCAACGCGGGCTTCATCGCCTCCGGCCGGACCCCGCACTGGACGTCGTTCGCCTCCGGCCGTGACGACCTGGGCGGCGCGACCGGCCACGGTGGCCACGGTGACCACACCGCCTCCACGGCGGCGGGCAACTCCAACGTCACGGCCATCGTCAACGGCATCGCCCTGGGCCAGGCCTCCGGCATGGCGCCGCGCGCTCGCGTGGCGTCCTACAAGGTCTGCTACACCTATGTGGACGTAGCCGCCACCGACGGCACCGGCAGCACCAACAGCTGCTTCACCACCGACTCGGTGGCCGCCATCGACAAGGCCGTGGCCGACGGTGTCAACGTCATCAACTTCTCGATCAGCGGCTCGCAGACCTCGGTCAACGATCCCGTCGAGCAAGCCTTCTACCGTGCCTCGATCGCCGGCGTCTTCGTCGCCAGTTCGGCCGGCAACAGCGGCCCCGGCCAGGCTGTGGCCCACATCAGCCCCTGGCTGACGACGGTGGCCGCCTCCACGCATGACCGCGCCTTCAACGGCGACGCCACGCTGGGCAACGCCGCCAAGTACACCGGCGCCTCGCTGAACAGCCTGGCAGAAGTGAACAACAAGCCCATCATCCGCGCCGAGGATGCCGGCATTGCCGGTGCCAGCGCCAACCTGAACCTGTGTTTCAGCAACCCGCTCGAACTGGATCCCGCCAAGGTGGCCGGCAAGATCGTGGTCTGCACGCGCGGCAACAACGCCCGCGTCGACAAGAGTTTGGCCGTGTTCAACGCCGGTGGCATCGGCATGATCATGCAGGACAACGGCGCTGGCCTGGTGGCCGAAGCTCACTCGGTGCCGACCGTGCACGTCACGACCGCCGACGGCGCTGCGATCAAGACCTATGCCCAGACGGCCGGCGCAACCGCCAGCATCAGCAAGTTCTACATCGGCACCGCCCCGGCGCCGATCATGGCCAACTTCTCGTCGCGTGGCCCGAACGCCGGTGACAGCAACATCCTCAAGCCCGATGTGGCCGCACCGGGCGTGGATGTCATCGCCCAGGTGACCCCAGCGCTGAGCCAGGGTGACCGCGATGCCGTCGCCGCCGGCACGTTGGTGCCCGGACCGGCATGGGCGTCCTACCAGGGCACGTCCATGGCCAGCCCGCACGTGGCAGGTGTTGCGTTGCTGCTTAAGCAGGCTCACCCGACCTGGGGCCCTGGCGCCATCAAGTCGGCGCTGATGACCACCGCCTACTCGACGCTCAACGATGGCCTGACCGGCCTGTCCAACGGCCTCTTGCCCTGGTCGCAAGGCTCGGGCCACATCGACCCGAACAAGGCCGCCGACCCCGGCCTGGTCTACAACGCTGGCAAGAACGACTGGGTCAAGTACCAGTGCAAGGTGAACAAGGCGGCGGTGGTGCCGGCCAGCGACTGCACGAACATCGGCACGCTGAACGAGACCACCGACCTGAACCTGCCGACGATGACGGCCGGCACCGTCATCGGCTCCGTCACCTTCCCGCGCACGGTCACCAACGTGGGCAGCAGCAGCGCAACCTACAACGCCACCGCCAGCGTGCCGGGCTTCACGACTGTCGTGACGCCCGCTTCGCTGACCCTGGCCCCGGGCGCATCGGCGGCCTTCACGGTGAAGCTGACCGCGACGACCGCCACCGAAGGTGTGTGGAACTACGGCCAGCTGGTGTGGAACGACGGCACGCACATCGTGCGTTCGCCCATCCAGGCCAAGGTGGGCAAGGCGATCTCGGCTCCGGCCGAGTTCACCGGCACCACCGTCTCCGGCACCAAGCTGTTCACGGTCCGCACCGGTTTTGCCGGCCGCATGGGCGTGTCGTCGGGTGGCATGAAGGAAGTGACGCTGTCCTCGCCGGCTACGTTGGCCCAAAAGCCCACCAGCAGCGCCCAGCTCAAGGCCATCTGCCAGGCCGGTGCCGACACCGCCAACGTCAAGGTCTACAGCTTCAGCGTTCCGGCCAATACATTGGTGGCGCGCTTTGGTCTGCGTGATGTTGATGTCGGCGCCGCTGGCGATGACAATGACCTGATGCTGCTCTACCCGAACAACACCACCTCGGTGTACTCGGGCAATGACGGCTCCAACGAGACCGTGCAGGTGCTCGCACCTGCCGCGGGCACCTACAAGGTCTGCGTAGTGGCTTACGGCGGCAGTGCTGCCATGACCCATACGCTGTCGAGCTGGATCGTCAAGGCCGGTGATGGTGCTGGCCTGAGGATGGCCATGCCTTCGCAGGTCTATGCCGGCAGCACGGCCACCGTCGGCCTGACCTGGTCGGGCCTGGCCACGGGCAAGCGCTATGTCGGCGCCTTCCAGCTGCTCGATGCAGGTGGTGTGGCCCAGACGACGACCGTGGTGCGTGTGTCGACCGACGGCGTTGTGCCGGTGCTCAATGAGCCCAACACCGTGGCCGCCAAGCTGGCGGACGGCGTCGCTCAATAAGCAGCAGCTTTACAGCCACCCCGAAGCCGCAGGCCGCAAGGCCCGCGGCTTTTTTCTATGCGGACGCCAATTTCAGCGCGCACTGGTGGGCGTGGCGAGCTGGCAGCGCCCGGCCACGCAAGCCGCACCGGGGTCGGCCACCATCGCGCAGTTGGAGAGCATGCCGCTGGCCTCGATCTCGCGCTTGTGGGCCTGGGCCTGACGAGCGGCGAGTTCGGCGAGACGTTGAGCGTCCGTGCTTTCGCTGGACCAGGCCAGATAGCCGGCCGGCCCTCCGCAGGCCTTGGCACCGACGGCCACGGTGCGGCATTGCGAGTCCGCCTTGCAGTTCGCGGGGCCGATCAACGTGCGCAGCTCGCGACCGAGCCGGACGGACTCGGTTTCGGCCGCGGCTGAAGCGGCCGGCGTGGGCGGGACTGGGGGCGGCGTCTGGGCGCAGCTGGTGAGGGCGGCCCAGGCGAGCAGGAGGGCAAGCAGTCGGTGTGGTTTCATGCCGCGATGGTGGGCTTCGCCTCGGCGCTTGGCAACAACTAGGATTCGGCGATGCGAGCCTTGTTGCCTCTGTTGCTCGGTCTGGCCAGCTTGGCGCCCGCCGCGGCCCAGGACGGCTGCCAGCCGGCGGGTGACGCGGTGTTGGCCAGCCTGAACGCCTTGCGCGCCCAGCCCCAGGCCTGCGGCGAGCGCCTCTGGCCCGCCGCGGCAGCCTTGCGCGCCAGCCCCGTGCTGGCGGACTCAGCCCGCCGCTACGCCCTGGAACTGGCCGCCCGCGACCGCATCGACCATGTTGGCGCCGCCGGCACCTCGCTGCGCACGCGGCTGCGCGAGGCGGGCTATCTGATGCGCTCAGCCGGTGAGAACCTGGCTGGTGGCCCTGAGACCTTGGACGAGGCCATGGCGCAGTGGCTGGCCAGCCCGGCGCATTGCGAGAACCTGATGGCCGCTGACTTCCAGGAGTTCGGCCTGGCTTGCGTGGCGGGGCCCGGTCGGCTGCAGCGGTATTGGGTGCTGCATCTCGCAGCGCCCGCCGCGCGACCTAAATCCAGCCCAGATCGATAGCGCGCAGCACCGCCTGCGTGCGGTCGCGCACGCCCATCTTGGAAAAGATGGCCGAGCAGTGGTTCTTGATGACGCCTTCGCTGTTGCCCAGCAGGCCGGCGATCTCGGTGTTGCTGCGGCCGCTGGCCACCAGGCGCAGCACCTGCAGCTCCTTCGGTGACAGCGGATCGGGATGGTCGGCCGCCGTGAAGGCGCGCTCGCCGCCCTTGGCCTCCATGCGCGTGGTGAGAGACGGCCGCAGCGCGGTGCCGCCGGCGTGCACGTCGCGCAGGGCCTGGGCGAGCGTCTCGGGGCTGATGGCCTTGAGCAGGAAACCGCGAGCACCGGCGCGCACGGCTTCGTCGAAAGCGGCCGTGTCGTCGAAGGTGGTCAGCAGGACGGTCGGCAGGCGCAGGGCCCGCGCGGCCAGCGCGCGGATCAGGCCGATGCCGTCCAGGCGCGGCATGCGCATGTCGGACAGGATGACATCGGGCATGTCATCTGCGGGAGCGGCGGACAGCCACTCCAGCGCTTCGGCGCCGTCGCTGGCCTCGCCGACGACCTTGAGTTCGTCGTGCAGCGCGAGCAGCCCCTTGAGGCCTTCACGCACCAGTTGCTGGTCCTCGACCAGCAAGATCTTGATCACACCCATCGTGGACATCTCAACTCGATTCGAAATCCCGGGCTGGTGCGCGTCACGCACATCTGCCCACCCAGCTCGGTCATGCGCTCGGCCATGCCCGAGAGGCCATTGCCAAAGCCCTCGGCGCGGCCCTCGCGCCAGCCCGGCGCGCCTCGCCCATCATCGTCGATGCTGACGGTGACTTCATCCCGTCCTTCCCCTAGCCCGCGCAGTTCCACCTGCACGCGACGCGCGCCGGCGTGGCGCACGCTGTTGGTCACGCCTTCCTGCACGCAGCGCAGCAGCGCGTGGGCCGCGCGTGGCCCCAGGTCGCGGGCGGCGTCGTCCAGCGTCAGCTCGATGCGCATGCTGGCAATGCCCTCGGCCAGGGCCTGCAGCGCGGCGGACAGGTCAATGCGCTGCGAGCTGCGCTGCTGCGACACGGCCTCTCGCACGTCCGCCAGCAACTGGGCCGCGACGCCCTCGGCGCGCCCCATCGCCTGGCCCGCGCCCGAGGTGTCTTCGCGCGCCAGCAAGGCGCCACCGAGCTGCAGTTGCAGGTTCAGTGCCGTCAGGTGGTGGCCCATCAGGTCGTGCAGCTCGCGGGCGATCTGCATGCGCTCGTTGTAGCGCATCTGCTCGGCCAGCAGGTGCTCACCCGACATCTGCTCGGCCAGCACGGCCTGCAGCCAGCGGCGCTTCTCGCCTTCAGCCGCGGC
Source organism: Pelomonas sp. Root1217 (assembly GCF_001425705.1). Lineage (GTDB taxonomy): Bacteria > Pseudomonadota > Gammaproteobacteria > Burkholderiales > Burkholderiaceae_C > Pelomonas. The sequence continues at coordinate 468,059 of NZ_LMDC01000023.1, read as the reverse complement.
CATGCGCCCGAGACCAAAGGCCAGGCCGTGCAGGGCCAGCATGGCGAACAGCATGCCGAACTGGTCCAGCCAGGCCGTTGTCGACGCATAGACATAGATGCCCGTATTCAGCACCACCTGGGCGGTCGCAAAACCCAGGGCCAGCCGCGCTGGCAGCACGACCGCGCCCAGCGCCGTGACCAGGAAGGGCAGGCCCGGCGTCACGCCGAAGGCCAGCAGGTCGACCAGCAACAGCCAGGCCAGGCGCTGGTTCACCGGCAGCGCCGTCTGGCCCTGGCGTGCGAGCCGCAAGATCAGGGCGACGAAGGCCACCAGCAGCAGCACGCAGATGACGACGAGGCTGCGGTCGTTGACATCACCGCCGAGCTGGCGCCAGAGCCAGGCGACCAGGCCGTCATAGGGTTCGGTGCGCGCACCCAGCAGCGCCGAGCCGGCGCTGACCAGCTCCATCGCGCAGACCACCAGCGCCGCCAGGCGCAGCACCACGCCCGGCTCGGCCAGCCGCGCGAGCAGGCGGTCGAACTTGGTCATTCAGCGATGGCTGCGGCAATCACGCCGCCGCCCAGGCAGACGTCGCCGTCATAGACCACCGCGCTCTGGCCCGGTGTCACCGCCCATTGCGGATCAGGAAAGCGCAGGGTCAGATGGCCGCTTGCGTCGAAGCCCATGCCGCAGGGTGCATCGGCCTGGCGATAACGCGTCTTGGCCGCCGCTTCGCCAGTGGCCGGCGCGCGGCCGGCGACCCAGCTCAGGTCATCAGCGATCAGGGCCAGGCTCTGCAACAGCGGATGGTCGTGGCCCTGCACGACGATGAGCGTGTTGCTCGGAATGTCCTTGGCGGCGACGAACCAGGGCTCGTGCTCGCCACCGCCGCGCGGAGAGCCTTTCTCTTTCACGCCGCCGATGCCCAGGCCCTGGCGCTGGCCCAGCGTGTAGAAGCTCAGGCCGACATGCTCGCCGAGTTTGCGGCCGCGTTCGTCCTTGATCGGCCCGGGCTGGTGCGACAGGTATTTGTTCAGGAACTCGCGGAAGGGCCGCTCGCCGATGAAGCAGATGCCGGTCGAGTCCTTCTTCTTCGCATTGGGCAAGGCGATCTCGGCGGCAATGCGCCGCACCTCGGTCTTGGGCAGGTCGCCGACCGGGAACATCGTCTTGCTGAGCTGGGCCTGCGAAAGCCGGTGCAGGAAATAGCTCTGGTCCTTCAGCGGGTCCAGCCCCTTGAGCAGCTGAAATTCACCGTTCAGTTCCCGCACCCGGGCGTAGTGACCCGTGGCGATCTTCTCCGCGCCCAGACGCATCGCATGGTCCAGGAAGGCCTTGAACTTGATCTCGGCATTGCACAGCACGTCGGGGTTGGGCGTGCGGCCGGCCTGGTATTCGCGCAGAAAGCTCTCGAAGACACGGTCCTTGTATTCGGCGGCGAAGTTGACGTGCTCTATCTCGATGCCCAGCACGTCGGCGACGGAGGCGGCGTCCAGGAAGTCCTGGCGCGTCGAGCAGTACTCGTCGTCGTCATCGTCTTCCCAGTTCTTCATGAAGATGCCGATGACCTCATGCCCCTGCTGTTTCAGCAGGTAGGCCGTCACGGCCGAGTCCACGCCGCCGGACAGGCCGACGACGACTCGGTGTTTCTTGTTGGAACTCATGGGCGCGATTGTCCCAAACGGGCTTTCAACCGGCCGCGAACAGGCTTTCGGCGCGCTGGTAGAGCACCCAGGAGGTTGCGATGAACTTGTCGCCGCCCCTGGGTCGGTTGCCACGATGGGTGTGCGTGAAGCCGCCCGGTGCGATCAGCAGGCTGCCGGTGCGCGGCACGATCTTGCGGCCCTGGTAGAGGAATTCCGTCTCACCCTCGGCGAATTCGTCGTTCAGGTAGATGGTCCACAGCACGGCGCGGTGCAGGGCCTCGCCCTGGTCGAGCCTTGGATATTGCTCGCAATGCCAGTAGGGGTAGCCGCCCTGGTCGGCCTGGTAGCGCTGCAGGTTGATGGCGCCGGGGCGGAAGACCTTGGCGATCAAGCCCATCAGCAGCTCGTCGTTCAGTGCAGCGACGCCGTCGGCGTCCAGCAGGGCCTGGCTGCCGTCGGGCCGATTCATCTGCAGCTTCAGCGGCGCCAGCGCCAGATGGGCATAGCGGCGCAGATAGTGCTTGAAGCCGGCGATGACGGCGTTGTTGAGCTGCTCGCAGGCGTCGGCCCACTCGGGGTGACGGCTGATGGCGATGTCCCAGCTGTCCTTCAAGCTGACATCGACACCGCTGCCGGTCTCGCCGCGCTGCAGGCGGTTGCTGGCCTGAAAGCGCTCGATCAGCGTGCGGCAGGCCTCGGCGCTCAGGGCCTGGTCATAGACCTCGATGAAATCAGGGGCTGTCATTGGCGACGATTTTCAGCCGCCGCCCTGGCGCTTGAGCAAGGCCTGCAGCGTTGACTGACGCAGCGCCTCGAGCTCGCCGCTGGCCTGCAGGCGCAGCAGCGCGGCGTTGAGCTTCTGGGCGAGAGCGGCGTGGCGGCCGCCCAGGACATGGTGGACGGTGTGCTCGTCCAGAATGATGTCCAGGCGCTGCAGCCCCGAGACGCCGGCCGGCCTCTGCGCCGGGCTGCCGGCCAGTTCGCTGACGATGGCCACGTCGGCCGCCTCGCTGGCCAGCAGGCGCCACAGCTCGCGCAGGCTGCCGGCCTCGATGCGGTGCATGCCGGCGGGCATCAATTGCTCCACGCGCACGACGCCGCGCAGATGCGCGACGCGCCAGCGCGGCAGGTCCGCCCAGCCCGCCAATCTCAAGGTGGGGTCGCGCGTGTAGGCGCGCAGCTGGACCTGCCCAAGGGGCGTGGCCACGGCGACGACGCCCGGGTTGGCGTCCAGATAGTCGCGTGCCCGGTGCGTGTTGGCGTCCACCTCGCCACTGGCCAACTGCAGGCCGGCCCGCCGCGCCGGCAGGTCGATGAACTGCATGGGCTGGCCGACGTCGGCATACATGCGGACCAGCACCGCTTCGCTGACGCCGATCAGCGGGTTGGTCGTGCGATCCCAGCTGGCGATCTGCAGCGGCAGCGGCTGGGCCATCGCTCCCGCGGCCCAGCCCAGCAACGCAAGGCAGGCGGCCACGCGCTGACGATGGAAGCGGGAGGGCGTATGTGGCATCTAAAGGATTCTGCGGCCAACCTTCAACCCAGCCGGCGCGGGTCGGCCAGCGAGGGGTCGGAACTCACGCTGTCCAGTGGCAGCCGGCGGCCGGCGGCATGGTCCTCGATGCAGGCCAGCACCAGCGGGCTGCGGTGGCGGTCCTGGCTGGCCCGGATCTCGTCAAGGCTCAACCACAGCGTGCGGCGTATGCCCTCGTCCAGCGTGCGGCCGGCAATCTCTTCGCCGACCGAGCCGCTGAAGGCCAGCCGTACATAGGTGACATCCTCTAATCGCACCGGCCGCACGAAGCGGGCGAGGTAGACACCGAGAAACGCCTCGGGCACGAAGGCGCGCATCGTCTCCTCGAGCGCCTCGCGCACAACGGCCTCGACCGGGCTTTCTCCCATCTCCAGATGGCCCGCCGGGTTGTTCAGCCGCAAGCCCTCGGGCGTTTCTTCCTCCACCAAAAGGTAGCGGCCCTCGCGTGCAATCACCGCGGCGACAGTGACGCTGGGGCGAAACCGGTCTGTGGCAGTCATGAAACCTCCTCGCGCATTCCCGCAGTAGACGGACGCAGGCATTGTGTAAGCTGCCGCGACCCCTTGCCCCCGACAGGAGCTTCCATGCAGATCGGCGTACCGCGCGAACGCGCGGCCGGAGAGACCCGCGTAGCCGTCACACCCGAGACGGCCAAGAAGCTGAAGGCCGCCGGCCATGTGCTGCGCATTGAGGCTGGTGCCGGCATCGCGGCCAGCGTCACGGACGCGGCCTACGAGGCCGTGGGCTGCGAGATCGTCGACCAGGCCACGGCGCTTGGCAGCGAGTTGGTGCTGAAGGTGCGCGCACCGGGTGCCGACGAACTCACGCTGATGAAGGCCGGCACGGCCCTGGTCGGCATGCTCAACCCCTTCGACCGCGACGGCCTGTCCGCGCTTGCCGCGGCCGGCCTGACCAGCTTTGCGCTGGAAGCCGCACCGCGCACGACGCGGGCGCAGAGCATGGACGTGTTGTCCAGCCAGGCCAACATCGCCGGCTACAAGGCCGTCATGATCGCGGCGGACCGCTACCAGCGCTTCTTCCCGATGCTGATGACGGCGGCCGGCACCGTGAAGGCGGCGCGCGTCGTCATCCTCGGTGTCGGCGTCGCCGGCCTGCAGGCGATCGCGACGGCCAAGCGCCTGGGCGCCGTCATCGAGGCCAGCGACGTGCGGCCTTCGGTGAAGGAGCAGGTCGAGTCGCTGGGCGGCAAGTTCATCGACGTGCCCTACGAGACGGCCGAGGAGAAGGAAGCGGCCGAGGGCGTGGGCGGCTATGCCCGGCCCATGCCGCAGAGCTGGCTGGACCGGCAGAAGGCCGAGGTCGCCAAGCGCGTGGCAGCGGCGGACATCGTCATCACGACGGCGCTGATCCCGGGCCGCGCGGCGCCGGTGCTGGTCACAGAGGAGATGGTCAAGGCGATGAAGCCGGGCTCGGTGCTCGTCGACATCGCGGCCCCCGCGGGCGGCAATTGCCCGTTGACAGAGGCCGGCAAGACCGTCACCAAGCATGGGGTCGTCATCGTCGGCGAGACCAACCTGCCGGCGCTGGTGGCGGCCGATGCGTCGGCGCTGTACGCGCGCAACGTGCTGGACTTCCTGAAGCTCGTCATCACCAAGGAGGGCACGTTCAACGTGCCGCTGGATGACGACATCGTCGCGGCCTGCCGCGTCACCCAAGACGGTCAAGTGACCCGGAGCTGAGCATGGAAGTCGTCGACCACACCATCATCAACCTGATCATCTTCGTGCTGGCCATCTACGTGGGCTACCACGTCGTCTGGACGGTGACCCCCGCGCTGCATACGCCGCTGATGGCCGTCACCAACGCGATCTCGGCCATCGTCATCGTCGGCGCCATGATGGCCGCGGCGCTGACCGAGACGCCGTTTGCCAAGGGCATGGGCGTGCTGGCCGTGGCCCTGGCCGCGGTCAACATCTTCGGCGGCTTCCTGGTCACGCGGCGGATGCTGGAGATGTTCAAAAAGAAGGAAAAGAAGACCAACGTGGAGGCCAAGCAATGAGCCTCAATCTCGTCACGCTGCTCTACCTGATCGCCAGCGTCTGCTTCATCCAGGCGCTCAAGGGCCTGTCGCACCCGACGACGTCCATCCGCGGCAATCTCTTCGGCATGGTCGGCATGACCATCGCCGTGCTGACGACGGGCGCCCTCATCGTCAAGCTGGCCGGCTCGGGTCTGGGCCTGGCCTGGGTGCTGCTCGGCCTGGTCGTCGGCGGTGGCTACGGTGCCTGGCGGGCCAAGACGGTCGAGATGACCAAGATGCCCGAGCTGGTCGCCTTCTTCCACAGCATGATCGGCCTGGCGGCGGTGGCCATCGCGGTGGCGGCGGTCGCGGAGCCGGCGGCCTTCGGCATCACGCCGGCGATGGACGCGGCCTTGGCTGCCATCCCGCCGGAAGACGGCGTGGCCCCGCGCGCGCTGGCACCCATTCCCGGCGGCAACCGCATCGAGCTGGCGCTGGGCGCCTTCATCGGTGCCATCACCTTCACGGGCTCGGTCATCGCCTGGGGCAAGCTGTCGGGCGGCAGCAAGTTCCGCCTCTTCCAGGGCGCGCCGGTCACGTTCAAGGGCCAGCATGCGTTGAACGCCGTGCTGGGCCTGGCATCAGCCTTCTTCGTGTTCGGCTTCTGGCACTCGCAGTCGCCCATCGACTTCGGCCTCATCGTGCTGCTCGGCTTCCTGCTGGGCGTGCTGCTGATCATCCCGATCGGCGGCGCCGACATGCCGGTCGTCGTGTCCATGCTGAACAGCTATTCCGGCTGGGCAGCGGCGGGCATCGGCTTCTCGCTGAATAACGCGATGCTGATCATTGCCGGCTCGCTGGTGGGCAGTTCGGGCGCGATCCTGAGCTACATCATGTGCAAGGCGATGAACCGCTCCTTCTTCAACGTCATCCTGGGCGGCTTCGGCGGCGAGGTCGGCACGGCCGCGGCGGGTGACGGCAAGGCCCGCCCGGTCAAGAGCGGCAGCGCCGACGACGCGGCCTTCGTGCTGGGCAACGCCGAGAGCGTCGTCATAGTGCCGGGCTACGGCCTGGCGGTGGCGCGCGCCCAGCACGCCGTGAAGGAACTGGCCGCCAAGCTCACCGAGAAGGGCATCACCGTCAAGTACGCCATCCACCCGGTGGCCGGCCGCATGCCCGGCCACATGAACGTGCTGCTGGCCGAGGCCGAAGTGCCCTACGACCAGGTCTTCGAGATGGAAGACATCAACGGCGAGTTCGGCCAGGTCGATGTGGCCATCATCCTGGGCGCCAATGACGTCGTGAACCCGGCCGCTCATGTGAAGGGCAGCGCCATCTACGGCATGCCCATCCTGGAGGCCTACAAGGCCAAGACCATCATCGTCAACAAGCGCTCGATGGCAGCCGGCTATGCGGGCCTGGACAACGAGCTCTTCTACATGGACAAGACCATGATGGTCTTCGGCGACGCGAAGAAGGTGGTCGAGGACATGCTCAAGGCGGTCGAATAACAACGCGGAGGGCGACCCCTGGAGGTCGCTATCGAATCCCCTGACCCGCTGGCTGTCAGCCTTCGGTCAGAATCGCCGCAACAAAAGAGGAGACAAAGGCATGGAGCCGATCTGGCTGAAGCAATACCCGGCCGCCGTGCCGCGCGACGTCAATGTGTCGCTCTATCCCAGCCTGGTCGACCTGCTGGACACCTCGTTCAAGAAGAACGCCGCCAAGCCCGCCTATCTGATGATGGGCAAGAGCCTGAGCTTCGGGCAGGTGGACGAGGCCTCGCGCGCGCTGGCCGCCTATCTGCAGAGCCTGGGGCTGGAGAAGGGTGACCGCGTCGCGCTGATGATGCCCAACCTGTTCCAGTACCCGGTGGCCGTAGCCGCCGTGCTCAGGGCAGGCTATGTCGTCGTCAACGTCAACCCGCTATACACGCCGCGCGAGCTGGAGCACCAGCTCAAGGACTCGGGCGCCAAGGCCATCGTCATCATCGAGAACTTCGCCTCGGTGCTGCAGCAGGTCATCAAGAACGTGCCGACCAAGCACGTCATCCTGGCGGCCATGGGCGACATGTTGGGCTTTGCCAAAGGCATGATCGTCAACTACGTCGTGCGCAAGGTGAAGAAGATGGTGCCGGCCTTCGACCTGCCCGGTGCCGTGCGCTTCAACGACGCCGTCGCCAAGGGCCGCGGCTTGACCTACAAGGCGCCCAAGCTCGGCCCGGACGACATCGCCGTGCTGCAGTACACCGGTGGCACGACCGGCGTGTCCAAGGGCGCCGTGCTGCTGCACCGCAACCTGGTTGCCAACATTCTGCAAAGCGAGGCCTGGTACCAGCCGGCCTTGAAGAAGATCCCGGCCGGCGAGCAGGTCGTCACCATCTGCGCGCTGCCGCTGTATCACATCTTCGGTTTCAACACGAACATGATGCTGTCCATGCACATGGGCGGCGCCAATGTGCTGATTCCGAATCCGCGTGACTTGCCGGGTATGTTCAAGGAGCTGAGCGCACATAGCTTTCACAGTTTCCCGGCCGTCAACACGCTGTTCATGGCGATGGCCAACCATCCTGAATTCAGCACGGTGGACTGGAGCAAGCTCGTCATCTCGGTCGGCGGCGGCATGGCCGTGCAGCAGGCCACCGCCAAGCTGTGGCTGGAGAAGACCGGCTGCCCCATCGTCGAGGGCTATGGCTTGTCCGAAACCTCCCCGTCGGCGACCTGCAACCCGACCGACAGCACGGCCTACAGCGGCACCATCGGCCTGCCAATGCCGCTGACCGAGCTGCAGCTGCTGGACGACGACGGCAACGAGGTGCCGATGGGCCAGCCCGGCGAGATCGCTATCCGCGGCCCGCAGGTCATGGCCGGCTACTGGCAGCGCCCGGATGAAACCGCCAAGGTCATGACGGCCGACGGTTATTTCCGCACCGGCGACATCGGCACCGTCGATGAACGGGGTTATTTCAAGATCGTGGACCGCAAGAAGGACATGATCCTGGTCAGCGGTTTCAATGTGTATCCGAACGAGGTCGAGGACGTCATCACGCAGATGCCCGGCGTGCTCGAGTGCGCCGCTGTCGGCGTGCCGGACGCGAAGGCGGGCGAGGCCGTGAAGGTCGTCATCGTGAAGAAAGACCCGAATGTCACCGAAGCTGACGTTCGTGCGTATTGCGAAGCCAACCTGACCGGCTACAAACGCCCGAAGATTGTTGAGTTCCGCACCGAGCTGCCCAAGACGCCCGTGGGCAAGATCCTGCGCAGGGAATTGCGGGACAAGAGCTGATGCTTTCCCATGGCCTGCGAGCGGTGACGCCGTTCGTGGGCGAGGCCCGATAACGTGCTCGACCTGTTGTATTCCAAAACCGATGCTGGCCGCGCCGAGATCCGTGCGCGGACCCTGCCGCTGTCTCGCACCGCGCGCAACCTGTTGCTTGTGCTGGACGCAAGCAAGGCGGCCAGTGATTGGCTGCGTCTCGTCGCCGGCGCGAGCGAGGCCGACTTCGAGATGCTGCATCAGCACGGGCTGATTGCACCCCAGAGCGCAGGCGGCCAGCCGCGCGCTGCCGCACCAGCGCCAGTGGCGCCAGTGGCGGCCAGCCCCGCACCCGCGGCATCTGCCACCGCGCCGGCGGCTGCTGGCGGCTCGCCGCTGCTCGACCGCGCGGCCCTGTACACCTATCTGAGCGGTGAGGCGACCAAGCTGCTCGGCCCGTTCAAGGGCTATGCCTTCGCGCTCGAGGTCGAGCGTGCCGACAGCCTGTCGGCGCTCCAGGCCCTCGCCTTGCAGCTCGTCGAGCGCGTGCAGAAGGCCAAGGGCGAGGCCGCCGCGGCCGCCGTGCGCGACGCCCTCGGCTTGCGCTGATACTGGCGGGCTCGTCACGCCCGCCCTCCGCCTTGCCCCGCTTCTTCGTCGATACCCCGCTTGCCGTGACCGACGGCGACATCGCCCTGCCTCCTGGTGCCGCCCGCCATGTGCAGGTGCTGCGCCTGCAGCCCGGCGATGCGCTGACCCTCTTCGACGGCAGCGGCCCTGAATGGCAGGCCGAAGTGACTGCCATGGGCCGCAGCGAGGTGCGGGTTCGTCTTCTCACGGCCGAGCGGCCGCAGCGCGAGCTGGCCCGCGCCGTGACGCTGGCCGTCGTCATGCCGGCCAATGACCGCATGGACTTTCTGGTCGAGAAGGCCACCGAGCTCGGCGCCGCGGCCATCCAGCCGCTGATGAGCGAGCGTTCAGTGCTGCGCCTGAATGGCGAGCGGGCCGACAAGAAGCGCGCCCACTGGCAGGGCGTGGCCGTCGCCGCCGCCGAACAGAGCGGGCGCACGGTGCCGACTCGCATCGAGCCCGTGCAGACGCTGGCCGCCTGGCTCGCAGCGCTTCCCGATCGCGATGACGAATGGCGGGGTTTGCTGAGCCCGCGCGCAACCGGGCCGGTGGCGGCCTTCCCGCAGCAGCGAGCCCTCTTCCTCAGCGGGCCGGAGGGCGGTCTCAATGACGCCGAAGAGGATGCCGCCCGCACCCGTGGCTTTGTGCCCGTCACGCTCGGCCCGCGCGTGCTGCGCGCCGACACCGCGCCGCTGGCGGTGCTGTCGTGGCTCTCCTTGACGTGAACAAGAAGCTGGCGCTGCTGGTCCTCGCCCAGGGCCTCTTCCTCACCAACAACATCTGCTTCATGGCCATCAACGGCCTGGTCGGGCTGGCGCTGGCGCCGCGGCCATGGATGGCGACGCTGCCCATCTGTGCCTATGTTGCCGGCGGCGCGCTGATGGCCCGCATGGTGGGCCGCCACCAGCTGCGCTTTGGCCGCCGCCGGGGCTTCCAGATCGGCCTGCTGGTGGCCATCGTCAGCTGTGCGATGTCACTGTGGAGCGTGCTGAACCAGCAGTTCTGGGGCGTCGTCATCGCGACGCTGGTGGCGGGCTACTACAACGCCGGCGCAGCCCTGTACCGCTTCGCGGCCACCGAGATCGTCGCGCCGGAGAAGCGCGAGTCCGCCATCTCCTGGGTGCTGGCGGGCGGTTGCCTGGGCGCGGTGCTCGGCCCCTGGCTGGCGGGCGCCAGCAAGAACCTGCTGGTGGCGCCTTTTGCCGGCGCCTATCTGCTGTTGATCGGCGTGGCCATGGCCGGCCTGGTACTGATCTCGCTGATCGACTTTCCGGCGCTGACCCGGCCCGCGCCCGGCGCCGGCGGCCGCAGCAGCGCCGAGTTGTTGCGCCAGCCGGTCTTCATGGTGGCGCTGGCTGCGAGTGCGCTCGGTTACGGCGTCATGAACCTGCTGATGGCCGCCACGCCCATCGCCATGGGGCAGTGCGGCCTGCCGTTCTCCGATGCCGGCAAGGTGCTGCAATGGCATGTGCTGGGCATGTTCGTGCCGAGCTTCTTCACCGGACCTTTGATCAAGCGTGTCGGCGTGCTGCCGGTCATGACGGTGGGTGTGCTGCTCAACCTCGGCTGCGTCGCCTTCGCGCTGTCGGGCCAGGACCTGGACCACTTCCTTGGCGCGCTGCTGCTGCTGGGCATTGGCTGGAACTTCCTCTACATCGGCGGCACGACGCTGTTTACGCAGGCCTACCGTCCCGAGGAGAAGACCCGTGCACAGGGTTTGCTGGATACCGGCGTCTACGCCACGATGACGCTGACCTCGTTCTCTTCTGGCGCACTGGTCACGACGGGCGGCTGGCAGTGGATGAACTGGGCGAGCCTTGTTCCCATTGCGATGTGCGCCGCGGCCCTGGTGGTCCTGTACAACCAGGGTGCCAAACGCGCCGGCGACTGAACAGCACTGGCGCCCGGCAATGCGCGCAGGGGATTCCTGAGACTGCGGAGATCTCAGCAAATTTGATGGCGCGTCATTCGCGACGCGGGCTTACCGTGGTGCATCCATTCCACGGAGGTGAGTCATGACGATGGAACGACGTGCGCACGGTAACGTAGGCACGACCAAGGCGGCTCGCCTGCGCACAGGCATGGCCGAGGCCATCAAGCGCGACAAGGACGCTGCCAAGGCCGACGCGACGAGCGATCGCTTCGGCTATCTGTTCGCTTACGAAGCCGACGAACTGCTGCCGGTCGGACCTGACACCATCAGGCAGCTGGGTGAGCTGGCCGAGACGATGCAAAGCGACGCCGCCGGTGACAGTGGCATCCCGGCCGTCTACACCTACTTCGGCCAGTTCCTCGACCACGACATCACCTTGGACGAGGGTTCCGGCGCCGTCGCAGTGCTGGAGCGGGATGACTTCCCCGTCATCGACGCCGCTTCGCTGCCCAACAGCCGCACAGCCGCGGCCGAGCTGGACAGCGTCTATTTCCTCGGGGTGCCCCGCGATCAGGACAACAAGAACCGCATGCGCGTGGGTTTGGTGTCGCCCACCGGCCAAAACGGAAAACCCTTCTTGCGGCCTGAGGGCAAAGGCGATTTGAACGATCTGCCCCGGCAGAAGCGAGACGACGACCCGAACAATGTCAAAGAGGACAGGGCGGCCATCATTGGCGATCCGCGCAATGATGAAAACACCATCATTGCGCAACTGCACACGGCCTTCCTCAAGGCGCACAACGCGCTGGTGGCCAAAGGTGGAACGTTCGACGACGCGCGCGATGAAATGATCCTGCGCTACCAGTCCATCGTGCTGGACGACTTCGCTAAGCGCATCTGCGATCCTGGCGTCCACCAAGATGTCATGACGAATGGGTCGAGGTGGCAGGTGGCCGACGCCACGCAGTTGTTCATGCCGGCCGAGTTCGCGTTCGCGGCCTATCGCTTCGGGCACTCCATGGTCCGCACGAACTACGACTTCAACCTCAACTTCAATACGCAGCCGGGCGGTATTCCGGCGAGCCTCAATCTGCTGTTCACCTTCACTGCGTTGAGCGGCCAGTTGGGCGAGTTCGACACGCTGCCCGAAAACTGGATTGTGGAATGGGAGCGCATTGCTCCCATGAGTTCGGGTGTTGAGCCGCAGCATGCGCACCCCATCGACCCGCGGCTGACCAGCTTCCTGTTTCAACTTAAGCGGGAGGACGGCACCGTGCTGACGGGCAACCTGGCGCCCAAGCTCGCGGCTCGCAATCTCAAGCGCGGCTACCGCGTCGGTCTGCCCACCGGCCAGGCGCTGGCAAGGCGGCTGGGCGAGGTGCCGCTTCGGGGCGATGCCCTGCTCGCGGCGTTGCCTGATGGCGCCATGCGTGACAAGGCTTTGCCGTTCGTCGACAAGACGCCACTCTGGTTCTATGTGCTGGTCGAGGCTGTGGCGCACCACCAAGGCCGGCGGCTCGGGCGAGTCGGCAGCCGCATCGTGATGGACACGTTGTGGAACCTGGTGCGGTGGTCGAACGTGTCGGTCCTGGAAGGCAATCGGCGCGAAGAGTTCAGGACCACATTGCCGGAACTGTTGCAGCTCGCTGCACTGGAGGGCTGATGAGCACCATCCTCTACGCGCGCTTGACCGCCTTGCGGGTGGCTGCCCCGGCGAGCTTGAGCACCACGAAGGAGCCGCCGGGCGTCAGCGCCATGCTCGATTCCTTGGCGGCGCTTGTTCCGGCCGAGATCCTTTCGGCACACGCCCTCATCATTGGCTTCGCCACAAAGGTCGAGGGCGGGCAGACCTCCATTACCGATGCAGGCGCGCTGAAGCTGGCGTTCTTTGCCCTGATCGTGCTCAGCATGGCGCTCTACGTGTTGGCGCGGAACGCCAACAGTCAAGCGCCCTGGGTGAGGCTCGACTATGTGCGCATGTGCATCCCTCAGCTGTCCTTCGTCGTGTGGACGTTGCTGCAGCGGGTTACCGCCTTCGATGCGGTGGCGCCGGCCGCAATGGGGGGGCCTATCGCGGGGTTCTGGGCACGCTCCTGGGACTGATGTTGACGGCTGTTGCCGGCGCATTGGCCTTCAAGGCGAATTCTGACGAAGCAGTGAAGAAACCGTAGGAGCGAACTGGCCGCGGCCATCGACGCTCATCCACAGCGCTACCACCAACTAGGGAGCTGCAATGACCCAGCGATTCCGACCGTTTCAAAACCTGCGGACACTCCTCGTCCTGGCAAGCCTGACGATGGCACCAGTCATGGGTAGCGCCGCCGAGAAGGATGATCTGACTCAGCTGAAAGAGATAGAGGCTCTCAGAAAGGAGATAGCCGAAGCTCGCAAGGCCGCTGCGGAAGCCGAGGCGGCGGAAGCCAAGGCTCGCCTCGGTTCGCTTACTGCGACTGCGCCGACGGGTGCGGCAACCGGCCTCTCGGCGGAGGGGAAATTGTTGGCGTACGCCGCCGTCGATGATGTCGCCCGCATCATTGCGGCTGAGGTCAAACGAACGGTCAACGATTTGCCGGTAGTGATCTACAGCGCAAAGGAGCTGAACGCCGTTGTGCAGGCACGCGCCGTCCTGCGAAGCGTGCAGGACCTCCACAAAGCGATGGGCTCGTTTCGAGTGTCGAAACTTGCTGCCGAAGTCGATGATTGCAAGGAGCCCGGCGAGGGTGGTGCGACGGTCCCAGTGTTGGACGCATTGAGCATCGTGCAATCGCTGTTCAAGGTCAGCAAGAACGTGGAAGGCGCCGATGTCACGGTAGACGATTTCGCGTTGGCTTCAGCGGTGTTGCGCCAGCTCAGACTCGCCGGTGTCAACAATGTTGTCTATCCTTCACAGTACTTTGCTGGCGCCTTCTCAGATCCCAACAAGGACCCCTTGGCCAACTCCGAGATTGCCAAAGGGCTGGCCGCCTTGAACACCGATCTGGCCCAGGTGGACTTGCGGTTGACTGAGATCGCAAAGCGCAGAGAGAAAGTCCAGCAACGGGCAGATGACAAGACCAAGCCTGCGACGCCCGCCTGCCAAGCCGCATTCGCTGAAGCCAAGATCTTGTTTGACAACGGTGAGGCCCGCGGTACGGCCCTCAAGACAAGGGCGAACGCCATCATTGCGTCTGCCGCTGCAATCGACGAGGCGACAGGTGCGATTCGCCTTCAGGTACTGGCGCAGATGGAGGAGCTTTCAAAGGGTAGAGCCGGGGCACATGTTCTGCAGCTGAAGCCAGTCGGGGCAGGCGGAACGACGCTCACAAAAACCAATCTGTTCTGGACCAATTTTTTCGTCAGTGGCAGCGCTGTTGTGGCCTACATGCTCACAGATACGGCAGGGGCCGTCGTCTCAAGTGGCGTGGTCGGCGAACATGGCGGCCAAGTGAAGCTTGGCGATTTGAGGCAGGAAATGCAAGCGCATCGAGCATTGGTCAATGCCAGGCCTTAGGAGTCGTGATGGCACTCCCCAAATTGCTGCAAGCGACGTCCATTTCGGCTGACTCAGGCGCTCATGGTGGCACCGTGAGCGATGGCGAAAAGGTCCTTGATGCGCTGCAAATACCTCACCAGGAACAGGATCAGTGGTGCTGGTGTGCTGTCGCTGCAGGCATCTGTGCATTCCGAAGTGCTTCGTTCAAGATGAGTCAATGTGAGGTGGCAGCAGCAGTCCTCAGCTTGGACGCTTGCGCCGATCCAACGTCCGAAGCGGTGAACAAGATGATGCCGTTGGAGGACACGCTGGCTCACTTCAATCGACTCGGTGGGGTAGAGCCCATCCCGATGTCTTTCGAGAAGATAGCCGAGCAGATCGATGACGGGCTGCCCGTTTGCATCAGGGTCAGGTTCATGGATACCGGCATTCCTCATTTCACAGTCATCCGTGGCTACCGGCGAGATGGGCGGCTTCTGATAATCGACGATCCAGCCTTCGACGAATCCACGTCCCCCTACGCGGACGTCATCGACGCATACCAGGGTACTGGGGTGTGGAAGCAAAGTTATCGAGTGCGCTAAGCCACATGGCGGTTCATCATGGGAATCACGACAGTCAACCCATCTTCAGAATCCGTTTCTTATATGAAGCGCTTCCTTGCTTCAGCCATGCCAGTTGACGACAGGCCGGCGCTGGCCCGATCGTTGATGGCCTTGCCATCACCACACCTTCGGTTGGCGGCACCGCACCCTGTCTTCAATCTGGATGCGACCTGCGTGGCTCCGGATGGAGACGTCGAGGCCTGCCAGATGACCGCTTGGCGCTACGTGGTGCTTACTGGATCGAACGTCGTCGCATCCGTTGGCTTTGCTGCAAGCTCTCGAGACGAGTTGCCGCGTCATCCCTATATCGGTGGGCAGCGAATGGCGGTGGCCGTGGTCGCGGCTATCGGACTCGCCGAGCGAAGCAGGTATGCCCGTAAAGGGCAATTCGTACTGGCGTCAATCAGATTGCCGGCCCTCCAAGCCTCCGCAATTTGGCTGAGAGAGATTGACGGCAATCGCAAGCAGGATCTGTTCGTGCCGATCATCCGAACGTCCACGGGATTCGCTGCGGGGCGCGCTCTTGATTGCGGGCGTTGGATGCAGGACCTGAATGATTCGAAGAAGCGGCTCGCACGGGGTTCATGATCAACCATGCTGCTCTCGGTTCGCATCACGTCTGGCGCGCAATCGGCAAGTCGGTGCCAAGGGCCGCATAGCGGGCCTCGCCCTGGATCAGCGCCGGTCGTGCTGAAGGTATTCGGCGGCCATCTGCTGGCCGACCAGATCAGGCCTGAGTCGGGTGAGCGCAATCAACGCCAGGTCGCGCTGCGTCACGAACAGCGGCGCGCCAATGCGCAGGCCGTTGATGACGCCGCCGTCGCCCAGCGTGGGCAGCAGCGGGTAGACGCGCAGGCGCAGCACCAGCGTGTCGTTCTGATCCACAAAGAGGGCGGTTTCGATCAGCGTGTTGCAGTGAAGGTTGTCGGCCTGTTCGAGCAGCGCGACACCGGCGGCTGTCGGATCGGCCTGCACGGCGGACGCCGTCATCGGGATGACGCGCCGGCCCTCGGCGTCCAGCGTATTGGTGACGGCGGCGTTGAAGCGCTGGTTCAGATCATCCCAGTCCGGCCCGTCCTTCAACGGCGGGTTGCGGCCCTGGCCGAAGACCACGGTGCAGGGCTCGGCCTGGGCGGCGGCCGCAGCCAGCCCCAGCGCGACAGCAGCGATCAGCTCACGTGGGCGCATCGCCTTCGGTGACCTTGCGCGCCGAGCCCTTGACGAGGTCGAAGCGGAACAGGCGGCATTCGATGGGGCCGTTCCACATCGGCACGCGGCGTGACTCCTTGAGCCGCATCTTGCTCGGCAGCTTCATGTCGGGGCTGAGCATCCAGGCCGTCCAGCCGGCGGGGTTCTCGGTGTATTGGCGCTTCCAGTGCGCAGCCAGGCGCGGGAAGAAATCGTCGCCGGCATCGCGCTCCTCGCTGCCGCCGGCGTCACGCGTCATCGCCGCCTTGCCGCGCACCTCGATGCGCTCGCCGTAGGGCGGGTTCATCATGATGCTGCCGGCCATGCCCTCGGGCAGTTGGGGCGCGGGCCGCTCGAGTGCGTCTCCGCCGTTGAACTGGATGTACTGGGCCACACCAGCGCGCTCGGCATTGCGGCGCGCGAAGTCGACCATGCGGAAGGCCACGTCGCTGGCGTAGATGGGCACGGCCGGGGCATGGACCCGGGCACGGGCTGCCTGGGCCATCTCGCCCCAGGCGGCCTTCAGCGCGGGCGTGGAGAACGGGATCTGGCGTTCGAAAGCAAAGCGACGCAGCAGGCCGGGAGCTGAATCACAGGCGATCAGCGCGGCCTCGATGGGGATGGTGCCGGAGCCGCAGCAGGGGTCGTGCAGGGCGCTCTCTCCGCGCCAGCCGGCGGCGGCCAGCATGGCGGCGGCGAGGGTCTCCTTCAGCGGTGCATCGCCCTTGTCGACCCGCCAGCCGCGCTTGAACAGCGGCTCGCCCGAGGTGTCGACATAGATCGCCGCGCGTTCGGGGCCGACGTGCAGCAGCACCGGCAGGTCGGGCGAGTGCGTGTCCACGCTGGGTCGCTCGCCGGTGTGCTCGCGCAGCTGGTCGCAGATCGCGTCCTTGATGCGCAGCGTCGTGAAGTTCAAGCTCTTCAGCGGCGAGCGCTGCGCGATGGTGTCAACGCGGATGGTCTCGCGCGGCGTGATCCAGTCGCGCCAGTCGACGTGGCGAGCCAGCGCATAGAGGTCTTCCTCGTGGCGGTAAGGCCCCTCGATCAGCTCGATCAGCACGCGCTGCGCGAGCCGGCTTTCGAGGTTGATGCGCATCGCGTCTTCCAGGCCACCGACCAGGCCGCAGCCGCCGCGCAGGGGCTCCACCTTGCTGCGCACGCCGGGCGGCAGGAAGCGTTTCAGCTCTTCCTCCAGCAGCGGCTCGACGCCACCGGCACAGGAGACGAACAGGGAAAGTTTGTTGGGCAGGCTCACGGGCCGCATTGTCGCCGCCCTCTAAACTGACAACGTTGCCATCATCCGTGCGCACCCCTGCCATGAAGCGAATCGTCCTGACCCTCGCCTTCCTGTTCGCCGCGTTTCAGGCAAGCGCCCAGGCGCCTGCCTATCCGCCGCACACCGTCGGCAACACGCAACTGCGCGCCCTGCCCAAGAACGCGGATGGCCGCAGCTACCAGTTGCATATCCACCTGCCGAGCTCCTTCGCCAAGGAACCCAAGCGCCGCTACCCGGTGCTGTACGTGACCGACGGCTATTGGGACTTCGCTACCGTCGTCGCCTCGTACAACAACCTGAACTACGACAAGGTCGTGCCGGAGTTCATCACGGTGGGCCTGGGCTATGCCGGCGACAACCTCGACTACGGCGAGCTGCGCGGCTGGGAGCTGTCGCCCGTGCGCATGAACCCGCTGTCTTCCAGCACCGGCAATGCCGACAAGTTCATCGCGGCACTGGAAAAGGACATCTTCCCGCTGATGGAGCGCGACTACCGCGCCGACCCGGCTCAGCGCTACCTGGCGGGCAGCTCGCTCGGTGGCCTGTTCACGCTGCATGCGATGTACGCCAAGCCCGATCTCTTCAAGGGCTATATCGCCGCCAGCCCGGCCGTCGTCATGGGCAACGACTGGATCATCGGCCAAGCCAAGGCCTATGCCGCGACGGGCAAGCCCATCAAGGCGCGGCTCTACGTGACCGGTGCGGAGTACGAGTGGCCGGGGTTCCTGGCCGGCATCAAGCGCTACCAGGCGCTGCTGCCGGAGCTGAAGCACCCGGGCCTGGTGTTCCAGAACCGCATCATCGACGGCGAGCGCCATGCCGGCACCAAGGCGGAGAGCTACACGCGTGGCATGCGCTTCGTTTTCGAGCCGCTGGCGCCGGAGACCGGGCCGTCCAAAGACTAGCAACCAGGGCGAGCCGGACACTGCCCGTCTCGCTGAGGCTTACTGGCGGATGAAGTCCAGAAGGTCATGGTTGAGGCGGTCCTTGTGCGTGTCGGTGATGCCGTGCGGGCCATCGGCGTACTCGATCAGGCGGGCACCCTTGACCAGCTTGGCCGTGGCGCGGCCGGTGGTCTCGATGGGCACGATCTGGTCGTCGGCGCCGTGGATGACAAGCGTCGGGATGTCGAACTTCTTCAGGTCCGCACGGAAATCGGAATGGAAGAAGGCCTCGATGCTGTCGTAGGTGGCCTTGGCGCCGGCCTGCATGCCCTGCACGTAGAAGCTGTCGACCAGGCCGGTTGAAGGCTTGGCACCGGGGCGGTTGAAGCCGAAGAAGGGGCCGCCGGCGATGTCCTTGTAGAGCTGGGCCCGGTTGTCGAGCGAGGCCTTGCGCAGGCTGTCGAACACAGCGGTGGGCACGCCTTCGGGGTGGCTGGGCGACTGGCCCATGATGGGCGTGACGGCGCTCACCAGCACGGCCTTGGCGACGCGCGCCGTGCCATGGCGACCGATGTAGCGGGCCACCTCACCGCCGCCGGTGGAGAAGCCCACCAGCGTGGCGCGCTTCACGTCCAGCGTGCGCAGCACGGCGTCGAGGTCGTCGGCGTACTGGTCCATGTTGTTGCCCGCCCAGGGCTGGCCCGAACGGCCGTGGCCGCGCCGGTCATGGGCGATGACGCGGTAGCCGCGCTCGGCCAGGAACTGCATCTGCGACTCCCAGCTGTCGGCATTCAGCGGCCAGCCATGGCTGAAGACGACGACCGGGCCGTTCTTCGGGCCCCAGTCCTTGACGTAGAGCGGCGTGCCGTCGTTGGCCGCCACGTAAGGGCTGGCGATGGCCGCCTGTGCCGGAGCGGCCGTGGCCTGAGTCTGGGCAGCAAAACCACCGATGGCGAGGGTGGCGGCGAGGGCGATGCGGGTGAAGGCGTTCATGGCGAGTCTTTCGAAAGTGATGGGGTTGGGGGCGCGGCGATCAGGCGGGACGGCGGGCTTCGCTGCGGCGCGTGGCGTACTCGGCCACCAGGGCGGCATAGCGGTCGCCCTGGCGCAGGGCGGCGTAGCGTTGACGTGCGGCGAGCAGGGCGGGCGTGTCCTGACCGGTCTCGGCGGCGACGCGCTCGGCGGCGGCGAGGCCCGACTCCTGGTAGACCTTCAAGTCGGCCAGCACCTCGGCCCGTGAGGCGGTGGACGCCACGCTGACGCTGGCGCCGGACTCGGGGTCCGTCACATAGGACTGGGCGTTGGCCGAAGCGCCGACGAGGGCGGCGCTGGCAAACAGCAGCTGGAAGACGGCGCGGTTGAAGCTGGGTTGGCGGGTCATGGCGGGCTCCTGGAAGTCGGTGTCTTGGGGTGGGGTGGTTCGTCTTGCGACAGAACGAACTTTGCCGATGAAGCTCGTACTTGAAATACCATTTGGTACGTCTTTGTTTGCAATTCGTACTGACCATGGCCGACCGACTTGCCGCCCTCTTCGCTCACTTCGCCGTGCGGGCCGAGACCTTCCAGACCGGTCCGCTGTGTGGTGTCAACAGCCTGGAACCGCAGGCGGGCCGTGGCCAGCTGCACCTGATCCGCGAGGGCGGCGTGGCGGTGCACAACGACGGCACACCGGAGCCGCTGCGCATTGCGGAGCCCAGCCTGCTGCTCTACCCGCGCCCGCTGGCGCATCGCTTCGTCACGGACCCGAGCTGCGGCGCCCAGTTCGTCTGTGCCCACATGGCCTTCGAGGGCGGTGCCAGCCACCCCATCGCCGCGGCGCTGCCGCCCTGGGTCTGCCTGCCGCTGGCGGCGGTGCCGAGCTGCGCGCCGGTGCTGGGCCAGCTGTTCGCCGAGGCCGAGGCCAGCCATTGCGGTCGCCAGCTGATGCTCAACCGGCTGTTCGAGGTGCTGATGATCTGGGTGCTGCGCGAGTTGATGTCGCAGGGCCAGGTGGAGTCGGGCATGCTGGCCGGCCTGTCACACCCCAAGTTGCGCGGGACTCTCGTGGCCCTGCACGAGGCACCTCAGCGCGAGTGGCCGCTGGAGGAGCTCGCGGCGCAGGCCGGCATGTCACGCACCGTGTTCGCCAACACCTTCCGCGACGTCGTCGGCTGCACGCCGGGCGTCTACCTGCAGCGTTGGCGCATCGGCCTGGCGCAGAAGGGCTTGCGCGAAGGCAAGGCCCTGAAGCACATCGCGATGGACGTGGGCTACGGCGGTGAGGCGGCGTTGTCACGCGCCTTCAGGGCGCACACAGGCCAGTCGCCACGGGAGTGGCGCAAGGGGGCGTTGCCGCTGGCGCCGAAGACCGGGCCGTCGAACGACTGAGCAGCGGTCAGCGCACTCGCGTCACCTTGATCTGGAAACCGATGCCCTCGATTTCCAGGAAGAAGGCGCCCATCATGCCGCGGTGCACGATGGCTTTCGGATTGTCCAGGTCGTAGATGGCGCTGCTGCCGTCGGCGACGCGCCAGGACTGTCCATTCTCCAGCTCGATGCGCGTGTTGGCGCCCCAGCCTGCGAACCTGCCGCGGATGCGGCTTTCGATCTGCTTCAGCTCGGGCGGCGCATCGGGCAGCTTCACCGACTCCTGGCCGAACTTGGTCACGGGGTCGGCGGGCGCTACCGGCGCGGGCGCTACAGCCTTGGCCGGTTGTTCCGCCGGCAGCGGCAGCGCGTCGTAGCAGGCCAGGCGGCGTGCCGAGTCGGTCAGCTGGCGGCAGGCCTTGACGTCGCCCGCGAGGCTCTGTGCCTGCGCGGCAGGGCCGCTCAGCAGCGCAGCCAGAGTGATGGCCAGGGGCAGAACTCTCGGCATAGCTACTCCTCTACAGCGCCTTGCGCAAATTCGCCGGCGCGATCTTCATCGCCTCGCGGTACTTGGCCACCGTGCGCCGCGCGCACTGGATGCCCTGCTCCTCGAGCATGGCCGCCAGCGCGCTGTCGGACAGCGGCTTCTTGATGTCCTCGGCCGCGACGAATTGCTTGATCAGCGCGCGCACCGCGGTGCTGGACGCCTCGCCGCCGGCCTCGGTGCTGAGCCCCGAGCCGAAGAAATACTTCAGCTCGAAGGTGCCCCAGCTGGTGGCCATGTACTTGGCCGTCGTCACGCGCGAGATGGTGGACTCGTGCAGGCCGAGCTCGTCGGCGATCTCGCGCAGCACCAGCGGTTTCATGGCCAGCGCACCATGCGTGAAGAAGCCGCGCTGGCGCTCGACGATGGCCTGGCTCACGCGCAGGATGGTTTCAAAGCGCTGCTGGATGTTCTTGATGAACCAGCGCGCCTCCTGCAGCTGCCCACCGAGCGGCGAGTTGCTGATGCCGCCGCGCGTGGCGCGCAATGCATTGGCATAGAGGTCGTTGATGCGCAGCTTGGGCGCGACCTCGGGGTTGAGCATGACGCGGAATTCGCGGCCACTCTTGCGCACGATGACGTCCGGCACGATGGCCGCCGCCGCGCCCTGGGTGAAGCGCCGGCCCGGCTTGGGCTCAAGCTGGGTGATCAGCCCCTGGGCTTCGCGCAGCATGGTTTCGTCGGCACCAGTCTCGGCCATCAGGCGGCGCATGTCGCGCCGGGCCAGCAATTCCAGATGACTCTTGCAGATCAGGATGGCGATGACCTGGGCAGGGCACTTCGGGCAGGCGCGCAGCTGCAGCACCAGGCATTCGGACAGGTCGCGCGCGGCAATGCCCGCGGGCTCCAGGCTCTGCAGCAGCCGCAGCGCGATGCGCAGGCGGTCCAGCAGGTCCTCGCGGGCCTCTTCGTCTTCGATGAGGGCCGCGGCGATCTCCTCGAGCGGGTCTTCGAGGTAGCCGTCCTCGTTCAGCGATTCGATCAGCACCTGCAGGGCAGCGCGGTCTTCCGGCGACAAGTGGTGGCCGGCGAGCTGCTCGGCAAGATGCTCGGCCAGCGTCAGTTCGGCGAATTCCTGGCTCTCGCGCTCGCCGTCGTCCTCGCCGCTGCCACTGCCGCTGCCGCTGCTGGAGGGCAGCTCGCGGATGCCGTCGAAGTCGTCCTTCTCGGTGCCGTTCTCCCAGTCCTCGCGCTCGGTGCCGCCGAAGTCCTCGCCGCTCAGCTCGGGCGCCTCGGCGGTCTCCGCTTCGGCGCCGGTGTCACTGCTGGTTTCCGCGGCGGACGTTTCGGCCGGCGCATTGCTGGCCAGCTCGGGCGTGCTGACGGTGAATTCCTCTTCGGTCTCCAGCAGCGGGTTGCTGGCCAGCATCTGCTCGACTTCCTGGTGCAGCTCCAACGTGGACAGCTGCAGCAGCCGGATGGATTGCTGCAGCTGGGGCGTCAGCGCGAGGTGCTGACTGAGGCGGACCTGGAGCGTCTGCTTCATGTCAGCGCGCCAAGGCTGCACGGCAAATGCAACCACAGAGGCACAGAGACACAGAGAAGCGCCTGCTGGCTTTCCTCCGTGTCTTTGTGCCTCTGTGGATGCATTCTGTTCTCACGTCAGTGCCGCCATCACATGCGAAAGTTCTCACCCAGGTACACCTTGCGCACGTCGGCATTGGCCACGATCTCGTCGGGTGTGCCTTCGGCGAGCACGGCGCCCTCGCTGATGATGTAGGCGCGGTCGCAGATGCCCAGCGTCTCGCGGACGTTGTGGTCCGTGATCAGCACGCCGATGCCACGCGCCTTCAGGAAGCCGATGATGCGCTGGATCTCCAGCACCGCGATGGGGTCGACACCGGCGAAAGGCTCGTCCAGCAGGATGAAGCGCGGCTGGGTGGCCAGCGCCCGGGCGATCTCGACGCGACGGCGCTCGCCTCCCGACAGCGCCGGCGCCGGGCTGTCGCGCAGGCCTTCGATGGAGAGGTCGTGCAGCAGGCCGTTCAGCAGTTCATCGATGCGCGCCTTGGACAGGGCCCTGCCACGCTCGTCCTGCTGCAGTTCCAGCACGGCGCGGATGTTCTGCTCGACGGTCAGCTTGCGGAAGATCGACGCTTCCTGCGGCAGGTAGGACAGACCCAGGCGGGCGCGGGCATGGATGGGCAGGCGCTGCACCTCGGCGCCATCGATGCGGATGACGCCGGCATCCGAGCGCACCAGCCCGACGATCATGTAGAAGCTGGTCGTCTTGCCCGCGCCATTGGGGCCGAGCAGGCCGACGACCTCGCCGCAGTCCACGCGCACGTGGACATCCTTGACGACCTTGCGCACGCCATAGGTCTTGGCCAGCGCCTCGGCTTCGAGGCGGCTGCCGCATGCCGCCGCGGGGCGGCTGGTGACGGGCTCGGCCGTGGTCATGGCGTTTTCTTCGGCGGTGTGATCGTCGTGGAGGGCTGCAGCGGAAGCCCCGTCGGCGGCGCCGAGGCTGGAGCGTCGGGCTGGGCGCGGGGCATCAGCACCATGCGCACGCGGCCGTTCGGGTTGGGCGAGGCGCTGCCTCCTTCCAGCGCGAAGACTTCGGTGCGGCTGTCGTAGATGATGACGGCGCCCGTGACCTCCTGGGCCACCGTCGCGCCGCTCATGCGGCGCACATTGGCATTGCCGATGAAGCGCACGGTCTCGGACTTGGTGTCGTACTCGAGCTGATCGGCATGGCCTTCGATGGCTTCGCCGGGCGTGTCGCGCGCCTGGCGAAAGCTGACCGGCTGGCCGGTTGCGCCGCTGGCATAGGCCTGGTGGTAGCCGTCGCGGGTCTCGCGCACGTCCACCTTCTCGGCGCGCAGCATCAGCGTGCCCTTGGTGATGATGACGTTGCCGAACAGCTCGGTGCGCTGGTTGACGCTGTCGATCCGGCCTTCCTTGTCGGCCGTGAAAACCATGGGCTTGAGCCGATCGGCCTTCTCCGCCTGGGCGGCGGAGAAGGCGAGCGCCAGAGTGAGCGCAGCGGCGAGCGGAATCAGGTGACGTGGCATGGCGGCACGGAAGTTGCAGGCCATTCTAGGGGCCGCCTGCCTTCGCCAGCCTTTCCCACCCGGCAAGTCGTCAGGAAACCTTGCCAGCGCGTGCCATCTTGATGAGGAAGTCCGCCACCGCCAGCGCCTGCTGGCCCTGGGCGGCCTCGCTCTGGCCTGGCGTGCCGGCCATGCCGGGGCCGGTGCGCCAACGCCCGGCGATGACGAGTGCTGGCACGTTGTCTGCGCCGCTCAGCTCGGCCAGCTTCATGCCTTGCTGGACCTTGGCCTGCACGCCGAAGGAGTTGAAGGCCTGCTTGAACTTGGCCGTGTCCACGCCCAGCCGGCCAGCCAGGGCTGCAACGGCTGCCTCGTCATTGGCCTCGACGCCACCGCGATGGAAGGCGTTGAAGATACCGCTGTGCACCGCTGGCGTCAGTGCGCCCATCGCTTCGAGCGCGTAATACATGCGCTGGTGCAGCTTGAGCACGAGCTGCGCGCCCACAGGCACGCGGCGGAAGCTCACGTCGGCCGGCAGTTGGTGCACCCAGGCCTCCAGCAGCGGATCAAAGGCGTTGCAGTGGGGGCACTTGTAGAAGAAGAACTCGATGACGTCGACCTTGCCGGGCGTGCCTGGCAAGGTCTGGCCCAGGCGCGCGTAGTGCTTGCCCTCGACCGGGCCACCCTGGGCGAACACGGCAGGTGCGAAGCCGGCCGTGATCAGGGCTGCCGTGGCGCTACGCCGCTTCATGCTTTATTCCTGGCGCGTTGAATCAGGAACTCGGTGACCTGCAACGCTTTCTGGCCGAGCTCCTGCTCGGTCAGGCGCTGGGGAAGGCCCTTGCCTGCGTCGCTGGGCGAGGTCAGGAAGCGGCCAGCCACGCCGATGCTGGGCACGCCTTCGATGCGGTAGGCCTCGGACAGCTTCTCGGCCTGGGAGCACTTGGTGACGACGCCGAAGGAGTTGTAGGCCTCCTGGTATTTGGTTGGGTCGATGCCCAGCGGCGACAGGAACTTGGCCTGGCTCTTGGCGTCGTCCAGGGCCAGGTTCTGCTGGTGCATGGCATTGAAGATGGCCGGGCGCGCGGCCGCTTCCTTGCCCATGGATTCCAGCGCATAGAACATGCGCTGGTGGATCTTGACGTTGGCGCGGAAGGCCACATGGACCTTGCGGAAGCTCACGTCGGCCGGCAGCTGCTTGGCCCAGGCCTCGATGGCTGGCTCGAAGGCGAAGCAATGCGGGCAGCCGTACCAGAAGAACTCGACCACCTCGATCTTGCCCGGCGTGGTGGGCAGCGGTGGATTCAGCACCGTGTACTGGCGGCCTTCGATGGGGCCGCCCTGGGCGAGCGCGTTGCCCGTGGCACCGGCAAGGGGGACAGAGGCGAGCAGGGCGGAGAAATCACGGCGCTTCATGGCAGCAGTCATCCTTCAGGCGGTAATGCGGTCAGCGTTGTACACGAACGAGATTGGCCTCGAAGCCAGCCCCTTCAATCTTGCGCTGCAGGTCTTCGGCAGCCTCGCGGGTGTCCGAAGGCCCAAGGCGCACGCGAAAGACGGTGCGGCCGTTCTGCTCGCGCTCCATGACTTTGGCGGTGAAGCCCTGGATGGCCAGCTTGGCCTTCTGGGACTCAGCCTCTTCGGGGCGGGTGAAAGCGCCGGCCTGCACGAAGTAGACATAGGCATCGGCACCGGCCGCCGCTGTCGCGGTGGGCGCGGAGGCGGGCGCTTCGGCCTTGGCGGCTGGCTTGGCAGGCGGGGGCAGGGCTGCCGTGGCGGCGGCACTGGCCGTCGCGGCGGCCGCACTGGCGTTCGTGCTGGGCGGCGGCGGCGGCGCAGTCGCCACCGGCGCGTTGACGACACCGCTGGCGCTGCGGGCGGCCTTGCCGGCCAGCGGCGCGTTCGGATCCCAGTTGCGGTTGCGCTCGGTTTCGGCGGCGTCCTGCTCCGCCGTGCGCTGGGGCACCTTGTTCACGAAGGGGATGGGCACTTTGGTGATGTACAGGGCCACGCCCAGCGCAACGGCCAGGCCGACCAGCAGGCCGACGATCAGCCCAAGGACGAAGCCGCCTTTCTGGTTCTTGTGGCCGGCAGGTTTCGAGACAGCAGTCATTCGTTCTCCGTGAGGGATTCGGCAGATTCAGGAATATCGCGGTTCATCTGCTCGGGCGCGCTGACGCCCAGCATGCCCAGCGCGTTGGCCAGCACCTGGCGCGTCGCGGCCAGCAGCGCGACGCGGGCGCGGCTGA
Source organism: Pelomonas sp. Root1217 (assembly GCF_001425705.1). Lineage (GTDB taxonomy): Bacteria > Pseudomonadota > Gammaproteobacteria > Burkholderiales > Burkholderiaceae_C > Pelomonas. Next base: position 441,601 of record NZ_LMDC01000023.1, on the reverse strand, counting down.
GCTCGGGTGTCTGGTCGAGCACGCGCTCGGCGCCGTAGTAGGAGTGATAGGCGCCGGCCAGATCGCGCGCATAGAAGGCCACGTCATGCGGCGCGATGCCGGCGGCAGCACCCGCCAGCATGTCCGGGTAGGTGGCGAGCTTGAGCATCAGGGCCTCCTCGGTCGGCGCGGTCAGCAGGCTCATGTCGGCGTCGGCGATCGTCGACACATCGCCACCCCATTTGCGGATCACCGAGCAGATGCGGGCATGCGCGTACTGCACGTAGAAGACCGGGTTCTCGTCGTTGGCCTTCAGTGCCAGGTCGATGTCGAAGACGAACTCGGTGTCGGCCTTGCGGCTGATCAGGAAGAAGCGCACAGCGTCGCGGCTGGTCCAGTCGATCAGGTCGCGCAGCGTCACGTAGGAGCCGGCGCGCTTGGAGATCTTGACCTCCTCGCCGCCTTTCATCACCGTGACCATCTTGTGCAGCACGTAGTCGGGGAAGCCCTGCGGGATGCCCATGTTGACCGCCTGCAGGCCGCCGCGCACCCGGGCGATGGTGCCGTGGTGGTCGGTGCCCTGGATGTTGATGCACTGCGTGTAGCCGCGCTCGAACTTGTTGATGTGGTACGCGATATCCGGCACGAAATAGGTGAAGCCGCCTTCGGACTTGCGCATCACGCGGTCCTTGTCGTCGCCGTAGTCGGTCGAGCGGAACCATAGCGCACCGCCTTCCTCGTAGGTCTTGCCGTTGGCGACGATGCGCTCGACCGTCTTCTCCAACTGGCCACCGGCGTAGACGCTGCTTTCCAGGAAGTAGCTGTCGAACTTCAGGCCGAAGGCCTGCAGGTCCAGGTCCTGCTCGTGGCGCAGGTAGGCGACGGCGAACTGGCGGATGCTGTCCAGGTCGTTCACGTCGCCCGAGGCGGTGAACTCGCGGTCGTCGGCCTTGACCGTTTCCTTGGCGAGGAATGCGTCGGCGATGTCCTGGATGTAGTCGCCGTTGTAGGCCGCCTCGGGCCATTCGGCGTCACCGGGCTTGAAGCCCTTCAGGCGCATCTGCGTGGAGTTGGCCAGCGTGGCGATCTGCACGCCGGCGTCGTTGTAATAGAACTCGCGGGTCACGTCGTGGCCCTGGCTCTGGAACACCGAGCACAGCGAGTCGCCCAGCGCCGCCTGACGGGCATGGCCCACGTGCAGCGGGCCGGTCGGGTTGGCCGACACGAACTCGATCATGACGTGCTTGCCCGTGGGCGCGCGGTGGCCGAACTTCGCTCCGGCGGCCAGCACCTCACCGACGACAGCCTGCTTGGCCTCGGGCTTGAGGCGGATGTTGATGAAGCCGGGCCCGGCGATCTCCAGCGCCTGGACCCAGATCTGAAAAGCTGGCTTTGCCTCCAGAGCAGCGATCAGGCGCGTGGCCAGCTCGCGCGGGTTGGCCTTGAGCGGCTTGGCCAGCTGCATGGCGGCCGTGCAGGCGAAGTCGCCATGGGCGGCCTGCTTGGGGGATTCGAAGGCCACGGCGGCATTCGATCCGGGGGCAATTTCCTGGAGGGAGTCGGCGAGTGCGGCGAGCAGCGCCTGCTTGGCTTGGATCATGGGCGGGATTCTAGGAGGCAGCCCCTGAACGCATGAGCCGCCGGCGGCGCCGACTCAGCCGGCCGTCGAGTCGTGACAGGCGACGCAGAGTTTGTTGCCGTCCGGGTCGCGGAAATAGGCGCCGTAGTAGTTCGCGTGGTACTGCGGCCTCAGCCCCGGGGCGCCCTCGCAGCGGCCGCCATGCGCCAGGGCCAGCGCATGGGCCTGATCGACCTGCGCATGATCGGCAGCCAGCAGCGCCACCATCTGGCCGTTGCCGGGCACGTGCTCCTCGCCGTTGAAAGGTTTGCCGAGCAGAAACAATGGCCGTGGCCCGGGGCTGCTTTGCCATCCGGCCCAAGGTTTTTCGGGTTCGCAGAAGCGCTCGGCCACGCCCAGCAGCGCCATCAACGGGCGGTAGAACGCCAAGGCGCGCTCGAAGTCACGAGTACCGAGAAATACGTGGGAGAACAAGGGCCTGCACCTCCAGGAGCGGCCCGTATCATGCCCCGCGATGAGCGCCTCTGCCGACGATCTGCCCGCCCATATCGGCCGCTACCAGGTGCTCAAGCGCCTGGGCGAGGGGGCGACGAGCGATGTCTTCCTGGCCCGCGATCCCTTCCAGGACAAGGACGTGGCCATCAAGCGCATGCGCGCCTGGGCGCCGCCGCCCGATGCACCGGCCAGCGATTTCAGCAACCGCTTCTTCAGCGCCGAGGCGGCCTTGGCCGGGCGGCTGCACCATCCCAATGTCGTCGCCATCGTCGATGCCGTGTCCGAGGAGGCCGCGCCTTATCTCGTCATGGAATACGTGCCCGGCGTCACGCTGAAGCACTTCTGCCGCAGCGACCGCCTGCTGCCGCTGGACCAGATCGTCGAACTGGGCTTCAAGTGCGCGATGGCGCTGAGCTATGTCTACCGCCAGGGCGTCATCCACCGCGACGTGAAGCCGGCCAATCTGCTGGCCGTGCTGGACGCCGGCGGCCAGGTCGTCGACGTCAAGGTCAGCGACTTCGGCTCGGCCCTCAACCTGCTGGCTGATTCGACCCAGATTCACCGCGTCGGCTCGCTCGCCTATATGCCGCCCGAGCAGATCGAGGGCGGCGATGTGGACTGCCGTGCCGACATCTACGCCCTGGGCGCCGTGCTCTACCACCTGATCAGCGGCCGGCCGCCCTTCGATGCGCCGCACCAGATGGCGCTGATGCACCAGATCTACCACCAGCCGCCGTTGCCGTTGATGGGCCAGCGCCAGGGCGTCACCGAAGGGCTGGACGCCGTCGTGCTGCGCGCCCTGGCCAAGAACCCGCACGAGCGCTTTGCCGACTGGGAGGGTTTTGCCCAGGCCTTGTCGGCCCTGGTGGCCAGCCAGCAGGTGCCGCTGAACCGCCTCGGCGAGGTGCGCGACTCCGAGCGCTTCAACCTGTTGCGCTCGCTGGAGTTCTTTGCCGACTTTGGCGACGTGCAGCTTTGGGAAGTGGTGCGGCGCGCGCGCTGGAAGCGCTATCCGGTCGGGCACGCCTTGTTCAGGCGTGGCCAGGAGGGCAACAGCTTCCACATCATTGCCCAGGGCGAGGTCCAGGTCTTCCGCGACGGCCGGCTGGTGGCCTCGCTGGGCCAGGGCACGTCGGTGGGCGAGATGGCCTATCTGGCGCCCAACCCCGATCTGCGCCGCCACAGTGCCGACATCCGTGTCAGCCAGGAGTGCACGACGATCTGCTTCACGCCCGAGTCCGTCGGCCAGCTGAGCCCCGAATGCCAGCACCGCTTCGACCGCGGCTTCATCCGCGTGCTGGTGCGCCGCCTGCACGCCGCCCACGAGGCGCTGCACCATCCACGAAGAATTCTGTGACGCCGATGAAACACGGCTTGGCACAGCCATGGGCGCATGCTTGAATTGACTCGCCTATCCACCTCCCGAAGAAGGAGTTCCCAATGAAACGAATTGCCATCCTGCTCGCCTGTGCCGCCGTCGCTTTCGGGGCCCAGGCCACGCCACAGCAGGACAAGATGAAGGCCTGCAATGCCGAAGCCAAGACCAGCGGCAAGGCGGGCGACGAGCGCAAGGCCTTCATGAAGGAATGCCTGTCCGGTGGCGCCGCTGCGGCCTCAGCGCCTGCTGCTGCTCCTTCCAGCGCCGCCTGCGACAAGTCTGCCGCGGACAAGAAGCTGCATGGCGCCGCAGCCAAGAGCCACATCAAGAAGTGCATGGCCGACGCCGCCTCGGCGCCCAAGTGACTGGCTGACAAGCCCTGTAGGACGAGAGCCACCTTCGGGTGGCTCTTTGCTTTGTGCGCTAGGACAAGTCCCACACCCCATCGGCCCCTGGGCCGGTTCCGATGCTCGCAGCTGGCGACGAAAGTTGACTCACCTGATCACCTCCCTCAAGGAGCAGACCATGAGCAACCTTGCAACATCTTCCAGCCCGAATGGCGCCTATTGGCGCGTGACGGTCCTGTCCCTCGCCGCTGCCGCGACGCTGGCCCTGACGGCCTGCGCGGGCATGTCGTCCCGTGAGACCAGCACCATCGTTGGCGCCACTGCCGGCGCTGTCGTCGGCGGCGCGGTGACCGGCACGACCACCGGCGCTGCCATCGGTGCGGCGGCCGGCGGCGTCGTCGGCAATGAAGTGTCGAAGAAGCGGAACCGCTGAGGCATGAAGAAGGCCGGCGCGAGACCGGCCTTTTTGGATGCGCCGAGCAAGTCTCAGAACTTGTAGCGCGCCTCCAGGTAGTACTGGCGGCCTGACGCATCGACCTTTTGCTGCTCCGCCTCGCTGTAGCGATAGGTGGCGCGGACCGGGTTGGTGAGGTTGGTGGCGCTGAACGAGATCTGCAGTTCCGGTGTGACGTTGTAGTTGGCCGAGAAGGCCACGTTGGATACCGGTGCCGCGATCGTCGGCGCGGAAGGCATCAGCACACCACCGATGGTCGAGTTGCCCTGGCTGTTGGCCGTTGGCGATGGCGCCGTGGTGCTCGACACGTACTTGCCGCGGTAGTTGTAGACCAGGCGGGCGCTGAATACGTCGTTTTCCCAATACGCGCCCACGTTGCCGGCGATCTTTGACGCACCGGTCATCGGGCGGCCGTCTTCGACTCGCGTCTCGGTGTAGCTGGCGTTGGACTGAAAGCCGAAGCCCCAGGCGATCGGCTGTTCCCATGACAGCTCGAGGCCACGGATGCGGGCCTTCTGCTGCGTGGAGCTGTTGATCAGGTAGGTGCGGTACTGGTTGGTCGTGCCGTCGTACAGCTCGACGGTCTGGCCCGACGACGTGCCCCCCGTCTTTGCGTAGCCGTCGATCAGCGAGCTGAAGCCGCTCAGAGCCAGCATGGCGCGCTTGTCGTAATACCAAGCCACCGAGATGTCCAGGTTGCGCGAGCTCAGCGGCGTGAGGTTCGGGTTCGGTCCGGTCACCGTGCAGCCCTGCGAGGTGCAGGCTTGGGCCGAGTAGGTGGCGCCGTAGAGGTTGTAGTTCTGACGGCCGATGGTCTTGGACAGGCCCAGGCGGCCGACCAGGCCTGTGGTGAACTCATAGCGCAGGTTCAGGCTGGGCAGGATGTCGTCGAAGGTGCGCCGGGTGGTCTCCTTCCGATAGATGACGCCCGTTGCGCCGTTGAAGGGTACGTTGTCGTAGTAGGGCTGGCCTTCGCTGACGTCGATGATGGCGTCCGGGTAGGCGGCGCAGGGCACATACGGCTTGCCGGGCTCGATGCGCAGGCAGGCGCCAGCCGGAATCGGCACAGGCGTGCGTGAGGTGACGGTCGTGCGCACCAGGCGCAGGCCGACATTGCCGGACCACTTCTCGCCTTCCAGGTTCTGCATCAGGTAGGCCGCGCTCTGCACTTCGCGCAGGTCGATCGAGTTGGCGATGCGACGTTCCCACTGGGCGTTGGTTTCCTTGGCGAGGTTGGCGTTGAAGTAGTTGGTCAGGTAGTCGCGCGAGAAATAGAAACCCGTGTTGTCGAAGTTTCCGCCGAGGTACCGGCCGAAATCACCGGGGTAGGCGACCGCCTCGGACGGATCCGGCGCCGTGATGGTGGCGGTTTTGGAGGCGACGGTTGACAGGCTGTAGGCGCGGCGGTGGTCGGCGTTGCGGAACCCGAAGTTCATCGACGTGAAGACGCCGCTGTCCTGCGTGTACTCGCCATCGATGGCGATGCTCTTCTCGCTGTCGATGGTGTGATAGCGGTTCATGCCACTGCGACCGCTCAGGCGGTAGCCGGGCGTACCGGGGGCCGCCACGCTGCTGTCCAGGGGCACGGTGCCGCTGCCGGCGTTGATCCAGCTGAAGTCAGGCGCCTTCTCGAGGTCAGTGATGTCGTACCTGATGCCCTGGCCATAGCGTGTGTAGTTCAGGCCGCGGTCCATGTCGGTGTGGCCGACGCCCTTGGTCGTGCTGAACAGGCCCTTGAGGGTCAGCTTGTCGCTGACGACCCACTTGCCGTCCAGGTCCAGGAAACCGGAGCTGGCATAGGCGCCGCTTCGGAAGTAGCCCTCCGAGTCACCGACGTACTGGGCCGGCAGGCCGTTGGCGTAGGAGATCTCCGCGGACTTCAGCACGCGCAGCTTGTGGCCGTAGATGGTCGTTTCCTCGGCAATCACCGGGTTCTTGATGGAGGCGTAGACGCGCTGGCCGTTGACGTTGGTGGGCGTGGTGCCGCCCAGCGGGCCTGACTGGCCGGCCAGCATCTGGTAGATGGCACCCATGGTCGCGCGGCCGAAGTTGGCCGCGTTCATCTTGGAATAGAAGCCGGTCAGCCCGACCTCGGTGTTGCTGGTGGGCTTGAACTGGCCGGAGAGCATCCCGCCCTTGCGGTCACGCACGCCCTCCACGAATTCGGTGGCCATGGAACCCGGAAGGCGCACGCCGTTCAGGTCGGCGGCCTTGTAGGGCGTACCGGCCAGCGAGGCATCGGTGATGCCCAGCATGGTGGCGGTGTTGATCTGGTCCCAGCCGGAGTTGGCGCCATAGGCTAGGCGAGAGGCGCTGTCCCGGCGGATGTAGCGCTTCTCGGCGAAAACCTGGCCGATGAACCCCAGCGTGCTGTCTTCGTTCTTCCAGTTCAGGTTGGCATTGAGCTGCGGGCTGGTCTTGCCCGGCAGGTCGGCGTACACGCCGCCGACGCTGACCACGCCGCTGAAGCCCTTCGGAGAATCCAGCGGCTTGCGGGTCGTCACATTGATCGTGCCGGCCAGGCCGCCGTCCAGGATGTTGGCCTGCGAGGTCTTGTAGACGGTGGCCGAGTTCAGCACCGAGGAGGGCATCAGCGACAGGCTGGTGGAGCGGCTGCTGGAGGCTTGGTCGGCCAAGTACCAGTCGCCGCCGGAGACGGTGTGGCCGTTGAACAGGATCAGCGACATGTCGGGGTTGGTGCCGCGCATGGCCACCTTCTCGGCCTCGTCATAGTCCGTGCGCACGGCCACGCCAACGACACGCTGCAGCGAGTCGGCCAGGTTCTTATCGGGCATCTTGCCCACGTCGACGGCCGTAATGACGTCCACGTTGGCCGAAGCGTTGCGTTTGGCGTCCAGCGAGCTTTCCAGCGAGGCGCGGATGCCGGTGATGACGACCTTCTCCAGCGCCTGGGCGTCGGCCTTGGCCTTGGTGTCCTGGGCTGGGGCCTGCTGGGCCAGCGCGGCGCCGTGCAGGCTCATCAGCAGGCCGGCCAGGCCGCAGGCGATGGGAGTGGGCTGGAATCTCATGGTGTTTTTCCTTGCGTTGCTCAACGCAAAGATTCTTGGCGCCCAGGTCACGCCACATGAGGGGCCAAGCCCGCGAAATCGGCACCGCAGCAACACTCCGCGCATCACGGAATGAGCGCCGGGCATGTGCGGCGGTTATGCCTGCCGAGTCATCTCAAACGACGTGGCAGGCCACGCGCCGGCCGTCCACCTCGCGCAGCAGCGGTACCTCTTCGCTGCAGCGGGGCACGGCCAGCGGGCAACGCTTGTGGAAGGCGCAGCCGCTGGGCGGGTTCAGCGGGCTGGGCAGCTCGCCGTGGATGACGATGCGCTCGCGCCGGTCAGCCTTGCGCAGCGCCGGCGTTGCGCTCATCAGCGCCCGCGTGTAGGGATGCAGCGGCGACGCAAACAGGCGCTTCTTCTCGCCGATTTCCACCGCCGTGCCAAGGTACATCACCAGGACCTCGTCGGCCACATGCTCGACGACCGACAGGTTGTGCGAGATGAAGACATAGCCCGTGCCGAATTCGTCCTGCAGGTCCATGAACAGGTTCAGGATCTGCGCCTGGATGGACACGTCCAGCGCGCTCACCGGCTCGTCGGCGACGACGATGCCCGGGTTGAGGATCATGGCCCGCGCAATGGCGATGCGCTGGCGCTGGCCGCCCGAGAACATGTGCGGGTAGCGACGCAGGTGCTCGGGCCGCAGGCCCACCTTGGCTGCCAGCGCCGCCACGCGTTCGCGCCGCTCCAGTGCCGTCATCGGCGTGTTGATCAGCAGCGGCTCGGCCAGCGTGGTCTCAACGGTCTTGCGCGGGTTCAGCGACGCGAAGGGGTTCTGGAACACCATCTGCACGTCGCGGCGCAGGACCTTGAGCGTGACCGCATCGGCGTGAGCCGCATCCGCGCCGCGGATCTTCAGCGAGCCGCGCGTCGGCGGCTCAATCAGCGTGAGCTGACGCGCCAGCGTGCTCTTGCCGCAGCCCGACTCGCCGACGACGGCCAGCGTCTTCCTCGGTGCCAGCGTAAAGCTGACGCCGTTCAGCGCCTTCACCGTCGCCTTGGGCTTGAAGAGGCCGCGGCTGACCGTGTAGTGCTTGGCCAGGTCGTTGGCTTCGAGAAGGAGCTCAGACATGGGCCGCCTTCTCCACAGGGAAGAAGCAGCGCACGCCGTGCTCCAGCGCAGGCCGGGTATCCACGCAGCTGGCATGCACGCGCGGGCAGCGCGGCGACAGCAGGCAGCCCGTCGGCCGGTCCAGCGCACCGGGCACGATGCCGGGCAGGGCGGACAGGCGGGTCGCGCCCTTGTTGTGCTCGGGAATGGCGGCGAGCAGGGCGTTCGTGTACGGGTGGCGCGGCGCGTCGAATAGCGCGGGCACGGGGCCGGTCTCGACGATTTGGCCGGCGTACATCACGGCAATTCGCTGCGCCATTTCGGCCACGATGGCCAAGTCGTGCGTGATCATGATCAGGCCCATGCCTTGTTCCTTCTGCAGCTTCAGCAGCAGGGCCATGATCTGGGCCTGGATTGTTACGTCCAGCGCGGTGGTCGGCTCGTCGGCAATTAACAGCTTGGGTCCGCAGGCAATCGCCATCGCGATCATCACGCGCTGGTTCATGCCGCCCGACAGCTGGTGCGGGTAGGCATTGGCGCGGCTGGCGGCGTCGGGGATCTCGACCTGCTCCAGCAACTCGACGACGCGTTTCTTTGCCGCTGCGCCGCGCAGGCCGAGATGCGCCTTCAGCACCTCGGCGATCTGCGCGCCGACGGTGTAGCTGGGATTCAGGCTGCTCAGCGCGTCCTGGAACACCATGGCCACGTCGCGGCCGATCAGCGCGCGGCGCTCGGTGGCGTTCAACTTCAGCAGGTCGCGGCCCTGGAACTCCAGCGCGTCGGCGGTGACCTTGCCCGGCGCATCGATGAGGCCCATCAGCGCCAGCATGGTGACCGACTTGCCCGAGCCGGATTCGCCGACGATGCCCAGCAGTTCGCCCGCGTCCAGCGTCAGGTCCACGCCATCGACGGCGGGGAAATTGCCGAACTGGACGCGCAGATTGCGGATCTGCAGCAAACTCATCGCGCTGCCCCCAAGGAACACAGCCACAGAGGCACAGAGACACAGAGGAACAGCCAGTGAAGTTCCATGAGTTTTCTCTGTGCCTCTGTGTCTCTGTGGCGCATTGGTTTTTGCCTGAGCGCCATCAAGCCACTTTCTTCAACTTCGGGTCCAGCGCATCCCGCAGCCCGTCGCCCATCAGGTTGATGGCCAGCACCGTCACCAGGATGGTCAGGCCCGGCAGCGTCACAACCCACGGTGCCCGCGTGATGTAGTCCCGTGCTGACGACAGCATGGTGCCCCACTCGGGCGTGGGCGCCTGCACGCCCAGGCCGAGAAAACCCAGACCTGCCGTCTCCAGAATTGCAGAGGAAAACGACAGCGTCGCATTGACGATCAGCGGCGCCATGCAATTGGGCAGCACGGTGATGAACATCAGCCGCCACACATGGGCGCCAGCGACGCGGCTGGCCGTCACATAGTCGCGCCCGATCTCGCCCAGGGCCGCGGCGCGCGTCAGCCGCACATAGCCGGGCAATGCGCCGATGGCAATGGCGATGACGGTGTTGACCAGGCCCGGGCCGAGGATGGTGATGACGCAGATGGCCAGCAGCAGGGCCGGCAGGGCCAGCACGATGTCCATCACGCGCATGATGGCGGGCGACAGCCAGCGCTGGAAGAAGGCCGCCAGCAGGCCCAGCAGCACGCCGGGCAGCAGCGACATCAGGACCGCGGCGAGGCCAATGCCCAGCGACACGCGGCCGCCATGCAGCAGCCGGCTCAGCATGTCGCGGCCCAGTTCGTCCGTGCCCAGCAGGAAGCGCGTGTTGCCGCCTTCGGCCCAGATGGGCGGCGTCAACATGAAATCGCGGTATTGCTCGATGGGGTCGTGCGGGGCGATCAGTGGTGCGAACAGGGAGGCAATGGCGATCAGTGCGAAGACGATCAGCGCGACCAGGGCGCCGCGATTGGAGGCAAAGCCCAGCCAGAACTCGCGCAGGGGGCCGGGCGGCTCGATGGCAATGACGGATGTCGAATTCAAGCGGGAGTCCTTGACGATTCAGGCGGCTTGGCTTTTCGCGATCTGATTGCTGCCCAGAAACACGGAATCGCCAACGCTGCCGCAACCCCTGGTATCCACAAGCTGGCGCGCCACTTCGCGCGCAGTTCGTCGCGCAGATCAATGAGTTCTCCGTCCCGCTCCACGCCAATCAGACGGCCCCCGACCATGTAGTAGGTGCGAGTGATACCCAGGTCGAGAGCTGAGCTGGGATATCCGCAGAAATCGCGTGTGCAGCTGATTCGACTACGGCCCGCGGTTTGAAGAACGTAGCCCTTGTTTTCAGGCTGCATGACAGCAACGAATCCACTCGAGCGCTCGATAGGTTGCCCATCCAAGGCCGCCAGCTGCCATGCCAGCAGCCCGCCTCCCATGGCGGCGGCGAGCAAACAGCCAAAGCCAAGAGTGGCCCATACCTCAGACACGGAACGCAGCGCCCTAGTCATGATTGCCTCAATGCCCCCCGCCCCGAATCCGCGGATTCACCACGCCATACAGCACATCCACGATCAGGTTCACACCGATGAAGGTCAGCGCCGAGATCAGGATGCCAGCCTGCACGACCGGATAGTCGCGCCGCCCGATGGAGTCGATCAGCCATTTGCCGATGCCCGGCCAGGAGAAGATGGTCTCCGTCAGCACCGCGCCGGCGAGCAGGCTACCGGTCTGCAGGCCGACGACCGTCAGCACCGGGATCAACGCATTGCGCAGGGCATGCACCACCACCACGCGAGTCGGTGACAGGCCTTTGGCGCGCGCCGTGCGCACATAGTCCTCGCGCAGCACCTCAAGCATGCTGGAGCGCGTCATGCGCGCCACCACCGCCAGCGTGCTGGTGCCCAGCACCAGGGCCGGCAGGATGAGGTGCATCAGCGCGGATTTGAAGGCGCCTTCCTCGCTGCTCAGCCACGAGTCGATCAGCATGAAGCCGGTCACACGCTCCGGGTCGAACTCGATGCCGATACGGCCCGACACCGGCGTCCAGCCGAGGTTGACCGAGAAGAACATGATGAGGATCAGCCCCCACCAGAACACCGGCATCGAATAGCCGACGGTGGCGGTGCCCATCACGCCCTGGTCCAGCAGCGAGCCCCGCTTGAGCCCGGCGCTGACGCCCAGCAGCAGGCCGAAGCCGACGGCAAAGATCAAGGCGGCCGTGGCCAGCTCGACGGTGGCCGGGAACAGCGCCGCGAACTCCTTGCTGACCGGTTCGCGGCTGACCAGGCTCTGGCCCAGGTCGCCTCTCATGAGCTTGCCCACGTAGTCCAGATACTGCACCGGCAGCGGCTGGTCCAGCCCCATGCGCTTGACCAGGGCTGCATGCGTCTCGGGGTCCAGGCGGCGCTCGCCCATCATGACCTCGATGGGATCGCCGGGCACCAGGCGGATCAGGCCGAAGGCGACGATCGTGATGCCGATCAGCGTCGGCACCAGCGTGGCCAGTCGTTTGAGCAGGAAGGCGAGCATCACCAGCGCGACGTGTAGGGCCGCGTCTCCGTGTCCGCCGCGCCGGCCACGCGCATCGCGGTGGGCGTGGATGCCACTTCGATCAGCGCGGCCGTCTCGGCATCCAGCGTGCCCGAGATGTCGCGTGGACGGTACTTCATCTGGAAGGTGGCGATGACCTCGCGGGTCAGCACGTCCATCTGGCCGGAACGCGACACGTTGTAGCCGATGCGAGCCAGCCGCTCCTGCAGCCAGGCCACCTCGCGCGGCGCCACCTCGTGTTCCAGCATCTTCACCGTCACCAGCGGCCCGTCCGGCCAGGGGATCAGCCCCGCGTCCGCCAACTGCTTCCAGGGAAACTGCGGGCCCGGGTCCTGCTTGCGGCCCGGAGCGATGTCGGCGTGGCCGATGATGCGCTCGGGCTTGACGTTATGGCGCTTCTGGATGTCGCGGACCAGGGCGATGACCTCGTCCACCTGGGCCTGCGGGAAGGGCGCGTAGATGCGGCCACCGGGGCCGTCCACATGGCCGGCGTTGACGATCTCGATGCCGATGGAGGCCGAGTTCAGGTTGGTGTTGCCGGCCCAGAAGCTCGCGCCCGCATGCCAGGAACGGCGGTTCTCGTCCACCAGCGCATAGCTGGCCACCGGGTTGTCGCGCACCAGATAGTGGGCCGACACCTGGCCGCCGGTCGTCAGCACCTTCAGCGACTTCTCCCAGTCCAGCACGGTGTAGTGCAGCACGATGTAGAGGGCGCGACTGTCCTGGTTCTGCGAGGTGTAGCTGCGGTCAATGTTGGGTGCACGCACGGTGGCGGCAGGGCCCGCGGCCATGGAGGGTGCAGCAGGCGCCGAGGGCGTGGCAGGCGTAGCGGGGGGCGTCGGCACGCCGGCGCAGGCGCTGAGCAGCAGGGCCAGGGTGGCGGCAACGAGGGAGGTGGACTTCATGCGAGGGAAGGCGTGGCCAGACCCGGATTGTTGCAGCGCACCCGACCCGGTGGCCCCGGGGCCAGCCCGCAGGGGCCATGTCGGAGGGCGCTGCAGGTATGAGTGCAGGTGATGGTTGAATGCTTGCCATGAGCTACACGACGCTGCATGCCACGCCCTCGGCCGACACCTACCGCCACCTGCGCGTCGCCTGCGGCCTCAGCCCCAAGTCGGCCGAGGCGGCCGCACGTGGCCTGCCCGGTACGCTGTTCGCGGTGCAGATCCTGCATGAGGGCGAGCCCGTCGGCATGGGCCGTGTCATCGGCGACGGCGGCACGGCCTTCCAGGTCGTCGACATTGCCGTGCTGCCCGAGCACCAGGGCCGGGGCCTGGGCAAGCGCATCATGGGCGAGATCGCCGCCTGGCTGCGCGAGCACGTGCCCGAGACAGGCTATGTCAGCCTCTTGGCCGACGTGCCGGCCGACGCCCTTTATGCCCAGTTCGGCTTTGTGCACACGGCGCCGCGCACGCTGGGCATGGCCTGGAAGCGTGACGCCCCTCGCCCAATCTCGCCCCGCTGAACGCGGGCGAGCCTGGTCAGTCCCCCTCGGGGACGGCGATGCTTGCGGCATCGAGCCTCAAGCACATCGCCCAAGCGGGCCGGCTCGGCGAGGTGGAGTCGGACACAAGCAGTCCCTGCGGACTGCTTGTGCCTACGGAACGCCATGGGCCTCTGGCCCATGGCAGGCCCAGCGCTCGGCCCGCAATACTCCGCTTCGCTCGTGAATGGATGACTGACATGAAACGCCTGATCGTGCTCGCGCTGACGGCCGCCTCGGTCGCGGCCTCTGCCAAGACCCTCACCGTCTGCACCGAAGCCAGCCCCGATGGCTTCGACTACTCGCTTTTCCACGCCAACTCCACGGCCGATGCGTCGTCCGAGGCCCTCTACAACCGCCTCGTCGAGTTCGAGCCCGGCACGACGAAACTGATGCCGGCCCTGGCCGAGCGTTGGGATGTCAGTGCCGACGGCCGGACCTATACCTTCCATCTGCGCGCCGGCGTGGCCTTCCACACCACGCCCTGGTTCAGGCCGACGCGGCCGCTGACGGCCGACGATGTGGTCTACAGCTTCATGCGCCAGATCGACCCCAAACACCGCTGGCATGGCCAGCCGCGCCAGGGCTGGTACTACGCGGCGGCGATGCAATTCGGCCAGTTGGTCAAGAGCGTCACGGCGGTGGACGCACGCACCGTGCGCATCGAGCTGGCGCGGCCCGAAGCGCCTTTCCTGGCCGACCTGGCCATGGGCTTCCTCAGCGTGCTGTCAGCGGAGTACGCGCAAGCGCTGCAGGCCGCCGGCCGCATGGAAGATATGAACTTGCGGCCGGTCGGCACCGGCCCCTTTGTCTTTCGCAGCTATGTGAAGGACGCCGTGGTGCGCTACGACGCCCACCCTGGTTATTTCCGCGGCAAGGTGGCGTTGGACAAGCTGATCTTCTCCATCTCGCCCGACGCCGCGACGCGGCTGCAGCGCCTGAAGGCCGGCGAATGCGACATCGGCCTCTACCCCATGCCGCAGACCTGGGACGAGATCCGCAGTGACGGCAAGCTCCAGCTGCTGACCGGCCCCGGCCTCGTCACGACCTTTGTCGGGCTGAATGTGGAGCACAAGCCACTGGACGACCGCCGCGCGCGCCAGGCCCTGGGGCTGGCGACCGACCGCGCATCGATCGCCCGCGCCGTCTATGGCGGTGCGGCCAGCCCGGCCGGCAATCCCTATCCGCCCTCGCAGTGGAGCTATGACGACAAGGCCGGGCCGGCGCCCCAGGACCTCGCCAAGGCCCGCGAACTGCTTCAACGCGCCGGCCTGGCCAACGGCTTTGCGCTGAAACTGTGGATACGCGCTGGCGCCGGGGCCACCAACCCCAACCCCAAGGCGACCGCCGAGCTGCTGCAGGCCGACTGGGCGCGCATCGGTGTCAAGGTGGAGATCGTCACGCTGGAGTTCGGCGAACTGCTCAAACGCACCCGCGCTGGCGAACATGACGCGACGCTGCTGGCCTGGGCCTCGGACAACGGCGACCCCGACAACTTCCTGACCCCCAACTTCGCCTGCGCGGCCGTGGCTGGCGGCAGCAATGTCGCTCGCTGGTGCCGCAAGGACTTCGACGCGCTGCTGGCCGAAGCGCGCGAGACGGCCGATCAGGGCAAACGCGACGCGCTCTACCGGCGCGCGCAAGCCCTCTACCGCGATGACGCGCCCTGGGTGCCGCTGACCTACCCGACGACAGCCATTGCGACGAGCCAGCGCGTCACCGGCATGAAGGTCAGCCCCTTCGGCCTCAACAATTATTCGGCTGTGGACGTGAAATGAAAATTTCGGACATGAACTGGATGCAGCTCGAGGCCTACCTCAAGGCCGACGACCGGTGCCTGCTGCCCATCGGCTGCACCGAGCAGCATGCCTATCTCAGCCTCGCGGTCGACGCCATCCTGGCCGAGCGTGTCGCCGTGGAAGCGGCCGAGCCGCTGGGCGTGCCGGTATTCCCGGTGCTGCCCTTCGGCATCACGCCGAGCTTCATGAGCTATCCCGGCACCGTCACGTTGAAGGTCGAGACGATGGTGCGCGTCGTCCACGACCTGCTCGACAGCCTCGACCACCAAGGCTTTCGGCGCATCCTCATCGTCAACGGCCACGGGGGCAACCAGCCCGTGGCAGCCGCGGTGGCTGAGTGGATGGCCGCACACCCGCGCACGCGGGTGCGCTTCCACAACTGGTGGAATTCACCGGAGACGCTGGCCTATGTGAAAGGCATCGACCCGCAGTCCGCCCACGCGTCGTGGATGGAGAACCTGCCGTGGACGCGCTTGGCCGGTGTCACTCAGCCCGAGGGACGCAAGCCGCCGGTGGACTACCAGCGCTACGCCGTGCTACCGCCCGATGCGGCGCGCGAGCTGGCGGGCGATGGCAACTTCGGCGGCGCCTATGAGCGACCTGACGCCGAGGTGCTGCAGATGTGGCGCATCGCTGTCGAGGAGACGCGAGCGCTGATCAACGGCCCTTGGGCTTAGCTTACTTTGGTTCAGTCAGAGCAGCTGTCGGCCAGGAGCGGTCAGTTGCCACCAGCTGCTTCAGGTTCATTTGTTCACTGCAGCGAGCGTTGGGACTTTCTATATGGAGACATCCCCAAAAAGGCGGATGCGCACCGTCGCCAATGCGCTCAGAGTGATGCATCTGTAACACGACGAAACGTGGCCTTCGAGCCGCGCAGGGGGACGACATGGCCTCATTTGAAGACTTCGACCTGCGCATCTGGGCCGAAGGCGACCAGTACATGGCGCAGGTGATGCGCTCACCGATCGGCGCGTCGGATCCTGCCGTGTGGAAGTGGCCGTTCGAACAAAGCCATCGCGAGCTGCGACTGGAGCTTGAGAACGCGATCCTGCGGGGCCGTCTGCGCAATTCACGCGGTGCAGTCTCGCCGCACGAGAAAAAGCTACGCGACTTCGGCGGTGACATGTTCAAGTCGGTGTTCACGGACGCCGAGCCCATAGCGCGCCGCTTCAACGGTAGCCTGGAGTTCGTCGACAACCAGCCGGGGCAGTTCGAAGGCCTTCGGGTGAAGCTGATGGTGGAGCCTCCGGAACTTGCGGTACTGCCGTGGGAATACGTCTTTGACGAGACCTCCCGCGACCCGGCCCGCACTTATATCTCGCTGTCCAGCCGTTCGCCGCTGGTGCGCTTCCATGAAGCGACGGCGCGCGCTTTCCAGGCAATCACGGCGCCGCTGAACGTGCTGGGCATGATCGCCGACCCTGGTGGTGAGTGGGAAAAGCTGGACTTCGACAAGGAGAAGCACGGCATCGAGACCGCCATCGACAAGATCGAGAACAGCAAACAAATGGTGAACCTGCGTTGGGTCAACGGCCACACGGTTGACGACCTGCTCGACATGCTGACGCAAGGCGACTGGCATGTGTTCCACTTTATCGGGCACGGCGGCACGGATCCGGTCATTGACGACGATGGCACGCGTCACACCGAGGGCTATTTGGTGTTCGGCGACGGCAAGGGCGGCGCGAAGAAGATCACGCCCACGCAACTGGCGAGGATTCTGCGAACTGCGGGTCATCTGCGCCTGGCGGTGCTCAACTGCTGCGACAGCGGCTGTGGCGCAAGCCCCGGCGAAGCCCTGGTGCGCTCGGGCATCGCCGCCTCGGTGGCGATGCAGTTCCCGGTGTCCAACGAAGCGGCCGTGTCTTTCGCCAGTCGCTTCTACAACGCGCTGGTGACCGGCCAGACGGTGGAGAAGGCGCTCACCATCGGCCGCGTCGCGATGCAGGTGGAGAACCCTGTCGAATGGGGCATTCCCGTGCTGTTCACGCGCATGGGCGCCGATCTGTTCTTCGACGTCAAGCGCCCGCCGCACCCGGTGCCGGTGGAGCCCACGCCTTCGCGGCCCGTCCCGCTGCTGGCGGTGACGCCCCAGCCGGCTCCCCCCAAGGAAGACCACGACGCGCGCCGCCGCAACGCGCAGGCCGCGTTGCGGCGGCTGCTTCCGAACGCCTGAGAGGTGGGACGCCATGGAAGAGTTCTACATATGGAGGCGGGCGATCGGGGGTTCCCTGCTCGTCGTCGTGATCGCGTTGACGGCCTGGTACCGGCCGAGTTGGGTGAGCAGCTACACCACGCGCTGGCGCAGCGATTCGGCCGCGGCGCTGAACGTGCTGGGCTTCCTGTTCTTGTTCCTGCTGCTTGCCGCCGTGCTGCACCGCCTGTTCAGTGCTTTCAAGCCCGCACCGCCCGGGGGCACATCGACCTGGTGCGCCATGGGCCTGACCGTCTGTACCATCCTCGCCCCGCAGCTGTCGCGGCCGATACGCAACCTGTTGCTGCTGCGCATCGCCAATGTGCCCGCCGAGGCGCACCGCCAAGCGCAGAGGCTGGTGGATGCCAACTTCCGCAGTCCACCCGAGCGGGCGGAGCGGGCGCTGGTCATGCTGCTGCGCAGCGGCATTGATCCGCAGTCTGACCCGCTGCCCATCACTCAGCCGGCATACCGACTGCTGATGCGCGCCACGGAGCTGTTCCTGCAGATCCGCGAATGGGAGGAGAACAGCCGGTACGGCGCCTTCCTGCTGGAGGCCCGCAACGAGTTCGACGAGCTGCGCCAGTGCTTCCACCGCCTGACATTGCGTTCGGCGCGGGCGCTGAAGTCCATCGAGCGGGTGGGCGAACTGCGGTTGCAGTTCAGCGAGGCGTCGCCCAGCGCGGCCCAGGACGAGGAAACCGACAAACTGCTGCGCGCGATGGTGCACGACTCGCTGGCCGGCCTCTGCGAAGACGCCAACGCCTTCCTGCTCGATGCCAGCCTGCTGTGCGCGCGCGCGGCCTTCACCGTCCACCGCAGCGCGGGCCGACGCGACGAGGCCTTGCAGTGCATGGGATTCGAGTTGACACCTGAGCCCACGCCCCGGGTCTACGGCGGGCTGCTGCAAGGCGTCCTTGTGCTGTTCTTCGGGCTGGGGGTGTACTTCTGGCTGGCGCCGCGCCTGCCCAGCAACGTGCTGAGCCAACCCCAACTGTTCATCGTCATCTTGACCACCCAGGTCGGCGCGCTGGCCAGCGCCATCATGCCCAAGCTGCACTTCGGATTCGCCAATGCCGGCCTCACGCGGCGCACCCCGGTGACATTCGTCGTTGCGGCGGGGCTGGCCTCCGTTGTCGCGATGCTGCTGATCAACCTTGTCGCCGGCTCGCTGACCAATGGTTGGGAAGGTGTTGTCGCGCGCCTGAAGGAAGCCCGCTTCTTCACGCTGTCCCCATTCACGACGGCGGCCATGCTGGCCTGGCTCATCCAGGACCACCGCTGGCGGCGCCTCTCGCCCCTGCGGCGCAGGCTGTGCGACGCACTGGCCATGGGCTGCGCATGGATGGCCGTCTCGGCCCTGCTGCAGGCGCTGATCTTCACTGGCGTCATCCAGCGGGGCACTCCCGACCTGATCGACGTGCTCTTCAACGTGCTGTTCTCGCTTGGCTTCGGCGCCATCATTGGCGCGGTCGTGCCCCACTTGGCTCGCGGTGAGCAGCCCGTGGTCCCACCCGAAACGATGGCCGCGCCCACATCGGCGCGCCTGCGCCCTGTCCTGCAGGGCTGAACCGAACACCCCACCAGAGAGCTGGCCATGCCGATGTACCTGCACCAATGGCGTTACAAGGACGATCAGGTCAAGCGGATGCTGGCCGAAGAGACCGAGCGCGCCGACGACGTCCGCAATGCCACCGAAGCCTTCGGGGGCACGCTGCACCACTTCTTTTTCTGCCTGGGAGACTACGACGGCATGGCCATCGCCGAGTTCCCGGACAACGACACGGCGCTCGCCTGCCTGATGGCGCAGTACACGCTGGGCCGCGTGCACGGCATCCGCAGCACATCGTTGGTCACGCCTGAGGGCATTGCCCAGGCCAAGAAGATGGCCCGGGAAGTGCTCGGCATCGAGGGGCAGGACTGAAGTGGCGCAGGAAGCCATCGCCCTGCCGGCGCAGCCGCAGGCGCTGCACTTCGCCAACGGCACCACGGTGCATGGGCTGGCCGGCCACGGTGAGTTGCGCCAGCAACGCAGCACGCCGGGGCTGCGCAGCCTGCCGGCGGATATCGACACCAGCCCGGAGTTCGACCGCGCGCTGCGTCTGGCCGGCATCGCCGTGCAGGAGACGCTGCAATTGCAGGCGACGCGCCTGCAGGCCGGCGCCGCCGACGAGATCGAGATCGCGCCCGCGAGAGCACCGGGCGACCTCGCCCCTCGCGTCGTGCTCTATCAGGACGAGTCGGGCGGCCTGAGCTGGCACTTCGCCACGGCGCCACGCCCCGGCCTACGGGCCGCCGCGGCCCCCGGCATCCGCGTGCCGCTGCGCACCGCAGCGGCACGCCAGGCCCTCGGCGCCGGCATGCCCCGGCGCAACCTGCGCGGTCCCATCACCAAGCTGGGCCGCAAGCTGTTCAAAGTGCTGGTGCTGCCGGTCGCCTCGGCTCTGCTGCAGGACCCCGTGCGCTGGTTGGCCGAAAACATCGAGAACCGCGCCCGGCCTGCACGCGTGTGGCGCGTGACGCCCGACAACTACCGCAACTCGTCTGCCGAGCCGTTCGCCGACTGGGACGCATTGCGCGGCGGACCGGTGCTGCTGCTGATCCACGGCATCTTCAGCTCCGTCTCGGGCATGCTCAACGGCCTGCCGCGCGAGGCGATGCAGCGCTGGCACGAGCGCTACCAGGGTCGCGTGATCGCCTACGACCACCCGACGGTGAGCGTCTCACCGCAGGACAACGCCGCGCATTTCCTGCGCATGCTGTTTGATGCCAAGCCGGTTGCGCCGTTGGAGCTCCACATCGTGTGCCATAGCCGCGGCGGCATCGTCGCGCGCTCGCTGACCGAGCGCGCGGGTGCTCTCATCGACCACGACGTCTGCCACATCAGCGGCGTGTACTTCGCCGGCACACCCAACGCGGGCTCGCCGCTGGGCGACGCCGATCACATGATCGATATGCTGGACCTGTTCACCAACTGCCTGACCAGCCTGCCCGACGGCACGGTGGCGTACTCCATCGAGGTGCTGCTGGGACTGGTGGCGCTGGCCGGGCACTCGGCTGCCAAGGGTCTCCCAGGCATCGCGAGTCTGGGCACGCGCCAGTCCTACATCGTCGATACACTCAACCGCGCCACCGACAAGGCCCCGGCGTTCTACGCCGCCGCCGCGGCTGACTACGAGCCCCAGCTTGGGCGCGACAACGGCTGGTTGATCGACCGGTTGGGCAACGGGGTGATGGACCGCGTGTTCGAACGCAACGGCCGGCCGGTGGCCAACGACCTGGTGGTGCCCCAGCAGGGCGTGTTCGCCGCCAACGGGCACCCTTCGTTTCCGATTCCCGACCCCCTGGTGTACGGCGCCGCTGACGGCGTGTGGCACACGGCCTTCTTCTCCCAGCCGCGCACGCTGGACCACATCGACGACTTCTTCGACCGGTTGCGGCTGCTCCCGTGCCAATCCGCGCCGGTCGCGATGGGAGATTCCGTTCAGCCACGCAGAGGCGGCCTGCGCGGGCCACGCGCGCCCGGCCAGGAGAGGCTGGAGACTCCAGCCTCTGCCCCGTCCTCCGATTCCAACCACGTGGAGCGTGATCCCGAGATCAGCTTCCCGCAAAGCGTCGAGGCTGGCAGGACCGTAGCTCTGTACGTCGCACTCAATCCGCCAGCCCGCCAGGCGTCCTCCGGCCGCCTCAGCCTTAGCTTCGAGCCCGGCAGCGCCGAGGTCGAGCTGACGGCGGAAGTGAGCGCACCCGGATTTCGCATCGACGGCGAGCGCTGCCGTCGCCTGATCGTCAAACGCGAGCGGGACCCGAATACGGAGTTCACCACCTTTGCCCTGACGGCACTGGACGCCGGCGCCGCGCCGGTAGAGCGCCAGGTGGACGTGTCGTTCTGGCGCGGCAATGAGTGCGTCGGCGGCGTGCGCCAGTCCACGCGGGTGGTGCCGCGCGGCCATGCGAGCGGCGGGGCCACGCCGCCGACGCGCTCCAACCCCTTGCGGCTGTTGGCGTCGCGTCGGCGCGAACAGGCCGACCTTGTGCTGTGCGTGCGCCAGCCCGAGGCCGGCCGCAGCCGCTTCGATCTCGAAGTGCGCTCCGTGGTGGAAGGCGACGAGTACGAGTCGCGCCCCTTTGGCAGCTTCGACCTCGACGGACGCGAGCTGTCGCAATACCTGTCGGATGCGGTGGACAGGCGCTTCGCGGACTTCCCCGGCGAAGCGCTCGACGACGCCGCCTTCGAGCGCGAGCTGGCCGCGTGGAACCGGCGCTTCATAACCACGCTGGGCGACCTCGGCGACCAGCTCTGGCTGCATCTGCCTCAGGCCTTCCGCACCGAGTACATGCGCCTGGCGGCGCTGCCGGTACCGCCGCGCTCGCTGTTCGTGTTCTCCGACGAGCTGTCCTTCCCGTGGGAGATCGTGCGGCCCAGCGGCCGCGTCGACGGCCAGTGGACGCGGCTTCCGCCGTTGGGCACGGCCCACGTAATGGGCCGCTGGCGCCCTGGCATCGGCGCGCGGCCGCAGCCGCAGGCGCTGCTCGTGCGGCACGCGGCGTTGGTTATTCCCGATGCACAAGCCGCCGGCCTGCCCTGGGCGCTGGCCGAACTTGAGGAACTGCGCGGGCTGCTGCCGCAGGCCGCGTCCTGGCAGCCAGCCACGCGTGCCAACCTCGACCGCCTGCTGAGCCAGGACGACGTGCAACTGGTGCACTTCTCTGGCCACGGTGATACGGGGCCCAATGCTGACCTGAGTTCGCTGCAGATCGAGGGAGGCGAGTCGATTCCCGCGATGGCCTTCGCCGCCACCGGGCTAGGCGACCGCGCGCAGCCGGTGCTGTACCTCAACGCCTGCAGCGTGGGCCGGGCCGGTCGCGTGTTGGCGAGGGCGGGCGGCTTCGCGGGTAACTGCATCGAAGCTGGCTGGAGCGGTGTAATCGCGCCGTACTGGCCAGTGTTCGATGCCGACGCAGCAGCCTTCAGCGTCGCCTTCTACGCCAGGCTACTGACGGGCTGCACGATTGGAGAGGCGTTGCAGGAACTGCGCGCCGAGCGGCCCGACGATCCAACGGCACAGTCGTACGCCTACTTCGGTGACCCCTTCGCCCGGCTGATGTTCGCCGGAGGCTAGCCTTCTGGGTGGACGTTGGGGCTTATGCCCACATTCCACGGCAAGCCAATCGCAGATGATCAACCAAGAAGCATGCGGACGACTCTCCGGGGCGTCCAACACAGGCTCCTTGATGTCGGCTCACGGTCGACAACTACCTGGCTGAACCGCATCGAGCCTAAGCCACAGGCGGCAACTCCGGCGCGCTCAGCCCCTCAAACGGATCGGCCCAGGCCGGCAGCGTCATCAGCCGCGCATGCCATGCCGCCACGGCCGGGTAGTCGCTCAGCGGGAGTTGGGCCACATCGTTGTAGGGCAGGAAGACGCCCATGCGGAAGTCGGCGTAGGACAGGCCACTGGCCAGCAGCCAGTCCTGCTTGCTCAGGTGAGCGTTGAGGATGGATGCGGTCGCGTGGAAGCGCTCGGTGCCGCGCGCCACCAGGTCTTCGTCCAGCGCGCCCAGCTTGTAGCGCTGCTTGGTGCCGCGCTCGAAGTGCACCATGTCGCAGGCATGCATGAAGTTGTCGCGGCTCCAGCTGATCCAGCGGATCATGTCCGGCAGCTCCGCGCCGGTGCGCCAGAACTCCGAGCCCACCATCTGCGACAGGCGGCAGGCGATGGCATCCGCCTCGAACAGTGAGCTGCCGTCGGCCTCGACAAGGATGGGCAGGCGCAGCGAGGGATTGAAATGGCGGTAGTTGTCTGCCTGGCCGGGGGCCAACGGCGCGGCGAACTCGTAGGTGACCGGCGCGGCCAAATACTTCGCCGCCGCGACGGCCAGGCGTGGGTTGGGGTTGCGGGAGAAGTAGAGGATGGGCGTCATGCGGCAGGCTGGAGGGTTGGCAGCGTTGTCATCTTCGCGCCCGAGCCCTGTCAGATCCTGTCAGCAGCGAGCTGCTGTGCGCGTCAACGCCGCCGAGCGGCGGGCTTGCGGGCCGGCCTGGCATCGCTTTCGGCGGCAACCTGCAGCGGTGCCAGTGCGGCCAGTGCATCGATCTGGGTCAGCAGGCGCTGCAGATAGTCGGGCGACAGGGCCTGCAACTGCTGCAGCGCACGGGAGACCAGCACCTGGCTGTTCAGCGGCCCCAGGTGTTCGGGCACCGGTGCGCTGACCTCGGCCATGCGGCGCGTCAGGCGCAGCGCGCTCCAGGTGCGGCGGTGGGCCTGCACATTGCGTAGCTCGGGACCGGCCTGCAACTGGGCGACAAGTTCGGTCAGTGGGCTTGTGGCGTTTGCAGTCCGACGCACCGGCAGCGCGACCGGCTCAGCCTCGGCGCGCTGCACCAGCCGCGCAACCAGCCGTTCGCGCAGCGCGCCCGGCGCCAGCGCAGACGCCCGCCGCGCCAGCGCGTCCAGCACGCGCCGGCGCACGGGATCGACTTCGGCCCGGGCTTGCACCCAGGCGACGGGGTCGTCCATCACGGGGCCGATGCCGCCGCCCGCCTGGGCCGCGGCGTGGGTGCGATCTCGACGCGGCGGTTCAGCGCGCGGCCCGACGCGTCGTCGTTGGACGCCACCGGCTGCTGCGGCCCGAAGGCGGCGGCAAACACCGCGTCCGGCGGCAGCCCCTCGGCCATCAGCGTGCGCGTCACCGTCAATGCGCGCTGGGCCGACAGCTCCCAGTTGTCGCTGAACTTCGGCGCGCCCTTGCCGGTCAGCATGCCGCGGTCATCGGTGAAGCCGCTGACCATCAGGATCTCGTCGCGCTGGGCAAGATAGGTGCGCAGCGGCACGGCCAGGCTCTTGATCAGCGCGCGGCCGTCGGCGTGCAGCTGGTCGGAGCCGATGGCGAACAGCACCGCGCCGCTGATGCCGATGCGGCCTTCGACCAGCGTGATGCGGCCGTCGGCCAGCGGGCCGGCCAGCGCGCGCTCGAGTGCTTCGCGGCGCGCCTGCTCGGCCTGGCGCTGCTCCACCTCGGCCTTGAGCTGGTTGGCGAGATCCAGCTGGCCCACCAGCGCCGCCGCCAGCACCAGCACGAAGGCGCCCAGCACACCGGCCATCAGGTCGCCGAACGCGGCCCAGGCGGGCGTGCCGACACCTTCCTGCTCGATCTCCAGCGGCTCATCCATTCGCGGCAGCTCCCTGCAGCGCGTCCAGCACCTGCTTCTGCGAGCCGAGGCACAGGTCAATGACCTCGCGCGCCTGGGCCACGTAATAGCTCAGCTGTTCGTCGCTGCGCGTCATCGCGCCGGCCAGGCGCTCTTCCAGCGCGGCCAGGTGCTGCACCAACTGGGCATTGGCGCCCTGGAACTGCTCCACCGCCGCACCAAAGCCTTCGCCCAGGCTGCCCATCTCGGCGGCGCTGGCGGCCAGGGTCGTCGCGGCTTCGGCCAGCTTCTCGCCGGTGGCGTCGGCCTGCGCGGTGAAGTGCTGGCCCAGGGCTTCGAGCTGGGTGGCGGAGCTGGCCACCAAGGCATCGATGGCAGCGCGCTGTTCACCAGCGGCTTGCTGCAGCGAGGCCAGCAGCGTCGAGACCGTCTGCATCAGTTCGGCGCGCTCGGCCAGGGCCGCGCGGTCCTGGGCCTGGCTCTGTGCCAATTGCTCGCGCAACGCGGCAACCACTTCGACGGCTGCGCGTGGGGCTTCGCCGGCGGCCTGCAGCAACGCGCCGGCTTCGCTCAGCGTGGTCTTGGCCTGGGCCTCGGTCTGCGCGACCAGCTCGCGGGTGTGCCGCAGCAGGCCATCGGCCAGTTGCTGCTGCTGGGCCAACTGCGTGGCGCCGGCCGACTGCAGTTCGGTGCGCCATGCGGCCAGGCGCTCGGCATCGTGCGCGGCATGGGCCGATTGCAGCTGCGTGTGTGCCTCGGCCAGCGTGGTGACAGCGGCCTGTGTCTGCGCAGCAAAGCCGGCGGTCAGCTCGGTCAAGGCGCTCTGGGCACGTTCGCCGCTGGCGGCCAGCAGTTGCTGCGCGGCTTCGCGCTGGGCGATCAGCAGCTGTTCGTTGGCGGTGCGTTGCCGGGCCAGGGCCTCGGCGTCGGCGCGGGCCTCGGCGCGGCGTTGGCTGTCCAGCTCGGCCTGCAGCGCCGCGTGGCGGGTCTGCGTGTCGGCGATGCGGTCCAGCAGGTCCCTGGTCTGCGCGGAGAAGCCGGTGGTCAGCGCGGTCAGCGCATTCTGGGCTCGCTCGCCGCTGTCGGCCAGCAGCTGTTGCGCGGCCTCGCGCTGGGCGGCCAGCAACTGCTCGTTGGCGGCGCGCTGCTGTGCGAGCGCCTCGGCGTCGGCCTGGGACTCGGCGCGGCGCTGGGTGTCAAGCTCGGCTTGCAGGACCTGCTGCCGGGCTTGCGCCTCGGCCACGCGGTCCAGCAGCGTCTGCGTCTGTGCGGCAAAGCGCTCGGCGGTGTCGGCGATGGCTTGCTGGGTGGCGGCACGTTGCTCGGCCAGCGCGTCAATCTGGCGGCCCAGCGCGGCGGCGCGGGCAGTGTCGGCTTGCGCCTGTGCGGCCAACAGGTCTTGCGCCTGCGCGGCCCAGCGTTCACCCAGGCGATCCACCGCCTGCTGCGTGGCGGCGCCCGTGTCGGCCAGCAGTTTCAGTGCGGCCTCGCGCTGCTGGGCCAGGCCCTCCGCTTGTGCGTCGGCAGCGGCCTCGCCCTGCTGGGCGATTTGCGCCACGCCGGCTTCGAAGCGACTGCTCAGCGCACCGAGCTGGCCGGCCACCTGCGTGCCCACGCGCTCATGCAGGGCGGCGGCCTCGCGGGCAATGCCGGCCATTGCGGCTTCGGCGGCGGGCTGGATGGCGGCACCGGCCAGGCGGGCGCTCTCGGCCAGGCTGCTGCGCAAGGTGGTGTCCACGCTGGCGGCCAGCGCGGCATAGGCCTGGTGGGTCTCGCCGTGGAAGCGGTCGTTCTGCGCGGCGAGCAGGTCGGCCATCTGTTTCGCATGCAGCTGCAATTGGGCGACGAGTTCAAGCTGGCGCTGCTGCGCCGCTTCAGCCGCGGCAGCTTCGGTGGCCTGCTGCTCCAGTGCGCGGCGGTGCGCGGCGGTCAGCGGGCGCAGCTTGCCGAGCAGGGCGGTGTCGAGCTGGCCCGACACGGCCGCGCGTTCACGCCGTGCCAGCGCCACCATCAGGCCCAGCATGGCCGAGCCCGTCACGCCGGCCACGCTGGCGCTGAAGGCCAGGCCCAGGCCCTGCACCGGCGCGCTCAGTGCGGTGCGCAGTGCGGCGAGATCGGCCGTCTGGCCCAGGGCACTGGCCGTGCTGCTCAATGTGATGACCAGGCCGATGAAGGTGCCCAGCATGCCCAGCAGCACCAGCAGGCCGGCCAGCGCCGGCGCGAGAGCCAGGCCGGGCAGGGCCACGCGCAGGCCTTCCAGGCGCTGCTGCACGCTGGCGCGCAGGGCGGCGGGCAATGTCGCGACCCAACCCTCTTTCGGCTCGGCGTCCAGCGCGGCATCCAGCTCGCGGCTGCTGCGGCGAAAGGCGGTCAGCTCCCAGATGCCGATGGCAAAGAAGGCCGCGATCAGCAGCGTCATTGCCAGCGCCACCGGGTGGTGGCGGGCGGCGGCCAGCGCGGCGCCGGCAATGCCCGCGAGGCCGGCGGCCAGGGCGAGGGAATAGAGGACGTTCAGGAAGCGGTTCATCAGGATTCAGCTTGATGCAGGGCTTCAATGAGCCCCTGCACCGGTTGCAATCTCAGGTCCAGCTCGGCGCGCAGCGCGCGCTGCAGGTCGGCCCAGAAGCGGGTGCGCCAACGGCGCGGGTCGGCGGCGTGATGATCTGTCGCGCGTTTCGTCAGCAGCGCGGGCAGGCCGGCCAACAGCGGGCGCTCCTGCACGACGATGGCACGCTCGAACACCGCATCCAGCTGGGCCAGCCGGGCCAATGCACCCGAGGCTTCGGCCAGCCGGGGGCGCAGGCGCTCGCGCAGTGTGGCCACGCGCGCGGCCATGTTGCGCTGCTGCTGGGCGTGGTGCAGGCGGTAGGGCGCCAGCAGGTCGGCCAGCGGCACGCCGTCTGGCGCGGCTTCGGCGGATTCGCGCGCGAGCAGGGCGTCGTCGAAGGCGGCGGTCAGCTCTTCCTGCAGTCGGGCCAGCGCGGCATCGGCCCAGTCCATGGCCTCTCGGCGGGCGGCGGCGTTGGCGCCGGCAGCAGGCGCCGTGGCCAGCAACTGGGACAGGCCGATGGCCTCCGCCCAACCCAGCCAGCCGCCCAGGCGCTCGGCCACCGGCCCAGCAGCCACCGGTGCGACGCCCCATTGCAGCAGCAGCCGGGCCAGGGGCTCGGGTGCGAGGGGCTGCGGTGGGAGGGCTTGCATGGGGCTGGCGCGCCTGTATGGGCGCGCGAGGAAAAAGGGCGAGAGTTTAGTGAACCCCGATCAAAAGGGCATTTGCGCCCCGGCGACACTCCCGGCCATGCCTGCCGCCAGTTACTCCAACACCACCCTCAACACCGACACCGAACTGCGCAAGCGCTGCACCCGCTGGCTCAATGGCCACCGCCCGCCGCTGTCCATGCGCGAGTCGCTGCTCGCGCTGGCCGAGCTGCCTGAAGCCGAGTTACCGCTGGACGTCTACGGCCAGGGACAGGCCATCCAGTCGCTGGAGGCCGAGGTGGCCGCGCTGCTCGGCAAGCCGGCGGCGCGCTTCATGCACAAGGGCGTGGCCGCCCAGCTTGCGGCGCTGCGCGTGCATTGCGGCGAGGGCGACGGCCCGGTGGCCCTGCACCCGCAAAGCCATATCGCCATCGACGAGGCTGAAGCCTTCGAGAAGCTGATGGGGCTGCGCGGCCTGCGCATCGGCATGACGGACGAGCCCTTCGGCACCGCGCAACTGGCTTCGCTGCCCGGCCAGCCGGCGGTCGTTGTGGTCGAACTGCCGCTGCGCCGGGCCGGCTACCGCCTGCCCGAGTGGGACGAACTCATGGCCATCAGCGCCTGGTGCCGCGCGGCGGGTGTGCCGCTGCATTTCGACGGCGCGCGGCTCTGGGAGGCTTCGGCCCACTACGGCCGGCCGCTGGCCGAGATCGCCGCGCTGGCGGATTCGGTCTACGAGTCCTTCTACAAAGGCCTGGGCGGCCTGGCCGGCTGCGTGCTGGCCGGCAGTGAGGATTTCATCGCCCAGATCGCACCCTGGCAGACCCGCCTGGCGGGCAACCTGTTCACCGTTCATCCGTACGTGCTGAGCGCGCTGCAGGGCCTGCGCACGCAGCTGCCGCGCATGCCCGCCTACCGCGAGCGCGCGCAGGCGCTGGCCGCCTTGCTGGCGGCCGAACCTGGCTGGCGCGTGGCGCCCGAGAAGCCGCAGGTCAATGCCTTCCAGCTGCATCTGCCGGTGCAGCCCGAAGCGTTGCGCGAAGGCCTGCTGGAGGTGGCCCGGCGCGACGGCTTCTGGCTGGGCGCACGGACGGTGGCCTCGCATGTGCTGGCGGGCGGTGCGATGGTGGAGGTCGTCATTGGCGACGCCGCCGACAGCTGGACCGACCATGAGGCCCTGGCCGCGCTGCGGCGAGCGGTGCTCAGCGCTCAGGCGGGCCGTTGACGAAGGCCGTCACGTCTTCCAGCACCGGTGCCAGCCAGCGCAGCGGCGCACCGAAGGCGGCAATCAGCGTCGTGTGGCCGACGCGGTCGTAGAACTTCACCGTCACCGGCACGCCGAAGGTTTTCAGCCGCGTCGCCAGGCCCTGAGTGCTGCGTTGCGGGTTGACCAGTGAGTCGTCTTTTGCCGCGCCCAGGAAGCTGCGCGGCGCGGCCTTGCTGGCGTGTTCCAGCGGCTGGGTGCCGGGCGGGTAGTCGGGGTGGAAGAACACCGGCTTCGCGTCGGGGTTCTCGATGGGCAGGAAGTCGTAGGGCCCGGCCAGGCCGATGAAGCCGGCCAGCTCGCGCGGCGTGTGGCCGGTGGGCTTCAACCAGCGCGGGTCCAGCGCCAGCATGGCGGCGTTGTAGGCGCCGGCGCTGTGGCCCATGACGAAGACCCGCCGCGGGTTGCCGCCCAGGCCGGCGGCATTGGCCATTCCCCATGCAAGCGCCGCAGCGCTGTCACGCAGGAAATCGGGGTAGCGCACCTCCGGGTAGAGGCGGTAGTCGGCCACCAGCGTCAGGATGCCGCGCGAGGCCAGCGCCTCGCCGACGAAGGCGTAGTCGCCGCGCTTGCCGCGGTTCCAGGAGCCGCCGTAGAAGAACACCACCACCGGCCAGCCCTCACGCGGCGCCGCGCGGGCCGGCTGGTACACGTCCAGCTGCTGGCGCGGCCCCGGCCCGTAGGCCAGGCCGACTGTGCGCGTGTGCGTGTGGACGGGCGCGAGCACGTTCAGCGCCTTCACCGGCGCGTAGACCACGAGCACGCCCGCCAGCAGCAGGGCGCCGAGGAGGAAGAGAGTGGCTTTCAACATGAGCACGCCAAGCCTACGCGGTGGGCGCGAGCTTGGATGTTGCAAGCGCACCAATGGACGCACCAATGGAAACGGCCGCCAGGCATGCCATGGCGGCCGATTCGGGGTTTGAGCGGGGCTTGAGCCGCAAGGGCTCAACGGCGCTGCTGGCTGCCACCACCGGACGGCGGCGGGCCGCGACGTTCCAGGTGGCGGAAGGTGATGCGGCCCTTGCTCAGGTCATAGGGCGACATCTCCAGCGACACGTTGTCGCCGGCCAGGATGCGGATGTGATGCTTGCGCATCTTGCCGCCCGTGTAGGCGATGACCTTGTGGCCATTCGACAGCGTCACGCGGAAGCGCGAGTCGGGCAGGATTTCATCCACGACGCCTTGCATTTCGATCAGTTCTTCTTTGGCCAAGTGTGGGGCTCCGTTGCGAAAGTTAGACGGGAGGCCGAGCACGTGGCCGTGCCGGCGTCTGATGCGGCCGGTGACCGCGGGGCGCTCCTCAGTGGCAGCGCGCCCAGGCAAGGCCTTCGGCCCGGGCGTAGCGCAATGCTGCCTGTGGGCTGATGAACTGCGGCGTGAAACGCATGACACGATCCACGCTGGCCATGCCGCGACCGGAGCGGATCGACACCAATGCGTCGAAACCGCCGCCCGCGCGGGCCTGGGTCATGGGTGAAACCATAAAGCGTCCCACCTCGATATTGTTATTGTTCATATTGTTCTTCTTTTTGTGGGCTCCCGCGCCGGTCTTTGCCGGCGGCGGTTGGGCGCCCAAGGCGCCCTTGCACAAATTACAGCGTGCGGATGTTCGAGGCTTGCGGGCCCTTGGCACCTTGGGTCGATTCAAACGACACCTTGGCACCTTCGGCCAGCGAGCGGAAGCCGCCGCTGTTCTTGATTTCGCTGTGGTGAGCGAACAGGTCCTTGCCGCCGTTGTCAGGCGTGATGAAGCCGAAGCCCTTGCCGTCGTCGAACCATTTCACGGTGCCGGTTTCTGTAGTCATGGTGTTCCTTTTTTGGAATGTATAGATGGAAAAAATACTCCGTCGGCGTCATGCCGTGCGGAGACAGAAACACTCAAGAACACTCACCGGGGAGTTGCTGAAGCGAGCCGCTCGCAAGAAGGGCCAGGGGGTGGCCAGCGGGGCTGCAGATAAGACCTTGAGGAAACGGTCTTGTGCGAATCTATGCGGCGAATGTACCACGCCGCCCCAAAGCCCTTGTAGCACACCGACGCAGCAACCTGCGTGCGGCGTCGTTAGGTCACGGTTGCCGCCTGAATGTGCGCACCGCGCCGCGGCTGGTGCCCGCCGCACGTGCCGAAATCGAAAGCCTGCGCGACCCCGCCGTGCAGAGCTGGACCGAGCTGCACCGCCGGCTCGGCGCTCGCACCGCAGCCCTGCAGCGCGTGGCCCGCGAGACCTACCGCCAATGGCGGCGCCAGCCTCTGCTGCGGCTAGGGTTCGGGCTGGGCCCTTAAGCCGCTTGTGGGTTGAGCTTGAAGGAGCGCACCAGTTCGGCCAGCCGCGCGGCCTGCAGTCGCAGGCTTTCGGCGGCCGCCGCGCTCTCCTCGACCAGGGCCGCGTTCTGCTGCGTCACGTGGTCGAGCTGCCCCACGGCAGTGCCGACCTGGGCGATGCCAGAGGACTGCTCTGCAGTGGCGTTGGAGATCTCGCCGATGAGCAGACCCACGCGCTGAATCTGAGCCACGATCTCGGTCATGGACTGTCCCGCCGCGCCAACCTGGCGGGTGCCGGCCTCCACCTTGTCGGCGCTATCGCCGATCAGGGTCTTGATCTCCTTGGCGGCGATGGCCGAACGCTGGGCCAGCAGCCGCACCTCGCCGGCTACCACCGCAAAGCCGCGCCCGCCCTCGCCAGCGCGGGCCGCCTCGACCGCCGCATTCAGCGCCAGGATATTGGTCTGGAAGGCGATGCCGTCGATCACGCCGATGATGTCGGTGATCCGCTTGGAGGACTCAGCGATGCCCTGCATCGTCGCAACCACATGGCCCACGACGTCGCCGCCCCGAGCGGCCGAGTCCGCGGCCTCGCGGGCCAGCTGATGGGCCTGGCGGGCAGACTCCGCGTTGTGCTGCACTGTGCTGCTTAGCTGCTCCATCGAGGACGCGGCCTGCTGCAGGCTGGCCGCCTGCTCTTCGGTGCGCTGGCTCAGGTCGGCGCTGCCGCTCGCGATCTGGCCCGAGCCGGTGGCGATGCTCTCGCTGCTTTCGCGCACCTCACCGACGATGGTCGACAGGCTGTCGTTCATCTGCCCCAGCGCCTGCAGCAGCTGCGCGGTCTCGTCACGGCCCTGGGCGTCGACCCGGGACGTCAGATCGCCCGAGGCCACCGTCCTGGCCACCACCACGGCTTCCTGCACCGGCTTGGCGATGGAGCGGGCGATCAGCAGCGCCGCGCCGATGCCGATGGCCACCGCGATGCTGCACGCGATGGCGATCGCCAACAGCGCGTGGCGGTAGGTCACCGCGCCCTCGTCGGCCAGCTGCTTGGCCAGTTTGACGTTGAACTCCCACTCCTTGTCGATGGCCGCTGCCGCCGCCTTGTGCAGGGCCTCGCCCTTGCCGACGAAGAGCTGCCGGGCCTCCTCGGTCTTGGCCGGATTGCCCGCCGTCTGCCGCGAGATGGCCTTGAGATCGGCCCAGCCGACGACATAGGCGTTCGTCGTCGCGATGACGTCCTGCCAGAGGCGCTTGTCCTCGTCGTTGGAGAGCAGCTTCTCGTAGCCGGCCACCGCGCGGGTCAGTTCCTCGGTGGCCTTCTGGATGGCGGCCTCCAGGGCGGCCATCTCGCTGTCCGAGCTGGTCAGGATGTGCTGGGCCTGCAGCATGCGGATGCGGTCGCTGCGCGACTCCCAGACCCGTACCGACTCCAGCGATGGCGTCGTGTTGACGGTGTAGTAGTCCAGCGCGTCGTAGATGACGCCCGTCTGCTTGGCGGCCAACCCGCCCATGGCGATCAGCAGAACCAGCAAGAGGCCGAAGCCCACTGCCAGGCGGGGCCCGATGCGGAGTTGGCTCAAGAAGCGCATGGCATTCCTTTCGCGGCGTCGCCGCTGATTCACCTGGCCACCGAGCTGGCGGCACACACTCCCGCCATTGCTGGCAGTCGGCCATTCGGCATGGATCGACCCCGGTCGGGTTGAGGCGAGTATTACGGCAATGCCGCGCCTAGGAAAGGGCCTGCCCGAGCCGGTGCCATCGTATCGACGACGCGGTCGCGTGTCCGCCAAGCAAAGACTCCAAGAACTGGCTTTGGCAGTTCCGCGAGGCTGCGACGGCATTGGGCGAGGTCAAGCGTGGCTCGGTCACTGGCGCGCTGGACGACGTCGCCGAGATCGACAAGCAGCGAGAGGGCCTTCCAGAAGAAGTGGACGGATCGGCTGAGGGACATCAGCGCCCGCATCAGCTAGGCAGCGAGGCCGTCAGCCGTAGGCGTACCAGAGCGCCGCGAAGAAGTGGCAGGCGCTGCCGCCCAGCACGAACAGGTGCCAGACGAAGTGCGAGTAGCGCACCCGGTTATCCAGCAGGAAGACGAACGCCCCCAGCGTGTAGCTCAGGCCGCCGGCGATCAGCAGCGTGAGGCCTGCGGCCGGCAGGCTGTTCACCAGCGGCCCGGCCGCGAACACCACCACCCAGCCCATGGCCAGGTACAGGCCCGTGGACACGAAGCGGTGCTTGAGCCGGTTCAGCAGCTTGATCGCCACGCCGAACGCGGCGGCCGCCCAGACGGCGATCAGCAGCGTCACGCCCGGCCCGGTGTGCAGCACGCCCAGCGTGAAGGGCGTGTAGCTGCCGGCAATGAAGACGTAGATGGCCGCGTGGTCCAGCCGCAGCAGCACCGCCTTGGCGCGGCCCTGCCACAGGCTGTTCGGCAGTGCGTGATACAGCGTCGAGATGCCGTACAGCAGGATCATCGTGGCCGCGAAGATTGCCGCGGCCACCACGTCGGCGGTGCCGCCATGGTTCATCGCGCGGATTACCAGAATGGGCAGGGCCGCGATGGCCAGCACCACGCCCAGGCCGTGGCTGATGGCGTTGGCGATCTCTTCACCGAGGGTCTGGTCGCGGTCGGGGGTGGGGGCGGTGTGCAACATGGGGGTCGTCTCGTACGGCTGAGAGATGGGCCAAGCATGCCAGCGTGGCGTGACGATTCCGACCCAAGGTTTGAGGGGATGTAAAAAAGCACGACCGCGCTTGACCGGCATCAAGCGCAGCGCGGTCGCTGCGGCGCAAGCTGGCGCCAACCCGTTGGAGTTGCCGCATGAAGCCATTCACCCCCGCCCTCGCCCTGGTGCTCGCCCTGGCGGGCTGCGCCGCTCCCGTGCCGCCGGGCCATGGCGCCCACACCGCTGCGGCCGACGGCGCACGCAAAGAAGACGGCAAGGGTGGCGGCAAGGGCGGCGGCATGATGGACGAGATGTGCAAGCGCCACGCCGCAGAACCCGGCCGCGCCGCCAGCGCGCCTGGCGGCATGATGGACAAGCACTGCCAGGCCCGGGCCGAGGTGCCCGCCGGCGCGGCTTCGCACGCGCACTGAAAGCCGCTCGGCGGCACTCCTGGCCACACTCAACGAGCGTTGCGACGGGGTCCTGCCCTCCAGCAGCGCGCTGGCGGTGCCCAGCCTGTGCTGGAACATGGTGGGCCGCCGCTCAGCACAAGTGCGGGCGCGGGCGCGGGCGGCTGAAGCTTCAGGTCTGCGGCGAGCTGGAGCTCAGGCAGCTTTGAGCTTGGCGCCGGTGCCGCGCCAGACGTTGGCGGCAAAGGCCAGCACCGCCACCCCGACCACCGCCGAGCCCAGCCCCACCAGCGGCGCGGCCGCCGCCACGCCGCGCATCAGCGCCGCCAGCGCCGACAGCATCACCGGCAGCGCCAGCTGGTGCAGCCAGAACTGCAGCGCCACCAGCCGCGGGCTCAGCGTGTCGGCCAACTGCTGCACCACCAGGCCGAAGCCCAGCATGCTCGCCCAGCCCAGCAGGTTGACGTGGGCATGCACCGAGCGCAGCCCGAAGTCGTGCGTCGCGCCCATGTAGTTGCCCAGTGCCACACCCACCACGAGGTAGAGCGCAGCCATGCGAAGCCACCAGGCGCCATAGCGTTTGTTGTTGTTCATCATGGGCCTCCGTCAGGCCGCCAGGCCAGGTGCAACCGGCAGGCCCAGGCCGCGCGCCAGCGCAGCCCAGTCGTCGTCGTTGAGGCGCTCGCGCGCCATGGCCAGCACCGCGCCAAACACCGGCGCCGGCGCGTTGGCACGCATGCCGGCCAACATTCCCAAGCGCTCCGCCGGCGCCAGGGCCGGCAGCATCCAGCGCAGCGACGCCATCGTCTCGGCGGGCGACAGCGCGGCCAGGATCTGGCCGTGGATGGCCATGATGCCGGCATCGTCCAGATGCGCCCACAGCACCGCGTTGTGTTCGGTCTCCTCCAGGTGCATGTGCGCCAGGTTGTCGACCGCGAACAGGCTCACCGCGTGGTACAGCGCCCGGCAGGCGGCCGCGCGATCCTGCGCCGGCCAATCGGCCAGCGCGCGGGCATGGCCGCGCAGCGCCTCGATGTCGCGCTCATGCTCTACATGCTCGGTCGCGATGCGCTGGCTGGTGCCCGGCTGCGCGCGCTCCAGCGCGGGATGCACGAAGGCGTTCTCGTGCTTCAGATGCGACGCGCAGAAATCCGCCGCCGCCTCGACCTTGCTGGCCAGCTGCTGCAGCGACGCCGGGTCGCCCGGGTCGACGCGCCCGGCGCTGGTGACCAGGTCCGCCAGCATCAGCCGAAAGCCCTTGTGAATGCTGGCGTAGATGTCAAAACGCGGCGCCGTGGCCGTGCCGCGGACGGCGAGGATTTCTTGCGGTGAGGTGTGCATCTCGGATTCCCTGGGTGGTGTGTCGAATGGCTCGCTGCCCCTGGCATCGAACCGTGCAGCCACTGTAGGAATCGGGGCGGCGGCGCGCCGCTAAATGCTTGCTAGCCGAACCTTAAGAGATTGCTAAGTGCACGTGGGAATTGGTATTTTTGACATCACGAGCCGTGCCGGAGGACATGCCGGCACGGCGTTCCGGCGGCCCGCCTACTTCAGCGTCAGCTCCTGCAGCTCCATACTGCCCGCCAGCTTGCGCATCACCTTGCGCTCGCCGGAGGCGGCATCCATCTTGTGCTGGTCCTGGGCCATGAAGGTCTCGTACTTCTTCTGCAGGTCCAGCTGCTGTGCCGTCGTCAGGTAGTCCTTCGACTCGACGGCCAGGATCAGGTCGGGCTCGCCCTCGCGCGGGTTGTTCACGGCGAACACATGGTAGGAGACGACATTGCCCTCCTTCTTGCCGAACTCGTTGGACTTCTTCCATGTCTTGGCCAGGAAGTCCATGTAGTTCTCGAACTGCCCCGGCTCGACCTTGACGTGGGAGAAGTTCCATACCGTGCTCGGCTTGTAGCTGGAGTCCTGGGCGAAGGCCGCAGCGCCAGCCATCGTCAAACCCGCTGTGAGCAGCCCCGTCAGCATGTGCTTCGCGTAGTTCATTTTGTAGATCTCCTCACCTGTGACGCCGGTGAATGCGTTCGCGCGGTGGTGCGCCGGCGCACTGTGCGCTCCTGGCGACGTTTGCAGTGAGGCGGGGCGGCGTCAGAGCGGCGAAGCGTCCTTCATCTTCAGGATGCTCGGGGGGGGCAGGGCACCGTGCCCGCGGCCGTCGGTTCAGCCCTCTGCCCCCATGGCGCGCCCTTATGCTCCGCGGCGCCGTACAGCCCACGCCGCAGCCTCACTGCGGCCAATCCCTGCTGACGGCAAGGGAGCCATGAACATCAAAGACCTCGTCATTGGCGGCGCTGCAGGGGCGACCCTGGCCGTCATCGCAACCCTCCACTTCAGCAATGCCGCGGTGGCGCCGGCGCCCGTGCCGGGCGCGCAGCTGGCGGCTCCGGCTGCGTCCGCCGCGGTCGCGCAGGCCGCATCTGCCACCGTGGCCACCAGCGGCGCGGCGTCGCCCCGGCCGGGTGGCGCTTCAGCGGTGCCACCGGTGGCGGCAGCCAGCGCCCCGGCCGTGGCTTGCGTGCCCGCCGTGGCCGCCGTCGATCCGCGCAAGGCCGCCTCGGCGGCGGCGCCTGCCATCGCGCGGGTGGACGTGCCCGCCGTCTCGTTGTCGGAGGAGCATGCCAAGCTGCTGCTCAACGAAAGCGAACGGCCGCCCTCCATGCCCGAGCTGCATGCCCGCTTTGCCGGCGAGCCGCTGGACCCGGCCTGGTCCCAGCAGATGGAGGCGCAGCTGCGCCAGACCTTGCAGGAAGCCGGCGTGAACAAGGGCTTTGAACTGCTCGCCGTGGAATGCCGCCGCACGCTGTGCGAGCTGCGCTTGTTCGGCACCGGGGCGGACGCCGGCCAGCGCTGGGGCGGCACGATAGGCCAGCTCGCCCAACAGCCCTGGTGGGGGCCGAATTTCTCGGGCATGAGTACGTCGACAACGGGAAATGACCGGCCCGTGATTGCCACCATCCTGCGTCGCGCCAAGCGCTGAGTGGTGCGGCGCCTGTGGCCGCAGTGTTAGCGGGCTCTAGGCGTCGGCCACCAGCACGAAGGCAGGGCCCAGAGGTAGTCTGAAGTGCTCAAGTCGCGTCACCCGCCAGCCCAGGGCTTCGAGCTTCTGCTTGTCGCATTGCTGACGACGTGAGCGCTGGAGCCTCAGGTGGTGAAGGCGTAGGTGCACAGGGCTACAAACCACGCCGCCACCGGAGCCAACCACACGAAGAACAGCGCGACGGTGGCGCGCTCCGGCCAAAGGCGCGCCACGCCAAGGCGCCTGCCCAGCACCGCCAAGGCGGCGCCGCCGTTGAGCAGGGGCAGCGGCAACAAGTTCAAGGCCGCCACCTTGGCGGCCACAACGCCCAGCACCACCGCGAACGGGGACGCCTTCGCCGCCAGCGCTGCCTGGTGCAGCAGCACCTGGGCGTCACCCAAAGGCGAGATGGCGCCGCCGAACAACTGAGCGGGTAGCTCGACGAACGCGTCGACGGCCCCCGCCCCCAGCAGCGCGATGGCCAGTGCCAGCAACACGGCACAGCCGGACAGCACGGTCGCCAGCTGCGCCAGCGTCGGCTGGCGGTCGAGAGCCCGGTGCGCGGCGTCTTCCGGCACCGCGCCATCTGACGAGTGAAGAAACTGGACCGCGCCGCCGATGGGCAGGGCGCGCACAAGAAAGCGCGACGAGCGCCACACCGTGGGCCCGAAGCCGAACGCCACCGACTGCAGCTGCGCCCCGAGCGCGCTACCGACGACGGCCATCGTCGCGACGTGGAGGACCGCCACCAGGGGGATGGCAAGCAGGAGGTTGAGCACGTGGAAGCTTGAGGTTAGCCAGCTGCCGATTCTGTGCGACCGGCGATGGTCGCTGCCGACCGCGCGGTTCGCCGCGACGTTGGGCTCTCAGGCTTCGGCCACCAACACGAAGGCCGGGGCCCAGAAGTAGTCGCTGATGTGCGCCAGGCGCGTCACGCGCCAGCCCAGGCTTTCGAGCTTCTCGCGCCAGACCGGCATAGGGTGCTCCCAGTTCGTCGCGGCCGTCTGCGCGTCGAGCTGGCCAAGGAACATCGGGATCAGGAAGCCCTGCGCCACGAGGTCGCGCGTGGCGCCCTCGTATTCGCCCAGGGCGCGCTCGTAGCGCTGCGCGAGCGAGGCGATGTAGTCGTCTGAGCCGCGCTCCAGGTCGGGAATGTCGAACTCCACGATCACCAGCCGCTTCACGTGCGCGCGCAGCCGCGCCAGGCCGGCCCAGCGTTCGGGCTCGGGAATGGCTTGCAGCGCGAAGGTGGCTTGGGCGAGGTCCCAGTGATCGTCGGGCTGGAGCTTGGCGGCAAAGGCGCCCAGGCCCTCGTTCAGCGCCTGCAAGGGCAGCGTGGGCTGCTCGGCCTGGGCACGCGCCACGGCGCTGGCCAGCAGCGCGCTCGCGGGCTCCACCAGCGTCAGGCGCTCCAGCGTGTGCGGGTGGGCGGTGGCGGCCAGCGCCGGAAAGAGGGCATGGCCGTCGCCGCAGCCGATGTCCAGCAGCGAGCGGGTGCTGGACGTGTAGTGGCTCGCCAGCTCCGCGCTGACGCGCTCATACAGCGGCACATTGCCGCCGCCGCGGATGAAGGCTTCGAAGGCGGCGGGGGAGGTGTAGATCTGAGTGCCCTCTGACTGGGTCCGGTGGAGCGCATCGGTCAGAAGCGGGAAGGCGGCGGCTTTTTTTAGCGCGGGGCTCATTTCAATTGCCATGCTGAACTTTGGATTTGAGCCCCAAGCCCAGAATTCCGCGGACGCTATTGCAATCGGTCGGTCAAGGCGGCGACGATTTTTGTGATTTTCCCCTTGGTTTCGTCGCTCAAGTGAGCCAATGTGATCTCACCCCGCTCTACGGCCAAGGCAAAGGTAAATGCGAGCACCGGCTTGGATCGACCGGAAGTTTTTACGAATTCAGAATTCTCTTTCGAAATGTTTATGGCTTCATCGCCAAGGACAAATCGCGCAAAGTCAGCGTTGCTGAATGCATCCTCAATTCCAACACAGTCAGGGAGCTTAACAAGCTTCGTTGACGCCAACTCTGAATCATCGCCGAACAGTTCACGCTTCATCGACTTGAGTGCTTCGCGCCCTTGTTTGTCATCATCAACGGCGACAATAAAGTCGAGGCCCCAGCCGCGAAACATATTCGCCAACGCTTCAATTTTGTTTACGCCAGTCGATGCAATGAAGTGAGCCTCCGTTTTTACATTGAGCAATCGCCAGAAAGAGCTTAAATAGTAAAATCCGCTCATTTCCTCAAGCAGGACATTGTTCTTTTTTCGGATTACTTGATGTTGCGAAAGATCCGCACCCATTGCCGTAAGGACCGGCGACAAGGTGTCCGTTGAGGCCGTGCCCAAACGGTGAGCGTCAATTATTTTTGTTGGGCTGTCATCCAAGTCGCTATCGCGCTGAACCGCATGAACCCGAAACAATTTTGAATACTCCAGCATTTGAGGGCTGTGAGTGGAATAAATGACCGTTGACGTGTCTTTGCCGAGCTTGTTGATCAGCCGGAGCACATCACACTGTGCTTTGGAATGCAAATTTGCGCCAGGCTCATCTAAAAGAAATATCCTGCGACTGCCAACCTTCTCTGAAGCTTTTAACTGGAGATAGAACGAAATAAACCAGCGAACTCCTTGGCTTCGTTGTTTGGGGTAGAGTTGCGTATTTCCGTTGCAAACCCAGAAAATCAAGTGAGGCTTTCCAGCTTTTTCTGGAGTGCTAGCGTCATAGTGGCCAATATCGCACTTTAGTGAAAGACGATCCGATTGGCCAATCGTCTGGCTCCAAAAAGAGTTGAAGTCCTCGCTTACTCTTGAATTTGCCCGATTGAGAATGTTTTCGCGCGTTCTACGGTCGGCGACTGCTAATTTCGGCAGGTCTATATCTGCAATTTGCAAGAAATTCTGAGCGGCTTTGGCGCCGGGGCCTGTTGGTTGCCCCTTTTCGTCAATGTCGACTTGATTGGGTAGTCGGCCGGACTCTTCGTTGAAAAGTATTGCAAGGGGCAGTAGTCCCCAAAGCTCAACCCCGATATCTTCTTCCGTTGGTGGATTGGCAGTTGCCTGTTCTGCGGTGGCCACCTCCGGCATTACGGTTGTTGCGTTGGCTGCTGCCGATGACGCGGAGTCACTGGACTCGCTTTGTGATTCGTTTGTTGTTGTATTGGCGGCGGCGATTTCGGCGGCATCAACTAGAGAATCTAGTATTGGATCTATCGTCCGTACGTATGCTTCGAGTGCCGTTTTTACGGCGGTAGCCGTATAGCCCCATCCACATTCAATTTCTACCCGATTTTGATGGGCGGCGAGGTATGTTTGCAGCGCTGTTCTCTTTGCTGGAGAAAGGTTTTTGAGCTTTTCCTGAGCTTCTTGAGACGTAATGCCGATTCGGATAAATACTTCAGCAATGGGAGCTCCGATTCGAAAGTCGTCTGCAGTTGGTCTTTCATAAGATAGAGCGTAGTAAAGAGCCTCAAGAACTGAGCTTTTGCCGCTTTCGTTTTGCCCAACCAAAACGGTGATTCCGTCGGGAGAGAACGGCACCCAGCCTGAATCGACAATTGCGCGAAAATTTGTTATGCGAAAGGCAAGTAATTGCACCGCGTCCTCCCTAGGTTTTTTAAAATGGCGGTTAACTAAGCAATATTAAAAATGGCCGTGAAATTGTTAGTCCGCACGTGCTATTGGTGTCGCCTGCGCAAGCAAACGTCCTAATGCGAAAACCTACCGCTTAACTTGATCAGACCTAAGTCCGATCATAGATATGGAAGCGGCGCCGCAGATCCGCGCGTCAGCACGGCAGTAGACGCGTTGGCGCATTGATCTGTACAGCGTGTTCCTACTGATCTCGGCGCTTCAAGCCGCTCTATGACTAGCTACCAAAAGGGCAGTAGCGTCGACTCAACTTAAGCGCCGAGGCCGGCGGTGAGTCACGCACGATTCGGGGTCACGCACGATTCGGGGTCAGGTCTTAAATCTAAAGTCCGGCGCCCCGGGGCGCAGCAGCCGCATCGGTGTCGTTTTGAGCCGTGCCATCGCGGCATCGCCGCGACGGCGCGGCCGTCCTCAGAAGAACACGATCCCGCCAAACGCGAATCCGTTCATCCTGGCATCGCTGCCGGTGACCCGCTTGGAAGTGGTGCGGCTCAGTTCCGTCTCCAGCGTCACGCTCTTGGTCAGCCTGTAGTAGCGGCCGGCGGTCACATTGGTGCTGCTGCGCAGGTCGGCAGCCGCGCCGTCCTTCAGCTTGCTCTCGCCCCAGTTCAGCCGGAGCTTGGTCTTGGCCGTGGCCCGCCAGCCTGCCTGCAGCCGCACCATTCGCCGCTTGCGTTTGCCGCGTCGCCGCCGGTCAACACCTTGCCGTATGTCAACTCCCCGTCAATCCGAGCCCACCACAATCACTACAACAGTTCTGGCCGCACCATCCCCATGCCCACCCCCCGCTACGACCCCCTC
Organism: Pelomonas sp. Root1217; assembly: GCF_001425705.1. GTDB lineage: Bacteria > Pseudomonadota > Gammaproteobacteria > Burkholderiales > Burkholderiaceae_C > Pelomonas. Next base: position 399,860 of record NZ_LMDC01000023.1, on the reverse strand, counting down.
AGCCGCGCCCTGCACTGGCTGACGGCCATCGCCGTGACCGTGGCCTTCATCCTGGGTCCGGGCGGCTTCGGACGGATGATGCGCAAAGGCATCGACCCGGCCACGCGGCTGGACATCGTCTGGCATGAGTCCCTGGGCCTGCTGGTGCTGGCGCTGACGCTGGCGCGTCTGCTGTGGGTCGCGCTGCGGCCGGGCAAGCCGCGCTTCGAGATGGCGGCGTGGATGCATGGGCTCTCAAAGCTGGTGCACGGCGTGTTGTGGGCCTTGATGCTGGCCTTGCCGGCCACGGCCTTGCTGGCCCTGGGTAGCGAGCACCATCCGCTGACGCTATTGGGCGGCGTGCGGGTGGACGAATTCCCCTGGATCGCCGGCTCGCGCCTGGGCGAGGCAGCGGACTGGGGCGACGTGCATGGCCTGCTTGGCGACGTGCTGATGTGGCTGGCTGGCCTGCATGCGCTGGCCGCGCTGTATCACCACTTCCTGCGCCGCGACGGCGTGCTGGCGGCGATGCTGCCCTGGCAGATCAAGCGCTGAACCGCCTCATCGTTCCCCTGAAGGTCCGTCGCGGAGCCTCAACGCCAAACAGGGTTTCGCGCTGGTCCAAGCCAGACCAGGCGTTTGAAGTAGGCCTTTCGTCCCTGCCTGGTGCCGCCGTTCTCGAAGCCCCACAAGCAGCGCTGGATGTCGGCCTCAATCTCGGCCAGCGAAAGCTGGGCGGCTTCTTGCGAGAAAGTCGGCGTGCCTGAACGGGAGCGCCGTTTCATGCGGCCCGGCGCTGCAACTTGTCGCCACAAGACGGTTGCCCGTTGAAGAACAAGACCAGATCGAAGGCCGTCAGGACCTTGCCGCGGTACGGATGGGCCTCGGCGATCTCAAGCGTCCGACCGGTTCGCGCTGCGATGGCAGGGGCCAGTGACATGTCGAGTTCGTCGGGATCGATATGGAGATCCTTCGCCAGCACGTCGCTTGCGCGGACCGGGAATGAGTCGAGCTGAATTTCACGTTGCAACTCCTCATACACGGCGCGGATGACCCACGGGTCAACTGCGCGGCGATCAAAGCTGCGAGCAAAGTCGCAGATGGATTCGCCGGCGCGGCAGGACGCCAAGGTTTGCAGCTCCCGCTTGATGCGACGAGCAGAACGAAGGGCCCAAAGCCACATTGCGGCACACAGGCCGGCCGCGATTGCCAACTGAGCAGGCGTTGCCCGATGCGCCAGGTACAGCAGTGCCGCTAGCAAGGCCAGCAGCGCCAGACTGCCCATCGCACCGAGCTTGGGCGGCTGCCTCTTGGGCATCAGGCGTGACGGTAGACGCATGGCTTGGGCCAGGTGGACTTCGGCGTTATCTGACGGGTTGACCCGAGCAACGATAACCGAGGGACCTCACCGAGCGCCGTTCAAGGCGCCACCGCGCCGGTCAGCGCCCCGACATCGCCTCAACCAGCGCCTTGCCCACCGCTTCGCTCGAATTCGGGTTCTGCCCCGTGATCAGATTGCCGTCCTGCTCCACATGGCTGAGCAGCGGCAGCAACGCCGAATGGAAGTCCGCACCGCTGGCCTTCATCTCGTCCTCCAGCAGGAAGGGCACCACATCCTTCAACCGCGCCAGGAATTCTTCGGCATTGGTAAAGCCAGTGGCGCGGCGCCCTTGGAAGAAGGGCTGGCCGTCGGCGCGCTTGGCATGGACCAAGGCGGCTGGGCCGTGGCAGACGGCCGCGATCACCTTGCCGGCGGCATCGTGGCGTGCCACCAGGGCGTGCAGGGTCGCATCCTTGGCGAGGTCCATCATCGGACCATGGCCGCCGGGGATGAAGATGGCGTCGAAGGTCTCGTCCTGCACGGACGCGAGCGTGACGCTGTGCTGCAGCGCCAGCAGGGGCGCGGCCCAGTCATGCCGCTGCTCGTCGTTCGGGGCCGTCTTGGGGTCCAGCGGCACGGGGCCGCCCCAGGGCGATGCGACTGTGACCGCGATGCCGGCCTCGGTGGCCGCCAGGTAGGGCACGGCGAACTCTTCCAGCCATAGGCCGGTCGGATGGTCGGGGGCGAGTTGGACGGCACTGGTGGTGACAAAGAGGGCGCGCATGAGGGGGCTTTCAGGGTGACAGCGCAATTTAGGCGGCTGCCAGCGCGCGCGCTGTAGGAGGCCATGCCGCGGGCGATGGACTCCAGCTTTCAGAGCTGGGTGTGCAGCAGCCTGGCGGCCTGCTCCAGCAGCTTTTCGGTCCAGGGGCGGTGGCGCCACTCGTCCAGCGTGATGCGGCGCGCCTTGGCCCAGTCGGCCTCGAACACCTGCTGCTGGATGCGGCCGAAGTCAGCGCTCAGCACATTGAGGTTGGCCTCGTCGTTGAGGCGGAAGGAGCGGTTGTCGAAGTTGGTCGAGCCCACCGACGAGAACACGCCGTCCACGACGATGCCCTTCACATGGAACATGGTCGGCTGGTACTCGGCGAACTCGATGCCGGCCTCCAGCATGGGGCCCCAGTCGCTGCGCGAGGCCAGGCGCACCGCCTCCGAATCGATGTGCTCGCTCGGGGTCACCACGCGGATCTTCACGCCCCGTTTGGCAGCGTCGATGAGGGTCTTGACCGTCAACGCGTCGGGCACGAAGTAGGAGTTGGCCAGGTCGATGCTCTTGCGGGCGGCGGTGATGGCCAGCAGGTACATCAGCTCCATGCTCTCGCTGCCGCCGCTGGGCGAGCTGCTGAACATCTGCGCGGCGTAGGGCCCGGCGGGTTGGAGCGCCGGGAAGTAGTTTTCGCCGTGCAGCACCTTGCCGGTGGCGCGCATCCAGTTGTCCAGGAACACCGACTGCATCTGCGCCACCACCGGGCCTTCCACGCGATAGTGGGTGTCGCGCCACTCGTTCTTGTTGCGCGCCTTGCCGCGCCATTGGTCGGCAATGCCCACGCCGCCGGTGAAGCCCACGCGCCCGTCCACCACCAGCAGCTTGCGGTGGGTGCGGTTGTTCAGCTGGCCCCAGTTAGCCCAGTTCGGCTCATGGAAGCGCTCGCATTCCACGCCGCCGGCCTTCATCTCGTCCAGCAGGGCCGCGTCCATCTTGATGCTGCCCACCCAGTCCAGCAGCACATGCACCTTGACGCCGGCGCGGGCGCGCTCGGTCAGCGCCTCGACGAACTCGCGGCCGATGCTGCCCGACCAGTAGATGTAGGTCTCGAAGGTGATGGTCTTGCGGGCCGAGCGGATGGCCGCCAGCATGGCGGGAAAGATCTCGTCGCCGTTGAGCAGCGTGTCGACCTGGTTGCCCTCCACGATCTGCGGGCCGAGCAAGGCGCCGAGCGCACGGCGGAATTCGGCGTCGTCGGTTTCGTACAGCTTGGGCAGTTGCTGCTCGATCTTCTGCTCGCGGCCGGCCAGGTTCTGGTAGACGAGCACGCCCAGCAAGGTCAGCAGGGCCGTAGCCAGTGCGACCGCCAGATGGGAAGCCATGGTGCCCTTGTTCATCGCCGCTTCCGCAACGGCCCGGCATGGGCCGCACAGCCGGGCCGCTCGCGTGGCGTGCCAGCCCGTGGTGGCGAAGCCGGCCCTCTGCCAGCTTCAGGATGCCGATATTAGGAACGATCCCTGCCCCGCGTCGTAGGCCGAGGCGCCGCGATCGGCAGGGGGCCGCCGCCGTCCGCGCGCCTCGGTACAGCCGCGCGTCAGAAGAACACGATGCCGCCAAACGCCAGACCGTTCATGCGCGCCGAGTCGCCCACCACGGGCTTGGACGTCGTCCGGCTCACCTCCCCCACCAGGGTCACACTCTTGGTCAGCCCGTAATACAGCCCCGCCGTCACATTGGTGTTGCTGCGCAGATCGGAGGCCGCGCCGTCCTTCAGCCTGCTCTCGCCCCAGTTCAGGCCGAACTTGGTCTTGGCCGTGGCCTGCCAGGTGGCTTGCAGCAACACATTGGTCTGCTTGCGGTTGCCACTGTCGCCGTCGGACAGCACACCCAGGCCCTTGCCCGATTGCAGGTTGGCCGCAAAGCCCAGCGCGCCGAGGGTGACGCTGGCGCCGACCTCGGCGCCGTTCATCGTGAAGCTGGCGGCGCCGCCGGTGCCTTCGAACTTCTGATGCTTGACGCCCACCCAGGCCTTGCCACCGTCGAACTTGGCAGTGGCCAGGGCCTGCAGCTGCGGCTCATTGCGGCCGATGGCGGCGCCGGCATCGACGGGGCTCATCAGCGCGACGGTGGCCGAGAAGCCGCCGCTGGCGGGCAGGCTGTAGGCGATCTGGCCATAGGTGCCGAGGTAGGTGTAGCCGGAGCCGATGTGGCCCAGCGTGACGCGGTTGCGCTGGGTGGCGCTGACGGGGGCGCCGGCGCCGAGCAGGGTCATGTCGCCGAGGATGGCGGACTGGCCGAACAGGCCGTAGTCGCGGCCGAGCTTGACGCTGCCCATGTCGGCATTGCCGAAGGTGACGAAGCCCTGGCGCACGTCGACGTTGCTGTTGTTGGAGATGGCGTCGCCCGAGGCGACGGCCGCGCCGATCATCAGCGTGGCCTGGATGTCGTAGCCGTCCTGGCGCGTCTTGGCCGTGGTGGTGAGGGCGTTGGGCAGCAGGCCGTTGCCGATGACGGTGCGGCCATCGGTGCCGCCGCAGCCCAGGCCCTTGGTGGCCAGCGCCACGCCGCTGACGGCCTGCGAGCCGGAGCAGCTGGTGTGGGTGTAGTAGGCGTTGACGATGCCGCCCAGGCTCAGGTCCCATTCGCCGGCCTTGAAGTCGGCGGCGTGGGCAGATGTGCCGGCGGCGGTGAGCGCGGCGGCGATGAAGGTGCGGGTGTTGTTGAAGTTCATGTTGTCTCCAGTTGGTATTTGCTGAGGAAGCCCAGCGCTTTGCGCAAGCGCTATGCCAGTACCGACGTGGAGCGAGTGAGAGCGTGCGGCGTTGCGGCGCGGCGCAGAGGGCACAACCGAACGTGCCGCACTGGCACGTTGCCGCGGGTCGCACCGGACACGGGTTGTGCCGCGGTACGCGTCGCGCGCCGCGCCTTTGTGCAGCGTGGCTGTGGCGGCGCGGAGCAAGTGCCGAGGGCTTGTGCCTAGAAGCTGTACCTCGCGCCCACAGACATGCTGCGCGGTGCGCCCGGTGCGTAGAACGTCGCGTGGCGCAGCGGCCGGTCGCCGTTCGCGTTGGTCGCAAAGGGCCGGCTCCGGAAGTTGCCCGCATCGTCGAAGCCCGTGGGGCCGAGCTGGGCGGCAGTGCAGTAGGCGCGGTCGAGCAGGTTGCTGACCTGCGCGAAGAGCTTGAGCCCCTTCATCGGCTTCCAGGCCGCGTTGACGTTCAGCACCGCGTAGCCGGCGCTGCGGCCCGCGCCGAGGTAGTAGGCGCCATCAGGTCGGTGCTGGCCGTTCTCGTTGCCGCGTGCAGCCGCGCCGCCCATCGCTATGGCGTCGGCGCCGAGGGACCACGCATCGCCGAGGTCGAGGTCGGCATAGAGCTTGAGCATGCGGCGCGGCACCAGCGGGATGCGGTCGCCGGGCTGGATGGCGATGTTGCCGACCACGCCGGGCAAGCCCGCCCGGGCCGCGTCGTTGCTGCTGTTGGACGCACCGTTGACGAGTTCGGCCGTGCGGTAGGTGGCATCCAGCAAGGTCAGGTTGGCGCCTGCCGTCAGGCCCCGCGCAGGCTGGCCGCTCAGGCCCAGCTCCACGCCCTGGCGGCGCGTCTTGCCGAAGTTCTTGAAGTAGCCGAAGCCGGCTGCGTCGTCGGCGACGAAGAGCAGGTCACTGCGGTTGTCGGCGCGGAACACGCCCAGGCTCCAGGCCAGCGGCGCGCCGGCCGCGCTGCGCATACCCGCCTCGACGGTGGTGGTGACGACCTGCCTGAGCGGCGGGTCGCCGGCCATGGCGTTGGGCAGCTTGCAGGGGTTGGCCGGGTCGGCGCAGCCCAGCTCGATGGACGACGGGTCGCGGCTGCCCTGGCTCACGCCGGCCCAGGCGTTGACGCCGGCCACCGGCGTGAAGGTCAGCCCCAGCGCGGGGTTGAGGCGGCTGAAAGCGTGGTCGCCGTCCAGCGAGCCCGGGCCGGCGCCCGGCGTGATGGCATCGCGGTTGCGCGCCGTGCTGTGGTTGTAGCGGGCGGACACGGTCAGGTGGGTGGCACTGGCCACGGTGAGCACGGTGCTGGCGAAGACGCTAAGCGTGCGCGTGCGGCCCGCCAGGTCCACGCGCGTGTCGTAGGGTGCGCCGTCCACGCTGCCGCCGCTCATGCCGTCGCCGAAGGCACCGACGCCGCTGATGCTGCGGTCGGCGTTCAGGTAGCCCAGCTCCGAGCCCTGCATGAAGTGGCTGCGGCTGAAATCCGCGGCGGCGCCGATCAGCGACTGGCTGGGCATGCCGAGCAGCGCGCCGTCATGGCTGAGCTGGGCGCTGAAGCCGGCGTTGTGCTGGTGCGTGCGGGTCTGGTTGATGACGCCATTGCACTTCTCGCCAGGCTCGTCCTTCAGCAGGGCCTGGGCGATGCAGCGCCATTTCGGGAAGGGCGTGTTGGCCGCGCTCTCGCCCGCGGTGGGAAAGCCGCTGTAGCCCGCTGCCGCCAGCGCGGCGCGCTCGGCGGCGCCGGGTTGGTAGAGCGACTGGTCGAGCGCGTCGTCGTTGAGGTCGCCGTTATAGGTGCGGGTGTGGATGGCGCGAACGTAGGCGTTGCCGGCCAGCGTCCACTGCTCGCCGAGCGATCGAGACAGCGCGAGGTTGAGCAGTGCCGCGCGGTTCCTGGTGTTGTCCGGCCGCGTATAGACGCTGGCGCGGTCGCGTTCGAGAAAGCGCTGCTCCTGGAGGCCGTTGCCGTTGAGGTCGGTGTCGGCCAGCGACACGGTCAGCGCGGCGTCGCCGTCGCCGCTGCGGTGGCCGAGCTTGGCGAAGAGCTGGTTCACGTCGGACTTTGAGTCGACCCGCCAGCCGCGCTCGCGGAATTTGTTGCCGGTGAGGTACCAGTGCGTGCCGTCGCCGTCATGGCCGCCATGCTCGAACTCCACGGTGAGGCGGCCGTGTGAGCCGGCCGCCAGCTGCAGCGACGTGCCCGGTTGCATCAACCCGTCCTTGGTCTGCACGCTCAAGGCGCCGCCGAGCGTGTTCAGGCCGAACAGCGGGTTGGAGCCCGGGTTGAGCGCGATGGAAGCAATGGCCGCCTTGGGGATCAAGTCCCAGCTCACCACGTCGCCAAACGGCTGGTTCAGCCGCACACCGTCGAGGTAGACCGACAGCCCCTGCTGCGAGCCCAGCAGCGGCGAGGCCGTGTAGCCGCGGAAGTTGACGTCGGGCTGCAGCGGGTTTCCCTGCATCTCGTTGAGGTGGACGCTGCCCAGGCGCCGGTTCATGAAGCTGGCGAGGTCCTGGGCCTGGCTGCGCTCGATGTCGGCGGCGCGGGCCGTTTGCACGGCAGCGGGGATCCAGTCGCGCGGGATGTCGACGCCGGCCACCGGCGACACACCGACGACCTGAACCCGTTCGAGCTGGATCTGGGCGTGAGCGGCGGACGCATAGGCGAGTGCCAGCGCCGCCCAGCAACTGCTGTGGCGGTGAGTCATGGGGTTCCTCGGTTGCCGCTGCTAGCGGATCACCACGCCCCAGGGCAGCTTGCCCACCACCACCTCGGCCACGCGCTGCAGCGTCTCGGTGTCGATGACCGACACCGCGCCCGAGCGCCCGCAGGCCACGTAAAGCTTGCGACCGTCGGGCGTCAGCGCCATGTTCCACGGCCGCTGGCCGACGGGGATGGTGGCGACCAGGGCCATGCGCTCCACGTCCAGCACCGACACGGTCGCATCGCCGCCGTTGGAGATGAACACGCGCCGGCCGTCCGGGTGCACGCTGATGCCGTTGCTCTTGGGGCCGGCCATCAGCTTGTCCTGCACCGTGAAGGTCTGCATGTTGATGACGTAGATCTCGCTGGACATCTCGGCCGCCACGAACGCGCGCCGCCCGTCCGGCGAAAAACCGATGCCGCGCGGCCGCGTGCCGACCGGGATCTGCGCGACCTGGCTGCGCTTGTCGACGTCGATGACGTCCACCGCGCTGCCCTCCTCGGCGCTGACCAGCACCCAGCGCCCGTCGGGGCTGAAGACGGCGTGCTCGGGGTTCTTGCCGCGCACCTTGACGGCGAAGCTGCGCGCCATGGTGCGCGTGTCGACGAAGACGATCTCGTTGGCCTCCTCCACGGCGGCCACCACCCAGCGGCCGTCGGGCGACTGGCCCAGGCCTTCCGGCGATTCGCCCAGCGGGATCTCGCCGGCCTGGCGCCGGGCGGCGAGGTCGATGACGACGAGGCGGTTGCCAGGCTGGTCGCTCACGTAGGCACGGCGGCCATCGGGGCTGATGACGGCGCCGCGTGGCTTGGCGCCAGCGGGCAGCTCGTAGATCACGGCGTCGGTGGCGGTGTCGATGACGCTCAGCGTGCCCGAACCCTCGTTGGACACATAGGCCAGCGGGCCGGCGTGCGCGACTGCCGCGGCAAGCAGGGTCAAGGTGGGCAGGGCGTGGCGCATCGCGGGCTCCTCAATGCAGAAATGCAACCACAGAGGCACAGAGCCACAGAGCGCCTTCTTCTCTGTGCTTCCTCTGTGCCTCCGTGTCTCTGTGGTGGTCTTCGGGGTTCATCTCAAAAGCGATAAGTGGCGTTGGCGCTGGCAAGCCAGGTGCGACCCGGTGCGGGCTCGAAGAAGCGGCCGTTGCCGTCATTGACGATGACGGAGCCGGCGTAGCGGCGGCCCGCGAGGTTGTCCACGCGCAGCAAGGCGCCCAGGTCCCAGGGACCGAGGCTGAGCTGGTAGCCCGCATGTGCGGCCAGCGTCGTGTAGCCGGGGGCGGCGTCGTTGTTGAGGTCATTGACGTAGACCTTGCTCAAGGCCCGCGCTTCGGCGCCGAAGCGCCAGCCGCCTGCGGGTTGCCAGGTCAACGCGCCATAGACGGCTGTGCGGGCGATGCCGGGGATGCGGTTGTCGGCAATGACCTGTTGGTTGGCGGCAGCGCAGGGCGTGGCGGTGCAGATCAGGAAGCTATCGCGGTAGCGCGCGTCCAGCCAGGTGGCGGCGACCTGCGCCTGCAGCGTGCTCGCGAGCTGGAACGTGCCCGACGCCTCCAGGCCGCGGCGGCGCGTGGCGCCGGCGTTCTGGTAGGTGGCGCGGCCGCCCAGGTTGGTCTGCGTGACGATCTCGTGCTCGGTGCCGGTCTGGAACAGTGCCAGCGTGAGCTCGGCGCCATCCCAGGGCCTGGCCTTGAGGCCGGCCTCGACGCTGCGGCTGACCGACGCCTGCAGGCCGAAGTTCAGGCCGGTGGCGCCGCTGGGGCGGTAGGCCAGCTCGTTGAGCGTGGGCGTCTCGAAGCCGCGGCCGGCGGTGGCGTAGACGCGCAGGCGCTCGCTGACCGCGAAGCTTGCGCCCAGCACCGGCAGCGTGGCCGAGTAGCTGGCGGCGCCGCTGTCGTCGGGGTTGGTCTTGGTGATGTAGGCGTCGGTCGAGCGGAAGCTGACCTTAGCGCGACGCACGCCGGCGTTGAGCAGCCAGGCCGGCGTGGGCCGCCATTCGGCTTGCAGGTAGGGGTCGGCGTTGCTGACGTGGTTGGTCTCGTCGCGGCGCAGGGCGCCCTGCACACCGAGCGTCGTGCCGATGAAGTTCTGGGTGCCGACGCGGTGCTCGCTCAGCTCGTCCGCCGCAATGCCGGCGATGACGCTCGCCGTGGCACTTTTCCAGCGCCAGCGGATATCGGCGCCCTGGTAGTCGCGCGACAGGTCGATGACGCCACCCGGGTGCAGCGCGTTGCCCTGGGTCGCGACCGGGATGGACTGGAACTGCATCGTCGTGCGGTGGCCCTGGTAGACCATCACGCGCAGGGTGTTGGCCGCGTCGATGCCGTGCTCCAGCACCAGGCCGCCCTGCTGCTGCTTCATCGTCTTGCGGGTGTTGAAGCTCAGCGCGCCGGGGTCGACGCCGCGCGGGTCGGCTTGCCACTGCGCGCGGGTCAGGCCGAGCGGGTCCTGCGCCTCGGGCAGCTCGACGCTGTTGGCAATCAGCGTCAGCTGGGTGTCGGCACCGAGCTTGAAGTTCAGCCGCGCATTGCCCAGGCGGCGTTCGGTCTGGCTGTGCTGGCGGTAGCCGTCGGTCTCGAAGCGGCTGGCGCCCAGCGTGTAGCCGATGGCGCCCGCCCTGCCGCTGCTGGCGATGGCCACACGGCGCAGCCCGTCGCTGCCGAAGCTCACGCCGGCGTCCAGCCGCGGCGAGCCGGCGGGGTTCTCGGAATAGATGCTGATGACGCCGCCCGACGAGTTGCCATACAGCGCCGAGAACGGGCCGCGCAGTACCTCGACGCGGCCCACGGTGCCGATCTCGACGTTGGTGATCTGGCCCTGGCCGTCGGGCAGCGTGGCGGGGATGTCGTCCACGTAGACGCGCACGCCGCGGATGCCGAAGCTGGCCCGCGCGCCAAAGCCGCGTACCGAGATCTGCACGTCCTGGGCGTAGTTTTGGCGGTCGCGCGCCAGCAAGCCCGGCACGGCGCCGAGGCCTTCGGAGAGGTTGACCTGGGCGCGGCCGGCGCGCAGCGCGTCGCCGTCGATGCGATCGATGGAGGCGGGCACGTCAAACGGCGTGGCTTCACTGCGAGTGACTGTGACGACGACGGGTTCGAGGACGGTCGGTGCGGGCGCAGGTGCGCCGTGGGCGGTGTGGGCGGCCGCGCTGGCGGCTGCCAGCGCGAGTGCCGTCCTTCGCGCCGCGGGCGCGAATCTTTTGTTCATGGGTATCTCCAGATGCGGTCGTGCCGGCTCTTGCAACTCAGGCCGGGCGCCAGACCACTTTGTACTTGGCAAAAATCTCGCCCACGCGACCTTGCTGTGTCAGTTGGTTCAACGCGTCCTGCAGCGCCTCGGCGAGGTCGGTGGCGTCGCGCTTCACGGCCATGCCTGCCGCCCAGCCGTCGCGCGGCGCACGCGGCGACGGCAGGGGCTCGATGCGGTAGGCCGCGTCGCCAGCCAGCACCGTCTCCAGCTCCGAGGCCAGGCCGGCGGCGGCGGCCACTTCGCCGCGCTGCAATGCGCGGGCGGCCTCGCAGCCGTCCTTGAACTGCGTCAGCAACTGCTCCCGGTAGGCGCCTCCGTCCGCACCGATCATCAGCCAGCCGGCCAGCGTCTGCCCGGCCACCCCAACGCGGCGTGTGCCGAGCTGGGACAGCGTCTCCAGCCGTGGCAGCTCATCCACACGCCGCGCCAGCATGACGCGCTCACGGTAGTAGGGGCCGAAGATGCGGGCCTGCGGCGTGGCCTCGATCAGCGGGCGGTCCACCGGCACGTGCATCAGCACGTCGGCCGGGCCGTGGCCGAGGTAGTGGCCCTTCCAGACCATGTTGCGCAGGTCGTCGTTCATGTTCTCGTCGGCATTGAAGGCCAGCGGCGCGAACTTGACGCCCAGGGCTTCGGCCAGCGCCTGGCCCAGCTCCATGTCGATGCCCTGGCCCTTCACGTGGAAGGGCGGCATGTCCTCGTACAGGCCGACGATGAGCCGGCCGCGCTCGCGCACCTGGGCCAGCGTGGCGGCACCGGCGTCGGTGCCTGCGAAAGCGGCGGCTCCGAGGGCCAGCAAGCCACGGCGGCTCAGAAGACCACGGGCCGCGGCAGGTTTGGGGGCCAACATGTTCACAGCGGCTTCTCCCGACGCACTTCCAGGTAGGCCTTGATCGCCCACATCGCTTCCTGCGTGAACACGCCTTCGAAGGGCGGCATGTAGACGGCGCCGTTGCGGCTGCGGCCGTGGCGGATGGTGTTCAGGAAGTAGTCGTCGTTCTCCTTCACGCAGGCGGCCTTCTTGGCGTCGTCCTTCAGCGTGGCGCAGTCGTTGTCCAGCCGGCGCAGGTCGGGCGCGATGCCACCCGAGATGGCCTCCAGGCCGTGGCAGCGCGCGCAGTTCTGGTTGAAGGCCGAGCTGCCGATCTTGATGGCGGCCTCGTTGCCGCGAAAGGGGTTCTCGGGTCGCCAGCCTTCGCCCAGCTGGGGCAGGCCGGTGGTGTCGACGGCCTGGGGGGTGACGTCGCCGTGGGCCCAGGCCACGACGGCCGCGACGCACAGGCTGCCGGCGAAGAAGCGGGGATGGAATTTCATGGGTTTGTCTCCGGTCGTTGTCTAGGTTTGCAGGCCAGCGAGGGCTCTGTCCCTGTGCTGCAAGCGACATGCCAGGATGGAACTGCTCCAACTTGGAACAACGACCGTGTCGGCGCTTGACGCGCGTCAATGGACAGGCGATGCGCTTTGGGACACGATGGCCGCCAGACACAGACAGGCGCGGCACCGACCGCGCCGCCGCCGAGACAAGCCTGCAACAGGCAGGCGCATGAGAGCCTCTATGCCCACCATCGAGACCGAAGCGCCGGCCAGCCCGGCGCCGCCGGGGCCCCCACGACAGGCCTTCATCGAGCGCAGCCACCAGCGCAGCGAAGCGCTGGGCCTGAAGCGCCACGAGAAAAGCGGGCTGGACCCGATGATCCGCAGCGACCTCAACCTCGCGCGCGAACGCAACCAACGCCTGTACACCCACGCCGCGCCGGTGATGCAGCTGCTCTACGAGCAGATCGTCAACACCGAAAGCATGATCGTGCTGACCGACGCGCAGGGCACCATCCTGCACGCGGTGGGCGACGACAGCTTCCTGGCCCGCGCCCACCGCGTGGCGCTGGCGCCGGGTGAGAACTGGGCCGAGCATGCCAAGGGCACCAATGCCATCGGCACGGCGCTGTTCGAGGAGGTGCCCACGCTCGTGCATGGCGGCGAGCACTTCATCCACGCCAACAACTTCCTGACCTGCTCGGCCTCACCCATCTTCGACCCGCGCGGCAACATGCTCGGCGTGCTGGACGTGACGGGCGACCACCGCGGCTACCACCAGCACACCATGGGCCTGGTGCGCATGTCGGCCCGCATGATCGAGAACCACTGGCTCTCGGACGACTACAACAACCGCCTGCGCCTGCACTTCCACAGCCGGCCCGAGTTCATCGGCACGCTGCTCGAAGGCATCCTGGTCGTGTCGCCGGAAGGCCGGCTGCTGGGCGCCAACCGCGCCGCGCTGGACCAGCTCGGCGTCAGCGGCGCGGAGCTGCGCATGCGCAGCCTGAGCAGCCTGCTGGGCACGACGCCGGCGGCCATCTACGACCATTTCCGCATGCCGATGTCGCCGCCGATGCAGCTGTGCCTGCCTACGGGCCAGAGCTTCTTCGTCAGCGCTCGCTTCGACTGGCCCTCTCGCCCGGTGGTGGGGGGGCTGCGCAATGCGGAGATGGCCGACGTCATCGATGCGCGCGAGCCCTCGCAGGGCACCAGCTCGCTGCGCGAAGGCGAATGGACTGGCGGTGTGCCCAGCCCGGACGCGCCGGCCCAGCCGGCGGACATGGTGGCGACGGCGGCCACGGCCAACGGCGCCCAGCGCTTCTCCGGCCTGCAATACCTGCGCACCGGCGACCCACAACTGGAGACCGTCATCCAGAAGGTCAAACGCGTGCTGGACCGCGGCATCCCGCTGCTCATCCTGGGCGAGACCGGCACCGGCAAGGAGTTGCTGGCCCGCGCGGTGCACCACGACTCGGTGCGCGCGCGCCAGGCCTTCGTGGCCGTGAACTGCGCGTCCATCCCCGAGAGCCTCATCGAGGCCGAGCTGTTCGGCTACGAGGAGGGCGCCTTCACCGGCGCGCGGCGCAAGGGTGCGCCGGGGCGGCTGGTGCAGGCCAACGGCGGCACGCTGTTCCTGGACGAGATCGGCGACATGCCGCTGCCGCTGCAGGCGCGCCTCTTGCGCGCACTGCAGGAGCGCAGCGTGACGCCGCTGGGCAGCACCAAGTCCATCGCGGTGGACATCGCCGTCATCGGTGCCACCCACCGCAACCTGCGCGAGATGATCGCCGCGCAGAGCTTCCGCGAGGACCTCTACTACCGCCTCAACGGCCTGGCCCTGCGCCTGCCGGCGCTGCGCGAACGCACCGACGTGGAAGCCATCGTGCGGCGCATCCTGCAGGCCGAGCGCCCGCAGGACACGCCCGAGCTCAGCTCCCAGGTGCTCTCCATGTTCCGCCGCTACCAGTGGCCGGGCAACATCCGCCAGCTGGCCAATGTGCTGCGCACGGCAGCGGTGATGTCGGCGGGCGAGCGGCTGGTGACGACGAATCACCTGTCGGACGACTTCCTCGAAGACATGCAGCGCGCCGTGGGTGGGCTGACCCCGGCGCCGCCCCCCGCGCTGGCGCCGGCCTGGCCGCCCTACGAGCCGCATGCTGCGCTTCCGGCCCCTGCACCCACTGCAACTGCGGCGGCTTCGGCAGCGGCCGTGGAGCCGGCGAGCGCACGCACGCTGGAGCAGGCCGAGATCGACATGATCCGCGCCACGCTGGACGCCGTGGGCGGCAACATCTCGCTGGCGTCCAAGCAGCTGGGCATCAGCCGCAACACGATCTACCGCCGGCTGCGCTGGAACACGCCCGACAAGCCGGAGTGAACGTTGTTCCCGGGCCTCAAAGCAGGCCCGGGACTTTCCCGGGGGAGGTGCTGCACGGCGCTGTGCCGAACTGGAGCAAAACCCCTCATTGACGCCGGCTGCAACGGCGTTCTGGCAAGGCACGGGTCTTGCACCTCTGGGTGCATCGACCTGCTGACTGCCTGCTCCATGTCCCGTCTTCTTCTGCGCAGCTTCCCATGAAGCTCCTCGTCCTCGGCTCCGGCGCGGGTGGCGGCTTCCCGCTGTGGAATTGCCATTGCCGGCTGTGCAGCAGCTGGCGCCGCGGCGAGCTCGACGCCAGCGCGCGCACGCAAAGCGCCATCGCCATCTCTCAGGACGGCCGGCCCGGCGAGGGCTGGCTGCTGATCAACGCCAGCCCCGACCTGCCGCAGCAGATCCGCGCCACGCCCGCGCTGCAACCCGTCCACGCGGGCGACATGCCCATCCGCGCCGTCGTGCTGCTGGACTCGCGGCTGCATCACGTGGCCGGGCTGCTCTCCTTGCGCGAGAGCCGCGAGCTGGAGGTTTACGCCACGCCGCTGGTGTTCGAGGACCTGACCGCCGAGCTGCCGCTGCTGCACGTGCTGGAGAGCTACTGCCGCGTGCGCTGGCGCATGCTGCCCATCGCCGGCGACGTGCGCAGCGCCGCCTTCGAGATCCCGGGCTTCCCGGCGCTGAGCTTTGCCGCCGTGGCAGTGCCGGCGCGCGCGCCGCGGCATGCGCGGCTGCGCAGCGAGGCGGCAGGCGAGTGCATCGCGCTGCAGGTGCAGGACCTGCGCACGGGCCGGCGCGTCTTCCTGTCGCCGGCGCTGGCCGAGGTTGGCGAGGCCGAGCTGGCCTGGATGCGCCAAGCCGACTGCGTCGTCGTCGACGGCAGCTTCTGGACCGAGCACGGCATGCAGGAGGCCGGCATCGGCTCGGTCAGCGCCAGCGACAAGGGCCACCTGCCGCAAAGCCGCCACGGCGAGCGGCCCGGGATGATCGACGCGCTGCAGGCCAGCGGCGCGCCGCGCAAGGTGCTGACCCACATCCACCACAGCAACCCCATCCTCGACCGCCGCGGCGCCCAGCGCCGCGAGCTGCTGGCGCACGGCATCGAGGTGGCACATGACGGCATGGAGATAGAGCTGTGAGCACACTGATTGCGGTCCAACGCCCGTCGCGCCCGGCCGAGCCGCTGTGGCTGGAGTGGCTGACCCTCGTCGGCGGCCTGGCTTTTTGCACCTGGCTGCTGGGCGTGCGCGGCGTCTGGGCGCTGCTGCTGGGCGCAGACCCGACGGGCCTGACGCTGGTCATCATGGCCGTCTTCCTGTGCTCCACGCTGTGGTGCGGCCAGCGCTCGCGCGAGCTGCAACGCCAGCGCGCCTTGCTGGCCGACCCGCGGCTCGCCCGCGCCGACGAGGCCTGCTGGGCGGCCGAATACTTGGGCGCGCCTGGCGACATCGCGACCGAGCTGCTGCTGGAGCACAGCCACGGCCCACATGGCACCGCCTGGTGGGTCAACGGCATCCAGCTCAAGCTCGGGCTGCTGGGCAAGGTCATCGGCTTCTCGATGCTGGCGCTGACCATCGGCAAGCTGCAGAGCTTCGACCCCGCGCAGTCGCAGGAGCTGCTGCGCAGCCTGACGGCGGGCCTGGGCGTGGCGCTGCTGACGACCATGGTGGGCCTGGTGGGCAACATCCTGCTGGGTTTGCAGCTGACACGCCTGGACCGTTTCGCCGATGCGTTGGTGGCTGATATCCAGCGCACGGCGCTCCGAAAGGACGGTGCGTGATGCGACGCCTGCGCCGAGGCTCTCGCGAAGCCGAGGTCGACCCCTTCTACGACATGCTGTTCAACCTGCTGATCGGCTTCGTCTTCTGCTTCATCGTGGCGTTGCTGGCCATGAACCCGCGCGCCACCAAGGCGGGCGACGTGCCGTCCAAGGCCGAGTACCTGATCAATGTCGTCTGGCCCGACAACAGCCCCAACGACATCGACACCTGGGTGCAGGACCCCGGCGGCAACCTGGTGTGGTTCCGCCAGCGCGAGGCCGGGCTGATGTACCTGGACCGCGACGACCGCGGCGACGCCAACGCCGCCACCATCGTCAACGGCCAGCGCATCCAGAGCCCGTTCCGCCAGGAGGTGGTGACGCTGCGCGGCCTCGTTCCTGGCGAGCATGTCGTCAACGTCCAGTACTACCAGTCCAACGATGGCCAGCCGGTGCCTGTGACCGTGACGGTCATCAAGGTCAACCCGCGCGCCGATGTCGCCTTCCACGGCACGGTCAAGCTCGCCCGCAAGGGCGACGAGGCCACCGCCGTGCGCTTCACGCTGCAGCCCGATGGCAGCGTCGTCAACGTCAACACCCTCCCCAAGAGCTTGATGCAAAGATCATGACCCTGCCCATCGTCCTCAGCTTTGCCGCACTGCTGCTGCTGTGTCTGCTTGCCCTGCTGCAGTCGCGTTGGCCGGTGTGGCTGCGCGGCCTGCTGGTGGTCGGCGTGAGTGCTTTCTACTTCTACGCCGAGGGCGCCATCCACACGCTGTGGGGCTGGCCCAGCGGTGACCCGCTGCCCGAGCGCTTCGTGCTGCTGGCCGCCGTCATCGAGGAGCCCGCCGGCAAGCGCGACGGGGCGCTCTATGTCTGGGTCAATGCCGTTGAAGACGGCAAGCCCGCCGCCCAGCCGCGCGCCTACCAGTTGCCTTACAGCAAGGACCTGCATGCCCTGCTCAACGAGGGCCTGAAGAAGGTGCGCAACGGCATCGCCCAGCTCGGCACCGCCGAGCCCAAGGTAGGTCGCAAGGGACTGGCCTGGCTGCGACCGGGCAGTGATGAGCAGCAGGTCAAGCTGCGCGACATGCCGCTGCCTCAACTTCCAGAAAAATGAGCATGCGCCGTCGTTTTCTGTTCACGCTGATCGCCTTGACCGGCTGCGGCCGCACGTCCGACAGCCAGTCCTGGTTCCCGCTCGAAGCCGGCCACCGCTGGACCTACACCGTCACGACGCGCAGCGGCGCGGACACGTCCGAGCGCGAGAGCCTGACGCTGCGCACGCTGGGCTCGGCAACGCTGGTGCTGGACGACCAACCCGCCTGGCAGCGCCGCAGCGACAGCGGCGTGAACTACTGGCTGCGCGCCGATGACGCCGGCATCGTGCGCGTGGCCAGCAAGAGCGACATGCAGGCCGACCCGGTGGCCGATGCGCCGGGCCGCTTCGTGCTGAAGGCGCCGTTCGTGGTCGGCACGCAATGGCAGGCGCCGACGACGGCCTACTTGCTGATGCGCACGGCCGAGTACCCGCGCGAGATCAAGCACAGTCACCCGAACATCCCCATGACCTACGAAATCGAGGCGGTTTCCGAGGTGGTGCGCACGCCGGCGGGCAGCTTCTCGCCCTGCCTGCGCGTGCGTGGCAGCGCGACGGTGAAGATCTTCGTCGACGCCATCACCGGCTACCGCGACCAGCCACTGACGACGCTGGAGTGGTATTGCCGCGGCGTCGGCCTCGTCAAGCTGGAACGCAGCGAGCCGTCCACCTCGCCGATGCTGGTGGGCGGCTCACGAACGCTGGAGCTGGAGTCCTGGCAGTAATACCTGCGGCCCGAGTGCTGGGCCGTTCCCTCGCGCCGCACACTGCGACCCGGCCGTGTCGGCCGAGGGAGCAAAAGCCTGTGTTGGATGGCCGCAATGTGCCGGCCGCTGACGTGCTGGCCGCCGCCCGCGCCATGGGCGGCCCGGCCTGGGTGGTGGAGATGAAGCTCGGTAGGCTGGGGTGAGCATCGCGAACCCCAGCGTCTACGCGCCGGTACCGTTGGGGTTCACTTTGTTCACCCCAACCTACGGGCTGCGAGCACCGTCGTCTGCGCGATCAGGCGCAGGCCGAAGGATGCGCAGTAAAGCGGTGCGCTGCGCTACTGCGGTTTCATCGCGCAATCACATCGAGCCGCATCCGCTGCGTCGGCAGGCCCTCGACGGCAACTTCAACCACGATGGGGCCGGGCGAAGCGCCCGCGCGGACTGCCGCCACCATCCGACCGTGGAAGGTCTTGCGTTCGCCCGATTGCAGGCTGCTCGCATCGACGGGGTCGCCGTTGCCCGCGCCGCCCAGCACGCCGGCGCCGGTCACGCTGACCTTCACCTGGCGATCACCAGCGAGCGCGTAGATGGGAACGCCGTCGCTGTCGGCCAGCTCGATCGTCACGTAGGCCAGGTCCTCGCCATTGGCCTTCAGCTGCGACCGATCCGCGGTCGCCTTGAACGCCGCCGGCAGCCCCGCCGTGCGCAGCTCCCACTGGCCAGCGCGCCTGCCGTCCCGGTAGCCGACCGCCAGCAGGCGGCCCGGCGCATAGGGCACGACGAACCGGGCCCTGTATTCAGTGGCGAGGCCTACGGCCTGCCGCCCCAGGCTCTTGTCGTTGAGGAAGAGTTCGACCTCCGGGAACTCCGAGTACACCGCGACGTTTAGCGGCCTGCCTTCCTGGCCGCCCCACGACCAGCTGGGATGCACGTCCTCCAGCGTCCAGTCGCTGTGCGGGTCGCCTTCCGGGAAGGGGTAGTGCGGGAAGGCGCGAGTGCCAGCCGGCTGCTCGACGAAGGCCGCGATCGGGTCGATGCCGGTCTTCCACAGCACCTGGCGGTAATAGGCGGCGGGACGCTTGCGCCCGGTAGCGTCGATCTCTCCGCAATAGGCCAGGTGCCACGGATAGGGGCCCCAGGTCTTCCAGTCCTGCTTGGCGTTCACCCAGCCGATGCCGGCCTCGCCGAGGTAGTCGAAGGAGGTCCACACGAAATCGCCGATCACCCACGGCAGGGTCTCCACCGGTCGCCAGTAGTTGAAGGCGTAGCGGGACAGGGACTCGCCGCTGTACATGACGCGCGACGGGTATTGCTCGTGGTCGCGCTCGAACAGGTGGGGCATGTAGTTGTAGCCGGCCGCGTCGAGCTCGCCATATGCGCTGGCGATCGTCGGGGAGTCGATGCTGACCGCCTGGGTCACCGGCCGGGTCGCGTCGAGCTGGCGGACCCGCTGGACCAACATCCGTGCGGTCTTCGCGCCCTCGGGCGTGCCCTGCTCCCGGATCTCGTTGCCAATGCTCCAGAACAGCACGCTGGGGTGATTGCGGCCGCTGATGATCAGGCTGTCCAGGTCCTTCTGCCAGTTGTCAGCGAAGAAGCGCGCGTAGTCGGCGCTGGTCTTGCTGTTTCGCCAGGCGTCGAAGGCCTCGTTGATGACCAGCATGCCGAGCTCATCGGCAGCGTCCAGGGTGGCTTGGCTCGCTGGGTTGTGGGCGTTGCGGATGGCGTTGTAGCCGGCCGCCTTCATCAGCGCGACCTTGCGTGCATCCGCATCGGGAAGCCCGGCGGCGCCGAGCATGTAGTTGTCGTGGTGGATGTTGCCGCCGCGCAGCAGGACCTTCTCGCCATTGATGCGCAAGCCGTTTTTCGCATCGATCGCCACGGTACGGATGCCGAAACGGGTCAAGCGCACATCGGTCGCGACGCCGTTGACGCGCACCTCCTGGCGAAGCAGGTAGAGATGCGGTGCCGATGGCCCCCACAGCCTGGGGCTGTCAACGACCAAGGCTTGCCCGGCATCCACTTGGCCGCGGGCCGGCACGACATAACGCTTGCTGGCGCGAGCGACCGTCTCGCTGCCGTCGACACTGGTCACGGCCGTGACCACTTCCACCTGCTGTGACTTGGCCTGGCGGTTGGCGAGGCGTGTGCGAATGTCCAGGTCCGCCCGTTGAGCGGTCGCGGTGCGGGTCGTAACCGCCACGCTGTCGGGGTCGACGTGCACCGGGTCCAGCAGTTCCACAGCCACCGGGCGGATCAGGCCCGAACCGGCATACCAGCGCGACGACGAGTCCACATGGCGCGCCCGTACGACGATGACGTTGTCGCCCACCTTGACCTTGCCTGTCAGGTCCAGCGTGAATGCGGTGTAGCCGTAGCGATGCTGTCCCACAGGCTCGCCGTTCAACCAGACTTCAGAGTCCATGTAGACGGCTTCGAACTTGAGCCGGACCACGCGGGCGGCTTCGGCCGAAGTCAGCGTGAGGTGACGCCGGTACCAGCCGGTGCCACCAGGGATGTAGCCGGAGTCGCGGCCACCCACCGTGGCGGGATCAAAGGGCGGCGACCCGTCCGCCTTGTCCAGGATGGAAAAGTCGTGCGGCACGGCCACCTGGCGCCATGCGCCGTCGTCGAAGTCGGCCCGCTCCGCGCCCTTGACCTCCCCCGCCATGAAACGCCAGCCCATTGAAAGACGGCGTTCCTCAGCGGCCGACGTGATCGAGACGAGCGCCAGCATCAGCGCCCATGGCAGGCGGCGCGTGAACTTGTTGAGCCTCAACATCAATTTGTGTCCAATGAAAATCTCAAGAGGCAGCCCCAGCCCCCACAGAGCTTCGTCCGAAGTCAGCGGGCTGCAGCCCGTAGGTTAATGGGATGAGCATCGCGAACCCCAGCGTCTACGCGCCGGTACTGTTGGGGTTCACTTTGTTCACCCCAACCTACGGGCTGCCGCTTTGCAGCGGTTGCCGTCACCGGCGATCAGCCGCCGAATTCACGATGCCTGGTATGAAGCAGTCGCTGGTGCACCTGGCCGGCTGACGGCTTCAACGACTGGTCTCGAAGATGCTGCGGTCGTCCATCCCAGCGGCCTGCGACTGATGCCCTCGCGCCGGAAAGTCTGCTGCCCGACTCGTCGGAACGGCGCTGCCGACCCGTTGCAGTCGGTCGAGGTTCCTGGCCGAAGAGCAAACATAGTTTGCCGCTCTTCACGGCGAGCGCGCCGTGTTCGCGGGGTGCCACGGGCACGCCTCTTTGATGCCGGGCTGCAGGCGCAGCGCGTCCATCGAAGGGGCGGTTCACCAACCCGTCGAGACGGCGATCGGCCGTCTCCATCTGCAGCACCGGCTCGGCGCGCGGGCCCGCTGGGCTGCATGAACCCGAGCGCGTCCGATTCCGCAGGACCCGGCAGTTCAAGCGCAACGGCCTGCCTGTATCGCTTGGAAACAGCCATGGCAGGCCGGGGCGTCCAGACTCACAGACAGTCGGCACTTGACGGAATTGCTGCGGCATTCCCAAGTCTCAGATGCCACCCGCTGCCCAACCGGAGAAACAACATGCCCAACGCGTCCAATTCCAAGCTGCGCGAAGTTAGTGCCGATACGAAACAAGAGTCGTCGAACAGGGTGCCCGTGGTGCGTGCCATCGATGTCGGTTTCGGTCTCGTCAAACTGAGTTTGCGCAAGGGCGCCGACTTAGCCTTCATCAACTTTCCGTCGATGGCGATTCCGGCCGACGCCAGCGCGGTTCGCACGCTGGGGACGCGCCGGCGCGACACTTTTGATGTGCCGGTGAACGACGCCAACTACGAGGTGGGCCGCGACGTCGGCCTGGCGCAGGCCGGCGGCAGCTTCGGGCGCGACGTGACGGACGAGTTCTACCGCGGTGTCATCTACGAAGCCCTGACCAAAGGTGCTCTGCGTTACATGCTGGAAGCTGGCGACCCGGTGATCGATGTGCTCGTTCTCGGCTTGCCCGTCAACCAGTACAACGACAGCAAACGCCGCGACTACCTGCGCTCGCGCTACGAAGGCGAGATCCCGGTCGGCGACGACAAGAAGATCAAGGTCAAGAAGGTTCTGGTGCAGGCCCAGCCGATGGGCGGCTACGCCGCGCTGGACGCCCACCTGGACGAACTCAACGAGGTCATCGCCAGGACACCGGGGGCACTCAAGCCGCTGGCCAGCGGTGAAGCCCTGGACGACCTGTCGGTGTTGATGATCGACCCCGGCGAGCACACGCTGGACTGGCTGCTGATCCAGCAGGGCAGCATCAATCCGCGCGCTAGCGGCGCGGCGTCCGACGCCGGGCGCCACCGCGTCGTGCGCTCGGTGCTCGACTCGCTAGTGGCCGAGGTCGGCCGGCCGCTAGGCCCGGCTGTCATGCCGCGCATCAACGATGCGTTGCGCAGCGGCAGCCCGGTCAAGCTGGCCGGCGTGGCCCACGACCTGCAGCCCTTCGAGCCGGTCATCATGACGGTGATCGAAGACTCGATCAACCGCATGATCGATGGCCTGCGCGACGCCCACGAGATCATCGATCTGATGGTGCTGGTGGGCGGCCACCCTGAGCGTTACCGCGACGTTCTCGTCAAGCGGTTTCCGGCAATACCGGTCTTCATCATGCCCGACCCCATGGCGGCCAATGTGCGCGGCTTTCAGATGATCGGCGAGGCCGTGTCGGAGGAACAAGCGGCCAGTGCCTGACCTGCGCGCAGGGCAAGTAACCATGGCCGTTCTTCACCTGCAGTTCGACGTCGACAGCGAGGTCCATCCCGAACTGCACGCGATGCTCTCGGCCATCGGCAGCAGTCTGTCGCAGGAGGAGCGGATGCGCCAGTTGGCGGCGATGGGGCTGGTCTGGGAGCGCTTGCGCCTGCAGGCCTATGGCCGCATGGAAGTGCCGGACCTGGGCAACGAATCGTCAGCCGCGCGCGAAGGCAGCGGCTCGTCGCCCCATGTGCCCGCGGCTGCCCCGGCGCGGGCCGTGCCGCGAGACGACGCCACGACGGCCCGGCACACCGACCTAGCGGGCTTCGTCGATCTCAGCGATACGGTGGATCTGACACATCTGGAAATTCCTGGTCCGAACGAGGGAGACGATGGCCGATCCGGACACCACGTTGCCAGCCACGATGTCGTGAGTGCGGAAAACATGGACAGGGCGGTGCAGATCGCCGCGGTGCATTTGCAGCCCCCTGGCGACATGCCGGAGCTGCTGCCGCTGCACAAGATCCGCAGCGTCGTGCAAGAGCCGCCCGTGCTGACCGAAGTGATCGGTGCGCCCGAACCGCCCGACATTAGCGCCGTTGTCGCGCTGGGAAACGAAGCCCTGCCCGACGCGGGACACGCTGGCCGCGGCGGCACGATACCCGGCGGAGCCCATATCCACGAACTG
The DNA here is from genome assembly GCF_001425705.1 of Pelomonas sp. Root1217. GTDB lineage: Bacteria > Pseudomonadota > Gammaproteobacteria > Burkholderiales > Burkholderiaceae_C > Pelomonas. The sequence goes on along the minus strand of NZ_LMDC01000023.1, from coordinate 376,436 downwards.
GCGCCCGCGCGCAAGACGGCCACACGCTCGCGTTTGATGCGGATGAAGGAAAAGGGCCTGTTCAAGAACGAATGAGAGGCGGGGGCGCCTGCAGGCGCTTCGGGCGCTTCGGGCGCGTCAAGCCCAGCGCTACGTCCTGTGCGCCTGGGCGTCAGGTCCCGGATGTAGAGCGGTATTTCGCCCGCCGGGGCGTCGAATGACCGAACGGGCGGTGGCAGCAGCCACCGCGCCGCCAGAACTGGAAGTCGGCAGCCAGCCTGAAGCCGACAGCCGCTTTTCCATGTGACCGACCCAGTGGGCTCCTGTTCCGCGAGCCCGGCTTGGGCTCAGCCCGGCGCCTTGACCCACGCATTGCACCAGCCGTTCTTCGCGACCTGCGCCTTGCGGCCGAACATCGCGCAGCCGCTCCACGCGTCGGTGGGTTTGGCCTGCCAGAACTGGCAGTTGGCGCAGTGCTGGCTGGCCTGGTGCTTGGGGAACTTGGCGGTGTCGACCTTGGTGGTGTCGTGCCGGTAGCCCAGGGCGACAGCGGTCTCGCTGGCCTCGTCCACAGGGGTAGGCGTCTGCGCCACGGCGGGGCAGGCCAGGCAGGCCGTCGTGGCCTGCAGCATGAAGATGCGGCGGGTGGGATGCATGGGAACCTCGGGGAATGAACGTGGCACCGGCCTGCACAGGCCGGCGCCTTCATGACGAAACGAGCGGTTTACTTGGGCAGCTTGAACACCCAGACCATGCCGCCCTGCTCCAGGAAGCTGACCTTCTTGGCCACGTCGCCGCCCCACAGCGGCACGGCGCCGCCCCAGCCCGACACGACGCTGATGAACTGCTCGCCGTTCTGCTGCCAGGACACCGGCGGCGCGACGACGCCCGAGCCGGTCTGGAACTGCCAGACGACCTTGCCGGTCCTGGCGTCAGCGGCCTTGAGCCAGCCTTCCGGCGTACCCCAGAACACCAGGTTGCCGGCCGTGGTCAGCACACCACCCCACAGCGGCGCGTTGTTCTTGACCTCCCAGACGATCTTGCCGGTCTTGGGGTCGACCGCGCGCAGGGCGCCGATGTAGTCGTCGTTGAGCGTCTTGATCGTGAAGCCCGCACCCAGGTAGGCGGCGCCCTTCTTGTAGGCGATGGGTTCGTTCCAGATCTCCATGCCCCATTCGTTGGCGGGCACGTAGAAGAGCTTGGTGTCGGGGCTGTAGGCCATGGGCATCTGGTTCTTGCCGCCCAGGAAGGAGGGCGACGAGAACACCGAGTTGCCCTTCTTGCCGTCGGCGCCGGCGGTCGGGTCGCCGGGGCGGTTCTCGGGCACGAAGTTGGGCCGGCCGGTCTTCAGGTCGATGCCGGTGGCCCAGCTGATCTTCTTGACGAAGGGGAAGGCGTTGGCGAGCTGGCCGTTGGTGGCGTCCAGCACGTAGAAGAAGCCGTTGCGGTCGGCCTTGGCGCCCATGCGCTTGCCGTCCTGGTCGAAGGTGATGAACTCGTTGACGCCGTCGAAGTCCCAGCCGTCGTTGGGTGTGCCCTGGTAGTGCCACTTGATCAGGCCGGTCTTCACGTCGATGGCGACGGTGGAGCAGCTGAACAGGTTGTCGCCCTGGCGCAGGTGGCTGTTCCACGGTGCCGGGTTGCCGGTGCCGAAGTAGGCCAGGCCGGTCTTGGGGTCGTAGGTGCCGCCCAGCCAGGTGGCCGCGCCGCCGGTCTTCCACAGGTCGCCGGGCCAGCTCTTGCCCTGCGTGCCGGAGATGCCGTTCTCGTGCTTCACGCCGGCCTTGTCCCAGGTGTAGCCCATGTGGCCTTCGACGGTGGGGCGGGTCCAGACCATCTTGCCGGTCCGGGGGTCGCGCGCTTCCACGCGGCCGACCACGCCGAACTCGCCGCCCGACACGCCGGTCAGCAGCAGGCCCTGGGCAATGATGGGCGCGGCCGTGGCCGAGTAGCCGGCGGCGTAGTCGTCGATCTTTTCCTTCCAGACCACGTCGCCGGTGGCCTGGTCCAGCGCCACGAGTTGGGCGTCCAGCGTGGCGAAGATGACGAGGTTGTCGAACAGGGCGGCGCCGCGGTTGACGACGTCGCAGCAGGGCATGATGCCGTCGGGCAGGCGGTGCTCGTACTTCCACAGCTTGGCGCCGGTGGCGGCGTCCAGCGCAAAGATGCGCGAGTAGGAGGCCGTCACGAACATCTTGCCGTTGTGGATCAGCGGCTGCGACTCCTGGCCGCGCTGCTTCTCGCCGCCGAAGGAGAAGGCCCAGACCGGCGACAGCTTGGCCACGTTGCCGACGTTGACCTGCTTGAGCGTCGAGTGGCGCTGGCCCTGCGTGCCCAGGCCCCAGGACAGCACTTCCTGGCCCGACTTGGCCGAGGCCTCGATCATCTGGTCGGTCACGGCGGCGGCGGCACTGCCGGCGGCCAACAGGCCGAAGCTCACGGACAGCAGTGCGGCGAGAGGGTTGAGTTGCATGGCGTTGTCTCCTTTGTTGATGGATATGCACCGCCAAGCCGATGCGGCGTGCGGATGGCCGGTCAAGGCGCAAGCTCCATGCCAGTTGAAATCGCGGTGTTTTCGCGGCGCGATGGAGCAATGCGGCGGCGCGCGGGCAGGGTTGCACCGGGGCCGGTGTCAACGCCATGAGCAGGCTGCGCCGCGCTGTGACAGCGGCCGCTGGAGCACTCCCGCCGCTGCTGCCGTCTTTGTTTGCGCAACGCTGTGCCGTCTTGTGCCTCACTGCTCCAACCTGCAACAGCTGAAGGGTGATTTCCCTTGGCTGCGGCTCGTGCAGCGGGCCCTGGCGTACCCGGCGCGTGTTGGCACGGGTTCTGCGTTGATGGACATGCCTCAACCCATTCGCAGGAGACAAGCCATGACTGTTTACGCCGCCCCCGGCGCTGCCGGCGCCAAGATCGCCTACAAGGCGCGTTACGACAACTTCATCGGCGGCAAGTTCGTGCCACCCGTGGAGGGCCAGTACTTCGACGTCATCACGCCCATCAGCGGCAAGGTCTACACCCAGGCCGCGCGATCGAGCGCCGCCGACATCGAGCTGGCACTGGACGCCGCGCACGCCGCTGCCGCCAGCTGGGCGGCCGTGCCGCCGGCCGAGCGGGCCAACCTGCTGCTGAAGATCGCCGACCGCATCGAACAGAACCTGGAGCTGCTGGCCTACGCCGAGACCGTGGACAACGGCAAGCCCATCCGCGAGACGCTGAATGCCGACATTCCGCTGACGGTGGATCACTTCCGCTACTTTGCCGGCTGCGTGCGTGCGCAGGAAGGCGCGCTGTCCGAGATCGATGGCCACACCATCGCGTACCACTTCCAGGAACCGCTGGGTGTCGTCGGCCAGATCATTCCGTGGAACTTCCCCATCCTGATGGCGGCCTGGAAGCTGGCGCCGGCACTCGGCGCGGGCAACTGCGTCGTGCTCAAGCCCGCTGAGAGCACGCCGATCAGCATCCTCGTGATGGCCGAGCTGATCGCCGACATCTTGCCGGCGGGCGTGCTGAACATCGTCAACGGCTACGGCCGCGAGGCCGGCATGCCGCTGGCCACCAGCAAGCGCATCGCCAAGATCGCCTTCACCGGCAGCACCGCCACCGGCAAGGTCATCGCGCAGGCGGCGGCGAGCAACCTGATCCCCGCCACGCTGGAACTGGGTGGCAAGAGCCCCAACATCTTCTTCGAGGATGTGATGGCCGAGGACGATGCCTTCCTGGACAAGGCCATCGAGGGCCTGGTGCTGTTCGCGTTCAACCAGGGTGAGGTCTGCACCTGCCCGAGCCGCGCGCTGATCCAGGAGAGCATCTACGACAAGTTCATGGCGCGGGCACTGAAGCGCGTGGCCGCCATCAAGCAGGGCAATCCGCTCGACACCGACACGATGATGGGCGCGCAGGCTTCGGCCATGCAGATGGACAAGATCCAGACCTATCTCGCGCTGGGCAAGGAGGAGGGCGCCAAGGTGCTGATCGGCGGCGACCGCGCACAGCTGGGCGGCGACCTGGCCGGCGGCTACTACATCCAGCCGACGCTGTTCCAGGGCAACAACAGCATGCGCATCTTCCGCGAGGAGATCTTCGGCCCGGTGCTGGCCGTGACCACCTTCAAGACCGAGGCCGAGGCGCTGCAGATCGCCAACGACACGCCTTACGGCCTGGGCGCGGGCGTGTGGAGCCGCGACGGCAGCCGCGCCTACCGCATGGGCCGCGCCATCCAGGCCGGCCGCGTGTGGACGAACTGCTATCACGCCTATCCGGCGCATGCGGCGTTTGGTGGCTACAAGGAGTCGGGCATCGGCCGCGAGACCCACAAGGCCATGCTCGACCACTACCAGCAGACCAAGAACCTCTTGGTCAGCTACAGCCCGAACGCATTGGGCTTCTTCTGAGCGGAGCCGGGGCGGCTCAGGCCGCCCCTTTGCGATGACGGATTCCATTCCCCGCGTGCAGGCCACGGAGGCCGCGCAGGAGCTGATCGCGCAGTTGCGCGAACTGCACGGCGAGCTGCTGTTCTACCAATCGCACGGCTGCTGCGCCGGCAGCGCGCCGATGAGCTTTGCCGTGCACGAGCTCAAGCTGAACGCCGGCGACCGCCAGTTGGGCGAGGTGGGCGGCGTGCCGGTCTATGCGAGCGAGGGCCAGTGCGACTACCTGGCCGGCCTGCAGATGACGCTGGACGTGGCGCCGGGCAACAGCGGCAGCTTTGGGCTGGAGGACGGCTCGGGCCGGCACTTCATCGCGCAGTTCCGGCTGTGGACTGACGAGGAGGTGCCGCAGCTGGCACCGATCATCCCAGCCTGATTCAGTGCCGGCGGCTTCGCACCAGCGGCAGCACGCCGGACATCAGCAAGGCCAGCATCGCCAGCGGCAGCGAGCCGGGCAGCGGCAACTGGTTGGTGGTGCGCATGGCCACGCGCAGGTTGTCCAGTCCCGTCTCTTCGTTGCCGCCATTGGCTTCGTGGGCCTCGGTCCACCGGAAGGACGCGATGGCGCTGGTCGAGATCACGCCGACGAAGATGGGTGCGCCGCTGCCGCCGGAGATGGCGAGGTCCTGCGTCGTGCCGTCGGCGAAGAGGAAGGACAGCAGGCCTTGGTCGACCGCAGTGCTGGGCACGCCCGGGCTGGATTCGAAAGCGGTGATGTCCAGCGCTGCGGCCAGGAAGGGCAGCGCGTAGTGGCCTTCGAAATAGGCATTGCCAAGGTTGCGCGCGCCAAAGGCGGTGGCCGTCTGCGCGAAGGCCTGCATCGGGCCGAGGTTGCTGGTCAGCGTGACGCCGGGCAACACCGCCACGCCCGTCAGATTGGTGCCGGACGAATAACCGGAGAAGTCCTGCGTCTGCACCGCCCCGCTGATGGCGCCCTGCCATGCCGCCAAGCTGTTGTAGACGGACACGCTGGCGGCCTGGGCCACGCCCAGCGTGGACAGGGCAAGAGCAAGGAGGGCGCGGCGCATGGTGGGTCTCCCGGAGGGGTGTTGCACCATTGGGCGACTGAAGTCCTGCCGGCGCCCACCCCAGACTCTGGGGGACGCCCCGCAGATGAAGGGGGGGCAGCCGGCAGGCTGCAGGCTTGCCCCGCGGCAGGCAAAGGGCATGGGCTCAGCGCCATCATTTGGCCTCGCCCAAGATCCCCCGACGCCATGACCGACCCCGCCGCACGCCGCATCCTCGTCCTCCTCGCCAGCACCCGCGCCGACGGCAACGCCGAACTGATGGCCCGCGCCTCGGTGGCGGCGTTGCCCGCCGCCACCGAGGTGCGCTGGCAGCGCCTGGCCGAGCTGGACATGCCGCCGTTCGAGGACATCCGCCACAGCGTGGGCCAGTACCCGGCACCAACGGGCGATCTGGCACGCCTGCTCGACGACACGCTGTGGGCGACCGACCTCCTCGTCGCCTCGCCGCTGTACTGGTACAGCCTGCCTGCGCCGCTCAAGCTCTACCTCGACCACTGGAGCGCCTTCATGCGCGTGCCGGGGCTGGACTTCAAGGCGCGGATGGCCGGCAAGGCGATGCATGTGCTGTGCGCCACCAGCAGCGGCGACGAGCCTCACCTGGCTGCGCCCTTGGTGGACAGCCTGCGCTTCAGCGCCGGCTACATGAAGATGCGCTGGGGCGGCGCCGTGCTGGGCGATGGCACGCGGCCGGGTGACGTGCTGAAGGACGAGGCCGCGCTGGCCGCTGCGGCGAAGCTGCTGCTGGCGTGATCGCCATGACCTCAGACTGACGGCCGACCGCTCAGTTAGGCTCGGGCCCATGCTGCACTTTCGCCCGCTGTTCTCTCAGGACCAGTCCACGCTATGGGACTGGCTGCACATCGCGCTGTGGGACCCGCCGCCCGCGCCGCTGCGCCCGCGCGAGGTGCTGGACAACCCCGGTGTGCGCATCTACGCCGAGGACTGGGGACGGCCGACCGACATCGGCCTTGTCGCCGTGCGCGACGGCATGGATGCGGGCGCCTGCTGGTTGCGCGTGCTGCCCGAGGGCGTGGGCCTGGCGTCGGTGGATGCGAACACGCCGCAGCTGGGCATCGGCTTGTGGCCGGCCTTCCAGCGCCAGGGCATCGGCAAGGCGCTGATGCTGGCGGCGCTGGATGCCGCCTGGCGGGCGGGCCATGCCCAGGTCGCGCTGACCGTCCACCCCGAGAACCCGGCGCGGCGCATGTACGCCAGCTGCGGCTTCGAGGAGGCGGGGCTGCGTGGCAGCTACCACCTGATGGTGGCGCGCCAGACAAGCTGATGTCGTTTGATCCCCGCGGCGAAGCGCGCGGGCCACCCAGCGACCACCGTGGAACCGGCTTCGCCGGGCCACTGGTGGTTGCCAAAGCCGGAGGCCTTGTCCTTCGCCAGGCACAAACAGTCCTCAGGACTGTTTGTGTCCGGGCTCAGCCCCCTTGAGGGGGCCGGCGAAGCCGGTAGGGGGTGGGCTATTTTTGCCCGGTGCAGTTGGCGTAGAAGCTGACGGTGGCCGGCCAGTCCGAGAACACGCCGATCACGCCGACCTGCTCGGCCAGCACGTCCAGCATGCGGAACATGTCGCTCTCGCGGGTGATGGCGCTGTCATAGGTCTGGTAGTAGGAGCCGTTGTTGCCGTCGGCCAGGATGCCGCTGCGCTCCAGCGACCAGGTGATGATGTCCAGGCCGGCGGCCTTGGCGTTGCGCGCGTATTGCGAGGGCAGCAGGTTGCCGCTGGTGTCGGCGGCCAGCAGCATCCACAGCGGCGGCGCGACGATGCGCACGCCTTGAGCACGGTAGGCCTTGAGCTGCTCGGCGGTGGGCACGTCGGCGGGCACGTTGGCGTCATCGAGGTAGACGGCCTGGCGGCCAAAAGACGGCTCGTTCTTGATCCAGTACAGGATGTCGTTGAGGTCAAAGCTCTGCGCCCACACGTCGCGCGCCGGCACGCCGGCGGCCTTGTGTTCGTCGATCATCTTCTGCGCATAGGCGGCCTGGCTGAAGCCGTCGAAGGGCATGGGCACGCTGGGCGACTTCAGCTCGGGCGTCATCTTCACGCCGAGCTGCTTGAACAGCGCGATGGCTTCCTTCAGCGTCAGCAGCGTGCCGCTGGTGGGGCCGGCGTAGAGGTCGGTGCGAAAGGCCGGCGTGCCGGCCATGTACTCGGCCACCGTGCGGCCGCGCGGGTTGAAGGCGTCCATCTTGCCGCGCAGGGTCTTGAACTCGGCCAGCGTCAGCTCGCTGGTGCGGCATTCGGCCGCAGCGGGTGCGATGAGGGTGCCGGCGGCGTCGAAGGCGGCGGGCGTGAAGGGCTTGATGCATTTGCTCGCCAGCGGCGTGGCGAGGATGTTGGTGGTCGTGTGCAAGTCGTTCTGCGCGTGGCGGCAGACCAGTTCCTTGTCCTTGGTGAAGGTCACGTCGCACTCGACGATGCCGGCACCCATGCGCACGGCGGCCTCGTAGCTTTCGCGGGTGTGTTCGGGGAACTGCAGCGGCGCACCGCGGTGGCCGATGGAGAACAGCGTGGGCCGGTAGCTCTCGCGCGAGGCGGCGCAATGCTGCAGCCGCTTCTTCAGCGGGCTGTCGTTCATCTCGTTGACGAGGAAGAAGGGGCGCGGGCCGAGCTGCACGCTGGCAATGCCGGCGTTGCCACCGCGGCGGTCGCCGTCGGCATCGTGGGCCCAGGCGGGCAGGCTGGCGGCGGCGAGCAGCAGCAGTGCGAGGCGGGTGAGGGTGCGGCGCATCAGAGGTCTCCGTTGGATCAACCATGGCAGGCTAGGCAGCCGCCGTGAAGCCGGCATGACAACGGCGCCTGGGCGGGCAAGCTAGGGGGCGCGCGCAACAAACGAAACCAACCGCATGCAACGCTGAAGCGGGGCTGCAACGCGCGCTGTCGAGCATGAGGGTTCTTTGACACGGAGCCTTCCATGCACTCGAACTACAAGCCCTTCGCCCTCAGCTTCATTGCCGCCGCACTGTTCAGCGTGATGAACCCAGCCTCCAGCCAGCCCCAGACCCGCACAGAGCCGCAGGCTGCCGGCCTCATCATCAAGTTCAAGGACGGCATGCGCACGCCGTTGGCGGCCAAGGCGGCGCTGCAGGGCTTTCGGGCCATGAGCGAGGCGCGCGGTCAGCGCGTGGCCTTCGATCGCGAGAGCGCACTCGGCCATCGCGTCATCCGCCTCGCCCAGCGCGTGCCGGCCGGCGCGCTGGCGCAGTTGGCGCGCGACATCCAGCTGTCGGACGCCAGCATCGAGTCCGTCGAGATCGACCATGTCCTGCAGCCTACCTTCACGCCCAACGACACGAACTGGGCCAACCAGTGGGACATGAGCGACCCGACCGGTGGCATCAACGCGCCCAAGGCCTGGGACATCGGCATGGGCTCCGGCGTGCGCGTGGCCGTGCTGGACACCGGCGTGCTGCCGCATGCCGACATCGCAGCCAACCTGCTGCCGGGCTATGACTTCATCACTGACAGCACCCGCGCCGGCGACGGTGGCGGCCGCGACACCAACGCCAGCGACCCCGGCGACAACGTCACAGCCGACCAGTGCGGCGCGGACAAACCGGCCCAGAACAGCAGCTGGCACGGTACCCATGTCGCCGGCACCATCGCCGCCGTGGGCAACAACGCGCTGGGCGTCACCGGCGTGGCGCCCAAGGCCAAGATCGTGCCGGTGCGTGTGCTGGGCAAGTGCGGCGGTGCCACGTCGGACATCGCCGACGGCATCGTCTGGGCCGTGGGCGGCTCGGTGGCCGGCGTGCCGGTCAACGCCAACCCGGCGTTGATCCTCAACCTGTCACTGGGCGGCGAGGCGGCCTGTGCCAGCATCACGCAGTCGGCCATCACCTATGCCCATAACAAGGGGGCGCTGATCGTCGTCGCGGCCGGCAACGACAACCAGGACGTCGCCAAACAGACGCCGGCCAACTGCAAGCATGCGACGGCCGTGGCCGCGACGAACAAGGTCGGCGCGCGCTCCAGCTATTCCAACTATGGCGACATGGTGGACATCGCAGCGCCCGGTGGCGACGCAACCTACGGCAACGTGCTGTCGCTGTCCAACTCCGGCATGAGCGGCCCGGTGGCCGACGGCTACAGCTGGCTGCGCGGCACGTCGATGGCGGCGCCTCATGTCGCCGGTGTGGCCGCGCTGATGGCGGCCGTCAACGTGACGGTGCTGCCCGCAGGCATGGTCTCCTTGATGCGGTCCACCGCGCGCGCCTTCCCGGGCAGCTGCACGGGCTGCGGTGCCGGCATCGTCGATGCCGAGCAAGCCATCATCGCCGCGCGGGGCTTGCGCCTGGAGCGAGAGCCCAACGACACGCTGGCCCAGGCCCAATACGTGAATGTGTTCCCGGCGCGGGTGCGCGGCACGCTGCAGCCGGCCTACCCGCAGAACGTCGACATCTACTCGGTCAACCTGGCCGCCTCGACGACGCTGCAGACCACGCTGACGCTGGACCCGCCGACGCTGCTGGATATCTTTGCCTTCAACGCGACGATGGAGCTCCTGGACGCCAGTGGCAAGCTCATCAAGAGCGCCGTGCTGATCGGCGGCAAGCCGGAAGTGAACTACTTCAACGCGACGGGCAAGACGATGGCGGTCTATCTGCGCGTGAAGAGCACCTCGTCGACGGTCAGCACCAGCGATCGCGGCTACGAAGTGCAGCTGCGCAAGCTGACCTACGCTTATTGAGGCGCGGCCGCGTACTGCCGGCGCAGCGCGTCGGCAATGCCGCGGCGGTTCTGCGCCAGCGCCGCCATGCTGAAGTGGATGTGGCCGCTGCCCGGCGAAGCGCGCCGGATGATGTCGATCTGCGCCAGCACCTCGTCGGGCTGCCAGCTCTTGTCGGTGTCGTTGATGCGGCTGGTGAACAGGCCCGGATGGATGGGCCGGCCCAGGGGGTTGGACGCGCGCCAGGCCTGCAGCAGCGGCTCGAAGGACTGGGCCGTCTGCGAGCGCGGCCAGTAGAGCTGGGGCGCGAGATAGTCCATCCAGCCTTCACGCAGCCACAGCTCCACGTCGGCATAGAGCTTGTCGTACTGGCTGAAGCCACTGATGCCGGCCGGGCGTGCGTCGGGCTTGGGAATGCCGAAGGGGCTGACACCGACGCGCGTGCCCGGGCGCACTTCATGAGCCAACGCGTAAAGGCGCTGCACCAGGGTGTTGACGTTGTAGCGGCGCCAGTCGTGCCGGCCCAGGGACCCGCCCTTGCCCGTGTAGCGTTGCCAGCTCGCCTCGTCGGGGAAGTCGACCTCCTGCTTGGTGGCCGGATCCGTGATCGGGTAGGGGTAGAAGTAGTCGTCGATGTGGATGCCGTCGACGGCATAACGGCTCAGGATGTCGCGCGCCACGGCCAGGGTCTGCTCGGCAGCGGCGGGCTCGCCGGGGTCCATCCAGAGCTGGTCGCCATAGCGCTTGACCCAGTCGCGGCTGCGGCCGATGTGCGTCTCGGCCAGCGCGGATTTGGCCGTGCTGTGCCGCGCGCGGTAGGGGTTGATCCAGGCATGCAGCTCCAGGCCGCGGGCACGGGCCTCGGCTAGCCAGACGGCCAGCGGGTCGTAGCCGGGGTGCTGGCCCTGGGTGCCGGTGAGGTATTCGCTCCAGGGTTCCAGCTTGGAGTCGTAGAGGGCATCGGCGCTGGTGCGCACCTGCAGGATCAGCGCGTTGAGGCCGATGCGCACGGCGATGTCGCACAGGGACTTGATCTCGGCCTGCTGCGCTTCAGCGCTCAGGCCAGGCTTGCTGGGCCAGTCGATGTTGGCGACGGTGGCGATCCAGGCGGCGCGCCATTCGCGCGGCGGCGGGGCCAGCGCGGTGGCGGCCGATGCTGCGGGCGCGGGCGGCGTGGCCGCCAGCGCTGCCTCGCCCGGCGGCACGGGGGCGGGCGCCGTGGCGCAGGCGGAAAGCAGCGGGACGGAGGCGAGGCTGAGCAGGTCGCGGCGTTTCATGGCATCAGACTTTCACGAACCAGTGTTGGCGGTACATCACCCAGGCCACTGCGTACATGACGAGCACGAAGGCGATCGCATGCAGCAGTGAGGCGTTCCTGTGCGCGAGACCGAGGTCGAGGAGGGGCTGGTAGAGCGCTCGGCCCAGGCTGCGGCCATCGCCGAGCTTGACCGTGTAGAGCAGTTTGGCAACCAGCCCCGACAGCGCAAACAGGAAGAGGGCGTTCATGCCGAAGACGACCAGCGGGTGGAACACGCGCGCCCAGCGCTGGCGGGCCAGCGGTTGTGGCATGGCATCCAGCAGCCAGTAGAAGACGGCGAAGACGAGCAAGGCCCAGCCGGCCATGGCGAAGACGAAGGACGGCGTCCACAGCGACTTGTTGATGGGCATCAGCAGCGAGTCGAGCACCTGGCCCAGCCATAGCGACGCCAGGCCATAGAGCACCCAGGTCATGGCCTTGTCGGCAGGCTGCCTCTTGGAGGCCAGCACATAGCCGGCCAGCACACCCAGCAGTTGCGTCGACACGGCAGGCAGCGTCGACAGCAGGCCTTCGGGGTCCCAGACCTTGGCCTGCTTCCACAGATGCCCGTCCAGCAGCAGGCGGTCCAGCCAGGCGCCCGCATCCTTGCCCGGCTCCAGCAGGCCGACGTGGACGATGCCGTCTGCGTCGGGCACCGGCAAGCAGAGCTGTATTGCCGAGTAGAGGACCATCAACAGCACGGCCCACAGCGCCACGCCGCGTGCGCTGCACCAGATGACGATGGGCGCCGCGGCCAGCGTGCACAGGCCCAGGCGCTGCAGCACGCCGGGGATGCGCAGGGTCTCGAAATTGAAGCTGGGAATCAGGTTGAGCAGCAGGCCGATGCCGATGATGACCAGCGCCCGGCGTGACGTGCTCAGCAGCAGCGCCGTCTTGTTGGCGCCGGCCTGCGAGCGGCGCCCGAGGCTGAGCGTCATCGCCATGCCGCTGATGAAGATGAAGAAGGGGAAGACCCAGTCCGTGAAGGTCCAGCCGTTCCAGTGCGCGTGCAGCAGCGGCGCGTAGACGTTGCCCCAGTCGCCGGGGTTGTTGACCAGCAGCATGGACGCGATGGCGAAGCCGCGGAAGGCGTCGAGGCTGAGGATCCGGTCCTTCACGCGTCGACCTTCTTGCCGAAATCGTCCGGCACCTTGATCAGCGCCGCCATGATGAAGCTCGGTAGCGTGGCCACCAGCACCCAGGCGAAGAAGGGCACATAGCCGATGTGGTCCTGCAGCCAGCCGCTCCACATGCCGGGAATCATCATGCCCAGCGCCATGAAGCCCGTGCAGATGGCGTAGTGTGCGGTCTTCTTCTCACCCTCGGCCACGTGGATCATGTACATCAGATAGGCGGTGAAGCCCAGGCCGTAGCCGAACTGCTCGACGGCCAGCGCGGCGCTGATGACCGCGAGGCTGGTCGGGTGCGTCATCGCGAGCAGCAGGAAGGCGACGTTGGGCACGTGCATGGCCAGCACCAGCGGCCACAGCGCCTTCTTGAGGCCGATGCGCGAGATGATCCAGCCGCCCACCAGCCCGCCGACGGTCAGCGCGATCAGGCCGACGGTGCCGTATGCGAACCCGACCTCCTGGTTGCTGAGCCCCAGGCCACCCTTGTCGACGGGGTCGAGCAGGAATGGCGAAGCCAGCTTGAGCAGCTGTGCTTCCGGGAAGCGGTATAGGAGCAGGAAGGCCAGCGTGACGACGATGCCCGGCTTGGCGAAATAGCTGGAAAAGTCTTCCCGGAACTCGGCCATGAAACCATGGGCTGCCGACCGGCCGGGGCCTTGCCGGTCCGCATCGGGTCGCGGCAGGACCTTCAGATGCCACAGGGCCAGCAACAGGAAGACGACACCGACCACGCAGAAGATGGCCGACCAGGCCGTGATGAAGCTGCCGGTGCGCTTCTCTATGAAGCCGCTGAGGTAGACCAGGCCCCCCTGGCAGCCGATGTTGGCCAGGCGATAGGCGGTGGAGCGCACGCCCACGAAGGCCGCTTGGCTGTGCTGGGGCAGGGCCAGCATGTAATAGCCATCGGCGGCGATGTCGTGCGAAGCCGAAGCGAAGGCAATCAGCCAGAAGATCGCGAGCGACCACTGCAGCACCTGAGCCACCGGAATCGTCAGGGCCACGCTCGCGAGCGCCGCGCCGATCAGGAACTGCAGCACCGTGACCCACTGGCGCTTGCGACCGAACAGCTCGACCAGGGGCGACCACAGCGGCTTGATCACCCAGGGCAGGTAGATCCAGCTCGTGAAAAAGGCGGCCTCGGTGTTGGAGATGCCGAGGTTCTTGTAGATGGTGGTGGACAGCACCACAACCATCACATACGGGATGCCCTGCGCGAAGTAGAGCGTGGGGACCCACGCCCAAGGCGAACGTTGTGCTGTGCTCACGTGGCCAGAGCCCGGCCGACGTTGCCGTCGACCTTCTCCAGCAGGGCCCGCGCCTCGGGAGCCCCGAGACCGCGCTTGAGCATTACAAGCGCCGTCTTCACATGGTGGTCGCATTGCGCCAGCGCAGCCTGCGCATCGGCCTCGCTCGCGCCCGAGGCGCGCACGGTCAGCGCCACCGCCCGCTTGACGAGCTTCACGTTGGAGGCCTTCAGATCCACCATCAGGTTGCCGTAGACCTTGTTGAGCCTGACCATCAGCGCCGACGAGAAGGTGTTCAGCGCGATCTTCTGCGAGGTGCCGGCCTTGAGCCGCGTGCTGCCGGAGATGACCTCGGCGCCGGTGTCCAGCACGATGCCGATCTCCGCCTGCTGGGTGACAGGCGCGCCGGGATTGTTGGCGAACCCGATGGTCAATGCGCCGGCCGCGCGGGCGGCTTCAATGGCGCCCAGCACATAGGGCGTGCCGCCGGACGCGGCCAGCAGCAGGGCCACGTCATTGGGGCCGGGTTTGAGCGCGTTCAGGTCGGCGGCACCCTGGGCGCGGTCATCCTCGGCGCCTTCGACGGCGACAAACATCGCACCTTGGCCGCCAGCGATGACGGCCACGGCCCGTTCCCGCGGCCAGGAAAAGGTGGGGTAGAGCTCCACGCTGTCCAGCACGCCCAGGCGGCCTGAGGTGCCGGCACCGGCATACAGCAGGCGGCCGCCGGCGCGGATACGCGGCAGGGCCGCGTCCACAGCGGCGGCGAGCTGCGGCGCGGCGGCCTTGACGGCGGCGACGGCGGCGGTCTGGTCGTCGATGAATGCATCCAGCAGGGCCGGCGTGGCGTAGGTGTCCAGGTCGGGATGCCGGGTGCTCGGTGTTTCGGTGTTCAGCATGAAAGAGGTTGGCAGCAAGCTGCCGGACTCTAGCGGCTGGCACCGGACCATGACGAATGCCACGCGCCATTGCGGTCATAACGGCAGGTAATCCAGGCCGCGCAGGGCCGCCCAAGGGGCCTTGCGTCCCCCGGGTGGGCTGGGCAAAGCCCCGCTCTGGGGGCAAACTGGGTTTCTTGCGTGTCGGCTGTAAGGAGTAGGGCAGGGCCCCCGACGGACGCTGGCAAGTCGATGCGAGTCAATTCGGATCGACCTGTGGTGATTACCCGATCTCAACCACTTCCTTTTCTGGAGACTCCACATGAATGCATCCCTGAAGACCGGCCTGGGCATCGCCGCCGCTGCTGCTGCCCTGTTCGCCACCGCCGTGCCGACGACCGCCATGGCCGCCGACGGCATGGTCAAGTGCTCCGGCGTGAACGGCTGCAAGGGCACCTCCGAGTGCAAGACCGCCAAGAGCGACTGCAAGGGCCACAACGGCTGCAAGGGCCAGGGCTGGGTCAGCAAGAAGTCGGCTGACGAATGCACCAAGGCCGGCGGCAAGGTTGAAAAGTAATCGGCTGATCTAGCCGCACGCACACCGCGTCGGGCTCGCCTCGGCGCGGTGTTTCAATCCCAATGCAACCACAGAGGCACTGAGGCACTGAGGCACTGAGCTTGCGGCATGGCCCGCTTTTCTCCGTGTCTCTGTGCCTCTGTGGTTGCATTTGTCGATGCCCCATGACCCACATCCAAGGCTTTGGCCTCGGCTTGCGCGTCGAGCATTACGCGGCCTTCGAGGCGGGCGTGGATGCTGGCCTGCGCCCCGACTGGCTGGAGATCATTTCCGAGAACTACATGGTGCCCGGCGGGCCGCCGATGGCGCATCTGGAGCGCATCCGGGCGGACTACCCGCTGGTCATGCATGGCGTGTCGCTGTCTGTCGCCGGGCCCGCACCGTTGGACCTGGGCTATCTGCGCGAATTGAAGGCACTGGCCGACCGGCTTGAGCCCGGCTGGGTGTCCGACCACCTCTGCTGGAGCGCCGATGCCCACAGCCAGCTGCACGACCTGCTGCCCGTGCCGCTCACGCGCGCGGCGCTGGACCACGTGGGCGGACGCATCGCCCGGGTGCAGGACATCCTCGGCCGGCCGCTGGTGCTCGAGAACGTGTCCAGCTATGTGCGCTTCGCGGCCGACGAGATGACGGAGTGGGACTTCATCGCTCAGCTGCTCAAGGCCACCGGCGCCCGGCTGCTGCTGGACGTCAACAACGTCTATGTCTCCGGCCGCAACCACGGCTTCGACCCCGTCGCCTACCTCGACGCCATCCCCGTCGAGCCCGTGCGTCAGATCCACCTCGCCGGCCATGAGGACCGCGGCGACATCGTCATCGACACGCACGACCATCCGGTGCGCGACGAGGTCTGGGCGCTGTACCAGCATGCCGTGAAGCGCTTCGGCGCCGTGCCGACGATGATCGAGCGCGACGACCACATCCCGCCGCTGGAAAGCCTGCTGGCCGAACTGGCCGTGGCCCGCCGTCTGGCGATCACCTCATGAGCGTGATCCAGCAACAGCAGCGGCTGGCCGCTGCGATCCGCGACGGTGCCGACGCGGCCGACCTGCTCGCTGGCGACCACGCGACGGGCCTGGAGGTCTATCGCCATGCCTATCGCGCCCGCCTCGTGGCGGCGCTGACCGACAACTACACCGTGCTCGCCCGGGCATTGGGCGATGAGGCTTTCGAAGCCCTGGGCCAGGCCTATCTCGCCGCGCGGCCCAGCCAGCACCCGTCCATCCGCTGGTTCGGCCATGAGCTGGCCGACTTCATGGCCGCGGCCGACGACGAGCTCGTGCCGCATGCCAGCTTGGTCGATTTCGCGCGCATGGACTGGGCTCTGCGTGGCGCCTTCGATGCCGCCGAGGCTCCCCCGCTGGAGTCGGGCATGCTGGCCGCGCTGAGCCCCGACGACTGGGCCGGCTTGGTGCTTCAGTTGCAGCCCAGCGTGCAGCGCGTGGTGCTGGCCTACGCCATCGAGCCCGCCTGGCGCGTGCTGCGCGAGTGGGAGCCGGAGTCCGGCGACGACCAACCCGAGCTGCCTGAGCCGGTGGCGCATGAACACACGCTGCTGGCCTGGCGCCAGGCTGGCGAGACCCGCTGGCGCTCACTGGAGCCGTTGGAGACTGCTTTGCTCGCTGCGGTCGCTGCGGATGCCCCATTCGCGTTGCTGTGTGAACGCGCAGCCGTGCAGCTTGGCGACGCCGAAGCTGCTGCGCCGGCCGTCATCGGCGCGCTGCAGCGTTGGCTGGTCGATGGCCTTCTGAGGGGCGGCTGACCCACGAAGCTGCTGGGCCATTGCGGCTTGGCTATCCTGCGGGCCTCATCCACCGAGGCTTGCCATGTCACGACGCCTGTTCACCGCCCTGTTCGCGGCCCTGCTCATTCCCACCGCCCAGGCCGCCCTCAGCGTCGGCGCCCCGGCACCCGACTTCAGCGCGGACGCCGCCGTCGGCGGCCAGTCCTTCAAGTTCAAGCTGGCCGAGGCCCTCAAGCAAGGCCCGGTGGTGCTGTACTTCTATCCCAAGGCCTTCACCAGCGGCTGCACCGTCGAAGCCCACCAGTTCGCGGAGGCGACCGACAAGTTCAAGGCGCTGCGCACGACGGTCATCGGCATGTCCAACGATGACATCGAGACGCTGAAGAAGTTCAGCGTCGAGGCCTGCCGCAACAAGTTTGCCGTCGCCGCCGACGCCGGTGGCAAGGTCATCAAGGACTACGACGTCACGCTGAAGATGGTGCCGGGCACCATGGCCGACCGCGTCTCCTATCTGATCGGCACCGACGGCAAGGTCGCCGCCGTGCATGCCAGCATGAATCCCGACGGCCACATCGACGCTATGCTGAAGGCTGCTCAGCAGTTGAAGAAGTGATTGCCGCCCTCGGCGCGGCCGAGCTGCTGGCGGCCTACCGTTCCGGCGGTCTGTCGCCCGTAGAGGTCATCCGGGCCGTGCTGGCCCAAGCGCAGGCGCGCGAAGCCGAACTGCATGCGCTGTGCGCCGTCGATGCCGAGGCAGCTCTCGCAGCTGCCGTCGAAAGCGAGGCGCGCTGGCGCGCGGGCACACCGCTGGCGCTCGACGGCATCCCGGTCACGCTGAAGGAAAACATCGCCGTCCCCGGCGCGAGCTACCGCCTGGGCACCGCCGCGACGGCCGATGGCGCGACGGCCGACTTCGAGGCTCCGCCCGCCGCGCGGCTGCGCGAGGCCGGCGCCATCGCCTGGGCGCGCACCACCATGCCCGACTACGGCATGCTGAGCTCGGGCCTGTCCAGCCTCTACGCCGAGCCGGCGCGCAACCCCTGGGACGTTGCGATGACACCGGGCGGCTCCAGCGCAGGTGGCGCATCTGCCGCTGCCGCGGGCTATGGGCCTTTGCACCTGGGCACCGACATCGGCGGCTCCATTCGCCTGCCGGCAGGCTGGTGCGGCCTGGTCGGCCTCAAGCCCAGCCATGGCCGCGTGCCCATCAAGCCGGGGTATGCGGGCCGCGTGGCCGGGCCGCTGACGCGCACCGTGGCCGATGCGGCGCTGATGCTCGGGACGCTGGCCCAGCCGGATGCGCGTGACCCGACGCAACTGCCGCCGGTCGACTTCATGGTTCGCCCCCTTGACCTGCAAGGCCTGCGCATCGGACTGCTGATGGACGCCGGTTGGGGCGAAGCCGCGCAACCCGAAGTTGCGGCTGCCATCACTGCCGCCGCACGCGCCTTCGAGCAGGCCGGCGCCCTCGTCGACCCGCTCGCCCCCTTCACGACGCGCGAGATGGCCGAAGGCATCGACCGCTTCTGGCGCATGCGCTCCTGGCTGGACATCTCGGCCCTCGCCCCAGAGCGCCGCGCCAAGGTACTGCCCTACATCCTCGACTGGGTCGCACCCGCGGCCAGCTATGACGGCGGTACGGTCTTCCGGGGCTACAGCCAGATGCAGGCGCTGCGCGAAGCGGCCAACGCGGCCTGCGAACCGTTTGACTTCGTGCTGTCGCCCGTGGCGCCCATGCCGGCCTATCCGGCCCATCTCGCCAGCCCGCTGCACGACCCGGCCCGGCCCTTCGAGCACATTGCCTTCACGCTGCCCTACAACATGAGCGAGCAGCCGGCGCTGTCCATCAATGCAGGCTACACGTCGACCGGCTTGCCGATCGGGTTGCAGATCGTCGGCCAGCGCTTCGACGACGCCGGTGTGCTGGCGCTGGGTGCCGTCTGGGAACAGCTGCGGCCCGAGCAACGCCCCTGGCCTTTCTGAAAGACGCCCATGATCCTCGTCCTCGGCCATGTCACAGTCCGCCCTGAGCATTTCGACGAAGTGCTCAAGCTCAGCCGGCAGCATGTCGAGCGCTCGCGTGCCGAGCCCGGCTGCATCGCGCACGCCGTGCACCGCGACACCGAGAACCCGCTGCGCCTGGTCTTCGTCGAGAAATGGAGCGACATGGCCGCGCTGCAAGTCCACTTTCGCGTGCCGGCTTCGCGCGAGTTCGGCAAAGCGCTGGCGACGCTGGCGTCCGAGCCTGCGGGGCTGGAGATCCATGAGGCCGCAGAGGTCAAGCTGGCGGGCTGAAAAGGCGGGCGTTCACGCTTGCCCGATGCTCTGAGGAAGCGGTTGCTCCGGCAGGTTGGCCTTGCGCAGCACGCGGTTGACTTCGTCCCAGGCGGCGGTGGCGTCCGTGCAGACCTGGCAGGGGCGGCTCTGCCGGTAGACGGCCACCATGTCGAGCACCATGAGGGCGTCTTCATCGCCAGGTGCGACGAGCAGGATGGTGGCCAGGGGCACGGTCTGGCGCTGCACGAAGCCGCCCACCGTCTCCTTGAATTCGCGCAAGCCCTCGTCGTCCATGCCCAGCGGCTGGCGAAATTCCATCAGGCTGACATAGCGCCTGTCTGCCGGAATGCGCTCCGCCGCGATATTGGTGCCGCGCTTGGCTGCTGCCATCAGCGCGGCGTCGAACGGCCCCTGGGCAATGTAGTGCATGACCCGACCCAGGAAGCCGACCGTGACGCGACCGAATCCGTGAGCGTCAGGCTGCTCGTACAGGGGCGTGGCGTCTGGGGAGTTCATGACCGTCGGGGCCGGGCGACTGTACCGAGCCTTGGCGACAGAGCTTACCGCCGCTTGACGAATCCCAGCAGCGCCGCCATCGGCAGCACCGAGCGCGGCCGGTAGGGCAGGCGCCACAGGCCGCCGTGGTTGGCGGTGTGCACCAGCAGCTTGAGCGGGTGGGCGAAGTCGCGCGGCGCCGTGCGCAGCTGGTGCACCCACATCGCGGCCATCAGCGCGTTCGTCGTCGCCGGCGCAAAGACCTCGACGCCAAAAGCCTTGGCGCCGCGAAAGCCCGCCGCCAGCAGCGCATTGGAGACGACCGAGGCCGTCGTGGTGCTGGGCGCCACATTGAAGGCGATGCGGTGCCCATCGGCGCGGGCCACCAGGGCCCGCCACTGCTGCAGCCGCTTGGCCAGCGCGTAGTTGGGGCCTTGTTCGACAACCAGGGCGTCGACCAGTCCCCACTGGCCAAAATCGCCCGCGTCGATCAGCCTCTCGATGTGCGGCGCGAAGCCGCGCCCCCGGCTGGAGAGCCGGGCGCCGAACTGGGCCAGCTTCTTGACGAGGCCGCGCTCGGCATAACGGCGCATGACGTCGCGCGCCAGCTCCTGCGGCACGGCGAAGACATCGGTCGGCGTGGCCATGTAGGCGAGCTGGGTGCGGGCGTCGGCGGCGCACAGCGTTGCGCTGACGGCGTCCATGGCGAGAGACACGCGCACATGGCGTTCGCCGTCCAGATAGGCGAGGTTGGCGATGGACAGCGGCTGGTTCAGCGACGCCAGCCAGGCAGCGATCTCCGGTGTATCGGCCAGCAGGTCGGCGCCGGCACGAGCGACGTCCAGCGGCTGGCCCGACGCGACGGGCGCGGTCAGCTTTGCATTGCCGGCGGCGACAGTGGCGGCGATGCGCTTCCAGGTCGCGGCGCGGGTGAGGTCGATGCCGACGAGGTTGGCGCGCCATCTCGCCAGCCACGCCAGCGGCCCGGCCTCGCTGCCGGCGCCGAGCAATACGAGGTGCTGGTCGGACAGGTCGAACCATTCGGGATGAGCCAGGCAGTCGCGCAGCGCGCCCGCGTGGGCGGCCTCGCAGATGCCGGCCTTCTCCCAGCGATCGATCTGGCGGGCCAGAGCGTCGCCATGCAGTTCGCGGCCCTGGTGAGGCACGGTCCAGCGGGCCGGAGCCGCATCGCCGCTGCCCTGCAGTTGCAGGGTTTGCAGGCGGCGTTGGGGCGTGCTCATCGCCTCGGCCAGCGCGTGGGGCTGGCTGGCGCGCATGAAGGGCAGTTCGCGCCAGGCCGCGGCGAGCCCGGCGCGTGCCGAGGCGACGACGCCCAAGGGCCGGGCCGCTTGAGCTTGCACCAAGGCGCGCCAATGGGCCGGGTAGGCGTGGCGCCAGTCACGTTCGGCGGCGATGGCGTCGGCCGCGGTTGCGTCCAGCCCGCGCAAGGCGGCCGCGATGATGCGCTGGCCCGGCGCACCGGTGGCGCGCTTGCCTTTGGCGTCGAGGGGCCACTGCAGGCCGGGCGCGTCCGTCATCGGCGCACTGGCGGCTCTTGCGTGGGCAGGCCGGCTGCAGCCAGGTCGGCGTTGACCAAGGCCCAGGCAGTCTCGAAGTTATCGGCACGGCGCACCGGGCGGCTGGCGCGCCAGATGTCCATCAGTGCCGGCAGACGCTCGATGCCAGGGAGGCCAGGGCGCACCAGGAAGACGGTGGACAGGGAGACGATGCCGCGCGAGCCGAAGGCATCGATGCTGGCGCGCAGCTCCTGCAGCGCATCGGCGTCCATCTGCAGGCTGCCGCGGATCTCGAGCAGGTCGCCGAAGCGGCGGTCCGCGGGCAGGCGCTTGCCGGCCAGCGCGACGGCCCGCTTGACGGCCGCCATCAGCGGCGCGTCGAAAGGCCCCTCGGCGATCGACACCATGACGCGGCCATGCACGCCGACGCTGACGCGGCCGAAGCTGGGCTTGACGACCGGATGCCGGGAAGGAGGAAGGGCGGGGCCGGAGCTCATGATGTGAGACGATTTTGCACGTTTGAGAGCACGCTCGATGAAGGAGTCATGGCAATGTTGACCTTGTACGGCACCAAGGGTTCGGGTTCAGCGGCCATCGAGGCGGCACTGGCGCGCGCCGGCCTGGCTTACACGGGCGTGGATGCAGCCTCGTGGAACCCCGGGCCCGGGCGCGATGAGCTGCTGCGCGTGAATCCGCTGGGGCAGATCCCGACACTGGTGCTGGCCGACGGCACGGTGTTGACGGAAAGCGCCGCCATCCTCATCCACCTGGGGCTGACGGCACCGCCGGGACTGCTGTTGCCCGCCGACGCCAGTGCGCGGGCGCGGGCGGTGCGAGGCCTGGTCTACGTGGCGGCGAATTGCTACGCAGCCATCAGCGTCATCGACTACCCGGAGCGCTGGTGCGAGCCCTGCGACGACGCGATGAAGGCGCAGATCCGTGCTGGCACGCGGGCCCGCTTGCACGAGCACTGGCGGCTGTTCGCTGACCAGTTCGAGATCGGCTTCGAGGCCGGCGTGCCCGGCGCGCTGGAGCTGCTGGCCACGGTGGTGTCCAAGTGGTCGGGCTCGCGGCCGATGCTGCAGGCGGAACGGCCGAGCTTTTTCGCGCAGCTGCTGCGCGTGGAGCAGCATCCCGAAGTGGCTGCAGTCTTCCAGCGCCACTGGCCTTGAAGCCGGGACTGGCAGAAGCCGCCCGGTCAATCGGTTCGCTGGTCAGGGCGCGCCGCACAGGCAGTGCACCGCGGCGGCTTTTTCCCATTGGCCGCGGGCGGCGAACCGCGACAGGTCCTTCAGCATCGCCAACTCCTCGCGCACCGGCACAGGCAGGGCGTCCAGCCCCAATGCGTTGCCGATGGCCGCAGCGATGGACGGCGCCAGCGTGTCGGTCAGCGAGGCCAGCAGGCGTTCGCTGCGGCTGAGGTCGCGCTCGACATAGGCCAGGCGCGGCTTGTCGCCCGCCTTCACGTCGAGCTTGGCCAGTTGGACGGCCGCCTGCACGGCATCGTCGAAGCTGCCCAGGCGGTCGACGAGGCCGCGCTCCTTGGCCTGCGACCCCGTCCAGATGCGGCCCTGCGCGACAGCATCGATTTTTTCCGGCGTGCTCTTGCGTGCCTGGGCGGCGAGGCTGGTGAAGCGGCCGTAGATGTTGTCGATGCTGGCCTGCACGGTGGCCTGCAGGCGCGGGTCCAGCGGGCGGCGCGGGTCGTAGCCGCCCGCCAGCCAGGTCGTCGTCACGCCGCCCGTGTGCAGGGACAGCTTGTCCATCAGGCCCTCGGCCGTGGGCAGCATGCCGAACACGCCGATGCTGCCGGTGATGGTGCCGGCGTCGGCGATGACGGCATCGCTGGCCATGGAGATCCAGTAGCCGCCCGAGGCCGCCACGTCGCCCATCGACACGACGACGGGCTTGCCGGCCTTGCGCGTCAGCTCCAGCTCGCGGCGCACGATCTCTGAGGCGAAGGCGCTGCCGCCCGGCGAGTTCACGCGCAGCACGACGGCCTTGATGGCCTCGTCCTCGCGGGCCTTGCGGATCAGGCGGGCCGTGGAGTCGCCGCCGATGCGGCCCGGGCCGGCATCGCCGTCGACGATCTCGCCCTCGGCCACGACGATGCCGATGCCAGGCTGCAGCTTGTTGGGCGTGCCGGCGTCCTTCACATAGGCCAGGTACTGGTTCAGCGCGATCTGGCGGAAGCTCTTGCTCTCCTCATCCTTGGCGCCCTTGGCGATGAGCAGCTCGCGCATCTCGTCGCGCGTCTTCAGGCCGTCGACCAGCTTGGCCTGCAGGGCCAGCTTGGCCGGGTCGCCGTTGGCGGCGGCGAGCACCTGTGGCAGCTCGGCGATGCCCTTGGCGATGCTGCCGGCTTCCAGCTTGCGTGCCGCCTCGATGCTGGCGGTGAAGCCGTTCCACAGCTCGCCATAGACCAGGCCCTCGGCCTCAACGGTGGCGGGGCTGGGGCCGTTGGCCGTGTAGGGCTCGGCAAAGCTCTTGTAGGTGCCGACCTTGATGACGTGCGGCGTCACGCCGATGCGGTCCAGCGCATCCTTGTAGTAGGTGCGGTAGCGGCCGAAGCCTTCGATGCCGACCATGCCCATGGGGTGCAGATAGACCTCGCCGGCCTGGGCAGCGAGGAAGTAGCCGCGCTGGCTGTAGCTGTCGGCATAGGCCAGCACCGGCTTGCCGCTTTGCTTGAAGCGCTGCAGTGCGCCGACGACCTCGTGCAAGCCGGCCAGGCCTGCGCCTTGCAGCTCCTCGACGTCCAGCAGCAGGGCGCTGATCTTGTCGTCCTTGGCGGCTTGGTCGAGCGCCGCGAGCACGTCGCGCAGCCGTGTCTGGTGCGGCACGCTCTGGCCGCGGGCCTGGGCGGCCAGCTGCTCGCGGGGGCTGCCGGAGAACTGCTCAACGAGGCTGCCGTCGAGCTTGAGCACCAGCGTCGTCTTGTCGGCCAGCGGCTTGGGGCCGCGCGTCGCCACGGCGGTGACGAAGATGACGAGGAGCAGCAGCACGAAGAGATTCATCAGCGCGCGGCGCGTGCCATCGAGCAGCCACCAGGCCTTGGAGAACAGCCAGCCCAGCGTGGAGAAAAAGGACTTCATCGACAGCTACCTTGAGGGTTGATGCGGGCAATTGTGAGGGCCGCGGGCTATAGCATCCGTCGGTCACGGTTTAAGGACCCCTCATGCTTGCCTGGCCCAGCTGGACACGACGCATCAACGAGTATTTCCCGCTGCGCTATCTGACCTGGATGCTGTGCGGCCTGCTGGCGCTGTTCTTCGCCATCGGCTGGATGGGCGGCCTCGTCGACGGCGTGCTGGTCGTCGTCTTCCTGGGCCTGACGTTGCTCGGCCTGCGCGACGCCCGCCAGACGCGTCATTCCATTCTGCGCAACTATCCCGTCATCGGCCATCTGCGCTTCCTGCTGGAATTCATCCGCCCGGAGATCCGCCAGTACTTCCTGGAGGGCGACAACGACGCTGCGCCGTTCTCGCGAGCCCAGCGTTCCATCGTCTACCAGCGCGCCAAGGGCGAGGCCGACCAGCGACCTTTCGGCACCCAGCTCGACGTCAGCGCGCGCGGCTATGAATGGATCAACCATTCCCTGGCCCCGACCCATCTCACCAGCCACGACTTCCGCATCACCATCGGCGCGGGCCGGGCCCAGCCCTATTCGGCCAGCGTCTTCAACATCTCGGCGATGAGCTTTGGCGCGCTCAGCGCCAACGCCATCCTGGCGCTGAACAAGGGCGCCAAGCTGGGCGGCTTCGCCCACGACACGGGTGAAGGCTCGATCAGTGCCCACCACCGCGTGCATGGCGGCGACCTGATCTGGGAGATTGGCTCGGGTTATTTCGGCTGCCGCAATGACGATGGCAGCTTCAGCCCCGAGCGCTTCGAGGCCGCTGCCCGCGACCCGCAGGTCAAGATGATCGAGCTCAAGCTCAGCCAGGGCGCCAAGCCCGGCCATGGCGGCGTGCTGCCTGGCCCCAAGGTGACGGCCGAGATCGCCGCCGCCCGCGGGGTGCCCGAGGGCGTGGCCTGCATCTCGCCAGCCCGGCACAGCGCCTTCTCGACACCCATCGAGATGATGCAGTTCATCGACAGGCTGCGCACGCTGTCGGGCGGCAAGCCCACCGGCTTCAAGCTGTGCATCGGCCACCCGTGGGAGTGGTTCGCCGTGTGCAAGGCGATGCTGGAGACCGGCATCACGCCCGACTTCATCGTCGTCGATGGCGCCGAAGGCGGCACGGGCGCCGCGCCGCTGGAGTTCACCAATCATGTCGGCGCGCCGGTTCAGGAGGGCCTGCTGCTCGTGCACAACTCGCTGGTCGGATTGAACCTGCGCGACAAGATCAAGATCGGCTGCGCCGGCAAGGTCACGACCGCCTTCGACCTGGTGCGCCTGATGGCCCTGGGCGCCGACTGGTGCAACGCCGGGCGCGGCTTCATGTTCGCCCTGGGCTGCATCCAGGCCCAGGCCTGCCACACCGGGCACTGTCCGACGGGCGTGACCACGCAGGACCCGGTGCGCCAGCGCGCCATCGTCGTGCCCGACAAGGCCCAGCGCGTCGCCAACTTCCACCAGGGCACGCTGAAGGCGCTGAAGGAACTCGTCGAGGCCGCCGGCCTGTGCCATCCGCAGGAAATCACGGCCCAGCACATCGTGCACCGCCTGGACAAGCACGAGGTCAGGTTGCTGGCCAACCTGCTGCCTTTCGTGGAACCGGGTTCGCTGCTGCGCGGCGACATGCGGCACAACACCTTCAGGATCTACTGGCCGCTGGCCAGCGCCCACAGTTTTGCGCCCCAGGGCGCCATTGAACGCACCGCAGCTGCTGCTTGAATTTCGGGCCGAGCGACGGGCCGCTCCCTAGCCGGCCCGCGTTGGCGATGTGCTTGCCGGTCAATCCGGCAAGCATCGCCGTCCCCTCGGGGGACCGGCCAAGGTACTCCTTGGACGAGGGGCGCGCAGTCACGGGGGAGGATGACTACAAATTAGGGGGGCGACGACCAAAACGCGCACAATGCGCAGCGGTTACATCCGCGCAACATGCCTACCGTCTATCTCCTCCGTCTCAGCGAGCCCACGCTGCACCGCACGCGCTCGCTGCTGCTGCAGGCCGACGGCGTGGAGCTGGCCGGCAGCAGCACCGTGCTGGCCGATGCGCTGGACGAACTCGCCGCGCTGGCGCCCGACATCGTCGCCAGCGACCTGCGCCTGGTCGACAGCCATGCGATGCGTGTCGCCCATGAACTTGGCCGCCTGCCGGTGCGGCCCCAGCTATTGCTGCTGACGCCGACGGCGGATGACCTGCAACTGTTCGCCGCGCTGAGTGCCGGCGCCAATGCTTATCACGTGGACGACGGCAGCGGTGCCGGTCTCGTCGAGGCGTTGACGCGCCTGCACGGCCGCCGCTCCATGTTCAACCCTCAACTGGCCCGCCAGGCGCTGGCGGCCTTCGGCATCGAGCGCAGCCCCATGGTCACGGCCCGCCAGGCCGCCGCGCCGCTGGATGCCAGCCCCGCCGGCCGCCAGATCGATCAGGCCAGCCGCCATTTGCTCACACTGCTGGCGCAGGGATTGCTGCTGGCCGAGATCGCGACGCTGTGGAAGCTGGACGTCGCGGAGATCGAGCGCCGCATCTGGCGCGTGGTGCGCCTGCTGCATGTGCGTTCGAGGGAACTGCTGATCGCCTGATCAAGCTGGGATCGTGTCAGCGAAGCTCTGCCGCTGCGAGAGCTTGTCCATATGACGCGCCAGGTTCGGATGCGACTCGCGCCAGTTGATCTCGGGGAAGCGGAACTCCAGCCAGCCCAGGGCACAGCCGACGGAGATGTCGGCCAGCGAGAAATGGTTGCCTGAGCACCAGGGCTTCTCGCCCAGCCCCTGACTCATTGCGGCCAGCGCGGCGGTGACCTTGGTCAGGTGGCGGTTGATCCAGGCCTGGCTGCGCTGTTCGGCGGGGCGATGGGCCCAGGTGCGCTCCAGGCGCACGAGGATGGCCGCGTCAACGATGCCATCGGCCAGGGCTTCCCAGGTGCGCACTTCGCAGCGCTCGCGGCCGCGCTCCGGGATCAGCTTGCCCACCGGTGACAGCGTGTCCACGTACTCGACGATGACGCGCGAATCGAAGACGGCGCCGGTGATCGAATCCTGGCCCTCCATGACGAGGCAGGGCACCTTGCCCAGCGGGTTCATCTTCAGGATGGCGTCGCTGCCCCAGACGTCTTCGAGCACCAACTGGTAATCGAGCTTCTTCTCGGCCATCACGATGCGAACCTTGCGCACGTAAGGGCTGGCGAGAGAACCGATCAACTTCATCGTCATAGGGCAGGCAAGGGGGTCACAAGTCGAAATGATTCTAGCGAGCGCTTCTTGGCGAACTGCCCGTGAAAAAGGCCTGTCGGCTGCGGCCGACAGCCACCGCAAGCAGGGGTTGCCAGCAGGGAGGGCGCCCTGCACAGTGCTGCCGCTCAGACACCGACGCCGTCCCAGGAAGCCGGGACAAAGGAAGTCGGAGGGAGGATGAATGCTTGTTTCGGACGCGACGGCGACGACTCGGCCCGGGCCTTTTCGGCTTCGTCTCAAGCCACCCGACCGACAAAGAGTGCATCGCCTTCTTCAGGCAGCCGTGAAAAATCCCATGACGGGGCCTGGCAAACCAGAGTTGCCGGGCAGGCTGACCGCCGCCAAAGTCTCGGCCGGCACGCCGCGCTGAACAGCGGCCCGCTAACAGGGAGATTCCATGCAAGAACTCGACGTCGCGGCCGATGCGGCCCCCGTCGCCACGCCGCCCGCCGCGCCGCGGGTGCTCGACATCCGCTTCACCGGCTCGGGCAGCGAGTATTTCCGCATCTGGTCGGTCAACCTGCTGCTCATCCTCGTCACGCTGGGCCTGTACCTGCCCTTCGCCAAGGCCAGGCGCATCCGCTACTTCTATGCCAACACCCTTGTCGACGGGCAGGCGCTGAGTTTCCATGGCGACCCGTGGAAGATGTTCCGCGGCTTCGTGCTGCTGGTCGTGTTGATGGGTGTCTACAGCGGTGCGGGTCGGCTGTCGCAACTGGCGGCCTTCATCGCCTTCCTTATCCTGTGCGCCGTCTGGCCGGCCCTGTGGCGGGCCTCGATGCAGTTTCGCCTGGGCAACACCAGCTGGCGTGGCCTGCGCCTGCGCTTCGAGGGGTCGCTGCAAGGGGCCTACCTGGCCTGCGCACCCAGCTATCTGCCGGCCATCGTCATGGTCGCCGGCACCGCACTGATGGCCTCCGAAGGCCCAGGCGCCGTCCGCGGGATGACGCCCGCGCTGTGGCTGAACGTCGTCGGCCTGCTGGCCATGATGGTCCTGATGCCTTGGTCGTTGACCCTGTTCAAGCGCTACCAGCACAACGGCTACCGCATCGCCGGACAGCATGCCCGGCTCAAGCTGTCGGTGGCCAAGGTCTATCTGCTCGGGCTCAAGACCATTGGCGTCTCGTTGCTGCCCATGATCGGTGCCGGCGTGCTGATCGCGCTGTTCGTCGCGCTGGGCAGCACCATGCAGCAGAGCATGGGTCGTGTCGTCAGCATGGCCGCGCTGGGCTTTGGCGTGCTGCTCGCCTACCTGCTGTATTTCGCGGTCGTCATGCCTTACAGCGCCGCACGCATGCAGAACCTGGCCTGGAGCGGCACGCGCAGCGAAGCCTTGCGCTTTCGCAGCACGCTGAGCTTCTCGTCCCTGTTCGGCCTGACGCTGAAGAACTGGCTGCTGACCGGCCTGACCCTGGGCCTGTACCGGCCCTTCGCGGCGATCGCCACGGCGCGGCTGCGCCTGCAGGCCGTCAGCATCGGCTGCGACGAAGACCCGGCCGACTGGGTGGCCGCGGCCCATGCCGGCCACGCCGACGCGACGGGCGACATCGCCGGCGACTTCTTCGGCATCGACATGGGCCTGTGATGGATGCTTCGCCCCGCCTCGCCGCGGACTGGTTTGATGGGCGCAGCGCCCGCGCGCGGCCCATTGAGGTCTGGATGGACGGTGCGACGCTGCACTTCGGTGAGCAAAGCGCGCCGCTGTCGGGCCTGACCTGGCCCGAACGCCAGCGCCATGGTCAGCGCCAGATCCTGCTGCCCGGCGGCGGGCTGCTGAGCTTTGCCGATGCCACGGCCTTTGATGCCTGGGCGAGCGCGTCCGGTCGCAGTGACAGTGCCATCGTGCAGTGGCAGCAGAGCTGGCTGCTGGCGCTGCTGGCGCTGGTGTTGCTGGCGGCGGGCTTGGCAGCGGGTTGGCGCTGGGGACTGCCGTGGGCGGTCGACACCGCCGTCGACGCGCTGCCCCAGTCCGCTGAGCGGACTCTGGGCGAGCATTTGTTGAACGGTCTGGACGGCGATTGGCTCAAGCCGAGCGCCCTCAGCACGGCCCAGCAACAGGTCTGGCAAGACCGTTGGACCAAGGCCATCGCGCGAGCCCGCGCTGACGGTGGGCCGGCGGTGCCGGAGCGCTTCGAGATCCATTTCCGCAACGGTGGCAAGGCGCTGGGACCGAATGCGTTTGCGCTGCCCGGCGGCGACATCGTCATCACCGACGAGTTGCTGGAACTGCTGGCCGACGAGCCCGACGCCGTGATGACCGTGCTGGCGCACGAACTGGGTCACGTGCGTCACCGTCACGGCCTGCGGCTGATGCTGCGGGCGGGTGCGGTCGGCGTCGTCGCCTCGGTCATCGTGGGTGACTTCTCCACGCTGCTTGCCGCGGCACCAGCCTTGCTGGCGAGCAACGCCTACTCGCGCGACAACGAGCGCGAGGCGGACCTCTACGGCCGCACACTGGCCCGGGCCGGCGGCGTGGACACCTCGCGCATGGCCGTGTTTTTCGAGCGTCTGGCCAAGAAGCATGCAACGGTGGACAACAACCCGTTGGCCATCGCGATCTCGTCCCACCCCGCAGACGAGGAGCGCGTGGCCTTCTTCAGTCAGCGGTGAACAATCACGTCGCGAGCCGAGCTTGCGACGCGTGCCGGCCATGCCACAGTCATGGGGCAGCCCGCCGCAGCAGACGGCGGCGCCTTCACCCAGGGAGTTTCCATGCACGCCGCCGCAGCCGTCCCGACGACGGCCGATCTGCCCCCGCCCAACACCGAGCCCGCGCCGCGTGTGCTCGAGATCCGCTTCACCGGCTCCGGCAGCGAGTACTTCCGCATCTGGGCCGTCAACCTGCTGCTGATCCTGCTGAGCTGCGGGCTCTACCTGCCGTTCGCCAAGATCAGGCGCATCCGCTACCTCTACGCCAACACGCTGATCGACGGCGAGGCGCTCGCCTTCCATGGTGACGTCTGGAAGATGTTCCGCGGCTTTGTGCTGATGGCCGTGCTGATGCTCGTCTACACGTTTGCCGGAGAGTTCTCGCCCATGGCGGCGCTGCTGGCCTTCGTGCTGGCGGGTGCCGCCTGGCCGGCGCTGTGGCGGGCATCGATGCAGTTCCGCCTCGGCAACACCAGCTGGCGTGGCTTGCGGATGGGCTTTGAGGGGTCGCTGGGCGCAGCCTATCTCGCCTACCTGCCGGTGTTCGTGCCTGCCGCGCTGGCGCTGGCCTGGAGCCTGAAGAGTGAGGGCTCAGGCGGTGGCGTCCTGGCCTGGCTCGGGCAGGCGTTGCAGTTGGCCGCCCTGCTGGCGGCGCCCTGGTCCACGGCGCTGATCAAGCGCTACCAGCACAGCGGCTACCGCATAGCCGGCGAGCACAGTGGCATCCGGCTGCACACGCGCTCGGTCTACTTCATCGGCTTCAAGTCCGTCCTGCTGGCGGTACTGATGCTGGTGGTTGTCTCGATATGCGCTTTCGCCCTGGGCAGCCTGCTGGGGCTGGCCACCACCGGCAAGATCGACGCCAAGGGTAGCAGCACCTACGCCGGGTTTGCCTGGGCGGGGATGGTCTACCTGTTCGTCGGCAGCGTCGTGCCGCCCTACTACGCCTCGCGCATCCAGAACCTCGTCTGGGGCAATACCCACAGCGCGTCCCTGCGCTTTCGCAGCGAACTCTCCGGCCTGAGGGGGCTGACGCTGAAGAACTGGCTGCTGATCGTCGCCACGCTGGGCCTGTACCGGCCCTTCGCCGTCATCGCCACCATGCGGCTGCGGTTGGAGTCGGTGAGCATCGAGAGCAGCACGGACCCGGCCACATGGGTGGCGCCTGCCGGGACTGAGCGCACCGACGCCAGCGGCGAGGTGGCGCGAGATTTCTTCGGCATGGACGTGGGGCTCTGACATGAGCGCATCGACTTTCATCACCGGCCGTTGGTTCGACGGCCAATGCGGCATGGCCCGGCCCGTCGAGGTGAGCCTCCACAACGGCGCGCTGCGCTTCGGCGACCGCGCCACCCCGCTGGATCAGGTGCAATGGCCCGAGCGGATGCGCCATGGCCAAAGGCAGATCCTGCTGCGCGGCGCGGGTGTGATCAGCTTCCCCGATGCCGCCGCCTTCGACGCCTGGGCCGACAGCGTCGGCCAACTGCCGGGCCTCGTCGCGCGCTGGCAACTCAGCTGGCATCTGGCGCTGATGTCTCTGGCCTTGCTCACGGTGCTGCTCGCTGCTGGTTGGCGCTGGGGCCTGCCCTGGGCCAGCGACCGCCTCGTCGAGCGCGTGCCCCTCAGCGCCGAGCAGCCAATCGGCGAGCAGGCCATGGCGCTGATCGACAGGCAGATGGTGCGACCCACCCAGCTCAGCGAGGCAGAGCAGCAGGCCTGGCGCCAGCGCTTCGAGCGCATGCTGACCACGGCGCGCGCCGCCGGCATGCGCGACCTGCCTGAGCACTGGCAGCTGCATTTCCGGCGCACCACCCCTGCGCTCGGACCCAATGCCTTTGCGCTGCCCGGCGAGCAAATGTGCGTGACCGACGAACTCCTCGAAATGCTGAAGGGCGAGCCCGACGCGGTGCTGACCATCCTCGCCCACGAGGCCGGCCATGTCAGGCACCGCCACGGCCTGCGCATGGGCTTGCGCGCGGGCGTCACGGCCGCCGTCACGGCGTTGTGGCTGGGCGACTATTCCAGCCTGCTCAATGGTCTGCCCATCGCGTTGCTCACCAAAGGCTACTCACGCGACTACGAGCGCGAAGCTGACGCCTTTGCCCGCGAACTGGCCAGCCGGGGCGGTGTCGACCCGGCGCGCATCGCTGTCTTCTTCGAACGCATCCGCGAAAAGTATGGCGGTGCCGAGAGCCCTTTGGCCATTGCGTTCAGCTCCCATCCTGCCGACAGTGAGCGCATCGCCTTCTTCAAGGCCGAAGGCCCCGCAGCCCCCAAAAACTAGAATCGCGGGTTTTCCACGATCCGCCGGCCCGCCATGACAACCACCGACTTCAACCCGATCAGCGCCCTGTCGCCGCTGGACGGCCGCTACGCCGCCAAGGTGGCCGCCCTGCGCCCGCTGCTGTCCGAGTACGGGCTGATGCACCGCCGCGTGCAGGTCGAGGTGGAGTGGTTCATCGCGCTGTCGGACGCCGGCTTCAAGGAGTTCAAGCCACTGTCCAGTGCCGCCCGCTCGCGCCTGCGCCGGCTCGTCAAGAAGTTCAGCGAGGCTGATGCCGAGGAGATCAAGGCCATCGAGCGCACCACCAATCACGACGTCAAGGCCGTCGAGTACTGGATCAAGCGCAGCTTCGAAGGCCAGCCGGAGCTGCTCGCGGCATCCGAGTTCGTGCACTTCGCCTGCACCAGCGAGGACATCAACAACACCAGCCATGCGCTGATGTTGAAGGCAGCGCGCGACGAAGTCATGCTGCCGGCGCTGGACGGCATCATCGAGAAGCTGCGTGGCATGGCCCACCAGTTCGCGGCCGTGCCCATGCTGTCCCGCACGCACGGCCAGACGGCCAGCCCGACGACGGTGGGCAAGGAGATCGCCAACGTCGTGGCCCGCCTCGTCACGGCGCGTGCCCGCATCGTCGCCGTCAAGCCGCTAGCCAAGATGAATGGTGCCGTCGGCAACTTCAACGCCCACCTGTCGGCCTGGCCCAAGCACGACTGGGAAGCTCTCTCCAAGGGTGTCATCGAGAAGCAGCTCAAGCTCACGTTCAACCCCTACACCATCCAGATCGAGCCGCACGACTACATGGCCGAGCTGTTCGACGCCTTCACGCGCGCCAACACCATCCTGATCGACTGGTCGCGCGACGTCTGGGGTTACATCAGCCTGGGTTATTTCAAGCAGCGCACCAAGGCCGGCGAGATCGGTAGCTCGACGATGCCGCACAAGGTCAACCCGATCGACTTCGAGAACGCGGAAGGCAACTTCGGCCTGGCCAGCGCGGTGCTGACGCACCTGAGTCAGAAGCTGCCGGTGAGCCGCTGGCAGCGCGACCTGACCGACTCCACCGTGCTGCGCAACATGGGCGTCGGCCTGGGCTATGCGCTGCTGGGCTACGACTCGCTGGCCAAGGGCCTGGGCAAGCTGGAAGTGAACGAAGCCGCACTCGCGGACGACCTCGACGCCGCCTGGGAAGTGCTGGCCGAGCCCATCCAGACCGTCATGCGCCGCTTCGGCCTGCCCAACCCCTACGAGCAGCTCAAGGAGCTGACCCGCGGCAAGGCCATCACGCAGGAATCCATCCGGGCCTTCATCGAAGGGCTGGACCTGCCCAAGGCCGAGAAGGCCCGGCTGCTGAAGATGACGCCGGGCAGCTACACCGGCCTGGCGGCGGACCTGGCGAAGCGAATCTAATGGCTTTGCGGGACAGACCGAGCGAGCGCAAGCGAGTAGCTCTGTCCCCAACTGATTAGGGAAGCTTTGCGGGACAGACCGAGCGAGCGCAAGCGAGTAGCTCTGTCCCCAACTGACTAGAGAGCCAAGCGGAACACCCGCGAGGGCTCGTTGTAGCCCTCGAGCTGTTCCTGGCCCTGCTCGACAAAACCCAGCTTGGCCAGCAATGCCACGCTGGGCGCGTTGTCGACGGCCGTGATGGCCATCAGCACCGGCCAGCCCATCGCCGTCCTGGCGTGTGCCACGCAGGCCCGCGCCGCCTCCAGCGCGTAGCCATTGCCTTCGTGCTCGGCCAGCAGCGCATAACCGAGGTCGGGCTCGGGCAGGGCGGGGCGCTTGAACAGGCCGCACATGCCGACGAGCACGCCGTCGGCGCGCCGCTCAAGCGCCCAGAAGCCGTGGCCGAGCTCCCGGTAGGCCTTGAACAGCCGCCCTTCGGCCCAGGCCAGGGCGTCGTCGACGGTGCGCACGCCGGGGTTGTTGATGTTGCGGATCCAGCCCGGTTCGTTGACCAGGCGGAGCAGGAAGGGCGCGTCTAGCGGTGTGAATTCACGCAGCGACAGGCGTTCGGTATCCAGGATATGCATGAGGCAAGACAATAACCGGTCATGCTCCAATTCCTGCCCGCCCACCGGACCCCTGCCGCCGTATAGCCCGTTCATGAGCTTAGCGCCCGACTCCAGCGACAACCCCGCGCTCAGCCAGGCTTTGCGCGAATTGGATGTCATCCTGGCCAACGCGGGCGTCGGCGTCGTCTTCGTGAAGGCGCGCACGCTGATGCGCTGCAACCAGCGCTACGCCCAGATTTTCGGCTTTGACAGCCCAGACGCGGCCGTCGGCACCAGCAGCCTGGAGCTGTACGAGAGTGAGCAGGACGCCCGCAGCCTGGGTGCCCGGGCCTACCCGGTGCTGGCCGCCGGCGAGACCTTCCGCGACGAGCAGTTGATGCGGCGCCAGAACGGCGAGCTGTTCTGGGCCCATCTGACGGGCCGCCTCATCCATGCCGACGACCCGGCCGATGGCTCGATCTGGATCGTCGACGACATCCACGAGCGCAAGCTGGCCGATGCCACGCTGCAGGATCTGCACGCCGAGCAGCAGCTCATCTTCGACCACGCGATGGTCGGCATCGTCTTCCTGCGCGGCCGCCGCGTGACGCGCTGCAACCGCGCCTTCGAGCAGCTGTTCGGCTACGCGCCGGGCGAGCTCGACGGCCAGCTGTCGCGCGCCTGGTACCTGACCGACGAGGACTGGAAGGCCGCTGGCGACGCCTGCTACGCGCCGCTGGCGCGCGGCGATGCCTTCCACGCCGAGATGCTGCTCGCCCGCAAGGACGGCAGCTCCATCTACTGCGAAGTGCGCAGCAAGGCCATCGACCGCAGCGACCTGTCGCGCGGCTCGATCTGGATCACCCAGGACATCACCGCCCGCAAGCAGGCCGAGCTGGAGCTGGTGCAGGGCAAGGCCCAGCTCGAAGCCCTGGTGGCGCAGCGCACCGAGCAGCTCAGCCAGACCGTCGCGGCCCTGGAGCTCAAGATTGCCGAGCAGCAGGCCGCCGAGGCCCGTGCCGAGCGCCTGGCCCTGTTCGACGGCCTGACCGGCCTGCCCAACCGCCATCTGCTGGCCGACCGCGCCAGCCAGGCCATCGATATCGCGCGCCGCGGCGACGAGCCGCTGGCCGTGCTCTTCCTGGACCTGGACCACTTCAAGAACGTCAACGATTCCCTAGGCCACCGCGTCGGCGACAGCCTGTTGACCCAGCTCGCCTCACGGCTGCGTGGCGCGGTGCGCGAGCAGGACACCGTGGCCCGCATGGGCGGCGATGAATTCGTGCTGGTGCTGCCGCTGACCGACATCGCCGGCGCCGCCCACCTGGCCACCAAGCTGATGGCCCTGGCCAGCGCGCCGTTTCATGTCGAGCAGCAGGAGCTGACCGTCACGCCGTCCATGGGCATCGCGATGTTCCCGACCGACGGCGACGACTTCGACACGCTGTGCAAATGCGCTGACGCGGCTATGTACCGCGCCAAGAAGGACGGCCGCAACGCCTACCGCTTTTTCACCAGCGAGATGCAGGCCCAGTCGGCCCGCACGCTGCAGCTGGAGAACGCGCTGCGCCGCGCCCAGGAACGCAACCAGCTCAGCCTGCATTACCAGCCGCAGTTCTCGCTGGATGCCGATGGCGAGAGCACCATCGTCGGTGCCGAGGCCTTGCTGCGCTGGAGCCACCCCGAGCTGGGCTGGGTGTCGCCGGCCGAGTTCATCCCGGTGGCCGAGACCTCCGGCCTGATCCTGCCGATCGGTGAATGGGTGCTACGCGAAGCGCTGTCGCAACTGCGCCGCTGGGACGCCGCCGGCCTGCCCGGGCTGACCATGGCCGTCAACCTGTCGGCCGTGCAGTTCCGCCACGATGACCTGCCCGAACTCGTCGGCCGCGTGCTGGACGAGGTCGGCATGCCGGCCGGGCGCCTGGAGCTGGAGCTGACCGAAGGCGCCGCCATGGACAACCCGGCCGTTGCCATCACCGTCATGAACGAGTTGCATGCCCGCGGCGTGCATCTGTCCATCGACGACTTCGGCACCGGCTACTCGTCGCTGAGCTATCTGAAGAAGTTCCGCGTCAGCAAGCTCAAGATCGACCAGTCCTTCGTGCGCGACCTGACCGACGACGCCGAAGACCGCGCCATCGTCGACGCCGTCATCCGCATGGCCGGCGCCTTGGGCCTGCAGACCCTGGCCGAGGGTGTCGAGACCGAAGGCCAGCTCGCCTTCCTGCGCCGCCAGGGCTGCCATGCCGTGCAGGGGTATCTGTTCAGTCGGCCCCTGCCGGCGGAAGCTTTTGCAGAATTCGTCATTGCCCGCACCACCCCCATTTCCGCCTACTGATGACCTTCGTCGCCCAGCTCCAAGCCCTGACCCCCCAATCGCGCCTGTGCGTCGGCCTCGATCCCGAGCCGTCCAAGCTGCCGGGCGCCTGGGCCGGCGACGCCTCGAAGTTCTTTGACTTCTGCGCTGCGATCGTGGATGCGACAAAGGACCTCGTCTGCGCCTTCAAGCCGCAGATCGCCTACTTCGCCGCCCACCGTGCCGAAGGGCAGCTCGAGCGCCTCATCTCGCACATCCACGAGGTCGCGCCCGGCGTGCCCGTCATCCTCGACGCCAAGCGTGGTGACATCGGCTCCACCGCCGAGCAGTACGCCCGCGAGGCCTTCGTCCGCTACCAGGCTGACGCCGTCACGCTGTCGCCCTTCATGGGCTTCGATTCCGTCGAACCCTATCTCGCCTATGAAGGCAAGGGCGCCATCCTGTTGTGCCGCACCTCCAACAAGGGCGGCGACGACTGGCAGATGCAGCGCCTGGCCGACGTGCCCGGCCAGCCTCGGCTGTTCGAGCATCTGGCCCATCTGGCCGAGACGCAGTGGAACCGCAACGGCCAGCTCGGCCTTGTCGTGGGCGCCACCTACCCTGGCGAGATCGCCCGTGTGCGCGAGCTCGCGCCGACCCTGCCGCTGCTGGTGCCCGGCGTCGGCGCCCAGGGTGGCGATGCGGCGGCCGTCGTGCAGGCCGCGGGCCGCAGTGCGCCGCTGGCCGTGAACTCCTCGCGCGCCATCCTCTACGCCAGCAGCGGTGCCGATTTCGCCGAGCGCGCCCGCGCCGTCGCTGAAGCAACCCGCAGAAGCCTCCTCTGAACATGGTGCGGACCGGCGAAGAACTCAGCAGCCTCGTCGGGCACGCCGAACCGCCCGAGCAGCAGCGGGAACGTTTGCAAACCAGCATGCGCTGGCAGGCCTCGCTGGTGTTCTTGATGGCTTGCGGCCCGGTCTTCGTGCCGGTGGCCGCGCTGCTGTGGCTCACGCGCCAGCGCGGTGAATGGCTGGACGGCTGGCCGCCGGTGGCGTTGGCGCTGCTGATTTCGGTGCTGGCCCTGCTGCGCCTGGTCGTGCTCTCGCGCGCGCCGCGCCGCAAGGAACAGCCTCTCATCACGCTGGGCATGATGGCGCTGGTACTGGCCCTGCCGGTGGCCGCGGCCGTGTCGCGCGACCTGGGCCTGTGGTCGCTGTGCCTGCCGCTGATGAGCCTGGTCGTCGCCTTCGCCACGGGATTGCTGGGCCTTTTTGCCGGCGCCGTGCTGACGTTGCTGGGCGCCGTCGCGCTGGCGGGTCTTGGCGCTGGCGAGGCACTGGGCTGGGTCACGCATCCCATGGGAGCGTCCAGCCTCGTGCTGCGTGTCATCGTGCAGTTCGGTCTGCTGGGCTCGGGCCTGGTGGCCGGCCTGGGCCTGCTGAAGATGGTCAAGCGCTCGCTGGCCGAGGCCGACGAGCGCACGGCGCGTTTCCGCGGCCTGCTGGGCATGGCGGTGGACTGGTACTGGGAGATGGACCGCGAGTTCCGCTTCACCCATGTCGCCGAGGAAAGGCCCGGCGCCTCGGGCCTGGACCTGAATAGCCGCTTGGGCAAGACGCCCTGGGAACTCGACGGCATGGGCCTGTCCGACGACGAGCTCGATGCCCACCGCGCCGACCTCGAATCGCACCGGCCCTTCCACGGCATGGTGGCGCGCCGCGTCGGGACCGACGGCAGCGCGCGCTGGGTCTCCATCAGCGGCGAACCGCGCTTTGACGCGCAGGGCAATTTCCGCGGCTATTGGGGCGTCGGCCGTGACGTGACGGGCGAGGTGGCGGCCGAGCAGACCGTGCAGGCGACCGAGACGCGCTACCGCGAGTTATTTCGCCGCTCGCCTTCACCGCTGGTGCTGCACCGCTGGGGCCGCGTTGTCGACGCCAACCCCGCCGCCATGGCCATGTTCGGCTACGCGCAGCGTTCCAGCATGATCGGCCAGGACCTGTTCAGCCACTACGAGCCTGGTGACGATGAGACCGCCCGCCAGCAGGCCACGCGGCTGGAGGGCATGGCTCCCGGTGCGATGCAGCCCATGGCCGAGTACCGGCTGCGCACGCTGTCGCGCCGCCGTCGGCTCGTGCAGGCCACCAGCGTGCGCGTCGAGACCGCTTCGGGCCCGGCCACGCTGACCTTCTTCACCGACCAGACCGAGCAGAGCCGCGCCCAGGATGCGCTGCGCCGCTCGGAAGGCCTGCTGTCGCACCTGGTGGCCACCAGCCCCGATGTCATCACGTTGACCGAGGCCGAGAGCGGCCGCTATGCGATGGTCAACAAGGCTTTTGAGAGCCTGACCGGCTGGAGCAGCTCTGAAGTGCTGGGCCGCACGGCCGAGGACATCGGCATCTGGCACAACGCGGCCGACCGCACCACCATCCGCGAGGCCATCCGCCGCGACGGCCTCGCCAACAACGTGCCCATCAGCTTCCGCCGCAAGGACGGCAGCGCCGTCTCCATGCTGGTGTCGGTCGCGCCTTTCGAGATGGATGGCCAGAACTACCTGGTGCTGTATGCGCGCGATGTGAGTGAGAGCGAGCGCACCCGCCTCGTGCATGGTGCCATCCTGGAGAACGCGTCCATCGGCATCGCGCTGACGCGTGACCAGCAATTCGTGCTGGCCAATCCGCGCGTCGAGGCCATGTTCGGCTGGGAGCGCGGTGCGCTGATCGGCCAGCATGGCAGCGTCGTCTGGCCCAGCGTCGAGGAGTGGCAGGCCGTGGGCCGCGACCTCGGGCCGCAGCTCGCGGGCGGTCAGCAGGTCGAGGCCGAGCGCATCATGCGCCGCCGCGACGGTTCGACCTTCCTGGCCCGCCTGCTCGCCCAGGCCGTCGACCCGGCGCACCCCAGCCGCGGCGGCACGATCTGGATCATCGAGGACGTCACCGAGCGCCGCCGCGTCGAGCAGCAGCTTGCGCACGCCAAGGACGAGGCCCAGGCCGCCAGCCGCGCCAAGAGTGCCTTCCTGGCCAACACCAGCCATGAGATCCGCACACCGCTCAACGGCCTGCTCGGCCTGGGCCGCCTGGCCCAGCAGCCCGACCTTTCCGACCAGCAGCGGCGCGACTACCTCAACCAGATGATGGACAGCGCCGAGAGCCTGTCCGGCCTGATCTCCGACATCCTGGACCTGTCCAAGATCGAGGCCGGGCGGCTGACGCTGGAGAGCCAGCCCTTCTCGCTGCGCGAGCTGCTGGCCTCCATCCGCCTGGCCTACCTCACGCTGGCCCAGGCGCGCGGCCTGACCTTCGCCGTCGAGATCGATCCGGCCCTGCCGAGCTGGGTCTTCGGCGACCCACTGCGCACGCGCCAGATCCTGTCCAACTACCTGACCAATGCGCTGAAGTTCACCGAGACCGGCGGCGTCACGGTCAGCGTCAAGGCCCTGCCTGCCAACGCCCGCGGCAGCGCCGGCGAATGGGTGCACATCGAGGTGCGTGACACCGGCCCCGGCATCGCCAGCGACCAGCAGGGCCGGCTCTTCCAGCCCTTCACCCAGGCCGACGAGTCGACCACGCGGCGCTTCGGTGGCACCGGCCTGGGCCTGTCCATCTGCCGCGAGCTCGCCATGCTGATGGGCGGCGATGTTGGCGTCAACAGTGCGCCGGGTGAAGGCTCGGCCTTCTGGGCGGAGCTGCCCCTGCCCGCCGCGCCCGCGCCCATGGCCCACCAGCCGCGCGAGACGCGTGCCCAGAGCGCGGCCCATGAGGCTCTGCACGGCCGGCGCGTGCTGATCGCCGAGGACCACCCCGTCAACATGCTGATCGCCGTCGCCCAGCTGGAGCAGTGGGGCATGGAGGTCGCGCAGGCCAGCGACGGCCGCCAGGCCATCGAGGCCGTGCTGGCCGCGGCCAGCGTCGGCAAGCCCTTCGACATCGTGCTGATGGACGTGCAGATGCCCGTCATGGGCGGGCATGACGCCACCCGCGAACTGCGCAAGCACTTCTCGGCCGCCGAGCTGCCCATCGTCGCGCTGACGGCGGCGGCCCTGATCTCGGAGCGCGACGATGCCTTCGCCGCCGGCATGAACGACTTCCTGACCAAGCCCATCGACACGCCCAAGCTGCATCAGACCTTGCTGCGTCTCACAGGCAAGCACTGACAATGCCGCCTCCAACAGGAGGAGCCCCATGACCCCATCAGCGCCCCGCAGCTTCAAGTACTACGACTTGATCATGGCGGCCTTCGTCTGCGTGCTGCTGTGCTCCAACCTGATTGGCGCGGCCAAGGCGGCCCAGCTGACCCTGCCGGTCATCGGCACGGTCACTTTCGGCGCCGACCTGTTCTTCTTCCCGATCAGCTACATCTTTGGCGACATCCTGACCGAGGTCTACGGCTATGGCCGCGACCGCCGTGTCGTCTGGGCCGGCTTCGGCGCCCTGGTGTTCTCGGCCTTCATGGCCTTTGTCGTCGTCAACCTGCCGCCGGCGCAGAACGACTTCATGGCTGCTTACCAACCGCACCTGGACGCCGTGTTTGGCAACACCTGGCGGATCGTCGCGGGTTCGATGATCGCCTTTGCCTGCGGCAGCTTTGCCAACAGCTTCGTGCTGGCCAAGATGAAGATCGCCACGCAGGGCCGCTTCCTTTGGGCACGCATCGTCGGCTCCACCGTCGTTGGTCAGCTCGTCGACACCGGCGTCTTCTTCCTGATCGCCTTCTACGGCATCTGGCCCAACGACCAGCTCTTCGCCGTCATCGTCACCCAGTACCTTTTCAAGACCATCTGGGAGGCCGTCATGTACCCGCTGACCGCCAAGGTCGTCGCCTTCTTGAAGCGCGCCGAGGGCGAAGACCACTACGACCGCGACACCAACTTCAACCCGTTCTCCATCAAGGTCTGAGGCACCCCGCTCTGGTGCCGCTCAGCCGCGCAGCGGCAGGCTGCGTCGGCGCTCGCCTGTCAACGCAAACCAGGCGTTGGCGACTGCCGGCGCGACCGGCGGCAAGCCCGGCTCGCCGACGCCGGTCGGTGGGCCCTCACTGGGCATTAGATGGGTTTCGATGACAGGGCATTGGGCCAAGGCCATCAGCGGGTGGTCGGGGAAGCTCTTCTGCCGCACTTCGCCGTTGACGATATCGATGCGGCCCCACAGCGCCGCGGTCAGGCCGAAGATGATGCAGCTCTCCATCTGGCGCACGACGATGCCCGGGTTGACGACCGTGCCGCAATCAATGGCGCAGACCACGCGCTTCGCCCGTGGCCCGTTCTCTTTCGCGACCTCCACCACCTGGGCCACGACGCTGCCAAAGCTCTCGTGCACGGCCACGCCGCGGGCCACGCCGGCGGGCAGGGGCTGCCCCCAGCCTGCCGCCTCGGCCGCCTTCTTCAGCACCGCCTGGTGGCGTGGCAGGCCCTCCAGCAGCGCGAGGCGAAAGGCCACCGGGTCGGCCTTGGCGGCATGGGCCATCTCGTCGATGAAGCTTTCCTTGAAGAAGGCGTGGTGGGAATGGCCCACCGCGCGCCACATGCCGACCGGCACGCCGCTGTGCGTGGCCTGGTGGGCGACGCGCGCATGGGGAATGGCATAGGCCAGGTCGAACAGGCCTTCGGAAGCGGTCTTGTCGGGCGCGTCGCCGCGCTTGAAGAGGGCAGCCGGCGCGCGGCCATCCGGGAAGGCGTTGCGGTTCAGCACGTCCAGCGTGGTCGCAAGGCCGGGCATCACGCGCTCGGCCCAGCGTGACAGCATCGAGTCCGCCGCATTCGTGATGGCCAGCGCCACGGGGCGGCCCGCCGCATCCAGCCCGCCCTGCAGCACGGCCACCTCGGCTGGGCGGTAGAAGTCGTGCGTCATGTCCTCCTCGCGCGACCAGACCAACTGCACCGGCAGGCCGCCCATCTCCAGCGCGATGCGCACGGCCTGACCGATGAAGTCCACCTCCAGCCGCCGGCCGAATCCGCCGCCGAGATAGGTCACGTGCACAGCCACGGCTTCGGGCGCCACGCCGGCGACGCGCGCGGCGACGTCGCGCGCAAAGCCCGGTACCTGGGTCGGCGCCCAGACTGTGACATGGCCGTCCAGCACTTGGGCGGTGCAGTTCATCGGCTCCATGGTGGCGTGAGCCAGATGAGGCGCGCTGTAGACGGCCTCCAGCTTCGTCGCGGCTCCGGCCAGCGCAGTTTTCACGTCGCCCCGCTTCAGGAAGGCGAAGCCATCACCGGCTTCGTGGGCGCGACGCGCCTCACTCTCCAGCGAGGCGAGGATGGCCTTGGAATCCAGCCTGCCGTTCGGCGGCGGCTGCCACTGCACGTCCAGCGCTTTGGCCGCCTCCAGGGCATGCCAGGTCGTGTGGGCGACGACGGCATAGGCCGCCGTTGAGCCGGCGATGGGGCCGAGGGCCACGACCCGCAGCACGCCGGGCCGGGCGCGCACGGCGTCGACATTGGCTGGCCCCAGGCCGCCGCCCAGCATGGGACAGTGGCGAATGGCGGCGAAGACTTGGCCATGCTCGCGCACATCCAGGCCGAAGCGCGCACTGCCGTCCACCTTGGCGGCCAAGTCCAGGCGGGGCAGGGCCTGGCCGATCTGCGTCCACTGGCTGCGCGGCTTCAGCACCACGTCACCCGGCGGCGTCAGCGCGGCCTGGGTCGCGAGTTCGCCATAGTGGCTGAGCGCGCCGCTGGCATGGTGGATGACGCCGGCCTTGACCGACAGTTCGGCCACCGGCAGCTTGTGCTTCAGCGCCGCGGCGCCGAGCAACTGGGCGCGCGCCGTGGCGGCCGCCAGGCGCAGTGCATCCCAGGCGTCGGCGGTGCTCGAGGACCCACCGGTCAGGTTCAGCCCCAGCTCGCGGGCAATCTTGGCCGTCACCCAGGACGAGAACTTGAAGGCGCGGCGCTGCTGGTCGCGCGGGCCGAAAGGCACGCTGCCGAGGAAGGCGGCGATGTTGCC
Source organism: Pelomonas sp. Root1217 (assembly GCF_001425705.1). GTDB lineage: Bacteria > Pseudomonadota > Gammaproteobacteria > Burkholderiales > Burkholderiaceae_C > Pelomonas. The sequence goes on along the minus strand of NZ_LMDC01000023.1, from coordinate 332,642 downwards.
GTAGATGGCCTCGTGCCCGGCCTCGGTCAGGCGCACGCTGGCCAGCGGCACATCCAGCTCCTCGGCGACGAGCTGCGATAGCGCGGTGTGCACGCCCTGGCCCATCTCGCTGCGGTTCATGGCCAGCAGCACCTTGCCGTCGGTCGCGATCTTGATCCAGCCGTTCAGCCCGACCTCGCCATCGACCGGCGGCAGCGTGTGCGCGTGGCCCAGGCGCGAGCGCGGCGGCATGAAGCCCCAGCCGACGATCAGCACTCCCAACGCACCGGCCCCGGTCAAGAGTAGCGTGCGCCGCTTCATTTCTTGATTCCCTTTGCGGCTTGCTTGATCGCGGCCCGCACGCGCGGATAGGTGCCGCAGCGGCAGAGGTTGGTCATCGCCGCATCGATGTCGGCGTCGCTCGGGGCCTTGTTCTTTGCCAGCAGCGCTGCGGCGGCCATCAGCATCCCGCTCTGGCAGTAGCCGCACTGCGGGACTTGCTCGGCCAGCCAGGCGAGTTGTACGGCGTGAGGGTGGTCCTTGCTGCCAAGCCCCTCGATGGTCGTGACGGACTTGCCCGCGACAGCGCCCACTGGCGTCACGCAGGAACGGGTGGCTGCGCCGTCGACATGCACCGTGCAGGCGCCGCAGGCGGCGATGCCGCAGCCGAACTTGGTGCCGGTCAGGTTCAGGCCGTCGCGCAGCGCCCACAGCAGCGGCATCGCCGGGTCGCTGGCGATGTCCGGCAGCGTCATGGCCTGGCCGTTTACTTTCAGTTCCATCAAGGCGGGCCCGGGCGGGTGAAACATCAAAACTGCAGCGCAGGATAGCGGGCAGGATCGAAAATAGCGGCATGAGCCTCCCCCAAGATGCAACAGCACCCGACCTGCTGTTCGCCCTGCTCCCGGACAGCGGCATCGCCCCCGACGGCCCCGACACGCTCGCACCGCTGGCGGCCGCCCTGCACGCCCAATATCCCAACGCGTTGACGCTCAATCTGCACCCGCCCCTGCGTGACGCCGAGGGCCGCTGCCGCTGGTGGCTGGACGCAGCGCCCGGCGCCGAGGGCGTCAGCGCTGCGCTGCCCCATCTGATCGAGCGCCTGCGCCTGGAGGCCCGCAAACTGGATCTTCCCTGGCAGCGCGTTGCGCTGGCCGGTGTTGGCGACGGCGCGTTGCTGGCGCTGGAGGCCGTGCAGGCAGAAGGCGAGCTCGTCGGACGCGTGCTGGCCTTTGCCGGCGGCTATCTGGCACGGCCGGAACATGCGCCGCAGGACGTCTGCGTGCACCTGCTGCATGGCTTGGCGGACCAGCGCTTCCCCTACCGCCACGTGGTCGACGCGGCGCAGTCTCTGGTCGACCTCGGCGCCGATGTGACGGCCGATCTGCTACCCCACCTCGATCACGGCCTGCACCCGGCCCTGATCGACAAGGCCATGGAGCAGCTGCGCACCTTCATCCCGTCGCGACTGTGGCGCGAAGCGGTGGTGGCGGCGCAGGAGAGCGAAAAGACTGCGAGCTAAGCCGCTGCGATGGCCCGCGCGGCCAGCTCCGGGATCAGCGCTGCACGATAGGCCGCCGTGCCGTGCAGATCGCTGTTCAGCCCATCGGCGCTGACCTTGATTGACCGCGCCGCGGCCGCGCTCCAATCGCGGCCGAGCGCCGTCTCCAGCTCGCTGCAGCGGAACACGCCCGGCCCGGCGCCGGTGACCGCCACGCGCACGCCGCTGTCCAGGCGCGCCACGAACACACCCACCAGCGAGAAGCGCGAAGCCGGCTGCTTGAACTTCTGCCAGGCCGCCGCCTTCGGGATAGGGAAACTGACCGCGGTGATCAGCTCGCCGTCCTGCAGCGCCGTCGTGAACAGGCCCAGGAAGAAGTCGTCGGCCGCGATGGTGCGGCTGCTGGTGTGGACGGTCGCACCCAGGCCCAGCACGGCGGCGGGGTAGCAGGCGGCGGGGTCGTTGTTGGCCAGGCTGCCGCCCAGCGTGCCGACATTGCGCACCTGGCGGTCACCGATGCGGCCGGCCAGGTCGGCCAGCGCGGGAAGAGCGCGCCGCACGTCGGCCGACGCAGCGACCGTGGCATGCGTCGTCGCGGCGCCGATGCGTACGGTCTTGGCATCGACCGTGATGCCTTGCAACTCGGGCAGGCGGCGCACGTCAACCAGGCCTGCGGGCGCGGCCAGGCCAAGCTTGATGGCGCCGAGCAGCGACTGGCCGCCGGCCAGGAACTTGTCGTCGGCGCCCAGGCGGGCGGTGGCGACCGAGGATGCGGCTTGGTAGTTCATGGTCGTCTCCTCATGTGGCCGATTGCATGGCTGTCCAGACCGTGCACGGCGTCGCCGGCATGGCCAGGTCCTTGACGCCGATGGCGTCGCAGATCGCGTTCATCACCGCGGCCGGCGAGCCGATGGCGCCGGCCTCGCCGCAGCCCTTCACGCCCAGCGGGTTGTGCGTGCAGGGCGTGCCCTTGGCCGTCTGCACCTGGAAGCTGGGCAGGTCGTCGGCGCGTGGCATGGCGTAGTCCATGTAGCTGCCGGTCAGCAGCTGGCCGCTGTCGGCGTCATACACGCCATGCTCCAGCAGCGCCTGGCCGATGCCCTGCGCCAGGCCGCCATGCACCTGGCCCTCGACGATCATCGGGTTGACGATGTTGCCGAAGTCGTCCACCGCGCTGAAGCGGTCGATGCGCACAACCCCGGTCGTGGGGTCCACCTCGACCTCGCAGACATAGCTGCCGGCCGGGTAGGTGAAGTTGCTCGGGTCGTAGAAGGCGTTCTCGTTGAGGCCGGGCTCCAGCTTGTCCAGCGGGTAGTTGTGCGGCACATAGGCCGTCAGCGATACCTGGGCGAAGGGGATGGCGCGGTCGGTGCCGGCGATGCGGTATTCGCCGTCCTTGAACTCGATGTCGCCCTCGCCGGCCTCCAGCAGATGGGCGGCAATCTTCCGGCCCTTGGCGATGACCTTGTCCACCGCCTTCACGATGGCCGCGCCGCCCACGGCCAGCGAGCGGCTGCCGTAGGTGCCCATGCCGAACAGCACCTTGCCGGTGTCGCCGTGCTGGATGTCGATGTCCTCCAGCGGAATGCCGAGCCGGTCGGCCACCACCTGGGCGAAGGTCGTCTCGTGGCCCTGGCCATGCGAATGGCTGCCGGTGAAGACGGTGACCTTGCCGGTCGGGTGCACGCGCACCTCGCCGGCTTCGAAAAGGCCCGCGCGAGCGCCCAGGGCGCCGGCGACGTTGCTGGGCGCGAGGCCACAGGCCTCGATATAGGTCGAGTAGCCAATGCCGCGCTTCAAGCCCTTCGCCGCGCTGACGGCCTTGCGCGCGGCATAACCTGCCACGTCGGCGAGCTGCTGCACTTGGGTCAGCGTCGCGTCGTAGTCGCCGATGTCATAGGTCAGGCCCACCGGCGTCGCGTACGGGAACTCCTTGATGAAGTTGCGGCGACGCAGCTCGGCGGGATCGATGTCCAGCTCGTGCGCGGCCGTCTCCACCAGGCGTTCGACGACATAGGTCGCCTCGGGCCGGCCAGCGCCGCGGTAGGCGTCCACCGGCGCGGTGTTGGTGAACACGCCCGTGACTTCGGCGTAGATCTTGGGCGTCGTGTACTGGCCGGCCAGCAGGGTCGCGTACAGGATGGTCGGCACGCAGGAGGCGAAGGTGGACAGGTAGGCGCCGAGATTGGCCGTCGTGTGCACGCGCATGGCCAGGAAGCGGCCATTGCTGTCGGTGGCCAGTTCGGCCGTCGTCACATGGTCGCGGCCGTGGGCGTCGCTCAGGAAGCTCTCGCTGCGCTCGGCCGTCCACTTGATCGGCCGGCCCAGCTGCTTGCTGGCCCACACCAGCGCCGTCTCCTCGGCGTACAGGAAGATCTTGGAGCCGAAGCCGCCGCCCACGTCGGGCGCCACGACCCGCAACTTGTGCTCGGGGATGCCGAGCACGAAGGCGCACATCAGCAGGCGCTCGACATGCGGGTTCTGGTTGGCCACGTACAGCGTGTAGTGGTCGCTGCTGGGGTCGTAGCTGGCGTTGGCGGCGCGCGGCTCGATGGCGTTGGGGATGAGGCGGTTGTTGCGGAAGTGGAGCTTGGTGATGTGGGGGGCAGCCGCCATTGCCGCGTCCGTCGCGGTCTTGTCGCCGCAGCCCCAGGTGTAGCAGCGGTTGTCCGCGGCTTCGTCATGCACGGTGCCCGCATGGCCGGCCGCGCTGGCCGTGTCGGCGACGGCTGGCAGCTCGTCGTAGTCCACCTCCACCAGCGCCGCCGCGGCCTTGGCTTCTGCCAACGTTTCGGCAACGACCAGGGCCAGTGCGTCGCCCACGTAGCGCACCTTGCCGTCGGCCAGGATGGGGTGCTTGGGCTCCTTCATCGGCGTGCCGTCGATGTTGTTGATGAGCCAGCCGCAGGGCAGGCCGCCCACGTCGCGGAAATGCTCACCGGTGTAGACGCCCAGCACGCCCTCGGCCGCCTTTGCCGCGGTGGTTTCGACGCGCTTGAGCCGCGCATGCGCATAGCTGCTGCGCACGAAGACGCCAAACGTCTGGCGCGGCAGCACGATGTCGTCGGTGTACTGGCCGCGGCCGGTCAGGAAGCGCGCGTCCTCGCGGCGCTTGATGCTCTGGCCGATGAAACCTTCCTTGGGCGAGTTCATGTCACACCCCCTTCATGGCTTGAGCGCCGACTTGCACGGCACGCACGATGTTCTGGTAGCCGGTGCAGCGGCAGATATTGCCCTCCAGCCCCTCGCGGATGGCTGTCTCGCTGGAGCAATCGTGGTGCTGCACGAGGTCGATGGCGCTCATGACCATGCCGGGCGTACAGAAGCCGCACTGCAAGCCATGGCATTCCTTGAAGGCGGCCTGCATGGGATGCAGCACGCCGTCGGCGCCGGTCAGGCCTTCGATGGTGGTCACCGCCGCGCCGTCCGCCTGCACGGCCAGCATGCTGCAGGCCTTCACGGCGCGGCCGTCGAGATGCACCGTGCAGGCGCCGCACTGGGCGGTGTCGCAGCCGACATGGGTGCCGGTCAGTGCCAGGTCTTCGCGCAGAAATTGCACCAGCAACTGGTCGGGCGCGACCTCGCGGCTCACCGTCCGCCCGTTTATTGCCAGCTTGATAGGAATGCCCATCTCGATGTCTCCTCGGTGCGGCCTGGGTGGCCGTCGCGAGGCTATCGTCGCCTGCCGTCGGGCAGGCAGGGGCTGCGCAAACCCCTATAGATGGGCAGTCAGTTGCCGGGCGGGTGTCAGTGCTTGGTGTCGGGGTCCCAATGCTCGGCGATCTTGCCGTTCTCGATGCGGAACATGTCGAACCAGGTGGTCGTGTAGGTCTTGCTGGCGTCCTTGGGATCCGGCAGCTCGCTGACGAAGCTGAGGATGACCAGATCGCGCTCGGCCACGATGGAGACCAGCGGCGCCCTGACGCGGGCTTCGATGGGCTTGGATGTGGCGACCTTGGAGAACACGTCGACAAAGCCGGCGCGCCCGGTGGGCACCTCCGGGTTGTGCTGCATATAGGACTCGGCCAGGTAGCGGTCCGCCAGCTCCATGTGCCCGCCCTCGAAGACCTCGCGCCAGAAGTTGTAGACCAGGCGCTTGTTGGCCGCGAGCTTGGGGTCGCTGCTGGCCAGCAGCTTGGCGTGGTCGGGCTGGGCCACGACGGGCAGCTGGGCGAGGGCAGGGCCTGCCAGCGTGGCAGCCAGCAGGCTGGCGAGGAGGGCTTTCTTCATGCGCATGCTTTCAACGAGGGGCGGCCAGTTTAGGAGCCGTCAGGGCGCGCAGGTCATGGCCGCTGCAAGGTGAATACCGTTCGCGGTATGGTCGCGGCGGAGTTCGCGCACGCACAAGCACCCCCCATGGACAACCTCGATCTCAACGTTCTGCGCACGGCCGCCGGCTGGCGTGCCGAAGCGCGCGGCGTCGTGCTGGGTACGATCACGCGCACTTGGGGCTCGGCGCCGCGGCCGGTGGGCTCATTGGTTGCAGTGCGGGATGACGGCTTGATTGCAGGCTCGGTGTCGGGCGGCTGCATCGAAGACGACCTGGTCGCCCAGCTGCGCGCCGGCAGCCTGACGCTGACCCAGCCAACGCCGCTGCGCTACGGCGTTGGCGCTGAGGAGGCGCGCCGCTTCGGCCTGCCCTGTGGCGGCACGCTGGAGCTGATGCTGGAGCCGCTGGGGCCGCAGTCGGGCGTGGAGGCATTGCTGGCGCGGCTGGAACGTGGCGAGCGCGTGCGCCGCACGCTGGAACTGGCCACCGGTACGGCCACGCTGGCCGACGCAGAGCCCGGCGCCGACACGCTGACGCTGACGGGCACCCAGCTGGTCAGCCACCACGGCCCGCAATGGCGGTTGCTCGTCATCGGCGCCGGCCAGATGACCGACTACCTCGCGCAAATGGCCCTGGCCCTGGGCTATGGCGTGACCGTGTGCGACCCGCGCGCCGAGTACGCCGACGGTTTCAATCTACCCGGCGTCACGCTGACCCGCGACATGCCCGATGACGTTGTCATCGCCTTCAAGCCCGACGGCGCCACGGCCATCGTCGCGCTGACCCACGACCCCAAGCTCGACGACCTTGCGCTGATGGAGGCGCTCAAGGGCGCGGCCTTCTACGTTGGCGCCATCGGCTCGCGCGTCAACCAGGCCAAGCGTCGCGCGCGGCTGGGCGAGCATTTCGGCTTGACTGATGCCGAGCTGGACCGGCTGCACGGCCCGGTGGGCCTGGACATCGGCGCCCGCACGCCGCCGGAAATCGCGCTGAGCATCCTGGCCGAGATGACCGCGGTGCGCTACCGCGTGGCCGGCAGTCGTCCCGAGGCCGGCTGCGCGGTCTGACTCACTTCATCGTGTAGCCGCGGCCGTCCATGCAGGCGTCAACGGCACGGTTGAACACGCTGGCATCGGCCTGAGCGTTGGGCTGTGTCGTCGCCCAGCGGTTGCAGTCGCGGCGGTCGTTCTCCAACTGCTCGGGCGACTGGCCGTTGCGCGGGTAGATGATGGGTTCGGCCTTGGGCGGGGGCGGTGGCGCGGCCGGCACGACCTGCGCCGTGGCGGCCTCGGGAGGCGGCGTCGCCACGACATAGCCCTCGGGCACCGGCCGGTAGTAGACGCCGTTGGCGTAGTAGTAGGGCAGGCCGCCCAGGGTCAGCGTCACATAGGACGGCGGCAGCAACGGGATGACGACGCCCACCGGCGGCAGCACGACGCGGTAGCTGGAGCCATAGGGCCGGTACCAGACGCCACCGTGGAACCAGTAGCGGCCCGGGCCGGCACCGACGATGACGGCCCCGTGGGGCACGTGCGGCGCCACGTAGCCAGGCGCCGGGTAGTAGTGGTCGTGGTGGTAGCGGTTGTCAAACACCATGCCGACGTTGGCGCGAACGCGCACGTCAGCGTGGGCAACCGGGGCACAGAAGGCGGCGCCCAGCGCGAGGGCGGCCGCAGCGGTGGAGTGGAGCAGGGTCTTCATCGTCTTCAACCAGGAGCCGGGATGCAGGGGCAACGCCGTCAGGTTGGGGCGGGTGCACTGCGGAGGTATTGCGGCCACGTAAAGTTCGCCGCTCCCCTTCCCCAGCCCGTCGCCGCCGCCATGATCGAACTGCTTTATTACCCCAGCAACGCCAGCTTTGCACCCCATCTCCTGCTCGAGGAAATGGGCATTCCCTACACGCTGCGCCAGGTGGACCGGGCCAACAACGAGCACAAGTCGCCGGCCTATCTCAAACTCAACCCGAACGGCGTGATCCCGGTGCTGGTCGACGGCGACCTGGTGCTGTACGAGACGGCCGCCATCCTGATGCATCTGGCCGACTGCCACCCAGGCTTTGCGCCGGCAACCGGCACGGCCGAGCGGGCCCAGTACTACAAGTGGATGGTCTGGCTGACCAACACCCTGCAGGCCATGCTGATCCACTACTTCTACCCCGACCGCATGGCCGCCAACGCCGACGAGGTGAAGGCCCGTGCCGAGGCGCAGATCGCGCCGATGCTGGACCAGATGGACGCCGAACTGGCCCGCCATGGCGGCGACTGGTTTCTGGGTGACCAGTTCACGGCCGTGGACCCGCTGGCCTTCATGCTGTGCCGCTGGACGCGCATGCAGGCCAATCCGGCCAAGACGCGGCCGGCCCTGCGTGCGTACCTGCAACGGGTCTTCGACCGGCCGGCGACGCAGCGTGTGGTGGCCAAGGAAAAGTTGCTCGATCCAGTTTTCTGAGTCAGTCCAGCGTCTGCCGGTAGCGCAGCAAGGCGACGCTGCCGGCCACCGCCAGGAAGCCCAGCATGGGCCACAGCTCGGGCAGCAGCTCGGCCCCTCCCGAGCCCTTGAGCATGACGCCGCGCACGATGCGCAGGAAGTGAGTCAGCGGCAGCACCTCGCCGAGGTATTGCGCCCATTGCGGCATGCCGCGGAAGGGAAACATGAAGCCCGACAGCAGCATGGACGGCAAAAAGAAGAAGAACGTCAGCTGCAGGGCCTGCAGCTGGTTCTGCGCCAGTGTCGAGAAGGTGAAGCCTACGCCCAGGTTGGCCAGCATGAAGACGCCGATCATGGCCAGCAGCAGCGCCACGCTGCCCACCATGGGCACGTTGAACAGCGCAAAGGCCGCGCCGAGGATGACGCCCAGCTGTACGTAGCCCAGCACGATATAGGGCAGGATCTTGCCGGCCATGACTTCGAAGGGTCGCACCGGCGTGGCCAGCAGGTTCTCCATCGTGCCGCGCTCACGCTCGCGCGTCATGGCCAACGCCGTTAGCATGACCATGGTCATCGTCAGGATGGTGCCCACCAGGCCCGGCACGATGTTGTAGCGGGACAGCCCTTCCGGGTTGTAGCGGCGCTGGATGCGCACCTCGAAGGGCAGGGGCTGCGGCGCCCGCGAGGCCAGGGCGGCACCGCGCAGGTCGCGGTTCAGCGCCGTCTGGCCGAGTTGGCTCAGGGCGGCGATGGCGTTGCCGCCGGCCGACGGATCGGTGGCGTCCGCGGCAATCAGCACGGCCGGCTTCTCGCCGCGCACGACGCGGGCGCCGAAGTCGTCCGGCACGACGACCAGGAACTGGATGTCGCCGCGCTGCAGCAGCGCGTCGCCGCGCGACTCCGCGATGCCGCTCTCGACGACGTGGAAGTAGCCGCTCGTCTGCAGCGCCGCGACCAGGCTGTGCGCCATCGGGCTGGTGTCCTGCGAGACGACGGCCGTGGGCAGGCCCTTGGGGTCGGTGTTGATGGCATAGCCGAACAGCACCAGCTGCATGATGGGCACGCCCACCGCCATCGCAAAGGTCAGCTTGTCGCGCAGCATCTGCTGCACTTCCTTCAGCGCGATGGCGAAGATGCGGGCCAGAGACTGCATGTCAGTTCTCCATGCGGGTTGGCCAGCACCCGCGATGGATGAAATGGCGGAAATGCAACCACGGAGGCACAGAGGCACGGAGAACTCCGTTCCTGCAGTCGCTCTGTGTCTCTGTGCCTCTGTGGTCGCCTTTGAATTTCATTCAGTGAGCCTCGGCGAAGTTGTCGGTCGCCTGACCGACGAGCTTGACGAAGGCGTCTTCGAGATCCTTGGCGCCAGCCTCTTGCACGATGGATGCTGCGGTGCCACGCGCAAGCACGCGGCCGTAGGCGATATAGACCAGCTCGTCGCAGCGCTCAGCCTCGTCCATGTAGTGGGTGGAGACAAGCACGGTGATGCCCTCCTGTGCGAGCTGGTGGATCTGGTCCCAGAACTCGCGCCGCGCCTTGGGGTCGACACCGGCCGTGGGTTCATCCAGCAGCAGCAGGCGGGGCTTGTGCAGCAGGCAGGCGGCCAGGGCCAGGCGCTGCTTCCAGCCGCCGGACAGCGCGCCGGCGAGCTGCTTCTCGCGGCTCTTCAGTCCCAGCCGCTCCAGCGCATCGTCGACGGCTTGCCTGCGGTTTCCCATCGAGAACAGCCGCGCAATGAAGTCCAGGTTCTCGCGGATCGACAGGTCTTCGTAGAGGCCGAACTTCTGCGTCATGTAGCCGACCTGGCGCTTGACCTCGGCGGCCTGGTGGCGGAAGTCCAGGCCCAGCACCTTGCCCTCTCCGGCGTCGGGCGTCAACAGGCCGCAGAGCATGCGCAGGGACGTCGTCTTGCCGCTGCCGTTGGGGCCGAGGAAGCCGACGATGCGGCCGGTGGCGACCTGCATGTCGAGGCCGTCGACCACCTTGCGGTTGCCGTAGGACTTGCTCAGCCCCCGCACATCAATGGCCAAATCACTGGCCCCTCGGTCACCGGGTACGGCGTCCGATCCCCCGAGGGGATGCGCGCCGGCTTGGGGCGGCCCTGCGCTCGGCGCCGTCATTGCGTGACGTCCAGTGGCTGTCCTGGATGCAGCCGCTCCGCGTCCTCGGCCTTCACCGGCCGCGCTTCGACAAGGAAAACCAGCTTGTCGCGCTGCTGGTTGGAGTAGATGACCGGCGGCGTGTACTCGGGCCCGGCGGCGATGAAGCTGATGCGCGCGGGAATGGCAGCACCGCAGCCGTCGCAGTGCAGGTTCACGGGTGCGTCCAGCTTCAGTCCGCCGACGACAGATTGCGGCACATAGAAGCGCGCCTTGCGGTTGGCCGGCGGCAGCAGGGCCAGCACAGGCTGGCCCGCGGCCACCCATTCGCCGGGGCGCAGGAAGACGTCCTGCACGCGGGCCGGCATGGGCGCGCTCTGGCGCTTTTGCTCGACGCGCCAGGCCGTCTGCGCGCGGCCGCTCTCTGCGGCCTGCGCGAGGGCGCGGGCGGCATTGCGAGCGTCATCCCGCGCCGGCAACCGGCCCACTTGCAACGCGGCGTCCAGCTCCATCACGCGGGCGCGGGCCTGGGCCAGCACCGTCGCCGCGTCGTCGACGCGGGCCTGGGCGACGAAGCCCCGGCCTAGCAACTCCTGCTGGCGCGTCAGGTCGATGCTGGCCAGGCGTTCGGCGGCGCGGGCCTGGTCGAGTTGAGCCTTCGTGACGGCCAGCTCGGGGCCGCGCCGGCCCTTGTCGGCATCCTGTGCCTGGGCCTGCGCGCTTCGCGCGCGTGCGCTGGCCTCGGCGTCGGCGGCGAGCTCGGGTGTCGCATCCAGCTCGAACAGCGCCTGGCCGGTGGTGACGGCCTCGCCGGAGCGCACGGCCAGCGTTGCCAGCCGACCGGCCACCGGCGGCGCGATGTAGACCAGCTCGGCCTCGGCATAACCCGTCCAGCCCTCGGGCGGCTTGTCGCCGCAGCCGGCCAGCAGCACGGCGAGCAAGGGAAGGATTCGTTTCATGTCGACTCCTCAGACGCCGCTGGCCAGGCCGAGCAGCGCCCATTCGATGCGCCGTTGCAAGGCCGCATCCGACAGCACCTCGTCGTCCACCGCGGCCAGCAGAGCGGGGGGGACGACATCGATGGATTTCATGCCGCCGACCAGGATCAGCGGCGCAACGACTGCGCCCATCAGAAAGGAAAAGCGTGTCAGCAGCGGTTGCCGCGGCAGGCGGTCGCGCGCCTGCGCCTCCTGCAGCAGGGCAAGCAGCACACTCAGGTGGCGTGGCGCATTCGCGCGCAAGAAATCCTGGGCCACGGCCTGGCCGGCCTGCGCATCGGCCCAGACCCGCGCGATCAGCGGCCGGTGTTCGCGCACGAAGCGGGCCACGCCCAGCAGCGCCGCGCTCAGGCGCTCCATGACGTCGCCGTCGCCAGAACTCGTCAGCGACAGGGCGCTGAACATCTCCTCATAGTGCTGCTGCAGCAAGGCGCGCAGGAAGACGTCCTTGCTGCCGAAGTGGTAATGGACCATGGCCGGGTTGACGCCGGCCGCCTCGGCCACGCGGCGTACCGACAGGCCCGCGCAGCCCAGCGCGGGGTAGAGGGTGGCGCCGGCGGCGAGCAGGGCCTGATCCTGATCCTGACTGGGGCGAGACATGTCGGCGATTATTGGTCAAGTGTTCAGTAACCACAAGTTGCGGCAAAAGGTCGCTTGCCATCAGTCGCCGCTTCACTAGCATGCAGGCAACGGGGTCGTGGCTAGCGACCCAACTAGGAGACACGGACATGGACCTCGCCACCTGGATGCGCAGCTTCACCATCCGCACCCGCATGCACGGGGCCATCTTGCTGGTGCTGCTGATGTTTGCCGCTTTGGGAGTGACCGGCTTGCTTGGCGGACGCCAGCTGATGGCGCTCAATGTCGACGTCACCACGCATGCGATGCGCGACCTGCAGCACCTGGCCACCATCCGCCAGGGGCTGGCCGATGTGCGGCTGGAGGAAAAGGAGATGGTCATCGCCTATGAGACGCCCGAGCAGGTCAAGCAGTTCCGCCAGCGCTGGGACGCCGCAGCCCAGCGGCTGGTCGCGGCGCTGCAAGGCCTGCAGGAGGGCACGCGGGAGGAGAACAAGGCCGTGGCGGCCGAGGCGCTGAAGTTCCTGCAGGACTACCGCACAGCGGCCCAGCCGGTGCTCAACCAGATCGAGGCCGGCGGCTTTGACACCGCCAAGGTGGCCGACCGCATGTTGAACCGGCCCAAGGCAGCGATGCGCGAGACCGAGAAGCGCGTTGAGAGCATCGCCGCCCTCATCGATACCCAGGCCAAGGCCACCGAGGCCGCATTCAGCGCCGAGATGGGCCGCATCGCCTGGCGATCGCTGGCCGTGCTCGTGCTCGTCATGGTGCTCGTTGTGCCGCTCACGCTGATCAACTCGTCCACCATCACCAGCCCGATGCGCTATGCCGGCAGCGTCGCCCAGTCCATTGCCAGCGGCGACCTGAACAACGCCATCCGCATCGTCGGCCGTGACGAGGCCTCCGAGCTCCTCCGCGCCCTGGATGCGATGCAGTCGAGCCTGCGCGACCTGGTGCGGCAGGTAAAGACCTCGGCGATGAGCATCGAGACGGCCAGCACCGAGGTCGCCTCGGGCAACCAGGACCTGAGCCAGCGCACCGAGCAGGCGGCGTCCAGCCTGCAGCAGACGACCAGTTCGATGGAAGACCTGACCAGCGGCGTGCGCCATGGCGCCGATGCCGCTGGCAAGGCCCGCCAGCTGGCCGAAGGCGCGGCCGAGGTGGCGCGCCGCGGGGGCAAGGAGGTCGCTGACGTTGTCGCGACGATGGAGCAGATCAACACCAGTTCGCGCCGGATCGGCGACATCCTCGGTCTCATCGACAGCATCGCCTTCCAGACCAACATCCTGGCGCTGAACGCGGCCGTCGAGGCAGCGCGCGCCGGCGAGCAGGGGCGCGGCTTCGCGGTCGTCGCCAGCGAGGTCCGCCTGCTCGCGCAGCGCTCCGCCGATGCGGCGCGCGAGATCAAGTCACTGATTGCGGCCAGCCTCGAGCGCACCGAAACCGGGTCCCGCCTCGTGCAGCATGCCGGCACGACGATGCAGGAGATCGTCGACAACGTGCAGAAGGTCAGCGACATGATCGGCGAGGTCGCCACCGGTGCGGCCGATCAGAGCGCGCGCATCGGCCAGATCAATGGCGCCGTCAGCCAGCTCGACCACATGACGCAGCAGAACGCCGCGCTGGTGGAGGAGTCCGCCGCCGCGGCCGACAGCCTGCGCCAGCAGCTGCAATTGCTGACGGGCGCCGTGGCGCAGTTCAGGCTCGACGGGAACGCCTAGAATCCGCCCATAGCGCCGATTTGTTCCGGATTGCGGGCGCTCAATAAATGCCGCTAAACAGGGCTCCGATCAACCGGCGTCCCGCAACAGTGGCGCCGGTTTTTTATTGGAGTGAGGCCATGACGGGCCGTAGCGTCGGCGACGTGTCGCCGCAGAGTTTTCATTTCGACGAACCGCTGCCGCTGCGCAGTGGCGCCAGCTTCGGCCCCTACGACCTCATGGTCGAGACCTATGGCCAGCTCAATGCCGAGCGCAGCAACGCGGTGCTGGTCTGCCATGCGCTCAACGCCAGCCACCATGTCGCCGGCACCTATGCCGGCCAGGCCAAGAGCGAGGGTTGGTGGGACAACCTGATCGGCCCGGGCAAGGCGCTGGACACCGACAAGTTCTTCGTCATCGGCGTCAACAACCTCGGCTCCTGCTTCGGCTCGACCGGCCCCATGCATGCCAACCCCGCCACGGGCCGGGCCTGGGGCGCGGACTTCCCCGTCGTCACCGTGCAGGATTGGGTGGACGCCCAGGCCCGCCTGGTCGAGCGGTTCGGCATCCTGAAGCTGGCAGCCGTGCTGGGCGGGTCCTTGGGCGGCATGCAGGCGCTGGATTGGGCGCTGCGCTACCCCGAGCGCGTGGGCCACTGCATTGCCGTCGCGACCGCGCCGAATCTGTCCGCGCAGAACATTGCCTTCAACGAGGTCGCTCGCCGCGCCATCGTCACCGACCCCGACTTCCACGGCGGCCACTTCTACGCGCACGGCGTGGTGCCCAAGCGCGGTCTGCGCGTGGCACGCATGATCGGCCACATCACCTATCTGAGCGACGACGTCATGGCCGAGAAATTCGGCCGCGAACTCAAGGGCGGTGCGCTGGGCTATTCGACGCAGGACATCGAGTTCCAGATCGAGAGCTATCTGCGCTACCAAGGCGACAAGTTCAGCGACTACTTCGACGCCAACACCTATCTGCTGATCACGCGAGCGCTGGACTACTTCGACCCGGCTGCCGACCATGGCGGCGACCTGACGCGCGCCTTTGCGACCGCGCGCGCCAAGTTCCTCATCGTCAGCTTCACGACCGACTGGCGCTTCTCGCCGGACCGCTCGCGGGAGATCGTCAAGGCCCTGCTCGACAACCGGCTGGACGTGTCCTATGCGGAGATCGATGCGCCGCATGGCCACGACGCTTTCCTGCTCGACGATCCGCGCTATCACGGCGTGCTGGGTGCCTATTTCGCACGCATCGCCGCGGAGCTGGAGAGACCCGCCCCGCTGAAATTCAAGGGGGTGGCCGTATGAGCTTCGACCCCGCCATCGCGGCTTTGGTGCCGCCCGGCTCGCGCGTGCTCGACCTCGGCTGCGGTACCGGCGAGCTGCTCGAGCACCTCATCAAGCACAAGGGCTGCAGCGGCTACGGTGTGGAACTGGACGACGTCAACCTGCTGGCCTGCGTGAAGCGCGGTGTCAACGTCATCCAGCGCAACCTGGAAGAGGGCCTGGCCATCTTCGAGGACCAGAGCTTCGACGTGGTGCTGCAGCTGGAGACGCTGCAGAACCTGCGCAATGCCGAGGCCATGCTCAAGGAGACGGCGCGTGTGGGCAAGATGGGCATCGTCAGCTTCCCCAACTTCGCCCACTGGCCGAACCGGCTGCAGGTGCTGTTCGGGCGCATGCCGGTGACCAAGACGCTGCCCTACGAGTGGTACGACACGCCCAACATCCGCGTCGGCACCTTTGCCGACTTCGGTGTGCTGGCGCGCAAGAACCGGCTCCAGATCCTGGACAGCTTCGGCCTGCAGGACGGCGGCGTCGTGCGCACGATGCCCAACCTGATGGCCAGCGTGGCGGTGTTCAAGTTCGAACGAGAGTGAGCACCCGGCCGGCGCGCAACGGACTCAAACCCTAGCCCACGGCGCGCCTTGATTCGCTAGGCTCGCTACATGTTGCGCGCTCGTTTCCTCGCCTCCATGCTGGCTGCCGGTGTGGCGCCCTGGGTGCGGGCTGAGGCCGCGCCGCTGCGCTTCGTCTACCCGCGCGTCAACGACCAGGGCGAAGAGGCCTTCGGCTTCCAAGGGCTGCGCCTGGCGCTGCAGAAATGGGGGCGGCCCTTCGAGCTGTTGCTGGCGCCCACGTCCACCAACTACCGGCGCTCGCTGTACCAGCTTGAGACGGGCGAAATAGACGTGATAGACATGGGCACCAGTCGAGCCTTCGAAGCCCGTTTTCAGCCGGTGCACCTGCCTGTCGACCGAGGCCTCAGTGGCTGGCGACTGTTGCTGGTCCGTGCCGGCATGGTGCCCGCGTTCCGCGCGGTGCACGACCTGGCCGGGCTCGCCCGGCTGCGTGCCGGTCAGGGCCAGGACTGGCCCGATACGCAGTTGCTGCTCGCCGCCGGCCTGGGGGTTGTTAGCGGCAGCGACCTGCCGACGTTGTTCCGCCAGTTGCAGGCGGGCCGCTTCGACTACTTGCCCCTGGGTCTGAATGAGATCCACGGCCTGCTGACCCAATGGCAGGCGTTGGCGCCGGATGTTGTCGTGGAGCCCGACCTCGCCCTGGTCTACCCGTTCGCGCGCCTGCTCTTCGTGCGTCGCGGGGACGGCGAGCGCCACGCGGCCATCACCGAGGGGCTGACGCGGGCCTTCGAAGACGGCTCGTTCAACACGCTGTTCGCTGCCCGGCATGCGGGGCTCGCGCAGGCCCGGTTGGCCGAGCGCCGCGTGCTGCAGATCGACAACCCCGGGCTGAGTGAGGCAACGCGCGCTATCCCGGCGCGCTACTTCATCCGGCCCTAGGTTTCAGCAGCTCAGGCCGATTTCTTGTGGCCCTTCCTGGCCGCCTTTTTGTGCTTGGCCTTGGTCGTCTTCTTGGCGGCGGTCTTGGCATGGATGCCGCTGCTGGCCTGGCTGGTCTTGTGGTGCTGGGCCACGCGTGCCTCGGCCGCCGGGGCAGCGATGGCGAGGGCGGTGACGACGGCGGTGAGCAGGGTCTTCATCGTGGATCTCCAAAAGAAAAGCTGATGCGGCGAGCGTAGCGGAGCTGGCCGTCGCGGGCCTGAACGTCAGCTGCCTTTGCGCACGATGAAGCCCTCGTCCGTGCGCTCGTCGTCCTTGAACACACCTTCCCAGCGATCGCCGCTGGGCCAGTGGAAGGTGCCCTGGCCATGCTTGAGGCCGCGCGCCCAGGCGCCTTCGTAGCGCTCGCCGCTGCGCCAGGCGTATTTGCCCTGACCGTGGGCCTTGCCGGCGTCGAACTCGCCCTCGTAGACGTCGCCGCCAGGGAAGATCATGCGGCCGCGCCCCTGGGGCAGGCCGGCGGCCATCTGGCCTTGGTACTGGTTGCCGTTGCTGAAGCGCATCTTGCCCTGGCCCTGTGGCTTGTCGTTGACCCATTCGCCCTCGTAGCGCTGGCCGCTCATCCAGACATAGCTGCCGCGGCCATGCGGCAGCCCCTGGCGGATCTGACCGCTGTAGACGTCGCCCGAGGCATAGGTCAGCTTGCCTTCGCCCTCTGGCTGGCCGTCCACCAGCGTGCCTTCATAGTGGTTGCCGTTGGCAAAGTGCATGGCGCCACGGCCGGTGGCACGGTCGGCCACCCAATCGCCCTTGTAGCGCTGGCCGGCGGCCCAGCGGATCTCGCCGACGCCCTGGCGCTGGCTGCGCAGCAGCGGGCCTTCGTAGACGTCGCCGTTCTTCCACTCGACGCGGCCCGTGCCGGTGACGGTGTCATCGTCGTTGCGTACGAACTGGCCCACGTAGCGCGTGTCACCCGCCATGCGATCGAAGAGCCTGGGTTCGGCCACCGGCACCGGCGCTGCCGCAGCCTGGGCAAGGGGCGAGATCGGTGCGGCGGCTGCCTGGTGCAGCGCAACAGTGGCCGGCGGTGGCGCGCTGGCGCCGGCCTTGTGGGTGACGGGTGTCGCCGTCGCGGCCGCCGGTTTGGGCGCTGCGGCAACCACCGGCGCCGGCGCGCCGGGCAGCGGTGTCGCCACCCAGGGCGTGCCGCGCTCGCGGGCCAGGGCCTGGGCGTTGTTCGTCGCCAGCTCCTGGGCGCTGCCCTTGCAGAGCTTGGCGGTGTCGCGCCACAGCGTCTCGCCGATCTGGCTTTGCGTCTGGCGGTCGGCCAACGGCAGCGCCGCGCCGGTGTTGCGCAGCTTGCTGGAGAACTCGCGGGCGCGCTCAAACGGTGGCGCGCAGAACTCGGCGTTGTGACCGTCGATCTCGCTTTGCTCGCGGCGGCGCTGGGCGGTCTGCTGCTGGCTGCCGTTGCACTGCTCGGCGGCCAGCTCCCACATGCCCTCGGCTTTGCGGTAGAGGCTGGCGGCGTCGCCAAAGCGGCGCTCGCCAAAGGCCGCGCGGGCCAGGTCCTGCAGGGATGTGGCGTCGCGGTGGGCGTTCTCGCACTGGCTGCCGGCCTGCAGCTTCTCGGCCAGGGCTTCGCGGGTCTTCTGGCTGTCGGCCAGGTTGCGCTGGGCGCGCTCGCGAGCACGACCGTCGCAGCTGGCCAGGGCTCCACCCCACTGCGCAACGGCCTCGTCGTAGAGCTTGACGAGGGTTTCCAGCGGTTGGTTCTGCGACTGCGCGGTGGCGGCGCGCAGGTCGGCCGACAGCGCCCGGCTCGACAGCTGGGCGCAACTCGGCGGTGGTGGGGCCGGCGCGGCGACGGGCTCGGAAGCTGCGGGCTCGGGTGCCGACGCTGCGGCCTCGGGGAGCGTCTGCGCCTGGGCCCAGGCGGCGGCTGTGAGCAGCAGCAAGGTGATGGCGAGCTTCATTTCTTGGTGGCCGACTCGGCGGGCAGTTCCAGCATGGCGTCGACCAGGCCGCGGGAGAAACGACTGGCGCCGGGGTCGTCGGGGTTGTCAAAGCTGAAGCTGCCCCGTGCCGAGGCTAGCGGCATGGCGCCGATGTCGGCCCGCAGCGTGTCTGCGCGCAGGCCGCCAAGGATGGCGACCACCTCGGCCTCGAAGCCGCGCGCGGCGGCAACCTTGTTGATGGCGGCCAGGCGGTCGGCGTCGAACAGGAAGGCGTTGGCGGCCAGGCTGCGCTCGATGAGTTTCTGGTGCAGCGTGAAACCCGCCAGCGGCGACGCGCCCAGGGCCGCCATGCGCGTGAAGGCCCAGGCGTCGGCATAGTCGAAGGTGGTGGCAGCGATGCGCGAGATGCCCGACAGCGAGCCGCGGTTGGCGGCCGCGGCCTGCATCACGTTCATGACCTGCTGGCGCGTCAGCTGTTGAGCGGCGTCCACCAGGCCTTCGCGGATCTTCTGCGTCGCCAGCGCCTTGCCCTGCTCGATGAGCTGCTGCTTGAGGAACTCGCTGGCCACGTTGGCCGCGGCGCTCTTGGCCGCGCTCATCGCGGCGTCGGCGGCCAGCGCCGCGGCCTTGACGCCCGAGGCCAGTGTGGCCAGGTTGTAGAGGGTGCCGGCGATCTTGATCGCGTAGTGGTAGGTCTTCATGCGGGCCCCGCCCTCTTCGGACAGGCCCTGCGTCCACAACACCATCCACAGCGCCTCGTCGGGTGTGGGCTCGGCCTGGGTCACCTCCAGCGGGTGCAGGCTGAGCAGCCAGTGGTAGTCCTGCAGCTGCGCCGTGTTGGGCGGCGCAAAGCGCGTGTAGCCGCGACAGACCTCGAAGGGTTTGATGGCGACATTGCGGCCCGAGGCCAGGCCGACGTTGAAGGGCTTGCCGGCATCGCGCGCCTCGGCCAGCGTTTCCAACAGCCGCTCGCCGTCGATGTCCTCGTGGCCGCCGACACGCACGATGCGGTCGCTCGGGGCCAGCGGCGAATCCTGGGTGACGGCGATGACGGTCAGCCTCTCGTCCACCTGCAGGGCGCGCACCCAGGCGACGCGGTCGTCCGCGCTCCAGCCGGCGCTGGTGGCCACGGCGAAGGGCAGCTCCCACTGCTTGTCGCAGTCCTTGTCCTTCAGCGCCGCGCTGCGGGCGATGGCCGGGCGGATCAAGCGTTCGCCAGCGCCATAGGCACGCATGCCGGCCAGCAGCGTCTCGTCGACCTTGCGGCCGTCGTCGACCGTGAATTTGGGGCCGGAGGCGCAGCCGGTCAGCAGTGCAAACAGAACAATCAGTAACAAGCGCATCTTGGCGTCGAGCCTAAGCGGTTGACGCCGTGAATGCCGCCGGTAGTTATCCCAGGCGGCGTGATGCCTGTCGCGGCCAAGCCTAAACTGGTAAGTCGCGCCACAAGCGCCAGGAGTACGCCATGAACGCACGTGATCCCCACCTGCCCCTGCAAGCCGATGAGACCGCCGCGCTGGGTGACTTTGCCGCCCGCGTCTGGGACGAGGAAATCGTCCCCGCGCTGACCGATTACATCGCCATTCCGGCCAAGAGCCCGATGTTCGACGCCGACTGGGCGAAGAACGGCCATATCGAGAAGGTGCTGACCCAGGCCGCCGCCTGGGTCGAGAGCAAGAAGGTTGCCGGCCTGAAGCTCGAAGTGGTGCGCATCCCTGGCCGCACGCCGGTCATCTTCTTCGAGGTGCCGGCCACCAAGGCTGGCTCTGAGGACACCGTCGTCGTCTACGGCCACCTGGACAAGCAGCCCGAATTCAGCGGCTGGCGCAGCGACCTCGGGCCCTGGACGCCCAAGTATGAGAACGGCCTGCTTTATGGCCGGGGCGGCGCCGACGACGGCTACGCGGTCTATGCGTCCCTCACGGCCATCATGGCCCTGGACAAGCAGGGCATCCCGCGCCCGCGCTGCGTCGGCCTGATCGAAACCTGCGAGGAGAGCGGCAGCTTCGACCTGCCGGCCTATCTCGATCTGCTGGGCCCGCGGCTGGGCAATGTGTCCCTGGTGGTCTGCCTGGACTCCGGTGCCGGCAACTACGACCAGCTCTGGCTGACGACCTCGCTGCGCGGCATGGTGTCGGGCGTGCTGAAGGTCGAGGTGCTGGCCGAAGGCATCCACAGCGGCGACGCGTCGGGTGTCGTGCCGTCGTCCTTCCGCATCCTGCGCCAGGTGCTGGACCGGCTGGAGGACAGCAAGACCGGCCGCCTGCTGCCCGACAGCTTCCACTGCGAGATCCCCGGCGCCCGCCTGGACCAGGTCAAGGCGACGGCGGCCATCCTGAAGGAAGAGGTCTACAAGCGCATGCCCTGGGCCTGCGGCGCGGACGGCGGCCCGGTGCTGCCGGTGACGACCGACCCCGTCGAGGTGCTGTTGAACCGCACCTGGCGGCCGACGCTGTCGGTCGTTGGCGCCGACGGCTTTCCCGAGCTGAAGAACGCCGGCAACGTGCTGCGGCCCTACACGGCCTTCAAGCTGTCTTTGCGCCTGCCGCCCCTGGTGGACGGCAATGAGGCCGCGCTGAAGCTCAAGGCGCTGCTGGAGGACAACGCGCCCTACAACGCCAAGGTCACCTTCACTCCCGACGGCCGCGCCGGCGCTTATGGCGCCACCGGCTGGAACACGCCCGAGCTGTCGCCCTGGCTCAGCCAGGCCCTGAACGACGCCAGCCAGGCGCATTTCGGCGCGCCGGTCGGCTATATCGGCCAGGGCGGCACCATCCCGCTGATGAGCATGCTGCAAAAGGGCTTCCCCAAGGCGCAGATGATGGTCTGCGGCGTGCTGGGCCCCAAGAGCAATGCCCACGGGCCCAACGAGTTCCTGCATGTCCCCTACGGCAAGCGGTTGACCGCGGCCGTGGCCCAGGTCATGGCGGCCCATCCCTAGAGAAGCTGTGAACGAACCCCGCACGCCCGCTCATCCCGCCGCAACGCCGCCACTCGGCGTTGCAAATGCTCGCCGTAGCCCCAGCTACGGCTGTGCTTTGCGCCTTGATTGGCGACGCTGCGACGGCCCGCTCGGCCGCGCGGGGTCCATTCGCAGCTTCTGATGGACCAACTCCGCGCCATCAAGGTTTTCGTCCGCGTCATCGACGAGGGCAGTTTCGCCGCCGCCGCACGAGCGCTGGATCTGGCACCGGCCGTCGTCACGCGGCTGGTGGCCGAGCTGGAGGAGCATCTCGGCACGCGACTGCTGAACCGCACGACGCGGCGGCTGTCGCTGACCGAGATCGGTGAGGCCTACCTGGAACGGGCGCGGCGCATCCTGGCTGACGTCGACGAGGCGGCGGCGCTGGCGGCGTCGGCCACGCAAGAGGTGCGCGGCCTGCTGCGCATCCTGTGCCCGCCGGCCATCGCGGTGCATCAGCTCGCCAAGCACCTGCCCAAGTTCCATCGCGAGTACCCGCTGGTGACGCTGGAGATCACGTCGCCCGGCCCCGTCGACACCGTGGACGATGCCTATGACCTGACCATCTTCCTGTCGCGCGAGACGCTGGACGGTGATTTCATCGCGCGTCGCCTGGCACGCAGTGAATTCATCATGTGCGCCTCGCCCGACTACCTGGATCAGCGCGGCCGCCCCCAGCATCCCCACGACCTGAAGCTGCACGACGCGCTGCTGCCGCCCACGCCTTCGCTGATGCGCGGCCTGACGCTGCAGCGCGGCGACGGTACCGAGGAGATCACCTTGCCCATCGTGCCGTCGCGCGCCGCACTGTCGACGACGCACATGGACACCAACTACGCCGCCGCCCTGCACGGCCTTGGCGTGGCGGGGCTGCCGAGCTTCATGGTCGAGGACGCGCTGCTGGAGCAGGCGCTGGAGCGCGTCATGCCGCAGTGGCGCCTGTTCGGCACGACGCTGTGGGCCGGCATGCCGACGCGCAAATACGTGCCGGCGCGCACGCGCGCCTTCCTGGACTTTTTGCTGCAGATCTTCGGCGGCGAGGACAAGGATCCCTGGCTGGTCGCTGCGGGCTGCGCGACCTGCCCGTGATCACCTGAGACTGAAGCCCAGTTCGAAGAATTCCGGGTGCTGCGCTTCCAGTGCGCGCTTTAGCGGCCCGAAGGCGACGTAGCGGCTGGAGGTCTTGGCGACATGGGCCAGCAGCCGGCGTTCTTCAGGATGGCCCTGGCCGAGCAGCACCAGGTGCTGGCGCAGCGCGCTCCATTCCAGGCGCCGCCAATACTCGCCGAAGTCGGCCGCCAGTTCCTCGTCCAGCTGACCTTCGGCGCGGCATTCCTGCCAATGTCGCGCGGCCCAGTCGATCTCCTGGGCTTCGTCCCAGGCCAGTTCGGGCGGGCGCAACAGTGCGGCGAGGCGCTCCGTCACGCAGCCCTGTGGCACATCGGCGACGAGGCGGTGCAGCACGCCGTCCAGACCGGTATCAGCAATGCGGGCCAGGCCGGCGCGCAGGGCGCTGACTTCGGGCGGAACAGGCGCGACGGCGTCGGCGCGCAACTCGGCGCACGCGGCGCGCACCAGGCGGTCGGCGTCGGCAGGGTGGGCAAGAAGATCGGCGATCAGGGCCGAGGTCGGGGCGGAAGTCATGGCGGGAGGCCCTCGTGGATAATCAAATTCTAAGAACCGCCGGCCCCGGCATCCTCACCGACACCGAGCTTTTGCCGCTCTCGCCGCCCGTGCCGCGCTCGACCCGATCCCCCTCCCAAGCTCCGCTGACCCTCCTCATTGCCCTGGCCCTGTGCGCCTGGGGGCAGGTGTCTGCCCAGCAGGCCGACCCCGCAGAGGGCCTGCCGCTGCGCGGCAGCCGCGTGCTCGGGCCGGTGTCCAAGAGCGGTGCCAAGCCGGCCCTGGTCATCAGTGCCAACAAGGTCTCGGCCCAGCTGGACCAGAAGGCCGAGGGCCTGGGCGACGTCGAGCTGCGCTACGGCGAGCTGGTGCTGAACGCCGACAAGCTGGACTACAGCGTCGTGGACGACCTGGCCCGGGCCGAAGGCCAGGTGCGCATCAACCACAACGGCAATGTCTTCTCAGGCCCGCTGCTGCAGCTCTATGTGAGCCGGTTCGAGGGCGAGTTCCTGACGCCCCGCTTCTTCCTCGCGGCCACGGGCGGCGCCGGCAAGGCCAAGGTGCTGAAGTTCCAGGACAGCGAGCACATGAGCGCTACCGAGGGCAGCTACACCAGCTGCCCCGCGGTGGAGAACCAGGAGCCGGCCTGGCAGATCACCGCCAAGCAGCTGCGCATGGACCTGGCCGCCAACGAGGGCCAGGCCGACGGCGCCGTGCTGCGTTTCCTCGGCATGCCGCTGCTGGCGGCGCCCTCCCTGAGCTTCCCGCTCAGCTCGGCGCGCAAGTCCGGCTGGCTGCCGCCCAACCTGTTCCTGGACAACCGCAGCGGCCTTGAGTTCGGCGTGCCCTACTACTGGAACATCGCGCCGCAGCGCGATGCGACCTTCACGCCCTTCATCATGAGCAAGCGCGGCGTGGGCCTGGACAGCGAGTTCCGCTACCTCGAGCCTGGCCATGCCGGCCGCATCAACGTCGACCTGCTGCCCGGTGACCGCGTCTTCGGCCGTTCGCGCTGGAGCCTCAAGCTCAACAACGACGGCCATGTCTTTGGCGACTGGCGCTACCGGCTCAAGAGCGAGCGCGTGTCCGATGACGATTACTGGAAGGACATGTCGCGCCGCGTCGAGAGCCAGACGCCGCGCCTGCTGGCCAATGACTTCACGCTGAACCGCCAGCGCGAGCTGTCCTGGGGCGTCATCGACACCTATGCCCGCGTGCAGCGCTGGCAGGCGCTGCAGGGCACCGACGTTCCCTCGCAGTTCGATTCACCTTTCCAGCGCAGCCCGCAGATCGGTGTGCGCGTGACGACGTCGGCCGACGAGGCGGTGCTGGACAGCTTCCGCCCCTGGGGCCGCAAGGCAAGGCTGGAGGGCGGGCTGGAGCTGGAATACAACCGTTTCGACCTGCCGGGCTCGGCCCTGGCCGGCCAGGCGCGTGGCGGCCAACGCGTGCATGCGCTCGGCCACATCAGCGCGCCGCTGGGTGGCGAGGCCTGGTGGTTCATCCCGCGGGCTTCCTTCAATGCGGCTGCCTACGACCTCGACCGGCCCCAGCCCGACGGCCGTCGGCGCATGGGCCGCATCGTTCCGACGTTGAGCATCGACCACGGCTGGGTCTTCGAGCGCGACACGACGCTGTTCGGCCGCGACTACCGCCAAAGCCTTGAGCCGCGGCTGTTGTACGTCAACACGCCCTTCCGCGACCAGGCCAACCTGCCCAACTTCGACGCTGCGGCCAAGGACTTCAACTTCGACTCCATCTACACCGACAACCCCTTCTCGGGCGTGGACCGGGTGTCGGACCTGCATGCATTGAGCGCGGGCGTGACCAGCCGCTGGATCGGCACCAACACGGGCGAGGAGATCCTGCGTCTGGGCGCGGTGCAGCGCTTTCTGTTCCGCGATCAGAAGATCACGCCCGACGGTCAGCCCGTCACGCAGCGCTTCTCCGATCTGCTGCTGGCCGCCGCCGCCCACCTGGACGAGAAGTGGTGGGCCGACGGCACGCTGGAGTTCAACCCCGAGACCAACCGTTCAGTGCGCTCGGTGCTGCGCGCGCGCTATTCGCCGGGGGCGTACAAGACCGTCAGCGTCGCCTACCGGCTGGCGCGGGGCCAAAGCGAACAGGTTGAACTCGCCTGGCAGTGGCCGATCTACGGCACGCCCGTCACCTCGCGCGGCGCCGACAGCAAGGCCTGCGGCGGCGCCTGGTACAGCGCCGGCCGCGTGCAGTACTCACTGCGCGACCGGCGCCTGACCGATTCGGTCATGGGCTTCGAGTACGACGCCGGTTGCTGGGTGCTGCGCTGGGGCGTCGAGCGGCTGTCCACCGGTCGCGCCGAAACCAACACGCGGCTGATGCTGCAGCTGGAGCTGGTCGGCCTGTCACAGCTCGGTTCGAACGCCCTCAAAGTCTTGAAGGACAATGTGCCCGGTTACCGAAGGCTGAGCTCCGATCGCTCACCGAGTTCAGATTTCCAACCATGATCTATCGCCTAGCTCCCCTCTTTCTTGCCGTGACGCTGGCCTTGGCCGCTTTCCAGGCCCAGGCCCAGACGCCGACGCTGCAGCCGGGGGACTACATCGCCGCCGTCGTCAACCAGGACGTCGTGGCCGCCAGTGAGGTCATCCAGCGCACCGAACGCCTGCGCCAGGAAGCCCGCCAGAAGGGCGAGGTCATGCCGGAGACGGCCGGCCTGCGCAAGCAGGCGCTGGAGGCCCTCATCGAAGACCGCGTCCTCGTCACCTACGCCCGTGAAAACGGCGCGCGCATCGACGAGGCCGAACTGGATCGCGTCGTCGCCAACGTCGCCGCGCAGAACAAGCTGACCATGGCGCAGCTGCGCGACCGCCTCAAGGCCGACGGCACCGACTACAAGAGCTTTCGCGAGAACCTGCGCGACCAGATGATGACGGAGCGCGTGCGCGAGCGCGAAGTGCAGGGGCGCATCAAGGTGACGGACGCCGAGATCGACGCCTACCTCGACAAGAAGCGCAATGAACTCGCCAGCGGCGGCATGGTCAACCTCGCCCAGGTGCTGGTGCCGGTGCCCGATGGCGCGCCGGAAAGCGTCGTCACGGAACGCCGCGCTCGGGCTGAGGCCGCCCTGGCCCGCATCAAGGGCGGCGAGGACTTTGCCCGCGTCGCCCGCGAGGTGTCCGAGGACAGCAACAAGGCGCGCGGCGGCGAGATCGGCCTGCGCCCAGCCGACCGGCTGCCCGATGTCTTCGTCAATGCCGTCAAGGGGCTCAAGAGCGGCGAGGTCGCACCCCAGCTGCTGCGCACCGGCGCGGGGTTTCACGTCCTCAAGGTCGTCGAGCGCCAAGGTGGCGCATCCCTGACCCAGGCCGTGCAGACCCATGCCCGTCACATCCTGCTGCGCCCCTCGGCACAGCTGACGGCCGAAGTCGCGGCCCGCCGCCTGGCCGAATTCAAGCGCCAGATCGAGACCGGTTCGGCCAAGTTCGAGCAACTCGCCCGCGCCAATTCCGAGGACGGCAGCGCCCCCGAGGGTGGTGACCTGGGCTGGATGGCTGCCGGCGGTTTCGTGCCGGAGTTCGAGGAAGCGATGAACGCGCTGCCGCTGAACGGCATCTCGGGACCGGTGGTGTCGCGCTTCGGCGTGCACCTGATCCAGGTGCTGGAGCGCCGCACGGTCGATGTCGAGATGAAGCAGCTGCGCGACCAGGCCCGCGCCGCACTGCGCGAGCAGAAATACGACGAGGCCTACCAGGAGTGGGTCAAGGATCTGCGGGCGAAGGCGTTTGTCGAAGTCCGGGAATGGCTGGATTGACCCACCTCCTACGCGCTTCGCGCGCCCCCTCAAGGGGGCACTGCCAGTGGCCCGGCAAAGCCGGTTCCACGGCAGTCACTCGGTAAGTCATGAAGTCCCATATTCCGAGAAAGCGCTTCGGGCAGCATTTCCTGACCGACAAAGCGCTGATCGAGGCCATCGTCGACCTGATCGATCCGCAGCCGGGCGAGACCCTGGTCGAGATTGGCCCCGGCCTGGGCGCGATGACGCTGCCGCTGCTGGAGCGACACAAGCCGCTGACCGTCATCGAACTGGACCGCGACCTGGCAGCGCGCCTGCGCAAGCGCGACGACGTCGAGGTCGTCGAGTCGGACGTGCTCAAGGTGGACTTCAAGGCGCTGGCCGCCACCAAGGGCGCCAAGCTGCGCGTGGTCGGCAACCTGCCCTACAACATCTCCACGCCCATCCTCTTTCACCTGTTGAGCGCGGTGGACGACGTCGTCGACCAGCACTTCATGCTGCAAAAGGAAGTCGTCGATCGCATGGCCGCCGGGCCGGGCGGCAAGGATTACGGGCGCCTGAGCGTGATGCTGCAGTGGCGCTACGACATCGAGTCGGTGCTGGACGTGCCGCCCGAGGCCTTCGACCCGCCCCCGCGCGTGGACTCGGCCATCGTGCGCATGCAGCCGTTGGCCAAGCCGCCAGCGGTAGACCCGGCCCTGTTGGGGGCCCTGGTCACCAGCGCCTTCTCGCAGCGCCGCAAGCTGCTGCGCCACAGCCTGGGCCACTGGCTGGCCGAGCGCGGCTTTTCAGGCCACTTCGACCTGCAGCGTCGTGCCGAGGAAGTGCCGGTCGACGAATTCGTCGCGCTGGCGCTCGAAGTGCCGCAGCAGAAATGACATTGGGGCCCTTGGGGCCCTAAGTAAAAACGGGACCCGAGGGTCCCGTTTCTTCATCGAAGGGTTCAGCGCATCACGCCGCACTGAGCCACATCGACGTGTCGAAAGCACTGCACATCATCGGCATGTTCATGCCGAAGTTGGGGTTGCCAATCGCCGTCTTCGCGCTTTTCGGCGCGGGCTTCTCAATAACCGGGGCCACCTCAGCAGCCCGCTCCCATGACCCGTTTTCTTGGGAGCGGGCTACTGAAAAGAATAGAAACAGCGGAAGGGGATCTTCCTGTCGGCCCAGTAGTCGGCCGTGTCGCGGAAGACATCGAGCAATTGCTCGCGCGCCTCGCGGTCGAACCGCACGTTGTCGGGCAACTGCTCCAGCACCACGACAAAGCCTGGCTGCGAGCCGGACTTGTGGACGAGGTCGGTCATGCAGTCATGCAGGGCGTCCAGGTTCTTGCCGAAATGCGCTGGAAACAGGAAGGCCTGCGCGATGCCATCGAGCACGTCCTGCTTGGACTGCGCCTCCGACAGGTTGGCGTACAGGAAATGCTGGCCCGCTTCTTGGGCGGCCTGCATCAAGTCCTCGACCCTGTAGGCCCGTATGGCCTGCACGATATTGGGACGGACGGTCTGCAAAAGCATGGTCGCGTTCCTCCTTTCAAGTCACAAAACTGCTGAACCCTCGACTTCACCGGGCCGCTTGGGCGCGGACGCGCTTGAAGCTGGCATAGTGATCGTCGGTGTAGTAACAAATCTCGGGCGCCGTCGGCGGCGTGCCACCGCAGATGAGGCGGCGGGCACCGCGGTTGCGGGCGCCAGGGGTTTTGACCGTGTATTCGCGATAGAAGCCGCGAGCCTTGCGGGGCAGCAGACGCTCGCGATTGCCGAACACCACGCCGTCCTTGGCATAAGGAAACGGGCCACCGGCGAGAACGAGCCGGTGCGTTTCCTGGGCCTGGGCGGGCAGCTCGCTCAGCGAAATTTCGGCCAGAGCGGGCGTTGCGGTGGGGGGCTTATCGCCGACGGCTTCCTTGGCTTGCGCGCCTCCGGCCAAGCCGGAAAGCAGCAGGGCGGTGGTGACCGCCGAGGCGCCGGAGCGCGCCAGCCACGAGAGCAAAAACACGGGTTAACCCTGAACGAGAAACCGTAATGGTACCGAAGCGACCCCAAAAGCTCAAGCGCGGTCCGGGCGCCAGAGTCTGGAATAGGGTCATGTGAGCCAGCACTCACGCGCGCCTAAGTGATTGATTTCACTTGCAGCTTGACAGCTGCATGACGCAGTTTTGGGTCGTGAAAACTTCTGTCAATTGGGGGAGTCCGGGCGCTTTTGCCCTGTTCCCCCTTGGAGCCGGTGCCAGGTTCAGGCGCGTGCCGCGTTCGCGTCGGCGACGGTCAGGGCCGTCATGTTGACGATACGGCGCACGGTTGCCGAAGGCGTCAGGATGTGCACCGGCTTGGCCGCGCCGAGCAGCACCGGCCCGATGGCAATGCCGCCGCCGGCTGCGGTCTTCAGCAGGTTGTAGGAGATGTTGGCGGCATCGATATTGGGCAGCACCAGCAGGTTGGCTTCACCGGTCAGCGGGCTGTTGGGCATGATCTGCTTGCGGTAGGGGGCGTCCAGAGCGGTGTCGCCGTGCATCTCGCCGTCGACCTCCAGCCAGGGTGCCAACTGCTGCAGCAGCGCCAGCGTGTCGCGCATCTTCACGGCCGAGGGTTTGTCGCTGGTGCCGTAGTTGCTGTGCGACAGCAGGGCGGCCTTCGGCGTCAGGCCGAAGCGGCACATCTCCTGGGCGGCCATGACGGTGATCTCGGCAAGCTGCTCGGCGGTCGGGTCGTAGTTGACGTGGGTGTCCACCAGCATGACCTGGCGGCCCGGCAGGATCAGCCCGTTCATGCAGGCATAGGTCTTCACGCCGGCGCGCTTGCCGATGACCTGGTCGATGTACTGCAGGTGCGTGGCGGTCGTGCCCCAGGTGCCGCAGAGCAGGCCGTCGACCTCGCCCTTGTGCAGCAGCATGGAGCTGATCAGCGTGAGCCGGCGGCGCATCTCGATCTTGGCAAGCTGCTGGGTGACGCCCTTGCGCTCGGTCATCTGCAGATAGGTCTGCCAGTAGTCGCGGTAGCGGTCGTCGTGCTCGACGTTGACGACGTCATAGTCGCGGCCTTGCTGCAGGCGCAAGCCGAAGCGCTCGCAACGCTCGGCGATGACCTGCGGGCGGCCCACCAGCGTTGGGCGCGCCAGGCCTTCGTCGACGACGACCTGTGCGGCGCGCAACACGCGTTCCTCCTCGCCCTCAGCGAAGGCGACGCGCTTGTTGGGCGCGCGCTTGGCCGCGGTGAAGATGGGCTTCATCGTGTTGCCCGAGGCGTAGACGAAGCTCTGCAGCTTCTCGCGGTAGGCATCCCAATCCTGGATGGGCCGCGCCGCGACGCCCGAGTCCATCGCCGCCTTGGCGACGGCCGGCGCGATGCGCATCATCAGCCGCGGGTCGAAGGGCTTTGGGATCAGGTACTCGGCGCCAAAGCTCAGCGTCGCGCCGACATAGGCCGCGGCAACCACCTCGCTCTGCTCGGCCTGGGCCAGATCAGCGATCGCGTGAACCGCAGCGATCTCCATCTCGACGTTGATCGTCGTCGCGCCCGAGTCCAGCGCGCCCCGGAAGATGTAGGGGAAGCACAGGACGTTGTTGACCTGGTTGGGGTAGTCCGTGCGGCCCGTGGCCATGATGGCGTCGCCGCGCACAGCCTGGACTTCTTCCGGCAGGATCTCGGGCGTCGGGTTGGCCAGCGCGAAGATCAGCGGCTGCGCGGCCATGGTCGCGACCATGTCGGCCTTCAGCACGCCGCCGGCCGACAGGCCCAGGAAGACGTCGGCGCCGGCAATCGCCTCGCGCAGGCTGCGTTGCGACGTGGGTTGGGCGAAGGCGGCCTTGTCCGGGTCCATCAGCTCGGTGCGGCCTTCGTAGACGACGCCCGCCAGGTCGGTCACCCAGATGTTCTCGCGCGGCAGACCGAGCTTGACGAGCAGGCCCAGGCAGGCGAGTGCCGCAGCGCCGGCGCCCGAGGTGACCAGCTTGACTTTCTTGATGTCCTTGCCGACGACCTTCAGGCCGTTCAGGAAGGCCGCGCCGACGACGATGGCCGTGCCATGCTGGTCGTCGTGGAAGACGGGAATCTTCATGCGCTCGCGCAGCTTGCGCTCGACGTAGAAGCAGTCCGGTGCCTTGATGTCCTCCAGGTTGATGCCGCCGAAGGTGGGCTCAAGTGCGGCGATGCAGTCGACCAGCTTGTCGAGATCGTTCTCGGCCACTTCCAGGTCAAAGACGTCGATGCCGGCGAATTTCTTGAACAGGACGCCCTTGCCCTCCATGACCGGCTTGGACGCCAGCGGCCCGATATTGCCCAGGCCCAGCACGGCCGTGCCGTTGGAGACGACGGCGACCAGGTTGCCGCGCGAGGTGTAGCGGAAGGCGTTGGCTGGGTCCGCGACGATCTCCTCGCAAGCCGCCGCCACGCCAGGCGAGTAGGCCAGCGCCAGGTCGTGCTGGTTGACGAGCTGCTTGGTCGCCGCGATGGCAATCTTTCCGGGGGTCGGGAACTCGTGGTACTCGAGAGCGGCCTGGCGGAGTTGGGCGCGTTTTTCTTCGGAGCTGAGCATGGCGGGATCACAAGGTGCCGACGGGGCTGGAATCATGCCACCCAAGGGCCCGCCGGGCGCTGTGGATGTCCACAAGGTCTAATCGCGGCCATGGGCGAATTCGATCTGATCCGGCGCTACTTCCAGCGCCCCGCGGTGGCTGGCGTCGAGGTGAGCGTGGGCGACGACTGCGCCGTGCTCGTGCCCACGCCCGGTGCGCGCTGGCTGGTTTCCAGTGACATGCTGGTCGAGGGCCGGCACTTCCTGTCGACGATCGATCCGGTGCGCCTCGGCCACAAGGCGCTGGCTGTCAACCTGAGCGACCTGGCCGCCTGCGGTGCGACGCCGCGAGGCTTCACTTTGGCCCTGGCCCTGCCGCGCGTTGACGAAGCCTGGCTGGCCGGTTTATCGCGCGGCCTGTTGGCCCTGGCCGACGCCCACGCCTGCCCGCTGATCGGCGGCGACACGACACAGGGGCCGTTGAATCTCTGCATCACCGTCTTCGGCGAGGCGCCGCCGGGGCTGGCCCTGCTGCGCGGCGGCGCGCGCGTGGGTGACGAGATCTGGGTGTCGGGGCGCCTTGGCGACGCGCGCCTTGCGCTGGAAGTGTTTCGCGGCACGGTCGCGCTGGACGGCGCCGGCTTCGACTGCGTGCGCACAGCCATGGAGCTGCCAACGCCGCGAGTCGAACTGGGCCAGGCGCTGCGTTGCATCGCGACGGCGGCCATCGATGTGTCGGACGGCTTGCTCGGCGATCTTGGTCACATCCTCGCCGCCTCGCGTGTCGGCGCGCGGCTGGACTTGGATGCGTTGCCACGCAGCGAGGTGCTGGCCACGCAGCTGGCTGTCGTGCAGCGCGAATGCCTGCTGGCAGGCGGCGATGACTACGAACTCGTCTTCACGGCGCCGGCCGGTGTGCGGCTGCCCGATGTGGGCGTGGCATTGACGCGCATCGGCGTCATTGAAGCCGAGCCCGGCCTGCGTGTCGTCGATGCTCGCGGCGCCGCCGTAGAGCACGGCCTGCGCTCCTTCGACCACTTCAAGTCATGAGCGGCGCACCTATCCGTCCGACGCCGGCCTTCATGCTGCGTCACCCGGCGCGCTGGATTGCGCTGGGCTTCGGCAGTGGCCTGAGCCCCAAAGCGCCCGGTACCGTCGGCACCCTGTGGGCTTGGGCTGTGTTCTGGGTCATCTCGCCGTGGATGAGCGAGCTGGCCTGGGGCCTGCTGATCGGCATCGGCACGCTGGTGGGCTGGTGGGCCTGCACGCGCACGGCGCGCGACATGAACACGCCCGACCCGGCCTCCATCGTCTGGGACGAGGTGCTGGCCTTCTGGCTCATCCTGTGGCTGATCGCGCCGGTGGGCTGGCTGGGCCAGCTCATTGCTTTCGGCCTGTTCCGCTTCTTCGATGCGGCCAAGCCCGGGCCGGTGGGCTGGGCGGACCGGCTTTTCAAGGGCGAGCGCGGGGCCACGGTCACCTGGGCGCAGGGCTTCGGCATCCTGTTCGACGATTTCGTCGCCGCCGGCTGTACGCTCGCTGTCATCGCGCTCTACCGCTTTGTGATGGGGTAAGCATGTTTGCCGAAGACCTTGAACTGATCGACCGCATTGCCGTGGCGCTGATCCAGCGGCGCGAGCGCATCGGCACGGCGGAGAGCTGCACCGGCGGCCTCATCGCCGCCGCCTGCACCAGCCTGAGCGGCTCCAGCGCCTGGTTCGAGCGCGGCGTCGTCAGCTACAGCAACGAGGCCAAGGCTGAACTGCTCGGCGTTCCCAAGGGCCTGATCGCGCTGCACGGCGCCGTCAGCGCCGAGGTGGCCGAACACATGGCACGTGGCCTGCTGGCGCATGCACCCATCGATTGGGCACTGGCCGTCACCGGCGTGGCCGGGCCGACGGGCGGCAGCGAAGCCAAGCCGGTCGGTACCGTCTGGCTGGCCTTGGTGCATGCAGGGCGGCCGGCCCAGGTCTGGCGCGAGAACTTCTCAGGCGACCGCCATGCGGTGCGCTTGCAGACGGTGACTGCAGGCCTCACCGCGCTGTGCGAAGCCCTTGAAGACCGCGATAACTAGCCGAGCGCCGGGCCGCCCCAAGCGAGGCTGCGTCCCCGCGGGGGCTGAGGCCGGACACATGGCGCCCAGTGGGCGCCATGTGCCTGCCGAAGGGCTGCGGCACTGTCGCAGCGCGGTCTGCAAGACCGTTCGAGTACTCTCGGGCGAGGGGCCAGTTCAGCCGAGTTTGGCCATCAGGCTCTCGGCCGTGACGCCCGAGATGTCCGGCGGCTGCCAGCTCTTGGCCCAGGCAATGAACTGCTCCTGCGGCATGGGCTTGCAGATGTAGTAGCCCTGGCCTTCGTCGCAGCCCAGGCGGGCCAGCATGGCCCAGGCCTTGATGGTCTCCAGCCCTTCGGCGACGACGGTGAGGCCGAGGTTGTGCGCCAGCTCGATGGTGGAGCGCACGATGCGGGCGTCGTCGAGGTCGCGCTCCATCGCCATGACGAAGCTCTTGTCGATCTTCAGCTCATCCACCGGTAGGCGCTTCAGATAGGCCAGCGACGAGTAGCCGGTGCCGAAGTCGTCGATGGACAGCTTGAAGCCCATCGCATGCAGATGCTCCAGCGTGGACAGGGCCCGCTCGGGGTCGTCCATGATGGTGCTCTCGGTGATCTCCAGGCACAGCGATTCGGCCGACACCTGCAGCGGCGCCAGCATGGCTTCGATCTTGGCGGGCAGGTCCTGGTCCATCAGGTCGCGCGTGGACAGGTTGACCGACAGCCGCAGCGTGAGGCCCGCGTCCGCGGCCTGGCGCGCGAACCTGGCCGCGTTGGACAGCACCCAGGCGCTGAGCAGGCGGATGAAGCCGGTCTGCTCGGCAAAAGGGATGAACTGCATCGGCGGCACCAGGCCGCGCGTCGGGTGCTGCCAGCGCACCAGGGCCTCGGCGCCGAGGATCCTGCCCTGCTGCAGGTCGATCTTGGGCTGCAGGTACAGGCGCAGTTCATCCTTCTCGACCGCGTGGCGCAGCTCGGTCAGCAGGGACAGCGACTCCTGGCTGCCGGCGTCCAGCTGGGCGTGGTAGATCAGGCTGCCGCACTGGCGGGCCTTGGCCGCATACATGGCCAGCTCGGCGCGGCCCAGCAGCAGGTTGACCTCACGGCCATGCTCGGGGAAGAGGGCAATGCCGATGCCGGCGCCGAGGTCGATGGTCTCGTTGTCGATCTGCAGCGGACGCTCGAAGTCCTTCAGGATGGCCAGCGCCGCCTCGCTGGCGGCGTGGGCGTCGGTATGGGCCAGCAGCACGGCGAACTCGTCGCCCGAGAAGCGTGCGAGTACCGAATGCGCCGGCGCGCACAGCGCCTGCAGGCGCTCGGCGACCGACTGCAGCAGGCGGTCGCCGACCTCATGACCGAGCACGTCATTGACGTGCTTGAAGCGGTCCAGGTCCAGCATCAGCACGGCACCCGGCGTGTTGCTGTGGGTCAGGTGGTGCTGCAGGAATTCGGCGAAACGCGCGCGGTTGGGCAGCAGCGTCAGCGGGTCGACATAGGCCAGGTTGTTGACGAGAGCATCGCGGCGGCGGATGCCCTCACGCATGCTCTCCAGCGCCAGGGCCAGCTTGTGCACCTCCTCCAGCCGCGAAGTCGACGGCACGGGCGTGTCGTAGTCGCCGCGCTCGAGCCGGCGCGCCGAGGCCGACAGCGCCGTGATGGGGTTGCTGATGCCGCGTGCCAGCAGCACGCTGACGAGGGCGAAGACGACGACGCCCAGCACGGTCAGGCCGAGCAGGACGAGCTGCAACTGCTGGTAGGGCGCCAGGGCCGCGTCCAGCGACCGCAACAGCAGCACGCCAAGGGCTTGATCGCCGCCAATCAGGGGCACGAAGAGGGCGCGCATGCGTTCGCCGGCCAGCTCGACGATGCCGTCGGCTGGAGCCGCCTGACCCAGAGCAGCACGCAAGGCATTGACTGCGCTGCCATCGAGGTTGTCGACGGTGGTCTGCCACTGCCTGGTCGGACCTTGCAGCAGCACAACGCCTTGCAGCTCCGACAGCGCCTTGAGATCGTCCAGCACCTCGCGGTCCAGCGCAAAGGCCATCAACACCCAGCCCACCGGTGCCGGCGTGCGCACCTGCACGGCGACCACCTGGTAGACATGGCTGCCCTGCACGGCCAGCGCCGCGCCGTCCTTGCTCTGGGTGAGCTGGCGCAGCGCCGCCCCGAAGGAAGCCGAGCCGTCTCGCGTGGCGGCGACCAGGTGCTGCTGGTCGTCGAAATAGGCGACGACCGAGGCGCCGACGCGCTCACCTTGATTGACGAGGGCGTCCTTGATGGTCTCGACGGTGCCGGCCTCGGCCAGCGACAGGCCGACCGTGCTGCGAAAGCCGTAGTCCTTGGCCAGCAGTTCGGCCGCGTCCCGCAGCTTGCCGGCGCGTTGGTCGAGCAGGCGGCGCAGCACGCGCTCGCCGGTCTGCAGCTCGCTGGCCAGCGAGTCCTCGGCGTTGTGGGTGATGCTGGCGTGGATGGCGCCGAAGCTGACCAGTTGCACGACCAGCAGCAGCGCCAGGAAGAGAGCGACGATGCGCCCCTCGAGGCGGCGCAGGTTCAGCCAGTCTGGCCAGCGCATTGCGGCGGTGCTACTCGGCGAGCGTGAGGGCTACCGGCCCCCCGCCCGCTGGCACGTCGAGCTTGACGGTCTGCAGGTTGGGCGACTTCTGGCCGCCGTGCCAGGACCTGACGACATGCTCGCCCGCCGGCAGGTCGAACGCCACTTGGCCCTTGTCATCCGTGCGCCCGAAGGTCGGCGTGTCGACGACGACGATGTGGGCGCTCATGCGGTCGTGGATGTTGCAGCCCAGCGTGGCCACGCCCGGCTTGTCGAAGACGATGAGCTCGGCTGGCGTGCCGGAATAGAGCTTGATGTCGATGACCTTGATGGGCGAAAACGAGTAGACGTGATGCCGCACGGTGTCGAAGTTCGGGAAGTTGACGGCCGTGCCGGTCTGCACGACGAGGAGCTGCGGCGTGAACTGGCGGTCGCGCTGGCCCATCTCAGCCTTGGCGGAGCTGGTCTTGCCGGTGCGGCCCTTGACCTCGATGGCCACCGCAGCGTCGGCCAACGGCTGGCCGCCTGGCCCGCGCAACTGCACGGTGACAGGCACGGCCTGGGCGGAGAGCGAACTCAGCGCAAGGGCAGCAGCGACGATTTGGTGAAGAGACGGTGGCATGGCGGCAGGTTTACCGCCCCGACGATAGCCCAATCGGGCTCAACGGGCAGCCAGGGCTGCCCCAGTTTTACCGCTTGCGGCCTCGGCGAGCAGCAGCGCGAGGCGGCGCAGGCCGGCCCACGGGTCGCTGGGCCAGTCGGGGTGGCGCAACCCTTTGACGAGGCCGTCGCAGATCTGCGCGGCCTGCACGAGGGCGCCGGCCTGGGTGGCGTCCAGCCGCGGCGCGATGCGTTCAATGAGGCGCTCCTTGGCGCCCCAGACGCGCGCCTCGCGCAGCGCCAGCGGCAGCGGTTTGCCGGCGTCCAGCGCGGCGCGCACGCGCGCCAAAGCCCGCGCGTCCTCGGCCAGCGTCCAGTGCACCAGCACGGCGGCCTCGCCCTCGGCCTCCAGGCCGTCCAACATGCGCAGCATGCGCGGCACGCCGCCCGACAGCACGGCCTCGCTGAGCTTGAAGACGTCAAAGCGCGCCACGTCCAGCACGGCCGCCTCGATCTGCTCCAGCGTCAGCTCGCCCTTGGGGTGAAGCAGGGCGAGCTTCTGCAACTCCTGGTGGGCTGCGAGCAGATTGCCCTCGACGCGGTCGGCGAAGAAGGCCAGGGCTTTCTGGCCGTCCTCGCCCTCTGGCACCGACTGCCCCTGCGCGCGCAGGCGTTGCGCCAGCCAGGCGGGCAGCAGGCGTCGCTCCACGGGCTCGACGCGGATGGACGCGCCGTTGCCGTCCAGCGCCATGAACCAGGCGCTGGAGAGCTGAGTCTTGTCCAGCCGCGGCAGCGTGACCAGGGTCAGCACGTCGTCGGGCGCGGCCTGGGCATAGCGCTGCAGGGCCTCGGAGCCTTCCTTGCCGGGCTTGCCACTGGGAATGCGGATCTCGATGAACTGGCGTTCGGAGAACAGGCTCATGGCCTGCGCGGCAGCCAGCACCGGTGCCCAGTCGAAATAGGCACCGCTGACGATGAAGATCTGCCGCTCGCCAAAGCCATTGGCGCGGGCGGCGGCGCGGATCTGGTCCGCCGCCTCCTGCGCGAGCAGCGGCTCGTCGCCGTGCACGGTGTAGATGCGGGCCAGGCCCTTGGCGAGATGGGCGCTGAGGCCCTCGGCGCGCAGCTGCATCAGCCTTGGAGCTTCACGGCGGCGAGGCGGCGCATGACTTGGGCGATTGCGTCGGAGTGCATCGCGCCGTACAGATTGGCAGCCTCCTGCTCCTTGGCCAGCGCCCAGGTCTCGGTGTAGGTCATGTCGCGGGCCAGGCGCAGTTCCACCTTGGGCACCAGCAGCTCGCCCGCTGCCGTGCGGATCAGGTAGTCGAACTGCAGGCGCAACTGGAACTCACGCACCTGGCCGACGCTGGTGGACGCGACGACGGTGCGGTCGCGGAACTCGCGGGTGGCCTCCAGCACGACCTGGGCGCGGGCCGGGTCGTCCAGCAACTGCACCGGTGTGCGCTTGATCTGGCGCTTGAGGCCGGCGGCCAGCGGCGATTCCGGCGGGAAGCCGGTCAGCGCCAAGGTCTGGAAGGAGAGCACGGGCTCGTGGCGCAGCTCGAAGCCGCAGCCCGCGAGGGCTGCGCTGCCCAGCAGCAGGAGGTGGCGACGCTGCATTGCGATCAAACGACGATGTTGACGAGGCGGCCAGGCACGATGACGACCTTCTTGGGCGCCTTGCCTTCGCTGAACTTGGCGAACTCCTCGGTTGCCAGCGCCGCGGCTTCGATGGCAGCCTTGCCGGCCGAGGCCGGCACCTTCACTGCGCCGCGCAGCTTGCCGTTGACCTGCAACATCAGCTCGATCTCGTCCTGCACCAGGGCCGCCTCATCGACCGTCGGCCAGGGCGCGTCGAGCAGATCGCCGAGTTCGGCGGCAAAGCCCAGGTCCTGCCAGAGCTGATGGGCAATGTGGGGCGTGGCCGGGTAGAGCACGCGCAGCAGCACCGAGAAGCCGTCGCGGATGGCGGCCGACTGGCCCTCAGCCTTGAAACCTTCGAGTGCATTGAGGAGCTTCATCGCGCCGGAGACGACGGTGTTGTACTGCATGCGCTCGTAGTCGTAGCTGACCTGCTTGAGCACGTTGTGCACCTCGCGGCGCAGCGCCTTGCCGTCGCCGTTCAGCGCGGCGAAGTCCTGGCCGCCGGACTTGATCGCGTCGGCATTGCGCGCGCCGAAGTTCCACACGCGCTTCAGGAAGCGGTGGGCGCCTTCGACGGCCGCGTCGTTCCACTCCAGCGTCTGCTCGGGCGGGCTGGCGAACATGACGAACAGGCGGGCCGTGTCGGCGCCGTACTGGTCGATCAGCGCCTGCGGGTCCACGCCGTTGTTCTTGGACTTGGACATGGTCGTCATCTCGTACTCGAGCGGCGTGCCGTCCTTCTTCAGCTTGGCGCCGGCGATGCCGCCCTTGTCGTCGTGGATGACGTCGATCTCGTGGTCCCAGTAGTAGTCCTTGCCGCCACCCTCGGGCTTGTGGAAGAACGCGCCCTTCAAGACCATGCCCTGGGTCAGCAGCTTCTCGAACGGCTCGCTGATCGTCACCAGGCCGAGGTCGCGCATCGCCTTGGTCCAGAAGCGCGCGTACAGCAGGTGCAGGATGGCGTGCTCGATGCCGCCGATGTACTGGTTCATCGGCATCCAGTACTTGGTGCCGTCCGCGACCATGGCCTGGTCGTTGGTCGGGTCGCAATAGCGCATGAAGTACCAGGACGAATCGACGAAGGTGTCCATCGTGTCCGTCTCGCGCTGGGCCGGCTTGCCGCAGCTCGGGCAGGCGACGTTCAGGAAGGCCGCGTGCTTGTTCAGTGGATTGCCGCTGCCGTCGGGGATCAGGTCGTCGGGCAGCACGACGGGCAGGTCCTTCTCCGGCACCGGCACGACGCCACAGCCATCGCAATGGATGATGGGGATGGGCGTGCCCCAGTAGCGCTGGCGGCTGACGCCCCAGTCACGCAGGCGCCAGGTGGTCTTCTTCTCGCCCAGGCCCTTGTCGGCGAGCAGTTCGGCGACCTTGTTGACGGCGTCCACGTGGCCCAGGCCATCCAGCACGCCGGAGTTGATGCAGCGCGCCTTGGACTTGTCGCCATACCACTCGGCCCACTTCTTGTCGTCGTAGGCCTGGCCGTCAACGTCGATGACCTGCTTGATCGGCAGCTGGTACTTCAGCGCGAACGCGAAGTCGCGCTCGTCATGCGCCGGCACACCCATGACGGCGCCGTCGCCATAGCTCATCAGCACGTAGTTGCCGACCCAGACCTCGACCTGGGCGCCGGTGATCGGGTGGGTGACGAACAGGCCCGTGGGCACGCCCTTCTTGTCCTGCGTGGCCAGCTCGGCCTCGGTCGTGCCACCGGCCTTGCATTCCTCGATGAAGCGGGCGACCTCGGGCTTGTCCTTGGCTGCGACGGTGGCGAGCGGATGCTCCGGCGCCACGGCGCAGAAGGTCACGCCCATGATGGTGTCAGCACGGGTCGTGAACACCCA
Source organism: Pelomonas sp. Root1217 (assembly GCF_001425705.1). Taxonomy (GTDB): domain Bacteria; phylum Pseudomonadota; class Gammaproteobacteria; order Burkholderiales; family Burkholderiaceae_C; genus Pelomonas. The sequence continues at coordinate 292,759 of NZ_LMDC01000023.1, read as the reverse complement.
CAGGCGCCCACCGCCGCCTTCGATGGAATGCGGGAACGCGAAGCGCACGCCCTGGCTCTTGCCGATCCAGTTTTCCTGCATCAGCCGTACGCGTTCGGGCCAGCCGCTGAGGTAGTTCGGGTCTTCAGGATTGGCGACGGCCGACAGCAGCTCCTCGGCGTATTGCGTGATCTTCAGGTAGTAGCCCGGGATCTCGCGCTTCTCCACCAGCGCGCCCGAGCGCCAGCCGCGGCCATCGATGACCTGCTCGTTGGCCAGCACGGTCTGGTCCACCGGGTCCCAGTTGACGACCTGGGTGCGGCGCTCGGCGATGCCCTTCTCCAGCATCTTCAGGAACAGCCACTGGTTCCACTTGTAGTAGCTGGGCTGGCAGGTCGCGACCTCGCGGCTCCAGTCGATGGCCAGGCCCATGGCCTGCATCTGGGCCTTCATGTGGGCGATGTTGGAGTAGGTCCACTGCGCCGGCGGCACCTTGCCCTTCATCGCGGCGTTCTCGGCCGGCAGGCCGAAGGCATCCCAGCCCATGGGCATCAGGACATTGAAGCCCTTCATGCGCAGCTGGCGGGCCAGCATGTCGTTGATCGTGTAGTTGCGCACATGGCCCATGTGCAGCTTGCCCGAGGGGTAGGGCAGCATGGAGCAGGCGTAGAAGTGCGGCTTGCTAGCGTCTTCGGTGACGCGGTAGGCATCGCGCTCCGTCCAGTAGGCACGGGCGGTGGCTTCGATCTCGTTCGGGTTGTAGCTGGGCGCTTCGGTCTTGGCGTTCATGGGCCAAATTGTAGGTGGGGCCTCCCGCCCGACCTTTCGCTCAGGGGGCCGAGGCGGCGGCCTGCGCGACGAAGGCGATGCGGTTCAGTCCGGCGGCCTGCACCCAGCCGATCAGCTCGGCCACCTGGCCGTAAGGCACGCTGCGGTCCGCGCGCAGTTGCACTTCCAACTGCGCATTGGCACGGCCGAGTTCGCCGATGCGCTTTTGAAAAGCCATGGCGTCGAGCTCGTCGTCGCCCAGATGCAGCTTGCCGTCCGGCGTGATGGCCACGGCGACGAAGCTCGGCGCGTCGCTGGGCGTGGCGGCTTCGCTCTTGGGCAGGTCCAGGCGCAGCGATGCCGTCATCAGCGGCGCCGTGATCATGAAGATGACCAGCAGCACCAGCATGACGTCGATCAGTGGCGTCATGTTGATGTCGCTCATCGGTCGCGACGCGTCGGGTCTTTCAAGTCGCCCGAAGCTCATGATCAGTCGTGGTCGAGAAGCTCGCGCAAGTCGTGCGCAAAGCCTTCCAGATCGGCCTCGCAGGCCGCGACCAACTTGCCGAAGACGTTGTAGGCCAACACGGCGGGAATGGCCACGGCCAGACCGGCGGCCGTCATGATCAGCGCCTCGCCAACCGGGCCGGAGATCTTGTCGATGGTGATGTTGCCGGCCGCGGAGATGCTGGCCAGCGCGTGATAGATGCCCCAGACGGTGCCGAACAGGCCGACGAAGGGCGCTGTCGCGCCGACCGAGGCCAGCAGCACCTGGCCGAACTGCAGCTTGCCCAGCACCGCATGCAGCGCATCGCGCAAGCGGCGGGTCAGGCGGGATTCACGCTTGCCTGCCGCGTCCAGCGTGGCGCTGCGGGTCTCGGCCGTGGCGGCGTCAAGCAGCGGCAGCAGCAGGCCTTCGGTGTCGAAGCTCTGCAGCGCGCTGCGGCCTTCTGCCACGCCAGCTGCGCCCCAGAAGGCCGGCACGGCGCGTACGAGGCCGCGGCGGGCGCGGCGCAGCAGCCAGGCCTTCCACAGGATCAAAGCCCAGGCGCTGACGGACATGGCCAGCAGCAGCAGCGCCACCGCGCGGCCGACCAGGTCGCTTTGGGCCCAGAAGTCCGCAAAGCCGCCCATATCAGCCGTTGAAGCCCAGGACGTCGTTCATGCCGAACAGGCCGGCCTTCTTGCCGCCGGCCAGAAAGCGCGCGCACCGCAGGCTGCCCTGGGCATAGATGGTGCGGTTGGTGGCCTTGTGGCTGACTTCAATGCGCTCGCCGATGCCGGCGAACAGCACGGTGTGGTCGCCGATGATGTCGCCGCCACGCACGGTGGCGAAGCCGATGGTGGACGGGTCGCGCGCGCCCGTGACGCCTTCGCGGCCGTACACGGCGCTGGTCTTCAAGTCGCGGCCCAGGGCGCCGGCAACGACCTGGCCCATCTGCAACGCGGTGCCGCTGGGGGCGTCCACTTTCATGCGGTGGTGGGCCTCGACGATCTCGATGTCGTAGCCCTCGTTCAGCGCGCGGGCGGCCATGTCCAGCAGCTTGAGCACGACGTTGACGCCGACACTCATATTGGGCGCGAAGACGATGGCCGTGCGCTCGGCGAACCTGGCGATCTCGGCCTTCTGGGCTTCGTCGAAGCCGGTCGTGCCGACGACGGCCTTGATGCCCAGTTCGGCGCAGACGGCCAGATGGACCAGCGTCGCCTCGGGGCGCGTGAAGTCGATCATCACGTCGGCGCCGGCAAGGCCCGCCCGCACGTCGTCGCCTTTGTCCAGCGTGACGTGCAGAGCGCAGTCGCCGGCGGCTTCGACGGCCTCGACGAGCATCTTGCCCATGCGCCCGGAGGCGCCCATGACAGCGACCTTGATCACGAACCTGCCTTGGCCGGAGCAGCGTCCAGCGGCGGATAGGTGCGGCCCGGCGCAGGGCCCTCGGCGGCGGCCGTCGGCGCAGCGTCGGCGCTCTTCTTGGGCAGGGGCAGGGCGTCGCGCTCAGTCTCGCTCAACTCCAGCTTCGGGACCTTGCTGCTGGGCTTGAAGGTGTTGATGGCGGCCACGAAGTCATTCTCGGCCGGCAGGTCGTCAGGCACCGTCAGCTCTTTCAGCTTGTCGCCATCGAAGGTCGCGACGACCAGGCGCTGCTGGTAGGCAGTGCCCTGGCGGCGGATCGTGAAGACATAGTCCCAGCGCGATTCGTGGAAGACGTCGGTCAGCAGCGGCGAGCCGAGCAGGTCGCGCACCTGCGCCTTGGGCATGCCGGGCTTGACGCGGGCGACCATCTCCTTGGTCAGCACATTGCCCTGCACCACCTCGACGCGATAGGGCGTCAGCAGCCCCAGCACCTTTTCGCCGGTGACGGACGGCAGGGTTGGCAGGGAATCCCAGGTGGGCAGGTAGGAACAGCCGCCGAGCAGCGCAAGCAGCGGGAGAGAGGCAAGCAGGGGACGCATCGGGCGGCTGGCTGAAGGGGCAGGGAGGGGACGGGAAGCGCCGGCCGGCAGGCCGGCTGGCTATGATCGGCGGATTCTAGCGGGGGCCTCCCGGCCTCCTTTGCGCCCGCCATGCCCTCTTCCGCCAAGAACCAGACCAGCGACATCAAGAACAGCGGCCTCAAGGCGACGCTGCCGCGCATCAAGATCCTGGAGATCTTCCAGCGCGCGGCGCAGCGACACATGACCGCTGAAGATGTTTACAAGGCTTTGCTTGGCGAGGGCGCCGACATTGGCTTGGCGACGGTCTACCGCGTGCTGCAGCAGTTCGAGCAGGCGGGCCTGTTGAGCCGCAACCATTTTGAGACCGGCAAGGCCGTCTACGAGCTCAACGAGGGTCACCACCACGACCACCTGGTCTGCCTGAACTGCGGCAAGGTCGAGGAGTTCTTCGACCCCGGCATCGAGGAGCGCCAGCACGCCATCGCGGGCGAACGTGGCTTCCAGCTGCAGGAGCATTCGCTGGCGCTGTACGCGACCTGCCTGAAGACGGACTGCCCGAACCGCAGCTGAGCGCTCGCCGCGGGCCGAGCGCAGGGCCGTTCCCTAGCCGGCCCGCTCTGGCGATGTGCTTGCGGCTTGATGCCGCAAGCATCGCCGTCCCCTTGGGGGACCGACCAGACGCGCTCGCGTGTAGCGACGCGAGGCTGGGCGAGGGGTTTCAATCCATCGAGCCGTTGTCGATGGCGCGCTGGTGGCGCTCGACGAATTCCTTGTAGGTGTCGATACCGCGCAGCTGCAGGATGGTGTTGCGCACGGCGGCCTCGACCAGCACGGCCAGGTTGCGGCCCGCGTCCACGGCGATGACGACCTTGCGCACCGGCATGCCGAGCACATCCTCGTACAGCGGCTCGTAGGGCAGGCGCTCGAAGTCGCGCTCCATCGTTTCCTTGCGCACCAGGTGCACGATGAGCTTGAGGCGCATCTTGCGGCGCACGGCCGTCTCGCCAAAGATGGACTTGATGTCGAGCAGGCCGATGCCGCGCACTTCCAGCAGGTTCAGCAGCAGCTCGGGGCAGCGGCCCTCGATGGCGGTCTGGGCAATGCGGAAGAAGTCGACCGCGTCGTCGGCGACCAGGCCATGGCCGCGCGAGATCAGCTCCAGGCCGAGTTCGCTCTTGCCCAGGCCTGATTCGCCGGTCAGCAGCACGCCCAGGCCGAGGATGTCCATGAAGACGCCGTGGCGGGTGGTGCGGTTGGCGAACAGCTGGGACAGGTAGCCGCGCACCAGATCGATGACATGGCCGGCAGACTCATTGGTGCGGAACAGCGGGATCTCGGCGCGGTCGCACATGGCAACCAGGCGCGGCGGCGGCAGGGTGTCGTCGGCGACGATGATGACCGGCGGCTCCAGCGTGACGATGCGGGAGATGCGCCGGTCCTGAACGTCGGTGCCTTCCTGGTTCAGATAGGCCACCTCCCGACGGCCGACGATCTGGACGCGGTAGGGGTGGATGTAGTTCAGGTAGCCGACCAGGTCAGCCGCACTCTGCGCATCGCGCACGGCGGCTTCGTCGAAGCGGCGCTCCGGGTGGGCGTGGCCGGCGATCCACTCCCAGCGCAAGGCCTCGCGGTGCTCTTCGAAAAGCCTTTCCGCGCTGATCGATGTGGGTTTCAAGCTAAGGGTTTACGCGAAGCGTCGAAAAGCGGCATCAAGCGACCGATTTCAGCGGCTCCCAGGCCGCGATCAGCTTGTGCAGGGTGGCGGCGTCCGGTTCGGCCTTGAGCTGCTCGCGCAGTTCGCGGTCGGACAGCATCTCGGCGATCTCGGACAGGATCTCCAGATGACGCTGCGTGGCCGCTTCGGGCACGAGCAGAAAGATCAGCAGGCCGACGGGCTCGTCGTCCGGCGCGTCGAAGCCGATGGGTTGGCCCAGCCGCAGCACCGCAGCCAGCGGGTTTTTCAGGCCCTTGACGCGGCCATGCGGGATGGCGACGCCGTGTCCCAGGCCAGTCGAGCCCAGACGCTCGCGGGCGAAGAGGTTGTCGGTGACCAGCGCCCGGCCCATCTGGTGGTGGTTTTCGAACAGCAAGCCAGCGTGTTCAAAGGCGCGTTTCTTGCTGGACGCATCCACGTTCACCAACACGTTGTCGGCAGGCAGGATGGCGGCGAGACGGTTCATGGGTTGAGGCCAAGCATCGGGGGCGCCGGGTAGGCGCGGCCGTGCCGGGCAGGTGGGTCAATCAGAGCGACAGATTATGGAACCCTGCGTCGTTTTGGGGTGGGCGGTAGCCCCTAGAGACGTGGAAAACGCCTCTGAGCACCCATGAATGCGGGTTTTTGCGGCACTGCAGCAACAACCGATTGCCGCGAGCAACCGTGGATTGTGCATCGCAAAAACAAAGGCTCTTTGCGCATTGCTTGATGACGCATCAGGCACCGACAGCCAGAGCCAGGAACGGCGCGGGCTGTCGGTGAGTTTGGGCTGACCGGTCCAAGGNAAAGGCTCTTTGCGCATTGCTTGATGACGCATCAGGCACCGACAGCCAGAGCCAGGAACGGCGCGGGCTGTCGGTGAGTTTGGGCTGACCGGTCCAAGGCGCGGAACCAGCCCAGGTAGCTGGCCAGGTACGAACTGGCCACCCCATTGAAGCGGCGTATCCAGTTCTTGAGCCTGGCGTGATACGCGTTGGCGTTCTGGATGTGCCAAGCGCCCTGCACCCGCTCACCTCGGGAGAGATTCAGCGCATGGTGCTCAACGCCCAAATGCTTGGCTGCTGCTCCTAACGAGCCACTGCAGTCCGTGCACAGCACAGCGTCCGGGGCCAGTACCGGCGCCAACGCCGCGATGGTCTGAGCCTTGCCGGCGCGTTGCAGGATGAAATCGGCCGTTGCGCCGGAGCGGTCTCGCGCCACCAACACCGGCTCTTGTTCGTCGGACAGCCTGCGCTTGGCTCCGCTGCCGCCTCGGCGTCGAGCCTTGCGGGCCTGCACGTGTTGGCCCTTGCTGGAGCGCAGGAAGTAGGTCTCGTCGGCCTCCACCACGCCTTGCAGCACTCGGGCCTTCACGCCCTGGGCCAGTTGCAGGAAGCGGTGACGCCAGCGGAAGGCCGTGCTGGGAGCCACCGACAGGRTGTCCGCGGCCTGATGCACGCTCAAGCCCTGGCGCAGCACTTGGGCTTGGCGCTCCCATTTCCCCTTTTGCCGCAGCCGAGCCAGCGGCGTYTCGGTCAGCGAGTTRAAGGTCCTGGTGCARCTGCGGCATTTGTAGCGTTGCAACCCGCTGGCGTGTCCATTGCGAACCACGCGCTCACCTTGGCAGTGCGGACAGGCCAGCGGTCGCGATTGCACCGTCTGTACGACCTGCACGACCTCGTCGGCGCCGCTCAARGCCTGCATCAACTCCTGCCGCTGCCCCGGCGTCAGCTTCGATACCTCGGCCAGCATCCTCTTGAGTTCTCGGCTGCGCATCTGTGACTCCCGTCGCCCCAGACTCCGGGGCCGTGCGAGCCAATATCCCTYCCCACAGGCTCAACACGTGAGCCATCACGAATCAATGCGCAAAGAGCCAAAACAAAAGCGGCCCAAAGGCCGCCGTGAGATGAGCCAGGGGCTTCAGCGTGCAGGTACCTCGAGGCGCTTGGCCGAGGCGTGGTGGTGATCCTGCACCTTGTCCTTGTGGCGGCAGACCTGGCGATCCAGCTTGTCCATCAGCTGATCAATGGCGGCGTACAGATCCTCGTGGGATTGCTCGACAAAGATGTCGCGGCCCTTCACATGCAGGGTCACTTCCGCGCGCTGGCGGCGTTCCTTCTCCTTTTGCTTCTCCACGGTCAGCAGGACGTTGATGTCAACGACCTGGTCGAAGTGGCGGGTCACACGGTCCAGCTTGGTGAGCACGTACTCGCGCAGAGCGGGCGTGACGTCGAGATGATGGCCACTGATCGTCAGATTCATAAAGCCTCCTTTCAGAGGAATGGGTCGGAAAACAAACCAGAAAACTAAAGACGAAGGGGAGGGAGGAGGAGGGGTCTTTCGGGTAGCGGAGGTGGGTGGGAGTGGGGAAATCGACGAGTCCAGTTTGCTCGCGAAGCTGCGGCATGACAAGGGGATGACGGTGACCGTTTGTCGGCTGGAGGGCCTCGTTTTCGCGGCTTCTTTCACGTCTTGAGCGGGTGCAATAATCCGCGGCTATTCCCCCTACGGAGCCCTTCTTGGACAGCGATCACCCTCGGTGACCGTCCACTCCCGCTGCCGGCCTTCCTGAGGCCCCGCCCGGAGTGAGACGGTTGACCTGAATCCCGCCACCCCGGACGGCGCTGCGTCGTCGTCCTTTCGCCAGTCTGGCCAGCGCTGCCAGGAGACGATGCATGCTGAATGTGTTCACGCTGGACAACGGGCGCCTGAAGGGTGGCCTGTTCCAGGAAGAAATCGAAACCGCCGAGGACCTGGCCCAGTCGCGCCCGGTCTGGGTCGATCTTGAAAGCCCGAGCGCCGAGGAGAAAGGCTGGATCCGCGACCGCTTCGGCCTGACCATCCCCGAGGACATCGTCGACGAGGACCTGGAGGAATCGGCGCGCTTCTACGAGGAAGACAACGGCGAGCTGCACATCCGCTCCGACTTCCTCATCGAGGGCGACGAGGGCCCCGACGGCAAGTCGGCGCGCAATGTGCGCGTGGCCTTCATCCTCTTCAACAACATCCTGTTCTCCGTCCACAACGAGGACCTGCCGGTGTTTCGCCTGCTGCGGCTGCGTGCGCGGCGCATCCCGGCCCTGATCGAGGATGCCAAGGACGTGCTGCTCAAGCTCTACGACGCCGACGCCGAGTACTCGGCGGACGTGCTCGAGGGCATCTACGACAAGCTCGAGGCCGTCAGCGTACGCGTACTGAAGAGCGACGTGACCGACGCCGCCGCCGGCGAGGTGCTGTCGGCCATCGCGCGCGAGGAAGACCTGAACGGCCGCATCCGCCGCAATGTGATGGACACGCGCCGTGCCGTCAGTTTCATGATGCGCAGCCGCATGCTCAACGCCGAGCAGTTCGAGGAATCACGCCAGATCCTGCGTGACATCGATTCACTCGACTCACACACGGCTTTCCTCTTCGACAAGATCAACTTCCTGATGGATGCCACGGTCGGTTTCATCAACATCAACCAGAACAAGATCATCAAGATATTCTCCGTGGCCAGCGTCGCCCTGCTGCCGCCGACGCTGATCGCATCGATCTACGGCATGAACTTCAAGAACATGCCGGAACTGGAGTCGAGCTGGGGCTACCCATTCGCCCTCGTGCTGATGCTGCTGTCTGTCGCCGCGCCCTTCATCTATTTCCGCCGCAAGGGCTGGTTGAAATAGACCACCCCGTACCGGCTTCGCCGGCCCCCTCAAGGGGGCACTGCCAGTGGCCCAGCAAAGCTGGATCCACGGCAGTCGCGCGGTAATTCGACAAGAAAAAGGGCCCGCATCGTGGTGGATGCGGGCCTTGGTCATAAAAGCGGTCGCAGAACGCCTCGAAGCCAACGAGGGAGGGAGGGAGGAGGAGGAGAACGGCTTCGAGATTGCTACTCTGAGATCAGAGAGGTTGCGCGACCTAAATTCGTGGTTGAGCGGAGAGTGCGAGTCGAGTCAGGGCTCGGGTTTTTACCGGTGTGTAGCCCGAGAGTGGGCACCGATCGCGAAATTCCAAGGCCCTGTACCGAGTTCCCGTGACGATTGTTGTCTTCGTCGCGGGTGGTTTTGCTCTATCCCGTGTGCCTGCAGCAGGATTACAAACAGTAGGATGTGTAAGTCGCTTTGTCGAATATTTCTGTTCGTGTGCGACCCGCCTCTCCCGCGCGGCCGGAATCGACTGCTGTCCCCGCTTTGTGCAGCGCGAACCAAGCGCGACCAGGGAGCCGGCGATGAATGATTCGGTCGATGGCATCGGCATCACCGCCGTCGAGCGAGATACCGGCATTCACAAGGAAACGCTGCGCGTCTGGGAGCGCCGCTATGGTTTCCCGTCGCCCTGGCGCGATGGCACCGGCGAGCGCCTGTACCCGGCGGAACAGGTGCAGCGGCTGCGGCTCGTGAAGCGGTTGTTGGACGCAGGCCACCGTCCGGGCCGTGTAGTCGCTGCGTCGGTACAGGAGTTGTCGTTGCTGCTGCAGCTGCCTGCCGCGGTGCCCGTGGCGGGCACGGCTTTAGAGCCTTTTGAGATCGCTGCCTGCACCGCCCTGCTGCAAAGCCATGACGTCGAGGGGCTGAGGCGTGCGCTGTCCGAGGTCATACTGCGCCGCGGCCTGGGGCGAGGCGTCATCGAGGTCTTCGCGCCCTTGACGACGCGCATTGACGAGCTGTGGATGAGCGGGGCGCTGCAGCTCTTCCAGGAGCACCTCTATGGCGAATCCCTGCAGGGGGTGCTGCGCCAGGCCATGCATGCGCTGCCGCCCCCCACCGGTCGCCAGCCGCGGGTGCTGTTGACAACCCTGCCCGGTGAAAGCCACGCGCAGGGCCTGCTGATGGTCGAAGCCCTGCTGGGCCTGGAGGGCGCCGTCTGCCTGTCGCTGGGCGTGGAGACACCGTTGGCACAGTTGCCCGCCGCTGCGGTGGCCTGCCGGGTCGATGTAGTCGCGCTGAGCTTCAGCGGCCAGCTGGCCCCCCGCGCCATGCTGGACGGACTGGCCAGCTTGCGCACGCAGCTGCCGGTCGCGGTCGAAATCTGGGCGGGCAGCAGCGGCGGCCGGGCACTCCGTTTGCCAAGCTACCCGGAAGGCGTACGCTGCCTCGACGGACTGGCCGCAATCGCGCCGGAGATAGCGCGCTGGCGCGAACTTTAGAATCCCGCCTCTAGACGAGGATTTCTCATGCTTTACCCTGAACTGTTCAAACAACTCGAAGCCGTGCGCTGGAACATGGACCGCGATATCCCGTGGGACAAGTTTGACGCCAGCCTGTTGAGCGACGAACAGGCCCAGACCATCAAGATGAACGCCATCACCGAGTGGTCGGCTCTCCCCGCCACCGAGATGTTCCTGCGCGACAACCGCGAAGACAGTGACTTCTCGGCCTTCATGTCGGTGTGGTTCTTCGAGGAGCAAAAGCACAGCCTGGTGCTGATCGAGTACCTCAAGCGCTTCCGCCCCGACCTCGTGCCCACGGAGGCCGAGCTGCACGAGGTACGTTTCGACTTCGACCCCGCGCCGGCGCTTGAGACGCTGATGATGCATTTCTGTGGCGAGATTCGCCTGAACCACTGGTACCGCCGCGCGTCGGAGTGGCACAACGAGCCCGTCATCAAGGCCATCTACGAAACCCTGTCGCGCGACGAGGCCCGCCATGGCGGCGCCTACCTGCGCTACATGAAGCGCGCCATGGCCAAGTTCGGCGACGAGGCCCGCGCCGCCTTCGCCAAGGTGGGTGTGCTGATGGCCAGCGCCCGCCGCACGGCGCAGGCCCTGCACCCGACCAACCTGCATGTCAACGCCAAGCTTTTCCCGCGCGACACCATCCAGAGCCGCCTACCCGATCCCGAGTGGCTGGAGCGCTGGCTGGACAAGCAGATCCAGTTCGACTCGGTCTGGGAGAACAAGGTCGTCGAGCGCATCCTGCACAACATGAGCCTGCTGATGGACCGCAGCTTCGCCACCGTGCAGGAGCTCAACCGCTTCCGCAAGGAAGTGGCGGCGCGCATCACGCCGCCGGCGGCACCCGACGCTCTGGCCAGTTCACCGACCTGAGGCGTTCAGAAATAAAAACCGGGGCCAGTTGAACTGGCCCCGGTTTGCTTTTGGGCAGGCCGGCCGCTCAGGCGCCGCGTGCCCGCTTCATCACCACCAGCGCGAAGCCGGCGGCGGCCACGGCGACCCAGCCCAGGAACTGCAGCGAGGCGAGATCGGCCAGCGTGTGGCTCAGGTCCTGCAGCGACCAGGTCCACAGGTTGACGTCCGACATCAGGGCCGACTTCAGGCCTTCCGCGTCATTGATCATCGAGTGGCCGAGGCGCTCGTTCCAATCGCTCAGCGCCTGCAGCGGCCAGTCGATGCTGTAGACCTTGTGCAGCACCAGGGTGACAACGAAGCCGCCAACGAAGACCAGCGGCACGCCCAGGCGCTTGAGCCAGGCCGAAGCGGCCATCAGCACGAAGATCATCGGCGCCAGCCACAGCATCAGCGGCACGGTGCCTACCAGGCCACGCAGCAGCAGGGGTAGCGCCGCCGAGACGACCTCGCCCCAGTTCACCGACATTGCCGCGCCCAAGCCCGCCTTGCTGCCCAGCACCGACATCGCGATGGGCAGGCCGAAAAGGGCCCCCACGACGGCGCCGCCCAGGGGCGCCAGCCAGGCATGGGCCAGCACCGTCGACGCGACGCTCTCGCTCGGGCGCCCAGGCAGGGAGAGCCAGAACTCGATCGAGCGGTCCTGAGCATCGCGGCGCGCCAGGCCGGGCAGCTGGAACAGCGCCACCAGCAGGCAGATGGCATACACCGCGCAGGTGCTCAGCAGCAGGATGGCCAGGCCGATCAGCTCTGGGTGTTCCACCGGCAGGCCCTGCACATGGCCGAAGGGCAGCATGGCCAGGAAGAGGATCGGCGGAGCGAAGGCGGCGATCAGCCAGCCGCGCTTGTGCTGCATCCATTCGCGCAGCAGCAGGGTGGGGATGTGGTTGTTCATGGCATTTGCTCCAGTTCAGGCTTGCTTGCCGTTCAGCGCCGGGTTGCGGGTCAGCGCCATGAAGAGGTCGACGAGGCTGGGGCGCACGCGCTGGCCCAGGCTCGTGATGTGCTCGGGCGGGGGGCCATCGAACAGCGACGTCGTGCGGCCCTGCTCGCGGTAGCGCAGCAGCGGGTGGGCGGCGGCCATCGCGTCGGCGGCCGCGGGGTCGTGGTTCAGCGCGACGAAGCGGCGGTCGATGTCCTCCAGGCTGATCGACAGCGCCACGCGACCTTCGTCCAGCATGATCACGTCGGACAGCAGCGCCTCCACCTCCTCGACCTGGTGCGTTGAGATCAGCACGCTGCGCTCGCCGTCGCACCACTCGTCGATGAGCATCTCGTAGAAGCTCTTGCGCGACACCACGTCCAGGCCCAGCGTCGGCTCGTCCAGGATCATCAGCTTGGCGTCGATGGCGGCGATGAGCGCCAGGTGGGTCTGGGCCACCATGCCCTTGGACAGGCTCTTGATCTTGTCGCCCTCGCTGACGCTGGTGCGCTTGAGCAGCGTGCGGGCGCGCTCGGCGGAGAACTTGGGTTGCAGCCGGCCCATCAGCGTGATCAGCTCGTGCACCCGGGCCCAGCGCGGCAACACGGCCACGTCCGGGATGTAGCTGAGCTCGGTCAGCAGCTGCTGGCGGTTGCTGGTCGGCTCCAGCCCCAGCACGCTCAGCTCGCCCTGCACCGGCAGCAGGCCGACCATCGCCTTCATGAGGGACGTCTTGCCGGCGCCGTTGTGGCCCAGCAGGCCGACGACGCGGCCCTTGGGTACCGCGACGGACACGTCGTTCAGCGCTGTCTTCTTGCCGTAGCGCAGCGTGATGTTCTTGGCTTCGATGAGGTTCATGTCGACTCCCAGTTCAGATCCTTGGCGGTCAAGCCCAGCCGCTTGAGCTTGGCGCGCAGGGCGGGCCAGTCCTTCTGCAGGAACTGCTCGCGCTCCTGGCGCAGCAGCCGCTCGCGGGCGCCGGCCCTCACATACATGCCCAGGCCGCGGCGCGACTCGATCAGGCCATGGTCGCTGAGCGCCTGCAGCGCTCGTGTGACCGTCAGCGGATTGATGACGTACTGGCTGGCGAGTACGCGCACCGAAGGCAGGGCCTCGCCTTCCGGGGGGCTGCCGTCCAGCAGTTGCACGGCCAGTCGGTCGGCGAGCTGCTGGTAGATCGGTGCCTGGTCTGTCCAGGTGGGAGTCATGGGAGCTCCGGGGTGTGTTGCTGATGTAGCACACCATATCTCCTGGCCCAGGAAGCGGCCTAGCGGAGGGCGACAGGCTGCAGATTTGGGGGGATGGACTGCGTGCGTTGCGATTAAGACATGTTGTTATATATTCAACCAAATGAAGTGGCTGCTCCTCATCCTCTCGCTGCCGACCGAGAACACGGCCGCCCGCATGCGTGTCTGGCGGGCGCTCAAGGGTTGCGGTGCGGCGGTGCTGCGCGACGGCGTCTATCTCCTGCCGCACTCCGAGGCGCATGAGGCGGCGCTGGGTGGCATTGCCGACGACCTGCGCCAGAACGACGGCACGGCTCATCTGCTGGGCACGGAGTCGGACGATGCAAATTTCCCTGCACTGTTCAACCGCGGCGCCGAGTTTGCGGTCCTGCTGGGCGATATCGCCGACGGCCGCAAGCGGCTCAGCGCCGGGCAGGCGACGGAGTCGGTCAAGCTGGCTCGCAAACTGCGCAAGGCCTTCGACCAGCTCCTCGCCATCGACTTCTTCCCCGGTGAGGCCCAACGCCAGGCTCGCGAAGCACTGGAGGAATTCGAGGAGCAGGCCAGCCGGCTGCTGTCGCCGGACGAACCTCAACCCGCCGTGCGAACCATCACGCCGCTGGATCGGGCCGACTATCAGGGGCGGACCTGGGCCACGCGCGCCCGGCCGTGGGTGGACCGGATGGCCAGCGCATGGCTGATCCGCCGCTTCATCGATCCCGAGGCCCGCATCCTGTGGCTCCAGTCACCGGCTGACTGCCCGAAGAAGGCGCTCGGCTTTGACTTCGACGGCGCGACCTTCACCCACGTCGGCGCGCGCGTGACCTTCGAAACACTGCTCGCCAGCTTCGGCCTGGAGACGCCCGCGTTGCTGCGCCTGGGCCTGCTGGTGCACAGCCTGGACATCGGCGGCGTGCAGCTGCCGGAGGCCGCGGGCGTCGAGCGCGTGCTGGCCGGCATGCGCGAGGCCATCACCGATGACGACCAGCTGATGCAGGTCAGCGCCGGGGTCTTCGAGGGACTGCTCACCGCTTTTCAGAACGCTGAAGACAACCCATGAGCCACAACTCAACCGCGCCTCGCTACACACTGTGGCAGCTCGTTCGCTACATGCTGGGCCTGGGCACCTGGGGTTTTGGCGGCCCGGTGGCGCTCGTCGGCTTCATGTACCGCGACCTCGTGGAGCAGCGCGGGTGGATGTCCGAGGCCGAATACAAGGAGGGCATGGCCCTGGCGCAGCTGATGCCGGGGCCGCTCGCTGCCCAGCTCGCCATCTACCTGGGCTATGTGCACCATCGCGTGCTCGGGGCCACGCTGGTGGGCGCGGCCTTCGTGCTGCCGTCCTTCTTGATGGTGGTTGCCATCGGCGCGGCCTACCGGGCCTTTGGCGGCATCTCCTGGATGCAGGCGGTGTTTTACGGCGTGGGTGCGGCGGTGATCGGCATCATCGCGATGAGCGCCTGGAAGCTGACGACCAAGAACATCGGCAAGGACAAGCTGCTGTGGGCCATCTTCGCGGCCAGCGCGGCGGTGACCGTCATCACCAAGTCCGAGGTCGTCTGGCTCTTCCTCGGCGCGGGCGTGCTGGTGTGGCTGGTTCGCGCGCCGCCCAAGTGGTTCTCCAGCGGCGGTCAGCTCAACGGCATCGCCGCGCCGTTCATCGGCTTCTTTGCCATCGACACGCTGGACTGGCACAAGCTCGGCCAGATCGGCGCCTACTTCGCCTATGCGGGCAGCTTCGTCTTCGGCAGCGGCCTGGCCATCGTGCCTTTCCTTTACAGCGGCGTTGTGCAGGAATACGGCTGGCTGACGGACCGGCAGTTCGTTGACGCCGTGGCCGTCGCAATGATCACGCCCGGCCCGGTCGTCATCACGACGGGCTTCATCGGCTACCTGGTCTCGGGCTTCTGGGGCGCCGTCGTCGCGGCGGCGGCCACCTTCGTGCCCTGCTATCTCTTCACCATCCTGCCGGCGCCGTATTTCAAGAAATACGGCAAGCGCCCAGGCATCGTTGCCTTTGTCGATGGTGTGACGGCAGCGGCCATCGGCGCGATCACCGGCGCGGTGATCGTCATTGGCCAGCGCTCGATCACCGATGTCGCGACGGCCGTGCTGGCGCTGGTCACCGTCGCCTTGCTGTGGCGTTTCAAGAAGTTGCCCGAGCCTGTGGTCGTGGCCGCTGCCGCGTTCGCAGGGCTGCTGCTCCATCCCTTGGCCCAACACGCCTGAGGAGGCTCGTCATGGCTGCCGACCGATCACTGTCCCTGGCACTGCTGTACCCGGGTGACCGCGCGGCTCGCGACCGCAGCGATCCAGCGCAGAGCCGGTTTGCTGTGCTGTTCGAGGCCTTTGCCGCCGCCGGCATTGCGGTTGAACCGGCCGTCTATCACGACGACTTCGCCGATGAGGTTGCCGCCCAGCTGCAGCGCGTCGATGGCGTGCTGGTCTGGTGCAACCCCATCGAGGCGGGCCGCCGCCGTGACCGGCTCGATGCGATGCTGCGCGAGCTGGCCGCGGGGGGCGTCTTCGTCAGCACGCATCCCGACACCCTGCTCAAGCTCGGCACCAAGGACGTGCTTGTCGCCGTCCGCGACCTGCCCTTCGGCAGCGATGCGGTGCGCGTCGACAACCTCGCGCAACTGGCCGACGAGTTGCCGCAGCGGTTGACCAGCGGGGCGCGCGTGCTCAAGCAGTACCGCGGGCAAAGTGGCAACGGCGTCTGGCGTGTCGAGGCCAGCGGCTCCGCGCTTTTGAAGGTGCGCCATGCGCAGCGGGGCAGCGAGGAGGAATTGCTCAGCCTGCACGAACTGCAGCAGCGGCTGGCGCCCTATTTCGAGCCGGAAAACGGCGGCCACATGATCGACCAGGCCTGGCAGCCGCGTCTTGTCGACGGCATGGTGAGGGCCTACCTCGTCGAGGACCGCGTTGCGGGCTTTGGTCACCAGGCCGTCAATGCGCTCCACCCCGCGAAGGGCGGTGAGCCGCCGCCTGCCACCAGCCCGCGGCTTTATCACCCGGCGGACCTGCCGCAGTTCCAGGCGCTGCGGCAGCACCTGGAGTCCGGATGGATAGACCTGTTGCGCGAGCGCGTCGGCCTGAGCCGAGACCAGTTGCCCATGCTGTGGGATTGCGATTTCCTGTTCGGCGAGCAGCCGGGCAGCTATGTGCTCTGCGAGATCAACGTCAGCAGCGTGTCGCCGTTCCCACCGTCGGCCGTCGCGCCGCTCGTGGCGGCAGTCAAGGCGCGCCTGGGCCGTTGACCTCAGTGGTCATGCACGTGATGGGCGTCCGGCACATGCGCGTGGCTGTGGCGCTCGGGCCGGTGTCGGTGCCGATGGCTGTGCGCGCCTTCGGGCATCGGGTCGTGGGCATGGGCGTGATGCCCATCGTCGTGCCGGTGCGCGTGCTCGTGTTCCAGCGACTCGTGCTCATGCTCATGGTCGTGCGACTCGGCCAGGTGCAGCGTGACACCCAGCAGCATCAGCAGGCCCCCCGCGGCCATGCCCCAGCCGGCTGAGCGGTCCCCCAGGGCGAAGGCCAGTGCCGCGCCGATGAAGGGCGCGAAAGCGAACACCGAGCCCGTGCGCGCCGCACCGAACTCGCGTTGGGCCAGCAGGTAAAAGCGCAGGCTCAGGCCGTAGCCGGTCGCGCCAATGCCCATCAACCCTGCTGCTGTGCCAAGGCTGGGCATCGCCTCGCCCGCAATGAGGGCCAGCACCGTCGTTGCCGCCGCACCGAGCGCCGCCTTGGCGAGCACGACCTGGCCGGGATCACGTTCAGCCAGCGCTCGTGACAAGGTGTTGTCCGTGCCCCAGGCGGCCGTCGCCGCCAGCACGGCAAGCAGCCCGATCCATTGGCCACTTGACGCCAGGCCCTGGTCAAGAATGAGCAGCACGCCGCCCGCGAGCAGCAGCAGCATCGCCGCCCAGACGCGTCGGTCCATCGACTCGCCATAGAGGCGCCAGGCCAGCACGGCCGTGAAGAGAGCCTCCAACGTCAGCATCAGCGACGCGCCGGTACCGCTGGTACGTTGCAATCCCCAGGCCAGCGCCACCGGGCCGATTACCGCGCCGAAGAGGGCGACGGCCAGCAGACGTGGCATGTCCGAGCGGAGCACGCGTGCCTCCTTCTCGGCCTTCTGGCGCAGCAGTGCGCCCACGAGACCGGCGCCGGCATACAGCAGCGCCGCCGTCGTGAACGGCCCCAGTCCTTGGCCGAGCTTCTGCACCAGAGGCGTGCTGACGCCGAACAGCGCGGCCGCCAGCAAGGCCAGCAGGCCGCCACGCAGCGCAGGGAGGTTCAGGTGAAGGGGCACGCTCGGCTTCGCTCTCAGGGCTGCCCACCGTGCCGAACCAGCCGCTTGTGAAAGCCCGTGATCGTGAGGGTCACCGTGACCGGCTGCTGGCTGCGGTTTTTCCAGAACCAGCCATGCGTGCCAGCGAACGGCGCCACGAAGGTGCCGGCACCCTGGCGCTGGCCGGCTTCGATGTCGTAGCTGGTGTACTCGTCCTTCGAGCCGGTCCGCTCGCCATGCAGGTCCACGGCCACGTCGCCACTGGCGGACCAGTGAAAGACCATGCCCTGGCCGGCGTCGAGTTCCGCCTGGACCTCGGCGCCCTTGCCCGGGGCCAGCGTCACCGTCACGGTCTCTGTGCGCGGCGCCAAGGCGCTCGGCTTAACCGCGGGCGCATCGAAGCTCTGGCCCGCCTGCTTGCCGAACACGGCCTCGGCCCTGGCTGCGAGCGTCGCGTTGTCGCGGGGCGCATCGGCCGCCCAGAGTGGCGTGCCAGCGGCGAGCAGAACACCCAGCGCAATCAGTCGTTTCGTCATGACGGCACCTTACTTGATGGTGAAGCGCACCGTCGCGGTCTTGCCCTCGACGTTGTTCAGCACGGCCACGATCTTGGCACCTGGGGCGATCTTCACGCCGGTGGCGCGCAGCTTGTTGCCTTCGGTGGCCTTGACGTCGACTTCGGACTTCTGCGCGCCGTTCAGCACGGTCAGCTTGCCGGAGATGCCCTTGGAAGGCATGTCGTCATCATGGTCGACAAGGTAGATGGTCGCGCCGTCGGCGTCGACCACCAGCTCGAAGTTCACGTCGTTGGCGACCTGGACGATGCCGCCGTGGCGCGCTGCGGCCGAGCCGTGGGCCATCGCAGGGGGCATCGCCAGAGTGCTCGCGGCCAGCACGGCGGCGATCAGCAGTTGCTGGGTCTTCATGGGGTTCATCTCCAATCGGGGTGCGGCGCTCTTGTGCAGGCGGCGCCGCGTGGCCTGGTTGATTCCTAGAACGCTTCCTGGGCTTGCGCCGGGGTATCGGTCTCGCTGGGTTCCAGCAGCCGTTGCAGCGGCTTGCGTCCCACCAGCCAGAAGATGACCGGCGTCAGCACCGTGTCCAGCAGCGTCGAGCTGACCAGGCCGCCGAAGATGACGACCGCGACCGGGTGCAGGATCTCCTTGCCCGGCTCGTCGCCGGCCAGCAGCAGTGGTGTCAGCGCGAAGGCAGCGACGAGGGCCGTCATCAGCACCGGCGTCAGCCGCTCCAGCGAACCGCGCACGATCATGGGCTGGCCGAAGCGCTCGCCCTCGAAGCGGCACAGGTTGATGTAGTGGCTGACCTTCAGGATGCCGTTGCGCGTGGCGATGCCGGCCAGCGTGATGAAGCCCACCATCGTCGCGACCGACAGCGTCACGCCGGCCAGCCACATGGCGATGACGGCGCCGACCAGCGCCAGCGGGATGTTGGCCATGATGACGCCGGCCAGCACGGCCGAGCGGTAGCGCGTGTAGAGCACGAGGAACATCATCGCCAGCGAGATCAGCGACAGGCCCACGATGAGCTGCGTCGCCTGCTCCTGCGCCTGGAACTGGCCCTCCAGGCTGACGAAGGCGCCGGTGGGCAAGGCGGTCTTGGCAATGACCTGGCGGATCTCGCCGATGACGCGGCCCATGTCGCGCCCGTCCGTGTTGGCGTAGACGACGATGCGCCGCCGGCCGTTCTCGCGGCCGATCTGATTCGGTCCGTCAGACTCTTCCACGGTGGCGATGCTGGACAGGGGCAGCCGCCCGGCCGGCGTGTCGATCAGCGTGCGCGCCAGGTCCTGTGGGCTGCGCTGGTCGTCGGGCAGGCGCAGCACCAGGTCGTAGCGGCGTTGGCCGTCGACGATTTGCGCTCCCTGATTCGGATGCGCTCCATCGGTCAGCGCCTGCAGCACGCGCACCGCCTCGCCCGGCGACAGGCCGGCCTGCGCGACCTTGCGCTGGTCCAGCCGTACGGCGATCTGCGGGATCAGCACCTGCTTTTCGACGGTGAGGTCCACCAGGCCGGGCACGCCGCTCAGGCGGGCGCGCATCTGCTCGGCCAGGCCGCGCAGCGTGTCGGTGTCGTCGCCATAGATCTTCACGGCGATCTGTGCGCGCACACCGGACAGCAGGTGGTCCAGCCGGTGCGAGATCGGCTGGCCGATAGCCACCTGGGCGGGCAGCGAGGCGAGCTGGGCCCGGATGCTGGCCATCACCGCCTCGCGGTCAATGGGTTTGCCGCCGCGCCGCAGGTCCACGTCGATCTCCGACGAGTGCACGCCCTCGGCGTGCTCGTCGAGTTCGGCGCGGCCGGTGCGGCGGCCCACCTGGGTCACCTCGGGCACCTGGCCGATCAGCGTCTCGGCCAGCGAACCCATGCGGTTGGCCTCGGCCAGCGAGGTGCCGGGGTTGAACATCAGCGACAGCACCAGCGAGCCCTCGTTGAAGGCCGGCAGGAAGGCGCGCGGGAAGAACGGCACGCTGGCTGCAGCCGCAGCGACGGCGATGGCGGCTGCAGCGATCAGCAGCCTGGCGCGCGGGAAGGACCAGGCCAGCAGCCGCGCGTCCCAGCCCTTGAGCCGTGCCACCAACGGGCTGTCGCCATGGTCCAGCCGCTTCATGCGCGGCAGCAGGAAGGCGCTCAGCACCGGCGTGACCGTCATCGACACCAGCATCGACGCCAGGATGGACACGATGTAGGCAATGCCCAGCGGCGTGAACAGCCGGCCCTCGATGCCCGGCAGCGCGAACAGTGGCACGAACACGAGCACGACGATCAACGTCGCGTAGACGATGCCGGTGCGTACTTCGACGCTCGCGGCCCGCACGACCTCCAGCACTGGCCGCGGGTGGGCCAGCGCCCGGTTCTCGCGCAGCCGGCGCTGGATGTTCTCGACATCGACCACCGCGTCGTCCACCAGCTCGCCGATGGCGATCGCCAGGCCGCCCAGCGTCATCACGTTGATGGACTGGTCGAGCAGGCGGAACACCAGTGCGGTGACAGCCAGCGACAGCGGGATGGCGATCAGCGAGATCAGCGTCGTGCGCACCGACAGCAGGAAGGCGAACAGCACGATGGCCACCATGACGGCGCCGTCGCGCAATGCGCCGGTGACGTTGCTGATCGAGGCCTCGATGAAGTCGGCCTGGCGGAACAGCACTTGAGGCGCGCTCAGGCCCTGGGGCAGGCCGGGCTTGAGCTCGCCCAGGGCCGTTTCGATCTGCTTGGTCAGCCGCACCGTGTCGGCGTCCGGCTGCTTTTGCACGCTGACGATGACGGCTGGCGCGCCCTTGTAGCCGGCGTCGCCGCGCTTGAGGCCGGCAGCGAAGCGCGCGCTGGCCACCTGCTCCAGCAGGATGGCGCGGCCGTCCTTCCAGGCCACGGCAATGCCCTGCAGGTCCTCGATGCGGTGAGTGCGGCCGAGATGGCGAATCAGGTATTCGCGGCTGTTCAGATCGATGAAGCCGCCGCCCGCGTTGCTCGCAAAGCCGCGCAGCGCCTGCTCCACCTGCGTCAGCGACACGCCGAGCTGGGCCATGCGCACCGTGTCGGGCTCCACGCGCAGCGTGCGCACCTCGCCGCCGATGGGAATGACCTGAGCGACCCCGTGGATGGCGAGCAGCCGGGGCCGCAGAACGAAGTCCGCGTACTCGCGCGCCTGCATCGGCGTCGCCTGTCCGGCGCCCAGCGGCAACGCGATCAGCATGACCTCGCCCATGATGGACGAGACGGGGCCCATGACCGGCGCGATGTCGCCCGGCAGCTGGCCGCGCATTTGCGCCAGCCGCTCCGCCACCTGCTGGCGGTTGCGGTAGACGTCGGTGCCCCAGTCGAACTCGGCGTAGACGAGGGACAGGCCGACGCCCGACGTCGAGCGCACCCGCGTGATGCCGGGCATGCCGTTCAGCGCCGTCTCGATGGGAAAGCTGACGAGCTGCTCCACCTCCTCGGGCGCCATGCCACCCGCCTCGGTCAACACGGTGACCTGTGGCTTGTTCAGGTCGGGGAAGACATCGACCGGCGTGCGCCAGGCGGTGAGGCCGCCATAGGCCATCAGCAAAGCGGCGATGGCCAGCACAAAGAGGCGGTTGCGCAGGCTGGTGTGGACGATCCAGTTGAACATGGCCGTCCCTTCAGCGGATCTGCGCGATGAGCGCCGCGCCAACGACGACGACGCGGTTGTCCGCCGCGAGGCCGCGCGTGACGAGCACGGTCTTCGCGTCCAGCGGCCTCACCTGCACCGGTTGCGGCGTGTAGCGCTCCGCGCCCGTCTTGATCCAGACGACGGTCTCGTTGACGGGGCTGCGCACGACGGCCTCGGCCGGCACCACAACGCCCTTGGCCTTGTCCTTCATCAAGACGATGACCCCGACCGTCTGGCCGACGGCGAGCGATGTCGCTTGCCCGGCCTTGTCCGCCTGGGCGCGGAAGCTCAGCGGCAAGGTGCCGTCCCGCAGTGCGCGTGGCACGCCGGCCAGTTGCAGCTTCACGCCGCCGATGCCCGCCAGCTCGGCGCCGGCGATGCGCGGGCCCAGCGTGACGTCAGCCGTCTGCGCTTCGACCATCAGCCGAGCCGGGTCGACGATGTCGACGAGCACGTCGCGCGCGTCGATGACCTGGCCGGCCATCAGCTCGGAGCGGGCGATGACGCCCGACACCGGCGCGCGCAGCGGCTCGCGCTGGTCCAGGCTCGCGGCGATGCTGCGCTCGCGGGCGGCCAGGGACTCGGCCTCCAGCCGCGCCGCCTCGATCTCCTTGCGCGGCACCGTGCCCTCCAGCCCTTCGAGGCGCTTCAGGCGCTGCTCGGCGAGCTGGCGGCCGGCGCGCAGCTCCGCGCGCTGGGCTTCCTGGTTGGCCTGCGCGAAAGGCTCGGCATGATGGTGCAGCCAGGCGAGGACTTCGCCCTTCTGCACGGTCTGGCCTGGCACAGGAAGTCCCTTGGGGCCGGGCTCGATGCGGCCACCATGGCTGGCCTGCACACGGCCGCTGGCATTCGGGTCCTGCACCACACGGCCGGGCAACTCCAGCGTCGCGGCGGCCTCGGTCTCGGGGGCGATCAGCGTGCGGATGCCCATTCGGCGCTGGGCCAGCTTGGGCACGTTGACACTGCCGTCGGGCAGACGCACGAGGCCCGAGGCGTTGGTCGGGCCGGCCTGGTCGAGGTGTTCGCCATTGGGGCCATGGGCGCCGGGACCGGCGAGCCCGGCCGTGGCGGCCAGCAGCAGTCCAAGGGTCAGCAGCGGGCGCTTCATGCCTGACCTCCGTTCCAAGTCTTGTTGCCGGGGCGGCGCCGCCAAGCGGCGACGGCGATCAACACGACGGCAATCAAGCCCATGCCGATCCAGAGCTTTTGCGAGCCACTGGTGTGTTCGTGGCCATGGTCGTCCGCGCCAGCGTGGTCATGCGCGTGCGGCGCCTCGGCGGCGGCCTGGGCCTGCTCGGCCGTGACCTTCAGCGTCGCGTCCAGCAGGTCGGACTCGTTGCCATGGATGACTGTGATGACGATGGCGTGTTCGCCGGGCTTGCTCAGCAACTTCAGCATCGCCTCGTCGGCCACGGCGTAGTCGCCAATGTCGTCGTGGAAAGGGGCCTTGGCCTTGAGCCCGCCGGACTCGACTTCGACCTGGGCGTTGAGCACCGGCTCATTCGTCGCGAAGCGGTCGATCAGCATCGAGAACTCGCCGCCGGCGAGCGTGGCGACCAACTCGAACTGCTCGCTCTTGGCCTCGATGCGCGGGCGGCTGCCGCCGGGCGCCGCGGTTGCCGTCGGGGCGTCGAGGTGTTCGCCGTTCGGGCCATGGGCGCCCGGGCCGGCGAGGGCACCGAGACTGACGGTGGCCGCGAGTGTGGCTGAGGCCAGCGCGCGCAGCAGGGAGATGCGGGTCATGGGAGGAGTCCTTGGGCTTGTTGGAGCCGCGCCTGGGCGAGGCGCAGATGGGCTTGCTGGCGTTCGCTGGCGGCCTCGGCCTGCGCGGCGGCGCTCAGCGCCCGCAGCAGTTCGGGCAGCGGCGCTTCGCCCGCCTTGAAGGCCTTGTCGATGTGGTCCGCCCGCTCGCGCAGCAGCGTGGTGCGCTGCGTTTCGAGGTCGGCTTGCACTTCAGCACCTTGCAGCTGGCTGCGCGCCAGCTCCAGCTCGACCGCGAGGCGGTCACGGGTGCGTTGCTGCTGGGTCAGGGCCAGGTCGACCTCGGACAGCGCGGTGGCGACGCGCGGCTGGGCGTACGTCGCGCTACCAAAGGGCAAGCGCAGCGCGACGCCAATGCTGTTCAGCGCCGGATTGCCCTGGCCGGGGCGCTCCTGGCGCAGGTTGATACCCAGCTCGGGGGCGTCGCCCCGCTGGGCCTGTGCCAGGGCGAGCTGCCGCTGGGCACGCTCGACGGCGCGTGCGGCGAGCTGCAGTTCGGGGTGGGCCTCATCGAGGTCGACGGTCGCCCCTGCAAGCGGGGGCTCGAACCGCGCGGCAACGGCAAGGCCCGTCAGCAGTTGCCATTGCGCCTGCTGGGCGCGCAGCTTCTGCGCAACCTCGGCTTGCAGGGCCTGGCTGGACAGCCATTCGGCCCGAGCGGCCATCGCGTCGGCCGGCGCCAGGTCGCCGGCCTTGACGCGGCGGTCGACGTCTTCGGCGAGGCGGCCAAGCAATTGGCTTTGCAGCGCGGCCTGGCGCTGCTCCGCCTCCAGGCCGCTCAGCTGGCCGAGGGCTTCGCGCACCTGGCCGGCCACGTGCAGGCGGGCGACCCGCTCGGCGGCGGCGCTCCAGTCGAGGCCGGCCTGGGCGGCCTGGCCGGCGGTTGCGCGGGCGCCGATGCGCCACAGCGGCAGGGCGACGCCGACCTCGGTTTCGCGCTGGCCGCTGGCGCCACTGCCGCGGCCTTCACGCTGGGACAGCTGCAGCGCTGGCGGCGCGGCGAGCCAGCTGGCGGCGACGGCCTGGTCGGCGCGAGCCTGGCGTTGCTGGCCCTGCGACTGCGTCGCCTCGGCGGAGCGCTGCCAGGCGGCGTCAATCGCCTGGGCCAGGCTGGGGCGGCTGGCCGCAAGCGCTGCGGTATTCGAAGGGGGCTGTGCGGCGCAGGCGAGCGCGCTGGCAGCAAGGGCGCTGCCGGCGAGCCATGGCGCCAACCATGGAGAGATTTTCACGAGAGTCCTGATGCGAAAACGGCGGCGACCCGCATGGGGCCAGCCCAGGGCTGGTCATGCGCAAGAGGTCACCGCCAGAGCGACAGAGGGCCGCGCGTCAGCGCGCGCGGGTCGCGGCGGATCAGGACTGGGCTTTGGGTGGCCGCTCGGGGCCGGCAAGGCAGGGCGGTCGGAGCGGTGTCGCCGCGGTCTGCACCGGCATCGCCGGCGGCAGTTGCGGCAAGTGCAGGTCAACACGGGTCATCAGGACCGGTGAATGCAAGCCGCAATCGCTGGCCAGATGGTGGGCCGAGGCGAGCGACTGATCCTCGTGGACGCCGCTGGCGTCGCCGTGATCGTCGTGATGATGAGCCTGGCCCTCGAAGTGCATCAACGCATGCTGCTGCTCTTCCTGGCCCGCCATCCCCACGGCAATGCCTGCATGGGCCAGCGCTTGCCAGCACATGCACAGCATCAGCAGGATGGTCGTCAGGCCGCGGCGCATGGTCGTCAGTTTAGCGGGGCGACTATTTGAGGCGCATGGGCGTGTCCAAAACGGCCCTGCTCCTTGGCCTGAAAAGCGACTCGATCTCCCGGGGCTTGTGCGGCCGGTAGCAGCCAAATCCCACATCGCTGTCGGGCCTTCTGAAGCGCCTGCTTGGTTCAGAGGTTAGGGTTTGGCCTTCAGGAAGTGAAGCAGGAGATGGCTCATGGATACGCGCGTGCGACATCGTCGAGTCAGGGTCGGCAACGTCGATGCGTTCTATCGCGAAGCAGGACCGGCAGGTGCACCTGTCGTGCTGCTTCCGCACGGCTATCCGTGTTCGTCTTATGAATTCCGCAACCTGATGCCCAGGCTGGCTGACCGCTGGCGGTTGATTGCGCCGGACTACCCGGGCTTCGGATACAGCGCAACGCCGGACGATTTCGACTACAGCTTCGACGGCTACGCCGAATTCCTGGACGACTTCGTGCGCGAACTTGGCCTGCTTCGATTCGCCCTTTACCTGCACGATTTCGGCTCTCCCATCGGTGCCCGGCTGGCCATCCGGGCGCCCGAGCGCATCGTGGCGCAGATCATCCAGAACGGCGACATTCCCTACGAGGATGCGCTCGGGGCGAAGTACGCGGACATCGAGAAGACCTGGACCCTGCCGGCCGCCGAGATGCGTTCCAAGCTGGCTGAAGCGATCAATGAAGAGACATTCAAGGAAGAGTTCCTGAATGCCGTCGGGCCAGCGCTCGCGGATTGCATGCCGCCGGACCTGTCGAAACTGCACTGGTCGCTGATGACGCCTGAACGGCGGGAGGTTGCGATCGACCTGATCGCAGGCCTGAAGGAAAACCGCGCCTGGTTCCCGAAACATCGTCAGTACCTTCGTGAGCACCGTCCGCCCTCGCTGATCGTCTGGGGACCGCATGACGACTACATGCCGGAAAAATCGGCCCGCGCCTACCTGCGCGACCTGCCCGACGCCGAGCTGCACCTGCTCGATGGCGGCCATTGGCTGCTGGAGACGCATCTCGAGGAGGTCACGGCGCTCGTGCGCGACTTCCTGGCGCGAGTTCACCCTGGCGCTGCATAGCAGGCGATGCGTCGACGCCGCGCTTGCACCTCACTTCGGAGCGACGCGCCAGATCTCGCCGGTCACATCGTCATCCACGAGCAGTGAGCCGTCCTTCAGCACGGCGACCGAGCTGGGCCGGCCC
The DNA here is from genome assembly GCF_001425705.1 of Pelomonas sp. Root1217. Taxonomy (GTDB): domain Bacteria; phylum Pseudomonadota; class Gammaproteobacteria; order Burkholderiales; family Burkholderiaceae_C; genus Pelomonas. The sequence goes on along the minus strand of NZ_LMDC01000023.1, from coordinate 266,542 downwards.
CAGACTTCGCTGTCGCTGGCGACGAAACCGGTCACGAAGTCCTGGTAGCGGCCCGTCGGCACGCCCTCCTTCATGAACACCCGGACCACTTTCGAACCCGTGCGCGTCTGCCGGTTCCAGGAGCCGTGAAAGGCGACGAACAGGTCGCCGTCGTAGGCCTTCGCGAACGCTGCAGGAGCGGCCGGCGGCGCCTCGTACATGACCATGCCCAGTGGCGCTGCGTGTGCCGTCAGCAGCAGATCGGGCGCCGTCACCTTGTCGCGAAGGTCAGGTCGATGGCCGGCGAGACGAGGGTCTTCATGGGCGCCGATGTAGAACCAGGGCCAGCCATAGAAGGCGCCTTCCTTCACCCGGGTCAGGTAGTCCGGCGGCAGGTTGTCGCCCAGCAGATCGCGTTCGTTGACGCTGCACAGCAGGCTCCCCGTGCGCGGGTAGAGGTACATGCCGACGCAGTTGCGCAGCCCTGCGGCGTAGGTGCGCCGGTTCTTGCCGTCGGCGTCGAATGCCAGCACCACGGCGCGGCCTTCCTCCTCACCCCAGGCCGCACCCAGGCCGTGCCTGGCTTCCCAGCCGGCAAGCGGCTCGGGAGGCGCCTTGCCGATGCCCTCGGCGACGTTCGTCGCCGAGCCGATGGACAGGAACATCGTGCGTCCGTCGGCAGAGAACACCAGCGTCCGTGACGAGTGCGCGCCGACGGCCTGGGACAGCTTGGGAACGACCACTTCGGGCTCACCGCCGGCCACAAGGTCGCCGTTGCGGTACGGATATCGAACGATGGAATTGACGAAGGCCACGTAGAGGTACTGCGGGTCGGGGCCTGCCGGCCAGAAGGCCAGGCCGAAGGGGCGGTCCATGCCCGAGGCAAAGGTGCTCACCACATCGGCGGTCCCGCCCGTGGACGACCGGAACACCTTGACCAGTCGTTTCGTCGTGGACGAGATGAAGATGTCCCCGTTGGGTGCCTTGACCATGACACGGCCGCGATCGGGGTCTTTGGCCCACAAGCTGACCTTGAAGCCCTCGGGCACCAACGGCAGCGTGCCCTCGGGGCGTGGCACCGTGCGGGGGCCGTTGCTCGCGCTTTCGGTGGCAAATGGCGTGGGCAGGTCGGCCACCTTCCACTCGTGGATCCGCCCCGGTCGATCAGCACTCCAGCTGCCCACGTCTGCACCAGGGACCGCCGGCTTGCTGGCCGCAGTGCTCACCGCCACCGTGGTCGCCGGGCCTGAAAGCTTTTCGAGATAGGCCAGCAGTGCCTGGCGTTGTGCCTCGTCTGCCATGCTGATCGGCATGGTGGTGCCCGGCGCATAGGCCGAGGGATCTGCGACGAAGCTGTCCAGTTCCGCCTTCGTCCAGACCTTGCCCTTCGCACCCAGCGCGGACAGTGCCGCCGAGTAGCCGAAGCCCGGCGCTTCACCCACCCCGCGCCCGACGATGCCATGCAGGCCGGGGCCCATCAGCGCGCGCCTGTCCGGTGTCACGGTGTGACACATGGCGCAGTTGCTGTCGAACAGCCGTTTGCCCAGGGCGATGTCTTGCGCCTGAGCGGGTGCCATGGCCGCCAGGGCGAGCAGGCCGTAAGCCGCGGCCCGCATGATGTGAAGGGGGTTCAATGGGTCTCCTGTGATCGTTGTGCAGCCGGGCAGCGTCATGCGGCCGTCAGAACCGCAGCAGCAACCGGCCGCCGTAAGGGCCCGTCGCCATAGCCGGCTCACCCGCCGGCCCGGTCAGGTCTGCGGCCTGGCCCTTGGCGCCCATGGCGGGGATGGCGTGCAGGAAGCCGATGTCGCTGGCGGGGAAGTCCACGCTGGTGGTCGGGAAGTCCGCCAGCCTGGCGCCCAACTGCAAATAGCCTGCGCCTTCGTTGACGATGGTGAGGTCTCCGGCCGGCGAGGGCAGGCGCAGCCAGCGCGGGTCCGCGAAATAGCCGGCAGGCGATGCGATGTCGTACACACCCAGCACGGGCCCGCGCAGGCGGTTCTGCCAGACGGGACTCGGCCCGCGCACGAGCGCGCGGGGATGGCTGGTCTCCACGAGCGGCCGATCAAAGCCGACACCGTGGTACAGCGTCGGGCCTTGGAGCTGGTAGCCGTAGTCCAGCGCAAGCACGCCGTCTTTGCTGAGCGTCCAGCGCACGCGGTCCAGCCCGCCGGCGCCCGGCGCTTCCAGCCAGGCGCCTTGCGGCCCGGTGCCTGCGGCCACGACGACCTGAGCCGTCGGCACGGCGAAGCGGTCGGCTTCAAAGGCCAGCCGCAGTGACACGACCGAGGGCGTGCGCCGCACGCCCGCCAGGCGGGTCACGCGCAGCGCCTTCACGGCCTGCGGCGGGAAGATGTAGGTCTGCCCGTCGCGCGCCACCCGCGCGCCATCAAAGACGGTCTTCCAATGCTGCCCATCGGCAGACAGATCCAGCTTGAAGCTCGCCCAGCCGTCGGTCTCGGTGATGCCGAGGTCGATGGTGGCGACGTTGGCCATCGTCGCGGTGGGGAACTCGTAGACACCGTCGGCCGTGGCGGCCGGTTCCAGCCATGTCGGCTCGGCAGCCTGCCTCGGCCGGGCGACGACCATGCGCGGCCCGGTGGACAACGGTTGCACCTTGCCACCTCTGGCCAGTCCGAGCAGCAGCCCGGTGCGGGCATCAAAGCGCGCGGACACGGCACCGGCCTGCAGCCGGATGCTGTCGCCGTCTCTCACCACCGCGGGCGTGCCGGCATGCTGGCGTGCGAGGCGGGAGGGCCGGTCCGGCGCTGCCCAGACCCAGGTCCACAGATGCTGGTCGCCTTGCATTGCCGTCAGGCGCAGCGCATCCGCCTCGCGCCAGACCGCGGGCAGCGGCAGCTTCAGTTCACCCGCGCCATGCGGGGCCACGGCAGGCCCGGTGAGGTCGCCCTGGGCCAGCACTCGGGCGTTCGGGCTGCGGCCCTGCGGTTGGGCGAACCGAATCCATTCCCACTGGAAGCGAACCGCCGCCAGCGTCGTGAAATCGAACGCGTTGCGCAGTTTCAGCACGCCGTTGAATTGGCCGTCCAGCAGCGGCGGCGCGATCTGCACCGGCGACCAGATCTCCTTGACCGTGTAATAGCTGGGCTCCTTCTCGTGCCGGGGGCCGACGATGCCGTCCGGCGCGTAGGTACCGAACACGTCGATGCGCCCGCCCTGGTCGGTGCGCATGAGGCCTTCATCCGCCAGGTTCCACAGGAAGCCGCCCGCGCCGCGCGGCGACGCGCTCATGGCCTGCCAGTAGTCGTCCAGGCCGGCGCCCAGGCCGCCATCGAACAGGCCGTGCAGAAACTCGGTGGGCATCACCAGCAGCGGGCCCGCCAGGCGGCGCTGCAGGTCCGGGTAGCGCGGGTAGTGCTTGGTGTCGATGCCGCCAAAAGCCTCCCAGGGGTGGAGCAACGGCCGCGCCTGCGGGTCGTACAAGGCGAAGTCGCCGTCCAGCTCGCGGTTCCAGCCGCCTTCGTTGCCGTTGGACCAGAACAGGATGCTCGGGTGGTTGACGTCGCGCTCCACCAGCTCGCGCACGAGCTTGCGGCCCACCTCGGTGTCATGGGCCTTCTGCCAGCCGCTCAGCTCGTTGATGACGTAAAGCCCCAGCTCGTCGGCCGCCTCAAGGAAGGCTTTCTCGGGCGCGTAGTGGGCCACGCGCATGGCGTTCATGTTCATGGACCGGATGAGCCGCGCGTCCTCATAGGCCTGGGCGCGCGACACGGCGCGGCCCGTCTCCGGGCGGAAGCTGTGGCGGTTCACGCCCTTGAGCATGATGCGCTGGCCGTTGAGGTACAGGCCCTGGCCCTCGCGCACCTCGAAGGTCCGAAAGCCGAAGCGCTCCCTGACCTGGTGGACGGCCTTGTCGCCTTCGAACAGCGTGAGCTGCAGGAAGTACAGGTGCGGCGTTTCGGCGGACCAGAGCAGCGGCTGGTCGATCCGCCCCTGGACGCGCACGCGCCCGGCGCCGCCGGTGGGAATCGCGGCGGAGAAGGGTTGGCCCACGGCCGTGCCGTCGCGGGTGGTGATCTGGGCCACCAGCCGGGTCACCGTGCGCGGCGCCCGCAGCGTCACGTCGGCCGTGAGCTCGCCGCTGGCCTGGGCATTGATGGCCACGTGCGCGATGGACTGCGGCGGCGACGCCTCCAGCCACACCGGCCGGTAGATGCCACCGAACACCCAGTAGTCGCCATGGCGTTCGGCGATGTCGGTGGCCGTGGCGGCCGAGGCCTCGCTGACTTGCACCTCGATCTCGTTGTCCTCGCCCGGCTTGAGCCAGCGGGTGATGTCGTGGCTGAAGCGGTTGAACCCGCCCTGGTGGATGGACCCCGTGACGTTGCCGTTGACCTTCACGAGGGTGTCGGTCATCACCGCATCGAAGACCACCCGCACCGTGCGGCCCTGCCACTCGGCCGGCACGCTGAAGCGGCGTCGGTAGGTCGCCTTGTCCGCCGCCCGCGGACCTTTGTCGTAGCCGTACTGGTAGTGGCCGAAGCCCTGCTGCTGCCAGTTCGACGGCACCTTGATGCGCGCCTGCTCGCCCGCGCGCTGCCCGCCGTCGATGACGAAGTCCCAGTCCACCGCGTCGTCCGGGCCGGTGCCCGACAGCATCAGCGTCTCGGTGCGCGGCGCGTCAGCGGCCAATGCATGCGGCGCCAGCAGGCCCCAGATGAGCAGGCTCGCCAGCCACTTCAGCACGTCAAGCTTGATGTTCACGGGGCGTGCTTGGCGCCTAGTCGATGATCAGCAGCGTCACGCCCTGCCGCGGCAGCGTGAAGCTCAGCGTTGCGCCGCCATTGGCCACCGCCAGCGCCGGCAGCGGGGCCGGCGCCATCACCGAGGCCGCTTCCAGCTGGGCGTATTGCTTCGCGTCCGGCGCCTGGGGCGAACCCATCGCCTGCCAGGCCGTGAACGCGTTTGCGTGGGCCTTGTCGACGCGCCACTGCGTCACCGTCCGTGTCGCTTGCCCGCCCAGGCCCGTCAGTTGCAGGCTGACCGCCGCATCCGGGCCGCTGGCATCGTCGTCGTGATAGTGCCAGGTCATCACCGCAATCTTGCCGTCGGGCGCCCGCGTGGCCAGCACGCCCACGTCCGGGCGGCCACGCACTCCGTTCGCCAAGATGTCCTCCAGCGCCACCTCGGCGTCGCTGGCGGCGCGCAGCTGCGTCGGCCCCAGCTTGGCGAACATGCGAAAGACGTTGAGCACCGGCAGGTCGACACCGTTCGTCGCCAATTGGCGGTAGCCCGCGAACCAGGGCTGGTCTTCGAACGTGAAGGCCCAGGTCAGAGCGCCTTCCAGGTTCACCTGGTGGCGGTCGGCGAGCTGCCAGATCCGCTTGTAGCTGGCCGCCGTGTAGCTGGAGTACATGGTGCCGTTGCGGTAGGCGTTCTGCGGGCCGGGGCAGGCGGCGCAGCCTTCGGGGTCGTTCTCGCCGATGACGATGGGCTTGGTCCTAAGCTCCGGCACCGCGGCGATCTTCTGGAAGCCGTTGGCGATGCCGCTCAGCTGGGGCGCCATGCCCATGCGCACATGCCCGTCGACGAACCGCGGGTTGCCCTTGGCGTGGAAGGCGAGGAAATCGGTCGGCGTGCCGGTCTGCCCTGTCGCATGGTTGCGGCCGCTGACGACATGCTTGAGGAAGGCGTCCATGAACGCGCCCCCGGCGCCCGCAACGTCCGGCCCACCCACGCGGGCTTCAGGCAATGCGCGGCGCACGGCGTCGATGGCGTAGTCATGCAACTTGTTGAATTCTTCCTGCGTGCCGGTCCAGTAGGCCGGCCCGTTGGGCTCGTTCCAGACTTCAAAATACCAGCGCAGCACTTCCTCGCGGCCGTAACGCTCCACGCAGTGCCGGGTCCACTGGAAGACCAGCTCGCCCCACTTGGCATAGTCTTTCGGCGGCGCGTTCCATGCGCCGGCGATCAGGTCGTAGGCGAAGCCCGGGCGCCAGCTGTGCTGGTAGGGCGTGCCCGGCTTGGCACTGGACAGCGCCTGCGGCATGAAGCCGATCTGCAGATAGGGCCGCACGCCGCGCTCGAGATAGCTGTCGATGATGCGGTCGGCGACCGCCCAGTCGTAGACGGGCTTGCCGTCACGGTCCTCGGTGTAGGCATTGGTGCTGCCCCACTTGAACGCCGGCGTGCCGTCACCCGTGTTGAGCAGGTTGTGCGCGCGGAAGTAGACGCTTCCCGGGCGCAGGTCGCCCAGCCGCTTCATCAGCTTGCGGCCATCCTTCATGGTCGCGTAGTTGGGCTCGTCGGCGCCGAAGAAGCGCCAGATGGGCTTGAGCTCGCCCGCTGTGCGGCCGGCGTCCACCTCGATGTGCACCGGGAAGGATTCGGCCGGTTGTGCCTGCGTGGCAGCGGCAATCAAGCCGGCCATGACGATGGCGACGGTCCGGGGCAGTGGCTGGAGCTTCATGGCATGGACGGCGTGAAACGAGAGGTCGAAGGGCTCGGACCGCGACCACGACGACATCCACTGCCTGTGCCGCGCGCGATACCTGGCGGAGTGTAGGAACGGCCTTCGCTGCGCTGCCTGCTCACGGCCATTCACTCAAGAACGTGAGTGCGAGCCGTCGGTGGCGCCAGCCCCCTTGGCCCTGGCCCGCGATGGGCTCTTCTTTGCCCTGGCCGCAGGCAGCGTCGCGTTGAACTTCAGGGACAGCTCGATCCAATAGTCCAGCGCCGCCTTCGTCCGTACCGCCGTCGCGGCAACGAACACATAGCCTGGGTAGGGGCGGCCTTTCATGACCACCGTCTCGACTCCGTCTCGCTGGAGCGCCATCTCGTGCAGCGCCGGGTCGATGCGGCACATCAGCCGCTCGGGCCGTGCCGTCACGCACAGGTGGTCGCGCACCATGAAGCCCACGCTGCCGAACATGCGCTTCTCACGCACGTCGGCAACATCGGCCAGCGCGTGGCGGACACGGTCAACCAGGTCGTCGCTGATCGAGGAAGTGTTCACGGAGATTCCTGAGGTCGGCTTGACCGCGGGAGTATCTGCCAGGCGTGGCAGCGTTCCAGGCGCGCCAATTGCCGCTCACGCCCAACGTCCTTCCGGGAGCTTCAGCTGTCTGCGCGCGAGACCGCCTACATCCTCCACGTCGATGACAACCCGGACAACCTGCTTTCGACGAAGCTGCTCCTGGATCGTCCCGGCGTCGAGGTGGTATCCGCCGAGTCCGCTGCGGTGGCGCTGGAGCAGCTCGCGCAGCATGACTTTGCGCTGGCGCTGGTCGACGTCAACATGCCCGACGTCAATGGCTTCCAGCTGGCCGAATCCATGCGCGAAACGGCGATTTCCCGCGAAGTTCCCATCATCTTTCTGACGGGCGCCAGCGGCGATGCGGCGCGGACCTTCCGTGGCTACGAGGCCGGCGCCGTCGACTTCCTGGTCAAGCCGGTGCACCCTCAGGTGCTGGAAAGCAAGGTCGGTGCGTTCGTCGCGCTCTACCTGCAGCGCAAGTCGCTGCGCGATCAGAAAGACGACTGCGAGCGCCTGCTGAGAGCCAACCAGCGCATGGCTTCGGAGCTGGAGCGTGCTCACGAGCTGGCGGTCCAGGCAGCTTTTACCGACGAATTGACCGGCATTCCCAATCGCCGTCACATCCTGAAACTCGCTCAGAGCGCCCTGAACGATCCACGCCGGCATTCCCAACCGGTGAGCCTTGCGCTGCTGGACCTGGACCACTTCAAGCGGGTCAACGACACGCATGGCCACGCCGTCGGCGACGCCGTACTGCGCCATTTCTGCGATCACACACAGGCCCATCTGCGCACGGGCCAGGCCATGGGCCGCATGGGCGGCGAGGAATTCCTCTTGCTGCTCCCGGGCACGGAGCTGGCGGAAGCCTGCACCGCGCTCGAGCGGGTGCGCCACACGCTGGAGCCGCACGCGAGCATTGCCTACACCTTCTCGGCCGGCGTTGCACAGGCTCGCCCGGACGAGACGCTGGACGCCGTGCTGGAGCGGGCCGACCGGGCGCTCTACGTTTCCAAGGAGCGCGGCCGGGACTGCACGTCCAGCGAATTGATGGGTCTCTAGCGACGAGGTATGGGCCTTGCCATGCGCCTGCTGCGCCGAGCGGGCTGTTGTTGCGCGGTGCCGGACCATGCGACCTGAACTCGAGTCGATCTACCAAACCGCGCCGATCGGCCTGGCCGTGCTTGACACCGAGCTCCGCTTCCTGCGGGTCAACGAGCGGCTCGCCGAAATGAACGGCTTGCCCGTCGAGGCGCACCTCGGGCGGACCGTGCGGGAGCTGCTGCCCGATCTGGCGGGCCAGGCGGAGGGGCTCCTCAATCGGGTGCTGGCATCGGGCCGGGCGATCCGCGACCTCGAGATCCATGGTGAAACGCCCGCCCGGCCTGGCGTCAGGCGCATCTGGCGCGAACAGATCACGCCCTTGCGCGACGAGACCGGTGCGATCGACCGGCTGAGCATCGTGGCCGAGGAAATCACCGATCAGCGGCGGGCCGACGATTCATTGCGCCGCAGCCGCCAGAACCTGGAGCTGGCCATGGACGCCGCGGGGCAGGCGATGTGGGAATGGAATATTCCCAACGACCACATGAAATTCACCGGCAACTGGGAGCAGGTGCTCGGCTATTCGCCCGACGATGTGGCGAACACGCGGGACGGCTGGCTTTCGCTGGTGATGGCGCCGGACCGCGACCGCGCGGACGCCTGCCTGGACGCCTATCTGCATGGCCGGGCCCCGGGCTTCGATTGCGAATACCGCATGCGGCACGCCGATGGCAGCTGGGTATGGATTGCCGTCCAGGGCAAGGTCGTTGACCGCGACGAGCACGGCCAGCCGCTGCGGATGATCGGTGTGGCGCGAGACGTCACCACGGCGCACAGTGACCGCGAAGAGCTGCAGCATCTCGCGCAGCTTCTGCAGCTGGCGTTCGATGGCATCTTTGTCTGGACGGCGGAAGGCGGCATCGAGTTCTGGAACCACGGCGCTGAACTGCAGTACGGCTACACCGCCGCCGAGGCCCTGGGCCAGCACCCCAACGCACTGCTGCGGACCGAGTCCACCGGCGCCGAGGCCTTGAAGGACCAGGCGCTGCAGAAGGACGGGCTGTGGCGGGGCGAGCTTTCGCACACCACCAAGGACGGCCGGCGGATCGCCGTCAACGCGGTGATGCAGCGTGTGCGCGACGGACAGGACCGGATTCTGGAAATCACGCGCGATGTTTCCGAGGCCAAAGCCTACGAGGCACGCCTGCTGGAGCGAGAGCGGGAATTGCAGCACTCGCAACAGCGCCTGCAGGTGGCGCTCGATGCGGGCCGCATGGGCGTCTGGGACTGGGGGCCGGCACAGCAGCAATGCTTCTGGAGCCCCGAGATCTACAGCCTTCTGGGCATTCCGGGTGATGAGGCCCCCGACACGTCCCGGCTCATGGACATGGTCCACCCTGAAGACCGGCCGGGCCTGGACGCCAAGATCGCCCGGGTGTTGGCCAGCGGCGGCGACTACGAGGCCGAGTTCCGTGTGCGGCGCCCAGACGGAGACGTGCGCTGGCTCCTCAGCCGCGGCCGGGTGCTGCATGGCGCGCAAGGCGATCGATCGCGCATGGTGGGCGTCAACTTCGACATCACCGAGCGCAAGCACATCGAGCATGCGTTGCAGGAGGCCGACGCGCGCCGCACCGAGTTCCTGGCGATGCTGGCGCACGAACTGCGCAACCCGCTGGCACCCATCACCAACGCGGTGCGCATCCTGGAGCGGATGGGTGACACCCCCGAGAAGCGCGACGCGGCCCTGCAGATCCTGCAACGCCAGGTCGCCCACATGACGCGCCTGGTGGACGACCTGCTGGAGGGCAGTCGCATCGTCCAGGGCCGCATCGAGCTTCGCATGGAGAACGTTCTCGTCGCCACCTCGGTCTTCCAGGCGGTCGAGGCGGCCTGGCCGATGGCGCTTGAGCGCCATCAGTCGATCACCGTGAAAGTGCCCCATGAGCTCGATCTCGTGGCCGACCCCGCACGGCTCACGCAGATCGTCTCGAACCTGGTCACCAACGCCGTCAAGTACGGCCAGCAAGGAGGGCGGGTGGTCGTGATGGTGAAGCTGGAGCAGGACGACAACGTGACCATCGCCGTCCAGGACGACGGCCCGGGGATATCGCCGGGGCTGGCACCCCACCTGTTCGACCTGTTCACGCAGGACCGCCGCACCCTGGATCGCTCCCAGGGCGGCCTGGGCATCGGCCTGGCCCTGGTCAAGCGGCTGACGGAGCTGCATGGCGGGCGCGTCCACCACGAGGCACCGAAGTCAGGCATCGGCTCGCGCTTCGTCGTGTGCCTGCCCCGCCATCGGCGCCCCGATGAACGGGGCGACTCTGCCGAAGCGACCGGTATGCCGGGACTTCCGGCGCTGACGGTGCTGGTGGTCGACGACAACATCGACGCGGCGGTGACCCTGGCATCGCTGCTGCGGCTGGATGGACACCAGGTGGAACTGGCGCACGATGGCGAGCAGGCCTTGGCCGCTGCCGCGCGCATGCGGCCCGACGTGGTGTTGCTCGACCTGGGGCTGCCCAAGATCGATGGTCTGGAAGTCGCGCGCCGGTTGCGCGCCGACGTCGTAAACCAGGAGACGGTCCTGATTGCCACGAGCGGCTATGCCCAGGCCGCCGACAGGGAAGCGACGGCGCAGGCAGGTTTCGATGGGCACCTGGCCAAACCCGTGGACCTGCAGGAAGTCTATCGCGCCATCCAGGCGCACCTGGCAGTTCGCGCGTCGCGCGCGGCAGGGCCTGACCGACGAGGCCATGTCCAAGCGCCGCCGGCGGCGGCGTGCAGACCCCCTTCGACGGCTCATCAGGGAGGTCGACGCTGAGCCCTGCCGATGCGTGAACTGACTCGCGACTGGGAATGCCGTATGCCGTCGGTGAGGCCTGCCAACTGACCGGAGAGCGCCATGCCTTCGACCGTGGATGACTGCCTGCAGGCCTGCGAAACCTGCGCGGATGCCTGTGATCGCTGCGCCGCCGCCTGCTTGAAGGAAGCGGACGTGAAGATGATGGCGCGGTGCATCGCGCTGGACATGGACTGCGCCGCGATGTGCCGGGCCGCCGCGGGCTTCATGGCACGCGGTAGCGAGTTTGCGGCGCGCGTCTGCCAGCTTTGCGCGGCGCTGTGCGAGAGCTGCGCCGAGGAATGCGGCAAGCATGCGCATGCGCATTGCCAGGACTGCGCTGCCGCCTGCCGGGCCTGCGCCAGCGCCTGCCGAGAGATGGCGGCGGCCTGAACGCCATGAAGGCGGATTACGCCGAGCGGCGCGAGCACATGGTGGCCACCCAGCTGGCCGCCCGCGGCATCCACGCCGAGGCGGTGTTGCAGGCGATGCGCACCGTGCCGCGCGAGGCTTTCGTCGAGGCGGGCTTCGAGGACTTCGCCTATCAAGACGCAGCCATGCCCATCGCGCCAGGCCAGATCCTCGTCAAGGTGAGGCGCCTGGCGAACGGCGGCTTCGACCAGCAAGCGCTCGCCGACGTCGCGTTCGTGCCGTTGGTTGGCGCGCAGGGCTGGGCCGATGAGGACGCCAGGGCATGACCGCCGCGCCGGGCCGGCCCAAGCTTCAACAGCTGCGCCTGGATGCTGCCGATTGCCGCAAATGCCCGCTCGGCGAGCGGGCCACGCAGACCGTCTGGGGCGAAGGGCCGCCCAAAGCGCCGCTGATGCTGGTGGGCGAGCAGCCCGGTGACAAGGAAGACCTGTCCGGCCACCCCTTCGTCGGCCCCGCCGGCCGGCTGCTGGATACCGCGTTGCAGGAGCTGGGCCTGGACCGCCAGGCGATCTACGTCACCAACGCGGTCAAGCATTTCAAGTACGAGCAGCGCGGCAAGCGGCGCATGCACAAGACGCCGGCCCAGCAGGAGATCGAAGCCTGCAGCCACTGGCTGGAAAGCGAGATCGAGGCCGTTCGGCCGCGCGCCGTTGCCGCCCTGGGCGCCACGGCGGCCCGGGCGCTGCTCGGCCGGCCGGTGGCCGTCACCCGCGAGCGGGGTGGCTGGGTGACGCGCGAGGATGGCATTCCCGTGCTGATCACGCTGCACCCTTCGGCCCTGCTGCGCCTGCACGACGAGGACCGCACCGAGGCCTGGGCCGCCTGGCTGGACGATCTGCGGCGGCTCTTGCCGCGCTGACCGCGCTGACCGCGCTGATCGCGCTGATCGCGCTGTTCGCGCCGGGCGTCAGTGCGCCGAGCGCTCCCGCGCCGCCTCGGCGAGCAGCGCCTCGAGCTTCTCGATGTCCATGGGCTTGACCAGGTGGTAGCGAAAGCCGGCGGCGAGGCTGCGCTCGCGGTCTTCGGCCATGCCGTAGCCGCTCATGGCGATGGCATAGAGCGGGTGCTCCAGGCGCAGGCGCTGCATCAGCTCCCAGCCGTCGCCGTCGGGCAGGCCGATGTCAGACACCAGCACGTCGGCATCAGCCGCCGGCAACTGGTCCAGCGCCTCCCGCATGCAGCTGACGCTGCGGACCTCGTGCCCCATGGCGACCATCAACATGCTCAACGTGTTGCGGGTGTCGTCGTGGTTCTCGACGATGAACACACGCAGGCGGCTCGGATGCGAAGGGGCGTTCGTGACCATGGCGGGGCTCATTGTTCTGCCAGCGGCAGTTCAAGCGTGAAGGTGGCGCCCTGGCCCCGCCCCGGGCTGGCTACCCGCAGGCGGCCGCCATGGGCCTCGACAGTGGCCTTGGAGATCGACAGCCCCAGCCCCAGGCCGCCAAACTCCTTCGCCACCCAGGAGCCACCCTGCACGAAGGCATCGAAGATGCTCGGCAACATCTCCGCGTCGATGCCCACGCCGTTATCGGTGACCGACATGACGAAGCGCCCATCTTCGGTGCGCGTCTCGATGCGGATGCGGCCGCGCGCCTGCGTGAACTTCGAGGCGTTCTTCAACAGGTTCCAGACAACCTGCTGGAGGCGGGGGCCGTCACCCACGAGCCGGTGCCGGCTGGCCTGCAACTCGACCGTCAGCTGCTGCGCCTTGGCGCTCACGTCAGCCTCGCAGATCTCGCAGGCGCTGCGGATGGTCTCGTGCAGGTCGACCGGCGCCTTGGCCAGGGCCAGCGTGCCGCGCGAGATGCGCGTCAGGTCGAGCAGGTCATCGATCAGGTGCGACTCGACGCGGATGTTGCGCTGGATCAGCTGCAGCGCCTCATGGGCTTCTTCCGGCATGTCATTGCGCCGCGACAGCAGCTGCAGCGCGATCACCGCCGGCGTCAACGGCGTGCGCAGTTCATGCGACAGCACGGCAAGGAACTGGTCCTTGGCCGCGTTGGCCGCTTCCAGTGCCGCTCGCGCGGCTTCCATGTCGCGCAAGGCCTGTTCCAGCGCCTGCTGCGAGCGCCGGGCGTCGCTTTGGTCACGCAGGATCTTCACGAAGCCCACGTTGCGGCCATCGGAGTCCTGCATGGTCATCAACGCGCCGCTGGCCCAGAACAGGCTGCCGTCCTTGCGCTGGTGGAAGCGGTCATCGCCGGCGCGGCCCTCGCTGAGGGCCTGGGCCGCTTCGAGCTGCGGCACGCCGGCCGCCCGGTCTTCCTCCGTGAAGATCATGTCGGCCGAGCGGCCCAGCGCATCCCGTTCGCCAAAGCCCAGCGTGCGCTCGGCACCGGGGTTCCAGGTGGTGATGCGGCGCTCGGTGTCGGTGGTGAAGATGGCGTACTCCCGCGCGTTCTCCAGCACCATGCGCAGGTGTTCCTCGCTGTTGCGCAGCGCCGCTTCGGCGGCCTTGCGCTCGGTGATGTCCACGCACACGGCGATGACGCCGCCTTCGATGCCGTTTTCAGCCGGCAGAGACGTCACGCTGTTGTGCACCCACACCGTGCTGCCGTCGCGGCGCAGCAGGCGCTTTTCGATGTCATAGGACTCGTTGCGTTCCAGCAGCCCTTGCAGGCGCTGCCGATGGGTGCCCAGGTCGTCCGGTTGCACCAGCTGTTCCAGGTCCATGCCAAGGAGCTCGGGCTCGGCATAGTCCAGCAGCCGGCACATGCGGCCGTTGACCAGCTGGATGCGGCCCTCCAGGTCCATCTGCAGCACGCCGACGGTGGCCTGGTCGACGATGGCACGGAAGCGCGCGTCGGCGTTGCGCAGCGCTTCCTGGGCGCTCTTGCGTTCGGTGATGTCGATGAAGGTCAGCACCACGCCGGCGATGCGGTCCTCGATGGTGCGGTAGGGCCGCAGCCGGGCCAGATACCAGTGCCCGTCCGCCTCGCCGACCTCGCGCTCGATCGGCACCAGCGTCTCCAGTACCTTCTGTGCGTCCTGCGTCAATGCCGGATAGCGCAGCTGGCTCTTCAGGTCTGTCAGCGGGCGGCCGACATCGCTGGCGATGAGGTTGAACAGGCCCACTGCCGACGGTGTGAAGCGGGTGATACGCAGCTGCCGGTCCAGGAAGACGGTGGCGATGGCGGTCGCGTCCATCAGGTTGTGCATGTCGCTGTTGGCCTGGCCCAGCGCATCGACCTTGCTCTTGAGCTCGTGGTTGACGGTCGTCAGCTCCTCGTTGATGGACTGCAGCTCCTCGCGGCTGGTCTCCAGCTCCTCGGTGGCCGAGCGCAGCTCCTCGTTCATCGCCTGCAGCTCTTCGTTGCTGGCCTTGAGCTCCTCGGTGGAGGCCTCGTACTGCTCGACCGTGTCGCGCAGGTGCGACTTCAGCCGCTCGATCTCGCCTTCGAGCTGGCGGGCCAGCGGCTCGGGCGGGCGCGGCTCAGAGGCGACGTCGGCACTCGACGGCTCGTTGGTGCCGATCTCGAAGGTGACCAGCGTCAAGTCCGGCGAGACCTCGCGCGCCGGGTAGGCGTGCACCGTCACGGTCACGTTGTCGTCATGCAGCGGCACCAGGATGCCCGGCATCGCCGCGGCCTCGCCCGACTGCCGGACCTGGTAGAGCACCGCGCGCAATTCGATGCGCAGCGCCGGATGGACCGCGCGCAGCAAGTTGTTGCTCGGCTCCCCACCGCTGAACTGCATGAAGCGCCCGGCGCCGGGCGACAGATGCAGCATGTCGTATTCCGCGTCCACCAGCACCGAGGGCGGCGCGAGCCGGTCCAGCAGGCGCAGGTGCACCTCGCCCCAGGGCACGGTGCGCGTGCCGGAGGCTCGGTCGACGATGCGCGGGCCCGACGGAGCCTGCTCGAAGCCTCGCCCAGCCACATGGGACCCGTCCGGCTGCGACTGCTGCGTTTCCAGCGCCAGGGCGAGGGTGCCTGGCCCGGACGGCACCGGCAGCCCGTTGCGCGGCGTGGGGCGCTGGCGGAACACGCGGTTCTTCTTGTCCAGCACGCTGAACAGCGTGCTGAAGTCATCCACCGATTCAGATGAGCCGAGGAACAGCGTGCCGCCCGGGCGCAGCGCGAAATGGAAGATGTCCAGCGCGCGGCTCTGGGCCTCGCGGTTCAGGTAGATCAGCAGGTTGCGGCAGGTGACCAGGTCCAGCCGGGAAAACGGCGAATCCTTGAGCACGTCGTGCAACGCGAACAGCACCATCTCGCGCACTTCGCGGCGCACGCGGTAGCCGCGGTGCTCCTTGACGAAATAGCGGCGCAGGCGGTCTTCCGACACGTCGGCCTCGATGGCCAGCGGGTAGATGCCCTCCCGGGCGGCCTTGATGGCGTCCTCGTCCAGGTCGGTGGCGAACACCTGCACGACGGGTGGCGACTCCAGGGAGCGCGCATGCTCGTTGAGCAGCATCGCCACCGTGTAGGCCTCCTCGCCGGTTGCGCAGGCCACCACCCAGACCCGCACGACGTCGCTCGGCCCCTTGCCGTGGAACAGCTCCGGAATGCGCGCCTCCAGCGCGGCGAAGCAGTCGCCGTCGCGGAAGAAGTTGGTGACGCTGATGAGCAAGTCCTGCAGCAGTGCGCCGGCCTCGCCCGGGCGGGTGCGCAGGCAGGTCAGGTAGGCGGCCAGGTCGTCGATGCCGTTGACCTGCATGCGCCGGCCGATGCGGCGCAGGATGGTGGCGCGCTTGTAGTAGCCAAAGTCGCGGCCGGTGCGGGTGCGCAGGAAGTTGAGCACATCGCGCAGCAGGCTCTCGTCGCTGGCGTTTTGCGCCGGGTGCACCTTCGGCCCTTCCTCGGGCGGCAGCCGCAAGCGGCGCTCCAGGCGGTGGTACTCGATCAGCCGCTCGGGCAGCTGGTCGACGGGCAGCACCCAGTCGACCATGCCGGTGGCGATCGCCGTGCGCGGCATGCCGTCGAACTCGGCCTCGTCGGGGGCCTGCGCGATGGTCAGGCCGCCGCGCTCCTTGATGCGCTTGATGCCGATGGCACCGTCGCCATCGTTGCCCGACAGCACCACCGCCGATGCGTGCGGGCCGTGCGTATCGGCCAGCGTGCGAAAGAAAAGGTCCACCGCGACGTGGCGGGTGCGGTCGCTCGGTAGCTCGAACAGCCGCAGGTGTCCATCCATCGTCTTGAGCCCCTTGCGCGGCGGGATCACATAGACGTGGTTGGCCTCCAGCGTCGCCGGCTCGTTCACCTGGATCACCGGCATGGCGGTATCGCGCTGCAGCAGCGCCGCCAACGTGCTGTCGTGGTCGGGTGACAGGTGCAGCACGACGACGAAGGCCATGCCGGAGTCGGGCGGCATGAGGCGGAAGAACTCGCTCAGCGCACCGATACCGCCGGCCGACCCGCCCAAGCCCACCACCGGCAGCATCTGGTAGCCCCGCGTCGGGACCACGTTGTCGATGTCATCGGCGAGGTCCTCTTCGGCATGGTCGGGCTGGGTGGGATCGTGCTCCATGCCGAGGGGTGGCTTTCTGCGCCGGGGCATGGCGCGGCAGGACGGGTGGGAGCCCGACATTATCGTGCCCGCCACCGCCTTCCTAGTGCGGTGTCTGGGGGGCGGAAAACCCGGCGCTGATCGTGGGACGGCACACCGATTGCTCGCTGGCCCGGCGCCGGTAGAAGTTGCCGCAATGGCACCGGCCGCAACACCGCCTCCGGTCAGGTGCGCCGTTTGCTGCGGCGTGGCCTCCATGACACGCCACCCATGAGGCAGCCCCGATGAAACACGACGATCCAAGGCATCGCTCGCCACCCCGTACCGAGCCGCTTCAACCGGACCGCCCCGGCCGGGGCTCTGACAAGCAGGCCGAACGCAGCGGTACTGCGCCGGCCAAGGGCCAGCAGGGCAACATCGCCGACAGCGCCAGGAAACTGAAACAGCAAACCGATGACGCGGTGGAGAACGCCCGCGAGGGGCTATGGCAAAGGCTGATCACGGCCCCGGCCTGATGGGTGAGGTTTCCAGCGACCCGGCCGGCGCGGCGCCGCTGCACGTGCTTGAGGTGATCGGCAATGCAATCGTTGGCGGCATGGAAACCTGGGTGGAGCGCTTCATCGAGCGCATGCCGCGGGCACAGTTCAGGTTCACGGCGCTGTGCCCCGCCGAGGGGCCGTTTGCCGAGCAGCTGCGGGCGCGGGGCGTCGCGGTCTTCATCGTGCCCATGGCCGACGATCCGTCCTGGACCAGCATCCAGACGACCGTCGCGCTGGTCAATGCCCATGGCATCGACCTGCTGCACGCCCACCTGCCGCGCGCCCATGTGCTGGCCGGCATCGCCGGGCGCCTGACCGGCCGGCCGGTGCTGGCCACCGTACACGGCCGGCAGCTGCAGATGCTGGACCTGGAGGTCTATCGCACGCTGGGCAGCCACCTCAGCGTGGTCTGCCAGCCGAGCTACTTCAGTGCGCTCGGTCTGGGCGTCAGTCCCGAGCGGCTGAGCTGCGACACCAATGGCGTGGACACGGCGCTGTTCCGCCCGCAGCGGCCGGCGTCCAGCGCGCTGCGTGCGGCGCTGGGCCTGGCGCCGCAGACGCCGCTGATCGGCTTCGTCGGTCGCTTGTCGCCGGAGAAGGGGCCGGAGGTGTTCGTGCGCGCCTGCCTGCTACTGCAGCAGCGCCACGCGCAGGCGCACGCCGTCGTGGCCGGCGACGGGCCGATGCGGGCCGAGATGCAGCGCCTGAGCGAGCAGCTCGGCTTGGCGCAGCGGCTGCATTTCCTCGGTCTGCGCGAAGACATGGCGGCGCTCTACAACGAGCTGGACGTCGTCGTCTCCAGCTCCCATTCCGAAGCCATGCCGCTGGCCTTGATGGAAGCGATGGCCAGCGGGCTGCCCATCGTCGCCACGCGGGTCGGCGGCGTGCCGGAGCTGGTCGAGCACGGCGAAACCGGCTGGCTGGTGGCGCCGGGCGACTTCAACGACATCGCCGGCCGCTGCGCCGTGCTGGCGGCGGACCCGGCACTGCGTCAGCGCATGGGCAGCAACGGCCGGCGGCGGGCGATCGAACGTTTCGACCTCGGCGACGGCGTGTCGCGCGTGGGCCGGCTCATGCAGCGGCTGGCCGGGGCATACGCCTTGCCCACCGATCGGGCCGAACAGCGCAAGGAGCGGGCATGAGCAAGACGGTGAGCGACCAGTTGCTGGAGCGGCTGCACGAGTGGGGCGTGCGCCGGGTCTACGGCTATCCGGGCGACGGCATCAACGGCCTGATGGGCGCCTTCAACCGCATCGGCGAGCGGATGCGCTTCGTGCAGGCGCGCCATGAGGAGCTGGCGGCCTTCATGGCCACGGCGCATGCCAAATTCAGCGGCGAGGTCGGCGTGTGCATGGCCACCTCCGGCCCCGGCGCCATCCATCTGCTCAACGGCCTGTACGACGCCAAGGCCGACCATCAGCCGGTGCTGGCCATCGTCGGCCAGCAGGCGCGCGCGGCGCTGGGCGGTGACTACCAGCAGGAGGTCGACCTCCTGAGCCTGTTCAAGGACGTGGCCCACGAGTATGTGCACATGGCGACGGTGCCGGCACAGCTGCGCCACCTGGTGGACCGCGCCATGCGCATCGCGCGCGACCAGCGCTGCGTCACCTGCCTCATCCTCCCCAACGATCTGCAGCAGATGGACGCCGTGGAGCAGCCGCCGCGGGAGCACGGCACAGTGCATTCCGGCATCGGCATGACGTGGCAGCCGCTGCTGCCCGATGCGCAAAGCCTGCAGGCTGCGGCGGATGTGCTCAATGCCGGCGAGAAGGTCGCCATCCTGGCCGGCGCCGGTGCGCTGCACGCCACCGACGAGCTGATCGCCACGGCCGACGTGCTCGGTGCCGGCGTCGCCAAGGCGCTGCTGGGCAAGTTCGCGGTGCCCGACGACCTGCCCTTCGTGACCGGCGCCATCGGTCTGCTCGGCACGGTGCCGAGCTGGGAGTTGATGAACGGCTGCGACACGCTGCTGATGGTGGGCTCCAGCTTCCCCTACTCGGAGTTCCTGCCCAAGGAGGGCCAGGCGCGCGGCGTGCAGATCGACCTGGACGGCCGAAAGCTGTCCATCCGCTATCCGATGGAGCTCAACCTGGTGGGCGACAGCCGGCGCACGCTGCAGGCCCTGCTGCCTCTGCTCAAGCGCAAGGACGACCGCCGCTGGCGCGACAAGATCGAGGCCGACGTGCGGCGCTGGTGGCAGGTGCTGGAAAAGCGCGCGATGAACGAGGCCACGCCGATCAACCCGCAGCGGGTGTTCTGGGAGCTGTCGCCAAAGCTGCTGGACAACGCCATCCTGACCGTCGACTCGGGCACCAGCGCGGCCTGGTATGCGCGAGACATCAAGGCCAGGCGCGGCATGGCGGGGTCGCTGTCGGGCGGTCTCGCCACCATGGGCAATGCCGTGCCCTATGCGCTGGCGGCCAAGATGTGCCACCCGGACCGGCCGGTCGTCGCACTGGTGGGCGACGGCGCGATGCAGATGCTGGGCATCAACGGCCTGGTCACCATCGCCCACCACTGGCAGGAGTGGCGCGATCCGCGGCTGGTGGTGATGGTGCTTCACAACGGCGACCTGAACATGGTCAGCTGGGAACAGCGGGTCTCCGAGGGCGACCCCAAGTTCAGCGCCTCGCAGGACCTACCGGCCTTCCCCTTCGCCGATTTCGCGCGCCTGCTCGGCCTGCAGGGCCTGCGCGTGGACCGGCCCGAGGACATCGCCGGCGCCTGGGCGCAGGCGCTCACCGCCGACCGGCCGGTGCTGCTGGAGTTCATGACCGACCCCAATGTGCCGCCCTTGCCGCCTCACTTGAGCCTGAAGCAGGCAAGCCACTACGCCAAGGCACTGCTGCTGGGCGACCCTGATGCAAGGCAGGTCGTCATGGCGACCATGCGGGAAGCCTGGGACGGCCTTGTCGCTCGCGACGGCTAGGCGTCATACGGCCAAGGCTGCTCAAGCCGTTTGCCGTGCTCTCGTTTTGTTGCGCGGGCCGTCGATGGGGGTGAGCCGATCGCCCGCCAGCAGCAGCTGTGGCACTTGCTGGAACAGCCAACGATCCGCCTGGCAGCGGAACGACCACGTCAGGTCGAATCGCTCGGGCGGCCAGTGCTGCGGCACCTCATCGACTGCGGCGATCGCCTTGGCTAGGCTCGGCAGGTCGTCATGCCGCCAGCAAACCAGCACCGGTGCGTCCAGCGATCGCAGGTGCCACGCGAGCTTGTCCAGCGGATCTTGATCCGACCAGCGTTCGTCGACGGCGATCCCGAGGCGGTCGGCCAGGCCTTCCACGGTGTCATACGGGCGGGTCGACGGATGCCTCGCGGTTGGCCGCGCGGCGATGACATGCTGCGGGCGCTCCAGCGCCTGCGGATGCAGGCGCTCGGCCAGTGCCGAGAAGTAGGGAACCAGCGCACCAGCGCGGCGCCAACCTTGAACGCTGAGCGAGTCGGGATCGTCGCGACCGGATTCATCCACGCCGCCGTCCTCGCCTTGTGGCTTCTCGGCGTGGCGAATCAGCATGATGCATTTCGACATGGCTGAACTTCGGCTGCTGCATTGCAGCATGCGCCAGGCCAGAGACCGCATGTGTAGGACGGAATGCCGCATGGCGAGCCAACTGCAAGGTCTTCGCAGGTAGGCATCCGCGCGGGTACGCGGCTTGCCGTCGAATCAGGGCGGTCCCATCGACCGCTACACCTTCGGAGACCACCATGGACACTGACAACACCACCGGCCCCACCATCGCTGCCTCGAAGGTTGAAGGCACCGAGGTCTACAACCTGCAGGGCGACAAGCTCGGCTCCATCGACGACCTGGTCATCGACAAGGTCTCCGGGCAGGTGCGCTACGCCGCCCTGGAGTTCGGCGGCTTCCTGGGCATGGGCACCGATCTCTACCCCATGCCCTGGTCCAAGCTGAAGTACGACACCGCCAAGGACGGCTATGTCGTGAACCTGGACAAGTCGCAACTGGAAGACGCGCCGCGCTATGCCCGCGACAGTGAGCCGGCGTACACCCGCGACTACGGTCGCAAGGTCTACGACTACTACGGCGAAACCTGGGTTTGATCGCGGCCGGGTGGTTCGTACCGCCCTTGCCGAAGACAAGCTCTGAATCCACCGGCTCCGGTGCCCGCCGGAGCCTTTCCCAACCCTTTCCCAACCCTTTCCAAACCCATAGCCAGCAGGAACTCCCATGCCCACCAGCGCAACGAAGACCTCAGCCAAATCCACCAAGAGCACGGCCAGGAAATCCGCCAGCTCGGCCAGACGCGATTCGACGCCCGATGCGATCGATCTGCTCACGACCGATCACCGGGAAGTGAAATCCCTCTTCCGGGCCTATGACAAGCTCGTCAAGGCCGACGGCGATGCCGGCGAAAAACAAGCCATTGCGCTGCAGATCTGCGTCATGCTGACCGCGCACGCCACCGCCGAGGAAGAGCTCTTCTATCCGGCCGCGCGGGATGTGCTGGGTGACGACGCCGACCTCGTCGATGAGGCCGACATCGAGCACGCCAGCGCCAAGGAACTCATCGCGCAGATTGAAGCCGGCTCGCCCGACGACGACCACTACGACGCCAAGGTGAAGGTGCTTGGCGAATACATCGACCATCACGTCAAGGAAGAGGAAGGCGAGATGTTCCCCAAGATCCGCAAGTCCGACCTCGACCTGGATACCTTGGGCGAAGCCATCGCCGAGCGCAAGGCAGAGTTGATGGGGCAGGACGCTGAGCCACATTGACGGCCTCGTTCAATCCAAGGAGAAGCCATGAGTGAGGCCATCGCCGATGTCCACCTGGGTGTGCGGTTCACGGTGGAGGCGGTGCCTCGCAGCGGCGGCTTCGAAGGGCGTTTCGCGATCCTTGACGCCGCCGTCGCTGACCGGGTTGGCAGGGACGACAGCTACCGCCCGACAACCGACAACCTGTGGGCGACGGCGCAGGAAGCGCTGACGTACGCCACCGAGGCTGCCCACCACGCCATCGAGGGTATACCGGCGTTCGACAAGGGAGCGCCGGGGTCCTAGCGCGAGCGTGTCGGACGTGCTGTCGTTGGCATGTCGGACCTGCTGAAAATCCTGCAGCAGGAACGGGTGCCTCAGGCACCCGACCTGCTCTGAATGAAGCGCCATGAGCAAGATCAGAACGGAAGCGCTGGAGCCGAGCAGGACGGTCCTGCTGCTCGTTGATTTCATCAACCCGATGAAGTTCGATGGCGCTGCGGAGCTTGCACCCTCCGCCATGGACGCTGCCAGGCAGACGGCCAAGCTGCGACGCGCACTGGCCAAGGAGGGCATCCGCGCCGTCTACGCCAACGACAACTACGGCAACTGGACGTCGGACTTCAAGGCACTCTGGAAGAGCTGCGTGGCGCTGTCCGGCGTGGCTGGCAAGGTGGCCAAGGCGGTGGCACCGACGGCCCGAGACTTCACGCTGTTGAAGCCGCGGCATTCCGCCTTCTATGCGACGCCGCTGGACATCCTGCTGGAGCAGCTGCGCTGCAAGCGGCTGATCGTGACCGGCATCGCGGCCGACAGCTGTGTGCTTTTCAGCGCGATGGACGCCTACCTGCGCGGCTACTCGCTGTGGGTGCCCGCCGACTGCGTTGCTGCCGAATCAGTCGACGCACGAGACAAGGCGCTGGAGCAGATGGCGCGCGTCCTCAAGGCCGACGTGCGCCCGTCGGGTGCGGTGGGTTCGAGAAGATGACCACAGGATCGTTGGCTATATCTGCACGCGTGTGCCCAGTTCGACGACCGCGTTGTCGGGCAACCGGAAGAACCGTGCGACCCCGCTGGAGTTGCGGCTCAATGCTGCAAACAGGCGCTCACGCCAGTTCGCCATGCCGCCACCGGGAGTCGGCACCACCGTTTCGCGGCTGAGGAAGTAGCTGGTCTCGAAGGGCTCGATGCGCAGCCCCTTGGCCTCGCACAGCGCCAGTGCCAGGGGAACGTCGGGCTCCTCCATGAACCCGTAGTGGACAAGCACGCGCCAGAAGCCGGGCGCCAGCGACGTCAATTCGAGGCGGTTGGCGGCATCGACCATCGGACGGTCGTGGAACATGACGTTCAGGATGACGTTCGTCTCGTGCAGGACCTGGTTGTGCTTGAGGTTGTGCAACAGGGCCTGCGGCACGAGGGTCGGGTCGGCGACGGCATAGACCGCCGTGCGCTGTGCACGATGGGCCTCGCCCAGTGCCAGGCTCTCGATGAAGGGCTGGAGTTCGATGCCATCGCTGCGCAGGCCCTCCATCAGCAGCTTGCGCCCGCGCGCCCAGGTGCTCATCAACACGAACAACATCAGGCCCAGCGCCAGCGGAAACCACCCGCCGTCGAAGAACTTGATGGCGCAACCGGTCACCAGCAGCATGTCCACGGCCAGGAAGAACACCGTGGCGCCGATCGCCAGCGGCGCGGGGAGCTTCCAGCCGTCGCGAATGACGAAGAAGGTCAGTACGGTCGTGATCAGCATCGTCAGCGTCACCGCGATGCCGTAGGCCCCCGCCAGCGCCGATGAGCTGCCGAACATCAGCACCGCACCGATGACGCCGGCCAGCAGTGCCCAGTTGACGGCCGGCACGTAGATCTGGCCCGACTCGCTGGCGGATGTGTGGCGCAGCGTGAGGCGCGGCAGGAAGCCGAGCAGGATGGCTTGCTTGGTCATGGAGTAGGCCCCGGAAATCACGGCCTGCGAGGCGATCACGGCGGCCAGCGCAGCGAGGCCGACCATGGGCAACACCAAGGCGCTGGGAAAAAGGCGGAAGAACGGGTTCTCGATGGCGGTGGCGTCTCCGATCAGTAGCGCGCCCTGGCCCAGGTAGTTGAGCGCCAGCGCGGGAAACACCAGCCCCGTCCAGGCAAGGCGGATCGGCTTCACGCCGAAATGGCCCATGTCGGCATAGAGCGCCTCGGCGCCGGTCAGTGCCAGCACGATGGCGCCGACGGCAGCGAACAGATGCCATCCCCGCTCGCTGAGGAAGGCCCAGGCTTGCAGCGGATTGAGTGCCGCCAGGATCTGGGGATGCTGGGCGATGTGCACGACACCGATGGCGCCGAGCACGGCGAACCACAGCACGATCACCGGCCCGAACACCTTGCCCACCGCTGCGGTGCCATGGCGTTGCACCAGAAACAGCCCCACCAGGATGGCCACCGAGATCGGCAGCACATAGGGCTTCAAGGTCGGCGTCACCACCTCCAGGCCTTCGATGGCGCCCATCACCGAGATCGCGGGCGTGATGACGCTGTCGCCATAGAACAGGGTCGCCCCGAACAAGCCCAGCAACAGCAGTGCGCCGCGCAGCCTGGGCCGCTGCTGCACGGCATGGGCGGCCAGGGCCGTCAGCGCGAGTGCGCCGCCTTCACCGCGGTTGTCGGCGCGCAGGATCAGGATCACGTACTTGAGCGTGACGACGAACATCAGCGCCCAGACGATCACCGAGACCGCGCCCACCAGGTTGTGGGTGTCCAGCGTGACGCCGGTAGCCGGAAGGAAGATTTCCTTGAGCGTGTAAAGGGGGCTGGTGCCGATGTCGCCATAGACGACGCCGATCGCACCGAGCGTCAGTGCGGCCAGGCCGCTGCGTTGGGTCTGAAGGCTCATGAACGGGAAACTGGATGGGATGGAGCCAGTTTCCCGTAGGCGGTGTAAAGAACGTATAAAGATCGTGGCGGTCCGCCATCAGCGTCTGAATCGGGCCCGACCCGGCGGACGGGATTTCAACCTTGGCGTGACACCGGAAAGTCGTGGTCTGCACCGTTCGCCTGGCTTCGAGGATGACCCGGCGCAGACGCGGCGGCGGCAATGACGTATTCGGCGGGAATGGGGGCCTCGGTTGATGCCGGCAGCCTGACCCGGATCAGCGTGCCCTGGTTCGGCGCCGAGGTCACCGACAAGCTGCCGTGCTCGGCTTCGACCCTGAATCGCATGCCCAGCAGGCCGTAGCTTGAGTTCGTCGCTGCGTTGGTATCGAAGCCGATGCCGTCGTCCCGCACCGTCAGTTCGGCCTGGCCCTGAATGATGCCCAGGTTCAGCCACAGCTGGCGAGCGCGCGCGTATTTGCTGACGTTGGTGATGGCTTCCTGGACTACGCGGTAGACGACGAGTTCGGCGGCCTCGGCGAGCCGCACGGGTGCCAGTGCGCACTGAACCTGGACGCCGGAGCGCTTCGCGAAATCGCCGGCCAGGATGTCCAGCGTGACGGCCAGGCCCAGCGTGTCGAGGGTGGAAGGGCGCAGGTTCTCGATGATGTCCTGCTTCAGCGCGATGCCGCTGTTGAGCTTCGCGATCAGCTGCGTCAGCGGCTCCAGGGCCTCCGGCGCGAGGGTCGCGACGCGGGTCCTGATGCGCGCGGCATCGAGCTTGGCGGACGTGAGCAGCGAGCCCATCTCGTCGTGCAGGTCGCGTGCCAGCCGGGCCCGCTCCTGCTCGCGCGCCGTTTCGATGTGATGCGCCAGCTTGACGAGCTGCTCGGTGCGGCGCGCCACCTCGACCTCCAGCCGCTCGCGCTCGATCTGCACCAGGCGCTGGCGCTCCTGCTTCTCGCGTTCGCGCTGCTCCTCCAGCGCGAGCCCCCGGCGCAGATACAGGTACAGCGCCGTCAGGCTGGCCACGCTCAGCAGCGCCACGCCCAGGCGGTTGAGCAGCAGCGTGCGGTGGATGTCGGCCTGCTGTTCAGTGGGCGCGGCGCGCAGTTCCTCCAGCCTGGCGGTCCCGGCGCGCAGGGCGCTGAGTTCGGCCAGAACGCCTTCGGACTGCCAGTAGGAACTCTCGCCCACCAGCACCACGGTCAACGCCGCGGCGCAGGCCAAGGGAACCAGGATGGGATGCCGGGCGAGAACCGAGCGAATCGTCACGGCCGCGCTACCCGTCCGTCGAGATGGCCTCGGTGCAGTGGTAAGGCACCTGCAGGTGGCCG
Organism: Pelomonas sp. Root1217; assembly: GCF_001425705.1. Lineage (GTDB taxonomy): Bacteria > Pseudomonadota > Gammaproteobacteria > Burkholderiales > Burkholderiaceae_C > Pelomonas. The sequence goes on along the minus strand of NZ_LMDC01000023.1, from coordinate 240,342 downwards.
TCGGCACCGGCCACGGCCTGGATGGCGATGACCGGGGCGCTGGAGTTGACCGTGCCGAAGATGGTGGCGAAGGCGACGTCGGCGGCGTCGCGCCCGGTGCCAAAGCGCACGAAGCCCATCGGGATCGCGGTGCCCGAAGGGTCGAAGATGTACCAGCGGTCGCCGACATAGGCCTCCACATAGGCGTGGAAGTCGGTCGGCCCGAGCGCGGGGTCGGCGCCATAGTCGATGCCGGTGGCGAAGCGCGCCGGGATGTTGATGGCGCGGCAAAGCGCGATCATCAGGTGCGCGAAGTCGCGGCACACGCCCACCTGATCGAGCAGCGTGTCGATGGCGGAGGTGTTGGAGTCCGAGGTGTTGGACGTGAAGGTCGTGCGCTCCAGCACCCAGTCGCGGATGGCCTGCACCCGGCCGTAGCCCTGCCAGCGCTGGCCGAACTCGCGCATGGCCATGCGGTGCAGACGGTCGGACTGGCAGTAGCGGCTCGGGTAGATATAGCCCAGCACCTCGGCGGGCAGCCGGGCGACGGGCACCTCGCCCACTTCGCCCGGCGGGGCGAAGTGATGCATCAGGTCGACGGTGGCACGGTAGGCCACCTTCAGCGGCCCGGCCTGGGCCTGCAGGCGCAGGTAGCGGTTGCGGGTGACCGGCTCCGTCTCGACGCGGGCCAGCAAGGGCTGGCTCAGCGTCAGCGATTCCGCCACCACCAACTGGCGGGGCGTGCTGGCCGCGTGGATGTTGAAGATGAAATCACAGCCCGGGTCGGCAATGACGTAGTCCAGCTCAAGTGCGATCTCGAGGCGGATCATGTTTGGCACGCAGGAGTGCGACCTGCTGCCGGCAACGCGGATCCAGAACGGGACGTCATGAGGGGCTCCAAAGTACCCCGACCTTACACCTCCCGGGCTTCACATACCTCTGTTGGCAGGAGGGGATAGGCAGGGGCGCTCAGTTCAAGCGCAGGCGACTGCCTTCCGGCCCGTTGGCCACGACCCTGCCGATCTCCGCGGCTGCACCGAACCCATGGCGGCGAAACACGTCCAGCACGGCGTCAACGGTGCTGGCGTCGCAGGACACCAGCAGGCCGCCGCTGGTCTGGGGGTCGCTCAACAGCGCCTGATCAATGGCCTGGAAGCCCTGGGGCAACTGCACGTCCGACCCATAGCCGGCCCAGTTGCGCCCCGAGGCGCCGGTGACCATGCCGCGCTCGGCGAGTTCGCGCACCTGCGCCAGCAAGGGCACCCGCGCCCAGTCGAGCTCGACGCTGGCCTGGGCGCCGCGCGCCAGTTCCAGCGCATGGCCGGCCAGGCCAAACCCCGTCACGTCGGTCATCGCGTGGACGCCCTCCAGCGCCGCCAGGTCCGGTCCCGGCGTGTTGAGCTGCGTCGTGGTGGCGATCATCTGCGCATAGCCCTCGGGCGAGAGCGACTCCTTCTTGAGTGCCGCCGACAGGATGCCCACACCCAAGGGCTTGCCCAGCACGAGCCGGTCACCGGGCCGTGCGTCCGCATTGCGCTTGACGCGCTTCGGGTGCACCACGCCCAGCGCGACCAGCCCGTAGATCGGCTCGACCGAATCGATGGTGTGGCCGCCGGCGATCGGGATGCCGGCGGCCGCGCAGACGGATTCCCCGCCTGCGAGGATCCTGCCGATCACGTCGACCGGCAGCACGTTGATGGGCATGCCCACCAAAGCCAGCGCCATGATGGGCTTGCCGCCCATGGCGTAGACGTCGCTGATCGCGTTCGTCGCCGCAATCCGGCCGAAGTCGAAGGGGTCGTCGACGATGGGCATGAAGAAGTCGGTCGTGGCGATCAGCGCGATCTCGTCGGTCAGCTGGTAGACCGCCGCGTCGTCGGCGGTCTCGATGCCGACCAGCAGCTGCGGCGGCGCCGGAAAGTGGCGGGTGCTCTTCAGGATCTCGCTCAGCACGCCGGGAGCGATCTTGCAGCCGCAGCCGCCGCCGTGGGACAGGGACGTCAAGCGGGGCGCGGGAGAGGAGGGGGTCATGGTTCCAACCTAGGGCAAAGAGGCGATGCGACGGGCCAGGGCGAGGATGCCGGCGTCCGACAGATCGTCGCATTGCAGGCGCTGGGCGTCGGGCAGGCCTGCCAGATGACGGCCTTGCGAACGGGCATACAGAGGGTCGTAGTGCCTGGCCATCAGTGCCTCGAAGAGCGGCGGCAGCGCGCCTGCCAGCGCCCAGGCCTGCCACTCAGCCAGCACTTCCTTGGGCAGCAGTTCCCGCAGCGTGCCGAGCTTGTCGGCCAGGCCCTGCGGGTCGTCGCCCAGCCAGGCGTAGTCGCGCAGCAGATAGTCGAGCCGCGCCTGGGCAGAGGCGTCGATCTCGACGACCGAGCTCTCGCGCAGGCGCTGCAGCAGCGGCTCCGGCACGGTGATGCGGCCGATGCGCCGGCTTTCCGCCTCGACCCAGACGCGGCGGGTCAGGTCCAGGCCGGCCAGGCCCTGCATCAGCTGCGTCTCGAAGCCCTTCTGCGACGGCTGCGGCCGGCCGGGCATGGCGCCCAGCACCGAACCGCGATGGGCCGCCAGGTCTTCGAGGTCGAGGACCTGCTCGCCCTGGGCCGCCAGTGCCTGCAGCACCCGCGTCTTGGCGCTGCCGGTGGGGCCGCACAGCACGCGCAGGTCGAGCTGCGGCGCCAGCAGCGCAATCTGCTCGATGACATGGGTGCGCCAGGCCTTGTAGCCGCCCTTGAGCTGCTGCGCATCCCAGCCCACCAGCCTCAGCCAGTTGACGAAGCTGCCGCTGCGCATGCCGCCGCGCCAGCAATAAACGAGGGGCCGCCATTCCCTGGGCTTGTCCCGGAACAACTGGTCCAGGTGGCTGGCGATGTTTCGCGCCACCATGGCGCCGCCGATCTTGCGCGCCTCGAAGGCCGAGACCTGCACATAGGTGGTGCCGACGATGCGACGCTCCTCGTCGTCCAGCACGGGGCAGTTGATGGCGCCGGGAATGTGGTCGAGGGCGTATTCGGCCGGCGAGCGCACGTCGATGAGGACGGTGAACTCGCCCAGGTCGTTGACGGTGGTGGGCTTGTGACTCATTGCCGCTAGGTTAAGGCAACCCCACGCGGCCCCGGGGATTCAAGCGCGGCCAGAATCCCGCCGCGCATCGCCACAAGGAAAACGGATGGCCTGGATCATTCTTGTCATCGCCGGCCTGTTCGAGGTCGGCTGGGCCATCGGCCTGAAATACACCGAGGGCTTCACCAAGCCCTGGCCCAGCGTGGCGACGGCGGCCTGCATGGTGGCCAGCCTCTGGCTGCTGGGCATCGCGATGAAGTCGCTGCCGGTGGGTACGGCCTATGGCGTGTGGGTCGGCGTCGGTGCGGTCGGCACCGTGATTCTGGGCATCTTCCTGCTCGGCGAGCCGGCCAACCCGGCCAGGCTGTTCAGCATCGCACTGATCGTGGCCGGCATCGTCGGGCTCAAGCTGTCGTCGCCGGGCTAGTCAACGAAGAACTCGCCGCCCGCCGCGTGATACCTGCCGTGAAAGACCTGGTGGCCGGGGCCGCGCTGCTGAGCCTCGGCTTGCGCCTCGGCCGCATGCTCATGGATGCTGACGAAGTCGCCGGGAAGGTCCTGCTTCACCCGCAACACCATCCAGCCTGTGACCCAGCCGGTTTTCACGGCGTCCTCAGTTTGCAAGGGTTCCATGGTTTCTCCTGACAGTCAGTGCCGCTTGAAGTACTGCACTTCGCGTTCGTGTTTTTCGGCCTGTTCGCGCGTGTCAAACGTGCCCAGGTTCCTGCGCTTGCCGGTCTGGGGATCGGGCTTTCGGGAGTAGAGGCGGTACTGGCCGCTGCCGAGCTTGCGAATCATGGTCGGCTCCTTGGTGGCGAAGGCACAGTTTTCGCCGCGTCGCGGCTCTTGTGTGTAGGACGGCGCGAGAGCGTGCTGACCGAGCGCGCCCGCGGCTGCGGCATCAGCGCGGCAGCGGCTCTACGGCGGCCAGATGGCCCAGCTCGTCGCGCGCCCGCTCGCGGGCCTCAGCCAGGCGGGCGGTCAGCCAGCCAACGGCGAACCAGGCGGCGGGGTCGGCGGCCACCAGGCGCTGGTAGTGGTCGCGAGCGACGACGAGGTCATTGATCTCGCCCAGCACCTGCTGGACCGCGGCCAGCGCCTGCAAATGACAGGCGGCGCGTCTGTGCGGCAGCAGCGGGGCGAAGAACTCGAGTGCATAGCGCTGGCGCTTGGCGTGCTTGCGCAGCGCATGCAGGGCCGTGGGCTCAAGGTCGTCGAAGCGGCGGCGGCCGTCCACCAGGCGCTTGTGCCAGCGGCGCAGCCGCTTGCGCGCCAGGCGCTTCAGTGAATGCTGCGGCTCGGCGAGGGGCTGAAGGCCGGCGCGCCACGAGATCCAGGCCAGCAGCTGGTGCTGCGTCTCGTCGCTGCGGATCAGCGCGGCGAGGTCGGGCGGGGCGCTGTCGGCGGGAAGGGACAGCGGCGGCGCGCCGGCCTGCTTGAGTTCGGCGACGACGCCGCTGCCCAGCACATCGCTGTCGCGCGCCTTGCCGAGTTCCGCGAACAGCCGGCGCAGGCCATCCACCAACTCGGCCGGTGGCTCGGCCACCCAGCCACGGAAGGCCCGCAGCGCGCTACGCAGGCGGCGGATGCCGACGCGGGCCTGGTGCACATGCTCGGCGCGCAGCTCGGGGGCGCCGTCGGTCAGGCCGATGAGATTGCGGCTGATGTGGGCCAGGCATTCATCGAACACCGCACCGAATGCGTCCAGTGCGCCCGCGTCCTGGTCGTAGCGCGGCGACTTGGCCTTGCGCAGCGGTGGATGGAGCGAACCGGCCACGAGGTGATGGCCTCGCTCGGCCTTGTTGCGCGGGTCGTGGACGAGGCCGAAGCGCCGCCGCCAACGCTCGACCAGCCCCAGCATTGCCACCGGCGAGCCCGACACCAGTTCGAACTCGATCTCGCGGAACTTCTGCACTGCGGCGCCGGCCGTCAGCCGGCCCTCGTCCAGCGCGATGTCGACGACAGCGCCGCGTGTGCGCACGCGGCGCATCAGGCGGCGCTGCTGGATCTGGAAGCGTTCCAGGGCATCCTGGCCCTCGGCCTTGGCCTGTGCCAGCAACTCGATCAATTGCTGGCCAGGCGCCGTCGCGGCATGGGCTTGCGGGTCGGGGCTGGCGTCGGGGCTAGTGACCTCGTGCTCGAAGCGCTCCAGCGCACCACCGCGCGCGGCCTTCAGCCCTTGCACCCAGCGCCGGCCTTCACGGCGCATGCGCCAAGCCAGCCCGGCGCGAGCGAGGCGCCGGTCGGGCGTGTCGAAATAGGCGTCGATCAGCGAGACGCGCCGCGCCGCGCCGCGTGCGCCAAGCTCGGCCGCCAGCGCCGCGCGGGACGACGCCGGCACGAGGAACTTCAGTTCGATCTCGATGTGCGCGGCGGTCAAGGCAGGGGCGTGTTCAGGCTCGATTGGCCGCCAGTGAGCGGTCCTGGTCGGCCTTGCGGTCGGCCGCGACCTTGATGGCATGCGGTCGCTCGCCGATCAGCTTGGCATAGGGCTTCCAGTCCACACCGCCGGCCTGCAGCAGGTCTTCGCCGTAGATGATCTTGGTGGCCATGCCCACCAGTGGCAGGCTGACCCAGCCGGCGCAGTCGGCCAGCGTGAAGCTGTCGCCGGCCACATAGGGGTCGAACTTGGCCAGGCGCTTGAAGGCGGCGATGTTCTCGGGCAGCACGCGGGCCACGCGCTTCTTGGTGCCGTCGCTGACCTGGCCGCCGAAGAAGGCCTCGGCATAGAGCTCGCGCGCGACCAGCTCCAGGTGCAGCTCGACATAGGTAATCAGCTCGCGCACCTTGGCCGCCTCGTAGGGATGGGCGGGGATCAGCCGGGGCGTCTCGGGGTAGGCAGCCTCCAGGTATTCCACGATGGCCTGACTCTCGCACAGCGGGCCATGCGGCGTCTTGATGAAGGGCACCTTGCCCAGCGGCGAGCAGCTCAGCACGTCCTCGGTATGGGAATGCGTCTTGATGTATTCCTCGCTGAAGGGAATGCCCTTTTCCAGCAGGGCCAGCTTGACCTTGTTGTAGTAGTTCGACAGCGGGATGCCGCAGAGGGTGATCATGGGTGTCTCCTGGTTGGAAGGGCGCAGTCTATGCAGGCTGGCTCGCGGCCTCTAGCGCGGTGGCGACATCAGCGGTTCACGAGCACGATGCCCGCCGCCAGCGCAGCCAGCGCTGCCACGAGGCGGGGGCTGATGCCCTCGCCCAGAAGCAAGGCGCCCGCCAGCAGGCCGAACAGCGGCGTGCTCAGTGTGAAGACGGCCAGCCTGGTGGCCGCGTAATGGCGGATCAGCCAGAACCAGACCAGATAGCTGGCGAAGGTGACGATGACGGCCTGGAAGCCGAACAGGCCGAGCAGCCGTGGCGACCAGTGCAGGGGCAGGGCCTCGCCCGCGAAGATGGCCGCCGCACACAGCGCCAGCGCCGACACGAGCAGCTGGTAGAGCAGCGTCTTCTCCGCCGGTGCGGAGCTCAGCCGTGTGGCCCGAATGGCCAGCGTCGTGCCGCCCCAGAGCACGGCCGCGGCCACGCCCAGCGCATCGCCCCACCATTGCCGCGGGCTGTGCGGCGCCGAGAAGCCTTCGGCAAAGGCAAATGCCACCGCGCCAAAGGCCAGCACGAGGCCGACCCACTGCTTGCCCGACAGCTTCTCGCCATGCGCGATCCACGGCATGCCCAGCGCGACGACAAAGGGCGACAGATAGATGAAGACGACCATGCGCGAGGCGCTGGTGTACTGCAGGCCGACAAAGATGCAGGCGAACTCGGCCGCAAACAGCGCGCCAGCCAGCAGGCCGCCGCCCAGGCTGCCGTCGCGCTCGAACAGGCGGATGCCGCGCGACATCGACCACAGCCAGACGAGCAGACCCGCCACGGCCGAACGCAGCCCCGCCTGCCACAGCGGGCCGATCTCGGTCAGCGCCGCCTTGGCGGCCACCTGGTTGATGCCCCACAGCAGGCAGCACAGCAGCAGCAGGGTGACGGCGCGGGCATCGAGATGGGTCTGGCGGGTCTGCAGGTTCATGACCCGTATGCTGCCAGCATGTTTGAAGTGACTGTGATCGGTGGCGGCGTGATGGGCGCGGCCACGGCCTGCTTCCTCGCCCGCGACCATGGTGCGGCGGTGACCGTCCTTGAGCGCGATCCGTCGTACGCGCGGGCATCGAGTTCGTTGTCGCTGAGCTCCATCCGCCAGCAGTTCTCGCAGCCGGTCAATATGGCGCTGTCGCGATGGAGCATCGAGTTTCTGCGCCGCGCGGCGGACGAGTTGGCAACAGCGGATGACCGACCCGCCATCGGCCTGGTCGAGCCGGGCTATCTCTACCTCGCGACGGCGGCGGGTGCCACGGCGCTGCGCGAGGGCCATGCGTTGCAGCGCGCCCAGGACGTGGATGTTGCGCTGCTGAGCCCGGACGAGCTGGCGGTGCGCTTCCCTTGGCTGGCTGTCGATGATCTCGCGCTGGGTTCGCTCGGGTTGAGCGGCGAAGGCTGGTTTGACGGGCCGGCCCTGCACCGTGCCTTCCGGCGCAAGGCCAAGGCCTGCGGTGTACGCTTTGTTGAAGCGGAGGCGGCGAACTTTGAAACGCAGGGAGACCGCGTGACCGGCGTGAGCTGCAGGGACGGCTCGCGCATCGGCGGCGACGCTTTCGTCATCACGGCCGGCGCCTGGAGCGCGCCGCTTGGTGCGGCGTTGGGCTTCACGCTGCCCGTCAGTGCGAAGAAGCGCGATGTCTTCGTGCTGGAGACACCAGCCGCGCTGCCGGGCTGCCCGCTGGTCATCGACCCGAGCGGATTCTGGTTTCGCACCGAGGGTTCATTGATCCTCGCCGGGGGGCCGCCGCGCGGTGATGACGTGGACGATGCGCCGCTGGACGGCATTGACCACGGCCTCTTCGACGAACAGCTCTGGCCGACGTTGGCCGCCCGCGTGCCGGCTCTGGAAGCCTTGCGCGTGCGCTCAGCCTGGGCCGGTTATTACGAGATGAATGCCTTCGACCACAACGGCCTGGCCGGCCGATTGCCTGGTTATGCGAATGCCTTCACGGCCTGCGGCTTCTCGGGCCACGGCATGCAGCAGTCGCCGGCAGTGGGGCATTCGATGGCGCGGTTGATCGCTGGCCTGGAGGCGCCGCTGATCGAAGCGCTGACGCCGCAGCGGCTTCTCGATGGTCAGCGCCTCATCGAGGCCAACGTCATTTAGCGATTGCGCACCCGCTTCTTGGCCGGTGGCTGGGTCAGCACCCAGCGCGTCGCCGTCAGCGCGTCCGACACGGCGCTGGTCTTGTTGTCCACATAGCCCCAGCCGCGCATGGCGATGCGGACCACGGCATCCGACGGGTCGGCGTTCGGGCCCTTGGGATGCACGACCCAGACCGTCTTGCAGATCATGTCGGCATGGAACTCGGCCATGCGCGGCAGCTCCGATGCCTGGCTCAGCACCGCCACCAGCATGCGGGCTTCGCGCATATTGGTGGTGATGCCGCCGGCCAGGGCCTCGGCCAGGGCGGGGTCCAGCGAACCCACGGTGGGCCCGATCAGCAGGGCGGGGTTGTCAGCGCTGACGCCGAGCTTGGCGGCCAGCGTGGGCGGCGGCGTCTGCAGCTTCTTCAGCCACTTGCCGGCCTCCTTCTCGCCCAGCGCCAGGGCGACGGCCTCTTCCCCGTTCTCGCCGGCTTCGAAGCGCAGCTCCTCGCCTTCGACGCGCAGGTTCTGCAGCGCGGCGATGTTCCATTTGCGCTTGATGTCGCCGCGCAGCACGACGGTGGTCGATTCGAGCAGGGCGGTGACCTCTTCGGTCTCCGCGCCGACGCGGGCGGTACAGCTGGCTTCACGTCCCATGGGGCGTCCTCAGGTTCTATTTGTCAGATGGGCGCATTGTCAGCCGCCAGGCCAGCGCGCCGGCGACAGCGCCCGTCAGGTGAGCAAACGGCGCCACGGGAAAGTCGAATCCCGGCGTGTCGCGCAGCACGGGGCCGAGCGGATGTTCAAGGAAGACCTTGAGGACAAGCCCGAGTGCGATGCCGCCGCCAACCCAGCGTTCGCGACCCCCGCGCGTGAGCAAAGCCATCGCCGCGATGGCTGCCAGTGCATGCAGCACGCCGGACAGGCCGGCGTAGTGCCGCAGCTCGGGGCGCAACAGCAGGCCGAGCTGGGTCAACGGCAGCGCGATCAGGCCAGCGAGGGCTTCACGCCGGCCGAGCGAGGCGCGCCAGCCCAGCAGAGCGAGCACGACGCAGCCGACGAGGTTGGCGGCCAGGTGGATGGGCGTCCAGTGAGCAAAGGCGGCCGTGACGGTGCGCCAAGGTTGTGCGGCGGCCAGGGTTGGCTGCCAGTCCAGCGCCTCGCGCGGCAGCGGCCAGGCCAGCAGGGACAGCGCGGCCAGCGCCGTGCACAGGCTCAGCCAAACACGGCTTGCCATAGCGCGCGCACGGCGTCCCGATGCACGGCCAGCGCGGCGGTGGCTTCGGCGTCCAACGCCGTGGACTGCTCGTCCAGCCGGGCCTTGTGCTGCACGCGCCGCAGCTCGCGGTAGGCGTTGGCCGCACCGACGCCCACGCCGGCCGGCAGCAGACCGGCGGACTCCGCCATGCGCAGCAGCGCGATGTTGCCGAGGTCGTCCTGCAGCTGAGGGTGCGTCGCCGAATGCGCCAGCACCAGGAACTGCACGGCGAACTCGGCGTCCATCATGCCGCCCTCGCTGTGCTTGACGTCGAAGAGCCCGTCTTTCACGGGCCGCGCCGCACGCACCTTGTCGCGCATGGCCTGCACCTCGGTCTTCAGCGCCCGGGCGTCGCGTGGCGCCGTCAGCACCTGGCGGCGCACGCTCTCGCAGCGCTCGGCCAGCTCGGCATTGCCGGCACAAAAGCGTGCTCGCGTGATGGCCTGGTGTTCCCAGGTCCAGGCGGTGTTGCTGCCGCGGCCGGTCTGGTAGGCCTCGAAATGGGCCAGCGACGTGACCAGCAGGCCCGAGTTGCCATTCGGCCGCAGCGCGGTGTCGATGTCGAACAGCTCGCCGGCGGCGGTGCGCAGCGTCAGCCAGGTGATGAGGCGGCGCACAAAGGCGCCATAGATCTCGCTCGCGTTCTCGTCGTCGTCGTCGAAGACGAACACGACGTCCAGGTCGCCGCCATAGCCCAGCTCCTTGCCACCGAGCTTGCCGTAGGCGATGACGGCCAGGCGGGGCTGCGGGCGATGCGCTTTGCCGAAGCGGTCCCAGGCCCAGGTGATGGCGATCTGCAGCACGGCGTCGGCCAGCAGCGACAGGTCGTCGGCCACCTGCTCGACGGTGATGCGGCCCTCGACGTCGCGCACCAGCGTGCGGAAGACTTCGGCATGGTGGGCGCGGCGCAGCGTGTCCAGCAGTGCCTCTTCGTCGGCCTCGCCACTGCGCTCCCAGCCCTGCTCGCGCTCCAGCAGGTCGGTGATGAAGGCCTCGCGGTCGAAGCGGGCGGTCAGCAGCAGCGGGTCGGCGAGTTCGTCGATGACGCCGGGGTGCTGCATCAGATAGCGCATCGGCCAGCGCGCCAGGCCCAGCAGGCGCAGCAGGCGCTGCTGCACGGCGGGGCGCTCGACGAGCAGGGCCAGATAACTCTCGCGGCGCAGCAGCGGGCCGACCCAGTCGACGAAGCGCAGCGCCGCATCCAGCGAGCATTCGTCGGCCGCCACGGCTTGCGCCGCGCGGTGGAAGAGCTTGGCCAGGCGCTGGCGCGATTCCTCGCGCAGGCCCTGCACGCGCGGCGTGTCGGCCAGGGCTCGCACGGCCATCGCCAGCGGTGCCGGCAGGCCGGCCAGGAAGTCCTCGCCATCGACGGCCGGCTTCGGCCCGCCGCACTGGCCGCCCTTGCAAGCACCCTTGGGCTTGCCGCCCTCGTGCAGCAGCGCGTCGAACTCGGTCGCCACCAGCTCGCGCACTTCGCCGAGCATTTCAAACAATTCGCAAGCCTCGCGCGAGCATTTCAGACCGAGCGACGCGGCAATCCACGCCAGGTCGGCGTCGCCCTGGGGCAGGCAGTGGGTCTGCTGGTCGTCCAGGAACTGGATGCGGTGCTCGACGCGGCGCAGGAAAACGTAAGCAGCGGTCAGCTTTTCTGCGGTCTCGGCCTTCATCAGCCCACCGGCCGCCAGCTGCGCCAGCGCCTTGACGGTGGAGCGCGTGCGGATCTCGGGGAACTGGCCGCCGCGCACCACCTGCAACAGCTGCACGATGAACTCGATCTCGCGGATGCCGCCGCGCGACAGCTTGACGTCGTTGGCGCGCTCCGGCCGCCCGGCCGCGCGCGCCTTGGCTTCGCTGCGGATCTTGCCGTGCAGCTGGCGCAGGCCTTCGAAGACGCCGTAATCCAGGTAGCGGCGGTAGACAAAGGGCGTGACGAGGTTGCGCAGCTGCAGCGTGCGCGCATCGCCCGGCGCGCCCATGCCCGACAGCGGCGCGACGACGCGGCTCTTCAGCCAGGCAAAGCGCTCCCACTCGCGGCCCTGCACGAGGAAGTACTCCTCCAGCATGCCCAGGCTGACGACCGGCGGGCCGCTCTTGCCATTGGGCCGCAGCGCCAGGTCGACGCGGAAGACCTGGCCGTCGTCGGTGACGTCGCCGATCAGCGCGTAGAGCTTCTTGGCCACGCTGGAGAAGTATTCGTGGGCACTGACCGGCCTTGAACCTTGCGTCTGGCCGTCGTCTTCGTAAACGTAGATGAGGTCGATGTCCGAGGAGACATTCAACTCGCGGGCGCCGAGCTTGCCCATGCCCAGCACCCAGAAGGCGATGTCGCCGCCCTCGGCGGTGCGCGGTTCGCCGTGGAGGGCGTCCAGTTCGGCCCGCGCGTCGGCCAGGGCCTTGTCCAGTGTCACTTCGGCCAGGTGGGTCATGGCCAGCGTGACATCTTCCACAGTGGCGCCCTGTTCGATGTCCAGCACCGCCAGGCGTTCCAGCACAAGGTGGCGAGCGACGCGCAAGGCGCTTCCCAACGGCCGATCCGTGGCCAATGTCTCGATCAGTGCGGCAATGACGGCCCGGTCCGGCAGCCCCGGTTGCAACAGCGGCAGTTCGCCCGCATAGCGACGGCGAACCCGCTGCACATAGCGGCTGTGCTCAGCAAGAACGGGAAACAGTGCGCTCATGACCCTGTGCTAGATTGACCGCCGGCCGACATTTCACGTGCCCCAAGACAACGTGTCTGACATTTTCTCGGCCGCCCTCCACCGCTGTACACGCGCCTCGCGCTGGCCTTTGCGCCTGTGCTGGCACAGCCTGCGCTGGGCAGTGCTGGTGCTGGCCCTGTTGTGGGCGTTGGGGGTGATGGCCTGGGCTGTATTGCACTGGGCCATTCTCCCGCACGCCAATGACTGGCGCCCCTGGCTGGAAAAGGAAGCCTCAAAGGCTTTGGGGGTAGAGCTGCGCATCGGCCGCATCACGGTCGAATCCAGTGGCTGGTTGCCGCGCATGGAATTGGGCGATGTGCAGGTGCTCGACGCCGCCGGCCGCCCGGCCCTGCGCCTGCCCCGCGTTGCGGCCGTGTTGTCGGCCCAGTCCCTGCTCGCGCTGGAGCCGCGCTTCTCGCAGCTGCTGGTCGACGCGCCCGAACTGATCATCCGCCGCGATGCCCAGGGCCGCATCTTCATCGCCGGGCTGGGCCTGGACGAGGCCGAGAAGACCGACGCCGGCACCACCGAGGCCGGCATGGACTGGCTGTTCAGCCAGCCCGAGCTGGCCATCGTCAATGGCCGGGTGCGCTGGGTGGACGAGAAGCGCGCCGACAGCCGGCCGCTGGAGCTGTCGGCGCTGAACTTCATCATGCGCAACGGCCTGCGCCGCCATGACCTGCGCCTGGACGCCACGCCGCCCGCCGACTGGGGCCGGCGCTTCACGCTGCGGGGCCAGTTCACGCAGAGTCTGCTCAAGCGCCCCGGCGAGTTCCAGCATTGGAGCGGCCAGCTCTATGCCGAGCTGCCGCGCGCCGACCTGAGCCAGCTCAAGCGCCATGTCGACCTGCCCTTCCAGCTCAGCGAGGGCGACGGTGCCGTGCGCGCCTGGGGCCAGATCAAGGACGGCCAACCGGTGGCAGCGACGCTGGACCTGGCGCTGCGCTCGGTTCGCCTGAGGTTGCTCGAATCAGCCCCCGAGCTGGACCTGGACCACATCCAGGGGCGGCTGGACCTGGCCCGCGCCAAAGGCGCCTTGAGCGTGCAGGCCCGGCAGCTTGGCTTTGTCAGCGGTGATGGCGTGGTCTGGCCGCGTTCGGACTGGGGTGTCACCCTGCAGCTCGGCAAGGCCGACGAGGTGCTGGGTGGCGAAGTCAACGCCCAGCGCCTGGATTTCGCGCTGATGGCCCAGATCGCCCAACGCCTGCCACTGGGCGAGCGCGCGCACCAGTTGCTCGAGGAGCTGGAGCCGCGCGGCGTGTTGACGGCCCTCAGCGGCCAATGGCAGGGCGCCCTGGACGCGCCGCGCAGCTACCGCGTCAAGGCCCAGATCGACGGCCTGGCCGTGGCCGCCAAGGCCGGTGCGCAGGAGGACCACCTCGGCCGCCCCGGCCTGCACGGCGCCAGCCTGGAACTCGACGCCAACGAGCGTGGCGGCACCGCCAAGCTGGCCGTGCACCAGGGCGAGGTCGAGCTGCCGGGCCTGTTCGAGGACCCGCACCTGCCGATCACGCGGCTGTCCACACAGCTGAGCTGGAAGCTGCCCCAGCCGGACAGCCAGGCCAAGGGCAAGACGCCCGGCGAGGTCGAGCTGAAGCTGCACGAGCTGCAGCTGCAGACGCCCGATCTGAGCGGCGAGTTCGATGTCACCTGGCGGCGCGCGGCTGGCGCGACGACGCCTGGCTTCCTGGACCTCAGCGGCCGCGTGCAGCGCGTGGAGGCCACGCGCGTGGCCCGCTACATCCCGCAGCGCCTGCCGGCCACGCGCAGCTATGTGTCGCGCGCCATCCTCGGCGGCGAGGCGCGCAACGTCAGCGTGCGGCTCAAGGGCGAGCTGAGCGACTTCCCCTTCGCGACCCCCAGGTCCCCCGGCATCTTCCGCGTGGCCACCCAGGCCCAGAACGTCACGCTGGCCTATGTGCCGCCGAGCGACAACGGCGGCAACTGGCCGGCCATGGAGGGCGTGGATGCCGAGCTGATCTTCGAGCGCGCCGGCATGGAGATCAAGGATGGCCGCGCCAAGGTGGTGGGCTATGAACTCAGCGGTGTCAACGGCGGCATCAAGGACCTGCACCATGGCCGGGTGCTGCAGCTCGACGGCAACGGTCGCGGCGCCGGCGCCGACCTGCTGCGCTTCGTGCGCGCTTCGCCGCTGGACGAATGGCTGGGCCATGCGCTGAGCACCACGACGGCCCAGGGCCCGGTCGGGCTCAAGCTCGGCATCACCATCCCGCTGGACGACACCCACCAGACGGCGGTCAAGGGCCAGCTCCAGCTCGGTGGCGTTGACCTCAAGCTGCGCCCCGAGCTGCCGGCGCTGAACGGCGCACGTGGCCGTGTCGACTTCGACCGAAAGGGCCTGCAGCTGACCGGCATGACGGCCCGCCTGCTCGGCGGCGACGCCGGCATCGAGGGCGGTACGCAGCGCGACGGCGGCATGCGCTTCGCCGTGCAGGGCCAAGCCACCGCCGAGGGGCTGCGCCGCGCCACCGAGCTGGGCGCCGTCGCCCGCCTGGCCCAGGCCGCCAGCGGCCAGGCGGCCTATCGCTTCCAGCTCGCCATCCCGAAGGACGGCCAGAGCGAACTCAGCGTCACCAGCAATCTGCAGGGCCTGGCCCTGGACCTGCCCGCGCCCGGCCGCAAGGAGGCCGATGCGGTGCTGCCGCTGCGCCTGCTGATGACGCCCACCGGCGCCGGCCGCGACGAACTGCGCCTCGAACTGGGCGCCGGTGCGCTGCCGCTGCTCCAGGCCCAGCTGCAACGCGACGTGTCCGGCACGGCCTCGCAGGTGCTGCGCGGTGCGCTGGCCGTGCAGGACAAGCTACCCGCCTTGCCGGCTGCCGGTGTGCTGCTGCAGGTCAATGTCGCCGCGCTGGACCTGGACGCCTGGCAGCAGCGCCTGGGCGGGTTGGCGGGTGCCGGTAGCGGTGGCGAGGGCGCCGACGACGCCGGCCTGCTGCCCAGCCAGATCTCGCTGCGCAGCCAGGCGCTGAAGATCGGTGGCCGCCAGCTCGGCCGCGCGTCCGCGGTGGTGGCGCGCGAGGGCGCCAATTGGCGCGTCAACATCGATGCCGAGCAGCTCTCCGGCCGCATCGACCTGAAGGGCGTCAAGGGCGGCCAGATCGACGCCGTGCAGGCGCGGCTGACCCGGCTGTCGCTGCCGCGCCAGGAAGCCGAGTCGGTCAGCGAGCTCATCGATCCGGTCAAGGCCGACGCGGGAAGCAGCCCGCTGCCGTCGCTGGACATCGAGATCGACGACTTCGAGCTGCGCGGCAAGCGCCTGGGCCGGCTGGAGGTGCTGGCCCACGCGCCGGCCGCCGCGCGTGACTGGAAGCTGGAGAAGCTGCAGATCCGCTCGCCCGAAGCGACGCTGATGGCCACCGGCCATTGGGGTGGCGACGGCAACGCCAGGCGCCGCACCCAGCTCGACTGGAAGCTCGACATCGCCGACGCCGGCAAGCTGCTGGAGCGCCTCGGCCAGGGCCAGAAGGACGCGCCCGTGCTGCGCGGCGGCAAGGGCGTGCTGGCCGGCCAGGTCGGCTGGGACGGCTCGCCGCTGGCCCCGCACTACGCCAGCATGGCCGGCGCCTTGAACATCCAGCTCGACACGGGCACTTTCCTGAAGGCCGAGCCCGGCGTCGGGCGGCTGCTGGGCGTGCTGAGCCTGCAATCGCTGCCGCGACGCTTCCTGCTGGACTTCCGCGACGTCTTCGCCGAGGGCTTCACATTCGACGGCGTGACCGGCGACGTCAAGATCACCGCCGGCGTGGCCCGCAGCGACAACATCCGCATCCGCGGCCTGCAGGCGGCCGTGTTGGTGGACGGCAGCACCGACCTTGCGGCGGAGACGCAGAAGCTGCGCGTCGTCGTCGTCCCCGAGGTGTCGGCCGGCGGCGCATCGCTCGCCTATGCGGCCATCAACCCAGCCATTGCGCTCGGTGCCTTCCTGGCCCAGTTGATCCTGAGCCGCCCGGTGGCCGCGGCCAACACGCGCGAGTTCCACATCACCGGGACCTGGGATGACCCCAAGGTCGAGAAGGTGGAGGCGCTGCCGGCCAAGGCGGCGAGCGGGGCCAGCGCGCCCTGACCTCGCGTCAACGAGGAGGCTCCGCCTCCAGCGCCTTCAGCTGCAGCCGCAGCCCCGTGTAGCCGCGCAGCTGCATCAGCGCGGTCTTCAGCCCGGGTTCGGCCATGAAGAGGGTGTCGAAACTGCCGTCGGCCGCCGCCAGGTTCAATCCGCGCAGCAGCCGCTCGGCCAGTTGCGGCTTGTCGCGCGCCACGAAGAAGTAGAGCGGCTGCCGGTATTGCAGCGCCACACCCGGCAGTTCGGCGAAGCCCTGGTCGGCGAATTGCAGCAGCTCGGCGTCGATCTCTTCGCGGCTGCGAGGGATGAAGTCGAAGCGGCCGGCCTTGAGCATGCGGAACAGCAGCTCGGATTTGGTCGCCGTCTCGACGTTGAAGCCATTGGCGCGCAGGATCTGCGCGTCGCTCCAGTAGGTGCCGGCGCCGGCGCGAAAGCGGCGCAGCGCCTCCAGCGTGCGCACCGATCGCATGGTGGAGAGGTCGGTGGCCCGCACGAGCAGGAAGCGCAGTTCGTTGATGCCCTTGAGCAGATTGAAGCGCACCGGCAGCGCCTGCGCCTCGCGCTCGGGCGTGGTAGTGCTCCACATCAGGTCCAGCAGGCCGTCCTGCAGCATCTGGCGCATGCGCGGGCGCGGCAGGTCGGGCGCCGCGTGAACCAGGACGGGCGCCGGCTCGCCGTCGCCCGTCTTGCTAAGCGCCAGCTTCAAGGCCTCGATGAAGAAATTGCCGTGGGCGCTGTAGGCGTTGGGGTCGGGCAGTCGCAGCGTCAGCGGTGAGGTGGCGCCATGGGCTGGCGGCAGTGCGGCGGTGAGGGGCAGCGCCAGCAGTTGGCGCCGCAGTCGGGAGGCAAGCGGCATGTCCGCTCGATTCTCATGCCGCCGCCCGAGGGCGTCATGCCGGCGGGCGTGAACTCTGCCGCGCAGTCCTGAACGTGATCGACCAGCGCAGCGCGTCCACCGGCGCCACGCTGTGCTGCCAGCCCCAGCGCGCCGCGCCCTGCAGCGCGTAGAGGGAGCGCGGTTCGACGTTCAGCTTGATGATGTCCTCGCGCTTCGGGTTCTGCGGCGGATACGGTCTGAAACGCAACAGCGCCACATTGCCCAGCGACACGCCAAAGACGTCCTCGAAGTCGGGCACATCACGGTGCCAGCCCAACGGCGTGCCCGGTGCGTACTCGGCGACGAGCACATGCACGAGGGCCTGAGCGTCGACACCCGCCCGGCGCGCGACACGTTCGCGCAGCGGGTGCAGTGCGTCGATCAGCGGCACGGACGGCAGCAGCCGATTGCTGTCGTAATCGAATTGGCCGCCGAAGCTGACGACACGGCGCCGCGCGGTATAGCTCTTGTACTTCGCTGCCTGCAGCGGCAGTGCCTTCACGATGGCGATGAGGGCCGCTTCCTCGCTGGCGGACAGAAAGCCAGCCTCGTAGCGCAAGCCGGCAGGCAGTGCGCCCGGTGACGGCGCGAGATCGTCGAACAGTCCGGTCTGGCTCATTGCGGTCAGTTCAGGCCGGTATGCAGGCTTTCAAGTCGGCGGCCGTGAGGGCTGCGTCCTCGCGAATGACCAGCAGGTTGGCGCGCGGCTTTGATGGCATCGTTCGGGTCTCTTTCTCCTGGCTTAACGACCAAGCGGACGTCGAACGGCTAGCATCAGTGGCATGAAGATCGCTGCAGTCCAAATGGTCTCCGGCCCCGACGTGGCCACCAACCTCGGCACCGCGCGCCGCCTGCTGGAGGACGCCGCCCGCGGTGGCGCCCAGCTCGCGGCCCTGCCCGAGTATTTCTGCCTGATGGGGATGCAGGACAGCGACAAGCTGGCGCTGGCCGAAACCGAGGGCGAGGGCCCCATCCAGGCCATGCTGGCGAGCGCCGCGCGCGACCTGGGCCTGTGGCTCATCGGCGGCACGCTGCCCATCAAGTCGGCGACGACTGAACGCGTGCGCAATTCGACGCTGGTGTTCTCGCCCGACGGCGAGCGCGTCGCGCGCTACGACAAGATCCACCTGTTCGCCTTCGACAACGGCCGCGAGAGCTATGACGAGGGCCGCGTGCTGGAGCCCGGCAACCAGCCCACCCGCTTTGACACTGGCAGCATCAAGGTCGGCCTGTCGGTCTGCTACGACCTGCGCTTCCCCGAGCTCTACCGCGCCTATGCCGGCTGCGACCTGCTTGCCGTGCCGGCGGCCTTCACCTACACGACCGGCCAGGCGCATTGGGAGCTGCTGCTGCGCGCCCGAGCCGTCGAGAACCAGTGCTATGTCGTCGCGCCGGCCCAGGGCGGCCAGCATGCCAATGGGCGCCGCACCTGGGGCCACAGCATGGTCATCGACCCCTGGGGCCAGGTGCTCGGCGTGTTGGCCGAAGGCGAGGGTGTCGTCGTCGCCGACGTGGACCCGGCCCGCCTGACCCAGGTGCGCCAGCAGCTGCCGGCGCTCGCGCACCGCAAGCTCTGAGCGGCCCCCGTTGCTGAGGTGTGAAGGGAGCGCGGCCCGGGGGAGACCCCGACGGCCGCAACGGCGCGCAGCGCCCAGAATGCGCGGCTTCACGCACAAGGATTTCCTTCATGACTGACAAGCTGCCCAGCCCGGCCCTGGCCCGGCTGGTGGGCGTGCTGATCGCGCTGGCGCTGTTCGGCAATTTCTACGTCTATGACTCCATCGGCCCGGTGGCCGACCTGCTGCAGCAGCAGCGTGGTTTCAGCGACACCCAGGTCGGTGTTCTCAACGCCATCTACAACCTGCCCAATGTCGTGCTGATCCTGGTCGGCGGTGTGCTGGTGGACCGCTTCGGCGCGGCGCGCATGACGCTGATCACGGCCGGCATCTGCCTGGCCGGGGCGCTGCTGACGGCCTTCAGCCCCAGCTTCGCCGGCATGGCCGCGGGCCGGCTGCTCTACGGCATCGGTGCCGAGACCTTCAACATCGCGACGCTGGCCGCCCTGGCCCAGTATTTCGCCGCCGGTGGCATCGCTCTGGTGATGGGCCTGACGCTGGCGATTGGCCGGCTGGGCTCCTACAGCGCCGACATGTCGCCGACCTGGTTCACCACCGCCTACGCCCAGGGCTGGCAACCGCCGCTCTTGATCGCGGCGGTCATCGCGGCGACCTCTTTCGCGGCTTCTGCCGCCTACTGGTGGATGGACCGCAAGCGCGCCAGCCAGGTCGGCGCGCCGCCGGTGGCCGAGCGCTTCGTGCTGCGCGACCTGCTGCACTTCGGCAAGGCCTACTGGTATCTGCTGGCCCTGTGCGTGCTGTGGTACTCGGTCATCCTGGCGTTTCGCAGCACCTTCTCGATCAAGTACTTCCAGCACACCCACGGGCTGGACCTGGCCACCGCCGGCGAGATGAACAGTTATGTCTTCCTCGCCGCCGTGTTCGCCACGCCGGCGTTTGGCTGGATGTGCGACCGCCTGCGCCGCTATGCGCCCTTCCTCGCCTTCGGCGCGCTGCTGCTGCCCATCGCGCTGGCAGCATTGGCGTTGACGTCCTGGAGCCTGTGGGTGCCGACGGCGCTGATCGGCGTCAGCTACTCCCTGGTGCCAGCCGTCATGTGGCCGCTGACCAGCCGCCTCGTGTCACCGGCCCGCTTCGGCACGGCCATCGGCCTGATGTGGGTGGTGCAGAACGCCGGCATCGGCGCCGCCAACATGGTGGCGGGCTGGCTCAACGACCAGGCGGGCGCGAGCGCGGCCAACCCGGCGGGCTACGCGCCGATGATGTGGTTCTTCGGGCTGACCAGCGTGGCGGGCTTCGTCTTCGCGCTGCTGCTGTGGTGGACCGCCGGACAGCGCCGGCATGAAGTGAAGCCCCTCGCCCAATCTCACCCCCGCTGAACGCGGGAGAGCCTGGTCGGTCCCCCAAGGGGACGCCGGTGCTCGCGGCATTGAGCCGCAATCACCGTCAGACGGGCCGGCTCGGCGAACTGGAGTCGGACACAAGCAGTCCCTGCGGACTGCTTGTGCCTACGACAGGCCAGGGGCCTTTGGCCCCTGGCAGCCCAGCGCTCGGCCCGAAAAGCCCCGGCTCTCGTGGGATAGCCGGTCAGGGACGCAGGGTGACGAGATCGCGCAGCAGCAGGTCGATGTTGGCCCGCAACGCGCGCTCGTTGGCGATGCGCAGCCTCTCGTTGGGCGAAACGATGGCCTCGCTGAAGCGGGCCTCGTCGGTGTTGGCAATGCGGCGCTGGTACACAGCCTTGCCGCTGGCCTTGTCGACCAGGGTGTAGTGCACCGCCACGCCGACGGTCACGCCGACAGCGGGCACCAGCGGCTGGTCCAGTTGCAGCAACTCGGCCTGCAACTCAAAGCGCGGCGCCGGCTCGGGCGACAGCGGCTTCATGCCGACCGCAAACAGGGATTCGTCCAGCGCTTGTTGCAGCACCACCGTGCTGACCTTGGAGCCCCACCAGCGGCCGGTCTCCTGGCCGCCCTTGACGGTGGCGAGACCGACCTGGCGCTGCAGAGCATCCGGCACCCAGCCGCGGATCTGCAGCGCCTCGGCCGCGGTGACGGCCATGGGCAGGGGCTGGCTGGGCGTGCCGCAGCCGGCTAGCGACAGAGTCAGCAGGGCAGCGGGAAGGAGGGCAAGGCGCGTCATCGGTCCCCCATGCTAGGGCCAGGCGTGCCGGGCGTGGCGACGAAAAGCGCCGTCGCGGCGGGGCTTTTCAGGACGCGGACAGCGGTTCGGGCGCGCCCAGCGCAGAGATGACCTCCAGCATGCCGCGCACCTTGAAAGGCTTGAGCAGTAGGCGGCAGACGTCGAGCTGCTTCAGGCGCAGGGCCAGCTCGACATCGCAGGACGCGGCCGTGGCTGCCACCGGCACACGGGCCGGGTGCGAGGTCTCGCCGGCGCGCAGGCGGCGCAGCAGCTCCAGCGTTTCGCCTTCATCGTCGATGGCGATCAGCAGCGCGTCGTAGCGGCGCTCGAACAGCAGCTTCTCGGCCACCGCCGCGCTGGTGGCCTCCTGCACATCGGCCAGGCCCATCTCGCGCGCCATGGTCGAGACCGTGCGCCGCAGCACGAATTGCGGCTCGAGCAGCAGCAGCCGCCCGCTGGGCGTGACGCCGGTCATGGGGTTCCGCCCGGGCCGGCCAGCTCGGCCACCACCAGGTCGCGCAGCGTGCCCAGGATGGCGCGGTCCAGCATGTCGAAGTGGCGCGGCTGGGTATCGATGAGGCAGAGCGTGCCGATGGTGGCGCCGCTCGGCAGCGCCAGGGGCGCACCGATGTAGAAGCGGATGAAGGGCGCTCCGACGACCAGCGGGTTGTCGGCGAAGCGCGGATCCAGCGCAGCGTCCAGCACCTCGAAGAGATCGCTCTGCACGATCGCGTGGCCGCAGAAGGAAATCTCGCGCGAGGTCTCGCAGGCGTCCAGGCCGACGCGGGCCTTGAACCACTGGCGCTGCGCGTCGACGAGGCTGATCAGCGCGATCGGCATGTCGAATTCTTCGGCGGCGAACGTGACGATGCGGTCGAAGCGCTCCTCGGGTGGCGTGTCGAGGATGAGCAGCTCGCGCAGCACGCGCAGCCGCTCGGCCTCGTTGGCGGGGATTGGAGCGGGTGTCATAGGCGGGCCCAGTCTAGGCCCGCAATTCAGCGCACGTCGAGGGTATAGGTCACGGCTTGGGACATGGTGGGCAGGATGCCGCCGAAATTCAGCGTGTAGCGGCCGGGCTTGAGTGGGCCAAGGGCGACGTAATAGCCATTGGCGGCCGCAGGTGCGTCGTCGTCCGGCGCGACAAGGAAGCAGCCTCGCGTGGCCTGGCGGTGCGCTTCCAGCCCGGCAAAGCGCTTGCCGTTCAAATCCAGCACGAGGGCTGCCGGCGACTCGGTCAGCCCTTCGGCGCGCAGCATCAGCGAGGCGCAGGCCTCGCGCTCGTCGTCGGGCGGGAAGGCGATGGTGTTGATCAGCGGGAAGAACAGCGTCTTGCCGGCCGGGATGCTGCAACGGCGCACTGTGCGCTTTGTGCCATAGGTGCCGGCCAGGAACCAGACCGGCCCGGACTGGCCGTTGGCGCACAGGCTGCCGTCGGTGTCGGCCACGGGGCTGTCCTCGTCGTCGAAGGACAGGGCCCAGTGCCACCAGCGCTTGGACCATTCCTCCTGCGTGGCGCCGGCTATTTGCCTGGCTGGCGGGATGAGCTGGGCCTGGGCCGGCACGGCCGTGGCCAGCAGCAGGGTCAGAAGGAGAGCGTGTCGCATCGATGCTTTCAGGGTTTGCGCTTGCGTTCCATGGCCACCTGGGAGGCCTGAAAGCCGAGCTTTTCGTAGAAGGTGGCCACGCCGTCGCGGCCGGCGCGCAGCACCCAGGTCATCTCGTCGTTGCCGCCGATGGCCGCCTTGACGAGGGCGCTGCCGATGCCGCGGCCGCGGTGCGAGTCCGCCACGACGACCATGGAGATATAGCCGTTGAACAGGCCGTCGGTGATGGCGCGCAGGAAGCCGATGACCTCACCATCGTCGTCCACGGCAGCCAGGGCAACCTGGGAGCGCCGGACCAGTTCGGCAAAGACGTCGGCATCGGCCACGCGCGGTCCCCAGTGGTTGGCGATCAGCAGCTCGCGCGCGGCTTCGATCTCGGCAGGCTTGATGGGTCGGATCTCCAGATCAGCCTCCGAACATCATGCGGTGCGCCAGCGCTTTTTTCAGCGGTGTGGCCAGCTCCAGGCCGGCCAGGGCCAGGCCACGCAGCGCCGGCAGCCCCGGCAGCCGCCAGGCAAAGCTGCGGGCGAGGAAATCGGTCGCGGCAATCATGGGCCAGCGGTCGGGGGCGCGCTGCCAGTCGACGCGGGCCAGCACGGCGTCCAGGCCCAGGCCGGTTTCCGTCGCATCGCGCAATGCATCGATCAGGGCCTGGGCGTCGCGCAGCCCCAGGTTCAGCCCCTGACCGGCCACCGGGTGCAGGGTCTGGGCCGCATTGCCGATGCGCAGCGCCCGGCCCTGCAACAGCCGGGTCTCGGCGTTCAGGCCGAGCGGAAAGCACTTCAGCGCCGAGATGCCGGTCAGCCGGCCGGCCACGGCGGGCAACTGCTGCTGGATGACGATCAGGCGCTGGGCATCGTTCAAGGTAGCGATGTCGTCCTCGGCCTGGGGCAGGCACCAGACGATGGCCGCGCGCGGGCCTTGCGCGTCGTCGGGCAGAGGCAGCAGGGCCAGTGGGCCGTTGCGCGTGAAGCGCTCGATCGCCAGGCCCTGCAGGCCGGGTGGCCCCAGGTGCACCGTGCCGACCCAGGCGTTCTGGTGGTAGTCGCTGGTGATGGACTTTCTGTCCTGCTCGGCGAACACGCCGCCCTCGGCAACGACGGCGAGGTCGAAGCTGTCGACGACCGGGCCTTCGCCGCAATCAAGTTCTACGCCGCCCGGGTTCGAGCGAATCGCATGCACGGCCGTCCCGAAGCGCGTGAACAGGCGTTCGCGCTGGGCGGTGGCCAGTTCGAGCCAGCGCTGCTGCAGCGGCGCCACGAGGGCGCCATAGGGCAGCACGGCGCCGAGCTGGGGCAGGCCCTGCTCCGCGGCGCTGATGCGCACTTCGCCGGCAATCGGTGCGGGTGGCGCCTGGCTGACATGCACGGTCCGGATGGCCTGGGCGCTCTCGGGTTGCCAGGCGTGCAGGCGCTGCAGCAACCGGATGCTGCCGAGGTTGAGCGCCAGTGTGCGGGCGTCGCCGCTGATGTCGCGGTCCAGCGGCCGCGTGTCGAAGAGGTGGATTTCGGCTTGGGCCAGGCGCTCGGCAGCGAGCAGGGCGAGGGCGAGGCCGGCAGGGCCTGCACCAATGACGGCGAGCTTCATGGGCTCAACGATACCTGCCGGCGACGCGCAGCTGCCCAATAACCAGGGGATGTCGGGCGCCTCGCCCCCTGCGCGCCTCGGGGAATTGCAGCCATGCGCCGGCCGGGCCGGGTGGCCGCCGATAAGCTGCGTCTTTTCCGCACCTCCCGCACAGGAACGCCCCATGCAATACCGCCGTCTCGGCCGCGCCGGCCTCCAGGTTTCCGAACTCTCGCTCGGCTCCTGGGTCACTTATCACAACCAGGTCGGCACGAAGGCCGCCACCGAGATGCTGGCCGCGGCCTTCGACGCCGGCGTCAACTTCTTCGACAACGCCGAGGTCTATGCCCAAGGCGAGAGCGAGGTCGTCATGGGCCAGGCCTTCAAGGCGCTGGGCTGGAACCGGCTGGACTACATCGTGTCGAGCAAGTTCTTCTGGGGCCTGCAGCGAGACGGCGTGACGGTCAACCGCAAGGACACGCTGAACCGCAAATACCTGATACAGGCGGTCGACGCGTCGCTCAAGCGCTTCCAGCTCGAGCATCTGGACCTGATCTACTGCCACCGCCCCGACCCGAACACGCCCATCGAGGAGACCGTCTGGGCGATGAGCGACATCATCCGCCAGGGCAAGGCGCTGTACTGGGGCACCAGCGAGTGGAGCGCCGCCGACATCCGCGCCGCCTGGGAGATCGCCGAGCGCCACCACCTGCACAAGCCCATCGTCGAGCAGCCGCAGTACCACCTCTTCCACCGCCGCCGCGTCGAGCAGGACTACGCCCGCCTGTACGAGGACATCGGCCTGGGCCTGACGACCTGGAGCCCGCTGGCCTCGGGCCTGCTGACCGGCAAGTACCGCAGCGGCATTCCCGCCGGCAGCCGCGGCGCGCTGGAGAACATGAGCTGGATGCGCGAGCAGCTGCAGGACAAGGCGCGGAACGACGCTGTCGGTAAGCTGTCCGAGATCGCCGCCGAGCTGGGCTGCAGCACGGCCCAGCTCGCCATTGCCTGGATCAACCGCAACCCGCGCGTGTCCACCGTCATCCTGGGCGCCAGCCGCATCGAGCAGCTGCACGACAACCTGGGTGCGCTGGCGGTGACGCCCAAGCTGACGGCTGAAGTGATCGAACGCATCGACGCCATCACCAAGCCCCTCGCGGCATGATTCACGTTCTGTGAGGGCAAGACCCGGCAAGCCAGGCTCTTTCGGTGCCTGAGAATGCCGGCATGAGGGTCTTGATAACAAAAGGGTGCGCTGCAGCCCTGCTGATCGCCGCGGCGCTGATAGCCACTGCGGCGCAGGCGGTGGTGCCGCGCTTCGAGCCCATCGGGGAGCCGGGCGCCGTCAGGGACAACGTTGTCTCGGCGCTGGCGCTGGACGCCCGCGGCCTGTTGTGGGCGGGCTCGCCCGAAGGGCTGCTGCGCTTTGACGGCTATGCCTTTCGCCGCTATCCCTTGAGCGGCCCCGACGGCCAGCTGCTGCCCGAGCAGTTCGTGCGCGCCATGCTGCCCGACCCGCGCGGCTGGATGTGGGTGGCCGCCGGCAACAGCGGCCTCGTGCGCCTGGACGTGGCCACCGGCCGCTGGGACCGCTGGGCGCGCGACGGCAAGTCGGCCGACGAGACCGCGCCCGCCGCCAACACCGTGCGCACCTTCGCGCTGGAAAAGGACGGCACGCTGTGGATTGGCGGCAGCGGCGGCCTGGACCGCTTCGACGTCAAGAGCCAGCGCTTCACCCACCACCGCGGCAAGGAAGACGGCCTGCCCGACCCGCGCGTTCAGACCCTGCTCGTCGACCGCCAGGGCACGCTGTGGATCGGCACCTGGCGTGGCCTGGCGCGCAAGGCGCCCGACGGCCCCATCGAGGCGTTGGACGTCGGCATCGGCGACCAGCTCGTCACGCTGATCAGCGAGGCCCAGGACGGCCGCATCATCGTCGGCACGGCCCAGGGGCGGCTGCGCGCGCTGTCGCCCAATGGCCAGCCGCTGCCCTTCAGCCCCGGCGCCCAGCCGGGCGCCACCTCGGGCGTCTGGCCCGTCATGGCCATGGCCCAGCCCGATGCCGACGAGCTGTGGTTCGGCGACGCCTCGGGCGTGTCGCGCCGTCGTGCGGTTGACGGCGCGCTGATCGAGCGCCTGCCCGCCACCGGCGCCGGCACCGCGCCGCGCAGCGATGTGCGCGCGTTGATGCGCGACCCGTCCGGCACGGTCTGGGCCGGCAGCTATGGTGGCGGCCTGATGCGCCACGTGCCGTCACTACCAGGCCTGTCCATGGTGCGCGAGGCCATCGGCTCGGTCTCGGGCGGCCTGGACGTGCGCAGCATCCTGCAGCTGGACAACGGCGAGATCTGGCTGGGCACGCTGGCCGGCGGCATCGAGCGCCGCGACCGCCAGCTGATGCCGCTGGGCGTGGTCGCCCAGGGCAGTGGCGGCCTGCCGTCAGGGCGGGTCAATGCACTGGGGCAGAGCAAGGACGGCTCCGTCTGGGTCGCCATCGACACCCAGCTGCTGCGCTTCGACACCCAGGGCCGCTGGAAGGAAACCCTGCGCAGCGGCAATGCCGTGCCGCGGCGCTTCCACGCGCTGGACGACGGCTCGCTGTGGATCGCGACGCTGGACGGCGTGATGCGCTGGACGCCCGAACACCCGCAGATGCGCGCCATCCCGACCGCCGGCCTGGTGGGCGGCACCGGCGAGGTCAATGCCTTCGCCAGCCTGCCCGACGGCAGCCTGTGGGCGGGCGGCGCGGCCGGCCTGTTCCGCGTCGCCAAGCCGGGGTCGGATGAGCCCGTGGCCGAGTGGGTCGAGCCCGTGGGTCTGACCGGCCAGACGGTGCTGGGCATGGCCGTCGACCTGGCCGGGCGCCTGTGGGTGGACACCGGCACCGGCCTGCACCGCCTCATCGACAGCGACGGCAAGAAGGCGCGCTTCGAAGTCGTCGGTGCCTCCGACATCGGCGGGGCGTTCGGCGCCAACCTGCTGTTCGACAAGCAGGGCCGCATCTGGTCGCAGCGCAATATGTACGACCCGCGCAGCGGCGAGCGCCGCGAGCTGGGCGCCGCCGACGGCGCTGATCTGGGCACCGGCTGGTTCCGCGCCTACGCCAAGCTCGACGATGGCCGCATGCTGTTCGGCGGCGCGCGCGGCCTGCTCGTCATCGACCCCGACCGTTTCTCGCCCTGGACGTACAAGCCGCCGCTGGTCGTTTCGGAGCTGCGCGTCGATGGCGAGGAGCGCGCGCTGCCGGCCAACGGCAGCGACATCGTCCTCGCGCCCGGCGAGCGGGGCCTGAGCCTGGCCTTCGCCTCGCTGGACTACAGCCAGCCCAGCCGCAACCGCTACCGCTACCGGCTGCAGGGCCTGGACGCCGGCTGGATCGACGCCGGCATGCTGGGCCGCACGGCGGCCTACACCAACCTGTCGCCCGGCCACTATCAGCTGCAGGTGCAGGGCAGCAATCGCGACGGCGCCTGGAGCCCTACCGAGATCAAGATCGGCGTCAATGTGCGCGCCGCCTGGTGGCAGACGCGCTGGGCCCTGGCCCTGGCCGTCATCGCTGCGGTGGGGCTGGTGGCGGCGATCGTCAGCATGCGCACGCGGCTGTTGCTGCGCCACCGCCGCGTGCTGGAGCTGCGCGTGCAGGAGCGCACCGAAGCGCTGGAGGCCGCGACTGCCGCACTGACGGCCAAGTCCGTCGAGCTGGAAGAGGCCAGCCTCACCGACCCGCTGACGGGCCTGCGCAACCGCCGCTTCCTGGACCGCCAGATGCCGGCCGACGTCGCCATGGTCCTGCGCCACTACGAGCCGACCTCGGGCGCCCTCGTCGCCAACCCCGACAGCGACCAGGACCTGCTGTTCTTCCTTATCGACATCGACCACTTCAAGCGCATCAACGACGCCCATGGCCACATGGCCGGCGACGCCGTGCTGATGCAGATGCGCGGCCGCCTGGAGCAGGTCTTTCGCGCCACCGACTACCTGGTGCGCTGGGGCGGCGAGGAGTTCCTCATCGTCGCTCGCGGCACGCCGCGCCGCCGTGCGGCCGAGCTGGCCGAACGCGCCCGCCAGGCCATCATGGCCCAGCCCTTCGAGCTCGACGGCGGCCTGCGCCTGACCCTGACCTGCTCGGTCGGCTTCTCGGCCTTCCCCCTGTGCCCCATGCTGCCGCGCGCGCTGGACTGGCACGCTGCCATCGACCTGGCCGATGCAGCGCTGTACGACGCCAAGGACACCGGCCGCAACGCCTGGGTCGGCCTGCTGGACGCCAAGGCCGACAACGAAGACGAGCTGCGCCAGGACATCCGCCGGCCGCTGGACAGCTGGGCCGCCAGCGGGCGGCTGACGCTGCAGCGCTCGGGGCGCGGCTGAGGCCGGCGCGGCAGGCGGAGCATCCGACATGCTGCCTGCCCACGCGCCTCTGTCCTTTGGCCACGCGGCGCTGGCCAGGCGCCTTGTCGATGAGCTGCAAGCCAGCCTGCAGCCCGGCGCCGGCAGCAGCACCGAGCCGGCCCTGGTCATCGGCGTGTTCGGCGAATGGGGTGCAGGCAAGAGCCGGCTGCTGCAGACCATTGGCGACGAGCTGAACCAGCGCGGCCAGAAGAACGGTGAGGGGCTGCTGACGGTCGTCGTGCCTTTCAACGCCTGGCGCTTCGAGCGCGAGGAGCATCTGCTGGTGCCGCTGTTGCGGGTCGCCCAGCAATGTCTGCGCAAGGCGATCGACGACAGCCTGGGCACCGACATCAAGCGTCACGAGCGGCTGTCCGATCAGCTGCTGTTGCTGGGCGACCTGGCCCAGGTCATCTACCAGCACGGCGGACGCGACCTCGCCCAGGCGGCGCTGACGGCTCATGGAGTTGCGCTCAAGCTGCCAGCCATCAAGCCGACCGAGGGCAAGCCCAGCCCTAGCGCCCTGGAGGTGCTGGCGCTGAACCGCCGCCTGAGGGCAAACGCGCGCCGGCTGGACACACCCATCAGCCAGCTCCAAAGCCTCTACTACGACTTCCTCGAACAGCTCAAGGCGGTCACGGGGCGCAACCCGTCGGCGTTGACCCTGCATCGGCAGCGCCTGCTGCGGCGCGGCAGCGGCCTGTGGCCGGCGCTGCGCTTTCATGCCCGCACGGCCTGGGACTGGTTCTTCACCGGAGAAGTGGCTACGGCGCCGGGCGTGCAGGTCAACCTGGTGTTTCTCGTCGACGACCTGGACCGCTGCCTGCCCGACAAGGCCGTTGAGGTACTGGAGGCGGTGAAACTCTTCCTCGAGGTCGAGGGCTGCGCCTTCGTGCTGGCGCTGGACGAAGAGGTCATCGAGCGTGGCATCGCGCACCGCTACCGCGACTACGCGCTGCAGGGCAAGGAGGGCATGACGCCCATCACCGGCGCGGAGTACCTGGAAAAGCTCGTGCACCTGCCGGTGCGGCTGCCGCGGCCGACGCGCGCCGAGGCCGAGGACTTCCTGACGCTGAAGCACCCGGAACTGTTTGGCACGCCGGGCGCCTGCAACGACCTGGCCCGGCTGGTGGCGGCCATCACGCCTTCGGTGCCGCGCAAATTGCTGCGCATGGTCAACCTGTTGGAGATGGCTGACCAGCTCGCCGCCGCCGTCACCGGCCAGGGTCAGGAGCGCCGCCAGTGGCTGGCCGTCGTCTGCGCCTTGCAGCTGTTCACGCCATCGCTTTACCGCTATTTGCGTATGCGCGGCCCGATGCTGTTGCTGACGCTGGCTGACTGGCGCGCCGACGCCCGCTTGCGCGACCTGGATGCCTTGCGCCAGCAATTGGCGGGCGAGGTGCGCGCGGTGACGTCGCCGGCAGAGCTGAACTACCGCCTGGTGCTGCTGCGCCTGCCCGACCTCTGCGAGGCTGCGATGCAGAACCGCTCCGGCTTTGACCTGTTGGAGCTGCTGGCGCGGGTGGGTGATCTGAGGCAACGGGCGCCGCTGACGCCGACGCAGCTCGGCGCGCTGCTGGCCTTCACCGAGGCCAAGGCGGAGGACAGGGCGTCGGAGTCCGTCGCGATGCCGCCGTCGGCCGTAGCGGTGATGCCCGAGCCTGTGGCACCGCTACAGCCGCCCCTGGTCGATCCGGTAGCAGCCGCGGCGGTCGAACCGGCCCCTGCTGCGCCAGCCGCTGTTGTGGCGATGCCGCCGGCACCAGCAGTGCCCGAGCCGGGACCGGCCCCACTCGACGAGCCCCGGTTGGAGGACGAGCGCGGTCTGCTCGAAGCATTGGTCTCGGGCCACCCGGAGCTGGTGCGTTTCGCTCTGTCAAGGGAAGGACCCGCTTTGGGTGGTCGCAGTCTGCCGGAAGGCTTCTGGCGCACGCTCTATAGCTCGCCCTGGTTGCAGCGTCTGAATGACTGGATGGCGGAGGGCATGCCGCCCGGACCGATAGAGCAGACGTTGCGTGAGTTGCGGCCGCACCTGTCCCAGGCCATGGCACTACAGCTACTCGAGGGTTTCGGCGCATCTCTGCACGCCATCCTGCGCCGCCCAAGCTGGGCGCCGCGTGTGGAGGTGAGTGCAGAACATCCGGTGCCACGCGTGCTAGCGCCAATGTTGGACCGCAACCACCGGCTTTGGCTGGCGACGCGGGACGGAACCACTGCCTCCACTTGGTCCGTGCCGCGAGGCTGGTCCTGCCCCACCGAACCGCTGCTGACGCATCGAGACGGCGAGCACACGGCCTTGCTGCGAGTGGGCGCGGACGCCCTCTTCGGCGTCTTCGCGCTGCTGACGATCACGCGCGACGGTGGCGCGCGGCCTGTCACCCAGCGCCTGCGTTGGATGGAGCCGGGGGGCTTCATGATGGGCTCGCCGCTGACCGACAGCGGCCGCCTCGGCAATGAGCGCATTGCGGAGCCCATGCAGTTGACAGAGGGCTATTGGATCGCGGACACGGCCTGCACTTCGGGGCTGTGGCTGATGCTGATGGCCGACGAGACACCCGCCGACTGGAACGGCGATCGCGACAACGATCCTGCGACGGGCATCACGCCCGCGCAAGCCTTCGAATTCCTGCGCCGCCTGGGCGCCCTACTGCCGCCCTGCCAGGCGCTGCTGCCAAGCCAGGCGGAATGGGAATACGCCTGCCGCGCCGGTACGGACACGGGCTGGTCCTTCGGCAGCAGCGTCAATAACAGCCAGGTTCAGATGCTGACCAGCGCGCCCTGCGCGGTGACCAGCCTGCCGCCCAACGCCTGGGGTCTCTACGAAATGCACGGCAACGTGGCCGAGATCTGCGCGGATGGGATGCCGTCGGCCGCAGGGGTGCCCGAGTTCTTCGCAACGCGCGGCGGCTCGTTTGCCGATCCACCGGGGGCGACCCGGTCGGCGGCCGAGCGGCTCATCCAGCTCAAGGAGGTCCACGACGACGTGGGCTTTCGCTTCACTCTTCGCGCTCATCCGAAGGCCGAGCCGGTCGTTTAACCGGCCGAAGGCAAGGCCGGCCCCCAGCCCAGTGGCGCCGGCAGCGCGGCCAGGATGCGCTGGCGCAGCGGCGCGTAGGCCTCGTCCACCGGCTGGCCCGCGCGTGGCGCCAGCGGGTCCTGGTGGCTGCCGAAGGCTTCGTCCAGGTCGGCCCAGTCGGCGGCGCTCAGCAGCCGCGTTGCCAGCGGCAGGATCTCGGTCTCCTCGCGCCGCATGTGGCGCAGGTACCGGGCGGTGTAGACCTTGAGCTGCTGCTCGAACTTCATGCGCCGCGGCTCGCCCATGTGTTCCCAGGCGAGCAGGCTGTGCTGCAGCTCACGCACGGCGCGTTCGCCCTGGGCGTGGTCGGCATCGAGTTCGTCCAGCGTCTCGCGCAGTTCTGGCGCCAGTGCGCGCAGCTTCGGAAACAGCAGCTCGCTTTCTTTTTGGTGATGCAAGCGTTCTGGAAATTCGTCGACATAGAACAGCATCGCTCGCAGCGCACCGAAGTCGCAGGGCGTGCCGGCGCGCTGCTGGGCCGCAAGCAGCAGGGGCAAGGTGCGCAGCATCGCGGCCAGGGCGTCGTGCTCGGCGCGGATGATGCGCACGGCCAGGGGCATGGGCGTGGTCATGCGCCAAGCGTCGCGCTTCGCCGCGCGGGCGGTCTTGCGCTGGATCAAGCCAGTCGAACCACCCCCGTAAAATCCCTGGTTTTGCCCTTCCAGCCCAAGAAAGCCCCGGCCATGACTGCATCGACCGCTTCCCCCACCCTCATGGCCAACGCGATCCGCGCCCTCGCGATGGACGCGGTGCAGGCGGCCAACTCCGGCCACCCGGGCGCACCGATGGGCATGGCCGACATCGCTGTCGCGCTGTGGGGCCACCATCTGCAGCACAACCCGGCCAACCCGCACTGGGCCAACCGCGACCGCTTCGTGCTGTCCAACGGCCACGGCTCGATGCTGATCTATGCGCTGCTGCACCTGACGGGCTATGACCTGCCGATCGACGAGCTGCGCAACTTCCGCCAGATGCACAGCAAGACGCCGGGCCACCCCGAAGTGGGCGTCACCCCGGGCATCGAGACGACCACCGGCCCGCTGGGCCAGGGCGTGACCAACGCCGTGGGCCTGGCGCTGGCCGAGAAACTGCTGGCGCGCGACTTCAACCGCGAAGGCCACGAGATCGTCGACCACCACACCTACGCCTTCCTCGGCGACGGCTGCCTGATGGAAGGCATCAGCCACGAGGCCGCGTCGCTGGCCGGCGCCTGGAAGCTGAACAAGCTGATCGCCATCTACGACGACAACGGCATCTCCATCGACGGCCAGGTTGCGCCCTGGTTTGCCGACGACACCGCCAAGCGCTTCCAGGCCTATGGCTGGCACGTCATCGGCCCGGTGGACGGTCATGACGTCGACGCCCTGGACGACGCCATCGGCAAGGCCAAGGAGAGCCAGGACAAGCCCACGCTGATCATCGCCAAGACGGCCATCGGCAAGGGCTCGCCCAACCGTGCCAACACCAGCAAGGCCCACGGCGAACCGCTCGGCGCCGAGGAGATCAAGCTGACCCGCGAGGCCCTCGCCTGGGAACACGAGCCCTTCGCCGTGCCGGCCGAGGTCTATGCCGCCTGGGACGCCAAGGAACGCGGCGACAAGGTTGAGGCCGAGTGGGACAGCCGCTTCGACGCCTATGCCGAAGCCCACCCCGAGCTGGCCGCCGAGTTCCAGCGCCGCATGGCCGGCGTGCTGCCTGCCAACTTCGCGCAGATCGCCGTCGACGCCGTCGTCAAGGCCCATGCCGAAGCGCAGACCGTCGCCAGCCGCAAGGCCAGCCAGTTGGCCCTCGAAGCCTTCACGCTCGCCCTGCCCGAGCTGCTCGGCGGCAGCGCCGACCTGACCGGCTCCAACCTGACCAACACCAGCAGCACGCCGGCCCTGCGCATCGGTGCGGACGGCGCGCCCAACAACGGTCGCCACATCAATTACGGCGTGCGCGAATTCGGCATGGCCGCCATCATGAACGGCGTGGCGCTGCACGGTGGCTTCATCCCTTACGGCGGCACCTTCCTGACCTTCAGCGACTACAGCCGCAACGCCATCCGCATGGCCGCACTGATGAAGGCCCGCGTCATCCACGTGATGACACACGACTCCATCGGCCTGGGCGAAGACGGCCCGACCCACCAGTCCGTCGAGCATGTCGCCAGCCTGCGCCTGATCCCGGGCCTGGACGTCTGGCGCCCGGCCGACACGACCGAGACGGTCGTCGCCTGGACCATGGCCATCGGCAACGCGCAGCGCCCCAGCCTGCTGGCCCTGTCGCGCCAGAACCTGACCTACTCGCCCAAGACCAACGTCGACGAGATCGCCAAGGGCGCCTATGTGCTGTTCGACCCGGTGAGCCCCAAGGGCAACAGCAAGGCCCAGGCCGTCATCATCGCCACCGGCTCCGAAGTGCAGCTGGCCATGGCCGCCAAGGCGCTGCTGGCCGATGAAGGCATCAAGGTGCGGGTCGTCTCGATGCCGTCGACCAACGTCTTCGACCGCCAGGACAAGGACTACAAGAAGAGCGTGCTGCCCAAGGGCCTGCCGCGCGTGGCCGTCGAGATGGGCGTCAGCGATTTCTGGTGGAAGTACGGTGTCGACGCGGTGGTCGGCATCGACACCTTTGGCGAATCGGCGCCGGCCGGGGTGCTGTTCAAGCATTTCGGCTTCACGCCTGAAAATGTGGCCGCGACCGTCAAGGCGGTGCTGAAGAAGAAGTAACGCCATCGCGCCGCGGGCCTGCCCGGCGCAGCGGGTGAATGCCGATAGCCGGGGTTCCCGGACAGACATCCAATGGCCCTTGATTTCCGGGGGCTCTGGAGGGCTGGCGTTGGCGACTGGCGATTCGTTTCCTGCGCGTTCGAGGGGCTGGCGCGCCATCAGCGCACGGCTATGCAATTTCGTCGCGTTGTTCACCGCGCTTGCTGCGCTCGCCACCTGCAGGGCCGCCTGCGCGCAGGACATCCGCGTCGTCGACGTACCGCTCGTCGCCGGCGCGCCAATGCCGTTCTACCCGCTGCCGTCGCCCCTTGCGTCCGTGGCGGTCCAGCGGATGGTGCAGGACGAGTTCGGCTTCCTGTGGCTGAGCGCCGAGGACGGGTTGCGGCGCTACGACGGCTACGACTTCATGAAGGTCCCGGCGGACCAGCGCGCGAGCAGCGTCGGCTTCATCATCGGCCAGTCGCTGTTCAAGGACCACGCGGGCCGGCTGTGGATCGGTGCCGACGACTCGCTCAGCCGCTATGACCCTGCCAGCGGCAGCTTCACGCAGTACCGCTCACCCAACGAGGCCTGCGGCACGGTGGCGATCACCCACGACATCAGCGAGGACCCCGACGGCCTGATCTGGCTCGCGACGGACGACGGCGTGACGGCCCTGGACCCGGTCACGTCGAAGACGACCTGCCATCGGCCGCGCTACACGCCCGGGCTCGGCGAGACGCGCGTCATCGCGACGCTGGCGCTGCGCGACGGCACGCTCTGGGTCACCAGCACGGAGGGCCTCTACGTGCTGGACCGGCGCTCGGGCGAGGTCAGGCGACACATTCGGTTGGAGACCAGTCCCGGGCGCAAAGTCGTCGCCACGGGATTCCCGTCCAAGCCGTTCCTGGATAGCCGGGGCATGCTGTGGTTTGGCCTCTCCTCCGGCGGGGACCTTGCCTCGATCGACGTGGCCAGCGGCGCCGTCACCGTCTATGCGTTGCGGGGCGGCGGGCTGGCGCCGAACGCCTCCTCCAGCGTCGTGTCGATCCAGGAGGACGACGACCACGCACTCTGGCTCGGGACCAACAAGCTGGGCCTCGTCAAGCTGACGCCGGACCGCACTCAGGCGATCTGGTACCAGAGCGACCCCGACGACCCCGACGGCTTGCGCGGCGACCTCGTCGTTGGCCTGTTCCGGGACCGCGACGGGAGCTTCTGGTCGACGACGAGGGCGGGGGCCGTCTACCGCTTCGACACCGAGCGCCCGCGTTTCCGGTCCTACCGCCACCAGCAGGCGGACCCGCACAGTCTGGCCAAGGGCGCGGTGACCGCCGCCTACGCCGAGAACGATCAGACGCTGTGGATCGGCACGGACCGCGGCCTGAACCGCGTCGACCGCGCGACCGATCAGGTGATGCAGATCGACCTGCCGGTCTTCGCGCGGGGCGTCCGGGCGATTGCGGATCACGCGGGCGATCTGTGGTTGGGCACTTACGGCAATGGCCTGGTCCGCTTCGATCGCCGCACGCAGCGCTACACGGCGTACACCCACGTCGCATCGGACCCGCGCTCGCTGAACCACGACCGCATCACGGCCCTGTGGGTCGATCGCGGCAACACCTTGTGGGTCGCCACGGACTTCGGCCTGAGCCGCTGGGAGCCGGCGACGGAAAAGTTCTCGACCTTCAGCCCGCAGCCCGGCACTCTGGTCCAGTACCGCTCGATCGCGGAGGACGCCAGCGGCGTGCTGTGGCTGGCGACGTCATCTCACGGCCTGCACCGTTTTGATCCCCGCACGAGCACCTTCAAGGTCTTCGATGCGGAACTCCGCGCCGCGCGTCCGCCGGGCCATCAACGCGTCAATGCGGTCCATGTCGACCGCGCCGGTACGGTGTGGGCCGGGACCTTCCGCGGGCTGGTCAAGCTAGATCCCCGCGGCACGTTCACCTCGTACGACTCGCGCGCCGGCCTTCCCGCGGACAGCGTGTTCGGCATCCTGGAAGATGACGATGGGCAGCTGTGGGTCAGCACGCCGAACGGGTTGTCGCGGTTCGACCCGCACCGGGGGACCTTCACGAACTACCGCGCGTCCGATGGCCTGTTGACCGACCGGTTCGCCAACCCCGTGGTGGCCGCCAGGAGTTCGAGCGGGGAGTTGTTCTTCGGCTCTCAGAAGGGGCTGGTGGCTTTCTTCC
Organism: Pelomonas sp. Root1217; assembly: GCF_001425705.1. GTDB lineage: Bacteria > Pseudomonadota > Gammaproteobacteria > Burkholderiales > Burkholderiaceae_C > Pelomonas. The sequence goes on along the minus strand of NZ_LMDC01000023.1, from coordinate 203,965 downwards.
CCGGCCAGGTCGTCGACCGCAAGCGCACGCTGCCGGTGTTCCTGACCGACTTCCGCCTGTTCGGCGAGTCGGTGCTGCCAGGCAGCACGCCGCTGCAGCAGCCGATCTGGTCCGCGCCTGCGCTGGCGCTGGAACCGCGCAGCATCGCGTCCTTCGACTTCGCCGCCCTGAACTATGTCGACCCGGCGCACACCCGCTACCGCTACCGGCTCGAAGGGTTCGAGACGAAGTGGAACGACACGGACAGCGCGCGGCGCAACGCGACGTACACGATGCTGCCACCGGGCGACTACACCTTCCTCGTCCAGGCGCGCGGCACCCGCGGGGACTGGAGCGAGAGCGCGGTGCCGCTCAAGATCCACGTGCCGCCGCCGTGGTACGCGACCTGGTACTTCCGCGCCGGGGTCGCCGCGCTGCTGCTAGCGGCGCTGTGGCTGGCCTACCGCCTGCGCATGCGCCAGTTGCGCCATGACTTCGAGATCGCGCTCCAGGCGCGGCTCGACGAGCGCACCCGCGTCGCGCGCGAAGTGGCCGAAGGGCTGGAGCAGCGCGTGCGCGAGCGCACCGAGGAGCTGGCCGGCGCCCAACACGCCGCCGAGGCCTCCACACGGGCCAAGAGCGAGTTCCTGGCCAACATGAGCCACGAGATCCGCACGCCGATGAACGCCATCCTCGGCATGTCCTATCTGGCGCTGCAGACCGGCCTGGACGCGCGCCAGCGCAACTACGTCGACAAGGTACACCGTGCCGCCGAGTCGCTGCTCGGGATCATCAACGACATCCTCGACTTCTCGAAGATCGAAGCCGGCCGGCTGGAGATCGAGGAGATCCCCTTCCAGCTCGGCGACGTGCTGGACCAGCTCGCCACGCTGGTGGGCATGCGCGCCGAGGAAAAGGGGCTGGAGCTGCTGTTCGCGCTGTCGCCCACGCTGCCAACCGCGCTCGTCGGCGACCCCTCGCGGCTGGGCCAGATCCTGCTGAACCTGAGCAACAACGCCGTCAAGTTCACCGAGCAAGGCGAGGTCACGGTGGCAGTGGCCGAGACGGCGCGCGAAGGCCCGCGCGTGACGCTGCGCTTCGAGGTGCGCGACACCGGCATCGGCCTCGAGCCCGAGTCCCGTGCACGCCTGTTCCAGCCCTTCACGCAGGCGGATGCGTCGACCAGCCGGCGCTATGGCGGCACGGGGCTGGGCCTGGCGATCTGCCGCCACCTGGTGGAGCGCATGGGCGGCGAGATCGGCGTGGACAGCGAGCCCGGGCGCGGCAGCTGCTTCCACTTCAGCCTGCCCCTGGGCCTGCAGCCCGGGGCCGAGCCGGCGCCGCAGGACAACGAACTGCACGGCTTGCGCGTGCTGGTCGCCGACGACCACCCGGCGGCGCGCGACGTGCTGCGCACGCTGGCAACGGCCTTCGGCCTGGAGGCTGAGACGGCGGCCGATGGCGCCGCGGCGCTGCAGGCCGTGGCGCAGGCCGACGCCGAGGACCGGCCGTTCCGACTGCTGCTGCTGGACTGGCACATGCCGGTCCTGGACGGCATCGGTTGCCTGGAACGGCTGGGGCAGGCCGCCGACAGGCACGCGCCGCCGACGGTGCTGATGGTGACCGCCTTCAACCGCGACGAGGCCGAGCGCCAGCTCGCCGCACGGGGGCTGCTGGTGGCGGGCCTGCTGGCCAAGCCGGTCACGCCCTCGAGCCTGCTGGACGCCTGCGCCAATGCGCTGGGCCGTCCGCGTGCCGGGCTGAGCCGCAACGGGCAGCGCCACGAACTGCTGCAGGCGCGCCAGGCCGGCCTGGCCGGCGCGCGCGTCCTGTTGGTCGAGGACAACCCCATCAACCAGGAGCTCGCGCGTGACCTGCTGAACCGCGCCGGCATCGTCGTGCAAATCGCCGGCGACGGCCAGGAGGCGCTGGCGATCCTTGCGCGCGAGCGCTTCGAGGCCGTGCTGATGGACTGCCAGATGCCGGTGATGGACGGCTACGAAGCGACGCGCGAACTGCGCCGCCGCCCCGAACTGCAAGGCCTGCCGGTGATCGCGATGACGGCCAACGCAATGGCCGGCGACCGCCAGAAGGCGCTGGAGGCCGGCATGAACGACCATGTGCCCAAGCCGATCCGCGTCGACGAGCTGTTCGCCACGCTGGCGCGCTGGGTGCGTCCGGCGCTGCCCGCGCCCGCGCCGCAGGCGCCGACCGCGGCCCTGGACATCGACGCCGGCCTGGCCGCGCTGATGGGCGACGAGGCGCTGTATCGGCGCTTGCTGGCGCTGTTCCGCGAGCGTGAGGGCGACGTCGTCGTGCGCTGGCGGGCCGCCCGTGAGCGCGGTGATGGCAAGGCCGCCCTGCGCTGCGCGCACGACCTGAAGAGCGTCGCGGGCAGCCTGGGCATGCCCGCCCTGCAGCGCGCCGCCGCCAGGCTGGAGGAAGCCTGCAGCCAGGGCGTCGAAACGGTGGGCCTGGAGCCGCTGCTGCAGGTCGTGGAGCGCGAGCTCTCGGCCGTGCTGGCCAGTTTGCAGGAGAAGGGCTTGGCCTGAATCGGCTGAACCGCTCGCGCGTGGCCGCTGCCCTGAGGCGCTGGGGGCGCCCAGTTCCTGAAGCGGGCTCCTGGTGACTGCCGGCGCGGCATTCATGCGCTACAAACCCGCCTGCATCGAAAAGACCAGGGAGGTTCGGATGCGCAATGTCTTTATGGCCCTTGCGGCCGGTTTGATCGCCGGCTGCGCCTCGGCCCAGATGGTCGAGGTCGACCGTGTCGATCCACAGGCCCTGGCATGCCTGCAAAAGGGCGGCCCCGCGATCAGCTACCCGGCGCAGGACGAAAAGCTGCGCCAGCCCGGGCATGTGCGCCTGAGCCTGAAGTTCACCGCGCCGGACCGTGCGCCGGAAGTGACGGTGCTGTTCCGGGCCGCCAGCGAGGCCATGCTCGATGAGGTGCGGTGGTTCGTGAACGGCTACCGCCTGCCTTGCCTGCCCGCGGGAGCCGCGACCGTGCTGGCGGTGCAGGAGTTCGAGTTCACGCCCCGCGTCACCGACCCCATCACCTGGACCGCGCCGCGCGCCGTGGCCGAGCGCGACGGCACCGATGCGTCGGCGCTTCAGCGGCCCAGGGCGCTGTCCTGCATGCGCACGCCAAAGGAGCCACCCGAGTTCGCCGGATCGTCCCTGCAGCGCGAAGTCAGTAACGCCTTCGTCGAACTCAGCTTCACGGCGCCCGACGCGCCACCCGAGGTCAAGATCGCCTATGCCAGCGCCGGCAACGCCCAAGTCGGCGTGGTGACAGACTATGTGCGCCAGTACCGCCTGCCCTGCCTGCAGGCAGGCGCCAAGCCCTACGTCGTGCAGCAGCATTTCCAGTTCCGCCCCTACGGCGTGGGTGCGAGGGTGTTCAAGGACGCCGTCCCGCTTACCTCCTTCCTGTCCAACGTCAAGGGCGTGCGGGCTTTGCGCGCCGACTTCGACCTCACCACCATGGCCTGCCCTTTCCAGGTCGCATGGACGCTGGGCAAGCCGGCGCTGGACAACCGCATCGGCGAGGTGGGCAAGCCGGACCTGAACCGCGCGGAGTTCCTCGCTTGGCTGGCCGGCCTGGAGATGGACATGAAGGAGCGCCAGTTCGAGCAGTTGGTCGGCCAGACCGTCATCGTGAACGTGCCCTGCGGCAAGCTGAAGCTGGAGCCCCAGCCGGGCTGAAATCGCCCTGAAACCACCCGGTACCCCGAATCGCCGAGAATCGCGCCCGCACCGAATTTTTCATCCTCTGGAGACAGTTCCATGACCATCAAGATCGGCATCAATGGCTTCGGCCGCATCGGGCGCATGGTGTTCCGTGCCGCCGTGGCGAATTTCAAGGACATCGAGGTCGTCGCGATCAACGACCTGCTCGAGCCCGACTACCTGGCCTACATGCTCAAGTACGACAGCGTGCACGGCAAGTTCGACGGTGAAGTTTCCGTGGACGGCAACACCCTGATCGTCAACGGCAAGCGCATCCGCCTGACCGCCGTGAAAGACCCGTCCGAGCTGAAGTGGGCCGAGGCCGGTGCCGACATCGTCATCGAAGCCACCGGCATCTTCCTGGACAAGGCTGGCGGCGAGAAGCATTTGGCCGCAGGCGCCAAGAAGGTCATCTTCTCGGCCCCCTCCAAGGACGAAACGCCGATGTTCGTCTTCGGTGTCAACCACACCAAGTACGCCGGCGAGGCCATCATCTCCAACGCGTCGTGCACCACCAACTGCCTGGCGCCGCTGGCCAAGGTGCTGAACGACAAGTGGGGCATCAAGCGCGGCCTGATGACCACCGTGCACGCCACGACCGCCACGCAGAAGACCGTCGACGGCCCGAGCAACAAGGACTGGCGCGGCGGCCGCGGCATCCTCGAGAACATCATCCCGAGCAGCACCGGCGCCGCCAAGGCCGTCGGCAAGGTCATCCCCGAGCTGAACAAGAAGCTGACCGGCATGAGCTTCCGCGTGCCCACCAGCGACGTGTCGGTCGTCGACCTGACCGTCGAGCTGCTGAAGGACGCCAGCTACGAAGAGATCTGCGCCGAATTCAAGGCGCAAAGCGAAGGCGCGCTCAAGGGCGTGCTGGGCTACACCGAGGACAAGGTCGTCGCGACCGACTTCCGCGGTGACGCCCGCACCTCCATCTTCGACGCCGACGCCGGCATCGCGCTGGACAGCACCTTCGTCAAGCTGGTGTCCTGGTACGACAACGAGTGGGGCTATTCGAACAAGGTGCTGGAAATGGCGCGCGTCGTGGCCGGGTGAATTGTTGGCCCCTCGCCCAGTCTGGCCGCGCTGAACGCCGGCCAGCCTGGTCGGTCTTGCAGACCGCGCTGCGGCAGGTGCCGCAGCTCTTCGGCAGGCACATGCCGCCCACTGGGCGCCATGTGTCCGGCCTCAGCCCCCTAGGGGACGGCGATGCTTGCCGGATCGACCGGCAAGCACATCGCCCAACGGGCCGGCTTGGGAGCGGCCCGGCGCTCGGCCCCGGATACCCACTGGAAGCCCCGCTCGACGGGGCTTTCTCTATTCTTGCGCCCCACATTTGTTTGCGATTGCTTCACAAGGGCGCGCCTAAACTGGCCGCCCCGCCCGTTCGAGCTCGCCGTCATGAAGTCCTTGCGTCCGCTGCTGATCGCTGCCCTGACCGTGATGGCCGCGCCCGTGCTGGCTCAGACTGCTGACAGCGAAGCCCGTGTCATCGTTCGCTTCAAGCCGCAAGCCGACAGCGTGCGCGCCAAGGCACTGGCCTTGCGGGCCACCCGGGCCGAGGCGCGCGAGGTGGCGCAGACGCGCGCGACGGCCCTGGGCTTGCGCAGCGGCCAGCGGCTGGCGGCCGGCATCAGCCTGGACGAGCGCACCCATGTGGTCATCGCCAAGGGCATGACCAGTGCCGCGTTGGCAAAAAAGCTCGCCGCCGACACCGAGGTCGAGCTGGTGGTCGTCGACCAACGCCGCAAGCACATGAGCCTGCCGAATGACCCGCTGTTCGGTGGCGCGGACGTAAATCCGGAGTCGACGGTCGGCGGCATTCAGGCCCGCACCATCGACCAGTGGTATCTGAAGAAACCTAGCAGCACGCCGGGACAGGCGGTCTCCAGCATCAATGGGCCGGCGGCATGGGATGTCATGACCGGATCTTCGGGTGTTGTTGTCGCTGTACTCGACACGGGCGTGCGCCTGGATCATCCCGACCTGGCGGGTCAGTTCGTCAGCGGCTACGACATGATCGGTTTCAGTAGCTCAAGTTCCGTGTCGGCGGCGATTGCCAACGATGGCGGCGGCGCCGATGCCGACCCTTCCGATCCAGGCGACTGGGTCAGCCAGGCAGACATCGACGGGAAATCGCTGGGCAGCGGCTGTGACAGCACCGACGTCGGCAACAGCTCCTGGCATGGCACCCGCGTGTCTGGCCTGATTGCCGCGATGAGCAACAACAACCTCGGCATGGCTGGCGTTGGGTGGGGTCTGAAGATCCTGCCGGTGCGTGTGCTCGGCAAATGTGGCGGTTATGACAGTGACATCGTGGCTGGCATGAAATGGGCCGCCGGCATCTCGGTACCGGGGCTATCGCCGAATCCCTGGAAGGCCAAGGTACTTAACATGAGCCTGGGCGGCAGCGGGACGTGTGGCACCGAGGGCACGGGCAAGCTCTACCGCGATGCGATTACGGCAATCAATGCGGCCGGCGCCATCATCGTCATCGCGGCTGGGAACTCCGAGGGTCAGGCCGTCGGCCTGCCAGGCAACTGCCCAGGTGTCATCACGGTGGCGGCGCTGCGTCACGTCGGCACCAAGGTTGGCTTCTCCAGCCTAGGTTCCGAAGTGACCGTCGCCGCGCCTGGTGGCAACTGCATCAACATCGGCACCGGTCAAGCCTGTCTCTACCCCATGGTCAGTACGACCAACGCCGGTACGACGACGCCGGTGGCCAACGATGGCAGCTATACCGGTAGTTCAGCTTCAGTCGGCACCAGCTTCTCGGCGCCCATCGTCAGCGGCATCGTCGGCCTGATGGCCTCGGTACGACCCACGCTGACGTCAGCCGAGGCGACCCAGATTCTCAAGAGCACGGCACGGCCCTTCCCGACAACAGGTAGCGGCAGCACGCCAAACCCTCCGCAGTGTGTGGCACCCAGCTCCACGGCGCAGGATGAGTGCTACTGCACCACCTCGACCTGCGGCGCGGGCATGGTTGACGCCGCCGCCGCGGTCAATTCAGCGTTGGCGATGAGCGGAGGTGCTGTCACGATTTCGGAGTCGCCCAGGAGTGGTTTGATTGCGGGCCAGACACTGACACTGACTGCTGCAGGCATTGGTTTGCCAGCGAATCGCGTCATCGCATCCACGTCGTGGACGATCGTGAACGATGGTGGCATCGTGAGTAGCTTTGCCTCATCCAACCTGACTACGGCAACCGTTGTGCCAAGTGCGAGTGGTACGTTCTCTGTGCGCGCCGAAGCGACTGACAACCTCGGACAGATTTATAGCCAGACTGCGACCGTTAACGTCACAGCGGCGCCTGTTGCCCCACCGCCATCCACCGGTGGCGGTGGTGGTGGTGGTGGCGCCGCCAGCGCGGCCTGGCTGGCCGGCCTGCTGCTGGCGGCGTTGGCGCTGCGTCGCTCAGCGGCTGGCCGCTGATGCGGCTGCGGCGGGCGCCGCGCTGCAGGCCTTGAAGCCGGCGGCCAGCGCCGCATCCTTGGAGGCCTTGAGCCGGGCTGCCAGCAGGCCATCGGCCTGATCGATGACCAGGCTGTGGCGGGTCAGCGGCGCCTTCAGCGTCAGCACGCGCAAGCCCTTGAGGCCGCGTTTGTCGAAGTTCTCGGCCTGGGCGTTCGCCTCGGCCTGGCTCGCATGCTTGCTGAGCACAAAGGCCGGTTGCTCGGCGGGCAGGCCGTCCAGCGGTTCGAAGTTGATGCGCAGCTGCTTGTAGGTGGCTTCCTTGCGGGCGCGGAACTCGGGGTCGGCGAGCTTGATGGTCGCCACCACCCACACGCCCGACTGCTCGCTGCTGCGCACCTGCGCTTCGGCGCCGGCGGCCTTCAATGCGGCTTGCGCGGCGGCCAGGGCCGCATCGCCATCGAGCGGGCCCAGTTCCAGGCAGCTGCGCTGGGCGGCGACGGCGGCAGCGCTGGCGGCCAGGGGCTGGATGCGTTCGGGATGCTGCTGAGCCGCGACGCGCTGCGGCTCGCGGCCGCCTTGGGCCGGCAAGCCCGTGACGGTGTCCAGCCAGCCGCGCGACCAGATGAAGAAGAGGGCGTTCACCGCCAGCAGCACCACCACGACGATACGCATCACAGCGGTTTCTCCAATCTGAGGCTCAGTTCACCACCGCTGCAGGGCAAGAGGCCGGCGGCGGTTTCCAGCAGCAGTTCACCACGCTCGCTGACGCCGCGTGCGGTGCCGGCCTGCTCGCCGACGCGAACACGCTGGCCACCCGCAAGGTCGCGTCGCGCGAACGCGGCTTGCCAGGGCGCAAAGCCCAGGGTTTCAAAATCGGCCAGCATGCCGCGCAGCGCAGGCGCGAGACGGTCCAGTGTCGCCGCGGCCGTGGCGGCTGGGTCCAGCGTCTGCAGCGCCGCGTGGCCACTGGCAAAGGCTTCGCGGTCGGCGCCTTCGGGCAGGGGCCGCAGGTTGAGGCCGATGCCGATGACGACACCGCGCTGGTCCGCCGGCAACGGCACCGTCTCGATGAGGATGCCGCCGAGCTTGGCGCCATCCAGGAAGAGGTCATTGGGCCATTTGAGCTGGATGCGCCGGCCCGCCGGGTCCAGCACGTCGGCCACTGTGCAGCCCACGGCGAGGGACAGGCCGCTCAGGTCAAGCGCGGCCGGCAGTGGCAAGGCGATGGAAAAAGTCAGCGCGGCGTCATCCCCCGCCTGTTCAGTCAGCCACGCCCGGCCCAGGCGCCCTCGACCTGCGGTCTGGCGCGAGGCCGACACCAGCAGCGGCCCGCCGCCATCGCGAAGGTGCGCCAGCGCCTCGGTGTTGGTCGAGCCGCATTCGGCGAGGTGCTTGCGAGCAAAAACCATCAGTGGTTTCTGGAGCAAATCAACCGTCTAGACGGTGGCATGTGGTGACTTCCCAAGCGGCTCCCGCAGAACCGGCTTTGCCGGGCTGCTGGGGGCGCCCCTCGAGGGGGCCGGCGAAGCCGGTAGGGGGTGGGTCATATCAGCGCCTCGATTTCCGGGTCTTGGGCGCCAGCATGGTGCCGCGGCAGGTCAGCGCGCCGCACCAGCAGGCGAACTGCTTCTTGACCTTGGCCGTGTGGCGGTCGTCCAGCACCAGGCCGTAGTCATAGAACAGTTCCTCGCCGGGTTCCAGGTCGCGCAGGGCCTGGATGAAGACGCGGCCATCGACCTCGTCGGCTTCGCAATTGGGCTCGCAGGCGTGGTTGATCCAGCGCGCGTCATTGCCGCCATACAGCGCATCGATGACGAGGCCGCCGTCGAGGTGGAAGTAGAAGGTGTGGTTGGGCTGTGCCGGGTCGTGCGGATGGCGGTCAACCGCCTGCTCCCAGGTGATGCGCTCGCCGGTGTACTCGATGATGCGCGCACCGGCGGCGATGGGAGCTGCTGCATAAACCCCCCGGCCATGCACGCCGGAATCACGGACTTCGATGTTGCGGCGCGGGGCAGGACGCGGGGATTTGGCGGTCATCGGCGCTGTGGTACGGTGATTTCATGGGTGCGCGTGTGCGTAGGCGTGCGCGCGAGGCCCGGATTGTAGGCAGCAAGAATGAGACCCCTCGTCCAAGGACTACCTTGGCCGGTCCCCCGAGGGGACGGCGATACACGCGGCTTCGAGCCGCGTGCACATCGCCCGGCGGGCCGGCTTGGGAACGGCCCGGCGCTCGGCCCGGGAAGACGAACTGACAACTGATTGAAAGACCGATGAGCAAGACTCTGATCATTGCCGAGAAGCCCTCCGTCGCGCAGGACATCGTCCGCGCGCTGACACCCGTGGCGGGCAAGTTCGACAAGCACGACGACCATTTCGAGAACGAGCAGTACGTCGTCAGCTCGGCCGTCGGCCACCTGGTGGAGATCGCGGCGCCCGAGGAGTTCGACGTCAAGCGCGGCAAGTGGAGCTTCAACAACCTCCCCGTCATCCCGCCGCATTTCGACCTCAACCCGATCGACAAGAACAAGGGCCGGCTCAATGCGCTGGCCAAGCTGATCCGCCGCAAGGACGTGACGGCACTGATCAACGCCTGCGACGCGGGTCGCGAGGGTGAGCTGATCTTCCGGCTCATCGAGCAGTACGCCCAGCCGGCCAAGGGCAAGCTCAACAAGCCCATCGAGCGGCTGTGGCTGCAGTCCATGACGCCCGCCGCCATCCGTGAAGGCTTCGAGAAGCTGCGCAGCGACGCGCAGATGCTGCCGCTGGCCGACGCGGCGCGTTGCCGCTCCGAGGCCGACTGGCTGGTGGGCATCAACGGCACGCGGGCCATGACGGCCTTCAACTCGCGTGATGGCGGCTTTTTCCTGACCACGGTGGGCCGCGTGCAGACGCCGACGCTGTCGGTCGTCGTCGAGCGGGAAGAAAAGATCCGCAAGCACGTCGCTCGCGACTACTGGGAGCTGCGCGCCAACTTCGACGCCCAGGCCGGCCAGTACGAAGGCAAGTGGTTCGACCCCGCATGGAAGAAGAACGACGACCTGGAGCGCCGCGCCGACCGGCTCTGGACCCAGGCCGAGGCTGACGAGATCGCCAAGGCGGTGCTCGGCAAGCCCGCCGTCGTCACCGAGGAAAGCAAGCCCAGCACGACCAGCTGCGGCGGTCTCTACGACCTGACGACGCTGCAGCGCGAGGCCAACTCGCGCTTCGGCTTCTCGGCCAAGACGACGCTGTCCATCGCCCAGGCGCTGTACGAGAAGCACAAGGTGCTGACCTACCCGCGGACGGACTCGCGCTTCCTGCCCGAGGACTACTTGGCCGTGGCCAAGGACACCGCCAAGATGCTGGCCACCGAGGACCTCCCCGGCCCGCTGGCCGCGCTGTCCCAGCATGCCGCCACGTCGCTGAAAGAGGGCTATATCAAGCCCACCAAGAAGGTCTTCGACAACGCCAAGGTGTCGGATCACTTCGCCATCATCCCGACGTTGCAGGCGCCCAAGGCCCTGACCGAGATCGAGGCCAAGCTCTACGACATGGTCGTCAAGCGCTTCCTGGCGGTGTTCTTCCCGCCGGCCGAGTTCCTGGTCACGACGCGCATCAGCAAGGTCGACACGCATCACTTCCAGACCAACGGCAAGGTGCTGGTGAAGCCGGGCTGGCTGGCCGTCTACGGCAAGGACGTCGACGACGAGGACGCCAACCTCGTGCCGGTGCAGCCGAACGAGGTCGTGCGCACCGAGAGCGTGGACGTGAAGGCGCTGCAGACCAAGCCGCCGGCGCGCTACACGGAAGCGACGCTGCTGTCCGCGATGGAAGGCGCCGGCAAGCTCATCGACGACGACGAGCTGCGCGAGGCCATGGCCGAAAAGGGCCTGGGCACGCCAGCCACGCGCGCGGCCACCATCGAAGGCCTGATCAGCGAGAAGTACATGCTGCGCGAGGGCCGCGAGCTGATCCCGACGGCCAAGGCCTTCCAGCTGATGACGCTGCTGCGCGGCCTGGGCGTGGAAGACCTGACCAAGCCCGAGCTGACCGGCGACTGGGAATACAAGCTGGCCGAGATGGAGAAGGGCCGCCTCAAGCGCGAGGTCTTCATGGCCGAGATCGCGGCCATGACCGAGAAGATGGTCGCCAAGGCCAAGGGCTATGACCGCGACACGATCCCGGGTGACTACGCGACGCTGAAGACGCCTTGCCCGAAGTGCGGCGGCATCGTCAAGGAGAACTACCGGCGTTTCACCTGCACGGGGAAAAGCGGCGACGGCAGCGATGCCTGCGGCTTCTCCATCGGCAAGATCCCGGGCGGCCGCAGCTTCGAGTTGAACGAGGTCGAGACCTTCCTGGCGAACAAGAAGATCGGCCCGCTGGAAGGCTTCCGCTCCAAGGCCGGCTGGCCCTTCACGGCCGAGCTGGCGCTGGTTTACGACGACGAGATCCAGAACTGGAAGCTGGAGTTCGACTTCGGCGAGGACGCCAAGAAGGCCGAGGGCGATGGCGAACCGGTGGACTTCTCCGGCCAGAACTCTCTGGGCGCCTGCCCCAAATGCAAGGGCCATGTCTACGAGCACGGCGCCAACTATGTCTGCGAGCATTCGGTCGGCGAGACGGTGACCTGCGACTTCAAGACCGGCAAGGTCATCCTGACCCAGCCCATCGAGCCGGCCCAGGTGCACAAGCTGTTGGCCAACGGCAAGACCGACCTGCTGGAGAACTTCGTCTCCAACAAGACGCGCCGCAAGTTCAAGGCCTTCCTGGCCTATGACAAGAAGGAAGGCAAGGTCGTCTTCGAGTTCGAGCCACGCGCGGCCAAGGCACCGGCGGCCAAGAAGGTGGCCGCCAAGAAGACCGCAGCGAAGGCCTGAGCGGGGCAGGAGATCCGCGGCGCCGCTGCATTTATGCTCGGCGCCTGGCCTGACAGGGCTGCACCGGGGGAGAGGGGATGGCGTTGGCACCGATCAGCATCGGCATACAGACGCGCCTGACGGCCGGCATTGCGCTGGTTGCGAGCCTGCTGGTGTTGGCGGTGGGCTGGTACTGGACAACGCACGAAGAGGCCGAGCTGATGGCCGGGCTGCGCCAGCGCGAAGCGCGCATGGCCGGCCTCATCGAGCGCGGTTTCGCGGGCCCGATCTGGAACCTCGACCACGTCGCCATCGAGAATCTGCTCGACGCCGTCATGGCCGATCCCGAGGTGCATGCCATCGAACTCAAGGGTCTGGGCCTGCGCGGCGGCCAGGCGCGGCGTGTGCGCGACAACCCGGCCGTCGGGTCGTTGCGACGCGAGTTCGCAATCACCTATCAGCCCGCGGCCGACACCGCCGGCACTCAGGTCGCCTCGGCCGTTCTCACTTTCACGCGATACCTCGTCGACGAGCAGATCAGCCGCACGCGGTTTTTCGTCGTCGAACTGCTGGCCGTCGTCGTCATCGGCATCGTCATCGCCAGCTCGTTGCTCGTGCAATGGCTGGTGCGCCGGCCCGTGCTGAAGCTGGGCGCGCTGGCCCAGCGCGTCGCCAAAGGGGACCTGGGGGCGCAGGAGACCGTGGAGCGCGGCGACGAGATCGGCGAGCTGACGATGCGCTTCAATGCCATGAGCCTGAAGCTTCGCAGCGCGGCCGACCAGGTGCAGCTCAGCTCCGCGGGCCTGCGCGCCAGCGAGGCGCGCTACCGCAGCCTGTTCGAGAACGCGACCGAGGGCGTCTTCCAGGCCGACGCCGATGCCCGCGTACTCAGCATGAACCGCACTTTCACGCAGATGCTGGGGCTGGGTTCGCAAAACCCGGTGGGGCGCCGGCTGGCTGAACTGACCGGCATTGACCGGCACGAGATGCAGCGCGTCGCCGCCGTCATGAACGAGCAGGGCAAGATCCAGCAATGCCAGCTGCAGCTCCGCGGCGCGGCTGGCCGGCCGTTGTGGGTCGAGCTGAACGCGCACTGGGTTGAGGGCGAGAGCGGCCAGCGTCGCATCGAGGGCATGGTCAGCGACATCTCGCTGCGCCGCCAGGCCGAGGCCGAGCTGACCCGCCACCGCGACCACCTCGAGGAACTCGTCAACGAGCGCACCGCCGAACTCAGCGAGGCCAAGCTGCGCGCCGAAAGTGCCAACCAGGCCAAGGGCCGCTTCCTGGCGACCATGAGCCACGAGTTCCGCACGCCGTTGAATGCCATCCTGGGCTTCACGCAGCTGATGCAGATGGATGCCGCCATTCCCGCCGGCCAGCAGGCCAAGCTGCAGCTGATGCGTGACTCCGGCCTGCACCTGCTGGAGCTGATCAACGATGTGCTGGACATGGCCAGCATCGAGGCCGGCAAGGTCTCGCTCAAGCCGGCGTCCGTGGACCTGCGCGCCCTCGTCGACATGGCCTGCGACAGCGTGCGCCTGCGCGCCGAGCAGAAGGGCCTGGCCTTCTGGCTGGACATCGACGCCCGCCTGCCGACCCAAGTCATCGCCGACGGCCAGCGCTTGCGCCAGGTGCTGCTCAACCTGCTGTCCAACGCCGTCAAGTTCACCGACAGCGGCAGCGTGCAGCTCGACGCCCGCGTCGTCGAGCTCGATGCCACGCACACGCGGCTGCGTTTCGAGGTCAGCGACACCGGCATCGGCATGACGCCGGCCCAGCAGGCGCGCCTCTTCCAGGCCTTCGAACAGGTCTCCGACGCCTCGCGCCACCTCGGCGGCACGGGCCTGGGCCTGTCCATCAGCCAGCAGCTGGTGCGCCTGATGGGCAGCCAGATCCTGGTGCAGAGCACGGCCGGGCACGGCAGCAGTTTTGTCTTCGAATTGCGGCTCGCGTTGGCATGACATGAAAAGGCAACCACAGAGGCGCGGAGCCACAGAGGAAATACAAGAAGGCTGTTTCTCCGTGCCTCTGTGCCTCTGTGGTTGCATTTCAGAATGACCTGGGCTATCGCCGCCAAATTGCTGGCCATCCTGGTGGCTGTCGCCATCGGCTGGGCGGTCGGCCGCATGCGCTGGCTGGGCGGTGGCGAGGCGGGCAGTGACAGCGATCCGGCCCGCGTGCTGGCCAATGCGGCCTTCTACATCTTCGTGCCGGCGCTGCTGTTTCGCACCACGGCGCGGCTGGACACGGCGACGCTGCCCTGGGCCTTTTTGCTCGCTTTCTTCGTGCCGGTGCTGGTGCTGATCGCGCTGCTCTACGTGCTGTACCGCGGGCTGCGCAAGCCAGGTGAGAACGTCGTCGCGCCCAGCGTCAGGGCCATCACGGCGGGCTTTGGCAACACGCTGCAGGTGGGCCTGCCGGTCGCGGCGGGCGTGTTCGGTGAGAAAGGCCTGGCCATCCACATCGCCGTGGTGAGCCTGCATGCGCTGTCGATCCTGACGCTGCTGACCGCCATCGTCGAGCTTGACCTGGCGCGCGAGCGCAGCACCGGGAACCTGGCCGGCACGCTGCTGCAGACGGTGCGCAACACCGTCATCCACCCCGTCGTGCTGCCGGTGCTGGCCGGCCTGGCCTGGAACGCGACCGGGCTGGGCCTGCCTGCGGTCGCCGACGAGGCGCTGCAAAGCCTGGGCACGGCCGTCGTGCCGCTGTGCCTGACGCTGATCGGCATGTCCCTGGCCTATTACGGCTGGCCGCGCACCTGGCGCGGCCTGGCCGGGCTGGTGCTGGCCAAGCTGCTGCTGATGCCGGCCGTGGTGCTCGGTGTCGCGCATTGGGGCCTGGGCTTGAACGGCATGCCGCTGGCCGTCATCGTCATGATCGCGGCGCTGCCGACCGGCTCCAACGCGCTGATCTTTGCCCAGCGCTACCGCGCGCTGGAGGCCGAGGTCACGGCCGCCACCGTCGTTTCCACCATCCTTTACGTCGCCACGGCGCCGCTGTGGCTGGCGCTGCTCGCCTGGCTGTCGCCTTGGTAGGCTCGTGGTGACTCCCGGCACTTCCGCATCGTGTTGAACACGTCGCCCAATCCCGCATTGCCCTTCGAGGACCGATACGAATGAAAGCTCCCGCCCCCCGCCGTCTCGTCGCGCTGCTGGCCCTGGCTGGCGCCCTCTCGGCCGCCCTGCCCGCAGGCGCCGCCCCTGAATCCGCGATGAAGGCCGCCGTCAGCACCGAGGCCGGCCAGCTCGCCGTGCGCCAGGAGAAGCTGACGTTGCCCAATGGCTTCGAGGTCATCCTCGTCGAGGATCACCGCCTGCCGCTGGTGGCCTTCAACCTGTGGGTGCATGCCGGCCCGCGCAACGAGGCCAAGGGCCAGACCGGCTTCGCCCACCTGTTCGAGCACCTGATGTTCGCCGGCAGCAAGCATGTGCCGCGAGGCGAGTTCGACAAGTTCGTCGACGCCGCCGGCGGCACCGACAGCAATGGCTCGACCAACTTCGACCGCACCAACTACTTCTTCACGCTGCCGTCCAACCAGCTCGAACTCGGCCTGTGGCTGAAGGCCGACATGCTGGGCTACATGATCGACGAGGTCGATTCGGTGGCCCTGGCCAACCAGCAGGACGTGGTGCGCAACGAGCGCCGCCAGAGCTTCGAGAACCGGCCCTACGGCATCGTCGAAGAGGCGATGTACCAGGCCCTCTACCCCGAAGGCCACCCCTACCGCGCCGCCGTCATCGGCTCGCATGCCGACATCCAGAGCATCCAGCTCAAGGACGTGAAGGACTTTGCCCGCACCTACTACCGGCCCAACAACGCCACCCTGGTGCTGGCCGGCGACTTCGACCCCAAGCAGGCCAAGGCCCTGGTGCAGAAGTATTTCGGCTCGCTGAAGGCCGGCGCCAAGGTGCCCGAGGTGCATGTCGCCATGCCCGAGATCACCAAGGAGCGCCGCCTCGTCGTCACTGACCGCATCGAGCTGAGCCGCCTGAACCTCGCCTGGCACACGCCGCCCATGTTCGCCGCCGGTGACGCCGAGCTGGACGTCGCCGCCCATGTGCTGGGCGGCGGCAAGGCCAGCCGCCTCTACGGCCTGCTGGTGCGCGACAAGCAGCTCGCGCAGAGCGTGCAGGTGGGGCAGGACTCGCAGTCGCTGAGCTCGATCTTCAACATCGAGATCGTCGCCCGCCCCGGCGCGTCGCTGGACGAGATCGAGAAGCTGGTCGACGCCGAGATCGCCAAGCTGGCCACCACGCCGCCGACGGACGCCGAACTGGGCCAGGCCCGCGCCACCATCCAGACCCAGCTGCTGCAGCGCATGGAGAAGGTCACGTCGCTGGCCGATCTGATCAACCACTACAACCAGATGGCCGGTGACCCCGGCTTTGTCGGCAAGGACCTGGCGCGCTATGGGCAACTGGGCCCGGCCGCCGTCAGTGCCACGGTTGCGCAATGGCTCAAGAAGGACCGCCGCGTCGTCGTGCAGGCGAAGCCGGGCGAGCAGGTGCTGCCGCCCGAGGTGGCCACACCGCCGGCGCCCACCAAGGCGGCCAAGGGTGAGCGCGAGTCGCTGAACGCGGCCGAGGCCTGGCGCGCCAAGCCGCCGGGTGCGGCCAAGGCCAAGGCGCTGACGCTGCCGGCCGCGCAGAGCTTCACACTGGCCAATGGCCTCACGGTCATCTACTCGCCCAAGCCCGGACTGCCGCTGGTGAGCGCCGCCCTGGTGGTGCGTGCCGGCCAGGGCGCCAACCCGGCGGACAAGCCCGGCCTGGCCGGCTTCACCGCCGCCATGCTGCCCGAGGGCACGAAGACGCGCAGCGCCCAGCAGATTGCCGAAGCTGCCGCGGCCCTGGGCGCCACGCTGAACGCCCAGGCCGGCAGCGAGGAGGCGCGCATCGACTTCTCCGGCCTCAAGGCCAGCGCCAAGGAAGGCCTGGGGCTGCTGGCCGACCTGGCGCTGAACCCCGCGTTTGCCGCGCCCGAGATCGAGCGCCTGAAGGCGCAGCGCCTGGCCGCCCTGGCCCAGATGCGTGAGCAGGCGCCGCTGCTGGCCAACGTCGTCGGCAACCGCGTGACCTATGGCGAGGGCCACCCGCTCGCCGTCAACGCGCTGGGCACCGAGGCCAGCATCAAGGCCGTGGATGGCGCTGCGCTGCGCGCCTTCTGGCAGGCCCACTACCGCCCCGAGCGTGCGGCCCTGGTGGTTGCCGGTGACCTGACCGAGGCGGAGCTGCGTGCGCTGATCGAGCCGCTGTTCGGCGCCTGGAAGGGCGAGGGTGCCGCTGCAGCCGCCGCGCCGCTGCCTGCGGCCAAGCCCATCGCCGCGCGCACCGTCGTTGTCGACAAGCCCGGCGCGCCGCAGACGGCCCTGGCCGTCGTCTCGCCCGGCCCCTTCGCCGCCGCGCCCGATGCAGCCGCCATCAACGTCATGAACGCGGCCCTGGGTGGCCTCTTCACGTCGCGCATCAACAACCAGCTGCGCGAGGTCAAGGGCTACACCTATGGCATCCATTCCGGCTACACCATGGGCCGTGAGCGCGGCCAGTTCGGCATCCGCGGCAGCGTGCGCACCGACGTGACCGGGCCGGCCCTGGTCGACATGTGGAAGGAGATCGAGGGCATGCGCGCCAAGCCCATGGGCGCGGCCGAGCTGGGCCGCGTGCGCAACGCCCAGCTGCTGTCGCTGCCGGGCCAGTTCGACACCAACCTCGCGGTCGTGGCCGGCTATGCCGGCAACTGGTCCTCGGGCCGGCCGCTGAACGCGATCACCGAGCTGCCGAAGAAGGTCGCCGCCGTCACCGCAGCCAGCGCGCTGAAGGCCGCCCAGCAGCATCTCGACCCGGCCCAGCTCATCGTCGTGGCGGTGGGCGACAAGGCCAAGATCGTGCCGCAGCTGGAAGCGATTGGCCGCAAGCCCGAGATCCTGAATGCCGAGGGGCTGGCCGAGGGCAAACCGCAGCCCTGATTGCGGCCGCGCGGCGCTGATGCGAGCATGCCCCTCCTGGCCCCTGCCGGGCCTGGAGGTCGCATGCCATCACGCCATCACCCCGCCACCCGCCTGCTGCAGGCCCTCGCCGCGCTGGGCCTCGTTGCCCTGACCGGCAGTGCCGATACGGCCGCCGCCTTCGACCCGCTGCTGAGCAGCCCCGGCGGCGTCTGCGCCCCGTCAGTGGCCGGCCGGCCCGTGCTGCTGCAAGCCCTGCTGGCCTCTGCCGCCACCACGCCCAGGACCGAGACCGCGCCCTTCCAACCCGCGCCCATGAAGGCCGCGCCGGGCGACGTGCCGCTCTACAAGGACTTGGGCCGCATGAGCTTCAAGCTCGAGCATGCGTCGCCCAAGGTGCAGGCCTATTTCGACCAGGGCCTGCGCCTGGCCTTTGCCTTCAACCATGCCGAGGCGCAGCGTGCCTTCCAGGCCGCGCAGAAGCTCGACCCCGGCTGCGCCCTGTGCTTCTGGGGCGAGGCCCTGGTGCTGGGCCCCAACATCAATGTGCCCATGCAGGCCGAGGCGAATGCGCCCGCCTGGGCTGCACTCACCCGCGCCGTCGTGCTGAAGGACAAGCTGCCGCCGCGTGAACGCGTCCTCATCGAAGCCCTGCAACAGCGCTATGCCGCCGAGCCACCGGCCGACCGCAGTGCCCTGGACGCCGCCTATGCCGACGCGATGAAGCGCGTCGCGGCCCAGTTCCCTGGCGAGGACCTGATGCAGGTGCTCTACGCCGAGGCGGCCATGGACACCCAGCCCTGGGACTACTGGGAGGCCGCCGGGGCGAAGCCGAAGGGCAGCACGGCCGACATCGTCGCCGTGCTGGAGACCGTGCTCAAGCGCCGCCCCAACCATGCCGGCGCCATCCACCTTTACATCCATGCCGTCGAGGCCTCGACGCGGCCCGAGCGCGCGCTGGAGCCCGCGCGCCGCCTGGCCGCGCAGATGCCCGGTGCAGGCCACATCGTGCACATGCCGGCCCACATCTACTACCGCGTCGGCCTGTACCGCGAGTCGCTGGATGCCAACCGCCAGGCCATCGCCGTCGACGAGGCCTATTTCAAGACCTCGCCGTCCGACCCGCTTTACCGCTCGGCCTACTACCCGCACAACATCCACTTCCTGATGGTGTCGGCCCAGATGGGCGGCGCGGCCAAGACGGCCATCGACGCCGCGGCCAAGCTCGACGCATCCATGCCCGTCGACGTCGTCAAGGCCTTCCCCATCATGCAGCCCGTCAAGGCCGCGCCCTACACGACGCACGCCCAGTTCAGCCCGCCCGACGTCATCCTGAAGCTGGCCGCGCCGCCCGACGACCTGGTGCTGGTGCGCGTCATGTACCACTACGCCCGCGCGCTGGCCCAGGCTACCCGCCACGACGCGGCGGCGGCCCGGCTTGAGATCGACGCCATCACGGCGCTGGAAAAGGGCGCCGACTTCAAGCCCTTCGACGCCTGGGGCATCCCGGCCCAGGCCATCGCCCAGACGGCCCGCCTCGTCGCCACGGCACGCCTGGCCGACGCCCAGGGCGACCTGGCGGGCGCGGCCGCCGCACTGGAGCAGGCCGTCGCCATCGAGGAGGGCCTGGCCTACACCGAGCCGGCCTATTGGTACTACCCGGTGCGCCAGTCCCTCGGCGCCGTGCGCCTGCGCCAGGGCCGGCTGGACGAGGCCGAGAAAGCGTTACGGGAATCGCTGGCCCGTGTGCGCAACAACGGCTGGGCGCTGGCGGCCCTGGCCGAGGTCTACAGGAAGCGCGGCGACGTGGCCGCCGAGAACAGCGCTCGCCAGGCGTTGAACAAGGCTTGGTTCGGCGCGGAGGGCGGCCCAGACCTTACGAAGCTGTAGGTCGAGGCTCGTCGACGAAAATGCGGCCATGAGCCTGCCCGCCTACATGGACGACCTCGGCCGCGCCGCCCGCGCCGCCGCCACCGCAATGGCCGCCGCCCCGACGGCCGCCAAGAACGCTGCACTGCTGGCCCTGGCCCGCCGCCTGCGCGAGGCCGGCCCGGCGCTGGCGGCCGCCAATGCCCGCGATCTGGCCGGTGCGGCCGAACTCAGCGGCCCGTTGCGCGATCGCCTGAAGCTCGACGCGAAGACCCTGGCGACGGTCGCCGAAGGCTGCGAGCAGATCGCCGCCATGCCCGACCCCATCGGTGAGGTCACCGGGGTGAAGCGCCGCCCCACCGGCATCAGCGTCGGCCAGATGCGCGTGCCGCTGGGCGTGTTCGGCATGATCTACGAGAGCCGCCCCAACGTGACCATCGAGGCCGCCTCGCTGGCCATCAAGAGCGGCAATGCCTGCATCCTGCGCGGCGGTTCCGAGGCGATTCACTCCAACCTCGCGCTGGCCGAGCTGGTGGCCGCGTCGCTGGAAGAAGCCGGCCTGCCGCGCGCCGCCGTGCAGCTCGTCAACACGACCGACCGCGCCGCCGTCGGTCTGCTGATCTCCTCGCCGCAATGGGTAGACGTCATCATCCCGCGCGGTGGCAAGGGCCTGATCGAGCGCATCAGCGCCGAGGCCAAGGTGCCCGTCATCAAGCACCTGGACGGCAATTGCCACAGCTATGTCGATGCCGAGGTGGACCTGGAGCAGGCACTCAAGGTCGTCGACAACGCCAAGACGCAGAAGTACAGCCCGTGCAACGCGACCGAGTCGCTGCTGGTGCATGCGGCCCAGGCGCCGGCCTTCTTGCCGCGCATCGCGGCCATCTTCAAGGCCAAGGGCGTGGAGATGCGCGGCTGCCTGCGGACTTTGGCTTTGGTGCCTGGCGCGGTGCCGGCGACGGAGGAAGACTGGTCCACCGAATACCTCGCCCCCATCATCAGCATCAAGGTGGTCGATTCACTTGACGAAGCCATTGCCCACATCAATCGCTATGGCTCGCATCACACGGATGCGATCCTGACGACGAATCATCCCAACGCGATGCGATTCCTGCGCGAGGTGGATTCGGCAAGCGTGATGGTCAATGCCAGCACGCGCTTTGCTGATGGCTTCGAATACGGCCTGGGCGCGGAGATCGGCATCTCCACCGACAAGTTCCACGCCCGCGGCCCGGTGGGGCTGGAGGGGCTGACGTCGATGAAGTGGGTGGTGTTGGGGCAGGGTGAGGTGAGGGGCTGAGGCTTCGCATGCAGAGACGTCTCTTGTCGATCGCGCTGATGCTGGCCTTGCCGGTGTTCGCTCAGGTTTCACCGTCGATCCAACAGTCTCACATTGATGCCAACGTTCCCGAGGACAAGGACTTCCATACCTTTCTGAAGCGCGATGTGCTGGCTTACCTTCGAGCCTGACAGTCAGGCGCTGACGATGACATCCAGATCGAGTTGCTGCGCGACGAGCCGACCCAGTCCGGCGTGGCCTATCCGAAGTACTACGCCTGGGTCAGATACAAGGTTGGCGTCATGAAGCAGCAGCAAGGCGCCGTGCGTCTGGCCGCGATTGACAAGCTCAGATTCGAAGTCACGGACTTCTTGTCAGCAGCCGTGATCAAGGCGGACAGCCAAGCGGTGGAGCGGGTTTTTCCGCGTCCGCTGGTTCCAATGATTCTTGCCAGGGCAGCTCAGGCGTGACTTTGCTGCGTTAGCCCGATGTCCATCCTTTTCCGCCCCGCCACCGCCGCCGACGCCCCCGCCTGTGTGACCCTGCGCGGCCTCACTCGTGAGAACGCGATCTCGGTTGCGCAGCTGGCGGCCATGGGCATCACGGCCGAGTCGTGGGCAAGTGCGGTCGCTGACGGCGCCTTGCCTGGCTTTATCTGCACCGACGAAGCCGCCATCGTCGGCTACTGCTTTGGCGACAAGGCCTCCGGCGAAGTGGTGGTGCTGGCGCTGCTGCCTCAGTATGAAGGCCGTGGCATCGGCAAGGAGCTGCTCAACCTCGTGGTGGACCTTCTCGTCGAGGCCGGCCACCAGCGCCTCTTCCTCGGCTGCTCGCCAGATCCCGCCGTGCGCTCCTACAGCTTCTATCGCCAGCAGGGCTGGGTGTCGACCGGCAGCTTCGATCGTGCCGGCGATGAAGTGCTCGAACTCTTGGTCGGTAACTCATAGAGGAGGCCCTGCATGCAACGTCTCGCCTTACTGCTAGGTGTCATCGTGGCGCTGCAGGGCGTTGTCGGCCTCGTCGCGCCGGACGCGTTTGTCGATGTTGTCCGCTTCTTCCAGACCCCGCCGACGATCTACTTCGCCGCGGTCGTTCGCATGGCGTTCGGCCTGGTCCTCGTGCGCGCTGCGCGTCACGCGCGTGCAGCGGTCGGGCTTCGCGCGCTGGGCATTGCCATCGTCATTGGTGGCGCCCTGACGCCGTTCCTTGGCGTTCAATTGGCCCAGGTGATCCTGGGCTGGTGGGCGGAGGGTGGCGCTGCGGTCGTGCGAGCGTGGGCTTTCGCTTCCTTGGCCATCGGCGCTTTCATCATCTACGCGACTTCGCAGAGCCGCCGCTCTACCGCAATCCCGTCACCTGCGCCTCCTTCGGCGCACTGATGACGTACTCCGCCGTGAACCGCTGGCTCTGCCCCGCTGCCAGCGGCAGCTCCCACATCACCAGCCCCGGCTGCTTGCGCCAGGCCTGAGTCGTCGGTGCCGGGTTGAATTGGGTCTGCACCTTGATGTCCTCGTGCTGCGACACCGGCGCGGCTTCGACGAGTTGCAGTGTCACCGTGCCCGACGTGTGACGGTTCTCGACGACATAGGCGCGCCCGTAGCGGTGCTCGGCGCGTGCGCTGATGAAGCCGGTGTTGGCGGCATTGCGCTGCTCAGGCTCGACCTGCACGCGCACGCTCTCGTCGCGACCGAAAGGCAACTCCAGGCGCTCCTCGCCGGTCGCGACATTGAGCGTGCTGCTGCCTACCAGCGCCCCGTCGCGCACCAGCTGCAGCGTGCCGCGCGGCCATGAGCCGTCGGGCTTGGCAAGCTCGGCGACGAGGTAGGCCGCGGCCTCGCTCTGCGGCTGCACGCGGGCCAGCACCCTGGCCTGCAGCTTCTCGCTGCCGAGCGTCAGGCTGGCGCGCTGCGTGCCGCTGTCGATGTTGACGCGCAGCGGCAGCACGAACTCGGTGGCGTGGCTGCCCTGGAAGACGCTGAGGTCGAAGCGCTCCAGCTGGGGCTCGGCGGCGACGCGCGAGCCGGTCACGGCGACGTTCTGCGGCGGGGGCGCGGGAGCGGGTGAGGCAGGAGCGGGCGCGTACAGGGCGCGCGTCTCAGCCTGCGGTTGCGGACGCTGCAGGTCGAGCTTCCACGGCGGTGGCATGCCTACGCCCACGCGGGGCGTCAGCTGCGCCGTCGACAGCCGCAGCTTCACGTTCTTCCAGTCCTCGCCGCTTTGCTGCGACACCTGGGCCAGGCGCTCCAGGTTCAGCGCGCCCGAGGTGGTGTCCAGCAGTGCGCGGTAGCTCGGCGCCCAGCCGGCCTGCGTCACGCGGTAGTTCAGCTTCAGCTCGGCCTCGCGCACGGTGGACAGCCGCAGGCGCAGGCTGCGCCATTGCGGGTTGGCTGCGGCCACGTGGTCGCGCTCGGCCTTGAGCGGGGCGAGCTGCTTGTCCAGGTCTTCCAACTGGCGGCGGATTGCGGCCTGGCGCAGCAGGCCCTCCAACGCGGTTTTGCGGATCGTGTCTGCCGTCGCGCCGATGCCTGTGGCCGGCGTGGCCCGCGCCTCGCCGGCGCCCAGGGCCTTGAGGTAGCCGAGGCCGGTGTCCAGTGCGCTTGACTCGGCGGTCAGCGTGTCGCGCTGGGCTTCGAGCTTGCGAACCTGTTCATCCAGCGGGCTTTGCGCGCACTCGGGCACGCGCTCGCGCGGCAGCGTCTCGAGTTGCACCGGTCCGAGGTTGACGCCGGCGGGCGCGTCGATCTGCAGCGAGTCGGGGTCGAAGCGGGCCGACAGGCAGTTCAGCACCAGCTCGCGCGCGCCGGCCGCGACCGTGGCCAGCCGGGTGACCTGGGCGCCGCCCGGGTAGACGAGGACTTCGTCGATGTGGGATGCCGGTGCGGCTGCCAGTACGCTGCCAGCCCCCAGGGCGGTGGCCAGGCTAAAAACGGTCGATTTCATGTTGTTGCTCCCCAGGCGAACGCGCCCGCGCGGCGCGGAAGTTAACACCGGGTGAGGCGGGCCGCCGCGAACCGCAGCGGCCGATTCCTAGACCACCGCCCGCGCGAACTCGGCGTCCAGGGCCGCCACCCAGGGCGCGCGGGCCGGCGGCGGCACGAAGGCCGCTTCGAGGCTGTTGCGCAGCAGCTGGTAGGCCTCGCGCGCGCCCCATTGAGGCAGAGCGTCGAACAGCGCCGACAGGTTCTCGTTGAGGTAGCCGCCGAAGTAGGCCGGGTCGTCGGAGTTGATGGTCACGGCCAGGCCGGCGGCCAGCAGCTGTGGCAGCGGGTGCATGGCCAGGTCGGGCACGACGCAGAGCTTGACGTTGGACAGCGGGCAGACCGTCAGCGGCATGCGCTCGGCAGCCAGGCGCTGCATCAGCGCCTGGCTTTCGACGGCCCGCACGCCGTGGTCAATGCGCTCCACGCGCAGCAGGTCCAGGGCCTCTTCGATGTAGGTCGGTGGCCCCTCCTCGCCGGCATGGGCCACGCGGTGCAGGCCCAGCTCGGCGCAGCGCACGAACACGCGCGTGAACTTGCTGGGCGGGTTGCCGCGCTCCGAGCTGTCCAGCCCGACGCCGATGAAATGCGCGCGGTAGGGCAGGGCCGCCTCCAGCGTGGCGAAGGCATCGGCCTCGCTCAGATGGCGCAGGAAGCACAGGATGAGCGCGGCGCTGACGCCCAGCTTGTCGCGCGCATCGGTGCAGGCGCGCGACAGGCCCTGGATGACCGTGCCCATGGGCACGCCGCGCACCGTGTGCGTCTGCGGGTCGAAGAACAGCTCGGCATGGACGACGTGGTCGCGGGCGGCCTTCTCGAAGTAGGCCCAGGCCATGTCGTAGAAGTCCTGCTCATGCAGCAACACGCTGGCCCCGGCGTAGTAGATGTCCAGGAAGCTCTGCAGGTCGGTGAAGGCATAGGCCGCCCGCAGCGCCTCCACGCTGGCATAGGGCAGGGCCACGCCATTGCGTGCCGCCAGCGCGAAGATCAGCTCCGGCTCCAGCGAGCCCTCGATGTGGATGTGCAGCTCGGCCTTGGGGCTGCGTGCCAGCAGGCCGGAAAGGGCTGAGCGCGGGATGCGGTCGAAGTCGATCTCAGTATTCATGGCCGTAGTGTCTTTGTGGGCCGAGCGCGGGCCGCCCCAAGCCGGCCCGTTTGGCGATGTGCTTGCCGGTCGATCCGGCAAGCATCGCCCTCCCCTCGGGGGACCGACTGGGCTTGCCCGCGTTCAGCGCGGCAAGACCAGGCGAAGGGTTCCTACTTCGAACCTGGAACTTTGCCCTCGACGCCTTTCACGAAGAACTTGATGCCGCCCAGGAAGGCATCGTCCGCCACGGTGTCCTTGGCCAGCACTTCCTTGCCGGTGTTGTCGATCAGCGGGCCCTTCCAGATCGAGAAACTGCCGTCCTTCAGCCCGGCCTTGACTTGCTCGACCTTGGCCTTGGCCTCGGCCGGCACGTCGTCGGCGATGGAGACCATGTCGATGGCGCCTTCCTTCACACCCCACCAGGCCTTGCCGGTGGCCCACTTGCCGTCCAGCGCGTCATGCGTGGCCTTGATGTAGTACGGCGCCCAGTTGATGACGGCCGAGGCCAGGTGGGCCTTGGGGCCGTAGGCCTTCATGTCGGAGTCCCAGCCGAAGGCGCGTTTGCCCTTTTCCTCGGCGGTCTTGAGCACGGCGGCGGAGTCGGTGTTCTGCATCAGCACGTCGGCGCCGCCGTTGATCAGCGCGGTGGCGGCCTCGGTTTCCTTCGGCGGGTCGAACCACTCGTTGACCCAGACCACCTTGGTCTTGATCTTGGGGTTCACGCTCTGCGCGCCCAGCGTGAAGCTGTTGATGTTGCGAATGACCTCGGGGATGGGGATGGAGCCGACCACGCCGAGGGTGTTTGTCTTGGTCATGGACCCGGCGATGACGCCGGCCAGGTAGGCGCCCTCGTAGGTGCGGCTGTCATAGGTGCGCAGGTTCTCGGCCGTCTTGTAGCCGGTGGCGTGCTCGAACTTCACGTCCTTGTGCTCGGCCGCGACCTTGAGCATGGGCTCCATGTAGCCGAAGGTGGTGCCGAACACCAGCTTGTTGCCCTGGCCCACCAGGTCGTTGAAGACGCGTTCGGCGTCGGCCGCTTCGGGCACCTTCTCGACGAAGCTGGTGGCGATCTTGTCACCGAACTCCTTCTCCAGCGCCTTGCGGGCGTTGTCGTGGGCAAACGTCCAGCCGCCGTCGCCGACCGGGCCGACGTAGGCGAAGGCGATCTTCAGCGGCTCGGGCTTGGCGGCGGCGGTGAACGCGGGCGTCGCGGCGGCGGGAGGCTCTTCCTTCTTGGAGCAGCCCGCGAGGGCGGCGGCGGCCAGTGCGGCAAGCGCGAAGGTCCGGCGGGTGGCAAGGGGTGTCATGCGTTTCTCCTGAGGGGTGAGCGGTTGAGACAGGGAATTCAATGGCCGGGTTTGAAAGGCTTGCCAAGCGACGCGGGCATGTTGGCCTTGATCCAGGCCGGGTTGCGCGAGATCAGCACCAGCACGGCGATGGTGGCGAGGTAGGGCAGCATGCTCAGCCAGTGGCTGGAGATGGCGATGCCTTCGCTTTGCAGGTGGAACTGCAGCATCGTCACGCCGCCGAACAGGTAGGCGCCCAGCAGCACGCGGGCCGGCCGCCAGGTGGCGAAGGTGGTCAGCGCCAGTGCGATCCAGCCCTTGCCGGCCACCATGCCCTCCACCCACAGTGGCGTGTAGACCAGCGACAGATAGGCGCCCGCCAGGCCGCACAGCGCGCCGCCAGCGGCCACGGCGGCCAGGCGGATGCGGCGAACCGGGTAGCCCAGCGCATGGGCCGACTCGGGCGACTCGCCCACCGCGCGCAGCACCAGCCCCGCCCGTGTGCGGTACAGGAAGAAGTGCAGCGCCACCGCCAGCGCCATGGCCAGGTAGACGGCGGGATGGTGCTCGAACAGCGCCTTGCCCACCACCGGCAGGTCGGCCAGGCCGGGCACGGCCCAGTGACTGCGCTCGGTGAGTCGCTGTTGCGTGTACTCGATGCCGACGAAGGCCGAGAAGCCGGCGCCGAACAGGCTCAAGGCCAGGCCGGTGGCGTATTGGTTGGTGTTGAGCCAGATCACCAGCAGCCCGAGGAAGAGCGACAGCACCGCGCCTGCGCCTAAGCCGGCCAGGAAGCCGAGCAAGTCGGAGCCGGTGTGCACCGCGGTGGCAAAGCCGGCGATGGCCGCCACCAGCATCAGCCCCTCGGCGCCCAGGTTGACGATGCCGGCCCGCTCGTTGATGAGCAGGCCCAGGCCGGCGATGGCCAGCACCGTGCCGGCGCTCAGCGTCGCGGCGATCAGCAGCGCGATTTCGTTCATGCGGCTGCCCTCGCCTTGGCCGCAGCCACCCAGCGCATGCGGTATTGCAGCCCGTGGTCGCAGGCCAGCAGCGTGAATAGCAATACGCCCTGGAAGACGCTGGTCAGCGCCTTGGGCAGGCCCATGCGGCTCTGGGCCAGTTCGCCGCCGATGTAGAACATGCTCATCAGCACCGACGAGAAGACGATGCCCACCGGATGCAGCCGGCCGACGAAGGCCACGATGATGGCCGCGAAGCCGTAGCCCACCGGCACGTAGGGCGTCAGCTGCCCCAGCGGCCCGGCCACCTCGAAGGCGCCTGCCAGCCCCGCCATGCCGCCCGACAGCAGCAGCGCCGTCCACAGCGCGCTGCGCGACGAGAAGCCGGCATAGCGCGCGGCGGCCGGGGCGATGCCACCCACGGTCAACGCATAGCCCCGGTAGGTGCGGAACTGGAACACCGCGAAGGCCGCCACGGCCAGCAGCGCGATGACCACGCCCACGTTCATACGCAACCCGTTCACCAGGCGCGGCAGCCGCGTCGAGGCCGCGAACAGCACGGTCTGCGGGAAGTTGTAGCCGTCGGGGTCCTTCCAGGGCCCGTAGACGAGGTAGTTCAGCAGCAGCGTGGCCACATAGACCAGCATCAGGCTGACCAGGATCTCGTTGGTGTTGAAGCGGTCGCGCAGCAGCGCCACGACCCCGGCCCACAACATGCCGCCGACGACACCGCCGAGCAGCACCGGCACGACGAACCAGGCGGAGGTGTCCGGCCCGGCCTGCATGGCCACCCAGCCGGCGCCCAGAGCGCCAAGCACGAACTGGCCCTCGGCGCCGATGTTCCAGATGTTGGCGCGAAAGCACACCGCCAGGCCCAGTGCGATCAGTGCCAGCGGCACGGCCTTGACGCTGAGTTCCGACAGTGCCCGGCCGTTCTTCAGCGGTTCGATGAAGAACAGCCGCAGCGCCTGCAGCGGGTCCTTGCCCAGCGCGGTGAACAGCAGCACGCCGATGGCCACGGTGAGCGCCAGCGCCAGCAGCGGCGCGGCCACGGCCAGCAGCATGGAGGTTTGCGTGCGCGGCTCAAGCTTGAGCATCGGCCGCTTCCTTTGTGGGCCACAGCCCCGACATCCATTCGCCGATCTGCTCGCGCGTGGCCGCCGCAATGGGCACCGATGGCGACAGCCGGCCATCGGCGATGACGTGCAGCCGATCGCAGATCTCGAACAACTCGTCCAGCTCCTCGCTGAACACCAGCAGCGCACAGCCCTGGTTGCGCAGCCGCAGCAGCTCGCCGCGGATCTGCGCGGCTGCGCCCACGTCCACGCCCCAGGTCGGTTGGGCAATGATCAGCAGCTTCGGGCTCGCGTCGATCTCGCGGCCGACGATGAACTTCTGCAGATTGCCGCCCGACAGCGTGCGGGCCACGGCGTCGGGGCCCGAGGCCTTGACGCGGAAGCCCTCGATCAGTTTGGCCGCTAGCCGGCGCGCCTCGCCGACCCGCAGCCAGCCGCTGGCGGCCACCGCCTCGGTGCGCGTCAGCAGCGTGTTCATGGCCAGCGACAGCGTAGGTACCGCGCCGCGGCCCAGTCGCTCCTCGGGCACGAAGTGCAGCCCGGCGGCGCGGCGCCGGGCCGGTGGAGCCTGGGCGATGTCCTGGTCGAAGAGCTTGATGCTGCCCGCCGCCGCGCGCGGGTCTTCGCCGGACAGCGCCGCGAGCAGCTCCTGCTGGCCGTTGCCCGACACGCCGGCCACGCCGACGATCTCGCCAGCGCACACCTCGAAACCGACCGTCTTGAGCGTGACGCCAAACGGATCGAGCTGAGCCAGATCCAGGCCGCCCACGCGCAGCACCGGCGCGCCGCGCTCGCCCTGGCGCGGTGTCAGCACCGGCGCATCGGCACCGATCATCAGCCGCGACAGGCTGGCGTTGGTTTCCTGGCGCGGGTCCACCTCGCCCACCACGCGGCCGCCGCGCAGCACCGTGCAGTGGTCGCACAGCGAGCGGATCTCATGCAGCTTGTGGCTGATGTAGAGGATGGAGCAGCCCTCGCCGCTCAGCTTGCGCAGCGTCACGAACAGGCTTTCGACGGCCTGCGGCGTCAGCACCGAGGTGGGTTCGTCCAGGATCAGCAGCTGCGGCTGGGTCAGCAGCGCACGCACGATCTCGACGCGCTGGCGCTCGCCGACGCTCAGCGTATGCACCGGGCGCGACGGCTCGATGTGCAGGCCGTATTCGGCGGACACCGCCCGCGCCTGCTCGGCGACCTCGGCCAGCGAGCCCGACTTGTCCAGCCCCAGCCAGATGTTCTCGGCGGCGGTCAGCGTGTCGAACAGCGAGAAGTGCTGGTAGACCATGCTGATGCCCAGCGCGCGGGCCTGCGCCGGGCTGGCCACCTCGACCTCGCGGCCGTTCCAGGCCATCTGCCCGGCGTCCGGCTTCGTGGCGCCGTAGATGATCTTCATCAACGTCGACTTGCCCGCGCCGTTCTCGCCGAGAACGGCGTGGATCTGGCCCGGCGCGACGTTCAGATGGATGTCGTCGTTGGCGCGGACACCGGGGTACTGCTTGGTGATGCCGATCAGTTCTAGACGAGACATGGGGCCCGCAGACGAAACGAAAGAACCAGTACGACCACAGAGTCACAGAGGCACCGAGAAGAGCACAGAGAAATTCGGCATGCCTCTGTGTCTCTGGGCCTCTGTGGTTGCATTTGTGTGCCTTTAGAAGTGGTACTCCGCGCGGATCATCGGCGTCTTCGCGAAGGCCCCAGATCCGGCCGGACCCTTGTACGGGTTGCCGAACTTGTTGCGCCAGTACTGGTACTCCAGCCCCACCTTGAACTTGTTCGGCGTCGCGCCGGTGGCGGCGCCCACGTCGTACATGATCTGGCCGTCGAAGTTGGTCTCGGGGCCTGTTGCGCCGCCGAACTCGTCCGTGCCCTTGCTGGCGATGTAGTTGGCAAAGCCTTCGAAGGCCAGGGGCAGCTTGCCCAGCGGGATGCTCCAGGCCGCCGTCAGCATCACATGGCTCTTGTAGTTGTAGCGCGGCGTCGCCGTGCTGCTGAACTTGTTGTACGGCGCGTTGCTTTCCTTCAGCAGCAGCAGGCTGACGTTGAGGAAGCCAGGCACGTCCATCATCAACGTGGGGCCGAGCACGAGCATCTGCTTGCGCGAGTTGTAGCCGGCATCCACCTTCACGTTGGCGTCGAAACCGGCGGTGAGACCCACGCCACGGACAGGGCCGAAGGCAATGGGGCTGCCGGTGATCTTGCCGAAGTCCAGCGTGTGGCGATAGACGATATAGACCTCGCTGGCACCGCTGCCCGAGTTGGGGCTGGACGGGTCGCGCTTGTCGGACAGCAGCAGGTCGACGTTGAAGAAGTTGGTGCCGTAGGCGTAGCCGCTGGCATGGTTGAGGTCAAGGATGTTCTTGTGGATGTCGTTCGTGCCGAAGGGCTCGGCAAACTTGGTGCCGTAGCGGTAGCCGATGGAGGTGTCGGCCCAGTCGGCGGCCTGGGTGGCGCTGGCGGCGAAGGCGGCGAGGGCGGTGCAAAGCAGGCGTGCGGTGGGTTTCAAGGCAAAGCTCCTAGGGGGTGGATGAAGAACGCGTGAATTGACTCTTGGCGGCCGGCATCGCCAGGGCCGCTCGCACGAGCCGGCCTGGCGGGTTCATGCAATTCATGTGCCATTCGGATGCGATGTGGGCGCGCGGCATCAGCTGCTCCGCCTGGCGCGGTAAAGCATGTCGAGCGTGATGTGCCGCACTTCGAGCTTGCTCTGCTGGATGTGCGCGCGCAGCAGGCGCTGGGCTTCATCGGTGCGGCGCCGCGTGATGGTGCGCAGGATGCGGGCATGCTCGTCGTAGGTCGCATCGACGCGCGCGGATTTGGTGAAGTCCAATCGCCGGATGATGCGGATGCGTTCGGTGATTTCCCTGTGCACGCGGACCATCTCGCGGTTGCCGCTGCCCTGCACCAGCAGCGCGTGGAAGCGCTCGTCCAGCGCGCCCACCTCGGCAGCATCGGCCAGCCGCTCGGCAGGTGGCACCAGCCAGATGTCGGCCAGTTGCTGCAGCTCGGGCCGTTGCTCGCGCTCGCAGAGGTGGCGTGCGGCCTCGCACTCGATGAGGGTGCGCAGGTCATAGAGCTCATCCATCACGTCGAAGTCCAGCGGCGCCACCTGCCAGCCCAGGCGCGGCAACAGTTGCAGGAAGCCCTCGCGCTCCAGCCGCTGTAGGGCGGCGCGCAGCGGCGTGCGGCTGACGACGACGCGCTGCGCCAGCTCGGTCTCGGAGACGCGGTCGCCGGGCATCAGCGCAAAGTCAAAGATCATCTGCTTGAGCCGCGTGTAAGCCTGGTCGGCCAGGCTCGGGGCTTCGGCGGGCGGGGAGGGCGCGCGCTGGGTCACGGCTGGGGCACGGGAGCCCCGGGCTCCACGATGGTTGGCGTGCCGCATGCGAAGGGAATCATGCTGACGTGGGCTGCCACGATGCGCCAGCCCTCGGGCAGCCGCACCCAGGTCTGCGTCTGGAAGCCGCGCAGCGGCGTGTCGCTGCGCACGAACTCGACCTGCGCCACCGCCATGTCGGGCCCGAAGGCGTGCAGGCGCAGGTGCTCCAGCCGCCGCGTGAAGGCCGGCGCGGGCGTGGCGGCGCGGTAGGCCTCCAGCTCGGCGATGCCCCATTGCCGGTCGGCGATGCCGTAGCGCGTGACGCGCGCGTCCTGCCAGAAGAAGGCGTTGAGCGCGGCCACGTCGTTGCCCATCAGCGCCTGCTCGTAGGTCTCGAACACGGCGCCGAGCTCGGCCAGCACGGCCGGGTCGTCGAAATGGCTTGGGTCCATCATGGCGCGGCAAGGAAGGCGCGCCAGCCACCGTGATGGCTGATGTCGGGTGCGCCCTGCAGCGCGGCGCCTTCGCAGATGAAGCCCTTGACCCAGCGGCCGTCGGCCAGCTCCAGGTTGCCCAGGCCCAGCGGCGGCGGGATCAGCGCGAGCAGCGAGCCGACGCTGGCTACCGGCAGTTCGTAGACCTCGACCTCGATGGCATGGCCGGCCTCGCCTTCGGGCGCACGGGCCAGGCCGGGCTTGGGCGGCACGGTGCCTGGCAGCGCGTGCAGGCGGTAGCGCGGTGCCGTTTGCGTGCGGACCTGCAGCCGCGCGCCGCGCTCCTGTAGCTGGCCATGCAGCGGCAGGCCCTGCAGATGGGCGCCGACGACGGCCAGCAGCAGCGTCGGCTCGGCCCGGGGCAGGGCTTGCACGTGGCGGTCGGCCGGGCGGGCCTCGCGCAGGCGCGCGCCCAGCGACGCGGGGCCGGCAGCCTCCCAGCGCAGCCCGAAGTCGACCAGCGCCGCTTCGGCCCCGCCGGGGGCGATCAGCGTGACGCCGAAGGGCAGCGGGGATTTGTCATCGGGCAGCTGGCAAGGCAGGGCCAACGCCGACCAGCCCAGCAGGTTGACGAAGTTGGTGTAGCGGCCCAGCTCGCTGTTGCGCAGCACCGGCTCGGCGGCCACGGCGGCGCGCGTGGGGCAGGTGGGTGCGGTGGGCACGAGCAGCGCATCGACCTGCTGCCACAGGCTTTGCAACTCGGCGCGCAGGCTTTCCAGCTTGTAGCGGCCACGGAAGGCCGCCACCGCGTCGTGGTTGCCCCCCTGCGTGATGACGCGGGCCACGGTGGGGTCGAACGCCTCGGGTTCGGCGGCGAGCAGGGTGTCGACCACGCTCAGCCGCTCGGCCACCCAGGGGCCTTCGTACAGCAGCTTGGCGACTTCGAAGAGCGGCTCGAAGTCCAGCTCCACCAACTCGGCGCCCAGCGCGCGGGCGCGGTCCTGCGCGGCCTCGAAGGCGGCCGGCCAGCCCAGGGCGGCATTGCAGCCGGGCTCTCTTGGCACGCCCAGGCGCAGCGCCGCGCGGGCGCCGCC
The DNA here is from genome assembly GCF_001425705.1 of Pelomonas sp. Root1217. Classification (GTDB taxonomy): domain Bacteria; phylum Pseudomonadota; class Gammaproteobacteria; order Burkholderiales; family Burkholderiaceae_C; genus Pelomonas. The sequence goes on along the minus strand of NZ_LMDC01000023.1, from coordinate 170,674 downwards.
CAGCCACGGCGGCCGCGGCGCGGCGACGTGAAAGCGCGCCTCGTCTCCTTGCGCGCCCTCGAATAGCGAGAAGGCGAGCGCCGCGTCGGCCACGGTCAGCGCGAACACGCTCACCACGTCCAGCGTGCGGCAGGCCGGCAGCACGCTGCGCATGGGCACGCTGCCCGGCGTGGGCTTAAGGCCCACAAGGTGGTTGAAGCCGGCCGGCACGCGGCCCGAGCCGGCGGTGTCGGTGCCCAGGGCCAGCGGCACCAGGCCGCGCGCCACCGCCGAGGCCGAGCCCGAGCTGGAGCCGCCGCTCACGTACTCCGGCGCGAAGCTGTTGGGCACTTCGCCGTAGGGCGAGCGGGTGCCGACAAGGCCGGTGGCGAACTGGTCGAGGTTGGTCTTGCCGATGACGACGGCGCCGGCCACCTGCAGGCGCTGCACGCAGGTGGCCGAATGCTCGGGCTGGTGCGCGAAGGCCGGGCAGGCGGCCGTGGTGGGCATGCCGGCGACGTCGATGTTGTCCTTCACCGCCAGCGGCACACCCCACAGCGGGGTGGCGGGCCCGCGCGGCGGCAGCGCGGCGAGCTGCGCGACGAGCTGCTCGGGCGTGCAGCGGTGGATCCAGGCCGCGTCGGTGGGCTCGAGCCGGGCCAGCAGGTCAGTCAGCAGGATGTACGGGCTTGCGCCTGCGGCGTAGGCGGCCTGCCAGTCGGCGACGGTGTGCAGGGTTTCTGTCATGTGATCGCTTCGATGACTGCGCTCGACGGCGCCGCCCAGCCGACGATGGCGCCCTGGGCCGTCAGCATGGCCAGCGCGGCGGCCTTGAACTCAGGGAAGTAGCTGGCGGTGCCGTCTTCGATCAGCAGGCACTCGTAGCCGCGGTCGTTCGCTTCGCGCATCGAGGTCTGCACGCAGACCTCGGTGGTCACGCCCATGAAGAGCAGGTGGGTGATGCCGCGCTCCTTCAGCAGCGCGTCCACCGGCGTGGCGTAGAACATGCCCTTGCCGGGTTTGTCCACCACCAGTTCGCCGGGCAGCGGCGCCAGCTCGGGAATGATCTCGGCGCCGGGCTCGCCGGCGATGAGGACGCGGCCCATCGGCCCGACATCGCCGATGCGCAGCGAAGGCTGGCCGCGCAGGCGCTTGGCCGGCGGGCAGTCGCTGAGGTCGGGGCGGTGGGCTTCGCGGGTGTGCAGCACCACGCCGCCCTTTCCGTCGTTCAAGGCTCGCCAGGCGTCGAGCATGCGGCGCACGGTGGGCACGATGGCCTGCAACCGCGTCACGTCGTTGCCCAGGCTGGCACCGAAGCCGCCGGGCTCGATGAAGTCGCGCTGCATGTCGATGACGACCAGCGCCGTGTGCGCCGGGTTGAAGGTGTAGGGAAAGGGTTGCGCGGTTGCCAGCGTGAGCAGCGTGTTCATGCGTGCCCCTTTCCACCCATGAATTCGCCGAGCGACTGGCGCGTGGCCTCGGCGGCCGGCACGTCGTGCACGATGCGGCCTTCGCTCATGACGACGATGCGGTCGGCCAGCGCCAGCAGCTCGTCCAGGTCTTCGCTGACCAGCAGCACGGCGGCACCCCGGTTGCGCGCGGCCGTCAGGCGGCCGTGGATCTCGGCGACGGCAGCGAAGTCCAGCCCGAAGACGGGGTTGCTGACCAGCAGCAGCTCGGACTCGCCCGCCAGCTCGCGGGCCAGCACGGCGCGCTGCACGTTGCCGCCCGACAGCGTGCGAATGGCGGCGCGCTCGCCCTGGGTCTTGACGCCGTACTCGGCGATCCATTCGCGCGCACGCTGGCGCAGCGCGCCCCAGCGCACCAGGCCGCCGCGCGACCAAGGTGCCTCGTCGAAGCTGCGCAGCGCCATGTTCTGCGCCACGCTCAAGGGGCCGACGCAGGCATTGGCCAGCGGCTCCTCGGGCAGGCTGCGCACTTTTCGGGCGCGGTTCTCGGCGCGGCGGGCCAGGAAGGGCTGGTCGTCCACCATCACCCGGCCGGCGAGGCGGGCGCGCTGGCCCACCAGGGCCTGCATCAGCTCGCGCTGGCCGTTGCCGCTGACGCCGGCAATGCCGACGATCTCGCCGCGCCGCACGTCCAGGCTCAGGGCACGCACGGCGGGCTCGCCGCGGTCGCCCATCACGTCCAGGGCCTCGATGGCGAGCTTGACCTCGCCGGGCGGGCGCGTTTCGCGCACCCACGCCGGGCTCATGACGGCGCTGCGGCCCTCGCCCACCATCGCAGTGGCCAGGCTGTCGGGCGTGCAGTCGGCCACCGCGCCGGTGGCCGCCAGCGCCCCCTTGCGCAGCACGCTCACGTCGTCGGCATAGGCCATCACCTCGCGGAACTTGTGCGTGATCATCAGCACCGAGCAGGCCATCGCGTGCGCCTGCTCGCGCAGCGCGCCCAGCACTTCGTCGGCCTCCTGCGGCGTCAGCACCGAGGTGGGCTCGTCGAGGATGAGCAGGCGCGGCTTGAGGAACAGCTGCTTGAGGATTTCGAGCTTCTGCCTCTCGCCGGCCGACAGCTCGCCGGGCCAGGCGTCCAGCGGCAGGCGAAAGGGCGCCGTGTCCATGAAGGCCTGCAGCTCGGCGCGGGCAGCCTTCCAGTCCACGACCATGGGCAGGTGGCCGCGCGCCAGCAGCAGGTTCTCGGCGACGCTCATGCCGGGCACGACGGTGAAGTGCTGGTAGACCATGCCCAGGCCGAGGTCGCGGGCCACGACCGGCGAGGCGATCTCGCGCTCGCGGCCGTCCACCAGCACGGCGCCGTCGTCGGGGCGGTGGTAGCCGACGATGGCCTTCACCAGCGTGCTTTTGCCGGCGCCGTTCTCGCCCAGCAGCGCATGCACGGTGCCGGGCCGCACGGTGAGGGAGACGTCATCCAGCGCCGTGAAGCTGCCGAAGCGCTTGGTGAGGCGGTAGGTATCGAGCTGCAGGGCGTGTGGGTGGGACATGGCCGCGGCTCAGAGTTGCGCCAGCAGGTCGAGCACGGCGGCCGACTCGGCCACGGCGCCGAACACGCCGCCCTGCATCTGGATCATGCTGAGCGCGGCGGCGTGGTTGCCAGGGTCGGTGGCGCCGGTGCAGTCCGACAGCATCAGGCACTCGAAGCCGCGGTCGTTGGCCTCGCGCATGGTGGTGTGCACGCACACGTCGGTGGTGATGCCGGTGAGGATGAGATTGCGGATACCGCGCGTGTGCAGCACCAGCTCCAGGTCGGTCGCGCAGAAGCTGCCCTTGCCGGGCTTGTCGATGACGGGCTCGCCCGCGGCGGGGTAGAGCTCGGGAATGATGTCCCAGCCCGGCTCGCCGCGCACGAGGATGCGGCCACAGGGCCCGGCGTCGCCGATGCCGCGGCCCTCGGTGCCAATCTGCCGCGAGCGCCACAGCTTGTTGGCGGGCAGGTCGGCCAGGTCGGGGCGGTGGCCCTCGCGCGTGTGGATGACGTGCATGCCTTTGCTGCGCGTGGCGGCCAGCAGCACTTTGAGCGGTTCGATGGGCGCGCGCGTCAGCGACAGGTCGTAGCCCATCTTGTCGACATAGCCGCCGATGCCGCAGAAGTCGGTCTGCATGTCGATGATCACCAGCGCGGTATTGCGCGGCGTGATGTCGCCGTCGAAGGGCCAGGCATAGGGTTTTGAACGCAGGGTCGGCATGGTCGGGTTCCTTCGGTTCAACGGGACACACCGAGTTCGGCGGGCGCACCTTTGAGGGACTGGCTCGGCGTGCAGGTGGCCACGAGGATGAGCAGGGTCAGCGCGTAGGGCATGGCGTTGAACAGGTAGTAGCCGCCGCTCACGCCCACGCTCTGCAGCGCCGGGCCGATGGCGCCCGCGCCGCCGAACAGCAGCGCCGCGCCCAGGCAGCGCCACGGGCGCCAGCGCGCATAGATGACCAGGGCCACGGCGATCAGGCCCTGGCCGCTGGACAGGCCTTCGTTCCAGCTGCCGGGGTAGTACAGCGACAGTGACGCCCCGCCCAGGCCGGCAATGGCGCCGCCCACCGTGGTGGCGGCGATGCGCACCCCGTTGACCGAGTAGCCCAGCGCCCGTGCGGCGTCGCTGCTGTCGCCGGCCATGCGCACGACCAGCCCCCAGCGCGTGTTCTTGAAGCCCCAGGCCAGCAGCGCGGCCAGCGCCACGCCGATGGGGAAGAGGGCGTTGACCGACAACGCCGTCTGCACGGCGGACGAGTCGCTCCAGGCGCCCAGCGGCAGCGACGGGATCTGCGGCGCCTGCGGCTGGATCAGTGGCTTGCCCAGGTAGAAGGCCAGGCCAGCGCCCAGCAGCATCAGCGCGATGCCGGTGGCGATGTCGGACACGCGCGGCAGCGAGCACAGCAGCCCGTGCAGCAGGGCCAGCAGCGCGCCGCAGCCGCCGGCCGCCAGCACGCCCAGCCACGGCGAGCCGCTGAGGTAGGCGCCGCCGAAGCCGGCCATGGCGCTGAAGACGAGCACGCCTTCGAGGCCGAGGTTGATGCGGCCGCTCTTCTCGGTCAGGCACTCGCCCAGGCTGACGAAGAGGAAGGGCGTGCCCACGCGCAGCGCGCCACCAACGACGGCGAGCAGCAGGTCGGGGATGACGTTCAGCGCCAGACTCATGCGACCCCCTGGACGGTTGCGGCCGGGGCGGCCGGAGCGGGCCGCCTGGCCACGGCGCGCGGCGCAAACAGCCGCCCGCGCAGCGCCTCGGCCGCGAGGATGAAGACGAAGGCGAAGCCCTGCAGCACCAGCACCGAGGCGTCGGGCAGGTCCAGCCGGCGCTGCAGCAGGCTGCCGGCCGCCGCAAAGCCGCCGAACAGCACGGCCACCGGCGGGATGGCCCAGGGGTTGTGGCGGGCCACGAAGCTGACCAGGATGCCCGTGTAGCCCAGGCCGGCGATCACCGAGGCATTGGCCGCCGTGTGCACGGCCGCCACCTCGATGGCGCCGGCCAGGCCCGCCGCCGCGCCGCCGAGAGCGCAGGCCAGCAGGATGAGGCGGTCGGTGGGCAGGCCGACGAGACGGGCGGCCCGGGCGTTGCAGCCCACCACGCGCATCGCGAAGCCCGAGGCGCTGAAGCTCAGCCAGGCGCCGCAGGCCAGGCACAGCACGACGCCGATGACCAGGCCCCAGTGCACGTCGCCCAGCCAGGACTCTATGGCCGCGTCGCCCATGATGGGACCGATGCGCAGGCTTTCAGCCAGCGGATGGGTGGACGGCTTGTTCAGGCTCGCCGGGTCGCGCATCGGCCCTTCGACGAAGTGCTTGAACAGCGCGATGGCGATGTAGGAGAGCAGCAGGCTGGAGATGGTCTCGTTGACGCCGCGCCACTGGCGCAGCCAGCCGGAGAGCATCACCCAGCCGCCGCCGAGCAGCGCACCGGCCGCCAGCACCATGGCGCTGCCGATCACGTTGCCGGGTGGGCCGAAGAGATAGGGCAGGCCGGCGCAGCCCAGCGCACCGAGCACCAGCGCGCCCTCGCCGCCGATCATCGTCAGCCCGGCCTGCGCGGGCAGCGCCACGGCCAGTGCGGTGAGCATCAGCGGCGCGGCGCGCAGCAGCGTGTTCTGCCAGGAGAAGGCGTCGCCGAAGGCGCCGAGGAAGAGCAGCTTCCAGGCCTCCACCGGCGAGGTGCCGCCCAGCCACACGAAGACGCCAAACAGCAGCAGCGCGGCCGTCAGTGCGAAGACGGGCAGCAGCAAGGCTTCGGCGAAACCCTGCGCTCTTGAGTTGGCGACCATGGTGGCGGCTCCTGGAGCGGGGTCACACCTTGCCGATGACGCCTTCGACGAGGTAGTTCATGCCCTCCAGCTCCATGTCGGTCTGCTTGAACACCTTGCCTTTTGGAATGACCACCTTGCCGGTGTTGTCCTTGAGCTCGCCCTTGAAGATGTCGAAGCTGCCCTTGAGCATCTCGGCGCGCACGGCCTCGGCCTGCTTGCGCCCGCCCTCGGGCACCGAGCTGCCGTAGGGGCTGCTCTTGACGAAGCCGTCCTTGAGCCCGCCGCGCACGAAGTTCGGGTGCGGCTTGCCGGTCTGCGCGGCGTCGATGATCTGCTTGTAGGCGGTGATCCAGTTCCACTCCGCGCCCGTCAGGTAGGCCTGCGGCGCCAGCTTCGCTTGGCTGGCGTGGTAGCCGCAGACGAACTTGCCACGTTTGGCTGCTGTCTCGACGATGACCTTGGGGCCGTCCACATGCATCGTGAACACGTCCACGCCCTGGTCGGCCAGGCTGTTGGTGGCCTCGGCCTCCTTGACCGGCATGCTCCAGTCGCCGGTGAAGATCACCGTCGTCGTGATGTCCGGGTGCACGCTGCGCGCGCCCATCGTGAAGGCGTTGATGTTGCGCAGCACCTGCGGGATGGGCTTGGCGGCGATGAAGCCGAGCTTCTTGCTCTTGGTCACGTGGGCCGCCACCACACCGTTGAGGTACTGCGCCTCGTCGATGTAGCCGAAGAAGCTGCCGGCGTTCTTGGGGTGCTTGGCCGCGTCCCACAGCCCGCCGCAGTGCGCGAAGCGCGCGTTGGGGTATTTGGGCGCCAGCGCCAGGATGTGCGGATCGAAGTAGCCGAACGAGGTCGGGAACAGCAGTCCCGCGCCGTCCTGGGCGATCATGCCCTGCATCGTTTTCTGCACCGCGTTGGTTTCGGGGACGTTCTCCTCCTCCACCACCTTGATGCCCGGCATCTTCTTCACCAGCGCCGCGGCCTCGGCATGCGCCTGGTTGTAGCCGTAGTCGTCCCGCGGCCCCACGTAGATGAAGCCCACGGTCAGCGGCTTCTGGGCTTGCGCCAGCCCGCTCCAGCCGGCGGTCATCACGCCGGCTCCCGCAGCGCCCAGGCTGCCCAACAATTCCCGGCGGTTCCATTGCGATCGCTTCATCCAGGCTCTCCTCAAGTTGTTTGACCCACGAAGTGCGCCGGTTGAGTTCCGGCTTGTGTTCAATGCGGTATACAAGCATGTGCCGTGCCAGTCCGCCCGCCTGGGAGAGGTGGGCTGGACGCGCACATGGGCGGTGCAAAGTCGCGCCGCGCAGGGCGAATCGGGGGCGCGCAGGCACGGCCGAGGTGCCTGTAAGCCGGCTCTTGAAGGTGCCGAACCGGCGCGCCGGCATCCGGCCTGGCGCCGGGCATGGCTGGAGTGGCCGGGTAGCATCCCGGCCATGACCGACAACCGCAAAGCCCTGGTGCTGTTTTCCGGCGGCCAGGACTCCACCACCTGCCTGGCCTGGGCCCTGGACCGCTTCGCCGAAGTCGAGACGCTGGCCTTCGACTACGGCCAGCGCCACCGCATCGAACTGGCCTGCCGCAACACTGTCCGCGCCGAAATCGCACGCCAGTTCCCGCATTGGGCCGGCAAGCTCGGCGCCGACCATCTGCTGGACCTGTCCCTGCTCGGCCAGATCAGCGACACGGCGCTGACGAGTGAGCGCGCCATCGAGCTGCAGGCCAACGGCCTGCCCAACACCTTCGTCCCGGGCCGCAACCTGCTGTTCCTGACCTTTGCCGCGACGCTGGCTTATCGCCGTGGCGCGTCGGTGCTGGTCGGCGGCATGTGCGAGACCGACTTCTCGGGCTACCCGGACTGCCGCGACAACACGATGAAGGCCATGCAGGTGGCGCTCAGCCTGGGCCTGGACACGCCCATGACGCTGGACACGCCGCTGATGTTCATCGACAAGGCGGCCACCTGGCACCTGGCCGAATCGCTCGGTGGCCAAGCGCTGGTGAAGCTCATCGTTGAGGAGACGCACACCTGCTACCTCGGCGAGCGCGGCGAGCTGCACGAGTGGGGCCATGGGTGCGGCCACTGCCCGGCCTGTGCGCTGCGGGCAAAGGGCTTCGCGCAGTACAAGGCCAGCGCATGACCGCCTGGAGCTGGGCCGGCGTCGCCGGGGCGGCGCTGCTGTTCTTCTGGGGCATTGGTGCCTACAACCGCCTGATGTCGCTGCGCAATGTCATCGGCGAGGCCTTTGTGCAGCTCGATGCCCACCTGAAGGACCGCGGCGAAGTCTGCGACAAGCTGCTCGCGGCCGTGGCGCCGCGGCTCTCCAGCGAGCAGGCGACGTTCGATGCCTTGGCGAGCGCACAGGCGGAATCGCAGGCCGCAGCTCTGGCCTCGCGCAGCAAGCCCTGGGCGCCCGACCCGGTCGGCAGCCTGGCCGTGGCCAGTGCACTGCACGCCGCGGCGCTGACCCGCCTGCTGTCCCTGCTGGACCACCAGCCCGAGCTGCGCAGCGAAACCGAGATTGACGGCCTGGTCAGCGAGCTGAAGCTGATCGAGCGCCAGCGCGCATTCGCGCGGCAGGTGTTCAACCAGGCGGTAAGCCAGTACAACGAGGCCTTGCACCAGTTCCCGACGCGGGTGCTGGCCAATCTTTATGGCTTCAGCGAGGCGCGGTCGCTGTAAGGTTTGACGGGCTGGCCCGACTGAGCGGCATGCGCCCGCTCATCACCGCCTTCTTGTTCTTCATCAGCCTGTCGGCCGCCGCCCAACCGGCGCGGCTGAACGGCAACACGCTGGACGGCCAGCGCTTCAGCCTGGAGGCGCTGCGTGGCAAGGTCGTCATGCTGTTCTTCTGGAACACCGACTGCACCCCCTGCATCCAGAAGATGCCCGAGCTGCGCGCCAATGCGGCCGGCTGGCGCGGCAAGCCCTTCGAGCTGGTGCTGATCAGCACGGATCGTGAACGGGCGAATGCATTGGCCTATCTGCAGACGCTCAAGCAGATCGAGAAGAACGGGCCGCCGATGCCGGCGTTGTGGGCAGGTGACCTGACCTTCAGCGCGCCATTGGCAGCGCCCGCCACCGTGCCGCTGACCCTGGTCATCGACGTCAAGGGCGCGGTCGTCGCGCGGCATGCCGGGCGCATCGCGCCGGAAGCCTGGGACGACGTCGCCGGGCTCCTGCCATAGTCCTGAATGGTTTTGGGCCGAGCGCCGGGCCGCTCCCAAGCCGGCCCGTTAGGCGATGTGCTCGCGGCTCGATGCCGCGAGCATCGGCGTCCCCTTGGGGGACCGATCAGGCGCGCCTGCGTTCAGCAGGGAGAGACTGGGCGAGGGGTTCACGATTTCTTTGGCATCAGCGACAGGAATTCCCGCCGCAGGTTGGCGTCCGTCAGGAAGGCACCGCGCATGACGCTGTTGGTCATCGCGGCCTCGATGTCCTTGACGCCGCGCCAATGCATGCAGAAGTGGTCGGCCTCCATGACGACGGCCAGGCCGTCGGGCCGCACGCGGGCCTGAAGTTCGTCGGCCAGCATGATCACGGCCTCTTCCTGGATCTGCGGGCGGCTCATGATCCAGTCAGTCAGGCGCACGTACTTCGACAGGCCGATCAGGTTGGAATGCTCGTTGGGCATGATGCCGATCCACACCTTGCCGATGATGGGGCAGAGGTGATGGGAGCAGGCACTGCGCACGGTGATAGGCCCGACGATCATCAGCTCGTTGAGGCGGCTGATGTTGGGGAATTCGGTCACCGCGGGCGCCTGCGCGTAGCGGCCGGCAAACACCTCGCGCACGAACATCTTGGCGACGCGCTTGGCGGTTTCCTGCGTGTTGTGGTCGCTGTCGGTGTCGATGACCAGGCTCTTCAGCACTTCCTGCATGCGGGTCTGCACCTCGGCCTGCAGCGCGTCGAGTTCACCGGGCTCGATGTAGGCGGCGATGTTGTCGTTGGCGTGGTGGCGGCAGTTGGCCGACACGAGGCGGTAGCGGATGCGTTCGGAAACGGGCGCGTCGGGGGCAGGTGCATTCATGGGCGCGAATTCTCCGGCCAAAGCCCCCTCCTACACTGGCGCGATGTCCCAAAGCCCCCAAGCCGGCTCGATGTCGGCCCCCCTGCATCGGCTGCTGTCCCAGGCTGCCGATGCTGTCCAGGGCGTGCGCGAGGGCAAATCCCTGACCGAGTTGCTGGGCCGCGTGCCCGCCGACCTGCGCCCCGGCACCCAGGCCCTGGCCTTCACGGCACTGCGCCGGCTGGGCGCCGCCGAGGCGGCCCGCCAGCAGCTTGCGCCCAAGGCACCGCCGGCGCGTGTCGACGCGTTGCTGCTGACTTCGCTGGCCCTGCTCTGGCCCGACCCCGAACCGGCCTACACCGATCACACCCTGGTCGACCAGGCCGTCAAGGCCGCCAAGCAGCGCGCGCCGGCCAGCGCGGCCTTCATCAACGCCGTGCTGCGCCGCTTTCTGCGCGAACGCGGCGCCATCGTCACCGCCGCCGAGCGCAGCCCGCTGGGTGCCTTCAACCACCCGGCCTGGTGGGTCGAGAAACTGCGGCTGGACTGGCCGGCCCAGTGGCAGGCCATCCTGGCCGCCAACAACCGCCCCCCGCCGATGACGCTGCGGGTGCACGCCCAGCGCGCCACGGCGGATGACTACGTGAAGCGCCTGGCGGCCGCCGGCATCGCGGCACGGGCCCTGGGCGCCCCCGCGCCCCAGGCCGTCGTGCTGGACAAGCCCGTGCCCGTGTCGGCCCTGCCCGGTTTTGCCGAGGGGCTGGTGTCCGTGCAGGACGCGGCCGCCCAGCTCGCCGCTCCGCTCGTCGTCGGCGCAGGCCTCAAGCCGGGTGCGCGGGTACTGGATGCCTGCGCCGCACCGGGCGGCAAGACGGCCCATCTGCTCGAATTGCAGCCCGACCTGCAGCTGACCGCCCTGGACGCCGACGCGACCCGCCTGACCCGCGTACAGGACAACCTCAACCGCCTGCAACAGCAGGCGACGCTGAAGGCCGCCGACGCCCGCCAGCCAGCCACCTGGTGGGACGGCCAGCCCTTCGATGCCATCCTGCTCGATGCCCCCTGCAGTGCCTCCGGCATCGTGCGCCGCCACCCCGACGTGCGCTGGCTGCGCCGGCCCGATGACATCACCGCCCTGGCCCGCATCCAGGCCGAGCTGCTGGACGCGCTGTGGCCGCTGCTCGCGCCGGGCGGCCGCCTCGTGTACGCCACCTGCTCTGTCTTCCGTGCCGAAGGTCAGGCCCAGCTCGACGCGTTTTTGCAACGCCAAACTGACGCCAAGTCCCATGCCGTGCCCGGGTTCACGGGTCACCTGCTGCCCCTGGCTGACAATGGCCTGCAACTGTTGCCGCCCCTGGACGGCTTCTTCTACGCCCTGCTGACCAAGCCCTGATTTGTTCGCCCGGATCGCCATCGCCGCCTTTTTTGCCGTGCTGCTTGCCCTGACCCCCGGGCCGGCGCGGGCAGACGGCATCGAGCTGTCCCAACTGGCCACGCGCCGCGCCGACGACGGCCTTGATCTCAGCTTCACGACTCATTTCGAGCTCAGCCACGCCGCCGAAGACGCGCTGCACAAGGGGGTGCCCCTGTACTTCGTCGTTGAAGCCACCGTGCTGCGCAACCGCTGGTACTGGCGCGACGCCCGCGTCGCCCGGGCGGAGCGCACCTGGCGCCTGTCCTGGGATTCGCTGACGAGGCAGTACCGCGTCTCCACGGGCGGCCTGCATCAGAGCTTCACGGGGCTGGACGATGCGCTGACCTTGCTGCGCGGCCAGAGCGCCTGGCATATCGCCGAGCCCAAGGACATCGAAGACAGCGGCAGCTACTACCTCGAGTTCAGTTACCGGCTCGACATCAGCCAGCTGCCGCGTCTCATGCAACTCGGTGGCTTGCAGTCGGGCTTTGCGCTCAGCATCGAGCAAAAGCGCAACTTCGCGCCTGACTTCAGCTTGAAATGACCAAGGTCGCTCGATGGGGCTGGGTCATCACGCTGGTGACCCTCACGGGCGTGGCCGGCGTGCTGGCCTTCGTGCTGATCGTCGGCACGACCTCGGAACGCGGCTTCTTCGAGCGCCACTACAACTGGCTCTACTGGGTCAACGTCGCCGTTGCCGCGGTGCTGACCCTGGTCATCCTGACGGCCGCAGTGCGCCTGGTCGTGCGCGTGCGCCGCGGGCGTTTCGGCAGCCGGCTGCTGCTGAAACTGGCGGGCATCTTTGCGCTGGTGGGCATCGTGCCCGGCGTGATGATCTACACCGTCTCCTACCAGTTCGTGAACCGCAGCATCGAGACCTGGTTCGACGTGCGCCTGGCCAGCGCGCTCGAGGCCGGTCTCAACCTCGGCCGCGGCACGCTGGATGCGATGGTGACCGACCTCGGCATCAAGACGCGCGACGCCGCGGATCAGCTCGCGGAGAGCAACACGCCGCAGCTGCTCGGGCTGGAGCGCGTGCGCGACAAGCTTGGCGCCCGCACCGTCGCCCTGGTAGGCGGCAACGGCCAGATCCTGCTGGAAAGCGGTGGCGACACCCGCCAGCTGACGCCCGACCGCCCCAGCAGCACGATGCTGCGCCAGGCGCGCGGCGGCAACGTGGCCAGCCAGCTCGAAGGCATGGAAGACGAGACCGCGGCCCTGCAGGGTGGCGCCCAGATCCGCACGTTGGCCCTGCTGCCCAACACCGAGCTGCGCCTGGGGCTGGGCGAGCGCTACCTGATGGTCATCCAGCGCATCCCGGCCAGCATGCTGACCAATGCCCTGGCCGTGCAGACGGCCAACGCCGAATACCAGCAGCGCTCGCTGGAGCGCGTCGGCCTGCGCCGCATGTACCTGGGCACGCTGACGCTGGTGCTCATCCTGGCCACCTTCGCGGCCCTGCTGCTGGCCGTGACGCTGGGCAACCAGCTGGCGCGGCCGCTGCTGATGCTGGCCGACGGCATGCGCCTGGTGGCGCAGGGCGACCTGTCTGTGCGCCCCGTGCTCGCCTCGCGCGATGAACTCGGCGGCCTGACACGCTCCTTCGCCGACATGACCGGCCAGCTGGCCGACGCGCGCGCGCAGGTGTCGCACACCGTGGTCGAACTGGACGCCGCCCGTACCCACCTTCAGACCATTCTCGACAACCTGACCGCGGGCGTCCTCGTCATCGACGCCGACGGCCACCTCGAAACCGTCAACCCCGGTGCGACGCGCATCCTGCGCCTGCCGCTGTCTGCCTACATCGGCCGCCCGCTGGCCGACCTGGCGCCGCTGGCCGAGTTCTCAGCGGCGCTGGACCAGCGCTTCGAGCAGCATCTCGGCCGCGACAGCGGCGAGCGCGACATGGATCGCGAGCTTTGGCAGGACTCCTTCGAGCTCAAGCTCGACCCCAAGCAGGACCCGCTGACGCTGCTGGTGCGCGGTGCACCGCTGCCGCAGGCCGCGCGCCTCGTTGTCTTCGACGACATCTCCGAGGTGGTCTCGGCCCAGCGCTCGGCCGCCTGGAGCGAAGTCGCGCGCCGCCTCGCCCACGAAATCAAGAACCCGCTGACGCCCATCCAGCTCTCGGCCGAGCGCATGCAGCACAAGCTCGAAGCCAAGCTCGAAGGCGCCGACCAGGCGATGCTCGTGCGCTCGGTGGCCACCATCGTCAACCAGGTGCAGGCCATGAAGCAGCTCGTCAACGAGTTCCGCGACTACGCCCGCCTGCCGTCGGCCCAGCTCAAACCCCTGGACCTGAACGAGCTGATCCATGAGGTGCTCAGCCTCTACGCCGAGCCACAGGAGAAGGGTCGCCTGGCCGCCGATCTGGCGTCCAACCTGCCCCTCATCAAGGGTGACGCCAGCCAGTTGCGCCAAGTCATCCACAACCTTGTGCAGAACGCGCTGGACGCCGTGCACGAGCGCCCCGATGGCCATGTGGCCGTGCGCTCCTCGCTCTCCGTGACCGAGGGCGGCACGCCGCGTTCGGTACGCCTGCACATCGTTGACAACGGCCCCGGTTTTGCCGAGAAGGTGCTCAAGCGCGCCTTCGAACCTTATGTGACAACCAAGGCCAAGGGCACCGGCCTGGGCCTGGCCGTCGTGAAGAAAATTGCCGACGAACACGGCGCCCGCATCTCCTTGCGCAACCTGCATCCGGCTTCCGATGCGGGTTCTCCCCCGGACGGCAGTCAGGAGGCTGTCGTGACTGGCGCGCAAGTTTCGCTATCATTTTCGAATCTGGCACCTGCCACCGAGCCCGGTGCACAGGCTGCCAAGACCTAAGGATTCATGGCCACGATTCTTGTTGTCGACGACGAACTGGGCATCCGTGCCCTGTTGTCCGAGATCCTCAGCGACGAGGGACACACCATTGAGCTTGCCGAGAACGCCACCCAGGCGCGGGCGGTGCGTGAACGCATGCGCCCGGATCTCGTGCTGCTCGACATCTGGATGCCCGACGTCGACGGCGTGACGCTGCTCAAGGAATGGGGCAGCGCCGGCGTGCTGACCATGCCCGTCATCATGATGAGCGGCCACGGCACCATCGACACGGCGGTGGAGGCCACCAAGTTCGGCGCCATTGCCTTCCTCGAGAAGCCGATCACGCTGCAGAAACTGCTGCGGGCCGTCGAGCAGGCGCTGGTCAAGACGGCCCCGCCGCGCCCCGCGCCGGCTGCGGTCGGCATGGTCAGCTATGCCCGCCCAGAGATGAGCCCGATGCAGGCGGCACCCACGAGCCTCGCGGGCAACAGCCATATGCCGGGCAACGCGCTGGCGTCCGAGCAGAGCTTCGAGCTCGACCGCCCGCTGCGCGAGGCCCGCGACGCCTTCGAGAAGAGCTACTTCGAGTTCCACCTCGCCAAGGAAAACGGCTCCATGACCCGCGTCGCCGAGAAGACCGGCCTGGAGCGCACCCACCTCTACCGCAAGCTCAAGCAGCTGGGCGTCGACCTGAGCCGCAACAAGCGCGGCAGCGGCGGCTGACGTAGCAAAAGCCACGCAGCCTGTGCTACAGTCGCGGACTTCGCTGAACGGCGCCAGCCATTCGGGAAGCAGATCAAGGCCTGGTAGCTCAGTTGGTAGAGCAGCGGATTGAAAATCCGCGTGTCGGTGGTTCGATTCCGCCCCAGGCCACCAGACAAGAACGGCACCCTTCGGGGTGCCGTTTACGTTTGGGGGTCTGGGGCGGATGAGAACCACCGAGTGGTTCGCTCAAGGCAGTCCGGTGGACTGCCTTGGACGTGGCCTGCGGCCACGGGCCGAGCGCCCAGCGAGGCCGAGGGATCGGTCCGACCGATCCCGAGCATTCCGCCTGTCGTCGCGGGGCATAGACTTCGCCGAAGCTACAAGCACTTAGAGCAAGCCCCGCGTAGTTCGTCTACCCGGGGCTTTTCTACAATCGGGCTACCCATCTACAAACGGCGGGACGCAGGGAGTGGACAGATGCAAGAGTTGCTGCGGGAGCTGTACTCCGAGCAGCCGACGGGAGAGCTGTTTCACTACACAACTTCCGCTGGTCTGCTCGGAATCGTCCAGTCTGGTTCGATCTGGGCGACAGAGGCCCGCTACCTGAACGATGCGACAGAGCTGTCAAACGCTTTGGAGCGAATTGGTGCAGAGGCGGGTGAATGCGCGAAGGGTTGGCAGGCCATGAAGCGCAGTGCTTAGAAGCACTTGGCGAGTGGTGCCGCTTTCGACGCAGTGACGTGCACTCAGTATTCGTGTCGTCATTGACGCAAAACGGCAATCTTCTCAAACGTGTCGAGCGGCTTGCCGTCGTCACGCTGAATCAACCAGGCGCTCAGACGCTCGCGCGGCCTGGCGTTGATCCGTTCGATCAACTGGGCCAACTCCCCGGTGATCTCGATGGCCCGCTTGGGACTGAGCGACCGAGGCTAGAGGCGCAGTTCGCGCCTGAGGAAAGACCCCGTCCTGCTTTTCGCCGCCGCCGCCACGGCCTCGGGCGAGCCGTGCGCGACCATCTTTCCGCCGTCCGCGCCGGCCCCAGGCCCGACATCGATGACCCAATCGCAGGCCGCCACGACGCGCATCTCGTGCTCGACGACGATGACGGTGTTGCCCGCATCGACGAGGCCGTTCAGCTGCACCAGCAGCTTGTCCACGTCCGACGGGTGCAGGCCGGTCGTCGGCTCGTCCAGCACATAGAGGGTGTTGCCGCGCTGCGCCCGCTGCAGCTCGGTGGCGAGCTTGATGCGCTGGGCCTCGCCGCCGGACAGCTCGGTGGCCGGCTGGCCCAGGCGCAGATAGCCCAGGCCGATCTGCTGCAGCAGCGCCAGCGGGCGCGCGAGCACCGCTTCCTGGGCGAAGAAGCCCTGCGCCTCGTCCACCGTCATCTGCAGCACGTCGGCGATGCTCCTGTCGCGCAGGCGGACCTTCAGCGTCGCCTCGTTGTAGCGCGCGCCGTGGCAGGCTGGGCAGGGCGCGTAGACGCTAGGCATGAAGAGCAGCTCGACGCTGACGAAGCCCTCGCCCTCGCAGGTCTCGCAGCGGCCCTTGGCGACGTTGAAGGAGAAGCGGCCAGCGTCAAAGCGCTTCGCCCGTGCGGCGGAGGTGGCCGCGAAGAGCTTGCGCACATGGTCGAACAGGCCCGTGTAGGTGGCCAGGTTGGAGCGCGGCGTGCGGCCGATGGGCTTCTGGTCGACCTGCACGAGGCGGCGGATGTGCTCGGCGCCGGCGCTGATGCGGCCCTGAGTGGTTTCTCGTGCCGGCTCCTCGTCGTCGTCATCGGCCTCGGGCGCCGGCGGCTCGTGGCCCAGCGCCTGGCTGACGAGGTCGACCAGGGCCTGGCTGACGAGACTGGACTTGCCCGAGCCGGAGATGCCGGTCACGGCGGTGAAGCAGCCCAGCGGGAAGTCGACGGCGATGCCGCGCAGGTTGTTGCGCGTCACGCCGGTGAGTTGCAGCCAGCCGCGCGCCGGGCGGCGCGGCCCGCGAACCGGGCTCTGCCGGGGAAAGAGATAGGCCGCGGTGCGGGAGGCCGTCACTGCTTCCAGCCCCGCGGGCGGGCCGCTGTAGAGCACCTCGCCGCCCAGCTCGCCGGCGTCGGGGCCGACGTCGACGATCCAGTCCGCCTCGCGCATCAGGCCGAGGTCGTGCTCGACGATGAACAGGGAATTGCCCGCGGCCTTCAGGTCTTTCAGCGCCTGCAGCAAGGCTTCGCCATCGGCGGGATGCAGGCCGGCCGAGGGCTCGTCCAGCACGTAGATGACACCGAAGAGGTTGGAGCGGATCTGCGTGGCAAGGCGCAGCCGCTGCAGCTCGCCGCTGGACAGCGTCGGCGTGGCGCGGTCCAGCGACAGATAGCCCAGGCCCAGTTCGATCAGCGTCGTCAGGCGCGCCAGCATGTCGTGGGCGATGCGCTGGGCGGCGATGAGCTTTTCCTCCGACAGGTTGGGCGTGCGGCGCACGTCCGGTGCGGCGGCGTGGGCATTGCCACCAGCGGCGAACCGCTGGGCGGTGTGCGCCTGCGACGTCTTGCGGCTCACGCCATGCCCATGAGCCGCCGCATGCGCCGCGCCGGCGGCCGTCGGGCGCAGCACCTCGGCCAGCTCGCGCAGCGGCATGCGCGACAGCTCGCCGATGTCCCGCCCCTCGAACGTGATCGACAGCGCCTCGCGCTTGAGCCGCTTGCCTTCGCAGGTCGGGCAGTCGCTGGCCACCATGTAGCGCGACACGCGGCGCTTCATCAGCGCGCTCTGCGTCGTCGCGAAGGTGTGCAGCACGTACTTGCGTGCGCCCATGAAGGTCCCTTGGTAGCTCGGCTCCATGCGGCTCTTCAGCGCGGCGCGGGTCTCGGCGGGCGTGAAGCCGGCGTAGACCGGCACGGTGGGCTGCTCGTCGGTGAAGAGGATCCAGTCGCGGGTCTTCTTCGGCAGGTCGCGCCAGGGGGTGTCGACATCGTGGCCCAGGGTGACGAGGATGTCGCGCAGGTTCTGGCCGTGCCAGGCCGGCGGCCAGGCGGCGATGGCGCGCTCGCGGATGGTGAGCGACGGGTCGGGCACCATGGACGCCTCGGTCACCTCATAGACGCGGCCCAGGCCGTGGCAGGTCGGGCAGGCGCCTTGCGGCGTATTGGGCGAGAAGTCCTCGGCGTACAGCATGGGCTGGCGCGACGGGTAGTGGCCGGCGCGCGAATACAGCATGCGCAGCAGGCTGGACAGCGAGGTGGCGCTGCCGACCGACGAGCGCGCGCTGGGCGTGCCGCGCTGCTGCTGCAGAGCCACGGCGGGCGGCAGGCCGTCGATGCTGTCGACCGCCGGCACGCCGACCTGGTCGATGAGGCGGCGCGCATAGGGCGCGACGGACTCGAAGTAGCGTCGCTGCGCCTCGGCATAGATGGTCGCGAAAGCCAGCGACGACTTGCCGGAGCCGGACACGCCGCTGAACACCACCAGCGCGTCGCGCGGCACGTCCACGTCGACGTTCTTCAGGTTGTGCTCGCGGGCACCGCGAACGCGCACGAAACCCGAGGGAATCACGAACGACCTCCTTGCTGACGTGAGGCCCCTAACCATGCGTCGAAATGGCGGCCGCACCTGTAGGACAACTTCCTGCACGCCTGCGCGCGGCCATACTTCGCAGGATGAGCCGCGCCCGCATCTTTCTGCCCCTGGCTTTGCTGGTTGCCGCTGCAATGGGCACTGCATCGGCGGGTGTCGCCTGCGACCGCACGCCGCTGCCGCCGGCGACCGCATAGGCGCCGCAGCGCGTGCTCTTCGTCGGCAACAGCTTCCTGCACGGCCATGTGCCGCCGGTGCTGCACTACAACGCGGCGCGCGTGACGGATCTGAACGGCACGGGCTATGGCGGCGTGCCGGGGCTGTTCAAGCAGCTCGCCGATGACGTCGGGCTGTATGTCGACGTGGTGAGCGAGCTGCTCAGCGGACAGACACTGCAGGTCCACTTCAACGACAAGCGCGCGCTGATCGCCAGTCGGCCCGGGGACATCGTCGTGCTGCAGGAATACAGCACGCTGAGCCCGCAGCGGCCCGGCGACGCCACGGCCTTCATTGCCGCGGCTGGACGGCTGGAAGCGGCGGTGCACGGCGTGAACCTGGCTGCGCGCGTCTACCTGCTGCAGACCTGGGCGCGCGCCGACCAGGTCTACCGCATGCCTGGCGGCCGCTGGGCCGGCAAGACGCTGGAGGCCACGCAGGGCGGCCTGCATGCGGCCTATGCGCAGGCCATGGCGCGCGCCTCGTGCATTGCCGGCGTGCTGCCGGTGGGCGATGCGGCGCTGTGGGCGGTGCAGGAGGGCGTGGCCGACCGCGACCCTATGACGGCATCGCCCCCGGCAAGATCAATGTGTGGGGCGACGACAGCTACCACTTCAGCGCCTGGGGCAGCTATCTGGAGGCGCTCGTCATCTTCGGCCAGCTCAGCGGGCGCGATCCGGTGAGCCTGGGCGAAGCGAACCGCGCCGGGCGCGACCTGGGCCTCAGCGCCGCGCAGATCGACGCTGCACAGGCGGTAGCGTCGCGCCAGTTGGGCTTCAGGCCCCGCGCATGGCCCGCTTCGCCGACAGCGCCATGAAGACGGCGAACACGACGACGACGACCAGGCCGGCCGTCAGCGACGAATGCTCGGCGATCAGGCCGATCAGCGGCGGGCCGGCCATCATGCCGAGGTAGCCCACGCCCGACACGGCCGCGATGCCGTGGGCCGACGACACGCCCGGCGCCTGCGACGCCGCGCTGAAGATCACCGGCACGACATTGGACAGGCCGAGGCCGACCAGCGCAAAGCCGATCAGCGCGACCGCGGGTGAGGGCACGGCCAGCGCCAGCGCCATGCCGGCGGCCGCCAGCACACCGCTGGCGCGCATCAGCTGCGTGCTCGACAGGCGGGCGCGCACCCAGTCGCCGCCGAAGCGGCCCACCGCCATCGCGCCGCTGAAGCTGGCGTAGGCCAGGGCCGCGGTGCCGGGTTCGCTGGCGCGCTCCTGCTTCATGAACAGCACGCTCCAGTCGTACATCGCGCCCTCGGCGATCAGGCCCATGGAGGCCAGCACGCCCAGCAGCAACAGCGGGCCGCGCGGCAAGCTGAGCGGATGTTTTTCCTCGGCCGCCTTGTCAGGCACGGGCAGCATGGCGCGGCTGCCCAGCAGCACGACGACCGCGCCGATGCCGGTGGCCACCAGCAGATGGGCCTGCGGCGAGAGGCCGAGCGCAGGTGCTGCGCTGCCCAGGCCGGCGCCGGCCATGCCGCCGAGGCTGAACATGCCGTGGAAGCCGCTCATCAGTGGTCTGGCGGCCAGGCGCTCGATCTCCGTGGCCTCGGTGTTGATGGCCACGTCGACCAGGCTGCCGGTGATGCCAAAGCACAGCATGACGGCCAGCAGCGCGGCGTAGGCCGATCCCGCCAGCAGGCAGGCGATGGAGGCGCAACAGGCCACGCCCATGGCGGCGGAGACGGCGCGAGGCCCCCAGCGGCCGACAACGCGGCCCGCCTGGGCCAGGGCCATCAGCGCACCGACGCCGCCGGCCAGCATGGCGATGGCCAGCGCCTGCTCACCCAGCCCGTAGTGGGCCTTGACGGTGGGGACGTGGACGCCCCAGGTCGCGAACATGACGCCGAGCACGAAGAACTGCGCGCGCAGTGCGCGCGACGCACCGGTGACGGTGCTCACTTCGCGGTCGTGCTGATGCGGGTGAAGAAGTCGTAGACGCCCTGGTCACCCATCTTGCGGGCGTCGGCCAGCTCGCCGCCTTCGGTCGCGTAGAGCAGCTTGCCCTGCGGTGACAGTACGGCGACGGCCGGGATGCCCTTCTTCAGCGGCACGCGGTAGCCCTCGGCGATGTCGACGTTGCGGTCGAAGCGGCCGACGTCGACCTTGACGACCTTGAAGCTCTTGGCGATCAGCGGGGCGCTGGGGCCGTGCTTGAAGGTGTTGTCCAGCATGCGGCAGTCGCCGCACCAATTGGCGCCGAAGACGACCAGCACGGGCAGCTTGGCCTTGTCGGCCTCGGCCAGCGTGGCGCGGATGGCGGCCTTGGCGTCGACGCCTTCGTCGTAGATGGCCGGCGGGCCGCTGGCGATGGCGGAGAGGCTGGTGGCGAGGAGGAGGGTGGGGGTCAGGAAGCGCATGGCGGTGGGGGCGCGGTGGGTTCGTGCAGCGCAGTATGGGTCAGAAAATTGGAAGCGATTCCAGCAGGGGCTTAGCGCGCGGTCTGCTCGAAGAAGCGCCAGATCGCGTCGTTGGCGTCCAGCGCCTGCGAGGCCGCCTCCTTGCCGCGTCGCACGTTTTGCGCGCCGGGCCAGGAATGGCCACCGGTCTCGGTGACGCAGAGTTGCACGGCCACGCCGCCACTGCAACCGGTGTGGACTTCGCAATAGGCGCCGGCCTTGTCCAGCGTTCGCTGGGGAGCGGCCGTGCAGTGGTCGCGCTGCACCCAGCGCGAGACGGTCTCGGGCACGGAGATGAAGCTCATGACCTTGCCCTCGTCGCGAAACGCGCCTGCGCCGGCGCCGCCGTCGAAGAGCACGTGATCGTCGTCCCGGGCGTGGATGTGCAGCACCGGGATGGGCCGGCTCGGCGTGCAGCTGGCGGTCGCGTCGGTACCGGCGACGGACGCGACCGCGCGGAACACGTCGGCCGCCTCGCAGGCCAGGCGATGGCTGAGCATGCCGCCGTTGGACATGCCGGTGGCGAACACGCGGGCGGCATCGATGTTGTAGCGGGCCTGGAGGGCTTTCACGACGGCGCGCGCGAAGGCCACGTCGTCGACCTTGCGGTCGCGCGCATCGCCGCAACAGCCGCCCGCGTTCCATGTGGCGAATTTCCCACCCGGCAGCTTGCTGTAGCCATTGGGAAACGCGACGACGAAGCCCGCCTCGTCGGCCTTCTTCTGCAGGCCATACTTCCCGTCGTCGGCCATGTACTCTGCATGGCCGCCGCCGCCGTGGAAGGCCAGCACCAGTGGCGCGGGCTTTGCTGCGTCATAGCCGGCGGGCAGGTGGACCAGCACCTTGCGATCCTGGACCTGCAGCTCATGCAAGGCGCCGCTGCCCTTGTCGGCGCGGCGTTCCTCGATGCGGGCCTTGATGCGTGCGCGCAGCGTCCCTTCGGCCTGCGCAGTCGGCAGCAGCGCAAACAGCACGACGGCAAGCGCCAGCCCGCGCATGGGCTCAGCCTCCGCCGCCCAAGGCGCGATACAGCGCCACCAGGTTCTGCGCGCGCTGGCTCTGCACCTGCACCAAAGTCTGCTGGGCCGCGAACAGCGAGCGCTGGGCGTCCAGCCGGTCCAGTGCACTGGACACGCCGGCCGTGTAGCGCTGCTCGGCGGCATTCAGGCGGCGTGATTCGGCGTCGACCTGGGCGGCCAGCGCAGCGCGCTGCTCGGCCAGCGTGGCGCGCCCAGCCAGGCCGTCGGCCACCTCGCGGAAGGCCGTCTGGATGGCCTTCTCGTACTGGGCCAGCGCGATGTCTCGCAACGCCCGCGCGCCGGCCAGGTTGGCGCGGTTGCGGCCGGCGTCGAAGATCGGCTGAACCAGCGAAGGTGCAAAGCTCCAGGCCGAGTTCTTGAACAGATCCGATAGGTGGCCGCTGGCCGTGCCGACGCTGCCGGTCAGGGTGATGCGCGGCCAGAAGGCGGCGCGGGCGGCGTCGATGTTGGCGTCGGTGGCGCCGAGCTGGAACTCGGCCTGGCGGATGTCGGGCCGGCGTGTCAGCACCTCGCTGGGCAGTCCGGCGGGCAGCTCGGCCAGCGGCTCGAAATCGGCCAGGTCGCCGGTCGGCGCGGGCAGGTCGGCCGGCAAAGGCCCGCCGATCAGCAGGGCCAGCGCGTTCTCGTCCAGCGCGCGCTGGCGCTGCGCCTGGGCCAGCACGGCGCGGGCTGCCTGCCAGGAAGACTCGGCCGTGCTCAGGTCCAGCTGCCCCGCCACGCCGCCTTCGAAGCGCTGGCGGGTCAGCGACAGCGACTGCTCGCGCGTGGCGAGGGTGTCGCGCGTGATCCTGAGCAGGGCCTCATCGGCCTGCAGTGCGATCTCGGTGTTGGCGACGCTGGCCACCAGGGCCGTGCGCACGGCCTGCTGGTTGGACTGGGCAGCCAGCACCTGGGCCGCGGCGGCGGCGCTCAGGCCACGCAGACGGCCGAACAGGTCGAGCTCATAGGCCGAGACCTGCAGGCCGGCCTGGTAGGCGCTGTTGATGCCGCCAGCCGCCGTGGGCGTGCGCGAGCCGCTGAGGCCGGCGTTGACCGTGGGCCACAGGTCGGCGTCGCGCGCCGCCGTGGTGGCACGGGCGGATTCGATGTTCAGCACCGCCACGCGCAGGTCGCGGTTGTTGGCCAGCGCCAGCGGGATCAGCCGCTGCAGCCGCGCGCCCTTGAAGGCCTGGGCCCAGGGCAGCTCGGCGGCGGCGACCGGGCTGGGGCCGCCCGGCTGCGGGAAGGCATTGGGCACCGCAGCAGCGGCCGCTTTGGAAGCGACCGGCCGCTTGGGTTCGGGCCCGGCACAGGCTGCCAGCAAGGCCGCCAGCGCGATCAGCGAAAGCGTCGTCTTCATGCCTGGCCTCCCGCATCGTCCTCGGCCTCGTGGGCATCGCGCTTGCGCTGCCGCTCGCTCCCCGGGAAGAAGCGGCGCACGACGACGAAGAACACCGGCACGAAGAACACCGCCAGCATGGTGGCTGACAACATACCGCCCAGCACGCCGGTGCCGATGGCACGCTGGCTGGCCGAGCCCGCACCGCTGGCGAGCACCAGCGGCAGCACGCCGAGCATGAAGGCGAGCGACGTCATGACGATGGGCCTGAAGCGCAGGTGCGCGGCTTCACGCACCGCGTCGAATACGCTCTTGCCGTGGGCCTGCAGGTCCTTGGCGAACTCGATGATCAGCACCGCGTTCTTGGCCGACAGGCCGATGATGGTGATCATGCCGACCTTGAAGTAGACGTCGTTCTCCAGGCCGCGGAAGGTGGCGCCCAGCACCACGCCCAGCACGCCCAGCGGCACGACGAGGATGACGGCGAGCGGAATGCTCCAGCTCTCGTACAGCGCGGCCAGGCACAGGAACACGGCCAGCAGCGAGAAGCCGAACAGGATGAACGCGGTGGAGCCCGAGAGCTTCTCCTCGCGCGACTGGCCCGTCCATTCGTAGCCGAAGCCGTCGGGCAGGGTGGCCGCGATCTTCTCCATCTCGGCGATGGCCACGCCGGTGGACACGCCCTTGGCCGGCTCGCCCAGGATGCGCATGGCCGAGTAGCCGTTGTAGCGCACGGTCTGCATGGCGCCGGTGATCCACTTGCTGGTCGAGAAGGCGCTCAGCGGCACCGGCTGGCCGGCGCTGTTGAGCACATTGAGCCGGCCGAGGTCCTCGGGCTGCATGCGCGCCGGCGCGTCGGCCTGCACGATGACGCGCTGCAGCCGGCCGGTGTTGGGGAAGTCGTTCACATAGGTGGACCCGAGCGACGTGCCCAGCACCGCGTTGACGGCGCCGATGTTCACGCCCAGCGCCTGGGCGCGGTCGCGGTCGATGCTGAGCTCCAGCTGCGCGGCGTCTTCCAGGCCGTCGGGGCGCACGGCGTTCAGCAGCGGGTTCTTGGCGGCGGCGGCGAGGAGCTGGTTGCGCGCGGCTAGCAACTCGGCGCGCGTGTGGCCGCTGCGGTCCTGCAGGCGGAAGGCGAAGCCGTTGGCCCGGCCCAGGTCGCGGATGGGTGGCGGGCTGGTCGGGAAGATGATGGCGTCGCGCACCTTGCTCAGCGCCCCGAAGGCGCGGGCGGCCAGGCCTTGCGCAGAGTGCTCGGGGCCGTGGCGTTCGTCCCAGGGCTTGAGCGTGACGAAGGCCAGGCCGGCGTTCTGGCCCGCGCCCGAGAAGCTGAAGCCGACCACGCCGACCATGCTCTCGACCTCGGGCTGCTTGAGCATGTAGCCCTCGACCTGCTTGACCACGTCCAGCGTGCGCGCCTGCGTGGCGCCCGGCGGCAGCTGGATGTTGACGAGGATGTTGCCCTGGTCCTCATTGGGCACGAAGGAGGTGGGCAGCTTCTGGAACACCAGCACGGCCGCGGCGATGACGGCCGCGTAGACCACGGCCATGCGCGCGCCGCGGTAGATGAACTTGGACACCCAGCCTTCGTAGCCCTTGGCCGTGCGTGTGAAGCCGCGGTTGAACCAGCCGAAGAAGCCGCGCTTTTCCAGGTGGTGGCCGGCCTCGACGGGCTTGAGCAGCGTCGCGCACAGCGCCGGCGTCAGCGACAGCGCCAGGAAGGCCGAGAAGGCGATGGAGCTGACCATCACCGCCGAGAACTGGCGGTAGATGTTGCCGATGGAACCGCTGAAGAAGGCCAGCGGCACGAACACCGAGATCAGCACCACCGTCACGCCGACGATGGCGCCGGAGATCTGGCCCATGGCCTTGCGCGTGGCCTTGAGCGGCGACAGCCCCTCCTCGCTCATGACGCGTTCGACGTTCTCCACCACGACGATGGCGTCGTCCACCACGATGCCGATGACCAGCACCATGCCGAACATCGTCAGCACGTTGATGGAGAAGCCCAGGGCCAGCAGCGTGGCGAAGCTGCCCAGCAGCGCGATGGGCACCACCAGCGTGGGAATGATGGTGTAGCGGATGTTCTGCAGGAACAGGAACATCACCAGGAACACCAGGGCCACGGCCTCCACCAGCGTCTCCACGACCTGCGAGATGGAGATGTCGATGAACAGCGAGCTGTCGTAGGGGATGGTGGCCTTCACACCCGCGGGGAAGTACGGCTCCAGCTGCTTGAGCCGCTGCTTGATGAGCTTGGCCGTCTGCAGCGCATTGGCCGACGGCGCAAGCTGCACGCCCACGCCCGCCGAGGGGTTGCCGTTCAGCCGCGTGGAGCGGCCGGTGTAGCTGTCGGCGCCCAGCTCGATGCGGGCCACGTCCTTGAGCCGCACCGTGGAGCCGTCGGGATTGGCGCGCAGGATGATGTTGCCGAACTGCTCGACGCTGGTGAGCTGGCCGCGCACGACCACCGTGGCCGCCACCGGCTGGCCCGGCACATTGGGCAGGTCGCCGATGGAGCCGGAGCTGACCTGCGCGTTCTGCGCCTGGATGGCCGTGTTGACGTCGGACGGCGCGAGCCGGAAGCCCACCAGCTTGGCCGGGTCCAGCCAGATGCGCATGGCGCGCTCGGTGCCGAACAGCAGGCCCTGGCCGACGCCGGGCACGCGCTGGATCTCGGGCAGCACGGTGCGCGAGGCGTAGTCGCCCAGAGCGATCGGGTCGAAGGCCGGGTTGCTGCTCGACAGGATGATGAAGAGCAGGAAGTTGGGGTTGGCCTTGTCCACCCGCACGCCCTGCTGTATGACGGACTGCGGCAGGCGCGGCTGGGCGCGGGCGTAGCGGTTCTGCACGTCGACCTGGGCCAGGTCGGGACTGGTGGCCGGGTCGAAGCTCATCGTGATGGAGCCGGTGCCGTCGGCTTGCGCCACGGCCTCCATGTAGATGAGGCCGGGCGAGCCGTTCATCTCGCGCTCGATGACGCTGATGACCGAGTCCTCCAGCGTCTGCGCCGAGGCACCCGGGTAGCTGACTGACAGCACGATGGACGGCGGCGCGACCGGCGGGTACTGGGCGATCGGCAGCTGCGTGACCGCCACCACGCCGATGACCGTGATGAACAGGGCGATGACCCACGCGAAGATGGGCCGGTTGATGAAGAACTGCGCCATGAGTGCTCAGCCCTTCAGCGCGAAGCCGCCGAGGCCGGCGCGGCAGGAGCGGACCCCGCTGGCGACCATGGCACCGGGCGGGCCTTGCCGCCCGCCTTGGCCTTCTGCAGGCCGTCCACGATGACCTTCTCGCCGGCCTTCAGGCCGCTCAGCACCAGTGCGTTGCCGCCCTGGGCCGGGCCCAGCTTGACGGGGCGCGCACTGACGCTGCCGTCGTCGGCCACGACCAGCACGGTCTCGCCCGTCGCGCCGCGGGCCACGGCCTGCTGCGGCAGCCAGACGGCGTCGCTCACCTCTGCCTGGGCCAGGCGCACCCGCACGTAGAGCCCGGGCAGCAGCAGGCCCTTGGGGTTGGGCAGCTCGGCGCGCAGCGTGATCTGGCCGGTGGCGGCGTCCACGCTGAGGTCGGAGAACAGCAGCTTGCCGGCCTGTGGGTAGACGCTGCCGTCCTCCAGCAGCACCTGCACGCTCGCGGCGTCCTTGCCGCCCGCCCGCTGCAGCTTGCCATCGGCCAGCGCCTGGCGCAGCCGCATGACCTCGGCGGCCGACTGCGTGAAGTTCACATACAGCTTGTCGATCTGCTGGACGATGGCCAGCGGCGTGGCTTCGCCCTGGCCCACCAGTGCGCCTTCGGTGACGAGGGCACGGCCGATGCGGCCGGCGATGGGCGAGGTGACGGCTGCGTAGCCGAGGTTGATCTGGGCCGTCTGCACGGCCGCCTTGCCGGCCGCCACGTCGGCCTTGGCCTGCTGGGCCGCGGCCTGGGCGTTGAGCGCTTCCTGCTGGCTGACGGCCTGGGTCTTGGCCAGCGGGGCATAGCGGTCGGCCAGGGCCTGGGCCTGGGTCAGGTTGGCCTCGGCGCGCGCGAGCGTGGCCTGGGCGCTGGACAGCGACGCGCGGTAGGGCGCGGCATCGATCTCGAACAAGGCCTGGCCGGCCTTCACGTCGCTGCCTTCGGTGAAGAGGCGCTTTTGCAGGATGCCGGCGGCGCGGGCGCGGACCTGTGCGACGCGGAAGGCTTCCAGCCGACCGGGCAGTTCGGTGGCGAGGTCGGCGCGGCCCGGTGCGACGGTGACGACACCCACTTCGGGCGGCGGTGGCGCGGCTGCCGCGGGCTTGCTGTCGCCCCCGCCACAGCCGCTCAGGCCCAGCCCAGCGCCCAGTGCCACCAAGACGCCCAGCCGAGCGCTGTTACCCCATGCCAACTTCATCATTGCGTCCTGTTCGACTTGCTTCTCGACGGCCCGCTCGCATGCGAATTTCCGGCATGCGGAGCAAAACCTCTGACTTTATCCATGCAATCGCTTTCATGCCGGTGAAGCAACGCAAAGCCCCAGTGCCTGGCCAAGTGCCTAGGTCAGCGTCGCGTTGAGCGCCGCCAGCCGCGCCCGCTGCACGGCGCGGCCGATGTCCGGCCCCTTGGCGCCACGCGCGATGGCTTCGGCACTGGCGGCGGCGAGGTCAACCTTCTGCGTCGCCGCCAGGTCGGCCAGCAGCCGTTCGCGTTGCGGATAGTCGCGGTTCTCCAGGCCCAGACGGCCGCGGGCATCGCACTCGCAGGCCCACAGCAGTTCGGCGAATCGATCCGGGCGGCGCCAGGCGTCGCAGCGCTCCAGCAGGCGCAGCCGCGCCTCGGCGCTGAAGCCGCCGCTCTGGTGAACATGGGTGTGCTCGCGCGCCACCAACTCGGCCAGCTCGCGGCAGTCGGTCGGCACCTTCCAGCGCGCGCTGACGCCACGGGCCAGGTCCTCGCTGCGCTTCTCGTGGGCGATGTGGCGCGGCAGCTCTTCCTTGCGCGTCGTGCCCTTGCCGAGGTCGTGGCAGAGGCAAGCGTAGCGCACCGTCAACGGCGCCTGCAGCCGGGCGCATTGGTCCAGCACCATCAGCAGGTGGATGCCGGTGTCCACCTCGGGGTGGTGGGCCTCGGGCTGGGGCACGCCGAACAGGGCCTCGACCTCGGGCAACAGCTTGGCTAACGCGCCAGCCTGGCGCAGCACCTCCAACATGCGTGAGGGCTTGGCTTCCATCAACCCGCGGGACAGCTCCTGCCAGACGCGCTCGGCCACCAGCGCATCGACCTCGCCGGCGGCGACCATGGCGCGCATCAGCTCGACCGTCTCGGGAGCGACGGTGAAGTCGGCGAAGCGCGCCGCGAAGCGGGCCAGGCGCAGGATGCGCACCGGGTCCTCGGCAAACGAGGGCGAGACATGGCGCAGCACCTTGGCCGCCAGGTCTCGCTGGCCGTCGTAGGGGTCGATGACCTGGCCCTGCTCGTCCTGCGCCATCGCATTGATGGTCAGGTCACGCCGCGCCAGGTCCTGCTCAAGCGTCACGTCGGGCGCGGTGTGAAAGGCGAAGCCGTGATAACCGGCGGCCGTCTTGCGCTCGGTGCGGGCCAGGGCCACTTCCTCGCGCGTGTCAGGGTGCAGGAAGACGGGAAAATCCTTGCCGACCGGCAGGTAGCCGGCCGCCAGCAGGTCGGCAGGCGACGCGCCGACGACGACCCAGTCATGGTCCTGCACCGGCAGGCCGAGCAGGCGATCGCGCACGGCGCCACCGACGAGATAGGTCTGGAAATGAGACATGACGCCGATTCTGCGGCCACACTGTGGGCATGAAGCCCCCACGTCAACTTCGTTTCCTGCCCCGCGAGGGGGCGTCAGTGCCCTTCGGGCGGTCGGGCCGGCACTGATGCAGATCCTGAACGAACACCGCTGCTTTGGCGGCACCCAGCGCTTTTGCCAGCACGACTCGGCCGAGATCGGCCTGCCGATGCGCTTCGGCCTCTTCCTGCCGCCCGAGCCGCGGGCGCTGCTGGTCTTCCTGGCGGGCCTCACCTGCACCGAAGAGACCTTCGCCATGAAGGCCGGCGCCCAGGCCGTTGCGGCCGAGCTGGGCCTGACCCTGTTGACGCCGGACACCAGCCCGCGCGGCGCCGGCGTTCCGGGCGAGAGCGACGCCTGGGACTTCGGCGTTGGCGCGGGCTTCTGTCTGGATGCGACGCAGCCGCCCTGGGCGCAGCACTGGCGCATGGAAAGCTGGCTGATGAAGGAGTTGCTGCCCGCGGTGCAGGGCGAGACGGGGCTGGCGCGCGTCGGCCTGTTCGGCCACTCCATGGGCGGACACGGCGCGCTGACGCTGGCGCTGCGCCACCCGGGCCGCTTCGCGTCGTTGTCGGCCTTTGCGCCCATCGCGGCGCCGATGCGCTGCCCGTGGGGGCGCAAGGCCTTCAGCGGCTATCTGGGCGAAGACCGCGCCGCCTGGGCGGCCCACGACGCCAGCGCGCTGATGCAGTCGCAGGCCAGTGCGCCCTACCCGCAGGGCATCCTCATCGACCAGGGCCTGGCCGACAAGTTCCTGGCCGAGCAACTGCACCCCGAGGCCTTCGAGGCCGCCTGCGCTGCCAAGGGCCAGCCCTTGACGCTGCGCCGCCATGCCGGCTACGACCACGGCTACTACTTCATCGCCAGCTTCATGGCCGACCACCTGCGCCACCACGCCAGCCAATTGTTCTAGGGGGTCTGGCGCCGGCTTTGCAATTCTTGTGGGAAGCCACAGTCGCCGCCGCCGACCTTCGCACCTAAGCTGCCGCCGAAGCCAGTTCCGCTCGAAGAACTGTTGGAGACGCGCATGCAAGCTGCCACCGGGCGCCCGCCCATCTATCGCTCCCTCTACGCCCAGGTCATCACGGCCATCGTCATCGGCGTCGTCGTGGGGCATTTCTGGCCGCAGACAGGTGAGGCCCTGAAGCCGTTGGGTGACGGCTTCATCAAGCTGATCAAGATGATCATCGCGCCCATCATCTTCTGCACGGTGGTGGTGGGCATCGCGGGCATGGAGGACATGAAGCGCGTCGGCAAGACCGGCGGCTATGCGCTGCTGTACTTCGAGATCGTGTCGAGCATCGCCCTCATCGTCGGCCTCATCGTCGTCAACGTGTTGCAGCCCGGCGAGGGCATGCATGTGGACCCCAAGACGCTGGACACCAAGGGCATTGCCGCCTACACCGGCCCAGGCAAGCTGCAGGGCACGGTGGACTTCCTGCTGGCCATCATCCCGACCACGGTGGTGGACGCCTTTGCCAAGGGCGAGATGCTGCAGGTGCTGCTGTTCTCGCTGCTGTTCGGTTTCGCGCTGCACCGCTTCGGCGGCCGCGGCACGCTGGTGTTCGACGGCATCGAGAAGACCTCGCATGTGCTGTTCGCCATCGTCGGCATGATCATGAAGATCGCGCCCATCGGCGCCTTCGGCGCGATGGCCTTCACCATCGGCAAGTACGGCGTCGGCTCGCTGATCTCGCTGGCCAAGCTGATGGGCACCTTCTATGCCACCTGCCTGATCTTCATCTTCATCGTGCTGGGCACCATCGCCAGGCTGCACGGCTTCTCCGTGTGGAAGTTCATCAAGTACATCAAGGAAGAACTTTTCATCGTGCTGGGCACCTCGTCCAGCGAGTCGGTGCTGCCGCGCATGATGGCCAAGCTCGAGAACCTGGGCGTGCGCAAGTCCACCGTCGGCCTCGTCATCCCGACCGGCTATTCCTTCAACCTCGACGGCACCTCCATCTACCTGACGATGGCCGCCGTCTTCATCGCCCAGGCGACGGACACGCCGATGACGCTGACACAGCAGCTCACGCTGCTGGGCGTGCTGCTGCTCACCAGCAAGGGCGCGGCCGGCGTGACGGGCAGCGGCTTCATCGTGCTGGCAGCGACGCTGTCGGCGGTGGGCGGCGTGCCGGTGGCGGGGCTGGCGCTCATCCTGGGCATCGACCGCTTCATGTCCGAGGCACGGGCGCTGACCAATCTGATCGGCAATGGCGTTGCCACCGTCGTCGTCGGCAAGTGGACGGGCGACCTCGACACGGCGCGCATGCAGGCGGTGCTGAACAACGAGACGCCCGCCGAGTCCGACGAGCCCGAGGAGGTGCTGGACGCCGTGGACCAGCACATGCCCGGCGCAGTGACCTCCAAATAGACAGGGTCTCGCACGATCGTGCTAAATTGCGGGCATGGAAACCCGCAGCGAACGCGCCGAAACCACGCTGGCCGCCATCATCGATGCCGCCCTGGCCATGGCCTCCGAAGGCGGGCTGGAGAGCCTGTCAATCGGTGAGTTGGCCAAGCGCCTGGAGCTGTCCAAGAGCGGCGTGTTCTCGCGCGTCGGCTCGCGCGAGCAGCTGCAGGTGGCCGTGCTGCTGGAGTACGACCGGCGCTTCCAGCAGGACGTTTTCGTGCCCGCCATGCGCGAGCCGCGCGGCCTGCCGCGGCTGGACCTCATCATGCGCCGCTGGCTGGCGCGCGCCACCAACACCGATCGCACGCGCTCCTGTCTCTACACGGCGGGAGCCTTCGAATACGACGACCGCGAGGGTCCGGTGCGTGACCAGCTCCTCGACGGCGTGCTGAGATTGCGCGTGGCGCTGCGCCGCACCGTTCTGCAGGCCATCGAGGCCGGCCATCTGCGCGCCGACCTCGACGTCGAGCAGTTCGTCTTCGAGATGGACGCCCTCTTCACCGGCCTGCTGCGCGACACTCGCTTCCTGCGCGACCCCCTGGTCCACGCGCGCGGCATCAAGGCCTGGGAGCGCATGCTGGCCGCCGCCAGAAGCCCCGCCAGCCCGAGTTGATTTTTTTTGCCAAAACGTCGCACGATCGTGCGAAATCAGGAGCCACAGCGATGAGCACCCACAATCCCGCCGCCGCCTTCTTTGCCTCCCCGGCCGCACGCGGCGTCGCCGCCCTGCTGCGCGGCCTGCAGCATGTCTCGCCCAGCCTCGGCACGCGGGTCGCGCTGGGCCTGTTCTTCACGCCGATGCCGACCAAATGGCTGGCCCGCTCGCGCGCCGTGCCACGGCCCTGGGTGGAGCGCCAGCTGCCCTTCGAGGGCGGCCATGTCAGTGTCTGGGAGCGCCGCGACATCGAGCCGGGCCGGCCCAAGGTGTTGCTGACCCACGGCTGGGCCGGCGACGCCCAACAGATGCGGCCGCTGGCCGACACGCTGGCGGCGGCGGGGTTCGAGCCGGTGCTGCTGGACCTGCCGGCCCATGGCCGCAGCAGCGGCTGGCGCAGCAATCTGCTGCAGTGGGTGAGGGCGATCTTTGCCGTCACGGCGCGCTTCGGTCCCTGGGACGGTGTCGTCGCGCATTCACTCGGCGCGATGGCCATGTCCCATGCGCTGGCGCGCGGCCTGCCGGTGCGGCGTGCGGCGCTGGTCGCGCTGGCGCCGGCGCCCTGGCAGTTCCTGCGCTGGTTCGCCCAGGCCATGGGCACGGGCGAGGGCCTGGCGGCGCGCATGCGCGGCCATTTCGAGCAGCGCGAGGGTGCGTCGCTGGGGCATTTCGAGCCCGGCTGGCTGGCCTTGCGCGTGAACCAGCCGACGTTGCTGGTGCACGACCGCGGAGACCTCACGGCGCCCATCGCCGGCAGCGAGACCCTGCTCGCCGGTCTGAGCGCCGGCCGCCTGCACGTCACCGAGAACCTCGGCCACCGCCGCCTGCTCAGCGACCCGGCCGTCATGGAGCAGGTGCAGGCCCATCTGTCGGCAACGCCGTCGCTGAGGGCCGTTTGAACCGCCGAGGGACAATCGAGGGATGGCAGTCCTCTCCCTCACCAACGCCCACCTCGCTTTCGGCCACGTCGCGCTGCTCGACGGTGCCGGCTTTTCCCTCGAAGTCGGCGAGCGCGTCGGCCTCATCGGCCGCAACGGCACGGGCAAGTCCTCGTTGCTGAAGATCCTTGCCGGCCTCGAGAAGCTCGACGACGGCCTGCTGCAGCAGCAGCAAGGCCTGACCAACGTCTATGTGCCGCAGGAGCCCGAGCTGCGCGGCGACGCGACCATCTTTGATGTCATCAGCGAGGGCGTGGCCGAGCACAAGGCGCTGCGCGAACGCTACGAGATCCATGACGAGAACGACGACCTGGCCTGGGTGCAGGAGCGCATCGAGCACATCGGCGCCTGGAACTGGGAGCAGCGCGTCGAGGAGACCCTCCACCGCCTGGGCCTGGACGGCTCACGCCTGGTGAGCACGCTGTCCGGCGGCCTGAAGAAGCGGGTCGCGCTGGGCCGGGCGCTGGTCGCGCAGCCGGACGTGCTGCTGCTGGACGAGCCCACCAACCACCTGGACCTGGACGCCATCACCTGGCTGGAAGGCCTGCTGAACGACTTCAAGGGCTCGCTGCTGCTGATCACCCACGACCGGGCGTTCCTCGACAACGTGGCCAACCGCATCGTCGAGCTGGACCGCGGCCAGCTGCGCGGCTACCCGGGCAACTACGCCGCCTTCCAGGCCGCCAAGGCCTATGAGCTGGAGAACGAGGCGCTGTTCAACGCCCGCTTCGACAAGCTGCTGGCGCAGGAAGAGGTCTGGATCCGCAAGGGCGTCGAGGCGCGTCGCACGCGTTCGGTGGCGCGCATCCAGCGCCTGGAGGCCATGCGCCAGGCTCATGCCGCGCGGCGCGACGTGCAGGGCAAGGTCAGGCTGGACATCGACACCGGCGGCGCCAGCGGCAAGATCGTCGCGGAGCTGGAGGACGTGTCCAAGAGCTACGGCGAGCGTGCCATCGTGCGCGGCTTCACGTCCACCATCCTGCGCGGCGACAAGGTCGGCCTGATCGGCCCCAACGGCGCCGGCAAGACGACGCTGCTGAAGATGATTCTCGGCGAGCTTCCGCCGGACAGCGGCAGCGTGCGCCTGGGTTCCAAGATGACGGTCGCCTACTTCGACCAGATGCGCGACACGCTCAACCTCGACGCGACGCTGGCCGACACCATCAGCCCCGGCTCGGAGTGGATCGAGATCGGCAACCAGAAGAAGCACGTCAAGAGCTACCTCGGCGACTTCCTGTTCTCGCCGGCACGTGCCAACTCGCCGGTGCGCACGCTGTCGGGCGGCGAGCGCAACCGCCTGCTGCTGGCGCGCCTGTTCGCGCGGCCGGCCAATGTGCTGGTGCTGGACGAGCCCACCAACGACCTCGACATCGAGACGCTGGAGCTGCTGGAGGAACTGCTGGCCGACTACGACGGCACGGTCTTCCTCGTCAGCCACGACCGGCGCTTCCTGGACAACGTCGTCACGTCGACCATCGTCTACGAGGGCGAAGCGCGCTGGCGCGAGTACGAGGGCAGCGTGCAGGACTGGCTGACGCAGTCCCGGCGCGCGGCGGCCCTGCAGGCGCAGGCGGCGCCCAAGCCTGCCGCGGCGCCGACGCCGCCACCACCCGCACCTGAACCGGCGCTGGTCGTCGCGACCAAGCGCAAGCTCAGCTACAAGGAGCAGCGCGAGCTCGACGAGATCCCCAAGCAGATCGCCGCATTGGAGGCCGAGCAGAAGCAGCTGAACGCGCTGCTGGCCGGCAGTGAGCTGTACGCGCAAGGCGCGACCCGCATCGCCGAGGTGACCGACCGCGCCGCCGACATCGATGCCGAATTGCTGACGCTGATGGAGCGCTGGGAAATCCTGGAGGCGAAGTGAACGCCTTGCACCAGGAATGGCTGGCCCTGCAGTCCCAGCACGAGCGCTACGAGGCGCTGGCCCTGAGCGTGAAGCTGGTGGCCTTTGCCGCCACCGTGCTGGTGCCGGACAACACGCTGGCGCTGGCCCTGCTGGCTCTGCTGTGGCTGCAGGAAGGCGTGCTCAAGACCTTTCAGGGGCGGCTGGGTGATCGCCTGCTCGCTGTCGAGGCGGGACTGAAGTCGGGCGAAGGCGTGGTGGCGATGCAGTTGCACAGCGACTGGCTCGCCAGCCGGCCGCGTGGCGCGGGATTGATGTCGCAGTACCTGAAGAGTGCGCTGCGCCCGACGGTGGCGCTGCCTTATCCGCTGCTGATGCTGTTGGTGGTGATCGTCTAGGCGCGCTGCAGTTTCTCGAGCGGGACGAGTTCGCCCTGGCCCTTGAGCTGCACCACCGTCTCGCCATGGCGGTGCACGACGTACTGGGCCACGTGCACGGCACCGTTGAAGCGCACCTTGTCGCCCGGCTTGATGATGGGCAGGGGCGCCATGACCGGCATTACCGGCCGGGGCGCTGGCTTGGCCGTGCGCATCACCTCGCGGACCTGGCCGTGCAGGCCGGGCAAGCGCTTGGCCAGGGCCTCGAGGGAGCGCGTCATCTCCGCCTTGAGCTGCTCGGCGGTGAAGGGCTTCTTGAGCAGGAAGTCGGCACCGTGGGCCTCGGCCTCGAACTGGTGCTCGGGCGTCACCTCGAAGCTCAGCAGGGACAGGTGCAGCGACGGCTGCACCTCGCGCAGGCGCTGGTAGAGCTGGATGCCGCTCAGCGGCGCCTTGGCGAACCAGTCGGTGATCAGGAAATGCGGCTTGAAGAGCAGGCCCTGGGCCAGGGCGGCGTCGGTGTCGGCGCAGCACAGGATGTTGTCAGCGGCGAAACCGCGGCTTTGCAGCAGTTGGCGTGCAAAGGTCTGCACGCCGGCCAGGGGGTCTACAACGAGAAATTTCAAGGAGTCTGTCATGGCCGCCGGAGGGCCGCTGAAAGGATTTCGCGGCGCCCGGATTCTGCCGTCCACGGTCTGCCCGGCCGGCGAACAAACCCTCGCTCGGCGAGAACTTTTTGTCAGCCCTGCAGGCCGCCGAAGTCGGCTCGCAGACCCTGCGGCGTGCGAGCCAGACGAACGAGGTGGGATGACCCTAGGGGGGCGCCGCCCGGCCTTGCAAGGCATCCACGCAGGCGCGCAGCGCGCGCCAGAAGGTCGGGTCCTGCGAGGTGGCCATGTTGACGCGCATCAGCGAGCCCGGGCAGCGCGTGGCGCTGAAGAGGGCGCCGGGCGCCGTCAGCCAGCCGGCGTCCAGCAGCGGCTGGGCCAGGCGCTCGGTGTCGACACCGACGTCCAGCCAGCCGAACAGGCCGTCCGGCGGCGCGGCCCAGGCAAAGCCCTGCTTGCCCGCGAGCGCCGAGACGCGCTGGCGCGCCGTGGCCAGGCGTTCGCGCAGGCGCTGGGCGTGGCGGCGCAGGCGCCCCTGTTCCAGGCACAGCGCCACGGCACGCTCCAGCACCGGCGAGCTGGTCAGGCCGTCGAGCAGCTTGGTGTCGGTCAGCGCGCGCAGGCGCTCGGGCGCAGCGGCCAGGTAGCCGACGCGCCAGGCCGGCGTCAGCACCTTGGAGAATCCCGACACATAGGTCACGCGGCGCAGGCCGTCCAGGGCCGCCAGGCGCGGCAGGTGCTCCGGGGCGAGGAAGCCGTAGCTGTCGTCCTCGACGATGAAGAAGTCATGTTCGTCGGCCAGGCGCAGCAGCTTGTGGGCGCCGGCCAGGTTGAGGCTGTGGCCGGTCGGGTTGTGCAGCACGGACACGGTCAGGTAGGCGCGCGGCGAATGCGCGGCGGCCAGCGCGTGGAGCACTTCCAGGTCCGGCCCTTGGGCACTGCGCGGCACGGGCAGCAGGCGGATGCCGGCCTGGCTCAGGCGGGCAAACATGATGGCCCAGCCGGGGTCGTCGACCAGCACGGCATCGCCCGGCTGCAGCTGGGTGCGGATGATGAGGTCCAGCGCGTGGGTGGCGCCGTTGGTCGTCAGGATCTGCGCCGGGGTGGCGTGGATGCCCAGGTCGTGCAGGCGCTGGCCGAGGGCCGCGCGCAGGCGGGCGTCGCCGCTCGGGTCGCCGTAGCTGACCTGCAGGCCGAGAGCGTCGGCCGCGTTCAGGCGGCGCAGGGCCGACTGCAGCAGCGTCGGGTCCAGCCAGTCGGCCGGCAGCGTGCCCAGGCCGGGCGAGCGCGCCGCGTCGGCCTCGAACATGCCGCGGATCAGCGCGGTGGCGTCCATGGGCGCCTGGCGCGGCATGGCCATGGCGGGCGCGCGGGCCGTGGCCCGGGCGGTGGCAGGCCGGCTGTCACGCACGAAGAAGCCGCGCTGCTGGCGCGCCTCCAGCAGCCCGGCGGCCTGCAGCTGGTCGTAGGCGGCCACGACGGTGTGCGGGCTGACGCCGTGCTGGCGCGCGCAGTCGCGCACCGAAGGCAGGCGGGCGCCGGGCAGCAGCAGGCGCTCGCGGATGCGCTGGGCGTAGCGCTCGGCCAGTTGGCCGGCCAACGGCAGGCTGGCGCCGCGCTGCAGGGGCGGGTGTGTACCGGTGGGCATGGCAGTACAGATTCGTGGTGTGGCTGGCCGACTGTACTGG
Source organism: Pelomonas sp. Root1217 (assembly GCF_001425705.1). Taxonomy (GTDB): domain Bacteria; phylum Pseudomonadota; class Gammaproteobacteria; order Burkholderiales; family Burkholderiaceae_C; genus Pelomonas. The sequence goes on along the minus strand of NZ_LMDC01000023.1, from coordinate 133,208 downwards.
TTCTGTATCGGTGTCATGCCTCAGACTGAATCCATGTCAGGGTTTTCCACGTCCACCACGGTCTCGACGACCACCACCTCCGATGCCACACGGGGCTTGCTGCTCGGCGCGGCCGGCGTGCTGATGTTTGCGCTCAGCATCCCGATGACGCGCCTGGCCGGTGGCAGCGCTGCGCTTCCGCAGCTCGACCCGGCCTTTGTTGCCTTCGGCCGCGCGGTGGTGGCAGGGCTGCTGTCGGTGGCCTATCTGCTGGCCACCGGCGCGCGCCGGCCGCGCGGCGGCGAATGGCGGCTGCTGGGCTTCACGGCCGCCGGCGTGGTGTTCGGCTGGCCGCTGCTGCTGGGCTTTGCGGTGCGGCATGTGGATGCCGTGCATGCCTCCGTCGTGTCCGGCGTGCTGCCGCTGGCCACGGCCGTCATCGCTGCGCCGGTGCTGCGCCAGCGGCCGAGCCTGGGCTTCTGGGCCTGCGCGTTGGCGGGGTTGGCGCTGGTGATTGGCTTCGCGGCCTGGCGTGGCGCCGGTGGGCTGGAACTGGCGGACGGCTTGCTGCTGGGCGCCGTGCTCTGCGCGTCCGCCGGCTATGTCAGCGGCGCCAGGCTCACCAGGTCCATGACGGCCGAGCAGGTGATCTGCTGGGTGCTGGTCATCAGCCTGCCCCTGACCGTGCCGCTGGCCGCGCTGACGCGGCCGACCGCGCCGGTGGCGGCCTCGGCCTGGGGCGGCTTTGCCTATGTGTCGCTGGTGTCGATGTGGATCGGCTTCTTCGCCTGGTACCGCGGTCTGGCGCTGGGCGGCACGATGCGGGTCAGCCAGGTGCAGGTGCTGCAACCTTTCTTGTCCATGCTGTTCGCGGTGCCCTTGCTGGGTGAGCGGCTGGACGCGATGACCGTGGTCTTCGCCGTCGCCGTGCTCGCGGTCGTGTGGCTGGGCAAGCGGCAACCGGTTCACTGAAGGAGGCTTGCCATGAACGACCGTTTCACCACCCAACTCGTGCCCGGCCAGGCGCTGACCTTGGCTGCCGTGGCTGCGCCGCGCCGCCTCGTCGTCACGAGTGGCCGGCTGTGGCTGACGGTGTCCGGTGGCACGGATGACCATTGGCTGTGCGCCGGCGAAGGCTTGACGCTGGCGGCCGGCCAGGAGGTGGTTGTCGAGGCGTGGCCGGAAGCCGCCTTCCAGTTGCTGCAGCCGGTGCCCAAGCGCAGCGTCGAGGCCAGGCCGGCACGGGGCTGGCGCATGAACCTGGCGGGTGCGGCATGAAGACGCTGGGCATCCTGGGTGGCATGAGCTGGGAGTCCACCCAGCATCTGTACGCGTTGATCAACCGCGGCGTGGCGGCGCGGCTGGGCGGCCTGCACAGCGCCCAGCTCGTGCTGCACAGCGTCGACTTCGCGCCCATCGCCGCCATGCAGTCGGCCGGCCAATGGGCCGAAGCCGCCCGCGTGCTGGGTGAAGCCGCCGCCGGCTTGAAGCGTGCCGGTGCCGAGGCGCTGCTGATCGCAACCAACACCATGCACCTCGTCGCCACCGAGATTGAACAGGCGGCCGGCCTGCCGGTGCTGCACATCGTCGACGCGACTGCGGAGGCGCTGCGCGCAGCCGGCGTGAAGCGCGCCGGCCTGCTGGCCACGCGCTTCACGATGGAGCAGGGCTTCTACCGCGAGCGCATGAAGACCCGTTTCGGCATCGAGGTCATCGCGCCCGACGAGGTTGGCCGCACCGAGGTGCACCGCCTGATCTACGAGGAACTGTGCCGCGGCCGCTTCGAACCGGCCTCGCGCGAGGCCCTGCGCGGCCAGGTTGCGGCCCTGGCCGACCGCGGCGCGCAGGCCGCCATTCTTGGCTGCACCGAGCTGGGCCTGCTGCTGCCTACAGGTTCCAACGCCGCCCTGCCATTGTTTGACTCCACCGATTTGCAGGCCCGTGTCGCCGTCGACTGGATGCTAGGCTGACTCCTTTGAAATCCCACGTAACCACCATGACCACCGTCTGGACCCAGGCGCGCCGCGCCGCGCGAATGAACCCATCCATCATTCGCGAGATCCTCAAGGTCACCGAGAAGCCGGGCATCCTGTCCATGGCCGGCGGCCTGCCGAGCGCGGACACCTTTCCGGTCGACGCGCTGAAGGCCGCCTGTGACCGCGTGCTGAGCAGGAACCCGCGCGAGGCCCTGCAGTACGCCGCCAGCGAGGGCTTTGCGCCGCTGCGCGAATGGGTGGCGGCGCGAGTCGCTTCACTGGGCATGAAGGTCACGCCCGACCAGGTGCTGGTCACCAGCGGTTCCCAGCAGGGCCTGGACCTGGTGGGCAAGATCCTGTGCGACGCCGGCGCGCCGGTGGCCGTGGAAACGCCCACCTATCTCGGCGCCCTGCAGGCATTCACGCCTTTCGAGCCCATCTTTGCGAGCCTGGCCAGCGACGACCAGGGCCCGCGCCCTGAGGCCATCGCGGCGCTGCCGCATGACGCGCCGGGCACGCGCTTCAGCTATCTGCTGCCCAACTACCAGAACCCGACCGGCCGCGTCATGGGCGCGCAGCGGCGTGTCGAGGTCGTCGAGGCCTCCCGCCGCGCCGGCGTGCCCATCGTCGAGGACAACCCCTACGGCGATCTCTGGTTCGACGAGCCGCCGCCGGCCGCGCTGTCCAGCCTGTGGCCGGAAGGCTCGCTCTACCTCGGCTCCTTCTCCAAGGTGCTGACGCCGGGCTTCCGCCTGGGCTATTTGATCGCTCCGCCCGAGCTGTATCCAAAGCTGCTGCAGGCCAAGCAGGCCGCCGACCTGCACACGCCGGGCTTCAACCAGCGCGTCGTGCACGAGGTCATCCGCGACGGTTTCCTGGACAACCACATCCCCACCATCCGCGCCCTGTACAAGGCCAACCGCGACGCCATGGCCGAAGCGCTGCGCGAGCACCTGCCGCCGGGTTGCGACTACCTGTCGCCCCAGGGCGGCATGTTCTTCTGGATCCGCCTGCCGGAAGGCCTGGACGCCATGGCCCTGCTGCCCAAGGCCGTGGACGCCGGCATCGCCTACGTGCCGGGTGCAGCCTTCTACGCCCACCAGCCCGACCCGCGCACGCTGCGCCTGTCCTTCGTCACGCTCACGCCCGACCTGATCCGCGACGGCGTCGAGAAGCTGGGCCGGGTGCTGCACGAGGCGTTGGAGCCGGTGGCGGAGCACGCGCCCTGATGCAGCACGATGGCTACCGGCTCAGCTTTGCGCCCGAGGACATCGACGCCCGGGCAGCCCACGCCTTTCTCGTCGGCGCCTACTGGTCCGAGGGCATCCCGCTGGCCCTCGTCGAGCGCTCGATTGCGAACTCGCTGTGCATCGCGCTGCTGGCCGAAGGGCAGGGCCAGGTCGGCTTTGCCCGCGTCGTGACCGACCGGACGACCTTCGCCTACCTCTGCGACGTCTATGTCCTGGATGCCCACCGCGGCCGCGGCCTCGCGAACTGGATGATCGAGACGCTGCTCGCCCACGCCGACCTGCAAGGCCTGCGCCGCTTCATGCTCTTCACCCGCGATGCCCATGCGGTCTACGCCGGCCACGGCTTCTCGCCACTGGCCAAGCCGCAGCGCGGCATGGAGATCGTCCGCCCCGGTCTTTATCTCAAGCCATGATCAAGCCATGACTCAGTTGCGCCGCTTTGCCCAGGTCGATGTGTTCACCGCCGTCCCGTTGAAGGGCAATGCCCTGGCTGTCGTCATCGACGGTACGGGGCTGTCCGACGAGGAGATGAGTGACTTCGCGCGCTGGACCAATCTGTCCGAGACGACCTTCCTGCTGCCGCCCACCGACCCCGGCGCCGACTACCGCGTGCGCATCTTCACGCCCGGCGGCGAACTGCCCTTCGCCGGCCATCCGACGCTGGGCAGCGCCCATGCCTTCCTGGCCAGTGGAGGCGATGCGAAGAAGCCGGGCGAGGTGGTGCAGCAATGCGCCATCGGCCTGGTGCGCGTGAAGCGCGACGGCGCGCGCCTGGCCTTTGCCGCGCCGCCGTTGCAGCGCAGCGGCGCCGTGGGTGCCCAAGAGCGTGCACAGGCGATTGCCGCGCTGCGCATCGCGCCGGACGCGCTGCTCGACCTGGTCTGGGTCGACAACGGCCCCGGCTGGATGGCCGCTCGTCTGGCCGACGCCGCCAGCGTGTTGGCGCTGCAGCCGGATTTCATCGCGATGCAGGGGCTCAAGCTCGGCGTGGTCGGCGCCCATCCGGACGGCAGCGAATGCCAGTTCGAGGTGCGTGCCTTCGTGCCCGATCTGGGCATTCCCGAAGACCCGGTCACCGGCAGCCTGAATGCGGGGCTGGCTCTGTGGCTGCAGGCATCCGGTTTGGCGGGTGACAGCTATGTTGCTGCTCAGGGCGCGGCTCTCGGTCGCGCGGGTCGCGTCCACGTGAGGCGCGATGGCGAGGGAACCTGGATCGGCGGTGACGTCACCCCGCTGATTCATGGCCAGGTGAAGCTGTGAGTATGGAACTCGATCACCTTGTCGTCGGCGCAGCGACGCTGGAAGAGGGCGTCGCCTGGTGCGAGCGCGTGCTCGGTGTCACGCCCTGCCCGGGCGGCAAGCATGCGCTGATGGGCACGCACAACCGCCTGCTCAACATCAGTGGCCCCCTCCATCCACGCGTCTACCTGGAGATCATCGCGATCGATCCCGAGGCGCCACCGCCCGGCCGGCCGCGCTGGTTCGACCTCGACCAGCCGGCCCTGCGCGAGCGGCTGGCCCAGGGGCCGGGGCTCATCCACTGGGTGTCGCGCGTGCCGAACCTGGATGCGGCGCTCGCCAACTGGCGCGGCGAAGGCGTCGACGCCGGCGAGGCGGTCGAGGCCTCTCGAGGCAATCTGCGCTGGCGCATCGCGTTGCGGGAAGACGGCCGCCGGCTGCGCCGCGAGGCGCTGCCGGTGCTGATCGAATGGGGCGAGGCCCATCCCACCGATGGCATGCCGGCCTCGGATGTGCAGTTGCTGGGCTTCGATGCCCGCGACGGGCTGAAGGCGCGCCTGGCGACGCCGCGCGGTGAAGTCGAGCTGGAGGTGGTGGGCTGATGAAGACCGAGGATCTGTTCCGCGAAGACGCGACGCTGCTGGCTTGCGACGCGACCGTCACCGCGCAGGGTGAGGGTGGCGTGCTGCTCGACCGCACCGTCTGCTATCCGGTCGGTGGCGGCCAGGCCGGGGACACCGGTTGGTTGGTCGCCGACGAGCAACGCTGGCGCGTCACCGACACGCGCAAGAGCAAGGAGCACCCGGCGGCGATCGTCCACCTGATCGAAGGCGAGCTGCCGGCTGTCGGCACTGCGGTTCGCGTCGAGGTCGATGTTGCGCGCCGCATGGCCCACCGGCGCTTTCACACCGCCACGCATCTGCTGTGTGCGCTGCTGCCCTATCCGGTCGACGGCTGCTCCATCACCGAGACCTATGCGCGGCTGGATTTCCACACCGACGAGCCCTTCGACAAGGAAGCCATCCAGGCTGGGCTGGACCGGCTGGTGGCCGAGTCGCATCCGGTGGGGCACCGCTGGATCAGCGAGGAAGAGCTGGATGCCAACCCCGGTCTCGTGCGCTCGATGAGCGTGCAGCCTCCGCGCGGGCTGGGCCGCATTCGCGTGCTGGAGGTTGAGAGCGTGGACCTGCAGCCCTGCGGCGGAACGCATGTTTCGAATACCGCCGAGATTGGTGCCGTGGTGGTCACCAAGATTGAGAAGAAGAGCGCCAAGACCCGCAGGGTCGTGCTGGGCTTTGCCCAGTCAAGCGCAGCTTGAAGCGCTCTTCTTCGGGGAGCACTCACGTTTACTTTGCGAACGTGAGTGATCACCAGAAGAAGAGTGCCAAGACCAGACGTGTAGTCTTGGGATTCGCCAGCTGATCCCACTGGCTAAACTGCGGCGCCTATGGCCGGCCCCGACATACAGCTGATCACGCCCGAGTCCCCCGAGGACTGGCAGGAGACCCGACTCATCCTGCGCGACTACGCCAACAGCCTCGATGTGGATCTCGACTTCCAGGGCTTCGAGGAAGAACTCGCCGGATTGCCAGGCGTCTATGCGCCGCCCGGCGGCCTGATGCTGCTGGCCACCGTCGACGGTGCCATCGCGGGCAGCGGCGCCTTCCGTCCCTTGCCTGACGCCGACTACCCCAACGCCTGCGAGATGAAGCGCCTGTTCGTGCGCCCGGCCTTTCGCCGCTTCGGCTTGGGCCGCATCCTGGCCCAGGCGCTGATGGACCGCGCCACCGAGGCCGGCTACTCATCCATGCTGCTGGACACGCTGGACGACATGGAAGCCGCGCGTGGCCTCTACGAAAGCCTGGGCTTCTCGGAAGTGCCGCCGTTCTACTACAACCCCATCCCCGGCGCCCACTACCTGAAAGCCGAACTCGGCGCCTTCCGGCCGAGTTACTTCGGATAACCGCCTAGAGTGAGTGGATGCCTCAAGACATCCAGCCCCTAGGCTCCCATCGCTGCCTGCTCGGCGAATCGCCGCTCTGGCATCCCACCGAACAATCGCTGTACGCGGTCGACATTCCTGGCCGCCAGGTCTTGCGCTGGCGCGCTGGCGCCGATGCCCCTGATGCATGGCCGCAGGATGCGGAACCTGGCTGCATCGCGGCGCGAGCCAGCGGTGGCCTGCTGGTTGCACGACGCGATGGTCTGTGGGCGCTGGATCCGGCGACCGGAGAGCAGCAACTCGTCAGCCCGCCGCCCTATGACGCCGCGCGCCTGCGTTTCAATGACGGCAAGGTCGACCCGGCAGGACGGCTGTGGATCGGCAGCATCTCCGATGCGCGCGAGCCTGAAGCGGCGCTCTATCGCTTTGATGGCCAGGCGTTCGCGGCACAGGTGTCCGGCCTGACGACCTCCAACGGCCTTGCCTGGAGCCCCGACGGTCGGCGCATGCACTGGTCCGACACCAAGGCCCACCGCGTATACGTGGCCGACTTCGATGTGGCGACGGGCGCACTGTCGTCCCCGCGCGTTTTTGCCGAATTCAAGCCGCGCTCACCGGGCGAGGTCTATGGCGGCCGCCCGGATGGTGCGGCGATGGATGCCGAGGGTTGCTACTGGGCCGCGATGTTCGAGGGCGGCTGTGTGCTGCGCATCGCGCCGAGCGGCGAAGTCGTGCGGCGCGTCGAGCTGCCCGTGACGTGCCCGACCATGCCCACCTTTGGTGGCGCCGACCTGCACACCCTCTTCATCACGACGGCGCGCGAAAAGCGGCCCGCTGACGAACTGGCGCGCGAGCCGCTCGCCGGCGCCGTGCTGCAACTGCGCGTCGACGTGCCGGGCTTGCCCGCGACCCTGACACCCGCCTGAACGGGGCCTGAATCCTGTTCCGGACAGGGGGCGTATTTACCCCGGTGTAACTCGTCACATATAATGAGTGGCTTTGTTGGGTGGCGCCCATGCGTCATCCCGGTGCAATCGGCTTCCGGTAGTTTTGGAGGTCGAGCCGCCCACCCCAGGACCCTGGCGCCATGACCGAGAACGGCCCCCGAAAGACCTGGCCCCCCGCTGTTTCGACGGCCGGCGGCTGGGACGAGGACAACGAGGAGCCGCCCGTCAAGGCCTTGAGCCCCGAGGAAGCGGCCGCGCTGAAGTCCACGTTGCCGATGCTGTCGCCTTGGCGTGTGCTGGGGATGCAACTGGTGGCGGGCTTGCTGTGCGTGGCCGTGATCCGGCTGTGGACGGCGTCCGGCGTGGCCATGGCCTCGGCGCTCTACGGCGCTGCGGCGGTGGTGCTGCCAAACATGCTGCTGGCGCGGGGCATGACGAAGCGTGTGGATTCAGCGGTCGGCGCGGCCGCCGGATTCATGGGTTGGGAATTTTTGAAAATCGGTGCATCGATCGCGATGCTGGTGCTGGCGCCAAAGGTGGTGCCGGGCCTGAGCTGGCCAGCCCTGCTGGTCACCCTCGCGGTGTGCATCAAAGTGAACTGGCTTGTGCTTGCGTGGCGCAGCCGCTGATTGAACTGACGAGGCAGAACGAAACATGGCAGCAGAAGGCCACGAAACAGCCGCCCCGAGCGCCGGTGAATACATCATTCACCACTTGAACCACGCGCAGAGTGGCAAGCAGCAGGGCATCGTCGACTTCTCCGTCGTCAATCTGGACTCGATCTTCTTCAGCGTGCTGCTGGGGTTGGTGGGCTGCTTCTTCCTGTGGCGCGCCGCGAAGTCCGCCACGTCGGGCGTTCCCGGCCGTTTTCAAGCCGCCGTCGAAATCCTCGTCGAGATCGTCGCCGATCAGGCGAAGGGCATCGTCCACAACGCCAACAGCCGCAAGCTGGTCGCGCCGCTGGCCCTGACCGTGTTCGTCTGGATCTTCCTGATGAATGCGATGGACTTGTTCCCGGTCGACCTGTTCCCCTGGATCTGGCAGAACATCACCGGCAACCATCACGCCTACCTGCGCGTCGTGCCGACCGCCGACCTGTCCATGACCATGGGCCTGTCGCTGGGCGTGCTCGTCACCTGCCTGATCTACAACGTCAAGATGAAGGGCGCTGGCGGCTGGGCTCACGAACTGATCTCGGCACCGTTCGGCGACAAGGTCGCGCTGTACCCGGTCAATCTGGCGATGCAGCTGATCGAGTTCGTTGCCAAGACCGTCTCGCACGGCATGCGGCTGTTCGGCAACATGTATGCCGGCGAACTGATCTTCATGCTGATCGCCCTGATGGGCGGCGCCTGGAGCCTGTCGGCCACGGGCATCGGCCTGGCCATCGGCCACATCATCGCGGGCTCGGTGTGGGCGATCTTCCACATCCTGATCATCACGTTGCAGGCCTTCGTGTTCATGATGCTGACGCTGGTCTACATCGGCCAGGCCCACGACGCGCACTGAGCGTCCCCAGTTTTTTCAAGCAGTTTTCCCTCAACCCTTTCTCTCTAAATCCTCTAAGGAGTCATCGTGGAAGTCATTAGCTTTGTTGCTCTCGCCGCTGGTCTGATCATTGGCCTGGGCGCCTTCGGTGCTTGTATCGGCATCGGCATCATGGGCAGCAAGTACCTTGAGTCCGCCGCTCGTCAGCCCGAGCTGATGAACGAACTGCAGACCAAGATGTTCCTGCTGGCCGGCCTGATCGACGCGGCCTTCATCATCGGCACCGGTATCGCCCTGTGGTTCGCCACCGCCAACCCGTTCCTGGGCCAGATCGCTACCGCCCTGGCCGCTGGCGCCAAGTAATTCGACGCTGTCGACCCGCCGTGGCCAAGCTTGCCCCGGCGGTTTCCGCACTCGAACTCCTGTGAGGCACCAAGGTGTTTATTAACGCGTCGCTCATCGTTCAGATGATCGTGTTCCTGATCCTGGTCGGGTTCACGATGAAGTATGTGTGGCCGCCGATCATCAAGGCGCTCGACGAGCGCGCCGCGAAGATCGCCGCCGGCCTGTCCGCTGCAGACAAGGCGAAAGCCGAACTGGCCGGCGCCGAGGCGCAGATCGCCAAGGAACTGGCTCAGACCAAGGCTGAATCCGGCAAGCTGATCTCGGACGCCGAGAAGCGCGCCGCCGCCATCGTCGACGCTGCCAAGGGCCGCGCCGAAGAGGAAGGCGCCAAGATCCTGGCCGCCGCCAAGGCCGATGCTGAGCAGCAGGTTTCCCGCGCTCGCGAAGCCCTGCGCGAGCAGGTCGCCGCGCTGGCCGTCAAGGGCGCCGAGCAGATCCTGCAGAAGGAAGTCAACGCCGGCGTTCACGCCGAGCTGCTGGCTCGCCTGAAGACGGAGCTGTAAATGGCCGAGATCGCCACCATCGCCCGCCCCTACGCGGAAGCGCTGTTCCAGGTTGCCAAGTCGCAAGACCTGACCTCTTGGGGCCAGCAGCTCGACGCGCTGGCCCAGGTGGCGCAGGACGCCGATCTGCGCCAGTTCGCCGATCACCCCAAGGCCCAGGTCGAGCAGGTCGTTGCGGTCGTGACCGCTGCGGCCAAGCAGGACTTCGCCTCAGGTGTGCAGAACTTCCTGCGCGCCATCGTCGAGAACGGCCGCCTGGCTGCGCTGCCCGAAATCGTGGCCCAGTACCACGTGCTCGCCAACGCGGCCTCGGGTGTGTCCGATGCGCAGATCTTCAGCGCCTATGAGATCAGCGACGCTCAGCTCGCTGACCTCAAGGCGTCGCTGGAGAAGCGCTTCGGCCGCAAGCTCGAAGCCCATGTGCAGCTGGAGCCCGGCCTGATTGGCGGCGTTCGCGTCGTCGTCGGCGACGAGGTGCTGGACACCTCCGTCAAGGCCCGACTTGAGCGCATGAAAGTTGCGCTGACTGCCTGATCCGCAGCTGGACACCCGAAGACATTCCGATTTACCCCGCGTCTGACCCCCGCCCTTGATCCGGCGAAGGAACGGCCACCTGGGAGACCTAGCATGCAACTGAATCCCGCTGAAATTTCCGAACTGATCAAGAGCCGCATCGAGGGTCTTGGTGGCAGCACGGACATCCGCAACCAGGGCACCGTCGTGTCCGTTTCCGACGGCATCGTCCGTGTCCACGGCCTGTCCGACGTGATGCAGGGCGAAATGCTCGAATTCCCGGTCGCCGCCGACGGCTCGCAGACCTTCGGCCTGGCCCTGAACCTCGAGCGCGACTCCGTCGGCGCCGTGATTCTGGGTGCCTACGAGCACATCTCGGAAGGCGACACCGTCAAGTGCACGGGCCGCATCCTGGAAGTGCCGGTCGGCCCCGAGCTGATCGGTCGCGTCGTCAACGCGCTGGGCGAGCCGATCGACGGCAAGGGCCCGATCAACGCCAAGATGACCGACGTCATCGAGAAGGTCGCCCCGGGCGTGATCGCGCGCAAGAGCGTCGACCAGCCCGTGCAGACCGGCCTGAAGTCCATCGACTCCATGGTTCCCGTCGGCCGCGGCCAGCGCGAACTGATCATTGGTGACCGTCAGACGGGCAAGACCGCCGTCGCCATCGACGCGATCATCAACCAGAAGGGTCAGAACATGACCTGCGTCTACGTCGCGATCGGCCAGAAGGCCTCGTCGATCAAGAACGTGGTGCGTGCTCTGGAGCAGGCCGGCGCGATGGAATACACCATCGTCGTGGCCGCCTCGGCTTCTGAATCGGCAGCGATGCAATACGTGTCGGCCTACTCCGGCTGCACGATGGGCGAGTACTTCCGCGACCGCGGCCAGGACGCCCTGATCATTTACGACGACCTGTCCAAGCAAGCCGTCGCCTACCGTCAGGTCTCGCTGCTGCTGCGCCGCCCGCCGGGCCGCGAAGCCTACCCCGGCGACGTGTTCTATTTGCACAGCCGCCTGCTCGAGCGCGCCGCCCGCGTGAACGCCGACTACGTCGAAGCCTTCACCAAGGGTGAAGTCAAGGGCAAGACCGGTTCGCTGACGGCCCTGCCGATCATCGAGACGCAGGCCGGCGACGTGTCCGCCTTCGTGCCGACCAACGTGATCTCGATCACCGACGGCCAGATCTTTCTGGAAACCAGCCTGTTCAACGCCGGTATCCGCCCCGCCATCAACGCCGGTATCTCGGTGTCGCGCGTCGGTGGTGCTGCCCAGACCAAGCTGATCAAGTCGCTGTCCGGCGGTATCCGTACCGACCTGGCGCAGTACCGTGAGCTGGCCGCGTTCGCGCAGTTCGCTTCCGACCTGGACGAAGCCACCCGCAAGCAGCTGGACCGCGGTGCCCGCGTGACGGAACTGCTCAAGCAGGCCCAGTACTCGCCGCTGTCCATCTCGCTGATGGGCGCGTCGCTGTACGCCGCCAACAAGGGCTTCATGGACAGCATCGAAGTGAAGAAGGTCCTGGCCTTCGAACACGGCCTGCACCAGTTCCTGAAGACCAGCCACGCTGCCCTCCTCGCCAAGCTCGAAAACGACAAGGTGATGGACAAGGACGCTGAAGCCGAGCTGAACGCCGCCATCACGGCCTTCAAGAAGTCCTTCGCTTAAGAAGCCACGGAACACGCGGGGCTGAGCCTCTACTTAGCCCCGCATTGAACTAGGAGTTCGAATGGCTTCAAGCAAAGAAATCCGCGGCAAGATCAAGTCGGTCGAGAACACCAAGAAGATCACCAAGGCGATGGAAATGGTCGCCGCGTCCAAGATGCGCAAGGCGCAGGAACGGATGCGGTCGGCTCGTCCCTATGCCGAGAAGATCGGCAACATCGCGGCCAGCCTGGCCAAGGCCAACCCCGAGTACCGCCATCCCTTCCTCGTCAAGAACGAGAGCGTGAAGACGGTCGGCATGGTCGTCGTCACGACGGACAAGGGTCTGTGCGGTGGTCTCAACACCAACCTGCTGCGCGCGGCCACGGCCAAGCTCAAGGAAGTTGAAGCGGCGGGCCACAAGGCCGAGGTCGTCGCCATCGGCGGCAAGGGCCTGGGCTTCATGAACCGCATCGGCGCCCGCGTCGTCGCTCACGCGACGCAGCTCGGCGACCAGCCGCACATCGAGGCCCTCATCGGCCCCGTCAAGGTTCTGCTCGACCAGTACGCCGAAGGCAAGCTGTCGGCCGTGTACCTCTGCTACACGCAGTTCATCAACACGATGAAGCAAGAGGTGAAGGTGCACCAGCTGCTACCGCTCAAGGCCAGCGACATGGAGACCGACAAGGCCGGCCACTCGTGGGACTATCTCTACGAGCCCGACGCCCCCACCGTCATCAACGAACTGCTGATGCGCTACACGGAAGCCCTGGTCTTCCAGGCCGTTGCCGAAAACATGGCCAGCGAGCAGTCCGCCCGCATGGTGGCCATGAAGGCCGCGACCGACAACGCCGGCACGCTGATCGGTGAGCTGAAGCTGGTCTACAACAAGACCCGCCAGGCAGCCATCACCAAAGAGTTGTCCGAGATCGTCAGCGGCGCCGCCGCGGTCGGTTGAGTCGATTCGGCACGCAAAGATTTGAATTGAAGGAACGCACAAATGTCTAACACTCAAGCAGCAGTCGGCAAGATCGTCCAGTGCATCGGTGCCGTCGTCGACGTGGAATTCCCGCGTGACCGCATGCCCAAGGTCTACGACGCGCTGAAGATGCAAGGCTCGGCGCTGACGCTGGAAGTCCAGCAGCAGCTGGGCGACGGCGTGGTCCGCACCATTGCTCTCGGCTCGTCCGACGGCCTGCGCCGCGGCACCGAAGTCTTCAACACCGGCGACACCATCAAGGTGCCGGTCGGCAAGGCGACCCTCGGCCGCATCATGGACGTGCTGGGCAACCCCATCGACGAGCGTGGCCCGGTCTCCTCCGACCTGACCGCCTCCATCCACCGCGCCGCCCCGGCCTACGACGAGCTGAGCCCGTCGCAGGACCTGCTGGAAACCGGCATCAAGGTGATCGACCTGATCTGCCCGTTCGCCAAGGGCGGCAAGGTGGGCCTGTTCGGCGGCGCCGGCGTCGGCAAGACCGTCAACATGATGGAGCTCATCAACAACATCGCCAAGGCGCATAGCGGTCTGTCCGTGTTCGCAGGCGTGGGTGAGCGCACCCGTGAGGGCAACGACTTCTATCACGAGATGTCGGACTCGGGCGTCGTGGTCCAGGACAAGCTGGAAGACTCCAAGGTCGCCATGGTCTACGGCCAGATGAACGAGCCCCCGGGCAACCGTCTACGCGTGGCCCTAACCGGCCTGACCATCGCCGAGTCCTTCCGTGACGAAGGCAAGGACGTGCTGTTCTTCGTGGACAACATCTACCGCTACACGCTGGCCGGTACCGAAGTGTCCGCACTGCTGGGCCGCATGCCTTCCGCCGTGGGCTACCAGCCGACGCTTGCCGAGGAAATGGGCCGCCTGCAAGAGCGCATCACGTCGACCAAGGTCGGCTCGATCACGTCCATCCAGGCCGTCTACGTCCCTGCGGATGACTTGACCGACCCGTCGCCCGCCACGACCTTCGCCCACCTGGACGCCACCGTCGTGCTGTCGCGTGACATCGCCTCGCTGGGCATCTACCCCGCCGTGGACCCGCTGGACTCGACCAGCCGCCAGATCGACCCCAACGTCGTCGGCGAAGAGCACTACACGACGACCCGTGCCGTGCAGCAGGTGCTGCAGCGCTACAAGGAACTGCGCGACATCATCGCCATCCTGGGCATGGACGAGCTGTCGCCGGAAGACAAGCTGTCCGTCGCCCGCGCCCGCAAGATCCAGCGCTTCCTGTCGCAGCCCTTCCACGTCGCCGAAGTCTTCACCGGCTCGCCCGGCAAGTACGTGCCGCTGAAGGAAACCATCCGGGGCTTCAAGATGATCGTGGCTGGCGAGTGCGATCACCTGCCGGAGCAGGCGTTCTACATGGTTGGCACGATTGATGAGGCGTTTGAAAAGGCCAAGAAGATTCAATAAGACATTGCGGGACAGACCTGGCCGAGGTACTCCTTGGACTGCTCTGTCCCCAACTGATCAAGTCTTGAATCTCTGCAACCCAGCCAAGGAAGATTGAACATGGCAACCCTCCACGTCGACGTGGTCTCCGCCGAAGAGCAGATCTTCTCGGGCGAGGCCAAGTTCGTCGCCCTGCCGGGCGAGAGTGGCGAGCTGGGCATCCTGCCCAAGCACACGCCGCTGATCACCCGCATCAGGCCGGGCGCCGTGCGCATCGAGCGGCCTGACGGCACCGAAGAGTTCGTCTTCGTCGCCGGCGGCATCCTCGAAGTGCAGCCCAACCGCGTGACCGTGCTGGCCGACACCGCCATCCGCGGCAAGGACCTCGACGAAGCCAAGGCCATCGAGGCCAAGAAGCAGGCCGAGGAAGCGCTCAAGAACGCGAAGAGCGAACTCGACCAGGCCGCGATCCAGAACGAACTGATGACGCTGGCGGCTCAGGTCGCCGCGCTGCGCAAGTTCCGCAAGAAGTAAATCATCCGGCCGTTCGCGGTCGCTTTGAAAGGCGATGGGAGTGATCCCATCGCCTTTTCCTTTTGCGGTATTCGTACCGGTGCCCTGGCGGCGTTCCGGGGTCGAGCCGCGTGCCCGAATCGCTAAACTCGCGCCGTTTCTGTTCTAGGGAGGACCCAATGAAGAATCTGAAAATGACGAGCCGCGGCCTTGCCGCTGCAGCGTTGGCCGCCGCGCTCAGCGGCTGTGCCACGACCGAGCAATCCCGCTCGCTCGAAGTGCCCAAGGTGGCCGCCGCGACGGCGCCTGCCTATCAAGGCGTCCGTGCGCCCATCGCTATCGGCAAATTCGACAACCGCAGCAACTACCAGCGTGGCATCTTCTCGGATGGCATCGATCGCCTGGGCGCGCAGAGCCGCACCATTCTGGTCTCACACCTGCAGCAGACCAACCGCTTCAGCGTGCTGGATCGAGACAACCTCGAGGAATCCAAGCAGGAAGCCCAGTTCAAGGGCAACGCTCAGACCATCAAGGGCGCGGACTACCTCGTCACTGGTGCGGTGAGCGAGTTCGGCCGCAAAGATGTCGGCGATAAGCAACTGTTCGGCCTGCTCGGGCGCGGCAAGTCGCAGATAGCCTATGCCAAGGTGACGTTGAACATCGTCAATCCGGCGACCTCGGAAGTTGTCTATTCCGTGCAGGGCGCTGGCGAATACAGCCTGTCCGAACGTGAGGTGTTGGGCTTCGGAAGTACGGCCAGCTATGACGCCACGCTGAACGGCAAGGTGCTCGACCTCGCCATCCGCGAAGCCGTTAACGCACTGACCGCTGGGGTCGACAGTGGCGCTTGGAAGCCTGCGCGGTGAGCTCGGCGATGAAACGATTTGTACTCATCGCTGCCCTAGCCCTTGTTGGCTGCGCCCAGCCCGGACCCAAGCCGTTGTACCAGTGGGCCGGCTACCAGAACTCCGTCTACCAGTACTTGAAGTCAAACGGCGGCGAGCCAGGCGCGCAGATCGCAGCCCTCGAAGCCCAGCTCGACAAGAACAAGGCAGCCGGTGAAGTGACGCCACCCGGCATGCGCGCGCATCTGGCGCTTCTGTACTCCAAGGTGGGCGACGAAGTGGCCGCTCAGCGCCACCTCGAAGCCGAGAGGGCGCAGTTCCCAGAGTCCTCCGCCTATGTGGACTTTCTGCTAAAGACTGCACAGAAGGACGCTGGCAAGAACGCCGCAAGCGCCCCGGCGGCAGCCGCCAGCCAGCCCAGGACCTGAGGGAGGAACAACATGAATGCTTTGATCCAGCGCCTTCGCCGCTGTGCATCGCTTGCGGCCGGCGCCGCGGCGCTCGCCGTATTGCAGGGCTGCGCCACGCCACCCAAGCCCTACGACTACACGGCCTACAAGGAGGCCAAGCCTGCTTCCATCCTCGTGCTGCCGCCCATCAATGGCACACCCGAGGTGCAGGCTACGCCCAGCGTGATGGCGCAGATGACGCAGCCGCTGGCGGAGTCGGGCTATTACGTCCTGCCAGTGTCCCTGGTCGACGAGACGCTCAAGGGCAACGGCATGCACACACCGGACGATGCGCAGCAAATCCCGGTGGCGAAGCTGCGCGAGATCTTCGGTGCCGACGCTGGCCTGTACGTGAAGGTCATGCGCTACGGCTCTGTCTACAAGGTGCTCAACAGCGAGACCGCCGTGACCCTTGAAGCCAGGCTCGTGGACTTGCGCAATGGGCAACTGTTGTGGGAGGGCAGCGCCAGCGCGTCAAGTGCCGAACAGAACGGCAGCAGCCAGGGGGGCTTGATCGGCCTGCTCGTGAAGGCCGTGGTTGACCAGATCATCTCCGCCTCGACCGACCGCAGCCACCCGATGGCTGGGCTGGCCAGCCAGCGCCTGCTCGTCGCCGGCCGACCGAACGGCCTGTTGTTCGGGCCACGGTCGCCCAACTACGGCAAGCCCTGACTATGCGTATCGAACTCACCGCCCCTGATGGTGCCCGCGCGGCGCTGAGTCTCGATGGCGGCCATCTCCTGTCCTGGAAACCCTCCGGCGCCGCCGAACAGCTTTATCTCTCGCCGCGCAGCGAGTTCACACCTGGCAAGGCCATCCGCGGCGGCGTGCCGGTGTGTTTCCCGCAGTTCGCCGAACGCGGGCCGCTGCCCAAGCATGGCTTTGCGCGCACGCTGCCGTGGGAACTGGTCCAGCAGCAGCAGGGCAAGGACGATGCGCTCGCCGTCATTCGCCTGCGTGACAGCGACGCGACGCGGGCGATCTGGCCGCATGCTTTCGAGCTGGAGTTGAGCGTGCGCGTCGGCGGCCGCAGCCTCGACATCGAACTCGCCTGCGAAAACCTCGGCGACGCACCGCTGCAGTTCACAGCGGCGCTGCATACCTATCTGCGCGTGGCCGACCTGGACGCGGTCAGCGTCGAAGGGCTCGCCGGCCGGCGCTATTTCGACAGCATCAAGCAGGCCGAGGCGTTGCAGCGCATGGATCTGCTGCTGACCGGCGAGAAAGGCGTGCTCGACCTGGACCGCATCTATTTCGGTGTCAAGGACCGCCCACTGCTGGTGACCGAGGACCGCCGCCAGGTGGCCGTCCGCCAGCAGGGCTTCGAGGATGCCGTGGTCTGGAACCCCGGCCCCGAGCGCTGCGCCAAGCTGGCCGACATGCCCCCCGAAGGCTGGTCGGAGATGCTGTGCGTGGAGGCGGCATGCATTGGCCGGCCGGTCGAGCTGCCGGCGGGCGAGAGCTGGGTGGGCCGGCAGAGCCTGACGCTGCTATAGGGCGCTGCGCCCCGTGAGCAGGGGCTCGTCGGGGAGTTCGTTGAGGCGCTGCGTGGTGGCGCCCGGAGCGCGCGGGAAGTGGGCCACCAGCAGGGCGCCCACGGCATCGATGGCGTCGTTGAGGCCCGGCTCGAAACGGCCGGCCCGAAACGCGTCGCCCATAGCGTCCACCAACTGCTGCCAGAGCCCGGCGTCGACGCGGCGCGCCAGCGCGCGGTCCGCGACGATCTCGATGCGGTGCTCGGCCAGCAGCAGGTAGATCAGCACGCCGTTGTTGTGCTCCGTGTCCCACACGCCCAGCTTGGAGAACATCGCCACAGCCCGTTCGCGCGCCGGCGCGTCGCGCCAGAGGTAGCTCAGTGGCAGGCTGGCTTCGACGCAGACGCGGATCTCGCCGCTGTGGCGCTGCTCGCTGTCGGCCACGCGTTGCTGCAGCCTCGCCAGCGCATCGGCGGGCAGCACGCGGCGGGCATCGTCCTCGTCCCACAGGCGATGGCGGATGAAACGCTGGAGTGACAGGCGCGCCATCACCAGTCTCCCGAGGCGCCGCCGCCGCCGAAGTTGCCGCCACCGCCGGAAGAGAAGCCGCCGCCCCCGCCCCCGCCGAAACCACCGCCGCTGCCGCCGCCGAAGATGATGGGCGGGATCAGCATACCGCCGCGGCGGCCGCCGAGTGCGGCAAGGCCGGAACTTCGTCGGGCCGCGCCGATGCCGAACAGGCCCACCAGCACCAGGGCCGCGACGGCGGCGATGCCGGCCATGACGAGGCCGCCGCCAAAGGCCCAACCCGCCGCGCCGGCGGCGCCTGCCGTGGCCAGGCTGCCGAGCTTGCGCCCGAGCAGGCCGGTCAGCAGCATGCCGACGACCGGCACGCCGATAAAGAACAGCATGCCGAGATCCTGGAAACCAAAGCCCTCGTTGCCACCGGCGTGCGGCGTGGAAGCAGGGGTTGGCAGGCCTTCGCCATTGATGCGCGCTTGCAGTTTCTCGATGGCCGCCTGCAGGCCGCCAGCGTAGTCGCCATTGCGGAAGGCCGGCTTCATCGCCGTGTCGATGATCTGCCGCGCGGCCAGGTCGGGCACCGCGCCTTCGAGCGCCTTGGCCACCTCGATGCGCATCTTGCGGTCGTTCTTGGCGACGACGAGCAGCAGCCCGTCACCCACCTGGCGGCGGCCGATCTTCCACTGGTCGGCCACGCGCTGGGCATAGGCGGCGATGTCCTCCGGCGCGGTCGTCGGCACCATCAGCACGACGATCTGCGGCCCCGACGCGCGCTCGTAGGCGGCCAGCCGGTCTTCGAGTGCTTGGCGCTGTGCGGCGTCGAGCGTGGCAGTCTGGTCGATGACGCGGGCGCTCAGGGCCGGCACCGGCTGCACGTCCTGGGCGTGGGCCAACACTGCCGCCACGAGCAGCAGCAAGGCAGTCAGCCAACGCATCACGCGCTCACTTCGACGCGGCCGGCGCCGTCGGCCTGGCGGAGGTGCCGAAGTCCACCGTCGGCGCGGTGGTGATGGCCGCCTCGTTCTGCACGGTGAAGTTGGGCTTGGCCTTGTAGCCGAACAGCATGGCCGTCAGGTTGTTCGGGAAGCTGCGCGTGTGGACGTTGTAGCTGGCCACTGTCTGGATGTAGCGGTTGCGCGCCACGGTGATGCGGTTCTCGGTGCCTTCGAGCTGCACGCGCAGATCCTGGAAGCCCTGGTTGGCCTTCAGGTTGGGATAGTTCTCGGTGACCACCAGCAGCCGGGACAGCGCGCTGCTCAACTCACCCTGCGCTGCCTGGAACTTCTTCAAAGCCTCGGGATCGTTGATCAGCTCCGGCGTGGCCTGCACGCTGGTGGCGCGGGCGCGGGCCTCGACAACACGGGTCAGCGTTTCCTGCTCGAAGTTGGCTTCACCCTTGACCGTGTTGACGATGTTGGGAATGAGGTCGGCCCGGCGCTGGTACTGGCTCAGCACCTCCGCCCAGCTGGCGTTGACCTGCTCGTCCAGCGTCTGGAACTGGTTGTAGCCGCAGCCCGACAGGCTGGCGGCGGCCGCCACGGTGACGAGGGTTCGGATCATGGGCGCATCTCGCTGCTGGGAGGATGCAGAGCACCGGCAAACGGCGCTCCCACGCGGCGCGAGGGCCGGCGAAAGGCAGCGGGGATAATTTGTCCATGTTCGCCTCCCTGCAAAACGACACCTTCCTGCGCGCCTGCCTGCGCCAGCCCACCGAGCACACGCCCATCTGGCTGATGCGCCAGGCCGGCCGCTACCTGCCCGAGTACCGCGCCACGCGCGAGAAGGCTGGTAGCTTCATGGGCCTGGCGACCAACACCGACTACGCCACCGAGGTGACGCTGCAGCCGCTGGAGCGCTTCCCGCTGGACGCAGCCATCCTGTTCAGCGACATCCTGACGGTGCCCGACGCGATGGGCCTGGGCCTGTCCTTCCAGCAGGGCGAGGGTCCGAAATTCGCAAGGCAAGTGCGCGACGAGGCAGCGGTTGCAGCGCTGGAAGTGCCCGACATGGACAAGTTGCGCTATGTCTTCGACGCGGTCACCTCCATCCGCCACGCGCTGAACGGCCGCGTGCCGCTGATCGGCTTCTCCGGCAGCCCCTGGACGCTGGCCTGCTACATGGTCGAAGGCGGGGGCTCCGACGACTACCGCCTCGTCAAGAGCCTGATGTATTCCCGCCCCGACCTGATGCACCGCATCCTGGACGTGAACGCCCGCTCGGTGGCCGCCTATCTGAACGCCCAGATCGAAGCCGGCGCCCAGGCCGTCATGCTGTTCGACTCCTGGGGCGGCGTGCTGGCCGACGGCGCCTTCCAGCAGTTCAGCCTGGCCTATTCGCGCCAGGTGTTGAGCCATGTGAAGACCGAGCACGGCGGCGTGCGCATTCCTCGCCTGCTGTTCACCAAGGGCGGCGGCCTGTGGCTGGACGAGATCGCCGACGCCGGCGCCGACGTCGTCGGCCTGGACTGGACGATGAACCTCGGCGCCGCCCGTGCCCGCGTGGGCGACCGGGTGGCGCTGCAGGGCAACCTCGACCCCAATGTGCTGTTCGCACCACCGCAAGCCGTGCGTGCCCAGGCCCGGGCGGTGCTTGACAGCTTTGGCAACCCTGCCGCCGGCCACGGCCATGTGTTCAACCTCGGCCATGGCATCAGCCAGTTCACGCCGCCCGAGAGTGTGGAAGCCTTGGTGGACGAGGTTCATCAACATTCGCGCCGCCTGCGAACTGCGGCCTGACAGGTCGGTCAAATCTGCAGTTGCGCGATGACTTATCCCCAAAATTTGGGAGGCGACGGCGACGGGCTGTCGTTGGTGCGGCGCACCTAAGAGTTTTCCCGAATTCGTGCTAAGTGCTTGATTTTAAAGGCAGCACTCAAATGGCGCTGATGAACGGAATTGGGGCGGGTCGTCCCGCTCTGGCGCTCTACCGGCCCGCGCGCGGCGATTTGCTCACAAACTTATCCACAGAAATTGTGGGCAACCCAAGAGCCCTTACGAATCATGTACTTGCAGCCACTTGCTGAGCCACTGCTTCACAAGAAGCGCGGAGCTGCGCATGGCTGAAGCCGGAGGCCCTGCAACGGTGCGCGTGGCGGTCGACGCCCCTCAGCACAGCGGTTTGAATGGCCCGCTTGACTACGCCAGTGAGCAGGCGCTCGCATCAGGCACTTTGGTGCGGGTGCCGCTGGGCAAGCGCGAACTGCTGGGCATCGTCTGGCCGGGCGACGAAGCCACGGCGCCAGACGTCACCCTGCGGCCGGTGGCCGCCGTTTTTGACGCGCTGACACCGCTGGGCGCCGACTGGTGCCGGCTACTGGATTTCGCCGCCGGCTATTACCAGCGCAGCGTCGGCGAACTGGCCAGCGCGGTGCTACCGCCCCAGTTGCGTGAACTCTCGCCCGAGCAACTGGCCGCACGGCTGCGCAAGCTGGACCGCAAGGCCGCCAAGCCGGTCGCCGTGCCCGAACCGGCCCGGCCGGAGCTGGCGCCCGAGCAGGCAGAGGCCGTAGCCCGCATTGCCGCCCAGATCGACGGCGGCGCGCGCAAGCCGGTGTTGCTGTTCGGCGTGACCGGCAGCGGCAAGACCGAGGTCTATCTGCGCGCCGCCGAGGCCGCGCTGGCGGCGGGCCGGCAGGTGCTGGTGCTGGTGCCCGAAATCAACCTGACACCGCAATTGGAGGCCCGCTTCACCGAACGCTTCGCGGCGCTGCTGCCGCAGCCGCTGGCCATCGTCTCGCTGCACAGCGCGCTGACGCCGGCCCAGCGCCTGCAGAACTGGCTGGCCGCCCACCTCGGCCGCGCGCGGTTGGTGCTGGGCACGCGGCTGGCCGTGTTCGCGTCGATGCCGGAACTGGGGCTGATCGTCGTCGATGAGGAACACGATCCCTCGTACAAGCAGCAGGACGGTGCCCGCTACTCGGCACGCGACCTGGCCGTCTGGCGCGCGCATGATCTTCAAGTGCCCGTCGTGCTGGGCTCGGCCACGCCCTCGCTGGAGAGCTGGCAGCACGCTGAAAGTGGCCGTTATGAGCGGCTGACCTTGGCCGCCCGCATCGGCGGCGGTGCGCTGCCTCGCATCAGGCTCTTCGATATGAAGGCCTTGCCACCCACGGCCGGCGTGACGACCGCGCTGACCGCGCCGCTGCTGGCGGAGCTGAAGGCGCGCCTGGACCGCGGCGAGCAGAGCCTGGTCTTCCTGAATCGCCGCGGCTATGCGCCGGTGCTGCATTGCGGTGAATGCCAATGGAAGAGCGATTGCCCGCATTGCAGCGCCTGGCGCGTCTTCCACAAGCGTGACCGCACGCTGCGCTGCCACCACTGCGGCTTCACCGAGCGCGTGCCGAGCGCCTGCCCCAACTGTGGCAACCACGACATCGCCCCCATCGGCCGTGGCACCGAGAAGCTGGAGGAGCAGCTCGGCGAGGCCCTGCCCGGCGCGCGCGTGCTGCGCATCGATGCGGATTCCACGCGCCGCAAGGGTGAACTGGAGGCGCAGCTGCAGGCCGTGCATGACGGTGACGTCGATATCCTCGTCGGCACGCAGATGATCACCAAGGGCCACGACTTCCGGCGCATCCGTTTCGTCGCCGCGGTGAACCCGGATGGGGCTCTCTTCAGCAGCGACTTCCGCGCGCCGGAGCGCCTGTTCGCGTTGCTGATGCAGGCGGGCGGCCGTGCGGGTCGCGATGCAGAACGTGACGCTGGGGGCGAGACGCCGGCCGAGATGTGGGTGCAGACCTGGCACCGCGACCATGCCCTCTACCAGGCGCTGGCACGCCACGACTATGTGCGCTTCGCCAGCGACCAACTGGCCGAGCGCCGCTCCGCCAGCCTGCCGCCGTTTGCCCACCTGGCGCTGCTGCGCGCCGAGGCGCGCACGGTGGAGGCGGCCAAGGCCTTCCTGATGGCCGCCGCGGAGCTGATGCATGACGACGGCGTGCTGGTCTACCCGCCGGTGCCGCATGCGGTGGCACGCGTGGCCGACGTGGAACGCATGCAGATGCTGGTGGAGGCCACGCAGCGCGCGCGGCTGCAGGCCTTCCTGCGCGGCTGGGTGCCCGAGCTGATCGCGCTCAAGCGCGAGCACAAGGCCGTGCTGCGCTGGGCCGTCGACGTCGACCCGCTGGCGATCTAGCCGCGCCAGAATCCGGCGATGGGCACCCATCGCCGCCACCTGCTGCAACTGTCTTTGGCCGCTGGCTTGGCCCCCGGATGGCTCCGCCATGCGCGTGCCGACGTGGCGCCGCGCTTCGCCCTCGGCATCGCCTCTGGCCACCCGACTCCTGACGGCATGGTGCTGTGGACCCGGCTTACCGGCGCCGATCTGCCGGCGCGCGTCGAGGTGCGCTGGGAAGTGGCGGAGGACGAGGCCTTCCAGCGCCGTGTGGCGTCGGGCACCGAGATCGCTGAAGGCGCCTGGGCGCACAGCGTGCATGCCGAGCCCGCAGGGCTCAAGCCGGGCCGTTGGTACTGGTACCGCTTCGAAGCCCTGGGCCAGCGCAGCCTGGCGGGCCGCACGCGCACCACACCGGCCGCGGACGCGCTGGAGCCGCTGCGCTTTGCCATCGCCAGCTGCCAGCGCTGGGACCATGGCTTCTTCGCGGCGTGGCACCACATGCTGGCCGAGGAGCTGGACCTCGTCATGTTCCTGGGCGACTACATCTACGAGTACGGGTCCGCGCCCGGCCGCATTCGGGCCGTGGAAGGCAGTGCTGCCGTGACGCTGGACCAGTACCGCAGCCGCTACGCGCAGTACAAATCCGACCCCGCACTGCAGGCCATGCATGCCGCCGTGCCCTGGCTTTACGTGTGGGACGACCACGAGGTGGAGAACGACTACGCCGGGCTGCGCGGCGAGAAGATCGCACAGGACTTCCCGGCGCGCCGCGCCGCCGCCTACCAGGCTTGCTGGGAAAACCAGCCCCTGCCCAAGGCCTGGCGTCCGCGCGGCATGGACATGCGCATGCATGGCCGCCACGCCTGGGGGCGGCTGGCCGTCATCCATGCGCTGGACGACCGCCAATACCGCGACCCGCAGCTGTGCACCAAAGCCGGCAAGTTCGGCAGCAACACGCTGCCGCTGCGCGACTGCCCGGAGTTGCTGGACCCCAAACGCACGCTGCTGGGCGCGGCCCAGGAACGCTGGCTGGCCGAGGGCTGGGACACCACGCCCGGCCGCTGGAATCTCGTCGCACAGCAGACGTTGATGGCACGCATGAACTGGAACGCGGCTGAGCCTACCTACTGGACCGATGGCTGGGATGGTTATGCGCCGGCGCGCAACCGGCTGCTGGCGACCGTGCGCGAGCGCCAGGTGCCCAATGTCGTCGTGTTAGGGGGCGACGTGCATTCGCACATCGTGGCCGACCTGAAGGTCGACTTCGACGACCTTGATTCACCCGTTGTCGCCAGCGAGTTCTGCGGCAGTTCCATCACCAGTTGGGGTGGCAAGCAGCAGCGGTTGGATGAGGTGTTGCCGCACAACCCGCACCTGCACTACGGCCGCAGCGACCAGCGTGGCTACATGGCCTTCGTGCTCGACAAGGCGGGGCTGCAGGCGACCGTGCGTTCGCTGGACGATGCCCTGCAGCCTGACAGCGCCATCCGCTCGATGGCGCGTTTCGCCGTGGAAAACGGCCGAGCTGGCGTACAGCCCGCCTGACGGCAGCGGCTCAGCGCGGGCGTGGTGTCGGGGCAGTCAGCGCGGCGGCCAGCGCCGTGGCGCGGCGCGCCTCAGCCTGGCGGCGCAGTGTGCGCGGCAGCAACAGGCAGCCTGCCAGCGCGGCGAAGGTCAGCGCCAGGCTGCCGGGCTCGGGAATGCGGTTCAGGTTGACGTTGTCGAGGTTGCCGCCCAGGCCGTCACTGGTGCCCACAGATGCAAAGCTCAGCAGGTTGCGGCCGGCCTGGGCCGTCAGGTTGAACTTGACCTCGGTCCATTGATTGCCGCTGTTGCCGAGGCCGCTCATGGTGGCACCGAGCTGCACGCCGTTCCAGAACGCCTGCATGCCGTTGGTCGACGCGGCCTGGAACTCGCGCGGTGCGTACCAAAAGCTCAGCTCATAGCGCGCGCCAGCGCTGAGGTTGTCGAGGTATTGACCGATCAGCGTGTTGCCGTTGGTGTCTAGCTCGAGGAAATTGCGGCCGTCCTGGGCCGTGCCGGCGACGTTGTGGCGGACTTCAAAACCGGTGCCCGGGCCCCCGAGCCAGGTCCAGCCTGGCGTGCTGGCCACGTTGACCCAGTTGCCGTTGGCCACGGCCGTGCTCTCGAAGCTGCCGTTGACGAGCAGGTTCACCGGCGCGGGTGCGGCCAGTGCGGAACTGCCAAGGGCAATCAGGGCAAGCAGGGACAAGGCGCGTTTCATGGGCGGGCAGGGTTTGGAGTGATTGGCCGCGATTCTTCGGCCTGCCCTGCCGGGCCCGGGGTGCAGAGTTCACACCGGCGCGAACAACCCCCTCAGGCCGGTGTGCGGCCTGTGAAGCAATTCACTGAAACGGGGTGGCCGGGCCGCTCAGGCGTGCGGCGTGTGGCCGAGTGTGCTGGCCAGCGCGGTGGCACGGCGTTGCTGTTCCTGCCGGCGCAAGGCGCGGCTGACGGGGCGTGCGAGGGCCAGGGCCAGAACACCCAGGACGATCAGCAGCGAGCCTGTATCGACCTGTGCGGGCAGGGTTTCGAAATCGGTGTCGGACTGGCGGTTGGCCGGCGTCCAACGGGCATTGCCGTTCAGCGACGTCAGGCTGGCCGAGCCGAGACGGCCGGCATCGGCAATCATGGTGGCCGTCGTCGTGTCGACGATGGGTTGACGGGCTTCACGCGTGGCGCCGGCCGGGGTCGAGGAACTCAGGGCAGCGAGGGCGGCAGCAAGGACCAGGGCTTTCATGTGCAGGCTCACCGGAAAGAAGGGCTGGATCGCATTGTTCGCAGCCTACCGTGGCGAGGTTGTGAAGACTTCACGCGCTCGGGGGGTACCCCCGCGAATGAGCGCTTCAGTCTTGACTTGCTGAGGAAGCCCGGGCGGCCGCCTTGGCGGCCAGTTCCTCGCGCATGCGCTTGAGCTTTTCCCGGGGATCCTCGCGGGTGCTGCCCTCGTGCAGCTTCATCTCGGCCAGGAAGCGGCTGGGAATGCCCACGACGGTGTCGCGGCCTTTCTTGCGCCGGCGCAATGTCGACACGGCCAGCGTCGTGCGCGCCCGCGTGATGCCGACGTACATCAGCCGCCTCTCCTCCTGCAACGCCTCGACAGTCAGCTCAGCCTCCTCGCGCTTGAAGGGCAGCAGGCCCTCATTGACGCCGGCCAGCACGACATGGGGCCATTCCAGGCCCTTGGAGGCGTGCAGCGTGGTCAGCGTGACTTGGTCCTGATCCTCGCCGCGCTCGGCCAGCGACAGGATGACGCTGATGGTCTGGGCCACGTCCAGCACGCTCTGCTTGGGCTCGGTGAAGCTGACGCCGCCTTCCTCGCTGTGCTGGCCGCCGCAGCGCTTGGCGACCCAGTCGACGAAGTCCAGCACGTTGCCCCAGCGCGCCTGCGCAACCTTCTCGTTCTCTTCGTTGTCGATCAGGTGGGCTTCGTAGCCGATGTCCTTGAGCCACTCGGTCAACATCGCATGCGCGGCGGTGTGGCCCTCGGTGTGCCTGGCCTTGTACTGCAGCTCGTTCACGTAGCGGCCGAACTCGTGCAGGCCGTCCAGGGCGCGTTTGGTCAGCGCGGTGGCCAGGCTCTCGGCGAACAGCGCCTCGAACATGCTGCACTTCCATTGCGCCGAGAACGTGCCCAGGGCGCCCAGCGTCTGGTGGCCGATGCCGCGCTTGGGCGTTGTCACGGCGCGCAGGAAGGCCGGGTCGTCGTCCTGGTTCACCAGCAGGCGCAGCCAGGCGCACAAGTCCTTGATCTCGGCCTTGTCGAAGAAGCTCTGGCCGCCTGAGACCTTGTAGGGGATCTGCGCGCGGCGCAGGGCCTGCTCGAAGACGCGCGCCTGGTGGTTGGCGCGGTACAGGATCGCAAAGTCCCTGAACTGCGGGCCCTTGCCGTCGGCACGCAATTGCTGGATGCGAGCCACGGCCCGCTCGGCCTCGTGCTCCTCGCCGTCGGCCTCCAGCAGCGCGATGGGCTCGCCGTCGCCGAACTCGCTCCACAGCTTCTTCTCGAAGATCTTGGGGTTGCCGGCGATGACGTTGTTGGCCGCGCGCAGGATGCTGCCGGTGGAACGGTAGTTCTGCTCCAGCGGGATGACCTTGAGCTTGGGGTAGTCGGTCGGCAGGCGCTTCAGGTTCTCGATGGTGGCGCCGCGCCAGCCGTAGATGCTCTGGTCGTCATCACCCACGGCCGTGAACATGCCGCGCTCGCCCACCAGCGTCTTCAGCAGCTCGTACTGCACGGCATTGGTGTCCTGGTATTCGTCCACCAGCACATAGCGCAGCTTGTCCTGCCACTTCTCGCGCGCCTCGGCGTCATTGCTGAGCAGCTTCAGCGGCAGCGTGATGAGGTCGTCGAAATCCACCGCCTGGTAGGCGGCCAGGCGCTCCTGGTAGCGCACCATGACGGCAGCGGCCGAGCGCTCGTCCTCGTCCTTGGCCACCTGCGCCGCTTCAGCCGGGCCCAGGCCCTGGTTCTTCCACAGCGAGATGGTCCACTGCCAGCGCCTCGCCTGGTTCACGTCCGTGGTGCCACCGGCGTCCTTCAGCACGTTGAGCACGTCGTCGCTGTCGAGGATGGAGAACTGCTCCTTCAGGCCGACGCGCGTGCCTTCCTCGCGCAGCAGGCGCACGCCCAGCGAGTGGAAGGTCGAGATCGCCAGGTCCTTGGCCGCCTTGTTGCCCACCAGCGCCTTGGCTCGTTCGCGCATCTCCTGCGCGGCCTTGTTGGTGAAGGTGATGGCGGCGATCTGGCTGGGCCGGTAGCCCGACACCAGCAGCTGCGCGATCTTGGTCGTGATGACGCGTGTCTTGCCCGAGCCCGCGCCGGCGATGACGAGGCAGGGGCCGCTCAGGTGGTAGACGGCTTCGAGCTGGGCCGGGTTGAGTCCAGCTGAAGCTGGCCCGGGCGATGGGGCGGAGGACATGGGGGGCGGATCATGCCACCCTGGCCACGCCTTCCCCCGGCAGCGCACGCAGGCCCAGGCCCAGCAGCAGCAGCGTGAAGAACACGAAGCCGACGCGTGGAACGTCCAGCAGGCTGTCAAAGGCGCCGACGGCGGCGAAGCCGATCAGCGCGGCGACGATGGCCGGCGCCAGGGGATGGTCGCGGCCGCGGCCGAACGACAGGCGCACCAGGGCCAGCATATAGGCGCCGCCCAGCAGGGCCAGCCCCACGAGGCCTTGCTCGAACAGCGCGTGCAGGGCCACGTTCTTGATGTGCCAGGGCAGGTGGTAGCGGTCGCTGGAGAAGAACCAGCGGGCCATCTCGCGGTTGAAGTCGCCGTTGACCAGCAACTGGCGGCCCTGCGCGTCCTGCATGGCGATGCGGGCAATGTCGACGCGGGCGGCGCGGGTGTTCAGGGACATGGAGAAGGTGACAAAGCGCGGCGCCCACCAGTCGCCGCCCAGCGCCGGCACCGGGCCGAGCTTGAACTGGCTGGTCTGCCACTCACCCATGCCGGCGAGAGCGGCCGGCGTGGCGGCATCGGCCCCACCCTTGGCCGGCAGCTCGGTGCGCAGCGGCTTGAGCGTCGGCTCGGTGCCGTTGCAGTTGTCCGGGTAGATCAGGTTCTTCTCGCAGACCTGCATCACCAGGTTGGCGTCGCTGGCGGTGCGATGGACCAGGGTGATGGTGACGGGGCCGGGCGCCGGCGCGGAGATGCGCTGGCTGACCCGGAACTGCTCGCCATTGCCCAGCAGATGCTTACCGGCCGCAAGCGCCAGATAGGATTCGGTCGGGTCATGGCGCAGCCGATAGTCGCCGACCTGGCTGCTGACCGGGCCTTCGTAGAAATTGCTCGACACGAAGCGCCCTGCGCCCTTGCCCAACAGCCATTGGCGGCCGCCATGCAGCAGGTGCAGGCTTTCGCGCCAATGCGTCAGGCGGGTCTGGCCGTCCTCCTTCCAGGTGGCCACACGGTCACGCAGATAGCCGCCGCCACCCAGGGCCGCAACGATGGACATGACCATCAACAGGCCCGCGACGAGCAGGGCGCGCTTGCGCCAGCCCGCTGCACCGCGGCTGTCCTTGCCCTGCAAGGGCCACAGGCGCGGTTCCACCAGCATGGCCGCCCACACGCCGGCCAGGGCCAGGCCTGCTGCCAACGCCGTCCAGCGGCCCGCGGTGCCGCTCCAGTAGTCGGCCACGATGACCATGGTGGCCAGCAGCCAGAACCAGGCCGTCGCAACCAGCAGCACATACAAGGGCCGCGCCTGCCCCGGCTGGTCGCGCCAGCGCAGCGCGGCACAGCACAGCAGCGCGACGACGTTGAGCACATAGGCCGCCTTCGGCACGGCCATGGACAAGGCCCAGCTCGCGCCGCCGAGCAGCAGGGCCAGCACGCCGCCCATGATCAGCGCCGTCAGCCGCTGGCTCAAGGTGGGCAGCCACAGGCTGGCCGGCATGGTCAGCAGGATGACCATGACGAAGAACAGGGCCAGCAGGCCGCGGTAGCCGCCGCTGCCGAATATCAGGGCGGCCGCCAGCGCGAAGGCGCCGGCCATGGCCAGCGCCCCGACCTTGGCCAGGCGCGGCAGCGGCTCGTCGACAGCGCCGAGCGTGCTGTCGATCTGGCTGCTTTCCGGGCCCGAGGCTGCGGCGCGGCGCCGCTGGGCGTCGGCCAGCATGACCATGGGGATGAGAGCCAGCGGCAACGCCAGATAGACGCCGCGCGAGAAGGTCGTCAGGCAGGCATAGGCGGCCAGCAGCGCGATGACCAGGCCGATGGCAAAGCGCCAGGGCGAACGCGTGCGCAGCAGTGCCAGCAGGGCGAAGGGCAGGGTCAGCACCAGGAAGCCGTCCAGGGCCGCGCCGCCGACGTGCATCTCCCAGAAAAGGGCCGTGGTGCGGTAGTCGGTCGAGAAGTCCAGCAGGCCGGTATAGGCCAGGCGCTCCCACAGCGCGGCGGCGCTGCCGCCGGCCAGCGCCAGCACCAGGCCGAGCAGCAGGCCGCGCGAGAAACCCCGTGGACGCGCGGTGGCTGCGGCCGTCCACAGCGGCAACAGGGCCAGCACCAGGAAGATGGCCTTGGCGTTGCGTACCGAGTTCATGGCTTCGTGATAGCCGTGGAACCAGCCGAAGGCAAAGCCGCCCGCGTCGGCGAAACCACGCCTGATGCTCCAGGCCGCCGACAGCGCCAGGGCCATCATCAGCACGATGACGACCGGCGAATAGACGAGGCCGTGGCGCCAGGCTGGCGCGCGGTCGCGCGAGTTCAGCTGCAGCGCATAGGCCAGATAACCGCCGCAGCCGCAGGCGGTGACGAGGAGGTCCATCTCCTCGAAGCTGATCCAGCCGGTCCAGGGCGCCAGACCGACCAGGGGCAGCGGCGCGAGCACGAGAACGGGCGTCTTGATCCAGAACAGTGCCGCCAGCAGCACGATGGCGCCCCAGGCCGTCAGCGCGAGCGGCCCCGACAGCGGATGGTGCCAGGCCAGCTCGGCGCCCACGAGGCCGAATCCCACGCCGGCGGCCAGCGCCAGCCATTGGATCTTGGTGGCCGGCAGCCTGAGTTGCAGTTCGCCCAGGCCCAGCAGGCCCGGGTTGACGGTTGAGGGGGCTGCCCCGACCGCGGCCATCAGCGCTTGCGCCGCAGGCCGGCCAGCAGGCCCAGCCCGCCAAGCAGCAACGCTGCGCTGGCCGGCTCGGGCACGGCCGTGACCTGGATGTTGTCAAAGCCGACGACTTCGCCTGGGCCTGCATGGAATTCGCCGTTGATGGTCAAGCTGGTCACGTTGGCAAGCACACTGGCCAGCGAGGGCCCCCAGCCGGCGGCGGGTGTCAGTGCCGCGCTGTAGTGGCGCCACTGGCCGTCCGGGGCGGCCGGTGCGAGATCGAGCACCAGGCTGCCGCCCGGGCCGCTGATCCGGACCTCACCGAATCCGGACCAGTCGACGGACGCGTTGTTGACGGTTCTTGCATCGAAGGACAGCGTGCCACCCAGGTAGGCCGACCAGTTGCCCAGCCAGCCCGACGGCGCGGTGAGCAAGATGTCGGTGTTGCCGTCGAGGTCCTCGACCTGGACCCAGCCCCCGCCGTTGCCGCCGGTGGCCTGCCAGGCTTGGGTGCCGCCCACGGGCGTCGTCCAGCCCTCGGCATCGGTGGCGAAGCCGGCGGCAGAAACGGCCAGCGGCAGGGCGGAGCCGAGGACGATCAGCGTCGCGCGCAGGGAACGAGCCATGGAAACCTCCAGAGGGTAGGGGGTCGCATTGTTGCCGAGCGCCGTCCTCGGCGCATCCCCAAACAATCCCCCGATCCTCGCGGTTCCGAGGGTCAGCCCCGCGACTGGCTCTGTGTGCCGGCGGTCGACGTCGGCGGTTCGGCGACGCGCGCCGCCATGGCCAGCAGGCCCAGGCCGGCGGCTGCCCCCAGCCACAGCCAGCGCTTCCACCAGGCCGGCCGCGGCTTGGCTGCGACGGCAGACGCCAATTCGGCGGCGCTGCCGGTGCTGCGCGGAGGGGCGAGGCCCAGCCATTCGCGCAACTCGTCGGCCAGGCCCTCGGCGCCGCGCGTGCGCAGCTCGGGCGATTCGGCCATGGTGCCGCGCAGCAGGGCGTCGAGCTTGATCTGCTGCGCCTCCTTCATCTGCGGCCAGGCGTCGGCCACGCTACCGCGCAGCGGCGCCAGGCCCCGGGGCGTGTCTTCCCAGCCGCAGATGAAGACGCGGGCCAGGGCGCCCAGGCCGTAGATCTCGCTGGCGAGGGTGGGAGGTTCGCCGTTGCGGCGCTCGGGCGCGACGAAGGCCGGCGAGGCGCCGAGGCTCAGGCCGCGGTCGAAGGGGTCGGTCGGGTCGGGGATCTTGGTCAAGCCCAGGCCCATCAGGCGCACGCCGCCTTCGGGGCCGAGCCAGATCATGGCGGGGTCGATCTCGGCCAGCAGCCAGCCCTGCTGGTGGGCCGAGCGCAGGGCTTCGCAGAGCTGCACCAGCAACTCGACGCGCTGGCGCAGGCTCAAGCTGTGCAACTGCGGCAGCACCGGCTCGCCATGCTCGCCGTCGACGATCAGGTAGGGATGGGAATCGGGCGTCACGCCGCTGTCGCTGGGCACGGCGATGTGCGGGTGCTGCAGCTTGGCGAGGTCGCCGGCCTGGTCGGCATAGCGCAGCATGACGCCGGCGCCCTGGTCGCTGCGGTCCAGCACGAGCACGGCCGCCTTCTGCTCGGTGGCCAGCGCATGGTGGGCGCTGTACCACTGGCCGGCATGAGCCTGCTCGCCGTCGGCCAGCGGTTTCTCCAGCCGCCACACGCCCAGCGCCTGCCCTTCGTCCAGCGGCGCGGCAGCGGCTGGCGGTGGCAGGGAGAGATTGGGCATGCGCATGGCGCGGCATATTAGGGGTCACCCCAGGGGGCTGCCATCCCCCTTTGTTACAAAGCGGGCCGGTCCGCGCATTCGCTCACGGCCCTTGATACTCGCCCCCCGGACCATGCTTGCCGTTCTCGCCACGACCTTTCCATTCTTCGCGCTGGTGCTGTGTGGCTGGCTGGCCGCCGAGCGTGGCCTGCTGCCGGACAGCGCCATTCCAGGCCTGAACGGTTTCGTGCTTTTCTTTGCGCTGCCTTGCCTGCTGTTTCGCTTCGGGCGCGACACGCCGCTGCTGGAGCTGCTCAACCCGGCCCTGCTCGGCGTGTATCTCAGCTCGGCGCTGCTGATCGTCTTCTTCACGGTGGCAACGACGTTGTCCGAGCGCGTGGGCATGAAGGACGCCGCCTTTGGCGCCCTGGTGGCGGCCTTCCCCAACACCGGCTTCATGGGCGTGCCGCTGATCGTCGCGTTGCTGGGCAATGCCGCCGGCGGGGCTGTCGTCAGCACCATCCTGGCCGACCTGTTCGTGACGAGCTCGCTGTGCATCGCTCTGGCACAGGCGGGGGCCAGCGGCCATGCCGGCCGGGCGGCTTTCGTGCAGGCGCTGAAGGCGGCCGCTTCCAATCCGCTGCCCTGGTCCATTGCCCTGGGTGCGGCTTTGGGCGTCAGCGGCCTGGTGTTGCCGGGGCCACTGGCCAAGGTCATTGCCATGCTGGGCGATGCGGCCTCGCCGGTGGCGCTGTTCTCCATTGGCGCGGTGCTCAGCCGCTCGGGCCGGGCCAACCGCAAGGCCGGCCGTGTGACGCCGGCGGCGCTTTACCTGCCCGTGGCCGCCATCAAGCTGCTGCTGCATCCGGCCCTGGTCTTCGCCTTGGGTGCCGCGGCGCGCTGGCTGGGGGCGCCGCTGGCCTGGCCGCAGCTGGTTGCGCTGACGCTGGCGGCCGCGCTGCCCAGCGCCAGCAATGTGTCGCTGCTGGCCGAGCGCTACGGCGCGGACAACGGCCGCATCGCGCGCATCATCCTGGCGTCGACCGGCCTGGCCTTTTTCAGCTTCAGCGGCCTGGCGGCCCTGCTGATCTGAGCTGTTGACTCAACGGCTGCGACGGCGACGCGCCACCCAGGCGATGACGCTCAGGCCCGACAGCAGCAGCGCATAGGTTTCGGGTTCGGGAATGGGCAGGCCGCCGCCGCCGGTCGCGCAAGCCAGGTTCTGGCAGATCGTGCCGCTGCCATTGCCGGCGAAGCTGATGCCGTAGTCCGACGCAGCGGCGCCAGACAGCACATAGACCGTCGAGCCCTGCGGCAACTGCATGCCCGTGAACTGCACGGTATTGGAGAAGTCCGCGGCACCGTTGCCGCTGATGCTCGTGCTCAGCTCAGACTTCAGGTATAGCGCTGCGCCATAGGTGAAGCTATAGCTGCCGACGACATCCTCGTTGATCGTCAGCGTGCCGTTGCCGTCCGTGTAGGTCCACAGGCCGTCGCTGTAGACGCTCTTGTTCCAGTGGTCCGAGCCCGCGTCGTAGGAGGCGTAGACCGACGCGACGACCTGGTTGGAGAAGGAGCGCAGCGACCAGTCGATGGACGCGCCGCCATTGCCCGTCGTGATGCCGGCGAGGCTGCCGTCGATGTGGATGGTGCCCGTGAAGGTGCCCGTGCCGGTGCCGCCGCCGATCTGGTAGAGCTCCTCCCAGGCCGAGCGCCCGGTCGCATAAGTCTGGTTGTTGCTTTCCACGTGCATAGGCCAGCTGGTCGCGCCGACGACGAACTGGCCGTCGTAGCTCTGGCTCACCGGTGTGAAGCCGGCCAGCGAGGCGCTGGCATGGTTGCTGCCCCAGTCCGTCATGCCGTAGGCATTGGCGGTGACGGGTGTCATGCCTTGGCTGGCATCACCTGCCCAGACGCCACCGGCCGTCACATTGGGTAGGGGCGTGGCCTGGTCGTAGGCGGCGCCGCTGAGGTAGTCGTAGCCGTAATAGACGCTGCCGTAGACGGTGTTCGGGTTGCCGCCGGGGTCCAGGCCAAAGACGGGGCTGGTTGTCTGGATACTGTTGTAGTAGCCGCTGTAGGCCTCGGCGAAGACGCGGTATTGCGACTGCGCCTGGGCGGTGCAGGCGAGGGCAGCGAGACCCAGCAGGGTCAAAGCGCGTAGAGACATGGCACGGCTCCCAAGGCAGCGTGCCGACGGTGGCGCGCTGAAACAAGTTGTGCACTCTGTCACTAATTGCTCGCTTTGGCATCCTCATTCGACAGGACGGCGCGCCATGGCAGCCGGATCGTCACCCGCAGCCCACCACCGTCACGGTTGGCCAGCGCGATATGGCCGTCGTGGGCTTCGGCAATCTCCCGCGCCAGCGCCAGCCCGAGGCCCGTGCCGCCCCGGGAGCCGGGTTCGGAGCGCTTGGTGGAATAGAAGGGCAGCAGGGCCTGGGCCAGCACCGCCTCGCTCATGCCGGGGCCGCGGTCCAGCACTTCGATGCGCAACTCGCCGCCCTGGCTGGCCAGGCGCAGCAGGATCTCGTCGGGGTCGCTGCCCGACTCATGGGCGTTCTTGATCAGGTTGAGCAGGGCTTGTTCGATCTGGGCCGCATCGAACCAGCCGGGCTGATCGGGCGGCGCGCCCTCGACGCGGAACTCGCCCAGCGTCGCCAGCCGCGCGATAAAGGCCGGCCAGTCCACCGCCTCGCGGCGCGGCGCCGGCAGCTTGGCGAAGGCCGCGTAGCCGCTCAGGAAGACATGCAGATGTGCCGCCCGTTCGCCAATGCTGGCCAGCACCTGCAGCAGCCGCTCGGTGTTGCCGCGCCGCGCCAGCTCGGCGCCGCTGTGGGCCAATGACGAAATCGGCGCCAGCGAGTTGTTCAACTCGTGGCTCAACACGCGGATGACGCGCTTCCACGTCGCGACTTCGGCCCGCGACAGCTCCCGCGTCATGCGCCGCAGCAGCCGCAGCCGATGCGGCTGGCCCTGCAGCCTGAATGTGCGCGTGCTGTGGTGGAAGGTTTCCTCCGATCCGTCGGGCAGCGTCACCGCGAAAAGCCGGTCGGCGTCGCCGGCGAGGGCCTCGCGCAGCGCCTCCGGCAGGTGGGCGATGACGGTGGGGAAGTCCAGCCCGGTCAGGCTGCGGCCGTCGCCCAGCAACTGGCGTGCGGCCAGGTTGGCAATGGCGATGCGCTCGCTCGGCGCCGTCAGCACCAGCGCGACGGGCGTGTTCTGCACGA
Organism: Pelomonas sp. Root1217; assembly: GCF_001425705.1. GTDB lineage: Bacteria > Pseudomonadota > Gammaproteobacteria > Burkholderiales > Burkholderiaceae_C > Pelomonas. The sequence goes on along the minus strand of NZ_LMDC01000023.1, from coordinate 97,471 downwards.
CGGTGTCCAGCAGCAGCTCGCGCTGGGCCAGGTGCTGGCGCTGCTCGCGCAGGGCCAGGCCGAGCTCGGCGTGCAGTTGCGTCAGCTCGATCAGCTCACGCGGGCCGTCTGGCGCCAAGTTGAGGCTGAAGTCGCCGTCGCGATAGCTCAACACGGCGCCTTCGAGCGCGCGCGTGAGCCGCAGCAGCGGCGCCAGCCAGAATGCCGCCAGCCAGCCGATCAGCGGCAGCATGACGATCACCGCCACGGCCAGCGCAATGCCCGCATCCAGGCCCGCGCGCCGCACGCCGAGGATGACCAGGGGCGGCACCACCGCCGCCGCACAGAGTGCCAGCAAGGCGCGTGCGCGCAGCGACAACGGCATCAAGGCGTTATCCCATAACGCTCCAAGCGCCGGTACAGCGCCTGGCGCGACAGACCCAGCTGGCTGGCCGCGCGGCTGACCACGCCGCCGGCCGCGTTCAGCGCCGCGACGACGGCCTCGCGGCTGGGCTCGTCGAGGTTGCGCCAGGCGCCGCCGCCATTGCCATTGGCTTCCTCCAGCCCCAGCAGGGCCGGCGTGATTTCACCGCCCTGGCACAGCAGGGCCGCGCGTTCGACGGCGTTCTTCAGTTCGCGCACATTGCCTGGCCAACGGTGGGCGAGCAGGGACTCGCGCGCGGCCTCGCTCAAACGCGCGCGGCCGGCCAGGAAATGCTCTGCCAGCGGCAGCACATCGTCGCGGCGCTCGGCCAGCGGCGGCAGCCTCAGCTCAATGAGATTGAGGCGATAGAACAGGTCCTCGCGGAAGGCGCCCGTCTTGACCATGGCGCGCAGGTCGGCATTGGTCGCGCTCAGCACGCGCACCAGCACCTGGCGCGTCTTGCTCGAGCCCAGGCGCTCGAACTGGCCGGTCTCCAGCACGCGCAGCAGCTTGACCTGGCCGGCCAGCGGCAGGTTGCCGATCTCGTCCAAGAAAAGGGTGCCGCCGTCGGCCGCCTCGAAGCGGCCCACGCGCGCCTTGGCCGCGCCGGTGTAGGCGCCGCTGTCGCTGCCGAACAGCTCGGCCTCGATGAGGTCGGCCGGCAGGGCGCCGCAGTTCAGAGCGACGAAGGGGCCGTCATGCGCGCTTGAATTGGCGTGCACGAAGGCCGCGATGCGTTCCTTGCCGGCGCCGTTCGGCCCCGTGATCAGTACCGGCACCGGCGCCGCGGCGATCTGGCCGGCCAGTTCGAGCAAATTGGCCATCGCATCGGAGCCGAACACGAGGCCAGCGAGGTCGTAGCGCCGTGCCAGCGCTGCGCGCCTGGCCGACCGTGCCTCGCGCAGCTGCGCGATCTCGCGGTTGGCCTCGCCCAGCTCCAGCAGGTTTTCGACGGTCGCAATCAGCTTGGCGTCGTCCCAGGGTTTGGCGAGGTAGTCGGCCGCGCCGGCCTTGACGAGGGCCACGGCGGCGTCCAGCCGCGTCCAGGCCGTCAGCAGGATGACGGGAAGGTCCGGGCGGCGCGCGCGGATGGCGCGAAACAGCTGCTCGCCTTCCTCGCCCGAGGTCGTGTCGGCCGTGAAATTCATGTCCTGGATGACGAGGCCGAAGGCGCGCTTGTCGAGCAGGGCCAGGCCCTCTTCGGGGCTGGTGGCCATACTGGCCTCGATGTCGTGCAGGGACAGCAGCAGTTCCAGCGCCTGGCCCACGCCGGGATGGTCGTCAATGATCAATACGCGTCGCATGGCGCAGCAGGATAGCCGCCCATCCAACCGTGCCATCTGCCCGGATTTTCTGAACGACGAGCTAGGTTTTTCCCTAAATCGCCACTTCGACGGGGGACTCGTCACAAAGCAACCCGTATCCTGCGCCGCCTCGGGCGGGCTGATGGTGGCTGCGCACGAGATTCACATCAACGTCAAAGGGAACACCATGTCTTCAGTGGGATTGGATGCCGTGCCCGGTCCGGGTCGGAGCGCAGGCTGGCTCGACAAGGAAAGAACCATTGCCGGCGTCGGCTTCAACCGCTGGCTGGTGCCGCCGGCGGCCCTCGCCATCCATCTGTGCATCGGCATGGCCTACGGCTTCTCGGTGTTCTGGCTGCCGCTGTCCAAGGCCCTGGGCATCAAGGAGGCGATCAAGTGCGGCGCCGACGTGGGCTTCTTCCAGGAGCTCTTCGTCAGCGGTTGCGACTGGAAGGTCTCGACGCTGGGCTGGATGTACACCCTCTTCTTCGTCTTCCTTGGTTGCGCAGCGGCAATCTGGGGCGGCTGGCTGGAACGCGCCGGGCCACGCAAGGCCGGTATCGTGTCTGCCCTGTGCTGGTGCGGCGGCATGCTGATCTCGGCGTTGGGCATTCATCTACACCAGTTCTGGCTGATGATCCTCGGCAGCGGCGTCATCGGCGGCATCGGTCTCGGGCTGGGCTACATCAGTCCGGTCAGCACGCTGATCAAGTGGTTCCCGGACAAGCGCGGCATGGCCACCGGCATGGCCATCATGGGCTTTGGCGGCGGTGCCATGATCGGCTCGCCGCTGGCGGCAGAGCTGATGAAGATGTTCGCGACGGCCACCGATGTCGGCGTGACTCAGACCTTCATCGTCATGGCCCTCATCTACTTCGTCTTCATGATCGGCGGAGCACTCGGCTACCGCGTGCCGCCGACGGGCTGGAAGCCGGCCGGCTGGACCGCGCCGGTCGCTCAGGGCAGCAACGCCATGATCACGCAGCGCCACGTGCATGTGAAGAAGGTCTGGGGCATCCCGCAGTTCTGGCTGGTGTGGATCGCGTTGTGCATGAACGTGTCGGCCGGCATCGGCGTCATCGGCATGGCCAGCCCGATGCTGCAGGAAATCTTCGGCGGTTCGCTGATCGGCCTGACGGCCAAGTTCGGTGAACTCGACAAGGCGCAGCTCGCCAAGATCGCCGGCGTCGCTGCTGGCTTCACGGCCTTGCTGAGCCTGTTCAACATCGGCGGCCGTTTCTTCTGGGCCAGCCTGTCCGACAAGCTCGGCCGCAAGATGACCTACGTCGTCTTCTTCGTGCTGGGTGGCGTCCTCTACGCCAGCATCCCGGGCAGCGCCGCGGCCGGCTCCAAGCTGCTCTTCGTCGGCGCCGTCTGCATCATCCTGAGCATGTACGGCGGCGGCTTCTCCACCGTGCCGGCCTACCTGGCGGACCTGTTCGGCACGCAGATGGTGGGCGCCATCCACGGCCGCCTGCTGACGGCTTGGGCCACGGCCGGCATCCTCGGCCCGGTCGTCGTGAACTACATGCGCGACTACCAGCTCGGCCTGGGCCTGCCGCGCGAGCAGGTCTACAACCAGACCATGTACATCCTGGTTGGGATGCTGGTCGTCGGCCTGATTGCCAACCTGATGGTCAAGCCGGTCGCGGACAAGTACTTCATGACCGACGCCGAGCTGGCCGAGGAAAAGCGTCTGGCGCATGAGCGCGCCGCCGCCACCGAGGTGGGCAGCGGCAGTGGCCAGGCGGCCGCCACGCCGACGTTCATCGTCGTGCTGGCCTGGGCCGCCGTGGGCATCCCGCTGGCCTGGGGGGTCTACAAGACCCTGATCAACGTGGGCAAGTTCTTCAACTGATCCGGTCCTGCTAGGCTGACAAGCCCCGCTGCCTGTGCAAGGCGCGGGGCCTTTTTCTTGGTTGATGTGCATATGAGCGAAAAAGAGATCGAACAGAAGATCGAGCTGTACGACGGCCCCGCCGGCGGTTGGGGTGCGCTGAAGAGCGTGGCCAGGCACCTGAACGAGCAGGGCGTGGCCGTGAAGGGTGCCAAGACGCTGCTGCATGCCAACCAGACCGACGGCTTCGACTGCCCGGGCTGCGCCTGGCCTGACCGCGATCACCGCTCCACCTTCGAGTTCTGCGAGAACGGCGCCAAGGCCGTCGCCGCCGAAGCCACCGCGCGGCGCGCGACGCCCGAGGTCATTGGCGCGAAGACGCTGAAGGAATGGGCCGAGGCGTCGGACTACGACCTGGAAGCCACGGGTCGTCTGACCGAGCCCATGGTCTACGACGCCCAGACCGACCGCTACCAGCGCACCAGTTGGGACGCCGCCTTCGCGCTGATCGCACGCGAGCTGCAGGCCCTGCCCGACCCCAACGAAGCCATCTTCTACACGTCGGGGCGCACCAGCAACGAGGCCGCCTTCTTGTACCAGCTGTTCGTGCGCGAGTACGGCACCAACAACTTCCCCGACTGCTCCAATATGTGCCACGAGCCCAGCGGCTCCGGCATGCGCCCGACCATCGGCGTCGGCAAGGGCACGGTCACGCTGTACGACTTCGAGCGGGCCGACGCCATCTTCGTGTTCGGTCAGAACCCCGGCACCAACCACCCGCGCATGCTGGGCGAGCTGCGCGCGGCCCGCAAGCGCGGCGCGCGCATCGTCAGCTTCAACCCGCTGCGCGAGCGTGGCCTGGAGCGCTTTGCCGACCCGCAGAACGCCATCGAGATGGCGAGCTTCAGCGACTCGCCGATCAGCAGCCACTACTTCCAGCTCCAGGTGGGCGGCGACTTCGCGCTGCTCAAGGGCATGTGCAAGCGCGTCGTCGAGTTGGACGACGCCGCGCTGGCGGCCGGTAAGCCGCGCGTGTTGGACGTGGATTTCATCGCCGAGCACACCCAGGGCTTCGACAGCTTCGTGGCCGAACTGCGCGAGCAGCCCTGGGAGCCGCTCGTCCAGGCCTCGGGCCTGACGCGCGAACAGATCGTGCAGGCTGCCGACATCTACGCGACGAGTGAGCGCGTCATCGCCTGCTGGGGCATGGGCATCACCCAGCACCGCCACTCGGTCAAGACGATCCAGATGATCGTCAACCTGCTGCTGCTGCGCGGCAACCTGGGCCGGCCCGGCGCCGGTGCCTGCCCGGTGCGCGGTCACAGCAATGTGCAGGGCGACCGCACCATGGGCATCTACGAGAAGCCCGCGCCGGCCTTCCTGGACAAGCTGGGCCAGGTGTTCGGCTTCGAGCCGCCGCGCGAGCACGGCTACGACACGGTTGGTGCCATCCAGGCCATGCTGGACGGCAAGGGCAAGGTCTTCATCGCCATGGGCGGCAACTTCGCCGCCGCCACGCCCGACACGGCCGCCACCTGGCGCGCGCTGCGCCAGTGCGAGCTGACGGTGCACATCACCACCAAGTTCAACCGCAGCCATGTCGTGCACGGTCGCCAGGCTCTGGTGCTGCCCGTGCTGGGCCGCACCGAGATCGACGTGCAGGCCAGCGGGCCGCAAGGCGTCACGGTGGAGGACTCGATGAGCATGGTGCACCTGTCGGCCGGCATGAATGCGCCGGCATCGGAGCACCTGATCTCCGAGCCCATGCTGGTCGCGCGCATGGCCGCGGCCACGCTGACGAAGAGCCGCACGCCGTGGCTGGCCCTGGCCAGCAACTACGCCGCCATCCGCGACAAGATCGAGGCCGTGCTGCCCGATTTCGCCGGCTTCAACGAGAAGATCAAGTCGCCCGGTGGCTTTCGCCTGCGCAACACTGCCAGCGAGCGCGTCTGGGCTACGGCGAGTGGCAAGGCCGAGTTCAGCACGCACGCGATGCCCACCGACCTGGCGGTGCAGCGCATCGCCGAGCGCCAACGTGACGCGCGCGTCTTCACGCTGACGACACTGCGCTCCCACGACCAGTACAACACCACCATCTACGGCCATGACGACCGCTACCGCGGCGTCTACGGTCACCGCCGCGTGGTCTTCGTCAACGTCGAGGACTTGAAGGATCTCGGCATGAAGGCGGGCGACTGGGTGGACATCACCAGCCTCTACATCGACGAAGCCGGTGGCGAGGTGCAGCAGCGCCGCGCTGAACGCTTCCTGCTCGTCGCCTACGACATCCCGCGCGGCTGCCTGGCCAGCTACTACCCCGAGACCAACCCGCTGGTGCCGCTGCAGAGCTTTTCCGTCACGGCGCGCACACCAACGTCCAAGTCCATCCCGGTCGTGTTGACGCCTCATGCAGGAACAGCTGCTGCAGACGCTGCGTGAGCTGGCGCCCGATGGCGAGCCGGTCGCGCTGACGCGGCTGGCTAAGCGGCTGGACGAGCGCGTCAGCGTGCTGTTGCGCGAGCTGACCGCGCTGAGTGACGCGAGCATCGGCGGCGTTCGGGGGCCGGGCCTCGTGCAGCTGGCCTGCGACGAAGCGGGCCGCTGGACCGTGCGCTTGTCTTGACAGCAAGCCGCTGTCATATCCGCGGCTGAAACGGCGCTTCACCATGCAAGCCGGCTGACACAATGGGCCGCCCCGTCTCTTGCCCAACGCCACGATGAAGCTGCTCGGCCGCCTCACCTCCATCAACGTCCGCAAGGTTATGTGGACCGCCGCGCAACTCGATCTCGAACTCGACCGCGAGGATTGGGGTGCGGGTTTTCGCTCGCCGCAGGAGCCGGGCTATCTGGCGATGAACCCCAACGGGCTCATTCCCGTCCTCATCGACGGCGACTTCGTGCTGTGGGAGAGCAACACCATCTGCCGCTATCTCGCCACCCAGCGCTACGCGAGCACGCTGCTGCCCACCGAGGCGCAGGCGCGTGCCCGCGTCGAGCAGTGGATGGACTGGCAGGCCGGCGAGCTGAACAACAGCTGGCGCGTCGCCTTCATGGCGCTGGTGCGCGGCCAGCCGGCCACGGCCGAGGCCATCACTGCAGGCGTGGCCAACTGGAACAAGCACATGGGCATGCTGGACGCCCAGCTCGCGCGCACCAACGCTCATGTCTGTGGACCCGAGTTCACGCTGGCCGACGTCGTGCTCGGCCTGTCGGCCCAGCGCTGGAAAAACGCACCCATCGAGCGCGCGGAACTGCCGGCGGTGGACGCCTGGATGCAGCGGCTCGGCAGCCGGCCCGGCTTTGGCGACTACGTGGACAACGGCATGCCTTGAGCGACCTCAGGGCTTGCCGCCAGCGGGCCGGCGCGCAAGGATCTGCTGCGCCGCCTCCCTGGCCGCGGCCATCTGCTGAGGTGTGGGCGGCGCTGCCAGGTGAAGCGCACCCCGCTCCAGCAGCGACTTGGCCATGCCCTTGGCCTCAGGGTCGGGCAGCTCGGCGTAGGCCATCAGAAAGCTCAAACGCTCGGCATCGCTCAGTCCCCAGGCGGGGTTCGACGTCGCCGCGTTGACGAGGCTGGGCCCGTCACCGACAAGTGCGTCACGCCGCATCGCTTCGGCCACCTGCTGGCGCTGCGCTGCGGTCAGGTCGCTGGAGAAGGTTGAGGCGGCAAAGGCCGAGGCCGCCTCGGCCACGCCGGCCCGCACCGCCCGTGAGGCCAGTTCCGGCAGCATCACTCGGTGCTGGGCGGTCACGGTCTGGCAGCGCCGCGCTTCGGCATCGGCCTCCACCATCATCTGGGTCATCATTTCCGGCGAGACGCCCTGGTTGCGGACGGTCTCGAGGCTGTTGCGCCGCGTCTCGTTCGACGCGCAAAGCCGCAGCCAGCGCACCGCCTCCCAGGCAGCCACCGCATCGTCGCCAGCCACCGCACGATCGATGTGCGGGCCGTACCCTTCCGAACCGATACGCGGCGCGGCCGGCCTTGTGGAGGCGGGCATCGGCGCTGCCGTTGCGGAGGCGGCACGCGCCACCGCGCGTGTGGTTGCCGAGGCTGCGGAAGCCGCCAGCGGCCGCGTGGCGGGCAGGGCTGCGACGGTCGTGGGCTCGGATGGCGCGGCCGGGCTCGCGGGCGGCGCGCTCAGCCCCAGCCACAGGGCGGCGGCCGCTGCAGCGCCAATCGCGATGAGGATGAGAACCCAGCGAATGGCGTCCATGGCGGCTCAGCTTGCGAAGTTGTAGCGCACGACGGCGACCGTCAGCGCGAACAGATAGCCGTAGGCAAATCGGTCGATGCGCAGCACCGGGTCACCACGGCGCGCGCGCCAGAGGCCGATCAGCGTCATGGCGAAACCGGCGATCACGGGCGTGACGACGAGGTTGGCCAGGCGGGGCCAGCCATCGCGCGTCAGGTGTTGGGGCATCAGCCACAGGCTCAGCGCGCCGACGATGCCGCCGAGCAGCACATAGCCAAGCACGGCCACCCAGACGCTGGGCTGCTTGCGAAAAGGCTCGGCGACGGCATGCAGACCGAGTTCGACGAGCAATTCGCCGAAGACCTGCAAGACGAGTTCGAGCAGCAGTTCAAGCAGGATCTCCAGGGCGGTCTCCGCGAGCGGGTGCGATGACGCGCAGCCTAGCGCAAGCGGCGGCCGGTGGGCGGGACGCGTGAGTTTTCACCGGCCGGAGCCCCGATAAAAAAAGGCCCGCGGCTTGGGCGCCGCGGGCTGGTGCGGGTAGCGCCTGCCACCCCTGCCGTCCAAACGTATCAGCCGAGTCGCACCGGCACAAAGATCTGCTGGCCGTCACGCGCCACCAGCAGGGCCACCGAGGCCGGCTTGCCCTTGAGCGCGTCGCGCACCTGCTCGACGTTCTGCACCGGCTTGCCGTTGAGCGCCAGCAGCACGTCGCCGGGCTGCACGCCGGCCAGTTGGGCCGGGCCGGTCACGCGCTCGATCAACAGGCCATGGTCCAGCCCTGAACCGCGCAGTTCCTGGCGCTCCAGCGGGCGCAGCGCCAGGCCCAGTGAGCCGCCCTGAGGCGAAGCACTGGCTTCCTGCGTGTCCTTGTCGGCGCGGCCCAGGCTGACGGTCTCGCTGACGCGGGACTTGTCGCGCCACAGCTCCAGCTTGAGCTTGTCGCCGGGGCGGGCCAGGCCGACGCGGCTGGACACATCGCCCGCCACGCGCACCGGCTCGCCGTCGATGGCGGTAATCACGTCACCCGCCTTCAGCCCGGCCTTGGCGGCCGCGCTTTCAGGCTGCACGCTGGACACCAGGGCGCCGTCGGGCGCACCCAGGCCGAAGGACGAGGCCAGTGGCGCGCTCAGGTCCTGCAGCGTGACACCGAGGCGCGCATGCTCAACCTTGCCGTGGGCGACGATCTGGTCCTTGACCTTCAGCGCCACGTCCACGGGAATCGAGAAGGCCAGGCCCTGGAAGCCGCCGCTCTGCGAAAAGATTTGTGCATTGACGCCGACGACACGACCGGCTGCGTCGAACAGCGGGCCGCCCGAGTTGCCCGGGTTCACGGCCGCATCGGTCTGGATGAAGGGTACGACGCTGTCGCCCGGCAGCGAGCGCCCCTTGGCGCTGACGATGCCCTGTGTGGCCGTCTGCTCGAAGCCATAGGGCGCGCCGATGGCCAGCACGTAGTCGCCCACCTGCACCTGCTTGGGGTCGCCGAGCTGCACGGTAGGCAGGCCCTTGGCATCGAGCTTGAGCACGGCGATGTCGGTGGCCGGGTCGCTGCCCAGCACCTTGGCCGAGAACTCGCGGCGGTCGCTGAGCTTGACGGTGACCTGCTTGGCGTCGCGCACCACGTGAGCATTGGTCAGCACCAGGCCGTCGGCGCTGATGATGAAACCCGAGCCCTGGCCGCGGAAGGGCTGGGGGCCCTGCTGGGGCATGCGCAGCCCGGGGATGCCGCGGAAGAAGCGGAAGAAGGGGTCATCGTCGCCCCGCGCGACGGGGCCTTCGTCGCCTTCGTCGTTGCCCACCTTGTGCAGGCCGGCCACGGTGATGCCGACGACGGCGGGGCCTTGCGTCTGCACGATGGCGCGGTAGTTCGGCAGCTGGGCTGAAGGCAGGCTGACGGCCGGCGCGGCCAACGTGGTGGCTGCGGCGGCCGTGGCGGCGGGCGTGGCTTCGCCGGCCACCGGTGCGCTGACGGGAGCCTTGCCCTGCAGCCAGGCGGGCGCGGTCCAGCCGGAGGCGGTGGTGGTGACGGTGACGCCGGCGGCCAGCAGCGCGGCGGCGGTGGCGATCAGGGTGGTTTTGGCAGTCTGGGTCATCGAAGGGTCCTCAAGCAGGCTGCGGTGCAGCCGTTGCCGGGAATCTAGAGATGCCAGATGAGCGCTCGGTGAGGCGAAGGTGAGGCGAAAGTTAAGGCGCGGCCGCGGTCGGCATGTCGGCCTTGGCGCGAGCACCGATTTCAGCCCTCTCCTTGATGCGGCCCAGGCGAACCAATCGGGAGGCGATGCCACCCTTGGAGCGGCCGTGCACCAGGGTCAGCGTTGCCAGATCGGCACCTTGGTCAAAGTTGTCGAGCAGGCGCTGATCCTCCTGCACCGACCAAGGCTTGCCAGCCTGGCTGGGCCGCTCTTTGGTTGCACGGGCTTCGTTGCGTGGGGTCTCCAACGCTCGCGACGCCACGAACAGGGCCCGGATCACCGAGGGCTTCAGCAGTGCGCTTTCCGCTGGAAGAAACTCGCCGGTGTCAGGGTCCACGCCATCGGCGAGGGCATCGATCACGCGCTGGGCTTCTTGAGGAGTCATGGCTTTGACGGCTTCGTGATGGCTGTGTATTTCTACAGTCATCTGGTTGAGCTGCCAAGGGCGCGCGGCCCTCGCCATCCTCAAGCTCGAGGACGTCGATGTGCCGAGCCGGTGTTCGGCGCTGAGGCCGCCCACGGCCGGCGCTGGTGTTCAGCCCTTGCGACGCGCCTCGGGCTTGTCGCCGCTTTCCGGCGCCCAGTGCGGGTCGTCCTTCTGGCGCTCGGGCGCCGCGGTGCCGGACTTGCCCTGTGACTTGTCCTGCATGCCGATGTCGGTGGCCTCGCTGGCATTGCCGGCGTGGCGGCGCTGGTCCTTCTCGCTGCCCTGACGAAGGGGGTCTGGATGTGCCATGACATTGCTCCGGTTCAGAAAAGGGGACCTGAAACCGGCAATCCTCATGCCGGATCACGCCGGCGGCGCGCCCCGTTCGAAGCGCTGCTGGCAGGCGACGCACCGGGCCGCCGCCGGTTCGGCCTGCAATCGCGCCAGCGGGATGTCACAGCCGCAGTCCACGCATTCGCCGTAGCGCCCCTCTTCCATGCGCTGAAGGGCCGCGGCGATGTTGCGCAGTTCCTGCGTGTCGCGTCCCTGCTCTGCGTGGCGGACGGCATGACGCGCTTCTTCCTCGCCCCGTTCGCCGGGATCTTCGACCGGACCGCCCGGTGTCTTCGTCAGGTCGCCGGCCTCCTCGGCGCGCAGCGCGCCCACTTCCTGGCGCAGTTCGGCCGCGCGGGCCTCAAGCCGCTCACGCAACGCTTGCAATTCGGTGCTGCCCTGCAGGGCCATGTCGGTCTCCTCGATTCGGCATCCGACTGCCGGCAAGCGACGTGCCGGGTCAGGACGCCGGCCAGGCGATTTCCGCCCTCAGCCCGCCGGACGGTGAACTGGCCAGCGTCACGCTCGCTCCCTGCTGCCGTGCCGCTGCCTGCACGATGGCCAGTCCCAGCCCGCTGCCTTCAACGGTTGCGCATTCGCCGCGCTGGAAGCGGTCGAAGACCCGCTCGCGCGCTTCCACCGGAATGCCCGGGCCGTCGTCGTCCACGCGCAGCAGCGGCGCGCCGCGCGGGCCGCGCAAGGCGCTCACGTGCACCGTTCGGGCGCCGTACTTCACGGCGTTGTCGATGAGATTGCGCAGCGCGCCGCGCAGGGCCTGGGGGTCGCCGGTCAGCGGCAACGGGTCGGGTGCGGTCAGAGACAGTGACACGCCGGCCTTGTCGGCCAGGGGCTGCACGTCGGCCACGGCCTGGCGGGCCAGGTCGGCGAGGTCCAGCGGCAACGCAACTGCCGCGGCGCCCGGCTCGGCGCGGGCGAGGGCCAGCAGTTGTTCAACGAGACGCACCGAACGGTCGATACCGCCGCGCAGGCGGGCGATGGATTCGTCCTGCTCCGCGCCCGGGGCCGCGCCTCGCAGCAACCCAAGTTGCAGCTTCAGCGCCGTCAGCGGCGAGCGCAGTTCGTGGGCGGCGTCGGCGACGAAATTGCGCTGGGCCTCGAAGGCCGACGACAGCCGCCCCAGCAGGTCGTTGAAGGCCTCCACCAGCGGCGCCACCTCACCGGGCAGGCCGGCCGTGGGCAGCGGGTGCAGCGCGTTGGCGCCGCCGGCCTGGGCGGCGCGCGTGACGCGGGCCAGCGGCGCCAGCGACATGCCCAACAGCCACCACACGGCCGCGGCGACCACAGGCAGGGCCACGGCCACGGGCACGACGCTGCGCAGCGCCGCCACGGCGGCCAGGCGCTGGCGCACGGCCAGCGGCTGGGCGACCTGCACGACGCGCAGTGGCGTGGCCGCACTGAACACCCGCCAGTCCTGGCCGGCGAGGTGCAGGTTGGAGAACCCCAACACCGCGCGCGGTGGCAGCGCCTCTGTCATGCCCTGCGGCCGGCTGGAATAGAGCTCCAACCCCTGCACGGACCAGATCTGCACGAGATAGTCCAGGCTCGGGTCGGCCAGGGCCGCAGCCTCTTCGCCGGCGATGCGCCCCTGATCGCGCAGCGACAGCGCCGTCTGGCGCAACTGGTAGTCGAACAGCGCGTCGGCCTCGGTGCGCACGCTGATGTAGGTGGCGCTGCTGACGGCCAGCGCGGTCACGGCGCCCAGGATGGCGAGCAGCGCGAAGAGGCGGCCGCGCAAGGTGGAGAGCAGCCGCTTAGTCATGGCGTGGTGGATTGTTCGAGCCGAGCGCTGGGCCCGCCATGGGCCAGAGGCCCACGTCCTTCCATAGGCACAAGCAGTCCGCAGGGACTGCTTGTGTCCGACTCCAGTTCCCGAGCCGGCCCGTCCCCCAGGGGGACCGGCCAAGGTACTCCTTGGACGAGGGGCTTCATTTCTCAGGGCCGGCGTAGTAACCCAGGCCGCGCACCGTGTGAAGCAGGTCGGCGCCGAGCTTCTTGCGCAGCTGGTGCATATAGACACTGATGGCGTTGCTCTCCAGCTCCTCGCCCCAGCCGTAGAGACGGTCCTCCAGTTGGGCGCGCGACACGATGGCGCCGGGCCGCTCCAACAGCGTCTCCAGCAGCGCGAACTCGCGTGCCGACAGCAGGATGGGTTTGCCGGCGCGCGTGACTTCGCGCGTGGCCGGGTCCAGGCGCAGGTCGGCGACCTGCAGGCCCGTGTCCGTGCGGCCGCCATGGCGGCGCGTGACCGCGCGCAATCGCGCCAGCAACTCATCCAGCTCGAAAGGCTTGACGAGATAGTCGTCAGCACCGGCGTCCAGCCCGGCAACCTTGTCGGTCAGCGCGTCGCGCGCCGTCAGCACGATGACGGGCGTCGAGTCTGCGCGGGCCCGCATCGAGCGCAGCACCTCGACGCCGCTGCGCTTCGGCAGGCCCAGATCCAGCAGCACGGCGTCGAAGCGCTCGCCGCTGGACAGCACGGCGTCGGCCGCCTGGCCGTCCCTCACCCAGTCGGCCGCAAAGCCCTGGCGGCGCAAAGCCTCACGCAGGCTCTCGCCGATCATGGGGTCGTCTTCGACAAGCAGGAGGCGCATGCGGGGCGGCGGGATGGAAATGACAGGACAGCGGATTGTGGCGACTCGGTCGCGCCGCAGGCGGAAGCACCTGGTTGCCAAAAGCTTCGTCGCGCGCTGGGCCGATCCGCAAAATGGGCTGACGAATCATCCGAGCGGGCATCATGAAGAAACAGACGGTTCATCTCTTCGTCTTCGACACGATGTCGGACTGGGAATACGGTTATCTGGTCGCGGGCCTCAACAACCCGTTGGGCCAGAAGCTGCCTGGGCGGTTCAGGGTGAAAACGGTGGGGCTGACCGATGCGCCCGTCAAGACGGCCGGCGGTCTGCGCGTGTCGCCCGACCTGGCGCTGGACAAACTCAAGCCTCGCCACAGCGCGCTGCTGGTACTGCCCGGCGGCACGGCCTGGGACAGGAAGAAGAACAAGGAGGCGGCGCAGCTGGCCGGAAATTTCCTGGCCGAAGGCGTGGCCGTCGCCGCCATCTGCGGTGCCACGGCCGGGCTGGCGCGTGCGGGCCTGTTGGACGACGTGCCACACACGAGCAACTCGAAGGACTATCTGGCAGCCACCGGCTACCAGGGCGCGGCGTTCTACCGCCAGAAGCCGGCGGTGCGCTCAGGCAAACTGATCACTGCGTCGGCCATGCGCCCGCTGGAGTTCGCGAAAGAAGCATTTGCCGCGCTGGACGTCTATGCCGACGACGTGCTCGCAGCCTGGTATGGCCTCTACAAGACGGGCGATGCGAAGTATTTCGAGGCCTTCATGAAAGCGGCGGCCTGAGGCCTGCGAGCAGCGCAGCGGCCGTCGCCGTGTCGATGATCGTGGCGTATTCGCCGTGCAGATTGGCCAACGCCATTTGATGCACCTCCTCGGCCGCATGGCGCACGCCGCGCAGGTCGGTCAGGTCAAACGCGAAGCAGGCGTCGGCCACCACATGGGCCTGGAAGCCCAGGTTGCCGGCGCTGCGGGCGGTGGCCTCTACCGAGTTGTTGGTGCTGACGCCGGCGATGACCAGCGAGCGATGGCCGCGCGCGTGCAGCCAGCGCTCCAGGCCGCTGTGGGTGAAGGCATCGGGCACGTTCTTCTCTACGACGTGCTCGTCGTCTCGCGGCGCCAGCGTGGGCTGGAATTCCACGCCGGGCTGACCCGGCCAGAACGGCGAACCCGGCGTGCGCGAGATGTGATGCACATGGACGACGGGCGCACCAGCGTCACGCCAGGCGCCAAGCAACCGCGCAATATGGGTCTCGGCCTGCAGGTTGTTGCGCACGTCGGCGCTGGGCCAGGTCATGCCGACCTGCATGTCGATGATGAGAAGAGGCGGCATGGGATGAAAGGAGGGAGAGTGCCTGCGGCATCGTAGAGCGTCGACCTGCCCGTCGAACCAGGCCGTGCAGCTACGGATGGCCAGGCGTGAGCTGCAGCGGCTCATACTCCTGCATGAAACTCGTAGTGGCTGTTCATTTCGATGGCACGCAGGCGAATGCTGCCGCTGCGGCTTTCGACGCCTGGGATGCCGCGGAAGCGACGCAGGCTTACGTCTCGCGCATCACCCATGTCGAGAAGGCCGTGCGAGGAGAACTCGACCTGCGAGAACTGCCCTGCGTGATGCAACTGCTGCGTGAGCACAGCCTGGAGCCTGAGCTCATCCTGCTTGATGGCTTTGTCCATCTGGATGCTGACGAAACGCCCGGCCTTGGCCAGCACCTGTATCACGCGCTGGGCGGCAAGGTGCCTATCGTGGGTGTTTCGAAGCGGCGCCTGCCGGGCCTGTCGGCGCAGTTCGAGATCATGCGAGAAGAGGAAGCGCAACCGCTGTTTGTGACGTGCGCGGGCATCGACATTGGCGCGGCCAAGGCGCGACTGCGTGCGATGCACGGCAGGAAGCGTGTGCCCACGCTCTTGAAGCTCGCAGCTCGCCTGGCGAAGAACACGGATTGATTCCGCGCTGTGGGGCACTGACCGGTGTCGGCTTTGGGGTGGGCCGACTGCCGACGCGCGACTATCCTCGGGTGGCAAGCAGCTAACGTCAGCAGCGGGCGAACAATTCGGCTTTGGCTAGGAAGATCAGGATGCGCACAACCTCGAACATGGCCGCCGGTGCTGTCCATCAACTGGCCATCGACAGCCAGGTGCTCGCTGGCAATCTGCTCGGCGACCCCACGCTGCGCGCGATCGACGTCTATGTTCCGGCAGGGCATGACGGCCGCGGCCTGCCGCTGCTGGTCGATATCGTCGGCTTCACCGCGGGTGGGCCGGCGCACACCAACTGGAAGAATTTTGGTGAGAACGTGCCCGAGCGGCTCGACCGCTTGATTGCGACCGGCGCCATGCCGCCCGTCGTCGTGGCCTTCCCGGACTGCTTCACCCGGCTCGGCGGCAATCAATACGTGAACTCGGCCGCGGTCGGCCGTTGGGACGATTTCCTGCGGGCGGAAGCGGTGCCTTTCGTCGAAGCCCGCTTTGGCTGCGGCGGCCCGGGCCGGCGAGGCCTCTTCGGCAAGTCCAGCGGCGGCTACGGCGCGATGGTCCATGCGCTGCTGCACCCGGACTTCTGGAGCGCGGCGGCCGTGCATTCCGGCGACATGGGCTTCGAGCTCCTCTATCGGCACGAATTCGTGCCGGTGCTGCGGGCCCTCGCCAAGCAGCCGGACATCGGCGCGTGGGTCGACGCCTTCTGGCAAGCCCGCAAGGTCAAGGACAGCGATGTGCACATCCTCATGATGCTGGCGCAGGCGGCGAGCTTCGATCCGGACCCTTCAGTGCCCTATGGCGTTCGCCTGCCGGTGACGCTCGACACCTGCGAGCCGATCCCCGAGCGCTGGGCCAACTGGATGGCCTGGGACCCGTTGACCCTGGTTGAACAGCATGGCCGCGGATTGGCGGCACTCAAGGCCCTGTACATCGATTGCGGCGACGTCGACCAATACAACCTGGTCTATGGCGCCAGGCGGATGCACAAGCGGCTTGCTGCCCTGGACATCGCCCATGTCTACGAGGAATTCGCCGACGACCATACGGCGGTCGACTACCGGATGGACGTCAGCCTGCCGATTCTGGCCAAGGCGCTCGCTCAACCATGAACAGCGCAAGTCAGGGCGAGCGTCGGAAAGCCAGACGACCGGCCATGGCGCTCGGGTTCGTCGCTGCCTTCATCACCGCCGGTGCGGTGTCGTGGGCCACGCCAGACGGCAACCTCGTCGTGACTTTGGTGCCCGCCCTGGCAGTTGGCTTGGTTGTATTCGGTGTCGCGCTGTGGCACTTGCGCGGAGTCCACGCAGGTCCTTGAGGCCGCCCCCAAGCGGCCAGAAGCGATCCCTCGCCGATGTCAGCTTTGGGCTAGACATCGACGAGGATCCGAATGCTGCTAAAGCATGTACAGGCCCGTCCGGCGAAGCCCGTCAAGCTTCGCCTCTAACCGGCGGCGGGCGTGATCGAACCGCTGTCTGTTCGTTGGAAAGGCATCGAGCATGAAGAACGTGTCAAACATTGCCCCCGACAAATCCTTGCTGTGAGCTCGCAGGATTTCGCGCTTGAATGTTCCCATGGACACAGGAAATCCGTCGCGTTGGCTTCTTCTGAAGAGGTCCAGAGCGCGCCGCCTGATAGCTTTTCGGGTGCATTCGTCTTTGACGTAGTTGGTGGTGACTAGCTCGAACCAGTATTCAGCATGGGTGATATGCCAGACGTCCGGTGCCTGATGTGCTAATTTCGTTGTCGCCAGCCCTGCACGACCGGTCTCAAATACCGTTCTGTAGAACAGCCTAAATCCCGCCATTAGGTCGCTGGCATGCACCTCTTGCATTGGACCGATCATCATGAGGCACGGCGCTGGCTTCATGGAGGCCATGTCACCCAAGAGGTGAGCACCGTAGCAGGCGGAGATACCCACCATGAGATTGACTCCGGTTGCAGCGTTTAGACCGCGAAGTTCGTCCCCGAACTGAGACCATCCGAGTTCGCTACCGTTGGCAAACTGAAGGCCACCCTCCATTGAGCCGTGACATTCAACGTGGAGGATTGGCCGTGTTCCATTCTCAGTAGCGTCGGCGGTGTGCGCCCTGATTTGTTCAATGCATTCCGCGGCGTGGGTGCACCTCAGCAGTCGCACTCCAATTCCCTTCGCCTGGACAGCTTCCAAGCCTTGAAGGTAGTCAGCAAGGACTTGACCAGTTCTAACTTCATCGTCCTCCAGCGATTCAATGATCACCACTTCGGACATGATCAATGGGGTGAAGGAAATCGTTGCCATGCGTTGTAGTGTCTTTCGATGCTGAATGCGGCGACGGCTGCTTCGGGTCGGAAGCCGTCACGCATCCGCGCGAGGACCGCGCCCAGCCTGAAGCGGCCCTCGGCGCCTGACTGGCCCCCCTAGAACGCGCTCTTCGTCGTCCCCCCATCCACCCGCAGCGCTGCGCCCGTGGTGGCGGAGGCCAGCGGGCTGGCGACGTAGGTCACCATGGCGGCCACTTCCTCGGGCGTCGCAAAGCGCTTGATCAGCGAGGTCGGCCGCACCTTCTCAAAGAACTCGGTCTCGAACTCGGCAAAGGATTTGCCCTGCGAGACCTGCTCGACGAAATCATTGACACCGCGTGAGCGTGTCGGGCCGGGCAGCACGCTGTTGACGGTGATGCCGGTGCCCGCCAGGGTCTCGGCCAAGCCGCGCGAGACGGCGAGCTGGGCCGTCTTGGTCATGCCGTAGTGAATCATCTCGGCAGGGATCTGCACGGCGCTTTCGCTGGAGATGAAGATGATGCGGCCCCAGTCGGCGGCCTTCATCGCCGGCAGCACCAGTCGCGCCAGGCGCACGCCGCTGAGCACGTTGACGTCGAAGAAGCGCTGCCAGTCGGCGTCCGGGATCTCCTCGAAGGGCTTGGCCTCGAAGATGCCGAGGTTGTTAACCAGAATCTCGATGCCAGGGTGTTCGCGCACCAGGGCCTCGGCGACGTCCGGCTGACTGAGGTCGCCGGCAAAGCCGAGCGCCTCCTGGCCAGTGGTGGCCTGGATCGACGTGACGGCGGCATCGACCGCCGGCTGCATGCGGCCGTTGACGATGACGCGAGCGCCCTCGGCAGCGAGCGACTGCGCGATGGCGAAGCCGATGCCGGCCGTGCTGCCCGACACGAGGGCGAGGCGGTTCTTCAGTTGCAGGTCCATGGCAAGCCTTCCAAAAGGGATGAAGCTAGCCGATGCGCAACGACCCGATCCGCGTTGGGGCTGTTCCGCACCGGGGCGGTGCGACAGGGCGTCCGGCTGGCCCAGTTTTGTGCGCATGACTTGCATACAAGCCAGATGAGCGCTGGCACGGAAGCTGCAGAGCCCCCGCCATGGGCATCTCCGCCACCGACATCAGCCAGCGCATCATCGAAGCGGTGCTTGCGCAGAAGCTCGCGCCCGGCGCGCGACTGGGCGAGCAGCAACTGGCGATGCTGTTCGACTGCAGCCGCACCATCGTGCGCGAGGCGCTGACGCGGTTGGCGGCGCGCGGCATCGTCACCGTCAGCGCGCGGCGCGGCTGGTATCTGATCGCGCCGACGCCGGACGAAGTGCGCGAGGCCTTCGAGGCGCGCCGCGTCATCGAACTCGGCCTGATCCGGGGCCAGCCGCAATTGCCCGCCGATGCGATCACGCGGCTCAACCAGCACCTGCAGCAGGAGCAGGCCGCGCTGCGCGGCGACGACGTTGGCACGCGCAGCTTCCTGCTCGGTGATTTCCACGTCTGCCTGGCCGAATGCCTGGGCAACAGCCTGCTGGCCGACACGCTGCGCGACGTCACGGCGCGCACGACGCTGATTGCGATGCGCTACCAGTCGTCCCACGACGCGGCGCTGTCCTGCCAGGACCATGTCGCCATCGTCGAAGCCCTGGCCGCTGGCGACAGCGCCCGCGCCGAGGCGCTGATGGCAGAGCACCTGTCCAGCGTGCAGGCCGCGCTGCGCCTGCCCGCCGACGACGACCCGCTGCAGCAGCTGCGCGAAGCCCTCGCGCCGCTGCCCTCCACGACTTCCTCCACCGCCGAACCTGCCTACCTAGGAGCCCTGCTATGACCTTGACGCTTTCCCGCCGCCTGACGCTGATCGCCGGCCTGAGCCTGTTGGCCGCCGCTGCCCAGGCCCAGACCGCGCTGGACACCATCACCAAGAGCAAGGCGATCAAGATTGCCATCCCGACCGACTACCCGCCCTACGGCTTCGTCGGCCCCGACATGGCGCCGCAGGGCCTGGACGTGGCGGTGGCCCAGCTCATCGCGGCCAAGCTCGGCGTCAAGGTGGAACTGGTGCCGGTGACCAGCGCCAATCGCATCGCCTACCTGCAGACCAAGAAGGCCGACCTGGTCATCTCGACGCTGGGCAAGAACCCCGAGCGCGAGAAGGTCATCAACTTCAGCGCCGCCTACGCACCCTTCTACCAGGCCGTGTTCGCGGCCAAGAGCCTGCCCATCAAGACGTGGGCCGACCTGGGCGGGAAAAGCGTGGCCGTCACGCGCGGTGCGATGGAGGACCAGGAGCTGGCCAAGGTGGCACCCGCCACGCTGGAATACAAGCGCTTCGAGGACAACAACGCCACCATCGCCGCTTTCGCCGCCGGCCAGACCCAGCTGCTGGCCACCAGCGCCGCCGTCGCCGGCAACCTGATGCAGCGCAACCCGGGGCTGAACACCGAATACAAGCTGCTGCTCAAGGACAGCCCGTGCTTCGTCGGCGTCGCCAAGGGCGAAGACGCGCTGCTGGCCAAGGTGAACGACATCATCGCGGCGGCCAAGGCGGCGGGCGAGCTGGAGGCGCTGTCCAAGAAGTGGCTCGGCCGCGGCACGGGCGAACTGCCGTTGTGAGCCGTTGAAGTGAAGTCGCGCCGTCGGAAGGCTCAGCTGAACAAAGCCACAGAGGCACAGAGGCACGGAGGAATGCAGATTCCTTTGTCTTCTTCTCTGTGTCTCTGTGCCTCTGTGGCTGTGTTCCGGTATTGGCATGGGAGCACAGGTACATGATCACATTCGACTTCCTGGCCGTCCTCGCTGAATGGCCGCTGCTGCTGAAGGGGCTCGCGTGGACGCTCGGCCTGACGCTCATCGCCACGCCGCTGGGCCTGCTGATCGCCACGCTGGGCGCCTGGTCGCGTGCCAGCGGCCCGGTGTGGCTGCGCCGCCTGCTCGGTGCCTACGTCGAGCTGCTGCGCAACACGCCCTTCATCGTGCAGCTGTTCTTCATCTTCTTCGGCCTGCCGGCCGCGGGCGTGAAGCTGTCGCCCGAGGCTGCGTCGCTGATCGCGATGACGCTGAACCTCGGCGCCTACGGCACTGAGATCCTGCGCGCCGGTATCCAGGCCACGCCGCGCGGCCAGTGGGAGGCGGCCCAGAGCCTGGCACTCAGCCCCGTGCAGGTGTTCACGCGCGTCGTGCTGCCGCCGGCGCTGCAGCGCGTGTGGCCGGCGCTGACGAGCCAGATCATCATCGTCATGCTGGGCTCGGCCGTCTGCGGGCAGATCTCCACCGAGGAGCTGAGCTATGCGGCCAACCTGATCCAGAGCCGCAACTTCCGCGCCTTCGAGGCCTTCATCATCGCGACGCTGGCCTATCTGGCCCTGGCCATCGCAGCGCGCAAGCTGCTGGCCTGGGCCGGGCCGCGCTTCATTTTCGGAAGGCGGCCGGCATGATCGAGTTCACCCTCTGGGACATCGTGCGCAACCTGCTGCTGGCGCTGCGCTGGACGGTGGCCCTGTCGGTCATCGCCTTCATCGGCGGCGGCCTGGTGGGCGGCCTGCTGCTGACGCTGCGCTTGCGCCTTGGCGCCCGCACCCGGCGCGCCATCGCGCTCTACGTCCAGCTCTTCCAGGGCACACCGCTGCTGATGCAGCTTTTCCTCGCCTACTTCGGCCTGGCCCTGCTGGGCCTGGAAGTGTCGGCCTGGACGGCCGCTGCGCTGGCGCTGACCCTCTACACCAGCGCCTACCTCGTCGAGATCTGGCGCGGCTGCGTGGACGCCGTGCCGCGCGGCCAGTGGGAGGCGGCGCGCAGCCTGGCGTTGAGCTTCGGCGAGCAGCTGCGCCACGTCATCCTGCCGCAGGCCGGTCGCCTGGCCATTGCGCCGACGGTGGGCTTCCTGGTGCAGGTCATCAAGGGCACGGCGCTGGCGTCGGTGATCGGCTTTATCGAGCTGACCAAGGCCGGCAGCATGATCGCCAACGCCAGCTTCAAGCCCTTCCTCGTCTTCGGCTGTGTGGCGCTGCTGTACTTCGCGCTGTGCTTCCCCGTCAGCCTCTTGGCACAACATCTGGAAGGCAAAGCCCATGGCCGCCCAACTTGAAGACCTGCAGGCCGCGCCCGTCGTGCCTGGCGCGCCCATCGTGCGCATCACCGCGCTGCGCAAGTCCTATGGCGCCAACGAGGTGCTCAAGGGCATCGACCTCGACGTTGTGCGCGGCGAGGTCATCGCCATCATCGGCAAGAGCGGCTCGGGCAAGAGCACGCTGCTGCGCTGCATCAATGGGCTGGAGCAGTTCCAGGACGGCTCACTGACCGTCAACGGCAAGCCGCTGCTTTACGAGAGCGCCATGGCCATGCGCACGCTGCGCCAGCAGGTGGGCATGATCTTCCAGGGCTTCAACCTGTTCCCGCACCTGAGCGTGGGCCGTAATGTGATGCTGGCGCCTACCCTCGTGAAAAAACGCAGCGCCGCCGATGCCGCTCAGCAGGCCTCAAAACTGCTCAGCCGCGTCGGCCTGTCCGAAAAGTTCGACGCTATGCCCGACCAGCTGTCCGGCGGCCAGCAGCAGCGCGTGGCCATCGCCCGCGCGTTGGCGATGGAGCCGGCGGTGCTGCTGTGCGACGAGATCACCTCGGCGCTGGACCCGGAGCTCGTGGGCGAGGTGCTGCGCGTCGTCGAGAGCCTGGCCGACGAAGGCATGACGCTCTTGATGGTCACGCACGAGATGGGCTTCGCGCGCAAGGTGGCGGACCGCGTCATCTTCATGCACCAGGGCCGCGTGCACGAGATCGGCCCGCCGGCCGCGCTCTTCGGCGCGCCGCAGACGCCGGAGCTCAAGCAGTTCCTGTCGTCGTTGAACGACTAGGCAGGGTTTCGAGGAAGCGCAGGACGCGCTTCCAAGTGAGGCTCCTGTCGCCGTGGACGCGCCGCCGCCGGTGGGAACGTCGATTGCCGCCTGGCATTCCTGCCACGAAAGGAGTGCCACGATGAAAACGACCTGGGTCCTGGTGGCCGATGAAGCCATCGCCCGCATCTTCGAGCAGCCGCCGGGCGGCGCCGACCTGGTGCCGGTGGAAGACCTGACCGACCCCGACGCCCATGCGCGCGAGGCCGAGATGCGCCATGACGCTCACGGCCGCCGCGCCGGCAATGCCACCGTGTCGGCCAGCGACAGCGAGCGTCACCAGCACGCCCAGGTCTTCGCCGTCCGCATCGCCGAGCGCCTGGCCGAGTACCACCGGCAAAAGCGGTACGACTTGCTGCACATCCTGGCGGCACCTCGTTTGCTGGGCTATCTGCGCAAGGCGCTGGCGCCGGGCCTGTCTGACGTCATCGCCAGCACCCAGGACAAGGACGTCGTGCAGGAAAGCCCGGCCCAGCTCGCCCAGCGCCTGGCCGGCCACCCGAAAGCCGGAGCGCCGGGGTGAGGCGGGTCGCGCGATGCCGGCGCGACGACAAGGCGGCGCCATGAGCCAGCTGCTGAAGGCGGCGCTCGAGCCCCTGCCCGATGTCGATGCGCCCGGCTTCGGCGCGCTGTTCGACCGCTTCGCGGCCTGCCGTGTCGTCATGCTGGGCGAGGCCAGCCACGGCACCTCGGAATTCTACCGTTCGCGTGCCGCCATCTCGCGCCACTTGATCGAGCGTCATGGCTTCAACCTCGTCGCCGTCGAGGCGGACTGGCCGGACGCGGCGGCCGTGGACCGGCGCATCCGGCCGCGCGACGGCGCACCCCCACCGGCCCAGCCGCCCTTCGAGCGCTTCCCGACCTGGATGTGGCGCAACCGCGAGTTCGCCGAATTCGTCGGCTGGCTGCACCGCCACAACGCCGGCCGGGCACCGGAAGCGCGCGTCGCCTTCCATGGCCTGGACCTCTACAACCTGCGCGCCTCCATCGCGGCCGTGCTCGCGTATCTCGACAGCGTCGACCCCGAAGCGGCCCGCACTGCCCGTGAGCGCTATGCCTGCCTGACGCCCTGGCAGCAGGACCCGGCCTTCTACGGCCGTGCAGCCCTGGACCCGGGCTTCGAGCGCTGCGAGCGGGCCGTCGTGCAGCAATGCCGCGACCTGCTGGTGCGCCAGCTCGACTACGCCAGCGAGGGCAAGGACAGCTTCCTGGACGCGGCGCAGAACGCTCGCCTCGTCGCCTCCGCCGAGCGCTATTACCGCGTCATGTACCAGGGTGGCGCCGCCAGCTGGAACCTGCGCGACTCGCACATGTTCGAGACGCTGGCACAGCTGCTGGCCTTCAACGGCCCCATGGCCAAGGCCATCGTCTGGGCGCACAACTCCCACATTGGCGATGCGCGCTTCACCGACATGGGCATGACGCGCGGCGAGCACAACCTGGGCCAGCTGGCGCGCCAGGCCTGGGGCGAGCAGGTGGCGCTGATCGGCCAGGGTACGCATACCGGCACGGTTGCGGCGGCCCACGACTGGGACGCCGACATGGAAGTCATGCCCGTGCGACCTTCGCGCAGCGACAGCTATGAGCGGCTCTGCCATGACACCGGCGTTGCGCGCTTCCTGCTGGATTTGCGGCCCGAGCGCCATGTCGAGCTGCGCCAGCAATTGCGCGTGCCGCGGCTGGAGCGCTATATCGGCGTCATCTACCGCCCCGACACCGAGCGCTGGAGCCATTACGCCGAGTCGGTGCTGTCACGGCAGTACGACGCCTGGCTGTGGTTCGACGAGACGCAGGCGCTGGCACCCCTGGGCGCCGAGCCTGCGCACTCCGGTCTGCCGGAGACCTATCCGTTCGGCGTCTGAATGCACTGAAAGGCCTGCCATGAGCAAATCGCCCGGTCACCGTGACCATCCCGAGCACACCGTCGCCGAAACCCGCCTGGCCCACCGGGTCACGGCCCGCATCGACGGCCAGGTCGTTGCCGAGTCCGACGACGTGATCCGCGTCGACGAGACCGGTGCGCCGCCGCGCCTGTACTTCCCGCGCGAGGCCGTGAAGGTCGACAAGCTGGAGCGCAGCGACACCAGGACGCATTGCCCCTTCAAGGGCGATGCGAGCTACTACACCGTCACCCAGAACGGCCGCACGCTGAAGGACGCGATCTGGTCCTATGAGGACCCCTACGACGAGCATGCGGCGCTGAAGGGCCGCATGGCCTTCTACGACGAGAAGCACGCGGGCATCGGCTTTACCGAGGCCCGGTCCTAGGCCTGCAGCGCAGCCAGCAGGCCGGCGGCGCCAGGCGTCAGGTCTTCGGATTTGCCGAAGCAAAGCAGCAGCCGGCGCCTGGCCCAGGGCTCGGCCAGGGGCGCGACACAAACGCCCGGGCGGGCCAGGCGCCGCGCCGTCAGTGCCGGCACGATGGCCACGCCCACGCCATCGGCCACCAATTGCAGCAGGGCTTCGAAACCCTGCACCTGCACGCGCTGATGCAGGCCGCGGCCATGCTGCAGTGCGCGGGCCTGCAGGAAGCGGCTCAAGCCGGCCTCGGCGGGCAGGCCGACAAAGGGCTGGGCCAGCAGTTGCGCAAATGCCAGGCCGGCCTTGCGCACGCCCAGGCGCCGTGTCCAGGCAGCGGGCAGCACGGCCACCAGGTTGTCCTCGCGGAAGGGCCGGGTGTCGAGCCCTTCGGTGGCAACGTGGTCGGCCACGATGCCGAGATCGGCGCGCTCCTGGCGCATGGCCTGCAGCACGTCCTGGCTGTCCAGCTCGCGCAGCTCGACGTCGATGTCCGGGTGGGCCGCGAGGAATGGGCCGAGCAGCGGCGGCAGGTGCTCGGTGATAGCGGCGGTGTTGCACAGCAGGCGCACCGTACTGCGCACGCCATGGGCGTGGGCCGCCATGCCGGCATGGAGGGCCTCCATCTCGCGCTGCAGCCGGCCGGCGTGGCGCAGCAGGGTGCGGCCGGCGTCGGTCAGGGTGATGCCTGTCTTGGCGCGTTGCATCACTCTGGAGCCGATGGCCTGCTCCAGCTGCCGCAGGCGCGTGCTGGCCGCGGCCAGCGACAGATGCACGGCGCGCGCGCCGGCCGTGATCGTGCCGCTCTGCGCCACGGCGGTGAACAGGCGCAGGTCGAAGGGGTCGATGCGGTAATGCGGATTGCGTGCGTTCATGGCCCATCCTTCGGCAATACCGGAGGATATGCGCGGCATTGCGCGATGGACGCATCGCGCCGCCGTGCCGACCATGCCGGCATGGATGACATCGAATGGCTGTCGGCCGGTCTGCTGGGCTGGGTGGCGCTGACCTTCTTGCTGGCTGGCCTCGTCAAGGGCGTGTCCGGCATGGGTCTGCCGACACTGGCCATGGCCCTGCTGAGCCTGCGCCTGCCGGCAGCGCCGGCTGCCGCGCTGATGCTGCTGCCGGCCTTGCTGACCAATGTGGCCCAGTGCATGGGCCCGCACGCGGCCGGGCTGTGGCGGCGGCTCTGGCCGCTGTGGACGGGCCTGGTGCTGGGCACGTTGTTCGCTCCGGTTCCAAGCCTCGGCTCGGGTCATGGCGGCGCGCGGCTGGCGCTGGCTGGCGTCTTGGTGGCCTATGGGGTGTTCGGCCTGTGTCGGCCGCGGCTGCCCGACCCGGGGCGCCTTGCCGGCTTGTTGGGCGGGCTGGCGGGCCTGGTGGGCGGTGCGGTCAGCGCGGCGACCGGTGTCTTCGTGCTGCCCATGGTGCCGTTTCTGCAATCGCTGCAGCTGCGGCGGGGCGCCTTGATCCAGGCCCTGGGCATCAGCTTCATGCTGGCCTCGCTGGCGCTGGCCGCGCGCCTGGGTGGGCTGGATGCCGCGGCGCCGCCCGATCCCTGGGCCAGCGGCATGGCGCTGGCGGCGGCCTTCGCCGGCATGGCCCTGGGTGCCCGCCTGCGTGAGCGGCTGCCAGCCCTGTTGTTCCAGCGGGCGCTGTATGCCGTCTTCCTGCTGCTGGGGCTGCTGATGCTGCGGCCTGAGTGACGTGAAGCCATCAGATTTCAAGAAGCGCTCCAGGGCGGCTGACGTTAGGCTGCGGTTCCCGCCAGACATTCCGTCACCGCCATGAGCAGCAAGAGCCCCTCGACATCCACCCCCCCGGCCGCGGCCCTCATCGACGAACGCATCGCCAGCCTGGGCGGCTGGCGCAGCGAGACGCTTGCCGCGCTGCGCGCGCTTATTCACGAAGCCGACCCCGACATCGTCGAGGAGTGGAAATGGAGCAACCCGGTCTGGTCGCATGACGGCATCGTCTGCACCGGCGAGGCCTACAAGAGCGCCGTGAAGATGACCTTTCCCAAGGGCGCTTCCCTGGCTGACCCCAAAGGTCTCTTCAACTCCAGCCTCGAAGGCAATGTGCGTCGCGCGATCGACTTCAAGGAAGGCGACAAGATCGACAAGGCTGCGCTGAAAGCATTGATCAAGGCGGCCGTGAAAGCCAACCAGACGAAGGGCTAAACCTTCATCGCGCTTTTGTAGATCGACTGGCGCGGCTGGGCCATCAGCCGTCGCAGCATCGGCTCGAAGAAGTCCAGCGGCAGGGCCTGGGCCTGCGGGTCGAAGGCCGGGTTGTCGTAGCGCTCGACAAACTCGGCCGTGCGCCCGAAATGCGGGTGGCCGCGGAACTGCTCGCGCATGTCGCGGTCCAGGCCGATGTGGTGGAAGAAATTGTGGCCCTGGAAGATGCCGTGCTGCTGCACCATCCACAGGTTCTCTTCCGTCACGAAGGGTTTGAGGATGGCGGCGGCGATGTCGGGGTGATTGAACGAGCCCAGCGTGTCGCCGATGTCGTGCAGCAGCGCGCAGCAGACGTACTCCTCGTCGCGGCCATCACGATGGGCCAGCGTGGCGGTCTGGCGGCAATGCGTCAGCCGGTCCACCGGAAAGCCGCCGAAATCGCCGTCCAGCAGGCGCAGATGATCGAGCACGCGGTCAGGCAGGCTGCGGGCCATCTTCATCGCCTCGGGCACGATGAGTCCCCAGTCTTCGCGGCTGCTTTCGTCCATGCGGGTGAAGGTGGCGCGTGAGTTCATGACAGCTCCAAAGGGTGCGGCGATTCTGTGCCGCCAGCACGGTGAGGCGCTGTCACCTGCGGCACGGTGCAGCAACCGCTACCCCGCCGCCACGATCACATGGGCCTGGATCTTTCCCGCCACAGCGCCGTCGCCGTGGCGGCTGGCGATCACTTCGGTGGCGCGGTCGATGGCGAGCTGTAGCAGGCCAGCGTCGCGTGCCTCGATCTCGTTGCGCAACGGTGTTCCCTGGCAATAGGCCATGGCAGCGGCGCGAGCCGAGGATGCGTGACTCAACTTCGCGCGCGTCTCGATCGTGATCTCGGTGAAGCCCGCGCGACCCAGGTCCGCGTGGATCAGCGCGGCGTCGTGATAGCCGTGCGGCGTGCGGGCGAGAAAGCGCGGCGGGTCGTGCGCGAACACCGTGGCGACGGCGTGGGTGACTTCGTCGGCAAAGGCGTTCTCTTCAATGCGGTCCCAGACGGTGAAGACAAAGCGCCCGCCGGGCTTGAGCACCCGCCGTGCCTCGGCGTAGCCCGCGGCGCGATCAGGAAAGAACATTGCGCCGAACTGGCAGCACACCACATCGAAGGAGCCGTCGTCAAAAGGCAGGGCCAGGGCATCCGCCTGCCGCCATTCGATGCGGCTGTCGGCGCCTTGCTGGCTGGCGGCGTAGTCGAGCATGGGCTGGTTGAGGTCGGTCACCACGTAGCGCGAAGCGGCGGCCAGCCTTGGCGCCAGCGCACGGGTGACCGCGCCGCTGCCGGCGGCTGTTTCGAGCACGCTGCGCGGCGAGCTGGCCGCGACCAGCGCCGCCGTGTCGGCGGCATAGCCGTCGAAGATCAGCGGCACCATCAAGGTGTCGTAGAGCCTCGGAATGGAGCCGGCAAACAGCTTGTCGCTCATCTTGTCGCTGTCGGTCATGAGATCCCCTTCCGATGTAGCCGTCAAAGCGCTGCCGGCGTGGTGTCGCCAAAGCGCGTGGCGGGAAGTGCCAGACTGATGACAGCGCCCCCACCGGCGCGGTTGGCCGCCCAGACACGGCCGTCATGGGCCTCGGCGATGCGCCGACAGATGGCCAGGCCCAGGCCCGTGCCTCCGGCGGCGTTCTTCGTTGCGCTGGACTGCACGAAGGCTTCGAAGATGCTCTCCAGTTCGTCCGGCGGAATTCCGGGGCCGCGGTCGGCGACATCAACCCGCACTTCGGCGGCCGCATCGTCCTGCCAGGCCGTCACCTCGATGTGGCCGCCCACGGGCGAGAAGCGGATGGCATTGGCCAGCAGGTTGCGCAGCAGTTGCTGCAGGCGCCCTGGGTCGGCCAGCACGACCAGGTCCTCGTCGCCCAGGGCCATGGCCAGGCTGAGCTGGCGCGCGGCCAGCAGGGGCTCGAGTTCGCGGCCGACCTCGACGGCCAGTGGCCTCAGGTCCAGGCGCTCGGGCTGCAGGGGTTCGGCACCGCGCTCGATCTTGCTGAGGTCGAGCAGGTCGTTGACGAGGCTGAGCATGCGTTGGCCGGCGTGGTGCACGTCGCCGAAGAGCTCAGCCAGGCGGGGCTCGGCGCGCGCGCGCCGCGCGCCGATCTCGGAGAAGCCGAGGATGGACTGCAGCGGCGTGCGCAGCTCGTGGCTGACGTTGGCGATGAAGTCGGACTTGGCCCGCGAGGCCTGCAGGGCGGCGTCGCGGGCGGCGCGGGTGGCGCGCTCGGCCTCGCGGAATTCGCTGATGTCCATGAGGCAGACGACTATGCCCATGGGGCGGCCGTGGGCGTCGGGAAAGGTGGACTTGCTGATGTAGAGGTCGCGCCGCCGGCCATCGAGGCCATGCCAGATGGCCTCGTAGTTCATCTCGCCGCCGCGCGCCAGCAGCTCGGCGTCGCGGCTGTCGTGCAGGGCGGCCTCCTCGGGGCGCAGATAGCTGGCGGCCTTGCGGCCCAGCACCTCGCTGCGGCGCCGGCCGGTGAACTGCTCCCAGGCGCGGTTGACGTCGAGATAGCGGTTGTCGCTGTCCAGCACCGACGTGGGCAGCGGGCTGCTGGACAGCAGCGAGCGCGCCAGGCCGAGCTGGGCGCGCAGTTCGGCCTGGGCACGCACCAGTCCGCTGACGTCGGCCGCGCTGCCCACCCATTCGAGTAGGCCGGCGCGGTGGCGCAGCGGCACCAGGTGGATCTCGAAGCTGCGCGCCTTGCCGTCGTCCGCGATCCAGTCGGCGCGCAGTTCGTGCGGGCGGGCTTCGTGAACGTCGCCCGCCGCGAACAGCGTGGCCACGGCCGGCGAGCCGCCGAACAGCTCCTGCAGCGGCCGGCCCAGCACCTGGGCGACGGGATGGCCACTGAGGCGGGCATAGCCCTCGTTGATGAAGGTCACCTGGCCGGCCGCGTTGGTGCGGAACAGCAGGTCCTGCACGCTGCCGAAGATGGCGCTGAGCTCGCGCTCGCGCTCGGCGACCTGGCGCTGGGCCTCGTCGAGTTCCAGCATGGAGCGCTCGCGCGCGCGCAGTGCGGCGGCGCCCACGGCCGACAGCACGAGCAACGCAGCGGCGATGCCGATGGCGGGCAGGCCGAGGTCCCATGCGGTGGACAGCCACTGGGTGCGCAACTCGCCCTGGGGCATCTCAACGACGACGACGAGGGGGCGAGTGCGCAGCGCGCGAAAGGCACCGAGCTGGTCGGCATCGCGCAGGCCCGCGCCGTCCCAGCGGCCGTATTCGCTGCCGGTGCGCACGCGCGCCAGCGGGCCGGTGGGCAGTTGCAGCGAGGCCAGGCGTTCACCTGCCAGGTGGTCGGCACCGACGGTCACCGCGAGCAGCCGGCCGTCCAGGTCCACGAGTGCTGCCGCGGCACGGGCGTCGTTCAGCGTCAGCTCCTGGAAGTTGGCCAGTGCGTCGGGGTTGATGAGGGCAGCAAGCAGGGCTGGCCGGCCGTCGGGGGTCTTGATGCCGCGCAGCAGCGGGATGAAGCCCACCCCTGGCGGCACAACGGCCGCTGCGCTGCCTGGTGCGACTTCGGCGAGGCTGGCCAGGCTGCGCGCGGCGACGAAGCCGCCCAGGGTGTCCTGGCCTGCGGCCGGCAACGGGCCGAGCCTGGTCGTGGCGATCTGCACGCCGCGGTCGGCAGGGTCGGCGGCGGCCAGCACATGGCCGGCCTCGTCGAGCAGGGCGACGCCGCGCAGGAAACCCAGGCTGGCCTGGGTCTGGCCGAGCAGGGCCTGCAGCACCTCTGGCGGCGCGCCGCGCTCGGCCACGTCGGCCAGGCCGGCCAGGGCCAGTTGGGCGGCATCCAGGCTGCGGCTGGCGTGGTCCTCGAGCACGCGCGCAAGCAGCGCCTGGCGGGCGGCGACCTCGGTCGTCTGCTCGCGTTTCTCGCGCCAGATGCTGTAGCCCGCGCCAGCGAGCAACGTGGCCGCGAGCAGGACGCCGGCGCTGGCGGTGATGATGCTTGGACGCCAGCGACTACGGTGCGGCATACCCGAAGTTCCCTGCGGACCGAGCGCCGGGCCGCTCCCTAGCCGGTCCGCGCCGGCGATGTGCTTGGTGGTCGATCCACCAAGCATCGCCGCCCCCTCGGGGGGCGGGCCAAGGTATGCCTTGGACCGGGGGCCTCATCTCTCGCGCACGATCGCGCTCAAGCCGTGCCGCTTGGCGGCGGCTTGCAGCCGGCCATCGCGCTGGATGCGGGAGACGAATTCGTCGACGGCCGTCAGCCAGGCCGCGTCACCGGGCTTGACGGCATAGGCATAGGGCAGCACGGAAAAGGGCGCGGGCGGCGCGACGAGGCGGGCCCAGTCGGCGTTGTCCAGCAGACGGCGGCTGTAGGGGTAATCGGTCATGAAGGCATCCACGCGGCCGGCCTCGAGTTCGCGCTCGCGGGTGGCGGGTGGTCGCACGACGACGAGGTTAGCCTGTTTGAGGGCAGCTGCCATGACCGGTTCCATGAAGGTGCCGGCCTGCACGGCGATGCGCACGCCGGGGCGGTCCAGATCCTGCCAGCGCTGCACGACACGGCTGCTGCGCGTCGTGACGGCATAGATGTCGCTTTCCAGATAGGGCCGGCTGAAGCGCAGTGCTTGCGCGCGTTGCGGCGTCATGCCGATGGCGAACATCGCAACATCGCAGCGGTCGCGCAGTAGGTCGTCGACGAGTGTCGCAAAAGAGGAATCGACGTAGACCGGCTTGACCTTGAGATCGGCGGCAAAGGCTGCCGACAGGTCGATGTCGATGCCCGAGAGCTGGCCGGTGCGCGGATTTCGCAGCGAGATGCCGTAGTAGTCGGGCCAGATGCACACCCGCAATTCGCCGCGGTCCTGCACGCGCTGCGAGGTGATGTTAGGGGCCGCTGAAACCGATGCGGCCGCGACGGTGGCCAGCAAGCCGAGAAGGCCAAGCAGCGCGGCCGTCAGCCGCGTCATGCCTTCGCTCCGGCGCGCGTCGCGTTGATGCGGTCGCGCAGCGCGATCAACTCGGGGGCATGGGCAAGGAAGGCGGCGACGATGGCCGGGTCGAAGGCGCTGCCGGCCTGCTCGGCCAGCATCGCCAGCGCGCGGTCGTCGGCGCGGGCCGGGCGGTAGCTGCGGGGCAGGGTCAGTGCGTCGAAATAGTCCACGACGGCAACGATACGCCCAGACAGCGGGATGGACTCGCCCTTGAGGCCCTCCGGATAGCCGCTGCCGTCCCAGCGCTCGCGGTGGTGCAGGGCGATTTCGGCCGCCAGGGCGAACAGGGGCAGGCCGGAGCCGCTGAGCAGGGCTGCGCCGCGGTAGGGCTGAGCGCGCCGGCGGTGGCGCGCCTCCTCGGCCGTCAGCGGCCTGGGCGGTGCGGTGCTGGCAGGGCTGCCGTCGAGTTCGCCGATGTCATGCAGGGGCGCGGCCAGGCGCAGCTGGCGAGCACTGTCGGCGCCCACGCCCAGATGCAGGGCCAGGGCCTCCGCCAGATGCCCAAGCCGCGCGCGATGGGCACTGCGGTCTGCGTCATGAACGTCGCCCGGGTCATGGCAGAGCAGTACCAGCGGCGGGATGGCGGGGTCGAAGGCGGCGGTGGGCAGCATGGCAGCGGGCTCCGTATCGGTGTCGCATTCTCCGATGTGATCATTTCTATCAAATATGCCAGCTCGGCGATCGCCGGCAAATTCGGCAAAATACCGCAAGTGAACCGCAACCCGTCCGCGCCCGACACCTGCTCGACCACCGAAGCCGCTCAACAGCTGGGCATGGCTGTGCGCTCCGTGCAGCTGATGGTCGACCGCGGTGAATTGCAGGCCTGGAAAACGCCAGGTGGCCACCGCCGCATCCTGCGCAGTTCGCTGGATGCCTGGCTCGCCGCCCGTGCCGGCCGTGCGACGACAGCGCTGCCAAGCTCTGGCGCGCAGGCGAACGAACGCCCCTTGACCTTGCTGCTCATCGAGGACTCGGTGCACTTCCAGAACCTCATCAGCCTGGTCGTCAAGCGCGAGTTGCCTGAAGCCCAGTTGCACGTCGCCTCCGACGGCATCGCCGGGCTGGCCATGGCCGGCCGTCTCGAGCCGGATGTGCTGCTCATCGACATCCTGTTGCCGGGCATTGACGGCGCGGCGTTGATCACGAGCCTGCGCTCGCACCCCCAGTTCGCACGCAGCCGCCTCATCGTCGTGACCGCGCTGGACGAGACGCAGCGCGCGCCCTATGCCTTCGCGCTGGAGGGCGTGCCGCTGGTGCACAAGACGGCCCTGGTCACCGAGCTGCCACCGCTGCTGGCCGAGGCCGCGGCGGCCCAGCCGGCCTGAGCGCGCGCATACCTATGCCCGCGCGTTTGCTGCTGATCGAGGATGACGCCTCGATTGCCCGCTTTGTCGAATTGGCTCTCGAAGAGCTGCCGGGCCATGACCCAGCCGCACCGGCGGTTGAGTTGAGCGTGGTACGCCGCCTCGCCGATGCCCGCGACGCGCTGGCGGGCGGGGGCTGGCAACTCGTTGTCAGCGACCTGATGCTGCCCGACGGCTCGGCCGAAACCTTGCTCGCCGAGGGCCTGGCCCAGGCTGCCGGTGCGCCGCCGTGGGTGATTTTCAGCGCCGGCGTTCACCCTGATCACCATGCGGCGCTCGCCGCCCGCGGTGTCGTGCGCACGCTGCGCAAACCCGTGCCGCTGATCGAGCTGCTGGACACGTTCAGCGAGCTGCTGCGGGGGCGCGCCCTAGCCAGAGTACCGATCGCCGCCTTGACCACAGGCGTTGACCCGGTGCTGCAGCATTTCGGCGGCGATCGGGCCCTGTACGAGAGCTTTCGCACCGGCTGCCTGGACCGCTTTGCTGATGATCTCGCGCAGGGCAATGCGGCCGTCGCCAGCGGCGATGCGCCCGCACTGCGCCGCGTCGCCCATGGCCTGAAGGCCGTGCTCGAACTGCTGGGCCATACGGACTTGGCCGCCCAGGCCCGCGCGCTGGAGATGGCGGCGGCGGACTGGACGCCGGGCAGGCCCTTGCCCGAGGGCTGGCTGTCGCTGTCGCGGGCGCTGGCCGAATTGCGCCGTCGCGGCTAGGCGATTTCCGCAGCGGCCGCCTCGCAATATTTGGCAAATCCGGCGCGGCGCCGCCCGTTCAGGGGCGGACGCATTGATCACCTGTATTAATAGATTTGATAATCGGCGCAAAATCCTGATCATGTTTCTATGCCTGTCCCCTGCCGATGCCGTGTTGCCCGATCCAGGCGCTTGCAGCCTGCCGTCTGCTTTTGAAGGGGCGGGCATGACGACAAGCCTGGTTCTCTACGTCGAAGACGATCCCGTCAACGTGATGCTGATGCAAGGCATCCTGGAGTTGCGCCCAGGTTGCAGCCTGCTGGTGGCGCGCAGCGGCGCTGAGGCCCGGCGCCTGGTCGCCCGGGACCGCGTCGATCTTCTGTTGTGCGATCTGCGCCTGCCCGATATCGGTGGCGATGAATTGCTGCCTCAGTTGCGCGATGCCGGCCTGCCCGAAGGCGTGCCGGCCCTGCTGGTGACGGCCGAGTCCGAGTTCGTCGCCTCCCAGCTGGCGCGCCGCCATGGTTTTGACGGCTACTGGAACAAGCCGCTGGATGTGGCGGCCACCTTGCGCAGCCTGGAGCACTGGCTCAGAGCGGCCTCCCCTTGACACAAATCTTTGCGCATCGGCCATAAGGCCTTGCGTGGCTGGCGGGATGCTCTGGCGCAAGACACCGGAGGCCTCCATGAAAAACCGCCGCTTTGTGCTGAGCAGCGCCGCCGCCCTGGCTGGCGTCATGCTGGCAGCGCGCCGCAGCCAGGCGGCTGTTGCAGTTGCAACTCCCGCCTTGAGCACCGAAGAGCGCGCCCTGCACGCCCTCAACCGCCTGGGCTACGGCCCACGCCCGGCCGACGCCGCCGCCATCGCCGCCCAGGGCGCCGACAAATGGCTGGAGCGCTTCCTCGGCGAGCAACTGGAGCCGCGCCGCCTGCCTCAGCCTGAAGGCCTGAGCGCTCGCCTGGCCAGCCTGGAGGTGCTCCAGCTTGGCCAGGCCGAGTTGCTGGGCCGCTACCGCGAGGCGGTGAAGGCTGCCCGTGAGGCCCGGCGCGAGCAGGCCCAGGGCATGAAGGCCGATGCCGACGCGATCAATGCGGTGCGCGACAAGATCCGCCCCCTCGTCGGCCAAGCTGCGACGGCCCGTCTGTCGCGCGCACTGCAAAGCCCGGCCCAGCTCGAGGAGGTATTGACCGAGTTCTGGTTCAACCACTTCAATGTCTTCGCCGGCAAGCAGGCGGTCGGCGTCCTGGTCGCCGACTACGAGCAGCGCGCCATCCGGCCCCATGTGCTCGGGCGCTTCCGCGACATGCTGGGCGCGACCGCCAAGCACCCGGCCATGCTGATCTACCTCGACAACGCCCAGAGCGTCGTCGCCGGCTACGAGCCGCCGCAGCGCGCCAGGCGCTTTCTCGCCGAGAGGCCGCAGTTCAAGGCCCGCGTGCCCGGCGGCCTCAACGAGAACTACGCCCGCGAGCTCATGGAGCTGCACACCCTGGGCGTGGACGGCGGCTACGCGCAGCGCGACGTGACCGAACTGGCGCGCATGTTGACCGGCTGGGGCCTGGACACGCGCAAGGCGCTGGTCGGCGGCACGGGCGACCTGTTCGCCTTCGAGCCGCGCAAGCACGACAACGGCAGCAAGACCTGGCTGGGCCAGGCCGTGAAGGGCGGCGGCATGGCCGAAGGCGAGCACGCGCTGGACGTGCTGGCCGCCCATCCGGCCACTGCCCGCCACCTCGCCTTCAAGTTCGCCCAGGCCTTTGTGGCCGACGATCCGCCGGCCAGCCTGGTGCAAAAGCTAGCCGACAACTTCAAGGCGACCGGCGGCGACCTGCGTGAGTTCACGCGCACCTTGATTCGTGCCGACGAGTTCTGGAGCCGCGAGGCCTACCAGGCCAAGTTCAAGACGCCCTACCAATACCTGTTGTCGTCCTTGCGCGCACTGGACCTGCAGCCGGCCGACCCGCGCAATCTGCTCGCCGCGCTGGCGCAGGCCGGCCAGCCTCTTTACGGCGCACAAACGCCCGATGGCTACAAGAACACTGCGGCTGCTTGGCGCAACCCAGAGGCGTTGACACAGCGCGTGCAACTGGCGACGACGCTGGGCCAGCGCAGCGGCATCAGTGCCGAGAAGCTGACCAGCACCCTGGGTGCGTCGGTGAGTGAACCGACGCGCCGCACGCTCGCGACCGAGCCCGTGGGCCAGCAGGTTGCCCTGCTGCTCGCCAGCCCCGATTTCATGAAGAGGTGACCGCCATGTTGCGTCGTCAATTGCTCCACTTCGGCGCCTTCACCTTGGGCGGCCTGCCGGTTTCCCTGGTGCAGGCCCAGGGGGGCACCCAGAAGAAACTCGTCGTCGTCATGCTGCGTGGCGCCGTCGACGGCCTGTCCGTCGTCGCGCCCTATGGCGAGAGTGAATACGCCGCCAGCCGCCCGCAGATCGCGCTCGCGGCACCGGGCGCCGAGGACGGCCTCATCAAGCTCGATTCTCTGTTCGGCCTGCATCCCTCACTGGCGCCGTTGAAGCGCCACTGGGACGGCGGCCAGCTCGCCTTCGTGCATGCCAGCGGTTCGCCCGACCCGACGCGCTCCCATTTCGATGCGCAGGATTACTTCGAATCCGGCACGCCCGGCCGCAAGTCCACGCCGGACGGCTGGATGAACCGGCTGCTGTCGGCCCTGCCGGGCGAACCGGCGCCGACGCGCGCCATCAGCCAGGGCAGCACGCCACCGCGCATCTTTGCCGGCACCGCCAGCGTCGCCAGCCTCGGGCTCGGGCCCAACGCGATGCAGCGCCGCGCCATCGACGATCCGCAGATGCAGGCAGGCCTCGCCAAGCTCTATGCCAACGACGCCCAGCTCAGCGGCACGCTGCGTGATACGACCCAGGGCCGCGGTGAGATGAGCCGCAGCATGGCGGCGGGCGAGGGCAAGTCCATGGATCCGAGCGCCGACGCCGGTGCGCCGTCCGCGCGCAGCTTCGCCGCTGATGCGCGGCGCCTGGGTACCTTGATCCGCAAGGACGCCCACACCCAGCTCGCCTTCACGGCGGTGGGCGGCTGGGACACCCATGTCAACCAAGGCGCCGCCCGCGGCCAGCTCGCCAACCGCCTGGCCAGCCTGGGCGAGGGCCTGGACGCGCTCAGCGTCGGCCTGGGTGACACCTACAAGGACACCGTCATCGTCGTCGTCAGCGAGTTCGGCCGCACCTTGCGCCAGAACGGCAATGGCGGCACCGACCATGGCCGCGGCAACGTCATCTGGCTGCTCGGCGGGCCGGTCGCCGGCGGGCAGGTGCTGGGCGAATGGCCGGGCCTGGACGGCAGCGCCCTGGCCGACGGCCGCGACCTGGCCGTGCGCACGGACTTCCGCCAGGTGCTGGCGCCATTGCTGCAGCGCCATCTCGGCCTGTCGGAAACCGCGCTGGCAACAGTGTTTCCCCAAGCCCCGCAAACTTGGCGTTATGCGGACAAGCTGCTGCGCACCTGAGGTGCCGGCAGCCGCGTTCTAACGGATGGGAGAACGACATGTTGCGAAGCGCTTCCTCGTTGTTCGGGCTGTGCCTGTGGGGCGCGGTGCTGGCCTATTGCTTCCTCGTCGCGGTCGGGGCCTGAGCGGCCGCCCCCCACGAACGAAGTCATCCCGCTGCAGCGCGGGGCGTTGAGGCTGGCAGCATCCGCCAACCTCCCAACGCCGCCACCATGCGTCCATTCCTTTCCGTTCTTTCTCTCGCGGCTCTCCCGGCTGTTTCCTGCTTTGCGCAGGCCGAACCGATCCAGAGCTGCGATGAGGCCGTTGTCGTCTACGCCGCGCCCCAGCTCATCCCGCTGAAGGGTCATGTCACCGTCAAGCGCCTGGCCGTGCGTCCTGCAGCGCCGCCGCAGGACGATGAGGGGGAAGACAAGCGCTGGGCGCCGCAACGCACGGCGGCCTTCACGCGGGTGACTCGACCGGGCGTCAACGGTCCGGACACGGTGGCCCTGGAGATCTTCTCGACCAAGACAAGCGCCCGCTGGCGCATGGACTTCGACCGCGAGCTTGACAGCGCCGAGGCTCAATGGATCAACGAGGAGCTGCTCTTCGTGCGCGCTTGGTGGGGGCGAATCGTGTCGACCGAGTTGATCTTCGAGGTCGGCAGTGGCCGCTTCCTCTATGCCAAGGAAGCGAACTACGGCCTGTTGACGCAGCCCTGCGCCAAGCGTCAACCGAAGTAGCCGAGGTTCTTGACGCTGAAGTTGGTCAGGTGTGGGAAGACGCCGCCAAGATCGGCCGCGCCGACGCCGAACCAGCTCGCCAGCGTCGCGCTCATCTGGTCGACCGACGTGGTCGGCAGCCAGCGGCCCTCGTCGGACATGTCGTCCGGCCCTGCGAGTACGAGCTGGGGCATGCGGCCGTAGAGCCCGCCCTTGACGGCGCCGCCGAGCACGAACTGATGGTTGCCCCAGGCGTGGTCGGTGCCGCCGCCCGAAGCGGGTTGCAAGGTGCGCGCGAAATCGCTGGCGGTGAAGGTCGTCACCGCGTTGGCAACGCCGAGCTGCTGCATCGCGTCGTAGAAGGCCTTCAGCGCGGGGCCGAGGTCCGAGAACAGGGCCTGCTGCTGGTTGAGCTGGTCGTTGTGGGTGTCGAAGCCGCCCATGCTGACGAAGAACAGCTGGCGCGTGACGCCCAGACCCGAGCGGCCCTCAATCATCTTGGCCACTGTCAGCAGCTGCTGGGCGAT
The DNA here is from genome assembly GCF_001425705.1 of Pelomonas sp. Root1217. Lineage (GTDB taxonomy): Bacteria > Pseudomonadota > Gammaproteobacteria > Burkholderiales > Burkholderiaceae_C > Pelomonas. Next base: position 58,842 of record NZ_LMDC01000023.1, on the reverse strand, counting down.
GTTGCTGCCCAGGCCGCTGAAGAGGCCGGCGATGCTGCCGGTGCCCGCCAGCGCCGTGTTCAGGACATTGCTGGCCTTGAGGGCCTGGTTGAGCACGCTGGCCGCGGCGCGTTCCTCGGCGTTGGCATAGGGCTGCTGCAGCAGGCCTTGATAGAGCTGGTAGAGCGGGTTGGCGCCGGGGTTGTTGCCAAAGCCCTTGATCGCGAAGCTGGTGCCGCTGCCGACCGTCAGGCCGGCGTGGGTCGCGCCGTTCATGAAGACGTTGTTGCCGCTGACCGAGAGGGCCATGGGCACGACACCATTGCTGGCCTGCAGGTCGGCGATGCGGCCGCCCCAGCCCGTCGTCGACGTGGCCGTGTTGCCGCTGAAGGACTGACCGCGCTGCCACTGGTCCTGCTGGTCATCGTGGGAGAAGAGATTGCTCGGCGCCTGGGCGTTGGCCGCGTTGAACTGGGCCTTGGTCATGGGCTTGACCAGCGGGCCGACGTTGGCCTGCACGGCCAGATGGCCCTGGTTCCAGATGTCGGCCAGTGGCGTCAGCGCAGGGTGCAGCCCGACGCCGCCGCCGTTCAGCGGCGCGAGGGCCGACTGCGGCAGCGTCAGCCCACCGGCGCCGGCCGTGCCGCGTGCCCTTGCATAGGCGGCGTAGCTGGCAGCGTCGGTCGGGATGACCATGTTGTTGCCGTCGTTGCCGCCGTACAGGAAGACGCAGACCAGGGCGCGGTAGTCGCTGCCGATCAGCGGCGCGGCAAGGGACGGCAGGGCGGAGGCACCGGCGAAGGCGGCGGCGTGGGAGAGCAGATGGCGACGCTTCAGCATGTCAGTTCTCCGATCCGGAACGCGTGAATTTGCGGGCCGAGCGCTGGGCCGCTCCCGAGCCGGCCCGTTTGGCGATGTGCTTGCCGGTCGAACCGGCAAGCATCGCCGTCCCCGCGGGGGACCGACCAGGCTTGTCCGCGTTCAGCGAGGCGAGAGTGGGCGAGGGGCCTTTTCACTTCAGTTCTCCACCAGGTATTCGGGCGACATCGCGGCGAGGAAGAGCGCCGCCTTGGCGCGATCCAGCGGCTTGGTGGCCGGCGCAATCTGCGCGGCCTTCAGCAGAGCGGTCTGCAGCGCCGTGCTGGCGCGGCCGGCGAAGAGCACGCGGTTGATCTCGGCGACGAGGCTGGTCGGCGTGGTGGCCAGGGCCTGCCAGCGGGCCAGGTCGATCTTGGTGCCGATGGCGCCGGGCACGGAAGCGTCGGCCGCCACGCCCTTGCCGTTCAGCGCCGTCTGCAGCACGCCGCTCAACTTGAAGGCGGCGCTGGCGTTGAAGACGCCGAAGGCCGGGCCGTCCAGGCTGGGGTTGTCGGGGAGGTCGTAGTCGGGCGGGAAGAAGTTGAAGACGCTGGCCGGGCTGTAGACCGCCTGGCCCAGGCTCGCGGCCTGGCTGCGCAGCCACACGCCATCGCTGACGCCGCCCATGCTGCGCAGCAGGTGGGTCAGCTGCAGGATGGGTTCGCGCAGCTTGCCGAAGTTGGCGGGCGCCTGTGAGGAGGCGGCCTCGGCGTCGGTCAGGATGGCCGTCAGCACGGCTTTCATGTCGCCGCGCTTGCTGCGCTGGCCGTTGACGAGGGCCCCGCCGTTGAAGGCCGTGGCCACGCGCTGCACATAGGCCGGGCTGGGGTTGGCCGTGACGAGCTGCTGGATCAGCTGGCGACCGATGAAGGGGCCGACATTGGGATGGTTGAAGATGTTGTCGACAGCGGCCTCGAGGTCGGCCTGGGCCGTCTGGCCGCCCGGCAGCACGGTGCCGTTCAGCAGCTTCTTCGTGCCTTTGTCGTGATGGTCGTCGAAGGCGACCATGGGCGCGTCGTAGTAGCTCGGGTTGCCAAACTTGTTGCGCGTGGCGCCGGGCCGCGGCGCATAGGTCCAGCCGGTAAAGGCGTGGGCGAAACCTTCGACCGTGTCCTGGTCGTAGCTGGCGATGGGCTGGCCCTTGGCGTCGAGCTGGACGCTGCCGTCGAGGTTGAGCTGCGACAGACCGATGGAGAACAGCTGCAGCACCTCGCGGGCGTAGTTCTCGTTGGGCTCAATACCCTTGGTCGGGTTGGGCTTGTCGTTGTTGGCCATGTTCAGGAAGCGCCCCATGGCCGGGGACAGCGTCACCTCCTTGAGCACGTCGCGGAAGTTGCCGAAGGCGTTGCGCAAAAAGATGCGCTGGTAGTTAGCCATCGCATTGGGCAGCTTGATGACATTGCCCGACACGACCAGGATCTCCGACAGCGCCAGGGCCGTGCGCTGGCGCAGCTGGTCGGGCTGGTTGACGGCATTGGCGAAGAACTGCACCTGCACCGGGAACAAGGTGTAGTTGTCACGCTTGCAGGCGGCCGGCGCGCCAGTGGGGCAACCCTTGCTCGAATCGGGGTCGACATAGGGCACGCCGCTGAAGTCGGAATTGGCCAGCGTGAATTGACTCGCCAGCCACGCCGGGCGGCCGCCGGCCATCACCTGGGTGACGCTCGCATCCGTCGGCCCGAAGCCGGCCTGGGCGAGGAAGCGGCGCGCTTCCGACTCCGTCATGGTCGACGGCGGCAGATCGTTAGCCAGCGCGGGCCAGCTCAGGCTGGTCAGCGCGGCCAGCAGGCAAAGTCGGGCGAGAGTCATTTCAGTCTCCGAAGCGGCGCGATTGTTGGAGCCGGCCACTCGTGTCGTCTCGCCACCAGTTGTGCGCTTTCGTAAGCAAACGCTGCGGACGGTTGCTGAGCTTGTTCGGACTGTCCGCCACCTGTCCGCGGACACATGTCACGGCTGCAAGTCGTTGATTTTTCACGCGGCGCGTGCTGGCACATCCCTTGCGGAAGACAGGGCATGAACACCCGCTTTCGCGACACTTCGGAACAGGACCGCCCCCTCGCTCAAAAGTCCCGGCGCTGGCCGCTGCTGCTGGCCGGCGGCGCGGGCGTCGTGGCCGTGCTCGTGCTGGTGAGCGGCGGCCGAATCAAGCAGATGCTGTCCGCCGACTCAGCAGTCAGCATCGCCCGGCTGTCCGTGGCCACCGTCGACGTGGCACCGCTGACGCGCGACGTCGCCGGCGAAGGCCGTGTCGTCGCCGCGCAGAGCCCGACGCTGTTCGCGCCCGGCGCCGGCACCGTCACGCTCGCCGTGCAGGCCGGTGACCCGGTCAAGCGCAACCAGGTGCTGGCCCGCGTCGACTCACCCGAGCTGACCAACCGTCTGGCGCAGGAGCGCAGCAATGTCGATGCCTTGCGCGCCGACCTGGCCCGCGCCGAGGTCGAGGCCCGCCAGCAGTCGGCCGCGCTGCAGAGCGCGTTTGAAAACGCCCGCATCGACCAGCAGACGGCCCAGAACGACCTGGCCCGCCAGACCCAGGCCTTCGAGGCCGGCGCCACGGCGCGCATGCAGGTCGAGCGCGCCCAGGACACGCTGGCCAAGGCCAAGCTCGCTCACGACCAGGCTCGCGACCTGCGCGGCCTGAAGACCGACAGCCTCAAGCTCGACGTGCAGGCCAAGCAAAGCGCCCTGGCCCGCCAGCAGCTGTTGGTGGCCGACCTGGAGCGCCAGGTGGCCGAGCTGCAGGTGCGCTCGCCGGTGGACGGCCAGGTCGGCCAGCTCTTCATTCCCGACCGCACCAACGTCGCCCGCGACACCAAGCTGCTGTCGGTCATCGACCTGTCGGCGCTGGAGGTGCAGATGCAGGTGGCCGAGAGCTTCGCCCGCGAACTGCAGCCCGGCATGCCCGGCGAGATCACCGGCAACGGCCAGCGCTGGGCCGGCCAGGTCAGCTCGGTCTCGCCCGAGGTCGTCAATGGCGAGGTCAGCGCGCGGCTGCGCTTTGCCGGGCAACAGCCCGAGCAGCTGCGCCAGAACCAGCGCCTGTCGGTGCGGGTGCTGCTGGACAAGCGCGACAAGGTGCTGGGCGTGGCCCGCGGCAGCTTCGTCGACGAGAGCGGCGGCAGCTTTGCCTATGTGGTGCGGGGCGGCGTGGCCGAGAAGGTTGCCGTCAAGCTGGGTGCGCGTTCGCTGGAACGGGTCGAGGTGATCTCGGGCCTGCAGGTCGGAGACCGTGTCGTCATCTCCGGGTCGGACAACTTCAAGGGCGCGGAGCGCGTCCTGATTGCGGATTGATTTGTGATGTTTGGTCAGGTTGCTTTTGCGACGAATGCTGCTGATCGCTGCATTGCCGGGAGTCCGTCCCGGCGGCCGGGTAACTTTCTTCTGCGGGGCCAGAAGAAAGTCACCAAAGAAGAGGCCCTGAACCGCACACCAGCACCACGTGCACGAGCTGTGCCGTGCAACAGCCACTCGGTGATTGGGCAGACGCGACCCGCTGCGCTCTCGCTGCGGTCCCTGTCACCAGCACCATCCATCACACCACCTGCCCGCTTAACGCGCGGCTGCACGCCGAGCTCACCAGAAAACCAAATACAACGTCGCTCGGGCGACGCGGCCGCTGCCAGCACCTCCGTGCCGTCGCCCCAGCGACGCGGTATTCCTGATGAGCCCGGCGTGCAGCCGGCGTTAACCGGCGTGAAGGGGCGGTGGATGGTGCTCGTCATAGGGACAGCAGCGAGAGCGCAGCGGGTCGCGTCTTCCCGAAACGATGCAGAGAGTTTTCGCGCGACGCTCATGGCGTCGTCGCGATCGTGTGCGGTTCAGGGCCTCTTCTTTGGTGACTTTCTTCTGGCCCCGCAGAAGAAAGTTACCCCGCCGCCGGGCGGGACTCCCGGCACCTTGCCACCAAGCAGGTGCCGCCTAGACAAACCAAGCCGTCGGCAAAGCTGATCGCGACCAAACCCACTCCGACTGAACAGGACAACCCCCATGCTCCAGATGGAAAAACTGCAGAAGGTCTACCGCACCGAAATGGTCGAGACCTATGCCTTGCGCGACTTCAACCTGACCGTCAACGAGGGCGAGTTCGTCGCGGTGACCGGGCCTTCGGGCTCGGGCAAGACGACCTTCCTGACCATCGCTGGCCTGCTGGAAGCCTTCAGCGGCGGCAGCTACAAGCTCGACGGCATCGACGTCAGCCGCATGGGCGACGCCGAGCGCTCGCGCATCCGCAACCAGAAGATCGGCTTCATCTTTCAGGCCTTCAACCTGATCCCCGACCTGAGCGTGCTGGACAACATCGAAGTGCCGCTGCGCTACCGCGGTTTTGGCGGCGCCGAGCGCAAGAAGCGCGCCGCCGATGCGCTTGCCCGCGTCGGCCTGTCGGCCCGCGGCCGCCACTACCCGGCCGAGCTGTCCGGCGGCCAGCAACAGCGCGTGGCCATCGCCCGGGCCCTGGCCGGCGAGCCGCGCCTGCTGCTGGCGGATGAACCCACCGGCAACCTCGACAGCGCGATGGCGCGCAGCGTCATGGAGCTGCTGGAAGAGCTGCACCGCGACGGCGCCACCATCGTCATGGTCACCCATGACCCGCAGCTGGCCGCACGTGCGCAGCGCAATGTCCATGTCATCGACGGCCAGGTTGTCGACCTCGCGGCCGAGTTGGCCGCTTGATCTCCATGCGTCGACTGACCTTTGTCCTCGTGCTGCTGGCGGCCACCACCGCGGCCCGCGCCGACGACCTGCTGCAGGTCTGGGCGCAGGCGCGCGCGGCCGACCCGCTGCTGCGCCAGGCCGCGGCCTTCAACGGCGCGCAGGAAGCGGCCTCACGCGAAGCCCGCGCGGCGCTGCTGCCGCAGTGGAACCTGCAGAGCAGCGAGCAGCGCGAGAACGGCAGTGGCGAGCGCTCGCGCACGACGACGAGCAGCATCAGCCAGCCCCTCTTCGACCTGGCCGCGCTGCGCGAATGGGACGCCAGCCGCAGCCAGGCCTCGGCCCAGTCCGCGCGCCTGGCCGCCGCCGAGCAGGCCGCGCGGGCCCGCGTCGCCGACGCCTATTTCGGCCTGCTGTCGGCCCAGGCCCAACTGGCCACGGCGCGCGCCAATGAAGAGGCCTTCGCCCGCCAGGTCAGCGAGGCCGACACGCGCTTCAAGGCCGGCCTGTCGGCCCAGGTCGAGGCCGACCAGTCGCGCGCCTACCGCGAACTGGCGCGCAGCAACACGCTGGCCGCCGAGCTGAACCTGGCCGATGCCCGCGAGGCCCTGGCCCAGTTGACTGGCGTGCCGGTCACGACCCTGCAGCCGCTGCGCCGTGCGCTGGATGCGCAAGCCCTCCCCGACGACGCCGAAGCCTGGACCGCGCGTGCGCTGCAGGCCAACCCCGAGTTGCGCGCGCTGCAGCTGGACGTGCAGGCCAGCGAGCAGCGCATCTCCGCCGCGCGCGCCGGCCATCTGCCGACACTGAGTGTGGGCGTGGACACGACGCAGCGCCGCAATGTCGGTGGAGGTAGCGGCGTGTCGGCCTTCGATGCCAGCCGCACGCCGACGCTGGTCGGCCTGCGCCTGACCGTGCCGCTGTTTGCCGGCGGCGCCGTGGCCGCTGCGGCCGACCGCGCCGGCTTTCAGCGGGATGCCGCCCGCGAGCAGCTCGAAGCCGGCCGCCGCGCCGTGCTGCGCGAGGTGAGGGCGCAGCACCTGGCCGTGGGCCAGGGCGCGGTGCAGCTGCGCTCCGCGCAGGTCGCCGTCGAGGCCGCCGAGCGCGCGCTCGAAGCCACGCGCACCGGGCTGACCCTGGGCACGCGCAGCACCACCGACCTGCTGCTTGCCATCCAGACCCTGGCCGGCGCGCAGAACGCGCAGACCCAGGCCCGCCACCGCCATGTGCTGGCCCTGCTGGCCCTGCACCAGGCGGCAGGTTCCCTCGGCGATGCCGAACTCGCCACCGTCAACGCTCTTCTGGAGAACCGCTGATGTTTCTTCACTACCTCGAACTCGCCTGGCGCAACACGCTGGCCGCCAAGGGCCTCTCAGCGTTGATGGTGCTGGCCCTGGCGCTGGGCATCGGCGCCTGCATGACGACGCTGACCGTCTATCACGTGCTGTCCGGCGACCCCATTCCGGCCAAGAGCGCGCGCCTGTTCAATGTGCAGCTCGATGCCTCGGACATGGTCGGCTGGAAGGCCGGCGACGAGCCGACTTTCGATCTGACCCGCTTCGACGCCACGGCCCTGCTGCGCGACAGAAAAGCGCCGCGCCAGGTCATGTCCAGCGGCTTCAACACCGCCGTGTCGCTGCCGGACGCCAAGACCAAGCCGGTCTTTTCCAGCACGCGCTACACGACGGCCGACTTCTTCGCGATGTTCGAGGCGCCCTGGCAGCACGGCGGCGGCTGGAGCGCGGCCGACGACGAGGCCGAGGCACGCGTGGCTGTCATCTCGGCAGCCTTGAACGAGAAGCTCTTCGGCGGTGCCAACAGCGTCGGCAAAGAGATCATCGTGCGTGGCCAACCCCTGCGCGTCATCGGCGTGCTCAAGCCCTGGCACGTCAAGCCGCATTTCTGGGACCTGACGCTCGGCAGCTATACCGAGACGGAGGATTTCTTCCTGCCGTTCTCCACCGCCATGGCCATGAAGATGGGTCACTGGGGCAACACCGACTGCTGGGCGCGCGGCGCTGCCGGCGGCAGCTCGTACGACCTGAACGCCGCCTGCGCGTGGGTGCAGTACTGGGTGGAGTTCGCCCGGCCGGAGGACGCCGCGGCCTACCGCGACTACCTGGTCGCCTATTCCGAAGCGCAGCGCAAGGCCGGGCGCTTCGAGCGGCCGACCAATGTGCGGCTGCGCAATGTGATGGAGTGGCTGGGCGCGCAGAAGGTGCTGCCCGCCGACGTGCGCCTGCAGACCTGGCTGGCCTTCGGTTTCCTGGCCGTCTGCGTCGTCAACATGGTGGGCCTGCTGCTGGCCAAGACGCTGCGCCGCAGCGGCGAGATCGGCGTGCGCCGCGCCCTGGGCGCAACGCGTGGCGACATCTTCAAGCAGTTCGTCGTCGAGGCCGGCCTGCTCGGCCTGGCCGGCGCGCTGCTCGGCCTGCTGTTCGCCCAGGGTGGCCTGTGGCTGGTGCGCCAGAGCCCGAACGACTATGCCAAGCTGGCCGAGCTGGACGCTTCCATGCTGGCCCTGACGCTGGGCCTGGCGCTGCTGGCCAGCCTGCTGGCCGGCCTGCTGCCGGCCTGGCGCGCGGCCCTCGTCACCCCTGCCGTCCAACTGAAGGTGCAGTGATGTCCGATACCACCACGCTGTCCATCGTCTCTCCCGCCCGCGCAGGTTCTGCACCCCTCGGTGCCTTCGGGCGGGCCTTGAGCGACCTCGCACCCATCCTGTCGACGCTGCGCCGCCACAAGATCGCGGCGGGCCTCATCGTGCTGGAGGTGGCGCTGACCTGCGCCATCGTCACCAACGCATTGCACCTGATCCAGACTCGCATCCAGGCGCTCAACGCCGACAGCGGCATGGCCGAGTCAGAGCTCATCGTGCTCAACCTGCGCGACAGCAAGCCAACGCCGCGCGAACGCACCGCCGGCATCGTGGCCGCGGACATGGCGCGGCTGCGCACGCTGCCGGGCGTGAAGGCCGCGACGTCGTCCAACCAGATCGTCTACGGCAACAACAGCAACAACAGCGGCGTGACGCTGGAACCCGACAGCAAGGGCCTGCGCATCGTCGCGTCGCAGTACACGGGGGACGACCAGCTGCTGGCGACCTACGGCCTCAAGCTGCTGGAGGGGCGCAACTTCGCGCCCGACGAGGTGCTGGACAGCTTCCAGGTCTTCAGCGTGCCGCAGCCGAACATTCCCCAGGTCATCGTCAACAAGGTGCTGGCCGACAAGCTCTTCGGCGGCCGCTCACCGCTGGGCCAGTCGATCTACGTCTTTGGCAGCTCTCCGTCGACCGTCATCGGCGTGGTGGAGACGCTGACGCATCCCCAGTTGCACCGCGCGCGCAGCGAAGGTGGCGCCGCGATGATCTTCCCGCTGCGCAGCGGCGGCAACTACGTGCTGCGGGTCGACGCCGCCCAGCGCGACGCCCAGATCAAGGCCGCGACCGCACTGCTGGAGGCGGATGACAAGAGCCGCGTCGTCACCCAGGGCCGGCCGCTGACCGAGATGCGTGCCGAGTTCTACGCCCAGGACCGCGCGATGGCCTGGCTGATGGGCGGCGTCTGCGTGTCGCTGCTGCTCGTCACGGCCATGGGCATCGTCGGCTTGGCCAGCTTCTGGGTGCAGCAGCGCACCCGCATGATCGGCACCCGCCGCGCGTTGGGTGCCACCGAGGGCCAGATCCGGCGCTACTTCCAGGTCGAGAACCTGCTGCTGACGACGACCGGCATCCTCATCGGCATGGTCGGCGCCTGGGCGCTGAGCCAGCTGTTGATGCAAAGCTATGAGCTGCCGCGCCTGCCCTGGGTCTATCTACCCGCTGGCGCATTGGCGCTGTGGGCCTTGGGCCAACTGGCTGTGTGGGTGCCGGCCCGGCGGGCGGCGCAGCTGGCACCGGTGGCGGCCCTGCGGAGCTGAAGCGGTTCAGACCGTCTGCAGGCTGCGCAGCTCGGCCGCCCAATTGGCCCAGTGTTTGCGCACAGCGGCCCGCTGCTCGGCGTCCAGTCCATTGAGCAGCTTCATCAGGCTGGCGACGACCTGCTCGCGGTAGGGTTGCTCGGCGGGCTGGGTCAAGGTGTCCTGCATCAGCAGGGCGGTGCCCGCGGCCAGGTCCTGGCGCGCCCAGGCGCGCAGGGCCTGCACCAGCCGAGCCTGGCGTACGGCGCGAGCCTGGGCCATGACGGGCAGGTCGAAATGCCAGTCACGCGCATCGGCTGCGGCCTGCTTGCGGGTCGCGCGGTCCAGGTCGCCCAGCCAGCGTTCGAGGTTGCTGGTGTAGCGCTTGGCGCGCTCGTCGGGCCCGCGCTTGCCCGATTGCTTCTCGCGCCACTCGGTCGTCTTCTCGGCCATCTTCTTTTCCAGGTGCTGCCATTGCTCGGTCCGCAGGCTGGCCAGTACCGGCGCGGCCAGCGGCGCGGCATGCTGCAGGCAACGCTCGACGCTGGCGCGCGCGCCGCGCTCCAGGACCAGCAGCTCGTCCTGGGTGACGCCGTCGTCCAGCGCCGCATGGGCCTGGCCCACCAGCGCGATCCACTGCGGCAGCTCCTCGCGGCGGTGCCAGGCCTGCCAGGCCTGCAGCTGTGCCTTGAGCTGGCTGCGCTGGGCGCTGTCCAGGTCGAGATAGCTGTCCGCCCACAGCCCGGCCAGCAGTGGCAGCTGCCCGTAGGCCAGCGTCAGGCTGGAGCAACCGATCAGGCCCAGCAGGGCCGTCAACGCGAAGAGGGTGGCAAGACGCTTGAGCAGTTGCATGGGGCCATCGTGACAAGGCAGGGCGGCGTTGTCACGCCTGGGGTCTTGCAGGTCAATTCATGCGCCGATAGGGCACGACGCCGCCCTGGCCGACCCGCACCAGCGCCAGGGCTTGCTGCACGTCCGGCAACCCACGTGCCTGGGCCTCCAGTTCGGTCGCCTGCTCGGCGCGCTCGACGCAGCCCTCCAGGTAGACGACCCGGCCCTGCACGGTCAGCCACAGGCTGCTCGGATGCAGGGCGGCCGCGCTGTTCAGCTTGGCACGCAAGGCCCCGGCAATGGTCGCGTCATAGCGGAAGGCATTGGGCTCGCTGCATTCGCCCTTGAGCCAGCAGGTGGTGCCGCGCTCGGCACGGTGGTGCGCCTGCACGCGGGCCTCGGCGGCCGTGATACGCGGGCCGCGGGGCTCGGGGCAATCGGCGATGTCGCTGGAAATCACCTCGAAAGGGTCGTTGAAGCGATTCAGCACCAGATCATCGCTGCCACCGGCGAGCAGCAGCGCGACAAGCAGGGCGGGCGGCGGCGACATGAATGCATTCTGGTGGGGCCGGGTATCGTGTGGTTCCGCGCAAACCCTCGCCTCAGTCGCCTCCGTGTCCCACCAGGATCTGCCGCACACCCTCAAGCTGATGACGATCTGGCTGTTGATCGGCCTGGGCATTTTCCTGGGTTTCAAGCTCTGGGAGCACGAGCGTGAGGCCAGCCGCTTCCAGCTTGCCGGCGAGGTCATCGTGCTGACGCGCGGGGGCGACGGCCACTTCCACTGGCCCGGCCGGGTCGACGGTATCGAGGTGGACTTCCTCGTCGACACCGGCGCCACCACGACGGCCCTGCCGCAAGTGTTGGCGGAGCGCGCCGGCCTCAAGCCGCTGGGCGCCGTGCGCGCCCATACCGCAGCCGGCGCCACGCGTGGCTTCCTCGCACGGGCCGACGTCGCGCTGGAAGGCGGCGTGCGCGCCGACAAGTTGATGGTCACCGTGCTGCCCGACCTTGCTGCCCCGCTGTTGGGCATGGACGTGCTCGGTCGCCTGCATTTTTCTCAGAAACCCGGCGAACTCCGCATCACCCCAGAACCATGATCCGCGCCTTTCTCCTTGGCCTGCTGTTCGTCGGCAGCGCTCACGCCGCCTGCCCGCCGGCGCCGGCCCTGCCGAGTGTCGAGCAGGCCGCCACCTGGGCCGCCAAGGCGCCGGACCGTGGCCTGTTGTGGCGCATCAGCCGTGGCGGCCACAGCAGCTATCTGTTCGGCAGCCTGCATGTCGGCAAGGCTGACTGGGCCTATGCCGGGCCGGCCCTGCGCGCGGCCTGGGCGCAGACCGAGGTGCTGGCCGTGGAACTCGACCCTGCCGACGTCGGCGCCGTGCTGGCGGCCATGCCCAAAGCCCCGCCCCTGCCGCCGGTCCTGGCCCAGCGCCTGGACATCCAGGCGCGCGCGGCTTGCCTGTCGCCGGGCACCTTGAGCGCACTGCCCGCCATGTTGCAGCTCAGCATGCTGTCCCTGATGGAGGCGCGCCGCGATGGCTTTGATGCCGGTTTCGGCCAGGACGTGATGCTGCTGGCGCGCGCCAAGAGCGAGGGCCGGCCGGTGCAGTCGCTGGAGAGCGTCGAGGAGCAGTTGCTGGCGCTGGAGCCCGAGGCAGCGGAATTGCCCGCCATCGTCGACGGCACCTTGCGCCAGCTGCAAAAGGGCCAGATGCGCGAACCCCTGCGCAAGCTGGCTACCGCCTGGTCGCGCGGCGACCTTGGCGCGCTGGCGAACTACCCGCGCTGGTGCGCCTGCGCCGACACCCCGGCCGAGCGCGCCTGGCTCAAACGCGTCAACGACGACCGCAACGGCCCGCTGGCCGAGCGCGTCGCGGCCCTGCATGGTGCCGGCCAGCGCCTGCTGGTGGCCGTCGGGGCCTTGCACATGAGCGGCCCCCGTGCCCTGCCCAAGCTGCTGGCCGAGCAGGGTTTTACCGTCGAAGCCTTATTGCCTGCGAAGTAGCATCCGTCAACGCCAAGGAGACAAGAGATGACCGACAACAGCTTCACCAAGTTCGTGCCCGGTTTCGAGTTCCTGCAGGGCCTCGTCAAGAACGCCGGCTCGGCCCTGCCCGGCATCGGCCAATGGGTGGCGCCGACGCTCAACCCGGAGGAGCTCTCCAAGCGCATCGAGGAGTTGCGCACAGTGCAGTTCTGGCTGGAACAGAACGCGCGCATGCTGGCCGCCACCATCCAGGCGCTGGAGGTGCAGCGCATGACGCTGTCGACGCTGAAGTCAATGAACGTGCCGCTGGCCGACCTGCGCGACAGCCTCAAACTGCCCACCGGTGGCGACGGCACCTCCTGGCCCGGCATCCCGCCCGAAATCCTGGCCGCCGCGGCGCCCGCGGCCCAGGCCGCCGCGCAGACGGTGACCAAGACGGCCCATACCGCCAGCAAGGTCGCCGCCAAGACCGTGAAAACGGCCGGCGATGCGGCCAAGGCCGTGGCCGACAACCCGGCCGCCGTCGTCGACCCGACACAGTGGTGGACGGCGCTGAGCCAGCAGTTCACGCAGTTGGCCACCTCGGCCATGAAGGACACCGCGACCGATGCGGCCAAGAACCTCGCCGGCAACCTCGTCAAGCAGAGCTTCGACGCCGCCAGCGAAACGTTGAAGCGCGCGGCCAGCGTGCCCGGGGCGGTGGTGGGTGGCGTCGCCAAGGGCCTGGCGTCCGGCGCCGCGCCCAAGCCGGCCGCGAAGACCGCCGCCGCGAAGGCGGCCAAGCCACGCAGCAGCGCGCGCCGCAAGCCTTGAGGCGGGGACGGCGCGCGGCGGCGGGAGGGCGATGAGGCGCCGGCCGCTGTTGTTCATGATCGCAGCGGGCGCCGCCGTCGAGGCGCCCGCGCGGCCCGCGCCGCTGGTCTATCCCCAGCACGACCCCGGTCGCGTGCCGCAGTGGCATTACATGCAGGCCGTCATCAAGCTCGCGATCACGCGCAGCGGTGCCGACTATGAGCTGGTGGAATCGCCCGCGCCGATGACCCAGGCGCGCGTCGTGCGTGAGCTGGCCGACCGCAGCGGGCGCATCGACCTGTGCTGGACCATGACCAGCATCGAGCGCGAGGCCCAGCTGCTGCCTGTGCGCGTGCCCATGGACCGCGGCCTCATCGGCTGCCGCATCGCCTTCGTCCGCCCCGAGGACGTGGATCGCTGGCGCGACCTGCACGACCTCAACGAACTCTCCCGCTACGTCGCCGGCCAGGGCCAGGACTGGCCCGACACCGCCATCCTGCGTGCCAACGGCCTGCCGGTGCAGGGCATCAGCCGCTACGAGGCGCTGTTCGACATGCTGCGCATGCGCCGCATCGACTACTTCCCGCGCGCCGTCTTCGAGATCGACGACGAGGCGACCACGCCGGCGGCCCATGACCTCGTCATCGAGCCCCATGTGCTGCTGCGCTACCCGGCGGCCTCCTATCTCTTCGTGCGCCCGGACCGGCCACGATTGGCGGCCGAGTTGCAGCGCGGCATGGAGGCCGCGGCCAGCGACGGCAGCCTCGCGCGCCTCTTCCAGCAGTATTTCGGCGACCTGCTGCGCCGCCACCACCTGGCCCGCCGGCGCCAGCTGTTGCTGAAGAATCCGTTGCTGCCGCCCGAGACGCCCTTGCACAAGCCGGCCTACTGGCTCGTCATCGAAGGCTGAGATGAACTGCCCCTCGCCCAACCTCGCGTCGCTGAACGCGAGCGAGTCTGGTCGGTCTTGCAGACCGCGCCGCGTCTTGCGCCGCAGCTCTTCGGCAGGCACATGCCGCCCACTGGGCGCCATGTGTCCGGCCTCAGCCCCCGGGGGGACGGCGATGCTTGCCGGATTGACCGGCAAGCACATCGCCAGCGCGTGCCGGCTAGGGAGCGGCCCGGCGCTCGGCCCGCAACTTCAATGCATTGCGGGTGTCGCGAATTCGGAATGGGCAACTAAAGTGGGCCCGACATGAACGCCCCCGTCGACCTCGCCGCCCGCCGTGCCGCACTCATCGCGGCCCTGGCACCGTTGCTGCCGGCCCATGCCCTGCTGCACCAGGCCGAGCAGACCACGCCCTATGAATGCGATGGCCTGACCGCCTACCGCCAGCGCCCGCTGGCCGTGGCCCTGCCCGAGACCGAGGCCCAGGTGGCGGCGGTGCTCAAGGCCTGCCATCGCCTCGGGGTGCCCGTCGTCGCGCGCGGCGCGGGCACGGGCCTGTCGGGCGGCGCCATGCCGCATGAGGCTGGCCTGACGCTGGCCCTGGCCAAGTTCAACCGCGTCCTGTCGCTGGACCCGCTGTCGCGCACGGCGCGCGTGCAATGCGGCGTGCGCAACCTCGCCATCAGCGAAGCCGCGGCGACTCACGGCCTGTATTACGCGCCCGACCCCAGCAGCCAGATCGCCTGCACGATTGGCGGCAACATCGCCGAGAACAGTGGCGGCGTGCACTGCCTGAAGTACGGCTTGACGCTGCACAACGTGCTGCGCCTGCGCGGCTTCACCGCCGAGGGCGAGCCCATCGAGTTCGGCAGCGAGGCCCTCGACGCGGCGGGGCTGGACCTGCTGGCCCTGGTGGTCGGCAGCGAAGGCATGCTGGCCGTCATCACCGAGGTCACCGTCAAGCTGGTGCCCCAGCCGCAACTGGCGCGCTGCATCATGGCCAGCTTCGACGATGTGCGTAAGGCCGGCGACGCGGTGGCCGCCATCATCGCGGCCGGCATCATCCCGGCGGGCCTGGAGATGATGGACAAGCCGATGACGGCTGCCGTGGAGGACTTCGTGCATGCCGGCTATGACCTCGATGCCGAGGCCATCCTGCTGTGCGAAAGCGACGGCACGCCCGAGGAGGTGGCCGAGGAGGTCGCGAAGATGGAAGCCGTGCTGCAGGCCAGCGGTGCGACGCGCTGCCAGGTCAGTGAGAACGAGGCCCAACGCCTGAAGTTCTGGAGCGGCCGCAAGAACGCCTTCCCGGCGTCCGGCCGCATCAGCCCAGACTACATGTGCATGGACTCCACCATCCCGCGCAAGCACCTGGCCACCATCCTGCTCGACATCCAGCAGATGGAAAAGAAATACGGCCTGCGCTGCGCCAATGTCTTCCATGCCGGCGACGGCAACCTGCACCCGCTGATCCTGTTCGACGCCAACGACCCCGACCAGTTGCACCGCTGCGAGCAGTTCGGCGCCGAGATCCTGGAGCGCAGCGTCGCCCTGGGCGGAACGGTGACGGGCGAGCACGGTGTCGGCGTCGAGAAGCTCAACTCCATGTGCGTGCAGTTCAGCACCGAGGAGCGCGAGCAGATGCTGGCGTTGAAGCGCGCCTTCGACCCTGCCGGCACACTGAACCCGGGCAAGCAGATCCCGTCCCTCTCCCGCTGCGCCGAGTACGGTCGCATGCATGTGAAACGCGGCCTGCTGGCCTTCCCGGAACTGGAGCGGTTTTGAGCTTTGCTGACCTGCAGACCCGATTGCGCGATGCGCGCGCGCCGCTGCGCATCCAGGGCCATGGCAGCAAGGATTTCTATGGCGAGACGCCGCAGGGAGAGCTGCTGTCGACGCTTGAGATGAATGGCGTGACGGCCTACGAACCCAGCGAGCTGTTCGTCAGCGCGCTGGCGGGCACGCCGATCTCCGATGTCGAAGCGCTGCTGGCCAAGCGCCACCAGCGCCTGGCCTTCGAGCCACCGCGCTTCGGCGGCCGCGGCACCGTGGGCGGCATGGTGGCGGCCGGCTTGTCGGGGCCGACGCGGGCGGCTCTGGGGTCGGTGCGGGACCATCTGCTGGGCGCTGTGATGATCAATGGCCGGGGCGAGTTGCTGAGCTTTGGCGGCACGGTCATGAAGAACGTGGCCGGCTTCGATGTCAGCCGCGCGCTGGCGGGGTCGCTGGGCGTGCTGGGGTTGATCACCGAGGTCACGTTGAAGGTGTTGCCGCTGCCGGCCGCGACCGCCACGCTGCGCTTCGACTTCGACCAGTCCGCCGCGCTGATGGCGATCAACCGCTGGGGCGGCGAGCCCCTGCCCATCGAAGCCAGTGCCTGGTGGGATGGTGCCTTGCTCGTGCGGCTGGCGGGCGCCAATGCCGCGGTCGAGGCTGCGGCACGCAAGTTGGGCGGCGATGTCATTCCGGGCGACATGGCCGAGCCTTTCTGGACCGGCCTGCGCGACCACAGCGACGAGTTCTTCATTGGTGCCGAGCGGGCGGTGGCTGGCGGCGCGCGGCTTTGGCGGCTGTCCCTGCCGAGCGCGACGCCCCAGCTCAAGCTGCATGGCGAGCAGCTCATCGAATGGGGCGGCGCCCAGCGCTGGGTCGTCACGCCGATGCCGCCGGCCGGCGTGCGCGACGCCGCCGCCGCCGTGGGCGGGCATGCGACGCTATTCCGCGCCCAGGACAAGGGCGTGGGCGTGTTCGCGCCGCTGAGCGCGCCGCTGGCGGCCATCCACAAGCGTCTCAAGGCATCCTTCGACCCGCATGGCGTGTTCAACCCGGGGCGGCTCTATCGTGATCTTTGAATTGACGTTGCGTCGACGCCCATGCTGAAGAACAAAGCCACAGAGGCACGGAGGCACGGAGAAAAGCAGACGGGAAATTCCTCTGTGTCTCTGTGCCTCTGTGGCTGTGTTTGTGGCGAGCGCAGCCACTGACATGCAAACCACCCTCGCTCCCGAATTCGCCGGCACCCACGACGGCACCGAGGCTGAAGCCATCCTGCGGCGCTGTGTGCACTGCGGCTTCTGCACGGCCACCTGCCCGACCTACCAGCTGCTGGGCGACGAGCTCGACGGCCCGCGCGGCCGCATCTACCTGATCAAGCAGGTCATGGAAGGCGTGGAGCCGACGCGTGAGACGCAGCTGCACCTGGACCGCTGCCTGACCTGCCGCAACTGCGAGACCACCTGTCCGTCGGGCGTCGAATACGGCCGCCTGGTCGACATCGGCAGGCGCGTCGTGGATGCCAAGGTTGAGCGCCCCAGTGGCGAGAAGCGTGTGCGCTGGCTGCTGAAGGAAGGCCTGACTTCGCCGCTTTTCAAGCCGGCGATGAAGCTGGGCCAGTTGTTCCGGCCCCTGGTACCTTCGTCACTGAAGGACAAGGTACCGGCCCGGCCCCCGGCCACGGCCCACGACTGGCCGACGCGCCAGCTCAATCGCAAGGTGGCCTTGCTGCTGGGCTGCGTGCAGCCGGCCATGGCGCCCAATATCAACAGCGCGACGGCGCGGGTGCTGGATGCGGCCGGCATCCAGACGGTCGTCGCCGACGGCGCGGGTTGCTGCGGGGCCATCCGCGAGCACCTGGGCGACCACGAGGCGGCGCTGAACGAGATGCGCCGCAACATCGACGCCTGGTGGCCGCTGGTCTCGGGCCTGGGCGAGCGCGTCGAGGCGTTGGTGATGAACGCCTCGGGCTGCGGCGTCATGGTCAAGGACTATGCGCACCTGCTGGCCCATGACCCCGCCTATGCCGACAAGGCCAGGCGCGTCAGCGAGATGACCAAGGATCTCAGCGAGCTGCTGCCCGAACTCGTGCCCACGCTGAAGGCGCGCCTCAAGGCCAAGCCCGGCTCGCTGGCTTACCACCCGCCCTGCACGCTGCAGCATGGGCAGAAGCTCAGTGGTGGCGTGGAAGGTGCGCTGCGTGAGCTGGGTTTTCGCATCGACTGCGCACCGACCGACAGCCATCTCTGCTGCGGCTCGGCCGGCACCTACTCGGTGTTGCAGCCCGAGCTGTCCAAGCAGCTGCGCGACCGCAAGTTGGCGGCCCTCGCGCCGCTGCAGGCCGAGCAGATCGTGTCGGCCAATATCGGCTGCATCCAGCATCTGCAGAGCGGCACGACCCAGCCGGTGCGGCATTGGGTGGAGGTGCTGGATGATGCGCTGAGGGGTGTGAGCGGGTAGGTGGTCGAGTGAGCTTGCTGTGGGTGCAACGGATCAGCCAATGACGGGTGTCGACCCAACAGCGACATTCGCAGCCGCAGATTCGACGCCCCCAAGCGGACGTCCGCAACGGGCAGCGCCGTCCCCGAATACATTGCGACCATGCCGTTCATTGCCCCGAGTACCTCGCAGCACACATGCCCATGCGGCTGTGACTCGCCAATACGTCTGCTGGAGGGGCGTTTCGAATATGGAGACCATTCCAATGTCGCATTCCGAACAGCTTTGATGGACTGCTGTACGACGGGCCCACACGTCTTTACCCAACTTGGCTCGGGTGCTTGGGATGGCAGCACGCCAGGATTTTGGTGGACGACTGTTCACACTTGGATAGAACACGGGACTCTTGTCAGCCGGGTTGTCGAACCCGTTGAATCGCCGCTCGCTCAACTTCTTGCGCCCGCCGGCCGCCTTCTTTCTCGTGCTGACGTTATGGCCCAGGGCGGTGCGAAGGACTGGGCATGCGAGGTGGCTTATGAGATCGCCGTCGAACACGATGAAATCTCATCGTTCATCTTGAGCAAGTCCGGAGCGCCGTAGTAGCTTCTTCGGCGACCACAAGCGGACGGTCACCGACGACAGCAAGTGGCCGCTAGCGCCAGTCGACGCTCGACCCGCGAAGTAGGATCGATCAGGCCGGGTGCAACGGCTGCACAACCAGGCGCACTCCAAGGGCGGTACAGACGCGGCTTACCGTGTCGAAGCGCGGCTCACTGCCCGGCCGCAGGGCCTTGTATAGCGCTTCTCTCGTGATGCCTGCGAGCTTTGCAATGTCGGTCATGCCACGAGCACGCGCAATGTCACCCAGCGCCGCCGCAAGCAGGCCCGCGTCGTTGGCCTCCAAGATGTCAGTCAGGTACCACGCAATCGCTTCCTCGCTGTCCAGGTAAGGTGCGGCATCGAATGCCGGCAGATCGTCCACCTTGATACGCTTGTTCATCATCGTTTCCTTTGTCAGTCCAGCAAAGCAGCCATCGCCTTCGCGCGTTTGATATCGCTCCTCTGTGTGCGCTTGGATCCGCCCGCCAGCAGGACAATGATCTGACCACCGCGTTGGGCGAAATACACTCGCCACCCCGCGCCGATATGAATACGAAGCTCCGAGACGCCGTCCCCGACTGGCTCCACGTCGCCGAGAAGGCCTCGTTCCAGACGTTTGATGCGAGCCACCACGACGCCTCGAACCGAGGCATCTGCAAGACGGTCTAGCCATGAGGTGAACTCAGGCAGAGCTTTGACGCTGAACACAATTGGAATGTAATCGATCGATTACAAGCGGTCAAGACAGCTCAAAACGCCCGACTGGATTCAGCCAACCCGCAAGCAGCCGGTCGCGAGCGACGGCTCATGGCCGCCTACGGTCTTCCATCTGGCTCATAGAGCTCGTCCCATGCAAGCTGCTCATCCACCAACTCATCAAGTTCGGACTGATCCAGCGACGACAGCAACGCCCCCAGCTTTGCCTGCCGCCTGCACAACGCCAGGGCCGCCAAGATGGATTGCACGGTCAGAGCGTCATCCTGCAGAGGGAGGTCGCTCAACGCGAGGCTTTGCATTCCTCGCATCGCCGCAAAATACTCGTCGGCTAGCCAGACCGGCACGGGAGGGTTCGACTTTCTATGCCGCTCCACCTCGATGACGGATACGAGTGCATAGAAGTTCCATGAACGCTGAGTCGCCGCCGCTGCGATCCTGACAAGCTGCGGAACAGCTGCGTAGGAAGCCTCGCCAACATCCCCCTGATGGTGGAGCTCGTTCCAAAGTTCCGACCAGACGTCCTGACCTTGCTCAAGCTTTGAAAGAGCCGCCGACGGGTCGTAAGGCACGCGATAGCCGCCGGCCAGCGTGGCCCACTTCGCGTCGAAAAGAGGCAACATTCGGTACATCCTCGGTGAGCCGACCGCTCACGTTACCGTGGCGCTGGCCGACACCAAAGCCGACGCTCGCCGACGACCGCTCCTGGCCGACATCCGCCCCAAGAGGGGTCGGGACGCGGCGCTGAAACGCGGCTCGTCAGCGATGTACAGGAACGACCACATTCCCGTTCTGCTGGTGGAACTTGAGAGAGCCGCTGGCCCCGCGCTTCACTCGCACGATCTCGGGTTCGGCGGCTGCGACGAAATCAGCCACGACCAGAAGCGACCCGTCGACCTGCCGCTCGAGCGCGATATAGCGATTGAGGTTTCGGACAGGCACCTCAACGTAAACAAGCTCAAGCTTCGGATCAACGTGCGCTCCCAACTGGTTGGCATAGAAGAGGCCATATCCAGGAAACTCCAAAGCCGCCAATGCCGCATTGAGCTCGCCGCTGGTTTTGAACTGTGGGCCAAACTTCGCCGACCGCATCAGCGACTCGGCGCGCTGAATTTGTGCCGGCGTCAGGTTCCCTTGATCGTCCTTGTAATCATGAAAATCGTCGTACGCCTTCGAGAGATCAAATCGTTGCCCCCGATATTCGACGAACGTCAGCTGTGACTCTGCTGCATGAGTCTGAGCCAGCAAGCCCGCGGTGAGGATGAGGGCAACGACAACTAAAGCACGGCGCATGGCTGGGCGACTTGGTCGAAAACCAACAAAGTGTTTTCGTCCTAGACGCGGAACGTCGACACCAGCTTCACCAACTCGTCCGCCTGCTGCTTCAGGCTCTCCGCCGCCGCCGCGCTTTCCTCGACGAGGGCGGCGTTCTGCTGCGTGGCCTGGTCCATCTGCGTGATGGCCTGGCCGACCTGGCTGACGCCGGTGCTCTGCTCGCGGCTGGCCGAGCTGATCTCGCGCACGATCTGCGCGACGCGGCCGATGGCGGTCACGACTTGCGCCATCGTCTCGCCGGCCTTGTTCACCAGCACGGCGCCCTGCTCGACGCGCTCGACGCTGTCGCCAATCAGCCCCTTGATCTCCTTGGCCGCGTCGGCACTGCGTTGGGCCAGCATGCGCACCTCGCTGGCGACGACGGCGAAGCCGCGGCCCTGCTCGCCGGCCCGTGCAGCCTCGACCGCGGCATTCAGCGCCAGGATATTGGTCTGGAAGGCGATGGCGTCGATGGTGCCGATGATGTCGCCGATCTTGCGCGAGCTCTCTTCGATGCCCTTCATGCGCTGCACCGCCTCGCCGACGACTTCACCGCCCTGGCGCGCCACCTGGCTGGCGTCATGCGCGAGCTTGTCGGCCTCGCCGGCGTTGTCGGCATTGAGCTTCACGGTGGCCGACAGCTCCTCCATCGACGCCGCCGTCTCTTGAATGGCGCTGGCCTGCTGCTCGGTGCGTGCCGACAGGTCGTTGCTGCCATGCGAGATCTCGGTGCTGGCCGTCGCCACGCCGCTGGCGTTCTCGCGCACCGAGCCGACGAGGTGGCGCAAGGCCTGCTGCATCTGTGCCAGTGCCTGGGTCAGCTGGGCAGTCTCGTCGCTGCCCACGCTGCGAATGTCGCGAGACAGGTCGCCATGCCCCACCTCCTCGGCCTCGTGGATGGCCTGGCGCAGCGGGCCGACGACGGAGCGCGTGATCAGCCAGGCCGCCGCGATGCCTACGCTCAGGCAGGCGATGGCGATCACGAGCATGATCATTTGCGTGCGGCGCGCCTCCTCCATGACCTGCTGGGTTTCGAGGCGCACGCGCTCGCCCTGGAAGTCGGCCATGCGGCTGATGGCCGCGACATAGGCCTCGGAGGCCGGCCGCATCTTGCCTTCCAGCGTCTGCAGCGCCGCGTCGGCTTCGCCGGCCTTGAGCTGGGCGAAGACCTGGTTGCGAATGTCGACATAGGCCTTGCGGGCGCTCGCAATCTCCGTGAGCACCGCCTTGCCGCGCTCTGTGTCCTCGCGCTTGGTGAGCCCCTCCTGCAACTCCGAGATCTTGGCGCTCGTCGTCTTGATGGCCGGCGAAAAGAACTCCGCCACCGGGCCCGAGCCGCCGGCCCGCGCCACCGCATCGGTACGTGTGACGTTGAGCTGGGTCTGGGTGCGCCAGTCCTGCGCCAGATCTTGTCGCCCTTGCAACTCGACGAGCAGATCGATATGAGGGCCGACGGCGCCGATCTGCCGGTAACTCAGGCCCAGGGCCACCGCCAGCAGCAACAGCACGAGCCCAAAGCCCAGGCCCAGCCGGGTCCCGATTCGCATGGATTGCATGTTCATCACCGCCTCCAGGTTGATGCTGCGGCGGGCGGCTGTGATCGCGCACCCTGCCGGTGCGTTGACTCTACATGTTGACGGATGTGGCGGCGAAAAGGAAAACACCGCCTGGGGGGCGGTGTTGGTTCGGTAGCCTTGTGGTCTTCGCTCACGTCGCAAGCGACATGAGCTTCGCCCCAAAGCGGCTTCGGTCGCTGGCGCGACCGACTGCCAGGCCTTACAGCCCGGCAGCAGCGCGCAGCGCTGCCGCTTTGTCAGTCCGCTCCCAAGTGAACTCCGGCTCTTCCCGACCGAAGTGACCATAGGCAGCGGTCTTCGAGTAGATCGGACGCAGCAGATCCAGCATCTGGATGATGCCCTTGGGACGCAGGTCGAAGTGCTCGTTGACCAGCTTGGCAATGGCCTCATCGGGGATGACGCCCGTGCCTTCGGTGTACACGGTCACGTTCATCGGCCTGGCCACGCCGATGGCGTAGGCCACCTGGATCTGGCACTGGCGCGCCAGGCCGGCGGCTACCACGTTCTTGGCGACATAGCGGGCGGCATAGGCGGCCGAGCGGTCGACCTTGGACGGGTCCTTGCCCGAGAAGGCGCCACCGCCGTGCGGGCAGGCGCCGCCGTAGGTGTCGACGATGATCTTGCGGCCGGTCAGCCCGCAATCGCCCTGCGGGCCGCCGATGACGAAGCGGCCGGTCGGGTTGATCAGGTATTTGGTGTCGGCGTTGAGCCAGGCCTTGGGCAACACCGGCTTGATCAGCTCTTCGCGGATGGCTTCGTAGAACTCGTCCGTCATGCGGTCGCCGAGCGAGTACTCGGGCGCGTGCTGGGTGGACAGCACGACGGTGTCGATGCTGTGCGGCTTGCCGTCCACATAGCGCATCGTGACCTGGCTCTTGGCGTCCGGGCGCAGGAAGGGCAGGCGGCCGTCCTTGCGCAGCTGGGCCTGGCGCTCGACGAGGCGGTGCGCGTAGTAGATCGGCGCGGGCATCAGCTCGGGCGTCTCGTCACAGGCGTAGCCGAACATCAGGCCCTGGTCGCCGGCACCGGTGTTGAGGTGATCGTCGGACGCATGATCGACGCCCTGGGCGATGTCGTTGGACTGCTTGTCGTAGGCGACCAGGACGGCGCAGCCCTTGTAGTCGATGCCGTACTCGGTGTTGTCGTAGCCGATGCGCTTGATGGTGTCGCGCGCGACCTGGATGTAGTCGACGTGGGCGTTGGTCGTGATCTCGCCGGCGAGCACCACCAGACCGGTGTTGCACAGTGTCTCGGCGGCCACGCGGCTGCGCGGGTCCTGCTCGAAGATGGCATCCAGGATGGCGTCCGAGATCTGGTCGGCCACCTTGTCGGGGTGCCCTTCCGAGACGGATTCGGACGTGAAGAGGAAATCGTTGGCCACTTTTAAACTCCGGTTGCTGGATTGGCGGCGTCGCCGTCGCTCCTGGAGGTGCGGCGAACGCTTTAGCGGGATTTGTGAATCGCCCCGCAAGTAGTTCAGTAACTCGGCGATCTGCGAAGTATAGGAAATATGGGTTGGGTCTTTCGCTTGCTGTCCCGGCTGCCTCTGGCGCTATTGCACGCTTTGGGGGCGGCGCTGGGCTGGATCGTCTACTTCGCCTCGGGGGTCTACCGGCGTCGATTCCAGGCCAATGTCGCCCAGGCGGGCGTGGCCTGGGCCGACGCCCGGCCCGCCATTGCCGCCGCCGGGCGCATGGCGGCGGAGCTGCCCTGGCTCTGGGTTGCGACCAAGGGCAGGCCGTTGGGCGACAAGCTGCGATGGGATGGCGGCGAGCTGATCGCGGCGGCTCTTGAGCAGAAGCGCGGCCTGGTCATGCTGACGCCGCACATGGGTTGCTTCGAGATCTGCGCCCAGGCCATCGCCGAGCGCTTCACGACCGCCGAGGCGCCCATCACAGTGCTCTACCGCCCGGCGCGGCAGGCCTCGCTGCGCGAGGTGATGGCCGGCTCGCGCGAGCGGCCCGGCCTGGCCACGGCGCCGGCGTCGCTGGCCGGTGTGCGCCAGATGATCCGCGCGCTGCGCAAGGGGGAGGTCATCGGCCTGCTGCCCGACCAGGTGCCGCCCGACGGCCTTGGTGTGTGGGCCCCTTTCTTCGGCCGGCCCGCCTACACGATGACGCTGGCGGCCCGCCTCGTGCAGCAGACGGGGGCGGCGCTGCTATTGATCTGGGGCGAGCGGCTGCCGGGCGGGCAGGGTTTCGTCGTGCATGTGCTGCCGGCGCCCGAGATTGCCAAGGACGCCCCCGCCGAGGCCGCAGCCACGACGATCAATGCCGCCATGGAGAGCGTGATCCGGCGTGCGCCAGGGCAATACATGTGGGGCTATCACCGCTACAAGCAGCCGCGTGGGCTGGACATCGGCGCGGCACCTTAGTCCCTCAGCGTCGTTCCCGCCGCAGGCGGAGCAGCGCGATCAAGCCGAGCGACAACAGCAGCGCCGCCGACGGCTCGGGCACGGCAGTCACCAGCAGGCTGGGGTCGCCACCGGTGATGGCCGTCAGGCGCAGCGTGTGCGAGGCGTCGGCCAGCACATCGGTCGTGTCGTAGGTCATCTGCACGCTGGCGCTGAGCTGGCTGATGAGGACGAAGCTCGCGCCCGGGTCCACCGTGATGCTGACCGAGAAGTCGCCGCCGAAGGCTTGCGGGTTGTAGAGCAGGCCCACACCGCTGTGGCTGCTGTAGCCGAAGTCGATCAGGCCGACCTCGAAGGACGGATCCTGGCCGGTGTAGATGGCGGCCGACCCGAAGGCGCTGGCCCGGGTGCTGCTGAGCGTGCCGTCGACATGGAAGTCGAAGTGGTAGGTCGTCGTGCTGGCGCCGAGGTAGTGGTAGGTCTGCTGGGTGCGGGCCACCGCCGTGGCCGCATAGAGATCGATGCCGATCTCCAGCTGTGCCGGGTCGGCGAGGATGACGACGGGCTCGTTGTCGGCCCGCGCATAGGCGCCCAGCAGCGGTGTGGCCAGGGCGCCCTGCAAGGCGGCGCTGGCGTGGTACTCCACGCCGCCGCCCAGGCTGTAGCCCGCCGTGTTGGGGTCGCCCACGGGCTGGCCGAGGTAGTCCACCTGGGCGGCCAGCGGGCCGCTCTGGCTTTGCACCGGGTTGCCGGTGAGACCGAGCTGGAAATGCGGGCAGGTGCTGCAGCCGATCTGGAAATCGCCCCGGGCGGTGCCGCTGGCGGCGGCCAGGCCGGCCTGGCCCCAGGCGGCGCCACTGGCAAGCAGGGCGAGAGCAGTGAGCAGCGTGCGGATCTTCATGACAGGTCTCCCTTGCAAAGGCGGTGCGGGCCGGTGGCCCTGAATGCAAGGCTAGAGGGCGAGGCGCGTGAGCACCTCGGCGGCGTTACCCGGATTTGGGCGCGCACTACTCAGATTTCGCGCGCTGGATGGCGTCCTGGCGTGTCTTCACCCCGAGCTTCAGGAACACGGCGGCGACATGGTTCTCCACGGTGCGCTCGGAGCGGTGCAGCGTGGCCGCGATAGCGCGGTTGCTGTGACCCTGCACGAGCAGCTCCAGGATCTCGCGTTCGCGCCCGGTCAGGCCCAGCGGGTCCTGCCGGGCATGGCCGTAGCGGCCGCGCCCCACGCCGCTCACGCCGACACGCCGCAGGCGCCGGCGCGCGTACTGCGCGGCCAGCCCGGCGCCCAGCCCTTGAAGGCGCTGCAGTCCGTCGGCAATGGCGTCGGCATCGCCCCACAGCAGCGCCAAGGCCTGCTGGTAGGGGCAGCCCAACTCGCGCCAGGCCTGGCTGGCGGCGCGATGCTGGCCGCTGGCCTCCAGAGCACAAGCCGCGGGCGCGTCGGCGGCGAGGGCCTGCGGCTGATCCAGGCGCGTGAGCCACACCTGGACCTGCGCCCGCCGCCACGGCCCCAGCCGCGCGGCCGCTCTGGCCAGCGCTTCCTCTGCCAGCTGTCGTGCCCGCCCCACCGGGCCCGACAGCGTCGCGATTTCCACCTGATGCACGTCCACCGACATGAACCATGGCCACACAGCCAGCTGCCGCCGCCCACTGGCTAGTTCCTGCCAGTAGGCCAGCGCGCCCGGTTCGGCCCGGCGGGCCGCCTGCAACGCGAGCAGATGGCCGACCTGTTCGCACTGCAACTCGTTCAGGTCAGGGCGGGCCTGGAGCTGGCGCAGCCGCGCCTCGCCGGCCGCCCAGTCGCCGCGGGCGATGTCGCCGCAGGCCTGGCGCACGCGCAGCGGCACGGCGAACAGATCCAGGTCGCGCGCCTCGCAATACGCCAGCCCGGCCGCGCACAGGCTCTCCAGCTTGTCGTAGCGCGACGCGACCAGTGCGGCCGAGGCGAGGTTGGTCCAGGCGCGCGCGGCCAGTTCCTCCCGGCCATCGGCCAGCGCCTGTTCGAGCGCGGCGTGCAGTTCGACCGTGCCCAGCCCCTCATCCGGCCCGCCCAGCCGCGCCGAGGCCAGCGTGATGCGCGCGCCGAGGGCGCCCGCCGGGTCGCCGAGGCGGCCGAACAAGGCCAGGGCCTGGGCGGCACCCACCAGCGCCGCGCCGGTGTCGTCGTCCAGAAGATGCAACTGGGCGTGGTTGGCCAGCGCGTGGGCCAGGGCCGAGCTGTCGGGAGCGTGCTCGTGCAGCAGGGCGATCGCGGCCTCGGCATGGGCCAGGCCGGCGCTGGCGCGGCCGCGCGTCCATTCGATGCGCGCCAGCAGGCTCAAGTGCTCAGCCCGGGCCAGCGGCCGCGCGCCGGTCAGGCTCAGCGCCAGGGCGGCGGCGTGCGCGGCCTCCTCGACCTGCCCGGTCAGCAGGCATTCGATCGCTTGAGCGCGCGCCAGCGGCTCGACCTGCACGGCAGGCAGCTGTGCGGCGCGGCGCAGCGCCAGGCCGAACAGGGCCGCGGCCTGGCGGTGCGCGCCCGTGGCGGCCGCCAGTTCGGCGGCGCGCGGCGCCAGCCGGGCCACGGCATGGTCCAGGCCGGCGTGCTCGGCGTGATGCACGAGCCGCGCCGGCGCCGCGCCGCGCTCGCTCAAGGCATCGAACACGGCGGCATGCAGGGCCGCGGCGCGGGGCCCCAGGGCTTCCAGCACGGTCAGCCGGGTCAGCTCGTGAGCGAAACGCAGGCAGTCGCCACCGGCCTGCAACAGATCACTGGTGACGACTTCGGCCAGGGCCTCGGGCTCCAGGCCGCAGGCATGGGCCAGCACGGCGGTCTCCAGCGGCGCGGGCGAGACGCTGGCGACATTGAGCAGCTCGCGCGCCGGTGGCGACAGCCGCGCCACGCGCGCCAGCAGCGCATCCCGCACCGACACCGGCAGGCCCTCGGCCAGCGGCGCGGCCAGCAGCTCCGTCACGAAGAAGGGATTGCCGCCGCTGGTCTCGAACAGGCCCGCGGCAGGGCGGCCGGCGCGGGCCGCCAGCGTGGCCACGGCCGCGCGGCTCAGCGGCGCCAGGCCGAGGCTGCGCGCGCCCTGGCCGGCCAGGCCCGCGAGCGCCGCGCGCAGCGGGTGGGCCGGGCCCAGCTCACCGCCCCGCCAGCTCAGGCACAACAGCACCCGGGTGCCGGCGATGCGCCGGGCCAGGAAACGCAGCAGGTCCAGCGTGGCACCGTCGGCCCAGTGCAGGTCCTCGAACACCCAGACGCGCGGCCGGCGCGTCTGGCGCGCCACCTCCAGCAGGGCGGCAAACAACTCGGCGGCCGGAGCGGCGCGCCGCAGCAGCGCCGCGATCTCGCCCGGTAATCGCGGCAGCATGTCCAACAATGGCCCGAGCGGCAGCGGCGTGATCAGCGGCTCGCAGGCGCCCCAGGCCCAGTCGATGGCGCTCCCGCCGGCGCGTTCCGCGGCGCGCAGCAGCCGTGTCTTGCCCATGCCGGCATCGCCTTCGAGCAGCACGCAGCGGCCCTGGCCCTGCATCGGGTCGGCCAAGGCGGCCAGGTCGGCGCGCAGGCCGGCCAGCGCGGCATCGCGTTCCAGCAGCGGTAGCGCGGGTAGCAGCATGGTGCCAAGCTTGCGCCGATTTGGCGGTCACGCGCTTCCTCAACATGCAGGGTCAGCCCAGTTCAACCTAGATCCGGCAGTCGACCGTTCCCTATTGTCAGTCGGCCCGGCTGGCGAGCTGAAGCTGCGCGCCTACGTCGGCTTGCCGCTGTTCGGCAAGAGCCAGGCCTGGCAGCGCGGCACGAGCCTGTGCGCGGTCTGCGCCTTGCCCAGCATCCGGCAAAGACCTCGCCGCGACCCATGGGGGCATCGCATCCCCTCCCTGATAATCCTCTGATGAGATTGAGCTTCACCAAGATGCACGGTGCGGGCAATGACTTCGTCGTCATCGACGCGACGAAGCAGCCCTTTGCGCTGACGGCCGAGCAGATGCGCCTGCTCGGCGACCGGCGCTTTGGTGTCGGCTGCGACCAGATCCTCGTCATCGAACCCAGCCAGGACGCCGGCGCGGACTTCCGCTACCGCATCTTCAACAACACCGGCAACGAGGTGGAGCATTGCGGCAATGGCTCGCGCTGCTTCGTGCGCTTCGTCGTCGATGCCGGGCTGACGGACAAGCGCGAGATCCGCGTCGACACCATGAACCGCCGCCTGCTGCTCAAGCTGCAGGACGATGGCCGCGTGACGGTGGACATGGGCGCGCCGGTGTTTGAGCATGACGCGTTGCCGTTCGACGCGGCGGGCTTGCAACCGCGGCTGGTGAATGGCTTCGAGCTGTGGCCTGTCGAAGGCGTGGAGCTGGCCGTCGTGTCCATGGGCAACCCGCATGCGGTGCAACGCGTCGAGGATGTCGAGACGGCGCCGGTGCTGACCCAGGGGCCGCTGATCGAACACCATGCGCGCTTTGCAAAGCGCGTCAACGCTGGCTTCATGCAGATCCTGAGCCGCGACCGCATCAAGCTGCGCGTCTTCGAGCGCGACGCTGGCGAGACCCTGGCTTGCGGCACGGGCGCCTGTGCAGCCGTCGTCGCCGGTATTCGCGCCGGCTGGCTCGACCAAGCAGTTGAAGTGCAGACCCGTGGCGGCCTGCTGCGTATCGAATGGGCGGGTGGCCAGAACCCGGTGTTGATGACCGGCCCCGCAGTGAAAGTTTTTGACGGAGAGATCACGCTGTGAGTTCCAACCCGGCCGCTGACGCGGTGCAAGGCATCACCGAAACCGACATCGCCAACTACCTGGCGTCCACCCCCGGTTTCTTCGAGCGCCACGCGGCGTTGCTTGCCAGCGTGCAGCTGCAGCACCCGCATGGCGCGCGCGCCGTGTCGCTGCAGGAGCGCCAGGCCGAGATGCTGCGCGACAAGATCAAGGGCCTGGAAATGCGCATCATCGACATGATCCGCAACGGCCAGGACAACGTCACCATCGCCGACCGCCTGCACCGCTGGACGTTGGCCGTCATGCGCGCCGTCGGCACGCCCGAGCTGCCGCACGTGCTGCTCGCCGAGTTGCGCCACCAGTTCATGATCCCCCAGGCCGGCCTGCGCTTGTGGGGCGTCGCGCCCGAGCATGAGGCCTCGGAGTTCGCCGCCTCGGTCAGCCCCGACGTGCGCAGCTTCGCCTCCAGCCTGAGCCAGCCCTATTGCGGCGTGAACTCCGGCTTCGAGGCGGCACGCTGGCTGGGCCTCAGCGAGAGCGGCGGCACGGCGACCTCGCTGGCCCTGATCCCGCTGCACCAGCCCAGCGCCAACGAGGACAAGCCCTTCGGCCTGCTGGTGCTGGGCTCGCCCGATCCGACGCGCTACACGGCCGAGATGGGCACCGACTTCCTGACCCGCGTCGGCGAGATCGCCAGTGCCGGGCTGGCGGGCTTGCTCGCTGCATGATGGAGTTGGCGCAGGACTTCACGGAGTTCTTGCAGCACGCCCGCGTGCAGCAGCGCCTGAGTCCGCGCACGCTGCGTATCTACACCGATGGCCTTGAGCGCCTGCAGGCCATGTTGGTCGAAGCTGCGATCGACGCACGTAATCTGAACATCGCCCAGGCACGCCGTCTCGCGGCCCTGTTGCATCGTGAGGGCCTGGCGCCAAAGTCCATCGCGCTGCTGCTGTCGGTCTGGCGCAGCGCCTACCGCTGGCTGGGCCTGCAGGGTCGCGTCACGCTCAATCCCTTCGACGGCCTGCGTGCGCCGAAAGCGCCCAAGCCCCTGCCCAAGGCGCTGGGCGTGGACGACGCGGTGCAACTCGCGGCCTACGCGCCCGAGGCGGCGGCCGACCCGGTACTGGAGGCCCGCGACCGCGCCATGGTGGAACTGCTCTACGGCGCCGGCCTGCGTGCGTCCGAGTTGACGGGCCTGGACGCCCAGGCCAGCGGCCAGGCCGCAGGCTGGGTCGACCTGCAAGCCAATGAAGTGCATGTGCTGGGCAAGGGCGGCAAGCGCCGCAGCACGCCGCTGGGCAAGGCCGCGGCCGAGGCGCTGCGCGCTTGGCTGGCCGTGCGGCCTCAGGTGGTGGCGGCTGGCGAGGCGGCACTCTTCGTCGGCTCGCGCGGGCACCGCATCGCCGGCTCGACGCTGCGCGCCACGCTCAGCGCCCGCGCCGTCGCGGCCGGCAGCCCGGCCCACGTTCATCCGCACATGCTGCGCCACAGCTTTGCCTCCCACTTGCTGCAGTCCAGCGGCGACCTGCGCGCGGTGCAGGAGCTGCTGGGCCATGCCCACATCACGACCACCCAGGTCTACACCCAGCTGGACCATCAGCACCTGGCGCGCATCTACGACGCCGCGCATCCCCGAGCCAAGAAATGAGATTCCAAATCACGGCTTTGGCCGCGCTGGCGGCCCTGCTGCCGACAACGGCGCGGGCCACCCCCGACGAGTCGCCCTTCGCACGCGTGCAAACCGTGCGCCCGGCCGCAGTCGAGGGCAATTGGACCAAGATGAAGATGCCTGACGGCGGCCGCACGGCCTTCGCGTCGATCAGCTACATGATGGCGTTGGACGACGACTGGGGCTTCGGCCCCGGCGTCTACGGCGCGGCCAAGGGCAATTACGGCGGCATCTTCACGGTGGGCTTCACGGGGCAGCGGCGTTGGCGGCTGGCCAGCGGCACGCATCTGGCGGCAAGCCTTTACGTTGGCGCAGGCGGTGGCCTGTCCACGCAGCAACTGCGCTTTGGCGGCGGCCTGATGCTGCGACCGGAGCTGTCGCTGCGCACCGAGACCGGCGCCTGGTACACCGGCGTCGGCATTTCGCAAATCCGCTTTCCGAGCGGCAATGTAAAGAGCGGCGTCGGCCTGAGTTTTACCGTCGGACGTTCGATGGGCTTTCCGAGCTTCTCGCCCGATGACGCCGGCCGGCCAGGCCGCGCGAGCCAGCGCACGGGCCTGGGCTTCGATGAGATCGCGGTGACCGGAGGCTTCGAGAAGCCGCGGGCCTCCAGCCGCGACCGGAGCGGAGTGCCGCTGACGCGCCGGATCGGCAAAGCCGGCGGGGAGCTGAGGCAATACATCGTCGACGGCAGTTGGTGGGGCATCGAGGCCGCCGGTGCAGCCCAGGGCGGCGCCGACGGCTACATGGAAGTGCTGGGCAACATTGGCCAGGACTGGGCCCTGTTTGGCACGCCGCGGCTGCGCGTGGGCGGCCAGCTTGGCGCGGGCCTGGGTGGTGGCGGCACGCTGGACACCGGCAGCGGACTGCTGTTGCGCGCCGGGCCGACGCTGCGCTGGCTCACGCCCTGGGGGCCCAGCGTGCGTCTGGATGCCGGTTTCACCTATGCGTCCAGCGGTTCCTACAGCGCGCCGTACGTCCGTGCGGTGCTGGCGATGCCGCTGGACCGGTCACCGGTCGCGTTCGGCGACGACATGAGCAACGGCATCGTGCGCGTGCAGCAACTCGGCGCCAGCGTGCTGCATCTGCCGCGTGTGCGCTTCAAGGACGGCCGACGCGAGGCGGTCAGCCATCTGGCCGTCAACATGTCGCGCGAGTTCACGCCCTACGTCTATGGATCGGCGTTGGCGGGCAGCGCGGCCGCGGGCAGCGCCGGAGCCTATTCCTTCGGGCTTGTCGGCCTGGGCTTGCAAAGCGACCCGCTGTGGGGCGGGCTGCGTGTCGGTGCGGAATGGCTGGTCGGCGCAGCCGGCGGCGGCGGCGTGCAGGTGGGCGGCGGCGCCGTGACGCAGGCTGAAGCGTGGGCGCAATGGCGGGTCGGGGAACGGTTGCGGCTGCGCACCGGCCTGGGCGAGTTCCGCACCATGCGCGGCAGCAGCCAGTCCACGCCCGTGGTCCACATCGGGCTCAGCTACGCTTTCGGGACGCTGCAGCGATGAACAGTTGCCCCCACGCGCCCACACGTCGTGTAGCCGCTGCCCCCCGAGGGGGCGCTTTTCATCTTGGGACGGCCCGGCGATGAAAAAGATCACTCTGCGCGCCGGCAAGGAGCGCTCACTGCTCAAGCGCCACCCCTGGGTGTTCGAGAGCTCCATCGCGCGGGGAGGTGCCGACGCTGGCGAGACCGTGCGCGTCGAGTCGGCCGATGGCGCCTTCCTGTGCTGGGCGGCCTTCAGCCCGCAGTCGCAGATCCGCCTGCGGGCCTGGAGCTTTGACGAGGCCGAGCGCATCGACGCGGCCTTCTTCAAGCGGCGCATCGAGCAGGCCGTGGCAATGCGTGCGAGGCTGGCTATCGCGTCGGACGCCTGGCGCCTGGTGCATGGCGAGGCCGATGGCCTGCCTGGCCTGGTCGTGGACCGCTACGGCGACACGATGGTGGCTCAGTTCGGCAGCACGGGTGTCGAGCGCTGGAAGCAGGGAATCGCCGACGCGCTGCTCGCCGCGACGGGGCTCACGCGCCTGTACGAGCGCTCCGACGCCCAGGCCCGCGAGTGGGAGGGCCTGCCCGTGCAGACGGGATGGCTCCGTGGCGAAGGTGAAACGGCGCTGACCCTCCGCGAGCACGACTGGCGGCTGACGCTGGATGTGGCCGAAGGCCACAAGACCGGCTACTACCTCGACCAGCGCGACAGCCGCCGCCGTTTTGCCGACGCGGTGAGGCAATACGGCTGCAAGAGCGTGCTGAACTGCTTCAGTTACACCGGCGGCTTCTCGGTGGCGGCGCTGGCGGGTGGTGCGAGCGAAGTCATCAGCGTGGATTCCTCCGGTCCGGCGCTGGAACGCGCCAAGGCCCATGTCGAGCTGAACGGCTTCGACGCCAGCCGCCACCAGGCCTGGGATGCCGACGTGAACGCCACGCTGCGGCGCTGCCTGGCCGAAGGCCGGCGCTTCGACGCCATCGTGCTCGACCCGCCGAAGTTCGCACCCACGGTCGCGCACGCCGAGCGCGCCGCGCGCGCCTACAAGGACATCAACCGCCTGGCCTTCATGTTGCTGAACGATGGCGGCCTGCTCTACACCTTCTCCTGCTCGGGCGGCATCTCGCCCGACCTCTTTCACAAGATCGTCGCGGGGGCGGGGCTGGACGCGGGCGTGGACGGCTACATCGTCGAACGCTTGTCGGCGGCGGCCGACCATCCGCAAACGGTGTGCTTCCCGGAAGGGGACTATCTGAAGGGCCTGGGCGTGCTGAAGCGCTGAGTTCAGGCAAAGAAAAAGCGGCCTTGCGAGGCCGCTTTGCATCGAGTGCGCAGCTTCAGTCGCGCTTGCGGCGGCGTGCCAAGCCGACGGCGACCAGGCCGCCGATCAGCAAGGCGTACTGGCTCGGCTCCGGCACGGCGGTGGCCAGGTCCCAGCCGATGGCGTCGAAGGCCATCAGGTCGCTGGGCGACGCGTCATAGGACTGGCCGTTGCCGACGAAGGGGCGCATCAGCGTCAGCACATTGGGGCCGAAGTGGCTGGCCTGCCAGCCGTTGCCGTGTTCCTCGCCGGTCGAGAAGGGCTGGATGGACGTCAGGCCACCGTCCACCGAGAAATAGGGCGAGCCGCCCAGCGTCAGGTCGCGCTTGCCGGCGGCCGAGTAGCGGAACATGTCCAATGGGTAGTACCACCAGTCGCTCTCGAACTGATTTGCAGCGCCTGACAGGCCGCATTGCGCAGCGTTACTGACGCAGAAGTCGATGTCGTCCACGCCGGACACGAAGCCGAGGGCATGACCGATCTCGTGCTCAGCGACCGTGATGAAGTCGATCTTGTTGGCCGGCACGCCGCCATTGACGCGAGTGAAGGCGAAGTCGCTGGCGAAAGCATTGGCGAACTCAATGCGCGCGTCGGGATTGCCGGCGTTGGTCCCAGGATCCACACCCAGCGCCTTGAGATTGGCCGTGTTGATGCCGAGCAGCTTGTTGTTCGTCGAGCCGTCGTTGTCGAAGCGGGTCGTCAGGTCGCCCTGTGTGGCCCAGAAGCTGACGGCCGAGCCGGTGGGCATGCTGGCGACGGCGAGGGCGTCGGTGGCTGACTTGGCGTCGGTCGCAAGGCGACTGCGCAGCGTGCTGTAGTTGATGGTGTCCCAATTGGAGCCGGTCGAGCCCAGGATGTTGGGCCCCAGGTCGCTGAAGGCGATGTTGACGTAGACGGTCGCGTTGTCGGTGAGCTTGCCCGACCAATAGTTGGCGGCCGCCTGGAAGGCGCCCAGTTGCGCAGCGGACATCGGTGTCGCGCCCACATCGGTCAGCACGATATTGAGGGCCTGGGCCGTGGGGGCCAGGCCGGCGAGGCCCAGGGCCAGCGCGAACGCGGCGGGGCGGAAAGACTTGCGGGACAGCATGCGGGCTCCGGTATAGGCGGAAAGCTGAGATTCTGTCGGCCGCGGGAGCGCCCCTTGCCCCCGGGCTCGCGGGGGGTCATATGAAGTTAGGGGGATGGCAGCTGGATGCGGGTCTCGAACTTGGCCCGCTTCACGCTGAAGAAGGCCTTGATGTTGCGCACGTTGGCGTCCTGGGTCAGCAGCCGTTGCGTGAACGCCTGGTAGGCCGGCATGTCGGCCAGCTGCACAACGAGCACGAAGTCCGGCCCGGGCGACACCCGCCAGCACTGTTGCACGGCCGCCTCCTGCACCGCCCGCGCCTCGAAGGCATCCAGGTGCTCGGCGCCCTGGCGGTCCAGCGTGATCTCCAGGATGGCCGACAGCCCGGCTCCGAGCTTGTCGCGCGACAGCAGGGCCACCTGGCGTTCGACGATGCCGGCCTCGATCAGGCGCTTGACACGCCGCAGGCAGGTGGCAGGCGACACCGCGACGCGCGCGGCCAAGTCCTGGTTGCTCAGCGAGGAATCCGTCTGCAGAGCCTCCAGCAGGCGCAGGTCGATGGCGTCTAAATCAATCATCTTTGTTTGATATTTGAACGAATATTTCTCAATGGGGAGATTGAGAAATTTTCCTTCATTTATGCGGGAATTTTGCACCCATTCGCCGCGGCGGCCTGCCTACGATGCACGCATTCCTCAAACGGAGATCTCCATGTGCGGCATCGTCGGCGCGGTCAGTCAGCGCAACATCGTTCCCATCCTCGTTGAAGGCCTCAAGCGCCTCGAGTACCGCGGCTATGACTCCTGCGGCGTGGCCGTGCACCAGGACGGCGGCTTGAAGCGCGCCCGCAGCACGTCCCGCGTGGCAGAACTGCAAGCCGTGGCCGACCAGGACGGCATCTCCGCCGGCACCGGCATTGCCCACACGCGCTGGGCCACGCATGGCGCACCGGCCGTGCACAACGCCCATCCGCATTTTTCGCCCGGCCCCAACGCGGGCGTCGAGAGCACCGGCCGCATCGCGCTGGTCCACAACGGCATCATCGAGAACCACGACGAGTTGCGCGCCGAGCTGAAGTCGCGTGGCTATCAATTCACGAGCCAGACCGACACCGAGGTTATCGCCCACCTGATCGACCACCTCTACAGCGGCGACCTGCTCGATGCCGTGCAGCAGGCCCTGCCGCGGCTGAAGGGCGCCTATGCCGTGGCCGTGTTCTGCCGCGACGAGCCGCACCGCGTCGTCGCCGCCCGCGAGGGCTCGCCGCTGGTGCTCGGCGTGGGCGAAAGCGAAAACTTCGTTGCTTCCGACGCGATGGCCCTGGCCGGCGTGACCGACCAGATCGTCTATCTGGAAGAGGGCGATGTCGTCGACCTGCAGCTGGGCCGCTACTGGCTCAGCCGCCTGGACAAGACGACGGGCCGCTATCAGTCGGTGGAGCGGGAGGTCAAGACCGTGCACGCCCACAGCGGCGCCGCTGAGTTGGGGCCGTATCGCCACTACATGCAGAAGGAGATCTTCGAGCAGCCCGTGGCCATCGCCAACACGCTGGACGCAGTGACCGGCATCAGCCCCGAGCTCTTCGGCGACGGCGCCTATGGCATCTTCAAGGAAGTCGACAGCGTCCTCATCCTGGCCTGTGGCACCAGCTATTACTCCGGTTCCACGGCCAAGTACTGGCTGGAGAGCATCGCCAAGATCCCGACCAGCGTCGAGATCGCCAGCGAATACCGCTACCGCAGCAGCGTGCCCAACCCGCGCACCCTGGTCGTCACCATCAGCCAGAGCGGCGAGACGGCCGACACCATCGCCGCACTGAAGCACGCCCGTTCGTTGGGCATGAAGCACACGCTGACCATCTGCAATGTCTCCACCAGCGCCATGGTGCGCGAATGCGAGCTGGCCTACATCACCCGTGCCGGCGCAGAGATCGGCGTGGCCTCCACCAAGGCCTTCACGACCCAGCTCGTCGGCCTCTTTCTGCTGACGCTGGCCCTGGCGCAGACGCGCGGCCACCTCAGCGAGGCCGATGAGGCCGAGCACCTGAAGGATCTGCGCCACCTGCCCGTCGCCGTGCAGGCCGTGCTGGCCCTGGAGCCGCAGGTCATCGCCTGGAGCGAGGAATTCGCGCGCAAGGAGAACGCGCTCTTCCTGGGCCGCGGCCTGCACTACCCGATCGCACTCGAGGGTGCGCTCAAGCTCAAGGAAATCAGCTACATCCACGCCGAGGCCTATCCCGCCGGCGAACTCAAGCATGGCCCCCTGGCGCTGGTGACGGCCGAGATGCCGGTGGTGACCGTCGCGCCCAACGACGCGTTGCTGGAGAAGCTCAAGAGCAATATGCAGGAAGTCCGCGCCCGCGGCGGCCAGCTTTATGTCTTCGCCGACGGCGACACCGCCATCGAAAGCGAGGCCGGCCTGCACGTCATCCGCATGCCCGAGCACTACGGCGAACTCAGCCCCATCCTGCACGTCGTGCCGCTGCAGTTGCTGGCTTATCACACGGCTTGTGCGAGGGGGACGGATGTGGACAAGCCGAGAAACCTCGCAAAAAGTGTGACTGTCGAGTAGGTGCTCCCCTTGTACACCGACGCTGTCGTTCTGCGTCATTAGAGTCTGAGACATGTCATTTGTTGTCTGGGACGTGCCAATAGTGTCCGAGACACCGAAAGGGGCGCAGCGAGCGCCGTTTCCCTTCGGTCGGTACGCCGAGCAGTCTGCTGAGTTGACGGCCCTTTGCTCCTCCGAACAAGGTTCCTGCTTTTCCTCCCTGAGCGGGCTTCAGCGCGATGACAGCAAAGAGGTTCAATCCCTCGATCCGGTTTCCGGCCGAGGGCATTTCTTTGGCGGGTGGACGCTAAGCCGCCCCCGTTGAGTAGTACGCCCGCTGAGCCCGTATCTAAGTGCCTGCCGCGAGCGAGTGCTGTCAAGCGCCAGCGACGGACCCCGCAGCGCTTCCAGGCTTCTGCTTGTCGGCGGGCGGAGTGGGTAGACCGACCAGATGCAGCTGCTTCGCCCAATCGGGAAGCGGAAGTGACGCCACGGTAGACGCTCTGACGCCCCAGGCATTCGCGATTGCCAACACGTCGCTATCGTCGGCAACTATGGAGGCGCTGCGAGTCTTGGCGATGGCTACGATTTGCCGGTCGACCTTGACCTTCTGCCACGCGACGTCCCGCCCGAGCGGGTGGCGCTTGTTTCCGGTGGTGTTCGCTGCCGACTGCATGACGGCACACTCTTCTGCCGCGAGGTGGTCGAACGGCGCGACCAGCACATACCTATTGCTGAGAAACGAGGCCAAAAGGGCTTTGCCTGCTTGGCCTGCGTTGACGAGGTACTCGCTTACGACCAGCGTGGGGATGACCACCTGTCCGCGCGCTCTCTCCACTTCCTGAAGAAGGCCTTTGAGACGGTCTTGGATGTGCTGCGGCGCGCGTCGGTCGAGCAGGTAGATCAGCCCATTGGTATCCAGCAGCACGCGCATTAGTCGTCACCTCGCGACTTCTTCCACTCGCCAATTGGGTCATCCATGCTGTTCCAACCGTTGTCTGGCAAGTCTTTCAACTGGCCGAACAAGTCGATGACAGAAGTTCCGTCTAGCTCAGTGAAGTCGTCGACCAAGACGCTCGCGCAAGCCCACTGGCCTTCTCCGTCGCGCTTCCACGTGGCCAAGCCTGTGACGCGTATCTCGGTGCCGAAAAGGTAGGGGGCTAGGCGTTTCGCCAGCTCACGCCCGCGTATGTTTACATCGACGAATAGACCTTCGGGGGTCTCAAGCGTCATGGGCACAGTCTCATCACGGCCGCCGATCTTGATGACTCGGCCGACGATGGTGTCCATCTGCTGAACAGTACGCTCCTCCTGAGGCTGGACTGCATTCAGAGCTCCGGGGAAGGCGATGACCACGGCCCCATCATGGTTGCGGACTTCGCCGTGCCAGCCCTTTGACCTCAGGTAATCGTTAAGGCGAGCAACCTTAGGCATGGCCTGGGCATTGGTGCGGGCTTCAATGAGCTGCACTTGAACGTCCAGCTTGGCATCATCGTCAACCTTCGCCAGAAGACGTGCACTGCCCTGTCGTAGTGCGCCGAAGTGCACGCTGGACGGGCTGCCTAGTAGTTCGGCAAAGCGCTTGGCCAGTTCGCTGAAGTCGACCAACGACAACGTCTTCGGCCTCGTGCCGATGACGTGCAGCTCGTAGCTCCAGTCAAGTGACTTCATCCGTTCAACCTCGATGTCCCGCGGTGGACCGCAACGTGGTACGGCAGGCTAGCACGCTTCATGGCGGGGTTGCCGACAGGCCACCGGGTCCAACTTGGCTTCATTCCTCGTACCCCGGCTCCCATCCCCTGATGGTCCCGAAGTCGATGTCGGTTTCAAGCACTCGAACCTCGACGTTTCGGATACTGGCGTGCGGCAGGGTACGCGCGGACAGGGCGCCGGCCGGCTGAAGCGTGACGATGACCTCAAGGTCCACGGTGCCGTCCCCGTTCTCCTCCGGAGCATCATGCAAGCTACTGCTGCTTCTGCTGCCCCTGTAGAGCTTGGCGAATTGCGCCGTGGCGTCGACGTGAACTCGGAAGTCGCAAACGAAGGTCAGGCCGCCAACGGTCGCGGTGAATATCCGAAGAAGCAGTCTGCCGTCGGCAGTGCCCATTGGCTCGATGCGGTCGACCCAGACATACGTCACCTCGTGGTCGCAGTCGGCCCCCGACTCCTCCTGAAATGTGACCTCGAGCTCTAGGTCGGGGACGATCTTTTCAAGGTAGGAGTCAATGGCCTTCCTCAGGTCGGATACGTCGCTTCGGAGCTCCTGGGTAAGCAGAACTTCGAGCTCGTCGATCACGGCTTTGCGACGTTCATCAGCTTTGCGCAGGGCGCCCAGGGCCTCGGTGAGGCTGTTCGAGCCCACCAGGACATCGGTTGCCGCGCAGGCACGTAGGCAACCAGCGTCTTTAGTTACAACCAGGACCTTTGTGGCGTTCTTCCTGGCCCACGCCTCAAGCGTGGCCAGTGCGAAGGCGTCCGGGAACTCGCTCTTCTTTGAGCCTGACGCCTCGAACGGATGTAGGCTGTCGAAGTAGGCGCGAAGCACGTCCGGTCCCGATGACCACGCTGTCTGCAGACGTACTGGCCCCCCCGACCCGTAGTGCTCATCAAGTAGCCGGTTCCCGATGGATTGGCCTGACTCAGTTGTCAGCGCGGCAACGAGCTTCTCGGAAAGCGCCAGTTGTGATTTGTCCGCCCATTCGCGCGACTTTTCGAGGTCGCGCCGCAGCGTGGACACCTTGTCTGAGTTCTCGGCGATATGGCGTTGAAGCTCTCGCTCCCAGAACTCCGGCACCAGCCATTTCACTCCGATGTCTTCGACCTGGCCGAGCGCGGCAAGCGGTTGGCTGCGCACTCTGAAGCCGTATTCCTTGTACACGTTCGTGTCGACGGCAATCGCGCCTACGTCTTCTGGCGACGACAACGGTAGGTGTGCGGGCTGAGGCTCTCCACGTCGTTCACGGGTGCTCATCGAACTTCCGTCCAGGATGCACTGGGGGCGCCCACCATATAGCAACTGCTAGGGTAGCGCGCGTCCCTGCGTGCCGGTTAGGCTTTCGCCAGTGGCTTGCATGTGTGCCACGGTCCAAAGCTCCGAGCGCGGAACCGAAAAGTGACAGGGTTCTCGTTTTCCTCCCGCGCCTGCTTCCCATCGAGGACGGCCATCCAGTTCAAGATGGTCGGGCTGGACGCTCACAAAAGACCCGGCACTTGGCCGGGTCTGCTGTGCCGCCGCGGGGCGCGACGGATGGGTGGCGAGGGCGTGGCTCAGCGAACCTTCCCCGACTTCCACGCATTCAGCAGCGTGTCGTAGGCAATCGTTTCGCCCTTGGGTTTCTCATTGGCGAGCTTCTTCCACGGTGCGCTCTTGTCGGACAGCC
Organism: Pelomonas sp. Root1217; assembly: GCF_001425705.1. Taxonomy (GTDB): domain Bacteria; phylum Pseudomonadota; class Gammaproteobacteria; order Burkholderiales; family Burkholderiaceae_C; genus Pelomonas. The sequence goes on along the minus strand of NZ_LMDC01000023.1, from coordinate 18,025 downwards.
ACTTGCCCGGGTCTTCCTTCTTGTTGAGCTTGGGCGCGCAGCGGGCCATGCCGGCGCGCTCCAGGCGGCTCATGACCTGGTCCATCTCCTCGGCCAGGTTGTCCATCGCGGCCTGCGGGGTCTTCTCACCCGTCACGGCGACGGCCACGTTCTTCCACCAGAGCTGTGCGAGCTTGGGGTAGTCGGGCACGTTGGTGCCGGTCGGCGTCCAGGCGACGCGGGCCGGGCTGCGATAGAACTCCACCAGGCCGCCGAGCTTGGGGGCCAGGTCGCTCATCGCGCTGCTGCGGATGTCGGACTCGCGAATGGGCGTCAGGCCTACGATGGTCTTCTTCAGCGACACGGTCTTGGCGGTCACGAACTGCGCGTACAGCCAGGCGGCGGCGGTCTTGTTGGCGTCGTGCGCCTCGAAGAAGGTCCATGAGCCCACGTCCTGGTAGCCGTTCTGCATGCCCTGCTTCCAGTACGGGCCGTTCGGGCCGGGTGCCATGCGCCACTTCGGCGTGCCGTCGGCGTTGACCACCGGCAGGCCGGGCTTGGTCATGTCGGCGGTGAAGGCGGTGTACCAGAAGATCTGCTGGGCGATCTGGCCCTGGGCCGGCACGGGGCCGGCCTCGCCGAAGGTCATGCCGGTGGCTTCTTTCGGGGCGTACTTCTTCATCCAGTCGACGTACTTGGTGAGTGCGTAGACGGCCGCGGGCGAATTGGTGGCACCGCCGCGCGACACGCTGGCGCCGAGCGGCGTGCAGCCGTCGGGTGAGGCGCGGATGCCCCACTCGTCGACCGGCTTGCCGTTGGGGATGCCGATGTCGGCCGTGCCGGCCATCGACAGCCAGGCGTCGGTGAAGCGCCAGCCGAGCGAAGGGTCCTTCTTGCCGTAGTCCATGTGGCCGTAGATGGGCTTGCCGTCGATGGTCTTCACGTCGTTGGAGAAGAAGTCGGCGATGTCTTCGTAGGCGCTCCAGTTGAGCGGCACGCCCAGCTCGTAGCCGTACTTGGCCTTGAACTTCTGCTTCAGGTCGGGCCGGGCGAACAGGTCGGCGCGGAACCAGTACAGGTTGGCGAACTGCTGGTCGGGCAGCTGGTAGAGCTTCTTGTCGGGGCCGGTGGTGAAGCTGGTGCCGATGAAGTCGGCCAGGTCCAGCCCCGGGTTCGTCCACTCCTTGCCCTTGCCGGCCATGTAGTCGGTCAGGCTCATGATCTTGCCGTACCGGTAGTGGGTGCCGATCAGGTCGGAGTCGGAGATCCAGCCGTCGTAGATCGACTTGCCGGACTGCATGGAGGTCTGCAGCTTCTCGACGACGTCGCCCTCCTGGATCAGGTCGTGCTTGACCTTGATGCCGGTGATCTCTTCGAAGGCCTTCGCGAGCGTCTTGGATTCGTACTCGTGCGTGGTGATGGTTTCGGACACCACCGAGATCTCCTTCACGCCTTTGGCCTGCAGCTTCTTGGCAGCGTCGATGAACCACTTCATCTCATCCGCCTGCTGCTGCTTGCTCAGCGTGGAGGGTTGGAACTCGCTGTCGATCCACTTCTTGGCTTCGGCTTCGCCGGCCCATGCGCCCTGACCCACAGCCAGAGCAGCAGCGGCAAAGGCCACGGCATTCAAGCGCAATTTCATGTCTGTCTCCTGAGATGGCTTCCCATTGCTTGCACTGGCACGCCGGTCGGGAAGAGATGGCCGGCCGCCTTTTCGAAAAAATCCTCTCAGCCCTTGCGCATGATCAACGCGAGCACCGCCATCGAGATCACGAAGCTGATCCAGATGGACGGCTCGTCCGCGAGGCCGAACCACGTGACCATCTTCTCGCTCAAGCCCACGAAGGCCAGGTTGACCCAGGCCGCCGCCAGCAGGCCGATGAACAGGCGGTCGCCGCGGGTCGTCTCCAGCGGCAGCCAGCCGCGGCGGCTGGTGGTGGGCGACTTCAGCTCCCAGATCGTCATGCCGATCAGCATCAGCACGATGCTGCAGAAGAACACCGCCACCGGTAGCGTCCAGGCCATCCACTCGAACATGCTTGTCTCCTTTCGGCCGATCGCGGGGCGCTAGACGCGGCCCATCGCGAAACCCTTGGCGATGTAGTGCCGCACGAACCAGATGACGATCGCGCCGGGCACGATGGTCAGCACGCCGGCGGCAGCGAGCACGCCCCAATCCATGCCGGAGGCACTGACCGTGCGCGTCATCGTCGCCACGATGGGCTTGGCGTTCACGCTCGTGAGCGTGCGCGCCATCAGCAGTTCCACCCAGCTGAACATGAAGCAGAAGAACGCCGCCACGCCCACGCCGGCCTTGATGAGCGGCACGAAGATGGTCAGGAAGAAGCGCGGGAAGGAGTAGCCGTCGATGTAGGCCGTCTCGTCGATCTCGCGCGGGATGCCGCTCATGAAGCCTTCCAGGATCCAGACCGCCAGCGGCACGTTGAACAGCAGGTGCGCGAGCGCCACGGCGATGTGCGTGTCCATCATCCCCAGCGTGGTGTAGAGCTGGAAGAAGGGCAGCAGGAAGACGGCCGGGGGCGTCATCCGGTTGGTCAACAGCCAGAAGAAGACGTGCTTGTCGCCGAGGAAGCTGTAGCGGCTGAACGCATAGGCCGCCGGCAGGGCCACCAGCAGCGAGATCACCGTGTTGATGGCCACGTAGATCAGCGAGTTGATGTAGCCGGAGTACCAGCTCTCGTCGGTGAAGATGGTCTTGTAGTGTTCCCAGGTGAAGTGCTGCGGCCACAGGCTGAAGCTGGACAGGATCTCCGTGTTCGTCTTGAACGACATGTTGACCATCCAGTACACCGGAAGGATGGCAAACAGCAGGTAGGCGATCAGGAAGATCGTGCGCTTCTTGAAGCGGCGCTCATCCATGGGCCATCTCCTTCGACTGCGTGCCCACGCGCTGCATCCAGTTGTAGAGGATGAAGCACAGCAGCAGGATGATGAGGAAGTAGATCAACGAGAAGGCCGCGGCGGGGCCGAGGTCGAACTGGCCCACGGCCTTCTGCGTCAGGTATTGCGACAGGAAGGTCGTCGCGTTGCCCGGGCCACCGCCGGTCAGCACGAAGGGCTCGGTGTAGATCATGAAGCTGTCCATGAAGCGCAGCAGCACGGCAATCATCAGCACGCCGCGCAGCTTGGGAAGCTGGATGAAGCGGAAGACGGACAGCTTGCTGGCGCCGTCGATGCGCGCAGCCTGGTAGTACGCATCGGGAATGGCGCGCAGGCCGGCGAAGCAAAGCAGGGCGACCAGCGGCGTCCAGTGCCACACGTCCATCACCAGCACCGTCAGCCAGGCGTCGGTCGCATGGCCGGTGTAGCTGTAGTCCACGCCCAGCCAGGCGAGCGCCGCGCCCATCAGGCCGATGTCGGTGCGGCCATAGATCTGCCAGATGGTGCCGACCACGTTCCACGGGATCAGCAGCGAAATGGCCACGAGCACCAGCACCGCGGAAGACTTCCACCCCTGGGCCGGCATCGACAGCGCGAGGCAGATGCCCAGCGGAATCTCGACCAGCAGCACCGACAGCGAGAACCCCACCTGGCGCAGCAGTGCGCCTTGCAGGTCCTCGTCGCGCATCACGGCCTTGAACCACTCGGTGCCAACGAACACGCGGCGCTCGGGGGAGATGATGTCCTGCACGGAGTAGTTCACGACCGTCATCAGCGGCAGGATGGCGGAGAACGCCACGCACAGGATGACCGGCAGGATCAGCAGCCATGCCTTCTGATTGACCGGCTTCATGCCATCAGCTCCTCGTTCCTGTAGTAGCAGGTGTGGTCGCCCTTCACGCTGAACCACGCGGTCTCGCCGACGCCGGCCGGCGTGGCATCGGGGCTGAGGCGCGCGCGGATCACGCTGTCGCCTGCCTTGGCGGTGACGAGCCAGTAGGTGCCCACGTCCTGCCGCTGCGTGACGACGGCCTGCAAGGCGCCGGCCGCATCAGGTGCCGCCAGCGTCACGTACTCGGGCCGCACGCCCAGCGTCGTCGCGCCGACGGGGGCGCCGGGCAGGACATCAGCGGGCAGGAAGTTCATCCCCGGCGAGCCGATGAAATGCCCGACGAAGGTATGTTGCGGGCGCTCGAAGAGGTCGCCGGCCGTGCCGATCTGCACCGCGCGGCCGCGCGTCATCACCACCACTTCTTCTGCAAAGGTCAGGGCTTCGACCTGGTCGTGGGTCACGTAGATCAGCGTCAGCTTCAGTTCGTGGTGGATCTGCTTGAGCTTGCGGCGCAGCTGCCACTTGAGGTGCGGGTCGATGACGGTGAGCGGCTCGTCGAAGAGCACGGCGCTCACGTCCTCGCGCACCAGGCCGCGGCCGAGCGAGATCTTCTGCTTGGCGTCGGCCGCCAGGCCGGCGGCGCGGGTGTCGAGCTGGCCGCTCAGCTCCAGCATCTCGGCGATGACGCCGACGCGCTGCCTGATCCGGTCGCGCGGCACGCCGCGGTTCTTCAACGGGAAGGCCAGGTTCTCGGCCACCGTCATCGTGTCGTAGATGACGGGGAACTGGAACACCTGCGCGATGTTGCGCTGCTGGGGTGTCTGCCGCGTCACGTTGACGCCGTCGAACTGCACCGTGCCCTGCGACGGCGTGACGAGGCCGGAGATGATGTTGAGCAGCGTGGTCTTGCCGCAGCCCGAGGGGCCGAGCAGCGCATACGCCCCGCCATCGCGGAAGACCATCTTCAGCGGCAGCAGCGCGTAGTCTTCATCCGCCTGGGGGTTGGGGCGGTAGGCGTGGGCCAGGTCGAGTTCGATGCGGGCCATCAGGTCAGCTCCTTGCTCGGCGCCACCAGCAGCTCGCCGTTGGCGTCGAACACGTACACCTGGCCAGGGCTCAGGTACAGCGTGAGGCTGGCGCCCAGATCGAAGAAGTGCACACCGGTCAGTTGGGCAACCAGTTCCCCCACCGGGGTCTCCACGTGCACGAAGGTGTCGGAGCCCGAGATTTCCGCCAGCTCCACCGTGCCGGGGAGGGCCACGTCGCCCGGGCGGCTTTGCAGGTGCAGCGCGCTTGCGCGCACGCCGAGGGTCAGCGCGGCGCTGCGGGTGGCGGGCAGGGGAGTCGTGACCTGCACACCCGCCGGCAGGCTCACCCCCGACGGGGTGGCGTTGCCGGCGATGAGATTCATCGGCGGGTCGCTGAAGGCGCGCGCGACGCGGATCGACCGCGGCCGGTGGAACACCTCGGCCGTGGGGCCGTACTGGAGCACTTCGCCGGCGTCCATCACGGCGGTGTAGCCACCGAGCAGCAGGGCTTCGGTGGGTTCGGTGGTGGCGTAGACCACGGTGGAGTCGCCTGCGGCGAAGAGCTGCGTTAGCTCGTCGCGCAGTTCCTCGCGCAGCTTGTAGTCCAGGTTCACCAGGGGCTCGTCGAGCAGCATCAAGGGCGCGGCCTTGGCCAGGGCGCGGGCCAGCGCCACACGCTGTTGCTGCCCGCCCGACAGCTCCGCCGGCAGGCGCGAGAGGAAAGGCTCGATGTGCAACCTGGCGGCCAGCGCCTGCACGCGGCCGGCGATGTTCTTCTCGCGGCGCAGCTTGAGCGGCGAGGCGATGTTGTCGTACACGCTCATCGACGGGTAGTTGATGAACTGCTGGTAGACCATGGCGACGTTGCGCTCGCGCACCGGCATGCCGGTCACGTCCTTGCGGTCCACATGGACCTGGCCGTGCGTGGGCTTGTCCAGCCCGGCCATCAAGCGCATCAGGGTCGTCTTGCCCGCTTGCGTGGCGCCGAGCAGCACCGTGACGGCGCCCGGCGCGAGCTTCAGGTCCAGCGGGTAGAGATGGGTCTCGGGGCCCACCACCTTGCCGACCCGCTCCAGCGTCAACTCCATGTCGTCGTCCTCACGCTGTCTCCAATGCTTGTCGTTGTCGTTTCACCCGGCCAGCGCGTCGCCCACCAGCGGGCGACGTCCCGGCGTTGTGCTTCGCTCATGTGCAGCCCGAGCTTGGTGCGGCGCCACAGCACGTCGTCGGGCGTGCGTGCCCATTCATGGTCGTGCAGGTAGACGAGTTCGCCTTCGTGCAGGCCCGGTGCGATCTCTTCACCCAGGCCTTCAGGCCCCAGAACCCGGTCGATGCGAGCGCCATAGCAACGAGCCAGCCGATGGCGCAGTTTGACCGGCAGCGCCGGGTGCCGCTCCCCTAGCTTCTGTTCGAAACGCGCGAAGTCGACGTCGGGCCGCGTGGCCGGGCCGATCCAGGCGCTCAGGTCGCCACCGGGCAGCCAAGTGCCCGCGGTCCACGCGGCCGTCTTCAAGCCCAGGCCCTTGCAAAGCCCGTCCGCCGCGTCTTCGGCCAGCTTGCGGAAGGTCGTGATCTTGCCGCCCCACACGGTCAGCAAGGGTGGGCCGTCGGTGTCCAGCTCGAGCAGGTAGTCACGGGTCACGGCCGATGGATCTTCGGCGTCGTCCTCGATCAGCGGGCGCACGCCGGAGTAGCTCCACACCACGTCCGCCGGCACCACCGGTTTGACCATGTAGCGGCTCGCCTGTTCGCAGAGGTAGCGGATCTCGTCGTCGTCGATCTTCGCCTCGCCGGCCGGGCCCTTGTGCTCGACGTCGGTGGTGCCGATGAGCGTGTAGTCGCCCTCGTAGGGAATGATGAAGATGACACGCTTGTCGGCCCCCTGCAGCGCGTAGGCGTGGTCGTGGTCGAACAGCTTGGGCACGACGATGTGGCTGCCCTTGACCAGCCGCAGCGGCTTGATCTTCGAAGCCTGCGCATGCGCGTGCTCCTTCAGGAACTGCGCCGCCCAAGGCCCTGCGGCGTTGACGAGGGCGCGGGCGCGCACGAGGCGGACGGTGCCCGTGGCGTCCTGGAGGGTGGCCTGCCAATGGGTGCTGTCGCGCCGGGCGTCGATGCAGCGCCAACCGGTCAGCACCTGGGCGCCCCGTTCGGCGGCGTCCAGTGCGTTGAGCACCACGAGCCGGGCGTCGTCGGTCCAACCGTCGGAGTAAAGGAAGGCGCGGGAATAGCGCGGGTTCAACGGGGCGCCCAATGCGTGCCCGCGCAGGCTGATGGTGCGTGAGCCGGGCAGGAACTCGCGTCGTGCGAGGTGGTCGTAGAGGAACAGGCCGATGCGCATCATCCACACCGGCCGCATGCTCGGGTCGTGCGGCACCACCAGCCGCAGCGGCCACATGATGTGCGGGGCGCTGCGCAGCAGCACCTCGCGCTCGGCCAGCGCCTTGCGCACCAGCCCGAAGTCGTAGTACTCCAGGTAGCGGATGCCACCGTGGACCATCTTGGTGGATGCCGACGACGTGTGGGCGGCCAGGTCGTCCTTCTCGCAAAGCACCACCGACAGGCCGCGCCCGGCCAGGTCGCGCGCGATGCCGGCGCCGTTGATGCCGCCGCCCACGATGAGCACGTCGCATGCTTGCCGTGCAGCCGTGTGGGCGGGAGATGCGGCCGGTTGTGTCGCGCCCGCCGGGGAGTCGTTCAAGCTGTCTCCGATCTTTGTGGGTGGCGGCCGCTCAACGCGCGCCTGGCGGGTTCGTTTTTGTTCGTCTGCGTTCGAAGTTTTTCTTTTTATGCCACAAACGAACTCCGCGCAAGAGCAACTCCACCCCTATGGAACATCTCGACGCGCCTTTACGCTTGGCCCCCAAACTTGACCCCGGCCTTGCGCGCATGATCCCCAACCCTCGACAAGCCCTGCTCATCCAGGAGGTGCGCAACCGCGGTGCGGTTTCCGTGGAGGCCTTGGCCGAACAGTTCGGCGTGACGCTGCAGACGGTGCGGCGCGACGTGAAGCAGCTCGCCGCTTCAGGCCTGCTCGCGCGCTTTCACGGCGGCGTGCGCATGCCCACCTCGACGACCGAGAACATCGCGTACCGGCAGCGCCAGCAGCTCAACGAGCACAGCAAGCAGCGCATCGCGCGGGCCATCGCGGCGGTCGTGCCGCAGGACTGCTCGCTGATCATCAACATCGGCACGACGGCCGAGGCGGTTGCGCGCGAGCTGATGAACCACAAGGGCCTGCGGGTCATCACCAACAACCTCAATGTCGCCGCCATCCTGAGCGACAACCCCGCCTGCGAGGTCATCGTGGCGGGTGGCGTGGTGCGGTCCCGCGACCGCGGCATCGTCGGCGAAGCCACGGTGGACTTCATCAGCCAGTTCAAGGTCGACATCGGGCTGATCGGCATTTCCGGCATCGAGGACGACGGCACCTTGCGCGACTTCGACTACCGCGAGGTCAAGGTGGCGCGGGCGATCATCGAGCACTCGCGGCAGGTGTGGCTGGCGGCCGATCATTCCAAGTTCAACCGGCCGGCCATGGTCAAGCTGGCCAGGCTCGACGAGGTCGACATGCTGTTCACCGACCAGGTGCCGCCAGCGCCGTTTCCCGCGCTGCTGGCCGAAGCGGGCGTTCAGTGCGAAGTCGCGTCACCCTGACGGGCTGCCGGCACTGATCGCCGCTGGCGGCATGCGGCTCGACATGGCCCATTGAAGGAATTCCATGACGTATCTGCTTGCGCTCGACCAGGGCACCTCCAGCTTGCGCAGCATCGTGTTCGATGCCGACGGCCGCGTCGTGGCGATGGCGCAGCGCGAGATCCGCCAGATGTTCCCGCAGCCGGCTAGGTCGAGCACGATCCCGACGACATCTGGGAGAGCCAGCTTGCCACCGCGCGCGAGGCCTTGGCCAAGGCCGGCATCCCGCCAAGGACATTGCAGCGCTCGGCATCACCAACCAGCGCGAGACCACCGTGGTGTGACATCGCAGGACCGGCGAGCCCATCCACAACGCGATCGTCTGGCAGGACCGGCGCGCCGAGCCCACCTGCCTGGCACTGCGCGAGCGCGGCCACGCGGCTGCGGTGCAGGAACGCACGGGCCTGGTCATCGATGCCTACTTTTCCGGCAGCAAGCTGAAATGGATCCTCGACCACGTCGATGGCGCCCGCGCTGCGGCCGCACGCGGCGAGCTGGCCTTGGGCACCGTGGACAGCCGGCTGGTGTGGAAGCTCACCGGCGGCCGCGTGCATGCGGCGGAGTGAGCGATGCCTCCCGCACGATGCTTTTCAACGTGCGCCGCAACGCCTGGGACGAGCAGCTGCTTGAGCTGTTGGAGGTGCCGCGCGGCATGCTGCCCAGCGTGCGTCCTTCCGCCCACATCCATGGTGAGACCGAGCCCGCGCTGTTCGGTGCGCCGATCAGGCGACACGCACGATGGGCAGTTGCTGGGCAATAGCGATCCGAAGATGGCCGCTGGGGCGACATGGCGGCTGGCCGAGACCAGCAACGGCGCCGACATGGACCTGGCCAAGATGCAGATGCTGTTCTTCACGATTGCCATCATCGCGGCCTACGCCTTTGCGCTGTGGCGCACACCTTCAAGTACTCCCAATCCGACGGCATCACCGACTTCCCCACGCTGGACGACAGCACCATCGCGCTGCTGGGCATCAGCCATGCCGGCTACCTGACGAATAAGGCAGTGCCGCGCCCCTGAGGCCGCCCAGCCCGCCGACCTTTGGGAGACCAGCCCAGAGTGCCGTTTCCGACACTTGCGAGAAGTGGTCGGTTGACGGTTGCGTAAGCGGCGGAGCACTGCCACCGGCTGCGCAAAAGATCTCGGGACTCTTGCCACATCGTCGAGGTCATCCGAGCCTGACACTGCTCGGCGCTCTCAATGCGTCGCTGCGATCCTCTTGTGCCGACAAGTGGCCCCAGCGGCGCCGATGGGTTTCCCCTAATTAGTTCGACGATCGATCGAACTATGATGGCTGCGCGGCGTGGTCGCATTTATTTTTGCCGACTGATTCGGCGCCGAATCAAACCCAGCTGATGGCTTCGAGCGAACCAGCGGCGTAACGCCGACGGCTGCCATCAAACATGCCAAGAACTCGAGGGAGTGGTGTCGCTGCATGTCCTGCAGTTTGAGCAGCGACCAGTTATTTCAGAAATAGGAGTTCACGGAGGCCATGTCATTTCATCATCGGGGCGTCGAGACACGTCGCTTGTACGAGCAGATCGCCGATCGGATCAGGGCGCTGATAGACGCTGAGGGCTTGGTGGAAGGCGCCCGGCTTCCCGGTGAACGCGACCTGGCCTCGCTGCTCGGCGTGTCGCGGCCCTCACTCCGTGAGGCGCTGATCGCGCTGGAGATAGACGGGCGTATCGAGATTCGCGGCGGATCGGGCGTCTATGTCTGCCCGTCTGGCCGTCGCAGCGACACTGCTGCGCTGAGCTTGGGGGACAGCCCGGAGGAACTGCTGCAAGCGCGAGTTGTACTGGAGAGCGCGGTGGCCACACTCGCCGCCGCTCGCGTCAGTACGTTAGGGCTGCATCGTGTCGAGGAGGCTCTGGAGGAGATGCGGGATGGGCTCGCCAGAGGCTACAAGCCAGTCGAGGCAGACCGACGGTTCCACCTCAGCATCGCCGAACAGGGCGGGAATTCAGTGCTGGTCGGAATGGTCGGGGCTCTGTTCGACAGTCGGCACAGCCCAATTTCAGCCCGGATGAGTGTTCGCGCGGGAACGGAACACGGCTGGCAGTCTGCGCTGGACGAGCATGAGGCGATCCTTCGGGCGCTCAAATCGCGCAATCCGCAAGCTGCCGCGGCGCAGATGTGTCATCACCTGCAGTCTTCCCATAGGCGCTGGGTTGGCGAGCCGACCCAGCACGCCATCGAGGCGGCGCTCACATGGGCGTGATCTCTGCATTGGCATCAAGGAAGAGTCGGTCGGGCTCGTGGGATGTCACGCCCCGAACGAGATGTGGGGCCTGCGGGCGCCGATGGGTTTCCCCTAATTAGTTCGATGGTCGATCGAAATATGATGCTTCCGCGGCGCTTGTCGCAATTATTTTCATCAACTGATTCGGCGCCGAATCTGAGCCGATCCGGCGTCTTTGGCGCCAAACCGACGCTATGCAGCCGGCGTGTCTTCGCCACCAACCACAGCAAACGAACCCCACTTGACAGTCGGATTCAGCCCGCCTCTGAACTCGCGCTGAGCCCCCGGCTCACCCACCTGCGTGTCCTTGGAAGGGTCGTGCGAACGCCGGGTGGTCGTTCCGAGGCGAAGCCGGCCAGGCGAAGGGTCGTACCTAATTTCACATCCCCACCGCCTTTCGGCTGGCGTGAATGTGACCCAGCCACGGTGAACACACGTGCCGATGGCGGGCTCTTTTACTCGGAAATAGTTCGTTCAACGCCCGAACCAAATGGCGGCTTCGGCGAGACGGGCCCGGGATCAAAGGAGCGGTCTCGCTGCAGGTTCTGCAGTTGAGCCGCTACCAGTTATTTCAGAAAAGGAGACAGAACGTGACGAAAAAGTCGATTCCACACGGCAAGAAGTTGACCGTTGCAGCGGCATGCGCTTTCTTGGCCGCATGCGGGGGCGGAGGGGGCGGGGAGGGCGGCGGAGGGGCTGAGGGGCGCTTCCAGGCCATCAGCTTCAAATATCCGGGTGGCAACACTTTGTTGAATGGCCCGACCGCGTTGTCCGCAACAGCCACTTCCGGTTTGCCGGTCAGCTTCCGTACCGGCACGCCCACCACCTGCACCGTGGCGGACAAACAGGTGACCCTGGTGGCTGCAGGAGACTGCCTGGTCATCGCGAGCCAACCCGGCGGCGTTGGCTCGGACGGCACCGTATGGGCTGCTGCAGACGATACGAGCCAAGTGTTCGTCGTGTTGAAGCATGCACAACGCCCGCTGGTGCCGGTGGGCATCGTTCTGCGTGGGGCAGTTCCCGCCAACATCACGCTGCCAGACAAAACTGACGCTGGCATGCCGGCGACCTACACGGCGACGAAGACGCCCGACGTTTGCACGGTCAGCGGCACGACGCTGAAAGTCCTGCAGCAGGGGTTCTGCACGCTTGGGGTGACGGCGGCAGAAAATGACTCATACGCAGCCATGCCCGAGGGGCAGGCCTTCATTGAAATCGGCGCCTTGCCGCCCGCGGTGGTCCCGTTGGGCGGCGCGACTCAAACAGTCGTGCTGGGCTCGGTCGATGCCAATGGCAACGCCCTGACGTACGCAAGCACGACGCCCACGGTTTGCACGGTGGCAGGCAACGAGCTGCGTCTGACCGCCAAGGGAAGCTGCGCGGTGACCCTGTCCAGCGCAGCGGGCACTTCCGAGAAGCTCGAGGTGCTCGCCGACCCGCTGTTGGTGTCGAGTGGATTTGCGCTTGAGACGCGCAGCAGCGTCGGCTGGACGGATTCGTACAGAACCTGGCAAGGCGGTCGTGTGACCGTCAACCCCTGGAGCAGTACCTTGGCCGCAGGCTGGGAGCGGTGTAACGCCAAGGCCGACAACGGCGACAGCATCGACAACTGGTGCTACAGCAAGATCGCCGACGACGGCTTGTCTCTGCTATCCGCGCTGCGCCTCCCCGAGAGCAAGTGGACCCCGGGCAACTGGCAGTACGGCTTCAATCGCATCGACATCTTTTCGCCTTGGACCATCGGGTTCAAGACCGACGACGACACCCTCAGTGGGCTGAAGGTGACCAACGAGAAGACGCTGAACTTCACCCTGGGCGTCAACGCCGATCTCTACGCGGCCGCCAAGCCCATCGTCGTGCACCTGGATCTGGGTAAGAGCAATAAAAACAATTGCAACGTCGCGCTGAGCACCTTGGTGTGGGTTCCGAAAGCGGGGATGGTCAGCTACGCAGTGCCTCTGGACAACTTTGCGGTCACCGAGTCGTGCGGCCTGCCGGACATCACCAAGGCTTCGCTGGACGACGATGTGCGCAAGCTGCCGAATCCGTATGACAGCACGGGCGCCCCCGTCAACGAAGCCGCGTTCAAGGCAGCCCTGGACAAGCTTGGTGCCTCGCGTGCCTCAGCTGCAACGCTGCTGAAGTCCTCCACCGTCGTGCGCACGCGCTTCTGGCTGATGGACATCAACGAGAACAACAAGACCGACGGCATCACTGCCTCCGACTTGACCCTCAAGGGCCTCATCTACTTCCAATAACCCAGTTAGCGCGCGGACTCGCGTGCCAGTGACCAGCCTCGCGCGTTGATCGGGGCAAGTGACACGGCACCGATGCCGAGAAGGCGGAGCCGCCCACATGGGCAGCTGCCGCTGGACTCATCGAAGGAATACGGAGACACCATGAAAAAACAGTTCCGAACCACCGCCATCCATCGCGGCATGGTCCACATGATGCTGCTGACAGTCGGCAGCGCCGCGCTGGCGCAGTCGACGGCTGACAAGCCGGCAAACCTGGACACCGTCGTCGTCACTGGGCAGCGCCAGGCGCTGCAGAATGCCCAGAAGATCAAGCAGAACGCCGAAGAAATCGTCGACTCGGTCGTCGCCGAAGAGGCCGGCAAGCTGCCGGACAAATCCATCACCGAAGTGCTGCAGCGCGTCGTCGGCGTCGTCATCGACCGCAACAAGTCGCGGGGCGATCCGGAGCACTTCTCTGTCGAAGGCTCCGGCATCAGCGTGCGGGGCCTGAGCTGGGGTTCTTCGCTGCTGAATGGCCGTGAGTCGTTCTCGGCCGGGTGGCCGGGCCGTGAGCTGAGCTGGGGCGACATTCCGCCCGAGCTGATGGCGGGCGTTGACGTCTACAAGAACCCCTCCAGCGAGATCATCGAAGGCGGCGTCAGCGGCACGGTGAACCTGCGCACGGCCTTGCCTTTTGACTACAAGGTGACCAAGGCCTACATGTCGGCGGGCAACAACTACGTGCAGCGCTCAGGCAAGAGTTCGCCCAGCCTGTCGGGGCTGTACACCACGCAGTGGAATACGGACATCGGCCGTGTGGGCGTGCTGCTGGATGTGTCCTACAACCACACCAGCTTCCAGAATGAGAGCCTCCAACTGGACGCCTACTACCCCCGCACCGACCTGATCGAGGGCAAGGTGGCGTGGGCGCCGAAATCGGCTTCCTTCCGCAACAACACCGGCGACAACGAACGCGCCGGCTTCTACGGCGCGCTGCAGTGGAAGCTGGGCAGCATGGACTCGTCGCTGACCTATTTCGTGTCGGGCACCCGTGAGACGGGCAGCGAGCAGGGCTTCTACACCGGTATCGAGAACGCGTACAAGTCGAAGATCGACCCCGCGACCGCGAAGTACGACGCCAACAATGTGCTGCTCTCGGGCAAGTACACCTATCCGACCGGGCCCGGGGCGAACGACTTCGAGGCTGGCGGCCTGGGCTTGCAGATCACGCGCGGCTGGAACCAGACCACCTCGAAGACCGGTGAACTGGCGTGGAACTTCAAGTGGGCCGTCAGCGACAACTGGCTGCTGCAGAACGACGTCCAGTGGGTTCACGCGAAGAACGATTCGGTCGGCCGCAACCTGCAGTTGGGCACTTTCGCGCCAAGCATGGGCATCGACGTGTCAGGAAAGGGTCCGCTCCGCCTCGAGTTCGACCAGGCCGCCACGGATTTCCTGGCCGATCCGAAACACTATTACTGGAACCTGATCATGCCGAGCGCCAGCAAGGCCGACGGCGACTTGTACGCATGGAAGGCAGACGCGCGCTACCGTTTCGAGGACAACCCCATCCTGCGTGACATCCGTGTCGGCGTGAGAGCCACCTACCGCGTGGCACGCCGCTACGAACCCACGGGCAATGGATGGAGTTCCATTGCCGAGCCCTGGGACGTCAAGCAGAACGTCGTACCCGGTCAATATCCCCCGGACAACGGCCAGGGGGGCCGGCGCCCAAGCTTCGCGTACCTGAAAGATGCGAAGTACCAAACCGTGCCGGTCGAAGTGTTCAACTTCGGCAGCTTCTACGGGGGCAAGGCGGGCTCGCTGCCGAACATCGTCATGCCGACGGTCAGTGCCGTGCGCGACTATCCGAACACCTACGGCAAGCTGCTCAACGACTACCGCTACCAGCAATGCCTGGACGCCAAGGCGCAATACCCGGGCGTGGAATGCGACTTGAAGAAGGACTATCAGAACTTCAAGGAGCTGGTTTACGACAACAACCCGGAAAAGACCAGCACGCACAGCGAACAGACCGACGCGGTCTACGCCACGCTGCGCTTCGGCTTCGACGACTTGAAGTTCCCGATCGAAGGCAACGCCGGTGTGCGCGTCGTGATGACCCACGACGTCTCGCACGGCTACACGGTTTTCGATCACAAGTACGACTCGAATACGCCGCCGCATCTGCCGCACTTCGACAATATCAACCAGCCTATCGACGTACAAAACGAGTTCGTCAAGGTGCTGCCGTCGCTCAACCTGAAGATGAACTTCACCGACAGGTTGCAGGCTCGCCTGGCGATGGCCCAGAGCATGAACCGACCCGGCTTCAACCAGCTGGGCGAGTACATCAAGCTGTTCCAGAACTACGACGAGCAGAAAGGGACGCTCACCTACACCGGTGAGAACACCGGCAACGTCAAGCTCAAGCCGATCACGGCCAACAGCTATGACCTGGCGCTGGAGTGGTATCCGCGTGACGGCCAGTCCATCACGGGCACGGTGTTCTACAAGGACGTCAAGAACGTCATCATGAACAGCGTGTACAGCCGTGCCTACAACACCAACTCCGGCACTCCGCAGCTCTTCTCGATCACCGGGCCGGACAACGTGGGCAAGGCCAAGGTTGGCGGCATGGAGGTTGCCGCCATGACCTACCTGGACAAGCTCGGATTCCTGGAAGGCGTGTTGCCAGACTGGGCCAAGGGCATCGGCGTGTCGGCCAACTACACCTACATCGACGCCAAGCAAAGCCTTTACAAACAGATCTACAACCCCTACTGCGATGCAGGCAGGGCGACGTCGAATGGCACCCTGCATTTGTTCGGCTGCGACACCAACGGCTTGCCGTTCAGGGATCTGCCACTGCCCTACATGGCCAAGAACGCCTACAACTTCGTCCTGATGTACGACCGCGGCCCGCTGTCCGCGCGCCTAGCCTACAACTGGCACAGCCGCATCCTGCAGGCGGCGGATGCCAACGGCACGCGCGGCGACGACGCGACGAGCGCGGACCCGTCGCGCCCAGGCGCCCGGGATGTGGGCTGGGGCCTGCCGGTCTGGCAGGAGGCATTCGGTCAGTGGGACGCCGGCATGAACTACAGGTTCAGCGACGCGCTGAGCATGTCGCTCAACGTGACGAACCTGAACAATGTCATCGTTCGCCAGACGCAGCAGCAGCACATCGGCGTGATGGGGCGTGCGTGGTTCTACCCTGGCCGCAGCTACTCGATGAGCGCACGCTACGAGTTCTGACATGGTGCAACCTGCATGCCGCCCGGACGGGCTGTCCGGGCGGCATGCCCACTTGTGTGGGTCGCCGCCGTGCGCAGCCAAAGATAGAAATGATGGACGTCGGCGCTGGTCGTTCAAGGCGCCCAGGAACTTGGCAAGGTCTCTATGACGCAGAAAGTTGATCGCATCGTCGTCGTGGGCGGTGGCAGCGCCGGCTGGATGGTGGCCGCGGCGCTGGTCACCGGGCTGAAGGGCCGCGCCAGCGTCGAGGTGGTCGAGTCCGAGGAGATCGGCATCGTCGGTGTCGGTGAAGCCACCTTCCCGTCCATTCGCAACTACAACCAGCTGATCGGCATCGACGAGCGCGATTTCCTGCGCGCCACGAACGGCACCTACAAGCTGGGCATNGAAGCCACCTTCCCGTCCATTCGCAACTACAACCAGCTGATCGGCATCGACGAGCGCGATTTCCTGCGCGCCACGAACGGCACCTACAAGCTGGGCATCCGCTTTTGCGACTGGCTGGAGGTGGGCAAGGACTACTTCCACACCTTCGGCCACTTCGGCAACCTGTTCGGTTCGCAGACCTTGTGGGGCCAGCACCGCCGCATGGGGCTGACCGAGCCGCTGGGCGTGCAGTGCGTGCCGACGGTGATGGCGATGAAGGGCCGCTTCGTGCTGCCCGACGACCAGGCGCAGTTCAAGTACGCCTAYCACTTCGACGCCGTGCAATACGCCGCCTTCCTGCGCAAGCTGGCCGTGCAGCGCCCGCGAGTAGCGACAGAANGGCCACTTCGGCAACCTGTTCGGTTCGCAGACCTTGTGGGGCCAGCACCGCCGCATGGGGCTGACCGAGCCGCTGGGCGTGCAGTGCGTGCCGACGGTGATGGCGATGAAGGGCCGCTTCGTGCTGCCCGACGACCAGGCGCAGTTCAAGTACGCCTACCACTTCGACGCTGTCCAGTACGCCGCCTTCCTGCGCAAACTGGCCGTGCAGCGCGGCGCCCGCCACACGCTGGGACGCATCACCGACGTSTCACGCCGYGCCGATGGCGGCGTGGCCGCCGTGCAGCTGGAGGACGGCCGGCGCATCGAGGGCGACCTGTTCGTCGACTGCTCCGGCTTTCGTTCGCTGCTGTTGGGCCAGGCGCTGGCCGAGCCCTTCGTCGACTTCAGTCACTGGCTGCCCGTCGACGGCGCCTGGGCCTGTCCCACCGAGCGGGTCGGCGAAGAGCTGGCCCCGTACACCCAGGCCACGGCGCTGGAAGGGGGCTGGGCGTGGCGCATCCCGCTGCAAAACCGCACCGGTCATGGCCATGTGTTCTCAAGCCGCTTCATCGACGCCGACCGCGCGCGCGAGCAACTGCTCGCCCGGCTCGATGCCAAGCCGCTCGGCGANGAGCGGGTCGGCGAAGAGCTGGCCCCGTACACCCAGGCCACGGCGCTGGAAGGGGGCTGGGCGTGGCGCATCCCGCTGCAAAACCGCACCGGTCATGGCCATGTGTTCTCAAGCCGCTTCATCGACGCCGACCGCGCGCGCGAGCAACTGCTGGCGCGGCTCGATGCCAAGCCGCTCGGCGARCCGCGGCTGCTGCGCTTCACGACCGGCCACCGCGAGCGCTTYTGGGTSCACAACGTCGTCGCCATCGGCCTGTCCTCCGGCTTCCTGGAGCCGCTGGAGTCCACCAGCATCTACCTGATCCAGGACGGCATCAGCCGCCTCATGACCCTGCTGACGGCCGGTCGGCCGCTGGACGAGAACGACCGGGCCCTGTTCAACGACGGCGCGGCGCGCCGCTTCGCACGCATCCGCGACTTCATCATCCTGCACTACTGCCTGACCCGCCGCCGCGACAGCGAGCTATGGCG
>NZ_LMDC01000022.1 GCF_001425705.1 Pelomonas sp. Root1217 | reverse complement strand
GCGAGCAATGCACATCTAGCAACAGGCGAGCACCATCACGGATGAGGAACCACCCATATGGCTCATGATCGACGACCTGCATATGTGCGCTTTAACGTAAAAGCTCAGCGGGCGGCGAAGCCGTCCGCTGCAGCAAAGGGTTAGGCCTAATGGGCTCAAGGCCGCTTACTTGCAGGTGATGCATGGATTTAGCACCAACAGGAGTGGCAACAACAAGACCAGACCGATCATCAGCCCTCCGTTCGAATTGCTGGCGACCGGGCTGCGTTGGAAGATGGGGTCCCGAGCGAACTGAGGTGGTTCGACAACGCGTATCCAATAGGTTGAGTTTGTCCTTTCGGCACCTTGTGTCAGCTTGGCTTCGCTTTTAAGAAAGCGATCTCCCGCGATAGTTCCTGTCAGCACGAATCGTCCCTGGCTATCCGTCACAAAGCCCAGGGAACTGGCCAGATCAATTTGCTGTTGTTCGAGTACACCTTTCCCCACGAACAGCGTCCATCTTCCGCGCAGGTCCGTGGGCGTGCGCATTTCGAAGTCCTTGAAGTCGGCTGCCAAAAGCGGCCTCAACGACGAGCGGAGCGCGGCAACAAGCGCACTCGGCGGATTTAAAACATAGTGATAGGTTCCGCCAAACACGACCAGCTTGTCACCGGCAGGCGTGATCGCGAGCGAATTGACACTCTCCATATAGCCCTCACGGTGCCAGTCGGGATGGCCGCATCCGATGAGAGGGGCGACCGACAACGATAGGACAGCTCTGCGAGTGGTCATTACTCCCTTTCGGATTTGAGGAACATTGGATCTTGCGGCCGAAATCCTCAAGCGCTTGCGCGGTTGCGCGAACGCCGGGTTCAGGCCTAACGTRAAAGCTCAGCGGGCGGCGAAGCCGTCCGCTGCAGCGACCRGTTATGCCGAGCGCCGTTTGTCGAAGCGCCGGTGGCCGCGACCCGACGAAGCCGCCGAAGTTGAAGCCCGTCGCCGGCTGAGGCGAGCAGGCCTGGTGGACTAGCCGGAAGCGCAATGCGTCGCGGAATCCAGGTCTGGGCGCCGCCGAAACGTGACACCGACACGCGCTCATCGGAACGCGCGGAACCCTTGGCCGCCAGCGCGACGAGGCCGCCGCGCAAGCAAGGCACAAAGCTGCTGATGGAGTTCAASCTAGCSTGCTGCATAACGTTGAAGCTGAGCCGCGAGCGGCGGCATGCCGACGCGAGTCGGCTCGAGCGACAGGTTAAAGCGCATTTCGACGCTCCTCAACCCAAGCAATAGCAGCCGCGTCAAAACGCGCACGGTCTTCGCCGTCTACTTTTCGGTCGAGATACGGCGAGGCACTGCCCCTTACGCCTGGGGCGGAATAGTGAATTTGATGGGCGAGCCGCGAGAGGAACTCACGGCCCTGTGCTCGATATTCATTCCCTTCGGCCTCGTTCAGTTCAATGAGGAATGAATAGTCCACTGCGCTATGCGAGCAATGCACATCTAGCAACAGGCGAGCACCATCACGGATGAGGAACCACCCATATGGCTCATGATCGACGACCTGCATATGTGCGCTTTAACGTNGCTATGCGAGCAATGCACATCTAGCAACAGGCGAGCACCATCACGGATGAGGAACCACCCATATGGCTCATGATCGACGACCTGCATATGTGCGCTTTAACGTCGAAGTTCAGCGGGCGGCGAAGCCGTCCGCTGCAATGATGGGTTAAAGCGCAACATAGCCGGACCAAGCACTGACCAGCAAAACCATGACGCCCCCTATGGCGCAGACCACGTAGTGTTGCCTGGCTGATGGACGGCCCTCCCGCTTTGTGTTTGCGGGCAGAAGCGTGCCCGGGGAAGTGCGGACGAACTGGAGAACGCCAAACACTATTGCAGCCGCGCCCAACGCAGCGCCACAAAGCCAAAGATAGGACGGCGCAAGTGCGCCTACTACCAGTACGAGAAGAGACAGCGGGAGTATGAAAACGGCGAATACCCGAGCCGCAGACAGGAACTCTGCAGTCTGACGTTGCTGCCATTCCTCTCGCTCAGTGGGCGTCATTGCGCTTTAACGTGAAAGCTCAGCGGGCGGCGAAGCCGTCCGCTGGAGCGACCGGTTATGCCGAGCGCCGCTTGTCGAAGCGCCGGTGGCCGCGACACGGAAAGGCCGCCGAAGTTGAAGACCGTCGAAGGCTGAGGCGAGCACGCTTGGTGGACTAGCCGCAAGCGCAATGCCGGCGGAATCCGATACCTGGGCGCTGGCCACGCGCGACACCGACACGCGCTCGCCAGAACACGCGGACCGCTCGGTCACCGACGCAACGAGCCCGCGGCGCAAGCAGGGCACAAAGCGCTCGATGGAGTTCAGGCTAGCGTGCTGCATAACGTGTGAGCTCAGCGGACGGCGAAGCCGTCCGCTGCAGCGAAGGGTTGAACGTCATTGCCGGCCAGCGCCTCCAGTTCGCGCACATGCAGGGCTTCAACGAGGCCTTCGCCTACCGCTGGTCGCGCATCATCGACTTCCTTAAGCTGC
>NZ_LMDC01000021.1 GCF_001425705.1 Pelomonas sp. Root1217 | reverse complement strand
TTGAGCGCAAGGGCGCCTTCTTCACGACCAGCTACGGCGGCTGAGCGTGCTGCTGGTGATGACCAGCGATGCGGCAGCAGCTCGTCGATCCGGCTGGCCGGGTTAGTCGGCAAGCGATCCAGTACGTCCTTGAAGTAGGCGTACGGGTCGTGCCCGTTGATGCGGGCAGAGTGCAGCAGGCTCATGATTGCCGCGGCCCGTTTGCCCGCCCGCAGGCTGCCGGCGAACAGCCAATTCGATCGTCCAACCGCGATCGGACGGATCTGGTTCTCAACCCAATTGTTCGAGATCGGCACGTCGCCGTCGTTTACGAAGTGCGTGAGTTCCTTCCAGCGCTTCAAGCTGTAGTCGATCGCCTTGATGGTCGCCGAGCCGGGAGGCACCAACTGCCGTTGCCCCAGCAGCCATCGGTAGAACACGGCGAGAACCCGTCGTGACTTGCGCTGCCGAACCCGTCGCCGCTCGTCACTGGTGAACTGCTCGGCCTGGCGCTCGATGCGGAACAGAGCTTGGTAGAAGCGCAGCGCTTGCTCGCCGACCTTGCTGCCGTGGCTGGCCCAGAGCTCGTGGAACTTGCGTCGGCTGTGCGCCATACATTGGGCCGACGTAACGCCCTTGTCGACGCAGGCAGAGTAGCCACTGAAGCCATCGGTGACGAGCGTGCCCTTCCAAGCATTGGGCGTCTCAAGCCTTAGGAAGTCGCGCACGTTCTCGCCACTGCGGGTCTCGCTGAACTCGAACACCACCGCCTTGACGGGGTTAGTGCTCGGCGTGCAGTACGACCAGATGTAGGCCTTGTGGGTCTTGCCGTTGCCCGGTTTGAGCATGGCCACCGGCGTCTCGTCAGCGTGCAGCACCATGTGGCGACGGAGTTCGTCGGCAAGGGCTTGCACCAGTGGCTGCAACTGGGCGCCGCAGGCGCCCACCCACTCCGCCAGCGTCGAGCGGGCGATCACGTGGCCGGCCCGCGCGAACACAGCCTCCTGCCGGTACAGGGGCAAGTGATCCATGAATTTGGCCACCAGCACGTGGGCCAGCAGGCCGGTCGTCGGAATGCCCTTGTCGATCACGTGTGCCGGCACCGGCGCCTGCACGATGCGCTCGCAGCATTTGCAGACCCACTTGCCGCGCACATGGCGCTCGACCGTGAACACGCCGGGTTGGTAGTCCAGCTTCTCGGACACGTCTTCGCCGATGCGCTGCATGGCCTGGCCGCAGCCGCAGCTCGTGTGCGTCGGCTCGTGCGGCACGTCGCGACGCGGCAGGTGGGCGGGCAGCTGAGCGCGCTTAGGGATCTGCTTCTCGTCCTCGTCCTTCTTGTCACTCTTATTGCGATGGCGCTGCAGCTCGCCGTCGAGCTCATGGATGTCGGTGTCCAGCGTCTCCTCCAGCAGGCTTCGCTGCTCGGGTGAGAGGGTGCTGGCGAAGCGCTCACTGGTGGCGGCGAACTTCATCCGCTTGAGAATCGCCATCTCGTGCGTGAGCTTGTCGATCAGCGCCTGCTTGAAGGCGAGCTCGGTGTCACGCTGCTGGACCTGGGCGAGCAGCGACTGCACGGCTTGCCGCGTCTGCGGGTCCAAGGCGTCCAGTTG
>NZ_LMDC01000020.1 GCF_001425705.1 Pelomonas sp. Root1217 | reverse complement strand
GCGCAGCAACTGGACGCCTTGGACCCGCAGACGCGGCAAGCCGTGCAGTCGCTGCTCGCCCAGGTCCAGCAGCGTGACACCGAGCTCGCCTTCAAGCAGGCGCTCATCGACAAGCTCACGCACGAGATGGCGATCCTCAAGCGGATGAAGTTCGCCGCCACCAGCGAGCGCTTCGCCAGCACCCTCTCGGCCGAGCAGCGAAGCCTGCTGGAGGAGACGCTGGACACCGACATCCATGAGCTCGACGGCGAACTGCAGCGCCATCGCAAGAAGAGCGACAAGAAGGACGAGGACGAGAAGCAACAACCCAAGCGCGCCCAGTTGCCCGCTCACCTGCCGCGTCGCGACGTGCCGCACGAGCCGACCGACACGACCTGCGGCTGCGGCGAGGCCATGCGGCGCATCGGCGAGGACGTGGCCGAGAAGCTGGACTACCAGCCGGGCGTCTTCACGGTCGAGCGCCATGTTCGTGGCAAGTGGGTCTGCAAGTGCTGCGAGTGCATCGTGCAGGCGCCGGTGCCGGCACACGTGATCGACAAGGGCATCCCGACGACAGGCCTGCTGGCCCACGTGCTGGTGGCCAAGTTCATGGACCATTTGCCGTTGTACCGGCAGGAGGCCGTGTTCGCGCGCGCCGGCCACGTGATTGCCCGCTCGACGCTGGCGGAATGGGTGGGCGCCTGTGGCGCGCAGCTGCAGCCGTTGGTGCAGGCCCTGGCCGACGAGCTCCGGCGCCACATGGTGCTCCACGCCGACGAGACGCCGGTAGCCATGCTCAAGCCGGGCAACGGCAAGACCCACAAGGCCTACATCTGGTCGTACTGCACACCGAGCACCAACCCCGTCAAGGCCGTGGTGTTCGAGTTCAGCGAGACCCGCAGCGGCGAGAACGTGCGCGACTTCCTTCGGCTCGAGACGCCCAACGCCTGGAAGGGCACGCTCCTCACCGACGGCTTCAGCGGCTACTCGGCCTGTGTCGACAAGGGGGTCACCTCCGCCCAATGCATGGCCCATAGCCGCAGGAAGTTCCACGAACTCTGGGCCAACCATGGCAGCAAGGTCGGCGAGCAAGCGCTGCGCTTCTACCAAGCCCTGTTCCGCATCGAGCGCCAGGCTGAGCAACTCACCAGTGACGCGCGACGGCGGATCCGGCAGCGCAAGTCACGACGGGTTCTGGCCGTGTTCTACCGGTGGCTGCTCGGGCAACGGCAGTTGGTGCCGCCCGGCTCCGCGACCATCAAGGCCATCGATTACAGCTTGAAGCGCTGGAAGGAGCTCACGCACTTCGTGAACGACGGCGACGTGCCGATCTCGAACAATTGGGTCGAGAACCAGATCCGCCCGATCGCGGTCGGAAGATCCAATTGGTTGTTCGCCGGCAGCCTGCGGGCCGGCAAGCGCGCCGCGGCCATCATGAGCCTGCTTCACTCGGCACGCATCAACGGGCACGACCCATACGCCTACTTCAAGGACGTCCTGGATCGCTTGCCGACTCACCCCGCCAGCCGGATCGACGAGCTGCTGCCGCATCGCTGGTCATCACCAGCAGCACGCTCAGCCGCCGTAGCTGGTCGTGAAGAAGGCGCCCTTGCGCTCAACGCCCTTGCGCTCAA
>NZ_LMDC01000019.1 GCF_001425705.1 Pelomonas sp. Root1217 | reverse complement strand
ACAGCCGCTACGCCGGCTGGGACGCGGCTGCCGGCCAGGACATCCTCAACGGCCGACGCTCGCTCAACGACCTGGCTGAGCAGGTGCTCATTGCCAACGCCGACGTGGCGCCTGTGTCCGGCCGCCAGGAAGTCTTCGAGAACCTGGTCAATCGCTTCTGTGGCTGAACGGCCTTCAAAACAACAGGCCGACGCCCTGCCATGACTCACGCCCTCCCTTTGCTGCCCGACTTCGTGCCGGTCGCACCCGCAACTGCTCGCCACACCGGCATCGCCCCCGTCATCAAAGGCAGCGCCGCGACCCCGGCAAGTGCCTTGGGCAGCGAGGCGCGCAACAGCGCGATGCTGACTTATTCCAGCCCCTTCCCCGCCGACTTCGTCTTCGGTGTTGCCGCCGCTGCACCGCAGATCGAGGGCGCTGCCTTCACCGACGGCAAGGGCGAATCCATCTGGGACCGCTTCTGCCGCACACCGGGCAAAGTGCATGACGACGACACGCTGGACGTCGCCTGCGACCACTACAACCGCTTCGACGACGACTTCGCGCTGATGGCCTCGCTGGGCGTCAGGAACTACCGCCTGTCGCTGGCCTGGCCGCGCATCTACCCGAACGGCGACGGCGAGCTGAACCAGGCCGGCCTGGACTTCTATCACCGCCTGTTCGCCAGCATGAAGAAGCACGGCATCGAGCCGTGGGTAACACTCTTCCACTGGGACCTGCCGCAGTCGTTGGAGGACCGCGGCGGCTGGACGTCGCGCGTCACGGTCGACGCCTTCGCCCGCTATGCCGACACGGTCGTCAAGGCCTTCGCCGGTGAGGTGAAACACTGGATCACGATGAACGAGATCCGCTGCTTCACGCAGCTGGCCTATGGCTATGGCACCAAGGCGCCGGGCCGCAAGGAGAGCACGGCCGTCGTCAACCAGACCTTCCACCACGCGCTGCTGTGCCATGGCCACGGCGTGCGCGCGGTGCGCGAGTTCGGTGGCGCGGGCGCTGTGGTCGGCCTGACCGACAACTGCGACGTGTGCATCCCTGTCACCGAGACGCCCGCGGACATCGCCGCAGCCAAGGCGTGGTTCCTGGAAAAGAACGCGCATGTGCTGGGCGCGATGCACGCTGGTCACTATCCGGCCGAGTATCTCGAACGCGTCGGCCCCGATGCGCCGGACGTGCGCCCGGGCGACTTCGACCTCATCAGCCTGGCGACCGATCACCTCGGGCTGAACATCTACACCGGCACCTATGTGCGCGCCAGCAGGGACGGCATCCAGGCCTGGGAGGCCGTGCCCCTGCCCGCCAACTATCCCAGGGCCGACAGCCCCTGGCTGCATATCGCACCCCAGTCCATCTACTGGGCCACGCGCTTTTGCGCCGAGCTCTACGGCCACCAGTCGCTCTTCATCACCGAAAACGGCTGCGGCTACAACGACGAGCCGGTCGTGAACGGCGAGGTGCTGGACCTGCACCGCCGCGACTTCCTGCGCAACCATCTGCGCGAAGCCCACCGCGCGATCGCCGACGGCGTGCCGCTGAAGGGCTACTTCCTGTGGAGCTTCATCGACAACTACGAGTGGGAAGACGGCTACCAGCGGCGCTTTGGCATCGTGCACTGCGATTACGCCACGCAGGTGCGCACGCCCAAACTGTCGGCCCGCTACTACGCCGAAGTCATGCGCGAGCGGTGCATCCTGTGAACGCCAGCACCCTCCATCTGGCGCAAGCCGTGCCGCCCGTCGCCGACCGCCTGCCCATGCGGCAGAAGATCGGCTTCGGCCTGGGCTCCATCCTGGACATGTGGGGCCACTGGCTCTACCCGTCGCTGGCCTACCAGG
>NZ_LMDC01000018.1 GCF_001425705.1 Pelomonas sp. Root1217 | reverse complement strand
ATATGCCGAGTTCAACCTGCGTGAGAAGCCTGCAATCCCCCCGATGACAGCGCCTTGCTCCCGCTACTCGGCATATTCCTTGACTCGGAATAGTGACGGAGTGTGTGTGGCGTGGCGGGCTTGGCGATGCCGGCGGCCTGGACTGCGCGCTTGAATGCTCGCTGGAAGGTCTGGTCGTAAAGATGGTGGCGGCGCACCACACCGCTGCGCGGATCGATTGAATGGTGGTCTTGCGGGAACAGCCAGAACCACGGCCAGCTCGCGCCCATGCGGGGGTACTTGCGGTCCAGCGCATGCGGCATCTCCACGCCCGCCGTGCCGGCCTCGACGTCACTTGCCCATATCAATCGAGCCTGTGCCAACTGCGCACGCAGGGTGCGAGCCAGAGACTGCGGCAGCATCACCACCCGGTCCTTGGCGCCCTTGCCTTCGCGCACGATCAGTGCGCGTTGACCAAAGTCCACGTCCTTGACTCGCAGATGCAGCGCCTCGGCGATGCGCAGGCCCGTGCCGTAAAGCAATTGCGCCAACAGCAGGTGCTCGCCCTGCATGCCCTGTAACACGCGGCCCACCTCCTGGACGCTCAACACTACCGGCAAGCGCCGTTGGCGGTGTGGATGCCCGATCTCCTTCAACCACGGCAAGTCATGCTGGAGCACCTTGGAGTAGAAAAACAGCAGGGCCGACAGCGCCTGGCTGTGCGTTGACGGAGCCACCGCGCGGTCATTGGCCAGATACATCAGGAAGGACTCCACCTCGGGCCCACCCAGCTCCGCCGGATGCCGCAACCCGTGAAAGCGGATGAAGGCCTTCACCCAGTACGCGTAGACCTCTTCGGTGCGCAGGCTGTAGTGCAGGAAGCGGCAGCGCTCGCGCAACTGGTCGAGCACGCGGACCGACCGGAGGGGCGGCAATTCGCTCGGTGACGGCCGGGGCCGCAGGTTTGCCCGAGGTGGCAAGTTCGGTAGCTGGACTGGCATCATGAGCCCCCCGGCGGCACTGCCTCTGTTCGATGAGAACTTGTAACGACGCGCCGCTTTTGTCGGGAATTTAATGCTGTACGTCCATACAGTCAATGTGAAAAAATTGCTGATGAATCAATTGCTTTTGTCCGCCAGTGGGCGCCTATCTTGGGCGCAGCTTGCCTGCCTAAGCGGCGTTGGCTGTCTCCCGAGAACACGTTGGGCGTCATGAAATTTAGGCTGCCTTTCATTGCCACCGTGCTGTTCGCAGCCGTTGCCGTGGTCGCCATCGTCCATCAAGCTTCTCAGTACGAAGCCGGGTTCAACGCTGCGGTGGTTGGCTCGGACATGTCAGAAGTTATTTCCCGCATGGGCGGGCCGAGTGTTCGAGAGACCCCAAGTCAGCCGTTCTTGCGCTATGCCAGCTCTCGCTGCGAGTCTCCATGCGCGCAGAGGCTGTGGTGGGAGCACCCAGTATTGCGTGGGTTGGAGGCTTGGTCTGCTGAGTTCGATCTGCAAGGTCGCCTGCTACACAAGGCTCATTGGGTATCGCCATGAGTTGCCAGCTCCGCCCGTTACCCATGACGCCCAACCCTTCACTGCAGCGGACGGCTACGCCGCCCGCTGAGCTTTCACGTTAGCCCTCAGGATGATCGACCGGCACCAGGCCATGCCGCTGCTCCTCGACGCGTGTCCCTCGTTTGAGAGCGCGTGGGCGGAGCACTTGGCCGAAAATGGAGGTGAACTCCCGTACGTGGCGGCCGGCACTTATGCGCATCACCTGCATGCGTTGTATCGTTCCGGTCGTCTGGAGTGCTTCCCTGCCGTTGGTCTGGCGATCGAGCGGCTACATCTGGAGGGCTCGCCCTGGGTGCAGGAATTCGCGACGGTGGGCGTACTAGAGGCAGTCCAAAATGTGTGGGCCAACCTCGGCGCAGATCCAGAGCAGTTTGCCCTTTACCTGGGGCCGGACAGCAAGCGCTGGTGGAGAGGGCTGGTTAACTTTTGGGCAGGGAAGGCGCCACATGTGCAAGCAGAGGGCTAACAGGTCGGTCGAGACGGACACGCAACTGCAGGGCGCCGCAAGCCGCGCAGGTGATTGTGCGGCTCGCGGCGCCCTGCAGTTGCGTGCCGCTCACCTCCGACGTTATGCAGCAGGCTAGGTTGAACTCCATCAGCGGCTTTGTGCCTCGCTTGCGCGGCGGCCTCGTCGCGTCGGCGGCCAAGGGTTCCGCGTGGTCGGGTGAGCGCGTGTCGGTGTCCCGCTTCGGCGGCGCCCGGACCTGGATT
>NZ_LMDC01000017.1 GCF_001425705.1 Pelomonas sp. Root1217 | reverse complement strand
TTCGTCGTGTCGCGGCCACCGGCGCTTCGACAAACGGCGCTCGGCATAACTGGTCGCTGCAGCGGACGGCTTCGCCGCCCGCTGAGCTTTTACGTTGAACGTCATGGATAAGTTGCACGCGTATCGCGCAGAAGTTCAGAGCAGGGGTGCGAGCACGGCTGCCGCGGACACCTTAGTTCAGGCAATTGCGAGTTCTCCAGACGCCGCGGATCTCCGCACGCTGTTCGCGCAGTTGGCAACCGAATCGGACCAGCTTGGCTGGTTTCGCGATTGCGACTATGCGGCAGTAGCACTGCAGGTCGCGCAGGCGCACGTCGCCTCACCGCGCCTCAAGGAAGCAATGCTTCGCTTCGCGTTGGAGCGCGCTCGGTGGTGCGCCAGTTGCGCCACGGCAGGCGGCGAAGGACTGGCTCGGTCCCTGCATGTGCGCGAACTGGAGGCGCTGGCCGGCAATGACGTTCAACCCTTCGCTGCAGCGGACGGCTTCGCCGTCCGCTGAGCTCACACGTTATGCAGCANGCATGTGCGCGAACTGGAGGCGCTGGCCGGCAATGACGTTCAACCCTTCGCTGCAGCGGACGGCTTCGCCGTCCGCTGAGCTCACACGTTATGCAGCAGGCTAGGTTGAACTCCATCAGCAGCTTTGTGCCTGGCTTGCGCGGCGGCCTCGTCGCGTCGGCGGCCAAGGATTCCGCGTGGTCGGGTGAGCGCGTGTCGGTGTCCCGCTTCGGCGGCGCCCGGACCTGGATTCCGCGTTGCATTGCGCTTCCGGCTAGTCCACCAAGCCTGCTCGCCTCAGCCNTTCCGCGTGGTCGGGTGAGCGCGTGTCGGTGTCCCGCTTCGGCGGCGCCCGGACCTGGATTCCGCGTTGCATTGCGCTTCCGGCTAGTCCACCAAGCCTGCTCGCCTCAGCCTGCGGCGGGTATCAACTTCGGCGGCTTCGTCGTGTCGCGGCCACCGGCGCTTCGACAAACTGCGCTCGGCATAACCGGTCGCTGCAGCGGACGGCTTCGCCGCCCGCTGACCTTTCACGTTAGCCATACATGAACCGTCGCGATCTCATACTTCTCGCCGCAACATCAGCATTCGTTTCACAGGCTCGAGCGGGCGCGTGGGAGTCGGATAGCTTCAGCAACGATGATGCTATGGACTGGGCCAGTCAATGTGCTCGGTCCAAGGGTCCAAAATTCATTTCGGTCGCGCTCAATGCGGCGCTCGCCGATGGATATCTTGAAGCTCCGGAGTGCTCGATGGCCGTCGCAGCGGCCGAGGTCGTTGCAGCATCAAAAGGAAGGCCGTCTAAATCTCTGCCCAAGGAACTGTCGTCTTGGCTGGAACAGCAACAGAAAGCCGAAATCGCAAAGCTCGCGCCCGTCGCGGCGAAGGCGGTGTTACGTGTTCTGAACGGCCCCAAGTCTGAGCTTCGGGAGCTGTGGCAAGAGAACAAGAAGGAATTCCCCGCGTGGAGCGGCCGCATGCAAAGCCTGATTGCGAGGCTGAAATGATGGCTAACCTATCGCTGCAGCGGACGGCTTCGCCGTCCGCTGAGCTTCGACGTTATGCAGCACGCTAGCTTGAACTTCATCGAGCGCTTTGTTCCCTGCTTGCGCCGCGGGCTCGTTGCGTCGGCGACCGAGCGGTCCGCGTGTTCGGGCGNACGTTATGCAGCACGCTAGCTTGAACTTCATCGAGCGCTTTGTTCCCTGCTTGCGCCGCGGGCTCGTTGCGTCGGCGACCGAGCGGTCCGCGTGTTCGGGCGAGCACGTTTCGGTGTCACGCGTGGCCAGCGCCCAGGTGTCGGATTCCGCCTGCACCGCGCTTCCGGCTAGTCCACCAAGCGTGCTCGCCTCAGCCTGCGACGGCTTCCAACTTCGGCCGCTTCGTCGTGTCGCGGCCACCGGCGCTTCGACAAACGGCGCTCGGCATAACTGGTCGCTGCAGCGGACGGCTTCGCCGCCCGCTGAGCTTTTACGTTGAGCATCTTCGCAGCCTTGGTCCAGCTGGACATCGGCTCCTTCTCGACGAAGCGGNGCTTCGTCGTGTCGCGGCCACCGGCGCTTCGACAAACGGCGCTCGGCATAACTGGTCGCTGCAGCGGACGGCTTCGCCGCCCGCTGAGCTTTTACGTTGAGCATCTTCTGGACGCCATGGACTCAAAGATCAACGAAGCTGTGGAATCCGCCTACCGCATCGAGCGGGAGTACGGATTTCTCTGTGATCGTCAGGCTCGCGCGGACGCTACCTTCGCTGCGGTTCGTTGCTTGGCTGAAGCACAGGATGCGTCAGTTATCGACGGGTGCCCTGACTGGCTGCTGTCCGAGTTGCAGGAGTGGATTCAAAGTTTTCGCCAATCGGGAGAGTTCGGCTTTGTCTCCAACCTGGGCTCAGTTGATCATTCGCCGCTCATGGCCATGGCTTGTTCCGTGCTGGCTGCGGCCAATGCCCAACCCTTCGCTCCAGCGGACGGCTTCGCCGCCCGCTGAGCTTCGACGTTGGGCNCGCTCATGGCCATGGCTTGTTCCGTGCTGGCTGCGGCCAATGCCCAACCCTTCGCTCCAGCGGACGGCTTCGCCGCCCGCTGAGCTTCGACGTTGGGCGTCACTCACATGAGCGAATCGATCACCCTCAATCTCCCGTATGACTTGGCTGACTCCGAATGGGCCAAAGTCACGGCTGTCTACGAATCGATGGGCGACTGGGTACCAGGGCAGGCAGTGGCATGCTGGTTTGGCCCACTCGATAGTTCCAACTTCGTGGCTGCGTCAGTCGAACCAAGCGGCCTCTTGCTGGAAGGAAACGTAGACCCTCTGCTTTTCCGGGGATGGGTCACCAAGCTCTGCGCCAAGTTAACGTTGGCACTTGGCCGGGAGGTGTATGACGCGGAGGTCTAGCGGCGACGTGACGCCCAACCTTTCACTGCAGCGGACGGCTTCGCCGCCCGCTGAGCTTGCACGTTGACGCTGTGCAATAACCCAACGGCATGCGGTAAATCCGACTGTCACCGACGCAGGCGTGTCGGCACGATCGAAGTCATCACGCTGCAGCCGGATGAAGCCAATGCCACGCTACAAGCTCGTAGATCGCAGTCCCCGCTTTCTGCCTGTTGTGCTGGCCGAGCAGATTCAACCCGGCACGTTCGAGTTCGCGCTGGATCATCTGGTGGATCATGAGTTAGACCTGAGCGCGTTGGATGCCAAGTTCAGCAACGATGAAGTCGGCGCCAGCGCCTACGACCCGCGCGTGATGCTCAAGATCGTGCTGCTGGCGTACAGCCGGGGCCTGGTCTCCAGCCGCAGCATCGAGCATGCCTGCCTGCACCATGTGCAGTTCATTGCCATCAGCGGCGACAGCCAGCCCAGCTACACCCACATCGCCAAGTTCGTGCGCGAGCTGAAGGGACAGATCCAGCCGCTGTTCACGCAGGTGCTGCTCACCTGCGACCGCATGGGCTTGATCGGGCGGCAGATGTTCGCCATTGACGGCGTCAAGCTGCCCAGCAATGCCAGCAAGGAGCGCAGCGGCACGCATGAGGAGCTCAAGCATCGGGCGGAGAGGCTGGACAAGGCGGCCGACAAGATCCTGGAACTCCATCAGGCGCAGGACGCTGGCGGCGACAGCGCGCAAACGCTTGACGCCAAGCGCCAGGCTCGTGTCGATGAACTGCGCCGTGAAGCCCAGGCCACGCGCGACTTCGTGGCCCGCAACGAGCCACGGCGCAACGATCGTGGCCAGGAGCTCAAGAGCAACGTGACCGACCCCGACAGCGCCAAGATGGCCACAGGCAAAGGCGTGTTGCAGGGCTACGCCGCGCAGGCGGCGGTGGACAGCGAGAACCAGATCATCGTGGCCGCCGAGGTGACGGGATCAGGCTCAGAACAGCACATGCTGCTGCCCATGATCGAAGCGACGGCTGCGGTGCGCGCGCCCGACACCTTGATCACCGCAGACGCCGGCTACCACTCCAACGACAACGTCCAGGCCTTGTGCGAGGCCGCCATCCCGGCCCTCGTGGCCGACAACGCGATGCGCCAGCGCGACGAGCGCTTCGCAGAGCAGGCCAAGCACAAGGCGAAGGGCGAAGTGCTCGCTGACAAGCGAGCGCGAGGCGAAAGCCCCAATCCGAAGGTCAAGGGCTTCTTCGGCACGCGCGACTTCGTCTTCCACGGCGACAACACCTGCACATGCCCGGCGGGCTGCACGCTGCGAAGCAGTGGCGCGCTGTACAAAGTGGGGCTGTACCTGCGGCAGGACTTCAAGGCCGGCGCCAGCGATTGCACGAGGTGCGCGCAGCGCGCTCAATGCATCCGCAAGCCAGACGCCACGCGCAGAACGGTGGCGCTGCACACCCGAATGCCTGACGATCCTCAAGACCCGCTGCACCGCATGCGCCAGGCCATCGACAGCCCACGAGGTCGCCGGCTCTACAGCCAGCGCATCGCCACGGTCGAGCCGGTGTTCGCCAACCTGCGCCACAACAAGCGTTTGAGCCGCTTCACGCTGCGCGGCAAGGACAAGGTCGGCACGCAGTGGCGGCTGTTCTGCCTGGTGCACAACATCGAGAAGATCGCCAACAGAGGCGAACGATCATGAGGAATGGGAAAGGTGCGCAGCGCGAGCAAGGCGCCAGAAGCGCCACACAGGGCATTCACAAGGTCCAATCCAATCGGGCCGGCGGCTCGACGCATCAAACGATGAAGAATTCCTCAGCATCCACGGTGATCAGCCGCTGCGGGCATCGCAGAAATCGGGTTATTGCCCAGCCTCGTTAGCCATCATGACTCGGGCAAGCCTCATCCTTCGATCTTTAGGCACTGTCGGCCTAGTGCTTTGTGTGGCGCCGCTGGTCGGGTTTGTCGGCGTTACGTTAGCCATCATGACTCGGGCAAGCCTCATCCTTCGATCTTTAGGCACTGTCGGCCTAGTGCTTTGTGTGGCGCCGCTGGTCGGGTTTGTCGGCGTTTGTCTTGCTATCTGGGCTGGTTCGACGAGAGAGTCTTTATCTTTCCCGCTTGGCGAGCTTCCGGGGCTGTATCAGGAGGCAGCGCCATCCGTCCTCGTTTGCGCCGCGCTGTTTGTTGCCTCCCTGCTTGCTTGGTCTCGCCTTCGCAATCGCATTCCTTCTCGAGCCTGGGTGGTTGCCGTTTGCGCTGGTTCCTTTGGTCTTGTCTATGGCTTTCCAGTCTTGGAACGCCTGCTCTACGGGCATCGCTTCTCCAGCACAGGCCTCCTTATTGCCGCTCTCGGCCTATTGGCTGGAGTGATATGTGGTGCCGTGCTTCCACGCCGCGTTCTGCCCGTATGGCAACAATGATGGCTAACCCTCTGCTGCAGCGGACGGCTTCGCCGTCCGCTGAGCTTTCACGTTGAAGCTCATCGGCCATGCCCAGCATCCGCACGGAGTCCATTGAAGTCTTCGCTGACTATCACCAGTTCTATGTCCAGGACGGTGCGGTGAATCCGCCGGCGCCCGTAGATTGGACAGATGCTGACGTCGCACACCGCGCAAAAGCGGCAGCCAACGTTGTAGTGGTCTGTCCAGTTCGGAACATGACGGTCCCGGTGCAAGTGGAACTGCACGATGTGGCCCCGCAATTGCAAAACCGCGCTGCCGATCACGTCGTTGAGTGTTCGTTGGCTCTGCCCAGCGGACATCTTCAAGTCCATGAGTGCACCGGCGGCGCCGTTCTGAATTGGCAGCTTCAGCCGGGGCAGTATGAAGTCGCCGTTCTGTACTCGCGCCTGGGTTCACTCAGCGCTGACGGGCTCGCAGGCGACGATCACTATCAAGTATTGTTGTGGCGCGGAGCGGAACGTCCTCTTCGCGTGCTTCAGGAATGGAGCGAACAATGAGCTTCAACCTGTTGCTGCAGCGGACGGCTTCACCGCCCGCTGAGCGCGAACGTTAGGCATCAAGCGTAATATGGACGAACTCCTGCTAAAGGCGGCGACAGATGGTGATCTTGCGGCCGCGCAGGCGGCCCTAAATCGCGGTGCATCGAGGGATGCAACAAATGACTTCGGCTTTACCGCCATCAGTATTGCCGCGGACCGTGGTCACCTGCCAATCGTCCGGTTGCTGATCGACGCAGGGGTTGATGTCAACCGACGCGACGTTCACGGTCTTTCGCTTCTCCACGACGCCGTTAGTTGGCCCGAAGTCATGGAAGTACTACTGGACGCGGGCGCGGACATGGATGGTGCCACGATCCAAGGGGTTACTCCCTTGATGAGCGCGGCTGCCTTCGGGGAGATGGACTCGGTGCGCCTGCTACTCGCTCGCGGAGCGGATTTGAATCGACGCGACGACAGAGGCTCGAGTGCCGCAGATGCAGCCGGGGAGAAAGGCGAAGACGAGATCGCCTCACTGCTTAGTGGGCTTGAGCACAAACCGATCAATCGCGGGGGTGGTCAGTGATGCCTAACCATTCGCTGCAGCGGACGGCTCCGCCGTCCGCTGAGCTCGCACGTTGAGCAGCAGGCATATGAACCTACTTTTGAGAGTCGAGGACACTTTCGAAATTCCGGCCTTCGGCGGTCTCGTGGTTGTGCCCGGCCCGCTCGCTCAGGACTACGGCGGTCCAGCCAATCTGGAAGTCCAGCTGCGAATGCCCAACGGTTCCGCCGTGCAAGCAACGCTTACGGTTCAGTGGATTTCGCAAACACCGCCGCCCAAGGAGTTGCGGTGGGGTTGTGTCTTCCGCGGGCTCTCAAAATCAGATGTTCCTGTGGGTACTGAGGTCTGGTACCAGCCTGCTGCCCAACCTTTCGCTCCAGCGGACGGCTTCGCCGCCCGCTGAGCTTTCACGTTATGCAGCAGGCTAGGTTGAACTCCATCACAGGCTTTGTGCCTGGCTTGCGCGGCGGCCTCGTCGCGTCGGCGGCCAAGGGTTCCGCGTGGTCGGGTGAGCGCGTGTCGGTGTCCCGCTTCGGCGGCGCCCGGACCTGGATT
>NZ_LMDC01000016.1 GCF_001425705.1 Pelomonas sp. Root1217 | reverse complement strand
GTTGCCGACACCGAAGAAGGCGACCTTGAACGGCTTTTCGCGCCCGTTCTGGGCGCGCAGCCGGGCCAGCGGCGAGCCGCCTTCCGCAGTCATGTACTGAACCCAGTCGGCCATCTCCTGCACGCTGCCGGTACCGACGTTGCCGTTGACGTAGGCGTCGGCGCCCATCATCTCGATGAGGTCGAAGAACTCGTGGGTACCGACGGCATTGATTTCTTCGACGTGGGTCCCCCAGACGTTGCTCGGACGCTTGTCCTGCGGGCCGATGCCGTCGCGCCAGTGGTAGGTATCGGCGAAGCAGCCGCCCGGCCAGCGCACCAGCGGCACATGCAACTCCTTGAGCGCGCCGACGACGTCGTTGCGCCAGCCCCGCGTGTTGGGAATGTTCGACTTCGTGCCGACCCACATGCCTTCGTAGACGCCGGTGCCGAGGTGCTCAGCGAACTGGCCGTACACATACTTGCTGATGACGGGGCCGGGCTTGCCGGCGTCGATGGTGATGGTGACCGGGTTGGCGGCGAAAGCCGGTGCCGCGATCAGGCCGAGGACGGCGAGGCTGTGTTTGATTGTTTTCATATAGGGTCTCAAGACAGTGCAAAGCCGCCGTGTGGTTTGATCGCAATGAATCCCGCTGATTCATCGGCGGCCCCATGCGCGGACCGCCTTGTTCAGTTATTTCGAGAATTGCCAGTAATCGAACTTGAACAGTTCTTCGCCGGGCGCACCGCGGAATACGAAGAAGAGATCGTGGATGCTGGAGGCTCCGGAGATCTGGGCCGACTGCTGCTTCCATTGGCCGCCGGTGCCCGACACCGGCAGGGTGCCGACCAACTGGCCGTCGAGCTTGCCCAGACGAATCTCGATCCTCGACTCGGGGGTCTCCTTTGCCTTGGCCGTACTGGCGAGGCTGGCCGTGAAGGCGCGCGCGCCGGTCGCGCCGAAATCGACATTTCGCACCTGGATGTAGGCGCCGTCGTGGATGCCGCGCACATTCTGACCACCGGCGCTGTTGGGCTCGATCTTGACGCCGGAAGACCAGGCAATCGTCTCGGCTTCGACTCGCTTGTAGGGATCAAGCGTGGCAACCGGTGCCGGCCCTTCCGTGGTTGGCTGCACCATCGGGACCGACCCATCGGGGTTGAATTTCAACTCATCGACGCATACGGAACGTTTGAAGCCGTCGCCTCCCGGAAGAGCGGCGTTGTGATAGAAAAGGTAGGTCTTGCCCTTGAAATCGACCACGCCCGGATGGTTGGTGAAAGCGCTTTGCGGGGTCATGACGACGCCGCCGTACGTCCACGGGCCTTGAACTGTAGGGCCGGTGGCGTAGCCGAGATGCTCAGGGATGGGACCGGCTGCAAAAAACAGGTAATTGAGATTCTTGCGCCTATAGAGCCAAGGACCCTCTTCGTAGGATGTACCGCGCAAAGCAGGCTTCGGCTTCGTGACGCCTACTGTGTCCGGCGGGTTGCGCTCCCCCAAGGCCTTGACGGTCATTGGATGGCCAATGATGCCCTTGTCCCCCACGCTGGTGTCGTAGGAAATCATGTCCTTGTTCAGTTTCACCGACCACAGATTGGGATTGCCCCAGGCGAGATAGGCCTGACCCTTGTCGTCGATGAAAACGGTCGGATCGATGCTGTCGTACAGGCCGCCGGCGTGGCCGGCGATCAGCGGTTTCTTGATGGGATCGATATAGGGGCCCAGGGGGTTATCGGCCACCAACACACCAATGCCACGGCCTTGCACCGGACCATAGAGATACCACTTGCCATCCCGCTCAATCACTTGAGGGGCCCAGGCACCGTTGTCAAAACCGTCCCAGCCGGAATTTTCCTTGGAGGCCCAGGGAAAGTCCCGGAGAGAGGCGATCGCGCCGTGCTGGGTCCAGTTCACCATGTCCGTCGTCGTGGCGAGCACCCAATTCTTCATATTGAAGTTGTTGGCCTCCCCGACATCTTCGTCGTGGCTGGAAAACAGGTAGAGCGTGCCCTGATGGACCATGGGGGCTGGATCGGCCGTGTACATCGTTTGAATAACCGGGTTGCGCGCGAACGACGTCGCGGGCAGCAAGGCCAACATGGACAAGAGAACGGCAGCGGAGCGGGTTGGTTTTTTCATGAGGAGCGGTAAATGGGGGAAGGCGGGAAATGAAGTTGCGCCGTGTCAGCGCCCGTCTTTTGTCGCTTGCCCGACCCGGTAGTAGTCAAAGTCGACGCGGCCGCCAGGCGTCTTGGTCGAGTAATAGAAGAGCCCGTAGCGGTAACCCATGAAGTGCGGGAAGGTGTAGGCCATGCGCGAGGGACGACCGATGGGGGTCCACGATTTGCCGTCCAGGCTGTAGGAGAAGCGGGCGAGCTCAGGCGCGGGCTCAAATTCGCAGTCGACCCTGAGATGAACGGTCTTGCCAGTGAGCGGCACGGAGGCGATCTCCTCCGGCTTGTCGGCATCGGCGCTCACCATGACGAGGGACTTGGCGCCGTCGTTCATCCTGACGCCGACAAAACCGTACTGCCTTTGAAACGCGGCCAGGCCCGCCCAGTCGCCATCTTTCATGCCGCTCACGTCGATGCTGGTGGTGGCGAAACTGCGCGGGCCGAAGGTGCGCTGCGTCAGAGTGTTCCGGGCCTCGAGCAGCGTCGGAACGGTCCGGCTGGTGGTGAAGCTCATGTAGCCCGGGCGCTTGGTGAGCGACCAGTCGCGCGGCTCGGGGTTGTGGTTCCATTGCCAGGCGAGTGGTAGGTCGGGCTCGCCAGGCTGGCGGTCGAATTCGTCGGAGGCGACGATGCCCGAGACGCCGGAAACGCCCTGTGCGCCGGCGGGGATGTCCAGCGTCATGGCCACCTTGCCGGAGGCGACGATGCCCGAGACGCCGGAAACGCCCTGTGCGCCGGCGGGGATGTCCAGCGTCATGGCCACCTTGCCGTCTTTGCCGAGCACGGGCCAGCCATCCTTCCAGGTCACGGGCACGAGGTAGGGAATGCGGCCGACGGCGCCGTTGTCCTTGAACAGATAGGCGTACCACTTGCCTTCCGGGGTGTCGATGAGGCCGCCCTGGGCGATACCACGATCATCGAGGGCAATGCGACTCTCATAGGGCCCGTCGAGGGTGTCCGCGCGGCTGACGATGACGGTGCGCGCCCAGCGGCTGCCCGGCGAGGCGATGTTGAGAAGGTAGTAGCGGCCGTTGATCTTGGACAGCTGCGAGCCCTCGCCGCACAGCCCTCCCTGGTCGGCGCCGAAGACGGCGTTGACGTGTTCGATGATGGGCTTGTTCACGCCGCCGGGCTTGGTGCCGGTGAGATCCGGTTTGAGCTCGGTGAGCATGATGCGGTTGCACCCCCAGACCATGTAGACGCGGCCGTCGTCGTCGAAGAACAGACTGTGGTCATTCATCAAGGGCTCGAAGCTCGTCTCCTTCCATGGGCCGCGTTCGGGATCGCGCGTGGTGTAGACGTGAGTGCGTCCCCCGGTGGTCGCGGCGAACGTCGATGCATAGAACATGCCGTCGTGATAGCGCAGGCTGCTAGCCCAGGAGCCGGCACCGTAGGCGTTCTTGCCGTTCTCGAGGCGGAAGGCTTCGTTGTCGGCAAGGTTCTGATGGGCGTAAGAGGCCATGCTCCAGTTCACCAGATCCGTCGACTTCATGATCGGCAGCCCCGGGCTCATGTGCATCGTCGTGCTGCTCATGTAGTAGGTTTTTCCTACCCGGATGACGGCGATGTCAGGGACGTCGGCCCAGATGAGCGGGTTGTGGGCAGGAGCTGTCTGGGCAGCCTCTGCCGCCTGAACGGTGTGGGATCCGACGGAGAGAAGGAGGGCCATCAGGAGGGAAAAAATCGGCCGACGCAGGCCGTCAGGGTGTTTGTTCATGTTTTGTCTCTGGAGTAGTTTTTGCGAGCCAGCGCATCGGTCGCAGGACCCCATGAGCTCAAGACGAGCCAAGGATCAGCCCAGCATCTTGAGCAGCATGCGATGGTGCTGCGGCATGCGCGCCACCGAGGCTTCGATGGCTTTGCGACGCTGGTCCAGCGCCGTCAATGCCCGTTCCGGCGCGATCTCCGCGAAGACCGGATCGTTGCGTTCGGGCCAATGGTCCATGCCGGCGTGGATGGCGAGCCAACTGGTGGCATCGAACCCCTCCTCGTCGTATTCGTGCAGCACGCCGTAACGACGCCACAGTTCCATCCGGAAGGCCAGGGTTTCGGGCAACTCCATCGATGACACATGACGCCATAGCTCGCTGTCGCGGCGGCGGGTCAGGCAGTAGTGCAGGATGATGAAGTCGCGGATGCGTGCGAAGCGGCGCGCCGCGCCGTCGTTGAACAG
>NZ_LMDC01000015.1 GCF_001425705.1 Pelomonas sp. Root1217 | reverse complement strand
CCGGACAGGCCGATGCCGCGCACGGCGGCGAACTCGGTCGGGTGGGTGGTGCGCAATTGGGCCACGGCGGTGCCGGTCGCACGCCACCAGTCGGATGGATTCTGCTCGGACCACAGCGGCTCGGGTGCCGACAGCGTCAACGCGCTGCCCGCCGTGCCGACGATGTGGCCCTCGCCGTCAAGCAGCAGCAGCTTGACTTCGGAGGTGCCGAGATCGATGCCGAGGAACATCAAGCGGACTCCTCGCTGATGTTCTCGCCCACAGCCGTCACCGCGCCAGGCAGGGTAGGTCGGGTCAGGCGGTAGCGGGCCAGCGCGGCCGCGCCGACGGCGACGGCATTGGCGCCGAACAACGAGGTGCGCACGCTCGGCGGTGGAAGGCTGGCCGCAGCGGCATATTCGAGCAACGTGTCCAGCGCCGGCTTCAGGAAGGGCTCGCCCAGCTCAACCACCGAACCGCCCAGCACGATGCAGGCGGGGTCGTACGCGGTGGCCAGGTTCTGCAGCAGCACGCCGAGATAGCGGCCGGCGGAACTCACGGCCTTCAGCGTTTGCGCGTCCTCATCGACGAGATGGGCGCGTACTTCGGCCAGCGAGCGCAGTGTCGTGCCATCCTCACTGCCGCCGAGCATGGCGCGCGTCGCGATCAATGCTTCGGCGCAGCCGCGCCGGCCGCAGGAGCAGCGTGGCCCGTTGAGCTGCAGCACCATGTGGCCCACCTCACCGGCGAAACCGCGGCTGCCGGTCAGCAGGCGGTCGCCGACGATGACGCCGGCACCCAGGCCCTGGTTGATGGACACATACAGCAGCGGGTCGGACACCGGCGCGGAGTTGAATTCCATCTCGCCCAGCGCCGCCACATCGGCTTCGTTCTGTATGAAGAGGGGTGCGCCGGCGAGCGAAGTGTCTTGCAGCTTTTCGGCGAGCAGGGCGCCGAAGGGAATATCGCGCCAGCCCAGATTGGGCGCGAAGTGCAGCACGCCGCGCGCCTCGTTGACGCCACCGGGCAGACCCACGCCGATGCCCAGGACCTGCTGGCCGGCATCCAGCTGCTTGCGCAGCTTGAGCAGCGCCGTGGCGAGACTGGCGATGCAGGCCTTGGCTGTGCGGTTGGCGCTGTAGTGGGCGACGGTCCAGCCCAGCACCTCGCCGGTCAGCGACGTGGCGACGACGCGCACGGAGTCGATGCCCACCTCGGCGCCAAGCAGCAGCAGTCGGGTGGGATCGATGAAGAGGGGGGTGGGGCGGCGGCCCAGGTCGCCGGTCGCGACGACCTCGCGTTCGGCCAGCCAGCCTTCAAGAATCAGTTCGCGCACCAGCAGGCTGACAGTGGACTTCGTCAAGCCGACGGCAACGGCCAGGTCGGCACGCGACAAACCTGGATTGGCGCAGAGATGCCGCACCAGCGCCATGCGATTGATGACCTTGAGCAGCTGTTGGCTGCTTGCGGCTTCGGCCTGCATTTGTCTCCTAGTCCTGCCCATGCTTTTGACGGGCTTGGCGCTATATTAGTTCGGCCGTCGTACGAAGTAAATACGGTAAAAGCCCCTAGCGCGACACAGCCCGACTCGCCGAAGATCGCGCCGCCCGCCGGTCCTGTGGTGAGGCGCATAAAAACTGGCCCAGAGACAGCCATGTCCGATCCCTCCATCCGCAAGATCGTCATCGTTGGCGGCGGCACCGCCGGCTGGATGGCGGCTGCGCCGCTGGCTCAGCGCTTTGCGCAGGCCGGCCAGGGCGCCTGCGAGATCGTGCTGATCGAGTCGCCCGACATCGGCACCATCGGCGTCGGCGAGGCCACGCTGCCGCCCATCCGCGCCTACAACCAAACGTTGGGCCTGGACGGCGCCGAGTTCGTCAAGCGCACCCAGGGCAGCTTCAAGCTCGGCATCGAGTTCCGCGACTGGGGCCACGTCGGCAACCGCTTCTTCCATGGCTTCGGGGACTTCGGCCCGGCCATCGACACCCGCGCGCCCTGGCAGCACTGGCTGAGTCTGCAGCGACAGGTGGACGGGCTGCCCAGCTACGAGGACTGGTCAACGCCCACCGTCATGGCCAGGCGCAACCGCTTCACGCCCCCCGAGGGGGGGGCGCCGTCGGCGGCCAATGCCTATTCCTTTGCCTACCACTTCGACGCCGGCCTGTACGCCGCCTGTCTGCGCGAGTACGCGATGGCGCGGGGTGCCCAGCGCATTGAAGGGCTGATCGTCAATGTCGAGTTGCGCCCCGACGACGGCTTCGTCGCCGCGGTCAAGCTCGAGGATGGCCGCCGCATCGACGGCGACCTCTTCATCGATTGCTCGGGCTTTCGCGCCTTGCTGATCGGCGGCGCGATGCAGTCACCCTTCGAGGACTGGAGCGCGCTGCTGCCTTGCAACAGCGCCCAGGCCGTGCCGAGCGAACGTGTCGAGCCGCTCACACCCTACACGATGTCCACGGCCAAGGCGGCGGGCTGGCAATGGCGCATTCCGCTGCAGCACCGCACAGGCAATGGCCACGTCTATTGCAGCCACTTTATCAGCGATGACGAAGCGGCCAGCACGCTGCTGGCCGGGCTGGACAGCAAGGCGCTGGACGCGCCGCGCCAGCTGCGCTTCACGACCGGACGACGCAAGCAGGGCTGGGTCAAAAACGTCGTCGCCATCGGCCTGGCCTCGGGTTTCCTGGAGCCGCTGGAATCCACCAGCATCCAGCTCATCATGGACGGCGTCGGCCGGCTGATCCAGTTCTTCCCAGACCAGCAGTTCAAGCCCCACCTGGCGGCCGAGTTCAACCGCCGCATGGCCCTGCAGTACGAGTCCATCCGCGACTTCATCGTGCTGCACTACAAGCTGACCGACCGGCGCGACGCCGAGCTGTGGCGCTACTGCGCGGCCATGCCGATCCCGGACACGCTGGCCCATCAGATCGAGCTCTTTCGCAGCGCGGGTCGTGTTGCCATCCTCGACCCCGACGGCTTTGCCGAGCCGTCGTGGGTGTCACTCTTTTTCGGCCTGGGCCTGCGGCCCGAGAGCTACGACCCCTTCGTCGATCACATCGACGCGCAGGCCTTGCTGCAGCACTTTGTGCGCCTGCGCCAGGCCATCACCCAGACCGTGAGCGGCATGCCCGAGCACGGCGACTACGTCGCGCGCCACGTCAAGGCGCCTTCAGCCTAGGAGACCCGACAGACCAGCCAAGCAAGAGGGGCCGGCACACCCGCCGGCCGACCGGAGACAACAAGGAAGATTGATTCATCATGAAGTTCACTGACGGACAGTGGATGCATCAGCCGGGCGTGGCCGCGCATTACGCGGCCGAGGCCTACGCGATCGAAGTCCATGAAGACCGCCTGGTCGTGCTCGCCACGACCCGACCCATCAAGCACCGCGGCGACACGCTGCAGGGCCCCACGCTCACCGTGACGCTGAGCTCGCCGCTGCCCGGCGTCATCCGCGTCAGCGTCGAGCACTACACCNATCAAGCACCGCGGCGACACGCTGCAGGGCCCCACGCTCACCGTGACGCTGAGCTCGCCGCTGCCCGGCGTCATCCGCGTCAGCGTCGAGCACTACACCGCGTCCAGCGCGCCGCGCCTGCACATCCCCATGCCCGGCGCCGGCAAGCATCCAGTGCGGATCGACAACGGCGACACCMAGGCCACGCTGACCAGCGGCGCCCTGTCGGTCGACGTCAAGAAGGGCGACGGCTGGGGCCTGACCTTCCGCGACGGCGACCGCATCCTGACCAAGAGCGACTGGCGCGGCCTGGGCTACATCCAGTGGGCCGGCAAGGACGGCCTGGTGCGCAGCC
>NZ_LMDC01000014.1 GCF_001425705.1 Pelomonas sp. Root1217 | reverse complement strand
ATATGCCGAGTTCAACCTGCGTGAGAAGCCTGCAATCCCCCCGATGACAGCGCCTTGCTCCCGCTACTCGGCATATTCCTTGACTCGGAATAGTGACGCAACGTGTGCATGGACACGCGCTTGTCGATCTTGGCCGCATCGGCGGCGGCGTGGATGGCGCGGTTGAGCTGACGGGTGCTCAGCGGGTCCATCGGATCCATGCCCGGGAACAGCCAGCCGTTGCGCAGGATCTTGCCCTGGGCGTGGCCGACGCGCCACCACACGCGCAGTCGCTCCAGCAGGATCGGCGGCAGCATGGCGTAACGATCCTTGCGGCCCTTGCCTTGCTCCACGCGCAGCGTCATGCGCTGGCTGTCGATGTCGCCGACCTTCAGCGAGATCACCTCGCTGGCACGCAGCCCGGTGCCGTAGGCCAGCGACAGCGCCGTCTGGTGCTTGAGGTTCCAGGCTGCCGCGATCAGGCGGGAGACCTCCTCGCGGCTGAGGACCACGGGCAGCGTGCGCGGCACGTGCACAGGCTGCATCTTGAGCATCAGCTCGGGGCGAGACAGCGTGATGTCGAAGAA
The DNA here is from genome assembly GCF_001425705.1 of Pelomonas sp. Root1217. Taxonomy (GTDB): domain Bacteria; phylum Pseudomonadota; class Gammaproteobacteria; order Burkholderiales; family Burkholderiaceae_C; genus Pelomonas. The sequence goes on along the minus strand of NZ_LMDC01000014.1, from coordinate 4,245 downwards.
GAACTTGAGCCCAGTGATCGTCGCGTTGAGGGTGATGGGGGAGCAACCTGTGTCGACCAGGTGCAGTTGGAAGTTGCGCAGGTCTTCTGCCGAGGCGGTGTCAGGCGAGCGTTGCAGGTGGGCGGCCAACTTGCGCACGGCACGCACGTAGGCTTGCTGGGTCTTGGGCTCCAGCTTGCGCATGCGCATGTCGTCGAGCATGCGCTGACGCAGCGGGGAGGCTGATTGAGTCGTCGAGTCCATGGTTGCTGCTCCGTCGATGAACGAGGCGGATTGCCTCGCCCATCAACTTCGCAGAAACCGCTCTGCAACGAACCATCACACCGTGGCCGGAGTGGCTACCGCGTGAGCGGTTTAGTCCGCAGGCTGGCGAGAGCCATTCACAGTTCGTCAGTTGAACGTCGGCTGCAGCGGCAAGCGGTCGCCCGCGGTGTGCCGGCGCCTATGACCGCTTTGCCTTCGAGCTCCGGCGCTCCTTGACTGGCCTCTGAGGCCTGGCGCCATCGTCCACCGTGTGCAGCGTCCGGAGGAAATTACAGCCGCTCAGCGTTTTTTTGTGGAGAGCGCATCCTGCAGCACGCTGGCCAAGCGCTCCGCGGAGGTCGGCTTGGCCAGCACCGTGAAGCCTTGAGCCATGGCCAGCCGGATCTGCTCGGAGTAGCCCGTCATCACGATGACGCAGTTGTGGTGCCGTCGGACCGGCTGCGGGACCACAATGTGGTAATACCAAAGTTGCTATGTGGCAAAGTGGCAAGACCGCAATTTGGTCAATCCGCAGCAGTGTCCTCCTTCATCTGCCCACCCAACATGCAACGCTGCGCCTGCATTGGCGCCTGTAAACGCTTGGCGAAGACTTCTGGTTCGGCCGCACGCTGCTGCATCCGACGATGCCGGCGTGTGCCGAAGCGCTCGGGCGCTTAGCCGTCGTTGGGCTGCGGACCTAGCCCGCCGTGGTCCGCCTCTTGTACCTCCATGCCACCTGTCGTAACGCCGATTCCTTGTTTGACTACTTCCATGAGAAACATCAATCTGACGTCCCTGTGCACGCTGGCCAGTGCGTTCCTTGCACTGCCGGCGAATGCTCAGTCGACCGGGGTTGCATCGCAGCCCGAGATCCATATCACGGCCGACCGGGTCAAGACCCGCATCAACCCCCGCATGTACGGTCTCATGACCGAAGAGATCAACTTTGCCTACGAAGGCGGCCTTTACGGTGAACTGATCCGCAACCGCAGCTTCAAGGGCGAAGCGGGTTACGCCTACCAGGCTGAGGAGCCGGTGTACTGGAACGCCGTCGGTGCGGCCGAGCTGGCCCTGGACAGGAACAACAAGCTCAACGACGCGCTGGACTTGAGCCTGGCGCTGACTCTCAAAAGCGCATCGCCCGAGCAGCCGGCGGGCATCCGCAACGGTGGCTACTGGGGCATCGGCCTCAAACCCGACACCAGCTACACCGTGTCCTTCTATGCCAAGGCTGAAGGCGAAATCGGCCCACTGCTGGCCTCGCTCGTCAAGGCTGGTGGCGCCTCGCTCGTCTCCGGCAAGGTGGACGGCGTCGGGCGCGACTGGAAGAAGTTCCAGATCACGCTGCGCACCGGCAGTGAGCTGGTGCCGTCCAAGGACAACGTCTTCACGCTCACCGCCAGCCGGCCGGGCAAGCTCTGGCTGCAACAGGTGTCGGTGTTCGGTCCCACCTACAAGAACCGCCCGAACGGGCTGCGCCCGGACCTGATGGAGCTGATGGCGGGCCTGAAGCCGAAGTTCCTGCGCTTTCCTGGCGGCAACTACGTCGAGGGCGACACCTTCGGGCAGCGCTTCGAGTGGAAGAAGACCATCGGCGACCCGGCGCAGCGGCCCGGCCACCGCAGCCCCTGGAACTATTGGTCCACCGACGGCATGGGCATGTTGGAATTCCTGCTGTGGTGCGAAGACCTCGGCATGGAGCCCCTGCTCGATGTGTTCGCGGGCTACGCCCTCAATGGCGAGCGGCTGTCCTCTGAAGAAGACCTGGCGCCCTTCGTGCAGGAAGCCTTGGACCAGATCGAATACATCATCGGCGGCGCTGACACCAAATGGGGCGCGCAACGCGCCAGGGACGGCCACCCCGAGCCCTTCAAGATGAGTCACGTCGAGATCGGCAACGAGGACGTCTTCGACAAGTCGGGCTCCTACGACAAGCGCTTCTCGATCTTCCACAAGGCGATCAAGGCCAGGTACCCGCAACTGACGCTCATTTCGACGATGGCGGCCAGCGCGACGCCTTCACAGCGCCCCGAGATGATCGACGACCACACCTACGCCTGGGGCGAGGCGCAGATGTACGAGCACCTGACCGACTACGACAAGCGCCCGCGTACCGACCCGAAGGTGTTCGTCGGCGAGTGGGCCACCCACCAGGGCTGGCCCATGCCGAACATGAGGGCCGCCATTGCCGACGCCGCCTACCTGGCCAGCCTGGAGCGCAATGCCGACGTGGTACAGATGGCGGCCTACGCACCGCTGCTGGCCAATCTCAGCCGGGTGTCGGGACACAGCCGCGACCGGTCCCTGCAATGGGCCACCAACCTGATCGGCTACGACGCGCTGAAGTCCTATGGCACGCCGTCGTACTACGTGCAGACCATGTTCTCCAGCCACCTGGGCGACGTGGTGCTGGAGTCCTCCGGGCGCGACATCCCGAACTGGACCAGTGACAACGGCAAGACCTTCCCGGCCCTGCACTGGGTGGTGACGCGCAAGGACGAGGCCGGCAAGCCGGGCCGCATCCAGATCAAGTTCGCCAGCCGCGCCGCCACCGATCAGCCGGTGCGCGTGAAGCTGACCGGCGTGAACAAGCTTGCACCCACGGCCCAGCTGACCGTGATGAGCTCGGCCAACCCCGATGCAGCCAACTCGCTGGACGAGCCGACCCGCGTCGCGCCGAAGACCCAGCCCCTCAAGGGCATTGCGCGCGAATTCACGCTGACGCTACCCGCCTACTCGGTGGGCGTCCTGGAGATTGAGACCCGGTGAACCGTCGGGCTGGATCCGAGGATCCGTAAACGGTCCAGTGCTGCTCGCTCAGGGGCTGCAGGCACTCGAAGAGTGCCAACGCCTGCGCGGGCGTCCAGTGTGTCGGCTGCGCCGACAGGGTGCCGCAGCGTGGCGTCACGGCTTGGCCTTGCGGGAGCCGGCGCGGACTTGGCCGCGCGCTGGCGCGTGCCGGTGATCATGCACGCTGGATCGCGTGCTCATCGTGCTGAACTGGCTGCTCACGTTCGCTGGAATATGCAGATCGTCTGGGTCGATCTCAAAAATCGTCGCATCGAGGCCGCCCTTGGTCTTGGTCTTCACGGGAGGGATGATCGGGATTGTTGGCATTTTTTTCCTCGGTAGGTCAAGAAGATAGCGTCGACATCACGCGGGCTCAGGTGACACGCGCCGTGGCCGGGCTTGAGCATCGCCACCGGCGTCTCGTCGGCATGCAGCACCGGCTGGCGCCGCAGTTCTGCGGCCAGGGCGTCCACCAGAGGCTGCAACTGCACGCCGCACTCGCCGACCCACTGGGCCAGTGTGGAGCGCGCGATGGCGTGGCCGGCACGCTCGAAGATGGCTTCCTGCCGGTACAGCGGAAGGTGATCGAGGTACTTGGCGACCAGCACCTGGGCCAGCAGGCCCGTCGTCGGCAGGCCCTTGTCGATGATGTGCGGCGCGACCGGTGCCTGCACGATCCGCTCGCAGCACTTGCACACCCACTTGCCGCGGATGTGGCGCTCGACGGTGAAGACGCCGGGCTGGTAGTCGAGCTTCTCGGCCACGTCCTCGCCGATGCGCTGCATCGCCTGCCCGCAGCCGCAGGCGGTGTTCGCGGGTTCATGGCGCACTTCGCGGCGTGGCAGGTGTGCCGGCAGCTTCTCGCGCCGAGGTTGTTGCCGTTCGCCCGCGGCGCGCCCTGGTTGCAGCGCCTCAATCTCGGCGGCCACGGCCGCGAGGTCACTGTCCAACGTCTCGTCCAGCAGGCTCTTCTGCTCGGCGCTGAACCGCTCGCTCTGCGCTGCGAACTTCAGCCGCTTGAGGATGGCGTTCTCGTGCGTGAGCTTCTCGATGACGGCCTGCTTGAACGCAGCCTCGGCGCGCGCAGCCCGCAGGGCATCGCGCAGTTGGTGGGTATGCGTCCGGACAAGTCACCTTGATGTCCGGTAGGCAGTCGTCGAGCTGGTGGCTCGTCAGACCGGGTGGGCAATTCGCCAAGGCTTAACGGATAAG
>NZ_LMDC01000013.1 GCF_001425705.1 Pelomonas sp. Root1217 | reverse complement strand
CAAGCCGGCAGCGTTCAGCGCGCGTGCCGCGGGCGGCAAGCTGTCGATCAAGGTGCCTGCCAAGGCGGTGCTGGTGGTCGCGTTGGAGGAGTGAACGCCTCGTGAGTTGCCCGCCGCCTCGGCTCTAGAAGCAATCTTGTCTAGAAAGTCTGAGGAAAAAGATGCGAGGTTCAATCGCTACAGGTCTGATGGTCGTGGCGCTCGTCGCTCAGCCCGATACGTCCTCCGCATGCAGTTGCGTATGGCGCGAGCGCTCGCCGGAACGCGAGCGGGACGCAGCGGCCGCGGTGTTTACGGGGCTGGTCACCGCCGTCACGCTCGAAACGAAGTGGATTGACTCATTGGCCGAGCGACCGAGCGATTGCCGGACCCTGATTTCCGGCGACAAACGAGTCGCCCTTTGCGAGCAAGCGGAGGTCGCGGTCCGCTTCCGGGTGTTCAAGTCATGGAAGGGGGCCGCCGCGGACGAATTGATCGTCCGAACTGATTCTCAGGTCACCATGTGTGGTGTGGACTTCCATGTCGGTCAAATCTACCTGGTGTATGCAATCGGCGAGGTCGGCGGGGCGTTGAAGACAAGTCGTTGCCTGCATACACGTGCGATCGGCGAGGCTAAAGGTGATATTGACGTGCTGGGTTCACCTGAACGAGACGTGTTCGAGCAAGGGCTCCAACAAGGACCCCCAACGCCCTGAAGGCGTAGGTCAAAGACCTTCGGGCAGCACACCCACTCGATGCCGATGCGCCGCGTGGCCGTCCCGTCGCGCAGCTGTACCGGGTCCGGGGCAGCGGCGGGAGTGGCGGCAGCCCGTGCCAGGCTTACGGCATCCAGTTCGTGCTCCAGGGCCAGGGCCGGCACACTGCGCACGCCGGCCGCCGTGATCTCGCGGCGCTGCACGACGCTGCGCACGATCTTGCCGGCAGCATCGATGACGCCGCGCCGCCATTGCTGCCGTTGTGCAGTGTCGGCAGAGGCGGGGCGGGCTCGCGTGATGGCGAGGTCATAGCTTCTTTTCTGACGTTCGGCTGTTGTCTAGCAGCCAGTAAGGTTCATGGGCGCGTCGCATCGACGGTGAAAAGCCTGAGGCATGAAAAATCCATGGCGTTCAAAAGCCCTTGATCACCGCCGCCGGCCAATGCACAAGGATGCGCGTCTGGTTCCGCACGACGGTGAGCTCGGTGCGCCGGCCCGTTGCCAACAGCGCCTGCAGCGTTGCGACGTCGTTGATCGCTTGCTGGCCACTGGCAACGATGACGTCGCGCGGCTGCAGGCCGGCCGCCGCGCCGGCGCTGCCCGCTTCGACAGCCAGCACGATGAGGCCGGCCTTCTCGCCCAGCCCTGCGGCGGACTGCTCGCCCAGCGTCTCGATCGGCTTGAGGCCGAGGCCATGCAGTTGCCGCGCGGCCTGCAGCGGGGCGGCCTGGCCGAGCTGCTTGGGGACCGGGAAGGCCGGCTGCGATGCCAGCCTCTTCAACCGCGCCGGCCGCACGCCGAAGTCGTCCATGGGGAAGTTGACGAAGCCGATGCGCGTGGCCAGCGCCGCGTTCATGACCGTGTAGTCGCCCCGAGCCGGTGCGGCAAAGTGCGGGTCGCCGGCCACCGAGTCGGCATCGGTGCCACGCGCCTGGGCGGCTCGCAGGTCGGCCTCGGCGACGAAGAAGTTGCGGTTGACGCTGCGCCCCCAGCGCCTGATCTCCACCGGCTGGTGCGCGCCCATGACGACGTTGGACTCGAAGACGTCCTCGCCGTTGTCGAACCACACGTGCGGGTGGAAGCTGCCGTTGACGAGAATGTTGTTGCGCACGATGCGCTGGAAGCCCTCGCGCAGCTTGAGCCCGCCGGCCAGCATCAGGTTTTCCTCGATGACGTAGTTGGAGGCGCCATCATCGAGGTCGACGTCCCAGCCATGGTCGCAGCGCCAGCGGTTGCGCCGCATGACGATGGGCTCAACGGCATCCAGCAGTGCCAGCTCCGGGTGGGCCGCGGCGCGGCGGTCCATCTCGGCGCGGTCGGGGTGCCAGTAGCGGTCTCGGCCCCAGCTGTTGAAGCTGCCGTGGTCGCCGGTCAGGCGCACGGTGTCGAACACGTCGTTGTGGGTGATGAGGTGCCCACCCCAGTTGCCGTCGCCGATATTGATGCCGGCGCGTGGCATGCGGTAGATGCTGTTGTGGTCGACCGTGATGCGCGCGGCCATCGCGATCTGCACGCCGGTTGCCTGGCGGTCGATCTGGCCGATGTCGTGGATGAGGTTGTCGCTGGCTTCGGAATCCTTGGGATAGGCGTCCGACTTCGGGCCGGACGTGCGGTCGATGGCCGCGACCTCCAGCCGCTCGTGGTACTCGAACAGCGGCGAGCGCACGGCCTCCGGCCGGCCGACAAAAGCCACCGCAGTGCCGCCGATGTCATGGATGTGGTTGGCGGAGACGGTCACCTGCCGGGCGCGGCCGCTGACGACCACGCCGTGGCCGCCCAGCGCGGTGAACTCGCCTTGCTCGATGCGCACGTCGCGGGCGTTCTCCACCGTCACCGCGCCGGCGCGGTAGAACTTCCAGTCGGAGCGCAGCAGCGGCTCGGTCGCCTTCAGGAACGTGGGCTCGGTGTCGCTGAACTGCAGGCCGCGCAGCTGCACATGCTGCACGTCCCGCGCATGCCCCTCGATGCGCACGAGGGCCTCCAGCCGGCCTGCGCGAAAGCCCCGCGCCGGCGGCCGCTCGCCGGCCAGCGGCTTGAAGTAGAGCCAGCCCTCGCCAACGTCGTGGAACCACTCGCCCGGCGCGTCCAGTTCCTCCCGCACGTTCTCGACGTAGCGGTCCTTGTCGCTGGGCGGCATCACGCGGTTGTTGGCCAGCTGCGGGCCGTAGCCCAGGCTGCCGTCGGGCTTCTTGCCGAGGATGGGAACCTGCAGCCCACCCCATTGATAGCCGTGCAGCGCATGCAGCACAGCGCCCCGCGGGTCGCGCCAGCGCGCCACGCGCTCGGGCGAGGTGGCGTCGGCTGCGCCGCCAAAGCCCGGATTGGCCGGGTCGAGATTGGGGTAGCGGGCGCGCACCAGCGCTTGCTTGCCCAGCCACAGGCGTTGGAAGGAAGCAGCGGCGATGCGAGCCCGCCAGATGCCGTCCTTCCAGCGTTCCCAGCGCAGCGCCGGCAGCGACGTCGCGCCGCTCAACACGGGCTGGGCCCCAGGCGCCGCGGCGAGCACGAAGGGCGCGTCTGCCGTGCCCGACAAGGCCTCGTCAATGACGATAGGCGCCAACAGCTCGTAATTGCCAGCAGTCAGCTCGATGCGGTGGATGTGCTTGTCGGTCCGCGCCCGCTGCAGGGCGGCCTCCAGCGACCTGGCGTCCTTCGCGGTCTGCGTCTCGGCCTGCGCGCCGCTGGCCAGGACGGCCAGCGCGACCAGCAATGCCTTGCCCGTCATGGCGCAGCCTTGATGCGAACCATGATCACGCCATGCGGCGCCACCTTGCCGCCGAAGCTGCCGTGCACGCCCTTCGTGACCTTCTTGCTCCACAGGTCCTTCGCGTCGGCCTTCTGGTCGGCAGGCCACTGGAGCTGCTCCCAAGCCACCTTCATGTCGGCGGGCGTCTTGCCTCGGTTGAACAGCACCACCGCGTGCTCACCGCCCGACAGCGGACGCACCCAGACCTCGAGATCGCCTTCCTTCAGCAGGCGGCGGCCCTGCTTGCCCAGCGCATCCTGGTCGACGGCGATGACGTCCTTGTTGGTGAGGATACGCAGCGTGTCGGCGTCCATCTTGGACAGGTCGTTGCCGGCGATCAGCGGCGCGGCCAGCATGGCCCACAGCGAGAAGTGCGACTCGTANGGTGAGGATACGCAGCGTGTCGGCGTCCATCTTGGACAGGTCGTTGCCGGCGATCAGCGGCGCGGCCAGCATGGCCCACAGCGAGAAGTGCGACTCGTACTCGGTGGTCGTCATGCCGCCGTTGCCTACTTCGAGCATGTCGGGGTCGTTCCAGCCGTTGGGGGCCGCCTCGCTCGACAGCTCGGCGTTCATGTCGAGGATGTTGGTCATGCCGTGTGACCATTCCTTCTTGCCCTCCCAGGCGTCGTAGATGTCGCCCGTGGTGCGCCACAGATGACCGACGGGGTGGGCCCACCGGCCAGGCTTGCTTCCGCCCCAATCGCAGAGCGAAAACACGATGTCGCGGCCCGACTCGCGCAAGGCCTTGGACATGATGGTGTAGGCGGCCTCGGCGTTGCGGGTGCCGGTGTAGCACCAGTCGTATTTCAGGTAGTCGACGCCCCATCTGGCGTACTGTCGCGCGTCCTGGAACTCATGGCCGGCGCTGCCCGGGCGGCCGCCGCAGGTCAGCGAGCCGGCGTCGGAGTACAGGCCGAACTTCAGGCCTTTGCCGTGCACGTAGTCGGCCAGCGCCTTGATGCCTGAAGGGAAACGCTCGGGGTCGGCCTGGATGTTGCCGTCGGCGTCGCGGCTCTTCTGCCAGCAGTCGTCGATGACGAGGTATTGATAGCCGGCGTCCTTCATGCCGGAGGCAGCCATGGCGTCGGCCTGCTGGCGGATCAATTGCTCGCTGACGTTGCAGGCGAACTTGTTCCAGGAGTTCCAGCCCATGGGCGGCGTGGGTGCGAGGTTGGGTTTGGGCGCGTCGAGCTTGAGGGTCTCGTGCGCGTGGACCGGCAGGGCGGCGGTCACTGCGCAAAGCAGGGCCAGCGTGTGCGCGGCGTGTTGGATCAGGTGATGCATCGGATTCTTTCGACTATGTGCAGAGGTGGACCACTCAACGGCCGTAGCGGCGGCTGGCGGATTGAAGCGGCCAGTCGTCGGTGCGCAGGGTGGTGCGCATGTGCTGGAGCTTCATGGTTTCAAGGGGCCGGCCGGGGCTGCCAATGCAGATGATTGACTGCAGAAGTTCACCGCGCCGACCTTGGATAAACCGAACGCTGTCCAGCGATGGCAGTCGCTGGCTTCGGCAACGTGCCATTCAGTCTGTTGATGAGCACATTGTCAAAATACGGCGTGCTGACGCGGTTGTGAGACGCGGCCACCATCAGCCCCGCCATGCCCTTGCCGTACAGCGTGTCGGTCGCGCTCAGTACCGCTTTTCCGTCGACGACGGCGGTGATGGTGGAACCGCTGAAACGCAGCGCCAATTTGTGCCACCGCTTTGGCGCGATGCCCGCCAACTGCGTCGTCGCAAGCAATTTTTCGCCACCTGCACTGCTGTCGTTTTGCGCCTTGATCAAGGCCTGCTGCTCGGCGTCGCCTTCCAGCTTCTTCGGGTCAGCCTTGCCGCGAATGACGACCAACCGCAGCTGCCCGCTGTCGTCCAGTTGCGCGAAGTAGCCTTTGGGGATGACACCGAAACCCGTGCCGACATGGTTCACACGCCCCATCACTGCGGCCGCGTCGCCAGGCTGCAGATACACGTCGGTGCTGACCTCGTAGTCTTGCCAGGCGTCGTCACCAATGATGGTGTACGGCTGCCAGTCGGGCCCCCACGAGATCGTTGGCACTGGCGTCATCTGACGCAAGCAACGTCCCTTCCTCCCAGGACAAGCGGTCAGCTCGAAGGCACCGCTGATGTCGGAGAAATAGCGCGGCAAATAACCCCATTGCTTCGGATCGGCGTACTGTTCGAAGGTCTCGTAATAGGGGAAGGGGAACGCCTTTATCTCCGGGATCTTGTCGAAACCACCCTTACGCTGCCCACGGGTAGTCGTCAGCGAATAGACGGTATGCGGATCGACCGTGAGCGTCACGACACCATTGACCGGTTCAAGGTCATCCTGGCGTGCGAAGTGCTCCTTCTCATTGCTGCGCCACACTGCCAACCTATTCGACGACAGGCCGCCGCCAATCTCGAAGCTGACCCGCTGTTGGGTCGTGGCGTCTTTGGTTTCCAGGATGATGCTGTAGTCGCTGGCTGGCGATTTCAGGGTGACATAAGTGCCGCCCGCCGTCAGGTCGCCGCTGCCACCCTTGAGGTAGGTCCAGCCGATTTCGGTGAATTGGCCGTAATGGGCGTAACCCCAAAGCACGGGGTTGAGCTGGTAATGCGCACTCCAAGGCCAGTTTGCCCGTATGGCCGCTTCTTTCTCTCCGGAATACGGGGTCATGGTGTACAGGCCGGCAATGCCATACCAGTTGACGATCTTGGTCGCGCCACTGCGAACAAAATTCTCGTTGAAACCCTGCACCATCGAGATCAGGCCGTCATAACCAGCCTTGTACACGTGCTGTTCGGTGTTCCAGATCGGTTTGTCGAGGCTTTCAGCCAACTCGCGCACCGATGCTGGCGTAAATGACTCGGGCGGATTGATATGAGCGCCGATGATGTCGATCGAGTCACGCAAGTCCTTGTCCGTCAGCATGTCTTTCACGAAATTGAACTTCCAGTCGTCCGGCCAGTTGTCGAAGGCGTGAATCTTTGTCGACTTGAAACCGTTCGCCGTCAGGGTTGTGCGCAGCGCCTTGCTGAAGTCATAGCTCACGCCCTTTTCATTTCGGATGCCGATCGCATCCAGCTCCAGTCCATACACCTGGCGCAAGCCCTGGAGCCATTTGACGTAGTAGTTGGCCGTGTCCTGTGAAAAGAAGTTGAGGTCGCCCTTTTCGTCGCTACCGGCATTCTTCGCAAACACCGGGCCCTGGTCGCCCACCCATCCGGGCGCGCTCCAGGCAGTGGCGTCAAGCGAAAGTTTCGGATTGCGCTTCTTGGCCTCTTGCATCACCCACCAGATATAACCACGCGAATAGTTCAGGTCATCGCGTTTGTGCATATGGCTGGGCATGGAGCCCTGCGTGGAATTGCCATCGCCGGGAATTTCGACGTAAAGCGCGTTGACGGAAGCACCGAACTTTGGCTTGTACATCAAATCAAGAATCTGGCTGCGCTGGGGTTCCGGATAATCCTTCAACAAGACCGACGTAGCCCCGCCCCCATCAACGACGCCGATGCCGTCAAAACGCTTCCCGCCCGCATTGCCTTGCAGCGTGACGCGCTGCTCTGGCGCCGTTGCAAAGACGCCATTGGATTCGCCAATCAATAAAAGGAATATCAGCGACAGGGAAAGATGATTGCGCATTGGAAAGCTCCACGAAACTGTGGGGCCGGATTTCAGCCAGCAGTCGAAAACAAACAGGTACGGTGCTGCCACGTGCATTCGCAGGCGTTCGCCGGCAGCGTCGTCACGGCGCGGCCTTGATGCGCACCATGAGCACGCCATGTGGCGCAACCTTGCCGCCGTAGCTGCCGCTCGCGCCCTTCGTGACCTTCTTGCTCCACAGGTCCTTCACGTCGGCCTTCTGGTTGGCGGGCAGGCCGAGGAGGTCCCAGTTCAGCTTCATGTCGGCGGGCGTCTTGCCGCGGTTGAACAGCACGGCGGCGAACTCGCCGCCCGCCAGCGGCCGCACCCAGACCTCGAGGTCGCCTTCCTTCAGCGCGCGGCGGCCTTGCTGGCCCAGCGCATCCTGGTCGACGGCGATGACATCCTTGTTGGTGAGGATACGCAGCGTGTCGGCGTCCATCTTGGACAGGTCGTTGCCGGCGATCAGCGGCGCGGCCAGCATGGCCCACAGCGAGAAGTGNGGTGAGGATACGCAGCGTGTCGGCGTCCATCTTGGACAGGTCGTTGCCGGCGATCAGCGGCGCGGCCAGCATGGCCCACAGCGAGAAGTGCGACTCGTATTCCGTCGTCGTCATGCCGCCGTTGCCCACTTCCAGCATGTCGGGGTCATTCCAGGCATTGGGCGCCGACTGGCCCCCGCGCGCGGCTTGCATGTCCAGGATGTTGGTCATGCCATTGCCCTTGTCCTTCGTGCTTTCCCAACCGTCGTAGATGTCATGGGTGGTGCGCCACAGGTGGCCGACCGTCGGGCCCCAGCGCTCGGGATGGTCGGTGCCCCATTCGCAGATGGAAAACACGATGTCGCGGCCGGACTCGCGCAGGGCCTTGGCCATGACGGTGTAGGCGGCCTCGGCGTTGCGGGTGCCGGTGTTGCACCAGTCGTATTTCAGAAAGTCCACGCCCCATCTGGCGTACTGGCTCGCGTCCTGGAACTCACGGCCAGCGCTGCCCGGGCGGCCGGCGCAGGTCAGAGAGCCGGCGTCGGAATAGAGACCAAACTTCAGTCCCTTGCTGTGCACGTAGTCGGCGAGCGCCTTGATGCCGGACGGGAAGCGCTCGGGGTCGGCCTGGATGTTGCCGTCGGCGTCGCGGCTCTTCTGCCAGCAGTCGTCGATGACGATGTACTGGTAGCCGGCGTCCTTCATGCCGGAGGCGGCCGTCGCGGCTCTTCTGCCAGCAGTCGTCGATGACGATGTACTGGTAGCCGGCGTCCTTCATGCCGGAGGCGGCCATCGCGTCGGCCTGCTGGCGGATCAATTGCTCGCTGACGTTGCAGTCGAACTTGTTCCACGAGTTCCAGCCCATCGGCGGGGTTGGCGCCACATTGGGCTTGGGAGCTTCCAGCTTCAGCGTGCCGTCGGCGTGGGCGGGCGTGGTGGCGATGAAGCAGAGCAGTGCGACGGTATGAGCGGCGCGTCGGATCAGGTGGTGCATGCGGAGATTCACTTGAAGGGGATACGAAGAGCGCCGTTGAGCGGTGCGTCGAACTGGCGTCGGGCTCAGCGCCCGTAGCGCCGGCCTGCCGATTCCAGCGGCCAGTCGTCGGTGCGCAGCGGCGGCAGTGGCAGGCCGTCGCCACCGACGACATTGGCCTCGCTGGCGTTGTTGACCCAGGCGTAGCGCGCCGCCACCGGGGCCGCCACGGCGGCACTGCGCAGCACGATGCGATCACCGTCGACGCGTGCTTCGGCCGGTACCCAGCGCCGGTCGGCGCCGGCGACGTAGAAGCCGCGCAGCGGCTCGCCGGTGCGCGCAGTTCGCAGGCCGCCGGCGGTGGTGTCGAAGCGCAGCTCAAATTCGCCGCCCTTCGACTGATGGCCGGTCAGGCGCGGGCCCGTGGCCGGCGCGGTGCGCAGCCGCAGCTCGTGCATCGCCAGCGCGGCCAGGCGCTGGCCCACGGTGCGCTTGTTGCGGGGGTGAATGTCGACGGCATCGCCCACGTCGATCGCCGTGGCCATGCCGGTGTGGGGCAGCGCCAGGGCCGCGGCCTGGCTGGCGCGCAGTTCGGCCCAGCCGTTGCCGTCGGGCCGGTTCTCGGCCATGGGCCGCCACGAGGCCAGTTGCACGAAGAAGAAGGGCAGGTCAGGGTCGGCGAACTGGCCACGCCAGTCCTGGATGAGGCGCTTGAAGCCGTCGGCATAGGCAGCCGCACGCCCGGAGTTTTCCTCGCCCTGGTACCAGAGCACGCCGCGCACGGACAGGCCTTGCAGCGGTGCGACGAGGCCGTTGTGGCCCAGGGCCGGGGCGCTGTTCGCCACGGGGCCGCCGGCCGCCACGAGCTTCTCGACGCGTGCCCGCCAGGGGCCGGCGAGCGACACGCTGCCGGCGGAGGTGTCCAGGCGCAGATCGTCAGCCTCACCGTTGATGCCGCCGCCACCGCCCGTGTCGGTCACCCGCACGGCGATCCAGTTGGCGCCTGAGCGCAGCACGCCGGCTGGCAGCGTGTAGTGGCGCGCCTGCTCCCAGCCGCACTGGCCGCCGACCTTCTGGCCGTTGACCCAGACCTCGTCGCAGTCGTCCACCTTGGCCAGGCGCAGCTCCGCGGCTCCCGCGGCCTGGGCGGCCTTCAGCTCGACGCGCTTGCGCATCCAGACGACGCCGTCGACGTCGGCCAGGCCCTGGCCTTCCCAGTTGCCGGGCGCCTTCAGTGTGGGCCAGTCGGCGTCGATGTCGGCAGCGGCAGACCAACCCGAGGCGTCCACGCCCTCCAGCGGGAGACCCTTCTGCCAGGCGGCGATGCGGGGCAGCATGCGCTGGCCCAATGCTGCAGTGAAGGCAGCGTTGTCGGCCGGCAAGGCGTGCACCGCGGGTGCGAGGTCAGGGTCGCGCAGCGCCGCGTCGCGGCTCATCCAGGTCTCCAGCATGGAGCCGCCCCAGGCCGTGTTGATCAGGCCGATGGGCACGCCCTGCACCGCCTGCATCTCGCGCGCGAAGTGGTAGCCGACGGCGCTGAACTCGGCCACGCGGCCGGGCTCCGCGACGACCCAGGGCGCAGGCGCGATGTTGGCTTCGGGTTGCACGCTGGCGCGCAGCGGCACGCGCAGGTGGCGCAGCTGCGCATTCTGCGGTGAGGCCACTTCCTGTGGGCCGGTGTCGGTCTGCGCCAGCGGCCACTCCATGTTCGATTGGCCGCCGAGCAGCCAGACATCGCCGACCAGCACGTCGTTCAGCACCGCGGTCTTGTCGCCCGTGACGACGAGGCGGTGCGGGCCGCCGGCCGGTAACGGGGCCAGCTGGACGCGCCAGCGGCCGTCGGCGCCTGCGCGGGCCGTGCCGCTGCGGCCACCGAGGTCGATGCTCAGCGTCTGGCCCGGTGTGGCCTGACCCCACACGTTCAGCGGTCGGTCGCGCTGCAGCACCATGTGGTCGCTGAACACTTGGGCCAGGCGCACCTCGGCGTGCGCGGTGGCAGCCAGCAGGGAGAGCAGCAGGGGGAGGGCTATCGTTCTCATCGCGTTGTTCTCGTCTTTCGGGGCTTCATCTCAAATATCAATTCCGCTTGCACGGCATCCGGCGGCGCACGAACCGGGATGTTGCGGGCCGTCCCCGAGGGGAGCGACTGGCCTTGCCGACGTTCAGTCGGTGCAACAACTGGGCGAAGTGCCTGTCATCCTTCAGTTCAGAGGTTCCAGCAGCTCCACGCCGAGCGGCGCCAGCTTCAGGCTTCCTTCCCAGCGCTGGTCACCGAGCACCCCCTTCATCGCGCCGGCGATCGGCACCTCCATCGGTTGCCAGTTGGCGTTGACGTACAGCACGCGTCCTTCGACCTCGCGTGCGAACACGCCGTCGGGCGTCTTCGGACCCGGCTCGATGCCCAGGCTCGCGTAGAGCGAGCGCAGCAGCGGCCGCATGATCTGGGGCTGCGCCGGTGTGGCGAGGTAGATCGCGCGGCCCTTGCCGAACTTGTTGACAGTGATCGCCGGCGGCCTGCCGTCCAGGTTGCTGAAGCGGCTCAGCACGTCGGCGGTGGAGGGCTCCAGCACCTCGTAATGCTCAATCGTGCCCTTGACCTCCTCGTCGCCAATCTTCAGCGTGCCGGCGACGCTGTAGTACTCGTTGGTGCGCAGGCCGAAGACGTCGGTCAGGCCGCCGGGCAACGGCGTCCCGTGCCACTGGTTGTGCTCGTTCACCTTGGCCGACTGCGCCGTCATGATCACGGTGCCGCCGTCGGTGACGAACTTGCGCACCGCCTCGGTGGAGGCTTTGTCCAGCAGGTACATGCCGGGCAGGATGATGAGGCGGTAGCGGCTCAGGTCTTCGTAGGAGAGCTTGATGGCCGCGACGTCGATGTTGTCCTTCAGCAGCGGCTCGAAGGCACCGAGGGCCTGCTTCTGATAGGACGTCTTCAGGTAGTCGCGGGAGCTGTTGGCCGCGCCATTGGCACTGTGGGCCGCGACGTTGTCGAAGGAGTAGGCGATGGCCACCTTGGGCTCGACGCGGCGCGGGAAGCCAAGTTTCTCCAGCTTGGCGTAGTCGCTGGCGATGCGGGCCCATTCGGCCAGCTTCCACGAGGGGCGGTCGTCATGGTCGATCAAGCCCATCAGCGCCTGCTCCTCGCCGCCGAGATGGCTGTTGTAGGTCCAGGCCAGCGCGGCCTGGCCGCCCATCAGCAGCACGAAGTGGGCCCACATGCGCGACCAGCCCTTGCTGCCGTAGGAGCCTGGGCCGCCGGCGGTGAACTCGTTGAACCAGGTCGGCGTCGTCATGCCCGCCCTGATGAGGGCAGCCTGCCATCCGCCGTAGATCGGTTCGCCGGCATAGAAGCCCATGGCGCCATAGGTGGTGTGCTGGCGATAGCTGCCGTGGTAGTCGAAGCCCTTGCGGCCCGACCAGCTCCAGTAGTTCGACAGCGTAGGCTTGTCGGGTGTGTGCTTGCGGCGCACGGCCTCCCGGTCGTCGAGAACGGCAATGGTCAGGTCGGACCAGAAACGGCGCAGGTCCAGATAACGCTCGGCCGGGCCGGGACCGTCGGCATAGGGCAGCCGCACTTCTTCCCACTTGCCGATGCGACGCGACCAGCGCTGCGTGGCCCAGGCCTTGTTCAGCGCGTCGATGCTGCCGTAGCGCTTCTTCAGCCATTCGACGAAGCGCTTGCGGTCAGCCTCGGAATAGGAGATGTAGCCGTTGCCGATCTCGTTGTCATAGCCCACGGCCAGCAGGGCCGGATGCTTGGCGTAGCGCTTGATGAGCCTGTCGGCCATGCGCGTGGCCAGGCGCCGGTAGTCCGGGTCGCCGATGTTGTCCATGTAGCGCTCGGCCGGCGCCAGGCGGGTGCCGGCCTGGTTGGTGATGTCGACGCCGGGGTATTTGTGGTGCAGCCACATCGGCGCCGGCAGCCCCGGGATGTCGAGGATGACCTTGATGCCGGCGGCGCGCACCTCGGCCATCACGGCGTCGAAATGCTTGAAGTCAAACTTGCCTTCCTCGGGTTCGAAGTAGTCCCAGGCCAGGTCGCCCATGCGGACGACCTTGAAGCCAGATTGCTTCATCAGCGCAACGTCGCGCTTGACCTGCTCCAGCGTGCGGTCCACGGGCTGGTAATTCACGCCCGCGAACAGCTGGCCGGCCCCGGGCCAGTCGGGATGGCCTTCGGCGCTCTGGGCGAAGGCGGGGTTGAGTGCGGCCAGGGCCAGCGTGCAGGCAACCAGAGTCTTTTTCAGTTTCATGATCGGGGTCAGCGATACCTATCAGGCGCAACGCACCAAGCGTGCACCGTGCGGCGGCACGGTTAGCACGCGGGTGCCTGCGGGCAGGACCGCACGTGCCCAGCAGTCGCGGCTGGCGTCGGGCAGCCATGCAGGCAGAGGCACCTGCCACGGCGCGTCGCCGGTGTTCAGCCATGCCGCCCAGGTGCCCTGCGGGCCGTTGCAGACGAAGCGGTGGCCTTGTGCCACCGAGTGCCACTCACGTGCCCCGGGCACGCGCAGGAGTGCCAGCACCTCGGGGTTGGTGACCAGGCGCAGCGTCCAGTCGTCGAGGCGGCGCAGGTCGTTGCCCAGGATCAGCGGGCTGCGCGCGCAGGTCCAGGCGGTGAGCATCAGCAGCTGCTCGTCGCGCGTGAAGCGGGTGTCGCGTTCGCCGCGGCCTCCCTCGTCGTAGTTGCGCAGGCCGATCTTGCCGACCGGCAGCATGTCGGCATCGGGCCAGGCGCCCCCGCGGGCGTGCGGCGCCCACTTCACGAGGTTCACGAGGTTGTCGCGCAGCTGTGGCCAGGTGTCCCAGAAGTCGTTGCAGACCCGCCATTGGTTGGCGTGGGCCTGCAGGTGGGCCGACTGATCCAGGTGCGCCGGGCCGGGCGACAGGCTCAGCACCATGGGCCGACCGGTGGCGTCGATGGCGCGGCGGATCAGCTCCACTTCCTTGGCGTGATAGTTGGGCGCAGCGATGTCGTCGACCTTGACGAAGTCCACGCCCCACTCGGCCAGTTGGGCAAACCAGGCGCGGTACCACTCGAAGGCGCCGGGATGCTCGGGCTTGACACCGCACATGTCGGTGTTCCAGGCGCAGGTGGAGTGGGAATCGGCGACTTCGTTGCAGCGGTACTTGCTGCCGGCGATGGGCAGCTCCAGCCCGACCGCCTGGCGCGGAATGCCCCGCATGATGTGCACGCCGAAGCGCAGGCCCATGGCGTGCACCTGGGCAGCGAGCGGCGCGAAGCCGCGGCCACCGGCGGCGCTGGGGAAACGGTTGGGCGCGGGCTGCGGGCGGCCGTTGCCGTCCAGCACCAGCGGCGCGAAGTCCCGGTACCAGCCCGACGTGACGCCCGCCTCGTACCACTGGATGTCGACGGTGGCGGTGTCGTAGCCGAAGGGCAGGAAGCGCTCGGCAAGGATGCGCGCGTTGTCCAGGTACTCGGCTTCGGTGACGCTGGCGCCGAAGGCGTCCCAGCTGTTCCAGCCCATGGGCGGCGTGGGGGCCCAGGCGTGGAAGGGCAGGCCGGGCTCGGTGGCGCCGGCGGCGGCGGTGTTGGCGGACAGGGCGGTGGCAGCCGTCGCCGACCCGCCGGCCATGGCGGCCAGCCCGGCGCCTGCGACGGTGCGCACGAAGCTGCGGCGGGCCGGTTCATCGAGCGAGGTGGTGGCTGTCGAGTTCGTCTTGTTCATGAGCGATGCGGAATGAGGAAGGGCGCGGGGTTCAGTTGCTGAACAGCATTCCTCGGCCGGTACCACTGATGTAGATGCGGCCGTAGATGCCTTGATCGGCCGCCATGACGCCAATGCCGCCGAACTGGTTCGCGTCGTCGTTGAAGCGCGTCCAGGTGGCGCCGGCGTCGTCGGAGCGATGCACGCCCCACACGCCGTTGATCACGCCCACGACGTAGACCGCGGCCGAGTACGGCGCGCCGGCTTTGGCCTTGCCCAGCGCGATTGCGCTGGCGCCCTGCACATCAGCCCACTGGTTGCCGGTGAAGATCGACGCGAATTGGCTGAGCTTGGTCCAGGTCGCGCCCGAATCGGTCGAGCGGTACACCGTGTTGCCGTCGGTCAGCCAGAGGTCGCCCTCGACGTTGGGGTTGACCGCCAGCGAGGTGTTGCCGAAGTAGTTTGGCGCCAGCCCGGCGTTCACCGAGCCCTGGCTCAGCGTGAACGTGTGGCCGCCATCGGTCGACGTGTAGACCTTGCCCGGCGTGCCCCACCAGTGGCC
>NZ_LMDC01000012.1:476240-1140123 GCF_001425705.1 Pelomonas sp. Root1217 | reverse complement strand
GGCGTCAGCTTCGATACCTCGGCCAGCATCCTCTTGAGTTCTCGGCTGCGCATCTGTGACTCCCGTCGCCCCAGACTCCGGGGCCGTGCGAGCCAATATCCCTCCCCACAGGCTCAACACGTGAGCCATCACGAATCAACGCGCAAAGAGCCAACAAAAAAGCGCCCGAGGGGCGCTTTCTTCGTTCCGGTCCCGAAGGATCAGAAGTTGTGGCGGACGCCAGCGGCCAGCGACGAGAAGTCGTTGCCCTTGCCCAGACCACCGACCGGGTCATAGGCGCCGTTCTTTTGGTTGTCGACCTTGGTCCAGAAACCGTAGACCTTGGTGCGCTTGCTCAGGTTGTAGTTGTAGCCAACCGTCAGCTGCTTGGCGCCGTCGTCGGCCACCATCTTGTCGGCCTTGCCGAAGTTCAGGTGGAACTCGGATTGACCCATGACATACATACCGGAAGCGCGCCACACGTTCCAGTTCTTCTTGCCGACGCCGGCAAAGGTGTTCTCAGCGCGCTGCACATAGCCGCCGATGACGACGGGGCCAAACTCGTACAGGCCGCGGATGGCGATCTGGGTGAAGTCACCCTTCTTTTCGTAGCCGAGGCCGGCGTGGGCGGGGCCCATGTCGTAGTTCACAGCGACGTCGAAAGCGCGAGTCGTCGTGTTTTCACCAGCGGCTGCGGAAACTTCGGCAGAGAAGCCACCTGCGCTCGGGGTGAAGTAAGAGATCTTGTTGTTCGTGTAGAACTGGGTCGCATACAGCGCGTCGGCCGAGGTGCCAGTGTCATGGTTGTGCATGGACACGTAGTCGGCCGTAGCGAAGTAAGAGCCCGGGAACCACTTGCCGAGGCGGATGCCGCCGAAGCCGCCTTCCAACTGAACCCACGAAGCGCGGTTCCAGAAGGTGGTGCCCCCGGAAGCGGCGCCGGTGTCGCTTTGCAGACCGTGCTCCAGCGAGAAGGAAGCCTTCAGGCCGCCGCCGAGGTCTTCGCTGCCCTTGAAGCCCAGGCGCGACGAGTTGTTTTGCACAACGACCTTGCGGTCTTGCGAGCCGAACTTCTGGCTTTCGACGGAGGTGTTGAGGCGGCCCCACAGGGTCACGCTTTGTGCGAAAGCCGGCGCGGCGGCGGTAGCGGCCAGAGCGGCGACGAGTGCAATCTTCTTCATCGTTTTGCCTTTGTAGAGAGGTTGGGCGAGGCCATGGGCCCTGCCTTGAAGGACCAGTGGCGGCCAGTATAGGAGCGGCTTTTGCCGCGCCCGACTGCGGCGACGCGTGGATGCAACAGTGGGCCTAGGGACCTTGAAAAGCCCGCCCCGCCTGCATCAGGCCGCGATGTCGTCGGCGCTCAGCCCGGCCAGGTGGCGGTCGTCGTTCCAGCCAACCAGCGTGAATCCTTCGGCTGTTGCGAGCAATCGGTTGATGGTGGCATTGCCCAGTTGCCAGCTGCGCGGCGCGTCCAGGGCGGACTGGGTCGCCGCCCTGTAGAGGCAGTCCAGCACGCCGCCATGGGCAACCAGCGCAATGCTCTGCCCCGGGTGGGCCGAGGCGGCGCGGCGGACCGCAGCGACGCAGCGAGCGCTGAAGACGGTCAGGCTCTCGCCGCCGCCGACGGCGAAATCGGGCTCCCGACGCCGCCAACGGGCGGCATCGTCGGGATAACCCCTATCAATCTCTTCCCAACTCAGGCCCTCGAACCGGCCGAAAGCACGCTCGCGCAGGGCGGCGTCGAAGTGAATGGCCAGACCTTGAGCGCCGGCCACGGCCTCAGCCGTCTGGCGGGCGCGGCTGAGATCACTGGAATAGATGGCCGCCAACGGCTCGTCGGCCAGGGCATCGGCCAGGCGCTGAGCCTGGGCCAGACCCAGCGGGCTCAGCGGGATGTCGGTATGACCCTGGATTCGCGTGGCGCGGTTCCAGGCGGTCTCGCCGTGGCGGATCAGGATCAGTCGAGTGACTTCTTCCAGCACTAGACGCCCCAGACGACGTCGGCCTTTTCCTTCACGCTGCGCTGCATCAACTCGTGCAGCGGCCAGGCACGCTGCCGCAGGGACACGCCCTGGCGGCGCGGCACGGCCTCGCCGGCGGCCTTGGCTTCGTCGACGCTGCGCTGGAATTGCGCCTCATCGGCCGCCACGCCCGCTTCCAGCGCCTGGATCAGGCCTGGCAGTGCAGCCAGTTCGAGGATGCCTTGTTGGGCGGGTTCACGCCCCATCAGACGCAGCACGGCATCGGCCGAATCGGCCATCATGATGACGTCGGCGCCAGCCTTGGATTTGAAGCGGTAGAGCATGGCCGCATTGTGCGCGCCACGCCGCCTCAAGCGCTGGCCAACCCCAGCCAGCCGGACACCGGCGAGTCGACGACATGGCGGCGCGGGCGCACGCGCTGCTCGAATTCGTCGGGCGGCAGCGGCCTGGCAAACAGATAGCCCTGGAACTCATGACAGCCGGCCTGGGCCAGGAAGTCGCGCTGGGCCTCGGTCTCAACACCCTCGGCGATGACTTGCAGCCCCAGGGCCCGGCCCATCTGCACGATGGCGTTGGCGATGCCGACATCGCTGGCGTCGCTGGGCAGACCCTGCACAAAGCTGCGGTCGATCTTCAGGCGTTGGATGGGGAAGCGCTTGAGATAGCCCAGCGAGGAGTAGCCGGTGCCGAAGTCGTCGATGGACAGCGTGACGCCCAGGGCTGCCAGCGCGCGCATGCGCTTGAGAGCCTCCTCGGCATCACCGAGCAGCACGCCTTCGGTCAATTCCAGTTCGAGCAGGCTGGCCGGCAGCGTGGCCTCGCGCAGGGCTTCGGCCACCGTCTCGACGAAATGGGCCTGTTGGAACTGCAAGGCCGACACGTTGACGGCGACCGGCATGCGCAGGCCGCGGCCCAGCCAATAGGCGGCCTGGCCCACGGCCTCGCGCAGCACCCACTCGCCGATGGCGACGACAAAGCCGCTTTCCTCGGCCAGCGGGATGAATTCGGCAGGCGAGATGTCGCCACGCTGAGGGTCGCGCCAGCGGATCAGCGCCTCGGCGCCGATGACGCGGTCGCTGCCGAGCTCGACCTGGGGCTGGTAGTGCAGGCGGAAACGCCCCTCGGCCAGGGCCTGGCGCATGTCGTGGTCCAGGCGCATGCGCGACAGCAGGTCGACTTCCTTGCGCGGTACGTGGAAGCGAAAGCCCGCGCGGCCACTTTCCTTGACCCAGTGCATGGCGCGCTCCGCGCTGGCCATCAGTTCGTCAGGTGAGCTGCCGTCGCCCGGGTGCAAGGCGATGCCACAGCTGGCCGTGACAGTGAAGCTCAGCGTGTCGAAGCTGAAGGGCTGTGCCAGCAGTTGCTGCACATGGCGGGCGGCGGCCTCCGCCTCGAACATCTGGGCGCCGTCGATCAGCAGCGCGAATTCATCGCCGCCCAATCGGGCCAGGGTGTCATTGGCACCAACGGCGCCGCGCAGGCGCTCGACGACCTCGCGCAGCACGCGGTCGCCATAGCTGTGGCCGAGCGTGTCGTTGATCTGCTTGAAGCGGTCCAGGTCGAGGTGCAGCAGCGCGAAGGCAGGGGCCGGCTGGCCGGTGTCAACGGCGGCCATCTGCTGCACGATGCGGTCGGCCAGCGCACGGCGGTTGGGCGCGCCGGTCAGCACGTCGGAGCGGCCAAGCTCCTCAATGCGTTGGTGCGCAGCGAGCTTCTCGCTCAGGTCGCGGAAGGAGAAGACCCGGCCGATGGGTTCGCCGCGGCTCATCTGCGGCAGCGAGACCTGTTCCAGCACGCGGCCGTCGGCCAGGCGCAGCATGTCGCTGGAGCGCATCAGCGGCGCGTCCAGCAGGGACTCGATGCGCAGGCGGTACTGCTCGCCGTCGCGCATGACACGCTGCAGGCTCAGCCACAGGCCGGCGTCGCCGGGTTCGTGCAGCAGGCCGCCGGGCAAGCCCCAGAGCTTGGCGAAGCGGCGGTTGAAGCTGCGCACGCGGCCGCCCAGGTCGACGACGAGGATGCCGTCGGCGGTGGATTCCAGCGTCGCGCGCAGTTCAGCCAGCAAGGTTTCGCGTTCGGCCTCGGCGCGGCGGCGGCGCGTCTGGTCATGCAGCAGCACCAACCAGTAGCGGCCGCCGTCGGGCGTGTGGACGGGGCTGATGCTGCGGCTGACCCAACGCGGCTGGCCGTCGCTGTGGGTCAGCACCGTGTCGGAGCGGATGCGGGCGAAAGGATCGCGGGCGGCGCCCTGCCAGAAGGCCTCATCCTCCAACGAGCCGCACAACAGGGCCGGCGGCTGGCCCAGCGCCCGTTCGGGCTTGAGGCCGAGCAGGCGCAACGCAGCCCGGTTGACGGCGTTGACGGTCAGGCTTTCGCCATCCACCAGCCAGGCGGGTTCGGGCAGGCCTTCCAGCAGCGCGGCGATCACGGACGGCGCCTCCGAAGCGCGGGGCAAGGCTGAGTTCGCCTCGCGGCCGGCGTTCACGCGGCCAACTCCCCTGGTCCCGTACTCGCGGCGTCGAAGAAGTAGGCGATGCGCGCCCGGGGGCTGAGGTAGTCGAGCGAGGCTCGCGGCAGGAACTGGGGCTTGAGGCTGCGGCGGATGCCGAGGTCCGGCATCTCTTCCAGGTTGAGGATGAGCGCCTCTTCCTTGGCCACCTTGGTGTCATGGACCATGACGCGGGGCTTGAGCGGCCGCGCCGAGTTGACGGACACGACCAGGGCATAGCGGTCGTCGGTCAGTTGCACCGTGGAGCCCGGCGGGTAGACGCCCATCATGCGGATGAAGGCGTTCAGCATGGTCGCGTCGAAGCGGTTGCGGCCCTGCGCGAACATCAGCGACAGTGCCTCGTGCGGCGTCATCGCCTTGGACGTGATCAGCGGATTGCACAGGCCGTCAAAGCGGTTCACCAGCGCAACGATGCGCGCGCCGGTGCTCATGCGGTCCATGTTGATCTTTTGCGGGAAGCCGCTGCCGTCGGCATGCTCATGATGCTGGGCGACGATGAGCAACGGGCCGGGCGCCAGGCCCATGGTCTGGGCGATGGCCACGCCCTTGACGACGTGCTGCTGGTAGGCCTGCGTCTCGGCCGCCGTGAAGCTCTCGTCACGGTGGCGCAGGCGGGCCGCGACTTCGAGCTTGCCGACATCGTGCAGCAGCGAGCCCACGCCGAGGTCCATCATCTCGTCGCGACCGAGGCCAAAGGCGCGGCCGAGCAGCAGGGCAATGATGCAGACGTTCAGCGCGTGTGCAGTGCTGCGGTCGCCGGCGGCTTCGTTGAGCAGCCGCATATTGAGATCACCCTCGACCAGCATCTTGTCGAGCAGTGCGGCGGTCAAGGTCTCGGCTTGGGTCCGGGCGGCATGGGGGTCAGGCTGGACCAGGTCCATGACGCCGCGAAAGCCTATGGCCGCCTCGCCGTACTGCTCCTCGCACAGGCGCAGGGCCTCACGCTGGGCGGCCAGCGCGCGGCGGTGGGCTTCGCGAGCCAGGTCTTCAGGGCTGGGTTGCGAGGGGGCGGAACTGTCGCCCGCAACAGCGGCGTCGCCGGCATCCGCAGCCACGGCGACCTCGGACGACTGCAGGTCCAGGTCGCTCTTGGCAGGGCTCCAGCGCACCTGGGTCAAGCCAAGGCGGCGCAGGATCAGCAACTGATCGCTGGAGGCGATCTTGAAGCTCGATAGCGGGAAGGGATGCGACATCCAGCCGAGATCCAGATGAATGAACATCCCGACGGCCAACTGGCTGACATCGATCAGTGGATCGCTTGTTCTATCCTGCATTCGCTCAAAACCCGTGCGCCCGGGGCACCCTCGACCCGGCCCGAGCTCCGGCAGCCCTGCCGCAGTGCTCGAACCGGTCTCCTACTATATGCCAAATCGGCCGATCGCGCCCGCTACCGGCTGGGAAAAGTCCCGGCGGCGCGCAAGTCGGAGCTTAGCGCCTGAACGTGACCGATTTCCCACCGCTTTGTCGGGGCAAACGCGGAGGAATGCATGACCGGCGGCCTGTGTGAGGCCGCGTTGAGGCCTCTCTCACCGTCGGGCGTGATGGAGGGCAACGAACTCGCGATACCAGTGGGCGCTGTCCTTGAGCAGTCGCTGCTGGCTCGCGTAGTCGACATGCACGAGGCCGAAGCGCTTGTCATAGCCGGAGTTCCACTCGAAGTTGTCGAGCAGGCTCCAGTAGAAATAACCGCGCACGTCGGCACCCAGGCTCATCGCGGTGGACAGCGCCTGGAGATGTGCCGACAGGTAGGCGATGCGCTCTTTGTCGGGCACCCGGCCGTCGACGACGCGGTCGGCATTCGCCATGCCGTTCTCGGTGATGAACATCGGCGGCGGGTTGTACTCGCGCGCCAGGCGCACCAGGTGCTGGGCGAAGACCTCGGGCACGATCTCCCAGCCCATGTCGGTGAAGCCGCGCTTGCCCGGGCCCGGGACGGTCTTGCCGTCCGCGCCGAAGAGGCTGCGCGTATAGAAATTGATGCCGAGGAAGTCCAGCGGCTGGCGGATGCGGTCCAGGTCGCCGGCTTCGATCCGCGGCGCATCCGCACCGACATATTCAAGAGCGTCGGCCGGGTATGCGCCGCGGAAGATCGGGTCCATGTACCAGCGCACGTTGAGCCCGTCATCGATGCGGGCGGCGCGGCGGTCAGCCTCGTTGGGCGTGGCGGGGAAGGACGGCGTGTGGTTGAGCACGATGCCGAGTTGGGTCCGGGTGACCGCGCGCATCGCGGCGATGGCTTCGCCGTGAGACAACATCAGGTGGTGGGCCACCTGCAAGCTCTCGGCGCGGCTGGTGTGACCAGGCGCGAACTGGGCGGTCTCGTAGCCCAAAGTTGCCGTGCACCAGGGCTCGTTGTGCGTCGCGATGCTGGCCAGCCGGTCCCCGAAGCGGCGCGCGATCTCGGCACCGTAGTCGGCGAAACGGCCGACGATGCCGCGCGACAACCACCCACCGATGCTCTCGTCCAGGGCCTGCGGCAGGTCCCAGTGATAAAGGGTGCAGTGGGGCTGAATGCCGGCTTCGAGCAGGGCGTCGATGAGGCGATCATAGAAGGCGAAGCCGGCTTCGTTCCAGGCGCCCTCCCCCAGCGGCTGCACGCGCGGCCAGCTGAAGCTGAAGCGGTAGCAGTCCAGGCCCAGGCCCTTCATCAATGCGACGTCATCGCGGAAGCGGTGGTAGTGGTCGCAGGCGACGTCGATGTTGGACGCATCCTTGATACGACCCGGCTGGCGGCAGAAATGGTCCCAGATGGAGGCGGCCTTGCCATCTTCGAAGGCGGCGCCCTCGATCTGCGCGGCGCTGGTGGCGACGCCCCACAGAAAGCCGGGTGGGAAGGACTGGGCGAGTGCGGCGGGGTCGATGCGGTCGAGGTTGGCGAGGCTCATGGCAGGGAGGCAAGGGCAAAAAAACTGGGGCAAGGCGGCGGCGGCACCGCGGCGACGAAGCGAGGACGGGACCTAAGACGAGTCAGGCGGGCGGAATGGCCGAATCCGCAGGGCAGCGGTAGCGCTTCATGGCGTCTCCTGTGTTATTTGAATTGGCGTACCACGACCAAGCCGACCGCTTTGACAGCGGCGCGTGCCGGACCACCGAGGGGCTGGAGTAGCAGGTTCTGAAGCGACGCCCGCCCATGGCGCGGCCATCTTGCCCGACGGATGACAACGCTGTCAATACGGACTGTTAGCGGTAACGGCAGCGCTGCGACGGCCGATCAAAGCAAGGAGGGCTGAGGCGAAAGCGCGCCGGCTCAGCGGGCGCGCGTGGAGTCCCGCACGACAAGTTCGTGCCGCAGCACCTTGTGCAGATCGGCTTCGTCTGCCGGTCCCGCAGAGGCGTCGGGCCGCTGCCCCGTGACCAGCATTTCCACCGCCGTGCGCGCCATTTCGGCGACCGGCTGACGCACGGTGGTCAGCGGCGGCCAGACCAGGGCGGCGGTCGGGGAATCGTCGAAACCGGCCACCGACAGGTCGTTGGGCACGGGCAGGCCCAGGCGCTGGGCCGCGGCCAGCACGCCCAGGGCCATGTCGTCATTGCTGGCGAACACGGCGGTCGGCCGCTGGCGACGGCTGAGCAGCTGATGAGCCGCCTCGCGGCCGCTCTCGAAAGTGAAGGCACCGGGCTGGATCAGCTCGGGGTCGGGCTCCAGGCCATGCGCGCGCAGCGCATTGACGAAGCCCTGATAGCGCGCTGCGCTGGCCGACTGGTCCGGCGGCCCCTTGATGAAGGCGATGCGCTGGTGGCCCAGGCTGAGCAGCAGGTTGGTGATCTCTTCGGCCGCATGCACATCGTCCATGCGCACCGAAGGCACGCCGCGCAGGTCGCGTTCGGGTGACATCAGCACGCAGGGCGTGCCGTTCTCGCGCAGCGCGGCGAGCACCTCGGGGTTGTCGCACAGCGGCGGCGTCAGGATCATGCCGTCGGGGCGCAGCGCCATCACCATGCGGTCGATCTGCTGGCGCAGGTCGGGCGCGTCGTTGTGAAGTGACTCGACGACCAGGTGATAGCCCAGCTCGCGGCAACGCACCGTGGCGCCTTGTTGCACGCTGCCGACGAAGATCGCGCTGGGGTCGTAATAGAGCAGGCCGATCAGGAAGGACCGTCCACCTGCGAGGCTGCGAGCCGACTGCTTGGGCCGGTAGCGCAGCGCCTCCACCACCTTGAGCACCTGATCCCGGGTGCTTTCATGCACACCGGGCTCATGGTTGAGCACGCGCGATACCGTCTTGATCGACACGCCCGCTTCGCGGGCAACGTCGACGATGGTGGGGGTGGTACCGCGCGGGGTCATGGTGCCCCTCGTCCAAGGCGTACCTTGGCCGGTCCCCCGAGGGGACGGCGATGTTCGGGG
The DNA here is from genome assembly GCF_001425705.1 of Pelomonas sp. Root1217. GTDB lineage: Bacteria > Pseudomonadota > Gammaproteobacteria > Burkholderiales > Burkholderiaceae_C > Pelomonas. The sequence goes on along the minus strand of NZ_LMDC01000012.1, from coordinate 1,131,305 downwards.
GGGATGCCCCCCGAACACATCGCCAAGCGGGCCGGCTTGGGAGCGGCCCGGCGCTCGGCCCGAATACGGTTGCAGGTACGGCTCATGGACTCAGCAGGCCTTACTTCTTCTTGGCCTTGGCGGCCGGCTTGGCTGCCGGCTTGGCAGCGGCCTTCTTGGCTGCAGCCTTGGGGTCGACGGCGGCCTTGAAGCCAGCGCCGGCGGTGAACTTGGGCAGCTTGGCGGCGGCGATCTTGATCTTGGCGCCGGTGCTGGGATTCACGCCGTTGCGGGCGGCACGTGCGTGCTGCTTGAAGGAGCCGAAGCCCGGGATCGACACCGCACCACCCTTTTTGACGGTGGTGACGATGGCGTCCAGCAGGGTCTCGAGGACGCGGCCAGCTTCGGCCTTGCTCAGCTCGTGCTTGGCGGCCAGGTGTTCGATCAGATCGGTCTTGTTCATGCGGGGGGTCTCGTCCAAAAACGCGCCCGAACGGCTCGGGCGGGCGGGATTGTGGCGCATTGCGGGAGGCATACAGTCTCGGCAGAGTCCCGTATCCATCGTCGATGTCAGCCCACGTGCACTTTTCCTCTTTGCTTGATGCCCTGCCCCAGCAAGTGTGGAAGGCCGACGCGCAGGGCCGGCTGCTGTGGATGAACGCGCGCCTGGCCGAGGCGCTGAACCGCCCCGCCCTGCCGGCTGCCCTCGTCAACTGGTTGCACGAGGAGGACCGCAGCGCCTTCTCGGCTCAGTGGGCGGCGGCGCAGCGCAGCGGCCGCTTCGAGATGGAGTACCGGCTGGGCAACCAGTGGGTGCTGGCCCAGGCCCAGCGCCTGCCGGACTCGCCGCTTTGGCTGGGCACGCACACCGACATCGCCTCGCGCCGCACGGTCGAGGCGCGGCTGCGCGAGGCGGACGAGGTCTGGAAGCTGGCGCTTGAGTGCAGCGGCGACGGCGTCTGGGATTGGCATGTGCAGGCCGGGATCGAATACTTCTCGGAGCGCTATCTGCGCCTCTATGGCTTCGAGCCGGGCGACGTCGACGCGACGCCGGAGGCCTTCGACGCGCGCACCCATCCCGACGACCTAGCGCAGATGGACAAGGACCGCGAGGACCATTTCGCCGGCCGCACGCCGCTCTACCGCAACGAACACCGGGTGCTGGCCAAGGACGGCAGCTGGAAATGGATCCTGAGCCGCGGCATGGTCATCGCGCGGGACACGGCCGGCCGGCCGTTGCGCATGGTCGGCACGCACACCGACATCACCGATCGCAAGCGCCAGGAGGCGCTGGTCTGGCAGCAGGCGCGTGTCGACACGCTGACCGGCCTGCCCAACCGCCGTTCGCTGCGCGAACGCATCGAGCGTGCGCTGGCCCTGCGCACGCTGCGCGGCGACGAGCTCGCCGTGATGTTCGTCGACCTCGATCATTTCAAGGAGGTCAACGACTCCCTGGGCCATGACGTCGGTGACGCGCTGCTGGTGCAGGTGGCGGGGCGGCTGCAGGAGCACATGCCCCCGGGCGGCGTGGTCGCGCGCATGGGTGGCGACGAGTTCACCGTGCTGCTGGCGACGGATCAGGCGGTGCTTGCGGCCGAGCGCGTCGGGCACGACCTGCTGGAAGCCTTGTCCGAGGCCTTCGAGGTCGCCGGCGAGCGGGTCTATGTGTCGGCCAGCATCGGTGTGAGCCTGGCGCCGCGCGATGGCGTCGAGATCGAGGCGCTGTTCAAGCATGCCGATCTGGCGCTGTATGAAGCCAAGGGCGCGGGCCGCAACCGCCTGAGCCTGTTCACGCCGGAGCTGCACGAAGCGGCGCAGCGTCGCGCCCGGCTGGTGGCCGAGTTGCGCGAGGCGCTGCGGCTGTCGCAATTCAGCCTGGTCTACCAGCCCATCCTGTCGCTGCGCGATCCGTCCGCGCCACCGCGCAAGGCCGAGGCGCTGCTGCGCTGGTCCCACCCCCAACTGGGTGACGTCAGCCCGGCCCAGTTCATCCCGATCGCGGAGACCAGCGGCTTCATCGTCGACATCGGCGACTGGGTCTTCCGTGAAGCCGCAGCCCAGGTGCTGGCCTGGCGCGCAGCGGGGCACGAGGGCTTCCAGATCAGCGTCAACAAGTCGCCGGTGCAGTTCCTCGGCGAGCGCAGCCACCGCGTGCAGCCAGACTGGGTCACGCATTTGCGCGGCCTGGGGTTGCCCGGCAACGCGCTGGCGGTCGAGATCACTGAAGGGCTTTTGCTGGAGCGCGACGAAGCGGTGGCCGAGCGGCTGCGGGCACTGCGGGCGGCAGGGCTGGCGATCTCGCTGGATGACTTCGGTACCGGCTATTCATCGCTGAGCTATCTGCAGCATCACGACATCGACACGGTCAAGATCGACCGCAGCTTTGTCGCCGGGCTGGAGAACGGTGGCAAGGCGCTGGCGCTGTGCCGGGCCATCGTGACGATGGCGCATGAGCTGGGGATGGAGGTGGTGGCGGAGGGGGTGGAAACCGAGGCGCAGATGGTGGCGCTCAGGGAGATGGGGTGTGATTGGGGACAAGGATGGTGGTTTGGGAAGGGAGTGCCGGCGGCCGAGTTTGAGGAGCGGTGGTTTGGTGCCACTGCAGCGGGCTCGGTTGCCGCCACCACGCGCTAAGGCGCCCATCGAGGGCACCTTAGCGGGGACTCGGTCACCTCCGGCGACCCCGGCGGCCGGCAACGCGCCACGGGCGCGAAGCCTTCGTCGAGGCGTCCTTCGAGTCCTCTCCTGGGCACCAAAGCAAAAGGCCAGCGCAAGCGCTGGCCTTTTTCTTTGTTTGGTGCCCAGGAGAGGACTCGAACCTCCACGGAGTTACCCGCTAGTACCTGAAACTAGTGCGTCTACCAATTCCGCCACCTGGGCTTTCAGGGAGGCCGGACTATAGCCTAGTTCTCAGCCTTCCCCGACGAAGTCGACTCAGATGTCGAACTTCACTCCCTGAGCAAGAGGCAGCTCACTTGAATAGTTAACGGTGTTGGTGGTGCGGCGCATGTACGCCTTCCACGCGTCGGAACCGCTCTCGCGCCCGCCGCCGGTTTCCTTCTCGCCGCCGAAGGCGCCGCCGATCTCCGCACCGGACGTGCCGATGTTGACGTTGGCAATGCCGCAGTCGCTGCCCGAAGCGCTCATGAAACGCTCGGCCTCGCGAATGTCGGTCGTGAAGATGGCTGAAGACAGGCCTTGCGGCACGCCGTTCTGCAGTTCGATGGCTTCTTCCAGCGTCTTGTACTTCAGCGTGTACAGGATGGGCGCGAAGGTCTCGTGGCAGACGACTTCGGTCTGTGCTGGCATGCGCACCAGGGCCGGCACGACGTAATAGGCCTCGGGGAAGCGATCGGCCAAAGCACGTTCACCGCCACTGACCTGCCCGCCCTGCTCGCGCGCGGCGCTCAGCGCGAACTGCATCGCGTCGAAGGACTGCGCGTCGATCAGCGGACCGATCAGCGTGCCCTGCTCCACCGGCGAACCGATGGGCAATTGGGCACGGGCGCGGTCCAGTCGGTCGACCAGCGCATCGTGGATGCTCTCGTGCGCGATGACGCGGCGCGTCGTCGTGCAGCGCTGGCCGGCCGTACCGTAGGCGCCGAACAGGATGCCGCGCACGGCCAGTTCCAAGTCGGCGCTGGGCGTCACGATGATGGCGTTGTTGCCGCCGAGTTCCAACAGCGAACGGCCGAAACGCGCCGCGACGCGCGGGCCGACGGCGCGGCCCATGCGGGTGGAGCCGGTGGCGGAGACGAGGGCCACGCGGGCGTCGTCGACCATCGCTTCACCGGCATCGGCGCGGCCGATGATCAGCTCGGACAGACCGTCAGGCGCGGTGTTGCCGGCGGCGCGGTAGGCCTTCAGTGCGCGTTCGAACAGCGCTTGCGTGGCCAGCGCCGTCAGCGGCGTCTTCTCGGACGGCTTCCACACGCAGGTATCGCCGGCCACAAGCGCCAGCGCCGAGTTCCAGGCCCACACGGCCACGGGGAAGTTGAAGGCCGAGATGATGCCAACGACGCCCAGCGGCAGCCACTGTTCCATCATGCGATGGCCGGGGCGCTCGCTGGCGATGGTCAGGCCGTGCAGCTGGCGCGACAGACCGACGGCGAACTCGCAGATGTCGATCATTTCCTGGACTTCGCCCAAGCCTTCGCTCGTCACCTTGCCGGCCTCGATGGAAACCAGCTGGGCCAGTTGCGCCTTGTGGGCACGCAGCTCTTCGCCGAACAGGCGAATCAGTTCGCCGCGCTTGGGGGCGGGCACGACGCGCCAGGCCTTGAAGGCCTCGGCGGCGCGGCCGACGGCCGCCTTCATGTCAGCCGCGCTGGCCGTGGGCAGCTGGGTCAGCACGCTGCCGTCGATGGGCGAGCGCACGGTCAGGTCGCCCGAGCCGGGAAGGTGGACGCCAAGGGCGTCGAGAACGGAGAGGGTCTGTTGCTTCATGACGAACATTGTCCTCAAGAGATCGATTCGACCTGGCGGGACTGTTGATACGCCGAGCCGAAGCGATTGGCAAGGAAGTCGGGCAGCGCAACCTGCTCCTGGCGCACGAAGCCCTTCTGCGGCAGCTTGCCTTCACGGAACAGGTCGACGGCGGCACAGATGCCGGCGGCCGTCGTGATCTGGATGGCCGACAGCGGCTGGGCGCCATCGCGCTGCGCAAAGATCTTGCGAGCGAAGACTTCCTGCAGCAGCACGCCGTTCTTCTGGCCGGACACGGTCACGAAGACGAGGACGACGTCCTGCATCGTGGCGGGCATGCTCTTGCGCATGATGTCCTTCAGCAGGTTCTGGTCGCCCTTCAGGCCCAGGTCGCTCAGCAGGAACTGCATCAGGTCGCGGTGGCCGGGGTAGCGCACCGTCTTGTAGTCCAGGTTGCGCACCTTGCCCGCCCAGGTCTCGCACAGCGTGCCCAGGCCACCCGAGGTGTTGAAGGCCTCGTACTCGGTGCCGTCCAGGCTGAAGTGCTCCAGGCCTTCCAGCGGCAGCGCCGAGATGGTCTCACCTTCGTGGACGGCCTCGCAGGGGTGGCAGTACTCGTTGATGAGGCCGTCGACCGACCAGGTCAGGTTGTACTTCAGCGCATTGGTCGGGAAGGCCGGCAGCGCGCCGACGCGCATCTGCACGTCGCGCACCGAGTCGAAGCCGCTGGCCAGGTGGTGGGCCACGATGCCGATGAAGCCCGGCGCCAGGCCGCACTGCGGCATGAAGGCGGTCTTGGCGCCGTCAGCCATCTTCATGATGGCCTTGGTGGCGGCCACGTCCTCGGTCAGGTCGAAGTAGTGGCAGCCGCACTCCAGCGCCAGCTCGGCGGCGGTGATGGCCAGGTGGTAGGGCAGCGCGTTGACGACGGCGTCCTTGCCGCGCAGCTGCGCAGCCAGGGCGGCGCGGTTGTCGCTGTCGACTTCCGCGATGGCAATGCCCTCGGCGCCCAGCACCTTCAAATAGCCGGGGTTCTTGTCGAGCACCGTCACTTGATAGTCGCCGGTGGCGTGCAGCAGGCGGGCGATGGTCTGGCCGATGTGGCCGGCGCCAAGCAGGGCGATCTTCATGAGGGGCTCCAGGCAGGTGTTTGCGTTGGGCCGAACTCTAGGCAGGGATGATGACGAAAGAAAGCGCCAATTCGACGAAAGCGATTGCTGTTTCGACGATTCGTCGCGATCATTCGTCGATATGAATGAACAAAGGGTAAACCCGAGCGCCTCGCTGGACGACCTCGACCGCCGGCTGATCCTGCTTCTGCAAGCCAACGCCCGCGAAAGCACCGCCACCCTGGCGCGCAAGCTGGACGTGGCGCGCACCACCGTCGTCGCGCGGCTGGCGCGGCTGGAAACGAGCGGCCGCATCGTCGGCTACACAGCGCGGCTGGGCGGCGATGAAGCGGGGCGCAGCGTGCAGGCCTTTGTCGGCATCACCGTCAGCCCCAAGGCCGGGCGTGAGGTCGTGAGGCGCTTATCAGAACTGCCCGAGCTGCGCCAGCTCTCATCCGTCAGTGGTGAGTTCGATTACATGGCGCTGCTGCGCGCCGACACTACGGCCCGGCTCGACGCGCTGCTCGACGAGATCGGCGAGATCGACGGCGTGCTGCGCACCAACAGCTCGGTCGTCCTCGCCTTGCGCGTCGACCGACAGACCTGAACCTACGGAGACCTTCGATGACCTGGCTTGCCCTCGGCCTCGCCCTCTTCCTCGGCATCCACCTGACCCGCGCGCTGACGCCGCAATGGCGCACGGCGCAAATGGCGCGGCTCGGCGAAAAGCGCTGGAAGGGCCTCTACACCCTCGCCTCGCTGGTCGGCTTTGGCCTCATCCTCTGGGGCTTCTCGCAGGCGCGGCTCAACCCCATCGTGCTTTGGCCGCGCATCCCCGGCATGAACCACGCCGCCGCGGCGCTGATGCTCGTCGCCATGATCCTGATGGCCGCTGCCTATGTGCCGCGCAACCACTTCAAGGCCAAGCTGCAGCACCCCATGACGCTGTCGGTCAAGGTCTGGGCCTTTGCCCACCTGCTGGCCAACAACACGCTGGCCGACGTCATGCTGTTCGGCAGCTTCCTGGTCTGGTCCATCCTGGTCTTCCGCGCGGCGCGCCGCCGCCCAATGCCGGCACCGGCCGCCGGCACGGCGGCTGGCACGGCGGCCACCCTCGTCGTCGGCATCGCGCTGTGGGCCTTGTTTGCGTTCTGGGCGCACGCAGCATGGCTGGGCATCGCGCCGCTGGGCCGGTGATCCGCACCGTCGCGGCAGCGGACGAAGCCGCCTTCATCGCTGCTGCCCAAGCCAGCCGCAAGCTGCATCGCCCATGGGTGCAGCCGCCGTGTGATGCAAAAGCCTTCGCGCGGCATCTCGCTCGCTTCGACGGCGCCGCTCATCACGGTTTCCTCGTGGAGTTGGATGGCGACCTGGCCGGCGCCATCAACCTGACCAACATCGTCATGGGCGCCTTTTGCAGCGGCTACCTGGGCTACTACGCCTTCGCCGGCTTCGAGGGGCGCGGGCTGATGACGCAGGGCCTGAACGCCGTCGTTCGGCATGCCTTCAAGGAGCTCGGCCTGCACCGCGTCGAGGCCAATATCCAGCCTGGCAACCTGGCGTCCATCGCGCTCGCACGGCGCTGCGGCTTCGCGCTGGAGGGCTATTCACCGCGTTATCTGAAGATCGCCGGTCGCTGGCGCGACCACGAACGCTGGGCGCGTGTCAGACCGTGAATCCCGTTAGCGGCGGGCATAGACTCGCGCGCAGATGATTCGTCTCTCTCGCTTCTTTTGCCGCCGCTGGATTCGCTCAATGGTTTGGCTAGTAGGCGTGGCGGCCACGAGCATCTGCGCCCATGCCGCGCCTCTCACCGCCTGCGGCGAACCCGGCATCGGGCCGCCCTGGCTGTACCGCACGCCGGGCCAGCCGCAGCAGATGAGCGGCTTCCTCGTCGATCTCTGGCCGCCGCTTTTTGCCAGGCTCGGCGTCGAACTCCAGCTGATCGACCTGCCCTTCAAGCGCTGCCTGCGCGCGGTCGCTTCCGGCGAGATCGACTTCGCGCTCGCGGCCTATTACGACGAAGAGCGCGGCAAGACGCTGGCTTTCTCCAAGCCCTACAAGACCTTCACGCCCCAGGTCTTCTTCCGCGCCGCGCAGCCGCTGAACATCGCCGACCGGGCCGGGCTGAAGCGCTGGCGCGGCTGCGGCAAGAACGGGTCAAGCTATGCCCACTACGGGCTGGGCCCGAACGACCTGGACCAAGGCGCGCGCAACTACCGGCAGCTGATCGAGAAACTGCTGCTCGGCCGCTGCGACTACTTTGTCGAGGAGCTCGAAGTCATCGAGCAATGGGAACTCGGCAAGGTCGACCACCTGGCCACGCCGGGGCTGGCCCACGCGCCGTTGGCGGACGTGCCCCCGCCGGCCTTCCATGTGGTGGCCGCACGCGGCAGCGCGGCGGCGGAGTTGCTACCGCGCCTGGACGCCGCCTTCGCCGAGGCCGTGCGCAAGGGCGAGGTCGCGCAGCGCTGGAAACGGCACGCGGGCAAGCTGCCCTACTGAGGTCCCAGGGTTTCAGGCGGGCTGCTCGCCGCGACACGCATCCATCAAACGCGTCAAACCCAGCAAGGCATCCAGCATCGGCGTCGCCACCCCCAGCTGCTGCGCCAGCTCCCGCGGCGCCGCTAGCAATGCGTCGGTTTCGATGGGCCGGCCCGCCTCGATGTCCTGCAGCATCGAGGTCTTGAACGCCCCCAGTGAGCGCGTGATGGTGTGACGGTCCTGCGGCGTTTGCGAGATCGGGCAGCCCATGCGTTCGCCAACCTCGGCGGCCTCTCCCATGATGGCCGTCGTGAATTCGCGCACCAGCTCGTCATCCAGGATACGGTCCGTCGTCGCGCGGGTCAGCGCTGAGACCGGGTTGGTCGTCATATTGCCCCAGAGCTTGTACCAAGCGTCACGCTGGATGCTCTCGGCCGCCTTGGCCTCGAAGCCGGCGTTGCCCAGCAGTGTGACCAGCGCATCGACGGCCGGGCTGGTGCCGCCCACGGCCTCGCCGACCAGCAGGCCATTGCCCATCACGTGGTGCACCCAGCCCGGGCCGCGCAGCGCGCAGCTGGCATGCACGACGCAGCCGATGACGCGCTGGGGCGGGATCAGCGCAGCGATGCGGCCATCGGGGTCCACGCATTTCAGCGTCAGCCCCTGCACGGGCAACCCGGCCGTGAACCACCATGGCAGGCCGTTCAACGCCGTGAGCACGCGTGTGTCCGGCCCGCAAAGCTGGGCGACCTGGGCCGCGACGCCGGCGATGGCCGGGCCCTTGACGGCGAGGATGACCAGGTCCTGCAGGCCGAGTTCGGCGGCGGCGCCACTCACGTGCAACGGCGCACGCCAGCTGTCCTCGCCGCTGTCCAGCCGCAGGCCGTGCTCGCGCACCGCTGCCAGCGTGTCGCCGCGAGCCAAGGCGCTGACGGCCACGCCCTCGACGCGTTGCAGATGCGCGGCCATCCAGCCGCCAATGGCCCCGAGGCCGACGATGCAGACCTTAAACATGGGGATCAGTCTCGCATGCAGGCTTGTCGCGCCGAAAGAGCGCAGCCATGATCGCGCGTCTTTGGAGGAGACCCCCATGGCCACCAAGCCCGCCGCCGCCAAGAAGCCCGCTGCCAAGAAAGCCGCCGCCAACGCCGTTCCCGCACCCAAGCTGGACGCCCGCCCCGACCGGCTGGACCTGCGCGACCTCGTCTACCGCGCGCCGCTGCGCTCCTTGCCCGCGCGCTGGCCGCTGGACGCCGACCTCAAGCGCCTGCTGCCCGCCTACGTGAAGGCCGGTCGCATCCTCAACCAGGGCAACGAGGGTGCCTGCACCGGCTTCGGCCTGGCCTGCGTGACCAACTACCTCTACTGGCTGCGCCACCTCGACGCGCCGCGCAGCCGCACGCTGCCCGACACCGTCAGCCCGCGCATGTTCTACGAGCTGGCCAAGCTCTACGACGAATGGCCCGGCCAGGACTATGAAGGCTCGTCCTGCCGCGGCGCCCTCAAGGGTTGGCACAAGCACGGCGTCTGCTCCTTCAAGCTGTGGCCCTATCCGCTGGACAAGAAGGGCAACGGCATCTTCGAGCGCCCCGCGGCAGGCTGGGACGATGACGCGACGACGCGGGCGCTGGGTGTCTACTACCGCGTCGACAAGAAGAGCGTCGTCGACATGCAGGCCGCCATCTACGAGATCGGCGCCATTTATGTGTCGGGCGACGTGCACGACGGCTGGACGCTGGACGAATCGCCCATGCCGGCCAGCCACGACAAGCTGCCGCGCATCGAGCGCATGGCCCGCAAGACCGGTGGGCACGCCTTTGCGCTGGTGGGCTACAACGAGCGCGGCTTCGTCGTGCAGAACAGCTGGGGCACCGGCTGGGGTGCCAGCGGCTTCGCCATCCTCAGCTACGAGGACTGGATCACCAACGGCACCGATGCCTGGGCCGTGGCCCTGGGCGTGCCCCAGGACCTGTCGGACATCAAGAGCCGCCAGGCCGTGGCGGCGGCAAGAGGAGCCAAGGCCGCGCGCGTGGCCGGCGGGTTTCGCGCCATGGCCGGCCGCGGCCTGTCGGACGTCGGCGCCACGCTGCGTGTCGACGACAACCCGCGCGACGACCCCTGGCCCATCAACCACGTCTTCGCCCACAAGCCCTACCAGCCACTGCGCACCGACGAGGCCTACACCCACACCCTGGTCTCGGGCAACGACGGTCAGCTGATGGCGACCGACTTCACGCGCTCCCGCGACGACCGCGAAGGCCTGGCGCGCGAGATCGTCGTCGAGCGCCCCGCGGCCTGGTTCAAGGCCAGCAAGGGCAAGACCGTCAAGCTCGCCATCTACGCCCACGGCGGGTTGAACTCGGAGATCGGCTCCGTCCAGCGCATCCGTGTGATGGCGCCCTACTTCCTGGCCAACGGCATCTACCCGCTGTTCTTCACGTGGAAGACAGGCCCTGGCGAGACGCTGACGGACATGCTCGAGGATCTCAAGCACCGCATCGTCGACTCGGGCGACGTCAGTACCGGCATGCTGGACCGCCTGCGTGAGGTCGCCGCCGAAGCCAAGGACCGCGCCATCGAGGCCGTCGGCCGCCAGTTCGCGCGCGGCATCTGGAGCGAGATGCGCGAGAACGCCGCAGGCGGCGCCACGGCCGACCATGTGCTGGACCTGGCCGCGCGCATGCTGCGCGAGCTGCGCGACGGGCTGGCCAAGAACGGCAAGACGCTGGAAGTCCATCTCATCGGCCATTCGGCCGGCTCCATCCTCGTCGGCCATCTGCTCGGCCGCCTGGGTGGTGCCAACGTCGTGCAGGCCGCCAGCTGCGAGCTCTATGCCGCCGCCTGCTCCAGCGGCTTCGCTGTGCAGCACTACGGCGCGGCAGCCCAAGCTGGCGTGCTGTCGCTGGACCGCCTGCGCCTGCACGTGCTGACCGATGCCAACGAGCGCGCCGACGGCCTGCCCAACGCCGAGCGCGACATCTACGGCAAGTCCCTGCTCTACCTCGTGTCGCGCGCGCTGGACGACATCCGCAAGCAACCGCTGCTCGGCATGGAACGCGCCCTGGTGCCGCCGGACGCCACGTGGCTGGATGACCAGTGGGCCGGCCCGCCGAATGCCGACGTTGCCGCCTGGCTCAAGCTGTGGCCCGGCGGCAACCTGCTGAACCGCGTCACGACGCCCAAGATCCGCACGACCAAGGCCGGTGACCAGATCGATGCCAGCCACGGCAGCTTCGACAACAACATCGACGTCCTGACCGGCACGCTGGAGCGCATCCGCGGCGACGGCCTCGTCGCGCCGATGGAGTGGCTGGACTACTGACGCGTGGGCGACGGTTGGAGATGTCCGCTTCCGGCCGGCGCGGCGCTGGTCGAGCGGGCACCATGAGTCATCACCTCAGGAGACGGCCATGGCCTCCATCCACCGCGAAATCCTCGTCGATGTCCCCGCCGCCACCCTCTGGGATGCGATGCGAGATCCCGGCGCCCTGCACACCCACCTCGTGCCCGCCTTCGTCATCGAGTGCAGGCTGGACGGCAATACGAGTGGTGAGCAGGCGCGCGAGCTCCGCTTCACCAATGGCATGACGGTGCGCGAACTCATCATCGACATTGACGACGACCGCCGCCGCATCGCCTGGTCGGCCGTCGGCGGGCGGCTGACGCACCACAACGCCTCGACGCAGATCTTCGACTTGGGCGACACGCGCTGCCGCGTCGTCTGGATCGCCGACCTGCTGCCCCACGCACTGGCCCCGGCCATCGCCACCATGATCGAGGCAGGGCTGCAGGCCATGAAGGCGCACGCCGAAAAGGGTCCGCCGCTTTGACGAACAATCGCGGCCATGAAATACCTGCACACCATGGTCCGCGTCAGCGATCTCGACGCCTCGCTGAAGTTCTACTGCGACGCCCTCGGCCTGCGCGAACTGCGCCGCAGCGAGCATGAGGCCGGCCGCTTCACCCTCATCTTCCTGGCCGCTCCCGGCGATGACTCGGCCCAGGTCGAGTTGACCCACAACTGGGACGAGGCCGGCTACACCGGCGGCCGCAACTTCGGCCACCTGGCCTATGCGGTGGACGACATCTACGCGGCCTGCCAGCAGCTGATGGACCACGGCGTGACCATCAACCGTCCGCCGCGCGACGGCCGCATGGCCTTTGTGCGCTCGCCCGACGGCATCTCCATCGAGCTGCTGCAGGCCGGCCCGTCGCTGGCGCCTGCCGAGCCCTGGGCGTCCATGCCCAACACCGGCAGCTGGTGACACTCCCGCCCGACACCCTTCGGGGGCGGCCGGGGAATCAGGGCGAGACGGGCGCGATCTCGAAGGCGTAGCTGTAGCTGCGGTCAGCGTGCAGCACGTGGGCCCAACTGGGCCAGGCGCCCCAGGAGTTTTCGCCGCCAACGCCCATCTGCGTGTGGGCGATGTGCACGGTGACGAAGTCGCGCAGCGGGATGTCCGCGGGGTGGCGACGGTTCTCCAGGTCACTCTGGGCAAACGGATAGGCGCCCACCTCCAGCGTCTGCGCATCGGCGCTGCGCACGCGCAGGCCGCGACCGGCGGTGTCCAGGAAGCTGGCCCAGCGTACGCCCGTGCGGTTGGCCGTTTCTTGCGGTTCGCCGTAGGGGAACCACAGGCGGGTCACATCGCCTGACCAGACGCCCAGCGGGTAGCCTTCGTGGCGGTCGCGGTAGTTCTCCTCGGGGCCGCGGCCGAACCAGGTCCATTGGCGCAGCTCCTTGACGAGCGCAGCGCTCAGGCCGACGCGCGGGATGCGGGGCAGCTTGTCGCCGGCGGGCCGCAGTTCGAGCGTGACGCGGACGCGGCCGTCGCTCACAAAACGATAGGCGAGCGTGGCCGTGGTCTGGCCGACGGGAACGGCGAGTTCGTAGCGCAGGACATGGTCGCCGCCTTCGCGCTGGCTGCTGCGGGCAGTGACGGCGGCGCGAGGGCCGGCTTCACGCCACGGGGCGCAGGCGCTGACCATGTCGTTGCCCCGGTCGTTGTCGGTCGGCGGGCGCCACAGGTTGAGGTGCAGTGGCCCGGCGAGCAGTTCGCGGCCGGCGACGGTATAGGAGACGAGCTGACCCGTGCGGTCATCGAGGACGGCCGCATAGCCGGCGCCGTTGACGGTGGTGCGCCCGGCATGGATGTTCTGCGCGACGGCGTCGGGTATCAGCGCAGCGGCAGGCGCCGGCGCGGGGGCAGCAGGTACGGCCCACGCAAGGGCCAGCTGTTCGTGGGCGACGACGTGATCGGCACGCGCCCAGGGGCGGTCAACCCCCTGCAGGAACTCCAGGTTCAGGTGGTACTCGGCGCCACTACGGCGCGGCACGTCGGGCAGGTCGAGCTGGATCTCGGCGGAAGCCTGCGGCGCAAGCCGGGGCAGGCGGCCTTGGCCGGTGTGCAGCGGGCGGCCGTCTTCCAGCAGGGTCCAGCGATAGGGTTGGCGGTCGAGGGTCAGGAAGAAGTTCTCGTTCAGCACCGCGACCCGCGGGCGGGCGGCGGTCACGTCCACCGCGGTGACGAGGAGGTTGCGGTACTGATGGGCCACCTCGACGGCGTGCGGATTGGGCACGAGGTCGGCACCGACGATGCCGTTGAAGTTGAAGTTGTTGTCGTTGGGCTTGTCGCCGTAGTCGCCGCCGTAGGCGAAGTAGCGCAGCCGGCCTTGGGGGGTGACGAAGCGCTGCGGGTCGAGCGCTGAGACGGCGGCCTGGGCAGCGGCGAGCGGGTGGCCGGTGGGCTTCTCGCGCAGGATGCCCTGGTCGCGCCAGTCCCAGATGAAGCCGCCTTGCAGCAGGCGCTCCTTGCGGATGACGCGCCAGTACTCGTCCAGGCCGCCGCTGGAGTTGCCCATCGTGTGGTTGTACTCGCTCATGATCAGCGGGCGCTGCTCGGCCAGCGGCTTCTTCTCTTCCTTGCGCGGCCAGGCGGCAAGGTTGCCGACGTTCAGGTACATCGGCGAGATGAAATCGATGTAGGGGCGCTCCCAGGCGCCTTCGTAGTGCAGCGGGCGTGACGGGTCGCGTTGCTTCACCCACTTGCCCATGCGCTCGAAATTGGGGCCGTCGCCGGATTCGTTGCCGAGCGACCAGATGATGACCGAGGGGTGGTTTTTCAGCAGCTCCACCATGTTGCGCACGCGATCCAGCTGGGCGGGATACCAGGCCGGATCGTTGGCAAGCGCGTTGCCGGGGTCGATGCCATAGCCATGGGTTTCGATGTTGGCCTCGGAGACGACGTAGAAGCCGTACTCGTCCACCAGCTCGAGGAAGCGCGGGTCGTTCGGGTAGTGCGACGTGCGGATGGCGTTGATGTTGAGGCGCTTCATGCCGTCGAGGTCGGCGCGCATGCTGGCCTCGGTGACGTACTGGCCGGTGAGGTGGTTGTGGTCGTGGCGGTTCACACCCTTGATGAGGATGGCCTTGCCGTTGACGAGCAGGTTGCCGTTCTTCACCTCGGCACGGCGGAAGCCGATCTTGCTGGCGTAATGCGCAACGGCGCGGCCACGTTCATCCTTGAGGGTCAGCAGCAGCGAGTACAGGCGCGGCAGCTCGGCCGACCAGAGCTGGATGGCGAGGCCGTCGATGCGGAAGTTGGCGGCATGTTCGCCGCCCGCGGGGGTGCGGCCGGACACGATGCGGCGGGTGACGGCGCGGCCGCGCTCGTCAAGCAGCGTGGCTTCTACGGCGTAAGGGCGCTCGCGGCCGGCGTAGTCCCGTACCCACGTGGCCAGCTTGAGGACGCCGCTGCGATAGTCGTCGGCGAGGGTGGCGTCGATCTGGAAGTCGCGGATGTCGAGATTGGCGGCGGACCAGAGGGACACGTCACGGAAGATGCCGGACAGGCGCCAGAAATCCTGGTCTTCCAGATAAGCGCCGTCGCTGTAGCGATAGACCTCGACGGCCAGCAGGTTCTCGCCCGGCTTGAGGTGGGCGGTGAGGTTGAACTCGGCCGGCGTGCGGCTGTCTTGCGAGTAGCCGACGTGGTGGCCGTTCAGGTAGACGTGAAAGGCGGAGGCCACGCCGTTGAAGGCAATGAAGGTCTGCCGGCCGGTCCAGTTGGCGGGCACGGTGAAAGTGCGGCGGTAGCTGGAGACGGGGTTGCGCTCGCGGTAGGTCGTCCAGTCGGCGGGCGGCTCGCCCATCACCCGGGGCGCGTCCTTGTGGAAGGGATAGGTGATGTTGGTATAGATGGGCGTGCCGTGGCCGTGCAGCTCCACGTTGGAGGGCACGGTCAGCGTGGTCCAGGCGGAGTCGTCGAAGCCGGGCTTCTCGAAGCCGGCTGGGCGCTGGTCCGGCGTGCTCACCCAATGGAAACGCCACTCACCGTTCAGGCTGCGGTGCCAGGGGCTGGCGTCCCGCGGCTTGGCCAGGGCGCTGGCGGCATCGGGAAAAGGCATCTTCGTGGCGTGCGGCTCTTCCTTGTTGACGCGAAAGACGGCCGGGTTCTCCCAGACCGGCGGGGCGGTCTGGAGCTGGGCTGATGCGCCTGCGCACAGGGCAGCAAGCGACAAGCAGAGGGCAAGGAAGCGGCTGGATCGGCGACGCGTGAGGAAGAACGACATGAGACGGCGACAAAGGAGCTGGATGGCCTGAGCCGTGAAAAAGCCTGTGCCCGATCGGGGGCGGCGCGGCGGATTCATCGGATCGCCGCGCAGTATCAACGAGGGTCGTGACGCCATAGCCGAAGGCGCCCTTCACGCCCTGCGATCCGTGCCCGTCGTGATCTCGGCGCGGCGCCCGGGCGGCTACAGCGCCAGGCTGTCGGCCCAGATGTTCTCGGCCCAACCGAGCGCGAAGCCCGCCTCCTGCACGCCCGCTGCGAGGGACACGCCGCCCGCGCCAGGCACCGCCTTCATCGTCTTGTCCACCGCGTCGTATTGGTGGACGGAGGCGACATGCATGGCCTCTTGCGGTGTGACGAAGCTGTAGCAGGTGTTCATGACCACCGGCGCCGGGTTCACCGCCTCGCCCTTGAGCAGCTGCAGCACCGCCGCCGCGGCCAGCTTGGCTTGCTGGTTGGCCAGATGGGCCGACTTCGGCATGCCGGGCGCGGAGAAGATCGCGTCGCCGACGACATGCACACCCGGCGCGGCATGCGCCTGCATGCTCAGCCAGTCGATGCCGACCCAGCGGCCGTTCATGTTGGCGAAGTCCCTGGCGAGGTGGCCGGCGCGCTGCGGCGGGATCAGGTTCAGCACATCGGCTTTCACGTCCTCGAACTCGAAGCGCGCCGTGCCGTCGGCCAGTACTTCCTTCAGCTCGGCATTGGGCCTGTACTCGAGTACGCCGGCATGGTGCTGGGCAAAGGCGCGCTCGAACAGCGCCTTCTTGCTCTGGACCTCGGGGTTGGCGTCCAGCACCAGCAGCTTGGCACGCGGCTTGGCGCGTCTGAGATACGAAGCGATCAGGCAGGCGCGCTCGTAGGGGCCTGGCGGGCAGCGGTAGGGCGCCTTGGGAATGCTCATCAGCACGACGCCGCCGTCGGGCAGGTCCGCCAGTTGGCGGCGCAGCGCGAGCGTCTGCGCGCCGGCCTTCCAGGCGTGGACGGCGCGGCCGCTGTCGAAGGCGCCGGCCAGGCCGGGGATGGCGTCGAGCATGAAGTCGACACCCGGCGCGAGGATGAGGCGGTCCCAGGCCAGCGTGCTGCGGTCGGCCAGGCGCAGCGTCCTGGCCACCAGGTCGATGCCCACGACCTCGCCTCGCAGGCGCTTGACGCCCTGGGCCTCCAGGCCGGCGTAGCCATGGCTGATGCTGAGCGGGCCACGCACGCCACCGATGACGAGGTTGGACATCGGGCAGGAAATGAAGCCCTCGTTGCGCTCGACCAGCGTCACGTCGACAGTCGCGCCGCCCCAGAGCTTCAGATAGCGGGCAGCGGTCGCGCCACCAAAACCACCGCCCACGACGACGACTCGGGCCGCCGACCCCGATGGCGTTGCACAACCCGCCAGCGCCAGGCCACCGGCCGTGACCAATTGGCGCCGCGCAATCATGGCTTGGCCTGCACGGCGAAATAGGCGGCCACGAGGCGCAGCTGCTCCTCGGTGTAGCCCTTGGCGATCTGGGGCATGACGGTGCCCGGCTGCCGCCCGCTGCGGTAGTCGGCCAGCAGCTCCAGCATCACGTCGGCCTTCATGCCGGCCAGCGGCGGCATCGCCTGGCCGCGCGGGCGGCCGTTCGTGCCGTGGCAATTCGCACAGGTGGCCGCGAGGCTACGCGCCCTCGTCATGTCCTGCGCCAGAGCAGGAAAACCAAATGCAACCACAGAGACACAGAGGCACAGAGAAAAGACAGAAGTTCCTCTGTGTCTCCGTGCCTCTGTGGTTGCATTCATGATGTGGTTCAGAGTTTGTGCGAACGATCCCCGCGTTCAAAACCAATCGCGTCAAAAGGCGCATTCAGCGGCGCGAAGCCGATCACCTTGAACAGCTCGCCCATCTCATGCTCGGCCAGCAGGCGGTGCGCCATGGCGCGCTCGGCCAGGCTCGCTCCCTGCAGCAGATCGGCGATGCCGCAGTTGAGCAGAAAGTTGGCCTGGCTGGTATAGCCCAGCACGACGAGGCCGGCGTCCTGGCCGGCCAGCGCGATGCCGGTGAAGTTGACGTGGGCCGTGATGTCCTTGTCGCCGACGGCCACCAGCGGATCGGCATCGGCCAGGTGGGCCTGGTGACACATCAGCGTGCCGCCGTGGCGCTGCGGGTGGTAGTACTCGGCTTCGGGGAAGCCGTAGTCGATGAAGAAGGCGGCGCCGCGTTTCAAGGTCCGGGCGAGGGTGGCAACGAAGGCCTCGGCCTGCGGGTGGATCTCGGTGACGGTGCCCGGCACCATGCCCGCCTCCAGCGGTGGGCGCAACATGCTGTCGCGATCTTCAAAAGCAAAGCCCTCGCCCGCCGAGACCACGCCACGCTCGCGCCAGACCAGGCCGTCAAAGGCAATAAGCTGCACCGGCATCGCATCCAGCACCTCGTTGCCGATGACGACGGCCTCCAGTTCGGCGGGCAGCGCGTCCAGCCAGTCGACGCGCCCCCCCCAATGCGAAAGGCGTTCGCGCTGGCGCTCGCGCAGTTCGGCCGACAGCTCCACTATTGCGTAGCGTGCCAGGCCCGCACCCAGTGCATCCAGCTCCGCGATCAACTGGGCCGCCAGTGCACCCGAGCCGGCACCGAACTCGATGACATCGCGGCAGCCGCTGGCGTCCATGGCTTGGGCGAGCTGGCGAGCCAGCGCGCGGCCGAACAGCGGCGACATCTCGGGTGCCGTGACGAAGTCCGAGCCCTCGCTGGGCATCTGGCCGAACTTGCGCCGGCCGCCGGCGTAATAGCCCAGGCCCGGCTCGTACAGGGCCATGCTCATGAAACGGTCGAAGCCCAGCCAGCCGCCGGCTGCGGCGATCTCGGCGTGGATCTTGTTGGCGAGCTTCACCGCGCCATTCATCGAGCTTTCACCCAGGCTTCGAACTCGGCCAGCGGCATCGGCGCGCCGACCAGCTCGCCCTGGAACTGCTGGCAGCCCCAGCCAGCCAGCAGCTGCCACTGGGCCGCGGTGCGCACGCCTTCGGCCGTGACGGTCAGACCCAGGCCGACGGCCATCTGCACGATGGCCCGCGTGATGGCCTGGGCACCGACATCGTCGGGCAAGCGGGCAACGAAGCCCTGGTCGATCTTGAGCTTGTCCAACGGCAGCTCGGTCAGGTGGGCCAGCGAGGTGTAGCCGGTGCCGAAGTCGTCGACCGACACTGTCAGCCCGAGAGCACGCAGCTGGGCCAGCGTGGCCGGCGCATGCGTGATGTCATCGATCAGCATGCGCTCGGTCAGTTCCAGCTCCAGCCATTGGCCTTGCGCGCCGGACTCCTGCAACACGCGCTTGACCGTGTCGGCAAAGCCATCGAGATGGAACTGGATGCGCGACAGGTTGACGGCGATGCGCATGGCGCCATGGCCGCGGGTCAGGCCGTTCTCGCGCCAACGCCGTGCCGTTGCGGCGGCTTCGCGCAGCACCCATTCGCCGAGGTTGAGCATCAGGCGGTGGCGCTCGGCAACGAAGATGAAAGCGTCCGGCGCCAGCAGGCCACGCCGCGGGTGGCGCCAGCGCAGCAGCGCCTCGGCGCCCGACAGCTGGCCCGTCGTCGCCTCGACCTGGGGCTGGAAGAAGAGTTCGAACTCGTTGCGCGTCAGGCCTTGGGCCAGCTCGGCTTCGAGCACGATGTCGGCATAGGCGGCCTCGGCCAGCGAGGATTCGAAGAACTGGTAGGTCGCACGGCCACGGGCCTTGGCGAGGTACATGGCCGTGTCGGCATGCTGGATGAGGTCGTCCGCCTGCCGGCCGTCGTCCGGGTAGACGGCCACGCCGATGGAGGGCGTGACCGACAGCGCCCGGCCATCGGCCTTGACGGGCACTTCGACGACCGACAGCAGGGCCTCCAGCACGACGACGATGTCGGCGCGGCTGGTCAGGTCGCTCAGCAGCACGATGAACTCGTCGCCACCGAAGCGGCCGACGAGGTCGCTGTCGCGCAGCGCACCGACGATGCGCTCAGACACCGTCGTCAGCACCTGGTCACCTTCGAGATGCCCCAGGGAATCGTTGACGCGCTTGAAGTTGTCCAGGTCGATGAAGAGCAGGGCCAGCATCTCGCCCTTGCGCTCGGCGCGGCGCATCTGCAGGGCCATGCGGTCCATGAAGGCCGCGCGGTTGAGCAGGCCGGTCAGGACATCGTGATGGGCCAGGTGCTGGATGCGCGCCTCGTTGGCGAGGCGGTCGCTGATGTCGCGCACGACGGCCATGCGCAGCTGCTCGCCGTCGCGCTCCATCGTGCGCATGATGAGCTCGACCGGAATGCGTGAGCCGTTGCAGTGCGTGACGGCGGTCTCGTAGCGAAGCTCCTGCCCTCGCAACATGACCTCGCGGACCTTGGGCAGTTCGTCGGCGTCGACATAGGACAGCACGTGCTTGCCGATCAGTTCGTCCGCCGACCAACCCAACATCTTGCACAGGGGCTGGTTGACGTCGGTCATGATGCCGTCACGGTGGAAGAGGATGCCCTCCACCGTAGCCTGCATGAACTTGTCGAGCCTGGCCTCCGATTCCCGCAGCCGGCGCTCGGCCAGGCGATGGCGCGTGATGTCGTAGACCAGGACCCAGCTGCCCAGCAGCGTGCCCTGGCTGTCGAACTGCGGAATCAGGTGGATCTCGAGGAAGGACAGTTGGCCGCCGGGCTGGATCAGCTCGCGCTCGTAGACGACCGGCTTGAGGTCGCGCACCAGTTGTTCGACCCACACGCGCACATGCTCGTAGGCCTCGGATCCGACGATCTCGCTGAAGTGCTTGCCGACAATGGAGTCCTGCGTCAGGTGGAAGGCCTCGGCGTAGCCGCGGTTGGCAAAGAGGCACCGATGATCGACGGCGCCGTACAGCGCGATCCAGGCCGGCACGTGATCGGCCAGCATGCGAAAGCGCGCCGCGTCCAGGGCCTGGCGTTCGAGGTCGAGTTCCCTGGGTGAGCTCATCAGTCGTTCACCGTTCGCCGGGCCAGGCAAAGGTCATCCCAGGCGCCGGCCTTGTCGGCCGGCGAACGCAGCAAATAGGCCGGGTGATAGGTGACGATGACGGGCAGGTCGCGCCAACGGTGCACGCGGCCGCGCAGGCGCCCAAGCGGCTCGGTCAGGCCAGTCAGCCGGCGCGCCGCCTGCAGGCCCATGGCCAGCACGACGCGCGGGCGCAGCAGCTCGGCCTGGCGTGCCAGCACGGCCTCGCAGGCATCCAGCTCGCCGGGCTGGGGGGCCCGGCCACGCGGCGGGCGGCACTTGACGATCGGGGTTACGAAGGCGGTCGCTTCATCACCCGTACGACGTTGGCCGGCGGCGCTCAGCATGCGGTCCAGCAGCCGGCCTGCATCACCGCCGAAGGCTTCACCGGACGCATCGTCACCTTCATCGGGCGGATCGGTGACGACCAGCCATTGCGCCTGCTGCACGGCGCCGTTGCCGAATACGGCGTTGCGTCGCTGCTCGCACAGGCCGCATGCCCGGCAACCCGAGACGGCCTCGCGCAGCGCCGGCAGATCCAGGTCGGCGAAGCTTGATGGCGCCGCAGGCGCAGCTACGCTCACGACGGCCGGCGGTGGCGCGGCAACGACGATGGGCTCGGGTTCGGTCTCGATGACGTCGACGGCCTCTGCCATCACGCTTGCCGCCGGCACCCGGAAACCCATCTCGGCCAGCATGGCCCGTTGACGCGGGTCCCAGCTCATACCGACAGGCTCATCAGGATGGCGTCCTCGCGCGGCCCCTGCTGCACCGGGTAATAGGCGCGGCGTTTGCCAACCTCGGCGAAGCCGTAGCGGCGGTAGACCTCGCGGGCTCGCTCGTTGCCGACGCGCACCTCCAGCCACAACTGGGTCAGGGCGCGGCGGCGGCACTCGTCCACCAGCCGGTCCAGCATGGCCACGGCCAGGCCACGCCCTTGCCAGGCCGGCACGACGGTGATGTTGAGCAGGTGCATCTCGTCCACGCCCGGCATGGCGACCCAGTAGCCGAAAAGCTCGGCGCGCGGCCCGCGCAACACCTCGGCCGGGTAGCCGGCCGCCAGCGAGTCGACGAAATTGCCATGCGTCCACGGCACCGGGTAGGCCTGGCGTTCGACGGCGATGATCTCGGTCAGATCGGGCACCCGCATGGCCGCGGCCTCGAAGGGCGGCAGGGTGCGCTCAAGCAGTGCGCTCATGACTTGAGTTCTCGCTCGGCCGTCGTCAACGCGACCTTGTCGCGCACGTAGACCGGCAGGGCCTCGGCGGCGTCGCGCGTCTCGCCGCGCCGCCAGGCGGCCAGTGCCAGGGTGCCCAGGGCTGCAGCGCGCGAGCGGGCCTGGGGCCAGGTCTGCGGCAGCACGCCGAGGGCTGCAGCGTATTCGGTCAGGGCCGTGCCGGCGACAGCCGCCGGCTGGCCCCAGTGGGCGACCAGCGCCTCGGGCTTGTACAGGGCGGGGGCCTCCACGACGACCCAGGCGCCATCGGCCCAGCGGTAGCGGGCCGCATAGATCTCGCCGATACGCGCATCCATCGCCACCCAGAGGTCGTCGCCGGCGCCCTGCGCGCGGGCGTCCTCGGCCACAAGCATCAGGCTGTCGATGGCCAGCACCGGCCGGTCCAGCCCGAAGGCCAGGCCCTGCGCGACGGCGCAGGCGGTGCGCAGCCCGGTGAAGGCGCCGGGGCCCTGGCCAAACGCGATGGCGTCCAGCTCGGCCATCGTGACGCCCGCGCCGGCCAGCAAGGCCTTGACCTCGGGCAGCATGCGTGCCGACGCCTGCGCACCGCCCTGGGCCTCGAAAACCCGAGTCTGCCCCTGAGCCACGAGGGCCAGGGCCATCGTGTCGGTGGAGCTGTCAAGAGCCAGGAGGCGCGGGGTCGGAGGCATCAGGCCAGTGTAACTTTCGGGTCATGCGCAAACAGGCAGTGGGATGGGTGTCGCCGGGGTGGATCCTGGGGGGCAGGCGGCGAAACCGCTGTCGGTCTGAGTGCTGGTGGCCGTCGTCAACCACCGCAGGCCCAGGCCGCAAGGCCCGGCCGCTGACGCCGAGGTCAGGCGTCGCTCTCTGCGGCATAGGGCTCGACGCCCTGGCCCGTGAACCAGGTGTCCCGCTCCGACACATGGCCGCCACCGACGGCGTTGTAGTTCACCGTGAGTTCCTCATCGACGGCAATGTCGCGGATGGCCACGAAGCGCAGCAGCCGCAACTCGACATCGGCCTCGTAGCGCATATTGGCCGGGTTCTCATGGTTGTACATGCTGCCGTAGCCGAGAGCCAGGCAGTGGCCGCTCGTGGTGTGGGCGAGCACACCCCAGTTGAAGAGCAGCTTCCTGACCTCCTCGGGCACCGACGTGTAGGCGCCGGTGAACAGCACGACGGGGCAGGACTCGACAGTCTCTCCCTTGGCATGAGGCCGTGACGCATAGGCGCCGCGGCCTTTGGTCGTACCGGTGTCCTTGATGTAGACGCTGGGGGATTGGATGGTCATGCGGCGGATTCTCGCTATCCCCGCGACCGAGCTTGCGCAACGATAGCCGCGCCGCGGTAGGAGGCCACCTACCGGCGGCTTCAACGGCGTCCGACCGGCCGCGGCGGGCCGCCTCACTAGAGTACTTGACGAGATGGGGCGCCGCTCCATCCAGACAGGAGCTGCTATGTCCTTCCTGCTCTATATCGTCGGCCTGGCCGTGCTGCTGGGCGGCTTGGCCTGGGCCCTGATCACGGCCGGCCTGGCGGCCACCTATGTCGCCATCGCCTGTCTCATCGTCGCCGGTGTCGGCATCATGATGGCCGTGTCCCGCACCCGGGCCAAGGATCCGCCGGCCTGACGTCAAGGCGCCGCAGGCGGGTGGCCGAAGGCATCGGGCCGCGAAATCGGCCTGCCGCGCCCGCCATTCGCGCAGCGCCGCTGCCATTCGCCCAAATCAGCCGGCCATTCGCCCGCCGACCGGGTCGAAGCCAGGAGATCGGCCCGAGCATGGCCGTCATGAACCTCCGACGCACCCTCCGCGACAACCGCGGCTTCATCCTCTTCCTGCTCAGCTTCGCGCTGTTCCGCACCGCGGTGGCCGACTGGAACCCCATTCCCTCGGGCTCGATGCGGCCGACGCTGCTGGAAGGCGATGTCGTGCTCGTCAATCGCCTGGCCTATGACCTCAAGCTGCCGCTGACCGACGTCGTGCTGCTGCCACTGGGTGAGCCCCAGCGCGGCGATGTGGTCACGCTGAGTTCGCCGGCCGGCGGCACGCGGCTGATCAAGCGCATCGTCGGCCTGCCGGGTGATCGCGTCGAGATGCGCGATGACGTGCTGATCCTCAATGGCAGGCCGCTGAGCTATAGCGGCAACCAGTCTCATGGCGAGGCTGTGGCGCCCGGCTGGGTCGTGGACGCGGTGCGCGCCACGGAGGACCTTGACGGCCGGCCTCATGCGGTCCAGTTCCTGCCGGCCCTCAGCGCGCGGCGCAACTTCGCCGAGGTCACCGTGCCGGCGGGCCAGTATTTCCTGCTCGGCGACAACCGCGACAACAGCGAGGACTCGCGCTTCATCGGCACGGTGCCGCGCGAGAAGCTGATCGGCCGGGCGCATCACGTCATCGTGGCGGCGGACTGGCTGGGCGAGGACGGCTGGCGGATGGCGCCGCGCTTCGAACGCTGGGTGTCGGCGATCCGCTGAGCGCATGCCTGTCATGGGCCGTGACCAAGCCCACGCCTTTTGCGCCGCCCATCGACCGGCGCCCATCGAAAGCCGAAGAAGCGGTGTTTTTCGGCACGGGCTTGAGGGGCGACGGTTCTATCTTTGCGGCCATGACATCCCGCCGCCACCGTCGCCCGCTCCCGCTGCCCAGCTTCGGCCCCCGCCGCATCAGCTGCCCCGACGGGTCGGCGCGTCTGGTGATCGAAGAGCAGTGGACCTGCGAGGAACGCCCGATGCAGGCCGAGCTCCAGCTGCTGGAGCGCTTCTCGGCGCTGATGGCCGCACAGGGCTGGCCGGCCCATGTCTCCCGCATGGCTTACGACCGCATCTACGCCGGCGAGCGCTTCGGCTTCGCCAAGCGGGTCGGCCGGGGTGAACTGCCGGCCCTGGCGCGAGAGCTGATCCAGTGCTGGCGCGCCAATCGCAGCGAGCCGGTGCAGGGCTGAGTCTCAGGCCGCTCGCGTGCCCTGCGGGGGCTGCTGGTCAAGCATCGCCCGCCCGCTTTTCAGGTCGGCGGGGACCGAGACATGCTCGTGGACGATGCGCCAACGGCCATCGACGCGTCGATAGCAGGCCGTCCATCGCACCCAGCGCTGCATCATCTCGCCAGCCGGGCTGGTGCCGCCGGTTCGATTGAGGCTGTGGCTGAAAGCGATGTCGCTGCCGACCCAAACGACCCAATCGTGAACGTCGTAGTCGATCTCGCCCCGGTAAGCCTCGAAGAGCTTGCACCAGCGGTCGTGGAAGGGTTTGCCGCCACCATGCCGCAAGCCCGGGCCGAGGTCGAACGACTCCACCTCAGGTGCAAAGACGGACATGGCGAGGTCAGCGTCCTTGGTGCGTATGGCGCGGACGAGAACCTCGACCAAGCCCCGGATCGCCGACTCGTCCTGGTTGGGCTGGCTTGCGCTCATGGCAGGATCCTGCAACGCACCGGCTGCCACGCGCGTGAGCAATCGCAACACCCAGGCGGGTCAACCCGTCGTCGATCAACCCTCACACCCCATTTGCCTGAAATGCTCTTTTTTTGTCATCCCAAGCCGGTTGTGGACTCACGTCCTGTGGCGGAGCTTTCCATTCGATGCGAACAAACTGACCGGGCACCTTCGATGCTGCGCGAGAAGGCACCATCCCGGACGGTGAATTTCACTCCTCCCAGCGAAACCGCCAGATCGCCAGCAGCCCGAAGGCCGCGCTGAATCCCAGCATCACCGCGCTGGGCAACAGCGCCGCGGCGAAGGGCTGGCCGCGCCAGGTCATTGCATCCAGCGCATCCACGGCCCAGCGCGTCGGCACGGCCAGCGAGACCGTCTGCAGCCATTCCGGGAAAATGAAGGCGGGCACCCAGGCGCCGCCCAGCATGACCATCAGCAGCGTGGCCAGGATGGCCAGGCCGCGCGTGGCCTCCGGCGTGCGGCCCAGGGCCGCGATGAGCAGGCCGAAGCTGCCC
This sequence comes from Pelomonas sp. Root1217, assembly GCF_001425705.1. Lineage (GTDB taxonomy): Bacteria > Pseudomonadota > Gammaproteobacteria > Burkholderiales > Burkholderiaceae_C > Pelomonas. The sequence continues at coordinate 1,105,629 of NZ_LMDC01000012.1, read as the reverse complement.
GTCAGCAGCGCAAAGCAGGCCAGCACCAGCGCGAAGCCGGCCGGGCTGCCAAGCACCCGAACGCCGAAAGCGGCGATGGCCACGACGTAGATGACGGCGAAGACGATCAACGAGATCAGCGCGCTGGCCGCGATGCGGCTGCCCAGCAACTGGGCGCGCGACAGCGGCGCCGCGCGTAACCGCTTCCACAGGCCCAGGCGGCGCATCAACAGCAGGCCCATGCCCATCTCCACACCGCTCATCAGGATGAACTGCACGCCCATGCCGGCGAAAGAGTGGGCGTAGCTGTTGTAGGCCACGGGTGCGGCGTTGGCGCCGGACTGCAGGGCCTCGACCTCGCGCGTCGTGTAGGGCATGGACAGGCCGCCTGCCGTCGGCGCGGAGGCGCCGCCTTGAGGCTGGGCGGCCTCGCGCTTTTGCACCGCGCCGATGCTGTCGAACATGCGCAGGAGTTCGGCGCGGCGTTCGGGCTCAAGGCCCGCGTTCTTCTCGATCTGTTGCTTCATGTCCGCCAGCACGGGGCTGTCGGCGCTGAAGGTCGTGCGGCTGACTTCCTGCATCAGCGTCTGCGCCAGCAGCCCGCGCACGACGGCCAGGGCGCTGGCCTGCGAGGGGTCGTAGTGCAGCACGATCTCGGGCTTGGGTGAGGCGCCGAACATCGCACCTGCGGCCTGCTGGCCCAGCCCCTGCGGCAGGATGGCCACGGCGCGCAGCTTGCCGGCGCGCACCTGGGCGACGGCATCGGCCTCGTCGGTGACCGTCGTCTTCAGCGCCGACTCGGCCTGCAGTGCCCCAACGACGCGCTGCGACAGCGGGCTGCGATCCAGGTCGACGACTCCGACGGCGATGCCGGACATCTTGCTGCTGGTGCCGAACAGGCTGCCGAAGAAGGCGGCGATGAGGATGGGCGCGACGATGCTCATGAGCAGCGCGCGGCGGTTGGAGAAGTGCAGTTTGAGTTCCGCACGGACGAGGGCGAGCAAGGCTTGCATGGTCAGTCCCTGTTCAATCGCGCAGGGCGCGGCCGGTGAGTTGGAGGAAGACGTCTTCAAGCGTCGCGCGTGCCGAGGCCAGGCCGCGCACCCTGACACCGCGCTGCGCCAGCGCGGCCAATACGGCGCCAGCGTCGCGGCCGATGTCGGCGACGCTGACGTCCAGCCGCTGGCCCACCCGCGTCACGCCACGCAGGCCTTGCAGCGCCAGATCGTCGGGCTCGCCGTCGATCTCGATGTGCAGCGTCTGCGCGGCCGGCAGCAGCGCGAAAAGCTGGGCCTGGGTGCCACTGGCGACGACGCGGCCATGGTCGATGATGACGAGCCGGTCGGCCAGGCGCTCGGCCTCCTCCATGTAGTGCGTCGTGTAGATCAGGGCCTTGCCGGCGCGCTTGAGCATCTCCAGGTTGTCGAAGATGGCGTTGCGGCTTTGCGGGTCGACGCCGGCCGTGGGCTCGTCGAGCAGGATGATCTCGGGGTCATGGACCAGCGCGCAGGCGATGTTGAGCCGCCGCTTCATGCCGCCGGAAAAGGTCGAGGGCTTGTCCTTGGCGCGATCCGACAGGCCCACCATGGCCAGCACCTCGTCGGCGCGGCGCTTCAGCAGTTCCGGCGCCATGCCATAGAGGTTGCCGAAGAGCTCCACGTTCATGCGCGCCGGCAGTTCCTCGTACAGCGCGATGTCCTGGGGCACCAGGCCGATGCGACGCTTGTAGCCGGCCTGGTCGCTGGCGAGGCTGACGCTGCCGGACAGCGTCACCGTGCCGGCATCGGGCACAGTCAGGCCGCAGATCATGCCGACCGTCGTCGACTTGCCAGCACCGTTAGGGCCGAGCAGGCCCAGCACCTCACCAGCCCGCAGCTCAAGGCTCACTTCATGCACGGCCACGCGGTCGCCATAGGCCTTGCGCAGGCCGCGGGCCACCAGCACGTCTTCCTTCATTGCCGCCTCCTTGGGTTCCGAATGGGCGCGATGCTAGACAGGGGCCGGGCGGCGCGCGCCTGCCATGCGACGAACGGCAAGCATCGGGCGCGGATGAACGGCACCGCGCGCCAACTGTGAAAGCTGGGGTCGGCGGTTGATACTGCCGGCATGAAGGCACGCATCGGCATCATCGGCACGGGCTGGGTCGGCACCAGCGTCGCGTTTTCAACGCTGCTCGCCGGGCATGCGCGCGAACTGTGGCTGTGCGACCAGCGCGCCGCCGTGGCCGAGGGCGAGGCCATGGACCTGGCCGACGGTGCGGCCTTCTACCCACGCTGCGCCGTGAGTGCCGTGCCGCTGGCGCAGATGCGCGAGGCCGACATCGTCGTGCTGGCCGCCGGGCGCAACGGCCGGCCGGACGAGAGCCGGCTGGACCTGCTGCGCGACAACGCCCGCATCGCCGCCGGCATGGGCCGGGCGCTGGCCGGCTTCGGCGGCATCGTCATCGTCGTGACCAACCCGGTCGACGTGCTGACCCGCGTGGTCGCCGCGGCCTCCGGCCTGCCACCGGAGCGTGTCATCGGCACCGGCACGCTGCTGGACACGGCGCGGCTGCGCGAGCGGCTGGCCATGCACCTGAAGGTGTCGCCGACGTCGGTGCATGCGCAGGTCGTGGGCGAGCACGGCGACTCGTCAGTCGTGCTGTGGTCCGGCGCGCGCGTCGGTGGCGTGGCGCTGCGCGACTGGGCCGGCTGGCCGGCGGACGAAGAGGCCACGCTGGCGGGCCACGTGCGCCGCGCGGCCTACGACGTCATCCAGCGCAAGGGCGCCACCAACCACGCCATCGGGCTCGTCACGAGCGAGCTGATCGGCGCCCTCGTCAACGATGAGCGCCGGCTGCTACCCGTCAGTCGCGTGCAGGAGGGCGCCTGTGGCATCCGCGGCGTGGCGTTGTCCCTGCCGGCGCTGGTGGGCGCAGGCGGCGCGGTGCAGGTGGTGGAGCCGGCGATGGATGCGGTCGAGCGGGCGGCGTTGGCGGCGTCGAGCGCGGTGCTGGCGCGAGCATTCGCGTCGCTCGCCGCCGGCGCTTAGGCCAGCTTGGCGTGCCCCCATGCGGGCCGGCTCGTGGCCTTTGCGCGCTGCGGGCTGCGGCGCTCGACGCCGACGCGAGCCGGGGCGGCGCGTGGTGCCACAGGCACCGCGGACTCGTGCGCCGGGCTGCTCTGAGCCAGCTTGAACACTTCGACCGTCTGCACCAGCCGCAGTGCCTGCACCCGCAGGCTCTCCGCCGCCGCCGCGCTTTCCTCCACCAGTGCGGCATTCTGCTGCGTGACCTGGTCCATCTGGCCGACGGCTTCACCCACCTGGCACACGCCGGCACTCTGCTCCGTGCTGGCCGCGCTGATCTCGACCATGATGTCAGTCACACGCTTGATCGAGTTGACCACTTCCGTCATCGTGGCACCGGCCTGATCGACCAGCACCGTGCCCTGCTCGACGCGCTGCACGCTCGCACCGATCAGGCTCTTGATCTCCTTGGCGGCGTTCGCCGATCGACCGGCCAGGCTGCGCACCTCGCTTGCGACGACCGCGAAGCCGCGGCCCTGCTCGCCGGCGCGCGCCGCTTCCACCGCCGCGTTCAAGGCGAGGATGTTGGTCTGGAAAGCGATGCCATCGATGACGCCGATGATGTCGGCTATCTTCTTCGAGCCGGCGTTGATCTCCTTCATCGTGTCGACGACCTGGCCGACCACTTCGCCGCCCTTGATGGCGATGACGCTGGCGCCCTGCGCGAGTGTGTTGGCCTCGCTGGCGTTGTCGGCGTTTTGCTTGACCGTGGCGCTGAGCTGCTCCATCGAAGCTGCGGTCTCCTCGAGCGCCGAGGCCTGCTCCTCGGTGCGCTGGCTCAGGTCGTTGTTGCCCTGGGCGATCTGCGCCGATGCGGTGGCGACCGCCTCGGAGTTCTCGCGCACACCGGCCACCACGCGGGACAGGCTCTCCTGCATCTCCCGCAGCTGCGCCAGCAGGCTGGTCGTGTCGCCTGGCCTGAGATCGATGCGCACACTGAGGTCGCCCGCGGCAACGCTGCGTGCCAAGTCTGCGGCGACACGGGGCTCGCCGCCGATCTGGCGAGTGACGGAGCGGATGATCCAGGCCGCCATCGCAACGGCCAGGGCCAGAGCGATCGCGCACGACAGCCACACCGCGCGGTTGATGGCCACCAGCGCGCTGGCGGCTTCGACGCCCGACTCCTTCAGCAACTCGCCCTGGAAACGGATCAGGTCGTCCACCGTGGCGAAATAGGCCAGCTGGGCCGGCCGCGCGACGCCAAGCAATTGGTTCCTGGCCTCATCAACCTTGCCGGCAACGACCAGGTTGATGTACTGGACCTCCGCCGGAACGTAAACAGCTCGGGCCTCGATGATCTTTGCCAGCAGCGCCTTGCCCTTCTCGACCTTGATCTGGGCCTGCAGCTTGGCCAACCCGTCATCGATGTTCTTGCCAGCGGCGTCAATCTGCGCCTCTTGCTTCTTCAGGTCCGCCGGAGCACTCATGATGAGCATGTTGCGCATGGACAGGCCAATCTGGTTGAGGTTGCCCTTGATCTCGTTGAGCAGCGCCACTCGCGGAATACGTTCGTCGGTCACCTTGTGGAATGCGTCGTCGACCGTGGGGATCCTCACGAGCGTCATGCCGCCCATGAAGACGATCAGAAGCACCAGGGTGCCGAACCCCAGGCCGAGCCGGGTGGAGAGTTTCATGTCATCGAACATCATGATGCGGGTTCCTTTGACGGACGGGGAGGGCTCGCTGCACGGGATTGATGGCCCCGTCACCTCGGCAGCGAACTTGGGTTGTTCATGGATGCGACCCACGCGGGCGAAGGTCTCCTCAGGGCTGCTTGTCATCACCGGTGCGCGCGCCCCGGGGCGCTTCGCCCAGGATCCGCCCGACGGCCTGCCGCAGTTCCTCGTTCTCGAAGGGTTTGGCCAGCGCGCCATGCGCGCCCTGCTCGAGCGCCTGCCGCAGACGTTGCTCGCTCTCGCCGGAAACGACGAGCACCTTCAGCGGAAACGGCGGCGGCTGCTCGCGCAGGAAGCGCAGGACGCCGAAGCCGTCGATGCCAGGCATCTGAAGGTCCAGGGTCATCAGGTGCGGCTTGAAGACGTGCAGCATCGACCCCGCCAGAAAGCCGTCGCTCGCGGTGGCCACCTCGAAGCCTTCGCGCTTGAGCGCCCGCTTGATCGCGCTGGCCATTGCGGCTTCGTCGTCGACCACCAGGATGCGTTTGGGTTGCCCGGGCATGTCATCGGGATCAGGAATGCCATGCACGCTCATGAACCGGCGCAGTTCGGTCGCGAGGACGCGATAGTCGCCACGACCTGGCAACCGATAGGCCTGCAGCTCGTTGCGCTCGATCCATCGGATCACCGTCCGAAAGCTCACGCCGCATATCCGCGCAGCTTCACTACTCGTCAAAGTTTCATTCACGGCGGCTGCTCCTGATTCCTTGCTGTCAGGTTAGGGCCGTGTGTCACGTTAGTCAATAACGTGGTTTGCGCCTGATTTCACGAAAGAGCCGGCAGTGGTGGGGTGGCGGCTGGCCATGCTGCTTTTCGGTGCGCGCCGCATGGCGTCGCCCGGCGGCAGGCGGTGTTCACGAGTTCGAGCCAGCCAACCGCATCCCCCATACCGTTGGCCCTCGCCGAGCACCGCGGCAAGCGTGAAGGACGGGCCGGGCGAGGCAGAAGCAGGTCCTCTGACGGCGTGATGAGCGCCGCTCAGGGCGGTGAGCGGGAATCCGGCATGCCCGAGAAGGCGTTCCGACGTTGGCTTGACTTTCGCCGTCTCAGCCCGCCGCCAGGGCGCGCCCGATCAGGATCTTCTGCACCTCGCTCGTGCCCTCGTAGATCTGCGTCACCCGCACGTCGCGGTAGATGCGCTCCACGGGGAAGTCGCTGAGGTAACCATAACCGCCATGGATCTGGATGGCCTCGGAGCAGACTTTCTCGGCCATCTCGCTGGCGAACAGCTTGGCCATGGCCGCTTCCTTCAGACAGGGCCGGCCGGCGTCCTTCAGGCTGGCGGCGTGCCAGATCAACTGGCGCGCCGCCTCGAGCTGCGTGGCCATCTCGGCCAGCTTGAACTGCACCGCCTGGTGGTTGAAGATCGGTTGGCCGAAGGTGACGCGGTCCTTGCTGTAGCGCAGTGCCGCTTCAAACGCCGCCCGTGCCATGCCGACCGATTGCGAGGCGATGCCGATGCGCCCACCCTCCAGGCCCGACAGGGCGATCTTCAGGCCCTGGCCTTCCTCGCCCAGGCGATTGGCTGCGGAGACGCGGCAGTTCTCGAACAGGATCTGGGCCGTGTCGCTGCTGTGCTGGCCCATCTTCTCCTCGATGCGCGCGACCGTGTAACCCGGCGTGGCGGTGGGCACGACGAAGGCGCTGATGCCCTTCTTGCCCGCCGTCTTGTCGGTCACCGCCATGACGATCGCGACATCACCGTGCTTGCCGCTGGTGATGAACTGCTTGACGCCATTGAGCACATAGTCGTCGCCGTCCCGCACAGCCGTCGTGCGCAGGCCGCCGGCTTCCGAGCCGACATGAGGCTCGGTCAGGCAGAAGGCGCCCAGCATGTCGCCGCGCGCCAGGGGTTTGAGGAAGCGCTCCTTCTGCTCGTCGTTGGCAAAGCCCATCAGGATGGAGCAGACCGGGCAGTTGTTGACGCTGACCACGGTACTGGTGCCGCCGTCACCCGCGCCGATCTCTTCGAGGATGACGGCCAGCGCCAGATAGTCCAGGCCCGCGCCGTCCCATTCGGTCGGCACGGCAACGCCATAGCAGCCCAGGGCCGCCAGGCCCTTCAACTGCTCGGCGGGGAAGTGATGGTTCTTGTCCCAGGCCGCGGCGTAGGGGGCGATCTCGGCCTGCACGAAGGCGCGGATGGCGTCTTGCACGGCGAGGTGGTCTTCGGTAAGAAGCATGGTGCTCAACCTGTTGGATTGGGTGAGCCATTGTCGAGGCTGTGTCAGCCGGGGCGCAGCGGGAAGCGCAAGGGCGCCGCATGCGCCGCTTCGACTTCGCCGCGCCAGGTGCGGACGGTCAGCGCGTCGCCTTCAAGGTTCAGGCGCTCGCGGATGCCGGCATCCAGCGTCTGGCGCTGCCACCAGTCCGCGCGTTCTGCGACCGGCAGCACATTCAGCTGCTGACTGAGGTCGAGCGCGGCCTGGGAAAGCACCAGGTCGGCCTGGCGCAAGGCATAGCTTTCGAACGCAGGTCGACCGACTTCCACCAGCACGTGGCCGATCGTGTTGCGCCAGCGCAGGAACCGCCACCAGGAGACTTCGGGGTCGGGCTTGCCGCGCACCTGCCGCGCCAACGCCGGGCCCTGCAACTGCCCGAAGGACCGCATGTCGGCCAACCAGTAGGCGCTCATGGCCTGTATCGTCAGCTGCGGCAGGTAGCCCAGGCTGTGCCGGCTGGCCCAGGCCTGCAGCGGACTGGGGTCCATGTCGAACATCGAGTCGCCATGCGCGCTAAGGTCGGCAACCGTCTCGCGCTGGAAATGCGACTCCGCCGCCATCCACAGGCGCGGCTGAAGCAGGCGTGCCGGCAGCGGGGCTCGCCAAGCAGCCGGCAGCACCGCGCCTGCCGGCTGGCGCGCCGCCCATTGCGCCAACAACTGCTGTTGCCGCACGGCCGTGACCCAGCCGACAGCTTGGCCGAGCAAGGTCTGGGAGCCGGAGGCGAAGAGGCGCAGCAGCGCATCCGCCCTTGCCCAGGACGGCTCCGCGCGCTGTGCATCCGGCGCGAGCACGGCTTCGATCTGCAACCAGCGCATGCAATGGGTCACGCCTCCGAACTGCGGCAGCGCCAGGGCTTCGAAGGACGCGCTGCCGGGTGGGCGGGGCCGACGCACCGGTGCCGGCTCCTGGAAGCTGGGCCTGGCTGCCAGCGCCTTGCAACGTTCGCCGAACAGGGTGGCATTGGCCATCTGCGCCTTCAGCCCCGCCGCGGCGGTACGCCAGCGGGCCACGCAATCCTCCTTGGCGGCGTTGCAGTTCCAGTCCTCTCCCGATGGCAGCGCCAGCAGCCCGGCTTCGCCGCTGACCTCACCGCGCCAGCTGCGCTGCCCCCAGGCATTCGGCGCCTCGCCCTGCGGCGCGCGCAGCCCCTGGGCGTCGAAGAAGGCGTTGTCCTGTGGCGCCAGCGTCACTGCCTGCGGCAGCAGTTCCGGGGGCAAGGGCACGGCGGCGACATCCGCCCAGCGGCCGTTGCAGGCCAGCCAGGCCAGGCCCAGCAGCAGCAGCAGCGCCATCGGACCGAGCACGACCCACAGCAACACCTTGAACCCACGGCGCATCGACAAGCTCCCATGAAGACGGCGCAGCTTAGGCAGCAGCGGTCGCGGTAGCAGTAAAGGGCCCAAGGGAATATTCCCTCAGTCGCTCTCCGGGGTTTTTCGGAGCGGCGTTCACCCTGTTTGCCAACTGCCACCGTAGAAGCAGATGCCCTGCGTTCGCCGGCTTCACATTGGCGAACACGGTGCACTCGCCAACGGCGCCGGTTTGGGCAAGGTGTTGTCGGCGCCCGCCTGGCCTGCCCGTCCCGGACACCTTTGATGCCTTCTGCCACGACGCTTCGCTCGCTGCTCGCCCTGCTGGCCTTGACGACCTCGGCCGCTTTCGCGCTCAGCCCTGCGCCAACACCGCCCAAGCCCTTGCCCCCGGTGGCGCCGCCCATGCCGCGCTTCATCGTGCCCGACGCCAGCCAGCCGCTGACGTTGCAGCGCGTACAGGTGCAGGCCACGTTGGCCGGCGCCCAGGCGCAGACACGCATCGAGTTGGTCGTGCACAACCCCAACCCACGCCAGCTGGAAGCCACGCTGGAGTTCCCGCTGGATGCGAGCCAGAGCGTCGTCGGCTTTGCGTTGGATATCCGCGGCGAGATGGTCAGCGCCGTGCCGGTACCCAAGGACAAGGGCCGCCAGGTGTTCGACGACATCTCGCGCCGCCGTGTCGACCCGGCCCTGCTGGAGCGCACCGCCGGCAACAACTTCAAGCTGCGCATCTACCCCGTGCCACCCAACGGCGAGCGGCGCGTCATGTTGCAACTGGCCGAGACGCTGCAGCCCGACCCCCAGGGCCGCATGCAGTACCGCCTGCCCTTGAACTTCGGCCAGCCGATGGGCCTGTTCGAGGGTCGCTTCGACCTGCGTGGCGGCAAGCTGCAGGCAAGCGGCGCCTTGACAGGCGTCGAGACCCTCTCCCGTGGCGACGAGATGTCAATGCGATTGCAGCGCCGCGACTGGCAGCCGCGCGAACCGCTGGCACTGAGCTGGGCCGGCAACGTTGGCGACAGCGTCGTCGTGCAGGAGCATCTTGGCCAGGTCTATGCCTATGCGGAGATCGCCGCGGCCGAGGGCGCGCGGGGCACCACCCGACTGCCTCGCGAACTCAACCTCGTCTGGGATGCCTCCGGCTCCGGTGCCGAGCGCGACCATGCGCGCGAGTTCGCGCTGCTGGACGCCCTCTTCTCCGCCGCCCGCGACGTGCGCGTGCACCTGACCGTGGCACGCAATGCCGCCGAGCCGGTGCGTGTTTTCGACGTGCGCGGTGGCGACTGGCAGCCCCTGCGCCGCACCCTGCAGCAGTTGCCGTACGACGGCGCCAGCAGCCCGGCCGCCTGGTATGCCGGCCTGGCCGCCGCGCCCCCCGGCAGCGGCACGATGAGCCTGCTGTTCAGCGACGGCCTGGCCACCTGGCCCGACCTCGGCGGCCTGCCACCCGCCGGCCCCGTGTTCACGGTGAATGCCGCCAGCCGGGCCGACCTGCCACGGCTGCGCCGCCTCGCCGAGGCCGGCGGTGCACGCCTGCTGGACCTGACCCGGATGGGCACCGCGTCCGCCTTCACCGCGCTGACAAGGCCCGGCCTGCAGGTACTGGACGTGAAAGGCGACGGCGTCGAGGGCATCGAGGACGTCGTTATCGAATCCCTGCACCCCGAGAACGGCCGCCTCGCCATCGCGACTCGCCTGACAGTGGTCACCGGCCGCCTCCTCGTTACCCTCATCGACGGCCAGGGGCGGCGCAGCCAGCGCCGCATCGAGCTGAAGGCGCCGACCGAGAGCCCTCCGTCCGACGAGGCCACGCTGCCGCTGGCGGCGCGGCGCTGGGCCGAGCTGCGCATCGCCGAGCTGTCGGCCGAGCAGCAACGCAACCGCGCCCAGATCCGGCGTCTGGGCGAGCAGTTCCGCCTGCTCAGCGCCGAGACCTCGCTGATCGTGCTCGACGAGCTGGCCGACTATGTGCGTTACGAGATCGTGCCCCCCACGGCCACCATGCGCGCCGCCTACCGGCAGAGCCTGGCCCAGCGTGGCGCCACGCGCCAGGCCGATCGCGAAAGGCATATCGACAGCCTCGTGCAGCGCTTCAAGCAGCGCCAGGCCTGGTGGGCCCAGGAGTTCCCGCGGGGGCCCGTCGAGACGCCGCCCGTCGCCGTGGCCGAGACCCGGCCGGCAGCGCCTGCGCCAGTCCGCCCATCGATCGCGCAGCCACCGGCCCCCATCGCCCTGCGAGAGCCGCCGCCAGCACCCGTCGCAGCGCCGGCACCGCCGCCTCTCGCGCAGATGTTGGCTCCCTCAGCTGCGCCCGCGCTCGAATCCGTGTCCGTGGCGGGATTGCACCGCGCCCGCGAAGAGGACGCCGGCACCACGGCCGCCCCGGCCAGCATCGCGCTGAGAGCCTGGGAGCCCAATGCCGCCTACGCACGCCGCCTGCGCGAGGCCAGCGACGCCGAGCGCTATGCCATCTACCTCGACGAGCGGCCCGGCTATCTGTCCAGCACCGCCTTCTTCATCGACGCGGCCGAGATTTTCTTCGCCAAGGGTCAGCAGGCACTGGCGGTGCGCGTGCTGTCCAACCTCGCCGAGATGGAGCTGGAGAACCGCCACATCCTGCGCATCCTGGCCTACCGGCTGCTGCAGGCCGGCCAGACCCCCCTGGCCGTGCCGCTGCTGGAGCGCGTGCGCGAACTGGCACCGGACGAGCCGCAGTCCTCGCGCGACCTCGCCCTGGCCCTCGCCGCCACCCAGCCCCAGCGCGCGCTGGACCTGTTGTGGGACGTGGCCAGCCGGCCCTGGGACGGGCGTTTTGCCGACATCGACCTGATTGCGCTGACCGAGCTCAATGCCCTGGCCGCCCGGACGCCCAAGCTGGACCTGTCGCGTGTCGACGCGCGTCTGCGCCAAAACCTGCCGCTGGACCTGCGCGCGGTACTGACCTGGGACGCCGACAACACCGACATCGACCTCTGGGTGACCGACCCCGACGGCGAGAAGGCCTACTACGCCCACCGCCTGACCCGCCAGGGCGGCGCAATGTCGCGCGACTTCACTGGCGGCTACGGCCCCGAGGAGTTCTCGCTGCGCCGTGCCAAGCCGGGCCGCTACGAGGTGCGCGTCCAGTTCTATGGCCACAGCCAGCAGCTGGTGTCGCCCTACACGACGCTGATGCTGTGGCTGGCCACCGGCTTCGGCACCGGCGCGCAGAAGGACGAACGCGTCGTGCTTCGCCTGTCCGGCAGCGGCCAGCAGGTGTTGGTGGGCAGCTTCGAGGTGGCGGGGCCGGCCGGCGGCGCGGCGAAATAACGTTCAGCTTCCCTTGACCACTAGTCGCGCTGCGTCCTACGTCCTGAGGTTCCCGCGCCGGCAGCGGCTGGGCATACTCGGGCGTGGTGAGCCACACCTCCGCCTTCACCCCGCCGACCGCGCTGCCGCACGGCGCGCGCCGCGTGGCCTGGCTGCTGATCGTCATGGCGGCACTGCTGGCCGTGCTAGGGCTGTACGCCATCACGGCGCTGTCGGCCGCACGGGCCTATGTCGCGGGTGAAAGCCAGTGGTCACGTGCACAGAAAAGCGCAGCGCTGGCCCTGGTGCTTTATCTGCAATCCGGCGACGAGACGCAGTACCAGGCGTTCGAGCGCGAGATCGCCGTGCCCCTGAACGCCAGGCGCGCACGCGAGGCCATGGACCGGGGCAACGCTCACGACGACGAGGCCCGCCAGGGCTTCATCGAATCGCGCAACCATGCCGACGACGCGCCCGGCATGATCCGGCTCTATCGCTGCTGCCGCGCTCTGCCCTATATGGCCGAGTCGGTCGACATCTGGCGCGAGGCCGATGAGCTGATCACCGAGATGACTGCGCTGGCGCGCCGGGCCCGCGAACTGCCTCCCGAGGCCCGGGCCGCACTGCAGCCCCGCGTGCTGGCGCTGGACGCGCGGCTGACGCCGATGGAGCAGCGCTTCTCGGCCAGCCTCGGGCTGGCGTCGCGCATCACGGCCGCTACGCTGATCGGGTTGCTGATGGTCAGCGCTCTGCTGTTCGGCCTGACCGCTGCCGGCCTCGTGGTGCGGCGCGCCCGCGAGGATCAAGGCGCCCACCAAACCGTGCAGCGCAGCGAGGCGCTGTTCCGCTCGCTGTGGGAGACAAGCATCGACGGTGCCATCATCATCGATGCCGGCAGCCGCATTCGTTTCGCCAACCCTGCCATCCACGCCCTACTCGGCCACGAACCGGGCAGCCTCAACGGCCAGCCGCTGGCGACCTTGCAACCTGAGGCCCTGCGGGCGCAGCACGTCGCCGGCCTGGCCCGCCACATGGCGACCGGAGAGAAACGCTTGAACTGGCGCGGCGTCGAGACCCTGGCCCACCATGCCGATGGCCGCGACCTGCCGGTGGAGATCCGTTTCGCGCGCTTCGAACTCGACGGCGAGACGCTGTTCGTCGGCTTCGTGCACGACATCTCGGAACGCAAGGCCGCCGAGCGGGTGGCCGCCGAGCACCTGAGGCTGCAGGAGGCCGATCGCCTCAAGTCCGAGTTCCTGGCGCGCATGAGCCATGAGCTGCGCACGCCGCTGAACGCCATCCTCGGCTTCACCGACCTGATCCATGGGGGCCGCAGCGGCCCGGTCACCGCCGAGCAGAAGCGCCAGCTCGGTTTCGTCGCCAGTTCGGGCCGCCACCTGCTGGCCCTCATCAACGACCTGCTGGAGTTGTCGCGCATCGAGGCCGGTCGCCTGGACCTCCACATCGAGTCGATCGACATCGCCGAGATCGCTGCGGACGTGGTGGGGCAGTTGCGCCCGCTGGCCGAACCCCGGGGGCTGGCGCTGAAGCTGGATGTGGCCCCGTCAATGCCCTGGCGTGGGGACCGCCGCAAGCTGACCCAGGTGCTGATCAATCTGGTGGGCAATGCCATCAAGTTCTCCGAGCAGGGCGACATCGAGATCCAGGCCCGGCAAGACGGCGAGCGCCTGATCATGAGCGTCAAGGATCACGGCCCCGGCATTCCCGAAGCGCATCGAGCCCTGCTCTTCCAGCCCTTTCGCCAGCTCGAAGGCGGCGTCGCCCATGCCCAGGAGGGCACGGGGCTGGGCCTTTACCTGAGCGCCCAGCTGCTGGCCGGCATGCAGGGTCGCATCCGCCACGAGCCTGTCGAAGGTGGGGGTTCGCGCTTCGTCATCGAGATGGACGCGCTATGAGGCCCCTCGCCCGGTCTCGCCCCGCTGAACGCAGGCGCGCCCGGTCGGTCTTGCAGACCGCGCTGCCAGCAGTGCTGCAGCTCTTCGGCAGGCACATCCCGCCCACTGGGCGCGATGTGTCCAGCCTCAGCCCCCAAGGGGACGGCGATGCTTGCCGGTTCGACCGGCAAGCACATCGCCAGCGCGGGCCGGCTTGGGAGCGGCCCGGCACTCGGCCCGCAAGGCTCCGGCGGCACATGGGGAGCGCCTGACATGGCCAACACGCCGCGGGTGCTGCTGGTCGAGGACAACGCGGCCAACGCCTATCTCGCGCGCTACGTGCTGGAGGCCGCCGGCTTCGAGGTCGACTGGGCGGCCAATGGCCAACTTGGTCTGGAAGCTGCCGCCGCGCGCCGGCCGGACATCATCCTGATGGACCTGCGAATGCCGGTCCTCGACGGCTACGAGGCCACGCGCCGACTGAAAGCCGATCCGGCGCTGCGCGACGTGCCCGTGCTGGCGATGAGCGCCCAGGCCATGCCCGAGGAGCGTGCCCGGGCGCTGGCGGCCGGCTGCGCCGCCCATATTGGCAAACCCATCGACGTGGCCACGCTCGCGGACGAGATCAGGCCCTGGCTGCCTTGACGAGCAGCGTGCCACGCCCGACGACGCAAGGGTGGGCGTTGCGCACGGTCGCCCGCCCATCGACGAGGGCCAGCCAGCCACCGAGCGTCGCATTCCATTCCACACTGGCCACGCGCCAGTGCAGCAGCAGCTCCTGCTCGGCGAACACCGGCGCCTTGAAGGCGAAATTGAAGTTCAGGCACAACAGCTCGCGATCCGCGCCGTCATCACCGCGCGAGAAGTGGCTGGCGACGAGGCCGATCATCTGCGCCGTCGTCTGCTGGCCGCTGGCGATGATCTCGCCGTGCCGCGCCCGCTGGGCCGCCTGCACATCATGGTGCAGGGGGTTGGAGTCGCCGGTCAGGCGGGCAAAGGCGGCGATGTCCTCACGCGTGAAGCGGATGTGACGTTCGCAGGTTTCCCCGGCACGGATCAGGCTGGTCGTTTCGGCTTCTGCGAGGGTTGTGTCCATGGATCGAGACCTTAGCGCAATCCGCCGGGCCGCCGCGCCGCCAATAAAGGGGACTCACCAGCCCAATCGTTGCCCGTCGTAATTGAAGAAACTGCCCGTATCCGCCGGCTTCACGCTGGCCAGCACGGTGCGCATGCCGGCGATGCTGGTCGACGCGTCGATGTCGGCGCCCGAGCCGCCCATGTCGGTGCGCACCCAGCCGGGGTGGAAGCTGATGACGGTGGCCTTGCCTGCAAGCGCCAGTGAAGCATCCTTCATGACCGAGTTCACCGCGGCCTTGGAGGCGCGATAGAGCCAGCCGCTGGTGCTGGCGCGCGAGCCGATGGCGCCCATCTTGGAGGAGAGGATGGCCACGCGGGCCCCTGGCGCCAGCGCCTCGGCAATCTGCGGCAGCAGGCGCATCGGGCCGAGCACATTGGTGTGCATGACGGCGTCGAAGTCGGCCTCGGTCGGCGTCTCCAGGCCCGTCGTGCTGGGGCCGTAGACGCCGGCATTGATGACGACGACGTCGAAGCTCTCGCCGTCGATGAGCCAGGCCAGGCCGGACACGCTGGCGGCGTCTGCCACGTCCAGCTTCAGCGCCCGCGCGCCATGGGCACGCAGGCGCTCCAGTGCGGCTTCATCGCGGGCCGTGGCTGTGATGCGCGCGCCGGCCGCACGGTACTGGCGGACGAATTCGAGACCCAGGCCGCGCGAGGCACCGACGATGAGGACGTTCATGGTTTGGTCAATGCCAGTTTGGCGGCCAACACGGTGAAGAGTCCGGCGCCGCCGAGGTTGAGGCCACGCCCCAGCCAGGGCCGCGGCTTGCTACGGCAAAGCGGCGCCACCAGCACGATCAGGGCCAGCAGGAAGAGCAGGCCTTGCACGATGAACCAGGCGCCCAGGAACAGGAAGGACAGCGTCTTGCTCGGTGCGTCGGCCGCGATGAACTGCGGCAGCAGCGCGAGAAAGAACAGCGCGACCTTGGGATTCAGCGCGTTCGTGAAAAAGCCCTGCCGTACCGTGCGCCACAGCGACTGCGGGGCGCTGACTTCGGCCGCGGCCGACGCCGGACGCAGCCCGGCCCGGGCCATGCCCCATGCCACATAGAGCAGATACGCCGCACCCACGAGCTTGACGACCGTGAAGGCCTCGGCCGACGTGGCCAACAGCGCCGCCAGGCCAAAGGCCGCGGCTAGCGAATGCAGCACGCAGCCCGCCATGATGCCGACCGCCGCCGCCACGCCCTGGCGCCAGCCGCCACGCAGCGTGCTGGCGACCGTGTAGGCCATGTCGACGCCGGGCGTCGCATTCAGCACGAAGACGGTGGCGGCAAACAGCGCCAGATCGTGGGTACCCAGCATCAGAGCATCTCCACCGCCAGCGCCGTCGCTTCACCGCCACCAATGCACAACGCCGCCATGCCCTTCTTGAGCCCACGGGCCTTCAGCGCGCCCAGCAGTGTGACGACGATGCGCGCACCGCTGGCGCCGATGGGGTGGCCCAGTGCCACGGCACCGCCGTTGACGTTGACGATGTCGTGGGGCAGCTTGAAGTCGGCCATCGCGGCCATGGTGACGGCGGCGAAGGCTTCATTGACTTCCCACAGATCGACCTGGCCCGCCTGCCAGCCGGCCTTGGCCAGGGCCTTCTGGATGGCGCCTGCAGGGGCGGTGCTGAACCATTCGGGCGCCTGAGCGTGCACCGCGTGGCTGACGATGCGCGCTATTGGAGCGAGGCCGCGGGCCCTGGCCGTGCTCTCGCGCATCAACACCAGGGCCGCGGCGCCGTCGGAGATGCTGGACGAGGTGGCGGCGGTGATGGCGCCGTCCTTCTTGAAAGCGGGCTTGAGCGAGGGGATCTTGTCGAGCTTGGCCTTGAAGGGCTGCTCGTCGAACTTGATGACGGTGTCGCCCTTGGGAGAGCTCAGCGTCACCGGCGCCATTTCCCAATCGAAGGCGCCGCTCTCGTTGGCGGCCTTGGCACGCTGGGTGGACGTGATGGCGTACTGGTCCATGGCTTCGCGTGTGAAGCTGTACTTGCTCACGCATTGTTCGGCGAACACGCCCATGGCCTTGCCGCGCTCGTAGGCGTCTTCCAGGCCGTCCAAGGCCATGTGGTCGTACATCTGCGCGACGCCGTACTTGACACCCTTGCGCGCAAACATCAGGTGGGGCGCATTGGTCATGCTCTCCATGCCACCGGCCACCATGACCTCGGCCGACCCGGCGGCCAGCATGTCGTGGGCAAACATCATGGTGCGCATGCCGGAGCCGCACATCTTGCTCAGTGTGACGGCGCCGGCCGAATCCGGCAGGCCGGCCTTGCGCACCGCCTGGCGGGCGGGCGCCTGGCCCTGGCCGGCCATCAGGCAGTTGCCCATCAGCACTTCATCGACCGAGTCGCCCGGCACGCCGGCGCGCTCGACGGCCGCCTTGATGGCAACCGCACCCAGCTCCCAGCCGGCCAGGCCGGCGAAATCACCCAGCAAGCCGCCGATGGGGGTGCGGGCGGCGGAAACGATGACGATGGGGTCGGACATGGCATGTACTCCGTTGGTAACTCAGAAGCGGCATTTTGACGCGATCAATTGACGTATGCGTCAATTGCCGCGCAATGCCGGAGTCAATCGGTTGGGCTTGGGGCCTAGCGCCAGGTCGTGGCCGGCGCGCTGCCGCAGTCGACCGGGCGGACGTCGGGCTCCAGCCGCCGCACGGCCTGGCACAGCTGGCGCCAGAAGGCGCGCGTCCAGTCCGGGTGGCGCTGGGCGAACTGCGGCGAGGCCGGCGCGAAATAGGGCAGCTTGGCCACCCCTGGCGCCCATTCGACGAGCTCGGCGCGCTGCTCGGGCGTGAGCACCTCGCGGGTGGTCAGCAGCAGGTCGAAGCGGCGCGCCTGCAACATGGTCGGCCCCGCGTCGAGTGCGCTGATGGGCTCGACCGCCCACCCGTGACCGCGCGCGATGGCGTCCTGCACCGAGCCGGCCAGCACGCCCACGCGTAGGCCCTTGGGCAGAAGCTTGCCGTCCCAGGCGGGATCGGGGGCCTCGCCACCACGGCCGAACAGCGCCAGGTGGCCGAACACGGGCGCCCAGGCCACGTCGGGCCGACCGTGGGCGTCGAGGGGAAAGCGGAAGCTGCGCAACCTCTCCGGGGTGCTGCCGAACAGCAGCGCGATGTCAACGCCACCCTGGGCCAATGAGGCCGACAACCGGCGGTTGGGCAGACGCAGCAGTTCGGCCTCGCACCCCAGGCGTTTGAGCGCCTCGCGCACGGCGACGACCTCCCAACCCGGCGGCTCAGGAAAGCCGGGGCCCACCCCCAGCAGGCCCGGTGGCGATGCCGCATCGCTGAAGCCGATGCGCAGCGGCTGCGGGCAAGGCACCGCATGGGCCGATGTAGCCACCCAGCACAGCAACAGGGCCAGGAGCAGGTGGCGGGTCATCGCGCCAGTTTAGGCGTCAGGCTCAGCGCCACAACCGGTAAGCCCAGAAGGCTTCCTCCGCCTGGATGCGCCGGCGCAGGTCCTCGGGGCTGAAGCCGGTCAGGCGGCGCGTCTCGCGGCAGAGATGGCTCTGGTCGGCGTAGTCGTTGTCGGCGGCGATGTCGGCCCAGTTCACGCCCGCGCCGGCCTCGGCGGCAGCCACCGCGTGGAAGGCGTTCTCGGCGCGCGACACGGCGCGCAGTTCGCGCATCGGCAGGCCGGCCCAGGCCTTGATGCGGCGCTCCAACTGGCGCATGCTGCGGCCAGCCGCGCTGGTGGCGGCACGCACCGCCAGGGCCTGGGTCCAGTCGGCATAGCGGTGGCCGGGGCGCTGCGTGCCCAGGGCCTGCCAGCGTGGCAGCAGGAAGCCTTCGAGCAGTTGCAAACGCGTCGCGTCGTCGGCCGCGGCGGCCATGCTTTCGGCCCAAGCCAGCCAGTCCGCGGGCAGCACTTCCCGCGCATCGACGACCCGGTTGACGTGGCGGTCCAGTGCGACGCCGGTCAGCGCGATGAAGGCATCCGGCAACAGCAGCAGCTTGAAGGCCCACACCTCGCCGGCGTTGCGTGTGTGCGTGGGCAGCGTGAACGGCCCGCCGAACAGCACCGGCGCATGGCGGCGCTCGGGTGGCGGCGTTGAGAACCCCGGCGTCGCCAGCCATTCGCTGCTGCCTTGGGCCCACCAGAACAGCTGGACCAGCGGTGTCGCGGGAAAGTAGTTCTCTCGCTGCACGGCGTCGAGGTTTCGGCCGCGCGTGTCGCGCAGCATCACACCACGCACGCAGCCGGCGAGGGCCAGCGGCGGCAGCCAAAGGCGTGTATGGGCTTGCATCGGAGACCAGTGTCGCATTCGTTCAAGACCCGTCCGCCCGCCGAGCGCAGCATCACGGCCCATGACGACACTGACCTGGAACGACTTGCCTGGCCACCCCACGCGCTGGTGGGGCATCCCCGTGCTTGCGGCCATGCGGCGCGACTATCTCGCGGTGATCTCTGCGCAGCGGTCGCTGGGCGACCTGCCGCGCCAGACCATCCTCGGCGAACGCGGCGTCGATGTCTTCGACCCGGAACTGGTGCGCGAGGTGATGGTGGACCATGCCGACGCGCTCATCCGCTGGGCACGCGGACCTGAGGTGTTTTCCCAGCTGATGGGCCAGTCCGTCCTCGTCACTGAAGGGCCCACCTGGCAGCGCCAGCGCCGCATGCTGATGCAGGCCTTCACGCCCAGGCGCGTGGCCGGCTACGCGGCGCTGATGACCGATGCAGCCGCCGCCGGCCTGGCCGGCGTGCAGGACGGTGAAGTGGCGATGGACACGCTGTTCAGCCACCTGACGATGGACGTCATCTCGCGCACGTTGTTCAGCACGCCGATCGGCGCCGACACCGCGGCGGCGGCGCACGCTGTGCAGGTGCTCAGCGAGACGGCGTTGGCCGAGATGTTCTGGCCATTCACGCTGCCCGATTGGCTGCCGCTGCCGGGCAAGGCGGCCAAGCGCCGCGCGAGCAGGCTGATACATGGGCTGCTGGGTGGGCACGTCAACGCCCGGCGTGCGTCCGGCGACGGCACGCCCGATCTGCTCGGCATGCTGATGGCACTGCGCGACGAGGCGACCGGCGAGGCGCTGTCGCCGCAGGAGGTCTACGACCAGTGCATGGTCAGCTTCCAGGCCGGCCATGAGACGAGCGCGACGGCCCTGCTGTGGTGGAGCTGGCTGCTGGCCGCCCACCCCGAAGCCCAGGCGCGCGCCCGCACCGAAGTGGATGCCGTGCTGGCCGGCCGCGTGCCGACGGCCGATGACTCGGGTGCCATGCCGTTCCTGTCCGCTACGCTGAAGGAAGCGATGCGCCTGTACCCGCCGGTGGCGGCCATCATGACGCGCCGCCTGACGCGCGAGATCACGCTCGGCGGTGTGCGCCTGCCAGCCCGCACGCTGGTGCGCGTGACGCCCTGGCTGCTGCACCGCGACCCGCGCTGGTGGCCGGATGCGCCGCTGGCCTTCAAGCCCGAGCGCTTCATGCCGGGGGCCGCGCACGAGATCCCGCGCGGCGCCTACATCCCCTTCGGCCTGGGCCCACGCGTCTGCCTGGGCCAGCATTTCGCGGTGCTGGAGATGACGCTGATCGCCGCCCTGCTGCTGCAGCGCTTCGAGCTGAGCCCGGCCGGCAACGAGGCGCCCAAGCCGCGCATGGCCGTCACGCTGCGGCCCGAGTCCGGCCTCACACTGAGGCTCACTTCACGGCGGGCGGCATGAACCCCTGGCTCGTTGGCGCGGCGGCGCTGGTCTTCGTCATCGGCCTGGCGCACTCATGGCTGGGCGAGCGCATGGTGTTCCGCCATCTGCGCGCTGGCGGCCTGGTGCCCGTCGGCGGCCAGCCGGCGCTGCGCGAATTCCAGACGCGCATCCTGTGGGCAAGCTGGCATGTCGTCACGGCCCTGGCCTGGGCACTGGCGGTGGTGCTGGCGTGGCTGGCCCAACCGGCGGTGCAGGCAATGTCCGGCGGCATCATCGAAGCGGCCGCCGCCACGGCGTTGGCGGTCAGCGGCGGCTTGGTACTGCTCAGCAACCGCGGCCGCCATCCGGCCTGGATCGCGCTGCTAGCGGCTGCCGCATTGGTGCTGATGTCTCAGCGGTAGAAAGCCTCGACGGCGCCCTTGAGCTTGATGCACAGCGGCCGGCCCTTGCGGTCCAGCGTCTTGCCGGCGGGCACCTTGATCCAGCCCTCGCTGATGCAGTATTCCTCGACGTCCTGGCGCTCCTTGCCATTGAAGCGGATGCCGATGTCGTGCTCGAAGACGGCGGCGACGTGATGCGGGCTGCGCGGGTCGACGCTGAGATGGTCGGGCAGTTCGGGGCGGCTGGGGGTGTCAGGCATGGAATGGGGCGGGCGGAGAAGCAAACCGGCATTCTCGCGCGCAAGGTGGGGGTTCCGCACGGGCGCACTTGGCGCCAGCATCGCGCCCATGACAGAGATCACCCAGCTGCTGACGGCCCTGGCGTCCGGCGAAACCGAGGCGCGAGACCGCCTCTACACCCTGCTCTATCCCGAGCTCAAGCGCCTGGCAAGAAGTCATCTCGCCGGCCATGCGCCAATGACGCTGGAGCCGGCGGCACTCATCCATGAGGTGTGGCTGAAGAGTGCGGGCCGCGAAGCCGCCCAACACCGTGCGCAGTTCTTCGCCCATGCCAGCAAGGTCATGCGCAGCGTCATCATCGACCATGTGCGCGAGCGCCACGCCGACAAGCGCGGCGGCGGGCAGGCCGAGGTGACGCTGTCGACCGCCGCGCTGGAGCAGATTGCACCGCCCGACGTGCTCAAGCTCGACGACGTGCTGCAGATGCTGGAGCGCGCCGACGGCCGCGCCCACCAGGTCGTGGAGATGCGCTTCTTCGGCGGCCTGGAGCTGGAGGAGATCGCCGAGCTGCTGGGCGTTTCGGTGCCGACGATCAAGCGCGACTGGCGTAAAGCGCGGGCCTTCTTGTTCGACGCGTTGCAGGCGTGAACACGACCTATCAGGCTGGCGCGCTCGCCGCCTTCGATGAATGGCAGGACGCGACGCCGGCCGAGCGTGAAGCCTTGCTGGCCGAGTTGCCGTCGGCGCAACGGGAGCGGCTGGAGGCGCTCATCAACGCTGACCGCGCCGCAGAAGCCGGTGGCTTTCTGAAAGAGCCTGCCCATTTGCCGAACGCACCGGAACTGGCCGGCCAGGTGCTGGGCGCGTGGACCCTCGTCGCACCGCTGGGCAGCGGCGGCATGGGCGAGGTCTGGCGCGCACGGCGCAGCGATGGTGCCCACAGCGGCGAGGCGGCCATCAAGCTGCTGCACAGCCCGTGGCGCGGCGAGGGGAACCAGGCGCGCTTTCGCCGCGAGGGCGAGCTGCTGTCGCGGTTGACCCATCCACACATCGCCCGCCTGCTGGATATCGGCGAGGCCCTGGTCGGCGCGACGCGCACGCGCTACCTGGTGCTGGAGCTGGTGGAGGGCGAGCGCATCGACCGCTGGTGCGAGCTGCAAAACCTCCATTTGGAGGCGCGGCTGCAGCTCTTCCTGCAGGTCTGCGACGCGGTGGCCCATGCGCATGCGCGGCTGGTCGTGCACCGCGATCTCAAGCCAGGCAACATCCTTGTCACCGCGGACGGCGATGTGAAGCTGCTGGATTTCGGCGTCGCCAAGCTGCTCGCCGACGACGCGGGGGCAGAACTGACGGCGCAGCTGCCCGCCGGCCTGACGCCCGAGTACGCCGCGCCGGAGCAGTTGCGCGGCGAACCCGTCAGCACGGCCACCGACGTGTTCGCTCTGGGGCGGCTGCTGTGCCTGCTGCTGACCGGCCAGCGCGAGCCAGGGGCCACACTGCGCGGCGACCTTGCGCTCATCGTCGGCCGCGCGCTGAAGGAGCGCCCCGACGAGCGCTATGCCGGCGCCAGCGCCCTGGCCGACGACGTGCGCCGCCATCTCGAGCATCGCCCCGTCCTGGCGCGGCCCGACTCGCTGGCCTACCGAAGCGCCAAGTTCGCGCGCCGCTACCGGCTGCAGCTGCTCGCACTCAGCCTGGTGCTGGCCAGCCTGCTGGCCGGCATGGCCACCACCGCCTGGCAGTGGCGCGAGGCCGCACGCGAAGCCGAACGCACGCGGCGTGTGCAGAGCGTGCTGACCGAGCTGCTCGCCGGCCTCAGCCCCGATGCCTCCGGTAGCGCGACGGTGCCGATGCTCGAGCTGCTCAGGCGCAGCTGGGCCGAAGCCAAGCGACGGCTGGGCGATGACCCGGCCATGCTGGCCGAAGTGGCTCGGCCACTGGGCCTGCTGCTGAACCAATCCGGCGACATGCCGCTTGCGGCCGAAGCGCTGTCGCTCGCACACGCCCAGCTGCAGGGCCGCGGCGAGACGGGGCGCGACGTCGCCTTCGAGCTCGCCAATGCCCGCAGCCGCCTGGGCCAGACCGACGATGCGCGCGCGCTGCTGATGGGGTTGGTGCCTGCGGCGCCGGCGCAGGACGACGCGGTGGCGTTGTCCGCCCTCGCCCATCTCGGCGAGATGGCGACGGAGGCCGGCCGCCTCGACGATGCGCAGTCGCTGCTGGCGCGGGCCGAGCAAGGGGTTCGCGAGCGTTTCGGCACGCGCCACGAGCGCTATCGGCGCGTGGCCGATGCGATGTCCAGCCTCGCCCGGGCCCAGGGGCGTTGGGACGACGCGCGGCACTGGCTGCAAGCCCTCGTCGATGCCAGCGAAGGCGCGGGGCGGCTGATCGCCGCCCAGGCCCGGATGGCCGTCGCGACGATGGAGGTCGAACTGGGCCACCACGTCGCCGCCCTGCCCTTGCTGCGCGCCAGCGTGCAGGAGCTGCAGGAAGTGCTGGGGCCGGCTGACCTCAACACCGTCTCGACGCGCACCTGGCTGTCCACCGCGCTGTTCCACGCCGGCCGACCCGACGAGGCGGCGCGCGAAGCGGAGCTGGCGTTGGCGCAGGCCCGCAGCGGCGGCGAAGCCCAGGCGACCGCCGTCGTGGGGCTGGTGGCGGCACGCCAGCAATTGCGACGTGGCGAGCCGGCGGCCGCCGAAGAGCGGATGCGCCCCCTGCTGTCCACGCTGGAAGAGGCGGGCCACCCGGCGGCGGAGCGCGCGCGCGCACTGCTCGGCGAGGCGGCGCTACGTCAGGGGCGCACGGCCGAGGCCGTCGCGATGCTGACGCAGGCCGAGGCCGCCCAGCGCACGCGCCTGGGGTTGCAGGACACCGATCGCTGGCCGACGCTGGCGCTGCTGGGCCTGGCCCACGAAAGCGCTGGTCGCATCGAGCCGGCTCGCACCGCCTATCACGAAGCCCTGGCGCTGGCCGAGGCCGGCCTGCCGCCGGGCCATCCGGACCGCCTGCGGCTGAGGGCGCTCGTCGCGCTCGGAGAGGGCCGCGACGCGCGCGACGCGCTGGATGCCTACGCTGGTGCGCTGGCCGACCGTGCCGACGCCGCGGCCGTGCGCACCCGGTTTTCGCAATTGCTATCGTCCACATCCCACCCGGCGCCGCTGGGCTTGGCCCTGCTGGACTTCTGACGGAGGACTGCGATGAAACTTCTCGAATTGATACTGGCCACGGCCTGCCTGGGCGCCGCGCTCGCGGCGCACGCCGCTGATGCGGCACCGGCCACGGGCACCCCGGCGGCCAAGGCCGCCAGCTCACCGGCGGTGAAGGCTGCCACCCCGCCCGGCGGCGCTGCGCCCGTCGCCGGTGGCAGCGGTGGTGGCGCCGCAACCAATGGCAGCAATACCGGTACCCAGGTCAAACCCAAGCTGCCGAAGTGTCCCGACCCGGCCAACACCGCCTGCCCGGCGGTGAAGGCGCCAGTCAAGGCGGGCGGTTAACAAGCAGTGGGCCGATATGCCTGCCGCCTTGTACGGCAGGCCCGCGTCGCACAGGGCGCAGGCCCTGTGCTCGGTCGGGTCTCAGCCCTTGGTCACCACGAGGGTGACCTCGTACTTGCCGCCATCACCCACGATGGTCAGCGTCTTGCTCTTGGGGCCGGCCGCCACGTCTAGCAGGTTGGTGCTGAGCACGAACTCCTGGGTCGTGCCGACGCGGTCGTCGAAGTTGGGGAAGCCGGTGGGAATGCCGAGCGCGCCGTGGATGTCGGCCTTCAGCTTGCTCACGCGCTGAGCCCGCGTCATGCCGGCAGAGGCCGCCAGCGAGCTGACGACGGCGCCCTTGGTCAGTTCGCGCGCCGTGCCGGGCTTGCCATCGTCATGCTCCATCATCGACACGAGGATGACGGCATTGGCCGGGTTGGCGATGGCCTTGGCCTGGCCCGACGGGCCCCAGGCATTGCGGCGCCAGATGATGAAGGGCATGTCGCTCGGGTTGATGCCCGGCTGCAGCGGCTGGGTGCTGCGGGATTCGCCCTCGTCGACGTCGCCCCACGGGCCGTAGAGCGTGACTTCGGCGTTGGGCAGGATCGGGTTGGTCAGGTCGACGGCGGTGACGAGCACATAGGGCTCGTCCGAGCCGACCTCGTCGGTCTCGATCTTGCACTTGATGCTCTTCAGGGCGATGGTGACGGGCAATGCGGCCATGATGGTTCTCCGATAGAGGTGGGGCACGGCAACACGCCGGGCCTGTCATCAAGGACGCAAGTGCGCCCCGCCAGGGATCACAAGCGCGATGTGAAAACTACCGCCGGGATAGCCGCCGGGCCTGCTGACAACCGGTGACACGACCGGCGCCGACGATGGCTTCATTCACTACCTAGCGGAGACCGCCATGCAACCCGACTGCCTCATCCTCTACGTGCACAGCCCCGCCGAGAGCGTGCTCTTCTACCGCTCGCTGCTGGGCCGCGAACCCGTCGAGCAGAGCCCCAACTTCGCGATGTTCATGCTCAATGACAAGACCATGCTCGGCCTCTGGGCCGCGCATGACGTGCAGCCGGGCAGCGGCCAGCGCGGCGGCGGTGCCGAGATCGGCATCACGGTCGCCACCGACAACGAAGTCAACGCCGCCGTCGCCGCCTGGAAGGCCTCTGGCTGGCCGGTGCTGCAGGCGCCGACGGCACTGGATTTCGGCTACACGGCCGTGACGGCGGACCCGGACGGCCACCGGGTGCGGGTGTTCAGGCCGACGCAGGGCTGAAGCACCGCGGCGACTCCGCGTTCGTACTTCGGGCCCAGCGCCGGGCCGCCCCAAGCCGGCCCGCCTGAGCCCGCTCGCGGCTCGATGCCGTGAGCGGCCGCGTCCCCGCGGGGGACCGACTGGGCTTGCCCGCGTTCAGCGTGGCGAGACCGGACGAGGGGCGTTCACATCAGCGCGTGCGCCGCGGCTTGCTCTTGCCGCGCAGCTGGGCGCCGGCGCTGGCGTTGCCGTGCGTCGCCGGCTTGTCGGCAGCGGGCTTGGCGGGCTTGACCAAGCCAGTCGCTGCTGACACCGCCACGGTCTGGTACTCGGCGGCGTAATGCTTGCGCATGCGCACGATCTCGCGTGTGTACTTGCCGGCGAGTTGCTGCTTCTTCGTGTCTGACAGCAGGCGGCCGGCGACGTGGAAGAACTTCGATTCCTCCTCCTTCAGGTGGTGGCGCACCTTGAAACTGAGCTGCTTGGCGGTTGCGATCCAGCCGTCCTGTTGCTTGTCGCGCACGGACAGGTCTTCGAGCAGTTCGTCCACCTGGTGGTGCTCATGCAGCGCATGCCGCGAGGCATCAAGGCCTCCATCCTCCATCAGCAGCGGCACGTAGAGGAAGCGCTCTTCGGCCGCCGCGTGTGCCATCAGCTCGACCTTCAACTGCAGGAACAGCAACTGGCGCGCGGCCGTGTCGCCGCGCGACGCGGTGAGCTTGCGGCACAGATCGCGTTGCAGGTCGTGGCTTTCGCGGATGGCGTCGAAGATCATGCAGGGGCTCCCAGCGGCCACGAGTTGCGGCTGCGCCATTGTTGGTTGGCGAGGGGGCCGCGCCTGTCGGACGGAGCCGCTTCGGCTCAGGCAGCGGCGTAAAGCACGACCTTGCCGTGGCGGCGGTCCTCACGAGTGATGCCGAAGTTCTTCCACAGCATGTCGCCGGGAAAGATGTTGGCAGCCACCAGGTCCGTGATCGCGTTGCCGTACTCGACGACGACGCCCTCCAACTGCTCGGGCCTGCCGATCGACAGCCTCGGCAAGCAAGTCCGTGTCGGCGCTGCGGCAGGTCACGGCCGCCGAGGTGCAGGCAGGGTGGCGCAAGAAGTCCTTCGACTCCGATGCCCCGAACTGCGCCCCTGACCCGCACTCCGCCTGCCGGTCTGACCCTGTTGGGCAATATTCACAAATCGTTAGCCCTAAGCCCACAACTGCACTGAATCGGTAAAGTGGCATGACCACGCGCCTCAAGCACCCAATGTGGCATGACCAATCGCCTCACGTGCGCCCAATTGGGGCTATGGATCGCACGCTGCCCGCTGGCCGACCCTAGGGGCAATTCCGGAAAACGGAGAGATTCATCGAATATTCAGGCATTTAAGCGTTCCCAAAAGTGACTCGCCTCCCGCGCGTCGAATTTTGAGCTAGTGACCTTCCTTTAATTTTTATCAGGACCACCTTTGTGAAAATTTTTCGTAAAACTATCCAAAATTCTGCCGTCTCTGCGCTTGTACTGACGCTCATGATGGCATCTTCCACTGTTGCCCACGCTCAAGACCAAGGCTGTCTGGACGCGTGCGCCAGCCTCGCAAATTCAGTTAGGCAGGAGACCATAAATAGCATCATGGCACAGGCGTATAGCGTCTGTTCCCAATACGCCCAATACTCGGGTGCCGAAGCTGGTTGCCTCGCCAGTATGGCGAGTGCGGCTTCCCAAGCGGGTGAAACTGCCGCTAGTTCCGCTATGGCAGGTTGCACAAGCCATTGTTCAGGAGGGGGCGGTGGTGGAGGCGGTGGCGGTGGCGGGTCTTGCGGCTTTAATTCAATGTCGCTGCCCACGTTTGCCAACCAGACTGACAATTTGCCTCGGCCGGGTATGAGTCTGCCCGATACGGCTTCACAAAGACTTGATTCGCATGGCGCCTGGGCGACCATAACGAGTGCAAGCACCATTGCCGCCCGAGTAGAACGTCTCCTCTAAGGCGCATTACTAGTTTGGCTTGCCACTGTCCACCCATCGTCTCTGCACGCGGGTATGTGAGCCACCAGCCCTTTTCATGCAAGGGTATCGCTGGAAGCCGAATTCCAATGTCGATCTCGATAATTTCACTACCGGACTAGATCAATGTGGCAAATCAGTCAATTTAAAATGGCAATCCGAACTTTGGCGGCGCCCTTTATCTTATTTGCTGGCGTCAGCAACGTTTATGCAGCTGAAACCTCAACGCCGAAAATGAAGTGGCAAGGCGGGCAGCTGGCTGCCATCTGCGATGACCCAGAGGGCCTTTGCTTCACAGTCGAGATGCCAAAATACATCGGCAATGTGGAGGGCATTTACCCGGCACCGATTATCAAGGATGCGCGTGCCAGTTGGGTGGCGCGGTCGAAATATGAGATTTTTGTGTGCGCCGTTGTCGTCAACTCTCCGAGGGTCGCCTGCACCAAAATTAACTCCGAGCCATTCCCGGCCGCGTATGCTGACCTGCGCATGAAGTATTCCCTGTCGGGAAAAACTCGTATTGCCGTGGTGGGTAGAGGCGCCGCAGCCGCCGGGCATGCGTTACTGATCAACGCCGAGAATGAAATCAACCGGCAATATGTCCCTGCGGTGGTCAAACTGCAGGGCATGATCGAGGCGCTTACGCATGTTGACGCGCCATACACCGGACGCATGACTGTCTATGACCCGCGCACTCCTGGTGATCCACCCGAGGAGGGATGCAAATGGCAGATCAGCGGCTGGATGTGCCCGGCGCCGAAGCCGTATGACGACTGTATTCCGGCCGCCGGGGCCAAGTGGTTCTGCAAGATTGCCGGCGAAATACCAGAACCCGAGCTTGATGCCGCCGTCGAGTAGCCGGCAGAGGCTGAAGCCCCTGTGCTCCGCTAAACATTTCTCACCTGTTTGACCGCGCCGCTGTTCAGCTGAAGGCGGTGCGGCCGACATCATCACCAAGAGATGGATTGAACTATGTTTCAGAAAAGATCGTTAATCGCCGCGCTGTTGATGATGGCAGCCGCCTCCGTTATAGCGGCCGATGAGGCCTTAACCATCGATGATGGCGACCAAAGCATAGCAGCGTCGTTGCTCCCCGAATCGAAAAGAATGAGGCAGAGCCTAAAGCTTGACAAGCTGCGGGACAGCAAGCATCCCGATGGCGTTCTTGGATCTACATATTTTTCATTTCCGGAGGCACTTCCGGTATCGGGTGAAATGGATCCTACCCTGGAAGCGTTGCAACGCTTCGCTTGTCGTTATGCTGTATTTGGCATAGCCGAGCTTCAGAATTCAAAATCATTCATCGGGAAAGACGAGATTGGTATTTTTACGAAGCTGCATTTCAAACTTGTTGATAGTTGGAGCGTGCAGCCCGCGTCGAAAGTGCAATCCTTCGAGCTACTAGTTCAAGGTGGAGAGGTCCAATACAAGGGGGAAATCATTCGTCTAGGTAATCCCCAGGCAGCCTACGTGAAGGGTCGCCACTATCTGATGATCATGCACTCTGCTACCGACAAGAACAGGAGGATCTTTGCCGGTACTCCGTATCTTCTCGAGATTTCAAACGAGACTATCTATCCCGCCGCCCCTGGTTGGTCGCCGTTCGAGTCCGGCACGACTGTAACGCGTGCGAAGGCCATGGTTCAGGAGTCCCTGGAACAGGAGGGGTGCAAATGAGCGGCCAGACGCTTATTAAAAGCGCCATACTGATCGTGTCAGCGGGTTTCTCGATTGGCAGCGCTAGCGCGACCGAATGTGATGGCGTCGGTTTAAACGCAGGCGTACCTAAAATTAAGGCCAACGCTACGGTGGATATTGTCATTAAACCCAACACAAAAGATGCAAATGGAAATGACGTCGTGGGTGCCGATGTGAAGGATGCAGTCACCCGCGCTATCTCTTTGCTGACCGGCCAGGTCGCTGGCATAAACTTCCAGTTAGTAACGGAGTATGATATAGATCGTCCAAATATAAATATATCATTTCCGAATACAAAATCCCCAACCAATAACCGAACGGCAGTTATTGAGAGCAGTCCGCCAGTAAATGGATTTCTGGATTCTGCCGAAGTCAAAGTTTTCTTGGGCCAAGATGGATGTAGCAAAGAGGCAATTAGCCTCTGCTTCAACCCGCAAATGCCTGGATATAACGATGCGATGTATCGTTCAGTGGTTCACGAGTTGCTGCATGCGTTGGGGGCAAGTGATTCGAAAACGGGCAGTTTGAACATTATGTCTGATTTTCAGGGTGTCAATAGTTCTGGAAATCAGGCTTGGGGAGTCGGTTGCATCGTTGACAAATTGCCAGGCCTGCGCGGCGATCCCCTCCCACTCCCCCCTAGGCCGCCCGTTTGTTTAAGGTAATGGAAGGGTTCCTCCGCAACGTTTTCACCACGTTTTTCAATCGCCTCAAAGGATAAACATGTTTCGGAATTTTCTAGCGCTACTTCTGGCTGCATGCCTTGCCCCGCCATTGGCTTTTGCTCAATCTGCCGGCGCGCCGTGCGATTTCGTGGACCAAGAGGTACTCAAAGCGCTCCAACTCAACCAACACTCAATGAAGTTGGTCAGTTCGAAAGAAGTCGGTACGAGCGGCGCACCACGAAGGAACGTGGACGTCTGCACCTTTACCCCGCCAAAAAACGCACATTCACCATCCCTGTCCGTGTCGATTGCAGCGATGCCATCGGGTGTCCAGGCGCTCCAACCTACTTGCTCCGAAAAGTCGGCCGGCGAATGGAATTTCGCGACGTGCAATGCGAGTGTCGGCAATTCGTTGGTGACATACGTTTTGATGGGCAAGCGTGAAGATAGCGATTCGGCAAGAAAGGCGTTTCCCATTCAAATCGAACGGCTGCTAAAGCGACGTGCCCGCCTCAATTCCCAAGGCTCCCCTGGCAACTGACCTCTACCCACAATCGCACTCGCTGCTCCAGGACAATGAGTGCGCCGGCCAAGCCGGCGGACCGGCGTAATCAATACAGTATGAATGTGTAGAAGTGAAAACAATGGAATGCCGCGCCCTATTCCTATTGGCGAGCCTTGCTTTCGTCGCCGCTTGTAGCAGCGGAAGCGCCATTGCCGCCAGCACCGTACCGACGCCCACTCTGCATCCGGCCACGACGCCGGCACCGGCGCAGAATGTGGGAATTTTTCCCAGCTACAACCTGAATCCTATCGCCGCCGATGATATCGGCATGACTAGCACCGCGGTCCAGATTGCCAGCCGTATAAGGTTGGGCTGGAACCTCGGCAATTCCCTGGAATCTCTAGGCGGCGAAACGGGTTGGTTCAACCCGAAGGTCAGCCCAGAACTGATCCGCCTGGTGCGCGCCAGCGGCTTCGATGCGGTCCGCATTCCGGTGTCCTGGAACCAACACGCGAATCAGAAGACGGCGAAAATCGACGCGGCCTGGTTGGATCGTGTCAAGCAGGTCGTCAAGTATTGCGTGGATAACAACCTCTATGTGATCGTCAATACTCACTGGGACGGCGGTTGGCTGGAACGTAATGTCACGGCCGACAAGCAGGCAGCCACCAACGCGAAACAACGCGCGCTATGGGAGCAGATTGCCACGCATCTGCGCGACTTCGACGAACACCTCCTATTTGCCAGCGCCAACGAGCCGAATGTAAGCACGGAAGAGCAGGTGGATGTCCTGAATTCCTATCATCAGACGTTTATCGATGCGGTGCGCGCGACCGGCGGCAAGAACAGCCACCGCGTACTGGTCGTGCAAGGGCCAGCTGCGGATGTCGAAAAATCAGTGAACTGGTGGACGCTTCCGAAGGATACCGTCGGCAATAAGCTCATGGCCGAGATGCACTTCTATACGCCCTATAACTTCGTCTTGATGACGCGCGATGAAGCCTGGGGTAAGCCAGCCTATTACTGGGGGAGCAATTTCCGCTCAAGCACCGACTCCGAGCACAATTCCCTCTGGGGCGAGGAGGCCGCCGTTAACGAGCTGTTTACCCGGGTTAAACAGAAATTTATATATAACGAAATTCCGGTGATCCTGGGTGAATATACGGCCATTCGGCGCCGCAACCTGACCGGCGAGTCGCTAAAATTGCATCAAGCATCGCGCAAGTATTACCTGAAGTATGTTACCCAGCGGGCATTGGAAAATGGATTGGTCCCGTTTTACTGGGATGACGGTTCAGGCGTCTTTGACCGGAGCAACAATACTGTCCGCGACCAAACCGAGCTCGACGCCCTATTAACTGGCGCAGGCAAGCGCTAAGGAAGGGCTGCATAAGCCCCTCGCAAGCCTGCTGCTTGCAGGACTGATCGGCTGCGACGATGGCGGACACAGCATCCACGCAATAGCTAGCGGCAGCGGGGCGTCATTCGGACCCAGGTAGTTTTGGCGTGGGTGTTGCCAAGCGCTGCGCTTATGACGTTCGCACGGCCTCGTGCGGTCCGCGCCAATTGGTCTCGGCGGGTGTGCCGGTCACGAAACAACCTCTGCCTCTCGGACTGTCGCGCTCGGTCATAGGGAAATGCATCGTGCACGTGCCCCGACAGGAGTAGCTCGGCAGAGGCTGCCCCCCCCTGTGATCCGCCAAACACTTCTCAGCTCTTCGACCACGCCCCTGTCCCAGCTGAGGGCAGTGCAGTTGACATTGTCACCAAGAGATGGATTGAACCATGTCCAAGAGAAGATTGTTAATCGCCGTACTGTTGCTGGCGACGGGCGCCTCAGTTAATGCATCCGATTCGGATTTGACTATTGACGACAGGGATCGAGAAAATGCAGTGAAATTTTATGGCGGGGATCCAGATCTTAAACTGAGCAATCACCAAAGCAGGCATCCCGACGGCGCGCGAGGATTTACTTACTCCCACCCTCCGGAGCCTATGATGTACCACGGGCTAGAAACTCTGCGTCATTACGCGTGCAGTTATGCCATATTTGGCGTGGCCGATCTCCAGGGTGCCAAATCGTTCGTTGGAAAGAATGAGATTGGGATTCTCACCAAGTTGCGCTTCAAGATTGTCGATAACTGGAAGGCGGGTTCAATCCCGAAGGACCAATTCTTCGACCTGATCATTCCAGGCGGGGAGGTGATGCACAAGGGGGAGATGTTCCGTCTAGGCGATCCTCTTACCAGTTACGTCAAGGGCCGTCGATACCTGATGATCATTCAAGGCGATACGGAGAACGCCGAGAAAAACTATTTTGTCGAGCTTCCACGTCTGCTTGAGGTTTCAAATGGAATCATCCGAGCACCGTATAGCGCGACGCCATTTGATGGAATGAGTCTAAGCAGGGTTAAAGCATCGGCTCAAGAAGCCTTGGAACAGAAGGGGTGCGAATGAAAAAGCCTGCAAAGTGGCTTTCTAGTCACCGCACGAAGCTCAGTCGTTAGCAGCGTCGTTCAGGCTTAAGCCCTGTGATCCGCTAAACACTCTCATCTGTTCGATCGCACCCCTGCTCATCTGAAGGCGCTGCAGTCGACATCATCACCAAAAGATGGTTCGAACTATGTTCCAAAGAAGATCGTTAATCGCCGTGCTGTTGACGATGGCTGCCACCTCAGTGATAGCAGCCGATGAGCCGTTAACCGTTGATTACAATGACCAAGATATAACAGCACCGTTGCTCCCCAGATCCAGGAAACTGAAACTGGACAGGTTCTTCCAGGGCAGGCATCCCGATGGCGTTCGCGGGACTACCTATTCGTCAGTTCCAGAGCCGCCTGTGCTGCCAGGTGAAATACAGGACCCCGTCCAAGAAGCGTTGCATTCATACGCTTGCCGCTATGCCGTATTTGGCGTAGCTGAGCTTCAAAATTCCAGATCTTTCATCGGAAAAGATGAGATCGGCATTTTCACGAAGCTGCGTTTCAAGCTTGTTGATAGCTGGAGCGTGCAGCCTGGGTCGAAGGTGCAATCCTTCGACCTTCTCGTCGAAGGTGGGGAGGTCGAATACAGGGGAGAAATCATTCGTCTCGGCAATCCTCAGGCAGCCTATGTCAAGGGGCGCCACTATCTGATGATCATGCACTCTGCGAATGACAAGAACAAGAAGATCTTTGTGGGAACTCCGTATCTGCTAGAGATTTCAAATGGGACCATCTATCCCGCACCTGGTTGGTCGCCGTTCAAGCCCGGCACGACTCTGACTCGGGCAAAGGCCATGGTCCAGGAATCCCTGGAACAGAAAGGGTGCGAATGAAGAGAGCGACTATTTGCTCAGCGGTTCCATGAAAATGAATTTAATTGCAATACTGGTTCTAGCCACGAGTTCCGCACTTGCGGCTGCGGATGCAGTCTGGGACGAAAGCGAGTTGGCCTGGGCCTCCAACTACTTCGGCATTCGCGTCTTCAAGAGGCAGAACCTTCACGAAGCCGACAAGTTTCCGGATGGAGTGCGCGGGCGCTCGATGGCCCTGGTGGCGCACCCGATCAGGTCCGGCGAAAAGCGCAATTCGTTCAAAAACCTGGATGAGCAATATCTGCACGATGACGTCTGCGGTGTCGACGGAGTTGTCGTCGCGAAAGCGGGAATCCCTGTTTCCGCCCTGACGGCGGACAAGGCCGACATCATTACCAAAACCCCGTTCACCATCACTAGAAAACTGAAAGGGAATGCATCGTTCGATCCGGAAAAAGCCGTCAACGTTCTACGCCAGGGAGGCGAAGTTTTTGATCAGGGTGAATTGCTCCGGGTCTGGAATACGCACGGCACTAGCTTCGACGACGGCAGAACCTATTTGCTCATGCTTCGGCGAATCGCCATCAGCGATCGCTTCGCGGACTACGTCAGCCAGGGAGAAAGCCTGGAGGTGCGCGGCGGAAAACTACACGCAGCCAAGGGCAAGTGGTATCACATCAACCCCGGCGATGATTCCCAAGCCGGGCTCGATAGTATCGAGAGAATCCTGTCCGCGGAGGCCTGCCCCAATGGAAACGGAGCAGTCAAATGACAGGGCTGTTCTACGCGCCGCCTCGTGCGGGCCGCGCCAATGGGTCTCCGCGGGTGTGCCGGTCACGAAACAAACTTGTGCCGCGCGAACTGTCGCGCTTGGTCATAGGGAAACACATCATGCACATGCCCTGCCAGGATGCGGGCCTTGTGGCCCTGCCAGAAGCCGGCGTCCAGCAGGTCCGCGTGATGCCGCATGAAAGCCTCGCGCACTTTCGGATTGCCGAGCAGGAAGGGCGCGAAAGTCTCGGGGAAGACGTCGCGCGGCGCGACGCTGTACCAGACATCGCCTGACATCTCTTCCTCCTCGTTGCGCGGCTCGGGCACGCGGCGGAAGTTGCAGTCGGTCAGGTACTCGATCTCGTCGTAGTCGTAGAACACGACCTTGCCGTGGCGGGTCACACCGAAGTTCTTCCATAGCATGTCGCCCGGGAAGATGTTTGCCGCCACCAGGTCCTTGATGGCGTTGCCATACTCGATGACGACGCGCTCCACCTGTTCGGGCGTGGCGTCCTGCAGGTAGATGTTGAGCGGCACCATGCGGCGCTCGATATAGAGGTGGCGGATGACGAGGTCGTCGCCGTTCTCTTCAATGAGGCTCCCGCAGAAGTGCTTCAACTCATCGAGGAGCTCTTCCTCGAAGCGATGCCGCGGGAAGGCCACCCGCGTGTACTCCAGCGTGTCGGCCATGCGGCCCACGCGATCGTGGCTCTTCACCAGCAGGTATTTGCTCTGGATCAGCTCGCGCGTGGTGTCCTTCTGCGGTGGGTAGAAGTCCTTGATGACCTTGAAGACGAAGGGCCAGCTCGGCAGGTCGAACACCAGCATGACCATGCCCTTGATGCCAGGCGCGATGCGGAACTTGTCCGATGAATGGCGCAGGTGGTACAGGAAGTCGCGGTAGAAAAGGTTCTTGCCCTGCTTCTGCAGGCCCAGCGCCGAATAGATCTCGGAGCGGGGTTTCCTCGGCATCATGGAGCGCAGGAACTGCACGTACGCACTCGGCACCTCCATGTCGACGAGGAAGTAAGCGCGGGCGAAGCTGAACAGGATCAGCAGATCGTCTTCGCCGAACAGCGCCGCGTCGATGAAGAAGCGCCCGCTGTCGTCGTCACGCAGGATGGGCAGGGCAAACGGCGTCTCGGTAAAACCGTTGATGATCTTGCCAACGACATAGGCGCCCTTGTTCCGGTAGAACAGGCTGGACAGCACCTGCAGCTGGAAGTTAGCGCGCCAGCGGAACTCGCCGAGGCGCCGCGCGACGGCGGCCAGCACCCGGTCGACGTCGGCATCGAGGTGGGCGAACTCGCCGTCCAGCTGGAAGTTGGTGATGACGCGCTGGAGGGTTTCGCGCAGCTTGTCCGGCGCCGGATAGTAGGCGCGGTAGGTCGGGGTCGCTCCGGGCTCGTCGTTCTCGATGTACTCGGTCGAGATGGCCGGACGCACGAAGATGAAGTCGTTGTGGAAATAGGCGTGGTGCAGGATGCGCGTGCACACCGAGTTGAAGAAGGTCTCGGCCAGTTCGGGCTGGTGGTGGTTGGTCAGCAGGCCGATGTAGTGCAGCTTGACCTGCTGCCAGACGTCCATCCGCAGCGTTGACGCGGCAAAGCGCTGCTCGAGCAGCTCGGTGGCCTCCGCGACGCGGGCGTCGTAGAACTCAATGCGCAGCGCCTGGGCGCGCTGCTGGCCGGCCCAGTCGCCGCGCTCGAAACGGGCCTTGGCCTCGGCGGACGTCGCGCGGAAGAGCTTGTAGTGGCGATCGAAACCACCCAGCAGGGCCTGGGCGATGTCGAAGGCGCGCGAGTCCGTGAGCTGGGTCGGGAACATGCCCCGACTCTATTCAGGCCACTGTGGCGTAGCGCGCCTTGACGCGTTCCAGCGCGCGGCGGTAGGACGGCTCCACATCCTCGGCCCTGGTGGCCGTGAGCTGCAGGTCCTCCAGCAGGCCGTTGTGCAGGCCGTAAACCCAGCCATGCACGACGATCTCCTGGCCGCGCTGCCAGGCGTCCTGCACCACCGTCGTCTGGCAGGCATTGCGCGCCTGCTCCAGCACATTCAGCTCGCACAGCGCATCGACGCGCTTGGCCTCGGGCAGGCTGTCCAGCCAAGCCAGGTGGTCGTTGCGCACGTCCTGCACGTGGCGGATCCAGTTGTCGGCCAGACCGGTGCGGATGTCGTAGAGCGCCGCGCGCACGCCGCCGCAATTGCTGTGGCCGACGACGATGATGTGGCGCACCTTGAGCTGGTCCACCGCGAACTGCATGACGGACAGGCAGTTCAGGTCCGAGTGCACGACGACGTTGGCGACGTTGCGATGCACGAACAGTTCGCCCGGCAGCAAGTCCACCAGCTCATTGGCCGGCACGCGGCTGTCGGCGCAGCCTATCCAAAGGTATTGCGGCGTTTGCTGCTTGAGCAGGCTGGAGAAGAAGCCCGGCTCGCGGGCCTCGGTGTCGGCGGCCCAGCGCTTGTTGTTGTCGAGCAGGTCCTGCAGTTCGTGGTTGGTCGCGGTCGTCATGCGGTCATTGTCGCGGGCTGGCGTTTCACATGGTTTCGGCAAACAGCTCCCGGCCGATCAGCATGCGGCGGATCTCACTGGTGCCCGCGCCGATTTCGTAGAGCTTCGCGTCACGCCAGAGGCGGCCCAGCGGGTACTCGTTGATGTAGCCGTTGCCGCCGAAGATCTGCACGCCTTCGCCGGCCATCCAGGTGGCCTTCTCGGCGGTCCACAGGATCACCGAGGCGCAGTCCTTGCGCACCTGGCGCACATGCTCGGCGCCCAGCATGTCGAGGTTCTTGGCCACGGTGTAGGCAAAGCTGCGTGCGGCCTGCAGCACGGTGTACATATCAGCCACCTTGCCTTGGATGAGCTGGAACTCGCCGATGCTCTGGCCGAACTGCTTGCGGTCGTGGATATAGGGCACGACGTTGTCCATGACGCTCTGCATGATGCCCAGCGGCCCGCCAGTCAGCACGGCGCGCTCGTAGTCCAGGCCCGACATCAGCACCTTGGCGCCGCCGTTGACCGCGCCCAGCACGTTCTCGGCCGGCACCTCGACGTCCTGGAACACCAGCTCGCCGGTGTGCGAGCCGCGCATGCCGAGCTTGTCGAGCTTCTGTGCGATGGAAAAGCCCTTCATGCCCTTCTCGATCAGGAAGGCCGTCACGCCGCGCGCGCCCAGTTCCGGTTCAGTCTTGGCGTAGACCACCAGCGTGTCGGCGTCGGGGCCATTGGTGATCCACATCTTGTTGCCGTTGAGGACGTAGAAGCCGCCCTTGTCCTCGGCCTTGAGCTTCATGCTCAGCACGTCCGAACCGGCGCCCGGCTCGCTCATCGCCAGCGCGCCGACATGCTCGCCGCTGATCAGCTTGGGCAGGTACTTCCGGCGCTGGGCGTCGTTGCCGTTGCGCTTGATCTGGTTCACGCACAGATTGCTGTGCGCGCCATAGCTCAGGCCCACCGAGGCGCTGGCGCGGCTGATCTCTTCCATCGCCACCATATGGGCCAGATAGCCCATGTTGGCGCCGCCGTACTCCTCGGGCACGGTGATGCCCAGCACGCCCAGGTCACCCATCTTGCGCCACAGGTCCACGGGGAACTGGTCGCTGCGGTCGATCTCGGCCGCGCGCGGGGCGATCTCCTCGTCGGCGAAGGCGCGCACCGCGTCACGCAGCGCGTCGATGTCTTCGCCGAGTTGGAAGTTCAGGCCGGGCAGATTCATGGGGAGTCTCCTGTCAGCCCGGCTTCAAGGCGGCCGAGCCCTCTTGATTGACGTAAACGTCAACTGTAGCAAGCGAGCCTATCAGGCTGATTGGGGCAGCAGCTTGCGCACCAGCGGGTGGCTGATCTTCTTGTCGGTGCCCACGGCGTAGAACTGCTCGGCCAGCCCGTCGGCCAGGCCGACGTTGACGACGCCGTAGCGGCCAGTGAGTGCGTCGTTCACTGCCGTTGCGGCCGGGAACACGCCCAGGCCCTCGCTGCCGAAGGTGGCCAGCAGGGCGCTGTCCTCGAACTCGCCCGTCACGCGCACACGCAGACCGTGCTCGGTCAGCCACTGGTCCAGGCGCGGGCGCAGCGCGGCGTGGGAGGTCGGCAGCAGCAGCGGCACGTCGGCCAGCGACGCGGGGAAGTCGCGCGCCGCCGCCTCGGCCCAGCGCGGGTGGGCGTACCAGGCAACGGGCGAACTGCCCAGCGAATGGCTGTAGACGCGCAGGTTGGGGTTGGGCGGCGCCGGGCGGTCGGCCAGCACGACGTCCAGGCGATGCAGGGCGAGGTCGCCGAGCAGGTCATCGAATTCATCTTCGTGGCAGAGCAGGCGCAGCTGCGGTGTGTCGAGGATGGGCGCGAGCAGGCGGTGCGCGACGAGCTTGGGCAGGCCGTCCGAGATGCCGACGGCCAGGCGCACCGTCGGCACGTCCACCGCCTCGCGCACGCGCTCGGGCAGGGTCTGGCCCAGCGAAAAAATCTGGTCGGCCACGTCCAGCGCCGCGCGCCCCGCCTCGGTCAGCGTCAGGCCCCGGCCAGCCGGCTTGAGCAGCGCCGCACCCAGGGCCTGCTCCAGCTCACGCACCTGGGTCGAGACGGTCTGCACCGACAGCCCCAGCTTCTCGGCCGCCCGCGTCAACCCGCCCTCCTTGGCAACGGCCCAGAAATAGTAGAGATGGCGGTAGCTGTAGCTCAGACTCATGGCAAATCAGCAAGTTATCCCGAAGCAATGCTTCGCGATTCTCTGCTTTTATTTGGTGTCTTGCCTACGTACCCTGCCCGTGTTCTTTCAAACCGGAGGTCTGCCATGCAAACCCGTCCCATCGCCATTGCCATGCCCCACGGCGGCGCCCTCGACCGCGGCACCGCCCATCGGGT
This sequence comes from Pelomonas sp. Root1217, assembly GCF_001425705.1. Taxonomy (GTDB): domain Bacteria; phylum Pseudomonadota; class Gammaproteobacteria; order Burkholderiales; family Burkholderiaceae_C; genus Pelomonas. Next base: position 1,066,243 of record NZ_LMDC01000012.1, on the reverse strand, counting down.
GCTGCGCAACACGTATGCGCTGCTGTCGATGACGCTGTTGTTCAGCGCCGCTGTCGCTGCTGCGGCCGTGGCCTTCAGCCTGCCGGCGCCCGGCATCATCCTGACGCTGGTTGCGTATTTCGGCCTGCTGTTCGGCATCCACAAGCTGAAGAACCGCGGCGCCGCCGTCGGCCTCGTCTTCGCGCTGACCGGCTTCATGGGCTGGACACTCGGCCCGCTGTTGACACGCACCCTGGCGCTGCCCGGCGGCGCGCAGACCGTCATGCTGGCGCTCGGCGCGACCGGCGCCGTGTTCCTGGCGCTGTCGGCCTATGCCACGACCACCAAGCGTGATCTGTCATGGATGGGCGGCTTCCTGTTCGCCGGCATGGTCGTTGCGGTGCTGGCAGGCCTGGCGGCGATCTTCTTCCAGATTCCGGCCCTGGCGCTGACCGTCTCCGCCGTCGTGGCCCTGCTGTCGGCCGGCCTGATCCTGTTCGAGACCAAGCAGATCGTCGACGGCGGCGAGACCAACTACGTGCTCGCCACCGTCAGCCTCTTCGTGTCCATCTTCAATCTGTTCACGAGCCTGCTGCACCTGTTCGGCTTCGCCGGCTCGGACGACTGAACCTCCCCGCGCTCGCGGGATCACGCGGGCGCGGGAAAGGCGACGACCGCATTAGCATCCCCGCCACAAAAAAGTGGGCGGGGAGGCCTCAGTGATCGTCGGCATTGATCTTGGAACCACGAACAGCCTGGTCGCCGTCTGGCGCGATGGTCAGGCGCAACTCATCAAGAACGGCCTGGGCGAAGTCCTGACGCCGTCCTGCATCAGCCTGGACGCGGACGGCACCGTGCTGGTGGGCCGCGCGGCCGTGGAGCGGCTGCAGACCCACCCTGAGCTCTCCGCCGCACTGTTCAAGCGCCACATGGGCAGCAGCCGGCTGACGCGCCTGGGCAAGCGCGAGTTCCGGCCTGAGGAGCTGTCGGCACTGATCCTGAAGGCGCTCAAGGCCGACGCCGAGGCCTTCCTCGGCGAGCCGGTCACCGAAGCCATCATCACGGTGCCGGCCTACTTCTCCGACGCGCAGCGCAAGGCCACGCGAGCGGCCGGGCAGATCGCCGGCCTCAAGGTTGAGCGGCTGCTGAACGAGCCCACCGCCGCCGCACTGGCCTATGGCCTGCACCAGCGTGAGGCGGAGTCGCGCTTTCTCGTCTTCGACCTCGGCGGTGGCACCTTCGACGTATCCGTGTTGGAGTTGTTCGACGGCGTCATGGAGGTGCGGGCCTCGGCGGGCGACAACTTCCTGGGCGGCGAGGACTTCGTCAACGGCCTCATCGACGCCTTCTTCGAACGGCTGCAGCTGACCGCAGGGCTGCGCAAGGACGAGACCTTCATGGCCCGGCTGCGCGCGCAGACCGAGGCCGCCAAACGCCTGCTCAGCCTGCAGGCCTCGGCCACCATCCAGGTGCGCCATGGTGACGCCGAGCACGCGTTGACGATCGACGAGGCCCTGCTGGAGCAGACCTGCGCGCCGCTGTTCAAGCGCCTTCGCCTGCCCGTGGAGCGTGCCCTGCGTGATGCCGGCTTGCGCAGCAGCGACCTGGACAGCATCGTGCTGGCCGGCGGCGCCACCCGCATGCCACTGGTGCGCCGTCTCGTCACGATGATGTTCGGCCGCTTCCCGTCGACCGAACTCGATCCCGACCAGGTCGTCGCGCTGGGCGCGGCCGTGCAGGCTGGGCTCAAGGCCAGGGACGCAGCGCTGAACGAGATCGTCATGACGGACGTGGCGCCGTATTCGCTGGGCGTCGAGGTTGGCATCTGGCTGGACCAACGCTCCGTCTCGCAGGGGCATTTCGATCCCATCATCGAACGCAACAGCACGGTACCGATCAGCCGCGTCAAGCGCTACATCCCGCAGGCCCTGGGCCAGTCCCAACTCGACCTGCAGATCTACCAGGGCGAGTCGCGCATGGTGCGCGACAACATCCACCTTGGCAGCCTGAGCGTGGAGCTGCCCAATGCGGCGGTGCAGGACTGCGCCGTCGACGTGCGCTTCACCTACGACGTGAATGGCCTGCTGCAGATCGATGCGACGGTGCTGAAGACGCAAGAGACCAGCGGCCTGTTGATTCAAGGCAACCCGGGCCTGCTCAGCGAAGGCCAGATCGCCGAGCTGCTGCGCGCCATGGCCGAGCTGAAGATCCATCCACGCGACCAGCTCGAGAACCGCACGGTGCTGGCCCGCGCCGAGCGACTCTACGAGCAGCTGCGCGGCATGGAGCGCGAGCACCTCGGCCTTCAAGTCCTGGGGTTCGAGCGCATGCTGGCTGGCCAGGACGACCGCGTCATCGCGCCTGGCAGGCGCGCGCTGAGCCAGCTGCTGGATGCGCTGGAGCGGCATAGCGCACTGGACCGGGAGCCGACATGAACGCCCCGGTCGACGCCGGCCTCGCTGCGGCGTTGGCCACGTTGGGACTGCGGCCTGACGCTGATGCGCGCAGCGTGCGCCGCGCCTATGCCCAGCAGGTCAAGCAGATCGACCAGGCGACCCAGCTGAACGCCTTCCAGGAACTGCGCGAGGCTTATGAACTGGCCTTGCGCGGCATCGCGCGACAGGAAGCCCAGGCCAGCGACGCCGCCCCCACCCCGGAAGTCGAGCCTTCGCAGCCATCGTCGAACACGGCGAGCGCCGGCTTCGCACCGCCAGACAGCGCCGAACTGGCCCGAGCCATGTTCCTGGGCTTTGCCGTTCGTGCCGACGCGGGCTTCAAGGACGAGGCCGAGGCCACCGCCGCCTTGCAGGGCGCACTCGCCGACGACCGGCTGCTCAACCTGGAAGCTCGCACGCTGTTCGAACTGCAGGTCGCCCATCGCATCATGAACGGCTGGCAGCCCGGTCATGAGTTCCTATTCGGCCCGGCCTGCGAGGTCTTCCATTGGGAGAGCGACCGCAGCCACCTGCGCGTCTTTGGGCAACTCGGCGCAGCGCTGGACGCGGCGATCAACGAGAAGCTGATTTTCTTTGACCAGCCTATTGGCAACTTGGATCGACTCGACCGCGTCATCAAGCGCTTGCGCCGCGATGAACTCCCGTCATCGACGCTACTGCGAGAAGACTTGCACTTTGTGCAACTTCTCGTCCAGCGCTACCCCAACTGGCTGCGCCTTGTCACTTCGCAGTCCAACATCAACACTTGGTTCTCCAAACTGCCTCCTGAAGAGCCTGCGGCCCCGGTCCTGTCCACGTCGCCGGCCGAGCCGCTGACCACGCTGGATCGCGGCTGGAAGCCAAAGCCTGCACTGACACCCTGGCTCATCGGGCTCTTCGTCGTGTTCATGCTGGCCAAGTTGCTCGGCGGCGGCTCGACGCCCGGCTACCGACCGCCGCCCGGCCTGGGTCGCCCGCAGAGCACCATGCCCAGCGGCCCGCCCACGAACCCGTGGCCGGACTCGGCCCTGGACCCGTCTAAGGGATCGCAGTTCGGATCCGGCACGACCATCCCGGCGCCGCTGTACCGGGACCTTCCCCCGCTTTCCCAGGCACCATCGCCTCAGCCCCAGGCCGCCGGTGCCCAATTCGCCTTCCTGGGCAACGTCACCTTCAACCGGACCAGCGACCAGATCACGGTGGACGAGGTGGACAAGGGCAGCGCGCGAGGCCGATCGACCTTGCAGCCTGGGGACCGGGTGGTAGGCTGCGCGACGATCGACAAACGCGTGCCGTTCACCTTTGCACTTGAATCCGCCGCATGCGGCACTGCCAAGAGCGTGGACCCGAAAACGGGTATCGTTACCTACGTCTTCCACGTGATGCGCCGCGGCCATAGCACCACCGCGGCACTGGTGATGCCGCCGCCGCAAGGGCTGGCGCGCACGGCCGCCAACGCAGCCGCTGTCGAAGAGGCTCTGAGAGCGGCGGCCATGCTACCCATGCCGCCCCCGGCACCACCCCCGGTGTCGCGCCCGAGCACGGAGGCCAACGTCCAGCTGGGCCATGTCACTTTCAGGCGCCAGGACTCCGCCGTCGTCGTGGCCCACGTCGGCGAGCGGACAAGCAACAGCTTCGGCACGCTGCAGCCGGGCGACATGGTCCTTGGTTGCATGGCCGGCAGCTACCAACTGCCCTTGACGTACCCCGGCGAGGTCAGGCACTGCGTCGTCAGCAACCCGCCCTTGCAAGACGCCCTCACCACGCCCTACATGTTCCGCATCCTGCGCAACGGGCAAAGTCAAGCAGCGTCACTGACGCTGCGCTCGCCGGGGAGTGAGCCGGCTCCCTCTCCGGATTCCTCTCGCAAGTTCAGCGCCAAGGACTGAAGCGGCCGCTCAGCCGCGCCTGAGCAGCCAGGCGTACAGCGCCACACCCACGCCCGCGAAGACCAGCAAGCCCAGCACCTGGCCCGCCGTCGCGAAGCTCTCCCCCACCAGCGCCAGCGGCGCGCCGTTGCCGGAGAACACGACGATGGCGGCGAGGATGACGCCCAGCAGACTCTCGCCGACGATCAGGCCGGAGGCCAGCAGCACGCCGAGCTGGCGGGTGGCTGCGGGGTCGCGCTTGTAAGAGGCGCGACGGTCGAACCACCAGCCGGCGACGGCGCCAACGACAATCATCAGCGTGCTGTTCATGGGCAGATAGATGCCCAGGCCGACAGCCAGCGGCGCCAGGTGGGCCTTGCCGCCCGAGACGCGCTTCATGACCTCGTCGACAACGATGCAGGCCACGCCGATCAAGGCGCCGATGCTGATGAGGTTCCAGTTCAGGTCGCCCTGGATGACGCCCTTGGCCAGTGCCGAGATCAGCGCGGCCTGCGGTGCGGCCAGTGCCTTCTTCGGATCGACACCCGGCGCGCCGGCGAAGCCGTAGGCCTGGTTCAACAGGTCCAGCACCGGCGGGATGACGACCGCGCCGGCGACGACGCCGATGATCAGCGCGACCTGCTGGCGCCAGGGCGTGGCGTCCACCAGCTGGCCGGTCTTAAGGTCCTGCAGGTTGTCGTTGGAGATGGTCGCCACCGCAAACACCACCGCCGTGACGAACAGCGCAAAGGCCACCAGCGCCTGGCCGGTGGAGGCCGGCAGCATGGGCTTGACGACCAGCGCCAGCAGCAGCGACACGCCGATGACCACGAGGATGCCGACGCCCGACAGCGGGCTGTTGGACGAACCGATCAGGCCGGCCATGTAGCCGCACACCGCCGCGACGAAGAAGCTCATCAGCACGACGTAGACGACGCCGCCGACAACCAGCAGGCCGAGCTGGTCGCCGAGGCCCGCCGACGTGGCGAAGCTCGACAGCATGAAGCCGATGGGCAGCATGCAGGCCAGCGTGATCAGGCCAACGGTGCCGATGGGGATGTCCTGCTCGGTGCGCGGCAGGGTGTCGGCCTTGCCGGCCTTGCGCACGCGCGCCGACATGGCGGCCGAATGCAGGCCGGCGACGACCGGCTTGGCCAGCTTGACCAGCGTCCAGATCGCCGCGACGGCAATGCAGCCGGCGCCGATGAAGCGCACCTTCTTGCTCCAGGCGAACAGAGCGACCGCTTCCGCGGCACCGTCGACACCCGAGGTCAGGTAGGGCACGCCGCCCAGCCAGGCGATGCAGGCGCCGACCAGGATGGCGATGCCTACCCACAAGCCGACGAGATGGCCCACGGCCAGCAGCGCGAAGCTGAAGTTCAGGTCATACCCCGTCGTGCCACTCTTCTCGCCGCCCGGCAGGCGGAAGTACTGCGCCAGGTTGGCCGCGAACAGCTGGGTGGCCACAACGATGCTGAAGCCGGCCGACACCACGGCGCCGGCCACGATGGCCGCCAGGCCCTGGCGGTTGGCTTCGCCGCTGTCGGCGGCATGGCCGACCTTGAGCACCTCGGCACAGGCCACCCCTTCCGGATAGGGCAGCGGTGAATTCGTCACCAGCGCCCGGCGCAGCGGGATGGAGTACATGACGCCCAGCACGCCGCCGAGGGCGCACAGCGTCGTCGACATCCAGTACGGAAAGCCCGTCCACCAGCCGATCATGACCAGGCCCGGCAGCACGAAGATGATGGAGGACAGCGTGCCGGCCGACGAGGCAATCGTCTGCACGATGTTGGTCTCGCCGATGGAATTGCCCGCCGCGCGGCGCAGCAGGGCCATCGAGATGACGGCGGCCGGGATGGAGGTCGCGAAGGTCAGGCCGGCCTTCAAGCCGAAATAGACGTTGGCGGCCGTGAAGACCAGGGTGATCAGGATGCCCAGCACGATGCCGCGCAAGGTCAGTTCTGTGCCCAGTTTGAGGGTGGCAGGCGATGAGGTGCTCATTGCGACGAGGGGTGAAACGCCGGGTCTGGCGAGGTGCGCATCATCGTGGCAGCCTGCATGCCCGGCCGATCCGGATAACCCTAGACCGACGCTCAATTGACGTTAACGTCAATTGGCGACCTAGAATCCGCGCCGAGCAAGGAGACAGCCATGACCGACCTCTCTAGCGACTACAAAGCGCTGGCCGAGTACCGCCCGACCCACAAGGTCCGTTTCGTCACCGCCGCCAGCCTGTTTGACGGGCATGACGCCGCCATCAACATCATGCGGCGCATCCTGCAGGGCATGGGTGCCGAGGTCATCCACCTCGGGCACAACCGCTCGGTGGACGAAGTCGTCACCGCGGCGCTGCAGGAGGATGCCCAGGGCATCGCCATCAGCTCCTACCAGGGCGGTCATGTCGAGTACTTCAAGTACATGGTGCAGTTGCTGAAGGAGCGCGGCGGCGAGCACATCCAGGTGTTCGGCGGCGGCGGCGGCGTCATCGTGCCCGCCGAGATCCGCGAGCTGGCCGAGCATGGCGTGCGCATCTTCAGCCCCGAGGACGGCCAGCGCATGGGCTTGGCAGGCATGATCGGCGAGATGGTCATGAAGGCTGACCAGGACTTCAGCGTGCATGCGCCCAAGTCCCTGTCCGCCATCACCGGCCACTCCGAAGCCGCCTGGCGCTCGCTGGCCCAGTTGCTCACTGCGCTGGAGAACGGCAAGGCCGACGCCGGCATCGTCGACGCGCTGCGCGACCAGGCCAAGCGCATCAAGACGCCCGTGCTGGGCATCACCGGCACTGGCGGCGCCGGCAAGTCCAGCCTGACGGACGAGCTGATCCGCCGACTGCGCCTGGACCAGGGCGATGCGCTGCGCGTGGCGCTGATTTCCATCGACCCATCGCGCCGCAAGAGCGGTGGTGCGCTACTGGGCGACCGCATCCGCATGAACGCGATCAGCCCCTGGGGCGGCGGTGCACGCGTCTTCATGCGCTCGCTGGCGACGCGAGACTTCGGCTCGGAAATCTCCCCTGCCCTGCCCGACGTCATCGCCGCGGCCAAGGTCGCCGGCTTCGATCTCGTCATCGTGGAGACGAGTGGCATCGGCCAGGGCGACGCGGCCATCGTGCCGCTGGTGAACGTGCCGATGTATGTGATGACGCCCGAGTTCGGCGCCGCGAGCCAACTCGAGAAGATCGACATGCTGGACTTCGCCGAGTTCGTCGCCATCAACAAGTTCGACCGCAAGGGTTCGCTGGACGCACTGCGTGACGTGAGCAAGCAGGTGCAACGCAACCGCGAGGCCTTCACCGTGATGCCCGACACCATGCCGGTGTTCGGCACCATGGCCAGCCGTTTCAACGACGACGGCGTGACCGCGCTCTACCAGGCGCTGAAGACCCGGCTCGGCGAACTCGGCCTGAAGCTGAGCGACGGCCGCCTGCCCCTTGTGAACACGCGGCACAGCACGCACCAGACGCCCATCGTGCCGGCCGCCCGCGTGCGCTACCTGGCCGACATCAGCGACACCGTGCGCAGCTACAAGGCCCGCGCCCGCAAGCAGGCCGCGCTGGCCCGCGAAATCCAGCAGCTCGAAGCCAGCCGCGCCATGCTGGAGGCCGCCAACCCCGACAAGCAGGGCGCCCGCACCGCGCTGGCCGACCTCGCCGAGCAACGCCGCGCGCGGCTTGACGGCGACGCCCGCCAGCTGCTGCAGCAGTGGCCCGACATGGTCAAGGCCTATGCCGGTGACGAGTACGTCGTGAAGATCCGCGACAAGGAGATCCGCACCGCGCTCGTCACGCAAAGCCTCTCCGGCACCAAGATTCGCAAGGTCGTGCTGCCCGGCTACGAATGCCACGGCGAACTGCTGAAATGGCTGATGCTGGAGAACGTGCCCGGCAGCTTCCCCTACGCCGCCGGCGTGTTCGCCTTCAAGCGCGAGGGCGAGGACCCGACGCGCATGTTCGCTGGCGAGGGCGACGCCTTCCGCACCAACCGCCGCTTCAAGCTGGTCAGCGAGGGCATGCCCGCCAAGCGTCTGTCCACCGCCTTCGACTCGGTGACGCTCTACGGCGCCGACCCCGCGCCGCGGCCCGACATCTACGGCAAGGTCGGCAACAGCGGCGTGAGCATCGCGACGCTGGACGACATGAAGGTGCTGTATGACGGCTTCGACCTGTGCAGCCCGACCACGTCGGTGTCGATGACCATCAACGGCCCCGCGCCGTCCATTCTGGCCATGTTCATGAACACGGCCATCGACCAGAACCTCGCCAAGTTCAAGGCAGACAACGGCCGCGAGCCGACGGCCGACGAAGCCGCCAAGATCAAGGACTGGGTGCTGGCCAATGTGCGCGGCACCGTGCAGGCCGACATCCTGAAGGAAGATCAGGGCCAGAACACCTGCATCTTCTCGACCGAGTTCAGCCTGAAGGTGATGGGCGACATCGCCGAATACTTCGTGCACCACAACGTGCGCAATTTCTACTCGGTGTCGATCTCCGGTTATCACATCGCCGAAGCAGGTGCGAACCCGATCAGCCAGCTGGCGCTCACGCTGTCCAACGGCTTCACCTTCGTGGAGGCGTATCTGGCGCGCGGCATGCACATCGACGACTTCGCGCCCAACCTGAGCTTCTTCTTCAGCAACGGCATGGACCCGGAGTACACGGTGCTCGGCCGCGTCGCCCGCCGCATCTGGGCCGTCGCCATGCGCGACCGCTACGGCGCCAACGAGCGCTCGCAGAAGCTGAAGTACCACGTGCAAACCTCGGGCCGCAGCCTGCATGCGCAGGAAATCGCCTTCAACGACATCCGCACCACGCTGCAGGCGCTGATCGCCGTCTACGACAACTGCAACTCGCTGCACACCAACGCCTACGACGAGGCGATCACGACGCCCACCGACGAAAGCGTGCGCCGCGCGATGGCCATCCAGCTCGTCATCAACCGCGAGTGGGGCCTGGCCAAGAACGAGAACCCGTCACAGGGCGCCTTCATCATCGACGAGCTGACCGAGCTGGTCGAAGAGGCGGTGCTGACAGAGTTCGAGCGCATCAGCGAGCGCGGCGGCGTGCTCGGCGCCATGGAGACCGGCTACCAGCGCGGCCGCATCCAGGAAGAGTCGATGCACTACGAGATGCTCAAGCACACCGGCGAGTACCCCATCATCGGCGTCAACACCTTCCGCAACCCGAAGGGCGAGACGGTGCCTGAGCACATCGAGCTGGCGCGCTCGACTGATGAAGAGAAGCAGTCGCAGCTGACGCGGCTGGCCGAGTTCCAGGCCCGCCATGCGGCCCAGGCGCCGGCCATGCTGGCCCGGCTTCAGCAGGCCGTCATCGAGAACAGGAATGTGTTCGATGTGCTGATGGAAGCCGTGCGGGTTTGTTCCCTCGGCCAGATCACGGGCGCGCTGTTCGAGGTGGGCGGGCAGTACCGGCGCAGCATGTGAGAAGGGCGGTGTCCCTGCAGATTGACGGTCCGCGCTCAATCTGCAATCAAGATGACATCGACCATCCCCACGCACGAATAATCATTGCAAATTGATCACTCGCCGATCAAAATGCAAGGATGATTTCAAGATTGATCGCGTCCAAGCTGCGTGAACGGTTGAATTTCTATCCCGGCATGGTGCTGCTTGGTGCCCGGCAGGTCGGCAAGACGACATTGGCCCGCGAAGTCGCGGCCAGCTTCCCGGACGCCGAATGGCTGGACCTGGAACGTCCCCTGGATCTGGCCCAGATCAGCGAGCCGGAAGTCTTCCTCGCCCGCCATCGCGATCACTTGGTGGTGATCGACGAGGTGCAAAACGCGCCCGACCTGTTTGCCTACCTGCGCCACGAGATCGATGCAAAGCGCCGCCCGGGACGATTCCTGCTGCTGGGCTCAGCGTCCGGGCCGCTGCTGCGCCAAGGCTCGGAGTCGCTCGCGGGCCGCGTAGGCTACCTGGAATTGGCGCCATTGCTGGCTGCCGAGGCCGCGACCGACCTGATGAGCCTGCAGACGCTATGGATGCGCGGAGGCTTCCCGCTGAGCCTGCTGGCGCCGAACGACGAGATGTCCCATGTCTGGCGCCAGGACTTCATCCTGACCTTCCTTCGGCGCGACCTCCCACAGTTCGGCGTCAACGTGGCGGCCGAAACCTTGCACCGGTTCTGGCGGATGCTGGCACACCTCCAGGGCCAGCCATTCAACGCCTCCATGCTCGGACAGTCTTTGGGCGGTGCATCCCACGCCACCACCGGCCGGTACCTCGACACGCTCGTGGACACCATGATGGTTCGCCGCCTGGAGCCCCACCTGATCAACGTGGGCAAACGCCTCGTGAAGACTCCCAGGGTGTATGTCCGGGACAGCGGCCTGCTGCATGCGCTGCTGGCCATCCCTGACCTTGACATGCTGCAAGGCAGCCCCATCGTCGGTCCATCCTGGGAAGGCTTCGTCATCGAGCAGATCGCCGCCACACTGCCACAGAGCGCCAGCCTGGGCTTTTACCGCACGGCGGCCGGCACGGAGATGGATGTGGTGGTGAGCAACGGCACGCGCACTCTCGGCTTCGAGATCAAGTTCTCGTCCGCGCCCACGGTCACCAAGGGCTTCTGGGTCGCCATTGACGATCTGAAGCTCGACGCTGCCTACGTCGTGGCGCCAATCGCGCGGCCCTTCCCGATGAAGAACGGCGTGGAAGTGATCGGTGTGGACGGCATCGCACAGGCGCTGTCCAGCCTGTAGCGCGAGCGCCGCACGCCACCGGTTCACCGATGCGCGGCCTACAGCCCGCGGCAGCGCTGCTCGAAGGCGGCCGACAGTCGCTCCAGGTCGGCGCGCTCACCCGCCGTCATCTCGGCCTCGCGAGCACGGCGGGCGCGCAGGCTGGTGCGCAGCTCCACGCATTGGGCGAACTCGCGCTCCTGCCGTGCCTTGGCCTCGGCCAGCGCACGGCGCTCTTGCATGGAGCGGGTGCGCACGTCTTCCATCAGGCGGCTGACCTTGTCGTTGGCCTCCTGCTCTTCGGCATAACAGTCGCGCTGGTAGCGATAGTCGAGCTGCTGGCGCATGCCCTCGTCCATGTCGCCCTCACCCTGGCGAAGTTGTTCGCGCAGGCGCAGGCAGCGCGGGCTCATGAACTGGCTGGCCTCCGGAGCCTTGGGCCCGGCGCGCGCAATCTGCGTGGACTCGGCCTCGGGGCAGGGTCGGTCGCTGAAGACAACGGTGCTGTCGGGCTTGCGGCATTTGTAGACCCCGCCGCCGTCGGCCCGGGCCGTGCCGACCAGCGACACCAGGGCCAGCGCGGCCCAGCCTGCGCGGGCAAGGGTCACAGTTTCTGTTCCCGGTCGCCGCCGTTGCTGTAGCGGCGCTTGTAGCGGGACTTCTCGAGATACTCGCGCGCCGTCAGGCCGTCGGCATTGCGCGCGGCCTTGGGCGCACCGGCGGCGAGCAGGGTATCGACGATGGCGTCGGAATTGCCGACCGCGGCCAGGTGCAGCGGCGTGTTGCCCTGGCGGTCCTGCGTGAAGACGGAGGCCTGCAGGCGGATCAGCTCCGCCACCGCGTCGTGCCGCCCTTCCTCGACGGCCCAGTGCAGGGCCGTGCGCCCCAGGCCGTCCAGCGCGTTGATGTCAGCGCCGGCCGACACCAGCGGGCCGATGGATTTGAGCGCCGCGTAATGGATGGGCAGGCGCTCGCCGATGTCGGGCGCGTTGATGCTCAACCCACGGCTAGTCAGGAACACCAGCGTCTGGGCATCCGCGCCGTTGCGTGCCGCCAGGTGCATGACGCCTACATGGTCGGGCGTTTCCTGCCGGGGGTCGAGCTTGAGCTCTTCGATGAAGAATTTCAGCCGGTCCAGCGTCGGCTTGGCAGCGGCCTGCTGCAGCAGCGTGCCCTTGTCCAGCGCGCCGACATTACGGGGCTCGGCCCCGTGGTTGGCGATCCAGCGCAGCGCCGGCAGGCTGCCGGTGCCCGCGTTGTCGTAGAGCAGGCGGTTCAGCCCAACGGCGCCCACGCGTTTGGCCGTCTTGTCGATGTCGATCATGCCGCTGGCGTCGGCCATGCCGTTCATCAACATCATCTCGCGCAGCTCGGGTCCGAGGCCAGCGACGTCCTGGGTGCTGCGCCGCGCCATGCTGCACCAGGTCAGGAGCGAAATGGTGACCACCAAGGCCGCTGCGCGCAGACCGATCCCCAGCCAATTGATGCCATCCCGCTCCACTGTTTCTCCCCTGCTTTTCTAGGCGGGGCGGATTGTGCAGCAGCACTTTTTCAAAGCAGGGCGCCAGACTCGATGCCACCCCCTAGACTCCCCCAAAAGCGGGGTCAGCGCGCCAGCACGACCCGGTCGCGCCCCGCGCGCTTGGCCTCGTAAAGAGCCGCATCCGCACGGCTGAACAAGGCCTCGGGGGCCTCGTCGGGCGCGAGGGCCTGGGCTACGCCGACGCTGACCGTCACGATCAGCGGGCCGGCCGCCGTCTCGAAGGGCTGGCCGCCGATGGCCTCGCGCAGCCGCTCACCCAGGCGCAGTTCACCGCCGGCCTCGGGCTTGAGCCAGATGACGGCGAATTCCTCGCCGCCCAGGCGCACCGCCAGGTCCAGCGGCCGCAAGGTGTCGTGCAGGCGGGCACCGATGCCGCTGAGCACGGCGTCGCCGACCGCGTGGCCGTGGGTGTCGTTGATGCGCTTGAAGTGATCCACGTCCAGCAGGGTCAGCACCGGCGGATGGTCGACACCGCGCTGCAGCAGGCGGCGCAGGCGCTCGTCGAAGCCGCGCCGGTTCAGCAGGCCGGTCAGCACGTCGATCTCGATGAGGCGCTCGATCTGGCGCAGCGCACGGTCCTGCAGCAGCAGCAACATGGCCAGGGCCTGGCCGATGAGCAGGGCAATGACGGCGAACAGGCCGATCGAGTTGTATTGCACCAGCTCGGCCCGCGTTTGGGCGATCAGGGGCGACACGGCCAGGCCGCGCGCCACCTCGATGATGGCGCTGACGATCAGGTCGGCCGCCAGCAGGCCCAGCGGAAAGCCGCGCTGCTCCCGCCATGCCTGCAGCGCCGCATGGGCCGCGGGCATGGTCAACACGGCCGAGACCAGCATCGTCAAAGTGATCGAAGGCCAGAACTGGCCCGTCCAGGCCGTCAGCGCCAAGGAGCCGATGCAGGCCAGGCCCGTGAGCACCAGCGGCCAGCGGCAGCGCAGCGGCAGGCCAAGGTAGACGCGCAGGCCGAGCAGCACCATCAGCGCAGACAGCGTGCTGCCGAGATGGCCCACCGCCCAGAAGGTGCGCGGTGCACCCATGGCGATGAAGGCCACGCGCGCCGCCTGGGTCAACGCCGATGCCGCGAAAGCGCCGGCCCAGAACCACAACGCGCGCTCGCCCTTCAGATGCCAGGCGCCGCCCACCGTGGCCAGGGCCAGCATCGTCGTGACGAGCTGGAAGACGCGCAGCAGTGTGTCGGCGTGCAGGGGTTCCATATTGGGCTGGGTTCAACCGCAAGCACGATGCCCGCTTCACAGGACAGCGCCCACGGGCGGCGCGCACGCGCCGTGATTGTTCTCACGGAAGTCAGCGCGCCTGCAGGCTCTGCATGGCGGCCTTGACGCGCATCAGCATGGGCGAGGCGCCGGTCACCTTGGCATCGAAGGGGTGCAGGCGCTGGCCGCCGGTGGCCGCCATGATCTTGCGCACATACAGCCGCGTCTCGGCATAGGGCGGCACGCCGAGGTAGCGGTCCACGGCTCTCTCGCCGGCGTTGTAGGCGGCCACGGCCAGCATCACGTCGCCTTCGAAATAGGCCAGCAGCCAGCGCAGATAGGCCATGCCGCCACGGATGTTCTGCGACGGGTCGCGCAGCCGGATCACATTGAAGCGCGCCGCCGTCTCGGGCAGCAGCTGCATCAGGCCCTGAGCCCGCTTGGGCGACTCGGCCAGCGGGTCGAAGTTGGACTCGGTGGCCATGACCGCCAGCACCAGGGCCGGCGCGAGCTGGTATTCGGGCGCCAGCAGCTTCACGTAGTTGACGATGGCCGGCGGGGCGTTCTGAGGCAGCGGCAGCGTGGCCCACAGCGACAGCGGCTTGGCATTGCGCGCAGCGGGTGGCAGGGCGGCGGCGGCCACCGGCGGGTCGGTCTCGGGCGGGCGCAGGCAGGGCGGCGGGTCGCCCAGCGGCGTGCCGCCCATGCGCTCCAGCATGTTCTGCGCCTGCTCCATGCCCTGCTCGGCCGCGGCGGCGAACAGGTGAGCGGCTTCGGCGTCGTTGCGCTGGATGCCGCGCGCATTGGTCAGCATCCAGCCCAGGCTGAACTGGGCTTCGGCGTCGCCATAACGGGCGGCGCGGCAATACAGCTTGGCAGCCGCCACTTCGTCGCGCCGGACACCGTCGCCGTATTCCAGCGCCTTGGCCTCCAGGCGCCAGCGCTCCACCTGGGCCGGCACGACCGGCCCGCGCTCGCCCGGTGGCATGGTCGGGCGCGGCAGCTGCTCCAGCGTTAGCGACGGCAGCTGGGCCCAGCTCGTCGAAGCGGCGAACAACAGGGGCAGCAGCAGGCGTCGCAAGGGTCAGTCCGGAGGGGAGGTGCAGGGGCCGGAAGTCTAGACTCGTCTGAATGAACAAGACCCGCCTCGAAGCTTTCAGCGACGGTGTCATCGCCATCATCATCACCATCATGGTGCTGGAGATGAAGGTGCCCCATGGCAGCGATTGGGCAGCTCTCCAGCCGCTGTGGCCGGTGCTGCTGTCCTATGTACTGAGCTTCATCTACGTTGGCATCTACTGGAACAACCACCACCATCTGCTGCATGCCGTGCACAAGATCAGCGGCGGCGTGCTCTGGCCGAATCTGCACCTTCTGTTCTGGCTGTCGCTGCTGCCCTTTGCCACCGGCTGGATGGGCGAGAACCATTTCGCGGCTCTGCCGGTGGCCGTCTACGGCGGCGTGCTGGTGATGGCCGCCCTGGCCTACATGCTGCTGCAGCGGGCCCTGGTCTGCATCCCCGGCAACAACACCGTGCTGGCCCAGGCGCTGGGCAAGGACTGGAAGGGCAAGCTCTCGCCGGTCATCTACCTGGTGTCCATCGCGCTGGCCTTCGTGCACGTGGGTCTGTCGCTGGCGGGTTACGCCATCGCCGCGGCGCTGTGGCTGATCCCGGACCGGCGCATCGAGCACCACTTGAACAGGAGTGAGTGAAATGCCCACCCTCGACCCACGCATCGACACCTATCTGGCCGGCGTGCCGGAGTTCGCCCGGCCCATCCTTGCGCGGCTGCGCGAGGACGTGCACGCAGCCTGCCCCGACGTCGTCGAGACCATCAAGTGGAGCCGGCCGCACTTCACGCTGGATGACAAGCTGCTTTGCGGCATGTCGGCCTTCAAGGCGCACTGCACCTTCGGCTTCTGGGAGCGCGAGGGCGCGACACCCGGCCAGCCCGGTGCCATGGGCGATTTCGGCCGCATCACGACCCTGGCCGACCTGCCCAGCCGCACCGAGTTGCGCAAGCAGATCAATGCGGCTGCCGCATTGCTGCGGGCCGGCGCGCCGCGCGCCGCCAAACCCAATCGCGAGCCGCGACCCCAGCTCG
This sequence comes from Pelomonas sp. Root1217, assembly GCF_001425705.1. Lineage (GTDB taxonomy): Bacteria > Pseudomonadota > Gammaproteobacteria > Burkholderiales > Burkholderiaceae_C > Pelomonas. Next base: position 1,050,395 of record NZ_LMDC01000012.1, on the reverse strand, counting down.
AGATGCCCGACGACTTCGCCGCGGCGCTGGCCAAGGTGAAGGCAGCCGAGCAGCACTACGACGCCTTTACGCCCAGCAAGCAGCGCGACTACCTCGAATGGGTGCTGGAAGCCAAACGCGAGGACACGCGCGCCAAGCGCATCGCCCAGGCGGTGGAGTGGCTGGCCGAAGGCAAGTCGCGCAACTGGAAGTATGAAGACTGTTGAGGCCTAGCCGACAACGGACTGCAAGGTTGAATTGCGCATCCAGTCATCCGCCACGACGACGCGGTTGCGACCCTTCTGCTTGGCCTGGTAGAGGGCCTTGTCGGCCAGATGCATCAGCGTTTCGGGCGTGTCACTCTTGGCCGCTTCGGCAACGCCCGCGGACAGCGTCACGCGCAGCGGCATGCCGCCGTCGCCCTGCAGTTCCAATGCCTCCACGGCCAGGCGCACCTGCTCGGCCAGATGTTTGGCGCCGGCGGCACCGGTGGCAGGCAGCACGAGGCCGAACTCCTCGCCGCCCAGGCGCCCGAGCACGTCGGAGCCCCGCAACCGCGAGCGCGTGCAGGCCGCGACGGCCTTCAGCACCTGGTCGCCCACGGCATGGCCATGCCGGTCGTTGACGCGCTTGAAGTGGTCCAGGTCCAGCATGACGAAGCCGACCGGCTGGCCCTCGCGGCGGCCGCGCTCCATCGCATGCGCCAGCAGCGACACCGTCGTGTTGTGGTTGACGGCACCGGTCAGCCCGTCAACGCTGGCGAGCTTGCGCATCTGGCTGGCCATGCGCTCGAAATTCGCCAGCACGAATCCGAATCCCGCCGCCAGCATCGCCATGAAGGCCAGCATGAAGATGGCGCCGCTCCAGGCCTGCCAGCGCTCAGCGTCGGCCGGCCCGGCGCGCAGCCACCACGCGGCAAAGCCCACGCGCAGCCACAGCGCCAGGCTGGCCAGCAGCAGCATCAGCGAGACGACGCGAAAACTCGTCTCGCCGCGCCAGCCCAGCCGCAGCGACGCGAGGGTGGCCGGCAGCAGCAGCGCCCCCATGGCCGCCGACATCGCGCCAGCACGCACCGGCTGCGACACGTCCAGCACCGCCGGCACGGCCAAGGCTGCAAGCAATAGCAACCCGTGATGCCAAACCGGCAGGCCGCGGTTCAGCAGATGCCGCGACACCGCCGCCGCGAAACCGGCGAGGCCCGCCATCAGCAGCCAGTTGCCGCCCAGCAGCACGGCCCAGCCGGGCAGCCAGGGCTGCAGCGCAAAGAAGGCAAAGCCGATGCTGAAGGCCAGCCCCGCCCAGCCCAGGCGCTTGAGCTCGCCGCGGCTGAGTGCGCCGCGCCCGGCCATCCACAGCTGCAGCGTCAGCAGCCCGAATCCGAGCACGAGCATCAGCACCAGGGTGGGGATGTGCAGCGACATGCGCGAGCAGCGCCTCGTTGGTTGTGTTGAGTTGTAACACGAGTGTAGACAGAGCCGGCACACTGCGCCGCAGGGTCTGCGCCGATGGCGTGAGGGCGCGCCGCAGAATCCAATGCCCGGCGTGATCGCCTCTGCCCTGACCCCGGCGCTGTGCCTGCTGAACCCGCATGCCGCCAACGGCCGCTGTGCCGCCCTCGCCGCCCCGCTGCGGGAGGCCCTCCCCGGCGTGCCACTGGTGCTGCCCGAGAACGTCGCCGCCGCACGTCAGCGCCTGCTGGCCCTGCCCGAAGGCAGCCGCGTCATCGTCGCCGGCGGCGACGGCACCGTGCACCAGCTGCTGCCGGCCCTGGTCGCACGCCGGCTGCAGCTGGCCATCCTGCCCGGCGGCACCGGCAACGACCTGACCCGCGCACTCGGCCTGGCGCGCATGGGTTGGCGCGAGGCCTTGGCCCACGCACAGCGCGCGCCGGCCGCAGCGATGGACCTGGGCGAGATCACAACGGCCGAAGGCGGCGCCCAGCTCTTCATGTCCAGCCTGACCGCCGGCTTCGACGCGGCCATCGCCATCCGCGCCCAGGCCGCGCCGAACTGGCTGCGCGGCCAGCCGCGCTATCTGTGGGCCACGCTCAACGAGATTGGTCGGCTGCGCGTCTACCCGATGCGCGTCGAGGCCGATGGCCAGCTGCTGAGCGACGGGCCGATGCTGTTCGCCTCCAGCCTGAACACGCCGAGCTATGGCAGCGGCATGCCGGCTGCACCCGGCGCGCGCGTGGACGACGGCGAGCTGCAGCTGCTGCGCGTCGCCGCCTTCGGGCGGCTGGGCGCGTTGGCCATGATGCCGCTGCTGCTGACCGGGCTGCACCTGCGTCATGCCAAGGTGAGTTTGAGCCGCTTCAAGATCCTGCACCTGACCAGCCCCGCGCTCGTGCCGCTGGCCGTGGACGGCGAGCCCCTGCCGTCCGCCACCGACATCGCCGTGCGCGTGCTGACGCAGGCCCTCAGCGTCGTCCGCGCGCGATGATGGCGCCATGGATCATGACGACACTCCGCGCGCCGGCTGGCTCGGTCCCTGGCTGAAAGGCTTTCCGGCGCTGCAGCCGCCCCTGCCACTGGCCGACGTGGCCCAGCGCCGCTGGACGCTGCACGAGCTGCCGACACCGCTGGCCGTCGTGCGCCAGCAGGCCCTGGCCCACAACATCGCCTGGATGCAGGACTTCGCCACCCAGCACGGCGTGCAACTGGCACCCCATGGCAAGACGACGATGAGCCCGCAGCTGTTTCGTCGTCAGCTCGACGCCGGCGCCTGGGGCCTGACCTTCGCCAACGTGCATCAGCTGCGCCTCGGTCTGGCGGCCGGCGCGCGGCGGGCGCTGATCGCCAACCAGCTCGTCGGCGCGGCCGAGCTGGCCGAACTGCTGGACCTGCGGCGCCGCCACCCTGGCCTGGAGCTGGCCTTCTTTGTCGACTCGCAGGCGCAGCTGGATCTGCTGGCGGCGCACTGGGCGGATCTGGGTCAAGGCGAGGCTCGAATCGATGTGCTGATCGAACTCGGTACCTCACGCTGCGGCGTGCGCGAGCATGGCCCGGCGCTGGCCCTGGCCCGTGCGCTCAAGACCCATCCGGCACTGCGGCTGCGCGGCATCGGCTTCTACGAGGGCCTGCAGGTGCGGGGCGAGAGCGAACCCGACCGTGCGCTGATGCAGCATTGGCAGGCCCGCATCGAGGCATTGCTGGGCGACATCGAGGCGAAAGGCCTGCTCGACGCCGATGCGCGGCCGCTCTGGCTCAGCGGCGGCGGCTCGGCCCTCTTCGATCTCGTCGCTCCCATGCTCACCGGCAAGCCAGGGCGCCTGGGCCTGCTGCGCTCGGGTTGCTACGTCTGCCATGACCACGAGCACTACGGCCGCTATATGCACACCATGGACGAGCGCATGGGCACGCCGCTGTCGGCGCCCAGCCTGCAGCCGGCGCTGGAGGTGTGGGCCCAGGTGCTGTCCTGCCCCGAGCCCGGCCTGGCCTTGCTCAACGCCGGCCGGCGCGATGTGTCCTTCGATGCCGGCTGGCCGCTGCCGGTCTGGCATCTGCGCGGCGCCGAGCGGGCCAAGGCCCCCGCGGGTTGGCGTGTCACCGGACTGAACGATCAGCATGCCTATCTGCGCTGGGACCCGAGCGCCGGCGACGGCCCGGCCGTCGGCGAGCGCGTCGCGCTGGGGCCCTCGCACCCATGCACGACCTTCGACAAATGGGCCTGGATGGCCGTCGTCGACGAGGACGACCGCGTTGTCGATGCCATCACCACGCAGTTCGCATGAAACGCCGCCATTTGCTGAGCCTCTCCGCCGCTGCCCTGATGCCCGCCACCGCCGCCGCAACTTCACCCTGCTTCTTGCACGTCGGCACCTATGCCCCGCTGGGCCAGGGCCTCTACAGCTTTGCCATCGCCGCCGACGGCGGGTTGAAAGCCCTGGGCCTGACAGCCAATACCCGCAGCCCAAGCTGGCTGGTGGCCCAGGGCCGACATGTCTATGCCGCGGAGGAAGGCGCAGACCATGTCGCTGTCTACGCCCAGGACGCGCAGGGCCGGCTCGAACTGCTGCAGCGCCACCCCAGCGGCGGCCGCGGCCCGGTGCAACTGTCGCTGAGCGCCGGCCACGCCTGGGTGGCCCACTACGGCGACGCCCGCTTCGCCGCGCTGCCACTGCAAGCCGATGGCCGCCTCGGCGAGGCCGAGAGCTGGCCCGGTTGCGCCGGTCCGGACTGCCGGCCGGGCCCGCAACAAGCGGCCAAGGCCCCGCCCGGCAGCCAGGCCAACAGCGGCCACGAAGCGCCGCATGCCCACATGATCCAGGCCAGCCCCGATGGCCGCTGGCTGCTCGGCACCGACCTGGGCCGCGATCGGTTGCTCGTCTGGCCACTCGAGTCCGGTGCGCCGAAGCCCGCCGCTTTCGAACTCGCGCTCAGCCCCGGCTCGGGTCCACGCCACTTCGCCTTCCACCCGACCGACGCCCGCTGGGTCTACGTGCTGCAGGAGGAGTCGTCCACCTTGTCGACCGTCGAACTGACGGCCGATGGGCCGCGCCTGATTGACGAGATCTCGGTATTGCCGGCCGGCTTTGCCGGCACCAGCTATGCGTCCGATGTGCTCGTTGCGCCCGGCGGCCGCCATCTCTACGCACTGAACCGCCTGCACGACAGCCTGGCCGTCATCGCCCTGGCCCAGCCGCGCCGCCCGCGCCTGCTGGACCACCACTGGGTGCATGGCAGCTACCCGCGCAGCGCCTGCCGCGCCGGCCGCCACCTGTTCGTGTGCAACCAGCGCAGCGACCAGCTCAGCCATTTCGACCTCGGCCGGCCCGAGCAACCGCGCTTCACCGGGCGGCAGACGGCGGTACCCAGCCCCGCCGGGGCTTGTTCGCTCTAGACTGCCTCGATGAAGCAAGCCGCCCTCGTTCTCCTGCTCGCCGCGACGGCGTTGGCCCGCGCCGAACCTATCGGCTCGGTCGATACGGCCTTCAAGCTGATCGGTCCCGACCACAAAGTGGTCGTCGATGCCCATGACGATCCCAAGGTGCAGGGGGTGACCTGCTATGTGTCGCGCGCCAAGACGGGCGGCATCAAGGGCGCCATCGGCCTGGCCGAGGACAAGTCCGAAGCCTCCATCGCCTGCCGCCAGGTCGGACCGATCACCATCAGCCAGGCGCTGCCGCGCCAGGAAGAAGTCTTCAACGAGCGCATCTCCCTGGTCTTCAAGCGGCTGCGCATCGTTCGCCTCGTGGACCCGGCGCGCAACACCCTCGTCTACCTGACCTACTCCGACCGCCTCGTCGACGGCTCGCCGCAAAACAGCGTGACCGCGGTAGCCGTCGCCCGCGAAACCCCCATCCCTATCAAGAAATGAAGCCCCTCGTCCAAGGAGTACCTTGGCCGGTCCCCCGCGGGGACGGCGATGCTTTCCGGCTTGACCGGCAAGCACATCGCCAGCGCGGGCCGGCTCGGGAGCGGCCCAGCGTTCGGCCCGCAAACCGAAAGCCACACGCATGACGTTCACGGAAGCGCTGTTCGCCCTGATGCCGATGCAGGCGCTGGCCGCCGCGCTGGTGCTGATCACGCTGATCGGCTGGCACGGTGCGAATGCCGGCGGCCGCTGGGCCCAGGTGGGCATGGCGGCCCTGGCCCTGGGCCTGGCCATGGCGAGCCCGACCCACGGCGATCGAATGGCCGTGCCGATCCTGCACAGCGCCGGCCTGGCCGTCGTCAGCCTCGGCCTGTCCGCGCTGTGGTGGGCCCTGGGCTTGTGGCTGACGCCGCGGCCGGGGCGCTGGGTCATGGCGGCGGCGCCGCTCGTGCTGGGCATCGGCCATGCGCTGCTGGCGGGCAACCATGCCGTCGGCCAAACCCTGGCAGACGCGGTGCTCGGCGCCCAACTCGCCTGGCTGGGCGTGGCGCTGATGCTGCCGGGCCGCAGCACGGTGCTGCAGGGGCTGAACAGCCGCCGCTGGCGCCTGCTGGGGCTGGCTGCCGTGCTGCCCCTGCTGGCGGCCATGCTGGGCCGCGCCGCCACGACCCTGCTGGGCGACAGCGCGTCCTGGCACGACCTGCTGCTGGCGCTGGCCGGCCAGCTCGCGCTGCTGCTGGCCCTGCCGATGCTGCTGCTGGCCTGGCGGGGCCAGACCGAGGCTGAGCTGGCGCGCCTGGCCCAGACCGACGGCCTGACCGGCCTGGCGGACAGCAATGCCTTCACCCAACGCTCGGTCGACCTGATCTCCATGGCGCGCCGCTACGACGAGCCCCTGGCTCTGGTGGTGCTGGACCTGGACGACTTCGCGACCCTGCAGGCAGAGCGCGACATGGATTTTTCCGACCGCGCCCTGGCCCTGTTTGCCAGTTGCATTCAGGCCCAGATGCGCCTGGGCGACCTCGCCGGCCGCCTGGGCGGCGAGCAGTTCGGCGTGTTGATGGCGCGCTGTCTGCCCGAGGGTCCGCAGGCCCTGGACCAGCGCCTGCGCAAGGCCCTGCTTGAGCGCGCGCCTGCCGAGCTCGGCATGGCGCTGTCCTTCAGCGCCGGCTGGGCCAAGCTGCGCCCGGGTGACCGCGGCCTGGCCGACCTGCAACGCCGCGCCGAGACGGCCCTTTACGAAGCCCGGCGCGCCGGCAAGGGTCAGTTGATGGCCGAACCGGGAGTGGCGGACTGAGGCGCGCACAACGAATGCAACCACAGAGGCACTGAGACACAGAGATTGAGCCGTGTGTATCTCCGTACCTCTGTGCCTCTGTGGTTGCATTGACTTCGGCGACTGAAGCGATCCATGCCATGAACACAGACAACCTCGTCGACGAATGGGTCGGCCACAACCTGCTGGCCACCGACCCGGCCCTGCTGGCTGCGCTGCGCGAGGCCGCGCCCCAGGCGGTCGAGCCGCTGACACGCTACGGCGCCGAACTCGGCAGCGCCGAGACCGCCCAGTTGGCTCGCGACGCCAACCGCCATGGCCCGCAGCTGCGCCAGCTCGATGCCCGCGGCCGCCGTGTCGATCTCGTCGACTTCCATCCGAGCTGGCATGCGCTGCTGGCGATGTACCGCCGCCAGGGCCTGATCGCCGACGTCTTCGCCACCGACACGCCCGGCCGCTGGGCCCAGTTCGCGGCCGGCTGCTATCTGCATGGGCAGGTCGAGGCCGGCTCGCTGTGCCCGGCAACGATGACCCAGGCCGCCATCCCCGTGCTGGCCAGGCAGCCCGAGCTGTTCGCGCCGCTGCGCGACAAGTTCTTCAGCCGCGAGCACGATCCGCTGGACCGGCCGCTGACGGAGAAGCCGTCCATCTGGGTCGGCATGGGCATGACCGAGAAGCAGGGCGGCTCCGACCTGCGCCGCGTGACGACTTCAGCCGTCGAGCGGTCCGACGGCAGCTACGCGATCACGGGACACAAGTGGTTCTTCTCGGCGCCCACCAGCGACGCCCACCTCGTGCTGGCCCGCACCGAATCGGGCCCGACCTGCTTCTGGCTGCCGCGCTACACGCCCGACGGCAGCCGCAACGCCGTCCAGGTGATGCGCCTCAAGGACAAGCTCGGCAACCGCAGCAATGCCAGCAGCGAGGTCGAGTTCCACGGCGCCTGGGCGCGGCGCCTCGGTGACGAAGGCCGCGGCATCCCGACGCTGATCGAGATGGCCGGCTACACGCGGCTGAACTGCGTCATCGGCAGCGCCGCCCTGCTGCGCGCCGGGCTGGTCCAGGCCCTGCACAACGCCCGCGAGCGCTTCGCGTTTGGCCGCCATCTCGCGGAACAACCGCTGATGCAAACCGTGCTGGCCGACCTGGCGCTGGAAAGCGAAGCGGCGATGCGCCTGATGCTGCGCCTGGCACGCGGCTTTGAAAGCAACGAGCCCGGATGGCAGCGGCTGATGACGCCGGCCGCCAAGCTCTGGGTCTGCAAGCGGGCCATCGAATGCACCGGCGAGGCGATGGAGCTGCTGGGCGGCAACGGCTATGTCGAGGACGGCATGCTGGCGCGCCTGTACCGCGAGGCACCGGTCAACTCGATCTGGGAGGGGTCGGGCAATGTGATGGCGCTGGATGTGCTGCGTGCCGTCGCCCGCGAGCCGGACGTGGCCTCCACGCTGCTCGATGAGTTCGACACGAGCACGGACGCCCCCGTGCGCGCCGAAAGTCAAGCCCTGCGCCGCCTGCTGACAGGCGACCCGGCAGCGTTGGAAGCCCAGGCCCGGCGCGTCGCGCAAGGCCTCGTGCTTTGCGCCCAGGGCCGGCTGATGCGCGAGCAGTCCTCTACCATCGCCGCCGACGCCTTCATCGCGACCCGCTTCGGCGCCGATGGCCGGCTGGTCGGCACGCAGCCCGTTTCGCAGGCGGCGCGGATTCTGAACGCTGCGTTGGCGGATTGAGCGCTGCTCAATCGTCGAGGTAGCGGCGCACGATGCGCCCCTGCGTGCCGTCGCGCTCCAACGCCTCGCTGGCTTCACGGTAGCGCTGCACCAAGGCTGCGTTGACCGACCGCCTGCTGAACATCAGCTGCGCAGCCTCGTGCGGCACCACCACCGCCGTGGGCACGATGCGGCCGGCCAGGCCCAGCTCGCCCAGCTCCCAACGCGCCGTCGCTTCGCTGGCCAGCACGCCGTCGACGCGGCCGATCTCCAGCATCTGCCACAGGTTGCGGCGCGCCGAGGCTTGGGTCAGCGTGGCGCGAAAGGCCGGGTCGGCGAGCAGCTCGGCGTAGTCGGCGCCATAGACCACGCCGATCTGCACGCCCAGCTTCAGCCCCTGGTGCCAGGCCTCTTTCAGCCGCGTCGCGCTGGCGAAGTCGGCCTCCCGGCCGGCGCGCACGAAGAGGCGGTTGGCCACCGCGACATGCTGTTCGACCCAATGCGCATAGGCCTCGCGTTCGGGGCGGCGCAGCGCGCCGGGCAGCAGGTCCAGGCGGCCGGCCTGCAACTCGACCAGGGCGCGTGCCCAGGGCAGCTCGACCCAGACCGCATGGCAGCCCATGCGATCCAGCGTGCGCTCGACCAGTTCAATCTGCATGCCGACGAGGCGGCCCTGCCCGTCACGCATGCTGTAGGGCGGGTCCGGGTTCCAGCGCACACGCAGCTCGCAGGCCGACGCAGGCAGGCAGGCAAGCGCCAGGCAGGTCAAGCCCAGACGGAGCAGGGAAGGAGGTGACAACACGCGCGCATTCTGATCGAGACGGCGTGCTTGTCAGCCGGCTCCGACAGGGCACCGCGACACCCGCCGATACACGCCGCCTCAGACCGTGGCGATGCTGGGCACGCCAACCTCAGCCGGAACCTCCCATGACCATCGACGCCTCGCTGCAGCACAACTCCCTGGCCGAATCCAGCCCGCACCGCCCCTTCTGGTCCGCGCTGACGCGCCTGTGGTCGCCGGCCGCCACGTCGAGCGAGGCCGAGCTGGGCTATGAATGCGCACTGCCCTGGACCCTCGGCGAGGACGCGCCCAGTGACGGCGGCGAACCCCGCTACTGAATCAGGCCATTCTTCAGCGCGTAGTAGGTCAGATCGCTGTTGGTCGCCAGCTTGAGCTTCTCGAGCACGCGCGTGCGGTAGGTGCTGACGGTCTTGACGCTGAGGAACAGCGCCTCGGCGATATGGCCCACGGTCTCGCCCTGGGCCAGGCGCAGGAAGACCTGGAACTCACGCTCCGACAGCGCCTCGTGCAGGGGTTTGTCCGGCGCGGCGCCGGCGCCGCCGCCGCCCATGACGCTGTCCGCCAGCTGCTCGGCCACTGCCGGGCTGATGTAGCGCCGGCCGCGCGCCACCAGGCGGATGGCATTGGCGATCTCGTCGGGATCGCATTCCTTGTTCAGGTAGCCGCTGGCCCCCTGGCGCAGCAGCGTCGTCGCGTAATGCGCCTCCGGGAAACCACTCAGGATCAGGACCGGCAGCTCCGGGAAGCGCGCCTTGATGGCCGCGAGCGCATCGACGCCGCTCTGGTCGGGCATGGAGATGTCCAGCAGCAGCACGTCGACCTCGCCGCCACGCGCCATCTCGAGGGCATCGTGGCCACTGGAGCCTTCGCCCGTGACGCGCAGGTCGACGTGGTCGGACAGGAACTGGCGCAAGCCGGTGCGCACGATGGCGTGGTCGTCGACGATGCCGATACGGATCATGATGAACGCGGGATTGAGAGAACGCCCAGCGTAGCAGCCCGCAAGGCGCGCCGCGATACCTTCAGTCCTACATCGACGCCGGCCGAGTCCGACAGGGGGCCGCGCTTCGGGACTATGCCGCCAGCGGGGGCGCGCCGCGATAGTCGCCACAGCGGCTCCGTGAAGCCGCCATCCAAGGAGAACTGCAATGCTGAACAAGTCCATCCTCACTCTGGCCGTCGCCACCGCTCTCACGGCCACCCTGGCCACCACCAGCGGCTGTGCCGTCACCCGCAACCAGGAAACCGTGGGCGCCTATGTCGATGACGCTGCGCTGACCACCCGCGTCAAGGGCAAGTTCGCCGCCGACCCGACCGTGAGCGCGATGGCGATCAGCGTCGAAACGCTGAAGGGCACGGTGCAACTGTCCGGCTTTGCCAAGTCGCATGAGGAAAAGGCCATGGCCGAGAAGCTGGCCCGCGAAACTTCCGGTGTCGTCGCCGTGCGCAACGACATCGCCGTGCGACACCCCAACTGAAGACCGCCGCTGAAGGACCTCCAAGGGAGTTTCCCTAGGAGAAGTCCTACAGCGTGATGCGCTGCCGGCACTGCCGGCCCGACGCGGAAGCGGTCCATACTTCAACCTCATCATCCTCGCGCCGTCGTCGGGCCATGCCAGCACTCAGAGCCTTCATCGTCGAAGACAGTCCGGTGATCCTAGAGAACCTGATTGCGACGCTTGAGGAACTGGCTCAGGTCGAAGTGGTGGGCTCGGTGGCCGATGAAGCCGGCGCGGTGCGCTGGATGAGCCGCGACCCCGATGCCAATGCCGACCTCTTCATCGTCGACGTGTTCCTGCGTTCCGGCACCGGCCTGGGCGTGCTGCAGGCCGCCCAGCAACTCGGCATCCGGGCGCGGCGCGTCGTCTTGACCAATTACGCCACCGAAGAGATGCGCCGGCGCTGTGCCAGCCTCGGCGCGGAACGGGTGTTTGACAAGAGCCGCGAGCTCGACGACCTCATCAGCTACTGCGCCGAACTGGCCGAACATGCCTCATCAGCGCGCCCTGCAGCCGCGGCCAGTTGAACGGCTGCCCGTGCTGCGTCATCTCGATCCCTGGCTGGAAGGCGCCAGCCGCAATCGCGGTCTGGCCGTCGGTTTCGCGGCACTGGCAGCAGCCGCCGTCATGGGCGTCAGCGAGGCCGCCTTCTGGGGTGCCGACGAGGCGCTGAACCAGTCCCAGGCCCGCCATCAGGCGCGCAACGACGGCTTGCGCCTGCGCGAGCTGCTGACCGATGCCGAGACGGCCCAGCGCGGCTATCTGCTGACCGGGCGTGACGACTACCTCACTCCCATCAAGCTGGCCGAGCAGGAGCTGCCCAATGTGCTGTCGCGGCTGCGCGGCCAGTACGCCAGCTCCGAATGGGAGGCCCTGGTGGCCGACGCGAGCCGGCGTGCCAGCGAAAAACTCTCCGAACTGCAGCTGGTCGTCAAGCTCTACCGCGACGGGCAGGACACGGCCTGGCACGGGCTGGTCGAGTCAGACATCGGACGCGAGAAGATGCAGGCGGTGCGCGACGCCGTCGGCCAGCTCGACCAACATGAGCTCGCTCAAATCGCCACCGAGCGCGACGCTGTCGTGCGCTCGCTGAACTACGGCCGCATCGGCGTGCACGGGCTGACCCTGCTCAGCCTGTTCGGCCTGGCCATCTTCCTGCGCCGCAACGAGGCCCTGCACGCGGCCCGCCGTGAGCATGCCAAGGAGCTTGCGCAGGAACGCGACCGGCTGGACCGTGAGGTGGCCCGCCGCACCGCCGAGCTGACCGAACTGGCCCACCACCTGCAGACGGTGCGCGAGGACGAGCGCGCCCATCTGGCGCGCGAGCTGCACGACGAACTCGGTGCGCTGCTGACGGCCGCCAAGCTGGATGTCGCGCGCATCCGCCGCATGACACGCACCGCGGCGCCCGAGATCGATGAGCGCCTCAAGCACATGAGCGAGCTGCTCGACCAGGGCATTGCGCTGAAGCGCCGCATCATCGAGGACCTGCGCCCGTCGGCCCTGTCCAACCTCGGCCTCATCCCGGCGCTGGAGATCCTGACCCAGGAGTTCGCCCAACGCTCCGGCCTGCAGCTCAGCCTGGAGCTGATGGAGGCCCCCAGCGACGAGGCCAGCCGGCTGGCGATGTACCGCCTGGTGCAGGAGGCGCTGACCAATGTGCTGCGCCACGCCAAGGCCAAACATGTGCGCGTCTCGCTGGCCGAATCGGATGGCTGGCTGCAGTTGCACATCCGCGACGATGGCCAGGGTTTCAACCCTGAGGCTGTCGGCGCCGGCCATCACGGCCTGCTGGGCATGCGCTATCGCATCGAAAGCCTGGGCGGCACGCTGCAGCTGCTGTCCGCGCCCGGCCGCGGCACGCTGGTGCTGGCTCGCCTGCCGATGCGCGAAGACCCGCAACCTGAGCCAGCCCCGGTGACAGCCCCCGGCGAACTCGGTAGCCCCAGCCCGTCCTGAAGTCCTACAGGCCAAGCCTGCCCGAGCCGACATGGCGCCGCATGCGGCGCGCCCAAACTGCTCCCGGGCCCGCGCCGACAGAGCGCGGTGACCGTCTCAGACGCAGCCAGGAGGGCACCATGCAATTCCCGCAATCACCGCATGCTGAAGGCTGGCACACGCAGATGCCGGCGCCGCCGGTACCCGGCATGTCCATCATGTCGCGGGACGCCGACGCGCTGTCACCGCCCTTGCACAGCCGCCGCTTCCACGCAGCCGCCATGCTCGTGGCCGTCGCCGCCCTCGGGGCCAGCGCCGGCGTGGACATGGTCGACGATCCCCGCCCGCTGGACGTGCAGCTGACCGACGTCATGCACAAGGCGGCGGACACCCTGCACGGCTGGCAGCAGCTGCTGTCGCGCGGGCTGCAGGTGTCGCTGCGCGCGGTCGCGGACGGCCGCGACAACAGCGCGCCGCCGGCCTCGGCACCCGACGACGCCACCATCGTCGCAAAGGCGGAAGCGCCGGCCGTTGACGCCGACGACCGCGACCAGCCGGTGCGCGCCAATGTGGCGCCGCAGCCGCCCCGCGAACCACAGCAAGCAACCGCCCGCTGAGTTCAGGCGGGCATCGTCTCTTCGGCGGCAACCAGCAGCTCGGCCAGGGGCTGGGGCCGGTGCAGCAGAAAACCCTGCACCTCGCCGACGCCCAGACGCACCAGCTCCAGCAATACCTCGGGCGTCTCCACGCATTCCGCCACCGTCGTCAGGCCAAGCGTCCTGGCGACGTCGACAAAACTGCGCACGGCCACCTGATCGAGCGGGTCAGTCATCAACGCGCGCACGAACTGGCCATCGATCTTCAGCAGGTCCACCGGCAGCGCCTTCAGATAGCTGTATGAGGAGGCGCCTGCGCCGAAGTCGTCCAGCGCGATGCGCACACCCAGGGCCCGCATCTGCTGGACGAAGCGCGCCGCCTCGCCGAGCTGGGTGATGACGGCCGTCTCGGTGATTTCCAGGCACAAGATCGAAGCGCGCGTGGGGCCCAGCGCCGTCAGCAGGGCCCGGGCTTCCTGGTGGTAGGCCGCATCCTGCAACGTCAGCGCCGACACATTGATGGACAGCGACGCGACTTCCGGAGGGCCGCTGCGTTGCAGCAACTCAACGGCTTGCCTCAAAACCCAGCGGTCCAGTCGCGGCGCGAGGTGAAAGCGCTCGGCCGCCGGCATGAAGGCGCCGGGCAGCACACGGCTGCCGTCGCGTTCACGCAGGCGCAACAGCAGCTCGCCGCGCAGCCGGCCATCGTCATCACCCTGGGCCGGCAGCACACGCTGCAGGTCGAGCTCGAAGCGGTCCTCGTCCAGGGCCTGCTGCAGCCGCGTTGCCCAGCGGTGCTCGCTCTGGTGGGCGCGCAGCGTGGCGTCGTCGGGCGCCCACAGCTGGACGCGATTGCGGCCCTGCTCCTTGGCGAACATGCAGCAGGCATCGGCCTCGCGCATGGCGGCATCGGCATCGGGCCAGCGCCCGTCCAGCGGGGCTACGCCGATGCTGGTGCCGATGCGAAACCGTTGCTCGCCGTGCACATAGCGGTACTGGTCCATCGCGTCGCACAGCTTCTGCGCCACGTGCAGGGCCTCGTCGAGCGAGCAGTTTTCCAGGATGGCCGCAAACTCGTCGCCACCCAGGCGGGCCACCGTGTCGCGGCCGCGCACGCCGGCCTCCAGGCGGCGGGCAACCTCGCGCAGCACCTCGTCACCGGCAGCATGGCCGCAGTGGTCGTTGACGAGCTTGAAGCGGTCGAGGTCAAAAGCCAGCAGCGCATGGTGGCTGCCATCGCGCTTGGCCCGCTCCAGCGCGCGCGCCAGGCGCTGGCCGAACTCGACGCGGTTGACAAGGCCGGTCAGTCCGTCATGGCTGGCCCGCCAACGGATCTCGTCGAACTGGCGGCGCTGCTGGGTCACGTCGCGAAAGACCAGCACGGCGCCGAGCACCCGGCCGTCGGTATCGCGGATGGGAGCGACCGAATCGTCCACGGCGCGCAGTTCGCCATCGCGGCCCAGGAGCATGGCGCCGGCGGCCAGGCGCGTCGGCCGGCCGGTGGCGAGACAGCGCTGCACCGGGTCTGCCAGGGGCTCACCGGTTTCCTCGCGCTGGGCCAGGAAGACACGGCTGGCCGGCTGGCCGCGCGCCTCGGCAGCAGCCCAGCCCGTCAGCCGCTGGGCGACGGGGTTGAGCCAGGTCACGCGGCCCAGGGCATCGGTGGTCAGCACCGCATCGGCGATGGATTGCAGCGTGACCTCAAGCAGCTCATGCTGTTCCTGCAGTTGTTGCTGCAACCGGCGAGCCTCGCTGACGTCCCAACAGACGCCCGACAAGCGCCGCGGCCGGCCACCGGCGTCGCGCAGCACACGACCGGCGCTGCGCAGCACGTGGACGCTGCCATCGGGCCAGCTGACTCGCCATTCGCCGTCCAGCTGGGGCCCGTCGCGCAGGGCCGCCCGCACGGCCATGACGGCGGCGCGGCGATCCTCGGGATGCAGGCGCTTGCGCCAGTTCGCGAGGCTGGTGCGCTGGCCACGCGGCGGCTCGCCGTGCAAACGCCACATGGCATCGTCCCAGGCGAGTTCGCCATGGCGGGAGTCCCGCAGGTCCAGATTCCAGACGCCGATGCCACCACTGTGCGTGGCCAGGGCCAGACGCTCCAGCGTGCGCTCCAGCTCGGCACGCACCTTGGCGGGCTCACTGACGTCCAGCATGACGACACCGACACGCCGGCCGGTTTCGTCTTCATCATGGCGGCCGACCACGCGCAGCACGCGACGCCCGGCCGCGCCGGTCTCGCAGGGCAGCTCGACATCCCAGCCCTCACCGTCTGCCGCAGCGCGCTGCAGGGCCGCATCCAACATGGCAGCGCCATCGGCGCCGAAACGTTGCAGCAGGGCCGCCAGCGTCGGCACCTGGCCGATGGGCAGGCCGAGCAACTCGCAGGCCGAGTCGGACACTGTCAGCTTCTCGGTGTCGGCCTGCCATTCCCAGGCGCCGACGCCCGCAAGCCGGCTGCAGCGCTCCAGGAAGCGCGCGTTCTGCGCCAGCGCAAGCTGGGCGGCTGACACCGAGGCAGCGAGCACATCCCGCGGTGCCTCGTCTGCCGGCACACCCGTCTGCAGGGGTTCGCTCATCGATGCTGCTCCGACGCAAAGACGGGCAAGCATCAAGCCCACTGGATAGGAGCCGCGTCGGCAGGACGGGCATGAGCCTGTAGGACAAGGCCGCATCCCCGCGGGCCTGCCGCCTGTCCTACAAGCACCCCGGCGGCGCACTTACAACCACCTGCCCGGCCGGGACGTTCACTGGAGACAGCGACATTGCCGCATTCCTCAGGAGAAATCCCATGACCACCCGCCGCAACCCCTTCGCACAGTGGATCGCCCCGGCTCTGCTGGGCGTGGCCGCCATGACGGCCCTGCCTGCCGCCCGCGCCGCGGACGTCGGCGTGTCCATCGGCTTCAGCCAACCGGGCGTGTACGGGCGCGTCGATATCGGCCGCTATCCGCAACCGGTGCTGCTTGCGCCCCAGCCGGTCATCATCGGCCGACCGGCCTACCGCGCCCAGCCGGTCTATCTGTGGGTGCCGCCAGAGCACCGCCGCGACTGGCGCCGCCATTGCTATCAGTACCGCGCCTGCGGCGCGCCGGTGTATTTCGTCGAGGACGGCTGGTATCGCCAGAACGTCGTCGTCCACCGCGAGCGCGACTGGCGCCGGGACGACTGGCGCGATCACCATCATCATGACCGCGGACACGGGCACGGGCACGGCCACCGCGACTGATCACTCGCAAAAGGCCGAGCCGGCCCCTCAGTTCCAGCCACCGCCAGCAGCCCTGGCAGCCTAAAGTCAGACCGACCCTGACCGATGTGCCGCGCCCGCGCGGTTGGCCCGGATGCCCGACGCTGCCTTCTCTTCCTCCCCGCTCCCGCTGACCCCGCCGCCGGCCCCGCGCCGGGTTTCGGCCTATGCCTGGCCAATGGCCCTGGCCCTTGCC
Source organism: Pelomonas sp. Root1217 (assembly GCF_001425705.1). Classification (GTDB taxonomy): domain Bacteria; phylum Pseudomonadota; class Gammaproteobacteria; order Burkholderiales; family Burkholderiaceae_C; genus Pelomonas. The sequence continues at coordinate 1,033,834 of NZ_LMDC01000012.1, read as the reverse complement.
GCCTGTGGCGGGGGCGGCGGTTCCGCGCCCAGCGAAGCGCCGGGCCCGCCGCCGCCAGCGGCCACGCCCAGCCCGTTGCCCATGCCGGTGCCGGTGCCAACGCCAGCGCCCAACCCCTCGCCTTCGCCCAGCCCGTCGCCAAGTCCTGCACCGGCGCCCAGCCCGAGCCCGAGCCCGAGCCCCAGTCCGTCGCCCGCTCCTTCGCCGACGCCGACACCGCCGCCCCCTACGCCACCACCACCACCACCTCCTCCTCCGCCGCCGCCACCTCCGCCGCCGCCGCCTCCGCCGGTGTCCGGCATCGTCGCGGCCGGCCTGGCGCTGAACAGCGCCACCGTGCGCGTGCTGGACGCAACCGGCAAAGCCATCGCCACCGGCAAACCCGTCACCGCCGCGACCGGCGCCTACGGCCCGATTGCCCTGAGTGGCGATGGGCCCTTCCGCGTCGAGGCCTGTGGCAGCGTGGGCGACGAGCCAATCTGCCTGTGGGGTGCCACGAGCAACGGCGGCACTCTCAACCTGACGCCGTTGACCAGTGCCATCACGGTGCTGGCCAGCGACCAGGCTCCCGAGACGCTGATGACCGGCCCCGTTCAGGGCCTGGGCGACACCGCCCTGGCCGGCGCCCAGACCCGCCTGCGCGCCGCCCTGGCGCCAGCCCTGGCCGATGCAGGCCTGGCAGGCGACTTCGACCTGCTGGCCGGCGCGCTGACGGCCGGTTCGCGCACCGGCTACGACCGCATGCTGGACACCGTCGCCGTCGGCCTGGGCGCCGACAGCAAGGCCTTCGTGACGCTGACGTCCCGCCTTGGGGCAGGTACCGCTTATCTGGAGGCCAGCACGACCCAGGGCAGCCTGGGCTTCGACGCCGCGGCGGCCGGGGTGGACCTGACCGGCCTGGATGCGCTGTTCACCAAGCTGATCACGGCAACGGCCAACATCAACAACTGCCAGAGCAAGTTGATCGGCCTGGAGTCGGTCTTCGACGCGAATGCGCGTGCCAGCGTCGATGCGATCTCAACCCCCTTCATCGGGGCCAAAGACGCGGCGCAGTTGGTTTGCCTGCGCATGAATGGCATCCTGGGCGAGGGCGAGGTCATGTTCGGCGGCAAGCTGCTGCCCTCCACGCTCGGCCGCTGCGACTTCGGTGCCGGTGACCCGCTGTGCCGCGTCAGCTTCGTCTATCAGAACACCGCGGGCTTCCAGCGGCGTCTCGGCATCGAGCAGGCCGCGGTGAAGCGCGCTTCCGGCTGGACCTTCCTTGGCAACCGCCTGGAGGTGCAGGCCACGGCCGCCGCCCGCCTGGTGCTGACGCGCCGCATCGACAGCACGGCGCCGGACGGCTATGCGCGCTATCTGGATGTCAGCATCCCCGCCGTCACGGCCAGCGGCGGCGGTGTGCTGCAGTGCGCCCGGGTCAGCCAGAAGGACGCGAGCGGCGCCGACGTGCCGCTGGCGCTGTTCAAGAAGGCTGGCGCTGGCGGCTATCTGAGCTTGTGGAGCGTCAGCAGCAACGACGGCACACCCAGCCTCGATCCGCTCAGCGGCGCTACGCGCGGCAACAACATCGTGAGCCTGCCGGTGCCCGCGGGCGCTGCCGGCGACGCCGTGGCGCGCAATTTCGTGCGAGCGGGCCGCAGCCTGAAGATCGAGTTGTTCCGGGACAGCGCCTGTGGCACGCCGCTTGGCGGCCTGGACGGCGACACCCTCGGCATTGAACTGGCCGGCCAGTTGCCCGTCACGGCCGCCGCCCAGAGCGGCCAGCCCTGGCCGGCGCTGGTGGCCAAGGCCGCCACGGACCTGACGGGAATGAAGGGCGCCGTCAATGCCAAGATCAGCTACGGGCCGACTTGGACCTTGCCGCGCGGCGACCTGCTCCCGAATCGCGCCCTGCTTTGCACAGATACGGCTTGCAACAGCAAGCTCGCCGAGCTGGAGCTGGGTGTCAGTACCAAGGGCGCCTTCGCCACGGGGGCCTCACTGAGCGCCACCGTGGGCAACACGGCTCTGAACGTCAACAGCTACAAGCTGCTGCGCATCACGGGCCGAATGCCCGATGGCCTGGTGTTGCAACTGGACAGCCAGTCCTGCTCGGCCCAGACCTCGGGGCTGCCCTGCTGACCTGAAAAGAACGGGCGCGGCAGCCGATGAACCGGCTGTCGCGCCCGTGCCATCACCGCCTCATCGCCGCGGCTCGACAGTGGACGGCCACAGGCGACACGGGCAAGGCGGTCATGCTCAATGCATCAGCCCTCGCGGTGGTGGCGGCTGAATATTCGTCCATCGCCACGCCCACCGCGGTAAGCAAGGGTTGCCTTTGGCGACCGGGCGTCAGCGTTCTTCAGCGCTGTTCAACGTCGTGGCAACGGGTAGCTCGCCAGGCTCGCGTATCCCTTTTTTGACACCGCCTGCACGCCGAAGACGACGTTGTCCTTGGACACCGGCAGCGTCGCACGCGAGGCCCGGCCCACATCCTTGAACTGCTGCCAGGCGGCCGAATCGGTGTCGCGCCAGACGATGCGGTAGCCGGCCACTTCGGGGTCGTCGCTGGCCTGCCACTCCAGCGTCGAATCGTTGGTCAGCTCGCGTGCGTCCAGCTTCACGCCCTTGGGCGGCGCCGGCGCCCAGGCCAGCGTGGCCAAGCCGGCGAGATTGGCACGTGCGACGTCGGCCACATAGGCGAAGTCGACGAACTCGGGCAGGTCGCCGTAGACGATGCCGTTTTCGGTTCTGGGGTTCTGGTGCTGGTGGGCGAAGTTCTCAAAGGGCTCGGAGAAGCGCACCGCCGCATAGCCACGCTCCAGAAAGGGGATGTGGTCGCCGCCGCGCAGATAGCGGTCGCGGCGCTGGATCAACTGCACGCTGAAGCCAGGCATGGCAGCCTCGGCAGCCGCCTTGAGGTGGCGGCCGAGCTGGTGCGTGGGCAAGTCCTCGTTGCCGCCGGCCTGCAGCAACGGCAGCAGCTCGGCCTGCATGGCAGCGACGGACCTGGCGTCGGCGTCGCTGGCAGGGCGGTTGGCGTTGGCGGCGGTCAGCAGGCGCACCAGCGGGTCGAGGCCGTCGGCGAACAGGCGCAGGCGTTTGGGGTCGGCCTGGCCCGCGTCGCCGCGCGAGCTGCCGACGATGTCGTTGGTGATCATGGCCTCGACGTTGGTGCCCGCGGCACGCGCCTCGCGCGCCCATTGCGCGGCACCCAGCAGCCCCTGCTCCTCACCCGGCACCGCCATGAAGACGAGGGTCGCGTCGAACTGCCGCCCAGCCATGACACAGGCGAGCTCCATGACCGCAGCCGTGCCGGAGGCGTCGTCGTTGGCGCCGGGCGCCTCGCCCAGGGAATCCATGACGTCGCTGTTGCGCGAGTCGTAGTGGCCGCTGACAACGAGGACGCGGCTCTTGGACGCGCCGCGGCCGGGCAGCGTCGCGACGACATTCACCAGCTCGGTCGCCTGCGGCACGCGGTTGCCGGCCGGCTCGATGAAGCTCTGCTCCTCCACCTGCAGCCGCCCGCCGGCCAGCTTGGAGCAAGTGGTCATTTCACTCGTGATCCAGCGCCGCGCGGCGCCGATACCACGCGTCTCGGAGGCAATGTCGGACAGCGTATGGCGCGTGCCGAAGGCGACCAGCTTGCGGATGCGCGACTCGATGCGCGCAGGGCTGACTTCGGCCAGCATGGCCTTCAGCTCATCGGCCGGCGGGGTCTGGGCCTGGGCCGTGGCGGCGAGCAGGGGGAAGAGTATGAGGGCGGTCAATCGGGCTTGCATGCAAACGATTCTGCCCTTGCCGGGTTGGCCGCGTTCTTCTACCCTGGCAACGCCACTGAGGAGATTCCGATGAGCGAGACAAGCCTGGATTCGCGAGTGAGCACCATCCGAACGGTCGCACTGGTGGGGCCGGCCGCGGCCGGCAAGACACTGCTGCTGGATGCGCTGCTGGCCCATGCCGGCGCCATCCCGCAGGCCGGCAGCATCGAGCGCGGCAGCACGGTGAGCGACCATGACCCGTTGGAGCGGCGCCTGGGCCATTCGCTGCAGTCCAGCCTGGCGCACTTCACCCATGGCGGCATCCGCGTCCATGCCATCGACACACCCGGTGCGCCGGATTTCGTCGGCCAGGCCCTGCCGGCATTGGAGGCGGCGGACACTGCCATCGTCGTCATCAACGCCCAGAACGGCATCGAGCTGATGGCCCAGCGCCTGCTGGCCGCCGCCGCCGAGCGCGGCCTGGCACGCCTCATCGTCGTCAACAAGATCGACTGTCCCGACACCGACCTGGCCGGGCTGCTCGCCCAGATCCGCGAGGTGTTTGGCAAGGAGTGCCTGCCACTGAACTTGCCGGCCAGCGGCGCCAAGCGCGTCGCCGACTGTTTCTTCGCGGCGTCCGGGGACGCCGATTTTTCGTCCGTGGCCGAAGCGCACCGAGCCCTGGTCGAGCAGGTCGTGGAGGTGGACGCGGCCTTTGTCGACCGCTATCTGACCGACGGCGACGTCGACCCGCGCGAGCTGCATGCGCCGCTGGAGCAGGCCTTGCGCGAAGGGCATCTGATCCCGGTCTGCTTCTGCTCGGCCAAGACGGGCGCGGGCATTGGCGAGCTGCTGTCGGCCATCGAGGCGCTGATGCCCAACCCGGCCGAGGGCAACCCGCCCCCTTTTCTGGAAGGCAAGGGCACCGAGCCCACGCCTTATCCAGCCAAGCCCGACCCCGCCGGCCACGTGCTGGCCCACATCTTCAAGATCGTCGCGGACCCCTACCTTGGCAAGATGGGCGTCATGCGCGTACACCAGGGCCGGGTCGCCAAGGGCGGCCTGCTATTCGTCGGCCATGCGCGCAAACCGATCCGCATCGGCCACCTCTTCATGCTGCAGGGCGCCAAGCATGTCGACATCGACGAGGCCCTGCCCGGCGACCTCTGCGCCATTGCCAAAGTGGACGACCTGACGTTTGATGCCGTGTTGCACGATGCCCAGGAGGACGAGCACATCTACCTGAAGCCGCTGGACTTCCCGACGCCGGTGCACGGCCTGGCCATCAGCCCGGCGCGCCGCGGCGATGAGCAGAAGCTCTGGGAGGTGTTGGCCCGGCTGGTGGATGAAGACCCCTGCCTGCGCATCGAGCAGGCGGGCGAGACTCATCAGACGCTGGTCTATGGCCTGGGCGAGCTGCATCTGCGTCTGCTGCTGGAGCGCCTGCGCGAGCTCTACAAGGGCGAAGTCCTCACCGAGCCGCCACGCATCGCCTACCGCGAGACGATCTCGGCGCCAGCAGAGGGCCACTACCGCCACAAGAAGCAGAGCGGCGGCGCCGGCCAGTTCGGCGAGGTCTATCTGCGCATCGAGCCGCTGGAACGCGGCGCCGGCTTCGAATTCGTCGACGCCGTCAAGGGCGGCACCATCCCGGGCCAGTTCATGCCTGCCGTCGAAAAGGGCGTGCGCTCGGCACTAGCCAGTGGCGTCATCGCCGGCTACCCGCTGGCGGACCTGCGCGTCGTCGTCTACGACGGCAAGCACCATTCCGTGGACAGCAAGGAGATCGCCTTCGTCACCGCCGGGCGCCGCGCATTGATCGAGGCCGTGCGCGAGGCCCGGCCGCTGATCCTGGAGCCGATCGTGCAGGTCGAGATCACGGCGCCCGAGCACAGCATCGGCGACATCACCGGCGACCTCGCCTCACGCCGCGGCCAGGTCAACGGCACGCGCTCTGCCGTGCCCGGAAGTCTCATCGTGCAAGGCCTGGCGCCGCTGGCCGAACTGGCCAGCTACCAGACGCGGCTGAACGCGATGACGGCAGGGGAAGGTCGCTATACGCTGCTGCTGTCACATTACGAGCCGGTGCCGCCGAACACGCAGGCCGCTCTCGTCGGCGCTTACAAGGCCCACGACGAAGGAGACTGAGCTTCAGTGCTTGGCCTTGGCGGCGGTCTTCTTGGCCGGCTTGGCCTCAGCATCCACCTCGGTCTCCGTGTGCATGACGCACAGCCACTCGCCGTCCTTGCGCAGCCAGACGGACGAGTCGGCCATCTCCTGCTGCTTCTCCTGCGACTTGCCGCGAGGCGCGATGGCCTGCTTGACTCGATAGGTCAGCACGGCGGTGTCGTCGTTCGGGTGCATGACCTTCATGTCGCTGAACTCGAACGACTTGATGACCATCGGGCCTTCTTCCGCCATGTGCTTGTACTGCTTGCGATCAAACTGCATGGCGCCGTGGGAACTCACCATCAACGCCGGTTCATCCAGCAACGCCACGGCGGTGTCGGTGTCTTCGTCCACCATCGACTGCCAGAACTTCTTCTCCAGCGCGATGAGGGTGCTGTCTGCGGTGTGCATGCCTGTCTCCTTTGACGGCCTAAAACATCAATATGGGCGCCGGCCGGCGAGCCTTCAGTAGGAGTTGCCGGCTCAGTCAGGTCGGAGCCGTCCTACGGGCCGCAATGGCTCAGAAGTGAAGGTGAAGATCCATTTATCATTGCGGCCCATGCCCAGCGCCCCCCGCGACGTCGCGCAGATCCGACTGGACAACGCGATGCGGCTGTTCGAAGAGTTCGTCAGCGCCACTGTCAAGAATGCCGATGCCGCCACCCTGCGTGGCCTGGAGAGGCGTTTCGCCGAGAGGCTGCAGATCCAGCCCAGCTACTGGAGCCAGATCAAGGGCCGCTCCCGCCAGATCGGCGAACGGCTGGCGCGCCAGTTCGAGCAGCTCTGCCACAAGCCGCCGGGCTGGATGGATTTGGATCATCTCCAGGCGGGCGCTGGGCCGTCCCAAGGCCGCCTGGAGCCGATGTCCACGCCGGGCAACCCCGGCATGGATCGGCGCCCCCTCGGGGGGCTGACTGAGTACTCGCAGGCGGGGGGCAGCAGCGACAGCATGCCCCAGGACGACGACGAGCGCTTCATCGTTGGCCTGGTGTTGACTTATTACCGCCGGCACCCACAGCGCGCCCGTACGCGGCTGCTGGACCTGCTCGGCGAGGTGCTGACGCCTACGGCGACACCGACACCGGCCCCCGTGAAGGCAGCTGAGCCCAGCGCCCAGGCCGAGCTCGATGAGTGGCGCAAGTTGCAGGCGCGCGTGGCGCCGCTGAAATCCAAGAAGCGCTGATTCTTAGCCGCATCCGTCATTGAACGGCCCATCTCCTCAAGGTTAGGGGTGTTGGATAAAAACCGCTTGCGCAAGAGCAACGTTTGTTTATCATTTGCGCAAGTTGTGGCGTGTTGCAGTTCTCCCGCCACAGCGAGGTCGCACACCCAAGCCCTCTGACCGCCCGGCCCGCTTGCCTCGAGCGCAAGCCCCGGGCCTCCAACTTATCCATGCAAACGCTGGCGCCACCCTGGGCCGAGCCGCCGCATTGCCCGCCGCCCACGTGCGGCCCCAACCGGAGCACGCCATGCCCCAATTCACCTCCCCGCGTCCCCTGCAGATCAAAGCGCTAAAACCGCGCAATCCGCTGGTGGCACCGGCCATGCAACGCCAGGCCGGCGCCCACCGAAGCGCGCACGACGCCCATGCCCAGCGCCAGCAAGCCCGCCTCGAATTGCGACGCCTGCTGCGCGACCGCTTCCCCGACGACAGCCCCTGACAACAGCGCGCCGCCTGCCCCTCAGCCATGACCGATCCATGTCATGAGGGCCGGCCCGGCGCCAAGGAGACCCTCATGAGATTGATCGAGTTGAGCGGCCCTGATGCCGCCGAAACCCACGCCGCCTGGGCCCGCCGCTGGACACGCGTCAAGCGCGCGGCCCGCGCCATCCGGTTGGTGTTCTCGCCGGCCTACCGCCGGCGCCGTGCCCGCAACCATCTGGAGTTCTACGCCGAAGCCGGCGCGCCCGAAGGGGCGCTCTACGTCGACGGCCAACTGACCGCCCAGCTGGAAGGCGTGCGCAGGCTGTGAACTGAGCCGCAAAACGGGGCCGCCTCCGACGAGCAGGCGGCCCCGCCCGGGCCTAGCATCGCAAGCATGTCCGACCGACTGTGCCTGACCGCCCCGTTGCCCTCGCTCGACAGCTGGGTCGACGCCTTTGCGCGCGCAGAGATCCCCGTGCTGGCCGAGACAGCCGAATCGCTGGAGCATATGCGTGCGACCGAGGACGACGTCGACGCCCACAGCCTGGGCGAGATGATCGCCACCGACCCGCTGATGACGCTCAAGGTACTGGCCCACGCCAACGAGCTGAAGCGCCGCCACAGCGCCAGCTTTCGGGCCGCCCCCGAGACGGTCACGGCGGCGCTGGTGCTGATGGGCATCACGCCCTTCTTCCGCGACTTCGGCCCGCAGCCGACGCTGGAGACCGTGATGGCCCACAACGAGGAGGCCCTGCTCGGTCTCTCACGCGTCATGCAGCGCGCCGAACGCGCCTCACGCTTTGCGCTCGGCTTTGCGGCCCACCGCGCCGACCCCGACGCCGCCGTCATCCACAGCGCCGCGCTGCTGCACGACTTTGCCGAGATGTTGCTGTGGGTGCACGCGCCTGCGCTGGCGCTTCAAATCGCCGCGCTGCAGGAAGCCGACCGGCATCTGCGCAGCGCCGCCGCCCAGCGCCAGGTGCTGGGCATCGAGCTGGCCGACCTGGAGCAGGCGCTGATGCGGCGCTGGCAGCTGCCCGACCTGCTGACGCGCATCACCGGCACCCAGCATGAACGCGACCCGCAGGTGCGCTGCGTGCAGCTGGCCGTGCGCCTGGCGCGCCACACCGCGCGCGGCTGGGACGACGCCGGCGTGCCGGACGATCTGCACGACATCGCCGAGTTGCTCAACCTCAGCGAAGCCCACACCCTCAAGCTGCTTCACGAATTCGACTGACGCCGGCGCCAGGCCAGCAGGCCGGCCAGGCCCAGCGCGCCCAGCACCGCGGTGCCGGGCTCAGGCACCGGCGTTGCGGTGAAGTTGGCGTTGTTGGGCGCGAAGTCCGAGATGGCGGCAGTGCCGGCGAAGGCGCCGTCACGCGGCCACAGGTTGAAGGTGTAGTCCATCTTGTTGAAGCCGGTGCTCGGCAGCAGGCTGCCGCTGACCGTGCCGGTGATGACGTTGCCACTGACGGTCACCGAACCAGCCGGCAAGGCGCCGACGCCACCGATGCTGCCCGTGAGGTCGGGGCGCAGGATGATTACGCGGTCAAACCGCACGCCGTTGATCCCCAGGCTGGCGAAGCCCGCTGTGCCGGCGCCGCGGTTGACGCCCCAGACATAGAAACCCGTCGCAGTGCTGCCGACTGCGCCGTCCAGCGTCGCGGTCAACGTGAAGAGGTCGGTGGACGGGTTGTAGAAGACGCTGGCGGCGAGCACGTCCAGGTCATGGCTGCTGCTGCTGCCGGCGAAGGTGGCAAGGAAATCGCCTTGCAGATCGGTGATGCCGTCCAGGGCGTGGCTGGCCAGCGGCAGGCCGAGCAGCGCGAGGGTGGTGGAGGCAGAAACGAGAAAACGCATGCGGAACTCCTGTGGCTGAACGTGAAAGGTGAGAGGGCCATGCAGGCCCGCCTTTGGATGGACGGCGGCGGCGACCGGCGAATTCCCCGCCTCCCTAGAAGTTCAGGGTGGCGGCGCGGCGAGGGGAGAACCGCGCGAGATAGGCATCGCTGGGCCAGGCCGGCGCGGCGCGGCGCGGCGCGACGTCTCTGACACGGATCAGCTCAGCAGGGCGCGCGCGGCCAATGTCGCCGTCGAGGGCCGCGCGCAGCCGCTCGCGACCGCGGGACAGGCGGGACATCACGGTGCCGATCGGAATGGTCAGCGCCTGCGCCACCTCGGCATAGGCCATGCCCTCGAGCCCGACGAGCAGCAGCACCTCGCGCTGTTCGGCCGGCAACGTGGCCAGCGCCGCATCGAGGTCGCGCATGGCCAGCGCCTCGCACTGGCTCGCGGCGACGGGCACCTCGGGGGTCAGTTCGTCCAGGTCAACCGTGTCCAGCCGGCCACGGCGCAGCGCGTCGACGTGCAGGTTGTGCATGATGCTGAACAGCCAGGTGCGCATGTCACCCACGTCAGACCATAGCTCGGCGCGTGTCCAGGCGCGCTCCAGCGTGTCCTGCACGAGATCGTCGGCGTCCTCGCGGTTGCGCCGCAGCATGCGCGCATAGCGGCGCAGCCGGGGCAGCCAGGCGAGCAGCTCGGCGGCATCGGGCACCGAGGCTTGAGCGAGTGGACGGCGGCGGGCTGCCATGGCCGGTGAGTGCCACCGGCCGCCGCCCGGGTTCAATGCCCTATACCGGCACGGCGGTCGTGTTCTTCAGCCGCTCCAGCACGAAGCTGGTCTTGCAGTCCTGCACGCTGGGGTGCATCAGCAGCGTGTCGCTGATGAAGCGGGCGTAGTGCTGCATGTCCTGCACGAGCACACGCAGCAGATAGTCCATTTCACCCGTCAGCGCCGCGCACTCGACCACCTCGGGCCAGGTCTGCACGGCGGCACGGAAAAGGTCGCGCGGGTTGCGCAACGGGTTGTCGGTCTGCTTCTCCAGCCTGACATTGATATAGGCCGTCAGGCCCAGGCCGATGCGCTCCGGTGCCACCAGGGCGACATAGGCGGCGATGACACCCGCCTCCTCCAGGCGACGCACGCGGCGCAGCACGGCGGACGACGACAACCCAGCCTCGCCGGCCAGCGCGTCGTAGGTCAGGCGACCGTCGGCCTGCAGCGCCCGCAGGATGCGGCGGTCGATGGCGTCGAGCTCGATGGCGGCTTCCATGTCCTTGATTTTGCAGGTTTCCTGCGTTGATTGGAGCCACCGCGCCGAAGATTGCATGAAACCTGCGCGAACCGCGCCGCAGAATTTTCGTTTTCAAGCATCACGCCGCTGGAGACATTTCATGGCCAAGTTCACCCCCTGGGACAACCCGATGGGCTGAGGCCGGACAGTGCGAGTCCAGTGGACTCGCACTGCCTGCCGAAGGACGGGGGCCGCTGGCCCCGGCTGGGTGCCTCTCCCTTAGACAACCGTTTGACCGAAGAAAGACCATCCATGAGCAAGTTCATTCCTTGGGAAAATCCGATGGGCACCGACGGTTTCGAGTTCATCGAGTTCGCCGCGCCCGATCCGGCGGGCCTGGGCAAGCTGTTCGAGACCATGGGCTTCAAGGCCGTCGCCAAGCACCGCCACAAGAGCGTGACGCTGTATCGGCAGGGCGGCGTCAACTTCATCATCAATGCCGAGACCGACTCGTTCGCGCAGCGCTTCGCACGCCTGCACGGCCCGTCGATCTGCGCCATCGCCTTGCGCGTGCAGGACGCCGGCCACGCCTACAAGCGTGCGCTGGAACTGGGCGCCTGGGGTTTCGACAACAAGGCCGGGCCGATGGAGCTGAACATCCCGGCCATCAAGGGCATCGGCGACTCGCTGATCTATTTCGTCGACCGCTGGCAGGGCAAGCATGGCGCCCAACCCGGTGCCATCGGCAACATCTCGATCTACGACGTGGACTTCGTGCCCGTGCTGGACGCGCAGGGCAAGCCGGTCGATCCCAACCCGGTGGGCCACGGCCTGACCGAGATCGACCACCTGACGCACAACGTCTTCCGCGGCCGCATGAAGGAATGGTCGGAGTTCTACGAGCGCTTCTTCAACTTCCGCGAGGTGCGCTACTTCGACATCGAGGGCAAGCTGACCGGCCTGAAGAGCAAGGCCATGACCAGCCCCTGCGGCAAGATCCGCATCCCGATCAACGAGAGCAGCGACGACAAGAGCCAGATCGCCGAGTACCTGGACCTGTACCACGGCGAAGGCATCCAGCACGTGGCGCTGGGCACGACCGACATCTACGGCACGGTCGAGGGCATGAAGAACACGGGCGTGCAGTTTCAGGACACCATCGAAACCTACTTCGACCTGATCGACAAGCGCCTGCCGGGCCATGGCGAGAACGTGGACGAGCTGCGCCGCCTGCGCATCCTCATCGACGGCGCCACCCACCTGGGCGTGGACAACGAGCTGCTGCTGCAGATCTTCACCAAGGAAGTGATCGGGCCGATCTTCTTCGAGCTGATCCAGCGCAAGGGCAACGAGGGTTTCGGTGAGGGCAACTTCAAGGCCCTGTTCGAGAGCATCGAGCTGGATCAGATCCGCCGCGGCGTGCTGACCGACACGAAGGACGAAGCCAAGGCGGTCTGAAGACACTGCCAGGCCTCTTCCGAATGGACGAGGCCCATGTGGCCAACGCCATCCAGCCGGTGCGCCCGCGCACCGACCAGGATGGCCCGTTCGGCCGGGTTGACGATCTGGTCGCAGGGCGTCCAGAAGCAGTCGACGTCCGGCAGCCCGGGCAGGGCGGCCAGCCAGGCGTTGCCCAGGCGCATTTGCTGCGTGTTGACGCCCAGACCGAGCGCTGCCATGCGCGTGCCCTGGTGGGGCGATCCCAACGTGATGACATGCGGCGCTTCATGCCCCGCGCCGAAGCGGCGCCACCAGGCCCGCAGCGCCAGCCCGCCCATGCTGTGCGCGCACAAGATGGGCATGCGGCCTGTCAGTGTCTTCAGCCGTTGCACGCCGGCCTCGATTTTGTCGGCATAGGCATCGATGCTGCCGAAAGCCGGCTCCAGCGAAGGCGCAACGAAAGCGACGCCTTGCTCGCGCAGCCGTTCCATCCAGCCATTCCAGCGGCCACGATTGCAGGAAAAGCCGTGCACCAGCAACACGCCTTGCGCGGCGCCCGCCGGCAGATGGTCCGCTTCGGCCCATTCACGCCAGGGCTGGCGCCATGAGAAGGCCAGTTCGCTGGCGACGACCTCTCGGGCCCAGGCGCGAAGCAGTTGCCCCCAGGCCGGTGCGGGCCGGTTCACCCAGCGCAATTGCAGGAAGCCCCCCGCCAGAATGAGCGCATGCAGGCCCAGCGTCAGCAGCCCCCAGCCCCAGCCGAAGCGCCAACCCACGCCGAGCGCCACGGCCAGCCGCAGCAACACCCAGATCCTTTGCAGTCGTCCGTTCATCGCCCGAGTGTAGGAAGGCAGAATTCCGCCGACCCATGGATGAACTGAGTGCTGAATCCCTGCTGAAGGAACTGCGCGCCGTCGACGCCGAGCGCGCCCGCCGTGCTGCCGACCCCGAGCTTGAGGCCCGCGTCCAGAGCCTGAAGACCTTCCAGCAGCGCCGCTTCGCGGCCAGCTATGCCGACCTGCTCGCCAACCCGCGCTACGAGGCGGCCACGCGTTTTTTCCTGCACGAGCTTTACGGTCCCGACGACTACCGCCAGCGCGATGCCCAGTTCGCCCGCGTCATCCCGACGCTGACCCGTCTATTTCCCGCCGAAGTCGTCGACACCGTGGCCAAGCTCGCACAGCTGCACGCCCTGTCCGAACGCCTGGACACGCGCATGGCCGAGCACCTGCGGTCAACCGACATCACGTCCGACGAATACGCCGTCGCCTGGCGCGCCTGCGGCGAGCCGGCATCACGGCAGCGACAGATCGAGCTCACGATGGCGGTGGGCGAGTCGCTGGACAAGCTGACCCGCAAGCCGCTGCTGCGCCAGACGCTGCGGCTGATGCGCGGCCCCGCGCAGATGGCGGGCCTGGGCGCGCTGCAGAGCTTTCTCGAGAGCGGCTTTGACACCTTCCGCGCGATGCGGGGCGCGGGCGAGTTCCTGTCCACTGTGCGACACCGTGAGGACACACTCGCACGCGCATTGTTTCGCGGTGATGCCTCTGCGTTAGGGCAACTCCCCTAGCTTGATGTAACACGCCGTCCCAACATCGAAGGCTTCACGCCAAGCACGTCAGAAGGCCCTCGATGACCGCCGTCCTTGCCGAAGTCACCGAAGTGACATCCAGCGCCAAGCCCTGGCTTGCCAGCTACCCAGCCGGCGTGCCGGCGCAGATCGACACCCGCATCTACGGCTCGCTGGTCGACCTGCTCAATGAGGCCTTCCGCAAGCACGCCTCGCGCGACGCTGCGATCTGCATGGGCCAGCGCATGCGCTTCTCGGAGATCGACCGGCTCTCCATGCAGCTCGGCGCCTGGTTGCAAGCCCAGGGGCTCAAGCAGGGCGACCGCGTCGCGATCATGATGCCCAACCTGCTGCAATACGGCGTGGCCATCGCGGCCATCCTGCGCGCGGGTTTCGTTGTCGTGAACGTGAACCCGCTGTACACGCCGCGCGAACTGGAGCATCAGCTCAAGGACTCGGGCGCGCGCGCCATCGTCGTGCTGGAGAACTTCGCGCACACGCTGGCCGAGGTCATCGACGCGACCGACGTGAAGCATGTCGTGCTGGCGTCGATGGGCGACCTGCTGAACTGGTGGAAGGGCCCGCTGATCAACTTTGCCGTGCGCCACCTGAAGAAGATGGTGCCGGAGTTCCGCCTGGCCCAAGGTGACGGCCGCACCGTCGTGCGCTTCAATGAGGCACTGGCCCATGGCGAGCGCCTGCACCTGAAGAAGCCTGAACTTGGCCCTGACGACGTCGCCTTCCTGCAGTACACCGGTGGTACGACCGGCGTGTCCAAGGGCGCGACGCTGCTGCATCGCAACATCGTCGCCAACATCCTGCAGGTCGAAGCCTGGTTCCAGCCCATGCTGGCCCGGCTGCCCGACCAGAACATGCAGTTCACGAATGTCTGTGCGCTGCCGCTGTATCACATCTTCGCGCTGACGGCCTGCTTCATGCTCGGCGCGCGCATGGGCCACCTCAACATCCTGGTGCCCAACCCGCGCGACATCCCCGGCTTCATCGAGACGCTGCGCGGCCACAAGATCCACATCTTCCCGGCCGTCAACACGTTGTTCAACGCGCTGGCCGCCGAGCCGGGCTTCTCGCGGCTCGATTTCTCCGAACTGGTCATCTCCAACGGCGGCGGCATGGCCGTGCAGCAGGCCACGGCGGAGAAATGGCTCAAGGTCACCGGCTGCCCGGTCGTCGAGGGGTATGGCCTGTCCGAGACTTCGCCGGCCGCGACCATCAACCCGCTGGACCAGCGCGCCTTCAACGGCAGCATCGGCCTGCCCATCTCGTCCACCGAGATCGCCATTCGCGACGACGAGGGACGCGACCTGCCCATCGGCGAACGCGGCGAGATCTGCATCCGCGGCCCCCAAGTCATGGCCGGCTACTGGAAGCGCCCTGACGAGACCGCCAACGTCATGTGCGCCGACGGCTACTTCAAGACCGGCGACATCGGCATCATGGACGAGCGTGGCTATGTGCGCATCGTCGACCGCAAGAAGGACATGATCCTGGTCAGCGGCTTCAACGTCTACCCGACCGAGATCGAGCAGGTCGTCAACATGCACCCGGGCGTGCTGGAGTGTGCTGCGGTGGGCGTGCCGGACGCCAAATCGGGCGAGGCGGTCAAGCTCTTCGTCGTCAAGAGCGACCCCGCCCTGGCCGAGGAAGACCTGGCCAGCTACTGCACGGCACAGATGACGGCCTACAAGCGGCCCCGATTCATCGAGTTCCGCGACGAACTGCCCAAGAGCAACGTCGGCAAGATCCTGCGCCGCGAACTGCGCACCATTACGGCCTAACGGCGGCATTTCCCAGGCCGCCGCAGGCTGGCCGCCCCTCCAGTAGCAGCCGTGGAACTGGCTTTGCCAGGCCACTGGCTGCGCCCCCTTGAGGGGGAGGCACTGAGGCCGGACACAAACAGTCCTGAGGACTGTTTGTGCCTGCCGAAGGACAAGGCCTCTGGCCTTGGCAGTGAGCGCCTCGGGGGTGGGCTAAAACGGGTTGTTTCTGGCGCGCGCGAGCGCCTGGTTGCCGATACTGTTCTGCGCTTTCGGGCCCAGCAGCGTGTCGCCGGCCCACAACCATAGCGTGGGGTCGGCCTCGGCCACCAGCGTGTCTGTCGTGCAGTCCTGCGGGGCGACGTCACTGCGGCAGGCAGCGTTCGTCACATCGGAGTAGCCGAAGGCGGCTGGGAAGCGCGCGATCTGCTGGATGGTTTCGTCAACAAGCACAAGACCGACCAGGCGGCCGTCATTGAGCAGGTTCAGACGCATGGCCGTATTGAAAGCTGCGCTCAGGTCGTTCAGGAAGATGGCGCGGTCGATGTCAGTCTGCTGCTGCCTTTCCTTTTGGCCGAAGGGCGTCAGGCCGACGTCGAAGATGGTGGCCACCAGCACTCGGCCGTTGGCGTTGGCGATGCGGTTGACCTGGTCGGCCAGCAGCTTGCCGCGCGCCTTGGCTTCGTTGATCAACGAGTCACGGCTCTGGGCCGGGAACTGGCGATACAGCTCGAGGATGTCGTTGACGCCGACCATGATGGCCACGATGTCCTTGGGGCCGAAGCGGTCGTTGGACAGATGCTGGTCGATCTTGTCGCGCACATCGGCCACCTTGTCGCCCAGTGCCGCGTACATGATGCCCTGGGGCAGCGCGACGAAATCCTTGTTGCACTGAGGGTAGACGAAGCGGAAGCCGACCGCCAGGATCTGGCTCCAGACCGGGCTGAGCGTGCAGTCAACCAGCCTGGTGTCGGCATTCAGGCCGTTGATCGTGTACTTCTTGCCGCTTTGCAGGATGGTGCCCATCTCGTCGCCGAAGGCGATGACGCGGGTCGGCGAAAAGGGGTCGATCTGCTGGGTGCTGCCACCGCCGCAGCCGGCGATCAGCGCGGCCGCTGCCACCGTGGCCAGGGCCAGGGTGCGCTTGAATTTCTGGGACACAACACGTTGCATGACGATCAACTCAGGACAGGAAAACTCAATCAGTGAAGGCGGCGGCAGCCCGGCTGAGCCGGTCCCGCACACCGTCCCAGGCGGGGTCGCGCGGGGGCGCCTCGACCCAGATTTCACGGGCGCCGGCCGCATCCAGGGCCCGCAACACCGCAAACAATTCGTGGGCCGCTGCCGCCGGGTCTGCCGGCATGGCCTGCCAGCGCCAAGCCGGCAGCTGGGCGCGTGAATATACCGCCACCCCCTCCAGCAGCCCGCTGGCGGCCGTTGTGGCCAAACGTAAAGCCAGCGCCTGGGCGTCCAGCAGGCGCACGCGGGCGCTCGGCGCGTAGTGCGCAGCCAAGGTGCCCGAGGCCTTGGGCGCCGTGGCATCCGGCTCCACGAGCGGCTGGCCCAGGGCGGCCTCGATGCGGCCACGGCTGATCAGCCCCGGGCGCAACAGGCCCGGATGCGCACGGCTGCAGTCGACGATGCTGGATTCGATGCCCACCTCGCAGGCACCGCCGTCCAGCACCATCAGCTCGGATCCGAATTCCTCGACGACATGGCGAGCCAGCGTCGGGCTGACGCGACCAAACCGGTTGGCGCTGGGCGCGGCCACGCCCTCTACACCCAGCGCGCGCGCCGCGGCCAGCACAGCGCGGGCGACCGGGTGGGCGGGTGAGCGCAGCGCCACGGTGGCGTGGCCACCGGCTGCCGCTTCGGCCATGCCGGCCTTGCGCGGCAAGATGACGGTCAGCGGGCCGGGCCAGAAGGCATCCATCAGGCGGCGCGCGGCGGCGGGCAGATGGTCGGCAAAGAGTTCGGCGCCGGTGGTGTCCAGCACGTGGACGATCAGCGGGTGGTCGCTCGGCCGGCCCTTGGCGGCAAAGATCTTGGCCACGGCCTCGTCCCGGTCGGCGCGAGCAGCCAGGCCATAGACCGTCTCGGTCGGCAGGCCCAGCAGTTCCCCGTCGGCCAGGCGGCGCGCGGCGGCCTGGACGGCTTCGGGGTCGTTGCCGGGCAGAAGCAACATCAGAAGTCGGTGGGCAGGCCCAGGATGCTCGCAGCCTGCACCGCCACCGCGTGCGCGGTTTCGGGCGTTTCGGCCGTGATGTTCAGATGGCCCATCTTGCGCCCGTGGCGGGCGTCGGCCTTGCCGTAGAGGTGCAGATGCGTGCCCGGCAGTGCCAGCACACGGTCCCAGGCGGGAGGCGTGGGACCGCCATCCTCGTTGAACCACAAGTCGCCGAGCAGGTTCAGCATGACGCTGGCCGAATGCTGGCGCGGCTCAGGCAATGGCAGGCCGGCCAGCGCCCTCACCTGCAACTCGAACTGCGACACATCGGCGCCATTCATCGTCCAGTGACCGGAGTTGTGCGGCCGCGGCGCCATCTCGTTGACGACCAGTCGGCCGTCATCCAGCCAGAAGAATTCGATGCACAGCACGCCGACGTAGTTCAGCGCCTGGGCGACCTGGCGCGCGGCGGCGACGGCCAGTCTGTCCACCTCGACCGGCACGTCGGGCGCCGGCACCTCGGTGACGGCCAGAATGCCGCCGCGGTGCAGGTTCTGCTGCACGGGGAAATTGACGATCTGCCCATCCGCGCCGCGCGCCACCAGCACGCTCAGCTCGGCCTTGAGCGGCAGCAACTGCTCCAGCACGCAAGGGACGCGCTTGAGCCCTTCCCAGGCCTGGGCCAGCTCGGCGGCGGTGGCCACGCGAACCTGGCCCTTGCCGTCATAGCCCATGCGGCTGGTCTTCAGGATGCCTGGCAGCAGCGCCGGGTCGACGGCCGCGAGTTCGATCTCGTTGGTGATGACGGCATGCGGCGCGCAGGGCACGCCGGCGGACTCGAAATGCGCCTTTTCGATGGCGCGGTCCTGGCAGACCGCGACGGCCGCCGCGGCGGGCGCCACGATGCGCATGCCGGCCAGCGTCTCCAACGCGAGGGCTGGCACGTTCTCGAACTCGGTCGTGATCGCGTCGCAGTCGCGCGCCAGCTGGGCCAGGCCGAAGGAGTCCAGGTAGTCGGCCTTGATGTGCTTCTCGGCCACGGCGCCGGCGGGGCTGACGGCGTCAGGGTCGAGCACGATGCAGCGGTAGCCCAGGGCCTGGGCGGCATGCACGAACATGCGGCCGAGCTGGCCGCCGCCCAAGACGCCCAGCGTCGCTTGCCGCGACTCGCCCAGCGTCGCAGCACCGGGAAGCAAAGCCGGCATCAGCGCAATTCCTCACTCATGGCCTGGGCCACGGCCGTCTGCCTGGCACGGAAGGCGTTCAGCTTGTCCAGCAGCGCCGCATTGCCCGTGGCCAGCATCGCCACCGCGAACAGCGCCGCATTGGCCGCACCGGCATTGCCGATGGCAAAGGTCGCGACCGGGATGCCCTTGGGCATCTGCACGATGGAGTGCAGGGAGTCGACGCCCTGCAGATGACGGCTGGCAACCGGCACACCCAGCACCGGCACCGTCGTCTTGGCGGCCAGCATGCCCGGCAGATGGGCCGCACCGCCAGCACCGGCGATGATGGCCTTGAGCCCGCGGCCGGAAGCGGCCTCGGCGTAAGCGAACATCTCGTCGGGCATGCGATGGGCCGACACGACCCTCGCCTCGAAGCCGACGCCGAACTCGGTCAGAATCTCGGCCGCTTGCTTCATCGTCTCCCAGTCGCTGCTGGAGCCCATGACGATGCCAATGACGGCATCCGGGTTCTGGGGGGCTGGGGTAGGCAAGTCGCGCTCCGGGGCTCAGGAAAGCCTTGAATTGTAGAAGCCGAGGCTCCATCTCCTTTCCGCCATGATCGACATCAACCTCCAGAACTTCGAAGCCGAACTCATCGTCGCATCCCAGAACCAGCCCGTGCTGCTGGACATCTGGGCGCCTTGGTGCGGCCCCTGCAAGACCCTGGGTCCCGTCCTGGAGAAGCTGGAAACCGCCTACGCTGGCCGTTTCACGCTGGCCAAGCTGAACAGCGACGAGGTGCCCGAGATCGCCACCCAGCTCAGCCAGATGTTCGGCGTGCGCTCCATCCCCTTCTGCGTGATGTTCTCTGGCGGCCAGCCGGTGGACGGCTTTGTCGGCGCCCTGCCCGAAACGCAGATCCGCGAGTTCCTGGACAAGCATGTGCCGGCCGGCGAAGAACTCGAAGCCGAGGCCGACCTGGCCGATGCCCAGGACCTGATGGCCGACGGCGACCTGGAGGCCGCGCTGACCAAGCTGGCCCACGCCGTGCAGACCGACCCGGCCAACGACGCCGCCCGCTTCGACTACGTGAAGGCGCTGCTGGAACTCGGCCTGCTCAACGACGCGCGCGCCGCCTTTGCACCGGTGGCAGCCAAGGCCGCCGACACCCTGGTGCCCTCGCCCCGCCTGGCCGCCCTGGCCACCTGGCTCAGCGCCTTCGAGGCCGCCGCTGGTGCCGACCCTTCGGCACTGCAGGAATCAATAGCTACCAACAAGCGCGACTTTGAGGCCCGCTTCACCTTGGCCCAGCTCCATCTGGCCGGCCAGCGCTTCACCGAAGCCATGGACGAATTGCTGGAAATCATCATGCGCGACAAGGCCTGGAACGGCGAGGCGGCGCGCAAGACCTATGTGGCCATCCTCGAGCTGCTGACCAAGCCGGCTCCCAAGCATGCCGCTGAGGCCAAAAGTGGCACGCTGGAGCTGTCCGGCAAGGCTGCCGTCGTGCCCAGCGACCCGCTCATCGACCAGTACCGGCGCAAGCTGTCAATGGCGCTGTTCTGATCACATCGGCCTGGCGGGATGCCTCAGGGCGTGCCGCTGTTGCCGCGGCTGCTGCGGATGTCGCGCAACCTCACGCACTCCGGGTCGTTGTGATAGATCGGCTTTTCGCACTGCCGGTCGATGCACCAGGCGCGCGCGAACAGCACCCGGCCGCCACAGGCCTCGTTGGCGGTGCGCGGCTCGGTAGGCGGCGCGGGCGCGGCCGACGCTGATGCGGGTGCCGGCTTGCTCGAAGCGGCAGCCGGGTTCGGGGCCGCCGGCTCGGGTGCCGCGAAGACGGGGCTGCGCGGCACCGGGCGGAATTCGCCGGCCTTCTCGGTCACGATGGGCTTGGACGCCGTGTCGCGGCGCAAGGGCGCCGAGGCGGGCGGCGACACCGGGCGGGTGTTCACGCTGGTCGCGGCCGATGTGGGCGCAGGCTTGACGGGCACGGGCACCGGCGTGAGTGCGGGCGCGGGCGCAGCCTGTGAAGCCGGCGCGCTGGCCACCGGAGCCTGGGGTTCGGGTTGGACCTGTTGCACGGGCGCTGGTGCCAGCGCGGCCACGGATGCGGCAGGTTCGGGCGGTGTTACCTCGGGCTTGGCCTGGTTGCCGCGCAACTGCATGACAAAAAGGCCAAGCAGCAGCATGGCGCCAACACCGCCTCCGATCATGGCGGGCATCTGCCAGGACGGCGACCGGGCAGCTGCCGCCGGCAGTGATGCTTTCGCGGCACGCGGCGGCGGCGCGGGTGGGGGCGGAGGCGGCGGCGGTGCAGACTTGCGCAGCGGCACGACAACGGTCTGCCCGTCGTCCTCGTCCAGCGGCGGGCCTTGCACGGTGTCGGCGAATTCGAGATCCAACGGCTCGGCGGGTGCCGGTGGCGTGGGCGCTGCCGGCACCCGCGGCTGAGCGGGCTGGGG
This sequence comes from Pelomonas sp. Root1217, assembly GCF_001425705.1. Lineage (GTDB taxonomy): Bacteria > Pseudomonadota > Gammaproteobacteria > Burkholderiales > Burkholderiaceae_C > Pelomonas. The sequence continues at coordinate 1,012,617 of NZ_LMDC01000012.1, read as the reverse complement.
CCGTGGCACGGCCGAACGCCCTTCCAGCACCTCGCGCCAGGCGGCGACGGTCTGGGGGCGCTGATGCGGCGCCACACGCAGCGCCCAGTCCATGCCGGCGAGGAAGGCCGGCGAGTAGCCGGGCACCTCCAGCGGCAAGAGTTCGTCGCCCATGGCGCGGGCCGTCGCTGGTGGCGGCGGGCGGCCGGTCAGCAGCTCATGCATGGCCGCGGCCAGCGCATAGAAGTCGGTCCAGGCCCCCTGGCGCAGCGTCGTCGCTTCGGCGTATTGCTCGATGGGCGCGAAGCTGGGCTTGAGGATGGCGGTGAAGACCTGGGTGCGGTCGCTGATCGCCTGGCGGGCGGCGCCGAAGTCCAGCAGGATGGGCGGGCTGCCGTCGGAGGGCAGGAAGATGTTGTCGGGCGCGACGTCCCGGTGCCAGACGTTCTGGGCGTGCAGGGTTTCGAGCCCACCCAGCACGGCGTCGAAGATGCGCCTGACCCAGGCCTCGGGTGGCGGCGTCGGCCGGGCCTTGCGCGCCTCGCGAAGGTTCTGGCCGACAAGCCGCGGCATGGCCATGTAGGCGGTGCCGTTGGCCTCCCAGAAACGGTAGACCTTGAGCAGCGACGGGTGGTCAAAGCGCGCCAGCAGCTTGGCCTCGTTGACGAAGCTGCGCCGACCGAGCTCGAAGGTCTCCTTCATGGAGACCGAACGCACCGACACCTGGGATTGCCCGTCGCGCAGTGCGAACTGGCTGGGCATGTACTCCTTGATCGCGATCTCGCGCTCGAGCGAATGGTCGCGCGCGAGGTAGACGATGCCGAAGCCGCCCACACCCAGGGTGCCGATGATCTCCAGCTCGCCGAACCGGGTGCCGGCGGGCAAGGCATTGATGGCTTCGTCGTCGCGGGCGTCGGCGGTCACTGATGCACCCTTCGCGCTGCGCGCTTGCCTGGCCGGCGGAGCGGCCAGGCGTTCTCCAGGCTCGAGATGCCCTCAGGGCATCTCAAGTCCGGGCTCACTCCCGCCGAGCGGGAATGAGCCCCTTCGGGCGGCCGTGCGTTGCTCATAGGCCGGCGAGGGTAACGCAGCCAGGCCGTGCCGACTCTCCGGAAAAAGCCGGTCAGCGTGGCGGAGTGCCCAGCCCGGCGCTGCTTAGGCGCTCGGCCCAGAGGCGGCGCTGGGCGGCGTCCTGGGCCCAGGCGGCCTGAGCGGCGTCGCCGTGGCGTGCTGCCAGCCCATCCTCATGCAAGCGGGCGTAGACCTGGGCCAGGCGGGCGTGCAGGGCCGCGCATTCGTCAAGGTCGCAATGGGCCGCATCCTCGGCCAGCACCTCGACGGCGGCCTGGTCGGCCAGCGCCCTGGCACGCTGGACCTCGCCGGTATTGGCCCAGCACCAGGCCAGGTCGGCCAGCAGGCTGCCGCCGGTACGGGCCAGGCCCGCCGCCGCCGCCTCGGGCAGGCTGGCCTCCAGCAAGGCCGCGGCAGTGGCGTAGTCGCCCTGCACGGTCAGTAGTTGGGCGCGCAGCAGCGGAGTCAGATCAGCACGGGCCGAACCGCCCACGGCATCGTCGAAATGGCCGATGGAGTCCACCCCCAGCAGCACGGCCGGCGCCTCGCCGGGCTCGCCGGCCAGGGCGGCGTGGCGGATGCGCAGGGCGCGCATCTGCATCTGGTTGTAGAGCAAGGCAGCCAGGCCGGCGTCGTCACCGTCGGCACTGGCGGCGCGGCGGCCCCAGGCATACCAGGACGACGCGGCGGCCTGGTCTCCAGCCAGGTCCCAGGCCATGCCCAGCGCCGATGCGACACGACAGACTGCGGGGTTGTCCGCGGGCGCGGCCAGCACGGCCGCGGCATGGGCGACGAGACGGTCGATGTCGCGGTCGACAAAGGCCATCTGCGCCAGCCAGGCGTCGCACAGGGCCGGCAGCGCCGCCAGGTTGGCCGCCTTGGCCATGACATGGGCGCGCCGCACGCGTTCACGGGCACCGCCGCCAAAGGCGCTGAAATAAGCCGTCAGCCCTTCGGCCAGATGCAGCCATGCGGCCAGCTCGATGCGCGGATGCACAAGGGCACGCACCTGCAGCCGGTTCAGCTCCTCGCGGGCCTCGACCTCGCGGCCATGGCGAAGCCACAGGATGGCACGCTGGACCTGAAGCACGGCGGCCCGCGCGGGCATGGAGGCGACGGCGGCAATCTCGCCGTCAAGCCGCTGTGCCAGCCGGCTGCGAAGCTTGACCGGACCGGCTGCAACGCTCATGCCGTGAGCCGTTGCAGCGCTTCTTCGTACTTCTGCACCGTGTTGGCGATCACCTCCGCCGGCAAGGCCGGCGCGGGCGCCTTCTTGCCCCAGGGCTGGCCGTCGATGCGCACGGCCTCCAGCCAGTCGCGCACGAACTGCTTGTCGTAGCTGGGCGGGTTGCTGCCCGGTGCGTAGCTCTCCACCGGCCAGTAGCGCGAGGAGTCGGGTGTCAGCACCTCGTCCATCAGCGTCAGCGTGCCATCGGCATCCAGGCCGAACTCGAACTTGGTGTCGGCAATGATGATGCCCTTGGTCAGCGCGAAATCAGCGGCGCGCTGGTAGAGCTGGATGGAGATGTCGCGCACGCGGCTGGCGAGGTCGGCGCCGATGAGGCCGACCGCCTGCTCGAAGCTGATGTTCTCGTCGTGGTCGCCCATCTCGGCCTTGGTGGCCGGTGTGAAGATGGGCGCGGGCAGCTTGTCGGCATTGCGCAGGCCCGCCGGCAGCTTGACGCCGCAGACGCTGCCGCTGGCCTGGTACTCCGCCCAGCCGCTGCCGGCCAGGTAGCCGCGCACGACGGCCTCGATGGGCAGCGGCTTGAGCCGCTTGACCAGCATGGTGCGGTCCTTGAGCTGCTCGCGCTCCTTGGCCGCCACGACGGACAGCGGGTCTTCGCCAGTCAGGTGGTTGGGCACGATGCCCTGCAGCTTGTCGAACCAGAACAGCGCCATCTTCGTCAGCAGCGCGCCCTTGCCGGGAATCGGCTCGCCCATGATGACGTCGAAGGCCGAGAGGCGGTCGCTGGCGACCATCAGGATGCGGTCATCGCCGACGGCATAGTTCTCGCGCACCTTGCCGCGGCCAAGCAGCGGCAGGGAAGTCAGGTTGGATTCGTAGAGGGCTTGGGGCATGGCGGCGATTTTAGGTGCCCCCTCCGGCCAGATAGCCACGTACGGTTGCAGCAAAGCTGTGCACGTCGATCGGCTTGGTCAGATAGCCGTCGCACCCCGCGGCGCGAAAGCGCACCTCGTCGCCCGGCATGGCAAAGGCCGTGAAGGCTATGACGGGCAGGTCGGCGAGGTCGGGCGTGGCCTTGATGGCGCGCACCAGGCTCAGGCCGTCGGTGCCGGGCAACTGGATGTCGACCAGCGCCAGGGCGGGCCGGTAGGCGCGCAGCCGTGCCCAGGCCTCGTCGACGTGCAGAGCGCGATCGACGATGAAGCCGTCGGCCTCCAGCACGTATTGCGCGAGGTCGATGTTGAGTTCGTTGTCGTCGACGATCAGGATGCGTTCGCCGGCCATGTCAACCTTTCGTGAGTCGGCCGCGCCGGTCCTGGCGGGCGGCACGCAGCAGCGCGTCACGCACCTCGGCCAGTGCGTCGGCTTCGCCGGCGCTGGCGATGGCCGCGGCCGAGCGCGTCAGGCTCTCGATGTCCTGCACGCTGAGGGTCAGCGCCGTCCAGACGATGACGGGCAGCTCGGCCCAGCGCGGATCGCCGCGCAGTTCATGCAGCACCTGGAATCCGTCGATGCCGGGCATCATCAAGTCGAGCACGAGGGCCGCGGGCTCCAGGGCGGGTAAGCGCCGCAGCGCCTCGGCGCCGCTGGCAACGGCCGTCGCCTCGATGCCTGCGGCCTGCAGCGCCGCGCACATCAGCTCGCGCGACGCCGCCTCGTCGTCGACGACCAGCACCGGCCGGCCCGAGCCCAAGCGGTCCCGCAGCGGCACGAGGGCGCGCGCCAGGGCCGCGCGGCGCAGCGGCTTGGCCAGCACGTCGGACACCGGGAAGGCCACGCCCGCCCCCGCCGGCGGCGTCAACGCCAGGGCCTTGACGGCCGCGTGCATCGACGGCCCACCGCTGCGCAGTGCCGCCAGCAACGACAGGCCGGGCGCATCGGGCAGGCCAAGGTCGATGGCCAGTTCGGTGTAGCGGCGCGCCCGGGTCAGGCGCAGCACCTCGCCGGCCGTGGACGCTGTGTCGGCACTCACGCCGGCCCGCGACAGCTCACGGGCCAGGCCGTCGCGCAGCGGGTGGTCGCGCAGCGCGATGAGCTGCTGGTGGACCGGACGCCCGGCCGGCTCGCCGGCATCCAGCGGCTGGCGCGGCAGCACGGCGTAAAAGCGGCTGCCGCGCCCGGGCTCGCTGTAGACGCCGACACGGCCGCCCTGGGCCTCCACCAACCGGCGCGTCAACGCCAGCCCCAGGCCCGTGCCCTGGTGGCGCTTGGTCAGGCCATCGTCGAGCTGCTGGAATTCGACGAACAGATGGCCGAGGCGGTCGGCCGGAATGCCGATGCCGCTGTCCTCGACCTCCAACCGCCACAGACGCGGGCCCTCGCCCACCACGCGCAGTTCGACGTGGCCGCCGGCGAGCGTGAACTTGATGGCGTTGGACAGATAGTTCAGCAGCACCTGCTTGAGCCGGGCAGGGTCCAGCACCAGGTCTCGCAGCCCCGGCTCGATGGAGGACTTGAGGCTCAGGCCGCGCTGCTCGGCGAGCACCGCGACGGTGGCCATCACGTCATCGACCAAGGCCGGCAGCTCGACCGGTTCGGGATGGAAGTCCATCTTGCCGGCCTCGATCTTGGACAGATCGAGCACGTCATTGATCATGGCCAGCAAATGCCGGCCGCTGCTGGCAATGTGCTGCAGCCATTCGCGCTGGCGCGGCGAGTCCGGTGGATGGGCCCCCATGGTCAGCAGGTCGGAGAAGCCAATGACGGCATTCAGCGGCGTGCGCAGTTCATGCGACATATTCGCGAGGAAAAGGCTCTTCAGCCGGCTGCTTTCCTGCACGCGGCGGTTCTCGGCCGCCAGCCAGATGGATTGCTGGCGGGCCTGCTCGGCGGTGCGCATGGCCGTCACGTCGGCCACGATGCCAACCAGGCGCGGCGAACCGGCGTCGTCATGGGTGACGCGAGCGTCCAGGCGCAGCCAGTGCACGCTGTCGTCGGGCCAGACGACGCGGAACTCGGCATGCCAGGGCCGGTGGCCCTCAGGCAGCGCCGCCAGACCGGCTTCCACCATGGCCCGGTCGTCGGGATGGACGGCGGCCAGCATGCGCTCGCGTTCCCAGGGTCCGGCGGCGTCGGCCCGGCCGAAACATTGGTCATAGCGGCGCGAGCAGTGAATCAGGCCGCTGTCCAGTTCCAGCTCCCAGTCGCCAATGGCTGCGGACTCCAGGGCGAAGCGCAGCCGTGCCTCGCTCTGGCGCAGTGCGGTCTCGATCTGGCGCTGGTGGGTCAGGTCGCGGGCCGAGTTGACGCCGCCAACGATGTGGCCGGCCGCGTCACGCAACGGCGAGATCTGGGCGGAGATCTCCAGGCGTCGACCGTCCTTGGCGATGCGCACGGTGCGCAAAGGCGGCACCTGCTGGCCCTGGGCGAGGCTGGCCAGGATGCGCATCTCCTCCGCTTCGCGCTCGGGCGGGATCAGCATCTGCACCGGCTGCCCGACGACCTCCGCGGCGGTGTAGCCGAACATTTGCTCGGCGGCCGCATTCCAGTTGGTGATGCGACCATCCAGCGTCTTGACAATGATGGCATCGGCCGAGGACTCGACGACGGCCGCCAGGCGGCGCACCTCGGCCTCTGCTTCGGTCAGGCGACCGACGTCGCGAAAGACGATGGCTACGCCCCGCACCCGCCCATCGGCATGGTGGGTCAGGTCGGCGTGGACCTCGACGGGCCGCTGGCTGCCGTCCCGTGCGACGCAGACGGCCTGGCGACGGAAAGCGCCTTCGCGGTCGTGCTGGCGCACGACGTCGATGGGGTTGCGCGCCTTCAGGTCGGCCGGCATGCCTTCGCGCTGGAAGACTTCCCAGACCGGCAGGCCCAGGGCCTCGCGCGCCGGCCAGCCGGTGATGCGCTCGGCCACGGCATTGATGCGCGTGACCCGGCCGTCGCCGTCGGTCGTGATGAAGCCGGCATCAATGGCCGACAGCGTGGCGGCCAGGCTCTGCTCGGCCTCCAGCTGATGATCCTCGGCGCTGTGGCGGCGGTCCATCTCGCTGCGAAGCGCCTCGTTGGCGGTGCGCATCTCGCCCAGTGACGGCAGGGCCAGCAGCGTGGGCATCAGGCGCCAAGCCACGGCCGCCGTCAGCACGGATGCGCAGGCGGTGAAGACCTTGCCGGCGGTCTGCAGTCCGTAGTCGGGGCGCCAGATCGTCCAGACGTCCAGCACATGGGTCACGCCGCAGGCGAAGATGAAGATGGCGAACAGCGTCGCGATGCTGCCGAGATTGACCTGCGGACGTTGACGGGCGTAGCTGGCGATGGCCAGCGGGATGGAGAAATAGGCCAGCGCGATGGAGAGATCGGCGCCGACCATGGTCCAGAGCAGGCCGGGCGACCACTGGAAGCAATAGCCGTGGGGCAGGAAACCCGCTCGCGCGACGATCCCGGTCAGCTCGTCCATCCAACGCTCCCAACCCAACTACCAAGGGGTTATGCCGATGATTGTGACCCCGCGAACAGGGGGTCATCAGGCGAAAACGTGTCTTATTCCCGGAGCTTCAGCGTGGCGTGATCAGCTCGAAGCCCACATAGCGGGCGATGAAGCGCTCCCGGCCCTCGCGGGCGAAAGCGTCGGCATCCCAGTCGCCGGGCAGCAGCCTCTCGGCGAACTCTGGACGGAAGCGATAGACCTGGGCCGGTAGCGCGCTGCCATCGGCCAGCGCCACGACGACATCGGCGCGCTCGTACTCGACACCTTCGAAGGCATCCAGCCGCTCCCAGGCTCCAGCGTCGACATCGCGATACAGCCGCCCCGGCACCAGGCCGTCGGCCGCGGCCTGCAGGCCAGGGTAGTCCTGGCCGCGCACCGGGTGGCGGCGATGGTCCGCCAGCGAGGCCGGCTCGCTGGCGAATTCACGCCCGCAGACGCGGGCCATGATGTCGGCCCACATCAGTGAGCCGTAAGTGAAGCAGTGACGCGTCACCGAACGCTTATTGCACCTTCTGTGCCAGCTCACCGCGGGCGTATGCACCGGCGATGTCGGCCAGCGTGCGGCCCTTGATCTTGCCGGCCTGGCCTTCGCAGCCGAACTGCATGTAGCGCTCCTTGGCGATGACCTTGGCGGCTTCCCGGGCGGGCTTGAGCCATTCCCGGGCGTCGAACTTGTCGGGGTTCTCGGCCAGGAACTTGCGCACCGCGCCCGTCATCGCCAGGCGGATGTCGGTGTCGATGTTGATCTTGCGCACGCCATGCTTGATGGCTTCCTGGATCTCCTCGACCGGCACGCCGAAGGTCTCCTTCATCTTGCCGCCGTACTGGTTGATGATGGCCAGCAGCTCCTGCGGCACGCTGGACGAGCCGTGCATGACGAGGTGGGTGTTGGGGATGCGCGCGTGGATCTCCTTCACGCGGCCGATGGCCAGGATGTCGCCGGTGGGCTTGCGGCTGAACTTGTAGGCGCCGTGGCTGGTGCCGATGGCAATCGCCAGCGCGTCCAGTTGGGTGCCCTTGACGAAGGTGGCGGCCTCCTCGGGGTCGGTCAACATCTGGCTGTGGTCCAGCTTGCCCTCGGCGCCGATGCCGTCTTCCTCGCCGGCATCACCGGTTTCCAGGTTGCCCAGGCAACCCAGTTCGCCCTCGACGGTGACGCCGACCTTGTGCGCCATCTCGACGACCTTGCGGGTCACTTCCATGTTGTATTCGAAAGAGGCCGGCGTCTTGCCGTCTTCCATCAGCGAGCCGTCCATCATCACGGAGCCGAATCCCAGGTCGATGGCGCCGGCGCAGATCTTGGGGCTGGTGCCATGGTCTTGGTGCATGACCAGGGGGATGTGCGGGTAGGCCTCGCAGGCAGCCTGGATCAGGTGCTTGATGAAGGGCTCGCCGGCGTATTTGCGGGCGCCTGCGCTGGCCTGCAGGATGACCGGGGCACCGACCTCGTCGGCCGCGGCCATGATGGCCTGCACCTGTTCGAGGTTGTTGACGTTGAAGGCTGGGATGCCGTAGCCGTTTTCGGCGGCGTGGTCCAGCAACTGGCGCATGGAAACGAGAGGCATGGGTTGTCCCCGGTGGAGTTGAGAAATCTGGGCCGACTGCGGTACGCACCCTAGGCCGTAACCGCTTCGTAACTGGTTGGGGATTCTATGGAGTCAGGGCCCACCCCACCCCCCGTGATTGAAGTAGTCAGCACAATGCTCGCCATGACAAGACTGGTGTTCGACCACCTCACCAACTGGATCACGGCCGCTGCCAGCGAGCATTCCCACGACCTGGCCACCCACATCGAGGAGCGCACCGGCGCCAGCCACCGCGCAGCGATGTCGGCGCTCAAGCGCCTGGTGGACGCCGGCTGGCTGGCCCGCGGTGGCAGCGGCCGCCGCCCGGTCTACACGCCGGGCAGCCTGCGCCAGGTCGCGCGCAGCTACACGCTCTACGGCCTGCAGGAGGACCTGCCCTGGCAGCGCGACTTCGCACCGCACTTCGCGCTGCCCAGGCATGTCGAGCGCATGGTTCAGCATGGCTTCACCGAACTCGTGAACAACGCGGCCGACCATTCCGGCGGCAGCAGCGTCACCGTGTCGCTGCGCCAGACGCCTACCCACGTGCAGCTGCTGGTCAGCGACGACGGCATCGGCGTATTCGACAAGATCTGCAGCGCCTTCCAGCTCGAAGACCCGCAGCACGCGATGCTGGAGCTCAGCAAGGGGCGGCTCACCAGCGCCCCCGATGCCCACACCGGCCGCGGTCTGTTCTTCAGCTCGCAGCTGGCCGATGTTTTCGACATCCACGCCAACAACACCGCCTACCAGCGCCGCGCCTGGGAAAGCGCCGGCTGGAAGAAGGGCCGCGCCCTGCCCCGCCAGGGCAGCAGCATCTACATGGCCATCGCGCTGAACACGACGCGCACGCTCGACGGCGTCATGGAGACCTGGAGCCTGGCAGGCGACGGCATCGAGTTCGACCAGACGCGCGTGCAGCTGCGCCTGCTCGCCGGCGAGGGGCTCGCCCTGGACTCGCGCGCCCAGGCCCGCCGCGTCGGCTCGCGGCTGTCGGCCTTCAAGCGCGCCGAGATCGACTTCGACGGCGTGACCGACGTCGGACACGGCTTCACCGACGAGCTGTTCCGCGTGTTCGCCAAGGCCAATCCGCAGATCGAGCTGATCGCCGTGAACGCGACGCCGCGGATTGAGGCGCTGGTGAAGAGCGCCAGGGCCGGCTAGGGTTTGCGCAGCGCGGGCACCGGTGGCACCGGGATGCGTGGGCCGACATAGCCCTCGACCGCACCAAAGCGCCCACCGTCCTCGCGCGCCCAATCCATCGCCCAAGCCTGCATCTCCGCCGGCTCGCGGCCGACGAAGTTCCACCACAGCAGCGGCGGCTGGGCCCAGGGTCCGCCGCCAAGCAGCAGCAGGCGTGACGCGACCGAGCAGCGCAGCTCGACAGAATCGCAGCCAGGGCCGATGTACAGCAGCGTCCCGGGCGTTATCGTCTCGACCGCATCATGGCCGGCCGGTGCCACTTCGATCTCGCCTTCCAGCAGCATCAACCCGTGCTCGAAACCCGGCTGCAGCGCCAGCACCGCATCGGCCGGACCGTCGGCGACGAGATCCACGCCCAGTAGCGGCGTGAAGCTGGGTACCGGCGAGCGTTGGCCGCCCAGCCCGCCGACGAGCAGCGTCGCCTCGAAACCGCCTTGGCTGAACCGCGGCAGTTCAGCGAAATGCTGGAAGCTGGGGGCGCGTTCGCGCTCGGCATCGGGCAGCGCGATCCACAGCTGGGCCAGGTGGATGCGGTCGGACAGCGACTCCTCGCTGTGCGAGATGCCGTGGCCCGCCGTCATCAGGTTGACCTGGCCGGGCCGCAGCACTTGCTCGGAACCCAGGCTGTCGCGGTGCAGGATCTCGCCTTCGATCATCCAGCTGAAGGTCGACAACCCCGTGTGCGGATGCGGGCCGACATTCATGCGCCGCTCGGGCGGCAAGGTGGCAGGGCCGGCATGGTCGGCAAAGCACCAGGCGCCAATGATGCGCCGGCCCTTGTTGGGCAGGGCGCGCTGGATCGGAATGCCGCCCACGTCGCCGATGTGGCTGGCGATGCGCTCGACGTGGACGCTCATGACGTTCTCTTGCGCACGAAGTCGACAAAACCGTGGACAAAGGCCTGCAACTGGCCCCGCACCCGGTCATCGACGAGATGGCCGTCGGCGTCAAAGACCGAGCCGGCCTTGGAGACCAGCAGCTCGCCGGCCATCCAGAAGTCGCTGCCGAAGGCATGCAGCACCGCGAGCAAGGCGCGCTGGGAACGCACGGTGCCGAAGCCCCCCGGCGATGCGCCGATCACGCCGGTGGGTTTGCCGCCAAACAGCTTGGTGCCTTCGCCGCTGGGCCGCGACAGCCAGTCCAACCCGTTCTTCAGCACGCCGGGGATGGAGTGGTTGTACTCGGGCGTGCCGATCAGCAGCGCATCCGCGGCACGGATCTCCTCGCGCAGTTTGGTCACCGCCTCGGGGATGCCCTGGGCCTCGACGTCGCCGTCATAGAGGGGAATGCCGTGCAGGGTGCGCAGCTCGATCGTGACGCCCTCGGGCGCCATCGCGCTGGCAGCGCGCAGCAGGGCGGTGTTGTAGGAGGCGCGGCGCAGCGCGCCGCTGAGGGCAATGATGTGCATGGCGATACCGCAAAGAAGGATGCGGGCATGATGCCAGCGATGTACCGATTCATCCTTCCCGACATGAGCTGCGGCCATTGCGTCGCCACCATTACCGAAGCGCTCAAGGCGGCCGACGCCCAGGCCCGCGTCGAAATCGACCGCGAGGCCAGGACGGCCGAGGTGCACAGCGCCCTGCCCCGCGAGGCGCTGGTCGCCGTGCTGACCGACGCCGGCTACACGCCAGCGCCGGTCAGCACCTGACTCACGCGAAGCTGAACGGCAGCTCGCGCTGGCGCTTGCCGGTCAGCCGGGCCACTGCGTTCGCCAGCGCCGGTGCCAGCGGCGGCAACCCGGGCTCGCCCATGCCCTTGGGCGGGTCGTTGCTGGGCACGATGCTGACGGTCATGACCTTGGGCGCGTCCGGCATGCGCGGCATGGCCATGTCGTAGAAGTTGTTCTGCTCGACGACGCCGTCCTTGAAGGTGACGCGGTGCGTCGGCATGGTCGTGGCCAAGGCCATGATGGCGGCGCCCTGCACCTGCGTCTCGACCGCCTTGGGGTTGATGCAGAGGTTGCAGTGCACGCCGGCATGCACTTCCTGCAGCACCGGCTGGCGATCCTTGCCCTTGCCCTTCATGCTCGCCACGACGACATAGGCGACCACCGACTCGAAGCTCTCGTGCACCGCCACGCCCCAGGCCTGGCCGGGTTTGAGCTTGCGCTTGCCATAGCCGCTCTTGTCGACGGCCGCCTGCAGGGCCGCGCGATGGCGGTCGGCCTTGGCATTGCCCTCCATCAGCTTGAGCCGATAGGCCACCGGGTCCTGCTTGGTGGCGAAGGCGATCTCGTCGACCAGCGTCTCCATCACATAGGCCGTGTGCGTGGAGCCGACCGAGCGCCACCACAGCACCGGCACATTGACGTCGGGGTGGTGGACGCTGAGGTTCATCGGGAACTCATAGGGCTCGCGCATGCCCTCGGTCGTCGTGCCGTCCACACCCTTCTGGTAGCCAAAGCCCTCCAGCGGCGAGCCCTTCAGGATGCTCTGGCTGACGATGCGGTGCTGCCAGCCTGCGACCTTGCCGCTGGCGTCGAAGCCGATCTCGGCGCGGTGCACGGTCATGGGCCGGTAGTAGCCGGCCTTGACGTCGTCCTCGCGACTCCAGATCACCTTGACCGGCATGGGTTTGCCGGCCTGGGCCAGGGCCACCGCCACGGCTGCCGCCTCGCGCGGCCATTCGGTGGCGGGCGTGGCGCGCCGGCCGAAACCGCCGCCCGCCATCTGCACATTGACTTGCACCTGCTCGGGCTTGAGCCCCACCGTCTTGGCCAGGTTCATCGCATCGATGCCGGGCATCTGGGCCGCGTAATAGAAGTCGCAGCGGTCGGCCTTCAGGTCCACCGTGCAGGCCAGCGGCTCCATCTGGGCGTGGTTCAGATAGGGGAAGACGAAGTCCGCCGTGATCTTTCTGGGCGCCTTCGCCCAGGCGCTGGCATCGGCCTGGAACTCCGGCTTGGGCGCCGGCGTGCCGGGCGTCTTGGCCAGGGCCAGGTACTGCTTGGTCAGCGCCGCGGTGTCGGGCTTGGCCACGCCACCCAGGTCCCAGTCGACCTTGAGCGCGTCCCGCCCCTTCTTGGCCGCCCAATAGCCGCTGGCCACCACGGCCACGCCCTGGCCGCCGCGGTCCAGCGCCACCGGCAGCACGGCCTTGACGCCCTTGACCTTGAGCGCTTCGGTCGAATCGAGCTTGGCGACCTTGCCGTTGAAGACCGGCGGGCGCTGGATGACGGCCACCGCCATGCCAGGCAGTTGCACATCCATGCCGTAGGCCTGGGTGCCGGTGCTCTTGGCCTTGCCGACGACCAGCCCGGTGGGCTTGCCGATCAGCTTGAAGCTCTTGGGGTCCTTCAGCGTGACGGCCTCTGGCACCGTGCCCTTCATGGCGGCGTCGAAGAACTCGCCATAGCCGGCGCTCTTGCCACTACCCGAAATGACGCCGTTCTCGGCTTTTAACGATGCGGCCGGCACCCCCCAGCTCTCGGCCGCGGCGGCCACCAGCATGGCCTTGGTGCGCGCGCCCAGTTCGCGGTACTGCTGGTAGCTGTTCTTGACCGAGTTGGAGCCGCCGGTCAGGTGGATGCCGAACAGCGGGTCGACGTAGGCAGCCTTCTGGTCGCCAAAACCGGTGCGGACCTTGCTCCAGTCGGCCTCCAGCTCCTCGGCGCAGATCATGGCCAGGCCGGTCTCGACGCCCTGGCCCATGTCCATGCGGTTGCACAGGATGGTGGTCGTGCCGTCCTTGGCGATGGTGACGAAGGCCAGCGGCTGTTCGGTCGGCTTGGAGCCGGGCCTGGGCGCCTGCGCCAGGCCGACGCCGGGCAGCAGGGCCAGGCCGACGGCACCGCCGACGGTGGTGGTGACGAAGCTGCGGCGGGACAGGCCCGCGGGGCCACGGGTGGCGGCCTGGTCGATACGACGGGGATTCAGCATGTCGGCCTCCTCAGGCGAGTTGGGCCGCAGCCGCGTGGATGGCCGCACGGATGCGGGTGTAGGTGCCGCAGCGGCAGAGATTGCCGGCCATGGCCTCGTCGATTTGCGCGTCACTGGGCTTTTTGTTGCCCTTGAGCAGCGCAACCGCACTCATGACCTGGCCGCTCTGACAGTAGCCGCACTGGGCCACGTCATGTTCGACCCAGGCCGCCTGCACGGCTTGGCCAACCTTGTCGGTGGCGATGCCCTCGATGGTGGTCACCGGGCCTTGCACCGAGGAAATCGGTGTCATGCAGGACCGCACCGGGCTGCCTCCCACATGCATGGTGCAGGCGCCGCACTGGGCCGCCCCGCAGCCGAATTTCGTGCCGGTCAGCTGCAACTCTTCCCGCACAGCCCACAGCAAGGGCATATCGGGCTCGGCGTCCAGCGAGACGGCGCGACCGTTGACGGTCATGTTGATCATGGGATTCCTCAAGGGGTGGGACGCGGGCGACTCTAGCCAGAAGCAGCGCCCCAGTACATCACTCAGGCATTACGCCCGGCGGGCCGAAGGGCTGAGCCAGTAAAAAGGGGCTCCGAGGAGCCCCTTGTGATCACGCCGCGCCGGTGGGGCGCGATCCATTTCACTTGAACTGATAGCTCGCCGTGAGATACCAGAAGCGGCCGCGCGGATCGACGAAGGAGCCGGCATAACCGGTCACGTGCGAGCCATAGCTGGACACGGCGGTGAACGGCGGGTCCTGGTCCAGCAGGTTGCGCGCGCCCAGGCGCAGAGCCAGCGTCGACGTGGGCTTCCAGCCGACGGCCATGTTCCAGCGGCTGGTGTCCTTGACCTTGTGCTCGACGAGCGGGCCGACATTGGCCTCCACCAGGCCGGCCGATTCCGTCCAGCCCTTGATGAAGACGTTCTCCAGCGTGAGGTTCCAGTTGCCCATGTTCCAGTCCAGGCCCAGCGTGTGCTGCCACTTGGGCACCGGTTGCACGCCGGCGCCGTCGCCGGCCGTGCCCTCGTAGGAGACGAACGGCGTGCCCTTGCCGTTCTGCTGCTTCCACTGGTTGATGTAGCTGCCGGTGAAGCTGGCGCCCAGGCGGCCCATGCTGCCCAGCGTCCAGCTGGCCTTCACGTCCACGTCGAGGCCGTTGGTCTTAAGGTCGCCCAGATTCTCGACCGGCGTCTCGATATAGCTGATGAAGTTGTTCGGCGGGGCCAGGCGGTGGATGCGGGAGATGTAGCGCTGATAGAGGACCGGGTCGGACATGATGGCGTCGCCGCCGATGGTGCCGATCTGGTCCTTCTTCTGGATGTGCCAGTAGTCCAGCGCGATGGACAGGTCACGCATCGGCTCGAACACCGCGCCGAACGAATACTGGCGCGACTTTTCGGGCTTGAGGTTGGGGTCGCTGGACAAGCGCACATTGAACTGCGTTTCGCAGCGTGGGTCGCCGGCCTGGCCGGCCGGGCAGTTCGGGTCGACCAGGGAGTTGGCAGTGTTGGTGAAGGCCGTCGGGCTGTTCACGTCCCACAGCGTCGGCGCGCGGAAGCCCGTGCCGGCGCTGCCGCGCAGCAGCACTTCGCGGCTAGGCTGGAAGCGCAGCGTCACGCCCGGGTTGAACGTGCCGCCGAAGTCGCTGTATTTGTCGTAACGCGCCTTGACCGTTGCCTCCCAGCCCTTGGCGAAGGGCATGGACAGCTCACTGAACACGGCATAGATGGTGCGCGAGGCCACGGTCTTGGGCACCGTGCCTTCGCCGCCGATGTGCAGGCCCAGCTCATAGTCGGCGTTCACGGCATGGTCGTCGGCCTTTTCCTTGCGCAGGTCGGTGCCGACGGCCAGCATCATGGGTCCACCGGCCATCGCCATCAGCTCGCGGCTGGCCTTGGCGTCCAGCGCATAGGTCGTGCTCTTGGAACGGCGCATCGGGCCTTCCATGCGCGCGCGGTTCAGCGCGGCCAGTCCAGCTTCATCCTGCGGGCCGAAGGGATTGATGACCCCGGTGGCCAGTTCGGTGATGAAGCGGCCTTCGTGCAGGTAGTTGTAGTAGTCCAGCGAGCCCTTGGCCTGCGACATCGTCAGGCCGGCGTCGTAGTCCCAGCCCTGGAAGATGCCGGCGGCACCGGCCACGAAGCGGGTCTGCTCGTTCAACACGTTGTTGGTGCGCGGGCCGACCGGCACGGAACGCATCGCGATCTCGGTGAAACCGCCACCCAGCGTGTCGAACTGCGCCGGCGTGTAGCCCAGGCTGGTCAGCAGTGCCGCCGGGAAGTATTTGCTCGAGATGGGGAAGGCGAAGGACGGGTAGGTGCCGTCGGCCTTCACATGACCCGCCGTCGAGTCAATGGGCACGGCGGCCGTGCGGCCGATGGAGTCGTTGCGTGCGTAGCTGGCCTCGAAGAAGATCTGCGAATCGCCGCCCGTGTCCAGCGTCAACCGACCGAAGGCGTCGGCCTTCTTGGAGTCGGGCAGGTTCTCCTGCATGGCCGGGTAGATGAAGCGGCAGCGCTTTTTCTGGGTGCCGTTTGGGGTCAGAACGGGCTGCCCTGCGGCATTCACCACGTCCTGGATGGTGTTGAAGTTGGGGTCGCAGGGGCTGAAGTTGGTGCCCGCGTTGGCATAGGCGCCCGGCGTGATGTTGAAGTCGACGAGGCGGCCCGGGAAGGAGCGGCCCGAGGTGGGGGGATCGGAGCCGGGGATCTCGTCGATGCCGCGCAGGTACCACTTCTGGTCGAGGGAGCTGACCTTGGTCTGCTTCTTGACGTTGCCGGTCACGAGCAGGTTGTAGCCATCGGTCTTGAGGCCGCCCATGCCGAAGGCGATGGAGGCGCTCGTCTCCTTGCCGCCGATGCTCTTCTCGGGTGCGCCGTACTTCAGCGTGACGGCGCCCTTGTCGTAGTCCTTGCGGGTGATGAAGTTGATGACGCCGCCGACGGCGTCGGTGCCATACACGGCCGAGGCGCCGTCACGCAGCACCTCGATGCGGTCGATGGCCGCGAAAGGGATGCTGTTCAGGTCCACCGACGAATTGCCGCCGATGGAGCCGAAGGCGAAGTTGGCCAGGCGCCGGCCATTCAGCAGCACCAGCGTCGAGTTGGGGCCCAGGCCGCGCAGGTTGGCGAAACTCTGGGAATAGCCGGCGCCCTGCGTGGTGTCCGACTGCACGGCGGTGTTGGCACCGATGCGGCGCAGGATGTCCTCGACGTTGGTGGCGCCGGTCTTCTCGATCTGGTCGCGCGTCATCACCGACACCGGCAGGGCCGTCTCGGATTCCACGCGCTTGATCGACGAGCCGGTGATGGTGATGCGCTCGAGCTGCTGCTGTTGGGCCGGTGCGTTCTGCGCAGCGGCCGAGCCGGCGATACCGGCGGCCAGCAAGGCCAGCGCCAGTCGGGTGTGGCGGTGTTGCATGGAAGCTCACTCCTGTCAGTTGGGGCCTTGTGAAGGGTCGCCCCCGACCCCCGCCGCGGCGCGGCTTGTTGCCCTCATGCAAAGAAGTGTTGAGCCGCAGTTCATGGCTCCTCCCCTGCGGGAAGTCAGGCTGTGGCGCATTCACAGCACTGCGAATTAGGGCCTGACTTCCTTCACGTCCGCGGCCGGCGCCGCAAGGCTCAGACTCGCGCGTGCTGGGCCAGCGCCCGCAGCAGCGCCGCCAGGCTGAGGGGCTTGGTCAGGTGCGCGTCGCAGCCCGCCGCCAGGGACTGCTGCACATCCGTGTCGAAGGCGTTCGCCGTCAGCGCGACGATGGGCGTGCGCGGCCTGCCCTCGGCAGCTTCGATGGCCCGCCACTGGCGCGTGGCCGACAGCCCGTCCAGCCCGGGCATCAGCATGTCCATCAGCACGAGGTCGAAGTCACCCTCGCCCGTGCCCTCACGCAGAGCGGCCAGGGCCTGCTCGCCGTCGCGCGCCCGCTTGATGCGGTGGCCCAAGGGCTGAAGCATGCCTTCGATGACGAGCACGTTGACGTCGTTGTCCTCGGCCAGCAGCAGCTCAAGCGGACGGCTCGGCGCCATGCGTTCAGCGCGCGGCTCTGCCGCGTCTGCCTGCGGCGGATGCGAATCGGGCAGATCCAACCGCACCTCGAAGCAGCTGCCTTCGCCCAAACGGCTGTGCACGCTGACATCGCCGCCCATCAGCCGCGCCAACCTGCGCGTGATGGCCAGGCCCAGGCCGGTGCCGCCAAACTCCTGCGCGATGGTCGCATCCGCCTGGGCGAAGGGCTGGAAGATGCGCTCCAGCCCGTCGGGTGCAATGCCGATGCCGGTGTCCTGCACGCTGATCAGCACCTGGCCGCGGGTGCTGCGCGTCAGCTCGACGGTCACGCCACCGGTCTTGGTGAACTTGATGGCGTTGCCGACGAGGTTGGTGAGGATCTGCGCGACACGCTGCGAGTCGCCCAGCACCCAACCCTTCGCTTCGGCGCGCGCGAACATGCGCAGCCACAGGCCCTGGCTCTGGGCGCGCTCGCGGAGCAGCTCCAGCTGCAACTCGACGAGGTCGACCAGATTGAAGGGATGCGAGGCCAGCTCCAGCCGGCCGCTCTCGATGCGGGCGTTGTCGAGCAGGTCGTTGATGAGGGCGAACACCTGCCGGCCCGCATGGCCCAGCACCTCGACGTAATGAGCCTGGTCCGGTTTGAGCGGCGAGCGCGAGAGGATGTCGGAGAAACCCAGCACGGCGTTCATCGGCGTGCGCATCTCGTGGCTGACATGGGCCAGCAGGTCGGTCTTGGCGCGGCTGCGCGCATCGGCCAGCTCGCGCTCGCGGGTCAGCTCACGTTCGCGCTCGCGCGCATCGCGCTGATGCTCAATCGCCGTCAGCAGCAGGGCCAGCGCGAGCAGGTACAGGCCCGGCGTGGGTATCGGCAGCAGGCCAGCTCGTACTGCGGCCCAGGAAGCCAGCGTCAACGCCAGCATCACCAGTCCGGCGGCAAGCGCCTGGCGGCGCAGCAGCAGCGGCAGCAGGCCCACGGCGAGCAGCAGCGCGTTGACGGCCCTCACGCTCGCGCCGCGTTCGCGCAACAGAGGCAGCGGCTGCCGCCCCAGCGCCTCGAAGACGGCGGCATTCAGCGCCGTGCCGGAGAGACGGCCTTCGGGCGTCATGACCTCGTCGGCAAAGAAGGCACTGCTGCCGACGAAGACGCTGCGGCCGGCGAGCAACTGGGCCAGCTCGGCGTCCTCGCTCTCGCCCAGGGCCGCGCGCATCAGGCGCTGCCAGGACACGCGCGGTGGCTCGCCGCCACCCAGAGGCAGACGCAGGCGCAGTTGGCCGGCCTCGTCCACGGGCCAGCGGCGCGCACCCGCGACAAGCTCGTCGCCCTCGCGCCGCCAGCCAGGAGCCCCGTCGGCACGCAGCCGCGCGGCGAAGGCCAGGCTGGGCAGGCTGCGCCCCTGCACGCGATGCAACAACGGCAGGCGGCGCAGCAGACCGTCGTCATCCAGCGCCACCGAAATGACTCCCACGCTGGCAGGCTCGGCGAGCGCATCCAGCAGTGCATCGGCCGGCGCCGTCAGCGCGTCCCAATCCAGGCCCGGCGCGTGGGCGGCGCCCAGGCGGGTCAGCGCGCGTTGCTCGGCCGCGCTGGCCGGCGCCAACTCGACGCCGGCGCGCTGGCGCGTCGCCAGGCCGGCGGCCGCCAGCACCGTCGGCGGGCCGGCGGCCAAGGTTTGCGCCAGCCGTGCGTCGCCCTCACGCGGGCCGGCAAAGACGATGTCGACGACGACGAGGCGTGCACCAGCCTGCCCAAGATAGTCCAGCATCAGCGCATAGACCTCGCGCGAATACGGCCACTCGCCCAGGGGCTGGCGCAATGCGCGCAGCGAGGCGTCGTCGATGTCGACGATGACGCTGGTGGGTGGCGCCCCCGCCGGCGCGGCGGCGCGCAGCAGCAGGTCGCCGATGGCGCGGTCGATGCGCGGCTGGGCGCCAGTCAGGCTCAGCAGCGCCCAGAGCAGCAACGCTGCGGGCAGGGCGAGCCAGGGCCAGCGTTTCAAAGGACGGGGATCAGCAGCAAGGGCAGCAGCCACAGCCAGCGCGGGTAGGGCACCTCGATCATCTGCGTCTGGCCCCAGGGGCTGGGGGCGTCGGCGGCATTGAAGCCGCGGGCGCGCAGGAAGTACTTGCCCGCTGACGGCTTGGGCATCGCGAGCTCGGGCTTGTCGGTGGCGAAGCGCTGCACGTCGGCGCCCTCCACACGGTCGAAGGCCTCGGTCCTGGACCATTCCAGTTGGTAGCGCGTGACACCCGGGTCGGCCCGCCAGCGCAGTTTGAGCTGGTCGCCAGTAACTTCGGGTTCGGCCGGCGGCGGGACGGGCGGCGGAGGTCTGATCTCGAACGTCTGCGGGTCGCCGAACGGCCCGGCACGGCCGTTCGCTTCGACGGAAGCGATGCGCCAGTGATAGATGCCGTCAGCTAATCGGGCGTCGTAATTCGCACCATCGATGGGTGCGGGTTGCAGGACCAGGTCCTTGAAGCCGGCATCCCGCGCGATCTGCAGGCGCACATTCGGCGCCACCGTGTTGCGCGTCCAGGCAAAGGCCGTGCCACCGGCGTAGCTGACGGCACCGGGCGCAGGCGCCTGGATGAAGGGCGGCTCGGGCCGGGCCAGCAGGCGGATGCTTGCATCGGCAGCGGCGCCCTCCTGCCCGCGCGCGTCGATGGCGCGCACGCGCAGCGTGTAGTCGCCGTCGGCCAGCTCGCGCGCCTCGGGCCATGTGACGGCCGGCTCGGCCACGACGTCATCCAGCAGCAGGCGGTCGAAGTCACTGCTGACGTAGAGCTGCACGCGCCAGGTGGCGGCACCCGCCGGCCCGCCGACCCAGGCCAGATGCAGCGGCAGCCGCTCCGTCACGGGCAGCAGGCCGCTCAGGTCGGGCGCTGGCAGCAGCGGCGCGACTGAACGTGCCGCGCCTTCCGCCAGCAAGCCCTGGCCGGTGGCCACGTCGAGGCCCAGGCCGTCGGCATGCACGGCACCGGACAGCACCTGCATGCGACTGGCACCGGCCGCCGTCTGCACGCGGAACTCGGTGCCGCGCACGCCCAGGTTGACATGCGGCGTGCGCACTTCGTACAGCGGCACGCGTTGGGCATTCGGCGCGACGCGGCTGTCAGCCCCACCCTGCTGCACGCCGATGCGCACGGCCGGGATGGCGCCGCGGCCCAGCACCAGCAGTTGGTCGAGCGTCACATCGCTTTCCGGCGGGATCAGCAGGCGCGAGCCGTCGGCAAAGCGCAGGCTGGCGCTGGACTGCGCGCCGGTACGGATGCGGTCGCCGCTTTGCAGTGTTGCGCCCACGGCCAGAGCTTCGCTCGTGCTGCCACGCTGACGCGTGACCTGGCCACGCGCAAACACGGCCTCGGCGACGCCGGCCTCGCGCTTCAGCCAGGCCACGGGCATGCGCAAGGTGGAACCGGGCATCAGCCGCAAAGGATCGGGCACGCGGTTGAGCTTTTGCAGATCGCGCCAGGTCTTGGGCGGCGCCAGCCAGGCGTCGGTCAGCGTGATCAGCGTGTCACCGGGCTGAATGCGGTAGCGCCAGTCGGCGTCGGCCGCGTCGCCCTGCGCCTTCGCCCAGGCGCAGGCCAGCAGCAAGCTCATGGCGAGCCAGATTCTCGATGCACTCATCGGCGCCTCCCTCCCTCGCAGGAAGCCTGGATCCTAGGGCCTGTTAACGCTATGGCAACGGGCCGCGTTGTGGCCAGAAAGGCCGCAGGCACGACAGCAAACCGCAAGCTGGGCTCCTGCCCAGCGAGGATTTGCAACACAGCATGCGGTCTTTCTGGCCACAACCCTTCGGGAAGGCCCGCCGCCATAGCGTTGACAGGCCCATGACTGAGAATGCCCAACACAGTAGGAGTGCGCGCCATGCTCACCATTTCGGGCTTCATCGGCTGGCTGCGCCGCCATCGCATCGCCTGCTTCGGCGTCATGGTGCTGAGCTTCGTCGCTTTCGGGTTGCTGACGCTGGACCTGGTGCGGCTGGTGAGCGCGAATGCCGCCCTGCTGTCGTCCTACGGTTGGCAAGGCCTGCAGGACGGCGGCCTGCGGCAACTGGTGGAGCTGATCGGCTCGACGCTGGCGGCCATGGCGGCCTGGCTGTTGTTCAAGGTCTGCGAGACGGTGCTCGTGCAGTCCTGGACGCGCTAGCTTTGCGACAGGGCATCTGCCAGCTGGCTCCGCAGCCGGCGCAGCCGCTGCAGCTCCTGGTCGGGCGCCTGCAGGGCCGGCCACAGCAGCGCAACGAGGTCGCGGGCACTGGCTTCCACGTCGATCTGGCGGCCGGTGATGACCACCTCCCACAGCATGTGCTCCATCGGCCCGAAGACCAGCGACCGCAGCAGCCGCAGCGGGATGTCGCGCCGCACCTCGCCGGCCTCCTGGCCGCGCGAGAGCAGATCCATCAGCGGCGCGGTGTAGCGGCGCTGCAGCTCGACAAAACCTTCACCGAGGTCCTGCCCCTTGGTCCGCCCTTCCGACAGCACCAGCGCGCACAGCCCCGTGCCCTGGATCAGGAAAAGGCGCAGGTGCGTCAGCACGACGAACTCCAGCTGTTCGCGCACCGACGCCTGGCGCGGCAGACCGGCTTGAATGGCGTCGATGATCTCGTCGTACCAGTCCTGGATGACGCGCATGCACAGCTCGCGCTTGCCACGGAAATAGGTGAAGACGGTGGCCTCGGAGATGGCCAGGCGCTGGGCAATCTCGGTCGTCGTCGCGCGCTCGTAGCCGCGCTCGGCGAACACCTCACGGCCCACGCGCAGGATGTCGCGCACGCGCTGCTCGGCCTTGGGGCCTGCGGGGGATCTGCGCTGGGGCGTGACGGCGACGGTGGTCATCGAGGTCGCATTCTGCGCAATTCTTGAGTAACACTCAAGTCGGCATTGCATCCGTGTTCACCCTGGATTATTCTGGCGCCCCTCACGCGGCTCACGAGGCCGTCAATCAATAAGTTGAGCCCTGCTTAGTCGTTGACTCGAGCATGGGCTTCGCGGAGACACCATGCCGGTCCTCAATACCCAGCTCAACCCCCGCTCGGCCGATTTCAAGGCCAATGCGGACGCGATGCGCGGGCTGATCGACGACCTCAACGCCCAGCTCGCGAAGATCGCCCAGGGTGGCGGCGACGCTGCGCGTGCCAAGCACACGGCCCGCGGCAAGCTGTTGCCGCGTGACCGCGTCGAGATGCTGCTGGACCCGGGCACGCCCTTCCTCGAACTGGCGCCGCTGGCGGGCCTGAACCTGTATGACAACGCGGCGCCCGGCGGCGGCGTGGTGGCCGGCATCGGCCGCGTGTCGGGCGTGGAATGCGTCATCGTCTGCAACGACGCGACCGTCAAGGGCGGCACCTACTACCCCATCACCGTCAAGAAGCACCTGCGCGCCCAGGAGATTGCGCAGCAGAACCGCCTGCCCTGCATCTACCTCGTCGACAGCGGCGGCGCCAACCTGCCCAACCAGGATGAGGTCTTTCCCGACCGCGACCACTTCGGCCGCATCTTCTTCAACCAGGCCAACCTGTCGGCGCAAGGCATCCCGCAGATCGCCGTCGTCATGGGCTCGTGCACGGCCGGCGGCGCCTACGTGCCGGCCATGAGCGACGAGACCATCATCGTCAAGAACCAGGGCACCATCTTCCTGGGCGGCCCACCGCTGGTGAAGGCCGCGACCGGCGAGGTCGTCACGGCCGAGGACCTGGGCGGCGGCGACGTGCACACCCGCCTGTCCGGCGTGGCCGACCACCTGGCCAACAACGACACGCATGCGCTGGCGATTGCCCGCCAGTCGGTCGCGCGCTTGAACTGGACCAAGGCCAACCCGCTGGCGATGCAGGAACCCAAGGCGCCCGCCTTCGATCCGGCCGAGCTGCACGGTGTCATCCCGACCGACACCCGCAAGCCCTTCGACATCCGCGAGATCATTGCCCGCATCGTCGACGGCTCCGAGTTCGACGAGTTCAAGGCCCGCTATGGCGCCACGCTCGTCTGCGGCTTCGCTCACATCGAGGGCATGCCGGTCGGCATCGTCGCCAACAACGGCATCCTGTTCGCCGAGAGCGCCAACAAGGGCGCCCACTTCATCGAGCTGTGCTGCCAGCGCAAGATCCCGCTGGTGTTCCTGCAGAACATCACCGGCTTCATGGTCGGCCGCAAGTACGAGAACGACGGCATCGCCCGCGCCGGCGCCAAGATGGTGACCGCCGTGGCCTGCGCCCAGGTGCCCAAGTTCACCGTCATCATTGGCGGCAGCTTCGGCGCCGGCAACTACGGCATGTGCGGCCGGGCCTACAGCCCGCGCTTCCTGTGGATGTGGCCGAATGCGCGCATCTCGGTGATGGGCGGCGAGCAGGCGGCCAGCGTGCTGTCGACGATCCGCCGCGACGCCATCGAGGCCAAAGGCGGCGCGTGGAGCGCCGACGAAGAGGAAGCCTTCAAGGCGCCGCTGCGCCAGCAGTACGAAGACCAGGGTCATCCTTACTACGCGTCGGCCCGGCTCTGGGACGACGGCGTCATCGACCCCGCCGACACGCGCCGCGTGCTGGCGCTGGGGTTGTCAGCCTCATTGAACGCATCGATCCCGGACACGAAGTTCGGCGTGTTTCGGATGTGATGCCCCCACGCCTGCGCTCCACGCTGACCTCGCTGCTGGTCAGCCTTACCGTTGCTGCCAACGCCGCCACGCAGGAAGACCTGCGGCGCGTGGACGCCGCGCTGCGCCATGCCGCGTCGCCGTGGTGCGGCCGTCTGGCGGAAATCGACGCGCAGGGCCAGCGCCGCTGCACCGTGTCCTTCGAGAGCGTGGGGCCGATCGGCGCAGGCAACGCGTTCGCGGTGTTCGACATGACCCGCATCTCCGATGAGTTGCTGGCCGTGCTGTCTGAGGACGAACTCGCCGCAGCGATGGGCCATGAGCTGGCGCACGTGGTGTTGGGTCACGGCATCTTCAGGATGCGCCGGCAGATCGCCAAAGCCCCAGACGAGGGGCACGCGATGATGCTGTCGCTCAGTGAACAGTTTGGTATCGAGCCCCACGCAGACACTCCTCAAGACCTGCGCGCCCAGGAGCTGGACGCCGACACGCTCGGCCTGGTCTTTGCCGGCCTGGCGGGGTACGACGTGCATCGCGGCGCGGCACTCTGGCGCACGGCCAGTCAACGCATTCCCGGCATGAAGTCGCATGGCGCGACCACCCACCCCGAAAACGCGCGCCGACATGCCAACGCGGCCCAGGTGGCACGCAGCTTCTGCCGGGCGGCCGCCGCATCGCAGCCGCCCTGGCCCGCCACTGAACGGCTGCTGCCCCGCTACGAGCTGTCGCGCGATGAAGCCGCACGTCAGCTCGATCCGGCCCTGCTCAGCCGCGCCTGCGGCAAGCCCAACCCAGCCCGAATGTTGAAGGGATGACGAGATGGTCACCATCCGCCCGCTAAGCAGCAATGACTGCATGCAAACGCTCACCACGCTGCTGCACCTGTCCTACGCCAGCCTCGCCGCCCAAGGCTGGAACTTCACCGCCGTAGACCAGAGCGTCGACATGACGCGCGAACGCCTGGCCGGCGCCCAGGGCTTCGTCGCCGAACGGGACGGCCGCTTCGTCGGCACGGTCGCCGTGCGCGGCCCCAAGCCTGCCAGCGAGGCCTACATCGCCGACCCACCGCCGCCGCTGTACACGACGGCTGGCACGGCCATCCTGTCCCAGCTGGCCGTCCACCCGGACTGCCGCGGCCAGGGCATCGGCGAGCGATTGATGGATGCCGCCGAGGCCTGGGCCTGCGAACAAGGTTTCGCCCGGCTCGCGCTGGACACCGCCGAGCCCGCCGTTGCACTGCGCCGCCGCTACGAGCGCCGCGGCTATGCCACCGTCGGCGGCGTGCAGTGGCAGGGCAAGACGTATGGATCCGTGCTGATGTGCAAGCCGCTCCTGGCTGCCTAAAATACACACATCACGCAAACCTTATACACATCATGCGCACCAACATCGAAATCGATGACGAGTTGATGGCCGACGCCATGGCGGCCGGGCGCTTCAAGACCAAGCGTGAGGCTGTGGAAGCTGGGCTGGCTCTTGTGAAGCGGCAGGCTGCGTACCAAGAGATCCTCAAGCACGCGGGCAAGCTACCGTGGGGCTGGCCAGGCGACGAGCGCTTGAGCGGCCGGCCGAACTGGTCCCGCGTCGATGCCGAGGGCCGTGAACTGCCCGACGCGGAGCCGGCTGCGAGCGATACGTTGGAGCCGGCCCATGGTCGTCGTTGATACCGGCGTCTGGATCGACCTGTTCAACGGCAATCCCAGTCCGGCGAACGCACAACTCAGGACCTTGCTGGAGGAAGGCCGCACGCCGGTCGTCGCGCCAGACCTGGTGGTATTCGAGGTGCTGCGCGGCTTTCGCCACGAACGCCAGCATCGGATGGCCATGAAGCTGTTCGAGCAGATCCGCGTGCCCTCCGTCGTCGACGCCGCCGGCGCCGAACGCGCCGCCAGCCGCTACCGGCGCCTGCGCGAGATGGGCATCACCGTCCACAGCCCGATCGACGTGCTGCTGGCCTCGCACTGCATCGACGAAGACCTGCTGCTCCTGCAGCGCGACCGAGACTTCCTGCCCTTCGAACAACACTTCGGCCTGCGCCTGTTGCACCCTACCCACTGACGCGAGCCACATGCCCAGCCTGCACATCACCACCCACGGCCACGTCGCCCGCGTCACGCTGAACCGGCCCGAAGTCCGCAATGCGTTCAACGAAGACCTGATCGCCGAGTTGACCGCTGCGTTCACCGAGCTGGGCCAGCGCGCCGACCTGCGAGCCATCGTGCTGGCCGCCGAGGGCAAGGCCTTCTGCGCCGGCGCCGACCTGAACTGGATGAAGGCGATGGCTGGCTACTCCTGGGACGAGAACCATGCCGATGCCACCAAGCTGGCCGACATGCTGTGGGCGATCTACTCGTGCCCGGTGCCAGTCATCGCACGCGTGCAGGGCGACGTCTACGCCGGCGGCGTGGGCCTGGTCGCCTGTGCCGACATCGTCGTCGCGGTAGACGCGGCTGGCTTCTGCTTGTCGGAAGCCAAGCTGGGCCTGCTGCCGGCCACCATCGGCCCCTACGTCGTCAAGGCACTCGGTGAGCAGGCCTCGCGGCGCTACTTCGTGACGGCGGAGCGCTTCACCGCCGCCGGGGCAAAAGCGCTGGGCCTCGTGCACGAGGTCGTCGCAGCCGATGCGCTGGACGCCAAAGTGGACGAACTGGTCGCCGCCGTCACCGCCAACGGCCCCGCCGCCGCGCGCGCCTGCAAGCAGCTTGTCAAGGACGTGGCCAGCCGGGAGATCACGCCGGAACTGCGCGACAACACCGCGCGGCGCATCGCGGACATCCGCGCCAGCGATGAGGGGCGCGAGGGCGTGCAGAGCTTTCTGACCAAGAGCAAGCCGTCGTGGCTGACAAGCTGACCGTGACCATCCTCAACTACACCTTCAAGTTGGCGCCGCCTCCGGTGCCGACCTCTCCAGTCAAGCACCAGTATTCCTACTCGGAATTCATGCTCGACCTGTCCGCTCAATGGCGCCAGATCCCGACCAAGGAAGACAACACGCTCAACTTCCATTCGGACGACGACGGCGCCGCGATCATCATTTCCGCGGACTTCTTCGACATCCCCGACGACAAGGTCCAGGCCCTGGCCGAGAAGTGCATCAGCAGCCGCATCGAAGCCCTGCAAATAGCCAGCCAAGGGTCGGTGCAGGTGTTGCAGCAGTCCATCAAGTCGCACTCCGGTGGCGTCGGACTGGAGATGTCCTTTGCTGCACACGCCGAGGGCGAATACGTGCACCTCTTCCTGGGCTACGTGACCTCGCGCAAGATCCTGAACTTCTCCATGGTCTGCCAGCCCGGCAAACACGAGGCCGTGGCCTTGTTCAACGCGACGGTGCCGGGCTTCCGGCCGCGCCTGCCCTGATGCCCCAGCTCGACGCCATCCAGTTGCTCGCCCTCGCCGCCGCCCTCGGCTGGGCCAGCGGCCTGCGCCTTTACCTGACGGTGCTGCTCGTCGGCATTGCCGGGCACTGGGGCTGGATCGCGCTGCCGCCGGGCCTGCAAGTGCTCGCGTCGCCGCTGGTGATGAGCTGCGCCGCGGCGCTGGCATTCGTCGAGTTCCTGGCCGACAAGATCCCGCTGGTGGACAGCGCCTGGGACGCGTTGCACACGCTGATCCGCATTCCCGCCGGCGCGGCGCTCGTGGCCGGGCTCGTCAGTGCCTGGGCTGGCGACCATGGCCAGGCCTGGGCTGTCGTTGCAGCGCTGTTCGGCGGTGGCCTCGCGGCCGTGGCGCACACGGCCAAAGCCAGCACGCGCGCGGCGGCCAACACGTCGCCCGAGCCGTTCTCCAACATCGGCTTGTCGCTGATGGGCGATGTGGCCGTGCCGACCATGCTGTGGCTGGCCTGGGCGCACCCTTTCATCTTCTTCCCGCTGCTCGTCCTGGCCCTTGCCGTGATGGGCGCGCTGATCTGGCTGTGCTTCAAGTTCCTGCGCGCGCTGCTCAAGCGTGTGCGCCGCCCCTCTCCCGCATGACCTCTCCCTCCGATCTCGCCGCACGCAGCCGCGCGGCCGTCTGGCACCCATGCACGCAGATGGCGCGCCTGGCCGACGTGCCGCCGCTGCCCATCGCCCGCGGTGACGGCCCCTGGCTGTTCGGCACCGACGGCCGGCGCTACTTCGACGCCAACTCGTCGTGGTGGGTCAATCTCTTCGGCCACAGCGACAAGCCGCTGCACGACGCCATCAAGCATCAGCTCGACACGCTGCCCCATGTGATGCTGGCTGGCTGCACGCACGAGCCCGCGGTGCGTCTGGCCGAGCGGCTGTCGGCGCGCACCGGTGGCGCGCTGGGCCATGCTTTCTTCGGCAGCGATGGCGCAAGCGCCGTCGAGATCGCGCTGAAGCAGAGCTTCCACTCATTCAAGAACCGCGGTCGGCCCGAGAAGCGCGAGTTTGTCTGCCTGAAGAACAGCTATCACGGCGAGACGCTGGGCGCGCTCAGCGTGACCGACGTGCAGGTGTTCCGCGACGCCTATGACCCGCTGCTGATGCGCGCCCACATCATCGCGTCGCCGGATGGGCGCCTGGGCAACGAGGCCGAGGCTTTGGAAGCCATGCGCGTTTTGCTGGCCGAGCGCCATGACCAGATCGCTGCCGTCATCGTCGAGCCGCTGATCCAGGGGGCGGCGGGCATGGTCATGTACGCGCCGGCCTATCTGAAGGGCCTGCGCGAGCTGACGCACGAGTTCGGCGTCCACCTGATCGCCGACGAGATCGCCGTCGGCTGCGGCCGCACCGGCACCTTCTTCGCGTGGGAGCAGACGGGCGCGGATTGGCCGGATTTCATCCTGCTCAGCAAAGGCATCACGGGCGGCACGCTGCCGCTGTCGCTGGTGCTGACGACGGACGATGTGTTCGGCGCCTTCTGGAGCGAGGACGTCACGCGCGGCTTCCTGCATTCGCATTCCTACACCGGCAACCCGCTCGCTTGCGCGGCGGCCAATGCGGTGCTGGACCGCTTTGACGCGGGCCAGCTCGAAACAAACCAGGCCCAGGCCGAGCGCCTGACCCGCGCCTTTGCTCCCTTGGCCCCACGCGTGGCCCATCTGCGCCAGCGGGGCATGATCCTGGCCTTCGATGTGCCGCAAGCGCCACCCCGCTTCGCAGAAGCCTTCCAACTGAAGGCGCGCGAGCACGAACTGCTGATCCGACCGATCGGCTCCACCGTCTACCTGATGCCCCCTTACCTGATCGACGACGCGACCGCGGCCTTCCTGGCCCAGGCCGTGACGGCGACGTTGAACGATGTCCTTGCTTGATCACCTCCAGGCCAAGCTCCACGCGATTGCCGCGCAGAGCCTGACCCGTACGCTGCGCCGCGCCGACAACGGCACAGCGCCCCGCCAGACCATCAACGGCCGTCCACTGCTGATGTTCTGCTCCAACGACTACCTGGGCCTGGCGGCCGAACCTGCCATCGCCGAGGCGATTGCCGAAGGCGCGCGGCTGTGGGGCGGCGGCTCGGGTGCTTCGCCGCTAGTCAGCGGCCACAGCGCCGCGCATGAAGCCGTCACCGACTCGCTCGCCCGGTGGTACACGCCGCACATCCCGCAGGCGCGGGCCATCAGCTTCTGCACCGGCTACATGGCCAATCTCGCCGTCGTCACGGCGCTGGGCGACGAGCACACGGAGATCTTCTCGGAGCAGCTCAACCACGCCTCGCTGATCGACGCCGCACGCCTGGCCAAGGCCAAGGTGACGCGCTATGGCCATGCCGACGTTGCCGGCCTGGACGCACTGCTGCGGGCCAGCACCGCCAAGGTCAAGCTCATCATCACGGACGCCGTCTTCAGCATGGACGGCGACCTGGCGCCGCTGCCCGGGTTGCTGGCCTTGGCCGAAGCGTTCGACGCCTGGCTCATCGTCGACGACGCCCATGGTTTTGGCGTGCTCGGCCACAAGGGCCGCGGCTCGCTGGAGCACTTCGAGTTGCACAGCGAACGCCTGATCCTCGTCGGCACACTGGGCAAGGCCGCCGGCCTCGCCGGCGCCTTCGTCGCGGCCCACGCCACCATCGTCGACTACCTGCTGCAGGCCGCGCGCAACTTCATCTTCTCGACCGCCTCGCCGCCAGCCATCGAGCATGCGCTGCTGACCAGCTTCGAGTTGATTGAAGGGCCGCTCGGTGCCGCCCGCCGTGCCCACCTCGTCGCGCTGCAAGCCCAGTTGCGCGACGGCCTGCTGGCGCTGATCGACCAGCACCCGCGCCTGGGCTGGTCGCTGACCGATTCGGCCACGCCCATCCAGCCGCTCATCGTCGGCGGCAATGCCGAGGTCATGGCCCTGGCCGCTGCGCTGGAGAGCGCCGGCCTGCGCGTGCCCGGCATCCGCCCGCCGACCGTCGCGGCCGGCACGGCGCGGCTGCGTATCACGCTGTGCGGCACGCACACCGCTGCCGACGTGGACGCGCTGCTGACTGCGCTGCAGCGCGCCGCGGCGGCTCAGGAGCAGGCCGCATGACCGCCTTGAGAAGAGGTTTCTTCATCACCGGCACCGACACCGAGATCGGCAAGACCGCCGTCACGGCCGGCCTGGCCCACGCCTTCGCGCAGACCGGCCGGCGCGTCGCCGCGCTCAAGCCCATCTCGGCCGGGCAGGACTTCATCGGCGGCCACTGGCTCAACGACGACGTCGAGCGCCTGCGCGCCGCCGGCAACCTGGACCTCACGTCGGCCGAAGTCGGCGCGCTGCAGTTGCGCACCGCCTGCGCACCCCATATCGCCGCCCGCATCGAGAACGAGGCCATTGCCCGCGAACCGGTGCTGCACGCGCTGCGCACGGTCGCCTTCCGCGCAGACGTCGCCCTCGTCGAAGGCGTGGGCGGTTTTCGCGTGCCGCTCAACGACGAGTGGGACACGGCCGACCTGGCCACTGACCTGGGCCTGCCGGTCATCCTCGTCGTCGGCCTGCGCCTGGGCTGCATCAACCACGCGCTGCTGACAGCCGAGGCGGTGCGCGCACGCGGCCTGACGCTGGCCGCCTGGGTGGCCAACACGGTGGATGAGCGTCAGCCCCACGTCACCGACAATCTGCAAGCTCTGCAGCGCGGCCTTGCCGCCCCCTGCCTCGGCCATGTGCCGCGCCTGGCCCACGCCGACCACGCCACGATGGCACGCCATCTGTCGCTCGAACCTCTGCTCGAACACCTCCCAGCATGAACCAGATCCAGACCCTCACCCCCACCTCCGACGCCGACCGCCGCCAGGCCAAGCCCTGGACCGTGAGCGAGATCGCGGCGCTGTTCGAGCTGCCCTTCAACGACCTGCTGTTCCGCGCCCAGCAAGTCCACCGCGAGCACTTCGATGCCAACGCGGTGCAGCTGTCCACGCTGCTGTCCATCAAGACCGGTGGCTGCGAGGAGGACTGCGCCTACTGCCCGCAGTCGGCCCACTTCGACACCGGCCTGAAGGCCGAGAAGCTGATCCCGCTGGAAGAGGTCATGGAAGCCGCCCGCGCGGCCAAGCAGAACGGCGCGACGCGCTTCTGCATGGGCGCCGCCTGGCGCAGCCCCAAGCCACGCCACCTGGACGCCATCGGCGAGATGATTGCCGAGGTCAAGGCCCTGGGCCTGGAGACCTGCCTGACCGCCGGCATGCTGGAAGACGGCCAGGCCGAGCAGCTGAAAAGTGCCGGCCTGGACTATTACAACCACAACCTCGACACCGCGCCTGAGTTTTACGGCCAGATCATCACGACCCGCACCTACCAGGACCGCCTGGACACGCTCGAGCGCGTGCGCCAGCAGGGGCTCAAGGTCTGCAGCGGCGGCATCGTCGGCATGGGCGAGACGCGCCGCCAGCGCGCCGGCCTGATTGCCCAGCTCGCCAACCTCGACCCCTACCCCGAGAGCGTGCCCATCAACAACCTCGTGCAGGTCGAAGGCACGCCCTTGGCCGGCACCGCGCCGCTGGACCCGCTGGAGTTCATCCGCACCATCGCCGTCGCCCGCATCACCATGCCGCGTGCCATGGTGCGCCTGTCGGCTGGCCGCGAAGACATGCCCGAGACCATGCAGGCGCTGTGCTTCCTGGCCGGTGCCAACTCGATGTTCTACGGCGACAAGCTGCTGACCACCAGCAACCCGCAGGCCGAGAAAGACCGCGCGCTGTTGGAGCGGCTGGGCATGCGCTGCTCGACCGAGGCCGAGCTGACGCCGTCCGACGCGGCGGCCAAGGTGCAGGTCTGCACGCACTGACATGAAGACCGCGCTGCTGCTCACCGCCATGCTGGCCCTGTCGGGCTGCGCCTTCGTCTATGACCAGGTGCAGGACGTCGCCCAGACCCAATGCGCCAGCAACAACAGCAATGCCCAGGACCGCCGCAGCTGCGAGAAGCGCAACGCGCCGGCCTATGACGACTACGAGGCGCGGCGCAAGCGCATGCAGCAAGGCCAGCCCGGCTGAGGCCCTGCTCGCCCTCATCACCGCCAGCGACCCTGGCACCGCCTGAACACCGTGTAGAAGGTTCACGAGACCGGAGACAAGAAGAAATGTTCAAGAAGATCCTGATCGCGAATCGCGGGGCTCGCGCCGAAGGCGCGGTCGCGCAAGCGACAAATTGCGTGATGCTCGGCGCAGCCGGGCATGCAGGCGAGTTCACCCCGGGGACCCGTCATGTTTAAGAAGATCCTCATCGCCAACCGGGGTGAAATCGCCTGCCGAGTGGCCGCGACCGCGCGCCGTCTCGGCATCCAGACCGTCGCCGTCTACTCCGACGCCGACCGCGACGCCCAGCACGTCAGCGCTTGCGACGAGGCCGTCCACATCGGCGGCCCCGCACCGCGCGACTCCTACCTGCAGTGGCAGCGCATCCTCGAAGCCGCCCAGTCCACCGGCGCGCAGGCCGTGCATCCGGGCTACGGATTCCTGTCCGAGAACGAAGCCTTCGCCCAGGCCTGCGCCGACGCCGGCCTCGTCTTCATCGGCCCGCCGCCCAGCGCCATCCTCGCGATGGGCCTGAAGGCCGAGTCCAAGCGGTTGATGGAAGCGGCCCAGGTGCCGTTGGTGCCGGGCTATCACGGGGCCGACCAGGACCCTGCCCTGCTCAAGCGCGAGGCCGACCGCATCGGCTACCCCGTCCTGATCAAGGCCAGCGCCGGTGGCGGTGGCAAGGGCATGCGTGCGGTCTACAGCGCGGATGAATTCGACGCCGCGCTGGCGTCGTGCAAGCGCGAGGCCATCAACAGCTTTGGCGACGATGCGGTGCTGATCGAGCGCTATGTGCAGAAGCCCCGCCACATCGAGATCCAGGTCTTTGGCGATTCGCACGGCGACTGCGTCTACCTGTTCGAGCGCGACTGCTCGGTGCAGCGCCGCCACCAGAAGGTGCTGGAGGAAGCGCCCGCGCCGGGCATGACGCCGGAGCGACGCGCCCAGATGGGCGAAGCGGCAGTCGCCGCCGCAAAGGCTGTGGGCTACGTGGGCGCCGGCACGGTCGAGTTCATTGCCGAGCAGGACGGCCGCTTCTATTTCATGGAGATGAACACGCGGCTGCAGGTCGAGCACCCGGTGACGGAAGCGATCACCGGCCAGGACCTGGTGGAGTGGCAACTGCGCGTCGCATCCGGCGAGCCGCTGCCGCTGAAGCAATCGGAACTGCGCATGCACGGCCATGCCATCGAAGCGCGCATCTGCGCCGAGAACCCGGACGCCGGCTTCCTGCCCGCGACCGGCTCGCTAGACGTGGCGCGCTGGCCCGGCCACGTGAGTTTCGAGCGCGGCAACGTGCGCATCGACGCCGGCGTGCGCGAGGGCGATGCCATCAGCCCCTATTACGACTCGATGATCGCCAAGCTCATCGTCTGGGGCGAGGACCGCGCTCAGGCGCTGGCGAGGCTGGACCTGGCGCTGCGCGACACCCACATCGTCGGACTGCAGACCAACGTCGCCTTCCTGCGCCGCTGCGCAGCCACGGACTCGTTCTCGAACGCCGACCTCGACACCGGCCTCATCGAGCGCGAGAAGGCCGTGTTGTTCGACCAGCCCGGCCTGCCTCTGCGGGTGAGCGCAGCTGCGGTCGTCGCCCACACGCTGGCCATGGAAAGCGCAACGCAAGGCACCGACCCATGGAGCGCCCGCGACGGCTGGCGCATGTTCGGCTCGGCCACGCGCCGCTTCGACCTGGAAGCCGGCGGCACGCACCACGAGGTGCTGCTGTCCCGGCACCACCGCGGTGGCATGACGCTGACCGTGGAGGGCGAGGCGATCGAGTTCGCCGTGCAGTCCGGCGACGCGGAAACGCACGAGCTCTTCCTCGGCACTGAGCGTGTCCGTGTGAAGACCTACGCGCAGGGCGAGCGCGTCGCCGTCTTTGGCGCGAACGGCTCCGCCGTGCTGACCGAGATCGACCTCATCGCCCACGCCGGCGACGCGCCCAGCGAAGGGGGCCGCCTGACCGCACCCATGCCCGGCAAGCTGGTGGCCTTCCTCGCCCAGGCCGGCGACACCGTCACCAAGGGCCAGCCCCTAGCCGTCATGGAGGCGATGAAGATGGAGCACACCATCTCGTCGCCGCGTGATGGCAAGGTGGCCGAGCTGCTGTTCGCGGTGGGCGATCAGGTGGGCGACGGCGCCGAACTGCTCAAGCTGGAGGCCTGACCATGGCCCTGCCCACCCACGTCAAGATCCTCGACGTCGGCCCGCGCGACGGGCTGCAGAACGAGAAGGAAAACGTCTCGACCGAGCACAAGGCCCAGCTGGTCTCGATGCTGCAGGACGCCGGCCTCAAGGAGATCGAAGTCACCAGCTTCGTCAGTCCGAAGTGGGTGCCGCAGATGGGCGACAACACGGCCGTCATGGCTGCCATCGAGCGCCGCGCCGGGGTGCGCTATTCGGTGCTGGTGCCCAACCTCAAGGGACTGGAGCCGGCGCTCGCGTCCAGGCCCGACGAGATCCTCGTTTTCACGGCCGCGAGCGAGGCCTTCACACAGAAGAACATCAACTGCTCCATCGCCGAGAGCCTGGAGCGGTTCGCGCCGGTCATCGCGGGCGCACACGCTGCCGGCGTGAAGGTGCGCGCGGCGCTGTCGTGCTCGCTGGGCTGCCCGTACGAAGGCGAGATCAGCGCCGACCAGGTCGAAGCGGTGGTGAAGCCGCTGCGTGAACTCGGCGTGGACGCCATCGACATCGCCGACACCATCGGCGTGGGCACACCGCGCAAGGTGCAGTCTGCGATGGAACGGGCGCTGAAGCACTTTCCGCTCGCGGAGGTGTCGGGCCACTTCCACGACACCTATGGCCAGGCACTGACCAACATCTACGCCAGCATGGAGCTGGGCTTGCACAGCTTTCACGCCAGCGTGGCGGGACTGGGCGGATGCCCCTATGCCAAGGGCGCGACGGGCAATGTGGCGACCGAGGACGTCGTGTTCATGCTGAATGGCCTGCGCATCGAGACCGGCATCGACCTCGACAAGCTGGTGGACGCCGGCGCCTTCATCTCCGGCCTGCTCGGCCGCCCACCGGTGTCGCGCGTGGCGCGCGCCGTGCTCGCGAAACGAGCGAGTTAGCGCGCTGCGGCGTCAGCCCAGCCGATCCAACGCGTTCTCGATCTGGCCGCGTTCGTGGTCTCCCAGGCCGCGGCCGGCACGGCGCACGCGCTCAACCAAGCTCGCATCGACCGGCTTGGCCTGGCCCAGCTTCTCGGCCACGCGCAACAGCACCTGCAGTCGCTCGAAGCCGCCGTCCATGCTCTCGGCGCTGGCCAGCACGCGCTCCAGGCCCGCGGCCGCCAGCTTGGGCCGGTCCAGCAGGCGGTTCAAGGCCTCGCGACGCTCGAAGCCGCCCGAGATGCCGCCGGCAGCCCGGGCATAGGCCTCGACCAGCTCGGCCTCGTCGCCCTGCATGCGTTGCGCGACGGCGCCCAGGGCCTCGCGCTTCTCGAAATCACTCTGGATGCGAGCCGCCGCCCGCACAGCGGCCGCGAGCACAGCGGGTTGGGGCGTGGCAGACACCTGGTTGTCGATGGCCGTGCGCAGTTCGAAGTCGCTGCCGATACGGCCCAGCGCATCGGTCCAGGCCGCGAGCACGGCGGGGCTGTCGAGCAGCTTGGGAGCCAGCGTGCCCAACGCCTCGCGGCGGTCGAAGTCGCCATCGATGCCGGCCGCGGCGGCCAGCCAAGCCAGCTGCTGGGTTTCGGCCAGCGGCTGCCGGGCGATGGCGCTCAAGGCCTCACGACGCTCGAAGGCGCCCTGCAGGCTCGTCGAGGCGGCGATGAGGCGGTCCAGCGCCGTCGCGGGCAGCGGCGCGTCGAGTTGCAGTGCGGCCTCGATGCGGCGGCGGCGCTGGAAGTCCTCCCGGGCATGCGCGATATCGGCGAGCACGGCATCGATGCCGCCATTGGCGAACAGCTTGCGGGCCCGCACCTGCGGGTCGGTCAGATCCTCAGCCATGCGCCGCACGGCCTTGGCCCACCACTGGCGGCCGGCCTCGTCAAAAGGCAGGCTCTCGTTGCCGACCCGGTATTCACGCTCGATGCGTCCTTCGCCCATGGACTTCAGCACCATCTCGCGCGTCAGCCCGCCCTCGCGTTCCTTCACGATCAGGGTGCCCGTCAGCGTCTGCACCTCGTCCTCGGCGTCGTTGAAGGCCACCTTGCCGTCCAGCGTCACCGCGAAGCTGCCGCCCGGATAGCGGCTGTAGATGCGCGTGCCGCGCACCGAGAAGGACATGCTGTCGCCCAGGCCACCGAGGTCGAAGCGATCCAGCAGATTGCGCCCATCGGTGTGGCTGACGACGACGGCCGGCATCGCAACCAGAGCGGCCAGGATCACGGCCACCAGGCCCCAGCGCACGCCACGGCGCTCGCGGGGCGCGTCGTCATCGCTTTTCAGCAGGCGACGCACCCGGGCGAACAACGGCGAGCCGGCGCTGGCGGCGCCACAGGCCAGGGCCGGGCCATGATTGCGACCCTGAGCCTTCAGCGCCTCGGCGCACCGCAGCAGGCTTTGCGCCAGGGCCAGGCGTTGGCCCGCCGGCGCGGCGGCCGCGGCATCGCAGGCCAGCTCGGCCAGCAGGTCCAGGCGCCGCAGTGCGACGCGGTTCAGCAGCTGCGGCCACAGCAGGGTTTTCATGACGGCGGCGAGCAGGCGCCAGGCGGGGTCGCGGCGGCGCAGATGAGCCAGTTCATGGCCGAGCACGGCACGCGCCTCGTCGTCGGGCAGGTCAAGGCACCAGGCGGGCAGGCAGAGTACGCGGCCCGGCGCCAGCAGCGGGCTGGCCCAGTTGGCCTGGGCATGGCGCAATGAGGGCAGGGGCAGGTGCATGTCGGCAGCGAGGCGCACGGCCAGGGTTCGCCAACGCGTGTCGGCCAGCTCGGGCAGGCGGCGCACGGTGCGGCGCAGCCAGGCCCACTGCAGGGCCAGGCCCAACAGCAGCAACACGGCGCCTGCCAGCCACAGCGCCATGAAGCCGATGGCGACGTCATGAGCCTGCGGCGCCAGGGGCGTCGTGAGTGGCAAGGCGCCGAGCTGGGCGCTGGGCCGCACGGCGGCGGGCGCCTCGACGAGGATGGGCCCGACATCGGCGGGCACCGGCGCGGCCTCCTGCATGACGACAGCGGGCCGCGCGGCACCGGCCGGCGCCGTCTGAGGCAACGTGGCCAGCATCGGCAGGCTGGCGCTGACGAGGCCACCCAGCAGGGCCAGGCGCCACAGCGTTTCCTGAGTCGATGTGGCCAGGCGGGCCAGCCCGCCGAAACGCTCGGCCGCCCACAGCGCACCGATCAACAGGCTGCTATGCAGCAGATAGCTGCACAGCCAGGTCAATATCAAATCGGTCATCGCGCATCTCCCTTGCGTTGCTTGAGCAGCGCCTGCAGCTCGGCCAGCTCCTTGGCGTCCACACCCCGCGCATCCAGCAGATGGCTGACGAGGGCACTGGCGCGGCCCGCGAACAGGCTGTCGACGAGGCTGCCGACCATGGAGCGCTGCACGTCGGCCTGGGTGACGAGGGGCTGGTAGAGCAGCGCCCGGCCTTCGCGGCGGCTGCTGAGCAGGCCGCGCTTTTCCAGGCGCGTCAGCAGCGTCGCCACCGTCGTGTGTGCGAGGTCACGCTCGCCGCGCAGCGCCTCGGCCACGTCGGCGGTGCTCGCCTCGCCGCGCGCCCACAGCACGCGCATCAGGCTGAGCTGCAGCTCGCTCAGCGACACGTCCCCGCTGCCGGTGTCTTCGTCCATGGGCATCTTCTACAGTTGTCGTACTACAAATGTAGAAGGTCCGAAGCGATTCCAGCAAGTGTCTTTTGGCAGGGGTCAGGCCGCCGGGTGGCCAGGTGGGTTGCGCAGCCGCTGGCTGAACCACCAAAGGTGGCCGTCGGGATCGACACAGCCATAGCTGCGGTCGCTCCAGTAGTCGGCGCCGTAGTCGTTGTTGGTCAGCTCGTAGGTCACGTGAGCGCCGGCGGCGCGCGCCTGCGCGCAATGGGCGTCGACATCGTCAACGTAGAGGAACAGCGTCTGCGTGTTGACGCCCCCCGCGGCCTTGGGCGCGCGGCCCACCACGCCGAAGCGCGCCTCCCGCGTGGCGCTGCCCTCGGACACCATGATGAGAGCTTCGCCGTAGCGCAGCTCGCTGTGCTCGACGCTGCCATCCGCCGCGTCGACGATGATTTCGACGGTGAAGCTGAAGGCCTTCTGATACCAGGCGATGGCCTCGCGGGCGTTGTCGCAATAGAGGGCCGGCGACAGGCGCGGCCAGCCGGGTGGGGTGGGTTTGGCGAAACCAAGGGTTTTCATCGCGGTCTCCGCGGGGCTGGGGTGCGGTTCAATCCTCGCACCCCGACTCCCGAGCCGCCACACCATGAACCGCATCACCCACTGCGCCTTGGCCCTGCTCTGTGCCTTCAGCGCCCATGCCCAGGAAGCGGCCCCTGCCTACGACGCCGGCAAGGCTCAGGCGTGGGGCGCCA
Source organism: Pelomonas sp. Root1217 (assembly GCF_001425705.1). Lineage (GTDB taxonomy): Bacteria > Pseudomonadota > Gammaproteobacteria > Burkholderiales > Burkholderiaceae_C > Pelomonas. Next base: position 973,817 of record NZ_LMDC01000012.1, on the reverse strand, counting down.
ATGAACAGGGACTGCGTTCCTACACCTTCGTGCTGCTGAAGACCGGCCCGAAGCCCATGCCCGCCGGCCCGGCGCGCGACGAGATGTTCAAGGGTCATTTCGCCAACATGACCCGACTGGCCAAGGAAGGCCTGCTCGTGTACGCCGGCCCTTTCGACGGCGTGGACGGCTGGCGCGGCCTGTTCATCTTCGCGACGTCCGACATGGAGGTGGCCCGCAAGGCCGTGGAGACCGATCCCGTCATCGCAAGCGGCGAGATGGTGGCCGAGCTGCACAAGCACTTCGGCTCGGCAGCGTTGCTGGCGGTGAACGAGTGGCATCCGAAGCTGATCAAGCCCAAGCCCTGAAGTCTCCTCAAAACTCATCCGTTAATCTCCCATATCAGGGAGAAAAACAGGATGCGACGAGTAGTAGCGAGGCTGGCCTGCACGGTGGTTTTTGGCGTGAGCGGTTGTGGGGGCGGTGGCGGAAACACCGACACCCCCAAGCCCGCTGCGCAGTTGGGGATCAGCGCAACGGCCGACGACAGCAGCCGCGCACCCAGCGGTGTGGTCCATGTGCACCGCGTGGAACTGCGCAATACGGGCAATGCCAGCGCACGCGCGGTGGTCGTCTCAGTCATGCCCGACGCCCAGGCGTTGCAGTTGCCGCTGAGCTGCGAATCGGCCGGCTGTGTGTCGCGCAGCGATGGCGGCGTCGAGATCGCCGAGATCGCGGCCGGCAGTGCCGTTGTGCTGCGCCAGAGCCTGCGCATCAAGCCTGGTTACCGCGGTGCGGTGCGCAATGACTGGGAGGCCGGCGCCAACGGCAGCAGCGTGAAGTGGCGTCAGGAGCTCACGGCCTACGCCGCCGATGTGGCCGTCACAGTCGGCGACGCCACGGGCACCATCCAGGCGCGCGGCTATGAGGTGACGCTGACCAACCAGGGGCCGGACGAGGCGGTCGATGTGAGCTGGGATCTGCTCACGCTGCCGGGCCAGGTCTGGCGCGTCGTCAGCTGTATTGCGAGCACGGGCACGAGCTGTCCGACCACGCTGGGCGAGGCGATGAAGATTGCTCGCCTGCCCGCGAACGCCAGCTTGCGGCTGCAGGTGGAGGTCGATGAATCGGTATCCGCACGGTTGGGCGGGATTGCCAGCCGCGCTGACACCGCTGGCGATCCCGAGCCGAGCAACAACGAAGCCACGGTGGCCCAGAGCGCCGCCGAGCATCTCTTCATGACCGACCTGGAAGGGCGCCACTACCGGCTGAGCATCGGCGTCACTGGCCCGCTGCGCGCCACGGCCAAGGACGTCGACTACCGCGCTCCGTTCGTCGTTGACGTGACCGGCGCCGGTTTTCTGGGGGACGGCAGCGCCAACCCGCTGTGGAGCCGCGGCCTCGTGAACTTCTGGGGGCCAGTCATGGTGCTGGGTCTCGACATCGGCGGTGTGCGCAAGCCTTATCTGGCGCCGCGCCAGCGGGTCGTTCAGTTGAGCGAGCTGGAAGGCTTCAGCTTCAATGTGCTGGGCTCGCGCGCCGATGCCAGCGGCAAGCCGCAGGACGCCTACGTCGGCTCCGCCCGCTTCAAGGACGGCGCCTTCGAACTGTGTCTGCCCGACGCGCCCACCGCTGTCGAGCAATGCCCAGCCACGCGACTGAACCGGTTCGAGGCGGCGATGGTCGGCAGCGAGATCGAACTGGTGTCCAAGGACAGGGTGATGCGGCTGAGCGCAGCACGCAGCGCGGATGGCCCCGTTCTCATCTCGTCAACCCGCGACCCCTCGACCGGCGCCAGCGCGTTCTGGGTGGCGTTGCCCAACGGGTCGCGCGGTCCGTTTGGAAGCGGTGACCTGGCGATGCATGAAGCCACATTTGAGAGCCTCAGCGGTCAATCCATGACTGTGATGGGCGAGGTCAACGCCGACGCAGCCGGCGCTCCCCGTATCTCGGCAACGCCACGAGGACTCCCCAACATCGTTCTGCAAGTCCTCAACACCGGCGGCCCACTCGGCGTTTGCGGCCTGACGGCCCAACTCAGCGCCAGCTCCCAACCGGGCCTGTTCCAGGGCACGCTGCAAGGCGACTGGCTGCCAGGCACTTACAAGGACGGCCAATTCATCAAGGAGAGGGCCTGCTTTGCCGGCCCCGTTCACCATGCGCAGACCACGGAGCTCGCTGTTTTCGTCGGCGCCCGCGGCGGTGACCTGATGGGCCGCTGGATGTTCGTCGGCAATTGATCAAACGCAAGCCGCCACCGTGGGGGCACGGCCCGGGAAGGCATTCAGCGCATCGCTTTGGCCGGCACGGCGCTGCAAGCCGGACTCGGCACCAGTTCGGGCGCGAGCAGCAGGGCCGCCGCAGGCGAAGCGCACATGTCGGCCAGCATGGCCATGAAGGCGTTCGCCTGCGCGGCGCTGACCCGCTTGCGCACGAGGCCGATGCGGTAGGTGTCCGTGTGAGCGACACCCGCCTCCCGCAGCCCCGTCAGGTGCGAGCGGTCTGCCAGATGCCAGGCCACGTCACGGTTGATCAGCGCGACGCCGTCTTCGCCGTAACGACCGGCCAGCAGCTTGCGCAGCACCGTCGTGTTGTCGGGCTCGACGACCATGGTGTTGGGGTTGGCGGCGACGATGTCCTGGAGCACGGTCGCCGTGCCCGAGGGCCCGAACACGCCGATGATCCGCTGGGTACCCAGACTGGCCGGATCACGGTAGAAGAAGTCCTGCTCGGCGCGCGTAAAGAAGACCATCTGCACGCCGACGACGGGCTGGCTCAGGTGGTAGACCTGGCGCCGCTGCGCAATGTCCAGCAGCGGGAAGCTGCCCTCGGCCTCGCCGCGCTCGACGGCCGCCTGGGCGCGACGCCAGGGCAGCACTTCGACCGAGCATTTCCAGCCCAGGCGCGAACAACTCTCCATCACCAGACGAACCAAGGGGCCGCGGGCCTGCTGGCCATCGCGGTCCACGTAGGGCGGGAAGTCCTGACTCACGAAGCGCAGCGTGACCTCCGCCGCCGACGTCGGCGCGGCCATCGCCAGCGCCAGCCAGAACACCAGCCGCGTGAAGATCGGTCTCACGGCTCGCGCCGCAGCACCTTCTCCACCGGGTTCGGCCGCAGCCGGAACGCATCCGGCATGCCCGAGCCCAGCAGCGGGCGCAGGTACAGGCGAAAGGCGTCGGTCACGTCGGTGCCGCTCGCGGTGATGAATTCGTCTTCCATCGTGCGCGTCTTGCCGGCCACGGCGGTCAGTGGCAGCAGTTCGTAGTCGACCGCGTAGGTGCCGGTGCGCTTGATGGCCACCGAACCGTCGCGGTTGCCATGGAAGGCGTATTGCACGGCTTTCTCGCCGACTTCTCTGGCCTCGCGCTGGTCCACGTCGGACACGCAGCCGAGAAAGCTGCGCTGCAGATAGCCGAAGGTATCGCCGCGCACACGCTTGATACCGAGCTTGGCCTTGATCTCCTCGCACAGCAGGTCGGCGAGAGCGCCGGTGCCGCTGAGCTGCACATTGCCATGCGCGTCGCGCTCCAGGTCACCGGCCAGCTTGGACAGCATGGGCGTGCCAGCCGCATCGTGGATGCCCTCGCTGACGGCGATGACGCAGCGGCCGAAGCGCTCGTAGGTGGCCTTCACGTCGCGCAGGAATTGCTCGTTGTCGAAATGCCGCTCGGGCAGATAGATGAGGTGGGGGCCGTCATCGTCGAACTTCTTGCCGAGTGCAGCGGCGGCGGTAAGGAAGCCGGCGTGGCGGCCCATGACGACGCCGACGTAGACGCCTGGCAGCGCCGCGTTGTCCAGATTGGCGCCGGCAAAGGCCTGGGCGACGAAGCGCGCGGCCGACGCATAGCCCGGCGTGTGATCGTTGCCCACCAGGTCGTTGTCAATGGTCTTGGGGATGTGGATGCAGCGCAGCGGGTAGCCCGCCGCGTGCGCCTCTTCCGAGACGATGCGCACGGTGTCCGACGAGTCGTTGCCGCCGATGTAGAAGAAGTGCGTGATGCCGTGCGCCTGCAGCACCGTGAAGATCTCGCGGCAGTAGGCGGCATCGGGCTTGTCGCGCGTGGAGCCCAGCGCCGACGCGGGCGTGTTGGCGACCAGCTCCAGGTTGTGGCTGGTCTCCTGCGTGAGGTCGACGAAGTCCTCGTTGACGATGCCCCGCACGCCATGGCGGGCGCCGTAGACCTTGCCCACGCCGGCCTGGCGCCGCGCCTCGAGCACGACACCGACAAGGCTCTGGTTGATGACCGCGGTGGGGCCGCCACCTTGGGCGACGAGGATCTTCGCGAGACTCATGAACGCTCCTGGCTGTCGTCAATCGACGGCGCGGAGTTTAGGGGCCTCAGCGGTTCATCCAAACTTCAAGTTGGTCCGCGGGCATGGGCCGGGCGAACAGCCAGCCTTGACCCTCATGGCAGCCCAGGCCAATCAGGTACTGGCGCTGCTCCTCGGTCTCGATGCCTTCGGCGATGACGGTCAGGCCCAGGCCGCGGCCGAGGTTGATGACCATCTGGGCGATGGTCGAGCCCGCCGATGAGGCTTGGGCCTCCTGCACGAAGGCGCGGTCGATCTTGAGGCGGTCGACCTGCAGCTGGCGCAGCTGGCTCAGCGAAGAGAAGCCGGTGCCGAAGTCGTCGATGGCGACGCTGAAACCCAGGCGCTTGATGTCGGCCAGCACGCGCAGCACGAGGTCGGCATCCTCCATGGCCATGGACTCGGTGATCTCGAGCTCGATGTTCTGGCCGGCGACGCCGCAGTCCTGCAGCGCGCGGCCCAGCATGTCGATGAAGCCGGGATGCCGGAACTGGGCCATGGACACGTTGACGGCCATGCGGAAGTCGGCATGGCCCAGGGCCTGCATCTTCTTCAGCTGCGCGCAGGACGTGCGCATGACGAACTCGCCGATGGGAATGATGAGGCCGCTCTGCTCGGCCAGCGGAATGAACTGGTCGGGTGGGATGAAACGACCATCCAGCGTCTTCCAGCGCAGCAGGGCCTCGGCGCCGACGATGCGGCTGCTGCTCAGCTCGACCTGGGGCTGGTAGACGACGAAGAGCTGGCTTTCCTCAAAGCCGGTGCGCAGGCCCTTGAGCAGCTTGAAGCGCTCGCGCGCGTCGCTGCCCATGGCGGCAGAGAAGTACTGAGATGAGCCGCGCTGCTGTTGCTTGGCGCGCTTGAGCGCGATCTGGGCATCGAGCAGCAGCTCGGAGCCGACGGCCTTGGATTCGCCCAGGCGCACGAGGCCCGTCGTGGCCGACAGCTGCAGCCGCTCGCCGGCCACGACGAAGGGGTCGGCGAAGACGCCGTTGACGGTCTCGGGGCAGACCTTGGCATGCTCGCCCAGCACGCCGAAAGTGTCGGCACCGACGCGGGCCATCGCGGTGTTCAGGCCCAGCACATCGCTCATGCGGTGCACGACAGCCTGCAGCACCTGGTCGCCGAAGTGGTGACCGAAGGCATCGTTGATGTCGGAGAAGTCGTCGATGTCGATCAGCGCGAGCGTGACGCCGGATGGGTCCTTCAGGTTCTTGTCGAGCAGCTCGACGAAGCGGTTGCGGTTGGGCAGGCGCAGCAGCGGATCGTTGTAGGCCTGGTCCAGCAGCTGGCTGTACAGCACCACGTTCTCGAAGCCGACCGAGATGTTGGAGCAGAAGGCCCGCAACAGCTGCTGGTCGAGCTCGTCGAGCTCACGGCCGACATCCACAAGCGCCGCCATCGCGCGCCCCTTGCCCATGCCGAAGTACAGGACCGTGCCGTCGTCGTAGAGGTTGCGCTCCTGTTGCAGGCAGCGCTCCAGGCGGTCCCGCACGGTGGCGATCTTGACCTGGGCCAGGGGCCGGTCGATGAGGCCGCTGTACTGGCCGGCGGCTGCGACGATGCGGACTTCGTCGCCCGTCTCGCCGCTGACCTGGGCACAGACCAGGCCCTCGGGCAGGATGCCGAGCAGGGCGCAGAGCTGGGTGACGACGCCTTCGGCAAAACGGCTGAGCCCGCGCATGCGCGACAGCGACGTGCTGCTCTCGACGATCATCTCCAGGCCGCGGCGGTTGGCCTCCAGCGCGCAGATCTGGCGGTAGGAGCGCACCGCGGCCGTCAGCACCGTGTACAGCCGCGTGCGGGTCAGCTCCGACTTGGTCTTGTAGTCGTTGATGTCATAGGCCTGCACCGTCTCGATTTCGGGCGCGTAGCCGGGCTGGCCGGTGCGCAGCACGATGCGCACGGCGTTCAGGCACAGCTCGTCACGGATGTGACGCACCAGCTGCAGGCCGGCATCTTCGCTCTCCATGACGACATCCAGCAGCACGACGGCGAGGTCGTCCTCGCTGCCCAGCAACTGGCGGGCCTGGGCGGCGGAGGAGGCGTGCAGGAAGACGAGGGGCTGGCCTTCGACGGTCAGGCCCTGCATGGCCAGTTCGGTGGCCTTGTGGACGTCGCCGTCGTCGTCGACGATGAGGATGCGCCAGGGCCGGTTCTGCGGGCGATGCTCGCTTTCAGCAGGCTCGGGGTCGTCGAGCAGCTCGAGCAGGTCATCGTCAACGGGCGTTTCTTGCATGGGGGCGAGGGCTCCGGGCTGGGGGCGCCACGGCGCAGCGGCGGCCTCTTCTCGTCATGAGGCGCAAGCGTACGGCATCCTCAAGCTGGCCGCCACGAAAAGCAGGGGCAAAAGTCCTGCGAATCGCCTCAACGTTTTGCGGGTTTGCCCGGACGCGGCGCGCTGTTACGACTTGCCCCCGTGACGCGTGGCGGCAGGCCGGTGTGCTGGGTCAAGAGCTGCCCCTTGCGCGGGGTCGCAGCTTTCATCGGCGCATTCACCGAAGCTTTTGCTGCGGGTTTGACGGCCGTGGAGTTCTTGCGCCGCGCGCTCTCGTAACTGCCGTCGGTGATGGGCTGAAAGCTCGGGATCAGGTGGTGCTTGCCATTGCCGATCAGGTCGGCCCGGCCCATGGCCTTGAGCGCCTCGCGCAGCAGCGGCCAGTTGTTGGCGTCGTGGTAGCGCAGGAAAGCCTTGTGCAGGCGGCGGCGGCGCTCGCCGCGCACGATGTCCACGCTCTCGCCGCGCGTCTCGTCGCGGCTGATACCCTTGAGCGGGTTCTTGCCCGAGTGGTACATCGCAGTGGCCGTGGCCATGGGGCTGGGGTAGAAGGTCTGCACCTGGTCGGCACGGAAGCCGTTCTTCTTCAGCCAGACGGCGAGGTTCATCATGTCCTCGTCGCTGGTGCCGGGGTGGGCGGCGATGAAGTACGGGATCAGGTACTGCTTCTTGCCGGCCGCAGCACTCGCCGCTTCGAACATCTGCTTGAAACGGTCGTAGCTGCCGATGCCCGGCTTCATCATCTTGGACAGCGGGCCGTTCTCGGTGTGCTCGGGCGCGATCTTGAGATACCCGCCCACGTGATGCGTGACCAGCTCCTTCACGTACTCGGGCGACTGCACGGCCAGGTCGTAGCGCAGGCCTGAGCCGATCAGGATCTTCTTGACGCCCGGCAGCGCACGCGCGCGGCGGTACATCTTGATCAGCGGATCGTGGCTGGTGTTCAGGTTCGGGCAGATGCCGGGGTAGACGCAGCTAGGCTTGCGGCAGGCCGCCTCGATCTCGGGGCTCTTGCAGCCGATGCGGTACATGTTGGCTGTCGGGCCGCCGAGGTCCGACACGATGCCGGTGAAGCCCTTGACCTTGTCGCGCATCTCCTCGATCTCGCGGATGACCGAGTCTTCCGAGCGGCTCTGGATGATGCGGCCCTCATGCTCGGTGATCGAGCAGAAGGTGCAGCCGCCGAAGCAGCCGCGCATGATGTTCACGCTGAAGCGGATCATTTCCCAGGCCGGGATCTTGGTCGCGCCATCGTGGCTGCCGCTGGCGTCCGCATAGCTCGGGTGCGGGCTGCGCGCATAGGGCAGGTCGAAGACGTGGTCCATCTCCGCTGTGGAGAGCGGGATGGGCGGCGGGTTGATCCAGAGGTCGCGCTCGCCATGGCGCTGCACCAGAGCGCGGGCATTGCCGGGGTTGGTCTCGAGATGCAGCACGCGGTTGGCGTGGGCGTAGAGCACCGGGTCGCTCTTGACCTGCTCATAGGCCGGCAGGCGCACCACGGTGTGATCGCGCGGCGGCATCTGGATGCGGCCGGTCTTGTGGATGGTGATGGGCTTCGCTCCATCATCATTGGACGCGCAGGCCTTGTTCTCTTCGACGATCTGGTAGGGGCTGATCAGCTCGTCGACGCGACCGGGGCGGTCCACTTCGGTCGAGTCCAGCTCGAACCAGCCCTCGGCCGTCGGGTCGCCGTCGCGACGCATGAAGGCCGTGCCACGCACGTCGGTCAGTGTCTCGATGGGCTCGCGGCGCGCCAGGCGATGGGCGATCTCGATGATGGCGCGCTCGGCATTGCCATAGACGAGCAGGTCGGCCTTGCTGTCCACCAGCACGGAGCGGCGAACCTTGTCCTGCCAGTAGTCGTAGTGGGCAATGCGGCGCAGCGAGGCCTCGATGCCGCCGATGACGATGGGCACGTCCTTGAAGGCTTCCTGGCAGCGCTGGGTGTAGACCAGGGTCGCGCGGTCGGGGCGCTTGCCGCCCTGGCCGCCGGGCGTGTAGGCGTCGTCGCTGCGGATTTTTCGATCAGCCGTGTAGCGGTTGATCATCGAATCCATGTTCCCGGCGGCGACGCCGAAGAACAGGTTGGGCTTGCCCAGGGCCTTGAAGGCGTCGGCGCTGCTCCAGTCCGGCTGGGCAATGATGCCGACGCGAAAGCCCTGCGCCTCCAGCGTGCGGCCGATCACGGCCATGCCGAAGCTGGCGTGGTCGACGTAGGCGTCGCCGGTGACGATGATGATGTCGCAGGAATCCCAGCCGAGCTGCTCCATCTCCGCCCGGCTCATGGGCAGGAAGGGTGCGGGGCCGAAACGCTTGGCCCAGAAGGGGCGGTAAGCGGTCAGGGCCTTGGGCGGGGCGGGAAGTGCGGACATAACCAGCAATTGTCGGTGTCAGACCCAGAAAGCACAAAGCCCGCGCAGGGCGCGGGCTTGACTCAACGGCCAAAGCCGTGAGGGATTACAGCGAACGGATGTTTGCTGCTTGCAGGCCCTTGGGGCCCTGCTTCACTTCGAATTCGACCTGGGCGCCTTCAGCCAACGTGCGGAAGCCGCCGTTGTTCTTGATTTCGCTGTGGTGGGCGAACAGGTCCTTGCTGCCGTCGGCCGGCGTGATGAAGCCGAAGCCCTTGCCGTCGTCAAACCATTTGACAGTGCCGGTTTGGAGGGTGCTCATGGAATTTCCTTACTGTTGTCGTGCTGCGTGGCCCGCCCCAGATCGGCTGCGGAATTCACAACGACGTTCAGGAAATCAGACCAACAAAAAGGCGCCGGAAGTCGGCGCCGGGGAGCATTCTAGTTCATGCCGCCAGGCGCGGCTTGACGATCACCATGCCGCGTGCCCGCGGAGCAGCGCCTTCGACACGGCTTTCCTCGAAAACTGCACAGGCGCAGTCCCGGCAGGCACCGCAGGCCGTCGCCACGCGCAGGTCATCCTGCAGGGCTTCGAAATTCGGGCAGCCGCTGGAGGCGGCAATCGCGATGTCGCGATCAGAGACTCGGTGGCAGACACAAACAATCATGGGTGCGAAGTCTAATGCGAATCGGTCTCATTTGCAGAAAGAGCAGTTTTGCCGTGGGGCTTTCACTGGGGATACTGCGGCTTAATTTCACGATCCGGAGCTCCCCATGAAAGGCGACCCCCAAGTCATCGCCCACCTCAACGCACAGCTGAAGCTGGAGCTGACAGCCATCAACCAATACTTCCTGCACGCCCGCATGCTGAAGAACTGGGGCCTGATGAAGATGGCCAAGCACGAATACGAGGAGTCCATCGAGGAGATGAAGCACGCCGACAAGCTCATCGAGCGCGTGCTGACGCTGGACGGCCTGCCCAACCTGCAAGACCTGGGCAAGCTCTACATCGGCGAGAACGCCGTCGAGACGATGAGCTGTGACCTGATCATCGAAAAGGCCTCGCACGTCCACCTGAAGGAAGCAGTCGCTTATTGCGAGCAGGTGCGCGACTACGTGTCCCGCGAGCTGTTCGTGCAGATCCTCGACGACACAGAGGAGCACATCGACCACCTCGAAACCCAGCTGGAACTCGTTACCACCGTCGGTGAACAGAACTATCTGCAGTCGCAGATGAGCGACGCCAGCTGAGCGCTCGCGCCCCCAACGCCAAGCCGCCTCTTGCAGGCGGCTTTTTCTTGGCTAGAGGAAGCGTTCCAGCAGCCGCTTGGAATGCTTGTCCAGCGCCCAGCGGTCCGGCACCTGCAACTGCACGCCATGGGTGGAGGTAATCAGCAGGCGGCCCTCTTCCAGGCGGCGGATGTCTTCCTCGCTCTTCAGCACGAAATCAACCTCGCCACGGTCGGTCTCGATGCGCCAGGTGCTGGGCGTGGCAAAGGTGTTGACCGAAATCAGGCGCTTGAGCGTCGGATGGAATTCGCGGGCGGCCAGCTCGGCCTCCAGCAACCGGCGCGGCCCTTCGGGCAGGGCTGATAGGCGCTCCACCCAGGCTAACTCATGGCCATGCGAGCCGACCAGGGACAGGCCCTCGTCCGGCGCCGAGATCGGGTGGGCACGCACCGGCGTGACGCCGACATGGCTGTCGCCGTTCAGGTCGGTCAGCAGCAGCCGGCCGAGGGCGTCCAGATGCAGGTCGCGGAAAGGCAGTGAGGACATTCAGGACTCCGCGGAGGTCGCGATCAGGTCGAGTTCGACCGCCGCGTTCTTGGGCAGCTGCAGCACGCCGACCGAGGTGCGTGTGTGAGCGCCGGCCGTGCCCAGCACGCGCCAGACCAGGTCGGAGGCACCGTCGGCCACTTCACTGTGCTGGGTGAAGCCGGCGTCGCAATGCACGAAGACGGTCATCCTGACCACGGCCTGCAACCGATTCAGGCTGCCAAGCTCCTGGCGCAGCAAAGTCAGCGCCCGCAGCACGCAGATGGCCGCGGCACGCTTGGCGCGCTCCAGGCTGACCTCGGCGCCGACGACGCCAGCCACCGCGATGTGGTCGCCGATGCGCGGGATCTGGCCACTCAGGTAGAGGGTTCGGCCGTCACGCACCAGCGGGCTGTAGCGCCCACCAATCTGCAGGGGAACGGTGGGGTCGAAGCCATGTTCCGCGCTGGCGGCGTCCAGCTCGCGGTCACGGTCGTGCAGGGCGGTATCAAGCATCGGTGGTGTGGGCGCTGGGGTTGGGGGCGACGACGTGTTCCTCCAGGTCTTCCTGGTCCACGCGGCGGACCTGAGCTTCCCAGAGGCGCCAATAGTGGCCCTGGCGGGAGATCAGCTCGTCATGCGGCCCCAGCTCGACGATCTCGCCGCGGTCCATGACGACGAGGCGGTCGGCCTTGCGCAGGGTCGACAGGCGGTGGGCGATGGCGATGGTGGTGCGGCCCTTGACGAGATTGTCCAGCGCGCGCTGGATCTCCTTCTCGGTCTCGGTGTCCACGGCTGAGGTCGCTTCGTCGAGGATGAGGATGGCCGGATCGATCAGCAGCGCGCGGGCGATGGAGATGCGCTGGCGTTCGCCGCCCGACAGGCCCTGGCCGCGCTCGCCGACGAGGCTGTCATAACCATGCGGCAACCGCAGGATGAACTCGTGAGCATGCGCGGCGCGCGCGGCGGCGACGATCTCGTCGCGCGTGGCCTCGGGCTTGCCGTAGGCGATGTTCTCGGCGATGGTGCCGAAGAACAGGAAGGGCTCCTGCAGCACGAGGCCGATGTGGCGGCGGTAATCGGTCACCCTGATGCGCCGCAGGTCCACGCCATCGACCTTGATGGCGCCCTCGGTCACGTCATAGAAGCGGCAGATCAGGTTGACCAGCGTGCTCTTGCCCGAGCCGCTGTGGCCCACCAGGCCCACCATCTCGCCGGGGCGGATGTCGAGGTTGAGGTTGCGGATGACCGAGCGCGAACCGTAGCGGAAGTCCAGGCTCTGCATGGAGATCGCGCCGGTCACGTTCTCGAAGGGCTGAGGGTTGACCGGGTCGGGCACGTTGGAGACGTGGTCGAGGATGTCGAAGATGCGCTTGGAGCCCGCCGCGGCCTTTTGCGTCACGGAGACGATGCGGCTCATCGAATCCAGCCGGCCATAGAAGCGGCCGATGTAGGCCAGGAAGGCGGTCAGCGTGCCGACCGTGATGCTTTGATGCGAGATCAGCCAGATGCCCACGCCCCAGACGACGAGCAGGCCCATTTCGGTCAGCAGCGAGACCGTGGGCCCGAACAGGCTCCAGGTCTTGTTGAGGCGGTCGTTCACGACCAGGTTCTTGGCGTTGGCCTCCCGAAAGCGCTGCGCCTCGCGCCTCTCCTGGGCAAAGGCCTTGACGACGCGGATGCCCGGGATGGTGTCGGCCAGGATGTTGGTGACCTCGCCCCAGACGCGGTCGATCTTCTCGAAGCCGGTGCGCAGCCGGTCTCGCACCAGATGAATCATCCAGGCGATGAAGGGCAGCGGTACCAGCGTGGCCAGCGCCAGGCCGGGGTGGATGTTGAACAGGATCGCCGAGATCATCAGGAGCATCAGCACATCGGTGATGAAGTCCAGCGCATGCAGGCTCAGGAACACGCTGATGCGGTCGGTCTCGGAGCCGATGCGCGCCATCAGGTCGCCGGTGCGCTTGTTGCCGAAGTATTCGAGCGACAGGCCGAGCAGATGGTCGAAGGTCGCCGTGCGCAGATCGGCGGCAATGCGCTCGGACACCAGCGCCAGCAGATAGGTCTTGGCCCAGCCCAGCAACCACGAGAACAACGCCGCACCCAGCAGGCCACCCAGCAGCGACCCGACCAGCCTGGTGTCGATCGACTGGCCGTTCTGGAACGGGATCAGCACCCTGTCCATCAGCGGCATGCTCAGGTAAGGCGCCACCAGGGTTGCGCCAATCGAGCCGAGCATGAGCGAGAAGCCCAGCAAGAGCTGGCCCCGGTAGGGCCGCGCAAAGCGCCACAGCCGCAGCAGCACCCATGTGCTCGGTGGTTTGCTGGCCTCGCCGAAATCGAAGGCCGAGTCCTCGCCGTCATCGGCCTCTTCGAGCACGACATGGCCTGACAGGCGCTGCACCTCGCGGCTGAAGGCGTCGGCAAAGCGCACCGCCACCGGATTGCAGGCCAGCGTGAAACGCCAGCGGGCCAAGCGCCGGTCGGCGTCGAACAGCTCCATGAAGGCCAGGCCGCCATGGTCGCTGAGCTTGAGGCTCAAGCCCGGCACCAGCGTGTGTTCTGCCCAACTGGCGCTGGTGGGATCGAGGGCCAGCAGGCGTGAATTCGTCAGCGCGATCAGCCCTTGCGCGAAGTGGCCCTGGGCATCCAGGTCAACCTCCAGCAGGGCCACCACGTTCTCGCCAGCCATGAGTCGCCCCTGAAGGACGGCTGTTTGGGGATGAAGCACTGCAGCGGAGGGAAGGTCTTGCATGTTGTTGTTGGCTCTTACGGGCTGCGGCGATTCTCCGCCATGAGTTCAGCGCACAATTCCACGCGATTGCACCGCGCACAACCCCTTACTCGATACGCTCCATGAGCCAGAAGAACGACATCCGCCTGCTGCGCATCAACTACCTGCGCGGGCCCAATATGTGGACCTACCGGCCGGTGCTGGAGGTCTGGCTGGACCTCGGCGAGCTGGAAGACCACCCCAGTCATCTATTGCCGGGCTTCAACGAGCGCCTGACGGCCGCCCTGCCCAACCTCGTCGAGCACCACTGCGGCGTCGGTGAACGCGGCGGCTTCCTGGAGCGGCTGACCGAAGGCACCTGGTGCGGCCATGTGCTGGAGCACATCGTCATCGAGCTGCTCAACCTGGCCGGCATGCCGACCGGCTTCGGCCAGACGCGCTCCACCAGCCAGCGCGGCGTCTACCGCATGGTGTTCCGGGCGCGTGACGAGCAGGTCGCCCGCGCGGCCCTGGCCGAGGGTCACGCCTTGATCATGGCCGTCATCAACGACCAGCCCTTCGACGCGTCCGCCGCGGTGGCCCGCGTGCGCGACAAGCTGGACGACTGCTACCTGGGTCCCTCCACGGCGGCCATCGTCGCCGCGGCCACGGACCGCCGCATCCCCCACATCCGCCTGAACGACGGCAACCTGGTGCAGCTCGGCCACGGCGCGCGCCAGCGCCGCATCTGGACGGCCGAGACCGACATGACCAGCGCCATTGCCGAAGGCATTGCCAGCGACAAGGACCTGACCAAGACGCTGCTGAAGGCCGTGGGCGTGCCCGTGCCGGAAGGCCAGGAGGTCAAGACCGCCGCCGAGGCCTGGGCCGCCGCGCAGGACCTCGGGCTGCCGGTCGTCGTCAAGCCCAGCGACGGCAACCATGGCCGCGGCGTCTCCCTGGATATCGCGACCGAGGCCGACTGCGAGGCCGCCTTCGCGCTGGCGGCCCGCCACGGCTCCTCGGTGCTCGTGGAGCGCTACATCCCCGGCAACGAGCACCGCGTGCTCGTCGTCGGCGGCCAGGTGGTGGCGGCCGCGCGCGGCGAAGCCGCCTGGGTGCACGGCGACGGCCGCCAGACCGTGGAGCAACTGGTCGAAAGCCAGATCAACACCGATCCGCGCCGCGGCCTGAGCGAGGACTTCCCGCTCAACCGCATCCGCGTGCACGAAGACACCGCCCTGCTGCTCGACCTGCAACGCCAGGGCATGTCGCCCGAGGCCGTGCCCGCGGCCGGCAAGGCCGTGCTGATCCAGCGCAATGGCAACGTGTCCATCGACTGCACGCCCGAGGTCCACCCCGAGGTGGCGCATGCCGTGTCGCTGGCCGCCCGCACCGTGGGCCTGGACATCGCCGGCGTCGACCTCGTCACCGAGGACATCTCCAAGCCGCTGTCCGAGACCGGCGGCGCCATCGTCGAAGTGAACGCCGGCCCGGGTCTGCTGATGCACCTCAAACCCGCGGGCGGCGCGCCGCAGCCCGTCGGCCAGGCCATCATCGACCACCTCTTCGCCGAGGACGAGACCGGCCGCATTCCCATCGTCGGCGTGGCCGGCTCGCGCGGCGGGCGCCAGATCACGCGCCTGGTCGCCTGGCTGCTGCACCTGAACGGCCGCCATGTCGGCCTGGCCTGCCGCGACGGCCTGTTCCTGGGCACGCGCCGCGTCGAGAAGCGCGACAGCGCCCGCTGGGACGCCGCCCACCGCCTCCTGATGAACCGCGGCGTCAACGCCGTCGTCATCGAGAACGATGCCACCTCCATCCTGCGCGATGGCCTGGCCTATGACCGCGCCGCCGTCGGCGTCGTCACCGACATGGACGGCATAGACGCGCTGGCGGAGTTCGACGTGCAGGACATCGACCAGCTCTACAAGGTGCTGCGCACCCAGGTCGACGTCGTGCTCAGCGACGGCGCCAGCGTGCTCAATGCCGCCCACCCGCGCCTGGTGGACATGGCCGAGCTGAGCGACGGCGAGGTGGTCTTCTACGCAGAGGACGGCGGCCTCGAGGCCCTGCAGCACCACCGCGACCGCGGCGGGCGCGCCGTCTTCCTGCGCGGCGGCGCCGCCGTACTGGCCCATGGCCCGGCCGAGACGCCGGGCGCCAACATCGAGGCCCTGCTGCGCCGCTTCGGCGACCAGGCCGTCGATGCCTCGACGCTGCTCGCCGCCGTCGCCGCCGCCTGGGCCCTGGGCATCTCGCCCGAGCTGATCGCCGCCGGGCTCGACACCTTCGTGCCCAACCTGCACCTCGCCTGAAAAGAACACGACTCATGGACGTTTCCCGCACCCGCGCGCTGCGCGGCCCGAACATGTGGAGCCGCCACACGGCCATCGAAGCCGTCGTGCATTGCAACGAGTCCGAGCGCTCGCTCGAGCGCCTGCCCGGCTTCGAGCCGCGGCTGCGCCAGCTCTTTCCCACCGTCGGCGAGCTGCGCCGCGACGCCTCGCTGGCCCAGGTGCTCGAGCAGGCCACGCTGGCCCTGCAGGCCCAGGCCGGCTGCCCGGTGACCTTCAGCCAGACCCATGTCACGCCCGAGTCCGGCACCTACCAGATCGTCATCGAGTACAGCGAGGAAGATGTCGGCCGGCTGGCCTTCGAGCAGGCGCTCAAGCTGGTGCTGGCCGCGCTGAATGGTGGTGAATTCGACGCCGACGCCGTCATCGGGCAACTGCGCGAGCTGGACGAGGACATCCGCCTCGGCCCTTCGACCGGCTCCATCGTCAATGCGGCCCTGGCGCGCGGCATTCCCTACCGCCGCCTCACGCAAGGCAGCCTGGTGCAGTTCGGCTGGGGCGCCAAGCAGCGCCGCATCTGGGCCGCCGAGGTCGACGCGACCAGCGCCGTTTCCGAATCCATCGCCCAGGACAAGGACCTGTGCAAGCGCCTGCTGCAGGCCGCCGGCGTGCCGGTGCCCATCGGCCGGCCGGTCGACTCGGTGGACGATGCCTGGGCCGTGGCCCAGGAGATCGGCCTGCCCGTCGTCGTCAAACCGCAGGACGGCAACCAGGGCAAGGGCGTGACCGTCAACGTGACGACACGCCTGGGGCTCGAGGCCGCTTACAAGGCGGCCGACGAGATCGGCCCCGTCATGGTCGAGAAGTTCCTGCCTGGCTCCGACTACCGGCTGCTCGTCATCGGCGACAAGCTGATCGCCGCCGCGCGACGCGATCCGCCGCATGTCATCGGCGACGGCGTGCACACGGTCAAGCAGTTGGTCGACAAGGTCAATGCCGACCCGCGCCGCGGTGACGGCCATGCGACCTCGCTGACCAAGATCCGCTTCGACGACATCGCCGTCGCGCGCCTGACCCAGCAGGGCCTGGCGCCCGAGTCGGTGCCGGAGAAGGGCCAGCGGGTCATCCTGCGCAACAACGCCAACCTGTCCACCGGCGGCACCGCCACCGACGTGACGGACGACGTCCACCCGGAGGTGGCCGCGCGCGCCATTGCCGCGGCCCAGGTCGTCGGCCTGCACGTCTGCGGTGTTGACGTCGTCGCCGAGAACGTGCTGCGGCCGCTCGAAGAGATCAGCGGCGGCATCGTCGAGGTCAACGCGGCACCGGGCCTGCGCATGCACCTGAGCCCGAGCTATGGCAAGGGCCGCAATGTCGGCGAGGGCATCGTCGGCCATCTGTTCGGCACCGGCAACAAATCGGGCGGCATGGCCGAGGACGGCCGCATCCCCGTCGTCGCCGTCACCGGCACGAATGGCAAGACCACCGTCACGCGGCTGATCGCGCACTTGTTCGCCAGCTGCGGCCTCAAGGTCGGCATGACCAACACCGACGGTGTCTACGTCGATGGCCGCCAGATCGACAGCGGCGACTGCTCCGGCCCCAAAAGCGCCCGCAATGTGTTGATGCACCCCGACGTCGAGGCCGCCGTGCTGGAGACCGCCCGCGGCGGCATCCTGCGTGAAGGCCTGGGCTTCGACCGCTGCCAGGTCGCCGTGGTCACCAACGTCGGCGCGGGCGACCACCTCGGCATGAACTTCCTGCACACGGCGGAGGACCTGGTACTGGTCAAGCGCGTCATCGTGCAGAACGTGGCACCCAACGGCTATGCGGTGCTGAACGCCACCGACCCGCTGACGGCCAGCATGAGCTCGGTCTGCCCCGGCCAGGTCATCTATTTCGCCGCCGACCGCCACCACCCGGTGATGGCCACCCACCGCGCGCAGGGCAAGCGCTGCGTCTACGTGGACGGCGACCAACTCGTCGCGGCGCAGGGCGTCTGGCGCGAGAGCATCCCGCTGCGCGACATCCCGCTGACGCGGGGCGGCCTGATCGGCTTCCAGGTCGAGAACGCGATGGCTTCGGTGGCCGCGGCCTGGGCTGTGGGCCTGGACTGGGACACCATCCGCCGCGGCGTGGCCAGCTTCGCCAATGACGCCGACAACGCGCCGGGCCGCTTCAACGTCATGGACTACCGCGGCGCCACCGTTATCGCCGACTACGGCCACAACGGCGACGCGATGAAGGCCCTGGTCGGCGCCGTCGCGGCATTGCCGGCCAAGACCCGCAGCGTCGTCATCAGCGGCGCCGGCGACCGCCGCGACGAGGACATCCGCGTGCAGACCGAGATCCTCGGTGGCGCCTTCGACGAAGTCATCCTTTACGAAGACGCCTGCCAGCGCGGCCGAGCAGCCGGCGAGGTCGTGGCCCTGCTGCGTGCCGGGCTGGAAGGCGCGTCTCGCACCCGGCATATCGAAGAGATCGTCGGCGAGTTCACGGCCATCGACCGCGCACTGGAGCGCCTGCAGCCGGGCGATCTCTGCCTGGTGCTGGTGGATCAGGTGGAAGAAGCGCTGGCCCATCTGGCCCAGCGCATTGCCGCAGGCTGAGCCCGGACACAGGGCGTCCAGTGGACGGCCTGTGCCTGGCGAAGGGCCAAGCCGCTGGCTTGGCGCGGCCTGCAAGGCTGAGGGTTCAGCGGTACCTGGCCAGCAGGCGATTCAGTTCGCCTTCGCCGACCAGACCCTGGATGGCGGTGTTCAACGCCGCCAGGCCCACCGGGCTGCTCGGAGACAACGCGCACTGGGCCAGCACTTCCGACACGACCAGCGGCGGATGCAGCGGTAGCTTGAAGTGGCCGATGCGCTGCTGGTACTCCAGCACGCGCCGGCCGGTCAACGCATGGCGGATGCGGCCGAGTTCGAGTTTCTGCAGATTGGCCACCGCATCGGGCGCGTCGTCGCGCAGGAAGCCTGATCGCAGTGCGTCCGCCATCTCCGGATAGACATAGCCGCGCACCGTGCCGATGGGCTGCCCTGTCAACGCTGTCAACGAGGCCGGTGGCGGCACCGCGGCGGCACTGATGAGCAGGGCCTGGTCGGGCAGGAAGGGCCGGCTCCAAGCGAAGGCACCGGGCAGCCAGTCGCTCTGGTAGTCGCACAGCAGGTCGCCCTCGCCGCGCTGCAGGGCCTCGGCCAGGCGCTTGCGCGGTGTCGGGCGGGCCACCAGGTCGCGGCCCAGGCGCCGCGCCAGGGCCTGGCCGATGTCCAGGTTCAGGCCTTCGATGACGCGGTCGCCCTCGATGCGGGCATGCGGCATCAGCGCGCTGGTCTCCACCAGCATCACCAGCGGCCGGGCAGGGTCGGCACCGGCAAGCGGGCACAGCAGCAGCGCGGCCATGCCGCCCACGCTCCTTCGCATCCAACACCGCCGCGTCCCGCCCATGGGGCCGCATCATGCCGTGCCCGCGAATCCGGGGCGAGCGCAAGGGTGCCTAGCCGGCCGGCGGACCGTGACCGGCGCACGAATACCCGCCGACCCGGCGCGCCACGGCCAGGGCCCCATCGCTAGACTCGCCGGTCACCTGCCACGCCCGCCCGATGAAGTCCCGACTGTCCTTCGCCACCCTCACCCTGGCCTTGATCCTGGCCGTGCCGTTGGCCCATGCCCAGACGCAGGCCAGCACGGTACGCCCCGGCGTGGCACCGATTCCCCACGATGACCTGCTCTACCAGCAGCTCGGCGGCCAGGAAGCCATCCAGCGCTTCACCAACGATTTCTACGACGCCTTGCTGGAGGACGCGCGCATCGCGCGCTTCTTCGACGGCATCAACATGAAGCACCTCAAGCGCGTGCTGGCGGATTACTTCTGCGTCGTTGCCGGCGGCCCCTGCGTCTATGACGGCGTGGGCATGAAGGACGCGCACGCCCACCTGGGCATTGGCAAGGGCGACTTCAACACCCTGGTCGAGCACCTGCAGCGCGCCATGGACAGGGCCAACGTGCCCTTCGGCGTACAGAACCAGTTGCTGGCCCGCATGGCCTTCTCCCACCGCGACATCGTGACGAAGTGAAGCTCCCGCCTCATCACCGCAACGGCGGCTTCCAGAACAACCACGGCGACTTCGAGCCCAAGTCGCTGGCGGACGTGATCCGCTGGCGCTGGAACGCCTCGCGCCGCGGCCTGCCGCCGCGCCCGACCGAACCCATCCCGACGCAACCGGCCGATCTCGGCTTCATCCGCGCCAACCACGGCGCTGCGCAGCAGCCGGCGGTGACCTGGATCGGCCACGCCACCGTGTTGGCCCAATTGGGCGGCCTGAACCTGCTGACCGACCCGGTCTTTTCCGAGCGCGCCTCGCCGCTGTCATTTGCCGGCCCGAAGCGCGAGCAGCCGCCAGGGCTGACGCTGGCACAGCTGCCGCACATCGACGCCGTCCTGGTCTCGCACAACCATTACGACCACCTCGACCTGGCCTCGGTGCGCGCCCTCGCCCACCAGCCCGGCGGCAGCCCGCTCTTCGTCGCGCCGCTGGGCCTCAAGGCCTGGTTCCAGGCGCGCGGCATCGAGCGCGTCGTGGAACTGGACTGGTGGCAGGCGGAGCGCCTCGCCGGCGTAGATATCGTGCTGGTCCCGGCCCAGCACTGGTCGGCGCGTGGACTGAACGACCGCATGAAGACGCTGTGGGGCGGCTTCGCCGTGTTCGCACCGGACTGCCAGCTCTTCTTCGCCGGCGACACCGGCTATTCACGCGACTTCGCCGACATCCGCGAGCGCTTCGCCGAGCGCCAGCAGCCTCATCAAGGCGGCAGCTTCGACATCGCGCTGATCCCCATCGGCGCCTACGAGCCGCGCTGGTTCATGCAGAGCCAGCATGTCAATGTCGAGGAAGCGCTGAAGATCCACGCCGACCTGGGCGCCAAGCGCTCGCTGGGCGTGCACTGGGGCACCTTCGAGCTGACCGACGAGGCGCTGGACGAGCCGCCCCGCCAGCTGACCCGCCAGCGCGCCGACCTGGGTCTGTGCGAGGACGAGTTCTTCACGCTCGCCATCGGCGAGACCCGACGCCTGCCGCCGCGCCGGGTCTGACACCGGGCCGGCCTTCGTTCCGACAGAGCAAGGCGGATGCCGAGGCTAGTCTGACGCCGCCATGCACCTCCTCGACCGCCTCCGCAGCCCCCTCAAGCAGCTTGGCCCCGGTCTGATCACCGGCGCCGCCGACGACGACCCCAGCGGTATCGCCACCTACTCCCAGGCCGGCGCCCAGTTCGGCTACGGCATGTTGTGGAGCCTGGTCTTCACGCTGCCGTTGATGACGGCCATCCAGATCGTCAGCGCGCGCATCGGGTACGTGTCGGGCAAGGGTCTCGCCGCCAACATGAAGCAGGCCTTTCCGCGGCCCGTGCTGCTGTTCTTCGTCGGCCTGCTGCTGGCGGCCAACACGCTGAACATTGCGGCCGACATCGCCGCCATGGGCGCTGCCGTTCACCTGCTGTTCGGCGGCTCGGCCCAGCTCTATGCCCTGGGCTTCGGCATCGCCAGCGTGCTGATGCAGGTCTTCCTCTGCTACGAGAGCTATGTGCGCTGGCTGAAGTGGCTGACGCTGGCCCTGCTGGCCTATGTCGGCGTCGTGCTGGTGCTGGGGCTGGACTGGGGCGAGGTGCTGGTGCGCACCCTGCACCCGCAGCTGCACTGGAACCGCGACACCTTGTTGATGGTGGTGGCCCTGTTCGGCACGACCATCAGTCCCTACCTCTTCTTCTGGCAGGCCGGCCAGGAGGTCGAGGACCTGAATGGCGGCGCCGGCAGGGAATTGTCCAGGACGCAGGTGCACCGCCACCTGCATCGCATCAAGCTGGACACCCATGTCGGCATGGGCTTCTCCAACGCGATCGCCTTTTGCATCATGCTGGCCGCCGCGGCCACGCTGAACAAGGCCGGCGTGCACGACATCCAGACCTCGGCCCAGGCCGTCGAGGCCCTGAAGCCCGTGGCGGGCGAGCACGCCGCCCTGCTCTTCTGCCTGGGCATCATCGGCACCGGGCTGCTGGCCGTGCCCGTGCTGGCCGGCTCGGCCGGCTATGCCGTCGCCGAGGTGATGGGCTGGCGCGACAGCCTCAGCCTCAAGCTCGAACATGGCGAGGGCCGCGGCTTCTACGGTGTCATCGCCGTCGCGACGCTGGGGGGCGTGGCCCTGTGCTTTGCGCCGCTGGATCCGGTCAGGCAGCTGTTCTGGGCGGCCGTGTTCAACGGCATCACGGCCGTGCCCATCATGGCCGCCATGATGCTGCTGGCCACGCGTCCCACCGTCATGGGCCCCCACGTCATCGGCCGCAAGCTGCGCGTGCTGGGCTGGATTGCGACGGCGGTGATGGCGCTCATGGTGCTGGCGTTGGCTTTGGCTTGAGTTCCTGGCGCGCCTGGCGCATGACGACACGTGCGCTGGACAGAGCGAGCACCGCCATCACCGTCGCCACGGCCAGGTCGGGCCAGGCCGTGCCCGTCCAGGCGACCAGCCCGGCGGCCACAACGACGGCGATATTGCCCAGCGCATCATTGCGGCTGCACAGCCAGACCGCGCGCATGTTGGCGTCGCCCTCGCGCCAGGCGTAGAGCATCAGCGCGACAACGACATTGGCGGCCAGCGCCGCCACACCGACGACGCCCATGGTGAGCGCCTGAGGCGGCGCGCCATGCAGGGAGGCCCAGACGGCCTTGGCGAGCACGGCCACACCGATCAGCCCCATGGCGGCGCCCTTGACCCAGGCTACCCGGGCCCGCAGCGTCAGGCTGGAGGCCAGCACCGCCAGTGAAATGGCGTAGTTGGCGGCATCGGCAATGAAGTCAGCCGAGTCGGCCCACAGCGCCAGCGAGTCGGCCAGGGAGCCGGCCGTCAGCTCGACCACCGCCATGGCCGCGTTCAGCACCAGGGCAACCCAGAGTACGCGGCGGTAGGCGCGTGAATTGCCGGTGGCGTGGTGATGATCGTGATCGTGGTGGCAGGCGTGGCTCATGCAAAGGGCTTTCAGTAGCGCAGGCCTTCATTGCAAACCTTGGAGCCACTCCAGAGTCAAGCCGAGAATCGTCACATGCGTATCGGGGAACTCAGCCGCCTGACCGCCACACCGGTCGACACCATCCGCCACTACGAGCGCGAGGGCCTGCTGGCGCCACCACCGCGCACGGACGCCGGCTACCGCGTCTATGGCCCGCCTGATGCCGAGCGCCTGTATTTCATCCGCCGCTGCCGCTCGCTGGACATGAACCTGGCCGAGGTGCGCGCGCTGCTGGCGCTGCAGGGCGAGGGGCATGACGGCGCCAACGGAGCAGGTGTGCATGCGCTGCTGGACGCGCACATCGGCCATGTCAGCGCCCGCATCGCTGCGCTGCAGGAGCTGGAAAAGGAATTGCGAGCGCTGCGCGCCCGCTGCCAGGGCGACGAACCGGCCTGCGCGATCCTTGAAAGCCTGGCCGAGCCGGGCGCCGAGCTGCCGCCCAAGAGCCACATCGGCAACAGCCACTGAGTCGCGCATCCGGGATTGCCCGCCCACGCATTCACAGGGCTCGCTGCGTCGCGTGCGATCGGCACGGGCTTGAAAATTGCGCGCCGCCTTACTGCCACAGGATGCCTGCGACATCCGGCAAGACGCGCTCAACTCAGGAGGAATCCATGCTGAACATGCCCTTTCGCGCACTGACCCAAGCCCTCTTCGCAACCGGCCTTGTCCTGGCGATGCTGCCAGCCCAGGCCGCGCTCATCGTCGACACCGGCGAGCCGTACGCCCCCGGGTTCGGCAGCGCCCTCAGCGGCGACAATGGCGGCCTCCAGTACCACCAATACCTGGCTGGCCAATTCAGCATCACGCAGGCCTACACCCTCCAGGAGGTGTCCACGCATCTGCAGTTCAATTCCAGCTTTACCACCGCTGGTTCATTCAGCTTCAAGCTGTATGCCGATGCCGCCGGCCTGCCTGGGACGATGCTGTTTGAAACCGCCCATCTGAGCGTGCCCACGGGTGCCGCCGGCGCCTGGTACAGCGCCAGCGGATTGAGCTGGACGGTTGGTCCCGGCAGCTATTGGCTGGCCATCGAGGCCAACAAGAGCCCGATTTCCATCATCGCGTCCTCTGCCGGGCACTCAATGCAGGCCAACGCCTTCGATGCCGGCTGGGACAAGCCTGGCGTCTGGGAGGTCTCGCCTTCGGGCGACCCTTCGATCCGCATCGATGCGGTCACGGCCGTGCCGGAGCCAGCCTCCACGCTGCTGCTGCTCTGCGGCATCGGAGCGCTGGGCCTGCGCACCCGACGCCGCCAGGGCTGACGGCCCCGGGCGCGCCCCGCGTCAGCCGACGCGGCAGACCTTCAGCATGTTCGTGCCGCCCGGATAGCCCATCGGCTCGCCGCAGGTGATGGCATAGGTGTCGCCCGGCATCAGCACGCCGCGCTCGACGAGGATCTTTTCCGCAGCGGCCAGGGCCACGTCGCGGTCGTCGAACTTGGGCATCAGGATGGGCCGCACATTGCGGTACAGCGCCATCTTGCGCTGGCTGATCGGCTGCGTCGTCAACGCGAAGATCGGCACCTGGATGCGGTGGCGGCTCATCCACAGCGCCGTCGAGCCGGATTCGGTCAATGCCAGGATGGCCTTGCAGCCGAGGTGGTAGGCGGTGAACAGCGCGCCCATGGCGATGGACTGGTCGATACGGCCGAACTGGCGACCGGCGAAGTCGGTGTCCAGCGTGACGAACTCGGCGCGCTCGGCCTCCAGCGCAATGTTGGCCATCTGCTCGACCGTCTCGATGGGGAATTTGCCGGCGGCCGTCTCGGCGGACAGCATGACGGCGTCGGTGCCGTCCAGCACGGCGTTGGCCACGTCGCTGACCTCGGCACGCGTGGGCACCGGGTTGACGATCATGGACTCCATCATCTGCGTGGCCGTGATGGACACCTTGTCCAGCTCACGGGCCATCTTGATCATGCGCTTTTGCAGCGCCGGCACGGCCGCGTTGCCCACTTCAACGGCCAGGTCGCCGCGCGCCACCATGATGCCGTCGCTGGCCTTCAGGATGGCTTCGAGGTGAGGGATGGCCTCGTAGCGCTCGATCTTGGCGATCATGGCCGGCTTGTGGCGATAGGGCTCGCCGGCCACGTTGGCCAGCTGGCGCGCCATCTCCATGTCGGTCGCGTTCTTGGGGAAGCTCACCGCCAGGTACTCGCACTGGAAGGACATCGCGGTCTTGATGTCCTCCATGTCCTTGCCCGTCAGCGCCGGCGCCGTCAGGCCGCCGCCCTGCTTGTTGATGCCCTTGTTGTTGGACAGCTCGCCGCCGAGCTTGACGACGGTGTGCACCTGGGCGCCCCGCACGGCCTCGACGGTCAGCACCAGCAGGCCGTCATTGAGCAGCAGCGTGTCGCCGGGCTTCACGTCGCGCGGCAGTTCCTTGTAGTCGAGGCTGGCAATGTCCTGGTTGCCCAGTTCGGTGCGGTCGGCGTCCAGGATGAAGGGCGCGCCGGGAACCAGCTCGATCTTGCCGCCCTCGAACTTGCCGACACGGATCTTGGGACCCTGCAGGTCGGCCATGATGGCGACCGACTTGCCCACACGCTCGGCGGCCTCGCGGACCATGGTGGCCCGGTCGATGTGGTCCTGGGCCTTGCCGTGGGAGAAGTTCAACCGCACGACGTCGACGCCGGCGCGGATCATCTTCTCCAGGATCTCCGGCGTGTTGGAAGCAGGGCCGAGGGTGGCGACGATCTTGGTGGCGCGGGTCATGGCTGTCTCGATTCTTGGAAGGCGCGGAATTATGGTCCGCCAAGCCTCGCGAGAGTTTCGTCGTGTTTCAACCCAACACCTTCTCGAAGAAGGCGCTCAATGGATCAGCCGTGTAGCCGCCGAAGGGGCCGCGCTCGACATAGCCCAGACGCCGGTACAGCGCCAGGGCCTCGGGCTGGTGGATACCGGTCTCCAGCCGCGCGATCCGCACGCCGCGTTCGATCAATTCGGCCTCTAACTGCGCCATCAGCTGCCGGGCGACGCCACGGCCGCGTTCGCTGTCCAGCACGAAAAGGCGCTTGATCTCTCCATAGCCATCCGCGTCGAAGTGCTTGACGCCGCCGCAGCCGACGAGCTGCTCGCCACGCCACAGCCCATAGAAGCTGCCCTGCGGCGGGCGCAGGCCGTCGGCCGGCTCGAAGTGGTTGCTCTCGCTGGGATAGAGGGCGCCCATATAGGCCTCCGACAGCGCGATCAGGCGCTGTGCATACGGGTGGCCGGGGTCCAGCGGCGCCAGGCGGGGGGGCAGTTCGGAACTCATGGTGTTTGGATACCAGTTACAGCGAAGGCACCGTCATCGCGAGCAGATAGCGCGCAGGTTCGGCCCCGGGGTTGGTGAAAACGCTGCGCCCAAGGCAGCGGAAGCTGATCGAGTCGCCAGCGCCCAGCTCAAAAACCTGGCCCTGCAGCGTCAACCGCAATTGCCCCTCGATCAGGCAGAGGTGGTGCTCCAGCCGCGCCACGGTGGGCTCGTCGTAGGCCAGTTCGGCGCCGGGCGCGAGACGGCCTTCGATGACCTCGGTCGCGAAGCCTGCAAGGGGAGGACAGCGCATCAAGCGCTCGAAGCCGCTCTGCACATCGTGCCAGCGTGGCTGGTCGGCGGCGCGCAGCAGGCGCACGGGCAAGGCTTCGGCTTCGGCGAGCAGGCGGCTCAACGGCAGCCCATAGGCGCGGGCCAAACGCGACAGCAGCGTCGCCGTCGGGCTGGTCTCGGCGCGCTCCAGCCGGCTCAGCGTCGCGCGGCTGACGCCGCTCTTCAAGGCCAGCTCATCCAGCGACCAGCCCGCGGCCGTGCGCAGCGCTGCCAGCCGTTCCGCCAGTTGGCGCTCGAACTGGCCCTCTTCGTTCAATTCAGAGAATTCTTCTCTCATATGAGAATATGCTAGCCGATATGAAGGACCGGTCCACCGCCCCGTTGATCGCCGCACTGGCGGTCGTCTTGACATGGGGCGTCAATTTCCCGCTGTCGAAAGCGCTTTTCAATCAGGTCGGCCCGGCGGGTTTCCTGGGGCTGCGCTACCTGCTGATGCCCTTCTGCGCCGTGGCGCTGCTGTGCTGGCGTTTCGGCCTGCGCTGGCCCCGGCTCGATCGTGGCGAGGTCTGGCCGCTGGTGCGGCTGACGTTGATCGGCCAGGGACTGCACCTGCTGCTGTCGGCCTACGGCATGCAGGGCTCGACCGCCTTCAGCGCCAGCGTGCTGCTGGCCTGCGGGCCGGTGTTCACGTTGCTGATCCTGCGGTTGAGCGGTGTGGAGCGGCTCTCGGCCGGCCAGGTCGCGGGCGTGGCGATGGCCGCCACCGGCGCATTGGTTTTCACATCGGACAAGCTGCTGGCCGCCGACTGGCAGGCCGGCCTGGGGGACCTGACGCTGCTGGCCGCCGCCGCGCTGTTCAGCTACTACACGGTCGCCAGCAAGCCCTTGATCCAGCACCACGGCGGCGTGACCGTGCTGGGCTACGGCAGCTTGGTCTGCACGCTGCCGATGCTGCTGTGGTGCTCGCCAGCGCTGATGTCCATGGACTGGACGACGCAGCCCGCCTGGGTCTGGCCGGGCCTGGCCTGGCAGGTCATCGGTGGCGGCTTCATCGGCTGGCTGGCCTGGGGCTGGGCCAATGAAAAACGCGGCGTGGCTCGCACCGCGCCGCTGATCTACCTGATGCCACTGGTGGCCGGCCTCATCGCCTGGCTGTGGGGTGGCGAACAGTTCAGCGCGGCCAAGCTGCTCGGCGCCAGCGTCATCCTCGCTGGCGTGGCCCTCGCCCAGTTCAGCCCTGCGCTGAACGGGCCTCGCGGGCTTCCCTCACGTCCGCAACCGCCAGAGCCGTCATGTTGACGATGCGGCGCACCGTCGCCGAGGGCGTCAGGATGTGCACCGGTGCGGCCGCACCCAGCAGGATGGGGCCGACCGTCACGCCGTGACTGGCGCTGATCTTCAGCACGTTGAAGAGGATGTTGGCGGCGTCCAGCGTCGGCAGCACCAGCAGGTTGGCGGCACCCTTGAGTTTGCTGTCGGGCAGGAAGGCTTGGCGCACGCTTTCCGACAAGGCCGCATCGCCGTGCATCTCGCCGTCGCATTCGACCTCGGGGTGGGCTGCAGCAAACAGCTCGTGCGCGCGGCGCATCTTCACGGCCGACGGCCGCGTGCTGGAGCCGAACATCGAGTGGCTGACAAAGGCCAGCTTGGGCGGCAAACCGAAGCGGCTCACCTCCTCGGAAGCCATCGCGGCGATGTCGGCCAACTCTTCGGCAGTCGGGTCATCGTTGACGAAGGTGTCGGTGATGAACAGCGTCATCTGCTCCAGGATCAGCGCGTTCATCGCCGCGAACTGGCGCGCACCTTCACGCAGGCCGACGAGGTCGCGCACCTGCTCCAGGTGGCGGTCGAAGCGGCCGACCATGCCGCAGATCATCGCGTCGGCGTCGCCCAACTCGATGGCCAGCGCGCCGATGGCCGTGTTGGAGCGCCGCACGGCGGACTTGGCCATCTCCGGCGTGAAGCCGTTGCGCTTCATGCGGGCGTAGTAGGCCTCCCAGTACTGCCGGAAGCGCGGGTCGTCCTCGGGGTCGATGACGGCGACGTCCTCGCCGAGCTTGAGCCGCAGGCCAGCGCGCTGGATGCGTGAGGCCAGCACCTCGGGGCGGCCGATCAGGGTCGGCTTGCACAGGCCTTCGTCCAGGGCCACCTGCACGGCGCGCAGCACGCGCTCATCTTCGCCCTCGGCGTAGATGACGCGGGCGCACTCGGCCTTCGCGGTGGCGAACACGGGGCGCATGAACATGCCGGTCTGGTAGACAAAGCGCTCCAGCGACTGGCGGTAGGCGACGAGGTCCGTCACCGGCCGTGTCGCGACGCCGTCGGCCGCCGCAGCCGCCGCGACGGCCGGCGCGATGCGCAGAATCAGGCGCGCATCGAAGGGCTTGGGGATCAGGTATTCGGGGCCAAAAGCCAGCTCCTGGCCGGCATACGCCGCTGCCACTTCGTCACTCGTCTCGGCCTTGGCCAATGCCGCGATCTCGCGCACGCAGGCCAGCTTCATGCCCTCGGTGATCTTGGTCGCGCCGCAGTCCAGCGCGCCGCGGAAGATGTAGGGGAAGCACAGGACGTTGTTGACCTGGTTGGGGTAGTCGCTGCGGCCGGTGGCCATGATGCAGTCCGGCCGCACGGCCTTGGCCAGCTCGGGGCGGATCTCGGGCTCGGGGTTGGCCAGGGCCAGGATGATGGGCTGGGTGCCCATGGTCTTGACCATCTCCGCCGTCAGCACGCCGGCGGCCGAGCAGCCGAGAAAGACGTCCGCGCCGTCGACCACATCGGCCAGCGTGCGCGCCGCCGTGATCTGGCAATAGCGCTGCTTGGATTCATCCAGCTTGCCGGCCTTCGCGTCCTCACGCTCTGACTGAATGACGCCGCGCGAGTCGCAGACAAAGACGTTGTCGCGCTTCACACCCAGGCCGACCATGACGTCCAGGCAGGCAATGGCTGCGGCCCCTGCGCCCGACACCGCCACCTTGACCTTGCCGATGTCCTTGCCCACCAGTTCCAGGCCGTTGAGCAGCGCGGCTGACGAGATGATGGCGGTGCCGTGCTGGTCATCGTGGAAGACGGGGATGTTCATGCGCTTGGACAGCTCGCGCTCGATGTAGAAGCACTCGGGCGCCTTGATGTCCTCGAGGTTGATGCCGCCCAGCGTCGGCTCCATGGCCGCAATGATGTCGATGAGCTTGTCCGGGTCGCGCTCGGCCAGCTCGATGTCGAACACGTCGATGCCGGCGAACTTCTTGAACAGGCAGCCCTTGCCTTCCATCACGGGCTTGGCGGCCAGCGGGCCGATGTCGCCCAGGCCCAGCACGGCAGTGCCGTTGGTGATGACGCCCACCAAGTTGCCGCGAGAGGTGAAGTCGGCCGCCAGCGACGGGTCGCGTTCGATGTCCAGGCAGGGGTAGGCCACCCCCGGCGAATAGGCCAGCGACAGGTCGCGCTGGTTGGACAGCGCCTTGGTCGGCGTGACCGAAATCTTGCCGCGCGTCGGGCTGCGGTGATAGTCCAGGGCGGCGTCGCGTAGCGCAGCTTCGGCAGGCGACAAGGGCGCGTTGTTCTTTTCCATGAGGGTGACTCTCCAGGGAGGAACCCTCGAGGTTACGCCGCGTTTCAGCACCTGCCGATGCTCGTTTTTTGGCAATCTATGCCGAAGCCGATATCACCCGGTCGTAGCGCCACCATGCGCGACCTATGTTCGACTCAGGCCGTTTGCCTGTCGGTCAGACAACCAGTTGCCGACCGAAATCAGGCAGCCTCCTCTCACGGCACCTCAAGGCTGCCAAGCCAAGTCGTGTTCGCGCGCGTGACGATAGGAGCCGGAAGTTTCGGGAGTTGGTCAAAAACCTTGCCGACAGTCAACCGCAGTTCTCTCAGATATGCCCTGCAACGCGCCTCGCTGACCTCGTCGAACACCTTAGACAAAAGCGTGTCCGGCGATATTGCTGCATCGCGCTCGCTGGCGTGCATGAAGCTATTGCGCAGCACCCGCACGCGCTCCATCGCAACGTAGCTTGCATCGTTCGGATGCAGCGGCACGTACGTGCCACCGGTTTGTGCCACAAGCGTGGCGGCAGCAGCGTCTAGCTTCTCAAGAGGCGTACCTCGATCACGCATCGTCGGGTGTCTACCCTTTTCAATGAAGAAAAGCTTGTTTGCCACCGCCTCCAGACAGGCCGCGACGGAGACGATGCAGTAGACGCCGGTGGCCAGAGCAGCCTCCTTGTTCGCTGTACGGTTCGCAGCTTTTAGGAGATCAAAATCGCGCAGAGCGCGTTCGTAATGCACCAGCGCAAAGGCCATTTCAACGCGTGGCGCGCCTGTCGCGTCGTGGACCAAGCGACCGTACCTGGTCAGTTCAGGTGCCTTGTAATCGAATGCCTCACCAGGAGAGGCCTCGCTGTGATGCAGCGTCACGCGGTCAAGAACGCGCGTGTTCTCTACAAACATGGCGTCGAGGAGCTGAGTCAGCTTTTCAACGTCGGGCTCATCTCCAATGGCTCTGTCGAAAGCTTCGCGTCGGAAGGCCTCGTGCATATCGGCAAGCGGGTCTAGATCAATCAAGGATGACCGTGGGCGACTGAACATGCCACTGACGTCGAGTTCACCAATGGAGCGCTGGTAGATGTCACCGCCATCGACATATACATATCGGGTTTGAAGCGATGTGAACGGTCTCGTGCCAATTGAAAGAAGTGGGTTGCCCTGAAACAACCAGCGCGCCTGCGGATTCGCTTTTCCCTCCACCAACCCTTTACCAGACGCGGCAGTACCGGCGTTTGTGCCGCCGCCCATGAGCATGGATACAAGGCGCGACAAGCCCTCCTCAGCACGGGTGTTTTGCATGAGGATTCCCGACGACATAACCGCAAAGCAGGACACCCCGACCAAGTGTTCGCCGACCCTCCTGGCATCAACAGCTAGGTATGGCTTGACCGGGATGACGACCCAGACGTCCCTGTACCGCTGCAGAACATGTTCCAGGCGTAGGAAATCAATCGTTGCGTCCGGACCTGAAGCGACCTCGAGTGCGCCGTTCAGTACAGGATATTGGTCAAGCATTGGATGGAAAGCTTCAGCCCAGATAGAGCTCCGCCACCTTGTGCGTCGGGCGCCGCCCGGTGTTGATGAATTCCACGAGTGCCTGCGCCGTCGCCGCGACGTCCAGGCCCCGGGCGCGCACACTGGCGGGCAGGTCGCTGCTGCGCATGACCGAGCGGACGTAACCGCGCACGAAGGTCTGCTCGATGACATGCAGGCTGCCCAGTTCGTAGAACGCGGCCATGCCCCGGATGTAGTCGGCCTTGTCGACATCGGCGAACGACAGCGGCAGCAGGCCACTCGCCAGCAGCGGCGCATTCGCCGCCAGCCGCGACGCCCGCTTGTTGCCGTTCGCATAGGCCTGCAGGTAGGGGATGCGCGTCATCAGGTAGAGCGCTGCCTGCACAGGGTGCAGCGCCTTGGCCTGCTCGACGACCTGCCCGAGCGCTTCGGCGACGAAACCCGTCCCCGGCCGGAACGGCGGCAGATAGGCCGAGTTGGCGAGGTGCACATCTTCGAACTCGCGCGGCCTGCCGCGCTGCGCCTGGGGCAAGAAGTGGTCGGACTCGCCCGCTTCCGGCAGGCCGTGGTCGTCGGTCAGCAGCGTGTGCATCGCGTGCACCTGAGCCACGCTAAGGTCACGGTGCAGCCAAAGGTGCTCGGCCGCCCGCTTGTGGTTCAGCACCAGGATGGCGTCCGCCGTCGGCTTGGTGGCATTGCGCTGGCCGTACTGGATCAGCGCCGCCGTGTCGAGCGCCGAGTAGGTGCTGCCTTCCAATAGCGAGGACGCCCACGACAGGTCGATCAGGAAGCTGGCCAGGAAGCGCGCGTCTATGGGCTGTGCCAGCGCCTGGACCTGTGTGCAGCGTTGGGCCTTGTCCAGCGGCAGGCCCGGCTCCGCGCCCAGCAATTCGGGGCGGAAGCGCACCAGCGGGCGCTGCTGGGCCGGCCTAGCGAAGTAGGCGTCGATGTCGTCGCGGCCGAAGGGCTCGGCCGACAGGTAACGCCGCGCCCGGCCGGCGCCCTGACTGCGGATCACGCCCGTTTTCAGCAGGGCCGCCAGGCGCCGGTTCAGCGTCGAGCGGCTGATGCCAGGCAACTGCGCGGCCAGCGCCTCGGGCGCCGCACCTGTAATGCCCGCTGCAGCAATCAAGGCAGCGAGTTCAGCATCCACGGTCAAATGACAAGAAACGATCACTCATAAGTATTTGAATACTAATAAATTTTCAGTTTCTTGTCATATTTCTTCGTCGAAGCGATTTGCTTATCAGCCCGCTGCGCGCTTGCTGAGGATCTCGAAGGCCGGCAGCGTCTTGCCTTCCAGCACTTCCAGGAAAGCGCCGCCACCGGTGGAGATGTAGCCCACGTCCTTCTCGATGCCGTACTTGGCAATCGCGGCCAGCGTGTCGCCGCCACCGGCAATGCTGAAGGCAACGCTCTCGGCGATGGCGCGGGCGATGGCCTCCGTGCCATGGGCGAAGGCCGGGAACTCGAACACGCCGACTGGGCCGTTCCAGACGATGGTGCCGGCGGCTTTGAGCTTCTCGGCCAGCTTGGCGGCCGTCTTGGGGCCGATGTCGAGGATGAGGTCGTCGTCTTCCACGTCGGTGGCCGCCTTGACCGCCGCCGTGGCGCCGGCGGAGAAGGTCTTGGCCGTCACGACGTCCTCAGGGATGGGCACGTCGGCGCCACGCGCAGCCATCGCTTCGATGACGGCCTTGGCTTGGTCGATCAGATCTGGCTCGGCCAGCGACTTGCCGATCTTCAGGCCCGCGGCCAGCATGAAGGTGTTGGCGATGCCACCACCGACGATGAGGCCGTCGACCTTGCTCGCCAGGGCTTGCAGGATGGTCAACTTGGTCGACACCTTGGAGCCGGCAACGATGGCGACGAGCGGGCGGCGCGGGTTGGCCAAGGCCTTGGTGATGGCGTCGATCTCCGCTGCCAGCAGAGGGCCGGCGCAAGCGATCTTGGCGTACTTGGCGATGCCGTAGGTGGTGGCTTCGGCGCGGTGGGCCGTGCCGAAGGCGTCGTGCACGAAGATGTCGCACAGGGCGGCCAGTTTCCTGGACAGCTCGTCGCTGCACTTCTTCTCGCCCTTGTTGACGCGGCAGTTCTCCAGCAGCACCAGCTGGCCCGGCGCGACGGAAACGGCGTCGACCCAGTCGCGCTGCAGCGGCACCGGGCGGCCCAGCAACTCGGCCATGCGCTCGGCCACGGGGGCCAGCGAATCCTCAGGCTTGAACTCGCCTTCGGTCGGGCGGCCCAGGTGGGACGTGACCATGACGGCGGCGCCTGCGTCCAGCGCCATCCTGATGGCCGGCAACGACGCGCGGATGCGCGTGTCCTCGGTGATCTTGCCGTTGTCGTCCTGCGGCACGTTGAGGTCGGCGCGGATGAAGACGCGCTGGCCGGCCACCTTGCCGGCGGCGATCAGGTCGGAGAAGCGGATGACGTTCATGGTGGGCGGGCAGTTGATGAGAAGAACTGCCTCGATTCTCGCCTCTGCTCTCCA
The DNA here is from genome assembly GCF_001425705.1 of Pelomonas sp. Root1217. Lineage (GTDB taxonomy): Bacteria > Pseudomonadota > Gammaproteobacteria > Burkholderiales > Burkholderiaceae_C > Pelomonas. Next base: position 939,988 of record NZ_LMDC01000012.1, on the reverse strand, counting down.
CCGTACGGCGTTGTAACCGCGGACCGGCGCTGGGCCGCCCCAAGCCGGCCCGCAGGCGATGTGCTTGCGGCTCAATGCCGCGAGCATCGCCGTCCCCACGGGGGCTGAGGCCGGACACACTGCGCCCCAGTGGGCGCAGTGTGCCTGCCGAAGAGCTGCGGCACTGCTGCAGCGCGGTCTGCAAGACCGACCAGGCTTGCCCGCGTTCAGCAGGTAAGACTGGGCGAGGGGCCAACAGTTACCAGCCGAGGCCGAGCTTCAAAGGCAGCATGACGGCCATGCCGACGAGGATGGTGCCCAGGATGCCCTTGCGCCAGAAGTAGTAGGCCGTCGCGGCCACTGCCGCGGGCCAGCGCGCGTCCTGCCAGGTCGTGATGAGCTGACCCTGCGTCATGAAGATCTCGGGCGCGACGACTGCGACCAGGGCCGCCAGCGGCGCGACCTTGAGCAGCTCGCGCAGCCAGTCCGGAATGGGCAGGGGCTTCTCGCTGATCATGAAGAAACTGCGCGTCAACACGGAAATGCCGGCCAGGCCGAACAGTGCCACCCAGGTCATCGCGTCGCTCATGCCCTGGCCTTTCGAGTGTCCAGCCACCAACCCACCGCGCCCGCCGCAAAGATGGCGCACAGGATGTTGAGCTTGAGCGGCAGCGCATAGGTCGCAATCGACACAGCCCCGGCCGTCACAGCCACCCACCACAGCACCTTTTCGGTCAGCAACGAATAGGACAGCCCCAGCAACGCCAGTACGCCGGCGAAGCCGATACCCCAGTGCGGCGGAATGCGGTCGGCCAGCAGGATGCCGGCGAAGGAGCAGGCCTGCCAGGTTGGCCAGTTGACGGCCACGCCGCCCCAGAAATAGCGTTGCTGGCCGGGTGCTGGCACCGGGTCCGGGTAGCGCTTGACGAAGTAGACGAAGTTCAGGTCGGCCGCGACATAGCCGCTCAGCAGCCGGCGCGCCCTGGGCAGGTGGGCCCAGTAGTTGCGCCATTGCGCGCTGAAGATGACGAAGCGCAGGTTGACGCAGAAGGCCGTGGCCAGCAGCACCCAAAGCGGCGCGCCGGAGGCGATCAGCGGCAGCGCCGTCAACTGCGCACTGCCGGCGAACACCAGCAGCGACATGCCCATGGCGAGCGGGATGCTGAGCCCGCTCTTGACCATGGTCACACCGGTCACCAGCCCCCAGGCGGCCAGGCCCAGGGAGGGCGGGGCCATGTCGCGCGCGCCGTGGCGGAAATCGGGGTCAGCCGCCAGCGCGCGCAGTTTGTCGATCAACTGCATCCCGCCATTCTCGGCGGGAGTCAGCTCACTGACCGATGCGACGGACTTTGCCGCTGCCGGCGACGGAGGAGGAGATCTCCGGCGAGCCCGCGTACTTCACGTCGCCGCTGCCGGCGATAGACACGTTCAGGCGCTTGGTCGCGTTGACCTGGGCGTCGCCGCTGCCAGCGATGCTGACCTTGACCTCTTCCGCCACCAGGTCAGCCGCCTTCACGTCGCCGCTGCCGGCGATGGTCACCTGGGCGCTGGCACAGCGGCCGGCCGCGACGATGTCGCCGCTGCCGCTGACCTTCATGCCCAGGCGTTCGGCGTCCAGGCCCGCGAAGCGGATGTCGCCGGAGCCGGCGATTGAGGCGTCGACGCCGCCCGTCTTCATGGCCTCGACCTTGACGGTGCCGGAGCCAGCCACCGCGATCGAGCGCAGGGCCGGCATCTCGATGGTGACGCTGGGGTTGGTCGAGCTGTGCACATTGACGCCCTTCTTGGGCGAGATCTCCAGCGTGCGGCCCTTGCTGCCGTCGACGACGCGCGTTTCGATCAAGGGCAGCAGGTTGCGGTCAGCCTTGACCTCGACCTTGTTGCCCGAACCCTGGCGGATGACGACGTTGAAGCCGCCGGTCAGCGCTACGCCATCGAAGGCGCCCGTGTCGCGGGCCTCGGTGGCGATGTCGCCGTTGCCATTGACACGCTCGCTGTTGATGGTCCAGCTCCAGGCCTGGGCGGAGCCGCTGAACACGGCTGCGGCCACGAGACCGAGGGCAAAGAGGCGGCGGGATGTGTTCATGTCGGGCTCCATCGGGGTTTTGATGGTTCCCATGGTGCCAAGCGGCTGCGCAACGGGCCCGCGGCAGGCGACAGTGCGCAGGATCGGAGGGGCGAAATGCGGCTGAGTGCGCTGATTCGGCGCGGATCAGTGGCCCTTGGCCTTGTCGCTGCCCTTTTCAGACGCCTTTTCAGCGGCCTTCTCGACCGGCTTGGCCTCAGGCTCGTCAGCCGGCGGCTTGACCGAGCCGGGGCGCGGCACGACCGGCACGACGCCCTCCAGCTTGTTTTCACGCATGTACTCGTCCATCTCGCGCCAGCCGGCGTAGATGGCCGCCTTCTGGGCCTTGGGATTGAGGATGTAGCAGTCTTCGATGGCTCGCATCGCGTGCCGGCAGGCGCTGCCGATGGCCTTGCCCTCGGCCTCCTTGGCGGCGGCCACTTTGGCGGGGTCGTCGATACCAAGCTGCTCGCAGGCCGACAGGGCTGCGAGCAGGGGCAGGGCCAGGGCAATGACAGGGAGGCGCTTCATCTGCTGAGGTATCGGCCGGGGCGGCTGCAACTTGAGGTCACACCAAGTCAGCGCCGGGCCATCGCGAGCAGGCGCGTGACGCGTTCCTCGGTCGACGGGTGGGTGGAGAACAGCCCTCGCAAGCCACCACCGGAGAGCGGATTCATGATCATCATCTGCGCCGTCTCCGGGTGGGCCTCGGCGGGTGCCATCGGGACGCCCTGAGCGTAGCGGTGGATCTTTTCCAGCGCCGAGGCCAGCGCGGCGGGGTCGCCGGAGAGTTCCGCGCCGCCGCGGTCGGCCTCGAACTCGCGGGCGCGGCTGATGGCCATCTGGATCACCGTGGCGGCCAGCGGCGCGAGCAATGCGATCGCAATGCTGGCGATGAAGTTGGTCTGCCGGCCGTTCTCGTCGCGGCCACCGAACAGGCCGGCGAAGTTGGCCAGCATCGAGATGGCCCCGGCCATCGTCGCGCTGACGGTGCTGATGAGAATGTCCCGGTGCGCCACGTGAGCCAGTTCATGGGCCATGACACCGCGCAACTCGCGCTCGGACAGCACGCGCAGGATGCCCGTTGTTGCCGCGACGGCGGCATGCTCCGGGTTGCGGCCGGTCGCGAAGGCGTTCGGTGCTTCCTCATCGATCAAATAGACCTTGGGCATGGGCAGGCCGGCCCGCTGCGCCAGTTCCTGAACCATCCGATAGAACTGCGGCGCCATGCTCTCGTCCACCTGTCGGGCGTTGTACATGCGCAGGACCATGTCGGCCGAAAACCAATAGGCGAAAAAGTTCATGCCAACGGCCACCAGCAACGCGATCAGCATGCCGGCCTGGCCGCCGATCCAGGACCCGACGGCCATGAACAGCGCCGTGATGGCGGCCATCAGCACGGCGGTTTTCACCAGATTGAACATGTCAGCGGCCCGGAAGTCAGGAATACGTGGGAGATGGTGCCACGCACCCGGGGTTTCAAGCGTCGAAGCGTTCGCCGACAGCAATCGGTCGGGCCTGGAGGAAGGTCGAAGCCGGCCCGCGCTTGCCCCCGGCGCGTTGCAGTTCGGTCAGTTTCAAGGCGCCATCACCACAGGCGACCTCCGGCCCGGCGGCGATGACTTCACCCGGCTTCCCCCGCCCTTCAACGACCTCGGCCCGCCAAACCTTGAGCGCCTCGCCCGCCAGTGTCGCCTGGCCGCCGGGGAAGGGATCGAAGGCGCGCAGCCGGCGCTCGATCACGACAGCGGGCAGCGTCCAGTCGATGACGCTCTCGGCCTTCTCGATCTTGTGCGCGTAGGTGACGCCCTCGCCGGGCTGGGGCGTCGACGCCGGGCTGGGCACCTGTAGGGCCTCGACAATCAGGCGGCCGCCCAGGTTGGCCAGCCGGTCGTGCAGCGTCGCCGTCGTGTCGTCAGCACGGATGGTCTCGCGGCCGATCAGCAGCATGTCGCCGGTATCCAGGCCCGCATCCATTTGCATGATCGTGATGCCGGTCTCGGCGTCGCCAGCCTCGATGGCACGGTGGATGGGTGCGGCGCCGCGCCAGCGTGGCAGCAGCGAGGCGTGGATGTTCAGGCAGCCGCGCCGCGGGGTGTCCAGCACCCATTGCGGCAGGATGAGGCCGTAGGCGGCGACGACCATCACGTCGGCATCCGCCGCCCGCAGCGCCTCGCGCGCCGCGGCCGCGTCGGCGGCATATTTGCCGTCCAGCTTCAGGCCCTGCGGCTGGGCGACCGGGATGCCGGCTGCCATGGCGCGTTGCTTGACCGCCGAAGCCTGCAGCTTCATGCCACGCCCCGCCGGGCGGTCGGGCTGGGTCAGCACCAGTGGAACCGTGAAGCCGGCGGTCAGCAGTGCGTCCAGCGCGATGGCGGCGAACTCCGGCGTGCCGGCAAAAACAACTTTCATGACGCGATGCGCATCAGAGCCTCTGCAGGCGCTTCTTGGCCTCGAGCTCTTCCTCGCGCGTCTTTTTGACCATCTTGGTCTTGATGCGATCGCGCTTGAGCGGGCTCAGGTATTCGACGAAGACCTTGCCAAGCAGGTGGTCCATCTCGTGCTGCACGCACACAGCCAGCAGGCCATCGGCATCGAACTCGTAGACCTCGCCATCACGGTTGGTTGCGCGCACGGTGACCTCGGCGTGGCGCGGCACCTTGTCGTAGATCTGTGGCACCGACAGGCAGCCTTCCTCGCCCTCGACCATGCGCTCGCTGAGGCGAACCAGCTCGGGATTGATCAGCACGCGCGGGGTGTCTCGATCCTGCGACGTGTCGATGACGATGACCCGCTCATGCACGTCAACCTGCGTTGCCGCCAGGCCGACGCCGTCGGCGGCGTACATGGTTTCCAGCATGTCATCGACGAGCTGGCGGATGCGCTCATCCACGGCGGCCACCGGTTTGGCAACGGTGTGCAGACGCGGGTCGGGATAGCGAAGGATGTGCAGTTGGGCCATGGCGCCTTGTAAGCACTCGCAAACGAGCGCTAGCGGTTGTTGGTTGCCCCCGGTGATTGCGGGCAGAATCACCCGGATTTTCGCCGATCCGGCAATCCCCTCGGAGACCGTGCCAGATGCCCGTTGCCCGCCCAGCCCACTTCGCAGTCCTTGCGACCTGCCTCGCCCTCGCGGCGGCGACCTCAGCCTGGGCGCAAACCAGCAAGCTGCCCGTCACCGCCGAACAGCGACGCGTCGCCGATCAGGTCGCGTCCGCGGGCGTGCCCCTGGCCGAACTGGCGCCCAATGCGCCGGACAGCCACACGGTGCAGCCAGGCGACACGCTTTGGGACATCTCCAAGCTGTTTCTGAAAAGCCCCTGGCGCTGGCCCGAACTCTGGGGCATGAACCGCGAGCAGATCCGCAACCCGCACCTGATCTACCCGGGCCAGGTGCTGCTGCTGGTCAAGGTCGACGGCCGGGCGCGGCTGCAATTGGCCCAGGGGGTCGGCGGCAAGGCCGGCAATGGCGTGGTCAAGCTGCGGCCGCAGATGCGCATTTCGGCGCTGGATTCCAGCCCCATCCCAAGCATCCCACTGCACCTGATCCAACCCTTCCTGACCGACGCGGTCGTCTTCGACACGGATGCGTTGGCCACGGCACCGCGCATCGTCGCCGCCCAGGAAGGCCATGTGCTGCTCGGCCCGGGCGAGCTGGCCTACGCGCGCGGCGACTTTGGCAGCGGCACGGACTTCCGTGTCTTCCGCAACGCCCGCCCGCTGCGTGACCCGGCCACCAAGGAGATCCTGGGCTACGAGGCCCCGTATGTCGGCACGGCCGAACTGACCCGCCGGGGCGAGGAGCGCACCGGCGCCGATGGCAAGACCGAGATCGTGCCGGCCACGATGACCGTCAGGCAGATCAAGCAGGAGGTCGGCATCGGCGACCGTCTGGCGCCGGCGCCGCCACGCAATCTCGAGCTCTATGTGCCGCACGGGCCCCTGCAGCCCATGGCGGGTCAAATCGCGGCCATCTACGGAGAGGCGCTCAACGCCGGCCAGAACCAGATCGTCGCGCTGAACCGCGGCAAGCGCGATGGCGTCGAGCGCGGCCATGTGTTCGCGCTGTGGCGCGACGGCGACAGGGTGATGGACAAGACGCAGGAGAGGGCCGAGGCCATCAAGCTGCCCGACGAGCGTCACGGCATCCTGTTCGTCTTCGAGGTCTATGAGCGCGTGTCCTATGCGCTGATCATTTCGGTCAAGGAACCCGTTCGCCCAGGCGACCGCTTTACTCAACCCTGATGCTGGATTCGGCCGAGCTGGCCGCCTGGCTGCGGCTCACCGAGAGCGTGGGCCCGGCAGCGGCGCGGCGGCTGCTGGCGATGGCCGGCAGCCCGCAGGCCGTTTTCGAGCTGCCCGCGGCGGCGCTGGATCAGGCGCTGCCAGGCAGGCAGCGGGAGGGCTTCAACCGGCCGCCCGAGCATCTCGAGGATCTGATTGCCAAGGCGGGCGCCTGGCTGCAACAACCCGGTCACGACCTGCTGGTGCTGGGCGACGCCGACTACCCGCCGCGCCTGCTGGCCACGGCCGACCCACCGCTGCTGCTGTGGCTGCAGGGCCGGCGCGAACTGCTGGGCACGCCGTCCATCGCCATCGTCGGCAGCCGCAACCCGACCGCCCAGGGGGGCGACAACGCGCGCGCCTTCGCCCGGGCGCTGGCACGCGGTGGCTACACCATCGTCTCGGGCCTGGCCCTGGGCGTGGACGCCGCCGCGCATGAGGGCGCCCTGGATGCCGGCGGCGCCACCATCGCCGTCGTTGGCACCGGGCTGGACCAGGTCTACCCGCGCCGCAATGAGGCGCTGGCGGCGCGACTGCTGGCCGGCGGCGGCCTCATGGTCAGCGAGTACTCGCTGGGCACTCCGGTACTGCCGGCCAACTTTCCGCGTCGCAACCGCATCATTGCCGGCCTGGCCCAGGGTTGCCTGGTTGTCGAGGCAGCCGTGCAGTCGGGCTCACTGATCACGGCCCGGCAGGCCGTCGAGGCCGGCCGCGAGGTGTTTGCCATCCCCGGCTCCATCCATTCACCCCAGGCCCGCGGCTGCCATGCGCTGATCCGCCAGGGCGCCAAGCTGGTCGAATCGGCCCAGGACGTGCTGGAGGAGCTGCCACCGCTGGGTACCGTCAGCGCCAGATCGGCGGACATTGAAGAGACGCCCCATGAACAGCAGGCGCTGCTGGACGCCATGGGTTTCGATCCGGTCAGCCTGGATGCCCTGATGGCGCGCTGCGGCTGGCCGGCGGCCGAGCTCAGCGCCGCCTTGCTGGAGCTGGAGCTGGACGGCCACATCGCCCGCCTGGCGGGGCAGCTCTTCCAGCGCAGACGCCAGGGCTGAGAGCCGGCTGGACACCAGGGACAGCGAGCTTAACCGCGGATATCAGCGCCTGATCCAAGGGGTTATTCGCGTCCGGGGCTCGCCAGACCCTGGGCTATCATCGCCTCACGATGTTCGATGTCCTGGTTTATCTCTACGAGACCTATTGGCGCCCGGACGCCTGCCCCGATCACGCGCAGCTTGCGCGCAAACTGACGGCGGTGGGCTTCGAGAACGACGAAATCCAGGAGGCTCTCTCCTGGCTGGACGGCTTGGCCGCGTCCGGCGAGTCCTACCAGGGCGAGCAGAGCGAACACGCGATGCGCGTGTATTCGCCCACGGAGATGGAACACCTGGGCGAGGAGTCGATCAGCTTCGTCAGCTTCCTGGAGTCGGCCGGCGTGCTGCCCGGGCCGATGCGCGAAATGGTCATCGACCGCGCCATGGCCATCTCCGGCGCTCCGATGGACCTGGAAGATCTGAAGATCATCGTGCTGATGGTGTTCTGGAGCCTGGGCGAGGAGCCCGATGCGCTGATCCTGGACGAGCTGTTCGTTGCCCCAGAGGATCGATTGATCCACTGATCAAGCCTCCCACTGAAATGACAAACGGCGCTCAAGGCGCCGTTTGTCATTTCAGCAGCTGCCCGGGGTCCGCATCCAGCTTGGCCAGCGCCTTGCGCGTGGCCTGCACGGTCAGCGCTTCGTCCTGGGCCGGCAGCAGCAGGCCTGCCTGCAGGAAGGCGGCCATGCGGTTCAGAGAGAACAGCACGCCGCGGCCCTTGGGCGTGACGAAGAGGGCGAGCTGCTTGCGCAGGCCGCGCCAGGCCAGCTGCACCTGCTCGTTGCGGCCACGGTAGTCCAGCATGAACCAGCCGCCGACCTGCAGCTCGCGCGCCCAGGCCACCATGGCCGGCGTCGGCGCCGAGCCGCCCTCGGCGACGACCTCCATGCCCTCGGATTCGTGGCCGGACAGGTCGCGCACCAGCATCTCGTCGACATGGCTGTCGCCGCCTTCGATGTCCTCGGGCAGCATGGCTTCCAGTGTCTCGAGCTGGTCCATCAGCTCGTCAAGGCGCTCACGCGGGATGGCGGCCGTCTTGGCTGTGAAAGCGGCGGCCAGCGCGTTGTTGAGCTGGCGCACATGGTCGTCCTGCTTGTCCGTCGCCAGGCCGGCGTGGCTCATGCCGTCGCGCAGCGTCTTGAGCAGGGGCGGCAGGCGGCGGATGACCTCGGCACGCTCCTCGCGCGAGGCCTTGGAGCTGGCGCTCCAGATCAGGTCGGCCGCGGCCCGCTTCATGGACTTGGTCACGTCGGACTGGGCGCCGGCGCGCACCGCCGTGACGGCCAGCACGTCGGCCCAGACGTGGAAGAGGAAGTCGCGCACGCCGTCCTGCACCGGCACCTCGGACAGCATCTTGCGCAGTTCGATGGTGTACTGGATGGCCAGGGTCTCGCGCTGCTCGACCTGCTGCGCCAGCGACACGCCGCGCTTGGAGGCCTGGTTCTCGTTCTCGAAATAGTGGTCGAGGAACTTCTCGAACTCGGTCAGCACCGTCGCAAAGACGCGCCGGCCGGTGTCCGGATAGGCCTCGACGACCTGCACGACGCGCTTGATCTCGCGCTCCAGCACATCGTTGCTGGCGCGCTCCGAGCCCGGGCCGCTGACCTGGACCGTGTTGAAGCCCATCACGCAGGCGCCCATGCGGTCGATGAGACGACGCGCGGGATGGTCGGCGGCGGCGAAGAAGTCGGGCTCGCTGACGGCCACCCGCAGCACCGGCATCTGCAGCCGGGCGAACCAGACCCGCACCGTGGCCGGGATGCGCTCCTCGGTCAGGATGCTCTGGAACATCATGGCAACGATTTCGATGGTCGCACGCTCGGCCGGGTTGCTCGCGGCCTGCTTAAGGACCTGCTTGAAGGCCTGGTTGCGCGCGCCGATCTCCTCCAGTGCACGCGGGGCGCTGGCGCTGCCACCGGTATCCACGCCACCAGCTGTGCCGGGGCGGCGCTGCAAGGACTCCTGGGCGTGCTTGATGGCACCCAGCAGCCGCGGCGAGGCGGCGGAAACGGAGACGGGCGGCGCATCGGCCAGCGACGGCTTGGCCGCGGAGCCGGGCGCATCGCCGCTCGACGAACTGCCGCCGCCAAGGGCGCCAGCATGGCTGGGCGTCACATCGGCCAGGCTCGGCTTGCCACCACCGGGGCGGGCAGGCACCTGGCTTTTGACAACCGGAAAGCCCGGCACATGGCGGGCCAGCACGCGCTGCAGCTGCGCCATGACTTCGTCGGCCTGGCTGCTCGCCTTGCTGCGCGCCGATGCCACACCCGGGGCCATCGGCACCGGGCCTGACGTGGGGGCGAGACCGGGGCCCGGCGACGACGGCGGTGGGGGCGGTGCGGGCGCGCCAGTGGCCGTCGCTGTTGCGGCCGCAGCGGCCTGGGCGGTGCGGCGGATGAAGGGGCGCAGATCGACCTCCGGCAGCACCTTCTGGGCGATCAGCCAGCGATTGGTCTCGTGGTAGGCCTCGCTGATGAGCTGGGCGAATTCCTCGTGCAGCTCATGGTGCAGCAGCTGCCAGATGTTCGCGTCCAGGCCGACGCGGGTCCAGGCGTCCAGCGCCACGCGGGCCACAACATGGGCCCGCAGCAGGTCCAGCGGTTCCAGGTCGTCATGGGCTTCGAGGGCCTGCATGCGGGTACGCAGGTCGGTGAATTCCCAGGTCGCCCGGTCCATCATCACCAGGGCCAGGCGGGAGCTGGTGATCTCGCGCTCGATGGTCGAGTCGTCGACCAGGCTCATCTTCACCGACTGGACCGGCACCGTCGTGTCGTGTTCGCGGGCGTTGTCGGAGACGCCGTGCACGGCCGCGTGGCGCAACGCGGCGACGACGGCCATCTGCCAGTTGGGCCCCAGCTTCTGCCAGGCCTGCACCGCGTCGCGCCTGGCCATCATGATGGCGTGGGGGGCGCCGTGGGCCAGCTGCTGGCTGGCGCCTTGGCCGACCGCGGCGACCAGGGGCGTCATGCCGCGCACCAGGGCTTCCAGATAGACGCGCCGCGCCTGGGTCGCCAGGGCCTGGTTACGAGCGGCGGTCATGGACAAGTGTGGGCTGCGCGGCTGGAATGTTGGGTTGCGATCACTCTACACGACGGCCCCGGAGTTCGGGTCATTGGGGTCGTCACGATTCACGCCCGCCTTGACCAGGTCCTCCCGCTTGACGCCCAGCCACATGGCGATGGCCGCGGCAACGAACACCGAGGAGTAGATGCCGAACAGGATGCCGATGGTCAGCGCGACGGCGAAGTAATGCAGCGTCGGTCCGCCGAACAGCAGCATGGACACCACCATCAGCTGCGTGCAGCCGTGGGTGATGATGGTGCGGCTCATCGTCGAGGTGATGGCGTGGTCGATGACCTCGTGGGTGTTCATCTTGCGGAACCTGCGGAAGGCCTCGCGCACCCGGTCGAAGATGACGACAGATTCGTTCACCGAGTAGCCCAGCACCGCCAGGATGGCCGCCAGCACCGCCAGCGAGAACTCCCACTGGAAGAAGGCGAAGAAGCCCAGGATGATGACCACATCGTGCAGGTTGGCGATGATGCCGGCGACCGCGAACTTCCATTCGAAGCGGATGGCCAGGTAGATCATGATGCCGATGACCGTCGCGGCCAGTGCCTTGGCGGCGTCCTGGGCCAGCTCGGCCCCAACGGCCGGGCCGACGACCTCGGAGCGCGACAGTTTGATCGGCTCGGCGCCATCGGCTCGTCTGCAGATCTGCTTGCTGACCTGCTCGCCCTGGGGTGTCACTTCCTGATGCTCGCTGATCGTGCCGGCCTCGGCCGTGCACAGCTCGGTGAAGACCTTGCCGACCAGCTCGGTCTGCTTGATATCGCCGCGCACGGGCAGGCGGATCATCACGTCGCGCGAAGAGCCGAAGTTCTGCACCTGCACTTCGCCGAAGCCCATCTTCTCGACGACCAGGCGAGTCTTCTCGATCTCGGCCGCCTGCGGGTAGGCCACCTCGATGACCGTGCCGCCGGTGAACTCGATGGAGAAATGCAGGCCCCGCGTGACCAGGAAGAACACGGCGGCTGCGAAGGTGATGAAGGAGATCGCGTTGAAGACCAACGCATGCTTCATCAACGGCAGGTCGCGCTTGATGCGAAAGAGTTCCATGTTCTAGCTTTCTCAGGCCTTGGCGGCGACGTCGGTCGTCTCGGCGGCGGGCTTGTCGGCGTCGGGCCTCCAGATCTGCCCGATGGACACGCTCTTGAGCTTCTTCTGGCGGCCGTACCAAAGGTTCACGAGGCCGCGCGAGAACACGACGGACGAGAACATCGAGGTCAGGATGCCCAGGCAGTGCACGACGGCAAAGCCCTTGATCGGGCCGGAGCCGAACACCAGCAGCGACACGCCGGCGATCAGCGTCGTCACGTTGGAGTCCAGGATGGTGGCCCAGGCGCGCTCGTAGCCCAGGCGGATGGCCTGTTGCGGCGACTCACCGCCGCGCAGCTCCTCGCGCACGCGCTCGTTGATCAGCACGTTGGAGTCGATGGCCATGCCCAGCACCAGCGCGATGGCGGCGATGCCCGGCAGGCTCAGCGTCGCCTGCATCATCGACAGCGCCGCGATCAGCAGCAGCAGGTTGAAGCCCAGCGCCAGCGACGAGAACACGCCGAACAGCAGGTAGTAGACGCACATGAAGGCGGCCACCGCGGCAAAGCCCCAGGTGACGCTGGCGATGCCCTTCTCGATGTTTTCCTTGCCCAGGCTCGGGCCGATGGTGCGCTCTTCGATGATCTCCATCGGCGCGGCGAGGGACCCGGCGCGCAGCAGCAGGGCCGTGTCGCTGGCTTCCTGGGTCGTCATCGCGCCGCTGATCTTGATGCGGCCGCCGCTCAATTCGCTGCGGATGACCGGCGCCGTGACGACCTCGCCCTTGCCCTTCTCGAACAGGATGATGGCCATGCGCTTGCCGATGTTCTCGCGCGACAAGTCCTTCATGATGCGGGCGCCCTTGGCGTCCAGCGTCAGGTCGACCGACGGCGAGTGGTTCTCGTCGAAGCCGGGCTGGGCATCGACGAGCGCGTCGCCCGTCAGCACAAAGGCGCGCTTGACGATGATGGGGCCGAAGCCGCGGTCGATGAAGCGCTCGGTGCCGAAGGGCACGGGGCCGTTGCCCTTGAGCGCCTCCAGCGATTCGGCGCCGTCGTCCACCATGCGCAGCTCTAGCGTGGCGGTGCGGCCGATGATGTCCTTGGCCTTGGCGGTGTCCTGCACGCCCGGCAGCTGCACGACGACGCGGTCGGCGCCCTGCTGCTGGATGACGGGCTCTGCCACGCCGAGTTCGTTGACGCGGTTGTGCAGGGTGGTGATGTTCTGCTTGATGGCGGCGTCCTGCACCGCGACCTGGGCCTTGGGCGCCAGGCTGCCGGACAGTTGCAGCTCGCTGCCTTCGCCCTGCGGCGTCCAGATGACGTCGGGCAGCTGGTTCTTCAGCAACTCGGTGGCCGCAGCGCGCTGTTCGGCGTCGCGGAAGGCGATGACCACCGTGTTGCCGTCACGGCTGATGCCGGCGTGGCGGATGTTCTTGTCACGCAGCATGCTGCGCGCATCGCCGGTCAGCGACTCGGCCTTCTTGGTCAGCGCTGCCTTCATGTCGACCTGCATCAGGAAGTGCACGCCGCCGCGCAGGTCCAGGCCCAGGTACATCGGATTGGCATGCAGGCTGGCCAGCCACTGCGGCGAACGCGACAGCAGGTTCAGCGCGACGATATAGGTCGGCTCGGCGGCATTGGGGTTCAGCGCCTTGCTGATCGCGTCCTTGGCCTTGAGCTGGGTGTCGGTGTCGCCAAAGCGCGCCTTGACCGAGTTGCCGTCGAACTGGACGAAATCCGCCTTGATGCCGGCTTGCTGCAGTACGTCCTCGATGCGGGCGGTCATCGAGTTGTCGACCTTGACGGTCACCTTGGCACTGGACACCTGCACCGCCGGCGCTTCGCCGAACAGATTGGGCAGGGTGTACAGAGTGCCGATCAGCAGCGCGACGAGCAGGATCGCGTACTTCCAGAGCGGATAGCGGTTCATGGGGACTTCCTTGTATGCGCCTGCACGGCGTAATCAGCAGCGCCCGGGCGGCTGAGGCCCGGGAGATGGGCGCGGGGCCGATTACTTCAAGCTGCCTTGACGCTTCCCTTAGGGAGAACCTGGGTGACGGCGCTGCGCTGGATCTGCAGTTCGACGCCGTTGGCAACCTCCAGGTGGATGAAGTTGTCACCCAGCTTGGCGACCTTGCCGATGATGCCGCCGGCGGTGACGACCTCGTCGCCCTTTTGCACCGCCTCGATCATGGCCTTGTGCTCCTTCTGGCGTTTCATCTGCGGCCGGATCATGACGAAATAGAGCACGACGAACATCAGCACCAGGGGCAGCATGCCGAGCAGGCCGTTGTCGGAACTGGCGGCAGCCGGAGCGGCCTGGGCGTAGGCGTTGGAAATGAACACGTTGAATTCCTTGGGTGGGCGGCCGCAAAAACCGCAGGGCAACCTTGAATTCTAGTGCGCAGCGCCAAACGCCCCGATGACGGAGCTCCGAGGGGCTACGCCGCAGCACCCACCCCTGCTAACCTGCCGCCGCTGCATTCAACCTGCCTGGAGTTCCACATTGCCGATCAGGGCGCTGACCGACCGACTGAGCCTGCGCAGCCTGCTGACGCTGCCCTACGTCGTGCTGGTGCTGGGCCTGGTGCTGCTGGTGGGCACCCTGTCCTGGCGCGCCGGGCGCGACACGGTGAACACCTTGTCGGGCCAGCTCCTCGTCGAGGCCGTGAACCGCATCTCCGTGTCGCTGGAGCGCCATGTCGGCGGGGCCGATGCGGTGCTGGAGGCCGCCTTCCCCACCGGCCTGCCGGCGCCGGCGAACCTGCCCCGCGAGCTGGACACGCTGCGCAACCGCTTCTGGCTGGCCACCTCGGTGCACCGGGATCCCAACAACTACGTCTACTACGGCGACCGCCAGGGCCATTTCCTCGGCCTGTGGCGCTTCTCCGAACTGGAGGCCGAGCTGCGCGTGCGCACCGCCGGGACCGGCCCGCGCACCATCTACCGCCTCAGCGGCATCACCGGCGACATGCGCTCGCCGGTCACCGAGGACAAGGTCTTCGAGCCGCGCGAGCGCCCCTGGTACCAGGCCGCCCTGGCCAACCCGGCACCGCTGAGCTGGACGCCGGTCTACATCGACTTCAAGACCCTGGACCTCGTCACGACGCGCACAAAGCGGGTAGGCAACGACGTCGGCGAGCCCGAGGGCGTGGCCGCCACTGACCTGCCGCTCAAGCAGGTCAACGCGCTGCTGCAGCGGCTGGCGCTGAGCGAGAACGCCGTCGCCATGGTCGTGGAAGGTGATGGACAACTCGTCGGCGTGTCACGCGGCGCCCACATGAAGACGCTGGCCGTCGGCCAGCACCAAAGGCTGAACGCCGCGCAGAGCCCGGACGCCCTCGTTGTTGCCGCCTTCGAGGCGGTGCGCCAACGCACGGCGGCCGGCACTGAGGCCCTGGGCACTGCGCCGCGCACGGCGAGCTTCGCCGATGCCGACGGTCGCGTCGTGCAGCTCGGCTATGCCCGCGTCGACCCAGCGCTGGGCCTGAACTGGCTCATCATCGTCGCCGTGCCGCGCGCCGACTTCCTGGTTGGCGTGCAGCGCAACTTCGTGCAGGCCGGCGTGCTGGCGGGCCTGGGCGTCGTCATCGCCCTGGGCCTGGGCTGGGCGGTGCAGGGCATCGTCACCCGCGAGCTGCGCGAGCTGGCCGACGCCGCCCGGCGCGTGGGCGAGGGTGTGCTGGACGAGCAGCCCGAGGTGCACCGCACCGACGAGCTCGGCGAACTCGCGCGCAGCTTTGCCGACATGCAAAGGCGCCTGTTGACCGACCAGCTGACGGGCCTGTCCAACCGCAGCGCCGTCCTGCGTCGCATTGAGGATCGCATCCTGCAGCAGCGCCGCCGCGGTGACCGCTGGCCCTTCGCCGTCATGTTCGTCGACCTGGAGCGCGTCAAGGACGTCAACAAGCGCTTTGGCCATGGCGTGGGCGACGCGGTGCTGAAGGAGGTCGGCCAGCGGCTGCGGGCCGGCGTGCGCATCGGCGACATCGTGTCCCGCTATGCCGGCGACGAGTTCTTCATGCTGCTGGACTCGGTCGAGAACCGTGCCGACGCCGAAGCCGCGCGCGATCACCTGGAGGCCGGCATGCGTGCCCCGCTGGAAAGCCTGGCGGGCCTCGCACCTTCCGACTTCCAGGTCGGCGCCAGTTTCGGCATCGCCCTCTACCCCGACGACGGCCAGGACACCGAGAGCCTTCTCCGGCATGCCGACGCCGACATGTTCGCCCGCAAGCAGCCCCCGCCTACCGATGCCCGCCAGCCTTGATCTCAGCACCCTGCGCCGCCATGCCGTCGCGCGCAGCCTGTTCACACCCACGACGCTGCTCAAGGCCGTCGAGAAGCTCGGCGGCTTCGTGCAGGCCGACCCGCTGCGCGCCCCGGCCCGCGCCCAGGACCTGACGCTGCGCCACCGCGTCAAGGACTACCGCGCTGGCGATCTGGAGCGCCGCTACCCGCGCCTGCCGCTGCAGGAAGACTTCTTCATCAACTACGGCTTCGTCACGCCGGAGCTGCGCGCGCTGATGCACCCGCGCACCACGCGCCGCGTCTGGGACAAGCCGCGCTGGAAGCTCGCCAACGCTGTGCTGGCCGAGGTCGAGCGGCTGGGCGAGGCGCATCCGGCCGAGGTCGACGCGGCCCTGGGCCACGGGCCGGTGAAGAACTGGTTTGGCGGCAACAGCCGGTTGTCCACCGAGCTGCTGGACGGCCTGCACTACCGCGGCCATCTCGACGTCGTGCGGCGCGACAGCGGCACGCGCGTCTACCGCCTCGGGCCGACCTGGGAAGCCCACCCCGACCCGCAGACGGCCATGGACGCGCTGGCCGATGTGCTGGTGCAGAAATACGCACCGCTGCCCGCCGGCAGCCTGTCCCTGCTCATCCGCATGCTGTTCCATGGCGCCCATCAGTGGCGCGAACTGGCGCCGACGACGATTGCCCGCGCGAAGGCGCGCCTGGCGCAAACGCGCATCGACGGCGTGGATTGGTACTGGCCGGCCGACGAGGATCCGACGCGCGGCTGGCGCATCCCGTCCCAGGTGCGGCTGCTGGCGCCCTTCGATCCGGTGGTGTGGGACCGCCGTCGCTTCGAGCTGCTGTGGGGCTGGGCCTACCGATTCGAGGCCTACACGCCCGCCGCCAAGCGCGTGCGCGGTCACTACGCGCTGCCGCTGCTGTGGCGGGATCAGGTCATCGGCTGGGCCAACGCGGGCGTCAAGGGCGGGCGGTTGCAGTTGGATTGCGGCTATGTGAGCGGCAAGGCGCCGCGCGATGCGGGGTTCAGGGCGGCCCTGGAGGAAGAGCAGGCAAGGCTTGCGACCTTCCTGGGTGTTTCCACGGGCTGAGGCAAACCGCTCGGCGCAGCCCGCGGTATCGGTGGGGCGCGCATTCGCGGCGATCCCTTGGGGTTCGCTCAGCGCGCCTCTCGCCTTCGCCGAGCCACCACGGCAACCACACCCAGCCCCGCCAGCATCAGCGCATAGCTCTGGGGCTCGGGAATCGCAGGCGCGAGTTCCTGGGCGTTGAAGCCGCCAACCTGTTGGCCGGCGTAGACCAGGTCGTGCCGCACATCCAGGCCGTTCTCCTGCAGGATCACATAGGCGACGCCGTTGGCATCGACCAGCGGCCGCTGGTTGCTCGCCGGATCGACCAGCCCTTCCCCGTCAAACCGCCCCTCGTACCTGTAGAACTTCAAGTTGATGACGACCGCCGGGTCGCCGTTCGGTTTGAGTTCCTTCGAGATCTCGTCAACCCTGCCGATCTGGAGTTCGTACCACTCAGTCTCGGATTCGGGCTTGCGGTTCAGGTCGCCGATCTCCAGACGCGCGCCCTGGTGGTCGCCGATCAGCAAGTCGCCCAGATCGACGTTTTCCGCCAACGTGGTCTGCGTCAGCTTGACCCAGAAGGCATTGGCGCGCGGCTGCGGCGGCTCGACCACCGGCGCCTGGAACACCGCCTGCACCGCAGGCGGCGGCCCGGCCGGCGGCGGGTTGATCGGCACAAAGCTGACCGCCGGTACGGCGACCGGCTGCTTCACCGCATTGCCGAAGCCGTCGTCCACCAGCCAGCCGTAGCGGATCACCGCCGGGTTGCCGTAGGTGCTGACGCCGAAATGGTCGCAGGGGTTGTTCGTCCACGTCGCATTCGCGCCCGGCCAGCAACTCTCGCCGGTGGTGACGAAAGGCGCGGCGGGATTGTTCGCAGGTGTGAAGATGCTGGCACCGATCGTGCCGCCGTAGACGATGCGAACGCCATAGCCCGGTACGTCGGTGATGGTCGGCCGGCCGAACCGCACCACCGCGCCGGGGTCGGGCGAGATGAACGAGAAGACGCGGTCGTAGCCGAAGACGCTGGTGATCTTCGTGTGGTCAAACGATGGATCCTCGATATCGATCTCGAATCCATAGGCCGGTTTCCCGGTGTCATTGACGGTATCGAAGTTGCCGAGCGAGCCAAATACGGCTGCGGTGCAGGCCATTGGCGTCAACGCCAGTGCTGCCGTGTAGATCGAAGTCTGTATCCATGTGCACATGCTGGCCACCTCGTACGTCGTACGAACCTGCCCCCCCGGGGGCGGACGCGACGCTCCATGCACCATACGCATGCCGTGCGGGCGCGAATTGATATTTCGCAAGGTGCGGAGCGCCCTCCCACGGTCAAGGGGGGCGTCCAGCCCCGGCGAGGAATGCCCTGAGCCATCGCGGCGACCGGACACCTGGCCGTTCACGCCTACGATCCTGAGCACCCCGACTGCCGCCGGAATCACGCCCATGCGTTGTCTCGTCTCCTTGCTGCTCGCCCTGACCCTGAGCCCGCTCGCCCAGGCCGACGAAGCCGGCACCGCCAAGGCCTTCCAGAAGCTGCGAACGAGCCCCTGGCTGTTGCGCCAGTTCATGGCCAGCTTCCCTAAGGGCGGCGACCTGCACAACCATCTGGACGGCAGCATCTACGCCGAGAACATCATCAAATGGGCGGCCGAAGACGGCAAATGCGTGGCGCCCATCACCGGCCAGATCAGCTTCCCGCCCTGCGACACCTCGCGGCCGGCGATGAAGGATTACGCGGCCGACTCGGTGAACTACCGCCAGCTCGTCGATGCCTACTCGGTGCGCAACTACGAGCGCGGACCGAAGTCAGGCCACGACCAAGTCTTCGACACCTTTGGCCGCTTCATTCCCGGCACTCTCGGCCGCGAGGGCGACATGCTGCGCGAGGCGACCAACCGGCGCGGCGCCGAGAACACCGTCTACCTGGAGCTGCTGCAGTCCTGGGGTATGGAAAAGGCGCGCGCCATCGCCGCGGCGGAGGCGGGGGCCTTTCGCGCCGGCCGGACCGCGAGCGATTGGGCTCGCCATCCGGTCCTACAGCGCATCGTCACCGACACACGCGCCGAGCTGGACCGCATCGAGAAGCGCTGGCGCGAGCTGTCGCACTGCGGGCAGCCGAACGCCGAGCCGGGCTGCGGCGTGGCGCTGCGCTACCTGGCCCAGGTCATCCGCACCTTCCCGCCCGAGCAGGTTAATGCCCAGATCGCGCTGGCCTTTCTGCTCGTCAAGGCCGATCCGCGCTATGTCGGGCTCAATCTCGTCGCGCCCGAGGACGATCCGAGCACGCTGCGCCACTACACCGAGCAGATGAGCGTCATCGGCGCCCTGGGCAAGCTCTACCCTGATGTGAAGGTCAGCCTGCATGCCGGCGAGTTCGGCTTCGGCCTGGTACCGCCGGAGGACTTCCGCGACCACATCCGCCAGGCCCTGGACGTGGCCGGCGCGCGCCGCATCGGCCATGGCGAGGCCATCGGCCTGGAGACCGGCGCGCTGGACACCTTGCGTGACATGGCTCGACGCGGCATCGCGGTCGAGATCAACCTGACCAGCAATGCCATCGTCCACGACCTCAAGGGCGACCAGCACCCTTGGCTTCTCTACCGCCAGTTCGGCGTGCCGACGGCGCTGTCGGCCGACGACGAGGGCGTGTTCCGCATCGACCTGACGAACGAATACCAGCGCGCCGCGGCGACATATCCGAAGCTGACCTACCGTGACTTCAAGCAGCTGTCGCGCAATGCCCTCCACTACGGCTTCGTCGAGGGCCAGGCTTTGCTGGCCGACACCGGCAGCGGCCGCTTCGTTGCAAGCTGCATGGGCGAACGCCCGGGCTCTGAACCCAAGGCTGCACGCTGCCGCGACTTTCTCGCCACCCACGCCAAGGCCCGCCTGCAATGGGATCTCGAAACGCGCTTTGCCCGCTTCGAAAGCCAAAGTCGTTGAATGCTTCTTGATATCGGGCCGCTGCGCCGCAACACCGCCTTTCGCCGTCTCTTCGCCAGCCAGTTCATTTCCGGCCTGGGCACCATGGTCAGCTATGTGGCCGTGCCCTGGCAGCTCTATGAGTTGACGCATTCCAACGCCCAGGTCGGCCTGCTCGGCCTGGTGCAGCTGATTCCCGTTGTCGCCTGCGGCCTGCTGGGCGGCGCGGTGGCGGACCGGGTCGACCGCAAGCGGCTGCTGATCGGCTCGGAAGCCTTGATGGCGCTGTGCCTGGCCGGGCTGCTGATGAACGCGTTGGCTGCCGCGCCCAGCGTACTGGCCATCTACGCGCTGGTGGCCGCGCTGCAGGGCGCCAGCGGCTTTCACCGCCCGGCGCTGGAGGCGCTGACGCAGAAGCTCGCGCGGCCCGAAGAGTTCGCCGCCGTGGCGGCGCTGTCGTCGGTACGCGGCACGGTGGGCATGGTGGCTGGACCGGCGCTTGCCGGCATCCTGCTGGCGAAATGGGGCGCGGTTGGCGCCTATGTCTTCGACTTCGCGACCTTCATCGCCGCGCTGTTCTTCATCGCCCGCATTCCACGCGAGGCGATGGGGCGCGTTGACGACACCGGCGAGCGCCCGCATCTGCTGGCCGACCTGGCCGAAGGCCTGCGCTTCGCCTGGGCGCGGCCCGAGCTGATGGGCACCTACATCGTCGACATTGTCGCGATGGCCTTTGCCTTCCCGGTGGCGCTGTTCCCGGCCATGGCGGCGGCGGATGGGCGCACCGAATCGGTGGGCTGGCTGCTGTCGGCGATGTCGGTCGGCGCGCTGGTCATTGGCCTGTTCAGCGGCTGGGCGGGCAAGGTCACGCGCCATGGCCGCGCCGTCGTCATCGCGGCGGCCGTGTGGGCGCTGGGCATCGTCGCGCTGGGCTTTGCACCCAGCTTGATGCTGGGCCTGGCCTGCCTGGCCGTGGCGGGCGCTGCCGACATGGTCAGCGGCGTGTTCCGCGGCACGATCTGGAACGAGACCATCCCCAACACATTGCGCGGGCGGCTGGCCGGCATCGAGATGATCAGCTACCTGACCGGCCCGCTGATCGGCAACGCGCGGGCCGGCTTCATGGCCGATGCCTGGGGTGTGTCGGCCGCGATCTGGATCGGCGGCGCAATCTGCCTGCTCGGCGTCATCGCCACCGGTTTCCTGCTGCCGCGCTTCTGGGCCTATCGCAGCACGACCACTCCGTACTAAACGTTGAGGGCGCCCATCTGCGCCGCCGGGTAGCGCGTGCCGGCCACGGCGTGCATGACGAGCAGGGTCTCGAGGCTGTCGCGCCGAGCTGCGTCGAGTTGGATGCCGGCCGCGGCCGCGTTCTCGTCCAGCCGCGCGATGCTGCGCGTGCCCGGGATGGGCACGATGTCCTGGCCCCGGTCAAGCAGCCAGGCCAGCGCCAGCTGAGCGGGCGTGTAGCCCCAGCCGCGCGCCAGGGCCGAGAGCGCATCGGCCAGCGCGAGGTTGTGGTCCAGGTTCTCGCCCTGGAAGCGCGGGTGGATTCGACGGCGGTCGTCGGGACTGAGCTGTTCGGCCGAACGGATGGCGCCGGTCAGGAAGCCGCGGCCCAGCGGGCTGTAAGGCACCAGGGCGATGCCAAGCTGGCGGCAGGTCGGCAGGACTTCCTCCTCGACGTCGCGCGTCCACAGCGAATACTCGGTCTGCACGGCGGCGATGGGGTGCACGTCATGGGCGCGACGGATGGTCGTCATGCCGGCCTCCGACAGGCCCAGATGGCGCACCTTGCCGGCCTTGACGAGGTCGGCCATGGCGCCGACCGTCTCTTCGATGGGCACCGTCTTGTCGACGCGGTGTTGGTAGTAGAGGTCGATGTGGTCCACCCCCAGGCGCTGCAGGCTGGCATCGCAGGCCTGGCGCACATAGGCCGGGCTGCCGTCGATGCGCAGCACCGTGCCGTCCGGCGCGCGGACGTTGCCGAACTTGGTGGCGACGACCACCTCGTTGCGGCGCGTTGCCAGCAGCTGGCCGAGCAGGCGCTCATTGGCACCAACGCCATACATGTCGGCGGTGTCGAGGAAGTTGATGCCGATATCCAGCGCGTGGTGCAGCACGGCCAGCGACTGCGCGTCGTCGGCCGGGCCGTAGAAATCGGACATGCCCATGCAGCCCAGGCCCAGGGCGGACACGTCAGGACCGTCGGCGCCGAGGCGGCGACGGGGGAAATTCGGATTCGTCATTGAAAAGCTCCTTGAATGAATCATCAGCGGGACGGCGAGAGCTTAGGAAATCGCGGCCCGAGCCGCCCAGCACAAAGCTCGAACATGCTTGCCCAATCCTCCAAGACTGGCGCCAGTGCGCGACTCCAGCGTTGCAGCCACTTGCACAATCACCCCATGCCAACCGACGCCGACCTGCCTGCCCTGCGCGAACGCACGATCGCGCTGGCCCTGGCCCGCGCGCCCGCCGACGGCCTGCATGCCACCGCCCTGCCCTGGCTGCGGCTGATCCGCGCCAGCGCAGCCGGCCTGGCGGTGCCGGCAATCTACGAGCCCGGCCTGGTGCTCGTGCTGCAGGGGCGCAAGCAGGCCCAGCTCGGCAGCGCCGTCGTCCACTACGACGCGCTGCAATGCCTGCTGGTGCCGATGACCTTGTTGCCGCGCGGCCGCGTCACCGAGGCCAGCGCCGACAAGCCCTATCTCTGCCTGCGCCTGTCTTGCGAAACCCAGGCCCTGACCGAGCTGCTGCTGGACATCGCCGCGCCGACGCTGGTGGACGAGGCCGGCGCCGGCCTGCAGGTGGCGCCCGTCACCGCGCCGCTGCTGGACGCGGCCCTGCGCCTGCTGCAGCTGCTGGACAGCCCGCAGGACCTGCGCACGCTGGCACCACTTCTGCAGCGCGAGATCCTTTACCGCGTGCTGACCGGGCCGCTCGGCCAGCGGCTGCGCAGCCTGGTGCAGCAGGACGGTGTCACGCGCCGGCTGGCCCGCGTCGTCGAGCGGCTGACGCAGCGCTTTGCTGAGCCTCTCAGCATCGACGAGCTGGCGGCGCTGGCGCACATGAGCCCGTCGACGCTGCATCTGCGCTTCAAGCAGCTGACCGCCCTGTCACCGCTGCAGTTCCAGAAAAACCTGCGCCTGCAGCAGGCGCGCCGGTTGATGCTGGCCGACGGCCTGGACGCCGCCAGCGCCGCCCACCGGGTCGGCTACGAGAGCCCTTCTCAGTTCAGCCGTGAATACCGTCGCCTTTTCGGCGCACCGCCGCGGGAGGACATCTCGCTGCTGCGCCGCGCTGCCGGCTAGAATGCCGCCTCTTCCGAGGAGCGTTGCAACCTCACCCTCGAGGCCAGGCTCGGACAACGAAGTTGCGGTGAAGACTCATTTGTACTCAAGTGAGTCGTAGCCAAGTTTCGACTGCAACTGCGCTCACCCGCTGGCCGACCGTGCCTGGGTGAGGACCAATTCCCCCGTCACCGTCATCGCCAGCGGCTTCATTCGCTTGAAGGAGCCCTGCATGAGCACCACGAATCACATCGTCAAGGACCTGTCGCTGGCCGACTGGGGCCGCAAGGAAATCAAGATCGCCGAGCACGAGATGCCGGCGCTGATGGCCATCCGCAAGGAATACGCCGAGACCCAGCCGCTCAAGGGCGCGCGCGTCACCGGCTCTCTGCACATGACCATCCAGACGGCCGTGCTCGTCGAGACGCTGCAGGCGCTGGGCGCCGAGGTGCGCTGGGCCTCCTGCAACATCTTCTCCACGCAGGACCACGCCGCCGCCGCGCTGGCCGCCGTCGGCACGCCCGTGTTCGCCTACAAGGGTGAGACGCTGGAAGACTACTGGGACTACACCCATCGCATCTTCGAGTTCGCCGGCAAGGGCGAGGCGGGCGAAGGCCCCAACATGATCCTGGACGACGGCGGCGACGCGACACTGCTGATGCACCTGGGCCAGAAGGCCGAGAAGGACCTCTCCGTGCTGGCCAACCCCGGCAGCGAGGAAGAGCGCATCCTGTTCGCGGCCATCAAGAAGAAGGTTGCCGAGGACGGCAGCTGGTACACGCGCAAGAGCGCCGAGATCATCGGCGTGACCGAAGAGACGACGACGGGCGTGCACCGCCTGAAGGAAATGTCGGCCAAGGGCACGCTGCTGTTCCGCGCCATCAACGTCAACGACTCGGTCACCAAGAGCAAGTTCGACAACCTCTACGGCTGCCGTGAATCGCTGGTGGACGGCATCAAGCGCGCCACCGACGTGATGGTGGCCGGCAAGATCGCCGTCGTGGCCGGCTACGGCGACGTGGGCAAGGGCTCGGCCCAGGCGCTCCGCGCGCTGTCGGCACAGGTCTGGGTCACCGAGATCGACCCCATCTGCGCGCTGCAGGCGGCGATGGAAGGCTATCGCGTCGTGACGATGGAGTACGCCCAGGACAAGGCCGACATCTTCGTGACGACGACCGGCAACAAGAACGTCATCCGCCACGAGCACATGCTGGCGATGAAGAACAACGCCATCGTCTGCAACATCGGCCACTTCGACAACGAGATCGAGGTCGCGGCGTTGGAGCAGTACGAGTGGGAAGAGATCAAGCCCCAGGTCGACCATGTGATCTTCCCGGACGGCAAGCGGATCATTCTCTTGGCCAAGGGCCGCCTGGTGAACCTGGGCTGCGGCACGGGCCACCCGAGCTATGTGATGAGCAGCTCGTTCGCGAACCAGACCATTGCCCAGATCGAGCTCTACGCGCACAAGGACGCCTACGACATCGGCAAGGTCTATGTACTGCCCAAGCACCTCGACGAAAAGGTCGCGCGCCTGCAGCTGACCACGCTGAACGCGCAGCTGACCGAGCTGACCGAGGAACAGGCCGCCTACATCGGCGTGCCCAAGGTCGGTCCGTACAAGCCCGACACCTATCGTTATTGAGCCGATGCGCGCTGACCAACTCCTCGTTGCCCAAGGCCTTGCGCCGACGCGTTCCGTTGCGCAACGCCTGATCTCCAACGCCGCTGCCGAATGGGCCTCGCCCACCGGCTGGGCGATGTTGAAGAAGGCCGGCGAGGACCTGCCAGAGACGGCCCAGCTGCGCGTCACCGACGACGCGGAGCTGCGCTATGTGTCGCGCGGCGGGCTCAAGCTGGAAGGCGCGCTCACCCGCGTCGGCTTCGACGTCACGACACACACGGTGCTGGACATCGGCCAGAGCACAGGCGGCTTTACCGACTGCCTGCTGGCCCATGGCGCTCGCCATGTCGTCGGCGTGGACGTGGGTCATGGCCAGCTGCATGCCAAGCTGCTGGCCGACCCGCGCGTCACAGCGCTGGAAGGCGTGCATGTGCGCGAGCTGGACGTGCTGCGCCAGCATGCGCCGACGGGAGGCTTCACGCTGATCGTCGGCGACCTGAGTTTCATTTCCATGGTGGGCAGCCTCCCGGAGTTGCTGCCCTGGCTGGAGGTGCACGGCCACTTGCTCGTGCTCATCAAGCCGCAGTTCGAACTGGGGCCACAAGCCCTGGGCAAGGGCGGCATCGTCAAGGACGAGGCCGATTACCCGCGACTGGAAGCCCGCGTGCGCCTGGCCTGCACGGCCCTCGGCCTCAAGGTGCTGGACTACTTCGACAGCCCCATCACCGGCGGTGATGGCAATCGCGAATTCTTCTTGTGGGCGTCCCGATGACAGCCGTTTCGTTCGAGTTCTTTCCCCCGAACACGCCGGTCGGCGTCGAAAAGCTCAAGACCGTCGTGCAGGAGCTGGGCGCCATGTCGCCCCAGTACTTCAGCGTCACCTACGGCGCCGGCGGCTCCACGCGCGACAAGACCCTCTCCGCCGTGATGGACATCGCCGCGGCCGGATTCAACGCCGCGCCGCACCTCTCCTGCGTGGGCTCCACGCGCGAGAACATCGCCGAGATCCTGGCCACCTACCGCGCCCAGGACATCCACCGCGTCGTCGCGCTGCGCGGCGACCTGCCCAGCGGCACGGCCACGGCGGGCGAGTTCCGCTACGCCTCCGAACTGGTCGGCTTCATCCGCGAGACCCAGGGCAAGGACTGGCATATCGAGGTGGCCGCCTACCCCGAGGTGCATCCGCAGCAGCGCTACGCCGCGCGCGACCTGCAGCACTTCGTCGACAAGATGAAGGCCGGCGCCGATGGCGCGATCACGCAGTTCTTCTTCAACGCCGACGCCTACTTCCACTTCGTCGACGAAGCCCGCCGCCTGGGCGTCACCCAGCCCATCGTGCCGGGCATCATGCCCTTCCACAACTACGGCCGCATCGCCCAGTTCGCGCAGCGCGACGGCATCGACATCCCGCGCTGGGTGCAGATGAAGATGGAAGGCTTCATGGACGACGCCGCCAGCATCCGTGCCTTCGGCTTGGACGTCATCACACGGCTGTGCGAGCGCCTCATCGACGGCGGCGCCCCGGGCATCCACTTCTATACGCTGAACCAAAGTGCACTGACGCTGGAGTTGTGCAAACGCCTCGGTCTTGGCAACAAGGTTTGATCCAGCTCAAAACCACACATCGAATGTGGCGCTGCGAGGCGTCGCCTTGTGTTGCCTCAAACCGCCGCGGGCAGCCGGCGCGTGCAATGCCTCCATCGGGACACGTCCCATTCACTGGAGCCATTGATGAAGTTCTCTTCCGCCCTGCGCCTGGCCACCGTTGCCGCCGCCGCCCTTGCCCTGCAGCCCGCCTTCGCCGATGAAGGCCCGCTGCTGGTGCGCGTGCGGGTGCTGCACCTGGATTCCGCCAACAAGGACAGCACCGGCCTGGGCCTGTCGATCAACAACAAGACCTTCCCCGAGGTTGATTTCAGCTACTTCATCGCGCCCAACATCGCGGCCGAGCTGATCCTGACCTATCCGCAGAAGCAGACGATCTACTCCAATGGCACCGAGATCGGCTCGCTCAAGCACCTGCCGCCGACGCTGACGCTGCAGTACCACTTCAACCCGACCGGCACCGTGCGCCCCTACGTCGGCGCAGGCGTGAACTACACCAACTTCTCCAGCGTCGAGTTCGCGCCTGCCGTGCAGACCGCTCTTCATCCCAGCATCAAGCACAACAGCTGGGGCGCTGCCTGGCAGATCGGCGCAGACGTCGAGATCAGCAAGGGCACCTATCTGAACTTCGACGTGAAGAAGGTCGACCTGCAGACGACGGTCTATGCCAACGGCGCGTCGGCCGGCAAGTTCAAGGTCAACCCGACACTTGCCAGCGTCGGCCTGGGTTGGCGGTTCTGACGGCCGCTTGCGCTCATGTAAATGAGCGCTTTACGTAAGCGAAAGTCACTTCGCTCCGCAAGAATGCGCGGCCATGAGCCGCCTTCTTGTTGCGCTGGCAATGCTGTGTGCCAACGCCCTGTGCGCGGCCCAGACAACGCCCCAAAAAACGCCCCCACCCGCCGCGCCGGCCCCCGCCGCCAGCGCTGCCAACCGCCTGGACCGCGTCGAGGTCAACGGCGGGCCGACGGCCAACAGCCGACGCCGCAACAGCACGGCCAGCAAGATCGTCATCGAGCGCGAAGACCTGGATCGCTACGGCGACACCGTGCTGGGGGACGTGCTGCGCCGCCTGCCCGGCGTCACCATCGGCGGCCGCCCCGGGCGCGGCGGCGACATCCGCATGCGCGGCCTGGGCAGCGGCTTCACGCAGATCCTCGTCGACGGCGAACGCGCGCCGGCCGGCTTTGCGGTGGAGGACCTGCCGCCCGACCAGGTCGAGCGCATCGAGATCTATCGCGCGCCCACTGCCGAAACCGGCGCGCGGGCCATCGCCGGCACCATCAACATCATCCTGCGCGAGCCCCTGCTCAAGGCCACGAACGAGCTGCGCCTGAGCCTCGGCCAGGACCGCGGCGAGCCGCAGGCCGACGCCAGTTGGACGCGCAACCTGAAGTGGGGCGGCCCGAACGGCGACGAGTTCGTCGGCGCGGTGTCGACCAACGCCGGCCTGCACCGGCGCTTCAACAACATCGATTCACACAACCGCGTCGTCGACACCGACACCGGCGAGGTGCTCAACGAGACCGTGCAACAGGGCACGAGCATGGGCCGCAGCGCCAACCTCAATGGCAACGCCCGCCTGCGCTGGAAATACAGCGACACGCTGAGCTTCAACCTCGCGCCCTTCTTCGCGCTGTCGCAGAGCGAAGGGTCGAGCCAGAACAACGCCGTCGGCTTCACACGCTTTCGCGACGTCCAGGGCGAGAACGACGGCCGCGTGCACAACCTGCGGCTCAACCTGTCAGCCAACTACCGGCCCGCCGTCGGCGAGAGCTGGGACTTCCGCGTGGGCCGCGGCGGCTTCAAGTCCACCAGCAACAGCCAGCGCCGCGAGACGCTGAAGGACATCGGCGTCGACCTGGAGCGCATCCAGGACGATCACAACGTCACCGACGAAGACCAGACCAGCCTGGGCGCCAAGTGGAGTATCAAGACCGCCAAGGAACACCAGTGGGTGACCGGCGCCGAGAGCGAGCAGAGCCGCCGCGTGCAGGTGCGCCGCACGCTGATCGACGGCGTGGAGTCGCCCGCACTGCAGAAGTTCGGCGACACGCTGGGCTCGCGCAACCAGCGTTTTGCCGCTTACACGCAGGACGAGTGGAGCCCGAGCAAGATCTGGTCGGTCTATGCCGGCATCCGCTATGAACGCATCGAGACCCGCGCCGATGCCATCGGCTTGCTGCCCGACACGCGCAACGTCTCCCAGGTCACCTCGCCGCTGTTCCACCTGCTGTGGAAGCCCGAGGCCTTTCCCAAGGATCAGGTGCGCCTGAGCCTGACGCGCAGCTACCGTTCGCCCAACCTCAACGACCTGATCGCCCGGCCGACCATCAACACCACCTACCCGACCGGCCCCAACCTGCCCACCTACGCCGACCGCGCCGGCAACCCCGACCTCAAGCCCGAGCTGGCCACCGGCGTGGACCTGAGCCTGGAGCACTGGCTGCCCACCGGAGGCATCGTCTCGGGCAGCGCCTTCGTGCGCGACATCAAGAGCCTGATCCGCAGCAATCTGCAGCTGGAGACGGTGCCCTGGGACGAGTCGCAGCGCTGGGTCAGCCGGCCACGCAACATGGAAGGCGCACGCACCATGGGCTTCGAGTTCGAGGTCAAGGCGCGGCTGGACGAGCTGTGGGAAGAGGCGCCGCCCGAGTGGCAGTTGCTGCTGCTGCGCTTCAACATCGCCGTCTTCGACAGCAAGGTCAAGGGCATCCCCGGCTCCAACGCCCGCCTGGACCAGCAGCCACGCGGCAGCCTGAACTTCGGCCTGGACCACCGCTGGAAGGCCCTGGGACAGAACTTTGGCAGCGGCTTCAACTTCAACTACGTGCCGGCCAGCAGCGTGCAGCAGACCCTCAACCTGAGGCGTGAAGAGACTGCCCGCCGCCAGTTCGACGCCTACCTCTCCTGGGCCAGTGGCTCGGTGCGCGACGGCATCAACTGGCGCCTGTCCCTGGCCAACCTGCTGCCGCGCGATGCGCAGGTGACGTCCGAAGCCGTCTACATCGACGCCATCACCAGCCACGACATCGTCACGGACAGCTGGTCGCGCAACAAGACCTTCCGGGTCGTCTCGCTGCGAGCGGACATGAGGTTCTAGACAATGCGGCGCATGAGCAAACGCCGCATCCTCTTCTTCTGCATGGGCAACATCTGCCGCAGCCCCACGGCCGAGGGCGTCATGCGCGCGAAGCTGGCGGCCGCCGGCCTCGATGTCGAGGTGGACTCGGCAGGCACGCATGGTTATCACGTCGGCGCGCCGCCAGATGAGCGCAGCCAGGAGCACGCCCGCTTGCGCGGTTATGACCTGAGTCGCTTACGCGCCCGCAAGCTGGTGGCCGAGGACTTCGCCCGCTTCGACCTTGTGCTGGCAATGGATGCCGACAATCTCAGCCATGCGGAACGGTTGTGCCCGCCCAACCAACGGCATCGACTGAAGCTGCTGATGGACTACGCGCCTCACGCAGGCAACCCCCACGTGCCTGACCCTTACTACGGCGGCGCTGCCGACTTCGATGAGGTGCTGGACTTGGTCGAAGCAGCTTGTGATGGATTGGTTGAGAGCCTTCGCAAGCGATGATCGTTTGCCTCGCGCCCGATGCAGGCCGGCCTGGGTCGGCGGTCCGCTCTTGAGAGAGTGCCGCGCCAAATCCAATCAGCAGCAGTGACATCGAGTTTCTGGGGGTAAACCGTATTTGTTCGTCGAGCGAACAAATTACGATGTCGAGCGCTGTCATAAGAAGTGCTGGAGACATGAACCCCATCAAGCCCCTGCTGGGCGCCCTGCTGCTCGCCGCCGCAACTGCCCAGGCCGCGCCACCTGCCGACGTGTCTTACAACTGGCGCCCGGTCGCCATCGGTGGCGGCGGTTTTGTGGATGGCATCGTCTTCCAGCCCGCCGTGCCGGGCCTGGCCTACGCTCGCACCGACATGGGAGGCGCCTACCGCCGCGACACGGCAACCGGTCCCTGGCAGCCGCTACTGGACTGGCTGCCGCTCGCCGACGTGAACCTGATGGGCGTGGAAAGCCTTGCCGTCGACCCCAACGACCCTGACGCCGTCTACCTCGCCTGCGGCACCTACACCAATCCCGCGGTGCCCAATGGCGCCGTGCTGCGCTCACACGACCGCGGCCGCACCTTCCAGCGCACCGACCTGCCCTTCAAGCTCGGCGGCAACGAAGGTGGCCGCGGCAATGGCGAGCGCCTCGCCGTGGACCCCAACGATGGCCGCGTGGTCTACCTCGGTTCGCGCCTGGCCGGCCTGTGGCGCAGTGCAGACGCGGCCGCCAGCTTCCAGCGTGTCGACAGCTTCCCCGATTCGGCCTGGCGCCGAGATGCGTCGGACGGTGCACCGCCCAGCTGGGGCGGCAGCGACGGCAAGGCGACGATCAACTTCATCCTGTTCGACCCCGCGAGTGGCCAGCGTGGCCAACCCAGCCGCACCATCTACGCGGGCGTGTCGGTCGTCGGCCGGCCGAGCCTGTGGGTGAGCCGCGATGCCGGGGCGACCTGGGCGCCCGTGCCCGGCGCGCCGACGCAGCACCGCCCGATGCGCGCGTCGCTCGCGAGCGACGGGAATCTCTACGTGGCCTACGCCAGCGACCCCGGCCCGCATCGCATGAAGGACGGCGCCGTCTGGCGCTACGACGTCGCCAAGCAGACCTGGGCCGACATCACGCCCGAGCGGCCCAGCGCCACACTGCCCTTCGGCTACGCCACCGTCACCGTCGACCCGGCAAATCCGCAGCGCCTGCTCGCCAGCACCGCCGGCCGCGGCGCGGGCGACCAGCTCTTTCGCAGCACCGACGGCGGCGCGACATGGACATCTCTGTTCCCCGCCGCCCGCTTCGACGCCACCGCCGCGCCCTACGTGGCCGACACGCCGGTGCACTGGATGTACGACGTCAAGATCAACCCCGCCAACCCCGACCACGCGCTGTTCACCACCGGCTACGGCGGCTGGGAGACGCTGGACCTGACGCAGGCCGACAGCGCCAAGCCCACGCATTGGCAGGTCATGAGTTCCGGCATCGAGGAGACCGTGGCCCTGGCCTTGCACAGCCCGACGAAGGGCGTGCCGCTGGTGACGGCCATCGGTGACTACTCGGGCTTCGTCCACACCGACCTCGACAAACCCGCGCCCGGCAACCCCAGGCGGCCCTTCTTCGGCAACACGCATGACGTGACCGGTGCGGAGCTGGCGCCCGAAGTCATCGTGCGCATCGGCAGGCCACGCGATGGCGGCAAGAACCTTGGCTATTCGCTTGACGGCGGCAAGACCTGGCGCGAGCCCGCGACCGTGCCCGATCCCAAGTCGGGCGATGGCTTCATCGCGGTGTCTGCCGATGGCAAGGCCTGGGTGTGGACGCCCAAGGGAGGATTGCCCCACGTCAGCCACGACCGCGGCGACACCTGGACGGCGGTGAAGGGCCTGCCCGCCGGCACGCGCGTCATCGCCGACCGCGTGAACCCCGGCCGCTTCCACGCGATGGGCCTGTTCGACGACGCCCTTTACGCCAGCACCGACGCCGGCCTCAGCTTCAGCGCCAAGCCCCTGGCGCTGCCCGACGGCGCCATCACCCGCGCCGCCGCACGCGGCAACAACCGCAGCAATCGTGGCGACGACCGCGGCGGCCAGGATCGCCTCTACGCCACGCCCGGCCGTGAGAGTGACCTGTGGCTGGCGGCCTTCCACGGCCTTTACCGCGCGGCGGATGGGCAGGCCTTCAAGCGCCTGCCCGCCGTCTCCGAGATCCACGCCTTTGGCTTCGGCCGCGCAGCACCGGGCGCCAAGGATCCGGCCCTCTATCTCGTCGGCACGGTGGCCGGCCGCTACGGCGTGTTCCGCTCCACCGACGGCGCCGCGAGTTGGCTACGCATCAACGACGACGCCCACCAGTGGGGCCTGATCCTGCAGATCAGCGGCGACCCCAAGGTGTTCGGCCGCGTCTACGTCGGCACGCATGGCCGCGGCGTGCAGTACGGAGATCCAAACCCCTAGTCAGAGGCGCCGCCCATGGTCAGGTTCACGGTCGTCCCGGTCATGCCACTGGCCCGGTCGGAGGCCAGGAACACGGCCGTCTGCGCCACCTCCTCCAGCTTCATGACCCGCTTGGGATGGCTCCAGTTCGCCAGAAACGCCTGGAACTGCTCCCACGTCATGCCCATGCGCGCCGCCTTCAGCTCGAAGGCCTCCTTCATCACCGCGGTCTCGGGCATGCCGTGCGGGCGCAGGCCCACCACGCGGATGCCGTGCGGCGCGAGTTCGGTGGACAGGTCCCGCGTCAGCGCCTCCTTGGCGGCCTGGGCGGCGCCGTAGCCGCCGTTCCACGCCGTGCCCGTGCGCCCGGGCAGCGCGGTGACCGTCATGATCACCCCCGACTTGCCGGTCATCATGCGCCGTGCAGCCAGCCGGGCCGTCAGGAAGTAAGACCGGGCGTAGTCCGAAACCGGCGCCGCGAAATGCGCGAGATCCAGCTCCACCAGCGGCACGCCCAGAGCCCTGGCGTTCGAGAAACCCGCCGCGTTGAACGAGATGTCCAGCCGCCCGGCCTGCTCGATCACGGCCTGCAGATGCCGGTCGATGGCCCGCTCGTCCAGCGCATCCACTTCCGCGGCGTGCGCTGCCCCGCCCGCTGCCGCGATCTGGCCGGCCACGGCTTGCACGCCCGCCAGCTGCCGGCCCATCACGAACACCTGGGCGCCCTCCTGCGCAAACGCCCGCGCCACCGCTCCACCGATCGCGCCCGCGGCGCCGTAGACCACCGCCACCT
Source organism: Pelomonas sp. Root1217 (assembly GCF_001425705.1). Lineage (GTDB taxonomy): Bacteria > Pseudomonadota > Gammaproteobacteria > Burkholderiales > Burkholderiaceae_C > Pelomonas. Next base: position 906,917 of record NZ_LMDC01000012.1, on the reverse strand, counting down.
TGTTCTTCAACAGCATGTCGCTTCCTTCCAGCATGAATGGGCCGGCCGCCGACATGGCGACCCGCCGACGGTTGAAGCCGTCAACGCTGTAGACCCCGGGAGGTCGACAAACAGGGCGCTCGGGCACCGCCCAGTTCAGGGGCCGGCCGGTGTCTACACGCGGTGAAGACAATCCACCGACGAAGCGAGGCAGGCATGGACGGCGTGAATCTGGACTGGATCGACAAGGCGCGGGCTGGCGACGGCGACGCCTTCCGCAAGGCGCTCGCGCCCTACCGGCGCGAGCTGCAGCTGCATTGCTACCGCATGCTCGGTAACTTTCAGGATGCCGAGGATGCGCTGCAGGACACGCTGCTGTCCGCCTGGCAGGGCCTGCCCGGCTTCGAAGGTCGGGCGTCGCTGCGCACCTGGCTTTACCAGGTGGCCACCCATCGCTGCCTGAACCTGCGCCGCACCGCCGGCCGGCGACCCGCCAAGGCCTGGGATGTGCCCCACATCGAACCACCCGAGCCCACGCGGCTGGGCGAGGTGGTCTGGCTGGAGCCCTACCCCGACGAGTTGCTGGACGGCGCCTTCGACGTCGCGCCGGGCCCGCACGCCGTCTACGAGCGCAGCGAATCCATCTCGCTGGCCTTCGTCACCGGCCTGCAACTGCTGCCGCCGCGGCAACTGGCCGTGCTCATCCTGCGCGACGTGCTCGGCTTCAGTGCCAGCGAGGTGGCAGGCATGCTGGACACGACGCTGGAGTCGGTGACCAGCGCGCTGAAGCGGGCGCGCGCCGGCCTGCAGCGGCGCTCGCTGGTTGCCGGGCACGCCGCGCCGCCTGCGCGCGAGTCTCCCGCCGAAAACGCGTTGGCCACGAAATTCACCCAAGCCTACGAGACCGGCAACCTAGACGCGCTGGTGGCCCTGCTGACGGACGACGTGTTCGTCTCCATGCCGCCGATGCCGCTGGAGTACCAGGGCCTGGAGGCCGCCACGCGCTTCTTTGCCAGCATCTTCGGCGCGGGCCGCCGCTTCACGCTGCTGCCCACACGCGCCAACGGCCAGCCGGCCTTCGGCGCCTATGTGCTCGCGCCCAACGGCATCCGCCATGGCGCCGGCCTGTTCGTGATGACGCTGGCAGGCGATCGCATCTGCGCGCTGACGCGTTTCGAGAGCAGCGTGCTGCCCTGGTTCGACCTGCCGCGGTCGCTGCCGCCGACTACTTAGGCCGCGGCGGGGGCAGCCGCCGCAGCGACGACTTATGCAGCCGGTCGCTGGCATCGAACAGGCTGACGAGTTCGAGCTGCACCGGCCCGGCCGGCGTCTTCAGGTCGTGCAGATGACGCTGCAGGCGCCGCCCTGACTCGAAGCGCGTGTCATCGCTTGCCGCGCCGAGGCGCTGCGCGACCTCGGCGGGCGTCAGGCCCGGCGTGAGCCCCAGCGCCGCCTGCGCCCAGTCATCCTTGAGCGCCTGCACGGCCGGGTCCGGCGGCGTGGGTGGATCGTCCATGGCCTCGAAGACGACGCGCGTGTCGTCCGGCCAGCTCGCGTCACCCATGGGCAGGCGGAACATGCGCTCGCGCAGCGAATAGCCCCAGTCGTATTTCGGCCCGCCGTCGTCGCGCAGGCCGTGCAGCAGGCGCTCGCTGAGCGTCAGACGCCGCTCGCCGTGCACCAGCGTTACCGCGAAGATGGGCGTGTCGGCGAAATTGCTCGGGCTCCAGTCGCGGTCCCAGCAGTCGTCGATGGCGAAGGAGAACAGGCCGCCGAAGAAGTCGGTGCCGCGCGCAACGCCGCTGCCGAACGCGACGCGGCATTGCAGCCGCAGGTCGCCCAGGCGCCGCTCGCCCTCGGGCACACCGGGCGTGCGGATGTCGGGCCGCCAGGTCACGCGGCCATCGGCCAGGCGGCTGCGGATCTCGACGCGCTCGTCCAGTTGTCGCCATGCGGGGTCAACGACGAAGCGGTCTTCGGCGTCAAGGACGAGCGGCCGCCGGCCCGCCGGCGTCAGCAGGCCAAGCTCCAGGCTGGGCGCCGCGTCGGCCTGGGTGCGGGCATAGACCTTGAACTTCAACGCCGCCGCCGGCGCCAACGCGTGGAACTTCTCGAACAGCGACTCGGCCTTGAAAAGCTGGCCCAGCGTCTTCTTCTCGCGCGCGATGGCGGCTTCGCCCTGCACCTCGACGCGGCCGAGTTGCGCCTCGGGCGACGGCGCGCTGGCGGGCAGCGCCAGCGCGCCGGCCAGCAAGTTCGCGACCGGGTTCATGTCAGTTTGCGGGCCGAGCGCCGGGCCGCTCCCTAGCCGGCCCGCGCCGGCGATGTGCTTGCGGCTCAATGCCGCAAGCGTCGCCGTCCCCTCGGGGGACCGACCAGGCTCGCTCGCGTTCAGCGACGCGAGGATGGGCGAGGGGCAAACGCATCAGGCGAACGCGTCCCGTGTCAGGTTCTCGGGTGCCTCGCCGGCGGCGCGGCAGGCCACGTCGTCCTCGATGCGGATGCCACCGTAGCGCGACAGCCGGTCCACCACATCCCAGTCGACCTGGGCGGCATGGGGAGAGGCCCGCAGTCCGCGCAGCAACGTCGGTATGAAGTACAGGCCCGGCTCGATGGTGACCACCATGCCGGCCTGCAGCGGCCGCGTCAGGCGCAGGTAGCGGTGGCCCTCCGGCTTGTCCGCCACGCCGCCATCCTCGCTGGCCATGAAGCCGCCGACGTCATGCACCAGCAGGCCCAGCAGATGGCCGATGCCATGCGGGAAGAAGGGCTTGGTGACGCCTTCGGCCACCATGGCCTCGTCACTCATGCCGTTGACGATGCCGGCCTCGCGCAGCACGCGGGCGATGCGGCGGTGGGTGCTGAGGTGGATGTTGCGGTAGTCGACGCCCTCGCGCACCTCGTCGACGAGGCCGAGCTGCTCGCGCTCCATGGCCGCGATCAAGGCGGCGAACTCGTCGTGGCCGGGGGCGGCCCAGGTGCGGGTGATGTCGCTGGCATAACCATTCACCTGCGCGCCGGCGTCGATGAGGAAGCTGCGCGACTCGGCCGGCGGGCTCTCGTCCTGGTACTGGTAGTGCAGCACCGCGGCGTGCTCGTTGAGGCCGACGATGTTGGAGTAAGGCAGGTCGCGGTCGGTGTGGCCGGTGGCGACGAGATAGGCGCGGTGGATCGCGGCCTCGCTCTCGCCGCGCAGGAAGGCAGCACGGGCGGCGTTGTGGCCGGGCACGGCGCGGCGCTGGGCGGCGCGCATCTGCTCGAGTTCATAGGGGCTCTTCACGCCGCGGGCCCAGTGCAGCAGGTTCAGCAGGGCCTCGGGGTTGTTGGGGGTGAGCCCCGGCAGTGCCGCATCCGCCTCGCCGAGGATAGCGGTGCGCGGCGTGATGCAGTCAGCCAGCGCGGCGGCCGCTTCTTCCGGTTCGCGGATGACGACGAGTTCCACCGCATCCACCCATTCGCCGCTCGGCGCGCTGGGCGGCACATGCCAGTAGTCGTCGGGCTGGTAGTAGACGACGCGCGGCTTCTTGCCCGGGCGCACAGCCAGCCAGGAATGCGGGTGGTTGGTGAGCGGCAGCCAGTGCTTGAAATGCGGGTTGGCCTGGAAGAGGTAGGGCCGGTCGTCGAGGAAGGCGTATTTCTCGATGCCGGAGGCGATGAGCAGGGTGTCATGGCCGGTGCGCTCGAGCGCGGACTCCGCGTGGCGTTGCAGGGTGGCGAGGTGGTCGAGGTAGAGGCTCATGCGGGGTCCTGGGTGTCGCTTGTGGCGATACGGTGGATTTTGATTGTCCGGCAGGTGGGCGGTTACGGTGCTCGCTCTGCGTGCCTTTGCGGAGAGCCCGTCCGCTCGGTGCATTGCCGGGAGTCCGTCCCGGCAATGCACCGAGTCCAACGCTCCCTACGCTAAAGCAACCAATCCACCTCACCCCTCCCGATCCCACACCACCCCCTCCTCCGTCAACATCGCATCCAACGCCACATCCAGCTGACTCGGCTTCAACAACGGCAAAAAGCCATGCGCATAGCCGATCCCGACAGCCGCCGGCCTCGGATCCATCTCCGCCAGCGTCTTGTCCATGAAACCGCCGCCATAGCCGAGCCGCAGACCGGCAGGCCCGAACCCCAGGCAGGGCACCAGCATCAGCTGCGGCTTGAATTCCTCGGTGTCCTTGGGCTTGGGGATGTGGAAGGCGTCTTCCTCCATCGGGCAGCCGGGGTACCAGACATGAAAGCGCAGCGTGCCGTGCACCTTGTCCACCACCGGCAGGCCGATGCGGCGATGGGGGTGGGTCTCACCCCATCGGTAAAGGGTGGGCAGGGGGTCGAACTCACCCTTGATGGGCCAGTAGGCACCGATGGTGGTCTCGCGCCGGCGCAGCAGCCAGACGCTCAGCACCTCCTGCAGCTCGGCGGCCAGGTCCAGGCGGTTGGGCAGGGCCAGCCGTTGTTCGATCAGCTTGTGCCGGATGGCGGCGCGGTCGTTGGCGTCCAAGAGCGTGGCTTTCTTCCGGACCTGTGAATCTGGCCATTGTGGGCCAAGCGCCGACCTAGCTAGAGTCCCGACCCAACGGAAACGCAGGGAGAACCACCAGTGCTGAACAAGCTCAACCAGCTCAGCGAATCAAGCGGGGCGCTCAAGCCGGGCCGCGGCATGATCAGCGGCGTCATCGCGCTCACGCTGGCCATCCTGTGCTTCCTCGGCGTGCTGGCCTTCCACTTCCCCGAATACCTGACGACGCCGCAGTTGCGCCAGTCCTACGACGTCGATGTGATCCGGCGCCTGCTGTACTGGGCCTTGGTGCTGTCCGGCGGGCTGGCGCTGTTCAACATCGTGTTCAGCCGCATGCGCTGGCTGGCGCTGTGGACCTTCGTGCTGCTCGGCCTGGCGCTGGCCCTGGGCGGGCACAAGGTCGAGGTGGACCCCAACTTCCCCGACCACACGCCCTATGTCGGCCTGGACTGGTTCATCCTCGACCTGCTGGGTTCGACGCTGATCTTCGTCTTCATCGAGAAGCTGTTCGCGCTGCGCCGCGACCAGCCGGTGTTCCGCCCCGAGTGGCAGACGGATTTCCACCACTTCATCGTCAACCACCTGGCCGTGGGCTTCGTGATGCTGGCCACCAATCTCCTGGTGCACAAGTTCTTCGGCTGGGCGGCCAAGGACGGCATCCAAGGCTGGGTGCAGGGCCTGCCCTTCCCCGTCGCCCTCTTCCTCATCGTCCTGGTGGCCGACCTGGTGCAGTACTGGACGCACCGCGCCTATCACGAGGTGCCGACGCTGTGGCGCCTGCACGCGGTGCATCACAGCGTGAAGAGCATGGACTGGCTGGCCGGCTCGCGCCAGCACATCCTGGAGCTCATCATCACGCGCACCCTGGTGCTGGCACCCATCTTCGTGCTGGGCTTCAGCAAGGAAGTCATCGACGCCTACATCGTCGTCGTCGGCTTCCAGGCCGTGTTCAACCATGCCAACGTCAGCGTGCGGCTGGGGCCGCTGCGCTACCTGATCGTGACGCCCAACTTCCACCACTGGCACCACTCGCAGGACCAGGAGGCGCTGGACAAGAACTACGCGGCTCACTTCGCCTTTCTTGACCACCTGTTCGGCACCGCTGTGCAGTCGGATCGCAAATGGCCGGAGCACTACGGCGTGTTGGGTGACTACGTGCCGGACGGCTTCCTGCGCCAGCTGCACTTCCCGTTCACCTGGAAAGGCTGACCACGCATGGACGGCTTCATTGAGCTCTGCATCGAGCTGCTGCAGCCCTTGGGCCCGGTGCGGCCGCGCCGCATGTTCGGCGGCCATGGCATCTACGTCGACGGCCTGTTCATGGCCCTGGTCATCGCCAACCAGCTCTATCTGAAGACCGACGACGTGTCGCGCGAGCGCTTCGTCGCGGCCGGCTGCGAGCCCTTCAGCTACGGCACAAAGAACGGCGAGCGCCAGGTGATGAGCTACTACCAGCCGCCCGAGGAGGCGCTGGAGTCGCCTGCGCTGATGCTGCCGTGGGCGCGGCTGGCGCTCGAGGCGGCTTTGCGTGCCGCCAACGCCAAGGCCGCGAACCCCGTGGCGAAGAAGAAATCAGCAGCCGTCGCGAAGCGGGCGGCCAAACCGGGTGTTTCTGAATCAGCCGCCAGCGCGAAGCCGGCGGCCAGGCCCGCTCTTTCTGRATCAGCCGCCAGCGCGAAGCCGGCGGCCAGGCCCGCTCTTTCTGGATCAGCCGCCAGCGCGAAGCCGGCGGCCAGGCCCGCTCTTTCTGGATCAGCCGCCAAAAAACCGGCGGCCAAGAAAACCACGGCTCGCGGCTGAGGTGGGCGGCACCAGCAGCTCAAAGTCGGCCGCGGGCCAGCCTTCCAGCACGGCGGTCTGGCCCGGCGCGAGGGCCACGGCCTCGCCGGCTTCCAGCCACTTGTCTTCGGCCGGCTCGTCGGGGGTGCCCGAAAGTGTCAGCCAGACGCGGCCACGGGCCACCGCCAGGCGGCGAGACTCGGCGCCACCGGCCAAGGTCATGGCCCGGCCACCGTCCAAATGCCAAACAGATTGCGCGTCGCTCATGATGAGACTCCTGGGTTGATGTCAGGGATTCTGCTTATTTCACCCAAGGCGGTCCAATGACTCCGCGGCGCGGATTGATACCATTCGCGCATGAATCACAGAGGACTGCCGGCACGGCATAAGCCGGCGCGTTGCCACTCAAAAGTCCGCGAGCCGGGTTGGAGTCCAAGAAGGGGCAGCTACCCTGTGGACCGGACACAGGCGCGCGAACTTTTGAGTGCCAACCCTTCGGGAGAAGGCCTGCGCGGGCGCATGGCGTTGTTGCGCGCCCTGGCCGGGCCAGCAGCCCGACCAAGGCACGCTGTCTAGCCCTGCGCCCGCGCAGACCCTCTCGCACCGACTTCTGCCATGCCGACAGCCCCCATCCGCCAGAGACCGTTGTCCGTCGGCCCGCTGCGCGCTTTTGAAGCCGTCGCCCGGTTGCTGTCCTTCCGCGCAGCGGCCGAGGAACTGAGCCTGACGCAGTCCGCCATCAGCCGCCAGATCCAGTCGCTGGAGGAGGAGATCGGCTGCGTGCTCTTCCTGCGCGGCACGCGCAAGGTCGAGCTGTCCAGCGACGGCGCCGTGCTGCTGCCCACCGCCGTGGCCGTGCTCTCAAGGCTGGATCAGACTGTGCGCCAGATCCGCCGTTCGCGCGGCCGGCGCGTCGTCAACGTCAGCACCTTTGCGTCCTTCGCATCGCTGTGGCTGATCCCGCGCATGGAGGCCTTCCAGCGCGAGCATGCCGACATCGACATCCGCGTGTCGGCCTATGACCGCAAGGTCGACCTGGAGGACGGTGAAAGCGACCTGGCGCTGCGCTACGACGACCGCCCGTCGGTGCCGGCGGACGCCGAGCAGCTCTTCGAGGAACTGCTGTCGCCCACCGTCAGCCCCTGGTACCTGCAGAACCCACCCGCGCCACTGAAGCGCGCCGCCGACCTCGCCGGCCATGCGCTGGCCGAGGAAGACGACCCCCGCCCCAGCGCCGAATACCTGAGCTGGCGGCGCTGGCTGACCGAACAGGGCGAGCACGACCTGCAGCCGCGCCGCTGGCTGTACCTGAACTTCACCTACCAGCAGGTACAGGCCGCGCTGACCGGCCAGGGCGTGGCGCTGGCCCGCCTGCCCCTGGTGCACGAGCACCTGACGCGCGGCGAACTCGTCGAGCCCTTCGGCAAAGGCGGGCGGCTGGGCAGCCCCTTCAGCTACTGGATGATGCTGGGCCCGAACGCAGCGCGCCGGCCTGAGGTGCAGCAGTTTGCGGACTGGGTGCGCGAACAGGCCGCCATCACGCGGGCGCAGGTCGCCGGCGTATAGGACTCTCAGGCCTGCGTTCGCGGCAGGCAGACGCTGAAGGTCGTTCCGGCCTCGTCGGTGGAGTCGACCTCCACCGAGCCGCCGTGCAGCGTGGCGATCTCGCGCGCCACATACAGGCCCAAGCCCAGGCTGTTGCCCTGCCCGGCCGGATGATCGTTGGACGACGCGCCGGGCAACTGCACCAAAGGCTCGAAGATGCTGCGCCATTGGCTGCGTGCAATGGTCGGCCCGCGATTGTTCACGTCCACGCGGACCGTCTGCCCGTCCGCCGAGGCCCGCACGCGCACGGGTTCGCCGGCGGCGCCGTACTTGGCGGCGTTGACGAGCAGGTTGGTGAACAGCTGGTGCAGCCGCACGCTGTCGAACAGGCCGGCGAGCGGACCTTCGGTCACCAGCTCGAAGCGCGTGTCCGGGAATGTCGATTGAGCGTCCTCCATCGCCGCCCGGCACACCTCGCCCACGTCTGCTGCCGCCAGGTTCATGGGCATGCCGCCGCCCAGTTCGGTGCGCGTGTAGCCGATCAGGTCGTTGACCAGCTTGGACATGACGAGGGCGCTGCGGCGGATGCGCGCGCCGACCTTCAGGATCTCGTCCGGCGCCAGGGCGGGCCGCGCCAGGACCTGGCCCGACATCATCACAGTGGCCAGCGGCGCGCGCAGGTCATGCCCGAGGATGGCCAGGAACAGCTCGCGCGTCTGGTCGGAACGCGCCGAGTAGGTGACGATGGACTCGGCCAGCGCCTGGTCGATCGCTTCGTTGAAGCGGATCATCTGGCGGATGGTCTCCTCGCACATCGTGTTCACGCGAGGCAGCCAGAGCCGCAGCACCGTGGCCCTCAAGGCGCGGAACTCGGCGCTGAGGTGCAGCAGCGTGAAGTTGCTCTTGTGGCGCTGCGTGCCGTGGATGGAAGCGGCGCTGATCTGGTTGCCGTCGTCGTCTGCGTTGCCCCGCGATTTCTCGTACTGCTCCCTTTTGCTTTGATGGCTGTCGATGTCCATGGCAATCGACTTGAGGATGGCTTCGGCGTGGTCGCGAAGCTGCAGCAACGTCATTTCTTCCGCGGCGGGGTCGAGCGTGCGCGCGAACGAGACCCATTCGGCCATGATCTCGTCCATGTGCTCGCCGATAAACAGGTGCAGATCCATCCGGGCTCCAGTTCGTACGCGGCAGGCATGCCTGCCGGTGCCGCACCGGTGCAAGGCAGCGAAATGGACGTTCTCCGCGGCCCGCATTGTCTCCCCGTGACGGCAGGCGTACCGGCACACTTCGGGGTCCCTACCAAAACAGAGGCCCCTCAGCATGCTGCCCACCGGCACCGCCCTTTATGCCTTCCTGTTCGCCACCCTGGTGCTTGCGCTGACACCCGGCCCCGGCGTCGTCTTCATCGTCGCGCGCACGCTGGCGCAAGGGCGCACGGCCGGCCTGGCGTCGGTTGCCGGCGTGGCCTTGGGCAATCTGACCAATGCAATCGGCGCCTCCATCGGTTTGGCGGCGCTGTTCGCCGCCTCGTCGCTGGCCTTCACCGTCGTGCGCTGGGCAGGCGCCGCCTATCTCGTCTACCTCGGCATCCAGGCGCTGCGCCAACCAAACGCGGCGCCTGACGGTGCGCCGTCGGTACCTGCCGAGCCGCGCAGGCTCTTCCGCGACGGCTTCTTCGTCGCGCTGCTGAATCCCAAGACGACGTTGTTCTTCGCCGCCTTCATTCCGCAGTTCCTGCATCCCGAGGGCTCGCAGGCCGCGCAGGCCCTGACGCTCAGCATCCTGTTCGTCGCGGTGGCGGCAGTGACGGACAGCCTTTATGCGCTGCTGGCCGGCTGGATGAAGCCGCTGCTGCGCGGCGCGGGCGGCAGCGGGCGCTATGTGTCGGCGCTGGTGTACTTCGCGCTCGGCCTGTACGCAGCCTTCGGCGGCTCCAAGCAGAAAGCCTGAGCCTCGCGCCTCAGTCGGGCGCGGTGAGCTCGCGCTCGGTCAGGATCAGCGTCAGCGCACGGTCATGCGCTTCGACAGGGAAATGGGTTTCGGCGGCGGACCAGGCCAGGCCGATGGTCGTCACGCCCGGGTGTTCGGCCAGCCAGCGGTCGAAATAGCCGCCGCCATAGCCCAGGCGAAAGCCCTCTCGCGTGAAGCCCACGCAAGGCACCAGCACGACGTCGGGCACGACGACCGCACCGGTAGCGGTCGCGATGCCGCACTCATCCTGCGTCGTTGTCGCACCGCCGTCCCAGCGGCGGTAGACCATCTCGGCCGGCTCGCGCCGCGCAAAAGGCAAGGCCCGCGACCAGGGCAAGGCGCCGGGATCGAACTCGCCTGGCAGCGGCCAGTAGACGCCGACCAGTTCCGGCTCCAGCTGATCCAGCAGCTCTCGCAGCGCAGCGCCGATCGCGGCCTGGGCCGTCTGAAAGGCCGGGCTGGCTGCAAAGTCGCGGCGAGCAGCCAGCAGCTCGCGGCGCAGGGTTGGGCGGTCGGGGTGGGCAGTACTCATCGGCCTATTAAAACCCAGGGTTCCGGTCGCTCCTCAGCCCTGAGGATGCGGGCCAGGGGCTGGATGGCCCGCAGGAGCTGGCCGGCGCTATGGTCGCCGTTGTCTCCACCCGGTGCTGCCGCCATGCCCACGTCCGACGCTCCCTTCCACCCCATCATCTACGTGCGCGGCTATGCAATGTCGCGCGGCGAGATCGACGAGACCACGGCCGACCCCTTCTGCGGCTTCAACCTGGGCTCGACGATGTACCGCGCCGTGCCGAACAAGACCGACAGGCCACGCAAATACGTGTTCGAGTCCCCTGTCGTGCGGCTGGCCTCGGAGTACCAGTACAAGGACGTCTACGAGGACGGCTACGACATCGTCGACCCGGAGTGGGAGGCCGACTCCCTGGGCAAGCCGACCGACAACAAGCTGGGCAACCGCTGCATCGTCATCTACCGCTACTACGACGCCGCCTCCTCCTATCTGGGCAGCGGCAAGACGCCGGAGATCGAGGACTTCGCCAGGGGGCTGTCCAAGCTGGTGGCCCGGGTGCGCGACCTGGTCTGCAAGAACCCCGACAACAAGATCAAGCCGGCCGACTTCCGCTGCTATCTCGTCGCCCACTCCATGGGCGGCCTGGTCTGCCGCGCCTTCCTGCAGAACGTGGCGCTGGACACCGAGAAGGTCGCCAAGCATGTCGACAAGTTCTTCACCTATGCGACGCCCCACAACGGCATCGACGTGCTGGGCCAGAACATCCCTTCCTGGCTGAGCGTCAACGACATCTCCAACTTCGACCGCGACAAGCGCATGCCGGCCTACCTTGACCTGGCCGCGGCCGCCAAGAAGCACAAGCGCGCTGACCTCATTCCCGAAGCCCGCTTCCCGTCGCGGCGCGTGTTCACGCTGGTGGGCAGCAACCGGCTGGACTATGAGGCCGCGGCCGGCATGTCGCGCAGTTTCGTCGGCCATGGCAGCGACGGCCTGGTCAAGATAGAGAACGCGACGCTGTGCGGCCTGGACGCCAAGGGCAACATCACCGAGCAATGCGCCAAGGCCTTCGTCTACCGCGCCCACTCGGGCTATTTCGGCATCGTCAACAGCGAGGAGGGTTTCCAGAACTTGTCCCGCTTCCTGTTCGGCGACGTGCGCGTGGACCTGTGGCTGGAGATCGAGGACATCCGCCTGCCCGACAAGGTGCAGGAGGAGGCCGACGCCGGCCGCGCCGTCAATGCCCTCTACCAGATCGAGGTGCAGGCTTCGCCGCGCGGCAAGCTCTGGTACCTGACCCGGCGCACGTCGGAAGAAGACTCCGTCGCCTGCGTGGCCCAGGCCGATTGGAAGAAAAACGCCAGCCTCTATCTCAGCAGCGTCTTCCTCGCCAACCGGGCCAAGATCAATCCGCGCCGCAAGTCGCTTGCCTATGGCATGACGCTGGGCGTGCGCGTGCCCGACTACGAAATAGAGAAGCGCCTGTGGCTCAACGAGCACTTCGAGGGCGGCTATCTGTTCCGCAATGCGCTGATCCTGGAGATGGTGGCGCCGGCCAACGAGGGCGAGGCGTGGAAGGTCAAGTACGCCTGGCAGGATGCCGGCGTGTCCATGGCCGACACCGATATCGCGGCCAAGCAGCTCAAGTCGGGCCGCATCGAGGTCAGCGTGCCTTTTGACAGCAGTGCCGTCGCCACCAACGGCAAGATGAAGCCTACCAACCCCGGTATCCGCGGCCGGCTGCGCTTCGAGATTGAGGGCTGGAACCTGGACGCGGCGGACTGAGTCGCTTTAGCGCTGGCGGCGGCGCCAAGCCAGGCCTGCCGCGCCGGCCAACTCGTGGGCAAACGGCGCGCCTGCGTAAAGCGCGAAGCCCCGGGTTTCCCTGGGTTAAATTCGGCATGAAGGCGCGGCGCTCGGCCAGCTGGCCGGCGCGCACGCGAAGTGAAGCAGTTGCGAGGCGTGAAGCGCATGAGTCAGATGGGTGGTCGAGTCCTGGAATGCATGAGCCGTGGAGCGCTGGCCCTGCTGCTGTCGGCGGCGTTGAGCGCCGACGCTGCCCCGCCGGCGCCACCCGCTGACGCCGACCTCGCCGTGCAGGCCCGCGACGCCTGGGTCAAGCGCGACCGCAAGCGCCTCACGGCCTTCGTCGAGGCGGCTCGCGCCCAGAACCACCCGCTGGCCGGCTGGGTCGAGTACTTCGATCTCAATGCGCGGCTCAGCGAAGTGCGCCAGCCCGAGATGGACGCCTTCTACGCCCGCTATCCCGGCAGCTATGTCGAGGACAGGTTGCGCAACGACTGGCTGCTGGAACTGGGCCACCGCCGCGACTGGGCTAATTTCAGGCGCGACCATGCCAACTACCAGATGCGCGACGACCGCGAGGTCGCCTGCTATGTACTGCTGGCCGATCACCTCGCCGGCACCAAGGTCGATGCCGACGCCGCGCGCACCGCGTGGATGGCTCAGAAGGACGGCGACGACGGCTGCCAGCAGCTCGCCAGCGCCATGGTCGATGCCGGCCAGTTCAAGCCGGACACCGTCTGGGCCAAGGCGCGCCTGGCGACCGAACAGGGCCGCCCCCGCGCCGCGCGCCAGGCCGTCGCCCTGCTGGCCGCCAAACCCTTCGACCAGAAGCTCGCCGAGCTGCAGGACAACGCCGGCCGCTACTTGACGCGCAAGGCCCGCACCTCGCCGCGCCCCGAGGCGGAGCTGACGGCGCTGGCCCTGGCCCGCGTCGCCGGCAACGACCCCGATCAGGCCGGCGACCTGCTGCAGGACAAATGGAGCAAGCTGCCCGCCGACCTGCAGGCCTGGCTGTGGGTGCAGATCGGCCGCCAGTCCGCGCTGCGCCTGCAGGACGACGCCCTCGCCGCCTTCGCTCGCGCCGAGAAGCTCGCGCCCGACCTCCCCTGGACCGACGACGCCCTGGCGTGGCACGCCCGCGCCGCGCTGCGCGCCCGCCAGCCGGCTGCGGCCCTGCGTGCCATCGAGCGCATGACGTCGGTCGAGCAGCGTGACCCGGCCTGGGTCTACTGGAAGGCCCGCGCCACCCGGCAACAGGGCGACCAGCCCGCCGCCCGTGCCCAGCTCGCTGCGCTGGCCACGACGCCACTGAACTACTTCGGCCGCCTCGCCGCCGAGGATCTTGGCCTGCCCACGCCGCTGCCGCCCGCCCCCGGGCCGCTGACGGCCGATGAGCGCCGCGCCGCACGCAGCCACCCAGGCCTGACCCGTGCCCTGTCGCTGATCAACCTCGGCCTGCGCAGCGAGGGTGTGCGCGAATGGAATTTCTCGCTGCGCGGCATGGGCGACCGCGCCCTGCTGGCCGCCGCCCAGGAGGCCTGCGACCGCGAGGTCTGGGACCGTTGCATCAACACCAGCGAGCGCACCAAGGCCGAGATCGACATCGCCCAGCGCTATCCCACGCCGCACCGCGCCGAGCTGCAGCGCGAGGCCCAGGCCGCGGGGCTGGACGCGGCCTACGTCTACGGGCTGATCCGCCAGGAATCGCGCTTCGTGCTGGACGCGCGCTCCCATGTCGGCGCCGCCGGGCTGATGCAGGTCATGCCCGCCACCGCCAAGTGGACGGCCAAGAAGGCCGGCATCAACTACAACGCCGAGCTGATGCACGACCGCGACTTCAACCTGCGCATCGGCACCCAGTACCTGAAGCTGGTGCTGGACCGCTTTGAAGGCGCCCAGGCGCTGGCCGCGGCGGCCTACAACGCCGGCCCCGGCCGCCCCGCACGCTGGCGCGATGGCCCCGTCATCGACGCGGCCATCTGGGCCGAGAACATTCCCTTCAACGAGACGCGCGACTATGTGCGCAAGGTGCTGCTCGGCGGCGCCGTCTACGCCCAGGTATTGGGCTTGCCGGCCACCAAGCTGCGCGAACGCCTGGGGCAAAGCATCGGGCCCGCCGGCGCGCGCGATGCCGACGTCAGCGACGTGCCACCCGCAGCGGTGGGGGAGTCCAAATCATGAGCCTGTCCGTACTCATCCTGGGAGGCAGCGGCTTTGTCGGCCGCGCCTTGTGCGAACAGCTGACGCGTCGCGTCGGCGCCGATGCTCGCGTCACCGTACCGACGCGCCGCCTGCCGCATGCGCAGGCCGTGCAGAGCCTGCCAGGGGTCACCGTCGTGCAGGCCGACGTGTTCCACGACCTGCCGGACTTGGTCAAAGGCCATGACGCTGTCGTCAACCTCGTCGCCATTCTGCAGGGCAGCATGGCCGCCTTTGAGCATGTGCATGTGGAGCTGCCCAAGCGCATCGCCACGGCCGGTGCGAGGCGCCTCGTGCATGTCAGTGCGCTGGGCGTGGCCGAACACGCGCCATCGCGCTATCTGCGCAGCAAGGCCGCCGGCGAGGCTGCGCTACAGGTCGCGGCCCAGACCCATCCGCTGGAGCTGACGCTGCTGCGCCCATCGCTGGTCTTTGGTGACGGCGACAAGAGCGTCAACTTGTTCGCGCGGCTGCAGGGCCTGTTCCCGTTGATGCCGCTGGGCGCGGCGGATGCGCGGTTGCAGCCGGTGTGGGTGCAGGACCTGGCCCGGGCGCTGGTGGAGGTGCTGCTGCGCCGCGAGGCCATCGGCCAGACCTACGAGATCGCCGGCCCGCGCGAGCTGACGCTGGCCGAGCTGGTGGCGCTGGCCGGCCGTGTTGCGGGCCGCGAGCGGCCCATCCTGCGCCTGCCCGGCGCGCTGGCGACGCTGCAGGCCCTGTTCATGGAATGCCTGCCCGGCGAGCCGCTGCTGTCGCGCGACAACCTCGCGTCGCTGAGCGTGCCCAATGTGCCAAGCGGCAAGCTGCCGGGCCTGGCGGAACTGGGCATTCAGGCCAGTTCGCTGGAAGCCGTGCTGCCGACCTATCTGTCGCCTGACGGCGGCGTTGCACGCCTGGACGCCTGGCGCGCCAGGCATTGAGCGCGCATCAATCCGTTGCGGATTGCTCATCGCCGGCGGTGCAGCGGCTGTTTAAGCTCGCCGGCTCAACGCGAAAGGTGTCATGAAGCTCTACATCGGCAACAAGAACTACTCCTCCTGGTCCATGCGCAGCGGTGTGCTGCTGGCGGCCTTCGGCATTCCGTTTGAAGAGGTCAAGCTGCGCTTTGACTTCACGCCGGACTCGGAATGGACCCGCGTCATTGCCGGCATCACGCCGACGAAACGCGTGCCGGTGCTGGTCGAGGACGATGGCTTCACGGTCTGGGACACCTTGGCCATCACCGAGTACATCGCCGACCGCCACCCCGAGCACGCCATCTGGCCACGCGACGTGAAAGCCCGCGCCCGGGCGCGCAGCCTGTGTGCCGAGATGCACGCCGGCTTTATGCGGCTGCGCACGGTTTGCCCGATGAATATAGAGGTGTTCTTCCCCGACGTCGGCGCCAAGTTGTGGGCGGAGGACGAGGTGTTGCGCGCCGATGTGGAGCGGCTGGATGCGGCGTGGAGCGATGCGCTCAAGGGCAGCGGCGGGCCTTTCCTGTTTGGCGAGTTCAGCGCGGCGGATGCCTACTTTGCGCCGGTAGCGGTGCGGCTGAGCCGCTTCGGCCTGCCGGTGTCGGAAGCGGCGGCGACGTATCGCGATTCGCTGCTGGCGCATCCGGCGGTGGAGGACTGGATTGCGGCCTCGATGCGCGAGAAGGATTTCATCGTTGAGGATGAGCCTTACCGGAAAAACCGCTGACATGCTGGAGCTGCGACCCAGCTGTGAGCATTGCGCGGGTGCGCTGCCGCCGGAGTCGGTGGAGGCGCGCATCTGCAGCTTTGAGTGCACGTTTTGTGCGGCCTGCGCCGAGGGGTTGCTGAGCAATGTCTGCCCCAACTGCGGCGGCGGGTTTGTGCCGCGGCCGGTGAGGCCAGCGCGAAACTGGAAGGGCGGGAACTATCTTGGGGACTATCCGGCGAGGACGGTGCCGAAGTTGAGGCCGGTGGATCTGGTGGCGCATGCGGAGTTGGTCAATTCGCTGCAGGGGTTGCCGCCCGAGAAACGCTAGGACGCTTTGCGACGAACCTTTCGACTCGGTGCAGTGAGCCGGGAATCCGCCCCGGCAGGGCGGGTAACTTTTTCTCTGCAGCGCCAGAGAAAAGTCACCAAAAGAGGAGCGCTCAATGCAATCCGCACTCGAGCGGGATGAGGCGCTCGCGTCGCTCGGAGCGGGCCGTGCCCCGATGCGAGCCGCTGCGCTCTCGCGCCTGACTTGTCACGACCACCATCCATCGGGCCTGCTGCCCGTCCGACGCGCGGCTGCACGCCGGGCTCACCAGAAGTCCGAATGCAGCGTCGCTCGGGCGACGCGGTATTTCCTGATGAGCCCGGCGTGCAGCCGGCGTTAACCGGCGTGAAGGGGCAATGGATGGCGCTCTTTACAGGGACAGCAGCGAGAGCGCAGCGGTTCGCTTCTTCCCGCCATCATGGTGAGTGTTTTCGCGCACCGTTCATGGCGGCGTGGTGCTCGTGTGCGGTTCAGCGCCTCTTCTTTGGTGACTTTCTTCTGGCAGCAGAAGAAAGTTACCCGGCCGCCGGGACGGACTCCCGGCAATGCAGCGGACAGCCATGCGCTCCGCCAAAGCAACCTCAAAACTCCACAACAGAGCGGATCGACTCCCCCCGCCGCATCAACTCAAACCCCTCGTTGATGTCCTCCAGCTTCAGCTTGTGCGTGATCAACTCATCGATGCGCACCTTGCCTTCCATATACCAATCGACGATCTTCGGCACATCGGTCCGCCCCCGAGCGCCCCCAAACGCCGACCCTTCCCACTTGCGCCCCGTCACCAACTGGAACGGCCGCGTCGCAATCTCCGCCCCCGCCGGCGCCACGCCGATGATGATGCTGCGCCCCCAGCCCTTGTGCGTGCACTCCAGCGCCTGGCGCATCAGCTGCACATTGCCGACACATTCGAATGAATAGTCCGCACCGCCGTCGGTCAGCTGCACGATGTGGTCAACGACATTCCCAACATCCTTCGGGTTCACGAAGTCGGTCATGCCGAACTGCCGCGCCATCGCCTCGCGCGCGGGGTTGATGTCCACGCCAATGATCTTGCCGGCCCCCACCATCTTCGCGCCCTGGATGACGTTCAAACCGATGCCGCCAAGGCCGAAGACCACCACGTTGGCGCCCGCCTCGACCTTGGCCGTGAACAGCACGGCACCCACGCCGGTCGTCACGCCGCAGCCGATGTAGCAGACCTTGTCGAAAGGCGCGTCGGGCCGGATCTTGGCCAGCGCAATCCCCGGCACCACGATGTGGTTCGCGAACGTGCTGGTGCCCATGTAGTGAAAGATCGGCTCGCCGTTCAGCGAAAAGCGCGACGTGCCGTTGGGCATGAGCCCCTTACCCTGCGTCGAGCGGATGGCCTGGCAGAGATTGGTCTTGCGGCTCAGGCAGAACTTGCACTCGCGGCATTCGGGCGTGTAGAGCGGAATGACATGGTCACCCGGCTTCAACCATGGCACCTTGCTCTCCAGCACGACGCCCGCGCCCTCGTGGCCGAGCACGGCCGGGAACAGGCCTTCGGGGTCGGCGCCCGACAGCGTGAAGTCGTCGGTGTGGCAGATGCCGGTTGCCTTGACTTCGACCAGCACCTCGCCGTCGCGCGGGCCTTCCAGGTCCAGGGTTTCGATGCTCAGCGGTTGGCCGGCCTTCCAGGCGACGGCGGCGCGGGTCTGGATGCTCATTTCGGTTCTCCTGCAGGGTTTTGAAGTTGGGTCAGTGCGGCGACAAATTCGCGCGCTTCAAGGCGGCACAGCCTGAGCCGGCGTAGCAGCCAGGGCGTCAGGTCCTGCTGGCCGAGATGCTCGGGCCAGGCGCCCGCGTCTCCATCGGGCGTCTCTGCCGGGTCGGTGCCCGTCATCGGCTCGCCCTTGAGCACATCCACGCAGGCCTTGCGCGCCAACGGCAGTGCCGTCTCGGCCTTGGCAGCGTCCAGCCGGGCCGTGCGGCGCTGCACCTGGTGCTGCACGGCACCGAGCAGTGCCATCAGTCGATAGCCGTGGCTGAGCGCGGACTCGATCTCGGCATCGGGCAGGCGCACGCGCTCCGGCTCGACACGCGTGCGCTGGGCCGCTGCCGCGAGCGCGGCGAGTGCCGTGTAGGCCTGCTGGCGACTCAGGCGCTGGGCGGTCTGTTCTTCGGCGCTGGGCATCCAACGCAGCATGTTGGCCGCATGCCGCGCCAGCGCGCCGCGCAGCTGCTGGCCCAGCCGCGGCACGGCGGCACGCTCCCAGGAGGGCAGCACAAAGCTGAACAACCATGCCAGGCCCGCGCCGATGACGGTGTCGGCCAGGCGTTCGGTGATGAAGGGGTCGCTGCCCGGCGCCAGCATCAATGGCTGCAGCAGCGCCATCAACGTCGCGGCCGTCGCGGCGACACGGTAGCGGCGGTTCACATAGGCATGGGCCGTGCCCACGGCCGCGATGAAGCACAGGCTGAGCAGCGGCGTCCAGTGCACATGCGCGAGCAGCAACACCAGCAGGCAGCCCTGCACCGTGCCGATGATGCGTTCGTTGCGGCGCGACAGCGTCTGCTCGAGGTTGCCGCGCAGCACGACGGCCACGCTGAGCATCAACCAGAAGGGGTGGGCGGCCCAGGGCAAGGCCGCACCCAGCGCATAGGCGAACGACAGCGCCAGCGCCGAGCGCAGCGCATGGCGCATGACGCCGGACTGCAGGTTCAGATGAGGTTTCAGCGCTGCGAGCGGCCAGCCCTCGGGCGACACGAAGGGCGCGAGGCGCTCGGGTGTCCAGGGGCTGTCGGGGTTGTCTGCCGCAGTCTGGCGGGCCACCATGGCACTGACGTCGTCCAGCATGTGGCCGACGCGCGACGCCAGCGCCGACGCGAGATGGGTGCGCGAGTCGCCAGCCGGCGCGCTGACATCGGCCAGCCGCGCCGCCAACTGCGCCCGCCAGGCGTCGGCAGACACCTCGGGCAAGGGTGCGCCATAGGCCACGGTATCGGCCAGGGCGGCGAGCACGTCGGCGAGGTGGCGCAGCGCATCGGCCAGTGCAGCCCGCCATTGGCGGCCGGGGAAGTCCTGGCCCAGCAGTTCAGTGTCGAGCCGGCTGGCCAGCAGCAGGTCGCGCAGCTCGATGAGGCCTAGCACCAGGTCGGTCTGACGGCGGCTGCGCGGTGAGCGCCGTGCGGCAAAAACCTGGTCGCGCGCGGCCTGCAGTGCATCGGCGAGCAGCACGTCGTCGGCAATGGAGGCACGGATGTTCGCCTCGGCACCGCCCACCGCGCCGGCAATGCGCTGGGCACGCGAACGCAGCCGCTTCTCGGTGGCGCGCAGTGCCGTAGCCAGTGCCAACTCGCGCAACCGGTGGCGCAGCACGACCGCGCTGCCGCGCGCCCAGCCGGCATAGACGCAGCCGCCCAGGCCCACCCAGAGCGCGTGCTCCAGCGGCGACGTGGCGCCGGCCGTGCGGTCCCAGGCCATCGCGAAGACCATGGCCAGCACCGGCGCGAAGGACAGCGGCCCGGCACGCAGGCCCCAGGCCAGGGCCATCAGCGACAGGAAAGTGACGACGGCGATCAGGGCGACGGTCAACGCGAGGGAGTGGTCCGTCAGCCCGACCAGCAACGTCACGAGCGCCGCGGCGGCCGCGGCCGGCAACACGCGCGGCAGCACGCGCTGGGGCGGGTTGGGCACGTCCGTCAGGCTGGCGCAGACGGCGCCACCCACGGCCGCCAACCCCGCCGTCTCGCCGAACAGCGCGCCGACCGCGAGATGCGTGGCCGCGACGCCCAGCGCGACGCTGAGGCCGTTCAGATGGGCTGCCTCCAGGCGCTTGAAGAATCTCACTTGACGAGCAGCTCCATGACACGACGCTCGCTGGCCGGCAGCTCATGCACCGAGAACCAGCCGGACTTCTCGGGCCGATAGACGTATTGCGGTGGCGCGTTGCCGGCGATGCGCTGCTTCAGGCGCGCTAGCGCCGCCTGCGCCGCCTCGCCCTGCCCCAGGGCCTGCAGCGCAGCGGCTTCGACGATGACGGCCAAGTCGCTCCAAGGCCCGAGCCGCAGGGCTTCGCTGGCATCGCGGCGCGCAGCGGTCGGGTCGCCATCGACGAGGGCCAGCCAGCCTTTCAGCGCCAGCATGTCGGGGTCGGCCGGATCGAGGATCAGCGCTTCCTTGATCTGGGCTCGCGCCGCCTCCTTGCGGCCGGCGCGCAGCAGGTCCAGCGCGTAATCGCGGCGCAGCGGCACAAGACCCGTGCGCAGGCGCAGCACGGCCTCGTACTGCTTGAAGGCGTCGTCCCAACGGCCGTCCAGCGCCAGCGTGGCGGCACGGCCCCACAGCGCCTCGGGCTGGTCGCCCTGGTAGGCGAGCACGGCTTCATAGGCGGCCAGCGCCCGCGGCACATCGCCGAGGCGCCGGGAGTAGTCTGCCAGCGCAAGGTCGACGCGGAAGCGGTCCTCGCCCTTGAGCGCGGCGACATCGCGCGCCAGGCCAGGCACGACCTCGGCGGCCAGCGGGCGGCCGCCATGCCACAGGGCGTCGGCGACACCCGCTCGCAGTGCGCCGCTGCGCGGATGGGCCGCCAGGGCGCGGGCCGCCAAGTCAGCGACGGCAGCGCCATCGCCCTCGATGGCCAGCGCGTTGAGCTGGGCCGTCAGCACGCGCTCGTCGGTGGGCGCGAGCTTGAGCGCGCGGGCGAACAGCGGCTTGGCTTCGGCCAGCTTGCCATCCTCCAGCTTCTGGTTGCCGGCATTGACCAGGGCCACGGGCAGACTGGCGCGCGTGTCCCGCTGGGCGAAGAAGCGCCGGATCGCGGCGCGCAGGGCCGGGTCCATCTCGACCAGGCGCTCACGCACGATCTCGCGGCCGTCATAGGCGTCTCGCCGGGGCGAGGCCTCGGCGTTGGCGCCCTCGGCGAAATACTCCCACACTGAGCCGCCGGCGTAGCGCGACAGGAAACCGTTGCGTGTTCTGGCGTCGCGCGCCTTGGCCTGCTGGTAGAGCGCCTCGATGCTGCGCGCCTGGTCGGCCGTCAGCACGCCATGAACCTGGTGGGTCAGCTCGTGCAGCACGGTGTTGTAGCGGTCGAAGATGCTGCGCTCGACGTCCTCGATGCCGGTGACGGTGAAGTGCCCGCCCATGCCCCGTACGTCGTCCCAGAGGCGCGAGTCGTAGTCGATGCGAGCATCCTTGAGCGCATGCGCCTGCGGCGTCTCGGACAGGCGCATCCACATCGGCTTGATGAAGTGGGTGGCGCCGCCTTCCACCAGCACGGGGATGAAGGCCTTCCACGGCGCGACGGACAGCGCGACACGCTTCTTGTGGCGCGGCGACAGATCCTGCCAGTTCAGTACATAGCGCTCGATGCCCGGCACGGCGGGCATCGGCAGGGCCTTGAAGCGGCGCTCGTAGTCGGCGCGGTGCACATCGATGGCAAAGCGCTGCGACTCCAGCGCCTTGGCCGCGATGGCATGAGCCCGGCCGAGCTGCGGGCAACGCTCCAGCACGGCGAGGCTGATGGCCAGCGCCGTGTCGAAGTCGCCCTTGTCGAAGGCATCCGAGGCCCGCTTCACGTCGGCCATCAGCGGCGCGAAGCCGTCGCCCAGCCGGGCAGCGAGCTGGCTGTAGTTCTCTCGCACATAGCCATTGCCGAGCAGGTAGTGGGCGGCTTCGTGATGACGGTTCAGCGCGACGGCGCCCTCGGCCGCGGCAATCGCGTCTTCGGTGCGGCCGAGCCGGATCAACGTGTCGGCCAGCGCGGCCAGGCCGTCGGCGGTGCGCTCGGCGGCGATGCCGGCTTCGAGCTTTTGCAGCGAGGCATCGAACTCACGCAGCTGGTAATGGCGCTGCCCTAGGCCGCGCAAGGCCTGGGCCTTGTCGACGGGGCGCGTCGCCCGCTCAAGGGCTTTCTCGAAGCATTGCCTGGCGCGCTCGAAGTCGCGCCGGTCCAGGGCCAGGCGGCCGGCGGCCAGCAGGTCGATGGCATCGGCCTCGCGGTCACGCAGCACGCCTTGCGTGCGGCGATCGATGGCCGCGCCATCATCACGGGCGAACAGCCATTGGTAGATGACCGCGCGCTCGGCGGCATCGGGTTGCCTGGCGCGCAGCAATGCGTCGACATCGGTGCGCGCCGCGGCGTATTGCTGTTCGGTCAGCAGCGCCTGCAGCCGCGCAGCGTCGGTCGCCGCGTGGGCCGCATTCAGGGTCAGGCAAACAGCAAGGCAAGCAGCCAGTCGACGCCAGGGCATTCAGGCTCCATGAGTGGAGCCGGCATGCTAATCGTCCGAGCTGAAGCCCGAAGCCTTGACCACCGGCCCCCAGTAGTCGCGCTCGGCAGCCAGGCGCTTGGCGTAGTCTGCCGGCGGCAGCGACAACGGCTCGAAACCCAGCTTGGCCAGGGCCTCGATGACACCGGGCTCGCGCACGGCGGCGCGGGCCACTTCAGCCAGCTTGTCTACCGTCGCCTGAGGCGTCCTGGCCGGCAGGAAGAGGCCGTAGCTCTCGACACCGACGATGCCCTTGAAGCCTTGCTCCTCGAAGGTGGGCACGTCGGGCACGAAGCGCGAGCGGGCCTTGTCCGTCACGCCGAGCAGGCGCACGCGGCCGGAGGCGAGGTGGGGCAGGAAGTCGCCGATGGAGAAGCAGCCCGCGGCGATCTGGCCGCCCATCAGGTCCTGCATGCCGGGCGCCGCGCCACGGTAAGGCGCATGGGTGAGCTTCAACCCGGCTGCATGCTCGAACTGGTTGCCGAGGAAGTGCGGCATGGCGCCCGCTGCGGGCGAGGCGTAGGCCGCCTTGTCGGGGTTGGCCTTGAGCCAGTCGGCCAGTTGCGCCAGCGTCTTCACCGTGGCCGGGACCTGGGGCCCGACGCCGAAGCCACAGGTCGATAGCGCCAGCGGCGACACCGGGATGACGTCGGTCGCCGGGTTATAGGCCAGCTTGCGGTAGGCATGCGGGTAGACGGTGAACATGGACGAAGGGCCGAGCAGCATCGTCAGGCCGTCGGGGGCCGCATCCTTCAGCACGCCGATGGCGATGCGGCCGCCGGCGCCGACCTTCTGCTCGACGAGGATGGTCTCGGCCAGCTTGCCGCGGCCGAACTCGGCGAAGCGGCGGGCCGTCGTGTCTACCGAGCCGCCGGCCGGGAAGCCGACAAGGATGCGCGGCGGCTGGCCCTGAGCGCGGGCGGCTAGCGGCAAGGCCGCAAGGGAAAGCATCAGGTGGCGTCGTTGCATCATTTCTTTTGTCTCCGATCGTGTTGTCAGTCTGTGGGCGGTGCGGTGGCGATGCGGGCCAGGCGTTCCAGGCCAGCCTTCAATGTGGGGCCTTGGTCGCCGAGGGCCTGGATCAGCGCGCG
This sequence comes from Pelomonas sp. Root1217, assembly GCF_001425705.1. Classification (GTDB taxonomy): domain Bacteria; phylum Pseudomonadota; class Gammaproteobacteria; order Burkholderiales; family Burkholderiaceae_C; genus Pelomonas. Next base: position 883,305 of record NZ_LMDC01000012.1, on the reverse strand, counting down.
ATCGTGCGTGGCGACGGCGGCTTCAAGCTTGACCAACAGGCGTTTGCCCACAGGTGTCAGGTACAGCCCCCAGGCCCGCGCGTCGTCGGGCGCGTCGCGGCGCTCGGCATAACCCTGGGCAGTGAGCCAGTCTGTCAGGCGCAGCGCGCCGCTGCGGTGCAGGCCCATGGCTTGGCCGAGCAGCCCCTGGCGCAGGCCGGGGTTGCGCGCGATCAGCACCAGGGCGGCAAAGCGCGGCGGGCTGATGTCCCACTCGGCGGTGGCGCGGTAGAAGTCCAGGTAGAGCGCGTTCTGCGCGCGGCGCAGTGCATAGCCCAGCAAGCCGTCCAAAAGGCCGTAATCAAGCCCGGGAACAGGCAACATCGGGCCTTCGGGGGGCATGGCCTTGGGCGTGTCGGGCTTGCTCACCGTCTCAGATTAGTTTTTGTTGCTCACTGCAACTATCTCGCTTACCCTGAGGCCATGGAGATATTGATCGCAGGCGGTGGCATCGGCGGGCTGACGGCGGCGCTGGCCCTGCACGCACGCGGCCACGCCGTGACGGTGCTGGAGTCGGTGCGCGAACCTCAACCGCTGGGCGTGGGCATCAACCTGTTGCCGCATGCCGTGGCCGTGCTGGACGAACTGGGCCTGCTGCCAGCGCTGCGCGGCATGGCCGTCGAGACCTCGGCCCTCGTCTTCGCCAACAAGCATGGCCAGGCCATCTACCGCGACCCGCGCGGCCTGGAGGGCGGCTACAGCCATCCGCAGTTCAGCATCCATCGCGGTGAGCTGCAGATGCGGCTGTGGGCCGAAGCCTCGGCCAAGGTCACGGTGCTCGGCGGCCAGCGCGTCGTCAACGTGCGCGATGAAGGCAACCGCGCCATTGCCGAGATCGCAACGCTGGACGGCCCCCGCGAGCAGGCGGCCGATCTCGTCATCGGCGCCGACGGCATCCACTCCGCGCTGCGCCGCCGCCTGGCACCCGACGAAGGCGCGCCCTGCTGGCGCGGCGTCATGATGTGGCGCGGCACGACTTGGGCGCCGCCCTTCCTGGACGGCCGCACCATGGTGCAGGCCGGCCACAGCCAGGCCAAGTTCGTCGTCTACCCGATTGGCGCGCCGCGGGCCGACGGGCTGCAGCTCATCAACTGGATCGCCGACCGCCGCGTGCAGGAACCCGTCCCCGGCCTGACCGCCCCCGACCGCGCCGACTGGAGCCGCGCCGGCAGGCTCGACGACCTGCTGCCCACCTTCGGCCATTGGCGCTTCGACTGGCTGGACGTACCTGGTCTCATCACCCGCGCCGAGCAGATGCTGGAATGGCCCATGGTGGACCGCGACCCGCTGCCACGTTGGCAGCTCGGCCGCTCGACGCTGCTGGGCGACGCGGCCCACCCGATGGTGCCGATCGGTTCCAACGGCGCGACCCAGGCCATCATGGATGCCAAGGCGCTGGCCGACGCGCTGAGCGCACATGCCGATCTCGACACGGCGCTGGCCGCTTACGAGGACGAACGGCGGCCGATGTGCGCCCGCATCGTCGAGATGAATCGCAAGGAAGGGCTGGACGCCATCCTCGACCGTGTGGAGGCGCTGGCACCGGCGGGCTTCGCGAATCTGGCGGACGTCATCGACCCCGCCGAGGTGGCGGCCGAGATCAATGCGTACAAGGCGGCTGCGGGGCATCGCACACGCGCCCCTTGATCAGGGGCGGGGCCGCGACGATCATCGCGCCCCATGCCCTCACCCAAGCTCGGCCGCTCCGTTCCACCCCACGAACGCCATCCGGTCGCCTGGTACCAACCCAGCGTGCTTTGGACGGCCGCCAACCAGGTGCTGTCGTCACTGGACCAGCTGCGCAACCGAGACGGCCGCGAGGCACAGCCGCAACCGCTGGTGGTCATCGACCGCAGCCAACCCGAGCTGGAGGGCGACTTCAAGGGCGAATACTGGTTCGACTTCATCGCCGACACCGGTGACGGCGGCAACGCCAGCTATGCGGTGGCGAGCGCCGCGCTGGCGCCCGAGCTGGCGCTCGACGGCGAGACCCTGCAGACACTCCCAAGAGGCCAGCTGCTGCTCTTCGGTGGCGACCTCGCCTACCCGGCTGCCAGCACCGAGGACTACCGCTACCGCTTCGTCGAGATGTTCGAGGCGGTGCGCAACGACTTCGCCGACACCCTGGTGCGCGGCCGGCGGCTGACGCTGGCGGCCGTGCCGCAGAACCACGACTGGATGGACTCGGCCTCGACCTTCAGCCGCTACTTCGTGCGTGGCTACGACTCCGCACCGCTGCTGGGCGCCGACATCCCGCAGCGCCAGTCCTATTTCTGCGTCAAGCTGCCCGGCGGCTGGTGGGCCCTGGCCCTGGACTTTGCACTGACGCGCGACATCGATCGCGACCAGTACGAGCAGTTCGAGGCCCTGGCCCTCGGCGGCCATGGCAAGCCGGCCGCCATTGGCGCCGACGACAAGGTCATCCTCATCTACCCCGAGCCCTACTGGACACGGCCCATCGGCGACGGCGCCGATGAGAGCCACCCCAAGCGCTACCAGCGCCTGGAAGGCCTGCTGCGCGGCCGCATCCGCCTGCGCCTGGCCGGCGACCTGCACCACTACATGCGTTGGGATTCCCAAGATCTGACCCGAGACGGCCGCCTCGTCACCTGCGGCTGCGGCGGCGCCTTCACCCATCCGACGCACACCCGGGCGACCACGCGGCCCGTACGGCTGCAGGCCTTCGACACCGAGGACTGCATCCCGCCGGAGCCGCGCACCGAGACGCCGGCGCTGAAGGTCGGCCTGACCGGCCGGCGCGCGCGGGGCGTGCATTTCGAACGCCAGGAGGCCACGGTCTACCCGACGGCCGAGACGTCGCGGGGGCGGGCCTGGCGCAATCTGTTCGCCTTCCTGCCGAGGCTGCAGGGCGGCAACGGCAATGTCGGCTTCGCGCTGCTGCTGGGCGCGCTGTACTGGTTCAACGCCTACCTGAACTCCAGCCCCTTCTCCTGGTCGTTCCGGGCTGACGGCTTCCAGCCCCTGTGGGCCTATGGGCCGGGCGACTACCTGGCCGTGCTGGCGCTGTGGCTCAAGGCGATGGTGTTCAGCCCGCTGGGCTTTCTGATCAACGGGCTGATGGCTTTTGGCTGCATGACCATGGGCCGCGAGGCCGTGGACGAGCTGTCACCCGACGATGGCCGCACCCTGCGCTGGGCCGTCACCTGGGGCATGGGCGCCGTGCATGCCGCGGTGCATGTGCTGGCCGTGTTCAGCCTGGAGTTCTTCATGCACCAGGCCGTCAGCCTGTGGGCGGGCCTGGGCAGCCGCGACCAATGGCTGGGGCTGATCCTGCACTCGCTGCTGGTCGGCGCGGGCGTCTTCGCCGGCGGCGCGATGCTGGGTTCGGCGCTGTTCGGCGGCTACCTGGCGCTGATGTGCCGGCTCGGCCTGCTGACCAACAACGCCTACTCGGCACTGGACGGGCAGGACCACAAGGGCTTCCTGCGCTTTCGCATCACGCCGGACGGCCGCATGCAGGCCTTCTTCATCGCCATCGACCGCGTGCCGCGGCGCTGGCGGCGCGCGGGCAGCCCGGGGCCGGTCTGGCGCAATGACGATCCCGCGGCGACGGTGCCGCGGGTGCACGATCAGTTCACGGTGTAAGCGTCCCGACTGACCGCGAGCCAAGCGCTGGGCCGCCCCCGAGCTAGCTCGCGGGCGATGTGCTTGTGGCCCAATGCCGCAAGCATCGCCGTCCCCTCGGGGGACCGACCAGGCTTGCCGCGTTCAGCGGAGCAAGCCTGGGCGAGGGGCTCACAACATCTCCGCCGCAATCAACCGCACCGGCGCATTGCCGTAGCTCAGGAACTGCTCGTGGAAGGCCTTGAGGTTGAACCCCGGCCTGGCCTTGAGCGCCTCGCGCAGCGCAAAGATCTCGCTGTAGCCGCTGAAATAGCTGGTCAGCTGCACCGAGCTGAGCTGCACGCGGCGCCATTTTTCCTTGGCCTCGCGTTCGGTCTGGAAGGCCTGGCGCGTCAGCAGGTCCAGCGCGTCGGCCTCGGTCATGCCGAGCACGTGCACGCTGTAGTCGAGCACGGTGTTGGTGACCGAGCGCAGATGCCATTTGCCGTACATCAGCGTCATCTCCGGCGAGGCGCCGTAGCCGCTCTCGATCATCATGCGCTCGCCGTAGACGGCCCAGCCCTCCACCATCGCGCCGTTGCCGAACAGGGCCTTGACCTTGCTGGGCGCGCGGTTGGCGTGCACGAGCTGGGTGTAGTGGCCGGGGATGGCCTCATGGATGTTGAGGATCTGCAGGATCCAGTGGTTGTATTCGCGCAGTGAACTCTCGGCCTGCTCGGGCGTCAGGTCGTCCAGCGGCGTGACGTTGTAATAGGTGCGGTCCTGCGGCCGGTAGGCGCCGGGCGCCTCAATGCTGGCGCCGGCCACGCCGCGCTGGTATTCGGGCGTCTCGCGCACGGCCAGCGGTTTGCTGGCGTCCTGGCTCAGCAGGTCGTGGTCGCGCACCCAGGCTTCGAGCTGGGGGATCTGCGCGCGGATCTCGTCGACGAAGCGCTCGCGGGCGACATGCCTTTCGCTGAGCTTGGCGATGACGCGGCCGATCAGCGCAAAGCGGTCGGCAGGCGGTGCCTCGCTGCCGATGACGGTGGGCCAGAGGGCCGCGGCCTGTGTCTGCATGCTGGCCAGCACCTCCTCGCGGCGCTGCTGGGCCAGTTCGTAGGTTTCACGCGCCGTGCGCGCAGACTGGATGTCATGGGCGAACTTGGGCTCGTAGAACTCGGCGCCGAGGCGGAAAGGCCGGCGCGCCGCAGGCAGCAGGCGCTTCAGGTGGGCCACATAGGCCTCGACGGCCGAGCGCGCTGCAGCCAGCGGCAACCTGAAGGACGCCGCCTGGCCGGCTTCGGCCGCGCGCTTGGCAATGTCGTCCAGCACACCGACGACGCCAGGCGCCTGCTGGATGGCCAGCTCGGTGTGCTCGCGCGTGACCCCGCCGAGGCTGAGCCGGGCCGCCCGGTAGAACGCCGGCAGGGCCGTGATGCGGGGCCTCAGTGCCCCGAGCCTCTGTGGCAAGGGCGCGTAGTCGGTGTTCAGCAGCAGATCCAGCGGCGCGGCAGGGTTGTGCTCGGCCGGGTTCCAGGACCATTCACGCAGCGTGTCCAGGCGCCAGAGGTCGCTCTGGATCTTGGCGACGAGCATGGTGCGGTCCATGCGCTGGCTGGTATTCAGCGCCGCCTCGGGTTGACGCTCAAACTCGGCCTGCCACTGCGTCAGGAAGGCCCGCATGCGCTCGCGCTGGGCGTTGCTGGGCAAAGTGACTTGCGGGGCGAATTCGAAGCGCCCGGCGGCCACGGCTGCATCGGGGTCCTGGCGCCACAGTGCCTCGAGGAACTTGTCGGTCAGCTTGCCGAAGCCCGCATCCTGGGCGAATGCCGGCAACGCAATGGCCGACAAGCCGAAGGCGGCGAAGTCACGGCGCCTCATGCCATGGCCTCTTCCAGCGCATCGACGAACATCTTGGCCACATCAAAGCCGCTCTGGTCCGTGATCTCCTGGAAGCAGGTCGGGCTGGTCACGTTGATCTCGGTGACGTTCTCGCCGATGACGTCCAGGCCCACCAGCAGCAGGCCGCGTGCGGCCAGGATGGGGCCGAGGTATTCGGCGATCTCGCGGTCGCGAGCGGTCAGCGGACGGGCCACGCCCTTGCCGCCGGCGGCCAGGTTGCCGCGCACCTCGTTGCCCTGCGGGATGCGCGCCAGGCAATGCGGCACGGGCTTGCCGCCGATGATGAGGATGCGCTTGTCGCCCTCCGTGATGGCGGGGATGAAGCGCTGCACCATGACCGTCTGCGTGCTGTCCTTGTTCAGCGTCTCGATGATGCTGCCCAGGTTCAGGCCGTCGTCCTTGACGCGGAAAATGCCCATGCCGCCCATGCCGTCCAGGGGCTTGAGAATGATGTCGCGCTGCTCGGCATGGAAGGCGCGGATCTCGGCCGGGTCGCGCGTGACCAGGGTGGGCGAGATGAACTGCGGGAACTCGAGGATGGCGAGCTTTTCGGGGTGCTCGCGCAGGGCGCTGGCGCGGTTGAAGACGCGGGCGCCCTCTCGCTCGGCCTGGCTGAGCAGATGGGTGGCGTAGAAGAACTCGCTGTCAAAGGGCGGGTCCTTGCGCATCAGCACGGCATCGACATCGGCCAGCGCCACATCACCGGTCGACGTGACGGTGTACCAGGCGTCGCTGTCCTCCCCGGTTTGACCCGTCAGCGCGATCTCCAGCGCGCCGCGCGCCGTGACGCGACCGCCGCGCTGCCAGACGAGCTGGCTGGCCTCGCAGGCGACGATGCTGTGGCCGCGCCGGCCGGCCTCGCGCATCATGGCGAAGGTGGAGTCCTTGTAGGTCTTGAAGGTGGATAGCGGGTCGGCAACGAAGAGCAGCTTCATGATCGAGGGGGCCTGTGCAATCCAGCCAGTGTTGCACAGGGCCGGCCACCTCGCCCACCTAAGGCCGAGGGCGGCGGAAGGTCGCGGCCAGCGTCGCAATGCCGCCCGCCACCACGCCCCAGAAGGCCGCGCCGATGCCGAAGACGCTGATGCCGGACAGGCAGACGAGGAAGGTCAGGATGGCCGCGTCACGGTGGGCCTCGTCCTTCAGCGAGGTGGCCAGCGCGCCGGCGATGGTGCCCAGCAGGGCCAGGCCGGCGATCGCCGCGACGAGTTCGCGCGGAAAGGCGGCCAGCAGCATGGCGACGGCGCCGCCCGCCAGGCCGACGAGGACATAGAACAGGCCCGCGGCGATGGACGCCGTGTAGCGCCGCGCCGGGTCCTCATGCGCCTCACGGCCCATGCAGATGGCGGCCGTGATGGCGGCCAGGTTGAAGGCATAGCCGCCGAAAGGCGCCAGCAGCGTTGTCGCCGCGCCGGTCACGGCGATGGAAGCGGACACGGGCGTTGCATAGCCACTGGCCCGCTGGGCTGCGACGCCGGGCAGGTTCTGCGAGGCCATCGTGACGATGAACAGCGGCAGGGCCACGCCGATGGCGGCATGCCAGGTGAACTCGGGCGCGGTCCAGACCGGCGTCACGAAGATCTGGCCCGTGTCGATGCCGAGGAAGCTGAGCCGGCCCTGGGCCAGGGCGGTGATGACGCCGGCGATCAGCACGCCGGGCACGGCATAGCGCGGCCACAGGCGCCGCCCCAGCAGATAGGCGGCGGCCATCGCCAGCACGAGCTCCGGCGCGGTCTTGGCGCTGGCCACCGCGTCCAGGCCGAAGCGGGCCAGCACGCCGGCCAGCAGCGCCGAGGCGACGGCCACGGGAATGCGGTCCATCAGCCTCTCGAACCAGCCACTGGCGCCGGCCCAGGCAATGAGCAGGCCGCAGACGATGAAGGCGCCGACTGCCTCGGGCATGTCCAGGCCCGAGGTGGACGCGAGCAGGGCCGCGCCCGGCGTGGACCAGGCCGTCAGCACGGGCTGACGCGTCCACAGGCTCAAGGCCAGGCTGGTGACGCCCATGCCCAGGCCCAGGGCCCACAGCCAGGAGGCCGTCTGGGCCTGCGTCGCGCCCAGTGCCACGGTGGCCTGGAAGATGATGGCCACCGAGCTGGTGTAGCCCACCAGCACCGCGACGAAGCCGGCAACGACGGTGGACGGCGAAAAGTCTTGCAGCAGAGAACGCATGCGGCCAGCATAAGTTGAGCCCCTCGTCCAGGCTCGCGCCGCTGGACGCGGGCGCGCCTGACCGGTCCCCCGCGGGGACGAGGCCGCCCGCGGCATCGAGCCGCGTGCAGCCACAGGCGGGCCGGCTTGGGGCGGCCCGGCGCTCGGCCCGAATACAGCCGAGGCATGATGTGACCTGAGGAGATCTGTCGATGTGCCGTTTCCTCGCCTACTCGGGCGACGCGATCTTTCTGGAAGACCTGGTCTGCAAGCCGCGCCATTCCCTGGTGCGCCAAAGCCTGCAGGCTTCAGAGGCCAAGTCGGTCACCAATGGCGATGGCTTCGGCATCGGCTGGTACGGCGAGCGCGACACGCCCGGCGTCTACCGCGAGGTGATGCCGGCCTGGAGCGACGACAACCTGATGGCCCTGTGCGCCAACGTGCGCTCCCACCTCTTCATGGCTCATGTGCGGGCGGCGACGGGGGGCGGTGTCTCCAGGCAGAACTGCCATCCCTTTCATCTGGACCGCTATCTCTTCATCCACAACGGCCAGGTGGGCGACTTTCCGCGGCTGCGCCGTGGCATGGAAGCGCAACTGAGCGACGAGCTCTACGACCTGAAGCGCGGTGCGACGGATTCGGAGCTGCTCTTCCTGCTCATCATGGGCCGTGTGCGGGCCGGCGCGACGGTCGAGGCGGCAACGCGCCAGGTGCTGCTGGACACGGTGGATGAAATGGAGGCGCGCGGCGTCACGACGCCGCTGCGCTTCTCGGCGGCTCTTTCCGACGGCGAGCAGCTCTGGGCGGTGCGCTGGGCCAGCGACGACAAGCCGCCCAGCCTCTATCTCAAGCCCCAGCCGGGCGGCTGGGCGATTGCATCAGAACCGCTGGGCGACGACGCCGAGGCCTGGCAGCCACTGGCCAAGGGCGAGGTCGTGCATGTGCATGACGGGCGCATCGAGCGCCGGCTTCTCTGTGGCAGTTAGCGCCTGCCGAGACCTTAGATCTCGACCTTGGAGCCCAGCTCGACGATGCGGTTGGTCGGCAGGTGCAGGAAGTCCGCCGCCGCGGCCGCGTTGCGGTGCATGCTGGCGAAGAGCTTCTCGCGCCACAGTGCCATGCCCGTGCCGATAGTCGGGATGACGATGTCGCGGCTCAGGAAGTAGCTGGTCTCCATCTCGTCGAGCTGCACGCCGTGCTTCTTCAATAGAGCCAGGGCCTCGGGCACGTCGGGCTCGTTCTTGAAGCCGAAGTGCAGGGCCACCTGCCAGCAGTGGTGGCCCAGGGCCTCGACCTCGCAACGCTTCTCGAAGCCGACCCAGGGCACTTCATGGTGCTTGACGGTGACGAAGACGTTCTGCTCGTGCAGCACCTTGTTGTGCTTGAGGTTGTGCAGCAGCGCGTTGGGCGTGGAGCCCTTCTCGGACGACAGGAAGACGGCCGTGCCGGCCACGCGTGTGGGTGGGTTGATGAAGACGGCGTCGAGAAAAGTGTCCAGCTCGATGGCGTCCTCGCGCAGCTTGTCGGACAGCTGCTTGCGGCCCTGCTTCCAGGTCAGCATCAGCGTGAACATGCCGATGCCGATCAAGAGCGGGAACCAGCCGCCGGCGGCCACCTTGAGCAGGTTGGACGCGAGGAAGGTGACGTCGATGAGGAAGAAGATGCCCGTGGCCGCGATGCACAGCGCCAGCGGGTACCTCCAGCCGTAGCGGATGACGAAGAAGGTCATCACCGTCGTGATCGTCATGTCGATGGTGACGGCCACGCCGTAGGCGCCGGCCAGCTTGGTCGACGAGCCGAAGAAGACGACGGCGAGGATGACCAGGCTGAACAGACCCCAGTTGATGAAGGGCACGTAGATCTGGCCGATATCGCGCACGCTGGTGTGCAGCACGCGCAGCCGCGGCAGGATGCCGAGCTGGATGGCCTGCTTGGTGACCGAGAAGGCGGCCGTGATAAGCGCCTGCGACGCGACGATGGCCGCCGCGGTGGCCAGCAGGAAGAGCGGGATCTCGGCCCAGCCCGGTGCCAGCAGGAAGAAGGGGTTCTTCACGCCTTCGGGGTTGTCCAGCAGCATGGCGCCCTGGCCGAAGTAGTTGATCACCAGGGCCGGCATGACGACGCCATACCAGGCAATGCGGATGGGCTTCTTGCCGAAGTGGCCCAGGTCGGCGTAGAGCGCCTCGCCGCCAGTGACGACAAGCACCACGGCACCCAGTGCCACGAAGGCCACCCAGCGGTACTCCAGGCAGAAACGCACCGCATACAGCGGGTTGATGGCCGTCAGAACGTGCGGGTTCTCGACGATGTGCGGCAGGCCCAGCGCAGTCAGCGAGGCGAACCAGGCCAGCATCACGGGCCCGAAGGCCTTGCCGATGCCGCCAGTGCCGAAGCGCTGCACGGCGAACAGCCCGGCGATGACGACGAGGGTCAGCGGCAGGATGGCGTCGTGCAACTGCGGCTCATAGACGTCGATGCCCTCGACGGCGCCCAGCACCGTCATGGCCGGCGTGATCACGGCGTCGCCGAAGAAGATGGCCGTGCCGAACAGGCCCACCAGCAGCAATCCGCGGCGCAGCGCCGGCTTGTCGTTCACCGCATTGGTCGCCAGCGCCAGCATGGCGATGAGACCGCCCTCGCCGTTGTTGTCGGCGCGCAGGATCAGCAGCACATACTTGATCGAAACGACGACGGTCAGCGTCCAGAACAGCAGTGACAGCACGCCGAGGATGTTGTCGGGCGTGGTGGCGACATGGCCGCCATGGAAAACTTCTTTGAGGGCATACAGCGGGCTGGTGCCGATGTCGCCATAGACCACCCCGAGGGCGCCGAGGGTGAGGCCCGCCATTGCCGAAGGGCTGCGAGCCGCGTGGGAAGAACTCACTTCACGAGGGCCACCGGCTTGGAGTGGCGATTGTTCGAAAGTCGGGATTCTGCGCCCGGTTTTGGGTTTTTGTGCGGCGCAGCAAAACCACACAAGCCAGGGTTGACGCCTGCCGGCCAGCAGGCGTACACGCGGGCGGCACCTCGCTACCAGATGCGGATGCGGGCCTCGCTGGGCTTGAACATCTTGTCGCCGGTCTGGGTCTTGAAGGCTTCGTGGAAGCCATCGTGGTTGACGGCGGCGCCGTTGGCGCGGAATTCCGCCGGCGAATGCGGGTCGGCCGTCAGCTGCTGCAGGCGGCGCGGCTCGCGCATCTTCTCGCGCCAGGCCTGCGACCAGCCCATGAAGAAGCGCTGCGGGCCGGTCAGGCCGTCGATGACCGGCGCCGGCTTGCCGCCCAGCGAACGCAGATAGGCCTTGTAGGCAATCTGCAGGCCGGACAGGTCGGCGATGTTCTCGCCCAGTGTCAGCTTGCCGTTCACATGCTTGCCGGCGATGGGTTCATAGGTTTCGTACTGGGCCACCAGACGGGCGCCGATGGCCTCGAAGGCCTGGCGGTCGGCATCCGTCCACCAGTTGGCCAGGGCGCCGTCGCCGTCGAACTGGCTGCCTTCGTCATCGAAGCCATGGCTGATCTCATGGCCGATGACGGCACCGATGGCGCCGTAGTTGACCGCGTCGTCGGCCCGGGTGTTGTAGAGGGGCGGCTGCAGCACGGCGGCCGGGAAGACGATCTCGTTGAAGCTCGGGTTGTAGTAGGCGTTGACGGTCTGCGGCGTCATGCCCCATTCGCGCTTGTCCACCGGCTTGCCGGCCTTGGCGGCCTGGCGCAGCCATTCGAAGCGCACCGCACGCTCGCGGTTGCCGGTCGGGTCGCCGGCCTTGATTTCCAGCGTGGCATAGCTGCGCCAGACGTCGGGGTAGCCGATCTTGACCAGATATTTGGACAGCTTGTCCTTGGCCTTGGCCTTGGTGGGCGGCGTCATCCAGCTCAGGCCGTCGATGGACTCGCCATAGGCGGCCATCAGGTTGTTGACAAGCTTGAGCATGCGGGCCTTGTCCGCGGCCTGGAAGTTGCGCTTCACATAGGCCTCGCCAACGGCCTCGCCCAGCGCGTTGTTCAGGTCGGCCACCGCCTGCTGCCAACGCGGCTGCTCGGCCTTGGCACCGCTGAGCGCCGTGCCACGGAAGGCAAAGCGGGCTTCGCGGAAGGCCTGGGGCAGCACGTCGGCCCGGCCGTCGAGCGCACGCAGCGCCAGGTAGGCGCGCAGGTCTTCGAAAGGCGCCTCGGCCAGCAGCTTGGCGGCGGCAGCGGCATAGCTGGGCTGGGCCACGATGACCCGGTCCGGCGACGGCACGGACGCGGCGGCCAGCAATGCCGCCCAGTCCAGGCCCGGCAGCCTGGTGGCCAGTTCGGCCGGCGTCATGGGGTTGTAGATCTTTTGCGGGTCGCGGTTGTCCTCGGCCGGCCACTGGGCTTCGGCCAGCCGTTGTTCGACGGCGTAGGCCCGCGCCGCGGCGCCCTCGGGCAGGCCGGCAGCGCTGGCCAGCGTCTGCAGATACGCCTGGTAGGCCGTGCGGGCTGCAGCCATGCGGGCGTCGTCCTTCAGGTAGTAGTCGCGGTTCGGCAGGCCCAGGCCGGTCTGGTTCAGCGTCAGGCGGTTGATGCCGGGCTGCTTGAAGTCGGCATCGACAACCATCGTCAGCGGCTGGTCGATGACGCCGTTCTGGCGCCCCAGCCAGGTGGCGATCTGCTGGCGGGTCTGGAGAGCGGCAATACCGTCCAGCACCGGCTTCATCGGCGCAAGGCCGGCCTTGTCGATGGCGGCCGTGTCCATGAAGCCGGCGTAGTAGGCGCCGATCTTGTGTTCCGCCGAACCGGGCTTGGCCTGGGCCAGCCCCTCGACGAGGGCGCGCACGCGCTGGTCGGACAGGTCGCGCAGCTGGGCCACCATGCCGAAGGAGGACTTGTCGGCCGGGATCTCGGTGGTGGCCAGCCAGTGGCCGTTGCCGGCACGGAACAGGTCGTCCTGCGGGCGCATGGTGCGGTCGATGCCGGCGAGGTCGAGGCCGGAATGCGGCGCGGCGCAGGCAAGGCCGGCCAACTGGAGGGACACAACGAGGGCGGCGAGGCGGTAGATCTTCATCTGAGGCAGCGGTTTGCGCGAAACCGCCAGCCTAGATCAAAGGCCGCGCCCTGCCGAAAGTTGCCCGCTCAGGCGGCTTCGGCTTCCGCCTGCGGATCAGTCGCCTCCAGCTCATAGCTGGCCGCCAGCATGGCCAGCCTGCCAATGACGCCATACATGTAGAAGCGGTTGGGCGCGCTCGCTCCAGGCTTCTCGCCGGGGCGCGGCAGATGAGGTGACTCGGCGAAGGCCAGCGGCACGTAGCTGGCGCCCGGCGCGTTCAAGCTCTCGTCGATGCCGCGGTGGGCATGCACGCGGTAGTAACCGCCAACGACATAGCGGTCCATCATGTAGACGACCGGTTCGGCCACGGCCTCGTGCACGCGCTCATGCGTGGGCACACCCTCCTGCACGATGACTTCCTGGCCCAGGTTCTCGGGCAGTGCTGCAGCCAGACCCTCGATGTCCTTGGCGTCGCGCACCGTCATGACGCTCTTGCCGTAGCTGCCCACATCGCTCTTGATGATGACGAAGGGCTTCTCGTTGATGCCGTATTCCTTGTACTTGCGGCGCACCTTGGTCAGCTGGGCATCGGCAGCCGTCTGCAGAGCCTCAAGGCCCTTCTTGCCGTGCAGGTCGACGCTCTGGGACATCGGCGTGATCAGCCAGGGGTCCATGCCCAGCAGCTTGCCGAAGCGCTTGGCCACTTCCTCGTAGGCGCGGAAGTGCTGGCTCTTGCGCCGCACTGTCCAGCCGGCGTGCAGCGGTGGCAGCAGGTATTGCTCGTGCAGCCCCATCAGCTGTGGCGGCGTGCCGGCGGAGAGGTCGTTGTTGAGCAGGATGGTGCAGGGGTCGAAACCCTTGAGCATCAGCCGGCCACGCTTGCGCACCAGCGGCTCGACGACCAGGGTCTCGCCGTTTTGCATGCGCAGCTCGGTCGGCTCGGTGACGCTGGTGTCCAGCGTGCCGAAGCGCACGTTCAGGCCGGCCTGCGTGAAGATACGCGCCAGCGTGGCAAGGTTCTCCAGGTAGAAGCTGCACTGGGCGCCGGTCTCGGGAATGACCAGCAGGTTGCGCGCCTCGGGGCAGATCTTCTCGATGGCTGCCATGGCGGCCTGCACCGCCTGGGGCAGCATCTGGGCGGTAAGGTGGTTGAAGCCGCCGGGGAAAAGGTTGGTGTCGACCGGCGCCAGCTTGAAGCCGGCATTGCGCAGGTCCACCGAGGCGTAGAAGGTCGGCGTGTGCTCCATCCATTCCAGCCTGAACCAGCGTTCCGTGGCCGGCATGGATTCCAGGATGCGGGCCTCCAGCTCATTGATGGGGCCGTTGAGGGCGGTGATCAGATGGGGAACCATGGCCGAATGATCTCAGAAGCTGTGAATGGACTCTGCGCGGCCGAGCAGACCGCCGCAGCGTCGCCAATCAAGGCGCAAAACGCCGCCGTAGCTGGGGGCTACGGCAAGTTTTGCAACGCCGAGTGGCGGCGTTGCGGCGAGATGAGCGGGCGTGCGGTGTTCGTTTGCAGCTTCTGCAGGTGGACCCACCTGGGGGCGACCAGGCGGATCACAAGACGCCGTCCGCGCAGGAGGTGCGCCCGCGCCCGGCGTTCTTGGCGCGGTAGAGCTCATCGTCGGCCCGCTTGATGGCAGCGGCCAGGGCCTCGCCAGGCTGGACGCGCACGGCGCCGGCACTGAAGTCGACAACGAAGCCCAGGCTCGCCTCACAGCGTCGGGTCAGTGCCATGTGCAGGCGCGAGTCCAGCCGGCCGAAGGCCTCGGGCTCGCAGTGCTGCAGCAGCAGGCAGAACTCCTCGCCGCCGTAGCGGCCGACCAGGTCGCTGGCGCGCAGTTCGCCGCGCAGCACTTCGCCGGCCAGCTTGAGCACCTCGTCGCCGACCGGGTGGCCGCGTTCGTCGTTGACGCGCTTGAAGTGATCCAGGTCCAGCATCAGCAGCACGGGAGCCGCCTCTGTCGTGGCGCCGATACCCAGCGCCCGGCCGGCGCGGCTCATCCATTCGCGGCGATTCAGCAGGCCGGTCAGGGTGTCCAGCGACGCCAGCCGCACCAGAGCCTGCTCGGCCGCGTCACGATGGGCCAGCAAAAAGCCCATGGTGCCGAGCACGAGGCTGGCGTTGAGCAGCATCATCGAGCCGATATTGAGCGGGTTGGGCGTGAGAAAGCGCGGATAGATCTCGGGCCAGCCCAGTACCAGGCAGCCGCGGGCCAGCGTCATCACGCCGTTGGCCAGCGCCGCGCCGCCGCACAGCCAGCGCCAGCGCACGCCGTCAGCGCCGCGCAGCAGCAGCACGCTGGCCCAGATGATCTGGGCGCCGATGGTCAGGTTGGTCACGCCAGTGGCGACGCCAAGGTCGCTGAAGACCAGGGCATGCACGACGCCCAGCCCCAGCGGCGCACCCAGCAGCCAGCGCCGTGAGGCCGCCAGCCCCAGGAAGCGGCAGACCGTGATCACCGTGGCCGAGGCCGACCCGCTCAGCGCCATGACCCCGAGCGTCGCCAGCAGGCGCGGTGCGCCCAAGGTGGCGCCAATCAACAGGCCGAAGCCGAACGCCTGGCCGAGCAGCATGAACTGCCAGGCCTGCAAGCCGCTGCGGGCGCGCAGTCCAACGCCCACGGCCAGCGCCAAGCTCATCAGCAGCGCGTTGACCAGCACCGCCCCGAGAAGGGTGATGACATCCATGCAGGCCAGCATAGCGGCGGGTCCGCAGGGGCCAAGAAAAAGCCGCCCCGAGGGGCGGCCTGGCGTGAAAGAGGGGCCGGCCTGACGCCGGTCCCCAGGATCACTTGTGGTAGGCCGTCTCGCCGTGCGACGAGATGTCCAGGCCTTCGCGCTCTTCCTCTTCGGTGACGCGCAGGCCGATGGTCAGGTCGACCAGCTTGTAGGCGATCAGCGAGACGATGCCCGACCAGACGATGGTGATGCCGACGGCCTTGGCCTGGATCCAGAACTGCGCACCGATCGAGAAGTCGGCCGGCGTGATCATGGTCGCCGTGACCCAGTCACCCATGGCGCTGGGGCCGCCCAGGTTGGGCGACGCGAACACACCGGTCAGCAGGGCGCCGACGATGCCGCCGACACCGTGCACGCCGAAGACATCCAGCGAGTCGTCCGCACCGAGCAACTTCTTCAGGCCCGACACACCCCACAGGCAGGCGAAGCCGGCGACGATGCCGATGACGAGACCGCCACCGATACCGACGTTGCCCGCAGCTGGCGTGATGGCCACGAGGCCGGCGACGGCACCCGAAGCAGCACCCAGCATCGAGGCCTTGCCCTTGAGCAGCGCTTCACCGACGCACCAGGCCAGCACGGCGGCAGCCGTGGCAGCGAAGGTGTTGATGAAGGCCAGAGCCGCGAAGCCATTGGCTTCCAGCGCCGAGCCGGCGTTGAAGCCGAACCAGCCCACCCACAGCAGCGAGGCACCGACCATGGTCAGCGTCAGGCTGTGCGGCGTGAACTGCTCCTTGCCGTAGCCAACGCGCTTGCCGATCATGAAGGCACCCACCAGGCCCGCGACGGCGGCGTTGATGTGCACCACGGTGCCGCCGGCGAAGTCCAGTGCACCCATCTGCCAGATGTAGCCGGCCTTGGCATTCATCGCATCAGCAACTTCCTTGGCCGTGTAGGCGTCCGGGCCCATCCAGAACCAGACCATGTGGGCGATCGGCAGGTAGCTGAACGTGAACCACAGCGTCAGGAAGGCCAGGGCCGCCGAGAACTTGATGCGCTCGGCGAAGGCGCCAATGATCAGGCAGGCGGTGATGCCGGCGAAGGTGGCCTGGAAGGCGGCGAACACCATCTCGTACATCGGCACACCCTTGCTGAAGGTGGCGCCAGTGGCGAAGGTGCCCGCGACGTTGTCCCAGATGCCCTTCATGAAGACGCGATCCGTGCCACCGATGAAGGCGTTGCCCTCGGTGAACGCGAAGCTGTAGCCGTACAGCACCCACAGCACGACGATCAGCGAGAAGCCGACCATGACCTGCATCAGCACCGATAGCATGTTCTTGCTGCGCACCAGGCCGCCGTAGAACAGCGCCAGGCCAGGCACCGTCATCATGATGACGAGCAGCGTGGACAGCAGCATCCAGGCGGTGTCGCCCTTGTTGGGCACGGCCGCCGCCGGAGCGGAAGCCGCGTCGGCCGGCGCGGAAGCCGCAGTGTCGGCCGCGGACGCGGCCGGGGCGGCTGCGGTCGCAGCAGCAGCCACGGCGGAGGCAGGCGCCGAGGCCGGATCCTGGGCCCAGGCCGCGGCCGGCACCAGCACGGCTGCCGCTAGGGCGAGGCCGGCAAGGAATTTCTTCATTTGAGTGATCTCCAAATGGTTGTTATGGACGCGCGTCAGAGCGCGTCATTGCCGGTTTCGCCGGTGCGGATGCGTACGACCTGATCCAGCGGCGACACGAAAATCTTGCCGTCACCAATCTTGCCGGTGCGGGCGGAGGACTCGATGGCCTCGATGACGCGCTCGACGACGTCGTCGTTCACGGCGGCCTCGATCTTGACCTTGGGCAGGAAGTCGACGACGTATTCGGCGCCGCGGTACAGCTCGGTGTGGCCCTTCTGGCGCCCGAAGCCCTTGACTTCGGTGACCGTCAGCCCCTGCACGCCGATGGCGCTCAGGGCCTCACGCACCTCGTCGAGCTTGAAGGGCTTGATGACTGCGGTGATCAATTTCATGTCGCTCTCCAGTAATCAGAAGGTCTTCTTCAGGCCGACAACCAGCATGGTCTTGCCCATGAACTTGCCGTTGGCGGGACTGGCGTAGAAGCTCTTGTCGGCATCGGTGCCGATCACGGCGCCGCTCAGCACCAGGCCGGAGAAGTCCTTGGCCAGCGTCAGCGAGTAGTCGGAGTAGGAGCCAGCCGGCACGTGGCGCATCGTCTGGTGGGGTGGCCGACGTGCGGCGTCAGCGTCATGCCGTCACCCAGGTCGAAATTTGCCGACACATCGAAGTAGCCGCTGTACTTGGTGCCCGGCACGCCGAACAGGTTGGTGCCGTTGGTGTTGGAGTACTTCGCCGTCACGGGGCCGTAGCTGAGTGCACCGTAGATTTCGAAGGTATTGGCGCTGGTGGGCAGCTTGTTGCTGGGGTAGTAGTACTGCAGCACGCCGACGTCCAGCGTCAGGCCCGTGGCGACTTCGGTCTTGTAGCCACCGTACAGGTCGACCTCGACCTGGCCGTCGCCGCCCGCGTCCTTGATCCACTTGATCGTCGACGCCCAGGCGCCCACATAGAAACCGCTCGGCGAGGCGTAATCCAGGCCGCCTTGCAGGGCCGGCTTCAGGCGCGACTGCGAGATGCCGCGGTAGCGGTATTCGCTGACGACGCCGACGTTGAACGACAGCGGGTCCGGCGCCGGCGCCGGCTCATCGGCAAACGCAGGCAGAGCGGCCGCGGCCAGTGCCAGAACGAGCAGCGAAGGGGACAACTTCATGGCGGGGAGCTCCTGAGTAAAAAAGTGGTGGGATTCGATCCGGCGGGGTATTTGCAGCTTCCGTGCCAAGCGTCACACCTTGTCACCTCGCACGAATCTGGGCAGGTTGCGCCCACAAGTCAGGCGTTTGCACCAAATTGGATTCGTCTTCGGCTTTGACGGCACTCGTATGGTGCATTCTTGGGAGAGACACCGGGCCGATCTGCAACGGAGCGGCGGCTAGACTGCCCCGTCGGCCCAGGAGCCGCACTGATGCAGGGATCGCTCGCCCCGGCACGATCAATGCAGCCGCCAGCGTCAACCACCCACGCCAGCTGACCTTCAATGAGTCTCGCCACCGTCTACAGCCGCGCTCTCGATGGCCTCGCCGCCGCGCCGGTCACCGTGGAAGTCCATCTGGCCAACGGCCTGCCGTCGTTCACGGTCGTCGGGCTCGCAGACACCGAGGTCAAGGAAGCGCGGGAACGCGTGCGCGCGGCGCTGCAGAACAGCGGGCTGTCATTTCCAGCGAACAAGCGCATCACGGTAAACCTCGCCCCGGCCGACCTGCCCAAGGAAGGTGGCCGATTTGATTTGCCGATGGCACTGGGCCTGCTCGCCGCGAACGGCCAGATCGATGCCGCCAGGCTCGCGCGCTTCGAGTGCGCGGGCGAACTGTCGCTGGCCGGCGAAGTGCGCGCGGTGCGCGGCGCCCTGGCCATGGCCCTGGCGCTACGCCAGGATGGTGGCGAGCGAGAACTGCTGCTGCCCGAGGCCAGCGCCGCCGAGGCGGCTCTCGTCGACGGCCTGGTGGTGCGGCAGGCCCGCCATCTGCTTGATGTGGTGGCAGCTCTGCAGCCCGACGGCGAAGCCCTGCCGCGCGCCGCCGCCCTGACCCGCGCGGCCGCATGCGGCCAGCCCGATCTCGCCGACATCAAGGGCCAGGCCGGCCCCAAGCGGGCGCTGGAGATCGCCGCGGCGGGCGGCCACAGCCTGCTGCTGGTGGGCCCGCCCGGCACGGGCAAGTCCATGCTGGCGCGACGCCTGTCCGCCCTGCTGCCGGCGCTGGATGACGAAGCTGCGCTGGAATCCGCCGCTGTGCTCAGCCTGGCCGGCCAGTTCGACATCGCACGCTGGGGGCAACGCCCGCTGCGCTCGCCCCACCACTCGGCGTCGAGCGTGGCGCTGGTGGGTGGCGGCTCACCGCCCCGGCCGGGTGAAATCTCGCTGGCGCAGCACGGCGTGCTCTTCCTGGATGAATTGCCCGAATTCCCCCGCGCCGCGCTGGAAGCCCTGCGCGAGCCGCTGGAGACCGGCCGCATCCTGATCTCGCGCGCCGCCCGCCAGGCCGAATTCCCGGCGCGCTTCCAGCTCGTTGCCGCGATGAACCCTTGCCCCTGTGGTCATCTGGGCAGCCCTTTGAAGGCCTGCCGCTGCTCTCCCGATCAGGTTTCGCGCTACCTGTGGGGATCCAAAGTTCGCGCGCCTTTGTCAAAGTTGTTACGCCAGCTTTTGCAGAGTTGGCGACTTCAGCCACCGCGTGACGCCTGGACTGACTTCACAGGAAGCTGCCAGCGCTGTTGACTCTGTGTTTCTTTTGATGATCGGGGCGTGAAGACCGCCGCGCCAGGCTCTTTGCGAGTCAACAGCGACTGCAGCATGTCCTGGACTTGAGTCCAATGTCGTGACGCTTCAGCAGCGCTCGTTCGCGCAAACGCGGATTTATCGCGGGCATCCCTCAGCGTAATCTTGCTGTTAGGCGAGAAAGATATCGAGCAAAC
The DNA here is from genome assembly GCF_001425705.1 of Pelomonas sp. Root1217. Taxonomy (GTDB): domain Bacteria; phylum Pseudomonadota; class Gammaproteobacteria; order Burkholderiales; family Burkholderiaceae_C; genus Pelomonas. Next base: position 863,423 of record NZ_LMDC01000012.1, on the reverse strand, counting down.
GGGGGGAGTCCATGCCGGCAATATTCGTTCATCTGTCTGATATTCATTTTGGGCAGGAGCGAGATCAGACGCTCTATATCCACAACGACGTGAAGAGGGAATTGATTGCGGACGTTGCTAGAGTCGTGCGCCTTTTGCCGGGCGGCGCCGCGCAGGGGGTCTTAGTGACCGGGGATATAGCCTATTCAGGCAAAGATGAGCAGTACATTGACGCGGCAAAATGGCTTGATCAGATTGCAGAGGCCGTCGGCTGCGACATAACGCGTATTCAAATGGTGCCGGGGAATCATGATCTGGACCGAGATATGCTGTCTCGTGGCGGGCAGCATTTACTGGATGACATTCGAGCAGGCGGTGCCGACGAATATGAGAAGGTCCTGTCGAATGACCTGGATCGCGGGACTCTGTTCGCCCGATTCCAGGCTTATGGCAGTTTCTCAGAGGGTTATGATTGCGTCTTGGATACCGAGGGCAGATATTCGACGAATATGCGCGTTGAACTGGCCCCTGGGCGATTCATAAAATTCGTGCGAATGAATTCCTCCCTTCTTTGCCATGGCAAAGAGAATGACGAGGAGCCTGAACTGCTGGTGGGTGAGCGACAGTTCACGATCCCTCGTGATGACGGAGAAGAGGTCATTGTTCTCATCCACCATCCATTGCATTGGTTCAAGGACAGCGATGCAGTTTCCACCTATCTCAAGAGCCGCATCCGATTGCTCATCACTGGCCATGAGCACAACCCAAGGGTCGCGAAGGAAACGATCGAGGAGGGCGCCGACTTTATGACGTTGGCTGCGGGTGCGGCGGTTCCGTCAAGGTCTGAGACGGCCTATGTCTTTACCTACAACGTCATCGAATTTGATTGGGATAAGGACAGTGACGGTCTAGCCGTAACAATTCACCCGCGGGTCTGGAATCCAAAGATGACGCGCTTTGAAGCAGATGCGGTCCGGCTTGGCGAACCTAATCCGCGCTTCCTGCTCGGTTGCCCAAATTTTCGAGTGTGCGCTGCTGTCATAGGCGACAATGCGACTGCCAAGCCGTTTGAGCCGCCGCCCGAGGTACGGGAAGCCATTGTCGAGATGGTGGTCGAGCCCGAAGGCTTAGAGAAGGGCTTCGCAGTGCCGCCCGAACCACCAAATTATCGTTTGGTCTTGTTGCGCTTCTTCCGTGACTTGACGGAGGGTGAGCGTCTCCGCATCTTGAGTGAACTGGATGCAATACCTGCGAATTCAAATGACCGCATGACACAGGCTATTGAGCGGCGATTGTTTGATTGGGTTGTTCAGCAAGGCCGTATTGAGGATTTCGCTAAACTGATAGATCGCTATATAGCTGGCAAGAACGAGGGAGAAGCAAAATGATCAATCTGGCGCTCCACCTGCGCATCACAGGCATGCAGGTTCTCGACGGTGATGTGAATAGCCGAAAAGCCGCTGCGGCAGATCTTCAGGCCAAGTGGCTGAAAGAGAATGCGTTGGCGACCATTTTTCAACGGGCACACAATATTGCGACGGCGTTGGGTACTGACGGCGATCCGCCGCATGATCTGGCTGTCGAGGTCGAAAAGGCTGTCCAGGATCACGCCTCCGCCTTCTTGTCTAGCGAACGCCCACTGGAAGTGGGAATCTGTGCCGCAGCTGCAATCGACGCCATGCTCGAAGGTTCGAGGCTCGATAGTGACGGATGGACAGTCGTGGATGTACTTGCCACCGCCCTATGGTCGGCTTTGTCGTTCCAGACGCCGTTGCTGGACGCAAAGCGAGAGGCGCTTAGATTAGAAGTCCTTGAGCTAGTCCAGCAGCGGTCAATGGAAGCCGCTGAAGAAAGTCGAGAGCGTACCGAGGTCGCCGACTTTGGAGATTTTGCGGTGGTGGACGGAGACGACGCTAAAACCCTGACCGCGTTCAAGAGGGCAACAGGCAGCACCATCAAAGCCTTGCGCAGGAACGCCGCACTGGATCGGGAAGAACTCGATTTCATGTGGTGGACGTTGGTCGCCCGCAGCCGCCTACTTGATCGGCCGCTCAGCAAGCTGGTGGAGCCCGTGCGTTTGGTTGTCGCTGGCATCGAGGCAGCAGACTACCTTCGTCGCCTTCCGTGCGACGTCCATCGCGACTTGGTCCTGCGGCACGCCGACGAGGACACCGAGGCGACGCTCAGCGTATTGCTCGCTGCGCTTGGCGACGACGCTGCCACAGTTCGGGACTCTCTGGCTGAGCACGATGAAGCGATCCTCGCAACCCCCGGCGTGTTCCCGCTGCTGTCTGCCTTGTTGACTGGCAAAGCCCATCATCATGGTGGCGACGGCCCGCGGTCCTGCAGCGATTGGGGTGCCCGAGCGCTTCTGGAAACGAGCCTACTGACTTCCGGCCCGAGTACTTTGTGAGCACCGCCTGCAATCTTGATGGGTGCACGGTCGGCGAGACCGGGCGTTGTGCGCTGGAAAAAGACCCGGCGACGTGCAGCAATCGTGTCATCGACATCAACGCCCTCAAGGCCACTTTAAAGGATGCGCCGGACGCAGAGGATGCAGGCGCGGTCGGCACTGCGGTCCTGGACGCTCCAAGCGAACCTCCCTCGTTCCCAAGCAGCGCCACGCTTGGCTCGGAGGTCATCGACCAGATGATGGCCTCCCGCTACGTCACCGTTGTTGGGATCCTTGGCGATCCGAACTCCGGCAAAACAGCGTGCCTTGCGAGCCTCTACCTCCGCGTTTCGCGGGGCCTATTGGAAGGTTGGTCATTCTCCGATAGCCGCAGCCTCATGGGGCTTGAGGAGATCTCACGAGGTGCCAGACGCTGGAACGATGGCAACCCGCCTGAGCAGATGACGGTGCACACCAAGATGGCGGATGACAGGCAGCCGGGGTTTCTTCATCTGCGCATGAAGCAAGACCGCGGAGGGCGCCTGATCGATCTGGCCCTTCCTGACCTACCTGGTGAGTGGACCAAAGACCTTGTCCGGACCTCCCGTTCAGACCGTTTCGAGTTCTTGAAGTCCGCCGACGTCCTCTGGGTCATGGTCGACGGCCGAACGCTGATCGACCTGCAGCGGCGTCAAGGAGTCGTGAGCCGCTTGGGGCAACTCGCCGGACGACTTCGAGCGCTGTTCGACGACGCAATGCCCCAGCTTTTGATCGTAACGACTCATCTCGATGAAGGAGTAGTGCCAGAGCCCACGCTGACGAAGTTGCACGCCGAGATCGGCAAGCACAAGGTCAGTGCAAGGGTTGTTTCGGTGGCCTCCTTTTCCGCCAACCCCGACATCAATCCCGGTCACGGGCTTGCCGCGCTGGTTGACGCATCGGTCACGCCGCACAGCGAGCCGCTGCAGTTCTGGCGGTCAAGGGCTCCGCAGGCCGATGCACGGGCCTTCCTCAGCCACAGGAGGTCGCAGTGACCAGGCGCTCGGTAATCCTTATGGGCGGGCCGGATTCCGGCAAGACCAACTTTGTCGGGCGTCTTTGGGTCGCGCTGGACGCTCGCACCGGAGCACTTCACGCAGCGGTCCAGCCAGACGATATTGGCTTCGTCCTTGATACCGCGGACCATCTCTTCGAAGGACATTTCGCCCCTAGAACAGAACACGCAGACCGACGCGATTTCGAAGTGACGGTTGTTCCTGCGGCGGGGGGTGACGAGACCAAGATCTTGATTCCCGACATCCGCGGCGAGTTATGGCGGGACGCCGTGGTGAACTCCGAAATCTCCACCGACTGGATGGCAGAGCTCAAGCGCGCCGACGGCGCTCTTCTCTTCGTCAGGGTCAATTCCGAACTGAACGTGAGTCCCCTTGACTGGGTCACTTCCCAACGCCTGCTTCAGCTGGTAGGAGCTGATGAAGACAGGGATAAGCTGCCGACCCAGGTCATGCTGATCGAGCTGATGCGGTTCCTGGAGCTGACGCTGGCGGATCGGCCGGATGGGGGCAAGCCGCGGCTTTCCGTGGTGGTGGCAGCCTGGGACCTAGTGGACTCCGAGACGCGTGCAGCAGGACCCGAGGCCTTCATCATGAAGGAATATCCAATGCTGGGCGGCCGCCTGCGCGATACGTCCAGGCTGGATGTGCAAGTGTTCGGGTTGAGCGTTGTTGGCGGCGATCTCACGGTGGACGAAGACTACCGCCGAGAGTTTCTGGAAGCCGGTCTGGATGGTCATGGCTGGGTCGACGCATACGAGGGCCCCAGCGACCGATGGAAGCGTGATCCCGACGTGACTCTTCCAGTTGCTTGGGTCGTGGGCGTCTGAGCCAGAACGTGATTCCCATCGAGCAGCAAGTCCACGGCTACCGCCAAGGGCACCAACTCCTCAGTTCGTCGCTTAGTCTGTCGAAGGCTGATCAATCTACGATTGACCAGCTCTCAGATGTTGCTGGACCCTTGCGACCTGGCGAGATGTTCTCGCCGTATATCTCGGCGTACCCGCTTCCGAGCGAAGCCTTCTATGTTCTGGCGCGCACATGGCAGGATTTGACGGTTGCCCGCGCCGGTTGTGTACGGACGCTCAGCCTGCTGATACCTGTGACCGGATGGGCATCAGCGGCAAGTCTGCGACCTTTCTTTGACCTGTTGAAGGACGCTGGCCTGCCCAGCAGTGCGATCAGCGTTGACGTTGTTGAATCCGCGCCTCTACCCCTACCGCCGGCCGACGACTTCAGCGGAAAGGAACTTCTTGAAGCGATGTTCCTGGAAGACGCCAAGCCTGTCGCGCTTTTTGACACCGCCGATCCTGAACTCGTCGCTGAGCGGCTGATGACGGCGATGTGGCCAGGGCTTCGAGCACGCTTGGCCTTGTCGACGTTCGCCCTTTCGCCTCGCAAGGTGGAGGGCCGATTTTTTGATCTTGTGTTTGCACCGAAGGACGCGAAGCCACGCTTCTCCGACTGGCCTGGCCGGCGCGTCGACGCGCGAGCAGGCCGAGACTCGCGTCACCGCTGGACCGGCACGATTTATTCGCGAGTCTTCATAGAGCCGTTCCCAAAGCTGATGAGCGATCGCGAAGGCAGCTTGATCGAGACCAGCGAAGACGGTTCTGTTGCCTCTTTGCGCATTGCCTTGCTGTGGGATGAGCTTCTAGAAAAGGTCGATCGATCTCCAACTGCGGCGCTTGGGCTGCTGGACATCGCAAACTCACGATCGACGTTGAGCGCGGACACGGCGCTGGCGCTCACGCCGCTTCTCCGCGAAGCAACCTCGCAAGCACTGAGCGACCTGCCCGCCGCCGACGCATGGGACTTTCTTGTAGCGATCGTCCGGAAGATGCATGCCGTCTATCCGGCCAGCGCGGTGAAGTACGTTTCGGAGGCCGCTGGAAGGCTCGCAAAGCGGGATCCAGACGGCGCGCTTGCCCTACTTTCACGGTCCGATCCGGAGGACATGCTCGCGGTGGTGTGGCCCACGGTCGCGTCGGGCCTGGCCGAGGACTTTCACGGTGCGGAGCCTGCGCTGATTTCGACTGTGCCTGGCGTGCTCGCGCGGCTTCTGGCTTCGGGGGGGAAGCTGGCTGAGGCGGCTGCTACCTCACCGTCCATGATCTCGGCCTTGGCGCGCGCGCTGTCGGCGGTGTCGCCGGAGCAATTGGCGTCCGTCAGGGTTGCAATGCTGCCACTATTGACGAATGACCATCAGGTGGAAGCGGCAGCGCCGCTGATCGCCTCCCTTGGCAAGGAAGAGCTGTTGGCCGAGGTATTGCACCTAGAGCAGACCAACGGACTTTCTTCTCTCGCCTACGCAGGCCCCATATCGGCGAGAGCCAGAGCGATTGGCGCAACGGCTTCCTTGCGGCACGTTCTGCTGCAGCGAGATCTCACGCCGGGTCGAAGCTCCTTCTTGCAAGCAACGTTGACGCCTTCGCTGGACGACGCGCTTTGGTTGATCAGCAACACGGCTTTGTCCGTCGAAGCAGCCAACGGGTACTTGCTCACTCTCCTACGAGCAGCCTCCGATTTGGATCGGCGAAACCTGCTTGGCAACGAGGCAGTGCTTGATCGAGTTCCTGACGAGGGTGCCGATGTCCTGACGTGGGCTGTTTTCTCCGGTGTTCTGTCGCTGAAGAACTACCTCGCAGTGGTGCTCAGACTGCTACCCCTCAGCGGCGTGGAGGATCGGCGACGGCTCGCATCTCACGCCCTCGAACGATGCCTTCCCTTGCGACTTCCCGACGATGGCGTGTCGATCGTTTCGACGTTGATTGGTGTCATGGCCGAGCGCGTGGACGTCGGACTTGTTGCGCGCGCCGGACTGGGTCGACAGGCAGATACGGATCTTTTGAGCCGCAACTTGATGGCGATGGGGTTGTCAGCTGAAGCAGCTCGGAACCGCTTTGTCGAACATGTGGATGAGATTGCCGCGGCGCTGAGCGCAAGGTACGTTCTTGATCTGTCAAAGGAAGCCGCGTCGAGCTTGGCAAATCTTCTTTGGGCGGCTCAGACAACTAAGCCCATCGTCGCATTGACCGCATCGGGCCAACTGCTGCCCCAGCTGTTCCGATCAAGAGCAGCGCCAGTCTCGATAGTCGTCGCGGCTTGCTTTCCCGTTGTATACCGGGAGCTGGCCTCCAAAGATGACGTGCCTGACCTGGTCAGATTCATTCCGTTCCTGGATTGGGATAGGTGCAAGTCGGCCCGAAAAGAGCTGGTGGACACGTTTTTGGTCGCCTCTGCCTGGGCACCAGAGGACCTGGCGCTGACCGCGTTTCTATGCCTAGACCTCGACAGAATCCTGGGGCGCGTTGCTGAGTCGCATGGCGGGGACCAATATCTCGCGCATGTTCTGGTCGGATCACAGCGCTTGCCTGATGGTCCGCGAGTAGCGACAGAAGCGGCGATTGAAGGAATTCGAAAAGCGAAGTGGAAATGACGCCGCCTCGAGCAGCGGTAGGCACCCGCTGGGCACGCTGCTCGCGCTGTTGTTCGTGCTCGCTTGCTACGTCGTCATCAGGCATACCAAGCCGCCGCGTGGACGGAAGTGACTTAGGCCGCTAAAAGACAGATCCGCGCCTTGCGGAGGCGCCTCGCTGGCCGAAGGTGAGCACATCAAGCAATGGCCTCGCACGAAGGGTTTGCTGGGATAGCGCCGCCACCTGAGGCGGACGCACCATGGCCGGCTGAGGAGGAGGGCCATCCAACAAATATTCAGCGCACTGCTGTCAGCGGCGCGCGTGGGCCCTCCGTTTAGAAGCAAATACAGGGAGGTCGGGATGAGGTACTCGAAGCGCCGCGCGTGGCGAAACGCATTGATGCTGGCCGCAACGCTTTGCCTTGACGGCATGGCGTGCGCCCAATCTCCCAAGTGGGAGCCGTTCTTCCGCTTCCCCGGCACATTTTTTCCAGCCTTTGCCATATCCGCAGCGGGCCGCGATGCCAATGGGCCCACGGAAAGCGGCCCTGCATACGGATACGTGCACTCCGGCTCCCTTGGTATCAAGCTTATTGACCCGCCGGCAGGCTCGAAGGTGAAAGTGCAGATAGAGGTGCCAGAGATCGGCGTCTCGGGCGAGCTTGAGACCCTAGCAAGTAGCGATGGGAAGCCGCACTTCTTGATGCCCCGGCTGTCGTTGAGCGAGGCCAAACTAGCGCGCATCACGCAGCCGCTGACCACCGATGCCGTATTCCGGCTGTATGTGGACGGCGTCCAAGCTGGCGAAGAACGCCGTCCAATCCGTGTCAGGGCCTCAAACGACGCGCCGCTCCGCGCTTGCCGCGCGCCGACGCAGTGCACCGACTATTCGCCGTATTTAGCCGCGTTCGTCAACGAAAACCACCCGGCCATTGATGGCCTGTTACGTTCAGCCTTGGATATCCCAGCGATGCCGGTCAAGTCATGGACAGGCACGCAAGGCTCGCCCGACGACGTGCTCAGACAGGTGTGGGCGATTTGGTACCTCTTCCAGCGGAACAAGGTCACGTACTCCAGCATCACAACCGTTTCAGACAGCCGTCCCGAGCTTGTCTCGCAAACGGTCAGACCATTGAGCCAGACGCTGCGTACGGCGCAGGCGAACTGCATCGATGGCACTGCTGTGTTCGCTTCCGTGCTGCGCAAAATCGGCATCGAGCCAATCATCGTGCTCATACCTGGGCACGCCTTCCTTGGCTTCTATACCGATCCGCAGCACAAACACCCGGTGTTCCTTGAGACGACGATGCTGAACAACGCGAACAACCCGTTCCATCAGCAAGGGCCAACCAAGGCTGGCACTGCCCTAGCGAAGATGCTTCATGCTGATACGCATATGAACGACAGTTGGGCGTCTTTTCAGCAGGCCTTGCGGGTCGGCCAGCAGAACTTCGAGAAAGCCGCACCGAACTTCGGCAAACAATCAGGCTTCGTATTCCTGCCGGTGCTGAAAGCTCGCGAGGCGGGCGTCCAGCCTCTACCTCTGTAACCGCCTGGGCCCACCGCCGCATCCTCGGTCGCTTCGGTGACCGCCTGAGTGCCCGCTTCGCAGCCTCGCGCTTCAATGCAGCGGCTCGCATCTTCTCGGGCGTTTCCTCCGAAACCGTCTTTCCACGATGCTGGCGGGAGACACTCTCCTCCCCAATAACCATCATCCCGTTAGAACACACCAGACCCATGGACACCAGCATTCTTGAGAACGTCGCAGAAGACCTGATCTCGCACCGCCTGCAGCAAGCCGGGCTGCTCGTGGCGAAGCCGAAGTTCGATCAGGCTGGAGCTGACCTCCTGGCGTTTGCTGGGATGGCGGACGGCGTCAAGTTCTGCCGCATTCAATGCAAGGGGCGCACGCTGCAGGGGGCTGACTCGAACATTGTCATCGTCGAGGGCTACGTGACGAACGGTCTCGTCACGATCCTCTACGTCGAAGGCCCGAACTACTCGGGGGATCTGTACTGCTTCTTCGCGAGCGAGGTCACTACTTGGCCGCTTCGAGACGGAAAGCACCGTCTCACCCTGTCAGCTCGTAACTACAAGAAGGACTTGGAGCGCTATCTGGTGGACTCCGTCAAGGTGAACATCATCAAGGACATCATTGCCGGCGCCGAGGCGACCAACGAGTTCAAGCACGTTAGCCATTTTTCGGGCACCGTCCAGCTCGACGACATGGTGGCGTCAGGCGCATTTCAGGGAAGCGCTGGCTAGGACCAGAGAAGGTGTCGTCCTGGTCGCCGCCTTGATCTGGTCGCCAAGGTCATCTTGCATAAGACTTCTTTGTCGATATCAATTCAGGACGGCCTCGTTGACCTACCCACCTAGAGCTCGGCGCCGTCCATCGCGTCCTCCCGAGCGAATACGACCGCCCGAAGTCGGTCGTTCAGCGCGTCACCGCCGACTCCAAAATGAATCTCGCGATGACAGGTGGGGCAGATTGCGCCAAGGTGCCGAGGGTGATCAAGTCCTCCGTCAGAGACGCGGTTAATGTGATGCGGCTCTAGGTAGGGTGATCCATCAGACTTCCGTTGAAACGGTGCAGCCTCGCTGCAGAGCTCGCAAATGCCGGCAGCCCGTGCGAGCGCATATGCGCGAACTTTGGCACTGCGCTGATAAGTCCGCCGAACAGCTTCCGCGGCGTCTGCAATGCCACCAGGCGCGCTTACCGCAGCCATCGCAGCGAGTCGCAAAGCACTGAGATCTACCGGACCATCCGCGGTCGCAAGGCTTTCTGAAACACCGGAGCCCTCGATCGGCAGCAGTTGCTCGACGGGCATCAGCCGGAACACCAGGATGTCTCGCTGGGCGCCCTCGCGGTCGGGGCCTTTGCGAACCAGGTGGGACGTGTAGAGGTACTCCCCGCGGTAGACGTAGTCCCGCCCTTTACCTTGGGACTCAAAAACATGAAGCGCCCTGCCATCCTGCACATGGTTGACGACGGCAAGATTGCCGCGGGCGAGCTGCATGTCACCGACTTGCCCCTCCCCAGCATAGAGCAAGCATCCGCTCTGCTCGAACTCGTCGGCGTAGCCGTATTGCGCGCCCGATCCACCGGTGAAGAGAAAGATAGCTGGCGACGTTCTTGATGGCGCAATGCCGCTCTGGCCGCTACCGCCAAACTTGCCAGTTATCTCCTGCACGCGGGAGTAGGCATGGCCGACCTTGAACGCGGGGATTAGGGGGCGGTCAATCGCGCCGTCTCCGTGGTCAAGCAGCTCAACGGGGTACCGGAGAGCGGCGAAGACATTGTTCGTCGGCGGCCCGCCGGTGAAGTCGGCGACGGGGACACCAGTCGCCAGCGAGAGGATCTTCTTCGGCGGATAACGCTGCATCCCCGTAGCGCACTATGGTCGATGACTTTGTGCGAGGACGTCGCCGCTATGACCGGCGACCCTGAGGACGATGGTCGACCCTGGATCCTGAACGCGCATCGCCTTCCCAGAAAATCGACGGCGGCCTTGTACGCGGTGTGCCCGTCGTGTCTGGCGACCGACGCAGAGCCCTATTGGCGGCGTCAATGGCGCTTGGCCACCAACACGGTGTGCGTCAAGCATCACCGCCGACTCGTCCAGGACTGCCCGGCCTGCGGCGCACCGCTTGGCCTGGCTCCCAGCCGACAAGCCGCACTCACCGACTGCGACGGTTGTGGTGCCAGTTTGATTGCGGCGCCACGCGAACGCGCGGTTGCCCGTCGGCCTTCTTGGCTGGCTCCAGTGCCGGCACAGGCTACGCCTCGATCCTTCCCTGTCTCGCTGGCTTGCTCCGCCCAATGGTGGGTTGGCATTCGCATACTGTTGTACGGCATGTGTTCAGCGAAGGTGTCGGAACTGGTCCTGCGCTCGTCCATCGGTTCGCACCACAAGCAGACTCTGCGTCGTTGCCACGCACTCGGACGCCGCGACTTTTGTCTGTACCCGCTCGACCTTCGGCATGACCTGTTGGCGCTGATGAAGCATCTGACGGAGGACTGGCCTCGCCGCTTTGCGCATCTCATGCAGGAGGCCGGTGTCACCGCCAACCGGTTCTCCAGCACAGAGCTGTCGCGACCCTTCTGGGTCGACTCGGTGCTGTCAGAACATCTGGCTGCGCTGCGTTATGGGCCGAGCGCAGCGGAGGTGCACGCCGCCGTTGCCTCAATACTGAAGCGAGAGGGTCGCTTGCCTTCGAAGGTCCAGCTCAAGAGAACCCTCGGCGTCACCGAGACTGAAGCAATTGACGATGCCGTACCGACGTCGGCTCGGCGGCTAAGCCGCGCCGAGCTCATGGGCGTCCTCGTGCGGCTCGCCCAGGTGGTCCAGGGCAAAGCCGCAGGACGGGAAGAACAGGCGAGTTGGGCGCGGGACGCATGTGCCATCGGCTTGGCGGCCTGGCTGGGCATCTCCTTCCGCAAGGTGGTGCACACCACTTTGCGTCAAGGACGTGAGTTGGAAGGGGAGCTTCGTCGCCAGGCTATGTGTCCGGGCGAATTGCAGCCTTTGGTCAGGCTGCTGCACGGGTGGCTGGCGGACTATCTGGCCAGCGTCAGGCCTCGATTCGCCGGATACGGATCGACAGCAACCGAGCTACTGCTTACCCGCTTTGGCGAACCCTACGGGGGATTTGGCCTGGCCGCACGCTTTGCTGGTCTGCTCCGGGACCACGGGCTGCAATGCTGGCCCCGCGGCGTCAGCCTACTTGTTGGTGCGCCCTTGCGCGAAGACCTGCAGGTCGACCTCCACCATCTGGCAGTTGGCCACGGGGTGCGCCAAATCAAAGGTGCGGAACGACCGCATGTCGAGATTGCTCGCCGGCGCCCCCGCAAGCCAGCGCATTGCATTGATGAATTGCCCGTGCCCGAATAGCACGCACCGCCTTCCGGGGGTGGCAGGTTGTGCCAGGCATCGCTCTATTGCGCCCGTGACCCGCGAGATGAACATCTCAAAGGTTTCTGCGTCATCGGCATCGTGGTGCCGCGGGTCCGCACGATCCCAATACGCAGCCACCCACTGACGACGGTCATGCACCGTGGTCCCGGCGCAGCGCCGAGGCGAAAGGTATGCGAACTCTTCGACCGGCCATACCTGCACCGGCACGCCGCTGAATCGGCTGATCGTCGGCGCCGCGGTATCAAGCGCCCGCTGGGCCGGCGAAGTCACGATGAGCGCCGGCGCATCAAGCCATCCTTGCGCAACGTCGGCAGCTTGGCTGCGCCCCAAGACGGTCAGCCCAATGCTAAGAGGGTCACTTGTCATGGCTCCGGCATTGGCGGTGCTCTCTCCATGACGGATACAGATAAGGCGCATGTCGCTCCTCGCATGGCCCTTCGCCAAGCGACGAAGCCTACTAGGTCTCCGGCCTGCCGTAGTCGATAGCGCGCCGTCCCGACTCGGGCGCCCTCGCAGCGGCCGTCAATGTGAGGCCGTGATGGTGGTGACCGTGCCGTCATCCGCCATCGGATGTCGTGTCCCATTCCCCCATATACGCGAGCCAAGGAGATCCCGCCCAACTGCAACACACCTACATGATCTGCAGGGCAGCCAGTCATTAACTTTGCTGATGATCCTCTTGTCAGAGCTAGGCATCCTGCGTGCGTAAGCGCAATGCCGTGCGATATGGCGAGAGTGGGGGGACAAGATGGACGAGATGCCCGACGCTGAAGAACTGCGGTGGAGCGCAGAGCATGCGATCAAAAAGCGGGAGCTGGAGATAAAAGAGGGAGATCTGCTGATCAAGCAGCAAGAGCTCCAAATTAAAGAACAGGATCTCCAGATCAAGCAGCAAGAGCTGCAGATAAAACAGGAAGATGGATCCAAACAGCGCTTCACTGCGCTCGCGGTGGCGCTGATTGCTGCCGCGACGTCCATCGCCGGTGTCGCGGTCGGCGTGGCTGTAAAAGAAGCGGGGGAAAAAACTCAAGCGGAGCACCGAGAGAAGCAGTTAAAGGCGGAGATTGAGGCTCGCTCCGCTGAAGCCTCGAAAGCCGCGAAGCACGCGGAAGATCTGGCAACTCGGCAGTTCGAATACACCCTCGTGAGGGACGCTGCGAACGACTCAAATCCTTTCGTCGTTCGAAGCAAGATGAAGAACCTGTTGGACTACGGCCTCTTGGTCCTGCTCAAGGACACGGTTTTGCTTCACGTCAACCAGGACCCCGTCGGCGCGAAGGACGCCGCTCTTCGGACGACGAAGATCGCAGGGGGACTGGAAGTACCAACGAACGACGCTATCGAGGCTTACCAAGCTCGCCTCAAGGCCAACCCAAACGATGTCGATGCCCTGATCTTGCTTGGCTTCGCGCTGTACAAGGTCGGCAGGCTTCCTGAAGCTATTCAGTGGCTGGACAAAGCTCTGAGTATTTCGAAGGATTCACCATGGGGGCTATACAACGCCGCCTTGGTCAACTGCCGCGCTGGGGACTATCCAAAGGCGGATGGTTATCTTGGGCGGCTTCTTTCAGCTAACCCCGACTTTGTCGGAATTATCAAGAGACACGGGCAGTTTGACCATTGCAGGGGGCACGCGCCTCAGTTGGCGAAGGTTCTTGGCTCTTGACTCAGGCCGACCACAATGTGTTGTGAAGCACTACGGCGAGTCTCCACTTCCGTACGTGGCCGACGGAGGATCGACGGCGCAACCGACTTGGATGCGGAGGTCGGCCGTTCACAAGCACCGGCACCATCGCCCGCATCGACAGCGTTGGCGGTGACGCCACAACGCGCCGCGCGCAGCACCGGCATCATCGAGCTCGACATTGCAGGTGCTGTGCTGTGCTGTGCTGCGCCTGCGCGGCCCGGTCGACGAGGCCAGCCTGTGCAGCGTGTTGCGCGCGCTGCGCCAGAGCACATGATCGGCCCGCGCGTTGGCACCCGGGTCTGGCTGGCCGCCGGCGTCACAGACATGCGCTGCGGCATCGACAGCCTGGCCGTCAAGGTTCAGACCGTGTTGGCCGAGGACCCGTATGCCGGTCACGTCTTCGCCTTCCGCGGCCGCCGAGGTGACCTGGTCAAGCTGCTGTGGAGCAACGGCGGCGGCATGTGCCTGCTGACCAAGCGCCTGGAGCGCGGCCGCTTCGTCGGGCCGCAGGCCGACACCGGCAGCGTGGCGCTCAGCGCCGCGCAGTTGTCGATGCTGCTGGAGGGCATCGGACGACCTGAACGAACCTGGCAGCCACGCGCAGCAGCGTTGTTTGTGTGCGCCAGCCTCAGATTGACCCCTTTGCCGGAATTCTGCCGACCACCGACTGACCCGGCGATTGCAACGTCGCTTGACGCCGTTGCTCGCCAACCGACGTTGTTTAGAAAGGTCAACCGAAGGTCGGCGGCCCGGGTCAATTTGACGTCGGCGGCAACACGCCGTGACGGTTTGAGCCGGTCCTTGAGACGGCGGCCTAGGGGCCGCGCGCACACTCGCTGGGCTTGGAGGCCCATCGTCTCCCGTCGTCGCCCCTGTTCGCTGTCGCGCCCAGGGGCTCAGGACCGCCGCTGCCTGCACGAACCACCGCCTGAACGTCGGCGGCACGCGCAGGAAGCCACCTCGTCTGTCGGGCGCCTGTGCAACGTGCCGTTGCGCTGGCTCTGCGCTGGACGCTTCGCCGCCATCCAGGGTGCCTTCCTGCGCTGCGCTTGGTCAGCGGCGGACCTCACGCCTGCGGCTGCGGTCCCGGCTCAAGTCGTGCGGCTGGGGCCACACCGGCGCTTGGACCGCGCCTCGCCGGGTAAGTGTTATTTAACCTCAGCCGCTATTACTCATTCAAAACATGCGTAAAAACGGCACTTACCTTGCAGCAAAACAAAGGTCGACGCTTAAAGAGCGGATGACCGCCTTCATATCCACTCTATTTGGCAAGATTAGTCTGAGCGCGACCGCAGTAGCTGTCGCAATAGTCGCACAAGCAATCCCAGAAATAAATAGAGCAGTCGTCAAGATCGAACTGTCAACCATTCCAAAAGCGATTGCCGAGGCAGGCTACAGCGACGCAGTGATTTCGCAAAGAATCATCCAAGAAATCAATTATATAAATTCACAATCTGAAGAGATTGGGAACACAAAACAGCGCCGAACATTTCGAACAGCAGATGAAAAAGAACTTCCGGACTTGGAAGTCCCCGGCACCAAACTATCGTCGAAAGTTTTGATCAGCTGGCTAAGAGAGTTATTTCACAATTCACCAACGAAAATATCAATTCACATATCTAACGATGGCTCCCCAACAGGTGCGCATGCAGCCATTCTGACAGCATATCAAAACGGAACCGAGAAAAGGGCGCTATTGGACGGCGAACTTTCCAAGTTTCAGGATCTAATTTCTGGAATTTCGCAGGAAATTCTTTTGAGAATCGACCCTTCAAAATACGCCAGATCCCTATGGACTTCGAAAGCGGACAACACTGAAATCAACACTGTACTGCAGACATGCCTCGACGAAGCGGAAGTAAGACAAAAGAATCTCTGCCTTGTAGCGTGGGGTGACATTTTATTTGACGGAGGCCACGTATCCGCTGGCGAAAAGAAGTATCTCGAGGCTCTTTCATGGATGGAAAAATCTCCCTCCGCATATGTTGGCCTCGCCAATACAGAACTGTGGCGCGGCCATCGAGTTGCCGCTGCGGAGTTTCTGGACAAGGCTATGAAAGCCGATCCCTCGCTCCTATCTTTGCATCTAATTGCTTCAAACTATGCCCGCGATCGTGGAGATTGGCTTGGTGCCGAACGTGAGGCGAAGAAAGCTACTGAATCAGGAACGTCGGGCATCGCTGCCCTTTTAACACTAGCCGACATCTATGCCAATACAAATAGGGATGACAAAGCAACCAAACTAATTCTCGAAGCCATAGATCGAGATCCGGGAAAGCCCACCACATATAGTGCTATCGGCAGAATTCTCTTCTTGCAAGGCAAAAATGAGGAGGCGGCAAGGAATTTCGCTTCGGCGATAAGGCTTAGCAAATATCAACAGGAATCCATTTTCAATGAATGGGGTATTGCGCTTCAAGGACTCGGCGATTATCTCGGGGCCACGGCGAAGCACCGTGAAGCCGTCAAGAATCGACCCAACGATCCCGGATTTCGGTTTAACTTGGCTCGCGATCTGTTGGAAGTGGGCCGATATGAGGAAGCGGATGCAGAGTATGCCGCTGCAGCCCTAGAGGAACCCCTAGATGCATCGCTATTGGCATATTGGGGCACGGCACGCGCCAAGAGTGGGGACATAGCAGGCGCCGAGCAAAAGTGGATGGCTGCTATGCGGCTCAACCCCGAAGCAGCGGAGCCGAATAACGAATGGGGGAATTGGCATGCGTGGCTCGGCAATTACGTTGCCGCCGCGGAACACCACGCTATCGCGGCGACGTTGGCTTCGGCGGACGTCGGCATAAGAGCAAATTTGGCGGCCGATTATGTAGAGCTGCGTGAATTTGACAAGGCGGAGGTTGAGTATGCACGGGCCATGAGTCTTTATCCTCGCGGGACGTGGATCCTGGCGCGGTGGGGGCGCATGCAGGCAATCCGGGGTGACATGAAAGGTGCCGAAGCCAAATGGGCGGAATCTATTCGACTTAATCCAAAAGCGCCGGATGCCTACACCGAACAAGGAAACTGGTACTTTTCGGTTCGCAAATATTTTGACGCCGCAAAAGCGCATGCGCGCGCTGTCGATCTTGCACCGTCCGATGCATCCTTAAGGGGAAACTTAGCGGTCGACCTTATCGAGTTGAGAGATTTTGAGCAGGCAGAAACCCAGTTTCGCGAAGCATTAAAGATTGACCCTCGCGCTTCTTGGATTAAGTCGCGCTGGGGAACTATGTTGGCTATACAAGGAAACAAGCAGGCCGCAATAGCCAAGTGGGAGGGCGCAATGAAAACCAACCCCCGCGCTACCGATCCCTACAACGATTGGGGCAATTGGCTAAGCACGATTGGCAATTACACGGCAGCAAAGGAAAAACATGCCAGTGCCGTCCGACTTGTGCCACATGACACATCATTGCGGGGTAATCTCGCCAGCGACTACGCAGATTTGTTCGACTTCCAGAATGCTGAGAAAGAGTTCCGCGAAACGATCAAGCTCAATCCAAGAAATATATCTTCTATTTCTCGCTGGGCATTTATGCTAGCAGTGCAAGGCGACCAGAGGGGCGCGGAGGCAAAGTGGCGAGAAGCTATTCGAATAGACCCTACATCGACTGAGCCGTACAGCTCTTGGGCGAGTTGGCTATTCTCAAACGGACAGGCCATCGCCGCCGCAGACAAGTATTTACGCGCAGCGCAAGTTAACCCGCTAGACGCATCACTAAAAGTGTCATTGGGGAATATTTATATTGAACTTCTTGATTTCGATCGCGCTGAAGCAGAGTTTCGCAAAGCAGTTGAACTTAACAAAAACTCTTGGGTGGCGTTATCGCGCTGGGCATACTTGCTCGCGAGGCGAGGAGATAGAAAAGGTGCCGAAGTGAAGTGGGCTGAAGCCACGCAAGCAAATTCCAAAGCATTGGAACCCCATGATGATTTGGCATCCTGGCATTCCTACAATGGCGCCATTGCCTTGGCAATAGAAAAACGGGCTGGCGCCGTCCAATTGGCTCCGCTGGATGTCGGCCTGCGGAGTAGCCTTGCGGAAGACTATCTAGCGAATAACGATTTCAAGCGCGCAGAGAACGAATTTCGCCAAATATTAATTATCAACCCCGAATCTTGGAGAACGCTAAGTCGCTGGGCATATTCTCTAGCCTTACAGAAAAATAGAAAGGGCGCCGCGGCAAAGTGGACAGAAGCCATTCGCTCCAACCCGCAAGCATATGAGCCATACAATGACTGGGGGAATTGGCTAAATTCAATCAAAGCATATGGCGAAGCAGCAAAAAAACATGAGCGAGCGGTTCAATTGGCTCCATTCAATATCTGGGTTAGAGGCAATCTAGCAGACGACTACGTGGGCTTGCAAAGATTTGATGACGCGGATATTCAGTTTCAGCAAGCAATGCGCCTAAATCCGCGGGATTGGTCCATGCTATCGCGCTGGGGGAAAATGCTTTCACTTCGCGGCGACAGCGTCGGAGCTGACGCAAAGTGGGCAGAAATGAAAAATATCAACCCAGCCGCCGAAATACCGTCGCCTTAATATTGACTCAACGCTTGGACAAGTGCGCCTTAGTTGGCCACTGGGACACTAAGCGCGTTGAGTGTTGGCGTCGTCATAGTTCCCGATCGCCGGAGTCCCTTCAATTGTTGGAAGTGCTTGAGCGCCTCTTGGGTCTCCGCGTTCAGGATGCCGTTACCTGCTTGCTGTAAAGCCCCAACCTGGTGAGCGCAATCTGCACCGCATCACCGGCAACTTGCGCTTCTCATCTAGGCTTAGGCTGGGCTGGGCCACGGCTGCGCCGCTGTAGCGGGAAGCTCCGTCGAGGCTCGATCCGGCCTGCCCGGCATGGCCAGCCGCCGATGCCGTCAGCGTTGAACTAGATGTGCTGGGCTCATCGAGCAAACGACTCGGTGCCGGCGGCGGTGACGCGGACACCCGGGACGGCAGCGGCGCCGGCGCGGGGTCCGGAACCAGGTTTAGTGTCGGACTTGACGCCGGCGGTGCCGGTGCCGGTGCCGGTGCCGGTGCCGGCGCGGCATAAGGCCTGCTGGACGATCAGACGTGTTGCCAGCGATGCCTCACCGCGTAGCGTGCTGGGACAGCTGTCAGTTGTCCTGCCGCTGACTGCCTTCCTCGCTGACTTCTTCTGCCAGGGTTTCGAGCAGTCTCAGGAGTTCATCCGACGAGCCCTCCACCATACCTTCGCGACCTTCGTGGGTCCCATCGAGAAACGCCTCGGCGGCCTTCATCTCTACTCGCTTCAGGAAGGTGCGGTAAGGCCGGGTCTGCAACAGCGCCGCACGATGCGCATGTGAAGTGCCGGCCATCTGCTGAGCGAGCAGGCGTTGCCTAAGAGTCGGCGGCGGATGCGTCGAACTGCCAGCGGCATCCGCCTGTGGATCGGGCCAAGTGTTGACAAGGCGTTCGCAGCTAAAGAAGAACAACGGCGCAAAGAACCCATGAGAAACAAAGTAGTCGACGAGTTCATCTTCGACGCGGTCATTGTTGCTCAGCCTGTTCAAGAACCACGTTTCCACAATCATCGCGGCGAGGGAATCCGCTGCCAACTCCTCCTTCCATCCGAGGGGTATGTCTGCATGCAAAAACTCTGCACTGCCGATTAGATGATGCTTTCGCCCGCCTCCACAGTGACCCAAAACAATGTGGGCGATCTCATGAGCGATCGCAAAGACCAGCGTCACTTCCAATACAAATGAATTGAAGCGCAGGTCATACGACGTTTCATCCTGCCGCCCGCCGGACGCCCGCACAAGGAGGAAGTTTTTCTTCTCCCGATATTTGCGCACCATGCCGATCGCCATCTCAGATGCATAGTCAACGCGGCGTTCTAAGATGTCGGCCGGCAAATCAAACGGTCTCGCCTCCGAAAGAAGCATGCCCACTTCCATAAGCAACTGAGCCAAACCGCTATTTATCAATACGAGGTAGCCAAATTCCGTCGGCTCGACAGCCGCGTTGAACTGCAGCGTCGGAAATTCTCCGAACAATAGAAACTCTTCTGCAGGGACTTCGAACGCGGACCCGTAGGCCTCATTCAGGTGATTGATCCTTGCATCCGCTGCCAGTGCTACCGAAGGCACCAAAGCTTGGATTCGATGGTTCCACACGCCGCCGGACGTTGCGACGTCAATGGCACGCTGTTGCAGGACCGTGTCATCAAGCGGCTGCCGATCGGGCGCTCGGCGCCGGTTCATCTCATCTTCGAACTTGAATAGCTTGTACAGGAATTCAGGATCAAATTCGTCGAGGGGGATACCCTCGCTCGCGAGAAGTTGCTTGTAAGCAGACCGAAGATCTTCATTAGCCAAGGCAAGCTCCCGAGTCTTTGACGAACCTGTATCGCAGGACGCTCTATTCCTTTGGAGGGTCTTTGGGCTGGATTTTTACCTGGATGCCAGCTTGAATGCTTGTGTTTGCTTTCAGAATCGACATCAACGACACCTCGCCGGAAGATGTGATCGCCAAATTGAATGAAACCTCTGACACCTTGAATTTCTGCATGGCCTCATTGGCAGAGCCCAAGGCACCTTCTAGTTCTCCGAGAATTGCCTGAACTTTTGTTGCGAGGGATGCGGCATCTACGTCAATAACCTTGGGTGGGGCAGCATTCGCCAGCATATTTCGGCCTGCGCCGCTATCTGCATCAGTAAGAACTTTCAAATCCCATACTCCTTGTCGAATAAAAGGCAGGCGAATAGTGGCCACGTGCGGACAGTAAGCACAGAGTCACCTCACAAGTGTCAACCAGACCCTGCTGCCTCGCCATCACTCAATTAAGGAGGCCATCTGGCTCGGGCGTCGATCCCTGCTGACATGGCGGCCCAGCGTCGCCATGCTTCCGAAAGTCAGTGTCAAGAAACCCGGTAGCAGACTTAGGGAGCGCGAAACGACGGTCGGAAACGAGGGAGCACCAGTGACAGCCAGCGAAGACGATGCGCCGGACCTGCCCAGCCTGCGTCAGGCGGCGACCAGGCATCTCACCAGCGCCGGCGACGCTGCTGAAATCTACGGCGATCTGGCCAAATTCATCGACGTCGCGGACGACCTCAGCGACGAGGTCGTGCTGGTTGAATCGCTTGAACTGGCCGACCAGATCGAGCCCCTGTGCGACCCTATGTGCTCTGCACCAAATCAAGGTTCGCTTGCCCCTCCCGACCGTTCACCAGGACTCAGGCTCGGCGTTGTCCTTCGCCGTGCTCGTAAAGCGTCTTTGGCCGCAACTTAGTCGGCTTGTGACCGCAATGCGATGAACTCGCTGTTCTCTCGAATTTTCCGCATGAACGATGTCACTTTCTCAATGGTTCGGATGTTCGCACCCGCCCACGAGTCGTTCTTCATGAGTTCCGACATGGCCGCAACTGATGGTGACCACCAAGCTTGATAGTGAGCTAGAAATCGGCCGCAAGCCATTGACGAGTTCGGGGCGCGGCCGTAGACCTGCAGCTTAATTTTGCAATCGCTGGACCAGTCTGCAAGGTTTTCCACAGCGGCCGCAATCCGAACGAGGCGCTGGTCGCTTGAGCCCGTCAGGTCAAGCGGACCTAAACCGTAGGAGCCCGCAGAGCTGATGGTGCCTTGCTCTCGGACACGGACCGATTCCTGTGACTGCGCGGCCGTCGAGCAGGGAGCGTCTTGAAAGCTAATTGAGCCGTCCTTTGCCGTGCACTTGTTGACTGCGAAAGCCGGCCCAACCAGACCGGCGAAAACGACGCCCGCGGCAAGTCCACTTACCCTCATACTTTGGTCTCCCTTGCGTTGATCGTACGGCGCACGGGAACTGGTTAGCTCGCAGAACACCCCCGAGACAAGTAGGTGCCCAGTGTGGGTCTACACCATGCGCCCGCTTACAGGGCCGCAGACCTATCGTTGGCTGCTGGTCCACGTCGCCGATGCCTATGACCTGGCCACCGTGCGCCGCGTCTTGGGCGCGCTGAAAGTTGAGCCGTCAGCGGTGTCGTTCTAGCCAAACGTGAAAGCTTTAGGCCGGCCGCCGCCTTTCCCAACGAAGTGCCGTTGACACAGCAGTTGCATATGCGTCGTGGGCCGCAGCATGAGTATCGAAGGGGCCTATGCGCAGCAGTGTTTCGTCGTAGGGAACTACGGCCACCCAACGATCTCCCTCGGACAGCACACCAACTAGCTGAGCGGACGCCGCCTCGGCAAGGGTGAGCTCGGCCTGTTCGTGGGTGCGGCATCGCAAGTTGACGCGGCGGTTGTCGGTCTTGATGCCATTGACGTACTTGATGGTCCCACCGGGCCAATCCCCGTACATCAGCAGCCACGCAACGCGTTGAACCTTATAGGTCTTGTTGCCAAAGCTAACGAGAAGGTAGCCGTGCGATCTGGCCGTGCCCACCCTCTCACGCTCCCCATGGCGGCGGTACAGCATTCCACTGTCGGGGTCATAGCGGAAGGCTTCACGCGCGCTTTCGAAGGTTAGGTCTCGAGTTGCCATCGTCCATGGACTCTCCGATGCGCTCAGCGCGGGCGCTTGCCATCCTATGCGAGCCGTCCGCGGCAAAGCGAACGCTGGCCGTTCAGCCAATCCAGACGGGCTTGAACTCTGCATTGGCCTTCGCCCAGTCCGCCATGCTGATCTCGCGCACCTCAACGCCGGCCAGGAACTGGACGCGCCTGTTGTGAGACTGCGTACCGCTCATCTGGCGGGTGCGACGCATGATGCTGTCGCGGACTTCGTTGGCATAGGTGCGCTGAACGTTGCGCTGAATCGGCTGAATCGCTTCCGAGGAGCGAGAAAACAGGCCAGGGAACTGGTTGGCGCGGTGGGCGGCGACGGTTTGCATGGCGGGCTCCTGGGTGACTGCTTTCGATGACCGTCAGTTTCTCGACCTCGCGGCGTTCCGGCTATCGCCCCGAATGGGGATCTGGGCGGGAGGGCTCCCCCTTTTGGGGGATGCGGCCCCTGGGCCTCCCCCTTGAGGGCGATAGCCGCCGCGGGCCACTGTTCAGACACTAGTGACGCCATGAACCAGCCGCCACCAAATCCAGAAAGCCACCAAGAGAACGCCATGCACCTCGCCGAGCGCCGCACCACCGACAGAACCCACAACGAACAATGGCCCGAGGCCATGCGCGATGAGTTCAGGAAGGTTCAGTTCTTGCACGCTGTCGAGGTCGATGAAGTTGACGTCGACTCTTGGCGCGACATCTTCGAATGCTTCGAAGGGCGCCACGTCCGCTTCATCTGACGATGGCAGCCTGCTGCCCCTGGTTCTGCCGTGCGGCCACCGTGGCCAAGTTCAATACCTGAATGGGAGAAGACAATGGCCTTGTTCGAATTCAACCGGAGTTTCGGACCGGTGGCTGGCGTGGGCCAGCTGTCTTTTGAGCGGGCCCCCGGCCTAATCTGCGCCCGCGATTGCGATAGAAACCTGGTCATGAGCATCGCCACTGGACCAGGATTCGGGCAGCGTCTAGCGGCGGCGTTCGCCGACTATAGGAAGGCGGTGCACAAGGTGGATCGCGTGCTCAACATGCAGGCCGACGCAAAGGCGTACTAGGGAAAGACCACCGAGGCCGTTGGGCACTGGTGGCCGGCGCCCAGGTGCTCAGCGCGGTGCGTCGCTAATGCGCGTGCGGCGAAGGGTGCATCGCTGCTGCCGCGTTTCGGCGGCGGAGCTTGCGCGGCACCGACAGCCAAGTGGCGATCCGCTAACTCGCGGCAGGCACTCCCAGCGCGTTCAGCGTGGGCGTCGTCATCGTCCCGGATCGAGGGAGCCCCTTCAATTGCTGAAAGTGCTTGAGCGCCTCCTGCGTCTCCGCGTTGAGGACACCGTCAACCTGACTGCTGTAAAGCCCGAGCCGGGTGAGCGCAATTTGCACTCGCATCACCTGCAGCTTGCGTTTCTCGCCCAAGCTCAAAGTAGGTGCGGGCTGGGCCGCCGCCGTGCCGTTGTATACAGATGCACCGCCGAGATTGGATCCAGCCTGCCGCGCAGGGAACGCCACTGATGGCGCCAGCACGTGGCTAGGTTGACTGGGCTCGTCAAGTAGACGAATCGGCGCCGGCGGGGATGGCACGGAAACCCTAGCAGGCACAGGCGACGGTGCCGGGTCGGCTGCAAGGTTGAGGGCCGGCTTTGAAGCGGCCGGCGCTGGTGGTGCCGCATAAGAGCTGCTGGATCCTGAATAGTGCGACGAATGGCTGGAATGCGAGCTGTGGCTCGAGTGGGATCGATGTCCCGCGAAGAGGTTTTCTCGATCGAAGTTCAGCGGGCGCAAGGGAACGATGCTCGGCTCCGGTGCTGGGGCGGCGCCGGGCCCGGCTACAGCGCCGTCGGACGCACGCGGTGTGATCAGCGGCAGGCCGGCCACGAACAGCGCCAGGTTGCGAATGAACTTGCTCATCAGACGAGCTCCTGGATCGGTTGAATTCGAGTCGGCTTCCAGCCGCGCTCATGCCACGCGAACAGGCCGGAGCACTGTTGCTTCGCAGCGCAGTTTTCACACTCAGCTGCAAAGACGTTCTTCCAGTCGGAGATGCTTTGATGGGCAAAGCCGCGCAGGCCCGTCGGCAGAGCGCACAGCGGCGTGTTCATGAACAGTACTGGCAGCCCGTACCGCCTGAAGATGGCGACTGCGCCGGTCAGCACTTCGGTCCAGTCCAGCAAGTCCACTTCGCATAGCTCACGGTTCGCCAGGGCAAAGCCGATGGGCTCACTGGCCATCAAGGCCACCTCGCGCACGAAGGGCAAGTTCCTTGCTATGAAGTCGGCCAGATCCTTCAGGTGCTGCAGAACTGGCTCGATCAAGACGATCCGCAGTTGGATAGGCTGCCCGTGCTCTTGCAACGCAAGCAGTCCACCGATGGTTTGATCGAACGCGCCGGGCGCCTGTACGACGAAGTCGTGCAGATAGCTGGCATGGCCATAAAGCGGGACCAGCCAGCTGACGTTTTCCACGGGCGGCTCAAACAGCATGGAAGCGAGCGCCGGATCCGCAAGACGGCGACCGTTCGTCAGCACTTCAATGCAAGTGGCTGGGTGAAGCGCACGCACCGTCCGGAGCAGTCGGACAAGGTCTCCTCCCAGCAGCGTGGGCTCGCCACCTGTGATGCCCAGGTGAGCGGGGGAGGTACGCATGTGACACAGCGTGACCATGGCCTCTTCAATCAACCATGGATCCGCCTGTGGCGTCGGCGGTTGCGAACACATCAGGCAGAGGCTGTTGCATCGGTTAGTGGCGAAAAGCGAGTGGTGCCGGTCGGACTCTCGATAGAGGACCACCACCTTGCTTCGAGCCGTGTCGATGGTCACCACGTCGCCGGCCATGAGATCCGCGCTGGCGGCCCAAGCCACGTTCTTCACCTCGCTGCCCACGAGCCGTTCGGCCTGGGCTTTTTCTTCCGGGGTGTTCGCAACAACAAGAAACCGTAGCTCGGGCGTCCACACCCCAGCCAACTCATCGGCGCTGACCACCCTGTGCACGCCAGGCGCCACTCCAGGTTGAAGCTCGCACCGAACGGTTCTCATGCAGCTGCTCCTGCTGCGCCGGCCCAGCGATGGAACATGTCGAGCTGCTGGGGCTCAGCGTCTTCGACGCGCGCGATGAAATTGTCGAACAGCCACATGTGGCGCTGACAGTGTTCAGTCAGCAGCGGCGAGGCGTCTGGTTTTCCGTACTGCGCCTGGGAGTCGATGGGGTTCGGGGCGCAGAACGGTTGATAGGCGCAATCCCGACAGCCCTCAGCGCTGTGCGAATCACCGGCGCTGGCGATTAGTCGGGCCGCGTCGGAATTCAAGAGGGAACTCAAGGGGTCACCGATGCGGCCCATGCGCCAGCTGGCGTCGCCGGACTCGAGCACCATCCTCGCTTCATCACTTGGGTAGACAAAGCCGTCGTAGTTGTAGACCAGCACGCCACGACCCGATGCGCATGGACTCTGCAAGTCGACGTAGCCGGCATCAAACGGCGAAAGAAGCTTGTTAAGGATGATGGACGCGTAAACCTCTCGCAGCGCGACGCCGCGGGAATTCCAGTCCAGCACACGTTCGAACGCACGGGCATAGAACCGCTGAAAGTCTTCGAGGCTGTAGCCAAGATGCCGTTGGTTCCGCTTCGCAAAGCCGTAAGCACTCAGCGGGCGAAGGAAGATCTCCGAGAAGCCGAGCTTCACGTACTCGTCGACGATGACTTCTGGCTGCGCCAGGGACTCGCGGGTTGTTGTCATCAGCGCGGACACCTTGTCGTGGCCGAGTCGACTTCTTGCCAGTCCGATGCCCGCGAGAGTTCGTTCGTAGGAATCTCGCGTGGGTATTGGCCGGTTCCGGTTGTGCAGCTCAGCTGGCCCGTCGATGCTGGTGGACAGCACCATGTCGTGGCGCGCCATGAAATCGCACATTCCGTCGGTCAGTTGGTGCAAGGTCGATGCAACGACGAAGCGGACTCGGCGGCCGTTGAGCTCTGGCGAGGCCAAGACCCTTTCCACGGCGCGTTCGATCAGGTCGAAGCGAAGGAGCGGATCGCCGCCCTGAAACTCCACCGTCAACAGCCTCGCTGAGCTCTGCAGAACGGTGTCGCAAGCGGCATCAAGCGCTTCATGGCTCATAGTGAAGCTGGTCGCATCAAGCGAGCGCGACACCTGGCAGTACTTGCAGGAATGCGCGCACTGCAGCGTGGGAACAATGATGTGAAGCGCTGGCCCCTGTGTCGTCACCTCTTTTCGAGCGGCGATGCGAGATCGCCGAAGGCGCTCCATGCCCGGCTGGGCGCCTTGATCGACAAGGATGAACTTGGAACGCAAACTCGCGCGCAATTCCAAATTCAGGGCGTCTGGCGCCGTTTCGAGCGTTGCCAGTTCTCGCCCGGACAAGAACACGTAGTCGCCGGTGTCGGAGACCACCAATCTATCGTCACGACCCGCGACGCAGCGAGTCCTGAACGGCAATGGTGCCGATGCATAGGACACGGCTTAAACCTCCCCGGCGGCTGCATTGAATGCGCGTCGCCTGACGCGGTCAGCTCTCCGAATGCCTGGCAGGATACATCTGCATACAGACCTGCGTGTGCGGGTGATTGCGGACAGAAGCCAACTTTCCACAAGGTTAGGACGACTCCCTCATCTGTCCGACCTCAGGCAGCCAAGGAGCGGCCGCCTCACTGACGAGGGCTGTAGCACTGCTACTCACGCGACTTCTCTCGCCTGGTTGGCTGCTTTTCGACTGGAGCGAAGGCCGCCTGCATTCCTTGGTACGGGTGGCCGCAGCGCCAGTGCGATGGCGCAGGCTCGTCATCTGGTCCAGCGCGGCGTGACCCTGGGGTCGTGAGAGGCCGGGTGCTACGACGCAGTCCCGCGCGACCCGAGTCGTCCGCGAAAAGAAAAAAGCCCACCGGGTAAGGATGGGCTTCTCGAACTAGCGTCTGTCTGCGGGTGGAGGCAAAGCCAACGTTTCCTGCAGCGAGTGGGCAAATTGTATGGCAGGAGCCTTTGGCGCGCACCATACAGTTCCCCGGTCTCTTTGCGCGCCCTCCAACAAGATCCAGTAGGGCTCACACCAACTTTGATCGGCTTACGGGCAAGACTTGTTAACCTTGAACGCATCCATAAACGAGCCGATCAAAGAAAGTCGCCAAGTGGTTGATTCACTTCGCAGGTCACCGGCCGCTATTTGTGGCTCACCACACTACCAGGGCCGGCTTAGCGGCCCCTTCCTCGACCGCCTCGATCTGCTCATCGAAGTGGCTGCTGTGCCGCCACGCGACCTGCAGGATCTCGCCCCGGGCGAGCCCAGTGCCGTCGTCGCGGAACGGGTCGCCGCCGCGCGCGAGCGGGCCGTGGCGCGCCAGGGCGTGGCCAACGCCCAGCTGCAGGCCCAGGACCTTGCCGAGCATGCGGTGCTGGAGCCCGCGGCCAAGGCTTTGCTGGAGCGATCGGCCGAGCGCCTGGGCTGGTCGGCGCGCGGCTTCCACCGCGTGCTGCGCGTGGCCCGCACGGTGGCCGATCTGGCGGGGGCGGTGGCGATTGGCAGCGCCCATGTCGCCGAGGCCATCCAGCTCCGCCGGGGCCTGCCCGGCCAGGCGGGCTGACCGTGCGCCGCCGTCTCAGGCTGGCGCTCGGGCTGGCCACCGCGCTGCTGCTGGCGGCGATCACGGTGCCGTCGCAGGCCGCGACGATCAGCATTGCCGTGCCCAGCGGCCCGGTCGCCCTGCCGCTGCTGGTGGCCGTCGAGCAGCGCCTGTTCCAGGCCGAGGGACTGGACGTCGTGCGCATTCCCTGCAACAGCGGCAAGGCCTGCCTGGCCGCGCTGCGCTCTGGAGCCGCCGAATTGGCCGCCAGCGCCGAATTTGCGGTCGCGATGACGGCTGCGCAGACACCGGCCGTCACCGTCCTGGCGTCCATCGGCGAGTCGACTGCGCAGATCAAGCTCATCGCCAGCCGGCGCGCCGGCGTGCGTGAGAGCCGGGACATGGCCGGCAAGCGCATCGCCACCGTGGCCGGCACCTCGGCCGAATACTTCCTGGACCGGTGGCTCACCTACCAGGGCATCGACCCCGACCGCGTCAAGCTGGGTTTCGCCGAGCCCGGCGCGTTGGGCGACCTCGTGCAGCAAGGCAAGGCCGCCGCAGCGGTCGTGTGGGAGCCGGAGGCAGCCCGCATCGAGGAGCGGCTTGGCGCCGATGCGGTCCGCCTGCCTTCGGCCCATGTCTACACCCAGCACTTCTGCATCGTCGCCCAGGCCCGTGCCGTCGAACGGGACCGGCCGCGTTTCGAGAAGGTCCTGCGCGCCCTGCTGCGGGCCCAGCGCTTCATTGCCGAATCGCCCAACGAGGCCCAGGCCATCCTGGCGGCCAACCTGAAGGTCAGCGCCGCCGTGGCGCAGCGCCTGATGGCCGAACAGGACTACCGGCTCGCCCTGCATACCTCGCTGCCGGCGACGATGCTGAGCCAGATCCGCTGGCAACTGGGCCAGGACGGCAAGGCGACGGAACCGGTCCCCTCCATGCAGCAGCTGATCGATGCCCGCCCGCTGCAGTCACTCGCTCCGGGCTCGGTCACGCTCACACGATGAGGTTCGCCTTGAACACACGACGCCTGCTGGCATTGCTGGTTGCAGGGCTGGCAGGCAGCGTGGCCGCGGCGCCGCTGACCGTGGCGGTGTCCCGGTCGCCGCATTCGCTGCCGGTGCTGGTGGCCCTGTCCGAGGGGCTGTTCGAGGCCGAAGGCCTGACGGTCAAGGCCATCGAGGCGCCCAGCGGCCGCCGCTGCCTGAAGCTGATGGCCGAAGGCCAGGCCGACCTGGGCACGGCTGCCGACACCGCCATCGCCTTCGAATCCTTCGAGCGCACCGATTTCTCCGTCATCGCGACCTTCTCCAGCACATCCAGCGACGTCGAACTGGTCACCCGCCGCAGCGCAGGCATCAAGGCCGCCCGCGACCTCGTCGGCAAGCGCGTCGGCGTCGTCAAAGGCACCTCGGCCCAATACTTCCTGGACACCTTCCTGCTCAACAACGACGTCGACCCCAAGAACGTCCTGCAGGTCGCCATCCAGCCCGAGGGCGCGCTGGACGCCATGGCCGCCGGCCAGGTGGATGCGGTGGCCGTCTTCCAGCCCTTTGCCTATGCGGCGGCGCACAGCCCGCGCGTGGACGGTGTCGTGCTGAGCGAATCCGGGGACTACAAGCAGACCTTCAACCTCGTGGTCCAGACGAGCGTCCTGAAGGCGCGGCGGCCCGACCTGGAGCGCTTCCTGAAAGCCATCCACCGCGCCAACGAATTCATCCACGCCCAGCCACGCCGGGCCGAGGCCATCTTCGTGAACCGGCTGGGCGTCGAGCCCGGCTTTGCGCGCTGGTCGATGCAGCGCACCCACGCCGAGCTGTCCCTGGACGAGGCCTTGCTGCGCACGCTGCAGTCGCAGGCGAACTGGGCGGTGCGGGAGGGCTATGCCGCCGGCAGAAAGCCTGCCGATTACCGCACGCTGGTCGACGCCGCGCCGCTGCGCGCCGTGCTGCCCAACGCCGTCGGCCTGCCTCGCTGACCTGCACCACCATGAAGATCCGCTCCCTTTTTATCGCCGCCGGGGCCGTCGCCGCGCTGGTGGGCACGTCGGCCATCGTCGCGATGTGGACCGCCACCCGGCTGGAAGGTCGCGCGGAAGCCCAGCAGCAACGGGCGCAGCAGGTGGCGCGCGACGTGGCGGGTCTGGTCGGCGTGACCCATGTGTTCCAGCGGGAGCGCGACGAGCTCTCGGTCTCGGAATGGAAAAGCTGGCACGCCAACATCGTGCGTGACCTGGCAGACGCCGATCTACAGGGATCAGCGCGTGCCGAAGTCGAGTTGCTGAAGGACGCGGCCGGCCGGCTACCCACTCTCTTTGAGCGCGCCCTGAAGACGGCAGCTGCGCCGGCGAGCGACTTCCAGCGCCGCCGCCACGACCAGGCGTTCGAGCTGCTGCTCGGCGACACCCAAGCCATGGCAGACGCGGCCTTCCGCTGGTCACGCAACGCCGGCGACGCGCGCAGGCTCGCGGAGGACGTGCACGAGCAGGTCACGATGGCGGCGGTGGTCGCCTTCAGCGTGCTGCTGGTCGTGCTGGCCAGCGTTGGTGTGCGCCGCGTGCTGCGGCCGCTGGCCATGCTCACGCAGGCCACCGAGGCCCTCGAGCGCGGCGAGCAGGTGCCGTTGTTCGGCAGCACGGCCCAGGACGAACTCGGCACCCTCAAGCGCCGCTTTGACGCCATGACCATCGCGCTGCAACGCCGCACGGGCGAGCTGCGTGAGGCCGAACAACGCATGCGCGCCCTTGCGGACAACGTCCCCGTGCTCATCACCGAGTTCGATGCCGACGCTCGCATCGTGTTCGCCAATGCAACGGCCGGGCGGGTCTACGGCGTGCCGGCCGAAGCGCTCCTCGGCAAGCATGTCAGCGACGTGCGCGGCGAGGACGGCGAGCGGCAGGTGCGACCCTTCATTGACGCGGTGCTGCGGGGGCAGTCCGTCGAGTTCGACAGCACGCAGTCACTGCATGGGGCGCAGCGGCATTTCCACCAACGCTACGTACCGAGGCGCGACGCGCTCTACACGGTGGTGGGCTTCTATTCGGTGTCGATGGACATCACGGAGCGCAAGGCTGCCGAGCTGGCCGTCCAGGCTTCGGAACTTCGGCTGAAGGCCATCACGGACAACATCCCCGTCGTGGTCTCGCACTTCGACCAGGACCTGCGCGCTGACTTTGGCAACCTGGCCGCCGAGCGCGTGCTGCGCCGCCCCATCTCCGAGCTGCTGGGCCAGACCTTCCGCGAGATCCGCGGAGACGCGGTGTGGGAGATCGCCAAGCCCCATATCGACGCCGTGATGCAGGGGCAGGCCCGCCAGTTCGAGTCCTTCGTGACCCATGGCGATGGCACCCTGTACTTCGCGCAGCGCTATGTGCCCGACATCGATGCGGCCGGCCAGGTCCAGGGCTTTTACTCTGTCTCCTTCGACATCACGGAGCGGCGCCAGGCCGAGGCCAAGCTGGCCGAAAGCGAGAAACGGTTGCGTGACATCGCCGACAACCTGCCGGTGATGATTTCCTATATCGACAAGGACCAGCGCCTGCTGTTCCTGAACGAGACCTTCAGCAAGTGGACGGGCTTGGATCACCGCACCACCGTCGGCAAGACCGTGGCGGAGGCCGTGCCGGCGGCGCTGTACGAACAGCGCCGCGAGCACCTGGCGCGGGCGCTTGGCGGCGAGCGTGTCGAGTTCCATGTCGAATCCGTGGCGGCCGGGGCGGCCCGCTCGCTGCACAACCTCTACCTGCCCGACGTCGCCGAGGATGGATCAATTCGCGGTCTGTATGCGCTCAGCACGGACGTGACCGAACGCCGGCAGCTCGAGCGCCAGCTTGCCGAGCTGGCCCGCACCGACGCCCTCACCGGGCTGCCCAACCGCTACAGCTTCAACGAGCAGCTGGCCGCAGTGATCAAGCGGGCCCACCGGGCGCAGAGCTTGTCGGCGCTGCTGTTTCTCGACATCGACCGGTTCAAGCTCATCAACGACAGCTATGGCCACGGTGTCGGCGACGAGGTGCTGTGCGAGTTTGCGCGGCGGCTGCAGCAACTGGTCAGAGGCACCGACTTTGTCGGCCGACTGGCGGGCGATGAATTCATCGTCGTGCTGGAAGGCCTGCACGCAGCCAGCGAAGCCGAGATCGTGGCCGGCAAGATCATCACGGCCATCAACCGGCCGTTTGCGACATCGGTCGGCGAACTGTCGATCGCGACAAGCATCGGTATCGCAGTTCACCCACGCGATGAACTCGGCGGCGAGGAACTGCTCGGCCGGGCCGACCAGGCGCTGTATCTCGCCAAGGGCGCGGGGCGCAACCAATACCGGTTGCACGCGTCGTAACAGGCCTCGTCAGGCCCTGACGAGCTGGCCGTCCCGTTCGCGCACGATGTCGCCGGCCCTCAGCATGGGATCGGCGCCGAGTTCGACGCTGCGCATCCGGCCGTGGCGGTCGACGACCTGCGCAACCCAGACGGTGGACTTCTTGGCGTTCTTCTCGACCTCGTTGCCGGCATAGCCGCCGGCCGCAGCCCCACCGACGGTCGCGAGCTTCTTGCCGGCTCCGCCGCCCACCTGGTTGCCCAGCAGGCCGCCAATGACGGCACCACCGACGACACCCAGGCCGCTGCCCTTGCCCTTGCGGGTCTCGCTGTGGATTTCCTGCACCCACAAGCAGCCGTCACAGAGCGCGTTGCGCTGGGCCTGTGTCGGGATGGACAGCACCGGTGCCGGGTTGTCTTCGGCACGCACGGCGGTGGACAGGGTGGCCGCAAGGGCCGCGGTGGCAATCAGCAACTTCATCGCATCACTCCTTGGAACCCGCCCTGCCCAGGCGTCGCGTCGCGTCAGGCGCGCACGAAGCCGTTCTCAGTCAGCCTGACCTCATCGCCGACGCGCAGGCCCGGGTCGGTGCTGCGCTCGAAACGGCGCAGGCGGCCATCGCGCTCGCGCACCTGCACGATCCAGACGTTGTAGCTCTTCTGGTTCTTCTCGATTTCGTTGCCGGCATAACCGCCACCCACGGCACCTGCCACGGTGGCGAGCTTCTTGCCGTTGCCGCCGCCCACCATATTGCCCAGCAGGCCGCCGACGACGGCGCCGCCCACGGCACCGACGCCGCTGCCCTTGCCACGGCGCGCCTCGGTATGCACGTCGGTCACGCGGCCGCAGCTGTCGCACAGCGCCGGCGGGGCCTGGGTTTCAACCGCAGGGGCTGGCTGGGGCTGGGGCTGGGCCTGGGCCTGGCGTACCGGGTCGGCACTGGCCAGGCGCTGTGGCGCGGCGGTGGTCTGCTGCTGTGTCGTCGCGGCAATCGGCTCACTGGTGACCGTCTGCGACCGACCCACGGCATAGGCGCCACCGAGCAGCGCCAGCACGACGGCGACGCCGGCGACGATCTGCGTGGACTTGACGGAATTCATGGGGGTCGACATGGGGCCTCCGATGTGGTTGGTATGACCCGCAGGATGCCGCGCCCCGGCGGCCCGCCCTGTAGGACGAAACCGCTTCAAGGTCCGGGTGTCGACCTAGCCCAACAGTGGCGCCAGCGCGCGCCGCGCCTCGGCCTCACCCAGGCCGCAACGTGCGGCCCAGTCGGCGAGCTGGTCGTCGCCGATGCGGCCGACATTGAAGTACGCCGCGTCCGGGTGGGCCAGGTAGAAGCCACTGACGCTGGCCGCCGGTGTCATTGCCATGCTGTCGGTCAGGCCCATGCCGATCTCTTCGGGTGCGAGCACGCGAAACAGGTCGCGCTTGGAGAGATGGTCGGGGCAGGCCGGGTAGCCAGGCGCGGGGCGGATGCCTTCGTACTTCTCGGCCACGAGCTCCGCATTGCTCAGCAACTCGGCCGGCGCATAGCCCCAGAACTCACGCCGCACGCGCTCGTGCAGCCACTCTGCGGCTGCCTCGGCCAGCCGGTCGGCCAGCGCCTTGAGCATGATGGCCGAATAGTCGTCATGGGTGGCAAGGAAGTCGGCCTCCTTCTTGTCGACGCCCAGGCCCGCCGTGACGGCGAACATGCCGACGTGGTCGCCGTCTTCCGCAACGAAATCGGACAGGCAGCGGTTGGGGCGCTTCACCCCTTCGACGACCGGCCGCTCGGACTGCATGCGCAGGCCGTGCCAGGTCATGGGCGGCTCGCTGCGGATCTCGATGTCGTCGTCGTTGACGCGCGCCGCCGGATACAGGCCGAAGACCGCGTGCGCCTGCAGCCAGCGGCCGTCGATGATCTTCTTCAGCATGGCCTGGGCGTCGGCGAACACCTTGCGCGCTTCCGTGCCCACCACCGCGTCATCCAGGATGGCCGGATAGGGGCCAGCGAGGTCCCAGGTCTGGAAATAAGGCCCCCAGTCGATGTAGCGGGCCAGATCGGCAAGATCGAGGTTCTTCAGCACGCGCCGGCCAGTGAACTTCGGGGCGGGCGCGACGCGGCTCAGGTCCAGCACGGCCTTGTTGGCGCGCGCCTGCGCCAGAGTGACCAGCGGCGTCTGCTTCTTGTTGGCGTGCAGTTGACGCGTCTTCTCGATGTCGGCCTTCAACTCGGCGATGTAGGCCGCGGCGCGGTCATCGCTGAGCAGTTCGGTG
Source organism: Pelomonas sp. Root1217 (assembly GCF_001425705.1). GTDB lineage: Bacteria > Pseudomonadota > Gammaproteobacteria > Burkholderiales > Burkholderiaceae_C > Pelomonas. The sequence continues at coordinate 829,353 of NZ_LMDC01000012.1, read as the reverse complement.
CACACGCCCACGGCGCGCGACGCATCGGGCACGTAGACCACCGGGCCGTCGTAATGCGGCGAGATCTTGACGGCCGTGTGCACGCGGCTGGTCGTGGCGCCGCCGATCAGCAGCGGCATGTGGCGCGAAGCGAAGTAGTCATCGCGCTGCATCTCAGCCGCGACATGCTGCATTTCCTCGAGGCTGGGCGTGATGAGGCCGGACAGGCCGATGATGTCCGCGCCCTCCTCCTTGGCCTTCTGCAGGATGTCGCGCGCCGGCACCATGACGCCCATGTTGACGACTTCATAGTTGTTGCACTGCAGGACCACCGTGACGATGTTCTTGCCGATGTCGTGCACGTCGCCCTTGACGGTCGCGATGACGATCTTGCCCTTGGGCTTGGCGTCGCCGCCGCCCTCGATGAGCAGGCGCTTTTCTTCCTCGATGTAGGGCAGCAGGTGGGCCACGGCCTGTTTCATCACCCGGGCGCTCTTCACCACCTGCGGCAGGAACATCTTGCCCGCGCCGAACAGGTCGCCGACGACATTCATACCGGCCATCAGCGGGCCTTCGATGACGTGCAGCGGCCGGCCGCCCTTGGCCAGGATGGCTTGCCAGGCTTCCTCGGTGTCTTCGGTGATGAAGTCGGTGATGCCATGCACCAGCGCGTGCGACAGCCGCTGGTTCACATCGCCGGCGCGCCAGGCCAGGCGGGCGGAGTCGTCCTTACCGGCACTCTTGGCGCGGTCGGCGATCTCGATGAGGCGCTCGCCCGCGTCCGCGCGGCGATTCAGCACAACGTCTTCGACGCGCTCGCGCAACTCGGCGTCGAGGTCGTCGTAGACACCCACCATGCCGGCATTGACGATGCCCATGTCCATGCCCGCCTGGATGGCGTGGTACAGGAAGACGGTGTGGATGGCCTCGCGCACCGGCTCGTTGCCACGGAAGCTGAAAGACACGTTGGACACGCCGCCCGACACCTTGGCGCCGGGCAGGTTCTGCTTGATCCAGCGCGTGGCCTCGATGAAGTCCACGGCGTAGTTGTCGTGCTCCTCGATGCCGGTGGCGATGGCGAAGATGTTGGGGTCGAAGATGATGTCCTCGGCCGGGAAGCCAACCTCGTCGACGAGGATGCGGTAGGCCCGTGCACAGATCTCGGTCTTGCGCGCGAAGGTGTCGGCCTGGCCCTTTTCGTCGAAGGCCATCACCACGGCCGCGGCACCGTAGCGGCGCACCAGCTTGGCCTGGCGGCGGAACTCGTCCTCGCCTTCCTTCAGGCTGATGGAGTTGACGATGCCCTTGCCCTGGATGCACTTCAGGCCGGCCTCGATGACGCTCCACTTCGACGAGTCGATCATGATCGGCACGCGCGCAATCTCGGGCTCGCCGGCGATCAGGTTCAGGAAGCGCACCATGGCCGCCTGGCTGTCCAGCATGGCCTCGTCCATGTTGATGTCGATGACCTGGGCGCCGTTCTCGACCTGCTGGCGCGCCACGGCCAGGGCCTGCTCGAACTGGCCCGCCAGGATCATGCGGGCGAAGGCCTTGGAGCCGGTGACGTTGGTGCGCTCGCCGATGTTGACGAACAGGCTGCCGGCGTCGATGGCAACGGGCTCGAGGCCGGAGAGTTTCAGTGCAGGCGGGGTGGTCATCGATGAGGCTCAGGCAGAGGATCGATGAGCGCCGTTTCAACAAATCCGAGCCTGGCAGGCAAGAAACCCGTCGCAGCGCTCCTCGGATGGCCGGGAATTCTACGCAGCCACCCCTTCGCCAACGCTCAAGATTGCCTTGCGCAAGCCGAAGGCCGTTGAGAATGCCTCAATCCATGGCCTCCGACCTCATCCCCCTACCGACCCGCACGCTGCGGCTGGGCATGACCCTGCCCTACGACCTGTTCGACGCCAACGGCAAGCTGCTGTTCGCGCGCGGCCAGGTGTTGCGCGACTCGCCGCTGGTGCGCAGCCTCGTCGATGGCGGCGCCTGGGTGAACTCGTCGGACACGATGGAGTACCAGCGCGCGCTGGCCCACCGGCTGGACACGATGGTCATGCAGGACGTGTCGCTGTCCGACATCGCCAAGGCCGACGGCAGTTTCCGGCTCGACACCCTGGTACCGACCAAGGTCGAACTTGGCCCGCGCGAGACCTGGTCCAACCTGCTGCTGCACACCCACACCCTGTTGCGCGAGGCCGATCCGGTTGATTTCACCGCCCGGCTGGGGGCGCTGCGCGACACCGCACTGAAACGCCTGCACGCCCACCCTGACGCAACCCTGATGCTGCTGATCTTCGAGAGCAGCCAGGAATTCGGCGACTACAGCGCCCGACATGCGCTGCTGACGCTGCTGCTGTGCGACCTGGTCGCCCAGCAGATGCAGCTGGCGCCCGAATTGCGCAGCGCGCTGCAAGGCGCCGCGTTGACGATGAACTACGGCGCCGGCCCGGCCCACGACCGCCTGGCCAACCAACTCGACGCCGCCACGCCCGCTCAGCGGCAGGCCCTGGCTGCCCACGGGGACCGCGCGGCGCAGCGCCTGGCCCAGGTTGGCATCACCGACCTCGTCTGGCTGACGGCAGTACGGCTGCACCACGAGGCCGGCCCCGGCCCGCTGGCCGGCCGCAGCGACGGCGAGAAGTTGGCCCGGCTGCTGCGCCGCATCGACCTGTTCGGCGCCCGACTGTCTCCGCGCCGCAGCCGCACGGCGATGAGCGGCGCCGCGGCCGCCCGGGCCGTCTTCCTCGACGAACTCGGCCAGCCTGACGAAGCCGGCGCGGCGCTGATCAAGACCGTGGGCCTCTACCCGCCCGGCAGCATCGTGCGCTTGGCCAATGGCGAGGTGGGCATCGTGTTCAAGCGCGGCTTCAGCGCCAACGAGCCCCTCGTGGCTGCGCTGATCGGCAAGAGCGGCAGCCCGCTGAGCAACCCGGTGCCGCGCGACACGCGGCTGGTGGCGCAAGCCATCACGGCCAGCCTCGCGCCGGCGGAATTCAAGCTGCGCGTGAACCTGGAAGCACTGCTGAAGCTCTAGACGAGCCGTCGATTTCGACCGGCAAGGGCGGCCCGTGGGCCGCTCTTTTCGTTTCGCCGCTTGCATCCGCTCGACTGTGCATATATTCTGTGTATACACAATATGCACAGCAGCCTCTTCATCTCGCAGACCGACGCGAGGCCCATGTACCTCCAGATCGTGGAGCAGATCCGCCAGCGCGTCGCCGCCGGGGATTGGCCCGTCGGGCAGGAGCTGCCGTCCATCCGCGCGTTGGCGGCGGACCTGCGGGTCAGCGTCATCACCGTCAAGCGCGCCTACCTGGACCTGGAGTCCGAGGGCGTCATCGTCACCCGCCATGGCAAGGGCTCCTTCGTGGCCGATGCGCAGGGCCTGGCCAAGGACATGCGCCTGGCCCAGCTCGACACCCACCTCGCCGCCGCCAGCGAGATCGCCCGGTCGCTCGCCATGCCCGAGCCCGAACTGATCGAACGACTGCGCAGCGCGCTGAACAACCAGGAGCCCGAAGCATGAGCGCCAAGGCGATAGAGATGACCGGCGTGCGCAAGGCGTTCCGCTTCTTCACGCTGGAAGACGTGTCCCTGGATCTCGAGCAGGGCCAGATCATGGGCCTCGTCGGCCCCAACGGCGCCGGCAAGAGCACCACCATTCGGCTGCTGATGGGCCTGCTGACGCCGGACGCCGGCTGCATCCGCCTGCTGGGCCACGACATGCCAAGCCAGCAGGCGGTGGCCAAGGCCGACGTCGGCTTCGTCAGCGACGACATGAAGCTGCTGCCGCAAGCCACGCTGGCCTGGCATATGGACTTCGTCGCGGCCCTCTATCCCGGCTGGGATGCGGCCTATGCCGCCACGCTGCTGAAGCGCTTCGGCCTGCATGCCGGGCAGACGGCCAGGCACCTGTCCACCGGCGAGCAGGCCAAGGCCCTGCTGCTGCTGGCCCTGGCCCGCCGCCCGCGCCTGCTGGTGCTGGACGAGCCCACGTCGGGCATGGACCCGGTGGCCCGCCAGGAACTGCTGACCGAGTTCATGGACGTGCTGCGCGACGACAGCCGCTCCATCCTGTTCTCGTCGCACAACACCGTCGACGTGGAGCGCATCTCTGACCGCATCACCTTCATCGACCGCGGACGCGTCGTGGCCTCAGACAATAAGGACGACTTCATCGAACGCTGGCGCACGCTGCGGCTGCGCCTGCCCAAGCTCGCAACGGAAGGCCTGCCCGACTGGCGGCTGCCGGAAATCGTCCATCGCGACGTCGACGGCCCCAACGTCACGCTGACCGTCGACGGCTTCAGCGACGACTTCCTCGCCCGCCTCGGCTCACCGGTCCAGGAAGTGCACCGCATGAGCCTGGAGGAAGTCTTCGTCGCCACCGTCATGCACAGCCGGGAGGCCCGGCCATGAACGCCATCACCCGCAAGCTCGTCGCCAAGGAGCTGTATCTCTACCGCTGGCTGCTGGTGGGCGCCACCGCTGCCGGCTACGCCGGCCTCGTGACCGCGGCCAGCGGCGAGATCGGCTTCAACATCGGCTTCATCGTCTGGCTGACGGCCATCATCGCGCTGGGCGTCATGCTGGCGCTGTTCGGCGTGGCCTCCGAACGCAAGGACCGTTCGCTGCTGTTCATGCTGAGCCTGCCGCTGTCGCCGGGCGACTACGTGCGCGCCAAGCTTCTCGGCCTGCTCGTGTGCTTCCTGCTGCCCTGGGCGCTGCTGAGCGCCGGCGCCGTCGCGCTGATCCTCGCCATGCCGGGCATCGCCGACGGCCTGCTGCCCTACGCCGCGCTGCTGTGCGCCTTCCTGCTGCTGAACTTCGCGCTGGTGCTGTGCGCCGCGCTGCACATCCACTCCGAGGCTGCCATGGGCGGCGTCGTCATCCTCACCAACATGTCGGTGTCCCTCTTCATGATGGGCGTCGGCCGCATTCCGGCAGTGGGGCAGTACATGCTCGCCGCCACCCCGGTCTGGAACGCCACGTTCTGGCAACTGCTGGCCGCCGAAGCGGCGCTCACCCTCCTCGCCCTGTCCCTGCCCCTGTTCAGCGCCGCACGACGGCGCGACTTCCTCTAGGGAGATTTCCATGCCCACCCAACCCAACGGCGAGAGGCTGCACGCCCTCGACGCAGTGCGGAGCTTTGCCCTTTTGCTGGGCGTGGCCTTCCACGCGATGCTGTCCTTCATCCCCGGCATGCCACCGGGCCTGTGGGCGATGAACGACAACTCGCCCAGCGCCTTCCTGGCGGACGCGAGCTTCGTGGCGCACAGCTTTCGCATGACGCTGTTCTTCTTCATCGCCGGCTACTTCGCGCGGCTGCTGCACCAGCGCCTGGGCACCGCGGGCTTCTGGGGCCATCGCGGCAAGCGCGTCGCGGTGCCCCTGGTCGTCGGCTGGCCGCTGCTGTTCGTCGCCATCATTGCCGTGTGGGGCTGGGGCATGCAGAAGGTCTTCCACGGCGCGCCACCGGCGCCGCCGGAGATGCCCAAGGCCCTGGGCGCCCTGCCGCTGTTCCACCTGTGGTTCCTGTACCAGCTTCTTTGGCTGTACGCCGGCGCCCTGCTGGTGCGCAGCGTCGTCGCCCGCCTGGACCGGCAGCAACGCTTGCGCGGTCTCGTGGACCGCCTCACGACGGGCGCTCTGCGCTGGCCCGCCGGCGCGCTGCTGCTCGGCCTGCCGCTGGCGTCCAGCCTGCTGGCGCTGCCGATGTGGATGCCCTGGGCCGGCATTCCCACGCCCGACCAGTCGTTGATCCCGCAGCTGCCTGCCACCGTGGGTTATGGCACCGCCTTGGCCTTCGGCTGGCTGGTGCAGCGCGCGCCGGGGGCGCTGGCGGCGCTGCGCGAACGCTGGCTGCCGCATCTGGCGCTGGCCCTTGCGTCGTCGGCCGTGTGCCTCTACGTGCTCAAGACCCAGCCGGTCTTCGGCATGCCCGATCAGCCCAAACTGATCTTCACGCTGGCCTTCGTCGCCTCCGCCTGGTGCTGGAGCTTCGCCATCACGGGCGCCGCGCTGCGCTTCCTGTCCGCCCACAGCCCGGCCTTGCGCTACGTCGCCGATGCGTCCTACTGGATCTACCTGGCCCATCTGCCGGTGGTAGCAGCCCTGCAGGTCTGGGTGGGCGACTGGCCGCTGCACTGGAGCCTGAAGTACCCCTTCATCGTCGCCACCAGCCTGGCGCTGCTGTTCCTGAGCTACCACTGGGGGGTGCGCTCGACCGTCATCGGCAAGCTGCTCAACGGCCGGGCCTATCCCCGCCGTGCCGTCGCGGCCCCGGCCGAAGAAGCGGTGCTGGATGACGTCGTCGCGTCGCTGCGCGGCGTGTCCAAGCGCTACGGCAAGCTGGAGGCGCTCAGCAGCGTCGACCTGCAGCTCAGGCGCGGCGAACTGCTCGCGCTGCTCGGCCCCAACGGCGCCGGCAAGTCCACGGCGATCTCGCTGTGGCTGGGCCTGCACGACGCCGACGCCGGCATCGTGCGCCTGCTCGGCGGCGCGCCGCAGGAGATCGCACGGCGCCAGGGGCTGGGCGTCATGATGCAGGACGTCGAGCTGCCCAAGGATCTGCGGGTGCACGAACTGGTCGCCCTGTCAGCCAGCTACTACCCGCAGCCGCTGAGCGTGAAGGACACGATGGAGCGCGCCGGCATCACCGCGCTCGCCAGCCGCCCCTACGGCAAGCTGTCCGGCGGCCAGAAGCGCCAGGTGCAGTTCGCCATCGCGATCTGCGGCCGGCCGAAGGTGCTGTTCCTGGACGAACCGACCGTCGGCCTCGACATCCAGGCCCGCGAGCTGATGTGGGCCAACATCCGCGCGCTGCTGCGCGAGGGCTGCTCCATCCTGCTGACGACGCACTACCTGGAAGAAGCCGAGGCGCTGGCGACCCGCGTCGCCGTGCTCGGCAAGGGGCGCGTCATCGCCTCGGGCAGCGTGGCCGAGATGCGCGCGCTGGTGTCGCGGCGCCACATCCGCTGCGAGACCTCGCTGGTGCCAGGCGACGTGCGCCAGTGGCCAGGCGTGGTGGATGTCAGCTGCGACCACGACCAGCTCGCCATCGTTGCCACCGACGCCGAAACGGTGGTGCGCCGCCTGCTCGCCGCCGACGCCGGGCTCTCGCGCCTGGAGGTGAAACAGGCCGGGCTCAACGATGCTTTCAACGCACTGACCCAGGAGGCCGCATGACCACACTGACCCATCGCCTGGACCCCGCGCCGACCCCGCGTCGGGCCTCTCCCTACGCCGTCGAGATGCGCCTGGAACTGCTGCGCCTGCTGCGCGCCCCGGCCTTTGCGCTGCCGATGTTCGTGCTGCCGGTGGCGCTGTACCTGCTGTTCGCCTTCGCGGTGGCCGGCGAGCAGACCGCCAAGGACCCCGACGCCGCGCGCTTCATGTTCGCCGGCTTCTCGTTGATGGCCGTGACCATGGCCGCCGTGTTCGCCACCTGTCCGTCGCTCGCGATGGAACGCGAGCAGGGGCTGCTGACCCTCAAGCGCGCCCAGCCCGCGCCGCCGGGTGCCTGGCTGCTGGCCAAGATCGTGGCGGGCGTCGTGACCGGCCTGATCGCCTACCTGCCCCTGCTCGTGGTCACTGCCGTCAGCGGCCAGACGGCATTGAGCGTCGGCCAGCTCGCCGCCATGAGCGCCGTGCTGGTGGCCGGTGCCATCCCGTTCTGCGCCCTCGGTCTGATGGTCGGCGCGCTGGCCAGTGGCTCCGCCGCACCGGCCTATGCCCACCTGCTCTACCTGCCTGGGCTCTACCTGTCGGGCGTGTTCTTCCCGCTGCCCAAGTCGATGTACTTCCAGGCGCCGTTCTGGCCGCAGTTCCACCTCAACCAGCTTGTCTTCGCGGCGGGCGGCGTTGACAAGTTCCGCTGGATCTCGCCGGAGATCGCCTTCGCGGTACTACTGGGCTTCACGGTGCTGTGCAGCGGCATCGCCCTGGTTCGCTTGAAGCGGCGCGGCTGACAACGTCGCGGGCGGCCCGCAGGCCGCCCTTGCCGCTCAAGCCGGAGGTCGATCAGCGCTTGACGCTGCCGTTCGCGGAACCGTCCACGGCCAGCGACTGGTCGGTGCGCGAAGCCTTGGCCGAGGCACTGCCTGCCGCCTGGGCATTGCGGCCGGCGGCCTGGCCGCTGGCGCTGCCGCCGAATTCATTCTTGCTGGCACCCCCGTTGGCCGTGCCGCCCAAGGCCAGCGGCGAGGCCGGCTTGGCAGGCGTCGTGGATGCAGTGGGCGCTGCAGGGGTCACCGGCGCCGTGGTGGCCGGGGCGGCCGGGGTTGCCGGCGTCGTCGCGGCGGGCGTATCGCCCTGCTTCAGCGCGCCGTTCAGCATGCCGCTGCCCTGGCCCGCCAGATTGCCGCTGACGCCGTTGGCCGTGCCATTCAGCGCACCGCTGACGCTGCCGTCGGCGCTGCCCGAAACGTTGCCGGCAGCACTGCCCAGCGAGTCCTTGGCGCCTTCGCCAGCGGCCCTCAGCTCGCCCACCTTGTCCGTCACGGTGGACTTGACGTCGCCGGCCTTGGCGGTCGCCGTGTCTTTGACGCCGCCGACGGCGCCCTTGGTCTTGTCGACCGTGCCCTTGATCAAGGAGCCGTCAGCCTGACCATTGGCCGAGCCGTTGGCCCTGCCGCCAATGTCGAGCTGGCGCGGCGACAGCGCGCCGTTCAGGCCGCCGGTCAAGCCGCCGGTGAGGCCGCCGGTGAGGCCGCCGCCACCGCCAAGCAGGCCGGCGTGAGCGTTGGAAGCCAGCAGGCCGGCTGCAACAGCGGCAATGCTCAGCGTGGTGCGAAGAACTTGGGTGCGACGGGTTGCAAACATGATGGATCTCCGGATGGTTGTTGCGGAAGAGCCAGCCATTCCGGCCCTTTCACTGATGACAACGACCACCGCCCAGACATCCTTCCCCGCCCAGATGCAACCTTGTGTTTCAGCGCGCCTGGCGCGCCTGCAACTGCTCGGGCACCACCCGCAGGTCCTCGCCCACGAGGCCGCGGCCATAGACCGGATCCCGTCCGGGCGCGCCCAGGTCGGTGGCTGAGGCGGCCAGGCGCTCCAGTACCGCGGCGGCGGCGGCCGGGTCGGGTTCGCGCAATTCCGCAGCGAGCAGGCCGGCCACCAGCGGTGCCGCAAACGAGGTGCCGCGCGCGATGCCATAGCCGCCGCCGCTGCGTGCCACGGCGACATCGGCACCCGGCGCCGTCAGCAGCACCTGCGGCCCCTGCGCCGCCTCGGGCAGCACGCGGCGCGACGGGTTCACACCGGTCACGCCGATGACGCCGGCATAGGACGCCGGGAACAGCGGCGGCGCGGCTGGGCCGTCGTTGCCGACCGCCGCGACCAGCAGATGGCCGCGCTTGACCAGGGCCGCGACGCCCTGTTCCAGCAGCCGGTTCTGCGGCCCGACCAGGCTGAGGTTGATCACCGCGACCCGCTCGCGTGCCATCCAGGCCAGCGCGCGCACGACCTCTTCGGCCGAGCCGCCGTCGGGCTTGTCGCAATAGACGTCGGCGGCGAAGAGCTCCGCCTTCACGGCCGCGCCCGCAAAGCCGCGGTCGCGGCCGACCAGCAAGGAGGCGACCGCCGTGCCGTGTTCGCTCGGCACGGCGCTGCCGCCGCAGCCGAAGCTGCCGCCAGCCGCGTGACGCAGGGCCGCATGCCGGCGGTCCACGCCGCCGTCGATGAGGCCCACGCGTGCGGGGCCTTGCTGTCGCGTTGGTGCGGTCACGCTGCCAGGAGCCAGCTCACCGCTGCGGGCATAGAGGTGGTTGAAGTCAGCCTGCAGGTCCGGCTGGGTCGCACGCAGCTTCTCGAGCGCCTCGGCCGTGCCCAGTCCCGCAGGTACGCTCAGCACGACCTCGCGAAGTTCCAGCTCAGGCCAGGCCTCCTCGCGCAGCTTGACGAGGCCCAGGGCCGCCGCCGCGGCCAAGGCGGCCTCGCTGGGCGACAGCAGCACGAGTTCACGCCGGCGGATCAGCTCGCCGCGCGGGTCGGCCTCGATGACGTCCGGGTGCCGCTGCAGCAGGTCGCGCACCGTCGTCGCGCGCAGGTCCACCAGCTGCGTGGTGGACGACAACAGCTCGGGCAGGGGTTGCACGACGCGGTCCACCACACGGTCCACCACACCGGGCAGGCGCGACACGCCCGGCAGTTGCGGCAGGCGCAGCTGGGCCTGGGCGGGCACGGTCAGGGCGGCGAGGGTCAGGGCGAGAAGGGGTTTCATGGTGTCGAAGCAGCTTTCTTGAGGATAACGAGCGACGGAGGGAAGAAAATCCATGCCTCGCCCGTTGTCCGTGTATCGATGCCCGAAACCCTTCCCGAACTTCGCCAGGCGATCGCCGAACTGCTGCCACGGCTGCGCCGTTTCGGCAGGACGCTGGCCCACTCCCGCGAAGACGCCGACGACCTCGTGCAGGTCGCCATCGAGAAGGCGCTGACCCGCACCGACCAGTGGACGCCTGGAACGCGTCTGGACAGCTGGATGTTCAGAATCATGCAGAACGCCTGGATCGATGAACTGAGGGCCCGCGAACGGCGCGGCCAGACCTTCCTGCCCGAAGAGGAAGGCGAGCACGTCGGCGACGGCGCCACGACGGGCGCGCCGCTCGACGCCATTCTGGTGCGCAACGCCGTGGCCAGGCTCAGCGACGAGCACCGCACGGTGGTCGGCCTGGTGCTGGTCGAGGGCTTGAGCTATCAGGAAGCCGCCGAGACGCTGGGCGTGCCGGTCGGCACCGTGACGAGCCGCGTTGCCCGCGCCCGCGAGGCGCTGCAGGAACTGCTGGGAGAGTGGCCATGAACATGAACGAGGATCAACTGAAAGCCGAGCGCCGCCGCCTGGCCGCCGCCTTTGACGGCGTGCTGAAGGAGCCTGTGCCGGAGCGGCTCAAGGCCCTGCTGGCCGAACCTGCCGCCCCGGTCGTGGATCTCGGCGCCGTGCGCGCCCGGCGTGCCATGTCCAGCTGGGCTGCCTGGGGCGGCATGGCCGCGACGCTGCTGCTGGGCACGCTGATCGGCACCCGCCTGACGCCACCCGGCGCGACCGACGAGAACCGCCTGGTCGCCACCGGCGCCATCGCCCAGGCACTGGATCGCCAGCTTGCCAGTGCACCAGGCGGTGCGGTGGCGGTCCAGGTCAGCTTCAAGGCCAGGGACGGCCGCTACTGCCGCAGCTTCTCGACGCCAGCCTCGGCCGGCCTGGCCTGCCGCGACGGCGACGGCGCCTGGGCCTTGCAGCAGGCCACGGCCGTGGCGGCCACGCCCGGCACCGGCATGCGCCAGGCCGCCACCGCCCTGCCACCCACCGTGCTGGCTGCGGTGGACGGCCTCATCGCCGGCGAGGCCCTCAATGCCGATCAGGAGCGCGCCGCGCGCGACGCGGGCTGGCACTGAAAGCACCGCGGCTGGGCTAGCATGGGACAGCCGGGGCGGGCAAACCACATGCCAACCCCTGACTTGGCCTTCCATGCCCTGGCGAATCTCCGCAAGCCTGCTGCGCTTCAAGCGTTACTTGATCCTCGGCAACCTCGTCATCCTGGCGATGGTTGTCCTGGTCGCGCTGCGGGTCGCCTATGCCAGCCAGCAGACCCATGAGGCGCGGGCGCGCCAGACGGCGGCCAATCTGGCACACACGCTGGGCCAGAACGTCAGCGCGGGCTTCAAGCTGGTGGACAACAGCCTGCAGTCCTTGCTGAAGCGGCTGGATGAGCTGCAGGCCAAGGGGGCAGATCTTCGCGAGATCGCGCGCATTGCCGAGGAGCAGCGGGCCCTGGTGCCCACCATCGATGCGCTGCGCGTGACCGATGCCAACGGCCTGGTGCTCAACCCTGGCGACAGGCCGGCCGTGTCCATGGCCGACCGCGACTATTTCCGCGCGGCCCAGGCCGACCCGACGCGCACGGTCGTTTCCGAGCCGCAGCGCGGGCGCATCATCGGCGGCTGGGGCCTGGTCCTGGCACGCGCCCGCATCGCCGCGGACGGCCGCTTCATGGGCGTGGTCTACGCCAGCATCAAGACGGAGCGCTTCCGGGACGAATTCAAGCGCGCCAACGTCGGCGCCCAGGGGGCCGTGACGCTGCGCTCCAGCTCGCTGCAGCTGGTCGCGCGGTATTCACCGCTGGATGCCAACCCCGAGGCCGGCACCGGCGCGACCCGGGTGTCCGAACAGCTGCGCGCGGCACTGGCCGCGAACCCGAGGCAGGGCAGCTTCGTCACACGCACGGCGCTGGATGGCGTGGAACGCGCCACCGCCTACGAGGCCGTGCCCGACTACCCGATGCTGATGCTGGCCGGCTTGGCCACCGAGGACTTCTATGCCGGCTGGCGCCGGGAGGTCGGCGTGCTGGCCGCGCTGCTGTTGCTGCTGGAGGCGCTGCTGGTCGCGTTCTCGGTCTTCATCTACCGCGCCCAGGCCCGGCAGGTGCAGGAGCGCCGCCGCGTCGAACTTCTGGCCGCCGAGCGGGGCGCATTGCTGGACAACGAGCTGGTGGCGATGGTCAGGCTGCGCGGCCGCACCGAGGTCTGGCACAACGCCGCCCTGGACCGGCTGTTCGGCTACGAACCTGGCGAGCTGAGCGGCCAGTCCTCGCGGTTGCTCTACCTCGACGAGGAGTCCTACGCCGAGGTCGGCCGCGCACACCAGCGCCTGGAGGCGCCGTACCGCTACCGCACGCAGCTGCGCATGCGGCGCAAGGATGGCAGCCCGGTCTGGATCGACCTGAGCGGCACGGCACTGCCGGACGGCGAGTCGCTGTGGCTGATGCTGGACATCACGGCCATCAAGCACAGCGAGGAGCAGGCTCGCCACCTGGCCTTCCACGACATGCTGACCGGCCTGCCCAACCGGCAGCTGCTGTTCGAGCGCCTGGCCTTCCTGCTGCGCGACGCTGAACGCAACGACCGCTGGCTGGCGGTTTGCTATCTGGACCTGGACGGCTTCAAGGCCGTCAACGACGCCCAGGGCCATGACGCCGGCGACGCGCTGCTGCGCATCACCGCCGAGCGCCTGAGCGCGTGTGTGCGCGGCAACGACGTGGTGGCGCGCATCGGCGGCGATGAGTTCGTGCTGGTGCTCAACCAGCTCAACGGCCTATACGATGAAAGGCATGCGCTGAACCGGCTGCTGACCGCCTTCGAGGCGCCGGTCCTCCTGCCGGGCGGCGGCGAGGCCCGGGTGGGCATCAGCATCGGCGTGGCCATGTACCCGCGCCATGGGCGCGACGTCAACACGCTGATCACCTGCGCCGACCAGGCCATGCTGGCCGGCAAGCGCGCCGGCAAGGGCCGCTGGGTCATGTATGAAGACGAGGACGGATCGCCAGCTTGACCCGCGCGCTCAACTCAACTGCCGCGCCCCTTGGTCAGCAGGTCAGGGTTCGGGGATGCGGCTGATCTGCACGCTCACGATCTTCCAGGCGCCGCCGCGCTTCACGTAGATGTCGATGTAGCGGTAATGGCTCTTGAAGGCCTGGCCCTGATAGCGGCCGGTCATGCGCGTGCGGCCGCTGAGCAGCGCCGTGTCGCCATAGACGCGAATCTCGAAGTCCTCGACGGTGTAGGGGTCGATGACGAGGTCGGGCGAGACCAGGCCTTCGACAAAGCTGGCCTTGGTCTCGACATTGCCGCGGCCGTCGATCTGGCGGAAATCCTCGGCCATGTTGGCCTCGATGGCGGCGCGGTCCCGGCGGACGATGGCCTGGTCCCAGGCGTCCGACTGGGCCCTGAGCTGCGCGACCAGCTCGGCCGGCGGGGCGGCCTGGGCCAAGCCGCTCACGGCCAGGGCTGCCAAAAGTAGCGAACGGCGCACGAATCCCGCGGGCCGAGCGCAGGGCCTGCCCTGGGCCAGAGGCCCAGGTCCTTCCGTAGGCACAGGCAGTCCGCAGGGACTGCCTGTGTCCGACTCCAGTTCCCTAGCCGGCCCGCCTTGGCGATGTGCTTGCGGTTCAACACCGCAAGCATCGCCGCCCCCTCGGGGGCTTCGGCCGGACACATTGCGCCCAGTGGGCGCGATGTGCCTGCCGAAGGGCTGCGGCACCTGCCGCAGCGCGGTCTGCAAGACCGACCAGGGTTGCCCGCGTCCAGCGGGGCGAAACTGGGCGAGGGGCTTCATACCTCCAGACTGCGCCAGATCAGCCCCGTGATCAGCTCGCGGGCACGGTCGAAGTCCTCTTCCTCCAACGCTGGCTTGCCCATGTAGAGGGCGAACTGCGGCCCCAGGTCGGCATAGGCCTGGGTGGACGACCAGATCAGGAACATCAGGTGCGTGAAATCGACGCGCCGGATGCGGCCCTCGGCCGCCCAGCCCTCGAAACGCGCCACGTCGGCATGCAGCAACGGCATGACCTGGGCCTTGAGCACGTCCTGGTAGCGCGGTGCGCCCGCCATGATCTCGCGCGTGAAAACGGCGTTGCCGCTGGGTCGATCGCGGCTGAACCGTAGTTTTGCCGACACATAGGTGTGGATGGCGGCTTCGGGTTCGTCGGCCTCGGTGATGGCGTTCATGTTGGCCATCCACTCGCCCATCACGCTGTCCAGCACGGCGCGGTAAAGCTCCTCCTTGCTGGGCCAGTGATAAAGCAGGTTCTGGCGCGACAGATCGAGCACGGCAGCGATGCTGTCGAGGCTGACACCTTCGAATCCGTATCGGGCGAACTGGCGTTCGGCTTCAGCGAGGATGGCCTCCTGCTTGCGCAGGGTGGCGGCGCGCGGGGTGCGCGCGGCGGCGGTCACGGTCATGCCCGCATTCTGACGGCGCGCACCAAGCCGAGGCTGCGGGTTTTTACGCTTAGGTCAATTTTTACGGGGTAGTAATGTTTAGGTGTTTTCCACCCGGAGATTCCCGTGGACCTTGCCGACCTGAAATCCGGGCGCCTGACGCCCGATGACTACGCGCAGAATTTTGCCGACGCCCATCCGCCGCTGAACCGCACGCAGGCGCTGATCGAGGCGGAGCGCTGCTATTACTGCTATGACGCGCCCTGCCAGACGGCCTGCCCGACCGGTATCGACATCCCGAGTTTCATCCAGCGCGTGGCGCAGGACAACGTGCGCGGCGCGGCCGAGGCCATCCTGACGGCCAACCCGCTGGGCGGCATGTGCGCCCGCGTCTGCCCGACCGAGGTGCTGTGCGAGCAGGCCTGCGTGCGCAACACCAACGAGAGCAAGCCGGTCGAGATCGGCATGCTGCAACGCTACGCGGTGGAGGGTCACTTCGCCAACCCCGGCACCAAGCCGCTGTTCGAGCGCGGCATGCCCACGGGCCGGCGCATCGCCGTTGTCGGCGCGGGCCCGGCCGGCCTGGCCGCGGCGCATGGCTTGGCCTGGCGCGGGCATGACGTCGTGCTGTTCGACGCCAACTCCAAGCTCGGTGGCCTCAACGAATACGGCCTGGCCACCTACAAGGTGGCCGGCGGCTTCGCGCAGAAGGAGATCGACTGGTTGCTGAGCATCGGCGGCATCACGCCGATGCTGAACTGCCGACTCGGCCGCGACATCACGCTCGACGGCCTGCTGGGCGAATACGACGCGGTTTTCCTCGGCCTGGGGCTGGCGGGCGTCAACGCGCTGGGCATTGCCGAACCTGCGCTGCCGGGCCTGCGCAATGCCGTCGATTTCATCGCCGAGCTGCGTCAGAACGCGCCCCAGATCGTGCCCGTCGGCCGCAAGGTCATCGTCATCGGTGGCGGCATGACGGCGGTGGACGCCGCCGTGCAAAGCCGGCTGCTGGGGGCCGAGCAGGTGACCATGGTCTACCGCCGCGGCCCCGACGGCCTGTCGGCGTCAACCCACGAGCAGCACTGGGCGCAGACGAATGGCGTGACCATCCGCTGCTGGGCTCGGCCGCTTGGCGTGGAGGGCCAGGGCGGCGTGCTGCGAGGCATGCGCTTTGCGGCGACGAAGCTGGAAGGCGGCAAGCTCGTCGACACTGGCGAGCAGTTTTTCATCGAAGCCGACATGGTGCTGCGCGCCATCGGCCAGACCTACCAGGCCGAGGCGGCGGGCAATGCCATCGAGCTGGAAGGCGGGCGCATCAAGACCGATGCGGACGGCCAGACCAGCCTGGCCCGCGTCTGGGCCGGCGGCGATTGCCGCGCCGGCGGCCGCGACCTGACCGTGGAAGCCGTGGAGCACGGCAAGCGCGCCGCCATCAGCATCGACCGCGCCCTGGGCCTGAGCGCCGTCCGCCATCACGACACGGAGGCCTCCCATGGCTGACCTGAGCACCAACTTCCTCGGCATCCAAAGCCCCAACCCCTTCTGGCTCGCCTCGGCGCCGCCGACCGACAAGGAGGTCAACGTGCGCCGCGCCTTCGAGGCCGGCTGGGGCGGCGTGGTCTGGAAGACGCTGGGCGAGGACCCGCCAGTCGTCAACGTCAACGGCCCGCGCTACGCGACGCTGTGGAGCCAGGACCGCCGCGTCATCGGCTTCAACAATATCGAGCTGATCTCCGACCGGCCGCTGCAGATCAACCTCGACGAGATCAAGCGCGTGAAGCGCGACTTCCCGGACCGGGCCATGATCGTGTCGCTGATGGTGCCGGTCAACGAGGCGAGCTGGAAGGCCATCCTGGAGCGCGTGGCCGACACCGGCGCCGACGGCGTGGAGCTGAACTTCGGCTGCCCGCACGGCATGAGCGAGCGCGGCATGGGCTCGGCCGTGGGCCAGGTGCCGGAGTACATCCAGCAGGTGACCGAGTGGTGCAAGAAGCACACGAAGATGCCCGTCATCGTCAAGCTCACGCCCAACATCACCGACGTGCGCTTCCCGGCGCGCGCAGCGCATGCGGGTGGCGCGGATGCGGTCAGCCTCATCAACACCATCAACTCGGTGATGGGCGTGGACCTGGACCGCATGACGATGAGCCCCGTCACCGACGGCCTGGGCTCGCACGGCGGCTACTGCGGCCAGGCCGTCAAACCGATCGCGCTGAACATGGTGGCCGAGATCGCCCGCGACCCGGCCACGGCGGGGCTCCCCATCAGCGGCATTGGCGGCATCACCACCTGGCGCGACGCCGCCGAGTTCATCGCCATGGGCTGCGGCACGGTGCAGGTGTGCACCGCCGCGATGGTCTACGGCTTCAAGATCGTGCAGGACATGTGCTCGGGCCTGAACACCTTCATGGACGAGAAGGGCTACAAGAGCATTGCCGACTTCCAGGGCCGCGCGGTGCCCACCGTGAAGAACTGGAACCAGCTCAACCTGAATTACGTCGAGAAGGCGGTGATCGACCAGGACAGCTGCATCAAGTGCGGGCGCTGCCACGTGGTCTGCGAGGACACGTCACACCAGGCCATCTTTGCTATGAAGGACGGCCTGCGCCATTTCGAGGTCAACGACGCGGAATGCGTCGGTTGCAATCTCTGCGTGTCGATCTGCCCGGTCCCTGGCACCATCTCGATGCGCGCCTTGCAGCCGGGTGAAACCGATGCGCGCACGGGCCGCATCATCGACGGCAGCTATGCGAACTGGACCACGCACCCGAACAACCCGATGAGTGCCGGATGCACTTGAAGGAATCGAGATGAGTCCCTACGAAGTCGGTCATTGGATCAACGGTGCCGTCACGCGCGGCAGCGGCGAGCGCCAGCAGGACATCTACAACCCCGCCACCAGCGCGGTGCAGGGCAAGCTGCTGTTGGGCAGCGTGGCCGACCTGGACGCCGCCGTCGCGTCCGCTGCCAAGGCCGCCAAGGCCTGGGGGCAGACGCCGGCGCTGGCCCGCTCGCGCGTGCTGTTCAAGTTCCTGGCCATCGTGCAGGAGAAGCGCGAGGAGCTCGCCGCGGCCCTCGTCCGCGAACACGGCAAGACCATGCCCGACGCGCTGGGGGAAGTGGCGCGCGGCATCGAGAACATCGAGTTCGCGACCGCCATGCCGCAGCTGCTGAAGGGCGAGTACACCGAGCAGATCGCGCGCGGGCTTGACGCCTGGAGCGTGCGCCAGCCGCTCGGCGTCGTCGCCGGCATCACGCCGTTCAACTTCCCCGCCATGGTGCCCATGTGGATGTACCCGCTGGCCATCGGCTGCGGCAATGCCTTCATCTTGAAGCCCAGCGAGCGCGATCCGAGCGCCTCGCTGTTGATGGCGCAATGGCTGAAGGACGCAGGCCTGCCCGACGGCGTGTTCAGCGTCGTGCAGGGCGACAAGGACATCGTGGACGCCATCCTGGCCCACCCTGGCATCGCGGCGGTCAGCTTCGTCGGCTCCACGCCTGTGGCCGAGCACATCTACAAGGTCGGCTCGGCCCACGGCAAGCGCGTGCAGGCGCTGGGTGGCGCCAAGAACCACATGGTCGTCATGCCCGATGCCGACCTCGAGCAAGCCGTGGATGCGCTGATGGGCGCGGCCTATGGCTCGGCCGGCGAGCGCTGCATGGCCATCTCGGTGGCCGTGGCGGTGGGCGATGCGGCAGATGCTTTGGTGGCGGCACTGGCGCCCAAGGTCGCCGCGCTGAAGATCGGCGAGGGCAACGGCGCCGGCATCGAGATGGGGCCGCTGATCACGCGCGCCTCGCAGCAGCGCGTCGAGAAGCTGATCGGTGAAGGCGTGGCGGCTGGCGCCAAGGCCGTGGTCGACGGCCGCGGCCACCGCGTGACCGGCTTCGAAGACGGCTTCTTCGTCGGTGGCACGCTGCTGGACGGCGTGTCGGCGGACATGAGCTGCTACACCGAGGAGATCTTCGGCCCCGTGCTGTGCGTCGTGCGCGTGCCCGACCTGGCTGCTGCCATTGCACTGATCGAAGCGAACGAGTACGCCAACGGCGTGGCCATCTTCACCCGCGACGGCCACGTGGCGCGCGAGTTCGTGCACCACATCCAGGTCGGCATGGTGGGCGTCAACGTGCCGCTGCCCGTGCCCATGGCCTTCAACAGCTTCGGCGGCTGGAAGCGCAGCCTGTTCGGCGACCACCATGCCTACGGCCCCGAGGCGGTGCGCTTCTATACCAAGCACAAGGCCGTCATGCAGCGCTGGCCCGATTCGCTCCCCAAGGGCCCGCAATTTGCTTTCCCGCAGAACACCTAAAAAACAAAGGCAACCACAGAGGCACTGAGACACAGAGGAAAGTCCTTTGAATTTCTCCGTGCCTCTGTGCCTTCGTGGTTGCATTTCCGTTCTGGAGCACGCATGACCGACCCGACGTTGAGCAATTCCGATCTCGTCCCGACCACGGCCGCTCAGCGCACGTGGCGCTGGTACCACTTCGCGGCGTTGTGGGTGGGCATGGTCATGTGCATCCCGGCCTACACGCTGGCGGCCAGCCTCATCGAGTCGGGCATGAGCTGGAGCCAGGCAGTCGGCACGGTGTTCCTGGGCAACCTCATCGTGCTGGTACCCATGCTGCTGATCGGCCATGCCGGCGCCAAGCACGGCATCCCGTATGCGGTGCTCGCGCGCGCCTCCTTCGGCACGCGGGGCGCGCGGCTGCCGGCCCTGCTGCGGGCGCTGGTGGCCTGCGGCTGGTACGGCATCCAGACCTGGTTCGGCGGCCAGATGATCTACACACTCGCCGGCGTGCTGATCGGCCATCCGCTCACCGGTGACCCGCTGCCGGGCCTGGGCATCAACCCCGCCCAACTGGGTTGCTTCCTGCTGTTCTGGGCGCTGCAGTTCTGGTTCGTCGTGCATGGCATCGAGGCCATCCGCAAGCTCGAGACCTACACGGCGCCGATCAAGATCGTCATCTGCTTCGTGCTGCTGTGGTGGGCCTGGGACAAGGCCGGTGGCTTGGGGCCCATCCTCGACCAGCCCTCGGCGTTTGTGGAAGGCGGCAAGAAGGCCGGCCAGTTCTCCGCCGTATTCTGGCCGTCGCTGACCGCCATGGTGGGCTTCTGGGCCACGCTGGCGCTGAACATCCCCGACTTCACGCGCTTCGCCAAGTCGCAGCGCGACCAGCTCATCGGCCAGGCCATCGGCCTGCCGCTGCCCATGGGCTTGCTCGCGGCGCTGGCCGTGTTCGTCACCTCGGCCACGGTGGTCATCTACGGCAAGGCGCTGTGGGACCCGGTGGACGTGGCCAGCCGCATGACCGGCGCGGCCGTGCTCATCGCGCTGCTCGTGCTGCTGATCGACACCGTCAGCGTCAACCTCGCCGCCAACCTCGTCGGCCCGGCCTACGACTTCTCGGCGCTGGCGCCCGGGCGCATCAGCTACAAGACCGGCGGCATGATCACCGCGGGCATAGCCATCGCCATGATGCCGTGGAAGATCCTCGAGTCCACGCAGGGCTACATCTTCACCTGGCTGATCGGCTACTCGGCGCTGCTCGGGCCGGTGGCGGGCATCCTCATCGTCGACTACTACCTGCTGCGCAAGACGGAGCTGGCCGTGGACGAGCTCTACCGTGAAGGCGGTCGCTACAGCTACCGCGGCGGCTGGAACATCGCCGCCGTCATCGCCTTCGCGGTCGGCGTCGCTCCCAATATTCCGGGCTTCCTGAACGCCGCCTTCCCGGCCGCCTTCCCCGAGGTCGGCGCGGCGTTCAAGGCCGTCTACACCTATGCCTGGTTCTCAGGCCTGGCTCTCGCCGCCATCGTCTATGGCGTGATGATGGCCGGCAAGACCGAGGTCCAACCGCTCACGAGGAGCGCCACATGAGTTCCACCCCCCTGCTGATCCGCGGCGCCATCGTCGTCAACGCCGACGCCGAATCCCGCACCGACGTGCTCTGCGTCGACGGCCGCATCGCCACCATCGGCGAACGCGCGGTGCGCGAGGCACCGGCCGGCACGACAACGCTGGACGGCACCGGCCAGTACCTCATCCCCGGCGGCATCGACCCGCACACTCACATGCAGCTGCCCTTCATGGGCACGGTCACGCAGGACGATTTCTTCACCGGCACCGCGGCCGGCCTGGCCGGCGGCACGACGAGCATCATCGACTTCGTCATCCCCAACCCGCAGCAGCCGCTGATGGACGCCTACCAGCAGTGGCGCGGCTGGGCCGAGAAGAGTGCTTCCGACTACGCCTTCCACGTCGCCGTGACCTGGTGGAGCGAGCAGGTCCATGCCGACATGGGCACCCTGGTGCGCGAGGAAGGCGTGAACAGCTTCAAGCACTTCATGGCCTACAAGAACGCCATCATGTGCGACGACGAGACGCTGGTGAACAGTTTCAAGCGCGCCCTCGAACTCGGCGCCATGCCGACCGTGCACGCCGAGAACGGCGAGCTGGTCTATCTGCTGCAGGCAGAGGTCGCCAAGATGGGCATCACCGGCCCCGAAGGCCACCCGATGTCGCGCCCGCCGATGGTCGAGGGTGAAGCCGCCAACCGCGCCATCGCGATTGCCGACGTGCTGGGCGTGCCCATCTACATCGTGCACGTCAGCTGCATCGAGAGCGCCGAGGCGATTGCCCGGGCACGCGCGCGCGGCCAGCGCGTCTACGGCGAGGTGCTGGCGGGCCATCTGTTGATCGACGACAGCGTCTACCGCGATCCGTCGTTCGAGAAGGCCGCCGCCTATGTGATGAGCCCGCCCTTCCGTCCCAAGATCCACCAGGAGTTCCTGTGGCGCGGCCTGCAGAGCGGCCAGCTGCACACGACCGCCACCGACCACTGCACCTTCTGCGCCAGCCAGAAGGCCGCCGGCATCGACAACTTCGCCAAGATCCCCAACGGCTGCGGCGGCGTCGAGGAGCGCATGGCCGTGCTATGGGATGCCGGCGTCAACTCCGGCCGCCTCACGCCCAGCGAGTTCGTTGCGATCACGTCTTCCAACGCAGCCAAGCTCTTCAATATGTACCCCCGCAAGGGCGTCATCGCGGAAGGTTCGGACGCCGACCTCGTGCTGTGGGACCCGGCCGGCATCAAGACACTGAGCGCCAAGACGCAGTTCTCCAAGAACGACTTCAACATCTTCGAGGGGCGCACCGTGCGCGGCATTCCCAGCCACACGATCGCGCAAGGCCGCCTCGTGTTCGCGCGGGGCGAACTACGCGCCGAGCAAGGCAAGGGCCGCTACCTGAAGCGCCCGCCGTTCGGCCCGCAGTTCGATGCGGCTGCCAAGCGCGCCCACGACCTCGCGCCCACCGCAGTCGCGCGATGAACACCCAAACCGTCATCCCGCAGCTGCGCATGACGGACGCGGTGCGAGCGCAAGCCTTCTACATCGACCAGCTGGGTTTCAGCATCGACTGGCAGCACCAGTTCGAGCCCGGTTTCCCGCTGTTCCTGCAGATCACGCGCGAAGGGCAGACGATCTTCCTGACCGGACACGCGGGCGACTGCCAGGTGGGTGGCGCCGTCTACTTCTGGGTACCGGATGCCGACGCGACCTACGCCGCCTTCATGGCCAAAGGCGTGCAGCCCGTCAAGCCCATCGAAGACATGCCCTGGGGCGTGCGCGAGTTCCTGCTCATCGACCCCGACCACAACAAGCTGCGCTTCGGCACGAAGCTCTAAGGATTCGTCATGGATACCGTCGTCACCCGCCCCGATATCACGAAGCTGCGCGTCAATGGCCAACGGCTGTGGGACTCGCTGATGGAGCTCGCGCAGATTGGCGCCACCGAGAAGGGCGGCGTCTGCCGCCTGACGCTGACCGACCTCGACAAGCAGGGGCGCGACCTCGTCACCCGCTGGGCGCGCGAGGCCGGCATGACGGTCACCATCGACAGAATAGGCAACGGCTTCATGCGCCGCGCCGGCCGCAACAACAGCCTGCCGCCCATCATGACCGGCAGCCACATCGACACCCAGCCCACCGGCGGCAAGTTCGACGGCAACTACGGCGTGCTGGCCGGCATCGAGGTGGTGCGCACGCTGAACGACCATGGCATCGAGACCGAGGCGCCCATCGAGGTCGCGTTCTGGACGAATGAAGAAGGGTCGCGCTTCGTGCCCGTCATGATGGGTTCGGGCGTGTTCGCCAAGGCCTTCACGCTGGAGCATGCCTATGCGGCCACCGACACCGAAGGCAAGACCGTGAAGGGCGAGCTGGAGCGCATCGGCTACATCGGTGATCAAGTCCCCGGCGACCACCCCATCGGCGCCTACTTCGAGACCCACATCGAGCAGGGTCCGGTGCTGGAGGACCATGACAAGACCATCGGCGTCGTCACCGGCGTGCTGGGCATCCGCTGGTATGACTGCGTGGTCACCGGCATGGAAGCCCACGCCGGCCCCACGCCGATGGCGCTGCGCAAGGACGCGCTGCAGGTGGCCACCAAGCTGATGCAGGAAGTGGTGGCCTGTGCCCACCGCCATCCGCCCCACGGCCGTGGCACCGTCGGCATGGTGCAGGTCCACCCCAACAGCCGCAACGTCATCCCCGGCCGCGTGAAGTTCAGCATCGACCTACGCAACGCGACCGATGAACTTTGCGAGGCGATGGACGCCGACATCCGCGCGGTGGCCGCCAAGCTCAGCGCCGAGAGCGGCCTGCCCATCGAGATCACGCCCGTCAGCGCCTACCCCGCCCAGCCCTTCCACGCCGACTGCATCGCCGCCGTGCAAAAGGCCGCCGACGCGCTGGGCTACAGCAACATGCGCGCGGTGTCAGGCGCCGGCCACGACGCCGTCTACATGGCCCGCCTCGCGCCCGCCGGCATGATCTTCATCCCCTGCAAGGACGGCATCAGCCACAACGAGATCGAGGACGCCAAGCCCGAGCACATCGAGGCGGGGTGCAATGTGTTGCTGCAGGCGATGCTGAATTCGGCCCAAGCGAGATCCTGAGGACCTTGCGACGCCGAACGAAGGACTCGCCCTGTCCCGCAGGGCGAGGCATGGAGCGCGCTCAGGTTGCCTGGTAGGTGGGGTCTGCGCCGATCCTGGCTTGCGACAAATCAGGATCAGGCGCGGTCTGAAGCCCTTCACCACAACATCTCCACCCCAAACCCCGCCAGCGCTCCATCCCGGCTGACCAGCGTGGCCTGTTCCAGTTCGGCCTGGGCGGCCAGCATGCGATCAAAAGGGTCACGATGTTCCGCTGGGTGGCCGCCGGCGCGCAGCGCATGCGCAGCCTGCATCGGCATGAGCCGGAAGCCGTCTGCCGCGACCAGTTCCATGAAACGGCTGCTCGCCTCGGGCACGCCGTCGAGCCTGCCCAGGCGCTGTTTGATGGCGATCTCCCAGGCACTGGCGGCGCTGACCCAGACCTCGTTTGCCGGGTCGGCAATCGCCTCGCGGGCGGCGGGGCTGAGTTGGGGATCGTCCAGCCACCACCAGAGCAGCGCGTGGGTGTCCAGCAGCAGCTTCACCGGCCGTTCCATGCATCGAGTTCGGCATCAGGCAGCGCGTCGAAGAAGCTCGCGTCCACCTGCGCACCGGGTCGCTTGAGCCGGCCGGGTTGGCGCTGCCCGGGCTGCGTGGCCAGCGGCATCAGCCGCGCATAGGGCTTGCCAGCCTTGGACAGGATGATCTCCTCGCCGGCATGAGCCTTGTCCAGCAGGCGCGAGAAATGGGTCTTGGCGTCGTGGACATTGACCGTTTCAGACATGGCGTGCCTCCGAATGCGGCACGATTCTGACTAAGTTACCGGACTAAGTCCACATGAAATGCGGCGTCCCGAGGCTTCTGCCGAACCTGCCAGCCCTGCACTACCGCCCACGCCACCTCCGGCACGATGAACAGCAGCAGCACCGGCGCCCCCGACTGCATCCAGGCCCACGCCATCCAAAAGGCGAACAGCACCCGCCCGACGGCGTCGTAACGGCCGAGTTGCACCGTCGGTCCACGCAGCCGCAGCACCGCCCAGACCATGACGATGCTGCCCATCAGCACTGCGAACAGCGTCTGCACCGGCTCGAAATCCGGCAACGGCCGGCCGCCCAGCGCCTGGTTGATCGCGCTGAGCTGCGCGCGGCTCATCTCAAAGGTCCAGGGCGCGGCGAAAGGCGCCGTGACGATGAGGTCGTAGAGCGCGCTGAACCAGACGACGCGCAGGAAACCAGGGGTGCTGAAGAAAGGCATACCGGAAGAGCCGCGAAGGACGAATGAACGAAGAGCCGGCATGCTCGACCCTGGACTACGCTCCAGGGTCAAGCCCTTTCGACGGACTCCTTTCATGCGCATCGGCACCCTCTCCACGCTGACCGGCCTGAGCCGGGACAGCCTGCGCTTCTACGAGAAGCGCGGCCTGCTGCAGGCGCGGCGCAGTGACAACGGCTACCGCGACTACCCCGAGGAAGCCGTGCAATGGCTGGGCTATGTGCGCACGGCCCAGCAACTCGGCTTCACGCTGGCAGAGATTGCCTCGGACATGCCGCTGCTGGCTCAAGGGCAGGACGCCGGCCCCGCGCTGCGGGCAACGCTGGCACGCAAGCTGGCCGACATCGACGCCCGCATCGCAGCGCTGCGCGGGCTGAGGGCCGAGCTGGCAGGCCGGCTCGATGCGACGCCGGAGACGGGCGCGAGTTGCCCCTTGCGCCAGGCATGACCTGGCCCGCACTGCTCGCGCGGCGCCCGTGGACCGCCTCCATCAGGCTCGGCCTGTGCCTGTCGCTGCTCAGCCTGCCGGCGAGCCTTGGCACCGCTGCCCTGGCCGCCGTCCTGCTTCCCGAAGGCTGGTTTGGCGAATCGGCCGCCAAGAGCATCGGCGAACTGGGCCCGTGGGGCTTTCTTCTGCTGGGAGTGCTGCTCTTGCCCGCCTGGGAGACCCTGATCGGCCAATGCCTGCCCATCGAACTGATGCACCGTCTGCGTGCCGCCCCGTTGGCCTGCATCATCGCGAGCGCCACCCTCTTCGGAGCCGGCCACTGGATCGGCGGTGGCTTGGGGCACGGTTTGGCGACCTTCACCAGCGGCAGCGTGTTCGCACTGGCCTATTGGCTGTGCCGGCCCGCGGGCTGCCGGCACGCCGCAACAGCAGCCTATGCCGCCCACGCGGCACACAACTTCCTGGCATGGTTTGTCGTCGGCCCGCTATTGGGCGGTTGAGCCTCACCCCACCGCGCTGCGCACCGCCTCCCGCACGAGGCCGTCCAGCTTGCCGGTGATCTGTGTGAATTCCCCCGACACGACCGCGAACTCGCGGCCCGAGGTGCCCGCCCGCGCGGCGACGACCTGGGCGTTGAAGGACACGATGCGGGCATGCTTGGCGATGAGTTCGATGTCGCCCATGACGGCCGTCAGCTGTTTCTTGGCCGAGGCGGCCTGCTGGCGGGCGAGGTCTTCGTAGATCTGGGTCAACCGATTCAGCGTGGAAAGCAGCGGCGTGGCGGCCTCGACAAGTTCCTCAAGCAGGGCCGGCGCGTTGTGTGCGTTGCCCGAGATGGCCTCGATGGCGCGCCGGGCCAGTTCAATGAAGGCGACGATGCGCTCGTTGGCGCGGTCAGGACCGAAATAGGCCTGTTTCAGCTCGCCACCCAGTGCGTCGGGTGACAGCTCACCCTGGAGCAGCGCGCCATGTGCGTCGCCGAAGGTGGTCAGGGCGTCGCGGGCAATGGTCAGTGCGCCGTCGCGGCCCTGCGAGGCCAGCACCGCATAGAGCACGACGCGCTGCGACGTGAAGCGGCGGCGGCCCGACAGGTTGATGGTCTTGCCGAACAGCTCGCCCGCGGTCTGCTTGGGTGCAGTAGACGCCCGCTTTGGTGCATCGGCAAGCGCACGCGTGTGGTGCAACATGAGGGACTCCCGTGAACTGGTTCTCGACCGATACCTCGTACAGCGGGCGTACCGGTCATGTGACCTCGGGTTTGCACGGAGCGTGCCAGCGCCACTGATGGCGCCCTTCAGCGGGGCAAGCCGTGCTGCAAACGCTGCGTTGCCAGAGCCAGCGTCTCATCCCGCTTCGCAAAGCAGAACCGCACATGCCCGCGCTCCTGGGGCTGCTGGTAGAAGACCGACAACGGGATGGCCGCGACGCCGATCTCGGTGGTCAGCCACTTGGCGAAGTCCAGCTCGGGCAGATCCGACACGGCGCTGTAGTCCACCGTCTGGAAGTAGGTGCCCTCGCAGGGCAGCAGCTTCAGCGGCGTGGCCGCCAGCGCGGCGCGGAAGCTGTCTCGCTTGACCTGGTAGAAGTCGCTCAAGCCTTGCCACGGCGCCGGGTTGGCCAGGTAGGCCGCAATCGCGTGTTGGGTTGGCGTGTGCACCGAGAACACGGTGTACTGGTGCAGTCGCCGGAAGGCGGCGCTGAGCGCCGGCGGTGCGGCGACGAAGCCGACCTTCCAGCCCGTCACATGCAAGGTCTTGCCAAAACTGCTGACCAGGAAGCTGCGTTCGCGCAGGCCGGGATAGCGCGCCACGCTCTCGTGCGGCGCGCCATCGAAGACCATGTGCTCGTAGACCTCGTCACTGACGATGAAGAGGTCGTGCGCTTCAGCAATGCGCTCAAGTTCGCGCAGATCGTCGGCAGTGGCGACGCGGCCGCTGGGGTTGTGCGGCGTGTTGATCACCAGGGCCCGGGTGCGCGGCGTGATGGCTGCGCGTACCGCCGTCCAGTCGATGCAGTAGTCCCCCGTCATCGGCACGCCGATGGGGACGGCGCCGGCAAGGCGGATGGCGGGGTCGTAGCTGTCGTAGGCCGGCTCGATGATGATGACTTCGTCGCCCGCGCCGACACAGGCGTGCAGCGCGGTGATCAGCCCCTGCGTGCCGCCGGCCGTGATGGTGATGTCGCGGTCCGCGTCGTAAGCCGAGCCATACAGCGCGTTGAGCTTGGCCGCCACCGCCTGGCGCAGCGCCGGCACGCCGGTCATCGGCGGGTACTGGTTGTGGCCCGCGGCCATCGCGTCGGTGACGGCCTGCAGCAGCGCCAGGTCGGCGCCGAAGTCCGGGAAGCCCTGGCCGAGGTTGACGGCGCCACGCTCGGCGGCCAGGGCCGACATGACGGTGAAGATGGTGGTGCCGGTGTTGGGCAGCTTGGTGGGCAGTGCAGGCATGGTCGGTGATTCTGCGCGAGGCGGCGGACCCATCCTCACCGAGCGCCTATGCTGATGCGTTTGGCGTTCCTCACACAGCCCTTGACCTCGATTTCAATCACCCTGCGCGCCGGCACGCCTGACGACGCGACGACGATTTCCGCACTGGCCATCCAGGTCTTCCTGGACACCTATGCCACCGAGGGCGTGCGCCCCGACCTGGCCCGCGAAGCCCTGCGGGAATACGCGACCGAGGCCTTCGACCTGCGGCTGCGCGAGCCGCAGCGGCGCTTCGTGCTGGCCGAGCGCGACACGGGGCTGTTGGGCTTTGCGGAATTGACGCTCACCGACCAGGCCGCGCCGGCGGGCCAGTGCACCGGCGCCGAACTGGTGCGCCTGTATGTGCAGCCCGCCGCTCAGGGCATGGGGCTGGGCCGGCGGCTGATCGGTGCCGCACAGGCACTGGCCGCCGAGGCGGGCCTGGACGCGCTGTGGCTGACGGCCTGGGACGGCAATCAGCGCGCGCTTGCGTTCTATGCACGCGAGGGCTATGCCGACATCGGCGACACCACCTACAGCTTCGAAGGCAACACCTACGGCAACCGCGTGCTGGCACGCGAACTCAAGCGGCCTTAGGCCCACCCAGCAACACCCGCCGTGCCGCCAGCGCGATCGGCAAGCCAAACACGAAGCAATGCGCCGCAATCGCCGGCGCGTCCAGCTTGGGCGGCCAGAACGGCGTGTGCAGGGCCGACAGCGGCAGCACGACGTTGTTCATGCCGAAGTAGACGACGAAGCCATAGGCCAGGCCGGCCGCGGTCGCGTTGCGAAGCAACGATGGAAGGCGCAAAGCGACGACGCAGAAGATGGCCGCCCAGATCAGCGCAATGCCGTAGTGCAGTGCCACGCCGAGCGCGAAGGTCTGCGGCCCGCCGCTGAACGCCGCCTCGCGGCCGATGAGCCCGCCGGCGACACCCTGGAAGACGCGCAACTTCATGCCGTAGTAGCTCAGCGCGAAGACGAGGTCGCCGGTGCCGGCCAGCAGGCCGCCCCAGACGATGGCGCGAGTCAATGGTTTCATTGCACCGGCCCCGGCGGACCCTTGAGTTCGACGACATTGCCCTCGGGGTCGCTCAAGTAGATGGACGGCCCCTCCCCCTCGGCGCCGTAGCGGCTCTCGGTCTTGCCGGCCTCCACGCCATGTGCAGCCAGATGCGCGCGGATGGAGTCGGCGTCGAAGGGTTCGACGCGCAGGCAGAAGTGATCCATGTTGCGGCCCTCGGCACCGGGCGCCGCGCCGCCCATGCGGCCGAGCTTGCCGTCCACCGGCACGAGGTCGATCAGCGAATGGCCGGCGCGCAGTTGCACGAGGCCGATCTCGTCCTGCCGGCGCTCGATCGAGCAGCCAAGCACGTCGACATAAAAGCGCGTCATGGCGTCGAGGTCAATGACGCGCAGCACGAGATGGTCAATGCCTTGCAGCTTGAGCATGGCGGCGTTCTCCTTTGGGTTGCGCAGCATCATGCCGCGCCGCTCCCATGCCAAAAGTGACGACGGGTTTTTCCCGAGTAACGAAAGGGCCTGCCCACGCTCAATAGAGGCATGCAAACCCTGCAGGCCCTCACACCATGCTGCCCGACATGAGCTGGCTGACCCGCCTCGGCTTTGTCGCGCCGGCCGCCTCGGCGTCGGGTGACGAGGTCGCGCTGTTGGCGCGTGTCGCCGATGGTGACGCTGACGCGCTGGCGCTGGTGTACCGGCGCGAGAGTGGCTCGGTCTACCGCTATGCGCTGGCGCTGGCCGGCGACGAGGCGACAGCGCTGGATGCCGTGCAGGAAGCCTTCGCCCAGCTGCTGCGCGGCCCGCAGGCCTTCAATGCCGGCCGCGGCTCGCTCGGCGCCTACCTCGCCGGCATGGCCAGGCACCAGCTGCTGAACCAGTGGCGCGACGCACGACGCCATGTGCCGCTGGACGATTCGCTCGACACCGACGAAACCGCCGAGCTCATGCCCAGCAGCGACACGCGTTTGAATCAAAGCCAGCAGCAGGACGGCCTCTGGGCCGCCATCCGCCGGCTGAGCTGGCCGCAGCGCGAGGCCATCGTGCTGGTGGACCTGCAGGAGCGCAGCTATGAAGACGCTGCGGCGATTGCCGGCGTCAGCGTCGACACGCTGCGCACCCGCCTGCACCGCGCCCGCCAGCGGCTGGCCGACCTGCTCGCCGTTGGAGAACGACCATGAGCACCCACCCCGACACCCCGACCTGGCTGCTGCCGGCCCGTGCGGACTTTTCCAAGCTGCAACCCGGCGCGGAACAGGACGCCGCCGTACTGGCCCGCCTCACCGAGCAGCAGCACCTGCAGCGCGTGCGCCGCCTGGCGGCCCAGACGGCCGAGGCCCATGAGCCGCACTGGCTGCGCCGCCTCGCCTGGGGCAGTGGCGCGCTTGGCGCCACTGCCGCCGTGCTGCTCTGCGCCATGCTTTTGCTCGACCCGCCGGGCAGCCAGACCGCCCTGGCGGCCACGGCCGGCAGCGGCTTCATCCCGCTGGTGTCCGAGCGCGAGTTCCAGGCCGCACTGACGGCCGGCCGCAGCGCCGCTGTTTGGCTGCAGCCCACCGAGCTGCCGCGCGAGCGCCTGGCGCTGCTGGGCCTGCCCTTTGATGCCGCTCGCGCCGACGAAACGGTGCGCGCCGAGCTGATGCTGAACCCGAGCGGCCAGGTGCTGGCCGTGCGCATCCTGAACTGATTTGACGACGGAGAACGACATGAAGACATCCATCACTGGCCTGGCGCTGTTGGCCCTGGCAGCCTCGGCCAACGCGCTGGAGACCGACCGCCTGATCGAGCGCGATTTCGAACGGGACATCGAGCGCAGCGTGCAGATCGCCCTGTCCGACATGCCCGTGCGCATCGCGTTGGGCGACCAGGCCTTGAGCTTCGCCGGCCGCGAGCTGGAGAGCGAACGCGTCGTCAAGGGCGCGCCCTACTGCGCCACCGCCGTGCATGAGAACGTACAGACGCTGGGCGACGGCAACCGCATCGTGCGCAAGCAGCAGAGTCAGCTCTGCCGCGACGGCGAGGGCCGCACGCGCCGCGAGGTGCAGCGCGAGGGCGGCCCCAAGGTCATCTACCTGAACGATCCGGTGGCCAAGGAGAGCTGGGTTGTCTACCCCGACCAGAAGCGCGTGCAGCGGCTGCGCAGCAACGCGGCCTGGGCACCTGGTGCCGACGCAGCGGCCCATGCCGCCTGGGAGGCGTCGATGCAGGACTGGGGCGAGCGCATGAAGGAACAGGCGGCGCGCTGGAAGGAATGGGGAGGTCGGGTTGCCGAGCGGGCGCGCAGCGTGGATGCGGAGCGCGTGCGCGCCCGGGCGATGGCCGGTGAGCCGGGCATCGTCATCGAGCAGGAGCTGATGACAACACCCGCACCGGGTGCCAGCGCCGTCGAGCGTCGCCGTGAGCTGCGCGTCATCCGCGCCAGCGAAATGCCCGCGCCGCCTGCCATGCCCGCCCCACCCACTCCGCTGATGGTGCCCACGCCGCCGGTGCCGCCCATGCCGCTGCTGCTGCCTGGCCCCATGCTGCCGCGCGAGGGCGGCACGACGACGGTGCTGGCGCCCAAGGAGATCGACGGTCTCAAGGTCACCGGCGAGCGCACCAGTTGGACCATCGAGGCCGGCAAGATCGGCAACGAGAAGCCCATCGTCAGCACCCGCGAGGTCTGGCGCAGCCCCGAGCTGATGCTGACGGTCATGAGCCGCGACGCCGACCCGCGCATGGGCGAGCAGAACTACCGGCTGGAAAAGGTCAAGCGTGGCGAGCCCGATGCGGCGCTGATGAAGCCGCCGGCGGAATTCAGCGAGAGCCCGCGGCGCAGCGCCAAGCCGGCAAGCGCACCGAGCCGCGCCTCCTGAGGCTCAGGCCGCAGCCAGCATCTGGCTGAAGAACTTCTCGCCGCTGACACGCGGCTTGTAGGCCGACACGGCCTTGGCGATGGCCGCGATGTGGTCGGGCGTGGTGCCGCAGCAGCCGCCGGCGATGTTCAGGAAGCCGGCTTTGGCGAACTCGCCTACCAGCCGCGCGGTCACGTCCGGCGTCTCGTCGAAACCGGTGTCGCTCATCGGGTTGGGCAGGCCGGCGTTGGGATAGCAGCTGACCGCCACCTCGCCCGCCACCTTGGCCAGCTCCTCGATATAGGGCCGCATCAGCGTCGCGCCCAGGGCGCAATTCAGGCCGATGGCGATGGGCCGTGCATGGCGCACCGAGTGCCAGAAGGCAGTGACCGTCTGGCCGGACAGGATGCGGCCGGAGGCGTCGGTCACGGTGCCCGAGATGATGACGGGCAGGCGCTCGCCGGTGTCTTCCATCAGCTCGTCGAGCGCAAAGATGGCCGCCTTGGCGTTGAGCGTGTCGAAGATGGTCTCGACGAGGAAGAGGTCACAGCCGCCGTCCAGCAAACCCTTGGCCTGCTCGTAGTAGGCCGCGCGCAGCGTGTCGAAGTCGACGTTGCGGGCGCCGGGGTCGTTGACGTCGGGGCTGATGGACGCGGTGCGCGGCGTCGGGCCGAGGGCGCCGGCGACATAGCGCGGCTTGTCGGGCGTCGAATACTTGTCGCAGGCGGCGCGAGCCAGCTTGGCGGCCTCGACGTTCATCTCGTAGGCCAGGCCAGCGAGGTCGTAGTCCTCCTGGGCAACGCTGGTCGCGCCGAAGGTGTTGGTCTCGATGAGGTCGGCGCCGGCGGCGAGATATTGCTCATGGATCTCGCTGAGCACGTCGGGCCGCGTGAACATCAGCATCTCGTTGTTGCCCTTCAAGTCCTTGTGATGGTCCTTGAAGCGCTCGCCGCGGTAGTCGGCCTCGGTGAGCTTGTAGCGCTGGATCATGGTGCCCATCGCGCCGTCGAGCACGGCGATGCGTTGCTGGAGCAGGGCGGGCAGGCCCTGGGCGCGGGTGTAGGCAATGGACTTCATGCTGCCATTTTCGCAGGCTCCGGGCGCGCGGACCGCTGGCATGGCTTCTCGGCCGATGCCGTCGCCAGCGATCACGGCGATCTTCTGCGTCACTGCTCCTCGTTGAAAAAGGCTTGCGCCTCGCCCAGCACCACCTCGGGCACTTCTTCGGCGATGTAGTGGCCGCTGTCGACGGCGCGGCCGCTGACGTGCTCGGCCGCCGCCTGCCAGAGCGCAAGCGGATCAAAGCAACGCCCCACCACCCCGTTGGCGCCCCAAAGCACACGCAGCGGCGAGCTCACACGCCGGCCCGCGGCACGGTCAGCACGGTCATGTTCGAGGTCGATGCCGGCGCTGGCACGGTAGTCGGCGCAGACGGCGGCTGCCGTTCCTGGGCGGACGAAACAGCGCTCGTACTCGGCCCAGGCACGCTTGTCGAAGAAGTGGCCGCCGCGCCGCCCCATGCCGTCGCGCAGGTAGGCGATCGGGTCGGCCTCGATGAGGCGCTCTGGCAGCGGTGCGGGCTGAATCAGGAAGAACCAGTGCCAGTAGGCGCGCGCAAAGGCCTCGGTCGTGCCTTCGTACATGGCCAGCGTGGGGGCGATGTCCAGCAGCATCAGCCGCGTCACGGCCTGCGGATGGTCCAGCGCCAGCCGGTGGGCCACGCGTGCGCCGCGGTCATGGGCGAGCACGGCGAAGCGCTCATGGCCCAGGGACTGCATCAGCGCCACGGCGTCCTTCGCCATCTCCCGCTTGGCATAGGCCGCGCTGCCCTCGCCGGCCGGCGGCCGGTCGCTGTCGCCATAGCCGCGCAGGTCCATCAGCACGACGCGTCGCGTCTTCGCGAGGGTCGGCGCAACCCGGTGCCACATCGCCATGGTCTGCGGGTGGCCGTGCAGAAGCAGCAAGGGCGGCCTGCCGGAATCCGACGGGCCGCCCTGGCGGGCGAATAGCGTGACGCCGTCACGCTGAACGGTCAGCGGTTGGAAGTCGGTCCACATCGTGGACCGATTCTGCCGCCACCTTCAGTTGTCCGCGGCGCAGTGCCGGTGCCGCAGCCGACGGGGTCGACATCTTGCGGGCCGAGCGCTGGGCCGCTCCCGAGCCGGCCCGCGCTGGCGATGTGCTTGCGGTTCGATGCCGCAAGCATCGCCGTCCCCCCGGGGGACCGGTCGGTCGCACCGCGTTCAGCGGTGTGCGGCCGGACGAGGGGCTGCATGTCAGGCCGTGCGCAGGAAGTAGAGATTGGCGCTGCCCCGCGGCAGCAGCACGAAGCCACGCAGGGCCGGCACGTAGCGCATGCGGTTCTGCAGGCCGCTGCCGTTGTCGGGGGTGGGCGCGATCTTCAGGTTGCCACCATTGAGCAGGCTCATGTCCCAGACATTGCTGTCATTGGGCGTGACGACATAGATACGACCCGCCGCTTCGCCCTGGCCGCTGTAGAACAGGAAGCGGTCACCGTCAGGGTCGTAGTCCATCGCGGCATAGCTCGGCTTTTCGTTCTGCCACTGCGTCAGCGCACTGCTGGCGTTGAAGGTGACGGCGATCTGCTGCCCGCTGCCCAGCGGAACGCGGCTGGCCACCATGCGTTGCGGGTCGAAGCCCTGGCCGTCACCCCATTGCAGACAGAAGACCTGGTTGCGGCGGGCGTCGTAGGCCATGGGCCAGCGCGCCGTATCCCCGACGGGGTTGCTGACGAGGTCGGTCCACTTCTTGTCGACCGGCGACCATTTCTTCAGGCCGGTGCTGATGACCTCGCCCGTCGCGCGGATCTGCGCGGCGCCGTAGTAGCCCGAGGGCATGTCGGCCCAGGTGCCCGCCTTGTCCCAGGTGTTGGTATCGAGGTTGAAGGCATCCACCTTGGCGAAGTCCCAGGACGCACCGTAGACACCGCGCGCGCCAAACAACATCAGGCGGTTGATCTGCGGAATGAAATGAGCCGTGCTGTAGAGGTGGCGCGAGGACGGCATGCCGTCGGTGTAGTGGGCGACGTTTTGGGCGTAGCTCTTGCTGGCCGCCAGGCGTACCTTCCAGGTCGGCGTGTCCGACGCCAGGCCGATGGACACGACCCGGTTGTCATAGGAATCGGTATGGCCACCGGCCGCAGCGATGATGATCTCGCTGGTGCGGTCATTGAGGGCGAAGCCACTGTAGGCGTCGACCGCTGCGCCGCCCGCGCCGGCCGTACCGGGGATCTCGAACCAGGTGTTCAAGGGCTTGCTGGCCAGCCAGCTTGGAATGACCCGCGCCGGCGCCACCGACCAGACCGGCGCGCTGTTGAAGGCATCCCGCAACGCCGGATAGTTGCTGGCCGAAATGAGGCGCTGGTAGGCGGTGGCGGCGCCGTCGACGCCATGCCTGACGGCATAGGCCATGGCCGTCGTCAGATTCCCCCAGGCCGCGCGGTCGCCCGGCATGATCTCGCCCGCCAGCTTGCCTTCGACGGCGCCGAACCAGGCGGGCAGGCTGGCATAGCTGGCCAGGTAGACAGCGGCATCGTTGGGATACCAGGGCCCCTTACCGGTCTTGAAGTCGGGCACCGCGACCGGCGAGATGCTCATCGTGTACACGGCCGCGTTCACGTACCAGAAGCCGGTGGACGGCCCCAGGCGCATGACGGCGCTGCGCGCCTTCCAGCGGAAGAAGGCCGCGTGCTTGGTTTCGACGGCTGCGGGTACCGGCAGGCCCATGGACAACGAGTAGCCGAAGGCCGCGGTGACGAAGTCCTGCTGCCAGACCGCGCCGAACTGCATGATGTTCTCGTAGGGCTCGCCCGGCTGGATCCAGCCATAGGGATTGTTGGGCTGGGCGACGTAGACGGCGTGGAAGTCCTCGATGTTGGACTGCACGCAGTTGATGAACTCCTGGCGCAGCACGGTGTCGTCGTCCGGCGTCACGTTCAGCGCCTGCGTCAGCGTGCGCCACTGCCAGGCGGCCGAACGCGTCTGCCAGCCGCCGAAGCAGGACTGCACCAGGCCCTGCGAGCCCCGGCGCATATTGGGCTCGTCCGCCTTGCTCAGATAGTTCAGCGTGGCGGCGAACTGCACCTGCTCCATGAAGTACCAGCGCCCCGTGACCAGATAGGCCATATAACCCACCGAGGGGCTGTGGGCGCAATCCCAGCGCGGCGACTGCGTGCCGGTGGGCTGGGGCGTGAACTGGCTGCGCGTTGAACTGCCGAGGTCACTGACGCGGCTGTCCTTGTGCAGCACCAGGTTGGGATACTGGGAGAAGCGGATCGGGCGCTGGGTCTTCTCGTCGCGATAGAACAGCGGATAGCGACCGGCCGCGAAGCCGTTGCGCACGACGGCCGCATAGGTGTTGCTGCTTTCGCAGGTCAGATAAAGCGCGTCATGCATCGGCAGCAGGCCGATGGGTTCCTGGTAGCCGGTGGCCGCCATGGAGTCGCTCGCGTACGTGAAATTGGCCTTGTCCAGCGGCGTGTAGCTGGTCACCAGCCACTGCGCGACGGCACCATTCGCGTCCACACGGGCGCTGTAGGTCGGCACCTGCTCGGTGGCCTGCAGATAAGCCAGGTCATGGCGCGGCGTCACGTCGGGGTCGGTGCCCAGCCAGTAGGACAGGGCCGTGCCATTGATCAGCGCCGTGCGGCAATGGTGGGGCAGGTCGATGGCGGCCGAGAAGCGCTGCGTGCCATTGATCTTGAAGGTGTAGGTCGCCGCCTTGCTGGTCGGGCCCGCCACCATCAGGTAGCCGTTCTCGATCCAGGGCAGGATCTCGACGGCGCCGCCGGCGAACAGGCGCACCTCCAACCAGGCTACCAGGTGGGCGTCACTGCCCACCGGCTTGCGAAAGACCCAGGACGACATCTGCGCGCCGCTGACCCAGGTGGCCTGCGGCGCATCCCAGTCGGCAGCGCCAAAGCTGGCTGTGCCGAGGCCGCCCGCGCCAACCTCGGCGGTGATGCCCGTCTTCTTCAGGTCCGCAACGGTCAGCACAGCGGCGCTGCCAGCGCTTGCGGCAATGCGACGCAGCCGCACGGTCAGCAGGCTGTTGGCCGTCAGGTCGGCAAAGCCGGCGATCTGGGCGAACTTCAAGGAGCCGTCAGGCCAGGTCGTTCGCGGTGTGACCTGCAACGCAGACAAGCTGGAGCCCACCGTGCTGCCCGCCGGAATGTCGCCGCGCTTGAACGCGAAGCCCAGGCTGAAGGGCGCCTTGGCTTGGGTCTTGGTACTGACCAGGCTGAACTGCATCGCGCCGGTAAACAGGCCGAGCGTCGGGGTGGCCACAGCTGCGGGCACCGGGGCCGGCGCCGGAGGGGGGGGCGGAACGGGAGCCGGGGCAGGAGCGGTCGTGGGAAGCTTGATCACCGACGCAGTGACGGTCGCTCCTTCCGACGCAGCCGCCTCGGCCACGGCTTCCCCCCCTCCGCCACCGCAACCGGCCAAGGGAACAGCGCCGCCAAGAGCGGCTGAATACTGGAGGAATTTGCGGCGTTGAGGGTCAGTCATGGAAAAGCAATCCTTAGCAGCGGACGTCGCTGCACTTCGGTACTAGGGGGGTGGCCTAGGCGCGGAGCGGATTCTGAGGGCTGGCTCTGACCGGACCGTGGCCAAACGTTACGAACTAGGGGGCGCTCAAGGTATAAGTTTCGGTTATGCGTCTCGACCTTCGCCGCCCTTGCCGCGGCGGGCTTGGCTCCAAACAATTCCCGCCCGTTCTTCCTCTGAAAAGACCATCGTCATGAAGTCTCTGTACGTCACATTGCTGACCCTTCTCGCACTGGCCGGAACGCCCGCGGCGCAGGCCCAGGGCAAGCCGCTGATCTACTGTGCTGACGCCAGTCCGGAAGGCTTTGACCCAGGAATGTGGGACAGCGCTAGCACCAACACGGTCAGCGCTCAGATGTTTGACGGGTTGCTTGGCTTCAAACGACCCACGACAGAACTGATTCCCAAGCTCGCCACACGGTGGGAAATCTCGCCCGATGCCAAGAGCTTTATTTTCACGTTGCGGGATGGCGTCAAGTTCCACAGCACCCCCTGGTTCAGGCCCACCCGCAACCTCAATGCTGATGACGTGCTGTTCACTTTCCAGCGCTTCATTGACCCAAACCACCCCTTTAACAAGGCATTTCCAGCGAACTTCATCTATCCGCAGAACCTCGGCCTGACCAAACTGATCGAAGGCATCGACAAAATTGACGACCGCACAATTCGTTTCCGGCTTCGTCAGCCCAATGTGACATTCGTCGCAAACTTCGCTTTCGCCTGGGCAGGCATCCAGTCCGCCGAGTACGCGGCCCAGTTGCTGAAGGCTGGGAAGGCCTCCCAGATCAATGTCCAGCCGGTCGGCGCAGGCCCCTTCAAGTTCAAAAGTTATGCCAAGGACGACGTGCTGCGTATGGAAGCGCACCCAGATTACTGGGGCGGCAAGCAGCGCACGTCGGCTTTGGTCTTCAGCATCAGCCGTGAGCCGAATGTGCGCGTGCAGAAGATCGCTGCGGGCGAATGCCATGTGACGGCAGCCCTGCGCGACGTCGATGTCGCCTCGCTGGCCAACAACCCGAACGTCAGCATCGAGAAGATCCAGGCGCTCAACATTTCCTATCTGAGCTTCAACCTGAAGAAGCCGCCGACCGACAAGCGCGAGGTGCGCGAGGCGCTGGACATCGCCATCGACCGCGACGCCATCTTCAAGGCGTTGTTCCCGCGCGGTGACGCGATGCAGGCCGTCAGCGCCTTCCCGCCAGCCATTCCCGGCTACAACAAGAAGCTGAAGAACGAGTTCGACCCGGCCAAGGCCAAGGCGCTGCTGGCCAAGGCCGGTTTTCCCAACGGCTTCGAGATCGACCTGTGGGCCCTGCCCGTGCAGCGCCCCACCAACCCCAACGGCCAGTTGATGGCCCAGCTCATCCAGCAGGACTGGGCCAAGATCGGCGTCAAGGCCAGCATCAAGACCTTCGAGTGGGGCGAGTACCTCAAGCGCGCCAACAACGGCGAGCACAACGTCTACATGAGCGGCTGGAGCGGCGAGACCGGTGACGCCGACGATTTCCTGACGCCCAACCTCAGCTGCGCGGCCAACAAGAGCGGCATCAAGTTCTGCAACGCCGAGTTCGAGAAGCTCATCGACGAAGCCCGCGCCACACCCGACCAGAAGAAGCGCATCGCGCTGTACGAGAAGGCCCAGGAAATCTTCAAGCACGAGCGGCCCTGGATCACGATGGCGCACTCGACCGTCTACATCCCCATCCGCAAGGACGTCGTCGGTTTCAAGATGGCGCCGAACGGCAGCGTCAACTTTGAAGGGGTGTACCGGAAGTGAAGCCCATTCTCAACAACGCCACAGAGACACAGAGGCACAGAGCACAGCCTTTGAATTCCTCTGTGTCTCCGTGCCTCTGTGGCTGTGTTTGCTCAGACGGTCTTGCCTCATGCGCCTGAGACACATCGAAGTCTTCCACGCCATCATGCAGGCCGGCACCATCAGCGGTGCCGCCCAGCTGCTGCACATCTCACAGCCGGCCGTGACCAAGGTGCTGCAGCACTGCGAACTCCAGCTCGGCATGGCCCTGTTCGACCGCGTGCGCGGCAAGCTCTACCCGACGCCCGAGGCGCAGCGCCTGTTCGTCGAGATCGACAAGCTCAATCGCGACCTGGTCGGCATCCGGCGCCTGGCGGCCAACCTGAAGAGCGGCGAGAGCGAACAGGTGCGCCTCGTCGCGACCCCGGCCCTGGCCATGGCCGTCGTGCCCGCGGCAATGACGCCCTGGTGCAAGGCCTACCCGAACGCGAGCTGCTCGCTGGCCACCCATCACACGCGCGAGATCGTCTCGGCGCTGCTGCTCGGCGAGGCCGACCTCGCCCTGTCGCTGCAGGACCCGCGCCACCCCGGCATCAAGGCCGAGGTCATCGCCAGCGGCACCATGGTCGCTCTCTGCCCCTTGAGCAGCCCCGAGGCCAAAGGCGAGGGGCCGCTGGGCCTGGCCGACATCCGCACCGAGATCGTCGGCCTGCAGAGCGACGACCCGCTGGCCGGCCTGCTGCATCATGCCGGCGAGGCGCTGGGCCAGCCGCTGGCCAGCCGCATCACCGTGCAGACCTACCAGCTCGCACGCGCCCTCGTCGAGGCCGGTGTCGGCATGACGCTGGTGGACCCCTTCACTGCCGCCAGCGCCGATGCCAGCAAGGTCCGCGTGCGCCCGCTGTCGCCGGCCGTGCCGGTGCAGCTCTACTTGCTCAGCGCCGCCAGCGCGCCGCTCGGGCAGGCTTCGCGCCGCCTAGTCAAATTCATCACCGCTGCTGCGCACGAACACCTTTCCCGACTGCCGTGATCCGCATCGAAGACATCGCCGGCCACCCCGACTTCCGGCGTCTGGCCAGCCTGCGGCACGGTATCGCCGCCGACCTGCGCTACGCGACCGCCGACAACTTCGTCGGCCATTCCGTCTATGCGGGCATCGACTGCGCCTGGCTGCGCCGCGAGGCCGCCGACGCGCTTGAGCAGGCCGCCCTGTGGCTGCAGGAACGCCGCCCTGGCTACCGCCTCCTGGTGCTGGACGCGCTGCGCCCGCAACGCGTGCAGCAGCGCCTGTGGGACGAGCTGCAGGGCACGCCACTGACGATGTACCTCGCCAACCCTGAGCGGGGTTCCATCCACAGCTTCGGCATGGCGGTCGACCTGACGTTGCTCGACCCGCAAGGGCGTGAGGTCGACATGGGCAGCGGCTTCGACGAGATGACGCTGGCTTCCCACCCCGACCACGAGGCCGAGCACCTGGCCCTGGGCGCGCTCAAGCCCGAGCACCTCGTCGAGCGCGGCTGGCTGCGCGCGGCCATGCGCGAGGTGGGCTTTCATGCCATCACCACCGAGTGGTGGCATTTCGACTTCGGCGACCGCGTGGCGGTCAGGCGGGATCTGCCCCGGGTGCTTTGACGTCGATGCGCTTCTCCATGAAGACGCTCAAGGGGTCGTCGGCATAGCTGCCATAGGGTCCGCGGCGGGCGTAGCCGCATTGGGCATATAGCGCCAGCGCCTCGAGCTGGTAGGGGCCCGACTCCAACGTCACCAGCTTGCAGCCCCGAGCAGCCGCCTCGGATTCCAGCCGGGCCAGCAACCGTTTGGCCAGACCCTTGCCGCGGGCCGTCGGGCTGACGAACATGCGCTTGAGCTCGCCGAATTCCAGGCCCAGCACGATGGCGCCGCAACCCACCGCCCGCCCCCCAGCGTCTCGGGCCACGGCAAAGACGACGTTCGGCTGGGTCAGCGACGCCAAGTCCAAGGCATACCGGGCTTCGGGCGGATAAAGGGTGTCCTGGTAGGCGTCCAACTCGGCGATGAGGGCGATGACCTCAGGTTGGTTGGCAGATTCAAAGCTGATGCTCGTCAAGCAAATGGCTCCATGGCTTGTAGGGAAGGCATAACTCGCCTGACGCGCCGGTCTGCGTCACGGCCTGCTCACTCAGTTAGGTGGTGGGCCCAGACATCATCCATTCCGATGGCGCGATGTCATAGGAGTCTTGTGCAAAGGCAACGGCCTCTTCAAGGGTTTCGTGCCAGGTATCGGCGGCATAGCGCCCATCCAACGAATGGCAAACAAGCAAGAAGTTCTTGTTTCCATCGTCTGTGATCTCGAATCGAAACTCGATCTCCGGCGCGTTATCGTCATCAGGATCTGCGGGCGACCACCCACTGTTTGGGTGACCGAGGACGCGTACCGCTCGGCGAGCGAGGGTTGCGTAGGACTTCATGGATGCGCTCTAGCGCCCAGGTTAACCGGCAAAAATGCGCAGCATTTTTGTTCGTGTTGAATCGACAGTTAGGCATTCGCATGCCTCAGTCTGCCTTGGATGAGAGGCCATGATTTTGCGCTGACTTGTGAATTTTTCTACCTCCCAACAAGCCTACCTTCACGTAAACCTCTGGGACCTCCGTTTGGGAGAGGTGCCGCTCAATTTGCACTCGATAGCGTTCATAGTGACTTAGCGTGAAATCATCAAAGCTCGCAACGATGAAGACTATGCCGTCAGGCCCTTTGCTGGCTATCTGCTTGTAGGCGCTCCTCAGGTCAGCGTCGAGCTTCCGCAAAAATCCTGCACTGAGATTATCGTAAATGCTTCCGTCAAAGCCCTCCTCAGCTTCCCAGCGATCGATCTGCTCTTCTGAAATGCCGATACTCTTTACTTCGCAGTACCTTACCGCGTTGCCGTGACGGTATGACAAGTCTGGCGTCGTTTTGCCGTCCTCCGGCAAGACGCGTACATGCGTATAGCCCTGGCGGAGGAGGAACTGATACGCAAAGGCCTCGTTTAGTTGGTTGAAAAATCCTTGTTTGAGCTGGCCTCTCCGGTGATCAAGGAAGTGCGCGACCGCTTTCTTCGACAGTCTTTCCCAAGACTCTTGGTCCAAACAATCGAACGCCTTGTCATAAGCCCGATAGGACGCGCGAGCCTGTTTTGATAAGCGCAAAGTCTCGCCCACGGAATCAAAAAACTCGTCGCGTGGATAAGTTGCCTTGATCAGTTGAATGAGTGCTGCCATCCGCCTCATCTGGAATGCCTAACGCGTTCTAGGGGTGACGGCCACCGCTGCATAAAACCGGAGTGGCCATCGCAAGTGTTTGATGGGCGATGACTATGCCAATAAAACATCGGCAAAGGCGGCGTGAAGTTACAAGTTCTCCATCGACGGACAGAGGGCCCGTCAAGCCGATTGCAGGACGGCGAGTGCCTAAGTGCCTGCATGGCGTCGCGCCAACTCCCCAGCCCACTCCGCCACCCTCGCCCTCACCGCCGCCGGCCCTACGGCTTCAGCCTCAGGCGCCAGTGACATCACGAGCCGCGCCGCCTGGTCCACGCTCTCGATAGGCAACTTGACCCTGGACCAGCGCCGTGGCCCCGCCGGCCTTTCGGGCACCGCGGCCGCCACGGCCTGGGCGGCATAGCTGCCCTTCTCGGCCAGCCGCCGGCGGCCCTCGGCGGTGATGCGGATGACGGCTACCTCGGGCCGCAACTCCCTCTCAAAGCGCTGCAGCGAAGCCTGCCACCAAGTCGCCAGGTCGAAGTCAGCCGGGCGCTCGAAGCTTTCCTCGCCAACGCTGAGCGACTGGATTTTGGCGACCTTGAGCGTCAGCGTGCGCGCCCCGGCCCGCGCGACGGCGTACCAGCTGCCGCCCTTGAGCACGAGGCCCAGCGGCTCGGCCTTCCAGTCGCGTTCGCCCTTCCAGCTCAGATAGCGCAGTTCGACGCGGCGGCATTCCAGCACCGCCTGCGCCAGCGCCGGCAGGTGCGTGGCCGGTTCGCCGCTTTGGTACCAATCCAGCGGGTCCACGTGCAGCCGCGCCTGCAACCGGCCGGCAAGCGCCGCGGACTCGCCCGGCAGCGCCGATTGCAGCTTGAGGCGCAACCGTTGTGACGCACCGCCCAAGCCCAGTTCGCTGGCCGCACCGGGCAGGCCGAGCAGCGGCAGGGCTTGCGCTTCATCGCCCAGCAGCCCGTTGAGCCGCGTCGCAAAACCCTCGCGCAGCTTGAAGCCGCCGCTGCGGCCGCGCTCGGCGTAGACGGGCACGCCGGCGGCCGAAAGTTCGTCGATGTCGCGCAGGATGGTGCGCACCGACACCTCGAACTCCCGCGCCAGCGCCGGCGCCGTGATCTGCGGGCGCAGCTGCAGCAGGATGAGGATGGAGAGCAGGCGGCTGGCGCGCATCAGGCCGCCGATTCTGCCGAGGCCTGGCCCTGCAGCCGCTCACGCAGCCGCGGCGCGGCGTAGTCGAGGAAGGCGCGGCATTTCATCGGCAGCCGCCCCTGACCGGGGTAGATCAGGCTGACCGGCACCGGCGCGGGCTCGTGCTCCGGCAGCAGCCGCTCCAGCCGACCGGCCTGCACCGCGTCGGCCACCTGGTAGGACAGCACCCGCGCCACGCCCAGGCCCTGCTCGGCCGCGGCGATGGCCGCCTCGGCGGTGGTGACGGCCAGCCGCGAGCGGATCTCGACGGTCTCAGCCGGAAACACCCAGCGGCTCGCCGACATCAGTCCCTCGAAGCTGATGCAGGCGTGGCGCGCCAGATCGGCCGGCGCAGAAGGGCGACCGTAGGCGGCCAGGTAGGCGGGGCTGGCGCAGCAGACGCGGCGGATCTCGCCGACCTTGGTGGCGACCAGGCCGCTATCGGCCAGCTCGCCGATGCGCAGGGCGAGGTCGACATGCTCCTCCAGCAGGTTGACCACGCGGTCGGCCTGGATGAGGCGCACGTCCACGTCGGG
Source organism: Pelomonas sp. Root1217 (assembly GCF_001425705.1). GTDB lineage: Bacteria > Pseudomonadota > Gammaproteobacteria > Burkholderiales > Burkholderiaceae_C > Pelomonas. The sequence continues at coordinate 785,397 of NZ_LMDC01000012.1, read as the reverse complement.
GAACTCGCGCAGGAACTCGACGATGAGGGGCAGCAGGTGCAAGCGGCCGAACACCACTGGCGCGGAGATGACGAGGCGGCCGTGCGGGCGGGCATAGGCGCCTGCCGCGGCGCGCTCGGCGTCGGCCACCTGCTCCAGGATCTGGCGGCTGGCCTCCAGGTAGTCGCGGCCGGCGTCGGTCAGCTCCAGGCGGCGCGTGGAGCGGGCGATGAGGCGGGTCTTGAGCTGGGCCTCCAGCAACGTGAGCTTGCGGCTGACGGTGGCCAGCGGCTGCTCCAGCTTGCGCGCCGCCGCCGACAGGCTGCCGGCCTCGGCGATGGCGACGAACACGGTCATGGCTTCGAAGCGGTCCATTTTCAGCGCCGATTCTTCCGGATATCGAGAGAAAGATTTCGAATCCTGCCGGCTAGTGCTTCTGGGCGCAAGTTTCTACATTCTCGGCACCGGCAGGCCACCGGGCCGAAACAACACCGACACCCACCCAACGAACACGAAGGAAAACACCATGAACCGCATCGCCACCCCCGCCTCCATCGACGCTGCCCCCGAAGCCGCCCGCCCGATGCTGGAAGCCGTCAACAAGCAGCTCGGCTCCGTGCCCAACCTGTTCCGCACCGTGGCCAACAGCCCGGCGGCGCTGGAAGGCTATCTGGGCATGTCCGGCGCACTGGCCAAAGGCCGCCTGCCGGCCCAGACGCGCGAGCGCATCGCCCTGGCCGTGGCGCAGATCAACGGCTGCGGCTACTGCCTGGCGGCCCACACCTACCTGGGCAGCAACCTGGCCAAGCTGGACACGGCCGAGATCGCCGCCAACCGCGCCGGCCGCTCCAACGACGCCAAGGCGGACGCCGCCGTGCGCTTTGCCGCCAGCGTGGCGACGCAGCGCGGCCATGTGTCCGACGCCGACGTGGCCGCCGTGCGCGCCGCGGGTTATGACGACGGGCAGATCGTCGAGATCGTCCAACACGTGGCGCTGAACACCTGGACCAACTACCTCAACGAAGTGGCCAAGACCGTCATCGACTTCCCAGAAGCCTTGCCGCTGGCCGCGTAAATCGCCCCACGCGCGCCGCAGGCTGCCTGCGGTGCGCGTCCGTCTTTCCACCCTTCAGGAGCCCGCCATGTCCCGCCCGCCCTTCCCGCCGTTCTCGCTGACCACCGCCGTGCAGAAGGTGCGCATGGCCGAAGACGCGTGGAACAGCCGCGACCCGGCGCGCGTGGCCCTGGCCTACACGCCCGACAGCCGCTGGCGCAACCGCTCGACCTTCGTGAACGGCCGCGAGCAGATCGAGGCCTTCCTGACAGCGAAGTGGCAGCGCGAGCAGGACTACCGGCTCATCAAGGAGATCTGGGCCCATGGCGAGGACCGCATCGCCGTGCGCTTCGCCTATGAGTGGCATGACGCGGACGGCCAATGGTGGCGCAGTTATGGCAACGAGAACTGGGCCTTCGACGACCAGGGGCTGATGCACACGCGGCACGCCAGCATCAACGACGTGGCGATCACTGTGAAGGAACGGCTCTTCCACTGGCCTCGCGAAAGCTCAGGTCGTCGCCCTGACGACCATCCGTCACTCAGCGAACTGGGGTTGTAACCATGAAGCCCGCGCTTGCCACCCCCAGCGACATCGCCTTCACGCCCACCGTCAAGGCCCTGCAGACCCGCAAGGGATCGCGCCACGCCTATGCCCGCATGGAAGAAGGCGACGGCTGGGAGAGCCGCATTACGCCCGACCTGAAGGACGAGATCGAGGCGCAGATCAGCGTCATGCTGGCCACGGCCAATGCCGAGGGCCAGCCCTATGTGCAGCACCGCGGCGGCCCGGCGGGTTTCCTGCACGTGCTGGACGAGCACACCATCGCCTTCGCCGACTTTGCCGGCAACCGCCAGTACATCACCCAGGGCAACCTGGCCGAGAACCCGCGCGCCTTCCTCTTCCTGATGGACTACGCCCACCAGCGCCGCATCAAGATCTGGGGCCGGGCGCGTGTCGTCGAAGGCGATGCCGAACTGATGGCGCGGCTGATGCCGGCTGGCTACCCGGCGCGGCCCGAGCAGGTCATCCTGTTCGACGTCGAGGCCTGGGACGTCAACTGCCCCAAGCACATCCCGCAGCGCTTCGAGGCGGCCGACGTGCGGGCGGCGCTCAAGGCGCGGGACGAGCGCATTGCCGAGCTGGAGCGGCAGTTGGCGGCGCTGACGATGGCTAGCTGATGCGCTCGAAACGCGGCCGCACCACCCCATCGACCTCCAGCGAGCCGGTGAACATCTCGAAGGGCCGCACCCACCAGCCGCTGTCGTTGTACAGCGGCCGGTAGACGACAACGATCTCCAGTGTCTCGCTGTGGCGGGCGACATGAAGGACTTCGTATTCGCCGCCCTTGTAGTGGCGGTAGCGGCCAGGAGCGAGATGCGGCAAGGCGGGCAGGTCAGGGTTCATGGCGGCATTGGACCGCAACCTGCCCGACTCCTCCGGTTGCGCGGCGCGGCGTCATCACAAGTGTGAGGTGGCGCCGTCGCGGCGACCCGCGCGAGCTTCAGAATGCCGAGCCGGCTCCGGCTGGCGCCGAGCCCTCACCAGCATGGAGAGCCTCAATGAGCAGGTGGACGCGCAAGGGATGGATCGCCGCCACGTGGCTGCTGCTGCTCGCACCGCTCGCGCAGTCGACCGCGCTGGCCCCCGCCGCCTGCCAGGCCGCCTCGGCCGCCAGCGCGCCCGCCACACCGTGCCGGGACAAGGCCGGGCCGCCCATCGCACGGCCCGCGGCGCCAGCGCCCGGCGTGAGCCAGCAGGTGACGCTGTACTGCGGCGCCTCGGCCCCTGCTTCTGCAGCCCCCGCCTCCGCACCGGGCGCCGAGTGCAAGAAGGCGGCCGACGGCGACGCCAACGCCATCAGCCTGAAGCTGCCCGGCGGCATTGGCCTGGACTTCAAGTCCAACAACCCCTCGCTGACCTATCTCTTCGTCGTACTGGCGGTGCTGCTGGCCGTCTGGGTGCTGTGGCGCGCGGCGCGCAAGGCAACCGACGATGAAGACCCGGCCGCAGCGGTTCTGCTGGTGCTTGCCGGCCTGGCGGCCTTCGCCCTTGGCGGCCTGCTGGGCTATTGGTGGAAGGACGACCGCGTCGCCACGCTGCCGGCGTCCGAGGTCAGGAAGCTGGTCGAGCGCCCGGACTTCGCACGCGAACTGCAGCAGGCCCTGCTCGACAACGCCCGCGCCGCCGAGGAGCGCGGGCAGCTCAAGGCCCGGCTCGCCGCCACGGAGCAGGAGCTGGCCGTGGAGCGCGCCAAGGCCGGCGCGAGCGGCCGCAGTGCGCCGGACTGGGTCGGCGTGCTGGCCGGCATGCTGGCCGGCGCTGCGGGCATGGCCTGGTCCTGGCATCTGGCCCGCGTGCGCAACACCCGGCTCGAAACCGCCGTCGATGCCGCCCACCGGGCCTTGTCGTCCGAACCGGCCGCCTCGCCAGAGCGCAGCCTCAGCGCCGAGTTGGACGGCTGCAGGCAGCGCATCCACGTCGCCACCGGTCTGCTCGGCCAGGCCCGCCACGGCCCGGGCTGAGACCGTCAGGGCTTGAGGAAGGCCGGATCGCTCTCCGCCCCCTTGCGCGGCTGCCAGCCCAGGCCGTAGTACTCGCCGCGGTCGCGTGCCCAGGGATCGAAGGCGTTGGTAACGTGGGCCAGTTCGCCGCTGAGTTCGGGCACGGTGCGCAGCAGCACGCGCTTGAAGGGCGAGACCTCGATGCGGTGGCCGTTGCTCTGCTTCGCCTCGAACTGCTTGCCGCTCGGGCCGTTGTTCATCAGCCATTCGATGCCGAGGTTGCCGTAGAACTCCGGGCGGAAGCTGCTGGTGAAGAAGCGGTCGCTGAACAGCCGCCGCGATGCGTTCAGGATGAACACCTGGAACTGCGTCTCCGAGATCGCATAGCCATGCGGCCGCGTGAACTCGGACAGCCAGCCCACCACCGTGTCGACGTCCTCGATGTTGTCGACCAAGCTGCCATCGGGCTTGCCCAGGCAGTCGTTGATGGGGCTGCCGTCGAGGTTCTTCTGCGCGGCCGTGATGACCTTCTTCGCATCGCACTTGTGCTGGCCGTAGATGCTGCGCAGGTCATTGATGACCTTTTGCTGGCGCGCCCGCTCGGGTGAATCGGCCGGCAGTCGGGCGTCGATGAAGTCGTCGAAGCTCGCCAGCTGGCGCAGGCCGTACTGGCGGCGGAACTCGTTGAAGCGCGGCACGCCGTGTTCGCGGTCGCGGATGATGTCCAGCGCCGCGACGTCGATCTTGCCCGTGCTGGACTGCAGCCGCGGAATCGCCAGGTTCTGCAGGAAGGCCGGCGTATTGCCCAGCGTCAACAGGCCCAGGCGTTGGCGGCCCATGGACAGCGCCCAGTCCGCCGCGCCCTGTTCGTTGAGTGCGCCGGTGGCCTTGCCGCGGAAGGTCTCGATGACGGGCACCTTGGCGGCGATGCGGTTCGGGTCGCTGTCCCAGTGGCGCAGCTCGATCAGGTCAGGCACCAGCGCGTGCAGGCGGTAGACGCTGACGAACTCCTCGGGGAAGTTGAAGGGCGAGCCGAAGTGGTTGACGCCACCGTTCACATGGTCGGGATTGGCCAGGCTCCAGACATCGTCCTTCTTGGCGTCGTGGCGCGCGAAGAAGCTGTCGTCCTTGTAGACCCGCGCGCCCAGGCCGAAGATGCCCGGCCCCGAGGCCAGCGCCGAGTACCACTGGCCGGCCTTCTTGGCGTCGGTGCTCTTGCCGTAGTTCTGCACGACGATGGCTTCCAGCGCGTTCTCGACGAACGGGTGGCCTTCGAACAGCCCACCCCAGTTGGCGTTCATGCCGAGGTAGAGCGGCTCGTCGTAGAGCAGCTGCGTCGTCCATTCGATGGTGTGGATCTTGGCGATCTCGGCGGCGACGACGAGGCGCCCCACCTCGAACAGCACATCGGCCGACACATCGCGGTAGCGGATGACAGCCGTCGGGTTCGCCGGGTCGCGCAGGCCCGAGTCGGCGTCAGGCGTGGCCGCGGCGCGGCGGCGGAACTCGGCGACGAAGGCGTTGTGCTCGCGCGAGAACACCGTTTGATAGAAGCCGACGCCGATGCTCCAGTTGTCGGGGAAGGCGGCCGCGCCCTGGCCGGCCCACTGCGGCAGGATGGGGTCGCCTGCCGAGAAGACGGGCAGCTGACCCAGCGCCTCGCCGGCGCCGGCGCGCGCGCCGGCCGGCATCAGCAGCCGGGCCGGGTCGGCCGGATCGCGCTTCACGCGCTGACGCGACACGGCGTTGTAGCCATAGATCTGTGACGCGTCCCACCACGCGGTGTTGTTGTTGGCGTGCGTGCGGAAGGCGCGCGCCAACGGCTTGGTGCCGTCGGCGGCCGTGTAGCGCGGCGGCGCGTTGCCCTCGGCCACAAAGCTGCGGTCGATGCGGTCGTCCGGCCGGCAGCCCAGCTTGGCCGCGTCGCCCGTGCAGCCGACGGCCATCCACTGCGGCTCATTGCGGCCCTCCTCCATGTGGGAGAACCAGTCATGCGTCATGAACTGGATCCAGAAGGCCGCGAGCACGTTGAAGAAAGGCGCCTTCTGGTAGTCGCAGTTGGCGTCCACCGAATTGCCGGGCAGGCCCTGACCGTCGCGGCATTTGGCGGGGTCACTCTGCGTGCGGGTGAACAGCTTGCGGCTGATGAGCTGCGGGTCGGGCTGCAGCAACGCAATGCGGTCGCCATGGCGGTTGCGCGCCAGGGCGTCGTCGCTGATGTCCGGGTAGGTCGCCTCGAACTGCACATTGCGCGCGAACAGCGCGCCGGCCGAACCCATCTTGGGATTGCGCAGGTCGTTGCAGATGCCGCTGAGCTGGCGCCAGCGGATCAGTTCGCCTTGGCAGAGCTGCGTCCCGTCACCGCCCACCGCGGCGTAGAAGGGCGAATCGGCCGCCAGCCGCATCGAGGGCCAGGTCTTGACGGCGGCGCCCGCCACGCCTTGACGGCCCAGCGCGTAGTCGGCAAAGCTGCCGGAGTTGTCGAACAGGTTGAACTTGATCAGCTCCATGCGCTGGTATTCGAGGTCCAGCAGCGCGCCGTCCACACCGCGGCCGTTGGGCCCGAGATGACTCCCGACGCCACTCGTGCCCGGCAGCAGCGTGGCCTGGTCGCCGGTGGCCCAGTAGTTGGCCCAGTCGACATAGGGCGTGTGGCGAAAGGCTGCGGCCTTGTCGCTGCCGCGGCAACGCGCCACGTCCTCGCCGACCTTGCCATTGAAGCGCTCGCCGCGCTCGTCGGCCACCTTGCGAAAGCCCCCGGCCACCATGGCCGTGCAGCTCCTGGTGTCGTCCAGGCTGGCCTGGGGTGTGGTGCTGATGCAGCCGGCCAGCAGCATTGGCGTGAGCAGCAGCCAGGTGAATGCACGCTTCATGAGCTTCTCCTCGTCTTGTTCTTTGCAGATCGCGCAACATAGCGAGGCTACGGCCACAGCGTCAATCCTTCGAAGGCCCCGAAAAATTCACCTTGAGGACAGCCACACGGTGCCTGCCCTTGCGCGCGACTGGCAACAGGCCGCGGCAGCTGACGCCGTCAGGGCGCACACAATGCCGCGCAGATCGTCGAATCCGCGCGAACGAGCACGCGGCCAGCCCCTCATCTCTGATTGTTTGCGAGCGATATGAACCCGTCACGCCGTCAACTCCTTCAGTTCAGCGCCGCCACGGCCGGCCTGCTGGCCGCCGCCCAACCGGTGCACGCCGCGGGCGGGCCATTGCTCGCGCCGCGGCTGCGCCCGGGCGACACGATCGGCCTCGTCAGCCCCGCCAATGCCACCTTCGAGCGCGAGCCGCTGAAGATGGCCGTCGAGGTGCTGCAGGCGCTGGGCTTCAAGGTCAAGCCGGGTGAGTTCGTCGCCGCACGCCGCGGGCCCTTTGCCGGCACCGACGCCCAGCGTGCCGCCGACATCAACGCCATGTTTGCCGACGATTCGGTGGCCGGCATCCTGGCCATGACCGGCGGCTCGGGCTGCAACCGCATCGTCGACAAGCTCGACTACGCGCTGATCCGCCGCAAGCCGAAATTCTTCGGCGGCTTCAGCGATCTGACCTGCCTGGTGAACGCCATCCACCGCCAGACCGGCCTCGTGGCCTTTCACAGCCCGGTGGCCGTGTCGGAATGGAACGACTACTCGGTGCAAAGCTTCAAGGCCATCGCGATGAATGCCGAGGCCGCCGTGCTGCGCAACCCTGTCGTCAAGCCGGTGGACGACCTGATCGCCCGCGAGGAGCGCATCACCACCGTGCGCCCCGGCAAGGCGCAAGGCCGGCTGGTGGGCGGCAATCTCACCGTGCTGGCGTCGATGGCCGGCTCGGCCTATTTCCCCGATTGCCGTGGCGCCCTGCTCTTTCTCGAGGACATCAACGAGTACATCTACCGCATCGACCGCTGCCTCTCCACGCTGCGCCTGGCCGGCGCGCTGTCGCAACTGAGCGGCGTCGTGCTCGGCCGCTTCACCAAATGCGAGCCCGGCGAGGGCTACGGCAGCCTGACACTGGACGAGGTGTTCGACGACTACTTCCTGCCGCTGAACGTGCCCGTCTACCGGGGTGCGGCCATCGGCCACATCAAGCGCAAGCTGACCGTGCCGGTCGGTGCGCCGGCCGAGATGGATGCCGACGCGGGAACGATCCGGCTGCTGAGCCCGGCCGTGGCCTAGGTTCCCCGGCGCCCGGCCCCCAGACTGCCGCATGCGTGCCAGCGGACCCCGCCTGCTGCTCATCCTCACCGAATGGCCGCCCGCCATCGGCGGCATGCAGACGCACGCGAGGTATCTGGCGGCGCACTTCGCGCGCCACGCCGCCTGCGTGGAAGTGCTGACCTATCGCGTGACCGACCCGGCCATGGCCGAGGCCGCGCGCGCATTCGACGCCGGCTGCGCCCACGCGGTGCATCGCGTCCTGTCGCGGCTGGGCTATTGGCACAACCAGGAGCTGCTGCTGGAGCGCATCCGTGTGTTCCGGCCCGACGCAATCTATGCATCGACCGTGTTCTACGGCCTGCTGCGCTCGCGCGCCGGCGTGCCGGTCGTCTGTCGCTCGGTGGGCAACGACGTGCTGCGGCCCTGGCTGGGTTATCCCTATCCCTGGGGCAGCCGGGCCATTGGCTCGGCGGCCATGCAGCGTGCGCTGAGCTGGTGGCTGGAGCATGGCCAGCATCCCGACTGGGTCGACCGCCTGTTCCGTGACGGCCGCCACCGCGTGATGCGCCACGCCGCGGCGGCCCACAACGGCATCCTGGCCAACAGCGACTACACGGCGAACCTGCTGCGGGCGATTGGCGTGGAAGGCGAGCGGATCGAGGTCGTCTCGGGCGGGGTCGCCGCTGGCGAATTCCGCCCGCCACCCGGTGCGCGGTCTGCAGCGCGCGCGGAACTCGGCGTGCCCGAGGATGCACAGGTGGTGCTGACGGTGTGCCGGCTCGTCGAAAAGAAGGGCGTTGAAGTTCTGCTCGATGCGCTGGCCAGGTTGCGCGGTGAATTCCCGGCCATCCGCCTGTTGGTCGTTGGCGACGGCCGCCGGCGCCGGGCCTACGAAGCCTGTTGCGCGCGCCTGGGGCTGGCTGACGTGGTGCGCTTCGAAGGCCGTGTGCTCCACGAGAAGATTGCCCGCTACTACTGGGCGAGCGACGTGTTTGCGTTGGCCAGCTACGAAAGCCACCACGCCGGCGCGCGCGACGTGGAGACCATGGGCCGGGTGCTGTGCGAGGCCAACGCCGCCGGCGTGCCCGTGGTGGCCACCGCCAGCGGCGGAACGCCGAGCGTGCTGCGTGACGCCGACAACGGCCTGCTCGTGGCGCCGGGCGACGCCCAGGCGCTGGCCGCTGCGATCAGGTCCCTGCTGCGCACGCGGGCGCTGGCCAGCCGCCTGGCGCACAACGGGCTGACACGCGCGCGGCTGGAATTCGATTGGTCGGCGGTGATGGCACGCAATGAGGCGCTCGTGGCTCGGTCTCTGGCATCGCTGCCGGGCCAGTGAACCGGCGGCGGCCGTGCCGTCAATGCTGCACCGCCACCCAATTCACCAGCGCATCCAGCACCGGCCGCCCCTTGGCCGCAGCCTCGGGATGGTTGAGCAGCGCGACGAAGACCCAGGGCTTGCCCGACGCGTCCGGCACAAAGCCGGCCAGGCCAACGGCATCGTGCAGCGTGCCGGTCTTGAGCCGCGCTCGGGCCGTGGCCGGGCCGTCCTTCAGGCGGCGCGTCAGCGTGCCGTCGACACCGGCGATGGGCAGGGTGCCCAGCAGTTCCGGCGCCTGGGCGCCACGCTGGCCCGCTCGCAGCACGCCGGCCAGCAGGGCCGGGCTGACCCGCTCGCTGCGCGACAGGCCCGAGCCGTTGTCCAGCACCAGGGCTGCCGTGTCGACGCCATGGCCCGCAAGCCAGTCGCGTACGACGCGCTCGGACGCCGCCAGCGTCGCCTCGCCGGGTTGCACCGCCTGGGCGCCAAGCTGCAGGTAGATGAGCCGCGTCAGTGCGTTGTCGCTGCGCTTCATCACCCCGCGCAGCACCTCGGCCAGCGGCCGGCCGCGGTGTGTGGCAAGCACGACGGCGGCGGCGGGGGCGGCGCCCTCCGCATCGCCCAGCCCCATCGTGCCGCCCAGTTCGGCCCAGAACTGGCGCACGGCCCGTGTGGCCAGCCACTGCCGGTCAATGATCTGCAGCGGTGCGCGCTGGTGGCAACCGGCCGGGAAGGCTCCCTGCAGCTTCAGCGCCCAGCCCTCGCCGGCGGGCTGGACGAGTGCGGGCTTCCAGTCCTCGTCCCAGTCCTTGCACAGCCTTGCAGACAGTGTCATCGGGCTCGAATCCACACTCAGCCCTGGCAGGGCCGGCAGGGCGCGCGCCGTGACGCCGGTGCCCGTGGCTTGCAGCTCGAAGTCGAGCAGGCTGCCGTTGAGATGCAAGGCGTCGGGGATGACGTTGTAGTCGAACTCGGGTGCATCGTCGAAGGGCGGCAGGCCGACATCGAAGCGGGTCGGTTTGAACAACGTGCGGTCGATTACGAGGCCGCCGCGGATCTCACGCACGCCGCTTTCGCGCAGCTGGCGCAGCAGCCACCACAGCGCCGGCCAGTCGAGGTCGGGGTCGGCGCCGCCGCGCAGGATCAAGGGGCCGTCAATGATGCCGCCGACGGGTGCCGAGGCGGCCAGCAGCTCGGTGCGGCCGCGGTGGTTGATGCCGAGCTTGTCCATGGCGATGGTCGCCGTCACCAGCTTCATCGTCGAAGCCGGCGCCATCGCCGCGTCGGCGCGTTGGCTGAAGGCCGGCCGCGAGCCGTCCAGCGGTTGCAGCACGAAGCCGAGGCTTTCCGCCGGGAGGCCGGCCTTGGCCAGCGCGGCCTGTACGGGGTCGGGCACCGAGGTCGTCGCGCAGCCGGTCAAAGCCAGCGCGGCAGCAAGCAGCCAAACACGCATCAAAAGGCTCCCAGGCGGTGGGCGATGAGGCGGGCCAGGGCCACGTCCTCCAGGCCGATACCGACGCTCTTGTAGACGACGATGTCTCGCGGCCCGCGCGGGCGCGGGCTGACGATCAGTTCGCCCAGTTCGACGAGCCGCTCTGATGCGATGACGCCGGGCGCGGCCTGCACGATGTCGCCGGCTTCCAACTCGGCGGCGGTGCGCCATTCCACGACGACCAGGGCCGCGCGGGCCAGCAGCGCGTCGTCCAGCTCGCGCGCCGTCTTCGTGCTGGAACCGACGGCCGCGATGAAGGCGCCGGGCTTGACGAGAGCGCCGTCGAACAGCGGCACGGCCGAGCGCGTGGCCGTGGCAATGACATCGGCCTCGGCGGCGGCGGTGGCGGCATCCACGACCTGGGCCGGAAAGCCGATCTGTGCCTCGATCTCGCCTGCGAAGGCCTCGCCGCCGCTGCGCGCGCAGACGAGCACGCGCTCGAAGCGCCGCACCCTTGTCAGCGCCTCGACATGGGCCCGCGCCTGGATGCCGGCGCCGAAAACGGCCAAGGTCTTGGCCTCAGGCAAAGCCAGCAGGTCGGCCGCCACGGCGCTGGCCGCGGCGGTGCGCAGCCGCGTGAACTCGTTGGCCTCCAGCGTCGCGATGGCCTCGCCCGTGTCGGCCGAGAACAGGCTGACGAGGAAGTGGTACCTGCCGTTGCGCGCCGAGTAGACCTTGGTGCCGAGCACCGCTGGCAAGTCGCCGTCCGCTTCGAGGATCGCGCCCATCGCGCTGATCGCCAGCGCCGTGCCGCCCTGCGTGGCGGTGGCGCGGTGGCGGGCCAGCACCTGGGCCTGGCCACGGCCATGCTGGGCAAAGGCGGCGCGCAGCGCGGCCACGGCGCTGTCCGGGTCGAGTACGGCCGCGATATCGGCCTCAGTGATCAATCGCATGAAGAAAACCTCCGCCGGCACTGTATGAGGGCCGCCGCGCACCGTGCGCGTGCTTTCACATCAGCACGCATTCCCGCAGGTTATGTGCAGCGCACAAGCATTCATTGAACAGCGCGCAACACCTGGGGTGCGGCCCCCTGGGCGCTCCCCCGCGCGCCAGCGAACATCGGCGGCAATCGAATCACATCCAGGAGCCCATGAGATGAAGTTGAATCGTCTGGCAACCCAGCTCGCCATCGTCGGCCTCGCGGGCCATACCGGCGCTGCGCTGGCACAGAACGACAGCGCGCGACTGGAGCGCGTCGAGGTGACGGGTTCCAGCATCAAGCGCATCAAGGACGAAGGTGCCCTGCCCATCCAGGTGATCAGCCGGCGTGAGCTGGAGCGGGCCGGCATCGCATCGGCCGAGCAGATGATCATGCAGCTCAACATCAACGGCAACGGCTTGGACAACCTGGCCGGCAATGCGGACGTGGTAGACGGTGCAGCGCGTGGCAACAACGGCGCCAGCAGCGCCAACCTGCGCGGCCAGGGCAGCAACGCGACGCTGATCCTGCTGAACGGCCGCCGCGTGGCGGCCCACGGCCTGAACGGCGGCACGGTCGACCTGAACCAGATTCCCTTCGCCGCCATCGACCGCGTCGAGATCCTCAAGGACGGCGCCTCGGCCATCTACGGCACCGACGCCATCGGTGGCGTCATCAACTTCATCCTGCGCCAGAACTACAGCGGCCTGACCATCAACGCGCTGGCCGACGTGCCGCAGAAAAAGGGCGGCGAGATCTACGGCGCCTCGGTGACGGCCGGCTACGGGAACCTGGATACCGACGGCTTCAACTTCCTCGCCTCGCTGTCGGTGCGCGACAACAAGGTGCTGCGCGGCGACCAGCGCGACTTCGTCAACACCTACCAGCCCGACCGGGGCCTGGCGCCCGACACACGCGGCGCGCCCATCGCCACGCTGTTCGCGGTGGCTGGCACCACGCCGACCGGCGCTGCGCTGGGCAACGTGCTCAGCCAGGGGGGCAACAACACCGCCGGTCCGTTCGACTTCGCCGACCCGTCGCTGCGCGTCAACGGCATCAACATCCTTGACCTGCCCGGTGGCGCCGGCTGCTCGTCGGTGGACGGCATGAGCCCCTACCAGGAGAAGCTTTGGGCCACCGCGGCGTCCAAGTACGGCTGCGCCTGGGACACCGGCCGTGCCGCGGTCATCCAGCAGCCGATCAAGAACACCAACCTCGTCAGCCGCCTGACCTTCAAGCTGGGCGACCACCGCGTGTTCGGCGAGGCCGTGCTGGGCCGGGCCGAGTCCACCAAGAGCTTCTCGCCCAACCAGATCACCAGCGGCTCGGGCACCGCCACCATCAATCTCGCCGGCACTGTTTACCCCAGCCCCTTCCGTAACCTGCGCTACCCCAGCACCGGCGCAGGCTACAACGACGTGTTCAACGCACTGGTCAAGTCATTCCCGGCGCTGGAGGTCAACCGTGGCCTGCCGATGGCCTTCCGCTGGCGCTGCATGCCGTGCGGCAACCGCGAGATCGACACCACGGCCGACACCGCGCGCTTCCTGGTCGGCGCGGACGGTGCCTTGCCTTTCTTCACCGATTGGGACTACCGCGTCGGTTTCTCGCGCGCCGAGAGCAAGGGCAGCTCGACGGTCGGCAAGGGCTATCACTACTGGCAGCCCTTCGCCGACCTGATCAACACCGGCGTGCTCAACCCCTTCTCGCTGACGCAGACGCCCGAAGCCCTGAAGGCGCTGGACGCCATCAAAGCCGAGGGCGTGACGCTGTACGGCGGCAAGTTCACGATGGAGCAGACCGACGCGACCGTGTCGGGCCCGGTGTTCAAACTGCCCGGCGGCACGGTGATGGCTGCACTGGGCGTTGATTCGCGCACCGAGAAATACAAGTTCGACGGCGACCAGCGCGCCGATGCCAATACCGTCGCTGCACAGATCTTCAACGTGCCCTTCGACAACGCGCTGGCCACGGCGGGCACCCTCAAGCGCACCATCAAGGCGGTGTTTGCCGAGGTGGCCGTGCCGATCATGAAGGACATGGAGATCACCGGCGCCATTCGCCGCGACGATTACACCGGCTTCGGCTCGACGACCAACCCAAAGGTCTCGCTGCGCTACAACCCCACCGAGCAGCTGCTGTTCCGCGGCGCCTACAGCACGGGCTTTCGCGTGCCGACCTTCAAGCAGATGTTCGACCCGATCACGGAGAGCACCTTCGTCGGCGCCGACTTCACCGACCCGGCCACCTGTTCCTCTCGCGTCGTTTCCAACACGCCGGGCTGCCAGTCCGTGCGTGACTTCAGCACCCTGTTCGGCGGCAAATCGACGCTCGGCCCTGAAGAGGCCAAGATGTACAGCGCGGGCGTCGTTTTCCAGCCAACGAAGGACCTGGTGGCCAGCCTGGACTGGTGGTCGATCGAGCGCACCGGCACGATCCAGTCTTTCGGACTGACGACGCTGGCCGAGAACTACCAGTACTTCAAGGACAACTTCATTCGTGACAGCAGCGGCAAGCTGCTCGCCGTCGACACCCGCTATGTGAACGCCGGCGAGACCAACACCAAGGGTCTGGAGCTGGGCCTGCGCGGTAACACCAACGCCTTCGGCGCGGCCTGGACGGGCAGCTTCGACGTGTCCTACCTGCTCGACAAGAAGTCGCGCCTGGTGCCGAGCGCGCCCATGGGCAGCAGTGAGGTCGGCCGCTTCACCCGCGCCGGCGACCTGGGCATCCGCTGGAAGCACACCGCCACGCTGACCCGCACCGAGGGCGATTGGGCGGCCACGTTCCAGCATGTCTACCGCACCGGCTACCAGGACTTCGTGCTGCCCGGCGTGGCCAACGGCACCGTGAAGCCGGCGAACTGGAACCCGCGCGTGGCGGCCTACTCCATCCTGAACACCAGCCTGGCCTACAGCGGCATCAAGAACCTGACCATCACCGCCGGCATCAAGAACCTGCTTAACGAAGACCCGCCGTTCAGCGTCACCTACGACACGAACACGGGTGCTGGCTCCAGCTGGGAGCCCCGCGTGGCCGACCCGCGCGGGCGCGCCTACACGCTGCGTGTCGAGTACCGCATGTTCTGACGATCGCTAACTCCCTGCCGGCCTCAAGGCCGGTTTCCAGCCCCGCCTGTGACGGGGCTGTTTTTTTGCCGTTCATCGAGAGTTGTGCCGCAGAGCGGCCCAACCCGCGCAGGCGCGGCACGCCTGACGGCGCGTTCTCGACTCCCGTCCTCGCCTGCTGCGCAGTCGAGAGCTGTCGGTTCAGATCAGCGTGAGCCGGCCCGACGCAACGTCCATTCTGGCGCGCACACCCAATGGCAATGGCCGGTTGGGTTGACCATGCCCCGCAGGCCAGCCGGCCAGCACCGGGCAGCGCAGCTTGGGCAGATGATCGGCCAGCACGGCATCGGCGCTCTCGGCGCCGCTGAAACTGCCGACCAGCAGGCCGGCAATGCGGTCCAGCACGCCGGCCAGGCGCAGCTGGCTCAGCATGCGGTCGACGCGGTAGGGCTCCTCGCTGATGTCTTCGATGAAGAGCAGCGCGCCGTCGACCTCGGGCAGAAAGGGCGTGCCCAGCAGCGCACAAAACATCGCCAGATTGCCGCCGATCAGCTGGCCCCTTGCGCTGCCGCCGTGGCTGAGCGCATGCGGCGCAGCCTGGCCGATGACATCACCCACGCGCCAACCGCGCGCCAGGCCGTCGAACAGCGCGTCGGTGTCGGCCTGCGCGCCAGGCAGGCCCCAGTCGCTGGCGGGCATGGGGGCGTGCAGCGACGGGATGCCGGCCTGGGTGCGCAGTGCATGCAGCACGGTCAGATCGCTGTAGCCGATGAGCAGCTTGCGCGTGTGCGCCAGCAGGCCGAGGTCGATGCCATCCATCAGCCGGATGCAACCGGAGCCGCCGCGCAGCGCCAGCACCGCGTCGAACTGCGGGTCGCCGAAGGCCGTGTGCACATCGGCCAGGCGCACGGCGTCGGGCGCGGCGAGGAAGTCCAGCGGTGGCGGGCCGAAGCAGCTCGGCAGCAGCCGGGCCTGGTAGCCGCGCTCGTTCAGCCAGCCCTCGACAGGCTCCAGCCGCCCAGGCTTGGGCGGGCCGGCCGGCGCAATGACGGCGATGCGCGCACCCGGGCGCAGCGGCGGGATCAGGAATTCGTCTTCAGCCATTGGTGAACGGCTGCGCCCAGGGCCGGCAGCTTCCAGGTCGTCGAAGCCTCTGGATGCGGTGCGTAGCGCATCCCCAGACTGGTGGTCATCGCAATCAGGTAGTGCAAGTCGCCGTCATGCACGATGCCGGCGTCGCTCGTGTAGTTCTGGGTGTTGCCGGTCTTGTGCGCAAAGCTGGCTGGCGGCACCGGGATGCCGGGCACCCAGCCCGGCAAGGCCCGCAGCGACTCGCTGTTGAGGTTGTGGTGCAACTTCTGAGCGTCGAGCGCACGGCGGATGACCTCGCGGCTGGCGGGGCTGACGAGGGCGGGCGCGGGCGACGCATCCACGTCCAGCTGCCACATCAGCCGCAGCGCGTCCCAGGCCGTCATCTGGATCTGGCCGACGCCCGAACCGGCGCCATTGCCCCAGCCGCCATCGGGCTGGGTGTTGGCGATCATCAGGCCCGGGAGCTGAGCGACGGCGAAGGCATCGTGCAGCTCGTTGTGCACCTCGCGGCCGCCTTCGCGGCGGATGGCACCGCGCTCATGCAGGTGCGCGACCAGGGCGGACGTCGCCTCGTTGCTGCTGACGGTGATCATGTCGAACAGCCAGTCGGCGATAGCGCGGGTCTGGCCCGCGAAGCTCAACGGCAAGGCCCAGTCGCTGCGGCTGGCATCGACGAGGCGACCGATGCCGACGGCCACCATCATCTTCAGCAACGAGGCCGGATAGGGCGCGACAAAGCGCGGCCCGCTGCCGAACCAGGCCGGGAAGTCGATGCGAGTCCAGTCCGCCCCAGGCAGCCAGGCGTAGGAATCGCCCTTGGCATCGCGCACGTCGGCATGGAAGGCGATGTTGGCGACGGCACCGGTGGTGGCATCGAAACGCGCAATCAGCCCCTGCGGATACTCGCGCGAGAACAGCACGTTGGCGCAGACCGGCGCAGCGCCGCGGGGAAACACGGCCACGGCAAGGTCGATGCTGGGCGGGGCATCCAGCGGCTCGCCGCCACGCAGGGTGTCGGCCGTCCGCTCGAAATGCTGGGCCTGGACGGCTTGCAGCAGCGCTGCAGCCAGGTCGTCTTTCCTCACAGGCTCAATCCCTGCAAGGGCAACGGGCTCGCGCGGCCCGACACCAGTTCGGCCACGATATTGGCCGTCGCGAAAGAGAACGTGAACCCCAGGGCGCCATGGCCGACATTGAGCCATAGGCCGGGCACCCCGCTGGCGCCGAGGATGGGCGCGCCGCTGGGCGTGGCGGGGCGCAGGCCGGCCCAGGGCGTGGCGCGGTCGTAGTCGGCGGCGTGTGGGAAGGCCGCGCGCACCGAGCGCTGCAGCGAGGCCAGCCGCCCGCTGTCCAGGCTCAGGTCGTCACCCACGAGATCGACCATGGCCGCGATGCGCAGCTCCTGGCCGATGCGGGCGTAGAGGATCTTCTTTTCGAAGTCGGTCACGCTGACCTCTGGCGGGCGGTGCCCGGTGTGGATGGGCGCGGTCAGGCTGTAGCCCTTCAACGGATACAGCGGCAGCTCGACACCGACCGTCGCTGCCAATGCCCGGCTGTGCAGCCCGGCGGCCAGGATGACGGTGTCGGCCGTAACGTCGCCGGCGTCCGTCTGCACGCCGAACACGGCGCCACGCGTGCTGGTCAGGAAGCCGTAGACCCGCGCGCCCACCTGCGCCCGGAAGTGCTCGCGCTGGCGCAGCCGTGCATGCAACTCGGTGCAGAAGGCATGGCAGTCCGCCACCGCCTCGCCGGCCGTGAAGATGCCGCCGGCCAGCGTGGCCTCGCCTTCCTCGAACTGGGCCAGCGCCGGCTCCAGCGCGACGCATTCGTCATGTGACAGCGCCTGTTCGGCGCCGCTGCCCTTCACGCGCGCAGCGACGCGAGCGAACTCCGCCGGCTTGCGGTAGACGACCAGCTTGCCCGGCGTGCGCAGCGCGATGCTGTCGCCCAGTTGGGCCTCAGTCCGCAGCCGCGCGAATGAGGCCTGGCTATAGGCGCCCAGGGCCAGCAGGCGCTCGGTGGTGAGGCGGTTGACCGGCCCGCGGCAGTTGCGCAGGAAGGCGATCAGCCAGGACCACTGCGCCCAGCTCGCCTCGGGCTTGAAGCGCAGCGGTCCGTCGGGGTCGAGCAGCCAGCGCAAGGCCTTCAGCGGCACGCCGGCGTCGGCCAGCGGCGACACATAGCGATAGCTGAGCTGGCCGCCATTGGCACGGCTGGCACCCTGGGCCACCTCGCCGTCGCGCTCGATCAGCGTGACGCCGTGGCCACGCTCCAGCAGCGCCCAGGCGGTGGTCAGGCCCACCACTCCGCCGCCGATCACCACGCAATGCTTCATCCTGCCCTGGACTTCTTGAACTTGGCGGCAGGGTAAAGACGGCGCACCGCCGCTGCCAATGAAACCGGCGGCCACGGCCATAACCGCGCGACATGGGAGCGGGCGCGCTCAGAGGCCCGGAGTCGGCCTGGCGCGGCGCTTGAAATGCTCGTCCAGCACGTCCATGTAAGCGCGCTGGGTGTCGGGCGGCAGGGAGACGCGCAGCGTGTCGCGCAGCATTGCGGCGCCTTCCGGCGTGCCCAGGGCCGCATCGATGAGGCGGATGGCCGCATGGCCCCAGGCGGTACGCGGGCAGGCGATGCCGCTGGTAATGGCCTCACTCGCCCCCTTGATGGGCAGCGCCGCCAGCGCCGGTTCGCCCGATGGTTCGTCCGCGGGCTGGCTCGCCTGGGCGATCAAGACGTTCGGGTAGTCGAGGGTGTAGTCCGCGCGGCGCTGGATGAGCATGGGCAACAGGCTGCTGCCGTAGTCGCCGCCGAACAGGTGCTGCACCTGCGGCCCTGGGGGCTGGGCCTTGATCAGCGCGTCAAGCGCCGGCCCATAGCTGCGCCCCTGGGCCAGCACGCCGCGCAGCGAGGCGTCCGCCAGCACGGCCGCGAGGTCCACGGCGCCGCTGGCGTCCAGGGGCAGTGCGGCCCGGCGGTCCTGGCGCACGATGAGCTGGGGCGGCGGCACCAGCCAGGTGTCGGTGAAATAGGCCAGGCGCTCGCGCTCGGGGGTGCGCGCGGCGCCGGCGTGGCAGGCCCGCCGACGCTCGCGGATGAGCACCCAGCTGCGCTCGGCGTTGGCCACCGTCGGTTGGAAGGCCACCCGGGGCAGGCGCGCCTGCAGCCATTGCGTCAGCTCGTTTGCAGGGCGCCGCATGACGTCGCCATCGGGCACGGCCATCGTGTTGCTGACCAGCCAGACGATCGAATCGACCGCCGGTGGCGCTTCGGCCGCCAGGCCGGCGCCGCTCGCCAAGGCAAGGGCAAGACCGGCCACCCGGGCTCGCATGGTGCGGTGCCTCAACCCGCCAGCACGGCGGCCATCGCCTCGGCGGTGGCCTCGACGTTGCGGGTGTTCAAGCCGGCCACGCACATGCGGCCCGAGCGCAGGATGTAGACGCCGAACTCGGTCTTGAGCCGCTCGGCCTGGTCGGCCGTGAGGCCGGTGTAACTGAACATGCCGCGCTGGGTCAGGAAGTAGCTGAAATCGCGGCCCGGCAGCTTGGCGGCAAGCACGTCGTGCAGCTGGCGGCGCATGGACTGGATGCGTTCACGCATGTCGGCGACCTCGGCCTCCCACATCGCGCGCAGCACCGGCGTGGTCAACACCTTGGCCACGACCTGGCCGCCGTGCATCGGTGGGTTGGAGTAGTTGCGGCGGATCATGAACTTCATCTGGCCGAGCACTCGGGCAGCCTGGTCGGCATCGGGGCAGACGACGCTCAAGCCACCGCAGCGCTCGCCGTACAGGCTCATGCTCTTGGAGAAGCTGTTGGCGATCAGGAAGGACAGGCCCTCGTCGGCCAGCAGGCGCGGCGCAAAGGCGTCTTCGTCGATGCCGTCGCCATAGCCCTGGTAGGCCAGGTCCAGGAAGGGCAGCAGGCCACGCTCGCGGATGACAGGCACCAGCGCGCGCCACTGGTCCTGCGTCAGGTCGACGCCCGTGGGGTTGTGGCAGCAGGCGTGCATGACGACGATGCTGCGCGTGGGCAGGGCCTTGAAGAAGGCCAGCAGCGCGTCAAAGCGCAGGCCGCCGGTG
This sequence comes from Pelomonas sp. Root1217, assembly GCF_001425705.1. GTDB lineage: Bacteria > Pseudomonadota > Gammaproteobacteria > Burkholderiales > Burkholderiaceae_C > Pelomonas. The sequence continues at coordinate 765,750 of NZ_LMDC01000012.1, read as the reverse complement.
GCCGGGTCGTAGTAGGGGTAGGTCTCGCAGCTATGGCCCGAGCCCTCGAAGACCGCGCGGTGGTTGTCCCAGGTCGGGTCGGAGAGATAGATCTTGCTGTCGGGAAAGTAGCGCTTGAGCAGGTCGGCGCCGACCTTGAGGCCGCCGCTGGAGCCCACGCCCTGGATGGTGGCGATGCGGCCGGCCTTGATGGCAGGGTGGTCGGCGCCGAACAGCAGGGCCTGCACGGCAGCACGGAAGTTGGCCGCGCCTTCCATCGGCAGATAGGGCCGCGGGCCGGCGGCCTCGACGACGGCCAGCTCGGCCGCGCGCACCGACGGCAGCATCGGGATGCGGCCGTCGTTGTCGAAATAGATACCGATGGACAGGTTGATCTTGCCGGCGCGGGGGTCCTTCTGGAAGGCCTCGTTGAGGCTCAGGATGGGATCGCCGGCATAGGCATCGACGTGCTGGAACATGATGGGTGCGGCGCGGCCAGGCGCGCGGGATCAGCGGTGGGAAGCAGGATTATCGACAGCCGCCGCCGTCCCGCGCCGAGGGGACAGCCGTGGGCTGGTTCAGCTTGGGTTCACGTCGGTGCGAGACGCTGCGGCCCTCACTGCCCAGGAGCCCCCATGCACGCCGCCCGCACGTACATCGCCCGCACGCTCGCCACCCTGCTCTTCGTGCCGCTGCTCGCCCCGGCCCAGGTCATCGGCACGCTGGGCAACTTCGACGTCGTCAACACCACGGGCCAGGACGCGCACGGCTTCGAGATCGAGCTCGAAGGCCTGCACCTGTCCGACATCACCGACACCTTCGGCGGCGCCGGCCGGGGCTTTCCCAGCTCGGTCGAACGCTATGGCGCGCCGCTGTTGAGCGAATACACCAACGGCGCGCTATTCGGCGTGCGCGTGACCTACCAGGCCAGCTTTGCCGCCGGCGTCTGGAGCACCGGCACGCCCAGCGGCGTGTTCAGCACGCCGGGCGAGAGCTGCTGGAGCGGCGGCGGCATCGCCTACGGGCCCGCCACGCCCTGCGACCATTTCGGTGTCGGCCATGTCGGCAGCCCGACCCGCACGGGCTACAGCTGGCTGGTCGAGGCCACGCCGGGCTCGGGCGTGCTGCAACCGCTGCAGGCCGCCTTGCCGGCACCGCAATGGCAGGTCTCGCCGTCGCCGGTGGTCGGGGCGCCGCCGCTGGTCGTCGCCCGCATCCAGGCGCCCAGGCCGCCCGAGGTTGGTGAGCCGCAGTTCGGCACGCCGATGTGGGTCAAGGTCTACTCGACCGAATTCGAAGACAAGGTCGCACTGGAAGACCTGATGGGCGGCAACGCCAAGGTCGAGCAGGCCAAGCAGCACACCGAGATCGAGTGGCAGCTGTTGCAGACAGACCCGGGCAACCCGGCCGCCGGCGCGCTGGAGAATGGCGGTGGCGCCGAGGTGGGCGCCGGCAAGGAGTCCGTGCTGCGCCGCTACGAGTTCTATGCCTACACGGGCGCCTTCGACCCCGAGAACCACGAGGCCCAGCCCGTGTTCGGCGACAGCCATCCGGCCGATGCCGAGATCGGCGACTTCCTCGGCGCCCAGAACGTGGCCCTGAACCTGAATGGCAACCCCGTCGCCGCCGTGCCCGAGGCGCCGCCCGCCGCGCTGCTGGCCGTGGGCTTGATGGCCCTGGTGCTGTGGCGTCGGCGTCAGCTTCGCGCCTGAGTCGGAGGTGATGATGGGCCATGCCCATCCTGCTGGTTGAAGACGACGAGGTGCTGGGCCAGGCCGTGCGCGACAGCCTCGCCCACGCCGGCCGGCAGCCGCATTGGTGCCGCAACGCCGCATCGGCCCGTGCCTGGGTGCACGACGCGCCGCCCAGCCTCATCGTGCTGCTGGACCTCGGCCTTCCAGACGGCGACGGCCTGGCCCTGCTGGCCGAATGGCGGGCCGCAGGCAAGGCCTGGCCCATCCTCGTGTTGACCGCACGCGACTCGGTCAGCGACCGGGTGCGCGGCCTCAGGGCCGGCGCGGACGATTACCTCGTCAAGCCTTTTGACCTGCTGGAGCTGTTGGCCCGCGTCGACGCGCTGGCCCGGCGCCAGCCGGCGCGCGCCCTGCTGCCATTGCGCGGCGGCCTGCAACTCGACCTCGGCCGGCGCCGGCTGCTGCGCGACGGCCTGGCCGTCGAGCTGACCGCGATGGAATGGGCGGTACTGGCCGCGCTGGCCAGCGCACCGGGCCGCATCGTCGAGCGTTCGCGCCTGGAGTCCTGCGCCGAGCCCGTGCAGAAGGGCGACGCGCAGAGCAACACGCTGGAGGTCATCGTCTCGCGGCTGCGCCGCAAGCTGGGCGCCGACCACATCAGCACCCACCGCGGCCTGGGGTATCGCTTTGAGCCGTGAAGCCGGCGCGGCCCCGGCCTGGCGGCTGGAGGTGCGGCTGCGCCGGCACATCGCGCTGCTCTGGCTGGCGCTGTGGCTGCTGGGCAGCGGGGCGGCGCTGTGGGGGATGCGCGAGGAGACCGACGAGGTGCTGGACGACGCGCTGACCGAGACCGGCCAGCATCTGGCTGCCCTGCCGCTGGCCGCATTGGCCCAGGCCGTGCGCGACCCCGCCACGCTGGCGCCGCGCGGCTTCGGCCGGCATGAAGAGCATGTCGTCTACCAGGTGTTCGACCGCTCGGGCCAGCCGCTGCTGCGCTCCCACCTCGCCCCGGCCGGCCCGCTGGCGCCGCCATCGGCGACGGGCCTGTCGGACCACGGTGCGTGGCGGGTGGCCGTCATCGACGGTCAGGACACCCGCGTGCTCGTGGCCGAGACGCTGGCCCACCGCCGCGAGGTGCTGTGGGAGTCCTGCCTGTGGCTGCTGATGCCGCTGCTGCTGGCGCTGCCGCTGGCCGCCTGGGGGCTGCACCAGCTGCTGCGCCGCGCCTTTCGCTCGCTCGAGCCGGCCCTGCACGAGTTGCGCGACGGCCATGCCCCCGTGCCACTGCGGGGCGTGCCGGCCGAACTGCAGCCGCTGCTGCAGGCGACGAACGCGATGCACGAGCGGCTGCAGCAGCTCGTGCTGGCGGAGCGCGATGCGGCGGGTCACCTGGCCCACGAACTGCGCACCCCGCTGGCCGCCGCGCGCGCCCAGGCGCAGGTGTTGCAGGCGCGCTGGCCGGCCGACCACGAGGACGCGCAGCGCCTGCACGCCCTCATCGGCCAGCTCGACCGCATGAACCGCCTGGCGACGCGGCTGCTGCAGCTGGCCCGGGTCGAGGCGGGCGTGGCCCTGCACCGCGAGGCGGTAGACCCGGTCTGGCTGGCGCAGCTGGTGATCGACGAGCTGCACAGCGAGCGCGGCGCAGCGCGCGTGCGGCTGCAGGTCGACGCGCCGCCGCAGCCCTGGCAGGCCGACCTCGACGCGCTGGGCATCGCCTTGCGCAACCTGGTGGAGAACGCGCTGCGCCATGGCGGGCCCAAGGCCCGCGTGGTGGTCAGGGTCGGCCCCGGCCGCATCGACGTCGAGGACGACGGTGCCGGCCTGGCGCCTGAGGCCCTGCAGCACCTGCGCCTGGCATTGCAGCAACCGCACTCGGCACCGACGCGGCTGGGTGGCCATCTCGGCCTGCGGCTGGCGCAGCGCATCGCCGAACAGTCCGGCGCCCGGCTGGAACTCGCTTCGCCGCTTGCCGGCGGTCGCGGTTTTCGGGCCAGCCTGGTCCTCGGCAAGGGCTCAGCCTGACAACCAGGCCACCCAGCGCCCATGCGGGTGGCTCCAGGCCAACGCCCGCTCGGCGATGCGGCCGCCGTCCGGGCGACGCAGCGTCCAAAGCGTGGCCGATGACGCGGCCTCGTCGGGCGGTAGCGCTGGCCGGGCAGGCAGCGGCAGCGCCTGGGCGCTGAGCTCAGGCAGGTCGCCGCAGATCCAGGCCAAGCCGTGGCCGAGGGCGAGGCGGTCCACCGTCGCGCGCAGCCGCGCCAGGTCGGCGGCGCTCAGGTAGTACAGCACCCAGCTCGTCAGCAGCACCGGCTGCACGCCGGCCGGCAGCCGCGCGAGCCAGGGCTCGATGGCGGCGATGCAGTCGTCGGCCTGGCTCAGCGTGACGGGCAGCGTGCGCAGCTGCGCCGCCGCGCGGGCCAGGCGCTCGCGGCGCGCGGCGTCGTGCGGCCACAGGCAGGCCTGCAGCCAGCGCAGGCCGACGGGGTCGTTGGCGTCGACGGGCGCTGGGTCCAGCCCGTGGCGCAGCGCCAGCCGCCAATCACCCGCCACGGGCGGCGGTGCCGCGCCCAGCCAGCGTGATTCGATCTCGGCACGCCGGCCGTCGCGCGCAGCACCGCGCTCATGCCAGCGACCATCGTCGCTGCGGTAGCGCAGGGCGCACTGGTCGACGCCGAGATTGAGGCCGGCGCTGCAGCCCAGATCCAGCAGAGCGAGATGGCGAGCGCCGGTGGCCCGCGCCGCCTCGCCCAGAGCCGGCCAGATCGCCGCGGCGCGCGCGATCTCGTTGGTCTGCGTCGCGCCATGGCGCAGATGGTGCAGCAGTGCCGGCCACTCGCGCTCGATGCAGATCGACAACGCGGTGGCCAGGCCGGCGTCGGGCTCGCGCCTGCCACCGGCACTGGGGTAGTAGGCGGCCAGCTCGGGCGCGGCGCCGGCCAGCACGCGCTCATGCAGGGCGGCGAGCAGCAGATTGGCCTTGCGCTGCTCGGGCGGGGCCTCGGCCAGCAGCGCCAGCGCCTGGTCGTCGTGGGCAGCCGCACCGCACAGCGCGACATAGAGGGGCTCCTGGCTGCATTCCTCGCGCCCGAAGCGAGTCAGCAGCGTCGACAGGTCGGGGCTTTCCATGCGCCCAGCATAGGCAGGCCGCGCGCGCCCTTGTGTCGGCCAGCCGACAATGCGCCATGCCCCACGACTCGGCCCTGCAGCGCGTCTTCGCGACCCACTTCCCGGGCGTCGCACTGCCTGCCGACATCGCCGCCGGCATTGCCGGGCGACGCCTGGCCGATGGGCGCAGCCTGTTCGTGCAGGGCCAGAAGACGGCGGCCTTCTACGCGGTCGCGGCCGGCGAGATCGAGACCCGTTTCACGGCCGCGGACGGTACGGTGTCGGTCATCGAGAACGTCGGCCCGCCGCGGCTCTTCGGCCTGGCCGCCTTCGCCGCCGGCCAGCCTTCGGAATACGAGGCGATCGCGCGCGGTGCCACCGAGGTGCTGGTCTTCGGCCGCGAGGCCTACACACGCCTGATGGACGAGGTGCCGGGCTTCGCGCGCGCGCTGCTGGCCGAGTTCGCCCGCCGCTATGACGGCACGCTGCGCCTGCTGCAGGCGGCGCGCCACCAGGGCGCGGCAGAGCGTTTCGCGCTGGCGCTGGCGCAACTGGCCCGCGAGCGTGGTCGCGCCGCCGGTGACGGCTGGGTTGAGGTGCAAGCCACGCAGTCCGAGCTGGCGCGCCTGGCCCATCTGTCACGCCAGACAGCCAACGAGCTGCTGGCCGTGGCCGAGGCGGCTGGCCAGGTCAGGCGGGGCCGCGGCCGCTGGTTGTGGCGGGCCCGGTAACGGCGGGAACACGCGTGCAGGACGGCACGCTCGACGGCCGCGTTACATGTCGCGAGCCGAGCCTGCGGCCGTAATGTGGCGGCAGCCGGTCGGGGGCTTCCCGATCGGCGCCAAGTTTTTCCGGAGTACCTGCCTTGTCCGACATCCAATCCATCGTCATCGTGGGCGGCGGCACTGCTGGCTGGCTGGCGGCCTGCTTCCTGCAGCGCGCCCTTGGCGCAGTGCGCCAGACGCCCCTGCCCATCACGCTGATCGAGTCACCGCACATCGCCGGCATCGGCGTGGGCGAGGCCACCTTGCCGACGCTGCGCGGCATGATGCAGGCGCTGGGCCTGCCCGAGGCGGCCTTGTTCGGCGCGGCCGACGCAACGCTGAACAACGGCGTGCGCTTTCACGGCTGGCGCAGCGGCGGCAGCGCGGCCGACGACAGCTACGACCATCCCTTCGACGCGCCGCCGCCCTTCGGCGGTTTCGCGACAACGGCCCACTGGCTGAACCTGATGCAGCGCGGCCTGACCCAGCAGCCCATGGCCCAGGCCTGCACCGTGCAGACGACGCTGTTCGACGGCCACCAAAGCCCCAAGCTGATGGACTCGCCCGACTACCAGGCGCCGGTCAGCTATGGCTACCACCTGGACGCCGCCAAGCTGGCCATGCTGCTGCAGCAGACCGCGCTGCGGCGGGGCGTGCGCCACGTGCAGGGCGAGGTAGCCCAGGTGCAGCGCGGCGCGGCCGGCATCGAGGCGGTCGAGCTGGCCGACGGCCGGCGCTTCAGCGCCAGCTTCTTCGTCGACTGCAGCGGGGCCGATTCGCTGCTGCTGCAGCAGGCGCTGGGCGTGCCCTGGGTGTCCTATGCCGACTGGCTGCCCTGCGACCGCAGCGTCACCCTGCCGGTGGCCTACACCCAGGCCGACCAGCCGCTGCGCAGCCACACCGCCATCACGGCCCAGGACTCGGGCTGGAGTTGGGAGATCGACCTGCAAAGCCGCCGCGGCACGGGCCATGTCTATGCCTCGCGCTTTTGCAGCGACGACGCGGCCCTGCAACGGCTGCAACAACTCAACGCCGGCCATCGCCCACTGGCCGCGCCTCATTTCACGTCGCTGCGCATCGGCCATGCGGCCCGCATCTGGGAGGGCAACTGCCTGGCCCTGGGCGCAGCGGGCGGCTTTGTCGAGCCGCTGGAGTCCACCAACCTCTACCTGGTCGAATGGGCGCTGCAGATGTTCGTCGACCATGTCGCGCCCTCGGGCAACAGCATGGCCTGCCGCGACCGGCTGAACCGCCTGGCCGGTGACTTCCACGAGGAGCTGCGCGACTTCATCGTCGCCCACTACGCCTTGTCGCAGCGCCGTGACACGGCGTTCTGGCGTGCCTGCACCGACGAGGCGGCGCTGCCGCCGCGCCTGGTCGAGCTGCTGGCCCTGTGGGACGCCAAGGTGCCGACGGCCACCGATCTGGACCGGCGCCTGTCACCCTTCGGCCCGTCCAACTGGTCCTATCTGCTGGCCGGCCTGCACCGCCTGCCCAGCCAGGGCATCGGCCTTGCGGCCCACATCTCGGCGGAGGTCAGCCAGCAGGCGCTGGCCCATGTGCGCGACATCCGCCGCGCGGCATCGGAGCAGTCACCGACGATGCAGGACTATCTGCGCAGCCAGCGGGGTGCCGCGCCCCAAGCAACCGCCCATTGAAATCGATCAGGACGCGGCCAGGGCAGCCTCGATGTCAGCCCGCATTTTTTCCGGCGGGTCATTTGGCGCATAGCGCTTGATGACTTGGCCGTCGCGGCCGATCAGGAATTTGGTGAAGTTCCACTTGATGGCCTCCGTGCCCAGAAAGCCCGGCTTCTCGCTCTTGAGGAACTTCCACAGCGGGTGGGCCTCGCCGCCGTTGACCTTGGTCTTGGCCATCATCGGGAAGCTGACGCCGTAGTTCAGCTCGCAAAAAGACGCGATCTGGTCATTGCTGCCTGGGTCCTGGCCGCCGAACTCGTTGCTCGGGAAGCCGATGACGACCAGCCCCTTGGGGCCGTAGTCCTCCCAAAGCTGCTCCAGGCCCTTGAACTGAGGCGTGAAGCCGCATTCGCTGGCCGTGTTGACGATGAGCAGGACCTTGCCGCGCTGCGAGGCCAGGTCGGCCGGCTCGCCACGAATGGACACGGCCTGGAAGTCGAAGACGCTCTCGCTCATGGGCTTCCTCCCTAGAAAGGCTGCCCATGCTACCCCCAGGCAGGCCCGAGGGTTTGTAGCATGGCGCCGCCCGCGCGGCTGGCCGTCCAATCGCGCGAACTTGGCGCCCCGTCCTGCGGGACAGGCTCACGTCAGCAACTTCGGAAACCACCTCATTCATGGATCACCTGGCTTGCTACACCCCGGCCGACCTGGCCGGACGCACCCCGCCCGACTTCAGCACCTTCCGCTGGAAGCTGCTGGCCCAGGGAGACTCGTGGTTCTCGAATGCGCGCGCCAAGCTCAACGCCCATGCCAACCTGCTGCAGGAGCTGGTTTTCAAGTCCAAGACGGCCGCAGTCAATTGCGCCGGCACCGGCAATGCGCTGTCGCACATGGTGGACCTCGAGTCCAGCCCGGACTTCGTGCGCCTGCTGACCGGCCCCGACGCGCCGACCTGGGACGGCATCCTGCTGTCCGTCGGTGGCAATGACCTGATCGCCGCGGCGCGCACGCCGGCCCAGAACTGGAACGGCGAGCCCATCCCGCTGGAGCTGCGCCTGCTGCGCCGCCAGACCGAATGGGGGCCGCCCTCGGCGGGCGTTGCGCGCTATTTCTCCGAGCCCGGCTGGGCGACCTACTGCGACTACCTGCGTGCCAACGTCAAGCATCTGCTGTCCTTGCGCGACCAGGGCCCGTCCACCGGCAAGCCCGTCTTCATGCATTGCTACGCCGTGCCCATGCCGCGCCCCGCAGCCGCCGAGGGCGGCGATGACCTGGGCGCCGGAGGCCCCTGGCTTTACCCGGCGCTGAAGGCCTACGGCGTGCCCGCCGCCGATTGGGCGGCCGTCAGCCGGCTGATGGTCTTCCATCTGGCCCAACTGCTCAAAAGCATGGCCGCTGACAAGGAAGCCTTCCGCGGCCTCTTCATCTTCGACTCGACGGCCGTGCCGCTGGCGCTGGCCGCGCCAGGCTCCACCGGCATCAGTGGCGACTGGCACAACGAGATCCATCTCAACCACAGCGGCTGCTTCAAGATCGCCCGCGCCTGGAGCGAGCACATCGAGATGGTGCTGGAAGGCAAGCACCTGATCCCGGTGCCCACCGGCCGCAAGGGCCGCGGCAGCAGCGCCAACAGCTGACCGTCCCGTCCGTTTGCCAGGTCTGCCAGGGCCGGATTACCGGTCCTGCGGCAGGTGATCGGTGCGGGCCAGGTCGAGCAGATGCTCGACCTCTTCCTTGTGCACGACCAGGTTGCGCTGGTGCCAGCGCCTGATCCACCACATGGCACCGGCCACGACGACGCCGAAGATGGTGATCGCGCCGAAGGCCGACAGGCCGAAGCGGGTCATGGCCGTGTAGAAGGCGCCCAGGCCCAGGATGCAGGCCTGTTCGTTGAAGTTCTGCACCGCGATGCTGCGCCCGGCCCCCATCAGGTTGTGGCCGCGGTGCTGCAGCAGCGCGTTCATCGGCACGACGAGATAACCGCCGATGCCGCCCAGCAGGATCAAGAAGGGCGCCGCCACCCACACGTTGTGGATGAGGTTCATGAAGATGACCAGCAGCCCCATCGCGATGCCCAGCGGGATGACGGAGGTGGCGCGGTCCAGCCGGCAATACAGCGACGCGACGACGGCACCAACGGCCGTGCCTATGGCGACGACGCCCACCAGCGAGGACGCCTGCGTTGTGCCATAGCCCAGGGCCGCGGCGGCCCAGGCCAGCACGATGTAGCGCAGATTGCCGCTGACACCCCAGAACAGCGTCGTCGTCGCCAGCGAGATCTGCCCGAGCTTGTCCTGCCAGAGCCTGCTGTTGCAGGACGAGAAGTCGCGCACCAGGCCCAGGAAGCTGTGCGCATAGGGCTGCAACGGCGCTGACGTGCGCGGGATGCGCAGATTGAACAGGGCCGCCAGCACATACAGGCCCACCAGGCTGGCGATCGCCGCCTCGGGTGGGGAGTCGATGCCGGTGTCCATCATCGGCATGTCGATCAGCAGCAGCAGATGCGAGACGCGGTCACCAATCAACTGACCACCGAGCAGCACGCCCAGGATGATGGACGTGATGGTCAGGCCCTCGATCCAGCCATTGGCCTTGACGAGCTGGGACGGTGGCAGCAGCTCGGTCAGGATGCCGTACTTGGCCGGCGAATAGGCCGCCGCGCCCAGGCCGACGATGGCATAGGCCGCCAGCGGGTGGGCGCCGAACAGCATCATCAGGCAGCCCACCACCTTGATGCTGTTCGAGAAGAACATCACCTTGCCCTTGGGCACGGCGTCGGCAAAGGCGCCGACGAAGGGCGCCAGCACGACGTAGAACAGGGCGAACATCGGCACCAGCGCGGCGCGCTGCCACTCGGCGGCGCCGGAGGATCTCAGCAGCTCGACGGCAGCGACAAACAGTGCGTTATCAGCCAGCGAGCTGAAAAACTGCGCCGACATGATGGTGTAAAAGCCGCGTTTCATCGGTCGGAGCGCAATCCTGAACTGTCTTCTGCTTGTAGGCCGGTAAAACGGGAGCGGCGCGGGTTTATAGCACGCCCCTAGTTCGGCAGCGGCGCCCCAAACCCGGGCGCAAAATCCGGCCATGCCTCGCCCGATTGAAGCCCTGATTCATACCGAAGCGCTCGCTCACAACCTGGGTCGCGCGCGCGCTCAAGCCCCCAATGCCCGAGTCTGGGCCGTCGTCAAGGCCAATGCCTATGGTCACGGCATCGAACGCGCCTTTGAGGGCCTGCGCGCCGCCGACGGTTTCGCGCTGCTGGACCTGGCCGAAGCCGAACGTTTGCGCGCGCTGGACTGGCGCGGCCCCATCCTGTTGCTGGAAGGCGTGTTCGAGCCGCGCGATCTGGAACTGTGCTCGCGCCTGAAGCTCTGGCATACCGTGCACTGCGAGCAGCAGATCGACTGGCTGGCCATGCACAAGACGCACGAGCCGCACCGCGTCTTCCTCAAATTGAACTCGGGCATGAACCGGCTGGGCTTCACGCCGGCCGCCTTTCGCGCCGCCTATGCACGCCTGGACGCCCTGCCCCAGGTCGATGAGATCGGGCTGATGACGCATTTCTCCGACGCCGACAGCTTGCGGCAAGGTGTCGATGGCATCGCCCACCAGCTCACCGCCTTCGAGGCCGTGACCGAGGGGCTGGCCGGCGAGCGCTCCATCGCCAACAGCGCAGCCACGCTGCGCCACCCGGCGCGCACCGCCCAGGACTGGGTGCGTGCCGGCATCATGAGCTATGGCGGCGTGCCCGATTTCCCCGAGCATGACGCCGCCCATTGGGACCTGCGGCCGGCAATGACGCTGCGCTCCAGGCTTATCGGCGTGCAGCAGCTGCAGCCGGGCGACACCATTGGCTACGGCAGCGCCTTCACGGCCGAGCAGATCACGCGGGCCGGTATCGTCGCCTGCGGCTATGCCGACGGCTACCCGCGCCACGCGCCCACGGGCACGCCCGTGCTGGTGGACGGCAAGCGCACGCGCACGCTGGGCCGGGTGTCGATGGACATGCTGGCGGTCGACCTGTCCGACCTGCCCGCCAGCGGCTTTGGCAGCGAGGTCACGCTGTGGGGCGAAGGCCCGCAGGGGTCACGCCTGCCCATAGACGAAGTGGCGCAGTCGGCCGGCACCATCGGCTACGAGTTGATGTGCGCCATCGCGCCGCGGGTGCCCGTTCGCCATGCCTGAATTGCACTGGTCCCCGCGACCGGATGAACTCGACTTCGACGCGATCCGCGCCAGCGGCCCGGGCGGCCAGAACGTCAACAAGGTCTCCAACGCCGTCCATCTGCGCTTCGACATCCGCGCCTCCAGCCTGCCCGAGGCCGTCAAGGCCCGGCTGCTGAACTGGGCGGACCAGCGCATCACGTCGGACGGCGTGGTCGTCATCAAGGCTCAGGACTCGCGCAGCCTGGAGCGCAACCGCGCAGATGCGGTCGCGCGCCTGATCGAGCTGGTGCAGGCCGCCGCACATGTGCCCAAGGCGCGCCGCGCGACCAAGCCGACCTATGGTTCGCAGCAGCGCCGGCTGGAGGGCAAGTCCAAGCGCAGCGACATCAAGGCCGGGCGGCGCAGCAAGGATTACTGAAGCGGGGACGTTATACCCAGCTGGTCGAACAGGAAGGCGTAGATGTCCGCCATCTGGTTCACGCGGATGGACAGCGAGCTGCCCATGCCATGGCCGGCGTGGGCGTTGATGCTCAGCAGCACCGGCCGGCCGGAGCCGGTTGCCGCCTGCAGGCGCGCCACCATCTTGCGCGAATGCATCGGGTTGACGCGCCCGTCTGTCTCGCCGGTGGCCATGAAGATGGCCGGGTACTTCGCACCGTCCTGCACGTGGTGATAGGGCGAGTAGGCGTACAGCGCCTGGAACTGCTCCAGGTTCTTCACCGTGCCGAATTCGGTGACATTGAAGGCGCCGTTCGGGTCCAGTTCCACGCGCAGCATGTCGTAAATGCCCACCGTCGAGACGACGGCGCGGAACAGCTCCGGATGCTGGGTGAACACCGCACCCATCAGCAGGCCGCCGTTGCTGCCGCCTATGGCCGCCATGCGTTCCTTGGACGTGTAGCCCTTGTCGACCAGGTATTGGGCCGAGGCGGCGAAGTCGTCAAAAACGTTCTGCTTGTTCGTCAAAGCGCCCTGGGTATGCCAGGTCTCGCCGAACTCACCGCCGCCGCGCAGGTTGGCGATGACGTAGACGCCGCCGGCGTCCAGCCACAGCCTGGTCGCCGCACCCAGGAAGCGCGGCACCAGGCTGACGTTGTAGCCACCATAGCCGTTGAGCAGCAACGGTGCGCTGCCGTCGAGCTTGAGGCCCTTCCTGCGCACGATGTTGAGCGGGACGCGCGTGCCGTCCTTGCTGGTCGCGAACTCGCGCACGACCTCCACGTCGCCGAAGGACACCGGGCTGGTCTGGCGCAGCGCCGTGGCCTTGGTCCTGCCGCTGTCCGCGTCAACGCGCAGGAACTGCGGCGGCTCGAGATAGGTCTTCACCGCGACGAGCAGGCTGCCGTCGTCCATCACGGTCATCTCGTCCACGGTCGCCACCTCAGGCAGCTGCAGCTGCCCGCGAGGCTTGCCGTCCAGGCCGTAGATGGCCACGCGCGACGGCCCGCCGACGATCTCACGCAGGTAGATGGCGTCCTTGGTGAGGGTGATATTGCCCGCGCCGAACTCGCCGCCGGGCTCCAGCGCCGCATCGGACTCGGGCACGATGGTCTGCGCCTTGGCTAGCGTCAGATCGTCCAGCGCCAGCTTGAGCAGCTTGCCGCGCGGCGCGCCCTGGCGGGAGATGAGATAGAGCCCGTCGGGTCCCAGGGCTGCGGCGACGACCTTGTCCTCGAAGCGTGTGACCTGCCGGATGCCGCCGTCCCCGGCGATCAGGTAATGGGCGAACTCGCCGCCATCGCCATTGGCGACCGAAGCGATGACGCCGGGCGCACCGGGCCGGGCGTCCAGTGCGATTTCGGCGACGCGCGGGAAGTCCTTGCCCAGCACATAGACGTCCTTGGCCGGATCGTCGCCGACGCGGTGGTAGTAGATCTGCTGATAGAAGTGCTGGCGCTCGGCCGGCTCGCTGGCGGCCGGGTAGCGCGTGTACCAGAAGCCGGAACCATCCTCGCGCCAGGCCAAGCTGCCGCCGCCGGTGGGGTACTGGACGTTGGGAATGACCTTGTCGACCTCCTTGCCCGTGGCCACGTCGACGATGTGCAACGAGCCGTCCTCGCTGCCGTTCTCCGACATCGACACCGCCACCAGCTTGCCGGTGGGCGAAGGCACATACCAGTCGATGGCCGTCGTGCCCTTGGGGTTGAGCGTGTTCGGGTCCAGCACGATGCGGGCCTTGGCGGGGTCGGCGTCCTGGCCCAGAACGGCCAGCATGGGCTGCTGCCTGGGCGGCTGGTTGTACAGCGCGAACAGCCGGCCCGGCGTGGCGCGCAGGTTGTAGTAGGCGCTGGAGCTGGCCGAGGCCTGCTTCATCAGCCAGTCGAACATGGGTTGGCGCGCCGGCAGTTTGCCGAAATAGGCGCGCGTGCGCTTGTCTTGCGCGGCGCTCCACTGCTTCACCCTGGGGTCGCCGGCTTTCTCCAGCCAGCGGTAGGGGTCGTTGACGCTGACGTCGCCGTAGCGGTCGGTGACCGGCTTAACCGGCGTGGGCGGCGCGCCCGGGTCGGCGGCATGGGCCAGCAGCACGGCGCCCGCGAGGGCAAAAGCGCCGCACAGGCGCGTCAGAGCGAATTGCCAGGCCATCTGTTCTCCCGCTGAAGAGCGCGCCAGCGTAACGCCCTTGCCGAAGGGTGGGGAACGGCTGGTTGTTACGCCGAGCGAGCGCGGCGGCTGAACAGCAGCGGCAGCGCCAGCAGATACAGCGCCGCCGCGACGATCCAGACGCTGCCTGGCCAGGAGGCCTGCGTCGCCGCAAAGCCGGCCGTGACAACCAGCGGCCCGCCGATGCCGATCAGGCTGGTCAGGCTGGCCAGCGTGCCCTGCAACTCGCCCTGGTGCTGCTCGTCCACCTGCCGCGCCAGCATGGCCTGCAGGGCCGGCAGTGCCAGCCCGCCGACGGCGAACAGCGGCAGCAGCGCGAACGGCATCCAGCCCGCCACCGCCACGCCCATGCCGACAAAGCCCAGGGCGTCGGCCGCCACGCCGGCCAACAGCGCGCGCTTCTCGCCGAGCTTGGCCACCATCGGCCCGGTGATGAATGCCTGCGAGACGGCATGGAGGCCGCCATAGCAAGCCAGCGACAGGCCGGCCACCCAGGCCGTCCAGCCATAGCGGTCCTGGCCGTACAGGATCCACAGCGCCGCCGGCACCTGCGACACCAGCGCGATGACAGCGAACACGCCCACCAGCGGCAGCAGGGGCCGCTTGCCTTCCAGCCGGTGCAAGGCCGAGAAGGCGTTGAACTTGGACACTTCCAGCCTGGACGTGCGGTTCTGGTTGGACTCCGGCAGCGCAAACCAAGCCACACCCAGATTCAAGGCATTCATGACAGCCGCGGCGACAAAGGGCGCGCGCAGCGACCACTCGCCCAAAGCTCCGCCGATCAGCGGCCCCACGACAAAGCCCAGGCCCATGGCCGCGCCCATCTGGCCGAAGCGCTTGGCGCGGTCGGCCTCGGGCGTGACGTCGGTGATGTAGGCCGTGCCCACGGCCATGCTCGCGCCGGTGATGCCGGACAGCACCCGCCCGATGTAGAGCCAGGCGAGATTGGGCGCCAGCGCCATCAGCACATAGTCGGCTGCAGCACCCGCCAGCGAGGCCAGCAGCACGGGCCGGCGGCCGAAGCGGTCGCTGAGCGCGCCCAGCACCGGCGAGAACAGGAACTGCATCGCCGCGTAGACGGCCAGCAGCGCGCCGTAGTGGTGGGTGGTGGCGTCAGCGCCGGCCAGTTCGCGCAGCAGGCCGGGCAGGATGGGAAACACCAGGCTCATGCCCACGGCGTCCAGCAGCAGCGTCATCAGGATGACGGTCAAGGCTCGATTCACGTCGGTCTCTCTATCGTTGATAGGGAACATTCTGCCGCAGCATCTCTATCATTGCTAGAGATGAATGCCACCGAACGTTCCAGTCGACTCAACCGCGACGATGTGCTGCGTGCCGCCCTCGACCTGCTGAACGAGGTCGGCATCGACGCGCTGAGCACCCGCAAGCTGGCCGAGCGCCTGGGCGTGCAGTCGCCGACGCTGTACTGGCATTTCAAGAGCAAGGCAGCGCTGCTGGACGCGATGTCCGAAGCCGTCGTGCTGGAGAACCACGCCCAGGCCGAGCCGACTCCGGGTCAGTATTGGCAGGACTGGCTGATAGCGAACGGCCACAGCTTTCGCCGCGCGCTGTTGGCCTACCGCGACGGCGCGCGCCTGCATGCCGGCACACGGCCGAGCCCCCTGCACTTCGACTCCATCGAGGCCCGCCTGCGCCTGTTGTGCGCCGCCGGCTTTGAGCCCGGCCAGGCCACCCGGCTGATGATGTCGGTCGGGCGCTTCGTCGTCGGCTGGGTGTTGGAGGAACAGTCCGCGCAATCGCCCGATGCGCCGCCGTCGTCGATGCTGGACGGCCCTGACGCGGCGCGATACCCGCTGCTGGCCGCCGGCTGGGCGCAGACGCTGGGCGACGAGCCCGACCGCCTGTTCGACCGCGCGCTGCGCCTGCTGATCGACGGCGCGCAGGCGCAGCTGCCGCCACAAGCCCTGAATCAGGCCGGCCGCGTCGCGCCGTAGAGGCTGGCCAGGCACAACACCATGCCGCCCACCGACAGCGGCGTCGCCTGCCAGCCCTCCAGCGCGGCCGACACCATCAGCGCGATGACGGGTACCAGCACGCCCACCAGCGCCGCCTGCGCCGGGCCGCGGCGCTCGGCGAGCTTGTAGTACAGCGTGAAGGCGACGACCGAGCCGAGGGCGGCCAGGTAGACCAGGCTGCCGACATAGGTCCAGGCGCCGTCAAACGGCAGGCCGTGGCCGAGCATCACCGACATCAGCAGCAGGAAGGCCGCGCCATAGCCCATGCTCCAGGCCAGCACCGGCACCAGCGGCAGGCCGCGGCGCGTCAGCACCAGCGTGAAGAAGCCGCCGATGACAGCGACCACCACGGCGAAGAAGCTCAGCCCCAGCCCCAGCGCCGCATTCGGCCGCGCGCCGGTGGAGGCGATCTCCGGCCAGAAGATCAGCGCCACGCCCAGCACTGCGCCGCTGGACGCGATGAGGAAGCGCCGGCTGACCGGCTGGCGCCACAGCAGCCAGGCCACCAGCGCGTTCATGAACACCATCAGGCAGAACAGCACGGCGACCAGGCCGCTGGGCACCAGGCGCTCGGCTTCGTAGACCGCCCAATAGTTGCCGGCGTACTGGACGACGCCGGTGGCCAGCATGTAGCCGTGGGCATAGGGCGGCAGCGTCAGCGACGTGCCCTGCCAGCGCGCCAGGCCCGCCAGCATCAATGCCGACAGCGCGAAGCGCCAGCCGACCGACGTCAGCGCCGGCACCGTCGACGCGAGCTGGTAGAGGATGACGTGCCAGGTGCTGGCCCAGATCGCGACCGGGGCCAGGAAGAGGAACCAGGTGGGCAGGCGGCCGGGCTTGTCTCCCGCCGCCATCAAGCCGCGCGCTTGAAGGTCGCCAGCAGCGCACCGGCCGCGACGAACAGCGAGCCGAAGACGCGGTTCAGCGTCTTGATGTGGCTCTCGCTCTTCAGCGCTGCCAGCACGCGTGCGGCCAGCGCCGTGTAGCCGGCCATGACGACGAGATCAGTGAAGGCCAGGGTACAGCCGATGACGAGGTATTGGGGCGCCAATGCGGCATGCAGGTCCAGGAACTGCGGCACGACGGCCAGCAGGAAGACCGTGCCCTTGGGGTTGACGGCATTGATGCCCCAGCCGCGCAGCACCAGTTGGCGGCGCGTGGCCACCACGGCGCCGTCATCGGCGGCCACCATGGGCTTGGCCGGTGCACGCCATTGCTGCACACCCAGCCAGACGAGGTAGCCCACGCCCGCCCACTTGACGAGGGCAAAGCCCAGCGACGAGGCCGCGATCAGCGCGCCCAGGCCGGCACCGACGAGGACGACCTGGGTCAGGATGCCCAGGATGAGGCCGAAGGTCATGAAATAGCCGCGCCTGAAGCCGTGGCTCAGGCCCGCGCTCATCGCCGCGACGGCGCCCGCGCCCGGCGACAGGCTGATCGCCCAGGACGCCGCGAAAAACGCCAACCAGACTGAGAACTCCATGACCGGCTCCGTCGAGAAAACTGCAAGACCGGGAGTGTCCCACGCAGCTACATTGACCCGATGTTGAAGGCCCTTTTCTCACTGCCGCGCAGCGTCTGGCTGCTCGGCCTGATCAGCCTGGTCAACGACAGCGCCAGCGAGCTGGTCTACCCCCTCGTGCCCTTGTACTTGAGCGGCGTGCTGATGGCCGGCCCGCGAGTGCTGGGCCTCATCGAGGGCGTGGCCGAAGCGCTGGCCAGCCTGCTCAAGCTCTGGACCGGCGTCATGGTGGACCGCAGCGGGCGCAGCAAACCCTGGGTCATCGCCGGCTACGGCCTGGCCGGCATCGCGCGGCCGCTGATCGCCTTTGTCGCCGGCTGGCCGCTGCTGCTGGCCCTGCGCCTGACCGACCGCGTCGCCAAGGCCGTGCGTGCCGCGCCGCGTGACGCGCTGCTGGCTGCCAACATCGGGCCCGGCCAGCGCGGCCTGGCCTTCGGCCTGCACCGCGCCATGGATAACGCCGGTGCCGTCATCGGGCCGCTGCTGGCTTGGGCGCTGCTGAGTGCCGGCGTGCCGCTGGGCCAGGTTTTCCTGTGGGCCCTCATTCCCGGCCTGCTCTGCCTGGGGCTGACGCTGGCGGTGCGGGAAGCCCCGCCACCGGCCACCGCGCCACCGCGCTTCAGTTGGACGCTGGCTGGCCTGCCCAAGCCGCTGCGGCGCTACCTCGTCGTCGTTGCGCTGTTCACGCTGGGAAACTCCAGCAATATGTTCCTGCTGCTGCGCGCCAAGGAGCTTGGCGTGGCCGAGGCCCAGGTGCCGCTGCTGTGGGCCGCGGTGTCGGGCGTGGCGGCGCTGTTCTCGGTGCCCCTGGGCGGCCTGTCCGACCGCGTCGGCCGCGTGCGCCTGCTGGTGGTCGGCTATGTCGCCTATGCCACCTTCTACATCGGCATGGCGGCGTGGGCCGCGCCGGGCTGGCGGCTGTACCTGCTGTTTGGCCTCTACGGCATCTTCATGGCCGCGACGGAAGGCGTCGAACGCGCGTTGCTGGCCGACCTGGCGCCGGCCGAACAGCGCGGCACTGCCTTTGGCTGGCTCAACCTGGTCATGGGGGCCATGCTGCTGCCGGCCTCGCTGCTGTTCGGCTGGCTGTGGGAGGGCCTGTCGGCCACCGTCGCCTTCGGCTTCTCGGCCGGCTGCGCGCTGGCCGCGGCGCTGCTGCTGACAGCCTGGGTGCGCCCGGCCGCGACAATGCGCTGATGGCGACAAGCAAGAGCATCTACACCTGCACCGAATGTGGCGGCACCAACGCCAAATGGCTGGGCAAATGCCCGCACTGCGGCGCCTGGAACACGCTGACCGAGGGCGTCGCCGAGCCGACTGGCGGCGTCAAGAACCGCTACCAGTCGCTGGCCAAGAGCCAGCCGGTGGCCACGCTCTCCGAGATCGAGGCCAGCGACTTCGAGCGCACGCCCACGGGCCAGGAGGAGCTGGACCGCGTGCTGGGCGGCGGCATCGTCGCCGGTGGCGTGGTGCTGATCGGCGGCGACCCGGGCATCGGCAAGTCGACGCTGTTGCTGCAGGCCGTCGAGTCCCTGTCTCAAACCGTCAAGGTGCTCTATGTCACCGGCGAGGAAAGTGGTGCCCAGGTCGCGATGCGCTCGCGGCGGCTGGGCCTGTCGGGCACCAAGGTGCGCGTGCTGGCCGAGATCAGCCTGGAGCGCATCCTGGCCACCATCGACGTCGAGGAGCCGGACTTCTGCGTCATCGACTCCATCCAGACGCTGTACTCCGAGCAGCTCTCTTCCGCGCCCGGCTCCGTCGCCCAGGTGCGTGAATGCGCGGCGCAACTGACGCGCACGGCCAAGGCGCGCGGCTGCGCCATCGTGCTGGTCGGCCACGTCACAAAGGAAGGTGCGCTGGCCGGCCCGCGCGTGCTGGAGCACATCGTCGACACGGTGCTGTATTTCGAGGGCGACACCCACAGCAGCTTCCGCCTCGTGCGCGCCATCAAGAACCGCTTCGGCGCGGTCAACGAGATCGGCGTGTTCGCGATGACGGAGAAGGGGCTCAAGGGCGTGACCAACCCGAGCGCCATCTTCCTGTCCACCCATGCCGAGCCCGTGCCCGGCAGCTGCGTGCTCGTCACGCTGGAAGGCACGCGCCCGCTGCTGGTGGAGCTGCAGGCGCTGGTGGACAGCGGCGGCGTCAGCCCGCGGCGGCTGTCCGTCGGCCTGGACCGCGACCGCCTGGCCATGCTGCTGGCCGTGCTGCACCGCCATGCGGGCGTGGCCACGGGCGACCAGGACGTGTTCGTCAATGCGGTGGGCGGCGTGCGCATCAGCGAGCCGGCGGCCGACCTGGCGGTGCTGCTGGCGATCCAGAGCAGCCTGCGCGGCAAGCCCCTGCCCAAGGGCTTCATCGCTTTCGGCGAGATCGGCCTGGCCGGCGAAGTGCGCCCCGCGCCGCGCGGCCAGGAACGGCTGAAGGA
Organism: Pelomonas sp. Root1217; assembly: GCF_001425705.1. Taxonomy (GTDB): domain Bacteria; phylum Pseudomonadota; class Gammaproteobacteria; order Burkholderiales; family Burkholderiaceae_C; genus Pelomonas. The sequence goes on along the minus strand of NZ_LMDC01000012.1, from coordinate 745,871 downwards.
GGCCGCCAAGCTGGGCTTCAGCGTGGCCGTCGTGCCCAAGGCGAATGCGCCGAAAAAGGCCATTGAGGGGTTGACCATCCACGCTGTCGAGCGCGTCGAGCAGGCCATCGAAGTCCTGCGCGGCCTGGTCTGAGCATTTGCGACAGCAGGTTTCCATGGTGCACGCCACGCCAAAGTCTGCTTAGGATCGGGGCCTCGCACCGGAGGACCCCCTTCATGTCAGATCACGCCAATCTCAGGCAGCACGCACGCACCGATTTCCTGGCCGCCCAGCACGATGCCGACTCCCTGCCCGGTTGGGTCTTCAAGCCGGTGCAGTTCAGCCAGGGGCCGGCCGGCCTGGTGCTGAACATGAGCGACGGCGGCCTGCAGGTCTTGACCAGCGCTGCCGAGCCGCTGACCGAGGACAAATACGAGGTCGTGCTGCTGCTGGGCCGCGCCGACGTGGACAGCGACGACGAGCAGGTGTCCTGGTTCAACGGCGTCGTCGAGCGCAAATGGTCGCGGCCGGTGCCGCGCATGGGCATCCTGCACGGCATGTGCTTCACAGCGCGCAACTCCACCGCCGAGCAGTTCCTGAACGGCCACAAGGACGCGCTCGAATCGGGGCAATGGGTGCGCTGCGTGCTGTTGAAAGTCGCCAAGTAAGGCCGGCATGGAGCACTGCGGCCGCCTGCTTGACCACGTGCACCTGCGCGTGAGCAACCTGGCGGCCAGCCGGCGCTTCTACCGCGCGGCGCTCGAGGCCATCGGGCGGCTGGAGGCCTTCGGTGAAGCAGAGGGCTGCTTCTATGCCGACGAGTTCTATGTCGATGAGGCTGAAAGCCGGGTGTCGCATGTGCACCTGGCCTTCCAGGCGCGCAGCGAGGACGAGGTCAGGCGCTTCCACGCGATGACGCTGGCCGCCGGTGGCCGCGACCGCGGTGCACCCGGTCCGCGCCACTACCACCCGGGCTATTACGCCGCCTTCGTGCTGGACCCCGACGGCAACAACATCGAGGCGGTCTATCACGGGCCGACGCGGCGTTCGGCCGACAGCGTCGAGGTCACGCGGCTCTAGGATGTGCGCCATGAGCGCACTGCCCCCGCCCCCGTATTACGCCGTCATCTTCACCAGCCAGCGCACGCCCGTCGATAGCGGCTATGGCGACATGGCCGACCGCATGGTGGCGCTGGCGGCCGAGCAGCCGGGCTATCTGGGCGTGGAAAGCAGCCGAGGCGAGGATGGCCTGGGCATCACGGTCTCCTACTGGCGCAGCCCCGAAGACATCGCCGCCTGGCGCCGCAATGCCGAGCACAAGATCGCGCGCGACACCGGCCGCAGCGACTGGTACGAGCACTACACCTTGCGCGTGGCCAAGGTCGAGCGGGCGTATGCCTGGCAACGTGAAGACGGCAGCCGGGACCCGCAAGCATGAATCCGTGGATCGGCGTCGGCCTGGCGCTGGCCGCCCTCATTGGTGGCGGCGCGCTGCTCGGCTGGCAGGGCGTCATCTTCGCGACGACGGGCATCGTCTTCTGGCTGCTGCTGCAGATCTCGCGGCTGATGCGGGTCATGAAGGTGGCCGGCGCGGCCCCGCTGGGCTCGGTGGCCAATGCGGTCATGCTGAACAGCAAACTGCACGCCGGCATGAAGCTGGTCGACCTGATCGGGCTAGCCGGCAGCCTCGGCGTGAAGCAGGCGCCAGAGACTTTTGTGTGGCGCGACGCAGGCGGCGATGCGGTGGAAGTCAAGCTCGTGAAAGGCAAGCTCGTCGAGTGGCGGCTGATCCGCGCGGACGGCTCTTCGTAAAATCGCCGGTTTTCACCCGCACGCACTGGAGTAACGATGGTTCCCGCCCCCCTGCACGACCGCGACGGCAAGATCTGGATGGACGGCGAGCTCGTCGACTGGCGCGACGCCAAGATCCACGTGCTGACCCACACCCTGCACTACGGCTGCGGCGCCTTCGAGGGCGTGCGCGCCTATGACACGGTCAACGGCACGGCCATCTTCCGCCTGCAGGAGCACACCCAGCGCCTGTTCAACAGCGGCAAGATCCTGCGCATGAAGATCCCCTTCTCGATGGAGCAGGTCAACGAGGCCCAGCGCGCCGTCGTCAAGGCCAACGGCCTGAAGAGCGCCTACATCCGCCCACTGATCTGGATCGGCTCCGAGAAGCTGGGCGTCAGCCCCAAGGGCAACCAGGTGCACCTGATGGTGGCCGCCTGGAGCTGGGGCGCCTACCTCGGTGAGGAAGGCATGAAGCGCGGCATCCGCGTCAAGACCAGCTCCTACACGCGCCACCACGTCAACATCACGATGACGCAGGCCAAGACGGTGTCCAACTACACCAACTCCATCCTGGCCAACATGGAAGCCACCGACGACGGCTACGACGAGGCCCTGCTGCTGGACGCCTCCGGCTTCGTGTCTGAAGGCGCCGGCGAGAACCTGTTCGTCATCAAGGGCGGCGTCGTCTACACGCCCGACCTGTCGGCCGGCGCGCTCAATGGCATCACCCGCAACACCATTTTCGCGATCTGCCAGGACCTGGGCCTGAAGCTGGTCGAGAAGCGCATCACCCGCGACGAGGTCTACATCTGCGACGAGGCTTTTTTCACTGGCACTGCCGCTGAAGTGACGCCCATCCGCGAGCTGGACCGCGTCGAGATCGGTTCGGGGTCACGGGGTCCAATCACCGAAAAGATCCAGTCGGCCTTCTTCGACATCGTCAACGGCCGCAACCCCAAGTACGCCGAGTGGCTGACTTCGGTCTGAGAGCAAGCAACATGAGCACGACCCAAACACCCGCCGCCACCGTCGAAGTGACGGCCAAGGACTGCAACGACAACGGCACGGTCTTCTGCCCCAACCCCAAGATGCCGCTGTGGAGCGCGCATCCCAAGGTCTTCATCGACCTGACCCATGGCGGCCAGGGCCAGTGCCCGTATTGCGGCACGGCCTACAAGCTGAAGGCTGGCGAAGTCCTTTCCAGCGGCCACTAACGCGCCAACGCGGCGGCCTTGCGGCTGCCGCGGCGCTGGGCGTCCAGGTCGGCTTCCAGCGCCCGCTCGGTGGGCGACAGCGGCTTCACCACACCAACCGCCAACGCGCCCTGGTCGAGGTTCTGGCCCCAGGTCAGCCCGGCGCGCAACGGAACCGGCGCAGCCAGCCCGTTGGTGAAACCGGCGGGCAGCCAGGGCATGGTCTGGGCCAGCACCAGCGCCACGCGCGGCTTGATGGTGGCGTCGCCCACGCGGCCGCGCTGGCCCCAGGTCACGACCTGGTCGGCGCTCGAACCGCTCAGGAATTGCGGCGTCACCGCGACATCGCGCAGCACGCCGTGGCGCAGTTGCATCAGCGCCTCCTCGGCCAGCATGGCCGCATCCTCGCGCGGCACGCTCTGGCCGCTCGGCCAGGAATAGCTGTAGTCGTCCGTGACGCGGTCGCCACTGAAGAAGCGCACGATGTCGGCCGGCTGGTAAGCCCGCTGCGCCGCCGTCGATGCCACGCCGAAGAACTGTACCCGGCCCAGGTCGACCATCTCCTGCGAATAGAACGGCTGCTGCGTGCGCAGCTGTTCGGACGCGGTGTTGGCGGGGATGGCCTCGTAGACCCGCAGGCCCCTGTTGAGCAGCAGGTGCACGCGCGGCGGCAGGAAGTCGTTGGCGTGCGTCAGCTCGTGGTACAGCAGGCGGCCGAGTGCCGGAATCAACGCGGCGCTGTCGCGTGAGCTGCGCTCCAGCACGGGGCTGCGCCCGCCAGCCGACTGATTGCCCTGCACATAGCGCCACAGCATCGCGTAGGCGAGGTCGTTACCGTAGTCACTGCGCGGGTCGGGCGCTTCGCTGACCGTGTCGCGCTCGGCGGGCGTTTGCCAGAGATAGTCGGCATCGAGGTAGATGGCACCGGTGGCGCTCCAGTAGAAGGCCGGCCGCACCCGGGCGCCGATGACGATGGCCGTGGTGGCGTTGAGCAGGCGGCGGAAGTCGCCGTTCACGTCCTGCTCGCGCAAAAAGGCCTCGAAGCGCTGGCCCATCCAGTCGTTGGACACCAGCACGCGCGCCATCACCTGCTCCACGGTGGGCAGCTCGCCGCGTGTCTCGGTGCCCAGCAGCGGCAGGCGGCCCAGCGTGCACAGCGTGGCATTGCTCAGGGCTGGCGTGTAGATGCAGTCGCGCAGTTCGGCCGCGTGTGCGCCGCCGGTCACATAGGGATAGACGCGCGAGGACAGGTTGCCAGTGCCGAACAGCGGCGAGGCCGCAGCAGGCGGCGAGGCCTGCACGAGCAAGCTGAACTCCTGGCTGAGGCTGCGCCCATCGGCCAGCGTGGCCTCGGCGCGCAGGCGCAGCAGGCTGTCTTCGGCCACCGCAGGTGCGGTGAAGATGACGCGCCATTGGCCGGCGTCGCCCAGGTTCACGTCGGGGCCGTCGACGCGGCTCCAGCGCACGCGCGCCAGCGGGTAGTCGGCCACGGCCAGCCCCTCGACCCAGGCCCGCAACGACGTCTGGCCGCCCGCCCACACGGACGGTTCGCCGCGGATCACCATCGGCGTCGCGTCGGGCGCCGTGGCGTTGAGCTCGGCCTGGCCGCTGTAGCCCGCTCCCTTCGCGTCGGTGAAGTCCAAGGCAAAGGCATAGCGGCCCGCCGCAACCGGTGTGACGCTGAGGGCCTGCGAGCGCGCCGAACCGAGGGCCAACGCGGCGCCGTCGGTCTGGCGCCACTGCACCTTGTCCAGCCGCGAGCCGGGGCAGGCCAGCACCGCCAGTTCCTGGTTGCGCCCCACACCGGCCGCGGCGGGCAGGGCCAGGCGTGCGACGGAGCCGCTCAGGCATTGGGCTCCCAGGGGCGGCACCGTGACCGGCCCGGGCGCCGGCGTGGCATCGCCGCCACCGCCACCGCAGGCCACTAGCAACAAGCAAAGGAACAGGGACGCAACGGCTTTCAGCGCAGACATCGGCATGGATCGGGTAGCGGTGGGGGCGCGGTCAATGTAGCGCCGTCCGACTTCCTACAATCGCGCCATGCCCCGCTCCGCCGCCCAGACCGCCGCCCTGCTCGCTTCGCCCGACGACACCGAGGCCCAGTTCTATGAGGCGCTGCAGCACGCCGACCTGGATCACCTGATGGCCCTGTGGGCCGACGACGAGGAAGTGGCCTGCGTCCACCCCGGCGGTCCGCGCATCGTCGGCCTGGTGGCCATTCGCGCCGCCTTCGAAGCCGTGTTCCAGCGCGGCGCCGTGCAAACACACCCCGAGCGCGTGCGCCGCCTGCACAGCGGCGACTGCGCCATCCACCATGTGCTGGAACGCGTGCAGTTGCATGGCGAGGCCCGGCATTCCTGGGTCATCGCGACCAATGTCTATCTGAAGACGGCGCTGGGCTGGCGCCTGGTGCTGCACCACGCCAGCCCCGGCAGTGCGGGCGACATCCAGGAGCTCGTCGCTGACGCCGGCACCCTCCACTAGCCGGCGCATGCAATACCGCGCCCCCCGCTGGCTGCCTGGCGGCCATGCCCAGACCATCTGGCCCGCCCTCTTCAGCCGCCAGCATGACGGGACACCCCCGAACTGGACGCGCGAGCGCTGGAACACGCCGGACGGCGATTTCATCGACGTCGACTTCCTAGCCGATGCGCCGGAGGGCGCCCCACTTTTCGTCCTCTTTCACGGCCTGGAAGGCGACCGCACCAGTCACTCCAGCGTCGCCTTCGCCAGCGTCGCCCGTGCCCGTGGTTGGGCCATGGCGCTGCCCCACTTCCGCGGCTGCTCGGGTGAACTGAACCGCGGCCCGCGCGCCTACCACTCGGGCGACTTCGAGGAGGTCGGCTGGATCCTGCAACGCCTGCGCGAACGCCACGGCAGCAAGCTCCTCGTCGCGGGCGTGTCCCTGGGCGGCAATGCACTGATGCGCTGGGCCGAGGAGGCCGGCCACAGCGCCGCCCAGGTCGCCCAGGCGGTCTGCTCCATTTGTTCGCCCATCGACCTCGCCGCCGCCGGCGCGGCCATCGACCGGGGCTTCAACAGGCAGGTCTATGCGCGCCGCTTCCTGCGCACCATGATCCCCAAGGCCCTGCGCAAGCTGCAGCAGCATCCAGGCCTGTTCGATGGCGAGCGGCTCAAGCGCGCGTCGACCATCTACGAGTTCGACAACCTCTTCACCGCGCCGCTGCACGGCTTCAGGAACACCGAGGACTACTGGACCCGCGCGGCGGCCAAACCGCATCTGCACCGCATCCGCATCCCGGCCCTGGTGCTGAACGCGCGCAACGACCCCTTCGTGCCCGGCAGCAGCCTGCCGCATGCCGCCGAGGTGGGCGCCCATGTGACACTCTGGCAGCCCGGCCATGGCGGCCATGTCGGCTTCCCCGCCGGGCGCCTGCCGGGCCATCTGCTGACCATGCCAGAGCAGGTCTGCGACTGGCTCGGCAAGCAACGCTGAAGGAGGTCTTGCATGGACCCCATCGTCGAAGCGGCCCTCAAGAAGTGGCCCAACGTCCCGCACTGCTACGGCTGGCTGGCGTTGGACGCCCGCGGTGATTGGTATATGCGCGACGAACGCATCCAGCACGCCGGCCCTTTCCCCGAGGTCAAAGGCAGCCGCATCAACCACGACAAGCTGCGCGCCTTCATCGAGCGCAACTACGCGGCCGACGCGGCTGGCAGCTGGTTCTTCCAGAACGGGCCGCAGCGCGTCTATGTGGAACTGGAAGCCACGCCCTGGATCTGGCGCCTGCAGCCCGACGGCCGCGTGTTGAGCCACACGGGCATCGAGGCCGCCGTGGCATCCAGCTGGCTGGACGAAGAAGGGCGCCTCTACCTGCTCACCGATCTCGGCCTGGGCCTGGTGCACACGGCCGACATGGGCCCGGCAGCGGACGCGGTGGAGCAAGGGCGCTGGCAACCGAAGGAGTTCCTGTCGAGCGAGCTGCCGCAGCGTTTCGGCTTCGTGCGTCGACCAACTCCCTGAGGCCGGAAACGATAAGGGCTGCCGAAGCAGCCCTTTGCAGGAATCAACCGAAGGCCGTTACTGAGCGGCCGAGGCAGCCGGCGCGGCCATCTTGGGCTCGTCGAACTTGGCGCCACCCTGGTTGGCCATGTAGACGACGGCGCGGGAGACTTCGAAGTCGCTGAAATCGCCGCCGCCTTGCGGGCCCATATTGCCCTTGCCCTTGAGCGCCGAATGCACCAGCGCGTCGAAGCCGCTCTTGATGCGCGGGCCCCAGGCGGAGGCGTCGCCCAGCTTGGGAGCCCCCGCGGCGCCGGTGGCGTGACAGGCCGAGCACTGGGCCTGGAAGACCTGCTCGCCCGTCTTCATGGTGGCGGCGTCGTTGACGTCCTTCACCTCGACATGACCGACCGGTGCTATGCGCGCAGCGACTGCCTGGGCCTCGAAAGCCGCCGTGCCGGCCGCCGGCTTTGTGTCGGTGCTGACGTAATTGGCCAGCAGGATGATGACGATGACCGGCACCACGAAGGCGAACAGCACGGCCCAGGCGAGCTGCTTGGGGGTCTTGATCGGCCCGGTATGGGCGTCGTCGTGGTCGTGATCGTGGCTGGCGCTCATGAATTCCTCTTGTCGATCTTCGTCGGTCGGGTCTCGCTTCATGCCGGGCTGGGTGCGCGACACGAAAAACCGCCGAATTATAGGCAGGCCCCGGCACCGCCCCAAGGCCCCGGCACCCCGCTGCTAGAATGCACGGCTTCGCGCCCGTAGCTCAATGGATAGAGTACTGCCCTCCGAAGGCAGGGGTTGTTGGTTCGATCCCAACCGGGCGCACCAAGCGATTTCAAGCACTTAGCAGCAATGCCAAGTGCTTTTTTGTTGGCCGGTACTTCAAGCACCTTAAAGGGCTCTGGTATGAGGCCTTCGGTCGCTCGCGGAGTTGCAACACCGTCTTGAAGAAGCTGCGCGCCGAATTCGTCGCGCCAAGAGAGACGTTTCGGACTCCCGAACAGCGGTGAACGACCCATTTCACCTCCCTTTGCTGTTGGAATCGAAACGGGATCAAAGGCCTTAAGACTTTGGCGAAAGAGTCCGATTCCTGTCGGCCGGCTGTTTCAGGCATCTGAGATGCTGCCGCCCCGTGTGCGGCTACCCGCAGTCGCCGCGCTATGCCAATGGAACCTCGAAAGGGATAGGAATTGACCCCAGATATTGCGCAGTCGATGGAAGACTTTGTCTCCTGGAAGATCTGCATTTTTTTCCTGGTTGCAGGATTCGCCATTGCCCTCTATTTCCTCTTGAATATGAAGGGCAACTCCAGGCGCAGGGCTTCGGCGTTGATCGACTTCTTGTGGACAGCGACCTCCGCAGCAGGCATCGCGGCGGCCCTCCTGGTCTTCGGGGATTTCGTCTGGAAAGCACATGAGACCAAGTACCACGCGACGCTGCTCACTGGCTACGACCGGTTGTCCCAACTGGACAGCGCTCAGTTGATCGCGTTGAACTGTTCCGGTGCGAAGCCCGTGGCCGACGCGCAATTGGATCTGCGGGCTGGCATCAAGGCAACGGACACGCCCTGCCTGGCCGCGAGTCGGATCGCGTATTGGCGCCAGAAGCTCGACGAGCACACCGGGGACATCCTCAAGGTCTGCGCCAAGGGCGACACCCGCTACACGACCAGAAACTTCGCGGGTGTCTCGTCGCCGGGGATGGTCGGCAGTTGCTCTCCGACCGGCGCGGTCACACCTTGCCTTCAGGCGCGCTGCAGGCAAGAGCAAGACGTGGTCAGCATCTCGCTGGACCTCCATGTGATGGGCGACAAGGTTCGTGGCGACGCCGCGGTGGCTGGCTACCGAAAGGCGGTTGCCGACGCAAGCAAGGTGTCCTTGCGCAACGTCTACATCGAGACGCACCCGTTTGATCCGGCTCCGTTCTTTGCATTCGTGCCGGGCTGGGCCGGGCTCTTCGGCATTCGGCTGGCACGCGCCGCCGCAGAGTTCCTTGATCCGGGGCCAGCAGGCGATGGCGTGCGCAACTCATCGAAAACGAGCGCGCTCGAGATTCGCGCGAGCTTCAAAGCCCTGTGGGCCGAACAAAAACGCATCGTCCGTGAGTGGATCGACTCCAAGAGAAAAAAGCCCGTCGACAGTGGTCAGGAGCCCCCAGCCGCCTGACCCGTTGATCGCCTGCCAGTGCCGCTTCAAGTCGTTTGGCGACGTCCTTGAGCGGGGAGTTGGATCTGCTTAAACCGTCGCTGACGACCTGATGGGCGACGACATCGGCCCGCTCACAATGACCGGCTCTCCCGACTTAGCAGCGTTAGGACTGGCGGCGCTCGACTCCAGCGCTCAGCAGTGCCAGACCCGCCAGCAGCAGCGCGGCGCTTTGCGGTTCGGGCACTGCAGTCGTGAATACCGTATAGGCAGACGCCTGTTCATACAGATAGCCTGCGTAAGTGCCGTTGCCCATGTTGTCTAGCGAGATCTGAAGCGTCGTCCCGGGATTGAGGAACGCAAAGCCGCCACCCGAGGCACTGCTTTAGATGAAGTCGTTCGCGAAGTACGTGTTGTGCAAGTCGCTGCCGGCCAGGGCGGCCGATGCTCTTTTTGCTGGACGCCGCGCCGGGGGCCAGCCTCAAAGCTTCAAATGCCCATGCACGCCCTCGTCAACGCGCTGTGCCGTGATGGCGCCGAACAGCATCTTGAGGCCGGCAATCGCGCTGCCGTGGCGGTTGTCCCAGTATTCGCCGCTGATCGGGTCCACGCGCAGCACGCAGATGCGGGGATCGTCCTCGCCTTGCGTGAACCAGGCCCGCAGCTTGGGGCTCCAGAGCCGGTGGATGGTGGCCTTGTCGGTGACCTGCTCGACGCTGCCGTCGAGCTTGAGGTGGCCGCCGTTGTCGCCCTCCTTGAAGAACAGCGTGACGCGCGGATCGCGGTCGAGTTCGATGTTCTTCAGGCTGTCGATCTCGCTGAAGAACCAAAGGGCACCGCTGTCGTCGACCTCGATGACGCTCATCGGCCGCGCATGCAGCTGCCGCGAGCCCATGCCGAGGGTGCAGAAGAAGCAGCTGCTGCCGGCCTTGACGAGGTCGGTGATCTTCTTCGCGGCGGCCGGGCCGCTGAGGTCTTCTTCGGTGTTCACGTCGTTGTCCGACGGATAGCTGCGGCTGTGGTCGTCTTGCATGTCGACTCCTTGGCGTTGACTGATCCTGCAGCCTACACAGCGGGAGGCCAGCGGGATGTCGGCCGGCGCCACGCGTGGCTGTCGGAAGCTGCCGGCCGCCGGTTCTCCTACAGCGGCTTCGTCCTCGGCTGACGCCGTCGGCATGCACCGCCGCCTAGATTGGGCGTTAGTCCGGTGGTGCCGTTGGCATGCCGGCTTCAGTCATCCGCCCCAACCCGTCAAGGAGCCCCTATGCGCACCGCCCAGAAATTCATGAGCGTCACACTGCTGCTTGCCAGCGCCGCCTTTGCCAGCCAGGCCTACGCCCGTTCGGACAAATCCTTCATGAAGGAGGCCGCTCACGCCGGCGCGGCCGAGATCGAGGCCAGCAAGCTCGCACAGACCAAGGCCAAGAAAGCCGATGTGAAGTCCTTCGCCGATTCGATGATCGCCGACCACACCAAGGTGGCCGATGAGCTCAAGGCCTTGGCTGCCAGCAAGAACGTCACGCTGCCCGACGGCCCTTCCGTCAAGCAGAAGGCCGAGATCAAGCTCATCGACGCTGGCGACAACGACAAGTTCGACGAACGCTACGCCAAGACCTTCGGCGTGAAGGCCCATCAGGACACGATCAAACTCTTCCAGGACGCTGCCCAGAACGCCAAGGACCCCGAGATCAAGGCCTGGGCCGAAAGGACCCTGCCCGGCCTGAGGCACCACCTGGAGATGGCCCAGGCACTCAGCGTCGCGCCCAAGAAGTAACGCATCCATTTGCGCTGCCGAGAGGTTCCCATGTCACTCCCTGCCTTGACGTTCTGTCGCTGCGCACTGACGCTCGCGGCCGTGGTCGCCGTGGCGCCGCTGGCGGCCTGCCGTTCCGAGCAGCAGCCGCTGCCGTCGGCCGACGCCGCTACCGCGCAGGCTGCGCCGCCGCCACTGCCGCCACCGTCTTCGCCCGCCTCATCGCCGCCCTCCTTCCCGCCGGCCTCGGGACCGGCGTCCGCGCCGGCATCGAATCCCGTGCGCTGAGCCTCAGATGGCGATGTGGCGCGTGAGCCCGTCCACCAGCGCCTCGAAGACGACCCGGCAGGGCGTGTTCTGGCGCAGGTCTTCGTGCATCGCGACCCAGGTCTCCAGCGGCCAGGCGAACTGGTCGGCCAGCACACGCTCCAGCACCGGTGCCCGCCGCGCCAGTGCGACCTGACACGTGCCGATGCCGGCGCCAGCGCGAACGAGTGCGAGCTGGGCGAGATCGGAATCGCTGCGCAGCGCAAAGCTGTCGCGGCTGATGCCGCCCAGGCGCTTGGACCCGGCGCGGATGAAGGGCGTCACGGTGTCGAAGCCGATCAGCGCGTGGCCCTGCAGCTCGGCCAACGTCGCCGGCCGGCCGTGGCGGTCGAGATAGTCGGGCCGCGCATGCAGTCCCAGCTCAATGCTGCCGATGCGGCGCGCGATCAGCTGCCCCTGCTCGGGCGGCGTCATGCGCACGGCGATGTCGGCTTCGCGGCGCAGCAGGTCCTGCAGCTGGTTGCTAAGGGCCAGCTCCAGGACCAGGCCGGGGTGGGCCTCGCGTAGCGTGGCGAAGACGCCTGCCAGCACCTCGACGCCGATGACCTCGCTGGCCGTCACCCGCACCGTACCCCGCACTTCGTCACCACGCGCTGTCGCCGCCCGCTGCAGCGCGGCTGCCGCGGCTTCCATCTGCTCGGCGTGGCCGCGCAGGGCCAGCGCCGCCTCCGTGGCCAGCAGGCCGGTGGGCGAGCGGGTGAAGAGGGGCTGGCCGAGCGCCTGCTCCAGCGCGGCGACATGGCGCCCGACGGTGGGCTGCGTCAGCCCCAGCGCCCGCGCCGCGCCCGACAGCGAACCCTCGCGCAGCACGCCGAGAAAGGTGTGCAGCAGGTCCCAGGGCAAGGTCGAAGCCATGCATGAATGTATAGCTGCGCCACCATCTTCAGCAATTCCCAATCAGCTCGTCACTTCCCAGAATCCGTTCCATCAACTCTGGAGAACGACATGGAAACAAGCAGCAAGACGGTCCTGGTGCTCGGCGCGAGCGGCGGCATTGGTGGTGAGGTGGCGCGCCAGTTGCGCGACGCGGGCTGGGTGGTCAAGGGGCTGAAGCGTGGCCTCCCCGCGGCGCATGAGCACGCCGACGGCATCCAATGGCTGCGCGGCGATGCGCTGAACGCGGCCGACGTGCTCGGCGCCGCACAGGGCTGCGATGTCATCGTGCATGCCGTCAACCCGCCGGGCTATCGGGACTGGGACCGCCTCGTGCTGCCGATGCTGGAGCACAGCATCGCCGCCGCCCGCGCCCAGGGCGCGACGCTGCTGCTGCCGGGCACGGTCTACAACTATGGCCCCGATGCCTTCCCGCTGCTGCGCGAGGACGCGCCGCAGCGCCCCGTGACGCGCAAGGGCGCCATCCGCGCCGAGATGGAGGCGCGGTTGCGGGCGGCCAGCGAGGCCGGGCTGCGCGTCATCGTGCTTCGCGCCGGCGACTTTTTCGGGCCGCGGGTTGGCAACAACTGGTTTTCGCAAAGCCTGGTAAAGCCCGACAAACCGGTGACGTCCATCAGCAACCCGGCCGCCGCCGGCGCTGGCCATCAATGGGCCTACCTGCCCGATGTCGCCCGCACGATGGTGGAGCTGCTGGACCGGCGCGCGACCCTGCCCGCATTTGCCAACTTCCACATGGCCGGCCACTGGGACGCCACCGGCCGCGAGCTGGCCGAAGCCATCCAGCGCGTCGTTGCCGCCCAAGGCGGCAAGCCGCCGCGCATCTCTGCCTTCCCCTGGTGGCTGCTGAACCTTGCCTCGCCCTTCGTCGCGACCTTCAAGGAAATGCGTGAGATGCGCTATCTGTGGCGCCAACCGGTGCGCATGGACAACAGCCGCCTCGTCGCCGCCCTGGGCCGCGAGCCGCACACGCCGCTGGATGAAGCCGTCGAGACCTCGCTGCGCGGTCTGGGCTGCCTGCCCGCTGCACCGGCAAGGGCACAGGCCGGCCGTAACATGCCCTCCAGCTCATTCGCCAGGACCACCCCATGACCTATTGCGTCGCCATGCGCCTGCGTGCGGGCCTGCTGTTCGCCTCCGACACCCGCACCAATGCGGGCGTCGACCACATCGCGAGCTTTCGCAAGATGTACCAGTTCCAGATCCCGCACCAGCGCGAGATCGTGATCCTGACCGCGGGCAACCTGGCGACGACCCAATCGGTCATCTCGGTGCTGAACCAGCGCCTGCATGGCGACGCTGAACACCTGCTCAACGTGCCCACCCTCTACGACGCCGCGGTGCTCTTGGGCCGCACGCTCAAGGAGATCGTCAACCGCGACAGCGACAACCAGCACGGCGGCGTGGACTTCGGCGCCAACATGTTGCTTGGCGGCCAGATCAAAGGCGAGGGGCCGCGCCTCTTCCATGTCTACCCGCAGGGCAACTTTATCGAGGCGACCGAGGACACCCCTTACTTCCAGATCGGCGAGAGCAAATACGGCAAGCCCATCATCGACCGCGTCGTCCGCTATGACACGACGGCGCTGGACGAAGCCGCCAAGTGCACTCTGGTCAGCTTTGACTCGACCATCCAGTCCAATCTGTCCGTTGGCCTGCCTATTGACATGCTGATGCTGCGCGCCAACCAGTTCGACATGGCCATGAAACCGCCGCACCGCATCGAGCGTGACGACCCCTATTTCCAGGCCCTGCGCAAGGGCTGGAGCGCCGGGCTGCGCAAGGTCTTCGACGATCTGCCCAACGAACCCTGGTTCGAGGTCAATCCGCCCGCCGCCTGACCGTAGGCGCTGCGCCTCAGGCCGGGCCCAGCACCCGCATCGAGTAGTCCACGGCCCTGACGTCCTTGGTCAGGCGACCGATGGAGATGCGGTCCACCCCGGTCGCGGCGATCCAGCGCAGCTGATCCAGCGCGACGCCGCCCGATACCTCCAGCAGCGCCCGGCTGGCATTCACCGCCACGGCCTCGCGCATCTGCGCCTCGCTGAAGTTGTCCAGCAGCACGCTGACGGCGCCGGCATCCAGCGCCTCGCGCAGCTGCGCGATCGTCTCGACTTCGATCTGGATGTCCACACCTGCATTCAGCGCCTGCGCCGCACGCAGGGCAGCGCCCACGCCACCCGCCGCGGCGATGTGGTTTTCCTTGATGAGGATGCCGGCATAGAGCGCCAGCCTCTGGTTCTGCCCGCCGCCGACGCGCACCGCGTACTTCTGCGCCAGGCGCAGGCCGGGGATGGTCTTGCGCGTGTCCAGGATGGCGCAGCCGCGAGGGTTGGTGCTGGCGCCGGCCACGGCGTCAACATACTCGCGCGTGATCGTCGCCGTGCCCGACAGCAGCTGCAGGAAGTTCAGCGCCGGCCGCTCGGCGCTCAACAGCGCACGGCCATCGGCCTCGACGCGGCAGGCGATGCTGTCCGCCACCATCCCGGCGCCTTCCTCGTACAGCCACTCGATGCGCGCCGTTGCATCCAGTGCAGCGAACACGCCGTCGAACCAGTCGCGGCCGCACAGCACCGCGGCCTCGCGCACACGCACCTGGGCGGCCACGCGCCGACCCGCGGGAACGAGCAGCGCCGTCCAGTCGCATTTGCCGATGTCCTCGGCCAAGGCCTCGTGGATATTGCGCGAGCGCGCCTGCGCCAAAGTCTCTTCGGTGGAAAACATCGTCACTCCGCCGGGCCGATGGTCAGCGTGATCTCGCCCAGGCCTTCGATGCGCCCGACGATGACGTCCCCCGCCACCACGGCACCGACGCCGGCGGGCGTGCCGGTGTAGATCAGGTCGCCCGGATGCAGGTGGTAGAGGTGGCTCAGGTTGGAAACGATCTCCGCCTGGTTCCAGATCATCTCGGCCAGGTCGCCGCGCTGCTTCTCGACACCGTTCACGGCCAGCGTGATGGCGCCCTTGGCCAGCAGGCCCAGCTCGCTCTTGCGCACGATGTCGCCGAGGATGGCGGACTGGTCAAAGCCCTTGGCAGTGTCCCAGGGCCTGCCCGCCGCCTTGGCCACCGCCTGCAGGTCGCGGCGCGTCATGTCCAGGCCGGCGGCATAGCCCCAGATGGCGGCAACCGCCGCATCGGGCGTCACCTTGAAGACCGGCGCGCCGATGGCCAGCACCAGCTCCATCTCGTAGTGGTAGTTTTGGGTCTCGCTCGGGTAGGGCACCATCGAGCCCGAAGGCGTCAGTGCCGTGGCCGGCTTGGTGAAGTAGAACGGCGGCTCGCGCGTCGGGTCGGCGCCCATCTCGCGGGCATGATCGGCATAGTTGCGGCCGACGCAGAAGATGCGGCTGACCGCGTAACGGGCGTCCGTGCCGCGCACGGCGGCGCTGGGGATCTCGGCTGGAGGAAAGACGAAATTGCTCATGGCATGGCTTCGACATTGCAGGAACAGCGTGCAGCATACTGGCCTGACCATCGCACTGCTGCTGCTTGCACTGATGACCGGCTGCGCGACCCGCTCGGCCGTGGCGCCGGTGGGCATCGAGCGGGACGGTCCCCTGCCCAACCCGCCGGCCGACCTCGCCAAGGTGCCCGACGCCGCGCCGCGTATCGAGCCCGTGCGCAGCGGCGGGCCCAACAAGCCTTATGAAGTGCAGGGCGAGCGCTACGAGCCCATCACCGGAGACGCGCCTTACGCCGACCGCGGCCTGGCCTCCTGGTACGGCCGCAAGTTCCACGGCCGGCCCACCGCCAGCGGCGAGGTCTACAACATGTATGCCATGACGGCCGCGCATGCGACCTTGCCCATCCCGAGCTATGCCCGCGTGCGCAACCCGGCCAACGGCCGCGAGGTCATCGTGCGCATCAACGACCGCGGCCCCTTCCACAAGGGCCGCATCGTCGACCTCAGCTACACGGCCGCCCTCAAGCTCGACCTGCTGCGCGGCGTGGCGCCGGTGGAGGTGCGGCGCATCACCTATGCCGAGATCCGCGCCGGCACCTTCCAGAAGCCGGCGGGCGAACCGGCGCCCGTTTTCGTGCCCGACGCTCCGCCAGGCGCGCCGCAGCGCGAGACGACCGGCAACATGGCGGGCACGGTTGCCGGCCCCGGCGCCTGGTTGCAGTTCGGCGCCTTTGCCAAGCTGGACGGCGCGGAAGCCCTGCGCCAGCGCATTGCCGAGGCTGACCTGACTTTGCTGCCGCTGCTGACCGTCGTCCGCGAGGGCGGCGTGCACCGGCTGCGCGCCGGGCCCTTCCCGAGCGCCGACGAGGCGCGTGCCGCCGCCGTTCGGCTGCGCGACGAGAGTGGCGTTGAATCGACGCTGGTCGAGAAGCGCTAGCGGCCTCCAGCCACATCCAGCAAGGTGCCGACCGTGTAGCTGGCCGCATCGCTCAGCAGCCAGACGATGGCCTCGGCGATCTCCTCGGGCCGGCCCAGGCGCTGGATCGGAATGGTCGACACAGCGCTACTCGCGTCCATGCCGCTGGCCGCATGGATGTCGGTCTCGATGATGCCGGGCCGCACGCCATTGACGCGGATGCCCTCGCTGATCAGTTCGCGCCCCAGGCCTTTGGTCAGGGTGTCGATGGCGCCCTTGGTGGCGGCGTAGTCCACATAGATGCCCGCCGAGCCGAACTCGGCCGCGCGCGAGCTGAGGTTGACGATCGCCCCGCCTGCGCCGCCCTGCCGGGTGCTCATGCGCCGCGCGGCCTGCTGGCAGCACAGCAGCGTGCCGATCACGTTGACGTCGAAGAGGCGCCGCCACCGCTCGGTCGTCATCGCCTCCAGCCGCGCCGCCGGCGCCACGATGCCGGCGTTGTTGACCAGGCCTGCCAGCCGGCCACCGGCCGCGTCCAATTGCTCGAACATGGCCGCCACCTGGACTTCGTCGGCCACGTCGGCCTGCAGGGTCAGCGCGCGCCGGCCGAGTCCGTGCAATCTGGCCGCGAGCTTGTCCGCAGCGAGGCTATCCTGGGCGTAGTTGATGGCCACGTCCCAGCCAGCCTCGGCGCAACGCAGCGCCGTCGCGGCACCAATGCCACGCGAGCCTCCGGTGATCAATATCCAAGCCGACATGGCCGGCATTTTGGCGTTGTCGGAGAAGATGCACGTCCATCACCCCGAGCTGCATGGAATTCCTCGACGTCCCGACGGTCCTCAAGGTCAGCGCCCTCTTCAATCTGATGGCGGCCCTGGCTTGGCTGACGCTCGCGCAGACCTTTCGCATCGCACCGCGCGCCGGCCGGCTGATGGCCGCAGCTCATCTGGTACGCATCGCCTCCCAGGGCTGCGGCGACTGCATGGCCGGCTGGCCCGGCCTGCTGCGCCAGGCCATTCCCGAATTCGGCCTGCTGGCCTGTGCCGTGCTGCTGCTGATGGCGCTGCGCCGCATGCTGCGCAGCCGCCAGCGCCCGCGTGACATCAGCTGGATAGGCGGCCTCGGCGCCATGGGTATCGCACTGGGCCTGGCCAGCGGCTCGGGCCTGGCGCCGCAGGTGGCCAGCACTTTCAGCGTGGCGCTGCTGGCCCTGATGTCCATGCGCGAGGTCGTTCGTGGCATCGGCGGCCAACTGTCGCGCGTCGTCACTGCCTGCACCACCCTGCCCTTCGCCGCAATGGCGGCCGTGACGCTGACGCACGCCGCGGAGCTGCTGCTCGTGCCGGGCTGGGACGACCACATCCTCAATGGCGAACTGCCGTCGCCGGCGCGCGCGGCGCTGTGGTTCGTCGTCACCGCCGCCATCACCATCAGCCTGATCGCGCTGATGATCTGGCGCCTCATCAGGCGCATCCAGCACCTGACCTACCGCGACCCGCTGACCGGCGCCCTCAATCGCCGCGCCTTCGAGCAGGCGCTCGGCGAAGCCCAGGCCCAGTTGCAGCGCGGCCGCGGTTTCGCGCTGGCCATGATCGACATCGACCACTTCAAGCGCGTCAACGACCAGCATGGCCATCAAGCTGGCGACGCGGCCCTGCAGCATTGCGTGCGCGTCTGGCAATCCTGCCTGCGCGAGGTGGACTGCCTCGGGCGCCTGGGCGGCGAGGAGTTCTGCGCGCTGTTGCCGTTGACCGGCCCGGCCGATCTCGCCACCGCCGCCAGCGTGGCCGAGCGCCTGCGCCACAGCCTGGCCGCCCAGCCGCTGCGCTGGAAAGACGTAGAGCTGCCGCTGTCGGCCAGTTTCGGCGTGGCCCTGCCGGTGGCCGACGACCCGCGGGGTGAAGTCGGCATGGCGCGCGCCGACGGCGAGCTCTACCGCGCCAAGGCCGAGGGCCGCAACCGCGTCTGCGTGGCAACGCACCTCGGCGGGATCGCCACGGCATGATCACGCCAGCCCAGACCCTGACGCTGCTGGCCAGCATCATCTTCGTTGCTGCAGCGGCAACCCTGGTCTGGATGGCGCTGGCCCTGGTCGCGCGCATCGCGCCGCGGGCCTCGCTGGCGATGGCCGGAGCGAACGCTGCCGCTGCCGGTTCGTTGACGCTGCATGTACTGCGCGGCGTGCTGCCTGACACCCTCACCTACTGGCCCGGCGACGTGCTCGCCATCACCTCCTTCGCGCTGCTCGGCGCGGCGGTGCCAGGCATCACGACGCGGGCGCTGAACTGGAAGCCCGGTGCCGTCGTCGTGGCCGCCACGGCCCTGCTGCTGCTGGCGCTGCCTTATGAAGGCGACCTGCGCTGGCAGGCCCGCATCGTCAACGGTGCCGGCGCCGCGCTGACGCTGGCAGCCGGCATCATCGCCTGGCGCAACCTGGCGCGCTCGGCCGGCGGCCGGCGCACGCCCGCGCCGCTGGCCCTGCCCCTGTTCCTCATCGCGGCGCTGATGGCGGCGCGCGGCCTGGAGACCTTCGTCAACCCCGGCCGCACGCCCGACCTGCGCGTGCCCTCCGAGTTCAACATCGCCTTCCTGTGGACGGCGCTGGTGCTGGCCTTGCTGCAGAACGCGACGCTGGCCTTCCTGGTGCTGATGCGCTTGATCACGCGCATCGAGCGCCTGCTGGAGCGCGACCCGCTGACCGACACGCTGAACCGCCGCGCCTTCGACCAGGCGCTGGAGCGTGCCCACGCCTGGCTGGCGCGCGGCCGCGGCTATGCGCTGGTAATGATCGACATGGACCGCTTCAAGCAGCTCAACGACGCCCTGGGCCATGCCGCCGGCGACGCGGCCCTGCGCCTGATGGTCAAGGAGCTGCAGCCCTGCGTGCGCGAGGTGGACCGATTTGGCCGCCTGGGTGGCGAGGAATTCTGCGTGCTGCTGCCCGACACCGACATCGCCGGCGCGGCGCTGGTGGCGGAGCGCATGCGCTGGCTGGTCAACACGGCGCCCCTGCGCTGGCTGGAACAGGACTGGCCGCTCAGTGCCAGCTTCGGCATCGCCGAGGCCGAGCGCGGCGATGCCAGCGGCAGCGCGGTGCTGGCGCGCGCCGATGCGGCGCTGTACCGGGCCAAGGGCCAGGGCCGCAACGTCGTGCAGGCCTGAACGGCAGGCCGCCCCTGGCGGCGGCGCACAGGCATAAACTCGCCGCAAACAAGCCCAATGGAATCGAGTGATCGATGACTGCAGCCGGGGGCGGGAGACAAGGAACCGACAGGCGCTTGCGGGCCGCGGGCGCGGCGCAGCTGTTGCTGCTGGCCGCCGGACTGGCGGCTGCAGCCGGGGCGGCGGCGAGTTCCTCCAGCGTGGCCGACCTCGACATCGGCGAGCTCGTGCAGGTGCGGCTGTCGCCTTTCGACGTCGCCGCCAACCTCGATCGCGGCTATCGCGCCGCCCATGCCGTGTCCGCCTCGCGCTTCGATGCGCCGATCCACGAGCTGCCGTTCGCCATCCAGGCCTTCAACGAGCCCTTCATCCGCGACCAGAAGCCGCAGGGCCTGTTCGACGTGGCCCGCTACTCGCCGGGCGTGACCTACCGGAGCAACGACTTCAATGAGGGCAATGCCAACCTGGCGATCCGCGGCTTTGCGGTGAGCCAGGTGCCGGGCGCCTACCAGGTGCTGCGCGACGGCTTCGTCGGCCCGTCGATCTTCGACCTCACCAGCGCTTCGCGCATCGAGATCGTCAAGGGGCCATCTTCTTTCCTGTACGGCCAGGTGGCGCCCGGTGGCATCGTCAACGTGATCACGAAGAGCCCGCGGCCCCAGCCCTTCGCCGAGGTCGAGGTGGGCGCCGGCAGCTACGGCCGCTACCGGCTCGACGCCGACATGGGCACGCCGCTGCGGCCCGACCTGCTGCTGCGCGTCGCGGCCTCGTTCGACCAGGACATCCACTACTGGCGGCCCTACGACGCACATGCCACCACCCTGGCTCCCTCGCTGCGCTGGATGCCGGACCGCCGCGTCAGCGTCACCCTCAAGGCCGAGCAGTACAGCAAGCGCGAAGCCCCGCAGCTGATGCAAAAGCCCGGCTATGGTAGGCAGGCCGGCCTCGTGCCGACCGCGGCCGACCCGAACCGCGCCGGTGTCGACGTGCCGGGGCTGCCAGACGACTGGAACAGCATGTCCGACGTCGACTACCGCCGCAGCGACAGCACGGGCGCCAGCGGCTGGGTCGATGTCGAGGCCGGCGACCACTGGCATCTGCGCGCCGGCTACTCACGCCTGCGCTTCGCCATCGATGCGCTGTTCTCCGGCAACCTCGGCATGTCCGACAACCAGACGTTTCTGCAGGGCCGCCGCCTGCGTCGCCAGACCTACACCAACCAGGCCGAGACGCTGACCGCCGACGGCGTCGGCGTGTACCGCTTCGACCGTGCCAGCCTGCGGTTGCTGCTCGGCGCGCAGTCGCTCAGGCGGCGCTTCGACAACACGGCGGCGCAGGCGCCCAACGACCCAGCCCTCGGCAGCCGCCCCATCGCCTCGCCCCTGCCGCTGTGGGACCTGCGCGACCCGACGAGCTGGAACCGCCAGGTGGACATCCCGCTGTCGGCGTTGACCGAGAATCGCACCGATCGCAGCCTGCACCAGACGGACCGCTCGGCCTATGCCGGCGCCACGCTCGGGCTGCTGGACGACGACCTGCTGCTGCTGGCCGGCCTGCGCTACACCGCCGCGCGTGCCCGGGTCGACGACCGGATCACCGCTGCATCCCAACCCTTCTCCACGCATGAGCTGACGCCGCAATACGGCGCCCTGCTGCGCCTGGCGCCCGAGTGGTCGCTGTTCGCCTCGTTCGCACGCTCCTTCGTGCCCGTCGCGCAGGTGCTGAACCGGCCCGACGGCACGCGCACACCCGCCCTGCCCACGCGCGGCAGCGGCTGGGACCTGGGCGTCAAGGCGGAGCTGCTGAACGGCCGCGCCACGGCCACGCTGACCGCCTTCGACCTGCGCAACCGCAACGCCGTCAACGACCTTGCGCAGACCGACAGCTCGGGCAACGTCATCATCTACAACGTCCAGAGCGGCCAGCAGCGCTCGCGCGGCATCGAGTTCGATGCCACGCTGCTGCCGGCCGCGGGCTGGCAGATCTACCTGGCCTACAGCCGCACCGCCGCCCGCATCCTGGAGTACAGCGGCAACGACGCGGCCCTGCTGTCGCGCGACCCGGCGACGCTGAATGCCGCCGAGCGCATCAACTACAAGAGCGCCCAACTGCTGCACGGCGCGCGGCTGCAGATGAGCGCGCCGCATCTGTTCAACCTCTGGGCACGGCATGATTTCTCTGGCGGCCTCTACCTGGGCGGCGGGGCGCACGTCGTGCGGGATCAGACGCTGTTGCCCGAGGGCCCGGCGGCGGCGCGGCAGAGCTATGCGCTGATCGACGCCCTGGCGGGCTACGCTTGGCTGGACGGCGGGCGCCGCGTGTCGATCGAGCTGTCCGGCAAGAACCTGCTCGACCAGCACTACCACCCTTCGCAGAGCACGCGTTCGCGGCCCCGGGAGTGGCTGCTGGCTTTGAAAGCGGCCTGGTGAGGGCCGCCGTGGGTTTCGGACGCTCCGTCGCGCTGGCGGCCCTGGCCTGGGCGCTGGGCGGCCTGCCGGCCGGCGCCCAGGCGCCGCTGGTCGAGCGGCAGTCCCGGGTCGAGGCCGCGTTCATGCGCAACTTCGCCCGCTACGTCACCTGGCCCCCGCGGGCCTTTGCCGACGGCGCCATGCCCTGGAACGTCTGCACCGTCGACGAGAACCACTTCGACGCCTCGCTGGAGCAGACCTTTCAGGGCCGGCTCGAACAGGGCCGGCCGTTCACCGTCAGGCGCGCCGTGTCGCCCGAGGCGCTCGCCAGCTGCCACATCGTCTTCGTCGGCGCCATCAGTTCGTCGGTACGCCGGGCGGCACTGGCGCAGCTGAGCGGCCTGCCGGTGCTGACGGTGGGCAACGCGCCGGAGTTCCTCAGCGAGGGCGGCGTCGTGCGCCTGCTGCCCGGCGAGCACATCGAGATGAGCATCAATCTCGACCAGGCACGCCGGTCCTCGCTGGGCATCCCGGCCAAGCTGCTCGAGGTGTCCAGCGAAGTGGTCGAGCACGGCAGCCTGCGGAGGCTCCGGTGACCACCGCGCGGCCGCGCCGCATCCGCAGCGTGCTGATGCTGTCGCTGCTGGTGGCGGCGGTGCTGGTGTTTGCCGCGGGCGCGGCCGGCCTGGTGCTGGTGCAGCGCCTGACCCTCGAACAGCGCGCCCGCGCCCAGGTCGAACCGATGGCGCAATTGATCGCCGTCGGCGCCGAGGCGGCGGTCGCCTTCGGTGACGCGCGGCGCGCGCAGGAGATCCTGGACTCGCTGCGCCCCAACCCGCTGGTGCTGTCCGCCGAGTTGCGCCTGGCCGACGGGCAGCTGCTCGCGCAGCTGCGCGCGCCGCAGGCCATCGAGTGGCCAGCTGCCGCGCCGGGCGGCGGCAGCGAGCCGGGCTTCGCGCTGGCAACCGGGCTCGGCGCGGCCCGCTGGGTGCAAGCGCTGGACGGCGATGCGCGCCTGGTGCTGGTCACCAGCCTGGCCGAGCTGCAGCGTCAGAACCTGGCCGCCATGGTCGCCTTCGGCGCTGCGCTGGTGCTGCTGGGGGCCGCGGTGATGCTGGGCCTGCTGTGGGCGCTGCAACGCTCCATCGGCCGGCCGCTGGCCACGCTGGCGGCGGTGGTCGACGAGGTGCGCGTCAGCGCCGACTACGACCACCGGGTGCCGGTCGAGGGCGCGGATGAACTGGCCCGGCTGGGCGAGGGTTTCAACGCGCTGATGGGCGCGCTGCACGAACGCGACGCCGAGCTGCGCCGCCAGCACACGGCCCTGGAGGACACCGTGGGCCAGCGCACCGCCGAGCTGAGCCACGCGCGCGATGCCGCCGAAGCCGCCAGCATCGCCAAGAGCGCCTTCGTCGCCAACATGAGCCACGAGATCCGCACACCGATGAACGCGATCATCGGCATGTCGGGCCTGGCGCTGGAAGGCGCGCTGCCGCCGCGCGAGCGGGTACACATCCAGAAGGTCAACCGCGCGGCGCGCTCGCTGCTGACCATCCTCAACGACATCCTCGACTTCTCGAAGATCGAAGCCGGCAAACTGATCGTCGAGACCCTGCCCTTCGACCTGCCCGAGGTGCTGGACAACCTAGCCTCCATGTTGGGGCCGCAGGCGCAGGACAAGGGGCTGGAACTGCTGTTCTCGGTGCAGGGTGACCCGCCTCGGCAGTTGCTGGGCGACCCCGTGCGCCTGGGCCAGGTGCTGCTCAACCTGGCCGGCAACGCGGTCAAGTTCACCGATCACGGCGAGGTGCGGGTGAGCGTCGAGACGGTGAGCCGCGAGCGCGAGCGGGCGGTGCTGCGCTTTGCGGTCAGTGACACCGGCATGGGCATTTCCGACGAACTCAGGCAGCGCCTGTTCGAGCCCTTCGAGCAGGCCGACGCCGCAACCAGCCGGCGCCACGGCGGCACCGGGCTGGGGCTGGCGATCAGCCGTCAGCTCGTGCGGCTGATGGGCGGCGAACTCGAGGTCGACAGCCCGGCCGGCGGCGGCAGCCGCTTCTCGTTCGTGCTCAGCCTGGCGGCCCTGCCCGATGCGACGGCCGCCCAACCCGCTGCCGGCCTGCGCGGGCGGCGGGCGCTGGTGGTCGCCGTGCATGCCGCGGCGCGCCGGCTGCATGCCGCGACGCTCGCGCAGGCGGGGCTGCAGGTCGACTGCGCCGCCAACGGCGCCGAGGCGCTGGCGCGGCTGGCGGCGGCCGGGAGCCAAGGCTACGGCCTGGCCGTGCTCGAGCAGCCAATGGCCGGCCTGGACCTGGCCGACTTCGCACGCCGCCTCACCGCCCAAACCACGGGTGGCGCACCGGCCCTGGTGCTGCTGGCCGAGGCAGGCCGCCAGGATCTGAGTCCCACGCTGGCGGTGGCCGCGGTGACAGTGGCCCGGCCGGTGACGCCGTGGTCGCTGCTGGACGCCTGTGCCGAAGCGTCGGGCCTGGGCGGCGAGCACGCCGCCGCCTCGCTGCCACCGCGGCTCGACGTGCGCCTGGACGGCGCGCGCGTGCTGCTCGTGGAGGACAACGAGATCAACCGCGACCTCGCCGCCGAATTGCTCGGCCGGATAGGCGTTGCCGTGGACATGGCCTGCAATGGCCGCGAAGCCCTGGAGCGGCTGGCCACGCACGACTACGACGCCGTGCTGATGGACTGCCAGATGCCGGAGATGGACGGCTTCGAGGCCACGCAGCGGCTGCGCCAGCAGCCACGCTGGCGCGACCTGCCCATCATCGCCATGACCGCCAACGCGATGCTGGGCGACCGCGAGAAGGCGCTCGCCGCCGGCATGAGCGACCACGTCGCCAAGCCGATCAACGTGGCGCACCTGTATGCCACCCTGGCGCGCTGGGTGCGCCCCAGCGCGCCGCTGGTTCGTACGGTGGTCAGCGAGGGCAGCGCTGCCGCCGCGGCCCTGCCCACACCGGGCATCGACATGGCCGGCGCCCTGGGCCGCCTGGGCGGCGACGCCGCGCTGCTGCGGCGCGCCCTCGCCGGCTTTGCCGAGAAGTACCGCAGCTTTGAACAGGACTTCGACGCCGCGCGCAACGCCGGCGACGCAGCAGCGGGTCGCCGCCTGGCGCACGACCTTCAATCCCTGGCCGGCACCTTTGGCATGGACGGGCTGCGCGAAGCCGCGCTGCGGCTGGAGCGGGCGTGCATCGCCGGCATCCATGGCGCCGCGATCGATGCCGCGCTGGACGAAGTGATCACCGCACTCGCGCCCGCGATCTCCGCCAGCGGCTCACTCTGCGCCGCGCCACCGCTGGCCTGAACGCCGCGATCAGCGAATCTTCAGGGACCGGCGCGACGGACGGCAAACAGCAAGGTCAGCAGCAGCGTCTTGGCTTTCATTCGGCTTGCGCAGGAACTGAAGGCCGCGAGATCGCCACAGACAAGGCCTGTGCTGCGCGCATAGTTCCGCCGCCAACTACATACCCCCTCCATGGACCTCGATCCCAAAGACCTCATCGACCAGGCCGCCGAAGCCGCCCAGGAGGCCCGCACCGCACGCCTGAACGCCGCTGTCGCCATCACGGTGGCGATCCTGGCCACCTTCATGGGCATCTGCAAGGTCAAGGACGACAACATCGTGCAAGGCATGCAGCAGGCCCAGGCCGACAAGCTCGACTACTGGGCCTACTTCCAGGCGCGCACCATCCGCGCCGACGTGGCCGAGTCGACCGCCACCCAACTTGAGCTGGCCAAGGCCGGAGCACCCAACGCGCAAGCCGCGGACTACGACAAGGCCATCGCCGGCTACCGTGCCAAGACGGCTGATCAGCTGAAGAAGCGCGATGAACTCAAGGCCCAGGCCGAGGCGGCCCAGACCGCCTACGAGACGCTGAACCGGCGCGACGACCAGTTCGACCTGTCCGACGCCCTGCTCGCCATCGCCATCGCCCTGCTGGCCGTGACGGCGCTGACCCGGCTCTGGCCGCTGTACTTCGTGGCCCTGCTGCCCACCTTCTTCGGCGTGCTGATGGGCGTGGCCGGGCTGATGGACCTGCCCATCCATCCCAACATGCTGTTCCGGTTGCTGTCGTAGCGGTTGCTGCTTGAGCAATGAGAGAGGCGAGGCGCCCTGCGGGACGCCGAGTGCTCTCAGAGAGTCAGGTAGCCGGCAGCTGTCGACCCGTTCCGGTCATCAGGCCGGCCAGATTGGTCGCCGTAAAGCGGTGGCACGCTTGCTAGTGGGACATAGCCGTCGAATCGCGAGTCATCCGCAGCGTCGGATCGAAGGGATGGTCTCGTCTGGCACCTCGCGTGAGGCCAACGGCGTCAGCGTGCTGGCCCGGTCCGAACTGGCGCAATTCGGCAAAGGTCTTCGCCCAGTCGCTCGATGGCTGAAATCCTTCACCACAATCGTCACCGACGCTGGTGGAGGAAACGAGCGTGACGGCATCCAGCAGTAGCTGACTAAATCGCTTCGTATCCGCAAATCCCAGTTTGTTCTTGACGTCGTGATTTGTAGCCGTGACGACGCCGTTCGACGATAGGACGTACTTGTCGAAATACTGCGTTTGCGCAACGAGCGAAACCTTCTGGCCATCCAGATACGCTTTGAGCGCGTCATCCTTGAATGGATACGGCATGCCCGGCCAAAAAGCGTTGAACAGTCCATCCCAGTGGCTCGGCAGGTAAGTCTTCGGATGAATGACCGGGACAACCATTTCCGCAACCGGCTTTCCGCCTGTGCCGATCCATGCGTCGACCTTGGTGAGTCCGGCATCCTTCATTGCAGCGGCCAAGTTACCAAGAGGCGGCCCGAAGTTCACACCGTCGACCACGATGTCCTTGTCCAGATCGAACGCGCTTGCCGAATTGCTGACGAAGAATGAGAGCTGGCCCTCGGGACTGTCTACCGTGAACAGGTAGGCCCTGTTACCGCCCCCGTTGGGGTAGTCCTCTCCAACGCCGGCGCGAAGGCCTCCGGACTTCGGGTCGGGAATCGGCGGTCGATACAGCTCTCGCGCAAAGTGCTGTATCGGATTGCTTGAGTCGCCGCTGTGGTTCCAGCGAACGACACGCATGGTGATGCCGTCGCCCAGTGAAATCTTCTCGCCGCCGCTGACGCTGCGGCATTGGGACCCGGCTATGCCTTGTGCTGCAGCTTGCATGCAAGTGGATGAGCCGCCAATCATCGGGGCGCCGGTCAGTTTCGCCCACGTGGGGGTGTCCCAACTGTGGTCCCAATGACTGTGGCCGACGATAAGCAGATCGAGCTTGTCAGTCCCCAGCATTGCATCGCGCACCTTGGTGATGGAGGCGACGTCGACGCCTGCCGGCTCCTTCGTGTAGGCATACAGATCATTTGCGTAGACCGCAGACGCCGTGAACAAGTTTTCAGGCAGACGGGAGATGTAGCCGTCCATGACGATGCGCTTGTCGCCGACCTTGAAATACCAATTGGCGATCGACATCCAGGTCATTTCCACCGACGGCGGCGCTGCGTTGGCGACCGACGAGAAGATCGCCGCAGCAGCCGCAAAGGGCACCCAGCTCACCAGCTTGTGCTTCATCAAACTTCTCCAGTGGGGCGGATAACCATCTCCAGACGTCGCAGATACGGCATTCGGGCATTTCGTGGGTGTTGATAGGCCGCGTGTATCGCTCGGCAATGCGCACTTCGACGCGGCTAGACACCCCGAAAGCAGACCACTTTAACCGTCGGCTCCTGGCCGGGACCGGGTACCCATGGGGTCGCAGTCAGCTGTCTTTGGCCGGAAGGGTCCTCGCCCAGAAGCTGCGTAGTCCGATGCTCGTGAGCACGCCGTCGCCGCCTTTAGCACCGCGTCTGCTGCTCATGGTCAGTCCGTTATTCTTTTCAAAATCTCGTCGGCGGTGGTCAACGCATAGCGTTGTCCACGACCCCAGCGTCACGTGTGATCGAAGTGGCTGAGGGCTGGTCATCGGGCGGCCTCGCTAGCGGCAGGCCGGTGTAGTTTGACGGGTTGAAAGCGACCGTTTACAACGCCCATGCCGACCGCCGTCCCGCTTGGATCCACGCCGGTCACGAACCTCAGGCTGTCGGCAACGTTTCCTGGTAGCTTGAGATCGCTGTTGCTGTGCCGGTCGCGGACGTAGATCCGGGTGACGTTTTGATCGGGATCAGTGACGAAGCCATAGAGCGTGTCGGCGTCGCCTGCGTTGAGAGTGAGCGTCGACGGCGAAGGCACTTCCAGTGTGATTTGTGCTCCCGCGTCCCAGATGGCGGCCAGCGACGTCGTACCGCGATAGATCTGACCGACGAACTGTCCGGGGGCGATGCGCGCAAGGGCTACGCCGCGCGAATTGGACAGCAGCGTCGGCATCGAGACATCACAGCGTGCGTCAATGCGCCAGTATGCTGGATGAAAACCGTCGGACATACCCACCGCACCGACGATGTAGCCATCATCTGTGATGGCGTGCGCCGCGGTCACGCCGCTGTTGAGGCTCGGATCCGTTGCGGCGACTAAGCTTGGCAGCAATCTGGGCGTGGAGTCATGTGAACACCACAACATGGCGACTGACCGGGACATTCCGTGGTTCACCGCCGGGATCTTGCCAATGCCGATGATTCGGCTGGAAGAATCGATTCCGACGGCTTGCGTCTCCTCGACTTGGGCGAGCGTCGCCAACCGTTTCGCGGCTGCGCCGCCCGGCCAGACGACCGGCAGGAACAGCGGTTGGAAGCGTGCGGCGTCATACGCGTAACCCACAGCGGTGCCATCATTGGCCACGGCTGTCGCGACGCCTTCAGCGAAGCCGTCGATCGACGGCATCGGAACTGCATCACCCTGCTTCAGTGCGAATGCCGTCGAGCACTGCCGGGGGCGGCGGCAGGGGGCGGTCCGGCTCAGCAGGTCTTCGCCATTGGCTACCACATGAGTCCCGTTGACGCTCATCGCGACCACGTTCCCCCATTTGACGGAATTTCCACACTGCGTGCACAACGGTTCGAGCGAGACCGCGTCGGCGAAGCTCGGCGCCCATAAGTCGGTCAGGACTGCGAATATTGTTGCGAGCCGAAGTGAGTGGTACATAACATCCTTTCCATTGTGAAGATCGGGGGAGTAGGCCCTCAGGGCGTGCCGCAGCCGTGAACCCGCGCGTTGTGCAGAAACCACCGCCCGCAACGGCCCGGGGCCGGGCCGGCGTGGCGGTAGTCAGAGAGGCTGGGGACCCCGGAACGGAGAACCGGCATGGTCAAGTGATCAGACCGGCTGATCGGCAGCCGCACTATGCGACATGCGGACCAGCGCGGCGGCCGACGGAGATGGTGAAGATGCACAGGGTGCCGCCTGCAGCCCGTACCGCACTGACTGTTCAAGAGATCGTCTGCGAACCAAAGTGTGAGTCCAGCGATGGGGCAGCAGCTCTTCGATCTGGCTGTTGAACTGGGTGGGCAGCGACATTCGCACCGTGCAGGAACTGCTGGGCCATCCAGACGTGGCGACCACCATGATTTACACGCACGTGCTGCGGATGGTGGCGGCGCCGTGCGAAGCCCGCTGTACGCTTTGCCAGCGATGGGCCGCTTAAGCGAACATTTGTGAGCGGCAGCTCATGGCGGCGAGAGCTGCCCATCACGCGAGCGCGCCGACCGCTGCCAAGCGGACTACGGCATTGGGCTGGAAGCGTCCTTCCAAACCGCCGTCGGTTGTGGCGCGGGCTCCCCAAGTCGGCCCGTGCGCATCCTCGCGTCTCAGCGCTCAACTTTGCGCATCAACGCCGCGGCCACCGCCGCGCCCAGCACGCACAGCGCGGCGCTCACGCCCATCACCCAGCGGTATCCGCTGACGAAAGCCGCGTGGATGGCGTTCTGGGCTGCGGCCCGGGCGGCTGCGTCGATGTCCCGTGGCAGCTCGATGGCCGCGAGCCGGCTCTGCTGCTCCAGCACCAGCGACGCCACGGCGGCAGGCACGTCGTGGTGGTCGAGCTGGCCTCGAAGCGCGACGCCGAATGCCCAGGCCATCAGTGCTCCCAACGCGGCGATGGCCAGCACGCCGGCCGCACGGGACACCGCGTTGTTGATACCCGACGCCACACCGGCCGCGTCGGCGCCCGCTGCATTCATGACGGCCGTGGTCAATGGCGCGACCGTCACGCTCATGCCCACGCCGAGCACCACGATGCCCGGCAGGAAGCCGGTCCAGTAATTGGCTTCGATGGAAGGCAGCGCCAGCGCAGCGAAGCCGGCGCCCGCAATCACGGGGCCGATGGCCAGCGGTGTGCGCGGCCCGACCCGGTCGGCCAGGCCGCCGGCCCAGCGCGACAGAGCAAACATGATCAGGATGAAGGGCAGCAGCGCGGCTCCGGCGGCGGCGGCCGACAGGCCATGCACCTGGATCAGCGCCAGCGGCACGAAGAAGAGGCCACCGCCAAGGGCCGCGTAGACCAGCAAGGTCAGCACGTTGGCGCCGGCAAAGATGGGGTCGCGAAAGAACTGCAGCGGCAGCATGGGCTGCGGTGTACGTTGCTCCACCCACGCGAAGGCCCCCGTCGCAACGACGCCAATCACGAGGGCGGCGATCACGGCGGGCGAATCCCACTGGCGGGCCGGCCCTTCGATGAAGGCGAACACGATGCCGCCCAGGCCCACCGTGACGAGCGCCGCCCCCGACCAGTCCAGCCGCCCCGTGGCTTGCGGGTCGCGAGATTCCGGCACCCGCAGCATCGCCATCGCCGCAACCAGCGCGGCCAGCGGCGCATTCACCATGAAGGCCCAGGTCCAGGAGTAATGGTCGATCAGCCAGCCGCCGATCACCGGCCCGACGGCCGCCGTGATGCCACTGAAGCCGGCCCACGTGCCGATGGCCCGGCCCCGTTCATGCTCGTCAAAAGAGGCACTGATCAGCGCCAGGCTCCCCGGCACCAGCAGGGCTGCACCCACGCCCTGTAACGCGCGCGCGGCGATCAATGCGTTCACGTCGCTTGAGAGCGCGCACAGCACCGAGGCCGCGCCGAAGATCGCCACACCCAGCAGGAAGATGCGGCGGCGCCCGTAGCGGTCGCCCAGCGCGCCGCCAAGCAGGAGCAGCGCGGCCAGCAACAGCGCATACGACTCCACGACCCATTGCACCTGATGCAGCGTCGCATGCAAATCGTTCTGGATTGCCGGCAGTGCGACGTTGACGACCGTGCCGTCGATGAAGGCCATGCCGGAGGCGAGGATCGCGGTCGCCAGCACCCATCGCTGCCTGGCCGGCGAGCAGGGTGATGCCGGAGGGCCGTGGCGGATGGCGGCTTGGTCGCAGGGTGGATGCAGCGCAGCGGTCATGAAACTCCGGCGGGCAATCGAGGTGCCGCACGGTTCTCACCGAGGACACCCGCGCCAGGCACGCCGGGAAATGGGCGCATCCTGCGTGCGCAATGCTACCTTCACGGTCAGTCGCCGCTACCGACAACGCCGCTGCTCATCGCGGCGGCAATGAGCAGCGCCCTCAGCCCGTGTAGATCACCACACCTTGCAATGCTGCCCCGCCGGCTTCACCAGCTTGGCGCCCGGCTTGCACGCAAAGGCCTTCTCGAACTCCGGCATGTTGACGACGACGCCGTTGATGCGCCAGCGCGCCGGCGAGTGCGGGTCGACCTTGGCCTGCACGCGCAGGGCTTCGGGGCGGGCATCGGCGCAGTCCCACTGCGCGAAGCCGACAAAGAAACGCTGCTCGGGCGTCAGGCCGTCGCGGTTCTCGAGCGTCTTGCCGGTCATGTGGGCCTTCCAGGCCTCCCAGGCCAGCACCAGGCCGCCGAGGTCGGCGAGGTCTTCGCCCAGCGTCAGCTTGGAGTTGATCTTGATGTCGTCGACGACGGTGTAGGTGGCGTACTGGTCGGCCACGCAGGCGGCGCGCTTCTCGAATTCCTTGCCGTCCTTCTTGGTCCACCAGTTCTTCAGGTTGCCCTGGGCGTCGAACTGGCGGCCTTCGTCGTCGAAGCCGTGGGTCAGCTCGTGGCCGATGGTGCCGCCGGTGTTGCCGTAGTTGGGTGCCTCGTCCAGCGCTGCGTCGTACAGCGGCGCCTGCAGCACGCCGGCGGGGAAGTTGATGTCGTTCATCTGCGCGTCGTAATACGCGTTCACCGTCTGCGGCGTCATGCCCCACTCGCCGCGGTCCAGCGGCTGGCCGATCTTGGCCAGGCGGCGCTTGGCTTCGAAGGCATTGCCGCGCGTGACGTTGCCCAGGAAATCGCCAGGCTGCACGGCAAAGGCCGAGTAGTCGCGCCAGCGCTCGGGGTAGCCCACCTTGTTGACGATGGCCTTGAGCTTGGCGTGGGCGCGGGCCTTGGTCTCGGCGCTCATCCAGGCCAGGCTGTCGATGGACCGTCCCATCGCCACCTCGATCTCATCGGTCATCTGCACCGCCGCGGCCTTCAGGTCGGGCGTGAAGTTGCGCGCGATGAATTCCTGGCCCAGCGCCTCGCCCATCTGCACGTCGACGAGCTGCACGCAGCGCTTCCAGCGGGGCTTCAGCTGGGGCGTGCCGTGCAGGGTCTGGCCGTAGAAGTCGAAGTTGGCCTGCACGAAACCGTTGTCCAGCGCGGGGCTGAGGCTGCTGGCCAGCTGCCAGCGCAGATAGGTCTTCAGGTCCGCCAGGCTCATCGCGTTGAGGCGCGCGCCGAGTGCCTTGAAGAAGGCCGGCTCGGTGACGTTGTAGCGGGCATGCCAGGGCGTGGTGCCCAGGGCCGCCTGGTAGCTGGCCCAGTCGAAGCCGGGCATCAGCGCCTTCAGGCCGCGCGCGTCGACGACGTGGAAGGTCTTGTAGGGGTCGCGCTTGTCGACCTTGGAGAGCGACGCGCGGGCCAACGTGGTCTCGGTGGCCAGCACGCTGCGCGCCCCCGCCTTGGCGGCCTCGGGCGTGTCGCCCAGCAGCTCGAAGATGCGGGCCACATGGGCCTCGTAGGCTGCGCGGATCTTCAGCGTCTTGTCGTCGCGCTTGAGGTAGTAGTCGCGGTCGGGCAGGCCCAGGCCGCCCGCCGAGGCGAAGGCGATCTGGCGCGTCGCGTCGGCGAAATCCTGGCCCGCGCTGAAGCCGAAGAACAGCCGGTCATTGCCGGCCGCCAGTTGCAACTCCGCGAGCAGGGGCGGCAGGGCCTTCCTGTCCTTCAGCGCGGCAATGCGGTCCAGCGTCGGCTGCAGGCCCTTGAGCCCGGCGGCCTGCACGGCGCCTTCGTCCATGCAGGCGGCGAAGTAGTCACCCAGCTTGGCTTGAGGCCCCGTGCGCTCGGCGCCCGGCTGGCCCAGCTTGTTCAGCACGCCCCACAGGTAGCGCTGGTTCTCGTTGGCCATCTTGGCGTAGACCGACCAGCGCGACTGGTCGGCCGGAATCGGGTTGGTCTTGGTCCAGGCGCCGCAGGCGAAGCGGTAGAGGTCGTCGCAGGGGTCGACGCTGCGGTCCATGGCCGTGACGTCCAGACTGGGCGTGTAGGGCAGGGCGTCGAGCGGGGTTTCATTGGCGGCATGGGCCAGCGTCGCCGCCAGCAGGGCGGACAGCAGCAGTCGTTTCATGGTGAGCAAGCAATTTGAAGTGCAGCGATTGTGGGCGCCCGGCGACGGTCAGCCATTCGTCAGAGGCGCCGACCTTCCGCCTGGATGCGCTGTTGAGGGGTTCGGCCATGATGGGCGCCTTCTGATTGCTGCAATTCGCCCATGGAAACCTTGCTGCTGCTCGTCCCGATCGCCGCCGAACACAAGGCGCTGCTGCTGGAACGATTTCGCGTCATCGACGCTCCCGATGCGACCCGCCGGGCCGCGGCAATAGCGGCCCACGCCGAAGAGATCGATCTCGTGCTGACGAATGGCGGCACCGGCTTCTCCGCCGACGAGATCGCCGCGCTGACCAACCTCAAGCTGCTGGCCGCCCAGGGCGCCGGCTACGAGAACCTCGACGTGGCGGCCGCCAAGGCGGCGGGCGTGCTCATCTGCAACGGTGCCGGCACCAACGACGACTGCGTGGCCGACCACGCCCTGGCCTTGCTGCTGGCCAGCTTGCGCGCACTGCCCCAGCTGGGCGTGGCGCTGCGCGCTGGCGTCTGGCGCGACGCCCTGCCGCTCTTTCCCAACTTCAAGGACCGGCGCCTGGGGGTCATCGGCCTGGGCGGCATCGGCCGCAAGATCGCCACGCGTGCCGCCGCTTTCGGCATGGTCATTGGCTACAGCAACCGCCGCCCGCGGGAGGATGCCGGCGATGCGGTCTATTTCGACAGCGTGATGGCCCTGGCGGCCTGGGCCGACGACCTCGTCGTCGCCACACCCGGCGGGGCGGCCACCCGGCACATCGTCAACGCCGAGGTGCTGGCGGCGCTGGGCGCCGATGGCCATGTCGTCAACATCTCACGCGGCAGCTGCGTGGACACTGCGGCGCTGGCCGCGGCATTGCGGGCCGGGCAGATCGCCGGTGCGGCGCTGGATGTCTATGAAAGCGAGCCTCGCCCGCCTCAGGAGCTTCTGGGCCTGGACAACGTCATCCTGACGCCCCACGTGGCCGGCTGGTCGCCGCAGTCCATCCGCGCCACGGTGGAGAACTTCATCGCCAACGTCGACGCCTGGCGGCGCGGCGAGGCGCTGTTGACGCCGATCTGATTCAGCGCCGCGCCTCCATCACCTCGCTCTCCTCGCGCGCTGCGTACTGGCGGCAGCTGCCTTCCTGGAGCGCCACCTCGGCGGCCAGGCGGCCCATCTGGGTGCTGGCCAGCTCCTGCATCATCAGCACGTCGGTGTCGTCGGGCATGCGCGTCAACTGCGGCTCTTCACGCTCGGCCCGCACCGGACGTCGGCGCGCGAACAGCGCATCGAGGGTCAGCAGGCGGCGGGGGTCGGGCAGGGAGGCCATCATGGAATCTCCGAAAAATGTCGGGCTTGTGGAACAGACGTTATTGCGGCTCCGGCAGCGACAGCCCCCCGCATCAACCCTTCCCTAATTCCGCGGTTGGCGCCTGGCATGCCGGTCCAGATACTGGCCCGGCCGCCACGGCAAGACAAGGAGCCGGCCATGTCCATGCGTCACTTCCTGGCCGCCGCCGTCCTGGCGGCCTGCGCGTCACAGGCCCTGGCTGACGGCTACGCCGCCGTCTGGCGCCCCGGCGCCGGCACGCAATGGGTCAAGGCCGGCGTGTCGGCCGACGAGTTCAAGGCCGCCGACCTCGAATACTTCAAACAGGGCCTGCGCATCGTGTCGCTGACGGTGCGCGACGGCAAGTTGACCGCCGTCTGGCAGCCCGGCACCGGCACGCAATGGGTGCACTGGGACATGAGCGAGTCCGACTTCAAGGCCAAGGACAGCGCCTACTTCAAGCAGGGCCTGCGCATCGCCTCGTTCGCCCTGCACAACGGCCGCTTCGCCGCCGTCTGGCGCCCCGGCAAGGGCACGCAGTGGGTGCACTGGGGCCTGTCGGGCGACCAGTTCAAGGCCAAGGACGCGCCCTATTTCAAGGCTGGCCTGCGCGTCACGCAGATCGAGCTCGACAACGGCAAGCTCGCCGCCGTCTGGCGGCCGGGCAGCGGCACGCAATGGGTCCACTGGGGCATGAGTGGCGGCGGCATGGAAGACAAGGACGCGATCTATTTCCCGCAAGGCCTGCGGCTGACGACGATGTCGTCCGACGGCGGCAGCTACGCGGCCGTCTGGCGCCCCGGCACCGGCACGCAGTACTGGGTGCACCGGCGCTGCTGGACCGACT
The DNA here is from genome assembly GCF_001425705.1 of Pelomonas sp. Root1217. Classification (GTDB taxonomy): domain Bacteria; phylum Pseudomonadota; class Gammaproteobacteria; order Burkholderiales; family Burkholderiaceae_C; genus Pelomonas. The sequence goes on along the minus strand of NZ_LMDC01000012.1, from coordinate 710,222 downwards.
TGGCGACCGAGGACATGGGGTACTTCGGCAAGGGCCTGCGCCTGGGCTTCCTGAAGCTGCAGGAGGAGGCCCAGGGCGCCTACCACTATCCGTGGAAGAACGGCGTCACGCGCAATGTCGGCCAGGGCAACAACAACCCGCCGCCGGGCTCGCACAACGGCAGCCAGGCTTTCGCCTTCGACTTCATGATGGATTCGGGCACCGAGGTGCGCGCGGCACGCGCCGGCACGGTGGAGTGGGTGCGCCAGAGCCAGACGACGACGTATGACCCCTCCTCGCCAACGACGGCCACCAACCAGCCCTTCACGCCTGGCAGCCACGACAACTGGGGCAACACCGTGCGCATCCGCCACCTGGGCGGCTTCACGAGCTGGTATTTCCACCTGACGCCCAACAGCGTCAAGGTCAAGGAGAACGACAAGGTCCAGGCCGGCACCGTCATCGCGCTGAGCGACAACACGGGCCGCACGACGGGGCCGCATCTGCACTTCCAGGTGCAGGGCGATTCCGCGGACTGGGGCCAGTCGGTCGCCATCAGCTTCAACGGCTGCCAGGTGCCCAAGACGGGCGACAACGTGACCTCGCAGAACGGCAACCCCTGAGGCCCGGCACCAGCCCGGCACGCCCCCCCGCATCCACGGGGCCAGGCGCCCCTGATGGCAACCCGGTGCTGATCGGCCCGCACGTCTGACGACAATGGACGCATGCGCTGCCAGGATCTCTCCGAGCTGAATCGCCCCCTCCTGGTGGGGCTGGCTTGAGCCGCTGGTCCTCAGGCCCCAGCCTCGCGCAGGCGCTCGCCGCTGACACCACCGCCCCTTCCTGGCCGCGCAGATCGCGCTCCGGCCCGGCGCGTGCCCTGCTGATCTCCGTGTTGGCCCATGGGCTGCTGCTGAGCCTGACCTTTGGCGGTGAAGGCCTGGGCCTGCCCGGCCTGAGCCTGCCCTGGCAGGCGCGCCGCGCCGAAGTGCCCGACCTGCGCGTCGTGCTGGTCACCCCGCCGCCAGCGCCTGCCGCAGAGCCACCGCGTCTGCCCGCCGAGCCGGTCGCGCCAGCTGACACCCCGGCGGCGGCAGCGCCGCGCGCCCCTGCGGCCGACGACGCCCCCGCACCCGCCCCTGCTCCAGCCGTCATCGCCGTGGAGCGGCCCAGCGAGACGACCTGGACGGTGCCGCCGCAACCTCCGGCCTCCGCCCCCGTCATCGCCGCCCTCTCGGCTGCCTCCAGCGCCCTGACCATGCTGACGCGCGACGACAGCACGCGCACCGCCCTGGACCGCGAGGCCCGCGAGCGCGTCACCGAAATGGCCCAGCTCGACCGCGCCAGGCGCGACACCCAACAGCAGGCCCAGCAGCAGACCGAAAAGCTGGCCGAAGCGGAACGACTGGAGACCGCGAAACAGGAAGCGGCCCGGCAGGAAGCCGCTCGCAAGGAGGCTGCACGGCTTGAGGCTGCGGCCCGGGCCGAGGCGGCGCGGCTGGAAGCCGAACGCCAGGAGGCCCAGCGCCAGGCCGCCGCCAAGCAGGAAGCAGCTCGCCTGGAGACCGAACGCCGACTCGCGGCGCAACAGGACGCGGCTCGGCAGGAGACAGCTCGCGCCGAGGCCGCTCGTGCGGAAACCGCCCGGCAAGAGGCAGCCCGCCAGGAAGCCGCGCGCACCGAAGCGGCCCGCACGGCTGCAGAGGCCGCCAGGCAGGAGGCCGCGCGGCAGGAAACGGGGCGCCAGGAGGTGGCCCGCGCCGCGGCCGCCAAGCTGGCCGAGGCCAAGGCCGCCGAGGAACAGCGCGAAGCCCGGCTGCGCGCCATCGGCCAGCAGCTCAACGACGAAGCCGCCAAACGTGATGCCCAACGGGACGCTGCACGCCAGGCCCAATCCAACCTGCCCTCGTCCTGGAGCAGCGCCCGCCGTGGTCGACTCTTTGGCCGCACGGATGCCAACGCCGAGATGGTGCTCTACGCCGAGGCCTGGGCGCGAAAGATCCAGCTCAATCAAACCTTCGATCTCGTTCGCGAGGCGGTCAAGCAGCCCTACACCGACCCACTCGTGACCGTGGCCCTGCGCGCCGACGGCACGGTGGAGTCGGTCAGCTTCTACCGCTCCAGCGGCGTGCCGGCGCTGGATGACGCCATCCGCAAGGTGATCGAAAGCCAGGCCAACTACCCGGCCTTCACGCCGGCATTGGCGCGCGAGTACGACGTCATCGAGATCCGCCGCACCTGGCATTTCGATTCGGCGATCCGGTTGTACTGAGGGCTGTTGATCGTCGGTCCGGTTACAGCTGCGCATGACGACTGACTGAGCCAAGGCGGGCTCACGAAGCCCTTGGGAGCGATATTTGCCGGCCTCGGGCCGTGCCCAAGCTCATCAGCCTCTTCCTTGCCGCTGCCCTTGCCGGGCTCACCGTGACGGCGCAGGCGCGTGGCAACGCCAGTTGCGAGTGGAAGACGCCGGCGGGTGACCCCTTCGTCGGTGACGTGCCCGGCGCGGTCGACAGCTACACCGACATCCCTGTGCGCACCCGCGAGCGCCTGAAGGTGCGCATGAAGGCGTTCGCGTATGACGACATCGTCTCCATACGCCGCGACGCCATCGAAGGCAACCACCGCTACGAGCCCGCGCTGCTGGACATGCACTTCGGCCAGCGGCGCATCTGCGGCAAGGTGACGCGCAACTCCTGGCACCCCGACCACGTGGAGCGCGCCCTGACCTATTGCGAAGACGGGCAGTGCATCGTCGTGCCCCTGATTTGCCGCAATGTGAGCCGCATCATTCGCCGGCCGGCCGTCCAGACAGGAGGCACACCCGCAGAGCCCCTGGCTTTCGAACCGCCGGCGGCCGGCCCGGCGATGTGGCCGGTCGTGCCGCCTGCCGACAACCCGACCGCCCACACCTTGCAGGCGCCGCCAACCGCCAGCCGCATGCCACCGGCCGCGGACCTGCCGCCGGGATCCACGCCCTTGCAGCCGAACCCGCTGCCGCCAGCCGCGGACGTGCCGGCACCAGACAGCCCGCCCCTGCCGCCACCGCCGGAGCTGCCTCCCGTCGTCACTCCGCCCCCCGAACAGCAGCAGCCGCCACCCGTACCCGAGCCGCCGCCGCTGCAGCCCAACTGGCCCATGCCCGGCATCCCGCCCCTGCCACCGGCGCCGCCCGTGCCGGAGCCGGCCACCGTGCTGCTCTGGGCCGCCGGGCTGGCGGCACTGGCTGCATGGCAGCGCCGTCGCGCGGCGACAGAAGCCGGCCCAGGGCGCCCCTGCTCCCCATCGCCGTAGCCACTGTCGACTGCCCCCAACCAGTTGAGCTGCCGGGGGCGAGCGAGTGGCCGCAAAGTTGTTGCTTTCCCGGGGTCACTGCCGCGCCCAGAGCGCGGCCGATCCTAGCGAGTGGGCGTTGCCACCGAGGCCTTGAGAAGGCCTTCGATCATCGCCTCCGAATAGAACTCGCCGCTGCCCTCGCTGCGCACCATCATGGCCTGCCACAGCGGCACCGGCGCCATCGCATAGCCCTTGAAACGCTTGAAGCCGCAGGCGTAGAAACCGCGATAGACCGTCACATCGCCCTGGAGCTGGTCGCATTCCTTGAGCAGCTTCTGCGCATACTGCTCGCTCTCCTCTGCAGTAAAGATGCCGGTCGAACGCAGAGCCTCGAGCATGAGGGCCTCCGCGCCGCCTTCATGAACCCACGGCTCGCTCTCACCGACACCGCCACGCGCCAGGTTGACCTGCCACACATGCGCCATCTCATGCGCCACCAGGGCGGCGACATAGCTGCGCTTCTTGGGGTGGTCCTCGACCAGGCCGCGCCCTTCGAAGCGGTAGGCAATGCCGCCGCCGACGGCACCGCCCTTGATGCTGATGCCGCCGGCCGGGCCGTCGAGGCCCACCACGGCGACGGAGACCAGGGGCGTTCCGATCAATTTGCGCTGCAAGGCCTGTTCATAGAACTGTGACACCTTGGTTGTCGTGTCCTGCAGCACGTCGCGCAGCCAGGCCGGCGCCTGCGGGTCGATGATGACGTCGACATTCCCCATGCGAGCCGGCTTGCTCGGCCCGAAATAGGCATAACCCTCCAGCTCGGTGCCAGGCTTGATCGGCGCTACCGTCGCTTCACCCGGCAGGCCCTGCAGGCGCAGCACGGTCTCCATGGTCCGCGTGCGCTCGCCTTGGCTCAGCGTGCCGCACAGGAAGCCGAGATAGAGGTTCCAGCCGCCATCGGAGAAGCGATTGATGGGGGCATATTGCGCGCCCTCGTTGAACTCGTCGTAGGCGCCGATCTCGACGCTGAGCCGAGCGAAAGGCTTGGCACTGCGCAGGCTTTCGTTGTCGCCCTGCGCAACCAGCACCACCCCTGGCGTCTGGACCCGCCAGGCTTGCTTGCGGTAGCTACGGATGGGTGCGCCCAGCTCGATGGCTGTGACGGGCTCGGAGAAGACGTAGTCGGCCCGCCATTTGTCCGCGGCGATGTGGGTCAGCGTCAGCTCGGTGCGCAATCGCGCTGGCGCAGCGGCGTTGGCCATGCCCACCAGCGCCACGAGCAGCAGGCCCGCACACATCGAAATCCATGAGAACCGCATTGAGGGCCTTGGCAGCGAAAGGGGCCGCGATGGTAGCCGCCGTGTTCGCCTCCGATATGCTTCCGCCCCAGTTGTACATACAAGTGGAGCAAACCCATGACGACCTATGACATCGTCATCGCCGGCGGCGGCGTGTCGGGCCTGTATTGCGCGCTGCGCCTGGCCGATGCGGGCCACCGCATCCTCGTGCTGGAGGCCGCGGCCGACCGCTGGGGTGGGCGCATCGAGACCGAGGACATGGATGGTTTCATCGCCGAGTACGGGCCGATGCGCTTCGAGCCGACGCTGCAGCCGCGCTTTGCAGCGCTGTGCGCCGAGCTCGACGTGGGCCTGCTGGACTTCTCGGGCCCTTCGTCCGATCAGGTCTCGACCGATGACACCGACCTGCCCGAGGCCGAGCGCGGCCTGAACTCGCTGCAGCTGCTCAAGCGCGGCGTCATGCTCATCATGGGCCGCGCGCCGGATGACCAGGCCTGGATCGACGCACTGACCGAAGCCGACTACATGCGGCTGCGCAAGCACGCCCAGCTGCACGGCCAGCCGCTGTGGGACATGGGCTTCTGGAACGCGCTGTCGGCGCAGGGCATCCTGAGCCACCGGGCGCTCGTCAAGCTACGCGACACCGGGACCTTCTATCACATGATCCCGGAGAATTTGAATGCGGCCGAGTGGATCATCTGGTGGCTGCGCGCGCTCAAGACCGTGGGCCAGCAGCTCGCCAGCATCGAGGGCGGTTCGGCCAGGTTGACCGAGGGGCTGCTGACGCGCTTGCGCGGCCATGCCAATGTGACGCTGGCCGGTGGCCACAAGCTGATGGGCGTGCGCCCCGTGGAGCTGGGCAAGCCGACGCTGGCCCTGGACGTGGCGACGCAAAACGGCGCACTCACGCTGCGCGCCGAGCGGCTCATCCTCGCGCTGCCGCGGCTGCCGCTGCTCAAGCTGACGCGCCACCTGCCCGAACACATCGCCTCGCAGCTGGACTGCGTCAATGGCTTCCCGATGCTGAAGGTCTTCTTCGTCTGCAACACGCCGTGGTGGAGCTATGGCCAGGCGCCGCAGCAGTACGCCAATTGCATGCCGACACGGGAGATCCACTACTTCCGCCGCCCACCTTCAGGCGACGCCGACGGCCACGGCATGGTGCTGCTCTACATGGACCGCCCGTCCACCGAGTTCTGGCGCCACTACGTCATCGACGGCGACCGCCATGACCGCGCCGAGGTGGACCAGAACGCGCGCATCGTCGATGCCTTCACCCTGTTCGTGGCCCGCGACGTGAAGCGGGCGGCGGATGCGAATGCCGAGTCGGCCTTGAAGTTGACCGACAACGCGCGGCGCATCTTTGGCGACCTGAGCCTGGCCGAGACCAGCCAGTACATCCGCAACAGCATCATCACCTACGGCATTCGCGACTGGGCTCGCGCGCCCTACGGCGCGGCCAACCACGGCTGGCAGCCAGGCGTGCGCTCGTGGAAGGTCATGGACGCCTTCAAGGCCTTCGACTTCGGCAGCGGCGCACGCAACTTGCACATCGTCGGCGAGGCCTATTCGGACTACCAGGGCTTCATCGAAGGGGCGCTGAACAGCGCCGAGCTGGCGCTGGCGACCATACCAGCGCGGCCCGTCGACGAGGCCGCTCAGGAGCCCAGTCTGGGCCTGTCCTGATACCCGTTCGGAGTCGATCCGCTCCGGGTGGAAGCCAGCTGGACCGCTTTGGCGACTCAGGCCGGCTTGGCCGTGCAGGCCTTGGCGGTCGAAAGCCCGCGCAGATAGCCGCGCCTCACGCCGCCAGCCGTGATGGCCGCGCTGACCTGGTGCGCGTAGCGCTCGGCGCCGCTGAGCTTGCGCACCCAGCCGCGGAAAGGGATGACGCCTTCGGCCGTGCGCTGCAGCGCACCGGTGGCGGCGTCGCCGCCCCGGTCCAGCAGACCGGGGTTGCCGCTGGTGTGGGGCGCATCCAGATCGGGGCCGAGGACTTCGTCCAGCGCACGGATGCCGGCAGCCAGGCCACCGCAGCTCGTGTCGACCGGCATTGCATAGGGTGCAGCCGCCGCGGCCCTCAGCACGTCGGGGATCTCGGCGCGCACGACGTTGAGGTCGGACAACGGCGTGGTCGCGGCGGTGCCGACCTTGTCCTGGCTGGAGCTGGCGCAGGCGGTCAGGACGAGGACCGCGGCGAGGAGTGTGAGATGGTGTGGGCGCATGGCCCGCGCATCATCTCAGAGGCGCTCGGCCGTCCGAAACCTCTGAGAGCCCCCGTGGGGAGCCGCGAGCAACGCTCGCGTGGGAGCCGTCATCTCAGCCCGGCGTTGATTTTTGCCAAAGCCGCAGCGCCCGGGCAAAGTGCTTTTTCACCCAGCGTGTTCAAAGGGCCAGCGGCCGTGCGCTGGGCCGCATGCCAGTCCTTGGCCGCAGGGTCGACGTAGAGCAGGCCGGTGGCGATCTCGCCGGCCGCAGCGCGCAGTTGCATCGCGCTCATCGCCCCCAGGCGGTCTGTCGGGTCGTAGTCGGACGCCATCTTGCGCAGCCTCAGCGTGCTGCCATCGGCCTGCGGCACGTCGATGACGTCGGGCGAGTTCTGCACAACCTGCTCCTCGGCCAGGTCGATGAAGTCGATGCGGTTCAGCGCCTCGTTGTGGTCGCGGACATGGTCATAGCTGCGCGTCGAGCCGGCGTGATTGTTGAAGGCGACGCAAGGGCTGATGACGTCGATGAAGGCCGCCCCGCCATGGCGCATGGCGCCTTCGATGAGGGGCACGAGCTGGGTCTTGTCGCCCGAGAAGCTGCGCGCGACAAAGCTGGCGCCGAGCTGCAGCGCGAGGGCCGCGAGGTCGATGGCGGTGTCGTTGTTGGTGGCGCCCTTCTTGGCGACCGAGCCCTTGTCGGCCGTGGCGCTGAACTGGCCCTTGGTGAGGCCATAGACGCCATTGTTCTCGACGATGTAGACCATGCGCACGCCGCGCCGCATCGCATGTGCGAACTGGCCCAGGCCGATGGAGGCCGAATCGCCGTCGCCCGAGACGCCGAGATACAGCAGCTCGCGGTTGGCCAGGTAGGCGCCGGTCAGCACGCTGGGCATGCGGCCATGCACGGTGTTGAAGCCGTGGCTGGCGCCGAGGAAGTAGTCGGGCGTCTTGCTGGAGCAGCCGATGCCGCTGAGCTTGGCGACGCGGTGCGGCTCGATGTCGAGTTGCCAGCAGGCTTGCACGATGGCGCTGGAGATGGAGTCGTGGCCGCAACCGGCACACAGCGTCGAGACCTTGCCTTCGTAGTCGCGGCGCGTGTAGCCGACCGCGTTCTTGGTCAGGCTGGGATGGTGCAGCCTGGGCTTGGCGAGATAGGTCATGCGGCGCTCCTGGGCGCCGTGGCGAGCGCATGGACGTGGCGCGTGATCGCGTCGATGATGAAGCGCGCCGTGATCGGCGTGCCGTCGTAGTGCAGCACCGGCGTGAGGTGGGCCGGCGCCACCTCCAGCTCGTTGACCAGCATGCGGCGCATCTGCGCGTCGCGGTTCTGCTCGACGACGAAGACGGCGCCATGCGCGGCGATGAACTCGGCCACCGACGGCGGGAAGGGGTAGGCACGCAATCGCATTGCGTCGATGTGGATGCCGGCCTCGGCCAGCGTCACCAGCGCCTCATCCATGGCCGGCGACGTGGAGCCGAAATAGAGAACACCGACGCTGGTCTTCTGCGCGGCGGCACGCACCAGCGGCTGAGGCGCCAGCAACGCGGCGGTGGCGAACTTGGCGCGCAGCCGCTCGACGTTGCGGATGTAGTCGTCACCGCGCTCGGAGTAGAGGGCCTGCTCGTTCCTCGTCGTGCCGCGCGTGAAGTAGGCACCCTTGCTCGCATGCGTGCCCGGCAGGGTGCGCCAGGGAATGCCGTCGCCGTCGACGTCCTTGTAGCGGGCAAACTCCTTGCCGGCTTCGAGCTGCTCGGCCGTCATGACCTTGCCGCGGTCGTAGCGGCGCTCGTCGTTCCACTCGAGCGGCGCGCACAGGCGCTGGTTCATGCCGATGTCGAGGTCGCTCATCAGGAAGACGGGCGTTTGCAGCCGCTCGGCCAGGTCCAGCGCGTCGGCGGCGAACTCGAAGCATTCGCGCGGGTCCTCGGGCAGCAGCAGCACGTGTTGCGTGTCCCCATGCGAGGCATAGGCGCTGGATAGCAGGTCGGCCTGCTGGGTGCGCGTGGGCATGCCGGTGCTGGGGCCACCGCGTTGCACGTCGATGACAACAAACGGGATCTCGGCGAAATAGGCCAGTCCCAGGAACTCGGTCATCAGCGACACGCCGGGGCCCGAGGTGCAGGTGAAGGCGCGCGCGCCGTTCCAGCCGGCGCCGGTGATGATGCCGATGGATGCGATCTCGTCTTCGGCCTGCACGATGGCGTAGCGTTTCTCCCCGGTCTCGGGGTCGGTGCGGAACTTGGCCGCGTATTTCTCGAAGGCTTCGGCGACCGAGGACGACGGCGTGATCGGGTACCAGGCGCAAACGGTGGCGCCGCCGTAGACGCAGCCCAGGGCTGTCGCCGCATTGCCCTCAATGAAGATCTTGTCGCCGACCGCATCGGCCGTCTTGACCTTGAGCCCGAAAGGTTGCACCGACAGATGGTCGCGCGCGAACTCGCGGCCCGCGTGCAGGGCGCGCACATTGGAGTCCAGCAGCCTCTCCTTGCCCTTGTACTGCTCCGCAAACAGCTTCTCGATGACAGCGGCTTCGATGCCCATCAGCTCGCTCAAGGCGCCGAGCACGAGGATGTTCTTGAACAGCGTGCGTTCGCGCGGCACGTCGTAGGTCGCGTTGCAGATGGCCGTGGCCGGCATGCCGATGACGTGGATGTCGGGCCGGAAGGCGCTGGCCGGCATGGGCTTGGTGCTGTCGTAGAACAGATAGCCGCCAGGCTGGATCTCGGCCAGGTCCTGGGCCCAGGTCTGCGGGTTCATGGCCACCATCAGGTCCACGCCGCCGCGCCGGCCCAGCCAGCCGGCCTCGCAGACGCGCACCTCGTACCAGGTCGGCAGGCCCTGGATATTGCTCGGGAAGATGTTGCGCGGGCTGACCGGCACGCCCATGCGCAGGATGGCGCGCGCAAACAGCTCGTTGGCCGAAGCCGAGCCAGAGCCGTTGACGTTGGCGAACTTGACGACAAAGTCGTTGACGGCTTCGATGCGGCTCATGAGCAGCCTTTCGATAGAAGAAATGCAACCACAGAGGCACAGAGGCACGGAGGAATGCAGACGGTCTGGCTCATAGGGCGAGGCGCTTGATACCGTGCCGAAGCTGGCTAGTGTTGAAGTTGATCAGCAGTCCCGCGCGCAGCTTCATCAAGCGCAGATAGGTCAAGGCTTGAGCAGAGTGAACTGGCTCCAGTGAAGAGACTGCCTTGAGTTCAACCAGCAACTGCCCTTCAACAAGGAGATCGATGCGGTATTTCGCGCCCAAATCGACGCCCTTGTAAACCACGGGCACCTCCACTTGGCGGGCCGCAGACAGGCCGAGCAATTGCAACTCATGGAGCATGGCAAGTTCGTAGACGCCTTCGAGCAGGCCCGGTCCCAGTTCCCGATGCACCGCAATCGCTGCCCCGATGACGCGCTCGCTCAAGTCAAACCTCTGTGCCTCTGTGCCTCTGTGGTTGCATTTCTCCACTTCGAGCGCATCCATCAGGCCACCTTGCGAGGTGACGTATCACGGCAAGCCGCACCCGCCTTCGCCGTGACGAGCAGGAACTTCTGCATGTCCCAGGCCCCGGTGGGACAGCGCTCGGCGCACAGGCCGCAGTGCAGGCAGACGTCCTCGTCCTTGGCCATCACGCGGCCAGTCTTGAGACCGCCCTCGACATAGACGTCCTGCATCAGGTTCAGCGCCGGTGCCTTGAGCCGCTCGCGCAGGTCATCGCCGTTGTCGGTGAAGGTGATGCAGTCCATCGGGCAGATGTCCACGCAGGCGTCGCACTCGATGCAGAGCTTGGGCGCGAACACCGTCTGCACGTCGCAGTTCAGGCAGCGCTGGGCCTCCTTGAAGGCCGTGGCGGCGTCGAAGCCCAGTTCCACCTCGACCTTGATGCTGGCCAGCGCGATGTTGGCAGCCGTCCAGGGCACCTTGCTGCGCAAGTCGTTGGTGATCGCGTTGTCGTAACTCCACTCGTGAATGCCCATCTTCTGGGACACCAGGTTGACATGCGGCGGCGGGCGCTGCGTGACCGGCTCGCCGTGCAGCAGACGGTCGATGCTGACGGCCGCCTCATGGCCGTGGGCTACCGCCGTGATGATGTTCTTGGGGCCGAAGGCCGCGTCGCCACCGAAGAAGACATGAAGCAGCGAAGACTGGAAGGTCTGCGCGTTCAGCACCGGCAGGCCATGCTCGTCGAAGGCGATGCCCGAGTCACGCTCGATCCACGGGAAGCTGTTCTCCTGGCCGACGGCGATCAGCACCTCGTCGCAGGGCAGCACGACCTCCTCACCGGTCTGTGCCTTCTTGAAGCGCATGCCGGTCAACTTGCCGCCGACATGCTCGAAGGCCAGCGGCACATGGAAATCGAGAATGGGAATGCCCTCGTGCTCGGCGTCTTCCTTCTCCCACGGCGAGGCCTTCATCTGCGCATAGCCGCTGCGCACGGTTACCGTGACCGACGAGGCGCCTAGGCGCCGTGCCGAGCGGCAGCAGTCCATGGCCGTGTTGCCGCCACCGAGCACGATGACGCGGGGCGCGACGCTCGTCACGTGGCCGAAGCTGACGCTGGCCAGCCAGTCGATGCCGATATGGATCTGCTCGGCGGCCTCCTGGCGGCCCGGCAGCGGCAGGTCACGGCCGCGCGGGGCGCCACAGCCGACAAAGACGGCGTCGAAACCCTCCCCCAGCAGCGCCTTCATCGAATCGATGCGCTGACCAGCGCGCCACTCGACGCCCAGGCCGAGGATGTAGCCGCACTCCTCGTCGATGACGCGCTCCGGCAGCCTGAAGCGCGGGATCTGCGTGCGGATGAAGCCGCCGGGCTTGGCTTCCCCGTCGAAGACAGTGACCGCGTAGCCCTCCAAGGCCAGGTCACGCGCCACCGCCAGCGACGCCGGCCCAGCGCCGACGCAGGCCACGCGCTTGTTCTTGCGCGCGGCGGGCTTGGGGATCATGGCGCGGAACCCGTCGCTCTTGTTGTCCGCCGCCACGCGCTTCAAGCGGCAGATCGCCACCGGCTCCGGCTTGGCCGCCTGTTTTTCTTCGACGCGACCACGCCGGCAGGCGGGTTCGCAGGGGCGGTCGCAGGTACGCCCCAGCACGCCTGGGAACACGTTGCTGACCCAGTTGACCCAATACGCCTCGTCATGCCGCCCCTGCGCGATGAGGCGGATGTATTCAGGCACCGGCGTGTGCGCCGGGCAGGCCCATTGGCAATCGACGACCTTGTGGAAATAGGCCGGGTCCGAGATGTCGGTCCGCTGCACGGTGTCTCCTCCGTGGTGCTGCGGCGAGTCTAGGACGCCCGTTCCTTCATCGACTCTGTGGAAACCCTTTGCAAGGTGGGGATGGCGGCCCCGGCCGGGTGGGCGGACTCAGGCCACGCCGGCGCGCTTGAAGCGCCACGACCGGACCTGCGCGGCGGCCACGGTGACCGCCCAGCAGATCCAGCCCGTCCACATCGTGTGGCTGGGGTAATGCGCACCGCGCAGCATCTGCCCTACGCCATAGACGATGCCCAGCAGCACGCAGGCCAGCACCCAGGCGCGCGCAGCCCGCGGGTAGGCCTGCGCCAGCGCCCAGCCGCCGCAGAGATAGGCGAAAGCCGCGCTCGCATGGCCGGAAGGGAAGCAGTGCCCGCCACCGCCGTCATGCGCACCCAGCACCCAGTGGGAGATGTAATGGGCCACGCCGCCAAACTCGGCCAGATCCCAGGGGCAGCTCGTCAGGCTGAAGCGCTTCATCAGCGAGATGACCCCCAGGCAAATCAGGGTCGTCACCAGCCACCAGCGTCTCTCGCGCTGGCTCAGCGCGGGCAGCAGCCGGGGCACCAGATTGAGCAGCACGATGAAGCCCATGGCCACGTAGGAAACCAGGCGACCGCCCTCATGGATCAGCACCCGCGTGACCCAGGCGTCGCGCAAGGCGAAACCACGGGCGTCGCCACCCAGGTGCACAGCCCACAGGTCGAGGTGGCTCAGGTCCCAGGCCAGCAACGCCAGCAGCGCCAACGTGAGCGGCACGGCACCAGCCGGAAGGGCGGAGGCGCGCGCAGGGCGGTCGAGCAGCTCGGTATGCATGACCTGGCATTGTCTTGGCGTCCCAGGCACCTGGCTTGCTGCTGGCTGACCCGTACAGACCCGAATAGCGCGCCTGGCGGCCGGAAGTCACGGCGGTTACGCCGCGCAAGCGCTTGTCTACACTGGCCTCATGAGTTCTCCCGTCTTTGCCGCCGAGCGCGCCGTGCGCATCGGCCGTCAGGCGCTCGAGGTCGAGGCCCGTGCCCTCGCCGAGCTGGCGCCCCGCCTGGGCGACGCCTTCGCGGGCGCCGTGCAGCTGATGCTGGCCTGCCGCGGCCGCGTGGCCGTCATGGGTATGGGCAAGAGCGGCCATGTGGGCCGCAAGATCGCCGCGACGCTGGCCTCCACCGGCACGCCCGCCCTCTTCGTCCACCCCGCCGAGGCCGCCCATGGCGACCTCGGCATGGTCACCAGCAGTGACGTCGTGCTGGCCCTCTCCAATTCCGGCGAGAGCGACGAACTCAACGCCATCCTGCCCGTGCTCAAGCGCCTGGGCATTCCCATCGTCGCCATGACGGGGCGGCCGCAGTCCAGCCTGGCCGCCCATGCCGACATCGTGCTCGACAGCGCGGTCACCGAGGAGGCCTGCCCGCTGCAGCTCGCGCCCACGGCCAGCACCACGGCCCAGATGGCGCTGGGCGACGCCCTCGCCGTGGCCCTGCTGGACACCCGCGGCTTCAAGGCGGAGGACTTCGCCCGCTCCCACCCCGGCGGCACGCTGGGCCGCAAGCTGCTGACGCATGTGCGCGACCTGATGCGCAGTGGCGACGCCCTGCCCCGCGTGGCAGCCGACACCGGCTTCACCGACCTGATGCGCGAGATGAGCGCCAAGGCCCTTGGCATGGCCGTGATCGTCGACAGCGACGATCACGTCCTCGGCATCTTTACGGACGGCGACCTGCGCCGCCTCGTCGAGCAGGGCCGCGACCTGCGTGCGCTGACCGCCGCCGAGGTGGCGCATGCCAGGCCGCGCACCGTCGGCGCCGAAGCCCTTGCCGTGGACGCGGCCGACCTGATGGAAGCCGCGCGCATCACCGTCGTACTGGTCGTTGATGCCGACCAGCGCCTGCTCGGCGCCATCAGCATCAACGATCTCATGCGCGCCAAGGTGATTTGAAGTGACGACAGCCCCTCGCCCAGTCTTGCTCCGGCTGAACGCCGGCAAGCCCGGTCGGTCCCCCGTGGGGACGGCGATGCTTGCCGGCTCGACAAGCAAGCACATCGCCCGACGGGCCGGCTCGGGAGCGGCCCAGCGCTCGGCCCGTGAGTGCAAACTGAAATGACCATGCGCGCAAACCTGAAGTTCCCCCCCGAGCTCCTCGTCAAGGCGCAAGGCCGCGGCCTGGCGATCAAGCTGGCCATCTTCGACGTCGACGGCGTGCTGACCGACGGCCGCATCTACATCGGCGAGCATGGCGAAGAGTTCAAGGCCTTCAACACGCTGGACGGCCATGGCCTGAAATCGCTGCAACAGGTGGGCATCACGCCGGTCATCGTCACGGGCCGCGACAGCCTGGCCGTGCGACGCCGCGTCGCCGACCTGGACCTGCAGCATGCCGTCTACGGCGCACGCGACAAGCTCGCCGCCGCCGAGCCGCTGCTCAGTGCCCTCGGCGCCAGCTGGGACGAAGTCGCCGTCATGGGCGACGACTGGCCGGACCTGCCGCTGATGGTGCGTGCCGGCTTCGCCTGCGCGCCCCCAGGGGCGCATGCCGAGGTGCTGGCCATTGCTCACCACGTCACTCGCGCCGCGGGCGGCCACGGCGCCGCGCGCGAGTATTGCGACGTGCTGCTGATGGCGGCCGGCCATTACGAACGCCTTCTCAATGCCCACCACGACACGCTGGATGGAGGCAAGAGTTCGTGACCCCAGTGGCACTGCCCATTCCCGCGCCGCGTCGTCAGAAGCCCCGGCCCTGGCTGTGGCGGCTGCAAAGCCTGCTGTCCAACTACCTGCCGCTGCTGCTGATGGCCGCGCTGGCCAGCGCAACCTGGTGGCTGGTGAAGAACACGCCGCTGATTGACGCCCCTGGCGAGGTGGCGCCACCACGCCATCTGCCCGACTACCGCATGGCCAATTTCGAGATCCAGCGCATCGGCGCCGATGGGCGGCTGCATGTGCAGATCGCCGGGGCGGAACTGCGCCACTACCCGGACACCGACACCGTCGAGATCGACGAGGTCCGCGTGCGTGCCATCGGGCCGGACGGCAGCCTGGCCGTCGCCGACGCCAAGCGCGCCCTCAGCAATGGCGACGGCAGCGACATGCAACTCCTCGGCAACGTCCACCTGCGCCGCCTGCCACCCGGCGCCGGCGAGAACGCGCCGGCCCAGCTCGAGGTGCGCGGCGAGTTCCTTCAGGCCCTGTCCAACAGCGAGATCCTGCGCTCGCACCTGCCAGTCACCATCCGCCAGGGCAGCTCGACGCTGCACGCGCAGAACTTCGAGTACCGCCACCTGACCGGCCAGGTCCATTTCACGGGCAAGGCGCAGGGGCAAATCATGTCCAAGGCCCCGAGATGAGCGAGCTCGTCTTCATCACCGGCGCGTCCAGCGGCATCGGCCAGGCCCTGGCCCTGCGCTACTACCGCGACGGCGCACGCCTCGCACTGGTCGCGCGCCGCACCGCCGAGGTCGAACGCTGGGCGGCCGAGCAGAAGCTCGACGCGGCCCGCTTCAAGGTCTATGGCGCGGACGTGGCTGACCTGGACGCCATGGCCCGCATCGGTCGCGAGTGCATCACCGCGCAAGGCCTGCCGGATGCGGTCATTGCGAACGCCGGCATCAGCATCGGCATGGACACGGCTCATTTCGACGACCTCGAGGTGATGCGCCGCACCTTCGAGACCAACAACGTCGGCCTGGCCGCCACCTTCCACCCCTTCGTCGCGGCAATGAACGAGCGCCGCTCGGGCACGTTGGTCGGCGTGGCCAGCGTCGCGGCCATCCGCGGCCTGCCGGGGCATGGTGCCTACAGCGCCAGCAAGTCCGCCGTCGTCGCCTACTGCGAAAGCCTGCGCGGCGAATGCCGCCCCTTCGGCGTGAGCGTCGTCACCCTGCTGCCGGGCTATATCGACACGCCGCTGACGCGCGGCAACCGCTACAGCATGCCCTTCCTTATGCAGGTTGACGACTTCGCCGACCAGGCCGTGCGCGCCATTCGCGCCCAGGTCAGCTACCGCGTCATTCCGTGGCAGATGGGTGTGCTGGCCAAGCTGCTGCGAATATTGCCCAACTGGCTCTACGACCGGGCACTGGGCAGCCGGCCGCGCAAGAAGCGGGCGAGCGAATAGGGCTGTTCACGGCCTGCGCGCCGTGGCTACACTGCGCGCCTTCGACCCGAGAGCTGCCGTTGCAGCCGAGGAGGACATCATGGCCAAGGTGCTTCACCCCTGCTAAGCCCGCGCGCTGAACATCGTTTCAGCGCCGCCCGCTCGCTGCTGCACGTCCACCGCTGACGTCGCCAGCCCATTGATTCCTGCGGCCCCGTTCGGCGGCCGACCTCGGACGAAATTCATGATTTTTCGCCTTCTCGGCTCGGGCATGGCCCTGGGCCTTTGCGCCCTGGTCCTGCCCGCCTGGGGCAACACCCCCGAACTTCAACACCCCACCGCCCTGCGCCTCGCAGCCGGCGAAGCCACGCCTGTCATTGACGGGCAGCTGGATGACGCGGCCTGGCTGCGCGCGCCCGTCTACGAACGCTTTGCGCAGTTCCTGCCCGCCGACAAGCAGGCCGCGCGCTGGCGAACGACGGTGCAGGTTCTCGTCACCGAGGACGCCCTGGTCTTCGGCATCCGCGCCTGGGACCCCGAGCCCGGTCGCATCCGCGCCCCGCTGGCCCGCCGAGACCAGGTCAAGGCCGACCAGGACTTCGTCTCCGTCTTCATCGACCCCGTCGGCCATCGCCGCACGGCTCAGTACGTGCGAGTCAGTGCGGCCGGCGGCGTCGAGGACGGCCTGTTCGCGGCAGAAGAGGACACCGAGGACTCGGCGCCAGACTTCGACCTCCACGCCGCGGCGACCCGCCTGCCCGATGGCTACAGCATCGAGCTGCGCTGGCCCATCGCGGCGCTGAGGTTCCCTCACGATGGCGGCGCACCCTGGCGCATCATGGTCGCGCGCAACATCCCCCGCGAAGATCGCACGCTCAACGTCAGCTCGCCGGCCCTGAACAAGGATGCGCTGAGCTTCATCGCCGAGCTGCAGCCGCTCGATGGCCTGGGCGATCTGGTAGAACAGGTGCGCGAACGCAGCTTCATCGGCTTTCGGCCCGAGCTGACAGTGCGCTCGACGAGCGACAGCAGCGACGAGAGTGGCACCCGCCGCACGCGCAAGGCCTCGCTGGGCGCCGAGTTCAAGTGGCGACCGCGCGCCGACTGGGTGCTGGACGCAACGCTCAACCCCGATTTCTCCCAGGTCGAACTCGACGCACCCCAGCTCGCCGGCAACACGCGCTTTGCGCTCAGCGTGCCCGAGAAGCGCCCCTTCTTCCTGGAGAGCGCCGACGTCGTCGGCCCGACCCAGCCCGATGAGTCGGGCGAGAACCGCAGCCTCGCGGCCTTCTACACCCGTGCCATCACCGACCCCGACTGGGGCCTGCGCGCCACCTGGCGCGGCGCGGGTGCCGAGGCCACCGCCCTGCACCTGCGCGACGCGGGCGGCGGAACGGTGTTGCGCGCCGGTGCCTTTGCGACGCGCAGCGGCGTGCAGCCACGCGGCTCCCAGGCCAGCTTCGCGCGCGGCCGCACGCAACTTGGCGACCTCGGCCTGGCGGGCCTGGTGTCGCTGCGCGACTTTGGCAAGGGGCTGACGACCCAGGTCATCGGCAGCGACGCCGTCTGGCGTGCCGGCGACAACGACCAATGGCGCGGCCATCTGCTGCTGTCCGATACGACGCTGGGCCTGGACGCCGACGGCCAGGTACTGCGCGTGAGCCGCGAGCGCGGCCACCGCGCCTGGGCGGCCTGGCGCCACCGGGATGCCGACTGGGCGGCCAACGTCAACATCGAGGAGATCAGCCCTCGCTTTGCCAACGACAACGGCTTCGTCAACCAGAGCGGCATTCGCCGTGCGTCGGCCTTCGGCTATCTGCGCCTGGGGCCACGGGAGTTCGCCGGCATCGACATGCACGACCACGAGGCGCAGTTGAAGCTGCAGGAGACGCGCACCCTGGCCGACCCCGTGCTCGGCGTGACGGCTGCGCAGGTGGTCGACCGCCTCTTTCAGCCAGGCTTCTGGTTCGCTGCCGCACGAAATACCGGCGTCTGGGGTCATGTTGGCCTGGACAGCCACCGCGCCAGGAGTGGTGGCCCGCTGCATGCGACGCGCACGCTGCTGATCGGCATCGAGTCCAACCCGGGCGAACTGCTGAACTACGTGGATGCCGAAGTGGAATGGGGCCGCCGCCTGGATGTGGACGCCGATCGCGTCGGCCTGGGGGCACAAGCCCAGGTCCAGGCTCGGATGCGCCTGCCACTGCCCGCTGGGTTGTGGTTGGAGTTCGAGCAGCGCTTCGGCTTGGCCTGGATTGACGCGCCCGACGGCCACCGTGCCTTCGCCGACCGCAGCGCCCAGAGCCTGGTCGTCTTGCACCTGAGCCCGCGCGACTCCCTGCGGCTCATCCACCAGCAGACCCGCTTCAACCGCCGTGATGACGCCGGCTCGAACCTGGCCGCGCAGGATGACAGGGGGCGGGTGCTGTCGGTGATGTTCCAGCACCGTATCGGGCTGAGCCGCATCATCAGCCTGGGCCTGAACCGGGCTCGTCAACAGCCGGGGGCCGTGCGCGCCAGCGAGGTCTTCGCCAAGGCGACGCTGGGGTTCTAGAGATGCAGTCCTGAAAAAGACAAAGCGCCCGAAAGGGCGCTTTGCTCAGATCTCTTGCGAGGCTGTGGGATCAATAGCCGCCGGAACGGCCACCGCCGCCGTAGCCACCGCCGCCACCACCGTAGCCGCCGCCACCGCCAGAGCGGCCACCGCCGCCACCGCCGTAGCCGCCGCCACCGGAGCGGCCACCGCCGCCACCACCGCCGTAGCCACCACCACCGTAGCCGCCGCCACCGCCGCTGCTACCGCCGCCGCCGTAGCCGCCACCACCGGAACGGCCACCGCCGCCGCCGCCGTAGCCGCCACCACCACCAAAGCCGCCACCGCCGGAACGGCCACCGCCGCCGCCGAAGCCGCCCGGACGCTCTTCACGAGGACGAGCCTCGTTGACGACGATGGCGCGGCCTTCGAGGGCCTGGCCGTTCATGCCGTTGATGGCGGCTTGCGCCTCAGCGTCCGAACCCATTTCGACGAAACCGAAACCCTTGGAACGGCCCGTCTCGCGGTCCATCATGACCTTCGCAGAGGTCACCGTACCAAATTGACCGAACGATTCTTGCAGCGATTCGTCACGCACGCTGTAGGCCAGATTGCCCACATAAAGCTTGTTTCCCATGGGGAAGCCCTTCTCTACTCAAAACCAAAAAACCATGTGGAGCTTCAACCCTACGTGAACCATTCAAGCGAAGGTGCGGCGTCCAGACACAGGCAATTGATTATGGTGGCGGGGTAAAGAGATTGCGGAACGCCACTCCGGCAAGTGTTGTTTTTCAGAGCTAGCACAAACCCTGGCGCCTGGGAGCCCTCACGGTCCCGTCATCGATACCATCGCCGTCCGAGCCCGAATTCATGACGCCAAGCCTGATCTCCGCCCTGTCCCGAGTCCTCGCCAGCGTCGATGCGCTGCGCAATCTGCGTGCCCTTTATGCCTTGCTGGCCAGTTTTTGCGTTGCCGGCCTGCTGCTGGCCATGGCCCAGTCGGCCCTGATGCGCGAACAGACCATCTTGAGCGCCGTCTGGCTGGGCCTGGCCCTGGCTGTCGCTTTTTTTGGTGTCAATGCCACCGGACTGATGCTGATGGACCAGGCCCGTGGCCTGCCGGTGCGTGACCCCCAGGACGCCCTGGCCGACGCGCTGCGCAGCGCTCACCGCGTGCTGCTGGCCCTGCTGGCCTGCGTGGCGATGGCCGGCGCGGTCGTGCTGACGGTGGTCGGCCTGCTGTGGGCGACCCGTTGGCCGGTCATCGGCCCGCCGCTGTTGGCCGTCGTACTGCCAGCAGGCGTGCTGGCCCTGGGCGGCCTCAGCTTTGTCCTCGTCATCCTCATCGGGCCGCTGGCCGGGCCGGCGGTGTGGGCCGGGCGGCGCAGCGCCGGGGTGCTGGGCTTTCTGCGTGAGCGCCTGCGTCACGGCCTGCCGGAAACCGCCTTGCTGATAGCCACTGTCTATCTGATGACGGCCCTGGCCACGGCGGCTGTCAGCTTTGTCGTCGTCAGCGGCGGGCGCCTGGTGGCGGGTCTCGCCATCGTCGGCGCTGGCATCGAACTGCCGCCCAACCAGTTGCTGGCCGGCGTCATGGGCCTGGGGCCGCGCGCCTTCGGGGCCAGCGGCCTGCCGCTGCAGGGCGGGTCGCTCGGCATGGCTGCGCTGATCGGCGGCGGCGTCGTCTTCGCCATTGCGCTCGTGCTGCCGACCCTGGTCTGGCTGCGCGGCTGCTGCGCCGTCTATCTCGCCGTGACCGAGCCGGAATGATCGCGCCACGAATTGCCTCACTTGTGCCAAGCGCGACCGAGACGCTGGTGGCTTTGGGGCTGGGGCCCCGCCTGGTGGCCCGCACGGGTTTTTGCATCCACCCGGCCGAAGCCGTCGCCAGCGTGCCCAAGGTGGGAGGCACCAAGGACGTGAACCTCGCCAAGCTGAGAAAACTCGCGCCAACCCATGCCATCGTCAATGTGGACGAGAACCGGCTGGAAACGGCCGAGGCGCTGCGGGAATTCGTTCCTGAGGTCATCGTGACCCACCCGAGCCGGCCCGAGGACAACCTCGCGCTGTTCGAGCAGTTGCGTTCGGCCTTTGCGGGCGAGCCGGGCGTCAGCGCGCGTGCCGCAGCACTTTCGGCCGAATTCAGCGCCGCGCTGGACCGCTGTCGTGGCCAAACTTGGCCGGGCGAGAAGGTGCTCTACCTGATCTGGCGCGACCCATGGATGACAGTGGCGCGCGACACCTATGTCTCGACGCTGCTGGCTGAAGTCGGTTGGCACACCTGGCCGGATTTGCTCGGCGGCGAGCATGGCGCCGGCCGCTACCCGGCGCTTGCTGGCAACGAAGCCTGGCTTCACGGCATCGACCGCGTGCTGCTGAGCTCCGAACCCTACCGCTTCGGCGCCGCGCACACCGCCGAGGCGCAGGCGCTGTGCCCGCAGGCGCGCGTGCAGCTGGTCGACGGCGAACTGCTCAGCTGGTGGGGTTGCCGCAGCGCGGCAGGGCTGGACTATCTGCGCACCCTGCGCGAACACGCAGAGGCTTGAGTTTCGGCCTTGACAGCAAGGGCCCGCCACAATCAGCCGTCATGGATATCTACAAGCCCCTCGTCGCGCTGCTGGCCATCGTGAATCCGGTCGGCGTGGTGCCTTTCTTCATCCACTTCACGTCGGCGTTCTCGCGCACGCAGCGGCGCAAGACCATCCTGGTCAGCGCCAGCACCGCCGGCATCGTCATCGCGCTGAGTGCGCTGTTCGGGCTGAAGATCATCGAGTTCTTCGGCATCTCGCTGGCCAGCTTCCAGGTCGGTGGCGGCTGCCTGCTGTTGATCAGCTCGCTGCAGATGCTCAACGCCCAGCCGGCCGAGGCGCGCAAGGAGGATGTGTCGGAGGGCAACACCAAGGCCGATGCCGGCGCCAGCATCGCCGTCGTGCCGCTGGCCATCCCGCTGCTGACCGGCCCGGCCACCATCTCCACCATGGTCATCTACGCCGACAAGACGCGCGTCTGGTGGGAGCTGGCCGTGCTTTGCGGCTATGGCGTTGTCGTCGCCCTCGTCACCTTCGTGGTCTTCTCCGCGTCCAGCAAGATCGCCAAGGTGCTGGGCCAGACCGGCATCAACATCATGACGCGGCTGATGGGCCTGATCCTTGCCGCACTGGCGGTGGAGCTGCTGGCCGACGGGCTGATCAAGCTTTTCCCGGTGCTGGCCGCACGAACCGTGGGGTGACGACATGAGCCTGTTTGACCTGCCTCCCATCTGGATGGCGCCGATGGCCGGCGAAGCGTCCAGCGCCGCGCTGGTGGCCGCCGTCAGCGCAGGCGGCGGCTTCGGCCAGCTCGGTGCCGCTTACCTGACGCCGGCACGCATCACCGAGATCGCCGCCGACATCCGCGCGCGCACCGACCAGCCCTTCGGCATCAACCTGTTCTGCCCGCAACCCTGGCTGCGCGACGACAGCGCGCTGGACACCTACCTCGCCCGCCTGGCCCCCTGGCACACCGAACTGGGCCTGTCGACGCCGGCGCGGCCGGAGCGCTTCGAGGAGGACTTCGACGCCCAGCTCGAAGCCACCATCGCCGCCCGGCCGGCCGTCATCAGCTTCGTCATGGGCGACCCCGGCGTGGCGCGCGTGGCGGCGTTGAAGGCGCAGGGTTTCACTGTGCTCGGCACGGCCACGCAGGTGGCGGAAGGCCTGCTGCTGCAGGCCAGCGGTGTGGATGCCGTCATCGCCCAAGGCTACGAAGGCGGTGGCCACCGCGGCGGCTTCCTGGGAAGCGTGGAAGGTGCGCTGATCGGCACGATGGCGCTGGTGCCCCAGCTCGTCGATGCGCTGGATGTCCCCGTCATCGCGGCCGGCGGCATCGCCGACGCACGTGGCGTCGCGGCGGCGCAGGCGCTGGGCGCCAGCGCAGTGACGGTCGGCACGGCCTTCCTGCTGGTTGAGGAATGCCCGCTGTCGCCGGCCTACCGCGCCGCCCTGCTGGCCGCGAGCGACGCCGATTCGACGCTGACCCGCGCCTTCTCCGGCCGCCTGGCCCGCGGCGTGGCCAACCGCGTCACGCGCGAGCTGGAAGGCGTGACGCTGCCCGCCTTCCCGCAACCCAACGCGGCCAGCCGGCCGATGCGCCAGGCGGCGGCCAAGGCGGGCAATGCTGACTTCATCAGCCTGTGGGCCGGGCAGGCGCTGCCGGTCAACCGTGCGCCGGGGACAGCGGCTGAACTCGTCGCGGCACTCGCGAAGGGCTGGCACGCTTGAGCGTCACCATCCTGCTGCTGGAGGACGACCCCGCCATCGCGGACACGGTCGCCTTCGCCCTGAAGCGCGAGGGCTTCGTCGTCGAGCACCGCGCCTGGCTGGCCGAGGCCCGCGAGCGCCTGCGCGCGGCACCGGCACCCGAGCTGCTCGTCCTCGATATCGGCCTGCCCGACGGCCACGGCCTGGACTTGTGTCGAGAGCTGCGCAATGGCCCGCTCGCTCGCCTGCCCATCATCGTGCTGAGCGCGCGCAGCGAGGAGATGGACCGCGTGCTCGGCCTGGAGCTGGGCGCCGACGACTACCTCGCCAAGCCCTTCAGCCCGCGCGAGCTGGTCGCCCGCGTGCGCGCCCTGCTGCGCCGCGCCCAGGCCGCGCCCGCGCCAACGCTGGGCTTCACGGTCGACGGCACGCGAGTCAGCCTGGACGGCGCGCCGCTCAACCTCACCAAGCTGGAGCTCGGCCTGCTGACGCATCTGCTGCGCGCGCCGCAGCGCATCCACAGCCGCGACGCGTTGCTGGACGCCGTCTGGGGCAGCAGCGCCGAAAGCACGGACCGCACCGTGGACACCCACATCAAGACGCTGCGCGCCAAGCTGCGCGAGGCGGCGCCGGAGCGCGACCCGATCAAGACACATCGAGGTCTCGGTTACTCGCTGGAACCCTGATGGCCGAATCATGAGATTGGGCCTCAGAGTCTTCTTCGGCTTCTTCCTGATTGCCGGCCTGAGTGCTGTGCTGCTACTCAAAGTCTTCCTGGCCGAGGTCAAGCCCAGCGTGCGCGAGGTCATGGAGGACCTGATGGTGGATACGGCACATCTGATGGCCGAGACCGCCGCCGACGAGATGGACGCCAACGGCCTCAAACCCGGCAGCCCTCTTGCCGAGCGGCTGCAGCGCTATGTGAAGCGCGAGGTCGACGTGCCGATCTGGGGGCTGCGCAAGCAGAGCCTGGACCTGCGCATCTATGTGACCGATGCGCGCGGCCGCGTCGTGCTCGACTCCGGCCAACCCTCGGCCGTGGGCCAGGACTATTCGCGGTGGCGCGACGTGGCGCTGACGCTGCGTGGCGACTACGGCGCGCGCTCGACGCGCTATTCCGCGGACGACCGCAGCACCATCCTCGTCGTCGCGGCGCCCATCCTCAAGGACGGCCGCACGCTGGGCGTCGTCAGCGTCGCCAAGCCGGTGGCCAGCGTGCAGCGCTTCATCGACCGCGCCGAGCGCCGCGTGTTCTGGGCTGGCGCGGTGCTGCTTGCGGCCAGCCTTGTCATCGGTGTCGCGGTGACGTTGTGGCTCGTCGCCTCGGTACGGCGGCTGCGCCGCTATGCCCAGCAGGCCCAGGCCGGCCAGGCGATTGCTCCGCCGGCCATGCCCGGCGAGTTGGGTGACCTCGCCCATGCCATGGACGACATGCGCCGCCGCCTCGAAGGCCGCGAGCAGCTCGAACACGACGTGCGCGCGTTAACGCATGAACTGAAGAGCCCGCTGGCCGCGCTGCGCGCCAGCGGCGAGCTGCTGCAGGACGAGCTGCCCGCCGCCGACCGCCAGCGCTTCGCCGCCCAGGTGCTGGACCAGACCGCGCGGCTGCAGACGCTGGTGGAGCGCGTGCTGGCGCTGTCGCAGCTGGAGGCCCAGGTGGGGCCGGGCGAGCCCCAGCGGATTGCGCTGGCCGACTGGGCCGAGGCCCAGCTGGAACGACAGGGGCCGCGCCTCGCGCAAAAAGGTCTGGGCATCACCTGGACGGCTCGCGAGGCCGTGGCCATCGAGGTCGACACCGGGCTGCTGGAGCTGGCCTTCGGCAATCTCCTCATCAACGCCATCGACTTTGCACCGGACGGCTCCATGCTCGAACTGGCCGTCAACGCGACGCCAACGACTGCGCGCCTGACGCTGCGCGACCGCGGCCCCGGCGTACCCGCGGCGGCGTTTGCCCAGTTGGGCAAACGCTTCTTCTCCACGGCGCGGCCCGGCAGCCTCGTCAAAGGCTCGGGTCTGGGCCTGGCCATTGCGCGCCGCGTGGCCGAACTGCATGGCGGATGGCTGGCTTTCGAGGCGGCGGGGCCCGGGCTGCGCGTCAGCTTGGTTCTTCCGCGCTGACTTCACCCTCACTTCACACACTTCGTTGTCCGCTCACCGCCGCTGGCGATGCTGGCGGCATGAACAAGCACCCCCTCTTCCTCAAGCTGGTCATCCTGGCCGTCATCACCCTGCTGCTGGTCGTCGTGCTCGGCGAAATCCGCGGTCTTGCGCATGAGCGCCAGGCCCGGCAGCGCGAGGCTGAGCAGAACGTCGAACAGTCGCTCGCGGGCCCGCAGACGCTGCTAGGCCCCATCCTGCTGCGCCAATGCACCGAGACCTGGGCGCCCTACAAGGATGGCGTTCAGACCCGCAACTTCGCGCATCGGTTGCCGCCCGCGCAGTTGCAGGTGAGTGGCGACCTCGTGCCCGACCCACGCCATCGCGGCCTGTTCAAGGTCAACACCTACGCCGGCAAGCTGACCCTGCTGGCGCGCTGGGAGGAAACCTCCGGCCTGACACCCCGGCCCGACAACGCCGGCGGCCACGTCGAATGCGGCGATGTCATCGCGATGTTCTCAGCCAAGGATGCCCGCGGCCTGCGCAAGGTCACGCTGACGCGCGACGGCCACGCGTTGACCGTCAGGCCCGGCACGACGGACACCGCCTACCCCTCTGGCCTGCATGCCGTGCTGCCGGCCCCGGCTGCCGGCGAACGCCTTGAGCTGAAGCTGGTCGTGGACCTGGCCGGCACGCAAAGCCTGGCCCTCGTGCCGGCCGCCAGCGACACGACCATGACGCTGGAATCCAGCTGGCCGCATCCGAGCTTTGGCGGGCGCTTCCTGCCCACGGGCAGCGACATCAGCGACGACGGCTTCAAGGCGCGTTGGCAGGTCACCGAACTGGCCAGCGGCGGCGTCGCCGACGTGATCGCCGGCAAGGGCAACCTGGACACGCTCGCCGTTGACCTGATCGACCCCGTGAACCCCTATGTGATGAGCGACCGTGCCATCAAGTACGGCCTGATGTTCATCGCGCTGACCTTCGTCACCGTTGGCCTCACCGAATTGCTGACCGGCCGGCGCGTGCACCCGGTGCAATATCTGCTCGTGGGCCTGGCTCTGAGCCTGTTCTTCCTGCTGCTGCTCAGCCTGTCGGAGCACCTGCCCTTCCTGGTGGCCTACCTGATCGCGGCCGGAGCGGCGGCCCTGGTGCTGACGCAATACGCCGCCGCCATGCTGGGCGGCTGGCTGCGCGGCGCGGCCTTCGGCAGTGGCATCGCGTTGCTCTACGGCGCGCTGTACGTGCTGCTGAGCCGCGAGCAAGCGGCCCTGGCCATCGGCGCCATCTTGTTGTTCACCGTGCTTGCCACCGTGATGACGCTGACACGCAAGCTGGACTGGTACCGCCTGGGGAGCGCCAACGCCGAGTGACGTACGCTCGGGGTTTCGCCCTCCGCACGCCCAGTTAGCGCTCAATGTCCCGACAAGGTTTCGACTACATCATCGTGGGCGCCGGCACCGCCGGCTGCCTGCTCGCGAACCGGCTCAGCGCCAAGCCCGACAAGCGCGTCCTGCTCATCGAGGCCGGCGGCAAGGACGACTACCACTGGATTCACATTCCCGTCGGTTATCTCTACTGCATCGGCAACCCGCGCACCGACTGGTGCTTCAACACCGAGGCCGAGGCCGGGCTGAACGGCCGCAGCCTGCGCTACCCGCGCGGCAAGGTGCTGGGCGGCAGCTCCAGCATCAACGGCATGATCTATATGCGCGGCCAGAGCCGCGACTACGAGCACTGGGCCGAGGTCACGGGAGACGACACCTGGCGCTGGGAGCGCGTGCTGCGGGCCTTTCGCAAGCACGAGAACCACTGGCGGCTGGACAAGCCCACGACGGCGCCCGAGGGCTTTGCCGCCGTGCACGGCCACAAGGGCGAGTGGCGGGTTGAGCAGCAGCGCCTGCGCTGGCCCATCCTCGATGCATTCGCCACCGCCGCAACTCAGGCCGGCGTCCCGGCCACGAGCGACTTCAACGCTGGCAACAACGAAGGCGTGGGCTATTTCGAGGTCAACCAGAAGAAGGGTTGGCGCTGGAACACGGCCAAGGCCTTCCTGCGGCCAACCACGTTCGGGCGGCCCAACTTCGAGCTGTGGACGGGCGCCCAGGTGCGCAAGCTGCGCCTGCTCAAAGACGACACGGGTCTGCGCTGCAGCGGCGTCGAGGTGCTGACCCCTCATGGCGTCGAACAGCCCTGGCTCAACGTCGGTGGCGAGGTCATCCTCGCGGCCGGCGCCATCGGCTCGCCGCAGATCCTGCAGCTCAGCGGCCTCGGCCCGGCAGATCTGCTGCAGAGCCTGGGCATCACCGTTGAGCAGCACCTGACCGGCGTCGGCGCCAACCTGCAGGACCACCTGCAGATCCGCGCTGTCTACAAGGTCGACGGCGCGAAGACGCTGAACACGCGCTCGGCCTCGCTGCTGGGCAAGGCCATGATTGGCCTGGAATATGCGCTGCGCCGCAGCGGCCCGATGAGCATGGCGCCCAGCCAGCTCGGCGCCTTCACGCGCAGCCACCCCGACAAGGTCTGGCCCGACCTGGAATACCACGTGCAGCCGCTGTCGCTGGACGCTTTCGGTGAGCCCTTGCATGGCTTCAACGCCTTCACGGCCAGCGTCTGCAACCTCAACCCGACCAGCCGCGGCACCGTGCTCGCCACTTCGCCCGACGCGACCGTGGCGCCGGCCATCCGGCCCAACTACCTTTCCACCGACGCGGACCGGCATGTCGCTGCCGAGAGCCTGAAGCTGACGCGCCGCATCGTGTCCCAACCAGCGCTGGCCGGCTTCAAGCCCGAGGAATACAAGCCCGGGCCGCAATACCAGACCGACGAGGAACTGGCGCGCCTGGCCGGCGACATCGCGACGACCATCTTCCACCCCGTGGGCACCTGCCGCATGGGCCGCAAGGACGACCCCGGCGCGGTGGTCGACTCGCGGCTGCGCGTGCGCGGCGTGAGCGGTTTGCGCATCGCCGACGCGAGCGTGATGCCGACAATCACGAGCGGCAACACGAATTCGCCGACGTTGATGATTGCGGAAAAGTTGGCGGGGTGGTTGGCGCAGTAGCCGTTCGGTGCACCGGCCTGGGCCCTGTCACCGCACTCAGCCCGGCGTCGCCTCGGCGCGCCGCATCGGCAGCGTGACACGGAAGGTCGTGCCGCTGCCGACCTGGCTGTGCACGTCGATGCGCCCGGCGTGCTTTTGCACGATGCCGTAGGACAAGGACAGCCCAAGCCCTCTGCCCTGGCCGATCGGCTTGGTGGTGTAGAAGGGCTCGAAGATGCGACCGAGCACTTCCTGCGGCATGCCGCAGCCGGTGTCGGCCACTTCCAGCCACACATGCGCGTCGCCTTCGCAACCGGTTCGAAGCGTGATCGTGCCGCGAACCCCGTTGTCGATCGCATGGGCTGCGTTGACGACCAGGTTCAAGACCACCTGGTTGATCTGCGACGGCATGCAGTCGACTTCCGGCAAGCGGTCGAACTCCCGCACCAGGTCGGCCTTGTGCTGCACTTCGCCAGCGACCAGGTTGAGCGTGGATTCGATGCCCGCGTGAAGGTCGACGCGCTGCCATTCCTGCCCGGCGTCGACGCGTGAGAAATCCTTCAAGTCCTGCACGATCTGGCGAACCCGCATCAGGCCCTCGCGCGACTCCTGGATCAGCGCCGGCATGTCGTCGTGCAGGTAGTCCAGGCCCACCTGTTCCCTCTGTGCAGCAAGCGATGCGGCCAGGCTCGCGGGCAGCTGGCCCTCGGCCGCGCGGTAGGCGCCGAGCAGCCCGAACAACTGCTCCTGGTAGGTATCCAGCGTGCCGTGGTTCGCAAAGACGTAGCCGATCGGGTTGTTGATTTCGTGCGCCACGCCGGCGGCGAGCTGCCCGATGGACGCCAGGCTCTGTGATTGCACCAGCTGGGTCTCGAGTTGCTTGCGCTCGGTGATTTCCGCCTGCAGCGCCGTGTTCGCCTGCGTCAACTGGGTGGTGCGAGCGGCCACCGCGGCTTCCAGCTGATCGATCTGCGCGGCAGCCTGCTGCGTGGCCTGCCATTTCGCAGCCAGCGCGTTGGCCAGCTGGCTCACCTCGATGTTGTCGAAGGGCTTTTTCAGGATGAGCAGGCGGTCGCGGGTGTCCAGGCGCTGCAGCACCTCCTCCCATGAGGCATCGGAGTAGGCGGTGCAGAAGACCACCTGCAGTCTCGGGTCGGCCCGCCAAAGGCGCTCGACCGTCTCCACGCCATCCCAGCCGGGCGGCATGCGCATGTCGACGAAGGCCACCGCATAGGGCCGGCCCTGCGCCAGCGCCTCGACCACGCGGGCCAGGCCTTCCTGGCCCTGGTAGGCCGAGTCGAGTTCGAACGGCTGGGCGGCTGCGGTGATCTCGTCGCCGAACAACGCCGCCTTGGCGGCTTCCAGCGCCGAAGCGGCGCCGATCTCCGGCGCGAGGATCTTGCGGAAATCCTCATGGATCGTCGGCATGTCGTCGACCAGCAGGACGCGACGGTTCTCGAAGGAGTTCATGCCTGGGTGTCCGTGGCAGCGGTCAGAGGTAGCTCAAGCGTGAAGGTGGCCCCGGTTCCGGGACCGTCGCTGTGGGCAATCAGCGTACCGCCCATCTCCTGCGCTGCCAACACGCAGCTGTGCAAGCCAAACCCGTGGCCGTCCTGCTTGGTCGTGAACCCGTGCGCAAAGATGCGCGTGAGATTCTCCGGCGCGATGCCGCAACCGTTGTCGGCAACGGCCACCTGGAGGCGATCGCCTTCAACCGCCCGCACCCGCACCACGATGCATTGCCCGACGCCGGGCGACGCCTGCAGCACCGCATGGCGCGCGTTGCCGATCAGGTTCACCAGGATCAGCAGCGTCCGGTGCTTGTCCAGCATCAATGCCGGCACATCCTCGAATTCGCGCTCCACGCGCAGCGGACCGATGCCACCGGTATCGATGCGCAGCGCATCCTCGATCAAGTCGGTGATGCGCGTCGATTCGACCATGCTGGACGCGCCGGCGTAGGACTGCTGCGTCGCCACGATTTCCTTGATGTGGCGCACGCTGCGCGTCAGCGCCGCCAGCTCGTCAAGGATCTGCTGGCGCTCCTCGGCCACCGCCACCGAAAGTTGCTTTAGGTAGCTTGGCAGCAACTTCCCGCGCGCGTCGCGGGTGAGGTAGTCGCCCAGGTCGTGCGCATGCGCGTCCAGCAGCGCCACCGCGCGGGCCAGCCCCGCCGCCTCCGAACTGCGAACCTTGCCGCTGATCAGCTCGGCTGACACGTTGACGCTGTTGAGCACATTGCCCACGTTGTGCAGCACGTTGGTGGCGATCTCGGCCATGCCCGACTGGCGCGCGTTCTCCAGCGCCTGCTTCTGCGCCAATTGCTGCTCACGCGCCTTGCGCACCGCTTCGGCCGCTTCCTCGCGGCGGAAGAAGAAGTGGCCGGTCGTCAGCAGGATCACGATGATCGGCGTGGCCGCGACGACGACGACGATGCCCGACTGCCGAAAGCTGAGGAACAGCAATGTCGCCACCGAGGCGTTGCCCGCATAGGCGATGCCAAGCCAGCCGAATGCGTCGACGAAGGCCCGGACCGACAGCGGCTCGTTGCGCTTGAGCCGCGGCACCGCCGTGGCCATCACGGTGTTCAGCACGAAGTAGCCGAGCGCAAACAGAATGGCGCCCAGCAGGATCAGGCTGTCGCTCTCCAGTTGATGGTTGCGCAGTTCACCCAGCGCAACGTGCAGCACCGTACCGGCGCTGAACATGGCAATGGCCGCCATCGCGGGGCTGGCGATGCGGCTGGTCCAGCGCTTGGAGGTGCGCCAGGCACCGACCAGTGCTTCCGCCGCCGACGCCACGGCCGCGGCCTCCGGCCCGTTCAGCAGCAGCAACAGGAAGATGAAGATCTCGCCGGCAGTGAACGAGTTCGTTGAACGCGGAATCCGCACCGGCACCAGCCCGGCCAGCATCGCCAGCAGCGTACCGCCCACCACGCGCAACCAGGCATCCGGCGAAAGGCTCACGACGTGGCGCAACGAGTGCGCGAGCACCACCGCGCCGATACAGACCACCGCCCACCAATACACCGCCGCCTTGCGGTTGTAGTCCGGCATCAGTGCCTGATGGACACGCCGAGGCCAGCTCACGCCGGCCTCGGCGGCGGCAGCCGCCATCATCGTTCGCCCGTGCGGGCCACTTCGCTGAGCACGACACCCTCGCTGAGCACCACGCCCTCGCTGAGCACGACACCCTCGCTGAGCACCACGCCTTCGCTCAGCACCACCCCTTCGCTGAGAACGACCCCTTCGCTGAGGACCACCCCCTCACTGAGGACAACGCCTTCGCTGAGCACCACGCCGCTGCCCGACGCCAGCCAACCGGAAAGCGTCGCGGTGGGGACGAAGACGCCCGTGCGACCCAGCAGCGAACTGCGGCCGGCCAGCGTATTCAGCGCGATGACGCCGTCGGTCAGGAAGCGCTGCCCCGACGGCACGGGAGACGCCGTGATCATCGACAGCGCCGCGCCGGGGCGGATCTGGACAGTAACGCGCGTCGCGCTGCCGCCCACCCAGAACAGGCCCGGGTCGTACGCCGGCTGGTAGCGGGTGAAAAGCGCGCTGCCGGAGTAGAGATGGCGCCCGCCGGCGAAGATGATGCGACTCCAGGGCACCGACTGACCGCCGATGATCGACACCGGCACGGGCATCACCTGGCCGGGCGCCAGCAGCGGCGCACCCGCCGCGATGCGGCCGCTGGCGATGACCGTGGCGAGATCGCTGCGCAGCGCACCGGCCAGCCGCACCGCGCCGTCGACGTTCAACAGGCCGGCGCCCTGTTGCAGCAGGTTGGCGCCTGGCAGGGCCTGCGCGGTGTACTGCAGGATCGCCTTCACCAACGGGGGCGTCAGGCCGGGGTTGGCCTGCAACATCAGGGCCACGGCACCGGACACCACCGGCGCGGCGACCGAAGTGCCGCTCAGGTCCATCAGCTCGCGGCCCCGCGGCTGCGCCGTGCCGCCGTAGGGCGCCGACAGCGAGGGGAAGTCCGTGGCGAGCGTGCTGCCGGCCGCCATCGGGCCGACGATGCGGTTGCCCGGGGCCACCAGGTCCGGCTTGAGCAGGTTGTCGGCGACGCGGCGCCCGTCGGGCAGGAACAGGCCGCCGCGGGTGGGCCCGCGGGAACTGAAATGGTTGACCGCGTCGTCGCTGCGCGAGGCGGTCGCCTGCGTGTTGGCCGACCCCACGGTGATGACCGAGGGCTCGTTGCCCGGCGAGCTGATCGTGCCGTAGCGCTCCTGACCGGAGGCGTCCGTGCCGTAGTTGCCAGCGGCCACGACCACCACGAGGCCGGCTGCACTCGCGCCGCGCAGAGCGCCGCACAGCGGGTCGGTCCGATACGACTCGGTCGAATCGGCGGCGAGGCTCACGTTGAGCACGCGGATGTTTTGCTGCTTCGCATGCGCGATGACCCAGTCGATCCCGGCCAGCACATCGCTCAGCTCGCCTTCGCCGCGGCTGTCAAGCACCTTGACGTCGACCAGCGAGGCCTGGGTGGCGATGCCGCTCGACTCGGGCAGACGCGACGTCGAGCGGCCTGCGGCGACGCCCGCGACATGCGTGCCGTGGCCATACGGATCCGCCCCGCCCGCCGCTTGCTGGCGTTCGTCGAGCGCCGCGTCGGATCGGTCGACGCCGGGCTGCCAGGCGCGGCCCGCGCCGCCTTGCGTCACCTTCTCAAAATCGACGGCGCGTGCGACCCGCGAACGCTGGCCATCGGTGAACGCGGTGTGGTTCCCAGCGATGCCCGAATCCAGCACGGCGATGGCGACGCCCGAGCCGTCCAGGCCCCGCGCCGCGCCGATCGTGGCGGCACGCACGTCGGCTGCGCCGGTGGAGGCCTCGGTCAGGCTGAACGTGCGGGCCGCGCGCCGGTTCGGCGAGATGCTCTGCACGTCCGGCCGCGCGGCGAGCGCGTCGACCTTGTCGACGGGCAAGGTCACGAAAAGCGCCGGCACCGACTGGTAGCGCCAGTGGACGGTGCCTCCCGCCGCCACGACTGCGCGGCGGAGCTCGGCCAACTCGGCATCCCGCCCGTCGCTGACGACCAGGGTGTGCACATAGCGGCGACCGGCCAGTTCCTGTTGCCAGCGCTGGCGAGGCGCAGCGGCCGAATCGACAGCCTGGCGCAGATCGGCGGCGACCTTCTCGCGCGGTGCGGCCCTCGCCAGTGCAGGCCACAGCAATGCAGCCAGCGTCAGCAGCAGCGCAAGCGCCGCATGCAGGCGCCACTCGATCAGGACTACGAATCGAAGAGGGAGCGTGGTGGACTTCATGGACAGCTTTCGTTGTTGCGCTGACTACTACGCAAACGCCCGGTCGGGCGTCGCGCCGCATCCGGCGACGGGAGAGCTGCCATGTCGACGGCGATCTGCCGGCGGCTTGTCCTTGGCAACCCCGCTGTCGTAACCCGCCAGGCGGGCCTTAGACCGGAAGCTTTGCGACCCCGGCTTTCGCTCGGGTGTGCCTTTGTCATCAGTGAAAAAAATGTATCTGAAATCGCGTCGTAACGCTGTGAACAAGTGGCGCTTCCGGGTCCGTTCGGCCACCGTTACACATCCATGATCCAGCCTCACAGCGACGCGTGAAACCGGTCAGTTAGGTTGTGAGGCATTTGCTAGGCATGTCGCACCACGCCGCACCGCGACAATCCCGTCCATGCTTCGCCAGTCTCCCCGCGTCCTCTCCGTCATCCCGCCGATGACGCAGCTGAACACGCCCTACCCATCCACCGCCTACCTGACGGGCTTCCTGCGCTCGCGCGGCATCGATGCGCAGCAGGTCGACCTGGCGCTGGCCCTGGTGCTGGAGCTGTTCACGCCCGCCGGCCTGGCCCAGCTGCATGAAGCCGTGCTGGCCCTGCCCGAAGGCGAGCGCACGCCGCAGACGGCCTGGTTTGCCGCCGAGTTCCCGGCAATAGCCGCCGCCACGCCACGCGTCCTCGGCTTCTTGCAGGGCCGCGACCCGACGCTGGCCCATCGCATCAATACCCGCGCCTTCCTTCCCGAAGGCGCACGCTTCGCTTCGCTGGACGCCTATGTAGACGAGGACGGCGGCGACCCGCTCGCCTGGGCGTTTGGCGCCCTCGGCTTGCAGGACCGCGCGCGCCACCTCGCAACCCTCTTCCTGAACGACCTCGCCGACGTACTGCGCGACGCGGTGGATGAACGCTTTGAGTTTGTCCGTTACGCCGAATCCCTCGCCGCGGCGCAGGCTCACTTCGATCCGCTGGCCACCGCCCTGGCCGCTCCGCCCAATTTCGTCGACCGCACGCTGCACACGTTGACGCTGGCCGCGCTGGAACAGCACCAACCCGAGGTCGTGCTGCTGTCCGTGCCCTTCCCCGGCTCGGTCTATGCGGCCCTGCGCATCGCTCAGACGATCAAGGCCGCACGGCCAGAGGTCGTTTGCGTGCTGGGCGGCGGCTATGTGAACACCGAACTGCGCGAGCTGGCCGAGCCGCGCGTCTTCGACTTTGTCGACTACGTGACGCTGGACGCCGGTGAGCGGCCGCTGCTGGCGCTGCTGGAGCACATCGCCGGCAAGCGCTCCAAGACCCGCCTGGTGCGTACCTTCTGGCGCGACAGCGATGCGGTCAAGTACACCAACTTCGTCGAACCCGACATTCCCTTCGACGACGTCGGCACACCGACCTGGGACGGCCTGCCGCTGGACCGCTATCTGTCGCTGCTGGACATGCTCAACCCGATGAACCGGCTCTGGAGCGACGGCCGCTGGAACAAGCTGACCGTGGCCCACGGCTGCTACTGGAAGAAGTGCAGCTTCTGCGATGTGTCGCTGGACTACATCTCGCGCTACGAGGCGGCCTCGGCCGAGGTGCTGGTGGACCGCATCGAGGCCATCGTCAAGGAGACGGGCCAGACAGGCTTCCACTTCGTCGACGAAGCCGCGCCGCCCAAGGCGCTCAAGGCGCTGGCCGAGGAGCTGATCCGCCGCGGCGTGGCCATCAGCTGGTGGGGCAATATCCGCTTCGAGAAAACCTTCACGCCCGAGCTCTGCCAGCTGCTGGCCGACAGCGGCTGCATCGCCATCTCCGGCGGGCTGGAGGTGGCATCGGACCGGCTGCTGAAGCTGATGAAGAAGGGCGTCTCCATCGAGCAGGTGGCGCGCGTGACCAAGGCCTTTGCCGATGCCGGCGTGCTGGTGCATGCCTACCTGATGTATGGCTTCCCGACGCAGACGACGCAGGACACCGTGGACGCGCTGGAATACGTGCGCCAGCTGTTCGAGAACGGCTGCATCCACAGCGGCTTCTTCCACCGCTTCGCTTGCACGGTGCATTCGCCCGTCGGACTGAACCCGGCGGAATACGGCGTCACGCTACAGCCCCTGCCCGCCGATGGCCGCTTTGCGAAGAACGACGTCGCCTTCATCGACCCCACGCCCACCGATCACGACGGCCTGGGCCAGGGGCTGAAGAAGGGCCTCTACAACTTCATGCACGGCATCGGCGTGGACAGCGACATCCGCAGCTGGTTTCCGGTGCGCGTGCCCAAGACGACAGTGCCGCGCCGCTTCGTCGAGCGGGCACTCGCGACAATCGGCTGATGTACACCTCCACCTTCACCTTCGCCAAGGGCGACTACGACGCCGATTTCTTCGCGCTGGACGACCGCATCGCCGCCATCGCCCGCGCCATCCCGGGCTACCTCGGCGAGGAGACCTGGGAGAACGCGGCGAACGGGCTGATTTCCAACGTCTACTACTGGGACTCGATGGAGGCCCTGCAGCAGCTGATGAGTCATCCGGCGCACCGCGAGGCCAAGCAGGCCCAGGCCAAATGGCTGCGGGGCTACCAGGTGGTCATCGCCGAGGTGGTGCGCACCTATGGCGATGGCGGCATCGCCCACCCGCTCGCCGAAACCACGCCCGCCCACTGATTTTTGTGCAGTGCACAATTGCCGCATCCAGCAACGGAGGCGGCGATGCGGCGTGTGGTGTTCAACCAGAAGGGTGGCGTGGGCAAGTCCACGATCACCAGCAACCTGGCGGCGATTGCCGCGGCAGCGGGCCAGCGCGTGCTGGTCATCGACCTGGACCGCCAGGGCAACACCAGCCGCTACCTGATGGGTGACGCGCTGGACGAAGGCGCGCCGGGCTCGGCCGCCTTCTTCGACTCGACGCTGAAGTTCAGCGTGCGCCCGCCGGCCGCGACCGACTTTGTCACCGAGACGCCCTGGGAGAACCTGCACCTGATGCCGGCCAGTGCCGAGCTCGATGAGCTGCACGGCAAGCTGGAGAGCCGCTACAAGATCTACAAGCTGCGCGACGCGCTGCTGCCGCTGGCGGACGAATACGACGAGATCTGGATCGACACGCCGCCAGCACTCAATTTCTACACGCGCTCGGCGCTGATCGCGTCCCAGGGCTGCCTGATCCCCTTCGACTGCGACGACTTCTCCCGCCGGGCACTGTACGGCCTGCTGGAGGCCGTCGACGAGATCCGCGCCGACCATGCGCCCGATCTGTCCGTCGAGGGCATCGTCGTCAACCAGTTCCAGGCCCGCGCCTCGCTGCCGCAGCGCGTCGTGCAGGAGTTGCTGGACGAAGGGCTGCCGGTGCTGGAGCCTTACCTGTCGAGTAGCGTCAAGGTGAAGGAATCGCACGAGCTGAGCCGGCC
This sequence comes from Pelomonas sp. Root1217, assembly GCF_001425705.1. Taxonomy (GTDB): domain Bacteria; phylum Pseudomonadota; class Gammaproteobacteria; order Burkholderiales; family Burkholderiaceae_C; genus Pelomonas. Next base: position 673,569 of record NZ_LMDC01000012.1, on the reverse strand, counting down.
CATGATCCATCTCGATGCGCGCCACAAGCTGACGCAGGAGATGCAGGCGCTGTACGAAGCGCTGGGCTGAACCGGGCGCTTTTCCGGCCTTGGCCCGCCAGCGCCGATGGCCAGAATGTCGGCATGAGCACTCCCGAATCCGTACGCATCGTCGGCGCCAGTGTCCAGACCGAACTGCCGGTCATCATTGCCGAGCTGGGCCCGATCGCGGACCGGCTGCAGCTGGCGCGCGAGGCCATCGAGGAGTTGCGCGTCAGCCACCCGCAGTCGCCCGAGTCCAACGTGAAGTCGGTGTACATGAGCCCGTGGAAAAGCCACATGCTCAATGCCAAGCTGCTGCCGCTGTGCGCCAGCGTCGTCGAGATCGCCAAGGCGGCCGCGCCCAAAGCCTGGTCGGGCGAGCTCGACTCGCTCGGGCTGGACCTGCTCGTCACCCACTGCTGGGGCGCCATTTACGAACAAGCCGACTACACGGCCCCGCACAACCACTGGCCGGCCGACCTGAGCTGCGTCGTCTACCTGGAAGCTGAAGCCGGCTGCGCGCCGCTGGTGTTCTCCAAGACCAGCGCCTACCAGCCGCGGCCCGGGACGCTGATCATGTTCCCGGGCATCACCATGCACGAGGTGCCGGCCACGCCGGGGCGGCGCGTCGTCGTCGCGATGAACCTCTTCAAGCAGCTGGGGCTGGGTCCGCAGGCAGCGGCGGCAGGCTGAGCCGGGCGCGCAGGCCCGGGCCGGCGTGGGCGTCCAGCAGCTCCAGCCGGCCACCATGCCGGGCCGCAATGTCGGCCGCGATGGCCAGGCCCAGGCCACTGCCCGTGCCCGTGGCGGCGTCACCGCGGCGAAAGCGCTGCATGGCGGCCGGGCGATCGGCCGGCGCGATACCGGGCCCGTTGTCTTCGACCTCGAGCCAGGATCCGGCTGCATCACTGCCGCAACGCACGGTGATGCGGGCGCTCGCGCCGGCATAGCTGACGGCGTTGTGGATGAGGTTCTCGATCAGCTCGCGCAGCAGGAAGGCATGGCCCAGTGCCGGCGCCTCGGCCAACTCGAAGCCGAGGTCCACACCCGCAGGCAGCGTGCGATGGGCCCAGTCCTGGCCGCTTTCGGTGGCAATGTCTCGCAGGTCGATGCGCTGGCCCACGTCGACGCTGCGGTCCTCGGCGCGGGCCAGCGACAACAGCTGCTGGGCCAGGCGGGCGCTGCGCACGACGCGCTGGCGCAGCCGCTCCAACAGCGGGTCCACGCGCTGGTCGTGCGGCTCCAGCATGGCCAGCTCGATCTCGGTCTGCAGGGAGGTCAGCGGCGTGCGCAACTGGTGGGCCGCGTCGGCCAGGAATTCGCGCTGCGCGCCGGCCGCACGGGCCAGGCGCTCGAACAGGCGGTTGAAAGCGGCCTGCAGCGGCACCAGCTCGCGCGGCAGGCGGGCCGCCAGCGGTGTCAGGCGGTGCAGGTCGCGGTGCTCCAGCTCGGCGCTCAGGCCGGTCAGCGGCGCCAGGCCCTGGCGGATGGCCCACCAGCCGGCCAGGGCCAGCAGCAAAGCCAGCGCCGCGCCGTTCAACGCGACCGAGCTGCCGATCTCGCTCTGCAGCGCGTCGCGCTTGTGCAAGGTCTCGGCAACGAGGATCTGGCAGACACCGGTGCCGCAGTCATGGCCGAGCTGCACCAGGCGCAGCTCGCGGCCGCGCAGCCTGACGTCGCCGTAATGGCTGTGGCCCGCCGCCTGCGGGGCCGGGCGAGGCTGCAGTTCCGCAAGGCCGGCGTCGCCCTGGAGTACCTCGCCACGCGGCGCCAGCACCAGGTAGAAAACATCGTCCTGGCGGTCGAAGCGCAAGGCGCGGTCCATGGTCGCGCTGACATCGATGCGGGGCTCGCCGCTGCGCACGTCGATCTGGCCTGCCAGCGTCAGCGCGGTGTCCTCCAGGCCCTCGTCGAGCCAGCTCTGCGCGCTGTGCCTGACCTGCTCGTACAGCGCCGTGCCAAGCACGGGCAAGGCCAGCACCAGCGGCAGCATCAGCCAGCCGAACAGCCGCCGCTGCAGGCTGGAGCGCGAACCCTCAGCCAATTTCCTCTAGCAGATAGCCCAGACCGCGCACAGTGCGAAGCTGCACACCACCGGGCTCGATCTTGGCGCGCAGGCGCGACAGGCAGACCTCGATGGCGTTGTCGCTGACGCCCTGGTCCCAGGCATTGCTGGCCAGCGCGATGTGTTCCTTGGGCACGACCTTGCCCGACCGCGCCATCAGGAAGCCGAGCACGTCCCATTCGCGGGCGGACAGGGCCAATGGCTCGTCGTCGATGTAGGCGCGGCGGGCTTCCTGGTCGATGCGCAGGCGCGCCAGCTGCAGCTGGTTACTGGTGCGCGCTTGGCTGCGCCGCACCAGGGCGCGAGCGCGGGCGACCAGTTCGGTCAGTGCAAAGGGCTTGACGAGATAGTCGTCAGCGCCGCCTTCCAGGCCACGCACACGGTCCTCGACGGCGTCGCGGGCGGTCAGGATCAGCACCGGCACGGCGATGCTCTCGGCGCGCACGCGGCGCAGCGTCTCGAAGCCGTCGATGCCGGCCAGGCCGATGTCCAGGATGAGGAGGTCGTAGGCGTCCTCCTTCAGCGAGCGCGGCACGGGCTCGCCGCGGGCGGTGCAGTCCACGACCCAGCCCTGGGAGCGCAACGCGCGGGCGGTGGTTTCGACGAGTTGTTCGTCGTCTTCGACGAGCAGGATGCGCATGGTGGCCGCAGTATGGCGCGACAGCGGCCGATGTGCTGACGCAGGGCTGTCACGCCGGGGCCATTCACATGCCAGCAACGCGCCGCGAAGTGAATGTCAGCGCGGCGCGCCCACCACCGCGCGTGTTGCCGCCTCGAAGCATTCGCCGGCGATCTGCCACAGCCGCCCGGCATCCGCGTAGCGATCGCTGGGCTCACCGTTGAAACGGTCGCCCGCCAGGTCGGTACGCGGCTGGGCGTAGTGCAGCCAGAAGTCGGCGCCCATCTTCTGCGGCAGCAGCTCGGCGTTGAAGCTCAGGTAGTCACCCGGCCCGGCGCCGCGCACAAAGCCCTCGAAGCAGCGCTGCCACATCCAGCGGAAGTGGCTGAGGTAGTCGCCGGGGTCGTCGAGCCCCGTCTGGATGCATCCTGGGTTGCCGACGCGGGCATGCAGGAAGCGCACGCGCTCGAACACCGGCGCGAGCCGCTGCGCACGGTCGTGGAACTCGCCGCCATAGGTCAGCTCGTGGCCGGTGTACCAGTGCGACAGATCGGCGTTGAAGCGCAGCGCCGGCCAGCGTTCGACGAGATCCAGCGTGCGGCGCAGGTCCTGGGTCATCGTGCCGCGGTGGGTCTCGACATAGAGCGGGTGGCCGTGCCGCGCCGAGGCTTCCAGCACGGCCGCGGCAAGGGCATCCATCTCGGCGTCGGTCTCGAAGGAGTTGCCCACGTGCAGCGTCGTGATCTCGCAACCGAGGTCGCGCTGCTCACGCACGATGGCGTCCACCTCGGCTGGGACCAGTGCGCGGCAGATGCCGGTGACGGCCAGGCCGGCGTCGCGCGCGGCCCCGGCGGCCTCGCGCGTGGGCTGCCAGATCTGCACGGCTTCGTGGCCGTCGGCCTTCAAGAGGGCGAGCTGCTCGGCGTGCGTCGCACACCAGCCGGTCGAGGCGCGGGGCAACTCGGCCAGGGTGCCGAGGTTGATGTCGCGGCGCAGCCGCGGCGGGTTCGCACTGCCGTCGTTGCAGCGGTCAATGGGCGAGTTCATGGCCAGCATCATGCCGCGCCGCCAATTCGGCCAGCGCCGCCTGCAGCGTGGGGAAGCGGACGCGGCAGCGGCGGCCGGCGCTGCCGAGCACAGCGTCCAAGCCCAACCGCGCGACCAGGGGCTGCATCGGACAGGCCCGATTTCGGTCGGGCGCCCTTTCTTCTGTGGATTTGCACCGGGAACCACGAGCAAGCACGAAGCCACTCAACCACATCAGCGCACTACCATTGCCGGCCTCCGGGAAAAACACCATGAAACTGCTCGCCAAATTCAATCTGGTCTATCTGCTCGTGATGAGCCTGGGCATCGCCCTGAGCGGCTACATCGCACGCAATCTGCTGCAGGACAACGCCAAGCAGGAAACCATCGCCACCGCGCAGATGCTCATGGAGAAGGCGCTGGCGGTGCGCAGCTACACCAACACGAAGATCAAGCCGCTGCTGGTCTCGCAGATGACCGACAAGTTCTTGCCGGAGACGGTGCCCAGCTTTTCCGCCACCGAGGTGCTGGGGACGCTGCTGGCCAAACACCCCGAGTTCGCCTACAAGGAAGCGACGCTGAACCCGACCAACCCGCGCGACCGTGCAACGAGCTGGGAGGTCGACATCGTCGGCCAGTTCCGCTCCTCGGCCGATCTGAAGGAAACCGTCGGCACGCGCGACACGCCCGCCGGCCCGTCGCTGTACATCGCCCGCCCGCTGCGCATCACCGACCCGGCCTGCCTGGCCTGCCACAGCAGCGTCGAGGCCGCGCCGGCCACCATGGTCGCCAAGTACGGCCCGGCCAACGGCTTCGGCTGGAATCTCAACGAGGTCATCGGCGCGCAGGTCGTTTCAGTCCCGCTGGGCGTACCGCTGCAGCGCGCCGACCAGACCTTCAAGGTCTTCATCACGTCGCTGATCGGCGTCTTCGTCGCCGTCGGCGTCGTGCTGAACCTGATGGTCTGGATGCTGGTCGTGCGCCCCGTCACGCGCCTGTCGGCGCTGGCCGACCGCGTCAGTCAGGGCGACCTGGACGCGCCCGAGTTCCAGGCCACCAGCAAGGACGAGATCGCCACGCTGTCCCATTCCTTCTCCCGCATGCGGGCCAGCGTCGTGCAGGCCATGAAGCTGCTGGACACATGAGTCATTTCAGCGCATGAGCGACAAGAAGCACCCGACCCAGCTGGGCAAATACCGCATCACCGAGATCCTCGGTGAAGGCGCGATGGGTGTCGTCTACAAGGGCTTCGACCCCGACATCCAGCGCACGGTTGCGCTGAAGACCATCCGCACCCAGCTCGACGCCGACGACGACAGCCCGGGCGCGCCGGCCTCGCGTTTTCGCAACGAGGCCCAGGCGGCCGGCCGGCTGCACCATCCGGGCATCGTCGCCGTCTATGACTTCGGCCGCGCAGAGAACGTGGCCTATATCGCGATGGAGTTTGTCGAGGGCCGCTCGCTCGCCAGCTACCTCGGCGCCAAGGTCCGCTTCACCGACACCGACATCCCCGGCATCATGAGCCAGCTGCTCGATGCCCTGCACCACGCGCACGAGAAGGGCGTCTGGCACCGCGACATCAAGCCCGCCAACATCATCATGACGACGGCCGGGGGGCGGCTCAAGGTGGCCGACTTCGGCATCGCCCGCATCGAGAGCACCAGCCTCACGCAGACCCACTACATGGTGGGCACGCCCAGCCACATGGCGCCCGAGCAGTTCCTGGGCAAGCCCATGGACCGGCGTGTGGACATCTACGGCGCCGGCGTCGTGCTCTACCAGCTCCTCACTGGCCGCGCGCCCTTCGCCGGCACGACCGAGGCGCTGATGTACAAGGTCGTCAACGACATGCCGCAGCCGCCGTCGACCATCGAGGGTGTCGAGCGCCCGGGCTGGTTCGACGCCATCATTGCCCGCGCGTTGGCCAAGCGCCCCGAAGACCGTTATGCCACCGCCGAGGAATTCAAGCAGGCCCTGACCGACGGCATCGGCCAGAACATCGACGACACCGGCTGGGAAAAGACCGTGATGCTGGCGCCAGCGCGCGCGCGCCCCGCGCAGCCGCTGGCCACGCCCACTGTCGCACCGCCCTCGCTGTCAGGCACGTCGCTGCCCGGCTCCACGGCGGGCACGGCCAGCGCCCCGACGCCCTCGCACTGGGACAAGGCCCAGCTGACCCAGGCCGAGCTGACGCTGGCGAAACACGTCGGTCCGCTGGCCAGCGTGCTGGTGCGCCGCGCCGCGCGCGAGTGCCAGGACATCAACGAGCTCTACAGCAAGCTGGCCGAGCAGGTCACCGACCCGCGTGCCCGCGACGCCTTCCTCGGCCAGGCCAGCCTCGTCACCGGCGGCCATCACCACCGCACGGCGGGCGGCACGGCGGGCTCGCCGTCGTCCGGCGGCTCCAAGGGCGCAACGGCGGGCTCGGCGGGCAGCGGCACCTTCATCGGCGGGCCCCTGAACGAGGTCGTCATGGACAAGGCCCAGGTTCTGCTGGCGAAACAAGTCGGCCCTATCGCCAAGGTGCTGATCAAGCGCGCCGCCGCCGGCACGGACAGCCGGGCAGTGTTCTTCAATCGGCTGGCGGAGGCTGTCAACGACCCGGCAGCGCGGGCGAAGTTGCTGGCGGAGCTGGGGCGGCTTTCCTGAGGCGCGGCGGGCTCAGGGCAGCCGGTAGGCCAGCACCTTGAGCGCGCGGTCCTCCGAGACGTCCGCAAATGCCACCGGGTTCGGGACCCGCTCTACGAACGCCAGTTCAGGCGCGTGCTCGACCACCACGCCGTGCAGAAAGTCCGGGCCCAGCTTGGGCGTGTTCAGGCACAGCAGCGCTTGGCCCCCTGGCGCCAGCAGCGCAGGCAGCCGCTTCGCGAGCCGCGCGTAGTCCTTGGTCGCGACAAAGCTGCCCTTCTGGAAGCTCGGCGGGTCGCAGATGACGAGGTCATACGGCCCGCCGCGGGTCAGCTTGCCCCAGGAGTTGAAGATGTCGTGGGCCAGGAATTTGGCGCCGGCTTTCACACCGTTGAGTTCATGATTGCGGCGACCGATCGCAAGCGCGCCGTCGCTCATGTCCACGTTGACGACCTCGGCCGCTCCGGCCTGCAGCGCCACGACCGAGAAGGCACAGGTGTAGGCGAACAGGTTCAGCACCCTGGCGCCGGGCGACACGTGCTCGCGCACCCAGCGCCGGCCTTCGGCCATGTCGAGGAAGAGGCCGTGGTTCTGGCCGCGCAGCAGGTGCACGAGGTAGCGTATACCGGGTATTCCGGCCTCGGTGACGACATGCGGATCGGGCAAGGTGCCGGCCATCAGGCGCGTCTGAACGCGGCCACCCTCCTGGCGGCATTGGAAGACCCAGGGCGCCTCAGGCCAGCGCGCCGTGATCGCCGCACCGATGGCAGCCAGCGCCTCGTCGGCCAGCGGCTCGAAGCTGGTCAGCAGCAGCGCGGGCGGATAGACGTCCAAGGTGAGGTGCTCGCAGCCGGGATGGAGGCCGCCGCGGCCGTGAAAGAGGCGTTGGGCGTCCTGGGGAAGGGCCGCCGAGGTGGCGATGGCGTCGAGCAGAGCTTGCATGGGTGAAGCATTGTCCCGGGCCAGAATGGCCGCCATGGACTTCCAGCTCATCCTCGACGAGATCAACGCCGAACTGCGCCCGCAACTCGCCACGGCCGGCGGCAAGGTCGCCAGCTACATCCCGGCACTCGCGCGGGTGTCGCCGCTGCAGTTCGGCATCGCGCTGCGTACCTGTGCGGGCGAGACGGCGGCGGCTGGGGACAGCGCGGTGCCCTTCTCCATTCAGAGCATGTCCAAGATGTTCTCGCTGACGCTGGCGATCCGCGCGCTGGGCGAGGCCATGTGGGACCGCATCGGCCGCGAGCCCTCGGGCAGCCCGTTCAATTCGCTGGTGCAGCTGGAGACGGAGCGCGGCATTCCGCGCAACCCCTTCATCAATGCCGGTGCCATCGCGGTGGCAGACCGCCTGGTGTCGCAGGGCGATGCCAAGACCGAACTGCTGGCGCTGCTCGGCCGGCTGTGCGGCGAGGCCGTGGGCATCGACGCCGAGGTGGCGCGCTCGGAGGCCGGCACCGGGTTCCGCAACACGGCGCTGGCCAATTTCATGAAGGGCTTTGGCACGCTGGACAACGACGTCGCCACGGTGCTGGATGTCTACTTCAACCAATGCGCCATCGCGATGAGCTGCGAACAGGTGGCCTGCGCCGCCGGTTACCTGTGCCGGGATGGCCGCCACCCGCTGGCCGGCACGCCCGTTCTCAACACGGCGCAAACGCGCCGCGTCAATGCGCTGATGCTGACCTGCGGCACCTATGACGCCGCAGGCGAGTTCGCCTTCCGCATCGGCCTGCCATGCAAGAGCGGCGTCGGCGGCGGCATCGTCGCCGTGGTGCCCGATCAGCTCACGCTGTGCGTCTGGTCGCCAGCGCTGGACGGCACCGGCAACTCCCTGCTGGGCCGCCGGGCGCTGGAACTGTTCGTCGCGAAGACGGGGCTGTCGGTCTTCTAGGCGAAATCAGCTGGCGTACTTGACGCTGCAGCCATAGGGTCGCGTCGACGCCTTCTCGACCTTGCGGCCCGCAGCCACCGCTGCCAGGGCCTCGGTGACGTAGGGCTCGGCCTTGGCGATGTCGGCCTTGTCGGGCGTGGCGAGGCTGTCGATGCCGCCCTTGTAGGCCAGGGTGCCATCGGCCTTGATGACGTACATGTGTGGTGTCGTCTGCGCGCCGTAGAGCTTGCCGAGCTCGCCCTTGGGGTCGAGCAGGGTCGCAGTGGGCGCTGCGCCGCGGTCGGCGTTGAGCTTCTGCGCGGTAGCACCGTCCACGAAGCCCTGTTGGCCGGGCGCGGAGGAGATCACCTGCAGCCAGACGACGCCCTGGGCCGCGGCGGCTTTCTGCTGGGTCTGCATATTGCCGGCGCCATAGTGCTTCCTGACATACGGGCAGTCGTGGTTGGTCCACTCCAGCACGACGGTCTTGCCCTTGTAGTCGGCCAGATTGACGGTCTTGCCGTCGGCCGTCGTGGCGGAGAAAGTCGGCGCGGGCGCGTCGACATTGGCCGTGGCGTGAGCCAGTGCGGGAAGGATCAGGGCGGCGAGCAGGCTGCGGCGAAGCAAGGTCATGTCGAACTCCTGGAAGAGGCGGGGGGCACAGAGATGGCCTCGACGATGAGACCGGGGGTAAGGATTTGCGGCAGCACCTGGGCCTCGGCGGCGCCCGGTGCGTAGTAGAGGTAGAGGGGCACGCCCGAGCGACCATGGGCCTTGAGTACGGCGGTGATGTTCGGGTCCTCGCGCGTCCAGTCACCCTTCAGATAGGCCACGCCGGCCTTGGCGAAGGCGTCCTTGACCTCGGGGCGCGACAGCGCGACGCGTTCGTTGACGAGGCAGGAGATGCACCAGGCCGCCGTCATGTTGACGAAGACCGGCTTGTTTTGAGCGCGCAGTTCGGCCAGGCGCTCGGCGCTGTAGACCTCGATGGCAGATCCCGGTGCGGCAGCATGAGCGTCGGCGGGTACGGGCCTGATCCAGTGAATGACGCTGAGCGCGAGCACGAAGCTGGCCACCATCGCCACGCCGCTGACGACGCCCCTCCCAGCGCGGTGCAGCCACAGCGCGAAGGCGATCAACACCAGGCCGCCCAGCGCCATCGCGACGCCGTCCGGCCCGGCCTGCTGGGCCAGCACCCACAGCAGCCAGACGACGGCCGCATACATCGGGAAGGCGAGGAACTGCTTGAACTTGTCCATCCACGCGCCGGGCCGCGGCAACCAGCGCTGCGCCGCGGGCCAGAAAGCCAGCAGCAGGAAGGGCAGCGCCAGGCCCAGGCCCAGCGCGAGGAAGACAGCCAGCAACACCGCCGCCGGCTGGGACAGCGCAAAGGCCAGGGCCGCGCCCATGAAGGGCGCCGTGCAGGGCGTGGCGACGACGGCCGCCAGCACACCGGTGAAGAAGCTGCCCGCCAAGCCCTGGCGCGCCGCCAGGCTGGAACCCACGCCGGTGAAGCTGCCGCCGAATTCGAAGAAGCCCGACAGGTTCAACCCGACCAGGAAGAGCAGATAGCTGACGATGAGGACGAACACCGGTGAATGGAACTGGAAGCCCCAGCCCACCTGCTGGCCGCCGGCGCGCAGCGCGATCAACACCGCCGCCAGCGCCGCGAAGCTGACGAGCACACCGGCCGTGTAGGCCAGTCCCTCGGCTTTGTGGTTGCCCTCGCGCACCAGGGCCAGGGCCTTGATCGACAGCACCGGGAAGACGCAGGGCATCAGGTTCAGGATCAGTCCGCCGACCAGGGCGAGCATGAGCGCCGGCAACAGGCCGAGATCGCTTTCGGGCGCGGCAACCGGCGCGGCGGCTTCGGCCGCCGGAGCACTGAGGTCGGCCGGGCCCGGGCCTTTGCCGGCGCCTTCGGGCATGGCCGCCGTGATGGCCCAGGCCTGGTCGCCAGCGGCCGTCGTCAGCACCACGACGCCGCTCAGGGGTTTGCCGGCGGCCAGGGGTTCGTCACCTGCCGGGATGTCCAGGGCCCAGCCGCCGCCCTCGGCCTTGAAGGCCTGCGGCGCGCTGTGGGCGACGGCGCCCCAGGTGTCGGCGAAGAAATAGGCCTTGGTCACGCCCGCCGTCGGGCCGCTGAGGCGCACGCCCTGGGGCGCGGGCTTGAGTTGCACCGCAAACGACGCCGGCTTGGGAATCGCGCCGCGCCATTCCTCGATCTGGGCGGCGTCGGGACCGGCCTTGGCCTGGGCCGCCACCGGCAGATCCAGCCCCAGCGACACCTGCTCGGGAATGCAGACATCCTTGCAGACCAGCCACTTCACCTCGGCCGCCGGCTTGAAGCGGCTGCCGGGCTTGGCGTCGGCCGGCACCGTCAACTCAACGAGCAGGGCCGCGCGGCCTTCGTAGCCATAGTTGACGATGGGGCCGATGGCCTGGATGGCCGGCGTGGGCCACTGGATGGGCCCGGCCTGGGTGCCACTCCAGTCGATCGTCGTCGCCTGGCCGGAGTCGCCCGGGTTGAGCCAGTAGGTATGCCAATGCGGCTTGATGTTCTGTTCCAGCGCCACCTGGAAACGCTGGCCCGGCGCGACCGTGGCCTGGCTGGAAACGAGGCGAGCCTGCACATGCTCAGTGGCCGCCTCGGGCGGCGCGGCAAAGGCCAGCAACGGGGCGGCCAGCAGAGCCGGAAGAAGGGGGCGCAGGAACGAGAACATCCCGAAATCCTAGGCCATACCGCTTTCACCCTGCCGCGACAGGCCCGCTTGCACGAAGGCGTCGAAAGCGGCCCACAGCGGCGCGAAGCGTTCCGCGCCGCCTTCCAGCAGGGCCAGGGCGTCCAAACCGGCCTCCGCGGTCGACAGCTGGCCGGGCCGATGGGCGCGGCGTATCGCATAGCGCCCGGGCCGTTCCGGCAGGCTCAAGCGCGGCAAGGCAGCCAGCCAGGGATTGGCGGCCAGCAGGCGGCGGCTCTGGCGCCAGTTGCCGTCCAGCAGGATGAGGCGGTCGACATCCCCCGGCGTGGCGGGATCGCCGTCGCCCGGGTAGAGCAAGGCGGTGCCGGCAACGGCCAGGGCCGGATCGAAGACTTGGCCGCGCAGCAGCTGAGCGCCCGGGCTCAGCCCGAGCGTCAGGAAGGCGGCGGTGTTCTTGGCGTGGCCCGCCTCGGAGGGGTGCTGCAGGATGAGCAGTTCGGTGCGCACTGCCAGCGGCGCTGGCAGTGTGGCGCACAGGCAGGTAGAGGCCGGGCGCTCGCAGCGCGGGCAGACCGCGCGGGGCATGCGCCGCGGCTCAGTTCGCCGGTGGCGACACCGAGTGCGGCGCGATGGTCGACACGGTGCTGTCGGCGCCGGCATCGGCGGCAGCCTCGTCCTCGCCATGATGGCGGCGTGAGCGCGTGCTGGGCAGGCCCACCTGGCGCCTCTTGGCCAGCCGGCCGGCCAGCCAGACGCCGCCAACGACGCCGAAGATGTTGAAGGCTCCGAACAGCGGCGCCGCACTGGACGACAGCAACATGCTCTGCATGGGCGCCGAGTAGGCGCGCGGTTTCAGCGCGAAGCTGAAGGCGCCGAAGATCAGCCAGCCGGCCCAGGCCACGCCGACGCCGGACATCATCCACGCTACATAGGGGCGGTGGCGGCGGCGCTGCGGCCGAAGCGTCAGATAGCCCCAGATCAGCGCGGCAATGAAGAGCAGCAGCGCAATGGCGACGGCCTCGCCGAGCATGACCTGCAGGCTGTTGCGGCCACCCAGCTGGGCATAGACCTGGCGCGGCAGGCCGGTGTTGGCGTACTTCATGGCGGCGCCCGCGCCAAAGCAGTACAGCAGGAGGCCGGAGAAGAAGGCGATGGAGCGGCGGGCGGCTTTCATGGGGGCGCATTCTCGGCGCTGTCACGCCCGCAAATCCGGGAGGATTTCCCGTTCAGCCCAAAACAAAGCCCGCCGTCCGGTGCCGGGCGGCGGGCTGCAAAAAGGAGAGTGGCGGGTTTTAGCGCTTGCGGTCCAGGCGCATGGCGCGAGCAAGGCCGCGGCGTTCGCCGCTGTAGAAACCGGTGTCGAAGGCCTCGTGCTTGCGGCCCTTTTCGACGGATTCCTCGGCGCTCCAGGCCACCTCGGGGAGAGGCAGGCGGCGCGGCGGGTGTTCGGTGCGGGGCTGAATCTTCATCATGGCTGTCTGGCCTTTGGAGGGCCGTCTCACGCCGAGTGGGGCGCGATTGGGAGGCACAACGCCGGCTGGTTGGGGGTGGTTGACAGCCCATACACACTTCTTTGCACCTGTGGTCTGCGGTCACCGGCTATGCAGACAATGCGCTTTTTGAATCCAGGACTCCGCGATGACCGTCCAGCTTAAAAAGACCCTCCCGGCCAAGGCCACCCCCATCACCGTCGTGGATCGCGCCGCGTTCCAGGCCCTGGCCCCCGGCCTGCCACCGGCCACCCGCGCCTGGTTGGCGACGGTCGGCTTTGTCGGTGCGGCGGACAGCCACGCCCTGATTCCCGGAGCCGATGGCCGCCTGGCCCAGGTCTTTGCCGGCGTGGCCCACAGCGCCCACCCCTTTGCGCTGAGCCACCTGCCGCTGGCCCTGCCGGAAGGTGTCTACAAGCTGGATGACGCCGGCCTGGCCCTGCAGTCGGAAGGCGCTGCCATGTCCTGGGAGCTGGGCGGCTACCGCTTCGACCTCTACAAGCCGGCCAAGCGCGCGCCGGCCACATTGGTGCTGAAGGGCGGTGCTGACGCCGAACGCGGCCTGGCGCTGGCGGCGGCGATTTCGGCCACGCGCGATCTCGTCAACACGCCGGCCGAGCACATGGGCCCGGCCGAGCTGGCCGCCGCCGCCAAGGCCCTGGCCAAACAATACGACGCGACCTATGCGGAAACCGTTGGCGATGCCCTGCTGAGGAAGAACTTCCCCAGCATCCATGCCGTCGGCCGCGCGAGCACGCGCTCACCTCGCCTGATCGAGCTGAACTGGGGCAATCCCAAGCACCCCAAGCTGGCCCTGGTGGGCAAGGGCGTCTGCTTCGACACCGGCGGCCTGAACATCAAGCCGGGCGAGGGCATGCGCCAGATGAAGAAGGACATGGGCGGCGCGGCCAACGCGCTGGGCCTGGCCACCCTCATCATGGCCTTGAAGCTGCCGGTGCGCCTGCAACTGCTGATCCCGGCGGTCGAGAACTCGATCTCGGGCAACGCCTACCGGCCCGGCGACATCATCAAGACCCGCAAGGGCCTGCACATCGAGATCGGCAACACCGACGCCGAAGGGCGCGTCATCCTCTGCGATGCGCTGGCCTATGCCGCCGAAGGCAAGCCCGACCTCGTCATCGATCTGGCCACGCTGACCGGCGCCGCGCGCGTGGCCCTGGGCGCGCAGCTGCCGGCGCTGTTTGCCAAGCACATGGACACGGCCCGCGACCTCGTCGACCTGGGCCTGAAGCTGGACGACCCGCTCTGGCATATGCCGCTGTGGGCGCCGTATCACGCCGGCATCGAGAGCACGATCGGCGACATCGTCAACACCGGCAAGAGCCCGCTGGCTGGCGCCATCAACGCCGCGCTGTTCCTGGAAGACTTCCTCCCACCGCAGCAGGACTGGCTGCACGTCGACCTGTTCGCCTGGAACGACGCGCCTCGCGCCGGACGGCCAGTGGGCGGCGAGGCGCAGACGATCCGCACCTTGCTCGCCTACCTGGAGCAACGCTACTCGGCCTGATGACGCGGCCCGATTACTCGGGCGCCTGATCCTTGGTCGGCTCAGCTTCCTGGGCCGGCTGCGCCTTTGCTACCTGGGGCTTGGCCGCCTGATCGCGGCGCGGCTGATCGGGCTTCCTGCCCTGCCCCTGGCGCTGCGGCGGCCGGCCACCTTCGCGGCGACCTTCTGAGCGCCCCTCGGGGCGACCGCCACCACCGGGGCGTCGGTCATCGCGGCGCGGCGGGGGCCCATCGCGGCGCACCTCCCGCGGCGGGGCAGGCGGCGCCTCGGCGCGCTCCTTGCGAGCGATCTCCAGCAGGCCCGGTAGCTCCTCAGCCACCACGCCCTTGAGCACGCAGAAGTTGGCCTCGGTCAGCGTCGTGCGCTCGAAGTCCCACAGCAGCTGGGCTCGGTTGCGGCGCTGCTGCGCCTCGAGCTGGTGGCGCTCCTGCTCCACCTGCTCGCGCTCCTGCTTCAGGCCGCGGCGGCGAGTCAGCTCTTCCTTGGCGGCGTTCAGATGCTCTTCCGTGATCTCACCGGCGGGGTTGCCGTCGAGGTCGAAGCGGCTCTTGGCCTGGGTCAGCGCGATCAGATAGCCAGTGCTGCCGGTGTGGCGGCGCAAGAAGGCGCTGAGCTGTGCCTTGCTGAACTTGCCCGGTGCGCGCTCCTGGATGTCGGCCTGCACGCGCAGCTTGACGGGCTTGGGCTTGCCGGTGAACAGGGCCGGGAACAGGGCCTTGAGCTCGGCCGTGGCGTCTACGGCCGGCGCAGCGGGCGAGCCCGCAGCAGCCGGCGCGACGTCGGCGGAAGCCTCGGTCGCGCTCTCGATTTGGGGCGTGGCTTCAGGCTGAACCTCGGGCACGGACACACGTGCGGGCACAGCGGCTGCCGGTTCTTCGGACGGGGTGACGGGATCAGGAAGATCGGAATTCATCGCAAAGCCGTCGAAGCGGCAGCAAACAGGCAAGGGCCGGGATTGTCGGCCATCATGGCCTCCTGCACGCCATCCCACAGAAAGGTCAGCAAATGCACCTCGAAGGCTCATGCCATTGCGGCAGCGTGAAGTTCTCGGTCGAGGCCGACTCGCCCGTCCCGTTCATGCGCTGCTACTGCTCCATCTGTCGCAAGACGGCCGGCGCCGGCGGTTATGCGATCAACCTCGGCGCTCAGACGCACACGATGAAGGTCAAGGGCAAGCGGCATCTGCGCATCTACCGCGCCAAGCTGCCGAACAAGGAAGGCAAGGGCCGGCACAAGAGCAGCGGGCGGCGTTACTTCTGCATGAAGTGCGGCAGCGCGCTGTGGCTGTGGGACCCGACCTGGCCCGAGCTCGTCCACCCGCATGCCAGCGCCATCGACACGCCGTTGCCCACGCCACCCGAGCACGTGCATTGCATGGTGGATTCCAAGGCGGATTGGGTCGAGGTGGAGGGCTTGCCGCAAGACCCGCGCTTCGACGAATATCCCGACATGTCACTGGCCGAGTGGCACAAGGCGCACTACAAGCCCTAGCCCAGCCCGCCAAACACCTTCTTGAGGATGGCGCTGCCGGTACCCACCGGGTCCTGCCGGATCTTCTTCTCCTCCTCGCCGATGATGCGGTACAGGCCGTCCAGCGCCCTGGCCGTCACGTATTGCTGGATGTTGGCCTCGTCGCCCTTGACGAGGCCGAAGCCGCCGGCCTTCTTGGCGACGGCGTTGTACTTGTCGGCCAGCGACACCTTCTCGGTCGCCCTGGTCACGATGGGCAGGAACTGCAGGCCCAGCGGCTCGCGCGTCTTCACGGCGAAGAACTGCGTCACCGAGTCGTCACCGCCCCTGAGGATCTTCAGCCCGTCCTCGACGCTCATGTCCTTCACCGCCTTGACCAGCAGCGGCTTGGCCGCCGGCACGGCGGCTTCGGCGGCGCGGTTCATCGCTGTGACGAGCTCGTCGAGCTTCCTGCCTTGCCCGGTGGCCTTCAGCAGCTTGGCCGCGTCCTTCAGATACCCCGGCAGCTCGATCTTGACGAGCGGGTTGCGAAGAAAGCCGTCGGGACGCCCCAGCAGCGACACCGCCGAATTGGCGCCGCGCTCCAGGGCCGCGCGGATGCCGGCGTTGGCATCACCCTCGCTGAGGTTCAGCGCCCAGGCCGGGCGCAACAGGAGCAGTGCGGGGGCACTGGCGATGACGAGGCGGCGTTGCATGGCGGGCTCCGGTGAGACAGAGCGCCATCTTGCCACCGGCTCAGGCGTGGGCCTGCTGCAGGCCGCGCTTGTGGCGGTACATGCGCTGGTCGGCCAGCTCGATGAGCCGGCTGAGATCCACCCCATCCTCGGGGAAGCAAGCCGCGCCGATGCTGGCGCCGATTTGAAGCAGCCGGCCCTCGAACGCGAAGCTGCCGTCGAGATGCGCCGCCAGCCGCTGCATCGTCGCTTCCAGGCCGCCGTCGGCTGCCAGCGGCCGCAGCAGCACGCCGAACTCGTCACCGCCCAGCCGCGCTGCCACGTCGGACTGGCGCAGGCCGCCCACCAGGCGGCGCGCGAATTCCAACAGCGCCGCGTCGCCGGCGCGGTGACCGAAGCCGTCATTGATCAACTTGAGGCCGTTCATGTCCAGCATCATGACGGCCAGCGGCTGGCCGTCGCGCAGGGCCTGGGCCAGCGACGCGTGCAGGCGATCCAGGAAGAGGGAGCGGTTGGGCAGGTCCGTCAGCCCGTCATGCGTCGCCTTGTGAAAGAGCTCGCCGGGTGCATAGCGGGTGGCGAAATACATGGCCGCGGCGACGAGCTGGGACACCAGCCCCAGCAGGGACAGATGCCGGTCTTCGAAATGACCCGCGCGTTTGGACATGGCCTTCAGCACGCCCACCGTCACGCCGTGATGGCGCAGCGGCACGACGACCATGGCGCGCAGGCCCAGGCGCTCGCAGGCGGCGCGGTCGCAGCGCGGATCGAGCAGCGCGTCGTCGCAGCACAGCGCCCGCCCCTGCGCGACGCACAGGCCCGACAGGCTGTGACTGCGTTTGAGCCGCAGGCCCAGGCTGCCCTCCGCCATGCCGGCTGCGGCGCGGTAGACCATCTCATCGCCCTCGGCCATCTCCAGCGCGGCGCCGTCCGCATCCACCAGGCTCAGGGTGCGTTTGACCACGCGATCCAGCAGGCGCCCCAGGTCCAGGTCCAGCTCCAGCCCCAGTCCGGCCACCTCGGTCTGCAATGCGATGACCTCCAGCAGTTTGTCCCTGGTCGGCATCGATGTCTCCTCGACGCGCTGTCGCGCGACGATGCGCCTCTTTCCACCCCGGGCGCTGCGGTGTCCCCCTCGAGCGGGCAGTGTCTCATGCGGGCATAAATGATGTCGACACCCTTATGGCACATCATCTATTCGTCGCGCGCGGTGACCCTCACTGCAAGGCTGACAACCTCTCGGTCAGCAGCCCGAAGAATCCGTCGGCATCGACATGGCGCAGCACCTGGGCATTGACCGGCAGGCCGGTGACGCTCCACCAGTCGATGACCGTCATGCCGCGCGTCAGCTCGCTCAGGGTCTCGACACGCACATTGCAGTCGCGGCCCGTGAACAGCTCGGGTCGCAGCAGCCAGGCGATCACGCAGGGGTCGTGCAGCGGGCCGCCGTCCTGGCCGTATTTCTGCTCGTCGAAGCGCTCGAAGAACTCCATCCAAGCGGCCACCACGCCACCGACGCGGTTGCCCAGGGCGCGGATGGCCTCGATGCGGGCCGCCGTCGTCAGCGCCTCGTGGGTGACGTCCAGCGGCGCCATCGTGATCGGCACGCCACTCGTGAACACCTCATGGGCCGCCTGCGGGTCGACATAGATGTTGAATTCCGCGGACGGCGTGACGTTGCCCCCCTCGAAGAAACCGCCGCCCATCAGCACGATGCGGCGAATGCGCGCCGCGATGTCGGGCGCCTGGCGCAGGGCCAGCGCGATATTGGTCAGCGGCCCCAGCGGGCACAGCGTCACGGTGCCGGCCTCGCGCTCGCGCAGGGTCTGGACGATGAAGGCGACCGCATGGCGCGGGTCCAGGGCCAGCGTCGGCTCGGGCAGTTCGACGCCGTTCAGCCCGGTGTCGCCATGCACATGCTCGGCGGTGACCAGGGGCACGTCCAGCGGCCTGTCGGCACCGGCGCAGATGGGCACGTCGCGCCGACCGGCCAATTCCAAGACCTTGCGGGCGTTCAGCGTCGTCAGCGCCAGCGGCACATTGCCGGCCACTGTCGTCACGCCGAGCAGCTCCAGCTCCGGGCTGGCAGCGGCCAGCAGCAGCGCGATGGCGTCGTCCTGGCCGGGGTCGGTGTCGATGATGATGGGCAAAGGCTTCATACGGCGGCGGGTGCGAGGTCGATATCGATGGCGCCGAAGAGGCTGGCGCCCTCGGTGGATTTGAGGTCCAGGCGCAGGCTGTCACCGGGCGCGAGCGGCAGATCCAACCCGCCCAGGGCTGAGCCGGCCAACTGGCCTGCGCGCAGCGCCCGCAATCGTGCTAGACGCGCCAGTGCGTCACCGGGCAGGGCAGCCACGTCGCGCGGATCGAGCTTGGCGCCGTTGTGCTGGGCCACCAGACGGGCCTGCAGGCGGCCACCGGCCCAGGCCTCGCCCAACTCATCAGGCGTGACGGCCAACGGCGCGCAGTGGGTGGCGATCAATTCGCCGTCCAGGCGCCAGTCCACGGCAAAAGTCAGCAGGCGCATGGCATCAAGCGCCGAGGCGGCATCACTCGCTGCCGTCAGGTCGCCCGCGATGACGGCCAGGGCCGGCTCGCAGGCCGCCGGCGCCCTCAAAGGCTGGTGCGAGCCCTGGAAATGCCCGGCCTCGCGCCGCACTCCCCCTTCCGCGTCGACGACGGCCCAGCCATAGGCGCGTGGCAGCGGCGCGACACATTTCTCGGGCTCGAAAGCGAAGGCGTGGCGCAGCTTGCCGTGGTTGAGCTGCACGGCCAGGTCTTCGAGCTGGGGCGACAGGAAGCCCCAGTCATCGAGCACTTGCTGCAGGCGCGTGGCGATGCCGGTGGCGTAGTGCGCCTGGGTCTGGTCGCGCGACACGACGATGAGGTGGCCGTCGCGCGAGCCGTCGGCGTAGCTGGCGAGTTTCATGGGCGAGAGTTCAGGGTGATGGCAGCATTGTGCGATGCGCGCCGCCCTGCCCTTCCCCCGCGCCGCCACGTTTGCGCTGGCGGCCAGCCTGCTCGCCCACGCGCTGCTGCTGGGTGGTGAGCAGGTTCGCGAGGACAGCGCCGCGCGGCCGGCGCGGGCCGTCAGCGTCGCGCTGCTGCAGCCGCCGGCCTTGCCCATGGCTCTGCCCGAGCCCGCCCCATCCACCCGGCCCTCGCCTCAGGCGCGCTCGCCCCGCCCCAGCGCCAAGGCGCCGATGCCCGTCGTTGAAGCCCCCATCGCCGCCCCCGAGGCCCCGCTGCTGCGCCTGGCCGGGCCGGCCGCCTGGCACTACCGCCTTCGCCAGGGCGGCCAGGACGGCGAGGCGCTGCTGGACTGGCGCCCCGAAGCCGATGGCCGCTACAGCCTGCGCCTGACCCGGCAAGTTGGCGAGCGCGCCCTGCCGGCCCTGGAAAGCCTGGGCCATACCGGCAGTGCAGGCCTGGCTCCCGAACGCTTCGCGCTGCAGCGCGGTGGCCAGGACCGGCAGGCCATCAACTTCGATGTCGAAGGGCGGCGCGTCAGCTTCTCGGCCAACCCTGCCCAGCTCGAACTGCCCGAGGGCGCGCAGGACCGCCTGTCCTGGTGGCTGCAACTGGCCGCACTGGTGCAGGCCGCCCCAACACCGGGTGGGCGCTGGCGTGTCTGGGTGGCTGGATTGCGCGGCGAACTGCGCGAATGGACCTTCGAGACCGTGGATGCGACGCCTGAAGACGCCGGCAGCCTGCATCTGCGACGCCTGCCGCTGGGCGAGCGAGACCCTGGTGTCGAGCTCTGGCTGGACCCCAATCGCGGCTACTGGCCGGTACGGCTGCGCCAGGGCGACCCCGAAACACGCGGTTTCGAGATCCGTCTGTCCGACGTGAACTCCTGACGCTTCCTACACGTTGCTGGGCTATGGGATGACCCGAACAGCGGGGCGTTCTGCCAGTATCTGAACCAAGCGGGGCTTGAAACACCAGGCCTCACCCGCAGCTGAAGCCCTGAGGAGAACTCCATGCACATGCTTTACAACTCCGACAGCTTCATCGTCGTCCAGTTCGACGTCCCACACGCCGAGCTCCAGGCGGTGGAGGCCGGCCCGCAGCTGAACCGAGGCGGTTTTGAGATCGTCGACAAGTTCGCCCGCAAGGAAATCTTCATCGAGGGCGCCCTGGCCGAATCCTTCCAGCAAGGCGTGCAGGCCCTCATCGACGATGGCGAGCCTTCCGAGGACGAACTCGACGCCTTCATCGAGCGCTATGCCGTCATGGGCCAGCAGCCGGTCGTGATGCACTGAACGTTTAGGGGGCCGATCTGACGTTGCTCTGCCGCCAAGCCTGATACAAGATGGGTCCGCGCCGCCGCTGCAGGCTGCGCAAGGAGCCCATCGAATGGTGAAGCGAGTCGCCGCTGAGACAGCCTCCCGGGCGTCTGCCCGCGTGCTGCCCTCGCCCGGCCTGGACAGCGCTCCGGTGCTGGACCGCATGTGCTCGCAGTTCGTGCTGACGCTCACCGTCAGGCACGCCGGCCGCTTCAACCTGCGGCGCGACTTCAACGGCCTGCTGTCCTTCACCGGCCGCCACCTCGTCTGGCCCACCCGCGTGCTGCAGAGGCTGCGCGGCTATCTGGGCCAGCGCTGCGCCGGCAACGAGTTGTGGCGCGGCCACGATGCGCTGAGTGACGAAGCCTTCCTCGACCGCTTCGGCCAATGGAGCGGCCCCTTCTCGGAAGCCACACTGTTCTTCTACCTCGACGAATACGTCAAGGATGCGCCCAAGGACATGATGGCCCTGCTGGCCACCACCTGCGAGTACCTGGACCGCCAGCTCAAACGCGAGTCCACGCTGGTCGAGAAGAACATCGCTGCGCTGGGCACGCTGCTGCAGCTCAACCCGGCCGAGCGCGCGATCCTGCTGTACGGCACCCTCGCCCGCTACCAGCGTGAGCTGCGCGGGGCGCTGGTCGAGTTCAAGGTCAACACCGCCCAGGAAGCCTTCGCGGCCATTGCCGCCGTCGCCGGCGTGGACGAGCGCGAGGTGGCCGAGGCGCTGCGCGCCGGTTCCCGGCTCGAGCGCATCGGCATGGTCGAGAACCTGATCTCGGAGCACAACATCACCGACCTGGCCGATCTGATGAAGGTCAGCGACCAGCTGCCGCCGGTGCTGATGCGCGAATACCAGGGCCCGCACGACCTGATGGCCGTCTTCACGCGGCCGGCCACACTGAGCACGCTAGGCGCCAGTGATTTCCAGTTCGTCAGTGATGACCTGAGCCTGCTGCAAGGCCTGCTGCGCCAGGCCGTCACCACGCACGCGACCGGCGTCAACGTGCTGCTCTACGGCCCGCCGGGCACGGGCAAGACGGAGCTGGCCAAGGTGGCTGCCGCAGCTGCGGGGCTGGATCTGTACGAGGTCGAGTACGCCGACCGCGACGGCAATTCGTTGTCGGGCCGCGATCGCTACCGCTCGCTGCAGATCAGCCAGGTCTTCCTGAAGGCCAGCGCCAATGTGGCCCTGCTGTTCGATGAGGTCGAGGACGTCTTCCCGCCGCTGTCCAGCGACACGGCCTCGCTGCTGAACCGGCTGGATGCCAGCGGCGAAGGCGGCGTCGGCAACTCGGTCAGCGGCAAGGCCTGGGTCAACCAGATCCTGGAAACCAACCCGGTGCCGGTCATCTGGGTGACCAACCGCATCGAGCAGATCGACCCGGCTTTCCGACGCCGCTTCCAGTACCACCTGGAGCTGAAGTCGCCGCCGCCCGGCGCGCGCAAGGGCCTGGTGGCCAAGGCGCTGGGTGAAGTCCCTGTCAGCGAGATGTTCATCGCCAAGCTGGCCGAGCGCCCGGGCCTGACGCCCGCGCAGATCCGAACCGCCGTGCGCTTCGCCCAGCTGGCCGGCCCGGCCGACGACGCCGAGAAGCTCATCGAACGCCAGCTGCTGAACGCCGACAAGGCCCTGGGCCGAGACGATGGCAGCAGCATCGCCCGGCCCTGCGTCACCAGCTATGCGCTGGATCTGCTGAACTGCGAAAGCCGCTTCGAGATCCCGCGCATCGTCGAGGCTCTGCGCCGCAAGGGCGCAGGCCAGCTGTGCTTCTACGGCCCGCCCGGTAGCGGCAAGACGGCCCTGGCCGAGCACATCGCCCAGGCGCTCGGCCGACCGCTGATGGTTCGCCGGGCCAGCGACATCGCCAGCAAATTCGTCGGCGAGACCGAGCAGAACATGGCCCGCATGTTCGAAACGGCCCAGACCGAAGGCGCCGTGCTGTTGCTGGACGAAGCCGACAGCTTTTTGCGCAGTCGCAAGCACGCGGAGCGCAACTACGAGGTGTCGGAGGTCAACGAGATGCTGGCCGGCATGGAGCGCTTCAGCGGGCTTTTCATCTGCACGACCAATCTCTTTGACGACCTCGACGAAGCGGCGCTGCGGCGCTTTGCTTTCAAGATCCGCTTCAAGGCGCTGAAGCCTGAGCAGCGGGTGGCGATGTTCGAGCGCGAGGCGGGTGCGGTGCCAACCGATGAGCAGCGCTCAAGGCTCGTGTCAATGGACTGCCTGACCCATGGCGACTTTGCTGCTGTGCGAAATCAGGTCGAGATCCTCGGCGAGGCCTTCACGCCGGATGAGTTTTTGGCTCAGCTGGAAGCGGAGCATCGGGCGAAACCGGAGGTCCGCGAACGCAGAGGCATTGGGTTCAGAGCAGCTTGAAGTAATAGGTCGTTGAGCAGAACGGCCCATCTGGCATCAAGGCGTAGTTCGGGATGTCTCCGGCTTGCTGCCAGTCCAGTTTTTCGTAGACCCGCGAAGCATCGCTGCCCGTCACGGTGTCCAGCACCAGCGTCGTCTTGCCCAACTCCCGCGCCTTCAGCTCTAGCGTGCGCAGCAGTCGCTCCGCCACGCCTTGTCGGCGCACGCGACGGTGGACCAGCATCTTGGACACATCGGCCCGATGCGGCTGGTTGTCCGGCATGTCGATGACGAGGGACAAGGTGCCGCAGATGCGGCCGGCCTCGTCCTCAGCGACGAAGAGATGCCGCCCGCCAGCGGCTACGCCCGCAGCGACCTTGCGCCAGAAGGCCTCCGGCCGGCCCTCCGCCAGCGGCAGCATGAAGCCCACCGACGCCCCGCCTTCGACGCAGTCGCGCAGCACCTCGGCCAGCTCATCCACACGGGCCAGCGCCTCGGCGCCATCGAGTTCGCGAATATTCATGGGCGTGCCCCAGTGAGCGCAACGAGGTAGCGCGCCGGCTTGCTTCCAGGATTGTGGAAACGGATGGGCGCATCCAGCCGCATGGCCAGGCAGTCGCCTGGGTTCAGCTGCCACTGCTCGCTGCCATGGCCGATCTCCATGACACCGTCGATCATCCAGACGAGTTGGTGAATGTCGGCATCGCGTTCCGAGGTCTCGAAGGACACGCGTTGGCCAGCGGGAAAGACGACGTCGACCAGTTGCAACGGCGACACCCCGGGCGGGGAGACGTTGCGGCGACGGTAGCCCGAGGCGGGGTCGTCCCAGACCGGCTGCTCGGCAACGCGGACCAGCGGCGACGGTGCCGCCGCCGGCGGACCGGACTCGAACATGGACGCGACGCTGACGCCCAGCGCGGACGACAGCTTGTCGAGCACGACAGCGGTCGGGCTGCTCTGGCCGCGCTCGATCAGCGAGATGTTGGAGCGGCTGACACCGCTCTTCTGGGCCAGCGCGTCCAGCGACAGGCCGGCGGCCGAGCGCAGTTCGTGCAGGCGGTGGCCGATGCGTTGCGTAATGTCCATGCATTCCAGTTTACTGGAATTTGTTTTCCATCAAAATGGAATTGCACGCTCCACGGCGCGGCGCCAGGCCGGGTCGGGCCAGCGTCGGCCGAGGCGCCAGGCAGTGTGCGTGAGCTTGATGACGTGGGCGTCGTCCTGCTCACAGGCTGCCGTGATCAACGCCGGCCAGGGGCGGCTCGGCGCATGGTCAAGCAACAGCGCCGGCTCGGCGCCACTGGCCAGCAGGCCGGCTGCCGCGGCGACGCTGAAGCCGCGCGCCAGTTCGGGCGCGGGCCACCAGGGTTCCAGCACAGCCATCGCGTGGCTGCCCGTCAGCAGGTGCAGCACGGTGAAATTGCCGGTCGCCGCATAGGTGCGGGCCGCCAGCAGCGCCAGGTCGCGCAGTGTGTCCGGCCCATGGCGCAGCCGGCCGGCGACCGCGGCGAAATCCGGCGATTCGCCCCAGGCCCGCATGCGGCCATGGATCAGTGCGCCTGCCGGGTAGGCCGGGCGCGACAGCTTGCTCAGCGCCTGCAGCCAATCGGCCAGTTCCAGCGGCGGGCCCTCGGCCGTGGTCGGCAGCGGCAGGAAGTGGGCCGCCCAATGCGCAAGTCCTGCGGCAAGCTCGCCGTCGTGCCCTGCCAGCGCCGCGTGGCCGGTGCGGATCAGGCCATGGAAGGCGATCGCGCCCGCGCCGGGCAGCAACAAGGGCAAAGCCTCGCGCAATGTGCCGCCGGCGCCGACTGCCGCGATGCGCGCTGCGAAGTGAGCGTTCCAGGCGCTTTCGCTGTCCGGCCGACCCAGGTCGCGCGCCACCGTGACGGTGGCTGGGCGAGCAGCGACGCGCGGTTCAAGGTGGACTTCGTAGCTTTCGGTCCAGGCCTGCAGCCGCGCCGCCGAGGCGCCCAGCTCCAGCAAGGCCTGCTGGGCCATGGGCAGGTGGTTGCTCAATCGCCCCCGGTAGGTGGGCGACAGCGCCGCACCGGCGTCGAGCAGGTGGTGCAACTGGGCCAGCGTGGCGGGCGCTGGCGTGGCGGTCTTGGTCAGCATGGCGGCTCTGGGCTGTGGGAACATGGCGCCATGCTCGAAGTTCAAGTGGACTTGAAGTCAAGCCTCGCAGACGCCGCGGCGCCGCTTTCCATCGGCCAGCTGGCCAGGCGCTCCGGCGTGGCGGCCAGCGCGCTGCGCTTCTATGAGGCCGAGGGGCTGATCGCTGGCGGCCGCAGCAGCGGCGGGCATCGCCAATACCCGCGCCACGTGCTGCGCCGCGTGGCCTTCATTCGCGCGGCCCAGGTGGTGGGGCTGACGCTGCCGCAGATCAAGGCCGCGCTGGCCACCCTGCCGCAAGGCCGCACGCCCACCAAGGCGGACTGGACGCGGCTGTCAGCCGGCTGGGCGCCGCTGCTGGATGAGCGCATTGCAGCACTGCAGCAGCTGCGCGAGCGGCTGACGGGTTGCATCGGCTGTGGCTGCCTGTCGCTGAAGGCCTGCGCGCTTTACAACCCGCAGGACGTCAAGCGCAGCGAGGGCGCCGGGGCGAGGCTTCTGCGCATCGAAACCGCGCCTTGACCCCTTGGCGACGGCGGGTGAGCACTTCCCGGCGAAAATACCCGGGTTAACCCGCCAAACCGTCCGCCAACAAGACCGCCATGAGTGCCTTCCACGAAGAGACCGTCCTGACCGTCCACCACTGGACCGACCGCCTGTTCAGCTTCACGACGACGCGCGACCAGGCCCTGCGTTTTTCCAATGGCCACTTCACGATGATCGGCCTCAAGACGGAGACGGGCAAACCACTGCTGCGCGCCTACAGCATCGTCAGCGCCAACTATGAAGAGCAGCTGGAATTCCTCAGCATCAAGGTGCCGGACGGCCCGCTGACCTCACGCCTGCAGCACATCAAGCCGGGCGACAAGATCATCGTCGGCCGCAAGCCCACGGGGACCCTGCTGATCGACTACCTGCTGCCGGGCAAGAACCTCT
Source organism: Pelomonas sp. Root1217 (assembly GCF_001425705.1). Classification (GTDB taxonomy): domain Bacteria; phylum Pseudomonadota; class Gammaproteobacteria; order Burkholderiales; family Burkholderiaceae_C; genus Pelomonas. The sequence goes on along the minus strand of NZ_LMDC01000012.1, from coordinate 647,777 downwards.
ATCTGCTGGGCAGCGGCACGGGCCTGGCGCCCTTCATCAGCGTCGCACGAGACCCCGAGACCTATGAGCGCTTCGAAAAGGTCATCGTCGTGCACGGCGTGCGCCATGTGAACGAGCTGGCCTATCACGACCACCTCACGGTCGACCTGCATCAGCACGAATTCCTGGGCGAATTCGCCAGCGAACAGCTGCTGTACTACCCGACGGTCACGCGCGAGCCCTTCAAGAACATGGGCCGCATCACCGACCTGATCCAGACCGGCAAGCTGCAGGCCGACCTGGACCTGCCACCGCTGGACCCGGAGACCGACCGCATCATGCTGTGCGGCAGCCCCGCGCTGCTGAAGGACATGCAGGAGATGCTGGAGATCCGTGGTTTCAAGGAAGGCAGCACGACGACGCCGGGCGACTACGTCATCGAGCGCGCTTTTGTAGAGAAGTGAGTGCCCCTCGCCTGGTCTTGCCCTGCTGAACGCGGGCAAGCCCAGTCGGTCCCCCAAGGGGACGGCGATGCTCACCGGATTGACCGGCGAGCACATCGCCCACGGGCCGCCTTGGGAGCGGCCCGGCGCGCGGCCCGCGCCAAACACGTTCCTTCCGGCTACATCCCTTTGAACAGGTGGGTGTAGCTACGGCTGACTTCGAGCTTCTCGGTTAAGCCGCGCACTCCCACCAGCTGGCGGCCGCGGAAGTCGCGGGTGATGCCATCGATGGCGCGGGCATTCACGAGCGTGGAGCGGTGGATCTGCCAGAAGACCTGCGGGTCCAACTCGTCCACCAGCTCCTTGATCGGTTTGCGGATCAAGGCCTCGACCTTGGCCGTCTGCACCCGGGTGTACTTCTCGTCGCTGATGAAGAACAGCACGTCCTCGACCGGGATCATCTGGATGGCCTGGCCAACCGTGGCCTGGATCCACTGCAGGTATTGCGGCTTGCCAGCCGGGTTCATCTGCCCCGACAGCTTGTGCAGCAACTGCTGCAGCGGCACCGGCGCGCTGTCGCTGAAGTCGTTGGAGGGCGCCTCGCGCTGAGCCAGGCGCTTCTTGATGCGGGCCACCGTCAGCTGCAAGCGCTCGCGCTCGGCGGGCTTGAGCACGTAGTCGGCCACACCCTGCTCGAAGGCCTCGACGGCGTACTGGTCGTAGGCGGTGATGAAGACGATCTCCGGCACCAGCCAGTCGTCGTCCTCAGGCAGCTGGGCGATCTGGCGGGCGGCGTCCACGCCCGTCAGGCCCGGCATGCGGATGTCGAGGAAGACGATGTCGGGCTTGTGCTCCTTGGTCAGCTCGACCGCCTCAAGGCCGTTCTTGGCCTCGGCGACGATGTCCAGCTCCGGCCAGACCTCGGTCAATCGGGCGCGCAGTTGCTCGCGCATCAGTCTTTCGTCGTCGGCCAGAACGGCGCGGATGGGTGCTGCAGTGTTCATGCCGACGATGCTACTAGCTCAGACAGGCGTCGACCTGGCAGCGTTCGCGCGGCGGCGGTTGCGCATGACGACGAAGAGCAGCAGGCCGAGCAGGATCAGCGGCGAGCCGAGCACGGCACCGACGCCCAGCAGGCTGGCGACGACCAGGGCCAGCACGCCGCCGACGATGAGCAGCGGCAGGGCCACGCCCAGCAGCAGCACCAGTGGCACGACGATGACGCAGATGATCCCGGCGACGAACAGGCCGATGGTCGCGCCCAGCCAGTCGCCGACATCGCTGCCGCCCAGGAAGAACTCGCCGTCGTCCAGCACGATGTGCATGTCCGGGCCGCCATGGTGGTGCAGCAGCGCAAAGCCGCCGAACATTGCCATCAGCACCATCAACGCGGTGCCGATGAACAGGATCTTGAACAAGGTTTTCATGCTGCGACTCCTTCGTCGTTGCGGCTGCGATAGGGCACGGTGATCGTGACGACCGTGCCACTGGGTTGGTTCTCGGTGACGGTGACGCTGGCGCGGTTGCCGTGCAGCAGTTGCAGGCGTTCGCGGATATTGGCCAGGCCCACGCCGGTGCCGCTGGTGGCGGCGCGTCCGAAGCCCAGGCCGGTGTCGGCGACCGTGACGGCCAGCTTGCCATGCACGATCTCGGCCTTGACCTTGAGCGTGCCGCCCTCGGCCTTGGGCTCCAGGCCATGCTTGATGGCGTTTTCGACCAGGCCCTGGATCATCATGGGCGGGAATTCTGCGGACAGCAGGCCCTCGGGCACGTCGATCTCGGTCTGCAGGCGCTCTTCCATGCGCACCTTGAGGATCTCGAGATAGGGCCGGATGACAGCCAGCTCGCGGCCCAGGTCACGGGTCGCGGTGGCATTGGCCTCGCGCATGGTGGGCATGGAAGCCCGCAGCAGTGCGATCAGGTTCTTCTGCATCTGACTGGCGCGCGGCGGGTCGGTCTCGATCAGGTGGTCGATGGAGGCCAGCGTGTTGAACAGGAAGTGCGGCTCGACCTGGGCCTGCATGGCAGCCATGCGGGCCTCGATGACCTGGCGCTTCAGCGCCTCGCTCTCGGCGTTTTCGGCCGCCTGGGCCGCCTTGACTTCGGCCTGGATGCGGCCCTTGTACATCGCCTTGATGACGGCCGAGGCCAGGATCCACAGGATGGCCAGGTCGACCAGCGAGTCGCCGGCATGCACGATGGTGACGCGGCGGCGGTTCTGGGCGTTGGCGGCCTCCTCGACGGCCTCCTGCAGCGCGGTCTGTGCCTCAGCGGCAGCCTGCTGGGCGTCCTTGACCTCCTCCGCCTCCTGCTTGAGCTGGCTGAGCTGCTCCTTGGCCTGCTCGATGGCCGCGCGGATGTCCTCGGGACGGGCGCTCTTGGGGAAGTCGATGGCGATGGCCGGTGGCTCGTCGGCCTTGGGCTCACCGTTCTCGCCATCGGCGCCGCTGGCTGCCGAGGCTGCGGAGCGCACGGGCTGGATGCGCACGCCACGCTCGTCGATCTTGACCTCGTAGTGAACGCCCTTGTCGGCCACCTTCTTGCCGTCCTTTTCGGCTCTGTCGACCGCCCTGCGGGCCTGGTCGGCGGCCTTCTTAGCCTCGGCCTCGAGCTTGGCCTGACGGCGCACGGCACCGTGGTCATGCTCCTCGACCTGCTCGCTGATGCGCCAGGTGAACGGAGGCAGGTTCTTCAGCACATTGACGCCGATCAGCAGTGCCAGCGACAGCAGCACGAAGCGCTTCCAGCTGATGCCGACCAGCCAGCCGGCATAGATGTGGAAATACCGCACCACCGTGGCGGAAAAACGCTGCCAGCGCTCGATCCAGAGCTTTTGCTGGGGGCTGGGGGAGAAGGAGGGAGTCATGGCCGGGGTCTGTCGTTGGAAGCCACTTTACGCAGGGGCTTTGGGCGGCGTGGGCACGGCGCGACGCTCCGGCCGGGACGTATGACGAACTGCATGGGGCTGCGACAGGCCGTGCCGCCCCGCATGACGGCCCCGTGAAGGGCCTGGCAATAGTTCACGAATCACCCAGCAAAAAGCCCGCCAGAGGCGGGCTTCAAGAGGGAAAGCAGCGGGTTTACTGCTTGATGGCCTCGACCTGGACCAGCAGGCGGATGGCGTCGGGCGTGACGGCCGGCATCGCATAGACGATGCCCCATTGGCTGCGCTGGATGGTGGTCTCGAAGTCGCCACCGCAGACCTCGCGCTTCAGGCGCGGATTCTCGTAGCAGTTGAAGTTGGTGGCCGTCAGCGTCACCGGGTTGGTCTTGCCGCGTAGCGTCAGCTCGCCGGCCACGCTGGCGACCTTGTCGCCATTGAACGTGAACTTGTCGCCGACGAACTTGGCCGTCGGGAACTCCTCCACAGCGAAGAAATCCTTGCTCTTCAGGTGGCCGTCGAAGGGGGCCGTGCCGGTGGTCAGGGAGGCCATGTCGATGGTGAACTCGACCTTGCCGGTCTTGGCCGCCTTGTCCAGCGTGACCGTGCCTTCCTTCTTGTCCCAGCGGCCGCGCAGCGTGCTGGTGCCGAAATGCTTGGCTTCGAAGGTGACCGCGGTATGGCTGGGGTCGATGGCGTAGGTGGCGCTCTGGGCTTGAGCGGCGCCAACAGCGGCCAACAGGGCGGTGAGCAGCAGGGCTTTCTTCATCGGGAAGGTCTCCGGGGAGTGGGGAAGGAAAGGGTTGAGATTACAGGCCAGCCTAGATGCCAGCAAAGGCCAGTTTGAACTTCACGGTCACGTCGTTGGCGACCATGGAGGTGTCGGCCCATTCGCCGTCACCGATCTTGAAATCGAGGCGCTTGATGGCCACGCTGCCACTGGCCACGCCGGAGGCCAGGGTGATGGGCACGACGACGTCGCGGCCGGCGCCCTTGATGGTCAGCTTGCCGGCCACGTCGTACTTGCCGGGGCCGGTGGCCTTGATGCCGCTGGACACAAATGTCGCCTTGCCGTTGCGCTTGGTGTCGAACCAGGGCGCCTTGGCAAGTTCGGCGTCGAAACTGGCGTCACCCAGGGACACGCTACCCAGGTCGACCGTGAAGGCGATCTTGCCGGCCTCGGGCTTCTTGGCGTCGAAATCGAGCTGGGCCTCGAACTTCTTGAACTTGCCGTCCACCGGCACGCCCATCTGCTTGAAGGTGAAGCTGAGGTCGCTTTTCTCGGGCTGCAGCGTGGCTGCCTGGGCGGACAGGGCGCTGCTGGCGATCAGCAGGGGGATGAGCAGGCGTTTCATGAAGTCCTTTCAGGTGCGGTTCAGTTGCGACCCAGGCCCATGCGGCCCAGCAGACTGTCGCGGTCGATGAAGTGGTGCTTGACGGCGGCGCCGACATGCCCGGCGACGAGCAGGCCCAGGCCGTAGGCAGCGAAGTGGTGCACCAGCTTCAGCGTCTCGGCGAGTTCCTTGTCCTTGGGCACGAAGTCGGGCAGCGGCAGCACGCCGAACCAGACGATGGGAAAGCCCGCCGCCGAGCTGTAGGCCCAGCCGGACAGCGGCACGGCGAAGAACAGCACATAGAGCAGGTTGTGCGTCACATGGGCGGCGCGCAGCTGCCAGGCCGGCATGGGGATGTCGGCTGGCGGGCGATGGGTGAGGCGCCACAGCAGGCGCAAGGCGGACAGCGTCAGGATGGTGACGCCGGCCCATTTGTGCCAGTTGTAGAGCTTGAGCCGCGTCGGCGAGAACGGCAGGCTGGTCATGTACAGGCCCACGCTGAAGGCGCCGACGATGGCCAGCGCCAGCAGCCAGTGCAGCGCGATGGCGATGGGGGTGTAGCGGGTGGCAGGGCTCATATGGGCTCGCAGTGTGTTCCCGGCAGACCGGGGAGCGGTTCATTCGGGTTGTCGCCAATGTTCAGCGATTTTGAACGGCACCGGGGCGCCTTGGGCATCCCGTGGGTTTGACCCAGTTGCGCCTGGACGGCACCCAGCCAGACAGTCGGCCCCAGCGGCCAGCGCCTGGTCGCAGGTTCTGTACGAGGCGCATCACCAAAACGGAGACAGCCCATGACCCAGAAACCCAGCGCACGCCGCCGCTTTATCAAGACGGCAGCAGCCACGACGGCCGGGGGCGCCGCCCTCGCGGCGCCCATGATCTCGACGGCGCAGACGACCAGCCTGCGCTTCCAGTCGACCTGGCCGGCCAAGGACATCTTCCACGAGTACGCCCAGGACTTCGCCAAGAAGGTCAACGACATGGCCGGCGGCCGCCTGAAGATCGAGGTGCTGCCCGCGGGCTCCGTCGTGCCGGCCTTCCAGCTGCTGGAGGCCGTCAACAAGGGCACGCTGGACGGTGGCCACGGCGTGGTGGCCTACCACTACGGCAAGAACTCGGCGCTGGCGCTGTGGGGCTCCGGCCCGGGCTTCGGCATGGACCCGAACATGCTGCTGTCCTGGCACAACTACGGCGGCGGCGAGGACCTGCTCGAAGAGATCTACAAGTCCATCAGCATGGAGGTGGTGTCCTTCCTGTACGGGCCGATGCCGACACAACCCTATGGCTGGTTCAAGAAGCCGGTGGCCAACCTGGACCAGATGAAGGGCGTCAAGTTCCGCACCGTGGGCCTGGCAGTAGACCTCTACACCGAACAGGGCGCGGCCGTGAACCCGCTGCCGGGCGGCGAGATCGTCGCGGCGCTGGATCGCGGCCTCATCGATGCGGCCGAGTTCAACAACGCCACCAGCGACCGCATCCTTGGCTTCCCCGACGTGGCCAAGAACTGCATGCTGCAGAGCTTTCACCAGAGCACCGAGCAGTTCGAGATCCTGTTCAACAAGGCCAAGTACAACGCGCTGCCGGGCGAGCTGAAGAAGATCATCGACTACGCAGTGCAGGCGTCCAGCGCTGACATGAGCTGGAAGGCCATCGACCGCAATTCCAAAGACTACGCCGAGATGAAGAAGGCGGGCGTGGCCTTCTACAAGACACCCGACGCCATCCTGCGCAACCAGCTGGACAGCTGGGACAAGGTGATCGCCAAGAAATCGGCCGAGAACCCATTGTTCAAGAAGGTGCTGGACAGCCAGCGCGCCTTCGCCCAGCGCGCCGGGCAGTGGCAGAACGACTACCTGGTCGACTTCAAGATGGCCTGGAACCACTACTTCGCCCGGAAATAGCCCACCCCCGTAGCGCCTTCGGCGCTCCCCCTCAAGGGGGCGCACCCAGCGGCCCGGCAAAGCCGGTTCCGCGGGTGCTGCTTGGTCAACACATGGGGGCTGGTCGATGACGGTACAAAGAGTTCTTCACACGGCCGACAGCATCAGCACCTGGGTCGGCAAGGCCTTTGCTTGGCTGATCGTTGTGCTGATGCTGCTGGTGGTGGCCGAGGTGTTCAAGCGCTACGCACTGAACATGCCGACGGCCTGGATCTTCGACGCCAGCAACATGCTCTACGGCACGCTGTTCATGATGGGTGGCGCCTACGCGCTGGCGCATGACGGCCATGTGCGTGGCGATTTCATCTATGGCCGCTTGCAGCCGCGCACGCAGGCCTGGCTGGACCTGGTGCTCTATGTCGTCTTCTTCCTGCCCGGCATCGGCGCGCTGACCTGGAGCGGCTGGACTTATTTCGGCGACTCGCTGGCCATCCGCGAGACGACGTTCAACGCCACGCCGCTGCCGGTCTACCCCTTCAAGGCCATCATCCCCATCGCCGGCGCGATGGTCATGATGCAGGGCCTGTCGGAGATCCTGCGCTGCATCGTGTGCATCCGCACGGGTGAGTGGACGCCGCGGCTCAAGGATGCCGAGGAGATCGACGTCGTCGAGCAGCAGCTGGCGGCCAGCACGCATGTGGATGCCGACGCGGCCCGCGAGGCCATCGACCGCGCCAAGAACATCGACGACATCGCGCGCCAGCGCGCTACCGGAGACACCTCGCATGAGTAACGCCGCTCTCGGCCTGACCATGCTGAGCCTCATCGTGGTCGTCATCCTGCTGGGTTTCCCGACGGCGTTCACGCTGATGGGGCTGGGCATGTTGTTCGGCTTCGTCGCCTTCTATGACCCCGGCCAGCCCTGGCTGGACAACCGCATCTTCGACCTGATGGTGCAGCGCGCCTACGGCGCGATGAACAACGACACGCTACTGTCGATACCGCTCTTTGTGCTGATGGGCTATGTGATGGAACGCGGTGCGCTGGTGGACAAGATGTTCCACAGCGTGCAACTGGCCTTCCGTCGCCTGCCCGGTTCGCTGGCCGTCACGACGCTGGTCATCTGCACCTTCTGGGGCATCGCCAGCGGCCTGGTCGGCGCCGTCGTCGTGCTGATGGGCGTCATCGCAATGCGGCCCATGCTGAAGGCCGGTTACGACACGCGCCTGGCCGCGGGCGTCATCACGGCCGGCGGCACGCTGGGCATCCTGATCCCGCCGTCCGTGATGATCATCGTCTACGCAGCCGTGGCCGGGCAGTCGGTCGTCAAGCTCTACGCGGCGGCGATGTTCCCGGGCTTCTTCCTGGCCTTCCTGTACCTGGTCTACGTGATCGGTTGGTGCATGATCAACCCGAAGGTCGCGCCGCAGTTGCCGCCGGAGCAGCAGCGTGCGCCGATCTCGCCGGCCGTCGCGGCGCTTGCAGAGCGCTACTCGCCGCGCATGCTGTGGGCACTGCTGAAGGCGGTGCTGTCTCCTTCAGGCGCACCCATGGGCTGGGGCCGGCTGCTGGCCTGCCTGCTTCGCGCCCTGATACCCGTGTGGCTGGCCCTGGTCTGCCTGGGCACGACCTGGTGGTACGTCACCATCTACACGCAAAAGACCGAGGTCAATGCGCCCGCGGCGGTGCAGAAGCTGGATGCGCCGGCCGCAGCCGGCGGGCTGCAGGAGCCGCCGAGCCCATCGGGCGGCCTGGCCGAACCGCCAGGGGCCAGCGGCGGGTTGCAGGAACCGCCCGGTGCCCTGGCCGAACCGGGCGCAGCCAAGCCCACCGCCGACGAGCCGCTGCAGCGCATGGGTGGCGCAGTCAGCGAAGCACCCCGACCCGAGGCCGTACCGAAGAACTTCTACACGGGCTTCGCCATCGTCTGCGTGCTGACGGCCCTGCTGCTGGCCTGGTACTACTGGCGCTTCGACGCCGAGCAGTACGAGATCCTCACCATGCTGGTGTCGTCGGTGATGCCGCTGGGCATCCTGACGCTGGTGGTGCTGGGCGTCATCCTGTTCGGCATCACCACCGCCACCGAATCGGCTGCAGTGGGTGCGGCGGGCGCCTTCCTGATGGCCTGGCAGGCTGGCGCGCTGACCTTCAAGAAGACCCGCGAGGCGGTGTTTCTGACCGCCAAGACCACCGCCATGGTGTGCTGGCTGTTTGTAGGCTCGGCGTTGTTCTCGGCCGTGTTCGCGCTGCTGGGCGGGCAGGCGCTGGTGGAGCGCTGGGTGTTGTCCATGGACCTGACGCCGCTGCAGTTCATGCTGCTGTCACAGGCCATCATCTTCGTGCTGGGCTGGCCGCTGGAGTGGACCGAGATCATCGTCATCTTCGTGCCCATCTTCCTGCCGCTGTTGGCGCACTTCCAGATCGACCCGATGCTGTGGGGCGTACTGGTGTTCGTGAACCTGCAGGCCGCCTTCCTGAGCCCACCGGTGGCCATGTCGGCCTTCTACCTGAAGGGCGTGTGCCCGCCGCATGTGACGCTGAACCAGATCTTCGCGGGCATGATGCCCTACATGCTCATCGTCATCCTGTGCATGGTGTTCATGTACGTGTGGCCGGAGATGACGCTTTGGTTGCCTGGTTATCTGTATGGCCGCTAACTTTTCCTTGCGCTGACGAGAAAGACACCACCCAGCACGAGCACCGTGCCGACGACGATCCAGGCGTTCATCGGCTCGCCGAGTATGACCACGCCCATGATCAGCGTACTCATCGGGCCCACCATGCCGACCTGCGACGACAGCGGCGCGCCGATGCGCGCGATGGCCATCATCACCATCAGCACCGGCGCCACCGTGCAGGCCGTGGCGTTCAGCAGCGACAGCCACAGCACCGGCTCGGGGACGGCCGCCGCCGACAGCGGTTTGAGCAACGCGAACTGCGTGATGCACAGCGCGCAGGCCACCGTGCTGGCTAGGCCAGCCAGCCGCAGCGAGCCTAGGCGCTGCACGACCTTGCCGCTCAGCGCCAGATAAACCGCATAGCTGATGGCACTGCCAAACACCAAGGCGGCGCCAAGGGCCGTGTTCCTGCCTTCGAAGCTCAGCTCGTGCGCGAACACGGCCACCACGCCGGCATAGCTGACCGCCATCGCCAGCACCTGCCGCGCCCGCAGCTTGTGGTGGAAGAAGACCACCGAGAGCAGCAGCACCAGCGTCGGGTTCAGGTAAAGAATCAGCCGCTCCAGGCTGGCCGTGATGTAGGCCAGGCCGGCGAAGTCGAGGTAGCTTGCCAGGTAGTAGCCGGTGAAGCCCAGCACGCCGATGTCGCGCCAGTCGCGACGCGTCAGCGCCGGCTCGCCGCGCCCGGCCCACCAGGCCATCGCGAGGAAGAACGGCAGCGCCAGCAGCATGCGCCACATCAGCAGCGTGATGGCATCCACGCCATGGCGATAGGCCAGCTTGACGATGATGGCCTTGCCCGAGAAGCCGATGGCACCGAGCACCGCCAGCAGCAGGCCCAGCCAGCGGCGGTGGTCAGCGGCAGCCGGAGCGGGTGTCGGGGTCAATATCGTCCAGGCGCATGGTGCAGGGGCAGTCTAGGCCGGCGGCGCGTGGCCACCGCACTTCACTGGTGAAGCCTTGCTTGCCGCTGCCTTCAACGCCGGCAGCGCCCCGCCTCGCGCGGCGGGTTCTGCTGACGGTAGAGCTCGGCCTGCTGGCGGTGCAGCAGCTGCAGTTGGGCCGCATAGCCGGGCTGCAGCAGATAGTCCCGCACCTGCGCAGCGGCCGTCACGCCAGGCGACTGCCGCGATATCTGCAGGTACAGCCCGGCGGCGCCGAGGCCGCGCGGCAGGACGCGCACCTCCTGTTCGCAGCCCACGGCGCGCAGCAGTTGCTCGCCCGACTCGCGCGCCGTGGCAACCGCATCCAGCCGACCCAGCAGCAACTTGCGCAGGTTCAGCTCCTCGCTGAGCGCGTTGTCCACCTGGGCGTGGCGGGCGAGTTGCTGGTCCACCTCCGTTCCCAGGCTGACGCCCAACCCCACGCCGATGCGAAGGCCGGCGAGATCGGTCCAGCCCTCGAAGCGCAGCGGGTTGTCGCGCCGCACGAAGATTGCACCCTCGTTGCGCGCCAGCGCCGGCTCCACGACCACGGCGTACTCGCGCCGCTTCGGGGTATCGAAGGCACAGACCATGACGTCCACCTCGCCACGCTCGACCAGGGCCTGGCAGCGCGACCAGGGCCCGACCGATTCGACGGCTAGCGTCCAGCCGGCGGCCGCAAAGGCACGACGCGCGACTTCGACGCAGACGCCGTGCAGCCGGCCCTGCTGCTCCCAGCTCATCGGCTGGGCGGCCGGATGCGCACAGGCGCGCAGCTGCCGTTCCGCGCTGGCCGGCGACGCCAGCAGGGCGGACAGGCACAAGGCCAGCAGCAGGCAGGTGCGAGTCATGGGAACTCCAGGCACGGGGTGCTGCTGGATCGTAGTGCGCCCTGGGGCCTGCTTGCTCGTGTCAGCCCCGCATGACGGCGAGCATTTCATGCACGTCGTGACACATGACGGCAAGATAGGCGGCCAGCACGAGATAGTAGGTCGCGTACTCCCACTTCACGGCGGCCGGCACGGCGTAGTAGGTCTGCGCCTCGGCGCTGTCGCTGCGATGCCGCCAGGCCTTGATGAGCTGCGGCCAGGCGAGCAGCGCCATCAGGATCAGCATGGGGCTGGGCCGCCAGAAGAACAGCGCCACCAGCATGGGCGCGCCCAGCAGCCAGATGCGCGGCGACAGCACGGCCGTGATGCGGCCGCCATCGAAGGGCGAGATCGGGATCAGGTTGAACAGGTTCAGGAAGAAGCCGCTGTAGGACACCGCCAGCAGCCAGTCAGCGTCCCAGCTGCGCGCCATCAGGTAGGTGACCGTGGCGCCAACGGTGCCGAGCAGTGGCCCGGCCAAGCCGACGAAGGCCTCGGTCTGCGCGTCGTGCGGCATGTCCTTCAATTCGACCCAGGCGCCGACGAAGGGGATGAAGGTCGGCGCGCCGACGTTCAGGCCCTTGTAGCGCGCGGCGATGAAGTGGCCCATCTCGTGGACGAACAGCAGTGCGATGAAGCCGGCTGCGTAGCGCCAGCCATAGATCCACGCGTAGACAACCAGCGACACCAGCATGCTGCCGCCGGTAACGAGCAGCTTGCCGAACTTGGCGCCCGTGAACAGCAGAAGCAGCAGCTTGATCATGTGACAGCTCTCGACGTGGGCCGAGCGCTGGGCCGCTCCCAAGCCGGCCCGTGGGCGATGTGCTTGCGGCTCAATGCCGCAAGCATCGCCGTCCCCCCGGGGGCTGAGGTCGGACACGGCAAGTCCTGTGGACTTGGCGTGCCTGCCGAAGAGCAGCCGCTCTGCCGGCTGCGCGGTCTGCAAGACCGACCAGACTCGCTCGCGTTCAGCGACGCGAGGTTGGGCGAGGGGCTCATACAGTCGGCTTGCGCTTGAAGAACTTGGTGATGGCCGCGCCGAAGGCGACGACCGCGATGAAGATGATCTTGGCGAACTTGGCGATGAAGGCGAAGGCCACAGCCAGCAGGCCGAGTTTCTTGGCGCCGACGCCCACGACCAGCGCCGCCAAGCCGTACTCGGCGACGTGGTCGGTCGATGAGTCGAAATCCTCGTAGCGCTTGCCCTTGTCGAACTCCAGCGCGCCGAGCAGGGCCTTGGCATCAGGCTTCTGCGCCGGCAGGTCCTTCAGGCCGGTGATGAAGTTCAGGCTCAGATAGCCCTCGCGGCCCAGGGCATAGGTGTTGTAGTTGACGCCCAAGGCCGCATCGGCCGGCGCGCCCTTTTCCTTGGAGCTCATGGCCCAGACGAGGCGGTGCTGGGTGGCTTCGTAGGCGGGTGGCTCGGCCCAGCCGATGATTTCGAGGGGCGTCACGCCCATCTTCTTGCGCTCCTCGTTGCTGGCTTCGGTGCCTTCCTTGTAGCTGGACAGCAGCTCGTCGGCCTTCCACTCCTTGGCGTCGCCGTCATTCACGTAGCCGGAGGCGATGTAGCGCAGCGTGGCGAACCATTCGCCCTCGCCCTTGGGAAAGACAAGGCCGGCCAGCTCGGTGTGCTGGCCGGGATTGCCCATGGCCGTCAGCAGCTTGCCAGCCTGCGGCTGGGGAATGAAGACGCGGTCGGCCGGCAGGTGCAGCGTGGCCTGGCCGGCGATGGCGATGTCCGCCGGACCGGCCTTGGCAACGGCCTTGGCCTCGGTCCAGGCCGGGTTCTCCGGCGGCGTGTCGGCCGCGTGGGCCAGGCCGGCGCACAGGCCGATGGCGGCCAGCAGGCCGCGCAGCATGGTCTTCATCGTTGTTTCTCCCTGCAGAAAAGGCCCGCAGTCTAGGCAAACCCCGTCGCGGCCTGTTCAGGGAATGCCCCGCGAGGGGCAGATTCACAATCCGCGTCACAAGACAGGGAAGCTCGACATGGCAATGATTCTGAAGATGCGCCGGCCGCTCGCTGCGGCGGCCTGTGTGCTGCTCATGGTGGTTGGAAGCGGCTGCTCGACGACGCGAAGCGTGCAGGTGTCGCCACCGCTGCCCTGCGCCCATCCCGACGCCCATTGCCTCCCCGACCTGATGCAGGCGCTGGAAGACTGGAAGGACGCCTACAACAACCGCGACCCGCGGCGGCTGCAGCAGCTGTACGCCCCCGGCGCGCTGATCACCGACGACGAGTACTCGGCCGTGCCCTTGAGCGGATCGGAGCTGCCGGTGTTCTTCGACCAGATGGCGCAGCGGCCGACGGCACGCATGCGCTGAATCATCGGCAATCTGCAGCTGTTCGGCGACACCGCCGTGCGCTCCGGCGATTACGAGTTCAGCGAGCAGGTCGGCAGCGTGACGAAGGAGAAGCCGGCACGCTACAGCTTCGCCTACCAGCGCATCGACGGCCGCTGGTTGATCGTGCTGCAGCACTCGACGATCAGGCCCTGAACGTCAAGGCGCGGCGCGCGGTCAGACCTTGGTCAGCAGCGCCTCCCACTTGGCGCGGGCAACCTTCTCGTGGCGCTCCTTCACATGGCCGTAGCCGCGGATGTCTTCCGGCACACGGGCCAGCTCAACTGCGGTGGGCAGCGTCTCGGCCGTCAACCCGGCCAGCGCCTTGTCGACACCGGCGCGGTAGTCGGCGATCCAGCGGCGCTCCATCTTGCGCTCGGCGGTGTAGCCGAAGATGTCGAAGGCCGTGCCGCGCAGACCCTTCATCTTCGCCAGCAGGCCGAAGGCCGGGCGGATCCAGGGGCCGAACTGCTGCTTCACCAGCTCGCCCTTGTTGTTCTTCCTGGCCAGCAGCGGCGGCGCGAGGTGGTGCACCAGCTTGTAGTTGCCCTCGAACATGCCGGCCACCTTCTCGGCAAAGCCCATGTCGGTGTGCAGGCGCGCCACCTCGTACTCGTCCTTGTAGGCCATCAGCTTGAACAGGTAGCGCGCCACGGCTTCGGTCAGCTTGGTGGTGCCGCCCAGCTTCGCTTCGGCCGCCCGCACCTTGTCGACGAAGGCCTTGTACTCGGCCGCGTAGGCGGCGTTCTGGTAGCCGGTCAGGAAGTCGACGCGCTTGGTGATGATCTCGTCCACACCCTGGCGCTTGACCAGTTGGATGACCTGCTGCGCCGCATACAGCGCCTGCACGCTCTTCAGGTCGCTCGCGCAGCGGCGGCCCCACTCGAACGCGATCTTGTTGTTGTCGATCTGCACGCCGTTGAGCTCGATGGCACGCATCAGCGCGTCGTAGCTCAGCGGGATGCGGCCCTGCTGCCAGGCATAGCCCAGCATCAGCGGGTTGGTGTAGAGAGAATCGCCCACCAGCTTGACGGCCACTTCCTCAGCGTCGAAGGAACCCAGGTGGTCGCGGCCCACGGCGTTGCCCACGGCCGCCTCGCAGGCGGCGCCGGGGAAGCTCCAGTTGGCGTCGTTGACCAGCGTCGCCGTCGGCGAGCCGTGCGTGTTCAGCGCCACATAGGTGCGGCCCTCGCGCATGACGGCCAGCGTCGCCTTGTTGGCGGCCACGATGGCATCGCAGGCGATGACGAGGTCGGCCTCCGCCGTGCCGACCTTGGTGCAGAAGATCGCTTCCGGTGAGTTGGCGATCTGGATGTGGCTCCAGGTCGCACCGCCCTTTTGCGCCAGGCCCGCGGCGTCCTGCGTGATGACGCCCTTGCCTTCCAGGTGGGCGGCCATGCCCAGCAGCTGGCCGATGGTGATGACGCCGGTGCCACCGACGCCGCCGACGACGATGCCCCAGGCCTTGTCGGGGTTGGGCACGACGGGCATCGCCAGTTGCGGCAGCGCGGCGTCGAAGGGGCTCTTGCGCGCCTCCTTTTTGGGCTTCTTCAGCTCGCCGCCTTCCACCGTGACGAAGCTCGGGCAGAAGCCCTTCACGCAGGAGTAGTCCTTGTTGCAGGTGTTCTGGTTGATCTGGCGCTTGCGGCCGAAGTCGGTCTCCAGCGGCTCGATGGACAGGCAGTTGGACTGTACCGAGCAGTCGCCGCAGCCTTCGCAGACCAGCTCGTTGATGACGACGCGCTTGGCCGGGTCCACCAGCTTGCCGCGCTTGCGGCGGCGGCGCTTTTCGGTGGCACAGGTCTGGTCGTAGATGATGACCGTGGTGCCTTCGATCTCGCGGAACTGGCGCTGGATCTCGTCCAGCTCGTCGCGGTGGTGCACGGTGACGCCCGGCGCCAGCGCCACGCCTTCGTACTTGAAGGGCTCGTCGGTGACGATGACCAGCTTCTTCACGCCCTCCGAGATCACGCTGTTCATGATCTGGATGACGGTGTGGCCCTCGGGCCGCTCGCCGACCTGCTGGCCGCCGGTCATCGCGACGGCGTCGTTGTAGAGGATCTTGTAGGTGATGTTGACACCCGCGGCGATGCTCTGGCGGATGGCCAGGCTGCCGCTGTGGAAGTAGGTGCCGTCACCCAGGTTGGAGAAGATGTGCTTCTCGTCGGTGAACGGCGCCTGGCCGACCCAGGGCACGCCCTCGCCGCCCATCTGCGTGAAGGTGGCCGTGTTGCGGCCGGGCATCCACGTCACCATGTAGTGGCAGCCGATGCCGCCGACGGCGCGCGAGCCCTCGGGCACGCGGGTGCTGGTGTTGTGTGGGCAGCCCGAGCAGAACCAGGGCGTGCGGTCAGCGCCGCCGGCGGTCTTCTCCTCGGCCTTCAGCGCGTTTTCCTTGGCGTCGATGATGGCCAGGCGGGCATCCAGGCGGGCCACGACGTCGCTGTCCACGCCGAGCTTCTTCAGCCGCTTGGCGATGGCGCGGGCAATGATGGCCGGCGTCAGGTCGGCCTGCGGACGCAGCAGCCAGTGCTCGCTCGGGTTGGGCACGCTCCACTCGCCACCCTCGCCGCCGTCGCCGGCGTCGAACTTGCCGAGCACGTTGGGGCGCACGTCGGCGCGCCAGTTGTAGAGCTCTTCCTTGACCTGGTATTCGATGATCTGGCGCTTCTCCTCGACGACCAGGATCTCCTGCAGCCCCTTGGCGAAGTCACGCGTGATCTGCGCCTCCAGCGGCCACACGACGTTGACCTTGTGCAGGCGGATGCCGATGCGCCGGCAGGTGTCGTCGTCCAGGCCCAGGTCGTGCAGCGCCTGGCGCGTGTCGTTGAAGGCCTTGCCGCTGGTGATGATGCCGAAGCGGTCGTTCTGGCCTTCGATGACGTTGTAGTTGAGCTTGTTGGCGCGGATGTAGGCCAGCGCGGCGTACCACTTGTAATTCATCATCCGCGACTCCTGCTCGAGCGGCGGGTCCGGCCAGCGGATGTGCAAGCCACCGGCCGGCATCTGGAAATCCTCGGGCAGGATGATGTTGACGCGGTCGGGGTCGACGCTGACCGAGCTAGAGCTCTCGACGATCTCCTGGATGGTCTTCATGCCCGCCCACACGCCCGAGAAGCGGCTCATCGCAAAGGCGTGCAAGCCCATGTCGAGGATGTCCTGCACGCTGCTGGGGAAGAAGGTCGGGAAGCCGACCGCCTTGAAGACGTGGTCGCTCTGGTGGGCAGCGGTGGAGCTCTTGGCGATGTGGTCGTCGCCGGCGATGGCGATGACGCCGCCGTGCTTGCTGGTGCCGGCCATGTTGGCGTGCTTGAACACGTCGATGCAGCGGTCCACGCCCGGGCCCTTGCCGTACCAGAGGCCGAAGACGCCATCGAACTTGGCCTTCTCGGGGAAGAGATCGAGCTGCTGCGTGCCCCAGACGGCGGTCGCGCCGAGTTCCTCGTTGACGCCGGGCTGGAAGACGATGTTCTGCTTGGCCAGGTGCTTCTTGGCGGCCATCAGCGCCTGGTCATAGGTGCCCAGCGGCGAGCCGCGATAGCCGCTGATGAAGCCGGCCGTGTTCAGTCCGGCCAGTGCATCGCGCGTGCGCTGCAGCATGGGCAGGCGCACCAGGGCCTGCACGCCGCTCATGAAGGCACGGCCGGAATCGAGCGCGTACTTGTCGTCGAGGGAGACCGTCTGTAGGGCGCGCAAGACGTGTTCGGGCAGCGGGGCGTTCATCGGGTGGGGCTCCTGAGTGGCGGCCCGAGAGGGCCGGCCCTTGTGAGGCAGGCGCGCGGGCCATGGGCCAGTATGGCCGGACCGGTCAGTGTAGGGAAATGGGGGCGCGCAGTGCTTTCTCAATTGCGCTCGAAATCGACTCGCCCAGCAATCTTCTTTCCCAAAGATGCAAAATTCGTTTCAATCTCATCGCCACTTCGCTGATCAGGGCAAACCATGAGTTCTGAAGACACCACCTCCGACGCCCTTGACCGCCACCACATCGCCATCCTGGCCGCGCTGCAGGCCGATGCCCGTTTGTCCAATGCCGAGCTGGCCCAGCGCATCGGTCTGTCGGCCGCGCCCACCTGGCGGCGCGTCAAGTGGCTGGAGGAACAGGGCTACATCACCGGCTACCGCGCCGAGATCGACCGCCGCAAGCTCGGCCTGGGCGTGCTGGCCTTCGTGCGCGTGGACGCCGAGCGCAGCGCGGGGGCCGCCACCAAGCCGCTGGAGGACGCCATCCGCCAGCTGCCCGAGGTCATCGCCTGCCACTACATCTCCGGCGCAGGCACCTTCGAGCTGCAGGTCATGGCCACCGACCTGGACGCCTTCTCGCGTTTCTCCATCGACACGTTGCTGAACCTGCCCAACGTGAAGGACATCCACACCAGCTTCTCCCTCGGCGAGGTCAAGGCCAGTGGCGTCTTGCCGCTGGGACATCTGCGGGGATGAAGCCATGCGCATCGCTCTCGTCTCCGACATCCATGGCAACGTGCCGGCCCAGGAAGCCGTCGTCGCCGACATCGCCCGCCGCGGCATCGTCGCCCGAGGTCTTCGTCTGCCACGGCACGCCGCGCAGCGATTGCGAGCACTGGCTGGCGACCACCGCGCCATGGCGGCCCTGGCGCAGCGCAACGGGCGGCCCGACTGGGCGCAGGCGCTGCTGAACGGCTATGTGTCCTGACCGCCGGGCGTGAACAAGATCGCGGCCGGCGCGCCCGCAGGCAAGGCCCGGCACCGCGGCCGGCGTTAGGCTTGGCGCCATGGTGATGTCGCACCTCCAACGGCTTGGCGACCTGTGGCTGGGCCTGGACCCCGCCCAGCGCATCCGGCTGCGCCAGACCTCGCTCGCGTCCGCGCTGATGGTCGTCAGCATCATCGTGTTGCACTACGCCGTGCGCATCGGCGGCGGCGAACAGGGGCTGCTGCTGTGGGGCTGGACCGCCGTCTCGCTGGGCGGCATGGCGGCTGTCTTTGCCGCCATCCGCAGCGGCTGGTCGCTGCGCTTTCGCGACCCCTCGCTGACCAGCCTGCAGATCGCCTTCGCCATCACGGCCGCGGCCATCGGCTATGCGCAGGCCGGGCCTTTGCGCGGCGCCGTCTTTCCCGTGCTGACCTTGATCCTGATGTTCGGCATGTTCCAGTTGCGCGCGCGCAATGCCTATGCGCTGAGCCTGTTCGCGCTGGGCCTGTTCGGCGCGGTCATGGCCGTGATGGCCCTGCGCCAGCCCGAGCGCTATCCGCCCGCGGTGGAGGTGGGCCACTTCCTGATGCTGGCCTGCATGCTGCCCGCCGTGGCGACGCTGACTGCGCGCCTGAGCCGCATCCGCCGCCGCCTGCGCGAGCAGCGCGAAGAGCTGGGCCGCGCGCTGGCCCAGCTGCAGGCCATTGCCACCCGCGACGAGCTCACCGGCCTGCCCAACCGCCGCCAGATGCAGGCGCTGATGGACCAGGAGCTGCTGCGCTCGCTGCGCCACCACCACGACTTCTGCATCGCCCTCGTGGACCTCGACCACTTCAAGCGCATCAACGACGTGCACGGCCATGCCGCCGGCGACGCCGTGCTCTGCGCCTTCGCCCAGGCCGGCCAGGCCGCCCTGCGCGCGACGGACGTGCTGGCCCGCTGGGGCGGCGAGGAGTTCCTCGTGCTGCTGCCCGACACGGCCATGCCGCCTGCGGTGGGCGGCATGGAGAGGCTGCGCCACCACACTGCCGCGCTAGACATCGCCTTCGGCGGCAGCCGGCTGGCCGTCACCGTCTCCATCGGGCTGACCGGCCACCGCCGCGGCGAGACGCTGGCGCAGACCCTGGAGCGTGCCGACCGCCTGCTCTACCAGGCCAAGGCCCAGGGCCGCAACTGCATCAGCAACGACTAGCGGTCCGATGGTCGCAGGTGCTCGCAGCGGCCCATGCGGGCACCGCGCTTCACCTCATCCACGAACTCGCCCGGGAAGCCGACCTCCGTCGAATTGCCGTGCTTGCAGACGAAGGCCTTCTTCATGTCCACATACCAGGTCATCGGGACGCCCGGAATGCCGCCGACCATCTCGTTGCCCTTGCCATTGATCGAGGCCGTGCCGTCCATGCCGTAGCGATAGGCCTCGGCCACACCCTGGGTGCGGAAGAAGTCGCTGAGCTTGATCCAGCCGATGTCCTCGATCCACAGCATGCCGTGGATGCCGCTGAACCAGACGCCGGCCTGGGCGATCAGCACCTTGCCGTCGTCGCTGATGTCGCTGGATGTGATCGGGATCGGGCCGAAGTTCTCCTGGATATAGGCCGCGCCCTCGGTCTCGCAGCTGACGTCCATGCCCAGCAGCGGGAAGTCCTCGCACCACTTCAACACCTTGGTCTTCGTGAAGGCGTTCTTGCCGGTGCCCTTGGTCGCATCCCAGAACACCAGGCCGTCTTTCTCGGTCTGCAGCGCCACGCGGCTGCCATCCGGCGTCATCGCGTAGGCATCGACGGCACCGGCAACCTTGTAAAGATCGATCGGCTTGCCCTGGTCGATCCAGGCGTAGGCCTTCATGAAGTTGCTGTTGCCCAGTACGACACGGCCATTGCCGGACACCGCATGGGCGCGGTGCCAGGGTTCATTGGCCGTGTCGATGCCCGCCATGCTCAAGGGCTTGATACCGCCCTTTTCGGTCCAGATGAAGGGCACGATCTCGCCACCGACGAAGGTGTCGCCGAAAAAGCCGCCCTCGCAGAAGCCGTCGCCGTTCTTGTCGAGGTAGGCGGTGCCCACGGCCGTGCTGCCGGTCGCATCCAGCGCCCAGCCATAGCTGGCCGAATAGCCGATCTGGCTGCCGCCGCCGCAGGTGTCGCCGTTCAGGTTGCCCAGGTCGGTCAGGCGGCCGGTCCGGGTGTCCCAGATCGTGGCCGAGTTGGTTGTCACCGGCGTGCCGTCGTCGTAGTAGCCGATCACGTTCTTGTTCAGGTCGGCCTGCACGATCATCTTGCGGCCATCGCGGGTGATGCTGGAATTCACGCCCAGCACGCCCTCGGGTGACCATTCGATGCCCTTCTTCGAGTCCCAGACGAAGGGAATGCTGTCGATCGTGCCGGCGGCGCGCTCGCCGTCCTTGGACAGGCTGCCCAGGTAGCCGTAGGTCACCGGGGTGTACTGCACGCCATCCTTGTAGCCATTGAAGTAGAAATTGGCGGTCTTGGTGACGCCGGCTTCCGCGGTGATGGCGCTGGCCGTGCAAGCCAGGTCACTGGCTGCGATCGACTGCTCGTTGGTGTTCCAGTACTCCGCTTCCGATACCAGGGCGGTCGGCTCGGTCGGATAGCCGCCGGCCACGATCTCCTCGGTGTAGAGCTTGTACCTGGCGCCCGGCTTCAGATTGTTGATGCGGAAGCGCCCGTCCGGTCCGATCTTGCCCTGCGTCTTGTCGCCGGACTGCGCCGAGATCGCATCGCCCAGCGGGGCACTGACATTGCGGGCAATGATGTTGATGCCGCCATAAGGCGTGCGGCCATCCTTCAGATAGAGCGTGCCGGCGATGGAGCCGCGCGTCTTCGAATAGGCCGCGGTCGGGTAGAGATCCGAGATCGCCGCGATGTCATCGGGACGATCGACCGTGCTCATTTCCAGCCCGGGGTTCTTGCCTTGCGCGTTCACCGTGTCCGGATTGATGAAGGGGAACATCGTCTCGATGTACTTCGGATCGATCTTGCTGGCGCTCGGGTCGTAGTAGTTCCAGGACGCGAGCGGCTTCACGCAGCCGGGCACACCGGGGTGCAGAGGGTAAAAGTCCAGGTCGCTGAAATAGGCCATCTGGCCATTGACCTGCGAGTGCGACAGATTGATCGCGTGGCCGAACTCGTGCGTGAACACGCCGGCGATGCGCTTGCCGTCGATGTCCGGCGGCGGCATCCAGGGGTTCTCGGGGTCGAGCGCCTCGTGGGCCACGACATAGCCGTTCATCACGGCCGTCGCCTTGACGATGGTTTCCGGGTAGCCGTCGCCGTCGCGGTCCTCCGCGATCTCGGCGAAGGCGATGCCCAGCACCTGATCCTTGGGCGCGCCGAAGACTTCTTCGATCACCGCGCCGGTCTGGTCGTAGATGACGTACAGGCCGCCCTCGTTGTACTGGCCGTAGAGCTTCATGGCGGTCTCGCCGTCCTTGACGTCCACGCCGATGCTGGGCACCTGGTTGAACTTCTTGAACTTCTTAGGGTCGATCGTGGCTTTCCAGGTCGAGGTCGCCACATTGCTCCACTGGCTGACCGCGAAGGCGGTGATCTTGTCGGCCTGGGCGTTGTTCAGGAACACCGAGCCGTCGTTCTTGTAAGTGAGCGGGCCGATGTCGGTGTAGACCTGGACAGTCTTGCTGGTGTCCCAGCGCTGGGGTTGCGGGTTTTTCGGGTGGTCGGTCAGCAGCAGGGGACCGGCAGCGTTTGCCGACGTCAGTGCGACCGAGAGGGTGGCCAGCAGCGCGGCGGCCAGCGAAGTCTTGAGCCTCTTCATCAGCGCATCACTCCCTTTTCAATCCATTGTTCCGAGATGGCACGCTTGACGAAGTGGTTCAGCACCCCGCCCTCTACCGCGCCGCCAGACTGGTTGGCCAGCATGGCGGCCTCGTTGGCGTTCAGGACGCTGGGGTCAACCGTCATGCCTTTGAAAAGGTCGCGGTTGTTGAAGCCATTGGCCAGCTTGGAGCCGCTGGAGGTGAACTTGCCCTGGGCCAGACCGACCGGCGTGACCAGCCCGGTGCGCAGCGCGGGCTTGTTCATGAAGATGGTGACCTTCTCGCCCACCTTCCAGCTCGCCATACCCTCAATCTTGGCGGGCAGCATGTAGCGGCCGTCACCCATCTTGCGGGTCTTCAGCAGGCCGTACTGGCGAAACTTGTAGCTGCTGTTGAGGGCCATGTCGCGCTTGACGCTTTCCTTGACCTTCAGCGTGACCTCGGTGAAGGGCAGGCCGTGGTCGATGCCGTCGCCGACCTTGGCGACATCGCCGCTGACGATGACGTCGGCGGCGGCGATCATCTGCTTGAGGTTCTGGTGCACCAGCTGGGTGGCGTGGGCGGCGGGCAGCAGCGCGGCGAGGCCGCCCAGCAGGGCCAAGCGCCGCAGCGCGGAAAGGGGAGGTCGATTCATGGCGGACACGTCGCGTGAGGCGGTTCGTTGCGAGGCGGACAGCGCTGCGCCTGCCGGGCCGGCGTTCATGTCGCCGGCCCCGCTCGGTGTTCGCCTGATCCGGGGTGAAGCCACTGTGCGGCCGCCTCCCGGTGCCGCCCATCCCCCGCGGTGGGGGACCCCCGAGCGAGGGGAGGAAAAACCCGGTCAGCCCGCCACGCCGATGACGCCCAGCGCCCGCGCTCGCGTCACCGCGTGCTTGCGCGAGCCGGCTTCCAGCTTGGCGTAGATCTTCTTCAGGTGGGTCTTGACCGTCTCGTCGCTGACCGCCAGCGCCGTGGCGATCTCCTTGTTTGCATAGCCGCGCGCCACCAGCACCAGCACCTCGCGCTCCTTGGGACTGAGCAGGCGCTCGGTCCCCGTCGCGTCCGCGCCCTGGGGCAGCGGCCCGCGGCGCAGCGCGGCCGGCGTCTGGCTGAGCCGCATGCGATCGGCCTCGCCGTCCTTCAGTGCCAGGGCCTGGCGGGCATGCCCATAGGCCCGGCCCATGTCGCCGGCAGCGGCCCAGTCCTCGGCCAGGGCCACATGCAGCGAGGCCGGCGCCTTCCAGCCGACGATCTTCAGCCCCTCGGCCAAGGTCGCCTCGCCGTGGTGCAGGGTCGCGTTCGGCAGCACCAGGCCGGGCGGCGGCGCCAGGCGCGGGTGGCGTCGGTGGATCTCGGTCAGCGCCTCCTGCACGCCAACGACCAGCGCGTTGAAGCCATGGCGCGCGATCAGCTGCTCCGCTTCCAGCAGCGCCGCCAGCGCCGCGTGCACCTGGCCCGCCGCCGACAGCGCCCGCGCCAGCCCCAGCAGGTTGACGGTCAGGTTGTCGGTCGAGTGCGCCGCGCGGTACATCGCGATCGCCTCGGTCATCGGGCCGACCGCCTCCACGCCGCGGCCCAGGGCCAGCAGGGTCTGGGCCAGCTCGGCACAGGCATTGGCCTTGTTGATGCCGGGCGGCACGCCCGCCAGCGACGCCAGCGCGTCGCCCAGCAGCACCAGGGCCTCATCGTGACGGCCGATCTCCTTGAGCAGCGCACCCAGCCGCGTCTCGCAGGCACCGATCAACGCCGGCCAGCCCGCCGCGCGCGACTCCAGCGTCGCCTGGTCATAGCAGGCGGCGGCGCGGTCGAACTCACCCAGGCCCTGCAACGCCGTGCCGGCATTGATGGTGCAGACCAGCGCATGCCGCAGCAAGCCCCAGTGGCGGGCCGCATCGGCCGCGCGCAGGAAGAGCGCCGCCGCGCGCGCCGGGTCGCGGCGGGACAGGGGCAGTGCCAGCGCCGCATCGGCAAAGGCGGCCGCAGCGGGCTCGGCCGCGGCCGCATCCGCATCGGCGGGCGCCGCGAAGGCCTGCTCGTAGGCCAGCCAGGCCCGGGCAATGGCTTGGCGCCGCGGGTCGGGCCCGCGAGCATGGCAGGCGGCGGCACGGGCATAGGCATCCAGCTCCCGTTCGCGCTGGCCGCGCGCCTTGGCGACGACGGCCTCGGCCAGCAAGGCGTCGCCGTCCAGCGCCGGGTCTCGCCGCGCCTCGGCCAGCAGACTCTCGGCCTCGTCGAGCCGGCCCAGCAGCGCGGCGATTTCGCAGCGTGCCAGCGCCAGCCGCGCCCGCAACGAGGGTGAGAGGCCGGGCCCGGCCAGCGCCTGATCGCACAGGGCCAGTGCGCGGCGGCTGTCGCGCTGGCGCAGTTGCCAGGCCAGTTCGGTCAGCGCTGCCGCCTCGCCGCCCGGCGCGGCCGCTTCGAGGCCGGCCAGCGCGGTGGCGGGAACGAGGAACTCCATGCGAAAAATTGTAGAAGTGCCTCCTTCTAGACTCCCCCCATGTCATCCCCCTCCGCACAGACCCTGCCGCTGCGCCACTTCCTGCTCGCCCTGGCCGTCGTCGCGATCTGGGGCAGCAATTTCGTCGTCATCAAGTACGCGCTGCACACCCTGCCGCCGATGACGCTGGCCGTGCTGCGCTTCAGCTTCGCGCTGGTGCCGGCCTGCTTCTTCCTGCGCCGGCCCGCGGTGGACTGGCGCAACCTGGGTGCCTACGGCGTGCTGATCGGCGTGGGCCAGTTCGGGCTGCTCTACCTGGCCATGCGCAGCCAGATCTCGCCCGGCCTGGCCTCGCTGGTGGTGCAGACCCAGGTCTTCTTCACGCTGCTGCTGGCCGTGCGCATCCGCAAGGAGAAGGTGCTGGGCGCGCAGTGGCTGGGCCTGGTGCTGGCGGCCTGCGGCGTGGCCGTCATCGCCTCCCACACCGACGGCACGACAACGCCTTTGGGCCTGGTCATGATCCTGGCCGCCGCCTTCTCCTGGGCCTGCGCCAACCTGCTGACGCAGCGCGCCGGCCGCATCGACATGCTGGCCTACGTGGTCTGGAGCAGCGCCTTCGCGGTGCCGCCGCTGCTGCTGCTGGCGCTGCTGATCGACGGGCCGCAGCAGATGGCTGCCGGCCTGGCGGCATCCGACCTGGGCACCTGGGCGGCCGTGCTGTGGCAGTCGATCGGCAACACCTTGTTCGGCTACGGCGTCTGGAGCTGGCTGCTGGCCCGCCACCCGGCGGGGCGCATCGTGCCCATGGCCCTGCTGGTGCCGGTGTTCGGCATGGGTTCGGCCGCGGTGCTGCTGGGCGAGCCGCTGCCGGCCTGGAAGCTGATCGCCGCCGCCCTGGTGCTGGCCGGTCTGGCGATCAACCTGTTCGGACCGCGGCTTTTGGCGGCAAGGGTCAAGCCGGCACAGGAATAAGCTGGGGCGCATGAAGCGCCGCCCCCTGCTCCTGCTGACCCTGGCCTCGCCATGGGCCGCCGCCGCGCCGCCGGCGGTGCCGCTCATCGTCGAGCTGCGCTGGGTGGACTCCAACCTGCCGCCGGCCGCCCAGGCCGCCGTGCGTGACGGGGCGGTCGTCGTCGGCACGGCGGGCTCGATCTCGCCGCGCGGCGCCGGCGTCGTCACTTCAACCGCAGCGCCGGCGCCCCAGCAGATCCAGCGCCTGACTGTGCTGAACGGCCGGCGCGCCACGCTGACGCTGACGACGCGCGAGCCGCTGCAATGGGTGGACGCGGTGGTCGAAATCGACCCGACGACCCGCACGCCGCAGCGTGTCTACGCCAGCCCGCGCAGCGCGGAGCGCCACATGACGCAGAGCTTCACCGTCACGCCCAACTGGCCCGGTGGCAAGGCGCCGGTGCAGGTCGATTTCGACATTGACCAGCACGACCATGCCTTCCAGTCGACATTGCAGCTACCGCTGGACCGCTGGCAGACCGTCGCGCGCAGTGGCAGCGTGGCCTCGCCCGCCCCCAAGGGCACGCTGAGCAGCGGCGACGCGGCCGGCCGGCCCGAGCGCGAACTGCAGCTGCGGGTGTCGATTCAGCCTTGAGCCGAAGCCAGGGCGCCGTTGATCTGCGGATAGGGCGCCGCGCCGTCGAACAGCTCCGCGCCAGCACCATGCTCAAGGAAGCTCGTCGCCGCACGCTGCGCCCGGCCCCAGGCCGCCTCGGCGAGGGCGCTGCCGGCCGAGATGCGGCGCACACCCAGGCGCTGGAGTTCGTCAAGGCCCGGCAGCACCGGCCGCGCCATCACGTTCAACGGCAGGGGCTGGCCGCCCACCAGGGCCTCGATGTCTGCCACGGCCGTCACGCCAGGGGCGAACAGGCCATCGGCGCCGGCCGCCGCATAGTCGCGCGCCCGCAGCAGCACCTCCTCGACCGCCCGGCCGGGCGCCAGGTTCTTCAGCCAGACATCGCAACGCGCATTGATGAAGATATCGACACCGGCCCGCGCCGCGGCGGCCTTGATGGCCTCGATCTTGCGGCACAGCAGGGCGGGCGCACCGGCGCCGTCTTCGAGATTGATGCCAACGGCGCCGGCCTCGGCGAACTTCAGGACGTTGTCGGCCACCACCGCCGGGTCGTCGCTGTAGCCGGCCTCACTGTCAGCCGACAGCGGCACGCGGGCGACGCGGGCGATACGGCGCAGCGCCGCGGCGTGCTCGTCGACAGGTAGGTGGTTGCCGTCCGGGTAGCCCAGAGCCCAGGCCAGGCCGGCGCTGGTCGTGGCCAGGGCCGGCACGCCCAAGGCCTGGACCAGGACGGCACTGCCGGCGTCCCAGACGTTGGCGATCTTCAGGAGCACAGGGCCCTGGTGGAGCTGGCGGAAGTTCATGGCGCTTTTTGCGGGGTGGCGAGAAGGAGGGACGATGCTGACCGGACCCGCTGCCAGCCCATGGCAGCAGGCTGATGACCCGGTACGCTGAGTAACAGCGCCGCCAAAGCAGCAATGTGCCAAGTCTTGCGCATTTATGGTCACGTCTTGCGTGTAACGTCAATCCTTTGCAGAACTCCCCGCCTTCCCGACCATGAAGCTCGCCTTGATCGCCCACGACGGCAAGAAGGACGCCATGATCTCCCTGGTCGCCGACTTCCTGCCGCTGCTGCGCCGCTGCCAGCTGATGGCCACCGGCACCACGGGCACCCGGCTGAACGCCGCCCATGGCCTGACCATCGAGCGCATGCTCAGCGGCCCGATGGGGGGCGACCTGCAGATTGGCGCACGGCTGGCGGTGGGCGACCTGGACGGCGTCATCTTCCTGCGCGACCCGATGACGCCCCAGCCGCACGAGCCCGACATCAACGCCCTGGTACGCGCCTGCGACGTGCACGACGTGCCCTGCGCCACCAACGTGGCCACCGCGCGGCTGCTGCTGACGCGCTGGAGCGCGGCATGACGCCTGAGATGCCGTCGGCCCATGAGCAGCCTTGACAGGCCCCTGAGCCGGCTGTCGCGGCGGCTGCGCATCCGCACCCGCCTGGGCCTGGCCTTCGGCCTGCTGCTGTTGCTGCTGATGGGGCTGGCCGCCCTGTCGGTTTATCGCCTCACGGGGCTGTCGGATGCGCTGAACCGCATCGTCGACGACCAGGCCGTCATCCGCGACTCGGTCAACGAGATCAACCGCAACGCCGAGGCCGTCGCCCGCAAGCTGCTGGTGCTGATGAGCCCCGACGCCGAGTTGCGCGTGTCGGCCTACCCCGAGATCGCGTCAGCCAACAATCGGCTCGACGACGCCATGCAGCGCCTGGCCATGGTGCTGCCGCTGGGGCCCCGCACCGATCGCCTGGCCGAAGTGCGCCTGCGCCTGGCCGACTACCGCGCCAGCTATGTCGACGTGCGCAACCTCATCGAGCGCGACGACTTCCAGGCCGCCCGCGCCCTGCTGGGCAGCGACACGGAATCGGCCCTGTCCCTGTTCGTCAGCGCCATCCACCAGCTCGCGGCCAGCGAGGAGCGCGCCGGCACCGCCCAGGCCCGCGAGCTGCGTGACCAGATCGACGTCGACCGCACCGGCGTGCTGGCCCTGTGCATCGGCGCCCTCGTCGCCGGGGCGCTGCTGGCGGTGGGCGTCACGCGCTCCATCGTCATCCCGCTCAAGCGCGCCGAGGACGGCGCCGAGCTGATCGCCCAGGGCCAGTACGGCCACCGCATCGAGGTGGACTCGGCCGACGAGCTCGGCCACATGGCTGCGGCGATGAACACCATGGCCGCAGCCGTCGGCGAGCGCGAGGCCGAGTTGCGCCGCCTGGCCGACGTCGACCTGCTGACCGGCCTGCCGCAGCGCGCCCGCTTCATCGCCGACGGCGACCGGCTCCTGGCCAACCTGCCCGAGCGCGAGCAGCAGGCGGTGCTGATCTGCATCGACGTGGACCGGCTCAAGGCGGTCAACAGCGTGCTGGGCTTCGACGCCGGTGACGCCCTGCTGCGCGGCGCGGCAGCCAAGCTGGAAGGGCTTTTCGAAGGCGTGGCTGCCTATGGTCGCCTGGCTGGCGGCACCTTCGCGGCGCTGGCCCCCGTGGCCCGGCTGGACCACGGCGCGGCGCTGGCGGCTCAGCTGCGCGAGGAGGTCGAGCACAAGCTCAGCTGGCAGGGCCAGTCCCTGGACCTTTCCGTGTCGCTCGGTGTGGCGCACTGGCCCGAGCATGCCGCCGACACCGAGGCCCTGCTACGCCGCGCCGAGCAGGCCATGTTCGAGGCCAAGCGGCTGCGTCAAGACGTCGCCGTCTTCAACCCCAGTGCCGAGGCCTCGCGCGCCCTGCACCTGAGCCTGCTGTCCGACCTGGCCACCGCCATCCAGCAGGACCAGCTGCGCCAGTTCCTGCAGCCCAAGCGCTGCCTGAAGACCGGCCGCATCACCGGCGCCGAGGCCCTGGTGCGCTGGCAGCATCCGCAGCGCGGCTGGCTGCCGCCCGGTGACTTCGTGCCCTTTGCCGAGCGCAGCGGCCGCATCCGCCAGATCACCGACTGGATGCTGGCGCGCGCCGTGCGCACGCTGGCCGCGTGGGAGGCCGAGGGCCGCGAGCCCATGAGCATCGCCGTCAACATCTCGACGCTGGACATCCAGGACCAGACCCTGCCGGCCCGCCTGGCCGCGCTGCTGGCCGAATACCGCGTCGATCCCGGCCAGTTGCAACTGGAGGTCACGGAAACGGGCCTGATGTCCAGCGGCACCGACCCCATCGCCGTGCTGAACGCGTTGAAGGCCTGGGGCGTGAGCCTGGCCATCGACGACTTCGGCACCGGCCAGTCGTCGCTGGCATATCTGCAGCACCTGCCGGTGGACGAGCTCAAGATCGACCGCAGCTTCGTGCAGGACGTGGACGGCGACCCGCGCCGCCAGGCCCTGCTGAAATCCATCGTCGGCGTCGGCCAGGGCCTGGGCCTGACGGTCACCGCCGAGGGCGTGGAAAACGCCGCCGAGCTGGCCTGCATCACGGCCTGCGGCTGCGACCTGATCCAGGGTTATCTGCTGGCCAAACCGATGGACCTGCCGGACTTTGAAGCCTGGTTGAGCCGCACAGGCTAAAATCCCTGCCTTTCGTCGCTGTTTTGCGTTTCGCCCCTGCTGTGGGCTTTTGTTTACGGAGCCATCATGGGCAACAAGATCATCACCGAAGCGGACCGCCGCGCCTCCCCCCGTCCCGAAGCCCCCAAGGGCGTGACCTTCACGGCGCCCAAGGGCCAGCTGCGCAGCCTGGAGCGCGGTTCGCACACCCGCTCCAAGAAGAACCCGGGCAAGCGCCCGCATTCGGGTTGATTGACGGGCTGATCGCCTGACGATCTTGCTCACACAGGCCCCGCGGGGCCTGTTTGTTTTTGTCGGCTAGAAACTGACCTGACACCATGATCCGCATCACCGAATTACGCCTTCCGCTGGCCCATGCTCCGGAGGCCCTGCGCCCTGCCGTGCTGGCGCGGCTGAAGCTCGCCGACAGCGAGCTGGCTGACATCCAGGTCTTCCGGCGCGGCTACGACGCGCGCAAGCGCAGCGACATCCAGCTCGTCTACACGCTGGACTGCACGCTGGCTGATGGGGTCGACGAAGCCACCCTGCTGGCGCGCTTTGCCGGCGACCACCAGATCCGACCGACGCCCGACACCGGCTACCACTTCCTGGCCCAATTTGGAAAGGGTCGGGGCGAGTACACCGGCCCGCGGCCGGTCGTCGTCGGCTTCGGCCCCTGCGGCCTGTTCGCCGCGCTGATCCTGGCGCAGATGGGCCTGCGCCCCATCGTGCTGGAACGCGGCAAGGCCGTGCGCGAGCGCACCCAGGACACCTGGGCCCTGTGGCGCGAGCAGCAGCTGCACCCCGAGAGCAATGTGCAGTTCGGCGAGGGCGGCGCCGGCACCTTCTCTGATGGCAAGCTCTACAGCCAGATCTCCGACCCGCGCCACCTGACGCGCAAGGTGCTGACCGAGTTCGTCAAGGCCGGCGCGCCGGACGAGATCCTGTTCGTCAGCAAGCCCCACATCGGCACCTTCCGCCTGGTCAGCATGATCATCAAGATGCGGGCCGACATCGAGGCGCTGGGCGGCGAGATCCGCTTCCAGCAGAAGATGACGGATCTGCTGATCGAGAACGGCGCGGTGCGTGGCGTGCAGCTCGAATCGGGCGAGCAGATCGATACGACCCATGTCGTCATTGCGCTCGGCCACAGTGCCCGCGACACCTTCACGATGCTGCATGCCCGTGGCGTGCAGATGGAAGCCAAGCCCTTTTCCATCGGCTATCGCATCGAGCACCCGCAGAGCCTGGTCGACGCGGCTCGCTTCGGCGTCCACGCCGGCAACGAGATCCTCGGTGCGGCCGACTACAAGCTGGTGCACCACGCCAAGAACGGCCGCTCGGTCTACAGCTTCTGCATGTGCCCCGGCGGCACGGTGGTGGCCGCCACCAGCGAACCGGATCGCGTCGTCACCAACGGCATGAGCCAGTACTCGCGCAACGAGCGCAATGCGAACGCCGGCATCGTCGTCGGCCTGACGCCCGAGGACTACCGCCAGGACGGCAAGCGCGACGGCAGCCTCGTGAACCCGCTGGACGGCATGGCCTTCCAGCGCATCTGGGAAAGCCGCGCCTACGAGCTGGGCGGCGGCGGCTATCTGGCGCCCGGTTCGCTGGTGGGCGACTTCGTCAAGCGCCAGGTCAGCAAGGAATTCGGCGATGTGGCGCCGAGCTACAAGCCGGGCGTCACGCTGACCGACCTGCAGCAAAAGGGCCGTGGCTCGCTGCCGTCTTACGCCCTGGAGGCGATCCGCGAAGCCTTGCCTGCGTTTGCGCGCCAGATCCGCGGCTTCGACCGGCCGGATGCGGTGCTGACGGGTG
The DNA here is from genome assembly GCF_001425705.1 of Pelomonas sp. Root1217. Classification (GTDB taxonomy): domain Bacteria; phylum Pseudomonadota; class Gammaproteobacteria; order Burkholderiales; family Burkholderiaceae_C; genus Pelomonas. The sequence continues at coordinate 616,686 of NZ_LMDC01000012.1, read as the reverse complement.
TCGAGACTCGCACCTCGTCACCACTGCGAATCAACCGTGGGCGGGACTACCAGAGCGTCAACGTGCGCGGCCTGTTCCCGGCTGGCGAAGGGGCGGGGTATGCGGGCGGCATCATGAGCGCCGGCGTGGACGGCATCGAGGTCGCCGAGGCGCTGGCGGCAGATCTGCTGGGCATGCCGGATGCGCCGGTGCTGCAGGGCAAGGGGGCGAAGGCGGGCGGTCAGGTCTGACGGCTCACGCGGCTGATGCCACCCTTCTTGTAAGCGGCCTGCTCATGGAACAGGTCGAACAGGAACTGCTCGAGCTCCTCGTCCGCCACGAACTCCGGGATCACGAAGCCGGCCGGACCGCGCTTGCCGTCGTTGCCGACCGCGAGGGCCGCCCATTTGCCGTCTCTGCGTTCGATGTCGAAGAGGCGGCCAAAGACATCAAAACGTTGAGCAGCCATCGCCACTCCCTCAGGCACGCGCCAGTTCGAGCTTGATCCATGGCTGCCACCGGCCCCTTCGGCCCTTGAGCTCCCAGAATCCCGTCAGCCGGTTTCTCCCTGCATCGAAGCCGCCGTTGAACCTGGCTGTCTTGCCGCTGATCGTCCAGCGCCTGCCATGGAGTTCGACGACATAGGCCTCGGCCACGCCCTGGTCATCGAACGACCGCGCGAAATGCTGCTGCTTGCTCGTGTCGAAGCCCATGACCTCCATCGAGCGCGTGGGCTTGCCGTCAAAGCGTGCATCGACCTCGTGCACGATGAAGTGCCGGCCCGGCAGCCAGCGATAGGTGTCGGTTGCAGTCAGTGTGCTTGCAGGGCCAGCGTCGGTCTCCAGCACCTCGCCGCTTGTGTTCCAGGTGCCAATGAAGACGTCGAACTTGGACATGCGGTTCGCAGCCATGGCTTGCTCCTCAATCTTCCGGAAAACGTTCACGCCACAGCGCCGCCAACCGTGGCTCCTCGTCGACGCGCCGCACGGCTGTCGTCATGCCCGGCGCAGACTCATAGAAGCGCTCGCGCCAAGGCCCGAAGCGCGAAATGACGGCGACGTAGAGATCGAGCGCAGTCAGCTCATCACCCAGCAGATAACGCCCCGGCGTCAGCTGGCGATCCATGTTGGACCAGCAGAACGCGATGCGCTCATGCACCGCATTAACTACGGCATCTCGCGCGCTGTCTGGCGCACCGATGCGCTTCACGTCCGGCTTGATCCAGTGCAGCGAGTAGATGGCCGATGACACATAAAGCATCCAGCGCAGGAACTGCCGCCGCCGCGGGTCGTTGGGTGCCGGCGCCAGCCGCGCCTCAGGATGCAGGTCGGCCAGATAGATCAGGATGGCCGCGCTTTCGGTCATGACCTCGCCGCCCTCCAGCACCAGCGTCGGGATCTGGCGCATGGGATTCGTCGGCGCGACGCGATCACGCGCAGCAGCCTCGGCCCAGGTGGCGCCTTCGATCAGTTGGTAAGGCAGGCCCAGCAGCGTCAGCGCGGCTTCGACAGCCACAGACCCCGAGGCAGCAGCCCCATAGAGGGTGAGCGGGGCAGCGGGAGAGTTCATGGTGCGGTCATCATCCCGATCAACTCCTTCACAAACGCCAGCGCCTCCTCCCACGTCTCGAAGTGCATCTCGTTGTTGAGTTCGTCGACGTCCCCGTCGGGGCCCTTGTGCACCACCGACCAGCCGCCCGCACCGCCATCAATGGCGAGCACGCCGAACTGGCCGGGGTCGAGATCCCGGGCGCTGCCGCCGGTGATGACGATGTCGCGGCCGAGGTGGGAGTGGTAGCGTCGCATCAACCCATTTTCACGGAGCCAGAGATGAAAGCAGTGTGGAACGGCGCGACCATCGCCGAGAGCGACGACACGGTGGTCGTCGAAGGCAACCACTATTTCCCGGCCGAATCGCTGAAGAAGGAATACACGACCTTCTCCAACCACCGCAGCGGCTGCCCCTGGAAGGGCCAGGCGCAGTACCTGAGCCTGTTCGTCAACGGCGAGATGAACCCGGATGCGGTCTGGTACTACGCCGACCCGCTGCCCGCCGCAGCCGAGATCAAGGGCCGCTACGCCTTCTGGAAAGGCGTCAAGGTCTCGGAGTAATCCCGTCGGGCCACAGCGCCCACAGCCGCAGCGCCTGCTTGGTGCGACTGGCCTGCAGTGCAGCGTCCTCGCCCCAGCCCCAGAACAGGTCCGCGCGCACGGCGCCCTGGATGGCGCTGCCCGCATCCTGAGCCAGCACAAGGCGGCGCAGTGGGGTCGTCGATAGCGGCGCGGTGCTGTCCAGCCACAGCGGCGTGCCCAGTGCGATGTAGCTGCGGTCGATGGCGACGGAACGGCCTGGTGTCAGCGGCACGCCCTGGGCACCGCGGGGGCCCAGGCTCGCATCGGGCAGGGCCTCCTCGCGGAAGTAGACGACGCGCGGGTTGACGGCCAAGGCGTCGTGCACCTTGGCCGGGTTGCGGCGCGCCCAGTCGCTCAAGGTGCGCGGCGTCGCGTCGCTCACTTCGCCGCGGTCCAGCAAGGCCCGCGCGACCGACTGGAAGGGCTGGTCGTTGTGGCCCGCATAGGCGACGCGGCTGATGCGCTCGGCGCCCGCCGCATCGCGCATGACCAGGCGGCCCGAGCCCTGGATCTGCAGTTGCAGCAGCGCAAACGGATCATCGACATAGGCCAGTTCCAGCGCGGCGAAGCGCGGGTTGGCGTCGATGTCGCGGCGCGGGGTGCGGCGCAGCGCGGCATCGGCGGGCAGGGCATGCAGCGGCCACTGGAAGGCACCCTGGCGCGTGCGGCTGGCTGCGAGCTGGGGCTCGAAATAGCCGGTCAGCAGGCCCGTCGCCTCGCCGCCATCGGCCTGCAGCCGCCAGGGGCGCAGATGTTTCATCAGGAAGAGCGCGGCCTCCAGCGGGTCGGCAGGCGCCTGCAGCGCGGCGCGGGCGCAGAACTCGGCCCAGCCCGGCGCGGGGCGCTGGCAGCTGGCCAGCAGGGCCGGCCAGGCAGCCAGCAGGTCATCACTCCCCCAACCCGGCAGTTCCTTCCAGTCGGCGGTGGTCCAGCGCGGCGCGGCCTTGAGTGCCGTCGGTGTCACGGGTGCCGGGGTCGGCGGCTGCAGGGGCGGCGACGAGCAGGCGGCCAGGCTTCCTAGAATCGCCGCCAGCCCTCCACGCGCCCACCACCCCATGCTGCTCCTCGCCCTCGAAGCCCTTGGCGCGCTCGCGATCTTTGTCTTCATCATCTGGTGGACCATGTTCTCGGGCCGCAAGAAGGGCGAGCGGCGCGAGGACTAACTCCTCGCGATCAGGAAGCTCAAGGGCTGGCGCCGCAGCCGCGCGCGGATGGCGGCATAGACGCGCTTGCGGTCGGCCAGGCGCACGCCGCGTGAGCGCATCGCCACCTTGAAGGCGCAGAAGAAGCTGACGCCGACATTGAGCATGCCGATGCCGGCGATGCACAGCACGCAGGACCAGAAGGCCCAGGTCGTCATGACGCCGACACCCAGCGCACCTACGGCGGCGGCGAGCTGACCGGTGGACAGCGTCACATGGCGCACCTCCAGGCCCAGGCCGACGAAGCCGAACAGCGCCGGCGCCAGACCCAGCATCAGGCCCAGGCTGATGTTGGCCGTCAGGCCGGAAATGTTGGCCCGCCACCAATGCGACCAGCGCTGCGCGCGCGTCTGGCCCAGCGTCGCGATGATGCGCGGGTTCCAGGCGATGGCGCTGTCCAGGCGGTGGAAGACGAACCAGTTCTCCACCCAGCCGGCGATCATGCTGGACGCGAACAGCAGCGTGCCGGTGAAGGTGGCGAACAGCAGCGAGGGGCCGAACAGGCTCAGCGAATGCAGCACGTATTCGGCGTCGCGCACGCCCACCAGCGGCGCGCCGAAGGCCAGCCAGCACAGGCCCTGCACCGCCAGCACCAGCGGCGCCACGACGACGAGGTTGCCAATGATGCCGGCCACCTGCGAGCGCACCAGGTGGGTCACCTCGTCGACGAAGGCGACGATGGCGTCGTCGCGGTCGATGTGCAGCAACTTGTCCGCCATGGCGGGCGCCGTCATCGCCGGCTGCTTGGTCGCCACCGTCCAGTGCAGCAGGTGGATAAGGACGAAGCAGGCCGCGTAGTTCACGCCCGCCCAGAAGCCGCCCCAGAAGGCTGTGAAGCCGAGCAGGGCGATGCCGAACTTCAGGAAGGTGGTGCCGGCCAGCACCGCGCCGCCACCGGCCGCGCGACGCAGCATGTCGCGGTATTCCTCGCGGTTGCGGGTGATGTAGTGCTCGCCCGTCTCGGCGCTGCGCTCGGCCACCTTGCGCGCCATCAGCGAGTAGTGGCGCGCGAACAGCGTGCGCAGGCTGCGCCGCTCGTGCACGACGCGCACCAGGCCCGACACCAGGCGCAACAGCTCGCGCTGGGGTTCGTGGGACAGCAGGCAGGCCAGCAGCGCATCGATGCGGTCCAGCCGCGCGGTGAGCTGCTCGACGGAGAACATCAGGTCCACCGACACGCCATGCGCTTCCAGGTGCTCGGGCACCGTCAGCGCGGCGGCACGGCAGCGGTCGAGCAGCGCATGCAGGTATTGCATGGCCGAGGCCAGTGCGATCCCATCGTCATTGGCGCCAGCCAGCGCGCGCTCGACGGCCGCCCAGGCGGCAGGCAGTTGGTGGAAAGGCTTGTCCTGCACCAGCTCCGCATCCATACGCACCCGCAGCGGACCGGCCAGGCCGGCGGCATGCACGCTGCTGACCAGCACCGTGATCGCGGCGTTGGCCTCGACGCGCCAGCCGTCGTCGGGCGTGGCGGCAAACAGCAGGCCCAACCGCACCAGCAGCTCATCGTCGATGGCGGCGATCCAGTCCTCGTCGGCCTCGTCAGGGAAGAGCAGCTCGAACAGTGCCGCGAGGTCGCGCGTGTCGGTCGTGGCCGGCAACAGGCGGCGGCGCAGCCGGCCGAGGAACTCATGCCACAGCGCCATGCGCGGTGCAAAGCCCACCTCGGCAAACAATGCCACCGCGTCGACATCATTCCAGACCCCGCCGATGACATTGGCGAAGGCCCAGGCGTGCTCGGGGTGGCGCTCCAGCACGTTGAGCAGGTGCTTGAGGCGCACGATGGGCAGCGGCGTGCCCAACGAGGCCTCTTCACGCGGCGCGTGCCGCAGCCATTCCAGCAGGCGCACCAGCCACAGATTGCGCTCGGCGAGTACGGCCTGCGGGTCGGCCGCGTTCAGGAGGGCGGTGAGGTCCCAGGTCAATGGAGGGATGCACTGTCGGCGAGCAGGAACTCGTCGACCTCGGTATGGAAAACCTCGCAGCCCTCGGTCACGCACAGGAAGCGCCCGCGCATGGTGCCCTGAGGGGTGCCGATCTGCGCCCACGAGCTGTACTGGAAGCTCTGGCCCGGCGCCAGCACCGGCTGGTGGCCGACGACGGCCAGGCCGTCGACGACCTGCATCTGGCCACGCGCGTCGGTGATCTCCCAGTGCCGGCCGATAAGCTGGGACAGCACGTCGCCGGTGTTCTCGATCGTGATCGTGTAGCTGAAGGCGTACAGACCTTGCTCGAGATGGGTCTGCTCGGGCAGGGACTGCACAGTGACGCTGCAACTGAAACGGGGGTGGGCCATCAGGGGATTTTCGGTGTCGAAGGCTATGCTGCCGCATGTTTTTCGGGATACGTGATCCTAAGTGCTGCGCTGGCCCTGGTTGTTGAGTGCGTTGCTGAGCCTGGCGGCGCCGGCCCAGGAGCTGACGCTGCGCACAGTCCAGCAGGCCAGCTCGACAGTGAAATACGACCCCGACGGCGGCCCGCTCAAGCCGGGGCTGTGCCTGGAAATCCTGCGCGCCGTCGAGCGGCAGGACCCGGGCCTGCACTTCACGGGCCTGGACCAGCTGGTGCCGCTCAAGCGCGTGGAACGCTCGTTGGCCGAGGGGCTCGTCGATGCCTTCTTCTGCCTGCTGAAGTCGCCCGAGCGCGAGAAACAGTGGCGTTATGCGCCGGTGGCGCTGTATACCGTCCGCCACGTGGTCGTGCAGCGCGCCGACGACCCGCGCAACCCCGATTCCCTGGCCCAGTTGGCTGCCTTGAGCCGCCGCAAGCCGGTGCTGGTCATGCGCGGCACGGCGCTGGCGCGCCGACTGGTGTCGGCCAATGTGGCCGTCGCCGAGGTGGGCTCCGAGCGCGAGGCCCTGCAGATGCTGGTCATGGGCCGCGCCGACGCCATCTACGGCCAGGACATCAACCTGCGGCGCCATGTGGCGCAGAGCAAGCTGGGCGACAAGCTCAAGTTCGGCCGCACCGCCTTCCAGGAGGAGCCGCAGTTCCTTGCGCTGCGTGCCGACCTGCCCGCCGCCCACGAGGAACGCCTGACCCAGGCGCTGCGCAAGCTGGAGAAGGACGGCACGCTGCGCCAACTTGCTGACAAATACCGTTAGCCCCTCGCCCAGTCCCGCCCCGCTGAACGCGGGCGCGCCTGGTCGGTCTAGCAGACCGCGCAGCCGACAGAGCGGCTGCCCTTCGGCAGGCACGGCAAGTCCAAAGGACTTTCCGTGTCCGGCCTCAGCCCCCGAGGGGACGGCGATGCTTGCGGCATTGAACCGCAAGCACATCGCCAGCGCGGGCCGGCTAGGGAGCGGCCCGGCGCTCGGCCCGCAAAATGCGAGTGTGCAGCTGACACGTCAGTGCTCGTGTGAGTCGACACTCGGCACTTCGCAAGGAGCAGCTTCCCGATGCCGACCCGCCCCCTCTACCTGCCCCCCGACGGCCGCCCGCGCTGCGCCTGGTGCGCCGCCGCGCCCGGCGACGATTTCTACCTGCGCTATCACGACGAGGAATGGGGCCAGCCCGTTGCCGACGACTTCCGCCTGTTCGAGAAGCTGTGCCTGGAGGGCTTCCAGAGCGGCCTGTCGTGGCGGACCATCCTGAACAAGCGCGAGGCGTTTCGTGCGGCCTTTGCGGGCTTTGACTACAACCTGGTGGCGCGCTTCGGCGAGCGGGACGTGAACCGCCTGCTGCTGGACGCCGGCATCGTGCGCCACCGCGGCAAGATCGAGGCGGCCATCCACAACGCCGCGCGCTGCGTGGAGCTGGTGGCTGCTGAGGGCTCTCTGGCCGCCTATCTGTGGCGTTTCGAGCCGCCCCAGAACTCCGTGGCCCACAACCTGGCCACGTCGGCGCCTTCCGAGGCCCTCTCCAAGGACCTGAAGAAGCGCGGCTGGAAATTCGTCGGCCCGACGACCATGCACGCGCTGATCCAGGCCATGGGGCTGATCAACGACCACCAGCCCGGCTGCCACCACTGGAAGGAAGCGCAGCAGGCGCGCGACAGCTTCAAGCGGCCGGGCCGCTGACGGCGCGCGAGCGGGCTGCCTAGAATCGCCCGCTATGCCCGCCGCACCGCAATACCGCATCGCCCCCAGCCTGCTGTCCGCCGACTTTGCCCGCCTGGGCGAGGAAGTGAAGGCCGTGCTCGCCGCCGGTGCCGACTGGATCCACTTCGACGTGATGGACAACCATTACGTGCCCAACCTGACCTTCGGACCGATGGTCTGCGAGGCGCTGCGCAAGCACGCCGTGAAGCCCGACGGCACGCCGGCCGTCATCGACGTGCACCTGATGGTGCAGCCGGTCGACAGCCTGGCCCAGGCCTTCTGCCGCGCCGGTGCCGATGTGGTCACCTTCCACCCCGAAGCCAGCGCCCATGTGGACCGCACGCTGCAGCTCATCAAGGCCGAGGGCAGGCAGGCCGGACTGGTGTTCAACCCGGGCACGCCGCTGGATGTGCTGGAGTGGGTCATCGACAAGGTCGACGTGGTCCTGCTGATGAGCGTGAACCCGGGCTTTGGCGGTCAGAGCTTCATCCCGACGGCGCTGCAGAAGCTGAAGAAGGCGCGCGAGATCATCAAGGCCCATCATCTCGAGACAGGCCGCGACATCCGCCTGGAGATCGACGGCGGCGTCAAGGTCGACAACATCCGCGATATCGCCGCGGCGGGCGCCGACACCTTCGTCGCCGGCTCAGCCATCTTCGGCAAGCCCGACTACAAGGCCGTCATCGACGCGATGCGTGCCGAACTGGCAAAGGTCTGATGTGAAATCCGAATACGACCACAGAGACACAGAGGCACAGAGCACGCAAAGAGAAGACCTGTCTCGGTGCCTCTGTGCCTCTGTGGTTGCATTTTTCTCCCCGCTTCAGAAGCTGCGGGCGGCGTGCAGCAACATGGACAGCTGACATGGCCGCCATCCTGCTCATCTGCACCGCCAACATCTGCCGCTCGCCAATGGCCGAGGCCATCTTCAAGGCCAAGCTCGGCGAGATGTTCAAGACCATCGCCTCCGCTGGCGTGCATGCCGACCCACGTGGCGGCCCGGTGGACGCGCGTGCCGCGGCGGCCCTCGGCCGGCACAACTACAGCCTCGACCGCAAATGGCGCTCGCGCCGTGTCGAGCCCGAGCAGCTCGGCCAATACGACCTTGTGCTGGCGATGGAGGCCGAGCATGTGGACGCGCTGCGCAAGAAGGCGGCGCCCGAGCATCACGCCAGGATCCTGCTGCTGACCGACTTCGTGCCCGAGCTGGCCGGCCAGGACATTCCCGACCCCTACTTCGGCCCGGTCGCCGGTTTCGATGCCGTCATCGGCATGCTGGAGCGCGCGGCCGGCAGCCTGCAGATGGCGGCCCGCGAAGGCCGCCTCAAGTTCGCCTGATCAAACCGCCTTGCTGGCGAACTCGGCGACTTCGCGCACGTCAGGGCCCTTGCCGCTGAAGCGGTCCAGCGCCAGGTAGATGACCGGCGTGACGTAGAGCGTCACGGCCTGCGACAGGATCAGCCCGCCCACCACGGCCAGGCCCAGCGGCTGGCGCAGCTCGGCGCCGGCACCCAGGCCCAGCGCGATGGGCAGCGCGCCCATCAGCGCGGCCAGCGTCGTCATCATGATGGGGCGAAAGCGCAGGATCGCGGCTTGGCGGATCGCCTCGGCCGGCTTGAGCCCCTGACTGCGCTGCACGTCCAGCGCGAAGTCGATCATCATGATGGCGTTCTTCTTGACGATGCCGATCAGCATGACGATGCCGATGGTGGCGATGATGGTCAGCTCCATGCCGAAGAGCTGCAGCGTGATCAGCGCCCCCACCGCCGCGGACGGCAGGCCGGCCAGGATGGTGATGGGGTGGATGTAGCTCTCGTAGAGCACGCCCAGCAGCACGTAGATGACCGCCAGCGCCAGGCCGATCAGCAGCAGCTGGCCGCCTTGCGAGTCGCGGAACACCGCCGCGTCGCCGCCATAGCTGGTGATGACGCTGGCCGGCAGGTGGATCTCGCGGGTATAGCCTTCCAGTGCACCGGTCGCGTCGCCCAGCGGCACGCCGGGGGCGAGGTTGAAGCTGATCGTGATGGCCTGCAGCTGGCCCTGGTGGTTGACGGCCGTGGGGCCGAGCCCGCGCTGCACGGTGGCAAAGGCGCTCAGCGGCACCTGCACGCCGCCGCGGCCGCGCAGGTAGATCTTGTCGAAGGCCTCCTCGCTGGCGCGGTCGGGGTCGCTGGCCTCCATGATGACCTGGTAGGTGTTGCTCTCGGCATAGATGCTGGACACCTGGCGCTCGCCGAAGGCGTCGTAGAGCGCGTTGCGCAGGTCGCCCATCTGAACGCCCAGCACGGACGCGCGCTCGCGGTCGATGATGAGGTTGGCCTGCAGGCCGCGCAGCTGAGAGTCGCTGGTCACGTCGCGGAAGCGCTTGTCCTCGCGCAACCGGTCCTGCAATTTGACGGACCAGGAGTTCAGTTCGCCCGACGACACCGACTGCAGCGTGTACTGGTAGCGGCTCTTGCTCGGGCGCCCGCCCAGCTGCAGGTTCTGCACCGGGCTGAGGTAGACGGCAATGCCGGGCACGGCGCGCAGCTTCTTGCGCAGGCCCTCCAGCACCTGCGTCATGGCGGGGCGGTCCTTGCGGGGCTTGAGGTTGATGAACAGGCGGCCCGAGTTGCTCGCATTGCCGCCGCCGCCGATGCCGGCCGACACGCTGGCCACGGCCGGGTCGGCCTGCACGATGGCGGCGACCTTCTCCTGCAGCGCCGTCATCGCGCCGAAGGAGATGTCTTCCGCCGCCTCCGTGTTGCCGCGGATCTGGCCGATGTCTTCCTCGGGGAAGAAGCCCTTGGGAATGGCGATGTAGAAGCCGATGGTGGCTGCGAAGCTGATGACGGCGAGACCGATGACCCACCAGCGGTGGCGCAGCGCGAGGTCCAGCGTGCGCGTGTAGCCGCCCAGCACCCCGTTGAAGCCGCGTTCGAAATGGCGGCCCAGCCAGCCCTCTTCGTGGGCCTCGTGATGCTTGAGCAGCCGGCTGCACAGCATGGGCACGAGGGTCAGCGACACGACGGCCGAGACCAGGATGGACAGCGACACGACGACGGCGAACTCGTGGAAGAGCAGGCCGATGACGCCCGGCATGAAGAAGATCGGGATCAGCACCGCCACCAGCGAGATCGAGATCGACATGATGGTGAAGGCCATCTCGCGCGCACCGCGGATGGCCGCCTCGAAGGGCGCCATGCCGTCCTCGATGTGGCGCACGATGTTCTCGAGCATGACGATGGCGTCGTCTACCACCAGGCCCACGGCCAGCGTGATGCCCAGCAGCGAGATGTTGTCCAGCGAATAGCCGAGCGCGAACAAGAGGGTGAGCGCGCCGATCAGCGAGATCGGCAGCGACAGCGTCGGGATCAGCGTCGCGACGGCGCGGCGCAGGAACATGAAGATGACCATCACGACCAGCACGACCGTCAGCGCCAGCGTGAAGTAGACGTCGTGCAGCGACTCGCGGATGGACACCGAGCGGTCGTTGAGCGTGTCCATCTGGATGGAGGCCGGCATCTGAGCCGCAAACCGCGGCAGCATGGCCTTGACCTTGTCCACCACCTGCACCGTGTTGGCGTCGGGCTGGCGCTGGATGGCCAGCACGATGGAGCGCTCGCCCTGGAAGCTGCCGAAGCTCTTCACGGTCTCGAAGCTGTCCTGCACGTCGGCCACGTCGCGCAGATAGACCGGCGCGCCGTTGCGCGACGCGACCACCACGGCGCCGAACTCGCTGGCGTTCTTCAGCTGCTTGTTGGCCTGGATGGTCAGCGTCTGGCGCGCGCCATCCAGCACACCCACCGGCGTGTTGGCATTGGCGCCGCGGATGGCGGCCTGCAGCTCCTCCAGCGTGATGTTGCGCTGGTTCAGCAGCTCGTTCCTGACCTTGATCCGCACCGCGAAGCGCTTCTGGCCGAAGATGGACACCTGGGCCACGCCGTCGATGGTGGACAGTCCCGGCGACAGCAGGTTCTCCGCGTAGTCGTTCAGTTCGGACAGGTTGATGGACGGCGAGGTCAGCGCCACGAGCAGCACCGGCGCGTCGGCCGGGTTGACCTTGCGGTAGCTCGGCGGCGTCGTCATTTCGGCCGGCAGCGCGCGCAGCGAGCGGAATAGCGCGGCCTGCACGTCCACGGCGGCGGCGTCGATATTGCGCGCCGAATCGAACTCCAGCGTCAGCGAGGTATTACCCAGCGTGTTGACCGACGAGATCGTCTGCAGGCCGGCAATGGTCGAGAACTGCTTCTCCAGCGGCAGGGCTACGGACGAAGCCATGGTGTCCGGCGAGGCGCCGGGCAGCACGGCCTGCACGTTGATGATGGGCGTGTTGTAGGACGGCAGCGCGGCAACGGGGATGCGGCTCCAGGCCGCCAGCCCACCGATGACCAGCGAGATGTTCAGCAGGACGGTCATCACCGGTCTGCGGATGAAAAGCTCCGTCAACTTCATGCGGCAGCTCCGGAAGCAGCCACGTCCGCCGGTTTCACCACGGGCGCCTGGACTTTCAACAGCGTGCCGGGCCGCAGGTTCTGCTTGCCGTCCACGACAACCTGCTGACCCACCGTCAGGCCCTCGACGACGACCTGCTCGCCCATGCCGGTGCGCACCTGCACCGGTACCAGCTTGGCTGTGTTGTCGGGTGCTACGACATAGACGAAGCGCTCGTTGCCTCGCATGATGACGGCCACCTGCGGGATGACGGTGGCGCCCTTGAGGGTGCGCAGCGTCACACGCACGCGCAGGTACTGGCCCGGCCACAGCGCCTGGGCCTTGTTGTCGAACTCGGCCTTGACCTTGATGGTGCCGGTCGTCGTGTCGACGAAGTTGTCGACGACGGTGACATGGCCCTTTGCGGCCGAAGCGCCGCGCGCCGCGCCGGGGGGTGGCAGCGCCTCGACGTCCAGCCGGCCATTGCGAGTGGCCTCCATCAGCGAGCCCAGCTGCGTCTCGGGCAGGTTGAAGGCGATGCTGATCGGGTCCAGCTGGGCGATGTTGACCAGGGGGGCGGCCGTGGCGCTGGGCTGCACCAGGCTGCCCGCAAAGACGCTGACGATGCCGACGCGGCCGCTGATGGGCGCGCGCAGCTCGTTGTAGCCCGTCGTGACCTGGGCCGCCTGCACCGCAGCCTCGTCGCTCCTGACCAGGCCGATGCCGGCGTCGAGATTGGCCTGGGCCGTGTCGGCGGCGCTTTGGGCGATGAAGTTCTGCGCCACCAGCTCGCGGGCGCGCTTGAGCTGGCGCTCCAGGTCGGCCAGCGCGGCGCGGTCGCGGGCGAGCTGAGCGCGAGCCTTTTCCAGGCCGGCGCGGTCGGCGCGGTCGTCGAAGCGGAACAGCAGATCGCCCTTTCTGACGTTCTGGCCGTCCTTGACCAGGACCTGGGCCACCGTGGAGGTCGTCTGCGCACGCAGGTCCACGCTTTGCAGCGCCGTGACGGTGCCGCTGGCCTCGACGGTGATGGGCACGTCGGCCTGCTGCACCTTGACGACCCCCACCGTCTGCGCCGGCGCACTCGCGGCACGACCAGGCGAAGCAGCTTGCGCACCGCCCCCTTCCGCATCCGCCTTGCGCCCACAGCCCGCCAGGGCGGCCGCGACGGCCAGGAGCAGGCCACAAAGGTTCAGGGAGGAGGTCGCGCGCATGAGGCTGCCAAAAGTAATGGGGATTGACGGCAAAAACGAGTCAGCTTACCTGCCCCGTTTTGCTCGCAGATTGCTGGCTCGCCCCGGCTTGCGCGTTTTCAGTTCTTCAGCGCGCGCGCCAACCGCGCGCCGACGATCGCGTTGTGCTTCACGAGGGCGATGTTGGTCGTCAGGCTGCGGCCGCCCGTCAGCGCCTTGATGCGCGCCAGCAGGAACGGGGTGATGGCCTTGCCGGTGATGCCTTGCGTGTCGGCTTCCGCCAGAGCCTGGGCCGTGATCGCGTCAATTTCCTCGCGCAGCATGGCCTGGGCTGCCGGCACCGGGTTGCTGACGACGACACCACCGTTCAGGCCGAGCGACCATTTGGCGCGGATGAACCGGGCCTGGCTCTCGGCATCGTCCATGCGGAAGTCCGCCTTCAAGCCGCTGTCGGGCGTGAAGAAGGCAGCAAAATTGTCCTGGCCGACCGACAGCACCGGCACGCCGTGGGTCTCCAGGTATTCCAGCGTCAGGCCGAGGTCGAGGATGGACTTGGCGCCCGCGCAGACGACCGCCACCGGCGTGCGCGCCAGCTCCTGCAGGTCGGCCGAGATGTCGAAGCTCTCATGCCCGCCGCGATGCACGCCGCCAATGCCGCCGGTGACGAAGACCTCGATGCCGGCCAGGTGGGCGCAGATCATCGTCGCGGCCACCGTCGTGGCACCGAGCCTGCCCGTGGCGATGGCAAAGGGCAGGTCCCGGCGGCTGAGCTTCATGGCGTCGGGCGCCTGGGCCAGCTGCTGCAGTTCGGCGTCGGTCAGGCCGACGCGGATGCGCCCGCCGATGACGGCGATCGTGGCCGGCACGGCGCCCTCGATGCGGATGACGTCCTCGACCTCGCGCGCCGTCTGCAGGTTCTGCGGCCAGGGCATGCCGTGGGCAATGATGGTCGATTCGAGGGCCACGATGGGCCGGCCCTCCTCGTGGGCGGCGGCGACCTCGGGCGAGAGCTGGATCAGTTCGTTCATCTTCTATCGTTCTTCCAGAAAGCGGGGGGTCAGTTCGGGGTGGACGCTGTCCTCGGTCTGCAGCGTCAGTGCAGCGAGGTCCAGGCCCAGCCGGGCGGCGGCGTCGAAGTCGTCGGGCGCGCGCAGCAGCGAGGCGCAGACGCCGGCCGACAGCGCGTCGCCGGCACCGGTCACGTCCACGACATGCACCTGCGGCGCCGGCCAGTGGCGTGGTGCGCGGCCCGGCGTGCTGAGCAGCAAGCCGTCGGCGCCCTTGGAGACCAGCACGCAGCCGACACCGCGTGCGTGCAATGCATCGAAGGCCTCGTTCGCGTCTGCCGCGATGGTGGCCAGTTCACCGGCATTCATGACGAGCAGGTGCAGGCCGTCCAGGTGCTCTGGCAGTCTTTCCATCTTGGCTTCGGACACCGCCACGCCCACCAGCGGAATGCCGCTGGCTCGCGCCTCGCCGAGCAGCAAGGGCCAGGCGTCCGTGGGCAGGTTGCCATCGGCCACGACGAGGGCGGCGCTGGCGCGCATGGACTTGCTGGCCGCCAGCGCCCAGGGGTTCAGGCTCTCGACCAGCGGCATTGAGGCCAGGCCCAGTTCCAGGCTGCCGTCTGGCGCGAGCACGGCGGTGTAGCTGTCGCTGGCATGGCGACGCAGCCGGATGACCGCGCGCGTGTCAATGCCGACCTGTGCGGCCTGCTCCAGCAGCATGCGCCCGCCAGCGTCGTCGCCCACCGTGGCAACCAGCGCGACCGGCAGGCCCAGCCGCGCCAGGTTCTCGGCGACGTTGCGCACGACGCCACCAGGGGTTTCATGTGACTCGCAAGGGTTGGACGAGCCGTGCAGGGAGTTGGACAGCAGCCTGAGCTTGCGGTCGATATTGAGGCCGCCGATACAGACTATGGGGGCGGCGGAGGTGTTCATTGCCCGATTCTAGGAAGTCACCCGCCGCGCGCCCCAGGGGCTTGCGCTAGGAACCATGCCGCCGTCGCGTCCGCCAAGGCCTGCACCACCTGCGCATCATTGCGCCCGCTGCGCGCCCTGACTTGGAAGGCGTGGTCGGCGTCATCCTCGATGTGCAGCGTGGCCTGATCGCCCAGGCCCTGGACGACGCCCTGCAGCAACGCCAGTTCAGCCAGCTCGTCGCGCGTGCCCTGCAGGAATAGCATTGGTACGGCGACCTGCGCCAGGTGCGCCGCCCGGTCAATGCCCGGCTTGCCGGCCGGGTGCAGCGGAAAGCCCACGAACACCAGCCCGCGCACGCCCGGCATCGCCTCGGCCGCCTGGGCCTGCGAGGTCATGCGGCCACCGAAGGACTTGCCGCCGGCGAACAGCGGCGTGTCGGGCAACCGCTGGCGCGCCGCCGCCACCGCGGCGCGAACGGCGGCGTGCGCCACAGCGGGCGAGTCGGGGCGCTTGGAGCCGCGCTCCATGTAGGGAAACTGGTAGCGCAGCGTTGCCACCGATTGCTGCAACAGCGCCTGCGACAGGTCCGCCATGAAGCTGTGATGCATGCCGGCACCCGCGCCGTGCGCGAACACATACAACGCCAGCGGTTGTGGCGGCTGCCACCACAGCGCGGGCACGGTGGTGTCGTCGTCGACCTTCAATTTGAGGGGTTCGGGAGGACTCATTCGCGCAGCTTAGTGCGCTAGAGTCGCCCGCGGTGCGGCGCTACGCCGCCCACGTCGCTCGGACGGTTCCGGGCGCTCACGTGAACACTGCCAATGACTTCCTCTTCTTCCGCCTCGAGCGGCAAGCGCCGCTTCGCGCGCATCGACCGTCTCCCGCCCTACGTCTTCAACATCACCGCCGAGCTCAAGCTCGCGGCCCGCCGACGCGGCGAAGACATCATCGACATGAGCATGGGCAACCCCGACGGGGCCACACCGGCGCACATCGTCGCCAAGCTCAACGAGGTGGCCCAGCGGCCCGACACCCACGGCTACTCGGCCAGCAAGGGCATCCCGCGCCTGCGCCGCGCGATTTCGCACTGGTACCAGCGCCGCTACGGCGTCGCCATCGACCCCGACCACGAGGCCATCGTCACCATCGGCTCCAAGGAAGGCCTGGCCCATCTGATGCTGGCCACACTCGACCGCGGCGACACCGTGCTGGTGCCTGACCCCAGCTATCCCATCCACATCTACGGCGCCGTCATCGCCGGCGCCGACATCCGCGCCATCCCGGTATCCAGCGAGGTGGACTTCTTCGCCGAGCTGGAGAAGACCATCCGCGGCAGCTACCCCAAGCCCAAGATGATGGTCTTCGGCTTCCCGTCCAACCCCACCGCGCAGTGCGTGGACCTGGCCTTCTTCGAGCGCGTCATCGCACTGGCGAAGAAGCACGACATCCTGGTCGTGCACGACCTGGCCTATGCCGACATCGTCTACGACGGCTATGTCGCGCCATCCATCATGCAGGTGCCCGGCGCCAAGGACGTGGCGGTGGAGTTCTTCACGCTGAGCAAGAGCTACAACATGGCTGGCTGGCGGGTCGGCTTCATGGTCGGCAATCCTGACCTCGTCGCCGCGCTGGCGCGCATCAAGAGCTATCACGACTACGGCACCTTCACGCCACTGCAGGTCGCGGCCATCGCCGCACTTGAAGGCGACCAGCAATGCGTGCAGGACATCGCCGCCAGTTACCAGCGCCGCCGCGACGTGCTCTACAAAGGGCTGATCGAAGCCGGCTGGCAGGTGGACTGCCCCAAGGCCAGCATGTACATCTGGGCGCCTATCCCGGAGCCCTACCGCGAGCTGGGTTCGCTGGAGTTCGCGAAGCAGCTGCTGGAGAAGGCCAAGGTCTGCGTGTCACCCGGCATCGGCTTCGGCGACCACGGCGACGGCCATGTGCGCTTCGCGCTGATCGAGAACGAAGCGCGCATTCGCCAGGCGGTGCGGGGGATCAAGGCGATGTTCAAGGCGGATGGGGTGCTCAAACCCTAGTGGCAGCCGGCCTGCGTGCGCAGCCAGGCCAGCGCGCGCAGGCCGGCGTCTTCGTCGCTCGCATCCTCGACGGGCGGGGCGAGTCCCTTCGGGAACGTCCGGCCATGCCGGTCGGCCATCTCCGAGGTCATGACGAAGGCCACCATGCCGTCACCGAGCGGGACGTTCTGGTTGGACGTGGCGAAACCGCCCGTCCTGCGGCCGAAGAATTCAGTCTGCGGCCGGCCTGAAAAAGCCACGGCGATCGCCTCGCCGGAACTGGCAGTCTTCGGGCCGAGGAGCACGGCCACCGGCAGCCTCGCCACGTCATCGCGCCAGAGGCCGGTTCCATCGGTCTCTCGTTTGTAGATCGTCCAGGGCGGGCCCGGCTTGAAGGCGCCCACCACGGCGTCGGCGCCAAACAGCGGGCCCAGCCCCTCCAAGCCCGGCCACATGTTGCCGCCCTCATGGCCAGTGAGATCGACGACGAAGCCGCAGGCGCTCGCGTCCTGCCCTTGCGCCAGGCCCGCCTGTATCGCGCTCGCATAGTCCTGAGCTTCCAGGCCGCCCATGGCTGCCAACAACGGAATGGTGAGCCAGCCCACCACGCGCTGCTCGCTCAGCGCCTGTAGCCGCGACTGCGGTGCGCGATACGGCACCAACTGGCCGTTGGCGGTCAGCCGACCCTGTTCGTCCAGCACGGTGACCCAGCTGTGCCTGTCGCCGAGAGCCTTGAGGATGATCTGGACACCCGGCAACGCGTCACGGCGGGTGCTGCCGTCGATGACGGCGGCCAGAGCCTGCGCCGTCGCGAAGGGCCAGTCGACTTGCGATGCTAGCTTGGCCCGCGCCTTGACCTCGCGCAGGGCCGTGTCAAGCGCGTCGATGGTGGGTGTGGCCACCATCGCCCGCAGCGCCCTCGTGTTGGCGCGGGCCGGGCCGGCCAGCAAATCCGCGTCGCGAAAGCGTGCGCCGCCGCGAACGACGATGCGGTAGCGCACGGTCTTGACGAGGCTTTGCCCGCGCGCCGCCTGCGCAAGTTGCTTCCAGCTGTTTGAGGAAGCCACGCAATCGGTCTCCACGCGGTCCACCCAGTCAGCGTCGCCAAGCGAAGGGAAGCCAATCTCCAGGCTGACGCAGCTCTCGCCTTCCGCCGTGAACGCGACCGCGAGGATGAAGGCGTCGTCACGCTCCGAGGCCTCCAGCGGCTGGATCAGTTCGAGTGTCGAGTTCTCGATCCACGCACCCGGCGAGTCCGCGTCGCGCGCCGTCACCGCCCGCATATCGGCCGACTTGCGCATCGTCCATTCACGACCACCGAGCGACAACACAGGATCGGCGGCATGCGCTGATGCACACAACAGCAGCGCCATCCAAGCCGCTGATCGGATTGCTCTCATACGCCCTCCCTGGGCCGTCTATTCGCGTTTCACAATGCGCCGCTGGTTCTTCGCAGCGTGCGCCGACAGGAACGATTTTGAGACACAACGACCCCCTCCCTCCGCAGGCCTGCATCCTCGACCTCGACGGTACATTGATCGACACACTGAGTGACTTCGTCGCCGTGCTGGGCAGCGTTCTGTCCGACCTCGATCTGCCGCCCGTCACGCGTGACTTCATCGAGCACACCATCGGCCGCGGCAGCGAGCACCTGGTGCGCACGACGCTGGCCAAGGTGGGCGGCGAGCCGGCTTTGTTCGAGCAAGCCTGGCCGCTCTACCAGCAGCACTACGCCGGCCTGAATGGCGAGCATGCGACCGTCTACCCGGGCGTCGTCGAAGGGTTGGAGGCGCTGCGGGCGCTGGGCCTGCCACTGGCCGTACTGACCAACAAGCCGGGCGCGCCAGCGCGCGAACTGCTCAGGCGCAAGGGCCTGGATGGTTACTTCACCCACGTCTTCGGCGGCGACGACTTCGCGCGCAAGAAGCCCGATCCGCTGCCGCTGCTCAAGACCTGCGAGGCGTTGGGCACACCGCCCTCAGCCACCTGGATGGTGGGCGACTCACGCAACGACGCCGAGGCCGCGCGCGCGGCCGGCTGCCCGCTGGTGCTGATGATTTACGGCTACAACCATGGTGAGGACATCCGTTCCGTGCCGGCGCTGCAGCATCTGGGCCGCCTGGACGAGATCCAGTTCGGCTAACTGAGGCTCATTGCCTGCTGCGGGCCGAGCGCCGGGCCTGCCATGGGCCAGAGGCCCATGGCCTTCCGTAGGCACAAGCAGTCCGCAGGGACTGCTTGTGTCCGACTCCAGTTCACCAAGCCGGCCCGGGGCTCCGTTTCAGCGGCGGCGTTCGCGCTTGATGCCCAGCAGGGCTTCTTTCAGCGCATCGTCGGCCGGCTTGTCGCCCAGCCAGATGCGCAGCAGCGCGGTGAAGAACTCGGGCTCCTTGATCGGCTCGCTCAACAGCGACTTGCCGTTGACCAGCAGCGTCGACCCGAGCCCGGGTACATAGTCGACCGTGAAGTTGTCGCCGCTGTTGAGCTGCTTGCGGCTGGCGAAGACTTCACTCAACTTGAGCACGCCATTGATGGACTTGACGAACTCATCACGCGGCGCATTGGCTTCCATGCCCTTGGTGAAGAGCTTGCCGAGTTCGTTGCCGTCGATCTCGCGCAGCATCTGGATGTGGATGCGCTTGGGGCCAGGCGCTGCGAGCACCTCGGGCGTCGTGCTGACCTTGTGGGTCAGGTACAGCCCCGCCGTGTAGACCTTGACGACAAACTTGTAGCGCACGCCGGCGCCGTTGAGCACCAGCTTCTGGCCCGCCAGGTCCATGGCCGTCTCGTACTTCACGTTGGCCACCTCGACCGTCTCGGCCCAGGCGCTCCCCCCGCTCAGACTGCCCACGGCTACCAGGGCCGCGACGATGAATGCGCGCATGTCTCGCTCCGTTGCTGTGCCGCGATGGCGGCATCTTCGTGAGCCGAAGTATGGCGTGTCAGGCCCAAAGACCCGCTGATACACTGATCCGATCATGTTCATCACGCGGAAGTACATCACGGGGTCGAGCGACCGGGGAGCCTGGCCCTGGCGTCGCTGGTTCGCCGCCGACTGATGCTGCTTGGCGCGCCCTGACGCGCTTTTTCTCGCGTTGCCCGTTCTCCACCGGGCTGCACGCCAAGCCCTGAAAACTGTCTTTTCAAGGTTTGACCGTGATCACCGAACTCGAATTCCAGAGCCTCGCTGCCGAGGGCTACAACCGCATCCCGCTGATCAGCGAGGCCTTTGCGGATCTCGAAACCCCGCTGTCCCTCTACCTCAAGCTGTGCTCTGGCTCCGGCCAGGGCCGCAACAGCTTTCTGCTGGAGTCCGTCGTCGGCGGCGAGCGCTTCGGGCGCTACTCCTTCATCGGCCTGCCGGCCCGCACGCTGATCCGCGCAACGGGGCAGCATTGCGAGGTGCTGACCGACGGCGCCATCATCGAGACGCACGAAGGCAACCCGCTGGACTTCATCGCCGCCTACCAGGAACGCATCAAGCCCAAGATCCCGACGGGTCTGCCGCGCTTCTGCGGTGGTCTGGCGGGCTACTTCGGCTACGAGGCGGTGCGCGCCATCGAGAAGCGCCTGGACCGCGATCACGCGGGCGAGAGCCTGGGCACGCCGGACATCCTGCTGCTGCTGTCCGAGGAGGTCGCCGTCATCGACAACCTGTCCGGCCGCCTGTATCTCATCGTCTGGGCCGATCCGCGCCAGCCCGAGGCCTATTTCCGCGCCAAGAAGAAGCTCTCGCAGCTGCGCGACAAGCTGACCTATTCGGTGAGCGTGCCGCGCGTGCCGCGTGGCGAGTCGCATCCGGTCACACGTGGCTTCGCCAAGGCCGACTACCTGGCCGCCGTGGCCAAGGCCAAGGATTACATCGCCGCCGGCGACCTGATGCAGGTGCAGGTGGGCCAGCGCATCTCCAAGCCCTACAAGGCCGAGCCGATCGCGCTGTACCGGGCGCTGCGGGCACTGAACCCCAGCCCCTACATGTACTTCTACGACCTGGGAGACTTCCAGATCGTCGGCGCCAGCCCCGAGATCCTCGTGCGCGAGGAGCATGCCGTGGACAGTGAAGGCAAGGGCAGCCGCAAGGTCACGATCCGCCCGCTGGCCGGCACGCGCCCACGCGGCTCGACGGTGGAGCGCGACCTGGAACTGGAAGCCGAGCTGCAGGCCGACCCCAAGGAGCGCGCCGAGCACCTGATGCTGATCGACCTGGCGCGCAACGACATCGGCCGCATCGCCCGCGTCGGCAGCGTCAAGGTGACGCAGTCCTTCGCCATCGAGCGCTACTCGCATGTGATGCACATCGTGTCCAACGTCGAAGGCGTGCTGCGGCCCGAGGTCGGCCAGCTGGACGTGCTCAAGGCCACCTTCCCCGCCGGTACGCTGACCGGTGCGCCCAAGGTGCGGGCCATGGAGCTCATCGACGAACTGGAGCCCGTGCAGCGCGGTATCTACGGCGGCGCCTGCGGCTACCTGAGCTTTGCCGGCGACATGGACCTGGCGATCGCCATCCGCACCGGCATCATCAAGAACGGCATGCTGTACGTGCAGGCGGCGGCCGGGGTTGTGGCGGATTCAGTGCCTGAGCTGGAATGGCAAGAGACAGAGGCGAAGGCGCGCGCTTTGCTGCGCGCCGCCGAACTCGTCGAGGAGGGCTTCTAAATGCTGCTGATGATCGACAACTACGACAGCTTCACCTTCAACCTCGTCCAGTACTTCGGTGAACTGGGCGCCGACGTGAAGGTGGTGCGCAACGACGAGATCACCGTGGCGGAGATGGCGGCGCTGGACCCCGCCCACATCGTCTTCTCGCCCGGTCCCTGCACTCCCAATGAGGCCGGCGTCTGCGTGGAGGCCATCCAGCATTTCATCGGCAAGAAGCCGCTGCTGGGCGTGTGCCTGGGCCACCAGTCCATGGGCCAGGCCCTGGGCGGCAAGATCATCCGGGCCCAGCGCCAGATGCACGGCAAGGCCAGCACGATCACGACCGACCAGCGCGGCGTCTACACCGGCCTGCCCAAGGATTTCTCGGTGATCCGCTACCACTCCCTCGTCATCGAGGAAGCGACCTGCCCGCCGGTGCTGGAGATCACGTCGCGCAGCGAAGATGGCGAAATCATGGGCGTGCGCCACCGCGAACTGGCCGGCACGGCCACCCCGCTGGAAGGCGTGCAGTTCCACCCCGAGTCCATCCTCAGCGAGCATGGGCATGCGATGCTGCGCAACTTCCTGGAGTTGAAGGCATGAGTGACTACGCACCTTCCTCCAGCGGTGCGGCGACCGGCATGGTCGTGGATCTGCGCAGCGACACCGTCACCCGGCCGACGCCGGCCATGCTGGAGGCGATCAAGGCGGCACAAGTCGGCGACGACGTCTTCGGCGACGACCCCACCGTCAATGCGCTGCAGGAGCGCGTCGCCGCCCTGCTCGGCAAGGAGGCCGCCCTCTTCATGCCAAGCGGCACGCAGAGCAACCTCTGCGCCCTGCTGGCCCACTGCGGCCGTGGCGACGAGTACATCGTCGGCCAGTTGGCCCACACCTACCGCTACGAAGGCGGCGGCGCCGCAGTGCTGGGCAGCATCCAGCCCCAGCCCCTGCCCAACCAGCCCGACGGCACGATCCGGCTCGAAGACATCGCCGCCGCCATCAAGCCCGACGATCCGCACTTCGCACGCACGCGGCTGCTGGCGCTGGAGAACACCTGGAGCGGCAACGTGCTGTCCACGCAGTACACCAACGCCGCCTGCGAACTGGCTCACACGCGTGGCCTGGCCACGCACCTGGACGGCGCCCGCCTCTTCAACGCCGCGGTCGCCACGGGACGCAGCGTGGCGGACCTGGCCCGTCCCTTCGACTCGGTGTCGCTGTGCTTCAGCAAGGGCCTGGGCGCGCCCATCGGCTCCATGCTGGTGGGCTCGCGCGAGCTGATCGCCCGCGCCCACCGCGTCCGCAAGATGGTGGGCGGCGGTCTGCGCCAGGTCGGCCTGCTGGCGGCCGCGGCCGACCATGCGCTGACCCACCATGTCGCGCGCCTGGCCGATGACCACGCACTGGCCAAACGCCTGGCCGAGGGGTTGGCCGCCTTGCCGGGTGTCACGGTCACGCCACCGCAGACGAATATCGTCTTCGCCCAGGTCAGCGACGGCCGCACGCCGGCCCTGCTTGAGCATCTGAAGTCGCGCGGCGTGCTGGCCACGGGGCTGATCGGTCTGCGCTTCGTGACCCATCTGGATGTCGACGCCGCCGGTATCGACCACGCCCTGGCCGCCGCCCGCGAATTCTTCGAGAAAGCCTGACCACCATGGCCATCACCGACACCGAAGCCCTGACCCGCGTCATCGAGCATCGCGAGATCTTCCACGACGAGATGCTGACGCTGATGCGCCGCATCATGGCCGGCGAGATGTCGCCCGTCATTTCGGCAGCGCTGCTGACCGGCCTGCGCGTGAAGAAGGAAACCATCGGCGAGATCACTGCCGCTGCGCAGGTCATGCGCGAGTTGAGCAACAAGGTGCCCTTGCATGAGATTGGGCCGCTGCCGCATCTCGTCGACGTCGTCGGCACCGGTGGTGATGGCGCGCACAGCTTCAACATCTCCACCTGCTCGATGTTCGTCGCAGCGGCAGCCGGCGCCCAGGTGGCCAAGCATGGCAACCGGAGTGTGAGCAGCAAGACCGGCAGCGCCGATGTGCTGGAGGCCCTGGGCGCGAACATCCAGCTCAGCCCGCGCGCCGTGGCCGCCTGCCTGGACGAGTGCGGCATCGGCTTCATGTTCGCGCCCAACCACCACCCGGCGATGAAGAACATCGCGCCGGTGCGCCGCGAGCTCGGCGTGCGCACCATCTTCAACATCCTGGGCCCGCTGACCAACCCGGCCGGCGCGCCCAACATCCTGATGGGCGTCTTCCACCCCGACCTCGTCGGCATCCAGGTGCGCGTGCTGCAGCGCCTGGGCGCCGAGCACGCCCTCGTCGTCTACGGCAAGGACGGCATGGACGAGATTTCGCTGGGCGCAACGACGCTGGTCGGCGAGCTCAAGGATGGCGCCGTGCGCGAGTACGAGATCCATCCCGAGGACTTCGGCATGGCCATGGCCAGCAACCGCAGCCTCAAGGTCGAAAACCCGGAACAGTCGCGCGAGATGCTGGTCGGCGTGCTCGATGGCAAGCCCGGCCCAGCGCGCGACATCGTGCTGCTGAACGCCGGCGCGACGCTGTACGCCGCCAACGTGGCGCCGACGCTGGCAGAAGGCATCGCCCGCGCCCGCGCGGCGCTGGACAGCGGCGCGGCACGTGCCAAGCTGGATGGCTTCGTCAAGCAGACCCAGGCCCTCGGAGGTAAGGCGTGAGCGATATTCTCAAACGCATCGTCGAGGTCAAGTGGGAAGAGATCGCGACGGCCAAGCTCAAGCGCTCGCTGGCCTCACAGCGTGAGGAGGCAGAGGCTCGCAAGGGTGAGCGTCTGGGGTTCGAGCGTTCGCTGCGCGCCACCATCGCCGCCGGCCACGCCGCCGTCATTGCCGAGATCAAGAAGGCCAGCCCCAGCAAGGGCGTGCTGCGCGAGGACTTCAAGCCCGGGCTAATCGCCGAGAGTTATGCCCGCAACGGTGCGGCCTGCCTGAGTGTGCTGACCGACGAGCGCTTCTTCCAGGGCTCGGCCGCCTATCTGCGCGAAGCCCGCGCCGCCTGCGAGCTGCCGGTGCTGCGCAAGGACTTCATGGTGGACGAGTACCAAGTCATGGAAGCCGGTGCGATGGGCGCCGACTGCATCCTGCTGATCGCCGCCTGCCTGGCCGACTCACAGATGGCCGATCTTGAAGCTGCCGCGCATGCGCTGGGGCTGGACGTGCTCGTTGAGGTGCACGACGGCGAGGAACTCGACCGCGCGCTCAAGTTGAAGACGCCGCTGGTGGGCATCAACAACCGCAACCTGCGCACCTTCGACGTGACGCTGGACACGACGCTCTCCCTGCTGCCGCGCGTGCCGGCCGACAAGCTGCTGGTGACCGAATCCGGCATCCTCGGCGCGGCGGACGTGAAGCGCATGCGCGAGGCGAACGTCAACGCCTTCCTCGTCGGCGAGGCCTTCATGCGCGCGCCCGACCCGGGCCAGGCGCTGGCAAACTTGTTCGGATGAAGCTCCCGCTCGAGATTCCCGACACCGACTGGCGCCCCGTCGTCGAAGCCTGGGCCGCCTCACCCGCCGGCCAACGGCTGCAGGCCTTCCTGGCGGAACGGGTCGCGGCCGGCGCCACCATCTATCCGCCCGAGCCGCTGCGCGCGCTGACGCTGACACCGCTCAGCGCAACCCGGGTCGTCATCCTCGGCCAGGACCCGTACCACGGCCCCGGCCAGGCCGAGGGTCTGTGCTTCAGCGTCGCCGAAGGCGTGCGGCCGCCACCCAGCCTGCTGAACATCTTCAAGGAGATAGAGCGCGATCTCGGCGTGCCGCGGCCCAAGCACGGCAGTCTCGTCAATTGGGCCAAGGGTGGCACGCTGCTGCTGAACGCGGTGCTGACCGTGGAAGACGGCCAGCCCGCCAGCCACGCCAACCGCGGCTGGGAAGTGCTGACCGACGCCCTCATCAAGGCGGCAGCTGAGGACGCAGCGCCGAAGGTCTTCATGCTCTGGGGCAGCTACGCCCAGGCCAAGGCGCCGCTGATCGAGGCGGCACGGCAGGACCATCTGGTGCTGAAGGCCAACCACCCCTCGCCGCTGTCGGCACTGAAGCCGCCGCGGCCTTTCATCGGTTGCGGGCATTTCTCGACGGCCAAAACCTGGCTGGAGGAGCGCGGGCGGGGCGCGCCGCGCAAGAGCTGACCGGTTTTCAAGCCGCGGATTGTTCCGCTGGCAGCAACTCGCCGTTCTCTCTGCCCCGCTTTTTCTCGCGGCGCGCAATTCCTACAGTGACAACCTATCGGCACACCCCGCTCGGCGGTGGTCGACCAGGAGAGTCACCATGAACAACACCCGATCCATCTCCACGCTGATCACCGCCGCGACGGCTGTCGCAGCGCTGGCGGCGGGCATGTTGCTGGCTATCAGTGCCCCAGCCCCGTCGGCCGAAGACTTCGGTCCGGCGGCCGTGGTCGCCAGCAGCGCGGCCGACGAGGCCTAAGCGGCAAAACTGCCCTCAGCTCGTCGTACAGCGCAGCTTCAGCCCGCCCATCGCCTCGCGACCGATCAGCTCGACGACCCAGTCGACGAACACCCGCAGCTTGCTGCTGAGATGGCGGTTGGGCGGGTAGACGACATAGACCGGCACCGGGTCGGCATCCCATTCTTCCAGCACCCGCACCAGTTCGCCGCTCTTGAGCAGCGGGCCGGCCATGAAGCAGGTCACCTGCACGACGCCCAGGTGGGCCAGGCCGGCATTGAGATAGGCATTCGCATCGTTCACCGCCAGGATGTGGTTGCCCGCCACCTCCACCTCTTCCTCGCCGCGGCGGAAGGTGTCTGGCATGACCTTGCCGCTGCGCGCCGAGAAATAGCCCACCATGCGATGCGGCGCCTGCATCAGCTCCAGCGGATGGGCCGGCGTGCCGTGGCGGCGCAGGTATTCAGGCGTCGCGCAGGTGATGAAGCGGAATTCGCCGATGCGCCGCGCGACCAGGCTCTGGTCGGTCAACTCGCCGCCACGGATCACGCAGTCGATGTTGTCGCTGATCAGGTCCACCGTGCGATCGCTGACGCCGAGTTCGATCTGGATGTCGGGGTACTTGGCGTAGAAGTCCGGCAGGTGGGGAATGATCATTTCCCGGCCCACCACACCCGGCACGTCGATGCGGATTCGGCCCCGCGGCGTCACCCGGGCCTGGTTCATGCTGCCTTCCAGCTCCTCCAGGTCGCCCAGCAGGCGCATGGCGCGCTCGTAGTAGGCGGCACCGTCGGGCGTCACCGTCACGCGCCGCGTCGTGCGGTTCAGCAGCTTGGTGCGCAGATGGCCTTCCAGCGTCTGGATCAGGCGCGTGACGGTGGCCTTGGGCAGGTCCAGCGAGTCGGCCGCCTTGGTGAAGGTGCCAGCCTCGACGACCCGGACATAGGCTTGCATCGCGTTGAGTCGGTCCATGACTTCATTGTTCCACGGCAAGGAAAAGTGAGTCACTTTCAAGGCCGTTTATCCCTAGGCCGTTGATCACTATCTTTCGGTCCATGGACAAGATCGCCTCCCCTGCCACTTTGCGCCTCGGCCCTGCGCCTGGCCTCGTGGCCCAGGTCTACACGGCACGCCGGCCGCTGGACGGTGACGGGCGCGCGCTGCTGCTGTGGCTGCACGGCGGCTGCTTCACGGACGGCTCACTCCAGGCCAGCCGGGCCCGCAGCGAGATGCTCGCCGACGCGGGCGCCGATGTCGTCGCGCTGGACTATCCGCTGGCGCCTGAGCACCCTTTCCCCAGCGGCCTGAGCGCCGCCTTCGAGGCCCTGCAGGCCCTCGCCGCCAAGCCGGCCAGGCTGACCGGCAGCCCGCACACCGCCCTGTTCGTTGCCGGCGAGGAAGCGGGCGGCAACCTCGCCGCAGCGCTCGCGCTGATGGCGCGCGACCAGCACGCACCCAAGCTCGCTGGCCAATTGCTGATTGCGCCCATGCTGGACCCGCAACTCGGCAGCGCCTCCATGCGCGACGGCGAATGCGGCGGCTGTGAATGCCACTACGCCAAGGGCTGGCAGGCCTATCTGGGCGGCAGCACGCGCGCCGACCACCCCTATGCCGCGCCGCTGAACGCCAGCCGGCTGAGCGGCCTGGCGCCCGCGCTGATCCTCAGCGCCGCGGGCCACCCGCTGAGCGACGAGTCGCGCCGCTATGCCATTGCACTGCGGGAGCAAGGCGGCGCCGCCAAGGAGATGACGCTGCCCGCCGTCGCACCGGGCTATGCGCTGAATCCCATCCACGAATTCCTGCGTGAGGCGGCCCGCCGCGCGCTGTCCCTTCCCGCCTGATCCCTGCCTGATTGACCTTCGGAGAGAAATAGAAATGCAGTCCACCCCTCGTCTCAATCGTCGTGCCGGCCTGATCGCTGGTGCTGTCGCACTCGTCGCCCTGGGCGGCGTGGGCTTCGCCCAGTTCGGCTCGGGCGCGGCCCAGGCCAACTCCGCTCCCGCGGCGCCACCGGCGACGCCGGTGTCCGTCGCTCAAGTCGTCAGCCAGGATGTCTCGGCCTGGAACGAGTTCTCGGGCCGCCTAGAAGCCGTGGAGCGCGTCGATGTGCGGGCCCGCGTGTCGGGTGCCGTGCAGGCCGTGCATTTCCGCGAGGGCAGCCTCGTGAAGGCAGGCGACCTGCTCGTCACCATCGACCCCGCGCCCTACCAGGCCGAGGTGGCGCGCCTGGAAGCACAGGTGGCCGCCGCCCAGGCCCGCGTCACCTACACGCTCAGCGAGGCACAGCGCGCCAAATCGCTGTTGGAAGAGCGCGCCGTGGCCCGTCGCGAGTTCGACGAGAAGGACAACGCCGCCCGTGAAAGTGCGGCCAACCTGCGCGCTGCTCAGGCCGCGCTGCAGTCGGCCCAGCTGTCCTTGAGCTACACCCAGGTGCGTGCACCGGTGGCCGGCCGGGTCGGCAAGATCGAGGTGACACAGGGCAACCTCGTCGCCGCCGGTGCCGGTGCACCGGTGCTGACGACGCTGGTGTCGGTCAGCCCGATCTACGCCAGCTTCGATGCCGACGAGAAGGTGGTGCGTGAGGCCCTGGCCTCGCTGCCTGGCGGCGCCGCTGAGCGCAAGGGCATGGAGCGCATCCCCGTCGAGATGCTGTCAGGCAGCGACAAGAGCCAGACCGGCCGCCTGCAACTCGTCGACAACCAGGTGGACGCCCGCAGCGGCACGCTGCGCGTGCGCGCCGTGTTCGACAACAAGGACGGCGGGCTGATCCCCGGCCAGTTCGCCAAGCTGCGCATGGGCCAGGCGAAGAACGAACCGGCCCTGCTCGTCAACGAGCGCGCCGTCGGCACCGACCAGGACAAGCGTTATGTCATCGTCGTCGGCCAGGGCAACCAGGCCGAGTGGCGCGGCGTGACGCTGGGGGCGAACGTCAACGGCCTGCGCGTCGTGACCAGTGGCCTCAAGGGCGGCGAGCGCATCGTCGTCGGCGGCGTTCAGCGCGTGAGGCCGGGTTCGGTGCTCGCGCCCAAGGACGTGGCCATGGACGCCAAACCCGAACTGGCCGCCCAGCAAGCTGCCGCAAAGATCTCCTGATCTAGCCCCCAATCCCACCGCAGTCCCGTGCTGCGGGCCGGTTCAGCCGGCCCGCGGGGGGCGTGCTGTCTGGAGCAAACATGAATCTCTCCAAATTCTTCATCGACCGCCCCATCTTTGCGGGCGTGCTGTCGCTGCTGATCTTCATCGGCGGCCTGCTGTCGATCCGCGCGCTGCCGATCTCGGAATACCCCGACGTCGTGCCGCCGTCCGTCGTCGTGCGCGCCCAGTACCCCGGCGCCAACCCCAAGGTCATCGCCGAGACGGTGGCCACGCCGCTCGAGGAAGCCATCAACGGCATCGAAGACATGCTCTACATGAGCAGCCAGGCGACGACTGACGGCCTGATGACGCTGACCGTCAGCTTCAAGCTCGGCACCGACCCCGACAAGGCCCAGCAGCTGGTGCAGAACCGCGTCAGCCAGGCCGAGGCGCGCCTGCCCGAGGAGGTCAAGCGCCTGGGCGTGACGACGGTCAAGAGCAGCCCCGACCTGACCATGGTCGTGCACCTGACCTCGCCCAACGAGCGCTACGACATGACCTACCTGCGCAACTACGCGCTGCTCAACGTCAAGGACCGCCTCGCCCGCATCCCCGGCGTGGGCCAGGTGCTGATGTTCGGTTCGGGCGACTACGCGATGCGCGTCTGGCTGGACCCGCAGAAGGTCGCCGAGCACGGCCTGTCGGCCAGTGACGTCGTGACCGCCATCCGCGGCCAGAACGTGCAGGCCGCGGCCGGCGTGGTCGGCGCGTCGCCCGGCTTGCAGGGAATCGACCTGCAGCTGTCCGTCAACGCACAGGGCCGCTTGCAAACGGCCGAGGAGTTCGGCGACATCATCGTCAAGAGCGGCGCCAATGGTGCCGTGACCCGCCTGCGCGACCTCGGCCGCGTCGAGCTCGGCGCCAGCGAATACGCGCTGCGCTCGCTGCTGGACAACAAGTCCGCCGTCGCCGTGCCCATCTTCCAGGCCCCGGGGGGCAATGCGCTGGACATCTCGGCCAATGTGCGCGCCGCGATGGAAGACCTGAAGACGGCCATGCCGGAAGGCGTGGAATACACCATCGTCTACGACCCGACGCAGTTCGTGCGCGCGTCGATCGAGTCGGTCATCCACACGCTGCTGGAAGCCGTTGCCCTGGTGGTGCTGGTCGTCATCCTGTTCCTGCAGACCTGGCGCGCCTCCATCATCCCGCTGCTGGCCGTGCCGGTGTCCATCATCGGCACCTTCGCGGTCATGCACGGCTTCGGCTTCTCGATCAACGCACTGAGCCTGTTCGGCCTGGTGCTGGCGATCGGCATCGTCGTGGACGACGCCATCGTGGTGGTCGAGAACGTCGAGCGCAACATCGCCTCGGGCCTGTCGCCGCGCGAGGCCACCTACCGCGCCATGCGCGAGGTGTCAGGCCCCATCATCGCCATCGCGCTGACGCTGATTTCGGTGTTCGTGCCGCTGGCCTTCATCACGGGCCTGACCGGCCAGTTCTACAAGCAGTTTGCCCTGACCATCGCCATCTCGACGGTGATCTCGGCGATCAACTCGCTGACCCTGTCGCCCGCCCTGGCCGCCCTGCTGCTGAAGAGCCACGACGCCCCCAAGGACGCGCTGACCCGCGCCATGGACGCCGTGCTGGGCCGCTTCTTCGGCGGTTTCAACCGGCTGTTCTCAAGCGGCTCGGCCAAGTACGGCAGCGGCGTGAAGACGCTGATGTCGCGCAAGGCCGTGATGATGGTCGTTTACCTGGTGCTGGTCGCTGCCACCGCTGGCCTGTTCAAGGCGGTGCCCGGCGGCTTCGTGCCTGGCCAGGACAAGCAATACCTGATCGGCTTCGCCCAGCTGCCTGATGGAGCGACGCTGGACCGCACCGAGGACGTCATCCGCCGCATGACCGACATCACGCTGAAGACGCCGGGTGTCGAACACGCGGTGGCCTTTCCCGGCCTGTCGATCAACGGCTTCACCAACAGCTCGAGCTCGGGCATCGTGTTCGCGACGCTCAAGCCCTTTGACGAGCGTAAGTCCAAGGACCTGTCGGCCGGCGCCATCGCGGGCAAGCTGAACGCTCAGTACGGTGCCATCGAGGACGCCTTCATCGTCATGTTCCCGCCGCCGCCCGTGCAGGGCCTGGGCACGACGGGCGGCTTCAAGCTGCAGCTGCAGGACCGCGGCGGCCTGGGCTACGAGGCGATGGACCAGGCGCTCAAGGGCTTCATGGCCAAGGCCTACAAGACGCCAGAGCTCGCCGGCCTGTTCTCGAGCTACCAGGTCAATGTGCCGCAGTTGTTCGCCGACCTCGACCGCACCAAGGCGCGTCAGCTTGGCGTGGCCGTGACGGACGTGTTCGACACCATGCAGATCTACCTCGGCAGCCTGTATGTGAACGACTTCAACAAGTTCGGCCGCACCTACTCGGTCCGCGTGCAGGCGGACGCCGCCTACCGCGCCCGGGCCGAGGACATCGGCGCACTGAAGGTGCGCTCGAGCACCGGCGAGATGGTGCCGCTGGCCGCGCTGATGAAGGTCACGCCCAGTTTCGGGCCGGAGCGCGCGCTGCGCTACAACGGCTTCCTGGCCGCCGACATCAATGGCGGCGCCGCCCCCGGCTTCTCGTCGGGCCAGGCCCAGGCCGCCGTCGAGCGCATTGCCGCGGAGACCCTGCCTCCGGGCATCGGTTACGAGTGGACCGACCTGACCTACCAGGAAAAGATCGCCGGCAACTCGGGTGCGTGGGTCTTCCCGCTGGCCATCCTGCTGGTGTTCCTCGTACTGGCCGCGCAGTACGAGAGCCTGACCCTGCCCATCGCCATCCTGCTCATCGTGCCCATGGGCCTGTTGGCGGCGATGACGGGCGTGTATCTCAGCCATGGCGACAACAACGTGTTCACGCAGATCGGCCTCATCGTGCTGGTGGGCCTGAGCGCGAAGAACGCCATCCTGATCGTCGAGTTCGCCCGTGAGCTGGAGTTCGCCGGCAGAACGCCGATGCAGGCCGCGCTGGAGGCGGCGCGGCTCAGACTGCGTCCCATCCTGATGACGTCAATGGCCTTCGTCATGGGCGTGCTGCCCCTGGTGCTGTCCACCGGCGCCGGCGCCGAGATGCGCCAGGCCATGGGCATCGCGGTGTTCGCCGGAATGATCGGCGTGACGCTGTTCGGCCTGTTCCTGACGCCGCTGTTCTACGTCATCGTGCGCCGCGTCACCGGCAATGCACCGCTGCGCCACCACGGTGGCCAGATCGCCGCTCCTGCCGCACCCACGCAGCCCGTCATCGACGCCCTGCCGCAACGAGGAAAGTGATCAACATCATGAAATTGAACCTGACCCCACTTTTTGCAGCGCTGCTGCTGGCCGGCTGCGCGTCGGTCGGCACGGTCGACCCGTCCCAGCTGCCGCAGGCGCCCGCCGCCTACAAGGCCCAGGTTGCGAACGACGCACCTGCGCTGACCGCCAGCTGGTGGCAGCCCTTTGCCGACCCGGTGCTGGACGACCTCGTCGGCCGTGCGATGGCGGCCAACACCAGCGTGCAAGCCGCGGCCAACCGCCTGGCGCAGGCGCGTGCGGCACTGGGCAGCACCGAGGCGGCGCGTCTGCCGCAGCTCGGCGTCGCCGCCGGTGCCGGCCGCGCTGCCGACCCCGGCGCGCGAGGCGTCACGCAATACAACGCCGGCCTGAACCTGGCCTATGAACTGGACCTGGGCGGCCGCCTGCTGCACGAACGCAATGCCAGCGCGCTGGACGTGCTCGCCCGCGAACAGCTGCTGGCCGATGCCCGCCTGCTGGTGCAGGCCAATGTCGCCCGCGGCTACCTGGCGCTGCGTGCGCTGGATGCCGAGCGCGAGATCGTCAGGGGCACCGTTGCGGCCTATGGCGAGACGCTGTCGTTGACCGAGAAACGCGCCCGCGCTGGCGACGTCGCCGACCTGGACCTGGCTCGCGTGCGCGCCGAGCTGGCCGCCAACGAGGCCGAGGCGCTGGCCCTGGACCGCCGCCGCCTGGAGCTGGAAACGGCGCTGGCCGTGCTGCTGGGCGAACCGGCCTCCAACTTCAGACTCACGCCCACCGCGTGGGCCACTGCCCTGCCCACGGTGCCCGCCGGCCTGCCCAGCGAGCTGCTGCAACGCCGCCCCGACCTGGCTGCCGCACGCAGCCAGCTTCAGGCCGCCCGGGCCCGCGTCGGCGTCGCCCAGGCCGCGTGGTGGCCGAGCCTGGCGCTGACGGCCCAGGGCGGTGGTGTGTCCAGCGAGCTATCCAACCTGCTCAAGAGCGGCGCCAGCACCTGGGGCGTCGGCCTGCTCGCCGCACTGCCCATCTTCGACGGTGGCCGCCGCGAGGCTGGTGTGAACGCGGCCAAGGCGCAGCTCGACGGCTCGGCGATCGCCTTCCGTGAGCAGTTCCTGCTGGCGCTGAAGGACGTCGAAGACCAGCTCGGTGCTTTGACGCTGCTGCAGCAGCAGGGCGAGGCCAATGCGCGCGCGGTCAACGCGGCCGGCCAGGCGCTGAAGCTGTCGGACACGCGCTACCGCAACGGCCTGGTCAGCCAGCTGGAACTGCTGGACGCACGCCGCAGCGAGCTCGCCAACAAGCGTGCCGCGCTGCAGGTGCGCTCGGCCCAGTACCAGGCGACGGTCGGGCTGATCCGCGCTTTGGGTGGCGGCTGGAGCGAGGCGCCGGTCAAGATGGCCGACGCTTCAACACCGCGATATTGACCATGGCGCGCGTGACGAAGCCCAGGCTTTCGTAGAGCGCAATCGCGGCGGTGTTGGCCGTCCAGGCGTGCAGGAAGGCCTGCTCGCCGCGACGCTGGATGTCGGCCGTCACCGCGGCCGACAGCCGGCGCGCCAGGCCACGGCCGCGGAAATCGGGGTGGGTGCAGACGCCACTGACTTCGACATAGCCAGGAAAGCGCATGCGCTCGCCAGCCATCGCCGCCAGCCGCCCGTCGATGCGGATGCCGATGAAGCGGCCCATGGTGTGGGTTCGCGGCAGGAAGGGTCCGGGTTCCGTCAACGTGGCCAGGGCCAGCATCTCGGCGGCATCGGCATCGCCGAGGACTTGCAAATCTTCGCCTGGCGCCAAGGCTTGCGTCGCCACCATTTGCACACCCAGCGCTTCCTTCACCGCGATCAGGCCCGGTGGCACGACGATAGGCGGCACCTGTGCGAGAAAAACGGCGTCATCGCCGGGCTGCACGAGGGCGGCGAGCGCGCACAGGTTGTCGGCGCCTTCGTCTGGCGTCGCGGCAAAGCGGTTGATGTCGGCCTTGAAGCGCCGCGCTCGCCCGTCGCCGACGCCCCAATGAAGCTGGTGCTGCAGGCTCGCCCAGACGGGGCGGTCGAGTTCGCTCATGATGGCACCCGCTGCAGCAGCGGTGCTTCGATCAGCGCGTCTTCCAGCGCCCCGAGCTGGGCCAGCAGATCGCCTTCCAAACCCGCACAGGCCTGAGCGACGGCCGCCTCGATGGCGGGCCAAGCTGCGCCCTGGGAGCCCTCCACCAGCGCCTGCCCCTTGCCGCTGAGGCCGATGCGACGCACGCGCCGGTCGGATTCGGAAGCCTCCGAGCTGACCAGGCCTTCGTCCTCCAGGCCCTTCAGCGATCTCGTGACTACCGGCTGGCTGACGCCCACGGCCTGGCTCAGCTCACCGACGCTCAACGGGCCCAGCCGGTCCAGCGCCGCCAGCAGCGGAAACCATGCGGCCGGCTGCTCGAAGCCATGAGCCACCAGCACGGCCTGGGTCTGCGCCTGCAACGTTTCGCCGATGCGCTTGAGGCGGGTGCCCAGGCTCAGGTGGCCCAGTTCCCTGACGACATCTTCGACCATGGCGCATCCCGCTCAACCGATATGCATATCATGCTATGCAACGAATCGAGCGCCGTCAATGGCGGGTGCGGGTGCGACCAACCGCACCCAGCCGGCGAAGGCCCTTAGGGCTCAGCCTTGCAGTTGGGCTTGCAGACCACCTCGTTGCGGCCGAGCAGTCGGATGGACTGCAAGCTGGCCGGCGCACGGTGCTTGCCGCATTTGAAGCAGGAGCGGGTGTGGCCGCTTCCAAGGAAGGGCGAACCGCCGATTTTCGACTGGTAACGCAAGCCATCCTGGCGGACCGCGGTGACGGTGTCTTTGCTCATTCTTCAGACAGGTCGGGACGAAGCGTGAATTGACGCACGCCGAAGATGACAGCGCCATCTCGCAAGCCCGCGGTTGCTGCCACCAAAGTGACCAAAGCGCGGGCTTTCCCTACCCCGATCCGCGGGGTGAGGCAACGAGGACAATGCCGCTCCGCTCCAGAAGACGACATGGCCAAGCTTTTTTTCCGCTACGCCGCAATGAATGCCGGCAAATCCACCGCACTGCTGCAGGTGGCGCACAACTACGAGGAGCGCGGCCACCGGGTACGCATCTTCACGGCCCGCCTGGACGACCGCTACGGGCACGGCTTCGTCACGTCGCGCCTCGGCCCCAAGCGTGAGGCCGAGCAGTTCGACGAAAACACCGATTTCCTGGCCCTGGTTGATGAAACGCCAGGCATCGCTTGTCTGCTCATCGACGAGGCGCAGTTCCTGTCCAAGCACCAGGTGCAGCAATTGCACGAGCTCGCACATCTGCGCAACCTGCCGGCCATCTGCTACGGCCTGCGCACGGATTTCCAGGGTGAGCTCTTCCCCGGTTCGGCCACGTTGCTGGCGCTGGCCGACGAGATGGACGAGATGAAGACCATCTGCGACTGCGGCCGCAAGGCGACGATGAACATGCGCGTGGACGCCAACAACCGCAAGGTCACCGAGGGCGCCCAGGTCGAGATCGGCGGCAATGCGCGCTATCGGTCCGTCTGCGGCCGATGCTTTCGCCAAGGCTGAATGCAAAAGCGCCGCCACGGCGGTCAAGGCCGTGGCGGCGCTGGGTCGTTCATGGCCCTCACACGGGGCGAGGGTTGGCAGCCCTATTTGGCCGCTATTTGCGCATCGAGTTCCTTGCAAGAAGGCGAGCAGACGGGCTGCGACTTGCCCAACAGCTTCTTGGACTTGAGCATGGCTCGGGGGCGGTGCTTGCCGCAAAGGAAGCAAGACATCGTTGCTGCGCCGAAAGACGAGGTTGCCGCGAACGGCGAACCGGGAGCTTTGGAGCGGTAGCGCAGACCATCCGCTTCGATGGTGGTCTTGGTGGTTTCTTTGGCCACGCTGGTCCTGTCGAAGAGTGTGTGAAAGAGGGGCGCCAGGCAGGCGCGCAGGCCCCGTATTTTCCACGATGTGGCGAAAGCCCCGGCCTAGGGCTTTCAACCCCCCTTGAATCGCGCTGGTCTTTTGCCCGCCCAGGCCGCCTGACCCTCGGCCAGATCGGCCGAATAGCGCGCCCTGACGATGTCGGCTGCCAGCTGTTTCCCGTCGAGCCGCCCGGCGGCGATCGCGTTCAGATGCTGCTTCATCGGCAACAGCGCCAGCGGCGCCATGCGCAGCAGTTCGTCGGTGAGCGCCTGCAGCGCGGCATCCAGCGTCGCGGCGTCGGGCAGCAATTGATCCAGATAGCCACAGCCAAGCAGGGCGCCGGCGTCCAGCGTGCGCCCCGCCAGCAGCACCTGCTTGGCCGTCGCGAGCCCAAGGCGGTTGACGAAGCGCTGCAGGCCGCCGGCATAGAAGTGCAGGCCGATGCGCGCCGCCGGCACGAACATCTCGACGGCCGGCGCGCCGAGGCGGAAATCGCAGGCCAGGGCCAGATCGGCCGCGCCACCATAAACACCGCCATGCAGGCGCGCAATCGTGATGGGCCGCGCCGCTTCCAGCGCATCGGCCAGTTCGCCGAAGCGCGCGCCCGCATCAATGGCGCCCAGGGCGCCGAGGTCGAAACCGCTGCAGAAATGCCTGCCTTCGCCGGTCAGGATCAGCACGCGCACGGCATCGTTCTCATTCACTGCCTCAATGAAGCCGCGGAGGGTGTCGAGGTCGTCCACAGCCAGGCGATTGGCTTGGCGCGGCCGGCGCAGCGTGATGCGCGCGACGCCATCGGTCACCTCCAACAACGGCGCCTGACCGCTCGTCATGGCTTGCGCCGGGCGACACGGCCCTGGGACTGGTAGCCCGCGTTCAGGCGTGCCAGGCTCGCGTTGCGCTCCGCTTCAGCCAAGTCGCGCAGGGCCCGGATTTGAGCGGGCCGCAGACCGGTGTCCTGATGCAGCACCAGTTCCGCCACCAGCCCCCAGTCCGCCTCCAGCTCGCCCAGCCACAACTTCGCCTCGTCGGGCAGTGCCTCCAGCAAGGACTCCAAGGCCTCGGCCCTCGTTGCCGCACCGACGAGAGCGGCCATCTCCGGCCAGCGTGCCAGCAGTGCCGGCCGCTTGTCCTGGGGCGGCCACAGGGCGCAGAGCCACTGCGCTGCATGGTTTACAACGTGCAGGCCATGCGCCGTCCGCGACACCTCGGTACTGGCATCGGCCACGTGCTGCGCCAACACCGTCCAGGCCTGCGGCTGCCACTCGGCAACCAGCCGTGGGCTGGGCTCGCTGCGCGAGGCAAGGGCCTGCATGTCCAGCACCGGCGCCTCGATGGCCGTGGGCAGAGCCAACACCTTGGGCATCTCGATCTCGTCGATGACCTGCTGGGGGTCCGGCTGGGGCGATGGCGGCGGAGCCCGGAAGTCCAGCACCGGCGCTTCGACGACGGCAGGGGGCGGCGGCACCTGGGTCAGCCTGATGTCGTCGAAAAGCGCCCGCGGATCCGGGGGCGCCGGCGGGGGCAGCGCGCGGAAATCCAGTTCCGGCGGTTCGACGGCAACCGGCGGCGTGTCGAGCGGCCCGGCGTCTTGCGCGACGGCGGGCGTGGGCGGCAGCGGCGCGGACGGCGGTTCGGGCATTTGCGCGACAGCGGGCTCCAGCGGTTCGTCGGGCGGCTCGACGGGTTCGATGAGCGGTTCGGGTACGAACTCGACCACCGGCGACTCCGGCTCCGGCTCTGGCTCCGACACCACCGCTTCGACGGCGGTAAGTGGCGGAATTTCGAGCAGCTCAACTTTCTTCACAAGGGCAGGCGCCGTGGGCAGCGATGCGCTCGACGACTCAAGCGCTTGCGCGGCAGCGGGCTGCAGCGGCTCGTCGATCAATTCGACGACTTCCATGATCGGCCCTGGCTGCGGGTAGACCGGCGACGGCTCAAGCTCCGGCATGACCGCTTCGGGCGCTTCGGGCGCTTCGGGCGCTTCGACGGCAGAGGGTGCCGGATTCCCGAGCGGATCAGCACCCTCGGCGAGCACCGGCTCTGGCGGCAGCGGCGCGATCGACGACTCAGGCGCCTGCGCAACGATGGGCTGCGGCTCGTTGATCGACTCGACGATTTCGACGAACGGCGTTGGCTCCGGCGCAAACGCTTCGGGCGCTTCCGGCACTTCGACATCTGCCATGAGCGCGTCGCCGGGTGCCGGCCCGGCAGGCACTTCGGCGTTTTGAACCGGTCGTGTCAGATCGACCGGCACCGCGGCGGCGTCCGCGTCCGGCGGCGCCACTTCGACCGCTTCGCCCTCATGCATGCCCGCGGTTGCGGGCGGAGGCTCCGCCAAGGCTCCACCGTCCTCAACGGTCTGAGGCGGCTCGAACCGGAGATCAAGCCATGCTGCTTCGGCGGTGAGAGGCGGCGCTTCAGGCGAGTCGACAGCGTCGGGCTCGGTGGGCGCCGACGCCTCTTCAAGGACCTGTGCTTCGGCCGTGAAGAGAGGCCACGACGCCTCGGGCGGCGGCTCCACATCGGCTGCCTCGGGTGGCGGCGCGGGCGGCACCTCGCTCACAGGCGGCGCCACGGACTCGGCCTCGGCGAGCGGTGGCGCGGGCGTGGCTTCCCGAACCAGCCGCGCGACGACGACGCGCGGCGCCGGCGCCTCCGGCAACTCGATGTCTTCGACGTCCAGCATCTCGTAGCCGCGCGCCTTCAATCGCGCCTTCTTGGCCTCGTCGGGCCCGCTGCGGCCGGCGCGCACCAGTGACTTGAGCTCCAGGTCCAAGGGCGCCGGCGCGGGCGGGCGCCAGCCGTCCAGCAGATGCGTGGGATCGAAGGCAACGGTTTCAGCCCTGACGAGAGGGAGTCGCGGCGCCCTACCTTGCCCATCGCCGTCGCTCCGTGGCAACGCGCCGAGCGTCAGATCCTGCAGCGAGATGGGGGCAGGAGCGGGCGGGCGCCAGCCGTCCAGCGCGTGTGTAGGGTCGAAGGCGTCCGGCTCGGCCATGGCATTTACAAGCCAGACATTGTGACGACGTAAGCTCGCGAACTCACTGTCACACAAACGTCATGTTGCACACTCGCCGCCGCCTGCTGAGCCTGGCCCTCGCCACCGCCCTGTCCGCCTGCACGACGATGGCACCGCCTGCCTCGGTGCCGCAAAAGCCAAGGCTGCTCGTTCTGGTCGTCATCGACGGGCTGCCCATGAGGCAGGTGACGGGCTACCGAGATCAACTCGCGCCCGACGGCTTCGCCCGCTTTCTTGACCACGGACGCTGGTTCTCGCAGGCCCACTACGGCCATGGCCACACGGTCACGGCGGCCGGACACTCGGTGATGCTCTCCGGTGCTTATCCGCAGCGCAGCGGCATCATCAGCAACGAATGGCGCAATCCAGCAACCGGCGAGCCGGTCTACAACACCGGCGACCCGGACTACCAATACATCGACAACCCCACCGCGCCGCTGTCAGGCACCAGTCCGCGCAATCTGAAGGTCGAAACCCTGGGCGATGTGCTGCGCACGCGCACGCCGGCGTCCAAGGTCATCGGCATCTCGGGCAAGGACCGCGGCGCCATCCTGCCCGCGGGCCACAAGGGCACGGCCTATATGTACATGACGGAGACGGGCCGTTTCGCCTCCAGCACTTACTACATGCAGGCCCATCCGCTATGGGTGACGGACTTCAACGCCACCAAGCCGGCGGATGCCTTCTTCAAGAAGACCTGGGCCCCGTTGCTGCCGGAGGCCGCCTACGCCCGCTCGGTGCCGGACGGCCAGTCCTGGCAGATCGCCAGCGGCAACGGCAACAAGCTGCCGACCGTCATTGGCGACAAGATGGACGGCCCTGGCCCGCGCTTTTATGGCGGCCTGCTGGCCTCGCCCTTTGGCGATGAGCTGACGCTGGCCTTCGCGCGCGCGGCGGTCACGAACGAGAAGCTCGGCCAGCGCGGCGTGCAGGACATCCTGTCCGTCAGCCTGTCCAGCCACGACTACATCAACCACGCCTTCGGCCCCGAATCGCGGCTGTCGCACGACCACACGCTGCATCTGGACCGCCATCTGCAGGCTTTCTTCCAGTTTCTCGACAAGGAAGTGGGCGCCGGCAACTACGTGCTCGCACTGACGGCCGACCACGGTTTCACCGACACGCCGGAATGGGCAGCCACCCAGGGTCGCGACGCCGGCCGCTTCAACAGCGCCCCATCGCTGGCTGTCGTCAATACGGCCCTGTCGGCACGCTTTGGTGTCGACAGGCTGGCGCGCGACTTCTCCGCCTCCGGCTTGCTGCTGAACGAGAAGCTGGCAGCCGACAAGGGCCTGAAGTTTGCTGACGTCCAGGCCGCTGCCCGCGAGGAACTGCTGCAGTTGCCCGGCGTGGCCGCGGTCTTCACCCGCGAGCAGCTGCTGGGTGACGACCGCACCACGCCCTACCTGGAAGCCATGCGCAAATCCTTCGATCCAACGCGCGCCGCGCAGTTGCAGATCGTGCTGAAGCGCAACTGGATCTTCAGCTACCGGCCTGGTGGCAGCACGCACGGCAGCCCTTACGACTACGACACCCATGTGCCCCTGCTGTTCTGGGGCCCGGGCTATGTCGGCCAGGGCGAGGTGAAAGAACGCGTCGAAATTGCCGATCTGGCGCCCACGCTGGCCGCCATCGCCGGCTTGCCCGCGCCGGCCCAGGCTCAAGGCCGGGACCTGAAGCTCAAGCCCTGACGATCAGTGCCGCTGCCGATTCGCCCCAGATGGCCTCGGTGAGCGTCAATGCCCCGAGGCGCTCGCCCAGCGCCGCGGCCTGGGCTGGCCCAGTGGACGGCAGCATGACGAGCAGCCGCCCGTCGTCCAGGCGCATGCAGCCATCCTCGCCACGGGTGCGCGCCAGCAGCTCGGCCGGATCGGCCTCGGGTGCCAACGTCGCCACGGACAAGGGCCAGGCGCGCGGGTCGGCCAGCAGAGCCTGCAGCAGTTCGCGGCCAGCCTGAGCCGACAGCAACTGACCCGTCAAAGGCCGCGGCCCCGCCAGCGCACTGATGTCCACGCCTGTCAGCGCCAGGCCGCCTTCTGGCGTGCGCTGCTCGACCCACCACAGGCGCCGGCCATCGCGCCAGGCCTGCTCATAGCCCCGCTGCACCATGCGGCCGCGGCGCTCCGGCACGTCGACCGGGCCGACGCCGGCCCGCTGGGCGGCCTCGACCATCTCGAGCCAGCCAGGCGATGAATCCGCAGCCAGCCCCCAGGCCTGGCGGTAGGACGCATTGGCTTGGCGCAGGCATTCGCCCGCATCAAACAGGGCCAGCAGCAGCGGGCCATCGGCCAGCGTTTGCCACCAGAGTTCGTCTTCATTCACGGCCCGATTCTGGGCCGTCAATGGTCAGCGGCGGTGGATCTCGCCGGAGCCGCTGACGCTTTGGCGCAACTGCGGCCGCCCGGCATAGCTCAGGTCGCCGGAACCGCTCAGTTGGACGTCCAGCTGTTCCATCACCCCGACGGATACATCGCCCGAGCCATTGATGTTGACTCGGGCTGCGCGGCCGGCGAGGGCGCGCGCGTCGACATCGCCCGAACCGCTGACCGTCCAGCTCTGCTGGTCCGCCCGGCCGGCCAGGCGCACATCGCCCGAGCCGCTGATGCTGACGCTCAGGTCCTTCAGCTCGACGAGACCGAAATGCACGTCCCCCGAGCCGATCACGTTCAGGTTGAGGCTGTCGGCCTTGAAGCGCTCCACGGCCAGATCGCCCGAGCCATTGATGGCGATGGACTGCAGGGCCCGGGCGTCGACACGCACGAGCGGCGCGGCGCGCGTCGTGAAGCCGGCGTCGCGCTTCATGCGCACCACCAGGGCGTCGCCCTCAACGACCGTCTCCACCAGCGGCTCGATGTTGTCGTCGGCAACCACCGTGGCCTGGTCGCTGCCGGCCTGGGTCAGCGTGACGTCGAAGGGGCCATCGATGCGCAGCTTGCTGAAGCTGCCGAGGGCACGCGCCTTCTCGACTTTGACGCCCGAGCCCTTGATGCGGTTCTTGCCGCTGCCGTAGTCGATGGGGCCGCTGAAATGGGCCGTCCAGCCGTCGGACTCCTTCTTGATGCGCAGATGCCAGTCGTTTTCGCCGGCACAGGCTATGCCACAAAGGGCGGCGAACAGGATCGGCAGGACGAGTCGTTTCATTGGAGGGCTCCCGGTTCAGGCGGATAAAGGCAGTCTGTCCGACACGCCGATGCGGCGCCCGCGTTGGGCGACGGACTGCATTTCCGCGGGCATGGGCCGTAGGATGAGGCGATCTGCAGGAGAGTCGGCATGAAGATGGATGGCCAGCGCGAAAGCGAGAACGTCGAGGACGTGCGGGGCAGCAGGGGCGGCGGCGGCCTGCCGATCGGTGGCAGAGGCATCGGGCTGGGTGGCATCGTCGTCGCGCTGCTGGCCTCCTGGGCCTTTGGCATCAACCCGCTCACGGTGCTGGGATTGCTGGACGGTGGCGGCGGTGCACCGGCGGTGCAGTCCAGTGCGCCCGCCGAGCACCCGAAAGACCCCGGCGCCGTATTTGTCAGCCGGGTGCTGGCCGATACCGAAGACGTCTGGGGCGCGTACTTTCAACGCTCGGGCCAGCAATACCCTGCTCCCAAGCTCGTCATCTTCCGCGACCGCTGGCCCACGGGATGCGGTGCCGGCGAGGCCGCCATGGGACCGTTCTACTGTCCTGCCGACCGCAAGGTCTATATCGACCTGGGCTTCTACGACACCCTGCGCCAGCGCCTGGGCGCGCCGGGCGACTTCGCCCAGGCCTATGTCATCGCCCACGAGGTGGGCCACCATCTGCAGAACCTGATGGGCACAACCGAGAAGCTGGACAGCGCCCGCGGCCGCGTCTCCGAGCGCGAAGCAAACGCCATGAGCGTCAGGCTGGAACTGCAGGCGGACTGCTTTGCCGGCGTCTGGGCGAATTTGTCGCAACGCAGCAAAGGCTGGCTGGAGCAAGGCGACGTCGAGGAGGCGCTGAACGCGGCCTCCCAGATCGGCGACGACACCCTGCAAAAGCGCTCCCGGGGCTCCGTCGTGCCCGAAAGCTTCACCCACGGCAGCAGCGCCCAGCGTGTTCGCTGGTTCAAGCGCGGCCTGGAAGCAGGCGATCTGAAGGCATGTGACACGTTTTCGTCAGCCGCCCTTTAAGTCCCTGATTCAGGCCCACCCAATCAAGGGGGCGCCAGATGACCCTCAAAAGGCTTTGTGTGAAACACTTCCGTCCAAACCGCCGAGCCCCCTATTAGCATCGGCCCGCTCTGATATTCAGAGCGAGTTGTGCCCTAGTCTGGTGCAACCCAAAAACGGACCCACGAGGCAC
Organism: Pelomonas sp. Root1217; assembly: GCF_001425705.1. Taxonomy (GTDB): domain Bacteria; phylum Pseudomonadota; class Gammaproteobacteria; order Burkholderiales; family Burkholderiaceae_C; genus Pelomonas. The sequence goes on along the minus strand of NZ_LMDC01000012.1, from coordinate 573,070 downwards.
ACTGTCATGAGCGAACGCCAAATCAACGACCCGCAGTCGACACCCAAAGTGCCGGCCTCCGTCGATGCGTCCGCCAGTCGGCCGGCCGCGACCCGGATGAACGCGTCTCGTCGACGGTTCGCCCAAGCGGGCGCGGCCACGCCGGTCGTGCTGGGCAGCCTGTTGAGCAAACCGGCGCTGGCGAGCCAGGCCTACAACTGCACCGTGTCGGGCCAGATGTCCGGCAATGCATCGCCGCGGCCTGGCAAGGTGGATTGCAAGCTCCTTGGCAAATCGCCCGGCTACTGGAAGAACGCAGCTACCTGGCCGGCCGGCACACTGAAGGGCAATCTGCCCGCGGCAAGCTGCAGCTTCGGCGGCAACAAGGGCACCGTCTTCGGCGGCTTCATCAGCGGTGGCCAGACGCTGATGGACGCCTTCCGCTACAAGGCCGAGTCCTCGGCCTGCAATGTCTATGGCCTTCGCGATTCGGCATTCGGGTTGTGCACGAGCAAGGCCACCCTGCTGCAGGTGCTGAATGCGCCCGGCGGCTTGAACGACACGATGATCTATGCGCTGGGCCGCGCCACCGTGGCGACCATCCTGAACGCGCTGAGCGTCGGCACCGATTACCCGATCACAGTCGCCCAGGCCATCAAGATGTTCAACGCCGTCTGCCCTGCGGGGGGCAAGTACCAGGTCAATACGACAGTCTCCTGGGACGCCAATCAGGTCATGGCTTACTTCCAGAGCCTGTACTCCTGAGCGGCCGGCACCGCCGGTGTGACACTTCGGGCGTCCGTAGCGACGCCCGAAGTCTTTTTGCAGCCACTCCGTGACCACCACCGATCCAGTGCCAACGCCTCGATGGGCGCTCACTTACGGAGCCGATCTGTCGATCCGGGTCTGGGGTGACGATTGCCTCGTGCATCACGCGCTGTCCAACGACACCCATCGCCTCGCCGCCTGGCTGGTGCCCGCCCTGCGACGCCTCGCCGAGCAGCCGCCCGCGGGGTTCGATGAACTCGCTGCACTGATGGATGCCGATTCGGAAATGACCGCCGATGTGCTGCAACAGCTCGAACAGCTGTTGTTGGTCCAGCGATGCTGACGCTGGGCATGCTGGCGCCGGCAGAGCTTGGGCAACGGCTGCACGACGGCTTGACGCTCAGGACCGGCCCCTTCTCCTACCGCATCCACAGCAGTTGCCCGCCCGTGGCGGCGGGCCTGGCAACGCTGTACGCGGATTTCGAGCTGGAACCGGAGGGCGGCATTGCCGACTTCCACGTGCATGTGCAGCCGGTCACCGGGCTACGCCGCTGGCTTGGCGCGCAGGTGGAATTCCGGCTGGATCAGCACAGCCCCTTTTTGCCGCTGCCGGCCAACCACGCCTTTGCACTGCTGGAATGGGGCATGAACTGGTGTCTGGCCAGCCAAGCGAATCACTATCTGCTCTTCCATGCGGCGGTACTCGAGAAAGACGGCCAATGCCTCGTCATGCCCGGTGACCCCGGCGCCGGCAAAAGCACGCTGACGGCTGCGCTGATGCTGTCGGGCTGGCGGCTGCTCTCTGACGAGATGGCCATGGTCGACCGCGACGACGGGCAGGTCGCGCCGCTGGCCCGTCCGGTCAGCTTGAAGAATCAGTCCATCGACATCATCCGCGGCTTCTCCCCGCAGGCCGTCTTGGGTGAGCCCGCCCGCGACACGCACAAGGGCACGGTTTCCCATTTGCGCGCGTCGGTCGCCAGCATGACCGGTCAGCAGCAACAGGCGCGCCCGACGCAGCTGATCTTTCCCCGTTGGCGCGCCGGCGCGTCGACGCAGCTGACGCCGGTGCCCAAGGCCCAGGCCTTCGAGCGGCTGGCCGGCCATGCGTTCAACTACAGCATGCTGGGCCGGGTGGGTTTCGAGCTGACGGCAGCGTTGATCGATTCGTGCAGGTGCTGGGATTTCTGCTACTGCGACCTGGCGGAAGGGCTGGCCACGCTTGGCGGGCTGAAGTCATGACGCCGGCATGGGAATCGCTGCTGCGCTCGCTGCGCGAGCCGGCTTTCATGGCTTTCCATGGCGAAGCGACCTGGGACCTGCTGCTGAGACAGGCCGTGTCGGCCGGCTTGCTGGCCCGGCTGGGCGCGCTGGCCCGGGAGGCGGGCGTCGAGCCCTCACTGCCCTTGCCCGTGCGGCGCCAGATGCGCGCGCTGCTGGCCGTTTCCCAGGAACAGCGGCGCGCCGTGCGCTGGGAGCTGGTGCTGCTGTCCCGCGATCTGGCGAGCCTTCCCGGCCCTGTGATGCTGCTCAAGGGCGCTGCCTATGTCGCTGGCGACCTACCCCCGGCGCCGGGCCGGCTGTTCTCGGACATCGACATCCTGGTGCCGCGCGAGCAGCTCGATGAAGCGGAGGCGGCGTTGATGCTCGGGGGCTGGGCCAGTGCTGCGGGAACCGCCTACGATGAACGCTACTACCGGCAATGGATGCACGAGCTGCCGCCGCTGATGCACCTGCGCCGCCAGACCAACCTGGACCTGCACCACAACATCCTGCCATTGACGGCGCGCATCAAAACCCACAGCGCACCGCTTCTGGCGGCCGCCCAGCCGGTCACCGAATTCCCGCGTTTCAGCCTGCCGTCGGCACCGGACCAGATCCTGCACAGCGCGACGCACCTGATGCATGAGGGCGAATGGGGGCACGGCCTGCGCGACCTCAGCGATCTCGACAGCCTGCTGCGCCGCCATGCCACCGAGCCGAGCTTCTGGAACACCTTGCTGGCCCGCGCTGCGGCCTTGTCGCTGGGTCGGCCGCTGTTCTATGCCCTTTGCCTGTGCCGACGCTATCTGCACACGCCCGTCCCGGACGATGTGCTGGAACGCTGCCCTGCCCGCCCGGGCCCTGTGCTGCGCTGGCTGATGCAGGGCTTGCTGAGGCGGGCCCTGACCAGCGCCCACCGCGGCTCGATGGCCCCGGGCACGCGCGTTGCCGAGTTTGCGCTATTCGTTCGCAGCCATTACCTTCGCATGCCAATGCACCTGCTCGTGCCTCATCTCGTCGTCAAAGCGGTCAGCCGCCCTCCTGCCAGGCCGTCCCGGCGCGACGACATCGACCCGCTGGAGCAGCGTTGAGAAGGAGGCCCTGATGGAAAAACCCAAGCCCTTTTCGATGATCCGCGAGTTCCATCTCGCCGATTGGTTCACCCTCGGCAATGCCTGCGCCGGCATGGGCGCCCTGTTCGCCGTGATGAGCTTCCTGCAGACCGGCGAGCGCCATCATCTGCAATACGCCTGCGCGCTGATTCCGCTGGCGCTGGCTTTCGACGTGCTGGACGGCCGTATTGCGCGCTGGCGCCAGAAGAGCTCTGCGCTCGGCCGCGAGCTGGATTCCCTGGCCGACGTGATCTCCTTCGGCGTCGCACCCGCAGCGATCGCCTACGGCTGTGGCATGCAGGGGCTGTATGACCGCGTCGTGTTGGTGTTCTTCGTTGCCTGCGGCGTCAGCCGGCTGGCGCGCTACAACGTGACGGCGGAAAAGCTCAGCGCAGGCTCGGACAAGGTGGCGTATTTCGAGGGCACGCCGATCCCGACGTCCATGCTGCTTGTGGCTGTGCTGTGGGTGGCCACGGCTCAGGGGGCCATCGGTGACGCGCTATGGGGTGGCGTCTGGTGGCTGGCGGGCTTCAAGTTGCACCCGCTGGTGCTGATGTTCGCGTTGTCCGGCTCGTTGATGGTGAGCCGGATCCGGATTCCGAAACTTTAAGCCGTTCGGCGCGACAACCAGCTCAGCGGCGATTCCTGAACCGCGACGGACGATTGGGATTCGAGGAAATCACTGGGCGGCTGGCTGCGATATTCGCTGACGCCAACGCCGTCCAGGCAGGCGTCCAGGCCGAAGGCCGTGCCGAGGTCGGCGGGATCCGGCTCGCTGCGCGCAGCGACGTTTCGGCGGAAGAAGCGCAGCGCTGGAACGAATCGCATGGCAGACCTCATTGGCTTGACGGGCCAACAACAACATCAGCACCGCGAAGCCAGTGTGCGGGATTCATGTGACAAACGAACCCCTCATCTGTGAGTAAATATTGCCTGGCCAGGCATTACCGCACAGGCGCAACCCCTGTTTTTCCCAGTAGCGATGGGGCCTGTGGGCCGATGCCCCCGATCCAAGGGGAGCGTTGCGCTTTTGCAATTCTTTTCTGCGTCTCCCTAGAGCTCAGGATAGGTTCGCAGGCTTCGGCGCTTAAGCTGCCACCCTTCCGAGCCCCCCCGGCTGACTGCATGAGTTCAGAACTGTTGAAATGGGTCGCCAGCGGCCTGATTGCTGCCGTGCTCGCGAGCACGCTATGGATGGCCCACGTCATCCATCCCGAGCAGGGCGGCGCCAGCTTGATGCTCGCCCAGGTCGCAGTACCGGCAGCCGCCGCTGCCTCGGCACCGGTGATTGCCACACCTTGATCAGCCCAGGGCCAGCCTGGCGCCATCCGCCAGGGCCTGGCCGATCTGGTCCAGCAGGGCGCCCCGTCCCTGCAATTGCCATTGGTGCCAGTACAGCGCCACGTCGATACCGACCTCCGGCTTGAGCACAACCAGTTGACCCGCCTCGACGAGGGGCCGAACCTGGATCTCGGGCGCCACGCCCACGCCCCAACCCATGGCGGCGGCGCGCACATAGGCCTCGCTGGACGGCACGAAGCGTTCGCGCAGTCTCGGTGCGCGCACGCCAAAGGCCTGTGACACCCATTGCACCTGCGTGTCGTCCTTGCGGTTGAAGACGAGGAACGGGGTGTCGGCGAAGTTGCCGGCGTGCAAGCCCTGAATCGGATCACCCTGCAACTGGCCTGCCAGGAAACCCGGGCTGGCCACCGCCACATAGCGCATGACGCCCAGGGCCTGCACCCGGCAGCCCTGCAGCGCCTCGGCCACCGTGGACATGCAGCCGAGCACCGCGCCCTGGCGCAGGCTGTCGTGGGTGAAGTCCTGGTCGTCGACGACGAGCTCCAGCCCATACCCTTCACGCAGGCCCCGTTGCACAAGCGCGTCCAAGGCTGGCGGCACCCAGGTCGCCAGGCTGTCGGCGTTGACGGCGATGGCCAGGCGCGATTGCGGCGCGACGCGCTCGCCCAGTTCTCGTGCCACATCCACGCGCAGCGCCTGCAACTGGCGAGCAAAGCGCAGCAGCACCTTGCCGGCCTCCGTCAGCCGCAGCGGCCGCGAGCGCACCACCAGCGGCTGGCCGACCTGAGCCTCCAGCGAACGCAAGCGTTGCGACACGGCGCTCTGCGTGATCGACAGGCGCTGCGCAGCACGCTCGAAACCCTGCTCGTCGGCGAGGGCAGCCAAGCAGTCCAGCGCAGCGTGATCGAAGTCGTTCATAAGCACTTCTAATATATGGCTAAGAATATGAATGACACTTCTTGAATTGCCGGCTGGTGCAGAAAATCCGCCGATGCCCGCCTCCGACCTGGCCTCTGCAACCGCGCCTGCCGTGTTCGCCCAAGGCTGGGCGATGGGCGCCGGCCTCATCCTGGCCATCGGTGCACAGAACGCACTGGTGCTGCGCCAAGGCCTGAAGCGAGAACATGTCGGCGCCGTCGTCGCGGTCTGCACGCTGTCGGACTGGCTGCTGATTGCGCTGGGCGTCTTTGGTCTTGGCGCGCTGGTCCAGGGTCAGCCGCTGCTGCTGGAAGTGTTTCGCTTCGGCGGCGCCGCCTTCCTGCTCATTTACGCGCTGCTCGCCGCCCGGCGCGCCTGGCGCCCCGCCGCCGGGCTGGATGCCGCAACGGCCGCGTCCAGCTTGGGCGCCACCTTGTCGGCCGCTTTCGCCTTCACATACCTGAACCCCCACGTCTACCTGGACACCGTCGTCCTGCTCGGCGGCCTGGGCGCACGCCAGCCGGCCGAGCTGCGCGCGGCCTTCGCGGCGGGAGCCGGGCTGGCGTCGGCGATGTGGTTCGGCCTGCTCGGTTTCGGCGCAGCAGCGGCGGCGCCGCGGTTGCGCAGCGCCCACACCTGGCGGGTCATCGACGCTCTTGTCGCTGTGCTGATGGCCGCCCTGGGTTTACAACTCCTCCTGCAACCCCTCTAAAAACTCAAAAAGGACAACCATGAAGATCGTCGTTCTCGGCGCCGGCATCATCGGCATCGCCACCGCCTGGTACCTGCTCGACGAGGGGCATGAGGTCATCGTCGTCGATCGCCAGGCGGACGCCGCGCTGGAGACCAGCTTCGCCAACGGCGCCCAGATCTCGGTCAGCTTCTGCGAACCCTGGGCCAATGCCGGCGCGCCCTTCAAGGTGGCTAAATGGCTGCTGCGTGACGACTCACCGCTGCTGTTCCGCCCGCGCCTGGACCCCAACCAGTGGCGTTGGGGCCTGGCCTTCCTGCTGCAATGCACGAACGCCGCCTTCGAGCGCAATGTCGAAGAACTGGTGCAACTGGGCCGCTACTCGCACGCCTCGTTGAAGGAACTGGTCGCGCGCACCGGCATCGAATACGACCGGCTGGAACGCGGCATCCTGCATTTCTTCTCCAGCCAGGCCGACTTCGACAATGGCGCCGCCGGTGCAGAGATCATGCGCCGCCATGGCGTGGACCGCCGCGTGCTGGGCCGCGAGGAGGTGCTGAAGGTCGAGCCGGCGCTGGCGGCCTTCGGCAACCGCATCTTCGGCGGCACCTTCACACCCAGCGACGAAAGCGGCGACGCCAAGGTCTTCACGCAAAAGCTCGCCCGGCTGTGCGCCGAACGCGGCGCGCAATTCCTTTATGAGCACGACGTCCTCGGCTTGCAGCGCGCCGGCGACGGCATCGAGTCCGTTCAGGTCGCCCACACCCGCAATGGCGAGCGCAAGACGCTGAAGGCCGATGCCTTCGTCGCCGCCATGGGCTCATACACGCCGGCCCTGGTTCAGCCCCTCGGCGAGCACCTCAACATCTATCCCGCCAAGGGCTACTCGGCCACGCTGCGGCTGAAGAAGCCCGAGGCCGCCAGCGTCGTCAGCCTGCTGGACGACACCCGCAAGATCGCCATCTCGCGCCTGGGCGACCACATCCGCATCGCCGGCACGGCCGAGCTGTCGGGCTTCGACCTCAACCTCGATTCACCGACGGCCCGCGTGCGCTGTGCCGCCCTGGTCAAGCGCTACGAGGAACTCTTCCCCGGCGTGGCCGACACCAGCGAGCCCAACTACTGGACCGGCCTGCGTCCCAGCACGCCGACCAACATCCCCTACATCGGCCGTAGCAGGAAAGCGCGCAATCTGTGGATCAACGCCGGCCACGGCACCCTGGGCTGGACCCACGGCGCCGGCTCGGGCCATGCGATGGCCGAGTTGATCGCTGGCCGAAAGCCGGACATGGCTTTCGGTTTCTACGGCTCGGTCTGATCAGAGCGTCTTCAGCAGCGCCTCGACCTGCGCCTGCTGCGGGAACTTCGCTCCCAGCTTGGCCAAGCCCTCCAGCTCGGCCTTGGCGGCCGGCTTGTCGCCGGATTGGATCAGGATTTGTGCGAGATTGAGCCGATAGGCCGGCTGGTCGGGCTGGTCGCTGATGAGCTGGCGCTGCGCACTGACCGCCTTGCTGAAGTCCTTTTCGTTGGCCAGCACGGTGGCATAGGTGTCTCGCAAGGCTGCGTAGTCCGGGTTGAGTTTGAGGCCACGCTCGGCCAGTTCGCGCGCACCGGGCTTGCCGGTCTTGCTGCGCAGCCAGGCGACGTTGTTGATGATGGGCAGCGCGTCAGGGTTGCGCTTGAGCAAGGCTTCATAGCGGGCGAGCGCCGGGTCGAGTTCGCCGCGGGCCAGCAGGATGTCGGCCGTGGCTGCCGGGAAGCTTTGGTCCTGCGGGTGGGCAGCCGTCCACTGGGTCTCGAAGGCCAGCGCCTCGTCACGCTTCTTGGCCGCCATCAACACGGAAAACAGACGCGGTGCAGCATCGGCCGGCTCGCGCAGGGCGACGGCCTTGCGCAGGGCCGCGATGGCGACGTCGTAGCGCTGGCGATTGCTCTCGATCTCGGCCTCGGCCATCAGCGCAAAGGCCTCTTGCGGATTCTTCTTCTGGCGCTCACGCAGAGCGGTCAGCGCCTCGTCGACTCGGCCCTGGCGGGCGGCGAGCTGGATCAGCAGGCGCTGGGCCGGCACGGAGGCCGGTTCGGCTTCCAGCGCGCGCTTGACTTCGCGCTCGGCGCCCGCGTCGTCCTTCTCCATGAAACGCAGCTGGGCCAGGCCCAGCCAGCCTTGGGCGCGCGTGGGCGCCATCACCGTCAGGCGCGTGTAGGTCTTGGCAGCCTGGGCCTTGTCGCTGGACGCCAGCTGGGTGCGTGCCAGGCGCTCCAGCAGATCGGCGTTGAGCGGCAGGGCGGCCGCAGCCTCCTGCGCCGCCTGGGCGGCCTTGGCAACGTCGCCATTGCGCAGGTAGTGGTCGATCAACGACACGCGCAGCGCGGCCTCGGTCGGCTCCTCGCGCACCCCGGCGGCGAGTACCTCGGTGACGCGATCGACCGGCGCACGCGTCTGAGCCAGCAGGTCGGCCAAAGCCAGGCGGGCCTGCGGCGAATGCTGCTGGGTCGTGACGAAGCTCTCCAGGCGCTTGACTGCGGCCTCGCTGCGGTTGGCCTGCATGTCCAGCGTGACCAGGCCCAGCACGGCGGGCAGATAACCGGCGTCGGCCTTCAACGAAGCTTCAAAGGACGCTTGCGCCGCCGCCGTGTCCTTGCGCGCGAGGTGGATGCGCCCACGCAGGCCGTCCGGCACCGGGCTGCCCTTCATCTTCGGCGCCAGCCTGTCCAGGGCTGCCAGGGCCGCAGGCAGGTCATTGCGCCGCAACAGCGCATTGATGAGCATCAGGTCGTAACTGCTGCCGCTGTCCTTGGCGGCAATGTCGCGCAGTTGGTTCATGGCCGCGTCGGCCTTGGCCCGGCTGGCGCCGCCCGGCGCCGCGCTGTCGCGAATGATGGCCGACAGTGCCAGGGCCGCGGTGGTCTTGGCATCGTCAGGGCGCAGCTTGGCAGCGGCACCGAAGGCCTGGTCGGCGGCCTCGAAATTGCCCTGCATCAGCTGGGCCTTGCCGGCCATCAGCAGGGAGTCGGCGTCGGCGCGGCCGCTTTCGAGCATCGGGCGCAGCGTCTCCAGCGTCTTGGCGGGCGAGCGCCGCTGTAGTTGCAGGCCGGCGAACTGGCGGCGCAGCGCCAGGTCTTCAGGCGCGAGCTTGAGGGCCTGGTTGAGCAGATTCTCCGCATCGGCAATCTCGCCCAGCTGCTGATGGGCCCCCGAAGCCAGGCGCAACAGCGGCAGGTAGTTGGGCATCACCTTGAGCAGGGGAACGGCCAGCTCTTTCGCCTTGGCTGCATCGCCCTTGGCCAGCGCGAGCTGGCCCTGCATGAAACGACCCTGCGGCTTCTTGGCGACGTCAGGCGGCATCTCATCGACGAGCTTGGTCGCCACGTCGAGCTGCTGGCGCCCGAAGGCCAGGCGCAGCAGCAGCGAACGCGCGTCGTAGGACTTCGGGTCCAGCACCAGCACTTCGCGCAGCAGCGGCTCCGCCTCATCCATCTTGCCGCGCGCCAGCAGCACCTCGGCCTTGAGCAGCAGCGCTTTGCCCGCCTTGGGATTCTTCAGGATCAGCTGATCCAGCGCCACGAGGGCCTCGTCGGGGAAGCCGGCAGCCAACTTGGTGCGGGCGCTGACGATGATGGCGTCCTCGGACTCGGGCTGCAGCTGCAGGGCTCGCCCGGCCGCCGCCTTCGCTTCGGTCACATTGCCCTGCGCCAGGAAGGCCATGGCCAGGTATTGCTGCAACGTCGACTGGGCCACGGGGTCAGCCAGGGTCTGGTCGGAGAATTCGCCGATCAACTTGCGCGACTGGCCGGACAACAGCAGCGTTTGCGCCAGCAGCGGCGCCAGTTCGTCGCGCGGCGCACCCAGCTCCCAGGCCCGCCGCAACTCGATCTCGGCGCCGGCCACGTCACCGGCATCCAGCAGCGCCTTGCCCAGCAGATGCCGGGCCTTGGCGTTCTCGGGGTTCTGCTGCAGCAGATTCTTCAGCTCGATGACGGCCCCGCCGACGTCCTTCTGCTCCATGCGCTTTTGCGCGGCGGCGAGCAGGTCCTGCTCGGAACGTTGGCCGCAGGCCGCCAGTGCGGCAGCCAGCAGGAGAGGAGCGAAATGGCGCGTCTTCATCGAATCTCCGCAAATCAGGCGCGCGATTGTGTTCCTAGAATCCGCGCCCTTTCCTCCGAACTTTTCAGGACTTGTCAGGACTGGCCCGCCACAGCCGTTAATTCGAATGATTGCCCCTCCCCCCTTTTGCGCGATTGACTTCGGCACGTCGAATTCCGCGGTGGCGGTGCCCAATGCCAGCACGGCCGCCGGCGAGATGTGTCTCATCGAGCTGGAACCGGCTCAACGCACGATGCCCACCGCGGTCTTCTATTTCACCGAAGGCGCCCACGACGCCGATGGCCCGCCGCGCGCCTTCGGCCGCGCCGCCGTGGCGGCCTATGTCGAGGGCCACGACGGCCGGCTGATGCGCTCGATGAAGAGCATCCTCGGCTCCCCCCTCATCGACCAGACCACCGACGTGGGCGGCGGCCGAGGCGCCAAGTATTCCGACATCGTTGCCGGCTACCTGAAACGGTTGCGCCGCCTGGCCGGCGAACCCGAGCGCGTCGTGCTCGGCCGGCCGGTGTTCTTCGTCGACGGCGAGCCCGAGCGCGACGCGGCCGCCCAGGCTCAGCTGGAGGCCTGCGCGCGCGCCGTGGGTTTTCGCGAGGTGCACTTCCAGTACGAGCCCATCGCGGCGGCCTTCGACTTCGAGCAGCAGGCCATCCGTGAAGGCAAGGGCGAGCAGATCGTGCTGGTCGCCGACATCGGCGGCGGCACCAGTGACTTCTCCATCGTGCGCGTCGGCCCCGAGCGCATGCAGCGCCTGGCGCGCCGCGACGACATCCTCGCCAGCCACGGCATCCACATCGCCGGCACCGACTTCGACCGCCACATCGAACTCGCCGGCCTGCTTCAGGAATTCGGCTACCGCACGACGGGGCCCAGCGGACGGGAAGTGCCCAGCGGCATCTACTTCGATCTTGCCACCTGGCACCTGATCAACACCTGCTACTCGCCGCTGCGCGTGGCCGAGTGGCGCGGCATGAAGAGCTGGTTCACTGACGTGCGCCAGCATGCGCGGCTGATGACGGTGCTGGAGGAGCGCCTGGGCCACGAGTTGGCCGCTCGCGCCGAAGGCGCCAAGATCGCCGTGTCGGGCGGTGAGGACACGACGGTGGACCTTGGTCACATCGAGACCGGCCTGGTGCTGCCACTGAGCGAAAAAACCGCGGTGGCCGCGCTGCGAGCCGACCTCGACCGCATCATTTCGACCGCCCACGAAACCGTGGCGCTGGCCGGCCTGAAGGCCGAACAGATCGACGCCCTTTACTTCACCGGCGGCTCGACCGGGCTGCGCCTGCTGGTGGACGGGATGGCAGCCGGCTTCCCGAAGGCGGCCCGCGTCAGCGGCGACCGCTTTGCTTCGGTCGCGACCGGCCTGGGCCTGCACGCGCGCCGGCTTTTTGGGTCGGCTGCGGCTTCAGAGGCCTAGACACGTCCGCCAGCATCAACACCGCGCTGACCAGCCCCTCGACCGCCTCTTCCAGGTCAGTCGGCGGCTCCAGCGACTCGATTTCCTCGAGCAGCGCGTCGGCGTCCTCGAGGTCGTCCGGGTCCAGGTGCAGATAGAGGGCCGCCAGCGGCTCCAGCAGCGGCTCCTCGGGCAGCTTCATCAGCGCGGGATGGGCGTCCAGTGCATGCGCAAAGCCGGCCACCCAGGGCAGTACGGTTTCGCTGGGGCTGGCGTCCTCGTCGAGTTCGAACACCCAGGGGTCGAACCACTGGCGGCCGACGATGGCCAGGTTCAGCTCTTTGTGGCGGCGGCGCAGCAGCCCTATCAGCTCGTCGCTGATGCGCTGAGGAATGGGTCGCCCCTCGCTGTCCAGCAGCGGCGGCAGCCACTGCTCCAGCGCCACGACTGAAGGCTGCAGCAGCACGCCGCACAGATAGCCATCGACCATGCTGACGTCCAGCGGCTCCAGCGGCGCGGGCAGGTCGTCCAGCAGCGCCTGCAGGCGCTCCAGGTCGGCTTCGGAGAGGGCTTCGGTCGGACGGTGCTGGGGGGCTGACATGGCGGGATTATGGGCAGCGCAAGTGAATATTGCCCACATTGGCGCCGGCCGAAGCTCTAGAGTGCCCCCATCCCAACGACGCCCTCTACCCTGAGGGCTTCACGACCCGGCAGCCTGCTGACCGGGTCTTTTTTTGTCAGTCACGGGGCACACGGCTCCCTGGCGTGAGCCGTTCGGCGCTGACGCGCCGGGGCCTGCGGCCCTGTGCCACGAGGCCTGTCCGCGCCCCGTGGGGCGCGAAGTCGCTCACGGGGCAGGCATCTATCCAGCGTGAGCCGTGGGTTCCGGCACCCCTTCACGCAGGGCGCGAATGGCGCCGGGCCAATCTTTCGCTGAGCTTTCATACTGGCGGCATGCCCGCTGCCGTACTCGCGCTGCGCTTCGACCCGGCGGTCGTCGTGCTGTCCTACCTGACCGCTGCCTTCGCCTCCTATGTGGCGCTGGACCTCGCCCAACGCGTGCGCACGCCCGATGCGCTGGTCGCCCGCACCTGGTGGATTGCCGGCTCGCTTTCCATGGGCACGGGCATCTGGGCCATGCATTTCGTCGGCATGCTGGCCCTCAAGCTGCCCTTCCTCGTCGGCTATGACAGCGCCGTCACACTGCTGAGCTGGCTCGCCGCCGTGGCCGTGTCGGCCATCGCCTTGCGCGTGGCGGCCCGGGAGGCATTGACGCCGGCCGGCCTGGCGATGGGCGCGATCAGCATGGGTGCGGGCATCTGCGCCATGCACTACACCGGCATGGCGGCTCTGGTACTGGCGCCCGGCATCCAGTGGCACTGGGGCCTGGTGGCAGCCTCGGCCGCCGTTGCCACCGGCGCCGCCGCCGCGGCGCTCATCATCTTCTTCGGCCTGCGCAGGCTGCCTCGGGCCTGGGCCCGCTGGGGCCAGCTCGTCGCTGCCCTTGTCATGGGTGCGGCCGTGGCCGGCATGCACTACACCGGCATGGCCGCCGCCGGCATCGCCGAAGGTGCGGTCTGCCTCAGCGCGGGCGCGCTGCGCGGCGACAACCTCGGCAATCTCGTCGCCGGCGCCACCTTCGCGCTGCTGCTGCTGACGCTGATCACCTCGGCCCTGGACGCCCGCGGCCAGCGCCGCACCAACCGGCTGCAGCAGTCCCTGCAGGCCGCCACGACCGAGCTGCAGGAGATCGCGTTGCGTGACCCGCTGACCGGCCTCGCCAACCGCCAGTTGCTGAACGACCGCCTGCAGCATGCCGCCGCGCGCGGCCAGCGCGAGGGCGCCCGGCTGGCCCTGCTGGCCGTCAACCTGGACGGCTTCAAGCCCATCAACGACAGCTTCGGCCTGGCCGCCGGGGACCAGGTGCTGCGCGAAACCGCCCGGCGCCTGGAGGGCCTGGCCCGCGGCCATGACACCCTGGCCCGGCTGGCCGCCGATGAATTCGTGCTGATGGTGGAGGGCGACGTCGGCGAGACGACGCTGGCCCAGATCGCCCAACGCCTGCTGGACGCGCTGGCCCAGCCCATGGCGGGCGTGCCCGGCGCCGGCAGCCAGCCGCTGCGGCTGTCGGCCTCGGTCGGCATTGCGCTGTACGACGGCAGCGGGCCCGGCGAGGCGCTGGTGGCCCAGGCGGATTCGGCCGCGCAGTCGATCAAACGCGCTGGTGGCAATGGCTTTGCGTTCTTCGAGGCGCATATGCAGGCCGGCGTGCGCGAGCAGGTCGAGCTGGCGCGCGACCTGCGCGCCACGCTGGCCGGCGAAACCGGCAGCGGCCGCCTGGCCCTGCACTACCAGCCCAAGATCGCCACGGCCCAGGGTGAAGTGAAGGGCGTCGAGGCGCTGCTGCGCTGGCAGCACCCGCAGCGCGGCGCCATCAGCCCGGTCGTCTTCATCCCGGTGGCCGAGCGCTTCGGCCTGATCGTGCCGCTGGGCGACTGGGTCATCAAGGAGTCCTGCCGCCAGATCGCGCTCTGGCGCGAGGCAGGCCTGCAGATGCGCGTGGCCATCAACCTGTCGGTGCAGCAGCTGCGTCAGCCCGATGCCCTGGTGCGCCGCTTCGAGGAGGCGCTGGCCCAGCATGGCGTTGACGCCCGCCACCTGACCTGCGAGATCACCGAATCCGTCGCCATGGACGACGCCACCGCCACCGAGCGATCACTGCAGCGCCTGGCCGAACTCGGCCTGTCCCTGTCCATCGACGATTTCGGCACCGGCTATTCCAGCCTGGCCTATCTGCGCCGGCTGCCGGTGTCGCAGCTCAAGATCGATCGCAGCTTCATACAGGACCTGGAGAGCAGCGCCGACGCGCGCGCCATCGTCAAGGCCGTCATCGAACTGGCCCATGCGCTGGGCCTGCAGGTGGTGGCCGAGGGCGTCGAGACCGAAGGCCAGGCCGAGGTGCTGCGCGGCAAACGCTGCGACAAGCTGCAGGGCTTCTTGTTCGCGCGCCCGATGCCGGCCGACGACTTGACGCGCTGGGCGACCGACGCGCAGGACGACCGGCCGCGCTTCAGCTCGTCGGTCTATGGGGCGCTGGACACCACCATCTAGACCGCCATCCGTTCCGGCGCGACGTAGTGCCGCCGGAACTCCTCGAAGTCCATGGTGTCTGCGGCCTCGATGCGGGCCTGTTCGGCCAGGGAATCTGCGGCCATCTTCTCGAAGCGGCGCTGCAGCTCATCCGGGAAAGGCAGGGCCAGCAAGGCCGCACGCGTGGCGTCGCTCTGGCGGCGGATGAAGCCGACATAGCTGTTGTCAAAGTCCTGGGCCATGACGCTGAGCACCCGCGCCGACGGGCAGAGCTGCGGCTCCTGCAGCCGCTCGGCCACGCGCCGCAAGGCGGCGCGATAGGCGTCGCCGCCATGGGCGGCGTCCAGGGTTTCGGCCTGCACGGCACAGGCGGCCAGGATCTCGCCGGCCCAGTCGGCGAGGCTGCGTTCACCGCCCCGCCAGTGCTCCAGCATCAGGCCCGGCTCACGGCCGCGGGCGGCCACGCGGTGCTGGTTGCGCCCGTTGGCGGCAATCTCGTCGGGTGTGTCGTCGGGGCTGTCACTCTTCAGGCAGTGCAGCAGGAAGGCATCCAGCACGCGGATCGCGTCGGCGCCGATGCCGATCGGCTCGAAGGGGTCGAGGTCCATCAGCCGGACCTCGATGTATTCGACACCGCGCTCCCGCAGCGCATGCAGTGGCCGCTCGCCGGAGCGGATCACGCGCTTGGCGCGGATGGTGCTGTAAAACTCGTTCTCGATCTGCAGCAGGCTGGTGGAGAGCTGGTTGTAGTCACCGCCGGGCGTCTGCACGCCGATGGCCTCGTAGGCCGGATAGGGCCGGCTCAGCGCCTCCTGCAGTGAGGCTGCATAGCTCTCCAGGCAGTTGTAGGTGACGGCGATGCTGGCCTGCGCGTCGCTCTGGTAGCCCAGCCGCCCCATGCGCAGCGACGTGGCGTGCGGCAGGTACAGGGTGTGGCCCGACAGGCGCTGCAGGCCATGCTCGCGGCCATGCACGAAGCTGTCACACAGCGCCGGGCTGGCGCCGAACAGGTACAGCAGCAACCAGCCCTCGCGGCGGAAGTTGCGGATGGTGCCGAAATAGCCCTCCGTGGACACGCCCGGCAGCGACCAGTTGTAGTGGATGCCCGAGATGGTCTGCATGCGCCGGCCGTAGCGCTGGCCCAGGCCCATGCGATAGACGCTCTTGGCACGGCCGACATTGCTCGAACCGTAGCGGCCGATGGGGATGGTCTCGTCCGTCGGCAGGCCGCAGGGCATGGAGCCCACCCACAGCCGCTCGTCGGCCAGGGCCCGATAAACAGCCTGGTGGATCTCGGTCAGCTCCAGCAGGCAGTCGTCGACACCGGCATGCACGCCGGTGATCAGCTCCAGCTGCGACTCGCTGTAGTCGGTCGTGATGTGCGGATGGGTCAGGGCCGCGCCGAGGGCCACCGGATGCGGTGTCAACGCCAGGCCGCCCCCAGGGAGGGCGCGCAGGCTTTCCTTCTCGATGCCACGGCGGATGCCGAGCAATGTCTCTTTGTCGTTCATGGCGTCCGGGGACCGGGAATTGGGCCAAGACGGTAGCAGATGAAGGCTAAAGCTGCCCAGGCGCGTCCATGTCAGCCAGACTCGGCCTCAGGGCATGTTCGCCGGCCTGGATGCCTTCGTGGTGGCTGAGGTAAAGCGAAACGTCATAGCGCTCCAGCCAACCCACAGCCTTAAGCCTGTCCAGCACGGGGCCCTTGACCTCGGAAAACTCCAGCCTCAGGCCCTCGGCCTGCAGCGCCGCGTGCAGCTCCTGCAGCGCCGTCAGCCCGGAGACATCGATGTGGTTGACCGGCGCCATCAGCATCAGCACACGCTGCGGCTTGCCGACCTTTTCGCGGTGCTCGCGCACATGGGCCAGCACGGCATCGACTAGGCCGCGGGCGTTGGTGAACACGAGACTCTCGTCGACACGCAGCCCGACCACCTCGGGCCGGCACTCGACGGCGTAGCGCTCGAGGTTGCGATAATGCTGCGTGCCCGGCACGCGGCCGATGCGGGCAACATGGGGCTGGGCCGTGCGCTGGATCAGCAACGCGACCGAGCCCACCACCCCGATGGCCAGCGCGGCCGCGATGCTCCAGCACAGCACCGCCACCGTCACGGCCACCATCAGCAGGCCTTCTGCACGCGCATAGCGCCAGGCCTCGCGGTAGGGCTGCAGCGAGAAGCCGCCCAGCACGGCCACGACGATGGTTGCAGCCAGCACAGGCTTGGGCAGATGGGCCAGAGGCTCGGCCAGCAGCAGCATCGCCACGAACATGAAGCCGCAGACGAACACCAGGCTCCAGCGGCTGGCCGAGCCAGCCTCGTGTAACAGGATGCTGCGTGAGAAGCTGCCCGCCACCGGCATGCCGCCGCTGACCGACGCGACCAGGTTGGCCGCCGCCAGCCCGCGCATCTCGGCCGCCGGCAGCAGCTTCTCGCCGCGCCGCTGCGCCAGCGACTCCGATACCGCAAGGCTGGAGACGAAACCCATCAGGGCCACCAGCGCGGCGGAAGGCAGCAGCTGCAGCCACAGCGCGGCCTCCAGGCGCGGCAACCCCAGCGGCAGGGCCATAGACGGCAGCGCACCGACCTGGGCGACACCCGTGGCGGCCGGCGTAAAAGCCGACAGCGCCATCGCCACGACCAGCAGCAGCAGCGGCGCCAGCCGCGCCAGCAGGCGTGGGCCGGCCCGGCGCGACAGCAGCAGCAAGGCGATCGCACCGCCACCCCAGGCTGCGCTGACCGGCCCGAAGCCGCCCGATACGGCGGACGCGATCAGGTCCGGCAACGTGAAGCCCACTGCCGCGCTGCCAAGCAGCACCGGCAGCTGGCCAGCCGCGATCATCAGCGTCGCACCGGTCTCGAAGCCGCGCAGCGCTGGCACCGACAGCAGGCTGGACAGGGCATCCAGGCGCAGCATCGCAGCCACCGCCAGCAGCAGGCCCACCTCGGCCGCGAGCACCAGGGCACCCTCGGTCGCACTGACGCTGGCCGGTAATGCGCCCAGGGCCTGCGCAATCATCAGCGCCAGCACGGCCACCGGGCCCAGGCCCAGCACCGGGCTGGAGCCCAGGGCCGCATACGCCAGCAGGGGCAGCAAGCTGGCATACAGCCCCACCTGCGGCGGCAGGCCGGCCAGCATCGCGTAGGCCAGGCTCTGCGGGATCAACAGCACCGCGACAACGGCGCCGGCAATCAGGTCGGCGCGCCAAGTGGGCATGAATCTCATCGGTGATCGATTTCGCGTTCGCGGCATCCGCCGCGAATGAAACTTGCGGGCCGAGCGACGGGCCGCTCCCTAGCCGGCACGCGCTGGCGATGTGCTTGCGGTTCGATACCGCAAGCATCGCCGTCCCCTTGGGGGACCGGCCAAGGTATGCCTTGGACGAGGGGCTCCACCTAATCGACCTTGGCGCCCGAGACCTTCACCACCTTGGCCCACTTTGCCGTCTCGCTGGCGATCAGCGCCGCGAACTCCGCGGAGGAGCCTCCACCGGCCACAGCTCCCTGCCCCGCCATGCGCTCGCGCAATGCCGGCGTGTTCAGCGCCGCGGCAGCTTCGCGCTGCAGGCGGGCAACCTGGTCGGCCGGCTGATGGGCAGGCGCCAACAGGCCGAACCAGGAGCTGGCTTCATAGCCCTTCAGGACCGCGCCACCCGCCTCGGCCACCGTGGGCAGGTCGGGCACGGCCGGGCTGCGCTGAGCGCTGGTGACGGCCAGGGCCAGGAGCTTGCCGGCCTTGATCTGCGGCAGGGCCGAGGGCAGGTTGTCGAACATCAGGTCGGTGTTGCCGGCGATCAGATCGAGGAGCGCGGGACCCGAGCCGCGGTAGGGAAAGTGCAGCATGAAGCTGCCCGTCATGCTCTTGAACAGCTCGCCGGCCAGGTGGATGGACGTGCCGTTGCCGCTGGACGCCATGTTGAGCTTGCCCGGATTGGCGCGCGCGACGCGGATCAGGTCGGCCACGCTGCGGATGCCCAGGCGCGCCGCGTTGGCGGGGTTGAGCACCAGCACATTCGGCACGGCCGCCACCAGCGTGATGGGCGCGAAATCCTTCACCGGGTCGTAGGGCAGCTTGGGGTAAAGAGACGCATTGATCGCATGCGTGCCGACGGTGCCCATCAGCAGCGTGTGGCCGTCCGTGGCCTTGGCGACCTCGGCCGAACCGATATTGCCGCCCGCGCCGGGCTTGTTGTCGACGACGACGGCCTGGCCCAGGCGCTGCTGCAACTCGGGCGCCATTGCCCGCGCCAGCAGGTCGGTCGTGCCGCCGGGTGTGAAGGGCACGACAAGACGGATGGGCTTGCTCGGCCACGTCGACTGAGCAACGGCGGGTAGCGCAAGGCTGCCCGCCAGCACGGTGACTTGGCGACGGTTCAGCTTCATGGCGGTCTCCTCTTAGTGATTCGGCAACGCCAGAGGATATTCGGGCCGAGTGCGAGCCGGCCCTGTTGGCGATGTGCTCGCGACGGACCGGTCAGGCGCGTTCAGCGCGGCGCGACTGGACGCGGGGTTTCATCTATCGACTTTGACACCCGACAGCTGCATCACGCGCGCCCATTTCGCCGTTTCTGCAGCAATGAGGGCAGCGAACTCCGGCCCGCCGCTGCCGTGCACCAGCATGCCACGGTGGGTCAGCCGCTCGCGCAGCGCGGGAGCGGCGAGTGCTGCGACGCTGTCGCGCTGCAGCCGTGCGAGCTGCTCGGCCGGCTGGCTGCTGGGAGAAAACAGGCCGATCCAGGCGCTGGCCTCATAGCCCTTGAGCGCCGGCCCGCCGGCTTCTTCGACGGTGGGCAGCTCCGGCAGGCTGGGGCTGCGCCGCGCGCTCGTGACGCCCAGGGCCAGCAGCTTGCCGGCCTTGATCTGCGGCAGGGCCGAGGGCAGGGCGTCAAACATCAGGTCCATGTTGCCGGCGATGACATCCTGCTGGGCCGACGCCGCGCTGCGGTAGGGGAAGTGCAGCATGTAGGTCTGGGTCAGGCGCTTGAAGAGTTCGCCGGACAGATGCGTCGTATTGCCGTTGCCGCCGGAGGCGATGTGCAGGCGCCCAGGCTGGTTGGTGGCGGCGTGCACCAGGTCGCTCACGCTGCGCACGCCCAAGGCTTGCGCGACACCGGGGTTGATGACGAGCACCAGCGGCACGGTCGCGACCAGGCTGATCGGCGCGAAATCCTTCACCGCGTCATAGGGCAGGCGGCGCCACAGCAGCGGGTTGATGACATGCGTGCCGAGGCTGCCCATCAGCAGGGTGTGGCCGTCATTGGCACCAGCGACCTCGGCCGTGCCGATATTGCCGTCGGCACCGGGCTTGTTGTCGACGGTCACCGGCTGGCCCAGGCTCCTCTGCAGCTCGGTCGCGAGCTGGCGGGCAGCAACGTCGGCCGGGCCGCCCGCCGCATAGGGCACGACGATGCGCAGCGGCCGCGTTGGCCATGGAGCGGCGGGTTGGCCGTAGGCCGAAGGAGCCGACGAAGCGGCCAACCACAGCATCAGGCTGCGGCGTTGCAGCAGAGCGGTCATGGAGGCCCCGGCAGCTGCCTGAGCTTGACCTGGCCATTCATGCAGGCAGCGTCAAAGTCCTGCAGCACGGCGGCCAGCGCATGGGCATCGGGGGCCTCGACGGCGCTGATGCCGACACCACGGTTGCGGCCCTCAGCCTTGGCCTGGTACAGCACCATGTCGGCCCAGTTGACGGCCTGCTCCCAGTGCAGGCGCAGGCCCGCGCCGGCAGCGCCGCCAAGCGGGAAGCTCGCGAATCCGATCGAGACCGTGATGCGCAACGGGCCCTCGGCGGTCTCGATCGGCTGGCTGCCGATGCCGCGCAGCACGCGCTCGGCCATCAGCGCGAGGTCGTCCCCAGGCAGCGCGGGCGCGAAGACGAGGAACTCCTCGCCGCCCCAGCGCACCACGAGATCGGTATCGCGCACGGCAGCGCGGATGCGGCGCGCCACCTCGACGATGACGGCATCGCCGGCCGCGTGGCCATGCCAGTCGTTGACGTTCTTGAAGTGGTCGATGTCGATCATCATCAGCGCGCCGACAAAGCCCTCGCCCCTGGCTTCGCGGGCGCTCTGGTCCATGACGGCCAGGAAGTGGCGCCGGTTGGACAGGTCGGTCAGCGGATCGCGTTCGCTCTGGGCCCGCAGCAGGCTCTGGTTGGCCGTGAGGCGCGCCTGGGCGCGGCGCATGCGCACCAGCGTCACGCCGATGAGGGCGACGGACAGCAGCAGCAACGCGCCGATGGCGAAGCCGACCTGCTGCGCGAGCTGCTGGTTGGAGATCTGCTGGTCCTTGAGCTGGCCGTCGCGGGCCAGCAGGTCGAGGTCGCGCTGCTTGGCGGCGCTGTCGTATTTACGGCCCAGCTCCTCCAGCGCCGCCGCACGGTTGCGCTCGTTGGCACGGGTGTTGAGGTCGCGCTCGGCATGCAGGGCCGCCAGAGCCTCCTTGTACTGGCCCGCCTCGCCCCAGGTGTCGCCCAGCTCACGCAGCTCGCGGGCGCGCGGCACCAGGTCGGCCGGGTCGGTGCCGAACTCGCTGACCTTGGCGAGCTCCTGGCGGGCCTGGTCGAACTGGCGCAGCTTGATGTGGGCCACCGCCAGGTTGTGGTGCAGGCTGCGCTCGTAGAAGCGGTCGCCGAAGCGCTGCAGCACCGGCATGGCACGCTGCCCGGCGGCCAGCGCCTCCTTGGCCATGCCCAGATGCATGTAGGAGTCGACCAGGTTGGAGCGCAATTGCGCGGCCAGGTGCGGCGCATCAGCCTGCTCGGCGAGCAACAACGCGGCCTCGACGGCACTGCGCGAAGCCGCCATGTCACGGGCGCGGCGCTCGACGGCGGCCTCGTAGTTGCGCACCCGGGCGCCGGCCACGAGGTCGCCCGCGGCCTCGGTCGCGGCGGCGCGCAGCTCGGCGCGCGCGGCGTCCATGCGGTCCTGGGCCTGCTGCGCCACGGCGAGCAGGCCGTGGCTGAGGGCGGTCAGATGCTTGTCATCGCCGGCACGGGCCAGGGCCAGGGCCCGCCTGATGCTGGTCTCGGCGACGGCGAAGGCGCCCTGGGCGTATTGCTCCCGCTGCAGGATGCGCAGGGCCTCCCAGGCGCTGCGGAAGTCGCAGCCCAGCTCGCGCACGGCACGCGCCTCATCGCCGGCAGGGCAGCGCTTGTCCAGGCCGGCCAGGGCGCGGGCAGCCAGTGCAGTGGCGGATCTGCCGGTACGCTCCTGGGCCAGGGCACGCAGCAGCCAGCTGCGGTCGACGCCGTCCTCTCGGGCCATCAGTTGCACGGCAACGGCGTCGGCCGCCCCGGCCTGGCCAGCGGCCAGCAGCACACGGCCCCGTGCCATCAGCCAGGCGGCCTCGCGCGGCTGGCCGGGCTCGGCATGGGTGGGCCAGCGCTGCTGCAGCTCGGCCAGCATGGCCTCGGGCGCATCGAAGGCGCGGCGGGTGATGTTGGCCAGCAGCGTGTCCTCGGCCACCGGGTCGGGCGCCGTGACCGGTGCTGCGCTCGCAAAGCCCGAAACCAGCATCAGCAGAAGCGCAACGGTTCTCATGCGTTGGCCGGCCGGCTGGCGGCGTCGGGATGGAAGCCGCTGTCGGCTGCGCGGGGCGGGCCGCTGAGGGCCTGTAAGCCCACCAGGCCCTCGGCCCAGGCGGCCTCCAGTCGCGCCGTCAACTGCGCCGCGGCCAGGGCATCCTCGGCATGGATGCGCTCGACGCCATAGGCCTTGTTGCGGCCATGCGCCTTGGCCAGGTACATGACGGTGTCGACGAGATCGATGGCACGCTCCCAGGACAGGCGCAGCCCGTGCGGCGGCACCGGCAGGCTGACGAAGCCGATGGAGGCCGTGACGGGCACCTCACGGCCTTCATACGCGACGGGCTTGCTGCCGACGAGATCGAGCAGGCGCTGGGCCAGCTGGTGCGCCGACGCGCCGTCGCGGCTGCGCGCGACGATGAGGAATTCCTCGCCGCCCCAGCGCACGATGAGGTCGTCGTCGCGAACCGCCTGGCGCAGCCGCGCGGCGATCTCGATGAGGACGGTGTCGCCGGCGGCATGGCCGAAGCTGTCGTTGATGCGCTTGAAGTGGTCGATGTCGATGAGGAAGAGGCTGGCCGCCAGGCCCTCGCCACTGGCCAGGGTCTTGATCGCGGCCTGGAAGTGGCGGCGGTTGGCCAGGCCGGTCAAGGGGTCGGTTTCGCTCTGGCGCTTCAGCGAGGCGTTGCTGTGGGCGAGTGCCTCATTCGTGCGACGCACGCGGCGGAAGGCCTGGTAGAGCAGGCCCAGCGACACCAGCACGCAGCCGCCCATGGCCGACCACAGCGTCAGCGCCAGGTTGCGCTGGTGGACCTGCTCGGCCTTGAGGGCGTTGTCGCGGTTGAGCAGTTCGATGTCTCGCGCACGCTGCTCGGCGTCCTGGCGCTCCTGGGCCTCCAGCAGCAGCTTGCGGGTCTCGTCGCGCAGCACGCGCTCGTCCATGCGGCGATGCTCGCGATAGGCGGCGATGGCACCGGCCAGGTCGCCGGCGCGCTCCAGATAACCCGCGAGTTCCTGCCAGCCCGCGGAGGCATAGGACATGGCGCCTTGCTGCTCATCCAGCATGATGCCGGCGCGCACGTCGTCGCGCCCTTCGGCGACGCGGCCCATGGCGATCTTGGCCAGGCCGATGTTGGAGCGGGCGACGCTTTCGGCGCTGATGTTGCGCGTCGCGCGTGCCAGCGGCAGCGCCTGCTCGGCGAGTTCCAGCGCCCGCGCCGGGTGGCCCTGGCGCAGGTGGTAGTCGGCGAAATTGGCCAGGCCCAGGGCGCGCACCGAGTCGGCACCGGCGCGCGTGGCCTGCTCCAGCGCGTCGGAATTCGCCTGCAGCGTGATGCTGGAGTCGCTGTCCTCGGCGTAGACGATGCCACGCATCGTGTAGACCTGGTTCAGCGTCATCGGGTCCGGGTCTTTCTGGGCCTCGGTGAGCGCCTGGCCAATGAGCTGGCGGGCGCGCGCCGGCGTGTCCGCGCGGCTGGACGTGAAGGCCAGGTCCACCAGCGTCAGCGCCACGCGCCAGGGCTGTCCCATCTGCTCGGCCAGGCGCTGGGCGGCGTGGCCCTGGTTCAGCGACAGGTCGAGTTCACCCGAATCGCTGGCGATGGCCATGAGCTGGTGGTGGTAGCGCCAGCGGAACACGGGCGCGGCGGCATTGAGCTGGGCGGCGTCCACAGCCAGCAGCGTCTTGCGCGCCTCGCGCAGGTCGCCGTGGGAGCGCAGGTATTCGGCGCTGACGCTGGCCGCTGCGACGGTGGCGGCGGCACGCAATTCACCGGCTGGCCAGTCGCGCAGGCGCTGGGTGATCTGGTCGGTCAGCGCCCGGTCGCGTGCATAGGCGGCGAGCAGGCCGCGCAAGGCCAGCACCTCCAGCTCGGCAAAGCTGCCGGATGCCAGTTTCTCGCTGCGGCCACGCAGCTCCAGCTCCAGCAGCGCGGGCTTGGCGCGGGCGGCACGCTCGATGCGTTCGAGGTCACGGGCCAGGTCTTCGTTCTGCACGCCCGATGCGGTGCCGGCGGGCGCACTGGGACCCTCGCTGGGCGAGCAGGCGCACAGCAATGCCAGTGCGGCCAGCGCCGCGCAAAGCGTGGATCGTGAAGCCAGGGGTTGATGCATCGAAACGGTAGGCGGCCGGGCTTGCCGAACCGCGCTGCTGATTTCAGCGCGGTTCGGCCTGGCTGTTGCGGATCCCACGTCAGAGACCGTTGAAATTACACGTAACCGTAAGAATCGCCAGGCTAGGCCGGTCCGGCGACGGCGCCCTGGTAGCCGCGCGGCACCGCGCCAAGCAGGCGGCGCGTGTATTCCTCACGCGGCGCCTGGATGATCTCGCGCGTGGGTGCCTGCTCGACAACGTCGCCGTTCTGCATCACCAGCACCTCGTCGGAGATGAACTTGACGACCGCCAGGTCGTGGCTGATGAAGATGTAGCTCAGGCCGAATTCGTCCTGCAGATCCTTCAGCAGGTTGAGCACCTGGGCCTGCACCGACACGTCCAGTGCCGACACCGCCTCGTCCAGCACCAGCACCTCGGGCTGCAGCGTCAGGCAGCGCGCGATGGCGATGCGCTGGCGCTGGCCGCCCGAGAACTCGTGCGGATACTTGGCCATGGCGCTCTCGTCCAGGCCGACCTTCTCAAGCAACGCCACGGCGCGCGCCTCGCGATCGGCGGTGCTGGTACCGATGCCGTGGATCTCCATCGGCTCGCGCAGCGTCTGGCCGATGGTGAAGCGCGGGTTCAGTGAGGCATAGGGGTTCTGGAACACGACCTGGATGCGCCGGCGCATCTGCTGCCAGTCGCTTCCGCTCATCTTCAGCAGATCCTTGCCCTCGAACAGCACCTGGCCGCCCGTGGGCTCGTGCAGGCGCAGCAGCGTCAGGCCCATGGTCGTCTTGCCAGAGCCGGACTCGCCAACGACGCCCAGCGTGTGGCCCTTGCGCAGCTTGAAGTCGACGCCCTTGACGGCCTTGAACTCGCGCTTGCCGAACAGGCCGTCCTTGAGCCAGAAGCTTTTCTGCAGGCCGGTCACTTCCATGATGACGGGCGCGCTGTCGTCCTTCACCTTCGCGTCGTTGCCGGCCGCGCGTCCGGCGATGTGGTCGTCGATGACCATCAATCGCGCCGGGTTCTCGGTCAACGACGGCCGGCAGGCCAGCAGGGCCTTGGTGTAGGCGTCCTGCGGGTCGTTGAAGATCTGCGCCACCGGTGCGTTCTCGCGCACCTGACCGTGGCGCATGACGACGACCTGGTCCGAGATCTCGCCGACGACGCCGAGGTCGTGGGAGATGAACAGCAGGCTCATCTTGTGGCTCTCCTTGAGCCGCGCCATCAGCTCCATCACCTGGCGCTGGATGGTCACGTCCAGGGCCGTCGTCGGCTCGTCGGCGATCAGCAGCTTCGGGCTGCAGGCCAGGGCCACGGCGATCATCACGCGCTGCTGCTGGCCGCCGGACATCTCGTGCGGATAGGCCTTCAGGCGCCGCTTGGGCTCGGGGATGCCGACCTCGTTGAGAAGTTCCTCTGCGCGCACGAGGGCCTGGCGGCGGCTCATGCCCATGTGCTTCATCAGCGGCTCGCAGATCTGCGTGGCCACGTCGAAGACCGGGTTCAGCGAGCTCATCGGGTCCTGGAAGACGCAGGCGATGTCGCGGCCGCGGATGGCCTGCAAGTCGCGCAGCGAAGCCTGCAGCAGGTCGCGGCCCTGGAACAGGATGCGGCCTTCGCGCTCAGCGTTGCTTGGCAACAGGTTCAGCACGGACATGGCCGTGACACTCTTGCCCGAGCCCGACTCGCCGACCAGCGCCACGGTGCTGTTCTCCGGCACGTCGAAGCTGACGCCCTTGACGGCGAGCGTGCGCTGCATGGCGCCGCCCTGCTTGCCCATGCGGAAGGCGACCTTGAGGTCTTGGATGCTCAACAGCATGGTCACTCCAGACCTCGTAGTTTCGGGTCGAGCGCATCGCGCAGCGCATCTGTGAACAACGCGAAGGCCGTGACGAAAACGGCCATGCAGGCCGTCACGGCGGCGAGCTGCCACCAGTAGCCGAGGATCATCTCGTTCTGTGCTTCGGCCAGCATCGTGCCCCAGCTCACCTGGTCGACGCCGACACCCAGGCCGAGGTAGCTCAGGATGACCTCGCTCTTGATGAAGCTGACGACGTGCAGTGACAACTGCACCAGCGCCACGTGCGAAACGTTCGGCAGGATGTGCCTGAACATGCGCGAGGCCTGCGAGGCGCCGATGGCCTCGGCCGAGCGCACGTATTCGCGCACGCGGTGCTTCATGAACTCGGCGCGGATGAGGCGGTAGATGCCCGTCCAGCCCGTCAGCGCCAGGATGGAGACGACCGCGCCAACGCCTCGCGGGAAGATGGCCGCGAAGGCGAAGATCAGCAAGATGCTGGGGATGGCGGTGAAGACGTTGTAGACCCACTCCAGCAGGTCGCCGACCTTGCCGCCGAAGAAGCCTGAGATGGCGCCCAGCACGGTGCCGATCAGCGTCGCGACGAGGGCCGCCGCCAGGCCGACGACGATGGACACCTCGGCCCCTTTGATGACCTTGGCCAGCACGTCGCGGCCCAGGCGGTCGCCGCCCAGCGGCAGGGTCTCTGCCTTGGGCGCCTCCTCGGTCTTGAAGGCCTTGGCGCGCTCGGCCCACTCGGCATAGCGCGGCGCCAGCGGGTCGATGTCGGACAGGTCGACGTTGGGGCCCTTGGGCGTGGCGATGGTGCCGGTGTCTTCCTGCGGCTGGGGCCCGAGCAACGTCGGCGGTGCGTTGGGCACGCCGACCTCCTGCTGCCAGCCCGAGGCCAGCAGCTTGGTGGCCGCCAGCAGCACCAGGACGAGGAAGGCACCGACGACCCACATCGACACGACGCCGACGCGGTCGGTCTTGAGGCGCCGCCAAGCGGCGGCCCAGACGCCGCCGCTCGAAGATTCCGCCGCCCGGACCGGGCCAGAGGAGTTGGAGACCGCGGTCATTTCAGCACCACCCGCGGGTCCACGAGCTTGTAGAGCAGGTCCACCACGAGGTTGACCGTCATCGTCAGCGCAGCGAGATAAATGGCGAAGGCCTGGATCACGGGATAGTCGCCGCGGTTGACGGCCAGCAGCAGCTCGCGGCCCAGGCCGGGAATGGAAAAGAACACCTCGATGAGGAAGCTGCCCACGAGCACGCCGGGCAGCAGCACCGACACGTTCGTGAGGATGGGAATCATGGCGTTGCGCAGCACATGCTTGAGCAGCACCGTGCCCTCGGTCATGCCCTTGGCGCGCGCGGTGCGCACGTAGTCGTGGCCGATCTCGTCGAGGAAGAAGCTGCGATACAGCCGGATCTGCGGCGCCATCGACACGGCCACCGCCACCAGCACCGGCAACGGCGCGTAGGTGGTCAGGTTGGTCCAGTGGCTGCTCGTCCAGCCCTGCACCGGGAACCAGCCCAGGCGGAAGGCAAAGAGGTACTGCGCCAGGATGACGTAGACCAGCAGCGAGATCGATACCGCCACCGTGGTGCAGATCATCACCGCGCGGTCGGTCAGGCTGCCGCGCACGGTGGCTACCGCCAGCGCGAAGGGAATGGCCAGCATCACCTCAAGGAGGAGGATGGGCAGCGTCACCGTCAGCGTGGCCGGCAGCCGGGTGGCAAACAGGTTGGCCACCGACTCGTTGGTGGCCCAGCTCTTGCCCCAGTCGAAGCTGACGATCTGCTTGATGAAGATCCACAGCTGCTCCCAGACCGGCTTGTTCAGCCCGAGCTGCTCGCGGATGGATTCGATCTGCTCCGGGCTGGCGTTCAGGCCGCCAAGGATGATGGCCGGGTCGCTGCCGAAGTACTTGAAGAGGAAGAACACCAGCAGCACGACCCCGAGCAGGGTCGGGATCATCTGCCACAGGCGTCGGATCAGATAGGCCGCCATTCAGGGCTCCAGAAACCACAAACCCCGCCGTGGACGCGGGGTTACACGAGAGAACGGGGCGGAGTCTATGCGAGCCACCTTCGGCTTTGTCCTGACGGTTTCACTAGACTCCGCGCTTCTTTCGAGCTGCGCTCCTCTTGCAATGAAGCATTCCTCCCTGCTGATCGGCTGGCTGCTGGCCTGCGCGCTGACGGCCGCCCAGGCCCAGAGCTCGGCGCCCGAGAAGGTGTTGCGCTACGCCTTCAAGATCGCCGAGACCGGCTTCGATCCCGTGCAGGTGACCGATACCTATTCCAAGGCGGTCATCGCCGGCATCCTGGACGCACCGCTGGAATACGACTTCGGCGCCCGCCCATTCAAGCTGCGCCCGGCCACGCTGACGGAGATGCCGGAGATCAGCGCCGACTTCCGCACCCTCACCTTTCGGGTCCAGCCCGGCATCTACTTTTCCGACGACCCCGCCTTTGGTGGCAAGAAGCGCGAGCTGGTGGCGGCCGACTACGTCTATTCGCTCAAGCGCCACTACGACCCCAAGCTCAAGAGCGGCAACCTCTACCTGCTGGAGAACGCCAAGCTGCTTGGCCTGTCGGAACTGCGCCGCGAGCTGATGAAGGCCGGGAAGCCCTTCGATTACGACCGCGAAGTCGAAGGGGTGAAGGCACTGGACCGCTACACCTTTCAGATCAAGCTTGGCGTGAGCGACCCGCGCTTCGTCTACAACTTCAGCGACGCGGGCACCTTTGGCGCCCTCGCGCGCGAAGTGGTCGAGTTCTATGGCGACAAGATCATGGAGCATCCGGTCGGCACCAACGCCTTCCGGCTGGCCGAGTGGCGGCGCAG
The DNA here is from genome assembly GCF_001425705.1 of Pelomonas sp. Root1217. Lineage (GTDB taxonomy): Bacteria > Pseudomonadota > Gammaproteobacteria > Burkholderiales > Burkholderiaceae_C > Pelomonas. The sequence continues at coordinate 544,169 of NZ_LMDC01000012.1, read as the reverse complement.
CTCGCGCATCGTGCTCGACCGGAACCCCAACTTTCGCGACAAGCGCTACGCCGAGACCGTGCCGCCAGAGGCCGACCCGCGCGTCAAGGCTGAGGCCGCCGCGCTGCAAGGCCGCAAACTGCCCCTGGTGGACCGCGTCGTCATCGAGGTCATCGAGGAGGCCCAGCCGCGCTGGCTGTCTTTCCTGCGCGGCGAGTTCGACGTCATCGAGGAAGTGCCGGCGGATTTCACGTCGATTGCGATGCCCAACAACCACCTCGCGCCCAACCTGATCAAGCAGGGCATCTCGATGACACGCTACCCGCGGGCCGACGTGTCGTACAGCTACTTCAACATGCAGGACCCGGTCGTCGGTGGCTACACGCCTGACAAGATCGCGCTGCGCCGCGCCATCAACCTGGCGGTAGACGTGGACAAGGAGATCCGCCTCGTGCGCCGCAGCCAGGCCGTCAGCAGCCAGGGACCGATTCCCCCGGTGTCCTTCGGCTTCAACCCGGCTTTCAAGTCCGAGATGAGCGAGTTCAACCTCGCCAAGGCGAAGGCGCTGCTCGACCTTTACGGCTATGTGGACAAGGATGGCGACGGCTGGCGCGACCTGCCTGACGGCTCGCCGCTCCAACTGGAATACGCAACGACGCCCGATGCGCAGAACCGCCAGCTCGCAGAACTGTGGCAGAAGAACATGGACGCCCTGGGTGTGCGCATGAAGTTCAAGATCGCCAAATGGCCCGAGCACCTCAAGGCCTCCAATGCGGCCAAGCTGCAGATGTGGGGCCTCGGCTGGGTGGCCACGACGCCCGACGGCGATACCTTCCTGGCGATGGGCTCCAGCAAGTCCAAGGGCAATGCCAACAAGGCCCGCTTCGACCTGCCGGCTTTCGAGGCCCTCTTCGACAAGCAGAGCGCACTGCCCGACGGCCCTGAGCGCGCCCATTTGATGACCGAAGCCCAGCGCCTGCTGGTGGCCTACGCTCCTTACAAATTCCACGTCCACCGCATCTGGACCGACATGGCGCAGCCCTGGGTCAGGGGCTATAGCCGTAACCTCTTCGTGCGCGACTTCTGGAAGTACGTCGACATCGACACCACCGCGCTGCCCAAAGCCAAGTAGCCCATGAAACACCTGCTCGCCGCCCTCGCCGCCTGCCTGTCCCTGCTTGCGCCGGCCCAATCGGCACACTCGGCCGAGCCGGTCAAGACGCTGCGCTACGCCTTCAGGATCGCCGAGACCGGCTTCGACCCGCCGCGCCTGTCCGACATCTATTCGCGCAGCATCACCGCCCACATCTTTGAGACGCTGTACGCCTTCGACCCGCTGGCACGGCCCACGCGGTTGATGCCGCTGATCGCCGCCGGCGAGCCCGAAATCAGTGCTGACTTCAAGACCTTCACGATCAAGGTCAAGCCGGGCATCTACTTCGCCGACGACCCTGCTTTCAAGGGCAAGAAGCGCGAGGTCACGGCCGCGGACTTCGTCTATAGCATCAAGCGCTTTGCCGACCCAGCCACCAACGCCCAGGCCTGGACGAGCTACGAGGACCAGGACATCACCGGCCTGGGCGAGGCGCGCAACAAGGCCCTCAAGACGAAGCAGCCCTTCTCCTACGACACTGAGATCGCCGGCGTGCGCGCGCTGGACCGCTACACGCTGCAAATCAAGACCAATGGCCCTCGGCCGCGTCTGATCGAATCCATCTTCGCCGGCAATGACCTCTACGGCGCCGTCGCGCGCGAGGTGGTGGAGTTCTACGGCGACAAGATCATGGAGCACCCGGTGGGCACCGGCCCCTTCATGCTCAAGGAGTGGCGGCGCAGCTCGCAGATGGTGTTCGAGCGCAACCCCGACTACCGCGAGCGCCACTACGAGGCCCAGCCTGCCCCCGGCGACAAGGAGGCCGAGGCCATCTACGCGAAGTTCAAGGGCCGCCGCATTCCGATGGTCGACCGCGTCGTCATCGACGTCATCGTCGAGAACCAGCCGCGCTGGCTGGCCTTCCTGAACAACGAGCACGACTTCATCGAGCGCGTGCCCGAGGAGTTCATCACCCAGGCCGCGCCCGGCGGCAAGCTCGCACCCAACCTGGCCAAGCGCGGCATGCACGCCGTGTTCACGCTGGCGCCCGACATGACGCTGACCTGCTTCAATCTCGAAGACCCGGTCATCGGCGGCATGACTCCCGACAAGATCGCGCTGCGCCGTGCGATCTCGCTGGCCTTCGACGTGCGCAAGGAAATCAAGAGCGCGCGCCGCGGCCAGGGCGTGCCCGCCCAGGCCCCTATCGTGCCCAACACCAGCGGCTACGACCCGGCGTTCAAGAGCGAGATGAGCGACTACGACCCGGCGCGCGCCAAGGCCCTGCTGGACATGTATGGCTATGTCGACAAGGACGGCGACGGCTGGCGGGACCTGCCCGACGGCAGCCCGCTGATCCTCACGCGCAACACCGAGCCCAACTCGCTGAGCCGCGCCATCGACGAGCTGTGGGAGAAGGCCCTGCGCAACGTCGGCATCCGGCTGCGGGTCAAGATCCAGCAGTGGCCCGAGAACCTCAAGGCCGCCCAGGCCGGCAACTTTCAGATGTGGCCGGTGGGTTCCACCGCGGCCTCGTCGGACGGTCAGGAGGCCATGCAGCGCCTGTACGGCCCGGCCTCGGGCACGCAGAACCTGCCGCGCTTCAAGGACGCCCGCTTCGACGCGATGTACGACCGCATGCAGGCCATGCCGGACGGGCCCGAGCGCGATGCGCTGTTCCGCGAGGCCAAGCGCATTGCCGTGACCTACATGCCCTACAAGGTGCATGCGCACCGCATCCTGACCGACATCGAGCAGCCCTGGATGAGCGGTTTCCGCCGGCCGCTGTTCTGGCAGGACTTCTGGCAGTTCGTGGACATCGACCCAGGAAGATCTCGGTCACACCCGTAGGCTGCGGCATGGCTTTGCGGGATGCGGGGCAAGGCGCGGACCGCCGCCCAGGCAGGTACCTGGGCAAGGGCTGCAACGCCGCACCGCGCCCGCAAAGCTATGCCCCGGTGGGTTTGCCAGATAACCGGCCCGCGACGGTGTTGCGCCGCTCGTTGGGGCTCACAGCCCCAACTTCGCAGCACGCCTACTCGCGGGCCGGTTCTCTGGCAAACGCAGCCCACGGGTGTGGCCGAGATCTTCCTCACAGCCTGTCCATTGATTTCCGCGGGCGCGTCCCGCAGATTCGACCGACTGTCGCAAGGCCCTCGCCTGCATGCGCCGGGCCGCTAGGCTTCGCATCATCAACACCGAAAGGAGTCCCGGATGAACGACGCAGAAGAACTCAACAAGCTGGCCGACCTGCATGCCCGTGGCGTGCTCAATGACGAGGAATTCGCCAAGGCCAAGGCCCGCGTACTCAGTGGCAACACCTCCGCGAGCCACGCCGGCACAGCCAGCCCCAATGTCGGCGCCGTCAATGGCCTGCGCCGTGCCCGCATCGACCGCTGGATCGGTGGCGTCTGCGGCGGCATCGCCCGCGCCACGGGGCTGGACTCCTGGGTCTGGCGCCTGATCTTCACGGTACTCTTCCTGGCCTTCGGCAGCGGCATACTCCTGTACGTCCTCCTGTGGATCTTCGTGCCGGAGGAATGAAGAGGCCCTTGGGCCGACGCCTCCAGTGACTGCCACGGAACCGGCTTTGCCGGGCCGTCGGCAGTGCCCCCTTGAGGGGGCGGCCGTCAGGCCGTAGGGGGTGGGATAAATACACCAGGAGACAGCCCGATGAAACAGCTCGCCGGCCTCGACGCCAGCTTCCTCTACCTGGAAACGCCGCAGATGCCGATGCATGTCGGCGCCCTGCACCTGCTGGAGCTGCCCGTCGGCTACGACGGTGACTACGTCGAAGACCTGCGCGAGCACATGCGGGCCCGCATGCCGCTGCTGCCAGCGCTGCGCCGCCGCCTCATCGCGATGCCGCTGGGCCTGTCCAACCCGGGCTGGGTGGATGCCGAACCCGATCTCGAGGAGCACATCGTCGAGATCCCGCTCCCTGAAGGCAGCGGCATGGCTGACCTGGAGGCGCAGGTCGGTGCCCTGCACCCCGTGCTGCTGGACCGCAGCCAGCCGCTGTGGAAGTTCCATGTCTTCACTGGCCTGGAGCCAGGCCCCGACGGCCAGCAGCATGTGGCCCTGTACACCCAGCTCCACCACGCCGCCGTGGACGGCCAGGCCGCCGTGGCGCTGGCTCAGGTCATCCTCGACCTGAGCCCGGAGCCGCGTGCCATCGACGCCATCGCCGCGCGCGGCAAAAAGCGCGGCCAGCTCGGCACCGTCGGCATGCTGCGCGCCGCCGTGTCGCAGCAGTGGAAGCAGACCGTCAAGCTGGCGCGCTCCCTGCCCAGCGCCGCCAACATCCTGGGCAACATGGCCATGGGCTATGCCGGAGGCGCCGCGGCCGGCGCCTCCATCGACAAGCTGCGCACGCTGCTGGGCGACGTTGCCGCCCAGACGACGGCGTTGGTGCGCGGCAAGACCGCAGTCTCCAGCCTGGGGCCGGCACCGCGCACGCGCTTCAACGTCAGCCTGTCGGACACGCGCTCTTTCTCGGGCGTGACCCTGCCGCTGGCCGAACTGCACCGCACGCGCAAGCGCCACCACGCCAGCGTCAATGACGCCGTGCTCTTCGTCATCGGCGGCGCGCTGCGGCGCTACTTCGCCAAGCATGGCCCGCTGCCGCGCAAGAGCCTGATCGCCGCCGTGCCCGTGTCCACACGCGCTGCCGGCGACACCACGTCCAACAACCAAGCCACCATGACCTTCATGAGCCTGGGCACGCACCTGAGCGACCCGAGCGAGCGCCTGGCCCATGTGATGGCCTCAAGCAAGGCCATGAAGGCGCAGATGAGCCAGCTCAAGAGCCTGATGCCGACCGACTTCCCCTCCCTGGGCATCCCATGGCTGATGCAGGCCGGCGCCATGCTCTACGGCCGCGCCAAGGTGGCCGAGAAGCTGCCCGTCGTCGCCAATGTCGTCATCTCCAACGTGCCCGGGCCACAGCTGCCGCTGTACCTGGCCGGCGCCAAGATGCTGACCAACTACCCCACGTCGATTGCCGTGCACGGCCTGGCACTGAACGTGACGGTGCAGACCTACAACCAGTCCCTGGACATCGGCCTGATGGCCTGCGGCGAGGCGCTGCCGGAGACGGCCGAGCTGTCGGCCTACGTCGAGGCGGCCTTCATGGAGTTCCAGGCGCTGCCGGTAGCGGAGGTTGTCGAGCCTGAGCCGGCGCCGGTGGTGAAGAAGGCGGCGGCGAAGAAGGTGCCGGCAAAGAAGCCGGTGGCGAAGAAGGTAGCGGCAAAGAAGGCTGCAGCGCCCGCCAAGCGGCGAGTGGCCAAGGCTGCCTGATCGCCGGTGGACGTCTCACTCTGGGATCTGCTGCTGTGGGGCTGCGTGGTGCTGGGCGGGGCGGCACTTGTCTGGTATGCGGCAAACGACGATAGCCACCTGGAACCCAAGCGCGAGCAGGCGCTGCAGAAGCGGCTGGCACGCTATCCCGCCAGCGCCCGCGCCGTCATCATCCGGGGGCAACCCGCGTCGAGCGCATGGTGGCGGCCATTGCTGAACGCCATGCTGGCGGTCGGCGTGCTCTATGGCCTCTTCTACGTCATGGAGCACGGGCTCATCTTCCTGTGCGGCCGCGTCGGCATGGCCGAAACCTTGCGTTGGACCCTGGCGTTTATCTTTCCCGGCGTGCCGGTCCTGGCTGCGCTGCCCGCCATGTTCGAAATCCTCCGGTCCATCCGGATACTGCGGGGTGGCTATGCACCCCCACTGGACTCGACGCTAGCGCGGGACGCCATCGCCGTCGCGGGCTGGCGCGCCAAGGTCAGAGGCGTCGCGGGCCTGGCATTCATGGCAGCGATCGTGTGCTTCACCGGCCATCTGGCCTACGACGCACGCCAAGCCTTCGAAGCTCCTGAGAAGATCACGCGCTTGACGGCCGAGTGTCCGACCCGCTATTCGTCGGAAGGCGGTTTCGCCCGATGAATGAGGCAGCCCTCCGATGCCAGGGCTGCGGCGCGGCGCTGCCATCCCCAGACGCCGTCTGTTCGCACTGCGAGGCCGAACTGACGGCCGAAACGCCGAACCCGCCTGGCAAATACATCTGCCCGCATTGCCACGAGCGCTTCGCAGCACCAGTTCGGGTGCTGTGGCCACCCAGGGTGGCATGGTGGCGCCCCACGACGTTCCGGCTGCAATGCCCCCATTGCGAAACGCAGCTCAGGGATCGCCGGGATCTCCCGTTCTTCGGCTGGATCTGGCTCGCAGTGGTCAGCTTGATGCTCCACATGGAGTCCTCGGGCTCGCACAAGGCATTCGTGCGGACGGGGATGGTGCTGATGCTCGCCTTCTGCGGTCGGCAGCTCTGGGCCGACTGGAAAGGCTCGCGCGACCCGCACCGTTTCATTGCGGGCGCCCGCCGGCTATGGCTTCGCCAGCTGAAGGACCTGACGCCGCCGCACCGCCCCCGCTCCGGGGATTCGCCCCAATAGCATCTCGGGCCGAGTCGCCAACGCGACACCCCAGCCCCGGGCAAGCACGCCCCGGAAACAGGCGACAGCTGGCTAACATCGCCGGGCCTGCCCGTTCCCCGCTTTCCGCATGCCCGCCTCCCGCTCGCCACGTTTCTCGCACTGGCACCAGACTTCTACCACCCCTCATCCCGACTGGTCCGACTTGCGCGCCCCCAACGCCTGGCTGCTGATGCTGGAGGGCCGCGCGCCCTGGGAGTACGCGGCCCTGCTGGCCACCATGCCGTGGATGAAGAAGCTGCCACATGGCGACGGCCATCCCGTGCTCGTCTTCCCCGGCCTGGGCGCGCATGACTTCACCACGGCACCATTGCGCGCCATGCTCGACTCGCTGGGCTACACCACGCAGGGTTGGGGCCAGGGCTTCAACTTCGGCCCGCGCGCCGGGGTGCTGGAAAAGACCAAGGCCGACCTGATCGAGTTGCACCGGCGGCATGGTCGCAAGGTCAGCCTGCTCGGCTGGAGCCTGGGCGGCATCTATGCCCGCGAGCTGGCCAAGGAATGCCCGGAGCTGGCGCGCTGCGTCGTCACGCTGGGCACGCCTTTCACCGGCCATCCGCGCGCGACCAACGCCTGGCGCTTCTTCGAGATGGTCAGCGGCCATGCCTCCAACGATCCGGAGCTGATGGCCCAGATCCGCAAGGCGCCGCCAGTGCCAACGACCTCCATCTACTCCAAGAGCGATGGCGTCGTCGCCTGGCGCTGCAGCGTCAACGAGCCCTCGCCGCTGGCCGAGAACATCGAAGTGCAGGCCAGCCACATCGGCCTGGGCGTGAACCCGATCGCGCTGTATGCGCTGGCAGACCGGCTGGCGCAGCCGGATGGGGATTGGCAGCCGTTTGAGCCCAAGGGGGCGAGGCGGTGGTTCTACAAGACGCCGGTGCGGCCGTAGAACGCCCAGCCACCCGTCGGGCACGCATCGTGCAGCATGCACGACGGTGCTCTTGTGTGCTGTTGACAACCCCACCATGCCCTGGACCTTCGCCCACCCCGCAGCCGTCCTGCCCCTGCGGTCTCTCTGCCCCCGCTGGCTCTCGTTTCCCGGCCTGATCCTGGGGGCCATGGCCCCCGACCTGAGCTACTACGTCGGCATGCACGGCCCCTGGCGCGCCTTCTGCCACACGCCGATGGGGGTCCTGACCGTCTGTCTGCCGGCCGGCCTGCTGTTGTTGGGCCTCATGCTGCGGTGGCCGCGCCCGCTGACCGTGCTGCTGCCCGAGCCTCACCGGTCGTTGGTGCGCGGTGAGCTACAGCCGCCGCCGCGAGCGGCCGTCGCGCGCTGGGCGGTCGCCGTGCTCTCCATCCTGCTCGGCGCGGCAACCCACCTGCTGTGGGACCTCTTCACCCACCCCGTGCGGCCACTCACCGACCTGCTGCCCTGGCTGGCCCAGCCGCTGCTGACCTTCCTGGGCCGGCCGCTGACGGTCGCCCGGCTGCTGCAGCACCTGAGCACCGTGGCCGGCGCGCTGGTCCTTGCCGTCGCCTACGCCCGGGTGGTGCGCCGGCAGCCCGACCGCACGGAAGCGCCGGACCCGCGGCGCGCCCGCGTGCTGTGGGCCTGCCTGGCGGTGGCGCTCGCGGTCGGCGCACAGTCCGCCTGGGCCCTTACGCCCGACACGCTGCCCGGCTACCCGATGCGCCGGCTGGTGCGCACGGTCGTCTGGAGCACCAGTTGCTTCGCCACGCTGTTCGTCATCGGCAGCGTCGCCTGGTGGCGCCGCCTGGGCGACGCCTGACCCTTGAACCCATATTCAACCCGCTCCCGCATCTCGCGGTAAGGTATCGCCCTTAACCCGGACCCCCGACCATGCAACACCACACCCTCGCCGCCGAAGACAAGGCCGCCAAGAAAGACGCCCCCGAGAAGATGGAAGAGCAGCTGCTCTTCAAGGGCCGCTTCGTGATGATCTTTGGCGAGATCGACGACAAGATGGCGCATGCCACCTGCCGCCGCCTGCTGGCGCTCTCGCAGGAATCCGACGCGCCGATCACGCTGCTGATCTCGTCGCCCGGCGGCCATGTGGAAAGTGGCGACGCGATTCACGACATGATCCGCTTCGTGCGCGCGCCGGTCACCATCGTCGGCACCGGCTGGGTGGCCAGCGCCGGCACCCACATCTACCTCGCCGTGCCCAAGGAGCGCCGCTTCGCGCTGCCCAACACGCGTTTCATGATCCACCAGCCCGCCGGCGGTGCCGGCGGCCAGGCGAGCGACATCGCCATCCAGGCCAAGGAGATCCTGCGCGCGCGTGAGCGCCTCGCCGCCACGATCTCGCGCGAGACCGGCCAGCCGCTGGAGCGCGTGCGCTCAGACATCGAGCGCGACTTCTGGATGAGCACCGAAGAGGCCATCGCCTACGGCCTGGTGTCGCGCGTCATCGAGCGCCAGGTAGACCTCGGCTGATCTGGACGTCGATGCAAGTCTCAGCAAACGGCGTCCGCATCGAGGTCGACATCCACGGCCCGGAGGGCGGCGAGCCCTTGCTGCTGATCATGGGCCTGGGCATGCAGCTCATCGCCTGGCCCGAGGGCTTTGTGGACGAGCTTGTGGCCCGCGGCTTTCGCGTCATCCGCTTCGACAACCGCGACGTCGGGCTGAGCCAGCCCTTCGATGAACTCGGCACGCCCAATATCCCGATGGCGGCCCTGCTGCACACGCTGCGGCTGCCAGTGAAGGCCCCCTACCAGCTCAGCGACCTGGCGCGCGACACCGTTGGTGTGATGGACGCACTGGGCATTGCCAAGGCCCATGTCTGCGGTGCGTCCATGGGCGGCATGGTGGCCCAGCATCTGGGTTTTTCGCATGGCCAGCGGCTGAAGAGCCTGACGCTGATGATGACGACCAGCGGCGACCGCAGCGTGCCCAAGGAGAGCCTGAAGGTGCGCCGTGCGCTGCTGTCGCGCCCGCGGCCGGCCACGACGCCGCAGCAGAAGTTCGAGAACGTCCTCGACCACTACGCCAGCCTCTACGGCATCATCGGCAGCCCCGGCTACCCGCCCGAACCCAGCCAGTTGCGCGAGCGCCTCGCGAGCGGCGTGAAGCGGGCCTTCCGGCCTCAGGCCGTCGCTCGCCAGATCGTGGCCGTCGCTGCGGACGGGCACCGCGCCGAGCGGCTGCCGCGCATCACGGTCCCCACCCTCATCGTCCACGGCGAGGACGATGCGCTGATCCCCGTCGCTGCGGCGCATGACCTAGCAAAGCGCGTTCCCAATGCGCGGCTGGAAACCATCCCCGGCTGGGGGCACGACCTGCCCGAAGCCCTGTGGCCGCGGCTGGCCGCTGAAATCGCGGCCAATGCGGCCCGGGCCTGACAGCCTCAGCCCGCGGCGGCACCGCCCAGCTGCTCGACCGCCTCATAGGCCCTGACCGCGGCATCGGCCTCGGCGGCGCGCGCGCTTTTCTCCGCCTGGGCGGCGGCCTTCTCGTCGGCCAGCTTGGCCTCGTAAGCCTGGCGTTCCATGGGGGAGACCGTGCCGTCCTCGTCGGTATCGGCCGGCTCGTACGTCTGGCTGGTGCTGGCGCTGGTACTGACCGCGGTCGTCTCGCCGCCGGCAGGTGCCGCACCGCCTGCGCCACCACCACTGGCATCCGCCGGCGGCGCCTTGGGCGCGCTGGTCTGGAGTTGCGGTGCAGTCACCTGGACGGCGCTGCCATCATCCAGCCGCGCCGGCTGGTCCTGGACGCTGGGCGCCGCCTGGGTGGCCTGAGTGGCAGTGCCGGCTCGCTTCGCGCCCTCTGCCGAGATATTGACGACTGCGGCCTGCTGATCGCCGCTGTCCAGCTCCTTGAGAGGCTGCTCGGTGCGGTCGACGGAGGCGCCGCCAGTCAGGGGACTGGCCGGGGTTTGGGTGTTGACGGCGGCGACCATGGGCAACTCCGGAGTAATCCAGCGATATCGGCAGGCCAGCGCAGAACTGAACTGGCTTTACGGCGCTTTCACTGGCCCGCCCGCTGCGGGTTGCCCAGCTCGGCGTTGAGCGCGACGGCTGCTTTCACCAGGGCCAATGCGGTCTCGCGATCAAACGGCGTGTCCTCTTGCAGCTCCAGCGTGCGCAGCTCGAACTTGCCGCCGCCGCGCATGCGGGGCTCCAGATGCAGCAACCGCTTGCCGCGCCAGAAGCCGAACAGCACGCGCTTGGGCTCGGCGCGGATCAGCAGCACCGGGCCGTTGCTGAAGTAGACGAGGTGGCCCCACTTGAGTTTTTCCTCAAGGCCCGGCGCGGCCTGCAGCACGGCGGCGCGCAGCGCCATCACTTGGGCCCGTTGCCAGCCACCGAGCGCGGCGACATAGCCGCCGGGGTCGGCGGCATCAACGATGTACATCTTCGCCATGCGTCAGCGCGCCTGCGCCTTGATCTCGACCGTCGTGCGCTGCTTGTCCTCGCCCTCGACGGTCAGCGTCAGCGGCACGGTCTCACCGGCCTTGATGGGCGCCTTCAGACCCATCAGCATGACGTGATAGCTGCCGGGCTTGAGCGCCACGGCCTGGCCGGCGGGCAACGGCAACGCGTCGACGGCGCGCATCTTCATGACACCGTCGTCCATCTTCATTTCGTGGATCTCCACGACGGCCGCCACCGGCGAGCTGGCCGCCACGACCTTGGCCGGCTTGGCCGACGTCAGCTGCATGAAGGCGCCGGTGGCCTTTTGTGGCGCGACGGTGGCGCGCACCCAGGGGTCGTCGATCTTCACGACAGGGCTTTGGGCCTGGGCGGCAAAGCTGGCGAGCAGGGCGAAGGCGAGCAGCAGAAGACGCATGGCGCATGACGAGAACGATGACAAGGTCCGCATTGTGCGCAGTCCTGCGGGTGCTGGCATGGTCGAGTCTTAGCTGGCGTACTTCTGGTACGTTTGCTGCCCGGCCAAGACCAATGCCGTCAGCTCCGCGACGCTCATGCAGTCGAAGGCATTGGGCTCGTCCATGATTGCGGGCGAGAAGCCCTGCTCTATCAGCAGCTTGTTCAGCACCAGGAAGGTGATGGTGCGGATATTGCCGTCGGTGAAGAGGTGCATCTGATCGAGGTCCTGACAGACGCGGATGATCGCCGTCAACTTGGCCTTGCGCTGGCTGACTGCGTCCGCAAGCTCGTTCGTCGCGCTGATGTCGGTGGCGTAACGGTCAATGACCTCCCTGGCCAGCTCGACCGCTTGCTCGCGCGATCGCGTCGGCCGGAGGCGGAACGCCGGCCGGCCGACCAATGACATTCCGTCGGCGCTCCGTTCGATCATCTTGTCCGGGTGCGCCATAAGCATCTGGCCGACCGGATCGTCAGGCCTGTGGCGGAACTTCGTGACGAGTTCGGCGTGGCCTTGCGGGCTCCAGTTTTCCATGTCGAGGCCAAAACCTTCACCCATCTTCGGATTCTTCCGGTAGTTCGCCTCCATCGGCTCTTCTGACCGCGTCAACACGCCGCCCACGGCGCTGTCATGGAAGCCAGACGGCGTCGACGCGGATCAACCCAGGACCTCACGCAGCCAGGCGGAACTGCGCGCATCCAGCGGCAGCTCAGCCTGCACCGTGGTGCTGCCGCGGCGGATCTCCACGGAGATGCGGCTCGGCACTTCTACCGATGCGGGCGGCAAGGCGAGCGGCACCGCTTGCGGCATGGGCAATTGAACGAACGCCGGCACCGCCGCCGCGTCCTTGTGTGCACTGCTCGGCACGCGCTCATCAGCCTCCCGAACCCAGCGACGCAGCATGTTGGCGTTGAGGCCGTTGGCCAGAGCCACCGCCGCCGTCGAGACGCCGGGCTGGCGCGCCAGCTCGACAACTCGAGTCTTGAACTCTGCCGAGTGCCGGCGCCAGCTGCGCCCGGTCGGTGTCGTCGGTTCCTCTGTGCTCAAGTCTGAAGTGCCCATATGTCCACGCATGTCGTCGTGGGCACAAGCATCCAGGTCCGTCTACCGGACATCAAGGTGACTTGGGCGGACGCATCGGTGAACCCATCCTGACGACGGCCTACACGGATCGGGGCATCACGTCGATAGCGTTCAAGGCGATGATTGCGGGGTAAGTTTGTAGCGAACGGAAGCCGCGCCGGAAGTAGCAGTCCCAGTAGCTTGTAGCCCTCTGTCTGGTGATCGCCATGAACTTTGGGTTTGCCCGCGCGAAGTCAGACAGGTTCTGAATGGTCGCCTGCCGGACTGCTTCGGCAATCACTTCGACGATTTCGATTACGTATTCGCCGAGGAGCTGGACTAAAAACGGAGCGGCCCATGGGAAGTCCGTCGAGATGAGTCGTCTCAAGCACTCCTCACGGATATATCCATTCCAGTGCCGCGTCCCGAGGCAGAGCGCGAGAGTACGAGTGTCGCCAGTGGCGTTCTCAATCAATGCCCGCAGGACTCTTGGCGAGCAATAGAGCCGGGCAGGAGCGGAGAACAACTCTCCCCGCACGGTGACTTGGAATCCCTGATGCGCCGGGGCAAGCTCCGAGGCGGTCATTGCATTCAGCAATGCCGACGCTGCAGGCTGAAGTGCAACGGGGAAGACGGGTTGGTATGTCATAAGCGCAGCCAGATTGAACTTCGTCGATCACCGACGATGACGCCTGACTGCGGGGGAATTTGCTCGGTGCAGGGGGCAATGCTACGCCAATCAATGGAGGAATCTCAGGCTTCGCGGGTGGACCATGGCCCTTCTCGCGTGAGTGGGCTTAGATCGCGCTGCCCTGCACGCCAGCGTCGAACCAGTGCGCACGCCTCGCGCAGGGGCTCGGCGCTGGAGACGGTTGACGAGACCAGCTTGCGTGGTACCAGCGCGGTGGCGCTAGTGTCGTCGTCGGGCAGCTCACTGCACGCGTCGAGCCAACCTTGTGCCTGCGCCTGCGCCAGGCACGTCAGCGTTCGCCGGGATGACGCAGCGCTATCCAGCCCTGCCGCTGAAGAGTTGGCATGAGATAGCCGGGCTAATCGAAAAGGGCCCAAAAAAGGTCCGCGCCAAGTTCCAGGGGCCGCGCAGAAGGCCGAGGACACATGCGTCACGATCAAGAGACGTCCACGTCCACACCACGCAAAGAATTCCAGGGAAGTAGCGCAAATACTTCTTCCACGAGTGAATCGCAAAGCGAGCCCCATGAGGGCTCGCCGTTTCCCCTTGTTAGCGCTTACGTTGTGCGCTCTACCTCGAACTAGCCTCGGCTGCTTGATGTCGGACAGATGAGCGAGTCACCCTGGCCTTTTAGAAAGTCGGCTCAGTCCGCAATCTCCCGCGCACGTATCCTGGATACGTCGCTGACGATCAACGGTACAACGGTCCACATTCCGATCAACGGGCACGTTACCTATTGGGGTGGGTTGTGCTCGTGGGGAATCACCAGCATCTCCTGCGCCAACGCCTGCGAATCGCTTTCAGGGGCCGCCAGTTCACGCAAAGCGTCATCTCTGCCCATCAGCCAGAGCGCCGTGGCGTACACACCCATGCTGACGCGGGGATCGGGTCTTGCTGTCCGCTTCGAGCTCCATTCCGAAGAGTCTGAATCGCCGCATGGGCATTGAAAAGTACGTCAGCCTTGCGGAGGCCTGGAGTCAGTAGGTACTTGGCAGGCGGCCTTTGCTGACCCTCAACGCTGTAGGGTCTGTGGCGACCAGCGAAGCCAACCAGCCGGTTCGCCTCCGTACGGATGGGTATGACTACGCGGCCATCGAAGAAGTAGTCCCTGAATTGCTCGCGAAGATCCAGGGATCCTTGCAGCCTGCTCTTAACTTCGTTCCGCAGGGTGACGAGTAGGCCGAGCGACAGTAGCTCATCAATCAGCTCGCGTTGTCTGCCGAATCTCTCACCCTGCAGCGATCTAACGAGTGCAAATCCAGGCGGCAGGAGTCGGATGACGTTAGTGCCCTTGTCCAGGCTAACGCAATAGTCGCCCATCGCCCAATCAAGACGGGGAGGGCTTGACGGCAGCTGTCCACGTGTACTATCGTACTGATACACGTAGGCAGTTAACGATGGATCCCACCCATTTCGTCCACATCAACACCGGCTCGCCCGAGCCCATCTACCGCCAGCTCATCGAGCAGGTGAAGCGGCGCGTCGCCGCCGGGCAGCTCAAGGCGGGCGACGAGATCCCGTCGGTCCGCGAGCTGGCCCAGGCCTTGGCCGTGCACCCCATGACCATCTCTAAGGCCTATTCCCTGCTGGAGTCCGATGGCGTGCTGGAGCGCCGCCGCGGCCTGTCCATGGTCGTGGCGGCCCAGCACCAGAAGGCGCAACCCACCGCCGACCGCGTCGAGCTGCTGCGGCCGACGCTGGAGAAGGCGGCCGCCGAAGCGCGGCAGCTGGAGTTGCCCAAGACCCAGACCCTGCAGCTGTTCAAAACCATCCTCGACGAGACGCAAGCATGACTGCCTCCTCCGCCCACTTTCCCCACTCCGACACTGCCACCGCCGAGCTCGCTGGCATCAACCTCGCCTACCCCAAGGGCGAGGCCGTGCTGAAGGCGCTGGACTGGACGCTGCAGCCGGGCCAGGTCGTCGGCCTGCTGGGCCGCAACGGCTGCGGCAAGACGACGCTGCTGGAGACACTGCTGGGCCTGCGTGAACCGCAGCAGGGCCGCGTGCAGCTGTTCGGTCAGGACGCCGCGCGGCTGGATGACGCGGCGCGCGCCCGCATCGGCTACGTGCCCCAGCACAGCGACCTGTTCGAGAGCTTCACCCCGGCCCAGCTGCTGGCCTACTTCAAGAGCTTCTACCCGCGCTGGAACGAGTCCCGGGTCGAGGGCCTGCTGTCGCGCTGGGACATCGCCCGCGACAGGCCCATCCGCAAGCTCAGTGGCGGCCAGCAGCAGCGCCTGTCCATCATCCGTGCGCTGGCCCACGAGCCCGACCTGCTGGTGCTGGACGAGCCGGTCGCCAGCCTGGACCCGGTCGGCCGGCGCGACTTCCTGCGCGAGCTGGTCGAGCAGGTGCTGGACCGCGGCACGACGGTGGTGTTCTCCACCCACATCCTGTCCGACCTGGAACGCGTCGCCTTCAATCTCGCCTTCCTGAGCGGCGGCCGCATCGCCCTGCAAGCGCCGCTGGACGAGCTGCTGGAGCAGGTGCGCGCCTTCACGGGCACCGTCACCGAACTTGCCTCGCTGTTCGCCCGGCTGGGTGCCGAGCCGCTCAAGCGCACGCCGCTGGAGGCCGGCCGCGAACGC
Source organism: Pelomonas sp. Root1217 (assembly GCF_001425705.1). Taxonomy (GTDB): domain Bacteria; phylum Pseudomonadota; class Gammaproteobacteria; order Burkholderiales; family Burkholderiaceae_C; genus Pelomonas. The sequence goes on along the minus strand of NZ_LMDC01000012.1, from coordinate 528,470 downwards.
GTGCTGGCGCGGCTGCCGGCCGGCGTCGGTGCGCCAGCGGACGCTCAGGCCGTCAATCTCGAAGACCTGTTCGCGGAGCTGACCTGATGAACACCGCCTCCTACAACCAGTTGCTGCTCGCCTTCTGGCGCGAGCGTGACCGCGATGCGCCCTGGGGCCGGCACGCGCTGTTCGGCATCACGGTGCTGGGCCTTGCGCTGGGCCTCTACCTGGTTCCGCAGATGGCGCAGCTGCTGCTCGCCGCCTCGGCAGCGTTGACGTTGATGTCGCTGTGGATGGCCGTCGTCGGCAGCCTGTTGCGGCAGAACCATCCTCATGCCGCGCGCTTCGTGCCCGGGCATCTGCGCCGGATGGTGGCGTCCGCGGTGGCGGCCTGGGGTCTGCTGTCGCTGGCCAGCGCCGTGCTGCTGTGGCTGTGCCTGCCGTCGCTGCCCTCTCTGCCCGTGCTGCTGCTCGGTGCCGCGGCCTTGCTGGCCTTCCTCGGTTGGGCGCTGCGCGAATGGCAGCTGTGGCTGCTGGTCTCCATCGGGCCGGTGCTGTTCTTCGGTGCCGGCCTGGACCGCAAGCTGGCACCCTTGGGCGCGGCGCTGCGCGAGCTTTGGTTCGCCCAGCCGCTGCCGGTGCTGGCGCTCAGCCTGCTGGCTCTGGGCTGGTCCGTCGCGCGGCTGTTCGGCAGCGGCGATGCGGCCCATCGCGACGCCTATGCCCGCTTCGACCGGATGCGTCGCGCCGCCGAAGACAGCATGCGCGGCAAATACGCCGGCACGGCCGCCTTCGGCCGTGTGGGCGAATGGATGGGCCGGCCTTTCGAGCTCGCCGTGTCCGGCTGGCAGCACCATGCCGTCACGCGCGCCGAACCGACGCTGAAGAGCGTCATGCGCCGCGCCGAGATCGTGCTGCATGGCCGGCAGCACTGGCTCTACCAAGGCTTGGGCACCCTGCTGGCGTTGGGCATTGCTGTGTTGAGTTTCACGCTGGCCTTTGCGCTGGCCGGCCAGGGCCTGCAGGACAACTGGACCAAGGGCGCCTACGGCATGGCCATCGGCCTGGCGAGCATGGGCTTCAATCCCAGTTTCGGCCTGCCCAGCATGCTGTGGCACAGCCGCCGCGAGCAGGCGCTGATGCGGCTGCTGCCCGGCATGCCCCAGGGCGCAACGCTGAACCGCGCGGTGGCCTGGATGCAGCTGCGCCATGCCCTGTGCGCGTTCGCATTGACGACCGCCGGCCTCGCCTGGCTGGCCTGGGCTGCCGGCGAACCGGCGCTGGTGTCCTTTGCCTTCGGCGCCCTGCCGCTGTGCACAGGCTGGGTGTTGCGCGCACCCACGCGCATCAAAGCGCCCACGGCGGGGGCGACCTTCATGCCGGTGCTTGCCTTCATCCTGATGGGCTGGGGCATGTACACGCTGAACCAAGTGCTGCACACGCCGCTGGCCATGCTGGCGGGCCTGAGCATCGCAGTGAGCGCCGCCCTGGGTGCCTGGCGCTGGCGCGCGCTGACGATCGCGCCGACGGCCCTGCCTGCCGGCCGGCAGGCTTAAGCAAGCCCGCCGCAAGCTTCAAAAACCGCTCATCGCGGGTCTCGCGCCGCTTGCCGGGCGTGGCCTGCGGGTCGTGAACTGCGGCACGTACAAAACACGGCTTACATCCGCACACTGCGTCCCATGCAGTCGGCAAACCCGTCGAAAGGCGGGGACGCAAAGCCACCGGTCTTCCTGCTCTGAAGAGAGCAAAAGACAGCGGGGCCGCCCTAGGCGAACAAGGTCATGTCCGCAGCGTGGCACACGGGGTGGTGCCGGCTACTGCCCAGTAGCCCCACCCTTTGCATCAACCCGAAAGACCACGCCATGAAATTCCAAGCCACCGCCTTCGCTTCCCTCGCGTTCTTCGCCCAGGCCAGCTTCGCCGCCGACCCGACCGCCCAACTCACCGGGCTCGTGCGCATCGTCAAGAGCGACGGCAAGACCGTCATCGCCCAGGCCGCGCCGATGCTGGTCGCCGCCAACGGCACCGCCACCAGCGCCATGCCCCAGATCACTGTCAGCGAGAAGGACGCCTTCATCTCCAGCCTGGGACGCTGCGCCTTCAACTTCAAGTACGACGAGGTCAGTGCCACGGCCGTGGCCACCAGCACCAACCGCCTCTACAGCATCGACACGCTGATTGCGCAGAACACGCTGATCGCACTTACGCCCAAGGTCGTCAAGACGATCTGGACCCAGCCCTATCTCTTCGCTGGCGCGAACAACGTGAAGGTCGTCGTCAATGTCGACGGCGTGCCGAGCACGGGTTGGGTGCGGATCAACGTGACCGGCACCTGCGGCAAGCCCGCCGCCGCCCCCGCGCCGGCGCCCGCGCGCCCTGCACCGGCCCCTTCCCCCGCACCCGCGCCGCTCACCTACATCCAACCCGGCTCCGGCGACTGGAACAACCTGAACAACGCCTGGGGTTACAGCAACTACGCGGTGACCCAGCTCAAGGGCAAGGGCTACGCGAAGTACGACGAGGTCGTGCGGCTGAACGCCGCCCTCACCAGCGCCATCAACACCAAGAAGATCTCGACGGGCGACTACGCGTCGCTGATGGCAGCGTGGAACGCGCTGCAGGCCGACGCCGCCTTCAAGGCCGCGATGGCGGCCATCGTGCCGACGGCCGGAAAGAAGTAAGGCGAGCGGCTACTGCTGGATTTCGGGCTCGGCGAGCTGGGCCAGCAGGGTCAACGACTCCTGCCAGCCCAGGTAGCAGGCCTCGGCCGGGATCACGGCCGGGATGCCTTCCTGCTTGATGTGCACCTCGGTGCCGCAGAACACGGCGCGCAGCTCGACGGTCGTCGTCATCTCGCCCGGCAGGTTGGGGTCGTCGAAGGCCGCCGTGTAGCGCAGCTTCTGGCCGGGCACCAGCTCCAGGTAGCGGCCGCCGAAGCTGTGGCCGCCACCGGTCGTGAAGTTGGTGAACGACATCTTGTACGTGCCGCCCACTTTCGGGTCCATCTCGTGAACGGTGCCGGTGAAGCCATGCGGCGGAAGCCACTTGGTCATGGCAGCCGGCGTCGTGAAGGCGCGGTAGACGCGGTCGGGCGGGCAGCGCAGCACGCGGTGCAGGGTGACGGTGTTGGTCATGGTCAGTTCCGTGGTTGGACAGAGGATGGCCCTCTGTCATGACGACGATCAGAGCCCGACCGGATCGACAACGCCAACCCGGAAAAAACCCTAGATCGGCAACTCGGTGAAATAACGGCCGCCGTGGAAGATCAGCGGCTGAGCGCCGAGCCGGGACGAGCAGCGCTCGACCTCGCCGACGAAGATGACATGGTCGCCCTCCTCGTAACGGCTGCGGTTGGCGCATTCGAAGACGGCAGCAGCCCCTTCCAGCACCGGCGCGCCACCCGCGCCTTCGTGCCAGGCCACGCCTGCGAAGCGATCGATGTCGCGCGTCGCGAAGCGCTGCGCCAGCTCCTTCTGGTCGGCCGCGAGGATGTTGATCGCATAGTGCGAGCCGCGCGAGAACACCGGCATGGAGCCGGCACGCCGCGCCAGGCTCCATAGCACCAGGGGCGGGTCCAGCGACACGGAGTTGAATGAGTTGGCCGTCAGGCCCACGAGGCTGCCATCCGCCGAGCGCACGGTGACGATGGTCACGCCGGTGGCGAACATGCCGAGGGCGGCGCGGAATTGCTGGCTGTCCATGCTTTGATTGTCGCCAGTCCCGCGTCATCGTCCTACGAAAGCCGCCATCGCCGCCCAAGCACAATGTCGGCATGGATGCCGACGACTTCCAGGTCCGCGACGACCTGCAGTTCACTGACCCGCCGACGCGCATGTTCGGCGACTGCACCGATTGCGCCGCCGGCCGCTGTGCGCCCCCGGCTCAGCGCGGCCGCCGCCTGTTCACCGGGCTGCTGGCCGCCACCGGCGCCGCCGCGTTCATGCCCGCCTGGGCGCGCGAAGGCGTGGAGGTCGGGCCCAAGAGCAAGTTCACCGGCTTTGTGTCAGCCGACCAGCTGGAACAGGCCGGTGGTCAGCAATACGCGCTGATGATGCGCGAGGCCAGCCAGCAGCGTGCCCTGGCTCCCATGGAGCACCCGCAAGCCCAGAGGCTGCGCTACATCGCCCAGCGCATCATTCCCTTCAGCTACGAATGGAACGATCGCGCCCGGCAGTGGAAGTGGGAAGTCAACCTGCTGGCCAGCACGCAGCTGAACGCCTTCTGCATGCCGGGCGGCAAGATCGCGTTCTTCTACGGCATCCTCGACAAGCTCAAGCTGGAAGACGACGAGGTTGCCGCCATCATGGGCCATGAGGTGGCGCACGCACTGCGCGAACATGCCCGCGAGCGCGTCGGCAAGTCGGCCGTCACCAATGGCATTGTCGAACTCGGCTCGGCCCTGCTGGGCCTGGGCAATATCGGTCGTGGCCTGGCCGGCATGGGGGCCCAGCTGGTGAACCTGCGCTTCAGCCGCGACGACGAAAGCGAGGCCGACCTCGTCGGCATCGAGCTGTCTGCGCGTGCGGGCTATGACCCCGCCGCCGCCGTGCGCCTGTGGGAAAAGATGATGACGGCCAACAAGGGCGCGCCGCCGCAGTGGCTGTCCACCCACCCCGCCAGCACGACGCGCATCCGCGACATCCAGGCCAACCTGCCCAAGGTCGAGGGTCTCTACAAGCGTGCGGCCAAGCCGGACCAGCGCTTCCCGGTCGCGCCGCCCCTGCAGGTACGGTCGCGTTAGCGAGCTACCAGCGCGCCGGCAGGTTCTTCAGGCGCGCATATTCGCCCGCAGCCACGCGACGCAGATAGCCGCCGAGTTCCAGGTCCTTGACGAGCTTGGACACCATCTCGCGCGAACAGCCCAGGCGCTGGGCCATGCCCTGGTGGGTGAGCGCCAGGTGGCGGCCATCGCCGGTGGTCTCGTCGACGAGGTTCTTGAGCCGGCCGTAGACGTCGTTGAGCGCCAGCTGCTTGGTCGACAGCGTTGCGGCGCGGGCGCGGCGGATGACCTTGGTCAGCAGCTCGAAGGCGAATTCGGGATGCTCGCTGATGTGGGTCAGCAGGCTGGCCCGCGTGACCATGACCAGGCGGCTGCCTTCTTCGGTAATGACGCTGGCCGAGCGCGGCCCGCCGTCCAGGCTCATCTCGCCGACGTATTCGCCAGCGCCGTAGACGCCATAGGTGATCTCGCGGCCGCGCGCGTCGCTGCTGAAGGCGCGCAGCGAGCCGGACAGGATCAGGTAGAGGTTGTCGCCGACCGAGCCCTCCTCGATCAGCACGATGCCCTTGCGATAGCTGCGCGCAATGCCGCGCGCGGCCAACAACCGCAGCGAGGGCGGCAGGGCCAGGAGTTCGTTGTCGAGCGTGTCGTCAGGCATCCGGCGGCGCCCTGAGCATTTGGCTCCGGAGCGCGCCGGAATGTTAGCCCCTCGTCCAAGGAGCTACCTTGGCCGGCCTTGCAGGCCGCGCAGCCGACAAAGCGGCTGCTCTTTGGCAGGCACGACAAGTCCACAGGACTTGCCATGTCCGGCCTCAGCCCCCTGGGGGACGGCGATGCTTGCGGCATTGAGCCGCAAGCACATCGCCCGAGGGCCGGCTAGGTGAACTGGAGTCGGACACAGGCAGTCCCTGCGGACTGCTTGTGCCTACGGAAGGCCATGGGCCTCTGGCCCATGGCAGGCCCGGCGCTCGGCCCGCGCGTTCGCCGCCTTCAATTGACCAGCTTGGCCGGCCGCAGCGACGAAACAAGCGGCGGCAGCAGCGCCAACTGCCGCATCAGCTCGCCGATGCTGTCCGCGCCGCTCTTGGCGCGGATGCTCTGGATCTGGCTGCGCACCGTCGAGATGGCCACGCCCTGGCGCTGTGCAACCTCTGTCGGCTTGACGCCGTTGGACAGCGCCTTCAGCACCTCGGTCTCGGCCGGCGTCAGCTGGTAGCGCAGCGCGAACCACTGCGCGGCCAGGTCGCCGCAGAGCTGGCGGCGCTCCAGGATCAGCAGCACGGCCGCCTGGTTGACATCGCGGTTCAGCGGCACGACGACGACATTGGCGCGGCCACATTCGGCGCGATCGTCACCCAGGCGTAGCAGGCAGCGCCGGCCACTGGCCTCGGCGCCCTCCAGCGCCTCCGCCAGAGGCACCGCGTCGGTCAGCAGGCGGGCACGCAGATGCTGGCCGACGAGCTCCAGCGGGTGGTTGTCATCCAGCGACGCTCGCGCCGCGAGATTGCTGTGAAGCACACGGCCCGCGCCGTTCAGGAGCACGACGCCATGGTCGAGCTCCTCCAGCACAAGGCCCATCCATTGGTTGGAAAGCGAGGCCGCCTGACGGCGCTCGCGAGGACGGGAGCCCGGGACCTGGCCCGGCTGCACAAACTCGGACATCCACATCGAAGGTCTCCTCGGCCCACCCCATGCGAGCCCTCATCAAAGCGTAGGAGAGCACGTTTCGCTTCGGGCGTAAATGTTGCTGGATGTGTTTGTGAACGAATTACCTCCGACCGCCGTTCAAACGACATCGGCAACATAGGGATTGCTGCGGCGCTCTTTTCCGATGCTGCTTTCCGGCCCATGGCCCGGGATGAATACGGTTTCATCACCCATCGGCCATAGGCGCTGGCGGATGGCATCGATCAATTGCTGATGATTGCCGCCAGGGAAGTCGGTGCGGCCAATGCCGCCAGCGAACAGCACATCGCCCACAAAGGCGCGCTGCGCGGAGGCCGAGTGGAAGACGACATGGCCCGGAGTGTGGCCGGGGCAGTGGCGCACGGCCAGGGTCTCCTCGCCGATCTGCACCGTGTCACCGTCGTCCAGCCAGCGGTCAGGCTTGAAACCTTCCACCGGCGGGAAGCCAAACATCTTGCTTTGCTGCGCCAGGCCGTCGATCCAGAACTGGTCGCCGGGGTGGGGGCCGATGATGGGCAGGCCCTGTTCGCGGGCCAGCTGGCCAGTGCCGCCGGCATGGTCGATGTGCGCGTGGGTGAGCCAGATGGCCTTCAGGTTCAGCCCGCGCTCCCGCACCGCTGTGAGCAGCCGGGGCAGCTCGCCACCGGGGTCGATGATGGCGGCGTCTTTCGTGACGTCGCACCAGACGAGAGAGCAGTTCTGCTGAAAGGGTGTGACGGGAATGGTCAGGTATCGCAGGGCCATCGGTGTTGGAAGCAGCCAGCCAAGTTTGCATCTTGGCTGCCAATGTATCGACCCAGCGCAGCGGAAGCTGGCTTGCCGGCCGCGCCACCGGGGCTAGTGCTCGCGGTCGCTCGGTGACCGACCCAGGCCAAACATCAGAACGCCGCCGAGCAACGCGGTGATCAGCGACGCCATGCCCGATCCGAACAAGGGATGGTGCCCCCACAGGGCCAGATCATGGTGTTTGAGGGCATGGCCGAACGACAGGCCCAGGAAGGCCAGGCCGACGAGCGCGGCGAACAGCAGCAGCGATACGAAAGCGTGTTGAGCATTCATGTGACTTCCTCAGACTGCAACTTCGAATGGCAGTTTTAGCCAATGCACCGAAGGTTGGCGAGGCCCAGTTTGAGTGGGGCGTCATCAAGCATGAGGAGTTCGACACGCTTGCAGCATCCAAAACACTGTGTAAATCAACAGTATCATGCCGGTCGCCGTTGCCAGGTGTGAGGTGCACGCCAAGGCGTTTAACCCGGCGGCCTTTGAGGGTCGCCGGGCTTTTTTGGCATCGCGGGGTCGCCAGACAATCCCCGCCATGCCACGCCGACAGCGCCGCGATCACCACCACGTCTACGTCGTGCTGCTGTCTGAACGCGTCTGGAATGAGCCGGCTTTCCGCAAGGCCAACCCCGGCCACGACATCGTCAAGCCCTGCCTGTATGTCGGCATGACGGGCCTGGACCCGGACCTGCGCTTTGACAGGCACATGGCCGGCGTGCAGGCCAACCGTTTCGTCCTGAAGTACGGCGTGCGCCTGATGCCCGAGCTCTACGAGTTCTACAACCCGATGCCTTACGACGCGGCGCGCGACATGGAAGTGGAACTGGCCATCGGCCTGCGTGAGGCGGGCTATGCGGTGTGGCAGGCGTAGCCGGGAAAAAGCGTCGGCTCAGTCCCTGAGGCCGCGTGCCCAGATGCGGTCGGCGGCTTCGAACATCGTGCGGCCATCGAGCATGGCCGGGTCGCGGACGAGGGCCAACCAATCCAGCGTGTCATGGTGGCTGCCGGGAACCAGGTCGGCCGACCGTTCGGCCACCAGCCAGGCGTGCAGCTTCGTGTAGAGCGCGGAGTGGTGGGTCTGTGCCCAGGCCAGGCCGACGAGATCGCCATAGGCTTCCTCACGGCGCGTCGAGCGCATGTTCAGCCAAGCCTGCTGCAGATCAGGCGCCAACCCATCCGGAGCCTTCGTGGCGACGAAACCGGCCGGCAAGCCATGCCAGGCACCATCAAGATAGCGGCGGCAATGGCCCAGCTCATGGGCGGCCATCAGTTCCAGGGCCGGGCCGCGCAGCTCAGGGTCGATGGCGTCGATCTGGCGCTGTCCCTCGGGGTTGCCGCGCATCGACAGCACCAGCTTGCAGCGGCCATCGACAAAGCCCAGCGCCAATGGCGCCATGCCGGGCTCGGCCTGGGGCTGCACGACGATGTCCAGCGGCAGCGCAAGCACCTGGCGGGCGTGGGTGACGACAGGCGTGATGCCCTGCAGCCAGCGCATTTCCAAGGCGGTCAGGTCGGCGGCGTGAGCGGTCTGAGACAGCGCGACACACACAAAAGCAAAGGTGGAAAACAGACGTCTCAGCACGGCAGACACTCCTTGAGAGCATCTTCGGCGGGGAGGCCTCGCGCCTTGACGGCGCGGTACCGCGCATCCGTGAACTATGCGGACCAAAGCTGGGCTAAGGTGTATCCATGAAGACCATGCGCGACCTGATGACGCCACCGGCCCACATCCAGGGCCGCGTCGAGACCATCATCGTGCGCGGGGCACCGCGCGACCGAGCCCGCCGCATCGATCAGACGACGGCGCTGGCCGGCATCGGCCTGTCGGACGACCGCCTCGGCCAGCGCGGCGAGGCCGAGCTGTCGACGCGCCAGGTCACGCTGATCCAGCAGGAGCACCTGCCGCTGATCGCGGCATTTGCACGCAGCGGGCTGATCGACCCGGTCGACCTGCGTCGCAACCTCGTCATCTCCGGCATCAACCTGTTGACGCTGAAGAACGCCAAGGTGCGCGTCGGCGAGGCGCTGATCGAGATCGTCGGCCCCTGCGCGCCCTGCTCGCGCATGGAGGAGGTCATCGGCCCGGGCGGCTATACCGCGATGCGCGGCCATGGCGGCATGACGGCGCGCATCGTCGAGGGCGGAGCCATCCGTGTGGGTGACGCAGTGAGCGTCAGTTGATGCGGCTGCGGGCGCGCTCGACGGCTCTCTGAGCACTGGTCGTCGCACTGAGCTGGTCGCGCAGAAAGTCGGCCAGCCGCGGCTGCTGGCTGAAGGCGGCGTTGAAACGGATGTGCGGGTCGCGGGCGCCGTCCGCCGCGAAGGTGGCGCCGCGCACCAGCAGGATGCCGGCGCGAAAGGCCTCCTTCACGACGTGGTCCACGTCGACGCCTGCGGGCAGCGTGCCCCACAGGAACAGGCCGCCCTCGCCCGGGTGCTCCAGCAGCACGCCGGCCTGGCGCAGCTGCTGCGTGGCCGCGGCGCGGGCTGCGGCCAGGCGCTGCTGCAGGCGGTCCAGGTGCTTGCGCCAGCGGCCGGCGGCCAGCACTTCCAGCAGCACGTATTCGTTGAGCGCCGCCGTCGTCAGCACCGAGATGATCTTCTCGCGCATCAGCGCCTTCAACAGCGCCGGCTCGGCCGCCATATAACCCAGGCGCAGCGCCGGGCTCATGGCCTTGCAGAAGCTGGAGTAATAGATGACGCGCTCCAGGCCCGAGAGCTGGGCCAGGCGCGTCGGTGCGCCCGGGTGGAAATGGCCCTGCACATCATCCTCGGCAATGAGGAAGTCGTGGCGCTGCGCCAGCATCAGCACGCGGTGCAGATTGGCCGCCGTGCTGCCCCAGCCGGTGGGGTTGTGCAGCACGCTCTGGATGAACAGCAGGCGCGGGCGGTGGCGGGTGCAGGCGGCGTCAAGCGCGTCGAGGTCGATGCCATCAGGCCGGCGCGGCACGGGGACGATGGTCACGCCGGCCTGGCGCAGGCGGTCGAAGAGCAGGAAGTAGCCCGGCGTCTCGACGGCGACCGTGTCGCCCGGGCGCAGGAAGGCGCGGCAGATCAGGTCGATGGCCTGGGTGCCGCCATAGGTCGTCAGGATGCGGCCGGCGTCCACGGCCACGCCCTGGCTGCGCAGCAGCATCGCGATGCGCTCGCGCAGCATCGGCAGGCCTTGCGGCGGGCAGCGCGAGGCCATGCCGGCCGTGGCACGCGCCAGGCCACGCTGCACGGCGGCGGCGGGGATGGCGTCTTCCAGCCAGGTGGCCGGCAGGGCGCCGCTGCTGGCCAGCAGCACGCCGGCCTTCTGGTCGTTGGCCTGCTGGGCCAGCCAGACGGCCTCCTGCTCCTCGCCGGCTTCCACGCGCGCCGCCTGAGTCAAAAGGTCAGGCATGGCGTCCGCCGGGCCCTCGGCGACGAAGAAGCCGGCCGTGCCGCGCGAGTCGATGAGGCTGGCAGCGACGAGGCGGTCGTACGCGACGACGACGGTGTTGGGGCTGACGCCCAGCCGCTGCGCGAGCTGGCGGATGGAGTTCAGCCGCGCGCCGGGCGGCAGCTGGGCGCTATGGATCAGTGCATGCAGGCGCTGCTCGATCTGGTCGGCCAGCGGCGTGGGGGAGTCGCGGTCCAGCGAGAACATCAGCGCAGCAGCATCAAGGCCAACACAACCAGGGAGGTGGCCATGATGACATTGAAGGCACGCCGCCGCGCCGGGCTGGACAGGAAGCGCGAGATGCCGACGCCGAACAGCGCCCACATCGACACGCAGGGAAAACCGATGAGGGCGCCCGCGAAGCTGACGAACAAGGCGCCGCTGACGATGCTCCACTGCGACGGCATGAAGACCGACGCCACCGTCACCGCGCGGATCCAGCTCTTGGGGTTCACCGCCTGGAACAGCGCGGCCTGCGCGAACCCCACCCGTTCCGGCGGCCGGCCATTGGCAGCGGGCGCCACGGCCAGCTTCCAGGCCAGCACCAGCAGGTAGAGGGTGCCGGCCAGCTTCAACATTTCGTGCAGCACCGGCCAGGCCGTGAAGACGGCACCCAGGCCCGCACAGGTCGCGAAGGTCAGCACGGCCACGCCGGTGTTGGTGCCCAGGATGGCCGGCAGCGTGCGCCGGTAGCCGTAGTGGGCGCCGTTGGCCACCAGCATCATGTTGTTGGGGCCAGGGGTGCTGGACATCAGCAGGCAGTAGGTGGCGAAGGGCAGTATCTCGTTCATGGGGCCATTGCAGCGCCCTGCGGCCACGGCGTGAAGCTACAGCGCTGGGCGCCGGGCGCCGCGCTGTATCAGGCTCCGGACTGGCACAGTCAGGTCCCCATGGATTCGCTGATCTCTGCTGCCGCCCGCGCCCTGGCCGCCGGCGACGCGCTGGCCGCCCTCAAGCGCGTGGCCCTGCGCGAAGACCCGCCGGCCCTGGCCCTGCGCGGCATCGCGATGGCCCAGCTCGGCGAGCATGGCCGCGCCCGCGAGCTGCTCAGGCGCGCGGCCCAGGGCTTTGGCGCGCAGGAGGCCACGGCCCGGGCGCGCTGCGTCGTCGCCGAGGCGGAGGTGGCGCTGGCGATGCGCGACTTCAGCGCCGCACCGCGCGCGTTGGAGGCGGCCATGGCCACGCTCGAAACGCGCGGCGACCACATCAACGCGCTGCAGGCCCGACTGATCGCGGCGCGGCGGCAATTGCTGTTGGGCCGACTCGATGCCGCCTCGGCCTTGCTCGCGCCGCTTGACGACCAGGCATTGCCACCCCTGCCCGCCGCCGTGGCCGCCCTGGCCGCAGCGGAACTGGCGTTGCGCTCGCTGCGCATGGACGACGTGCATGCCGCCCTCGTGCGCGCCCGTAACGCGGCGGCGCGGGCCGGCGTGCCGGCGCTGCAGGCCGAGGCCGACGAGGCCGCTGCCGTGCTCGACCGCACCGCCGCGCGCCGGCTCGCGGGCGGCGAATGGCAGCCGCTGCGCCTCCAGGAGGTGGCCGCGCTGATGGACTCGGGCGCCCTCGTCGTGGACGCCTGCCGCCATGCGCTGCGGGCCGGGGCGCTGCGCGTGCCGCTGGCGCGACGACCCATCCTGTTCACGCTGCTCCGTGCCCTCGCCGAGGCCTGGCCGGGCGAGGCCGAACGCGACGCATTGATCGCCCGGGCCTTTCGCATCCGCGAGGTCGACGAGACCCATCGAGCGCGGCTGCGCGTCGAGATTGGCCGGCTGCGTGCGCTCGTCAGGCAGGCCGCCGGCATCGAGGCGACGGCGCGCGGCTTTACGCTGCGCGCGCCGGCCGTGGCGGTGCTGTCGCCACCAATGGAAGGCGAGGCCAGCGAGCTGCTGGCCCTGCTGTCCGACGGGGCGGCCTGGTCCACCTCGGCCCTGGCCCTGGCCCTGGATGCCAGCCAGCGCACCGTGCAACGCGAGCTGGCCGAACTGGAGGCCGCAGGCCGCGTGCGCGCCATCGGCCAGACGCGCTCGCGGCGCTGGCTGGCGCCGCCGCTGACCGGATTCACGACGATCTTGTTACTCCCCGCCGCCCTGCAGCTTGGCTAAGGTTCGCCCATCGCAAGGAGCAAACCATGAACACCGTGAATCACCCCGCCGAGATCGTCCGCGAATACGGCCCCTTCGAAGGCGGCAAGAGCATTGCCGGCGTCACCCATGACGGCCAGCGCGTCTGGGCCGCCACGGGCGCCGCGCTGGTCGCCTTCGACCCCGCCAGCGGCGAGGCCCAGCAGCGCATCGAGCGCCCCTGCGACGCCGGCACCGCCTTCGACGGCCGCTACCTCTGGCAGCTCGCCGAGGCCCGCATCGACAAGATCGACCCGGCCACGGGCAGCGTCGTCGCGTCCATCCCGGCGCCGGGCCAGGGCGGCGACTCCGGCATGGCCTGGGCCGAGGGCAGCCTGTGGGTGGGCCAGCACCGCGGCCGCAAGATCCACCAGATCGACCCGGCCACCGGCGCCATCCAGCGCACCATCGAATCGAACCGCTTCGTAACCGGCGTGACCTGGGTCGATGGCGAACTCTGGCACGGCACCTGGGAAGACGACGCGAGCGAGATCCGCCGCATCGACCCCGCCGACGGCACCGTGCTCGAAAGCCTGCAGATGCCCGCGGGCACCAACGTCAGCGGTCTCGAATCCGACGGCGCCGAGCTTTTCTACGCCGGCGACGGCGGCACGGGGAAAGTGCGCGCTGTGCGCCGACCCCGCCGCGCCTAACCCATCCATCCCCCTGAGCAGCACGCACCCGGATCCCGGGTGGCGCCGCTGCATTGCCTTCCCCAACCCAAGGAGCCTTTGATGAACGCCCCCACACCCCGCCCCGTCGTCACCCGTGATCTCTGGATCGCCGAGCGCAAGCAGCTGCTCGGCCGCGAGAAGGAGCTGACCCGTCTGCGCGACCTGGTCGCCCAGGAGCGCCGTGCCCTGCCCTGGGTGCGCCTGGACGACAACGCCTATGTCTTCGACACGCCGGCCGGCCCGCGCAAGCTCAGTGAGCTGTTCCAGGGCAAGCGCCAGCTGCTGGTGCAGCATTTCATGTTCGGCCCCGGCTGGGAGCAAGGCTGCAAGAGCTGCTCCTTCATGGCCGACCACCTGGACAGCATGGCGCTGCACCTGGCCCAGCGCGACATCGCGCTGCTGGTCGTGTCGCGTGCGCCGCTCGCCGACCTGGAAGCCTTCAAGCGCCGCATGGGCTGGCAGTTCGCCTGGGCCTCGTCGCGCGGCAATGACTTCAACCGCGACTTCCATGTCAGCTTCGCGCCGGCGGACCGGGTCGACGGCGAGGTCTATTACAACTTCCACATGACGCCCTTCCCGCAGGAAGAGGCGCCCGGCATCAGCATCTTCTGCAAGGACGACGACGGCCAGGTCTTCCACACCTACTCGACATTCGGCCGTGGCGTGGAAGTGATGATGGGCAGCTACAACCTCATCGACCTGACGCCCAAGGGCCGCGACGAAGCGGGCCTGAGCTACACGATGGAGTGGGTTCGCCACCACGACCGCTACGAATCGGCAGCACCCGCAGCGGCAGCCTGCTGCGGCGGCGCCAAGGCCTGACAGTCATGAGCGCCACCAGCCTCTGGCCGTGGCTGGCCCTGGCCGGCGCCGGTGCCCTGCACGGCCTGAACCCGGCCACCGGCTGGGGCCTGGCCGCCTGCTCAAAGGACGCGCGCCGCGCCCTGCTGCCGATCGCACTCGGGCATGCGGCGGCCGTCGGTGGTGTGGCGGTGCTGGTGGCTTTGGACGGGCCCATGGGCGGCGCACAGCTGCTGTGCGGCCTGCTGTTGCTGCTGGCGCTGGCGCTGCGGCGCGCCAAGGCCGGGCTCGCGCTGTGGTCCGGCCTGGTGGCCAGCGCCCATGGCAGCGGCATGATGCTGGTGCCGGCCCTGGTGCCGATCTGCCTGAGCGCCTCGCCGGCCCGGGAGATCACCGCCTCCGGCTCGCTGCTGCTCGCGCTGGCGGCCGTGGCCGTGCACATGGCGGCCATGCTGGCCGTGACGGCAGCCCTGGCCCTCGTGGGGAGAAGGTGGATTTCTATACTGGCCGCCCTTGCCCAACGCCTGCGCGGCGCCCGCCATGACCCCAGACTCCGCTCCCCCGTCGACGCCCGCGCCCGGTGATGAACTGCAGGCGGTCGTCGAGGCCCTGCGCAACGAGCGCCGGCGCTGGCGCGACACCCACCGCCGCGGCGGCGACGGCCGCGAGCTGCCGTCGCGCGAGCTGCTGGCCGGCATGGTGCAGTGCCTGTCGGGCGCGCTGTTCCCGATGCGCCTGGGGCCGCCAACGCTGCAGCCCGAGCACGAGGACTTCTATGTCGGCCACACCCTCGGCGCGGCCATGACGACGCTGCGCCAGCAGGCGGCACTGGAGCTGCGCCACGAGGCCCGCCAGCGCGGCGACGACACGCCCAGCCAGGACGCTGCCGAGCTGGCCAGCTGCTTCCTGCGCACCCTGCCCGGCGTGCGCGTGCTGCTGGACAGCGACGTGCTCGCCGCCTACCAGGGCGACCCAGCCGCGCGCAGCGTCGACGAGGTGCTGCTCTGCTACCCCGGCGTGCGCGCGCTGATCAGCCACCGCCTGGCGCATGAGCTCTACAAGCTGGGCCTGCCGCTGATCGCCCGCGTCATCGCCGAGCTGGCCCATGCCGACACGGGCATCGACATTCACCCCGGCGCAACAATAGGCAGCGGCTGCTTCATCGACCACGGCACTGGCGTTGTCATCGGCGAGACGGCCATCCTTGGGCGAGGCGTGCGTATTTATCAAAATGTCACGCTCGGGGCCAAGAGCTTCCCCACCGACGGCGACGGCAACCTCGTCAAGGGCCAGCCGCGCCACCCCATCGTCGAGGACGAGGCCGTCATCTATGCCGGCGCTACCGTGCTGGGCCGGGTCACCATCGGCCGCGGCGCGGTCATCGGCGGCAACGTCTGGCTGACGCGCAGCGTGCCGCCGGGCAGCCTCGTCACGCAGGCGGACTCTCTGGCTGGCACAACCTGAAACAGCAGGCGCCGCCTTGCGCACTAAGGTGCAGACATGAGCGATGAACAAGCCATTCGCGATCTCGTCGCAACCTGGATGGCCGCCACGCGGGACGGCGACGTCGACACCGTGCTCGGCTTGATGACCGACGATGCCGTCTTCCTGACGCACGGCCGGCCGCCGATGACCAAGAGCGATTTCGCCAAGGCCGCCGAGGGCCAGGCACGCGGCAAGGCGCCCAAGTTCGACGGCCACAGCGAGATGCTGGAGATTCAGGTTTTGGGCGACTGGGCCTTCATGCGCACGCGATTGAGCGTGACCGCAACGCCGCCGGACGGCTCGCCACCGACCCGACGTGAAGGCCACACGCTGACGCTGCTGCGCAAGGACAACGGCCGCTGGAAGCTGGCGCGTGACGCCAATCTGCTGGCGCCGGTGGCCTAACGCTCGCTCTGGTCCAGACCCAGCCAGCGCGCCAACGGCGCCAGCGTCGGCCCCTGGATGAGCAGGGACAGCAGCACGACGACGAAAGCCACGTCGAAGAAACGCCACCCATCCTTCAAGCCGGCCAGCACCGGGTAGGTGGCCAGCACGATGGGCACCGCGCCGCGCAGGCCCGACCACGCGACGAAGCATTGCGAGCGCCAGCCAAAGCCCAGCGGCGCCAGGCACAGGAAGACCGCCGCGGGCCGCGCGACCAGCATCAGGCCTGCCGCCAGCAGCAGGGCCGGGCCGATCAGGCGCAAGACCTCATGCGGCGTGACCAGCAGGCCCAGCAGCAGGAACAGCACTGCCTGGGCCAGCCAGGTGTACCCGTTCAGCCCGGGCAGGCTCATCGTCGCCACGCGCTCGGCTCGATGGCGCACCAGCAAGCCGGCGACATAGACGGCCAGAAAGCCCGAGCCGCCGCAGCGGTTGGTGACGGCGAAGAGCAGAAAACCCAGGGCCGCCATCAGCAGCGCGGCCAGGCCGTCATGGTCATCGGTGATGGGCAGCTTGCTCACCCACCAAGCGGCCAGCACGCCGCCCAGACCGCCGGCCAGCAGCCCCAGGCCGAGCTGTTCGCCCAGCAGCGGCAGCAGGTCGACCAGGCTGTTCACCTGCGAGTCGCCTGCTTGGCCAAAGGGTGCCAACCAGGTGATCAGGCCAATGGTCAGCACCATGGCCATGGGGTCGTTCAGGGCCGACTCGACCTCGATGGTGGCCGCCAGCCGCGGCTCCAGGTTCAACTTGCTGGCGCTGAACTGCGCGAACACGGCCGAAGCGTCGGTGGACGAAACGGCTGCGCCCAGCAGCAGGCCCTCGGTCCAGGGCATGCCCAGCACGAGCTTGGCGATGCCCGCGACGATGCCGGCCGTGATGGCAACGCCCACTGTCGCCAGCAGGCTGGCCGGCAGCATGGCGCGGCGCACCTCGCTCCAGCGCGTGCGCAGGCCACCATCGAACAGGATCAGCGCCAGGGCCAGATTGCCGACGTTGACGGCCAGCCGGTGGTTGTCAAAGGGCAGGCCCAGCGGCCCGTCCACGCCGGTCAGCATGCCGACCGCCATGAAGATGAGCAGATGCGACAGGCCGAGGCGGTGGGTGTAGAGGGCGCCGGCGATGGCGACGATGACGAGGGCTGCAATGGCCGCCGTCAGCAACTCGGGGCCAGCAGCGGCGCTATGGATCACGTCAGCAATCCGAAGCTTGCGGGCCGAGCGCCGGGCCGCTCCCTAGCCGGCCCGCTTTGGCGATGTGCTTGCAGGTCGATCCGGCAAGCATCGCCGTCCCCTTGGGGGACCGGCCAAGGTAAGCCTTGGACGAGGGGCATCATTTCAGCCTGCCGCGGGCACGATGTCAGGCGCGTCGGGTGAGGCACCCTTGCGAGCGGGCGCACCGCGCTCTTGCACCGGCTCCGCCTGGGCCTGCAAGCCCACGACATTGACGGTGTTGGTGAACGCCAGCCGGATGCCGCGCTGCTGCAACTCACGCATCAGCGCCAGGTTCAACATCTGCTGGTGGTCCATGTAGACGTCGTAGCTGGGGTCGTTGACGCGGTAGACCACTTCGAAGTTCAGCGAGTTCTCGCCAAAGCCCTTGAAGTGAGCCCGTACCAGCTCGAGCTTGGGGTCGGCGTCGATCAGCGCCTTGACCAGCGGCGGCACCGCGGCGGCGTCATCGGCCGACGCATCGGACGTGATGCCGAAAGTGAAGGCCACGCGGCGCGTCTGCAGGCGCTTGAAGTTGGCCACCGTGCGCTTGAGCAGTTCGGCGTTGGACATGACGATCTGCTCGCCGCCCAGGCTGCGGATGCGGGTCGTCTTCAGTCCCACGCGCTCCACCGTACCGGTCACGTCGCCGACGGTGATGGAGTCACCCACCTCGAAGGGCTTGTCTACTGCGATGGCCAGCGAGGCGAACAGGTCGCTGAGTATGTTCTGCACTGCCAATGCCAACGCGATGCCGCCGATACCCAGGCTCGCAACAAAGGCCGTGATATTGACGCCCAGGTTGGACAGCACGGCCAGCACCACCACCACCCACAGCGCACCGCGCAGGCCCCAGCTGAGCAGGGTGGCCGAGGCCGACAGCGCGGCGGAGCCACCATGGCGCATCTGCTGGGCCGCGAGCACCTGCGCCACCGCCTGCTGGGCCCACAGGCCGAGCTGCAGGGCCACGACGGCGAACCACAGCTGCGACACGCGGTCATGCCAGCGGTCGTCCAGCGGCAGCATGTTGAGCCCGACCAGCAGGCCGACCACCCAGATCAGCGCGCCGTTGGTGCGCTCCAGCACGCTGACCAGGCCGTCATCCAGCGTGCTGCTGGTGCGCTGCGACAACGTGCGCAGCCGTTGCACGACGAAACGCAGGCCCACCTTGATGACGACGATGGTCAGCGCGCCGGCCAGCACGGCAGGCAACACGTCGGTCCAACCCACGTCGGGCCACGCGGCCTGCATGCGCGCAATGAAATCATTCCAGGTCATCGCGACCTCCTGCTGTCTTCAATCCCGTGACCGTAGGCGCGCCAGCGCCGTCAGTCTGTCAGCGGGCGGCAGCCGGGGCTGTGGGCCTCGGCTGACAGCCCCGCACTGCGTGACGGGGCCTCGGCTGACACTGCGCACCGCCTCGTGCGCCTAAGGTCCAGTCATCACAGGCCGCCTCAGGACCTGGGAAAAAGGACGCACATGGACACCACCACCCACCATGACCTGCCCGCACTGTTCAGCCAGCTCGGCTTGCCGAATTCGCCGGCTGAGATCAAGCAGTTCATCCGCCTGCACCGACCGCTGCCGCAGACGCTCAATCTATCGGAGGCGCCGTTTTGGAATGCCAGCCAGGTTGCCTTCTTGCGCGAGCAATGGCATCAGGATGACGGCGACTGGTGCGGGCAGATCGACCAGCTGAACGCCGCGCTGCGCGAGCACCCGGACCCGTCGGAGCTGGAGCAGGCGGACTGCGCGCAGAACCCGGGCCATCCGGACTGCCAATGAAGCAACCGTCCTGGGCAGCGCTGCTGAATCGCAACGCCGCGCTGCTTCGGCAGGCCACAAAACCGCTGCGTGAGCGCCATCGCCCCCCGTCCAGCGCAGGCAGCTGGTTGATGGGCCTGGTGATGGCCGCCGACGGGCCGCGCCGCTACTACCTGTTCCGGCCCGCGGGCGTGCGCTTTGGCGAGCGGCTGCCGCTGCTCGTCATGCTGCACGGCTGCCATCAGGACGCCAAGAGCTTTGCAGCCAGCACGCGCATGAATGCAGTCGCCACGCGCGAGCGCTTCCTCGTGCTCTACCCCGAGCAGCCACGCCTGTGCAACGCCCAGGGTTGCTGGAACTGGTTCGACACGCAGTCGGGCCGCGCCTTCGCCGAGGCCGCCTGGATCATGAAGGCCGTCGACCAGGTCTGCATGCTGTACGCGGCCGACCGGGAGCGCACCGCCGTGGCCGGGCTGTCGGCCGGTGCCAGCATGGCGGCGCTGCTGGCCACGCGCTACCCGGATCGCTTCAAGGCCCTGGTCATGCACTCGGGCGTTCCGCCCGGCACGGCGAGATCACCGGCCTCGGCCGTCGGTGCGATGCAGGGAAGGCGCCAGCCCCTGCCACCCGGCCGGGCCCAGGACTGGCCGCCGTTGATGGTCATCCATGGCGACGCGGACCGCGTCGTGTCGGCCAGCAACGCCGGCTCTGCGGCGCTGATGTGGTCGCAGGCGGCCGGCGCGCGCCAGGAGCCGGCGCAGGAACAGCGCCGCGGCAAGCGCTACCCGATGCGGGTGACGCAGTTCAAGCGCTCACGCGAGGTGGTGGCGACGCTGGTGGAGGTCGACCGCCTGGGCCATGCCTGGAGCGGCGGCGCGGCGCGCCAGCGCTTCAGCGATGCCAACGGGCCGGATGCATCGCGCATGGTCTGGCGTTTCGTGGCCCGGCAGTTCGAGGCGCAGCAGCCCAAGATCCAATCCCTTCGCTGAAGCGGCGGCATTGCCGAAGCGCTTGCATTTAAATCGATGATTCGATAATAATGGAATCATGGATGAACAAGCCGTTGTCAAAGCACTTGCCGCGCTCGCCCAGCCGCTGCGCCTGCAGGTATTCCGTGCCCTGGTCGTTGTCGGCGATGCAGGGCTGACGCCCGGCGCCATCCAGGAAGGCCTGGGCGTGGCGCCGGCCACGCTGTCCTTCCACTTGAAGGAACTGGTCAACGCTGGCCTGGTGACCCAGGAGCGCGCCAGCCGCAACCTGATCTATCGCGCCGCCTATGGGCAGATGAATGCGCTGCAGGGCTATCTGACCGAGAACTGCTGCCAGGGCGCCGACTGCGTCGTGGACAGCCCCGCAACTGCCTGCAACTGCTGAACTGGACCTGCGATGCCGGACAAAACCTTCAACGTCCTTTTCATTTGCACCGGCAATTCGGCGCGATCAATCCTGGCCGAGGGTCTGATGGACAGCCTCGCTGGCGGGCGCTTCAAGGCCTATTCGGCCGGCAGCCACCCCAACGGCGCGGTCAACCCACTGGCGCTGCAGACGCTGGACTCCCTGCAGGTGCCGACGGACGGGTTCCGCAGCAAGAGCTGGGGGGAGTTTGCCGCCTCGGGCGCGCCCGTCATGGACTTCGTCTTCACGGTCTGTGACTCGGCCGCTGGCGAGGTTTGCCCAATCTGGCCCGGCCAGCCGATGACGGCCCATTGGGGCGTGCCCGATCCGGCCGCGGTGCAAGGCAGCGAAGCCACCAAGCTTCAGGCTTTCAGGGAAGTCGCCGTCACGCTGAAGCGCCGCATCGAGCTTCTGATGGCTTTACCCATCTCCAAGCTCGGACCCTTGGCCATTCAACACGAAATCAAGCAGATCGGCACCCGCTGAACGTTTCCTCATGACCACCCACGTCCTCATCCTGTGCACCCACAACTCCGCCCGCAGTGTCCTCAGCGAGGGCATGCTCAACCACTGGGCGAAAGAACTCGGCCGCGACGTGCAGGCGCACAGCGCCGGCAGCGCGCCGAGTGGCCGCATCAATCCTTTCGCCCTCGAGGCGCTGCAGAACGCCGGCGTCGACACCACGGGTTACCGCAGCAAGAGCTGGGACGAATTCAGCCAGGATGGCGCGCCACCGCTGTCCATCGTCATCACCGTCTGCGACAGCGCCGCGGCCGAGCAGTGCCCGGTCTTCTTCGGCGGCACCGGTGGTCAACCGGTCAAGGTGCACTGGGGCTACCCGGACCCGTCCAACGCGGAGGGCGGTGACGAAGGCAAGCGCCGCGCCTTCGAGCTGACGCGACAGGCCATCGGTTACCGCATGCTGCAGCTGCTGGCCCTGCCACTGGCCACGATGAGCAAGGCCGACCTTCAGCAAGCCCTCGTCGGGATCTCGAAGGCATGAGCCTGCCTCGCCGACTCCTCGCCGAAGCGCTGGGCACCGCGCTGCTGCTGGCCGTGGTCATCGGCTCCGGCGTCATGGCCGAGCGCCTGTCCGGCGGCAACGTCGCCGTCGCGCTGCTGGCCAACACGCTGGCCACGGTCGGCGGCCTGTACGTGCTGATCGAGGTTTTCGGTCCGATCAGCGGCGCGCACTTCAACCCGGCCGTCAGCGCGGTCATGGCCTGGCGCGGCGAGCTGGCGAAGGCGGCCCTGCTGCCCTACGTCGCGGCGCAGCTCCTTGGGGCCATGCTGGGCGCTTGGCTGGCCCATGCGATGTTCGACATGAGCGTCCTGCAGTTCTCGACCAAGCTGCGTAGCGGGACGAGTCAGTGGATTGCCGAAGGCGTTGCGACCTTCGGCTTGGTGCTGGTCATCCTGCGGGCACCGGGCTCGCGCGTCGCGGCCATGGTGGCTGCCTACATCGGCGCCGCCTACTGGTTCACCGCGTCGACGTCTTTCGCCAACCCGGCCGCCGTGTTCGGTCGCATGTTCAGCGACAGCTTCGCGGGCATCGCGCCGGCGAGCGCGCCCGGCTTTGTGCTGGCCGAACTGGTCGGCGCCGCCGTTGCGGTCGGTGTTCACCAACTGTTGTCGACGCGGACCGCCTCGCCTGCGCCGGCTCCTTCTGGCGGGGCTCGCCATGTCTGAGCAGCTTTTCCCCGAGGCCACGTTTGCGGCGCTGAGGACCGATCTCTTCGACGTACCGACGCAAGAGCGGCTGACCGTGCTGACGCCGTCACAACACCGGCCGCGCTTGCTGATGCTCTACGGCTCACTGCGCGAGCGCTCCTACAGTCGGCTGCTGACTTTCGAGGCCGCCCGCCTGCTGGAGGCCATGGGTGCCGAGGTGCGCATCTTCGACCCCAGCGGCTTGCCGCTGCCCGACGACGCGCCGGAAAGCCACCCCAAGGTGCAGGAGCTGCGCGAGCTGGCGGCCTGGTCAGAGGGCATGGTCTGGTGTTCGCCGGAGCGACATGGCGCGATGACGGGCGTCATGAAGGCGCAGATCGACTGGATTCCGCTGTCGTCTGGTGCCGTGCGGCCGACTCAAGGCAAGACGCTGGCGGTCATGCAGGCGTGCGGCGGCTCGCAGTCCTTCAATGCAGTCAACCAGATGCGCGTCCTGGGTCGCTGGATGCGGATGCTGACCGTCCCCAACCAGTCATCGGTGGCCAAGGCCTTCGCCGAATTCACCGAGGACGGCCGCATGAGGCCGTCGGCCTTTTACGACCGTGTCGTGGACGTGATGGAAGAGCTCTTCAAGTTCACGCTGCTGACCCGCGACCTCGGTCCCTACCTGGTCGACCGCTACAGCGAGCGCAAGGAAAGCGCTGATGAACTATCCAAGCGCGTGAACCAGCGCGCCCTCTGACAACACCCGACGGGGCCGAGGCCCCGTTTCCCTGGCTCAGATAGTTGCTATTGACAACCAACACAAGGAACCTCAACATGCGTCCAGATAGTTGCTACACACACCCAAATGACCGAATCCGCCCCCGGCAGCCTGTTGCGCGAAGTGGCGCGCCTGTACACCCGCGCCCAGCGCGTCGTGGCCGACTGCTGCCGCACCACCAGCACGCAATGCCATCTGCTGACCGAGCTCGGGCGCTCCGGGCCGCTACCGCTGTCGGAACTCGGCACGCGGGTCAGCCTGGAGAAGAGCTGGGTGTCGCGTGCCGTGGAGGCCATGGCAGCCCGTGGATTGGTGAGCAAGGAGCCGAACCCTCTCGACGCAAGGAGCTGGCTCGTCACGCTCACCGCCGACGGCGAGCGCACCGTCCGTGAGCTGAACCAGACCCTCGACGACCATGCCCAGCAGCTGCTGGCGACCTTGAGCGAGCGCGAGCGCGCCGCCGTCGAGACCTCTTTGCTGACGCTCCTGAAGGCTTTGCGCGAAGACCCGGCCGCGACCTGCTGCCTGCCGCCTTCATCGCCGCCTGCCCTGAGGGAGCCCACCCAGGATTCCAAACCATGCTGTTGAACGACACCCCCTCCCTGCGCCAGGCCGGCGCCGCCGACTGGCCCGCCGTCGAAGCCCTGCTGCTGGCGAACAAGCTGCCTACCGAGGGCGCGCAGGCGCACCTGTCCACCTACCTGCTGGCCATCAGCAACGGCGAGGTCGTCGGCTGCGCCGGCGCTGAGGTCTATGGCCATGTGGCGCTGCTGCGCTCGGTGGCCGTCGCACCGGGCCTGCAAAAGCAGGGCATCGGCCGGCTGCTTGTCGAGCGCCTGCTGCAGGAAGCCCGCTCGCGCGACATCGCAGCCCTCTATCTGCTGACCGTCACGGCGCCGGAGTACTTCGCGCAATACGGCTTCAAGCGCATGAAGATCGAGGACGTGCCGCCCGCGCTGAAGGCCTCGGCCGAATTCCAGGGTGCCTGCCCGGCCTGCGCGGCATTGATGAGTCTGACGCTGCGCGAGTCGCCCGTCGCCGACGGCGCGCTGCCGGTCGTCGTGCTCGGCGCCGGGCCGGTCGGGCTGGCGGCGGTGGCGCAACTGATCGAGCGCGGCCTGCCATTCGTCGCACTGGAGGCCGGCGTGACGGTGGGCGCCAATCTCGTCGACTACGGCCATGTGCAGCTGTTCTCGCCGTGGCAGTTCGACGTCGACCCCGCGATGGCCCGCCTGTTGGCGCCCACCGGCTGGACGGCGCCGCCGGCTGCCGAGCTGCCTCGCGCCGGCGAGGTCGTCGAGCGCGTGCTCCAGCCCTTTGCCGCGCTGCCACAGGTGGCCTCCTCACTGAAGCTTGGCGCGCGCGTCGTGGCCGTCAGCCGCGAGGGTTTCGACAAGGTCAAGAGCGCCGGCCGTGACCAGGCCGCCTTCCTCGTGCGCTACGAGCAGCACGGCCAGGTGCAGGAGCTGCGCGCCCGCGCCGTCATCGACGCGACGGGCACCTGGAACCAGCCCAACCCGGTCGGCGCCAACGGCCTGCAAGCCATCGGCGAGGCCGAGGCCCGGGCGCAGATCTTCTACGGCATTCCGGACGTGACGGGCGCGCTGCGGGCGCGCTATGAAGGCAGGCGCACCCTCGTCGTCGGCGCCGGCCACTCGGCCGCGAATGCGCTGCTGGCGTTGGCCGAACTGGCCCGACAGTCGCCCGCCACGCGCCTGGCCTGGTCTGTGCGCGCGCCATCCCTGCAGCGCGTCTTCGGTGGCGGCGACGCGGACGCCCTGCCCGCCCGCGGTGCGCTGGGTGCGTCGTTGCGCCGGCTGCGCGATGGCGGCACGCTGGAGTTCTTCAGTGGCCTGCGCATCACGCGAATCGAACGTCTGGGCACGCAACTGAGCGTTCACGGGTGGGATGCGAAGCAGCAGCCCATCGTTGTGCAGGGCATCGACGAGATCGTTTGCGCCACCGGCCAGCGGCCCGACCTGTCGCTGAGCAGCGAGCTGCGCGTCAAGCTCGACCCCTGGCTGGAATCCACCGAGGCGCTGGGCCCGCTGATAGACCCCAATCTGCACAGCTGCGGCACGGTACGCCCGCACGGCCACCGTGAACTGGCCCATCCGGAGCCGGGCTTCTACACCGTGGGTGTGAAGAGCTATGGCCGCGCACCGACCTTCCTGATGGCGACCGGCTTCGAGCAGGCACGCTCGGTGGTGGCCGCCATCGCAGGCGACCTGGCCGCGGCGGACCGCGTCGAGCTGGCGCTGCCGGAGACGGGCGTTTGCTCGGCCGGCCCGGTGACCGATGGCGCCGACGGCTGCTGTGGCCCGGCGCCGGAGGCCGCGGCCGTCGCCGCGCCGAAGCGAGGCTGCGCACCGAAGCCCGCCGCAGCGGCCGAACCGCGGCCCGCCCGCTGCTGCGGCTGACGATGGCCGCCAGCCGCACGCGCGTCGTCGCCACGCTGGGCACCGCCCAGACGCTGGCGTGGGCTTCGTCCTACTACCTGCCGGCCATGCTGGCACGGCCGATGGCAGCCGAACTGGGTGTGGCCGAGCCGACGGTCTTTGCGGCCTTCTCGGCTGCGCTGGTGGTCTCGGCCCTGGTCGGCCCGCACAGCGGCCGGCGCATCGACCGCTGGGGCGGCCGGCCGGTGTTGATGGCGACGAGCGGCCTGTTCGCGCTGGGCCTGGCGGCGATGGCGATGGCCAGCGGGCCGATCGGCCTGCTGGCCGCCTGGCTGGTGATGGGCGTCGCGATGGGCAGCGGGCTGTATGAAGCGGCGTTCGCGTCGCTGGTGCGGCTGTACGGGCACGAAGCACGCGGCGCCATCACCGGCATCACGCTTATCGCCGGTTTTGCCAGCACGGTGGGCTGGCCCCTGACGGCCGCGCTGGAGCACGCCTATGGCTGGCGCGGCGCCTGCTGGGCGTGGGCGGCGCTGCATCTCCTCATCGGCCTGCCGCTCAATGCCTGGCTGCCGCGGGCTTCGATCGCGACGACAGCCGCTGCCGGTCCGGCGGCCGGCACCGGCAGCAAGCCGCCGACGTCGACGGCCGTGCTGCTGGCCTGGGTGTTCGCGGTGAGCTGGTTCATCAGCACGGCCATGGCGGCCCACCTGCCGCGGCTGCTCGGCGCGGTTGGTGCGGCGCCCACCGCCGTCATCCTGGTCAGCGCCCTGGTCGGGCCGGCGCAGGTGGCGGGGCGGCTGCTGGAGTTCGGCCTGCTGCGCCGCCTGCATCCGCTGCACTCGGCCCGGGCCGCGGCCCTGATGCACCCGCTGGGCGCGGCGCTGCTGGCCGTGCTGGGCGCACCGGCGGTCGCCGCCTTCGCGCTGCTGCATGGCGCGGGCAACGGCATCCTGACCATTGCCAAGGGCACGCTGCCGCTGGCGCTGTTCGGCGCCCAGGGCTATGGGCAGCGGCAGGGCCTGCTCGTGCTGCCGGCGCGCCTGGCCCAGGCGCTGTCGCCCTGGCTGTTCGGCCTGCTGCTGGCCGAGTTCGGCACGCGCGTGCTGTGGTTCTCGGCGGCGCTGGGCCTGAGTGCGCTGGCGGCCCTGCTGCTGATCCAGGTGCCTGCCCGCTCCACGCCCACATCCACGGAGGTCCCGTCTTGAAGATCCGTACCGCCACACCGCCAGACGCCGCTGCCGTCGCGGCCATCTACGACCCCGTCGTGCAGCACACGGCGATCTCCTTCGAGACCGAGCCCCCCGGCGCGGTCGAGATGCGCGCCCGCATCGGGAAGACGCTGGCCAGCCTGCCCTGGCTGGTGGCCGAGGACGCGGCCGGCACCGTCTGCGGCTATGCCTACGCCAGCAAGCACCGCGAGCGCGCGGCCTACCAATGGTCGGTGGACACGACGGTCTATGTGCGTGACGACATGCACGGCCAGGGCGTCGGCCGGGCGCTGTACGGGCGGCTGCTGCCGGTGCTGGCAGAGCTGGGCTACTTCCAGGCCTTCGCGGGCATCGCCCTGCCGAATGCGGGCAGCGTGGGGCTGCACGAAGCCGTGGGCTTCGAGGCGATCGGCGTCTACCGCAACGTCGGCTTCAAGAACGGTGAGTGGCGCGACGTCGGCTGGTGGCAGAAGAGCCTGCAGCCGCTGGGCGTCCCGGCCACGCCGCAGGCCTTCACCGCCCCGCGTTGATCTGCTGGATCAGCGCCCGGTGGCTGGGCAGGTCGGCGATGGCGCGGTCGGCGAAGCGCTGGATCTTGGCGAACAGCTTGCCGGCTTCCTCGACCTGCGGGAAGTCGCTGCGGCCGGCGCTGAGGTCGGTGGCGAAGCCCATGCCGTAGAGGATGTACTGGTAGTTGAAGAAGGCGAAGGTCTCGGTGTCGAGCAGGAAGTCGAAGCGGCCGGGCGGGCGCAGCCGCCATTCCTCCAGCAGGCCGGCCAGGCGGTCGGGGATGGAGGCGGGCGCGGCGTTGTCGCGCCAGAAGGGTTCCTGGCGCTGGCTGAGGCAGTAGTGCAGCTTCAGGAAGTTGATGATGTTCTCGAAGCGGGCCGTCATCAGCTCGTTGAAGCGCCGCGCCGGCGCGTGGATGGGGCCGCTGTGCGGCAGCATCTCGGCAATCATGCCGACGGCCGCCTCGATGAGCACGAGGCCGGTCGCCTCCAGCGGCTCCAGGAAGCCGGCCGACAGACCCACGGCGACGCAGTTCTTCACCCACTGCTGCTCGCGGTAGCCGGGCGTGAAGGGAATGCTGCGCATGCCCAGGTCCTCGTGGCCTGCACCGCAGTAGGCGCGCAGGATGTCGGCGGCGCGGTCGTCGCTGAGGTGGTCGCTGGAGTAGACGCAGCCGATGCCCCGCGCGCCGTTCAGGCCGATCTCCCACAGCCAGCCGGCCTCGTGGGCGGTGGCGATGGTGCTGCTCTCCATCGTCGCGTGGGCATCCAGCGGCACCTTGCAGGCCAGGGCGCGGTCGACGAAGAGCTGGTGACGCACGGACTTGAAGGGCGAACCCATTGCCCGGCCGATCAGCTCGGCGCGAAAACCTGTGCAGTCGATGTAGAGCTCCGCCTCGAAGCGCTCCTGCTGGACGGTATCGAGGTGGGCGATGCAGCCGGTGGCGTCGAGCGAGACGTCCGTCACCGTGCCCTGCACGTGGCGCACGCCGAGCTCGCGGGCGCGCTCGGCCAGCAGCTTGGCGAGCTTGATGGCGTCGAAGTGATAGGCGTAGTTCAGCGGCGCAGCGTAAGCAGCCTCGCCGGCGCGCTTGGGCGCGCGGTGGGCCTCGGCCACGCGCACCTGCAGGGTCATGGCCTCGGCAAAGGGTGGGCGCCCGGCCTCGGGCTGCAGCAGCCAGTAGGGCACCAGGTTGAGGTCCTCCGTGTAGAAGGGCGCCTCGAAGGGATGGAAGAACTGCTGGTGCTGGCCCGCGGCGGGTGGGCGCGCCCAGTCGACGAAGCGGATGCCCTGCTTGAGCGTGGCCGAGGTCTCGCGGATGAAGCGCGCCTCGTCGATGCCGAGGAACTGCAGCGTGTTGCGGATGGTGGGGAAGGTGCCCTCGCCGACGCCGACGCTGCTGATGTCGGGCGACTCCAGCACCGTCACCTCCAGGTGGCTGCGTTCGGCCAGCTTCAGGGCCTTGGCCAGGTAGGCGGCCGTCAGCCAGCCGGCGGTGCCGCCGCCGACGATGAGGATGCGTCGCTTGCTTGTCATGCGCGGGTATAGAGGTTTTTCAGCCACTGGTGGCCGGTCTGGGCGCCGTGGCTCCAGTCCTCGTCGTCCTCGCTGGGCGGGGCCACGTAGCCGGACGGGTTGAGCAGCTTGACGCGGCCGGCGCGAAAGGCCGAGACGCGGTGTGTCACGAAGGTCAGGCCGTGCTCCAGCGCCGTCGCGGCCAGCAGGCCGTCACGGGTGTTGGCATAGGGCAGCTGGGCGCGGCGGCGCACCACGGCGGCGTCCACCGGCAAGACGCGGCCCTCGAAGGCGGGCATGACGCGGTTGTCGATCCAGTCGCGCACCACCAGACCCGCGGCGCGGTCCTTGCGGCCCAGGCGGGCGGCGGCGGTCTCGATCTCGAGCAGGTTGAGTGCCGAGATGAACAGCTTTTGCCGTGGAATGCCTGCGGCCCAGGCCATCAGCCCGGCGTCGGACTGGCCGGCCTTGGCCTTGCGCAGTTCCAGCACGATGCTGGTATCCAACAAGAACATCAGAGGCCCTCGCGGTGATCCCAGGCGCCGTCCGCCGCAGCATCCGCCGCGTCGATCGCCACGCCCTCGGGCATGGCCAGCAGCTCCAGGATGCTCTCGCCCTCGCCGGTCAGGCGGCGGTACTCGCCGATGCTCATCAGCACATGGGTGGGCTGGCCGCGGTCGGTGATGACGACCGGCTCGACCTGCGCCGCCCGCTTGGCGAGGCTGACGTCGCGGTTGAAATCGCGGCTGGTGAGCAGTTTCATAACGTTGGGAATGTACCTACCTACCTGCAATCGCACAATTGGGATGTAGGTACATAGGCCCGGATCGGCGCGACCTGATGGACACCAGAAACCTGACTGGCAAAGTGTTCTGCGTGGTGAGAGCGCTTTCACCAAAAGACGCAGACAACGTTGTACAAAACCGCACGGCGGTTCGTGGCAACGACAAGAAAATCCAGAGGACAGCCATGGAATTCGACCTTCTCGCCATGCTGGGCGACGTGTTCGCCAAGCATGGCGCCGCCGCTCCCGCGGTGGCGCAAACCTACACGCCGGGCGACTTCAGCGTCCATTTCTTCCTGCAGCTCGGGCTGATCATGCTGGCCTGCCGCGTCGTCGGCTGGGCCGGCCGCAAGTTCCTCGGCCAGCCCCAGGTGGTGGGGGAAATGATCGCGGGCGTCATCCTCGGCCCGTCGCTGCTGGGCCTGTTCTGGCCCGAACTGCAGGCCACCCTCTTTCCCAAGGAGATGCGCAGCGTGCTCTACACCGGCGCGCAGCTGGGGGTGGGCCTGTACATGTTCCTGGTCGGCACGACGCTGCGGCTGGACCACTTCGCCACCAAGGCCAAGAGCGCCATCGGTGTGTCGATCTCCGGCATCGCGGCGCCCTTCTTCATCGCCTTCCTGATCACGCCGCTGCTGCTGACTGTTCCGGGCCTGTTCGCCGAGGGCATCTCGGCGACCAACGCGACGCTGTTCATGGGCGCCTGCATCGCGCTGACCGCCTTCCCGATGCTGGCCCGCATCATCAACGAGCAGGGGCTGGCGAACACCTCGCTGGGCACCCTCACGCTGACAGCTGGCGCCTTCGACGACGCTGCCTCCTGGTGCGTGCTGGCGCTGGTGCTGGCGGCCTTCGGCGCCGGGCCGGGGGTGGCCGTGCTGGCCATCGGCGGCGGCGTGCTGTGGGCGGCCTTCGTCATGCTGTTCGGCAGGAAGCTGCTGGCGCCGCTGGGCCGCATGGTGGAGCGCGAAGGCCACATGAGCCACACGGTGCTCAGCCTCACGCTGATCGCCTTCTGCACCTCGGCCTTCATCATGGACGCCGTCGGCATCCACGCCATCTTCGGCGGCTTCATCCTGGGCGCCGTCATGCCGCGCGGGCTGTTCGCCGCCGAGCTGAAGAAGAAGATCGAGCCGCTCACGGTCATCCTGCTGCTGCCGATGTTCTTCACCTACTCGGGCCTGAACACGCGGCTGGACATGATCAATTCGGTCGAACTGCTGCTGATTGCCACCGGCGTGCTGGTGGCCTCGGTGCTGGCCAAGTTCGGCGCCTGCTATTTGGCCGCGCGCATGGCCGGCGAGGACAACCGCACCGCGCTTGGCATCGGCGCGCTGATGAACTCTCGCGGGCTGATGGAGCTCATCATCATCAACATCGGCCTGCAGAAAGGCATCATCGGCCCGGCCCTGTTCTCGATGCTGGTGTTGATGGCGGTGGTGACCACCATGATGGCCACGCCGCTGTTCGAGCTCGTCTACGGCCGCCAGGCACGCGCCTCCGGCGAGCTGGGCGCTCTGCCGGGCAGCGCCGCCAGCCATCCCGCCTGACACCCGGCCCAGGCCGGCGCGGAACCTGCTTGCCTTCCGGCGGGCGCACGCTGCGCCCGCCCGCATCTCCACATCACAGGACGCCATGAGCGAACTTGCCCCCAGCGCCGTCGCGCGCCCTCCCCAGGAGAGGGCGGCGCCTGGTGCCACGCGCACCGAGCCTGTGCCTGCGGGCGCCCCGCGGTACACGCTGGGCCGCGGCGTCATCGCCTGCGCCGGCGTCTTCGCCATCATCGGCGTGCTGGCCCTCAGCTCCTACAACCTGGGCGTGATGCTGCTGCTGGGCTCCTTCGGCTCCACCGCGGTGATGGTGTTCACCTTCCCGGAGCTGCACTTCTCGCAACCGCGCAGCGTCGTCGGCGGCCATGTCATCTGCACGGGCGTGGGCCTGGCGGCGCTGGCGCTGTGCGGGCCGAGCTGGTGGTCGCTCGCCACGGCCACCGCGGCCTCGGTGGCGGTGATGATGTTGACGCGCACCCTGCATCCGCCCGCGGGCTCCAACCCCGTCATCGTTTTCCTGGCGGCGCCCAAGTGGAGCTTCCTGCTGTTCCCGACGCTGTTCGGCGCGTTGACGGTGGTGGCTGTCGCGCTGCTCTACCACCGCGCCACGCGGCGCACCTACCCGGTCTACTGGCGCTGAGGAAGCGCCAGCGGCCGCACATGCTCGACCAGGGCGACGAGGAAGCGCCCCGGCTCCTCATGCGGCGCCAGGTGGGCCGAATGCTCGAACCAGACCAGCCGCTTGGCCGGCGCCTTCAGCTGCGCCAGCCAGGGCTCGATGACCGAGGCCGGCGTCGTCAGGTCATGGCGGCCCAGGAACATGAAGACCGGGAAGCGCGTCTCGCGGATGCGCGTGTGGTCGGCACGCCGCATGTCGGGCAGCAACGCGGGCACCGACAGCTGGCCGCCCTGGTCGATGGCCAGGCGGTCCTCGAACTCATAGTAGGGCGACAGGCGTGCGGCGCGGAAGTAGAAGTTGGCGTTGTCGCGGTAGGCCGCCAGGCCGCCATAGGCCTGCACCCATTTGCGCGCGACATTGACCTTGGCGAAGGGAATCTCGCCCTCGCCCGGGTAGGGAGCGATCGCCTCAAGCTCGGCCAGCGCGGCCGCGTCCTTGCGCCGGCGCGCCTCGGCCAGCAGCGCTTCGTACTGCGCCTTTTCGTTGGCCTGCAGGTTCATCAGCGGCCCGACCCCGACGTAGGCTGCGATCCACTCCGGCTTTGCCATGGCCGCATCCAGGCCGATGACGTTGCCCCAGGAATGGCCCACCAGGATGACGCGCTCGACCTTCAGGCGCTGGCGCACCAGCGCGATCAACTCGACCAGGTCCTTGGCCATGCGCTCGCGCGTCAGCTCGGCCGTGTTGGCCGCCTCGCCGGCATGGCGCAGCGTCTTGGCCGTGCCGCGCTGGTCCCATTGCACGACGGTGAAGAAGTCCTCCCAGCCCCGCTGGTACGGCCAGCTGCGGCCCATCTCGGCCGCACCCGGGCCGCCATGCACGTAGATCAGCACGGGGTTGGCCTTGTCGGCACCGCGGATGGTGATCCATTGCTTGAGCCCGCCCAGGTCCACGGCCTCGCTGGTCTCGATGGCGTTCGGCGCCAGCAGGCGCTGCTGGTCGGCGATCATGGGGCGCACCGTGGCGTAGGCCGGCTCGGCCGCAGGCGGCGCGACCGGGGCGTCCGCGGCAGCGGCCAGGCCGGTGAAAAACAGCAGCACGGCGGGCAGGAGTTTCTCGATCATGGCGGGTGGGCGTCGAACGGGCGGCGCGCACCATAGCATCCAGGGCAAACCTGCCAGGGCTGAACGGCCCGCATCGACTGTCGCGTCATGAACAACCTCCTCTGGTCATTGTTTCCCGCCCTGCTGCTGTCCGCCTGCGCCGCGCCAACCGGCATCACGCTGCCGGGTCAAGACGCCTGGGTTGACGGCAAGCGCGTCGAATACGTGACGACCGACATCTCCGATGGCGCGATGGCTGCGCAGGCAGGCGTCAACCACGTGCCGCGCCTGGCCGGTGCAGTCGGCACGGGCTCGGCTTCCCTGACCGAGCGCGTCTACAAGTTCGCCGACGGCGCGCAGATCAGCGTCTTCGCCTCCGGCCCCGCCGCCGTGGGAGCGGCCCAGCCAGACCCGAATTACAGCCCGCTGTGGCGACTGGTGCTGGTGCGCTGGAAGCCCGGCAAGCCATCGCATGAATTGCGCTCCGAGGAGGCGGTGCTGGACGCTCAGGCCTCGGGCGACGTCGAGCTCGACGTGACGGGCATCGTCGTCAACTGCCCCATCACGCGCGGCGTGGACGGCGTCGCCTTGCGCGGCGTGCGCTGAATTCCCACCAGCAGGGCCAGGCCCGGCACCCGGCGCAGCACGAGATAGGCGCCGCCGCTGAGGGCGAACGTCAGCGCGATCAGCAGCACCGCCTCCAGCCCCCAGGGCAGGGCCAGGGGCTTGAGCGCCTGGCTGAGCACGACGATGACGCTCTGGTGAAGGATGTAGAGGCAGAACACGGCCTTGCTCGCCTCGCGCAGCAGCGGCGACTCCCGGGTGAAGGCGCGCTGGGCCCAGCCGCAGGCCGCGACGATGGCGAACCAGGTCAGCGAGCCGCGCAGCGTACGGGCGGCGGCGATGAGTGCCGCGGGCGGCTCGCTGCTGGCGTACTGCTGGGCATAGACCATCAACACCGCCCAACCGGCCAGCGACACGCCCAGCGCCACCCAGCGCAGCCGCAACGCCGCCGCCCAGAAGCCGGCCGCCAGCGGCGTGCGGCTGGCCCAGCCGATGGCGAACAGCCAGCCGTACTGCAGGTGGTTGTAGAGGTCGTGCACCAGGTCATGCTCGATCGGGAACAGCGGCTTGATGTAGACGCGCATCAGCGCCAGCGGCAAGGCGGGCAGCAGCAGCCAGGCCCAGGCCGGCAGCCGCAGTTCCCCGCGCAGGCGGATGAATCGGGCCAGCAGCGCGCCCAGCACCGCATACACCCACAGATAGGGCAGGAACCACAGATGGTTCCAGGTCGGCACGTCCATGCAGTCCTGGCCGCGACAGTACTTGCCGCCCTTCAGGTAGGCCTGCCAGAAGTCGAGATAGCCGCCATCGCCCAGCAACTGCGCCGGCACCTTGGTCAGCACCTCGAAATAGGCCTGCGGCGTGACGATGACGGCCATGCCGAAGATCAGTGGCAGCAGCAGCCGCAGCGAGCGTTCCTTCAGCGTGCCGAGCGCCCCGCGTTTGGCGAACAGTCCCTGGCAGGCCGCGCCGGCGATCAGGAACAGCAGGCCCAGGCGCCAGGGCGAACTCAGCTGCATGAAGGGCTCCAGGGCGCTGCTGGCCGCCGGGCTTTTTACATGCCAGTCCCACGTCACGTAATACATGCCGACGTGATACGGGATCAGCAGCGCGAAGGCGGCAACGCGCAGGCCGTCGAGGAAGGGGAGGCGGTTCGTGTTCATGGTCGCCAGCTTCGCGGCCTGGCGCCCGGCGCGCGAGCGGACTGGGGCGAGTGGTGAGGTTTACGGGGTGAAAGTGTCCAGCGCCGCGCGATAGCCGCGCGACACGCGCAGCGTCTCGCCGCAACTCAGCGTCAACACGGCCTCGCCGCTGCCCAGGCGCTCGATGCGCTGCACATGGGCGGGGTTGACCGCGTGGCTGCGGTGCACGCGCAGGAAGCGCGCCGCCCAGCCAGGCCGCTGCAAGGCATCGGCCAACGTGGCCCGCTCCAGCATGCTGCGCGACGGCAGGTGCAGCTCGATGTAGTTGTCGGCGGCCGACAACCACTGCACATCAGCCAGCTGGACGCGCTCCCCTTCCACCCACCATTCGCCCACCGGCGCCGCGGGCTGCGCAAGACGCTCGCGCACGCGTGCCAGCGCGGCAACCAGGCGCTCGGCCGTGTAAGGCTTGAGCAGGTAGTCCAGCGCTGCCAGTTCGAAGGCCTGCAGTGCGTGCTCGGCGTGCGCGGTCGAGAAGACGATGCAGCGCACACCGGCCTCGCGCAGCGCCGCGGCCAGCTGCACGCCGTTGCCGCCGGGCATCTCGATGTCGAGCAGGGCCAGATCGGGCGGCGCGGCGAGGGTGGCGACCAGGGCCAAGGCCGCCGGCGCGTCGGGCGCCTCGAGCAGCTCGGCCACATCGGCCTCGGCGGCGAGCAGGCGGCGCAGCTTGGCGCGCGCGGCGGGCTCGTCGTCGACGATCAGCACCCGCATGGCAGCTCCACGTCCAGCGCCATGCCGGCACCATCGGGGCCGAAGGCGACGCGCGCGGCGTCGCCATGGCGCGCGGCCAGACGTTCACGCAGATTGCGCAGCCCCAGGCCGCCGTCAGGGTCCGACGGCGACTCGGGCACCGGGGTGTCGCCGTGGTTGCTGACCCGCAGATGCAGGCGCTCGCCGCTGCGTTGGGCAACGACGCTTACGGTGACCCGCCCGCGATGGCGCGCGACGTCATGCTTGACCGCGTTCTCCACCGGCGCCAGCAGCAGCAGGGCCGGCAGTCGGCAATCGCGGGCGGCCGCGTCCGCCTCGATGTGCACGACCAGCCGCTCCGGCCCGAAGCGCGCCTGCATCAGCGCCAGGAAGGGCTGCACCAGCGCCAGCTCCTCGCCCACCGTGTGCTCGGCGCGCTGCTGGGCCGCCAGCGTCTGGCGCAGCAGGTCGGCCAGCTGGCAGAGCAGGCGGTCGGCGCGGGGCACGTCCTCGTACATGACCGAACTGATGAGGTTCAGCGTGTTGAACAGGAAGTGGGGTTGCACCTGGTCGGCCAGCCGCGCCAGGCGCACCTCAGCCAGCTCGCGGCGAGCGCGGTCCAGCTCCTGCGCGCGCGCCGCAGCGGCCTGGGCCATCCAGACGCCGCGTGAGATGAGGCAGAAGCTGAGATAGCTGACCGCGTCCTTGCCGCCTTCAAAGATCAGCACCGTCGCCAGGTCGTCGGGGTGGTAGCCCACGCCGGCGAGGCCATAGACCGCGAAGCGCAGGCCGAACATGCCGGCGATGTGCAGCAGGCTGAACGCCGGCAGTGCCATCGCATGCGCTGCCAGCTGGCGCGGCCAGGGCCGCCCCCGCAACCAGCCGACGAGGGCATGCACGCCCAGGACCAGCACGCCGATGACGCTGATCGAACTGAATTCCCAAAGGAAAGGTTCCCAGGGGCGGGTGCCGCCCGAGACGCGGTAGGCCTGCAGCGCGGAGACACTCAGCAGCAGGCCGATGACGGCCAGCACGGCGAAATAGGGCAGGCGCCAACGGCGCGGCAGAAGGGGCATGCCGCGAGGTTAGCCTGCGACGCAGGCGGCGCCGCAGCGGTTCGCCCCACCAGGGCGGCGAGTCGCCCCGGCTTCAGCGACGGCTGCGCGGGTTCTGCTCGCCAGCCCCCTGCTCCCCGCCCTTCACCATGCCGCCCCGGCGCTCGGCGTCCAACCCGGGTGTCGCCCGGAGGTCGGTGTCCACCTGGCCCTGCTTCAGATCCCGCGCCGCGCGGTCGATGTGCGGATCGGGCGCCGGGTTGGTCGCCGCGGCCTGCTGGTCGCGGTCATGCGGCAGGGAGGGCCCCTGGGGCCGTGAAGCGTCACCCTGGGTGCGCGGGCGGTCACTCGGGAGGCTGGCGTCAGGGCCGTCGGGCTGGGGATTGGGCTTCATGGCGCACTCCGCGGATCAATGAGATTAACCACTGTCGTCCCTGCGTCGCCGTGGCGTGGTCGTCCGCAGGCGCGTCAGCCTGTCGGCAGGCGCCGACAGCATCCCGTCCTACAGATTGCGGCGCCAGCGTCCGGGACACGATGCCGGCGCCGCAACAGAGCATGGTTGGCCATGTCACATGTCCTGCCAGCTCCTTTGACAACCGGCCGTCCTGCGGCCGCGGGCGACGCGCGTTGGGAAGGCACGGGCAGCCAATGGCGACTGGTACTGGCGGGTGACTGGTCGGCTGCCCATGCCGAACTGCCGCGGCCGCCTGGCGAGCTGCCGGTGGCCGAAGGCACGCAACTGGGTTTCGACAGCACGGCGCTCTCGCATTGGCAACCGCCGCTGGCGGGGGCACTGTGGCAGCGGCTGGCACCGTTGGCGCGCGGCGGCGTGGCGCTGGACCTGACCGGCCTGCCGCGCGGCCTGCAACCGCTGCTGTCGCTGAGCCTGCCGAGCCATGCCGATGACAAGCCGGCGCGGGCGGGTGGCGACGAAGCGGCGCCCGAGCCCGAGTGGCGCAAGACCCTGGTCTTCATCGGCGACATGCTGGGCGCCGTCGGCCGGCTGGCGCGGGGCAAGAGCGCGATGCGCATGAGCGACTGGCTGTGGCAGATCGAGCAGACCGGCCCGCGCAGCCTGCCCATCGTGCTGCTGGTCAGTTCGCTGGTGGGGCTGATCGTGGCCTACATGGGCGCCGAGCAGCTGCAGCGCTTCGGCGCGCAGAGCTTCATCGCCAACCTCGTCACCATCGGCGTCGTGCGCGAGATCGCAGCGCTGGTGGTCGGCATTGTGCTGGCTGGGCGCGTGGGCGCGGCCTTCGCGGCGCAGATCGGCAGCATGCGCGCAGGCGAGGAGATCGACGCGCTGACGACGCTGGGCGTGGACCCGGTCGAGCACTTGGTGCTGCCGCGCATGCTCGCCTTGCTCGTCACCGGCCCGCTGCTGACGCTGTGCGCAGGCGCCGCCGGCCTGGCCGTGGGTTGCGGTGTGGCCGTCGTGCTCTACGACGTGCCGGCCGCCGCCTATCTGGCGACGACGCGCGAGGCTCTGGAGGGCTGGGACCTGTTTGTCGGCCTGCTCAAGGGCAGCGTGTACGCGGTGCTGGTGGCACTGGCCGGCTGCCGCCAGGGGCTGAATGCCGGCCGCAGCGCCCAGGCGGTGGGCGAGGCGACGACGGCAGCGGTCGTGCAAGCCATTGTCTGGATGGTGATCGCTGCGTCGGCGCTCACGGTGATCTTTCAGCGACTGGGCGTGTGATGGACGCGGGCGAGGTGCTGATGAAGATCGAGAACCTCAGCCTGCACGCCGGCGGCAAGGAGCTGCAGCACGACCTGAACTTCGAGGTCAAGGCTGGCGAAGTGCTGGCCATCGTCGGCGCCAGCGGCTGCGGCAAAAGCACGCTGCTGCGCCACATGATCGGGCTGCAGACGCCGCAGACCGGCCGCGTGCTGTGGACGGCCGACGGCAAGGAACGCGATGTGCACGGCGACGATCCGCCGCGGCACGAGATCGGCGTGGCCTTCCAGGCTGGCGCGCTGTGGAGCAGCATGACCGTCGGCGAAAACATGATGCTGCCGCTGGAGCTGTACACCGAGCTGGACGAGGCCGAGCGCGAGCGCCAGGCCCGCTTCAAGCTCGCCTTGGCGGGTTTGAACGACCCCGCCACCTTCGACGCCGAACCGGCCGCGCTGTCCGGTGGCATGCGAAAGCGCGCGGCCATCGCCCGCGCGCTGATGCTGGACCCGCCGCTGCTGTGCCTGGACGAGCCCTCGGCCGGCCTGGACCCGCTGACCTCGGCGCGGCTGGACGACCTCATCAAGCGGTTGAAGAACGACGTCGGCTCGGCCGTCGTGCTCGTCACGCACGAGCTGGAAAGCCTGTTTGCCGTGGCTGACCGCGTGCTATTTCTCGACGTCGACGCGCATACCGCGACGGCACTGGGGCCGCCGGCAGAGCTGCGCGACCACGGGCCGGACGCGGTGCGCGAGTTCCTGACCCGTGGCCAGTACCAACCGCACAAGGAAGCCGCGTGAAGCGCCGCCGCGCCAGCCCCCTGGCCATCGGCGCCTTCGTCGTCGGTGCGCTGGCCTTGTTCGCCATGGCCCTCATCGCGCTGCCCGGCCAGCACTGGTTCAAGCAGCCGCAGCGCGTCGTGATGTTCTTCTCCGGCTCGGTGTTCGGGCTGCAGAAGGGCGCGCCGGTGGTGTTCCGCGGCGTACGCATCGGCGACGTGACCGACATCAGCGTGCACTACGACAGGGAAACCGACAGCTTCGCCATCCCCGTCGTTGCGCAGCTGGATGACGACGCCGTGCGCGGCCTGAACGGCCGCAACGACAGTGATGACATCGGCCATGCCTTGCCCGCCCTCATCAGGCGCGGCCTGAGCGCCCAGCTCGGCACGCAGAGCCTGCTGACCGGCCAGCTCTACATCGACCTGGATATCCGCACCAAGCAGCGGGGCACGCTGCGCGGGGGCTTTCGCGGCGACATGACGGAGATTCCGACCGTCGCGACCGCCTTCCAGGCGCTGAAGAACCAGCTCGAGAGCGTGGACCTGCGCAAGGTCCTCGATGACCTGAGCCAGATCGCCAACTCCGCTCGCTCGCTGATCGCAGCGCCCGAGCTGAAGCAGGGCCTGAAGGACTTCGCGGCGACCGCAGGCCACGCGCGCAAGCTGGCGGCCCAGCTGGAGCAGCGCGTCGCACCGCTGACGCGCGGCGCCGAACGCGCCATGGCCAGTGTGGATAGAGCTGGCGACAAGGTGTCCGGCGCGGCCGACAAGGTGGGCGTCGGCGCCGACAAGGCCAGTGCCGTGCTCGACCCGAACGGCCCGGTCATGCGGGACCTGCAGCGGGCGCTGGCTGAGCTGAGCCGCGCCAGCGCCTCGCTGCAGGAGGCAGCGAGCAGCGACGGCCCCTTGCTGCAGCAGACCGAGCGCACGATGCGCGATTTGTCGCAAGCGGCGCGGGCCTTGCGCCAGCTCGCCAACACGCTGGACGCGCAACCCGAGGCGCTGCTGCGCGGCCGCAAGCCCGACACCACGCCAGCACCGGAGCCCGCACGATGAAGCCGACTGCCCTGCACCGCCGAGACCTGGTCCTGCTGGCCATGGCCTCCCTGGCCGGATGCGCCACGCGCGACACGCCACCGCGCCGCCTCTATGGCCTGACCGGCACGCCGCCACTGCCGGCCAATGCCAAGCCTGGCCAGGACAACCGCGCCTGGGTGCTGAGCCCGCAGATCGCGCTACCCGAACTGCTGGACCGTGACGAGATCCTGGTTGCCGAGGGCAGCGCGGGCTTGAGGCCCTGGCCCGAAGCGCGCTGGGCCGAGCCGCTGCGTGAGGCGCTGCCACGCGTGCTGGCCGAGGACCTGGGGCGGTTGCGCCAGCCCTACCCGGTCACGTTGGGCGCCAAGCCGCAGCCCGACAACGACGCCGAGTCGCTGCGCCTGATCGTGCAGGTCGACGAATGGCTGGCCCGCCAGGATGGCGCTGGCCTGCAGTTGACGCTGCGCGCACGCTGGCGCTGGGCCCCGCTGCATGCGCCGGCCAATACCGCCCTGCCCGCCGCAGGCGCCGCCGAGTTGACCGTCCCGTGCGCGGCCAACGCCGATGCACTGGCCGACGCCTACCGGCGCAGCGTCATGCAGCTGGCGGCACGCATCGTGGCCGGGTCCTGAACGCCGCCGCGGCTCAGGCGGCCTCCAGATAGGCCAGCACTTCAGATTCCGAACCCAGCTTGACACGCTGTCCGTTGAAAGATTCGAACAGCGCACGATGTGCTGCCCGCCCGCTCGAATCTTGGCGCGTGCCATAGCTGCCCGCCCACTCGATCAGCTCGCGAAGTCCCTGTTCGGACTGCGCACGGGCCATGTGGGCCTTGCTCTCAGAGCCACGGGCCCGCAGCCTGCGCTGGCAAGTGTCGCCAGGAATATCCAGCCACACCAGCGAGAGCGCCGAGAGCAGGAACTGCTCAGCCAGCTTGCCGTAAACGCCCTCGGCGATCCATTGCGTGCCGGCCCGCCGGGCTCGGATCATGGCAGCCGCTTCCGCGGGATCGCGCTTGGCATCGAACCCGCCTTCAAGCCAGAAGATGTCGTCGAGATGCACTACAGGGGCAGCCCGCTTTGAGGCCAGGCGCTTCGCCAGCCAGGTCTTGCCACTGCCGCTGTTGCCGATGATCACCGTTCGCACGCCCCCCCCCCGGCATCGCGGCCCGCAAGCATTAATCCACGACTCAAGGTTGCGCCGTCAAGCGGGCCGCGAAGGCTTTGTGCACGCCGAGCAAGGCAGCGGCGCGCTGGGTCTGCACCTGGATCAGCGCATCTGCCGCCGCGAGCCGCTCCTGCTCAGCATTGAGCAGCGCGTAGAAGTCAGTCACACCGGCTTCGTAGCGCTTCAAGGCCAGCTCGCGGGCACGGCGCGTCGCGTCGGCCGCGGTGGCCTGGGCGGCAGCCTGCAGCTCCGTCTCGCGCAGCGTCGACAGGCTGCCCTGCGCGTCTTGCAGGGCCGTCAACTGGGCCTGTTCGGCACCTGCGACAGCAGCTTCATAGCCAGCGCGAGCCGCGCTCTCCTCTGCCTTGCGCGCGCCGAAGTCGAGAAAATTCCAGTTCAGCGCCGCGGCCAGGCTGTGGATCTGCGTACCGCTCTTGAACAGGTCACCCGCACTGCCGGCGCTCCAGCCGATCTGGCCGGTCAATCCCAGGCTGGGCCAGCGCGCGGCCCAGGCGACATGGGCGCGTGATGCGGCGGCCTGGGCGCGCGTAGCGGCGGCCTTCACGTCGGGGCGTTGGGCCAGCAGCCCGGCGGGGTCAGGCAGCTGCCCCAAGCTGATGAGGCGGGGCTCGGGCATGGCGGGCAGGGGGTCGCTGTCGGCCTTGTCGCAGTCGGCTGGCGGCTGGCCGCGCAGCACGTCAAGCTGCAGCCGCGTGAGGCAGGCCGCATTGCGCAGCGCGGGCACGCTGGCCGAGGTCTGCGCCACCAGCGCCTCGGCGCGGGCCTGGTCCAGCGCGGTGCCGCGGCCGGCGCCGACGCGGGCCTTCACCAGATCGAGCAGCTGGT
This sequence comes from Pelomonas sp. Root1217, assembly GCF_001425705.1. Classification (GTDB taxonomy): domain Bacteria; phylum Pseudomonadota; class Gammaproteobacteria; order Burkholderiales; family Burkholderiaceae_C; genus Pelomonas. The sequence goes on along the minus strand of NZ_LMDC01000012.1, from coordinate 486,844 downwards.
TCTGCACGACCAGCGTCTCCTTGGCCAGATTCAGGCGGTGGCCGAGGCCGATGAGCTGGGTCTGCAGGTTCAGCGCAGTGCCGGCCAGGCTGAGCTGGGCGGCGTCGCGGTCGAGCGCTGCGCTTTCGGCGTCATAGCTGGCGGCCCGGGCGTTGGACGCGGCGCGGCCCCAGAGGTCGACCTCCCAGCCCGCCGTCGCATTGACGCCGTAGCTGGTGAAGTTGTTGAACACGCCCTGCTCGTTGGGCGCACGCTGGCGGATGGCGCTCGCGCCCAGGCCCACGGTCGGCAAGCGCTGGGCACCGGCGGCCGTCGCAAAGGCCTCGGCCTGCTTCAGCCGCGCGGCGGCGGCGCGCAGGTCGCGGTTGTTGGCCAGCACCTCGTCGACGACACGCTGCAGCTGGGCGCTGTCGACAAAGGCGGTGGTCATGGTCGCGGCGCCAGGGTTGGCCCCAGCGTCGATGGCAGGCAACTGGGCGAAGCTCGCGTGCGCCAGGTTCTGCGGCCCGGAGGAAAGGCCGGGCGCGGCGCATCCGGTCAGCAGGACGGCGGCGCAAGCGGCAGCGGAAGCAGCGGCGAGAGGGGTCAGGCGGGCGAGCATGTCAGTGGCCCTCCTTCTTGGGTGCAGCATCGTCGATGCCGGGATGGAAGGCATGCGCGGAAGCGTCGATCTGGGCACGCACCGCGGCCGCGCGGGCACGGCGCTTCTCGGTGCCGGCACGCAGCAGGCTGTAGAAGACCGGCGTCAGGAAGATGCCGAACAAGGTCACGCCCAGCATGCCCGCGAACACCGCGATGCCCATGGCACGGCGCATCTCGCTGCCTGCACCGCTGCCCAGGATCAGCGGGATGACGCCAGCGCAAAAGGCAATGGACGTCATCAGGATGGGGCGCAGCCGCAGCCGGCAGGCCTCGATGACGGCCTCGCGGATGGTCTTGCCGTGCTCCTCCAGCTCCTTGGCGAACTCGACGATCAGGATGGCGTTCTTGCACGCCAGGCCGACGAGCACGACGAGAGCCACCTGCGTGAAGATGTTCAGGTCCCCCGCCTGCCCGAATGGCGGAAAGTGCGACAGCCAGACGCCGAACAACGCAGACAAGATGCACATCGGCACGATCAGGATGATGGCCAGCGGCAGGCTCCAGCTCTCGTACTGGGCGGCCAGCACCAGGATGACCAGCAGCACCGAGAACAGCAGCACGGCGGCCAGCGTCGGGATCTCGATGTTGAGCACCGGCACGTGCACGTTGCGCGTCAGGCGGTCCTGGTAGCTGAGTTCGGTGAACTCATAGCCGAAGCCGCGCGGCAGGTTCTTCAGCAGCGTCTCGATCTCGCCTTCGGCCTGGCCGCTGGAAAAGCCCGGCTTGGGCGCGCCGTTGATGTCGGCCGACGGGAAGCCGTTGTAGCGCGTCACGCGCGTCGGGCCGAAGGTCGGCTCGACGCTCATCAGCGAACCCAGCGGCACCATGTCGCCCACACCGTTGCGGGTCTTGAGCTGGACGACGTCCTCGGCCTTGGCGCGGAAGGGTGCGTCGGCCTGCACGATGACCTGGTAGGTCTTGCCGAACTTGGTGAAGTCGTTGACGTACAGCGAGCCGAGATTGATCTGCAGCGTGTCGTAGATGGACGCGAGCGGCACGCCCATCTGCTTGGCCTTGACGCGGTCGACGTTGGCGAACAGCTGCGGCACGTTGATGTCGTAGTTGGAATACGGCTGGCCGATGGACGTGTTCTGGTTGCCATAGATCTGGCCCAGCGTGCCCCAGACGGCGCCATACAGGGCCTGCTCGCCCTGGCTGCTGCGGTCCTGCACCTGCACCTTGAAACCGCCGGCGATGCCCAGGCCGTCGACCGGCGGCGGCGGCACGACGAACATGCGCGCGCCCTGGATCTGCTGGATGGCACCATTGACCTGGCCGAGGATGGCCTCCTTGCTCTTCTCGCGCGAGGTGCGCTCGTCAAAGCCCTCCAGGCCGAAGAAGACGATGCCCTCGTTGGGCGCGGCCGAGAAGCCGGCACTGGACAGGCCAGGGAAGGCCACCGAGTCCTTGATGCCGGGCACCTTCAGCGCGATCTCGCTCATGCGGCGGATGACTTCCTCGGTGCGGTCCAGGCTGGCGCCGGCCGGCAGCTGGGCAATGCCGATCAGGTACTGCTTGTCCGGCGCGGGCACAAAGCCGCTGGGGATACGTGCCAGCAGCAGGGCCGTGGCGCCGAGCAGCAGCGCATAGACGATCAGCGCCAGCGACTTGCGCTTGAGGATGCCGGTGACGCCGCGGCCGTAGTCTTCCGAGCGGCGGTGGAAGAAGCGGTTGAACCAGTTGAAGAAGCGACCGAACACCTTGTCCATGCCGCGCATCAGCGCGTCCTTGGGCGCGTCATGCGGTCGCAGCAGGATGGCGGCCAGGGCCGGCGACAAGGTCAGCGAGTTGAAGGCCGAGATCACCGTCGAGATGGCGATGGTGACGGCGAACTGCTTGTAGAACTGGCCTGACAGGCCGGGCACCAGCGTCAGCGGGATGAACACCGCGCACAGCACCAGCGCGATGGCGATGATGGGGCCCGAGACCTCCTGCATGGCCTTGACGGTCGCCGCATGCGGCGTCAGACCATCCTGGATGTTGCGCTCGACGTTCTCGACCACGACGATGGCGTCGTCCACCACGATACCGATGGCCAGCACGAGGCCGAAGAGTGTGAGCGTGTTGATGGAGAAGCCCAGCAGCAGCAGCACGGCGAAGGTGCCGATGATGGACACCGGCACGGCCACCAGCGGAATGATGGAGGCGCGCCAAGTCTGCAGGAAGATGATGACGACCAGCACCACCAGGCCGACGGCCTCGAACAGCGTGTGCACGACCTTCTCGATGGAGGTCTGCACGAAGCGCGTCGGGTCGTAGACGATGGCGTAGTCCACGCCCTTGGGGAAGCTGGGCTTGAGCCTCTCCATGGTCTTGCGCACGTTGTCCGAGATGGCCAGCGCGTTGGAGCCCGGCGCCTGGAAGATGGCGATGGCGGCGGCTTCCTTGTTGTTCAGCAGGCTGCGCAGCGCATAGGTGTTGGCGCTGATCTCGACGCGGCCGACGTCCTTCACGCGCACCAGGGCACCGGTCTTGGGCTCGCTGCGCACGACGACGTCGCCGAACTCTTCCTCGCTGACGAGGCGGCCCTGCGCGTTGATGGCGAGCTGGAAGTCCGTGCCCTTGGGCGACGGCGAGGCGCCGACCACACCGGCCGCCACCTGCGTGTTCTGCTCGCGGATGGCGCCGACGACATCACTGGCCGTCATGTTGCGGGCGGCGAGCTTTTGCGGGTCCAGCCATATGCGCATGGCGTAGTCGCCGGCGCCGAAGCTCAGCACCGAGCCCATGCCGGGCACGCGCAGCAGGTCGTCGCGCACGTTGAGCGTGCCGTAGTTGCGCAGGTAGAGGGCGTCGCGCGAGTTGTCCGGGCTGACCAGGTGGACCACCATGGTCAGGTTGGATGCAGCCTTCTCGGTCGTCACGCCGATCTGGCGCACGATGTCGGGCAGCCGCGGCAGCGCGCGGTTGATGCGGTTCTGCACCGCAGTCTCGGCGGCTTCCGGGTGGGTGCCGATCTTGAAGGTGACCGTCAGCGTCATGCCGCCGTCGCCGGTGGCCTGGCTGTCGAAGTAGAGGACGTTCTCGAGGCCGTTGATCTGTTCCTCGAGCGGCGTGGCCACCGTCTCGGCGATGACGCGCGGGTTGGCGCCGGGGTACTGGGCGCGCACGACGACCTGGGGCGGCGCGACCTCGGGGTACTCGGAAATCGGCAGCAGCGGGATGGCCAGCGCGCCGATCAGAAAGATGAAGAGGGACAGGACGGTCGCAAAACGCGGCCGGTCGATGAAGAAGCGTGAGATGTCCATGGCAGGGGCCGCCTTTGTTTACTTCGAGGCGGCGGAGGCCGGAGCGGAGGCGGGAGCCGGGGCAGCGCCCGGTGCGCCCGGCGGCGCGGCGATGGGCATGCCCTTGTCGTCGACCTTCAGCACCTGCGGCGTGACCGGCGCGCCGGGAAAGGCCCGCAGCAGCCCGTCGACGATGACCATCTCGCCGGCCTTGACGTCGTCGACGACACGCATGCCGTCGATCAGTGCGCCCGGCGTGACGGGGCGGGGCTGCACGATGTTGTTGGGACCGACGATGAGGACGATCTTGCGTGTCTGGTCGGTCGTGATCGCGCGGTCGGGCACGACGACGGCCTGGTAGTTGCCGCTGCCGACCAGCTTGATGCGGGCGAACAGGCCCGGCGTGAACAGGCCCTGCTTGTTGTCGAACACCGCGCGGCCGCGGATGGAGGCGGTGGCCGGGTTGAGCCGGTTGTCGACGAAGTCCATCTTGCCGGTATGCGGGTAGCCCTGCTCGTTGGACAGGCCCATCTGTACCGGGTTGGCCGTTTCGCGCGACGAGTTGCGGCTGCCGTCGCGGGCAGCGCGCATGTACTTCAGGTAGGTTGCCTCGCTGGCGTCGAAATAGGCATAGACCTTGTCGCTGGAGACGACCGTCGTCAGCACCGGGTCACCCACGCCGACCAGGTTGCCCGGCGTCACATATTGGCGCGCGAAGTGCGGCCGCTGACCGGCGCCGTCACGCTGGCGTATTCGACATTGAGCTTGGACTGCACCAGGGCCGCCTCGGCAGCCTTCTGGTTGGCCTCGGCGGAGCGCAGCGCCGAGCGCAGCTGGTCGATCTCCTGCTGGCTCACCGCGTTGATGCTGATCAGCTTCTCGGAGCGGGCCAGGTCGGCCTTGGCGAGTTCGGCCTGGGTTCGGGCCGCGGCGATCTGCGCCTCCACCCGCGCCACGTCGGCCTTGAAGGCGCGGGCGTCGATGGTGAACAGCGGGTCGCCCTTCTTGACGAGCTGGCCTTCCTTGAAGCGCACCGCGTCGACGGTGCCGGCGACGCGGGAGCGCACGTCGACGGTGTCCGGTGCTTCCAGGCGGGCGGTGAACTCGTCGAACTCCTGCACTTCGCGCTGGGTGGCAGGTGCTACCGACACGGGCGGCGGGCCGCCATGAGCCCCCGGGCCGCCGCCGCCCTCCTGCTTCTGGCCACAGGCGGCGAGCAGGGCGATGAGAACGGGAGACAGGGTCAGCGCCAGATTCTTCTTGGACATGGGGGGCTCCGAATGCAAGCGGGCGACTGTAAGCACATCGCAATGACATCGTTACCCCAAAACCTAAAGCCCGACCAGCCTGCTGACATTCCTTGTCAACAGCCCGGAACTGTGAACAAAAAAGCCGCCGGGCGCGGGGCCGGGCGGCTTTGGCAGTAACGCACGGGTTTCATGACCCCGTGCAGATGATTTATTAGTGGACGCCGTGCATCTTCTTCTTCATCCATGGGGTCAGTAGCATCAGCACGACGCCGGCACCGATGGGGATGGCCGTGAAGATCAGGAAGAAGATCGACATCGAGTAGTGGTTGGAGATGTCGTCGATGTAGGAGCCCGTCACGCCGGCCAGCTTGTTGGCGATGGCCGTGTTCAGGAACCAGACGCCGAACATGAGACCCAACAAACGCGCCGGCGCCAGCTTGGAGATATAGGACAGGCCGACGGGTGACAGGCAGAGCTCGCCCATCGTGTGCAGCAGATAGGCCAGGCTCAGGTACAGCATGCTGACCTGGGCCGTCTTGGCACCCTGCGGAATGCCGGCCGAGCCATAGGCCAGGGCCGCGAAGCCCAGGCCAAGCAGCACCAGGCCGACGCCGAACTTGACCGGGCCAGCCGGGTTCCAGTGCTTCTCCCACATTTTGGAGAACATCGGCGCCAGGATGACGAGGAAGAAAGAGTTCAGCACGCCGAACCAGCTCGCCGGCACCTCCGACTGCTCCAGCGCGAACTCGCGCGCCAGCATCCAGATCACCAGGCCCCAGATGACGGCGAAGGCCAGGCCCAGCATCGCGTTGGCCAGCAGGTAGCGGCTGCCGGTGCTGCGGTTGAGCCTCCACAACAGCCAGGTCAGGATCACTGCCGGCAGCACGGTCATTAGCGAGTTGACGACCTTGAAGATGAAGCCGCTGGTGCCCACCAGCGCACGGTCGGTGTAGTCGGCCGCGAAGATGGTCATCGAACCACCAGCCTGCTCGAAGGCGAACCAGAAGAAGATCGTGAAAAAGGAGAAGACGAAGATGGCCTTCAGGCGGTCGGCCACGACGTGAGCCGGCGTTTCGTCGGCCGCGGCAGCCGCAGCGGCCTTGACGCGGTCTTCAGCCTTGGGCGGCGCGCCGATGTCGCCGAAGATGTGCTGGCTGAAATAGAACTGCAGCGCACCGAGGATCATGAACAGGCCCGCGAGGCCGAAGCCCAGGTGCCAGGACACCTTCTCGCCGATGTAGCCGCACAGCAGGATGCCGAAGAAGGCGCCGGCGTTCACGCCCATGTAGAACAGCGTGTAGCCGCCGTCGCGGGCGTTGTCTTCCTTGGGGCCGTAGAGCTGGCCGACGATGGCCGACACATTGGGCTTGAACAGGCCCGTGCCCAGCACGACCAGCCCGAGGCCGATGTAGAAGCTCGGCACCGTGTTCAGGAACATCGAGATGTGGCCGGCGGCGATGACGAAGCCGCCGAACAGCACGGCGCGGCGCGTGCCGAGGTAGCGGTCCGCCAAATAGCCGCCCAGCACCGGCAGCAGATAGGCCATGCCCGTGTACCAGCCGTACAGCGACGTGGCCTCGGCGCGGCTCCAGCCCCAGCCGCCCTTGGCGACCTCGGCGATGAGGAAGAGCACCAGCAGGCCGCGCATGCCGTAGTAGGAGAAGCGCTCCCACATTTCGGTGAAGAAGAGCACGAACAGCTGGTTGGGCTGGCCGAGGATGGCTGCGCCGGTTTGCGGGATCGCCGCTCGGCCGGGCGCGGCCGGGTTGGCCACGGGGGAGGTGGTAGTCACGTCAGTCATTCCAGGTGAAGCCGCGAAAGTTGGGCGGGTAGCCCGCGCGGAAACCGGAATTGTCCCGCCAGCAGCGCGTTTTCCACGCAAGGGCGGCCCAGGGATTGCCCTGGGTCGGTTCAAGCGGCGGAGCGCCGCGGACCTCAGGGTGCTGCGGCGTGAGGCGCACCCGCAGCGGCGGCGAGAACGGGTTCACGCTCCGGCAGGATGTAAACCAGGCTCTTGCCGCTGCCCAGTGTCGGCAGCACGACTTCGTCGAAAAAGGCGGGGTCGACGGCAACGCAGCCGAGCGTGATGCGGCGATCCTGCAGGTTGGCCGAGGCCAGGCGCTCGGGACGATGTTGGCTGGCGGGCGCCGGGCGCAGGCGGTGAATGGCGAGGTTGGTCTCGTAGTTGAACCAGATGATGCGTTCGCCATTCAGGTTGCGACCGGGCTGCGCCTCGAAACGGCCAGCCGGCGTCACACGCTCGTTGACCTTGAGTGCCGACGGATCCTTGCCGCGCGAGCTCTGCGGCTCCTGGTCGCCGGGCGTCAGGCCCAGCAGCACGGGGGCGCGGCCGACGAGACTGCCGTCGGCGGCATAGACCGACAGGGTTGCCTCGCGCTTGTCGACGATCGCAAAGGGACGACCGTCCCGGGCGTCACTGGCCACTGGCCTTGAGATGACCTGCGCGCCGGCCGAAGCCGTCGCAAGAACACTCCACACCGTGGCGATGCCACACACGATGGCTCTGGCCCGATCTGCCCAACTGCTGCCCACTCGACGCCCCTTGTCCCGGGCGGCGCAACCAACGCGCCTGCCTTGGCGGGCAGTCTAGGAAAGCAGTCTTGTAACCAACAGACAAGGACTTCACGGTTTGGCGTTGTTACCTCTTCTTGAGCCGGCCTGGGCCAGCACCTGGGGCGGCGCGGCGCCGGGGAAGAATGCCGTCAGGGATTTCTTTTCCGGCAGCACGTAGACAACGGCGCGGCTGCGGCCCAGGTTGGGCAGCACGGTGCGCTCGAAGAAATCGACGGGAACGTTGATGCAGCCCCAGCTGATGCGGTTGTCGGCCGCCGTCTTGGTGGCCAGGCGCTCCAGGCGGCGCTCCTTCGGGTTGGAATTGATCACGCGGTGCATGGACACGGCGGCGTCGTAATCCACCCAGACGACTTCCTTGCCGTCGGCATTGCGGCCAGGGGCCGACACGAAGCGGCCAGCCGGCGTCGTGCGCTCCTGCGGCTTGATCTCCTCGATGCTCTTGTTGCCGATGCCGGCCACAGTCGCGTCGCCGGAGGCATAGCCGAGCAGCACGGGGCTGGTGCCGAGCAGCCGACCCTCAGGAGCAAAGACATAAACCTGAGCGCGGCGCTTGTCGATGATGGCGAAGGCGCTGCTGCCATTGTCGGCCTCGCGCACGGCCCAGGCCGCAACGCGGGTCACGTCCTGCGGTGCGCGGACCTTGCCGAAGTCCAACTGGCGGTCGATGACTGCATGCGCCGGCTGGGGCGAGGCGGGCGCCTTGGCGACCGCCACTGGGCGGGCTGAAGCCACCGCCGGCTTGCGCTTGAAGCTGCCACCAAAGAAGGTAAAGAACACGGCCAGAGCCAGGGCGGCGATGACGCCGCCCTGGCCGAGGCCGATGAGGATGTCACGCCGCCGCGCAGCGGCGACGAGTTCAGCGCGTTCTCCGAAACGCATGGTCTGTGACGGAGGCTGCGCTCAGCGGACGACGATCAGTGACGGTCGGCGCGGGGGGCGGGCGTGGCCGGCTGGTCGTACGACGGGCTCGGCGTGGTCGTCGTGGTCGTGGTCGTCGTGTCGGTCGTCGTGGTGCTCGGCGTCGCGGCGGTGCTGTCGACCGGCGGCGTCACACGGGCCGGATCGTCTGCGGGCGGCTGCTGCGCGGCCATGGTGGCGGTGCTGTCAGCAGGCTGCGCTGCGTTCGGATCAGCCGGCGCCGCATTCGGATCGGCAGGGGTTTGTTCGCTGGTCGGCGAAGCCGTGGCAGCGGCCATCGGATCGGTGGGCTGCTTTTGATCTTCGGTCTGGGCGAAAGCCAGGCCGATGCTGGTCACGAGGACGGCGGCGGTCAGTGCACTGGTGGCGGTCTTGAGGGCGGACATGGGGAACTCCTTTTGAAAGCGGAAACCGGCCTGGAGCCGGGTGGCTGGGCCGGGCATTTCAACCGGCTGAGGTCCACTCTAGGACTCGCGCTTCGCGCCCGGCGTCGGCGCCGAGCGTCATCTCATGTAGGAGGCTCCCCCAGTCCGTAGCGGCCGGTTACGCCGAGTAGCTGCCCTGTCGCTCGCCGGCGCCCAGGGCCTTGTCAGCCGTTGCGCATGCCATGAAGGCCGCAAACGCCTGTGCTCGGTGCTCAGAGCATGAATGCACTTGTCGGGCATCCGCGCAGCGGGTCAGCCCCGTCGCCTCGGCACATAGGCCTAGCCGCCGGATGACACCGTGACCGCCACCTGACGCTGTATCTCCTTGGAGTCGCCGGTGCTGTCCGTCGCCCGCACGGTGAGGACGTAGGAGCCCGGAGGCAGGCCTTTCAGGTCGTAGCTTGCCTGGAACGGGGACTGCGTGGTCTTCAGAACTCCACGTCGCCCAGCTTGGCGCTGAAGGTCACCGGACCGGGCTTGTCGCTCGAGAAACTNCGCCGGTGCTGTCCGTCGCCCGCACGGTGAGGACGTAGGAGCCCGGAGGCAGGCCTTTCAGGTCGTAGCTTGCCTGGAACGGGGACTGCGTGGTCTTCAGGAACTCCACGTCGCCCAGCTTGGCGCTGAAGGTCACCGGACCGGGCTTGTCGCTCGAGAAACTGCCGGCCACGAGTAGCGTGCCGCTGACAATGGCACCCTCTGCCGGGGTATCCAGCGTGACCACCGGTGGGTTGGCAATCCGCACGTTGACGGTGATTTGGCGAGTGGTGCCGGCCCCGTCGGTCGCGGTGACGACGGCAACGTGCTCGCCCGAAATGATCGTCTTGTTCTCGATGACGAATTGATAGACGTTGGGCACGCTGCAAGTTCTGCCAGTGCAGGCGTTCATGCTGGTCAANGCAACGTGCTCGCCCGAAATGATCGTCTTGTTCTCGATGACGAATTGATAGACGTTGGGCACGCTGCAAGTTCTGCCAGTGCAGGCGTTCATGCTGGTCAACACGCCGAGAGGTTTGCCGTCCAGACTGGCAGCCACGCTTGCGATGCTGCGGGGCGAACTGGCACGTACGTTCAACCGAGTAAATGTGCTATCGGACGAACCGGGACCGGAGCCTGGGGATAGGGTGCCGGCACTTAGAGAGATCTCGGAGTTTGCAACCTCTACCCTGCGTCGGATCTCAGAGACCTTGCCTGCCACCTCCAGCCACGCGGTGACCAGGTGCGATCCATTGGCCACCTTCGTCGAGTCCCAGGACACGGAGGCGCCGGAGGCGATCAGGGCTTGATCAACGTACCAGGCCAACTGCATGCCGGGCGTGTATCCGGACAGTGAGAACGTGACCGTTTCCGACAGAGGTTCCGCGGGCACCGTCTGTATCGAGAACGCCTCCGTCGGCGGCAGTGGGGTGGACGGCTCCGCGATAACCACCGTACGTCCTGTCTCCGTGAACGCGCCGGTGCTGTCCGTCGCCCGCACGGTGAGGACGTAGGAGCCCGGAGGCAGGCCTTTCAGGTCGTAGCTTGCCTGGAACGGGGACTGCGTGGTCTTC
>NZ_LMDC01000012.1:0-476147 GCF_001425705.1 Pelomonas sp. Root1217 | reverse complement strand
GGCAACGTGCTCGCCCGAAATGATCGTCTTGTTCTCGATGACGAATTGATAGACGTTGGGCACGCTGCAAGTTCTGCCAGTGCAGGCGTTCATGCTGGTCAAGACGCCGAGAGGCTTGCCGTCAAGACTTGCAGCCACGCTGGTGATGCCGCCGGGCGAACTGGCAGAAACGTTCAGCCGAGTGAATGCGCTGTCGGAGGAACCAGGACCGGAGCCTGTGGTGGAAGCGCTGAGAGAAATCGGGGAGTTGGCAACCTCGACCGTGCGGCGGATCTCAGAGATCTTGCCTTCCACCTCCAGCCACGCGGTGACCACATGCGATCCATTGGCCACCTTCGTCGAGTCCCAGGACACGGAGGCCCCCGAAGCGATCAGGGCCTGATCAAGGTACCAGGCCATCTGAATGCCAGGCGTGTATCCGGACAGTGAGAACGTGACCGTTCCGGATAGAGGTTCCTCGGGCGAGGTCTGGATGGAGAAGGCCTGCAGCACTGTGACGGTCCGCGTGCTGGGGGTGCTGCTCAGTTGTCCATCGTTGACGGTGAGCGTGAGCAGGTAGTCGCCGGGGAGGTCAGTGCTGAGGCTGGGCTTGGCCGAGCTGGCGTTCTGCAGGCTCGCCACGCTGCCTGTGGGCTTGCTGGTCAGCACCCAGTTGTAGCTGAGGGTCAGGCCAGCCGCTGCTGTGCTGCCGCTACCGTCGAGCGTGATGGTGGCGCCGGCCAGCGCCGGCTGGACGTTGGCGATCGTGGCCGTGGGGGGCGTATGCGTGGGGCCGCTGCCGCCGCCGACCTCGTCACTACCTCCGCCGCCGCATGCCGCGAGAGACAAAAACAGTAGCGCAGCAAAGAGCTGTTTCACGAGCCGGCTCATCATGTAAATCTCTCTGGAATCACGCTTGGCCGCAGCATAGACCGCGATACAGCTGGAATTCCGCGAAAACCCTATGAGTCAAACCGCCTGTGCGGCTGCCGTATACGACAGGGCGGACTACAGCACAAAGTCGTAATCCACCGTCAGCGGCGCGTGGTCGCTGAACATTTGCCCCGTGTAGATGGCCTCCCGCCGGGCCAGTGCCGCGAGGCCGGGCGTGGCGAGGTGGTAGTCCAGCCGCCACCCGACGTTGTTGGCGCGCGCGGCGCCGCGGGCGCTCCACCAGGTGTATTGCTCGGCCTTGTCGTTGAGGGTGCGAAAGACGTCGACCACGCCGCCTTCGTCGAAGAGCCGCGTCAACCAGGCGCGCTCCTCGGGCAGGAAGCCGCTGTTCTTCTGGTTGCCACGCCAATTCTTCAGGTCGATCTCCTTGTGCGCGATATTGACGTCGGCCACGAGAATGAACTCGCGCTCGGCCTTCAACGCCTGCAGATGCGGGTAGAGCGCCGCCAGAAAGCGGTACTTGACCGCCTGGCGCTCCTCGCCGCTGGTGCCGCTGGGGAAGTAGACGCTGATGAGGCTGAGCTTGCGGCCGGGCTTGTCGAAACGCTTCTCGACCCAGCGGCCCTCGCAGTCGAACTCGGGCATCGCCAAGCCCGTGATCAGGTCGCTGGGCTCTTCCTTGGTGTACAGGCCCACGCCCGAGTAGCCCTTTTTCTCGGCGTAATGGAAATGGCCATTGAGCAGGTCGCAGCTGCGGAACTTGGCTTCCACGACATCCGCCTGCGCCTTGAGCTCCTGCACGCCGACGGCATCGGCCTGCTGCTTGTCGAGCCAGTCGAAGAAGCCCTTGCTGGCGGCGGAACGCACGCCGTTGAGGTTGGCGGTGATGAAGCGCATCGGATTAGGGAGAGGGTTTGACCTGGAGAAGTATCGCAGTGCAGCAAATGCACAACACAGCGGCACGCTTTCATCACGGAACCGTCATGTGATCTTTACGATCCAGTAGGAATCAGAGGCGCCGCGAGCGCCCATTTCTTTACCCGCTTGCCCCGCGAACCCGTCAACCCGAGGATTTCTCATGCCCAAACACAGCCTTTCACCGACCCTGCTCGCGCTGGCGCTGAGCACGGCCTTCCCGATGGTGGCCCTGGCGCAAGCCACGCCGGCAGCCGAAGCCAAGAAGGACGTGAGCCAGCTCGAAGCCGTCATCGTCACCGGCAGCCGCCGGGCCGAGAACCTGAAGGAAGTGCCGCTGTCGATCTCGGCGATCAAGTCCGAGGATCTGGACACCTACAACGCCAGCGGCCAGGACGTCCGCGCCTTGTCTGGCAAGGTGCCGAGCCTGAACATCGAGTCCGACTACGGCCGCACCTTCCCGCGCTTTTACGTGCGCGGCCTGGGCAATACCGACTTCGACATGAACGCGTCCCAGCCCGTGGGCTTGGTCTATGACGATGTCGTGCAGGAAAGCATCGCGCTCAAGGGCTTCCCGGTCTTCGACATGGCACAGGTGGAACTGCTGCGCGGCCCGCAGGGCACGCTGTTCGGCCGCAACTCGCCGGCCGGCGTCATGAAATTCGATTCGGCCAGGCCCACCAAGCGCCTGGAAGGTTACGCCAACATCGGCTTCGGCCGCTGGAGCGCCGTCAACCTCGAGACGGCCGTCAACGTGCCGGTGAACGAAGACCTGCAGCTGCGCGTGGCTGGCCTGGCCCAGCGCCAGAGTGACCGCGTCCACAACCCGGTGACCAGCGCGACGTCCGACCTTGAAGGCTACAACGACAAGGCGCTGCGTCTGCAGGCCCTCTACAAGAGCGGCAACTTCGAGGGTCTTTTCAAGGTCCAGGCCCGCGACTTCAAGGGCACGGCAACGACTTTCCGCGCCAACATCATGAAGCGCGGCACCAATGACCTCGTCGACGGCTACGACGACAGCTCCTACCCCAGCGACGGCTACAACTCGCAGACGCTGAAGTCCAGCGAGGTCAGCGCCCGCCTGCGCTGGGATTTCGACGGCGTGTCGCTCTACTCCATCACCGCGCACGACCGCGCCAAGTTCTACAGCCGCGGCGACGTGGACGGCGGTTTCGGCTGCCGCTTCTGCGGCATCCCGGACGGCCCGAAGTACTACCCCTCCGGCTCGGCCACGCCCTATCCGTCCGTCATCCCCTTCGACGCGCAGACGGCCGACGGCATCCCCTACCTGCGCCAGACGACCCAGGAATTCCGCCTGCAGTCCAACACCAGCGCGCCGTTCCAGTGGATCGCCGGCCTGTACTACTTCAACGAGAAGCTGCAGGTCGACAGCTTCAACTTCGACAGCTTCGCCGCGGGTGACCCGCAAAACGGCTATGCCGTGCAGCACCAGGAAGCCAAGTCCTGGGCGGCCTTCGGCAATGTGAAGTACGCCGTCACGCCGGATTTCAAGCTCACCGCCGGCCTGCGCTACACCGACGACAAGAAGGACTTTGACGCCGTGCGCACCTGGACGCCGGGCAAGGCCAACAACGTCGACATCATCGGCCCGTTCTACACCCACCCCAAGTCCACGAACTGGAGCTGGGACTTCGGCGCCAACTACAACCTCGACAAGTCCACCAGCGTGTTCGCGCGCGTCGCCACCGGCTACCGCGCACCGTCCATCCAGGGCCGCGTGCTCTTTGGCGACTCGATCTCGGTGGCGAACTCCGAGAAGGTGCTGTCCGTCGAGGCAGGCTTCAAGGCCGACCTGCTGGACAACACCGCCCGCATCAGCGGCACGGTGTTCAAGTACCGCGTCAAGGACATGCAGCTGACGGCCGGCTCGGGCTCCACCAACCAGAACCGCCTCGTCAACGCCGCCAAGGCCGAGGGCCAGGGCTTCGAGCTGGACGCCCAGGCCATCATCGCGCGCGACTGGCGCACGACGCTGGGCTTCTCGTACAACGACACCAAGATCAAGGACGCCAACCTCTTCGTGCAGCCCTGCGGCAATGCCAACTTCCAGTTCCTGGAAGCCAACACCGGTTGCACGGTGCTCGACCCGGCCGGCCCGCTGGCTGGCACGGTCAGCATCAATGGCAACCCGCTGCCACGTGCACCCAAGGTCACCTGGAACTGGACGCTCAAGTACAGCACCGAGATCGGCGCCGGCGAGCTGACCGTGCTGACCGACTGGGCCTACAAGGACAAATACAACATGTTCCTGTACGAGGCCGTCGAGTACAAGGCCAAGTCGGCCCTCGAAGGCGGCCTGCGCGTGGGCTACGGCTGGAGCAACGGCAAGTATGAAGTTGCGGCCTACTCGCGCAACATCACCAACCACCGCCAGGTCGTCGCCGCCATCGACTTCGACAACCTGACCGGCATCGTCAACGAGCCGCGCAGTTACGGCGTTCAGTTCAAGGCTTCTTTCTGACCCCGTAAGACGTCATGCGGGCCCCGCCCGCGACTTGGTGAAAACCATCGACGGCCCGGCCCCTTCTAGGGGTCGGGCCTGTTTTTTTGACCCCTAGAATCTTTGTCACATGTCAGCCGCGCCCACCCCGTCCGTCGACGATCCTCTCGCCCAGTCCTTTGTCGCCTTTGCAGTCGAGGCTGGCGTGCTGCGCTTTGGCGAGTTCAAGACCAAGGCCGGCCGTCTCAGCCCCTATTTCTTCAACGCCGGCTTGTTCGACGACGGCGCCAAGCTGGGGCGACTGGCCGGCTTCTACGCCGAGCGGCTGATGGCCTCGGGCCTGCGGTTCGACATGATCTTCGGCCCGGCCTACAAAGGCATCACGCTGGCGGCCGCCGTATCCATAGAGCTGGCGCGCCGCGGCCACAACGTGCCGTTCGCCTACAACCGCAAGGAAGCCAAGGACCATGGCGAGGGCGGCACGCTCGTCGGCGCGCCCGTCCAGGGCCGCGTGCTGATCATCGACGACGTCATTTCTGCCGGCACCTCGGTGCGTGAATCCATCCAGATGATCGAGGCCGCCGGTGCCACACCCTGTGGCGTGAGCATTGCGCTGGACCGTCAGGAGAAGGCAGCCGAAGGCGGCGTCGACAGCCCGCAATCGGCCGTGCAGCAGGTACAACAGCGCTACGGCCTGCCGGTCGTCGCCGTGGCGGGTCTTGCCGACCTGTTGGCCTTTCTCGAAGGCGCGCCGGAGCTGGCCGCCCATCGCCCGGCCGTGCTGGCCTACCGAGAGCGTTACGGGGTCTGATGCGCGTTCTGCCCGTCGTTGCCGGATTGTTCGTCGCCAGCACCGCGCTGGCGCAGGACGTCACGCCCGCCAAGGGCATCTACACCTGCACGACGGCCGATGGCCGCAAGCTGACGGGCGACCGCCCCATCCCGGAGTGCACGACGCGCGAACAGCGCGTGCTCAACCCCGACGGCTCGCAGCGCACGACGCTGCCGCCCTTCCTCAGCCCCGAGGAGCGCGCCGCCAAGGAGGCCGCGGACCGCCGCGCCGCGGCGGAACGCATTGCCCAGTTGGACGCCATCCGCCGCGACCGCACGCTGATGCTGCGCTATCCCACCGAGGCCGCCCACCAGCGCGCCCGCAACGCCGCGCTGGACGACTCCAACAAGGCCATGCGCATGTCCGAGCGCCGCATTAAGGACCTGGGCATCGAACGCAAGCCCCTGCTCGACGAGGCCGAGTTCTACAAGGGCCGCCCGCTGCCGGCCAAGCTCAAGCAGATGCTGGACGCCAATGACGCGAGCATCGAGGCTCAGCAGGTTCTCATCGAGAACCAGAAGGCCGAACTCGTGCGCATCAACAAGACCTTCGACGCCGAGCTCGCCCGGCTGAAGAAGCTCTGGGCCGGCGCCACGCCGGGCTCGCTGCCGCCGCTGGGCGAACTGCAGCCGACGGCACCGGCGACGACGCCCAAGCGCTGAGTTCAGCCTCAGGCAAACCCTGACCTAGCCGAGCTTCTTCTTCAGCAGTTCATTGACCAGGGCGGGGTTGGCCTTGCCCTTGGTCGCCTTCATCGCCTGGCCGACCAGCGCGTTGAAAGCCTTGTCCTTGCCGGCGCGGTACTCGTCCACCGACTTCTGGTTGGCCGCGAGCACCTCGTCGAGGATGGCTTCGATGGCGCCGGTGTCATTCGACGGCCTGAGGTCCTTGGCGTCGATTACCGCGTCAACATCCGTACCTTCGCCGCTCCACAAGGCTTCAAAAACCTTCTTGGCAGAGTTGTTGGCGATCGTGCCATCGGTGATTCGGCCGATGAGCTTCGCGAGCAGTTCGGGGCCCACCGGCGCGGCGTCGATCTCGCGCCCTTCGGCATTCAGCCGGCGCGACACCTCGCCCATGATCCAGTTGGCTGCCAGCTTGGGCGTCGCACCCGCGGCCTTCGCGGCCTCGTAGTAGCGCGCCGTCGCCAGGCTCTGCGTCATCATCGTCGCGTCATAGGCCGGCAGGCCGTCGACGCTCTCGAAGCGGGCCGCCATCACGCCCGGCAGCTCGGGCATCTCGCCCTTCACGCGCTCCACCCACTCCGGCGCGATGACCAGCGGCGGCAGGTCGGGGTCGGGGAAGTAGCGGTAGTCGGCCGAGTCTTCCTTGCTGCGCATCGCACGGGTCTCACCCGTGTCCGGGTTGTAAAGGATCGTCGCCTGCTGGATCTTGCGGCCATCCTCGATCTCGTCGATCTGCCAGTTGACCTCGTAGTTCACCGCGTCGACGAGGAAGCGGAAGCTGTTCAGGTTCTTGATCTCGCGGCGGGTGCCGTAAGGATTGCCTGGCTTGCGCACCGACACGTTGACGTCGCAGCGGAACGAGCCTTCCTGCATGTTGCCGTCGCAGATGCCCAGCCACATCACCAGCGCATGCAGCGTCTTGGCGTATTCGACCGCCTCCGCGGCCGAACGCATGTCGGGCTCGGAGACGATCTCCAGCAACGGCGTGCCGGCGCGGTTCAGGTCGATGCCCGACTGGCCGTGATAGTCCTCGTGCAGGCTCTTGCCCGCGTCTTCTTCCAGGTGGGCACGAGTCAGGTTGACCTTGTGCTTGACGTCACCGACGAAGAACTCGACCGCGCCGCCCTGCACCACCGGGATCTCGAACTGGCTGATCTGGTAGCCCTTGGGCAGGTCGGGGTAGAAGTAGTTCTTGCGGGCAAAGATGGACAACGGCGCGACCTTGGCGCCGACCGCCAGGCCGAAGCGGATGGCGCGCTCGACGGCCGCGCGGTTCAGCACCGGCAGTGTGCCGGGCAGCGCCAGGTCCACCGGCGACGCCTGCGTGTTGGGCGCCGCACCGAAAGCGGTCGAGCTGCCGCTGAAGATCTTGCTCTGCGTTGAGAGCTGGACGTGGTTTTCGAGGCCAATGACGACCTCATAACCACGGATGAGCTTGGAAGTGGACATATTAGATTCCTGCGGGCGCGGCAAGATGCCAGTCGGTCGCCTGCTGGAGGGCGTGCGCGGTGTGCAGCAGCTGCCCTTCCTTGAAGTAGTTGCCGATAAGCTGCAGGCCGACCGGCATGCCGCCTTCGCCCGTGCCTACCGGCACACTCATGCCGGGCAGGCCGGCCAGCGAGCCGGGCAGCGTGAAGATGTCGGCGAGATACGCCCGGGTCGGGTCGTCCTTGCCCTCGCCATGCTTCCAGGCGACGGTCGGCGCCACCGGGCCGGCAATCAGGTCGCACTGCGCAAAGCACTGCTGGAAGTCGTCCGCAATCATGCGGCGCAGCTTTTGCGCCTGCAGATAGTAGGCGTCGTAGTAGCCGTGTGAGAGCACATAGCTGCCTATCATGATCCGGCGCTTGACCTCGGGGCCGAAGCCTTCAGCGCGCGTCTTCTTGTACATATCGAGGAGATCGTCGTACTTGGCAGCGCGATGACCAAACTTGACGCCATCGAAGCGACTCAAATTGGAGCTCGCCTCGGCCGGCGCGATGATGTAGTAGACGGGAATGGCCAGTTCGGTACGCGGCAGGCTCACTTCCACCAGCGTGGCCCCGAGCTTCTCCAGTTCAGCCAAACCGGCGCGCACGGCGGCATTGACGTCGGCAGACAGGCCGGCCGGGAAAAACTCCTTGGGCAGGCCGACACGCAGGCCCACCAGCGGCTTGGTCGGGCTGGCACCCTCCCGGCCCGCCAGCATCTGCGCATGGAAGTCCTGGGGACCTTGCTGCACGCTGGTCGCGTCGCGCTCGTCGAAGCCGCTCATTGCGGACAACAACAGCGCGCAGTCCTCGGCCGAACGGGCCATGGGGCCGGCTTGGTCCAGGCTGGAGGCGAAGGCAATCATTCCGTAGCGAGAGCACACGCCATAGGTCGGCTTGATGCCGGTAATGCCGGTGAAGCTGGCCGGCTGGCGGATGGAGCCACCGGTGTCGGTGCCGGTCGTGCCGGGCACCAGGCGTGCGGCCACGGCGACGGCGGAGCCGCCGGACGAGCCGCCCGGCACGCGGCTGACGTCCCAGGGGTTGTGCGCAGGGCCATAGGCGCTGTTCTCGTTGGCGGACCCCATCGCAAATTCGTCGCAGTTCAGCTTGCCCAGACTCACTGCGCCGGCGGCGTTCAGCCGCGCGACGACAGTGGCGTCGA
Source organism: Pelomonas sp. Root1217 (assembly GCF_001425705.1). Classification (GTDB taxonomy): domain Bacteria; phylum Pseudomonadota; class Gammaproteobacteria; order Burkholderiales; family Burkholderiaceae_C; genus Pelomonas. Next base: position 467,746 of record NZ_LMDC01000012.1, on the reverse strand, counting down.
AGGGGCTGCGGTAGCCGGCCAGAATCCTGGAGCCCGCAGTTGTTGGCATGTCGGCCGTGACGTAGATGTCCTTGTGCGCAATCGGCACGCCGGTCAGCGCAGCAGCATTGCCGGACGCCAGCACCGCGTCAGCGGCAGCCGCACGGGCCAGCGCACCATCGGCGTCAATGTGCAGGAAGGCGCCCAGGCTGGCGTGGGCGGCAACGCGCTCCAGCAAGCCTTGCGTCACCTCGCGGCTGGACAGGGCACGGCTTTTCAGGGCGCTGGCCAGCTCGGCCACGCCCATGTCGTGAACGGGCTTCATTCGATGACCTTGGGAACGAGGAAGAGGCCGTCCTCGACGGCCGGGGCGCTGCGCTGGTTCAGTTCGCGCTGATTGCTTTCGGTAACGACGTCGTCGCGCAGGCGCAATTGCACCTGCCGGATGGCCGACAGCGGCGTGTACAGCGGCTCGACGCCGGCGGTGTCCACGGCACTCATCTGGTCCACGATCTTGAAGAAGTCGTTCAGATTGCCCAGCAGGGCCTCGGACTCGGCCGGCTGCAGTTCGAGCCGGGCCAGATGGGCGATGCGGCTCACGTCTTCGTGGGTGAGGCTCATGGGTGCGTTTTCAGGTGTAAGGATTGAGCCGAAAACCCAGTGGCGGCGGGCTCAAAACGAAGGGGTTCGGTTATTATCGCCGCCCATCTTCATGGCCTTCGGGGCTGCCCTTTCTGCGACGAATTTTGTCGCCGGCCGGGCGGCCTCTTGGCTTTCCAGACCCCCGTTTTCCCCAGCCACGCCCCGCAGGCGAGGCTCTTTGCGCCCACCATGTTCGCCTCCCTGCGTCGCTATTTCTCGACCGACCTCGCCATCGACCTCGGCACCGCCAACACCCTGATCTACGTGCGTGGCAAGGGCATCGTCCTCGACGAACCCTCCGTGGTGTCGATCCGCCACGAGGGCGGCCCCAACGGCAAGAAGACCATCCAGGCCGTCGGCCGCGAGGCCAAGGCCATGCTCGGCAAGGTGCCCGGCAACATCGAGGCCATCCGGCCGATGAAGGACGGCGTCATCGCCGACTTCACCGTCACCGAGCAGATGCTCAAGCAGTTCATCAAGATGGTCCACGACTCGAAGACGTTCAAGCCGAGTCCGAGGATCATCATCTGCGTGCCCTGTGGTTCGACCCAGGTCGAGCGCCGTGCGATCCGCGAGAGCGCGCTGGGTGCCGGTGCCAGCGAGGTCTACCTGATCGAGGAACCCATGGCCGCCGCGATCGGTGCCGGCCTGCCGGTGGCCGAGGCGTCGGGCTCCATGGTCGTCGACATCGGCGGCGGCACCACGGAAGTCGGTGTCATTTCGCTGGGCGGCATGGTCTACAAGGGCTCGGTGCGCGTCGGCGGCGACAAGTTCGACGAGGCCATCATCAACTACATCCGCCGCAACTACGGCATGTTGATCGGCGAGCCCACGGCCGAAGCCATCAAGAAGAACATCGGCAGCGCCTTCCCGGGCTCCGAGGTCAAGGAGATGGAGGTCAAGGGCCGCAACCTCTCCGAAGGCGTGCCGCGCAGCTTCACGATCTCGTCCAACGAGATCCTGGAAGCCCTGACCGACCCCCTCAACCAGATCGTCTCCGCGGTGAAGAACGCGCTGGAGCAGACGCCGCCCGAGCTGGGCGCCGACATCGCTGAGCGCGGCATGATGCTGACCGGTGGCGGCGCGCTGCTGCGCGACCTGGACCGCCTGCTGGGCGAGGAAACCGGCCTGCCGGTGCTGGTGGCCGAAGACCCGCTGACCTGCGTCGTGCGCGGTTGCGGCATGGCCCTGGAGCGCATGGAGCGCCTGGGTTCGATCTTCACGTCTGAATAAGCTCCCACTTCCAGAGACGCCGCCCGGCGCGCCATGCCTCTCGGCACCTTAGACCGCACGCCACCGCCGTTCTTCCGCCAGGGTCCGTCGGCGCTGACCAAGCTCGCGCTGTGTTCGGCGCTCGCGCTGCTGCTGATGGTGGCGGACGCGCGTTTCAAGCTCATGCAGCCGGTGCGCGCCGCCTATGCGCTGGTGCTGCACCCGGTGCAGCGCCTGCTGCTGACGCCGGTGGACGCCTGGGAGACGGCCGGCGACTACCTGCGCGGCACCAAGCGCGCCATGGAAGCCGAGGACCAGGCCAGGCGGCAGCTCAGCGCACAGGCCGAGCGCCTGTCGCGCGCCCAGGCGCTGGAAGCCGAGAACGACCATCTGCGCAAGCTGCTCGGCCTCAAGCCCTCGCTGAATGCGCCCTCGATGCCTGCCGAGGTGCTGTTCGAAGCGCCCGACCCCTTTTCACGCCGTGTCGTCATCGACCGGGGTGCCACGCTGGGCGTGGTGGCGGGTTCGCCGGTCATCAATGAGGCCGGCGTGCTGGGGCAGGTGACGCGCGTCTACCCACTGTCGGCCGAGGTCACGCTGTTGACCGACAAGGAGGCGGCCATCCCCCTGCTGAACGCCCGCACGCAGATGCGCAATGCCGCCGCCGGCCGCGCCGACGGATCGGGCATGGAATTGCGTTTCCTGGCCGCGAACGCGGACATCAAGGTCGGCGACCTGATGACGACCTCGGGCCTGGACGGCCTCTATCCGCCGGGCCTGCCGGTCGCCAAGGTCAGCGTCGTCGAGCGGCGCGGCGATTCCAGCTTCGCCCAGGTGCTGCTGGCGCCCATCGCCCAGCCCGACAGCGCCCGCCACGTCCTCATCCTGCTGCCGCAGGACCGCCATCTGCCTGCCAAGAAGGAAGCCGAAGCGGCCGCCGCCGATGAAGCCGCCTCCGCCGCGGCCACCAAGGCCGCCGTGCGCGCCGCCAAGAAGGCCGAACGCGCCGAAAAAGCTGCCGCCAAGGCCTCGGGAGCCTCCCAATGATCATGCTGAGACGTCAGCCCCCCGCCGCGCTGCGTCGGCCCCCCGAGGGGGCCAGGCCTTGCTTGGGACGGCCCGGCGCGCGGCCTGAAGGGAGCGCGTCATGATCATGCCGCGCGCTGCCGACCAGCTGCTTCTGCCGGCCAACCCCTGGTTCATCGGCTTCACGCTGATCGTCGCGATGATGATCGACATGGTGCCGGCCGGCCGGCTGGCGGCCTCGCCTGACGTACTGGCCGTCGTGCTCGTGTTCTGGGGCGTGCACCAGCCCCGGCGCGTCGGCGTGCTGTGGGCCTTCATCTTCGGCCTGGCCATGGACGTGCACGACGGCGCCCTGCTCGGGCAGCATGCGCTGGCCTACAGCGGCCTGAGTTTCGGCGCCATCACGCTGCACCGCCGCCTGCCCTGGTTCCCGCTGGGCGCCCAGGCCGTGCAGGTGCTGCCGCTGTTCTTCGGCGCCCACGCGCTGGCGCTGATCGTGCGGATGATCATCGGTGGCATGTGGCCGGGCTGGGGCGTGTTGCTGGCGCCGGTCTTCGAGGCGGCACTGTGGCCCGTGGCGAGCCTCCTGCTGCTGGCGCCTCAACGTCGGGCGCCCGACCGCGACGCTCACCGGCCACTCTGAACCGTGGTCGTCCTCAAGAACCTCCACCAGGAGCTGTCACGCTTTCGCCTGCGCGTGCTGGCGGCCGGCGCCTTTGTGCTGTTCTGCTTCGGCCTGCTGGTGGCTCGCCTGCTGTGGCTGCAGGTGGTGCAGTACGACAGCTTTGCCGAACGCGCCGAGTCCAACCGCATCGCCGTCGTGCCCATCGTTCCCAACCGCGGCCTCATCAAGGACCGCAACGGCGTCGTGCTGGCGAGCAACTACTCGGCCTACACGCTGGAGATCAACCCCGAGAAGGTCGTCGACCTGGACGCCACCATCGAGGCGCTCGGCCAGGTCATCGAGGTCCAGGCTCGCGACAAGCGCCGCTTCAAGCGGCTGCTGGAAGAGACCAAGCACACCGACTCCCTGCCCATCCGTACCAAGCTGACGGACGAAGAGGTCGCGCGCTTCACGGCCCAGCGCTTTCGCTTCCCGGGCGTGGAAATCAAGGCGCGGCTGTTCCGCTCCTACCCGCTGGGCGAGGTAGGCGCCCACCTGATCGGCTACATCGGCCGCATCAACCAGGCCGAGAAGAAGGCCATGGACGACTGGGAGGAGGAAGACCTCGCCAACTACCGCGGCACCGAGTACATCGGCAAGCTCGGGCTGGAGCAGGCCTACGAGAAGGAACTGCATGGCACGACGGGCTTCGAGCAGGTCGAGACCAGCGCCGGTGGCCGTGTCGTGCGGCGCCTGGCCCACAAGCCGCCCACCCCCGGCAACACGCTGAACCTGTCCATCGACATCAAGCTGCAGGCGCTGGTGGAGCAGTTGTTTGGCGAACGGCGCGGCGCGCTGGTGGCCATCGATCCGCGCAACGGCGAGGTGCTGGCCTTTGTTTCCAAGCCCAGCTTCGACCCCAACCTCTTCGTCGACGGCATCGACGCCGACTCCTGGCGCGACCTCAACGAGGACATCGACAAGCCGCTGCTCAACCGGGCCCTGCGCGGCACCTACCCCCCGGGCTCCACCTTCAAGCCGCTGATGGCCATGGCCGCGCTGAACAGCGGCAAGCGCGATCCGCGCACGGTCATCATGGACAACCTGACCTACAGCTTCGGCGGCCGCAACTTCGGCAGCCCTGAGACCGACCGCGCCGGTCCCAAGGACATGCGCCTGGCCATCGTGACCTCGTCCAACGTCTACTTCTACAGCCTGGCCAACGAGATGGGCGTGGACCTGATCCACGACCAGCTGGAGCCCTTCGGCCTGGGCCGCAAGACCGAGATCGACGTGCAGGGCGAGGTCACCGGCGTGCTGCCCTCGCAGGACTGGAAGCGCCGCTACTTCGCCAAGAGCCCGGCCAACCAGAAGTGGTTCCCCGGCGAGACGATTTCGCTGGGCATCGGCCAGGGCTACAACAACTTCACCATGCTGCAGATGGCCACGGCCTACTCGACCATCGCCTCCGGCGGCCAGCGCTACAAGCCGCGGCTGGTGCGCGAGATCGAAGATGTGGTCAAGCACGAGCAGCGCCGCGTCGCCAGCGACGCGCTGCCGCCCCTGCCGCTCAAGCCGTCGGACGTCGCCATCATCCAGAACGCGATGAACGGCGTGACGCTGGAAGGAACCTCTCGCCTGGCGTTCCTGAATGCGCCCTATCAGAGCGGCGGCAAGACCGGCACGGCGCAGGCCATTGGCCTGAGAGCCGGCGAGAAGTACAGCAGCATCAAGGCTGACGAGCGCAAGCGCGACCATTCGCTGTACGTCGCCTTCGCGCCGGTGGAGCAGCCGCGCGTGGCGCTGGCCGTCATCGTCGAGAACGCCGGCTTCGGCTCGATGTCGGCTGCGCCGATCGCGCGCCGGGTGTTCGACTATCTATTGGCCGGCATCTATCCCAGCGAGGAAGACATCGCGCTGACACAGAAGGGTCAGTCCTTCGCGCCGGTCGGCAAGCCGCGCAACGTGGCCGACGTGCCGCTGCTGCCGGGCCAGGCCGCGTCGGCGGCCGCACCGGCCTCGGGAGCCTCGAAATGACGGTCATCGAACGCCCGCCCCTGTGGCAACGCCTGCGGCCCTGGCTGATCGGCTTCGACATCCCGCTGCTGCTCGCCGTGCTGTGGATGTGCGGCTGGGGCCTGCTATGCATGTACTCGGCCGGCTATGACCATGGCACGCGGTTTGCCGACCATGCCCGCAACATGGTGCTGGCACTGGGGCTGATGTTCATCGTCGCCCAGGTGCCGCCGCAAAAGCTGATGGCCCTGGCCATCCCGCTGTACACGATCGGCGTGATGCTGCTGATCGCGACCGCTCTCTTTGGTGTCACGAAGAAGGGGGCCACGCGCTGGCTCAGCATCGGCGTCACGCAGATCCAGCCGTCCGAGCTGCTCAAGCTCGCGACGCCACTGATGCTGGCCTGGTGGTTCCAGAAGCGCGAGGGCCTGCTGCGCTGGCCCGACTTCATCGCCGCCTTCGCATTGCTGCTCGTGCCCTTTTTGCTGATCGCCAAGCAGCCGGATCTCGGCACCGGCATCCTGGTGCTGGCCGCGGGCCTTTACGTGATCTTCTTCGCCGGCCTGCCGTGGAAGCTCATCGTGCCGGCCCTGGTGCTGGGCGCCGCTGCGGCGACGGCGCTGGTGCTCAGCGAGGACGCCATCTGCCAGCCCGACCTGAAATGGCCGGTGCTCAAGGAGTACCAGAAGCACCGCATCTGCACGCTGCTGGACCCGTCCAAGGACCCGCTGGGCAAGGGCTTTCACATCATCCAGGGCGAGATCGCCATCGGCTCCGGCGGCATGACGGGCAAGGGCTTCATGCAGGGCACGCAGACCCACCTGGAGTTCATCCCTGAGCGCACCACCGACTTCATCTTCGCGGCCTTTGGCGAGGAATTCGGCCTGATGGGCGCGCTGGCGCTGCTGGCCGGCTTCACGGCGCTGATTCTGCGCGGGCTGATGATCGCGTCCGACGCGCCGACCCTCTTCACCCGGCTGATGGCGGGTGCGGTGACGCTGAGCTTCTTCACCTATGTCTTCGTCAACATGGGCATGGTCAGCGGCATCCTGCCGGTGGTGGGCGTGCCGCTGCCCTTCGTCAGCTATGGCGGCACGGCGATGGTGACGCTGGGACTGTCGCTGGGGTTGCTGCTGTCGATTGCGCGCGTCAAGAAGCTGGTGAAGACATAGCCGGCGCCTGAGCGGGGAAACGGATCGTGAACCGCGCCCCCGGTCCCTGGCCGTCGGGCGATTCGCCGCCCGCCGCGCGGCGCACCCGCGTGTCGTCCAGCGTCAGCTCGGCCTCGTGCTGCTGCACGATCTCTCGCACGATGGCCAGGCCCAGGCCCGAGCCCTCGACGCCGCTGCCGAGCGAGCGGTAGAAGGGTTCGAAGACCTTCTCGCGCTCGGCCGGTGCGATGCCCGGCCCCGTGTCCTCCACCTGCAGCACGACGACCTGGCCAAACGGGTCCTCGACGACGCGCACCGTGACCAGCCCGCCTGCCGGCGTGTACAGCAGCGCGTTGTCGACCAGGTTGCGGATCAGCTCGCCCAGCAGCACCGCCTGGCCGTTCACGCGCAGCCGGCTGTCATCCGGCACGACCCCGTCGTAGCCGAGGTCGATGCGCCGCTCCAGCGCCCGCGGCACGAAGTCGCGCACCGTGTCTATGGCGATCGAGGCCAGGTCGACCGGCTCGCGCTTCATGGCCTGCTCGGCGTCCTCGGCACGCGCCATGGCCAGCAGCTGATTGACCATGTGGGCGGCGCGCTCGCTGGCGCGGGCGATCTGGGCGAGCGAGCGCTTCAACTCCTCCGGCGAGGCGCGGCCCGCGTCGATCTCGCGCTGGATCAGCTCGGCCTGGGTGCGCAGCCCGGCCAGCGGCGTCTTCAGCTGATGGGCGGCGTCGGCCAGGAAATGCTTCTGCCGGCTCATCGACGAGTCCAGCCGCGCCAGCAGGTCATTGATGGCCTGCACCAGCGGTGCGACCTCGTCCGGCACGCGCTGCTCGTCGATGGGCGACAGGTCGGAGGCCTCGCGCGAACGGATGCGGCGCTGCAGCTCGTTGAGCGGCGAGATGCCGCGCGCAAGCGCCAGCCAGACGAGCAGGACGGCCAGCGGCAGGATGACGAACTGCGGCAGGATGACGCCCTTGATGATCTCGTTGGTCAGTCGCGCGCGCTTGCCCAGGGTCTCGGCCACCTGCACCAGCATCGTCTTCGTCGAGCCGGCCTGGCCCTCGGGCGAAATCCACAGATAGGCCACGCGAACCGCGTCCGTGCCGACCTCGTCGTCGCGGAAGTGCAGCTCCCACGGCACGACGGGCGCGTCCTCGCTCGGCACCGGCAGGGTCGCGTCACCGCTCAGCAGCTCGCCGCGCAGGCCCAGCACCTGGTAGAAGACTGTGTCCGACGCGTCCGCGCGCAGCAGCGCCGCGGCCTCGGGCGCGAGGGCATAGCGGTCCTTGCTCTTGGCGGGAGCCGACTCCGCGGCGACCTGCAGGCCCAGGCTGCGTGCCATCTCGCCCAGCTCGCGGTCGTAGGGGCGGCTGGCGATGCCCTGGGCCACCAGCCAGGTCAGGGCCACGCTGATCGGCCAGATCAGCAGCAGCGGGGCGAGCATCCAATCGAGGATCTCGCCGAACAGCGAGCCCTGCGGAGCAGGGGCGCCCGCTCGAACCAGCGAGCCCTGTTGCGGGCTGGCGCCGTCCTTGGGCATTTAAGAGTTGATTTTCTCGAGGCAATAGCCGAGGCCGCGCACGGTGGCGATGCGGATCGGGCCCTGCTCGATCTTCTTGCGCAAGCGGTGGATGTAGACCTCGATGGCGTTGTTGCTGACTTCTTCACCCCACTCGCACAGCCGCTCGACGAGCTGGTCCTTGCTGACCAGCCGCCCGGCGCGTTGCAGCAGCACTTCCAGCAGCGACAGCTCGCGCGCCGACAACTCCAGCATCTGCTCGTTGATGTAGGCCACACGGCCGGTGGCATCAAACGTCAGCGGTCCATGCTTGATGAGGCTGCTCGCCGTGCCCAGGCCGCGGCGCGTCAGCGCCCGCACACGCGCCTCAAGCTCCTGCAATGAGAAGGGCTTGGCCATGTAGTCATCGGCGCCCAGGTCCAGCCCCTTGACGCGCTGCTCGACGCTGTCCGCCGCGGTCAGGATCAGCACCGGCATCGTCGAGCCGCGCGCCCGCAGCTTGCGCAGCACCTCGAGGCCGTGCAGGCGCGGCAGACCAAGGTCGAGGATGACGAGGTCGAACTCATGCGTCGCCAACGCCGAGTCGGCCTCGGTGCCAGAACTGACCCGGTCGACGGCATAGCCAGAGGCGCGCAAGGCCCGCAGCAAGCCATCGGCCAGCACTTGGTCGTCTTCCGCAATCAGGATGCGCATTTTCTTGTCTCCTGCGCCGATGTTATGTGCGACCGCGACGTCGGCGGCTTGCGGCAGCGCAAGGCTGGCTCACGTCATGAGCCACCTGGCGGCGAAGATGTCCACAATCCTGAGCCGCTCGCTGCCGCGGATCGGGGGACAAACCACTGTACAAACCCACAGCTTGCCCCATAATTCAGCCCATTCCCTACGGAGATTCGCATGGACGCCCCCGTCAAAGCCCTGAACACCGAAAAAGCCAAGGCCCTGCAGGCCGCCCTCGCCCAGATCGAAAAGCAGTTCGGCAAGGGTTCCATCATGCGGCTCGGTGAAGGCGAGGTCATCGAAGACATCCAGGTCGTCTCCACCGGCTCCCTGGGCCTGGACATCGCCCTGGGCGTCGGCGGCCTGCCGCGTGGCCGTGTCGTCGAGATCTACGGCCCCGAGTCCTCCGGCAAGACGACGCTGACGCTGCAGGTCATCGCCGAGATGCAAAAGCTCGCCGGCACCTGCGCCTTCATCGACGCCGAGCACGCGCTGGACATCCAGTATGCCCAGAAGCTCGGCGTCAACCTGCAGGAACTGCTGATCAGCCAGCCCGACACCGGCGAGCAGGCCCTCGAGATCGTCGACGCGCTGGTGCGCTCAGGCTCGGTGGACCTGATCGTCATCGACTCAGTCGCAGCACTCACCCCCAAGGCCGAACTCGAAGGCGAGATGGGTGACAGCCTGCCCGGCCTGCAGGCCCGCCTGATGAGCCAGGCGCTGCGCAAGCTGACCGCCACGATCAAGAAGACCAACTGCATGGTCATCTTCATCAACCAGATCCGCATGAAGATCGGCGTCATGTTCGGCTCGCCCGAAACGACCACCGGCGGCAATGCGCTGAAGTTCTACGCCTCCGTGCGCCTGGACATCCGCCGCATCGGCTCGATCAAGAAGGGCGAGGAGGTCATCGGCTCCGAGACCAAGGTCAAGGTCGTCAAGAACAAGGTCAGCCCGCCGTTCAAGACCGCCGAGTTCGACATCCTCTACGGCGAAGGCATCAGCCGCGAGGGCGAGATCGTCGACATGGGTGTGGTTGCCAAGGTCGTCGAGAAGTCCGGCTCCTGGTACGCCTACCAAGGCGAGAAGATCGGCCAGGGCAAGGACAACGCCCGCGAGTTTTTGCGCGAGAACCCCGATGTGGCACGCGAGATCGAGAACAAGATCCGCGAATCCCTGGGGGTCGCGCCGCTGACCGAGGCGGCAGCTGGCGAATAAGCCCTCGGGGCTCTCGCATGGCGACCCGGGCGCCGCTGTCGCTGAAGTCCCGCGCCATTGGCCTGTTGGCCCAGCGCGAGCACAGCCGCACCGAACTCAGGCGCAAGCTGTTACGCATCGAGCGGCAACGGCAGGAGCGCGCGCGATCGGCCACGGCGCCTGCTTCGGAAGAAGGCGAACCGTCCGAGGCCTTCGACGACGAAGGCGCGGCGCAAGCCGGCGAGGCAGCAGTCGATGCCCTCCTCGACGCGCTTGCCGCCGAGGGTTACCTTGATGAAACACGCTTTGTCGAGTCTCGCTTGCACGTGCGTGCCAGCCGTTTCGGCGCCCAGCGCATTCAGCAGGAGTTGGCCCAGCACGGCTTGAGGCTGGGCGCCGAACAGCAGTCGGCGCTGCGTGCGACCGAGCTGGAGCGGGCTCGCGAGGTCTGGCTGAAACGTTTCGGCGCGGAACCATCGCGGGAAGTGACCGAGCGGGCGCGCCAGACGCGTTTCCTGCTAGCGCGCGGTTTTGCCCCCGAAGTGGTGCGCCGCTTGCTGAGGGCCTAAGGGCCGCTTGACCGAGCGCGCAGGGGAGTTTTCACCCTCCGTGCTACATTGCCGCCTGCCCCAAAAACGAGGGTTCACCCGGTTACAAGCCCCTTTGCCCCTCTGGCAGAGCGCTGCAAAAACCGGGCCGACCCCGTCCCGGCATCGGCCGGGGTGATTCGCCATTCCCCCGTTTCATGCCAGCCGCCCACCCGTCCGTCACGCGCCGCCCGCTGCATCGCCGCGCCCTCGATGTGCAGGTGTTCGCGCGCGATGACGGCTTGTTCGACGTCGAAGCCAGCCTGACCGACACCAAGACGCACGACGTGCCGCTGGCGGGTGTGCCGCGCAAGGCCGGGCAGCCTATCCACGAAATGCACCTGCATCTGACCGTGGACGCGACGCTGACCATCACCGCAGCAAGTTCCGACACGCGGTGGATGCCCTATCCCAATGCTTGTGACCAACATGGCAATGCCTATGCCCGCCTCGTCGGCCTGAACCTGATGAAGGGCTTCAGGCAGGCGGTGGGCGAGCGTTTGGGCAGCACGCGCGGCTGCACGCACCTGACTGAACTCTGCCAGATCCTGCCGACCGCCGTTATCCAGGCGATGGCCGGCTCGGTCATCGACACGCGTGAAGGCGACGCTGCCGGCAACCCGCCCTTCCAACTCGACCGCTGCCACGCGCTCAAACGCGATGGCGCCACCGTTGCCAAGTTCTATCCGCGCTGGCATCAACAACCCGTTGCCGAGCCGGCCACTTCCGAATCCTGACTTCCCCGACCCGAGAGACCCAGCCATGAAAATCCACGAATACCAGGGCAAAGAAATCCTGCGCCAGTTCGGCGTGCCGGTGCCGCGCGGCATCCCGGCCTTCACCGTGCAGGAGGCCGTTGAAGCCGCTCAGAAGCTGGGCGGCCCGGTTTGGGTGGTCAAGGCTCAGATCCACGCCGGCGGCCGTGGCAAGGGCGGTGGCGTCAAGGTTGCCAAGAGCATCGACGACCTGAAGGAAAAGGCCGAAGGCATCCTGGGCATGCAGCTCAAGACCCACCAGACCGGCCCCGAGGGCCAGAAGGTCCGCCGCCTCTACATCGAGGACGGTGCCGACATCGGCAAGGAGTTCTACATCTCCCTGGTGACCGACCGAGCCACCCAGGCCGTCGCCTTCATCGCCTCCAGCGAAGGCGGCATGGACATCGAAGAGGTGGCCCACAGCACGCCCGAAAAGATCATCACCGAGATCATCGACCCGCTGACCGGCATCACCGCTGACCAGTCCAGGAAGATCGCCGCCGCCATCGGCATGCAAGGCCACACGGTCGATCAGGCCGTCGACGTGTTCGCCAAGCTCTACAAGTGCTACATGGACACCGACGCGTCGCTGGTGGAAATCAACCCGCTGAACCGCGACAGCAAGGGCAATCTGATGGCCCTGGACGCGAAGTTCAACTTCGACGCCAACGCGCTGTTCCGCCACCCCGAGATCGTCGCCTACCGCGACCTGGACGAAGAAGACCCGGCGGAAGTCGAAGCCAGCAAGTTCGACCTGGCCTACATCTCTCTGGACGGCAACATTGGCTGCCTGGTCAACGGCGCCGGCTTGGCCATGGCCACCATGGACACCATCAAACTGTTCGGCGGCGAACCGGCCAACTTCCTGGACGTCGGCGGCGGCGCCACGGCCGAGAAGGTCACCGAGGCCTTCAAGATCATGCTGAAGAACAAGAGCGTGAAGGGCATCCTGGTCAACATCTTCGGCGGCATCATGAAGTGCGACACCATCGCCGAGGGCGTCATCACCGCCTGCAAGGCCGTGAACCTGTCCGTGCCGCTGGTCGTGCGCATGAAGGGCACCAACGAAGAACTGGGCAAGAAGATGCTGGCCGAATCCGGCCTGCCCATCATCGCGGCCGACACGATGGCCGAAGCGGCCACCAAGATCGTCGCCGCCGTCGCTTAAAGCCCAGGAGAACAAGACATGTCGATCTACATCAACAAAGACACCAAGGTCATCACCCAGGGCATCACCGGCAAGACCGGCCAGTTCCACACGCTGGGCTGCCAGGCCTATGCCAATGGCAAGAACGCCTTCGTGGCGGGCGTGAATCCCAAGAAGGCCGGCGAAAAGTTCAGCGAGATTCCCATCTACGCGACCGTCAAGGAAGCAGCCAGCCAGACCGGCGCGACCGTGTCGGTCATCTACGTGCCGCCCGCCGGCGCTGCGGCCGCCATCTGGGAAGCCGTCGAGGCCGACCTGGACCTGGCGATCTGCATCACCGAAGGCATCCCCGTCCGGGACATGCTGGAAGTGCGCAACAAGATGAAGGCCAAGGAAGCCGCCGGCGGCAAGCGCACGCTGCTGCTCGGCCCCAACTGCCCCGGCCTGATCACCCCGGAAGAAATCAAGATCGGCATCATGCCCGGCCACATCCACCGCAAAGGCCGCATCGGCGTCGTCTCGCGCTCGGGCACGCTGACCTATGAAGCCGTGGCCCAGCTGACCGAGATCGGCCTGGGCCAGTCGTCGGCCGTGGGCATCGGCGGCGACCCGATCAACGGCTTGAAGCACATCGACGTGATGAAGGCCTTCAACGACGACCCGGACACCGACGCCGTCATCATGATCGGCGAGATCGGCGGCCCCGACGAGGCGGAAGCCGCGCGCTGGTGCAAGGCCAACATGAAGAAGCCCATCGTCGGCTTCATCGCCGGCGTTACGGCGCCCCCCGGCAAGCGCATGGGCCACGCCGGCGCGCTGATCTCCGGTGGTGCCGACACGGCGGACGCCAAGCTCGCCATCATGGAAGAGTGCGGCTTCACCGTCACGCGCAACCCGTCGGAGATGGCCAAGCTGCTGAAAGCCCTGCTGTAATCGGGTCTCGACCCCACATCAGCCGCCGGGTTCGACCGGCGGTTTTTTTTTGCCTGCCACCCGCAACGATATGGACCTGCTGAACGCCGCCTTCTTCATCGCACTGCTGAAGATCATCTGGGTCAACATCCTGCTGTCCGGCGACAACGCCGTCGTCATCGCGCTCGCCTCGCGCAACCTGCCGCCCAGCCAGCAAAAGCGCGCCATCATCTTCGGCAGCGGCGCGGCCATCCTGCTGCGCGTCGTGCTGACGCTGTTCGCGGTGCAGTTACTGCAGTTGCCCTGGCTGAAGCTGATCGGCGCCGTGCTGCTGCTGTGGATCGGCATCCAGCTGCTGGCCGACAATGACGGCGACGCCGAGGTCCACGCCAGCAGCAGCGTCTGGGTGGCCATCCGCACCATCCTGGTCGCGGACCTTGTCATGAGCCTGGACAATGTCATCGCCGTCGCGGCGGCCGCCAACAGCGCGCCCGAGGGCGCCCGGCTGATGCTGCTCATCATCGGCCTGGGCCTGTCCATTCCCCTCATCATCTTCGGCAGCACGCTGCTGTTGAAGTTGATGGAACGCTTCCCCGTCATCATCACGCTCGGCGCGGCCCTGCTGGGCTTTGTGGCTGGCGAGATGGCGACGACCGACGCCGCCGTGCACGGGTGGTTCGAAACCCATCTGCATGGCCTGGATTACGCGGTCAGCATCAGCTGCGCGCTCCTGGTCGTTGGCATCGGCATGGCACTGGCCCGCCGCGGCAAGCGCGAGGCCGCCTAAGATCGACCGCATGGCAAGCGGCGGCAAATCCGGCAAGGCGGGCGGCTTTTGGCAGCGCCTCATCGGCCGGGCGTCTGTCCCTGCCGACTCGCCGCACGGCGATCCGTCGGCCCTGCCGACCGTGCAGCAGACGCAGGCCCCCGGCGCGTCCACGTCGCAGATCAAGGCCGCACAGCCGCCCCCCGACCTGCGCGATTTCGAACTCGGCGCCGAGATCGGCCGCGGCGCGATGGCCGTGGTCTACAAGGCCACGCAACGCTCCACGGGTCGCCAGGTCGCCATCAAGCGACTCGCACTCAGCCGCGAATTCTCGGCCGAAGACTTGGCGGATGTGCGCGAGCGCTTCATGCGCGAGGCGCGGGCGGCCGGCCAGCTCGAGCACCCGGACATCCTGCAGGTCGTCGACGCCGGCCAGGACGGCGCTGACGCCTGGATCGCCCTCGAATATGTGCTCGGCCGCGACCTGAGCAGCTTCACCAAGGCCGGCCAGCTGCTGCCCGCCCGCGAAGTCGTGCAGATCGGCGCGCGGCTGGCGCGGGCCCTGGCCTATGCCCACAGCCAAGGCGTGGTGCACCGCGACATCAAGCCCGCCAATGTGATGCTGGACCGCATCAACGGCAGCCTGAAGCTGATGGACTTCGGCATTGCCCGCGTGGGCGACGGCAGCCGCACCCGCACCGGCCTCGTGCTGGGCACGCCGTCCTTCATGTCTCCGGAGCAACTTGCCGGCCTGACGGTGGACGGCCGCAGCGACCTCTATTCCCTGGGCGTGCTGCTCTACCAATTGCTCAGTGGCGCACTGCCCCACCAGAGCGAATCCATGGCGCGGCTGATGCAACAAATTGCGACCGAGCCAGCGCCCGATGTCCGCATCCATCGGCCCAGTCTGCCCGAAGCCCTCGCGCTGGTGCTGGCCCTGGCGCTGGAGAAGCGCCCGGAGCTGCGCTACGCCGACGGCGAGCAGATGGCTCGTGATCTCGATGCCGTGCTCGTGCTCGGCCTGCAGGCCGAGCCCGCCGCGCCCGAAACGGCCGCAGCGGCCTCCCCCCAGGATGCTGCCTTCGCACAAACACTGCGCTTGGCGCCCGAGGAAGCAGGGCAGAATCCTCGCTCCTCTGCCGAGCCCCACGAGCCACCGCAAGCCTCATGACCCTGGAGTTCTTCAGCGCCACCGACGTGGGACGTGCGCGCGACAACAACGAGGATTCGGTCGCCCTCGACGAGGCCGCCGGCCTGGCCGTGCTGGCCGACGGCATGGGCGGCTACAACGCCGGCGAGGTGGCCAGCCAGATGTTGACCAGCTTCGTCAGCTCCGAACTCGGCCGCTGGCTCAAGGACGCCGGCCGCGAGGCCCGGGCCGGCGAGGTCAAGCGCGCCATGGACATCTGCGTGGACAACGCCAACCGCGCCATCTTCAACGCCGCCAACACCAACCCGCGCTATGCCGGCATGGGCACAACGCTCGTGCTGGGCGTCTTTCGCCCCGAAGGTCTGCTGCTGGGCCACGTGGGCGACTCGCGCGCCTACCGGCTGCGCGCCGGTCGCCTGACGCAGATCACGCGCGACCATTCGCTGCTGCAGGAGCAGATCGACGCCGGGCTGTTGACCGTCGAAGAAGCCGCGTTCTCCAGCAACAAGAACCTCGTCACGCGGGCTGTCGGCGTCGAGGACACGGTGCTGATGGAGTTGCATCTGCACGAGGTTCAGCCGGGCGATACCTACCTGTTGTGCTCCGACGGCCTGTCCGACATGCTCGACGACGACAGCCTCGCGAACCTGCTCAACGGCAATCCGGCATTGCCCGAGGCAGCCCGCGCACTGATCAACGCAGCCAATGACAGCGGCGGTCGCGATAACATCGCGCTCATCCTGGCCCGCGCACAAGGACGCCAACGTACCGAAGGACGGGGCTGGTGGCCCTTCGGTCGACGCGGCGGCAACTGACTTGCGACCCCATGCAAAGTCAGGGCACGTACAACAGAACTTGAGGTCATAAATGGGCAAACTGGTGGTTTCGCTCGACGGCGTCGTGATCAAGGAGGTGCAGATCACCAAGGACAAGACCACCCTCGGTCGACGTCCCTACAACGACATCGTCATCGACAATCTCGCGGTCAGCGGCGAACACGCCGTGCTGCAGATGGTCGGCGCCGACGTCTTCATTGAAGACCTCAATTCCACCAACGGCACCTACATCAACGGCAAGGCGATCAAGAAGCAGCTGCTGGCCGACAACGACACCGTCGAGATCGGCAAGTACAAGATCAAGTTCCTGCTCAACGATGGCGGCGACTACGAAAAGACCATGATCCTCAAGCCCGGGTCTGGCGCGCCGCCGAACCTGGGCCTGGGTTCCAACTTCGGCTCGCTGGGCGCGGCCGTCATCGGCCCGGCCTCCATCAAGGTGCTGACCGGCGCCGCCGCGGGCCGCGAGGTCGCGCTGACCAAGGTCGTCACCACGCTTGGCAAGCCCGGCGTGCAGGTCGCCTCCATCACCAAGCGCCCCACCGGCTATGTCTTTGCCCATGTCGAAGGCGGCCAGCGTCCCAGCGTCAACGGCATCCCGCTGACGGGCGAATCGATTGCATTGCGCACCGGCGACCTGATCGAGCTGGCGGGCACGCAGATGCAGTTCATCCAGGGTTGATCGCCCGAGGTCCCGGCCGGCCGCAAGCTTTGCGGCTGCTGTGACTTCCTCACGATAGCGACACCCCCAACTCGGTAATCCGACCGTCCGACCCGCGGGGCGGGTGCGTACATTCTTGGCTCGGCCTCGCCTGACGCGAGCCACCCATTCCGAGCCACGCACCGCATGAACATCCGCGTCCTGGGCTGCTCCGGCGCCATTGCCGCCGGCTACAAGACCACTGCCTTCCTGCTGGACGACGATGTCCTCATCGACGCCGGTACCGGCGTGGGTGACCTGCCGCTGGATGCCCTGGCCGCCGTCGATCACATCCTGCTCAGCCATTCCCATCTGGATCATGTGCTTGGCATCCCGTTGCTGGCTGACGCGGTGCTGCGCCTGCGCGCCGCAACAGGCCGTCCGCCCATCCGGGTCCACGGCCTGCCCGAGACGCTGGCCGCCCTGCGCCAGCACATCTTCAACGGCGTGATCTGGCCCGATTTCACCGTCCTGCCCAGCCGCGAGGCGCCAGTGCTCAGCCTGCATCCCTTCCAGATCGGCGACCGCATCGACCTGGGCGGCCGCTTCATCGAAGTGCTGCCGGCAGCCCACACCGTGCCGGCCGTCGGCTTCGCCGTCGATGCTGGCGTAGAGAGCGACCATGCCCATTGGGTCTTCACCGGTGATACCGGCCCCAATCCGGCGCTCTGGCAGCGCCTGGCTGGCCTGCGCCTGTCCCATCTCGTCATCGAGACCGCCTTCAGCGACGACGAGGCCGAGGTCGCCCACGTCAGCCAGCATCTTCACCCGGCGGAGTTGGGCCGCGAATTGACGCATCTGGCCGGCAGCGTTGACGTGCGTATCACCCACATCAAGCCGGGCGAGGTCGAAGCCGTCATGCAGGGCGTGCAAAGCTTGAACAGCCCGCATCGGATCAGCGCGCTGGAGGCGGGGCAGGAGATGCAGCTCTGAAGCGGCGAAACTGGACCGACCTCTGGGTCGCTGGCGGCCTGGTCGCATTGCTCGGATCCCCCAGCCTTTACGTCGTCTTTGGTTCGGATCACAACCTGGTGATGTCCGAGCGGCTTGCCGTGCTGCTGTTGACGGCGTGGAGCTTGGCGCTGGCCTGGGTCGCCTGCGGGTCGACCCGCAGGCTCTTGCTGGCCGCCTGGCCGGTGGCCGCGTTGCTGCCTCCGTATGCCTACGTCCTTGCGCGCTTTGGCACCGTACCGGGCGACGCCTTGCTCATCGCCGCGCTGCATACGGCGCCGGCACGCAGCTGGGAACTGCTCAAGTCTTTCGGTTGGGGCTGGCTCGTTGCCTGGTTGATCGTCTCGCTGGGTTACGGGCTGCTGGCATGGCGGGTCCGGCCGACGCGAGCCGGCGCCGAAACGCGCAAACGCTGGCTGGCTGGCTTGCTCATGTTCACGATGGTTTCGCTGGCCTTGCGCCAGGCGTTGCCACAAACCGCGCACTGGCCGTCTGCATTCGATGGCGAGACCGCCAGTCTCGTCTACCCCATCAACGTCGCCGTGTCTGCCCGGCGCGTCTGGAACGCGTCGGCCGTGAGCCCGGGTGTCTCGGTACACGGCCGGGCGCAACCGGGATGGGATAACCAACCGTTGACCGTCGTTCTGGTGATCGGGGAAAGCGTTCGTGCCGACCATCTGAGCCTTTACGGCTACGCACGCGACACGACACCCAATCTTCGCCGCATAGCCGATGACCTTATCGTGTTCTGTGACGTGGCATCGACGGCGCACTACACCCACGTGGCGGTTCGCAACCTGGTCGGCATGACGGGGCCACAAGGTACCGCATCCATGGTGCAGACCTTCTCGGAAGCGGGCTTCACCACGGCGTGGTTGTCAAACCAGGAGCGCAGCGAGCTCAGCGAACGTGCCAATGTTTCCGACCATTCCGACAACGACTACAACTTCCATCTGCGCCGCGACACCGCGCTGTTGGCGCCGTTCGAATCCTTTCTCAAGCAGGGCGGTCCGCGGCAGTTCATCACGCTGCACATGATCGGCAGCCACTTCCCCTATGAAGAGCGCTATGGCGCCAACTCAGCGGTCTTTCGCCCGACACTGGCGGACATCGGCGTGCCAGGCCATCCCGGTGCCGAAAACAAGGCGGCGGCTGTCAACTCCTACGACAACACCGTGGTCGAGCTCGATGCGTTCCTGAATCGCGCGCTGGCCGCGCTGGCCAAGCAAGATCGCCCCGTCTTGTTGCTCTACACGTCGGACCATGGGGAAGACCTTTTCGACGACCAGCGCCAGCGTTTCATGCACGCACTGGGAGCTCCGTCGTCCTGGAACACCCGAGTTCCCCTTCTGGTTTGGTCCAACGCGGCCTATGCGCGGCTCAATGTGAGCGGGCTGAAAGCCTTGTCGGAAAGGCGCGAGCAGCGGATCAGTCATCGAGACGTGTTCCCGACGCTGCTCGAGTTGGCTGGCGTCGACTGGGACGACCACGCGCAGCGTCCCGGCTTGGCCAATCCTGCATGGCACGAGGCCGCCAGGACGCTGTACGGACCGACAGTCACGACCCGGTGGGATTTTGATGAGTTGCTGCGACGCGAACAGGGGCCCGCCTGCAAGCCGCCCATCGTCCGTCAGCAGCAGGAAGAGTCATCCCAGCCCATGGCGAGTGACAACTTGCGTCACAACAACTGACGAAAAGCGTCAGTCCATCCAGCCTGACGCAGCGGGTCGTGCTGAATATCACGGCAAATGGGGCGAAATCAGTTGGCACGCCCTCTGCTTTAAAGATTGCGTCCCTCAACACTCTTTCCCTCACGGAGTTTGCACATGAACATCAAGCAACGCGCCCAACAAGGCTTCACCCTGATCGAACTGATGATCGTCGTGGCCATCATCGGCATCCTGGCTGCCGTGGCCATCCCGCAATACAAGGACTACACGGCCAAAGCCAAGCTCGGCAATGCCATCACCGCAGCCGATCCGTGGAAAGCGGCCATCGCCCTGTGCACCCAGGAGACCGGCGACGCGACCTTTGCCGCCTGTGGCCCTGGTGCCAACGGCGTTCCTGCGGACGTCTCCAGCAACGGTGGCAAGCTGGCCACCGAAGTGAAATCCGTGACGAGCGCCGCCGGCGTCATTACCGTGACGCTGGCCGCCGCTTCGGTGGTGGGCTCGGACCTGGGCGACAAGGTGATCACTTTCACTCCCACGGCCAATACGACCGCCGTGACGTGGAAGGCTGAGACTACCGGCATCACCAACGCCACGCTGCTGAATGCGCTGACGAAGAACAACGCAGCCACCGGCACCTGATCGGCCTGATCGAGCCGGGCAACCGGCGACGCAAGCAGGAGGGGGCATGGCCCCCTCTTTGTCATGGCGGCCTGCGGAAATCCCCCTGTGCGTGAAGTCGCCGCCGTATCGACACTCTCCAACGACCTGCGCGTGCAACGCGTGGGCTGGGTGGCGCTGGCCGGCCTGTTCTTGTTGAGCAGCTTGCCTGCCCTGCAGGCGCTGTCTACGCCCTGGATGGCCGCCGAGGGCGGGGGGGCACCCGGCGAACTCTGGGGGCGCACGACACCCTTGTTTGTGCATCTGCTGCTCAGCTTGTTGCTGGCAGCGGCCGTGGGGCGGCTTCGCTGGTGCTTGTGGCTGCTGGCGCCCTCCGCCCTGCTCGGGCCCGCCGAAGCCTTCTACTTGCATCACTTCGGCCTGCCGTCGGGCGCTCATGTCTATGGCGTGATCGCGGAAACGGACCTTGCCGAGGCGAGCGCGTGGATAGGCGCTGGGTGGCTGGTGGTTGTAGCGTCCGGCCTGTCCCTGCTGGCCTGGGTCACCTGGGCGGCCTGCAAGGTGCTGCGGGCAAATCTCCTGTGGCGCCATCGCTCGCGATATTGGGTTCTCGCAGGCGGTGTTCTGCTGTTGACCGCCCAGGCCGCCGTCCTTCAGCAAGATGCCGATTTCGACGCCCGGATGGAGAAGGACGAGCGGGGCGCGGCCAGTTACATTCGCTTCGAGCTATCCCCGCGCGGAGAAGGCGTGCTGGGATTGTTGGAAAGTCTCTATCCATGGGGCCTGCCACAACGATTCCACCGTTACCTGCAGCATCGCCATGCGATGGCTGAGCATCTGGCGCAGGCCAGCAAACACGACTTTGCGGTGCGCGCTGTACCGGACGCCCATGCATCAAACCGCCAGGTGCATGTGCTGGTGATTGGCGAGACCGGCCGCCTGGATCGCTGGGGTATCTTCGGCTCGACGCGAGACACGACGCCGCATCTCGCTCGCCGCGAGGGCCTGCTCGCTTTCTCGGATGTCGTCAGTGCCGCATCCGCAACGCGCGAGGCGGTGCCGTTGATGTTGACGCGGCGTCCGCCGCAATCCATGCTCGCCCCGACGCCGGAGCCCTCGGTGGTGACTGCGTTCAAGCAGGCGGGCTTTCGCACCTATTGGCTCAGCAGCCAAGGCAGCGCCGGATCCCACGAGACGCCTGTTTCGGTGCTCGCCAACGAGGCAGACGAACGCCACTACATCAACGGTGCCGACTACCGCGGCCCCGGCGCGTTTGATGCGGAGCTACTGCCGTTGCTCGAGAAAGTGCTATCCCGCCCCGAGAAGAAGCAGTTCATCGTCCTGCACACGTTGGGCAGCCATCTGCACTATGCGCATCGCTATCCGGCGGAATTCGCCCGGTTCCAGCCCAGCTACAGCGCTGAAGAAAGGCCGGATATATGGCAGCCTGCCCAGCAAGAGAAGCTGCGCAATGCCTATGACAACAGCGTCCTCTACACCGACTTCTTCCTTGACCGTGCGATCGCCGCACTGGATGCCCAGGG
Source organism: Pelomonas sp. Root1217 (assembly GCF_001425705.1). Lineage (GTDB taxonomy): Bacteria > Pseudomonadota > Gammaproteobacteria > Burkholderiales > Burkholderiaceae_C > Pelomonas. The sequence continues at coordinate 446,038 of NZ_LMDC01000012.1, read as the reverse complement.
AGTTGAGGCAACCCTGCTCTACGCGGCCGACCATGGAGAGACGCTGTTCGATGGGCAATGCGGCAGGGCCGGGCATGGCTTTTCCGCAGTCGCGAACTACCGCATTCCCATGGTGATGTGGGCTTCCCCGTCTTGGCGCGCCGTTGCCGCGCAGCGGTGGGCACGGCTCAGCGCTCGACAGACACAGCCTTTCAGCGCAATGGCCGTATTCCCGACGCTGACTGGCATGGCGGGCTTTGAAACATCGGCGCCGCATGCGCACCAGGACATGGGCGCCGAACGGCGCCAAGCCGCACCGCGCCAAGTTACTCACTTCGGCGACTTCGACCGGGACGTCAGTACCCGGGGCTGCGACGTCGGTTCTGCGAGCCAGTGATCGTCTGCATGCACAAGGCTTGTTCCTACCGACAACCGGCATGGTTCAGAAAACGTCGCTGATGCACAAGCGCGCCCGGCACCTGTGGATGGGAGCGCTCAATGGCGCTCTGCTGTTGACGCCGCCGTTGGTGCTGGCCTTCGCGAGCGGCGCTGCACGCCTCGGCCCTTGGGCTCCGGTCTACGGCCTGCTGCTCTCCGTGCTGGTGTTGGCATTGCCTGTCTTGGTGGTGAAGACCTGGCGAACGTTGTTCCTGCTGCATCTGCCGCTGCTGGCCTTGTCGCCATTGTTCGTTTGGTATGTGTTGAACTTCTCGGCGCCGCCTGACGAAAACGCATTCGCCGTGCTGCTGACGTCCTCGCCTGCGGAGGTCAGGGGCTTCGTGCAACTGTTCAGCCTGCAAGTACCGCTGTCGCTCAGCGTCGCGGTGCTCGCGGTGTATGCCGTGCAGGCGGTCTGCCTCGGATCCAATCCCATTCCGGTGTCGTTGCGCAACGCCGTGCGATGGCTGTCGATCCCACTGCTCGTGCTGCTGCTCTGGATGCCGTCCAAGGGCCCGCGCGGCATTGGGGTCGACGTCGGCGAGAACGTGCACAGCTATCTCACGTCGAGCTATCCCCTCGGCGGCCTCATCAGCATCGTTGGCGGATTGGAGGGCAATGCGCACGCTTTGGGGCTGTTTGAGAAGCCTGAGCCCTATGGGGCCATCGCAAACGCCGTATCCGCCACGCCGCGCACGCACATCCTGGTCATCGGTGAATCGGCGCGGGCGGACCGGTTTCACATCTTTGGCTACGCACGCCAGACCACGCCGGAACTGGAGCATCTGGACGGTTTACTGGCGTTCAAACGCACCTATTCAACCGGCAACCTCACCTTGCTCGCGGTGCCAATGCTGATGACAGGCATTGCGCCAGCGGCCTATTCGCCGCAATCCATCCGCGGCACGTTGATCGACCTCGCCAACGAGGCGGGCTACTTCACCGCCTGGCTGTCCAATCAGAACATCGCGCTCTACAAGATCTTCCGCCCGCGGCCGCAGGTCTGGCGCCAACCGGCGGACATGGGCAACTGGAGCGACAACCACGCAACGCCGGACGACGTGCTGCTCACGCCGCTGGACGACGTGCTGCGCGACGAGCATCCACACAAGTTCATCGTGATGCACACCTACGGCAGCCATTGGGACTACACGCTGCGCCTGCCGGACGATGGTTTTCACTTCTCTGGGCGCGACCGTGCGGCGGTGCGAGCAGCGATCCGGGCGGAGACGTCCGGCGGGACAGCGGCGGATGCCTACGACGACACCATCCTGCACACCGACTTTCTCCTGAGCCAGATCATCCGGCGCGCCTCGCGGCTGCCCGGTGAGGTGACGGTGACTTACATCCCCGACCACGGCGAGGCGCTCATGGCCATGGAGGGCCGCGTCACCCATGGCTTCAGGGATTTCAACGTCAGCGAGCTTCACATCCCGCTGCTCGTCTGGGCCAATCCCGCATTCAAGACAGCGCACGCCGCACAGTGGCAGGCCCTCGGTGCGCGTACGGGGCAGGTTGTCAGCCAGGACGCCGTGTTCTACACCACCGCTTCCATGCTGGGCATCGAGTTCCCTGCGCAGGACCCGCGCCGCGACCTCACCTCCCCGGCCTTTCGCCCGGTTCCGGTCCAGCAGTTGCAATTTCGCATCGCGGGTTCGGCCGAACTCCGGCGTTTGCAGGACGCTGTCGATTGGCCCAAAGCCTGCAAGCCGCTCAACGCCTGCGACTGAGCGCCTGCGCCCCCGAACGCCAGGCCTTGGACATGCCCGTGCCCGTGCCATCATCCGCGCCCATGTCATCCGCGACACCTCACCACACCGCTGCGGCCGCGAATTCCGGCCTCTTCCTCGCCGCCGCTCTGCCCCCCCTCCTCGCCTTCAACCAGACGCCGGCAGCCACCCTCTACAACCAGTTGCTCGCCCTCGCTGGCTGGGGCCTGGCGCTGCTGTTGTGGGCCCGGTCCACGCCGGGCTGGCGCGCCGGCCTGAAGAGCCCCGCCGCCATGGCGCTGGCGCTGCTGCTGGTGGCACCCATGAGTTCCGTCGTGTGGCGCGGCCTGCCGCCGTCGCTGGGGCTGGGCGCCACGGCCATCATCGGTGCCGGCCTGGCTGTGCTGCTCGTGGCCCAGGGGTTGTCGACCTCGGCCCGCCTGCTCGCCGCCGAGGCTTTCTGCTGGGGTCTGCTGGCCACGGGCCTGCTGACGGTCGTCGTGTGCATCGTGCAGGTCTTCCTGCCGGCGGCAGCCGACGGCACCTTCATCGCACGCTCCGGCGTGGTCGGCAGCGCGGTGGGCAACCTGCGCCAACCCAACCACCTGGCCAGCCTGATGATGTGGTCGTCCATCGCCGCTGTCTTCATCACCGAGAAGCGCGGCTGGCGGATGGCACTGGCGCCACTGCTGCTTGCCTTCGTCTTCACGGTCGTGCTCAGCGCCTCACGCACCGGTTACGCTGGCATCGCGCTGCTGGCCGTGTGGGGCGTGGTGGATCGAAAGTTGTCGCGCAGTGCGCGGTTGTGCCTGCTGGCCACGCCGCTGATGCTGGGCGTCAGCTGGTGGGGCATGTCTGTGTGGTCGGCCGAAAGCGGCCATGCCTTCCGTGCGGCCTCCCGGCTGTCGGAGGGTGCGGGCTCACCGTCACGGCTGGCGATCCTGCGCGACGCCTGGGCACTGACGACGGCCAATCCGCTGCTGGGCGTTGGCTGGGGCGAGTTCAACTTCGCATGGAGCCTGACGCCCTTCCCGGACCGGCCCATCGCCTTCTTCGACCACACGCACAACATCGCGTCGCAGCTGGCCGTCGAGATGGGTCTGCCCTGGGCCGGCGCCGTGTTGTTGTTGCTGGCCTGGGCCGTTGTGAAGGGCTGGCACGCCGCCTTCGGCAGGGAAAGCTATCTGCCGCTGTCGATTTCGGTCGTATTGCTGGCGCTGGCCTTCGGCGCTTTCAAGAAGTTCGAAGTGCATGGGTCCATCCTGGGCGCCATGCTGTTGGCATGGGGAGCCTGGGAAATCTGGCGCACTCCGTCGACGCATGACGACGACTCATCCTTGCGCCGTGCCGCCTTGATGATCGTGCTCGCCATCGCCCTGCACAGCTTGGTCGAGTACCCGCTCTGGTATGCCTATTTCCTGCTGCCGGCCTGCTTCGCCCTCGGCCTCGTGCTATCGGCCGATGCACCTTCCACGTCGGCAGCTACGGCGCCCTGGCAAGTCATCGGTGCCCTGCTGATCGCTGGCAGCGCCTTCGCGGTTTTGGACTACCAACGCGTCGTCGCCATCTACATGCCGAGCGAGGACTCGGTGCCGCTGAACGAACGCATCGCGAACGGCCAGCGCTCGATTTTCTTCAGCCATCAGGCCGACTATGCGGCGGCCACCAGCCAACCTCCCGGCCCGCTTGCTCTGGCCGCCGCACGCCGAACTGCCTTCAACCTGATCGACACGCGGTTGCTGATGCACTGGTCGCTGTCACTGGAGAAGACCGGCGACCTGGAGGGCGCGCGCTTCCTCGCCGACCGCCTGCGTGAGTTCCGCAACCCGACCGGGGACAACTGGTTCGCCAACTGCGAGATCGCCGCCTCGGCACCGACCATGCCGCAATGCCAGCCGGCATCGGGCGTCATCGACTGGCGGACGCTACGCTGAAGGAACCGGAGAATCAGCGGCGCGCCAATCGCCGCTCTTGCCACCCTGCTTCTCCAGCACCCGCACGTTGCCGATGACCATACCCCGATCCGCCGCCTTGCACATGTCGTAGACGGTCAGCAGGCCCACTTGCACGGCGCACAGCGCTTCCATCTCGACGCCGGTGCGGCCCAGCGTCTCGACCTGGGCGCGGCACAGCACGCGGCTGCCGGCTTCGTCGAGATCGAACTCGATCTTGACGCGCGTGACGGGCAACGGGTGGCACAGCGGCACGAGGTCCGAACAACGCTTGGCGCCTTGGATGGCGGCGATGCGCGCCACGCCGAGCACGTCGCCCTTTCGGGCCGTGCCGCTGGCGATCAATGCGAAGGTCGCCGGCTGCATGCGGATTTCGCCGGCCGCGACCGCGACGCGGTGGGTCTCGGCCTTTGCCGACACATCCACCATGTGGGCCTGGCCCTGGGCATCAAAGTGGGTCAGTGGGTTTGTCATGCCAAGAAACATTCAGGAAACCGAGTTGCAGGCATCATAGGCAGCCGGCTCCCGCCGGCCGGAGTCTCTGTTCGATGAAGAAGTCCCCTGCTTCCCGCGCCCTGCTGACCCTGCTCGCGGCCGCCTGCCTCATCACCACCAGCCCGATCCAGGCCCAGGTCAACCTGCCCGCCCTGGGAGACTCGGTCTCGCAGGATCTCGATGTCGTGGCCGAGCGGCAGCTCGGCGAGCGCTACATGCGCATGATCCGCATCGACCCTGCGTGCGTGCAGGACCCCATCCTGCAGGAGTACATGGCCGGCATCTTCGAGCCGCTGGTGGCCGCGTCGCGCAAGCTCGGCCATATCGGCGAAGACATCCAGACCCGCTTCGCCTGGGAAAGCTTCCTCGTCGAGGACAAGAGCGTCAACGCCTTCGCGCTGCCGGGCGGCTTCGTTGGCACCCACCTGGGGCTCATCGCAATGACGGTGTCTCGTGACGAACTGGCCTCGGTGCTGGCGCACGAGATCTCGCACGTGACGCAGCGCCACATCGCACGCCGCATTGCCGGTGACTCCAAGAACAGCATGGTCGCCATCGCGGGCCTGCTGCTGGGCGTGCTGGCCGCGTCGCGCGGCAACATCGACCTGGCCAATGCCGGCATCGTCGGTGGCCAGGCGGCGGCCACGCAGCTGTCGCTGAATTTCTCGCGCGACATGGAGCGCGAGGCCGACCGCGTGGGCTTCAACGTGCTCGTCGAGGCCGGTTTCGCGGGCAGCGGCATGGTCAGCATGTTCGAGCGCATGGAGCAGGCCTACCACCTGATGGACAACGGCGCCTTTCCCTATCTGCGCTCCCACCCCCTGACGAGCGAGCGCATCGGCGACGCACGCACGCGCCTGGCGCTCGAGCCCTTTGCGCGACCGCGGGGCCTCGCCGAGCACGCGCTGATGGCGGCCCGCTCCCGGGTGCTGATGGATCCGCGCGTCGAGGCCTGGAAGGTGCTGGAGAACTATGACGCCGGCGCCCGCAACATCCGCGAGAGCGGCGGCTACGAGCAGCTCGGGGCGCGCTATGCCGCAGCGCTGGCGTCGATCAAGCTGCGCAACTTCGACCGCGCTGAGGCCACGTTGCGCAGTGCCGAGGTGACGTTGCAACTCGTCAACCCCAGCCCCGCCGAGACGGTAGCGGCCAGCCGGCAACTGACCTACCTGCGTGCCGAGCTCGCCCAGGCCCGCGGCCGCCCGATGGAAGGCATCGCCGCGCTGGACACGCTGTCAGGCGAAAAATCCCGCCCCATGCTGATGCAGCGCGTCGGCTTGGCGCTGGCGGCCGGCCCGGGGTCGCCGGCCCTGCGCGAGGCCGCGGACGCACTGCAGACCCATGTCAGCCTGGAGCCGCGGGACTCCCTGGCCTGGGCCCAGCTTGCACTCATCTGGCAGAAGCTCGGTCAGCCGCTGCGGGCCGTGCGCGCCCAGGCCGAGGTGCATGCCGCCGCCGGCGACTTGAACGGTGCCATCGATCGCATGCGCTCGGGCCTGCGCCAATCACGCGGGCCGGACGCCGATCAGGTCGAGGCCTCCGTCATCGACGCCCGGCTGCGCGCCCTGGTCTATGAGCGCCAGTCGCTCCTGGGCGAGATGTACCGCGGCCGCTACATCCCGCCGGACGTCGAACTGCCAAATTAAGCGGCCTGCAAACGCTGCTCTTCCTGGTACAGCGCGAACTCCTCGCGCAGCGCCCGCGCCACCGCCTCGCGCTGGCCGATACGGCGGTGATAGGCCTTGACCGCGGGCCATCCGCCCAAGTCCACGCCGGCATAGGGCGCCCAGTTCAATACGACGGCGAGGTAGATGTCGGCGATGCCGTAGTGGCCCTCCAGGTATTCGTGCTGCTGCAGATGCGCCTGCAGGACGCCCAAGCGCAGCGCCGCCTTGTCCATCGAATAGGCCTTCACTTCGGCGCTGGCCTTGGCATCGAGCAGCGGCACGAAAACAGCCTTGTGCAGCTCGGTGCCGATGAAGCCCAGCCATTGCCGCACACGGGCGCGTGCATCCGCCTCGGCCGGTAGCAGGCCGGCCGCCGGGAAGGCCTCGGCCAGGTATTGCAGCACCGCGGCGTTCTCGCTCAACAGCCAGCCCTCCGGGGTGCGCAGCGCCGGCACCTGGCCCATCGGGTTGACCTGCCAGTAGTCGCGGCCGTCCAGTGTGCGCTTGGCCTTGCCGTCCACCTGCGTGAAGCGCGCATCGGCACCCACTTCGTACAGCACCGTGCGGCTCGCCAGCGAACAGGCCATGGGGGAAAAGAACAGCTCCATCAAGATCTCCAACAGTGTTTTTGTACTGTATTGAATAGAATTCACTGTCGTCAATGAATTTCATGCACCGTGGTACAAAAATCTGGAGATGAGGCCAAGCCGGCCTCGCGCCCTCGCGGGCGGCCGCGCAGTTTCGACACCGATGCCACGCTTGCACAGGCCACGCTGGCCTTCTGGCAGCGCGGCTATGCGGCAACGTCGCTGGACGACCTGAGCCATGCCACGGGCCTGAACCGGCCCAGCCTGTATGGCGCCTTCGGCGACAAGCACGCCCTCTATCTGCAGGCGCTGCACCTCTATACCGAGCAGTCCAATGCCGCCATAGGCGCGGCGTTGGCGGACCGTTCGCTGCGCCAGGGCCTGCTGCGCGTCTACGAGTTGGCGCTGCAGCTCTACTACCCGCCCGATGAGGCCGCGCGGGGTTGCCTGCTGATTGGCACGGCGGCCACCGAGGCGCCGCGGGACGAAGTCATTCGCCAGCAGCTCGGTGATTCGCTGCGCGGTTTCAACACTGCTTTCGAGGCGCGGCTGCAGCAGGCGGTGAACGACGGCGAACTGCCGCCCGGCACCGATGTGGCGATGCGCGCTCAGCTCGCATCGGCCGTGCTGCATTCGATGGCGCTGCGCGCCCGCGCTGGCGATCCCCGCGAGGAACTGGCCGCCTTCGCAGCCGCGAGCCTGGACTTTGTCTGCCGCTGACGCGTCAGTGATCGATTTCGCGTTTGCGGCACCCGGAATTTGCGGGCCGAGCGCTGGGCCGCTCCCGAGCCGGCCCGCCTAGGGCGATGTGCTTGCCGGTCGATCTGGCAAGCATCGCCGTCCCCTGGGGGACCGACTGGACTCGCCGGCGTTCAGCAAGGAGAGGCTGGGCGAGGGGCCCCGTCTCAGTCGCTAGGGAAGACGCGTTCGACGACGACGTCAATGACCATGCCGCACAGGCTGTAGATCAGCGAGCCGATCAGCGCGGCGGCAAAGCCCGTCACGGCCAGGCCATCCAGCACCGTGGCGGCCATCCAGAACATCAGCGCGTTGATGATGAAGAGGAACAGGCCCAGGCTGAGCACCGTCACCGGCAGCGTCAGCAGCACGAGGATGGGCCGCAGCAGCGTGTTCAGCAGCCCGAGCACGAAAGCCGCGATCAGCGCCGACGTGAAGCTCTTGACGATGACGCCGGGGTAGAGGTGAGCCACCAACAGCAGGGCGCCAGCGAGCAGCAGCCAACGGACGAGGATCTTGGTCATGGCCGCGAGCATATCGGTCCATCGCCACGGCGGTGTCGCGTGACTGCAGCATCGCGACGCCGCATCAAATAGGAATCGTTCGCATTCGTGTTAAGATTTTTCCATCGAACACGGTCCTGCCTCGCTCGTGAAGCCCGCCCTCGCCTTTGTAGCCTCCCATACGGCCCCGCCCGCGCCGGTCGCCGTCCCATCGCGGCCGGCGGCGGTGCTGCCGTTGCGAGTGCCGCAACCGCGGCCGAGCTTTGCCGAGATGGCGCGCCCCTCGCGCAGCCGGCGCCTGTTGCTGGTGGGCATTGCCGCGCTGCATCTGCTGGGGCTGTGGGGCTTGAGCCAAGTGCAGGATCTGCGCCGCACGGTGGCACGCGTGGCGCCCGTCGTTGTGCGCCTGGTGGCGCCGGCCGAGCCGCCCAAGCCGCTGCCGCCGCCTCCGGTGGCGATGCCGGAGCTGAAGGCGCCGGCGCTGACGATGGTGGACCCGCCGCTGATCGCCGTCGCCACGGCGCCCGCGCCCTCTCCCGTCGTTGCGGCCCTGCCGCCGCCGCCACCGATGGTTGCTCCGGTGCAGGCGGCGCCAACGCCCGTCATTCTAATTACGCCGCCGCCCGCACCCCAGATCAAGCAGATTCCCGCCAGCGCGGTGCGCTATCTGAAAGAGCCGCGCATGACGGTGCCGCTGATGTCCAAGCGGCTGCGCGAGTCCGGCGTCGTGCACCTGCGCGTCATCGTTGATGTGCGCGGCCAGCCGCGTGAGATCACCCTGGCGAAGTCCTCGGGTTTCGCTCGCCTGGACGAGCAGGCGCTGCAGGACATGCGCAGCGCCCGCTTCGCGCCGTACACCGAGAACGGTCAGCCCGTCGAGTGGGAGGTCATCGCGCCGATGTCCTACGAAGTCGACCGCTGACCCCGCCTCCTTTCCCTGAGTAGCCATGCCGTGGGCGGCGCTTTGCGCCGCTGTGGGCAAAGCCATGCCCATTCAACACGATTCCCCGGAGCAATCCATGTCCCGCAAGAACAAATCGAACAAGTCGAAGAAACAAGCGCTGCTACCCCTGGGCGCACTGGCCGCCGGCTTCGGCCTGGCGACCGCCACGCTGGCCCAGACCTCCCCCGCTCAGAAGCCGCCGGCCAAGGAAGAAAGCGTGCTGCCCACCGTGCGCGCCAAGGCCACCGCCGAGCCGCAAGGCAAGGACGGCTACCAGGCCACCGAAACCCGCATCGGCAAGGGCAAGCAGGACATCCGCGACATCCCGCAGTCCCTGACCATCGTCACCGAGAAGCTCATCGACGACCGCAATCTCGACAACGTCAAGGAAGTGCTGAAGAACACCGCCGGCATCACCTTCCAGGCTGCCGAGGGAGGCGAGGAGGACATCAAGATCCACGGCATCTCGTTGCAAAGCACCGGTGACATCTTCATCGACGGCATGCGCGACCCGGCCTTCTACGACCGCGACACCTTCTTCCTCGACAAGGTCGAGCTGCTGCGCGGCTCCGGCGCACTGATGTTCGGCCGCGGCTCCAGCGGCGGCGCGGTCAACCAGGTCACCAAGCAGGCCGTGCTGGCCGACCAGAACGAGATCAACGTCGGCGCCTACAGCCACGGCGGCCTGCGCGTCACCGGCGACTTCAACAAACGCAGCGGCGAGACGACGGCCTGGCGCATCGGCACCCTGGTCAACCGCGCCGACAACGACGGCTCGGGCAACATGATCAACAAGGCCGGCCTGGCCGGCTCGTTGCGCACGGGCATCGGTGAGGACGACGAGTTCGCCCTCACGCTGTACGCGCTGGACAACAACAACGGCATGAACTACGGCATGCCGTGGATCAGACCGACGCCGACCGCACCCGTGAGCGCGACGACGCTGCTGCCGCTGCAACCGACTGCCTACTTCGGGCTGGCCAGCGACCGCAACAGGGGCACGGCCAACTACGTGATGGGCTCGCACACGCACCGCTTCAGCCCCAACGTCGAGCTCGTCACCAAGGCGCGCTATGCGTCCTATACGCGTGACCAGCGCGCCGGCACGGTGCGCTTCGCGGCCGCGACCCTGCAGCCGGGCGGCATTGCCGCGTCACTGGCGACCTTCGGCCCCAACACCGTGCTGGCCCGCGGCACCCAGCTGAAGATCCAGGATCTGCAGACCATCACCGTGCAGAGCGACCTGAGTGCCAAGTTCAAGGCCGCCGGCATGGAGCACCACGTCATGACGGGCGTGGATTTCGCTCAGGAAAAGAAGCAGGTCTACAACGACAGCCCCGGCTTGACGGCCGCCCAGCGCGCGGCCTTCTACGCCGCACTGGGCCTCACCAAGCCCAACACGCTGGCCGGCCGTCCCGACGACGGTGCCAGCATCGACGAGTCGCGCCGCCAGCCCTTGAAGTCGAGTGAATACACCTCCCGCTCTGCCGGCGCCTACGTGCAGGACATGGTGTCGCTGTCGCCGCACTGGAAGCTGCTCGCCGGCCTGCGCTACGACAAGCTCAAGGGCGACTACGACACCCTCAACTACAGCTACAACGCCACCGGTACGCCGGGCTACGACAAGATCACCCGCTCGACGACCGACAGCTATCAGATGAACGTCTCGGAGTGGAGCAAGCGCGCCGCCGTGCTGTTCCAGCCGAACGCCCAGTTGTCTTTCCACCTGATGGGCGCCACGTCGTTCAATACCTCGGGCGACACCTATTCGCTGAGCCCCGCCAACGCCGGCATCCCGCCCGAGAAGTCGGTCAACATCGAACTCGGCGGCCAGTACGACTCGGCCGACGGCAAGCTGACGACGCGCTTCGGCATCTTCCGTGCCACCAAGCTGCATGAGCGCAATACCGACCCGCTGAACACCGACGTCGTCACTCTGTCGGGCAAGCGCCACGCGGCAGGCATTGACGTCGATGTCACGGGCCGCATCACGCCGGAGTGGGAGGTCTTCGGCAGCTTCACCTGGATGCCGGTCGCCAACATCGACATCTCGTCGGCGACCAGCGGCGAATTGCAGGGCGACCGGCCGTCGCTCACGCCGCGCTACTCCGGCAGCCTGTGGACGACCTACAAGATCACGCCGCAATGGCGTGTCGGCGGCGGCGTCAATGCGCGCAGCGGCCAGCAACCCAACCGCAACCCCGACTTCTACGCGCCCAAGTTCGTCATCGCCAACCTGATGGCCGAATACACCGTCATCGAAGACGAGCTGCTGTTCCGCCTCAACGTCGACAATGTGGCCAACAAGCTTTATGCCGACACGCTCTACACGGGGCACTACGTGCCCGGCAAGGGCCGCGTCGTCGCGCTGACCGGCACCTACAAGTTCTGACCTCCTCCCGAAAGGCCTGCGCCCTGCCATGCTGCTGAAGATCCCCCAGATCCTCGACGCGGCCGGCGTGGCCCGGGCCTGCGAACTGCTGGCCATCGCTGCCTGGGCCGATGGCCGCAGCACCGCCGGCCGCCAGGCCGCCCAGGTCAAGAACAACGAACAGCTGCAGCCGCTGAGCGAGAACGGTCGCGAACAGCACCGCGAGCTGCAGGCGCTGGTGCTGCAGGCGCTGGAGAAGCACCCGGTGTTCTTCTCCGCCACGCTGCCCAAGCGCGTGCTCCCGCCCCTGTTCAACCGCTACGCCGGGGTGAGCAACGCCTACGGCAGCCATGTCGACCAGGCCGTGCGCTATTTGCCGGGTGGCGTGCAGCGCGTGCGCACCGACATCTCCTGCACCCTGTTCCTGAGCGCACCGGCGGACTACGACGGTGGTGAGCTGGTCATCGAGCACGCCTTCGGCGAGCAGCGCGTCAAGCTCGCAGCTGGCGACATGGTCATCTACCCGGGCACCAGCGTGCACCGCGTCGAACCCGTCACGCGCGGCGAACGGCTGGCCAGCTTCTTCTGGATCGAGAGCATGGTGCGTGGCGACGACCAACGCCGCCTGCTCTACGAGATGGACATGAGCCTGATGCAGCTGCGCGGCGAGCTCGGCGAAACGCCCGAGCTGGTGCAGCTGACGGGCACGTATCACAACCTCTTGCGGATGTGGGCCGACACGTGACTGCGCCTCGCATCGAGTCGTTGCCGGACGGCCTCGCCAACCTGGCAGATTTCGAATCGCACGCCAAGGCCCGCGTCGATGCGGCAGCCTGGGCCTATCTGAACGGCGGTGCCGCCGATGAGATCACGTTGCGTGCCAACCGCGCGGCCTGGGGCGCCATCAAGTTGCAGCCCCGCGTGCTGCGCGACCTCAGCAACGGCCACACCCGCGTGACCCTGCTGGGCCGCGAGCTGCGCCACCCCATCCTGCTGGCGCCCATCGCCTACCAGCGCCTCTTCCACACCGACGGCGAACTGGCCATCGCCCACGCAGCCGCGGCCCAGGAAGCGGGGCTCGTCCTCAGCGCCCAGTCCAGCATCGACATGGCCGCCGTGGCCGCACCGATGCTCGCCGACGCGACCGCCGGCCCGCTGTGGTTCCAGCTCTATTGGCGCGGCGACCGCGACTTCATGCGTGCGCTGCTCCAGCGCATCGAAGCCACCGGCTACCAGGCCCTGGTGCTGACCGTTGATGCGCCCGTGCACGGCGCGCGCGACCGTGAGCGCCGCATCGGCTTCCAACTTCCCGACGATATCCGCGCGGTCAACCTCGGCGGTGTCAAGAAGCCGCTGAACCTGCAGCCCGGCCAGAGTGCCCTCTTCGACGGCCTGATGCCACGTGCCGCCACCTGGCGTGAGATCGACTGGCTGCGCGCCGAGAGCCGGCTGCCGCTGCTGCTCAAGGGCGTCACGCATGCCGACGACGCCCGCGAGGCGCTGGCCCGCGGCGTCACCGGCTTCATCGTCTCCAACCACGGTGGCCGCACGCTCGACACGCTGCCACCCACCGCCGAACTGCTGCCGCCATTGCGCACCGCCCTCGGCCCCAACGTGCCGTTGCTCGTCGACGGCGGCATCCGCCGCGGCACCGACGTGCTCAAGGCCATGGCGCTGGGCGCCAACGCGGTGCTGCTCGGCCGCCCCTACGTTCATGCCCTCGCCGCCAGCGGTGCGCTGGGCGTGGCGCATGCGCTGCGCCTGCTGCGTGACGAACTCGAGATCGCCATGGCGCTCTCCGGCTGCAAGACGCTCGCCGACGCCGGCCCGGCGCTGCTCTGGCCCGGCCCCTTTTCTTCCCCCCGTTGAAGGACTCCCGATGAAATTCCTCGCCCCCCTCGTTCTCGCGCTGACCGCCTCGACGGCCTTCGCCCACGGCAATGTCTCCTGCCCCGCCGTGCCCAAGGAAGAAAAGAAGCCCCAGATGGAACTGCAGAAGAAGCTGGAAGGCGAAGGCTGGAAGGTCCGCAAGGTCCAGAACTACAACGGCTGCTACGAGGTCTACGGCTTCGACGGCGCCGGCAAGAAGGCCGAGGCCTTCTTCAACCCCAAGACCTTCGAGCGCGTCTACCCCGAGGGCGAGCAGCCCGTCGAGAAGAAGTAGTTCGGCATGCGCGTGCGCGTATGGGACGCGCTCGTGCGCGTGCTGCACTGGTCGCTCGCGAGCGCCGTCGCGACCGCGTGGATCAGCGGGCACTGGCCGCCCAGCCACTTCGACGCCTGGCACCACACCGCCGGCTACGTCGCGGGCGCGGCCGTGGTGCTGCGGCTGGTGTGGGGCTTCGTGGGCCGCGGCTACGCGCGCCTTGCGCAGTTCGTGCACCGCCCGCGCACGGTGCTGGCCTATGCCCGCGCGATGCGCGCCGGTCGCGAGCCACGCTACATCGGCCATAACCCGCTGGGCGGATGGATGGTGCTGGCGCTGTGGTCCACGGCCGCCTTGCTGACGCTCAGTGGCTGGCTCTACACGACCGACTGGCTGTGGGGCTACGAATGGCTGTCGGACCTACACGCGGTGCTCGCTTGGCTCGTCGCGGCCCTCGTGATCAGCCATCTTGGCGGTGTCGTTTTGACGAGCTGGCGGCATCGCGAGAACCTCGTCGGCGCGATGTTCAGCGGCACGAAGCGCGCGCCGCAAAGCGACGACGTGCAGTGACTGCAAGCCTCGCGAAGGCCCAAGTGATGCGGCCTAGCGACAAGCGAGGCCTCAAAGGGCCGATTTCATGGGCCTTTGCGGGTCATCCCCTCTATGAAAGCCTTCTCTTCCCCTGGGGAGCGCAGTACCATCGCCGCCGCAGGGTGCTAGAGAGTATTGAAGGCTTACGCGGCCTTCACCCGGACCCCGGCACATCAACAACCTTTGATGGAGTGAATCGACATGGCAACTGCGAAGAAGGCCGCGCCCGCGAAGAAGGCGGCGGCACCAGCGAAGAAGGCAGCACCGGCGAAGAAGGCAGCAGCGCCCGCAAAGGCGCCTGCAGCAAAGAAGGCAGCTCCGGCCAAAAAGGCCGCAGCTCCTGCGAAGAAGGCAGCTCCGGCCAAGAAGGCCGCAGCACCCGCCAAGAAGCGCACGCCCAACGCCGCCTTCATGAAGGCCCTCACCCCCAGCGCCGCTCTCGCGGCCATCGTTGGCGCCAGCCCGCTGCCGCGCACCGACGTGACCAAGAAGGTCTGGGAGTACATCAAGAAGAACAAGCTGCAGGATGAGCTGCAGAAGCGTGTCATCAACGCCGACGCCAAGCTGAAGGAAATCTTCGGCAAGGCCAAGGCCGACATGTTCGAGATGACCAAGCTGATCAACAGCCATCTGAAGTGAAGCGGTGCCGCGCAAGCGGCCTCGTCAACACGAGCCCGGTTCCGCCGGGCTTTTTTTCGTCCATATCAGCGGACCGTGGCACAGCGGGTTCGCTGCTATTACAGCGGCGGGCCAACCCTAGCCGAGCAGCTTGTGCAACCCGGCCTGCAACACCGGCACGTCGATGGGTTTGAGCCAGTAGTCGTCGAATCCCGCCGCGCGCGCGGCGCGCACGACGGCACCCGGGTTGTCGGCCGAGAGCGCCACCCAGCGAGCGCTCAACGCGTCGGCCAGGCTGGCGTCCGCGGCCACGCGTTCGCGTAGCTCAAGGCCGGTCATGTCGGGCAGGTTCATGTCGACCAACACCAGCGCCGGCTGGCATTCGGCCAGGGCCGCCAAGGCCTCCGCGCCCGTCTCTGCCATGCGCAGCTCCCAGCTTTCCGGCAGCAGCCGAAACACCTCCTCCATCAGGATCAGGTGGATGCGGTCGTCTTCGACGTAAAGCACCAGCGGCACGGCGCGGTCTGGCATGGGAGGGTTGGGGCAGATACAGCGGCAGGCACGATAGCAGCAATGTCCGGCGCGTCCGGCCGAGCCGACACGGCAATCGTTTCCACGGCTTTGCGTGACTTATCTCACTTTGCGGGCACCCCCTCTTTGCGGGTCTTCAACGCGGACAAACCCTAGGCTTCCCTAATACTAGGGACATGCGCCCTGGTTCGGGCGCTTCCCTTTTGCGGGCCTTCCGATGTCCTTGATCGCCACCCTCGCCCTTGCCGTTTCCGCTGGCTCCACACTGCCCGAGTGCAGCTGGGATCGCCCCGGTGTCAACCCATTCATGGGCGACGTGGTCGCGGCCGTCGATCGCTACCAGGACATCCCTGCCGCGACCCGCGAGAAGCTCAAGGCCCGCATGAAGGCACGCAGCTATGACGACATTGCCGTCATCGCGCGCGATGCCATCACGGGCAAGGCGAACTACGCGCCCGAGATCCGCGACATGCATTTCGGCCCCGGCGCCGTCTGCCGAACGGTGACGCGCAGCAAGTGGACGGCGACCACGCAGGAGCGCGGCCTCGTCTATTGCGAGGACGGCCAGTGCATCCTGGTGCCCACCGTCTGCCGCAACGTCAGCCGCATCCGCCGCCTGGACAAGCCCAGCGCCGTCGCACCGGCGCAGGCCAGCAACGTCGCCTCGTCGACCCGCGCGGGCGAAGAAACCGCGCCGCTGGAATTCGAGGCCCCGGGCGCCGGCCCCGCAGCCGCAGCGCCGGACAGCTTTGCCACCGCATCCGGCGTGTCGGCGTTGTCGAGTTCGCCTGCACAGGGCGGTAGCGCGCTGGCAGGCGGCGGCACCAGCGGCCCTGTGGGCAGCCCTGGCGGTGGTGGCCCCGGCCTCGTCAACCTCGGCATGCCCGCCCTGCCGCCTGGCACGGTGCGACCTGCTGATGGCCCGATCGACCTGCCCCACACGCCCGCCGTACCTGAGCCCGGCACCTGGGCCATGATTGCCCTGGGCTTGCTCGTCATCATCTTCCGCGCGCGCCAAAGGCGCCGTTGATCAGCGCCTTAGCAGCGGCGCCAGATACCGCCCCGTGTGGCTGGCCTCGCAGGCCGCCACGTCCTCCGGCGTGCCCGCCACCAGCAGCGTGCCGCCGCCGGCACCGCCTTCCGGTCCCATGTCGATAAGCCAGTCGGCCGTCTTGATGACGTCCAGGTTGTGCTCGATGACGACGATGGTGTTGCCCGCGTCGCGCAGCTGGTGCAGCACCTTCATCAAGAGCGCGATGTCGGCGAAGTGCAGGCCCGTGGTCGGCTCGTCCAGGATGTAGAGGGTGCGGCCGGTGTCGCGCTTGGACAGCTCCAGCGCCAGCTTGACGCGCTGCGCCTCGCCGCCGGACAGCGTCGTCGCGCTCTGGCCCAGCTTCACATAGCCCAGGCCGACGTCCAGCAGCGTCTGCAGCTTGCGCGCCAGCGCCGGCACGGCGTTGAACAGCTCGAAGGCGTCCTCCACCGTCATGTTCAGCACCTGGGTGATGTTCTTGCCCTTGTAGAGCACCTCCAGCGTCTCGCGGTTGTAGCGCCGGCCCTGGCAGACGTCGCAGGGCACGTAGACGTCGGGCAGGAAGTGCATCTCCACCTTCAGCACGCCGTCGCCCTGGCAGGCCTCGCAACGGCCACCGGCGACGTTGAAGCTGAAGCGCCCCGGGCCGTAGCCGCGTTCGCGGGCGGTGTTCATCTCGGCGAACAGCTCGCGGATGGGCGTGAACAGGCCCGTGTAGGTGGCCGGGTTGGAGCGCGGCGTGCGGCCGATGGGGCTCTGGTCGACGTTGATGACCTTGTCGAAGGCGTCCAGGCCCTCGATCTCGTCATAGGGCGCCGGGTCGGCGTGGCTGCTGTAGAGCTTCTTGGCGACGGCCGCGTACAGCGTGTCGTTGACCAGCGTGCTCTTGCCCGAACCGGACACACCGGTCACGCAGGTGAACAGACCCACCGGGATCTCGACCGTCACGCCCTTGAGGTTGTTGCCACGGGCATTGACGATGCGCAGCCGGGCTTCGCCGGTCGGCTTGTGGCGCTGCGCGGGCACCTCGATGCGCACGGCACCGCTCAGATACCGCCCGGTCAGCGAGTTCGGGTCGGCCGCCACCTGCTCGGGCGTGCCCTGGGACATCACTTGGCCGCCATGCACACCCGCGCCGGGCCCGAGGTCCAGCACCCAGTCGGCGGCGCGGATGGCGTCCTCGTCATGCTCCACCACCAGCACCGAGTTGCCGAGATCGCGCAGTCGCCGCAGCGTGGCGATCAGGCGGTCGTTGTCGCGCTGGTGCAGGCCGATGCTGGGCTCGTCCAGCACGTACATGACGCCGGTCAGGCCCGAGCCGATCTGCGACGCGAGGCGGATGCGCTGGGCTTCGCCACCGGACAGGGTGTCGGCGCTGCGGTCCAAGCTCAAATAGTTGAGCCCGACGTCATTCAGGAAGCGCAGCCGTGACGCAATCTCGCGGATGACCTTGTCGCCGATCTCGGCCTTGTTGCCCTTGAGTTTGAGCGACTCGAAGTAGTCCAGGCATTCGCGCAGCGTCGAATGCTCGACCTCGAAGATGGGCCGGCCGCGCACGCCCGCCGGCGCATCGGCCGGCTGCAGCACGACATGCCGCGCTTCACGGCGCAGCCGCGAACCCTCGCAGGCCGTGCAGGGCTTGGCGGCCATGTAGCGGGCCAGGTCCTCGCGCACGGCGGCCGAGTCGGTCTCCTTGAAGCGGCGCTGCAGGTTGGGCAGGATGCCTTCGAAGGGATGCTGGCGCTTGACCGAGCGCTTCTTGCCTGCGGCCGTCTCAGCCTGGTAGACGAAGCTGATGTCCTCGGTGCCCGAGCCGCGCAGCAGCACGTCCTGGGCGCTGGGCGGCAGGCTTTCCCACGGCGCCTCGACGTCGAACTTGTAGTGGGCGGCGACCGACTCAAGCAGCGAGAAGGTGTAGGGGTTGCGACGGTCCCAGCCTTTGACGGCGCCGCTGGCCAGGCTCAGCGTCGGGAAGGCGACGACACGGTCCGGGTCGAACACGGTCACCTGGCCCAGGCCCTCGCAGCTCGGGCAGGCGCCCACGGGCGAGTTGAAGGAGAACAGCCGCGGCTCCAGCTCGGGCAGCGAGTAGGAGCAGACCGGGCAGGCGAACTTGCTGGAAAACAGCGTCGTCTGCTGGCTGTCCATGTTCATCACCAGCGCCCGCCCGTCGGCCAGGCGCAACGCCGCCTCGAAGCTCTCGGCCAGGCGCTGGCGCAGCGAATCGGCAGCGTCATGGCGCAGCTTGATGCGGTCTATGACGACGTCAATGTCGTGCTTCTCGGCCTTCTTCAGCGCCGGGATGTCAGGCGCCTCGATGGTGGCGCCATCGACCCGAAAGCGCACATAGCCCTGGGCCTGGAGATCGGCAAACAGCTCGACGAACTCGCCCTTGCGGTCGCGCACCACGGGCGCCAGCAGCATCAGCTTGGCTTCGTCCGGCATGGCCAGCACGGCGTCGACCATCTGGCTGACCGACTGCGCCTCCAGCGGCAGGTCGTGGTCGGGGCAGAAGGGCGTGCCGGCGCGGGCGTAGAGCAGGCGCAGGTAGTCGTGGATCTCGGTGACGGTGCCGACGGTCGAGCGTGGGTTGTGCGAAGTGGCCTTCTGCTCGATGGAGATCGCCGGGGACAGGCCCTCGATGATGTCCACGTCGGGCTTGTCCATCAGCTGCAGGAACTGGCGCGCGTAGCTGGACAGGCTCTCGACATAACGCCGCTGGCCCTCGGCATACAGCGTGTCGAAGGCGAGCGACGACTTGCCCGAGCCGGACAGCCCCGTGATGACCACCAGCGCATGCCGCGGCAGGTCGACGTCGATGTTCTTCAGGTTGTGCGTGCGCGCACCGCGCACGCGGATGAACTTCGACTCGGGCGGGGCGAATGAGAGGGGCGAGTCCGGGAGGGCCATGGCAGTTTTCACAAGGGAACCGGCCATGATAGGTGGCCACAATGCGGCGCACCCAACAACCGGAGTCAGGGATGTTTGTGTTCTTGCGTGCCATGGTGATGGCGCTGGCCATTCTGGGCGTGGCCGGACCGGCTGTGGCCGAGCCGCCGCCCGCCACGGCCTTCTTCAAGCGCCCGGTGCTGCGCGCGCCAAAACTGAGCCCGAGCGGCCGCTACCTCGCCGTGCAGTCCTCAGGCAAGGAAGACCGCATGTTCCTGGCGGTCATCGACTTGCAGACCATGGAAACCGCCAAGGTCGTGGCGGGCTTCAGGGACGCCGACGTCTATCAGCATGACTGGGTCAGCGAGGACCGCCTGGTGCTGCAGGCCAGCGAGTCGCCGGATGGCGCACGCCGGGTGGACAACCCGGGGCTGTGGGCGGTGAACCGCGACGGCAGCGAATTCCGCCAGTTGATCCAGGCCAACCAGTACACCTTCACCACCGGCACGCTGATCAACGACCGTCGGCTCGACGCCAACTTCCGCTTCTTCAAGACCCTGCGCGACGGCAGCAGCGACGTGCTGGTGTTGCGCCTGCCCTGGTCCCACGAGGCAGACCGCATGGGGTTGCAGCTGTCACGTCTGGACACGCGAACCGGCCAGGTCAGGAACCTGAGCCAGGGTGCGCCTGAGCATGTCGGTGAGTGGCTGGTCGACTGGCGCGGCGAGCCGCGCGCCGTGGAGGCCACCGTCCAGGGCCGGGCCAAGATCTACCGCCGCGAAGCCGACGGCCAATGGAAGCTCTGGATCGACGACGACGCTCAGCGCCGCCAGGAGTTCGAGCCGTACTGGTTCGGGCCCGACGGCCTGGTGCTCGTCACGGCCGGCCACGGTGGCACCTCCGCCCTCTTCAAGCTCGATCCGCAAACCAACAAGCCCGAACCCGAGCCCTTGGTACGGCTGGATGGCTACGACTACCGCGGCCACCTGATCTTCGACCCCGTCGCCAAGAAGCTGCTCGGTGTGCGCTACGAAACCGATGCTTTCGGCACCGCCTGGATCGACGCTTCGATGAAGGCCATCCAGGCCGACATCGATGCCAAGCTGCCGGGCTTTGTCAACCTGATCGACTGCGACCGCTGCCTGGACGCTCCCTTCCTCGTCGTCAGCGCGCTGTCCGACCGGCTGCCGACGAGCTACTGGATCTACAAGCCCGCCACCAAGAGCCTGCAGTCGCTGGGCTCCGAGCAGCCCGGGCTCAAGATGAAAGACATGGGCGAGCGCGACGTCGTTCGGTTCAAGGCGCGGGATGGCCTGACGCTGCCGCTGCTGGTCACCCAGCCCCCCGGCCCCGCCGCGCGCCGCCCAGCCGTCGTGCTGGTGCACGGCGGCCCCTATGTGCGCGGCACGCACTGGGCCTGGGAGCCGGACGCCCAATTCTTGGCCAGCCGCGGCTATGTCGTGCTGGAGCCGGAGTTCCGCGGCAGCAGCGGCTATGGCTGGCAACTCTTCCATGCCGGCTGGAAGCAGTGGGGCCTGGCCATGCAGACCGACCTGGCCGACACCGTGGCCTTTGCCGACAAGCAGGGCTGGATCGACCCATCCCGCGTCTGCATCATGGGCGCGAGCTACGGCGGCTATGCGGCCCTGATGGGCGCCGTCACCCAGGGCGACCTGTTCAAGTGCGCCGTCAACTGGGTCGGCGTGACCGACATCGGCCTGATGGACAGCATCCACTGGAGCGACTTCTCCGAGGAGTGGAGGCAGTACGGCATGAAGCGGCTGGTGGCGGATGTCGCGACCGACGGCGAACAGATCGCCCGGACCTCGCCGCTGCAGCGCGCCAAGGAAATCAAGATGCCTCTGCTGATGGCCTATGGCGGCGAGGACCGGCGTGTGCCGCTGAAGCACGGCACCGAAATGAAGGCCGCGCTGCGGGCCGACCAGCCGCTTGAGTGGGTCGTCTATCCCGACGAGGGCCACGGCTGGTTCAACCTGAAGACGAATGAAGATTTCTGGGGGCGCGTCGAGCGCTTCCTGGGCCGCCATATCGGAGCAACCGCCAAACCATGATCAAAGCACTCATGCTGGCCCTGCTCGGCAGCGCCGCGCTTGTCCATGCTGCGCCGCCCAGCATCGAAGACTTCCAGCGCGCACCGGCCTTCTCGGGCCCGGTGCTCTCGCCCGACGGCCGCCATGTCGCCGCCATCGTGAACACGACCAGCAAGACGACCGCGCTGGCCATCATTGCGTCTGACAGGCCAGCGGAGGCCACCGCGATACAGGCGTTCGGCCAGGTCGACATCGCCAGCGTGCATTGGGTGAACGACCAGCGCCTCGTCTTCACCGTCCGCTCACAGGACGAGCCTTACAGCAAACGCGTCATGCCAGGGCTATGGACCATTGGGCGCGACGGGACGGGCCTGCGGCAATGGGCCGACGCCGTCGGTGTCGGCCGGGGCCTGAGCGCGCCCAAGGCATCGCGCGTGCTCGGCGGCTGGTGGACCCTCAGCGACATCCCGCTCGACGGCTCAGACAACGTCATCCTGGCCCATCGCGACTGGCGCATGCGCCTGAACGTCGTGACCGGCGAGCGCCAGCCGCTGACGGAAAACATTCCCAAGGGCATCGTCAACTGGGTGCTGGATGCCAGGTTCCGGCCGTTGTTCGGCTACCAGGAGCTGGAACAGGGTCGGTGGCAGGTGGTGCGCAGGGACGATGCCGGCAACGTGACGCCGTGGTCGGTATCGAGCCAGCCGCTGGAGCCTCCGGGCCGCATCCCGCGCTGGGTGGATCGAAAGGGCGACCTCTACCTGCTGCGGCCCGACGGTGGGCCGGCCCAGCGGGCGGTGCTTCACCGCGCGAACAGCCTGGCGCCGGATGCGCCCACCACCCTGATGCTGGCCTCCCCCACCTACGACATCGATCCCGAACCGGTGCTGGACCGCGACAGCGGTGAGACCGTGGGCATCCACTACGAGACCGATATCCCGCGCACACTATGGCTGAATGCCGACCTGGCAGCCGCGCAGGCCGACATCGACCGGCAGCTTCCGGGTAACGTCAACCGCCTGCAGTGCTCGCGCTGCCTTGCAGTCACGACGGTGCTCGTGACCTCGCAGAGCGACAGGCGCCCGCCCCGCTACTTCCTTTACGACCGCTCGGCCGGGCGCCTGACGCCTCTGGCCGCCAGCAAGCCCTGGATGCCGGAAGGCAGCCCGCTTCAGATCGCCACCGTCTCCGCGCGGGACGGGCTGCCGATGGCCGTTCAGGTCACCCGGCCGATGGTAGCGACGGCGGCGCCGGCACCCACGGTGCTGCTGGTCCATGGAGGCCCGTGGGTCCGGGGCAACCACTGGCCCTGGGACGCCGAATCGCAGTTCTATGCCTCACGCGGCTACTTGGTGCTGCAAGCCGATTTCCGCGGCAGCGTTGGCTACGGCCAACGACATGAGCGCGCCGGCTTCAAACAATGGGGCCAAGCCATGCAGGACGATCTGGACGACGTGCTCGCCTGGGCCGAACGGGAAGGCCTGTCCGATCCGAAACGGGTTTGCATGGTCGGTGCCAGCTATGGCGGCTACGCCGCATTGATGGGGCTGGTCAGGGCCGAGAAGACGGGCAAGCTGGCCTGCGCCGTGGCGACCTTCGCGTCGACGGACCTGCCGCGCCTGGAATCCCGCCACTGGAGCTTCCTGTCCACAGATGCCTTGACCTACCTGATTCCCCAGGCCATTGGTGATACCCGCAGCGACGCAGCCATGCTGGACGCCAACTCGCCCCTGACGCAAGCCGAAAACATCCGTGCGCCGCTGCTGCTGGCCTACGGCGGACACGACCCGCGCGTGCCGCTGGTCCACGGTACGGCGTTGCGCGACAAGCTCACCGCGCTGGGCCGGCCGCCCGAGTGGGTGGCCTACGAGGACGCCGGCCACGGGGCCCTGCGCGCCGACCAGCGGCACGACTTGATGCAGCGCATCGAAGCCTTCTTGGCCACGCATCTCGCGCCGAAAAACTGACCGTTTGTCGCGGCCGCACGCAGCTCGCGGCCCGCGCCTGGCGATTCATCGCAGCGCCATGGCGGCGCCTGGGTCCAGTGACGAAACTGCTTCCATCGACACAGCAAACCCGCTGAGCGAAACCCCACAAGGAAGCATCATGAAAGCCACCGTCCTGATCCAAGCCGCCGCCGTCGCTGCCTTCGCCTTCACCGCCTTCGCCGCCAATGCCGCTCCGCAGGAAATCCAGAAGCTGCCGCGCGTCGTCATCGCCGGCAAGGCCACACGGGAAGTTGCCCAGCTGCCGCGCGTCGTCATCACTGGTTATGCCGCCCGCGAAGTCGCCCAGCTGCCGCGCGTCACCGTGACCGGCCGCCGCGCCTGAGTCCCCGCATGAGGATTCAAATGACCCAGGAACACCGAGCCGAGTCGCCGGCGCAGCAGGCCGACGGCCGAGGCTGTGCCGACGACTCGGCTTGGCGTGAAAAAATCACGCGTCTGTGAAAGACAATCCAGGCTTCTGATTGGAGCCTGCTTGTGAAAGAAGAGCTGCGCAAACGCCGGTCCTGGCTGGATGGCTTCATGGCTTATCCAGCACCGGCCGGCCTGAGCGAAACCGCACTGCGCGACAACATCATCCTGCTCGACCAGGCGCTCTACACGCTGTGGGGCCTGGGCGACAACCTGATCTACGCCTGGACCCCCGAGCCGCGCGGCCTGCGCGTGCTGGTCGCGCCGCACCAGATGCTGACCGAGTACACGCTGGGTGACGGCACCTCGCCGCTGACCGAGGTCACGCGGCGCACAAGGCTGTTGGACAAGTTGCTGTCCAACCAGGAGCACCTCGAAAAGCAGGCCTTCGACAGCGTGGCCGCCGCGCTGAGCGTGGTACCCAAGCTCATCGAGCTTCCCTTCAACCCCGAACGGGGCCTGGGCCTGCCGCTGATCGCGGCCATCGCGGCGCGCTACGGCATCCGCCTCGTCGAGGACCGCGCCGTCATCCTGTTCGACGCGGTCGGTTTTTCGCTGCTGACACCGCTGCAGCAGGTGGTGCAGCTCAACAGCCTGTCCTGCTCGGTCAATGCGGCCTACGCCAAGCTGCTGGACCGTGAGATCAACATCAACTTCGCCCGCACGACGACCGGCGACGGTTTCTACATCTGGAACCGCATGCGCGGTGTCGAGGCCAATGTCGAGCTGTACCAGCTGATGCAGTTCATCCTGGCCGACAACGCCCTGGCGCGTGAGCGCGCGACGCGCCCCGAATCGGTGCCCAAGCTGCGCGCCTGCTTTCACGTCGGCTCGCACTACGAGTTCTACCAATCCGAAGGCCTCAACCCGACGTCCTTCAGCTATTTGGTCGGGCAGGTCACGATCGAGCTCGCCCGCATGATCGAGCGCGCCGAACCTGGCCAGATCCTGGTCGGCAAGTTCAACACGCTGATGCACGACGAGGTCAACGGCGAGGACGTGCACATCGACAGCCTGGACTTCGTCGAGCGCACGCGGGCGCCGCTGCGCAGCCTCAATGGCCTGAAACTCGCCGGCTCCGAGGTCGACGAGATCGCTTGCTACCTGACCGGTCGACGTGACTCGACCGGGCTGTGGGGCATCAGCGAATATCAGATGGCCGACAAGCACGGGCTGATCCATCGCGTCTACAACGCCAAGATCAACATCCACCGTCGCAACGGCGAGCCCATCTACCTCGGCCTGCGCGAGGAAGACCTGCCGCCGGACGCGCCGCGCACCGTGGCGGACACGGATTTCGTGCCGCTGCAAGGTTGACGACGGTCAGCAGGCGACAAGAGCTAGAGCAGAGCCCCCAGAACGGCCTGTTCATGCGGTCAGCCCCGAAGCGCAACGGCTAGGATGACCAGCGCCGTGACCGAGTCCTCCGCGTCCTTCGCTGCCCCTCCTGCGCCTGTCGGCCAGCGCCGACTGCTAACCCTGCTGTTCGCCGACCTCAGCGGCTCTACCGCCATGGCCGAGTGGATGGAGGCCGAGCACTATGCGGCCATGCTCGGGGGCTTGCGCGCGCTGTACGAACGCATCGTGCCCCACCACGGCGGCGTCATCGCCCGCATCCAGGGCGACGGCATGCTGGCCGTCTTCGGCCACCCCGAGGTGCGCGAGGACGACGGCCGCCGCGCCACCGAGGCCGCGCTGGAGCTGCATGCCGCCGTGCGCGAGCTGCTGCCGCCCGGCCCACGCCCCGCCGACTTCCCCGGCCTGGCCCTGCACAGCGGCATCCACGCCGGCATCGTCCTCGTCAACGACGGCGACCAGATGCGCGGCCGCTTCGAGCTGCTCGGCAACGCACCCAACATCGCCGCCCGCCTGTCCGAGGCCGCCAAGCGTGACGAGATCATCGCCAGCGAGGACAGCCTGGGCCTGCAGAGCCAGTTCTTCGACACCGGCCCGCGCTTCTCGCTGCAGCTCAGGGGCCGCGCGACGCCGCTGGCGGCCTACCGTGTGTTCGGCCGCGCGCCGGTGGGCCGGCGCTTCGAGGCCAGCATGCGCCGCGGCCTTGCCCCCTTCGTCGGCCGCGGTGGCGAGCTGGCAACGCTGGAGGCCACGCTCGCGCGCGCGCTGCAGGGCAGCACGCTGTGGCTGGGCATCCGCGCTGGCGCGGGCGTGGGCAAGACCCGGCTCACCGAGGAGTTCCTGCGCCACGCCCAGGACCAGGCCGTCCAGATCCACCGCGGCTATTGCGAGAGCTACCTCAGCGCCGAGCCGCTGCAGCCCTTTTTGCAGATGCTGCGCGCCATGGACATGCATGACGGCGGCCCGCACGACGCGCCGCCCGAGCTCTTCGCCGCCCAGCACAGCCAGCCCGGCCAGCGCGCCGACGCCCTGCTGACCTTGCTGCTCGCGCTGGCGCGGCGCATGCCCCAGCTCGTCTTCATCGACGATCTGCAATGGGCCGACGACGCCTCGCTGCGCCTGCTGCACCGGCTGCGCGCCGCCGCCGAGCGTGAGCGCCTGCCGCTGCTGCTGCTGACAGCCAGCAGGCCCATCCCAAGTACGGCGGCCTTGCCCAGCGCCAACGACGGCGATGCCGACCTCATCGAACTGCCGCCGCTGACCGAGACCGAGGCCGCCCGCGCCGTGCAGCAGTTGCTGCCGCAGATCGACCCCTTCATCGCCGCCGAGGTGCAGCGCCACGCCGGCGGCAACCCCCTTTTCATCGAGGAGCTCTGCCACGCCGCGGCCGACACGGGTGAAGGCCTGGTCGCCGGGCCGAGCAGCTCGGCCTGGCTGGCCGCGCTGGTCGAATCCCGCGTCGGCCGCCTGCCGCCCGAGCAGGCCCAGCTGGTGCGCGTGGCGGCCGTCATCGGCAATGTCATCCCGTCTTGGCTGCTGCAGGCGCTGTCCGGCTGCGGTGAGCAGCATCCCGCCGTGCAGGCCCTGGCCGCCCAGGATTTCATCTTCCCGGATCAACGCCCCGGCCACCTGCGCTTCAAGCACGGCATCACGCGCGACGTCGTCTACGAGGCCACCGGCCTGCACGAACGCCAGGCCCTGCACCGGCGCATCAGCGTCGAGCTGGCCGAACACGGCGGCCAGGACCTGCACGAACAGCTGGCCTATCACGACGCCGCCGCCAATGACTGGCCTGCCGCCGCCCACCATGCCGAAGCGGCCGGCGATCAGGCCCTGGCCGCCTCGGCGCTGGACCGGGCCAAGAAGCAGTTCCGCGCCGCCCTGGCCGCGCTGGAGTTCCTTCCCGACGACGCAGAGCGCCGGCGCCGCTGGGTTGGCATCGCCCAGCGCCTGGGCATGGCCTGCGTCTTCGACGCCTCCCAGGACGATCTGCGCGTGCTCCGGCATGCCGCCACCCTGGCCCAGGCCGAATCCGAGCCGGGCCTCATCGCCCGCACCGAATACTGGCTGTCCTATGTGGGCTACGCCCTGGGCGAGACGCGCGACAGCCTGCGCCATGCGCGCGCCGCGGTCGAGACGGCCCAGGACTGCGGCGACCATGCGCTGCTCGCGCAGTTGCCCGGCACCGTGGGCCAGCTGCAGGCCGCCGCGGCCGACTATGCCAACGCCCTCCCCATGCTGGACCTGGCCATCGCCCGCCAGCGGGCGCGGGCGCGCAAGAGCGCGGTCAACCAGATCGGCCTGTCCTTCTCGCTGTGCTGCCGCGCCTATGTGCTGGCCGACCAGGGCCTTTTCGACCAGGCCCACGAGATCTTTGCCGAGGCACTGACGCCCTTCGATGGCAGCAGCCATGCCGTCGAGGCCAGCATCCAGGGCTGGCGCGCCGCCGTGCTGCTCTGGCAGGGCCGCTGGGCCGAAGCCCGCGAGGCGGCCCTCGTCGCCCACCGCGTCGGCGCCCAGGTGCGCAGCATGTTCACCTGCGCCATGGGCCACGCGGCCGGCGCCTATGGCGCCTGGATGCAGGAAGGCGACCCGACCGCGCGCCAGCACATCCTGGACGCCACCGCCTGGCTGGCGCCACGCGGCGGCGGCCTGTACAGCAGCTTCCAGCACGGCTGGCTGGCCGACATCCTGGCCACCCAGGGCGACGCGGGCGCGGCCCGCCACCACGTCGCGCTGGCTCTCAAGCGCGGCCGCCAGCATGACTGGATCGGCGGCGCCATGGCCTACCGCGCCGCCGCCCGGCTGGCCGCACGCATGGGGGACAGCGAGCGCGCCAAACGCTATCTCGGCCTGGCCCGCGGCGCTGGCGAGCAGCGCAACTCGGCGCATGAAGCCGCCGTCACGGCGCTGCTGGAAGCCGAACTGCGGCTGGACGACCGCTGGCAGGCCTCACGGGACCGCGCCGGGCGGGAGTTCGAACGCCTGGGCATGACGGGCTTCCTGGAGCGGGCCTTGCAGCTCTGAGTGCCGCAAAGTCGCGCTCATCGGCTACGTGAAACCACGTATCCATAAAAACAGAACGCTGTTTCATAGTTGCCTCGCGATGCGCGGCGATGCCGCACCGACCTGACGTCGCCGCGCCCCAGCGCGCGGATCGACCGGTAGTGACCTGACGTCGACACCGGTTTCCTCCCTCGCCTCGACAGCCTTCGCGGCGGCCACTCCACGGCCCTGGCGATGGTCAGCTGCGCGCATCCGGACGGAAACCGCGCGCCCACACAACGACCGGAGACAAACAAACCATGATCACGAAAAAGCTCACGCCCCCACCCCTGCCCGTCATCCGCACCGCCGGCACGGCCATGTCGCTGCTGCTGGCCGCCTCGGCCGCGCAGGCCGTCGACTGGCCCTCGGGCTACTCCAAATGCGCCGACGAAGGCGAGACGTGCAAGGTTGGCACCAGCACGCGTGCCGTGTCCTACGGCATCAAGGACAAATGGGTCATCAAGAACCTCAGCGGCAACATCGCCTGCACGACGGCCACCTTCGGCTCCGACCCCAACCCCGGCATCACCAAGAAATGCGCCATCGGCCCGGTGGCGTCGCCGGCGCCAACGCCTGCGCCGACACCTGCTCCAACCCCCGCACCGACACCGGCGCCTACACCTGCTCCCACGCCGGCCCCTTCACCCGCTCCGACGCCCGCACCCGCCCCGGCCGGCGCCAGCGGCGGCTATGCCGGCACCGTGACAGGCGGCGGAACCAAGACGGCGGTGACGGTCAGCACCGCCGCGGCGATGCAGGCCGCCCTCAATGCCTATGACGGCAGCTCCGGCCTGGTGCTGCGCTACACCGGCACGTTCGACTTCGGCACCATCCCCGACGCCTGCGCCCAATGGCAAAAGCCCGCCGGCGCCATCGTCGAAATCAAGAACAAGAACAACGTGACCATCGAAGGCGCCAACGGCTCGGCGGCCAACTTCGGCCTGGCCATCAAGGCCGCGGCGCAGAACATCATCATCCGCAACATGACCATCGGCCTGCTGCCGGGCTCCATCGACGCCATCGGCATCGAAGGCCAGAGCGGCGGCATCCCGGGCTACATCTGGATCGACCACAACACCCTGTTCAGCAGCCTGAAGGAATGCAGCGGCGCGGGCGACCTGGAGTTCGACGGCCTCGTCGACAACAAGGCCGGCGCCCATCACATCACCTACTCGTACAACTACATCCACGACCACCACAAGGTCGGCCTGATCGGCTCCAGCGACAGCGACGCCAGCGACCGCTTCATCACCTTCCACCACAACTACTACAAGGACGTGGGCTCGCGCCTGCCGCTGCAGCGCGCCGGCTATACCCATCTGTACAACAACCTGTACAGCGGCCTGCTGACCTCGGGCGCCAACATCCGCATGGGCGGCTACTCGCTGATCGAGGGCAACTGGTTCGAGAACTCGCAAAACCCCGTGACCTCGCGCGACAGCCCCTCTATCGGCTACTGGCAGCTGCGCGGCAACAACATCACGAGTCCTTCCGACTTCGCGACCTATGGCATCACCTGGGTGGCGAGTGGCTCCTCACCGTCGCGGGACGCGACGGACTGGGCCAGCACCGCCACCTTCCCGCTCGGCATTCCCTACGGCTACACGCTGCAGGCGCCGTCCTGCGTGAAGCAGAAATTGCCAGCGGCGGCGGGGGCCGGGACGGGGTTGGCGAAGGTCAGCTGCTGACAGGGTAGGTTGGGGTCGCAGACCCCAACAATGGATGGCGCCAGGTGTTGGGGTTCGCTGCGCTTACCCCAACCAGGCTGCAGGCCAGGGTGGCTCCCCGGAAGATGGGTGGCGCCAAGGGTGACGTGGCGCGAGACCGCTGCACCGATTCCGCGTCACGCCCACACAACCTCTTGCATGGCGGCTGAAGAATTGCTAGGCGCCCTACTTTTCAACAGGGCGACAAAAGGCATTTCATGATCACGGACAAACCTCCGTTCCGCATCTTCAAGACGCCTAACGGTACATATCGAGCAGTCATGCGGTTGCCACAGACGGCGGATCGACCCGCGTGTTACGAATGGGAAGGGGAGTTCAAGGATGAGTCAACCGCGACTTGTGCCGCCCGACGCCACTACGAATGGGTCTGTCCGCCCGGGTTCGATCAACCATCTCACATGACGGGATTCAGTGCAGGGCTCGTACACAACATGGATCAACGACGGACAGCGTTCATGCATGCTGGCGCGATGCGTCACCTCTACGGCAATGCGGGCAAAGGTCAGTACGTCTAAACCCCCATCGCCACCACCGTCGGCGCCCCGGTGAACCTCAGCACCCCCGCATCCAGCACCGCCGCAATCACACCCAGCATGACGCCCATGCCCATGCCGTAGCCCGAGCAAGCATGCGGTGGTGCGCCTTCGGGGTCGGCGCAGTCACCGCCGAAGGCGACGTGGTGGCGCAGCGGGTCCTGCTGGGTGGCCGAGCCCAGGCCCACGACAACGACGCGGCCAGCCTCAACGTCCACAGGCCCCAGCTTGTGCGCCACGCGCGCCTTGCGCCAGACCTGAAAGGGCGTGGGGCGCCGGGTCAGCGTCGCGACCAAGGTCGGGCGCAAGCGAGCCACGGCCTCGGCATAGGGGCGCATCTGGTTCTGCGGATCGGGCGCGACCTCGTGCCACAGCGGCTGCAGCTCCCACAGCTTGCGCGTCTGCACCCAGGCGGCGAGCACGGTGATCAGGTTGGCATGCGTGGTGGGCGGAAAGCCCAGCATGACGCCGGCCAGCGTGCATGCAGCCAGGTCGGGCGTGGCGTCGGGCAGGGCTCGGGCAGCTGCGACGATCTTCTGCGCCAACGGCGGCAGCACGGTGCCGGGTTCGGCCAGCCAGGCCTCGATGGCGGCCGTGAAGCGGCGGCCGGCGGCGCGGCCCTCGGCCTGCACCGCCTCGGTCGGGTAGGGGCCGAAGACATGGCGCGAGACCTTGAAGAGATCGCGCGGGCAACGCGCGGCCGCTCCTTGAGTCGGCGCCTCGGCATGGAACTCGGTGCCCCAGATGTGGCGCCCGTCAGGCTGGCCGAACCAGAGCTGGCAAAGCTTGGCCAGCACGCCCTCGCTCAAGCGCTCGAAGTCCAGCGGCGTGTCGGTGGGCAGGTCCTTGGGTTTCTGCGAAGCCGGAAAAGCGTTCAGTAGCCCATGGGCCTCTTCCTTCAGCTTCGCCAGGCCGGCCTTGGCGACCTGGTAGGCGGTGGCATAGCAATCAGCCTCGCTGAAGGCCTCAATGGCCGCATTGATGACGGGCGCCAGTGCTCGATGACCGCTGCTCTCGTCCTGACCCAGAAAGCCCAGGCCGATGGAGTCGTGCATGCGCTCGCCGTAG
The DNA here is from genome assembly GCF_001425705.1 of Pelomonas sp. Root1217. GTDB lineage: Bacteria > Pseudomonadota > Gammaproteobacteria > Burkholderiales > Burkholderiaceae_C > Pelomonas. The sequence continues at coordinate 414,648 of NZ_LMDC01000012.1, read as the reverse complement.
CCGCTGACGGAGTAGCGGTCGGGGGCGTTCCTCAGCACCTCGCAGACGCGCTCGGGCGCGCCCACCAGCACGCCATAGGCCGTGTCGACGACGCCACCAGGCTGGGCGCGCACCCAGGCCCAGGCGGCATCGCGGGTGTTGGTGTCTTCCAGCCAGAGTTGCATGGCCGCCTTGTCCTGCAGGTCGGGCGCGCGCTCGGGCACCGGCGTGGGAGGCGGCAGCGGCAGCGGCAGCTCGGTCAGGCAGGGCAGGGATTTCAGCGCGGCAACGGACGGCACGAAGAAATAGGCACCCCACTGCAGCGTGACGAAAGGCTCCGGGCCCAGGTCGATCTCGTAGGCCTTGCCGCCATGCTCGAAGGGGAACAGGCGCGGGCCGCCGTTGCCGTCAACAACGCCCAGGAGGGGATCGCTTTGTGCCGCATAGCCGCCGCTGGCATTGCCGCCGGCCACCCAGCGTTGCACGACCTCGAACTGCTCGGCCAAGTGGGCGTTATAGGCCATGAAGACGAGGCCGCGGTCCTCGTCGTCCGGGGCATCGGCATGCACCGGCGCGCCGTAGCTCATGCCGCGGCGCAGGATGCGCGGCATGCGGTTCCTGGAGAAGGCCGTGCCGGCCAGGTCGCGCGGGTTGGTGCGGCGGATGTGGGCGTGGAAGGGGCAGGCCGAGCCTTGCACGTCCTTGGCGAAGTTGAAGTCATTGCTGCTGCCGGATGCCTCGGGCGCCGCGAGCGGCCGGCCGTCCTGCCAGCGGCCCATCAGCTTGGCGAGCACCAGCTCATGGTCCAGGCCGATCTTCCTGGCCTCCTGGTAGGTGCGCTTGCTGAAACGGCCGGTGTATTGGCGCAGCTTGCGCACCACCAGGAAGCTGCCGCGATCCAGCAGCGCATCGGGCTGCTCGGGCACGGCATAGCCCTTGTCGCGCTCGGTCGGGAAGCCCTGCAGGATCTCGCCAGTCTTGACCCGGTCGTCCCAGGAAGAGCCCGAAGCTTCGCCGCCGAGCACGGGCTGGCCGGTTGTAGAGGCAGCCAGCACGGGCTGGCTGATGCCGTCCTTGAAGCCGAAGTGCTCCTTGTCGGCCGCATTGCTGCGCATGGGCTCGATGGCCATCAGCGCCAGGCCGGTGTTGACGGTCAAGGCCTCGGCCAACTCCTTCAGGCGCTTGTCGTCAGCAGCCGTGAAGTTCTCGCCCGGCTCGGCGGCCGTAAAGCGCAGCTGCACGAGGACATGGGCGTTGGCGGGGTCAACGCGGTCGATCTTGTTGACATGAGGCGCGAGCACCCAGTGCGAAGGATGGTTGTGGCGCACATCGCCCAGCAGGCCGGCGCGCGCGGCCATGCCCTCCTTGAAGGCCTGCGGGAAGCGGTCCAGGCGCGAAGCCGGAACGCCCAGCGCCTTCAGGCCTGACAGGGTCAGCGCGACCTGGCGCCAGACGCCGAGCTGGGCGCCGTCTTCGTTGTCACGCTGCACCGGCGCCGTGCTGAGCCAGGCGACAGCCTGGGCCGGCTGGGCCACGCGCAGCAGCACCAGGCCGCCCCGGTTGCCGGGCGGTTTGCTCAGCAGGCAGCACTGCAGGTCGCCCGGCAGCAGCGACAGCTCGCGCGCCTTGATCTCGGGCTCGGGCAGCGGCTGCTCGAACCAGGCCAGCATCTCGTGATGGCGCTGGCGCAGCTGGCCGCCGGCGGTCTTGCCGCCGTCCTTGGGAAACTGTTGGCCCGTGTCCAGCTCGCGCAACTCAAACAGCACGTCGTGAGTGGCGCGCAGCAGGCAGTCGCGGTCGGGCGCGTCGGCGCCGAAGTAGCGCTGCAGCGTGTACAGGCCCGCCAGCGGCAGCAGCCCGCGCGCCGCCATCGCGAAGCGCTCCTTGTCGCCAGCGGGCAGCGGCGGCGTCTCGCCGGAGGCCGGCGCGCGCAGGCGGTTGAATTCCAGCTCGTTGGCACGGCCGCGCTGGGCCGCCTCCAGCCGGGCGAGGTATTCGCCATCGCCGACGCTGCGGCCGGAGGCGATGAACAGGAAGTCGGCCGAGATCTCATGATCGCGCACCCAGCGCGCATAGGTCTCGAAGCTGCAGTCGCGCGACAGCGTGTAGGCCTCGGTGTGGCAGAGCATCAGGTCCAGCGTCGAGCCGAGCTGGTCCCAGATCACCCGCATATAGGGCTCCCAGCCGCCGTCGAAGCAGACGTTGAGCAGCAGCCGGTCGGGCGCTCCGTCCTTGCCGTCAAGGATGCTCCAGCGGAAGGAATGGACGATGCGCCAGCGGGCGACGATGTCGGTATAGGGCGAGGCCGGCGAGCTGGACTCGCGCGAGCCCAGGCGCAGGCCGTTGAGCGTCTTCAGCACCCTGCGCAGGCGGTCCACATAGGTGACGACCTCGAGCGCGTCGACAAAGCCGCGCTTGATGTCAGCCAGCAAGTTGAGGTCGGTGATGCCGCCGAGCTGAACGTCGTTGCCCCGTGCCATGGCTCTTCTCCCTTGCTTTTAGGGGAGAAGTATCCCGGCACCGCATGACGCCGGGGACAGGGTCGGCCCTCAGGTTTAAGGAGGGATTCCGTTGATCCCTGCCGGACGCATTTCATCCGCGAAAAGTCGCAACCTATCGCAAACCCTTAGATCGAACGACCTCTCAAGAACACACTGGCGGCACACCAGAGAGAAAGAAGTCCACCATGAACCGCATCAGCACCACCACCGCCGCCCGCACCCGCCTGCAAGCCGTCAGCGCCGCCATCCTCGTTGCCCTGGTCGCCCTGACCGGCGCCACCTGGATGACGCTCACCGTGCCGGCCGAAGCGCCCGAAGTCGTCAAGCTGGACCGCGTGGTCATCAGCGGCGTGAGCACTCCGGAGCCGACGATTGCGCAGCTGCCCCGCGTCGTCATCGAAGGCCGCCGCACGCCGGACAGCACTCAGGTCGCCAGCGCCGACGTGGCCGCGGCCGTCCGCTGACATCGAGCTTGGACGTGGACGAATGAACGACTCGCCCACCCCCCGAATGCGCGTCCAAAGCTGAGAGCCTAGGGATACTGACGCAACCCAGGCCGGCATACGGTCCACCTCCTCGTCACTCAACGATGGTGGTCCGCGATGGTGCTCAAACATCTTGCTTGGCTCCTTGCCATGCCCTTCGCGGCCCACGCCGCGGACAACCTGGTCACCAACGGCTCGATGAACTTCGCCGGCGCGGGGGCTCCCACGGGGTGGACGCTCGTGGTGCCCACCGGCGAATCGTGGCAGTCCTTCGAGAACCACCCCAGCCCGAACGCCGGTTCCTACTTCGGCATCCAGGACCTGGACTCGTTCGCGCCCCGCTTCAATGCGAGCGGCATCACGCAGGTCTTGTCGGGGCTTCAGGTCGGCGCCAGCTACGAGCTGAGCTTCTACTCGATGTCCAACCACACCTCCCTGAGTCCCAGCGCGATGCAGCAATGGCGCGTCACGTTCGGCTCGCAGATCCAGACCGGGCAAGCCACCTCGGCCAGTGCGCAGACCTGGGTGCAGTCGACGATGACGTTCACCGCGACGGCCACCGTGCAGGCGCTGACTTTCGCGGCTGAATTCCTGCCGGGCTCTTATCCGGAGATCCTCAATCTCGACGGCGTGGCGTTGACGGCCGCGGCAGTGCCCGAAGTCTCGGCCCAGCATCTGCTCGCGGCAGGACTTCTGGCCCTGGGTGCATTGAAGCTGCGGCGCCGTCGGCAGGCACCTTAGCCACGCGTCGCATCCCTTGAGCCAGATCTGGCAGCAGTGGCAGGCGCTGGCGGCGTCGCTGCCTCACAAGGCCTTGGGGCTGCTCGCGTGGCTGCTGGCGATGGCGGTGGTCTTCGGCCTGCTAGAGCGCCGGTTTGCCATCCGCCCCCAGCGCTTCCTGCGCCGCGACATGGCGCAGGACATCGGCTACTACTTCCTGGGCGGCCTGCTGCCGCCCTTCCTGACCGTGATGGCGACGGTGGCCCTGGCCTGGTTCGTCAGCGGGCTCGTGCCCGCAGGCTTTTATGCCTGGGTCGCCAGCCTGCCCTTCGCGGTGCGCGTGGGCGCCATGGTGCTGCTGGGCGACGTGGCGTTCTACTGGGCGCATCGTTGGTCGCACGAGAACGAATGGCTGTGGCGCATGCACGCCGTGCATCACAGCCCGACGGCGCTCGACTGGCTGGTCAACACGCGCGCCCACCCGCTGGACCTGGTCTTCGCCCGCGCCGTGTCGGCGGTGCCCATCGTCGTGCTGGGCATTCGCCAATCCAACGACGGGCTGGACGCGGCCGTTGCCGTCTACCTGGCGCTCACCACGCTGTGGGCGTTCTTCATCCACACCAACCTGAGGTGGCGCCTGGGCTGGCTGGAGCAGATCGTCGTGACGCCGGCGTTTCATCACTGGCATCACGCCAACATGCCGGGCACGCTGAACAAGAACTACGCGGCGTTGTTTCCGTGGATTGACCGCTTGTTCGGCACCTACCACCTGCCAGCGCAGCAGTTCCCGGCGTCGTACGGCGCCGACCGAGAGCTGCCCGAGACGCTGGGCAAGCAGCTGGTCAGCCCGTTCAGGAAGCGCCCGAGCTGAGAAGGGCCTTCAACGGCCCAGTACCCGCAGGATCTCGCGGCCATAGGCCTCGAGCTTCTTGGCACCCACGCCGCTGATCTCGCCCAACTCGACGAGATCGCCGGGCATGACGCGCGCCATCTCGGCCAACGTCGTGTTCTGGAAGATCACATAGGCCGGCAGGCCATGCTCCTTGGCCACCTCGGAGCGCCAGGCCTTCAGCGCCTCGAAGCGCTCATGGCCTTCGGCATCCAGGCCCAGCGCCGGATCGGCCTTGGGTTTCGCGCCGCCGCGTGATGTCTTGGCCTTGCCACGCGGCTTCTTTTCCTCGGCCTCACGCAGGCGCAACTCCACCTCGCCCTTGAGCACCGCCCGGGCACTGTCCTGCAGCGCCAGCGTGTTGAACTCGCCCTCGGCGGCCACATGGCCCAGCGAGATCAGTTGGCGCAGCACGGCCCGCCATTGCTGCTCGGACAGGTCGGCTCCGCAGGCCCAGGTGGACAGGTTCTCGTGGCCGTACTGCTTGGTCTTGTCGGTCGTCTTGCCGCGCAGCACGTCGATCAGGTGGCCGGCGCCGAAGCGCTCGCCGCGCTGGTGGAAGCGGTAGATGCAGGAGAGCAGCTTGCGCGCCGCTTCCGTGCCGTCCCAGGTCTGCGGCGGGTTCAGGCAGTTGTCGCAGTTGCCGCAAGGCGTGCTTTCCTCGCCGAAGTAGCCCAGCAGCCGCACGCGTCGGCAGTCCGTCGCCTCGGCCAGGGCCAGCAGTGCATCCAGCTTGCCGCGCTGGCCCTGCTTGAAGACCTCGTCGGCCGGGCTGTCGTCGATCATGCGGCGCTGGTTGACGACGTCAGCCAGGCCATAGGTCATCCAGGCCTCGGCCGGCGCGCCGTCGCGGCCGGCGCGACCGGTCTCCTGGTAGTAGCTCTCGATGTTCTTGGGCAGGTCCAGGTGGGCGACGAAGCGCACGTCGGGCTTGTCGATGCCCATGCCGAAGGCGATGGTGGCCACCATGACGATGCCGTCCTCGCGCAGGAAGCGGTCCTGGTGGCGGCGGCGCACGTCGGCGTCCAGGCCAGCGTGGTAGGGCAGCGCCTTGATGCCTTCGCTCTCCAGCCACACCGCTGTCTCGTCCACCTTCTTGCGGCTTTGGCAGTAGACGATGCCGGCCTCGCCCTCGTGCTCGTCGTTGATGAAACGCAGCAGCTGGTCGCGCGGCGAGGCCGTCTTCTCGGCGATCAGGTAGCGGATGTTGGGCCGGTCGAAGCTGCTGATGAAGACGCGCGCATCCTGCAGCTGCAGCCGCTGGATGATGTCAGCGCGGGTCAGGTCGTCGGCCGTGGCGGTCAGCGCGATGCGCGGCACATCGGGGAAGCGCTCGTGCAGCAAGCTCAGCTGCAGGTATTCCGAGCGGAAGTCATGCCCCCACTGGCTGACGCAGTGAGCCTCGTCGATGGCGAACATCGACAGCAGGCCGCGTTCGTGCAGCGAAGCCAGCTGGGCCAGGAAGCGCGGCGTCGTCAGCCGCTCGGGGGCGGCATAGAGCAGGGTCAGCCGCCCGCTCATCATCTCGCGCTCGATGCGACTGGCCTCCTCGCCAGTCTGGCTGGAGTTCAGGAAGGCGGCATGCACGCCGGCCTCCTCCAGCGCGCCGACCTGGTCGTGCATCAGCGCGATCAGCGGGCTGACGACGATGGCCACGCCCTGCTGGCGGGTGTGGCGCACGATGGCCGGCACCTGGTAGCAAAGGCTTTTTCCCCCGCCCGTGGGCATCAGCACCAGCGCATCACCGCCGCCGGCCACCTCCTGGACGATGTCGGCCTGCTGGCCGCGGAAGGCGGTGTAGCCGAAGACTGCTGACAGGACCTGGTGAGCTGCGGATTGCAGGTCGTCGGTGGGGCTTGGAAGATGCAGGGGCGGATTCACACCGCGATTGTCCCAGGAGCCTTGGAGAGCCCGATGCCCACACCCGCCGAACTGCGTCAGACCCTGATCCGCAATTTCAACGAAGCCCCGCGCGAGCGCTTTGTCCGCCCGCCGCGCTACGACACCGAGACCACGTCGCTGTCCAAGGGCACCGCCGCCAAGCAGATGGGCGCCAGCTTCGACATCCTGGCGCCTGGCCAGATGGGCTGCCCTTACCACTACCACTACGCCGAGGAGGAGATGTTCATCATCCTGCAGGGCGAGGGCACGCTGCGCGTGGCCGACGAACTGGTGCCCATCCGGGCCGGCGACACCATCAACATCCCGGCAGGTCCCGAGTACCCGCACCACATCATCAACACCTCGGACGCGCCGCTGCACTACATCAGCATCAGCACCCAGAAGGAGCCGGAGATCTGCGTCTACCCGGACTCGGGCAAGGTGGGAAGCTTCGCACCCGGGCTGCGGCTGCTGCAGCGCAAGGAAGCGGGGCTGGACTACTGGGACGGCGAGCCTTGAACGTTGCCGCCCGGCACCGACATCACCAGGCGGCCCTTCAATACTTGTCCAGATGGGCGGCGATCGCGGTTTCCATCACCAAGGGAAGCTCCTTGGCAAATGCGCTTCCCGTGGGCGAGGGCATCACCGTCCGGGTGAACCGGCGTTGACCGTCGATTTCGGCATCGATATAGACAATGAAAACCGGCACGGCTGACGGATTTTCCGCGGTGGTGAACTGCCCGCGCTGATATTCCTTGCTGTTCAAGGCCTCGAATGCGACCCGCTCGAGCAGCGTCGTGGAAATCTTGGGTTTCACGGGTTCGGTGCCACCCACCATGACGCCGCCTAACGTGCCACCAACGACAGCGGCATGGGCCACTGCCTTGCCGAAAGCCGCGTGATTGGAATAGGTCACCAGCGTGTGCACGACGATCTTGGCATCCTGCGAGCTGGCTTTGCGCCGCTGGTTAGCACGGGCCTGCAACAGCCGAACCGGCGACGGCTCATACCAGTCATCGCCAATGCGCCGGATGCCGTAGTCCTCGCTGGTCACCAGCAGACTGAATATCTTGCTCGTCTTCTCTGGCGCCGGGCGCAGATCCTGCGCCGACGCTCCGGCCGATGAGGGCACCTCCGGCGTATCCAGCCGCGCGGTCGTCGAGCAGCCGGCAAGCAGCATGCAGGCTGCGATCAAAGGGCACGCGAGAAATCCCTTCTTGTTCATCATTCACTCCCTAAATAGTGGTGGCCGCTTGCTTGCATGCGGCTTCGTGCCAGCGATCAGTAATGCGGCGGCAGCTCGTCGCGCAGAGTGCGGGACTCGCTTGGCTCGGCCGCCGTGGCCCGGTTGCGCAGCTCGACGAGCTCGCGCACCAGCCGGTCGATCTGCTCCTGCTGGCGCACCACCACCTGGTTGAGCTGCTCGACCGTGTCTTCGGCAAAGCTGGCCTTGATCTCCAGCTCGGTGATGCGCTTCTCAAGCGCTTGCAGGTTGCTGTCCATGGGCGCTATTGGGCCAGATGAAAGTCCACTTTCGCCCAACGCCCCTGGCCGTCCATCACCGTGAGCCGGTGTTCGCCTGCGCGTTCGACCCGCAAGATCTGCGCGGCGGAAGCAATGGCGCTGGCTGCCATCCACTGGCCATCGAGCAGCCAGGTCGTCCCCTGCTGCGCGCCAATCGCCTGCAGCTTCAGCACGACCTCGCGCTGGCCCGGTGCAGGGCGCAGCACCGTGCCCGGCTCCAGCCCCACCACGCGCAACCGGTTGGCCGACAGCTGTTGGCCGGTGCAGCCGGGTCGCCAGGCCAGGCGCTCCAATGGGTGGCGCTGTTCGGCGTCCAGGAAAGGCCCGAGCAGCGCCGGCCAGCGCACGGCCTCAAAACGCTCGGCATCGGGCGCGCAACCGGGTTGCACGCGCTGGCCCGCAGCCACCCAAACCGGCTCGGCCAGCGGCCCCGGCCGCAGCCGGTCGGGCAGCGTGGGCGGCACAGCGCCGTCCAGCGTCCAGGCGGTGCGGCGCTGCAGGCACAGCGCGGGGTCGGTGGCTGACTCCGCCAGGCCCATCGGCCAGCAGATGGGCACGGCCACCACGCTGTCAGGGCGGCGGCGCGGCGCGAGCTGCTGGCGGGCTTCGTCCGGGCCCAGCGCCGCGGCCAGGTCGCGCAGCAGCGGTGCGGCCGAGTTGGCGCCGAAGTGGCCGGGGTTGGGCGTGCCGTCGGGCCGGCCGATCCACACGCCGAAGGTGTAGCGGTCCGTCACGCCCAGCGCCCACGCGTCGCGAAAGCCAAAGGACGTGCCGGTCTTCCAGGCCACGCGCTGGCCGCTCTCGCGAAACGGCGAGCCCGGCCGACCGCCGTTCTCCAGGATCTCGCGCACGATGAAGGCGGCGCCTTCGCTCATCAGCCGCGCTTCCTTCAGCGGCTCGTCAGGCGTCAACCGCGGCCGGGCCGCGATGCCGCCGCGCGCCAGCGCCGTGTAGCCGCCCACCAGCTCCTCCAGCGAGGTGCTGCCACCACCCAGAATGAGGCTCAGATTGGGCGCCGCATTGGCCGGCATGCGCAGCCGCAGGCCCGCGTGGCGCAGCCGGCCGGCAAAACGCTCGGGGCCCAGGCGGTCCAGCAGATCTACGGCAGGCACGTTGAGCGAGCGCTGCAAAGCCTCGCTGACGCTGACCGGGCCGGAGAAGTCCGCCTGGAAGTTGCCCGGCGCATAGCCGCCGAAGTTCTGCGGCGCGTCGATCAGCAGACTCTCGGAATGGATCAGCCCCTCGTCCAGCGCCATGCCGTAGAGGAAGGGCTTGAGCGTGGAGCCTGGCGAGCGCTTGGCGCGCACCATGTCCACATGGGCGCCTCGGCGCGCATCCGTGAAATCGGCCGAGCCGACATAGCCGCGCACTTCGAGGCTGCGGTTGTCGACGACGAGGGCCGCCAGCGAGACGGCGTCGGGCAGGCTGTTGAGCCGGTCAGTCAGCAGTTGCTCCAGGCGAGCCTGCAGACCGGCGTCCAGCGTGGTCTGGATGATGGCGGGCGCCGCGCCGTGATGCTTCGCTTCCTGGCGCAGCCGCTCGGCCGCGAGCGGCGCCAGCCAGCGGGCGCGCAACGGTGGCGCGAAGACGCGCTCCAGCTTGGCATCGGCCACGTCGGCTGCACTCCAGATGCCCAGCGTCTGCATGCGCGTCAGCACCTTGTCGCGCGCCGTCTGCGCGGCGGCGACGGCACGGTCCGGCCGCAGCCGCGTGGGCGACTGTGGCAGCGCGACCAGCAGGGCCGCCTCGGCCTTGGACAAGTCGGCCGCACCCTTGCCGAGGTAGGCGCGGCTGGCCGTCTCCACGCCCTCCAGCGGCCCGCCCATGGGCGCCAGGTTCAAGTAAAGGGACAGGATCTCGTGCTTGCTGCAATGCAGCTCCAGCTGCAGCGCGCGGGCGATCTGGCGCAGCTTGGCGGGGATGGTGCGTCCGGCGGCTTTTTCGTCGACCAGCCGGGCCACCTGCATCGTCAACGTGGAGCCGCCCGACACGATGCGCCCATGCCGCGCCCACTGCCAGGCGGCGCGCACCAGAGCCACGGGGTTCACGCCGGGGTGCCAGCGGAACCAGCGGTCCTCGTAATGCAGCAGCGCCTCGACATAGTTGGGCGACACGGCCTCGGGCGTCGTCGGGTGGCGCTGCGCGCCGTCGTCACCGGGCCAGGCGCGCAGCGGCGTGCCGTCCGCCGCGAGGACGGTCAGTGTGGGCGACTGTGCGGCCGGCTGGGGCAGCGGGCAGGCGAGATCCAGCGCCAGCGCGGCGGTGAGCAGGCCGGCAAGCGTGAGTTCAATGTGTCGACGGGTGATGCGCATCGGCATGCCGAAGACGATAGCCGAACCTCCCCCCTAGCTTGCATTGCATCCAGCCCGCACGCGCTGCGTAGAGACAAGGCCGCAGCGCTGGTTGTTTCCACCTGTTTGCGGTTCCACCCACGACCCGTCCAACAGGAGATGCCATGAAGCTGCCCACCCGCGCGCCGACCCTAGCGCTCATCACCGCCAGCGTTATCGCCGGCCTGGCCGCCCTGCCGGCCCACGCCTCCAGCCACCGCGAGGCCCCGTCGATTGGCGGCATGCCGCGCGTCGATGGCACCGACTTCTACCTGTTCAACAGCTACGAAGGGGTGGCCGCCAACGGCAGCGGCGGGCGCGCCGGCTATGTGACGCTGATCGCCAACTACCTGCCGCTGCAGGACGGCTACGGCGGCCCCAACTACTTCAAGCTGGACCCGAACGCGATCTACGAGATCCATGTCGACAACAACGGTGATGCGAAGGAAGACCTCACCTTCCAGTTCAGGTTCATGAACACGCTCAAGGGCATCACCCTGCCCATCGGCAACCAGGTCGTGCCCATCCCGCTGACCCAGGCCGGCACGGTGAGCGCGCCCAATGCCGCGGCCCTCAACGTCAACGAGAAGTTCGCCCTGACCCTGATCCGCGGCGACCGCCGCACCGGCACGGCCAGCCCGGTAGCCAACCCGGCCGGCGGCACCTGGTTCGACAAGCCGGTGGACAACATCGGCACCAAGACGATCGCCGACTACCCGGCCTACGCGGCCCAGCACATCTACAGCGTCAGCCTGCCCGGCTGCGGCTTCCCGGCCAAGGTCTTTGTCGGCCAGCGCCACGAGGCCTTCGCGGTCAATCTCGGCCCCATCTTCGACCTCGTCAATGCCGACGTTGGCGTCATCACCAACCGCAGCCTGATCAACGCCGCCGCCGCCAATTCCATCCAGGACAAGAACGTCACGTCGCTGGCCCTGGAGGTGCACAAGAGCTGCCTCACGCAAGGCAACGAGACCGTCATCGGCGCCTGGACGACAGCCAGCGTGCGCCAGAGCCAGATCGTCAACGCCACGCCGCCCAGCGGCTACGACACCGCCGTGAAGACCGGCGGCGGCTGGGTGCAGGTGTCGCGGCTGGGCATGCCGCTGGTCAACGAGGTCGTCATCGGCCTGCCCGACAAGGACAGGTTCAACGCCTCGGTGCCCACGGGCGACGGGCAGTTCGCCACCTACGTGACCAACCCGACGCTGCCGGCGCTGCTCTCGGCCGTGCTGCCCATCGGCAACGCCGCGCCCACCAACCTGCCGCGCCTGGACCTGGTGACCACCTTCCTGACCGGCATCCCCGGCGTGAACCAGCCAGCCAATGTGGTGGGCTCAGAGATGCTGCGACTCAACACGGCAATAGCGCCACGGCCGTTTGCAATGCAGAACCGCCTGGGCATCGTCGGCACGCTGCGCGACGGCGAGAGCCCGCCCGACCTGGCCGGCTTTCCGAATGGCCGCCGGCCCAAGGACGACATCGTCGACGTGTCCCTCGCCGCGGTCATGGGCGGCCTGTGCTGGCTGAACAACGGCGGCGCGCTGTTCGGCGCGGCCTGCACCCGCGCCTCGGTACCGCTGGGCGCCACCTCGCTGGAGCTGCACGACGGCGTTGACCAGGCCGTGGTGCCGCTCCTGCCCGGCTTCCCTTACCTCAACACGCCCAAGCCAGGCGCGAAGTGAACCCTTCCAGGAGCAAAGCCATGAATCGATTCCTCGGCGCCGTGGCCCTCGCGGCCGCGCTGTGCAGCGGTGGGGCGGCACACGCCGGCCTCATCACCTTCGACAACCCCGGTGTGATCGACATCGACAACAACACCGGCATTGCCACCTACGGCGAGGCGGGCTTCGTCATCAGCGGGTCGGCCACCAGCTTCCTGCCGCTGGACGGCGCGATGGTGGGCGGCTTCGACACGACGCCCTTCATGCTCAGCCTGCTCGGCGGCGGTGGCTTCGGGCTGCAGTCGCTCGACATCGCGGCATATGACCTGGGCTTCGGTCCAGGCACTCTCGCTTTGGTCGGCCTGCTGGGCGGCATGCAGGTGGCCTCGCTCAGCGTCGACCTGGCCAACCCGGGCAGCGTGGTGTTCGACAGCAGCTGGGCCAACCTGACGTCGGTCAGCTTCTCTGCCAGCGGCGGCTTTGCGCTCGACAACATCAGCTCGGTGCCAGAGCCGGGCAGCTTTGCGTTGGCGGGCGCCGGGCTGCTGTTGATCGGGGTGGCTCGCCGGCGGCGGCGCTGATCGGCGCGGCAAGGGTTGGGGCCGGCCGCGTTGTCTGGACGAGCCGGCGCAAACGCACGGCTTGAGCTTTCTCGTTGACCCATATATTCTGGTCAACCTGACCAGAATTGAAGCGCAACGTGAACCCAGCGAAACCCGAAAGACCAGCCAACCCAAGGCACTGGGTATTGCAGGACGCCAAAGCCCGCTTCAGCGAGCTGGTGCGGCGCGTCCACAGCGAGGGGCCGCAACACGTCACCGTGCACGGCCGGGACGAGGTGGTGGTCATCACCCTGCAAGACTTTCGCCGCCTGCAGGGTGAGCGCACCGGGCGCGACCTCATCGAGGTCATGCAGGCCTCGCCGTGGCGCGATGTCGATCTCGACGTGAGCCGCTCGCCCATGCCCGTGAGGGATGTGGAGCTGTGACCGGTTACCTGCTGGACACCAACGTCATCTCCGAGCTGCGCAAGCCACGGCCCGAGCTTCGCGTGCTGGAGTTCGTGGCCGCGCAGGCGCTGGAGAACCTCTACATCAGCACGGTGACGCTGGCGGAAATCCGCTTCGGCATCGAACGAGTCCCCGATGCCGGCCGCCGTGCCGAACTGGGCGCCTGGCTCACGCACAAGGTGAGGCCGATGTTCGAGCACCGCGTGCTGCCCGTATCGGAAGACGTGATGCTGGTGTGGCGCCTGCTTGTGGACGCCGGGCGCAAGGCCGGGCACACCTTCTCCCAACCCGACCTGATCATTGCCGCCACCGCAGCCCATCACGGGCTCACCGTGGTGACGCGGGACGTTTCGGAGTTCGAACACGCCAAGGTCCCGGTGCTGAACCCCTGGTGATAGCGGTCGAATCTCGCCGGACGACGAGCTAGCGAGCGCTGGACGCCGCCCGCGCCGCACGCACCTGCTGAAGTTCGGCCTTCAGCCACTGCGCGCTCTCCACCGGTGCCTTGCCGGCGCAGCGCACCAGATAGGGCTTGCCGCTCGTGCTGCTGGTGGACGCGCCGCGCTCGATGAACTGCTCGGCCGTCTGTACCATGTCCTTGCCTTCCAGATAGTCCAGCTTCTTCAGCAGGTGGGCCTTGGCTTCGGCGCCGGCATACCAGCTGCCGTTGCGGTTGAACTCGCAGCCGGAGGCCTGCAGCCGCGTCAGCAGCGCGTCGACCTCGGCGCGGGCGGCAGGCGGCAGCGGGGCGGCGGTCGCGGTGACGGCGGCGAGTGACATCAGCAGGGCGAGAACGGTACGCATGACCCGAATGCTACGGGTTGCGCACGAGGACAAACACGCGCGCGGCTGCAGCCGCCGCGGGCGTAAAACCGGTGCATGAGCGACATGCAACAACGCTGGCAGGTTCACCCCGACGTCACGCGCGCCGAGACGCTGGACAAGGCCTTCTACCTCGACCCCGCCGCGCAGCGCCTGCAGTACGAGCGTGTGCTCGCGCGCAGCTGGCAGTGGCTTGCTGACCTGCAGGGCGTGCGGGCGCCGGGCAGCCTGCAGCCGGAGACGCTGCTGCCAGGCAGCCTGAACGAGCCCCTGCTGCTGTCGCGCGACGCGGCAGGTGCGTTGCGCTGCCTCAGTAACGTCTGCACCCACCGCGGCAACCTGCTCGTGCAGCAGCCTTGCCAGGACGCGGCGCAGATCCGCTGCGGCTATCACTCGCGTCGCTTCGAGCTGGACGGCCGCATGACCTTCATGCCCGAGTTCCAGCAGGCGCTGGCCTTCCCCCGCCCCTGCGACAACCTGCCGCAGCTGCCGCTGCAGGACTGGGGCGGCCAGGGCTTTGTCGCGCTGGAGGAACCGCTCGCCAGCTTCGACGCCTTCTTCGGCCCGGCCATGCAGCGCCTGCACTGGCTGCCGCTACAGGACTTTCGCCTGGACGCCAGCCGCAGCCGCGACTACGAGTTCGACGCGCACTGGGCGCTCTATGTCGAGAACTACCTCGAAGGCCTGCACATCCCCTTCGTGCATCCGGACCTGACGCAGACGCTGGACCTCAGCCGGTACCGCCATGAGCTGCACGACTGGAGCAACCTGCAGCTGGCGGTGGCGCGGGCCGATGAGACGGCCTTCGATCTGCCACCCGAGGCCACGGAGTACGGCCAACGCATCGCCGCCTACTACTGGTGGGTGTTTCCCAACCTGATGCTGAACTTCTACCCCTGGGGCCTGTCGCTGAACCAGGTGCTGCCGGTCGGGCCGGCGAGGACGCGCGTGCGCTTTCGCAGCTACGTCTGGAAGCCGGGACTGCTGGGCAGCGGCGCCGGCGGCGCGCTCGATCACGTCGAGATGGAGGACGAGGCCGTCGTCATGACGGTGCAGCAGGGTCTTCGCTCACGCTTCTACCAACGCGGGCGCTACTCGCCGACGCGGGAGCAGGGGGTGCATCACTTTCATCGGCTCCTTGGGAGGGCGATGGGGGCTTGAGGCCGACCGGCGTCGAATTGGGCTCCGTCGTCGTGCATCCGCAAGCGCCGACCGTGGGGGTTCACCGCGTTCATCCCAACCTGCCGACCGACGGAGACGGTGCGGAGACGCTGTGTGCGCAACATGCGCCGCATTGCCGCCAGCCACCCTGGTCGTGGACCGGGCCGGCAACGAACCGCGCCCGTCTGACCGGCGCAGCCACTCACCTTGATGGAGACGACGTTGACCGCACAAATTCCGCCCAAGAGCCCGCTGTCACGCATCCGCCGCGCCGAGCCGCTCGGATGGGCTGTCGTCGGTGCTGCGTTGCTGGTCATTTCCGACTTCGCCTTCGCCGCGGCGGCCAGCGCCTCGGTGACCATCCGGCAGGTCGGCGATACGGCGACACCCAACACCCGCAACTTCGCAGGCGTAGGCAACAACCGGCTGAGCGCCGCCGCCGGCGACTACACGAAGGCGCCCATGACTACCGCGGGTAGCGCCACCGCAGGCAACGGCAAGATTTCCACCTTCGCCAGCGCGTTCAGCGGCCGGCTCGCCAAGCCGGGCGAACCCACCAGCGTCTCCACCACCGCCACCGCATCGCTGACCGACAGCTTCACGGTCAGCGCCACGGGCAACGATCCCATCCAGATGGTGTTCGCCCTGCATGCAGGCGGCAACGTGACGGCCTCCAACGGCGACCCGAACGCCGGCCTGGGCTTTGGCGGCGCCGGTGCCACGGCAAGCTGGCAGATCAGCCTGTCCGGGCCGAACGTCTCGCTGGCCACCGCGGGCAGCGTGGCCGAGCAGAAGACCATCGTCAGCCGCAACCCCTTCCAGATCAGCATCGTCCATACCGAGACCGGCCTGGGCTTCAGCGAGTTCTCGATGGTGGTGGGGCTGAACCCAGGCCCGGCCGGGACGACCTTCAGCCTGTCCATGCTCGCCGAGGCCAACGCCGGCGTTCAGCAAGGCAATGGCGCCATGAACGCGATTGCGGACTTCGGCAACACGCTCGAGTGGAAGGGCCTGGCCGGCGTGACGCTGCAGGACGGCAGCCCTTACCTTGGCACGCTGTCATTCACGAGCGAGTCGGGTTTTGACTACGGCCGGGCCGTCTCCGCGGTACCGGAGCCGGAAAGCCTGGCGTTGATGCTGGGCGGCTTGGGATGGATCTGCTGGACGACCCGTCGCCGAGCGGCGCAACGCGCCTGACGGTTGGCCGCGTCCGGCCGCTGGCTGCTTCAACCGCATCGCGCTCTCGTAGCTATTACCAGCGGCTACCCCCTCGAACGGCTGCGGCGTGAGCAGGCACGTTGGCGTCGCCTGGGCTATGTTCCGCCATCCCGACGCATCTGCCAGGGTCATCGAAGGAGTGCTCATGCGTCGTTCCGCCCTTGCCTGGCCGCTGCTTGCTGCCCTGTGTGCAGCCCTTCCGGCCAGTGCCGCCACCTTCGTTGCGCGCACGTCGGCCAGCGGCAGCCCCGGCCCCGGCGGCGAGCAAAAGGACATGGTGAGTGGCCAGCTGCCCGTGTTGGCCCAGTCCGAGCACCAAGGCTCGCGACTGGTTCCCTACGATCCCATCCCCCCGGTTGCACCTTACGAAGCCCATACGCTGGTGTCTTCGCGCGCCACAGCCAGCGCCGACATGGGCGGGGTCCACCTGCTGGCCAACGCCAGCGGCCTGATCGAGGACGCCCAGCCGTATTACTTCAGCACCTTCAGTGCCCACGCCAAGGCCAGCGGTGGCTTCGGCGACAGCTTCACCATCAGCGCGCCCGGCGCAGTCGGCTTCCTGCAAGGCACGGCCAGCTTCTCGGTGCACGCCTTGTTGAGCGGCGCTGTCCAGCTTGCCGGCTCGCAGGACCCGGCCATCCCGGGCAACGCCGAGGTGTACGTCAACTGGACCGCACGCATGGTGGTGAGCGGTGCCAACGGCATCCTGGGCGACGTGTCGCTCTCGGGCGGCTGCAACAGCCTCAGCAGCTTCGCCGGCGGGTCGTTCCGCTGCGGCGGCGATCCGCTCGGCGTGTACGCGATGAGCCTGAGCTTTGCCGCCGGCCAGACCCTGTCGGTCAGCATCGAAGGCGAGGTCAGTACCTCGGTCTTTGGCACGCAGGCGCGCGGCGGCATGGCGCAAGCCGTCGGCCAGGCGGACTTTGGCCACACGCTGGCCTGGGGCGGTTTCCAGGATGTGCGCGATGCGAACGGCAATCCCGTCGCCGGTTTCTCGGCGCTGAGCGCCAGCACCGGTTTCGACTACGCGGCGCCGTTTCCCGCGACGGAGGTGCCGGAACCCTCGAGCTGGCTCCTTCTGCTGTGCGGGCTGGTCGGGGTGGTGAGGCTGAGGCAGCGCAGGAGCGGAATGTCGAGCTGCGCGGGTTAAGTTCTCACGCCAGCAGTTCGCCGCGTGGCAACTTCGCAGCGCCGTCGTCGAAGGTCACGAATCTCGTCCGCCCCATCTGAGCTGCACGGGCATTGAGCAGGCAGTCAGCGAAGTCGGCGCTCGGGTGTTGCGTCCAGATGTAGAGCGCCTCCTCGACGGTGGGCTCGTGCTCGAAGGCTACGCCTTCGCTCTCAAGCAGCTGTGCGAAGGCTGCAGCAATCGCGGCCTTGTCGAGTTTGTACCGGCTGCGCAGTACCCACTCAGTTTCCAGCAGTGCGCCAAGCGCGATCAGCAGCGGCTCGCCGGCTGCCTCAGCTTGTTCGACAAGGCGCGTAGCGGCGTTGAACTGAGCCACGTCATCGCGCACCAGCAAGCGCACAAGGACATCGGTGTCGATGGCGATGTTCAAGGGGCGGTCCGCGCGTCAATCGCGGAAAGGCTTCATCGCGTCCACGCCGACCACCGGCTGGCCCGGCCGCGTGAGGCTGCCGGCCAAGTCGAGCAGGCGGCGCGTCTTGGCGCGCATGACCACGGTACCGTCGCTGAGCGTCGTGAACGTCAGCTTGTCGCCGGGCTCAAGACCCAGGCGCTCACGAATTTCCTTGGGGATGGTGGTCTGGCCCTTGGCCGTGAGGGTGGCGTCGGCCATGGCTATTCCTTTCGAACAAGCGGATCGTAAGGAATTGAGAGCGGCAAGCAAGGACTTGGGCACCTGGATGCAGTCCCCGCCTTAGGTTGGCGGTGAGCAACGCGAACCCCAACACGGGCTGGGCGGCTGAAGCCAGATGCCGCTTCCGCCACATCGGATGCCAATCATCGAGCCAGAGGCTGGCCTTCCATCGGAGGCAATCGCTTCACCGGAATCCGAAAAGCGGTGACAACGCTCTTTGCATTTGGCGGCCTCGTCTCTCCGGGTTGGATCGTTCGCCCTCGGTCGTACAACACAAGGTCTTCGCCCTCAACGATAGCCCCCTGAAATTCAAACGCGCGCCCAGCGCGGCTCAGGGGCACCGATCCAGCATCGATCCGCACGACCCATTCCAACTTGCCATTGCGATCGAATCGAGCCAGGAGGCGTTCGCCATCAGGCCCTTCCCGCTTCGCAACGAAGAACCCGTTGAACGCGGCATGTGTCCACCATTTGAGATGCCCCTCAGTCCCCGTGTTCAAACGCGTCAGCGTTGCGTTGTTGAGATCGATCAACCTCGAACCATGGCGCGCAATTCGACCTGGACTTTCTTTGGCGTTCTTGACATGAGCAGCCCATTCTTGCAACCGAATCTCGGAGCCAAATATTCCCCAATCCTGCTCTTCGCTGAGATATGCGACCTGGCCGGAAACATCGAGCTTCGGCCACTCGTTGGCCCGGCCCTGAATTTCCGCAAGGCTAATGTTGGGCTGCACGGTGACCTCGGAAATCAGCTGTGGCGACCCGGCCCGCGTCTCTTGGACTGGATTGCGCAACATGTCAACGAGTACATATTGCGAGTTCCTACAGTCGAGCGGCGAAGTGTCGCCATCTCGCTTCAGCCGACGGCCGCCCGCGCCGTCGCCTCTGACTGTATCGGAGCTTAGTTGCGCCAGAACCCTGCCGGTTTCGACCTCAGCGAGCCGCCACCATCCCCATTCCCTCGGCGAGGTTGCTGGCTTCTGGTCCAAACGAACACTGGCAGAGGGTTGCGTTACTTCTTCAGCAAGCAGACAGGTGTCGGGCATGAAGGGCGGGGCCTTCCACCTTTCCGACAACTCAGGGCGGCAGGCGGCGTCCGATACTTTCCCGAGGCTCAGGCGCACATAGGCTTGGGTTGCCCAATTCGCATCGCCCCAAGGCCAACTGAATCGACAACAGTCGGGCCAACCAATGCGCTTCCCTCCCTCGGCCTTTTGGGCGACCCGCACTTCAACATACTCAAGATGTCTTTCAGACAACAGCTGAAAAACTTGCGTCTCTGCCAAGCCAGCGCCTTCGACAACCAAGCTCGTAGCGGCCATTGTTCTTGTTGGCAGCTGAGCATGCTCCGCCTCGCAGGCTTGCCACACTGCCCTTCTCCAATCGTTCGAAGTTTGTGCGCAACCAGCCAACACCGACCCCACGGCGGCGGCCGCAAAAAGACGCCGCATAACACTCAAGTTTTTCGGTCGCGAGTTCACTTCTTGTCCACCACCGTGATCTCCCCTTCCGCCTTGCCAACGCCGCGGATCTCCGGCCGATACATATCCTCCGCAAACGTCGCCGGCACCACGTACCTGCCCGGCGTCACGGCGCGTACGAGGTAGAAGACGTCCAGCGTCTGCCCCAGCTGGGCGGCAGCCACGAACCGGTCGTCGCGGTACTCCATGTGGACGATGCGCTCATTCGCATTCGCCTGGGCGATGTTGACGCCCTCCACCGTGAATTCGCCGGCCTTCGGACCCTGGCTCAAATTCAGGTTCTCGATCTCGAAGCCGGCCGGGATGCGGTCCACCACCAGGCCGTCCTTGATGGACTGACTGGCTTTCACGCGCAGGCGCACGACGAACATCTCGCCGGTCGTGAACTGCCGCGCCGTCACCGGCTTGCCGTCGGTGGTGAACATCGCGCGTTCCACCGAGATGCGGTCGCTCGTCGGCGGCAGCGGCTTGGTCGGGTAGCCCTGTGCCGTCACGTCGAGGTAGAGCGGCGCGGTGCCGTCGTTCTTCAGCGCGATGCCGGACTTGAGCTTGGCGACCTCAAAACTCTGCTGGCCGACGCCGCTGCCGGTCCAGGCGTCGGCCTTGGCGCCGACTGTCAGCGAGGTCTTCCACCCGTCGTCCTTGCCGGCGCCATTGGTCGCGGCTTGCACAGCCAGGAACAGGGCCAGGCGCTCCTGCGTCGAGTAGTAGTTGCGGCGGGTGAAGTCGTCGGACAGGTCGAACAGCAGGTTCTCGCGCTTCTCGTGCATGACCTTGTGACGCAGCAGCAGCGCATAGGCCAGGGCCCGGTCGCGCACGCGTGAGCCGTAGTCGCCCAGCCATTGGCCCCAATAGTTGTTCGGGTCGTCCGGCTGGTAACCGTAACCGCGTGTCATGGCGTCATCCAGCGCCACTTTGGCGCGACCTTCGTCGCCCATCAGCTTCAGCGCGATGCTCAGGTGAACCAGCGGCAGCAGCGACAACGCATGGCTGCGGTACTGGTCATGCAGGGTGCGCAGGGTGGCCAGCGGCGCCTTCTGCTCGCGGGCCAGGATGTAGCCGGCGTGGGCGGCTTCAGCGAAGCGCTGGTGCGACAGGCGCAAGGTCTCGGCGTCGCGCCAGTCGGCGAGTCGGCCCTTGTCGTCGCGCTTGGGCTCCTTGGCCGGCGTGGTCTGCTGAGCCGGGGCGCGCTGGAACTGCTCCAACAGGTTGTCCAGCGAGCGCTTGAGCATGGCTTCGGGCACGGCAAAGCCGGCGTCGCGCGAGTCCTGCAGGAAGCCGGTCACATAGGCGCTCAACCAGCCCTCGTAGGGGCTGCTGGACGCCCACAGGCCGTAGCCGCCCTTGGGCTGCTGCATGCTGGCCAGCCGCGCGAAGGCGCTGTCCAGCCGTTTGGCGCGCTCCTCTCGCGAGACGGGCTTGAGCCCCCAGCGCTTGGCCGCCTCATCGTCGATGAAGACCAGCGGATACGCGCTGGAGGTCGTCTGCTCCAGGCAGCCATAGGGGTACATCAGCAGGCCCTGCACCTGATCCTTGATGTCGATGGGCGGCGTGTTGGACACGCTGATCGCCACGCTGGCCGAACCAGCCCAGAAGGCATCGAGCAGCGTCTTCTCCAGCGTCTGCGTCGCGCCGGGCTCCAGGCGGATGCGCCGGCTCTCGCGCACCAGCGGCGTGACGGGCTGCACCTGCAGTGCCGCCTCACGCGTGAGGCTCAACGGCCCTGCGCTCACCTTGACCTCGATGGGCGCCAGCCCCCAGGCATCCAGCGCCTCTGCCTGGAAGCGCAGGATCTGGCGCTGCTTGTCGGCCAGCTTGATCGTGTCGGCGCCGCCGCTGATCTTCAGCGGCCCGCTCGACGTGACCGACACCTTGACGTCCTGCGGCGCTCCGCTGAGGTTGGTCACGTCCAGCGCGATGATCGCCTTGTCGCCCGGCGACACGAAGCGCGGCATGTTCAGCTCGGCCACCAGCGGCGCGGCGACCACCGTGTCGGCCTGGGCCGAACCGTAGCTGTCCGCGCTGCTCACCACCGCCATGACCCGCAGCGTGCCGTTGAAGTCCGGCAGCTTCAGTTGGACAGTTGCTTCGCCCTTGGCATCGAGCTGCACCGGCCCGCTGAACAGGTCCACCAGCAGCACCTTGCGCGGCATGCTCTGCGTGTCGCGCTTGCCGGCGTCGCCGCCGAAGCGCTGCTTGGCCGTGTTGCCTTCCATCTTCTCGATCAGGCGGCCGTAGAGGTCCAGCATGTCGGCACCGTAGCGGTGCTTGCCGAAGAAGAAGTCCTGCGGGTCGGGCGTCTTGTAGTTGGTGATGTTCAGGATGCCCACATCCACGGCGGACACGGTGACGATGGCCGGCTTGCCCGCGAGCTGCGGCACCTTGACGGTGATGGGCAGCGGCACCGACGGCTGCGTCTTGGCCGGCACGGTCAGCGCCACCTTGGCCTTGCGGTCTTCGCGGTTGAGCGGCAGGTGCACCAGGCCGAGCGCCCGCGCCGGCGTCACCTTGTCGCCCTGGCTGCCCGGGCGGAAGGCGGCGACCGTCACATAGAGGTCGTGGCGCGCCCAGCTCGCATCGACCGGGATGTCGATATCCGTGCCACTGGCCTTCACGCCGATGCGCTTGGTCCACAACACGCGGTCGCCTTCCACCGTGACGATGGCCTCGCCGTCATGCGGCGGCTTGATGGCCAGCTTGGCGACGTCGCCCGGCTTGAAGGGCGCGCCCTGCAGCTTGAGCTGCACGCGGTCCGGCCGGTTGCCCATGTCGTCGGCATCCTGCGCGCCATAGCCGGCATAGAAGCCGTAGCGCAGCGCCAGGCCGGTGTCGGGGTCCATCACCTCCAGGCGGTAGCGGCCCCAGCGCACGGGCAAGGCGATCTTGGTGCGCTGCGTCAGCGCCAGCGTGCGCGCCTCCACCAGTTCCTCGTTGACGTTGAAGCCCGAGTTCCAGCCGCGACCGTCGTCATAACGCCAATACCACTGGCGCTCCTCGTAGATGAGCTTGAGCTGCACTTCCTTGGCCGGCTTGAAGGCGCCGGTCGCGTCCACGCGCGCCAGCTCGAACTCCGCCAGGCCGTTCTCGGGCGACACATTGCGATCGAACAGCGGCCGCACGCCGACCAGCACGGGCGCCGGCCACCAGCTGCGCTCCAGCGTGCGCACGACCGGCCGGCCGCCGCTCTCCAGCAGGCTGAAGGCGGCCTTGATGCGCATCGGCGACTTGCGCTCGCCAAACACCGTTGCGATGGCCATGCTGGCCTTGCCTTCGGCATCCAGCTCCTGCTCTTCCAGGTCCTGCCGGTTCCTGGCCTTGTCGTCGGCGAGGTCGCCAAAGATGAAGCCCGGCAGCTTGGTGGGCAGCGGCATCAGGAGGCGCTCGGAATAGGCGCTGCCCTGCAGCCGGTTGCCCGCGGCGGGTGCACCGTAGAGATAGTCGCCCTGGGCCTGCACCGTGATGCCGTCGCTGCCGGTCAGCGTGCCCTCGGGCGCCGTCAGCGTGAGCTTCATGCGCTCGGGCAGAAACTCCTCGACCTTGAAGGCCCATTGCGTGTCGGGCTGCTTGGCCCCGGGGTCGACGCGGGCCTGGATGGTCCAGCCGCCGGTGGGCGCATCGGCGGGCAGCGTGATGCTCTGCTGGTAGTAGCCGGTGCCGGTCTTGCCGGGTTGCACCAGCTGCTCGGCGAGCTTGCTACCGTCGGGCTTCTTCACCGTCAGCGTAATGGGCAAGGGCTTGGGCAGCGGCTTGCCGTCGGCGTCGCGCGCCAGCACCGACACCTGGAAGGACTCACCCGGCCGGTACAGGTCGCGGCCGGCGTAGACGAAGAGCTTGTTGCTGCGCGACGGGTGGCCGGTGGCGTCGAACTCGCTCAGGTCCAGCGCCGCATCGCGCAGCGACAGCACCGACATCTCCTTGCCGCGGCGTGCCAGCACGGCGCGGGCCTTGTCGCTGCTGCCGGTGAACACGGCATGGCCGTCGCTGTCGGTCTGGGCCTGGGCCAGCGCCTTGCCGCCTTCGTCGACGAGGCTGAGCTCCACGCCGGACAGCGCGCTGCCGCTCTTCAGCGAGGTGGCGAACACGTCCGTCTGCGCCGCATGCCGGCGCAGGTGCAGGCCGATGTCGGTGACGTAGTAGTGCGTGACCTGGTAGTCCCAGCCGAAGCGGCCGGGCTGGTTCATGATGGCCACGTAGATGCCCGGCTCCTGCAGCTCCTTGATGCCCTCCACGGGCAGGAAGCTGACGTTGCGGCGGTTGGGCCGCGCATCGGTCGTGAAGCGGCCGAGGTAGACGCTGTCGCTCATGGCGCGCAGCTCGTCCAGCACCCAGCCGCCCACGGTGCCCTTCATACGCCGCTGGTTGTCGCTGTAGCCGTCGTAGTAGTAGCCGCCCTCGCCGTCTTCCTCGCCGGAGTTGGCGTTGCGCTCGCGCCGGCCGCTGACCTGCTCCAGGAAGGCCGGCAGCGAGGCGGGCTTGATGCGCAGGAACTGCACGTCCACTTCGGGCGTGTTGATGGTCACGACCGGCAGGCCGCCGTTCTGGCCGGCCGGCAGCACCAGGCCGCGGCTGGCGAAGTAGTAGGCGTCGGGCATGGCCTCGCTGACCGCTTCGCAGGCCTGCGCCGTCGCCAGCTTGGCGCCCGAGCGCGCGCCCAGTTGGGCGTTGAACGCGAAGCGAAAGCTCCGGTCCGGCGTCACGAAGGGCAGATAGAGCACGCGCGGGTTGTCGCCCAGCACCCAGCGGGCGGCCACCGGCTTGAAGCTGGCGTCGGGCGGCGCGACCTTCTTGCCGTCGGTGGTGGTCGGGGCGGCGCCTTCCTGGGCGGTGACGAGGGCGCCGAAGTCCTGCTTACTGTCCAGCGGCTGCGTGAAGCTCAGCGCGATGGCCGGCGAGCCGTCGAAGAGGCGGGCCTTGCAGTCCAGCAGCGCAAAGGCCGCCTGCTCGCCGCCGATCTCGACGCTGCTGGGCAGGGCCGGTTGCCCGAGCCTTTGCGACGCCCACCAGCCACCGCCCACCACCGCCACCACACCCACCAGGGCCGTGACGGCCTTCTTCCACGCAACCATGGAATTCCTCCCCGCAATTTGGCGAGGAGTTTAGGCAGCGATCGGCGGCTGTCCACGGAAGGTTTCTTCTCGCCGCGCGCGCTGATCGAACCATGTTCGACGCGGCTCGTCATCAATAGGTAGCTCGCCGTCCTAGGGGGATCGGCGCCGCATCGATTGACCCTCCCCAAGCGCAGGCGTAGAAAAGCCTCGGCCCGCAGTTCGCCGGGCGGTCAAGGAGTGGCTTCATGAAATTCCGGCATCTTCTGGTGGGCCTGACCGCCCTTAGCTGCGCCTTCGCAGCATCCGCAGGCTCGACCATCGCCAGGACGTCGGCCAGCGCGCTTGGCACGCAATTCGACCCGCCCGTGGACGATTTCGACAGCGGCACGTTCAGCGCCTCGTCATCGGCCGCCGGCAACGGCGCCGGCGGCACGGCTGATGCGTCGGTGGCCCTGGGTGTCATCAAGCTCTACGCCTCCAGCTTCGCCGGCGCCGGCAACCACCTGGGCACCGCCTTTGCCGAAGGCGCGTACGGGGAGGACATCACGATCAGCTCGGCCGGTCTCAACGGTACGCAGGCGCGCGTCACCATGGGTGTCACGCTGCAAGGCATGATCGACCCGACCGGGGGCGGCTATTCCTCGGTGAACTTCTCTTTGAACGGAGCCGGTTTCCTCGGCAGCTGGGGCGCCCACTCCGACCCTGCATTCCCGGGCGGGTTCCCAGTCGACTTCGTCAGCGCCGTGGCCGGCGGCCCGCTGTACTACTCGGGCATCCACAACATCAAAATCACCATCACGCTGGGCACGCCCTTCACCTTCACGGAGCGGCTGACGGTGTCTGCGGGCAAGATCGACTGCTTGAGCGACCCGCAATGCAGCACCAGCGAAGCAGCCTCGGTCACTGCCGATTTCGGCCACTCTTCGTACTGGAACGGCATCTCGGCGATCTCGCTGCTCGACCCCAACACCGGCCTGTACGTGCCGGCGGACATGTCGCTGTTCACGATCACGTCGCCCTCGGGGCTGAACTGGGCCCAGTCCTTTGCTCCGGTGCCGGAGCCGTCCTCGCTGTGGCTGATGTCCCTGGGTGGCCTGCTGGCGGCGTGGCGGTGCCGGTCCGTCGCCCGAGCCCACCCGCTGTAGTCGCGTTTGCCAGCCGGATGGCTGGCTGCTTCGCTTGAACCCGGCTTTTGCAGATCCCGACCCGCAGCCCGACGCGGTAGGCGCCATTGCGGGCGCCAGGTCATGCCCAACGCTTGAGTGCTGAATGGCACCAATCCACCATGTTGTACAAACGGCTGCGGAAATGTTCATAATGGTGGACATTTTCGAACCGGATTACCTGTCCAATGCCCAGCAAACCGCCGGTCGTTTTCCCCCAGGAGCAGCGTCTTCTCGCTGCTCTTGGCGAGCGGCTGCGCCTGGCGCGGCTGCGCCGCAAGTTCAGCTCCACGACCGTTGCGCTACGGGCCGGCATCTCGCGTTCCTCCCTTTACAACGTGGAAGCTGGCGATCCGGGCGCGACGCTTGGGACCTATCTGAGGGTGCTCGCCGTACTGGGCCTCGAGAAGGACATTGAGTCGCTCGCGGCCGACGACCAGGTGGGCCGCAAGCTTCAAGACCTGGCATTGGAGCCCAAGCCTGCTCGAAAGCGCGGCGCCATGCCCGCGTCCCCGCCGAGAGGATCTTGATGAGCGGCTCGAACCTGGAGGTCTGGCTCGACTGCGATCTTGACGACGCGCGGCGTATAGGCACCCTGTCTCATGATCGCGGCCAGGTCCGTTTCGTCTACGAGCGGGACTGGCTGAAAGACCCGGTGGCTTTTTCGGTCGACCCCGATTTGTCTCTCGGCGACCAGCCCTACTTTCCGAAGCCAGAGCTGGGCAACTTCGGCATCTTCCTGGACTCGTCCCCGGACCGCTGGGGCCAAACGCTCCTGAAGCGACGAGAAGCTCTGCAGGCCAAGGACGAAGGCCGAATGCCCCGGAATCTCTATGCCTGGGACTTTCTGATCGGCGTTCAGGATTTCACGCGTCAAGGCGGGCTGCGATTCCGCCTGGAGGGCACCGATGAATTCCTCGGCGCTGAAAAGATGGCGGCACCTCCGGTGACCAACCTGCGCGAGCTCGAGGCGGTGGCCACGTTACTGACGAGCAAGCGCATCGACGATCTGGACGCGCTGCGTCGGTGGCTGGCCGTGCTGGTGGCGCCAGGCGCTTCATTGGGCGGGGCCAGGCCGAAAGCGAACTTCGCCGAGCAGGACGGCTCGCTCTGGATCGGGAAATTCCCATCGCGTGACGATGACCGAGACGTAGGCGCCTGGGAGGCCGCCGTCCACACCATGGCCGAGAGGGCCGGCGTCAGCGTTCCAGCCGCCCGCGCGGTCAGGTTGAACAGCGAGTTCCACACCTTCTGCGTCCAGCGATTCGACCGCGCGAATGGCAAGCGGCATTTCTATGCATCCGCCATGACGCTGCTCCGGCGGGAACAGAGTGAGGGCGCGAGCTACCTTGAGCTCGCCCAATTCCTGAGTGCCGGCGGAGACCCTGCATACGTCGCCAGCGACCTCAAGCAGCTGTTCCGTCGGGTCGCTTTCAATGTCGCCGTCGGCAATCGAGACGATCACCTGCGCAATCACGGGTTCCTGCTCGGCAAAGACGGCTGGAGGCTGTCTCCTGCCTTCGATGTCAACCCGAACGTCGACAAGGCGGAGCATGTGCTCAACATCGACGATGTCGACAACCGCCCGAGCATGCGCGCGGTGCGGTCGACGGCTGCGTTTTATCGGCTCACAGACGCCGAGGCAGGCGCCATCGTCGAAGAGGTGGCGACCGTGGTCGACCAGTGGCGCGACGTTGCCCGTGCAGCGGGCATTTCCAGCGCAGACATTGAGGTCACGGCCGGCGCCTTCTCGGCTCACAGTGAGTACAGGGCAGATGCACTGATTGCCATGTCGCCTCCGATGCCCGCGGCCAAGCCTCGGCGGTCAACGATCCGGTAGCGAAGCTCACTGGCTGGCGCGGCGCTCGCGGCACCAAGCCTGCTTGTCAAAACCCTAGTTGCGCTTCTCACCGCGGGCGCTGATCGAGCCCATGCCCGACACCGAGCGCTGCACCGAAGGGTTGCCGAAGTAGTCCACCGACCCGATGCCCGAGATGTGGGCCGCGAGGTCGTCCGTTACCCACAGCACGACATTGCCGATGCCGCTGACGTTGACGCGCGCCCGCTGGGCCTGCAGCTTGTCCGCCACGACCTTGCCCTTGCCGGAGATCTGCAGTGCCAGGTCGTCGACACGGCCGCCCAACTGGCCGTCGCCAGCGCCGGAGATGACAAAGGTGAGCTGCTTGGCCTGCAGCTGGTCCAGCCGCGCCACGCCTGCGCCGCTGATGAAGAGCTTGAGCTGGTCGGTGCGCAGGGGCAAGGGCGCGTGCACGTCGCTGGCCCCAGACAGTGACAGCCCCTTGAGCTGGCGCATCTCCACTTGCACGAACAGCTTTTGGCTGTGCCAGAACTTCCAGCCACCGGTCGGGCGAATGACGAGCTGGCGGTCCGCGAGCTCGACCTCGACGCTCTTCTGCACCTCGGCGTCGCCGGCGATGAAGCACTGGTCGCGCTCGCCCTGCACGAGGATGACACGCGCCGCGCCGGCCAGCTCCAGGCGGTCGAATGAGCCGGGAGCGTAGATGCGGCCGGGCATTGCCGGGGTGGCCGGAGTGGCCGGCGTCGGGGGCGTCGCAGGAGTAGCCGGCGTCGCCGGCGTTGGCGGAGTGGCCGGCGTTGCTGGTGTGGCCGGCGTTGGCGGAGTTGCCGGCGTCGCTGGTGTCGCCGGTGTGGCGGGAGTGGGGGGCGTCGCTGGCGTGGGATGCGGATGCGGGTGGGACTGGGCTTGCGCCAGGCCCACGGCTGCCAGCAGCAACGCTGGCAGGAAGCGCTTCTTCCAGGTGGCGGTCTTCATAGCGACTGCTCCCTCAACATCTTGGACACCTCGCGGTTGGCCGTGATGCGCGTGCCGTCACGCAGCTGCACGACGAGTTGCGAGTTCTCGTCCGGGGTCATGCTCTCGACGAAATCCAGGTTGACGATGCAGCCGCGCTGCACGCGCAGGAACTTCGCCGGGTCCAGCCGCGTCTCGAAGTCGGCGATGGGCAGGCGCACGAGGAAGCTGCGGCCCTTGCTGGTGATGGCGGTGTACTTGTTGTCGGAGCGCAGGCACTCGATGGCGTCCACCTGCAGCGGGAAGATCTTGCCCTGGTCGCGCACCAAAAGGCGCGTAAGCGGCGCATCGGCCGGCGCGCCCAAGGCCTGCGCCACATCGGCCGGGCTGGGCGATGCGTCCCGCAGCACATGGCTGATGGCCTCGTCGAAGCGCTCGCGCGAGAAGGGCTTGAGCAGGTAATCCACCGCATGCAGCTCGAAGGCCGTCAGCGCGTGCTGGTCGTAGGCCGTCGTGAAGATGATGCGCGGCTGGTGGGCCTCGCCTTGCAGGGCCTGCACCACCTGCAACCCCGTCAGGCCTGGCATCTGGATGTCGGTCAGCACCAGGGCGGGCTTGAGCGCGCGGATCTGGGCCAGCGCGTCGTCGCCGTCTTCACAGACAGCCACCAACTGCAGGCCCGGCGTGGCCTTGACCCAGTCGGCCAGCGCCTCGGCGGCCAGGTGTTCGTCTTCGGCGATCAGGACGGTCGTGGTGTTCATGTCTGGGGAATGAAGAGGTCGACGCGAAATCCCGCGCCGGGAGCGGTGTGGATGCGCAGGCGGGCCTGGCCGTCGTAGTCCAAGGCGAAGCGCTTCTTCAGCGCCGCCAGGCCCACGCCGCGGCGCTGGCCGGGCTTGGGTTCCAGGGCCTCGGGCTCGCAGCCCGGGCCGTCATCGGCCACAGCCAGGTCCAGGCCGAAGTTGAGCGCATTGCGGCGCGCGGTGATGGTCACCTTGCCGCCGCCCTTGCGGGTAGCCACGGCATGCAGGATGGAGTTCTCCACCAGCGGCTGCAGGGTCAGCGGCGGCAGCTCGTCGGCCATCACGCGCTCTTCCAGGTCCCAGTCCACACGCAGGCGCGGGCCCAGGCGCAGGGCTTCCAGCGCCAGGTAGTCGCGCAGGAAATCGATCTCGTCGGACAGCATGACCCGGTCTTCGGCGCCACGCTTGGTGTCCAGCACATAGCGCAGCATGGAGGAGAACTTCAGCAGCGAGGCCTCGGCGGCGGCCGGGTCCTTGCGGGTCAGCGCGATCAGCGAGTTCAGCGTGTTGAACAGGAAATGCGGGTTCAGCTTGCCGCTGATGGCCGACAGCTCGGCCTTGGCCAGGGCGCTTTCGGCCTGGGCGGCATGTACGGCCGCCGAGCGCGCCGCGCGGGACTGCAGCACGGCCGTGAAAGCGGTAGCGATGGTGGCGTAGACCACGAAGCCCCAGACCGAGCGCCACAGCAGGCCGGCCAGCAGCACGGCGCCGGCATGGTCGGTGCCAAACAGGGCGGCGTTGACGGCGAACTCGCCCGCCTGCCAAAGCGCCGAGAACGACAGCGCCGCCATCGCATGCGCCAGAGCGGTCGCGGCCGGGCCGGCGTCGGTGCCATGCAGGCGGCGCGCGACGGGCCAGACGGCGACGCCCAGCAGCATCGGCGCCCACAGCATGGTGGTGGCCTGGTAGACGGCCAGCCAGAACGGGTCCAGGCCGCGGTCGAACTCGCTGCCGGCCAGCACGAACAGGCACCAGGCCAGGGCGCAGGCGCCGGCGTAGGCCAGCCACATCCGCGCATTCGTGCGGCGGTTGCTGGAGGGGGTGCCCGAGGAGTTCATGGCTTCATCTTAGGGAGGGCCGTCGGGCGGGCGGCGGGTGGAGAGACGAAGTGCGGGCCCCGGGGTGCGGGATGCGGTCTACGTGGAGTTGCTGACGGCCTTGGGCGAGCCCCTCGGCATAATTCGCCCCTTCCCCATCGAATTCGGACGAGCGTCATGGCCAGCGTCAACAAAGTCATCATCATCGGCAACGTCGGCAAAGACCCCGAGGTTCGCTACAACCCCAGCGGCGGCGCTTGGGTCACCCTCAGCCTGGCGACCACCCGCAACTGGAAGAACCGCGAATCCGGCGAGCGCCAGGAAGAGACCGAATGGCACCGCGTCGTCTTCAACGACCGCCTGGCCGAGATCGTCGGCGAGTACGTCAAGAAGGGCCGCCCCCTCTATGTCGAAGGCCGCCTGAAGACCCGCAAGTGGCAGGACAAGGAAGGCCGCGACACCTACACGACCGAGATCATTGCCCAGGAGATGCAGCTGCTCGGCGGCCGTGACGGTGCCGGCGGTGGCGATGAAGGCGGCGGTGGCGGTGCCAGCTACGGCCGTGGTGCTGGTGGCGGCGAAGGTGGTGGTGGCGGTTACAGCCGTGGCGGTGGCGATGAGGGCGGTGCCCGCCCGGCAGCCCGTCCGGCCGCGGCCCAGCGCCCGCCCGCTCCGCGTGCGCCGGCAGCGGCGCCCAAAGCGGCGACGGGGTTTGATGATATGGATGACGATATTCCGTTCTAAGCCGTCCACCGTTGCACAAAAAGGGCCCGTGGCGTTGAGCGCCTCGGGCCCTTTTTACTGCGACAAGAGTTGCGAAACTTCAAAATTAACAGCCATGGCAAAACCTATATTAACTATCGGCTTTGAACTTGCGGGAGACAATACAACACATGAACCTTTTAGGTCAAGAGCATCCCTTTTAGATTGGGATATTGTTCTATTTCGACCGTCGATCGATGAATTCTGGGACGAAGACGACGTTGAATACTATCAAGGCAAACCGAGCCTTGATGACTCGGCATCCTTCCAGCTCAAGGAGTGCTGCGAACATTGGCGCAGAGAAATGAAGCAAGCAGTTGACGCGGGAAAGACCGTGGTGGTTTACCTACCAACAGTGCAGGACATATACATTGATACAGGTAAAAGAGAATATTCCGGTACCGGGCGGAATCAGAAGACGACGCAAGTTGTTACCGCCTACACGAACTATTCCACCTTGCCAATCAGCATAAGACCAGTGAATGCAACGGGCAACGCGATGAAACTGGCTCCTTTAGGCGCCGAGATATTGGCCCCGTATTGGGCCGAGTTTTCTCAAGTGTCGCAATATAAGGTTTTATTGCCGCAATATATTGAGGGAACGTCAATTACAACTAAAAACGGCGATAAACCAGTGGCAGCCACCATTCGCAGCAAGAGCTCGACAGGTTCGCTGGTTTTATTGCCGGATATAGATTTTTACGCGGATGACTTTTTGGATGAAGATCAAGCTTGGACTGATTCCGCGATTAGATTCTCCATTAAGTTAATTAGCGCCATCGTCGCATTTGACAAAGCCCTCCGTGGTTCCGCCGACATCACGCCGGAACCAAATTGGGCGGCGGATCCCACCTATTTTTTGGCTTCCGAGAAAGCGCTTCGATCTGAGCTATTGATTGCAGAACGTCTCGTCGAGGAAGCTCAGCGAAACAAAGAAGAATTACAAGAGCGCCTTGCTGGCGCTGGACAAGCTCGCGCCCTCTTATACGAAAAGGGCCAGCCTCTTGAGCGTGCAATTGTGGAAGCGCTTCAATGCTTGGGATTTAATGCGGCACCATACAAAGATTCGCAGTCAGAATTCGACGTTGTCTTCGAATGCAGTGAAGGTAGGCTGCTCGGGGAAGCCGAAGGTAAAGATAGCAAAGCAGTTAATGTAGACAAGCTTCGACAGCTTGCCATGAACATCCATGAGGATCTCCAGAGAGATGACATAGATAAACCCGCTAAGGGGGTTCTATTTGGGAACGGTTATCGTCTTTCCCCTCCCGCAGAACGGCAAGTCCAGTTCACAGACAAGTGCATATCCGCGGCTGAGTCAACTTCAACGGCATTAATTTCCACTGTTGAACTTTTTCAAGCAATTCAATACCTTGCAAAAGGAGCAGACGGTGAATATTCGAGCCAGTGCCGTAGTGCACTTTTAGAAGGGACTGGAATAGTTGCTCTACCCACGCCGCCCGAGCAAGTATCGGTAAAGGCATCCGACAATTAATGGCCTGGACAGTGGCTCGAAGCGCTGCATCACCGACTGCAGCAGGCGGTCGTTGCGCGGCAGCATGGCGCCGAACAGCTGGGCATGCAGCTCCGGAACGTAGAAGCCCATGACCGCCGGGCCGAGCACGAGGCCGGCGGCCATCTCACCCACCACCTGGGGCTGACCCAGATAACGCAACAGCCAGCCGCAGCCGCGGGCCACGCCAAGGGTGATGATGAGTTGCAGGAGCAGGGCGGTGGTGGGCATCGGGACTCAGGGCGACGCGAGGAGGCAGTTTAGGAGCCTGCCTTGGCATCTCACTGGCTGTCGACGACGACGCGCCAATCCGGTCCCTCGTCGGCCGGGTACGCCGCCGGCGTGTCCAACAACATGTGATGGAACTCCTGCTCTTCGTCCCGCTCGAGCATGACGCGGTGGACGCCGGGCCGCACCTCGATGAAAGGCTGATGCGCCTCGCCCAGGGTGCTCAGGCAGGCGATGACCAGACGGCCGCTCGGACACACCAGGTCGACACTGGTGGTCGGGGAACCTACGTCGGCGAGTGCCGCCAGCGGCTCGACCTCACCCATCTCCACCGCGACCCTGTACACACCGTCGAACAGCAAGGTCCACGGCAACAACTGACCTTGACGCGTCAACGACATCAGCGCGTCGTTGAAGATGAACAGACGCTCGAAGTCTTCCCGCCCCTGTTCACGCGCCATCCTGCCCGCGTCGGCAAGCATCTCGGTCAAGAAGCCCGATCGGTTGACAGGCGAGGCCTCATCAAAGATGGCCGCGTAGAGGCTGCGCGTCTGAACAAGGAAATCCTTAGTCATGCCTCACCCACCCCGCGCCGCGCTCGGCGCATGCCCGATCACCCGCTTGAACGCCCGGCTGAACGATGCCTCGGACTCATAGCCGAGACGGTCCGCGGCCGTGGCCACGCGCATGCCGTCCTGCGCGATCCATCTGCGGGCCTGGAACATCTTGATCTTGGCGACGTAGCGGGCCGGGCTTTCGCCCATGGTGCGCGTGAAGGCGTCGGCGAAGCTGGAGCGTGAGGCGCCCATGACGTCGGCCAGCTCGGGCAGGCTCCAGTCGCGCTCGGGCTCGGCGTGGATGGCGGCGACGACCTTGCCGATCTTCGGGCAGCGCACCGCGGCGATCCAGCCGGTCGCGTCGCTGCAGCCGCATTCCACCCAGGCGCGGATGATGCTCGCCGCCAACGCGTCGGCCAGACGGGCCAGGATGCCGCAGGCGCCGATGCGGTCCAGCGCCACCTCGCGCTCCATCGCATCCAGCAGCACGGGCACGGTCGCTTCCTTTTTCGCCAGGTCGCCGGCCAGCATGACGGGCGGCATCATCGCGATGAGGGGGTGCAGCGGGTCGAGGTTGAAGCGCAGCGCACCGCAGAACATCACGTCGGCGGCGTCGTCCACCACCGCCGCGGCGGAGCCGGGCTCAGCGCCGACGAGATAGATGTTGTCCGAGACGGCGACACGCGACAGCGAGTCGATGTCCACCGCCGGCACGTCGGGCGCGCTGGCCAGCACATGAAAGCTGCCGTGCGGCAGCAGTACCGCGTCGCCAGCGTTCAGCCGCACCCAGTCGGTGGCGGCGGTGCGCAGCCAGCAGCCGCCATGGCCGACGAAGTGGAAGCGCGCCGAGCGCTGCGCCGGGAAGGCCACGGCCCATGGCGCGCGCAGGACGCAGCGGCCGTACTCCACGCCGTCCAGGCGCAGGCCCAGCAGGATCTCGGTCAGGGTGTCGCGCCCCTCGGCTCTGGACGAAAAGTCAAGCATCTCGGCTTTCCTGGCATTCAATCGCCGGCAGGCTATTCCTAGCATTCAGACCTCGCTGACAAAGGGTCTTGCCGACGTGACTTCCTCTTCCTGCACTGCCTGCCCCATCGATCCGGACGGCCGCGCCATCGCCGCGCCCGCTCCGGTCCCCACCGCCACCCGGTGGCCCGCCATCGCCTCGCTGGCGATGGGCGTGTTCGGCCTCGTCATGGCCGAGTTCCTGCCGGCCAGCCTGCTCACGGCCATGGCCACCGACCTGGGCGTCAGCGACGGCGCGGCCGGCCAGGCGGTCACCGCCACGGCGCTGGTCGGCGCCGTGGCCGCGCCGGCGCTGCCGCTGCTGACGCGCCGGCTGGACCGCCGCGTCGTCATGCTGGCGTTGAGCGCCCTGCTGGTGCTGTCCAACGCGCTGGCTGCCACGGCCGGCAGCCTGGCAGGGCTGCTGGTGGCACGGGTGCTGCTGGGTGTGGCGCTGGGCGGCTTCTGGTCGATGTCGGCGGCGCTGGCCATGCGCCTGGTGCCCGAGAACCTGTTCGCCCGCGCGATGTCGGTCATCCTGACCGGCGTGTCGGTCGCCACCGTCTGCGCGGCGCCGGTGGGGGCGTGGATGGGCGACGTGTGGGGCTGGCGCAGCGCTTTCATCGCGGCCGGCGGGGTCAGCCTCGTCACGCTGGCCGTGCAGGCGGCCACGCTGCCGGCGCTGCCGCCGCGCGACAAGCCCAACCTGCGCGTGTTGGCCGAGCTGCTGCGCCGCCCGCCGGTGCGCGTGGCGCTGCTGGCCGTGGTGCTCGTCATCTCGGGCCACTTTGCCGGCTTCACCTACATCCGCCCGCTGATGGAGCAGGTCACGCACCTGTCGGTCGGCGCCATCTCGGGCGTGCTGCTGGGCTATGGCATCGGCGGCTTCTTCGGCAACTTCGCCGGCGGCTGGCTGGCCGGGCGCAGCGAGCGGCATGCCATCGTGGCCGGCGGCGTGCTGATCGCGGCGCTGGCAGCGAGCCTGCTGGTGGCCGGCAACTCGCCCGCTGTGACGCCCATCGCCGTCACGCTGTGGGGCTTTGCCTTCGGCGCCTTCCCGGTAGGCTTTCAGACCTGGATCGTGCGGGCCGCGCCCGACCAGGCCGAAGGCGCCGGCGGCCTGCTGGTGGCGAGCTTTCAGATCGCGATCGCCAGCGGCGCCATCGGCGGCGGCCTGCTGGTGGACCGCATCGGCGCGCTGGGCGGCCCGGCCTTTGCTGTGGTGGCGCTGACACTGGGCACGCTCTTGACCTTGCGTCACGGCCCACGTCCGGCCGCGAAGGCGGCCGCATGAACCGCCGCCTCACCCTCGCCGCTTACCCGCAAGGCCTGCCGGGGCCGGAGCACTTCCACCTCGACACGCAGCCGGTGCCCGAACCCGCCGACGGCCAGGTGCTGCTGCGCACGCTGTATCTGTCCGTCGACCCCTACATGCGCAACCTGATGGCGCCGGTCGGACCGGGCTACGCACCTCCGGTGCCGCTGGGCGGCGTCATGGTGGGCGGCACGGTCAGCCGCGTCGTGGCGTCACGCCACCCGGGCTTCAAGGACGGCGAGCTGGTGCTGGCCAATGCCGGCTGGCAGGACTACGCGCTGTCCGACGGCAGCGACCTGCTCGCCCTGGGCGACGTGGCCCAGCCTTCGCATGCGCTGGGTGGCCTGGGCATGCCGGGCTTCACGGCCTATGTCGGGCTGCTGGACATCGGCCAGCCCAAGCCGGGCGAAACGGTCGTCGTCGCCGCGGCCACCGGTGCGGTCGGCGCGGTCGTCGGCCAGCTGGCCAAGCTCAAGGGCGCCCGCGTCGTGGGCATTGCCGGCGGCGCCGACAAATGCCGCCATGCCGTCGAGGTGCTGGGCTTTGACGCCTGCCTGGATCGACACGCCCCTGACCTGGCCGCACGGCTGGTCGAGGCCTGCCCCCAAGGCATCGACGTCTATTTCGAAAACGTCGGCGGCGAGGTGTTCGACGCCGTGCTGCCGCTGCTCAACCTGCATGCCCGCGTGCCGGTGTGCGGCTTCATCTCGCACTACAACGACGCCGCCCCGCCCACCGGCCCCGACCGCCTGCCCGGCCTCGTCGCCGCGTTGCTGAGCAAGCGCATCCGCATGCAGGGTTTCGTCATCCTGGACCACTACGGCGAGCGCTTCGACGCCTTCCGCCGCGAGATGGGCGCCTGGCTGACTGAGGGCCGCATCACCCTGCGCGAGGACATCGTCGACGGGCTGGAGCAGGCGCCGGCCGCGCTGGCGCGGCTGCTGCAGGGCGGCAATTTCGGCAAGACGGTGGTGAAAGTGGCTTGAGCGCGCAGACTCACGCGCCGCCTCACGGCAGCAACCGCGGCAGCAGCAGGCCCACGGCACCCTCCAGCGCGGCGTAGATGAACAGCAGGCGCAACGCCTCCTGCGTCTTGTTGGCCGGGCGGGGTGCCAGGCCGCGCATCCAGCGCAACCCGTAGAAGAACGCCGCCAGCACCACGGCCGCCACGACGCTGCCGTGCCAGGCCAGCATCGCGTAGACCGTCGCGCCCTGGCCGCTGGCGTCGCCACGCAGCCCGGCGCGCCACCAGTCGAGCACGTCCACGGCCAGCGCGGCGGCCAGGCATGCCGCGCTCAAGCCCATCAGCACGGCGCTGGCGCCGCTGCCGCGCTTGAGCCTCGCCATCAGCGGCCGGGCTGCGTAGGCCAGGCCCGCTGACGCGCCCAGCAACAACAGGCCGGGCACCAGCGCACCGCGCGGCGCCTTGAGCAGCCACCAGTCGGGATGCGCGGCGTACAGGTAGAGGTAGCCGAACATCGCCATCAGGAAGATCGTCCCGAGCACGATGTCAAGCAGCACCGCGGCCCACCAGCCGTGCGCCTGCGGGCCGGCCACATAGGTCGGCAGCAGGATGCTGGCACCGGCGTCGACCTGGCTCTGCGGCGGCGGCAGATGCCGGTCGTTGCTCCACACCCAGCGCATCAGGCAGATCACGGTCAGCACGCCGCAGACGGCGCTCAACGTCATGGCCTTCACGGTCAGCAGCAGGAAGAAGCCGGCCGTGAACAGCGCCGACAGCAGCGGCCACCATGACGGCCCCGGCATGATCTGCACGTACTGCGGCTCGGCGCGCGAGGGGCTGGTGACGAGCGTCTCGCGCTGGCCGGTGGCCGTGTTGGGCAGGAAGTAACGCCCGGCTTGCGCGTCGTTGGCCAGTTGGGGGTCGGCCCACAACGGCTCCAGGTCGTTGACCACCGGGATGGAGCGCACGCCGTAGCTGCCCGCCGACAGCCATTCCAGCGTGCCCCCGTGGAAGGCATTGCGGGCATTGCCGCCGCTGCCACCACGAACGTAGCAGCGGACCGCATCGATGAGGAACAGCAGCGCGCCCGCGGCCATGATGAAGGCGCCCACGGTGGAGATGAGGTTGGGCAGGTCCCAGGCCCGGTCGGGCAGATAGGTGTTGACGCGCCGCGGCATGCCCATCAGCCCGGTCAGGTGCATGGGCAGGAAGCAGACGTGCACGCCGACGAAGCTGAGCCAGAACACCCAGCGCCCGAGCCGCTCCGACAGCTGCCGGCCGTTGATCATCGGCGTCCAGTAATAGAAGCCGGCGAACAGCGGGAACAGCATGCCGCCAATCAGCACGTAGTGGAAATGCGCGACGACGAAGTAGGTGTCGTGCGCCTGGCCGTCGAAGGCGACCATGCCCACCATGACGCCGCTCAAGCCGCCCATCACGAAGATGAGGATGCCGCCGACCAGGAACAGCGACGGCACGTTGCGCTGCACACGGCCCGACGCGAGCGTGCAGATCCATGCGAACACCTGGGCGCCCGCGGGAACGGCCACCGCCATCGACGCGGCCGAGAAGTAGCCCGCTGCCAGATCCGGCATGCCGACCGTGAACATGTGGTGCGCCCACACGCCGAAGCTGATGAAGCCGGTGGCGATCATCGCCAGCACGACGAGCTCGTGGCCGACCAGCTTCTTCTGCGCGACGGTGACGACCATGGTCGACACCATGGCCGAGGCCGGGATGAAGATGATGTAGACGTCGGGGTGGCCGAAGAACCAGAACAGGTGCTGGTAGAGCAGCGGGTCGCCGCCGCGCGTGGCGTCGAACAGCGGCCAGTTGAAGGCGCGCTCCAGCTCCAGCAGGAAGGTCACCATGATCATGGCCGGGAAGGCCAGGATGATCATGACGCCGAAGATCAGGATGGCCCAGGCGTAGACCGGCATCTTGGCCAGCGTCATGCCCGGTGCGCGCGTGCGCAGCACGCCGACGATGAGTTCGATGGCGCCGGCGATCGCGCTGATCTCGATGAAGCCGATGCCCAGCAGCCAGAAGTCGGCGTTGATGCCCTTGGCGTAGACACCCGAGCTCAGCGGCGGGTACATGAACCAGCCGCCCGACGGCGCCAGGCTGAACAGGACCGAGCCGAAGAAGACCACGCCGCCGATGGCATAGGCCCAGTACGAATAGGCCGACAGCCGCGGAAAGGGCAGGTCGCGCGCGGCCAGCATCTGCGGCAGCAGCAGCACCGCGATGGCCTCCACGGCCGGCACGGCGAACAGGAACATCATCACCGAGCCGTGCATCGTGAACAGCTGGTTGTAGGTCTCCTGCGGCACGACGCCGGCCAGCGGCGCGGCCAGCTGCACGCGCATCACCAGCGACAGGATGCCCGCGGCGATGAAGAAGCCGAAGGCCGTGGCGATGAACAGGAAGCCGATGAAGTTGTTGTTGACGGCGCTGAGCGCGCGCCAGCCCGTGGGCGTTTCCCAGGTCTTTTCCAGCGCCTCGAACTCGCCCGCGGGCCGGCCGCCCTGCGTCGGGAAGCGCGCGTAGAGCCGCGTGTCGAAACCCGTCTCGGACGGCTCGGCTGCCGCGGCGTGGATGGCGCCTTCGACGCCGGGGCTGGCGGGCTGCGTCACTTCAACGACTCCATGTAGCTGGCCAGTGCGTTCAGCTCGGCCGCCTTCAACGAGCGGTAGGCGGGCATGCGGTTGTTCGGCTTGATCGACTGGCTGTCGCCGATCCAGCCGATCAGCGTGGCACGCGTGTTCGGCAGGATGCCGGCGCCCAGCGACTGGCGCGCGCCAACGAAGGTCAGGTCGGGGCCCGCCACGCCTTGCGCCGCGGTGCCGGCGACACGGTGGCAGGCCGCGCAACCAACCTCGTTGAAGAGCTGCTTGCCGCGCAACGCCTCGACGCTGACATCGCTCTCGCGGGCCGGCTTCAGGCGTGAATCCAGCCACCGCTGCCAGTCCGCGGCCTCATGCGCGACGACGACGAAGCCCATCAGCGCATGCGCGCCGCCGCAGAACTCGGCGCATTGCCCGCCGTAGACGCCCGCCTTGTCGGCCTGCAGCTTGAGCCGGTTGGTGCGGCCCGGGATCATGTCCATCTTGCCGCCCAGCTTGGGCACCCAGAAGCTGTGGATGACGTCCTCCGAGACCATGTCGACGACCACCGGGCGACCGACCGGGACGTGCAGCTCGTTGGCGTCGGCGAGGATCTCGCGGCCCGCCTCATCGAGGTAGGACACGCGCCACCAGTAGATGTTGCCGGATACGCGCATGCGCAGCTCGTCACCCTTGATGGTGGACATACCGGAGACCAGCGTCAGGCCCCAGGCCAGCAGCAGCAACAGCACGCCGGCCGGGATGATCAGGCCGAACCACTTGACGACGCGCTCGCCGCCGAGCCGGGCGCGCAGCTCGTCGCTGCCATACAGCGCCACCCACATCGCCGCGCACACGCCCAGGAAGATCAGCGTGAAGAGGGCGATCAGCACCCAGGCCAGCGTGGTGACCGAGTTGGAGAACGGCCCGTGCGGGTCGAGCACCGGCGGCGGCCAGCCGCTCAGGGCCTCAGCGAGGCTTGAGCGTGAGGAGGTAGGCGGTGACATCGCGGGCTTCCTGGTCGGACATGGGAATGGCCGGCATGGCCGTGCCGGGCACCATCGCGGGTGCGTTGCGGACGAACTGCATCAACACGCCGGGCTGGTTCGGCAATTGCCCTGCGATCAGGCTCTGGCGCCCGAAGTTCTCCAGCGACGGCCCGAGCCCTCCACGCGGCCATTTCACGCCGGGGACGGTGTGGCAGGCCACGCAGCCCTTGTCGGCGACAAGCTGGCGGCCGCGTGCGGCGTTCGCGTCGCCCAGCGTTGGCGTGCGGTCGGGCGGGCCATCGCAGGCGGCGAGGCAGGCACAGGCGAGCACGATGCTTGCCAAGGACGATGATTCAGCCGCCATGCGCCACCTGCCTCTTCTCACTCTCATCAGCCTCACGCTGCTGGCCGCCGCCTGCACCGACCGCATGGCGCCCAGCGACGACCGCTGGGGGCGCGGCGGCGAACTCATCGCGATGAGCGGCGGCGAAGGCGGCGCGCGCTACGCCTGCGTGAGCTGCCACGGCGCGCGCGGCGAGGGCAATGGCTTTGACGCACCGCGCCTGGCCAGCCTGCCGGCGGGCTACCTGCAAAAGCAGATGGAAGACTACGCGGCGGGTCTGCGCGCGCACGAGGTCATGCGCGATGTGGCGCGCTTTCTGGACAGCGACGAACGCGTGCGGGTGGCCAACTACTACGCCGGCCTGCCGCCGAAGGCCTTGCCACCCGCCACCGGGCAAGCCGTGGCCGCGACGACCCCGGCGCTGTACGCCGCGGCCTGCCAGCAGTGCCACGGCGGCGAAGGCATCGGCAGCGCGAAGGGGCCGCCGCTGCACGCCCAGCCGGCCTTCTACCTCGCCCAGCAGTTGCAGGACTGGCAGGTGTCCAAGCGGCGCAATGACGGCAACCACGAAATGCTCAACGTGGCGCAACGGCTCAAGCCCGAGGAGGTTCATCAGCTGAGCCTTTATCTGGCGCTGATCCCGCTACGCCCGGCGCCTGCGGCCCGTTGAGGTCGAACATCGAAGGCAGCACGCGGTCGCGCTTGACCACGTAATGCAGCACGGCCGCGCCGGCGTGGCCGGGAATGGCCAGCGCGGTGATCCAGACGACCCAGGCATGCGCCGTCGCGGCCCACTGCATCAGGCTGTGCCGCAGTCCTTCGGACAACTGGTCAAAAGGCAGGTTGGGGAAGGGGATCACGCCGGCGATCGACAGCGGCAGGTCGCTGGGCAGCGTGGACCACATCACCCAGCCGCTGATCGGCAGCGCGAAGAAGCTGAAGTAGAACCAGACCTCCAGCACATGGCTGGCCCGGCCCGAGAACGATGCCTCGTCGACGTTGTCGGGCGTGCCGATCTGGCTGCGCCACAGAAAGCGCAGCGTGCCCAGCAGCATGATCGTCAGTCCCACCTCCGTGTGGGTCTGGTAGCCGATGTACTTGTCGCCGCCCGCCGGCTGCCAACCCAGGTACCAGCCATAGGCCAGCTGGAAGATCATCAACGCTGCCATCACCCAGTGAAAGGCCACGCCGATCGGCGAATACAGGCCGCGCCGGTGGTGGCCCTCGGCCCATTCGATGGCGGCAACGAGACTCATGCCGGCTCGGCGCGCAGGCCGCGCGCACGTTCAGCGCCCATCCAGCGCCAGCCTATCCACATCGCGGCGGCCAGGTAGGCCATGCTGCCTGGCGCCCACATCACGATGCCGGCGAGCTGCTGGTCCTGCAGCGGCGAGACGCCCCAACTCAGCGTCGACGCGAAGTGCGGCGCATACAGCGGCCGCGCGGCGAACGTGATCAGCGCACCCAGCAGCCCCATGAGCACCGTCGTGGCGAGGATGGCTCCCGTCGCCGCGACCGCGCCGGAGCGCCGCACCGCGACCCAGAACGCCGTCGCGCTGGCCAGCAGCGTGAGCTGCATCAGCGCGTACAGGGTCACCGACGCCAGGGCCGCTGCGTAAGGCGCCGGCGCATGCCAGGTCCAGAAGGCGACGGCAGCGAGGGCGGTGCAGGCCCACAGCGGTGTGGGCAGGCGGCGCAGCCAGCGTTCCAGCCCGATGGCCACCAAGGGTGCGATCGCCAGCACCAGGGCGATGTGATGGATCACGCGGACGGTGAAGAACGCCGAACTCAGCGCGCACAGCGGTGACACGTAAAGCAGGACCGTCAATGCCCACGCACAGCGCAGGCAGCGCAGCTGTCCGGACGTTGCGGCCCGCGCTGCCGACAGGCGCCACAGCGCCAGCGCCAGCAGCACGAGGCCCGTGCCGAGCACCGGGTCGAGGTTCCATCGGCTCAGCCAGGCGTCCGGGCCGGGCGCCTCGCCGCAATAGGGAATCCACCGGCCGTCCATGGTCGTCTTCCGCTTCGAGTAGAAAGCTGCACGGGCACACGGCTTGCCCGCGTTCGTGGCCGGCAGCGCAAGGCTTTGCGGCAACTTTTGCGGCAGCTCGTGCCACCGACGCCGCCCACGACCCTTCAGCCCTGGCGCATCGTCATGCGGCCTTGCTGCCGCGCTTGGCCGCGGGCTTGGCCGCCGCCTTCTTCGCCGGCGCCTTCTCGGCCTTGCGCGCCTTGCCGCCCAAGCTCTGCTTCAGCAGCTCGGTCAGGTCGACGACATTGCTGCTGCTCGTGTCCGGCGCCTCTTCGAAGGGCTGCACGGTCGCCGTCTTGCCGGCCTTGGCCTTGCGCTTGACCAGCTCATGGATGGCGCTCGTGAAGTCGTCCTTGAACTTCTCGGGCTTCCAGGCCGCAGTCATCTGGCTGATGAGCTGCTGGGCCATCTTCAACTCGGCCGGCTTGACGCCCGCGGCACCGGTGGCTCCCACCTTAGGCAGGTCCAGCGCATCGGGCGAGCGGATCTCCTCGGCCCAGCGCAGCACGCCCAGCATCAACGCCGGGCCGGCCGGGATCAGCGCCGCGAGGTGCTCCTTGTTGTGCAGCACGAAGCTCGCGATGCCGATGACACCGGCTTTCTCCAGCGCTTCGCGCAGCAGCGCATAGACGCGGTCGGCCCGGCCATCCGGCGCGAGGTAGTAAGGCTTCTCGATGTAGACGAAGGACACGTCCGCCGCCTTGACGAAGTTCTCGATCTGGATGGTCTGCGTGCGCTTGGGGTAGGCGGCCTTGATCTCGTCGTCGGACAGCACCACGTACTCGTCGCCCTCGAGCTTGACGCCCTTGACGATGTGCTCCTTGGCGATCTCCTTGCCGGTGCGCTTGTTGATGCGCTTGTAGCCCACCGGGTCCATGCTGCGCTTGTCCAGCCAGTCGAAATCGATCTCCTGCTCCTGCGTGGCGCTGTGCAGGGACACAGGCACGTGCACGAGGCCAAAGGAGATGGCGCCCTTCCAGATGGCGCGGGGATTGGCGCTGGGGCCTGCCATGTCTTTGCCTCGGTGCTTGCCTCAGTGGCCAAACCGCGCGTACGCGGTGGGCAAGGCATAGGCCGAAGAGGCCGCCGCCTTGGGCCTGGGCACCTCATCGGGTCTTGGCGGTGGCGGCACCTCCTTGCGACAGGCGGTCAGGCCAGCCACGGCGACCAGAACGGCCGCGGTCAATTGCTGGAATCTCTGTCGGGGCGGCATTTCGGAATCGGGCCAATGTGACCCCGACACTATGGGCGACCCGCTGCGGCAGCGCCGTCGGCGACTGGACTGTCCGGTTGTAGGTCTGCGCCGACCGATCGGCGTCCCCGGAATCCGCGATGCGGAAGGTCACACCGGTCTTGTGGGCGCAACACTGCCACCGACCTGACATCGAAAGACCGCCATGAAGGCCCTGCTGGCCCTCGCCATTGCCGCCACCGCCGCAAGCGCCCCCTCGCGATGGACGCCCGAGCTCGTCTCGACCGACCAGTACGAGTCCTCGCCCAGTTTCGCCCCCGACGGCCGCACGATGATCTTCATGCGTGCGAATCCGCAGTTCTCGGCCTACCGCCTCATGCAGTCGAACTGCGGCGCTTCCGGCTGGAGCGAGGCCGCGCCCCTGGCCATCGCGGCGCCGCTGCCCACAAGCGAGGCCGACCCCTTCATCACGGCCGACGGCCGTCAGCTCTGGTTCGTGTCCAACCGGCCCTTCCCCGGCAAGCGGGGCGACGACCTGGACATCTGGGTCGCCGACAGCGACGGCCGCGGCGGCTGGAGCGCGCCCCGCCGCCTGCCCGAGCCCATCAACTCAGCGCAGTCCGAGCTGCTGCCGCGCCGCCTGCCGGACGGCCGCCTCTTTTTCGGCTCCGACCGCCCCGGCGGCCTGGGCGGCAACGACGTCTACGTGGCCACGCCCCAGGCCGACGGCGGCTGGCGTGTCGCCAACCTGGGCGCGCCGCTGAACACGCCCAGCAACGACTACGAGGTGGAGCTGGCGCGCGACGGCAGCCAGGCCGTCGTCGTGTCCGACCGCGAGGGCCG
This sequence comes from Pelomonas sp. Root1217, assembly GCF_001425705.1. GTDB lineage: Bacteria > Pseudomonadota > Gammaproteobacteria > Burkholderiales > Burkholderiaceae_C > Pelomonas. Next base: position 370,000 of record NZ_LMDC01000012.1, on the reverse strand, counting down.
CTCCCATCTCTACCACTTCGCGCGCAGCGGCAACGGCTGGCGGCCCCTGGGGCGGGTGCCGGCGCGCGTTGATGTCTTCCAGGTCGGCCCGCTGCTGTCGCCCAAGTCCGACAGGCTGCTGTTTGCCCAGGCCGACGGCAAGCGCTCGGGCGAGCTTTTCGTCATCGACTTGCAAGCCGGCGCCGATCCCTCCTGGCCGCCGGCCTGCCCCGGGAGCAGGCCATGAATCTCACCCGCCGCACCCTGGCCCTGGGCTTGGTGACAACGACATCCACCGCAGGAGCCGCCATGGCCAAGACCCGCGCCATCAATGCCGCCGAAGCACCCGCCCCGTCGGGCGGATATGCCCAGGCCCTGGAATTGCGGACGCCGTCGCGCCTGCTCTTCATCAGCGGCCAGATCCCGGTCGACAAGGCGGGCGCCGTGCCGAAGGACTTCGCCGCGCAATGCCGCCTCGTCTGGGCCCACATCGACGCGCAGCTGCGCGCGGCCGGCATGACGCTGGACCATCTCGTCAAGGTCACGACCTATCTCGGTGACCGCAAACACGCCCTGGAGAACTCGGCCATCCGCCGCGAAGTGCTGGGCGCACGCAGTCCGGCGCTGACGGTGCTGATCGCCGGCATCTACGACAGCGACTGGCTGCTGGAGATCGAGGCCATCGCGGCCGACTGACCTGCAGCACGCGCCGGCCATGGCGGTGCCGATCGCTCAGTTGCAGCAACAGCTGGCGATCAAGCAAGGAAAGCGTGGTTGCAGTCATTTGTCCAAAATTTCAGGCAAACCAGGGAGCTTTTGCCTACTTTGTTGGGCAGACGATTGGATCACCAGCTCTGAGCCCAATAGTCATGCCTGGATTTCTCAGACCTCGTGGTCGAACATCGGGCCAAACCGATCGGCGCCTATTCGCAGATCTTGGCCCGCGTCAACTTCACGGTCGGTTCATTCCTACAGCGCCGGGGCGCCTAGCCCGACTGCCAGCGCACGCCATAACAAGCATATTCAACGCATGGTGCACAGCACCTGGCGGAGCGGGCGAAAGCCTGCCCCGTGACTCGTGTTCAACTTTCCAGGAGTTCCATCATGGCCAGCGTCACCCCCACCATTTCTTCCTCCAAGGTCGAAGGCACCACGGTCTACAGCCCCAGCGGCGACAAGCTCGGCTCCATTGACGACCTCGTCATCGACAAGAAGTCCGGCCAGGTGCGCTATGCGGCGCTGGAGTTCGGCGGCTTCCTTGGCATGGGCACCGACCGCTACCCCCTGCCATGGGACCAGCTGAAGTACGACACCAGCAAGGACGGCTATGTCGTCAACGTCGACAAGGCCCAGCTGGAGCGCGCACCGCGCTACCCCAGCGACGAAACGCCCACCTACAACGACGAGTACGGCCGCAAGGTCTATGACTACTACGGCTCGACCTGGTGGATGTAAGCAGGCCTTTGCCGCTTGCTGATCGAAGGGGCGGCACTGCCGCCCCTTTTCATTGAACCGAGGAGACCACCATGCCCGACCCGACTCGCACACCCCCGATTCCTCCGGAGCCCGTCGCCGTTCCGGCACCCGTCGACATCGAACGGCCCACCGCCAAGCAGCGGCCCGCGCGCGATGTGAAGAACGGCGCCTTCGACGATTCCGTGGCCGGTGAGGAAGACCCGGGCGCGGGCATCGACACGATGACGCCCAGGCACGGCCGCTAGCCGCTTTAGACCTTAGCCGCTAAGCAGCCGCATCAGCGGCGAAGTGACCGCGCCTGGCAGGGCGCGTTCGTCCATGTCGTCTTTCAAACCCACGCCGCTGAGCTGGCGGGTTCGTGCCTGCCCGAGCAGCGCATGCAGCTTGGCCGCGGCCACTGGCGGCGCCAGGCCTTCGGGGCGGACGTTGGAGATGCAATTGCGCTCGGCGTCGAGCAGCCCGAGGCGCGGCGCCCAGCTGAAGTAAATGCCCAGGCTGTCCGGCGCCGACAGGCCCGGCCGCTCGCCGATCAGCACCACGACACAGCGCGCATGCAGCAATTCGCCGATCTCGTCGCCAAGAGCCACGCGAGCCTGCGTCGCGACAACCGGCGGCGCCCAGGTCCAGCCGCCCTCCCGCAACAGCCGCTCGCGCAGCGCCGTGAACAACGGCAGGGCCTGGCGCTGCAGGGCCAGCGCCGACAAGCCGTCCGCCAGCACGAAGGCGAGGTCGCTTGCCGGTGCGTTCAACTGCTGCAGCACCTGGACATCGGTCTCGTCTAGCCGCCGGCCGAGGTCGGGCCGCTGCAGATAGCTCGCCCGATCTGTCGCGCGGCTTTGCACACGCAGCGGCGCTTCGCCCAAGGCGCGCAGCCGGGCCAACAACGCCTCGGTGTCCAGCGGCGCATGCACCGCATCACGCGCCTGGGCATGCGCCTGCTGGAAGGCCAGGTGGGCTGCCGTCGGCACGCTGACGCCCGCACGGCCCAGGCCGATGCGCGCAGCCGTGTAGCGGCGCAGGCCGGCCCAGGGTTGCTCGATGACGCTCACTGGTGCACCCTAAGGCCTGCGGCCTTGCCTGGCCGACAGCGCGGCCAGGCGTTCGCCAGGCAGGAGCGAGCTTGCTTGGGGCGGCCCGGCGCGGCGCTCACGTCTGCTCCAGCAAGGCCGCAAAACGCGCTGGCAGCCCAGCCGCCAGCCGCGGCACGTCACCGTGCTCGAAGATGCCCATGCGCTGCAGCCAGGCCTCGAACTCCGGCGCCGGCCGCAGGCCCAGCAGGCGCCGCATCGCCAGCGCATCATGAAAGCTCGTGCTCTGGTACCCCAGCATGATGTCGTCGGAGCCCGGCACGCCCATGATGTAGTTGCAGCCCGACGCGCAAAGCAAGGTCAGCAGGCTGTCGACATCATCGACGTCGGCCTCGGCGTGGTTGGTGAAGCACACATCCACACCCATGGGCAGGCCCAGCAACTTGCCACAGCAATGGTCCTCCAGGCCGGCGCGCTGGATCTGCTTGCCGTCGAACAGGTATTCCGGGCCGATGAAGCCGACGACGCTGTTGACCAGCAGCGGCTCGAATCGCCGTGCGACGGCATAGGCGCGGCACTCCAGCGTCTGCTGGTCGCAGCCATGATGTGCGCCGCTGGACAGCGCACTGCCCTGGCCGGTCTCGAAGTACATGACGTGGCGCCCGCCTCGCTTGAGCGCCAGCGCCGCCTGCCGTGCTTCCTCCAGCAACGCCAGCGTGATGCCGAAGCCGCGGTTGGCGCCCTCGGTGCCGGCGATGGACTGGAACACCAGGTCCACCGGCGCGCCGCGCGCCATGGCCTCGAGCGTCGTCGTCACATGCGTCAGCACGCAGCTCTGCGTCGGAATCTCGTGGTGGGTGATGACGGCGTCCAGCATCTGCAGCAGGCGCATCACCTGCGGCAGGTTGTCCGTCGCCGGGTTGATGCCGATGACCGCGTCGCCCGCGCCCATCAGCAAGCCGTCGAGCAGGCTGGCAGCGATACCGGCCTCGTCGTCGGTTGGGTGGTTGGGCTGCAGCCGCGTGGCCAGCCGGCCGCGCAGGCCAATGGTGCTGCGGAACTGCGTGACGACCTCGCAGCGGTGCGCGATCAGCATCAGGTCCTGCACGCGGCAGAGCTTGCTGACGGCGGCCACCATCTCGGGCGTGAGGCCGGGAGCGATCAGCGCCGGGTCGATCGCCTCGGCCAGCAGCCCGTCGCGCAGGCCGCCGACCGTCAGGTGCGCGATCGGCGCGAACGCAGCCGCGTCATGCGTGTCGACGATCAGCCGCGTGACCTCGTCGCTCTCGTAGGGCACGACGGCTTCGTTCAGGAAGGCCGTCAGCGGCAGATCCGCCAGGGCCAGCTGCGCCGCCACCCGCTCGCGTGCATTGGCCGCGGCCACGCCGGCCAGTTCGTCCCCCGAGCGCCGTGGGCTGGCTTTGGCGAGCAAGGTGCGCAGGTCGCCAAAGCTGAAGCGTTCGCCGCCGAGCGTGTGGTTAAAACCCATGCCGCAGTGTGCCCCGCAGTCGAGGCGCTTGCATGACGAAGGCGGAAGCGGCTGTCGGGAAACTTGACGCCACCCTCACGGCTCGCTGCAGCCCGGCCGGGCAAGTGACTGTGGGCGTTGGCGTTTCCCATCTGGGCTCGCGACTTGCATGGCCCACCCCCGCACTCCAACAAGAGGTGGTTTCATGAAGGTATCTGCTCCCCTGGCCATCTGGCTGCGTCGAGGTCTTGCCGGTTGGCTGCTGGCGGGCCTGGCCGCAGCAGCCGGCGCCGCGCCGGCCTGGATCGAGTCCAACGCGCTGGTCAGCACGCTGGACAACAACTGGACCTACGCCTCCAACGCCGCAACCCGCACCGCCACGGTCAGCTATCACGACCAGGTGGCCACCAACGCCGGCGTCACCAACGCCCACCTCGGCATGTACCTGGGCTGGGCCTGGAGCTACGAGTCCAGTGGCGCGGCCACCTCGCTGCCGTGGAGCAATGCCGACCAGGCCTTCGTCGGCGGCGGCGTCAAGCTCAGCATCGGCGGCGCCACCGGCAACCTGAAGCTCGCCGACGTGGGCAACGACAGCTGGATCGGCAACCCCTGGACGCCTGGCGGCACGGCTGCCGGCATCGCCACCCAGGCCGACTGGATCGTGCCGCTGTTCGACTTCGGCCAGATCGCCGCCGGTGCCAGCGTGCTCTACGACATCACGCTGAACTTCAGCTTTGACACCCAGGCCGCCTTCGACGACTGGGACCGCGGCGGCAGCTTCTATCTGGGCGGCCAGGGCGTGGCCACGCCGCTGCCCGAACCGGCGAGCCTGGCCCTGGTGCTGCTGGCCTTGCTGGTTTTGCCGGCATCTGGCTTCAGCTTCAAGCCCAGGTCCCGGTAGCCGTATCACCGCGCCGCGCCATGCGGCGCCACCGCCGGCTCCGCAAAGCTGAGGATGCCGGGCACGCCCATGACGGCTAGCGTCGCGGCCTTGCAAGTCAGCGCGAGGTGGCCATGGACGAAGTCAGAGTTTCCCGGCGGGTCAAATGGGGCGTCATCGGGCTGCTGGCGATCTGCGCCGTGCTGGCGCTCACCTTGCTGGCGCCCAGCCCGAAGAACGATTCCGCGCTCTGGTTTGTTGGCCTGCTGGTGCTGATGGCCACCGCGCTGACGCTGACGGCCATCGTCTTCGGCGGCCTCAACCTCAGCGACGCCAACGAGGCTTTCGGTTTGCCCTCGGGCTCGGTGCGCACCCTGCTGGCCGTGGGCGTGATGGTGCTGTTCGCGGTGTTCGGCCTGAAGTTCTTCAGCGAAGCGCAGGAAGAGGCCCGCATGCCCCGCCCCGGCGACAAGCCCTTCGAGCAGCAGATCGAGGTGCCGGTCGCCCGGCTGGCGGATGAGATCACGCGCTACAAGCAGGTGCCTTCGCTGCTTGTCGTCGTCGCGTCACCCGGCCGCGCCGCCTCGGGCGCCGATGCCGGCGCCAATGCCAAGCTCAACCTCTACACGCTGGAGTCGCGCCCCTCGGCCAGCGCGATGGACGGGCAAAAGCAGCTGCTCACGGCCATCATCACCCTGCTGACGACGGTGGTGGGCTTCTACTTCGGCAGCAAGAGTGCCGGTGACGGCCTGCGTGCACGCAACGAGGGCACGCCCGCCGACCCCACGGCTCCACAGCGCCAGCAGGCGGCCCTGGCCACCGAGCTCGGCGCGCTGGACGCCCACATCAAGAGTGACCGCGAGACCTTTGAGGCCTTGCGCAACGCACAGGGTGACGTCGACCCGGCCAGGCGCCAGAAGCTGGATGAGGCGCAGGGCCTGTCGAGCCGCCTGGACGCGCTGCGCGACCAGCTGGCCCGCGCGCTGACCGAGGCTCAAACCCGTATGGGTGCCATCGCCGCGGCGCCGGCTGGCGGCGAGGCCGCTGCCCGTGACGCGGCCCAGAAGGCACTGGCGCGTGCCAGCACCGAGCTGGATGCGCTGAAGCAGGCTGCCCAGCAGTTCGAGGCCGCAGTCGCTCAGTTGCGCACGCCAGCTGCCAAGACTTGACGCCTTCGGTCGCAGCAGACAGCTCTCAGTTCGCAGCGTTTGCCTGAGCCCCGGCGTTGCCGTCCGAGGTTGCTGGCGAGGCGGCCACTCCCGACGAGGCGAAGCCAGCCGACGACTCGTCTGGCCAGTTTCCACTTGAACGAAGCTGGCTCAGTTGCCAGTCCATGTCTTCGATGAGCGCACGCAACTGGTCTGCGGCGTCTTTGCGCAGGGCTTGCAAGTGGGTCAGCTCACGGTCGGTCATTTGATGATCCGGGTGAAAGATCTGCCTCTCGTACTCACTCACCGCATCTTGAGCTTGGGCCCATTGCTGATAAAGCCCGCTGAACCCCTGAATACCGTTTTGCACTACAACCGCCCCGCTTCCACTTGGGGAGGGCACCTGTGGACCTCCGCCTGACAGCGAGGATAGGTATTTGCCGCCCTAGAGGTGTAGGACGATTCCGCATGATGGCGTGTGGACCTTGGGGGTCGCCTCGACGTCGCGCCTCGCCGCGTGCTCGTGATCTGCGATCGTTCAAACCCAGGTCAACGCCACCGCATCCCGCACCGCCCCCACGGCAGGCACGGCCAGTGCCGCCGGGCTGCTGATCCAGCAGAACCAGGTCGGCGCTGACCAGCCTGGCCAGATGCGGGCCTGGCCGGCGTCTTCCATCAGCGCCGCCTGGTCGCGCCGCACCATGCCGGCGCCCATGCCGGCCGCCACCATGCTGCGCACCGCCACCTCGGTGTCGGCCTGCAGGCCCACCTCCAGCACGGCACCGGCCTGGCTGAACAGCCTTTCCTGATGGCTGCGCAGGCCGCAGTCGGGCGGCGTCGTCACCCAGGGCAGGGCGGCCAGGCCGGCCAGGTCGGGCGGCAGGCCGCCGTGTATCAGCAGGCGCTGCGGCACCACGGGCACGATCTCGGCGGCCTGCAGGCGCCGTACTTCCAGGCCCTCGATCTCGGCATGCTCGTGCAGCACGCAGGCGCAGTCCAGCTCGCCGCGGCGCACGGATGCAATGGCGCGCAGCGACACCATCTGTTGCAGTTGCAGCTGCACCCCCGGATGGTGCTCGGCCAGGTGCACGAACACCTCGCCCAGGCGCAGCGCTACCGCGTCGCTGACCGTGCCCATGCGCACCTGGCCGCGCGCCTCGCCGCGGATCTGCGCGGCTGCCGCCTGCATGCCTTGCGCCGCGGCCAGCGTGCGGCGCGCTTCCTCCAGCAGGCGCTCGCCGGCGGCCGTCAGCGCCATGCCGCGGGCGCTGCGCTCGAACAGCTTGACGCCGAACTCGTCCTCCAGCGCCTTGAGCTGGGCGCTGACGGCCGGCGGGCTGGTGAACACGCGCTCCGCGGCGCGCGTGAGGTTGCCCTCGGTGGCCACGGCGACAAAGGTCTTGAGCTGGTAGATCTCCATGGCCGGCATTCTGAACATGCAGCGCATGGCCAGGGTGTGGATTTTCCGAACGGGGCGGTCGGCCGAAACGAATGGATGAATTCGCGCCAGGCGCCGAGAGTGAAGGCATCGACATTCGTCTGGAGACCCTCCATGACCGCCAACACCCGGCCCGGCGCCATCACCGCCCTGCTCTTTGCCACCTCCACCTGGGGCAGCCTGTTCCTGATCGGCAAGACCGTCGTGGCCCAGCTGGACCCCGTCTGGTTCACCTTCTCCCGCTACACGCTGGCGACCGCCGTGCTGGCCCTGCTCGTGCAGTTCGCCGGCCACCAGCCCTGGGCCAAGCTGCGCCGGCATGCCCTGCGCCACAGCCTCGTCGGCCTGGCCGGCTATGGCGTGTTCAGCATCATGGTCTTCCACGGCCTGCGCCTGTCGCTGCCCTCGCACGGCTCCGTCATCATGGCCACCATGCCCTTCACGACGATGGCGCTGCGCTGGGCGCTGGACGGCCAACGCCCGCCGCTGCGCGCCTTGCTCGGCGCAGCACTTGCGCTCGCCGGCGTTGCCACCGTGGCCAACCTGCTGGGCCAGGCTGGCGAGATCAATGCCCGCATGCTGCTGGGCGACGCGATCACGCTGACCGGCACGCTGGGCTGGGTGCTCTACACCCGCGCCATGGCCAAGGTGCCCGACCATAGTCCGCTGGAGTACACCGCGCTGACAGCGATCGCCGCCCTGCCGGGGCTGGCGCTGGTCGCGCTGCTGGCTACGCTGCTCGGCTGGGCCCAGGCGCCGTCGCCCGAGTTGCTGCTGGACCTGAGCCCGAAGCTCGTCTACATCGCCCTGGTGCCCACCGTCGCGGCCGTGCTGGCCTTTAACGCCGGCGTCAAGAAGCTTGGCGCGCCGCTGGGCACGCTGTTCCTGAACATGGTGCCGGTGTCGGTCATCGCCGTGCATGCCGTGATGGGTGAGGCGCCGCATGCCAACGAGATCGCCGGCGCGGCGCTGGTGGGTATCGGTCTGGCGCTGACGGTCTGGGCGCCCAGGGCCGCCGCAGCGCCGGCGCCGCGCGTGGCCCTGGGCAACGCGGCGCCTTGCACACGCTGAAGCCGGTGCTCACCACGCTGTCATCCAAGCGGCCTAGCCTCGGCGTTCCACGCCGCCGAGGTTCCCCGCGCCCATGCCACCGCTGACTGCTCTCCTGCCCTGGACCTGGGCCCTCCTTCTCCTGCTCGCCCTGCCGGCCGCCCTCATCGGCCTGCAGGGCAAATTGCTGTTCGGCCGCACCTGGGTCATCCGCCGCACCGACCCCGGCCCGGCGGCGGCACGCAGGCGCAACGAAGCCGTCTGGCTGGACCGCCCCGGCGGCGTGCGCCTGCAGGGCTGGCTGACCCAGCCAGTGGATGCCCCGCAACCAAGCCGCCTGCTGCTGTGGTTCGGCGGGCGCAACGAGCACGTCGCCTGGACGCCCGACCTCGCCGGTTGGCTGCCCGACGACTGCGCGTTGCTGGCCTTCAACTACCGCAGCCTGGGCGAGAGTGGCGGCTGGCCGAGCGAAGCTGCCTGCGTGGCCGACGCGCAAGCCGCCGCGGCCTGGGGACTGGCACGGCTGGGACTGCCGTCAACCGCCCTGCACCTGGCCGGACGCAGCCTGGGCACCGGCGTGGCCATGCAGCTCGCCGCCCGCCTGGCCGCAGCCGGCCGGCCGGTGGCCAGCGTCGCGCTGATCACGCCGCTGAAGAGCCTGCGCGCGGTGCTGCGGCGCAACCTGCTGCTCGCGCCGCTGACGCCCTGGCTGCGCTCGCCGCTGGACAGCGTCGCCGCCGCAACTGCGGTGAAGGGTGCAGACGTGCTGGTGCTGCTGGCCGAGCAGGACCGCCAGGTACCGCATGCGCATTCCCACACCCTTGTGCAGGCCCTGCAGCGCGCCGGCGCAGCCGTCACCGTGCATCAGCTCGCCGGCACCGACCACCGCAGCCTGGCGCGCACGCCCGCGGCCATGCGGCAGTTGGGCGGGTGGTTGCTGGAGCCGCGTTTTCGTCACAGCGCTGAGCGTTGCTGAGCGCCCTGTGCCAAGCGGGCAGCGCGCTGGCACACTGCGCCGGCATGAAGCGCCGCCTGTTGCTCTTGTCGACCTTGCTGCCCATGATGACCCTCGCCGCCCCGCCGGCCGTGCTGCCGCTCTGGCCTGAAGGCGTGCCTGCCGCCGTGCGGGCTGATGCCCCCGCCACGCGCGGCGACCTTGGTCCCGAGCGTGAAGCCGGCGGCAGCATCTCCAACGTGTCGGTGCCCACGCTCGCCGTTGTGCCGCCCGCCGTCGACCGGCCCAACGGCACCGCCGTGATCCTGTGCCCGGGCGGCGGCTACAGCTACCTGTCGGCCAACCGCGAGGGGCACCAGTACGCTGCCTGGCTGAGCACGCTGGGCATCACCACCTTCATCCTCAAAAGCCGCCTGCAGGAGTGGGGCCACCCCGCGCCGCTGCAGGATGTGCTGCGCGCCATCCGCCTGGTGCGCTCGCGCGCGGCCGAGTTCGGTGTCGACCCCAGACGCATCGGCGTGATGGGCAGCTCCGCCGGCGGCCACCTGGCGGCCAGCGCCAGCACGCTGTTCGACCATGCCGACGGCCGCACCGGCGCCGGGCTGGACAACATCAGCGCCCGGCCGGACTTCGCCGTGCTCGTCTACCCCGTCATCACCATGGCCGACCCCGCCGCCCACGCCGGCTCGCGCCGCGCACTGCTCGGCGACGCGCCCAGCCCGGCGCTGCTGGCGCTGCTGTCCGTGGATCAGCAGGTGACGTCCGCCACGCCGCCCACGCTGCTACTGCACACGCAAGGCGACAAGTCCGTGCCGGTGCAGAACAGCATCCTGTACTACCAGGCGCTCACGCGCGCCGGCGTACCGGCCGAGATGGTCCTCTTCGAGCAGGGCGGCCACGGCATCGGCATGCGCGACGGCCTGGGCACGGCGTCGGCCTGGCCGCGGCGCGCAGAGGACTGGCTGCGCATGCGCGGGCTGCTGGGCAAGGAGGCCGCGCGATGAGCACCAAGACGAAGACCCAGGCGCTGGCTGCCGCCGCGATGCTGGGCGCCGCAGCCGCTGCCACGCCCGCGCTGGCCGCCGACACCCAGTTCGCCGTCCTCGTGCTGGCCATGCCCACCAAGTCACGCCGCTGAAAAGCCTGCGCGCGGGCTGCGGCGCAACCCGCTGCTCGCGCCGCTGACGCCCTGGCTGCGCTCGCCGCTGGACAGCGTCGCCGCCGCGCGGGCGCTGAACTGCGAGGTGCTGGTGCTGCTGGCCGAGCGCGACCGCCAGGTGCCGCACGCGCATTCACACACCCTCGTGCAGGCCCTGCAGCGCGCCGGCGCGGCCGTCACCGTGCATCAGCTCGCCGGCACCAACCACCGCAGCCTGGCGCGCACGCCCGCGGCCATGCGGCAGCTGGGCGGCTGGTTGCGGGCGTCGGCGGCGCTCTAACGCTTGCCCAACAACGGCGAGCGGCCGATCTTGCTCGCGTTCGTCCCGAGCTTGGGCGGCGCCGAGAAGCCTTCGAAGGCGGCTCCCGATTTCCACTCGCCCACCGCATAGCTGCGCGGCTCCCGCAGTCCTTCAACGCCCTCGGCCCAGGCCATCAGCATGCGCTTGCCGATGTCGTTGAAGGCCGGATGGTCCGCCATGGCCTGCCTCACCAGCGGCCCGACGCCGGCCACCGCATCGCTGATGGCCTCGACGATCTGAAGCTGCTCCTTGGGCTGAATGCCAAAGTTGGCCGCAATGAAGCGCTGCAGGTTCTTGCCCGGGGTCCAGGTCTTCTTGCCCATGAACTCGATGCCCGGCGGGTTGTGTTGGAAGCCCGCGTACACCTTGGTGGTCAGCAGGTCGTACGCGGGCGACAAATGCACGTCGGCACGCGAGGTGTACAGCAGCGCGAGGTTCTTGGCGTGGCAGTCGGCGTTACGCAGCGCGTAGGTGAGCAGCAACAGCGTGGCCAGCTGGCGGAAGGTGGCCAGCCGCCGCTCGCCGGGGATGTGGTCGCGCACAGCCTTGGCGATGCGCTCCCAGGTGGTGTCGTACTTGGCGGCCGGGCGCAGCCCCAGCAGGGCGCAAAAATCTTCCATGCCCCAGTGGGGCTGGCCTTGCTCGTCCACATCGAAGCGGTGCACGACCAGGGCTTGCCCGTCGTCCGACACCTCGGTCCGGGCCGTGGGCAGCAGCCTGGCAGCCACTTGCATGCACAGATGCTCGTTGAGTGCGACGAAGGGCAGCTGCCTGCTGGAGCCCTTGATGATGTGGCGCCGTGTGACGACGCTGGCCTTGCGGTGGGCGGCCAAAGGCGCTGCCTCCTGCTGCGCGTCAAGGAACTTGGGCACCACGCCCGAGACGCCGCTGGTCGCGTGCTGTCGCACCAGTTCGGCAAAGGCCTCTTCGGAGTTGTCGCCGCGCAGCAGGTCGGCCACCTCGACAGGTCGCGCCGGCTCATCCAGCGTCGCACCCGGAGCTGCCACTTGCAGCCGGCCCACCATGTTGCGGCCGATGACGGACAGCAGCGCGACCGGGCTGGCGCCTACGTGCGGGCCGAACTGCTCTTGCAGCACTTGCAGCAGATAGCCCTCGGGCAGGTTCATCTGCAGGACAGGCGGCAGCTGGTCGTCCCAGACGTAGGACTCCGTGCGCACGGGCATGGTCAGCGAGACCAAGTCGTCCACCGCCGCATGCGGGTGATAGGCGAGGACGCTGCGAAAGTCGCCCTGCTGCTCCAGCAGGGCGACCTCGCGGCCAAGCACGGAGACGGCGAGCTTCATGAGGGCTCGGCATCGGTCCGGCGCCCAGGCGACGCAGCACGCTCGCGGCGCAGTTCGTCCAGCGTGCCCGACTGCCCCGTGAGGATCACATCAAGCTCGGCGCCCAGGACGGCCAATACGGCCAACAGCTTGCGCGACCCGAATTCCGCACTGCGCCCGCGCTCGAAGCGCGACAGCGATTCAGCGCTGATGCCCGCACGCTCGGCAACTTCGGCCTGCTTCAGCTTCAGTTTCCAACGCAGGCCGGCCACGGACTGACCAAGCTCTTGGAGGGTTTGCATTTGATATTTATGTCAATTTTCCTGCAAATATTGCACCAACTTGACGTAAACATCAAGCGATTGATCGATGGCAACGTTGCCCAGCTTGCTGGAAGAATCTGCCGCACCATGAAGAAAACCCTGAACGCCCTCGCGGTGGCCGCCGCCGTGGCCAGCACGCCGGCCCTGGCGGCCGACACGCAGTTCGCCGTCCTCGTGCTGGCCATGCCCACCAAGTACCACTACGAGTACATCCCGGTGGCGCGCGAGAGCTTCGAGAAGCTGGCCAAGCTGCACACCTTTGACTTGACCTGGACGGCCCAGCCCGGCGCCTTCGAGGGCGACCTGAGCAAGTACGCGGCGGTGGTGCTGCTGAACAGCTCCGGCGAGGAATTCAACGAGGCCCAGCGGGCGGGCTTCGAGCGCTACATGAAGGCGGGCGGCAACGCCGTCGTCGTGCACCGCGCCATCATCAGCAAGCCGGGCCTCTGGCCGTGGTACGAGAAGCTGGTGGGCCGCTGCTTCGTCATCCACCCCATGCTGCAGACGGCCGTCGTCACCAAGGTGGACGCTTCCCACCCCGCCACCTTCGGCCTGCCGGACAAGTGGATCTGGTCAGACGAGTGGTACGAGTTCAGCAACCCGCACGGCGTGAAGATCAACCCCGTGCTGGCGGTGGACGAGCGGACGTACGACCCCAAGAAGATCTGGCCCGGCCAGGTCGCCACCGGCATGGGCGCCGACCACCCGGTGAGCTGGTGGCACGCGGTCGAGAAGGGCCGCGTGTTCGTCACGGCGCTGGGGCACAACGGCGAGATGTACCGCGACGGGCGGTATCTGGACCACCTGTGGGGCGGCGTGTGGTGGGCGGCGAAGGGTTTGGGCGTATCACCCAAGCCCTGAAAGATCGATTTCGTCGATATTTTCTTTTTATCGGCAAAGTCGATATTTGACTTATATCGGCCAAATCGATACAACGCAAAAATAGATCGAGATTCGCCCCCATGACGCACCGCCTTGTCCACTCGCCCGAGCAGCTTGCTGTGTTGCTCAAGACCACCCGCAAGGCCCGCCGGCTCACCCAAGGCGAACTGGCCACGCGGATGGGCCTGAGCGCGAACCGCTTCTCCGAACTCGAATCGGGCCTGGGCGCCCTGACCGTCCAGCGCTTGTTCGAACTGACCCAGGCCCTGGGCCTGGAAATCTTCATCGCCAACGCCGACAGCCCTGCCGCAGACGCCCCCGCGGCGCAGTGGTGACATGGCTGGTCGTCCCTCACACGCCAAGGCGCTGTCCCTCTGGATGAACGGCCTTCGGGTCGGCGAATGGCGCATCCCCACGCGCGGGCCGATGGAGCTGGCCTACGACCCGGCCTGGCTGGCTGCGCCCGAGGCGCGGCCGTTGTCGCTGTCCCTCCCCTTGCCGCTGGCGCCTGTGCCGCTGACCTCCACGGCCGTCGGCAGCTACTTCGACAACCTGCTGCCCGACCACGAGCCCATCCGCCGGCGCATCGCGTCACGCTTCCGGCTGGCCGACACCAGCCCCTTCAACCTGTTGGCCGAGATTGGCCGCGACTGCGTCGGCGCGCTGCAGCTGCTGCCCGTAAACGCCGAGACACCCGACGTCCGGCGCATCGATGCCGAGCCGCTGGACGAAGCCGGCGTCGAACAGGCCCTGGACCGCGCCGTGACGCCGACCGGCGGCATGGCCACCGCCGCGGACGGCGACGCCGAGTTCCGCATCTCCATCGCCGGTGCGCAGGACAAGACCGCGCTGCTGTGGCACCAGGGCCAGTGGTGCCGGCCGCAAGGCGCCACGCCCACCACGCATTTGTTCAAGCTGCCCCTCGGACTGATCGGCGGGCAGAGCCGGCAGATCGACTTCACGGCGTCAGTCGACAACGAGTGGTTGTGCCTGCGTCTGCTCGGCCTGTACGGCCTGCCCGTGCCGCAGGCCCAGATCGCCACCTTCGGCAAGCACCGCCCGCTGATCGTCGAACGCTTCGACCGGCGCCTGGTGCCGGCCACGGGTGATGGCCAGGGCGCCTGGTGGCTGCGCCTGCCGCAGGAAGACTTCTGCCAGGTCTTTGCGCTGCCACCGACGGCCAAGTACGAGCGCGACGGCGGGCCAGGCATCGTCGAGATCGCGGGCAAGCTGCGCCTGAGCGTGAACCCCAACGCCCAGGCCGACGTGGAGAACTTCATCAGCGCGCAGATCCTGTTCTGGATGCTCGCGGCCATCGACGGCCACGCCAAGAACTTCAGCCTCCAGCTCCTGCCGCAGGGCCGCTACCGGCTGGCGCCCTTCTACGACGTACTTTCTGCCTGGCCGGTGGCCGGCCCCGCGCCCAGCCAGATCAACATGCACAAAGCCAGGCTGGCCATGAGCCTGCAGGGCAAGAACAGGCACAGCAAGATCCTCGAGATCCAGCGGCGGCATTTCGACAGCACGGCTCAGTTGTGCGGGCTGGGCTCCGCAGAGCCGCTGGTCGAGCGCATCCTGGCGCTCACGCCGCGGGTCATCGAGCAGGCACAGCGAGAACTCCCGCCGGGGTTTTCGCAGCAGGTGCTCGACAAGGCGCTGAAGGGGTTGGCCGACATGGCAGCGCGGCTTGGCGCTGGAACGGGCTGACGCCTGACCACCCCGCCGCGCACTACTTCGAGAACCAGCCGGCGATGCGCTGTTTGATGCGCAAGAAGAAGCCGGCGCGCTCCACATCGGCCAGCGCGACGATCGGCATCTCGCCGAGCTGCTTGCCGTTGGCCACCGCGACCACCTTGCCGATGACGGCACCCTTGGCGATCGGCGCCTCCAGGCCCGGATTCAGCGACACCTCGGTCTTGACCGCGGCCCCTTGCCCCTTCGGGATCACCAGAGTCCATGGCTGTGCAATGCCAGCTGCGACCTCTGGGGCCACGCCGTACACCACCTTGGCGTTGGCCAGCGCCACGCCCGCCTGGGCCGGCGTGGCTTCCTCGAAATTGGCGTAGCCCCAGTTGAACAACACCCGGGTCTGGTCGGCGCGGGCCTGCTTGCTGTTCGCGTTCATGATGACCGAGATCAGGCGCATGCCATTGCGCTTGGACGAGGCGGTCAGGCAATAGCCGGCGTCCTCCGTGTGCCCGGTCTTGAGCCCGTCGACGGTCGAGTCGGTGTACAGAAGTGCATTGCGGTTGCCCTGCTTGATCTTGTTGTACGTGAACTCGCGCTCGGCGTAGATCGGGTAGTACTCGGCGCTGTTGCGGATGATGGCTGCGGCCAGCACGGCCAGGTCTTTCGCCGAGGCCTTGTTGTTGGGGTCGGGCAGGCCCGCGGCGTTCGCAAAGTGCGTCTTCGTCATGCCGAGCTTGGCGGCTTCGGCATTCATCAGGGTGACGAAGCCGGCCTCCGAGCCGCCGACATGTTCGGCCAGCGCCTTGGAGGCGTCATTGCCACTGGCGATGACGACGCCGCGCAGCATGTCCATCAAGGAGGCCTTCTCGTTGAGCGGCACGAACATGCAGCTGTCGCCGTCCTTGCCGCCGCGGCACCAGGCGCTCTCGCTCATGGTGACCATCTCGTCAGGCTTGAGCTTGCCGCTCTTGAGGCCCTGCTCGACGAGGTAGCTGGTCATCATTTTGGTGAGCGACGCCGGCGGCAGCGGTTCGTCCGGGTTGGACGACGCGAGCAGCTGGCCCGTGTTGAAGTCCATCAGCACCCACGCCTTGTTCTCGAGCACCGGCACCGACTGTCCGCTGGCGTCGGTGGTCATCTCTGGCGCGGTGGACGCGGCCGCCTTCTTCGCCTTGTGAGCTGCGGCATGGGGCTTGGCGTGCGACGCGGCGCTGGCGGCGCCCGCCAAGCCGATCAGGATCGAGCTTGCAAGAATGCAAGGGAGCAGAGGGGAAATGCGCAGTTGGCGGGTCATTGAGAGAGGCTTCCTAAAGAATTCAGTGCGTCGCACGCGATCCATCAGATCACGGGCAACAGTTGGCGGAGCACCTTGCTGGGCGCCTTGTCGATCAGACGTCAACGAGATGTCGGAGCAATCCGAAGGCAACGCGCCACTTCTGGCCGTCGCTATCCAATGTGGCGGTGTGTTGATTGATGCGCACGATCAAGCCCACGCGGTGCTGCAGGTTCGTATCGGTGAAGCTCACGCGGTTGCCGACACGAAAGTCTGCGCGACCGGCGATCTCCGGCGGCGGGCGGGGCTTGTCAGGCTGAGCCTGCGCTGACGCCGGGCCCGTGCCGGTTGAGGTGGCACCAGGCTCGGTGAGTATCGCCCCATAGTGCACCTTGAAGGGCTTGCTGTAGGCCGGATCATGGATGGCCACTTGGTCACCGTGCATGCCCACGACGCGTCCCGAGTGCAGCTTGCCGTCTGTCCAATGCAGGTACTGCACCTGCTGGCCGGTGTGCAGCTGCGCGCGTGCCTGCACGAGGCGTCGCGGGTCGGCCAGCAGTTGCTCGATGACCCAGCTGAGCTGGTACAGCTCGGCGCTGGTCGCCATGGGCAGCTCTTCGATCAGCTTGATGCGCATGGGCCCCATTTTGCCGATACCGCCTCGCTCAGGCCGCCGGCCTCGACCGCCCACCATGTTGAAACGCGCCACGGCGGCAACATGGCCGGCATCCACCTATTGATGGCTGCGTTCACTACGCTCGATCCGATTCAGGGCAGGTCGAGCAGCCAGTCGCGGATAGCCCGGTTGGCGGCATTGATGTCGAAGCTCTTCGGATCGAAGGGACCGCCATACCATCGCCGCATGGCGTCATGCTCCGGGTGGGACAGGTCCCGCATGGCCTGCAGGAAGTCCTCGTAGCCGCTGAGTCCGCCGACATCCTCAGGCGGGCAAGCGTTGGCACCGGCCAGGCATATCGGCCAACCGTTGCGCATTTCATCGGCGACTTCGACGCCTTGCACCGTCACGTCATGATTCCAGCTGTCGCCGAAGTCGTACTGGTACGCAAACCCCTCGGTCGATGTGCCTATCACCTCGTCGAGGCTGTATCCGCCATCGGGCAACACGGGCATGGCGTCTGGCCATTCGTCATCCGGAATGCCGTAGAGCGTGCCGTTGATACCGAACTGGTGCAGGTGACTGTTGGTCCAGCCCATGGCTGCCTGAATGACGCGGTCCAGGTCGGCCAGCGTCATATGGCCGGGCACGTTGATCAGGCGCCAGACCGCCGGCTCGCTGCCTTCCAGTTTCACCAGAAGTCGGTAGGCGTAGGCGGGCGTGGGTTTCCTGCGTATCGTGGTCTTGCGGGTGGCCATCAGCGCAGCGTATCAGCCGCCGGCAACGCGAACCAACGTGTTCAGTCCGTCCCGGGTGAACCACCTTGCGCCAGCATCTTGTCAACGCGGCCGACCGGGGCGGCGCAGCAGGTGAATTTGGCTGCAAGCTCCATCGCGCCCTTGAGGGGGCTTGTACGTGCATCGAACGAGTGCCGCCTTGTCTTGGACCGACCACCACCTGCGCCGCTGAGCGGTGATCAGACCTCCACAGACCCCGTGCGCCTGGGCATGCTCACAGCCAAGCTCCCATCCCCAGAGACAAATGATGGACCGTGTCCGGTGGCTCAGTGGGCTAGCTCACCGGATGGCTGCTTCGCCGTCGGGGACTGAACCGCTTACGCGGCAGCCGATGCGGCCGGCTTGGCCCGCGGCTTGCGGCCAGACGCCTTCTTCGCGACAGCGCGCTTCTTCGAGGACGCCGTGACCGCCGGAGCGGTCCTTGACTTCCTCTTGGCAGACCGCTTGGCAACCTTGGTCGCAGACGAGGCCTTCGCGCCCGCACCTCCAACCAGGAACTCTTCCAAGGCCTTGCCAGCTTCCAGGGCCTGGCGCAGCCATTCGGGCCGCTTGCCCATACCGCCCCAGGTGTTGCCGGCGCCGTCGGCAAACTTAGCCGCACGCACCAGCGGCGCGGCCTTTTGCTTCGGCTTGACGACTGCGGCCCGACGAGCCGTGGCCTGGCCAAACAGTTGCTCAGGCGTGAGGCTGTACTTGGTGATCTCCTTCTGGATCCTGTCGATGACCTCGGACTGAATGGAGGCGGCCTCCTTCTGCAGTCGTTCGATTTGATTGAGGATGGAAGAAAGTGACTTGACCATTGATTGGGTCCTAAGTGGGTTCAAGAACTGCGAAGTTCAGTCGCATTGCGACTGAACTTTAGTTCACGGAACTCTGGGGTGATATCCGAGAGGGAACGATCTGTCCGCGCAAAGGAGGACACCGTGAAGTCCACCCAAGCGAGTCCCATGCCCTGGACATCTCCGAACCGATTGATGTCTAGTTACGCAACCAACCGAGTGCATCCGACGGCCGGCCGGCATCGGAAGAGTTCGCAACGCAATCCTCGGCTGGTTTGGTTCACTGCGACGCTTCACGTCAGCCGACAAGAGTTCAATGGCATTTCCTCGCCTCAGCGCGCGGGCCCTCGCGGTTGGGCTCATCACCATGCTTGCGCTGGACCGGTGTCGGGCATCGCCGTACTGGTCCTTTGTCCCGGCGACACCAGTACACCAGCCGATATCGCAGCGATAGCAGCGCAGCCTGCATACCTGGCAGTGACGTTCGTGTTGGGGACCATGACGACAGCGGTGGGCGGCGGCTCTGCGCTCGCCTCGCATCGAGCCTTCCGTACTGGCATGCCGCGACCTTCGGCGTTCTCAGTGTTGTCGCGGGGCTGCTTTTGTCCGATCCACCACGCACCGCTTTGCCTGCGGGTTGCCTGGACAGGTCAATAGAAGTCTTCCTCGCGCTGATGGCGTGCGCCGATCGCGAGCACCAATTCGGGCGAGCAGATCTCAAAGCGCAGGATGTACCCGGTGGTGCCGAACGGGATGATGAGTTCGCGCAGCGTCGACCGGGCACCGACCCTGCGGTAGCTGTACGGCGTTGTCGCCAGGTGGCTCAGTGTGGCTTGTCGGATGACCTTGACCGCCCCGTCGGCCACATCCAGTTCTTCGAGCGTTTCGGCGCGATTGAGCAGGAAGTCGTAGAGCCGCAGCAGATCGTCTTCAGCGCCTTGCGTGAATTCGACGGCGTAACTCATCCGCCCAGTTGTTTGCGGCGCTTGGCCAGCTTGGCTTCGAGCTTGGCGATGACCTGGGCGGCAGGGATGGACACACCTGTGCGCTCATACTCGGCCAGCGATGCGTCGCAACGCGAAGCGAAGTCAGTCTGAACGCGCCGGTACTCAACGGCATTGCGTACAGCGACCTCGACGAAGTCGGTCAGTGTCTCGCCAGGACGAAGCACCGCGTCGAGGCTGGCGCGCAGCTCGGACTCGACACGGACTTGGGGAATGACAGCGTCTTTCATGGTCGCTTCGTAGTGCAAACGCACTACGGCCTCAACCCAGCTCGGCTGCTCCACCTATTTCAGCGCTTCCTTCAAGGTCTGCGCGCCTTCCACGATCGTCTTGCCGTTGCCCGTCAGCACCGCTGCGGCGAAGTCGATGACGGCGCCGATCTTGGCCAGCTTGGCCTTGACGCTCTTGACCTTGTCGATCACCCGCTGTGCCGCATCGACCGCCGACTTGATGTGCTCCGCTGAGATCTTCGCTTCACCTGCTTGCAAGAGGATGCTCAAGCCGGTGAGCGCGGTGGCTTTCGCTGCCAGGCGGTCTTGCACCGCCAGGATGGCCTCGATGACGTCCTGCGCGGTCGCCTTCTCCAATTCCTCGTTGAGCGCATCGAGCTGGTCGTTCAGGAACGTCCTCAACGAGGCCAGCGAGGCTTCGTCAAGCTGATCCCCGACCTGGGCGACCGCGATGAGTTGCTGCCCAGGCCCGGAAGTGGCTGTGGATTCATTGTTCGCTTCGGTGCTCATGCTCTGTTCCTATGCTTAAAAGCCCGCCTCGATGGCATCCCGCGCCTCAAGTGTCTTGGTCCGGAAATCGTCCAACTGGTTCAGCAGCGCCCGCGGGTCCGACTTGAGCGCCTCTTGCTGAAACACCGGCACAGAGGCAATCCAGGCGTCGATGGCGGCGACGATCTTGGTGGGCACATCGCCGGCTTTGCCCGCCTTGGCCAGGCGGGAGTCGATCGCCTTCGAAGTCACCCCGATCTGGCGGCGCATTTCCGCGGTCCGGATGGGCTCCGCCACGGCCATGGGTTTTCCCATGCCCACACTGATCTCGCTGCCCCGCGACACGCGCGCGGTCGTGGTCAGCCAGCCGTCGTAGTTGGACTGCTGGGCCTCGTCGACAAAGAAGTTTCGCAAGACGCGCGCGTTGGCCACGAGGTCCGGCCCTGCGGCCACCAGCCGCCGGATGCCTTCCTCACGCTCGGCCTTCACAAGGACGTCAGCGAGCAGCGACAACACACTGGCGACAGCGGTGACCTTCTTGGGGTTGACGATCGAAGCGCCGTCCTTGTCCTTGAGTGCGCCCAGCTTCTTGGCCGTTCCCTGAATGGAACTGCGAACCTCGAACTGCTTGTCGTCCACCATCGCCAGCAGGGTCCTGGCGTAGAGCTCCAGGGTGTCGACGGTGACGTCTTGAAACGCGACGGTGGCGTCACCCGTCAAGCCACAGCTCTTCTTGAGTTCCTTGGCAGCTTCGACATCGCCCGTTGGCGTTGATTCGGACAGCAGAACGCGCACGTCCGCGGCGTCGTTGCACAGCTTGGCGACCTGCTGGATCTCCTGCCGCACGGCACCCGTCATCTTGGTGGTCTCGCCAGCGAAGTTGGTGATCGCTTTGTAGTTGGCGCAGCCGGCCAACGCCAGCACGGCGAAGGCTGCTATCGCACGCAGTGGCACGCTCATGTCTTACTCCCCTTTGAGCCTAAAGGGGGCGAATGATCGGCGGCGCTGGGGGGAAGGCTCATCCCAAGAATTGATGAGGCCGCCACCACCCGAGGCAGAACCCTGCACCAGAAGGCGGCGAACTCGACGTGCCGCAACAGGCGAAGGGATGCGCTGCACGTCGAAACGAGCAACCGCCACGCGGTCCGGGCATCGCGCGCTCAACGCGTGCGCGGACAGTTTTCGCCGGCCAGTGCCGCCGTACCGACCTTGGTGTCGCTTGCGATCGACGCGGGCGGAGCGGTCGGTCGCGCCCATGGAGGACTGCGATGTGCCCGCCCGCTCTGGCCGCGGGGCGCTTGCCGCTCAGCGCTCCCATTCCACGTCCGGACGAACCCGGGGCTGGATTTCCAGCGTCCGCTTCGGCTCTCGATTCGCGCGAGCACGGCTCGTCTCCGGCATGAGTTCCGGACGATCCCGAAGCAGCGCCTTGATGAAGGGCGTGTCACGAAGGAATTCACCGACCTGGACGGCCAGCCTGCGGTCATCGTCCCGTTCGGAGTCCTGCAGCGCCGCAAGGATGTTCGCCCAACTCGACATGGCGTCCGCACAGCGCTTCTGGAAGGATCTGCCGTTCTTGGTGTCGGGGCTGCGGACGCGCATGCGTCCATCGTCGTTGGCCTTCAAGCGCCACACCGGATCGAAATGCCGCGTCGCGCCACGCACTTCCGAGCGGGTCGCGCTGGCGTCGACGCCCCACGCCTGCAGCCTGTCGGCAAACGTCTCACGCCAGCGCTTGATGTCCCCCATGCCATGACTCAGGCGCTCGCCCGCAATCGATTCGTGTTTGACGCAGAGGTGCACGTGCGGACTGGCCTGGTGCTTGTGAAGGACCATGACGTAGCGGTACCCGGCGAACTCGATCCTGGCGAAGTCGCGCGCCGCCTCCTTCAACAGGTCGGCATCGGTACCAGCACGCAGCGCCAGCACAAGGTTGAGTGCTTCGCGACGCGTCTCAACGTCAGCGATGAACCTGCCGCTGTAGCGCCACTGATCGACCAGGTCGCGCAGCGCCTCGCGGCCTTCACGGATCGTCCCACGATCGTCCTCGAACCCCAGCCGGCCCCTCTGGGTGATGTAGCGCATATGCGCTGCGATCGCGACCATGCCCTTGCCGCCCCCGCTGATCTTGACGATCACCTGCGGCGCACGCCTCACCAGCGCCGAGATGCGCCCGCGGATGACGGCCGCCCGTCGATTCAGGTAAGGCGGCGGATCCGGCTTCACGATACGGTTGCCGGGGTAGAACAGCCTGTCGCCCCACTGGACCAGAACACCATCGATGTTGCGAGCCATGTCTACCACCTCGGTCTTCGATAGGGCTTGAGTTCGGCAATCAGCACCGAAGCGGTCCTCAGGTGATTGCGGACCTCGTGGTCGAGCGACCTGACGTTCGCCTGCTGTGACGCCAGCGACTCCGAGGTCGGCGTCTGCCTAGCGAAAAGGCGCAGCAACTCACTGAGGTCGGTAGACAACGCCGCCAGGCGATCCGTGGAGTTCCTCAGCGCCTGCACCGCCGCCGCGTGGTCCAGTGGCAGCGCAGGAGGAGAGATGCCTTTCAGCAACGACCACACGAACTCGCCGCGCGTCATGAACGCTGCACGTGCCCGTTCGGTCAGCTCGGTTGCGAACGCTGGCGGCATGTGAAGGTGGAAGTGCACATTGCGCGCGGAATGCTCAAAGGGCTGCGCGATGCCCCCCGCGTCCATCCGCCCCTGGATGTCGTCGAGCATTTTCAGCGTGGCTCGTCGAACGATGTCAGCCATCGTGGTCCGCTGCCGCCGCGCCTCCGCACGCAGGCGCGGACCCAGGCTGCCAAGGACGAACTGCAGCTTGTGACGTTCAATCACGCCAGGCTCCGGCTCTTGGTCAGGCGTGCCCCCTTCGGGCAATGCCGTGAATGCGTCCCACAGCATGAGTTGCTCCGGTTCCCTGTTGCTTGTTACCTTGTCCATTTCTTCACTCAACCGTTGACGTCGCTCGAGCGGCCCGTCCGACAAGGGCTGCAATGACGCCAGCCCCAACGCCACCGTGAGCCGCGTCAGTGCCTCGTGATGCCCTCGTCTTCTGCAAAGCGATGATCAGTCCTGATGTCCTGAGCCGCCTTCTCGTGCGATTTCTCGAGGCGGGCCGACAGCGCGGCGAGGTCTCGAACCAGAGGCGAACCCGAGGTTTTGCCGGCCGGGCAGTGCTCATCGACAGGCTCGCGCACATCGGACTTCCGACGCCGAACGCGCACCATGTGCCGTTGCATGTCCAGGCGTGGGACCATCGGTGGCGGTCGCAGCCGCTGATTCAGATCCGCGTCAATGTGATAGCGGATCTTGCGTGCCAACACCGGTCTGCAGTTCTGTGTGACCAAGACCAACAGCTCGCTGCCCAGTTCCTTGAACTCTTGGGGAAACAGCAACGGTCGACGTGGTCTGCGCTCATCGCGCAAGAAGAAGCTGCGCAAGTGTCTGGACGCGCATCGGGCCAGGCCAAGTGGCATCGCCTTTTGGCTGCGACAACCCAGCATGGCGCTGTACTCGTGGGCATCACCCCGCAGGAGCGTCGCGTAGAAGATCCGCACCGCATGGTTTGCCGCGAACCGGCGCGCCTCTTCCCATCCGTACATGGCGCTCAGCTCGGACATGGACTGGGCGACGGTAAGGAGCGTCAAGTTGTAGTCGCCGAAAACGGCGGCCTTCGAGGCGATGGACTCAACGCGTCCCAGGGCGGTGGACGCCTGGTTCACAACCAGGCATTGGTACTTCAAAGCCGGATCCTGCACTGGAGCCTGCCGCGTGTTCAGAGCCACAAGTTGCGAGAAGAACAGGTTCAGCAACGGCTTGGCGCTGCCGAGGCGCCCGGCCGGGACACGAACGTAGATTGACATCCGGCGGCGCCGAACATCCTCGAGCCGGAAGTCGTCGCCACTGGTGGCCGCATCCACGCTCATCTCGCCGAAGATGCACAGCGCTTCTTTGAAGGTGGCGACGACGTGCGACCAAATGCCTTGTGGGTTATCGAAATCCGTTGCCAGAATGTCGGCTTCTTCTGGAGACAACGATCTGCCGTCCTCGCGACGTTGCCTGGCCATCCACAGCATCAGGGATCGCAGGCGAGACGCTTGCCTGAGCATCTCTCCGATCGTGCGCGGCAACTCCGGTGACTCGAACAGGATGAGGCCCAGCTTGACAAACAGACTGCGAGCGATCTTGTAATAAAACGCGTCTGAGCTTTCCTGACCGACGCTGGGGAAGAACGCCTGTGCGATGACCCGCAGGTCGGCCTCGCGGTGCTCCTTGTCATCGCGAACGGCTGACAGCGGATTCCAACAATGGCTTCGCGCTTGTTCGTCGAACGGAGAAAACGTGAAGACGGGCTGGCCGCCCGCTCGAAAGCCCGCGGTGACATCGAAGTACCGGCCGTCGATATCCAGCACGACCACGGAGTCGGCCCAGCACAGCAGGTTCGGGATCACCATTCCCACCCCTTTGTCACTGCGGGGTGGACCGAACAACATGACCGGCTGTCCACCGGGCAGACTCAAGCAGTTGGCCCTGTGTGTTCCTACGACGAGCCTGGGATCGCCTCCATGATCGAGGAGACCCGCACGTCTGATCTCAGCCACGCTGGCAAACCTGGCCGCCACGCGCTGGCGGCGCAAGAGTTCGAGCAGGCGGCGCCAGGGTACGAAACTGGCCGCCCACGCGACCTGAAGCACCACGAGAACTGCGCCTGCCGACCTGACGGTGGCGGACACGAGCCGCACGTGCTGTTGCGGCTCGTCCGCGTACCACCTCCAGTAGTCGAAGATGCTGGTGATGCCCGCCTGCGCTGGATCGGCCTGGTTCGCCATCAGAAACAACACGCCCGCCGCGTACATGGCTGCAGCGGTCAGCGCGCCAAGGGCAAGGCCGCCAAGGGCACATAGGGCAGGATTGCGATGGGTTGACCAAATTGCCATCAGGTGCTCCCTGAAGTTGAAACGCCGTGGGAACCTGCCGGCTTGCGCCGGTACAGCGATGGGTTCTTCTGTGCCGAACGGCTCGTCGGCCCGATCGCCTGTTGAGTTCATGTCAGTTCCCCTGGCCATAACACGCACACAGCGCCGCTCGATCAGCGGATCCGCGGCGTCATGACCACGGCGGTGATTGCAGGCCTTGGACGGCTAACTGTCCAGATGCGCTGATTCACGTCACCACCGGTTCCCGAGGGCTCGGCAGACCACTCAACCAGCCGTCAGATGGCACTTGAGGGATCGAAAGCCGAACGTTGGCAGCAGCATTCCGATGGCGCTCAAGGTGCGCTCGGGAAATCACTGAACTCGCAACGCGAAAACTT
Source organism: Pelomonas sp. Root1217 (assembly GCF_001425705.1). Classification (GTDB taxonomy): domain Bacteria; phylum Pseudomonadota; class Gammaproteobacteria; order Burkholderiales; family Burkholderiaceae_C; genus Pelomonas. The sequence continues at coordinate 344,425 of NZ_LMDC01000012.1, read as the reverse complement.
CGGGGCCTCAAACGTCCGCCGGTCCTGCCCCTCTAACAGAGCAGAATCGCCGTTTCATCTGGTTGCAAAAACGTCTGCAAATGACCTCGCTTACGTCGGCAGGGAGCCGCCGTACGGCAGGCGACCTTCAAGATGGACGTGCCCCCCTCTGGCAATACCGGACCGAACGCCTTCGCCTCGCACCACCGCGACGCTCGCCTAAAACCGACCTGCCGGAGGTCCGTCCGTCAACCGCCAACATGCGCAGGCCAGCATGGCCGCCCGGCACAGGTTCGATGGCCAGCTCGCCCCGGGGGAATATCTGCGCCGGGGTCGAGCGGCGGGGAAGAGTCACGCCGATAAACGCTATTCGTCGGGCCGCGGGCGACGCCGGCGTCCCTCATGGCGACCTCGGTCGGGTAGAGCGAGGCACGATCAACATTTCCATCGACAACACTGATGCTTTGACTCTCGCCATAGGCGTGCCTCTGCGCGACTAGGTCGATGCCACGAAGTTCACCGGATTCGATGGCGAATGAGAAGACCGGCCGTACCCCGCAGTGGCGACATTCGGATCGCAAGCGGCCAACAGAACTTGCCCTTGCACCCTCATGGTCAACGACGTAGGTGATCCAAGCGTGGTCTCTCATCGGCGTGACTGCGGGGAGAATCTTGGGCGTGTTCGCAGCCCAGACCCATGTCATGCCCGTCCCCTTTTCACCGTTGTCCGAAGACGAGTTCGATGAGCTCGATCACTTCCTGCTCTATGAGGTGGACACGGACGAAGGGATGACCGTGGACATGGCGGATGGCTTTTTGCACGCCATAGCGATTGGTCCGATCACGCTGCATCCCAGGCAGTGGCTGCCCAAGATCTGGGGCACCGCGGAGATGATGCCGCCGATGGATTCCATTGAGCGGTTGAACCACGTGCTCGGCCTGGTCATGCGCCACTTCAACGGCATCATTGCCGGGTTGGAGGCTGACCCGAACGAGATCACACCTCGTTGGTCAATCGCCACCTACACCGGTGACGAGCGGGAGTATGACGACGCAGAGGGATGGGCCTACGGCTTTGTCCAGGGCATGAGGCTTTGCTGGAATGACTGGCAGGCTTTGCTGTCAACACCCCAAGGACAAGCCCAGTTCAGACCGATTGCCCTGCTCGGCGAAGACGAGTACGGAGCAGATCAGGACGAACTGACCAGGACGCCGGCCATGCGGGCCGAGTTGGCGCAGCAAATCCCGCAGGCCGTTCTGGACATGCACGAGCACTGGCTGCACTTCAGGCGCGCTGTCGCTGAACGCACGATGGCCCGCTCGATGCAGACCAAGGTGGGCCGCAACGAACCATGCCCGTGCGGTAGCGGGAAGAAGTTCAAGAAGTGCTGCGGCACCGTGGCTGACCTGCACTAGGCCGAGGCCGACTTCAGACGTTGCTGAGATCGAGTTGCACATGGGGCCTGGCTCGCCGGGCGCTCCGTCTGACGACACAGCTACCAGCCTTTCATCCAATTGGTGAGCTGAAGGGTGGCCTTGGCAATGTGCGTATGCACGGTGGTGACGCTCACGCCTTGCGCCCGCGCGATCTCGCCGTAGGTCAGGCCGTCCAGGCGATGGGCCAACAGGATGGCCCGACTCGTCTCGCTCAACCGGCTGAGACCCTCGCTGAGCCGCGCGAGGCGCTCCTTGGCGAGCATCGAATCCTCGGCCGTGGGCGCGAGATCGATGATGACCGCTTCCTCCACGAGCACTTCGTCGCCACGCGTCGCCCGGGCGCGGTGGGCGTCGATGGACAGGTTCAGCGCGGTGCGCATCATGAAGGCCTCGGGCTGCACCACGACCTGCTCGCGCTGGTATCCGGCTAAGCGCACCCAGGCTTCCTGGACCAGGTCCTCGGCGTCTTGCGCCGAGTTCCCGCGGCGCAACAGGGCAGCACGAATGCTGGCGAGGGCCTTCTTGATGTTCACGGCCTGCCCCGAAGAAGGCCGGTCAGTTGACCGCCGCGGTTGGCGCCATGGGCTCGGTCGAGCGCCAGACGTGCACGGGCACAGACGGATCCAGCCCGTCGCGACAGATGCAGCGGTCGGCCGATAGACGAAGCAGCGCTGCGGCGGCAGCCACATCGGCGAAGGGGCCGTGGCGATCTGCGGCCCGCTTCAGGTGCAGGCTCAAAGAATTAGCGACCTCAAGGGCGCGCTCGACGTACTGGCGATGGCCCGCCAGCGTCGATTCGATCAACGGATGGGCAAGTGCCGCAGACGCCGGCAATACAGCGCAGTCACGGTAGCAAGGCGCCATCGTGGCTCGGATCTCCACGGGATCCGGGCCAATCACGATGCGCAGCCGCTCGACGCCGCGGTCCTGAAGGTCGCTGACGATGGCGCGCCACCCGGCGTCTTTGGGGTCTTGCACGTGCCAGGCGCCCAGGTAGTGAGACTTGTGGTCGGCCAGGACGCCGACCGCCCAGAAGAGTTGCGTGGCTTGAACGCCAGCATCGCTCTGGATGTGGAACTCGAGCACCTCGAACACCGCGCAGACGTACGAGCGGCAGAGCACCTCGAATCGAGACTCGGCGTTGATCTGGGAGATGTTCATCGCTTGCTCCTGATGGGGTGGGTGGCGCTCGCACCGCGGGCGCAATGTGAGGCCACGCACCGACAGAATAGACTGTTTTCGTCTATTTTTCCACAGCGATCAATGTGTCGGCCGCTCCGTGACGGCCGATGCAGAAAAACCTCCACACTCAAGATCACGCGCTACTTCGGGAGCTGCTTGTCGAACTCCGCGTCGAGGCCGGGTTGACTCAGGTGGAGCTTGCAAACCGACTCGACTGGGAGCAGACGCACATCAGTCGCGTGGAGCGCGGCGTTCGACGCTTGGACGTACTTGAGCTACGCAGTTGGGTCTGCGCGATCGGCATGTCGCTTCGAGACTTCATCGAGAAGTTTGAACAACGACTTGAGGCGAATACGCCACCGCGGCTCGGATAGCACATTGCAAATCATCACGGCTGCGCGTGCGTGACTGTTGGTGCCGACCAAAAAGCTGACCCCGGCCTATGCGAGCCTCCAACTGAACCTCGATGAGGTGCTGGGTTGGGCCAGGACGCTTCCCAGCCGCGACTGAATGCATTCATCAATGCTGATGAGTGCCGGCCTTGCTGGGCAGGTCAACACCAAGCACCATCGATCGCCACAACATCGGGAGGCGCTCCATGGGTATCGCAGATGCGCTCAATGCAGCTAGGCCACGGTTGGCGCAGCGCTGGAGATGGCTCAGAAGCGTTCTGAGGCCCGCGGTCCTTTTGTGGCCATGGTTGGCCTCCGCTGCGGTCTTCTTCGTGTTTCTCGGGACGTCTCAGGGCCAAGCTCTCACTTGGCAGATGTCCGCCTCGGCGTGGTACAGCTGGAGCACGGTGGTGGCGGTTGCCCTCGCTTTCGCCGCGACACTCTCTGCCTGCTTGCTGACGTCACTGGTGGTCTTGAGCTGGCGCGGCGGCAAAGGGCAAGCGGCGCCTAAGAACGACTCATCTGCGGCAAGCGTCTCGCAACCGGCGGATGTTCGGGGATTGGCCACCTTGCACATCGTGTGGGCGTTCGTCCTTTCCTCTCTGCCGATCCTGTTGGTGGCATGGAGGGCATCAAGCTTTGTGGCTCTTGTTGTTGCCGCCCTGCTCGGCATCTGCGGCTTCATGGTCCTCAAGGCTTTGGTGCTACGGAGAGCATGGGGCGATCCGCTCGCTTGGTCGGCAAGGCTCGAGCGACTCAGAACAAGGCGACTGTTCCTGGCTGTCGGCGTGGTGGCACTCGCGTCTGCACCGCTTCTGTTCGGCGCATTCATGCTCATCGGCGCGCCTGAGAGCGCAATGAACCTGGGCCCGATATTCGTCACCTTGCTCGGGCTCAGCACGCTCTCAAGCCTCTTCGCGGCCCTGTTCATCGCCCTCCCTTACTGCACACCATCTCCCAGGCTGGCGGCGCTGGTTCCGCTCGCGCTGGTTGTGGCGAATGTCGTCTATCAGCCCCTCGCCGACGCCGAAAACCCACTGCTGAAAAAGGCAACCGCCTCGACGGTGGAGAAATACGAGTCAGATGGAAAGTGCGTTCATGTACAGCGTAGTCTGGTGAGAGCCCTTCAAGACCAGGCAGACGACGCGGTTCAGGACTCCAAGCGATCCGAAGGCGTGCCGGCAATGTTCTTCGTCAGCGCCGAGGGGGGCGGGATTCGCGCAGCCTATTGGACCGCCATGGGCCTGGCCAACCTCGAGGAGACGATCCCCAACTTCGAAGACAGGATCGCCACCATGTCGGGTGTCTCCGGAGGCAGCCTTGGCATCGCCACATGGCTTGCGGCCGTCGAGGCAACGGATTCGTTGATCGAGCGGCGCAGCCTCATCCACAGGTTCTTGAGCTCAGACCTTCTGTCACCCGCCATCGCGGGACTGCTGTTTCTCGACACGCCTCGACTCTTCTTCGGACCTCTGTGGTTCTCAGCGCGCCGTGACGACGTCTTCGAAGCCACGATAGTGAACCGCTGGCGACAAATTGCAGGAGCCGACGCAGATCTGTTCGCTCGCCCATTGGTCAATCTATGCTTCAAGAGGATGAAGCATCCGCCGACGGTGTACTTCGGCGCGACCGAGGTCCTCATGGGTGCGTTCGCACCGATGGGAAACACCAACTTCGGCATGCCAGGAGGCGACCGCAAGTTCGTCAACGGACTCTTGCGGCAGTCCGACCTCATTCGGACCAACGTCGTGCACTCAGTGGTGATGAGCGCCCGGTTTCCGTTTCTCTCGCCTACGGCGGATGTGGCGGTGTCCCTCGAGAACGTGCACGACTACCTCGCCACAGACCAAGCGCCGCTGCCCCGCTGGATTCGCGTGAAGATGAACGACGGCAAGACGCCGGAAGGTTTCCCGACCATTCCTGGCAGCGCGCGATTGGGCATGCTCGTCGACGGTGGCTATTTCGACAACAGCGGCCTAACCATGACGAGGTATGCACTGAACATACTGGGCCAGCACGTTCCTGAGCCGAGGCCGGCGGTCGTCGTCGCCAACGAGCCACAGAGAAGGAAGCGGACATTCAATGCAGCATTCGAGGCACGGAGCCAGGTCGCCACACACGTGCTTCACTTTTCCAACGACCCGACTTCCGCATGCGTCGACCCTGCAGGATGGGAGTCCACCGCGAGTAGCGACGTCCGCGAAGCCCTCGATCGAGCCAAGTTCAGGCCACGATGCAGGTTCGAGGTCGACGAACTTGAAGCATTGTTCCGCCCTCGCTGGCTCAGTTGGGTAAGCAGCCCGGTAGAAACCATCCTTGCGGTCCGAGCGGGTCATGCTGCGCACGAGCTGAACGCTATGGAGCCGCAACTCCTGACCAGGCTGTATCCCAGCGCGCTCTTCAACTACTCGTTGGCTGGCGAGCTCACGCGGCAGCTTTGCAAGGGAAGAAATTCGCTGCGTACGGATGAATGCCTGTCAGCAGGCGGACAGTACGGTCCGACATGGAGAATCCGTGCCTCCGGCGACCTCCCTGGTGCTGACGCCGTCAAGGCGCGCGCGGAGTGCAAGAACCTTTCCCAATCTCCGCCTCTACCGCTCGGCTGGGCCCTGCACTCCGATGACACCGTCTTGATGCAGTGCCTGTCTGCCAGTGGCGCGTTGAGTGCGAGGGTACAAATCGCTGAGGCCGAAGAAAACTATCGCTTCGTCGCGGCCTCGAACAAGGTTGAGCAGGTCGCAGACGCCGCCTCCGTTCCTGCTCCTGATCTTCCCCGGCGCCGCCGCCCGAGGTAGTAGCAACTGCCAGCCCCTCTCTGCGGCTTTTAGCCGCGCACCGAAAGGACACAAGTGAAGCGGACCTACACACTCGTTGGCGCATTGCTCGCCATCGTCGCATTTGGCGGAGCCGTTTACCTGTATCAGATGGACAACCAGCTTCGAGGTGGAGCCCTCGACGATGCCATGGAGGCAATGCTCAAGCGAACGGATGTCGACGCGGCGATTGTGGCGCGGGCAATTCTTGAGAACCACCGGGACACCCGCCAAATTGCTGCCCTGTGGAGCTCTCTCTACTGGGGCTTCGCTTGGGGGGCCGCCGTACTCAGCGCGCTTGCTGGTTTGGTCCTCAAGGTCGAATCATTCATTCCAGAAGAGAAGCTCAAGCGTGACATCGCTGCGTTGCTGACGGTCTCAGCGGCGCTTCTTGTGACCGTCTCGACGAGCGGAGACTTCCAGCGCAAGTGGCAGGCCAACCGAACCGCCGCCGCCGAACTTGAACGTACCGGCTATGCATTTCTAGAGCGGAACGGTGAAGACCCGAGGGCCTTCTTGCGAGAGGTTGGGAATTCCCTTCAGAAGCGCCATCTGGCGATTCTCGGGACCACCGAGTCGCGGCCGCCGGGAGCACCGGCATCCTCGACAAAGTAGGGCCAAAGCAAACGCCACTTTTTCCGCGGCAGGGGCGCCAAGCTGGTAGCTGGTTTTGGCTTCTGGCTTCTGCCTCCGGACAAGGAGAATAGGCGACAGAAGGTCTCGAAGAAGTATCCAAAGCCCTCGAGAAGCTGAAGGTGCCGCGGCAGCTAGTCCAGAGACACCCTTCGCAGCGTCGGATCGGAGAAACACCATATGAACACCGGCAAAGAAGCCATATATGGCGCAGCTGGCGGCCTGCCGACCGCCGGTGACGGCAACCGCTGCAAAGCGGTCCGCCGCCTGCGATCAGCGGGGTCGGTTCCGCGCCGCGCCTGCCGCTGAAATCGCCACCACCGCTACAGTCGACGACACCATTGCAATCCAGCGTCCTGCCCTCCTGCCACGATTGCCCCGTCCCGCATGACCGCTGACGATCTGCGCCGCCTTGCCGAGGAAGCGATGTGCCAACGTGGCTTCCAGTTTCGCTTCTCGCCTGCGGCTCTCGCCGAGGCGCAGAACAACAGTCGCGCCGGCCAGCAGCGCCATGGGGATGTGCGCGACTTGCGTTCGCTCACGTGGTTCTCTATCGACAACGACGACACACGCGACCTCGACCAGCTAAGCGTGGCCGAATCGCTGCCGGACGAAGCATTGCGACTGCTCGTCGCGATCGCCGACGTTGAGGCGTTCGTGCCTGCAGGCAGCGCGCTTGATGAGCATGCGGCGAACAACACGACCTCGGTATATACGGCCGCAGGGGTCTACCCGATGCTGCCAGAGGCGCTGTCCACCGACTTGAGCTCGCTCCACGAGGGCAAGGAGCGTCTGGCCGTGGTGGTTGACATGCGTGTCGAGAAGGATGGCGCGGTATCGGGAGTATCGCTGTACGCAGCTGTCGTCCTCAACCACGCGAAGCTGGCCTACGAAGCGGTAAGTGCTTGGTTGGCGGACGAGTCTTCGCCGCTGCCGCAACTCGCGAAGGTGCCGCGCCTGGCGGAGCAGCTTCACCTGCACGACGCGCTTGCGTCACGACTGGCACGCTGGCGCCACGAGCATGGGGCCCTGAACATGACCACCGTGTCGGCGCGCCCCGTATTCGCCGACGGCCGGCTGGTCGACCTGCGGGCCGACCAGAAGAACCGCGCGAAGGACCTCATCGCTGAACTCATGATTGCCGCGAACGGAGCCACTGCCAGGTTTCTCGATGGGCATGGCTTTCCGTCGCTGCGCCGCTTCCTGCGGGCGCCGCAGCGTTGGGATCGCATCGAGGCGCTCGCCGCGTCGCACGGCGGCCGCCTGCCGGACCAGCCGGACGCCGCCGCGCTCGACCGCTTTCTCTCCGGACAACGCGAGGCCGATCCGACCGGCTTCGCGGATCTGTCGCTGGCGGTCGTCAAACTGCTCGGCGCTGGCGAGTACCTGGCCGCCGCGCCGGACAGGCCGGGACAGGGGCACTTTGGCCTCGCCGTCCACGACTACGCACACACCACGGCGCCCAATCGGCGCTTTCCCGATCTGGTCATGCAGCGACTGGTCAAGGCCGCAATCGCGGGCAACCCGCCGCCGTACACCGTCGAGGCGCTCGACGGCATCGCGCGGCACTGCACCGAGCAGCAAGGTCAGGCCAACGCGGTCGAGCGCCAGGTGCTCAAGGCTGCAGCCGCCTTCCTGCTCGACCAGCGCATTGGTGAGGTCTTCGAGGCCGTGGTGACGGGCGTCGCGCCCAAGGGCACCTTTGTGCGCCTGCGCCAGCCGCTCGTCGAAGGCAAGGTCGTGCGGGGCTTCGAAGGCCTCGATGTGGGCGACACCACGCGCGTGCGTTTGGTCGCCGTCGACCCCCGGCAAGGCCACATCGACTTTGAGGCAGTGGCCTGAGCTGCGGATGTAACGCCGCCTGGCCGCCCTTGTGGCGAGGAGAACGAGCACCATCTGCCGGGCACGGCGTCAGTCGCCGTTAGCCGGAGGCTCCATCTTGTTGAAACGCCTGACCTTGCACTGGACCGTCGTGAGGGGCGATGCTCGCCGGCTCTGGTACGCCTTGCGCCAGCCTTCGGCACCAACCTGGCTCAAAGTCGGCACCGCGCTCATCGTGCTCTATGTTCTGTCGCCTATCGACCTGATTCCCGATGTTATTCCCGTGCTGGGTTTGATGGACGACGTCGTGCTGGTGCCATTGGCGATTCGCTTCCTACTGAAGCGGCTGGAGAACCGTGCTTGACCGGCGTCGTTGCCGTGATCGAAGGCGGAGAACCGTAGACGGCGTCAGGACGGTGTTGACGCTATCGAGTTCAGCCATCGAACGTCCTGGAGTGGGTTTTGCAGACTGTCCCTAGACCTGCGCGACACGAGCTCCGGCAAAGAGACTGCGCCACTTCGTGGGCATCGCTGCTACTCGCCGGTAGCCAGCCAAGTCAACATGACTTAGCCAGACGCTTACGGCAAAACAGCTGCGGCGGTGATGAGCCTCATCCAATCGGCCAAGCTCAACGGGCTTGATCCCTATGCCTACCTGCGCGATGTGCTGGAGCGGCCGCCGACGCAGCAGGCAAGTCGGGTCGCCGAGTTGTTGCCGCCGCAATGGCGCTCGCGACAGGCCGAGGCGCGGTAAGTGGCCCCGAGATGGCAAGTGAATTGCCACCATTGCCTCGGGCACTGCTGGCGGGCAGACTGCAGCGCTTCGTTGGCCTCTGGGCCGCTAAAAAACAGGAATGCGATGCGCAATCTGCTTCTTCTTTGTATGCGTCCGGCGAACTCACTCTTGAACGGCCCGTCGCCAACGGCCAGGATGGTGTCCACCAAACCAGTTAACTGCCCCCTGAACCTAGAAAACGTTCTTGGCCAGATCAAGGCCGATCGTCGTGATCTCCATGGTGGACGCTCCTTCCAATCGAGTGGTTGCTGATACATCCACTGTGGCACCTCAATGCCGTCTACGTCTACGGGTGGGGGCGTCCATCCCATTGCTTACGCTGCAGCTCGCACGCGCTGCAACGCGCTCTCGCAGCGCTGGACGCGCCGCAGCCTGCCGAGCCCTGAGCCTGGGGTTGGGCAGCCGGGCTGCTAGATTCACGGGTTTGGCGGGATTTCCTCGCCGCAAAGACCCCGATGAATTCCCCTCGAAAAGCCAGCGCCACGGCGCTGCTGCTGGCCGCCTGCCTGGCCCTGCCCGGCTGCACGCACTGGACCACGATGGTCAAGCCGCAGGCCGTGCAGCAGGTCGCCTGCGTCTACACCCAGGTCGACATGGGCATGTTCCGCTCGTTCGGGCAGGCACTGTCCCTGCAGTTTCAGAACGCGGTGATCTCTTACGGCAAGCCGTCCATCATCGAATCGGGCCTGCCCTATTGCGGCCTGGCCGGCCAGGACCGCATGGCGCCAGCCACCACGCATGCGCTGCGCATCTGGACGCCCCAAGCCCAGGCCAACCTGACCTCCGGCATGCAGAACCTGAACGTCGAGATGGAGCTGGTGGACGTCAAGACCTCCGAAGTCGTCTGGAAGGGCAAGACGTTTGTGGACTTCAACAAGGACCAGGTCGGCAAGGCGATGACGGATCGCCTGTTCACGCGCATCTACAACCTGTTCAACGAAGGGCGGCTGCTTGCGCCGGTGAAGAAATGAAGCGGACCCACACCCTGATGGCCACGGCGGCGCTTGCCACATTGACCGTTCCGCCGCTTGCAGCCGCAGCCGACTACGACGTCATCGCCCTGCCCGGCGGCCGCAACGTCGTGGTGCCAGCCTTCCGCACCTACATGGCCACGGGCTACGCGCCGTCCGAAAAGAACATGGCCTTCCTGAAGGGGCTGAAGGACAAGGCCCCCGCGCCTCGGCTCGTCGCCTTCGACACCGCGAAGAACAACAAGGCCATGCTGCTGTGCCGGGCAAGCTTCCCGGTCTATGGCCCCAACAAGACGCCCTTCGCCTCGCTGATGGAGGCCGCCGCCAACCTGGAGCTGGTGGCCTCCGGCCTCGTCGAGCCCGACGCGCCGCGCATTCAGGCCTCGCTGGACGAGTTCGACTTCTCCTCCTTCGGCGGCGGCAAATGGAGCATCAACGCGACCTTCACTGTTCAAGGCAAGCCGCCGTTCACGGTCAAGAGCGTACACAGCTTTCCCGTCTCGGCAGGCGCGGTCAACGGCTGCGGCGACGTGATGAACGCGCTGCCGGCCGGCATTGAGGCCTTCCTGATGAAGCTGTATTCGGACCCCGCCTTCCTCGACGCCATGCAGGCGGCGGCGGCGAACTGACCATGGCAGCGCGGATCGGAGTCATCGCCGGCCTGCTGGGGTTGGGCCTGCTGCAGTCGGCCTGGGGTACTTTTCCGGCGGGGTCACCTGGCAGCCGATCAAGACACCCTCATTGACTACCTCGTGATCACCGTGCGCCGTCGGCATGAAGTAGTGAGTGCTTGGCTGGCCGCATGTCCTCCGCGGGGACTTCCAGCTGGAGACGAGCAATAAACCTCGTGCTCGCGTTTCAAAGCTCCCAGGGCGGCGATCTCCCGCGTGTAGATAGCGGTTCGCTTCTGGACGTCAGTACAAGCAGGCACGATGCACCCCGCAGCCACCAGGCCGTAGCTGCCGTCGTGATGAGCCTCGTGCAGTCGGCCCGCATGAATGGGCACGATCCCTGGGCCTACCTGCGCGACGTGCTCGAGCGTTTGCCGACGCATCTCAACAGCCGGCTCGATGAGCTGCTGCCGCATCGCTGGCAGCCGCAGGGCGCCTAGGTCTCAGTCAGATGAAGGCCATAGAAGAGCTCATCGAAGACGGCGGCGAGATCACGCTCGGCGCCATCGGCGATGTCGAGTGCGCTGCTACTGCTGCTGATGGCAGCAACGCGCTCGCCCTGCTCGTGCGGCGTGAGGGCGAGACGCTCAATGCGCTTCTCAAACGGCTAGACCGCGCCATCGCCAGCTACTTCGACACCGGACACCGGCGAAACAACTGATGAGATCAACTCGCCTAGCGACTGATCCGAGCGCCATCAATATGGGTTGACCGGACGCTCACTGACGTTGAACGTGGTGCTGTCGTGAAAGTCGAAATCGTTAATTCGAGCCCGAAGAAGCTCTTCGACGAACAAGCCGTTGCCATGATGAGGAGCTGGCGGTTCCCGTCGGGGGCGTCCGCCAGCGGGTGCTTCGTGACCCACAGATGGGACTGAAGCGTCGGACAAGACGTCCGCCTGCCTGCGCTGCCGGGTCGAGCCGCGACTGTCGACAACAGCCGCTCAAGATGACTTGGCCGGACGGATACGACGCGCACGGCGCCATCAGTGGTTGAACGGCCTCCAGCCGCCCGCCCACCGCTGCCTTGAGCCGCTGCCACTGCGCCGCATCGGGCCAGCCCGCTTCCCTAGGCCGCCTACGCCGCCGCGCCTTGAAGAAGGTGTCTACGAAGCAATTCACTTCCCCGCTGTTCTGAATAGGCGCCGTCCCGAGGGGCCGGTCGCGTCAGCGGCCCGCTTTGCAGAGCGGCCGCTGGGAGCAATACGGCGCTCACTACTTTTCATTTACCGGCGCCCTGTCCTTGTAGTTCGGCTTAGCGGGAGCGACAACACTGGGGGGCGACTTCGCAAGTTCTTGCAGCAGTGCCTCTACAGCATCTGCTTGTGCATTCGTGAGATCAGCGGTGTTTGTGCAGACCCGATCGGACCGGCACTGCTCCTTCATCAGGCCGCTCTTTAATTCTCGGCCGATTTCCGGTCCGAGCGAATAGCCTACGCTTGTCGCTACTAGCTTGCCGCTGTCTGCATTCAACAGCGCCATTTGAGCCAGCGTGAGCTTCCGCGCGTACGAACCGTCTTTTGTCGCAGGCAGGAGCCATTTCATTGACAGGGGCAGATTCTCAGTAGTGGTAGAGAAGACCTGGAGAGGCACTATCTGGTATCGGGTTGCCAACTTGAGTGCGGAGGACGAAGCAGGCTCTCTCGGGACAGATAGACAGCCAGACTCCTTAAACCATTGGTGGAGGTTCTGGTTCGTTTCGGGTGCCACGCGACTCAGCAACGTTCGCGTGAGATCGTCGGGTGATTCGTAGATCGCAGCGGAACCAAATGAAGTTCGGCAAGTGACACTCGGAGACCAAGATACTTCTTGTCGGCCTTGGAATCGGAACACCTTACCTAGACTATCGATCTCCGCCACCGCGGGCCATGGCCCATGCACGAGCGGCATGCCTTGCCTGCGTTGTAGGTCTGGCTCCATCTGGGCGAACCGGACCGCGTCCTCTGATTGCGCAGACGCAACGTATCCAAAGTCGATGGGACGGGCGGCCTCAGCGACGGATCCGCCGCGGTTCTCTTCCAAAAGTTCGCGTTGAATCGGAAGGTATGGGACCCAGTAGACGATCGGTCCGTTGAGCGTAATACGTTCCGAGGTGATGGGCTGCTCGAACGTCAGTGTCGCGCCTGCCGAGCAGGAGATCCGATCCCCGCGGTCAATAGGCGCTCCGCGCTGCAGTGGTCTGGACTGTTGAGAATCCACCACTCTGATGGCGCAGCCTCTGGTGACGACGATGACCTTGCCTTTGACGTCGGCCAATGCTGGCGTGCCTATTGCTGTAGGAATCAAAATCCACAGCCACGCAGATCGCGGCGCCTTCGACGGGTTGCTCGTTTTCATGCGGCACCTATTCGGGTTGATCGCAATCTGCTCAGAATTCTTTTAAGTCGCGTCTCGATTGTGGGGTGCACTGCGAGAAAGAACACGACCAAGAGAAAGTCGAGCCATACGACTCGGAACGTCAGCACGAATGTCACTCCGAGGAGGAGGACTGCGATGACAACGTAGCTGACTACGCGTGCTTCGATGGCATGCTCGGCAGCTCCGGCCCCCCTGCCTGAAAGGACGAGTACCAAGGCAATAACGATGAACGACAGAGCTGCGTCAAAGGCGAGACGGACGCTGTGCTTGAACTCGTATAGCGGGTGTGCGACGAGACTGGTAGCCAGTGCCGCATGCACGAAGACACCGTTGCGGTCCTCTTCGCCCACCGGCACTGGGAACCTATCGCCCGCTTCGCGACTTGTATCGCCCAGGAGAACCACATGGTTTCGAATTCGATCGGCGTTCTTGCGCACATCGGCGGGAGTAACCTTTCGCAGGCTCTCCCGCTCAATTTGATCGAGAAATGAGTAGTCCACCATCGTGTTTCTAACCTGCAACGTGGCGCCGCCAAAGTTGATCGGGATCAGCTGCAAGGATTCCAGCTCAACAGCGCTTGGGGGAATCAGGGGTGGCCCCTTGGCTGTCCCAAGTACCGCACCAGCTAGCGCTGCGCCCAGACTTGGAATCCACTGTTCAGCGTCCCCTTCGCTTCCTGTGCTGGGCGTCTTGCCAGCACGCATCGGTGCGAACGCGACAGGCAGGCGCGGTTCCGCCGAGCGCGGCAACCACAGTCCCGCAGCCATAGACTGGAACTGAGACACTCCCAGCCATGCCTCGGGCTGCTCTCGAAGCGTTCGATAGATGCCAAGAAAGATCGGTGTGTCATATTTCTTGGCCAACGCTTGGCAGCGTTCAAAGAAGTCTGGGTCTTGCTCGCTTACCCAGCCCTTCTGAGTCGGCGAAAAGTCGACATCGACGCCTATCGCGAGGGGCCGCTGTTCAGCGATGACCGTAAGCAGATCGAACAGGCGCTCTCGATGGGTCGGAATCAGCTTTTGTCCGTCCTCGCCAACGCGGCCAATCAGGTGACTGACGTCTAGGACCTGAACCGGAGGCCCTTCCTTGGTAAACGTTGGCAGGAGGCGGATCAGCAGGCCGTAGGTCTGCGCTTCGGCCAAGTGCCCAATGGCAGTTGTCTCTAACGCAACCTTTGAACCGATCAAGGCGATCGCAGCGAACACTCCTATCAGCAGGTGCTTCATACGGGGCGCCCGCAGGATGTTCTGCCGAGCCGGCTGTTGGTTTGGGCAACGTAGCATCAAGGTGCCGTCGTCGCCATCGAAGTTCTACCGACTCATCCGCAAAACAATGGAGGCGTGCGCCGGTTGTCCCTTGACCTTCACAACATTGATGCATTGGGCCTGCCTATTCCAGTGGACGTCAGCACCCAGTCCTGCGCTACGAGCGTGCGATCCAGTCTTCATGAGCACCGGCGGCTACCAACGCGTGCGAACGGATCGGCATGTCAGCTTCGCAGCGGCTGCTCGTTCACGGCCAGCGTCGATGCGGCAGCTATGTGCCCAAAGCCGAAAGTCGCCGACCCGCGGCTACAGGCTGAAAGCGGTCGCCGCTTGCCGGAAGCGCGTCAACAGGGCAGCCACTACACCTCCGCTTGCGCTGCACAACGGGCGTCGGCATCCGCCTGCAACGGTCGGCCATCAAATGCGCAAGAGCTTTCGATCCAGCGGTGACTCACTCCCCCTTGGCGATGCGGCTCTTGCGTCGCCTTCCTATAGTCGGCGAACGCCGTTGCCAGGCGCTGACCGAACCCGGGGCCGGTGGTGATGCTCATGACCAGCTTCCTATCGCCATCGCGGGCGCATATCTGCCCTTGGGCCCGCTCGAAGGACAACTGGCCCACGCCAGCCACCGGAACCAAACTGCGGTTGAACTCGAACAAGGCCACGGTGTTCTTTCACTCAGGTATTGAACTCGGTTACGGCGCCTCGGTAAGGCGCAACGCTTCAGCTCGGCGCGGTCAGATGAAGCGGATGTGGCGCCCCTCGAAGCACTCGAAGATGTCTTGCCAAGCGTCGGCGTCAACTTCATCGACCTCGACAGCGTGCAGGAACTGAAGCTTCCTGAGCTCATCGCGCATGGTCTCGGGCCATTGCTCGTTGTGAGCGCGGGCGACGGTGCGGCGGTCAGCGACGGGCATGGAGGTCTCTCCTCGGTTATCTGCGGGTGGCGTGTGTTGCATAGCGCTGCCAGTGTCTGAATGCCGGCGCTCAACGGATATCGCCCTGAAGAGGGAGCTCGACGAGCCGTATCCCCCAAAAGGGGGAGACCTTTCGCCCGGATCCCCACTAATGGCGATGGTCTGAACTCCTTGCGGTCGAGACACTGACGGTCATCGAATGCAGTCACCCCGGAGCCCGCCATGCAAGCCGTCGCCACCGTTGCCGCCCACCGCGCCATCCAGTTCCCCGGCCTGTTCACGTGCTCCGCCGACAAGATCCAGCCGATCCAGCGCAACGTGCAGCGCAGTTACGCCAACGAGGTCCGCGACAGCATCATGCGTCGCACCCGCCAGATGAGCGGCACACAGTCTCACAACCGCCGCGTCCAATTTCTTGCCGGCGTCGAAGTGCGCGAGATCAGCATGGAGGACTGGGTCAAGGCCAACGAGGAGTACAAGCCCGTCTGGTTCGGCTGAGATGGCAGGCCAGCAGGCGCCAACCTCTATTGCCAAAGGCTACTCATCGTTGGGATGGTTCGCGGACTTGGTGTTCTCATCTGAAGCTGGGTCATCCTTGGCTCCAGGCGCAGGCAGAGCGGGTTGTTTTTCAGGACGCTGAGCACCCTCGCGCGTGCGGCCGCTTTTGTCTGCCGCGTCTGAATCCACTGGGTAGACCGGACGTCTCCCAGGCTGAGGTTGAATCGGCTCGTTTGGCATCAGGCCTCCTGAAGGCAAGGGACGGGACATTCGGCAATCGGCGCGCCTCCTGATGGGCGCGCAACCAACTCTGGTCATGTCAGCCGCCTGGCGAGTTCAGCGCTGCGAGTCTGGCCTTGCCTAACGTAGGTGGGAATTTGGCTTTCGCTCTGCCCTCCTGCTCATCGACAGGATCGCGAACGGGATCGCACCACCAGACCTGAGGAACAGGCTTGGGGCTTTTGGCACTGAAGCCGTGGTCCTCGTACCCCAGCACCATGATTTGGCCGTCACGGATCTTGACCCTGGCCCTGTCGAGCTGGCGCCAGCGCACCTCTGGGCCGCCGCGGACGCCAAGCAGGGACGCTGTCATGGGCCGACGTTCGCCGTTCTCGGCCCAACCGCGCATTACGGTCACCCACAGGCGCCCGCGAACCGGGACCAGGGCTTCTAGCGATTCCTGCGGCAGCTTGCGCCCGTGCTGCCTCGTCTGAATTGCGTCCACCCACATGCTGTATGTTTTCCTTCCAGATCGGCGGTGTTGAATGCTGTTTATTTGTACAGTATTCTGAGGCATCACAAACGAACTCGGAGCCGCTCATGGAAACCGATGCCTCCTGGCGCGCGCAATGGGAAATCAGGGAGGACAGCAAGCCGCTGCCGACGGCCTGGCACCGCTGCGGGTGGTGCATTCAGTTCGAATACGACGCCATCGACAACGCAGGGACGCCTGGATGGGTGCTATTCGATGCGGAGATTTCTGAGAGTCGCGTCCTTGAGCTGTCCGAGGAGATGGGCGAAGAGGCGTTCCGCGCGTTCTGGCGCGAACTACATCGCCAGGCCAGGGCGCTTTGGGGCGAGCTTGGCTACACCAACGATTCCTCACGTCGCGCGCCCGCCTTGAGCGCTGATGACTGGCGCCAGCAGTGGGTTCTCGATGTCGATGAAAACGCGCTGGCGCAAGCGGTGCACTCGTCCGGTCTGGGCATCGCGGTCTTCACGGTGAAGGACGAGGAGGATCGGCATATCTGGTGCTCGATGGTGTCGGACGACTTTGGAGATGAGCGTCGGCGCTTGAAGCTGGGGCTTGGTCCGGAGGCTTCGGCTGCGCTGGAGACGCGGCTCTGCATGGAGGCTCTGCAGCTGTGGCACGAATGGGGGCACAAGGATGACGACCCCTTTTCAGCCGAGCGCGCGTATGGCTCGTTGCCCTGCAAGGTCGTGTCTTGGCGCTCGCAGTGGAAGGTGGGCGAAGACGAAGGGCTCGGGCTGCCGGACGCGTTGCACGCCAACGGGCTCGCAATCAGCTACGTCTATACCGAGATCGGCGAGGACGAAATGGGCTGGGTCGCCAAGACGCCTACGGCCTTCGAGGCTCGCGAGGCAGAGTTGCGCGCTGAATTGGGTGCCAGCGCGGTGCACCGTCTCTACAAGGAAGCTCGCAATCTGTGGGCTGAGCTGGGCTATTTCGACCACTCTCCAGTCAAGCTCTAGGCGCGCCTGGCTTTCACCAAAAATCCGTTTTCAACGAATGATGAAATCCGTCATTCGAGTGAACAATGGCGGCCACCAAGGCCGTGAGGGAGCAGCCATATGGACGTCGTCCATCGCAATGAGGTCGTGAAGTGCCCGAGCTGTGAGAAGCCATCCACATTTCGGTCGGTCGATGGCCTGGCGGCACCAACGAATCCGGCGGCTGGGTGCTCAAGTGCGCCGGCTGCGACCATGTCTTTCCCGTCAGCGTGAAAAATCCTGACGATGCCTCCAGGGTCGACTCAGGGGCGACGATCCTTGCCACGTGGGACGACGAGATCGAAGGTGTTCGTGCACACACGCTGGCCGCTCACCCGGTCTGACGGGCCACCAGCTCGACGACTGCCTACCGGACGTCAAGGTGACTTGTCCGGCCGCATACGGCGGTGGGATCGAAGCTGAAGTGGCTGACGCCAGTTGCCCCGGTGGCCATAAGTGGGGCGCTTTAGGTGGCCACCGGGGCTGGTGAGCCTTCGACGCTTTCCAGTATGACGGCCACGGGTCCTTGCCAAGCGACCACACGTTGGCAGACCGACGCTACTGCGGGTGCTGGACCAGCGACGGCGGATGAGCCGGGTTCATATGGAAGAAGGGGCAGCGCAAACTGCCCCTTCTGGGTTTAATCGAATCGGTGGTTACCGTGCTGCGCGAAGCTTTTTGATGCCAGGCTTGGCCTTCGCCCCAACGGTCACGCCCTTGCTCCGAGCACCCTTGACCTTGATGGCGTTGACTGCAACGGTGGTGTTCTTGCCCGTGCGTCGAGCGAGCACTTCCCTGGCTCGTTGAACGGCCACCAAGTCGCCATTGCTGACGTTCTCGCGGCCGACGCCGTACTGCGTGCGCACCATCGCCACCGACTCGGCATCCGTCATCGGCTTGGTGATGCGGCGGAGAATGTCCAGTGCGCTCATGGTTGCACGTCGATGTTGCGTTCTGAAGTATAGCGAGCGAGCCTTTTCCAGCTCGTTGATCCTTCACGGAGGTCGAATTCGACCCAAAGAGAGTCCCCGTGCTTGAGCCAGAACCCTTCGCCCGCCTCAGTTTCAAACAGACCCTGCAGTGTGGGTGGTTCCGGCAGCGCCGGTGGCAGTCCTGGGTGCGTTAGCAACTCGGCAGGCACCGGAGCGTCAAAGCCCATCAGCGGCCACACGTAGTACCCCCTTAGGGGCGGTTCTCCCTCGAAAGTTGCACGATTGCCAATCGCCCACGTTTTCACGCGGGTGATGTAGCCCAACGCTTTCGCCTGCAATAGCTCGATGGTGACGCTGCGAGGGCCAATCCCGCGGGCGAGCAGCTCCTCCTTGAGGACAAACACCGCATTCACAATGTGAAAAGCAAAGCCATCCGCTTCTTGCACCAGCACTCTGACCATGTCCTCGCCAAGGACGGATGGGTTCGACACGCGTAGCTCGATGGCGCCTTTGTCGTTGACCGATACGCGCAGAACGCTGCCCTTGGGGGCTCCTGACAGTCGCACAAGCTCTTCGTCTGTTTGCCACCCTTCAACGTCCGCAGTGCGTTCGACCTTGACGGTCGAGGGGTCAAACCATTCCTTGGTCGTGTTGTCCATGCATCGCTTTCAACTGCTCCTGCTCCTTTGTACCTGCCGTCCCCAAAACTCACCGTAGGCCCTGCGCGTCTTGCCCGCGGCCGGGTCCAGCGGGGCCACTGGCGTCTCGTCGGCGTGCACCACACGGCAACTGAGGATGAAGCGCTTGTCAGCTCGTACAGCGGCTCCAGCGCCGCGCCAGTCTGGCCGGACCTGGCCGCCAACGTGGCGCAGGGAGCCGCCGAACCGACGTTGGTACGGCTTCGTCAATTGCTTCGGTCGCGGTGACGCGAAGCGGTCCGTGAACCCATGTTGATGACGTCTACACGGATTGGGGCATCGCGTCGATCGCGTTCAAGGCTGTGATTGCGGGGTAAATTTGTAGCGAACGGAAGCCGCGCCGGGAGTAGCAGTCCCAATAGTTTGTAGCTCTCTGTCTGGTGATCGCCAAGACGCCTATGGCCTTCGAGGCTCGCGAGGCGAGGGTTGCGCGCTGAACTGGGTGCCAGCGCGGTGCACCGTCTCTACAAGGAAGCTCGCAATCTGTGGGCTGAGCTGGGCTATTTCGACCACTCTCCAGTCAAGCTCTAGGCGCGGCTGGCTCATCCAGTGAGCCGATGCTTGGGCAGCATTGCGCCATGACTGAAGCCCCCGAACACATCACCCCTCTCCCATCCACGCTCGTCGACAACGGCATCCTGGGCCGCGTGCCTAGCGAGTACGTCGGGAAGGCCCAATGCCTGCTGCCCGATGCGGCAGTGGTGCATGACGACGAGATTCGCGTTGAGGTGGACGCCGGCTGGCTCGGCCGAGTGCGGCTGACCTTCAGGAAGTACCGGTACACCCGCCCCAAGGGCAAGTTCTCGGCTGTGGCCTGGAGTTGCCGTCACGCCGAGTCCGTCGCGCCAACAGGTCAGGTGGCTTCAGCGGAAATCTAAAGTCTTTCCGCAGTTCGATTAGGCTTGGCTGCACCGACCTTGCCCGACCGGACAGCCATGTGCTCAAACTACGAGCCCGTCACGATGGACGACCGCCTGATGGCGCACTTCGGTGTGTCCAGGCCGTCAGACGTTGAACCGCCCGAGTCGGCGTTTCCCGGGCTGAAGGCCTTCTTCATCCGCGCTGAAGACAAGGCCGAGCTTGTTGTCGCGCAGGCCCAACTCGGCTTCTTCGGCTACCTGCCTGAGTTTGCGCCGGACCTGGCCTTCGGCCGCAAGACATACAACTGCAAGTCCGAGACGATGCGCGAGAAGCGCGCCTTCAAGGCCGCCTGGTTTGCCGGTAACCGCTGCATGATCCCCATCGAAAGGGGCTTCGAGTGGTGCTACGAGACTGGAGACCCCGTGCGATGGGCCGTCAAGCGCAACAACGGCGATCCGCTTTGCGCGGCCGGCCTGTGGGGCGTGTGGATTGGCCCGCAAGGGGAGGAGATCCTGTCCTTCACGATGCTGACCGTCAACGCAGACGGCCATGCAATCTTCAGCCGCTTCAACCCGCCTGGCGACGAGAAGAGGATGCCGGTGTTTCTGCGCCCGGAGGATCAGGACGCTTGGCTGAATTGCCCCATCGACAAGGCAGGCGACTTCATCAGGCAGTTCCCAGCGGATCTGCTTCAGGCCGAGCCGGCGCCAGCACCTTGGAAGCCGCTGGCGGAGCCAGCCGACTGGGAGTCGGAGCCTGACATGTTTGTTGACGAGTGGCGAGAGGCTGCAGCCGATCCCGCGGCTCGCGAGCTGAACGCCAGACGTAAGCGGCCGAAGCCGAAGCCCGACAAAGGGCCCGAGATCAAAGGGCCGGAAAACGGCGATCTGTTTGGATGAAAGAGAAGGGATGCCCAAAGGCGACGTAGCAACCAGATGGTCGCTTGGCAGGCGGTTCGTCCTGGGCTTCGTACCCACGGTCGGTCAGACCATGACCTGTACGTCGGCCACCGCGTAAGTGCTCTTGTTGCTTGGGCGCTGCTGGCCGGGCGGTAGGCCCGATAGACCACAACGCTGGTGTCGTCGTGGTGGGCGAGGATGTGCTCGTCTTCTCCTGGCCATTCGGTGGCCTGCTGGAGGTGGGGGCAATAGCCAGTTTCATGTTCGGTCTTCGTTGTTGTTCTCGGGAAAACGTCGGATCACCTCGATGGTGCCGACGATGTTGTCGTTCAGGGCGTCCAATTCTTCTGCCGGCACCCACCACTCGGTGTGATGTGCAGCCCCGACTTGATGGACGGCATAGCGGTCCATGAAGGTCTTGCGCACCTCGAAGCGAGTCACGAAGCCGGCGCCGCTGGCTGCCACGTTCCAGTCGCGGGCGATTTCGACGGCATACGCCTCGTTGGTCACCGGATAGAAGATGGGTTGGTCGGGCAACCGAGGCGGCCAACGCCGATGGCCGGCGGCCTCGACCAATGCAAGCTCCGTGGGACCGGTGGGTCGGTACAGGGTGACGGTATCGATCACGGCTCCACCTGGATGAACTTGGTCGGAACGGCTTCTACCAGCCAGACGCCGTTGGCGGAACAACGGAACTCGTGGCCCTCGGCAAACATCGCTTGGGCATCGATGCGCAGGATGACGGGTTCGCCATAGCGCTGCCCGACCGACACCGCCGTCTGACGATGCTGCGTCAGATGGACATGGTGTCGCTCCCGTCGCTCCAGCCCGCTGCTAAGAATCGACTCGACGAACCGCGATGCGGTGCCATGGAACAGGATGTCCGGCGGTTCGAGGACTGGCAGATCCAGATCGATCTCGATGGAGTGGCCTTGGTTGGCGCGGATGTGCAGGCCGTCCTCGCTGAAGGCGAAGCGCTGCTTGTCGCTGTTCGCGACAACCTCCTCCAGCGTTGCGCGGGAGAACGGGCATCCGGCCGCCGCTGCCTTGCGCAGCAACTCATCGACCGACGTCCAGCCAGCCTCATCGAGGGCAATACCAATCCGGTGTGGCTCGTGCCTCAGCACCAGGCTGAGGAATTTGCTGACGGTTGTCAGCTGAGATTTGGAGTTCATTTCATTCGTCTCTTTTGAGTCAGGTCACCAACATCCCTCGGGTTGGCGCAACGCTGACCGTCACTTCCATGCCGGCGGTGAAGCGGATGAAGTCCGCCTCCATGCCGTCAGAGAAGATCACGCCGTGTTCGGGCATTCTGGAGCGCAGGCGCAGTGGCGCTGATTTCGTCACCTGCCCGTAGACCAGGCTGGCCTGCGTGCGCTGTGTCGGAAACGGCTCCCGCACCGCGAACGTCAAGCGATCGGCGTCCCAGGCCATGGGCTTGTACGCGCCCGAACTCCCGGCGCCGGCCGCTGCCGCCAATGCCATTGATCCCGTCATGACACTCTTCAACCAGGCCGTGGACCCCAAGCCGGTCGAGACGATGACACCCGATGACGACTGCTGCTCGTGCCTGTCGCCCAGCGCGATGTCATACAGCGCCGAGGTGTGGCTGCGCGGTCCGATGAACAAGTCATTGACCCCGCGCAGGATCTGGCCATCGGACAGGCTGGCCTGCGCCATGGTGACTGCCTTGGTCGGCCGCCGTCCCTGCGCCACGTCCCTGAGCAAGGCGTCGAGATGACAAGGCTCGAAGGGCAGCAGCAAGCCGTCCCAGCGCGTGGGTTCTGGATTCACACCGATCAACGGCTGGCCCTCCAGGTACTTCATCGTGTTGGCAACCAGGCCGTCCTGCCCCAACGCGATCACGATGTCGTCCGGCGCGAAGATAAAGTTCGGCAGCAGGGACCGATCCAGCACCTGATGGCGCCCCCATTCCCGCAGCGTTGCGCTGATCCGCTGAAGGCTCTCGCCATAGGCCAGGTTCTCCTGCACGTAGTCCGTGAAGTCGGCGCCCAGGTGCTCGATGTAGAAGCGCGCCTGGCCCAGCGTGTGGTACCTGGCAATCAGTTCCTCCAGCCGGGTCTTGCGGGTCACCAGCACGACCTTGCGTTCACCGGCTGCGGCCACGCTCGCCTCCATCCGATCCGACGGCCGTATGCCCCAGCAGCGCCTGAAGCAGCTCGGGCGCCATATTGAACTGGCCGATGCGCTCAGCGTTCTCGGCAATGCCACCAAAGGCCTGCGCGATCAGTTGGGCCGGCTGCATGCCCACCGCCGCGAGGGCTTGCACCACGCGCGTGTCCGCCTGGCTCAGGGCCGTCATGACGCTGGCGACGCGATGGGCCTCCGCCTCCGCGAGCGTGCGGCTGTTGGCCGCCTGGCCGCTCACAAAGGCCTTGCGGCTCTCCTCAAGCTCGATGTCCGCGTCCATCTGCTCGGCGCGCAGGCCGTTGTCCTTACGCATCAGGGCCGCCTTGGCCTCCAGCTTGGTCTCGCTGATCTCGCGGCGCTTGTGCTCGATGGCGATCTCTGTATCCAGTTCGTTCTGGCGAATGGCACGTTCCTTCTCCACGGCGGACATGCGCCGCGAATAGACCGCATCGTCCGCCGCACGCAGATTGGACTCGCGCGCCTCCGCCTCCAGCGCTCGCGCGATGTCGGGCGTCGGCTTCACGCTCAGGATGGACACGCCCAGGATCTCCAGGCCCAGCGCCTCGATCTCCGGCTGCACGCCAAGCTCACGCTGGGCTGTGCGCGCGATCAAGGCCGAGGACCTCAGGGCCTGCTTGAGGTCCAGCGCCTGGACGGCCTGCTGGACGATGACTTCGGCCTGCTGGGCCACACGATCCGCCAGACGGGCCGGATCCTCGGACGCATAGGTCTTGCCGTCCGCACGCAATGAGAAGTCCATCATGGCCGCAGTGCGCTGCGGCTCGCTGATGCGATAGGTCACCTGCCCCTGCACGGTCACGCTCTGGAAGTCCGACGTCACCAGGTCCAGCATGAAAGGGCGGTCATGGCTGGCCACGGGCACGGCGACGAGCGTCGTCGTCGGCGAGTAGTAGTAGAAGGACAGCCCTGCGCCTTGGCGCGCCAGCTTGCCGCCACGGAACTGCATCAGATGTGTGGTGGGCTGCGACTTGATGAAGCGGATACCGAACATGGTTCTTCCTTTCCCAATAAGTTGTTCAATACATCTTTATAAGGTGTACAGTACAACCTATATCCCGGAACGTCAAGAGGCACTCGACCGATGGCGACCAAGACAACGCGCAGGGCCGCAGCGCCCGGCAACGACTTTCCCAGGCCCTACACCACGGTGGACGTCGTCATCTTCACGGTGCTCAAAGACGCACTGAAGGTCCTGCTCGTCCAACGCCCTTCCGACACGACGGAGCCCCATCCGGGGCTATGGGCCCTGCCGGGCGGCTTCGTGAATGTCGAGCTGGACGAAGACTTGCTGGCCTGCGCGCGCCGCAAGCTGCTGCAGAAGACGGGCGTGGACTCGCCTTACCTGGAGCAGCTGGGCAGTTGGGGCAGCGCCACGCGTGACCCCCGAGGCTGGTCGGCGACGCACGCCTACTTTGCTTTGATCCCGGTGCAGGACCTCGAGCTGGCCAAGGGCGCCAACGCGGCAGATGTCGCGTGGTTCGATGTGGACGAGCTGCTCCAGGCGCCAGCGCTTGCCTTTGACCACTCGGACATCCTGCTGGCGGCAGTCGAGAGATTGCGCAGCAAGGTCGAGTACACCTCGCTGCCGGCCTTCCTGCTGCAAGAGCCTTTCACCTTGCCCCAGTTGCAGCGGACATACGAGGTGGTGCTCGGGCGCCCGGTCGACAAGAGCGGCTTTCGCACGCGCATGTTGGCGGCCGATTTCCTCGAGGAGGTCGGCTTTGTCGAGAGCGAATCCAACCGGCCACCGATGGGCTACCGCCTGAAGGACCGCTCTACGCCCGTGACCTTCCCGCGCACCTTCAGCCCGCGCAACAAAGGCTGACCTCCGAATCGCCATGGACTTCGAGGAGTCGATCCCGTGAAGCAAATCCGCGCCATCCAAGCCAACATCACGACCCTGGCCGTTGACGCCATCGTCAACGCAGCCAATTCATCGCTGCTGGGTGGCGGCGGGGTCGACGGCGCCATTCATCGCACCGCAGGCCCGGAGCTGCTCGAGGCTTGCCGGAAGCTGCGCGGATGCAAGACGGGGCAGGCGAAGATAACGCCGGGGTTTCGATTGCCGGCGTCGCACATCATTCACACCGTGGGCCCGGTTTGGCAGGGTGGCGCCAAAGGTGAAGAGGATCTGCTTCGCAGCTGCTATGTGGCCTGCCTGACCATCGCACGCGATCAAGGTCTGCAGTCCATCGCATTCCCAAGCATCAGTACGGGAGCCTATGGCTACCCCATCCGACTTGCCGCCAAGGTCGCCGTGCAATGCATTCGGCAATGGCTGCACGAGAACGATCTGCCTGCAGAGGTCACCGTCTGCTGTTTCTCTGAACAAGACCTGGCGGTGTACCTAGCGGCGTTGGATTTCGGGCTTTGAACTGATCGCTGTTCGAGGCGCAGCTTCTGGCGCAAGCCGACATCCACCTGGTCAACGCCGGCTATCGCAGGCGGCAAAATGGCCAGATCGAAATCGGCTCTGATCTCCACATGCTTCGCGTCGGTCTACTGGGCTTTGGCTATGCGAGCCAGACCTTTCACGCTCCTCTCATTCAAGCCGTTCCTGGTCTGGAGTTGACTGCAGTCAGCAGCAGCGACCCATCAAAGGTCCACCGAACGCTTGGTTCGGACGTGAAGGTCTACGGTGACGCCGCGGCCTTGATTGCAACGGCTGACGTTGACCTGGTGGTCATTGCCACACCCAACCTCACCCATCACGCCCTGGCGCATGCGGCCCTGCTGGCCGGCAGGCACGTCGTTGTGGACAAGCCGTTCACGTCGAACGCGGACGAAGCAGAAGAGCTGGTCTGCCTGGCGCAGGCGCAAGACCGGCACCTGAGCGTTTTTCACAACAGGCGTTGGGACAGTACCGCGCTGACCGTGCGCCAGCTTCTACAGGACCAAGTACTTGGCCCCATTCGCCATGCACGCTTGCATTTTGATCGCTATCGACCGCAGCCCCGGGTTCGCTGGCGGGAGGCCGCCGCAGAAGGCGGCGGACTGTGGATGGACCTGGGCCCTCACCTGCTTGATGAAGCGCTACGGCACTTCGGCCGGCCTGACGCTATCCAGTTGGACCTCGCGCTGTTGAGGCCTGGCGCGCAAATCGATGATCATTTCCAGGCGGTACTGCGCTACGCCGATGGTCTGAGGGTCACGTTGCATGCAAGCAATGTGTCCGCCGTTCCCGGCCCGCGTATCGAGCTGCACGGGCTGAAGGGAAGCTATGTGAAACGGGGCGTCGACCAACAAGAGGATTCGTTGAAAGCCGGACTGCGGCCCCAGGTCGGCAACTTGCAGGAATGGGGCGTCGATCCCGACCAGGGCGAGTTGGTGATGTTGGAAGGTGCGACGCTGGTCCGGCGAGCGTTTCCTACTGAGCGAGGCGCATACCCGGAGTACTACCGCCAGATTCGAGATCTTTTACTGGGCAATGGCAGCAATCCGGTTCCACCTGAAGAAGCGTTGGATGTGATGCGCCTGCTTGATCTGGGAATCGCCAGCGCTCGCACGAGGTGCGAAGTGACCTTTCAAACCTCGGCGGACGCCCGCGATCAACGTGCAACGCATCCGGCTGCTTGAAGCGCCGCCTCGGGCATTGGCCGCAGGCAGGCCGTCCGATGTACGCATGAGGCCCGGTGTCGACTCTAGGCTGAGCTGAGTGATTCGCGTGTCGGCGACCGAACGGCAGCTTTCATGAACTCCGGCCATTGAACGGCTGGTTCCTCGACTGTCCGCTGCACCCAAAACACCAGGGGCTCGAAGCCCGTCAACCAGCAGGGCGAGGCATGACCGGCGATGCCTCACGCATTGGCTGGCCCAGGAGCCAAATCCGCACGCAGCCCGGCTAGGCGTTCACTGGGCGGTACAAAGGCGTCTGCCGTGGTGCAACGCCGAGCCCAAAGTGGCCATGCGTTCGGCGAAACCCCGTGCCGCCTGCCTCAGCCTCAGCCTCGCTGGCCGTCAGCCTCGACCACATAGCGCACCTCGTGCGCCTCCCAGGGTAGTGGCACCTCCCATCGGTGCAACATGCGTTCGAGATCCCTTTGCTTGAGAGTGGTGTCGCGGCGCGCGTTTCTCCTGAAGAGTGCGTCGGCGGGCACCTCGAGATAGACCAGACTCACGTGGGCGTCGTAGGCGTAGAGCAGGTCCAGCGTCTTGTTGCGCATCTGCTCGCTCAAATGCGTGGCGTTCCAGACGAAGGGCTCCCGTCGGCGCAGCAACGCTTTTGCCTTGTCGACCGCGCGATGGGCCGCCAGGCCATCGTTCTCGCCGTGCTTCAGGCCGAGTTCCGCCTTCGCGTCGTCGAACGACACGATCTCGATACCTCGAGCATGGCGCGCCGCCCAGCTGTCCTTGCCCGAGGCCGGCAGCCCACAGAGCACCGTGACCTGCGATCCCGGCACCTGGAACAGCGGCGTATCCAAATGCACAGCCGAACCACGCGCATATGTCAGCCGCGTGTGCGCTGAAGCTGCCGCCCTGGGGATGCCCCAGCATCCGTCCTCACGGGCAAGTTGCTCAAACAACGCAATGTCGTCCAGCCGGGCCTGTTGATCGGCGCAGATGCGTCCCCGCATGTCGGCGCGCGCCACGCAGATCAGGTCGGGCAAATCCAGGCTCCACGACAGTCGCCGTGCAATGAACTCAGGCGATTCGCCGCGACGCGAATCGAAGGCAAAGAACGGCACCTGATGCACGGCGATGATGCGGCAGACCGCCTCGCGCAGCTCGAACGGCACGCCCGCGCGCCAGAGTAGCGCGCGTACGTCGACCGCTCCGCGGCGCGAGTGGCCAGGCTGGCCGATCTCTCCGGTCACCGGATCGATGGTCGTGGTTTCCGGCTTGCACAGGTCGTGCAACAGCGCAGCGAGGAACAGGGTCTCGCGCCGCGCGCCGCTGGTAGCTCGGAAGTGGTCGCATTCCAGCAGCGCGTCCAGCACCATGCGAGTGTGGATGCCGACATTGCCCTCGGCGTGATAGCGCGGGCTCTGCGGCGTGGTCTCAAGCGCATGCAGGCGTGGGAAGACCTCGCAGCAGGCGGTCCAGTCGTAGCCTGCGCCAGCCTCCACGGGGCACAGCGCACGGATCAATTCGTAGTTCATGTTCTTCTCCTTCTCGGGGCCTCTCAGGCTCCTGCCGATGAGCAATTCCACCCAGCAGTGGCCACCGGCGCGTAGAGGTCAGTCTCCGGCGCCAGCCCATTGGGGATCACGGGTCGCGTGCTGTGATGCGAGCCCGAATCGAGGATGGTCTGAACGAAGTCCGGACGCACCCACTTGTATCGGCCCAGCACCTGGCGCTCGTCCTCCACCTTGATGTACAGACCTTCGGACAGGTCCGACTTGTCGGTCTGCTGCCAGGCCAGCGCCTGGTCCAGGTCCTGGCGCCGCACGCTTTGCTCGAAGGCACTGCGCCACTGCGCACTCTTCGCGAGGGACGGCCTCACGAGCGCGCGCAGCGACTTGACGTCGCGCGGCATCGAGCCTGCCTGCAGCACCGGAACACTGACGATGGGCGAGCCCGCAAGCATCTCGTGACGCCGCGGCGTGCTGAGGAAAGCTTGCTCGACCCGGTCGTAGATGTCGAACTCGCAGAACCAATGCGGCAAGCGGTCATAGCTGACCGAATGCTTGGCATACAGCCATTCGCCGTACATCACATAGCGGTCTTCGAGCAGCGCGAGCAGCCGAGATTCGTGCGAGCTAGCCCAGAGTTTGAACGGCGCGAATTGCCGCTCACGCCCGCCACCGACGAGATAGTGGCCACGGGACTGCAACAGCATTTCGCCGCCGCTGGTGAACGAGATGCCGACGTTGGCACCGTCGAGCTTCTCTTCGACAACGGCATGACACCCCGCGAGGGTGGCGAGGCGGATGTGCTCTTGACCTTCGTCGCCAGCTTGCAGGCGCGAGCCTTCGATGTGCGGAGTCCTGGGGTACTTCAGGATCTCCAGGCAATGGATTTGGGAGTCGACGGATGGCGTCGACCCGATGTGCGCAGACATGGTCGTCTCCTGGTTCGATGGAACGAACCGACGACTGGGCGTGCGCGGTGCCTGACGGGCTAGGCGTCCGCCGCCGGCATGGCGTGGGCGGGCGGGACGCGGAGAACGGCTGCAGCGGCCGAGCTCATGGCGGGCATGAGACGGATGGCGGTCGACGGCTTAGAGGGCGGCGATGCTGCAGGACACGATTGGCTCCGTAAGGCTGGAGGTGAATGAAGGACGCGCAGTCTATTTACGACACCGCGGCGAGGCAAGTTGAAGCGTGTCGCCGTGACAACGCGGCCCTGGCCGTCCAGGTACAGCCACTTGAAGCCCTTGGCGGTCCTCTTATGCCGGCAAGCTCACCATGCTGCTGTGCAGCCCCGTCGAAAGGCTGGTGACCTCCATGGTGATCAGAAGCTTTGATGTTAGCTATTGAGGCCATATTTGCTGTGCAGCAAATGAGGGCTGGCAGATAAGTTAGCCAACTACTTTGAATCCTCTTCGGACACGCTCCTCTTCCGCTACCGCACCTGGCTCATCGACATTGAGCGCCCCTCCAAGCAGCCGCCTGACCGGAAGATAGTGGGCGCGCGATATCCACGATGAGCGGATCGTTGTGGAGTTCCTGGTCAACACCGACGATCCAGCCGGCAAGGGCGCGGAGTCCCTGGACGGCGAGGAGATCTCGGCCTGCCGCGTCCCCTACGCCGGGATCGCCAGCGACTGGTACCTGGAGCAGGAACTCCGCGTCGAACGGCCGGACGGCGATCGCATCTCGGTCGAGACCGTTCGTCATGCCGACGCCGTTGCGTTCGTCACCCTCAAAGCGCTGGCAATGGAGCACCGCTACGAGCACAAAAGACGTCGCAGACGTCATCCACCTCCTGCGCTACTACAAGGCCTCACCAGGGTCGATTGCGGCCGAGTTTGCCGCCAAGCTCACCTCAGGCCAACATGAGGTGCCCATGCGAAGGGCGTTGACGAATCCGGAAATGAAGTTCTGCGACGACGGCACGACGGCCGGCCATGAAAAAGGTGGCCCTGGGCGATATGCGTCGTTCCACGGCCTCGAGGATCCCGACGAGCGGGCTCTCGCGCAGCGGGAGGTCAGCGGCCTGGTGACCGAGTTCCTCCGGCTTGTGAACGAGAAGACTGCCTAGCAGCAAGGCCCGTGACCAGCGCCTGGCTCGAACCAATCTCGCTTCGCCGCGAGCTGGACGGGGGTACCGGCTATGCCGCTTCCAAAGTAGTGCTCGATGAGGCGACTGCCAGGGCGCTCAAAACCCACCGCCGCGGCACGTAGCAAGGCGCGTGTAGCGGCGACGTTGAGCGTCACCCAGATGCCGATGAAGACCCAGAAGCCCATTTCTTCATCCCTGAGCGCCGCCTGCGTTGTGCGGCCGCTTGTTGTTCGGGAATTGTGCCGCGCACATCGCCCATTTGAAGACGTAGGCAACGCAACACGCAGAGCACGCCGGCTTGCCGTCAGTCAACGCTCAGCGCGAAGCTCTTTGGCGGCATCAATGCCAGCAAGCGCGTCGTCGCTCTACGCCCGCATCCGCCCCCTCGTTTCAACACCCGCCTCCCGAAACGACGCCAGCCTGTCGGCATAGGGATCCAATGCATCCTCGGGCATTCCCAACGGCAGGCCGACCACGGTGGCGAACCGTGCCGGCGTGACCTGACCGTGATTGATCAGCTCGTCCACCAGCGCCAGCAGCGCGTCGCGGTGCTCCTCCATCAGCCTCGTCGCACGGTCATGCTCAGCCTGCAGCAGCGCCTCGATCGGCGCGTTGGTGGCCTCAACGTCCGTGCACAGGTTGTCGTCACTGTCCCTGGACACGTCGCTTCGACCGACGCGTGAGCCATGGCCCAAGTGGCGCAGCATGCGAGCGGCTGTTTCGGTCGCCTTGCGAAGGTCGCTCTCGGCGCCACTGGAGCTGAGTTCCGGCCCGAACACGAGCAACTCTGCAGCACGGCCGGCGAGGCTGGTGCAGATGGAATCCAGCAGGTTGTGACGCGACCAGACCTTTCTCGAGGTGTAGGCGTTGTAGCCGCCCTCGAAACTGGCGACGTGGATCTTGATCTCGCTCGGGGCACGACCGAACAGCAGGGCATGGACCAGGCCATGACCGGCCTCGTGTACAGCGAGCAGGGCACGAAAGTCGGCGTTGCTGCGCTGGCGCAGACGGTTAATCTCGAACGGCGCAGCGATGGCGTGCGTTTGACCGTGCCAGTGCGCGATGAGACTGCGGCCGTCGGCCGTCAGGCCGACGCTGTCGCCCGCGGTTGCGCCCTGTTCGAGGGCCCACAGCGCCGCCTTGGCCAGGCCGGCGCCCAGGATGGCGTGCAGTGACGAAAAGAGCGGCCGCGTGCCTTGGGCCGGGAAGACGGCGTTGGCGTAGATCTGCTCGCGCACGCTGGTGGCCAACTCGAAGCGCAGGCCGCAGCGGTCCCCGGTCTCGCGGGCGTAGCGAGTGCAACCCTGTTCGATCAATTGCTCGTAGGCCCGCCGCGACAGCGATGGATACACCACGTGCTCGTTGCCCAGGCGTGCCACCTGCTCGGGCTTGAAGCGCTTGTTGAGCGCCTGCTTGACGTCGATGACACTCAGCTTGCCGGTGACGGTGTGGAAAGTGTCGGCATCACTGTCGCAGTCGTCCACGCTGGTGGCGAGGTCCTCATACATCTCGTCGAGGTTGCCGCAGACGAAGACGAGCAGGCGGCTGTAGTCGGTGTCCCACTGCTGCTGGCCGCTTTCGCGGAAAGCATGCAGGCGCTGCTGGATCTGCTCAGGCGTCCAGGCCATGATTTCCAGCAGCGGCTCGTCGAGCTTGAGGTTGCGCTGCAGTTCCTGCGCCTCCCAGCTGCGCAGCTTGAAGCGGTGCTTGGCTTCGTCGGCATCGACGCGTTCGGCGTCGAACGCCGCCTCGGCGATGGACGACTCGATGTCGCCCAGCAGCGAGAGCGCGGGCGGCAGGCGGCCGTCGGACAGCAGTGCCCAGACGTCCTGGTAACGCTCGACGCGCATCTCGTTGCGCTTGCCGTCGATGGTGCGAAAACGCTGGAACTCGTCAAGCGCCAGGATGCCCGGCTCGCCCTCTCGCACGCCGGATTGCGCCAGCATGCCCGAGATGCTCTGAGCACCGCGCCAGCCCGCTCCATTGGAGAAGCCGTCCATCTGCACCTCGACGAAGCGGTCATAGAACCCCAGCAGCTGCGCCAGGCGGCGCACCAGTTGGGTCTTGCCCGTGCCGGTCAGGCCCCACAGGCAGACGATGACAGGCCGTGAGACGAGCCCGGGCAGAACGTACCAGGCGCGCACCGAATCAATGACGCGGTCGATGATGGCGTCGATGCCGAACAGCTCGGTCTTGAGCTGGGCGGCGATCTCTTGCAGCTGCTGGTTTCTCAGCGCCAGCTGCGCGCGCAGTTCATTCTGGGACTCACTCATCCCAATCCTTTCTTCGGACCAGCGCCTGGAGCGCCATGCGGTCGGCACGGCGCTGGGCACCGCGGCTTTGGATGTGTTGGCCTGCGCCACGCAGGCCACGTTGACCGAGGGCGCGAGCGACAGGATCGCGGGCACCAGGGCTGGTTTCAAGCACCAGCGTCATCGGCTGTTTCATGCGGCGCAGGGCCTTGACGCGCCCCTCCTGGAGGGCGCGGGAACGGAGTTGTGCACTCATTGCGGTTTCCGAAAAGCGATGCCCCGGCTCCATGGCTGCGGGCGACGAGCGCTGCGCGGGCCGAAGCCGTATCTGTGAACGGACACGGCTCGGCCGGGGCTCGGGAACCGTGGTCAGTCGATCGTCGAGATGGACTGGTAGGACATAAGCGTGATCTCCGTCTTGCGTGCGCTGTCGTAGGCGCCTTCGGCAAGGTGTCGATGATGGGGAGCGACGCACTCAACCGTGCGTCGCCACCTTGAAAAACAAGTCGCAGTCTGAGCCGACCTTTCAGTCAGCTCAGGCGCGATTCCTTCGGCAGTCGTGCGGCCAGCCATTCATGCACGTCCGCCCGGATGCGCCTGCCCTTGAGCAGGAAGTCCTCGAAGCGGCTGGGCACATAGGGCGCGAACAGCAGCGGCGTGCGCGCCTCTTCTGGCGTGCGGTCGGCTTTCAACGCATTGCAGGCGCGGCAGGCCGCGACCGTGTTCATCCAGCTGAGCGCTCCGCCTCGAGACGCCGGCAGGATGTGGTCGACCGTGAGCTCTCGCAGTTCCTGCTGGCGGCCACAGTAGGCGCAGGTCAGTCGGTCACGCCGGATCACCTTGGCTTTGCTGAAGCAGGGCGTCACGTCGAAAAGGTTCAGGCGCGAGTTGCCACGCAGCGCCAGGATGGCCGGTACTTCCAGCACCGACTGCCGGCCGGTGCGAACGTTCATGCCGCCGCGCAATACGGCGACCGGCGTGTCGCCCAGAGACCAGGCGACAGAGCGGGTGGCCACATAGCCGGCCGCCTGTTCGATCGAGATCCAGGCCTGGGGCAGGCCGGTGATGTCCAACTGCAATACGTCGTGCATGGCGTCCTCCCTTTCGACTTGGCACGATGGAATTCCCTGGTTCGATCTCGCGTGCCGCGAGGCGCGCGCCTTTCGAACGGCTGTGTATGCGACGCCCCCGGGTGGGGTGGCATGCGCTTGGGGGTGGCCGGCCGGATTCGAACCGGCGATGCAAGGATCACAACCTTGAGCCTTCGACCGCTAGGCGACGGCCACACCCAAACGCACGCTGCGCTAATCTTTTCTCTGGCGTCGCCAGCGGGTCTCGATCCCGCGACCTCCGGTTCGACAGACCGGCGCTCTTCCAACTGAGCTATGGCGACGTGCTTTCAACTGGTCCGTGCGGCAGGACTTGAACCTGCAACCCTCTGCTCCCAAAGCAGTTGCGCTCCCTGGTTGCGCCACGCACGGCTTCTTCTCGATGCTCCGAAAGGTTGTCGGTGACGGGTTCCGACGCCGCCCAATCGTTGCGGCCGGTTTGCGCCTGTCGAAGCGTGAGCTCGACGACAGGCTTCTGGTCTGGCATCCCGTGCGGGAGTCGAACCCGCCTCTTCGGCTTGAAGGGCCGAGGACCTCACCCGAAGTCCAACGGGACATAGAACTTGGTGCCTCGTGAAGGAGTCGAACCTCCGGCCTCCGGCTTCGTAGGCCGGCGCTCTTCTCCACTGAGCTAACGAGGCGATGCCATCTCGGCTGTGTCCGCACGCGACCAAAGCAAGGGTGACTTGCCTTCACCGCTGCATGCCGGCTCCGTCTGCAGAACGTGCTCGGCACACATGCACACCGGGCCAGCCGGTGCTTGTGCACGGGCACACCCGAGATGGGTCCATCGGGATTCACGTCGTCCTGCAGGCAAGGCCTGCGGGGCTGATGAATCGGACTGAACAGCAGGAGCAAAGCAAAAAGCCCGGTTCCTGCAGGAGACCGGGCTTCATGGGATCGCGAGATCCCTTGAGTCTGAAAGCTTCAGTGGGCTGGAGCTTTCCCCGGTTGCGTTGAATCACCGAATCGGTCGTGGCGCGCGCCCTCATCGCGATGCGCAGCGACGCACAAGGCCATCTCGCCCGGGTAGGGGCGCTTGGCGATGGTGGTGTGGGCTGTGCGAAGCATGATTGAACCGTCTGGTGTGGGTGAATCAACGAATGCATGGATTGTGAAGAGTGTTCACAGGCGCGTCAACGCGATTCGACACCTAGAATGGATGTGAAGTGTTTTAACAACACCCGCCGTGGCCAGCCTCTCGACCTTTCGACGACTCAATGCGCTTGCACTCTTCCAGTTGTTTGCGGAAGAGCGCATCGCCGCGGGCGATCCGCCCAAGGGGCTGGAGTCCGCCTGGGCCCTGAAGATCGAGGTCAGCGGCGCGACCTGGTCGATGGCCAAAAGCGGCGCCAGGCCAATTGGCGACAAGCTGGCCAGGCAGATCGAGCGGCATTGCGGCAAGGAGGCCGGCTGGCTCGACGACGAACGGGAGCCGGCGGGGCTGACGCCGGGTGAGCAGCAGTTCCTGTCATTCGCCTTGAACACGTACCGCCAGACGAACAGCGACGGCCGCAAGCGCCTGAAGCAGTTGCTCAAGAGCTTTGGCTGAACGGTGCAACGGGCGGTTCAAGACCGCCGCGCCGCCTGCTCTCAACGAGCCTTGACGCTGACGGACCAGCGGCTTCCTGATCCAGACGTCGAGAACCTCACCGGCAGGAACAGCTTGATGGTCTCGAAGTTGGTCAGCGCGTGAGGCGTCAGCTCCGTGCAGGTATATGACGCCGCTCCCCCGCGCCGCCACACGGCAAGCGCCAGCGGCAGTGCCCACTGGTCGGCCAGGTGAGGCCCGAGCGCAGCGTCACTGACTTGGTAGGACCGCACCTCGCGCACGACGTCGCGCGCGACCTGCTCGGCGCTGACGCCCTTCTCGCCAAACCCGGTGACGACCTCGCAGACGTTCTCGTACACCAACGTCGCCAGAAGCGCATTGCCAGGCCCTTCGTTCTGGCGGCTGGCTGCCTCGCGCAGCTGCTCGTCACTCCAGCCAAGGTCCGCACCCAGTTGCTGCAGCTCGCGCCGGACCACCGAGCGCGGCAGCGCCGGCGCAAAGCATTCGGCGTAGCCCTCAAGCCTGGCACCCCGTTCGTTCAGATCGAAAGCCTGCAGCCGGTCGCCGGCGGGCCAGATCTTGACTTCGATCTCGCCTCCGCCGGCCGGGTAGAAGCCCAGGCGACGCAGTTCGAGTTCGACCTCCGCGCCGAGCTTGCGCAGCAGCGGCGCATAGCTGCGCTCCAGGAAGTGGAAGGGTGGCGCCATGGGGTTGTGCGTTCCGCCCCCGAGCTTCAACTGGCTGGGTTCATCGGCCAGCATCAATGCCGGCCAGACGGTCTGCAGCACGAGCGTGCAGCTGCCCGCCGTGCCGACATTGAAGGTGTAGTCGCCCGCGCGCACTTGGCCTGGTGTGAAGCTCAGCGATTGCGAATTCAGCTCAGCTCCCTGGACCTCGGCGCCGCAGATCTCAGCCGCGGCGTTCACGCAGGTCAGGTGCTGGCGCATCAGGCCGGGCTTGGCGCGGCCAGCGCGGATCTTGTTCAGCGCGAAGGGCTGGCCCGTGCACATGGACAGGGCCAGCGAAGTCCGCAGGATTTGTCCTCCGCCCTCGCCGACGGAGCCGTCAATTTCGATCATGTTCTTCTCTTCTTGTTCTGATGTGGGTGAGGGCACTGGGCCCCCATCCGTCTATCCCTTCACGCACACGACCTGCTTCAGGGTGTGCACCACCTCCACCAGGTCGCTCTGCGCGGCCATGACGGCATCGATGTCCTTGTAGGCCATCGGGATCTCGTCGATGACGTCCGCGTCCTTGCGGCACTCGACGCCCTCGGTCGCCTTGACCTGGTCCTCGACCGTGAACATCTTCTTGGCCTTGGTACGGCTCATCACGCGACCCGCACCGTGGCTGCAGCTCTCGAAGCTCTGCGGGTTGCCCAGGCCACGAACGATGTAGCTGCGCGCACCCATGCTGCCCGGGATGATCCCCATCTCGCCGCGCTTGGCGCTCACCGCGCCCTTGCGGGTGACGAACACATCCTGGCCGAAGTGGCGCTCCTGCTGCACATAGTTGTGGTGGCAGTTCACCGCCTCGACATGAGCTTCGAAGGGCTTGGCGATGACCGAGCGCACGGTGGCGATCAGGTTGGTCATCATCACTTCGCGGTTCTTCATCGCGAACTTCTGAGCCCAGGACACGCCGCGCACATAGTCGCCAAAGTACTGGGCGCCTTCCTCGAAGTAGGCCAGGTCCTTGTCCGGCAGGTTGCGCATGTTGCGCTCCGCGTCCTTCTTGGCCAGCTCGATGAAGTGCGTGCCGATGGCATTGCCCACGCCACGCGAGCCCGAGTGCAGCATGAACCAGACGAAACCAGCCTCGTCGAGGCACACCTCGATGAAGTGGTTGCCCGTTCCCAGCGTGCCCAGGTGCTTGCGGTTGTTCGTGTTCTTCAGGCGCGGGTGCAGCTCGCACAGCGCGTTGAACTCGTCGACCAGCGTGGCCCAGATCTGGTCCACCGTCTCGGGCGGGTTCTCCCAGCTGCCGGGGTCACGGCCGCGGTGCTTGGGCGCCGAGCCGTGCGGCACAGCCTTCTCGATGGCCGAGCGCAGCGGGCCGAGGTTGTCCGGTAGGTCTTCAGCGCGCAGCGTGGTCTTCGCGGCCATCATGCCGCAGCCGATGTCCACCCCCACGGCGGCCGGGATGATGGCCTTCAGCGTCGGAATCACCGAGCCAACGGTTGCGCCGATGCCCAAGTGCACGTCGGGCATAGCCGCGATGTGCTTGAACACGATGGGCAGCTTGGCGGCGTTGGCGAGTTGCTGCTTGGCCTCGGGCTCCACGGGGACGCCTTGCGTCCACATCTTGATGGGCACGCCGCCTTCGGGTTGTTCGATGTTGTAGTTCATGGTTTGGTTCTCTTTACTCGATCAGGTTGTCGAAGACAGCATCGACAAGGAGCTTGAACGGCATGCGTCCACTGTCGGGCTGGTTCTCAACCAGGTTCAGAAAGTCGGGGCGCATCAGCTTGTCAGCGAAGATGTTGCGGTGAGCCGGTGCCAGCATCCATTGGCGGATGCTCTGCCGAAACTCGATGCGATCTTGCGCAAAGGCGTTGGTGACCTCTCGGTCCTCCCAGAAGTGCCAGTAACCGGCTTCGACATAGTGCACCGTCGACCACGGGTCCTGGCAATGCAGCCAATAGTCCAGTAGCGGTGGCAGGTCAAACCCACCGATATGGAACATCAGCAGCACGGTCAAGGCGTCTTCGAGCGGACGCTGGTCACGGGATGCCAGATGGCCGGCGAAGTAGTTGATCGCGAACCGATTGAGCACTTCGCGTTCAGCTTCATTGAAGGTTTGCGGCGGGCAGCGGCCGACGCGGTCCAGGTAGAGCTCGGTGGAGTGGTGCACGTCTTCCCCATGAGCGATCAGCTCGAGCAGTCGCGGCAGAAAGTACAGGACCTCCCATACGGGCTGCACCTCGCCTTTGGCGGCGGTGTTGTACTCATAGAAATGCTCTCGGGTGAGCCTGCGCAAAGGCAGCTTGCGCATTTGCTCCTCCAGCGTGGGGCACATGCAGCAGAGACATGCGTCGAGCTGCACGGTGGGCGCCCGGTATCGACCGAACACCTTGTAGGCGTCGGCGATGACGGCATCCACGGATTGCGGGTCAATTGCTGCGAGGCTCATGACGATTGGTCGATCAAAGAAGAGGGGTGACTAGGTTTGATGAAACATTTGCTCCGCCATCCATTGCTGGACCGGGACTTGAACCCGGGCGCTCTGTGATCACTCACAGAGCACGCAGCTTTCGCCGCGTGCGTCTACCTGTAGTTCCATCTGCATTCACCGCAAAAGCGGGTGATGCCCCGCTGCGACAAGGATTGGTGAAACGTCGTGCTCTACCACTGAGCTACGGTCCCCCTGATTTGGGACCGGCGGGACTCGAACCCGCGACCACGAGAGTCGTTATCTGTAGTTCCACCTGCATTCGCAGCAAGGCATCTCAAAAAAGCGCGACAAGAGGGGCAAGACACTGCCACACCGGTTTCCCGGTTGAGGATTCGAACCCCCGGCGTTCCAGATGTAGTCCTGCCAGCATTCGCGCAAAAACTGGTGGCCCCCGCGTGGCGACAAACAGTCGGTGAGACACGTTTTGGATGTAGTCCCACCTGCATTCGCCACGCGACGACGCATGTTCTGTTGTGAGGTTGGTGCCTCAGGCGACAAGAGTTGCAAGAGCGGCCTACCGGTTCTCCGTTGCGGGCTTGCATGCCCGCGCGGCCAAAGGTGCTGTACTCCTGCAGGCATTCGCCTGGGACACCGTCCAACTTCCTGTGTCGCGGCCCTACTGGGCGGCCAACGACACCTTTTCGATTTCACCGACCCAGTGCTCGGCGTCCATGTTGCCGGCGGCGAAATTCGCCACCATCGTGAACACCGCATCCGAGAAGCCGCCGACATTCAGGATGTCGTGCCGCTCGGCCGCCTGCGTGGTCGCCGTCGGCTGGATGTCGATGCACACCAGGCGCGCTTTCGGGTTGCGCTGCTTCAGCACTTCCCACTCGCGCATGGTCTGCGTCGCACCGCGCCGGTTGGCGTCGACCCAGGACTCGTTGTCCGAGACCAGGATCACCAGGTCCACCTCCGCACCTTGGCGGTTCAGCAGAGCCAGCGGCGCGCTGCAGTTGGTACCGCCGCCACCGATCTTGGCCAGCGCCTGGGCGTTGGTCATGACCGAGTCACGAGCGTTCAGCGACAGCTTCACCACATCCTGTTCGAACGGCAGCACACGGGCCTGCGGGTTCTTGCGCAGCACCGCAGCAGCCACCAGGGCAGCCACGTCGATGCAACGCGCGCTGGAGGTCGCCGAGCCGCGATAACCGGTCACGGACGAGCTCATTGAGCCCGACACGTCAGGGCACACCACGACACGACCCGCCAGGCTGGGCACGTTGACCAGAGCCAGTTCCATCGCATCCTGCAACGCATCGCGAACCTGGGCAGGCACCGACTCGCCGGCCGCCATGAAGGCCGACATCAGCTGGTACGGCATCACCCGTGCCTTGGCCACGGCTTGCGCATCGCTCAGCTTGGCGGCCACCGCGTTGGCCATGCCGGGGAGGTTGAACACGCCATGCCGGGCGAAGGTGTTCAGGTTCTGACGCACCATCTGCCACGAGCCCGAGCGAGCGATCTGCGCCCATTGCGCTGAGATCAGCTCCAGCGCGGTCAGCATCTGGAACGGCACGTCCGGCACTTCGGTGGCCACGCCTTGGGCGATGTCGCGCTTGAAGCGTTCGAACGCCTGGGTGATGGGCGGCAGTGCCGCTTCATCGACCGGCTTGCCGATCAGCCATGCGAACCAAGCGGCACGCCATGCCTCAGCGGGCTTGGGGTGAACCATCTTGACCACGTCCGCCAGCGAGGGCGTGTTGCCCACCGCGGCGTTCAACAGTTGCTTCTCGGAGGCCGTCAGCAGCCAGTGCTGAACCAGCTTCTTCGGGCGGGAACCCAGCGACTTGCGGCCCACGGCACCACTGCGCAGGATCTGCACGAAGTTGCGCAGCATCTTGCCGTTGTCGACGACGCGAGAGAACACCTGGCTCAGCAGCGCGACGTCGCGAACGGCGAGGCTCGCCGCGAGCAAAGCCGGCATGTCCTTCATGTGGCCCGACTGGCGACCATAGATCGCGGTCTTGGCAATGAAGACGGGCTCGAGCTTCTGGGTCAGCGCCAGAACTTGGTCGAGTTGGTCCTCGGCGTTTGCGTAGAAGGTCTGGCTCAGGCAGCCCGTGGCCGCCAGCTGCGCCAGTTGATGACGCGGGCTGAAGGCGTAGGCCGGAGCCTGCTCAGCGTTGCGCGCCGTGGCTGCGGGCAGCAGGGCGCCTTTGATCGTGTGGAAGAGCTGCGTGTTGACCATGAGGTTCTCCTCGTTGCATTTAACTTGTTGTTCGCGCTCTCCTTATTGCAACGGGTGTGCCAGCTCCTCGTCTGTCCGAGGTGAAAACTTGCAAGCTATTGATTAGCAATACAAAAGTACTTTTTCGCGGGGCTCACGACTCAATGGGGGACCGCGATGAAATCCAGACGAACTAGACTATTGGCTAGTCTGGTATCAATTTAGATATGACCAAGAAGAACGTCGTCATCGGATTCATGGGCACCCAGCTGGATTCGGGACAGGGTGCAGGTCGTTGGGAGAAATGGCGTCCGACGATCTCGCTGGTGCAGCACGAAGACACCGTCATCGACCGGCTGGAGCTCCTCTACTCGACGAAGCACGAGGCGCTGGCCCATGTCCTGGCGAGCGATATCGCCAACGTGTCGCCAGACACGGTCGTCAATTTGGTGCCCTTCGACGTAGGGGACCCGTGGGATTTCGGCGTGATGTACGCCGCCCTCTATGACTGGGCGCGAAGCTACCGCTTCGATCCGGCCCACGAGCAGTACTGGGCCCACATCACCACTGGCACGCACGTCGCGCAAATCTGCATGTTCCTGATGGTGGAGTCGCGCTTCATCCCTGGCGTGCTTTTGCAGACGGCACCGCCAAAGAAGCAGCAGCGGGACAACCCAGGCAGCTACACGCTGATCGACCTGGACCTTTCGCGGTACGACGTGCTGGCCCAGCGCTTCAGCCAAGCCCATGCGGAGGCGCTGGAGTTCCTTAAAAGTGGCATCCCCACCCGCAACAAGCGCTTCAATGCCCTCATCGAGGAAATCGAGCGAGTGGCCGTGCGCTCACAGGCACCCGTCCTGTTGACCGGCCCGACGGGCGCAGGCAAGTCGCACCTGGCGCGGCGCATGTTCGAGCTCAAGAAATCGCGTCACCAGGTCCAGGGCGACTTCGTCGAGGTCAACTGCGCCACGCTGCGCGGTGACGGCGCAGCGTCAACGCTGTTCGGCCACAAGAAGGGCGCGTTCACCGGTGCTGCGGCGGACCGGGCTGGCCTGTTGCGCACGGCGCATCAGGGCGTTCTCTTCCTCGATGAGATTGGTGAGCTGGGCCTCGATGAGCAGGCCATGCTGCTCAAGGCGGTGGAAGAGAAGCGCTTTTTCCCGATGGGTAGCGACCGTGAGGTTAGCAGCGACTTCCAACTGATCGCCGGCACCAACCGGGACTTGCGCGTCGATGTCGCGCAGGGGCGTTTTCGCGAGGACCTGTTCGCCCGTATCAACCTCTGGGCCTACACGCTGCCTGGTCTCGCGCAGCGGCCCGAGGACATTGAGCCCAATGTCGACCACCTGCTTGCCCGCTACGTGGCAGAGTCAGGTCGAGCGGTGCGATTCAATGCCGAGGCCAAGGCCGACTATCTGCGGTTCGCCAAATCCGCGGGCGCACTCTGGAGCGGCAACTTCCGCGACCTGATGGCCAGCGTGACACGGATGGCCACGCTGGCGGATGGTGGGCGAATTTCAACCAGCCTGGTCGAGGCCGAAATCCAGCGCCTTCAATGGCTGTGGCAGCCCGCGGGCGACTCTCGGCAGTCGGACGTCCGGCTCGATGAACTGCTGCCTGAAGGCACGGCAGAGGACCTGGATCTCTTTGATCGTCTCCAGCTTGAGGCCGTTGTGAGTGTTTGCCGGCAGGCGCAAACCCTGTCCGATGCTGGCCGCCGGCTGTTTGATCGATCGCGAAAGCAGCGCGCTGTCATCAACGACGCAGACCGGCTGCGCAAATATCTGCTGAAGTTTGGGCTCACGTGGGAGATGGTGCGTTCCTGAGAGCCGGCCGCTTTGGCCGTCATCAGCCCGCTGCACTCGTCGCCGCGGCGATAGCGCTTCGGATCGACAACGCACCAGCAGACGTTCGTGTCGAGGCACAGGCGAGGCCGCATGCTTGGCCAGGTCGGCCCGCCACGATCTACGGGCTGGCGAGGCCTCGACGGTCGAAATAGTTCGCATCGGCCGAGCGACGTAAGCTCTTGTCGCAGCACGAAGTTCGCTTTGTGCGCAAGTTCGCAGCATTGCAATTGGGCCGCGGCAGGGAGTTTTCCTTGGGCTGCGTATCGCCGCGTATCGCCCTGGGGCAGGAACATCCTCGCCGTGATAATCGGCACCAGCGCCGCCGGACAAAGGCCAATCCGGCAGGCCGCATGAATTGGGGAGGACATCCATGTCCGCGTCGGCGATCTTCTTTCACGGCGCTTGTGAACATTTTTTTCGCCCGCTGACCTGGGCAGATCGCGAGGCCTGCGCTGCGGTCTTGCGCGGCCTGCACGAGCGCGTGCATGGCCCGGAGGCCGACTACGCGCAGGCGCTGACGAAGGACCTGGTGCTGGAGATCTGCCTGGGCGTGATCGCCCAACCAGCCTACCGCGAGGGAGCACTCTCCGCCGCCCAGGCGGTGAATGCCGAGGCCGAGCGCGGCTACGCGCTGAACTTGCTACGTGCGCTGAAGGAGCACGGCTGGCTGGAGGATTACAAGGATCCCATCGACCTGCAACCGGTGCTCAAGCTGACCCGTGCTGGCAAAGCCTTCGCCGAGACCTTCGCCGAGCTGGACAACGCCCGCCACAAGACCCGCCAGCGCAATATGCGCTCGGCCCGCAAGGCGCTGCTGGCGTTCCTGGACAACCATGACGAAGACGAGTTGCTGGACGCACACGACTACGCCAGCCGCGTCGTGCAGGACCTGCAGGACGACATCGAGTACTTCCGCGCGCTGATGCAGAGCCTCACCCGCGAGGCGCTGACGCAGAAGCTGGCCTGGGACGAGTTCAACGATTTTCTGGAGCGCCGTTTCGGCAAGGAAATGTCCGTGCGGCTGGTGGCCGATTCGGTGGACCGCCACCGCGGCCAGATCATCGAGCTGCTGGACCAGATTCGCGCCTGGCCCGCCGAGCAGCGCGAGCGCGCCGACGCCGCACTGCACCAGCGTGCCGACTGGCTGGAGCCGGTGCTCGGCAACGGACGCAGCGCCACGCTGTGGCTATGCCAGCGGATTGAAAAGCTGATCGACGCGGCCTGCGAGCTGAAACTGCCGATGTTGCGCAGCGAGATGCACAACTACGTGCGCCGCTTCACCAGCCTGCTGCGCCAGGCGCTCTCGCTGGACTACGGCGCGGAATCTCCGATGGGCCTCACGCTGGACGGCATCAAGGCTGCTGACGCCGC
This sequence comes from Pelomonas sp. Root1217, assembly GCF_001425705.1. GTDB lineage: Bacteria > Pseudomonadota > Gammaproteobacteria > Burkholderiales > Burkholderiaceae_C > Pelomonas. Next base: position 300,761 of record NZ_LMDC01000012.1, on the reverse strand, counting down.
GGGCAAGCAAGCCTGGCTCGAACTGCTGGGCCGGCGCCTGGCCACGACCGAGCTGCGCCTGTTGCCCGCCGGCGGCCTGCGCTGGACGCAGCGCGAGCGCCAGCAGCTCGAGGGCGACGACACCGAATGGCGGATCCGCGCGGACAGCCGGCTCGAGGCGGCGCTGCGCCGTGCCGAGGCCGAGGCTTTCGTCATCAGTGAGGAGGCGGTGCTGCGGCAACTGGGCCACTCGGGTGCCGTGTCGCTGCGCCTGTCCGATCTCGCGGCGCGGCGCGCGGACGAAGTCCTGACCAGCTTGCATGCCGTGGGCGCGGCGCGCTCCGCGCAGGGACGCCAGCGCTGGCAGGTCAAGAAGCTCGACGAACGCTTCGAGACAACCAGCTTCATCGCAGACGATTTCGAGCTGCGCCGCCTGCCAAAGACATGACCACCGATACCTTCCACGCCCTGCTCGAGACTCGCCTTGCCGACCGTACCGCTGGCAATGTCTCGCGCCGGCGCTTCGCCGAGATCTGCAACCGCCTGCTGGCGGCCGGCATCCTCTGGCGCGACTATTCCAAACCGGAGCAGGCGCTCTATGACGACGCCACGCTGGCCGAGGAACTGCTGCGCGAATGGTTTGACGTGCTGGGGTTCACGCTCACGCATGACGTCGATGCCAACCTGATGCGGCTCTACCCGCCGGGCGACGACCAGGAAGACGAGGACGGCGTCAAGCGACTGCGCGCGCGGCTGTCCAAGGACATGGTCGCCGCCGCGCTGGGCCTGCGCTTTCTCTACACCGAGGGACTGACCGGAAAGCGCGAACTGGTCAACCAGGAGCTGGCCATCAGCCTGGAGGAGCTGTCGCAGACGCTGGTGTCGCTGCTGGGCACGACGCTGCCGGGCTCGGCGGCAGAGCGCGGTCAATTGCTGCGCGAGCTGCGCAAGCACCGGCTGGTGCGCTTTCGGGAAGCCGATGCCGGGTTCGGCCAGATGGAGATGCTGCTGGGCGTGCTGCGGCCCATCCTTTCTTTCGTCAGCGACGAGGCGCTGCTTGAAGTGCGCCAGCTGATGCAGACCAAGGCGCAAGACGTGCCTTTGCCGGTCGCCGCTGGGGACGCCTGACATGCGGCTGCAACGACTGATCACTGTCAACTGGGGCACGCTGGAGACGCGTGACTGGCCGCTGGCCGACGCCACGCTGCTGACCGGCGAATCCGGCTCGGGCAAGTCCACGCTGCTGGATGCCATCCAGGCCGTGCTCACGGCGGCCCGCCAAGGGGTCTTTCACTTCAATGCCGGGCAGAACGAGTCGACCCAGGGCCGTCGCGGCGGCAAGGAGCCGCGAACCCTGCATGCCTACGCGCTGGGCCAGTGCGGCAGCGACGTCTTCCTGCGCCAGCGCTCGACCAGCTACGTGGGGCTGTGCTTCGAACCGTCGGACCAGGAAAAGGACGCCGTGCCGTTCAGCGCGCTGCTGGGTGTCGAGGCCCATGTGGACGGCGGCCGCGCCGAAGGCGGCAAGCCGCTGTTCTACCTGCTGCGCGGGGCGAGTCTGACGCTGTCGCATCTGTCTTCGGGCGAATCCGTGCCAGGGCGCGTTCGGCCTCTGCCGCTGAAGGAAGCCTACGCCCAGCTGCAGCTGAGGCTGGGCCTGCAGGCCGAGCAGCTGATGCGCTTCGAAGGCAAGGACAGCTATCTGCAGCATCTGTACGGCCACCTGCTCGGCCGCAAGTTCGTCCCCGAGGCGGATGCCACACGCTGCGCCCGCGCGATCGTCAAGGCCATGGCCTACCGCGAGATCGGCAACGTCAACGAACTGGTGCGCGACGAGATTCTCGACGCGCACGACTTCAGCCAGGAAGTCGGCAAGATGCGCCAGCTCATGCAGGAGATCGCCCGGCTGAAGGCCGACGCCGAGCGCCTGAAGCTGAACATCGATCGGCTCAAACTGGTGGACGAGGCGGCCGGCGATGTTGTGGCGCTGCTGCGCCGCCACGTCGTGATGCTCAATGCCCATGCGCTGCGCATGCAGCTTGACACCCTGGCCGAGCGGGAGCGCACCGAACGCCGCCGCGCGCAGCTCCAGGGCCACGCCACCGAGTCGCAGCGGCGCCTGGACGCGATCGCCCTCGAGCGCAAGACGCTCGACCATGAATTGGCGCTGGTGCAGGGCGAACTGGCGCAAAGCGGCATCGCCCAGGAAAAGCAGCGTCTGACGACGCTGGAGGCGCAGTACGCCGAACAGTTCCGCAAGGACTGGAGCCGGGTGCAGCAGTCCGCCCGGCAGATGGATCAGGTGCTGGACCATGTGAACCAGCTGCTGGCGCTGGACCTGTCACTGCTGCCGGCCCTGCAGGCAGCGGTGCAGCGGCTGGGCTCGGCCGCCTTTCGGGCGACGAAGCAGTGGCAGCCGGCTCGCGTGGCGCTGCTGACCGATGCCCGGCTCGGGGACGAGCTGGCCGCGTTCGAGCTCGAGCCGCTGGATCAGGCGCTGCGGGCGCTGGAGGCGGTGCTGCTCGGCGCCGACGAGACGACCGTGATGTCCGCGCTGGTGACGGCGCGCAGCGAGCTGCTGAGGCAGCAGTCCCAACTGCTGGACGAGCAGACCGGCCTGCGCGCCGAGCAGGCGCAGCTGCTCGAGGGGCGCACGTCCGCGCCGGACGACGTGCAGCGGGCCTTGAGGCTGCTGGAGGCTGAGCTGCCCGAGAGCCGGCCGCGCCTGCTGGCCGCGTTGATCGAGCCGCGCCCGGGCAGCGCCTGGCAGGCTGCCGTGGAAGGCTATATGGGACGCGATCGCTTCGCGCTGATCGTGGAACCGGACTTCGAGGAAGACGCGATCCGGCTCGTCAAGCGCCATTTCGCGCGCCGCTCGCCAAAGGTCGTGCAAGGCGCCAAGGCCATCGAGGACACGCGTGGCATGGCCGTTGCACCGCGCAGCCTGCTCAGTGAACTGGTCTGCGAGCACCCGGTGGCCAAGGCCTACCTGCTGGCGCTGTATGGGCGCGTGCGCCAGGTCGCCAGCGAAGCGGAACTGCGCCGCACGCCGCAAGGCCTGATGCAGCAGGGCCTGGGCAGCCGTGCCTACGGCATGTTCGCTTGCCTGGCGGCCGAACATGAGCTGGCCTTCGGCGTCGAGAGCCGCAAGCGGCGGCTGGCCTGGGTCAATGCGCGGCTCGATACCCTGGTGCCCGAGCTGCAGGGGCTCAAAAGCATGGCGCAGTCGCTGACGACGGTGCAGGGCTGGTTCAGCCAGAGCAGCGCCGCCTCGCTGGCGCAAACGCTGGGCGAGGCGCTGGAGACACGGCTGCGGCATGTCGACGTCGAGTTTCATCTGCAGCAGCTGGACACCTCCAGCATCGAGGCGCAGGAGCAGCGACGCGACGCGCTGCACGAGCGCCTGGATGCAAAGCAGGCCCAGTGGGACGCCGAGCAGCAGGCGGTCGGCGTGCAGAACAAGGAACTCGGCCAGGTGCTCAAGGCACTTGGCGACCTCGAGGGCCGGCTGCCCGAGCTGGCGCAGAACATCGTCACGGCCCAGGTCTGGATCAGCCGCTTTGCAGACGCCGGCGGCGCGGTGGCCAGCGAGTTGCAACTGCTGGACGAGGCCCGCTCGCTTGGAGAAGCCGACCTGCCCAGCGCTGCCACCTTGCAGAACCATGCGACGAATGCCTCGGAGAACCTGCCGGACCGCCTCAAGACGCTGCGCAACCACATCGCCACCTACCTGGCGGGCGCGCGCACCGATGAAGAGCGTTTCGGCTGGACCGAGCCGCCGCGCAGTGTCGAGCAGATCGAGGCCGTGTTGCAGTCGGTGCTGGCCGTGCAGCAGGCCGCGCGCGAGCAGATGCGCAGGCAAGATGGCATCGGCTTGGCCGAGAACGTTGCGCGGCTGGAGAAGGCCGAGGGCACCTTCAACCATGTCTTCACCAGCGACTTCTGCTTCAAGGTCAGGCGCGACGTGAAGGATGGTTCCAACACGCTGCGCAAGCTCAGCCAGGAGCTCAAGGCGATCCAGTTCGGGGTGGATTCCTACGACGTGGTGCAGGACTGGGTACCGCGCTACAAGGACTACTACGACTTCTTCGAGGCGCTGGACGGCGTGGTCGACCAGTTGGAGAAGGACCGCACTGCCATCTTCGACGCCCCCCAGCTCTCGCCCGAGCACCGCGCCACGGCCCAGGAGATCAAGCGGCTGCTGCTGTCGCAGGACCAGATCGCCGCCGAGCGCGCGCTCAAGGAGCTGGCCGACTATCGCAACTACCGCCGCTACGACATCCACCGCATCGCCGGCGGCCACCGCACGCCGATGTCCACCTGGGGCACCGGCTCCGGCGGCGAGCTGGAGACGCCGTTCTACGTGATCCGCGCCGCCGTGCTGGCCCATGCGCTCGGGCATTTCGGCCGCGCGCCAAACGCACCGGCGCTGCGGCTGATGCTCAGCGACGAGGCCTTCTCGAAGATGGACGAGGCGCGTTCGCGGGCCGTGATGCGCTTTCTCGCGCAGAACATGGGCCTGCAACTGATCGTGGCGATGCCCACGTCGAAGTCCGGCGCGATCAAGCCCGAGTTCGACAAGGAATACACCTTCTCGAAGCTGGAAGCGGAAGCCGACGGTCAGGTCGTGCACATCAGCGAGGTCCAGGAGAAGGACTTCAAGCGCGAGGCGTTGTCGGCGCTGTGGGATGCGCATGCCCAGGCCGCCAGGGCCCAGGCGACGCTGGCCTTCGAAGACCAACAGAACGCAGAGCGGACGGCATGAAGCCGCCGCCGCACCCACTCCAGTTGCGCCTGGCCCATGCGTTGCTGCGCAAGGCCGAGCGCAGCGAGGGCGGACGGGCTGTCTCTCTGGCGCTTGACGCAACTGAGCTGCCGGAACTTCACAGCGCGGCGTCGCCAGAGGCGCTGGCACACCTGGAACTGCTGCTGGACGACCTCGGCGCGACCGGCTGGGTTCGGCTGAAGGCGGACAAGGCGCGGGCTTTCCAGACGCTGGCCGATCGCAGGCCGGCGTTGTTGCTGCTCGATGCACAGGCGCTGGCCGAGTGGAGCGGCTTCGAGCCCGCCGCGCCGCGCTGGAGCCGTGTGCTGGTGCAGGCGCTGCGCGAGCAGCCGACATTGCTGGCCGTGCCCGATGCGCCTGCATTGCTGGACTATCTGCTGCGCAACCCGCTGCCCGCCCTCGAGGGGCGGGAGCCAGGAGACTGTGCCGCCCTCCTGAACGCACTTGCCGCTGACCTGGCGGGGCACCCGGCGCAGACAACGCCTTACCTGCGCGAGTTGTCGGCCCGGCATTTCCGCGGGCACAGCAAGGTACTGGATGCGCGGGAGGAACTGCTGCGACTGCTGGGCGCTGACGAAGGGCGGTTTCTGGAGGCACCGATCCAGCTGCTTGTCGACCTGCCCAGGGACTGGACGGGCGAAGAAGTCCTGTTCATCGAGAACGGCGTGAGCTTCGAGCGCATGGCAGGGCACCGCCAGCCGGCCTGGGCGCGCGCTGCATTGCTGTACGCGGCAGGCTTTCGCAGTGGGGCACGTCGCTTGCGCGAGCACACAGGCTCATCGCTGTACTGGCGCGGTCGCGTGTCCGACACGGATGCCCAACGCTTCGAGGACTGGCTGTATGGGCAACTGGGCGCGCCCGCGGTGAGCTTCTACGGCGATCTTGACTTCGCCGGCCTGGCCATCCTGGCGCAACTGCGCGCGAGTTTTCCTGCCTGCACCGCATGGCGGCCGGGCTACGAAGCGCTGCTAGCAAGGATCGACTCAGGGCATGCGCCCGACGAGGCCGGCAAGGAACGGCAGCAGGATCCAGGCATCACCGGCTGCCCGTTCGCGGACGAGGTGCTGCTGCCGGCGTTGCGAAACAAGAACCGATGCGTCGATCAGGAGTCCTGGCCCGACGGCGTTGCAAACCTCCAGAGAGCTGAGGGGCTGTGCTGACAAGGCCGTCCGCCTATTTGGCGTGAAGCTCGATGCGGCCGCCAGTTGTTCGCACGCTCAGGCCATGAAGGCTGGCAACGGCGTGCGCGAATGCCTCGCTGTCACCCGCGCGCATGACGCCGCTGACGCGCAAGGCGCCGATCACTTCCAAGTCGGCGATGCCGACGGGCAGGTTGCTGTAGCGGTTCATCTCTGCAACCGCGTCCGCCATCGGGACGTCGTCAAGGACCACCTCCCCGCGCTTCCATGCGGTGAGGTTCTCGATCTTGGGCCGGTCCAGCCGCAAGCCCGGCAGATTGCCTGCGTTCCCGCCAGGCAGACGCTCTCCCGGCGCCATCACGAATTGCTCGTCCTGGCGGCCATTCGCAGCGCCGCCGGATCGGCGCACGATCACCTGGCCTTCAATCAGCGTGACGCCGAATGCCTCGTCGCGAGCCTGCGGCGTGCCTCGAACCAGGAACGTCGTACCAGTGGCTGTCACGTTCGCGTCGGCCACCTGCACGACGAATGGCCGAGTTGCGTCCTTGGCGATCTCGAACAAGGCTTCGCCGCGACTCACCTGGACGGTGCGTTTCGCGTGGGTCAAAGTCACGCGCACAAGCGTCGCCGTGTTCAGCGTCACGCGGTGCCATCCGGCAGCATGACAGCGCGCTGCTCACCGACGCCCGTCTCAAAAGCGTCGTCAGACGACCAAGGCCGCCACACCACCAAGGCGACGCTGGCCAGCGCCGCACAGGCCAGCACGGCGCGCCGCACCGACGGCTGCGGCGTACCCGCTGAGGGTGACGCCTCGGACGTCCTGCCAGGTGTCGGTACAGCGCTCGAAGGCCAGGCGGTGCACCACCGAGCGCACCTGCCACGCAAGGCAGGCGCGGTCCACGGCGGGTGACCGGTCGGGCCCGTGCAGGCGCGCCACCCTGACGGCAGCTTCGGCAGCGATCTCCGGCGTGACAAGCGGCTGCGGTTGCGTCGTTCTCGCTGTCCGCGGCACCCCGGACGCTCCCTCTGCTGGCACCGCTACCAGCCTTGCATCCAACTGGTGAGCTGGAGAGTGGCCTTGGCTATGTGCGAATGCACGGTGGTGATGCTCACGCCTCGTGCCCGAGCGATCTCGCCATAGGTCAGGCCGTCCAGGCGATGGGCCAGCAGGATGGCCCGGGTTGTCTCGCTCAACCGGCTAAGGCCCTCGCTGAGCCGCGCGAGGCGCTCCTTGGCGAGCATCGCATCCTCGGCCGTGGGCGCGAGATCGATGATGACCGCTTCCTCCACGAGCACTTCGTCGCCCCGCGTCATCCGGGCCCGGTGAGCATCGATGGAGAGATTCAGCGCAGTACGCATCATGAAGGCCTCGGGCTGCTCCACCACCTGTTCGCCCTGGTATCCGGCCAGGCGCACCCAGGCTTCCTGGATCAGGTCCTCGGCGTCCTGCGCCGAGTTCCCGCGGCGCAGCAGGGCAGCCCGGATGCTGGCCAGGGTCTTCTTGATGTTCATGGGTTTCAGACCGCGCGGAGAGGCTGGTCAGCCGTCCGTAGCAGCCGGCGGCCAGGAGGCCGTCGCGCACCGGACGCGCATGGGTGGTTCAAGGTGGTCCGTCCAGCTGGCGTAGATGTAGCTGCTGGCGGATCGACGCAGAAGCTCTGCGGCGGCAGCCGCCTCGGCGAAGGGCCCGTGGCGAGCCACGGCTCGCTTCAGGCGAAGACTCAGAGGGTTCGCCACTTCCAGCGCCCGCTTCATGTACTGGCCATGGCCGGACAAGGTCGAGTCGATCACGGCTTCGACGGGCGTTGGCAGTACGGTGAGGTTGCGGTAGTGCCGCGCCAAATCGGCTTGGGCTTCGACCGGGTCGGGTGCGAACACGATGCGGAGTCGGTCGATGCCGCGGTCGTGCAGATCGTCGGCGATGGCGCGCCACGCACCTTCAGGATCGTGCAGGAGCCAGGTGCCCAGGTAGTGCGGCAGATGGTCCGACAGGACACCAACGGCCCAGAGCAGTTGCACGGGACGCGGACCGGCTTCACTCTGAATCTGTAGCCTGAGCACATCGAATACAGCGCAGACGTACGAGCGGCAGAGCGGCTCGCGTTGGGATTCGGCGTTGATCGGAGAGATGTTCATCGCTTGCTCCTGTGAGCAGCCACCGACTCGGCTGCATGTTTCTAAGCATCAAACGCTCATCTTCAAATGTACGAATTGGTGTGTGTATGAGCTAGTGTACAAAAAGCAGCATGAAGCTGTGAAAAAACCTACTCCCCGCGTTGCCTTCGGACTGCGCCTTAAAGAGTTACGCGTTGCTCGCGACTTGACGCAAGAAGAGTTGGCAGATCGCACAGGATTTTTTCGAACCTACATGTCTCGCCTTGAAACCGGGGCGGCGAATCCCACCTTCGATGCTTTGCTCGTGCTGGCGGCCGCATTGGACGTTGCGCCTGCGGCGCTATTCGAGCAGCCCGTGCTTATGGCGCCAAAAAGAGCCAAGCCTTTGTCGAGACCGTCTCGCGGCCGTGTATCAAAGTAGCCAGTTGCGCTCGGCAACCGGGCGCCGCACCCTTCTTGCGTTCGCGCACCGCCAGGTTGCTGCGCAGTACCGTCGAATTACCAGCGGCGCCGTCCCGGCGCTGCACCAGACCCAGGAGTGTTGGCGCCGACCGAAAAGACTGAGCCAGGGTCAAGAAGGCGTCGCTAGACGCTCACTCCGCAAGCGCTGCCATTGATCACCTGCCAGGGGAACCTGGTCAGTCGGCGCTGGCTTCTCCACTCATGCGCGAGTTCAAGGCCCCATTTCGCTTGCTTCAGGGACGGGCTCTTGGTCCAGCCGTCGGCGGCGTATTTAGCCAGCGTTGAGCTATCCCGGCCAACTTGTAGGTTTTGCTGGGTGACGACAATCATCTTGTCCGGTTGAACGACATTCATGATGGCCGGCGGATCGGAGCCGATGACGGCGTAGCCGTGATCGGCTCCGATCCGCCGGCAGTGCCGAGTTGGAGGGATTCAGACTGGCGGATTCATGCCTCGGGAAGAGGTCGATCCAGTGCCAGGTACGTGAATCACCGATCAGCAGGTACGCCTCTACATGAGCGCTGCCTGATGCGCCCCATCTCGGGTGCGCAGAATCAGCCGATCGTGGTCATGACGCCGTCGGCACATCAGAGGGCCGTGACGCCACGCATACGAATCAAAATAGGTCAGGCTGTGATCGGGCTGCGACAGCCGCCTTCGCCGCCTTGGCAATGTCCTGCTCCGCCTTCTTGGTTGCCCTATCGACTTTCTTCTTGGCCTTCTCGGCTTCTTTCGCGGCCTTCTCCATCGCCGCCTTGATCTGGGACTGGCGCGGAGGCCTAGGCGGCGGACTCGGATTCTGAGCAGCTTCGATAGCTACGCGTCCAGCGAAAGCGGCCACGAAGTGCAACAGCCCCAAGTGCGTCTTAGATCCCGGACTCGCCCTTTCGCATCGGACTTGCGCGACGTCGATGAACCGGCCGTCGATGCCGCCACCGGTCTCGGGAGTTGCGATCACAGCCGCGACGTCATAGAGCTTTTCCGAAATCAGCCGCTGGCAGAACAGGTCATACCTATCGAGATACGAGGTGCCTTCGAATTCGGGAAAGACATTGAAGTCCGTCTCGGCGATGTCGGGAACATGGTTCGATTCGTTCGAGTCGTCCACGATCATCAGCCATCCAAGGAACGGCGGCATGAGGTCGGCGCCCAGGGCGCCTTTGTACGCGGCGGTCGCGAGGCAGTGAGCGGAGCCGATCGCCTCTTCGGTTCGATTGTTGTAGTTGTTCGAAATACTGCCCACCTGCGACTTGAACTCGAACGCCGCAAGGAGGCGGTTGCCGTTCATGACCAGGACATCCCAACGCTTGGTCGGGCGGAAGAAGCCCGGCAAGGTGACGAGCTGCGAGCCCACCATGATCTCCGCGTTCGGCAATCCGTTGGTGCGCGTGATCAGCCGAATCAGCTCCTCGAACCCTCTCAGATGCTGGCCGGAGATCACGGTCGCTCGCTTACCTTCCTGCGATGTTGTCGGCATGCCGCCATTCGCCGCAGCTAGCGCCGCCGCCTGCTTCTTTGCCTTGGCCTTCGCAGCTGCCTCGGCGCGCTCCGTCCAAAATCCGCGGACGGCCAGCCGCACGCAGTCCTCATATCCATCTACGTTGACAGTCACGCTACTCGGCTCCAAGGTGGCGCAGATGCGGCGCCCTGCACCACACTCTGTGGAGGCATCCAAAGGACGCGAAAAATTGATGATGCGCGCTCAAGTTCGCGGCGCCGTTCACAGCGCATCACCACTTTGTCGAGGCCAACGACCAATTTAGAAGAGACTGCTGTTCACCGACTTGACCGGAGCTGGCGATCGCGCGGCTTCCGCGGCGACGTGTCCAGCGAACGAGGTTACGAAATTGTCGAGGCTCGAGAGGGCCGAGAGATCTCGGTACTCACCTGTCGTCGCAGCTGAGGCCGGCGTCGCCAGTAGCGCCGTCGCCGAGTAAAGCTTCTCCTTGACCAGCTTCTGGCACAGCAAGTCGTAGCGCTTCAAGTAGGAGGCCTCCTTGAACTCGGGAAAGACCTTGAAATGCGGCTCGTCATTGCGCACAGGCGCTCGCGAGCCCGGTGCGTCCTCGACCACCATCAGCCAGCCAAGGAACGGCTGAGGCTCGGCGCCGAGCGCCCCATCGCGGTAGGCCGTCCACAGGCAATGCGCCGTGCCTATAGCCTCCTCAGTGCGGTTGTTGTAGTTGTTGCCAAAGCTACCCACCATGGACTTGAACTCGAGCGCCGCGACGAGGCGTCTTCCGTTCATCACCAGCAAGTCCCATTGCTTGGTCGGTCGGAAGTAGCCTGGTAGCACCACCAAGCCCTTGCTGATGTGGATCTCCGCGTGTCCGAGGCCGTTGGCCTTCACGAGGCTTTGGATCAACGCCACGAAACCGTCGAGGTTCTTCCCCGCCGTGACGGCGCCGCGCGTGCCGGCGTCGATGTTTCCCGTCTCGGCTTGCTTGCGCCGCGCTGCCTCCCGGTTTCCCCAGAATGCCTTGACCGCGTCGCGTGCCTGTTCTTTGTAGTTCGCCAACTCGAGCGCCATCGCTCAACTCCCTGTGATGATCTTCTTCTCGTCCGGCGTCAGCCCATAAAGCTCCGACACCGCCTCATCGCACGCGAAGACATCAAGCGCCTCCGCGGCCTTGGCGAGCTTCGAGCGCAGGGCGCTCGGTACGCTTTCCCACCTGGGGAGCCTGATGCGACGAAGATACTGGGCCTGAAACCGTAGGAAGCCGCCTCGCATCTTCGTCGAATAGGTTGCGATAAAAAGCCGCGTCAGGCTCGACAGCAAGACGCCTTGCAGCGCCTTCAATTCCCATGTATCCGAAACCACGTAGTAGAGGTTGTGGTGCGGATAAAGCTTCCCCTCTTCGTAGACGACTTGGGCCTCGCCCTTAATGTCCGGGATGAGCAGCTTCGGTCGGCTGGCGAGCGAGGGTGTGATGCGGTCGATCGTGCGATACCAACGCTTCTCGTCGCGCTTGGCCACGTGCCGGCCAGCGATCGCGGGCTTGTGTGCTTGGAGATAGGCAGCGAGCTTGGGGAAGTCTTTGAGATCGACAAGCGGCCCCTCATCGGTGAACGGGTTTACGACGCCATAACCCCGCCACGCCACATAGCCAGTGAGGATGTCGCGCGTCATCGCTAGCGGAAGCTTGCGGCTCGGTTCGATGTCGAGTTCGTCGAACTTGGCGACGTAGACGCGGTCGGCTCCAGTCGCCACGCCGATGCCCACCTTGCAGCCGGTCTCCTCCAGGGCCGGGAAGTCACGTTCGATACGCCGTATCAGCTCTCGGGCGTCTGAGAATTGAAGCACCCACGGCTCATCGCCCTTCGTGACGTCGTCGAGCTTGTGCACTGTCGCCGGCAGCTCGTTCACGTCGCCGCGTAGGGCCTTGGCCAAGTCCCGAAGATACCTGGGCTCCACCTGCGGTCTGGCGGCTACCAGCGTTGGGCCGGGCGCCGCCTTTTCAATCATGGTGATGGAAGGGTAGGCGACCACCTCGACGTGGAATGCCGGCGTGTCGACCATGTCCACGTAGGCCTGCAAGTGGAAGTCGCGCGCCACCATCGCGCGCAGTGGGCCGCCATACCTGTTCTTCGTCCAGCGATCGGCGCAGATGAACGAGAACTTCCCGCCATCGTTTAGGAGGCCAAGGCTGCGCTCGATAAAAGGGATATAGAGATCGGCGCGGTCGTAAAGGGTCGCATAGCGGCGGCGGTATTCGCGGAGCAGCGCTTCCGGAATAAGCTCCTGCCGCACGTAGGGCGGGTTGCCGATCACGAAGTCGAAGCCCTTGGGCAGCGGCTCCAGAAGAAAGTCACCTTGGATCAGCCACTTGCCCGCGAGCTGCGCCGCTTCGGCCTCGTCAACTCCGCGTTCCCTCATCAACGCCAGCAGCCCCGCCCGGGTACGCTTGAGCGTGTCGACATGGAGCTCGACGGCCCTAATGCAGTCGTCCAGCGGGGGAACCTTGACCCCGCGCTTGCGTGCCGCGGCCGCTGAAGTCAGCAGACGAGAAACTGCGGCCATCAGGAATTCCCCCTGACCGCAGGACGGCTCCAACAGTGTCTTGCGATACAAGGCTGAGGTTGGTGCGTAGCCGACCAAGTCGAGGATGAACTCAACCACTTCCGGGCGAGTGAAAATTGCGCCTCGCTCCTCGATGCCCGACTTACGGGCCAGCGCGTCCACCGCATCGGTCACGGGGCACATTCCCGGGAGGGCCGGTTGATCGAGCAGCAATTCGGACGGTGTCATGGGAGCCTTTGACGCGACCTGGGCATTATCCCAGCCTGATAAGGCGCTCCCGGCTTAACCAGCGCACGCAAGATCACCGGTTGGACGGCTTCCCCTTGTTGGCGGCGGTCAGGATCCGCCTTGTCCTCAGCGCGGATGAAGAAGGCCTTCAGCCCGGGGAACGCTGACTCGGGCGGCTCAACGTCGGACGGCCTGGACACACCGAAGTGCGCCATCAGGCGGTCGTCCTGGTGACGGGCTCGTAGTTGGAGCACATGGTTGTCCGGATGGGCTAGGTCAACGCGGCCGAGCCTACATCCAAGTACGGAGAGTCCTCAGTTTTCCTCAGCCGCGCCATGGGCGTCGGGTTCGACCGGCTCCGCATGGCGGCAACTCCAGGCCACAGCCGAGAACTTGCCCTTGGGGCGGGTGTACCGGTACTTCCTGAAGGTCAGCCGCACGCGGCCGAGCCAGCCGGCGTCCACCTCAACGCGAACCTCATTGTCAGGAACCAGTGCCGCATCGGGCAACGAGCATTGGGGCCTTCCGACGTGCTCACTAGGCACGCGGCCCAGGATGCCGTTATCGACGTGAGTGGATGAGAGCGGGGTGATGTGTTCGGAGGCTTCAGTCATGGCGCAATGTTGGCCAGACGGCAGCTCACAGGATGAGCCTGCTAGACCTACAGCTTCACCGGTGAGTTATCGCGGTAACCCAGCTCAGTCCAGAGCTGGCGAGCTTCCTTGTAAAGCCGGTTCACTCCACTGTCACCGAGCACCGCGCGCAGCTCTGCCTCACGAGCCGCGAACGGCTTGGGCGTCGTGGCGACCCAGCCCATTTGATCCTCATCGACATCGGTGTAGACGTAGCTGATTGCGAGCCCGCTGGCGTGCAACGCATCCGGCAGCCCGAGGCCTTCGTCCTCGCCCACCTTCCACTGCGAGCGCCAAGACACGACCTTGCATGGCAGCGGGCCATACAGCCGCCCTTCTTGAAAGTGGCCATCATCCTCGTGGCCACACTCGCGCCAAAGCCGCAAGGCCTCCTCGCAGAGCCGAGCTTCCAGCACAGCCATGGCTTCGGGGCCAAGCTCAAACAATAGCCGTTGGCGCTCGTCTTCATAGTCAGCCGAAACCATCGAACGCCAGATATGTCGATCCTCCGCTTCCTTCGCCGGAAAGATCGTGATGCCTAGGCCGGAGGAGTGCACCGCCTGGGCTAGCGCACCTTCTTCAACATCGAGAACCCACTGCCGTCGCCAGTCGTCGACGCTCAGGATGGCGCTACGCCGCGAGGATTCATTGGTGTAGCCGAGTTCGGCCCAAAGTTCCTTGGCCTGCCGATGCAGTTCGCCACCAAACGCGCGGAATGCCTCCTCGCCCATCTCCTCGGACAACTCAAGGACGCGGCTCTCTGAGATCTCCGCGTCGCCGAGCACCCATCCCGGCGTGCCTTCGTTGTCGATAGCGTCGTACTCGAATTGAATGCACCAGCCGCAGCGGTGCCACGCCGTCGGAAGCGGCTTGCTGTGCTCTCTGATTTCCCACAGCGTGCGCCAGGATGTGTCGGTTGCCATGAGCGGCTCCAAGAGCGGTTGCGAGGTGTCAGAATACTGTACATATCTACAGTCTTCAACCGCCACGAACCGAAGGAGGGCAACAGGCATCATGTGGGTGGACGCAATTCAGACGAGGCAGCACGGGCGCAAGCTGCCACAGCAACACCTTGAATCGCTCGACCCTGTGCGGGGACGCCTGTGGGTGACGGTGATGCGCGGCTGGGCGGAGGACGGCGAGCGCCGACCCATGACGGCCTCCCTGCTCGGCATCCGCGGCGGCCCTGAGCTGCGTTGGCGCCAGCTCGACCGGGCCCGGGTCAAGATCCGTGACGGCCAAATCATGGTGTTGGGCTACGAGGACCACGGCTTCTGCGCCAAGAGCCCCAAGCCTGTTCCTCAGGTGTGGTGGTGCGACCCCGTTCGGGATCCTGTCGATGAACAGGAGGCCCGAGCCAAGGCGCGGTTCCCACCGTCTATAGGGAAGATCAGGCGGGCATCGCAGCAGCAATCAAACGTCGAGCCCGCTTGGGTCAGCCAGGGCGCACCGGAGTTCAGATGAAATACGACGACACGCACGTGAACGAGGCCGCGCTCAGTGTGGTCCGTGGGGGCGACTTTGACCTGGCGGTGATGGTCGACGAGTCGGGCAAGCCGATGCGCTACCTCTACAGCAGTCCACCGTTGGGCGTGCCTTACAGGCCTCGGGAGTTGTGGCGTCGGCTTGTCGTGCACGTCTCCGACTGCGGCGCCCCTGGCCTTTCACAGCGGCTGCTTGACGCCTTGGGTGTGGAACTGCTGGACGTACCCTTCTAGGACAGGCTGTCCAGCTGGTTGCGTGCGCCAGGAGGAGCGCCGATTGCCGAACCGGGCTTCCACTTGCCTTTTGGAGGCCGCATGGCAAATGAGCCGATTCAACCTCAGCCTGGCAGACGCCAGGTCTATCCGGTGGACTCGGATGCCGCAGGCCAAAGCGACAACAAGCAAGGAGGCGCTCAGCGGTCTGAAAAGAAACCGAACCTGCCTGCGCCTGGAGCCAAGGATGACCCTGCCTCTGACGAGAACACGGAGTCCGCGAACCACTCCAACGACGGGTGACTTCTGGCGACATGGCGTTGTCTGTTTCCTGAGCGTTTACGGCCGTCGGAAGTTCAGCCGAACCAGACGGGCTGGTACTCCTCGTTGGCCTTGACCCAGTCCGCCATGCTGATCTCGCGCACCTCAACGCCGGAAAGAAATTTCACTCGCCGGTTATGGGAGTGCGCGCCGGCCATCTGGCGAGTGCAGCGCAGGATGCTGTCGCGGACCTCGTTGGCATAGGTCCGCTGCACATTGCGCTGGATCGGTTGGATCTTGTCGACGGAGCGCGTGAAGAGGCCAGGGAACTGGATGGCGCGGTGGGCGGCAACGGTGGCAATGGCTGTCATGGTGGCTCCGGGTTGACTGCTTTCGACGGTCGTCAGTGTCTCGATCGCACCAAGTTCAGACCATCGCCCTGAATGGGGATTTGTGCGAGGAGCCTCCCCCTTTTGGGGGATGCGAGGGGGATAGGCATCGGCTCATCCCCCCTCGATGCCCCCAAAGGGCGATACCCCCTCGGCCGGCTGACTTGGAGACTGGCGTCATCGAAACAGGAGCCGCCATGACAGCCCAAACAACCCCGCCCTCTACCGATCCATTCCGCCTGGCCAGCGCCGGCCTGATGCACGTCACCGTCAGCCAGCTTAGAGCTTGGGAAGCTGAGGCTGCCCGACGCATCATTGTCCCGAAACCCGACGAGGAAGTTTGGGAAGGCACCGAAATGGATCCTCGCAGGATGGTGCTGTGAAGCCCAACAAACCTGTTGGCTTCGCGGCTCTGCTGGAGAAGATGCCTCGACGGTTCAAGGCTCAAGCCGAGCGTGTCGAAGAGCGAGCCCGGCTCAGGCGCGAGGCTCTGGCCAAGCGGTTCGAGCTGGAATTTCTCTGCGCTGTCGAAGTCAAAGACAGCGGTTGGGAAGAATGGCAGGACACAGTCGCCCAGTTCAACGCCAGGAGCGGAGAAGACCACGGGACTGCTTGATAGAAAGTCCTATCGGCAGTCTTATCTCTAGCATGCTGATCGTCAAAGTGTCATGCCCGATAAGCTGGCTCTGCACGCCACGTTGCAGATGGCGTGGCCGGAGGGGCAGAGTGCATTGACCTTCAGTTCGAAACTGAGCTTCGCTCCAAGACTACGCTAGATGTCAAAGTTTCGATCTGGCGGCTCAACACGGCTCTGCCGTGTAGCAGACGCGAATCGGTTGGCAAGGGCGACCGCTACCGTCCTGCGGTCTTGGCAGCAGCCTCAATCCAAGCCGGCATGTTGTGATAACCGTCGTCGCGAACCCAGCTATAGGTCTTGTAGAGCTGCGTGAACGGAACATTGTTGGCCTGCCAGTGCAGAAGCGGATTGCGACCCTGTACGTCGACTCCCTTCTGCGGGTCCTTGACGCCCTGGAGGTCGATGGCAAGCATTCCCTTGCCGAGTTGATAGCTGCGCAGGATCTCGTGCTTGACCCAGTCGCGCTCGTAGGTCTCGGCCCCGAAGAGCACCACCGTGACGGAGCAGCCTTTCAACTGCTCCTCGATCCACTGCTCAATGCCGCCGGCGCGTTTCTTCGCCTCCTCAAACTCCGCCTTGTCGTAGAAGGGCTGCGCATCGTCTCCGGGCCTGACCACCCAAGAATTACGGACCTGCACGATGCGGCGCACATCACGCTCGTAATGGAAACTAAAGAAGACTCTCCGTGCCATGTCACTTCCCTCGCTTAGCAGGCGGACGGCCGCCCGCAGTAGTTGATTTCGCGAACTCCTCAATCATCGACACGATAGCCCGCACGATCTGGTCGGGCTTGCTCTTCGGGTCGTTGGCGGCCAGGAAGGCCTTCCTGTAGCTCTCGGTGGCGCCGGGCGGCGGCGACAGCGCCGCCGCGATCTCCTTCGCCACCCAGCCTGTAGCGCCAGCAGCGATCACGTGCAGCCCCATCGCCCGCGCGATCTCCAGCTCGGCGCGCATGCCGTCGGCCGGCACCAGCGCACCCGATCCGTCCCGCTTGTTGCCGAAGACAAGGACGATGACGCCCGCCGCGCCGATCATCCGCTCGCGGTGCTGCTGGTAGAGCGCGAGCCGGGCAGGGGCGGTGCCGGTGTCCGCCGGAAACGGATGCGCCTGCAGCTGCGACAAGCTGCGCGCGCCGGGGTGAAGCAGGATCTCGCCGTAGGCGCCTGCGATGATCGGAGGACCGACGCCGAGGCCGAAGCCGGTGACTATGTCCATGCCCTTGCCGATGAGCGCCTTGGCAAGCGATTCGAGAAAGCGATTCGCCGTGTCCGTGTCCCACGGATCAAATTCGGCGGCGCTGCCCGCGATGAAGACGCTGCGGTTGCGGTAGCGCTCCTCGACAGCCCGCAGGATGCGCTTCACATCGCCATACTCATCGACCATCAGCGCGTGAATGCCCACACGCGCCAGGTCCTTCACGAAATAGTCCTGCTGGCGCTGACGATAGTGAAAGTTCTCAACCTTCTCGCCCGTGCGGCGCTGCTCACGCCTCAGGATGCAGTAATGCTGCTTCGGGGCGCTGCGCAGCACGACTCGCACGCGGCTCAGCACATAGTCGATGTTCGGATCGGTGAAGCTGAAGCCGAGGAACAGCATCGTTTTTGCGACGAGGTCGCCCGACAGCGCCGCCACGAACGGTTCCCGGTCGCGAAAGTACCCTTCATAGTCGTCCTTCGTCAGCACCGCGTTGTCCGGGTCCGACGCGTCACCGTGCATCTTGTAGAGGATGACCGAACGCCCGCGCTTGACGGTCTTCAGCTGCGGCACGGAATGTTTGACGTCGACAATCTTGCCGGTTGCCGCGAGCGCGGTCTCAAGCATCGCGTCGTAGTTGGTGGTCCAGTACGTCGCGATCGGCAGCCTCGCCAGGATCTCGTGGCTTTCATTGATGGAGTGGCCGGCGCTGAACTCGTCGACGATCTTCTGGTTGATCCGGCTGCGGTTGCGACGCTCATTGAGGTGGTACTGCGCCACCGCGACCAGGTTGGTTTCGCGATCGACGTCGAGCCCAAGCTCGTGGGCAATGTCGCGCAGCAACGCTGACCAGTTCACGAAGCCGCTTTCGACCGATAGCCCCGCCCCGGCAAAGATTGCGGCCGCGCCATCGCGGATGTCCGCGGCGAAACTGACGATGAACGCCTCGATATCCGGCGTGAACTTCTTCGGACCCTTGCTACTTGCCACGCGCTGCCCCCCCACCGGCCAGTGTCAGCCATGCGGGCATAGCCCTGCAACCACCGCTTGTAGGTAGGCGCCCATAGCGGGCTCCGTTTCGCCTTGTTCCTGCATTCCGGGAGCGATCAACTCCGGCATGCCGCTCTTTGTCGACCAACAGGGCTCGCGGAAAGTCCGGGCCGCGGATGGCTACCATCTCGACCAGGGAGAGAGGCTTATGAAGAAAATAGCTGTCGGCACCGCGGCATTTGTGCTCGCCATGAACGCGTACGCGGTGAACAAGTGCGTTGACGCAAATGGCACCGTGACCTATCAGGAGACCGCTTGCCCTGGGACGGCCAAGGCGGCACAAGCGGTCAATGTGGGCGTGGCATCAGTCGGTCCAGCGCCGAAAGGCGAGGAACTGGAGAAACGCAAGCAGCAGTGCATCCAGATGCTGAAGGGCGGCGTGCTGTGGAAAGACCCCGACAGCATTCAAATCAAGGATGTTGTGCGGCTGGGTCAGGGCACGTCCTTCAAGATGGATGGCAGCTCGGTCATCAGGTATGCGGCGCAAGTGAACGGCAAGAACAGCTATGGAGGCTACACGGGCTTCAAGCTGGCGGTATGTGAGTTCGATCTGAGCGAGAAGTCCATCATCCACGTACATGTGGCCAAGGACTGAGCGGTGTTGCGATCTTTCAGAATCAAGCCCTTCGCCGTCCTGCTCTTGGTCAGCTTGTTCATCGCCGCCTTTGTCTACCTTGATAGCCGGTACACGCAATTCCGAGGCAGCTTGACTGAACTTCGAGGAGTCAAGCTCGCTGACGCACGTGATGAGGTTCTCTATCGCCTGGGCACACCAAGCCACGTCATTGACCCGAAAACGCTCGACTCTCCAGAGGCTCAGCGTTTCCAGCTTGTTTATTCGGTCAATGCAGAACCCGATGACGTGAATCGCATGCCCGCTGGCAAGCGAATTGAAGACTATCTGGAATGGTCCTACGAAGCCTCCGGCGATCCAGCTAGGCTCACCGTGACGTTCGGCGCAAACGGCCAGGTGAAGTCGCTCGGCGTCTATTGCACGTCGGCGAAGTGCTGGGAGGCAATTGCGGGTATTGAAGGCGGCGCCACTGAGGAGGAAGTCCTTCGGCTCGGGACGCCGCATGTTGTCAAAGTGGAATCGGCCACGAAGACCGTGGTCTTTGAGGACCTCGGCGTCAAGGTCTATCTCACCAAAGGCAAGGCCTACATGGTCGAGATTTCCGGCCCGCAGCAGCCCGGTTCCAGTAGGTTTCGACACTTTATACACACCCTCTTGTAGCTGCTCCACCGGCTCGACAGGGCGCTAAGTGTTTTGTGCGGGAACATCAGTTCGACACATTGACCTTCAACATCCGCCGCGACGACCCGTCCCGAGCGTCAAGAGTTCGAAACATTGCCGCTACTTATAGCTTGCCAGATGGCCTTGGCTCTACTGGCTGACGGGTTCGAAACTTTGTTCTCCGACTCCTTCGACCTCGTCAATCCGTACGAGGCGCGACCGTGTGGCGGTAGGCGACGCCCTCGATCTTGCGAAACGTGACGTCCGAGCTGTCGATTGCAACGTCAAACTCCGGCCGCCATTCGGGACTGCGCATCGCGCGCAGGAGGTGGTCCTGCTTGCCAAACAACACGAAATTCACGCCCCCCTCGTGCTGGACAGAGCGGAACGAGATGCCGTCAAACGCGCCCGGCTTGTCGTAGCGGATGAGTTCGGCCAGAGCCTGCGTCATCACGTACTCCACATCGGTTGCGCCGACGGGACGCGCGATCTCATCGTGGAGGTATTGCAACAGCTTGCGATGCTGTTCACGTTCCAAGTGCCGCGGGTCAAAGAAGCTCAGCCGCGTATGTTGCAGACGACGGCTGAGCGCCGTGAAATCAAAGAACTGGAGTGGCGCGGTCGATACGAAGCGTCCCACTGCAACCGTGTCACCGATGGCGGGCCGGATTTCTGCAATGGCCGTATCAGCGCCGGCGGAGACATACAACAGCGGAACGCCTGAAGCGCTCATGCGGTTGTTGGCAGCCCTTTCCTTGGGAGGCGCCCCCATCTCTTCAATGGGATTGGCCGCGAACTTCTTGGCCTCCGTGGGGCCACCGGCGCGCCGGGCCCGGTAGAAGGATGTTCCGGCCGGGAGTGCCGTGACAACGGCCGGAGCATCTTGCCGCTGTTCGTCGCGCGCCTCCAAGGCTTCGTTGATCAACGATTCAAAGAACTGCCGCGCCCGCTCATTGAAGAAGCGGCGGTCGTGGCCTAACTCCATCGCGAGCTGGTGCCACTCGCCCGTGACATACCACCGCTCATGCGCTTCGTCGTCAAAAGGACTGGCGGCCAGGAAGTAGGTCTGTCCGGGGAAGTAGAAATCGTCCTCGTCGGCATCCGCGTCTTCCAACTGGTCGGCAATAGCTCGACAGATGCTGCCCGATTCACAACCGATCGCTTGCTGGACCACCGCCTGCAGCGAAAGCTCGTAGCCCGGGTACAGACCTTCGTCGAGCTCGAAGTGGTCCTCCAGGCCTTTTCGGATAAAGCTGGCAATGCGCTCCACGGTCAGCACGTTCGTTTTCTCGGAACCGCAAACGTCGCACTGATGGGCTTCCATCGGATCGGCGAAGAGTTGCCTCAGGATCGAGTCCGCCAGGCAATCCTGGCACACCCACGGACCTCTCCCGCGCTCGCCATTGAGCGTCAGCTGTTGCAAGTTCTGGTTTCCTTCTTGCGCACTGGTTATGGTGAACAGCTTTGCCACCAAGTCCATCGCTTCGGGTCAAGGCTCGCAAATTAGGCCATCGGGTCGCGCCGCTTCCTGCAGGACGCGCCTGCTGCCCCCAGCAAACCGCACAGCATCAGCGATAGGCTTGCCGGTTCGGGTACAGATGCGACTTCTGACACTACCAGTGCGTACTGCCCAATGCCCTGGAACTGCGTGAGTGCGAATGTGCCCGTCGTGAAGACGGGGGAGCCTTCGGTACCGGTGTAGAGCTGTGGTCCGTCGGTCGACAGTAGATTCACATTCGCCGCAAAGTCGTAGATGTTGAGGCCGCCACCTTCAGCACTATTGAAGAACGTGAGGTCCACCTTCGACGTGCTGGCGTTCTCGAAGGCGCCAACGACGTTCCAAATCGTGAACTGCTGGCTGGCGAACGAATCGTTTGGCGCGACGGTCATCGTCATTTCCCATGTCGCCGTGTAAGAACCACTGAGCTCAAACTTGTACAGCGGGCTTGCCGTGGCTGCCGCACTCAAAAGTGCAAGGATGGCCGCGCACATGTAGTTGACGATCGATTTGATGTTCATTTGCTGCTCCTTGATAGCGACTAGACCTTGCGGAACGAGCCGCGGTTGCTTCCCTTACCTGCCACCATCAGACCCTTTTCAACCAGGCGGTAGCAGGCCTCCTGTACGTCCCAGGGAATCTCTCCAAGCTGGTCGGCGACATCAACGTACGAGATGAAGTCACCCCCTGGCCAAGCGGCTAGGGTCCTCCTGGCTAGATCGCTAACGTCGAGTGTTAGCGCTGGCGAGTTGTTCGATGCCTGGCCGCCACCGAAGGTCACGATCTGGTCGCGCCAGATGATGAAATGGGCTTCGCAGCCGGTGTCTCGCCAGACGGACGGGAACAAGGTCAGGCCGGTCTTGCTGCGGTAGAGACGCCAAGCCTTGCCGGCCCGCGCGTCGAGGTTCACTGGAATTTCCTCGCCGCAACCGCACGGGCACTTAAGCATCAGCCAACGGGGAACCCCGCGCTGTATCAGCACTGCATCGCCAGGCTCCTTCAGCAAATCGCTGACGCCGCCGCGCGAGGACACTTCCGCTTTCAGAGAAATCTTGCTTCGCCTCACCGGAGAGTCTCCTTCGACGCTGTCAAACTGGACACGATCTTCTCGCCGATCACATACGCAAGCTGGCGGATCGCTTCACGACCGACCCTTTCGTTCCGCGGTGCCGCGCGGAAGGCAACCCTTTTGCCTTCCGCGAAGTTCTTCTCTTGGCACGCCTTCTTGATGAAGAGTGCAGCCAGAACCCAGGCGTACTGATACTGCGACCGCTCCATCTGAATCGCCTGCATACGGATTTGGCGGGCGCACTCAAAGAACCATGCTGACGGGTCGGTTGGATCGCAGTGGTGATCGTCGTGATCAAACGCTTGGGCCTCGAACAACCGTGTGACGGACGTCAGAATTGCTTTCGGCGATCTCTTGTCTTTGATGAAACCATCGATAAAGAGTCCGGCCTCGAGCGAGGCCGTATCGAACAGCAGCGGCCAACCTTGCTCGATTCGTTCGAGGTCAATGATGACAGCGTCGTGCATACGCACGAGTACGTTCGTCGCATGCAGGTCGCCGTGCACCGTGCCAGTTAGCACTTCGTCACCGATGTCGGCCTCTCGAATCGCCTGCACAAGGTGGCTTAGCGGCAGCTTGCTACCAAAATTTGCCATCCGTGCTTGCCGGTGCGCTGGGATAGTTCTCTCTGCCAGCACCGTGTCCGCGAGAAACTCATTGAGCTTCAAGTCTCGATTGGGCTTTGCGGCTCTGCGCCATGCCACCAGGGTGACGTTGAACAAGCTTGCGATGGCTGCGACGCCTCGGCCTTTGCGCGCTACGTCGCGAATTGTCTGCGCGTTCGCAACAAAGTCGCTGACGATGACGCCGCACGACCGTCCGAGAACACACCGGTCAACCCTGAGCCGCGGCCCGAGGTGGAAAGGAACGTTCTCAAGAAAGATGTTCCGGTACTTGTAGTACTCCCGCGCCACATCACGACGAGGTCCGATCTTCACCATGACACGGTACGGCCATTCCCCCGCAACGATGTTCTCGCCGTGGTATGCGAAGCCTTCGTACGCGGCTGCGGGGGATAACCCATCGGTTTTCGCGAACAGCCGAACGAGCTTGCAGTTCCAGAACGCTCGTTGCACGAGCAGCTCTCGCTCAGAACTTAGCGTCTCAGCTTTCCCGTCCTCATCGATGACCTCGATCTTGAGGTGCTTGTTGGGCGGATGGCCTGGCGGGTTGGCGGTGATAGTGTTCGCCAGTGCGACGCCGTCGCCGGGCACCTCCACAATGTGCACAAACGGCGCATAAACAGGGACGCTTTCATCTCCTGGCGGTTCAAGCAGATGGATTCGCTCATCTTCCCGAAAACCCGAGGCAGGCAGCCCAAGCGTGCCAAGAATATGCAGCAGCGCAGTCTTGCCATCGGCGACCGGGTCATCGGCGTGCCTGACGTAGATCCGGCAGTCATGGATCAACGCGTCGGCAAACCTCAGCAGTAATTTGCGGATCCCCTGCAGGTCCGTGGCCGATTGGGTGAGCACGATGGATCCGGTCGTGTCTAGAACGCCATCGGCATGCAGCTCCTCGGCTATCAAGGCATAAGACTCGTACCCACGTTCTTTGAGGGCTTTGACGGCGTCGACCGGCATTTCACCGACGAAGCCGACCCGCTTTCGATCGATCACTTTCCCGAACAGTGGAATGGCCATATCAGTCCAGTCTTGTGAACAAGCGGCGGTGATCGCCCCAGGCCAAGGCACCCTTCCTGGAGCAGATGAAGCAGTCGACCTTCGGCTCGCCATGTACGGCGCGGAGCGCGGGGATGCGTGCGTTGTACATGAGCCGCGTGGCGTCGATCGGTGCGCCGACAGTGAGACCCAGGAGCATCGTGACGGCGAGCGAGACGACTGTGCCGTTCAGCGAAATGACAGAGGGTGCTGGCTCACGGCTGCCTACGATGTACGGGTCAAGCCTACGCTCGGCTTCATTCATCATGTCGCGGCGAACTTCCGCGGCATCGAGCAGGCCGCTACACCACAGGCACGGCAGGCCAGGCGCGAGAAGTTGCACGCGCCCGAAGATGCCCGTTACCTCGCCCTTTTCCTGGATGATGGTGGAGCCCATGTCGATGCACGGGATCAAATACTGATAGCTCACCTGCTGGATGACAGAGCGGCTCCCATGCGAGTCGGTGCAGCACATGATCACGTCAGCCTCGACAAGGCGGCGAGCCACAGAGTCGCGGGACACGTCGCCGGCAACTACGTCGGCACGGACCTGGCTGCTGAATCCGTTGACGTATCGCGCAGCGACCTCGGCCTTATTGGCGCCCAGGTCTGACCGAGCAGACCCAACCACGCGGTTCAGATTTGTTTCCTCGATGCTGTCGTGGTCGATCAAGATGAAGTTTCGGATGCCGAGATGGACCAACTGCTGCGCCATGATCGAGCCCGTGCCGCCAAGCCCCACAATCGCGACGGTCAGTTTTTCCAGCTGCTTCTGGCCAGCCACACCGAAGGCACGGACCTGACGGTCAAACGTCGCCGATGTAGCCGAGTCGTCGAGGTCGGGGTCGAACTCGATGCGACGCTTGGAACCGACCGAGACGACGCGAAGTTCTTCTTGCGCACCCAGCAGGCGGGCGCGCATACCACCTTCGCTGATGACCAGCGCGGCGTGAGGCCCATCGATGCCGCGGTTTTCGAGAAACGTCCGTAGCGGCTGCTCGCCGCGGTCGTCGACGCGCGAAAAGTCGGGCACGCCGTCGTCAAGGTGGGTGTGCACAAAGACCAGCGCGAGCTTGTCCTTGGCCGCGCGCTTCGCCACCTGGGCCACGAAGAGCGGGCTAAGCTCGGCGTCAAGCGCGCTCTGGCTGGTGTACTCCTTCGGATCCGGAAAGATCACCTCACGCACCAGCATGCGAGTCCGGCCATCACTGCGGGTGCTCTTTGCTGCCAACAGCACGGCGCAGCGCTCGAAGTCGACGCCCAGTAACTGCTGGCGCAGCGTTTCGACATCGGCTTGAGCGATGCTGAGCTCGGTTCTCATCGCGCAGGCAGCAGTCGGTCCAGGATGCGCTGGTAGTAGCCCAGCAGCGTGTCCGAATTGGGGTTCCAGGCCTGGACGTGCCAGGAGAACCACGTTGTGTGGCGACCCAGCTGCGGATCGCCCGGAATCGGATTTCCGTCATTCGACGCGTTCGGTGTTCCACCACCTTCCAGCCGCAGACCGCCCGGCTGGACCCAGAAGCAGTCTGGCGCGGCGCTCGGGTAGCCGGGCGGAGCGACGAACAAGACGGTCGCGGTGGGACGATTCCAGCCCTGACCGAGGTTGACCTCAGTCACGGTGATAAGGAAGCCGCCGTTGCCCATGTCGGTCTTTGTGACGACCGAGTTGGGGTTCTTGGCGGCGATTCGTTCCCTGAGCCGGTTGAATTGTTCTTCGATCATGTCGAACCTCAGCCGAAGGTTGCGGGCGGCACGGCGAAGAAGTGCTCCTTGCGGCCGATCGGCACTGTGTCGCCGTCGGAGATGGCGCGGTCTGGCTTGTCTCCTTCTTCCTCGAGGAACAGCTGGTAGTTGCCGGGCACGCCCGCAATGTTTTTGATCTCGAGGCCCGTCAGGAAATTCTTGTCGGTCGAGTACTCTTTGTTGTCCACGTAGAAGTGGTGGAGAACAGGTTTCATATCACTCATGGCTCTCTCCTAAACATTGGGTTGACTTGCCTCAGCCGCGATGGGCTGTTTCTTGGCTGCAGCGATCAGGGCACCAAGTTCATCTTGGTTGGCCAGCTCCAGCGGTTGCTCGAGCAATGGCGTTTCGTCGCTGCGGTCCAACTGCAACTGCCGCAAGGCGTACCAAACCAGTGCCTTCCTGCAGTTGATGACGAGCCGGCCACGCTTCATGCCGTAGTCGATCTCGATAGCCTTGCGTTGGTCGTCTGTCAGACCAGTGCGCGGCACGACGATCATGTCCACGTAGCTCTGCCACAGCACGTCTGCTGCAGGATCGATCTCACGCTTGCGGCCGCCCTTGATGGCATGGATCCGCGAAAGCACGAAATCTCGGAATTCCTGGTGCTCTTGGCTCCACGCGCGGACGTGCCAACGCAAACCATCACTTCCGAAGGCATGCGGAGCTATCCACAAAGACGACGGTGATGCGCGTCGCATGGACTGATACGTCACCTGCAGTTCTTCACCGTAGCGGATCGCGCCCAACATGCGCAGCAGCGTTCCCGTCTGAACAGGCCGCGCCGGGTAGTGAATCACGTCGCAGGGCGGCGCCCATCCGATAAAGGTGTTAGCTGGGGAAGCAGTACCTTGATGCAGATCGGCGAGCTGGCCGAGGTAGTGGCGTGCATCGCTGACCGGGAACGCCGGCTTGAAGTTCGACGTTGCTCGGTAGACCTTGGCGCTCTTGTCGTATTCCAAATTGTCGGGAGCAAGTTCTGCATAGTTCGCCAGATCGGCCGAGGCCTGCTGCGTGGAAATGCCGAAGAAGTCGACAATTTCCGCGCGATTAATGCGCCCCTCCCACTGGAGGCGGAAATCGATGAACTCTCGACGTCGCTCGGGGCCCCAGCGGCTTGGAACGGACTTGGATTCGGCGTCGCTCACGATGCGTCTAGTTTGTTGATCAATAAAGTTTATGGACGGATGATAGGGCTGCGGCTAAGGTTCTGCAAGCCCCTCTGCCGTGCATCCGCGATGCCTCGTCAGACAACGTGCCCTCGGCGTATCAGCTTGCCTAAGAGGAGCACGCCAGCAACACAACGCCAAGCAGTCCTAGCGTGGCCAGGCCGTCGACCTGCTCGCTCCGCGGCGCTTCGCCCATCAGCCATGTGGCGTAGTGCTCGCAGTTGCGCTGCCCAAGGTGATATGGAGGGACTCGACCAATGGACGCGTGAGCCCGTAGAAGAAGCTGACGATGTGATTCGGGCGCTGCCGCCTTCTCAGCCTTCACTGGTCTTCCGGCAGAAAACTCTTCGAAGCTGACGATTGCCGCCCCGTCTGGGGTCTTATGCGCGACGGTGCCATCAGGAAGCAGTACGCCTGCATGCTGTCCGGTGCCTGTGAGTTTTGGTCGCGAGATTCGCCCAACAAAACGGGTTTTTGGCATTGGCTGAAGGAACATTTTGGACCTCACCTTTCTGGACCGCTGAGCTGTAGAAGGTGCCGACGATCGGCGCGGTCTAGGCCGGTCGTCGGCATTGCAGCGGACTTCTGCCTATTGGTACTGGCGCCAGTTCTCAATCAGCCACTGGTCAATGTTGGCCCGTGACCGGACCGAACCGGGGAGATGTTGGCGGATCAATCGCTCCGCCTTCAGGGCGGTAGCCTTCGTCGCCGGCGGCGGTGTCCAACTGTGGCGCTCGCAAAACCTGTTGATGAAGTACAGCATCTCGTACCCCTCGTGACGGTTCAGGAGGGTCGAGTCCGGTGCGCCAGTGAGCCGCGGGTCGTCGCCGCGGTAGCTGGTCCAGCTGTAGTCTTTGAAGAGAAGTTCGTTGGCGGAAATGAGAGACATGATGTGGAAGTGTCAAAGCGCGGTCGTGCCGCAGGGCGTGGTCGCCATGAGCGACCACGCTGCTTGAGAACCAGCGGCGCTGCTAGAACAGCGTCAACTGGCCCGGATGTGAGCGCCAGTGTTGGCATACCGATTCCCGCTTTCCGAAGCGGAAGCGGTGGTAGGCCGTCACGAAGACGCTCTTCACTCGTGCGTAAGGCATGCTTACCTCCTGTGAAGAAGGCCGCAGAGTTTTGACTTGTGCCCGGGACCAGTGCACGAATACACTTCCAAAGTCTTCCCCAAGACGTTGGGTGATCCCAGGTGGATGAGGTAGACCCTGATTCACCTCACCCGGATAGCCCGCAAACGTTGCAACCGTTTCGCGGGCTCTCTTTTAGATCAGGTCATCGAAAAGTCCCCTTTCGACCTTGGCCTGGATCAGGCCCCGTTTGACTAGGTTCTCAAGGCGATAGCCAGCGGCCTGCGCGCTTGTGCCGCACAACTGGGCAAGCTCATGTGCTGATCGAGCTTCCCTGCAGACGTCCACGGGCATCATGACCGCCGCAGTCAGTGCTTTGGCCTGCCATTCGGAGTCTTCGCAGAATTGATGCAGGCCCAGGACGGCGCCGCGGTGGAGCGTCACAGCGTGCTTCAGCACTATGTGGGACAGCTCATGAACCACCGTGCTCCGCGAGAAAACGCCATCGCTGAACAGGCCTTCGTAAACGTCCTCGCGCAGAACCACGATGTGTTCCTCGGGAATCGTGAAAGCGGCGCAATCTTGAAGCTCGGCGGCTTCCACGATCATGTAGTTGTAGCCGGCCTTCGGAAGGATGTGCTCCAGCACTCGGAGACAGTCAATCGCAGACGGCGACCGTCCGGCCTGGGAGAGCTTGGGTAGCAGGGGGCGCAAATCATTGGCCACGATCTCCAGCTTTTCGTAGCTCATCGGCGCGACCTTCATCCCGGAAGGAGTGCGCGCGCCACCTTCTGCGGTTCCCATCGTCGTCATTTCTTGACCCCTTTCTTAGCGAGCCAGCTCACGATTTCCGGCGTGGGAGCGGCGCCTTCTTGCAGCCGTCTAGCAAACGCCGCAACAAGCCCCCGCGCATCAGGCGACAGCGAACTCATGTTGACCATCTCCTTGGACTGCTCAGCGGCATCCCTCAGCTTGTGCAGCTCGTCAGCGGTAGCGACGCCGTCGAAGAAGGCGAGCGCGCCGTCGATGTGCCTCTGAGACAGGCGGCGGTCACCGTATTCGATCCCGCTCAGATACGACGAGCTGATCTCCATTGCTTCTGCCATCGCTTTGAGCGATGCGTCATATCGCATTCGTAGGTGGCGAACTGCTTCGCCGAAGGGGGTGAGCTTCATCGGGACTCCTCTGGTTGCAACGGCCAAGGTACTGCGGGTACATCGCCTTCTTACCTTCGAATGTATACGAATTCTCAATTTTGCGAAACTATCTCCATTCTTGTGATGACGGAGGGCGGGTTGCGGAGGAGAGAGCAGGCTGGAGGCGCGCTGGGCGCGGCTACCATCGAATGGATCCAAAAGCGCCGCGGATGCGCCTGCGGCCGAGTCCCTGGGGAGGGAACAAGATGCGATTGAACGTGCCGCCCGTGAAGGGCGTCGATGTCAAACATCGAACTGGCTTCATTGGCCAGTTGATGGTTGCGGAACGGTTGGTCGAGGGTGAGTGGACGCGATTTGTCCTGCCGTCAGCAACCGGCCAGAGGCTCGCGCCGGCCGACGGCGAGGTCCTCTACGCCTTCCCCAAGGCGCCCAAGGACGATCAGGTGCCTACGGACGGTAGCGTCCTGGTTGGGCCTATTCCTGATGGCGCGGCCGAACATATCGACCTCCGGGCATCCAAGTGGCTGGCCCATCCTGCAGTCGGAGGTCCCGATGCGGGCGCCGTGAGAGCTCGCGAGACCTGGTTGAACGGTTTCCGGTACGTGGGCGAAGACGAGGCTGGTGATGGTCGGATCGGTCTGCGGCGTCCTCAGTTGGGCGCTCTCCATGCCATTCATGCGCATTGGTCGACGAGCAAGGAGGTTGCCACCGTCGTCATGCCAACAGGCACTGGCAAGACTGAAACGATGCTGGCCACCTTGGTATCCGCCAGTTGTACACGCGTGCTGGTGCTCGTGCCGACCGACGCACTGCGGACCCAGATAGCCCAGAAGTTCTTCACGATGGGCATCTTGAAGGACCCGAGCGCAAGCCTGCTACAGCCAAGCGTCGTGCGTCCCGTCGTGGGGATGCTGACCAAGAAGCCGGTGAATCCGGAGGAGGTCGAAGAGTTCTTTCGGCAGTGCAATGTCGTCGTCACAACCAGCGCATTGGCTGGCAGATGCTCGCCAGAGGTCCAGGCGCGCATGGCGGAGCTGTGCTCGCACCTGTTCATTGACGAGGCCCACCACGCAGAGGCGGCAACGTGGAAGCGATTCAAGTCCCACTTCAAAGGCCAAAGCCTGATCCTGCAGTTCACTGCCACTCCTTTTCGTGAGGATGGCCAGCCCCTGGACGGCAAGATCATCTACGTGTATCCGATGCGCCAAGCGCAGAGCGAGGGCTACTTCAAGCCCATCCGGTTCAGTTCGGTCTATGCCTTCAACAGCGCTCGTGCCGATCGGGACATCGCGGCAAAGGTGATTGAGGAGTTGCACGCCGACACCACCGGCTTGCACGTCGCCATGGCGCGCGTATCAACCCAGCTGCGGGCGGCCGAAGTTCATGCGATCTATGAGGCCCTGGGGCAATTCAACCCGGTCGCCATCCACAGTGGCCTCAAAGAAACCGAGATCGATGCTGCCCGCAAAAAGCTTGAGAGCGGTGAGTCGCGGATCGTCATCTGTGTCGACATGCTGGGCGAAGGCTTCGACATGCCCGAGCTCAAGATCGCGGCGTTCCATGATCTGAGGAAGAGCTTGGCGGTCACGCTTCAGCTCGCCGGTCGCTTCACACGAGCGCGGGAGGACCTCGGCGAGCCCGTCTTCATCGCGAACACGGCGGACGTCAATCTCAAAGAGGAACTGCGTGCTCTGTACGCGCAGGACCCGGACTGGAACCTGCTGCTTCCCCACCTCAGTGAAGGCGCAATTGGGCAGGAACTGGAGGCGCAGCGTTTCATCGGAGGATTCGTGGGTCAGCTGGATGACATCCCGCTGACCGAGATTCAGCCGGCCGCGAGTATGGTGGTCTATCGCACTCAGTGCGGGAATTGGACGCCCGACAAGTACAAGGCCGCTTTCAAGGGCGGCAGCGACGCCGAGCAAGTGCACCCGATCCTCAACGAAACGGAGCGGATGCTGGTCGTCATCGCTGCTCGCCGACAAGGTGTTCCATGGACGGACATCGCCACGGTGGATGGCATTGCTTGGGAACTCTGCATTGCGATCTGGGACAAGGACAAATCGCTGCTTTACATCCACGGTTCGGCGAACAATGGCAACTACTCGGATCTCGCCAAGGCGCTGTGCGGCGACACCGTCGAACTCATCAAGGCGCCGGATGTCTTCCGGGTTTTCTCTGGCATCAACCGGCTGATGCTCACCAACGTCGGGTTGGACGAGCAATTGGGTCGCCAGATTCGCTACACCGGCCGGATGGGCCCCGATGTGGGGCGCTGCTGGCAGAAGCCACGCTGGCGACCACCACCAAGGCTGTGTTGGCCGGGGTCGGTTTCGAGAAAGGTGGACCGGCTTCTGTCGGTGCAGGCAAGCGGGGACGGGTGTGGTCTAGCCTGCG
Organism: Pelomonas sp. Root1217; assembly: GCF_001425705.1. GTDB lineage: Bacteria > Pseudomonadota > Gammaproteobacteria > Burkholderiales > Burkholderiaceae_C > Pelomonas. Next base: position 269,173 of record NZ_LMDC01000012.1, on the reverse strand, counting down.
ACTACGCGTCGATCAGTTCGCCACCTGGTGCAAGAACATCGGGTCCAAGATCGACGACCCGAACATTGACCCAGAGCAGGTGCTGCGTGGCACGCTCATTCCGACGCTGATCGACAGCCGGCCCATGGCGGTTCCAGTCGGCGTGGACTGGCCACTCGAAATTCTCGATCTCGTGGAGTCGGCGACAACGATCTCGTTTGGAACCACGATCAACCAGCACCTGACCTACGTCAGCATTGAGCCCCGTGACTACACCGACAGCGGCCCCATCGTACTGAGGGTCAGCTGTGATCAGCGGGAAGCGCAGGTCCGCCTCAACTTCGTCGGGCGCGGCAAGAGCGCGGACTTTGCATTCGTCTACGAAAGTGACGGCCGGGCCACCATAAAACGCGGCGCCGAGTACGACTTGTGCGACTTCTTGACGGAGTACCCGCCGACGATCTGGTTTGCGGATGGGTCCAGGCTCGACGGCAACGTGCTTATCCAATTGCGCACAGATACCGCCCTGTACTCGCGCGACCGGCTTGTCACCTTGGATTGGACCGACATCGACCTCACGCAGGAGTCTCAACGTGAAGAGCGTCGGGCCGAATCTGTGCAGTTCCGGATGATCGAACACGTCAAGGCGGAAGCGCGCCACGAGATCCTTTTCGACGACGATGGCAAGGGTGAGGCGGCCGACATTGTCGGGATCAGCCTTGACAGCCTGACCCTGCCGAAGCTGATCACGGTCGACCTTTACCACTGCAAGTATTCAAGCGCGCCGGAGCCAGGTGGGCGAATCGGTGACATGTACGAAGTCTGCGGTCAGGCGCAGCGAAGTGTGCTTTGGATGCACAACAAGGACCGTCGAACGGATCTTTTCGCGCACTTGCTAAAGCGCGAAGCGCTGCGTATCGAGAGCGGCAGGGCTACTCGCCTCGAGGTGGGCACCAGGGAACGACTGATCCAGATCAGAGACCTAAGTCGCACCTGCAGGATCGCGATTCGCGTTTTCATCGTGCAACCCGGTCTGTCCAAGGTCCAGGCGGCTGAGCATCAGCTCGCGGTGCTGGGCGTCACCGAGAAGTTCCTTCACGAGACCTATCTGATCCCCTTGCAGATCTATTGCAGCTAGCAGAGTACGGTCGTGCCAACACTAGGCAAGCGCAACGGCCGGCGACACCAACTCTGCAAAAGCTGGTGCAACAACTTTGACAAAAGCGCTCTAACTTTGAATCCCCACAGGATCCCCACAAAGATCCAGCCCGAAGAAGCAGGTCATTAGCCAGTTGCCGACGTGCCCGCAGGGGCACGGATTCCTTCAAAGCGTCTCTGGCCGCGAGGCCGGGACCTGCTACCCCCAGTGGCCGTCCCATACTGCTCCAGGCAGAACCAGGGAATCATGTGGGGTCTGAGGTAGTAGCCAACCCGGTGGAGGCCTCCTACACACGGCTTCGACCAACGCACCACCATAGAAGTTGGCGAAGTGACGCACCGACGAATCGGACTCGTCACGGTAACGGCGCTCGACGGCGGAGCGCAGCAACTCGTCTCCCAGGTAGTCGCCAAGGGATTTGCCGGCAGTGAATCGCAGCGTACGCGCGGCGGCTTCCTTGGCATCCCAAATGTACTTGCGCAGGTCAGGCGCCATAGACCGGCTGTCGCTCTGCGCTCACCCGTTGCTTGAAGTACGGGTTGCGAATCGCACGCTCCACGACCAAGTCGACCGGCCGGGCGAACAACCGTTCCAGGCCGCGCTTCAGCTCAAAGAACGCCTCGGCATAACGCACGGGCGGCAGGTCTTCGAATACGACGAGGAAGTCGAGATCGCTGGACCCGGCATCGAAGTCCTCCCGGACGGCGGACCCGAACAAATCCAGCCTGCGCGCGCGGGCTTGCTTGCAAAGCTCTGCGATGGCTTCGCTCCGCTCGGTGACAAGGGCCGGTACTTGCATGAGCGGATTCAAACTGCCGCGCGGGGCCGGGTCAACCTCAGACGTCGATATTCCCCGCCCGCAACGCATTCGTCTCAATGAAATCCCTCCGCGGCTCCACCTCGTCGCCCATCAGCATCGTGAAGACCTTGTCCGCCTCGATGGCGTCGTCGATCTGCACCCGCAGCAGGCGGCGCACGTTGGGGTCCATCGTCGTTTCCCAGAGCTGCTCTGGGTTCATCTCGCCCAGGCCCTTGTAGCGCTGGCGGCCGACTGCCCCTTCGGCTTGCTGCATCAGCCAGGCCATGGCAGCGCGGAAGTCTTCGACCTTGCTTTCCTTGGCCTTCTCGCCCTCGCCCTTGCGCACGATGGCGCCGGGCTTGATGAGGCCCTGGAAACTGAGGCCAGCATCGGCCAGCACGGCGTAGTCGGCGCCGTGCACGAAGTCGGCGGAGATGACGCTGGCGCGCACGTTGCCGTGGTGGGTGCGGGCGATCTTCAGGAACAGCTTGTCGGTGCGCGGGTCGGTCTCCACCGTCACCAGCGCGTCGTGCAGCAGGCCCTTGAGGCTGGCCGCGCTGGCCTCGGCGGCTTCGGGGGTGTCGAGGTCCAGCGCCAGGCCGTTGGCCAGCACGTGCAGGGCTTCGATGTCCATCCAGTTGGACAGGCGGCCGATGACGGACTGGGCCGCCACGTACTTGCGGGCCAGGGTGTCGAGGGTGTCGCCCTTGAGGGTGTCGCCTGCGCCGGTATCCAGGCTCGCGTCCTGCAGCGCGACCTTGAGCAGGAAGCTGTCGAGCTCGGGCGCGTCCTTCAAGTACTGCTCGTGCTTGCCGACCTTGACCTTGTAAAGCGGCGGCTGGGCGATGTAGATGTGGCCTCGCTCGCAGAGCTCGGGCATCTGGCGGTAGAAGAAGGTCAGCAGCAGCGTGCGGATGTGGGCGCCGTCCACGTCCGCGTCGGTCATGATGATGATGCGGTGGTAGCGGAGCTTGTCGGGGTTGAAGTCGTCGCCGCCGGCGCCGCGGCCGATGCCGGTGCCCAGCGCCGTGATCAGCGTCAGGATTTCATTGCTGGTCAGCAGCTTCTCGTAGCGGGCTTTCTCGACGTTCAGGATCTTGCCGCGCAGCGGCAGGATGGCCTGGAACTTCCGGTCGCGGCCCTGCTTGGCGGAGCCGCCGGCGGAGTCGCCCTCGACGATGTAGATCTCGCACAACGCCGGGTCTTTTTCCTGGCAGTCGGCCAGCTTGCCGGGCAGGCCCAGGCCGTCGAGCACGCCCTTGCGGCGTGTCATCTCGCGAGCTTTCCGAGCGGCTTCTCGGGCCCTGGCGGCGTCGAGGATCTTGCCGCAGATGATCTTGGCGTCGGTGGGGTTCTCGAGCAGGTAGTCGGTCAGCAGGCGCGAGACGATGTCTTCCACCGGGCCGCGCACTTCGGAGCTGACCAGCTTGTCCTTAGTCTGCGAGCTGAACTTGGGCTCGGGCACCTTGACCGAAACGACGCACGCGAGGCCTTCGCGCATGTCGTCACCGGCGACTTCGACCTTGGCCTTCTTGGCTAGCTCGTTGTCCTCGATGTACTTGTTGATGACCCGCGTCATCGCGGCGCGCAGGCCGGTCAGGTGGGTACCGCCGTCGCGCTGCGGGATGTTGTTGGTGAAGCAGAGGACGTTCTCGTTGAAGCCGTCGTTCCACTGCATCGCCACTTCGACGCCGATGTTGGTCTGCTGGTCGCTCATCTTGTCGCCGATGGCGTGGAAGATGTTCGGGTGCAGGGTCGTCTTGCCCTTGTTGATGAACTCGACAAAGCCCTTCACGCCGCCGGCATAGGCGAAGTTGTCTTCCTTGTTGTTGCGCTCGTCGACCAGACGGATCTTGACGCCGTTGTTCAGGAAGGACAGCTCGCGCAGGCGCTTGGCGAGGATGTCGTAGTGGTAGTCGTTGTTCTCTTTGAAGATCTCGGTGTCGGGCAGGAAGTGGACTTCCGTGCCGCGCTTGTCGGTCTCGCCGATGACCTTCATCGGGCTGGTTTCCACGCCGTTGACCATGACGATCTCGCGGTCCTGCGGAATGCCCTGGGCGAACTCCATGAAGTGAGTCTTGCCGCCCTGGCGCACGGTCAGGCGCAGGAACTTGGACAGGCCGTTGACGCAGGACACGCCCACGCCGTGCAGGCCGCCCGACACCTTGTAGCTGTTCTGGTTGAACTTGCCGCCGGCGTGCAGCTCGGTCAGCGCGATCTCGGCGGCCGAGCGCTTGGGCTCGTGCTTGTCGTCCATCTTGACGCCGGTGGGGATGCCGCGGCCGTTGTCGATGACGGAGATGGAGTTGTCGGTGTGGATAGTGACGACGATGTCGTCGCAGTGGCCGGCCAGGGCCTCGTCGATGGAGTTGTCCACCACTTCGAAGACGAGGTGGTGCAGGCCGGTGCCGTCGGAGGTGTCGCCGATGTACATGCCGGGGCGCTTGCGCACGGCTTCCAGGCCTTCCAGGATCTGGATGGAGCTGGCGTCGTACACCGCGCCCGACTTGGCCTCGGCCGCGGCGGCCGCCTGCTGGTTGGCGTTCAGGCCATCGGGGTGTTCGGCACTGCTGGAAACATCACTCATCGGGAACTCTCTCTCACTCGCGGGCGACAAATTCATCGCCCTTTAAAAGCACTGAAGCGGGCCGAAGCCCGCTGTGTCCAAGCCAGGTGCTGGCTCAGATTCGCATCGGCATCACGACGTACTTGAAGCCGGTGGTGTCGGGGATGGTCAGCAGCGCGCTGCTGGCGCTGTCGTTGAGGTCGATGCAGACCATGTCCTGGCTCATGTTGGCCAGGGCATCCATCAGGTAGGTGACGTTGAAGCCGGTCTCGATCTTGTCGCCGGCGTAGTCGATCTCGATCTCTTCCTTGGCCTCTTCCTGCTCGGCGTTGCTGGACGCGATGGACAGCAGGCCCGGCTCGAAGGTCAGGCGCACGGCCTTGAACTTCTCGCTGGTCAGGATGGCGGCGCGCTGCAGGCTGGACAGCAGCGGCGCACGGCCCAGCGTCAGGCGGAACTTGTGGCTCTTGGGGATGACGCGGTTGTAGTCGGGGAACTTGCCCTCGACCAGCTTGGTGACGAACTCCATGCCGCTAAAAGAGAACTTGGCCTGGTTACCGGCAAAGCGCATCTCGATGGCAGCGGCGTCGTCCTTGCCGTCCTTCAAGAGGCGCTGCAGCTCCAGCACGGTCTTGCGCGGCAGGATGACTTCCTGCTTGGGGATGTCGGTGTCCAGCTCGACCTGGGCCAGCGCCAGGCGGTGGCCGTCGGTAGCCACCAGCGTCAGGTTCTTGCCTTCGGCAACGAACAGGATGCCGTTGAGGTAGTAGCGGATGTCGTGCACCGCCATGGCGAAGTGCACCTGGTTGATCAGGCCTTTGAGCGCCTTTTGCGGCACGCTGAAGGCGGGGCCGAAGTCGGCGGCTTCCTGCACGAGGGGGAAATCGTCGGCCGGCAGGGTCTGCAGCGTGAAGCGACTCTTGCCGCCCTGCAGGGTCATCTTGTTGGCGTTGCTGGTCAGGCTGACGACCTGGTCGGCCGGCATGGAGCGCAGGATGTCGATCAGCTTGCGGGCGCCGACCGTGGTTTGCAGGTTGCCGGCGTCGCCGTCGAACTGGACGGTGGTGCGCACCTGGATCTCGAGGTCGCTGGTCGTGAGCTCCACCTGGTTGCCGGTCTTGCGGATCAGCACATTGGCCAGGATGGGCAGCGTGTGGCGCCGCTCGACGATGCCAGCCACTGCTTGCAGCGCGCCGAGCACCTGATCCTGGGGAGCTTTCAAAACGATCATGGAGGCCTCTTGGGGGATCTCTGGGGGGCAGTTCGGGCGCGCCCATGCACAACGCGCGCGCGAAGCTGCGATTGTCGCCCGGAAACGGTGCCCGGCCGGCGGGCGGGGCTCTTGTGGGAGCTACGGGTCAACCCGGAGACGCCCAAGGCGTCGCCAAGCCCGGCTTTTGGGGGTTTTAGCGCTCCTGCCCGAGATCGCGCCGAGGGCCACTTCCCTGTTTTTGGCGCTTCAGCCGCCAGTCATCGGCCGGTGGTCGTAGCTGAAGACTTTCGCGATCCGCCAGTTCGCGCCGTCGAAGCGCCAAAGGATGTAGTACCTGGCGCGTTGGATGCAGTCCGACTTGTCCGTTTCCGCAAAGCAGTGCTGGCCCATCTGGATGGCTCCAATCTTGGCCATCGGAAAGACCTCCATGGTCCCTGGGAGGGCTCGCCTGTGCACCTTGCCGCAGATGTTCTTCCTGACCGCCTGAATGAACTGCTCGCGGTTCAGGATTCGCCCATTGAGGTCATGGAAGAACTCCACGTCCTCCGCGAAGAGGGTAAACAGCGTGTCGACGTCACAGCTGTTGAACGCGTCGAAGTGCTTTTGATCCAGCTTGCCGATGATCTCGGGCAACTCGGCGTCTGGGATGCTGGCGTGCACTGTCTGAGCCGACGCCGCGCCGCTGAACGCAGCAGAGGAAGCCAGAGCCAGAATGAATCGGGTCATGGGGTGGCATTGAGAGCGGCTGCGTTGGGGCAAACAGAATCCCTAGCCGAGTTCACGGCGCCAATTTGACACGGCGGCCAGGGCCAGGCGCCTGGCCCGTCGCAGCGTTAATTGCTTCGTCGCGCAGTCTATGCCGGTGTCGCGCACGCCATGGGCCGTGAACCGGCCATTTGCCTGCCACCGAGCCCGGCGTGCTTCAGTACAGGTCCCGCGCCGCCGACCTGACCTCATGCAGCAGCTGCCGCGCGCCGGGCGACATCAGATGCCCCTCGCGGGTGATGATGCCGAAGGCGTCCATGTGGCAGGGCAGGTCGATGGGCAGGATGGCCAGCACGTTCAGCGACGCGTAGTAGCGCGCCACCTCCACGGGCATCACGTGCAGGGAGTCGGTCTGCTGCAGCAGCGCGGTGATGAGCAGCAGCGCCGTCGTATCGACGTTGTTGGCCGGCGGCTCCAGCTCGGCGCGGCGGAACATCAGCTCCCAGCGGTGGCGCAGCACGCTGCCCGTGGGCGGCAGGATCCAGGGCTGGTCGGCCAGGTGGGCGAGCTTGAGGTTGTCTTCCTTGAGCAGCGGGTGGCCCACGCGCGCCACGGCGCAGGCGGGCTCGACCGTCAGCTCCTCGTAGTGCAGGCCGGCGGCGTTGTGCTCTTCGACGATGCGGCCGATCACGAAGTCCAGCTTGCCCCGCTGCAGCATGTCCACCAGGTGCTTGCTCGATTCCATGTGCACGCCGATGCGCAGCTTGGGTGCCTGCAGCTTGATGCGCGAGATGGCGCGCGGCAGCAGGCCCATGGCCGGCGTCATGATGACGCCCACCTCGACCTGGCCGGCCAGTCCGTTCTTCAGCGACACGATGTCGTCGTGGGCGGCGGACAGCGACGTGAGCGCCATGCGGGCGTGGCGGATCATGGTCTCGCCGTAGAGCGTGGGCTCCATGCCGCGCGGGTGGCGCTCGAAGAGCTTCACGTCCAGCATGTCCTCCAGGTCCTTGAGCTGCTTGGATGCGGCCGGCTGGGTCATGCACAGCACCTCGGCGGCGCGGTGGATGTTGCGCTCGTCGTCCAGCGCAATCAGCAGCAGCAGCTGGCGCGTCTTCAGCCGCGCGCGCAGGAACCAGTTGGGATTGGGGCTGGCGTCGGTCAGGCCGTTGGCGTCATCGTCGTCGTCGCGGGCCATGGAGGTGACTTTCTTAAGCAAGGTTGACCCGGCCATCGTTGGCCAAGACGCTGTTGATGTCGTCACCCGTCTCGTCCAGCTGCACCAGCGTCGCCTGGCGGGCGCCGAGCGGGTCGCGGGCCTGCAGCGCCGTCAGGATGGCCTTGTGGCGCGGCAGCGAAAGCTCGTGCGTGTTGGGCAGCTGGCTGGACAGCGTGATGGATTCGCGCAGCGCCAGCGACAGCATGTTGCCGATGTAGGCCAGCAAGTCGTTGCCGGTGGCTTCGGCAATGCGGCGGTGAAACGCCAGATCAGGCTCCAGCAGCTCCTCGGTGGTCCTGGCAGCGGCCATGCCTTCGTAGGCGGCGGCTATCGACTTGAGCTGCTGGTCCGTCGCGGCGCGGGCGGCCAGCGCCGCGGCGGCGGGCTCAAAGATCTGGCGCACTTCCAGCAGCGTCTGCACGAAGTCGCGTTGTGGACGGGACTGGATGAGCCAGTACAGCACGTCCGGGTCCAGCAGATGCCACTCGTTGCGCGGCCGCACGATGGCGCCGGCTCGCTGGCGCGACACCACCAGGCCCTTGGCGACGAGCACGCGCACCGCCTCGCGCAGCACGGGACGGCTGATCTCGTAACGCTCCAGCAGCTGGGCCTCGGACGGCAGCTTGTCGCCGGGCTGCAGTTCGCCGCCCACGATGGCCAGGCCCAGCTCGCTGACGATGCGGCCGTGCTGGCTCTTGCCCTCGGTTTGAGCGCTGTAGGTGGAGTGGTCCGCTCGGGTTCGCATGGGCGCGAGGCTAGCCGCAAAAGCCTTCATTATCGAAAGCGGGCGACAAAGCCGCCGTGGGGCGCCAGCGTCACCTTGGCGGTCGGTGCGGTGAGCTTGCCTTCAGCGAACTCACGCTCGCCCGCGCCGTCGGTGATGAGCTGGCCCTCGCGGGTGCCCAACCAGGCCAGGTCCAGTTGCACATCGCGCGGCTGGCCGTCGGCGTTGATGCCGGCGATGAACCACTGCTTGCCGGCGCGGCGGGCGATGACTACAAACTTGCCCGGCTCGCCGTCCAGGAAGCGCACCTCGTCCCAGTGGCGCGGCAGCTCGCGCAGCAGGCCCTTCACAGAGGCCGGTACGGTGGCCATTCCCTCGGGCGTCTCGGCGAAATGCTGGATGCCCGACAGGAACAGCACGCTCTCGGCCAGCTCGAAACCGTTGCGCGTGGCGCGCTTGATGTTGGGGACGTCGCCGAACACCATGGGCGTGAAGTCCATGGGGTCGAAGAGGTTGCGCGTGAACGGCAGCATCGCAGCGTGCGTGGCGACGGCGTCCTGGTCTTCCTGCGTGAAGGTCGTGAACTCCATGCCGCGCACCGCCTCTACCGTCATCAGGTGGGGATAGGTGCGGCTCCAGCCGCGAGGCAGCGTGGCGCCGTGGAAGTTCATCAGCAGGCCGGCCGCCGCGGACTCCTTCAGCAAGTCCACGTAGTAGGCCTGCATGGAGGCGCCGTCGCCACCGAAGAAGTCCACCTTCAGGCCCTTCACCCCGATGGCCTTCATGCGCGCGAACTCGCGCTGCCGGTCGGCCGCGGTCAGCAGCGCGCTGCGGGGCGTCTGCGGCGTGTCGTTCCAGTCGCCCGCGGAGTTGTACCAAGCCAGCAGGCCGACACCCTTCGTCCGGCCGTAGTCGGCCAGTGCTTTCATCTTGGCGTCGCCGATCTGGCGGTCCCACTCGGCGTCCACCAGCGTGTAGTTCCAGCCCATGTCGGCCGCGTAGTCGATGAAGCGCTTCTGCACGTCGAAGACAGTGGCCTCGTCCTTGAGCAGCGCCCAGCTCCAGGAGGCATGGCCGGGCTTGAGCCTGGCCTTGTCGAAGGGTATGGCGGGGGCGGCGAGATCGGTGCCGAGGGTGGACTCCATGACCGTCTTCAGCGGGCCGATGGCGAGCACGCGCCAGGGCGTGGTCAGTGGGCCATCGACTTGCGCCAGCAGGTGGCCGCCGGTGAAGACCTCGCTCGGATCGGGCAGGCCGATGCGGTAGGTGCCGCCGGTCGAGTCAGCTTGCAGGCGCGACGCGTGAAAGCGACCGTCCATGCCGGCTTCGGTCAGCGCCACCCAGTTGGCGCCGCTGCGAAACAGCGCCGGGAAGACCCAGCCAGCCGGCATGGGCGACGGCGTTCCGACGGCGACGCCCATCTGGTAGTGCTCTTCATAGGACGGGTTCACGCGCTTGTAGCCCGACTTGGCGGTCGCCATGGGTTGCAGCCAGGCGCGGGCCTCGGGCGCGAAGGCGAAGCTGGTCAGCTCGTCCTTGAACTGCTTGCGCCCCGGGCCGTCGACCGTGTAGCGCAGGGCCAGGCCGTCGTTGGAGGCGCGCAGCTGCAGCACGAACTGCCTGCCCCTGGCGTTGGCGAACATGAAGCTTTGCTCATTGGCGCGATAGTCCACGCGGCTGCGCTTGCCGGCTGCGAGCGTGTACTGCTCGCGATGCGGCTTGACCGGAGATGCGCCGACGAGGCTCAGCCCGCTCGCGAAGTCCGCATCCTCAAGCACCAGACCCAGTCTCGAAGCCAGCAGAACCGGCTGACCGGCGCGCTGCACCGTATAGACGAGCTGCTGCTCGGCATTGACCGACACGTCGACCTGGAGTTGGCCGTCGGGGCTGCTCAGGGCCTGAGCGAGGGCGGGAATCGCGAGCAGGAGCGAGGCAATGAGTTTCATGGCGTCAGATCGAATAAGGGCCGTCGGCGACCGGCACGCCGAAGTCGGGGAAGCCGTCGTCGCGCCAGCCGAAGGCCTGCACGCGGGTGTGGCGGTTGGGATCGTTCAGCGCGTCGCCGACGATGTCGCGGTAGTTGCGGGCGTGATAGACCAGCAGGTCGGTCTTGCCGTCGGGCGTCGTCGTGAAGCTGTTGTGGCCGGGGCCGAACTGGCTCGCGGCGGCGTGGGTGCAGAACACCGGCGTGGGCGCTTTGTGCCAGCTCGGTGGGTCCAGCAGGTCGGCGCCTGCGTCGGCCCACAGCAGGCCCATGCAGTAGTTCGCGTCGGTCGCGGCCGCCGAGTAGGCGATGAAGACACAGCCGTTGCGCTTGAGCACGGCGGGGCCTTCGTTGACGTGAAAGCCGATGCGCTCCCAGGCCAGCTCGGGCCGCGTGATGACGACCGGCTCGCTGGCCAGCGTCCACGGGTTGGCCAGTTCGGCGAGATAGAGGTTGCTCTCGGTCGGTGGGCTCTTCTGCGCCCAGCAGAGGTAGCGGCGGCCGTTGTGCTCGAAGGGCGTGGCGTCCAGCGAGAAGCCCTCCTCGGGCGTGACGATCTGGCCGCGCGCCACCCAGGCGTCGACCAGCGGGTCGTCGCCTGCGCATTCGAGGACGTACATGCGCAGCTTCCAGATGTCGTCACGCTCGCTGGCGGCAAAGTAGACATACCAGCGGCCATCGATGCGGTGCAGCTCGGGCGCCCAGACGTGAAAGCTCATCGGGCCGCTGTCGTGCGCGCGCCAGATCACCTTGGCGGGTGCGGTGGCCAGTCCGGCGATGCTGTCGGCAACGCGGATCTCGATGGCGTCATAGCTCGGCACCGACGCCGTGAACCAGTAGCGGCCGTTGACCAAGCTCAGGTGCGGGTCGGCCCGCTGTTCGATGAGGGGGTTGTTCCAGTTCATGTGCGCACGGCTTGCGTGACGATGACGTTCCAGGAGGCGGGCTTGAGCTTCACGCGCAGTTGCTCGCCGGCGATGGCGATGCCATCCAGGACCTGAGGCGTGACGCGGTCGGGCGCGTCGACGGTGTTCGTGGCATTGAGGTCGGCGCAGTGAAGCTGCTCCGCCTGCACGAGACGGCGCTCAAGACCCAGGCCGCGCAGCGTGATGGACAGGTCCATCTCGTCGGTGAGGCTGCGGTTGAGCAGGAAGACGGCCGTCTGCCCCGTCGCGGCGTCATCGACGACGCTGGCGCACAGATAGGGCAGCTCGCCGTGGCGCGGGTTGGCAAAGCCGGGCGAGCGGATGACGGGCCGCAGCACCTGGCCATGGGCCCAGCGCGCAGCCTGGGCGAAGGGGTGGAAGATGGTCTGCCGCCAGGCCGGCCCGCCGGGCTCGGTCATGATGGGCGCGATGACGTTGCACAGCTGCGCCATGCAGGCGACCTTGAGGCGGTCCGCATGGTTCATGAACATCGTCAACATGCCGCCGATCAGCAGCGCGTCCTCGGCGGTGTAGACCTCCTCCAGCAGCCGCGGCGCCTCGGGCCAGCCCGCTTGGCGCAGGTGCTCGCCGTGGCGGGCGCGGTACCAGACGTTCCATTCATCGAAGGACAGCTTCAGCCGCTTGGTCGAGCGCTTGCGCGTGGCCACCGAGTCGGCGATGGCCACCGTGTCCTCGATGTAGCGCGCATTCGTCTCGATCTGCGCGAAGAAGCTTTCCGTGCTGGTATCCAGCGGCGGTTTGACGAAGTAGCTGTGCAGCGACAGGTAGTCGACGAACTCGAAGCAATGCTCCAGCACGCGGTCTTCCCAGATGCCGTAGGTCGGCATGTCGTAGGCCGACGAGCCGCAGGCGGCCAGCTCGATGCTTGGGTCCACCCAGCGCATCAGCTTGGCGGTCTCCTTGGCGATGCGGCCGTACTCGTCGGGTGTCTTCTGGCAGATCTGCCAGGGGCCGTCCATCTCGTTGCCCAGGCACCAGAACTTGATGCCCAGCGGTTCCTCGGCGCCATGGCTGCGGCGCAGGTCCGACAGCGCCGTGCCGCCGGGGTGGTTGCAGTACTCGAGGTAGTGCCGCGCCTCGTCCGGCCCACGCGTGCCGAGGTTGACGCCGAACATCGGCTCGATGCCGACCTTGCGGCACCAGGCCATGAACTCATGCGTGCCGACCTGGTTGGTCTCGGTCGAGAACCAGGCCAGGTCCAGCCGGCGCGGGCGCTGGTCCTTCGGCCCGACGCCGTCTTCCCAGTTGTAGCCCGACATGAAGTTGCCGCCGGGGTAGCGAACGATGGTGGCGCCCAGCTCCTTCGTCAGCTCGGCCACGTCACCCCGAAAGCCCTGCTCGTCGGCGGTCGGATGGCCGGGCTCATGGATGCCGTTGTAGACACAGCGACCGAGGTGCTCGACGAAGACGCCGAACAGGCGGCGGTCCAGCGGCGCGAGGTTGAAGTCGCGGTCGACGATGAGTGAGGCGTTGAACATGTCAGCGGTCCCGTACCGGAAATGCAACCACAGAGGCACAGAGACACAGAGAAAGGCCTTCTCTGTGATTCCTCTGTGCCTCTGTGTCTCTGTGGTCGTATTCGCGTTTCATTTCAGCGGCGCGCCTTTTTCAGTGCCTTGTTGACGCGCCTTTCGACGCTGTCCTGCACCTCGTCAATCGGCTTGCCCGAGATCATCACGTTGGCCACGTCCTCGCCGATCAGCAGCTCGATGCCGCGCTGCGTCGGCACATTGCCAGGCATGCCGACGCCGGTCTGCGTGATCTCGGTCAGCGCCGCGCGCAGCGGCAGTGCGCGGAAGGCGTCGCTTTGCGCGACGGTCTTGCTGACGGGCAGGTGGCCCGTGCGCGACCACTCGGCGCTGTGGTCCCAGACGAACTTCAGGAATTTGACGCTGGCCTCGTGCGCCTTGGCATCCTTGGTGCCGCCCTTGAACAGGGCCCAGGAATGGCCGTCGGCGAACACGGCGGGCTTGTCGTAGAGCTGCGGGAAGGGCCTGACGGTGTAAGCGCCCTGGAGCTTGGACTCGGGTTTTTGCGACTCGCGCAGGAACTGGTCGATGGTCCAGGTGCCGACGACGACGACGCCGGCCTCGCCGTTCAGGAAAGCCTGGTTGGCGGCGGCGTAGTCGAGGTTGGGCCGCACATGGCCTTCGCGGTACAGCGTCTGCATCAACGTCAGTGCGTTGACGACGGCGCTCTGGTGCATGTTGATGGTCTTGCCATCGGCCGAGAACAGCTGGGCGTTCTGCTGCGCCACCAGCGTCAGGAAGGTGCGGTCGTTCGCCGCTGTCTCGTTGGCCACGGCCCAGGCGAAGTAGGGCTTGCCGGTGCGATGCTTGAACTGCCGAGCTTGCGCCAGCAGCTCGTCGGGCGAGTGCGGCAGCGTCGGCTGGCCGTCCACACCAGCGAGCCCCGCCTTCTTCATCAGCCCGGTGTTGATGTGCCACAACCAGGCCCAGGTGTCGAAGGGCAGCGCATAGGTCTGGCCGTTGAAGGAAGTGCCGCGGCGCGCGTGCTCGGTGAAGTCGTCCACCGGCACGCCAATGCGCTTGAAGTCCTCGTCCAGCGGCAGCACCAGCTTGCGGCGCACATAGTCGCCCAGGGCCGACTCGTGCATGACGGCGACGGTCGGGATGTCCTTGGAGACGAGGCGGGCGGTGAGCTGGTCGTAGTACGGGCCCCACTCGCCGATCTGTGTCTTCACCACGATGCCGTCGGTGTTCGTCGCATTGAACTCGTTGACCAATGCCGTGACGATGCCGCATTCGCCGACGCCTTCGGACGTCTTCACGACCTGGCCGTATTGCGCCTCGCAGCTGCCGAAGAAACGCATCAGCGTGATCTCGGTCTTGCCCGCGTTGTCCTTGCTGGCGCCGCAGGCGGCGAGCAGCGCGGTGAAAAGGCAAATGAGCAGACGCTTCATGACTTGCCCGTCCCTGCCACGGCCGTCACCAGATGGCGTTGGAAGAAGAGATAGAGCATCAGCGCCGGCATGCCCGCGAACACGGCTTGCGCCATCAGGAAGCCAAGACCTTCCGACTGCGCGAAGTTGGTCTGCGTCGACGCCAGGCCGCGCGTGAGCGTGTACATGTCCGGCTGCGTCGCGATGACGAGCGGCCACAAGTAGTCGTTCCAGCAGCCCAGGAAGGTGAAGATGCCGAGCGTCGCCTGCGCCGGCAGCGTCAGCGGCAGGATGATGGTCAGGAAGGTCTTGAAGCGCGAGGCGTTGTCGAGCAGCGCGGCCTCTTCCAGCTCGGCCGGAATGGCCTTGAAGTACTGCGTCATCAGGTAGACGCCGAAGGGCGCGGCCAGGCCAGGCAGCGTCAGGCCGGCAATCGTGTTCTGCAGGTTCCAGTCCGAGAACAGCCGGTGCAGCGGGATGAACACCGACTGCGCCGGCACGGCCAGGCCGAACATCACCAGCGCGAACAGCCACTTGCGGCCCGGGAACTCGCATCGTGCAAAGCCGTATCCCGCCAGCGACGACAACACCAGCACGCCGATGGTCTGCAGCAGCGCCACGAGGGCGCTGTTGCCCAGCCAGCGGAACACCTGCGAGGTCTGCAGGATGTCCAGGTAGTTGGCCAACGTGTAGGGCGGCGCGAGGAAGACGTCGGTGCGCGTCAGCAGGAACTCGTTGGGCTTGAACGAGAGGGCCAGCACCCAGAGCAGCGGCGCCATCCAGACCAGGGCCAGCAGCGTGAGGGCTGCCATCACGAAGCGGTCGAACCAGCTTCTTCTCAGAAGAGGGTTCATCGCTGGCCTCCCTTGTCGCGTTCGAGCCAGAGCTGTGTCGACACGCCCACCAGCATGATGGCCAGCAGCACCTGCGAGGCGGCCGTAGCGTAGCCCAGCGAGAGCTGCATGAAAGCCTGCTCGTAGATGAACTGCACGACCGAGCGCGTCGTGTTGTTGGGCCCGCCGTTGGTCATCAGCATGATCTGCGGGAAGACCTGGAACTGGCGGATCACCTCGATCAGCGCGACCAGGATGATGGCGCGCTTGAGGCTGGGCAGCGTGATGTGAGTCAGCACGCGCCAGCGCGGCGTGTTGTCCAGCGCGGCGGCCTCGTAGATGTCCGAGGGGATCTGCTGCAGCGCCGACAGGAACATGATCATCGGCAGGCCGATGATCCACCAGACAGTCACCAGCGCCACGGTCAGCAGCGCGAGGTTGTCGCTGGTCAGCAGGGGGAGTTCCGGGAGACCCAGCGCGTTGAAGAACTGCGCGATGAGGCCGCGTTCGGGCATCAGTGCGAGCTTCCACACGAGGGTGATCAGCGTGACCGAGAAGACGGAAGCGCAGAAGAAGGTGGCGCGCAGCAAGGTGGCGAGCTTGCCTTGGCGGTTCAGCGCCAACGCCAGCATCAGCGATAGCACGACGAAGATCGGCGTGCTGATGAGCACGAAGCGGATGGTGTTCCAGACGACCTGGTGGAAGACCTCGTCGCCCCAGAGTTCCTGGTAGTTGGCCAGGCCCACCCAGAAGCTGTCGTTGGACAGCAGGTCGTGGTCGTGCAAGCTGATCCATACGCCCTTGGCCAGCGGCCACAGCAGCAGCAGTGCGTAGCACGCCACGAAGGGCAGCACGAAGAGTGCATAGGCCGGGCGAGAGGCGCGCAGCCCGACGGCGCTTGCGCTCATGCCAGCGACTCCTGGGCATGGTGGGCGCGGCCCGCCTCGTCGAACAGATGCGCCTCGGCCACGTCCACGCTGACGGCGACATGGCTGCCCAGCCTGGGCGAGATGCCGGCGGGCACTGTGACGATCAGCGGGCTGCCGCCTTCCAGCTTCAAGTGGGCCAGCGTGCGCTCGCCGAGGAACTCGACCAGCTCGACGCGACCGCGCAGCGGGCCTTGCTCGGCCACGCGCAGGTTTTCGGGCCGCACGCCCAGCACCAGGCCCTGTGAAGGCAGGCCATGGGTCGCCACACGCGTCGTCAACCAATGCCCACCGGGCACCGTGACCACGGCGCGTCCCCGGTCGTCCGGTGCGCGCTGCACCGGCACGAAGCCCATGCCCGGCGTGCCAATGAAGCTCGCCACGAAGCGCGTCGCCGGCCGCCGGTACAGCTGCGCCGGCGTGGCCACCTGCTCGATGGCGCCGCCCTTCATGACGACGATGCGCGTGGCCAGCGTCATGGCCTCGATCTGGTCGTGCGTGACGAAGACCATCGTCGCGCCCAGGCGCTGGTGCAGCTGCGCCAGCTCCAGCCGCGTGCGGCCACGCAGCGCCGCGTCGAGGTTGGACAGCGGTTCGTCGAACAGGAAGATGCCCGGCTCCTTGACGACCGCGCGGCCGATCGCCACGCGCTGGCGCTGGCCGCCCGACAACTGCCCCGGCTTGCGGTCCAGCAGCGTGTCCAGCTCCAGCATGCGAGCCGACTCCTGGATGCGCCTGGCGATCTCGTCGGCCGGGATGCCGATGTTCTTCAGGCCAAACGCCAGGTTCTCGCGCACGCTCATGTGCGGGTACAACGCGTAGTGCTGGAACACCATGGCCAGGTTGCGCTGCCCCGGCGGGGCGACGGTGACGTCGCGCTCGCCGATCAGGATGCGCCCGCCGCTGACTTCCTCCAGCCCCGCGACCATGCGCAGCAGGCTGGTCTTGCCGCAGCCCGAGGGGCCGAGGAAGACGACGAACTCGCCCTCGGCCACGTCCAGCGACAGGTTCTCGATGACCTGCACCGCGCCGTAGCGCTTGCAGACGTTCTCCAGCTTCAGGCCAGCCACGTTGGGTGTCTCCGGTTCATTCTTCTTGGGCAATCACGGGCCAGCCATCGTCGGACCAGCTCAGGCGCTTGATGCGCAGATGCGGCTTGCCGCCGCGTTCGGTGTCGTAGGCGTGATGGACCAGCCAGTCGCCAACGACGTCCTGGTGGCCCGGGCCCTTCCAGCGCGCACCGCCCGAGAGCAGCACCGTGCCGCCCGCATCCATCAGGTCCTTGCCATCGCGGTCGAGGTAGGGGCCTGTCACGCTGCGGGCGCGGCCGACGCGGATGTTGTAGGTGCTCGCGGCGCCCCGGCAGCACAGGTCGTAGGAGGCAAACAGATAGACCCAGTCGCCGTGGCGAACCATCGTCGGCGCCTCGATGCCGCCCTTGCGGCGGGCGATGAAGCGCGTCTGGCCGATGGGGCGCAGCGTATCGGCACCCAGTTCGGTCAGGCGGATGCCGTCCCAAAAGGAGCCATAGCTCAACCACAGGCGCGCGTCGGTGTCGACGAAGAAGTCGGGGTCGATGGCGTTGAAATCGTCCTCGGCGCGGCTTTGCACGACCAGGCCCTCGTCACGCCAATCGCCGTCGGGCCTGTCGCTGCTGGCCAGGCCGATGGCCGAGCGGTTCTTGCCGAAGGTGGAGATGGAGTAAAGCACCCAGAAGCGGCCGCGGTGCGAGAACAGCTTGGGCGCCCACATGTCCAGGCCCTTGTGCTCTGGCACCGCGTCGGCCCACCAGGCGGGCGGCTCGCTGAACATGGGCGCGAGGCGCCTCCACGTCCTGCCGGCATCGTCAGACGCCAGCCGCTGCAGGCCGCGGCCGGTCGCGAAGACGAACCAGTGCTCGCCCTGGCCCAGCAGCGTCGGGTCATGCGCGCCCGTGTCGCCCTGCGGCTCCCATGCCCGTGCATCGCCGGCAAGAAGCCAGGCGCAACACAGGATCAGCAGCAATCGCATCACAGGCATCTCCGTACGCCGAATGACCGGCGGCGCGGGACGCCACCATCGCGTGGCGCCGTGGAACCGGCCTTGCCGGGCCATTCGTGGCGCCGCCCTGCAGGGGTCGGCGCAGCCAGTCGGGTTGGGCTACTTGCCCCAGCGCAGCACGAGGGGGTCGAGCCGCTTGGCGGCGTCCATCAAGCCGGCGCGCACTTCGGGGCTCATCTCGGGGAAGGGGTGGCGCGGCGCATCGCTCTTGATGACGCCGCCTTCCTTCATCAGCGCCTTGGCGGTCAGGATGCCGCCCTGGCGGTTCTCGTAGTTGATCAGCGGCAGCCAGCGGCCGTACTGGACGACGGCTTCCTCGCGGTCGCCGGCGTGGAAGGCGTCAAAGATCTTGCGGATGCCGTCGGGGAAACCGCCGCCGGTCATCGCGCCAGTGGCGCCGGCGTCTAGGTCGGCCAGCAGCGTGATGGCTTCCTCGCCATCCCACGGACCTTCGATGGCCGCGCCACCGACGCGAATGAGCTCGCGCATCTTGCTGGCAGCCTGCGGCATCTCCAGCTTGAAGTACTTCACGTTGGCGATGTTTGTCGCCATGCGCGCCAGCAGCGGCACCGACAGCGGCGTGCCGGCCACCGGGGCATCCTGGATCATGATGGGAATGCCGATCGCGTCGGACAGGCGCTGGTAGAAGCTCTCGATCTGGCCTTCCGACACGCGGAAGGTGGCGCCGTGGTACGGCGGCATGACCATGACCATGGCCGCGCCCAGGTCCTGCGCGAGCTTGCTGCGCTCGATGCAGATCTGTGTGGAGTAATGCGTCGTCGTGACGATGACCGGCACGCGGCCGGCCACGTGCGCGAGGATGGCGCGGGTCAGCGTCTCGCGCTCGGCATCCGACAGCACGAACTGTTCGGAGAAGTTGGCGAGGATGCACAGGCCCGTGGAGCCGGCGTCGATCATGAAGTCGACGCAGCGCAGCTGGCCGGGAACGTCCAGCGTGCCGTCGGCGTGGAAGATGGTCGGAACGACGGGGAAGACGCCGCGATACGGACGGCTGGTGGAGGCGCTCATGTGCGGGCCCTTGTCTCTGGGGGAAGTTGATTCAGGCGCCGGCTGGCGGCGCAAGGCTGGCTGTCATCGCCGGCATACCTCTCATTAAAGTATGACTATTTATGCTTGTTCATCGGGGTTAACCCGAAATTCGCCGGCTTTGCAAACGAAATAGTATGACTAATAATCCCTTCAGCGCTCGACCAAAGCAGCCGGGCCGCCTATCGCAGGAGACAGTCTGATGAGTTCTTACGCCCGCTACCCCAGCCTTCAGGACCGTGGCGTCCTGATCACCGGCGGGGCCACCGGCATCGGCGAAACGTTGGTGCAGGCGTTTGCCGAACAGGGTGCCAAGGTGGCCTTCATCGACCTGGCCGCCGAAGAGGGCAACGCGCTCGCGGCCCGCCTGGCCGGTTCGCGCCACGCGCCGCAGTTCATGGCGGCGGACCTGTCCAACGTCGAATCCCTGCGCGGGGCCATCGCCGGGCTGCGCGAGCGCAGCGGCCCGTTCACGGTGTTGCTCAACAACGCCGCCAACGACAAGCGCCACGCCGTCGAGGAGACGACGCCGGAGTTCTGGGACACCAGCGTGGCCGTCAACATCAAGCACCAGTTCTTCACTGCGCAAGCCGTGCTGGCGGACATGAAGGCGGCGGGTTACGGTTCCATCATCAACTTCGGCTCCATCAGCTGGATGCTCAAGCAGGGCGGCATGCCGGCGTACACGGCAAGCAAGGCGGCGGTGCAAGGCTTGACGCGCTGCCTGGCACGCGACTTCGGCCCGCACAAGATCCGTGTCAACACGCTGGTGCCGGGCTGGGTGATGACCGAGAAGCAATTGAAGCTCTGGGTCACCGAAGAGACCAAGGTCGAGATCGCCAAGGGCCAATGCATCGACGCGCCGCTGATGCCGCAGCACATCGCCAGCATGGCGCTGTTCCTGGCGGCCGACGACAGCGCCATGTGCACGGCGCAGGACTTCATCGTCGACGGCGGGTGGGCGTGATGCAGCGCCGCGACTACGGCCTGTTGGCCGACGGCCGGCCGGTGCATGAATACACGCTGACCAACGGACTGGGCCTGGCGCTCACGGCCATCACGCTGGGCGGCATCGTCACCGGCCTGTGGGTGCCGGATCGGGAAGGCCGCATCGACAACATCGTGCTCGGCTTCGACAACCTCCCCGACTACGCCAACCGCAATCCGTTTTTCGGCGCCATCGTCGGCCGCTACGGCAATCGCATCGCCGGCGCCAGCTTCGAGCTGGACGGCCAAACGCACACGCTGTCCTGCAACAACGGCCCCAACTGCCTGCATGGCGGCACCGAGGGTTTCGGCCACCGGCTGTGGGCGGCCGAGCCCGTCGAACCCCCTGATCTCCTGCCTGGCGAGGCCGAGGCACTGCTGTTCACCCTCACCAGCCCGCACGGCGATCAGGGCTTCCCCGGCGAGCTCAAGGTCAGCGTGCGCTATTCGCTGAGTGAGACGGACAACAGCTGGCGCATCGACTACGAAGCCACGACCGATCGCGCCACCGTCGTCAACCTGACGCATCACAACTACTTCAACCTCGCCGGCGAAGGCAGCGCGTTGCGCCACCGCCTGAGCATCCCCGCCTCGCGCTACAGCGAGGTCGACGAGCACTTGATCCCGCTGCGCCACGCCGCGGTCGACGGCACGCCGTTCGACTTCCGCACGCCCACGCCGATCGTCGCCCGCATCCGCCAGGGATACCCGCAGCTGCTGCGCGCCAAGGGGTACGACCACAACTGGTTGCTCGACGGCGAGCCGGGCGCCGACGGCCTGCGCCACGCCGCCATGCTGGAAGACCCCCACTCCGGCCGCCGCATGGACATGCGGACCAGCGAGCCGGCGATCCAGTTCTATTCCGGCAATTTCCTCGACGGCAGCCTGGCCGGTCCCTGCGGGCGCATCTACCGCCAGGGCGACGGCCTGTGCCTGGAGACCCAGCACAACCCCGACTCACCGCACCACGAAGCCAGCAGCGACTGGCCCACCACCGTGCTGAGGCCGGGCGAGGTGTGGCGCAGCACCACAATCCATCGCTTCTCCTGACCGCGAAGAGAACGCCATGGACCTGCCCGCCCACCAACTGACGATGACGGTGCTGATGACACCGGACACCGCCAACTTCGCCGGCAATGTCCATGGCGGCAACATCCTCAAGCTGCTCGACCAGGTCGCCTATGCCTGCGCCAGCCGCTACGCCGGCCGCTATGTCGTGACGCTGTCGGTGGACCGGGTGATCTTTCGCCAGGCCATCCACGTCGGCGAGCTGGTCACCTTCCTGGCCAGCGTCAACATGACCGGCACCTCGTCGATGGAAGTGGGCATCAAGGTCGTGGCCGAGAACATCCGCACGCAGGAGACGCGCCACGTCAACAGCTGCTACTTCACGATGGTGGCCGTGGGCGACGACAACAAGCCGGTGCCCGTGGCGCCGCTGCGCCCTTTCACTCCCGACGAGCGCCGCCGCCACGCCGCGGCCCTCGCACGCAAGCAGGCCCGCGCGAGCCTGGAAACCTCACCCGATGCAAGCTGAACACCCTTTCGCCCTCGCCCTTGCCCAGGCCAACAACCTCGGTGAAGGCATCCAATGGCATGCCGCGAGTGGCCGCTGGTGGTGGACCGATATCGAGGGCGCCTGCATCTATGCGTGGACCCCCGGCGCCAACGTCACGCTGCAGGTGCGCCTGCCCGAGCGCGTCGGCTGCTTCGTGCATGGCCGCTCCGGCGCCATCATCCTGGCCATGGCCAAGCGCCTGGCGCGCCTGACGCTGCCCGACCTGCAGGCCACCGGCAGCATCGCCGCCGAGCCCGAGACCCTCACGCCGCTGGAAGCTCATCTGCCCACCACGCGTGCCAATGACGGGCGTTGCGACCGCAGTGGCAACTTCGTCTTTGGCACGCTGGACGAAGCCAACCCGCGCCAGCGCATCGGCAGCTTCTATCAATACTCGCTGGCCCACGGCCTGCGCCGGCTGGCGCTGGACGGCGTGGGCATCTCCAACAGCATCTGCTTCAGCCCCAACGGCAAGCGCATGCACTACTGCGACACGACCACCACCCGCATGATGGTCTGCGACTACGACGCGGACAGCGCCCAGGTCAGCGAGCCACGCCTGTTCGCGAAGAAGGAATACGACGACAACTGCTGGCCGGACGGCTCCGTCATCGATGCCAAGGGTTGCTTGTGGAATGCCGAGTGGGGCAACGCGGCGGTGGCCCGCTACGCGCCTGACGGCCGGCTGCTGGGCCGCTATTCGGTGCCGGTCAGCAATGTCACCTGCCCCGCGTTTGGCGGCCCGGCCGGCGACCAGATCCTCGTCACGACGGCCCGCGAAGGCCTCAGCACCGCCGACCTGATGGCCCGCCCGCTGTCGGGCAGCCTGTTCGGCATGGCCGTCGAGCCCGGGCTCTACTTGCCCGACCCGCTGTTCAACGACGCCTGATCACCGCTTGCCGGGTTTCTGCACCCAGGCATCCATCCAGTCGGACCCCGACAGCACGCGGCGTGAGCGCCACATCTCGTCGCGCGGCTGGGCAAGTGCAACGGGCTTGGCCTGCGGCATGAGCCGGCGCGGTGCGGCTTCGATCGTGAAGCTGGAGTTCTGAAGGCGTCGCATGCGACCTCCTCTTGCGTTGCGTTCGTCCACAACGCAGCAAAGGCGGCGTCGGACTACTTGCCGATGCAAAAACTGCTGAAGATGACACCGAGCAACTCGTCGGCCGAGAACGCGCCGGTGATTTCACCCAGCGCATCGTGGGCCAGACGCAGCTCCTCGGCGAGCAGATCCAGCGCGGCGTCGCGCTGAGCGGCAACTTCGCGCGCCAAGGTCAGGTGCTCGGCCGTGCGCGCCAACGCCTGTACATGGCGCTCGCGAGCGATGAACAAACCTTCGGGCACCGCTTGCCAGCCGGCCGTCTGCAGCAGGCGCTGGCGCAGCGCTTCCAGGCCTTCGCCCGTCCTCAGGCTCAGCGCAATCTCGCCTTCGGGCGCTCCGGCAAGGTCAGCCTTGTTGAACACCTGCACGATGCGGCTTGCGTCCACGCCGGCCAGCCGCGCGCGGATGCGCTCGTCCTCAGCCTCGTAGTCCCCCTGGCCGACGCGGCCCAGGTCGTGCAGGAAGAGCACGACGTCGGCGTCCGCAATGGCATCCCAGGAGCGCGACACGCCGATGCGCTCGACTTCGTCGGCCGTCGCATCGCGCAGGCCCGCCGTGTCGGTGATGTGCAGGGGCACGCCTTCGATCTGGATGGTCTGGCTGACCTTGTCACGCGTCGTGCCGGGGATGGGCGTGACAATGGCCAGCTCGGCGCCGGCGAGTGCATTCAGCAGCGAACTCTTGCCCACATTGGGCTGGCCGGCGAGCACCACCTTCAAGCCGTCGCGCAGCAGCGCACCCTGGCGCGTGCGGGCCTGCACGGCGCTCAGTTGCGCGGTCAGGCGGTCCAGCCGGCCAAATGCATCGGCCTTTTCGAGGAAATCGATCTCCTCTTCCGGGAAGTCCAGCGTCGCCTCGACGAGCATGCGCAGCTGGATGAGCTGGTCGCGCAGGACACCGACTTCATGCGACAGCGCGCCGCCCAGCGCCCGGCTCGCACTGCGCGCTGCGGCCTCGGTGCTGGCATCGATGAGGTCGGCCACTGCCTCGGCCTGGGCGAGGTCGAGCTTGCCGTTGAGGAAGGCGCGCTGCGTGAACTCGCCGGGCTCGGCCAGGCGAACACCGGCGCTCGCTTCGATCACCCGTGCCAGCAGCAACTGCATGACGACGGCGCCGCCGTGGGCCTGCAGTTCCAGCACATGCTCACCGGTGTAGGAGTGCGGTGCCGGGAAGTGCAGAGCAAGGCCCTGGTCGATGGCCGCGCCCGTCGCATCGCGAAAGGGCAGGTAAGTCGCCTCGCGCGGTTTGAGCGCTCGGCCGCACAAAGCTTCGATGAGTGGAGCCAGGTCTTGAGGCGACGACACCCGCACGATGCCGACGGCGCCGCGCCCTGGCGCGGTGGCGATGGCTGCTATTGGATCGGCGTGGCGTGCAAGCATGGGCGCAATTGTCAGCGGCCAAGGCAAACAGCCACCCTGAGGTGGCTGTTTGAAGAATTGGCGCGGGGGAGGCTCGGTTCGGGCGCTCTCGTGAGTCCCGTCCGGGCCGGTGTTCTCTGCCCCGCGAAGCCATTGAACTGCTAACCCCGGGCAGAAAGAAGCCCCCGGGTGCGGGGGCTGTGCAGATTCACGTGATTCAGTTCACGCCCAACCGTCTGTTGATCAGCCACTGCTGGGCGATCGACAGGATGTTGTTCGTCAGCCAATACAGCACGAGGCCAGCCGGGAAGACGAAGAACATGACGCCGAAGGCCACGGGCATGATCCACATCATCTTCTGCTGCATGGGGTCAGCCGCCGGCGGGTTGAGCCAGACCTGGAACAGGCTGGACGCCATCATCAGCAGCGGCAGGATGAAGTAGGGGTCGCGCACCGACAAGTCGGTGATCCACAGCATCCACGGCGCCTGGCGCATCTCGACGGTGGACAGCAGCACCCAGTACAGGGCCATGAAGATGGGCATCTGCAAGAAGATGGGCAGGCAGCCGCCGATGGGGTTGATCTTCTCCTCGCGGTAGATCTTCATCATCTCCTGCTGCATTTCCTGCGGCTTGTCCTTCAGGCGCTCCTTCATCTCGTTGATGCGGGGCGCGACGGCCTTCATGCGGGCCATGGACTTGTAGGCGCTCGCGTTGAGGCTGTAGAGAGCAACCTTCAGCAGCAGCACCAGGGCAACGATGGTCCAGCCCCAGTTGCCGATGACGCCATGCAGCTTGTCCAGCAGCCAGAACAGCGGCTCGGCCAGGATCGTCAGCACGCCGTAGTCCTTGACGCGCTCCAGGCCCGGCGCCAGTGCCGAGAGGTTGTTTTCCTCCTGCGGGCCGGCGAAGAGGGTGGCCTGCTGGGTGGCGCTGGTGTCGGGCGCGAGCGTGGGCAGCGTGAAGACCATGCCGGTGGCATAGGCGTCGCCGCGCACGCCGGCCTGGCCGGGCAGCTTGCGCACGAAGAACTCGCGGTTGCCTGGTTCGTTGACGAGCCAAGCGCTGGCGAAGTAATGCTGCACCATCGAGACCCAGCCGTCGTTGGCCTGCTTCTCGATGTCGACCTTGCCCTTGTCGATGTCCTCGAACTTCAGCGTCTTGAACTTGGTGTTGCTGTTGTAGACCGCCGGGCCCGTGAAGCTGGGCGTGAAGGCCGCGCCGCCGGTGACGGTGCTGCCGTCGCGCACCAATTGCAGATAGACCTGCGGCGTGACGGGCGCGGTGCCGTGGTTGACGACTTCGTGCGTCACGCCCACCGTGTAGACGCCGCGCTTGAATGTGAAGGTCTTGATGAGCTTGACGCCGCCGACTTCGGCCGACTCCAGGCGCAACTTGACCTCGTTCTGGCCGTCCTTGAGCTCGCGCTCGCCGGCCACCGCCGTCATCGGCGTGGTGTGGGCCGGCAGCGGGCCCTGGGCGCTCACCAGGCCGGTCTGGGCCCGGTAGTGCTGGCCTTCATTGAACAGAACGACCGGCTGGGGGGTGAACTCGGGCTTCTTCTGCAGATGCACCATCTGCAGCAGCTGGTCGGTGACGGTCGGATCCGGCGACGTCAGGTATTTGGGCAACTCGGCGCGGACGATGTCGCCGCCCAGGGTGTCCACCGTGACCGTCAGCACGTCGGTGCGGATGGTGATCTTCTCGGACGGCGCGGCCACCGGTGCGGCGGTCGTTGGCGCCTGGGCAGCAGCGGTGCCGCCAGCGGTGGCCGCCGCCGGCACGCCGGACGATGCAGGCCCTGCCGGTGCCGTCGACACGGTCTTGGGCGTCGGGCTGAACATCGAAGGATGCCCGTTGTGCTTTTGCCAACCGTCCCAGAGCAGGACGAGAGACATCGTGAACACCACCCACAGCACGGTGCGGCGAATATCAGTCATGAGGAGACTCGGACGAGGAAGAGGACGCGCAGGAAGCGCGCGCCACGGGGGGAGAGAAGAGGCGGGAAAACAGCCGCGGCGCATTGTCAAGCACGCGGTCAGGCACGGGGTCGTGCCCGCCGTCACACCACGGCTGGCAGCGCAGGATGCGGTGGACGGTCAGATAGCTGCCGGCCAGTGCACCGTGTTTCTCAAGCGCGCCCAGCGAGTAGCGCGAGCAGGTCGGCTCGAAGCGGCAGGCGTTGCCCAGCCAGGGGCTGAGCATCAGGCGGTAGCCGCGCACGACGGTCATCAAAGCGCGGGCGGGCCAGCTCGGCTTCACGTCTTAGAGCCTGGCTTGGCGGCCATGGCCTTGTCCAGGAGCTGGGCCAGTTCGGCCCGGGCAGCCCGGCGCAGCGCGTCGGACGCGGCGCTGGGGAACTTCTGGCGGTCAAACGGAGCGCGCAAGCGGACGACCCACAAACCCGGCGGCATGCTGGGACGCTCGACAAATGCGGCGCGGATCTGGCGCTTCAAGAGCTGACGCGTCACCGATCGCTTGGCATGCCGCTTGGGAACGACGATACCCACCCAGCAGCCTTCAGGCGCAACGGGCGGGTTCTGTTCCACAGGGTTGTGAACAGGCTGTGAGTCGCCTGTTGATAACTCGGCTGAGGCTGTGCGCAACTTGGCGGCGCGCCAAGCGCTGGGTGCCGGGTTGGCCGAGAGATGGTGCAGCGCGAAATGCGCGCTGCGAGCCCGGCTTTGTTTGCCGAGCACACGCTCAAAGTCCACCGGGCGCTGCAGCTTGCCGATCATCGGTTGCCCGGGAAGCTGACGACGCGCGGGGCGCCGTCTTCGATCAACGGCGAGGCTTAGACGGCCAGGCGCTTGCGGCCCTTGGCGCGGCGTGCGGCGATGACGGCACGGCCACCGCGGGTCTTCATGCGCACCAGGAAACCGTGGGTACGGGCGCGGCGGGTCTTGGAGGCTTGGTAGGTACGCTTCATGGGAAACCTCTTTGGAGGGTTTGTGCAGGCCGGGCACAGCGGTTGGCACCCGGCAAGAATGGCCGGTTGGCATCCGGCAAGAAGGCCGGTTGACACCTGGCAAGAAAAGCGCGTGGCGAACCAGTCGCAACCGGTCGGCAATGCGCGAAAACCCGGCATTACAGCAGAAGCCGCGGGCCCGGTCAATGAGTCGCCAGTCTCAAGCCGGGTTTGCCAGGGATTGACCCCCTTCCAAATTCTGTGGATAACCCGTCCTTCGGTGGCCTCGGGTCCGTACAATCCAGCCGCTCGAAAAGAAGTTTTCCACAATGAGCGAAGAAGAACATACGGTGGATGGGGTGCAGGCTTTGAAGACGGGCGTGATGACGGGCGTAGAGGGCATGAATTCGCCGGATTGGGCGTCAGAGCTCTGGCGGCGGGGCTGCGAGCGCCTGGCCACTGAGCTGCCTGAACAGCAGTTCAACACCTGGATCCGTCCGCTGCCACCCGCCACGGTGTCTGGCGAAGCTGCTGACAGCGCCCTCGTGGCGACGCTGAAGGTGCCCAACCACTTCAAGCGCGACTGGATCCGCCGTCAGTACGCGGCCCGCATCGAAGCCATCCTGACCGAACTGGCCGGCCGCCCGACACGGCTGGAGCTGTCTCTGGTTGCGCGCGATGCGTCGAGCGTGCCCATCACCATGCCCAGCTCGATGTCGGGCGCCGCACCGACGCCTCAACATCCAGCAGCGTTGGCGGCCGAACCGAGCGCAGCGCTGCGGCCCGTCAGCGCGCCTCCGGCCAGCACCATCATGCTGCCCTCGCAGGCGCCTGCCTCGGCCAAGCACCGCATCAACCCGCAGCTGACCTTCGACACGCTGGTGCCCGGGCGCGCCAACCAGATGGCGCGCACGGCCGCGCTGCACGTGGCCGGCGCGCCGGGCGTGACCTACAACCCGCTGTTCATCTACGGCGGAGTCGGCCTGGGCAAGACCCACCTGATCCACGCTGTCGGCAACGCGCTGCTGAAAGACCGCCCGGACGCCCGCGTGCTCTATCTGCACGCCGAGCAGTTCATCTCCGACGTCGTCAAGAATTACCAGCGCAAGACCTTCGACGAGCTCAAGGCCAAGTACCACTCGCTGGACCTGCTGCTGATCGACGACGTGCAGTTCTTCGCCGGCAAGGACCGCACGCAGGAGGAGTTCTTCAACGCCTTCGAGGCGCTGCTGGCCAAGAAGGCCCACATCATCATGACGTCGGACACCTACCCCAAGGGGTTGGTGGACATCGACGAGCGCCTGACCAGCCGCTTTGACGCCGGCCTCACGGTGGCCATCGAGCCGCCCGAGCTGGAGATGCGCGTCGCCATCCTGATCAAGAAGGCCGAGGCCGAAGGCACGCCCATGCCCGAGGATGTCGCCTTCTTCGTGGCCAAGAACGTGCGCGCCAACGTGCGCGAACTCGAAGGCGCGCTGCGCAAGGTGCTGGCCTACGCCAAGTTCTCGCACAAGGAGATCAGCATCACGCTGGCCCGCGAGGCGCTGAAGGACCTGCTGTCGATCCAGAACCGGCAGATCGGTGTCGAGAACATCCAGAAGACGGTGGCCGACTTCTACAAGATCAAGGTCGCCGACATGTACTCCAAGAAGCGCCCTGCCAGCATCGCCCGGCCGCGCCAGATCGCGATGTACCTGGCCAAGGAGATGACGCAAAAGAGCCTGCCCGAGATCGGCGAACTCTTCGGCGGCCGCGACCACACGACAGTGCTGCACGCGGTGCGCAAGATCGGTGGCGAGCGCCAGAAGAACACCGAGCTGAACCAGCAGCTGCACGTGCTGGAGCAGACGCTCAAGGGTTGAATCAAGGGCTGGATCAAAGACTGAAGGCGCTCAGTCTTCGGCTTCGCCGTAGACCGCCAGGAAGGCCTCGAGGAATTCCGCCGACGCGCTCAGCGTCAGCGTGACGGTCAGCCAGCCGCCCTCCTCGTGCTGCACGAGCAGCTCGTGGTCCCAGGCCTGGCCGTCCTCGACGGGACCGTGGCGGCCGGGAAACTGGCTGTGCGCCCAGTCCAGCACCCGCTGGGCCTCGGCCAGCACGCGGGGGTGCTCCTCGGCCCGCGTCGAGGCCATGGCCTCCAGCGTGGCGATGCCGTCGTCGCCGTCGCTGTAGTCGAAGATCAGGTAGCGCATCACTGCGCAGGCTAACTCAGTCCAGCGCGTAGATGCGCAGCGCACCGATCTGCTGGCGCGACCAGGTGCTGCGCAGGCCGAACCAGCCCTGGCGCAGCGGGCTCGCGTCGCGGTGCTCGAAGAACAGCTGGCCGTCGACGTAGACCGCTGAGCGACCGTCCTTGACGAGGGTCTGGACGAGGTAGTCGTGGTTGGGCTTGAGCAGGTGTTCGGCGTCCAGCCGCTCCTGCAGCAGCACGCGCTGGCCGTCGCCGTACTTGCGCAGCCGCGTGCTGGTGTTGCCATTGCCGCCAATGCCGAAGTAGTACAAGCTCAGGGCGTCATAGGATTCGAAAGCGCCGTTGCGGCCGATGGGTGAGCCGCCATCGGGGCCGGTCGCCATCCAGAACTGGTTGAGGTCACTGAGCCGGTCGTTGGCGCCGCCCTGCAGGACGACACGGCGGCGGTACTCGATGAGCAGGTTGCCGCTCAGGCGCCGGTTCAGCCAGACGGTGACGCCGCCGGCCGTGTCGAGGACGAGATGGCCATCGCGCACGCTCACCCTGGAGCCCGGCTTGGCCTCGACCTCCGCGACCCAGGTCTGCCCGTCCAGCGGCTGCGTGAAGTCGTCACTGAAGATCAGCCGGCCGCGTTCGCCAAGCGTCGCCGGATCGGCCACCGCCGCGCCGCTCAATACCAGGCAGGACGCCAGGCAGAACAGCAGCGCGCGGCGCGGGACTTTCATGGTTTGCAGCCGGGCGACGCGAGAGACCGCCTCTTAACCATCAGGCAGCGACCTTCCTCAGGGACAGCAGGCGCTGCACGGCGCAGAAGACGAAGAGCAGGGCGCCGATGACGATCTTGGTCCACCAGGAGCTGAGCGTGCCGTCGAAGGCGATCAGCGTCTGGATCAAGCCGAGCACCAGCACGCCCGACAACGCGCCGGCCACATAGCCATAGCCGCCCGTCAGCACGGTGCCGCCGATGACGACCGCCGCAATGGCGTCCAGCTCCACGCCCTGGGCGTGCTGGCCGTAGCCGCTGAGCATGTAGAAGGCGAACAGCAAGCCGGCCAGCGACGCGCAGAAGCCGCTGAGGCCGTAGACGGCGACCTTGGTGCGGCCCACGGGCAAGCCCATCATCAGCGCCGACTGCTCGCTGCCGCCCAGCGCGTAGACGGTGCGGCCGAAGGCGGTGCAGTGCGCCACCCACAGGCCCACGCCCAGCATCGCCAGCGCGATCACCGCGCCGGGGGACAGGAAGGCACCAAAGAGCGAGATCTGCGTCTGCGACAGCGTCACGAACAGCGGCGCATCGATGGTGATGCTGTCCACGCTGATCAGGAAGCACAGGCCGCGCGCCAGGAACATGCCGGCCAGCGTGACGATGAAGGGCTGCAGCCTGAAGACATGGATGACCGCGCCCTGCAGCGCGCCGAAGGCCGCACCGCCCAGCAGCACGAGGGCGATGACCAATTCGGCCGGCCACTGCGCCACCTGCAGCAGCCAGGCCGCCACCATCGTGGTGAGGGCCAGCACCGAACCCACCGACAGGTCGATGCCGCCGGACAGGATGACGAAGCTCATGCCCACGGCGATGACGAGCAGGAAGGCGTTGTCGATGAGCAGGTTGAGCACGACCTGCGAGGACGCGAAGCCGGTGTAGTTGGCGGCGCCGGCGATGAAGAGAAGGGCCATCAGTACGACGCTGACCCAGGTGGTGAAGGACGGGGCGGCCATGGCCGCGCGCAAGGCTTTCATGCTTTCTTCCAGGTCGACCAGGCGGACGACTGCGAGATGCAGACGGCGAAGACGACGACGGCCTTGACGACCATCGTGACCTGCGGCGGCACGCCCATCGCGTAGATGGTGGACGTGAGCGTCTGGATGATCAGCGCGCCGATCAGGCTGCCGGCCAGGCTGAACTTGCCGCCGCTCAACTGCCCGCCACCGAGCGTGACGGCGAGGATGGCGTCCAGCTCCAGCAGCAGGCCGGCGTTGTTGGCATCGGCGCTCTTGATGTTGGACGAGATCATCAATCCGGCCAGGCCGGCGCCCAGGCTGCAGTAGACGTAGACGAAGAAGACGATGGCCGCGGTGCGCACACCGGCCAGGCGCGCAGCGACGGGGTTGATGCCGACGGTCTGGATGAACAGGCCCAGGGCCGTTCGCTTCATCAGCAAGGCCGTGAGGCCGCCCACCGTCGCGACGACGAACAGCGACACCGGCAGGCCGAGCAGGTAGCCGCCGCCCAGCCAGAAGAAGCTCGCCGGCTCGTAGACGGTGATGATCTGGCCGTCGGTCAGCAGCTGCGCCAGGCCCCGGCCGGCAACCATCAGGATCAGCGTGGCGATGATGGGCTGCAGACCCAGAGCCGACACGAGCAGCCCGTTCCACAGCCCGCACAGCAGCGCGGTGCCCAGCGCCGCGGCGAAGGCGACGGCCAGGCCATGCGAGCCGACCAGCACGCAGGCCACGGTGCCAGCGATGGCGACGACGGCACCGACCGACACGTCGATGCCGCGCGTGGCGATGACCAGCGTCATGCCCAGGGCCGCGAGCATCAGCGGAGCTGCGCGATGCAGGATGTCGATCAGGCTGCCGTAGAGGTGGCCGTCCTTGATCTCCAGGTGCAGGAAGCCCGGCACGAACAGGGCCGCGACGGCCAGCAGCAGCGCGAGCGCGGCAACGGGCCGGAGCAGGGGATGGCGCCAGAGGGCGGCGCGCGCGGGCGCAGAAGTCATGGCAAGCGTGGGAGAACTCATGGGGTCGTGAATTGCAGCGCCGTCGCTTCGCCACGGTAGAGGACGGACTGCGGTTTCGTGCTGCGGCCGCCGGCATCGACCAGCGTCACATTGAAGCGGCGCTGCTGGACGAGGCCGGGGAAACGGCCCTCGCGGGCGCCGACTTGCAATGTGCCCCGGGCGTCGTCCCAGCGCAACGTGACGGTGGCGCGCTCGCCGCTCTCGTAACGGTACGTCTCACCGTCATCCTCGTAGAGCGTGAACTGTGCGTCGGCGCCGGGGTAGATGCGCAGCTCGATGGGCGCATCGGGCTGCTGGCCGACGTGTTCGATGACCGGGCCCATCGGCACGATGCTGCCGGCGCGCACGAACAGCGGGAACTGGTCCAGCGGGTACTCGCGGGCCACGGACTGGCCGCCAGCGTGGCGGCGCCCGGTCCAGAAGTCGAACCAGGCGGCGCCGGCCGGCAGCAGCGTGGCCTGGCGCTTGTCGATGTGGCGTTGCTGGTCGGCCAGCGTGCGCAGCTGGCTCGGCGTGCGCCAGGCCAGGCGCAGCTTGCGGCCGCCGCCGTCCTGGTAGAACTCGATGCGCAGCTTGACGGCCTGGCCGGCGTTCAGCATGACGCGCTTGCCTTCGAAGCGTGCGGGGCCGTTCTTCCAGTCGTCGACCAGGAGCTTGTCGTCCAGCCACAGGCGGAAGCCGTCGTCGCCCTCGACGCCGACCTCGTACTCACCCGATTCGGGCACGACGAGGGTGCCCTGCCAGCGCGCCGAGAACTGGTTCAGGCTCTGCAAGCCGGGCGGCACGCTGCCGAGCGGCGCGGGCGGCCAGTCGTGGGCGACCGGGCCGTCTACGGTGCGGCTGGCCGGCTTCTCGAAATTCATGCCGGCGAAGTACTCCAGCGCCAGCCCCGGCTCGCCGGAAGGCGTACGCAGCGCGCTGGCGGGAATGGTGGCGGCGGGCGGCACTTCGGCATAGAGCGTGGAGTGCGTGACGGGCTGCACGAGGAAGGCCGGGCCGAACATGTAGGTGTCGTCGACCTTGCGCAGCGCGGTCTGGTCGGGGAAGTCCATCGCCAGGCCGCGCATCATCACGTAGCCCTCCTCGTGGGCGCGCCAGGCCAGGCCGTACAGATAGGGCAGCAGCCGGTAGCGCAGCTGCGCGGCGCTGAGCAGCGAGCGGTAGACGGCCGGGTCCAGCGTCTTGTACAGGTAGGGCTCGCGCTCGACGTCGGTGCCGTGGATGCGGTAGATCGGGTTGAAGATGCCGAACTGGTTCCAGCGCGCATACAGCTCGCGCCAGGCGGCGTTGCGCTCGCCGCCCGGGTAGGGCACGAAGAAGCCGCCGGTGTCCTGCGTCCAGTAGGGCAGGCCGGCCATGCCGACGTTCAGACCACCGGCGATCTGCGCGCGCAGCGTGGCCCAGCTGGCCGTCGTGTCGCCCGACCACGGCATGGCGGCATAGCGCTGCTGGCCGGCCCAGGCGGAGCGGGTCAGCGTCATCGCGCGTTTGTCGCCGCTGGCGCGCTGGCCTTCGTAGACGCCGCGCGTGGTGACCAGGCTGTAGACGTTGAGGTAGCGCGTGAAGTCGCCCATGGCGTTGGTGCCCAGGCGCTTGATGTCGGCCTCGACCTCGCCGGGGTCGTGGGCGGCGCCGCCCACCTCGACTTCGGTGCCGTCCATCCACAGCGCATCCACGCCGATGTCCAGCAGCCCCTTCTTGACGTGCTTGAAGTAGATGGCGCGGCCCTGGGCGCTGAAGGCGTCGTAGATCTGCGCCTTGCCCGAGATCCAGTGCTTGGGCGCAAAGCGCAGGCCCTGGGCGTCGAGCTCGTGCGCGAGTTCGGTGTCGTCGCCGATCGAGGGCCAGATGGACACCATCAGCTTGGCGTTCAGCTCGCGGTGCAACGTGTCGACCATGCCGCGCGGGTCAGGGAAGCGCTCGGCGTTCCACGTCATGCCGCTCCAGGTGCCGTCCTTGTCGCCCCCCCAGTACTGCCAGTCCTGCACGATGGTGTCGAGCGGGAAGTGGTCGGCACGAAAGCGCTTGGCGACGTCCAGCAACTGCTGCTGGGTCTTGTAGCGCTCCTTGCTCATGAACAGGCCGAAGGCGCTCTTCGGGAACATCGGCGCCGCACCGGTGAGCTTGCGGTAGCCGGCCATCACGTCGTCCATCGTCGTGCCGGCCACGAAGTAATAGTCGGCACCAGCCGGCGCGCTTTCCGCCCAGAAGCGGGCGCCCTTGGCGTCATCCGTGAAGCGCATCTTGGAGTAGACGTCCCACAGCAGGCCCCACCGACGCGTCGAGACCATGAAGGGCACGACGATGCCGATATTGGTCTGAACCATGGACACGTCGCGGCCACGGTAGTCCATGTAGGGCTCGTTGTATTGGCCCAGGCCGTAGAGCGACTCCTCGGGCGTGAGGCTGAAGGCCTGTGTCATCTCGTAGGTCGGCGCGCCCGAGATCTCGACCCGGTTGAGCGTGGCGGGTGCCTGCTCGCGCGTGAGCACGCTGCCGTCGGGCCGGTAGAAGGCCAGCGCGCCGCTGCGCTTGTCGATGTCCACGCGCACCCCCGTGCTGGTGACCACCAGCGCGTCGGCGGACTCCTTCACATCGAAGGGCACGGCCATGGGCGATGTGACGACGACCAGGCTCTGCTGGGTGGCGTAGCTCTGGCCCAGGTGGGCCGTCACGCGCACAAGGCCAGGGCCGTAGAACACCACATTGCGGGTCAGGGGCCCGAGCTGCAGTTGCACGCCGCCGGCCACCCGCATCCACGCGAAGCCTTGCGGCGCGGGCGCCAGCGTCTGGCGCAGCGTCTGGCCCTTGTCGTCGAAGCCGTTCGGGGCGTCGGCCAGGGCCGGGCCAGGCAGCAGCGTCGCCAATGCGGCCAGCACGAAGGCCGCCAGGATCGCGGCAGGGCGCGGCAGGGTGCATTCGTTCACGTGCGGTGTCCGATTCATGGCGAGGGGCGGCGGGGCCAGGTTCAGGCAGTCGCGGGTTCGGCCGCGATGACCTCGAGCACGCTGCGCTCGTCCAGCTCGCCGCGGCGGTATTCGCCGGCAGCGCGGCGGTCACGCATGACGAGGACGCGGTCACTGCAATGCAGGACCTCGGGCAGCTCGGAGGAGATGAAGAGGATGGACATGCCCAGTTGACCGTTCTCATCTTCTCGATGGGCGAGCGCCCGGACGGCGTCCATCAGGTCTTCCTTGGCACGCACGTCGATGCCGCGCGTGGGCTCGTCGAGGATGAGGACGGTGGGCTCGGTGGCCAGCCAGCGCGCCAGCAAGGCCTTTTGCTGGTTGCCGCCTGACAGTTGCCCGATAGGCGTGTCGGCGCTCGCGGTCTTGATGCCCAGCCGCTTGATGTAGTCGTCGGCCAGGGCCTGCTGTTGCTCGTGGCTCATGGCCAGGCGCAGCCCTGCCCTGGCCTGCAGCGCGAGCAGGATGTTGTCGCGCACCGAGAGGTCGAGGATGGCGCCTTCATGCTTGCGGTCTTCCGAGCAGAAGGCGATGCCGGCAGCGATGGCCTGGCGCGGCGAATGCCAGCGGCCGGTGTGGCCGCCGGTTTGCACCTCGCCGGCGTCGGCCGTGTCGGCGCCGAACAGCAGCCGCGCGGCCTCGGTGCGGCCCGAGCCGAGCAGGCCGGCCAGCCCCAGCACCTCGCCGCGGCGCAGCTCCAGGTCCAGCGGATGCAGCGCTCCGCTGCGAGCCAACCCCGAAGCGCGCAGCACAGGGGCACCGGTTTCGGCGGCGCGGCTGTCCAGGCGGGTGGGCTGTTGGTCGGGCGGCGCGCCCACCATCTTGTTGACCAGGGCCAGGCGACTCAAGTCACTGGCCAGGTACTCGCCCTCGGTCTCGCCATTGCGCATGACCGTGATGCGATCGGCCAGCGCATAGGTCTGGTCGAGGAAGTGGGTGACGAAGAGAATGGCCAGCCCCTGGCCGCGCAGGCGGCGCAGCACGGTGAACAGGCGCTGCACCGCCGCGTCGTCCAGGCTGGACGTGGGCTCGTCGAGGATGAGCACCTTCGCCTGCACCCGCAGCGCACGCGCGATGGCGACCATCTGCTGCACCGACAGCGAATAGCGCGACAGCGGCGCGGTGACGTCGATGTCGAGGTCCATCTGCGCGAGCACGCGCCGGGCTTCGGCGTTGACGGCGGACCAGTCGATGCGGCCCATACCGAGCAGTGATTTGCGCGGGAAGCGACCGGCACAGATGTTCTCCGCCACGCTGAGGTTGGTGCAGAGGTTGACCTCCTGATAGACGGTCTGGATGCCCAGTGCCTGGGCGTCCTCGGTGCGGCGCGGGGCGATGGTCTCGCCGCCGAGCCTGATGACGCCGGCTTCGGGCGTGTACAGGCCGGTCAGCACCTTGATGAGCGTGGACTTGCCGGCGCCGTTCTGGCCCATCAGCGCATGAACCTCGCCGGGGAACAGGCGCAGGCTGACGTCGCTGAGCGCCTTGACGCCGGGGAAGCCTTTGTGGATGCCGGAAAGCTCCAGCACGGGCTCGGCGGTTCTTTGGGGAGTCATGGTTTCGCGTTCTCATGACTCGGCGCCAGCAGGCGCCGAGTCCTTCGTGAGGCGTCGGACAGGACGCAGGTCCCGTCCTCGGTCCTCACTCAGTACTTCCGGTTCGGCAATTCCTTGGCCGCCTGATCCGCCGTGTACACGCCCTCCGTCACGGTGATGCGCTTTTCTACCGGCTTCTTGGCGACCACGTCCTTGGCCAACTGCATCAGCTGCGGCCCCAGCAGCGGGTTGCATTCGACGGTCACGTTGAGCTTGCCGGCCTTCATCGCTTCGAAGGCACCGCGCACGCCGTCGATCGACACGATGGCGATGTCCTGACCGGGCTTGAGCCCCGCCTCTTCAATCGCCTGGATGGCACCGATCGCCATGTCGTCGTTGTGCGCGAACAGCACGTCGATCTTCTTGTCGCGCTGCTTCAGGAAGGACTCCATCACTTCCTTGCCCTTGGCACGCGTGAACTCGCCCGACTGCGAACGGATGATCTGCAGCTTGGGGTTGCCCTTGATGGCTTCCTCGAAGCCCTTCTTGCGGTCGATGGCCGGGGCCGAGCCCACGGTGCCCTGCAGCTCGACGATGTTCAGGGCGCCGCCCGGCGCCTTGGCCGCCCGCTCCAGGACCCACTTGCCCGCCTTGCGGCCTTCTTCGACGAAGTCCGAGCCGATGAAGGTCACGTACAGCGACGGATCGGCCACCTTGACGGCGCGGTCGGTCAGGATGACAGGGATGCCGGCCGTCTTGGCTTCCTTGAGCACCGTGTCCCAGCCGGATTCGACGACCGGCGAGAAGGCGATGACGTCGACCTTCTGCGCGATGTAGCTGCGGATGGCCTTGACCTGGTTCTCCTGCTTTTGCTGCGCGTCGGCAAACTTCAGCGTGATGCCGGCCTCCTTGGCTGCAGCCTTGATGGACGCGGAATTGGCCGTGCGCCATTCGCTTTCGGCGCCCACCTGGGAGAAGCCCATGACGAGCGGGGCGGCGAGGGCACTGAACGCGGGGGTCAGCAAAGCGGCGGCCAGCAGGCTGCGACGCAGAATTCTCATGGTTGTCTCCATCTGAGGTCTTGTGACAGCCGATGGTAGGAAGGCCAGTGATGCGCGACCAATGACATTTCTCCGTCAAGCCATGTCGATTTCGGTATGGGCCAGTCTCTCACCTCTGGCCGAGCGCCTGGCGCGGTCGCCGCATCTGTGTCGGAATGCCATGTAAACAAAGGAACCGACACAGCGCGTCCACGCGGTACTGGCGACCTATTTGGTCGACAGCACCAGCACCGTCACAGAATACGGCGCGAAGCTATAGCTGAACTGCTTGCCGAGCCCGCTCGCCTTGCTCGTCACCGGCACCACCTTGGTCGGCTCGGTGATGGTGTTGGTGTCTTCCTTGTGCGCCGAGCTCAGTACGATGGCCTCGCCTTCGGCCGCCACCTTGGCGGCGCCGGCCAGGTCGACCTGCACCGTCTGCGCGTTGCCGATCGCGTTGACGACCTTCAGGTAGATCTCGCCGCGCTGGTCCGACTTGGTCGCCGAGAAGAACATCGTCGGCACCTGCCTGGCCGGCGGCACGTCCTGCGGCGTCTCCTTCTTGGCCTCCTCCTGCCAGGTTTGCATGCTGACCTTCTCGGCCTGCACCGGCAGCGACACATTGCCCAGGTAGTTGCTGAACATCTTTTGCGCGTAGTACGACGGCGAGCCGTAGCTGGACTGCGCGTTGTAGCCGATCAGGTTGTGCTGCCACTGCATGCCGCCCGGGTTCACGTTCACAAACAGCGGCGCGTAGCAAGCCATCTCGATGATGTCGGCATTGCGCTCCATGCCGGCCATGAAGGCGGCATCGGCCAGTGCGGCGTGCAGGTTGGTGGTCGGCGAGCCTTCGTGCCCGGCCCATTCGCCGATGAAGACCTTCGGCCCGCTGCGCGCATAACTGTCGTAGCGCGCGGCGTCGTTCATCATCTTCATCGGGCTGTAGTAGTAATGCTCGTCGACCAGGTCGGGCACCCGGCTGGACACCTTCTGTTGCTGGCCCAACCAGTCCTTGCCGTTGACGGTGGAGATCAGCTTGATCTTCGGGTACTTCTTCTTGATGGCGTCGTGGAACTGGGTGTAGCGGCCGTCGTAGGTCTTGTTCTTCTCGAAGCCATCCTCGTTGCCGATCTCGACATAGCGCAGCTTGAACGGCGCCGGATGGCCGTCCTTGGCGCGCTTGGCGCCCCACTTCGTGCTCACGTCGCCGGTCACATATTCGATCTCGTCAAGCGCGTCCTGGACGAAGGGCTGCAGTTCCTTGCCGACCGGGACGGACTCGCCGTTGAGCGCGTAGCCGGCGAACACCGCCAGCACCGGCTCGGCCTTCATGTCCTCGCACCACAGCAGAAATTCGAGCAGCCCCATGCCGTCGGTGGAGCGGTAGCCCCAGGTGCCGGGATTGCCTGGACGCTGGTCGATCGGGCCCAGCGTTTCCTTCCACTTGAAGCGGTTCGTCACGCTGCCGCCTTCGACATAGTTCCCGCCGGGAAAGCGCAGGAAGCCCGGCTTCATGTCGATCATCTTTTGCATCAGGTCGGGCCGCAGGCCGTTCGGCCGGTCCTTGTGGGTCGGCGGGAACAGCGACACAAGGTTGAACCACACCTTGCCCGGGCTTTCGGTGGCAAGCACCAGGCGCGCTTCGGCGGTCGGCTTGACGTTCGCACCGGTGGTGAGGGTGACGCTATAGCGCTTCCATTGACCGTCGATGCGGCCGCCTTCGGCCTGCGCGTAGACGGTCTTGCCGTCGACGCCTTCAATGCTAATGGTCAGCGGCACGCCGGCGGCGCCGGACGTCTTGGCGTAGAAGCTGGCGCGGTAGCTGGTGTTCGGCGTGACAGGGATGCCCCAGTAGCCCGCATTGGCGATACCGACACGGTGACCCGGCGAAGCGTTCTCGGCGTCGATCCGCAGACTGGTCGTCAGGGCAGTGCCGGCGACCGGGTAACGCTCGTCGAGCGCCATCGCGGCGCTGCCGCCGGCGTCCTGCACCAGCGACCAGTGTTCCGGCGTGTAGCCGTGATTCTTGAAGGCGCGGTTGCGCACCAGTTCCGCATACAGGCCGCCGTCGTAGGAGAAGTTGATCTCCTCGGTCATCAAACCGTACAGGGTCGGGCTGACCGGCAGGCCAGGCTTGGTGAGGTCGATCCTGACGGTGGTCTGCGCCATCGCCAGCGGGGCGATCAGCGCAACCAGCGACACCAGGCGGGAGAGGCGGAAGCGGCGTTGCACGATGGGCATGGCGGCGCTGTGCGATGGAATGTTCGAGGTCATGGGCAGGATGGTCCGTGAGTGAAACTGCGCTTGCGGGCGCTTATGTGTGAGGTTCGCGGCATCTGCGCCGCGAACGTGGTGCCAACAACGCAAGGCCAGGCGCTTGTCCATGAGCAGCAACATTGCGCCGCTGCCATCAGTCAACGCAACAGCCTCAGGCCGTAGAGGCCACCGGCGAGGGAACCCGGCTTGGCAACGAAGCGCACCTCCAGCTTGCCGCCTGCGGCAGCGACGAGATCGGGCGGCAGTGGCACTTCGCGGGCATACAGCGGCTGGGCTTCGGAGGCCAGCGCCAGCTCGGCGACGACACGGCCGTTGACGACCACGTCAAAGCGCCGGCCCGCATCGCCGCTGGCCAGCATCAGGCGCAGCAGCCGGCCCTGTGCCTGCGGGTCGTTCAGCGTGTAGCCGAACCACTGCTTCGCATGCCGCCAGCGGCCGGCCGGCGCGATGCCGGTTTCGGCGCCCTCGCCCTGGAAGCTGTGGTCGGACTCGGGCTGCTGCTCGCCCGGGGCGACCTGGTCGATGGTCTGCGCGTCCAGCGCCAGGCGCTCTTCCTCGGCCTTGGCCAGCTCGGCACGCATCAGGCTCTGCTGGGCCGGCGTGGACCGCGCCCAATAGACCATGTAACGCGAGTCGTGCAGGCGGAAGAAGGGGATGAGCTGCAGCTTGTCCGCGTCCTTGCCACCCTGGATGAGGTCGGGCGCGGTAAAGGTGAGCGGCTGGCCGGGCACGGGCTTGAAGCGGCGGATGAAGTCGGCCTTGTCGCTGACGAACACCGGCGCGCTGTCCTGCGGGCAAACGGCGCCGGCCGGGACTTGGTCCCCACGCGCGCTGTCGGCCATGAAGTTCAGCGTCTCGCCCGGCTGCGGCGTCTTGGCGGCCAGCACGATGGGGCCGTGCAGCACGGCGACGTAGTTCTTCAGGCCGGGCATGGGCTCCAGCGTCGTGCGCATGGGCAGCTCGATGTCGACCCGGTCGCCGGCCTTCCAGTCGCGGCGCAGTTCGACATAGTCGCCGGGCTTGGCCGTCACCTTGACGGGGTTGCCGTTCAGCTTGACCCTCAGCGCGCCGGGCGCGACCCAACCGGGGTAGCGAACCTTGAGCGCGAAGCTGCCGGCGCCGTCCACCGTCAGCCGCGTGCGCGACTCGTCGGGGAACCGGGTGGACTGCGTGAGCTTGATGCCGCGCTCGCGCCAGTCCAGCTTGGAGGCGACGAAGAGGTTGACGACCAGTGCGTCGTCGCCCTCATGCGCGTAGATGAACTCGCCGTGACGCGCGTGGCTCTCGATGCCGGAGCCCACGCAGCACCACATGCTGTCGTCCACCTTGGAGTAGACGCGGTAGTGCTGCGGCCGCATCGGCGTGAAGTAGACCAAGCCGCCATCGCCCGGGTGCTGGGACGCGAGGATGTGGTTGTAGAGCGTGCGCTCGTAGTAGTCGGCGTACTTGCCCGTTCCCGCGCCCTGCTTCGGCCGGGCCTGCGCCAGCAGCGCGGTCAGCTTGAGCATGTTGTAGCTGTTGCAGGTCTCGGGGCCTTCCACCGCGTCGAGCATCGGCTTGAAGTCGTCGGCCGGATGGAAGTGCTCCTTGACGCTGTTGCCGCCGATCGCCACGCTGCGCTTTTCGACGACGGTGCGCCAGAAGAACTCCGCCGCGCGCCAGCCCTCGTCCTCGCCAGCCTGCTGCGCGATGCGCGCAAAGCCGATGACCTTGGGGATCTGCGTGTTGGCATGCAGGCCGGTGAGCTTGTCCTGGCCGGCCGCGAGCGGCTGCAGGATGGCCCGGTGCGAGAAGCGCCGCGCCAGCGCCAGGTAGCGCAGGTCGCCGGTCATCTCGGCCACGTCGGCCAGCACCTCGTTCATGCCGCCGTGCTCGGCGCGCAACATGTCCTGCATCTGCGCGTCGCTCAGCGGCGTGGTCAGGCGCAGCGCCCAGTCGCTCAGGCGCACGAGCATGGCCTTGGCGTCGGCATTGCCGGCGTGCACCCAGGCGTCGCGCAGGCCGGCGAACGTCTTGTGGAGGTTGTACCAGGGCACCCAGCGCCCGTTGAGTCCGAAGCTTTCGACCTTGAGCTCGCCCGCGGCCACCTGGCCCCAAGCCTTGGCGCCGTCGGGAACGCCGCCGATGTAGCCGTTGCCGAGCTTCTCCTGGCAGCGCTTGAGTTCGGCGATGAAGTAGTCCAGTCGCTTCTTGACCTCAGCGTCGCCGGTGGAGGCCCACATCAGCGCCAGCGCTGAAACATAGTGGCCGCCCATGTGACCGTCCAGGCCGTGGGACTCCCAATTGCCGTAGCTGGGCGTAGGCACCGGCAGGCCGGCCTCGCGGCGGAAGGGCGCCAGCAGGCGCTCGGGGTCGAGCGCCATCAGGTAGCGCAGGTCGGTGCTCTGCGCGTCGAGGAACGGCCCGTCCTGTAGACGTACACGATCCAGCGCAAAGGCTTGCGTCGCCGCATGCGCGCCGTGGGCACACAGCGCGAGGGCGAAGATGGCGAGAAGGCGTTTCATTGCGAGCTCCCTGTGCGAACCGCCCACAGCGACACGCCGCCGGAGGACAGCGCGCTGAAGGTCACGACGAATGCGCTGGAGTTGGTGTTCCATTGCCGGGACAGTACGCCGGCATAGGTCGCTCCGCCGCTCACCACACTCAGTTTGTTGCTGCCCTTGTGCATCCAGTTGCCTGTCATGCCGCCGCCGAGCGTGCCATCGGCGTTCAGCGTGACGTTGATCGAAGTCTTGCTCACTGCCGTGATGTCCTTGCCATGGTTGACGAGCTTGTAGTTGCCGGCCGCCTGCGCGGCGCTGACGTCGGCCGTCTGCGCCGGCGTGGCCAGGCTCAGCGGCGCGTAGCGCAGCGGCGCGACGACGAGCCAGCCGTCCTCGTTCAGATGCATCTCGTGCACCCGCACCTCGTGGACCTCGCCGGTGCCAGGGAAGCGCGTGTGAAAGATGATGAAGTACTGACCGGTGGCCGCGTCGTGGTAGGCCGAGTTGTGGCCCGGCGAGACATAGCCCAGCGCCGTGCCGGTCTCGCCGGCCGCGTTGGCGAACTGGTGGCCGCCCATCAGCTTCATGCCGTGCGGCGTGATGCTGGCGTCGTCAAAGACCGTGCCGGCCGCACCCTTGACGGTGGCCATGTCGGTGCCGGCACCATCCACGTAGGGCCCATCGGGTTGCAGGGACCGCGTCACGCGGACGTTGTAGCCGCCGGCCGCATCCAGGCCGCCGAAGGACGTGAACAGGTAGTAGTACTGGCTCTGCGGGCTGTAGAGAACGTAGGCCCCTTCAATGCGCGCATGGTTGCCGCCCATCAGGTGCCTGCCGTAGCCCTGGCCCGGCAGCGGCAGGCCGGTCGTCGCGTTCAGCTGCAGGATGAACAGGCCGCCCGAGTAGGAGCCGTAGATCATCCACAGCTTGCCCGTTGCGTCCTTGAACACCTGGGGGTCGACGACGTTGGGGTGGACGGTCGCGTCATAGACCGTGCCGTCCTCGCTGGGCAGCCCCCACATGCCCGATTTCAGCAGGATCTGCTTGTTGACGTAGGGGCCGTCCACCTTGTCGGCCACGGCCACGCCCAGCGCCGAACGCGGAGAGTCGCCCTTGCAGGCGCAGTAATACATGTAGAACTTGCCGTCGTCGAGCCTTGCGACGTCGGGCGCCCACAGGTCGGTGACCTGGGCCCAGGCGAAGGTATCCGCCAGGGCCGTCGTGACCTTGTTGCCGAACAGCGCGTTGGCGTCGTTGACGCCATCGGCCACTTTGGTCCAGTTCATCAGGTCCGTCGTCTTGGCCGCGGCGAGATGGGAGCCGAAGACGTAGAAGGTGCCGTCGGTGCGGATGACCGAGGGGTCATGCACGGCGACGTTGGCGAAGCTCACCGGTGCCTGCGAAGGCGCAGGCGCTGGGGCCGGCGCGGGCGCGGGTGCAGGTGCGGGAGGCGGAGCGGGTGCCGGCGTCGGTGCAGGCGAAGGCGCCGGCGAGTCGCCGCCGCCCCCGCCGCAGGCCGTCAAGGTGAGCACGGCTGCGCCCGCGAGGAACTCGCGTCGCTTGGGGGCGCTCATGGCTCAGCCTTCGATGGCGACGACCAGGACGGACTTGGCAGGCAGCTTCAGCGTGAGCTTGCCGCCGACGGCCTGCGCCTCATAGGCCTGCGGCGTGACCAGCGGCGCCTTGCCCAGTTCGTTTTGCGCATCCATCGCGGCGGCGGTCAGCAGCTTGCCGCGCGCGGCCTTGGCTGCACCGGCGCCGACCTGCACGCTCAGCTCGGCGGGCTGGTTGGGGTTGGCGTTGACCAGGCCGACGTAGAGCTTGCCGTCCTTGGCCCGCGCGGCCGTCACGCTCAGGCCCGGCATCTCGGCCGCGCCGA
Organism: Pelomonas sp. Root1217; assembly: GCF_001425705.1. Taxonomy (GTDB): domain Bacteria; phylum Pseudomonadota; class Gammaproteobacteria; order Burkholderiales; family Burkholderiaceae_C; genus Pelomonas. The sequence goes on along the minus strand of NZ_LMDC01000012.1, from coordinate 225,103 downwards.
CCTTGTAGACCGGGTTGTTCTCGATCTTGGCGGGCAGCGAGGTCGCGTCCTGGAAGGGCGTGTACAGCGCGAAGGCGTGGTAGGTCGGCGTCAGGACCAGCTTGTCCTTGGTCGTCTGGATCATGGCCTGCAGCACGTTGACCATCTGCGCGATATTGGTCATCTGCACGCGGTCGGCATGGGCGTGGAAGACGTTGAAGTGCAGGGCCGCGAGCAGCGCGTCGCGCAGCGTGTTGCGCTGGACCAGGAAGCCGGGGTTGGTGCCGGGGTCCGCGTCATACCAGCTGCCCCACTCGTCGAAGTAGAAGCCGATCTTCTTGCTGGGGTCGTTCTTGTCGAGGACGGCCGAGTTCTTGGCGATCATCTGCTCGATCTGCTGGACGTTGCCCAGCGTCGAGATCCATTCGCTCTCGGGGAAGCCGATGGCCGCGCCCTTCTTTTCCCAGTTGCCGGTGGGCAGGGTGTAGGCGTGGTGGGAGATCGCGTTGACGCCCGGCACGCCCTTGCTGAGCACGTCGGTCCACTCGGTCTGCATGCCGTTGCCGCCGCTGGCGATGATGATGGGCCGGTTGTGGCCGGGTGCCCTCAGGAAGGAGGCGACCTGGCGGAACTGGTCGGCGTAGTACTCGGGGCGCATGTTGCCGCCACAGCCCCAGGTCTCGTTGCCGACGGCGAAGTAGTGCACGCGGAAGGGCTTGTCACGGCCGTTCTTGCGGCGCAGCTCGGCCAGCGAAGACTTGCCCTCGGCCGTCATGTACTCCAGCCATTCGGACATTTCCTGCGCGCTGCCGGTGCCCAGGTTGCCGTTGACGTAGGCCTCGGCGCCGATCTGCTCGACGAGGTCGAAGAACTCGTGCGTGCCAACCGCGTTGTCCTCGGGCACACCGCCCCAGTTGCTGTTGACCTTGACCGGGCGTTGCTTGCGCGGGCCGATGCCTTCGCGCCAGTGGTATTCGTCGGCGAAGCAGCCGCCGGGCCAGCGCACCAGCGGCACCTTGAGCTCCTTGAGCGCCGCGACGACGTCCTTGCGCCAGCCGCGCACGTTGGGGATCTTGGAGTCGGGACCGACCCACATGCCCTCGTAGATGCCGGTGCCCAGGTGCTCGGCGAACTGGCCGTAGATGTTGCGGTGGATGACGGGGCCGGGCTGGTCGGGGTTGACCACCAGCTTGATGTCGGCGGCCAGGGCGCTGGCGCCCAGGGCCAGGGTCGCCCCCAGCGCGACCACCTTGGCGAGCAGTTGCTTCTTCATCGTCTTGTCTCCTGTCGTTTGTCTTGTGTTGATCTTCAGTTGCGCGTCAGCGCGCCGTCGCGGCGGCGCCAGAGGCCACGCTCGTTCGGTTCGCGCAGCACCGGCGGCAGCAGCGCGCGCGGCATGTTCTGGTAGCAGACCGGGCGCAGGAAGCGCTGAATGGCGGCCGTGCCGACAGAGCTGCTGCGGCCGTCGCTGGTCGCCGGGAAGGGGCCGCCATGGACCATGGCCGTCGATACCTCGACGCCCGTCGGGTAGCCGTTGGCCAGGATGCGGCCGACCTTGCGCTCCAGCGCCGGCAGCAGGCGGCGAGCGGCGGCGATGTCGACCTCGTCGTCGTCCTGCAGCTGCAGCGTGGCGGTCAACTGGCCTTCCAGGCTCTCGATGACGGCGAGCAGTTCGTCCAGGTCCGAGCAGGCCACCAGCAGCGAGGCGGGGCCGAAGATCTCGGACTGCATCGCGTGGTTGGCCAGGAAGGCCGCGCCGGTCGTCTTGAACAGGCTGGGCGCCCCCTTGCAGGCACTCGATTCGCCGCGCAGCAACGTGTCGACGGCCGGCTGGCCGGCAAGCTGGTCCTCGCCGCGCTGGTAGGCGCCAGCGATGCCGGGAGTCAGCATGGTGGCGGCCGGCACGGGCTTGAGCGCCTCGGCAGCGGCGCTGGCGAAGCGGTCGAAATCCGCGCTGGCCAGGCCCAGCACCAGGCCAGGGTTGGTGCAGAACTGGCCGACACCCATCGTCAGCGAACCCGCGAAGCCGGTCGCGATCTCGGCGCCGCGTGCGGCCAGCGCGCCGGGCAGCAGGACGACGGGGTTGATGCTGCTCATCTCGGCATAGACCGGGATGGGCTGGGGCCGCGAAGCCGCCGCGGCCATCAGCGCGATGCCACCGCTGCGCGAGCCGGTGAAGCCCACAGCCTGGATAGCCGGGTGGCGCACAAGCGTGTCGCCGATGCCGTGGCCGCTGCCGGTCAGCAGCGCGAAGACGCCGGCAGGCAGCTTGGACAGCTTGACCGCCTCGACGACCGCGCGGCCGACCAGCTCGGACGTGCCCGGGTGGGCCGAGTGCGCCTTGACGACGACCGGGCAGCCGGCGGCCAGGGCCGCGGCGGTGTCGCCACCGGCGACCGAGAAGGCCAGCGGGAAGTTGCTGGCGCCGAACACGGCCACCGGGCCGACGCCGACGAAGCGCAGGCGCAGATCCGGCCGCGGCGGTGTGCGGGTGGGCAGCGCCGTGTCGATGCGGGCGTCCTGCCAGCTGCCTTCGCGCAGCAGCTCGGCGAACAGCTTGAGCTGGTTCATCGTGCGGCCACGCTCGCCTTCCAGGCGGGCACGCGGCAGGCCAGTCTCGGCCATGGCGCGCACGATCAGGTCGTCGCCCAGCGCCAGGATCTGCGCGGCGATCTGCTCCAGGAAGTCGGCACGCTCCTGGTCGCTGGTGGCCCGGAAGGTGTCGAACGCGGCGCCGGCGAGGGCACAGGCTTCAGACACCTGGGCCGCGTCGACGGCGTTGAAGTCGGGGCCGATGGCTTCGTTCTTGCCCGGATCGAAAGCCTGGAAGGGCTTGCCCGCGCCGCGCACCGGCTGGCCGCCGATCAGCGCCAGGCCTTGGATGGTGTTGCTCATGAGGAGTCCTTAATGAGAATGGCGCGGGACGGCAGAGCCGCGCTTGCCGCGCAGGAAGTCGAAGTCGCAGCCCTCGTCGGCCTGCAGCACGTGCTGCACGTACAGGCTGCGGTAGCCACTGGCGTCCTGGGGGTCGACGGTCTGTGCCGCGGCCCAGGCAGCCAGGCGCTCGGCCAGTTCGGCCTCGGGCACGTCCAGGTGCAGGCGGCCGGCGGCGCAGTCGAGCTCGATGAAATCGCCCTCCTTGACCACGGCCAGCGGCCCACCGGCGCGCGCTTCGGGCGCGACGTGCAGCACGACGGTGCCGTAGGCGGTGCCGCTCATGCGCGCATCCGAGATGCGCACCATGTCCTTGACGCCAGCAGCGAGCAGCTTCGGGGGCAAGCCCATGTTGCCGACCTCGGCCATGCCGGGGTAGCCCTTGGGGCCGCAGTTCTTCATGACGAGGATTGAATTGGCGTCGACGTCCAAGTCGGGATCGACGATGCGCGCCTTGTAGTCCTCGAAGTCCTCGAATACGACGGCACGGCCGCGATGCTTCATCAGCTCGGGCGTGGCGGCCGAGGGCTTGAGCACGGCACCGCGCGGCGCCAAGTTGCCGCGCAGGATGCAGATGCCGCCGTCGGCGATCAGCGGCTTGTCCAGCTGGCGGATGACTTCGTCGTCATAGATGGGCGCGTCCACGCAGTTGGTCCACAGGCTCTTGCCGTTGACGGTCAGCGCGTCCTTGTGCGGCAGCAGGCCGCCCTCGCCCAGGCGGCGGATGACGGCGGGCAGGCCGCCGGCGTAATAGAACTCTTCCATCAGGAAGCGGCCCGAAGGCAGCAGGTCCACGACGGTGGGCGTGCCACGGCCGATGCGGGTCCAGTCCTCCAGCTCCAGGTCCACGCCGATGCGCCCGGCGATGGCCTTCAGGTGGATGACGGCGTTGGTCGAGCCACCGATGGCGGCGTTGACGCGGATGGCGTTCTCGAAGGCTTCCTTGGTCAGCACCTTGGACAGTGTCAGCTGCTCCCACACCATCTCGACGATGCGCATGCCCGACAAATGGGCCAGCACATACCGGCGCGCATCGACGGCGGGAATCGCGGCGTTGTGCGGCAGCGACGTGCCCAGCGCCTCGGCCATGCAGGCCATCGTCGAGGCCGTGCCCATGGTGTTGCAGGTGCCGGCCGAGCGCGAGTGGCCGGCCTCGGCGGCCATGAAGTCGTGCATGCTGAGTTCGCCGGCCTTGACCTGCTCGTGCAGCTGCCACACGGCCGTGCCCGAGCCGATGTTCTTGCCCTTGAGCTTGCCGTTGAGCATGGGGCCGCCGGTGACGACGATGGCCGGCACGTCGACGCTGGCCGCGCCCATCAGCAGGGCCGGCGTGGTCTTGTCGCAGCCCACCAGCAGCACGACGGCGTCCATCGGGTTGCCGCGAATGCTTTCCTCGACGTCCATGCTGGCGAGGTTGCGCGTCAGCATGGCGGTCGGGCGCAGATTGCTCTCGCCGTTGGAGAACACCGGGAACTCGACGGGGAAGCCGCCCGCCTCCAGGATGCCACGCTTGACGTGCTCGGCCAGCTTGCGGAAGTGGGCGTTGCAGGGGGTCAGCTCGCTCCAGGTGTTGCAGATGCCGATGATGGGCTTGCCCTGGAATTCATGGTCGGGGATGCCCTGGTTCTTCATCCAGGAGCGGTACATGAAACCGTTCTTGTCCTGGGTGCCGAACCACTCGGCGGAGCGCAGCTTGACCTTGCTCTTCTTGTCGTCAGTCGTCATGTGTTGTCTCGATGTCGTTCCCGGCACGCAGGTTTGCCGCTTCATGGGGCTGGCTGCGCCATGCAGACGCGGGCAGCCCGTCAAACGATGCTAGGGGCCGAGGGATACGCGATCCAATCAAATTCCACAACGTATCGATATCGAAACCGGCATCAATCCAGCCGGGAAGGCTTACCAAACAGCGGCATGCCGTCGGCCGACCACCGCAGCGGCTTCACAAAGCTGTGGCGGTCGGGGTTCCACAGCGGGTCGCCGACGATCTCGGTGTAGGTGCGGGCGTGATAGACCAGCAGCACCTCGTCGGGGTCCTGGCCCGTCGTGAAGCTGTTGTGGCCTGGGCCGAAGACGCTGTCCTCGGCGCAACTGCGCATGACCGGCTGGACGGACTTGCGCCAACTCGCCGGGTCCAGCAGGTCGGCGCCGTCGTCCGCCCACAGCAGGCCCATCGCGTAGTTCTCGTCGGTGGCGCTGGCCGAGTAGCTGATGAAGACGCGGCCGTTTCGCTGCAGCGCCGACGGCCCTTCGTTGACCAGGAAGCCGCGGCACTCCCAGTCGTACTCGGGCCGGCTCAACAACACCGGCGCGCCGCCCAGCTGCCAGGGTGTTTTCATCGGCGCGAGGTAGAGATTGGAATTGCCCGGGATGGCCGGGTCCTTCTGCGCCCACAGGTAATAGAGCTGACCGCGGTGCGTGAAGGTGGTCGCGTCCAGGCAGAAGCTGTCGATGCCGCTGTCGACCTGGCCCATGAACTCCCAGGTGCCGCCGAGCGGGTCCCCGGCTTGATTGCGAATCGCGTACATGCGGTGCTGGAACATGCCCAGGCCATCCAGCGCCCGGGTCGGCGCGGCAGCAAAGTAGACGTACCAGGCGCCGTCGTTGAAATGCAGCTCGGGCGCCCAGACCAGCTCCGAGTACGGCCCTGTGTCGGGCTTGTGCCAGACGTCGAAGACCGGCGCATCCGCCAGGCCCTCGATGGCGAGGGCCCGGCGGATCTCGACGCGGTCGTACTGCGGCACCGACGCGGTGAAGTAGTAGAAGCCGTCGGCGTGGCGGGAGATGTGCGGGTCGGCGCGCTGGCGGATCAGCGGCGTGATCAATGGCTCAGGCAGGTCAGACATGGCTGCGGCGGCAAAAAAGGAGGGCGTTGCACGGCGAGGGCCCGTGCAACGCCCACGGCACGGATGCGTTCAGCCTTTGGGCTTACATCTTCCAGCGGAACCCGACCGAGACCGCGCGTCCGATCTGGACCGTGCCGAAGTTGGTCAATTCCGGGCTGCCCGCGTCGCCGAAGTGGTAGTACTGCTGCTGCATCTCGTTGGTCAGGTTGACGCCGCTGATGTCGAACGCCATGCGATCGTTGATGTTGTAGGTCAGCTGGAAATCCACGCTCTTTTCCGGCTGGCGCCAGATGCCGATCGGGTTGGCGAACAGCGCCGCTTCATTGCTGGACAGGAAGGCGTTGCGGCGGACGTACGACAGGCGTGCGCCGACCGGGCCCTTCTCGTAGGCCAGCGTGGCGTTCCATGACAGCTTGGATACGCCAAAGAACGGCCCCTCGAGCTGGGAGACGATCTCGCCGGCGTTGTTGGCGGTCGGCACGTTCTGCGAAGACGTCAGGCGCGTGACGCTGCCCTGGAAACCCAGGCCATCCAGGTACCACGGCAGGCCCTTCGGGAAGTAGATGGCGCCCAGTTCGAGGCCGCTGATCTTGCCGTTGGACGCATTGACCGGCGAACTGATGACGTAGTCATAGCCGTTCGTGTGGTCGCCTCCCGACGTGGAATTGCGGAACGGATCTTCGGCCGGGGACAAGTGAATGCGGCGGCGCAGCGGCACGACCAGGCCCTCGATCTTGCGTTGGAACACGGTGCCGTAGATCGCACTGTCCTTCTGGAAGTACCACTCGCCGGTAAGGTCCAGGTTCTTGGAGCGTGTCGGTTCCAGGTTGGGATTGCCGCCGCTGCCGCCGCCATAACCCACCTTGGAAACGTCGTCGCTGGGCTGAATGATGGGATTGAGGTCGCCGAAGTTCGGGCGGCGCAGCGTTTCACCGTAATTGAAGCGCACCAGCACATCCCTGACCGGCTCGTAGCGCAGCGTCAGGCTGGGCAGGAACTTCTTGGCCGACTTCTCCCCGTTGGTCGGCGTCACCACCTTGGTGGTGGGATCGACCTTGTAGGCGGTCATGCTGGTATCGACCTGCACGTAGCGCACGCCGAAGTTGGCGCGCAGGCGACGGCCGAACAACTCGTGCTCGGTATCGGCCATCAGGAACAGGTTGGTGGTGTCTTCCTTGACGTCGAAGGTCTTTTGCAGGCTCAGCTTGTCGGTCGTCAGGAAATTGGCGTCGACCGAGTTGTACAGCTTGCGCCACGCATCGATGTTGTCGCGGATGTAGTAGGCATTCGGCTCGATCCAGGAGCGCGGGACGTCCGAGATATCGGTGCCGAAATTCGAATTGACGTGGTAGTAGTTCGCACCCAGCGAGGCCAGGTTGCGGCCCAGGAAGGCCGATTGCGTCCGGTTGGCCTCCGACGCCTTGCGGCTGTCGAAGCGCCCGCCGAAATGCAGTGTCTTCAGCGGACCCCAGTCGGCATCGTAGACACCGGACAGGCTGGCAGTTGCGGCGCTGCCCTGGTTGCGGTTGGCGTTGTCGTAGAACTGCGCCACGTTCCACTTGGCGGGGTCGGCCAACTCGGCGTTGTCGTTGAAGCGGAAGGCCATATTGCCGCCGCCGGAGTTGAAATCCACGTTGATGGACGGCGCAACGCGATCGATGCGGGTGGCGGTGAATTCCGAGTGGTACTTGCTGGTCTGGTACGACACGTCACCGTCCAGCCGCAGACGGTCACCGAGATTCCACTTGCCGTTCAGCGCATAGACGAAGGAATCGGTGGCCGACGTGGTGTAGTCGCCGCTGTTGAAACCATAGACATCATTCACGCTTCGCGTCTTGATGACGTTTGTTCCCGGGAACGTCGTGATCGTGCTCGCGGGGTTGCTGCCCAGGCTGCCCCACCAATCCACGAAGCTGAACAGCAGCTTGTTGAACGTCTTGTCGCGATACCCGTTGTACATCGCTTCAAACGTGTAGACGGCATCGTCGTTCGGTTGCCACTGCAAGGCGACGTTAGCGGCCGGGCGCTCGCGCTGCCCCGCGACGTCGCTCTGGAAAACGGCGTCCCGCGCAAGGTAGTAGGGGCGTGCAGTGCCGTTGAAATTCAGCGTCGAACCCGCCTTCTGCGGCAGGCCGGTATAGGTCCCAGGCGTCCAGATGTTGTTGTCGAAGATCCGCTGCAGCGGGGTATAGCCTGCCGGAACTTCAGCGGCATTGGGGCTGGTGAAAGGCACCATGGCACCCGGCGTCACGCTTTCGTTGCGGTAGTCCGTCTTGACCATCGACAGATTGACCAGCGCACCGAATTCACCGGCGTCGGTTTTCCAGCGGTTGCTGGCCAGCCCGCTCAGCTGCGGGTTCCACTTTTTCGCCGGGTCGAGATAGGTTTCACGCGCCAGAAGCGAAAACTTCGAGCCCTTGAAATCGAACGGACGCAGTGACTTGACGTCGATCTGGCCGGCGATGCCGTTTTCCAACTGGCCGGCGTCGCGCGTCTTGTAGACGTCGATCTGGCGAACCAGGGTCGACGGGATGTCCTGAAGCGCCACCTGCGTACCGGATGCGGTGAAGATATTGCGGCCGTTCCAGGTGGTTGCCACATCGGGCAGGCCGCGGATGGACAAGGTGCCGACTTCGCCGCCGGCGCGGTTGGTGACCTGGATGCCCGTCACACGCTGCAGCGCTTCGACGACATTGTTGTCGGGCAGCTTGCCGATGTCCTCGGCAACGACCGACTCCACGACCTGGTCGCTGGTGCGCTTGATCGCCAGGCTCTTGGTCAGCGACGCCCTGACGCCGGTGACGGTCACCGTTTCCAGCTGCGTGTCGTTCTTGGCGGCTTCCTGTGCCACGGCGGCGCCGGACAGGGCGGTCAGCGCGGCGCCGGCGATGAGGTTGAGGGCAAAGCTGGGCAAGCTCTGGATGTGGGCGCGCTCACGCAGCAGCGCCAGGCCTTGTTTCTTCATCGTGTCTCCGGAATCGTTATGGGGTAGCGGGTCCAACCCTGTCAGCGTCTTCAGCCTCTGTGGGGCTGATGTAACTCGGGTCTGAAATGATGCTAGGGGCCCGACCGATTCGCGACTAATCACATTTTTGGACTTCTCGATGCTGGTTTTCACATCGCATGTCCGGGTTAGCCACTAGCCATCCCGGGGCGGCCTTCCAAGTTCTCTTGACGCGACACCTGCCGCAGAGAACGTCGATCAAGGCGCTTGTCGAGCATGAACAACAACGCCCTCGATGACGAGGGCGTTGCAGTGCGCTGCGCCGTCACAGCGGCGCGTCCAGGACTTTCAGCCGCTCGCCAGCTTCAACGCTGCCTGATGCAGGCGCACCATGTGATACGGGTCGGGCTGCACGTCCTGGCAGCCGCCGCTCTTGCAAGGCAGTGCCTCGGCGGCGCGCCAACCCCCATGCTCGGCATCGACGAGCTGCTTCTTGATGAGCTCCTGCGTCTGCTCGTAACGCCGCCACAGGTCGTTGCGTGCCGTCTCCTTGGCGGCCACCATCAGCGCGTGCAGGCATTCGGCCTGCTGCCACCAGCCCTTGCGCGTGTCCAACTTGCCGCCATCGGGGAAGGCACGTTGGCCGCAACCTCCGTCGATGTCGTCATAGCCGGCCGCCAGTGCGTACGAGAGCACGCGTTCGGCAACCTGAGAATAGATGGGGGAGACGACAGCGCCCGTCGCCAGCAGGTGGCTCCACTCGAACTGGTGGCCAAGATCGATATAGCCGCCAGCTTCCCGCGTCGGCAAGGGCTTCCAGTCCTCGCCGTACCACTCGGGGATGTGGGCGCTGCCCTCAGCCTGCCCCTGCAGCAGTTTGTAGGCTACGAAGTCGCCCAGGCGCCGGGCGCCGGCCTCGGCCATCTTGTCGCCGGTGGCCTCGCGCAGCGCCAGCAGCGCCTCGAACATGTGCATGACCGGGTTCTGCGTGCGCGCGCCCGGGATGGGCTTGAAGTCACGCTCGCATTCGTTGTAGAGGCCACCGGCCGGATCGAAGAAGTTGAGCTCGATCTCGCGCCAGGCCTGCAGCGCCGCGTCGCGATAGCGCACATCGCCACCGATGCGGTAGAGCTCGGCCAGGGCCAGCAGCGCAAAGGCGTGGCCGTAGGCGCGCTTGATGGAGGCGCGCGGGGTGCCGTCGGCCCCCACGGTGTGGAAGAAGCCGCCGTGCACCGGGTCGCGGAAGCGCTGCAACAGATAGTCGGCACCCCGGCGGGCCACCTTGAGATAACCCGCGTCGGGAATGAACTCGTGACCGGCCGCGAAGGCGTAGACCAGGCGGGCCTGGCCGATCAGTTCCAGCTCGGCTTGCGGCAGGGGCTGCCAAGCGCGATTGAAAGCCAGCTGGAAGCTGCCGTCGGGCCGCAGCGCATGGTCGTGCCAGTGCAGCAGCAGGGCTTCGAGATCGTCCCGGTGCCAGCCGGTATCGATGCGGTTGCGGATGCGCGCATCCGGGTCGCTGCAGGCGGCCAGGGCGGCGAGCAGCGCGAGGGCAGACCGGCGGTTGATGTTCAATCCCATGTCAGTGGCTTCACAAAGCACCGAGCAAGACGCCCTTCGGGTCGAGCGCCGGGCCGCTCCCAAGCCGGCCCGCCATGGCGATGTGCTTGCCGGTCAATCCGGCAAGCATCGCCGTCCCCCCGGGGGACCGGCCAAGGTACGCCTTGGACGAGGGGCGCCATGTCTTAACGACCATGGGGCCAGGTGGCCCGCTTGGTCGGGCCTTTGCTCGACCTGCCGCGTGCGGTCCAGAGCTTGTAGGCCGCCGGCGTCAGCTCGCGCTTGAGCAGGGCCACCAGCTCGCCATGGCCAATGCCATGCATCAGCAGCACCTTGGTGTAGGGCGGCGTGTCCTCGAAAGCAGTGGCGACGACGCGCTTGACTTCTTCGGGGCTGAGTTTGGGTGCGGGCTTGGCCATGGACGCATTTTGTCAGCCGAAGCAACGGGCTCACCCCGCCAATGAGGGGTGGGCCCATCGTCAAGCGGCCAGTGCCGTCCTACAGCGCCTGTGCCGTCGCGCTGGCACCACGCCTTGGAGCGGCACGCCAGCATCGGGGCCATTGACTGATCCATCGGCTCGCGCCACCACAGCCATGACCACCTCCTCCCCTGTCGTGACCCTGCCACCCAAGCCCGTCGCCGCGCCCAACCGGCGGCCGGCCCTGTCTTTGTTGGCCTCCGAGCCGGCACGCGCCACGCTGGAAGCCTGGGCCGCATTGCTGCAGTGGGGGAAGAAGCCCAGCCAGGTCGGCGCCGGCCATACCGTGGTGCTCTTTCCGGGCCTGGGAACGGACGGCCTGACGCTGTGGCCGCTGCGTCGACACCTGGAGCGCGCCGGCTTTCGGGCGCTGGACTGGGGCCAGGGCATGAACACCGGCCCCAAGGGGGATGTCGATGCCTGGCTGGAAGCGCTGGCCGACAAGCTGCACGAACGGGTGGCGCCGGCACGCGAGGTCAGCTTCGTGGGCTGGAGCCTGGGGGGCTTCTATGCGCGTGAGCTGGCCAAGCGCTGGCATGACCGCGTGCACCACGTCGTCACCATCGGCACGCCCTTCAATGGCGGCGTCGACGACACCAACGTGGGCTGGCTGTTTCGCCTGCTCAACGGACGGGAGGCCCCCGCCGAGGCGGCGCTGCGCGAGCGCCTGGCGGAGCCGCCACCGGTGCCGACGATCTCGCTGTACAGCCGTCGCGACGGCGTCGTCTCCTGGGAAGCCTGCACGCATGCGCGCCGCTGGCCGCTGGCGCGCGACATCGAGGTGCAGGCCAGCCACATGGGCATGGGCTGGGCGCCCGAGGTGCTGAACCACGTGACGGGCGTGCTGGGCTGCCGCAGGAAGGCAGCGGCGTGAGCATCACCGCCGCGACTTGGCCGAGCCGCATGGGCCCCCGCAAAGATTCACCCGACCCCGCCCCGCCGCCCGAGAAGCTGCCGCAGCGCGAACCGGTCACGCCGGCCAGGCTGCGCCAGACGCTGCAGCGCGTCTTCGGGCTGCGTGCGCTGCGGCCCGGTCAGGCTGAGGTCATCCATCGCGTGATGGCCGGGCAGAACACGCTGGCGATCATGCCCACTGGCGCGGGCAAGTCGCTGTGCTACCAGCTGCCCGCCGTGCTCAGCGGCGCGCTCACCGTGGTCATCTCGCCGCTGATTGCGCTGATGAAGGACCAGTGCGAAGCCCTGGCCGCCAAGGGTGTGGCCGCCGTGCAGTTGCATTCGGCGCTGGACGCCAACAGCCGCTTGCAAAACGAGGCGTTGCTGGCGCGCGGCGCCGTGCGCGTGCTGTTCACGACACCCGAGCGGCTGAGCGATGCGCGCACGCTGGGCGTGCTGCAGGAACAGCGCGTGGGCCTGCTGGTGGTGGACGAGGCGCACTGCATCGCGCAGTGGGGGCATGACTTCAGGCCGGCCTTCAGCGCGCTGCGCGACGCCCGCCGCGCACTCGGCCGCCCGCCCGTGCTGGCGCTGACGGCCACGGCCTCCACGCCGGTGCAGCGCGAGATCGCCGAGGCGCTGGGCATTCCGCGCGATGGCGTGCTCTGCCATGGGGTCTACCGGCCCAATTTGCGCCTGGCCGTGGAACTGCCGCAAACGGAGAAGGAGCGCCGCGCTTTCATCCTGCACCGGCTGCAGGACTGTGCGGGCAGCGCCATCGTCTATTGCGCCACGGTGCGCGAGGCCACGGCCCTGCATCGCGCCTTGCGCGAGGCCGACCTGCCCGCGGGCCTGTATCACGGCAAACTGCCCGCCAAGGACAGAGCCGCCGCGCAAGAGGCCTTCATGGCCGACGCGACACGCATCATGGTGGCGACCAATGCGTTCGGCATGGGCATCGACAAGCCGGACATCCGCCTCGTGCTGCATGCGCAGATGCCGGCTTCCATCGAGGCCTATGTGCAGGAGTTCGGCCGCGCGGGGCGCGACGGCGAGGCGGCGGACTGCGTGCTGCTGTTCCGCGAAGGTGACCGCGCGCTGCAGCAGTTCTTCGCCGGCGGACAGGGCCCGTCACGCGAGGAGCTGAGCGCGGTCTGGCGCGCCCTGGCCAGCCACACGCCACAGGGCGGCTGGCTGCCGGCGGCACTGGCTGAAATGGCGCGGTTGCCGCAACGGCGCCTAGAGAGGGTGCTGTCGGCACTGCGTTCGGTGCGGGCCCTGCGCGGCAACGAGACAGACGGCCTGCGACCCGCAACACGACGCGCTCCCGACGCCGTCGTCGATGCGGCAGAGGCCGTGGCAGTGCAACGCCGGCAGAGCGGCCGCGACGGCCTTGCCGCCATGGTGCTCTATGCCAAGGCCGGCGGCTGCCGATGGGCCGGCGTGCTGGCCCATTTCGGCGAAGCGCTGGATGGCGAGTCGGGTCGCTGCGGTCATTGCGACAGCTGCGCCCGCTTTGAACGCCTGCTGGCCGGCGAACGCGCCGCCTCCCCGCCCGAGGCACCGCCGCCGGCCCCTGCGGCGGCCTACCAGCCGGGCCAGCGCGTGCGGGTGCGCCGCTTCGGCTGGGGCGAGGTGCAGGCCTGTAGTGCTGACGCTGTGCGCATCGCCTTCCCGCGCCACGGTATCCGCGACATCCACCCGGACTTCGTGCTGACCACGGCGCGCTGAGCGTGCTGAGCGTGCCAGGTTGCTCCTGTCCCTGCCCGATGCTGCCGGATCAGGCCGGCGCGGCCAGCTCCTGCAGCAAGCCGCCGAGCGCACGCTGCACGGGGCTGGCCTCGGCCATGTCGGTGGCCAGGCCCTCGCTGCGCAGGCGCTTGAGGCCGCGGCGCGTCATGGAGTGCATGCCGCCAGCGAGGTTGCTAGTGAACATGAAGAACGCACCGTTGTCGCTGGCCCAGGCGAACTGAGCCGTGGCCCAGACGCCCTGCAGGTGCAGCTTGCAGCGCATGCCTGGCCGCAGCGCGTCGATCCAGTCGCCCGCCGGGTCGCCGGCGGACGCATCGCCCAGCGGCATTGGCACCGTGGGCAGGCCGCCGACGTGGGTGTCGTGGCCCTGCCAGTCACGCAGCGCGGCGCGCTCGGTCACCTCGGCCACCTCGCCCTTGTCATCCACCACCGCAGCTGCCACCGGCTCGACCGGCCCGGCCGCTACGGTGGGCGAGTTGGAGACGGTCGGGGCCGGCGGGTGCGCGGGCTCGGCTGTCGGCTCAGGTGGCGCCTCGACACGCTCGGCCAGGTGGCGGCGGTGTGTCTGCATCAGCTCGGCCAGCACGCGGTTGCGGTGCTGCTGGGGCAGTTCAATGAGGGCCATGCCCTGCTGCAACCGGCCGATCAGCTTGGGCAGGCGCCGGCGCAGGTCGGCGCGCTCGGCGGCGGTCCGCGGCCGCTGCAAGCTGGCCAGCAGCTCGTCCACGGTGTCCACCAGCGCCTGCGTGGCGGGCGATTCGGCGCCGTCTTCGGCCATCACCTTGGCCAGCACGTCGATCCACGGCCCGCGCAGGAAAGTCTGCACCAGCGGGCTGACCTCCTCGGCCTTGCCGAGCTGCACCTCGACCTGGCTACGCAGCAACGGCAGCAGCCGGCGCCGGGCCTGCGCCTCGCCGAGCGCATCCATGGCGGGCAGCGTGCTTTCGATCTGCTGCTGCCGGTCGTCGTCGATGAAGGACTGCACCTGCTGCAGGGCCTCTGCATAGACCTCCGGCTCGGCGGGCGGGGCCGCGCTGAGCCGCGCCACCAGCGGGTCGACGAAGCGCTGGAAGGCTTGGCCGCGCTCGGCATCATGCGCCGGCAGGGCTATGGAATGACCCGCGATCTTGTTGATCAGTGCCCAGGCCGGGTGCTGCTCGGAACTGAGCACGCCGGGATCGCGGGCCGCCAGCTCGCGCACCGGCGCCTGCAGCCGCGCGATCGAGCCGCGCAGGGCCGGGGCCAGCTCGGGGTCGGCCAGCAGGCGCTCAAACAAGCGACCGAGCAGCGCGTGGCCCATGACGGCGGCGGCCTCAGGCTCGGTCGTGGACTTGCCCATCGGCTCAAGCCGGAATTCCTGCTCACCCTCGGCACACGGCAGCGTGGGCACCACAGGCGGCGCGCCGCTGCCGGGCAGGACGCGCTGCAGCAGGGGCATGCTGCGCAGCAGCGCCTGCAACTGCTCCGCAGGGATGGTGGCAACCGCCGCCGGCGCGTTCGCCGCGGCGGCACCGCCGAGCACGGCGCTGGAATCGGGCGCCCGGATGGCGCGGTAGCGCGGGGCCTGCAGACCCGCCACCTTGAGCTGCGAGGTCACTTCGGCGAGCAGGGGGCGCAACAGCGTCAGCAGCGTGGACGGGGCCAGACGCATCCATAGCGCCTGCTGCTCGGTCTCCAGGGTCTGCTCATAGACCGTTTGGCTGATGGCCCGCGCGAACACGGCGGGTCCGCAGGCGCTCGGGTCCTCGTCCCAGCGGCCCTGCGGCAGCATCACCGCGCCAAGCCCGTTGAGTTCGCGCAACTCCCATTCGAGCTTGAGCTCGGCCAGCTGCACGATGCGCGAGATCTCGATGTCCTTTTCGACCTGGGCCTCGTCCACGAGCTTGAGCTCGTTGATGTCGAAACCGCGCAGCGCCGACGCCGTCGTGCCCAGGCCCAGCGCGCGCGCCCTGGCGCCCTGGATGCCCTGCAGCAGATGGCCGGACAGGCATTCCGCCACATGCATGCGCAGCGGCTCGACCGCCGCCAGCAGGCCGAGCAGGCCATAGGTGCCCTTGCGACCCAGCCCATCGACTCCCGTCCCGACCGGCTGGCGCATCGACTGCAGCATCGCGTCCAGCCATTGCTGGGCAAAGGGCTGCGCCTGCGACTCCAGGTAGTGGATATGGCGCTCGAACTGCGGGTGGACGTCCATGGCCTGGGTCGCTGTCCTTCGTTGGAAGAACCGACTCTAGCCGCGCATCCTTGCTGTCGGGCTACAAAGGTGGCCCTTGCAGCCCTTCCGGGCGCCTTCCATGCCGTCCTCCTCGCGAGGCTGAGCCCCGGACACGACAAGTCCTGATGATTTGTCGTGTCTGCAAGACCGGCTGAGCCCCCCCCGTGCGTTCAGCGCGACGGAACCAGCCGAGGGGCTTTGTTCAAGCTCCGCGCGTGATCGGCATCTGCACCGAGTCGCGCGGCAGCTTCATGTGGCTGGCCAGCTCCAGCTTGGCCAGCGAGTTGCGGTGCACCTCGTCCGGGCCGTCGGCCAGCCTCAAGGTGCGCTGGTGCGCCCACATCATGGCCAGCGGCGTGTCGTCGCTGACGCCCATGCCGCCGAAGACCTGGATGGCCCAGTCGATCACCTGCAGGGCCATGTTGGGCGCAACGATCTTGATCATCGCGATCTCGGCCTTGGCGACCTTGTTGCCCACCGTGTCCATCATGTAGGCGGCCTTGAGCGTCAGCAGGCGCGCCTGTTCGATCATGCAGCGCGACTCGGCGATGCGCTCCTGCGTGACGGTCTGCTGGGCGATGGTCTTGCCAAAAGCCGTGCGGGCGATGGCGCGTTCGCACAGCAGCTGCAGCGCACGCTCGGCGGCGCCAATGCTGCGCATGCAGTGGTGGATGCGGCCCGGGCCCAGGCGCCCCTGCGCGATCTCGAAGCCACGGCCCTCGCCGAGCAGGATGTTGGTCGCCGGCACGCGCACATTCTTCAGCTCGACTTCCATGTGGCCGTGGGGCGCGTCGTCATAGCCGAACACGGACAGCGGACGGACCACCGTGATGCCCGGCGCGTTGGCCGGCACGACGACCATGGACTGCTGCTCGTGGCGGCCGGCCTCGGCGTTGGTCTTGCCCATGACGATGTAGACGGCGCAGCGCGGGTCGCCAGCACCGGAGCTCCACCACTTGCGGCCGTTGATGACGTAGTCGTCACCATCGCGCTCAATTCGGCATTCGATGTTGGTCGCGTCGCTCGAAGCCACGGCCGGCTCCGTCATCAGGAAGGCCGAGCGGATCTCGCCGCGCAGCAGCGGCTCCAGCCATTTGTCCTTCAACCCCTCGGAGGCATAGCGCTCCAGCGTCTCCATGTTGCCGGTGTCAGGTGCCGAGCAGTTGAAGACCTCGGGCGCCCAGAACACGCGGCCCATGATTTCGCACATCGGCGCATATTCAAGGTTGGACAGCCCCTCGGGCGCGCGGGCGGACTTGGGCAGGAAGAGGTTCCACAAACCGGCGGCGCGGGCCTTGGGCTTGAGCTCTTCGATGACCTTCGTGGGCACCCAGGGATTGCCGGCGCGACGGTTGGCAGCCACCTCGTCGAGATAGCGCTTCTCGTTCGGATAGATGTGCTCGTCGAAGAAGGCAAGCAGGCGCTCACGCATCTGCGCGACCTTGGGGCTGTAGTCGAAGTTCATGGCGCGGCTTCTTTCGAGTGCGGGGTGCGCCAGTGTGGCGCAGCGACCCGCGGGCACTTGTCACTCAGGTGGCAGGGCCTGGCAACGGGGCGGCAATGGGCCCATTGCCGCCCCGTTGCCAGGCCCTAGCCCAGCAGCTTCTCTTCGGCCAGCGCCAGGGCCTCCGGCTTGCCGCTGATGACCAGGGTGTCACCACTGGCCAGCGTCGCGCCGTCAACGAGCAAGCCCTTGCCGTTGGCGCGTCGAAGTGACACCACGGCGACACCCAGGGCGTGCAGGGCCAGGTCGGCCAGCAACTTGCCGGCATGTACGCTGGCAGCGGGCAGCGTCACCGACGCCAGGCGGGCTTGGTCGAGCTCGTCGGCAGTGTCGTCGTCGGCGCCGTGGAAATAGCCGCGCAGCAGGCCGTAGCGCTTGTCGCGGGCATCGCGCGTGATGCGGATGACGCGGCGCATCGGCACGCCCACCAATGCCAGCGCATGCGAGGCCAGCATCAGCGAGCCCTCGATGGCCTCGGGCACGACCTCGGTGGCGCCGGCGGTCTTGAGCCGCTCGAGGTCGGTGTCGTCGATGGTGCGCACGACGACCGGCACCCTGGGCGCATGGGCTCGCACGAGGTCGAGGATCTTCAGTGCCGACGGCGTGTCGTGGTAGCTGACGACGACGGCGCTGGCCCGAGCCAGGCCAGCGGCCATCAGGCTCTGGACCTTGGCCGCGTCACCGAAGACGACGCTCTGGCCCGCCGCCGCGGCCTGGCGCACGCGGTCCGGGTCGAGGTCCAGGGCCATATAGGGAATGTGTTCTCCCTCCAGCAGCCGTGCCAGGTTCTGGCCCGAGCGACCGTAGCCGCAGATGATGACGTGCGCCTCGGACTGGATGGACTTCTTGGCGATCATCGTCAGCTGCACCGACTGCATCAGCCAGTCGCTGCTGGACAGCTTCATGACGATGCGGTTGCTGTACATGACGAGGATGGGCGTACCCAGCATGGACAGCACCATGCTGGCCAGCACCGGGCTGACCCACTGCTGCGCCACCAGGCCGTGCTGGGTGCCCAGCGTCAGCAGCACGAAGCCGAACTCGCCGGCCTGTGCGAGATACAGGCCCGTGCGCAGCGCGACACCCGGTGGCGACTTGAACAGGCGGGCCAGGCCGGCGATCAGCGCGAACTTGGCCAGCACCGGCGCCAGGGTGAGCAGGATGACCAGCCACCACGTGTCTACCAGCGGCCGCCAGTCCAGCTTCATGCCAATGGTGATGAAGAACAGGCCCAGCAGCACGTCGTGGAAGGGGCGGATGTCGGTCTCCACCTGGTGGCGGTACTCGGTCTCCGAGATCAGCATGCCGGCGACAAATGCGCCCAGGGCCAGGCTGAGCCCGAAATGCTCGGTCAGCCAGGCCAGGCCGAGCGTGACCAGCAGCAGGTTGAGCATGAAGAGCTCGTCGCTCTTGCGCCGCGCCACCAGCGTCAACCACCAGCGCATCGCCTTCTGGCCGCCATACAGCAGCAAGGTCAGCAGGGCCGCGGCTTTCAGCCCGGCCCAGGCCAGCGCGCTCATCATCTCGCTGCCGGTGCTGTTCAGCGCCGGAATCAGCACGAGCAGCGGCACGACGGCCAGATCCTGGAACAGCAGCACGCCCATGACCAGCTTGCCGTGCGGGCTCTCCAGCTCCAGCCGCTCGGCCATCAACTTGACGATGATGGCCGTCGAGCTCATGGCCATCGCCGAGCCCAGCACCAGGGCCCCCTGCCAACCCATCTGCCAGGCGCTGCCCAGCATCGCGAAGCCGGCGATCAGCAGCGCGTTGCCGAGCATGGCCCCGGCAATGGTCAGCGCCACTTGAGCCATGCCGATGCCGAAGACGGCCGTCTTCAGCGCGCGCAGCTTGGGCAGGTTGAATTCCAGCCCGATGGCAAACATCAGGAAGACGACGCCGAACTCGGCCAGGTACTGGATGCTGGCTGAATCATGGGCAAAGGCCAGCGCGTTCGGCCCGATCAGCACGCCGACGGCCAGATAGCCCAGCATGGGCGGCAGCTTCAGCAGGCGACAGGCGACCACGCCCATCACGGCGGCCACGAGGTAGAGCAGGGCGAGGTCGAGGGAGGTCACCGGGCGATGGTATGCGGGCGGCCGCGCGCCCACCGCCGCGACCCGCCAAGTGTGAAATCCGGCACCCGAAACCGATGCCATGCATTGCATGCATGAGCGCATACGGACTTGGCTAGACAAGCTCTGCCGAGGGACCGGAGCTTCGCGCTACCGTTCGCCCCACTCAAAGTTACGGAGCGTTTCATGCCCAACCTGTCCTTTGTTTCGCCGACGCGAAACAGTCCGTGGGGAACCTATCTGTCGCAGATCGATGCGGTCGAGCCCTATCTCGGCAGCTTGGCCCGCTGGGTCGAGACGCTGCGCCGTCCCAAGCGCGCCCTGATCGTCGACATCCCCATCGAGATGGACAACGGCAGCATCGCCCACTTCGAGGGCTACCGCGTGCAGCACAGCCTGACGCGCGGCCCGGGCAAGGGCGGCGTGCGCTACCACCCCGACGTGACGCTGGAAGAAGTGATGGCCCTATCGGCCTGGATGACGATCAAGAACGCCGCGGTGAACCTGCCCTATGGCGGCGCCAAGGGCGGCATCCGCGTCGACCCCAAGCTGCTCAGCCTCAAGGAGCTGGAAAAGATGACGCGCCGCTACACCAGCGAGATCGGCATCATCATCGGCCCGCAGCAGGACATCCCGGCACCGGACGTCAACACCAACGGCCAGATCATGGCCTGGATGATGGACACCTACTCGATGAACACCGGCGCCACGGCGACCGGCGTCGTCACCGGCAAGCCCATCGAGCTGGGTGGCTCGCTCGGCCGCGTGGCCGCCACCGGCCGCGGTGTGTTCGTCGTTGGCCGCGAAGCGATGCGCCGCCTGGGCCAGCCGCTGGAAGGCGCCCGCATCGCCGTGCAGGGCTTCGGCAACGTCGGCTCCATTGCCGCCAAGCTGTTTGCCGCCAACGGCGCGAAGGTCGTCTGCGTGCAGGACCACACCGGCACCATCCTGAACGAGAACGGCTTTGACATGCAGAGCCTGCTCGACCATGTGGCCGCGTACAAGGGCGTGGCGGGCTTCGCCGGTGCCGACAAGATCGCCGACGAGAACTTCTGGGACGTGCAGAGCGACGTGCTGATCCCGGCCGCGCTGGAAGGCCAGATCACCGCTGAGCGCGCCCAGCGCATCCGCACCCGCCTGGTGCTGGAAGGCGCCAACGGCCCGACCACGCCCGACGGCGAGGCCGTGCTGGCCGACCGCGGCATCGTTGTCGTGCCCGACGTGATCGCCAACGCCGGTGGCGTGACGGTGTCCTACTTCGAGTGGGTGCAGGACTTCTCGTCCTTCTTCTGGACCGAGGACGAGATCAATGTCCGCCTGGACAAGATCATGATCGGCGCCTTCAAGCACATCTGGGAAACCAGCGAGCTGCACAAGATCACGCTGCGCACCGCCGCCTTCACGGTGGCCTGCACCCGGGTGCTGCAGGCGCGTGAGGAGCGTGGGCTTTACCCGTAATCCAGCACCGGCCCTCCCTGCCAACCGCCGCCAGCCGCCGCAAGGCCTGGCGGCGGTGCAGTTTCAAAGTAGGTACGTAGGCACAATTCGGTCATCCCGCATGGACAGCCCCCTAGAAGTTGGCAAAGTCATGCGCCCTGGACATGACTCACGAATTGCCTGAAATCCTCCGCGCCGGCCTCGATCGCCGGCAATTGCTGCGCGGCGCGCTGGCGTCGGCGCTGCCGACGCTGAGCCCGCCCGTGGCGGCCGCCTCCGGCCCGTTGATCGTCGGTGGCCTGCCCGTCACCTGCAACTTGACGCTGCCCGTGGCCTGCTCGGCGCGCCTGGCGTCCAACAAGGCATCCGGGAGCTCCGCCTTCCAGTTCGAGTACAGCAAGTACAACGGCTGGCCCGAGATCAAGGAATCGCTGATGACCGGCCGCATCCAGGCGGCCTACATGCTGGCGCCGCTGGTCATGGACCTGGCGGACAAGAAGATCCCCGTCAAGATCGTCTCGCTGGGCCACCGCTCGGGCGCCGTCATCATGGTGCGCACCGATTCGCCCTACAAGAAGTTCAAGGACTTGAGCGGCAAGCGCATCGCCATCCCCAGCCGCTTCGCGGTGGATTTCCTGTTCCTGCGCAAGATGTTGGCCCAGGAGGGCATGACGCCCAAGGACATCCAGATCATCGAGATGCCGCCGCCCGACATGCCGGCGGCGCTGTACGCCAAGGCAGTGGACGCGTATTGCACCGGCGAACCCTTCGGTGCCTCGGCCCAGCGCGCCGGCTATGCGCGGCCGCTGCGCATGACGCGCGACGAGTGGCGCAACTACATCTGCTGCGTGCTGACGGTGCGCGAGGAACTGATCAAGGAAAGCCGGCCGCTGGTGCAGGACCTGGTGAACCACGTGCAGGGCGCTGGCAACTGGCTGGACCTGCAGGCCGCCAACCGCGAGAAGGCCATCCAGATCGCCGCCGGCCGCAAGTTCTTCAACCAGGACCCCAACATCCTGCGCTTCGTGATGGAGAACCCGACGGACCGCGTGACCTATGGCGACCTGCGCATGATCCGCGCCGAGTTCGACGACCTGATGCAGCTGTCCATCGAGGCCGGCACGCTCAAGGCCCCGGTGGCCTACGAGAAATACGTGGACGACAGCTTCGTCAAGGCGGCCAAGGCCGCGCCCATCCCGATATGAAACGCCGCGCCCTGTTATGGGCCGCGCTGCCTTTGACGGCGCAGGCTGCGCCGACGCTGAAGGCCGGCGTCTTCGAGCCCGCCCAGGCAGCGCCCGAGTTCGCGCTCAAGGGCAGCGATGGCGCCGACCTCAACCTCGCGCGCTTCAAGGGCAAGCTGGTGCTGCTGGTGTTCGGCTTCACCCACTGTCCCGAGGTCTGCCCGACGACGCTGGCCACGCTTGCACAAACGCGCAAGCAGCTCGGCGCAGACGCCGCGGATGTGCAGGTCGTCTACGTGACGGTGGATCCGGCGCGCGACGACATCCCGCGCATCCGCCAATACCTGGCCGCCTTCGACCCGACCTTCATCGGTGGCACCGAGGCACCGGACAAGCTGGCCGCGATGCGCAAGCGCTACGGCGTGGTCGCCGAGAAGATCGCTTCTGCGCAGCCCAATGCCTACGGCATGAACCACTCCACGTCGGTCTGGCTGATCGACCGCGCCGGCAAGCTGCGGGCCATGATGCCCTACGGCCATGAGGCCAAGGACTTCGTGCACGACCTCAAGCTGCTCTTGGCTTCGAAGTGAGAAAGCGCTGGCTCTGGCTCCTGCCGGTCACGCTGCCGGTAGCCCTGGTGGCCTGGGCGGCGCTGGCACCCATCGAGCTGGCCACGCGCGACGAGCTGTTCGAGATCCCGCCCGGCACCTATGCGCGCCGCATGGCCGGTGACAAGGTCGAGATCCTGCCGGAGCGCATTGACCTGACCCTCGGCCTGAACGACGTGCTGCTGCTGCGCAACCGCGACGAGGTGCCGCAGCAGTTCGGCCCCGTGCTCATCATGCCGGGGCAGAGTTTTCGCCTGCCCTTCGAGGTCGCATCGATCTATAGCTTCGCGTGCAGCGCACATGCCAGCGGCCAGATGGCCGTCGTCGTCGCGCCAACGCCAGCGCGCGGCTGGCCAGCATTGCAATGGCGCTGGCAACGCCTCATGAAGAACCACTGGAAGGAGGGGCGGTGAACCTGCGCCTGAATCGAATCCTGCCGCCGCTGGCGGTCATTGCCCTGGTCATCGCGGCCTGGTGGGGCATCGTCGTCTACACCGAGAGCCCCATCTTCCCGACACCCTGGGCCGTCGTCACCGGCACGCTGGAGCTGGCCCAGGACGGCACGCTGTGGGAGCACATCACCGCGTCGCTGATGCGCGTGGGCATCGGCTTCGGCCTGGCCATGCTCGTTGGCATCCCGCTCGGCCTGTGGATGGGCTGGGTGGACGCGGCCTACCGCACCTTCAACCCGATCTTCCAGATGCTGCGGCCGATCTCGCCGATCGCCTGGATCCCGCTGGCCATCCTGTGGTTCGGCGTCGGCGACATCTCGCCCATCTTCCTGATCTTCATCTCGTCGGTGTTCCCGCTGATCGTGCAGACGACCTCGGGCGTGCACACCATCGACCGGCGCTACCTGCGCGCGGCCACCAACTTCGGCGTGTCGCGCGCGGTGATGTTCCGCCGCGTCGTCATCCCGGCCGTGCTGCCGGAAATCATCATCGGCATGCGCATCGGCATCGGCGTGGCGTGGCTGGTCGTCGTGGCGGCCGAGATGATCGCGCTGCGCTCGGGCCTGGGCTATCTCATCATGGATTCGCGCAATGCCGGCAACCGCTATGACCTCGTCATCGCCAGCATGATCCTCATCGGCGTCATCGGCCTGATGCTGGACGGCGCGACCCGCCTGCTCGAAAAACTCAAGACTGTCCGTTGGCGCTATGTCCGATAACAAGACTCCCAAGATCGCTGTCAATGGCCTGACGAAGAGCTTCAAGTCCGCCAAGGGCGGCCAGCTGCCCGTCATCCAGGGCGTGGACTTCGACGTCGCCGAGGGCGAGTTCGTCGCCATCGTCGGCCCGTCCGGCTGCGGCAAGTCGACGTTGATGAACATCCTCGCGGGCTTCGAAAAGACCGACGGCGGCTCGCTGCTGATCG
The DNA here is from genome assembly GCF_001425705.1 of Pelomonas sp. Root1217. Lineage (GTDB taxonomy): Bacteria > Pseudomonadota > Gammaproteobacteria > Burkholderiales > Burkholderiaceae_C > Pelomonas. Next base: position 201,321 of record NZ_LMDC01000012.1, on the reverse strand, counting down.
ACGGCCAGCCCCATCCCGGCCCCAGCCCGCAGGGCATCGTCATCTCGCAATACGGCTCGGTCTTCCCCTGGCTGACGGTGCAGCAGAACCTGATGTTCGGCTTGACCGGCCAGGAGCATGGCGTCGATGCCGAGCGCGTCAAGCTGGCCGACCACTACGCCGCCATGGTCGGGCTCAAGGGCTTCGAGGGCGCCTATCCGCACGAGCTGTCGGGCGGCATGCTCAAGCGCGTGGAGCTGGCGCGGGCCTTCATCGTCAAGCCCGAGATCCTCTATCTGGACGAACCTTTCTCGGCGCTGGATGCGCTGATGAACCTGCGCATGCGCAACGAGCTGCTGCGCATTCTGGCCGAAGAAAAGCACACGGTGCTGCTCATCACCCACGACGTCGACGAGGCCCTCTACATGGCCGACCGCATCCTCGTGCTGTCGCCGCGGCCCACGCGCATCCAGGCCCGCTTCGAGCTGGACATGCCGCACCCGAGGCGATTGATCAGCCCGGAAATGGATGCGCTGCGCGAGGCGATCCTGAAGGAACTCGGCCTGGAAATGCCCGCTTGAGCTGAATCGCGTCGCCAACGCGGGCTGGCCAGCGCGACGGCCCGGCGCTCGGCCCGCAAAAGATCAGACGACCGCGGCCGGCTTCAGAACAGCTCCGGTGCTGTCCAGCACTCGCAGCGTCACTGGGATCGCGGGCGCCACGCTTTGCGTGACGGTGCAGAAATCCTCGAAGGTGTCGAGCACGCGCTGGATATGCGCAAGCTCCGCCGCCGGCTTACCCAAGTGCAGGTCAACCGCCAGCCCCTGCACGCGGTTGCGGCCGCGCTCGTTCCTGCCGACGGTCGCCTTGACCTCGGTGCGCAGCGGCGACGGGTCGTCCTTGTACTTTTGGCAGGCAAACCACAGCGACGCGGAGAGGCAATTGCCGATGGCCGAGGCCAGCAGCTCGACCGGGTCGGGCCCCAGCCCGGTGCCGAAAGGCGCCGGCTCGTCCGACAGCAGCACGGCAATCTCCGGTGCGTAATGGTGTTCGAACTGATAGCCCTGACGCTGGATCAGGGTGACGCTGGGGTTGTCCATCGAGAGGCCTGTTGTGGGAGGTAGTTGATAACAAAGTGTCGAACTGGAGGTCAATGTTTCGAACCGACGCCTCGACGTTCGGTCAACACAAATGCCAAAGTTGCGAACGCCTGGCATGCAGGATGCGTAGATCAGAGAGGAGGACGTAGCTTGCCAGCAACTCAAATGAGTCGTCACTGCTCCGTGACGGGACCAACGGCCATGGTTCCTACGCCATTGGCCGACGGACTTGAAGAAGGCATCAGAGACGCGGTTGCAGCAGTCAACCTCATCATCAAGCAGAACAACGCGCTTGCCTCAAACTTTGCGAAGGCAAAGGCTGAGCCTATTGCCATGGATGCGGCTTTGCAGCCCCACCTGGACGACCCAGCGCTGCGCCAAGGCTTTGTTGCTGCGGCGGCTGAGGCACGGGCTTGGCTGCGATTCTGGACAGGTGCGCCGACACAGACGCTGGACGCCTACCTGCAGAGGCAGTCAGCTCGCAAGAACGCTGAGCTTGACCTGCTGCGCCGCGATGAAAACGCCAGCTTGAGCGAGCTTCGCCGCCTGGAAGTTGAGGGGCAAACCCAGTACGTCGGCGCGGCCATCGACGCCGCGTTGCGGCAGGCCCGTCACGGGCTCGCTGACCTGTGCCCGGCGTTGCCAGGCGCAAGCGGTTTGGATCAGCTCAAGGCACTTGCAGAACCCAGCCGAGTCCGCGTCATGCCAACCGATCAGGGTCAAGAACCAGCGCCGGCCACCGAGCCCGCGTGAATCGCAGCCGCTGCCGCCTAATCATTCCTACAAATACATCTGAGACACCCGATGACTGTCCGTTCGACCTTGGAGATCTGAAGTCCCCATGATGCCTTCACGCTGGCGCCCGGCGGTCCACCTCCGGCCTGCCCCGCCATGAACCGAGGCGGCGTGCGTAGACCCAGGTGAATTCGGCGCCCACCAGGAAGATCTGCGCCGAGTAGTAGACCCACACGAACACCACGGCGACCGAGCCGGCCGCGCCAAAGCCGCTGGCCACGCCGGTCTTGCCGATGTACAGGCCGATCAGGAAGCGCCCCACGCTGAAGAGCAGCGCGGTGACCGCGGCGCCGATCCAGACGTCGCCCCAGCCGACCTTGACCCGCGGCATGACCTTGTAGATCAGCGCAAACACGGCCGTGGTCAAGACAAAACCGACGACGACGTTCAGGGCCTGGGCCAGGACTTCCCAGCCACCGAACCAGCCGCCCCACCATTTGCCCAGCGCCGCGATGGCAGCGCTGACCACCAGGGACACGACCAGCAGGAAGGCCAGGCCCAGCACCATGCCGAAGGACAGCAGCCGTGCGCGCACGAGCGCCCACCAACCGCTGGTTTTTGCCCGCGCCGGAGCCTGCCAGATGCGGTCCAGCGCGTCCTGCAGTTCGCCGAACACCGTGGTGGCGCCGATCAGCAGCACCCCGGCACCGACGACGGTGCCCAAGGCCCCCGTGCTGGGTTTGCTGGCAGCGGCCAGCAGGGTCTGGATGCCCTTGGCGGCCTCCGCCCCCATCAGACCGGCAACCTGGCCGAAGAGCTCGCCGCGAACGGCCTCCTCGCCGAACACCAACCCGGCCACCGACACGACGATGACCAGCAGCGGCGCCAGTGAGAACACCGTGTAGTAGGACAGTGCCGCGCCCATGCTGGGTGCGTAGTCGTCGATCCAGGCCGACACCGATTCTTTCGCCAATGCCCACCAGCTGGTGGCAGGCTCGGCAGTGTGAGAAGTCACGCGAGTCATGGCGACAACCATTGTTGTCAGCGGCGAAACTGCCCGGGCCGGCGCCCAGCCTCTTGCCATGTAGGTGCATGCCGACAAGGCCGCGCATGCCCCTTGCCCAGACCTGCGTGATGACACCCGACTTCGACACCGCCCCCATGGCCCTTGCCCGCCAGCTCATCGGCTGGACGCTGCTGGTCGATGGCGTCGGCGGCGTCATCGTGGAAACCGAGGCCTACGACGTCGACGACCCCGCGTCGCACGGCTTTCGCGGGCCCACCGCCCGCAACCGCAGCATGTTCGGTCCCGCGGGCCATGCCTATGTCTATCTGAGCTATGGCCTGCACTGGTGCCTGAACGTCGTCTGCCGCGGCACGGGCCAGGGTGCAGCCGTGTTGATCCGGGCCCTGCAACCGACCTATGGCATCGCGCAGATGCAGGAGCGCCGGCACACCGCGTGCTTGCGCCTGCTGGCTTCGGGCCCGGGCCGGGTGAGCGCGGCGCTTGGCATCGACGGGTCGCACGACGGCAGGCGCCTGGATGCGCCGCCGTTTGAATGGCTTGCGCCCACCGCGCCCGCAGAGGTCGCATGCGGCGTACGCATCGGCATCACGCGGGCGGCCGACCGACCCTGGCGGTTTGCGTTGGCGAACTCGCCGTTCCTGAGCAGGCCTTTGAACGCCCCCAATCCTCAAGGAGAGACGCCTCAACGCAGGTCGTCGGTCTCGAAGTAGATCTCCGTCAAACCCTTGGCCTTGAAGGCACGCTGGACCGTGGCGCCGGGGCTGGCGACGCCCTGCAGCGGCACATCGACCTCGCCGCGGACCTGAGGCGCCTTCAGGCGCACGATGTGGTCGAAGTCCGGGCGGCGGTCGATGGTCTTGAGCGCGAACCACTCGCTGCCTTTGCCGATCAGCCGATAGCGCCCGGTCGATGCCTCGCGTTGAGCGGGGCTCAGCCGCCGAAACAACATCACCTCATCGACGACGACGCGCTGCTCGGCCGGCTGTGGCTTGCCGCCACGCTCGAAGTGGCCCGCGAAGAAACGCGCCTTGAATTCGCGCAGCGGCATGGCGTGGCCCGGCGTGAAGCGCAGCAGGTCGAAGGCCTCGGGGTCGAAGGTCCACAAGCTCGGCTGGCGGGCCAGCGTCTCGCGCAGCGACTTGTCGGCCGCCGCATCGGCGAGGTGAAAGCGCAGCAGCACCTGGCTGTCATGCGGTGTGTGGAACATCGGCAGGTGCGAGGCATACAGGCCCTCACGGCCGCCGAACACGGCCATGCCATGACCGCCGAACGCGGACTCGGCGGTCTCTTCAGCGCCGCAGGCCAGAGCTGGCAGCAGTGCGACAAATGCAAAGGTACGGCGCTTCATGGGGAGCATCTTCGCCGTCAACGGCCGCATGTGAAGCAAAACCAGATCGACGGTCAATGCCGTCCGGATGGGCATGGGCGAGCTTCGCGTTGTGAGCCTGCGCTTACATTGCCGTCTGCCTGCGCCGACCATGGCAACCTTGCCGCTTCGCGTTCCGGTGGGCCGGCTGATGGGCACGCTGAATGCCGCACCTTCCCCTGAATGTCCCTGTCATCGGATCCCGGTCCGGCGGCGTTGCGCGCGGGGCCTGGCGCCCGCCCGGTAACAAAGCGCCCTTTCGCGGACGGAATAATCGCCCCATGCATCGCCTCTGCTCCCTGACCCTGTCTGCCGTCCTGCTCCTCACGCTGCTGGCGGGCTGCGGTGGCCTGCCATCGAGGTCGGACAAGTCCCAGAAGTCGGTCTACCAGGGTGAGAGCTTCGCCGCCGAGGAGACCTTCTCGCGGCTGTTCGATGCCAATGTCGACGACACCTGTGAGGCCGCCCGGCGCGCCCTGCTCAGCCAGGGCTATGTGATCAGCAAGGCGGAAAGTGGCGTCGTGCGCGGTGCCAAGCACTTCCAGCCTGCGGGCGATGTGCATGTGGAGATCGGCTTCAACGTTGTCTGCGTGGGCGATGGCCCCAAGCAGCAGATTGCGACGGCCTATGTCAGCGCCCAGCAGGACCGCTACGCGCTGAAGAAAAGCAACCAGGCCGCCAGCCTCGGCGTCAGCGCACTGGGCTCGATCTCGGTGCCGCTGTCATCGAGCGATGACTCCCTCGTCAAGGTGGCCTCCGAGACCATTCCCGCGGGCGAGTTCTACGACCGCTTCTTCACGCTGATGCAGCGCATGCTGCGCGAGAACACGGCCCAGCGCTGAGCCTGCCCCGTGAAGCTTGCGCCGCGCTGATTTGCGGCGGATTGGGCATTGCGTCACACCCACGCCGGCCGGGGCCCGCCTAGGATGGCCCGGCCATGGCCGAGCCACTGCCCCCTTTTGCACTGCCTGCCGGGCGGCCGCTGGCGGGATTCAAGCGGCTGATCCACGCCGCCTGGGAGGTGCCGGGCGATCCGGAAGAGGCGGCAAGGCTGCGGGGCGACCAGTGGCGCGCCGTCGTCGACCAGTTGCCGGCCTCGGTCGTGGCCACGGCCATCGCCATCGCGCTGCTGCTGGTGGCGCTGAAAGGGCGCATCGACCTGCTGCCCATCGCGCCCACGCTGATGGCGCTGGTGGCGCTCAACGGCTTCAACTTCGCGCTGTGGCGGCATGAGCGCCACCACCGCCCGCCCGACGCGCCGCCGCGCGGCATCCGTGCCGGCCTGCTGCTGGCGCTGGACCTTTTTGCCGGCGGCGTGCTGGACGCGGTGCTGCTGCTGCAAGTCGCCCAGCAGGCCGAGCCCGGTCTGCAGGCGCCGCTGGTGGCTACCGCGGCCGGCGCCATTGCCGCGGCGGCTTGGATGTTCGCGCTGCTGCCTGCCGTGGCCATCGGCTGGGTGCTGGGCGCCTGCGGCACGCTGGCCATCGGCATCGCGCTGCTGCCCCTGCCCTGGATGAACGGCCTGCTGCCGCTGCTGCCGCTGTACGCCATCGCGCTGTGCATGGCAGCGTTGCTGAACGCCCGCCTCTTCCTGCGGGGCCGCCACGCCCAGCACGAGGCCGCCCGTGACCGCCTGACCGTGTCGCTGCTGCTGCGCGACTTCGAACATCACGCCAGCGACTGGCTGTGGGAACTGGGCCGCGACGGCCGGCTGCGCCATGTCTCGCAGCGCATGGCCGAAAGCCTGCGTCAGCAGGCACAGGAGCTGATCGGCCAGCCGCTGCTGGCCGTGCTGGCCCGACACCTGCCGGCCAATGACACCGACGCGCAGCAGCGCCTAGACCGGCTGGGCGACGCGCTGCTGGCGACCGAACCGCTGGGCGATCATGCGCTGCATCTGCGGGTTGGCGGCCAGGATGTCTGGTGGACGCTCAGCGGGCGGCGCCTGGAAGGCGACGGCGGCTGGCGCGGCGTGGGCAGTGACATCAGCGAGGTGCGCGAGCGCGAACGCGAGCTGTTGCGCCTGACCGACCAGGACACCGTCACCGGCCTAGCCAACCGCCACCAGTTCCACCGCCGCCTGGCCCTGTATCTCGGCGGCGGCGGGCCCATCTCGCCGTGCACCGTGCTGCTGCTGGACCTGGACTGCTTCAAGCAGGTCAACGACAGCCTGGGCCACGCTGCCGGCGACCACCTGCTTGCCGCCGTGGGTGAACGGCTGCGCGACAGCCTGGCAGCGCGGCGCGGCAACGGCGACCTGGTCGCGCGGCTGGGCGCTGACGAATTCGCCGTGCTGCTGCGCGGCGAGCTCAGCCCCGAAGCCATGCAGCGCCTGGGTAAGCAATTGCGCTCGGCCCTGCGCGTGCCGGTTGCCATCGACGGCAACGAAATCGACGTGCGCGTCAGCATCGGCGCGGCCTGCGCACCGCGCCATGCGCAGGCGGTAGACCCGCTGCTGCGCGCTGCCGACCTGGCCCTGTTCGCCGCCAAGGCCGCCGGGCGCGACCGCCTCGTGCTCTACGAGCCGGCCCTGCAGCAGGCCGCCCAGGACCGCCTGGCGCTGCTGGCTGACCTGCGCCTGGCACTGGACGCGGGTCAGCTGGAGATGCACTACCAGCCGCAGATCGAGCTGGCCACGGGCAAGCTGCGCGGCTTCGAGGCGCTGATGCGCTGGCGCCACCCCGTGCGCGGCCTGGTGCCGCCGGCCGTCTTCATCCCGTTGGCCGAAGACAGCGGCCTGATCATCGCCATCGGCGCCTGGGCCCTGCTCATCGCCTGCCGGGACGCTGCGCGCTGGCCGGGCGAGCTGCGCGTGGCCGTCAACGTGTCGGCCCTGCAGTTCGAACGCAGCCCCATCGAGCAGCATGTGCTCGAGGCTCTGGAGCGCAGCCGCCTGCCCGCCGACCGCCTGGAGATCGAACTGACCGAATCGGCCCTGCTGAAGGACAGCCAACACGCCATCGACCTGTTGACGCGGCTGCGCGCGCTGGGTGTGCGCACTGCGCTGGACGACTTCGGCACCGGCTTCTCGTCGCTGGCCTATCTGCGCCGCCTGCCGCTGGACCAGCTCAAGATCGACCGCGCCTTCATCGCCGATCTCGACCACCCGCGGGCCGGCCCGACGGCACGCGCCATCGTCGCGGCCATCCACGACCTTGCCGAGGCCCTGGGCCTGCACACGGTGGCCGAGGGCATCGAGACCGCCGAGCAGCACCAGGTGCTGACCGAGCTGGGCTGTAGTCTGGGCCAGGGCTTTTTGTTCGCCCAAGCCCTGCCGCGCGACGCCACCCAGGCCTTCGTCGAGCTGGCCCACCGCCAGGGCCTGGGCGCCGCACGCGAGGCCCACCTCGACTCCGTCAATCCGCCGCTGACGGCCTGGCCGTCGACACGGCTGCAGTTGCGCAGCCTGCTGCAGTTGCCTGATACGCGCTTCAGCAGCGGCGACCTCTGAGGAGCGGCCGAGTCGTCAAGCGAAGGAGAAGGCCCCCCGGATCTGCGGGGTCTGCCGCCCGTTTGCAGGACAAGCCCGGTTGAAAGCGGCCCACGCGCCGCCCAAGCTCTTCATACCGGAGGGATTCCGGGCAAGGAGACAACGATGAACACCCTGTCCACCCTGATGAGCCGCGCGGCCGTGGCCGGCATGGCTTTGCTGCCCGCCCTGGCTCAGGCCCAGGCCAATTGCGGCCAGCCGGGCACGCCGCCCTGCCCGACGCCGGAGCCCGGCAGCTGGCCCCTGGTGGCGCTGGCCCTGGGCGTACTGGTCGCCGTCAAGTTCATTCGGCGAAAGTAACCCCGCCCGCCGGGCTCGCCACAGGCCGGCCCAGGCCTAGGCTGGGCGCGTGTTGACGGCCAGTTGTGCCGCGAAGGCGCGCTGGTAGGCGGGCCGCGCCTCGCCGCGGGCGACGTAGGCAGCCAGGCTGGGGAACTCATCGAGCAGGCCGGATGGCCGGGCCCGCAGCAGCACCGACACCATCAGCAGGTCGCCAGCGCTGAAATCGCCGTCCAGCCAGTCGGCATCACCCAGGCGGTCTGCCAGCTGGGTCAGCCGCGCGCGCACGCGGTTCTCGACCAGAGGCTGGCGCTCGTCCTTCCAGGGCTTGTCGCCTTCTGCGAACTTGACGATGACGAGTTCCAGGATGGGCGGCTCGACCGAGTTGAGCGCAGCGAACATCCACGTGATGGCACGCGCCCTGGCGTTGGCGTCGGCGGGGAACAGACCCGGCCCGCGCTCGGCGATGTGCAGCACGATGGACCCGGTCTCGAACAGCGTCAGCTCGCCTTCCTCGTAGGTGGGAATCTGGCCGAAGGGATGCAGCGCCAGGTGCGCGGCCTGCTTCATCGCGGGCATGGGCACGAGGCGCACCTCGTAGGGCAGGCCGACCTCCTCGAGCGCCCAGCGCACGCGGGTGTCGCGCGCCAGTCCCTTGCCGCCATCAGGCGAGCGGTCAAAAGCAGTGATGGTGATGGTCATGTCAATTCGCCAGTCGCCTGGCGCGTGTGGTCAGCAGCTCGCGCTGCATCTCGTTGTCTGTCAGCTCCGCGGCCCGCAGATAGGCCTCGCGCGCTTCGACGGCGCGGCCCAGTCGTTCGAGCACATCGGCCTGGGCGCCGGCCAGGAAAGGGTATCGCTTGAGCTGCGGCTCGGCAGCGAGCTGCTCCAGCAGCGGCAGTGCAGCGGCCGGCCCGTCGGCGAAGCTGACGGCCACGGCACGGTTCAGGGCGATGACGGGCGAAGGATTGAGGGCCAGCAGGCGGTCATAACCGCCGACGATGGCGTGCCAGTCGGTGTCCTCGGCGCGTGCGGCGCGGGCGTGGCAGGCGGCGATCGTCGCTTGCAGCGTGTAGGGCCCCGGCTCGCCCAGGCTCAGCGCGCGCTCCAGCGCCGCCAGGCCGCGGCGGATCAGCAGCGGGTCCCAACGGCGCCGGTCCTGGTCGGGCAGCAGCACCGGGCGGCCCTGGGCGTCCATGCGCGCGGGCAGGCGCGAGGCCTGGATCTCCAGCAGCGCGGCCAGACCGTGCACTTCGGCATCTTGAGGCAGCAGGTGCTGCAGCTGGCGCACCAGGCGCAGGGCTTCGTCGCACAGGGCCGGCCGCAGCAGGCTGGCGCCGCTGCCGGCGCTGTGGCCCTCGTTGAAGATCAGATAGACGACCGCCAGCACGGCGCCCAGGCGCTGCTCGCGCTCGCCGGCACTCGGCAGCTCGTAGGCCTGGCCGTTGAGCGCCTTCTTGGCGCGCACGATGCGCTGCGCCACGGTGGCCTCGGGCTGCAGGAAGGCGCGCGCGATCTCGGGCGTCTCCAGGCCGCCGAGCAGGCGCAGCGTCAACGCGACCTGGGCCTCGCGCGGCAGCACCGGGTGGCAGGCGATGAAGATCAGGCGCAGCTGCTCGTCGCCGATTTCGGCCTGGTCGCGGGCGGCGTCAAGGTGGTCGACGAAGTCGGGCACGACATGGGTGCCGGCGGCCTCGTCGTCGGCCGCGAGGTGCTCGTGTTCGCGCTCCAGCATCGCGCGCCGGCGCAGCCGGTCCAGGGCCTTGTTGCGGGTGGCAGTCATCAGCCAGGCGGCAGGGTTGTTGGGTTGGCCGTCGCGCGGCCAGTTCTCCATGGCGGCGATGAGGGCGTCCTGTGCACAGTCTTCTGCCTCGTCGAGGTCGCGCAGCATCTTGGCCGCCGCGCCCACGAGGCGGCTGCGCTCGATGCGCCAGACGCCGGCTGCAAGTTCAGCATGGTTCACGGCTTCAGGTGCCGTCGTAGGCGCGCTGGAGCGCGGCCAGGTCGATCTTCTCCATCGACCAGATCGACTGGAACACGCGCTGCACGCGTGCCGGATCGGGGTCGCGGATCATCTCGAACCAGGCCGCGGGGATGATCTGCCAGGACAGGCCCCAGGCGTCCTCCACCCAGCCGCATGCCTTGGGCTTGCCACCGCCCGCCTGCAGCTGCTCCCAGAGGTGGTCGATCTCGGCCTGGTCTTCGCAGGCGACCATCAGCGAGAACGCCTCGTTGAGTTTGAAGTGCGAGCCGCCGTTGAAGGCCGTCATCTGCTGGCCGAGCAGTTCGAACTGCACCACCATGACGGTGCCGGCCGCGCCGGGAGAGTTCTCGCCCCAGCGCTGCGTGTGGATGACGCGGCCCTTGTCGGCGCCGAACACCTTCAGGTAGTGCGCCACCGCAACTTCGGCGCCGCTCTGGTACCAGACGAAGGGCGTGAGTTTCTGCTGGATTTTCATAGTCGTTCCTGATTCAAATCTCGCCGTCTGACGAGCGTGTTTCGGGCCGCGCGCCGGGCCGCCCCAAGCCGGCCCGGCAGGCGATGTGCTTGGCGGTCGAGCCGCCAAGCATCGCCGTCCCCCAGGGGGACCGGCCAGGTGCGCCCGCGTTCAGCGAGCGCGACTGGACGAGGGGCTTCATCCCTGAGGCGGCATGCCGGTCATGTGGACGAGTTCCCAGTGGTGGCCGTCCAGGTCCTCGAAGCCATGGCCGTACATGAAGCCATGGTCCTGCGCCTCGCTCGGGATGTTGCCGCCGGCGGCCTTGGCCTTCGCGACCAGGGCATCGACCTCCTCGCGGCTCTCGCAGCTCAGGCACACCCAGCCCGTCGTGGCGGTCTTGGCGTCCGGGAACGCCTTGGGGGTGAAGGTCCTGGCGAAGTCCTCGGCCAGCAGCATGGCGTAGAGGTTCTCGCCCAGCTCCATGCCGGCGCCCTTGTCGTTGGTGAACTGAGGGTTGAACTTGTAGCCCACGGCCTCGAAGAAGGCCTTGCTCTTGGCCAGGTCCTTGACGGGCATGTTGACGTAGATCTGCTTGTGCATGGTGATGCTCACTCGGGTTTGATCAGGGGTTGGACGAGGTGGATGAGGTTGCCGCAGCCGTCCTCGAACATGACGGCCTTGATCGGCCCCATGTTCTCGGGCTCGCCGCGCACGACGACGCCGCGCTCGCGCAGCTTGCGCGCCTCGGCCTCGACGTCGTCGGTGACGAAGGCGGTGGCCGGGATGTTGGCGTCGTACAAGGCCTTCTGGTAGACCTTGGCCGGCGCGAAGCCCATGGGCTCCAGGGCCAGCTCGACCCCGGCGATGCCCTCGGGCGACACGACGGTCAGCCAGCGGTAGGTCGGGCCCATCGGGATGTCGGCCATCTTGGTGAAGCCGAGCTTGCCCGTGTAGAAGGCCAGGGCCTTGTCCTGGTCGTCGACCATGACGGAGGAAATCTTGATCTGCATGATGATTCCTTTCAGTGAATGGATTCGGCCAGGGCCTTGAGGCGGCGCAGCGCCTGCGGCCAGGTGGTCTGGAGAAAGTCGGTGAAGCCGTCGTCCCAGCTTTGCAGGTGCACCGTCAACTGCGTGCCGGCGGGCGTGGCGCTGAAGACGTAGCGCTCATGCGCGGGCTCATCGTGCAGGCGGCTGTCGGGCAGCGGACGGCCGTCCTTGATCTCGCCGACCAGGCGCAGCGACAGCCGCTCGTGCAGGACGCATTCGTCGACGACGGCCTCCATGCCAAAACCCTTGGGGTCGAGGAAGCGGATGCGCCGGCCCGCCGCCCAGACGCCTTCGTAATAGGAACCCTCGGCGAAGGCGCGGGTCCAGTCGCGGTAGGCGGTGGGGTCGAACATGCAGTCCCAGACCCGCGCCACCGGGGCGGCGATGTCGATGCTGAAGTCGAGATCCTTCATGACTTGGGGCCTTCCGCAAGCTGGCGCAGGTTCTGCAGGCCGGCCTCGAAGTCGCGGCCCACCATCTTGTCCATGTCGATGAACACGCCCATCAACTTGCTGATGAAGTTGGCGGGGCCGTGCATGGCCCAGCGCACCTCGGTGGCGCCGTCGGGCGTGGGCTGCAGGGCGAACTCGGCCTGGTTGTGGGCCTCGAAGGGCTTCACGAAATCCAGCTTCATCTGCACCGCGCGGCCGGGCTGCTGGCTGACGATCTCCAGGCTGCCGCTGCCGACCTCCTTGCTGTCCCAGTCATAGCGGGAGCCGATGCCGCTCGAGGCGCCGCTGTAGGCGCTCTTGATCAGCGGGTCCTTGCGTTCATAGGGGTTCCAGCGGTTGAAGGCGCGCAGCTCGCTGACCAGGGGCCAGACCTTGTCGGCCGGGGCGGCGATGCGGGCGCGGCGCTCGACGCGGAACTCGTCGGGGCGGGTGGCGGCGTAGGCCAGCAGCAGCACCAGGGCGACACCCAGGCAGATCAGGATGATGGAGAGGTTGCTCATGGTGCTCTCCTTATTCGGCACGGATGGCCATGTCGCCGCCGGGGGCGAAGTCGGCGTCTTCATAGAGACGGCGCACTTCGATCTCGCAGTCCTCGCTGAGGAAGGGCTGCGGGAAGCGGCTGGCCCAGGCACGCGCCTCCTCGACGGAACGCACCTGGATCAGCGTGTAGCCGGCGATCAGCTCCTTGGTCTCGGCGAAGGGGCCGTCGATGATGGTGCGGCTGCCGTCCTTGCCGTAGTGCTGGCGCCAGCCGTCACGGCTCGGGCGCAGGCCGGCACCGTCCAGCAGCACGCCGGCGCGCGCCATCTCCTCGTGGAAGGCGCCCATCTCCTCGAACAGCTTGGCGTATTCGGGGCCGGGCGGGTCACCGCGCTCGCTGGTGGCTCGGGCGCGGACTTGGATCATGAATCGCATGGCGGGTCTCCTGGGTGGCTGAGACAGCGCTCGTTTTGCTGCCTTCATCTCCACGACGATCCATGCGACCCGGTTTCGACAAGCCTCGGGAAACTACTGATATTTCGAAATTGGGGCTATCCGGGCCGAGCGCTGGGCTGCCATGGGCCAGAGGCCCATGGCCTGTCGTAGGCACAAGCAGTCCGCAGGGACTGCTTGTGTCCGACTCCAGTTCGCCGAGCCGGCCCACCGGGGGACCGGTCGGGTGCGCCCTCGTTCAGCGAGGCGCGACTGGACGAGGGGCTCACATATAGCAGGGGCCGACACCGCGGATCTCCACGGTGGCCCATTCGGCGGCCGGGCAGCGCTCGGCCCAGGCCATCGCGACGGCAGGGTCTTCGGTGTCGAGCAGGAAATACCCGCCCACCATCTCCTTGGCCTCGGCAAACGGGCCGTCCCAGATCTGGGCGTCGCCGCCGCGCTTGGCGTAGCGCTTGGCCGCCGTGCCTAGGGAGTTGGTGCCCAGCAGCAGGCCGGTTTCCTTGAGTTCGGCGGTGAAGTCCAGCATGCGCTGGTAGACAGCCTCGCCGGCAACGCGGCCGCGTTCGGCGCGCTGGCCCGTGGGTTCGACGATGAGCAGCATCTGGGGCATGGTCGGGTTCCGCAGTCCGTGGCAACAGGCCGGCATTCTGGCGCCTGTCGAATCTCATTCCTGGCAGTTGGGTTGAACGGCGTCATGAGCCACAGCCGAAGCGCCAGCGAGGTTTCGCTCAACGCCGCATCGGCGAGCTGCCCCGCCAGGCGGGGTCGGCCCAGCGCTGGAAGGCGCCCATCAATGCCGGCTCGCTGGACTGGCGTTCGGTCGCCAGGTTGCTGAGCGACACGACCTCGAAGCTGCGGCGGTACTTGCCCTCGGCGCGGAACTCGCGGGCCAGCAGCATCTGCGCACCGCCCGGTACCCAGCCGGCGAACTCGGCCACGCCCAGGCCCGGCTGGGCCGGAGCCGGTGGCATGACCTCGATGCGCCAGCCGCCGTTCCTGCCCGGCTCCTTCAAGAACACCCACAGTTCGCGCCAGCCATCCAGCGGCTGGGCGGCCAGGGTCAGCGCGCGACCCTCGCGGTTCAGCGAGGCCGAGGCCAGCGCAATCTGGCCATAGCTGCAGCGGCGCGCGGCCAGCTTACCGCCTTCCTTCAGTTCGACGCAGCGCTCGCCGTCGGCACCCGGCAGCAGCGTGAGCTGCACGGCGCCGAAGTCACGTGCCGTGGCGGCCGTGCCCAGCCAGCGCGCCGCGTTCACGCGCATGGCGGCGTCGGCATAGGCGGCCTGGTCGTCCTCGGTCAGCTCGGTCGGCGTGATGCCGGCAAACTCGGCCAGGGCCGGCACGGCCTCGCCCCCCGCACCGCGGCGCGCCTGGGCAAAGGCAAGGCTGGCGGCGACGCTAGCACGGCGCATCTGCAGGCGGTTCTTCCAGTGCACGGGCAGCGCGGCCGCATCCACCTGGGCCAGCACCTGCTGGCGCCATTGGTCACGCGCCTCGGCCTCGCGCGGCGTGGCACGTGGGTTCAGGCAGTCGGGCCGCGTGAGTGCGAGCACCGCATGCACGCGCTGCTCGGGCGTGGCGGCGGTGACGAGCAGGCGGCGGAAGGCCTCGCCGTCGTAGCAGACCTGCACGCGACCCTCTTCCACGTCGAAGGACTCGAACTTCAGGCCGTAGCGCGCCGCCACGTCCATCTGAGCGGCCAGCTGGCCCTCGGCCGGCCTGGCGGCCGGCTGCGACGCGCGGTCGGCGATGCGCTCGGCGAAAGTGCCCATCGCATCCAGCACCTCGGCGCCGCCGGGGCCGGCGAACTCGGCCGGCGTGGCCAGCTGCACATAGGCCGCGGTCAGGCCCAGGCCCAGGCCCTCGGTGCCCCATTGCTGGCGGGCCAGTCGAAGTTGAGCGAGGACCTCGGCGCTGGCGCCATCGCCACGCGGCATGACCAGGACCTGGCCCTTGCGCAGCCAGCCACCGCGCTCGCGGCGGTAGTCCCAGACCTGCCAGTGGTCGCCACGCTCGGCGCGGATCTCCAGCGCCTCGCCGCGCGCCATCTGGGCTTGCAGCGAAGCGGTGTCGCGCGGCGCACCGCGCAGCGGGGCGTCCTGCACCACGAGGCCGGCCCGAGGGAATGAAAGCAAGTCGGTGGCGTTGGCGCTCGTCATGACGACGGCAGCGACCGCGGCGGCCACGACGATCAGGGCAATGCGACGCATGATGGCTTACTCCTTCACCATCGCTTCGCCGTTGCCTTCGGCGACCGCGGCCTTGGGCGAGTTGCCGCCAAGCAGCGCACTGCCGATGAAGCCGCCCGAACCGGGCGGGGCGATGATGACCTGCACCTTGTCCGACAGCTTGTCGACCATGGCCTTCTGCACCAGCAGCGGATGGCGGGTCAGCAGCGCTCCTTCCGCGGCCATCTGGCTGGCATTGGCCTTGCCCACCTGGCCCAGGCGGTAGGCCTCGGCATCGGCCAGCTTCTGGCGCGCAGAGGCCTCGGCGTCGACCTCGATGCGGCGTGCCTTGGCCTGGCCTTCGGCCTGCTGGATGCGCGCGGCGCTGTCGGCCTGGGCTTCAAGGGCCCGCTGCTCGATCTGCTTCTGCTTGAAGGGCAGCACATGCTTCATGGCCTCTTCCTGGGCCTTGGCCGCAATGATCTGCTCGCGGCCGGCGGCCTCGGCAGCCGTCTCGCGGCGCACCTTGTCGGCGGCGGCGGTCAGCTCAGTCTCCTTGACCTTCTTGTCGGCGATCTCCAGCGTGTAGCGCATGCGCTCACTGGCCAGGCTGTCGGCCAGCAAACTGTCCATGCCGCGGCGGTAGTCGGGCGGCAGGTCCACGGAGCCGATCTGCACGCCCTTGAGCACGATGCCGTCGCCGGCCAGCTTGGCGCGCAACTCGGCCTCCAGCGCCGCGGCGATCTCGGCGCGCTGGCTGGAGAAGATCTCGCGCACGGTGCGCTTGGCAATCTGCTTGTAGACGACGGCCTGCACGGCCGGCGCGATGACGTCTGCCTCGATGTCGTCGGGCAGCTTGCGCGACAGCTCGGCCAGGCGGGTCGTGTCGACCGCCCAGCGCACGTTCATGTCCAGGCCCAGGGACAGGCCTTCCACCGACTGCAACGGCGCCGGGCCGCCGGCCCGGGCGATGGCGGCGGGGTGGTAGCTCTGATCGCGCAGCGGGAACAGACGCACCTCGTGCAGGCCGGGGATGCGCACGTAGCTGCCGTCGCGGAACTCGCTGGTGCCGCCGCTGAACTGGTTGGTGCGCAGCGCCGCCTGGCCATGGGGCACGGCCTGCAAGGGCGGGTGGGTGACGACCGCATAGCCAACGCCGGTCACGGCCGTCAGGATGAGCAGCGGCGGCAGGGCGCGACGCAGCGAACGGGCGGCCGTGGGCGTGGCTTCAAGGTCGCGGCTGGCTCCGCGGCTGAAAGCGTGGCGGAGGGAGGCGGTGAGGATCTTGAGGCGTTGCAGCATGGTGAGGGTTCCTTGGGCGATGTGCATCGGTGTTCGATGCATGGCGGCCATGGTTCCCAGTCATGCGGGAAGGGACGAGAGCGAGGCGCGGTGAGTGTCTTCCGACGTCATGGAAGGAATCTTCCGGACATGTCAGCATCCACCTTCGTGGGCCATCCCCTCAACGCAGACGACATGTACCGTCAAGCCGGTACATGTCACATTCGAACGCCGTGAGCCAGTGCCTACGCTTGGCAACCTACCAAGGAGACCTCATGAAAAGCCTGTTCATCGCCGGCGCCTGCCTGCTTGCCAGCTCGCTGGCCGTGGCCGCCGAAGCCACCGTGACCCTCAACCTGGCCGAAAAGCAGGGCGACGGCGCCGCCCTCGGCACCGTTCGCATCGTCGAGACGCCCTATGGCCTGGCCTTCTATCCCCAGCTGAAGGGCCTGCCGCCCGGCCTGCATGGCTTCCATGTCCACGAGAAGCCCTCCTGCGCGCCCGCCGAGAGCAACGGCGCCGTCGTGCCGGCCGGTGCCGCCGGCGGCCACCTCGACCCGCAGGGTACGAAGAAGCATGGCGAGCCCTGGGGCGATGGCCACCTGGGCGACCTGCCGCCGCTCTACGCGGCCGCCGACGGCACGGCCACTTCGCCCGTTCTGGGCCCGCGTCTCAAGCTGGCCGATGTCAAAGGCCATGCATTGATGGTTCACGCCGGCGGCGACAACCACGCTGACCATCCGATGCCGCTGGGCGGCGGTGGTGCACGCATGGGCTGTGGCGTGATTGGCGGCTAAGCCAGATCCTCGTGGATGCAGAGGTAATTGCCCTCCGTGTCCTTGAACCACGCCGCCTTCTCGGAGCCGAGAACGCAGACGTGGTCGACGGTCTTGAAGTCCGGGTAGTCGTAGTCCTCGAACACGACACCGGCGCGCTGGAGCTCGGCGATGCTGGTGGCGATGTCGTCCACCTTGAAGCTGATGGCTGTGTGATCGGCCTTGGTGCCGCCTGGCTTGGGGAAGAGCGCCAGCGTGCTGCCTGCCACGTTGTAGACGAATTTGCCATCCGGCTTCAGGCCGCCGGGCACCAGGCCCAGGCAGCCTTCGTAGAAGGCCCGGGCCCGGGCCATGTCGGCCACGGGCAGCATCGTCGTGACGGGAGCGCTGTTCAGCATATGCAGTCCTTTCGCTCGTGCCGGTCATGCGAAGGCTGGCCGGGCGCTGAGCATAGGACGGGCGCCAAGCCGGCGCCACCTCCGGTCAGTGGATGGGATTCCTAGGCGTCGTCCGTCAGGACGGGCCTGAAGAAACTGCGCTCGTAGCTCAGGAAGCACTGCGTTTCCTTCGCATACGCAAAGGCAGCCTGGCATTCCGGGTCTTGAAGCGAGCGGTTGCGGTAGTCCTCATAGGCCGCCAGCGACGGAAAGGAGAACAAGGCCAGGGCAAAGTTGTTGGCCCCTTCGGACGGCAGGAAGTAGCCATGGTGCGTGCCACCGAACTTCGCGACCAGCGGCAGCCAGAGCTTGCCGTAGTGCTCAAACTCCTTGGCCTTGTTGGGGTCGATGACGTAGCGCAGATAGCAGGTGATCATGGAGGCGGGTCGCAGTTCGGTGACTTGCTGATTCTGTGGCGCATTCGCCGGCTGAGGCGACATGCAGCGGGCGCCGGCCTTTTCGCCAGAATCCTGCCATGCCCAAGCTGGCCACCGCCGACACCACCGCTGCCGTGGACCAGTTCATGGCGGCGCTCGATCACCCCTTCAAGGCCGAGATCGAGGCGCTGCGCCGGGCCATGCGGGCCGTCGACCCGTCCATCGCCGAGGGCATCAAGTGGAATGCGCCGAGCTGGCGCACGAGCGACTACTTCGCCACCACCCATCTGCGCAGCAAGGCCGGCCTGGGCCTGATCCTGCACCTGGGCGCCAAGGCTCGCGAGTTGCCCGAAGGCGGCCTGCAGATCGCAGACCCCACCGGCCTGCTGAAGTGGCTGGGCAAGGACCGCGCACAAGTCGAATTCACCTCTGCAGCCGACTTCATGGCCAAGCTGCCCGCGCTGCAGGCAGTGCTGAAGGGCTGGATCCGCCACGTCTAAGCCATGGCGGCCAAGCGGAAGAATCCTTCCGCGACCGGCTGTGCAGGCCTCCACATAATCACCGCATGCCCCGCATCGCCGTCATCGAAGACGACCCCACCACCAGCGAGCAGCTGGCCGGCTGGATTCGTGCCGCCCGCCCCGAGCTGACCGTCGACCAATGGTTGGACCGCGACGCGGCGGAAGCCGCCCTGCTGCGCGAGCGCTACGACCTCGTCGTGCTCGACATCGAGCTGGGCCGCGAGCGCAATGCCGGCGTGGCGCTGATCAACGAGATCAACAAGCAGGGCCTGGGCACGCCGGTGCTGGTGGTGTCGGCCATGCCGGCGGCCATCTACCGCAGCATCATGAAGGCGCTGGACGCCTGGGACTACCTGCAGAAGACGACCTTCGATGAGGCCGAGTTCATCGAGACCTTCCTGGACATCCTGCGCACGGCGAGGCTGCGTGAACCGGCGCTGAAACCGGCCACGCCTGCCATCAAGGCCGGCGACGAAAGCCTGCTTCTCGATCCGCTGAAGCAGCGCACGCCGATGTGGCGCGGCCAGCGCATCAACCTGCCGCTGACGGCCCAGCGCATCCTCGCCTCGCTGCATGCCCGCGCCGGCGAGGTGGTCAGCTACGAGGAGCTGTTCGACGTCGTCAAGAGCGGCCGCAACCGCGACAACGTGCGCAAGCACGTGGCGACCATCCGCGACGCGTTCAGGGACGTGGACCCGACGTTTGACGGCATCGAGAACATCCCCATGCGCGGCTTTCGGTGGGCGCCGGGCGGATGAAGCTCGGCCGGGTGGAGCTGCCCGACATGCCGCGCCTGGGCGTCGCGGCCTTTCGCAACCGCATCGTCTTCCACCTCGTCTTCATCGCCCTGGCCCTGGCCACGCTGGCCCTGGCGCTGGCCCTGCTTAACGAGGAGCGCCAGCGCAATGCCCAGCGCTACGAGCAGACCTTCGCCAAGTCGCTGGCCGAGATCGTGGCCCAGCTGCGCCACCCCTCCGGCCAGCTGGCGCTGATGAACCCCGAGCCCGCCCAGGTGGACGCGGGCTGGGTTGCGCCGCTGGTACTGCCTTTCGCGGCCATCGATTTCGACGACGCGACCAAGGCCCAGCGCGCTGTAGAGATGGCCGGCTGCGCGCTGCAATACCCCGGCGGCGCCAGCCTGTGCACGGCGGTGGGCAGCAACGCCTACGCCGGTGGCTTCGTCTATCTCGTGGCCGCGCTGGATGCGCCGCCGCTGGTGTCGCGTGAGCGTGGCACGCTGGAGCTGGCCGACATGCACCGCGTGCACATCAGCCTGAAGCGCGACGGCGCCGAGCAGCATTGGCTGGCACCCGTGGAGATGATCGATGCCCAGCGCGGCCAGCTGCCCGGCTTCACTGTCAACGACGCCGGCAACACGACGACGCTGCCGTACAAGGCCCGGCCGCAGCGCGATTTCCGCGGCTGGGTCTGGCGCGAAGGGCCGTGCCTGAGCACGAGCGAACCCTGCGCGCGCCGCACGACGGTGTCCATCCGCCTGCCGGTGGAAGCCTTTCGCGAGGCGCTGTTCCGCCCCGGCGGGCCGCAATGGCCGCCGGCTGATTTGTCTCGCACCGGCCTGCGCCTGGCCCTGCTGGGCCCGGGCGGCACGGTGCTGTTCGACAGCAGCAGCGCCGTGGCCCAGCCGCCGCTGACGCTGGCGCGGCTGTCCGGCACGCTGGCGCCGGGCGAGACGCTGAAGATCACCCGCGGCAGCACGGTCACCGCGCTGCTGCAGGGCGCCGACGAGACCGCTGCGCCGCCGTCGCCGTGGCTGACGGCCTTGATCCAGCACCTGCCCGCGCCGGCCACGCCGCGCACCCTGCAGGCCCGGGACACGGTGACGACGCCCGCGGGCCGCTTCGACATCACGCTGAGCGGCGATCTGCAGGGCCTGGACCGAACCTTGAGCGCCAGCGCCGCCCGCCTGGCCTGGCCGGTGGGCGCGATGCTGGCGGCGATTGCGCTGGCCTGGCTCATCATCGAGATGGGCCTGATCCGCCGCGTCGCCAAGTTGACCAAGCGCGCCGCCGCGCTGTCGCACCAGCTGCAATCGCCCGAGCGCTTCGAGCTCGGCACGCTGGACGTGGCCGACCTGCGGGGCCGCGATGAGCTGGGCATCCTGGCCGGCAGCCTGTCGGACCTGCTACAGCACGCCCGCGACAGCCTGCGCCGCGAGCAGCTGCGCGCCGAGCGCGAGCACGACCAGTGGCATGCGGTGGGCCACGAGATCATGTCGCCGCTGCAGTCGCTGATGCTGCTGCACGCCGGCGATGCCGACCCGAGCCGGCGCTATGTGCAGCGCATGCAGCAGGCCGTCAAGGTGCTTTACGGCCAGGCCTCACCGAGCGAAGCCCTGGCCGCCGCGACACTGGCCGTGGGCCGGCTGGACCTGGACGCCTTCCTGCGGCAGGTGGCCGAGAACGCCGCCTACGCGGGCATTGCCAACGTGGCCTACACGCCGGGCGAGCCGGCCTGGGTGCAGGCCGACGAATATCCGCTCGAAGACGCCATCACCCACGTGCTGACCAATGCCGACCGCTACCGCGTCGCCGGCACGCCCATCACGCTGACGCTGCGCGTCGAAGGCGAGCTGGCGCTCGTGGACGTCCACAACCAGGGCGCGCAGATTGCGGCGGACCTGCTCGCGCGCATCTTCGACTACGGCGTCAGCGACGCCGAACCGGAAGACGGCGTCCGGCGGGGCCAGGGGCTGTTCGTCGCCAAGACCTATCTGGCCAAGATGGGCGGCAGCATCGCGGCGCGCAATGTCGAAGATGGTGTCGTCTTCGAGATCGGGTTGCGGCGCGGCTAGGCTTGATCAGGTCGACGCGGGTGTTTGCCGTTCCCCGCCGCAGGCCGATCCGGTAGCGTCGGCCAGTCTCATTGCCTGGAGCAGCGCGCATGGCCCAACTGCCGGTGACCCCGATCCGCACCCTCGACGACCTGCGCCGTTTCGAGGCCGAGATGCCGCTGGACGCGCGCCTGCCCGAGCGCAGCGTGCTGGACGTGCTCGCCAACGCCGCCGAATGCTGGCCCGAGCGCACCGCGCTGACCCAGCTGATGACCGGCGCGCCCGACGAGGTGCCGCGGCGCGTCAACTACCGCGAGCTGCTGGGCCTGGTGCGGCGCGCCGCCAATCTCTTCCACACGCTGGCCGGCCCGCGGCCCGGCGTGGCCTACATGCTGCCCAGCCTGATCGAGACCCACGCCACACTGTGGGGCGCCGAGACGGCCGGCTATGCGGTGCCGATCAACTTCCTGCTGCAGCCCGGGCACATCGCCGCACTGCTCAAGGCCTCGGGCGCGCGGGTGCTGGTGGCGCTAGGGCCGCATCCGGTGCTGGACATCTGGCAGAAGGCGCTGGCCCTGCGCGAGCAGCTGCCCGGGCTGATCCTGGTGCGCGTGGCGCCACCCGGCACGCCGGCCGAGGATGGCGTCATCGACCTGCCCGCGGCGCTGGCGGCGCAGCCGGCCGACCGCCTCGTCTTCGACAACCCGGGCCGCGATGCCGACGTGGCGGCCTATTTCCACACCGGCGGCACCACCGGCACACCGCGCCTCGTGGCCCACACCCACCGCAGCCAGCTGGTAGCGGCGCTGGGCGGCGCGGTGCTGGCCGACCTGCGGCCCACCGACATCCTCACGGCCACGCTGCCGCTCTTTCACGTCGGCGGCACCATCTTCTGTGCGCTCAGCGCCTTCATGGCCGGCGTCAGCCTGCTCATCATGTCGCCCTCGGGCCTGCGCAACCCGGCCATGGTGCAGGGCTTCTGGCGGCTGGTGGCGCAGCACGGCGTGACGCTGGCGGGCGCCGTGCCGTCCTCGGTGGGCGCGGTGCTCGAGTCGCCACTGGCCGGGGCCGACATCAGCGCCGTGCGCGCGGGCTTCTGCGGCGCGGCCTCGCTGCCGCTGGCGGTGGGCGAGCGCTTCCGCCAGGTCACGGGCCGCGGCCTGTACGAGGTCTACGGCATGACGGAGGCCTCGGGCCTGATCGCCATCGACGCGGTGGGCGGCCCGGGCGGCGTCGGCTCGGTGGGCTGGCCCCTGCCCTACACACGCGTGGTGGTGCGCCGGCTGCAGGCCGACGGGCGGCTGGGCGAGGCCTGCGACGGCGGCGAGATCGGCGTCATCACCGTCGAAGGGCCGCACGTCTCACCGGGCTACCGCAACCCCGAGCACAACGTCGGCATCTTCGAGGACGGCCTGCTCAACAGCGGCGACCTCGGCTGTGTAGACGACACCGGCCGCCTGCACATTGCCGGCCGTGCCAAGGACCTCATCATCCGCAGCGGCCACAACATCGACCCCTTGATGATTGAGAACGCGCTGGCCGAGCATCCCGCCGTTGCGCTGGCCGCAGCGGTGGGCATGCCCGACGGCTATGCCGGCGAGCTGCCGGTCTGCTATGTGGCGCTGCGCCCCGGTGCCCAGGTGAGCGAGGACGAACTCCAGGCCCATGCCCAGGCGCTGATCGGCGAGCGGCCGGCCTGGCCCAAGCGCATCCACGTCATCGACGCGATCCCGCTGACCTCGGTGGGCAAGATCTACAAGCCGCAGCTGCGCTGCGACGCCGCGTCCCGGCTGGTGACGCAGCTCGTGCACGAGCAGCTCGGCCATGCCGACGCGCAGGTGCAGGTGCGCGAGGGCGGGCGGCGCGGCATGCGGGTCGCGGTGACGCTGCCGGCCGCCAGCGCGGACGCCGTCGCGGCCGTGGAGCGCGCGCTGGCCGGCTATCTGTTCGAGGCCGAGGTCAGCAGCAGCTGATCACAGCCCGGTTGGCCGTCAGCCGCCGCGGATGCGGTCCAGCAGGCTGCGCGTCGCCAGCTCCGAGCTGAGCGACATCTCCAGCGGCGCCCGCACCAGGCCGGCATGGCCGTATTGCAGGTTCTCGTAGACCTCAGCCGCCGCAGGGAAGTGGTCGAGCAGGCTGGCGAGCACCGGGTGGCCCTGGTGCTCGCGCAACTCGACGCCTAGCTTCTGCACGAGGAGCTGGTATTGGTGGGGGTCCGCCGCATGGTCCTGGCCTTCAAGCGCCTGCAGCAACTGGGCCAGGCGCACGAGGGACAGCAGTTCGGCGGGGACAGCGAGCTTGATGACGGAAGGCATGCGTCCCACATGCCGCCACCCCCACACTTTTCAAGCCACCCGGTTGCGGCATGTTGCACACCGGCCCCGCACAATCGACGCCAGGAGGTCGCCCTGATGAAGTTCTTGCCCGACGAAACCTACGCCCTGCTCGACGCTGCCGGCGGCATCCGCCAGGAAACCGGCGGCCGCGCGTTCTGGGCCCAGCCGCAGGAAGCCCTGGACGCGCTGGGCAAGGACTGGCTGGTGTCCGAATTCCTCTGCGACGCCGACTGGGGCAGCTGGGAGATGCACCCCCATGGCGAGGAATTCGTCTATCTGCTGGACGGCGACATCGAATTCCAGATGGAGACGGCTGAGGGGGTGATGACTTCGCAACGCATCACCGACCGCGGCGCCGTCGTCGTGCCGCGCGGCGTGTGGCACACGGCCAAGGTGTTCCGGCCCAGCCGCATGTTTTTCGTCACGATGGGTGCCGGCACCAAGCATCAGCCGGTCTGACACAAGGAGACTCCGTGCCTCGCAACATCGTCTACACGCCCAAGGCCGCCAAGCCGCCGCCCGTCTACAGCCAGGCCGTCAAGGCGGCAGGGCTGGTCTTTGTGTCCGGCACGGCCCCGACCGACCCCGAGACCGGCCAGTTCGTCGGCACCACGGTGCAGGAACAGACCCGCCAGTGCCTGACCAACATAGCCGCCATCCTCGACGCCGCGGGCAGCTCGATGGACAGGATCGTCAGCGTCACCATCGTGTTGGCCGACGAGGACGACTTCGCGGGCATGAACGAGGAATACCTGCGCTGGTTCCCGGTCGACCCGCCGGCCCGCCAGGGCGCCAAGCTGCCGGCTCGCGTGCCGGGGTTGAAGGTTTCCATCGCGGCGATCGCCGAGGCCTGACCCCAAGCGATGGACGAGGACTTCGACTGCCAGCGCTGCGGCGCCTGCTGTGCCGTCTTCCGCGTGTCTTTCTACTGGGCCGAAGCCGATGACGCGCCCGGCGGCACGGTGCCGGTGGCGCTGACGCGGCCGGTCGGCTCGCTGCACCGTTGCATGGCCGGCACCGAGGCGCGGCCGGTGCGCTGCATCGCGCTGCGCGGCGAGGTGGGTGGCGATGTGGCCTGCGCCATCTACGCCCAGCGCTCCAGCACCTGCCGCAGCGTGCAGCCCGGCGACAGCCAGTGCCTGAAGGCCCGCGCCGCCCACGGCCTTGAAAGCCGGCGCCACGGCGCCATCTCGGCAGGTCTGCCCCAACACCTGCAGCCATGAAATCCCTCGGCAAACGCGCCACCGGCCCCCGTCTCGAACGCATGCGGGCCTCGCCGCGCTACCTGGCCACGGAGGCGGGCGAGGGCTTTCGCAACGTCCACCCCATCCAGCTGGGTTTGCGTGACCGGACCGAGCGGCCATCGCTGGGTGACTTCATCTGCGCCGACGGCCGCCGCACACCCGCTGGCACCCTGCCTTCGGTCAACCCGCTGGAGGCCTGGCTGCAGCCCAGCGACACCGGCCTGCGCGCCACCTGGCTGGGCCACTCCACGGTGATGATCGAGATCGACGGGCTGCGCGTGCTGACCGACCCCGTCTGGGGCAAGCGCGCCTCGCCGACACAGCTGGCGGGCCCCAAGCGCTTCCAGCCGGTGCCGCTGGCGTTGAAGGCCCTGCCCCGGCTGGACGCCGTCGTCATTTCCCATGACCACTACGACCACCTGGACATGGGCACCATCAAGGAGCTGGTGAAGCTGCAGCAGGTGCCCTTCATCACGTCACTGGGTGTTGGCGCCCACCTGGAGGCCTGGGGCGTGCCGCCCGAGCGCATCGTCGAGCTGGACTGGTGGGAGCACTGGCAGGCGCCGGGCGCCGAGTTGCGCATCCACGCGGCGCCGTCGCAGCACTTCTCGGGCCGGTCGCTGACCGACCGCAACGCGACGCTGTGGTCGTCCATCGTCATCGAGACGCCGAAGCACCGCGTGTTCTTCAGCGGCGACACGGGGCTGACGACCGAGTACGCGGCCATCCGCGAGCGCTTCGGTCCTTTTGACCTCGTCATGCTGGAAGTCGGCGCCTTCCATCCCTCCTGGGGCGACATCCACCTCGGGCCGGAGAACGCGCTGAAGGCCTACCAGCTGCTCGGCGGCGGTGCCTTCCTGCCGGTGCACTGGGGCACCTTCTCGCTGGCCTTGCACGACTGGGATGCACCGGCCGAGACGCTGCTGGAACTGGGGCCCAGGCAGGGCGCCCAGCTGCTGATGCCGCGCCTGGGCGAAGCGGTGGAGCCGGCCAGGGGCGAGCCCGCGACGCCGTGGTGGCGCGAGGCCGACGCGCCGGCGCGCAGGAGCGCTAAGGCGGTGGAGCCCGAAGACCCCACCAAGATGCCCAAGGCCATGCCCTGGCCCCTGGACTAGGACGCGTCAGCGCGACACGATGGGGAAGGTGCCCGTCGCCTTGTCCATCAGGCTCAGGAAGCGGCCGAGATCGATCTTGCTGCCGGTCACCTTGACGTCATCGGACATCAGCAGATCCTTGGCGCCGGCCGTGCCGGCCATCATCCTGACGAAGAAGCCCTGGGTCAGCGCCAGCGTCGCGTTGGCATCCGCCGCCGGCTCGGCGCGCCGGTGGTGCAGCACGGCGTTCTCAATCCACAGCACATAGCTTTCCTTGGTGTCGGTCAGCACGAGGTTGATCTTGAAGTCCTTGCCTTCAGCAGCGGGACCGTTGAGGCCGGCGGCCATCGCTTCGAGGAAGCGCTCGATGGGCGTCTGGGCCAGCATGTCGACAAAGGCCGCACGGTTGACGCCTTGCTTGGGCGCACCGCCGCGCAGCTCGGCGGCCGCCGTCAGGTAGCTGTTGCGCCAGGTGGAGGCCTCGGCCACGTAGCCGAGCTGGTCGTAGGCGCGTGCCAGCAGCCCGCGCGCGGCCTTGTTGCCGGCGTCGGCGAAGACGACATGGTTCAGCAGCTCGGCGGCCCAGCGGTAGTCGCCCTGGTCGAAGGCGGTCTGCGCGGCGGCCACGGCCTTGTCGGCGCCGCCGGCCAGGGCCACATAGCGCCTGGCCACATCCACCGGTGGCAGCGGGTCGAGGTGGGCAGGGTTGCCGTCGTAGGCGCCCAGGTAGAACTGGTAGACGGCCTTGACGTTGTGGCGCAGGTCGCCGTAGTAGCCGCGGGCGCCGAAGTGGTTCTGCAGTGACTTG
Source organism: Pelomonas sp. Root1217 (assembly GCF_001425705.1). Lineage (GTDB taxonomy): Bacteria > Pseudomonadota > Gammaproteobacteria > Burkholderiales > Burkholderiaceae_C > Pelomonas. The sequence continues at coordinate 174,634 of NZ_LMDC01000012.1, read as the reverse complement.
GGCAGGCGGATCTGGTCGGCGATCTCCGCCGGCGTCAGGCCGGCGTTGATGAGGCGCACGGTCTGGTCGTGGGTGTATTTGTAGACGTCGCGGTGCTTGGTGATGAAGTCGGCGATGCGGTCGTGCCCCCAGACCGGCCAGTTGTGCTGGCCGACGTAAACCTCGGCGTCGCCGAGCTGGTCCAGCGCGCCCTGCATGTAGCCGGCCCAGCGCAGCGCGTCGCGCACCTTGGCGCCACGCACGGGCAGCAGGTTGTGCATGGTCTGCGCGAGGTTCTCGGCGCCGCCATAGAGCTTGAGCGACGGCACCGAGAAGGTCATCTCGGCCGGCGCCTCGGCGCCGGGCACGTTGTGGAAGACGAAGCGCACGCCGTCCAGCACGCGCTCTTCGGTGGGCTGGGTGATGAGATCGGTGGGCGCCAGCACGCCGAAAGTGCCGTAGCCCACGGCCTTGCCCAGGCCGGTGTCGACCAGGCCCTTGGCCGAGCGCTCCAGGTTCTTGCCGAACTGGTAGGCCGAGCGGCGGCCCATCGCGGCGCCGACGAGGACGTTCTCGCTGGTGGCTTCTTCCATGAAGCCGGCGGAAGCGATGACGGGCACGCCGGCCTTCACCTGCTCGGGCGTCAGCACGCCAAGGGCGCCGCCGAAATGGTCGATGTGGCTGTGCGAGAACAGCAGCGCCGTGACGGGTTTGTTGCCGAGATGCTGGCGCGCGAAAGCCAGCGCCGCTGTGGCGGTCTCGCGGCAGGTCAGCACGTCGATGACGATCCAGCCGGTCTTGCCCTCGATCAGCGTCATGTTGCCGATGTCGAAGCCGCGCAGCTGGTAGACGCCGTCCACGACCTTGAAGAGCCCCGCCTGGGCATTGAGCTTGGCGTGGCGCCACAGGCTGGGGTTGACGGTCGGGGGCGCCGCACCGTCGACGAACTTGAAGGCGTCGAAGTCGATCAACACGCTGCCGTCGGCCGCGAGGATCTTGCCCTCTGGGCGGGCGATGAGGCCGCGCTTGGCGTCCTCGAAGCCCTGGGCCTCGTCCAGCGGCAGGGTCTGCGTGAACTGCGCGTTCGCCTGCACGGTTGTGGAGCTCGCATCGCCTGAGGGGGCCGCCGTCTCGCGGCTGCAGGCGGCCAGGGCCAGGGCGGCCATCAGCGCCGTCGTCATCGTCTTCATCGTCGTCTCCTCTCGTTGTTGTTGTCAGATCCGCGCGTCGGCGCGGATCATGTCGGCGGCCTTCTCGGCCACCATGATCGTCGGGGCGTTGGTGTTGCCGCCGACGATGGTGGGCATGACGGACGCATCGACGACGCGCAGGCCGCTGATGCCGTGCACGCGCAGCCTGTCGTCGACCACGGCCAACGGGTCGCGGCCCAATGGGCCCATCTTGCAGGTGCCCACCGGGTGGTATTGCGTGTCGGCACGGGCACGGATGTCGGTGGCCAGTGCCTCGGTGTCGTCGGCGCGCACTGGGTAGAGCATGTCGCCGCGCAAGCCATCGAAAGGTGAGGACTCGATGAGGCGTTGCTGGATCTGGGCACCCTTGAGCAGCAGCCGCATGTCACGCTCGTCGCTGAGGAAGCGTGGGTCAATGCGCGGTGCCCGCTGCGGGTCGGGCCCGGCCAGCTCGACCGTGCCGCGGCTGTGCGGGCGCAGCACGTCGACATGGCAGGAGATGCCATGGCCCCAATGCAGCTTGCGGGCGTGGTCGTCGACGATGCCGAGCACGAAGACCAGCTGCAGGTCGGGCACGCTGACCTCGGGCGAAGAGCGCAGGAAGGCGCCGGACTCGGCAATGCTGCTGGTCAGCAGGCCGGTGCGATGGCACCGCCATTCGCCCACCGCCCGCGCCAGCCGCGCGCCGCCGCGCAGCGAGACGCCGAAGGTGGGCGTGTCCGAGCTGCAACGCCAGGTCTGCACATAGTCGATGTGGTCCTGCAGGTTCTGGCCGACGCCCGGCAGGTCGTGCTGCACGTCGATGCCGGTCTGCTGCAGATGGGCGCCGGGACCGATGCCGGACAGCATCAGCAGCTGCGGCGAGCCGAAGGCGCCGGCGCTGACGATGACCTCGCGGCGCGCGCGCAGCAGGCGGGTCTCGTTGCCGACCCGGTAGTCCACGCCCACCGCGCGGCCGTTGGCCAGGCGCAGCTTGGTCGCCTGTGCGTGGGTGATGACCTGGAGGTTGGGCCGGCCGAGGTTGGGGGTCAGGTAGGCCTTGGCGGCGCTGCAGCGCTCGCCGTTGCGCTGCGTGACTTGGTAGATGAAGGAGCCGAACTGCTCGGCGCCGTTGTAATCGCCAATCTGGGGCACGCCCTGCAGGGCCGCGGCGGCGAGGAAGGCCTGGTTGATGGGGCTCGCGCTGCGCGGCAGCGTCACGTTCAACGGGCCGCCGCGGCCGTGCATGGGATCGTCACCGAACTGCTCGTTGTGCTCGGCGCGGCGGAAATAGGGCAGCACCTCGTCGTAGCTCCAGCCGGCGTTGCCGAAGCCGGCCCACTGGTCGTAGTCGTAGCGGTGGCCGCGCACATAGAGCATGGCGTTGATGGAGCTGCTGCCACCCAGCGTCCTGCCGCGCGGCTGGTAGCCGCGGCGGCCCATCAAGGCCGGCTGCGGCAAGGTCTGGTAGGCGTAGTTGTTGATGCGCGTGGGCACCATGGCGACGACGCCGGCCGGCGCGTGGATGAGCACGCTGCTGTCCGGCCCGCCGGTTTCCAGCAGGGCCACCGTCACGCCGGGGCCTTCGCTCAGGCGCGCGGCGAGCACGCAGCCGGCCGAACCGGCGCCCACGATCACGTAATCGAACTCCACGGCGCTTGTCTCCTCCAGCCTCTGAGCGGGCCGGGGAGCGAAGGATGGAAGCCGCCGCGCGTTTCGTCCAACGCATAATTGGCCGGCATTCATTGCGTTTTCTGCATATGAACCTGCGCCAGCTCAGCCACTTGATCGCCCTCGCCGACGAAGGCCGCTTCGTCGCCGCAGCGGAGCGCGTGCACCTGAGCCAGGCCGCCTTCAGCCGCAGCATCCAGGCCCTCGAGGCCCATTGGGGGCTGCGCCTGTTCGAGCGCGGGCCGCTGGGCGCGGTGCTGACGCCGGCCGGCCGCACGCTGGTGGAGCGCGCCCGCCGCCTTGTATTCGACGCCGACTGCCTGGAGCGCGACGCCGAGCTGTTGCGCGGCGGCCTGCTGGGCGAACTGGCCTTTGGCGCCGGGCCGGTGCCGGCCGCCGTGCTGGTGCCGCCGCTGCTGGCCGAGCTGCGCCGCCAGGCGCCGCAAGTCGTGGCGCGCGTTCGCTACGGCAATGTGCCGAGCCTGCTGACGCTGTTGGCCGACGAAGCCATCGAGTTCTTCGTCGCCGACCGCCGCATGTTGACCGACGCCAGCCGCCTGGACATGACGCCCGTGGCGCAGATCCGCGGCGGCGTCTACGTCCGCGATGGCCACCCGCTGCTGGACTCGACTCACGCGACGACGGCCGACCTGACGCGCTTCGGGCTGGGCGTCGTGTCCACATCGCCGCAGCTCTTCGTCTACATCGCACAGGGCCTGGGCTTTGCCAGCCCGGGCGAGCTGCCCGTCGTCGTCGAATGCGACGACGTGACCACGCTGGCGCGGCTGGCGGCCGACGGCGACATGCTGGCCCTGCTGCCTCGCGCGCTGCCCACCGCCATCGAACTGGGCCTGCAGCCGCTGCGCGGCGTGAAGACCTTCGGCGACCTCTACGTGGACGCCCACGCCGTCTGGCTGCGCGGCCGCACGCTGGCGCCGGCCGCGGAGACGGCGATCCGGCTTTTCAGGGCGGTCGCGGGTTCGGGCAGCTGACGATCAGCGCGCGGGTGCCACGCGCCGGGCGGCCGTCTCGATGCCCCAGGTGACGAGGGTGAGCTTCTGCCGATCGCTACTGAAGCGCAGTTCGAACGGACGCTCCAGGGCGTAGTAATGCGTGGGCGAGGCCGGCACGAAGGTCAGCTTGATCGACTGGCCCGGCAGCGTGCCGATCAGCCTTCCACGTTCGGCGTTCAACTCGAGCCGCATGGGTTGAGGCAGGTCCAGCAGCCATGCGCCCTGGCGGGAGCGCACGGCCGACTCGGGCTGCCTGGCGGCGGTGAAGGGCAGGCCACCATCACCCGTCACCGGCGTCGCGGTCTCGGCGACAAGCCGCCACTGGCCATCGTCTTCACGCGCCCACAGCGCCGTCCAGCGGGTGCTGCCCTGCCGGGGCAGCCCGCCGAAATAGGTGAAGCTGGCGCGCTCGAGGCCGCTGAGCAGCACCACGCTTTCGGAGACGCGCAGGCTTTCTTCTTCCAGCGTCTCGGAGGCGACCTGACGAAGCTGGTCATTGCTGCGCCGCGTCGACAGCTTCTCGGCCGTGACACGACGGCCGCCGACGTCGATGTAGACATAGTGCTTGGACAGGCCTTGCAGATAGGTGGCCATATCGCCGCGTCCATGCGCCGCGGACAGTTCAGCGTCACGGGCTTTCACCTCGGCGATCACTTGGTCCACCGTCTCGGCGGCCAAGCTGATCGCATGGCCCAGCAGACCGGCTGCGATCAGCGCGGCGGCGCGAACGCAGCGGCGCCATTTACCAGAGCGAGTGCAAGAGATCGGCATGGGATGCTCTCCTCGCCAGGATCGGCCCGGCAAGACGCATCCTAGTAGTTCGCCCGCCGCTCAACTCGCGCTCGCCATCCTCTCCGCCAGCCAATCCACAAACACCCGCACCCGCGACGACAGCTGGCGGGCGTGGGGATAGAGCACATACACCGGCAGCGGCGCCGGCTGCCAGTCGGCAAACACCTCGACCAGCTCGCCGCTCGCCAGTTCCGCCTCGAAGTTGTAGCGCGGCGCTTGCATGAAGCCCAGGCCGGCCAGGCAGCAGGCGCCATAGGCCGTTGCGCTGCTGACGGTGACCGGGCCGGGCAGCGCCAGGCTGATCGGTTCGCCATCGACGATGAAGTCGAAGGGCAAAACGCGGCCACTGCTGCCGATGTAGTTGACGGCCTGGTGGGTGGCGAACTCCTCCAGCGTGCGCGGCAGGCCGCGGCGGGCGATGTAGTCGCGGCTCGCACACGTCACCTGGCGCAGTTGGGCGACGCGCCGGCCCACCATCGACGAGTCTTTGGGCTCGCCTGAGCGCAGCACGCAGTCCACGCCCTCGCGCACCAAGTCGACAAAGCGGTCGCCCAGGCCGATCTCCAGCTCGACGTCGGGGTAGCGGGCATGGAAGTCGCCGAGGAAGGGCAGCACGAAGCGCTGGGCCTGGTTGCCCTGCATGTCCACGCGCAGCCTGCCGCGCGGCTTCAACTGGCTGCTGCGGAACAAGTCCTCGGCCTCGCCGACGTCCTGCAGGATCTGCTGGCAACGCAGGTAATAGGCCTGGCCATCCAGCGTCGGGCTGACATGCCGCGTCGTGCGGTTCAGCAGGCGCACGCCCAGGCGGGCCTCCAGCTGCTGCAGGGCCAGGCTGACGGACGCGCGCGGCAGCTGCAGTTCGTCGGCGGCCTTGGTGAAGCTGGCCAGGTCGACGATGCGCACGAACAGGCGCATCGCATCGAGTCGGTCCATGGCCGTTTGGCTCCAATTGTTTAGTTGAATTGGATTGTGATGTCTTGTTCGTCTGATTTATCCGAAAGCGATCGAACAATACATTGAACTCACAGGGCCGCTCCTCGGTCCTGCCTTCCAACCCAACGACCTGGAGCACCCCGTGAGCAACACCACTTCTTCTTCCTCTTCCCCCGTCGCCATCGTCACCGGCGCCTCGCGGGGCATCGGCGCGGCGATCGCCCGGCAGCTGGCGGCCGATGGCCACGCCGTCGTCGTCAACTACGCCGGCAATGCTGTTGAAGCGCAAAAGGTCGTCGATGCGATCGTGGAGCGTGGCGGCCGCGCCATCGCCGTGCAGGCAGACGTGGCCGCTGCCGGCGCCGCCAGGCTGCTGTTCGACGCCGCCACCGAGGCCTTCGGCGGCGTGGACGTGCTCGTCAACAACGCCGGCGCCATGGCCAACGAGCTGCCCCACCTGGCCGACACCGATGACGCGACCTTTGACCGCCTCTTCGACATCAACGTGAAGGGCAGCTTTCTCGCCATGCGCGAAGCCGCGAAGCGCCTGCGCCACGGCGGCCGCATCATCAATTTCTCGACGAGCGTCATCGGTCTGGCCCTGCCGGGCTATGCCGTCTACGCCGCCACCAAGAGCGCCATCGAGACCATGACCAACATCCTCGCCAAGGAGCTGCGCGGCAAGGCCATCACCGTCAATGCGGTGGCACCCGGCCCGACGGCGACGAACCTGTTCCTGAACGGCAAGACGCCCGAGCAGGTCGAGCGCCTGGCCAGGATGGCGCCGCTGGAGCGCCTGGGCCAGCCCGAGGACATCGCGGCGATGGTCGGCGTGCTGGCCGGGCCGCAAGGCGCCTGGGTGAACGGCCAGACGGTGCGCGTCAACGGCGGCATCGTCTGAAGGAGGACAGCATCATGAACAACCAACAACAAGTCATCCTCGTCACCGGTGCTTCCAGCGGCATCGGCAAGCTGAGCGCCCTTGCCCTGGCCACCGCCGGCCACACCGTCTACGCCAGCATGCGCGGCGTCGCGGCCAAGAACTCGGCCAGGGCCCGCGAGCTGCGTGACTGGAGCTTTGCCCGCGGCCTGGACCTGCGCGTCGTGGAGCTGGACGTGCTGTCGCAGCACAGTGCCGACGCGGCCGTCGCCACCATCGTGGCCGAGCAGGGGCGCCTGGACGTCGTCATGCACAACGCCGGCCACCTCGTCGTCGGGCCGGCCGAGGCCTACACGCCGGAAGAGATCAGCGCCGTCCTCGACACCAATGTGCTCGGCGCCCAACGCGTCAACCGCGCGGCCCTGCCGGTGCTGCGTGAACAGCAGCGCGGCCTGCTACTGTGGATTGGCAGCACGACGACGCGCGGCGGCTTCCCGCCCTTCCTCGGCCCCTACGCCGCGGCCAAGGCGGCCATGGACTCGCTGGCCGTGACCATGAGCTTCGAGCTGGCTCGCTTCGGCATCGAGACCAGCATCGTCGTGCCCGGCGCCTTCACCAGCGGCACCGACCACTTCGCCAACGCCGGCAAGCCAGCCGACGAAGCCAAGGCCGCGGCCTACGCCCGTTACGCCGGCCTGATGGACCAGATCGGCGCCCGCCTGACCGCGCTGATGCCGCCCGAAGCCGACCCGCAGGCCGTCGCCGACGAGGTCGTGCGCGTCGTGGGCCTGGCGCATGGCGAGCGGCCCTTCCGCTCGGTCGTCGACTTCATGGACGACGGCGCGGCGGCGGTGACCGAGGTGGCCGAGCGGGTGCGCGATGACTTTGCCGCGCGCATCGGCATCGCGGACCTGCTCAAGCCCACTCCCGTTTAGAAGCCGAAGTTGACCGTCAGCGTGCCACCCGCCGTGACGGCCAAGGGGCCGACGACCTTGACCGTGCCGTTGAGGCTGGCGTTGAAGGAGTAGGACAGGCCGGCCGTCGCGTCCGCGGCAAATACCAGGCTGGCCGGCGCCGCAGCATAGGGCGCCACCCAGGGCGGCGCGGCGGGCAAGGTCAGCTTGAAGGCGCCGGTCGTCGAGTCCGACATCGTCTCGGCGACGGTCACGATGCTGCCGCCGGCCAGCTTCTGCGTCGCCGCGACAGCCGCCGTGTTGGGAACGCCATCCACCATCACCGTGCCCATGGTCTGGCCATCGATGGCCGGGGCGGGCGACAGCGGCGCGACGCTGGTGCTGACGGCCGTCACGGTATTGGCCGTCACCGGCACGCCGGTCACGACCATGGTGGCTCGGGCCGCGGACTTGATGACGAGGTCGTAGCTGCCCGGTGCCACCGGCGTGAGCATGAACTTGCCGCTGCTGTCCGGCGCGGTGGCCTTGAGCACGACGCCGCCCTGTTGCAGGCTGACCTGGGTGCCGCCATAGGCGACGCTCGCATCCACATAGCCGCTGACGCCCGACAGCAAGTTGGGCACGACGGCGACGACGGGCTTGAGCAGGTATTGGCCCGAGTTGCCGGCCGTGACGACGGACTTGCAGGCGTCGAAATCCAGCACGAAGTCGGCCATCTGGTTGGCCGCGATGTCGATGCTGGCATTGAGCTTGAGGCCGCTCTGCTGGCCGCTGGGCGTCTTCAGCGCGACCTCGCTGCCGCCCGTGGGAACGACCGAGTTGGCCAGCGGTGTGGCGCCGCCGTTCTCGGCCAGCACTAGGCGCAGCTGCGCGTAATGGCCCACGGCGAGCGGCACCTGGCCCAGGCTGGCGAGCACGCCGTTCTGCAGCGCCAGCAGGTCAAAGCGCTGTGTCGGGCCCACCACCAGGTCCGTCCAGCCGGCGCCATCTTCGGCGGCGTCGGCGCTGGCGTTGACGCGGACCTTCTGCACCGTCACATAGACATGGTCGAAGCCGCAGGCCGGCGCATCGGTCAGGCTCAGAGCCAGCGTGCCCGAGGTGCTGTTCGAGGGCGTCGTGACAGGAGTGCCAGCATCGCCGCCACCACCGCCGCAAGCCGCCAGGGCCACGGCCGCCGCGCATACGCTCCGGGTTCTGTAGTTCATGAGAGCCTCCAATTCAGATGCCCTCCCCTTCTGCAGTGTTTGCTTTCGCGATGTGCCCAGGCTTTACGAATCGCGTCGGGTTGTTATCCGCTCAGCGGCGCCCGCCAGCGGCCGCAGCCAGCTCCTGAGCGCTGACCACCCAGGCCGAGTTGCCCACCACGCGCTCAACGACGAGGTCGATGAAGGCCCGCACCCGCGCCGGCTGGGCCACGCGGCTGCCGTAGTACAGGTACAGGCCAAGATGGGCGCAGACATGCTGGGTCAGCAGCGGCACGAGCTGGCCGCTGCGGATCAGCGGGGCGGCGGTGGCGCCGACGAGCTGGCCGATGCACTGGCCGGCCACGACGACATTGGCCTCCAGTTCGACATCGTTGGTCATGAAGACCGAAGCGACGTCGTGCCCGACGATCTCGTCGCCAACCAGGAACTCCCAGGGCATGGGCTTGCCCGTGCTCGGGTGCCGAAAGCCGCTGCAGCGGTGCTGGGCCAGCTCGTCGATGCTCTGCGGCGCGCCATGCCGGGCGATATAGGCGGGTGCGGCGCAGACGATCAGCTGCAGCGGCAGCAGATGGCGGGCGATCAGGCCTTCGCCCGGCGGCGTGCCGGCCCTAAAGCCCACGTCGACGCGGTCTGCCACCCAGTCGCCGATGCGGTCGTCCAACTGCACATCGGGCTCGACGTCGGGGTGGCGGGCGCAGAACTCCTCCAGCACCGGCCACAGCACCGGCAGCATCAGCGAGCGCGAGGCCGTGATACGCAGCGGCCCGGCGATGACGTCTCGGCCCTGGCGCGCGCCGTGCAATGCGCGCTGCAAGGCCTGCAGGCCGGGTGCGGCGGCGCCGAGGAAACGCTCGCCCTCCTCGGTCAGGCTGAGCCGTCGCGTCGTGCGGTGGAAGAGGCGTACGCCGAGGTAGCTCTCCAGCTGCGTCAACGCCTGGCTGGCCGCCTGCGGCGTGATGCCCTGGGCCACGGCAGCCTGGCGCAGGCTGCCCAGCTCGGCGGCCTTGGTGAAGGTGGTGATGGCGCGCAGTTCGTTGAAGGCCACTGTCACGAATTGCTTGTTAATGAATGCATTAATTCTGGGCTAGTTGAGCAGCAATCGAATGCCTAAATTTCGCTCCATCGGCCGACACCTCAATCACCCCAAGCCCTGGAGCCCAACATGACCACCATCCCCACCTTCAAGCGCGTCTGGTTGATCACCGGCGCCTCGCGCGGCATCGGCGCACGCATTACCGAAGCCGCCCTGGCCCATGGCGACGCCGTCGTCGCTACGGCCCGTGACGCCGCCAGCATCGAGAGGCGCTTGGGCACCCAGTCCGGCCTGTTGGCCGTGGCCCTGGACGTCACCGACGAAGCCCAGGCCGCTCGGGCCACGGCCGCCGCGCTGGCCCGCTTCGGTCGCATCGACATCCTTGTCAACAACGCTGGCTACGGCCTGCTCGGTGCCGTCGAGGAAGCCAGCGTCGACGAAGTGCGGCGGCTCTACGAGACCAATGTCTTCGGCCTGCTCAACGTGACCCGTGCCGTGCTGCCGCAGATGCGCGAGCGCCGCAGCGGCCATGTCATCAACATCTCGTCGCTCGGCGGGGTGCGCTCGGCCGCGGGCTTCGGCGTCTACTGCTCGACCAAGTTCGCCGTCGAGGGCATCACCGAGGCCCTGCATGCCGAGCTCGCGCCGCTGGGCATCCATGCCACCGTCGTCGAGCCCGGTTATTTCCGCACTGAGTTCCTCGAAGGCCAGTCCCTGGTCACGTCGCCGCGCGAGCTGGGCGACTACGCCGCCAGCGCCGGCCAGGTGCGCGAGGCCGCCAAGCGCATCAGCCTCAACCAGCCCGGTGACCCCGAGCGCCTGGCGCAAGCCATGCTGACCCTGGTCGATGCCAAGACCCCGCCGCTGCGCCTGCCGCTGGGCACGGACACGCTGCAGGCCATTGCCGACAAGCATGCCTTTGTCGAGCGCGAGACGGCCGAGTGGCGCGAGGTGGCCGCGTCGACGGACTTTCCGGCCTGAACCTCAGCCGAGCCGACGGCCGTGGTCGTGCACGACTTCGCCGTCAGACTTGGTGAAGGGCGGCAACGGCCCGACGGGCAGCAGCTCCAGCACCGCCTCCGACGGACGGCACAGCGCCGTGCCCAGGGACGTCACGACGATGGGGCGGTTCAGCAGCACCGGATGCTGCTGGATCGCGTCCAGCAGGGCGTCATCGCTCAGAGCCGGATCGGCGAGGCCCAGCTCGGTGAAGACGGCCTCCTTCTTGCGCAGCAACGCGCGCAAGGGCTGGCCGGTAGCCGCCGCCAGTGCGCGGATCTCGTCGCGGCTCGGCGGCGTTTGCATGTACTCGACGATGCGCGGCTCCAAGCCTGCATGGCGGATCAGCGCCAGCACATTGCGCGAAGTGCCGCACTTGGGGTTGTGGAAGATGGTGATGTCAGTCATGCAGCTTTCTCCATTGCGGGCCGAGCGCCGGGCCGCTCCCTAGCCGGCCCGCGCTGGCGATGTGCTTGCGGCTCGATGCCGCAAGCATCGCCGTCCCCTCGGGGGACCGGCCAAGGTACTCCTTGGCCGAGGGGTCAACGTCCCGCAATCCACGCATCGATGCGCTTCTCCAGCACCGACAGCGGCAGCGAGCCCTCGCCCAGCACCTGGTCGTGGAAGGCGGCGAGGCTGAACTTCGCGCCCAGTTTCTGCTCGGCGCGGCGGCGCAGCTCCTGGATCTTCAGCGCCCCGATCTTGTAGCCCAGGGCCTGGCCGGGCCAGGCGAGGTAGCGGTCGATCTGGGCGACGGCCTGCTGCTCGCCGGCGCCCGTCACGTCCATCCAGTACTTCAGCGCGTGCTCGCGGCTCCAGCCCTTGGCGTGCAGGCCGGTGTCGACCACCAGGCGGGCCGCGCGGCTGATCTCCAGGCGCAGCTCGCCGGCATAGGCCACCGGGTCTGAGTACAGGCCCAGCTCGTGGCCCAGGGTCTCGGCATACAGCGCCCAGCCCTCGCCATAGGCATTGATCCACATGCGGCGGCGGAACTCGGGCATGGGCATCACCACCTGCTGGCCGAAGTGGAAGTGGTGCCCGGGCTGGCCCTCATGCAGGAAGAGGGCCGTCATCGTCGACACGGAGTAGTCCTTGGGGTCGTTGATGACGGCCCAGAACACGCCGGGCGCGCTGCCGTCGGGCTGGCCGGGGGTGTAGTGATCGGAAGCCGTATCTCGCGTCAGCTCCGGCTCGGCGCGGATGTCCAGCGCCATGCGCGGCTGATTGCCAAAAAGCCTGGGCAGTTGCGGCACGACGCGGACGTTGATGGCGCGGTAGGCGTCCAGGATCTCGGCCTCGGTCTTGAAGGGCCGGAAGCGCGCATCGGTGCGCGCCCAGGCCAGCAGGCCGCCGTTCTTCAGCGGGTCGCCCGTGAAGCCGAGCTGCGGCGCGATGCGCGTAATCTCGCCTTGGATACGCGCGACCTCCCTCAAGCCCAGCTCGTGGATCTGCTCGGGCGTCAGGTCGGTCGTCGTCTGTTCGCGCACCCATTGGCGGTACCAGGCCTGGCCGTTGGGCAGTGACGCCCAGCCGATGCTGCCGCGGCGCTTCGCGGCGGGCAGGTAGTCGGTCTCGACAAAGGCGAGCAGCCGGCGCAGCGCGGGCTGCGTGCGCTCGGTCAGCTCGCGGTGGTAGGCCTCGGTGAGGCGGGTGCGGTCAGCGGCAGCGAGATCAGCGGGCAGGGCGCGGACCGGCGCGGTGTATGCGCTGCGCTCGGCGTCGGCCTCGGCCAGGTTCCGCAGCAGTGGCAGCGCCGCCTGGACGACGGGCAGGGACTGGACAACGCCGCGCTTGATGCCTTCGCGCATATTGGTGATGGCCTGGTCGCACCAGGACGGCAGGCCGGCGACGCGCTTCAGATAGGCGTCGAGCTGGGCCGCGGTCTTCAGCGGCTGGCCGGCCTGGCCACTGGAGAAGAAGGCCAGCTGGAAGGGCGTGGCGCCCATCTGGTGCAAAGGCAGCAGGTGATCCGGATAGCGCTCAAAGGCGAGCTGGGCGCGCAGTTGCTGCTCCAGCAGCTCGCGGTTCAGGCGCTCGTTGGGCGGCAGGCTGGCGGCGGGCAGGGCGGCCAGTTCCTTCAGGAAGCCGCGCCAAGCGGCGAAACGCTTGGCCCGCTCGGCCGGCGCAAGTCCCAAGCCGAGTTGGTCGTCGAAGCGGTTGTCGCCGGCCTCGGTGGCGTTGAGCGGGTCGAAGCGGGCGCGGGCGTCGTAGTAGCGCGTCGCCACGTCGGCCAGGCGCTCTGTGGGAGTAGCGGCCTGGCTGGGGATCATGAACGCAAGAGCCAGGGTCAAGGCGAGCAGTCTCATCGTTATCGTCCTTGTTGGGAGGACGGCATTCTGTCGGCGCTCGCGGCCTGGCGCTGTCAGCAGCGCGGGCAGCCCCACAATCCCGCGGCTGACTTTTCTCACCCGCAATGCGCCTCATCTCACTCGCCCTGCTGCTGACCACCGCCTTGGCCCTGACCGGCTGCAACAAGCGTCTCAACGAGGTACCCGCCGCGCTGCCTGCCGCCTCGGCAGCCCAGGACACCAGCGCGACAACCAAGCTTCGTGACGAGGGCGACGGGCTGCTGGCCCTGCATCGCCAGATCGTCGTGCTGATGGACGGCGAGGCGGCGCTGCCAGCCGCGCAACGGCGCGAGGTGCAGGCGCTGGGCCAACAGCTCTTCCACGAACTGCTGCAGCGCCAGCAGGGTCTGGCCGACCTCGCGCTGAAACCCGAATCGCTGGAAGCCACGGGGGCGCTGTTGACGCGCATCGAAAGCGAGCCCGGCTGGTACGACGCCGACCGCCTGGCCTTCAAGGAGGTGCTGGGCCAGCTCGCCACCGGGCTGAAGAGTGCCCAGACGCTGGACGGCATCAAGCTCGCGCGCCGTGCCCAGGAGGACCTGGACACGCTGGCCGAGGTCGAGAAGGCCTATGAGCAGGAGCTGAAGGAAGTGTTCGGCGGCTTTGCCAAGCGCGGCATCGAGTTGAAGCGCGAGCGCTGGAGCGATTACGTCGCCAAGCTGAAGGCCCTGCACACGCGCGAGTCCGTCATGAAGCAGCACGGCGCCCAGCTGCCGGCCGCAGTCGACCTGGCACCCGAGCCCGCCGCGTCAGGCGCCATGCGCGGCGTGGCCGCCAAGGAGCGCGAGGTCTTCGGCGACAAGCTGCCGCCCAAGACCGTGCTGCTGACCTTCGACGACGGCCCGCATGCGCGCTACACGGACGAGATCCTGGAGATCCTGAAGCGCTACCAGGCGCCGGCCGTGTTCTTCCAGCTTGGCCAGAACCTGGGCAAGGTAGACGCCACCGGCAAGGTGCAGCCGGGCAATGGCAGTGCCGTCGCCAAACGGGTGCTCGCCGCCGGCCACCAACTCGCCAACCACAGCTTCACGCATGGGCTGATGAGCAAGTTCGAGCTGGTCAAGGTCAAGGAAGAAGCCGCCAACACGGAGGCGCTGCTCGATGCGGCGGGTCGCAACGGCGACGCGTTGTTTCGCTTCCCCTATGGCGCTCGCAACGACGGCGCGCTGACCACCATCGAGGCGCTGAAGCTGCGCTCGATGATGTGGAACGTCGACTCGCTGGACTGGAGCGACCCCATTCCCAAGAGCATCGCTGCGCGGGTGATGGCCGAGTTGGACAAGCAGCAGCGCGGCATCGTGCTTTTCCATGACATCCACGCCCGCACCGTGCAGGCCCTGCCGCTGGTGCTGGACCAGCTCGCTGCCGAGGGTTGGCGCTTTGCGAGCTTCAAGGATGGGCAGTTCGTCGTCTCCTCGGAGCGCGCCGCGGCGCCGCCTCCCACGGCGGGCGAGCTGTACCGCGACAGCCATGCGCTGGTCATTGGCATCAACCAATACACCGCCTGGCCCAAGCTGTCGCATGCGGTGCGCGACGCCCAGGCGGTGCGCGAGTCCTTGGTCACGCGCTTCGGCTTTCGCGCCGACAACGTGACGCTGCTGAGCGACGCCGAGGCCACGCGCGCCAACATCCTGAAGGCGCTCAACGAGCGCTTCGGCGACGCCAAGCGCGTCAAGCGCGATGACCGCGTCTTTGTCTTCTTCGCCGGCCATGGCAGCACGCGCAAGCTGCCCAGCGGTCGCGAGGTCGGCTACATCGTGCCGGTGGATGCGGGCCTGAACGACCTGCAAGCCGACGCCATCGCCATGCCGCAACTGCAGGAGGTGGCCGAGGCCATCACCGCCAAGCACGCCCTCTTCGTCATCGACGCCTGCTACTCGGGCCTGGGTCTGACCCGTGGCGGATCAAGCGCCATGGATAGCAACTTCGCCCGCACCAATGCCCGCCGCGTCGGCCGTCAGATGATGACGGCCGGTGGCGCTGACCAGCAGGTCGCCGACGACGGCCCCGGTGGCCATTCGGTGTTCACCTGGACGCTGCTGCAGGCGCTCAACGGCAAAGCCGATCTGAACGGCGACGGCCTCATCACGGCGACCGAACTCGCTGCGTATGTGGCGCCCGCCGTGTCGGCCATCGCCCACCAGACGCCGGCCTTCGGCAGCCTGCCGGGCTCGGAAGGTGGTGAGTTCATCTTCGAAATGCCGACGGCGCAGGAGCCAGCGCTGAGCGGCGCCGTGGCCCAGCTCGACGACAAGGCCAGCCAGTTCGCCGCCAAGCTCGACGAGGCCAGCAGTGCCGGCCGGCAGGTCTCAGCTGCTGCAAGTGGCGCGGCCAGCGGCGTGCAGGTGACCATCAAGGGCCTGGACGGCAGGGACCAGGCCCTGGCCGCCACGACCGCCCGCGTCGACCCCGGCGCCCGCGTGGCCGCCCAACGCGCCAACGACCGCGGCCTGCAGCTGTATCGCGAACGGCGCTACGACGAAGCCGAGGCCGCTTTCAAGGAGGCACTGCAACTGCAGCCGAAGTTCGCGCTGGCCGCCAACAACCTGGGCTTCGTGCTCTACCGGCGCGGCAAGCCGGCCGATGCGGCCGTCTGGTTCGAGAAGGCCGTCGAGATGGACGGCAGCCGTTCCCTGGCCTGGCTCAATCTCGGCGACGCGCGGCTGCTGGCGGGCGACGAAGGCAAGGCCATGGCCGCGTACAAGACCTTCCTGGAGCTGGCGCCCAGGCATGCGCGGGCGGCGGAGCTGCAGGCGTGGATTGCGAATCCGTCGGAAGGGACGCGGCCGAAGCCGGTGTGAGCCTTATTGACTGAAGGGCCTCTCGAATGTTCGGTTTCTTCAAAACGCCTTCGTTTTCTGATTCGGAACTCGGCGAGTTCCAGCGAAAGCGCAAACTGTGGCGCGGCTTCATTTCAATGCGCGGAGAGCGCGTCCCGTTGGCTCTGTCCGGGTCTCGTGGTGCGCCTGATCTCCAGGCACTCGAAATCGCACGCGGTCTTTCGCATGGCTATCCCGGCTGGCAATCACAAATCGCACAAGCCCTGCTAGAGCACTACGAGCCGTATGCAGATGCAGTTTCAACGGGGGATGCTGACCCGCCCGAGGATGGCATGCCTCTACTGACCGTGCCTACCGACGTCTGGGCTCATGCGACCATCGAGTTTGTTCAAGTCACGCCGCTGGGCCGCGAATTCACCATCGAAATCGGGTATCGAGTCGGCTGGGATGAAGAACACACCGTCGGGGCTCGCTTGCGTCAGGGACGGCTCATCGAATTGAACGGCAGTGTGCTGGCGCCCTGAGCAGCTAATAGCTGTTCAAGCTCGCTCCATCAACGCCTTCAACGCCCTCAAATCCTTGCGCACATGCGCCGCATCCCGCTCAAAGTCCTCATCGCCCGCCCCCGCCCCCGCCCCCGCCATCCGCAGCACCACAAACGTCAGTGCGCTGCCCTCATCCACTGGCGTGACCCGAAACGCGTTGTGCGTGGTCACACCATCGGGTGTCGTCACGTCATGGTCCAGCACGCCGAAGTCGTTGCGCGGCGCCATCCTGATCTGGATGCGGCCCATGGGTGAGTCGGTCACCACCCAGTGGTCGCCTTCCTGCTCGATGTCGGCCGACGCCAGGCCCGATGCCCAGAGGTGCAGGTTCTCGCGCTGGCTGGCGAATTCGTAGACCTCGTGCGCCGGCGCAGCGACGGTTTCGCTGACGATCTTGATTTCGCGTGGCATGCGGGCCTCCAAAGCAGTTGCAGAGCTTGTCACGAAGGAATGGGCACCGGCAAACCGCGCGCCCGTCGGCCCTCGTGGCGAGGACGCAGTCAGCTCGCCTGTGTTCCACTTCCGCCGTGAATTCCGAAGTCTCCTCGCCCAAGCCGGCCAAGCCGCCCGCGCCCGCCTTTCCCCTCCCGCAACCCGGCCACGCCGCCCGCTTCCCCGCGGGCCTCACGGCTGAAGACTGGGCCCGCATCCGCCAGGCCGCCCACGCGCTGCCCCAGGTACTGGTGCCGGCCGATCTCGATGACGGCAGCGACGACGCGCTGGACCGCCTGGGCTGCATCCAGATCTCCCGGGCCGCTGGCGGTGGCCGGCCGAGCCGCTGGATCCTGCCGGCACACATTCCCGTCGCGCTGGCCCAGCTCGAGGCCACGCCCCAGACCAACACGCTGCGCCCGCAGCTGCAGCAGCGCCTGCACCAGCTCGAAAGCCTGGGCCTGCGCCGCGAAGGCCTGGTGTTCACGCGGCTGTGCGTGCACCCGATCACGCTCGCGCACGAGGGTTGGCGCATCGACCTGTCGCACCGCGTGCCAGTGCCCGAAGAGCCCATCTGGGCCTTCTTCCGCGACGGCGACACGGCCGCGCTGCGCCACAACCTCGGCCAGGCGCCCGAGTACTCGTACACGGCCGAGCTGATCCTGCACCTGAACCACCTCATTGCCCGCAGCGAAGCCATGGGCCATGCCAGCCAGCTGGCGTCGCTGCTGCCGCGTCTGCAGGCCGAGTGCGGCGTGCCCATGCCCTACGAGGACCTCAAGGCCGCGCTGAACCGCGCCCAGGACCGCTGGGAGCAACAGGTCGAGGAGCAGGACACGCTCGCCAGCCTGGGCCGCGAGCTGGCCTTCCAGGGCTACCCGGACAGCTTCGACGCAGCTCGCAAGCTGGGCCGCAAGGTCACGCTGTATCTAGGCCCGCCCAACAGCGGCAAGACCTACGCCGCCTTCGAGCGGCTGGCGCAGGCGCTGGATGGCGCTTACCTGGCACCGCTGCGCCTGCTGGCACTGGAGGGCCGCGACCGCCTCGTCGGCCGCGGCGTGCCCTGCTCGCTGCTGACCGGCGAGGAGAACGTGCCAGCCAACGACGCGCGCGTGGTGAGCAGCACCATCGAGATGGTCAACACGCGCGACACCATCGACGTGGCCGTCATCGACGAAGCGCAGATGATCTTCGACGACTCGCGCGGCTGGGCCTGGACGCAGGCCATCGTCGGCGTGCCGGCACGCGAGCTGATCATCATCGCGTCGGCCTATGCGGCGCCGGCCATCGAGCGGCTGTTGCAGCTGTGCGGCGAAAAGCCCGAGCGCCGCGTCTTCGAGCGCAAGCAGCATGTGCAGCTGATGCCGGCGCCGGTGCCGATGACGCATCTGCACGCGGGCGACGCGGTGGTGGCCTTCAGCCGCCGCGACGTGCTGATGCTGCGCGACCAGATCGCGCAGAACGGCCACGTCGTCAGTGTCATCTATGGCGCGCTGCCGCCCGAGGTGCGACGCCGCGAGGCCGAGCGCTTTGCCGTCGGTGCCAGCCAGGTGCTGGTCGCGACGGACGCCATCGGCATGGGCCTGAACCTGCCGATCCGCCGCGTGCTGTTCTCGACGCTGGAGAAGTACGACGGCGTCGGCGACCGCGCGCTGACCGTCAGCGAGGTGCACCAGATCGCCGGCCGCGCGGGCCGCTATGGCATGCACGACGAGGGCTTCGTCAGCGTGCTGAAAGAGGCCGAGGCCGACGCGATGAAGACGCTGCGCGAGCTGCTACCCAAGGAGCCACGCGCGCCGCGCGACTTCAAGTGCCCGGTGGCGCCCAACTGGCGCCATGTGCAGACCATCTCGCAGCGCCTGGGCGTGAACAGCCTGCACCAGGTGCTGACCGTCTTCATGCAGCAGCTGCGCCTGGACGACGCCCACTTCGAAGTGGCCGAGCTGGAGCAGATGCTGGGCTTGGCCGAGATGCTGGACCGCAACGCGGGCGCGTTGTCGCTGCAGGAGCGCTTCCGCTACGCGCAGGCGCCGGTGGACGACCGCCTGCCCCAGGTCGTAGAGCAGTTCCAGGCCTGGGCCGCCAGCCACGCCCGCACCGGCAAGGCCGGCACGCCCTGGTTCCTGGACGACGTCGACGAGCACAGCCGCCTGGACCGCATGGAGCAGGCGCTGCGCCAGTGCACGCTGTGGCTGTGGCTGGACCTGCGCTTCCCCGAGGTGTTCGGGCACGTCGAGGCGGTCATCGATCTGCGTTCGCGGCTCAATGACGGCATCGAGCGGCACTTGAAGGGGAAGAAGCCGTTGTGGCAGAGGCGGGGGCGGTGACCCGTGTCGAGCCATCTGCCGTTCTCTCGATTCGAAAGCGCTGAACAGCCGTTCGATCGTTGGTACTTGGCTTCGCCGACCACGGGCCATGGAGAGGAAGTCGATCCGCGCCTCTTCACGCAAGGTAAGCGAGTTGACATCGCCGGCGATCTCTACCTTTCCAAACGTCGTGAGGGAAAGCCGCTCGACTTCACCCTCGCAGACTTTGACATGCCGGTCGTCTCCGACAGGCTTGCAGCTCTCTTGCTGCAGCACGCTAAGGACGAAATTCAGCTTGTCCCGGTGTCGGTTCATGGCGAGCCATCGACGTATCAGATTCTCAATGTCTGCGCCGCCGTTCCGTGCATCGCCGAGCCTGAAACCGTCGTGACTCGGTGGGGGCCGGATGATGGTCGTCCTGACAAGATCGGACAACTTCGGATGGTGATGTCGCCTGTGATGAGCGCCGACCAGCACGGCGGGCAAGCGATTTTTCGGGCCGAGGGTTGGCAAATCATGCTGCTCTGCCATTGCGGCCTTGCGCAAGCCTTGATCAGTTCTGGCTTCTCAGGCATTGCTCTGTCCGCACTACCAAGCAGGTTGTGCCTCGGCTAAATAACACCCAGCGCCATCAAATCCTTCGCCGTCGCCAAGATCGCCTTCCTTGGTGGCCGTGGCACCCAACCGAGCTTCTCACGCGCATGCGTCGCATCCTGGTGCCGTGACGTGCCCAGCTCGCTGGCGGCGGCGCGCACGGTCGGGCTGAACTTGGCCAGCAACCGCACCGCCCAATCCGGCATCTGCAGCGTCGGCACGCGGCTGGCCTGTTCGCCCAGCTCGGCACGCAGGATGGCCGCGATCTCGCGCAGCCACAGGAAGCCGCCGCAGGCGATGAATCGCTCGTCGGCCATGCCGGTGGCTGTCAGTGCGCGCCAATGCAGTTCGGCTACGTCGCGCACGTCGACGATGCCGAAGCCGATGTTGGGCAGGGCCGGCACCTTGCCCTGCAGCAGGCTCTTGACGATGACGACGCTGGCCGAATAGTCGGCGCTGGCGACCGGGCCCAGTACGACGGAGGGGTTGACCGTGCAGAACTCCAGCCCGCCACCTTCGCGCGCCACCCAATCTCGTGCGGCGCGCTCGGCGATGGTCTTGGACTGGATGTAGGGCGGGATGCCTGGCGTCTCCAGGCGCGTCCAGTCGTCCTCGGTGAAATGGTGCTCGCCGGGGCCATGGCCGTAGGCAATAGCCGCGACGGACGAGGTCATGACGACCCGCTGCACGCCGGCGTCCCGCGCGGCCTTCAGCGCGCGCAGAGCACCATCGCGGGCGGGCACGATCAGCTCGCTGGCATCGCGCGGCACGCCCACCGGCAGCGGTGACGCGAGGTGAGCCATGTGGCTGCACCCAGCCGCGGCCTCGGCCCAACCGGCGTCGGCCATCAGGTCGGCGGCGAAGCAGCGCAGCTGTTCGCTCGCGCCAATGCCGAGCAGCTGGCGCAGCGCCGGCTCGCGCTTCAAGTCGCGAACTGTGGTGTTGACCTGCCAGCCGTTGGCAAGCAATTGGCGGATCAGCACGCCGGCGATATAGCCGCTGCCGCCGGTGACGAGGATGCGAGGCGGGCTGGTGCTCATGTTGCGCGATTGTGTCGGTCGCGCATGACACCCGTGGCACCCATGACCCTCGTCACCCGCGGGCGACTGCGCATTGCCAGCCCGGTCCCGGACGTGGACAGTCGCGTCTTTTGCAAGTTTCCGGGACACCCCCTTGACCTCCGCCACCCTGACCGCGGCCGCCGACGCCACAAGCGACGCACGCGCCCGCCATGACCGATCTTTCCTGGGCCACCCAGCCGGCCTGGGCTGGCTGTCCTTTTGCGAGCTGTGGGAGCGCTTCTCCTACTACGGCATGCAGGCGCTGCTGGTGCTCTACCTCAGCAACTACCTCTTCCTGCCCGCCAACATCGGCCATGTGGCCGGCATGGATGCGCTGCGCCATGCCATCGAGAACGTCACCGGGCCGCGCTCGCCGATGCAGCTGGCCTCCGCGGTGTTCGGCCTGTACGTGGGCCTGGTCTATCTGACGCCCATCTTCGGCGGCCTGCTGGCCGACCGGCTGCTGGGACGCACGCGCACCATCGTCATCGGCGCACTGCTGATGGCCACGGGCCACTTCCTGATGGCCTTCGAGGCGGCGCTGCTGCCGGCCCTGGGCTCGCTGCTGCTGGGCGTGGGCTGCTTCAAGGGCAATATCGCCGCCCAGGTGGGCGATCTCTATGCGCCGGGTGACAAGCGCCGCGCCAGCGCCTTTCAAATCTTCATGTTGGCGGTGCAGATCGCCGTCATCGCCGCCCCCATCGTCTGCGGCACGCTGGGCGAGCGCGTGGGCTGGCACTGGGGCTTCGGCTCGGCCGGCGTGGGCATGCTGATCGGCCTGTTCGTCTACCTGGCCGGCCGCCGCTGGCTGCCGCCCGAGCCCGCACGAAACGCCACCCGCGAGGCCCGCCCGCCGCTGACTCGCGCGGGCTGGGCACGTGTGATCCTGCTGGTGGCCATCCTGCCGCTGCTGATGCTGTCCATCGTCGGCAACCAGCAGTTCAACAACGCTTATCCGTTGTGGTCGCAGCAGCACATGGACATGATGGTCGGCAGCTTCCAGGTGCCGGTGACCTGGCTGCAGGCCGTGGACGCCACGGTGAGCTTCATCACGATGCTGGGTTCGATCGCCTTCTGGCGCTGGTGGGCCACGCGGCGACGCGAACCCGACGAGGTCACGAAGATGGCTCTCGGCTCCTTCGTTGCGGCTGGCGCACCGCTGCTGCTGCTGCTCCCGGCCTTCGCCATCGAAGCCGGCGGCGGCAAGATCAGCATCCTGTGGACGTTTGCGTACACGCTGGTCAACGACATCGGCTTCGCCAACATCATGCCGGTCGGCCTGGCCCTGTACTCGCGCGCCGCGCCGCGCAGCCTGCAGGGGGTCATGATCGGCATCTACTACCTGCACCTGTTCTTCGGCAACACCTTCGTCGGTTGGCTGGCCGGGCTGCTTGAGACCATGCCGGGCACGCAGTTCTGGGGCCTGCATGCCATGCTGGTGGCCGCGGCCGGCGCAGGGCTGCTGTTGGTCAAGCTGGTGTTTGGCCGCCTGCTGGCGCCGGACGAGGCACCGGCCCAGGCCTGACCGGGCTCATGCCCGCGCGTGCTGGGCCGTGCCAACGCCCAGCGAGCGCGTCAGGGCCGCCATCAGCGCCTTGTACTTGTCGCGCACCTCGCGCTTGTCCGCGGCGTTGCCGGGCTCCGAGAAGCAGGCGTCCCAGGCTTCGCTCCACGCATAGCCGCCATGGGCGCGGCGGTCGCCGTCCGGGCTGCGGACCAGCGCGCGCAGCTTGGCGTCCTGCCCGGCGTCGTTGTAGGTCTCGAACAGCACGTGGATGTAGTCCTGGTAGGCCTCGTAGACCTCGGCCTCGAACACATGCCGGTAGATGTTCAGCATCCTGTCGAGGTCGCGCTTGGCGTGGATGGCGTCGGCCGGCGAAATGGTCTTCCAGTAGCCCACCCAGGTGAAGAAGCACAGCAGCTGGTTGAGCTTGGGCGCGATGTCGTCGTAGATGGCCAGTCGCTTCTCGATGAGCTTCTGGTTGGTCCAGTTGCTGAGGTCCAGGCGCTTGAGCTGGCGGCTGAACAGCCAGCCCAGCAGGGCCACCGACAGCGGCGTCAGCACGCCGACGATGAGCTTGGCGATTTCCAGTGTCGGCCATTGAGCCATGCGACCCTCCTTCGGCACGGCGTGCCGCGCCGCAGAGTAGCCGGCCGCGGCCTTGCGGTGCAATCCCGTCTGCCTAAACTGGGTGGCCATGAACGACGCCCTTGACCACCTGGCCCGCGGACTCGCCCTGGACGCCCCGGCGCAGGAGGCGCTGCGGTTTCGCTTCGGCCTCGCGTGCGTGCAGCGCGTGCGGCATCTGCTGGAAGACGCCGCCGTCATCGTCTGCCTCGACGTGCTGATCCGTTTTGTGGACGGCAGCGCGGCGCCGGCCGAGCTGGACGCCGCGGCTGCCCAGGCGGCGCAGCTGGCCAACCAACACCCCGGCTCGCGCTCGCTGGACGGGGTCGGCCATGCAGCAGTGTCGGCTTCCTACGCCGTCGCCAATGCCCTCGCCGGCCGGGCACTGCAAGCCGCCGAGTACGCCGCGTATGCCAGCGTCTACGGCGAGGGCGGCTATGGCGCCGTGCAACAGCGCGAGTCCTTCCAGCCCGAGTTCGACTGGCAGCTGGAATGCCTGCGCCGGCTTGCCGCTCGGGCGGCCGTGTAGCGCCTGCCTACACTGCGGCCCATGATCACCGTCCATCACCTCAACAACTCCCGTTCGCAGCGCGTGCTGTGGCTGCTCGAAGAGCTGGGTCTGCCCTACGAGATCAAGCACTACCAGCGCGATGCCAAGACCAGTCTGGCGCCGCCGGAGTTGCGCAAGGTGCACCCGCTGGGCAAGAGCCCCGTCATCACCGATGGCGGGCTGACGGTGGCCGAGAGCGGCGCCATCCTGGAGTACTTGGTGGACCGCTACGGCCAGGGCCGGCTCAAGCCCACGGGCGAGCAGGACCTGCTGCACTACCGCTACTTCATGCACTTCGCCGAGGGCTCGGCGATGCCGCCGCTGGTCATGAAGCTCGTCTTCAACAAGGTCAAGCGCGCGCCCATGCCCTTCTTTGTGAAGCCCATCGCCAAGGGCATTGCCGACAAAGTGCTCGCCAGCTTCGTGCAGCCCAACATCGACCGGCAGCTCGCCTTCATGGAAGGCGAGCTTGCCGCGCGGCCCTGGTTCGCTGGCGCCGAATTCTCGGCCGCCGACGTGCAGATGAGCTTTCCGGTCGAGGCCGCCGCCGCCCGAGGAGGCATGGACGCCTACCCGAAGCTGCGCGACTTCCTGGCCCGCATCCAGGCGCGGCCGGCCTACAAGCAGGCACTCGAACGCGGTGGTCCCTACAGCCTGATGAGCTGAGCCCGTCAAGGCCCGCGCCTACACTTGCCTTCCGGCTGCGCCCCGCAGCCACCGTCTTGCCCCGCCGGCCTGTCGCCCGGCCGCTGTGAACGAACAGCGGCGCTGACCTCCCCGTGTCGCATTGCGATCACCACGCAGGTCACCGAAAGGGCGCATGCCCGGCTATGAAACCAAAGTCCACGCGCTCGCCATCGATGGCGCGGCGGATCTGCAGATCCGCTCGCTGCTGGACAACGACCAGTTCGCCGACCCGGCGGGTGCGGCCGAGGCCCTGGGCATCTCGTCCGCGCAATGGCCGTTGTTCGGCCAGGTCTGGCCCTCCGGGCTGCACCTGGCCGCCGCGATGGCGATCCGGCCCCTGACCGACGGCGAACGCATCCTGGAGATCGGCTGCGGCCTGGCCCTGGCCAGCCTCATCTGCCACCGCCGCGGTGCCGAGGTGACGGCCAGCGATGTCCATCCGCTGGCGGGTGCCTTCCTGCTCGAGAACCTGCGCTTGAACGAACTCGCGCCGATGCGTTACTGCCATGGCGACTGGAGTGAGGACGCGGTCATTGCGGACGGCGGCGCACCGCGCGTGCAGGGCCGCTTCGACCTCATCATCGGCAGCGATGTGCTCTACGAGCGCGACGATGGCGGCGGGCTGGCGGCGTTCATCGAGAAGCATGCGCTGCCGCAGTGCGAGCTTCTCATCGTCGATCCCAACCGCGGCAACCGAGCCGCGTTTGGCAAGCGGATGGCGGGGCTGGGGTTTGGGTTCAGTGAGGTGCTGCTGAGCGCGCCAGCGGAGAGGTCGGACTATCGCGGGCGGTTGATGAGGTTTATGCGCGGCTGACGCAGCGTCCTCAACGCTTGGGCAGCGCTCCTTTCGGCCCATAGTCCACTACCCTGCACCCCGCGCCCTGCGGGTTCTTGCAACAGGCCGCCAGCTTCTTCAGGCTCTCGCTGAACTGTTCGTCCCACTGCGCCTTGCTGTGCAGGTTGCCCGGGCTCATCCAGTGTGACTGCGGAAAGCGCTTGGACCACTCATCCCCGCCCTCCTGCAGCGCGTTGCCTGTCGACTGCCGCATGGCCACCTGGCAGGAATTCATATTGCCCATGCGATGGCAGGCCGTGCACGTGTTGCCGCGCGTGGTGATGCCGAAGGCGTTCAACTTCGCCCAGGCCCGCTTGAAGTCCTCGCCGATGGCCTTGGGCTGGTAGTAGCCAAACGGGTCGCCGGGCAGCATGGTCGTCTGGGCGATGTAGGGGCTGTACATGAAGGGGCCGCTGTCGTGGCAGCCGATGCAGGCGGGCTGGGTGCCGGCGACCTGGGCGGGCGTGAGCCAGACCTTGTCGGCGGGCGGCGCGCCGGGAGCCGCGGCCTTGCGAGCAAGTGTACTGGGCGAGGGCACCGCGCGGCCGTCGATGCCGGCACCTTCTGTCAACGGCGCCTTGGCCTTGGCGGTGAACCAGCAGGTCTTGCCGTCTTTGAGGCTGTGCGAGATGACGTTGATCTCGTCGAAAAGCGGGCTGCCGGCGGGCCGCGCGACCTGCTTGCGGCAGACGGCGCTGATCTGCGCCGTCTTGTCGTCGCGCAGCACCAGGGCGCGGCTGCCGGGCACGCATTGTCCCTGGCTGCCGGCATCGTGTTGAGGCAGCAACGAAGGTCGGTCGCAGCGCGGTGGGGCGGGTTGCGAAGGCACGGGCTTGCCGTCGACGGTGATCGGGATCTCCTCGCCGGCCATGCAGTTGAAGGCCGGGATCTCGCTGATCTGCTCGGCGCATTGGCGGCCGTATTCGTACAAGGTCTCGGCCTGGGCGGCACCGGCCAGCAGCAGTAGCAACAGGGCTCTCATGCGACCACCAGCCCTTTCTCCGCCAGCACCACGGCGCGTATCGCCTGGTGGTAGCGGGCGTAGCCGGTGCAGCGGCAGATGTGCTGGCCCACGGCGTCTTCAATCGCCGCGTCGAGGCCGTCGCGGTGGACTGGTTGCACGCGCAGCCGGCCCAGCAGCATCTCCGTCGCCATGACAAAGCCCGGCGTGCAGTAGCCGCACTGGAAGGCGAAGTGGTCGAGGAAGGCTTGCTGCACAGCGCTGGGTTTTTCCATGCTGCCGGTGCCCTCCACCGTCGTGATGCTCTGGCCTTGCAGCAGCGCCACCGGCGTGGAGCAGGCGAGCATCGGTTGCGCCTGGCTGGTGGGCGCGCGCCGCGCGGCCACGGTGCAGGCCTTGCAGACGCCGATGCCGCAGCACAGCCGCGTGCCGGACAGGCCCAGCTCCTCGCGCAGGAAGTCGACCAGGGGCAGGTCGGTCGGCACCTTCGTGTCGACGGGCCGGCCGTTGACATGGAACTGGACGGGAACGAGTTGTTCGCTCATGACAGGGCCTTTTCAATGTCCGCAGCGGTGATGGGCAGCGCGCGAAAGCGCTTGCCCGTGGCATGCGCAATCGCATTCCCGATCGCCGGCGCAATCGGACACAGCACCGCCTCCGCAATGCCCTTGGCCGTCGTGTCGGTGGTCGGCAGCGGCGTGATGCTCATGCGCGCCAGCGGCACGTCGGCGCTCAACGCCACGTGATAGCGGTCGAGGTTCCAGCGCCCGTCGCCCGCACCGCCCGCCTCCAGTGGCAGGTCCTCCAGCAACGCATAGCCAATGCCCATGGCAATGCCGCCCTGGGCCTGGCCCAGCAGCAGGTCGGGTTGCAGCACCTTGCCGGCATCCACCAGCAGCTGCACGTCGACGACGCGTGGTGCAAAACTCTTGGGCCCAATCTCGACGGCCACCAGCACGCCCGACGGCGCATACAGGCTGCGACCGTAAAGCGCGGCCGCAGGCTTGGGCGGGATGACGTTCTGGCGCAGCACCGGCGTCCAGCTCGCCTGGCCCGCGGCGCGCAGCGACAAGCCGTCGATGGGCAGCTGCAGCGGCGGCCCGGCCGGCACGGCGTAGGTGCCGACCACCCAGGACCCTTCGTAGAGCCCATGCACCATGGCAGCCGAGGTCAGGCCCATTTGGTGGGCTTTGGTGGCCAACGCACGCAGCGCCAAGGGCGCCAGGCCCGGTGCGGTGAGATGACCCTTGTCCCACTTCGTCTTGCCCTGCAGCTGCGCCAGCGGCACGCCCCAGAGCGCCGCCGCGGCCGGTAGCAGGCCGGCCTGGAACAGCACCTGGCTGGCCTGCTCGGTCACGTGCACTTGATGGAACGCCGTCAGGCAGGCGCTGCTGGACATCGCGAAGCCCGCCGTCCAGTTGGGCTTGCTCCAGTCGCCGCCCGGATAGGTGCTGACGTCCAGCGCATTGAAGCTGCCGACGTCGCCCATGACGATGTCGTGGGCGTTGTGGCCCAGCCAGGCGGCCGTGCTGATCGCCAGCGTTGTCGCCGAGCCATTGCCCATGTCGACACAGTTGGTGCGCACGGTCAGTCGGCCCGCGGCATCCATTGCCACCTCGGCCATGACACCGTCCTTGCCCGTGCCATAGGCCTGGTTGGCCAGCGCAAAGCCGACGCCGTAGCGGACGCCTTCGCGTGCCTTGCGGGCCTTCACGGCCTCGCGGTCGCGCCACAGCGCATGCTCGCGCGAGCGGCGGCAGATTTCGCGCAGCGTCGTCGCCTGGGTCAGCGGCGCGCCGGTGATGGTGCGGTCGCCCTCACGCAGCGCATTGATCTCGCGCAGCGCAATCGGGTCGCGCCTGAGCGCCACGGCCACCTCGTCGACCAGCGTCTCCACCGCGAAGCTGGCCTGCGGCCCGCCGAAGCCGCGCATGGAGCCGGCGACGACGCCGGTGCTGGGCTGGGCGATGGCATCGACATAGGCCTGCTTGATGTCGTAGCCGCTGAGGCCGCAATAGGCCGCCAGCATGGCGACGAACTGGCTGTAGTTGTTCTGCCCGCCGGAGGGCAGCACCTGCTTGCTGCCGAAGGCGAGGAACTTGCCGCTCTTCGTGTCCACCGCGATGCGCTGAGTGATGCGGCTGGCCAGCTGCTTGAGGCCGCCCTGGAACTGCTCGTAGCGGTCCTGCGCGATGCGCACCGGGCCGTCGGCCAGGGCCGCGGTGACGGCCAGCAACGGCGGGAAGGTCGACACGTCGCGCCCGCCAAAGCCGCCGCCGGGGTAGCAGGAGTTCAGCACCACGGTCCCGACCTTGACGGGGCAGTCCTTGCTGAACAGCGCCAGGCTGTCGCCCGAGTCGCCGTTGGTGGCCTGGGTGCCGAGCACCAGGTTGAGCGTGCCGGTGCCGGCGCGGTCCAGCCAGGCCAGGCCCGCCTCGGGCTCCATGAACATCGGGTCCAGCACCTGGGTGCTGTAGCTGCCGCCGAGCTGCAGCACGGCGGGGCTGGGCGCCTGCAGCGCGTTGTCGATACGGCTGCGCAGCCGGCGGGCGGTGCTGTTGTAAGGCTGGGTCTTGGAGTCGGGCTGGTAGGGGTCGGACGCATAGCCCACCTGCACCTGCGAGAACGGCTCGATGCCGGGCGCCTCATAGCGCGTCAGGTAGTTGACGGGGCTGTAGGCCATCGCCCAGGGCTGGGCGGGAGGCGCGGCCAGGCCGCCGGTCTGCACGACACCGGGCTGGAACTGCAGCGCGCGCTTGGCGCGACGGTAGGTATTGCCGTCGGCAAAGATCAGGATGGCCACCGGCTGGCCGTAGAACTGCGGTGCGGTACCTACAGGCACCAGCAACTGGTAGACGCCATCGGCACCTGCGCTGGAGAAGGGCAGTTGAAGGTTCAGGGAGGCCAGGTCGCGCTGTGGCCCGGTGTAGCCGGGCAGAGGCGTCTGCGTGATGGTCAGGAGCGGCCGCGCATCGGCGGCGTCCAGGCGGGACAGATCCAAGCCCGTGAAGGCGAGGCCGGGATCGGTCGCGCGCAGGATCATCGCCATGCGCTCGTTCTGCGGCCAGCCGGGCATGTCGACGGCGCGGAAGTCGCGGGCATAGATCTTCTGACCCGTCACCTTGGCCAGGCCGTCGATGCGAAAGCGCGCCTTGCCAGGGCCGCCGGACCAGTCAGGCGCGCCGGGTGGCGCATGGGGTTGCACGGGCGTGCCTTCCGGCTGCGGTCGGGCACCGGGGTTCTTCAGCGCGGGCGGCTTGAAGGCCAGGGCCAGCTCGTGCACCAGCAGCGTCACTGCGGCTGCGCCGCTGCCAATGACGCGGCGCCGCGTCAGTTGGAATGGCCCGTTTGTGTTCTGCGACACGCCTGTCTCCCATCCGTTCGATGGCGGGAGTTTGGCGCCGCCAGCCGCTCGATCTGGCGGGGGTTTTGCCTGAGTCAGCGCGTCAGTCGATAGATCAGCAAGGCCGCACGGATGGCACCACGCTCGATGGACGCGATCTCCAGCCATTCGTCGGGCGTGTGCGCGCCGCCACCGCCGGCGCCAAGGCCGTCCAGGCTGTCGACCAGCGGCGCGACGAACTGCACGTCGCCCGCGCCGCGCAGGCCCGGCGGGAAGGGCACGATGGCATTCAGGCCGGCATCGGCGCTGGCCTGGGAATAGGTCTCCAGCAGCTTGAGGTTGCCGGGCGTGGGCGACATCGGCGGGTAGCTTTCGTGGAAGCTGATCTTCGAACGGGTGCCAGGCAGGGCTTGGTAGACGATGGCCTGCATGCGCTCGCGCGCCTTCGCCCCTTGCTCGGCGGTCAGGTAGCGCAGGTCACCACGCACCTGGGCGTCGCGCGGGATGACATTGGTCTTGCCGAAGGCCTGGCCCTGGCTCTCGCCGTCATCCCATTTGGCGCTGGTGCCGGCCACGATCGTCGCGGCATTGAAGGTCAGGTCGGGCTCGATGAGCTGCTCGCGGAAGGCGTTCAGCACACGCGCCGCCTCATAGAGGGCGCCGTAGCCGTCCTTGCCGAACACGCCCGCCGAATGGCCGGTGCGCGCCGTCACGGTGAGATGCCAGCCGCCCGAGGCACGCCGGCCGATGGTCGCGGCGTCGCGGCCCTGCTCGTCCTTGGTCGCACCCTCGAAGGCCAGGGCCACGTCGCTCTGCTTGGCCGCATCGATCAAGGCGGCCCGTGCCACCTCGGCGGGGCTGCCGACGCGCTCCTCGTCGCCGGTGAACACGGCCCGCACGGTGCGGCCGTCCAGCGCGCCGGCGTCGTTCAACGCCCGCAGCGCGAGCAGGATGATGACGTCGCCGCCCTTCATGTCGGACACGCCCTGGCCGCGCACCTTGCTGCCGTCGCTCTGCCACGGCGGCACCGGGCTGTCCTTCTCGAAGACGGTGTCCATGTGGCCGATCATCAGCACCCGCTTGCCCTTGTCGCCAGCGCGCTCGGCGACGAGATGGCCGGCGCGCTTCATCTCGGCCGGCATCTCGATCCAGCGCGTCTTGAAGCCGATGGCCTCGAACTCCTTGGCGTAAACGGCGCCCACCTCGCGCACGCCAGCCGGGTTCAGCGTGCCGCTGTTGATGAGGACGCTGCGCTCCAGCAGCTTCAGCGCATCGGGCGTGTGGCGCTTGACGTTGGCGACGATCTGCTGCTCCCGGGCGTCGAGGCCGGCGGCCATCGCCGAGGACGTGACGAGCAGCAGGGCGAGGGCGGTTCGGATAGCGTGCGGGGTCTTCATGCCTTGAGTGTCCAACACCCACATGCAACGCCGCCTGCTGCTGACCCTGCCCCTAATGTCCTGTCTGCCGGCACGGGCCGCCCCGTCGACGGCCCTGCCCAGCGTGCAGGTGCTGCCCGAGCCGCTGGCCATGCCGGGCCTGGCCCGCAGCCGCACGCTGCGGCTGTGCCTGCCGACCAGCTACGACAGCGAGCCCGGGCGCCGCTACCCGGTCATCTACATGCACGATGGCCAGAACCTGTTCGACGCAGTCACCAGCTTTGCCGGCGAATGGGGCGTGGACGAGACGATGGCAGCCTTGGCGAAGGAGACCGGGTTCGAAGCCCTCGTCGTTGGCATCGACAACGGCGCCGAGAAGCGCAACAGCGAGATGGCCCCCTACGACCACAAGGAGCTCGGCAAGGCCGAGGGCCCGGCCTATCTCGACTTCATCGTCAACACCGTCAAGCCCTTCATCGACAACGGCTGGCGCACCCGGCCCGAGCGCGAGCACACGGCCCTGATCGGCAGCTCGCTGGGCGGCCTGATCAGCCATGCGGCCCTGCTCAGCCATGGCGAGGTGTTCGGCCGCTACGGCCTGTTCAGCCCGTCCTATTGGGCGGCGCCCCAGCTCTTCGATGCAACCGCCGCGGCAAGGCTGCCAGCCGACACGCGCATCCACCTCTACTGTGGCGGCCGGGAAGGCGGCAGCATGGCGGGGCAGACGCGCCAGATGCACAAGCAGCTGGCGCGCCAAATGCCGCCCGAGCAGCTGAGCCTGCACATCGCCGCCGAGGCCGGCCACAACGAGGCGGCCTGGCGCGCCGAGCTGCCGGCGGCGCTCAAAACCCTGTTCAGGCTGGGCTGACGGCGTCGTCGACGGCGGCGCTGCGCGCAACCTGCAGCCGCTTTTCGCCACGCCAGGCGGCCAGTCCGTCGGGCGCCTCGCGCGGCGACAGGCCATTGGCGCGGATGGCGCCCATATAGCCGTCACGGCCCTGGGCCTTGGTGGCGTACAACGCCGAATCGGCCAGGGCCAGGCAGGCGCGCCAGTCCCACAGCCGCGGGTGGCGCGGGTCCAGCGGGAAGGCGCAAAAGCCGATGGACACCGTGACGTGCACGGTCTCGCCGGGGCCGATCTCGAAGGGCTGCTCACGCACCGCGGCGCAAACGCGCGCGGCCAGCTCGGCGGCATCGCGCCGATCCGTCTCGCGGGCCAGCACCAGGATTTCCTCACCACCCCAGCGCACCAGCGAGTCGGTCTCGCGGAAGACCTGGCGCAGCCGCTCGGCCACCTGCACCAGCACCGCGTCGCCGGCCGCGTGGCCATGCACGTCGTTGACGCGCTTGAAATGGTCCAGGTCCAGCAGCATCAGCAGCAGGTCGGCATCCGGGCCGGGACCTTCGCCCGCTCCTTCAATGCCGGGGGTCTCGAAGCGGCGCAGGCACAGGCGCAGGTCGTCGTCCAGCCGCAGCTCAAGGTAGCGGCGGTTGCGCAGGCCGGTCAGTGCATCGGTCAGGCTCAGCTCGCGCAGCTCGGCGGTGCGCTCGTCCACCAGGGCCTTGAGCTCGACCTCGCGGCGGCGCAGCAGCCGCGTGCGCCAGCGCATCCAGGCCCAGATGGCAAGCAGGGCCAGCAGCCCGCCGCCGATGCGGGCCGACGTGGTCTCCCACCAGGCCGGCTCCAGCGTGATGGGCAGCTGCAGCTGCTCGGTGCCCCACAGGCTGTGGTGGGCCGTGGCACGCACCTGCAGCGTGTAGTGGCCGGGCCTGAGCGGGCCGAAGCTCGGGTTGCGTCCGCTGGCATCGACCCGGGTCCAGTCGCTGTCCAGGCCTTCCAGGCGATATTCATAGCGCAGCCGTGACGGGTCGGCATAGTCCAGCGCCGCGAACTCGATGGACAGGCTGCGTTTGCCAGGCGGCAGCTTCAGGCCGTCACGAGGATTGCGCGGCTGCTGCCAGGGCTGGCCGTTGACACGCAGGCCGCTGACCACCAGCGGCGGGCTGGTGCGCTGCGCGCGGTAGGCATCAGGCAGCACGCGCAGCAGGCCACGGCTGCCGCCGAACAGCAGGCCGCCGCCGGGCAGCTCGGTGCTGGCAAAGAACCAGAAACTGCCGAAGTTGGCGCCCTCGGCGCTGCCGAAGCTGTCGAGCCGGTCGGCCGCCGGGTCATAGACATAGAGCTGGCTCCAGATGCGGCCCTGGCCGTCCTCGTGGAGATTGCCACCGAACACGCCCTCCATGCCATGGCGCTCGCTGATGCGCTCGAAGCGCGCGCGGCCCTCGCCGTCCCAGCCCTTGAGGCGGTGCAATCCGCTGACCGGCGTGTCGACCCAGAGCGTGCCATTGCGCCCCCACAGCAGGCCCATGACGATGGGGCTGGCCAGGGGTTCCGCGGGTGCCTGTGGCACCACCTCCAGGCCGCCCTCGCCAGCGGTTTTCTCGCGGAACAGGCCCTGCTGGCCGCCCACCCAGAGGCGCCCGTCCGGTGCGGCGCTCAGCACATAGACACCGCCATGCAGCGGCCCGGCCAGCGGATGCACGCGCTCCAGCGCAGCGGCGCCCTCGCCAGCGAGGCGGTAAAGGCCCTCCTGCATGCCCAGCCAGATGCTGCCGTCGGCGCGCAGCAGCAACTGCTGGGCACGGCCGCCGTCCAGCGCCCAGTCGCGCAGCAGGCGGCCATCGGCGGCGCGGTGCTCCAGGCGGCCCGCAGCCGCCATCCACAGGCTGCCGTCGCCCGCCTCGGTCATGACCTCGACGACGTTGTGCCGCTCGCGGGGCCATTCGCCCAGCGTCGCCAGGTCGCGGCCCGGGCGGCCGTCCAGGCGGGCGATGTGGCCGGTCTGCGTCGGCGCCAGCACCTCGCCGTTCTTCAGCGCCAGCACGGCACGCACATCGGCTTCGGCCAGCGGGCTGTTCAGGTCGGCATCGGGGCCGCGCACCGCCAGGGCCGGGTGGGAAAGATGGCGCTGCACGCCCAGGCCATAGCCGCTGACCCACATGGCGCCGCTGCGGTCGCGCAGCAGGCCGCTGATGTCGTTGCCCGCCAGTCCCATGGCGCGGCGCGGGTCCTGGCGCAGCCGGGCCTCGATGGCACCGCTGGCCGGGTTGATCCAGAACAACCCCACCTTGGCGCCCACCCACAGGCGGCCGTCCGGGGCTTCCGCCAGCGCGTTGATCGGCATGCCCAGCGCCTGCACCCAGCGCACCTGGCCCTGCTCGACGACGCCCAGATGCCCGTCCTGCGTGCCCAGCCAGACGCGCCCGCCACGGTCCTGGGCCAGGGCCGGCACGGGCATGCCCTGTTCCAGGCCGGGCAGGGCGAGGTTCTCCCAGGCGCCGCCCACGAAGCGGCTCAGGCCGCGCCAGTGGCCGGCCCAGACGACGCCGTCGGCACCCACTTGCAAGGCGAGCACCCGCTTCTCGGCCTGACCGCGCCAGCGCAGCTCGTGGGCCTCGAATCGCTTGGCCGCCGAGTCGTAGCGGTACAGGCCCTGGCCCAGGGTGCCGACCCAGATGGCGCCGTCCGGCGCTGCCGCCAGCGCGCGGATGGGCGGCTGCGGCCCTGGGCCGCCCTGCGCGCTGCCATGGCTTTCGACGCGGTCCTGTTCGGGGTCGTAGGCCACCAGGCCCTGGAACTCCGTCCCAATCCACATGCGCCCGTCGGCCGCGGCGCTGAGCGCCCGCACCCAGCCCAGGCTGCGCTTGGCCGTCGTGTCACCGGCCTGCTCGATGGGCCGCAGCCGGTAGCCGTCGTAGCGCGTCAGGCCCTTGTTGGTGGCGATCCACATGAACCCGGCCCGGTCCTGCGCGATCGCCGGCACCGAGTTCTGCGGCACGGTCACGCTGCGGAACTGCACCTCCAGCGGCCCGACGCCAGCATCGGCGCGGGCCCAACCCGCCCCGAGCAGCATCAGGCCAAGCAGGCCTTGAATTAGGGGGTGCATGGGCCGGCATCCTAAAGGCGGCGGTTGACGGCGCCGTCAGGTTGCAGCTAACGTGGGCGGGCGAGGTGTGCAGTGCTGTCGACGATCAGCGACTTGACACGCCCTGGTCGCGCGCAATGCAGCGGCTATGTCGACGTCAGCACGGCACGGGGCCGCCGGTTCAGCGACCGCAGCAGCGCAACGCAGGCCAGCAGCGTGACCCCCACAAAGACGGCCTGTGCCACCTGCCACTGGCCCATGCTCCAGACCTGCGGGCCGCGCACGTCCAGTACGGCCGCGGCGCCACCGGGCGACATCAGCAGGTCGCGCGCCCAGTTCCAGCCTGCATGCACGCCGATGGCGGCCGGCACGCTGCGCCAGCGGATGAAGACCAGACCGAACAGCAGCGAGCCGGCCGTCGTGCTGACCAGTGCAACCTGCCAGCTCCAGCCGGACAGCACATGAAAGACAGCCGCGACGAGCGCCACGATGATTTGCGCCGGCCAATGGCCAACGCTGCGCAGCAGGCCGTCGAAGGCATAGCCGCGCCAGGCCAGTTCCTCGCAGGCATTGGTCACGAGGTGAAAGAGCAGGGCGCCACCGATCGAGGCCGGCAGCAGCGCCGCCTTCATCCGCCATTCAACGGGCAGCCACAGCGCCATGACAAGCGTCGCCGCGGCGAAAAGCAACAGGCCCGCCACCAGTCCCAGGCCCAGGTGGCCGAAGGCACGGGCCGACACCGTGAGGCCAAGGTCGGCCAGCGACCGGCCCTCGCGGCGCATCAGGGCACGCGCAAGCGCAACCAGCAACAGCGCGATCACCAGGCCGTACAACATCGGCCTGTGCGGGCCGACCGGAAACGGCAGGCCCTGGTAGACGACGATCACGAGCGGGAAGGCGCACAGCAGGAAAGCCATGCTGTGCAGTGCCAGCCGACGGCGGGCTGGGGTTGTCAGCGCGGTGTCGGCAACGTGCGGCATCGGCCACACTCTAATCAACCTACCGCGCTCACCGCATCCACCACCACCCTGCCATCCAGAAGCCGCAGCGTTCGCGAAGCCTGCGTTGGGGTCAACGCGCACAGGGCAGATGTGCAGTGCTGTCGGCGATCGCCGGGCTTAACGCGCCAGCAGTTCGCCCAGCACGCGCTGCGGGTCGGCCATGAAGTCGCGGGTGACCCGGTAATGCTCGGTGTCTTCGTAGGCCACGCGGCGCACGCCGTCGGCAGTGCACTGGTAGATCCAGGCGTCGGGATAGGCCATCAGCAGCGGTGAGTGCGTGGCGATGATGAACTGTGAATTCGCCTTCACCAGCTCGTGAACGCGAGCCAGCGCGGCGAGCTGGCGCTGCGGCGACAGCGCCGCTTCGGGTTCATCAAGAAGATACAGGCCCCGGCCGCCAAAGCGCTCGTTGAGCAGCGCGAGGAAGGATTCGCCGTGCGACTGCTCGTGCAGCGACTTGCCGCCATAGCCGCTGATGATCGGTGAACCGCCTGGTCCCACGTCCAGGTTCTCGATCTCGGTCGCGACGTTGAAGAAGCTCTCGGCGCGCAGGAAGAAGCCGTCGCGCGGCGGCTTGTAGCCCTTGGCCACCCGCAAGTACCCGTGCAGCTCGGAATGCGACAGCCGCGTGCCGAAGCGGAAGTTCTTGCTGCCGCCCTCGGCGTTGAAGCCCAGCGACACGGCCAGCGCCTCCAGCAGCGTCGACTTGCCCGAGCCGTTCTCGCCGACCAGGAAGGTGACCTTGGGGTGCATCTCCAGCCGTTCCAGCGTGCGCACGGCCGGCAGGTTGAAGGGATAGCGCTCGAAGGACTCGACCTTGTCGCGCTGCAGGGCGAGGTGGAAGACGAATTGGGTGGAAATCACGGAGAGAGCATGGCGCGGAGCTGCGACAGCTTCGTGCCCGGCACGGCAACGAAGCCAGGCTTGTCTTGGGGCATGACGTTGAAGCCGCCCACATCGGTGTCGCCGGGCATCTCATCGCCCTGTTTCACGAACGACAGCGTGCCGGCATAGGTCAGTGGCCGATCGGGCGGCAGCGCCGGTTCTGTGTCGAAGCGGATGGTGTAGCGGATCAGGCCCTGACCGTCTGCAACGGCCTGGCCCCTGGCTCGCAGCAACTTGTGGTCTGGCGCTTGCGAAGCGCCGCCGGACCACGGCACCATGTCGATGTCATAGGGACCGGAGGCTTTGCAGGGGTCGCCCCTGATCGCCCGCCAGACGATGGTCGAAGCCGGCGCGCTGAATGCCAGCAGCCAATGGGCCTCTTGCGCGAACTTCTGCAATTCCGCCTCAGGGATGCCCTTGACGAGATAGCCGATGCCAAGCGCACCGAGGAACTCGACAGGCCGCCCAGCCTGGACTAGCGCCAGTTTCATCTCCAGGTTGGCGAACCGTGTGATGCGGAGCTCGGTGCCATCGCTCACGACCATGGTTTCCGCGGTCGGTGCCGCCCAGTCGCCGGTGCATGCCGCCAGCACCGGTCCCGACAGGGCAAGGACGGCAAGGCCGATCAGGGCTTGGCGAGTGGACATGGGCGGGCGGCGTGGTGGCGAGGGCCTGACTATGCCAACGCCGCCACCGCATCCACCACCACCCGCCCATCCAGCAGCCGCAGCGTGCGCGACGCCTGCGCCGCGTGCTCCAGCGAGTGGGTCACCATGACCAGCGTCGTGCCCTCGGCATTGAGCTCGCGAAGCAGCCTCATGACCTCGGCGCCGTGGGCGCTGTCGAGGTTGCCGGTGGGCTCGTCGGCCAGCAGCAGGGCGGGCCGCGCGGCGATGGCGCGGGCAATGGCCACGCGCTGCTGCTGGCCGCCGCTCAACTGGCTCGGCCGGTGGCCGGCGCGGTGCGCAATGCCCAGCCGCTCCATCACCTCCACCACACGTTCGCGGCGCGCCTTGGCAGGCAGCTCGCCGTACTCCAGCGCCAACGCGATGTTCTCGGCCACGCTCAGGTCGTCGATGAGGTTGAAGCTCTGGAACACGAAGCCTATGCGGCCGCGGCGCAGTGTGTTGAGCTGCTTCTCGGTCCAGCCGGCGACGTTTCGACCGTCGAACCAGTATTCGCCACCGCTCGGTGCGTCGAGCAGTCCGAGGATGCCGAGCAGTGTGGACTTGCCGCAGCCCGAAGGGCCGGTGATGGCGAGGTATTCACCGGCCTCGATGTCGAGGTCGATGCGGTCCAGCGCCGTGGTCTCGACGTCGCCGGTGTGGAAGGTCTTGGTGAGGTGGCGGAGTTTGAACATGGTTCAGTTCAGTTGCAGTGAGGTGGCCCTGGCAAAGGCGCGGTAAGGGGAGACGACGACCTGCTCGCCGGCTTGCAGGCCGCCCAGCACTTCGATGACGCCGTCGGCGCGGCGGCCCAGTTGCAGCGGGCGGCGCTGGGCGTGGCGGCCGTCCGCGTCGAGCACAAAGGCCCAGGCGCCGCCCGTGTCGGCGTAGAAGCCGCCGTCGGGCAGCAGCAGCGCGTCCTGCGCCTGGCCCAGCGTCAGGCGCACGTCCAGGCCCTGGCCGACCTGCAGCGGCGGCGGGTCGCCGTCGAAGGCGAGCTCGACGCTGAAGCGGCCGTCCTTGACCTGAGGGTCGATGCGCGCGACGTGCAGGGCATGGCGCCGGCTCTCATGCTGCAGCTCGGCGGCGAGGCCCTCGCGGACGCGGCCGAGGTGGAATTCGTCCAGCCGCAGGTCCAGCTTGAAGCGGCCCAGGCTGTCCAGCCGCGCGATGCGGCTGCCGCTGCGCACGGACTCGCCGACCTGCAGCGTCAAGCCCGTCACGCGGCCGGCCACCGGTGCACGCACCGCCAGGCCTTCGCTGGCGGTGCGCATGGCGTCCAGCCGCTTGTTGAGGTCGGTCACAGCGCGCTGCATGGCCTGCACGGACTGCTCTCGCACGGCCAGCTCCTCGCGGCCATCGGCCTGCTGCTGGGCGAACAGGCGCTGCGCAAGGGCGAGCTTGTCGGCCGAGTCCTCCAGTGCAGACGGTGAAAGGAAGCCAGTGGCGGCCAGCTCGCGGTTGCGCTGATGCAGGCGGCGCACGCGCTCCAGCTCGAACTGGCCCTCCGTGAGCGTGCGGCGCTGCACGGCCTGGGCCTGCATCCACGCGGCGCGCAGCGTCGAGAAGTTGGCGAGCTGCTGGGCCGCCTCGCTGGAACGCGCCATCAACTCTTGGGCTCGCTGGGTGCTGCTGAGCACGACGAGCAACTGGCCGGCCTCCACGCTGGCGCCGTCCTTCACCAACACCTGCTCGACGCGGCCGTCCTCGGTCGCGTCGAGCAGCACGGACTGCAGCGGCTGCGCGGTCGCGCGGCCGACGACGACGTCGCGGAAGGGGCCGGTCTTTGCCGTGGCGATCTCCACGTCGGCGCGCGACACGGGCACGCCGCGCGGCCAGTAGCGCATGAGCAGCAGGGCCCCCGCCAGCGCGGCCATCAACGCCAGCACCATGAGGCCGTAGCGGCGCGGCACCACGACGCGGCGGTCCATCGCTGCGCCGGAATTCGCGGCCGCGGCGGGCGGGGCCGGCCACGGTCTGCCGTGGACGAGGGGCTTCATCGTGTCATCCACGCAGGGCCTGCAGCGGCCGCAGTGCCAGGGCGGTGTGCAGGTGGCGGGCCACGGCCAAGGCTGTCACCAAGGCGAGCAGGGCGACCGACGCCAGCAGCACCCACAACGAGCCCGGCCCCACCGGCGCACGCTCGACGAAGCCGATCAGGTAAAGCTGCGTGAGCCACGCCGCCACCGGCAGCGCCACGACGCAGGCGGCGGCGAGCACGCCGGCGAACTCGCGCGCGAGCAGGGCGGCCACCGCGCCGGCACCCGCGCCGTGGAGCTTGCGCAGCACGATCTCGCGCTCGCGCCGGCGCAGCGTGTAGGCCGCCAGCGCATAGATGCCCACGGCCGCGAGGCCCAGGGCCACCAGCCCGGCGATGCCGACGAGCCGGCCGAGCCGCGTGTCTTCGGCCACCTTCTGCAGCAGCATGTCACGCACGGGCAGCGCTTCGGCCTGCGCCTCGGGGAACCGGCCGTTCACCAACTCGACGAGCCGGCGCCGCGTGGCCTGCGGATCACGGCTGTGCACACCGATGACGCCGGCGTTGCGCTCGACCACCGGGGCAATGGCATGCGGTTGCTGAGGTGTCCGCGGGCCTTCCAGCCGGATGTCCTCGATGACCGCCGCCACCGTGGCCGGGTGGCCGCCGCGGTAGACGGGCGAGACGCCGAGCGTCTGGCCGACCGCAGCCTCGGGGCTGGCGAACCCGAGGGCGCGCACGGCACTGCGGTCCAGCACGACGGCGTTCTGCGCAGCCTCGGCCACATGGTCGGCCGACAGCCGGCCAGCGACGATGCGCATGCCGTAGGTCTGAAGGTAGCCGGGCGTGAAGTCCACGCCGGTCCGCAGGTTCACCGGCGTGCCGCCGGGGCCGCGGAACTCGGAGTACCAGCTGGAAAAGTCGCGCCCCGGCACGTCGTCCGCCGCGGCTGCGGCGACCACTTCGGGCCAGCGGCGCACCTGCTCCAGCAGCGCGGTCGTCTGCGCAGGCTGCACCTCCCAGGGCAGGTCCACCGCCACCCGGTCCTGCACCTCGAAACCACGCGGCATCGCGCCCGCATGCTCGGCCTGCCACAGCACCGCCAGCGCCAGCGAGGAAAACACCGCGGCCGCACCGAACTGCAGCGTCGTCATCAGCTGGCGCAGCCAGCGGCTGGCAGCGCCCTCGCTGTGGCTGCGCCCGGCCAGCGACTCGGCAGGTCTCACCCGCAGCGAGATGAAGGTCAGCGGCAACGCGCTGACTGCGGCAATCACCAGGCACAGCAGCGCCGTCAACGCCACCATGCCCCGCGCCAGCACCGGCGCGTAGAACTGCCGCTGCATCAGGACCTCCGCGACCGGCGTCGCCCACCAGGCCAGCAGCAGGCCGAGCACGCCAGCCACGCCCGCGACGACCGCCGCCTCGGCGAAGAACTGCGCCGACAGCTGCCCGGCACCCGCACCGAGCGACTTTCGCAAGCCGATTTCGCGCTGCCGCCGGAGCGTGCGCACGCTCCAGAGGTTGATGAAGTTGATGACCGCCAGCGCCAGCACGCCAGCCGCAGCCGCCGAAAGGCTGCCGAGCTGTAGCCGCCGCTGCGGGCTGCCGGCGCCGTGCAGGCCGATGTCGGTCACGCGCAGGGCGCGCAGGGTAGCCCAGTCGCCACCACCCTTGAGGAAGTCCGCCGGCAGACCCGGTGGCGGCGGCTGCATCGCCAACAGGCGCTGCGCCAGAGCGCCGACTTGCGCCACCGTGGCGCCCGACTTCAGGCGCGCGAACAGCCGGCCGTTGCCCAAACTCCATTGGTCGGACAGCTTGAGGTAGGTCTTGGCAGCGGGTGCCTGGAAGCCGGTGAGCGCGTCGAAGATCAGCGACGTGTTCAGGTTGGGAGTAGGCAGGACGGCCTTGACCGTCAGCGCCGCCTGCTGCGCCGGTGCGCTGCCATCGGGCGCGGGCGGCAGCGATATGGTGAAGGTGCGGCCCAGCGCCTGGGTTGTGCCGAAGAGGCGTTCCGCGGCGCTGGCGGTCAGCGCGACGGCCTCGGGCGACGAGAGCGCCGCCTGCAGGTCGCCGGCGAGCGGACGCAGGCCGAACAAGGCCTGGATGTCGGCGTCGGCCAAGCCGATGACGAACCGGGTGCTGCGCTGCACGCCGTGTTCATCGGTGGCCCGCGACAGCAGCTGGGTGTAGAGCAGGCGGCTCATGGCCTCGACCGGCGCGCCCTCCGCGAGCAACGCGGCATGCAGCGGCACGGCAGGGATGTCTCCGAGCCATTCGGTGGTGATGCCGCCTGGACCGCGCACCCGCCACTCGAATGTGGCGAGCCGGTCCGGCTCCGGCAGGTCGGCGTCAGGCCAGAGCAGGTCCTGCAGAAAGCTGGCGCTGAGCAGCGCCAGCGCCAGGCCGACCGCCAGGCCGGCGATGACGAGGATGGCGGGGCCCGGTTCGCCGCGCAACTGGCGCCAGGCGCCACGCCAAAGGAGGGAGGAGCTGAGCAAGGTCATGACCGCTGTTTCTGCAAGAGGTAGGCCAGGGCCATTCGCCCGGGAAATACGGTCCACACCCGCTGGGATCGTCCGCTTGCGGACACCTCGGGTGTCCGGTTCCGGACACCGCCTTGCCGGCGTGGATGCGCGCCCCCTACAGTCGCGCTCCCGTGCCCGGCATCCTCATCCTCGACGACGACCCCGACGTGGCGCTGGCCGCGCGGCTGGCCCTGCGCAGGCTGGGCGTGGTGGCCGTGCGCAACGACCCGCGCGAGCTGAGCGCCGCGCTGGACGAGATGGCGCCCGACGTGCTGCTGCTGGACATGAACTTCACACCCGGCGCCAGCGACGGCGCCGCAGGCCTTGGGCTGCTGCGCGAGGTGGTGTCGCTCCGCAATGCGCCGGCGGTGGTCGTCATGACCGCCTACGCCGAGGTGGAGCTGGCCGTGCAGGCACTCAAGGCCGGCGCAGTGGACTTCATCACCAAGCCCTGGGCCAACGACCGGCTGGTGGCCTGCGTGCAGGCGGCGCTGGCCCGACGTGCCCCCGCGCCTGCCATCGGCGAGCTGCTGGGCGAGTCTGCCGCGATGCAGGGCTTGCGCGCGCAGATCGCGCAGGTGGGTGCCAGCGAGGCCAGCGTGCTCATCCTTGGCGAGAATGGCGTCGGCAAGGAGCTGGTGGCGCGTGCGCTGCACCGCGCATCCAAGCGCGCGACCGGCCCGCTGCTGGCCGTGGACATGGGCTCGCTGCCCGAGGCGCTGGTGGAGAGCGAGCTCTTCGGCCACAAGCGCGGCAGCTTCACGGACGCGCGCGAATCGCGGCCCGGGCGCTTCGTCGCGGCGGCCGGTGGCACGCTGTTCCTCGACGAGATAGGCAACCTGCCGCTGGCGCAACAGGCCAAGCTGCTGGCCGCGCTGGAACGCCGCGAGGTGACGCCGCTGGGCAGCGACCGGCCGGTGCCGGTCGACGTGCGCGTGCTGGCCGCGACCAATGCGCCCGAGGCCGAGCTGTTCGACGCGCGGCGCTTCCGGCCCGACCTGCTGTACCGGTTGAACACCGTCGTGCTGCGCGTGCCGTCGCTGCGCGAGCGCGGTGCCGGCGACATCGCGCTGCTGCTACGCCACTATCTCGCGCAGTTCGCAAAGGAGCGTTCCGTGGAACTGACGCCGGATGCGCTGGCCCGCCTCACCGCCTACCGCTGGCCCGGCAATGTGCGCGAGCTGCGCCAGGCCTGCGAGCGCGCAACGCTGTTGGCACGCGGGCCGGTGTTCGCGTGGGACGATTTCGGCCTCCACGCCGCGCCCCTCGCAGCTGCCGAGCCGGGACTGGACCTGGCCCAGCGAGAGCGCGAGGCCGTGCAGGCCGCGCTGGCGCAGGCCGACGGCAACATCAGCCAGGCGGCCAGGCTGCTTGGCGTCAGCCGCGCCGCGCTGTACCGCAAGCTGGACAAGCATGGGCTTTGAACGAGCCCGTGTCGTGGCGGCTGCGCTGGTGCTGGCCGCGGCGGCGGCCGGTGTGGTCGCGTCACTGGACTCGCCGCGCCTGCTGGTCGCCTGTGCGCTGGCCGGCGCGCTCGCGGCCGCCGTCGGATGGGTCGCGCTCAGCCGC
This sequence comes from Pelomonas sp. Root1217, assembly GCF_001425705.1. GTDB lineage: Bacteria > Pseudomonadota > Gammaproteobacteria > Burkholderiales > Burkholderiaceae_C > Pelomonas. Next base: position 131,551 of record NZ_LMDC01000012.1, on the reverse strand, counting down.
CTGGCCCACCGGCCGACGCCGCTGCCACCCGACCCACCGCCCGCGCCAAGACCGGACCTGGACGCCGCCCTGGAGCACGCCCCGCTCGCGCTGTGGCGCCTTGTGGCCGGCGCACCGCCGCTGGCACTGAACGCTGCTGCGCGCCGCCTGATCGCCCCGGGCCGCGCCGCCGAACCTGCGGCGTTGCTCGCGCTGCTGGACACCGCCCCGGGCCGGCGCGTCGTCACGCTGCCCACCGAGCACGGCCAGGAGCGCGCGGTGTTGGCGGTGTCGGCGCTGACGGTTCAGGGCCAGGCGTGGCGGCTGGCGGCGCTTGCACCCATCGAGTCCGAGCTGGAGACCGAGACGCTGGTGGCCTGGCGGCAGCTGGTGCAGGTGTTGACCCACGAGATCATGAATTCGCTGACGCCGATCGCCTCGCTGGCCACCAGCGCGCCGGCCCTGCTGGAGGCCAGCGAGCACGAGGAGCTGCAGGCGGCGCTGGCGACACTGGCGCGTCGCGCGGCGCATCTGCAGGCCTTTGTCGAGCGCTACCGCAGCGTCAGCCAACCGCCGGCACCGACGCTGGCCGACACGGCGCTGCTGCCGCTGCTGCAGGCCGTGCAGCGGCTGCTGGCGCCGGCCTGGGGTGCCGCCGGCGGCGCGGTCAGGATCGTGGTCGAACCCGAACGCCTGGCCCTGCGCACGGATGCGGCGCAGTTGGAGCAGCTGCTGATCAACCTGGCGCAGAACGCCCTGCAGGCCTGCGCCGGCCGCCCCACGCCGGAACTGCTGATCGAAGCGCGCCTGAGCCGCGGCGCGCGCCTGCGGCTGACGGTGGCCGACAACGGGCCGGGCGTGGTGCCGGGGCTGGAGAGCCGGATCTTCACGCCCTTTTTCACGACGCGCGAAGGCGGCAGCGGCGTCGGCCTGGCCGTGGTGCGCCAGTTGGTGCACGGCCTGGGCGGCACGGTACGCCACGCCAAGCGGCCGGGCGGCGGCGCCTGCTTCGTGCTGACCTTTTGACGTCCTGAGGCCCCTCGTCCAAGGAGTACCTTGGCCGGTCTTGCAGACCGCGCTGCGGACAGTGCCGCAGCCCTTCGGCAGGCACAAGACGCCCACTGGGCGTCATGAGTCCGGCCTCAGCCCCCGAGGGAACGGCGATGCTCGCCGGATCGACCGGCAAGCACATCGCCAAGGTGGGCCGGCTTGGGAGCGGCCCGGCGCTCGGCCCACAGGTTTCTAGGGGGGGCGGGTTCACGGCGCCGTCACTGCTTGCGCCTAGCCTGCGCCGCTCGGTCATCCTGGAGACAACGATGTTCAAACCCCTTCGCTGGGCCGGCCTGTGCCTGCTCGCCCTCGCCTCGCTGCAGGCCACCGCGCACGACCGCGGCCGCGCCGAAAACGCGCCGCTGGTCATCGGCCACCGCGGCGGCGCGACCGGGTATCTGCCCGACCACACGCTGGAGAACTACGCGCTGGGCATCGCCATGGGTGCGGACTACGTCGAGCCCGACCTCGTCGCCACCAAGGACGGCCACCTCATCGTGCGCCACGAGCCCAACCTGATCGCGACGACCAACGTCGCATCGCTGCCGCAGTTCGCCTCGCGCAAGCGCACCGCCATCATCGACGGCGCGACCGAGACGGGCTTCTTCGCCAGCGACTTCACGCTGGCCGAGATCAAGACGCTGCGCGCCATCCAGCCGCTCGCCGACCGCGACCCGTCCTTCAACGGCCAGTTCGAGATCCCGACGCTGGAGGAGGTCATTGCCTTCGTGAAGCGTAAGTCGGCCGAAGAAGGCCGGCGCATCGGCATCTACCCGGAAACCAAGCATCCGACCTACCACCAGAGTATCGGCCTGGCCCTGGAGGACCGCCTGCTGCGCGTGCTGACCAAGGCCGGCTGGAACCACCGCGGCGCGCCGGTCATCGTTCAGTCCTTCGAGACGGCCAACCTGAAGTACCTGCGCAGCAAGTCCAGCCTGCGCCTGGTGCAGCTGGTGGACGCCGACGATGTCAATGCCGACGGCAGCCTGGCCTTCAACAAGCCCTATGACAAGCCCTACGACTGGGTCGTGTCCGGCCGCGCCGGCCTGTTCAAGGACCTGCTGACGCCAGCTGGCCTGGCCGAGGTCAAGACCTATGCCGACGGCATCGGGCCGTGGAAGCTCTACCTGATCTCCAGCGCCTGCAAGACGGTGGCGGCCGGTGGCGGTTGTGCGGACAACAATGGCGACGGCCTGGTCGACGAACGCGACCGCAAGCTGCTGCCCGCCAGCGACATCGTCGCCAACGCGCACAAGCTCGGCCTGATGGTGCACCCCTACACCTTCCGCAACGAACAGAAGCGCTTGGCCAGCGACTACCAGGGCAGCCCGGTCAACGAATACCTGGCCTTCTACGAGCTGGGCGTGGACGGCGTGTTCGCCGACTTCGCCGACTCGGCCTTCGCGGCGCGGGCGATGTTCCTGCTGAAGAACGACGCCGGCTACGCCCGCTGCCTGGTCAACGGCCGCGGCTGTGTGACAAGCCGCGACTAAGGTTGCACTGCCGCAGGCGTGCAAAGTCGCGGCAAATCGTCGACTTATGCCTGATTTCCTCGGTGGTGTGACCGTGTGGCGGGTGTTAGGCTGCCCGCTGTTACACCCCGGGGATGGAGTCGATGTTTCACGAGCTGCAGGAGTTGCTGGGCGCCTACTTGATGCCGGTATTGATCGCGATACCGCTGGCCATCATCGTGCTCATCGCCGCCTTCAAGCGTGACGACTACCGTCCGCCACGCGAATACACGCCGCCGCCACGCCCGCCGCAAGGCAGCCAGCGCGCCAACGCGCCGGTGGTATTGCCGCCGCTGCCAGGCTCAGCCACTGCCGGCCCGTCCATGGCCAGCGCCTTCGTCACGGCGCCCACGCCGATGCAGCCGCCGGCCGCCCCCGCGCCCGTGGTGCCCGAGGGTCCACCCACCGTGCTGATCGCCGACGACTCGGCCGTCGTGCGCACCAAGCTCAAGCGCCTGCTCGAAGGTGCTGGTTTCGTTGTCGTCCAGGTCAACGACGGCAACGAGGCCATGGCCCAGTTGGACGAAAAGCCCGAGATCGCCGTGCTGATCACCGACCTCGAGATGCCCAACAAGGACGGTTTCGAGCTGATCGCCGATGTGCATGGCAGCCTGAATACCGAAGACCTGCCCGTCATCGCCATCACCGGCCACGACGAGCTGCACGGCCGCGTCGGCCAGATCGAGGGTGTCTACGGCATCTTCAAGAAGCCCTGGAACGACCGCGAGCTGCTCAAGCGCGTGGAGTCGCTGGTGCACCTGCGCAGCGCCGCCAGCAAGCGTGGCCGCCGCGTCAGCGACCTGCGGGCGCCACCGAGCGCCTGAAGCGCACCAACGCGCAGAAAGGCCCTGCTCAGGCCGAGGTGGCTTGGGCTCGCGGGCTGATCAAGGCCGCCGCCGTGACCAGCCCCAGCGCCAGCAGCAGCACCGGCAATACCTGGCGCGTGACGGGGTCGAACAGCAGACCGGCCAGGGCCAGCGCGGCACTGCTGGTGAGCGCATCACAGAGTTGCAGCGATGAGGTATTGCTGCCCTGCTGCTCCGGCGGCGACAGCTTGAGCAGCAGCACCGACAGGATGGGGAAGGACAGGCCGATGCCCAGGCCGACGAGTGTCCAGCCCGCAAAGACCAGCGCGGAGGGCAGGGCGAACAGCAGCGGCGCGATGACGAGGGTCAGCGCCAGCGCCGTCAGCGTGAAGCCACCCGGCAGCAACAGGCGCCGCGCCTCGGGCTGCTGCACGCGCGCTTGCAAGGCGCTGCCAATGCTCCAGGTCACGGCACCGGCGCTCAATGCGACGCCGGCCTGGGTCAGGCTCCAGCCGAAGTGCTGCGTCAGCATCAACGGCAGAAAGGCCTCGGCGCTGGCAAAGGTCGCGGCGATGAGGCCGCGCAGCAGGATGACCGTCGGCAGGCCGCGCGCCGCCCGCAGCGTGCCGGCGGGCAGCAGCAGCCGGGCGGCGATGCCGGCGGCCACCAGGCCGGCCGCGAACAGCAGGGCCGAGCGGGCGCCGGACTGCTGGCTGGCGCTGTGCAACGTCAGTGCGCCGGCACTGGCCAGCAGGGCCCAGCGCATCGCGCCCCAGCGCAGCTCATCGCCGGTGCCTGAGCCCACGCGCTTGAGAGCCGGCAGGATCATCAACGCCGCCACCGGCACGGCTGCCGCGACGACCAGGAAGACGGAGCGCCAGCCGATGAACTGCACGAGGAAGGACGCCAGCGCCGGCCCGACCAGGCCGGGCACGACCCAGGCACCCGCGAACATCGCAAACATCTTGGGGTGCAGTTGCTGCGGCACGACCTGACCGACGCCGACATACAGCGTCACGCCCAGCACGCCGCTGCCCAGGCCCTGCAGCGCGCGGCCAAGCACCAGCACCGGCATGGACGGCGCAAGACCCGCCAGCAGCAGGCCGACCAGGAAGGCGGCGAGGCCTGCCAGCGCGGCGCGATAGGGGCCGCGCTTGTCGCAGAGCTGGCCGGCCGCCGTCATGCCCAGCACCGAGGTGGCCAGCGTTGCGCCGAAGGCCAGCGCGTAATAGGGCAGGCCCTGCAGCGCCTCGGCCACGGCCGGCATCGCGGTGGCGACGGCAATGGACTCGAAGGCCAGCATGGAGATCAGCGCGATGGCGCCGATGCAGGCGGCGCTGCGGCCAGGGGCAAAGAGTTTGTCGGACGCGACGGTGGCCGCGTCGATGGGGTCAGCGAGATTCATGGCGGTGCAGACTAAAAGCTCAAGCCCACTTCAAGTCAAGCGGGGTCGAAGAGCCCCGCGCGACAATCGGGGCATGTCAGTTTCCGTGTTGCACTGTGCCTCGGCCGGCTTCGAGTCGGCCTGCCGCATTCCCGCCCTGCCCGCCTCGCACCGCAGCCACGGCCTGCATGGCCACAGCTATTTCGCCACCGTCCGCACGGCTCTGCCCGCTGGCTGGGCGGCGTTCCAGGGTGGTGAGGTCGAGGCGCTGCGTGCACGCATGACGCAGACCGTGGCGCCGCTGGATCATGCCCTGCTGAACGACCACCTGGCCGAACCCACCGACGAGAACCTTGCGCGCTGGGTGCGCGGGCGGCTGGACGTGCCAGGCATCGTGCAGGTGGGCGTGCAAAGCACCCAACACAGCGGCGTGGACCTGGACGGCGCAGGGCACGCTCATGTGTGGCGGCGCTACCGCTTCCAGGCTGCCCACCAGCTGCCGAACGTACCGACGGGCCACCAGTGCGGCCGCATGCACGGCCATGGCTTCGAGGTCATCCTGCATGCGAATGCGGACCTCGGCGAGCGCGACCTGTCCATTGACTACGACCACCTCGACGAAGTCTGGGCGCCACTGCACTTCGAGCTGAACTACCGCTGTCTGAACGACATCGCGGGGCTGCAGAACCCGACCAGCGAGAACATCTCGGCCTGGCTGTGGGACAGGCTGAAGCCCGAACTGCCCGAGCTGAGCTGGGTGACCGTCTACGAGACCGGCTCCAGCGGCGCCAACTTCAATGGCCAGAGCTACCGCATCTGGAAGGAGATGACGCTGGACAGCGCCGTTCGCATGAAGCACGCGCCCGACGGCCATCCGCTGGCCGGCATCCATGGCCACACCTTCACGCTGCGCCTGCATCTGGCCGCGCCGCTGGACCAGGTCATGGGCTGGACGGTGGACTTTGGCGATGTGAAGTCGCTCTTCAATCCCATCTTCAAAGGGCTGGACCACCATCCCTTGTTCGAGATTGCCGGCCTGCCCGATGGCGACGCGGCTTCGATTGCCGCATGGGTGCTGCGCGAGGGCGGCACTGTGCTGCCGCAGATCGACCGCGTGGACCTGTACGAGACGCGCGGCTCGGGCGCCATCGTCAGCCGGGCTGACTCTGAAGAATTGATCCCGGTATGACGTATTCCGTCAAAGAGCTGTTCTACACACTGCAGGGCGAGGGCGCCCAGGCCGGCCGTGCAGCCGTGTTCTGCCGCTTTGCCGGCTGCAATCTCTGGACTGGCCGCGAGCAGGACCGCGCGACGGCAGTCTGCACCTTCTGCGACACGGATTTCGTCGGCACGGATGGCGAGGGCGGTGGCAAATTCGTGACTGCCGATGCGCTGGCCGATGCAGTTGCCAAAGCATGGCCCGGTGGTGGTCGTCCGTACGTCGTCTGCACCGGCGGCGAGCCGCTGCTGCAACTGGACACGCCGCTGATCGACGCCCTGCATGCGCGCGGCTTCGAGGTGGCCGTCGAGACCAACGGCACCCAGCCTGCGCCGCCGGGGCTGGACTGGATCTGCGTCAGCCCCAAGGCCGATGCGCCGCTGGTGCTGACGTCGGGCCATGAGCTGAAACTGGTTTATCCGCAGCCGCTGGCGCAGCCGGAACGGTTTGCGAATCTGGCCTTCCAGAACTTCTTCCTGCAGCCCATGGATTCGGTGCTGCAGCGCGAGCACACCAAGGCGGCGGTGAGGTACTGCATGGAACACCCGCAGTGGCGGCTGTCGGTGCAGATGCACAAGGTCGTCGGAATCGCCTGATCAGTCGCGGCAATAGCCTTCGCCGGTCTTGACGATCAGGCAATCGCGCTTGTCGGCCAGCCACTTCATGCCCGTCTCGGGGCCGCTGCCGGCGTGGATGGTTTCGAGCACGCCGTCGCGTTCAAAAACCAGCGTGTCCGTGCCCGCCTTGGCGTTGAAGCTGCGTGGGCCATCCAGGTTCTGCACCGTGACGCTGTAGGTTCCGGGGCCGCCGGTAATCTCCAGATAGGTGCCTTCCGGCCCTTGCCATCGGCCGACCCAGGGGCTGGAGACCACGGCCGTCGAAGCGGCCGATGCCGGTGCCTCGGCGGGGCTGTCGACCGACCTGCCGCAAGCGCTCAGCACGGCCACGCCGGCAGCCAGCATGACAAGGGGTTGGATTCGCATGGCCTAGCGGCATTCAGCGGGGATGGCCAAGTCTGATCGCCCGCGGGGTTGCTCCGTGTCGGAGGACTTCCCGTTTTCAGCAACCGATCTCGACTGCCTGCAGGGTGCGGCCATCGCGCACATCCACGGCTACCGCGAGCCAGCGGCTGGCGTGGCCTGGTTCAGCGGCCTTCACCGGCACGGTCCACTGCGCCCGGTCCTGGCCGGCCCAGACTGGCAGCTTCCCGTATTCCCGCACGACGCTGTCATGGTTGAGCGTCTCGCCTCGGTTCTCGCCGGCGCGCACGCGGCTCTGATGGCCGTCCTCGACGCGTGCCCACCAGAGCTGGATGTGCGCAGGCGCGCCAGGCAAGGCCTCGGCACTGAGCTTCAATTCACCGCTGGCACTGCGGCTCCAGACCAGCCGTACGCGAGCCGGCTCAGTGCTCGCCGCCGGCAAAGAGGCGCTGCGCCAGTCCCGACCGTTGACAACGATCTGCGGGGTGTAGGCATAGCGCGAGCCATTGACGCCCACGCCCTGCTTCTGTCGCTCGGTGAAGGCCGGGCTGGAAAAGCGGTCCGGCCAGCCCAAGCCATTCCAGTAGTCCACATGAAAGGCCGCGGCGATGACGCCGGGCTGGCTTTTCAGCGAACTCAGCCAGCGATCGGCCGGCGGGCAGGAGGAACATCCTTCCGACGTGTAGAGCTCGACGACGCGTGGCACCGTCGCGCCGCTTTGCATGGTTGTGGCAGGGCAGCTTTGGGCGCCGGCGAGCGGCGTGGCCATGGCCAGGAGCAAGGCAGTCAGCTTCATGGGGCATGAGTCGACCATGACCGACAAACCTGACACGCCCATAACGACAAAGGGAGCCTGCAGGCTCCCTTTGGATGACCGGATTGAACCGGATCAGAAGCGATAACCGATGCCGAACTTGACGGACACCGGGTCCAGCGTCGTCTCGATGGTCTGGCCCGTGGACAGGCTACCCGTCGTCTTGATGAAGGTCTTGGTGACCGACAGGCTGGCGGACCAGTCCTTGGTGATGTTGAAAGCGCCACCGACTTCCATGGTCGTGCCGAAGCGGCTCTTCATGGACAGGGTGGTCGGGTTGCTCGGCGTGCCGCCGGTGATGCCGGACAGCACGGCCGTGGCGCGCGGCTTGAAGAAGTAGCCATAGGTGACGCCTGCGCCCACGAAGGGACGGAAGCTGCTGTTGGCATCGCCGAAGCGGTACTGGGCCAGCAGCGTCATTGGCAGCGACTTGACCGTGCCTAGCTTGCCCACGCCTTCGATGGCGCCGGCGCCGACGACATCGTGCTTGAACGGCAGCGCGATCGGCAGGTCGATGCTGATGTTGTCGGTCCAGTAGTAGGTCACGCCGCCGACGAAGGAGCTGGCCTTCTTGACGTCGACCTTGGTGCCGACAAGGCTGGGCGCGGTCAGATCACCGCTGTCGACATGGGGGTCGATCTGGGCGGCGCCGCCGTAGACGACGATGCTGCCCGCCGACTGCGCGAAGGCACTGCCGCTGACCAGGACGATGGCTGCGGCGCCGAGGAGGAACTTGGTTTTCATGGGTTGTCTCCGAGTCTGTTGAGCCGCGCTTTACAGCCAACCCTTGGTGGCCAGGGCCTTGCCGATCAGCTGCTGGGTCAACTGATGGCCATAGGGCGTGGGGTGGAAGCTGTCGGAGAAGGCGTAGCTCTTCCACCAGTCGGCACCGCCGCTGACACCGGCGGGCGGCGCGGCGGACAGGGCCGCGGCCGTGCAGGCCGGGAAGTTGTAGGTCGGCAGGCCATCACCGCCAACGCCGACGACGGGGCAGGCCGGCGTCTTGACGTTGCTCAGGCCGAACTGGGCCGGCGTGGCCACCTGGTCCTGGAAGGCCTTGAAGAAGTCGATGACGATGACGTTGTCGTTACCGGCGAACTTGGCGGCCAGCTGGGTATTGAAAGCCGTCATCCAGCCCTGGAACACGGCCTGCGACTGGGCGCGCGCCGTGGCGCCAGCCGTGCCGCCACCGCTGGCTGCGGCGATGCTGTCAAGCACCATCTGAAAGCGCGGCGTGTAGCTCACGTCGGGCATGTTCATGAGCACGACGTGGGTGGCGCCCTTGTCGAGCACGCTGGCCTTGATCTGGGCGGCGAACTTGTCGGCCAGGGCCGTCATGTAGGTGGCGCCGATCTGGGCCGTCGTCGTGGCACCGCCTTGCAACGCGGCACCGATCTGGGTCGGCGTCAGGAGCGTGCCGAGCAGGGCCGAGTAGCTCTTGGCGGCGTCCTTGGGGATGCTCAGGTAGGCGCCGACGAGATCGGCCGCGTCATTGCCGCCGCCGTCGATGATGACCAGGTCGCTGGCCGTGTAGCTGCCGGCCGCCGCATAGGTGGCCATCTGCGTGCCCACGTTGAGCGGGTTGGCCGCGCCGCCGGCACCGGTGTAGGTGATGCGGCCGCCGCCGATGGAGAAGTTGGTGCAGCCCGTCTTGGCCGTGTTCGCGGCGAAGGTGGTGCCGGTGAAGACGAAGAAGTTGCACAGCGTCTGGCCGTAATTGGCCGCGACGCGTTCGACATAGATCAGGTTGTCGGGGCTCTGGACGGTGAACTTGTAGCCGAAGGTGCCGCTGTCCTGGATGCTATCGCCGAAGACCTTGACCGAAGCGAAGGAGACCTTGGGCGTCGTGTCCGCCGAGGCGCCACCGCCTCCGCAGCCGGCCACCAGCAGGCTGCCCAACAGCGCCACCGAGGCGGCGGCGATCCGGGTGAGGAAGGGTTTCATTTGTTGTCTCCTGGGCGACACCGCAACATCGCAGTGCATTCAATTCGGGAGCGCAACTCTAGCCGCAGCTTTTTAGAACGGTCGTTCGTTTTTCCCCTCATTCCGCGTAAAGAAACAACGCCGACGGCTTGAGGAAGGCCTGGGCCAGCCCCTCCATCCACGGGGGCCGGGCGCCTTGGGCAAGTCTGTGGATGGATCTGGCACAACTGGGCAGATATCCACAGGCCAACGGCCTTCAGCGAAGTTGTTCCCAATCGCGAGCCAATCCATCAGGCTGCGGCGCACAGGCTTGTGCGGCTGCCAAGCGCTTGTGGCCCAAGGACTTTTTACCCTTGTCCACAGCGCAGGCCGCCCACTACTACGACCACTACCTTTGAAATCTTGAATACCGTTTAGGAATACACGGGACACTTTCGGCGACGCCCCAACCCTCACACTCGCTCCCCTGATGGACATTTCGACCCTGCAGCAGCGCTTGCGCCAGTTCGCCAGCGACCGCGACTGGCAGCCCTACCAGACGCCCAAGAACCTCGCGATGGCCATGACGGTGGAGGCCGCCGAGCTGCTGGAGATCTTCCAGTGGTTGACTCCCGAGCAATCCCTGAGCCTGAGTGACGACCAACGCTGCCATCTCGGCGAGGAGCTGTCCGACGTGCTGCTGTACCTCGTGCAGATCGCCGACCATGGCGGCGTGGACCTGGAAGCCGCCCTCGAGCGCAAGCTGGCCATGAACGCCATCAAGCATCCACCGAAGAAGTCTTGACGAAGATGACTGAAACCATCGCTGTCGTGGACTTCGAAACGACTGGCCTCGGGCCCACCAGTGGCGGGCGCGCCACCGAGATCGCTGCCGTGCTCGTGCGTGGCGGCGCGGTCGTCGACGCCTGGAGCAGCCTGATGAACAGCGGCGCCTGGGTGCCGCCCTTTATTCAGTCCCTGACCGGCATCAGCAACGAGATGCTGGCCGACGCACCGGACTCGGCCACGGTCATGCACGAGCTGGCCCGCTTCACCCGGGGCTGCCCGCTCGTCGCGCATAACGCTTCCTTCGATCGTGGCTTCTGGCAGGCCGAGATGGAGCGCGCCGGTGTGGCGCGCGACCCGGCCCATGAGTTCGCTTGCACCGTGCTCCTGTCGCGCCGGCTCTGGCCCGAGGCCAAGAGCCATGGCCTGGGTGCGATCACGCAGTTCCACGGCATCCGCTTTGATGGACGCGCCCACCGAGCCTTGGCCGACGCGCGCGTGACGGCGGAGTTGTTACTGAAGGTGCAAGACGAAGTTGCGCGCCGCTTTTCGTTGGACCTGGGCGACGCGGCTGTCGACCATGCGTTGATGCTGCAGCTGCAGCGCACTCCCTTGCGCTGGCTGCGGCGTGGCCTCGTCGACCATGTGAAGGCCAGGCGAGCCCATTGCCTGCCGGCTCGAGCGCATTAAAAAAACTCTGTCAAGACCCTGCAGCATGCATTCGGGCTAGGACAATCGCGCCCTTTCGCCCCGTGCCATTGCTCAAGAGTTCCATGTCCGTGATCCAGGTTCGCCCCGCCACCCTGCGCGATGCCAAGGCCATCGCCGAGATCCATGTCGCTGCCAGCCAGGACGCCTACAAGGCCCTCCTGCCCGCCGCCGCGCTGGATGCGATGTCGGTGCAAAAGCGCCAAGCCTTCTGGCGTGAGGCCATCGACCTCTGCGAGCCGCAGGTCATCGTTGCCCATCTGGACAACAAGATCATGGGTTTCGCCGGCTTCGACCGTTCGCGCGACAAGGGCACGCCCGCCACGACCGGTGAGGTGTGGGCCATGTTCGCCGACCCGGTGCACTGGGACAAGGGCGTCGGCCTGGCCCTGTGGGATGCCACACGCGACGGCCTGCAGGAAGAAGGCTGCACCAAGGCCACGCTGTGGTGCTATCTGCGCAACGAGCGCGCGCTGCGCTTCTTTGAGCTGGCCGGCTTCAAGCGCGAACTCGGCAGCGCCCGCACGACGGAAGTCGGTGGTGCACGTGTCGAAGAGATCCGTCTGCATCGCTCGCTCGTCTAAGCCTTTCGCTCGCACCAGGAGAAAAGCGCCCCGCAGGGCGCTTTGTCGCTATCGGGCGTGGATCAGCCGCGACGACGGCGTGCGATGAAGCCGACGGCCAGCAGGCCTGACAGCATCAGCGCATAGGTCTGGGGTTCCGGCACGGCGCTGACCGTGAAAGCGGTCGTGTTCGGGACCAGATTGGCGGCGACGGCGTTCGTGCCGAGGTCGTTCCAGTTGGCAGCGTTGCTGACCAGGCCTTTGTAGCCGGCAAACGTCGCCTGGCCCGTGCGGACGCCGCTGTATTCAGCGTAGTCGGAGCCGTTGCTCAGCGTGATGGCGCCATTGATGGCAGTCAGGCCGGTGCCGGTCAGGAAGCCAGCCGAAGCGGTGCCGTAGGTACCGGTGGTGACGGCGCTCAGGAACAGCGTCGGGGCCGTGGCGGTGGTGCCCAGGTAGGCGTAGACGGTGTCTTCCGAGGTGCTGATGCCCCAGTTGCTGCTGCCGGAGACCGTTGCGCGGCTGAACGTGCCGATGGACGCAGCCAGCAGCGTGGCGCTGTCGACCTTGCTGAAGCGAATCACGGTGCCGGCGGCGATGGTGCCCGCGCCGGACAGCCAGGACGAGTAGCTCTCACCGGTGTTGAAGGCCGAACCGGTCCACTCGTTGTCGGTGAACCAGACCTTGGTGTTGGGCGCGATGGAGGCCAGGGCCACCATCGCGAAGCCGTCTTCGTCGGCATTGAAGGAGGTGAACGTCAGGTCACCGGCCGCGGTCAACGCGGCATGCGAGGGCAGGGTGAGGGCGGCCGCAGCCAGCGCGATAAGGGTCTTTGTCATAGTGGATCTCAGAGGGTGACGGAGTCAGCTGACTCTGTCTGCCGGCCGTGACCCGCCCATGACAGCCCACCCCCGGGCTGCGGGATCGTTCAGGCCGCGTAGCCGGCCGTGGCGAGCGCCCAGCCGTCGGTAGCATCGTCATGGCGCTGGATGTGCACGGGGCTGAGCTTCTTGGCGGCCGCCCGTTCGACGAGGTTCTCCGCCTGCTCGGCCGTCAGCTGCAGCGCGAAGCGGGCCCAGCGCTTTTGCACCAGGGGCAGGCTCCAGGCATCTTCCAGCGCCCAGCGGATCTGATGCGACTCCTGCAGCTCGGCAGCCGCCAGCACCCGGGGGGCCAGTGCGAGCAGGAAGCGGTTGAAGTCGGTACGCAGCGTGTCGGTTGGCAGCAGCGCCTCGAGGCGGCTCAGGCGGGCGCTCCAGCCGGGCGTGGCGAGCTGGCGCGTGACCAGTGCCTGCAGAGCCTGGATGGGGTTGAACAGGCGCAAGCGGTTGGGGGGCAGCACGTGCAGCGGAATCAGCGCGGCTTCAGCATGGCTCAGCGGCGTGACAAAGCTGGCCAGCACGGCCAGGCGCTGCCACTCAGCCTCGGCCAGGCCGCCAATGCGCGTGATCGGGCCGGCGGCGCAGCTGGTGGCCATGTCGGCCAGCGCAGCGTAGCCACGATGTCCCTTGGCCCGGTTGGCGCGGCGGCTCATGATGGCCAGGTTGCCGGCCGCATAGCCGGCGTCGTCGCGGACACGGTCGATGCTGGTGCTCTCGCCGTCCAGCAGCTCGCGGCTGATGGGGCAGTGCTGGGTTTCCAGCTGGGCGAGGTGATGGGGCGTGAGCTGGATGTCCTCGAAGCTGCGGCCGCGCGCCCAGGCGTGGGTGCGCAGGGCCAGCCAGCGCTCGACGTGGGGGCTGGCTGGCGTGCGCACCGGGCGGCCACGCGAGGCCAGCCAGCCGCGCTGCAGTGGCGACTGTGGGTAGAGATGGGCGATGGGGGGCGTGATGCCATGCAGGGCGTAGTCGCGGCCCAGGGCCAGGCCGGTGCGCTCGTGGGCACTGAATTCACGTGCGGAGGCGGGAGCGTCGTCCATGTCCAGATCGAACTGGACAAGCGCATTGCTCTTGAGGGGGGTGGCGATCTGGGTGCTGAGGACGGCTTGCATGTCAGGCTCCTGTTGAGAGGGGCACGCCTTGAATCGCGGGCCTTGCAAGCAGTTTGTGAGCGAGGTAGCTCATGAGATGATCCACCTGGAAAACTACTGTAAATATTTTCAGGACTGAGCCGGCATGGATCGCACCGAACGCTTCTACAAGATCGAGCAGCTGATCCGCTCCCGTGGCTGCGTGTCATTCGCCGAGCTGATCGAGGCGCTGGAGGTGTCGCCCGCCACGCTCAAGCGCGACCTCGCCTACCTGCGCGAGCGGCTGGACGCGCCCATCGAGTACGACGCCGGCGAGAACGGCTACCGTTTCGGCCAGCAGTGGCGTGGCGGCAAGCACGAGCTGCCGGGCGTCTGGTTCAACGAGGCCGAGCTGCACGCCCTCTTGACCATGCAGCAGATGCTGGCCGGCCTGGACGAGCAAGGCGTCGTCGGCCGGCACCTGCAGCCGATGTTCGACAAGATCACCGGCATGCTGGGCGTGGACGCGGCCGAGGCCGATGAATTGCGGCGGCGCGTCAGGCTGATCGGCACGGCACGCCGGCGCATGGCCAGCGACAGCTTCGAGACCGTGGGCAGTGCCGTCGTCAAGCGCAAGCGCCTGGCCATCCGCTATCGCAAGAAGCGCGATGGGGCAGGCAGCGAACGCGAGGTCTCGCCGCAGCGTCTCGTGCATCACCGCCATGCCTGGTACCTGGACGCTTGGTGCCATGCCAGCGACGCCTATCGCCGCTTTGCGCTGGACGGCATCGAAGCGGCGACGCTGCTCGACGCCGACGCCCGGCCTGTGCCCCTGGCCGAGCTGGAAGCCGAACTCGACCAGGGTTATGGCATCTTCGCCGGTGGCACGCCGCGTGAGGCCGAACTGGTCTTCAGCGCCGGCACGGCGGCCTGGGTGTCGCGCGAGGAATGGCACCCGGCCCAGCAGAGCGAATTCCTGCCCGACGGCCGCTGGCGGCTGCGCCTGCCCTATGTGGATGACACCGAGTTGCTGATGGACTTGCTGCGCCACGCGGGGCAGGTCGAAGTGGTCGCGCCGGGGGCGCTGCGCGAGGCCTATGCGGCGCGGCTGAGGCAGGCTGTCGCTGTCTTGTAGGACAACCGCGCGTCATTTGAGTTGGGTCATTTCAGTCCGCGACCAATCGCGTTAGGCTCGAACCGTCTCGACCCCCCACCAAGGACATGCCATGAGCGACACCACCCAGGCCAAGGAAAAGCTGGCATCCGATTTCCGTGCTGTGATGGAAGACATCGACGCGCTGATGACGGCCACGACCAACAAGGCCGACGGCGAGGTCAAGGCCTTGCGCGCCCGCATCCAGGACCGCCTCTCCGGCGCCAAGGAGAAGATGCTGGATGCCCAGCATGAAGCCATCCAGCGCGCCAAGGACGCCGCCGTCGCCACCGACGACTATGTGCATGCCAACCCCTGGCAGGCCATCGGTGCCGCCGCGGCGGTCGGCCTGGCCTTGGGTGTATTGATCGGTCGTCGTTGAGCACGGCCACTTGAGCGACGCCAAGGAACCCGTCTCCGCGCCGCTGCGGCGGTTCGGGGTCTCGCTGCTGACGCTGGGCCGCATCCGGCTCGAGCTGTTTGCCATCGAGGCCCAGGAGGAGAAGGAGCGCATCGCCAGCCTGCTGTTGTGGGCCGTGCTGGCCGCGCTGCTGGCGGGCTTTGGTCTGCTGATGCTGCTGGTGCTCGTCACCGTGGCGCTGTGGGACAGCTATCGCCTGCTGGCCCTGGGCGGCGGCACCGTGGTACTCATCGCGGCGGCTGTCGTCGCCGTGCTCAAGGTGAAAGGCCTGATCGACCAGCCGGCCAGCCTGTTCCAGTCCAGCATCGGTGAGCTGCGCGCAGACGCCGACGCACTGCGGCGCCGGCCAGGGTCATGATCCCCAGGATCCCGGCCGACCCGGCTCAGCGCAGCGAGCGCAAGGCGAATCTGCTGCTCGCCTCCGAGCTGATGCGCGGCCAGGCTGCGTTGTCCGTGGACGATGTCGGCCAGCGTGCCGACACCTGGGTGCGGCGCATCCTGTCCTGGCGCGACCTGCTGTCCAACCCCATCGTGCTGGCGGCAGCCGGCAGCGGCGCGGCCTTCTTTGCCGGTGCGGGGCCCGACCGCCGCGGCAAGCTCTGGCGCGGCCTGCGCTGGGCTTGGCTGGCGTACAAGGTCTGGGGCCGGCGTAAGCGCTAGACGAGTGGACTGTCGCGCCCGCGCGAGTGAGCGGGAACGCCCGCCAGCTCGGGCAGCCAGGGCATGGCCGAGTCTTGCCAGACCTGCACCGTGGGCTTCAGTTGCGCGCGTTCGTTCACGCAGCCCAGGCGGATGTTCAGGGTCTTGGGCACATCGGCTTCCGTGGCAAACAGCTGCGTGCCGCAATCACCGCAGAAGGCCTGCACACGCCGGTTGCCGCTGGCGGCCACCTTCACGTATTGCTTGGGCGAGCCCTGCAGCTCGACCTGATCGGCGGGAATGGCAACCACGGCCCGGAACGGGCCGCCGGAAATGACCTGGCAGTCGGCGCAGTGGCAGGCAAAGACCTTGGCGGGATCAGCGTCCGCCGTGAAACGGATGGCGCCGCAATGGCATTGACCGGTGATGTGCATAGGGCCTCCTTCGGTTCAGTTGTCGGCGGCGTCCAAGCGCTTCATGCGCTCGCTCTGCCAATAGACATCATCTCCGCCCAGCCCGTCCAGGTTGGCGCGGTTCAGCACGCGGGCCAGCACGAAGAGCAGGTCAGACAGGCGGTTCAGGTACTGGCGCGGCGCGGCGCGGATCTGTTCAGTGGCGGCCAGCGAGATGACGACGCGTTCGGACCGGCGCGCAATGGTGCGGCAGACGTGGGCAATCGCCGCGCTGCGCGTGCCGGCCGGCAGGATGAATTCCTTCAGCCGCGGCAGGTGTTCGTTGTAGTGCTCCAGCGCCTCGTCCAGACGCAGCACGGCCGCGTCCTTCAGCAGTTCTCCACCGGGCCAGGACAGCTCGCCGCCGAGGTTGAACAGCTCGTGCTGGATGGTGATGAGGAGGTCGCGAACGTCGTCGGGCAGGGGTTCGGCCAGCAGCAAGCCGAGGTTGGAGTTCAGCTCGTCGACGTCGCCCATGGCCTGCACGCGCAGATGGGTCTTGGGCACGCGGCTGCCGTCGGACAGCCCGGTGGTGCCGTCGTCGCCGGTGCGCGTGGCGATCTGTGAGAGTCGGTTGCCCATGATGGCGGTGCGGGTCTGTAGGTCGGACCCGCATCCTGCCTGAATCTGCTCAGGCCACGGCAACCTTCGGCGGCAGGGTGTTGACGAGGATGCGCTTCATCACGGCGAGGTACTGCCTGAACAGGCTGCCGGTGTTGTAGCGAAGGCCGTATTTGCGGCACAGCGCCTGCACCTGCGGCGCGATCTCGACGTAGCGGTGCGCGGGCATGTCGGGGAAGAGGTGGTGTTCGATCTGGTGGCTCAGGTGGCCGGTGAGGATGTGGAACCAGCGCCCGCCGGTGAGATTGCTGGAGCCGGCCAGCTGACGCACATACCAGTCGCCGCGGCTCTCGTTCAGGCAGTCTTCCTGACGGTAGATGGCCACATGCTCGGTGAAGTGGCCGCAGAAGATCACCACATAGGTCCACAGGTTGCGGATCAAGTTGGCCGCGAAGTTGCCGGCCAGCACGCGCGGCGCGCTCCACAGCGCCAGCGCCGGGAACAGCAGGTAGTCCTTGAACCACTGCTTGCCCACCTTGCCGAGGAAGCGGTTCAGGCGCTCCTTGAACACTGGCTTGGGGATGGCGCCATGCTTGTAGCGGCCCAGTTCCAGGTCGTGCGAGCCGACGCCGTACTGGAAGCCCAGGGCCAGCATCAGATTGGCCAGCGGCTGCAGCCAGTGGCGCGGCTTCCACTTCTGCTCGGGCGTCATGCGCAGCAGCGAGTAGCCCAGGTCGCGGTCCTTGCCAAGGATGTTGGTGTAGGTGTGGTGGGTGACGTTGTGGGAGTGGCGCCAGGCCTCGCCGTCGCAGGCGATGTCCCACTCGAAGGTCTGGGAGTTCAGCGCCGGGTCGCCGGTCCAGTCGTACTGGCCGTGCATGACGTTGTGGCCGATCTCCATGTTGTCGAGGATCTTGGCGTGGGCCAGCGCCAGCACGCCGGCGATCCAGCTCAAGGGGCCGACACCGAAGTGCAGCAGCGCGCGGCCGCCCACTTCGCTGGCGCGGCACAGCGCAATCATCTTGCGGATGTGGTCGACATCGGCCTGGCCGAGCGAGTTCATGACGCGGGCACGGATGGCGTCGAGTTCGGCTTGGAACTCGTCCACCTGGGGGCGGGTCAGGGTATGCATGATCAAAGGTCCAGTTCGAGGTCGGAGCGGGCGGCGCTGACGCACAGCCGGATCAATTCGTTGGGCGCGCTGGACAGCTCGCCCGTGTGCAGGTGCTGCACCGTGCCGCTGCGCTTGACGCATTGGCAGGAGCGGCAGATGCCGATGCGGCAGCCGTGCTTGGGCGCCAGGCCCGCGGCCTCGGCCTGGTTCAGCAGCGGGGCGGCGCCCAGCGACGCGAAGCTGGTGGCGCTGCGCAGCAGCGTGATGTGAACGGGCGCGGTCAGAGGCTCAGCGGCCAGCGGGGCGGCGGCAAAGCGCTCGCTGTGCAGCGGCGCGGTGATGCCGGTGGCCTGCCAGTGCGCATGCATGGCGTCCATCAGCCCGGCCGGGCCGCAGACCCAGGTGGCGCGTTCGGCGAAGTCGGGCACCTGCGCCTGCAAAGCGGCCGGCGTCAGATGGCCGGCGCTGGCGCTGAAATGCTGAATCAAGCGCAGCCCGGGCATCGCCGCCAGCTCGGCGGCAAAGATCTGTTCGGCCGGGCTGCGGCAGCCGTGCACGAAGACCACGCGGCGGGTCTGGCCACGCGCCTGCAGCTCGCGCAGCAGGGCCATCACCGGCGTGATGCCGCTGCCGGCGCTGAGCAGCAGGATCTTGTCCGGCAACACGGCCGGCAGCACGAACCCGCCCATCGCAGGGCCGAGGGTCAGAACGTCACCCACGCGCACCTGCTCGTGCAGATGCGTGGACACCAGGCCCTGGCGCTTGACCGTGATTGCCAACAGGCGTGAGCCCGGGCGCGAGGTCAGCGAGTACATGCGCTCGTGACGCCGGCCATTGATCTCGACCGTCAGGCCGACGAACTGCCCGGCGCGGGCGCCGCGCCACATCGCGTTGGGGCGCAGCACCAGCGTGCGGGTGTCGGCCGTCTCGGCGATGCACTTCACGACCCGCGCCTTCACCTGATGCAGCGACAGCAGCGGGTGCAGGGCCTGCAGGCTGTCCTCCACCGCGCTCTCGCGCACGATGGCCGCCACCCAGGGGTGCTGCAGCGCAGCGCGCAGCGGCCGGGCGAGCCTTTCGGCGCGGGTGGGGAGGTCAGCGTGGGACATGCGGTCTTTCGGTGTCGATGAATGTATTGTGTACGTTCGTACACAAACAAACAAGCCGCTCACGCCGGAGCGCGTGCTTCTCCGGCTGAAATAGGCAGGAAAGCACGATGCAGCTACGATACGAGTGTTCACAAACTGACCGCCATGACCGACACCGCCGCCGACAAGCTGTCCCGTGCCGAGCGCAAGGACCTGACCCGCGCCAGCCTCACCCAGGCCGCGCTGGCACTGATGGGCGAGGGCCGCAGCTTCACCAGCCTGGGCATCCGCGAGATCGCCCGCGAGGCGGGCATGGTGCCCAACGGGTTCTACCGGCACTTCCGCAACACCGACGAGCTGGGCCTGGCGCTGGTGGAGGAGGTGGGCATCAGCCTGCGCCGCCTGCTGCGCGAGGCGCGCCAGGGCGGTGCGGCACCGGCCGACCGCGTGCGGGTGTCGGTCGAGGTCTACTGCAGCTATGTGCAGCAGCACCGGCTGCTGTTCCTGTTCATCAGCAGCGAGCGCGGTGGCGGCAGCCGCATCCTGCGCCTGGCCATCCGCAACGAGGTGCGTCACTTCACCAACGAGATGGCGCAGGACTTCCGCGCCATCGGCGCCTATCCCGACATGCCCACGGCCACGCTGCAGATGGTGTGCGGACTGATCGTCAACACCATGCTGGCGGCGGCGCCCGAGATGCTCGACCTGCCGCCCCAGCAGCCGCTGCTGGAGGCCGAGATGATGGACAACTTCGTGCAGCAGCTGCAGGTGGTGCTGCTGGGCGCTGCGGCCTGGCGGGTCAACCCCGGCTGAGGCCCGCCCTCACCGCTGGGCCGTCGGCATGCGGAAGGTGTTGACCAGGCCTGACAGCTGCTCGGCCTGTTGCTGCAGGCTCATGCCGGCTGCGGCGGTTTCCTCCACCAGCGCGGCGTTCTGCTGCGTGAGCTGGTCCATGTGCGAGACGGCCTCGCTGATCTGGCCGATGCCCGTGCTCTGCTCGCTGGAGGCGCGGCTGATGCTGGTCACCAGCGCCGCCAGCGACTGGATGGCGTCGACCGTCTCGCGCATCGTCGTGCCCGCACCTTGCACGAGGCGGGCACCGTTCTCGACCTGGCCGACGCTGGTGGAGATGAGCTCCTTGATCTGCTTGGCGGCCTCCGCCGAGCGGCCGGCCAGCGCGCGCACTTCCGACGCGACGACGGCAAAGCCGCGCCCCTGCTCGCCCGCCCGCGCCGCCTCCACCGCCGCGTTCAGCGCCAGGATATTGGTCTGGAAG
The DNA here is from genome assembly GCF_001425705.1 of Pelomonas sp. Root1217. Taxonomy (GTDB): domain Bacteria; phylum Pseudomonadota; class Gammaproteobacteria; order Burkholderiales; family Burkholderiaceae_C; genus Pelomonas. The sequence continues at coordinate 111,197 of NZ_LMDC01000012.1, read as the reverse complement.
GCGATGCCATCGATGACCGAGATGATCTCGGCGATGCGCCGGCTGCTGGCCTCGATGGCGCCCATGGTGCTGACGACCTGATCGACCGCGGTGCCACCCGAGATGGCCACCGAACAGGCGCGCTGCGCCAGGCTGCTGGCGTCGCCGGCCTGGTCGGCATTGCTGCGCACGGTAGCGGTCAGTTCCTCCATGGAACTGGCGGTTTCTTCGAGCGCCGAGGCTTGCTGCTCGGTGCGCTGCGACAGGTCGCGGTTGCCGGAGGCCAGCTCCTGCGAGGCTTGCGCCACCTCGCCGGCGTTGCTGCGCACTTCACCGATGACGCCGCACAGGCTGTCGCGCATGGCCAGCAGCGCCATCGTCAGCTGGCCAATCTCGTCGCGCGCGCTGACGACGACGTCGCCGCTGAGGTCGCGTTCGGCGATCTGCTGGGCCAGGCCCGCGGCATGCTGCAGCGGCACGGTGATGCTGCGCGAGATGCCGCGCGCGAGCAGGAAGACCGCGCCCAGCATGAAGGCCAGCAGGCCGAAGACGACCCAGCTGCTGGTGCGCAGGCTGAACACGCGCGCAACGAGCATGGCGTCCAGCGCGCTCATCGCGTCCTCGGCGACGATATACATCGCATCAATGGTGCGGGTGTAGCTGGCGATGTAGGCGGGCGCCGGGTAGGCCAGCTCCTCCTTGGCGATCAGCTCGTCGCGGGTCAGCTTCAGCGAGCCGCGCACCTGTTCGTCCAGGGCGGCGATCTTGCTGCTCAGCCGACTCTTGAGGTCGGCGTTGACGGCGAAGCTCTTGTCGAAGGCGATGCTCATGCCCTGGTGCTGGTCGGCAGCCTGCTGCACGAGGCCGGCCAGCAGCGTGCGGCCTTCCGGGCCGATCTTGCCTTCGGCCAGGAAGCCGGCGCCGCGCGCCCGCGCCTGACCCAGGGCCTCGGTGGCCATGGGCAGCCGCGCCAGCGTGGCGCTGATGAGGAAGTAGGTGTCGGCCTCGGGGTCGAGGATCAGGCCGGACTGGTCGACGAGCTGATCCAGCAGCTTGAAGTAGACGGCGATGAGTTGGGCGTGCAGGGTGCTGCTCTCGCCCGCCTTCAGCGCCTTGGCACCGACTTGGCTGGATAGGCTGTCCCAGCGGGTGCGCGAGTCCTGCCAGGTCTGGCGCATCGCGTCGCTGGCGCCCTCGCCCTTGAGCAGCGCGTCAACGGCGGCGACCTGCTGGACCACCTCGGCGTTCTTGGCCGAGCGTGCCGGCTGCACCGAGTCGTTGCCGCCCAGCAGGGCAGCCGACAGGCCGCGATGCTGCTGAGTCAGTTGGGCCAGGCGCACGAGCTGCCGGGCGGGTGCCAGGCCTTCGAGTTCGCCCTGTGCGGCCTGAGCCAATTGACGCGCCTGGCGCACCTGGAACGCCGAAGGGATGCTGATGGCCACCAGCACCAGCAATGTCAGCAGCAGCAGCTTGCGGCTGATGGTCAATCCCTTCAGGCCGGGCATGCTTGTCGTGGGGCTCATGGGGTTCTCCTCATTGGCAAGGCCCTGCTGCGGTGCCGATTCAGTGTCGGCGGCCGCTGCGGTGGAAGGCCGGTTTGTGCAGGGGTGCCTCATGCGGCGTGAAACCCGGGGCCGACGTGCGGCGCGGCGCGGGCGGGGCGTCGTGGGGCAGTGGTGGCTGGCCGAAGACCTCGCGCCATTGCGCGGCCAGCAGATCCAAGCGTACCGCGCCGAAGGCAATGATGGCGATGAGGGCGACGGCCGCAATGAGCAGCAGCCAGGTCAGGTTGGGGTCCATGCAGATCTCCCGGGGGTTCGCTGTGTGCCCCATGCTGTCACCATGGCGCGTGCACTGCAACACAATCCTTGTCTGACCCCCCGGAGTTGGCCATGAACGCGCCCGAATCCTCCTTCTCCCCTGCCCCGACGCTGCCGGCTGCGCTGCTTGCCGCCTTGCAGGCCGAATTCACGCAGCGCTGCTCAACGGCGATGGCCGTGCGCGAGCAGCATGGCCGCGATGAGTCGGTCTTCGTCGTGCCGCCGCCCCAGGCCGTCGTTTTCGCCGAGAGCGAGGCCGAGGTGGCGCGCGTCGTTGCGTTGTGCGCCGAGCACCGCGTGCCGGTCATTCCCTACGGTGCGGGCTCGTCGCTGGAGGGCCATCTGCTGGCCGTGCACGGCGGCATCAGCCTGGATGTGTCGCGCATGAACAAGATCCTTCGCGTGGATGCCGAGGATCTGACGGTCACCGTGCAACCCGGCGTCACGCGCAGGGCACTCAACGAGGCGCTCAAGCATGAGGGCCTGTTCTTCCCCATCGACCCCGGCGCCGACGCCAGCCTGGGCGGCATGGCCGCCACGCGCGCCAGCGGCACGAACGCGGTGCGCTACGGCACGATGCGCGAGAACGTGCTGGCACTGCGCTTTGTGGCCGCTAACGGCAAGATCATCCGCACTGGCTCACGCGCCAGGAAGAGCAGCGCCGGCTACGACCTGACGCGCCTCGTCATCGGCAGCGAAGGCACGCTGGGCGTCATCACCGAGCTGACCGTCAAGGTCCACCCGCTGCCCGAAGCCGTGTCGGCGGCGGTCTGCTTCTTCCCCAGCATCGACGCGGCCGTGCGCACGGCCATGCAGATCATCCAGATCGGCGTGCCCATCGCCCGCTGCGAGCTGCTGGACGCCAACGCCATCAAGGCCGTCAATGCGCATGACAAGCTCGGCCTGAAGGAAGCGCCCATGCTGCTGATGGAATTCCACGGCAGCGAGGCCGGCGTGGCCGAGCAGGCGGCCACCGTGCAGGACGTGGCGGCGGACTTCGGCGGCGAAGCCTTCGAATGGGCCACGACGCCCGAGGCGCGCACGCGGCTGTGGACGGCGCGGCATCACGCCTATCTGTCAGGCCTGCAGATGCGCCCCGGCTGCCGCGCGGTGACGACGGACACCTGCGTGCCCATCTCGCGCCTGGCGGAGAACATCAACGCGAGCATTGCCGAGGTCGAGGCCGCCGGCCTGCCCTACTTCATCGTCGGCCATGTGGGCGACGGCAACTTCCACATGGCCTATCTGCTGGACCCGGTCGACCCCGGGGAACTGGCGACGGCGGAGCGGCTCAGCGCGCAGATGGTGGCGCGGGCGATTGCGCTGGAGGGCACGTGCACGGGTGAGCACGGGATCGGCTTGCACAAGCAGGGGTTTTTGCTTGATGAGACTGGATCAGAAGCCGTCGCATTGATGCGAGCGGTGAAGCAGGCGCTGGATCCGTTGGGGATCATGAACCCGGGGAAGATTTTTGCCGCCTAATTCTCGCCCTCAGTTTTCATTCAAAGCGAGTTAATCACCGTTTGTGAAGCCGAGATTGGATACGCGATGGTATGGATTTGTAGGCAGTGTGGTAATTCATTGACTCAGGAGGAGTTATCCACACAGTGTTCAAAGTGCAACGCCTACTATGGAAAAGAGACTGCTGGAACAGTTAGGTGGCACCTCGTGGAAGAGGTGCATGAAAAACCGCTGCCACCACCGCTCGCAGAACCTGAACGCCAGCCAATTGCATTTTGGCGCTATCTTTTAAGCTTGCCTTTTTGGCTTGTTGGCCTGCCACTGTTTTTCGCAGCCTTTTCAAATTCATCAGGTGTTATCGGTATAACGGCATTGGTTTTCATCGGTCTTGCGATAACGCTTGTGTTTTCCCGCTCGGAAATAGCCGTCAAGATTTCCGTTGGGATCAGCATCTTCATAGGCATTGCGGTCTCGCTTCTGCTGGTCGCCCTGAGCAACATCTGCCTTATTTGCAAATAGATAGGTGTTTGATCTGTGAACTTCGTCGGTATTCGCTCGCGACGGTGGATTGCCGATGTGGTTGATATGAACTGGTTCCCAGCAGGCCTAAACTGCCCCGATGAACACCACTGCCGCCCCTCCCGTTGGCGCGCTGCGCCAGTTCGATGACCTACCCGGCCCGCGCGGCGTGCCGGTGTTTGGCAACCTGCTGCAGATCGACTCGACGCGGGTGCATCAGCAGGTCGAGGCCTGGTGCGAGGAGTTCGGGCCGATCTTCAAGCTCAGGCTGGGCAAGCGCCGCCTCGTCATCGTCGGTGACCACGAGCTGATCAGCACGGCGCTGCGCGACCGGCCGGATGGCTTCCGGCGCACGCAGCGGCTGGAGGACATCGGCCGCGAGATGGGCCTGAACGCCGGCCTGTTCGGCTCCAACGGCGAAGCCTGGAAGCGCCAGCGCCGCATGGTCATGGCCGGGCTGGATCCGGTGCATGTGAAGCGCTACTACCCCTTCCTGCTGCGCGTGGCCGAGCGCCTCGTCGGCCGCTGGCAGATCGCCGCGCGCGAGGGCCGGCGCATTGAGCTACAGGCCGACCTGATGCGCTTCACGGTGGATGCGGTGGCAGGCCTGGCCTTCGGCGAGGACGTCAACACGCTGCAGTCCGACGAGGACGTCATCCAGCAGCACCTGAACCGCATCTTCCCGATGCTGTTCAAGCGCATCTTTGCGCCGCTGCCGCTGTGGCGCTGGTGGCCATCGGCCAAGGACCGCGCACTCACGCACAGCGTGGCTGAGGTGAACGTGGCGGTGCAGGGCTTCGTCGCCAAGGCACGGGCCCGCATGGCCGCCAATCCGGGGCTGCGCGAGGAGCCCGGCAACTTGCTCGAAGGCATGCTGGTGGCGGCCGACGAACCCGGCAGCGGCATCGACGACGAGCAGGTGGCTGGCAATGTGCTGACCATGCTGCTGGCCGGCGAGGACACGACGGCCAACACGCTGGCCTGGATGATCTGGCTGCTGTGGCAGCACCCCGACGTGCTGGCCCAGGCTCGGGCCGAGGTGGACCGCGTTTGTGGTGAGGCCGCGCTGCCGACCCTGGAGCAACTCGGCGCGCTGGACTTCGTCGAGGCCTGCGCGCACGAGACGATGCGGCTGCGGCCGGTGGCGCCCATCAACGTCATGCAGGCCATGCGCGACACGCGGGTGGGCGATGTCGAGGTCCGCCAGGGCATGATCGTCATGGCCGTCATGCGGCGCGATGCCACCAGCGAAAGCCATCTGCCCAACGCCGCCGCCTTCGACCCCACGCGCTGGTTGCGCGACGCCAAGCAGGCCGGCGCGGCCAAACGCCTGTCCATGCCCTTTGGCGCCGGGCCGCGCATCTGCCCGGGGCGCTACCTCGCGCTGATGGAGATCAAGCTGGCTTGTGCCCTGCTGCTGCGGCACTTCGACATCGCCACGGTCGAAACGCCTGACGGCCGGGCGCCACGCGAGCTGCTGCAACTGGCGATGGGCCCGGTGGGCTTGTCGATGCGGCTGGCTCGGCGCTCGGCCGCAGCGTGACACCCACATCCGCCAGATAACGATTCTGGTATCGATCACATCGTCGAATTCATCGCCGCGGACGTGAGCGAGTTTTCATAGACAGAGTGACTTGGTTTTCTAGGGTGTCAGCGGCGTCAATAAGGGAAAAACAGGTGTCGCATTGATTGCGCTACCACACAATCCGGCGCAACGACAAAAACGGAGACGCCGTTGAAGACCCTTTCCATCGCCTGCCTCGCCTGGGGCCTGGCCTTCAGCGGCCTGGGCGTCGCCAACCCGCAGACGGACGCCGAAGCCCAGGCCCGCCAGATCGTCGCCAAGCTGACGCTGGACGAGAAGACGGAGCAGTTGCTCAACGGCGCGCCGGCCATCCCGCGCTTGAACATCCCGGCCTACAACTGGTGGACCGAATCGCTGCACGGCGCCTTCGGCCCCGGAGCGACGACGAACTTCCCGCAGCCCATCGGCCTGGCCGCCAGCTTCAACGACCGACTGATGCAGGACGTGGCGGCCAGCATCAGCACCGAAGTGCGGGCCGTCTACGCGCTGGGGCGTGGCAAACCCAACCCGAACAAGATCGGCGGCGCACTGGACACCTGGTCGCCCAACATCAACATCTTTCGCGACCCGCGCTGGGGGCGGGGCCAGGAGACCTATGGCGAGGACCCTTTCCTGACCGCCACGCTCGGCAAGGCCTTCGTGCACGGCATGCAGGGGCCCGATCCAGCGCTGCCGCAGGTCATCGCCAGCCCCAAGCATTTCGCCGTGCACAGCGGCCCTGAGTCGACGCGGCATTCGGCAGACGTGTGGGTCTCGGCGCAGGACCTGGAGGACACCTACCTGCCCGCCTTCCGCGCTGCCATCGTCGACGCGCAGGCCGGCTCCATCATGTGCGCCTACAACCGGGTCAACGGCGAGCCGGCCTGCGCCAGCCACAGCCTGCTGGTGAAGACGCTGCGCCAGGACTGGAAGTTCAACGGCTACGTGGTGTCGGATTGCGACGCCGTCGTCGACATCCATGCCCACCACAAGTACGCGCCCGACGCCCCGGCCGGAGCCGCCGCCGCCCTCAAGGCTGGCGTGGACAACGAGTGCAATGGCGCCACGCTGTCGCACACGCCGGGCCTGGGCGAGCGCTACAAGGAGGCGCTGGCGCGCGGCTACATCCGCGCGGCCGACATCGACAACGCGCTGGTGCGCCTGTTTGCCGCGCGGCTGCGCAATGGCGACTTGGCCGGCCTGGGTGAGCGCAGCTTCCCGAAGGCCGAGGTGATCAACTCGCTCGATCAGCGTGCGCTGGCGCTTCGCGCCGCTCTCGAAAGCCTGGTGCTGCTGAAGAACGACGGCGTGCTGCCGCTGCGCGCCTCGGCCCGCGTCGCCGTCGTCGGCCCCCTGGCGGACGCCCGCCGCGTGATGCGGGGCAACTACTCGTCGGGCCAGACCGGGCCGACGCAGACCGTCTACGAGGGCCTGCGCCAGCAGTTCCCGGCCGCACAGGTGAGCCTCGTGCCCTTCGGCCCGTCGATCACCGACGGCGACCCTGTGCCCGCCAGCGCCTTCGTCGCGCCCGACGGCAGCCCGGGCCTGCGTGCCAGCTATTTCAAGCTCCAGCCCGGCTCCCCGGTGGTGCCGGGAAAGCGGCGTTTTCAGGAGAAGGCCTTCGCCAGCCACGGCGTGGCGCAGCTCGACTCACGCGTGCGCGACTTTCCCGAGTCCGGCGAGGTGACGCGGGTGGTCTTGACGGGCTTTTTCGTCGCTCCCGAGACGGGCAGCTACCGGCTCGGCGTTGCGGGTGCCAAAGGCCAGGTGCGCGTCGCCGGCCGTGATGTGACGCTGGCCAGGCGCCCGACCCAATGGGCCGAGCCGGTGGCCTTGACGCAGGTGGACCTCAAGCAGGGCGAGCGCTATGCGATGCAGTTCGAGGCCGAGTCCGGCACCGGGGCGCCGCCTGGCATGGTCTGGAAGCGCGTGTCCCGCCAGCCGCTGGCCGACCTGCGCGCCGCTGTGCAGGGCGCTGACGTGGTGGTGGCCGTCGTCGGCCTGACGTCGGACCTGGAAGGCGAGGAGATGCCCGTCAAGATCGAGGGCTTCCAGGGCGGTGATCGCACGACGCTGGACCTGCCGGCCGACCAGCGCGCCTATCTGCAGGCCGCGGCGCAGGGGGGCAAGCCACTGGTGGTGCTGAACCTGAGCGGCAGCGCCATCGACCTGTCCTGGGCGCAGGCGAACGCGGCGGCGGTGCTGCAGGCCTGGTACCCGGGCGAGGGCGGCGGCCAGGCCATCGCGCAGGTGCTCACCGGTGTGGCCAACCCGGCCGGGCGGCTGCCGGTGACCTTCTACCGCAGCGCGAGCGACCTCCCGCCGTTTGACGACTACCGCATGGCCGGGCGCACCTACCGCTTCTTTGACAAGCCGGTGGTCTACCCGTTCGGCCATGGCCTGAGCTATTCCAGATTCCGCTACGAGGCGCCCAAGGTCGAGGTGCAGGACGACGGCAAGGACGTGGGCCTGGTGGTGCGCACGGCCGTCACCAACACCAGCACGCGCGATGGCGACGAGGTGGCCCAGCTCTACCTGGCGCCGCCGCGCTTCGAGGGCGGGCCGCGCCTGGCGCTGCGCGGTTTTCAGCGCCTGCATCTGAAGGCAGGCGAACGGCGCGAGCTGAGCTACCGGCTCGATGCCCGCGACCTGAGCTTCGTCGACCGCGACGGCGTGCGCCAGGTCATGCCCGGCAGCTATGGCCTCAGCGTGGGCGGCGGCCAGCCGGACACCGGCGCGCCGGTCGAACGCGCGACCTTCTCGCTGGCGCGGCAGGTGCTGCTGCCGCATTAACCCATCAACTCGTTGGACAACGACCATGCGATCACTTCTCTCCACCTTGCTGGCCCTGCTGCTGGCCTCCGCTGCCACATGCGCCCTCGCGCAGGACGGCACCATCCACCCGCTGCAGGCGCCCGCCGAGCCACGCGCCATCCCGCTTGGCACCGGCGGCGTCGACAAGCAGCCGGCCGCCGAGAGCTGGTTCCGCCAGTGGGGCGAGCCGATGGTGCGCAACGTCACCACCGCCACGCTGACGCCCTACCTGCCCGCGCCGGGCAAGGGCAATGGCGCGGCAGTGCTGGTGGCGCCGGGCGGGGGCTTCCGCTGGCTGTCGATCAACAACGAGGGCTGGAAGGTGGCCCAGGCGCTGGCCGACCAGGGCATTGCCGCCTTCGTCCTCAAGTACCGGCTGCAGCCGACGCCGGACTCGCTCGACGGCTTCAAGGACTCGATGAACCGCATGTTCACCGCGGCCGGATCGAGCGACGGCAACCCGCGCTCGCTGGTGCCCGACCTCGCCAACCAGCTTGCCGACGCCGAAGCGGCGCATGCCCTCATCCTCTCGCGCGCCAAGGAATGGGGCGTCGACACCAGGCGGCTGGGCATGGTGGGCTTCTCGGCCGGCGCGGGCCTGACGATGCACAGCACGCTCAACTCCAAGACCATGAAGCTCGCCTTCATCGCGCCGATCTACGGCGGCATGGGTCCGGTCGACGTGCCCAAGGACGCGCCGCCGATGTTCAACGTCATCGCCAGCGACGACTTCCTGTTCCGCGGCCAGTTCGGCGTCGTCAAGTCCTGGTTCGATGCCGGCCGGCCGGTCGAATTCCATCTCTACCAGAACGGCGGCCATGGTTTCGGGCTCGGCTACCCGGGCAAGACCGCCGAGGGCTGGTTCCCGGTCTTCGTCCGCTGGCTCGACGTGAATGGCTTTCTGAAGGCCGGCGCGGCAAAGTAGAGGGCCGCCGCCGCCAGACCTTCGCCATGATCACCTTCCGCATCCCATGCCTTGTCGCCGTGGCATCTGCCGCGCTGCTCATCAACCCCGCAGCAGGCGCCTCGGTCGCGGAGAAGGAAGCCATGGCAGTGACCCAGGCTGCGTGCGACGCCTTCCGCCTGCGCGACCTGGCGGCGCTTGAACGCCTGCTCGCACCTGAGTTCAACCTCGTCAGCACCAGCGCCGAGGTTCAGAGCCGGGCGCAGGCGCTCCAGGAAGTCCGCGATGGCGACCCGCAATACGAGCGCTTCGAGAACCACGACATGACGGCGCGCGTGTATGGCGACGCGGCGGTGGTGCAGGGCATCACGTCGCTGAAGGGCCGGTCCGGCGGCAAGCCCTTCGCGGTCGATGTGCGCTTCACGGACACGCTGGTCCGGGTCAACGGCCGCTGGTCGATCGTGGTCAGCCATGTCACCCGCATGCCGCCCTAGTCCCGAGTGATCAGGACGCCTCGCGTCGGGCGTCCACAAACATCTCGGCGCACCACAATCCTGCGCTTTCGCCGTTTTCTTGAGGAGATACCCATGTTCAGCCACGTGATGGTCGGTACCAACGACATCGAGCGCAGCAAGCGCTTTTATGACGCGGTGCTCGGCACGCTCGGCGTGCCCGAGGGCTTTCGCAACCAGGGGCCCTCGGGCCACCAGCGGGTGTTCTACCGCCATGCGGGCGGCACGTTCTGCATGAGCCAGCCGATCAACGGTGAGCCGGCCTCGCATGCCAATGGCGGCACCATCGGCTTCGGGTGCGCGTCGCCCGAGCAGGTGCAGGCTTTCCACGACGTGGCGGTGGCCCACGGCGGAGAGTCCATCGAGCAGCCGCCGGGCCTGCGCGAGGGGGCGCTCGGCGCGATGCACCTGGCCTATGTGCGCGACCCGGACGGCAACAAGCTCTGCGCGCTCCACCGCATCAAGACGGCTTGAGCCGACGACCGAGGCCCATGAAAAACGCCGCCCGAGGGCGGCGTTCCTGTCTTCGGCGAGCGCTCTTTAGAACATCGCCTTGAACTGCACACCATACGTGCGCGGCTCGTTGATGAAGCCGGTCAGGTTGTTGAAGTCGATGGCACCCGTCACGCGGATCTGGTTGGTCACGTTGCGCACGAAGCCGGCGGCTTCGTACTTGCCGTTGCCCCACAGATAGCCCACGCGCACACCGCCTTCGGTCAGGCTCTTGCCCGTGAACTCGGTGGCCTCGTACAGGAAGAAGTTGACCTTGGAGCGGTAGGCCCAGTCGGTGTAGACGTAGACCTCGTCGCCGCTGGCGAGAGGAATGCTCCAGCGCGCGGTGAGGTTGTAGGTCCACTTGGGCGCGTTGGGCAGCGAGTTGCCGTCGACCATCGCGTTGTTACCGACGATGGGGTCCTGCACCGTCGGGAAGGCGCCATTGACCTTCAGCGAGCCGCCCGGAGGCACGCCCAGGCCGGCGTCCTTGAGCTTGGTGTTGTTCAGCGAGCCGCCGAAGGTGACCATCAGGTCGGGCGTGATCAGCGCTTCGAGGTTGATCTCGGCGCCGGTGCCGGTGGCCTTCTTGGCGTTGAGCAGGCGCGTGGCGTTGACGCTGCCGCCCACGGCCGTCAGCTGCAGGTCCTTGACGGTGTAGCTGAACAGCGAACCCGACAGGCGCAGCGTGCGCTTGAGCAGTTCGCTCTTGAAGCCCACTTCATAGGAGTTGACGGTTTCCGGACTGGCCTGGGACTGGCCGGCGAAGGCCGACGCGTTCTGCATGGACGACGCGCGGAAGCCATTGGCGTAGCGGGCGTAGAGGTTGGTGTCGGCGTCGAGCTTGTAGGTTGCCGACACGTCACCGCTCCACTTGCCGTCGTTGGTACTGGCGCTGGTGCCGGTGGAGGTGTTGAACAGGCCCGTGCCGGCGTGGGTGGTGGACAGGTCCTTCTTGTCCTTGGTGTAGCGCAGGCCGGCGCGCAGCTTGAGCTCGTCGCTGACGGCGTAGTTGACCGAACCGAACACCGCGCCAGCCTTGTTGGTCTGGGCGCTGTAGATGTGGTCGACGTCGGCATGCGTCGTCGTGTTGTAGGTGATGTTGTCGATCGTGTACTTCTCGTCGAAGAGGTACACGCCGGCCTGCCAGCTCAAGGGGCCGGCGGTGTTGGACTCCAGGCGCACTTCCTGCGTCAGCTGGCGGTGGCCGTTCATGCCGCTGCCGGTTTCGGACTGGAAGGGGATGCCGGGCGCGCCGGGCATCCCGCCGTCGATGTCGCCGCGGGACAGCGGCTTCACATGCTCATAGCCGCTGATGGCGTAGATGTTCAGGCCGGGCACGGACCACTTCAGGCGCAGGCTGCCGCCGGTCTGCTTGAGCGTCTGGTCGTTCACGCCGTTGAAGGCGGCCTTCTCGGCGTCGAAGCCGTCGGCCAGGTCGTTGCTGCCGCGCTTGATGGCGTTGGCACGGAACAGGCGCGGGCTGCCGTTGAGGTCACGCGCATGCACATTGAGCAGGGCGCTGAACTGCTTGTGCGGCTCGTACAGCACCTGGGCGCGCACGGCGCTGTCGCGGTAGCCCTCGGTCTTGGGCGTGGCGGCGCCGGGGGCGGTGTTTTCGGCCCAGTCGCCACGGCGCTGGCTCTGCGCGGAGATGCGGGCGGCCCAGTCGCCACTCAAAGGCAGGTTGGCGGCGCCTTCGAGGTTGAGGGTGCCGTAGTTGCCCACGGTGACGCTGGCATAGCCGTCCTGCTTCTGACTGGGCTTGACGGAGTCGAACTTGACGACGCCGGCCGGCGTGTTGCGGCCGAACAGCGTGCCCTGCGGGCCGGCAACGACTTCCACCGCGGCGGTGTCGAAGATGGGGAAGCCCTTCAGGATGGGGTTCTCCTGGATCACGTCGTCGACGATGACGCTGACCGGCTGTGAGGCGTTGAGGCGGAAGTCGGTGTTGCCGTAGCCGCGCAGGTAAAAGCGCGGGAAGGCGCGGCCGAAGCTGGACTCGATGTTCAGGCTGGGCACGCGGCCCGACAGGAAGCGCAGGTCCTGGCCGCCCGAGGCCAGCACGTCGAGCTTGTCGCCGCTGATCTTGGAGACGGCGTTGGGCACGTCCTTGATGTTCTCGGCGCGGCGCTCGGCCGTGATGACGACGGTTTCGAGCTGGCTGCGGTCTTTGGCCGGGGCTTCTTGAGCCAGGGCGGGAATGGCGGTGCTCAAGGCGAGGGCCAGGAGGCTCATGCGCGGTGCGTTCATCAAACAACGACTCCAGAAAAGGAAGCGGCCCCAACTGCAGGGCCGGCGGCGATTGTGCGGACCGCCGCAGCGGCTTGCGGCCGTCATGACAGCGTTGTTGCGCAAGTCTGACGGAGTAGTCAGTTTCTGGACGGGCGGTGCTGGTGCACCTGCACCGGGGCCGTGCGCAGGCGCACGAGAATGCGGCGCATGCAACGTCGTCCCCTCCTTGCCGGCCTGGCTTTGGCGCCGCTGGCCACCCGCAGCCTTGCCGCCACTGCCACTGACTTTGTCGCGCTGGAGCGCCGCGTGCAGGGCCGAATCGGCTTCTTCGCCATCGACACCGGCAGCGGCCGCGTGATGGCCCACCGTGCCGACGAGCGCTTCGCAACCGCGTCGACCTTCAAGATCCTGCTGGCCGCCCGCGTGGCCCAGGGTGTGGAGGCCGGGCGCTGGGGCTGGAACGACGCCGTGCCCCTGCGCGCGAGTGAACGGGTGCCGCATTCGCCGGCCTTCGACCGCTTGTTGCCGCGGGGCCAAGCGACGCTGGCCGAGCTGGTGCAGGGCATCGTCGTCGAGAGCGACAACCCCTGCGCCAACGTGCTGCTGCGCCATTGCTGCGATAGCCCTTCCGGCCTGACGGCCTGGCTGCGCCAGCAGGGCGACGCGGTCACGCGGCTGGACCGTTTCGAGACCGAACTCAACGAGAACGCGCCGGGCGACCCGCGGGACACCAGCACGCCGCGCGCCTTTGCCAGGACGCTGCAGCACCTGCTGCTCGGGCCCGGCTTGAAGCGGGCCAACCAGGCGCGGCTGTGGGCCGACCTGCAGGCCTCGCGCACCGGCCTGCAGCGCCTGCGCGCCGGGGTGCCGGACGCGAGCTGGCGCGTCATCGACAAGACCGGCAGCGGCGGCCGTGGCGCGGTCAACGACGTGGCCCTGGTGTTCCCGCCGGGCAGCCGCTCGCCCTGGGTGGTCGTCGCCTTTCAGTCCGATTCCAAGGCCTCGACCGACGAGCTGTCCGGCGTGCATGCGGCCGCGATGCGCGGGCTGGTGAGGGCCTGGGCTTGAACAACGCGAGTCGGCGCCAGTACGAGGCCCGCATGCACCGCGTGCAGGCCTACATCGACCGGCATTTGGACGCGCCGCTGGACCTGGAAGCGCTGGCCGCCGTGGCCCACTTCTCGCCCTACCACTTCCACCGCCTCTTCCTGGCCTGGACGGGCCAGACCCTGGGCGACTACTTGGCGCGTCGCCGCCTGGAGAAGGCGGCGCAGCGGCTGCGCGGTCAGCCAGATTCGACCGTGCTGAGCATCGCGCTCAGCGTGGGCTATGGCTCGGCAGAGGCCTTCTCGCGCGCCTTCAAGCAGCGCTTCGGTCTGCCACCGGCGCAATGGCGCAATCTCGATCAGACCGATAGCAATCTGGATCAAGCCGGCGCCGGGCTGGACGACGAGCATGGCTTCTCCCGCAACCGTGACGAAGGAGATCCCGTGAACGTCCGCCTCATCGACCGCCCGCCTGTGCGCATGGGCTATTTGCGCTACCAGGGCGCCTATGGCCCTGCCCTTGGCCGCTTCTGGGCCGAGACCTTCAATCCGTGGCTGGCCACGCAGAACCTCGGCGCCGTGTCGCGCTTCGGCATCAGCCATGACGACCCGAGCCTCGTGCCGCCCGAGCAATGCCGCTACGACACCGGCGTGGCCGTGCCGGATGACTGGGTGCCCAATGGCGGCGCCCTCGTCACCGAACTGCCCGGCGGCCGCTATGCAGCGCTGGACTTCGAGGGCACGGCCGCCGAGATCGGCGCCGCCTGGGCGGCCATGATGGGCCAGTGGCTGCCGAGCAGCGGCCTGCAGCTGGATGCGCGGCCCTGCTTCGAGCACTACGGGCCGCAGTCGAAATTCGACTTCAAGACCGGCGTGTTCGACTGCGAGCTCTGCATCCCTGTCGCGCCGTTATGACCTGCTCTTGCCGGACGCTCTTGCGGGCCCGAGCGCCGGGCCGCTCCCTAGCCGGCCCGCGTTGGGCGATGTGCTTGCGGCTTGATGCCGCAAGCATCGCCGTCCCCACCGGGGACCGACCAGGCCCGCCCGCGTTCAGCGCGGCGAGACTGGGCGAGGGGTGTCATAACTGCGCGAACTCGCTGACCGTGCGGGCGCGCCCGGTCTGCTTGGCCTGGTAGAGGGCGCGATCGGCGCGGTCGATGGCCAGGTGCAGGTCCTCACCGGGCGCGCATTCGGCCACGCCGGCGGAGAAGGTGACGTGCAGGCCCGGCACGATGCTGTCAAAGGAGGCCGCCTCCAGCGCGTCGCGCAGGCGCTCGACCAGGGCCGCGGCCGTCTCGGCGCTGGCCTGCGGCGTGACGACGAGGAACTCCTCGCCACCCCAGCGCCCGGCGAAATCACTGGTGCGCAGCGTGGCGTGCAGGGTGGCCGCGAAATGACGCAGCACCGCATCGCCCACACCGTGACCGTGGCGGTCGTTGACGGCCTTGAAGTGGTCGATGTCGATCAGCACCAGGCTCATCACATGGCCATGCTGGCGCTGGTTCAGCTGCTCGGCGGCGAGGCGCTCGCTCAGGTGGCGGCGGTTGCTGATCTGGGTCAGCTCGTCGTGGTGGGCGAGGTACTGGATGCGCCCCAGTGCGGCGCGCAGCTCGGCGGTGCGCGCGCTGAGCTTGGCGCGCAGCCGCGCCATGTTGACCGACAGCACCGACACGGCCGTCATCAGGATGGCCGCGAAACTGAAGTGCAGGGACTCGACTGCCGCGGGAAAGTTGGCCGGGTCCGTCGTGGCGCCATAGACCATCGCGACGGCCAGCGACGCCAGCCCGAACAGATAGAGCCCGAAGGCCTGGCGCTGCGACAGCACGAACATGCCCCACACCAGGTTGAGCAGCATGATGGCGATGATGGCGCCGCGTAGCGGCGGGTCGACGGCATAACCCCAGGCCGTGATCAGCGCGCCGAAGACCGATTGCGGCAGCGTCAGCGACGGGTCGCGCCCGAGGTGCCGGCTCAGCCCGGTGCGCACCAGCAGGTAAAAGCCCGTGATGCCGGCCAGGCTCAGGCAGCTCACCCACAGCGCAGGCCCGCGCTCCATCAGGCCCAGGTGCACCTGCACGGCCACGTTCAGCGCGAACAGGCCGTAGACGACCAACGCCAGCAGCGTCAGCTTGACCGCACCTTGCCCGGCCTCGGCTGGCCCGAGCAACCAGCCGGCCCAGCGCGAGGAAGATGACGACGGGCCGGGGCGCAAGGGTTTGGACACGATTGCCGAGGATAGCCGCGGGTGACGGCGCCGTTGCAACCGAAACAGTTGGTTGCGAGCTGCACCGGGCTGGGTCAAGGTCGCAGGTGCAACCCGTCTTCTGCCCAGCTAAGCGACCCCGCGTAGTGCGTGCGGATGGAGGCGTCGACCGCAGCGCGCTCGCGCTCCACGGCCGGCACCAGGTGGGCCAGCAGCAGCCTGCCCACGCCCGCGGCCGCGGCGATTGCACCGATCTGTGACGGTGCGGTGTGCAGCGTGTAGAGCACCTCGGGCGAGCCAGGGGGGTCCAGCACGACGGTGTTGAACACCAGCGCGTCGCAGCCCTGCGCCAGGCGCTTGAGCGCGGCATGGCCGCCGGCGTCGATGTCGCCGCTGAAGACGATGCTCTTGCCGCCATGCTCGACGCGGTAGATGACGGCCGGCGCGTCGCGATGGTGACCGCGCAGCGCGGTGATGCGCAGACCCGCTTCGTCCAGCAACACGCGGGGCTGCGGGGTCGGCGCGATGTTGGTGGCCTGCAGCGTCAGCGGCGCCGAGAAATCGCGCAGATAGCCAAAGGCGCCCTGCTTGCCGAACAGCAGGTCGACGAAACGGCGCGTGGACGGGAAGTCGGCATCGTCGCGCTGCTTCGCCCGCTGGCCACCCGGCCCGAAGATGCGCAGCGTGACGGGCCGGCCGGCGGACACGGCGCGGGCCTTGACGATGCCGGGCAGCTCACCGGCGTGGTCGGCGTGCAGATGGGTCAGCAGGATGATGTCGAGGCGGTTCAGCGGCAGGGCCGCTTCGCCCAGCCGAGCGAAGGAGCCGGGGCCGGCATCCACCAACACGCGCGCCACGCCGTCCACCAGCACCACGTGCGCCGAACCCGCACGCCCTGTGGCGCCTGGGCCGCCGGAGCCGAGCACGACCAGCTCAAGTGGCGGCGGTGTTTCGGCGGGCGGCGTCTGGGCCGGCGCCAGGCTGGCGAGCATTCCCAGGAACAGGCCCGCAAGCAGCGGGCGGCGGAGTGTCATGCGCATGGGCGTCGGGGCGAGTGGCGTCCGGCTGAGCCTACGCCAGCCGGGGCCGGCGCTGGCGAATGCTTCGTTGCGCGCCGAAACGTCCCGCCCCCGCCGCCGCCCAAACTGCCAGCCATCCCAACACGAGGACTCTGTCATGCCCATCACCTGCTTCATCCGCTACGAACTTGACCCTTTCCAGCGCGAGTCCTTTCGCAAATACGCTCAGGCGTGGGGCCACATCATTCCCCGCCTGGGCGGCCGGCTGCTGGGCTACTGGCTGCCGCACGAGGGCACGAACTACGAGGCCTGGGGGCTGGTTGGTTTCGATTCGCTGGCCGCCTACGAGGCCTACCGCGCCCGCCTCAAGGCTGACCCCGAGGCGCGTGCCAACTTCGAGTTCGCGCAGAAGCAGCGCTTCATCCTGCGCGAGGAGCGCACTTTCTGTGAGGATGTGCAGCCATGATCGCCGTCATCTTCGAAGTCCAGCCCACCGACGAGGGCCGCCAGGCCTATCTCGACCACGCCGCCGCACTCAAGCCGCTGCTGGAGCGCATGGATGGTTTCATCTCGGTGGAGCGCTTCCAGAGCCTGACGCAGCCGGACAAGCTCTTGTCTTTGTCCTTCTGGCGCGACGAGGAGGCTGTGCGCGGCTGGCGCGAGGTGGAGCGGCACCGCGAGGCGCAGGCGGCCGGGCGCGGTGGGCTGTTCCAGGACTACCGGCTGCGGGTGGCCCATGTCGTGCGCGACTACGGCTTGAATGAGCGCGAACAAGTCCCTCGATGAACGCCGAACCCCGCCTTGCGCGCATTGCCGCGGCCATCGCCGACCCGACTCGCGCACGCACATTGGCACGGCTGCTCGATGGCCGCCTGCACACGGCGGGCGAGCTGGCCACGTATGCCGGCGTGGGCGCGGCGACGATGTCGGCCCATCTGAAGCTGCTGGTCGACGAAGGCCTGGCCCGCGTGCGGCCGCAAGGGCGACATCGCTATTTCGGCCTGGCCGATGGCGACGTGGCGCATGCGCTGGAGGCACTGCTGCGCGTCGCGGACCGCCGTGATGGCGGCGACGAACCGGCGGCCGACCTGAAGCGCTGGCAGCGGCCGGAGATGCGCGGGCTCAGGCATGCGCGCAGCTGCTATGGCCACCTGGCCGGCGAACTGGGCGTGCGCTGGCGCGAGGCGCTGCTGGCCAAGGGTTGGGTAAAGGCGGCGGCGGATGGGCGGTATGAGCTCAGCGACGCGGGACGGGAGGCGCTGGCTGAGCTGACGCCCGAAGGCTTTGTTGCAACGGGGCGGGCGCTCTATGACTGCGTGGACTGGTCCGAGCGACGCGACCATTTCGCCGGGCCATTGGCGGTGGCGTGGCTGGAGGGAATGGTGGACAAAGGATGGCTGCGGCGCGTGGCCGATTCGCGTGAGCTGCGATTGACACCACCGGGTCGCCAGGGCTTGACCGAGCGGCTGCTAAGCTGAATCGCATGGTCAAGTCTTTCAAAGAATCGATGCGCAAATGTCTTCTGTCGGCACTCATTGCGATCGGTGTCTGCGGCGCGGCCAGCGCACAGGGCCGATCGCCAGATGAGCAGTTGTCGTTGACAGCGGGCGCCCGTCTGTTCGATCAAGTATGCCGGCCTTCTGTAGGCAATCCCGCGGAGTTCTTGCGCTTGATCTCAGCCACACCGTTGAAACGGATGGAGCCTCAGACGACGCCTGCCGAAGTCGGGCTTTGGGGACTTGCTGCGAATGAAGTGAAGATCGTTGTTGAATACACGGCGGAGATGGGTTGCTTTGTGTACATGTCGCACGCCAACTCGAAAGACATGGGCCGCAACCTTGCGCGGATCGTCAATGGCTTGATAGCCCAAGGCGTGGTCGTCAGCAGCCCGTCGGCCGATGCTGTTCAGCCAGGCGACCCTGTGACGGCGCGCTTCGACGTTCGGGCACCGCAAGGCACCTATTCGTTGATGACCATGTACGACGCGTCCAGGGCTTCATGGCGGAAGGCGGCGTACGTCATTCAGCCATTCAAGTAGTACAACCACGCCATGCCTCGCGCCTTGCTTCTGCTGATCGCCGCCTACTTCATCGCCAGCCTCGCTCACTTCAGCCACAACGCCCAGTACATCGCCTTCTATCCCGGCATGCCAGCCTGGTTGACGCCGGGCACTGTGTGGCTGTGCTGGTTTGCCATTTGCGGCGTGGGCCTGCTGGCCTGGGTGCTGGCCCGGCTGGGCCTGCCGACGCTCGGCCTGCTGGCCCTCGGCGTCTACGGCGCCCTCGGCCTGGATGGCCTGCTGCACTATCGCCTGGGCCTGTGTTCCCAGCACACGCTGCTGGCCAACCTGACGATCTGGGCCGAGGCAACGACGGGGCTGATGCTGTTGCTGGTGTCGGCCGTGCTGTTTGCAAGGCGGCTCGCCAAGAAAGGGATGCCATGGCTACGCTCGACCACCTGATCCTCAAGGTCAACGACCGCGATGCCAGCGTCCGCTTCTACGCCGACATACTGGGCTTCACCGATGCCGGCCGCGACGGCCCATTCACCGTCCTCAAGGCCGGTCCCGACTGCCAGCTGCAGCTCGCGCCCTGGGGCACGCCGGGCTTCGAGCATTACGCCTTTGCGGTGACCCTCAGCGAGTTCGACGCCATCTTCGGGCGCATCAAGGCGGCAGGCCTGGGCTATGGGCCGACTTTTGATTCGGTGGGCACGAACACGGGGCCGGGCAGCGAGGGCGGTGCGCGCGGGCCAGGGCCGACGCTGTACTTCAACGATCCCAACAAGCACCTGATCGAGATCAGGACCTACGAGGTTTAGCGCTTGCGCTTGGGCGGCACGAGCGGCACGCCGCGCTGCTGGGTGATGAGATCCCATTCGTAGACCTCGCGCGTGGCCTTGTCGATGGCGTAGTAGCCCAGCAGATGGCTGGCGTCCTTGGGCTCCCTGGGGCCGTCGAAGCGCAGCGTGAAGACGAAATCGGCATCGGTGGGGTGGCGCTTGCAGCGGTAGTCGCCGCGCTTGTTGGGGCCGGCGAGGTGCAGGGCGCGGGCGGTGCCGATCAGCTTCAGGCAGGCCTGGCGTTCGGTCAGGCCCACCGCGTGGGCGGGCAGGGCCGTGGCGACGACAAGGGTGGGCAGCAGCAGCCGGAACATGCTGGCCAGTATCAGCCCACCCGAGCCGGCACGCTCCAGCGTTTTGTCACGCCCGAGGACCCGATCGACCCTGCCCGCGACAGGCGGCTTTGCAGTAAGGTGCGGTGGCCGTACCGCCGCCGGGCGGATTGCAGGGGTGACCATGCTCAACCTATCAACGCGTGCCTTGCGAAAGCTTCGTACCGACGTGCGCCACGAGTCCTGCCGGTCGCCAGCCCAGCACGAATTGCATCGGCTGCATTGCGTGTACCTGGTGGCTTTGGGGCACAGCTGTCGTGAAGTGGCCAGCTGGTTTGGCGATGGCACACGCAGCGTTCAGCGCTGGGTGACGGCTTACGTCCACGACCCCGACGCACTGGGCGGTGCGGAGCACGCGCCGCTGGCGGGGCCGAGAGGCCGCCCGTCGCGAGTCTCATCGGAGACCGCGCGGCGCCTTCGGCTTGATCTGCAGGGCTTGCCCTGCCAATGCGGCTACGCGCAGGAGCGCTGGGATGGGCCGCTGTTGCAGCAGCACCTGCAGGTCTGCTTCTGCGTGGAGATGAGCTTGCGACAATGCCAGCGGTTTCTGCGAGGTGCGGCGCATCAATGAGCAAAGGTCGGTGCAGCGGTCTGGCGGCGTCGCCGGCTGGCCAGCAGGCCCGCACCGCTGACCAGCAGCCACAAGGACAAGGCACCGGGTTCGGGGATGGTGGCCTGCTGGCGCAGCACGAAGGTGGTGACGCCGTCGTTGTCGGCGTTGCCGGATTCGTCGACGTCGGAGATGTGCAGGCCGAAGTGGAAGTCGTTGACGCCAATGCCGTCGTTGGCGAAATCAGGCCCGGACGCGACCCAGTCGAGCGAGTTCGCTTGCGAGGGGTCGTCCTGTCCAGTCAGTGTGAAGTTCTCACCCGTCTTCGGAGGGTCGACCGAAAAATAGACACCGTCGGTGGTGCCCGACCGCTTGAAAACGCCGTTCATGCGGTAGCCCAGGCTGTGGTGGAAATCGTGCCAGTTGAACGCAGAGTTGTTGCGAACACCCTCGCTGATCTCGAAATTAAATGAGCCGCCCTTCACCATCCCCGACACGGTAATCGTCACGTCGCAGGGCCCCAGGGTGTCCATGGCTTTGAAGAAGCCGAGCCGACCCGAGCTGAAGCCCTGGCCACCAAATAGCGAGCAGCCCGTCGTGAAGTCGACCTCCACCTGAGGTGCCGCCGCCGCCGGTGCCGCGCCTGATGACATCGCCAGCGCGGCGATGGCGCTTGCCAATATCTTGAGTTCACGCATCGCGTTTCTCCTGCGGCGTTGATGGGGCGAGCCGAAATTGCCTTGCGGCGGCCCTCGTCAGGCTTTGACGCATCCTCCATGCCAAGGAGCACAGGTGCGGCCACTCGACAGAAGTGCTGGCCGAGCCGCCGGTCGGTACTCCGGCAGAACCACGGGGGGAAATCCCGCTGACCGCTCGACCCCCGCGCCAGTTTCCGTCGCGGCGATGGGTGGGGGCGAGTCGGCTTTCGTCGTGACGCGCCTGGCGGGCGGCGAGGATGTAAGTTTTCTCGACAGCAACACGGGTTGCCGTCGTCGCCCGAGTTGGCGCTCCGCCCGCGTGGCCAGGTCGCCTGTCGCGGCGGGTGCCCGCCTCAGCCCACCTGAGCCGGCACGCTCCAGCGCTTGGTCACGTCGCCGCGCGTGTTGACGCTTTCCAGCTGCACGCCAAAGCCCCAGAGGCGGCCGACATGCTTGAGCACTTCCTGGGCGCTGTCATGCAACGGGCGGTTCAGGTGCTGCACGTGGCGCAGCGTCAGTGACCGGTCGCCGCGCAGGTTGACGTTCCACACCTGGATGTTGGGCTCGCGCGTGGACAGGTCGTACTGGCGCGCCAGCGCCTGGCGCACGTGGCGGTAGCCGCCTTCGTCGTGGATGGCGGAGATCTCGTACTCGCTCTTGGCCTCGTCGTCGATGATGGAGAAGAGGCGGAAGTCGCGCATGATCTTCGGGCTCAGGTACTGGCCGATGAAGCTCTCGTCCTTGAAGTTGCGCATCGCGTGGTCAAGCGTGGGCAGCCAGTCGCTGCCGGCGATGTCGGGGAACCAGTCGCGGTCTTCATCCGTCGGGTTTTCGCAGATGCGCTTGATGTCGGTGTACATCGCAAAGCCCAACGCATACGGGTTGAGGTTGGCGTTGGGATGCTGATAGACGACGTTGGTGTGTGACTTGAGCCACTCGATCATCATGCCGTCGGAGAGATACCCGTCGTCATACATCTGGTTGAGCAGGCGGTGGTGCCAGAAGGTGGCCCAGCCTTCGTTCATGACCTGCGTCTGGCGCTGCGGGTAGAAGTACTGGGCAATCTTGCGCACGATGCGCACGACCTCGCGCTGCCAGGGCTCCAGCAGCGGCGCGTTTTTCTCGATGAAGTACAGCAGGTTCTCCTGCGGCTCATCAGGAAAGCGGCGGCTCTCGGCGGCTTCGTCGGGGCGGTCGGCCTTCTTGGGCAGGGTGCGCCAGAGGTCGTTGATCTGCGACTGTGCGTGCTGCTCGCGGTCTTTGAGCCGTGCGCGCTCTTCGGCGAGCGACAGCTTGGCGGGGCGGCGGTAGCGGTCCACGCCGTGGTTCATCAGCGCGTGGCAGGAGTCGAGCAGGGTCTCGACAGCGTCGACGCCGTAGCGCTCCTCGCAGTCGGCGACGTAGTTCTTCGCGTAGACGAGGTAGTCGATGATGGACGAGGCATCCGTCCACATGCGGAACAGGTAGTTCCCTTTGAAGAAGCTGTTGTGGCCGTAGCAGGCATGGGCGATGACCAGGGCCTGCATGGCCAGCGTGTTCTCCTCCATCAGGTAGGCGATGCACGGGTCGGAGTTGATGACGATCTCATAGGCCAGGCCCATCTGGCCGCGCTTGTAGTTGCGCTCGGTGCTGATGAACTCCTTGCCATAGCTCCAGTGCCGGTAGTTGACCGGCATGCCCACGGAGGCATAGGCGTCCATCATCTGCTCGGCGGTGATGACCTCGAGCTGGTTGGCATAGGTGTCCAGGCCGAAGCGCTCGGCGGTGTGCTTGATGACGGTGTGGTACTCGTCGATGAGCTCGAAGCTCCAGTCATTGGGCGAAGGCAACGGCTGGCTGGGGCGCTCTGCCAGCGGCTTCATGCGCCGCAGCGGCAGGTGCTGGCGACGGTCGGGCATGCCGGCCGGCGGGTTGGCCGGGCGCTCGTGGTGACGGCGGTCCTCTTTACTGCTCATGTGGAGGCCCCTTCCTTCTTGAACAGCTCACGGAAGACGGGGTAGATCTGCGAGGCCTCGACGGCCTTGCGCATGGCGAAGTGGCGGGCGTCCTCGCTGAGCTTCTGGTATTCCTCCCAGAGGTTCTGCTCGGGCTCGGCCACCTGCACATAGGCGAAGTAGCGGCACAGCGGCAACAGCTTGTCGGCCAGCAGCTCGCGGCAGCGGCCGCTGTCGTGGTGCCAGTTGTCGCCGTCGCTGGCCTGGGCGCCGTAGATGTTCCACTCGGTCGGCGAGTAGCGCTCCTTGATGATCTGCTCCATCAACACCAGGGCGCTGGAGACGACGGTGCCGCCGGTCTCGGTGGCGTGGAAGAAGTTCTGCTCGTCGACCTCCTGCGCCTGCGTGTGGTGGCGGATGAAGACGACGTCGATCTTCTCGTAGTGCCGCGTCAGGAAGAGATAGAGCAGGATGAAGAAGCGCTTGGCCAGGTCCTTGCGGGCCTCGTCCATGGAACCGGACACGTCCATCAGGCAGAACATGACGGCGCGCGTCGTCGGCACCGGGATGCGCACGCGGGCACGAAAGCGCAGGTCGATGGGGTCGAGGAAAGGGATGGCCTTGAGGCGCTCGCGCAGATGCTGGATGCGCTCACGGGTTTCGAGCAGCAGGCGCGGCGTCTCGGGGCGGTCTTCCTTGAGCAGCTCCTGCTCGCGGGCTTCGAGCTCATGCAGTTCGCGACGCTTGTCCATGCCCAGCGCGATGCGCCGGCCGAGAGCGCCGCGCATCGAGCGCACGACGTGCAGGTTGGTTGGCGTGCCGTCGGACACGAAGCCAGCGCGCTGGCTGCGCCACTCGGGGGTGTCGGCCAGCGTCGTGCGGGCGAGATTGGGCAGGGCCAGGTCCTCGAAGAAGACCTGCATGAACTCTTCCTTGCTGAGGTGAAAGACGAAGTCGTCTTCCCCCTCGCCCTGGTCGCTGGCTTCGCCGCCGCCGCCGCCACCGCCCTGCCCGCCCTTGGGCTTGGCGATGCGATCGCCCTTCACATACTCCTGGTTGCCCGGCCGCACGACCTCGCGGATGCCGCCGTCGCCATGGCCGAAGACGGGTTCGTTCAGGTCCTTCTTCGGGATGTGCACATCCTCGCCGCGCTCCATGTCACGGATGCCACGGCCATCGACCGCGCGTTTCACCGCCTCGCGGATCTGCTCCTTGTGGCGGCGCAGGAAGCGCTCGCGGTTGCCAATCGACTTGTTCTTGCCGGAGAGGCGCCGGTCGATGATCTGTTGAAGCGACATCAGCAGTGGCCGGTTGCGTTCAAGAACTCTTGCGCACCCTCAAGTACCACTCGCACAACAGCCGCACCTGCTTGGCCGTGTAGCCCTTGTCCACCATGCGCTGCACGAAGTTCTCGTGCTTCTTGGCGTCCTCGGCGCTGGCCTTGGCGTTGAAGCTGATGACGGGCAGCAGCTCCTCGGTGTTGGAGAACATCTTCTTCTCGATGACGGTGCGCAGCTTCTCGTAGCTCGTCCACAGCGGGTTCTTGCCCGCGTTGTTGGCGCGCGCGCGCAGCACGAAGTTGACGATCTCGTTGCGGAAGTCCTTGGGGTTGGAGATGCCGGCCGGCTTCTCGATCTTCTCAAGCTCGGCGTTCAGTGACGCACGGTCGAACACCTCGCCGGTGTCGGTGTCGCGGTACTCCTGGTCCTGGATCCAGTAGTCGGCATAGGTCACGTAGCGGTCAAAGATGTTCTGGCCGTATTCGCTGTAGCTCTCCAGATAGGCGGTCTGGATCTCCTTGCCGATGAACTCGGCGTAGCGAGGCGACAGCTGTTCCTTGATGAAGCCGACGTATTTCTCTTCGAGCTCCTTGGGGAACTGCTCGCGCTCGATCTGCTGCTCCAGCACATACATCAGGTGCACCGGGTTGGCAGCCACCTCGGCCGAGTCGAAGTTGAAGACCTTGGACAGGATCTTGTAGGCGAAGCGCGTGCTGATGCCGCTCATGCCTTCGTCAACGCCGGCGTAGTCGCGGTATTCCTGGTAGCTCTTGGCGCGCGGGTCGGTGTCCTTGAGGTTCTCGCCGTCGTAGATCTGCATCTTGGAATACAGCGACGAGTTCTCGGGCTCCTTCAGCCGCGTGAGCACCGCGAACTGGCTCATCATCTTCAGCGTGCCGGGGGCGCACTTGGCCTCGGACAGCGACGAACCGCGGATCAGCTTCTCGTAGATCTTGACCTCTTCGCTGACGCGCAGGCAGTAGGGCACCTTGACGATGTAGACGCGGTCGAGGAAGGCCTCGTTGTTCTTGTTGTTGCGGAAGGTCTTCCACTCGCTCTCGTTGCTGTGTGCGAGCACGATGCCGTCGAAGGGAATGGCACCAAAGCCCTCGGTGCCCTTGTAGTTGCCTTCCTGCGTGGCGGTCAGCAGCGGGTGCAGCACCTTGATCGGCGCCTTGAACATTTCCACGAACTCCAGCAGGCCCTGGTTGGCCAGGCACAGGCCACCGGAGTAGCTGTAGGCATCGGGGTCGTCCTGGGCATAGGTCTCGAGCTTGCGGATGTCGACCTTGCCGACCAGCGAGCTGATGTCCTGGTTGTTCTCGTCGCCCGGCTCGGTCTTGGCCACGCCGAGCTGCTTGAGCACGCTGGGGTAGCGCTTGACGACCTTGAACTTGCGGATGTCGCCGCCGAACTCGTCCAGGCGCTTGACGGCCCAGGGGCTCAAGACGCGGTTCAGGTAGCGGCGCGGGATGCCGTAGTCGCGCTCCAGCAGCGGGCCGTCCTCGATGAGGTCGAAGAGGCCGAGGGGCGACTCATTCACCGGCGAGCCGGCGAGCGCGTAAAAGGGCACGTGCTCCATCAGCTGCTTGAGCCGCTCGGCGATGGAACTCTTGCCGCCGCCCACGGGCCCGAGCAGGTAGAGGATCTGCTTCTTCTCTTCCAGGCCTTGTGCGGCGTGGCGGAAGTAGGAAACAACCTGCTCGATGGCCTCTTCCAGGCCATAGAACTCGGCGAAGGCCGGGTAGATCTTGATCGTCTTGTTGGCGAACAGGCGCGACAACCGCTGGTCGTTGCGCGTGTCCAGCATCTGCGGCTCGCCGATGGCCTGCAGCATGCGCTCGGCAGCCGTGGCGTAGGCCAGTGGGTTTTTCTTGCACTCTGCGAGGTAGTCCTCCAGCGAGAGCTCCTCGACCTTGCTGCGCTCGAAGCGCGCTGCGAAATGGCTGATGACGTCCATGCCGACCTCCTGCGGTTTGAACTCCACAGGGCCGCAGGCACGATCCGTGCCCGAGGGACTGGGGGGTTCTGATCGCGCCTCAACAGCAAGGCGTCATCAGAACTCTCCACTCGCTAGATCAGCAGCTTGGCGCCGCCGACCTTTCGTCAATCTCAAGAATAAGCCGCTATCTGCCCATCAACACGACCACCAACAAACCAACACGGTTTTCCGTTGACAGGGTGCCGGGCCAGCATACGCCCGCTGTTTGGGCAAGACCTGGCACTTTTCGGGCAAACCACACGAACCCGGGGGCCTTGTGGCGGGCCGCAGACAGAGCTGTCGGTGAAGAACTGTTGCGAGGGTGGCACGCGCCGCGGATGCATCACCATCCTTGTTGCGCACCTAGTGTTGAGCGCCGGCCGGCAGCGCCTTGTCAGACGCCGCCGCATTGCATCGCCGCTTGCGTTGCTCAGGCGCCGCGCAGCTTGTCAAGAATGCCGGACAGGGCGTCCAGCGAGTCGAAATGGATGGCCAGTTCGCCGCTATGGCCACCGCGCTTGGCGGCCTTCTTCACGCGCACCTCGACGGTCGTGCCCAAAGCGTCGGCCAACTCTTCTTCCAGCCGCAGCACGTCACGGCTCTTGTCGCCCTTCACGCGCAGCAGCGGCGTCTGGCGGGCGGCGCCCTGGTGCCTGGCCACCAGCTTTTCGGCCTCACGCACGCTGAGCTTCTTGGCCGCGATCTCGGTGGCCGTCGTGATCTGCGTGGCGCCGTCCAGCGGCAGCAGTGCGCGGGCGTGGCCCATGTCGAGGTCGCCCGCCATCAGCATGTTCTGCACCGGCGCGCTCAGGTTCAAAAGCCGCAGCAGATTGCTGGCCGCACTGCGCGAACGGCCGACCGCCTGGGCCGCCTGCTCATGCGTCAGGCCGAACTCGTCGGTGAGTCGTTTCAGGCCCTGCGCCTCTTCCAGCGGGTTCAGGTCCTCGCGCTGGATGTTCTCGATCAGCGCCATCGCGGCGGCCGACTCGTCGGGCACCGCCTTGACGAGCACCGGCACCTCGCGCAGGCCGGCAAGTTTTGCCGCACGGAAGCGCCGCTCGCCGGCAATGATCTCGTAGGTTGCGCTCCCGTTCGGCGAGATCGGGCGCACCAGGATCGGTTGCATGATCCCTTGCGCCTTGATCGACTCGGCCAGCTCGTACAGCGAGCCCTCGTCCATTCGCGTGCGCGGCTGGTATTTGCCGGCCTGCAGCTGTTCAAGCTTCAGCGTGGAGGGCAAGTCGGTGGCGGGCGCTTCGCTGACCTTGGGGCCGAGCAGGGCTTCCAGGCCGAGGCCGAGGCCTTTGGGTTTCTTGGTGACCATAGGGCAATTCTCGCGCGTGGGAGGCGGCTATCCTGCCGGGCCGACTTGGGAGCACTAGAAATGCAAATCCGATGCCTTGCCGTCGCGATGCTGGTGGGGCTGCTTTCTCCAATGGCCTGCGCACAAACCAAGGACATCGATGCAGCCGTGGATGCGGAACGCTACTCAGGCCTGGTGCGGAAGCTCAGACCTTTCGCGCAGGCGGGCGACGCCCTCGCCCAATTCCGCTTGGGCTGGATGCATTTGCATGGGGTGGACGGTCCGGCAAACGCGGGCGAGGCTATGCACTGGTACCGAAAGTCCGCAGAGCAGGGAAACCCGGACGCCCAGTACAACCTCGGGCAGATGCTCGCGTTGGGGCAGGGGGTGGCAAAGAACGAAACCGAGGCGTTGAGCTGGTACCGCAGGGCGGCCGCTCAGGGCCATGCGGCGGCACAGTTCACCCTTGGCGCATGGCACGCCTTTGGCCGAGTGCTCGCCAAGAATGAATCGGACGCGCTGTTCTGGTACCGCAAAGCGGCCGAGCAGGGCTACGCGAAGGCTCAATACAACCTGGGACTGATGCTGAACAACGGGCAGGGTGTCAACAGGAACGCCGAAGAGGCGGTGCAATGGTTTCGCAGGGCCGCCGAGCAGGGCGAACCCCAGGGGCAGTCCATCCTCGGAGCGATGCTCGAGCACGGCCAGGGTGTGGCGAGAGATTACCCGGAGGCGGTGCGCTGGTACCGCATGGCGGCCGAGCAAGGCAATGCCAACGCCCAGGTCAACCTGGGCGTGTTGTTGAGCCGTGGCGAGGGGGTCGAGAAGGATGAGAGCGAGGCGGTGCGCTGGTACCGTGAGGCGGCTGAACAAGGCAGCGCCGCAGGTATGGACAATCTGGGTACCTGCTATTTGCTCGGCACGGGCGTGGGACGGGACGTCGAGCAGGCCGCGCGTTGGTACGAACAAGCGGCCCGGCTGGGACACAGCCGGGCCCAGCGCAATCTGGCGCGATTGCTTCGCTACGGCAACGGGGTGCCGGAGGATGCCGTGCAAGCCTATGTTTGGCTGCACCTCTCTGCCGCCGGCAGCAGACCCCCGCAAGGCGTAGAGATCGAGCGTGACCGGGTGGCGCAGACCTTGACGCCGGAGCAATTGGCCGAAGGCCGGCGGCTCGCCAGCGCATGGCAGCTCGGGCAGCCCATGGGTCGGTCCGCAGCCGCCGGTACGCCTGGGCGCTAGCGCTGCCGAAGCCCCTCCAGCAGCTCCCGGCCTTCAGGCCAGTCGCCCAGGCCCGATTCGGCGTTCAGATGACCCCGCGGCCCCGCGATGACGACACTGCTGCCCCAGTCGGACGCCATCTGCGTGCTGCGCTCCGCGGCGCCAAAGGGGTCGTCGCTGCTGATGACGGTGATGCTGGGGAAGGGCAGGCGCGGGCGGCGGATGGGGCGCCAGTTGTGCAGCTGGGGCGGCATGTCCGCACGCTCGGTGTCGGGCGGGGCGACGAGCAGGGCGCCTTTCACGCGGCCGACGTGCTGGGAATGCTCGGCCCAGGCGGCGACGAGCTGGCAACCCAGGGAATGGGCGACGAGCAGGGCCGGCGCGTCATCCTGCAGCAGCACCTCGTCCAGCCGCGCCATCCAGTCGCCGCGCTTAGGCCAGTCCCAGTCGTGCTGCTCGACGCGCTCGTCGCCGTGCAGCCGCTCCCAGCGGCTTTGCCAGTGGTCCGGGCCCGAGTTTTGCCAGCCTGGGAGAAGCAGGATGCGCGCAGCGTTCATCCTGCAACTTTAGATGCGGGTGACACCGCCTGCGCAGGCGCCGCTCGCGTGGCGGCTTACTTCTTGAGAGGCACGTAGCTCAGCTTTTCGACCTCGGCCTGCGCCTTGGCCGGCTCTTCCAGCTGCAGCACGATGCGGCCTACCAGCACGCCGAAGGTTGGCGAGCTGCGAACGTATTTGGTTTCGCCCGCGTCGAGGCTGAAGGACACCGTCTTCTCGGTCTCCGTCGATGCCGCAGCGGCGAAGCTGCCCGCGGGGCGGTCGACATAGAAGAAGCCGCCCGGCTTGGACGAGCCGACCACCTCGTTGTTCAGGCGAATGTCGGGCTGGATCGCAGCACCGAGCATCGAGTCGGCGCGGAAGAAGTAGACGCGGCCTTCGCCGGCCTTGAGGGTCGGGATGGTTTTAGACATTTCCGCGAACTTCGGGCCGGACGCGCAGCCGGTCAGGATGGCGGTGCCGGCGATCGCGGCAGCGAGAACGAAACGTCGAATCAAGAGATTTCTCCGATAGAGAGTGGGACAGGGGCTTGAAGGGGGGCGTAGTTCGACTCGCCGGGCAGGTAGAAGCCCCGCAGCAAGCCACTTGAAATCACGAGGTAGGCCTCGTGAACTTGACGGCCCTCGATGGTGAGGACCGAATCCACAGGGCGGAAGACCTGGCCTTGGGCGATGCTGCCGACAAGGCGCCACTTGCTGTCGGCCCGGAGCTGGCGCTTGTAGCCCGTCGGCAGCACGATGAGGGCCTCTCGCTCCAGCCGGATGACCTTGGCGGGCTGCTCGATCGCTGCGTTGAGCCGGGTAGGCTCGGTGGGCACGGAATGCGCGCAGCCACTGAGCAGCGCGATGGCGACCAGGCCGGTGGCCCAGCCCATGCGTGGGAACGACATCATCAACCTCCCTGATATTTTTTCGGCCGCGAGCATAGCCGCCGGCTTGTGACAACTCGGCGCTGGGCATGGTGATTCCGCACCGTCTATGCTTCGGGCTTTCCCGGGGGTGGCCCCGTTGCTGTGAGGAAGATGCGATGACTTACCGAGTGTTTGTTGACGGCCAGGAAGGCACGACGGGCCTGCGCATTCACGAATACCTCGCGGCCCGCAGCGACATTGAGGTGCTGAAGATCGATGCCGACAAGCGCAAGGATCCGGCCGAGCGCGCGCGCCTGCTGAATGCCGCCGACGTGGCCTTCCTGTGCTTGCCCGACGTGGCCTCGCGCGAGGCGGCCTTCATGGTCATCAATCCCAACACCTGCCTCATCGACGCCAGCACCGCCCACCGCACGGCGCCGGGCTGGGCCTTTGGCCTGCCCGAGCTCGCCAAGGGCCAGCGCGGTGCTATCCAGGCCAGCAAGCGCATCGCCAACCCCGGCTGCCACGCCAGCGCCTTCATCCTGGCGGTGCGTCCGCTGGTGGACGCCGGCTTGCTGCCGCGCGAGGCAGCGGTCAGCGCCACCTCCATCACGGGTTATTCGGGCGGCGGCAAGTCCATGATCGCCGAGTACGAGCAGCAGCCCCTGCCAGCCCATCTGCAGGCGCCGCGGCCCTACGCGCTGGGCCTGAAGCACAAGCACCTGCCTGAGATGGCGGCCCACACTGGCCTGGTGAACCCGCCGGTGTTCATGCCCATCGTCAGCGGCTTCTACAAGGGCCTGGCGGTGAGCGTGCCGCTGCACCTGAGCCAGCTCAAGGCCGGCACGACGCCCGAGCAGGTGCAGGCCGCGTTGGCCGCCCACTACGAAGGCGAGCGCTTCATCAACGTCAAGCCGCTGCGCGACGCGGCCACGCTGGAGGCGGGCGCCTTTGACGTGCAGGCCTGCAACGACACGAATCGCGTCGACATCTTCGTGTTCGCGTCGGACACGCAGGTGCTGCTGATGAGCCGCCTGGACAATCTTGGCAAGGGCGCCAGCGGTGCGGCGGTGCAGTCGATGAACGTGCATCTGGGCCTGGAAGAGAGCCTAGGCTTGGTCTGAAGCAGAAATCGGGGCGTTGCGCGCGTGCGCAGCGTCGCGATACTGCGGTCCCCTGAACAGGAGGACTGCCCGTGGGCAAGACCGGACTGCCGCCCGAGCATGAGCGCCTGCTCGAAGGCGTGCGCATCGCCAGTGCCAGCAACGCCCTGGGCCTGCCGCTGGCCAGCGTGGACACGCGCTCGCGCCAGAGCATGGCCCAGCAGGCACTGCGCTGGACCTATGTGCTGCGCTCCCGCCAGCGCTGGGTGCGCGACGCCAAGGCGCGCGAGCAGCACCAGATCGACGCCCGCGAGACGCTGAGGATCCTCGGCCTGGACGCCGCCGCGCTGCAGGCGCTGGGCCAGGCCTCGACGCTGGTCGTGCGCGTGCCCTTCCAGCACGAGGCGTTGTACTGGGAGGGGCGCATCTTCCCGTGGGAATACGTGCTGGCCGCGGCCACGCGCGAGCAGCGCCGCGCGGCCCAGGGTTTGCGGCCGCTGACCGTCATCCGCGAGCTCCAACTGCAGCACGAGGTGGAGGGCGAATGGCAGCCGGTGCCGCGCGAGCCCGTCGTGCTGCCGGCCTGGCGCGACCTGCGCGTGCTCATCATCAGCGCACTGCCGACGGAACTCTGCGAGCGCTGGAGCGTCGACGCCGAGCTGAAGAACCTCGCCGCTGCCCTGCCGGCCGAGGTGCCGGCACCGCGCGTGCTGAACTACCCCAGCCTGGAGGAGCTGGTGGCCGAGCTGGCCGCGCGGCCACCGCACTTGATCCACGTGGCCGGCATGGACAGCCACCAGGGCCTGCGCGAACTGGGCATCGTGGTCGGCAAGGGCGCCCTGGTCGAGGCGCCGGAGTCGGACGCCGTCGGCGCACCCGACCGCGTGCAGCCCATCGAAGAGCTGCTGGCCGACTCGCGCCGGGTGCTGGACGGCCTGCTGCTGCGCGGTGCCGGCGGCCACCCCCGCCTCGTGCATGCCCAGGCCCTGGCCGAGGCGGTGGCGGGCGCGGTAGGCGACTCGCCGCCCTATCTGACGACCCTCAACGTCTGGAACAGCGCCGCGCGCCTGGCGCCCATGCTGATCGCCGAGGGCGCCACGCTGGCGGCGCTGGGCTTCCAGGACGCCTTCGACGACTCGCTCGCCGAGTACGCGCTGACCCAGCTGCTGCGGCACCTGTTTGCCGGCGGCTTCGACCTGCCGGCCGCTTTCGCCAAGGTCTGGGAAGAAGTCAGGGCCCTGCCCGAGTCGGTGGACGCCACCGGCGTGACGCTGTGGCTGGGCGGCCCGGTCTTTGTCGACGACGCCACGCGCGCGGCCCACGAGGCCCAGCGCCGCGCCCTGGCCGCGGCAGCGCCGGCCTCCCGCGAGGTGCGCTGCGAGATCGAGCCCTTCCCCGAGCTGAACTACGCCGTGCTGCACAACGCCCAGCCGCTGTTCCGCCGCTTCGTGCTCAGCTGCGACGCGCCCGAGCGTGCCGAGCCGCTGGACGTGGAGGTGGCCGTTCACCTGGGCGACGAGGAGGCGCGCTACGAGCGGCGTGTCGTCATGCGCCACGAGCGCGAGAACCTGACCAAGGACATCCACGTGCCGCTGACGGCCGACGTCGCCCGCGGCGTGCACGAGGCCATCAACACCAGCCTGCAGGTGCGGGTGCGCCAGGGCGACAAGGTGCTGTACCACGACAGCCATCGGCTGCGCCTGCTGCCGGTGGACCAGTGGCGCGACAACCGCCGCGACGGCCAGTGGCTGCCGTCCTTCGTGCTGCCGCGCGACCCGGCCATCGTGCGCGCGGTGTCGCAGTCGCAGCGCTACAACCGCGTGCTGCGCGACGACCCGACGGCCGGCTTCGAAGGCTACCAATGCGTGCCAGACAACGCCGTGCAGGCCGGCGGTCGCGTCGCCGAAGAACTGCTGCAAGGCGTGGACCGCCAGGTCGAGGCGCTCTGGGCGACGCTGCTGCATGACTGGCAGCTCGGCTACATCAATCCGCCGCCCAGCTACAGCAAGCAGCTCGATTCGCAGCGCCTGCGCATGCCGTCCACCGTGCTGGCGGACCGCGCCGGCACCTGCATCGACCTGGCCCTGCTGTTCGCGGCCTGCCTGGAGCTGGTGGACATCTACCCCGTCGTCTTCCTGCTCGAAGGCCATGCGCTGCCGGGCTGGTGGCGCCACCCGTCCTTCCGCGAGGACTACATGCAGATGAAGGGCAACTTCAGCGGCGCCGTGCAGGCCGACGCCAGCGGCAGCTCGGCCGCCAATGCGCAGGCCGTGCCCTGGCACGCCGGCCGCGCCAGCTGGGACGAAGTGCGCCAGCTCATCCTGGACCGCAAGCTCGTGCCCATCGAGACCGTCAGGCTGACGGAGCACTGCGGCTTCATCGAGGCCATCGAGGCCGGCGTCGAGGCGCTGGCCGATCGCGCGGACTACGACTCCATGCTGGACATCATCACGGCGCGGCAGCGGCAGATCACGCCACTGCCTTTGCTGAGGGACGACCAATGAGCGCGGCGAGCCAGACGCTGTGGGCCGAGGTGGGTGACCAACTCGAAGTGTCTTCGCCAGGCGGTGAGGCGGCACGTGCGCCCATCCAGCAACGTCGCCGCCGCAGCTTCGATGCGAGTGCCGCGGACGGCCGCGCCGCTGTGCGTCTGCTGCGCGACGATGGGCTGCTGCGCTGGGTCTACGAGCCGCCCGTTCGCCAGCTCGGCACGCAGGGCCGGCGCAGCTGGCGCGCCTTCAGCCCCGAGTCGCGCGAGACCGTGCAGCGCATCGCCTTCCCGGAACTGGCGCCCAACCAGCTGACCGAGGCGCTGCAGGGCCTTGACCGGCGGCTCAACCCGGCGTTGGCCCAGCTGATCGCGCCTGCAGAAGGCCTGCGCCGTTGGGACGGCACGGGCTGGGTGGCGCTGGCGGCCGGCGAACTGGCGGCCCTGCAGGGCCGTGTGCTGGTGCTGGTGCATGGCACCTTCAGCGCCAGCGCGATGTACGCCAAGGAGTTCACCGCGACCGTGGATGGCGAAGCGCTGCTGCAGCGGCTCGCGGACGCCAGCGGCACTTATGCCGCGGTGCTGGCCTTTGACCATCCGACCCTCTCCGTCGCGCCCTG
This sequence comes from Pelomonas sp. Root1217, assembly GCF_001425705.1. GTDB lineage: Bacteria > Pseudomonadota > Gammaproteobacteria > Burkholderiales > Burkholderiaceae_C > Pelomonas. Next base: position 76,871 of record NZ_LMDC01000012.1, on the reverse strand, counting down.
GCTGAACGCGCTGGCCCTGCGCGATGCGCTGGCGCCTTGCACTGCCGAGTTCGACTTCGTTGGCCACAGCCGCGGCGGCCTCGTCATCTCCTGGCTGCTGCGCATGGCGCCGACGCTGCGCGCCCGCCAGGCCTTGTTCGTCGGCTCGCCGCTGGCCGGCACCTCGCTGGCCGCACCCGACAAACTGCGCCAGGCGCTGGACACGCTGGCCAGCTTTGCCGATGCGGTTGCCGAGGTCGCCTCGCGCGCCGGCACGGTCGCACCGCCCGGGTTGGGCGTGCTCGCCCTGGGCGTGGGCGGCCTGGCTTGCGTGCTGGGCAAGGTGCTGGAGCTGGGCGCCCGCACGCCGCTGACCGACGCCGCCGTGGGCCTGGTGCCCGGGCTGCTGGCGCAGGGACGCGTGACCAACAACCTCGAACTGGCCCAGCTCTACCCGCTGTCCACCGGCGCCGAGCTGCGCGCCATCGGCGGCAGCTTCATGCCCAGCGAAGCCAACGAGCCGCTGTGGAAGCTGTGGAAGCGCGTGACGCATCTCAAGGGCCAGGCGATGTACTACGGCGCCGATCTGATCTTCGATCAGCCCAATGATCTGGTCGTGGACAGCGCGTCGATGAATCGCCTCGGCGACACGGTGCTGGCGGCGCCGCAGTGGGAGGATTTGGGCGTCAGCGCCGAGACGCACCACACCAACTACTTCCAGGATTTGCGGGTGTTGAACTGGCTGGATCGTCGGTTGCGGTGAGCCGCCGTAGTGACCGGTTGAATCCGCCAGCGATAGTGGTCAGTCAGCAAGCGGTGATACCGTGGCGGCTGGCGGAATAAGCCATCCAAGATGAAGCCTTCGATAAAACGGACCTTCGCCTAGGCACCTAGCCGGAGCCCACGACAGCCCTGATGGGCAGTTCGGTTGCGGCAAAGACCGCACCTTTTGCCGTTGATCCCTTGCGACGCGGTTTCGCCCTGATTCATCCCTGCCCAAGGGTGTATGTGCTTAATTTTTGCGAACCAAAGGTGCATAGAAGTGGACCACTGAAACGGTGAAAACGGGGCCGACATGCCCGCCGCTGCGGCAGTCCTATGGCGTTCTGGCCTTGTTCTTGTTCTGCGCGTTCACGACCTCTTGCGCCAGCCTGACTACCTCTTCTTGCGCGGCTAGCCGGGTTGCATCCGCGGCCCTCGTAGCGAGATCTCTCATCTGCCGGATCTCCATGATGTCCTTGGCAGCGCCAATACCACTTGTAAGCAGCGCAATAGAGGAGATACCCAGTGATGCCCATGCCATGGCGTCAGCACTGCTGAACTCGGCGATTAGCTTCCACTTGGAGCTGTCTGTCGGGACAGTCTGCCTGACGCTGTCAGTGAGCGCGGAGTACCAGCTATTGTTATACGACACGATATCGGCCGACTGATAAGTGGTATCAGCGTTCCAGTCTCCTCTAAATTGAAGCTGTGGCTGGGAGGTCAAGCGGTCCCAGTGATCGCCCTGTGCCGGCTCGTATTCGGAGGGCACCACAAGCTTTCTGGCAACGAACAATTGCCCTTTGATCCGAACAACGTCGCCAGGCGAGTACAGCCCGGTGGATGACCAATCGCTTCGCCAGTTCAAAGGACTGGACTCTTCACGAGGTACCGAGATCGTGAATGCGCCTTCTGGCAAGCGGGTCCACGACCCGTTAATGAAGGGCAGCCGTCCTTGGCGCAGGCCCCAATTGCGCACACGCTCCAAGTGAAGCGCCCCGTCGGCATTCGGCGGCATGCCGTTGGCTGTCGTTGACCCGTTGCTGACGTAGAACCCTCCGGGCAGCGGAACGCCGTCCGCGTGAACAGCTGGGACCCAGACCAACTCGGCGGCTTGGTAGTCGGAACCCGCCGACCAGATACCGGCCCAACGAAACGGTGAAGGAATGGTGTCGATCATGATGCTCTCCCTAACGCCACAACAGTGCGGCTTCGCAAATCTATCGGGAGTGACGCAGTTGCGGCAAAGGCTGATACGACTTCATGTTTGGGATTGATGAGCAACCGCTCCAGAATGTCGCGAATCTTGGCAGCGGCGTGTCGATAGTCGACGCATGGCACTACCTCCTCCCGCCGACGGGTTTCCGCCTGAGGCGATGCTCTACTTCAACCAGCCCGGTAGGTTGGGGTGAGCGTTGCGAACCCCAACATGATCAGGCCGACCGCATCAACTGGGGTTCAGTACCTTCACCCCAACCTACGAGCTCAAGCTTCAAAGCACAAAACGACCACGTCGCCAGCAGCTCGCATCATCTGCTACGTCGCCGATGCGGTCCCCCAAAGCAAGGCTTCGAGTTGATCGCGTGGATATGGTGTACGTCTGTCTTCACTGTGCAGCTTGACGTAGAAGTCATTGATGACTGTGGCGACTGACGCATGGCGGTGAACGATCGCAGCCACGTTGGAAGGAATACCGGGGACAAGTTGATGCATCGCTTGACCCTGTGCGGCGGCCCGCACCAAGTCGTAACGATCTAGCGGTCTGTCTACCGCTGGCGCGAAAGCTTTGACCAACCAATTGACCCATTTGGCCAGTGCGTAGCCGCGGTCCAGGCTCGCGTTGTGATGCAGGTAGCTCAATTCGTCCGTCGAAAGCGCAAAGCGTGCTGATGTGGCCAGGCCGAGGTCAGCAAAGTACAGGCGTTGCCCGTCAGTCAGGATGTTCCCGTGGTGCGCATCGCCGTGGAGCAAGCCCAATGAGTTCATCAAGGGAACGTCGACTGTCAGGCCGCGCTCGACCATCGCCAGGGCCGACTCCGTTGCCAAGTTGCGCGGAGCAATTTGGCGCTCCAGCCACGCACTAAGAGTCCAGTACCTTCACCCCAACCTACGAGCTCGAGATGCTCAGGCCGACCAAGGACAGATATGGGTGAGCAAGCGGACGTTTCAGACCCTAGACTCGCGCTATGACACGGCCACCTTGGTGTGCGGTTCTGCGGCACCGTGTTCTTCTGGGTTGCTTACTAGCCATTTCGCTTCTGAAAACTTCTGCAGGCGCTATGGAGGGCGGCGACCAAAAAAATCCCTCCCATGACCCATCGATTTGTAATGGCGGACCGCCCCCGCGCGGTCTAGACACGCCGGCGCTAGTACGGTTGGCCCTTCAAATGATTGCGAAGTGCCCCGATATTGATGGCGGTGGCGAATTGCTTGAACGGTCCGCCCAAGCGGCAAGCGATTGGGCGAATTTTCAACTGGGTTCGCTTTACATGGAGGATGTTGGAGCCAGATCGAAGTCCGGAAGATTTCGGCTTAACCGCAAGAAGTCACTAGAACACTTGCGACTCGTGCGTGGCGAACACCTTGCGATGGCAAACGTGTTGGTGGCCGCAAACTTGTTGGAGCAGTCCGTGGATGATGCTTCCTTGCGACCTTTAGGGGAGGCTGAACTAGAACGTGCGCGAACGTATTTGGTCGATGAGGGCGCCAAACTGGACGCCAAAGAGACGGATGATCCGGAAGCAATTGCCCGTCACATGCAGTTGTATGAGGCGTGGCGGGTGCTGGCCGGAGTGGCACGAACATTCAATGTTGCGTCAATGCGAGATTTTCTCTGGTGAGAGATGGCCGATGACTGCATCCAGCCTTGCACAGTCATTGGCCACTACCCAACGCACTTCCGTCCCGCCCGGGTCCGTGGGTTGACGTCGCCGCCCGAAGGCCGCCTGTCGTAGCGCGCAACGGTTCCCATCGAATCGGGTCTGTTGACGCTCGTAGGGAGAGAATCACTGCCCCTGGTCGGCTAGACACCCTGCCCCTATCTACAGCTGGTGCCGCCAGACCGCTCATGACCCACGCTCAATACTCGACCTTGCCGCAGTGGCCCAACGCTTATCCGGCCAGCGGCGCCAGCGCCACCCTGAAACTCCTCAACGAGGATTTCATCGTCACCGAACTGCCGCTGCAGCTGCCCTCCGGTGAGGGCGAACACATCTGGCTGGACATCCAAAAGAACGGTGCCAACACCGCCTTCGTCGCCCAGCAGCTGGCCGAGGCCGCCGGCGTGCAGGAAATGGATGTGGGCTATGCCGGCCTCAAGGACCGCTACGCCATCACGCGACAGTGGTTCAGCATCTATCTACCGAAGGGAGAGACGCCCGACCTGACTCTGCTTCAGCACCCGGAATTCAAAGTGCTGGGTCAGAGCCGTCACGTGAAGAAGCTGCGCCGCGGTGACTTGCAGGGCAACCGATTCCGCATCGTGCTGCGTGACGTGACCGGCGACCGCGACGCGATGGAGGCCAATCTCAAGGCCGTTGCGTCACATGGCGTGCCCAACTACTTCGGCGCTCAGCGTTTCGGCCACGACGGTGGCAACGTCGAGCAGGGCCGCGCCATGCTGGCGCGCGAAATCCGCGTGCGCAACCCGAAGAAGAAGGGCATCTACCTGTCGGCGGTGCGCTCCTTCGTCTTCAATGAAGTGCTGGCGCTGCGAATTCAACAGGGACTCTGGGGCAAGGCCCTGGCCGGTGATGTGATGGACGAGGCGGGCCGGCCCACCGGGCCGCTGTGGGGACGGGGCCGCGTGAGCACCACAGACCAAGCGCAGGCCGTGGAAAACGGCGTGGCGGAACGTCACGCCACCTTGTGCGACGGCATGGAACACGCCGGCCTGGATCAGGAGCGCCGCACCCTGGTGGCGAGCCCGGCGGACATGTCATGGGAATGGCCGCAAGCCGATCAACTGGTGCTCACGTTCACCTTGCCCGCCGGGACTTACGCCACTTCCGTTCTGAACGAAATCCTGCGCACCACGGAGCCTGACCGGCACACGGAGAACGAGCCTGCGGCTGTCGATTGACAGGGGCCTCACCGCCGGCGGTGCCCTTACGGCGCCTTGACGACGATACGGTCCCCTGAATAGGTCACGGGAACAGCGGGCGCATCGAAGTCGACGGTGCGGTCGCCGGGCTTGAGGAAGCGGATGTTGAAGGTTCTGCTGCGCACCATGCCGGAATAAGCCCCGAAGCGCGGCCCGATGGTGACTTCGGCGCGCTTGTCGTCATAGACAAACGGGATGCGCGTGTACTGGCCGGCCTGGTACGAGTTCGAAACGCCGTCGTCTTCGTAGAGGCTGTAGCTGCCGTCGGCGCCGGTATAGACATGGAGGGTGAGCGGCGCGTCGGGTTTCTCGTCCACATATTGCGTGATGGGCCCCATCGGCACGATGGCGCCCGCTCTGACGAAAAGCGGCATCCGGTCCAGCGGTGCGGCCATGGTTCGCGCCTGGCCGCCCTTGACCGCCTCACCCGTCCAGAAGTCGTACCAGGTCGACGTGCCAGGGAAGTAGACCGTGCGGGACGTCGCGCCGTACCGCGTCACCGGCGCCACCAGCATCGATTGGCCGAACAGGTACTGGTCGGCGATCTTCTTGGCCTTGGCGTCTGCCGGGAAGTCGAGAGCCAGGCCGCGCATGATGGGCGCGCCCTCGTAGTGGCTGTCCGCGGCGGCCGTGTAGATATAGGGCATCAGCCGGTAGCGCAGCTCCAGGAACCACACCATGTTGGCCCGCATGGCGGAGCCCTCGGGCGCGATTTCATGGATCTCGCGCTTCACGCCTTCACCGTGGCTGCGCATCAACGGTGAGAAGGCGCCGAACTGCCACCAGCGCTGGTTCAGCTCCTGCCACTCCTTCAGGTCTTCGGCGGTACGCACGCCGCCTCCCACGCGGTTCTCCTGGAGCCCCGCGACCGACTTGTCCTGGAACCGGGCTTCCTGCGAATAGCCGCCGATGTCGTGCGACCAGTTGGGCACGCCCGAGAACCCTGTCTGAACGCCCGCGGAGATCTGCTTGTACAGGCTGTCCCAGGTGCCGACGACGTCGCCCGACCACACGGCCGCCGCGTTGCGCTGCACGCCCGCGAAGCCGGAGCGGGTCAGGATGAATGGGCGCACGTCGGGCCGGTCCCGCTGCAGGCCGTCGTGAACGGCCTGGGTGGCCATGGTGGCGTAGGCGTTGGTCACCAGCGCGCCCGGCCCCAACTGCGTCGGCGTGATCAGTTCGGCTATCTCTTCGGGGCTGGCGTTGGAGCGCACGTCCGGTTCGGTGTTGTCCATCCACCAGGCATCGAAGCCGAGGTCGACCAGGGGCTTCTTCATCTGGCGATAGAAGATGTCCCGCGCTTCCTGGTTGTAGGGCGAAAAGTGGCTGTTGAGATGGCCCGCGCCGACCCAGTCCTTCATGCCGAGCTCGACATTGCGGCGCCACATATAGCCCTTGGCGTCCAGCTCCTTGTAGTTGGCGGTGTTCGGATAGAACTTGCCCCAGACCGAAATCATGATCCTGGCATGCTGGCGATGCACTTCATCGACCATGCCCTTGGGATCGGGGAAGCGTGTGGCATCAAACCCATGGCTGCCCCACTGGTCCTCCGGCCAGTAGAACCAGTCCTGCACGATGTTGTCGATGGGCCAGCGGTTGGCGCGGTAGGTCTTGAGCACGCCGAGCAACTCGGCCTGGGTGCGGTAGCGCTGCCGGGACTGCCAGAAGCCGTAGGCCCATTTCGGCATCATCGGCGGGATGCCGGTGACCTGGTGATAGCCGCGAATGACGCCTTGCATCGAGTCGGCGCCGATGAAGTAGTAGTTCAGGCCGGTGCCGGCTTCGGACGCAAAGCGCAGCGAATGCTTGTCGGCGGCCGGCTCGGGGTCGGAGTGGTGCAGCGAGATGAGACCGCTCGTCGGCCGCCATTCGACATGCAGGCTGACCGGCTTGCCCGGGCTGAACGGCTGCTCGAAATTGTTGTACCAGCCGTTCCAGTTCGCGCGCCAGATGCCATGGTCGAAAAGGGTCTTTCCTTCGACCTTCAGCGTCACGTAGTCTGAAGCGAACAGGCGCATCTTGTGCAGCCCGGGCTTGTCGGAAGTGGCCGTGCCCTCCCAGACGACCCTGACCTTCTTGCTTCGAGTGGCTGCTTTGCTCAGCGCGGCGTCGGTGGGCCAGTAGCTGCGGACGTCGCTGAGGAACTGATAGCGGATGTCGGGCTCCACGCGGGTCAGGATCAGTTGATCGTCGACGTAATACTTCGCAGTCAGGCCGCTGGCGCCGTCCAGCGCGGTGAGCTTCAGGTCACGACTGGCCAGCCCGAAGCGCTGCGGATTGCCGAAGCGCGTGACGGCGTTGTTGTCCCAGAGCACGCCGTAGTTCCGGTCGGACACGACGAACGGGATGGCGATGTCCATGTTGTGCTGGCGCAGCTCGATGTCCTCGCCATTCAAATCCATCTGCGCATTCTGGTGCTGCCCCAGGCCGAAGAACGCCTCGCTCGTGCCCCGGTTGAACTGGGCGGAAGGGGCGACATAGGGCCGGCCCTCGACAACGACCGGCGGGAGGTCGGCGCGCTCCGTCGTCAACACGGCGACACCCTTGGCGTCGAGGAAGGTGACCCGGCCGTCCTTCAGCGACACCCGGGCCGACGCCTTGCCTGCATCGAGGGTCACGGCCTCGGGGCTGGCCTTCACCGTGAAGCGCCCGCTCGGCTTCGCAACGGCCATCAGCGACTCGAGCTGCGGACGCGCCGGATCGTCGACGCCGGTGACGTGGATGATCGTCTCGGTGATGGCATCGAGGCGAAGCTCCTTCACGCTGCCCGTATCGGGCTTCACCACCACGCCCGTGGGCGTTTGCTGGTAGGTACCGGCGAAGGAAGTCGTCGTCGCCAGCAACGTGGCGGCGAGCAGGGAAAGCGAGAAGGAGGGCGTCATGTCGTTCAGGCCGCGGTGACCGTCAGCGTGGTGGTCTTCAGGTCGACGCTGCTGGAGCCGGTCATGAGGGTGAAGCTGCCGGGCTCGACGACGCGCTTCATGTCCATGCCGTAGAACTGGAGTTCTGCCGGTGTGATCGTCAGGGTCACGGTCCGCTTCTCGCCGGGCGCCAGCGTCACGCGGGCGAAGCCCTTGAGTTCCTTGACGGGGCGGGTCACGGAGGAAACGTCATCGCGGATGTAGAGCTGCACGACCTCGTCGCCCGGGCGCTTGCCTGTGTTGGTGACGTCCACGGAGACGGTCACGCTGTCCGCCGGCCCGATGGTGGCCTTGGACAGCCGCGGCTCCGACAGGGCGAACGTCGTGTAGCTGAGACCGAAGCCGAAGGGGTAGAGCGGCGTGTTGTCTGCCCCGAGGTAGCCGCGGTTGGCCGTCGGCTTGGCGTTGTAGTAGACGGGCAGCTGCCCCGCGTTGCGCGGGAAGCTGATCGGCAACTTGCCGCCCGGGTTGGCGCGCCCGAACAGGATGTCGGCGGCCGCATGGCCGGTTTCCTGGCCGAGGTACCAGCCTTCGATGATGGCGCTGGCCTTGGCCTGCAGCAGGTTGATCGCCAGCGGCTTGCCGTTGAGGAGGAAGACGACCGTCGGCTTGTTCAACGCAAAGATGGCGGCTGCCAGGTCGTTCTGCTGGCCGATCAGTTCCAGCGAATCCCGGTCGCCCAGATGGGTGTCCGACCAGGCCTCGCGGGTGGTCTGCTCGTTGTCACCCAGCACCATGACGATGGTGTCCGCCGCCTTGGCCGCTTCGACCGCCTCGGCGATGAGGCGGGCATTGACCGCCGGGGAGATGAACCGCACCTCGTCTTCCGTCCACTCGCGCTTCTCGGTCAGCCGAACCGCTTCGCGGTACTCGAAGGCGAAGCCTTGCGACTTCGCTTCGCTGGCCAGTGCGTCGTGGATGGACACCACATGGCGAGGGATGTCGGAGTAGCCGCCGATGGGCGTGTCCTTGGCATGCGTGCCCAGCAGCAGCAGCTTGCCGACCTTTTTGCCGTCGAGCGGCAGCACCCCGTCGTTCTTCAGCAGCACAACCGATCGCACCGCCGCTTCGCGCGCCAGGGCCACCGCGTCCGGTGTGGCGGTCAGGCCATCGGCCTTGGCGGCGTCGACGTAGGGGTCTTCGAACAGTCCGGCGAGGAACTTCAGCTCCAGGATGCGACGCACGACGACGTCGATCTCTGCCTCCTTGATGCGGCCGGCCTTCACCAGGTTGACGAGCTCGGGGAAGCCGCCGGTGTCAGGCGTTTCGATGTCGACCCCGGCGCTGAAGGCGCGATAGGCCGCCTCCTTCATGTCCGGCACCAGCCGGTGGCGCGACACCAGATCCCCAATCGCGAAGTAGTCCGACACCGTCAGGCCCTTGAAGCCCCATTCACCGCGCAGGATGGTCTTCAGCAGCCACGGGTTGGCATGTGAGGGCACGCCGTCGATCTCGTTGTACGAGGGCATGACGGCCGCGATCGGCGTCTCGCGGATGATCTTCTCGAATGGCGGGAAGAAGACTTCGCGCAGCACCCGCTCGGAGATCTGCGCGGGCGCGGTGTTGATGCCGCGCTCGGGCTGGCCATGCCCCGTCATGTGCTTGAGCGTCGCCAGCACCTTGGCTGGCGCCAGCTTGCGCTCGGTGCCGGAAAAACCAATCACGGCGGCCTTGCCCAGCACGCCCGTCAGGTAGGGGTCTTCGCCGAGGGTTTCCTCCACGCGGCCCCAACGCGGGTCGCGGCAGACATCGACGACCGGCGCCAAGGCCATGTGGGCACCCCGCGCCCGCATCTCCCGGGCGCAGACAGAAAAGATCCGCTCGATCAGCGCCGGGTCGAAGGACGACGCCAGGCCAATCGCCTGCGGGAAGCAGGTCGCGTCGCGCGCCGCATAGCCATGCAGGCTTTCCTCATGCATGAACAGCGGGATGCCCAGCCGCGTGTGTTGCACGGCCCAGGCCTGGGCGGCATTGACGTAGGCCGCCGTCTCGGCCGCCGCGCGGTTGGCCATGTTGGCATCGGCACCGGCGTTCTGGTTGGCCACGCCCTTGCGGTCGCTCGGGCGGCCCAGCATGCCCAAGCCGTGCGGCAGCGCCTGCGCAGCCCGTACCGCGTCGAAGTCACCGCGTTCGTTCTGCACGCGGTTCTTGCCGATCCAGATGCACATCATCTGGGCCACCTTCTCCTCCAGCGTCATGCGGGAAAGCAGGTCGTTCACGCGCGGTTCAACGCCTGCGGAAGTCTGCTTGTAGAGCGGCTGATCGGAGGGTGCCGCCACCGCATGGCCCGCCGCGGCAAGCCCGACGGCACCGACACCTTGGACAAAGTTGCGACGCGTCACACCGGTATTCCTCATGGTCTCTTTCGTGGGCGTTTCAGTCTGGGCGCACACCCTAACGCAGGGCGGCGCATGGCGGCAGATACTGACGGGAAAGGGGCGTACCCGCATGCGGCCCGACCCGGACGCGCATCAGGTCGAAGAGGCCTGCACCAACCCAGGCTTGAGCGAAGCTGCTAGCGCCTCAGCTGGGCGGAAGTGAACCTGCGGCCCGCCAGCGCCAATTTGGCAGTGGCACGGATGTCGTCCGAGCCCGCACCGAGCTGCACTTCATAGGTGCCTGGCGCGATGACCCATTCGCCGGTCGCCTCGTCGAAGGTGGCCAGCAGCCGGGGATCGATCGTGACCGCGCTGGTGCCGGTCTCGCCGGGCTTGAGCTTGAGCTTGTCAAAGCCGACCAGTCGCCGGGGCGCCTCCCAATGCGCGCTCTGCGGTGCACGCACATAGACCTGGCCGACCGAGTCGCCCGCGCGGCTGCCGGCGTTGCGGATCGAGAACTTGACGGTCACCTGCGCCTTGGCCTGGCTCGCCTGCAGGCCACCCAACTCGAAGCTGGTGTACGACAGGCCGTGGCCAAAGGCGTACAGCGGCTTGTGGCCGTGCAGGTCGAACCACTTGTAGCCGACCGCCGCGCCCTCGGTGTAGCGGACCGTGAACAGCGGGCCGTCCGACTTGCCGGCGATCTGCCGGCGCACCAGTTGGTCGGTGCTCGCAGGGAAGGTAATGGGCAGGCGGCCGGACGGGTTGACCTCGCCGGTGAGGATGCGGGCGATGGCTTCGCCGCCGGCGGCGCCCGGGTAGAAGGCCGCAAGGATCGCCTTCACGTCCGGCTGCCAGGGCATCAGGATCGCGCCGCCGCTCTCGACGACGACGACCGTGTTCGGGTTGGCCTTGGCGGCCGCGCTGACGATGTCGTTCTGGTTGCCTTCGAGCGTCAGCGACGCGTCCAGCGACTCGGCCGTCCATTGGTGGACGAAGACGATGGCGACGTCCGCTGCCGCCGCGGCCTTGGCTGCCGACGCCACGTCGGTGCCCGCGTCGAAGCTGAACTGCGTCGACGGCATGCGTTGCTGCAAGGCCTTCATCGGCGACGAGGGCTGCCACACCTGGGTCAGCCAGCCACCCGGCCCGAGGCCCGGCACCGCGTTGCCGCCGATGGGCGTGACCGATGCCGAGCCGCCGCCGGCGAGCACCGCCTTGTCGGCATACGAGCCAATCAGGGCCACGCGCTTGGGTGCGACCAGCGGCAGCACGCCGGCCTCGTTCTTCAGCAGCACCAGGGACTGCTCCGCGGCCGACTGCGAGACCTTGGCGTGGGCCGCGAAGTCGATGGGGCCGGCCTTGACGGTGTGGTCCATCACGCCCTTGTCGAACATCGCCCACAGGATGCGCCGCGCCATGTCGTCGACACGGGACTGCGGCACCGAGCCGTCCTCGACGGCCTCCTTCAGCGGCTTGGCAAAGTACGGGGCCTTGTCGAAGGGAAAGCCGGACTGCTGGTCGAGGCCGGCCGTGGCGGCGAGCACCGTCGAGTGCACGGCGCCCCAGTCGGACATGACATAGCCCTTGTAGCCCCAGTCGCCCTTGAGCACCTGGTTCTGCCAGAAGGCGTTCTGGCAGGCGTAGACGTCGTTGATGCGGTTGTACGAGCACATCACCGAGCCCGGGCTGGACTTCTCGATGGCGAGCTCGAAGGCCAGCGCGTCGCTCATGCGCAGCGCGGCGGGCGAGACCTGTGCGCTGACGATGTTGCGGCCGGTCTCCTGCGCGTTGATCAGGTAGTGCTTGATCGTCGAGATGATGTGGTTGGACTGCACGCCGCGGATCAGCCCGGCGGCCATGTCGGCGGCCAACAGCGGGTCCTCGCCGGTGTACTCGAAGTTGCGGCCGTTCTGCGGCTCACGCGCCAGGTTGACGCCGCCCGCGAGCATGACGTTGAAGCCCGATTGCCGGGCCTCCAGGCCGATCATCTTGCCGCCGGCCTCTGCCACGCGCGGGTCCCAGCTGGCGGCAGTGGCCAGCGACGACGGCAGGGAGGTGCGCTCCAGGTTGGGGTTGCGCACGCCGATGGAGGCGTCGGCCTGGTGCTGGGCCGGGATACCCAGCCGGGGGATGCCGGGGATGTAGCCGGCCGAGCCCGGAATCACCGTGGCGATGACTTCCTTGGTGTTGACGCCGGGGATCACGGCGCTGTCCACCTGCGCCAGCTGGTCGCCCGAGGCGTATCCAAACACCAGCAGCAGCTTCTCGTCCAGCGTCATGGCCTTGAGCAGCAGCTCGGTGCGCTGGACTGATGTCTTGCTGCCGTTCATCCAGGGCCTGGACGCAATGGCGTCGGCCGCGTGCGCCGACGGGCAGGCGCTGCACAGCGCGAGCCACACCGCCGTGGTCATCAGGGAAGCGTTCAGGGATTTCATGGGGCTGAGCCTGCAGGGGGTCGAGTCGGGCCCTTCGAGGATCGAAGAGGCGGCTGGACTCTACAGGCGTCGCGCCATGCCGGCGCGTGCCGGCGTTAGCACCGGTATCAGGCTGCGCCCGGTGTGGCCACCGCGGGGAGGGTCAGCCGGGACAACTCGCCGACGCCGACGGGGGGCACCGGCAGCCATGGCAGCGCGAACAGCTGCCGCGCCAGGCCGGCGGACATGCGCTCGATCTGGCGCCGCTCGCCAGCCAGCCGGGCCGCGAGCAGCGGGTCGCGCGTGCCGGCGGCCAGCACGCTCTTGTTGAGCACCCAGGCATGCGGCTCGATGCCCGCGCGGCGCAGGTCGTCCTGCAGCGCCGAGGCCTGTGACACCGGCGTCACCTCGGGCAGGGTGACGAGGATGATCTTGGTGTAGCTGGCATCCTGCAGCCGCATCAGCGGCGTGATGACGCGTGCCGCGGTCTGCCCCTCGAAGGCGCGCGTCATCTGCCGGTGGTAGGCGCCGGTGGCGTCCATCAGCAGCATGGAGTGGCCGGTGGGCGCGGTGTCGAGCACGACGAAGGCGCTGCGCGCCTCGCTGACGATGCGCGAGAAGGCGTGGAACACGGCCACCTCCTCGGTGCAGGGCGACTGCAGATCTTCGAGCAGCAGGGCCCGCTCCTGCGCGTCCAGCCCGGGCGAGCGGGCGGCCATTATCTTGTCGATGTAGTGCTGCGTCTCGGCCTTGGGGTCGATGCGGCTGAGCTGCAGCCCGGGCACTTCGCCGTCCAGCGTGCGGGCGAGGTGCGCCGCGGGGTCGGTGGTGCTCAGGTGCACGGTCTTGCCGCGCGCCACCAGGCCCAGGGCCAGGGCCGCGGCGATGGTGGTCTTGCCGACGCCACCCTTGCCCATGACCATGATCAGGCCGTGGCCGGCGGCGGCCAGGTCGTCGGCCAGGGCCGCGAGGCCGGGCAGCGGCGGGCCGGCCGGCGCGGGCGCTGCAGCCGTGACAGCCGTGGCGGGCATGGTGATGGCGGCTGCGCCGGGGGCCAGCAGGGCGCGCAGCGCGAGCAGGCCGACGGTGTCGAAGGCGCGCAGCGGCACGTGGTCCTGCGGCAGCTCGCGCAGCGCGGCGGGCATGTCGGCGAGGGCCTGCTGGCCGAGGTCCTCGATGGCGCGGGCGACGGCATCGCCGCGGTCGCTGGCATGGAAGACGCCGTTGATCGCCAGGCGCTGGTTGTGCAGGCCGAGGGCGTGCAGGTCGGCGCAGGTGCGTGCGGCCTCGGCGATGGCGCCGCGGTCGGGGCGGGTGACGAGGACGACGGTGGTCCGCGCCGGATCGCTCAGGGTCTGCAGCGCGGCCTTGAAGCGGTCCTCCTGCATCTTCAGCCCCGAATGCGGGCCCAGGCACGAGGCGCCCCGGTCGTTGCCCTGCAGGAAGCCGGTCCAGGCCTTGGGCAGGCTGAGCAGGCGCAGGGTGTGGCCGGTGGGCGCGGTGTCGAAGACGATGTGGTCCCAGGGCTGGGCGCGGTCGGCCAGCAGCGACGAGAACTCGTCGAAGGCGGCAATCTCGGTCGTGCAGGCGCCGGAAAGCTGCTCGCGCACGGTCGCGAGCTCGTCGGCGCTGGCCTGGGCATCCATCTGAGCAAGCACGCGCTGACGGTAGGACTCGGCGGCGTTGTCGGGGTCGATGTTGAGCACCGACAGGCCCGGTGCGCCGGGCACCGGCACCGGCGTGTTGCGCAGCGGCACGCCCAGCATCTCGTCGAGGTTGGAGGCCGCGTCGGTGCTGACCAGCAGCACCCGCTTGCCGGCGTCGGCCAGCGTCAGCGCGGCGGCGGTGGACAGCGAGGTCTTGCCGACGCCGCCCTTGCCAGTGAAGAAGAGGTGGCGCGTCGGCCGGCTCAGCAAGCCGATGCCTGCCGCCTGCAGCCAGGCGCGCACCGCCGCATGCGAGGGCAGGCCGCCGCTGTGCACGACCTGGCCGTCGATGACGACAGCCGGCGTGGCGTGCACACCGTGCGCGCGGATGTCGTCGGGGTTCTCGACCTTGATGATCGCGACCTCGATGCCGAGCTCCTCGGCGGCGCGCTCGACGAGGCCGATGGTGCTCCGGCACTTGCTGCAGCCGCTGCCGAGCACCTGGACGTTCAGGGGATGGTTCATGCCTGCACTGTGCGCCGCGGCGGCGCGCAGGCCTTGATCGTCATCAAGCCCGGTCCAGCCGGGCGCCGGCGGGTTTTCAGGAGCCCAGGCGCGCCGTGGCGGCTCGGTTTTGGCCCCCACAATTGCCGCCAATAACTAACTACGGGGAGACGCGGCATGCCTCACACCTGGGTAGCACAGCCCTTTTCCGCACGGATGTTCGCCGCCGGCGCGCTGGCAATAGCCTCTGTGCTTGCCAGCGCGGCTGAGCCCGCCGCGCGGGTGCTCAGCTTCAGCCCGCAGGGGCGGGTTCCGGGTGCGGAGCAGGTCCGGGCCACGTTCAGCGAGCCGATGGTGCCTCTGGGCAAGGTGGCCGCGCCAGGGCCGTTTGACGTGGACTGCGGGCTGGCCGGGGCGGCGCACTGGGTGGATGACCGCACCTGGGTGATGGATCTGAAAGATCAGGCGCGCGACGGCCGGGCCTGCGAGTTCCGCATCAAGCCCGCGCTGAAGTCCCTGGCCGGTCATGCCGTGGGCGAGCCGCTGGTGTTCCGCTTCCAGCTGCCGGCGTTGACCGATGAGATGAAGCGCAAAGTCGAGGGCGTTTTCCCCCGGCCCGGCATGACCCGGATCAAGGAAGACCAGGTCTTTCTGCTGCGCTACACCCATCCCCTGGGCGGCACCCCGACCGACCTGCGCTGCGAGGCACCGGGCCAGCCCGAGATGCCGGCCATCCACCTGCCGGTCGAGGCCCGCGACGCGCTGAAGACGCAGGCCGATTGGCTGTGGGACAAACCCGACCGCCTGGAAGCAGTGCGCTGCCCCTTTCCTCTGGCGCCGGACAGCTTCGTCACGCTGCGGCTGGTGCGCCCGACCTTGAAGCCCTACGTGATGAACTTCACGGTCCGCTCGCTGCCGGCCGTGACCGTGGCGTGCCTGCGCCTGCAGCCCGATGGCGACTGTGCCGCCAACTTCCCCATCGCTCTGGAGTTCAACGCAGCGATGCCTGAAGCCCTGCTTGGCGAGATCCGCCTGGACACGGGGCAGGGCTTGCGCGCTGGCACGGTGACGGTCCAGCCGACTAGGTTCTTTTCGGGCGCCGACAGCACGGTCACCTTCGAAGGCGGTTTCCAGCCCCGAGCCGAGTATCAGATCCGCTGGCCGGACCAGGACTTCGTGGACGACGCGGGCCGCAAGTTGGCGAGTGACCGCCGGCCCGCCCGCATCAAGACGCTGCCTGCGCTGGGGCTGGCGTACTTTCCGGCGCCCACGGTGTCCATCCGGCCGCTTCAGACCGACAACATGGTCCCGGTCTTCCTCCAGGGGGCGGCCACGCAGCCGGTCATCCGCGAAAAACTCATCGGCGCGGGAGACGGCGGTGAGGCGGCAGACAAGCTCATCCTGCAGAGGATGGGGTTGCTCGGCGTCGGTGAGGGCCCGCGCCACTACTTCTCGATGCCCGACGCCTGGCGCCCGCGCGGGCAGATCCATCCGCCCCTTCTGGGCGACGCCGCCGCCATCCCGCTGCAGGCCGTGGAGGCTGCGGTCTCTCCCGAGGCCCGCCGTGGGGGGGTGGCGCTCAAGGGCGCGGGCCTGCATCTGCTGGAACTGCAGGCGTTCGCTGTGCAGGGCGATGCCGACCCCGCGTACGACAGCGTGGCCGTGTTGCTGACGCGGCTGGCCGTGCACTTGAAGGTTGCCGAGGCCAACAGCGCCGTGTGGGTGACGCAGCTGGACGGCGGCGCCCCGGTCGCTGCAGTGGACCTCCGGGCCTATGACTGCCGCGGCACGCTCGTCTGGCAGGGCCGCAGCGATGCAGACGGCGTGGCGTCCATCGACCGCAGCGCGCTCGCCCGTTGCAGCGACCCCCTCGGTACCGGCGTGACGGTCATCGCCCGGCACACCTGGCCCGACGGCGAGCGCGATGTCTCGGTCGCCAACAGCCGCTGGACCGGCCTGCTCGACGCCGCCAGCTACGGCGTCCACCAAACCTGGGGCAGCTCATTCACCCGGGCGCATACCGTGCTGGACCGCAGCCTGTTCAAGTCGGGCGAGACGGTGTCGATGCGGCATGTGGTCCGGCGGGAAAACACCGCCGGGCTGGCCGCAGGCGAGCTTCCCCGCAGCGCGACGATTGTTCATCTCGGATCATCCAAGAAATGGACCGTCCCGCTGGAGGAGATCGCGCGCGGCGAAGGCCTCTCCCGCTTTGAGCTGCCCGGTGATGCGCCCCTGGGCAGCTACGTGGTGTATCTGAGGCTCGACGAGGATTCGCCCCTGGGTTTTGCCGACTACGACACGGCCCAATTCACCGTCGAAGCCTTTCGCCTGCCTGGCATGCTGGGCGCCATCCAGGCGCCACGGCTGACCTTCGGCGCGGCACCGACGCTGCAGCTGGACCTGCATCATGCCGATGGCGGCGCGGCGCGGCACTGGCCCGTCACGCTGCGGGCCTATGCCCAGGCGCAGGGATACCGCAGGCCCGATCTGCTCGATGGCTATGCGGACCACGTCCTGGGCTTCCTCAACGAGGATCTGACCGCAGCTGAACCGGAGCCGGCTCAGCTGCTGCTGGACACGCAAGCGCTGCAACTCGATGCCCAGGGCCATGCGCGGGCGACGCTGCCGGCGCTGCCCAGGCGCGCGCTGCCCTATGTGCTGCGTGCCGAACTGAGCTATCAGGACCCCAACGGCGAGGCCCAGACCGTGTCGCAGCGCTTTGACGTGCTGCCCAGCCTGCTGACGGTCGGCGTGCGCACGAGAGGCTCGGTCGCGGTCCAGCGGCCGCTGGAAGTGCAAAGCCTGGTGCTCGACGACAGCGGGGCGCGGCGCAGCCGGCAGCCCGTCAGCATCAGCGCCAGGTGGCGGGCTCCGTACGCCTCCGGCCCCCTCGAGGACCTGGGCGAGGTCTGCAAGGGCCTGACCGATGACAAGGGCGAGCTGGTGTGCGGCTTCGTGCCCCGCAAGGCTGGCGTGTACCGGTTCGAGTCGACCGCAGCGGACGCGGATGGCAGGGTGGCCACCGCCTACAGCGTGTCCACGGTTTCTGATGCGCAGCGCTTGCCGGCCGCCCCGCTCTTTGTGAACGCCGACAAGGCCCTGTATCGCGAGGGTGAAACGGCCAGCATCGCGGTCTCCAGCCCCTTCAAGCGGTCGCGCGTGTGGCTGACGATGGAGCGCCGGGGCGTCCTGGACTCCCGCGTGCTCACGCTGGACGCGGCGCAGGCCCGTATCCCGCTGCCCATTCGCCGCGAGTGGGCGGGCAATGTGGCGGTCTCGCTGCTGGCGCTGGATGCCGAGGCGGGGGCGCTGCCGGCGGCCGTGGCCACGGGCATCACCGAGCTGATGGTGTCCACCGAGGCCCATGCGCTGCGGGTCAGCCTCACGCCCGACCGCGCGCGCTACCAGCCTGGCGACACCGCCCGGGTGCGCATCCACGTCGCGATGGCGGACGGCAAGCCTCTGCCGGCGGCCCGCAAGCTCAGCTTTGTGGCGGTGGACGAGGCGCTGCTGAGCCTGAAGGACAACCCGAGCTGGCAGCTGCTGGCCAGCATGCAGGCCCCCCGCCTGCACAAGGTGCACACGACCAGCGGCGTGGTCATGAACCCCGCGGTGGACGAGCGGGCCATGCTGCGCTCGGCGGAGGGCGTGCTCATGGACATCCTCAAGATCTCGGCTGACAAGGCCGCCGGGATTGTGACCGTCATTGGGGAGCGGAGTGCGTTGCAGAGTGCCCAGAAGATCAAGCAGAACGACGGCGTGTATCCCGAGGTATTGCAACGTGTGCTCACAGCCCAGGGCGGCGAGGTCCCCGGCACAGGCCCCGCCGACGCACCGTCGCCTCCGGCCCGCACCCTGCTCGATTCCCTGCTGTATTGGCAGGCCGACGTGCCCATCGACGACAACGGCGACGCCGTCGTGAGCTTTCCCATCAAGGACGGGCTGAGCCGCTTCCGGCTGGTGGCGGTGGTCAGCGCCGGCAGCGAGGAGTTCGGCACCGGCGCGGCGCATCTGGACGTGATGAAGGACCTGCAGCTCACCGCCGGCCTGCCGCCGCGTGTCCGCGAGGGCGACCGGTTTGCGGCGCTGGTGACGGTGCGCAACACGTCCGCGGGCCCCATCACGCTGGACGCCAGCGCCGGCCTTGCCGGCCAGGCCGCGCTGCCGGCCCAGGCGCTGCGCCTGGCCGCGGGCGAGGCGCGTCAGCTCAGTTGGGAGGTTCGCGTGCCCACGGGTGCAAAGGCCCTGAACTGGCGCTTCGCCGCGAAGGAGCGCGGCGCTGCCGGCCGGCAAGACGTGCTGGAGACCACGCAGCAGGTCGAACCCACCGTGCCCGTCACCGTGCAGGCGGCCACGCTGGCCCAGGTCAACGGCAGCTTCGACGTGCCGGCGTTCGGCTTCGACGGCGCCGGGGCCGTAGCCGGCACCGCCCGTGTGAGCGTGCAGTTGCTGCCCTCGCTGGCCGGCCAACTGGGCGGCGTGCAGGCCTGGCTGGCCAGCTACCCCTACCGCTGCCTGGAGCAGAGCGTGTCGCGCGCCGTCGGCATGCACGACCGCAAGGCTTGGGATGCGGCCATGGCGGAGCTGCCGCGCTACCTCGACGAAGACGGGCTGGCCAACTACTTCCCGCCCGAGTCCACCCTCGCGCGGCTGGGCAGCGACACGCTGACCAGCCATCTGCTGGATGTGGCCGACACGTCGGGCTGGCCCATTCCCGTGGCCGAGCGCAAGCGCATGCTGGCCGGGCTGGAAGGCTTCGCCGCCGGGCGCATCCAGCGCGCGTTCTGGGCCCCCCGGGAAGACGCCCTGGCGCGCAGGATCGGCGCGCTGGCGACGCTCGCGCGCTACCAACGGCTGGCGCCCGGGCAGCTCGACGCCATCCGCGTCGACCCCGATGAGTGGACCACCCGCATGCTGATCGACTGGCTGACCGTGCTGAGGAGAACCGATGCGCCGCCGGCCCTGCAAGGTTCGGCCGCGAACGCGCTGCGCGCGCGGCTGACCTACCAGGGGCGCCGGATAGTCTTTTCCACCGAGGCCCGCGACTACTGGTGGTGGCTGATGAGCCATGGCGACGTGGACGCCGCGCGCCTGCTGCTTGCCGTTGCCGACCTGCCCGATTGGAAAGCCGACCTGCCACGCCTGCTGACGGGGCTGCTGAGCCGCCAGCAAACGAACGGCGCCTGGGCCACCACCAACGCCAACGCCTGGGGCACGCTGGCCGTCGATGCCTTCGCCCGACTGCTGGAGCCGGTGCCCGTGGCCGGCGAGACGCGTGTCACGCTGGGCCAGCAACGCAAGACGCTGAGCTGGAAGGAGCCCGGCAGCAAGTCCTTCGACGCTCCCCTGAGCAAGGCCACCGACGCGCTGCACATCCAGCACGACGGTGCAGGCGCTCCCTGGGCTTCGGTGGAGGTGCGCGCCGCCGTGCCGTTGACGGCGCCCCGCTCAGCCGGCTACGGCATCAGCCGCAGCATCACCCCCGTGCAGCAGAAGGTGCCGGGGCAATGGCATGTGGGCGACATCGCGCGCGTGCACCTGAGCATCCGCGCCCAGGCCGACATGAGTTGGGTCGTGGTGGACGACCCGGTGCCAGCCGGCGCCAGCATCCTGGGCAACGGCCTGGGCCGCGATTCCGCCGCGGCCCAGGCCGGCGAGCAACGCACGGGCAACGCCTGGCCGCTGTACCAGGCCCGCGACTTCACGTCGTTCAAGTCCTTCTACCGCCATGTGCCGCGCGGCGATTTCAGCCTGGAATACACGATCCGACTCAACAACCCTGGCCAGTTCACCTTGTCTCCCACCCGCGTGGAGGCGATGTACGCGCCGGAGGTGTTTGGCGAAGCGCCGAACGCGGTGTTCGGCATCGAGCCGTGAGGCAGGCTCTGGCGCCGCCGGGCTACTGCGCCACCAGCTCCACGCGCCGGTTCCTCGCCCGCCCCGCCTCGTCGCCATTGCCCGCCACCGGTGCCAGGCTGGCCAGGCCCTTGGCGCTCAGGCGCTTGGCGTCGACCTTGTATGGCGCCGCGGTCAGGGCCAGCACGACGGCGCGGGCGCGCTCCATGCTCAGCGCCTGGTTGGCCTCGAAGCCGCCGACGTTGTCGGTGTGGCCGACGATCCAGGCCTTCAGCGTCGGCTGATTCTTCAGCAGCTCGGCCATCGCGTCGAGCTGGGCCTTGGACTCGGGCTTGAGTTCGGTCTTGCCGGTGTCGAAGAACAGGCCGGTCAGCGTGACCTTGCCTTCCGCGGCCAGACCGGCCTGCAGCGCGGCCGGGTCCACGGTGACCTGGCCGGTCTCCATGGCCTTGGGCTCGACGACCTGCAGATAGGTGGCCACCAGGCCGGTCGTGGCGTTGGCGGCCAGGGAGTTGTAGAGCAGCACGGTGGCTTCCTGGCCAGGCTTGCCCAGGGTGCCGACGAGCATGCGGCCTTCGTCGCCGGACAGGGCCGAGGTCAGGCTGTAGCGGCCGCTGCTGGGGGTGTCGACCGTGCCCTTGGCCCAGTTGAAGCCCTTGGTCGGATCGCTCTGCTTGAGCCAGGCGAAGTAGAGGTCGAAGCAGTCGCGCTCGCACGAGAAGCGCTTCTTGAAGCCGGCGGCGTTGAGCGCCTGCTCGTAGTTGCGCCACACCTCCAAGTTGGCCTTGCCGCGCGGCGCGATGTAGACCGTCTGCGTGACCTTGCCTTCGAGGTTGAGCATTGGGTCCTTGAACTGCCGCTTGTCCGCCTTGGACAGCTCGGGGCTGGCGGGCAGCACGGCGGCGTCCCAGTTGGAGACGCGTTGGCCGGCCAGCCAGGAGCCCGCGAAGCGCTTGATGAGGGGGTGATCTGCGGCGCCGGGCACGTCGGTGTAGGGCGCGTCGGCGGCCGGCGCGCTGAGGTGGACGGCAGCGGCGAGCAGGGCGGCGGTGAAGCGGAGGGTGGCGTTCATGGCGTCGTCGTTGCGGGTGGTTATTGCAGGACCATCTCGACGCGGCGGTTCTTCGCGCGGCCGTCGTCGCTGGTGTTGGGCGCCACAGGCGCGAAGTTGGCGATGCCGCGGGCCTGCAGCCGGTTGGCCGCAATGCCGCGCTGAGTCAGCGCCGCGACGACCGCCTTGGCGCGGCCTTCGCTGAGGGTGAGGTTGGCGTCGATGCTGCCGACGTTGTCCGTGTGGCCGACGATCAGCACCTTCAGCGCCGGCTGGGCCTTGAGCACGGCGGCCATCTGGTCCAGCTGCGCGTTGCTGTCGGGCTTGATGTCGGTCTTGCCGGTGTCGAAGAACAGGCCGTACAGCGCGATGCGCCCTTCAGCCTGCAGGCCCTGGCCGATGGCCTTGGCGTCGACCGTGACCTGGCCGGTGGGCATGGCCTTGGGCTCGACGATCTCGATGTAGGTGGCGGCGCGGTTGGTGTGCTCGTTGGCGGCCATGGACGTGAACAGCAGCAGGTTCAGCGTGCGGCCACCGCTGGCAAGCGTGCCCACCATCATGCGGGCGCCGTCGTAGCTGATCGACATGGCCAGTGGCCAAGTGCTGCCGCGGTGCTCGCTGCCGGCCGCAGGCACGTCGCCCTCGGCCCATTGCATGCCCTTGGCGCGCTCGTAGCCGTCGAGTGCGAAGTAGGCCTTGGTGCAGCCCTGGGCCTCGCTCTCGCACTGCCAGGTGGTCTTGAAGCCGGCGGCGATCAGCGCCTGCTGATAGTTGCGGTAGACCTCCAGCGGGCTCTTGCCCAGCGGGGCCAAGTAGAAGAGGCGGGTCACCTTGCCTTCGAGGCTGACCGGGCGATTGAACTTGTCGTTCTCGGTCTTGGACACGCCGCTGGCGTCGGGAAAGCTGCGCTGCTCCCAGTCCTGCTGGGCGTAGCCGACGAGCACGCTGCCGGCAAAGCGCTTGAGGACAGGGTGGTCGGCGCTTTTGGCGACGTCGGCCTTGGGGGCGTCGGCCCGCGCAGTGGCGAGGGTCAGGGCGGCAAGCAGGGCGAGGGCGGCGCGGAGGGACGTCATGAGTGGCGGCGGGTTGGAGGCGCGATGTTGACGCAGCCAACGCGCGAGACCCTCGCCACAGCGACCTGCAAACGTGGGAGCTGAAAGAAGTGACTCGCCGTCAGACGAGTTGCTTCTCCGGGCTGCGGTAGTGGTACCGGTAGGCGAAGACGAAGCCCATGCGCGCATACAGGCGCTGGGCGACGGCGTTGTCGCTACCCACCTGCAGATAGGCCTGGCGGGCGCCCTGCGTGTGGGCGAGGGCCAGCAAGGCCTGGCACAGGCGCTCGCCATGGCCCTGGCGCGGCACGGCGGAGAAGATGTCGTAGAGGCCGACGATGTCGCCATCGACCACCATTTGCCCGCAGGCCAGCAGCGCGCCGCCGGCGTCGTTCAGTGCGAAGCCCTGGTAGGTGACCGGGGCGTTAGCAATGCGCTCGGCGTGGGCCGCAATGGCCGTCGCTGACGAGCCGCGCAGTGTGCCGACGATGCTGGCATAGGCGCCTGCATCAAGAGCCTGGAGGGAGATGGGTGAGGGCGCCGGTGCGAGGGCGTCCAGCACCATCACATCGGCCGCGTCGAACACCCCCCAGCCCTTGGCGGCGAGCAAGGCATCGAGGTCCGCCGGCTGGCTCCAGGGCGTCACGCGCACGGCCAGCGGCAGCCCGGCGGCGTCGTAGGCGCGCTGGCAGCGTGCCAGCAGTTCGTCCAGCGGCAAGCTGCCCTGGCGCAGCGCATTGATGCAGCGTGAGCGCTTGGCTTTGCCAGGCGACAGGCGGATCAGCCAGCCGTCGATGTCGGCCTGCTGTGGTGGCGCGCTGGCGTCCAGGCCGGCGTGTTCGGCGCGCAGGGCGAGGGCATCAATCATGACGTGAGCAGCACTGAAGGGTCGCGCCAGATGCAGCGCCATTCGGGCAGGCAGACGCCACCAAAGGGCGGCGTCATGCCGGGGTCGATGAATTCGGCGCCCATTCGGGAATAGAAGCGCTTGGCGGGTTCGTTCTGGTCCAGCACCCACAGGTACAGGGGCTGGGTGCGCGCCGGCCCCAGCTCGGCGATGACGGCCCGCAACAGCAGGCGGCCGATGCCGCCGCCCTTGAGCTCGGGGTGGACATGCAGGTTGTCGACCAGCGTGCCGCAGACCGGGTCATGGCCGGGCAGCACGTAGGCAAAGCCAATCATCCGGCCCGAGTCTTCCTCGGCCACGATGCCGAAGGCAGCGACTGCCGGCGAAAGCTGCAGCCGCTCCCGCCAGACGGCCTGGCGCTCGGCGAAGACGTCGTGATCGAGAAAGTCGTCGGGCACGATGCCGCGGTAGGCGCTGCGCCAACTGGTGGCGTGCAGGGCGGCGACGGCGTCAGCGTCGTCGGCACGCATGGGGCGCAGTGCGGCCACGCTCACCGCATTGTCTCGATGCGCTTCACCATCTCCTTGGCGAACTCGACAAATGCCTGCGCGCCCTTGGAACTGGGGTCGAACACGACGCCCGGCAGTCCGTAGCTCGGCGCCTCGGCCAGCCGCACATTGCGCGGGATGACGGTGTCGAAGACCTTGTTGCCGAAATGAGTCTTGAGCTGGTCGCTGACCTGCTGCTGCAGCGTGATGCGCGGGTCGAACATGACACGCAGCAGGCCGATGATCTGCAGGTCGGGGTTCAGGTTGGCATGGATCTGCTTGATGGTGTTGACCAGGTCGGTCAGGCCTTCCAGCGCGAAGTACTCGCACTGCATCGGCACGATGACGCCGTGAGCGCTGCACAGGCCGTTCAGGGTCAGCATCGACAGCGACGGGGGGCAGTCGATGAGGATGAAGTCGTAGTCCTTGCCGGCGTCGAGCAAGGCGGCTTTCATGCGGGCCTCGCGGCGCTCCAGCGCGACCAGGTCCACCTCTGCGCCGGCGAGTTCGCGGTTGGCGCCGAGCACGTCATAGCCGGCCTTTTCGGCGCGGACCTTGGCCTCGGCCAGGGAGGCGGATTCCAGCAGCACGTCGTAGACGGTCAGCTCCAGCTTGCGCTTGTCGATGCCTGAACCCATGGTCGCATTGCCCTGGGGGTCCAGGTCAACAACGAGAACGCGCTGCCCGATCTGCGCGAGGCCGGCGGCGAGGTTGACGGTGGTGGTGGTCTTGCCGACGCCGCCCTTCTGGTTGGCGATGCAGAAAATTTTGGCCATGGAGGATGGTAGCGGGGGCAAATGCAACCACAGAGACACGGAGCCACAGAGGAATGCAAATTCAAGGCGTTGGCACCGCTTCTCTGTGCCTCAGTGCCTCTGTGGTTGCATTTCTACTTCGGCCGCATCCAGATGATGCAGCGCTGGGCATCCAGACCCGGGACGGCCAGTTGTTCCACGTGAAACACATCCACGTCGGCGGGCAGGGCGGCGATCTCGTCGGCGGGGTGCTGGCCCTTCATGGCCATCCAGACGGCGCCTTCTGCGAGGTGCTCACGGGTCAGACTCGTGAAGTCGACCAGTGATGCAAAGGCGCGCGACGTGATCACGCCGAACGGTTCGGTCTTCAGCTGCTCGACGCGGCTGTGCACACCGTGCAGGTTGGGCAGCTTCAGTTCGGCCGCAACCTGCTGGATGAAGGTGGCCTTCTTGGCGACGGCGTCCACGCAGCTCACGTCGGAGCCCGGGAAGCAGATCGCGATGACCACGCCCGGCAGCCCGCCGCCGGCGCCGACATCCATCAACCGTGCCGGCGCGCCGTGACGCTGCAGCGGCGCGATGACGGACAGGCTGTCCACCAGGTGATGGCTGAGCATCTGCGCCGGGTCACGGACGGCCGTCAGGTTGTAGACCTTGTTCCACTTCTGCAGTAGAGCCAAGTAGGCCAGCAGCTGTGCGAGTTGGGTGTCGCTGAGTTCGAGGCCGAGTTCGCGTGCCGCCGCTTGGAGCGCGTCCCTCATGCCGCTTCCGCTTCTGTGAAGCCCTTGAACTTGCCCTTCTTTAGGTGCACCAACAGCAGCGAGACCGCGGCCGGCGTGATGCCGGAGATGCGCGAAGCTTGGCCCAGCGTCTCGGGGCGGTGGGTGTTGAGCTTCTGGCGGGCCTCGAAGGAGAGGGCGTGGACAAGGCCGTAGTCCAGGTCTTCGGGCAGCTTCAGGTGTTCGAAGTGGGCGGCGCGGGCAACGTCGTCAACCTGCTTGTTGATGTAGCCGGCGTACTTGGTGCTGATCTCGATTTGCTCAGCGACGAGGTCGGCCAGTTCCAGACCCAGCTCGGCGACCAACGTTTCACGTGAAACACCGGCCTCAGGTCGTGCAATCGATGCGACTTCGGCGACCGTGTCGAAACCGACGCCTGGCCGCCGCAATAAGTCGGCCAGGCTGTACTCACGCTCCAGCGCCTTGCCGACCAGGCGTTCGGCGTCAGCCGCGGGCAGGATGCCGGGATGGACCCAGGTGCTCTTCAGCTTCTCCGTTTCACGTGAAACAGCGTCGCGCTTGCGGTTGAAGGCGGCCCAGCGCTCGTCGTCCACCAGGCCGAGCTGGCGGCCGGTCTCTGTCAGGCGCGCGTCGGCGTTGTCTTCTCGCAGCTGCAGCCGGAACTCGGCGCGGCTGGTGAACATGCGGTAGGGCTCGGTCACGCCCTTGGTGATGAGGTCGTCCACCAGCACGCCCAGGTAGGCTTGGTCGCGCGCGGGCGTCCAGGCATCGTCGCCGCGAACCTGCAGTGCGGCGTTCAAGCCGGCGAACAGGCCTTGCGCCGCCGCTTCCTCGTAGCCGGTGGTGCCGTTGATCTGGCCGGCGAAGAACAGGCCCTGGATGACCTTGGTCTCGAACGAGGCCTTCAGCCCGCGCGGGTCGAAGTAGTCGTACTCGATAGCGTAGCCGGGGCGCAGGATGTCGGCGTTCTCCAGGCCCGGGATGCTGCGTACGGCGGCGAGCTGGATGTCGAAGGGCAGGGAGGTGGAGATGCCGTTCGGGTAGAACTCGTGCGTCGTCAGGCCTTCGGGCTCCAGGAAGATCTGGTGCGAGTCCTTGTCGGCGAAGCGATTCACCTTGTCCTCGATGCTGGGGCAGTAGCGCGGGCCCACGCCCTCGATGACGCCGGTGAACATCGGGCTGCGGTCAAAGCCGCTGCGGATGATCTCGTGCGTGCGCAGGTTGGTGTGCGTGATCCAGCAGGGCACTTGCTGCGGGTGCATGGCTGCCTTGCCCATGAAGCTGAACACGGGCATTGGGTCCAGGTCGCCGGGCTGCGCCTCGCACTTGCTGAAGTCGATGGTGCGGCCGTCGATGCGCGGCGGCGTGCCGGTCTTCAGGCGCCCTTGGGGCAGCTTCAGCTCCTTGAGCCGAGCCGATAGCGACACGGCCGGCGGATCGCCCGCGCGGCCGGCGCTGTAATTCTCCAGGCCGACATGGATGCGGCCGTCCAGGAAGGTGCCGGCCGTCAGCACGACGGCGCGCGCGCGGAAACGGATGCCGGCTTGCGTGACGGCGCCCACGACGCGGTCGCCTTCCACCACTAGGTCGTCCACCGCCTGCTGGAACAGCATCAGGTTGGGCTGGTTCTCCAGCCGGCGGCGGATGGCGGCCTTGTAGAGGATGCGGTCGGCCTGGGCTCGGGTGGCGCGCACGGCCGGGCCCTTGCTGCCATTGAGGATGCGGAACTGGATGCCGCCTTCGTCGGTGGCCAGCGCCATCGCGCCGCCCAGCGCGTCGACCTCCTTGACGAGATGGCCCTTGCCGATGCCGCCGATGCTGGGGTTGCAGCTCATCTGGCCCAGCGTCTCGATGTTGTGGGTCAGCAGCAGCGTCTGCGCACCCATGCGCGCGGCAGCGAGCGCCGCCTCGGTGCCGGCATGGCCGCCACCGACGACGATGACATCGAATTCCTTGGGGTAGAGCATCTCGGTCCTGGAAAGAACAGCAGCCCGTGCGAGTGCTCGGGCAAACCCCGAATTTTAAGGAGTGGCTGTGGATAAGTCACTCGTCGGATTTCTCGGGCGCGAGCCTCACGCGCAGGCCGCCGAGGGTGGGCGAGCGGTCGGCCGACACGCCCCAGCCCTGCAGTGCCGCGATACGCAGCACGATGGACCAACCCAGGCCGCTGCCCGATGACGTGGCCTCGGCGCCGCGCTGGAAGCGTTGGCCCAGTCGCGCCAGCCCGCCCTCGTCCAGGCCAGGGCCGCCGTCTTCGACGCACAGCTGCCAGCCTCCTGTCGTGGCGTCCACGCTCAGCGTGACCGGGCTGCCGGGCGGGCTGTAGCGCAGCGCGTTGTCGAGCAGATTGCGCAGCAGCACCTGCGTCAGCAGCGGGTCGCCGCGGGCCGGGACCGGTCCGCGCGCATCGAGGGCCAGCGCATGGCCGCGCTGCTGCGGGCTCTCAGCGGCGTCCGCTACGGCTTGGCGGGCCAGCGCGGCCAGGTCCAGCGGCGCCCGCGGCGGCGCGGCGGCGGCTTCCAATCGGGCCAGCATCAGCAACTGGTCGACAAGGCGCGCGGCGCGGTCGCAGCCGGCCAGTGTGGCAGCCAGCGCCTGGGCGCGCTCGGCCCCGTCGCGGGCGCCCTGCGCGACCTGGGCCTGGACGCGGATGGCAGCGATGGGTGTGCGCAGCTCGTGCGCGGCATCGGCAGTGAGCCGGCGCTCACCTTGCAGCAGCGCCTCGATGCGCGCGAACAGCGCATTCAGCGTGCCCAGCAGCGGGGCCAGTTCCGCAGGCATGTCCGCCAGCGCCAGGGAGGCGAGCTGGTCGGGCTGGCGCGTGGCCAGCTCGGTGCGCAGGCGGCGCAGCGGTGCCAGCCCCCAGCGCAGCACGGCCACGGCCAGCAACAGCATCAAGACCAGTGCGGCGGCGCCCAGGCCCAGCAGCGGCCCGAGCATGGCCCACAGGATTTCCTGTCGCGCCGACTCGCTTTCGCCAACCAGCACAGTCACGTCTGCGCTGGCGCCGTGCGTGACGAAGACGCGCCAGCCCACGTCGCCGCGCGTCACGGCATGAAAGCCGTCCGCCAGCGGCGCCATCGGCTCGATAGGCGCCTGCGACGAGCGCAACGCCAGCCGGCCTTCGTGAAAGACCTGGAAGACGGCGCGCGGCGCATAGCGGTGCAGGCTGGGTGCGTCGAGCACCATGTCGTCGTCATGGGCCAGCTTGCGGCTGTGCTGCACGACGAGCAGGGCCGCGGCCTGGGTCAGGTGGGCGTCCAGCAATTCGTCGAGCTCGTGCTCGGCCTGGCGCAATGCCAGCGCGGCCGTCAGCCCACCGATGCCCAGGGCCACGGCCAGCACGCCGGCCAGCAGCCGCGCCTGCAGCGAGGCCAGCGCCTTCATGGCCGCGGCACCCGGTAGCCGACGCCGCGCACCGTCTCGATCAGCCCGGCGCCCAGCTTGCGCCGCAGATGGTGCACGTGGACTTCGATGGCGTTGCTTTCCACCTCCTGGCCCCAGGCATAGAGCTGGCCCTCCAGCTGCTCGCGGCTCAGCACGCGGCCGGCCTGGCGCAGCAGCAGGGCCAGCAGGTCGAACTCGCGCACCGACAGCGCAACCTCGGCGCCGGCCTGCGTCACGCGGCGGGCGGCTGGGTCCAGCAGCACGTCCTGCCAGGCCAGCTGCTCCTGCGGCTGGCCATGGGCGCGCCGCGCCATAGCGCGCAGCCGCGCGCCCAGCTCGAACAGGTCCACCGGCTTGACGACATAGTCGTCGGCGCCGCCATCCAGCCCGCGGATGCGGTCGGGCACGGCGTCGCGGGCTGTCAGCACGAGGACCGGCACCATGCAGCCCGCGGCGCGGATGCGGGCCAGCACCTCGAAGCCATCCAGGCGGGGCAGGCCCAGGTCCAGCACGGCTGCGGCATAGGGCGCGGCGCGCAGCTCGCGCTCGGCGGCCTCGCCGTCGCGCACCCAGTCCACCTGGAAGCCCTGCTGGCGCAGGCCGGCACGCAGGCCGTCGCCCAGCAGGGGGTCGTCTTCGGCGAGCAGGATGCGCATCTGGTCTAGGGTCAGTCGTCGTGGTCTCGTTCGTGATGATGCCGCCCTTCGCCATGGGCCGCCGTGTCGGCGTCCTGCCACGGCGAGGTCGGTCCCAGGCTCCAGGCCCAGAAGCCCAGCAGGGCGACCAGCACGGCCACAGCCAAGCTGCGGTGCATGACCCGCGTCGGCGGCGTGCCGGCCGGCACCGCCTTGCGCCCGGTCAGCATCGCCGGCACCAGGCGGTCGCGCGCCTGCCAGCTCGTCAGCAGCACCGCCGCCACGTGCACGCCGGCGAGCACCAGCAGCCCGTTGGCCAGGGCCTCGTGCACTTCTTCCCAGTCTTCGCCGCCCTGCCAGGCCAGCCAGCCGCTACCGGCGGCGAGCAAGCCGGTGCCAAGCAACGCCAGCACGGCCCAGCCGCCAGCCGGGTTGTGGCCGGCGTGGGGCCGCGCCCGGCCCGCCAGCAGCTCGCGCAAATGGGCGGCTACGGCCGCCGGCCCGCGCACGAAGCTCGTGAAGCGTGCGGGCGGCGTGCCGACGAAGCCCCACAGCAGGCGTAGCACCATGGCGCCCGCCAGCGTCAGGCCGAAGCTGATGTGCACGGCCCGCCAGCCGTCGGCCTCGGCGGTCAGCCAGGCGCCGGCCGTGCTCAGCGCCATCAGGGCGTGCAGCAGGCGTACCGGCGCGTCCCACAATGGCTGCGTGACAGTCGCGGGCGGGTTGGCGGATGGCGTGTCGTTCAGGGGTGTGTCCATGTTGGCCTCCTTGGGTTGGCGCCATGCTGCTGGCGCCGGCTTAGGGTTTTCTGAAGCCGGCCGGACAATCGCGGCCATGGACTGCCGCCCTCACTGCGCCGCCTGCTGCATCGCCCCGTCGATCAGCTCGCCCATCCCCGGCCACCCGAATGGCAAGCCGGCCGGCGTGCGCTGCGTGCAGCTCGATGAAGAGGACCGCTGCCGCATCTTTGGCCGGCCCGAGCGCCCCGCAGTGTGCGGATCGCTGCTGCCGCACGAGGAGATGTGCGGCGACAGCCGCGAGCAGGCGATGCGCTGGCTGGGCTGGATGGAGCGCGAAACCGCGCCGCCGGCCCCCTAGCAAACAGGTCGTAACGACTTGCGCGGGCTTGCGCCTCCGTCGGCCTCCTAGACTGCCGCGCCCGCGCTTGACGTGGGTTTGAAGTCAGGGAGAGACATGAGATCCGAACCACATCACCGTGCCACGGTGCGGGCTTCGCGCCGCCTGTTGGGCGCCATCGCCTTGCTGTTGAGCGTCGCCAGCGCCCAGGCGGCGGTCGACGAGCTGCGGCCCTATCCGCGCGCCAAGGCATTGGGCCGTTATGACAACCCGCTGGAAGCGGGCGCCCTGCCCATCAGCCCGCCCGAGCGTGCCAAGGGCGGCAACCGCACCAGCCGCGTGCGCCTGCCTTACGAGGGCGCGGTGAGCCTGGTGCAGTACAGGCACGAGGCCGACGACAGCCCGTTGTTGATTGCCCGCCACTACGCCGGCCTGCTGCGCGACCAGGGCTTCGAGCTGGTCACCATCTGCGACATACCCTGCAGGTCGCCCGATGGCGCCGAGGACGCAGGCGTCTACTGGTTCCACGAACTGGACCTGGCCAAGAAGCTGACGTGGAACTACTTCGGCGACCGCGGCATGTACCTGATCGGCCACCGCGCCGACGCCGTCGTGGCCATCCGCGTGGGTGCGGCGCACGCCGGCTATGCCTCCGTCATCAAGACCGTCAGCGCACCCCAGTTGGACCGCGGCCCGCTGCTGGCTTACATCGACGCCCAGCGCGCGCCAGCCGCCGACGCGCCGCTGCCGCCGCCACCTGGCCGCGTGGCCCCGAGCCCGCAACCTCCCGCATCGGCACCGGCGCCCAACCCCTTCGTCAAGGAGGTGGCGCCGGCCGAACTCGGCGCCTTCGTGCGCAACACGAAGGGTTGGGTGGTGTTGCAGCTGAGCTCCCATGAGCCGGGTTGCGGCTATTGCGTGAGGGCCAACCCGACCTTTAACGCGCTGGCCCAGCACGAGTCGCCCAAGGGCGTGAGCTTTGTTCGCGTGGCCTTCCAGCCCTGGACGTCGGTCAGCGGCAACGAGTTCGCCGTCCAGTACGGCGTCAGCGGCCTGCCGACCTTCTTCACGTTCCAGGACGGCCAACTGATGCGCCGCCACCAGGGCATTGCCGACGAGGCGACGCTGCGCAAATCGCTGCTCGATGGCCTGAAGTGACCGGCTGCGGCCTAGGGCGTTTACGCTCGCGCCCATGACGCCCTTGGACATGCCCCTGGACACGCCTGTTCCCGCCGACAGCCTGCTGGCTCGCCTCGCCGCCGAGCGTGGCGCCTTTGCCGATGCCTACATGCTGAAGTTCCCGCGCACCGTGACCCTCGCCGAGTTCGTCGAGGCTTTCTACACGACGCGCCTCTTCAAGGTCGAGCGCGCGCTGATCGCACTGTTCGGCCGCCCCTCCAGCGACGCGATGGCGCGCGCGGTGGCACAGGGCGAGGGCGAGCGCCTGGCGGTCTGGACCATCGAGGCGCGCAGGCCCGACGAGCTGCTGATGCACGAGGACAGCGGCGCCACGCGCTCCTGGTTCAAGGCCGAGGCGGGTGCGGCGGGTACCACGCTGTGGTTCGGCTCAGCCGTCGTGCCGCGCCGCCGCGAGCCTGGCGGCGAGCCGCGCTTCGGCCGGGTCTTCCACGCCCTGCTGGGCTTTCACCGCTGGTATTCGCGGGCCTTGCTCAAGGCGGCCGCTCGACGGCTGGGTTAGCGTTCGGTGCCCGGGCCAGTGAGCTTCTCTGTGACGACCTGCCCGGTCGCCATCTCCTCGATCCAGACTTCGCAGCGGTCGGCGGCGATGTGGCCGGCAACGGTGTAGCGCTTACCGTCCTGCGGCGTGAAGCTCACGTCACCCACGGTGCGGCAGCTCGGGTTCGACATCGCGACCAGCGGTGAGGCGTACTGGGTTGCGGCCTGCAGTCGCACCCGCGCGGACTGCGGCGGCAGTTCGTTGGTCAGCGCCACCGGCGCCAGCGTCATGGCGTTGCCCTGTCCGGCCCGCGCGCTGGCCATGCTGCTGCTGGAAAGTCGCCGCCCGTCGACCTCGGTCATCTCGAAGACGTGCAGCCGCTGTGGGCTTATTGCCGTGACCTGATCGGCGACGTTGACCGTGGGCCCGCTGTAGTCCGGCGGCGTGGCGGCTTCGAAGGCGGTGAAGCTTTTGAAGCTGGTGCAGCCGGACAGCAGCAGCGCCATGGCGGCGAGGGTGACGATGGGTTTCATGCGGCGCGCAGCTTAGCGCGCCACCGCCGCCCGCATCGAGCGGGCCACGTAAAGCAGGGCTACGGCCGCCAGCGCAAAACCAACGACGACGCCCGGCATGACCTGGCTCCAGCGCAGCGCCTCGCCCTTGAGCACGGCCATCATCAGCGTGTTCTGCGCAAGGCCTGGCACCCAGTAGTACCAGGCCGCCTCGCCACCCGGGTTGAGCAGGCTGACCATGGGCATCAAGGTGACGGCGGTGATGACCAGGGTGCTGCCGGCCTGGGCTTCCTTGAAGGTCTTGGAGCGGATGGCCAAGGCCATCAACAGAGCCGACAGGCCGGCGGCCAGCGGGATCTGCAGCAGCCAGAAGGCCAGCACCTCGGGCCCGCCAAAGCTGAACTGGGCCTGCAGCACATCGCTCTTGAGCAGCCACTGCGCCGGCACGAAGCTCAACGAGGACAGCAGCGCCACCGCCATGCCCAGCAGCGCCACGGCGCCCCATTTGCCGGTCACGATGGCACCGTGTGGCGCCGGGTTCATCAAGAGCGGCTCCAGCGAGCCGCGCTCGCGCTCACCCGCCGTGCTGTCCAGCGCCGCGGTCAGCGCGCCGTAGAGCACGGCCATGATGATGAACATCGGGATGATGCCGGTCAGCCGCGCGGCACGCGCCTGGGCGCTGGCAAGGTCGCGGTCCTGGATGTCGACGGGTTCGAGCAGCTCGGTGGATACGCCGCGCATCGCGAGGTTGAGCGTTGAGCGTTCGCGGTTGAAGCCCCAGAGCAGGCTCTTGATGGCACCAACGCCGGCATTGGCCCGCTGGTTGGCGCTGTCGCTCACCACCTCCACCGTCGGCGCCTCGCCGGCCAGCAGTTTGGCTTCGAAGTCCTTGGGCACGACGAGCACCGGCTCCAGCAGCGTGGTGGCGCGCAGCCGGGCCTCGTAGTCCTCGGGCGCGGCCTTGAGCGTGTAGGTCTGGCGCTCGATGAAGTTCTTCAGCGTTGGCGCGGTGTCGATGCCAACGGCCAGCACCTCGCGCTTGTCGGCGCGCTCCTCGAGCGACGCGATCAGGCCTGAAAGCGCCATCAGCAGCAGCGGCCCCATCAGAACCGCTGGGATCAGCAGACGCAGCAGCGTGCGCCGGTCGCGAAGCGCGTCGCTGAGCTCTTTGACAAAAACGATCAGTGCTTGTTTCATGCCGCCACCTCTTCCGGAAATGCGAGCTTGACGAAGGCGTCCTCGAAACGCGATTCGCCGGCCAGTTCCAGCAGCTGCGGCACGCTGCCATGGGCCACGCTGCGCCCCTTGGACACGACGACGACCTCGTCGCAGAGGTGTTCCACCTCCTGCATGATGTGGGTCGAGAAGACGATGCACTTGGCGCCGCCTTCGGGGCTGCGCAGCCAGCGCAGCGCCTCGCGCAAGGCGCGGGTGGCCAGCACGTCCAGGCCGTTGGTGGGCTCGTCGAGCACGATGTTGGCGGGGTCGTGCACGAGGGCACGGGCCAGGGCTGTCTTCATGCGCTCGCCTTGACTGAAGCCGTCGGCGCGGCGGTCCAGGATGCTGCCCATGTCGAGCAGCTTGGCGAGTTCCTCGGCACGCGCGTTGGCGGCATCGGGACTCATGCCCTGCAGGCGGCCGAAGTAGACGATGTTCTCGCGCGCCGACAGGCGCGGGTACAGGCCATGGGCATCGCCGAGGATGCCCATGCGCGACAAGGCCTTCAGCGGCGCGTCCTGCACGGCAATGCCGTCCACGCTGATGTGACCGGCGTCCGGCGGGAACAGGCCGGCCAGCATGCGCAGCGTCGTCGTCTTGCCGGCGCCATTGGCGCCCAGCAGGCCGGTGATGCGGCCGTTGGCGGCCTTGACGCTGACGCCCTGTACCGCGTGCACGACGCGCTTGCTGTCTTTGGAGTTCCGGCGCTTGAAGAGGCTGCCGCCGCTCTGGGCCGTGAACTGCTTGTGAACATCCTGGATGTCGATCATTGAGCGGCCCCTCCCTGAACCGGCTGGAAGGCGACGGGTCGCGGAATGCGCGTCGCGCAGGCGGCGTCCTGGGGCAGGGCGGCCTCGTCCTGCTTGGCGTCGATGAAGCGGAACATCAGGTCACGCATGCAGCCCACGGCCATGACGCCGTGGCCCGCCTCGGCAACGACCACGTGCTGCACGCGCTCCGGATGGCCGGCGCCCAAGGCCTTGGCGACATGCTCGCCATGGCGTGGCGGCGTGGCGGGGTCGGCGCCGCCGCTCAGCACAAGGACCGGGCTGGGTGCAGGCGGCATCCTGTAGAAGTCCGCCGCCACGTCGCCGCGTGGCCAGGTCTTGCAGACGCGGGCGTACATCTCGGCGTCGATGGTGCGGAAGTCCGCGCCCGGCGTGTCCTTCGCCTCGGCTATGCGGGGCACGTCCTCCGCACACATGACCGAGAAATGCATGCCCATGGCCAGGCGCATGGAGGGGCTGGAGCCAAAGGCCGTCGTCAGGCCGAAGAGGCTGGCGAAGTTGCCGTCGCTGGCCGCCGCGTGGATGGCGGCGGGCAGGGCTGCCGCCAGGGCGGGCTGGTAGAGCGGCCCGCGCACGGAGCGCATCACCAACTCGCGGTCCACGGTGAAGCGCTCGGGCACGCCGGTCAGCGGTTGCTGCACATTGACCTGGCGCGGCAGCGAGGCCAGCAGCTTCTGCCAGTCGGCGCGCAGCTCGGGGTGGGTCTTGGCGTGGGCCTGGAAGAGCTTGTCCAGCGCCGCCTGGCCGTCGGTGGAGAAACTGGCCGGCAGGATCATGTCCGGCGGCGCGACGCCGTCGATGACGGTGCGGCGGACCTTGGTGGGGAACAGGCGCAGGTACTCCACCGCGGCGCGCGTGCCGTAACTGGCACCGACGAGATTCCACTGCGGCACCCCCAGCTGCTCGCGCACGGCGTCCATGTCCTGCATCGCGATGGTCGTCGTGAAGAAGCGCAGGCCGCCGTCCTTGCCGTAAGGCAGTTTTTCCAGCTCGGCGCGGCATTCGTCGATGCGGCGCATCTGCGCACTGGGCTCGAGCTGCTCGGCGACGGAGAGCTTGCTGTCGTCGGGGCAGTCCAGCGGCGCCGAGCGGCCGGTGCCGCGCTGGTCGATGAAGACAAGGTCGCGGCGGTTGTTCAGCCTGGACAGGCGCGGCAGCACGCGCGCAGCCACCTTGATCGCACTCTGGCCAGGCCCGCCGGCCAGCAGCAGCACGGCGTCGGGCTGCTTGTTGCGCGCCAGCGCGGGCACCACGACGTAGTGGATGTCGATCTTCACGCCGTCCGGCCGGGCCGGGTCCAGCGGGCGCTGCAGGCTGCCGCATTGCAGCTCGTTGGGGATGCCGTCGATGCGGCAGGGCTTGAGCGGCCCTGCGGCCGCCACCGTGCACAGGCCGGCCATTGTCAGCAGGGCCAGCAGGCGTCCTCGCCAATCACGCATGCCAATCTCTTCTTGTCGTTGCAGTGGCAAGCAGTATCCGGCCCGGGCGGCGGCCTGCCGCGGTGAGCCGGGATGAGTGGCTGAGGCAGCCGCGCGAGCGGCGGGAAAGCGCGCGTGGGTGGCTTCAGGCCCTGTCTACGCTGGCGACGACCGGCAGGCCGGCCTGGGTGCCACGCGCCGCGGCGGACTTCATCGCCGCCTTTCGCACGGGCATCACGGCCTGACGGGCCGCGGCGGCGTATGCTGGGCCGCAATCCCTCAGCCCGCCGGAACGCCAGCCATGACCCTCTGCCCGATCGCTGCCGTTGTCGGCTGCGCCAAGTGCCCGGCTTTCCGGGTCTGCCCGCTCAAGACGGTCATCGGCGATGTGGCCAAGACGCCGCCTCCGCCGGCCAAGACGCGAAAAAAATGATGCCTGAAGTCGCGGGCCTGGCTTAGATTCCTATCCCACGATGGCGACCGTGCCGCAATGAAAGGCTGAGCGTGCAGACACTCGACGAGATGCGTGACCGTTGCCTGCTGACTGCCGAGCAGCATGCCGAGATCGGTGCCTGGGTCAGCCAGGCGCGCACCCCCGAGGCCATCCTGGCCATGCCCGAAGGGCTGTGGCGCACGCTGGAACTGGCCAGCGTGCTGATGGACGTGGACGCCGACCTGCGGCGCGACCCGCTGCTCTCTGATTCCTAGCGGTCAGGCCTTGCTGGCCGGCTTCATCAGCCCCTGGCAGGCCGACCGGGCCTTGGCATCGGCGGCATCCAGCTTGCCGCAGACGCCGTCGAGCTGGGCCTTGAGCCTGCCCACGGCGGCGGCTTGCACCGGGCTCTGGTTCCACGCGCCCAGCAGGGTCGCCACCTTTTTCAATGAACGCTCGCTGCGCTCGTAGAAGGCGCCGGGGTCCTTGTCTGCCTCGCTGAAGAGCTGGGCTGCCGCCTTCTCGATGCGCGGCGTGTCCTCGGGCGACAGCTCGACCAGCGCGCCGAGGTAGGTCGTGCCCCACTGCAGCCGCGTGGCAGGCCCCTCGCTCTTGTTGAAGGCCTCCTCGTACCAACGCAGCGCGTCGGCTTTGCGGCCCTGTTTCTTCGCGTTGCCGCCGAGCTGGCTCATCAGGTAGTAGGGCGAGTGGCTGCGCGCCAGGGCCGACTTCAGCAGATCGTCGCTCTCCTTCCACAGGCCGGCGCGGCCGAGCAGGTGGGCGGCTTCTGTGACGACGGCCTGGCGCTCGTAGCCGTCGGTGATCTCGCGGTTGGCGCGGCTGGCCTGCTCGCGGGCTTCGGCCAGCAGCGCGGCGGGGATGCCCTTCGGGTTCGGCTCATCCTTGGCCGCGTCCAGCCGCGCCAGATCGATGCGGGCCTGCAGTGCGTTCAGCCGGTCGGCGCGGGACAGCGTGGCATCTTCGTTGAGGCGTTTCAGCGCCGCATCGAACTCGGTGACGAGCGTGTTGCGCGCCTCGCCAGGTTGCGCAGCGAGCGCCTTGACGAGGTCGGGCGCCTCGTTGGTCAGCACATCCATCTGCGCGCGCGACTGCGCCGCGTCTGCCAGTACGGCGCGCAGCCTGGGCAACTGGGCCGGATCGGCCACCTTGCCCTCGGCCATCGCGCCGATGGACTTCAGCCACAGCCGCGTCGTCGTTTCGGCGTCGACGCCCTCGCTGGCCTTGGCCAGCTGGGCCAGCGTTGCCGGGCGCTGCTCCACCGGCAGCAGTTGCTGCTCGTCGGTCTCCCAGCCGTAAAAGCCAAGCAGCCGCCACTCGTTGGCGCCGAGCTTCTTGCCCGTGGATTTGGAATTGAGGGCATCGGCCAGCACCGCCTTGACCGGGCGGCCGCTGGACAGGCCGAGCTGCAGCACCTTCATGACCTGCGCCGCGTCGGCCTCGCCCGGCAGGCGGGTGATCTCGTTGCCAGCCGGGTTGAACAGGATCAGCGTGGGGTAGCCGCGCACCTTGAAGCGTGTGCCGAGCTTTTGCGCACCAGGCGCGTCGCCGTCGATGCCCACGGCCACGAAGGCCTTGCTCTGCTCGATGAAGTCCGCGCGGTTGAAGAGAGTCGCCTTGAGCTGGTTGCAGGGCGGGCACCACTTCGCGCCCCAGTACAGCAGCACTGGCTTCTTCTCGGCCTTGGCCTGGACGAAGTAGCGGTCGATGTCGGCATCGGCCGCAGCGGCCTGCCAGGAGACACCCGGGCCGGTGGCGGCGTGGGCAGGAGCGCAGCTCAGGGTCAGGGCCAGCGCGAGCGTCGAGAAGAGGGGTGGCAGCTTCATGGCAGGCGACGAGAAAGGGGTGGCGCAATTGTCCTAGGCTTTGCGACAGGCCACGCGCGTTCTCCCAATGGGCTTATGAGTCGGCCGCATGAGCCCTTGGCGAATGCGTTCATAGGGAGGGTGCCGACGGCCCCTCCTGCCTAGACTCCCGCGGGTCATTTCAGGGGAAGCCCATGAAAACCATCGCCGCCGCCGTCCTTGTCCTGGCCCTGGCGCCCGCCTTTGCCGCCGGACCCAACCTGGTCGTCAACGGTAGCTTCGAGGCCGATGCGGCCAACCCGGGCAACTGGCTGATCGTGCCGACGCTGACCGGCTGGGTCGGCGCGCCGGACATCGAGGTGCAGAACAACTTCGAGGGCAACGTCTCCCAGGACGGCCTCTATCACGTCGAGCTGGACACCTTCGGCAACAGCGCGATGAGCCAGACGATCACCGCGACGGGCTGGGTCGAGCTGAGCTTCTGGTACTCGCCGCGGACCAATGTGGCGGCGGGCTCGAACACGCTGGGCTACAGCCTCGGTTCGCTGTCGGGCACGCTGCTGGACAACGTGGCCGGCGGCTCGACGACGCAGTGGCAGCATTTCTCGGCCACCGTGGACTTAGGGCAAAGCGGCAGCGCGTTGCTGCGCTTTGACGCGCTGGGCGTGTCCGACCAGTACGGCGGGCTGATCGACAACGTGTCGGTCACTGCCGTGCCCGAGCCGGCGTCCGGCTGGCTGGCACTCGCCGGTGGTGGCGCGCTGGCCGGCTGGCTGCGCAGGCGCCGCACGGCGCCCTGACTTCAGCGCGCCGCCTCGGGCGTGCCCAGCACGCGGCAGGCGAGGTCGGTGTCCATGTACTCCGTGACCTCCTTGAGCCGGCCGTCCTGCAGGCGGAAGACCATGCAGTAATGGTTGTCGTAGGCCTCGCCCGCATGGGTCTGCACCTCGCCCTGGCATTGCACGACGACATGGTCGCCGTCGGCGATGAAGCGCTGGGCGCGGCTGCGGTAGCGCGTCGCAAAGCGCTGGAACAGCGGCTGCAGCAG
This sequence comes from Pelomonas sp. Root1217, assembly GCF_001425705.1. Taxonomy (GTDB): domain Bacteria; phylum Pseudomonadota; class Gammaproteobacteria; order Burkholderiales; family Burkholderiaceae_C; genus Pelomonas. Next base: position 37,359 of record NZ_LMDC01000012.1, on the reverse strand, counting down.
CTGCCCGCGCACCACGTCGCGGCCGGCCCAGCAGCGAGACCACGGCGACACGCCGGCAATGGTCCATTTGAAGTCCTCGTCCATCGCGGCGACGAAGGGGCCACCGTCGCCGTCCGCCAGGGCGACGTAGATGGATTGCAGCAGAGCCTTGTTGGTGGCGGGGGTGTTCATCGGGCGCTCCTCGGTTTGAGCGGGTCTGAGATCGGGTCCCGGGCCGGGCGCTGGCCGGTGGCGATCCAGTCGTCGTAGAAATCCAGCTTCTGGTCCAGCGCAGACAGCGCCTCCTGCCAGCGGGTGATGGTGGCCAGCACCTCGGCGCGGTGGGCGGCCAGCATCTCCCGGCGAGCCGCCAGGCTCTTGCGGCCCTGCGTGACGAGTTCGGTATAGCGGCGCATCTCGGCGATGGACATGCCCGTGGTACGCAGCCTGTCCATCAGTTCGAGCCAGGCGACATGCTGCTCGCGGTAGCGCCTTCGCCCGCCGGCATCGCGCGCCACGCCCGGAACCAGGCCTTGCGCTTCGTACCAGCGGATCGCGTGGACGGACTTGCCGCAGCGCGCGGCCAGAGCGCCGATCAGCAGCAAGGGAGGATCGTCTCGGGCTGTCATGAGAGCATTGGACGACCTAGAGTGCGCTCTAAGTCAAGCGCCATCGTCATGAGCACCTCCCGACTCGACCTTGCCCTGCAACGCCTGCACGCCGCGGCCCGGCCCGAAGCACTCGAAGCCATGGCCGGCTTCGGCTTGACCGGCGAGGGTCGCCTGGGCCTGGCCGTGCCCACGCTGCGGGCGTTGGCCCGCGAGTTCAAGCGCGACCACGGGCTGGCCCTGGCGCTGTGGGACACCGGTATCCCCGACGCGCAAATCCTCGCCAGCATGGTGGCCGAGCCGGCGAAGTTCACCCGGCAGCAGATGGACCATTGGGTCACCGGCATGCGGGCCTGGGACGTCTGCGACCAGGCTTGCCTGAACGCCTTCGTGAAGAGCCCGCTGGCCTGGGAGGCGATCCCGCGCTGGGCGGCGCGCGAGCTGGAGTTCGAGAAACGCTCCGGCTTCACGCTGCTGGCGGTGGCCGCTGTGCATCAGAAGCAGCGGCCGGATGCCGACTTCATCGCCCGTCTGCCGCTCATCGAAGCCGCGGCTGACGACGAACGCAACTTCGTCAAGAAGGCCGTCAACTGGGCATTGCGGCAGATCGGCAAACGCAGCAAGGCGCTACGTGAGCCTGCGCTCACTGTGGCGGAGCGGCTTTGCCGGCGTGAGGAGAAATCGGCGCGCTGGATTGGCGCCGACGCGCGCCGCGAGCTCAGCCGGGGCGCTGGCTAGCTGCCGAGTTGTTCCTCGATGGAGCGGGTTTTCTCGTTCGGCGTGTCGCCGCTGTGCAGCGTCGTCTTGCGCTCCACCAGCATCAGCAGGCACTCCTCCTCGGCGACGGGACAGTGCTCCACGCCGCGCGGCACGACGAACATCTGCCCGGCTTCCAGCGTCACGGCGCCATCGCGCAAGTCGATGCGCAGCCGGCCGCGCAGGATGTGGAAGAGCTCGTCCTCGTCCGGATGCCGGTGCCAGCCGAAGGTGCCCTGCACCTTGGCGACCTTGACGTAGTTGTCGTCGAAGGCGCCGATGACACGCGGCGACCAGAGTTCCGCCAGGCTGGCGGCGATGTCGACGGGGCTGATGGCGACGTGGGCGTAGGCGGGGGCGTTGGACATGGGGCAGGCATCGACGAAGAGAGGGACACCAGCGTAGTCCTGGCGACGCTGCCGTGACCGTGAGGGGACAAGGACTGGGCCACAAATCGACTCCGACCCCAGTTTTGCTCCCTCTTTGGAGGGAGGAAGTGGGAGAGAAGGGGGATGCGGCGGCGGCTTGTCCCCCCTCGCTCCACCCTCCGGGTGATGTCCCCAAAAGGGCTGGGCGCCGATGCTGACGGCATGGCGTTGAACACCACGCCGAGCCTTCAGATCACGGAGCCCTCACCATGCAATTCTTCAGCTCGTCGCAGTCGCCCTGGTCCAACTCCAAGCTGCCCGTGGCCATGCCCGCCCGGTCACGCACCGGGGTGGCAGGCGGCAAGCCGGAAATCTGCGGCTGGTATGACTCCAGCTTCGACCTGGCCACCGGCCTGGAAGTCGTCGAGCAGGACAACGACACGCTGTACCAGCTCTGGCAACTCTCCCAAAACTAAAGCGTGCAGGCCAGCTTGGTGCCCTGCAGGATGGCGCGCTTGGCGTCCAGTTCGCCCGCCTCCAGCGCGCCACCGATCAGGTGGACGTTGATGCCCGCAGCCTTCAAGGGCGCCTCCAGCTCGCGCAGCGGCTCCTGGCCGGCGCACAGCACGATGGTGTCGGCCTCGATCAATTGGTTGTCGGCCCGCTTCTCGCCATAGCTGACCCACAGGCCCTCGGGCGTGATCTGCTCGTAGTTGACGCTGGCCAGCATGTCGACGTTCTTCATCTTCAGCGCCGCACGGTGGATCCAGCCGGTCGTCTTGCCCAGGCCCGCGCCGGGCTTGCCGGCCTTGCGCTGCAGCAGCGTGATCTGGCGCGTCGGCGCTTCGGGCGCGGGCCGCAGCAGGCCGGCGCGCACCTGTTCCGGGTCGCCCACGCCCCAGTGGCGGCGCCAGGCGGCCGGGTCCAGCGTCAGCGAATGGCCGGCTTCCAGAAGGTATTCGGCCACGTCGAAGCCGATGCCGCCCGCGCCGACGATGGCCACGCGCGCACCCACGGGCTTCTCGTGCCGCAACACATCGATATAGCTCAGCACCTGGCCGCGCGCCTGGCCCTCGTCCTGGCCCTTGATCCGTGGGTTGCGCGCGACCACGCCCGTGGCCAGCAGCGCCTCGTCAAAGCCGTTCAGGTCTTGGGCCGAGACCCGACAGTTCAGCTTCAGTTCGACGCCGGTGACCTCGATGCGGCGGCGGAAATAGCGCAGCGTCTCGCTGAACTCCTCCTTGCCCGGAATGCGCCTGGCCATATTGAACTGGCCGCCGATCTCGTGGGCCGCATCGAACAGCGTCACCGCATGGCCGCGCTCGGCCAGCGTCGTCGCCGCGGCCAGGCCGGCCGGGCCGGCGCCGACGACGGCGATGCGCTTCTTGGCACCCGTCACTGGCCGGATCACGATCTCCTGCTCGTAGGCCGCGCGCGGATTGACGAGGCAGGTCGAGATCTTCTGGGCGAAGGTGTGATCCAGGCAGGCCTGGTTGCAGGCGATGCAGGTGTTGATCTCATCCGCCCTGCCCTGCCGCGCCTTCTTGACGAACTCGGCGTCGGCCAGGAAGGGCCGGGCCATGGACACCATGTCGGCGCTGCCGTCAGCCAGCACGCCTTCGGCCACCTCGGGCGTGTTGATGCGGTTGCTGGTGATCAGCGGCGTCGTGATGCCTTCCTCGCGCAGCTTGGCCCGAAGCTTTGCGGTCACCCAGGCGAAGCCGGCGCGCGGCACGCTGGTGGCGATGGTCGGGATGCGCGCTTCGTGCCAGCCGATGCCGGTGTTGATGAGGGTGGCGCCGCCCTTGGCCACGCGCCGGCCCAGCTCCACGACCTCTTCCCAGTTGCTGCCGTTGGGCACGAGGTCCAGCATCGACAGGCGATAGATGATGATGAAGTCCGGCCCGACGGCCTCGCGCATGCGAGAGAGGATCTCCAGCGGCAGCCGCATGCGGTTCTCGTAGGAGCCGCCCCATTCATCCGTGCGCTGGTTGGTGTGTTCCACCAGGAACTGGTTGATGAAGTAACCCTCGGAGCCCATCACCTCGACACCGTCGTAGCCGGCCTCGCGGGCCAGCTTCGCGCAGCGGATGAAGGCACGGATCTGGCGTTCGATGCCACGCGCGCTGAGCTCACGCGGCGTGAACGGGCTGATCGGGCTCTGGATGCGCGACGGCGCCACGCACAGAGGCGAATAGCCATAGCGGCCGGTGTGCAGGATCTGCAGCGCGATCTTGCCGCCCTCGGCATGCACGGCGTCCGTGATGATCTTGTGGCGCCGCGCCGCGCCCGAGGTAGCCAGCGTGCCTGCGAAGGGCTTGGCCCAGCCTTCGATATTGGGCGCGAAGCCGCCGGTGACGATCAGGCCCACCTCGCCACGGGCCCGTTCGGCGAAGAACACCGCCATGCGCTCGAAATGCTTGCGCCCATCCTCCAGGCCGGTGTGCATGCTGCCCATCAGCACGCGGTTCTTCAGCGTCGTGAAGCCGAGGTCCAGGGGCGCGAGGAGATGGGGGTAGTTCATGGCGGCGGATGCTAACCAGCGCCACCCCCCAAGAATTGGAGTGCTCTCCTCACCTCCGCACTGGGGCAGACCCTGCCCTCAGCAACAGTTCTTCACCCGCCGCTAGATCGTGGAAATCGTGACATCCTCGGCTTGAGTTCTAATCGCGATCCGCGTTCTTGGCCGCACTCCTGTCGATGAGTGCCCGGCGGTTTGGTTTTTTCGGAGAGTTCTCGATGCGATTCACCCCCTGGGCCACCCGGCTGGTCCTGACGCTGAGCCTGTCGGCCACTGCCTTCCTGACTGCTTGCGGCAGCGGCGGCGGCGGCGGCAGCGACACAAAGGTTCGCCTGCTCAATGCCACCCGCTCCTATGCGTCGCTGGATCTGTCGGTCGACGACAAGACCATCAACTCGAAGGTGGCCTACGCCTCCGTTGGCGACTACGCCACCGTGAACACCAGTGCCACCGCGGTTCGGGTACTCACCAGCGACGTGGGCACCAGCATCTCGGCCACGGCGGTGCCATCGGCTGCCGGCAGCAATTACACCTACATCACCTACGGCTTCGCTGGCGCCATTCGCACCACGTTGCTGCAAGAAAACCAGGATGCACCCGAGGCCAACAAGGCCAAGCTGCTGGTCCTGAACCTCGCCCCCGATGCCGGCGCCCTTGACGTCTACCTGACGACGGCCGCCGATTGCTCGCTGGCTGCGGACACCGCGCTGACGACCAACCTGCAGGGCGGCTCGGGCAGCGGCTACATCCAGGTCAACTCCGGCACTTTCCGCGTCTGCGTCACCGGCTACGGCAGGCGCACCGACCTGCGCTTGAACATACCCGCTGTCACGCTCGACTCGGCCAGCGTGAACTCGCTGATCCTGGTCGCCTCCGAAGGTGGCGTGCTGGTCAACGGCATCACCGCGGTTCAGAAGGGTGCAGTGAAGAACTTTGCCAACACCCAAGCCCGCGTGCGCACCGTTGCCGCCCTCGCCAATGCCGGCACGGTCAGCTCGTCAATCAACAACCAGCCGCTGTTCACCGCAGCCATCAGCCCGCTGATCGGCGACTACGTGACGACTGCGTCCGGCGCCAGCACGCTGACCGCGCAGGTCAACGGCGTCGACAAGACCTTCACCGCGCCCGCGCTGACCGCCGGCCACGACTACACGTTGCTGGTTTGGGGTGACCCGGCCGCTCCCAAGCTGGTCACGCTGGACGACGACAATCGCCTGCCCACCGGCGCCGCCGGCTCCGGGGATGTGAAGATCCGCGTCGTCAACGCGCTGCCCACCTCAGGCCTGGGCCTGAACGTCGGCTTCGGTGCCATCGCCTCCAACGTGGCGTCCGGCACCGTGTCTGCCACCAACACGACCGGTTCTTCGGCCAGCATCCAGGTTGACGTGACCATCCCCACCTCGGCGCTGCCGATCTACACCCACTCCACGCTGGCCCTGCCGACCGGCAGTGTCTGGACCTTCTTTGCTGTGCCCACCACAGCCACCGTTGCGACGACCAACTCGCCCGTGCCAGGCATGACTGCCCTGCCCAAGCGCGAGCGCCCGTAAGCATCCAGCGCCTCGGCAAAGCCCCCGTGCCCACCGGCCGGGGGCTTTTTCCGTTCCGGCGCGACGAAGATGATGATGCCCGCATGCCCGCCCCCACCCGCCTCCACCTGCAGCGCCTGCGCCAGCTCTGGCGCAGCGCCGGCTGGCCCAGCCAGGACCTCGTCGAGGTCGAGCTGCTCGCGGCGGGCTGGGTCGAGCGCCTGCAGGAGCCGGGCGGCCGCGAGCGGCTGCGTGTGACCGACGCCGGCGTCGGGCTGATCGCCGATTCACTGAGCCGCAACCGCACCGCCCGCGACGCCCATGAGACCCTGGTCGAACGGGTTGCCACCGAGATGCAGCGCGCCGGCCGCATTGCCTGGCGCGGCCTGACGCTGCGCGCAGGCCTGCCCGGCGAAGAGGGCAAGACGCTCTGGGTCAACGCCATGCCCGACGTCTATTCGATCCGCCACAGCACGGTGGAGGACTACCTCGAGCCGGCCATCCACGAGATCAAGGTCAGCCGTGCCGACCTGCTCGGCGAGCTGCGCCGCCCGACCAAGTCCGCCGCCTACCGCGCCCTGTGCGGCCAGTGCTGGTTCGTCATCAAGGCAGGCATCGCGACGCCCGAGGAGATCCCGCCCGACTACGGCGTGCTGATCGGTCATGGCAGCCACCTCGAGCTGGCGCGGCCGGCGCCCAAGCGCGCCTGCAAGCCCGACTTCGCAACCTGGATGGCGCTGGCCCGTGCCACGCCGCTGGTGCCACCCGAAGACCCGCAGTCCGAGCTCGCCTGAGAAGCTGCCGATAATCGCCGCGCCAGAACATAGGGAGGCGCCATGATGCGCACATGGAGGGAGAGGCTGGCCGGCGCCTGCCTGCTGTGGGGGCTGCTGGCCGCGGGCGTGCATGCCGCGGATGCGGTGCCACTCAAGGGCTTGAGCTATGCGCCGCCACCGGCTTGGGTGGACGCCCAGGTCGTGCCGCTGGACGCCGCCGCGCCAGCCGAAGGGCTGAGCCAGGGCCGGCACTATCTGCTGGCGGACGAGCAGGTCCGCGTCGCCGGCTCGACGCTGACGGACTACCACCACGTGGCCACCCGCGCGGTGAACGAACGCGGTGTCGAGGACATCGCCAATGTGCAGATCCGCTTCGACCCGAGCTACCAGACCCTCACCGTCCACCGCATCGAGGTGCGCCGCGCCGGTCGCGTCGTGTCGCGCGTGGCGCCGGGTGCGCTGAAGCTGCTGCAGCGCGAAGCCAGCCTGGAATCATTGATCTTCGACGGACGCCTGACGGCCCATGTCGCGCTGCACGACGTGCGCGTCGGCGACATCGTCGAGACCGTCTACAGCGTGCAGGGCAGCAACCCCGTCTTTGGCGGGCGCCGCTTCGGCAGCTTCGACTTCGACTGGGGCGTGCCGGTCGCCTACCGCCATGCACGGCTGCTCTGGCCGCAGGGCCGGCCGCTGCACTGGAAGCTGCACAACGGCGCCCAGGCCGCCAGCGTCACCGAAGCGAGCGGCGAGCTGGACCACCGCTGGCGGCTGCGCGAGGTGCCGGCGCGGCTGGTCGACGAGAACAGCCCTGGCTGGTACGACCCCTATGCGTGGGCGGAATGGGGCGAGTTCGAGGACTGGTCCGCCGTGGCCCGCTGGGCCCTGCCGCTTTACCGCCTGCCCGCCGGCCCGCTGCCCGCCGTCGACCGCGAGGTGGCCCGCATCGCGGCCACCACGGCCGACCCCGAGCAGCGCCTGCTGGCCGCCCTGCGCTTCGTGCAGCGCGAGGTGCGCTACCTCGGCATCGAGATGGGCACCAACTCGCACGCCCCCCATGCGCCCGAGCTGGTGCTGCAGCGCCGCTTCGGCGACTGCAAGGACAAGACCCTGCTCAGCCTCGCCCTACTGCGCGGCCTGGGCATCCCGGCACGCCCCGCCCTCGTCCACACCAGCCTGCGCCAGGCCACAGCCGAGCGTCTGCCCACGCCCTGGGCCTTCAACCATGTGCTGGTGCAGGCCGATCTGGGTGGACAGCGCGTCTGGCTGGACCCCACCCGCGCGCCTCAGGCGGGCAAGGGCGTCGCACAATGGGTACAGGCCGATTTCGGCCGCGCCCTGCTCGTGGACGCCGACACGCGCGAACTCGTGCCCATGGCCGGCCTCGAGGCGCGCGCCCTCAAGCGCGAACTGCATGCCGTGCTGGATGCCAGCACCGGCTTCGACAAGCCCGCCACCCTGACCGTGACGACACGCACCCAGGGTGAAGCCGCCGAAGTGCTGCGCGACGCCCTGGCCACCACCGCCCGCCAGGACCTGCAAAAGCAATACCTCGACTTCTACGCTGCAAGCTACCCTGGCCTGACGGTGGACCAGCCCTTCACCACCCGTGACGATCTCGACGCCAACACGCTGGAGCTGGTCGAGCACTACCGCATGCCCAGCTACTGGGTGCGCAACGACAAGCTGGCCCGTTGGACCGGCGAGCTCGAGGTGCCCGATCTGCACGAGTGGCTGCGCCGCCCCAAGGGCCTGAACCGCCAGGGCCCGCTGGCGCTGCGCCACCCGGTGGACTTCAAGCTCGTCAGCGAGTTCCGCCTGCCGCAGACCTGGGACATCAAGCCCGACAACGTGCTCGTCGAGGACCCCGCCTTCACGCTGCGACGCGAGGAATCCTGGCGTGACCGCAACACCATCGTGCTGACCGACCGCTACGAAACCCGGGCCGACCATGTCGATGCCTCGGGCATGCAGCGCTACGTCGCCCAGCTCGACAAGGCGCGCACCGGCGTCAGCTACAACCTCTATCACCAGGACGCCGCCGTTCCCGCCCCCGCCACCCTGGGTGGCGACTCCCCGCACTGGCTGCCGCTGGTCGTCGGCCTGCTGGCGCTGAGCGGCCTGGGCGTGCTGACGCGCCGCCTCTACCTCTGGGATCCCCAGCCCGCGGCGCTGCCGCCCTGGGGCCATGCGATCGACGGGCTGGGCGGCTGGCTCTGGCTGCCGCTGATCGGTCTTGCCGCGACGCTCTTCACCACCGGCAAGACTCTCCTCGCCGCCCTGCCGGCTCTGACCGTGCAGGCCTGGAGCGGCTTGACCCTGTCGTCCTCGCCGACCTACCACGCGCTGTGGGCGCCATTGCTGCTGGCCGAACTCGTCGCCAACCTGACCATCATGGCTGGCGCCCTGCTGCTGCTCGTGCTGATGCTGAAGCGGCGCAGCAATATGCCGCGGATCTACATCGGCTGGATGCTGTTCGTGGCCATCGTCACCCTTGGCGACGCGTTGGCCTCGCAGATCATCCCGACGCTGAGCGAGCAATGGACGGCCAAGGACGCCGGCGCCGCAGTGCGCACCTGGCTATCCGCCTGGATCTGGATCGCGTATTTCCGGCGCTCCGACCGCGTGCGCCGCACCTTCATGCGGCGGCTGGGCCATGGCCAGGCCAGCGCCGCACAATCGGGCTCAGCCAGTCCTGCCTGAGCCCTCATGGCCACCGCCGCCAACAAGACCGTCCCGACCGACGCCGATGTCGAGGCCCACTTCGCCGCCCAGCCCGAAGTGCGGGCGGCCGACTGCCGGGCGCTTGCTGCGCTGATGCAGCGCGCCAGCGGCCACCGGCCGGTGATGTGGGGCCGCATGGTCGGCTTCGGCCGCCACCACTACGTCTATGACAGTGGCGGCGAGGGCGACATCTTCGAGATCGGCTTCGCCAGCGGCGCGGGCGGCAAGGGCGACATCAGCCTCTACTTCAACACCGGCTGCATTCCCGCCGAGCGCGCGGCCCTGCTCGCGCGCCTGGGCAAGCATCGCCATGGCAAGGGCTGTGTCTACGTCAAGCGCCTGGCCGACGTGGACCTCGGCGTGCTGGAAGAACTCTGCGCAACGGCACTCAAGGAGAAGCGTTCATGAACGGCCCGATGCTCGACATCAGCTGCCCGCGTTGCGGCGGTGGCTTCGAGTGCGGCGTCAATGCCGGCCATTGCGCCTGCTTCGGCATCCGCCTGACCGAGAGGCTGCGGGTGCAGCTGGCCGAGCAGTACAGCGGCTGCCTTTGCCTGCCCTGCCTGCGTGGGCTGATCGAGGCCGACGCGCGTCAGCCCGTGATCGGTTCAGCCAAGGCCTCGGGCTGACCCGCTGCGGCGACCTCTGCCAGATAGCCCGCCAGCCGGGCGGTGTCGCAGTGCACCGTCAACGCGCTGACGCGGCCCCAGCGCAGCTCGAATTCATGCATGCCGCGGTTGTGACCCTCGCGGCCGCCCGGCAGCTGGAAGCAGTCGCGCCAGGCGACGACGGCGCGCGTGCGCCATGGCCAGCCGCTGACCCAGACGCCATCGATCTGGAAGTGCAGGCCCGGCAGCAGGCGTTGCAGCCGCGCATACCAGCGCGTGGTCGCGTCCAAGTCGCGGCGCTCACCGCCCAACGCGTGCGCGCCGACCATGCTGTGGCAATGCCGCGCCGCAAACTGGCCCGGGATGCCTGCATAGCGTCCCGCGTTCAGCGCCTCAAAGGCGTTCAGCAGCTTGCGTTTGACGATGGCGTGATACATGGCCGCCCTCCTTCAAGAGGCCGTCAAGTCGCGCGCACGTCGCACGATCTTGACGATGTAAAGATAGAAGGTAGTATCTCCCCGGATCTTGCCGGTGGCAAGATGTGCTGCATGACCAAGGCAGCGCCGAAACGGAAGACCGCTCAGACTGATGAAGCCAAGCCGGCGCGCGTGCCACGGGTCCCGCAGGCGGCAGATCGCCCCCCGCGTCCGCGCGCCAAGGCGGCCGGTGTCTATCACCACGGTGAGCTGCGCGAGGCGCTGCTGGACGCGGCCGAGGCCCTGCTGGCCCAGCGCGGCGCGGCGGCGCTGAGCCTGCGCGACGTGGCCCGTGGCGCCGGCGTGTCGCACGCGGCGCCCTATCACCACTTCGCCGGCCTGCCGGAGCTGCTGGCCACGCTGGCCGAGCGCAGCTTCCAGCAGCTGGGTGCGGCCATGCAGGCGCGCGTCGACGCCCACCCGGCCGATGCGCGCGAGCAGCTTTTGGCCATCGCCGCCGCCTATGTCGACTTCGCGCGGCGCCGGCCGGCGCGCTTTCGCCTCATGTTCGGCCCCGTGCTCGCGTCGCGCCAGCAGCACCCGGGCCTGGATCGCGCGGCGGAGGCGTCGTTCCGCGTGCTGCTGGACGCAGCCACCCGCTTCGACGCGTCGGCTGGCCCGCTGATCGCGCTGACGGGATGGAGCCTGGCCCATGGCCTGTCACATCTGAGCCTGGACGAGGCCTTCGCCGGCCTGCCTTTGCCCGGCCCGCTCCCGGAGCCGGTGGAACTGATGAGACTGATGTGTGCAAAGGTCTTGGCGGGTTAGGCATGATGCCGCCTCATGTCCGCCCTCGACCGCCTCGCCCCACCCCTCTTCATCTTCATCTGGGCCACCGGCTACATCGTCGCCAAGCTGGCCGCGCCCTATGCCGATCCGCTGACCTTCCTGAGCTGGCGCTATGCCGGCGTGGTCGCGCTGATGCTGGGCCTGGCTTTTGCCGCGCGCGCGCCCTGGCCGTCGCGCCGCGACATGGCCCACCTGGCCATCGCCGGCCTGGGCATCCAGGCGCTTTACCTCGGCGGCGTCTGGGTCTCCATCCGCCAGGGCCTGCCGGCTGGCACGGCGGCGCTGATCGTCAACCTGCAGCCGGTGCTGGTGGCGGCAGCAGCGCCGCTGATTGGCGAGCGTGTGGCGCCGCGGCAATGGGCGGGCGTGGCCTTGGGGCTGGCCGGCGTCGTCCTCGTCATCTGGCACAAGCTCAACCTGGGCACGAGCTACGGCCCGCCGCTGCTGCTGTGCCTGATGGCCCTGCTCGCCATCACCGGCGGCACGCTGTACCAGAAGCGCTTCGTGCCCAACTTCGACCTGCGCACCGGTCAGGTCGTGCAGTTCGTGGCGGCTCTGGCCGTCACCTGGCCCCTGGCCTGGTGGCTGGAGCCTATGCGCGTCGAGTGGAATGCCCATGTTCTCGTCGCGATGGCCTGGAGCATCCTGGTGCTGACGGCCGGCGGCATCAGCCTGATGTTCTACATGCTGCGCCATGGCCGCGTGACGGCCGTGTCAAGCACCATGTATCTGGTGCCCTCTGTCACCTCGGTGATGGCGTGGTTGCTGTTCGGCGAGACACTCGGCGCACAAGCCATCGCCGGCATGGGTGTGACGCTGCTCGGCGTCTACCTCGTCGTCGCGCAGAGGAAAACGGAGACGCCCGCATGACCCCCCGAGCACATCACAAGTTCTGGCCCGTCCGTGTGGCCCGTGCCATCGAGCCGCCAGCGACGGCGCTGCCCGACAACCTGCTGGTCAGTGCACGCCGCTTCCCGCATCGGCCAGCGCTGGTCTTCCTGGGCCAGGTGACCACCTATGCCGAACTGGCCGCCCAGGTGGCGCGGCTGGCCGCCTGGCTGGCCGAGCGGGGTGTCAAGCGGGGTGACCGGGTGCTGGTCGGCCTGCAGAACTGCCCCCAGCTCGTCATCGCGCATTACGCCGTGTTGAGCGCGAACGCCGTCGTCGTGCCGGTCAACCCGATGAACAAGGCGGCGGAGATCAAGCACCTGATCGAGGACAGCGGCGCCGTGCTCGCCATCACCAGCGCCGACCTCAGCGCCGAATGGCTGTCGGCCGGCATGGCTGCGCAAGACCTGCTCGTCACGCGCCTGGCGGAGGTGCTGCCCGATGGCCATTCCGATGGCGCCGGTCTCCCCACCGGTTGGGCCGACTGGCTCAACACCGATATAGCCCTGCCCGCAGGCACTACGGCCTGGGCCGACGCGCTCGCCTGCACGGCCGCTCCGCCGGCGCTGGAGGTGGGCGCCGACGATCTCGCCCTGCTGCCCTACACCAGCGGCACGACGGGCCACCCCAAGGGCTGCATGCACAAGCACCGCAGCCTGCAGCACAACATCTTTGCCGGCGGCCTGTGGGCCAACGTCAGCCACGAGGACGTGGTGCTCGGCGTCGTGCCGATGTTCCACATCACCGGCATGGTCGTCATCATGCACGGCACGCTGGCAGCCGGCGCCTGCCTGGTGCTGATGCCGCGCTGGCAGCGCGAGTACGCTGCCCGCCTCATCAAAGAGCACCGCGTCACGCGCTGGACCAACATCCCCACCATGGTCATCGACCTGCTGGCCAGCCCGTACGTGGACAGCTTCGACCTGAGCAGCATGGTCACCATCGGCGGCGGCGGCGCATCCATGCCGCAGGCGATTGCCGAGCGGCTGTGGCAACGCTGGGGCTTGCGCTACATGGAAGGTTACGGCCTGACCGAAACGGCCGCACCCAGCCACAGCAACCCCTACGATTCGCCCAAGCAGCAATGCCTGGGCGTGCCCTACATCAGCTGCGACTCGCGCATCGTCGACCCCGACACGCTCAAGGAGCTGCCGCCCGGTGAGGCCGGCGAAATCATCGTGCATGGCCCCATGGTCTTCGACGGTTACTGGCGCCGCCCCGACGCGACCGCGGCCGCCTTCATCGACTTCGAAGGCAAGCGCTTCTTTCGCACCGGCGACATCGGCTATGCCGACGCCGACGGCTACTTCTTCATGACCGACCGCCTCAAGCGCATGATCAATGCGAGCGGCTTCAAGGTCTGGCCGAGCGAGGTCGAGAACCTCATGCACGCTCACCCGGGCATCGCCGAAGCCTGCATCATCTCGGCGCCCGATGCCTACCGCGGCGAGACCGTCAAGGCGGTGGTCGTCAAGCGTGCCGGGCATGAGGCGCTGACGGCCGACGAGCTGCGCGACTGGTGCCGCGCCAACATGGCCGCCTACAAGGTGCCGGCGCTGATCGAGTTCGTGGACGGCCTGCCCAAGAGCGGCGCGGGCAAGATCATGTGGCGCGCGTTGCAGGAGCGGGAGAAGGCGCTGGGCGGTTGACCGGTTCCGGCGGCAGGGGCTTTTGCCTAGTGCTCGCGGCAGCGGCGCCTAGGCATTTCGCACCATGAGCGTTGCCATGCCTTAGACCCAGACTGAAGGGCATCGATCACTGAAGAGGAAGCGATGCCCAAGCCGACCGCAAGCGCCGTGGCGAACACGCGGCGTACCGTGCAGTGCTACGAAGCGTATGCGCGCCAGTACGACTCGCTCGTTGACGCCGAGCGCCCGCTGCACATCCGGGAGGCGCTGCTGCGCCTGGTGCAGTGCTTGCCGCCCGGCGGGTCGGTGCTGGAGATCGGTTCCGGTCCGGGGCGCGATGCGGACTTCGTCGAGTCGCTCGGCGCGGTCGTCCGGCGCAGCGACGCCACGCAAGCCTTCCTGGACCTGATGGCCGAGCGCGGCCACGCGGCCGACCTGTTGAACGTCATCACCGACGACCTCGGCGGCCCCTATGACGGCGTGCTTGCCATGGGCGTGCTGATCTACGTCGACCGCGAGCAGATCGACGCCGTGCTGCGCAAGATCCACGCAGCCCTGAGGCCCGGCGGGGCCTTCCTGGTCGCGATGCGCGAGGGCGAAGGCGAGACGGATGGCGATTGGCACACCGTGTGCTGGACCGGTGAGCGCTTCACCGCGCGGCTCGCCGCGGCCGGTCTGTCGGTGGCGTGGCAGGCCCAGAGCGTCGGCGGCGACGGCAACGACTGGGTCACTTTCCTGGCCAGGAGGGCGTCATGAGCCGGCGCGGCCTCGCCCTCTTCATCATGCTCAGCGTGCTCTGGGGCATGCCCTACCTGCTGATCAAGGTGGCCGTCGCGGAGGTGCCGGTGCCCTTCATCGTCTTTGCCCGCACGGCGCTGGGGGCGGCGGTGCTGCTGCCGTTCGCGCTGCGTGGTGCCGGCATGGCGGCGCTGCGGGTGCATTGGCGCCCCATCCTTGCCTTCGCGGTCGTCGAGATGATCGTTCCCCAGGGCTTGATCGTGCGTGGCGAGCTGCACATCAGCAGTTCGATGGCCGGCTTGCTGGTGGCGGCCACGCCCATCATCACGGTGGCGCTGAATCGAATGCGCCGCGATCACGACCGCCTCGGTGCAGGCCGCCTCGCCGGCCTGCTGTGCGGGCTTGCGGGCGTTGCGGTGTTGGCGCTGCCGGCACTCGGCGGTGATCGGCTGTCCGTGCTCGAGGTGCTGCTCGCCGCCGCCTGCTATGCGGGCGGTTCGATGATCGCGGCGCGCTGGCTCGGCGATGCGCCTGCGATCCCGATGACGACGGCATGCCTTGCCATCACGGCGCTGGCCTATCTGGTCCCGGCCCTGGGCAGCTGGCCCGCCGCCTGGCCCAGTACCCGGGCCACTGCCGCGATCGTCGCGCTGGGCATCGCCTGCACGGCCGTCGCCTTCGCGGCCTTCTTCCTGCTGATACGCGAGATCGGCTCGGAGCGCGCCGTCGTGATCACTTACGCGTCGCCGGCCGTGGCCGTCGCCGCCGGTGTGGCGCTGCTCGGCGAGCCGCTCGACGGCCGCATCCTCATCGCCTTCGCGCTGATCCTGTGCGGCTCCTGGCTGGCCACTTCACCGGGGCCGCAAGGCATTGCTAACCATCGATTGAGTCCCCTCAACCCAGGAGAAAAGTGAATGCAGAACCACGACATCTTGTTTGTGCAAGGCGCGGGCGAAGGCGCGCACGCCGAGGATCAGGCGCTTGCGACCTACGTGCAGAACACCCTCGCGCCCGGCCATGCGCTCAGGTACCCGAAGTTCTCCGGGCTGGAGAACGTGGTCTACAAGACCTGGAAGGACGAGATGGCTGCCGAGCTGAAAGCTGGCGGCGACCCGCGCATCGTGGTGGCGCACTCCCTGGGCGGCGCTGCGGTGCTGAAGTACCTGGCGCAAGAGCGCCGGGACCTGTCGCTGGCCGGGCTGTTCCTCATCGCCACGCCCTACAAATGCGCCGATGGCGAATGGGGTGGCGACGACTTCGCGCTGCCCGTCGATTTCGCCGCGACCGTGCCCAGCATGGGCGTGATCGTGCTGTATCACAGCGCGGACGACGAATGGGTTCCCTTCTCGCACCTAGCCCGGTGGGCCGAAAAACTCCCGGGCGCGACCTCACGGGCCTTCACCGATCGCGGCCATTCCTTCTCTGCCAAGGCATTCCCCGAACTGATCGCCGACATCAGGTCGCTGTAGCCGGCGGCCTCACACGGCGCTGACCAGGCCGAGCCGGTGCGCGGCCGCCGCAGCGGCTCCTCGCGACGGCACCTCGAGCTTGGCCAGGATGTTCGACACATGCACGCTCACCGTCTTCACGCTGATGAACAGCGCCGCGGCGATCTCCCGGTTCGAGCGGCCCTCGACCAGCAGCGCCAACACCTCGACTTCGCGCGCCGTCAGGCCCTGGGGCGAGGCTGACGGTGCGCCGCCCTCGTCCGGCCAGATCTCGACCCTGCCCCGGTTGGCCACGCTGTTGAGTTGCGCGCTCAAGGGTTCGGCGCCCAGTTGCCGCGCGAGCTGCGCCGCACGGCGCAGCGCTGCGGTGGCCGCGCCACGTTGACCGGCGGCAAGCCCGGCGGAGCCCTGTCGCATCAGTGCATAGACCAGCCATGGAAGGTTGCCAATTGCCTGCCAGGCCACGACCGCGGCGCCCCAGGCGACCACATCCGAAGCGCCGCCCAGGCGGCCACGCTCGGCCAGTGATGTCAGGGCGCAGGCCCGCTCCACCGGGCCTGGCTGGGCCAGAGGCACTGATGACTCCACGAGCAGATCGCGCAGCGCGTCGGCCCCGCCCGACTCGACGCAGACGCGCCACGCATGCGCAATCAACGGCCAGAGCAGCCGTGGCGGCAACCAGCCCCTGAGCGAGCCGATGCGAAGGCCGGCCTCGACGGCGGCGGCCATGTCGCCCTGAAGCAGGGCGATCGCCATTGACAGCTGGACCTGCGCGGCGGCGCGTCCTGCGGGCTCGCTTCGACGCCGGCCAAGACCTTCAACGCGCGCTCTGCCGGGGTCAGATCACCTCGGCCTGCCGCGATGAGGCCACTCACCTGCGACAACTGTGTGCTGCCCAGAGGCGACGGATCAAGTTCGCGAGCTTCTGCCATCAGTTCGATTGCGTCGTCCCAACGCCCAACGGCCATCAGCGCACGCGCAAGAAGCTGGGCGACTGACGCGCCCATATAGCGGGCCTGGCCGAGCTGGCGGGCCCGCTGCCATGCCGCGCTTGCCGCCTCGACGGCCGCTGCGTGCTCGCCGCGTGCATCGAGCAGATCGACCATCGCGACGCGGGCGATCATCTCTACGCGCCCTGATGCGCCGGCCTGCGCTTCACCCAAGGCGCGTTCAAGCCGCGTCATCGCGGCCATGTCGCCGACAGGCCGGGCGAGTGCACCGGACACCAGAGCCTCGACCGTCCACTCGGCCTCGCCAAGCCGCATCGCCAACTCGTCCAGCTCGTCCGCCAGCGCACCAATCTCGTCGGCGCGACCATGCTGGGCCAGCGCGCGGCAGATCTGGCCGAGCGCCGCCGCCCGCGTGCGCGTCGACCCGGGGGCGAGACGCAGCGCCTCGCGAAGGTCGCCCAGCTCGCCCTCATGCATGCCCTGCTGGCGCATCATGGCGCGCTCGAGCAGCAGTGCGGCGATGCGCTCGCCTTCGGTCGCGGGATCGAGTTCTGCGAGGCCGGCTTCGACGATGCGCTGCCCCCGTTCGGTCTCGACCGCCCAGCAGGCGGCGTCGGCTGCAGCCTCCAGCAGCTGTGCTCGGTCGATGCCTTGTGGGCGCTGCGCCGGCTCGACGCGGGGCCACAGGTCGAGAGCATGTTCGAGCATCGTCAACTGCTCGGCATAGGCCAGCCGGGCCGTGGCTTCTCGAGCGGCCCGCCAGGCCGCGTTGAGCGCCCGGGCGGGGTCGTCCGCCGCGCGCCAGTGCAGGGCGATGCTGGCCGCCACCCAGGCGTCTGCGCCCAGCGACGGGTCGGCCTCGAGGGCCTCGGCGTAGGCGCGATGCAGCCGCTGCCGTTCGCCGGGCAGCAGTTCGTCGCGGATCGCCTCCTGGATCAAGGCATGGCGGAAGGCGTAGCCATCGGCATCGGCTGCGATCACCACATGGGCCGCGATCGCGGCCCGAAGCGCAGCGTCCAGGCCGTCGGCACCCACGACGGCGACCAGCAACCGATGCCCAACGCGAAAGCCACCCACCGCCATCGCGCGAAGGCCTTCGCGAGCCCGCTCCGGCAACTCGTTCACCGCGCCGAGCAGCAGGTCGCGCAGCGAACCCATCAGCCTCGGCCGCACGGCGCCCGTCGGCGTGACCAGGGCCTCGGTGAACAGCGGCACGCCGCCGCCGCGAGCGTGGACGCCGTTGACAACATCAGGCGCCGGTTCATGGCCCAGCATCGCGGTCAGGTGCAGCGCCACATTGGCGCGCGACAGGCGTGGCAGCGCGAGCGTGGTCACGCCTTCGATCCTGGCCAGCTCCGCAAACCCGCCTCGAAGCGGGTGCGCCTCTGCCAGGGCCTCGGTACGGTAGGACGCGATCAGCAGCAACCGCGTGCCGTGCAGGTTGCGCGCCAGGTAGAGGAGCAGATCGCGCGTGGCACGATCGGCCCAATGCAGGTCTTCCAGCGCCAGCACCACCGGGGCCTGAGCGGCCAGGCGCTCGAGCAGCAGGCGCAAAGATTCGAACAGCCGCGAGCGCGCCATGCCGGGGTCGCCTTCCGACGGTGCCGGCCCCAGCTCAGGCAACAGCCGCGCCAGTTCGCGCGCGCCGGCATGCCCCACGAGCGTGACGATCTCGGCAACGCCGCGCAGCTGCACCAGGCGCCGCACGGCCGAGACGAAGGGCGCGAACGGCAGCCCCGGCTCGCCTTGCTCGACACACCAGCCGCTCAGGACCAGGGCCTGGCGGCCGAGGCGCTCCGTCGCTTCCCGGATCAGCCGGCTCTTGCCGCCACCACCCTCCGCGCTGATCACGACGGTGCGCACCGTTTCCGCGCAGGCGTCGGCGAACGCGTCCGCGAGCACATCCAGCTCGCTGTCGCGACCGACCATCAGGGGACTCAAGAGACGCTTCACGCTTTGGGAGGGACGGCCTGCCCAGGTCTCGGTTGTCGCGGGCGGCGCCGCGGCCATTATCCCGATGGTGTGTCCGAATACGGCGTCGAATGGTGCCCGTGCTGATTCATTGGTATTCCGAGACCAGCTCGTCGTCCCGGGACTTTTGCGTCGCGGGCTGGGCTGCCGGCCAGAGGGCTCGCAACCGTGACAGGGCCGCCGCTTCGTGCAGGCCTTCGGCGAGCAGGTGAGCCACGCTGGAGATGAACTCGGCCCGGGGCACGCCGTGGGGTCGGGACGCATGCGCCGGGCTCATGCGCTCCGCGCGTGACGGGAGGGCGACGTCGGTCACGTCGATGCAGGCGCTGGCCCAGCGCTTTCTGACCGACATGGCGCAGGCAGGCCGGCCGGCCTCGATGACCAGGCCGTCCACGAGCCTTCCTCGCTGAACGTTCGGCAGCGCCAGCATCGGTCCTGCGGCCACGTTCAGAACCGAGCTGTGGGCTCGCTTGCGAAAGTGGGGCAACAGCGCGCCGGTCAGCTGCTGCATGCCCAGCTGATGGGCTTCCAGCTTCTCGCCGCTGTCGTCAGCGTCGAGCAGCACATGCAAGCCCGGCAGATCCCTCATCGGAAAAGCGATCGAGATGTTGACAAGCATGTTCAGCCTCGGCCAGGTCGCGGCGACTTGTTCGCAGAAGCCGGCGACGCCCCAGGGGTTGGTCAGATCCAGGTCGATGGCGCGCATGCGGGGACTGGCGCGCGCGGCGGCCTGCGCGGCGCCAGGCTCGCCGCCGAAGAGGATGACCTCGTTGCCCAGCCGGCACAGCAATTCGGCCAGGCCGCGGCCGATGCCGCGGGTGCCGCCGGCGACGAGGATGGTGTTGCCTTGCATCGTCATGTGGACCTCCTTGCGCGAAGGCCCGCATTGAATCGGCCGGCGCCCATTTCGAGCAGTCGATTCCGGTCATGTGATTGCACGATTCGCCCATCGTGAGGTTGCCGCAGAACGAGCGCGCCTTCGGCCCCAGGGGCGATAGCCCAAAACCACCAAGCTGTTGCACGATTCGCTCAATCCGGCCAGGATCGTGCACCCGCATCTTGAGCGGGCCGGGCGCAGCGGTTACGGTGACGGCATGGGTTCATTGGAAGAATTGCGGCAGCTCATCCAGCGCCACGCCGCCCCCGTGGGCGAGCGCCGCGCGGGTGAGGTTTTCGCGGGCTCGGTGGAGGCGCCCACCGAGGTGGTCCATCACGTGATGGAGCCGACCTTCGTGCTCGTCGCGCAGGGTGCCAAGCGCGCCATGCTGGGCGATGAGGTGTTCGAGTACGGCCAGGGCCAGTTCCTTGTCGTGGGCGTGGAGCTGCCCATCGCGGGCTGTGTCATCGAAGCCAGCCCCGAGAAGCCTTATCTCGGCGCCGGCATGACGCTGAGCGTGGCGACCATCTCCTCGCTGCTGCTGGAGATGGGGCCTGCGGCGGCTGCGGCGGAGCCTGCCGGTTACGCCGTCAGCGATGCCCCGGAAGACCTCGTCGACACCCTGGTGCGCCTGCTGCGGCTGAAGGACTCGCCGCGCGACGCAGCCGTGTTAGGCCCGCTGGTGGAGCGCGAGCTGGTGTGGCGGCTGCTGCACGGCGCACAGGGCGCCATGGTGCGGCAGATCGGCCTGGCCGACAGCCGGCTGTCGCAGATCGGGCGGGCCATCCGCTTCATCCGCAGCCATCACGCCGAAGCCATTTCCATCCCGATGCTGGCCGACATGGTGGCCATGAGCGAGTCGTCCTTTCACCGCCACTTCCGCGGCGCGACGACCATGAGCCCGTTGCAATACCAGAAGCTGATCCGGCTGCAGGAGGCGCGGGCACGCATCCTGGCGGACGCCGGCGACGTGGCGGCTATCGGCTACAGCGTCGGCTACGACAGCCCCTCGCAGTTCAGCCGCGAGTACAGCCGCTTGTTCGGCGCGCCGCCCGGGCGGGACAAGCTGCGGCTGGGGCTGCGGGCGATGGGCGCGGGTGCGGGATCGCTGCCCGCCTGAAGCGACCGTCTTTCTCAACACACGCCCGGGGATTGCAGTCGTCGCCCCGGGCCCTATCCGTTCGGAGGGCTGGCAACGTGCGCGCCGCTGGGCATGATGCGGGGCATGCTGCCCCACCCCCAGGACGAACGTACGCGCCGCGCGATGCTGCTGTTGTTCTACGCCCAGAGCGGCGTGAGCCTGGTGGCGGCGGCGCTGCTGGTGCTGCTGCATGTGGGCACGCAGATCGACCGGGTGGCGCTGCCGGCGCTGCTGACCTGGGGCGCGGCGTTTGCAGCGCTGATCGTGCTGCGCATGCTGTGGAAGCGCCAGGTGGCGCAGTTGCCCGAGGCCGCGGACCCCGCACCGTGGGAGCGCCGCGCCGAGCTGGGCGCACTGCTCACCGGTGGGCTCTGGGCGCTGGCGCTGGTGATGGCATTTGACGCACGGCAGGGCGCCACACAGATGTATGCCGGCATGCTGGCCTGCGTCACCTGCGTGGCCAGCATCAACGTGATGGCGCCGCAACCGCGCGCCTTCGTGATGCTGCTCGGGCCCGTCGCCGTGGCATTGATCGCGCTCTTCCTGTCGCTCGGCAGCTGGGGCGGCGCCTACAACGCCTTGCTGGTGCTGTCGGCCGTGGCCCTGGCGATGGCCTTGACGCTGCGCCACACCCGGCTGCTGCGCGAGAGCCACGCGCTGCGCTTCGAGCGCGAGGCCTTGCTGGCCCAGGCCCAGGCGGCGCGCGAAGCGCAGACGCGCTTCCTGGCCGCCGCCAGCCATGATCTGCGCCAGCCCGTGCATGCGTTGGGCCTGCTGGCCGCACAGGCCGCGCACGAGCTGCAGGGCCGGCGTGCAGCGCAGACGGCGGAGCAGCTGCAGGCCATGGCGCAGGCGCTTGACGGGCTGGTGGAGAACCTGCTCGACGTGTCGCGCCTGGACAGCGGCGCACTGCAGCCGCAGTGCCGCTCGCTGCCGCTGCAGCCCCTGTTCGAGCGCCTCTCCACCGAATACGCCGTGCTGGCCGAAGCCAAGGGCTTGCAGTGGCGGCTGCGCCCGACCCCGCTGTGGGTGCGCAGCGACGCGCAGCAGCTCGAACGCCTGCTGCGCAACCTGCTGTCCAACGCGCTCACGCACACCTTGCATGGCGGCGTGCTGCTGGCGGCGCGGCGGCGCGGCGGCCGTGTGCAGATTGCCGTCTGGGACACCGGCCCGGGTATCGCGCCCGAGCACCACGAGCGCATCTTTCAGGAGTTCGTGCAGCTCGCCAACCCGGGGCGCGACCGGCGCCGGGGCCACGGCCTGGGCCTGGCCATCGTCGCGCGGCTGGCCCGGCTGCTGGACCACCCCGTGGACCTGCGCAGCCGCCTGGGGCACGGCAGCTGCTTCGCCGTGAGCCTGCCCGAGGATGAGCCCCGCCTGCTGACCGAGCCTCGCACCGTACCGCAGGGCCAGCCGCTGCAGGGCCGCTGCGTGGCGCTGGTGGAGGACGACGAAGCGGTGCGCGAGGCCACGGTGACGTTGCTGCGCACCTGGGGCTGCGAGGTCTGGGCCGAAGCTGCGGTGGCGCCGCTGCTGGCGCGCCTGCGCGCGGCCGGTGCCCGGCCGCAGCGCCTCATCAGCGACTGGCGGCTCGCGGAAGGCGACGGGCTGAGTGCCATCGAGGCCTTGCGCGAGGCCTTCGGCGACAGGCTGCCCGCCCTGCTGATCAGCGGCGAGACCCTGCCGATGAGCGCGAAGGCCCTGCGTGCATTGCGCGTGCAGCCGGCGCGCAAGCCACTGCCGGCGGCGGCGCTGCGCGCCTGGCTCAGCGCGCCCTCGGAACCGCCTTCAGAAGCGCATTGACGCCAGCCGCGCCTGCCCGGCCAGTGCGGCTTCGGCGCGGTTGCGCACGCGCAGGATGCGAAAGATCGTCACCAGATGACCCTTGACCGTCGGCTCGCCCATGCCCAGCTCCCGTGCGATCTCCTTGTTGCTACGGCCCTTCACGAGTTCCGCCAGCACCTCGGCCTGACGCTGCGTGAGCGCCTCTTCAGGCAGCTCGGCGCTGCGCTGCAGCAGGAAGGGCGGCAGGTAGCAGCCGCCGGCCAGCACCAGCTCCAGCGCGCCGAACAGTACACCCACGTCGGCGCTCTTGGGAAGCCAGCCAGCGGCGCCCTCGTCGAGGGCGCGCATGGCCAGCAGCGGGTCGCTGTCGGCCGACATCAGCAGCACCGGCAGCAGCGGCCACTCGGCGCGCAGCTGCTGGAGGGCCTGCAACGGCGCGAGTCCAGGCAGGTGCACGTCGAGCACGACGAGGGCCACGTCGGGCCGGCGTGCCAGCAGTGCTTGCGCGGCGGGCAGGCTGTCGGCTTCGCTCACCTCGCAGCCCTCGCGCTGCGTGCGCAGCAGCTGCGCCATGCCGACCCGAACGACAGGGTGGTCGTCGACGATAAGGAGGTGCAATGGCGCGGTCATGCCGCGCCATCATGCCGTCAAACGCGGCGTTCGGGTCAGGTTCGGTCTGGATTCGGCAACGTGTGCCGCCCCCGCCGCCGAGCGCCCGCCGTGAGGACGGCCAGCCCGATGCCGAACAGGGCAACGGACGCCGGCTCCGGCACGCTGGCAACGCTGATGGCCCCAGCCATGTGCGTCGTGGCGACCTCCATCAGTGCCGAATCGAGCAGCACGACATTCCCGAACGACAGGCTGCTTTGCCCTGCTGCCAGTGCGTGGAACGACAGGTGCACGATGAGGCCGTCGCCGCTGACGCCCGGGCCGGGACCGGCCAGGGTGTTGGCCGTGAATGACACCGTGCCGGCGCTGTTGTCGATGGTGCCGGGCAGGAAGAACGTCGCCCGGCCGCCGGCGGATAGGAAGTCCCCTTCCTGCACCGTGTTGGCCTGGACGATCGCCGGGTCGAAGGCGATGTCGAACTGGAAGGCGTACAGGTCCGGGGCATCCGCAACGAGTACGTCCAGCGTGAAGGTGTCGCCCACCTGCACTGCAGGCGCGGGGGCAGCGAAGGACAGGGTCGTCGCCGACACGGGCGCTGCCAGCATTGCCAGCACCATCCCGCACAGGCAAGTCAGTTTCGTCATTTCTTTCTCCTTGGATGGAATGCAGTTCGTTGACGGTCGCTCAGGGGCAGGTCGTGCCCGCCGGGAGCTTTTGCGCGATGAACGCCAGGTCCCGGATGTCGACGACGCCGTCGCCGTTCACGTCCGCTCTCGCGTCGAATCCGGGCATGCCGGCGCGCTTGCCGAACGCGGTCTTCACCACGGCCTGGTCGCGGCAGTCGATGGCGCCATCGAAGTTCACGTCGCCCGGCAACGCCACGACGGTGAAGCTGGCCGCACCCATGCCCGTGTTGCCGGCGACGTCGGTGGCGATGGCGCTGTAGCGGTGGCTGCCCGGGCCGAAGGAAGACGCCAGGCCGCGAATGTCGGCACAGTTGGTCGACGCCACGCCGGACTCCTTGTCCATGGCCTCGCACGTGATATCGACGCTCTGCCCCGGCGCGTACGAGCCCAGGTTGCCGCGGTAGACGACGGCGGGGGGTGTCTTGTCGATCTTGACCGTGACGATGTTGCTGCTGTCGCTCTTGTTGCCCGCGACATCGACGGCGTACTTCGAGCCGGAGGACACGGTGCCCTGCTTGCTCAGGACCAGGTCGTCGGGGCAGACCGCGACGCCCGAGCCGCCCGTGTCGGCGCAAGTGAAGCGCACGACCACGTCGCCGGTGTACCAGCCCGCTGCGCCGGGTTGCGTCGTCGCGGCTGCCTTGATGGTCGGCGGCTTCAGGTCGACCCTGACGGGGCTGGTCGTGAAGCTGACGCTGTAGCCACCGCCCGTCAGGGTGTAGCTGAAGCCGTTGGGCGTGTCCTCCGACACGACCGCTCGATTGCCGATGCAGACGACGTCGCACTGGGGCGTGATGACGACCTGCCGGTTGGTCCAGGTACCGGGGGTGTAGGGCCGGCTGTCCGAGGTCACCAGGGTGTAGCCGAAGGTCGGGCGGTTGAAGGTGACGCCTGCGTTCACGCTGGCTACCGCCGTGATGAAGCGCGACCCTGGGAAGTCCGCGCGGATGATGCCGATGCGGCGGCCGGCAACGTGGAACTCCGGGCGCATCACGTAGTCAGCGATCAGCGTGTTCATGCCCTCGTAGGAAATGGTGCACAGGCCGAGGGCGCAGGCGGTGCGCGGGAAGTCGGGAAAGGTGGAGGCGTCGGCGCTGGCGCCGTCCACCAGCCCGGTCGACAGGCGCGGGGCACCCGTCTCGGCGCTGGAATGGCCGCTGGCGAAGAAATAGGGAAACCCGCCGTCAGAGCCACCGCTGCCAACGTAGTAGAGGGCGTTCGTGCCGGTGATATTGGCTGCGTCTGCCAGATGGCTTTTGACGGGCAGCCAGAGTCGGTGATAGAGGTCCAGATTGCTGCGGAGTTTGTCGAACAGCACGGCCGTGTATCCCATCGAAACGATGGGCCGGTAGTAGTGGCGGGTGGACAACGGACCCATGTATTGGTGGGTCAGCAGGACCTTGCCGCGTGCGTCACACGAGTTCGGATCGGGTTTCGAATTGAGCGGGGGCACCGGGCCCAAGGTCAATGTGGCCGGACCCGGGCAAGTGGCGGGCAGCAGATAGTCCGCATACTTTTGACCTGTGGCCACGCCATCGATGACGGCGGGTTGGTCCAGCAATGCGTCGAGCGCAGGCGCTGGGTCGCATTTGCAGTCGGCCGTCTCCATGACGACGCTCATGATGACCAGTTCCGACGGGTTGCTTTTCAGGAAGGCGACGGTCGGCTGCAGTACGCCGCTTTTGAAAGGTAGGAACATGTCGACACCGCCGTGAAACACCAGCAGCGCGCAGTTCGGCGATTGGTAGTACTGGTTGCAGTCTTGAAGCGCAAGGAGGTCGTAGTACTTGAGCCGGATGTCCAGGTATCGGATGCCCGAATCCAGCTGCTCCCGGATGGTCATGGTCTGCGTCTGCGCGATGGGGCCGCCCACACCGTGGAAGGTTCCGCTGTCATGCGTACCCGGCAGGGACAGCTCGGTGAGCTTCTTCGTGGCGCCGAGGGTCAGCATCCACTGGGGGTTGTGCGCCGCAGGCCCGGAGTCGTGCCAGTAGGCGCCGTCGTTGTGGGCCAGCGCGGGGGCGGGGCAGCACAGCGCGGCCCCGGTCAGCGCCAGCAGCGCGGCAAGGCGCCTCCCGATACGCGAAATCGAGGAAGTCAGCATGGAAATCTCCCTGTCAACTGGGATCGGGCTGGCCGCCCATCCGCCGCGTCAACGGCTTTGGCCAGCTCGCAATCCACTCGTTGCAGGGCAGTCTAGGAAGCGCCACCTTGGTTGCACAGCCGACAGACGGATGGGATGGGGGCATCCGTTTGGATGAGCAGTGCTCCGACAATCCGCGCATGTCTCATGCCGTATCCCTTCTGCGCGCCGCGCGCCTGGCGAGTGCCACCAAGCCGTTCTCGGCTCGCGGCGGTTTCAAGCGCGAGCGCTGCGAAGGCTGCCGGCTGGTCTCCACGCACTGCATGTGCGCCTTGCGCCCGTCGGTGAACACGCGCGCAGCGGTGTGCCTGCTGATGGCCGACATCGAGCCGCTGAAGCCCACCAACACCGGTTGGCTGATCGCGGATACCGTCGCGGACACCTTCGCCTTCGGCTGGTCGCGAACCGAACCCGACCCAGCGCTGCTCGCCCTGTTGAGCGAGCCGGCCTGGGATCCCTACGTCGTCTTCCCGGGCCAGTACGCCACGCCGGAGCGTGTGGTGCATGCCATTCAGCCGCGCACAGCAGGCCGGGACGGCGCGACCAAGCGCCCGTTGTTCATCCTGCTGGACGGCACCTGGTCCGAGGCACGCAAGATGTTCAGCCGAAGCCCCTACCTGAACCACATGCCCGTGCTCAGCCTGGTGCCCGCCGAGGCCTCGCAATACAGGTTGCGCCGCTCACGTTGCAGCGACCATTTCTGCACCAGCGAGGTGGCCGCGCAGTGCCTGAGCCTGGCGGGTGACGAGGTCGCCGGCAAGACGCTTGACGCGTACCTGGGTGTCTTCACGCATCACTACCTCCAGGCCAAGAACCAGCTGCCCATCGCCTGGGAAAGCGCGGCGCATCGGCGCTTGGACGAGGTGCTGGCTCAGCAGGCGATGCGCGCCGCCTGACATCACGCGTGCCACGGCGAAGTGGCCCTGGGTCCAGTGCCCTGGGAGCAGCTCCGTCACGCGCTGGCTCCCATGAGTGCCTGGTCGGGCGCCCGCGCTGGGCTGTCACGCCGGACGCGGAACCAGGTGGCGTACAGCGCCGGGACGAAGACGAGGGTCAGCGCCGTGGCCACGACCAGGCCGCCCATGATCGAGATGGCCATCGGCCCCCAGAACACGCTGTGGGTCAGCGGGATCATGGCCAGCACCGCGGCTGCGGCCGTCAGCACGACGGGGCGCGAGCGCCGCACCGTGGCATCGACGATGGCGGCCCAGGGCGCCACGCCGCGTGCGATGTCCTGGTCGATCTGGTCGACGAGGATGATGGAGTTGCGCATGATCATCCCGCCCAGCGCAATCACGCCCAGCAGCGCGACGAAGCCGAACGGCGCATTGAAGAGCAGCAGTGCCGGCACCACGCCGATCAGCGCCAGCGGTGCTGTCATGAACACCATGAACAGCCGCGAGAAGCTTTGCAGCTGGATCATCAGCAGCGTCAGCATCACCGCGAACATCGCCGGGAACACCGCGAACAGCGCCTTGTTCGCCTTGTCGCTCTCCTCGATGGCGCCGCCTTCCTCGATGCGGTAACCCGCAGGCAGGCTGTCGATGATGGGCTGCAGCGACGGCCGGATCTGCGCCGTGGCGTAGGGGCCCTGCGCGCCGTCGACGACGTCGCTGCGCACCGTCAGCGCCATGTCGCGGTTGCGCCGCCACAGCACCGGCTCCTCGAAACCCGGCTCGACGCGCGCCACCTGGGACAGGGGCACGTTGACGCCGCTGCGCGTGAACAGTTGCAGGTCGCCGAGCTGGCCAATGTTCTTGCGCTCCTCGGGCGTCGCCCGCACGACCACGTCGACGAGTTCCTCGCCGCGGCGGATTTGCGTCACCGGCGCGCCGTCCAGCGTGGTCTGCACCAGGCCCTGGATGTCGGCGCTGGACAGGCCCAGCAGCCGCGCCTTGTCCTGATCGACGTGGACCTGCACCGAGCGGACCTGCTCGTTCCAGTCCAGTTGCGTGTCGCGCACCAGCGGGTTCTGGCGCACCGCGTCGCGCACCCGGTAGGCGATCTCGCGCACCTGCGCCTTGTCCGGGCCGATCACGCGGAACTGCACCGGAAAGCCCACCGGCGGTCCGAACTCCAGACGCGTCACGCGGGCGTTGACGTCGGGCAGGACTTCATCCTTGGCGAACAGCTCCATGAGACGGGCGCGCACGCGTTCGCGCTGTTCGGTACCCGCCGTCCTGACGACGATCTGCGCAAACCCCGGGTTCGGCAGCTCCGGCTGGATGGACAGATAGAAGCGCGGCGTGCCGGCGCCGGTGTAGGCGGTGAAGAACTCGATGTCCGGGTCCTTCGCCAGGCGCGCCTCAAGCAGCTTGACTTGGGCGGAGGTGGCGGCGAACGACGCGCCTTCGCGCAGCCGCAGTTCCACCAGCAGTTCGGGCCGTGACGCGGTCGGGAAGAACTGCTGCTGCACCGCCAGCATGCCGGCACCAGCGATGGCGAACAGCAGCACCGTGATGCCCAGCACCCAGGCCCGGCGCCGCACGGCCCAGTCGACGATGCCGCGCAGCCGGCGGTACACGGGCCGGTCGTAGGGGTCGTGGTGTGTGCCGGTTGCAAGATTCCTCGGCAGCAGCAGCACGCCAAGGTAGGGCGTGAACACCACGGCGACCACCCACGACAGGATCAGCGCCGCGCCGACGACCCAGAAGATGCCGCCCGCGTACTGGCCGGCGATCGACTTCGCGAAGCCCACCGGCATGAAGCCGGCTGCCGTGACCAGCGTGCCGGTCAGCATCGGAAACGCGGTGGACGTGTAGGCGTAGGTGGCGGCGCGCATGCGGTCCCAGCCTTCTTCCAGCTTCACCACCATCATCTCCACCGCGATGATGGCGTCGTCGACCAGCAGGCCCAGCGCGATGATCAACGCGCCCAGCGAGATGCGGTCCAGCGCCCAGCCGGCGGCGTACATGACGGCCGCCACCAGCCCGAGCACCAGCGGTACCGACGCGGCCACCACGATGCCGGTGCGCCAGCCCAGGAACAGGAAGGACACGGCCAGCACGATGGCCAGCGCCTCCAGGAACGAGCGCTCGAACTCCCAGACGGACTCCGCCACCACGCGCGGCTGGTCCGCGTACTGCTGGATCTGCACGCCCGCCGGGAGTTCCTGCCGCAGCTGCGCCAGCCGCTCGTCGAGCGCGCGCCCGAAGTCCAGCACGTTGCCGTTGGCCTGCATGGTTACGCCGATGGCCAGCACCGGCACGCCGTTGTGGCGGATGGTCATGCTCGGCGGATCTTCGTAGCCGGTGCGCACGGTCGCGATGTCGGCCAGCCGCAGCAGTTGGCCGCCCACCTCCAGCGTCACGTTGGCCACGTCGGCCGCGTTGCGCAGGCCGCCGTCCACCCGCACCTGCACGCGGTCGTGGGTGGTATCGGCCGAGCCCGCCGGGGCCACCAGGTTCTGCCGCGCCAGCGCGTCGAACACGGCCGTCGGGGCGATGCCCATCGCGGCCAGCCGCCGCGTCGAGATTTCAACGAACACGCGCTCGGCCTGCTTGCCCAGCACGTCGACCTTGGCGGCGCCGGCCACACTCTGGATGCGCCGCTTCACGTCTTCGGTGACCGTCAACAGCTCGGCCATGGCCAGCTCGGGCGCGCTCACCGCGTAGAGCACGCTGTAGCGGTCGTTGTACTCGTCGTTGAAGAACGGCCCGCGCACGCCTTCTGGGAACTCCTGGCGCACGTCACCGATCTTCTTGCGCACCTGGTACCAGGCGTTCTCCAGCTCCGCCTTGCTGCTGCCGCCCTTCATCCACAGCGTGATACCGCCGTAGCCCTGGCGCGCGAAGCTGCGCACGTAGTCGAAATGGTCCAGCTCCTGCAGCCGGCGCTCGATGCGGTTGAGCACCTCGTCCTGCACCTCCTGCGCGGTGGCGCCCGGCCACACGACGATGGCCGTCATCGTCGGCACGTCGAAGCTGGGGTCCTCCAGGCGGCCCAGCTTGCTGAACGAAAAGGCGCCGACGATGAGCGTGGCGATGATGAGGAACAGCACCATGGCCCGGTGCGTGACGGCCCATTGCGATGGGTTGAAGCGACTCATGACCCGCTCCTGGCGACTACAGCCGCGCCGGCTTCAGGCGCACGCTCGACGGCGCGCACGGTGATGCCGGCATCGAGCTTCTGCGCGCCGACGCTGACCACCCGGCTGCCGCCGGCCAGGCCGGTGACGTGCACTCGGGCGTCCTCCATGGCCACCACCTGCACCGGTGTGAACACCAGCCCGGAGCCCTTGGCGTTGAGCACCCAGACCCCTGCGGACGCGCTGGCCTTCACCAGCGCGGTGACCGGCACGGCGGTGGTCGCCGGCCCGGTCGCTTGCCCGGACAGGTTCAGCTGCATGGTGCTGCCCAGTGGCAGCGCGCCGACCTGCGCGCGCGATTCCGGCGCCGCGGCGTAGCGCACGCGGAAAGTCCGGCCCTGCGCACTGGCCAGCGGCGAGAGCTCGCGCAGCACCAGCCTCAAGGGTGACTTGGCGTCCTGCCAGGGCGTGGCCGTGGCGGTGAGCGCGCGCACCCGGCCGACCCAGGCCTCGGGCAGTTCGGCAACGATCTCGCGTTCGCCGTCGCGGGCCAGCGACAGCACTGGCTGGCCCTCGGCCACCACCTGGCCGCGCTCGAAGCGCAGCGCCGTGACCACGCCGGCATAGGGTGCCACCAGCGTCGCGTAGCCCTCGCGATTGCCTGCCAGGTCGAGCTGGCGGCGCGCCTGTTCGAGCCGGGCGGCGGCCGCGTCGGCACGCGCTTTCTGGCGCTCGTGGTCGGCAGCGCCCACGGAGCCGTCGGCCAGCAGGCGGCGCAAGCGCGCTTCGTCGGACGCGGCCTGCTGCGCATCCACCGACGCGGCCTGGACCTGATTGGCGGCGGCACTCACGGCCAGTTGATAGTCCGCCGGGTCCAGCCGCGCCAGCGCCTGGCCGGCCTTCACGGTGTCGCCCACCTCGACGAGCCTATCCACCACCTTGCCGCCGGTGCGAAAACCCAGCTCCGTCTCGACACGGGCGCGGACCACGGCGGTGAAGCTGCGGGTCTGCGCCGACACGGCGGGGCTCACGGTGGTGACGAAGACCGGCTTGGCGGCGGCGACCGGTGCGGGCGGGGCGCTGCAGCCGGCCACGGCCACGAGGGATACGGCGAAGAAAATTCTGTTCACTGGGATGCCCTCTCGGCGAAGTAAGTCATGGCACTGCCGGCACGGGTCGGCTCGAGACCGCCACCCAGGGCCTTGTAGAGCTGCACGTCGGCCAGCACCTGGTGCAGGCGGCTGTCCGCCAGGGTGAGCTCGCTGGACAGCACCGATCGCTGCACGTCGAGCAGCACCAGCAGGTCGATCTGTCCTTCACGCTGCAGCGATTGCGCGCGCTGCAGCGAGCGGCGGCGGTGATCGACCGTGCTGCTCAACGCAGCCGCTCGCTCGGCCTCCTGGGTGCGCACGAGCAGGCTGTCCTCGACCTCCTGCACGGCGACCAGCACCGCCTTCTGCCACACCAGCAGCGCCTCGTCGGCCCGTGCCGACTGCGCGCGGATGCCCGCGTCGATGCGGCCGGCGTTGAAGACCGGCATGGCAAAGGCCAGCGCGACGTTCGAAAAATGCACCGGCGCGAGGTCGAGTGCATTCAGCCGCAGGTCCTCGCGGCCGAACAAGGCACTCAGAAAAAGCTTGGGCCAGTATTGGGCTCGCGCTTCGGCGCCGCGCAACGTCTCTGCGGCAACGCGCGACTCGGCAGCGATCAGGTCGGGGCGGCGCCGCAGCAATTCGCTGGGCTGCCCGGCGCCGATCTCGCGCACGGCAGGCCAGGCAAAGCCTGCGTTCTCGTCGACGACGCGGGCCGACGGGTTGCGGCCCAGCAGCACGGCCAGCCGCGTCTGCGACGTGCCCACCAGCGTCCGCAACGGCGGCACTTGCGCGTCGAGCGCCCCGGCTTCGGCGCGCGCGCGATCCAGGTCAAAGGCACTGGCCTCGCCTTCGCGCAGGCGGCTGGCGACGCGCGCCGCCGTTTCGCGCTGGGCCGCCGCCAGAGCCTGCACGATGCGCAGACGCTCCTCGGCGCTACGCAGCACGAAGTACTGCCGCGCCACCTCGCTGGCCACCAGCAGCCGCGCGCCCTGGACACCCGCCGCTGCTGCGCCTGCATCAGCCTGCGCCGCGTCGCGTGCCGCACGCACACCGCCGGCGAGATCGATCTCCCAGGCCACGTCGACACCGGCGCGCAGCGCACGCGTGTCGGGCATGCCTTGCTTCACGGCTTGAGGCAGCCCACTGCCGCTGTGCGAGGCGAAGGCCTGCACGCCCACCGTGGGCCACAGACGAGAGGCCGCGGCATCGCGGCCGGCGCGGGCCTGGGCAACGCGTTGCAGCGCGATCGCCACATCCTGGTTGGCAGCCAAGGACGCTTCGACCAGCGCTGTCAGCACCGGATCGCCGTAGCCGGCCCACCAGGCGCCATCGAAGGCCTGGGCAGCGGCGGCGGCCGACCCGGCCTGCGCGAATGCCGCGGATAGCGGCACCGAAGGCGTCGACGGTTGCACGGGCGGTGCCGAGCAGGCCGACAGGATCGTCAGCGCCGCGGCGGCCGAGACGAGGCGGGTCGGTCGGGCGCCGGGGTGGCGATCGCCGTACGTGGCGGGTGTTGTGACGGTCTTCATATACTGTACTTGAGCGTCCAATAAGTATATTGGCATATAGTGGACTGTCAAGTACACAAAGACGGCGATGCCCGAAAACGAGAAGCCAGTCGAGTCCCCACCGCGTCGCGGCCGGCCGCGCGACCCCGAGCGCTTGCGGCGCATCGTGGAAGCGGCGCACAGCCACTTCAACGCGCACGGTCTGGAGCGGGCCAGCGTCGATGCCATCGCCGCCGAGGCCGGTGTCTCGAAGATGACCATCTACAGCCACTTCGGTTCGAAGGAGGGGCTGTTCGAGGCGGTGATTCGCGATCGCACCGACCGCGTCATGGGCGGGGTCGCTGGCGTCGAAGCGCTGGACCCGACGCAGCCTCAGAAGGCTTTGCTGGCCGTCGGAGAGCAGTTCCTGGCGCTCGCGCGCGAGGAGGAAGTGCTGGGCAAGTTTCGTTCGATCTATGGCGCCGCCGCGGTGCAGCGCGAGGCCTGCCTGGCCTTTTACAGGCAGGGGGCCGACCGGCTGATCGGCGACCTGGCGGCCTATCTGCGCCGCGCCGATGCGCAGGGCGCGCTGAACATCCGGCACCCGCGCCAGGCGGCGGATCTGTTCCTGTCCATGTTCCTTGGCGACGGCCACATCCGCGGGTTGTTGATGCTCGACATGCCCGACGCGCGGGAAGACAGAGCACTGCTGCGCGAGGCGGTGCGGGTGTTCATGGCGGCCTACGCGAAAGCACCTTGACGCCGCGGCCCGACGCGGACTTCGCTGGTAGAGCCGGTTCACGACGGTGCCCCTCAAACCGGGGCACGCTGCATCGCGAGACCTGTCCAGCGGCTCCTTGGAGCCTTTCAAGGTGAGGTGGAGATCCGAGGCGACATCGCCAACTACACCGACATCGCGCCGGTGCTCCAGTTCGGCAAGGTCATCGTCGAGCGGTCTGATCGTTGAACGCACCGGATCGGGTCTGAAGACACCTAGGCGCCTGGTCTCGGCCACGAGCGCAAGCTCGCCAGTGCCCGCTTCATGGCGCCCCGGTGGATGGCAATGCGTCCAGCGGACTTCGCACGGCACCGCCACCCAAACGCAGCACGTGGGTGTAGATCATGGTGGTGGCCACGTCGGCATGGCCCAGCAGTTCCTGGACGGTGCGAATATCGCTACCGCTTTGGAGCAGATGCGTCGCGAAGCAGTGCCGCCTATGCCGATATCGGCATAGGCGTCACTATTCCGAGTCAAGGAATATGCCGAGTAGCGGGAGCAAGGCGCTGTCATCGGGGGGATTGCAGGCTTCTCACGCAGGTTGAACTCGGCATATTCGGTGCTCATCGGCGACTCGNCTGCTGATCGTCACTATTCCGAGTCAAGGAATATGCCGAGTAGCGGGAGCAAGGCGCTGTCATCGGGGGGATTGCAGGCTTCTCACGCAGGTTGAACTCGGCATATTCGGTGGACTCACAGATCCTTGAGGAAGGCCATCAGCTGGTCGTCAGGCCGGAAGCGATTGACTCGACCCTTCACTGGATTGACCTTGTCGAGAGCGGCCTGTTTGATGTCGAGGTTCGCATCGAGATAGATCTGCGTTGTCGTGATCGACTCGTGGCCAAGCCAAAGTGCGATCACGCTGCGGTCGGCGCCTGCCTGCAGCAGTTCCATGGCAGTCGTGTGGCGAAGCACGTGCGGCGTCACATGCTTGTCTCGCAGGGACTCGCAGCTCTGGCGTGCTCGATCGACATGCTTGGCCAGCAGGAACTGCACGCCGTCTGGGCTTAGGCGGTTCCCGCGCGCGCTGGGGAAGACGATTGCGTCATCGCCGTCGGCGACCTCACGCAGCCAGGCGCCCAGCACTTCGGCAGTGGTCTTGGTCAGCGGCGTCGAGCGCTCCTTGCGGCCCTTGCCGAGTACACGGATGTGCGCCCCGGTACCGAGACAAACGGCGCGGCGACAGAGCCCGGTGATCTCCGATAGACGCAATCCGGTCTGCACGGCTACGAGCAGGAGCGCGTGATCACGTCGGCCGGCTAGGCTGCGACGGTCCGGCGCTCTAAGCAGCGCGTCGATCTCCTCGCGCATGAGAAAGCCGATCTGTGCCCGGCTGCAGCGCTTGCTGGGCATGGCCAGGACCCGCTGAATCTGGGCTGCGCAGTCAGGCATTTCGAAGGACGCATAGCGGAAGAACGAACGAATGGCGGTCAGCCGCAGATTGCGGCTGCTGGCGCCGATGCCTCGACTCTGCTGCAAGTCCTCCAAGAACGCTGCGACGAGAGGTGCGTCGATCTGCTCGAACTTCAAGCGCTGGGGAGCCACGCCGAGTCGCTGCTGCGCAAAGCGCAGCAGTTGCCGAAAGCAGTCTCTGTAAGAAGCAATCGTGTGGGGACTGCACTGGCGCTGCTGCATCAGCCGCTGGGTGAAAAAGCCTTGCAGCAGCGCGGCAAAGTTGGGCGCGGTCATGACCGATCCTCCCAGCGGCGCTCCACGCGCGCCATCGCCAGCGCCATGAGCTGTGGGTGCGCGCTGAGGTACCAATAGGTGTCACTGACATGCACGTGCCCGAGATAGGTGGACAGCACCGGCAAGCGCCGCTCAGCGTCCACGCCCGACCGGTACCAGCCCATCAGCGTCTCGACGGCGAATCGATGGCGAAAGTCGTGCAACCGCGGCCCGTGGCTGTCCTCCTGTCCGCGCAGCCCGATCTGGCGCGACAAGCTGTAGAAGGTACGTCTCACGTCGGCACCGTCAAGCGCGTGGCCTGTGCGGGTGACGAAGAGGTGAGCAGCATCGCGGCCACCCAGTTGCTTGGTGCGGCGCGCTGCATAGTCGGCCAAGACATCCCGGGTCGAAGCATGGATCGGCACCAACCGCGACTTGCCGAACTTGGTGCCGCGCACAGTGAGCACACCGGTGGCGAGGTCGACGTCGTCCAGCCTCAGCCGTAAGGCTTCGCCCACGCGCAGACCCGTCACGCTCAGCAAACCCAAGAGCGCGTAGTAGGTCCAGGGCCGTAGGCCCGCGACGCCATCAGGCAGTTGCAGCGCCTGCTTGAGCAGCAGCCGAACCTCGTCATGCGAATACAGGTACGGACGGGCACGCGCCGGTCGATACGGCAACAGGCCTGCCGGCGGGACTTCCGTGCTGGGATCAGTCGCGACGTGATGGCGTGCGAAGCCGCGAACAAAACTCAGACGTTGCGCCCAATGAGCCGGCTGCGAGTCTGGCGGCTGCTGCGCCCATTCCAAGGCAAGTCGCGTGGTGATGTTCTGGGCCTGCTGCCGCTCCATGAACGATGCGAAGTTCATCAGCGCCGCGCCCGCGCTGTGAAGCTTGAAGCCCAAGCTTCGGCGCAGCGCGAGGTAGTCCTTGATAGCCTCGGTCAGCGACTTCATTGCACACCTCCCGGCCACGCGATGGCCAAGGCATGCAGCGAGGCAAGGTCGACCTTGGCATATATCGTTGTGGTCTGCGGATTGCGATGACGAAGGATCTCGCCGATCTCGTTCAGCGACGCTCCGTTGCCGAGCATCTGAGTGGCCAGCGAGTGGCGCAACAGGTGCGCCCCCTTGCATGGCGAATCGATACCCGCGCGTCGCAGGGCGCGGAACACGATGCAGCTGACTGCGCTGGGGCCACGCAGTCCCTGTCGCGGTGCGCGCGATCGGATGAAGACATTGCGCACGCAGCACGCGGGGCGCCCGTCGCGCAGGTAGTCCGCCAAGGCAGCACCGACATCGGCCGGCATCGGCAGCCGGTCACAGCGCTGGGCCGGGCCACGGATGCGGATGGAGCCGTCATGCCAGTCGAGGTCATCCAGCGTGAGATCGACCACCTCTCCCGCACGAAGCCCCAGCCGTGCGAGCAGCAGCAGCACGGCGTAGTCCCGGCGACCGGTGGCGGTTCGCCGCTCGCACTGGACAAGCAGGGTGTGCACCTGGGAAGCCGATATCGCTCTTGGGATGCCCGACATCGACCAGTTCGCCACCGTCGGCACGCTGGCATGCAAGTCGGTGCGGATGTCGCCAAGGTAGCGGCCGTACTGCAGAAACGAACGCAACGCCGACGTCATGACCTTGGCCCGCTTCGAGTGCTGCAGGCGCTGCGCATCGAACTGTACGAAGCGGATAACCTGTGCTGCGGTGATCTCGGCGAGGAGGACTTCGCCATCGCCAAAGACGTGTTCGAGAAACCGTCCGACTGCGTCACCGTACAGACGGATGGATGCGGTGGCCAGCCCACGCTCGCACTGCAGGTAGTGCTCGAACTTCTGGCGGGTGTGGAGTCTCGGCGCTGTCGCGGTGGACTTCTGAGCATCGGCGGTGCCGTTGACCGAGACAAGTCTGATGAACTCGCGCAGCGTGAAGGCGTCGCCACGTCTGCGCCTTCGAAGCAGCCATCGATCACCGAGATAGTCGTCGATGACACTGGCCTCGACACCGCGAACACAGACCTCGCGCTGGTCGAGCCAAGTCGAGAAATCTTGCGCCAGTCGTGTTGCGCTGCTCAAAGACGCAGGCGCGTACCCACGGGACCGCATTTGCTCGGAAAACACGGGCACGAACGCCAGGAACGCGCCCTCTGCCGCCGCTGGCCGCTGAGCCTCGAATGTCTGAGTCACGATCATCTCCAGTCACACCACGAAGCGTGGCCAGAGAAAATATGCCGAGTGTTCTTCCCGCCCTGTCGCTTGCTGCGCGAGTACAGCGACACGGCTGTCTCGGCATATTCCTTGACTCGGAATAGTGCCGC
>NZ_LMDC01000011.1 GCF_001425705.1 Pelomonas sp. Root1217 | reverse complement strand
CTGTTCAACGACGGCGCGGCGCGCCGCTTCGCACGCATCCGCGACTTCATCATCCTGCACTACTGCCTGACCCGCCGCCGCGACAGCGAGCTATGGCGCCATGTGTCATCGATGGAGTTGCCCGAAACCCTGGCCTTCCGGATGGAACTGTGGCGTCGCTACGGCGTGCTGCATGAATACGACGAGGAGGGGTTCGATGCCACCAGTTGGCTCGCCATCCACGCCGGCATGGACCATTGGCCCGAGCGCAACGATCCGGTCTTCGCGGAGATCGCGCCGGAACGGGCATTGGCGGCGCTGGACCAGCGTCGCAAAGCCATCGAAGCCTCGGTGGCGCGCATGCCGCAGCACCATCACATGCTGCTCAAGATGCTGGGCTGATCCCTGGCTCGTCTTGAGCTCATGCGATCACAAGAAGAATTGTCTGCACGCCTGCTGGCGTCAGCTCGAACTGATCAACCTGAAAGGTGAAGCGCCATGCGGCATGGGTCGAAATCGCCCGTAGTTTTCTCAGCGGATGGCCGTTTCGCCGCCCCGCATCGTTCCGAATCGAGGTTCCCCATGATTGCGCGCGTGCTTGCGCTCCTGGCGCTTGTCCAGGCCTGCGTCTGGCCGCAGCCGAGCCAGGCTGAGAACCCCGTCGTACAGACCAGCTTCACCGCCGATCCGGCACCGCTCGTGCACAAGGGCGTTGTCTACCTTTACACCGGGCAGGACGAGGACGAAGCGCGTGACTTCAAGATGCGCAACTGGCGGCTCTACACGTCGACCGACATGTCGAACTGGACCGACAAGGGCGTCGTGGCGTCGTTGGCCACCTTCCCCTGGGCGGTGCAGGACAACGATGCCTGGGCTTCCCAGGTGGTCGAGCGCGATGGCAAGTTCTACCTCTATGCGTCGGTGAGTGTGCAGGGCTGGCCCAAGAGCGTGATTGCCGTCGCCGTTGCCGACCGGCCCGAAGGCCCCTTCAAGGATGCCTTGGGCAAGCCGTTGATCGACAAGGCCAACGGCTACTTCGATCCCACGGTCTTTGTCGATGACGACGGTCAGGCCTATATGTATTGGGGCAATCCCCATCTTTGGTACGTCAAGCTGAACAAGGACATGATTTCCTACTCGGGCGAGATCAAGCAGATCGACTCCAAGCCGGGCAACTACCAGGAAGGTCCCTGGTTCTACAAGCGCCAGGGCAAGTACTACATGGCCTACGCGTCGAGTTGCTGCCCCGAAGGCATTGGCTACGCCATGAGCGACAAGCCCACCGGCCCCTGGGTCTACAAGGGCGACATCATGGACCACAACGCCAACTCGACCGGCAACCACCCGGGCATCATCGACTACATGGGTGGGTCCTACCTGTTCGGGTTCAACTACCGGCTGAACTTCG
The DNA here is from genome assembly GCF_001425705.1 of Pelomonas sp. Root1217. Taxonomy (GTDB): domain Bacteria; phylum Pseudomonadota; class Gammaproteobacteria; order Burkholderiales; family Burkholderiaceae_C; genus Pelomonas. Next base: position 11,438 of record NZ_LMDC01000011.1, on the reverse strand, counting down.
CCGACACGCCCATCCATCGCGAACGCCGCTCGGTCACCGTGACCCGGTTCGACTACAACGCGGACGGCACCATCAACATGCTCCCCTGGTGGGACAACGTCGGCGTCGCTCCGCTCAAACCCTTGTCGCCCTACGAACGCGTGGAGGCCGAGACCATGGCCTGGACGTCCCGCGTGAAGCGGGATCGGGATCGCCCGTTCGACTGGGCGCCTGGCATCAAGACCGCGCGTAGTGACAAGGCCGGCATGTATGTCACGCGCATCACCGATCTCAGCTACATCAAGGTCAACGGCGTCGACTTTGGCAGCAAGGGCGCATCACGCTTCGTCGCCAACCTGGCCAGCGAAATGGACGGCGGCAAGATCGAGTTGCGGCTCGACAGCGTCGAAGGCCCGCATCTCGGCACCCTGACGGTGGCCCGCACCGGCGGCCGGGATCAGTGGCAGCAGCAAAGCGTGCCCGTCTCGGGCGCCACGGGCGTGCACGACCTCTACCTCATCTTCAGGGGTCAAGGCGAGCCGACGATGTTTGAGTTCGATCACTGGCGCTTCGAGCGCAAGTAGAGCCTGCGACCCTGAAGCCGCCCCTGATCCAAGCGATAAAGAATGAACAAGATTTCCATCGCCGCAGCGGTGTCATGCATCGTCTTGACGCTGATGCCCTGCGCGGCGCCGGCATCTGCGTTGAAGGGTGGGGCGCAAGCAGTGAGCGCGCCAAAAGGCATGTCGACCGCGACCTGGACCCCGGACAACGGCAACGGCACCTTCACCAATCCCTTGTTCTATGACGAGTTCTCAGATCCGGACCTGATCCGCGTCGGCGACTGGTTCTACCTGACCGGCACCACCATGCACACCATGCCGGGCGTGCCGATCCTGCGCTCGAAGGACCTGGTCAACTGGGAGTTCGTGGCCTATGCCATGGACAAGCTCGACCTCGGCCCGGCCTACCGGCTGGAGGACGGCAAGCACATCTACGGCCAAGGCATCTGGGCGCCGTCCTTCCGCTACCACGCAGGCAAGTTCTACATCTTCGCCAACGTCAACGGCCAGGCGACCCAGATGTTCACGGCCACCGATCCGAAGGGGCCGTGGACGCGTACGCCGATGAAGCGTGGCTTCCACGACCTGTCCGTCCTGTTCGATGACGACGGCAAGGCCTATGTGGTCTGGGATCACCAGACGATGCGTCTGGCCCAACTGACGGACGACCTGACCGACATCGTGCCGGGCACCGAGCGCGTCTTGTTCAGCAAAGACGCCGGCATGGGCGAGGGCGCGCACTTCTACAAGATCGACGGCAAGTACTACATCATCAGCGCCAACTACGCCGGTGGCTTTCGCATGCCGGCGGCACGGGCGGATCATGTGCTGGGGCCCTACGAGGTCCATCAGGCGATCAGCTTGCACGAGGACTTCGGCATGGCGTCCAGCAAGCGCCTGGGCAGCCCCAAGCCGCCGTTCGAGACCTGGGGCCCCGACCCCGCCGCCAAGCACAGCCTGGCTTTGCATCAGGGCGGCATCGTCCAGACGCCGGCGGGCGAGTGGTGGGGCTTTTCGATGATGGATTTCAATTCCGTCGGTCGCCTGCTCAGCCTGTCTCCCATTACCTGGAAGGACGGCTGGCCCTATTTCGGACTGCCGGGCAACCTGACGCGCACGCCGCGAACCTGGGTGAAGCCCAAGACCACCACAGCGCAGGCGGTGCGCGTGCCTTTTCAGCGCAGCGACGACTTCTCGGCGCCGCAGCTCCAACCCCTGTGGCAGTGGAACCATGTCCCGGTCGACGACAAGTGGTCGTTGTCGGAGCGGCCCGGTTTCCTGCGGCTGCATGCTCTGCCGGCGCCTTCGTTCTACGAAGCGCGCAACACGCTGACCCAGCGGGCCATCGGGCCGATGTCCACGCCGACCGTCCTGCTTGATGCGTCGAACCTGAAGCCCGGCGACACGGCCGGCCTGGGCCTGCTCAATCTCCCGTATGCAACGTTGGGCGTCGAAAAACTCGCCGACGAGCTCAACGTCGTCTTCCACGACCAACGCCTGGACCAGCGTGCGCGGGTGAAGCTGACCGGCACGCGCATCTGGCTTCGGGCCGACTGCGACTTCCTCACCGAACGAGCGCGCTTCAGCTATTCGGTCGACGGCAAGACGTTCACCCCGATCGGCAACGAGGTCGTGCTGCTCTACCAGACGTTCACCTTCCAGGGCGTTCGCTATGGATTGTTCAACTACAACACGACCGGCGCCGAGGGCGGCTTTGCCGATTTCGACAGCATCGACGTCCATCAGCCGCATACCCGCGGCCTGATGCGGCCGATTCCCTATGGCCGGTCGATCCGGCTGGCGTCGTTTCAAGCGACGAGCGGACTGACGGACAGCGCTGGGCGCCTGGCTTCGGGTATCCCGACGCGTTTCGAGGTCGTCGACCGCCGCTTGGGCCGCGTCGCTTTGTGCTCGGGCCGACGCTATGTCACGGTGGGTGAAGACGGCGCAGTGACGCTGGTGGCGGGGCAGCCCGGGACGGCGCAAAGTTTCCAATGGATCGAAACCCCGACGGGCGAACTGGTGCTGATGTCATTGGCCACGAACCGCTTCCTGCGCATCGATCCGCAGACCGGGGACATCCGGGCCGACAGCCCCGGCCCCATGCCGGACAACAGCGACGGCGCGCGCTTTATCTGGTCGCAGTAAGAAAGCGCGGCACCGGCGAATCATCCGGGGTTAGGCCTTGCCACTCCGGGAAACACCCGCAACACAAACCTATTGAAGGTCCACCTGGTCATGCGCCTCTTCAACCGATTCCATTGCATCGCCCTCTGCGGGGCCGCCCTTGCCAGCGGCGCCGCGCCGGCCGCGGAGCCGCCGCCCGGCGCGAATCCCGTGCTGCGCGACCGCTTCACCGCCGACCCCGCGCCGCTGGTCGTGGGCGATACGGTCTACCTCTACGTCGGCCGTGACGAGGCCAAGGGCAACGACTTCTTCCTCATGAAGGAGTGGCTGGCCTATTCGTCCAAGGACCTGCGCCACTGGACCGCGCACGGCGCCTTCATGAAGCCCACCGACTTCAAATGGGCCACGGGCGACGCCTGGGCTGCGCAGGTGGTGCAGCGCAATGGCCGCTTCTACTTCTACGCCACCGTGCAACACAACGACACGCAGCCGGGCAAGGCCATCGGCGTGGCGGTGGCCGACAACCCACTGGGCCCGTTCAAGGATGCGCGCGGCTCGGCGCTGATCACCGATGCCACGACGCCGGCCCCCTACGGCTGGAACGACATCGACCCCACCGTCTTCATCGATGACGACGGCACCGCCTGGCTGGCCTGGGGCAACCCGGTGCTCTACCTGGCCAAGCTCAAAGCCAACATGACCGAGCTGGACGGCCCGATCGAGAAAATCGCGCTGCCCAATTACACCGAGGGGCCGTGGCTGTCCAAGCGCAAGGGGCTCTACTACATGACCTACGCGTCCATGGCGCACCAGGGTCTCGCCGAGCACCTGTCCTATGCCACTGCGCCCAGCCCGCGCGGGCCCTGGACCTACCAGGGCGTGCTGACCGGCACGGCCAAGAACAGCTACACCATCCACGCGGGCCTTATCGACGACTTCAAGAGCCAGTCCTACCTGGTCTATCACAACGGCGCGCTGACCCTGCCCGACGGAGAGACGGGCGCCGGCGCCCGCCGCTCCGTCACGATGGAGTACCTCTACTACGACGCCGACGGCCGCATGTGGCCCGTCACGCAAACCGTGGCCGGCATCAGCACACCGCCCAAGCCGCCCACCGGCAAGGTGCCCGCGCTGCCCGACCCGGGCCGCTCCGACCCGCGCGTGGCCGTCCAGCAGTTCGCCCAAGGCTATCCCGAAACCTGGCCGGGCAGCCCGGCGCTGGCCTCGGTCGCCCGGCCTTTCGAGCAGGCCCCGGAACCCGTGGGCTTCCACCGCGACGGCGGCGGCGCCAGCCGCATGGTGCAGACCTTCGTGCCGCGCGACGACATCGCGCTGGGCCGGCTCAGCCTGTACGCCGGCGACGGCCACGGCACGGACGCCACGCACTCGCTGCGGCTTTCACTGCGTGACGTGGAGGCCGGCACCGAACTGCTCGGCGCCGGCGACGGCCTGGCCATCGCCTACCGGCCGCAAGGCGCCGGGCTGCTGAGCTTTGACTTCAGCGCCCATCCGCCGGTCGTGCTGAAGTCTGGTCGCCGCTATGCGCTGGCGCTTCAGGGCGAGAAGGACGCGCTGACGATCAACCTGCGCGCCAGCCGCAGTGACGTCTATGCCGACGGCGAGGCCAGCCTGGACGACCGGCCGTTGAAGGACCGGGAGGGCCGCCCCGCTGACTTCGCGTTCGCGCTCTACGCGCGCTAGTTCCGCGCAGTCATCAGCTTCGCAGCAACGACATGCCCCAACACCCTGTCCGCCTCATGAACCGCCCGATCCTTTTCCTGATGGCCCTCGTGGCCGCCTGCGTCACACCTGAAGTCATTGCGGCGGAACGGGCGGCACAGGCGCTTCAGGCGGCTCCTGCCCACAACCCCTTGATCTGGGCCGACGTCCCGGACATCGCCATCCTCCGTGTCGGCAAGACCTACTACATGAGCAGCACGACGATGCACATGAGCCCAGGCCTGCCGATCATGAAGTCGACGGACCTGGTGAACTGGAGCATGGCCTCCTACGGCTATCAGACGCTCGCCGACAACGAAGCCCTGCGCCTGGAAAACGGCAAGAACGCCTACGGTGCCGGCTCCTGGGCCAGCAGCCTGCGCTACCACGACGGCGTGTTCTATGCCTCGACGTTTGCCGCCACGAGCGGACGCACCCACATCTACACCACGCGCGATCCGGAGCGCGGCCCGTGGAAGGAGACAAGCTTCGAGCCTGCACTGCATGACCACAGCCTGTTCTTCGACGACGACGGCCGCGTCTACATGGCCTGGGGCTGCAATCGCATCACGCTCACCGAGCTCAAACCCGATCTCACCGGCGCCAAGCCCGGCGGCGTGAACAAGGTCATCGTCGAACACGTCAACGCCGTCTTCGGTGCCGACCAGGGCGGGCTGTGCGGCGAGGGCTCGCAGCTGTCCAAGGTCAACGGTCGCTACTACCTCTTCAACATCGCCTCGCCGGGCAGCCGATGGGCTCGCACCGTCATCGTCCACCGCGCCGACACCATCGACGGCCCCTACGAGGGCCGCATCGCGCTCGATGACCGCGGCATCGCCCAGGGCGGCCTCATCGACACCCCGGAAGGCAAGTGGTACGCCTATCTGTTCAAGGACAACGGCGCCGTCGGTCGCATTCCCTACCTCGTGCCGGTGACCTGGAAGGACGGCTGGCCCGTGCTCGGCAAAGACGGCAAGGTGGCCATGACGCTGGACATCCCCGCCGGCGCACAGGGCGTTTCCGGCGTCTCGGGCATCGTCGCCTCCGACGAATTCGACCGCCAGCCTGGTAACAGGTAGCGGCAGCACGCCAAACCCNTGGCTGGCCCGTGCTCGGCAAAGACGGCAAGGTGGCCATGACGCTGGACATCCCCGCCGGCGCACAGGGCGTTTCCGGCGTCTCGGGCATCGTCGCCTCCGACGAATTCGACCGCCAGCCTGGTGACCCCGCCCTGCCGCTGGCCTGGCAATGGAATCACAACCCCGAGCCGCGTGACTGGTCGCTCACCAAGCGCCCGGGCTACCTGAGCTTGACCACCAGCCGAATCGTTGCCTCGCTGCTCGAGGCCCGAAACACCCTCACGCAGCGCACCTTTGGCCCGCGCAGTTCAGCCACCACCAGCATCGACGTGAGCGGCATGAAAGATGGCGACTGGGCCGGCCTGACCGCGCTCCAGAAGCACTATGGTTTTGTCGGCGTCAGGATGAGCGACGGCGCCAAGTCCCTCGTCATGGTGAGCGCCGATGCCGACAAGCCGGAGGAGATCGCCTCCGTGCCGCTCACTGGCAAGACCGTTCACCTCAAGGTCGACTGCGACTTCGAGTCTGCGCCTGAGCTCGCCCGCTTCTCCTACAGCCTGGACGGCAAATCGTGGACCCCCATCGGTCGTCCCTCGCGCATGGCCTACACCATCCCGCACTTCATGGGCTACCGCTACGGCCTCTTCTATTACTCGACCAAGACCGCTGGCGGTCGTGTGGATTTCGACTACTACCGGATCGAGCCAGGCGGTGGCTCGCGCTGACCCCTCAACAACCTATTGACGCTTCACATCCAGCCATGCGCCCTTCCAGACTCCTGCACACCATCGCCTTTTGCTGCGCTGCGCTCACTGGCGGAACCGCGCTTGCCGCAGAACCGTCGCTCGGTGCCAACCCGGCGCAGCGCGACGGCTCCAGCGCCCTTGCGGCGGTACAGACGAAGCTTGCCCACAACCCCTTCATCTGGGCCGACGTCCCGGACATGTCGATGATCCGCGTAGGGAAAAGCTACTACATGAGCAGCACGACGATGCACATGAGCCCGGGTCTCCCGATCATGAAGTCGGAGGATCTGGTCAACTGGCGCTTGGTCTCCTACGCCCATGAAGCCCTCGTTGACAACGAGGCTATGCGCCTCGAGAACGGCAAAGACGCCTACAGCAAAGGCTCCTGGGCCAGCAGCCTGCGTTATCACAACGGCGTGTTCTACGCCTCGACTTTCTCCTACACCAGCGGACGCACCCACATCTACACCACGCGCGATCCGGAGCGCGACCCGTGGAAAGAGACGAATTTCGAACCCTTGCTGCATGACAACAGCCTGCTCTTCGATGACGACGGTCGCGTTTACATGGTTTACGGGGGCGGTCGCATCACGCTCGTCGAGCTGAAACCCGATCTCTCCGGCATCAAGCCCGGCGGCTTGAACAAGGTTCTCATCGAAAACGTCAACACCATCTTCGGCTCCGATCTGGGCGGGCTCAACGGCGAGGGTTCGCAACTTTTCAAGATCAACGGCCGCTATTACCTCTTCAACATCGCCTCGCCCAAGAGCCGCTGGGCGCCCAGCGTCATCGTCCACCGTGCCGACCGCATCGACGGGCCGTACGAGGGTCGCATCGCGCTGGATGACCGCGGTATCGCCCAGGGTGGCCTCGTCGACACCCCGGACGGCAAATGGTTTGCGTATCTCTTCAAAGGCGACGGCGCCGTCGGTCGCATTCCCTACCTCGTGCCAGTGACCTGGAAGGACGGCTGGCCGGTGCTCGGCGAAAACGGCAAAGTGCCCATGACGCTCGACATTGCCGCCGGCGGGCAGGGCGCCTCTGGTGCGTCCGGCATCGTCGCCTCCGACGAGTTCGACCGCCGGCCTGGCGACCCCGCCCTGCCTCTCGCCTGGCAATGGAATCACAACCCTCGCCCCGATGACTGGTCGCTCACCAAGCGCCCGGGCTACCTGAGCCTGTCCACCAGCCGGATCGTCGCCACGCTGCCCGAGGCCACGAACACGCTCACGCAGCGCACCTTCGGCCCGAGCAGTTCCGCCACCACCCGCATCGACGTGAGCGGCATGAAGGACGGCGACTGGGCCGGCCTGACCGTGTTTCAGAAACAGTATGGTTTTGTGGGCGTCAAGATGAGCGGCGGCGCCGGATCTCTCGTCATGGTGAGCGCCGATTCCGACAAGCCGGAGGAAATCGCCTCCGTTCCCCTGTCTGGCAAGACCGTTCACCTCAAGGTCGACGCCGAGTTCCATCCCGCGCCTGAGTTCGCCCGCTTCTCCTACAGCCTCGACGGCAAATCCTGGACGCCCATCGGCCGTCCCTCGCGCCTGACCTATTCCTACCCGACGCACTTCATAGGTAATCGCTTCGGCCTCTTCTATTTCTCGACCAAGACGGCGGGCGGCCGTGTGGACTTTGACTACTACCGGATCGAGCCAGGCGCCGGCTCGCGCTGACCTGCGCCAGCTCTGGCCCTAGAGAACGGGCACCGTTCTCCTATTGACGCTTCACATCCAGCCATGCGCCTTGTCAGCTTCCTGCACCCCGTCGCCCTTTGCTGGGCCGTGCTCACCGGCGCAACCGCGCTGGCCGCAGAACCATCGTCCGGTGCCAACCCCGCGCTGCGCGACGGCTCCAGCGCCCTTGCGCCGGCACAGCCGAATCGTGCCCACAACCCGCTCATCTGGGCCGACGTCCCGGACATAGCCATCATCCGTGTCGGCAAGACCTACTACATGAGCAGCACGACGATGCACATGAGTCCGGGGCTGCCGATCATGAAGTCGACGGACCTCGTCAACTGGCGCATGGCCTCGTACGCCTACGAGACCCTTGGCGACAACGACGCCCTGCGCCTTGAAAACGGCAAGAACGCCTACGGTGAAGGCTCCTGGGCCAGCAGCCTGCGTTATCACAACGGCGTGTTCCACGCGTCAACGTTCTCGGCCAATACCGGGCGCACCCACATCTACACCACACGCGAACCGGAACGYGGCCCGTGGAAAGAGATCAGCTTCGAGCCATCGCTGGGGGACCACAGCCTGTTCTTCGATGACGACGGTCGCGTCTACATGGTTTACGGCGGCGGTCGCATCATGCTCACCGAGATGAAACCCGATCTCTCCGGCATCAAGCCCGGCGGCGTGAACAAGGTCATCGTCGAAAACGTCAACGGCCTCTTCGGCGCCGACCAGGGCGGGCTCAAGGGCGAGGGCTCGCAGCTTTTCAAGGCCAACGGTCGCTACTACCTCTTCAACATTGCCTCACCCGGCAGCCGTTGGGCGCGCACCGTCACCGTCCACCGCGCCGACGCCATCGACGGCCCTTACGAGGGTCGCATCGCGCTCGACGATCGCGGCATCGCCCAGGGCGGTCTCATCGACACCCCGGAAGGCAAGTGGTACGCCTATGTCTTCAAGGACAACGCCGCCGTCGGCCGCATCCCCTACCTCGTGCCCGTGGCCTGGAAGGACGGCTGGCCCGTGCTCGGTGAAAACGGCAAGGTTCCCATGACGCTGGACATCCCCGCCGGCGCGCAGGGCGTCTCCGGCGTCTCGGGCATCGTCGCCTCCGACGAATTCGACCGCCAGCCCGGTGACCCCGCCCTGCCGCTGGCCTGGCAATGGAATCACAACCCGAAGCCCCATGACTGGTCGCTTACCAAGCGGCCGGGCTACCTGAGCCTCACCACCAGCCGGGTCGTTCCCACGCTGCTCGAGGCCCCGAACACGCTCACCCAGCGCACCTTTGGCCCGAGCAGTTCGGCCACCACCCGCATCGACGTGAGCGGCATGAAGGACGGCGATTGGGCCGGCTTGTCCGCCTTCCAGCGGCAGTACGGTTTCGTGGGCGTCAGGATGGCCAATGGCGTCCGTTCCGTCGTCATGGTGAGCGCCGAAACGGACAAGCCCGAAGAACTCGCCTCCGTTCCCCTTTCGGGCAATACCGTTCATCTGAGGGTCGACTGCGACTTCGAGCCCGCGCCTGAACTCGCCCGCTTCTCCTACAGCCTCGACGGCAAATCCTGGACCCCCATCGGTCGTCCCTCTCGCCTGAAGTACACCTTCCCGCACTTCATGGGTTATCGCTTCGGCCTCTTCTATTACTCGACCAAGACGGCCGGCGGCCGTGTCGACTTTGACTACTACCGGGTCGGGCAAGGGGCGGCAGACCGTCGCTGACCAGGCGCGACCACGTTCCGCCTTCCTCCACTTGCGCCCACTTGAATAGACAACCCCTGTGAACTCCATCAAACACGGCCTCGCCGTCCTCGGCCTGATCGCGGCACCGGCTTTCGCCGCCAACCCGGTCAGCATCCACATCGACGCCGGCAAGCCCGGCCCCGTCATCAGCAAGTACGTGTACGGCCAGTTCGCTGAACACCTCGGCACTGGTGTCTACGAAGGCATGTGGGTCGGCACGAAGTCGAACATCCCCAACACCCGCGGCTGGCGCAACGACGTCGTCGGCGCGCTCAAGGAACTGCACGTGCCGCTGGTGCGCTGGCCGGGCGGCTGCTTCGCCGACACCTACCACTGGCGCGACGGTATCGGCCCGCAGGACAAGCGACCGAGCAACGTCTGGGGCAGCCACGTCGAGGAGATCAATGCCGTCGGCACCCACGAGTTCTTCGACCTGATCGACATGCTGGGCGCCGACGCCTACGTCAACGGCAACGTCGGYACCGGCAGCGTGCAGGAGATGGCCGACTGGGTKCAGTACATGACTGCGGAAGGCGGCTCGCCGCTGGCCCGGCTGCGCGCCCAGAACGGGCGCGAAAAGCCGTTCAAGGTCGCCTTCTTCGGTGTCGGCAACGAGTTGTGGGGTTGCGGTGGCAACATGAAGCCCGACTATGATGGGCGCTGGCTGCTNCGGCCGATTTCACGCTGTCAGACGCCAACATTGCCGAGGTGCAGCAGCGCAGGAGATGGCCGACTGGGTGCAGTACATGACTGCGGAAGGCGGCTCGCCGCTGGCCCGGCTGCGCGCCCAGAACGGGCGCGAAAAGCCGTTCAAGGTCGCCTTCTTCGGTGTCGGCAACGAGTTGTGGGGTTGCGGTGGCAACATGAAGCCCGACTACTACGCGAGCCTGTACAGCAATTACGAGCATTTCCTGTGGGCGCCCGAGAAGTCGCGGCCGAAGATGATCGCCAGCGGCGGCAGCGGCTTCGACACCGCCTGGACCCAGGCGCTGAGCAAGGARCTCAAGGGCCGCACCATCGGCATCACCGTCCACCAGTACACCGTCCCGACCGGCAACTGGGASGTCAAGGGCAAGGACCTCGGCTTCAAGGAARGCGAGTGGATCTCGACCCTGGCCAACACCWTGAAGATGGACCAGCTCGTCAAGGACCACGTGGCCGTGCTGGACAAGAACGACCCCGACAAGAAGATCGGGCTGATGGTCGACGAGTGGGGCACCTGGTATGACGAAGTGAACCCCAGAGGCGGGCTGTTCCAGCAGAACTCCCTGCGCGACGCGCTCGTGGCGGCGCTGAACTTCCACATCTTCCATGAGCACGCCGAGCGAGTCACCCTGACCACCATCGCCCAGATGGTCAACGTGCTGCAGGCGATGGTCCTGACSGACAAGGAAAAGATGGTCCTGACGCCGACCTACTACGCCTTCCAGATGTACGTGCCGTTCCAGGATGCCAAGTCGCTGCCGCTGGCGATCAAGGACAACACCCGCTACACGCTGGGCMCCACGACCATTCCGGGCGTGAGCGCTTCGGCGGCACGCGCCAAGGACGGCAAGCTCTACCTGTCGCTGGTCAACACCGATCCGAACCAGGCGGTCGATATCGCCGTCGACGTCGCCGGCACAAAGGTCAAGGGTGCGGCCGGCAAGGTGCTGACCTCGGCCGCGATGGACGCGCACAACACSTTCCAGGATCCGCAGGTCATCAAGCCGGCAGCGTTCAGCGCGCGTGCCGCGGGCGGCAAGCTGTCGATCAAGGTGCCTGCCAAGGCGGTGCTGGTGGTCGCGTTGGAGGAGTGAACGC
>NZ_LMDC01000010.1 GCF_001425705.1 Pelomonas sp. Root1217 | reverse complement strand
CGCGATCGCTGCCGTCAGCGTCGTCTTGCCGTGGTCGACGTGACCGATCGTGCCCACGTTCACGTGCGGCTTGGTCCGTTCAAACTTGCCTTTTGCCATTTTCTTGACTCCAGAGAAAGAGCATTGCCAGTCGGTTGGTTTTGCGTTTCCTCGTGAACCGGAAATCCCTGGTGACTGGCAACCCAGGGCGATCGACGAGAAGACGGCGGCGCGGGGATCGCCCGCACCGGCTTAAACGGTGAGGGTCGGAGCTGCTTTGCAGCGCCAACCCCAGTCCATTACTTTCCGCGAGCGGTAATGATCGCGTCGGCCACGTTCTTCGGAGCTTCGCTGTAGTGCTTGAACTCCATCGTGTATGTGGCGCGGCCTTGCGACATCGAGCGCAGGGTCGTCGAGTAGCCGAACATTTCCGACAGCGGAACTTCGGCCTTGATGACCTTGCCGCCGCCGACCATGTCGTCCATGCCCTGCACCATGCCGCGACGGCTGGACAGGTCGCCCATCACGTTGCCGGCATAGTCCTCAGGCGTCTCGACTTCCACAGCCATCATCGGCTCCAGGATCACAGGCGACGCGCGGCGGCAGCCTTCCTTGAAGCCCATGGAAGCAGCCATCTTGAACGCGTTTTCGTTCGAGTCGACTTCGTGGTACGAACCGAAAGTCAGCGTGACCTTGACGTCGACGACCGGGAAGCCGGCCAGCACGCCGTTCGGCAGGGAGTCGATGACACCCTTTTCAACCGCGGGGATGAATTCGCGAGGAACCACACCGCCCTTGATGGCGTCGACGAACTCGAAACCCTTGCCGGGCTCCTGCGGCTCGACGGTCAGCACGACGTGGCCGTACTGGCCCTTGCCGCCGGACTGGCGAACGAACTTGCCTTCGACGTCGCTGGCGCTCTTGCGGATGGTTTCGCGATAGGCGACCTGCGGCTTGCCGACGTTGGCTTCCACGCCGAACTCGCGCTTCATGCGGTCGACGATGATTTCCAGGTGGAGCTCGCCCATGCCGGAGATGATGGTCTGGCCCGATTCTTCATCGGTGCGCAGACGGAAGGACGGGTCTTCCTTGGCCAGACGGCCCAGGGCGATACCCATCTTTTCCTGGTCGGCCTTGGTCTTGGGCTCGACGGCCTGCGAGATCACAGGCTCAGGGAACACCATCTTTTCCAGCGTGATGATGCTGTCCGGATCGCACAGGGTTTCGCCCGTGGTGACGTCCTTCAGGCCCACGCAGGCGGCGATGTCGCCAGCCAGAATTTCCGAGATTTCTTCACGCTGGTTGGCGTGCATCTGCAGGATCCGACCGATACGTTCCTTCTTGCCGCGGATCGGGTTGTAGACCGAGTCGCCCGACTTCAGCACGCCAGAATAGACGCGCACGAACGTCAGCTGGCCGACGTAGGGGTCGGTCATCAGCTTGAAGGCCAGAGCAGCGAACTTCTCTTCGTCGACGCGCTCGCGCACGACCGGCTTGTCGTCGTCGTCGGTGCCAGGCACCGGCGGGATGTCGGCCGGCGACGGCATGAAGTCGATGATGCCGTCGAGCATGCGCTGCACGCCCTTGTTCTTGAAGGCGGTGCCGCAGAACATCGGCTGGATTTCAGCGGCGATGGTGCGCTTGCGGATGGCCGAGACGATTTCGTCTTCGGTCAGCTCGCCCGACTCCAGGTACTTGTTCATCAGCTCTTCGCTGGACTCAGCGGCGGCTTCGATGAGGTTCTCGCGCCACTTGACGGCTTCGGCCTGCAGGTCGGCCGGGATGTCTTCGTAGTTGAACTTCATGCCTTGCGAGGCCTCGTCCCAGATGATCGCCTTCATCTTGATGAGGTCGATCACGCCGGTGAACTTGTCTTCGGCGCCGATGGGGATCACGACAGGCACGGGGTTGGCCTTCAGGCGGACCTTCATCTGGTCATAGACCTTGAAGAAGTTCGCGCCGGTGCGGTCCATCTTGTTGACGAACGCGAGACGGGGCACCTTGTACTTGTTGGCCTGGCGCCAGACGGTTTCCGACTGGGGCTGCACGCCACCCACGGCGCAATAGACCATGCAGGCGCCGTCCAGCACGCGCATCGAGCGCTCGACTTCAATCGTGAAGTCGACGTGCCCGGGGGTGTCAATGATGTTGATGCGGTGCTCGGGACGAGCCAGGTCCATGCCCTTCCAGAAGCAGGTCGTGGCAGCAGAGGTGATCGTGATGCCACGCTCTTGCTCTTGTTCCATCCAGTCCATCGTGGCGGCGCCGTCATGCACCTCACCGATCTTGTGGTTCACGCCGGTGTAGTAAAGGATGCGCTCGGTCGTGGTGGTCTTGCCGGCATCGATGTGCGCGGAGATACCGATATTGCGGTAGCGCTCGATGGGGGTTTTGCGGGCCATGGTTTGCTCCAGAAGACAGGAGCCGCCAGCGGGTTGGTAGAAACCCGAGGCGGCTGAAAGACAGTGAGTTTAGAAGCGGAAGTGCGAGAACGCCTTGTTGGCTTCTGCCATGCGGTGAACTTCGTCGCGCTTCTTCATCGCGCCGCCACGGCCTTCAGCGGCCTCCAGCAGTTCATTGGCCAGGCGCTGGGCCATCGACTTCTCACCGCGCTTGCGAGCGGATTCCTTCAACCAGCGCATGGCGAGGGCCATCCGGCGGACGGGGCGAACTTCCACGGGAACTTGGTAGTTCGCACCGCCGACCCGGCGGGACTTCACTTCGACCATGGGCTTCACGTTGTTCAGGGCAACCATGAACACTTCCAGCGGATCCTTGCCGATCTTCTTCTCGACCTGCTCCAGGGCACCGTAGATGATGCGCTCAGCGATGGCCTTCTTGCCCGATTCCATGATGACGTTCATGAACTTGGACAGATCGACGGAACCGAACTTGGGGTCCGGCAGGATTTCGCGCTTGGGTACTTCGCGACGACGTGGCATGGCACTCTTCCTTTTGCTTCAGTTGGAGACGGTCTTTTGACCTGACTCCGCTGGACAACCACCGACATCTGGGGTCATCCACTTACTCGGCCGCTGACGAATTTCAACAGGCCGCAACAACGTTGGGTCGGCAATGGAGCCGAGCCCGAACAAACGATTTACTTCTTCGGACGCTTCGCGCCGTACTTGGAACGCGATTGCTTGCGATCCTTGACGCCTTGCAGGTCGAGCGAACCACGGACGATGTGGTAACGCACGCCGGGCAAGTCCTTCACACGGCCGCCGCGCACGAGCACGACGCTGTGTTCTTGCAGGTTGTGGCCTTCACCGCCGATGTACGAGATGACCTCGAAACCGTTGGTCAGACGCACCTTGGCGACCTTACGCAGAGCCGAGTTCGGCTTCTTGGGCGTGGTGGTGTAGACGCGGGTGCAGACACCGCGGCGCTGCGGGCAGTTCTGCATCGCAGGCGACTTGGACTTGATGACCTCGGCCTCTCGACCGTGGCGCACCAGTTGATTGATGGTTGGCATTACGACTTGTTCCCGTTTGAAGTCAGTGAGTCTCCGCCGGATTTTGCACGCGCAGCGATGCGCCGGCCAAATGGCGGAGAGCCGAGGATTGTAGACCGCGCCGGTTTTCGGCACAAGAGTGACGGTTAAGCTTGCCGGATGGGCCTCACTTCCTCGCCAAACGCAGCCGGCGCGCTGTCCGACACGCAGCCCGAAGCACGGCCGGCCATCGTGGTCGACACCCAGGTCGTCATGGACTGGCTGGTGTTCAACGACCCGCGCGTGAAAGCTTTGGCCGCCGCGCTGGGTTCGGGCGAGCTGCGCTGGCTGGTCGCCCCGGCGATGCGTGACGAGATCCGCCATGTGTTGGGCCGTGGCGTCGCAGCAAGCTACTCACCCGACTTGGCACTCATCGAGGCCAAGTTCGACGCTCATTCGGAAGGCGTCGACGCAGCCGAGCCTTCCCCTCGGCTCGTCTGTCGCGACCCGGACGACCAGAAATTCATCGACTTGGCCTTGGCCCGCGGCGCGCGCTGGCTGGTTTCGCGCGACAAGGCTTTGCTGGCGCTGCGCAAGCGCGCCAAGCTGCGCGGCTTGCTCATCCTGAAGCCGGAGCTTTGGAGGCTGGAATGAAAAAGCCGCCCGCGGCCTGAACCGGGGCGGCTTGGCGAGGCGCGAAGCCCCGTGGCTGGTGCAGCCTTACTCGGCCGAGTGGTCGCCAGCGTCCACACCGGCCATCTGTGCGGCGGCCAATTCCTCGGCCTCCTGCAGCGCGATGGCACGGCGCTCGGCGTCGTCCATGGCTTCCTTGACGCGACGTGCCTCGTGGAAGGCCATGCCGGTGCCCGCGGGGATCAGGCGGCCGACGATGACGTTTTCCTTCAGGCCACGCAGCTCGTCGCGCTTGCCCATGATGGCAGCCTCGGTGAGCACGCGGGTCGTTTCCTGGAAGGACGCAGCCGAGATGAACGAGTCGGTCGACAGCGAGGCCTTGGTGATGCCCAACAGCACATCCGCGTGGATGGCAATCATCTTGCCTTCCTTGCGCAGACGGTCGTTGGTGTCCAGCAGCTCCGAACGCTCGACCTGCTCGTTGAGGATGTAGGTCGAATCGCCGGGGTTGGTGATCATCACGCGACGCAGCATCTGGCGAACGATCACCTCGATGTGCTTGTCGTTGATCTTCACGCCCTGCAGACGGTAGACGTCCTGCACCTCGTCGACGATGTAGCGCGCCAGTTCCTCGATGCCCAGCAGACGCAGGATGTCCTGCGGGTCCGCTGCGCCGTCGACGATCAGCTCGCCGCGGTTGACCACCTGGCCTTCGTGCACCAGGATGTTCTTTTCCTTCGGCACGAGTTCCTCGTGGGCCTTGCCGTCCGGGTCGGTGATCTGCAGGCGGATCTTGCCCTTGGTCTCCTTGCCGAACGACACGGTACCGGTCTGCTCGGCGAGCACGCCGACATCCTTGGGCGAACGGGCTTCGAAGAGCTCGGCCACACGCGGCAGACCGCCGGTAATGTCACGGGTCTTCTGGCCTTCCACCGGGATGCGGGCGAGCACCTCACCAGGCAGGAGTTCCTGGCCGTCGCGGATCTGGATCAATGAGCCGACCTGGAAGCCAATGGCCACCGAGTGGTCGGTACCGGGGATCTTGACCTCGTGGCCGCCGGCGTCAAGCAGCTTGACCTGCGGGCGGATCACCTTGGCAGCGCCGCGGCGCTTCGGGTCGATGACGACCAGCGTCGACAGACCGGTCACCTCGTCCACCTGCTTGGCGACGGTCACGCCTTCTTCGACGTTCTCGAACTTCGCCTTGCCGGCGAATTCCGTGATGATCGGGCGGGTCAGCGGATCCCAGTTCGCAAGCACCACACCGGCCTTGATGGTCTGGCTGGCCTTGATGTTCAGGATCGCGCCGTACGGCACCTTGTGACGCTCGCGTTCGCGACCGTGCGGGTCGGCAATGATGATCTCGCCAGAGCGGGAAATCACGACCAGTTCGCCCTTGCCGTTGGTGACGTAGCGCATCGTGGCGTTGAAGCCGATGATGCCGTCCGACTTGGCTTCGACGCTGGAGGCCACCGCTGCACGCGAGGCCGCGCCGCCGATGTGGAAGGTACGCATCGTCAGCTGCGTGCCGGGCTCACCGATGGACTGCGCGGCAATGACGCCCACAGCCTCACCGGTGTTGACCAGGCCGCCGCGGCCGAGGTCACGGCCATAGCACTTGGCGCACAGACCAAAGCGCGTGGCGCAAGTCAGCGGCGTGCGGACCTTGATCTCGTCGACACCAGCGGCTTCGAGCACGTCGAGCGTGTCCTCGTCCAGCATGGTGCTGGCACCCAGCAACGAGATCTGGGTTTCGGGGTGCACGACATCGACCGCGGTGACGCGGCCGAGGACGCGGTCACGCAGGGATTCGATGACTTCACCACCTTCGACTAGGGCACGCATCGCCATGCCGTTGTCGGTGCCGCAGTCATTCTCGATGACCACCAGGTCCTGGGTCACGTCGACCAGACGACGTGTCAGGTAGCCGGAGTTCGCGGTCTTCAGCGCCGTATCCGCCAGGCCCTTACGAGCACCGTGGGTGGAGATGAAGTACTGCAACACGTTCAGGCCTTCACGGAAGTTCGCCGTGATGGGGGTCTCGATGATGGAGCCGTCAGGCTTGGCCATCAGGCCACGCATGCCGGCCAGCTGGCGGATCTGGGCGGCGGAACCGCGCGCGCCCGAGTCGGCCATCATGTAGATCGAGTTGAAGGACTCCTGGTCGACGGTCTTGCCATGACGGTCCACGGTCTTCTCGACCTTCAGGTGGTCCATCATCTTCTTGCCGATTTCGTCGCCGGCCTTGCCCCAGATGTCCACGACCTTGTTGTAGCGCTCGCCAGCCGTCACGAGACCCGAGACGTACTGCTGCTCGATCTCCTTGACCTCCTTCTCGGCGCGCTCGATCAGCGTGTGCTTCTGAGCGGGCACCAGCATGTCGTCGATGGCGATGGAGATGCCGGCGCGCGTGGCGAGCTTGAAGCCGCTTTGCAGCAGCTTGTCGGCCAGCACGACGGTTTCCTTCAGGCCGCACTTGCGGAAGGAGGTGTTGATCAGCTTGCTGATCTCCTTCTTCTTGAGCGCCTTGTTGATGTTCGAGAACGGCAGGCCCTTGGGCAGGATCTCGGACAGCAATGCGCGGCCGACGGTGGTGTCCGTCAGCTTGGTCTCGGGCACCCACTCGCCGGTGTCCTTGTCCTTGCTGTACTCGACCAGACGCACGCTGATTTTGGCGGTGATCTCGACGGCACCGTTTTCCAGCGCACGGATCATCTCGGGAATGTCCGAGAAGATCATGCCCTCGCCCTTGCCGTTGGTGCGCTCGCGGGTCGCGTAGTACAGACCCAGCACCACGTCTTGCGACGGCACGATCGACGGTTCGCCGGAGGCCGGGAACAGCACGTTGTTGGAGGCCAGCATCAGCGTGCGGGCTTCCATCTGCGCTTCGATCGACAGCGGCACGTGGACGGCCATCTGGTCACCGTCGAAGTCGGCGTTGAAGGCCGAGCAGACGAGGGGGTGCAGCTGGATGGCCTTGCCTTCGATCAGCACGGGCTCGAAAGCCTGGATGCCGAGGCGGTGCAGCGTCGGAGCGCGGTTCAGCAGAACCGGGTGCTCCTTGATGACTTCTTCCAGGATGTCCCAGACCACCGGCGTGCCGGACTCGACTTCCTTCTTGGCAGCCTTGATCGTCGTCGCGATGCCCATGGCTTCGAGGCGCGAGAAGATGAAAGGCTTGAAGAGTTCGAGCGCCATCAGCTTGGGCAGGCCGCACTGGTGCAGCTTGAGCGTCGGGCCGACCACGATGACCGAACGGCCCGAGTAGTCGACGCGCTTGCCCAGCAAGTTCTGGCGGAAGCGACCGCTCTTGCCCTTGATCATGTCGGCCAGCGACTTGAGGGCACGCTTGTTCGCGCCGGTCATCGCCTTGCCGCGACGGCCGTTGTCCAGCAGCGAGTCGACGGCTTCCTGCAGCATGCGCTTTTCGTTGCGCACGATGATTTCAGGAGCCTTCAGCTCGAGCAGGCGGGCCAGGCGGTTGTTGCGGTTGATGACGCGACGGTAGAGGTCGTTCAGGTCGGAGGTCGCGAAGCGGCCGCCGTCCAGCGGCACCAGCGGACGCAGGTCCGGCGGCAGCACGGGCAGCACGTCCAGCACCATCCAGTTCGGCTTGATGCCGGACTTCTTGAAGGCCTCCATGACCTTCAGGCGCTTGGAGTTCTTCTTGACCTTGAGCTCGGAGCCGGTCATGTCGTTGCGCAGGCGATCGATCTCGATGTCGAGATCCATCTCCTCCAGCAGCTTCTTGATGCCCTCGGCGCCCATCAGCGCGATGAACTCGTCGCCGAATTCGATGCGCTTGGCGTCGTAGTCGTCCTCGCTCATGATCGAGAACTTCTTCAGCGGCGTCATGCCCGGGTCGACGACCACATACGCTTCAAAGTACAGCACGCGTTCGATGTCGCGCAGCGTCATGTCGAGCACTAGGCCCAGACGCGACGGCAAGCTCTTCAGGAACCAGATGTGCGCGCAGGGCGCGGCCAGGTCGATATGGCCCATGCGGTCACGGCGGACCTTGGTCTGGGTGACTTCAACGCCGCACTTCTCGCAGATGACGCCGCGGTGCTTCAGGCGCTTGTACTTGCCGCACAGGCACTCGTAGTCCTTGATCGGGCCAAAGATCTTGGCGCAGAACAGGCCGTCGCGTTCCGGCTTGAAGGTGCGGTAGTTGATGGTCTCGGGCTTCTTCACCTCGCCGAACGACCAGCTGCGGATCTTCTCCGGGGAAGCCAGGCCGATCTTGATGGCATCGAAATGCTCATCGGGGGTGAATTGCTTGAAAAGGTCGAGTAGTCCCTTCATGCATCTGCTCCTTAATTGCGTTCCAGTTCAATGTCGATGCCCAAGGAGCGGATTTCCTTGACCAGCACATTGAACGATTCGGGCATGCCCGCTTCGATGGCGTGTTCGCCCTTGACGATGCTTTCGTAGACCTTGGTCCGGCCGTTCACGTCGTCGGACTTGACCGTCAGCATTTCCTGCAGGATGTACGAGGCGCCATAAGCTTCCAGCGCCCAGACTTCCATTTCGCCGAAACGCTGGCCGCCGAACTGCGCCTTGCCGCCCAGCGGTTGCTGTGTGACGAGGGAGTACGGGCCGGTCGAACGCGCGTGCATCTTGTCGTCCACCAAGTGGTGCAGCTTCAGCACGTGCATGTAGCCGACGGTCACCGGGCGCTCGAACTGCTCGCCGGTACGGCCGTCGCAGAGCCAGGCCTGGGTGCGCGTGGCGGTCAGGCCCTTCTTGGCGGCGATGTCGTCCGGGTAGGCCAACTTCAGCATGCCGCGGATTTCCTCTTCCTTGGCGCCGTCGAAGACCGGCGTCGCGAAGGGTACGCCCTTGGCGAGGTTGGAGGCCATCTCCAGCACTTCAGTGTCGGTCAGCTCGTCGATGTTCTCGGTCTTGCCGCCGCTCTGGTTGTAGAGCTCGTCGAACAGCTTGCGCAGCTCGGCCACCTTGGTGTGCTGCTGCAGCATGTCGCCGATGCGCTGGCCGATGCCCTTGCCAGCCCAGCCCAGGTGCACTTCGAGCACCTGACCCACGTTCATCCGCGAGGGCACGCCCAGCGGGTTCAGCACGATGTCGGCAGGCGTGCCGTCGGCCATGTAGGGCATGTCTTCGATCGGGGTGACCTTGGACACGACGCCCTTGTTGCCGTGACGGCCGGCCATCTTGTCGCCAGGCTGCAGGCGACGCTTGACGGCCAGGTAGACCTTGACCATCTTCAGCACGCCCGCAGGCAGCTCGTCGCCCTGCGTCAGCTTCTTGCGCTTCTCTTCAAAAGCCAGGTCGAAGCTGTGGCGGGTCTGGTCGAGCGAGTTCTTGATCGACTCGAGCTGGTTGGCGACCTCTTCCTCGGCCGGACGGATGTCGAACCAGTGGAAGCGCTCGACCGAAGCCAGGTAGTCCTTGTCGATCTTGGTGCCCTTGGCGATCTTCTGCGGGCCGCCGTTGGCGACCTTGCCAACGAGCAGCTTCTCGATACGGTCGAAAGCGTCGCTCTCGACGATGCGCAACTGGTCGTTCAGGTCCAGGCGGTAGCGCTTGAGCTCGTCGTCAATGATCTGCTGGGCGCGCTTGTCGCGCTGGATGCCTTCGCGGGTGAAGACCTGCACGTCGATGACGGTGCCGTTGGTGCCCTGGTCGACACGCAGCGACGTGTCCTTCACGTCCGAAGCCTTCTCGCCGAAGATGGCGCGCAGCAGCTTCTCTTCCGGCGTCAGCGTCGTCTCGCCCTTGGGCGTGACCTTGCCGACCAGCACGTCGCCCGGGTTCACTTCGGCACCGATGTAGACGATGCCCGACTCGTCCAGGCGGCCGAGTTGTTGCTCCGACAGATTCGGGATGTCGCGGGTGATTTCCTCGGCGCCCAGCTTGGTGTCACGCGCATTGACCACGAGTTCCTCGATGTGGATCGAGGTGTAGCGGTCTTCGGCGATGACGCGTTCGGAGATCAGGATCGAGTCTTCGAAGTTGTAGCCGTTCCATGGCATGAACGCGACCAGCATGTTCTGGCCCAGGGCCAGTTCACCGATGTCGGTGGAAGCGCCGTCGGCAATGATGTCCTCGGCCGCCACCTTGTCGCCACGGCGCACGATCGGGCGCTGGTGGATGTTGGTGTTCTGGTTGGAACGCTGGTACTTGATCAGGTTGTAGATGTCGACACCGACCTCACCGGCCACGGTCTCGTCATCGTTAACGCGGATCACGATGCGGTTGGTGTCGACATAGTCGACCACGCCGCCGCGGCGAGCCGCGACCACCGTGCCCGAGTCCTTCGCAGCCACGCGCTCGACGCCCGTGCCCACGAAAGCCTTCTCGGGACGCAGCACCGGCACGGCCTGGCGCTGCATGTTGGCGCCCATCAGCGCGCGGTTCGCGTCGTCGTGCTCCAGGAAGGGCACGAGCGAGGCGGCAACCGACACGATCTGCGTCGGCGCCACGTCCATGTACTGAATGCGCTCAGGAGACGTCAGCACCGATTCGCCGTTCTCACGGGCAGAAACCAGTTCGTCGGTCAGCTGGCCGCCTTCGTTCAGCGTCGCATTGGCCTGGGCGATGACGTACTTGCCTTCCTCGATGGCCGACAGGTAGTCGATCTGGTCGGTGACGTGGCCGTCGACAACGCGACGGTACGGCGTTTCCAGGAAGCCGTACTCGTTGAGCTGGGCATAAAGCGCCAGCGAGTTGATCAGGCCGATGTTCGGGCCTTCCGGCGTTTCGATCGGGCAGACGCGGCCGTAGTGGGTCGGGTGCACGTCGCGGACTTCGAAGCCGGCGCGCTCGCGGGTCAGACCGCCCGGGCCGAGAGCGGAAACACGACGCTTGTGCGTGATTTCCGACAGCGGGTTGGTCTGGTCCATGAACTGCGACAGCTGCGACGCACCGAAGAACTCCTTCAGCGCCGCGGAGATCGGCTTGGAGTTGATCAGGTCGTGCGGCATCAGGGCTTCGGTCTCGGCCTGGCCCAGACGTTCCTTGACGGCCTTCTCGATGCGGGCGAGGCCCGAGCGGTACTGGTTTTCGGCCAGTTCGCCCACGCAGCGCACGCGGCGGTTGCCCAGGTGGTCGATGTCGTCCACTTCGCCGCGGCCATTGCGCAGCTCGACGAGGATCTTGACGACGTCAAGGATGTCCTCGTTGGACAGGTTCATGTTGCCTTCGGGCGTGTCACGGCCGACACGCGCATTGAACTTCATGCGGCCGACACGGCTCAGATCGTAGGTGTCGGTGCTGTAGAACAGGCGGTTGAACAGGGCCTCGACGGCGTCTTCCGTCGGCGGCTCGCCGGGGCGCATCATGCGGTAGATGGCAACACGGGCGGCCAGCTGCGTCTCGGTCTCGTCGGACGCCAGCGTCTGCGAGATGTAGGCGCCTTCGTCCAGCTCGTTCGTGAACAGGCACTGGATTTCCTTGACGCCGGCCTGGCGCAGCTTCTTCAGCAACGCGTCGGTCAGCTCGTCATTGGCCTTGGCGATGATCTCGCCGGTGTCGGCGTCGATCATGTTCTTGGCCAGCACGCGGCCGACCAAGAAGTCCTCGGGCACCGAGATGTGCTGCGTGCCGGATTGCTCCAGCTGGCGCGCATGGCGGGCCGTGATGCGCTTGTCCTTCTCGACGATGACGGCGCCGCTCTTGTCGACGATGTCAAAGCGGGCGACTTCACCCTTCAGGCGGTCGGCGACGAATTCGAGTTGCGCGCCAACGTCCATCAGGCGGAAGTTGTCGAACACGAAGAAGTGGGCCAGGATCTGTTCCGGCTTCAGGCCGATGGCCTTGAGCAGGATGGTGACCGGCATCTTGCGGCGGCGGTCGACGCGGAAATACAGGATGTCCTTCGGGTCGAACTCGAAGTCCAGCCAGGAGCCGCGGTAAGGAATGATGCGGGCGCTGAACAGCAGCTTGCCCGAGCTGTGCGTCTTGCCCTTGTCGTGCTCGAAGAACACGCCCGGCGAACGGTGCAGCTGCGACACGATGACGCGCTCGGTACCGTTGACGATGAAGGAGCCGTAGTCGGTCATCAGGGGCACTTCGCCCATGTAGACCTCTTGCTCCTTGATTTCCTTGACCGTCTTGGCCTGCGGGCTCTCACGGTCATAGATGATCATCTGCAGGCGCGCGCGCACGGCGGCAGCGTAGGTCAACCCCCGCTGCTGGCACTCGCGCGTGTCGAACGGCGGCTTGGCAATGTTGAATTCGAGGAACTTCATCTCGACGAAACCGTTGTGCGAAACAATCGGGAACGCCGAGAGGAAGGCCGCCTGCAACCCTTCGGGCTTGCGTTTGGCGGGGGCCACGTCCTTCTGCAGGAAGGCCACGTAGCTGTCCTTCTGCATCGTGAGCAGATAGGGAACGTTGAGAACGCTCTCGCGCTTGCCGAAGCTCTTGCGGATCCGCTTGCGCTCGGTATAGCTGTAGGGGGTTGCTTGCGCCATAAACACTCCGTGTCGAGCCCACCCCTGGCCGTGGGGCGAGCCGCGTCGGCGACTGGCTGGCTCACTCACCCAGAACGGGCGGCTGCCTAGCTTGGTGGTTGGCCACTACCAACCGCTGGCGGACAACTTCGGCGTTGCACCGAAGTCCGACCAAACTGGTTCTCTGCAGTCGGATCAGAGAACACGTGAAAGAACCGCGCATCATACCCGCGCGAGGTCTTTCACCTGTTCTCAAGCAGGATTAACCCGCAAAGACGAAAAAGGGGAAGCCCGAAGGCAACCCCTTTTCTAGTCAGTGGAGTCAGGACTGCATCGCAGCCCCAACTCCAAAGTCTTACTTCAGCTCGGCCTTGGCGCCGGCTTCGACCAGCTTCTTGACAGCAGCTTCGCCGTCAGCCTTGGAAACGGCTTCCTTGACGTTCTTCGGAGCGCCGTCGACCAGGTCCTTGGCTTCCTTCAGACCCAGGCCGGTGATTTCACGAACAGCCTTGATGACGGAGACCTTCTGTGCGCCGGCTTCGGTCAGCACGACGTTGAATTCGGTCTTCTCTTCAACAGCAGCGGCAGCGCCGCCGCCAGCGCCACCAGCGGCCGGAGCAGCCATCGAAGCGGCGGACACGCCGAACTTCTCTTCAATTGCCTTGACCAGATCGTTCAGTTCCAGAACGGTCATGCTGTCCAGCGAGGCCAGGAAAGCGTCTTTATCGAATGCCATGATGAATTTCCTTAAAACAGATTGATTGCGTGTAACGCACTAGTTCGTCGATCAGGCCGCGGCCGGGGCTTCTTCAGCAGCAGCTTCCGGGGAAGCGGCGCCTTCGCCACGCTTTGCAGCCAGGGCAGCCAGCACGGCCGCGGTGCGTTGCACCGGCGACAGCAGCAGGCCGGCGATTTGCGACAGCAGCACTTCCTTGCTCGGGACGGATGCCAGCGCCTTCACGCCGTTCACGTCCAGAGCCTTGCCGCCGTAGGCACCGCCCTTGATGACGAGCTTGTCGTTGGTCTTGGCAAAGTCAGCAATGACTTTGGCAGCCGCGACAGCGTCTTCCGAAAAGCCGTAGATCAGCGGGCCGACCATGCTCTCCGAAGCAGCCTCGAACGGGGTGCCGGCGACAGCGCGACGCGCCAGGGTGTTCTTCAGCACGTGAAGATACACACCTTGGGCACGCGCGGTGACGCGCAGCTTGTTCAAGGCTTCAACGGTGAGGCCACGGTACTCGGCCAGCGCCAGCGTCTGCGACTTGGCAGCTTGTGCTGCGACGTCGGAGACAACGACTGCCTTCTCGTTGCGATTGAGACTCAAGGTCTACTCCTCACATTTGCTCTCTCGGCCTTGCGGCTTCGGGAGCGCCAGGGATTCAGCGACCATCTGTCAGGAAACCCACCCCGATGACTCGGAGCGGCAAACCCTTCAGCGGGACCGCCATCTGCGTTGGTTCCGAGCTTGCACACGGATTTAAGGGGTCTCCACCAACGGTCTTGGATGACGCGCCGCTCCGGCGAACCGGAACAGCGCCCCACCAATCTTGTCGCCCGGGGCCAGACTCGCCCCAAGCAGATTCAGTGCATCAAGCCGCGTTGGCTTGAGCGTTGATCGACGCGATTTCGACGCGGGCGCCGACGCCCATCGTCGAGGACACGGCGACCTTGCGCAGGTAGATGCCCTTGCTCGACGCCGGCTTGGACTTGTTCAGAGCCTCGATCAGCGCGCGCAGGTTGCCTTCCAGCTTGTCGGTGTCGAACGAGCGACGGCCGAGCGTGCCGTGGATGATGCCGGCCTTGTCGACGCGGAACTGGACCTGGCCAGCCTTGGCGTTCTTGACGGCGGTGGCGACGTCCGGGGTCACGGTGCCGACCTTGGGGTTAGGCATCAGGCCGCGCGGACCCAGGATCTGACCCAGGGTACCGACGACACGCATCGTGTCGGGCGAGGCGATGACCACGTCGAAGGGCATGTCGCCCGCCTTGACGCGTTCGGCCAGGTCTTCCATGCCGACGACGTCGGCGCCAGCGGCGCGGGCTTCATCAGCCTTGGCACCTTGGGCGAAAACGGCCACGCGCTTGGTCTTGCCGGTGCCGTTGGGCAGCACGACGGCGCCACGAACGACCTGGTCCGACTTCTTGGCATCGATGCCGAGTTGCACGGCGACGTCGATGGACTCATCGAACTTGGCGCTGGCCAGGCTCTTGACCAGGTCCAGGGCTTCGGTCAGCGCGTACAGCTTGGTCGACTCGACCTTGCCAGCCAGCGCCTTTTGCTTCTTGGTGAGCTTGGCCATGTCAGACCCCTTCCACGATGATGCCCATCGAGCGGGCGGAGCCGGCGATGGTCTTGACTGCGGCGTCCATGCTGGCGGCCGTCAGGTCCTTGGTCTTGATCGTTGCGATCTCTTCCAGCTGGGCGCGGGTCAGCTTGCCGACCTTGTCCAGGTGGGGGCGCTGCGAGCCCTTCTCGATCTTCGCGGCCTTCTTGATCAGCACGGTCGCGGGGGGCGACTTGATGACGAAGGTGAAGCTCTTGTCTGCGAACGCGGTGATGACCACCGGCAGCTTCATGCCGGGCTCGAAGCCACCAGCCGAAGTCTGGGCGTTGAACGCCTTGCAGAATTCCATGATGTTCAGGCCACGCTGACCCAGCGCAGGACCCACCGGGGGCGAAGGATTTGCCTTGCCGGCCGGAATTTGCAGCTTGATGAAGCCGACAATCTTCTTTGCCATGTTTTCTCCAATCCAGTGCCCGGGCGGCAAAGCCTGGACACCTGAGTGCTAGCGCATCGGACTCGGACCGAAGTCCTTACCTTTGCTCCTCTTGTCCGCCTCTCGTTGCAGACTGATCACGGGTCAACGTTAGGGACGCCGACCAAACCCAAGAGTTTACCCGGGGAGGCGACTCAAACCTTCTCGACCTGCGAGAAGTCCAACTCGACGGGCGTCGCGCGGCCAAAGATCGTGACCGACACACGCACCTTGGACTTGTCGTAGTTGACCTCTTCGACCGAGCCATTGAAGTCGGTGAAGGGGCCCTCCTTGACACGCACGACCTCGCCGACCGTCCACTCGACCTTGGGTCGGGGCTTCTCGACGCCTTCCTGCATCTGGTTGACGATCTTCATGACCTCGGCTTCCGAGATCGGGGCCGGGCGGTTCTTGGCGCCGCCGACGAAGCCCGTCACCTTGGACGTGTGCTTGACCAAGTGCCAGGACTCGTCGTCCATTGCCATTTCGACCAACACATAGCCAGGGAAGAAGCGGCGCTCGGTGACGGCCTTCTTGCCGTTCTTGAGCTCGACGACCTCTTCGGTCGGCACCAGGATGCGGCCAAACTTGTCCTGCATGCCGGCGCGGTCGATGCGCTCGCGCAGATTGCGTTCAACAGCCTTTTCCATGCCCGAGTAGGCGTGGACGACATACCAGCGCTTGGGCAGGCCCGTCGGGGCTTCGGTCGTGACGACTTGCTCTTCAGACATCAGAATTCCTTGCGATCAGCGCTTCCAGCCCAGGATCAGGTCGTACAACACCCACTCCAACGTCTTGTCGGTCAGCCACAGGAACAGCGCCATGACGACGACAAAGGCAAACACATAGCCCGTCATCTGGGTCGCTTCCTTGCGGGTCGGCCAGACCACCTTCTTGACTTCGCGCGTTGAATCGCGGCCGTAGGCGATCAGCGCCTTGCCGTGTTCAGACGTGAAGAACGCAGCCACGCCGGCGGCCAGCAACACGAGCAGCGAGGCCCACTGCGCCAGCGGGCCTTGCTTGGACAGACCATAGTAGGCCGCCAGCGCGCCAATCAGCAGCAGCACCGCAACGGCCAGCTTGGCCTTGTCGGCGCCGCTGGTCACGGTCTCGACTTGGGGAGGATTCGCCATCACTTCACTTTCACGCGCCGCCTTTGAAGCGGCTGTCAGACGCTGCCAAGGCTTGTCGCCATCAGCAGCAAGGCCCGCCGAGATCTCTCTCGCGGGCCGATGCTTGTTGCCAGGAAACCAACCGTCGTGATCAGCGACTGTTGGCAGGGGCAGAGGGTCTCGAACCCCCAACCTTCGGTTTTGGAGACCGACGCTCTGCCAATTGAGCTATGCCCCTGTGGCCTTGAAAAACTTACGCAATGATCGTGGCGACGACGCCGGAGCCGACGGTGCGGCCGCCCTCACGGATGGCGAAGCGCAAGCCCGTTTCCATCGCGATCGGAGCGATCA
>NZ_LMDC01000009.1 GCF_001425705.1 Pelomonas sp. Root1217 | reverse complement strand
GCCAGCCGGATCGACGAGCTGCTGCCGCATCGCTGGTCATCACCAGCAGCACGCTCAGCCGCCGTAGCTGGTCGTGAAGAAGGCGCCCTTGCGCTCAAGCGGCGGGTTGCTAGGGGTCAACATGTGAGCAGCAACAGCAAGGCCGCTCATGCCACGATCAGCCGCTTCCATGGTGATCCTTTTGGAATCAATCACGTCATCTGACTGGCTGAGCAGCGCACGGAAGGACAGCTTGTCCTCAAGCTGTGCCTGTACACCATGGAAATCGAAGCTTTCCATCTTCCGGGTGACGTAGCTGAAGTCCACACGTGGCAGGTTGTCACTGCTGACTTCGAGGTGGGAGACCGCCGTAGCGATAAACGCCTCTGCGGCACCCTTGAGAGCCGTGTTGGAGTTCAGCTTTGCTTCCAGCCACTTTGCATCGTCGGCGTCGAGCCCTGTCACTTTGAACTTGCCATCGACAAGCTTGGTGTCCCACCCTCCCGCCAAGTCGGGACGTCGCTTCGCGATCATGGCTTCGATTTTCCCCAGCTCCTTCTTGATCGTCTCCATGCTGCGGCCTGCCTCGGTGTATTGGCCGCGCCGCACCTCACCAAACTGCTCGATCGGCTTAGGCAGCTTCGAATAATCGATGATTGTTACCTCGCCCAGCGCTGGGTCCTCATATGCACCCCCGTTCGCAAGAGCCTTGGCAAGACGCTCGGCAAGGACCTCTTTGGAATCAACCGTGGGACGCGGCGAGCTAGKGAGCTGCGCAACACTGGCTTGAGAAATGCTGGAAATCACGTCGACCCCTCCGCGTCGTGGTGTGCTTAGGCAGAGKGCCGMAGACAACCGATGCTTGACCTCTCTCTTGTCGGCAGAGCATGGCGAAACTTGAGGGCGGAAGGATCTAAATGGAGAACAGGCCGGCTTATCCGTTAAGCCTTGGCGAATTGCCCACCCGGTCTGACGAGCCACCAGCTCGACGACTGCCTACCGGACATCAAGGTGACTTGTCCGGACGCATACTCACTTCTTGCCAATTGCTCTGTCTGGCCCGACTGAAGGCCGGCTTCGGCCTCGTGCCNTTATCCGTTAAGCCTTGGCGAATTGCCCACCCGGTCTGACGAGCCACCAGCTCGACGACTGCCTACCGGACATCAAGGTGACTTGTCCGGACGCATACTCACTTCTTGCCAATTGCTCTGTCTGACAAGGCGGTTCGGGACGCCGGTGGCTGCTGGCGGCTCCAATCGGGGTCCGAGGTGGCCAAACTTGATCGGCTGATCGAAATTCACGAGCGCGCCGGAGAGCACTTGCACGCGGACAACCCGTTTTCCCCGACTCGGCGCAGCGAGTCGAGGGAGCGCTTGCGAAGCTCCCGGCAGACCTTCCTCAACGATTACGCCTATGTGCGAGGCGTTCTCCGGTATCACGCGAAGGTATGTCTAGAGTTCGATGCGGCAGTCGATCAACCGACCACGCCTGGCAATCCGGAACGCGTTTGGCTTGTCCAGTTCGACACGCCGAAGAAGGGGCACGTCCAGATGCTGATCGGTGAGGCGGTATTCGCCCCCCCGCCGGATGACTGACGTCGATCGGATCCTTCCGTTCGGGACCCCACTGACGAAACAAGTTGGGTGCCGCTCAGCACAGCCGGAGCATGTGGTCGGACTCCCCCCTTTTACCTTGACACCACCGTTTCGAGAGTTCTCACCATCTCGGCGAAGCTGACGTGCCCGTGCGCCTTCGGATCGAATGTCGGATCCAGACGCTTGATCATGTGCCAGACGGAGCCCTTGTTGAACCAAGGTTCGCCATTGGTCTCGGCCAACGAGGGGCTTCCTAAAAAAGCGGCCTGCGGCCTAACTAGCGCCCTGATCGGTCATCAGGTCCCCCGCTTACCCAGATACATCGGTTTGTCGGGACCCTTGTACGTAGGCAGCCATCGCATGTCGTTCTGGCCCGTCGGATGGTCATACTCCGTCGAGGAGAAGATGAGCTGTGCATTGTTCGCCTCGCACATCTTCTCCAGCTCCGTCAGGTACTGGGCCAAGTCAGCGGTGTGGAGCTCCTCTTGCTTTGGGGTGTCCAGAATCAAGAACCGGAACCCAAGTAGCTACACCGATCGATCTGGACTGATTCTTCCGTTGCATCAGCGATCTGCCTCGCAGACATTGGGTTTGGGATAGCGATCCGTGGCGGCCTGATCGCGCTGGACAAGTGGCTCACCTGCAAATTCCGTTGTCATCTGAGCACTGGATCGAGAAGATCCCGAGCAGCCGGGTGGCGGAAGCACGTGGACTGCAGTGGCGGCCTACTTCGCAAGCTGCAAGTGCCCCAAACGCCCCGCGGCAGCAAATAACCGCAGCCGGGCAGAACGCCAGTCCGCGAGGCTGCGGATACGTTGCTGCTCGGCGTCCGCCAGCGTCGCCTGAACCGTCAGCATCTCAATCATGTCCGTCGCACCCTTGTCCAACTTGCGCCGGACGCTCTCAGTGGCCAGCATGGCCGCCTTGTGAAGGTCGTCTGAGGCTCCCAGATTGGCCAGCGCTGCAACCGCATCGGCATGGGCTTTGACGACATTCATCAACACCTGGTTCTCGATATCCAGCAACTCGGCGCCCTTTTGCTCGGCCTGTGCCTCAGCGCCACGCGTCTTGTAGGATCGCGCGAAGCCCTCAAAGATCGGGATCGACATAGTCACCGCGATCACGCGCTCGCTGGACTGAAGAGTTGGCAAGCCCTGGTTGGGCCGGCCGTTGCGGTATTGGTTCACGCCAAGATCAAGGGTCGGCAAACCCTCAGTGCGAACGCTCGCGACGCGCTGCCGCGCGGCTTCCAATTGGGCGCGTGCGGCAAGAATGGCCGGATGCTGGGCCTGAGCCTGGCTGAGCCACTCCGCGAGTTCCCGCTCTACCCCCGTGCTGTCATCGTTCAGGTCTACCGCAAGTTGGAGCGGCGTTCCGGCCGGCAGGCCCAAGGCATAGACAAGGACCGCCAGCGCCTTATTCCAATCCCCGGCCGCGCGACTGCGCTCCAGGCTGGCCTTGGCCAGTGCTGTGCTGGCCTGCAGGGTGTCCGTCTGCGAGCCCGCCCCGGTCGCCTCACGCCGACGTGCAGTTTCCAGGGTTCGCTGTGCCAGTTGCTCCTGTTGAGTCTTGGAGTCCCAACTGGCCCTGGCCGACTGAGCATCGAAGTAGGCGCCGACCACCGACTCCAGCAGCCGCTGCAGGGTGGCATCATGTGTCGCCAGGGCCGCGTCGAGCAGAGCATTGGCCGCCGCCTGGTTGGCGCTGCGGGTTCCGAAGTCGAACAGCCGCCAGTTCAACCCGAAATTGCGCGAGGTGTCCTGCAAGGACTGCACCCCGAGGTCGGAGTCCGGATAGCTGGTGCGGTCTCGCACGCGGCTGATGCCCGCGCTGATCGTCGGCAGGTAGGCGGCCTTGGCCTCGCCCAGCGACGCCGCGCTCGCCTTCACTCCGGCCCAGGTGGCCTTGACTTGCGGATTGGCGCAGAGCGCGAGATCCACCACATCCACCAGAGAAAGCGGTCGATCCAGAGCGACCGGCGCCGAACAGTCCGGCGCCCACTGGTCGCCCGGCAGCAGCCGAGGTGTGCTTAGTTCGCGCGGACTGGCCTTCAAGGGATCCTCCTGGAACCGCTCCAGCTTCTCTCTGGCCTCGGCCCAGGACTTGGGGCCCTGCAGGGTCTCGAAGGACAGCTCTGACTCAACCGGATCTGGCCCCGTGGTGTTCTGCTGCGCCAACGCGGGGTGGACGAGGCCCACGGCCGCCCAAACGCCCACGAGGGCTGTGAGCCATTGCCGATTCTTGCCGTCAGCGTTCACGCAGCGCCTCGTGCACATGTTGAACCAGGGGCGACAGCACGTACTCGATCACTCGTCGGGTCCCGGTCTTGATTTCGGCCGAAGTTGCCAAGCCGGCTGTCAACGGCGCCTTGCGGCCATCGACCTCGATATAGCGCTGGTCCAACCCAATCCGCACGGTGTAGACCAGGCCCTTCTTCTCGTCCTGAATGGCATCTCTCGACACGTGTGTCACGTGGCCGGGCACCGTGCCGTACTTGGTGTACTCAAAGGCGTCGAGCTTGACCTCGACCGGTTGGCCCTCCTGCACAAAACCCACGTCTTTGTTCTCCAGCTGGGCCTCGATCTCGACGTGGTCCTCTTCCGGGACGATGACCATCAGAGGCTGGGCCACTGGCACGGCCGCCCCCACCGTGTGCACGTTCAGTTGCTGGACCGTGCCATCTACCGGAGCAACAAGGCTGAGCTGCCGCCCATGCTCGGTGGCCTTGCGCGCGTCCTGGCGGCTGCCCGCCAGCAGCTTGGCGTTCTCCGTCAGCACGTCATGCGCTTCCTTGCGAGTCTGGGCGATCAGCGTCGCGCGCTGGTGCGTCGCATCGCTCAGCTGCCCGGCGAGGTCGATGCGAGCCTGCTCCTTCTCCATCCAGGCGTGCCGGGACACGTCATGGGCTTCGGCCAGGGCGGCGTAGTCCTGGGCCCGCTGCGTGGCCAGCGGTAGATCCTTGCTGTACTGCGCCATCAGATCGTCCAGGCGCACCAGCTTGGCGTGAAAGTCCTGCCACTGCCCGTCCAGCTGCCGCTGTGCCTCGGCCAGCGCGGTGCCGCTCACGCCCGGCACCGCACCCAGCTGAGGCGGATGCAGGGTGTCCACTGCCGTGATCATGGCCTTGGAGCGCGCGACAGCGAAGGCGGCCACCATGGCGTCGCCCTGGGCCTTGTCGCGGTCGGCGTCCGGCGCACTGGTGTCGAGCTCGACCAGCACGTCCCCGGCCTTGACCCGCTCGCCCTCCTTGACCCGAAGCGCGCGCACGACAGCCACCTCCACTGAGGTGAGGGTCTTCGTGCGATCCGACGGAATGACCTTGCCCGAGGCGCTGACGATGATGTCCATCTTGCCGAGGATGGCCCAGGCCAGGGCCGCCAGCACCAAGGTCATGAGGACCCGCCCGGTCCATCGCACGGTGGGCGACAATGGCCTGGCCTGCACGGCCATCGCTGCCGGCAGGAAAGCGGCCTCGTCCTCGCGCAGCACGCGCTCATTGAGCGTGTGCCGGTTGCGCCAGGCCTGCGACCACACGGCGCCGTAGTGAGACCACAGCGAGCCCCAGGCGGCCAGTCGGTGACGCGCGCTCATGCCACACCTCCGAGCAAGGCAGGCTCGCTCGGCGATTCGGTGGCTAAGCCTTGCTGCAGGCGATGGAGATGGCGGTAGATGCCATTCGGGACGGCCAGTAACTCCTGGTGGCTGCCCATCTCGGCGATCTGGCCGCGCTCCATTACGACGATGCGGTGGGCCTCGCGGACGGCCGAGAGCCTGTGCGCAATGATGAGCACGGTGCGGCCGGCGCAGATGCGCCGCATGTTGTCCTGGATGATCTTCTCGGACTCGTAGTCGAGCGCACTGGTCGCCTCATCAAAGATCAGGATGCGCGGGTTGGTGATGAGGGCACGCGCGATGGCGATGCGCTGACGCTGACCGCCTGACAGACCTGTGCCGTGCTCGCCGACCAGTGTGTCGTAGCCCTCAGGCAGCTCGGTGATGAACTCATGCGCACCGGCCAGCTTCGCCGCCTCGATGACGGCCTCGATGGGCAGCGCCGGATTGGACAACGCGATGTTGTCGCGGATCGAGCGGTTGAAGAGGTTGTTCTCCTGCAGCACCACCCCGATCTGGTGGCGCAGCGACGTGATGTCGATGATGCCGATGTCATGACCATCGATCAGCACCCGACCCTGGTCCGGCACGTAGAGCCGTTGGACCAGTTTGGTCAGGGTGCTCTTGCCGGAGCCGGAACGCCCCACGATGCCAATCACTTCGCCGGGGCGGACGTTCAGCTTGATGGAACGCAAGACGTCCGGGGCATCGGGTCGGTAGCGGAAGGACACTTGGTCGAACTCCACTGCACCCTCTACTTTGGGAATGCGGCTCTTCTGTCCGGCAACCTCGGTCTTGGCGTTCAGGATGTCGCCCAGGCGGCTCATGGAGATGCCCACCTGCTGGAAGTCGTTCCACAACTGGGCCAACCGCAGGATGGGTGAGGAGACCTGCCCCGCGAGCATGTTGAATGCAACCAGTTCGCCCACGGTGAGCTTGTTGTCCACCACCAGCAACGCACCCATCCACATGATCGAGGCCGTCACCAGCTTGCTGATGAGGCTGACGCCACCACTGGCGATCAAGGCCACGTTGTTGGTGGACTGGCCCGCCGACACATAGGCTGCCAGCTGCTTCTCCCACTTGGTCTGCCAGCGCGGCTCGACGGCCATGGCCTTGACCGTGCCGATGCCACTGATGGTCTCCACCAAAAACGACTGACTCTCGGCGCTCTTGTTGAACTTGTCGTTCAGTCGGGCTCGGATGATGGGCGTGAACACAAGCGACAACAGCGCGTAGGCCGGGATCGACGCCAACACGACGAAGGTCAGCGTAGTGCTGTACCAGAGCATCACGCTGAGAAAGACGAACGAGAACACGATGTCCAGCACCAGGGTCATCGCGTTGCCGGTCAGAAAGCTGCGGATGTTCTCCAGCTCACGGATGCGAGCCACCGAATCACCTACCCTTCGGGCCTCGAAATAGGCGACGGGCAGGTTAAGGAGGTGCCGGAACAATCGCGCTCCCAGCTCCACGTCGATCTTGCTGCTGGTGTGCGAGAACACATAGGTGCGCAGGCCGGTGAGAATCGTCTCGAACAGAGTGGCGCATATGAGCCCGATGGCCACCACATGCAAGGTCTTCATGGCGTGGTTGACCACTACCTTGTCCATGACCACCTGGAAGAACAGCGGCGTCACCAGCCCGATGACTTGAAGAACCAGCGAAATCGCCAGCACTTCCAAGAGCAACTTGCGGTACTTGACTACCGCCGGGATGAACCAACTGAAGTCGAAGCGCGCCATTTCGCCGGCATAGCTGGCCTTGCTCGTGAACAGGATGAGCTGGCCGCTCCAGAGCTGCATGAAGTCGTCCAGAGATAGCACCGCGGGGGGCTGCCCGGGCCGCTGGATAAGAATGCGTGGCCGCTCCTTGTTGGTCTCGTCGATTCGGGCCGCGATGAAGTAGCGGCCCTCGCCGTCGATGGCAACTGCTGGCAGCGGCGCAAAACCGAGTCGCTCGCGGTTGACACTGACGGCCTTAGCCGCAAGCCCAAGGTGCTTGGCGGCCAACAACAGCGTGCGCGAATCAAAAGGCGTGGCGCCAAACTCGTGCTGAAGCTGTATCGGATCGGCTGCGATGCCATGCAATCCCGCCATCAGAAGCAAGCATCGAAGACCGGTGTCCAAGGTCTCGCCCGGGCCTTGCGCGGACGCGGAGCTGGACGAGGCATGTTCTTGTGCGTTCATAAGGGTTGCAGGCGTTCCCGGCATCAGGTCAAGACCGTGCCGACTGAGTTGCTGGATGACGTTGTCGCGACAGCGCTGCGCAGTTCGCCTCATTGCTCTTGCCTTCGTCGCCAGCAGGTCTTTTCGGGGACTTCGCGGCACGCAATGGATACAACATGGGCAATTCCCTCGGTGCGCTACGGCCACGCCGTGAGGGCTTCAATCGCCTTCGGGGCGCTCCTTCACTGAAGGTGCCGCCGAGGCCTGTCGAAGCCGTCTGGGCCGGCACTGAGGTTCAACTTCAGATTCGACCAAGCGTGATCGCCTTTACCGCCCATGCGCATCGATGTTCAGTAGTCCGGCTAGATCCGAGCCGGACTGAGAGATACGCGGTCAGTACAACCGTTTAGTCAAACGATCACGACACCGCGCGGATTCAACTCTGGGCTCTGCCAGAAGTTCGCACTTGCGTATTTCCCGAAGATGTCATGAGGTATGCAAGGCGGCCGTTCTTGAGATTCGACGCGTTGCCGCACGGTGTGCAGGCCAGGCATGCCGATATGCGAGTCGTAGTCTGGCTCGTCGTAAACGACGTTGTTCAGGTCGTGGTCCCAAGGCCGCTCGCCAAGAGCCTCGTAAAGCCGCGCCAGCGTGCGTGCGGGG
The DNA here is from genome assembly GCF_001425705.1 of Pelomonas sp. Root1217. Classification (GTDB taxonomy): domain Bacteria; phylum Pseudomonadota; class Gammaproteobacteria; order Burkholderiales; family Burkholderiaceae_C; genus Pelomonas. The sequence goes on along the minus strand of NZ_LMDC01000009.1, from coordinate 15,276 downwards.
TGTTGTACCAAGTGGTCGTAGGGCACCACTAGCAACCGCTTGGTGCTGTCGCCGAACCAGGCTTCTCGCAAGGTGCTCCAGGAGAGCCCGATCAACCCCTTCTCCGAGTTCATGAGGGATTCGACTCGCCCATAAACCGATGAACCGGACTGAAAGCCAAACATCCGGGACAGTTCGAGCGGATTTTTGTTGAGCATCCGTTCGACGCTGTCGATGATCCACCCCACGTCCCGTACACAGCAGATCACGCGGGCGTCCGGATACAACTCACCAAGCAGCGCCATGCGACCTGTCCAGGATCGGTTGGTGTCGAACACGACCTTTTCAGGCGTTGCGTCAGCGTAGTAGGAGTCAAACAGTCCCCGCAACATGGTGCGTCGGCGGCTGTTGTCGAAGAACACACCGAACTCGCCGCCGCAAGTCTTCTGATGAACCGCAGCACAAAGCGCTGCAAGTGGGCTCGTCATGCGGGCTTGGAAGCGCGGGTTCTGGTTTAGCAGGGCCGACAGCAATGTCGAACCGGAGCGCGGGAGCCCTGAAATGAAATGAATGTTGGTGACGGCCATGCTTTGTTGGCGACCAGCAGTGCCGCGAGGCACGGTGGCGGAGCGCGTTTTTGGTGTGCAGTGCGCCGGTGTATGCACCGGCGCACTGTTTCTAGCTACGACTGCGAACTATCCCGTCAAGCGGCCATGGCGCGTGCGACGCCCAGAGAAATGTGGGTGAAGCCGCTGCCGGACGAATTGACGATCTGTGGATGCAGAACCTGATCGTTTGCAGCCCCATTGGGGTTCAACGGAGCCGTGCTCGCCGCAGGAGCGCCGCCCATCGTGCTCATTCCTTGAATGAGCAGACTGAGGTCTGATGCCGTAGGAGCTCCATGAGGGTTTGCAGCGCCCCCATAGATCGCCTGCGCGCCGGACCGATCCGTCGCTCCAAGGGTCCTGTTCTGTAACCCCAACTCATAGAACATGATCGATGTCGGATCGGCATTGCTGCCCAGGCCGATTGCGTGTCCGATCTCATGCTCGACCACTTGCTGGAAGGTCGCATCGGTACCTGCGTAGGTTCCCGTGGCGCCGGCAGCTAGAGCCGTCTTGTTCGGGTCTTCCAGCCGAATTTGCGTCGAGCTGATGTGGCCCTTCTTTGCCTTGAAGGTGGTGTAGCCCACTGCGCCGGTTTCGGCTGTGTCCAGGTCGCTCCAGCCAATTCTGATGTCCGAGGCGGAGGAATCCGCTACTTCCTTGAAGGTCAAGCCGGACGCAGTAGCCCAGGCGTCAAAAGCCTTCTTCACGCTCGCTTCGTGGGCGGGATCCACCTTTCCACTGAAAGGAGAATCCTTGTCGCTCTTCGTATCGGCCAAGCTCCATGTGATGACCTTGTGATCCCACATGGCCGCTTCCATTACTGAGCTTGAGACCCCGCCTGACGCGGCAAAGATCGCTGCTTCGCCAGCCACCTGATAGTGAGCACGCTGCGCCGCATTGGCCGCGTCGCCGTGACCTTTCGCGAGTTCTTGACGCGCAATCCCGCCAATGTCGGAACCCAATGCGGAACTTACGGCAGCCCTGTTACCGGCGACTCCGTAGTAGCCGTAATAGCCGCCGTAGCCGCCACCGGGGTCCCCACCTCCGTACGAACCGTTCCAGTCATCGTAGTAGTAGTCACTGGATCCAGTATCGGAAACTCCATCTGTCGCATTCGCCCGGTGCGTAACATCATTGTTGCCGGTTACCTTGGCAAGGTCATAGCTGCCACGTTCCCACGTGACGTCATTGTTGCTCTCGACATATGCAAGGGTGTGACTCCCATTGATATTGAGAATGTCGTTCGTATTCTGAACCCAATCAGTATCCCCAGCACCTTGGTCGATGATCTGGACGCTTGCGCCGTTCAAAACTGTTTTCTCAGCGCTGCCACTGATCGTCGTCGACCCCTGGTTTGTACTTTGAATCCAGGTTGTGTTCGCAGAACCGGAAACGTTGGTGTTATTTAGCGAACCGAAGACCTGCAAAAGGTTGCCGCTGCTGCCGATGTTATTTGTGTCGTGACTTCCGTAGTCCCAAGTCTGGTTATTGGTGCCTTGCAGCTCGTTGGTTGTTTCGAAGGACCCGTATACAACAGAAGCGTTGCCTGAGCCAGTTAGATTGATTGTATTTGATGATCCGTAAATCCACGACGTATCATTGCCGGTGAGATTGACAGTGTTTCCGCTGCCGTTGACCGTTGCGGTGGCAGAGGCCAGCAATGTTACAGACCCGTTGGTTTCATTCAGAGTCACATTGGTGGCGCCGGTGGTAAATGAGTTGCCGCTACCGGATACTCCCAAGTTGCCTGTTGCGCAAGTCAAAGTTGCTGTACCGCTGATGGTCGACGAAGTTTGACCATTACAAGATACCGTGTTGGTTCCTGTCGTGGTCATCGTCGCTGTACTTCCGTTGGCGAGATTGATCGTTTGGCTTGCACCGCTCAACGCGACGCTGCTGTTGGTCGCAACGTTCGCAGTGATATTATCACCAGTGACGGATAAGTTGCCGCTGGAGCAGGTTGCGGTTTCAGTTCCCCCGACAGTCGCTGTGTTCGAACCGCACGTCAACTGTATCCCTGTGCCCGATGTGGTGGCGCCAGTGCCGCTAGCCAACGAGATCTTGTCGTTCGAGCCTGCGAGGGTAATCTGAGCAGAATTGGTGACTGAAATTATCCCATTATTTACACTTAATGAATTTGCGCCCACCACGCTTGCTTGGTTGCCGCCTTGCGTTGGGATGCTCCCGGATTGATATGCGCCGCTAGTAACGGTAACGCTTCCATTAAACATCTGCTCCTGCCAAGCCATGGTACCGTCGGCATTTACGACAGTGTGATCTGTGGAATTCGCGTCAGTGGTAATCCTGCCCTGGTGATTGAAGCGCTGGGTTTCGCCTAGATCTCTAGCGACGATATCTTCTTGCCCTACTGCGTACTGTTCTGCGTTGTTGCCGTAGGTGGCGTTTGCGACGGTGACGTCAGTAGCTAAGTTAGGATCCGTTCCGTGCGCGCCTTCATGGAAAAATCCAAGCGCGGCTGACTGAACACCCACTGCGGCGCCGGCCGCATTGAGTACCACCAGTCCTGAATTTGGATCCCAATCTATGGTGTTTGCAGGACGAGAAGAATTGTATCCTGGTTGACCAGCGGCGGGATTGTAGGAGTCGTTGCCATTATGAATGATGTTAATGCCAATGTGGGCATTCACCATTGCCTGAAGCGTTGACGTTCCAGTAGTGCTTCCCTGAAGGTATGTCAGGGCCGCGTTCAGGTTGGCGATATCCACAGCCGAAGCATTGGTAACGTTAAAGTTTGCGGCGGTAATTGTCATTTGGTTCGGATGGTTGGATTGGAAAAAGCGTCTACATGCCGGATTTAATGAAGGCTGTGCAGTCCGTCAGAATTCCAGTCCCCGCCGCCCACTGATAGAGGTCTACCGGAAGCGTAGTTGCGGCTGTGATGGGCGTCCCGTTTAGCGAGCCGGACAAGACGGTTTTATGTGGGAAGGATTGCTCAAACAAGAATTTCAGTTCATCGCCGTCTTTCAGCTTGACCAATATCTCCTCCCGCGGCTCCCAACTTTTGTCTGCTGCCTGCGCGTCACGAATCCCCGCAAAACGCAAGATATTTACAAGTTTAGAGATTAAATTGATGTCGCTTGTCTGGTAGTTGCACCCCCATTTTTCAAGTGTTTCCGATGTTAGTTGCGCTCTATGTTCGGAGTAGGGAATAACCATGATAAATCTGACGAACGCGACATCAGATTCTTCTTTGAGGCGGCCAATTGAATTCGCCCAGCCCGACTTGCCGTTAGCTGATAGTGCTCCTGCTTCGTGTTTGCTGGTCATTCCAATTTCCTTGCGTTGAGTCGCCTGTGCGAACGTGTACGTTGCTGACAGGAGAATTATTAAAGCGTAGGTAGTGATTTTCATTTCGGCCATTTCCGCATAACAAGTCAAATTGGCAGAAGGCTGGTCTAGAGCAAAACTTCCAAAGGACCTATTTTGTCAACAAGGCCCATTTCGTATAGCGTCATAATTACCTGATCGACTGCCTGCTCAGGCGCAATATCAACGGTTGTTAGCCACAGTTCGGGCGATTCAGGCGGTTCGTATGGGGAGTCGATGCCGGTGAAGTTTTTTAATTCGCCAGAACGAGCTTTCTTGTAAAGGCCTTTCACGTCGCGTTGTACTGCGACGTGCAATGGGGTATTTACGAACGCTTCCAAAAATTCACCGTCTGGAAGTAACGCCCTTGCCATTGAGCGCTCGCTGCGAAACGGCGATATAAGCGCTACAATGACAATTAAGCCCGCATCAACCATTAGCTTGGCCACCTCGGCGGTCCGACGGATGTTCGCAACACGGTCAACGTCTTCAAAACCAAGATCGCTATTCAAGCCGCGGCGAATGCTGTCTCCGTCAAGCACGTATGTGTGCCGCCCCATGCGGTGCAGTCGCTCCTCCAGCAGGTTTGCGATCGTGCTTTTGCCCGCTCCTGAGATGCCGGTTAACCAGACAACGCAGGGGCGTTGGCCCTTGAGAGCGGCGCGAGAGACTTTGTTGACTTGCATTTGGAGCGCATAGCGGCTTAAGACAACGCCTCAGTCGGCACGCGTCCTATTCATGCTCTCGCTTGGTGCACAACGAGATTCGCATGCCACGGTTCAAGCTGGTCAGAGATTCCGTTAGCCAATGAAGTTGTCGAAGCAAGCTTATCGGCCTCGCGCCTTCACCAACCTGTCGACTGGCTAGTTAGGGGGAAACTCAACTTGCTACACAAGAGAGAAACAAACTGCAGCTATCGCCGACAGCGACGCTAGCTTGAGACCCGCTCTCCCAGCTCGACTTAATCGCCTCGGTTTCGGAGAGCAGCGAGACAAGTGCGCTCCCGCCGCCCCGCAGGCTGGGCGGGCAGTCCGTTCACCGGTGTGGTCGCCCTGCATGGCCGACGTGCCGGCTTCTTGACACGTCAGCCGCCTCCTGCTCGTGGCCGGGAAGCGGCTGTTGGGAGAGTCAGTTTCTCCGGCGCGGAGCGCCCCGGCCTGCGTCTGCTGGCCAGGAATGGCAGTCGGTCTACGTGCTCAACGTCGTCGACGGTTGCATCCCCTCCGATATGGCCACGGGCACAGAAGACGAGATCGAGGAAGAGCGCAGGCTGCCGCACGTCCCGATAACTCGCGCGATGCAGCATTTGGCGCTGATCGGTATGCGTCCGGCAAAGTCATCTTGAATGAGTCTCAGAGGACGGCCAGGATGGTGTCCACCAAACCGTGAACTGACCCCCAGAAGTTGGACATTCAGTGTGCGTGCATCCGTGATGCCGAGCAACCAGTTCGGCGAGGCTCTGAATCAATCAGGGGACCGCTGTGCAGCAGCGGGAGCGGACACCCTGTCAGCCTCGCCAACGAGCAGTTGGCGGCGGCGTAAGCGAGTAACCAGCTTGGCGGCGCCGAAACAATGCTGCGCGGGCGAGCACAAGGGTAGTCACCGGGGCGGAGATGGCCAGCAGGATGACGATGACCCAGACATGCAGTGAAAGACCCGGCCCGCGCGCGGAGAAGTGAATGACGGAGGCCAAGGCGACGAGCCAGGACGCGAGGGTTGAGGCCAGTGCCGGCGCATGCATGCGCAGGAAGAAATCCGGCAGGCGCCACAGGCCGAGCGCGGCGGTGAGCACGAGGCAGCCGCTGGCCAGTAGCAACAGGGCGACAAGCAGGTCGGTCATTCGATCACCTCGCCGCGCAACAGGAACTTGGCCAGCGCCACCGAGCTGACAAAGCCGAACAGCGCCATCAGCAGGGCGCCTTCGAAGTACATGCTGCTGTCGTAGCGGATGGCCAGCACCAGCATGACAAGCATCGCGACGATGAACAGGAAATCCAGCGCCAGCACGCGGTCCTGGGCGCTCGGGCCGCGCATCAGGCGCAGCAGGCCGACCACCATCGCCAATGCGTAGAGGGCCAGGGTGACCGCGATGGCGGTGGTAAGGAGGGGGCTCATCCGAATATTTCCAGCAGCGGTTGTTCGTAGCGGGCCTTGAAGTGGGCGATGAACGTCGCCTCTTCGCTAAGGTCGAACACATGCAGTAGCAGTGCGCTTCGGTCGGGCGCAAGTTCGCACCACACCGTGCCGGGGACCACGGTCGTGATCATGGCCAACGCCGCCAGCGCGTGGGGCTTGCGAAGGTCCAGCGGCACGACGACGAAGCGGCCGCGCGGCGCTTGCCGACCTGCACGCAGCACGCCTTGAGCGACATCCAATGCCGAAGTCATGACGTCAGCGCCCACGTGCAGGATCAAGCGCACGAGTACGCGTGGCTGTCGCAGCGGACCGGCGGCCGGGCGCAGGGGCGCCATGAGCAGCGGCATCACGACGGCGACCCCAGCACCCAGCAAGGCCTGGCCGAGTCCAAGAGATTGATTCAGCAGCAGCCACAGCGCGAACAGGCCACCCGACAGCAGTGGGGCAGGCAACCAGCGCTTCATGGGGAGCCCCTTGCAACGGCGCCCTGAGCAGCTTCGCGTGTGACGGGCTTCGCGCGAAAGACGGCGTCGATGTAGAGCTGCGGCTGATGCAAGGCATCGGCGGTGGCGCGTGCATATGTCAAGGCCGGCTCCCCACGCAAAACCATCAGCAGGCAGGCTGCCAGCAACAGCGCGATGGGCACGCACTCAGTGACCCGCAGTCGCGGCGGTGGCCTGTTCTGGGGCGCCCAGAAGTGGCGCACACCCACGCGCAGCAACGCCGTCGTCGCGAGCAGCCCAGAGACGATGAGGAGCACGAACAGGGATCGCCCCGCCGCTACACCGGCAAGGTTGGGCGTGACGTCGAGCAAGGCCGAGAGCATGGCCACCTTGCCGATGAAACCCGACATCGGTGGCAGCCCCGCGACAACGAGGGCGCACAGGATGAAGGCCAGGCCGAGGAAGGCGAGCGCGGCCGGGATGGCGCGGCCGATCAAGACCTGCTCTTCATCGTCGAGGTTGGCGTCGGTGGGCGGCTCGGCATCAGTGAAGTCCGGCAGGTGGTCGTCATCGTCCGCCAGTGGTGCCAGCTCGACCTGGCGCGCCCGCTCGATCAGCTCGACGAGCAGGAACAGCGCGCAACCGGCCAGTGTGGAGCTGGCCAGATAGAAAAGCGCCCCGGCACTGAGCGCCGGCGAGTCGAAGCCGATGGTGGCGAGCAGCGTGCCCGAGGACGCAATGACGCTGAATCCGGCCAGGCGGTCCAGCCTCTGCGAGGCCATCATGCCGAGAGCGCCGAAGGCCAGCGTTGCCAGGCCACCCCAGACCAGCACTTCACCGCCGAACAGTGCCCAGGGGCCCGCGCTGGCTGGAAAGCACAGCGTCCAGAGCCGCAGCACCGCATAGACGCCCACCTTGGTGAGGATGGCGAACAAGGCGGAGACCGGCGCGCCAGCCGCGGCATAGGCGGGCGGCAGCCAGAAGTTCATCGGCCACACGGCCGCCTTGGCGAGGAAGGCGATGGACAGGATGGCTGCACCGGCGCCCAACAGGCCGCGGTCGTTGTCGGGGACCTGGGGCAGCTTCTGCGCGATGTCGGCCATGTTCAGGGTGCCGGTCACGCCGTAGATCAGCGCCACGCCGATCAGGAAGAGCAGCGAGGCCACCAGGTTGATGGCGATGTAGTGCAGGCCGGCACGCACGCGGTCGCCGCCGCCGCCGTGCATCAGCAGGCCATAGGACGCGGCCAGCAGCACCTCGAAGAAGACGAACAGGTTGAACAGGTCGGCGGTGAGAAAGGCGCCGTACAGACCCATCAGCTGCAGCTGGAGCAGCGGATGAAAGTGAACTCCGGCGCGGTGCCACCGCGCCAGCGAGAACAGCAGCGCGGCCAGGCCCGCGCTGCCGGCCAGCACCATCATCAAGGCCGACAGCCGGTCGACCACCAGCACGATCCCGATCGGTACTGGCCAGTTGCCCGGCAGGTAGACACCGAAAGCCGCGGGTGCGTCCTGCTGGTTGACCCACAGCAGCAGGGCGACGGCCAGCAGCAGGCCTGCCAGCGTGGACGCCAGGTTGAGGACCGCCGCGGACACCCGCCGCTGTTCGCCGAGCAGCAGCAGGATGGCCGCGGTGACGAGCGGCAACAGCACGGGGGCGACAACGAGTTGCTGCATCGGCAAGGCAGACCATGCCATCACGGCCGCTCCTCCTGGCCATCCACATGGTCACCGCCGCTCAGGCCGCGCAGCGCGAGCAGCACCACGAGAAACAGCGCCGTCGTGGCAAAGCCGATCACGATGGCGGTCAACACGAGCGACTGCGGCAGGGGGTCGGTGTAGTTGACCAAGTCGGCCGCCAGCCCGGGCTTGACGATGGGTTCCTTGTCGACGGCCAGGCTGCCCACGCTGAAGATGAAGAGGTTGACCGCATAGGACAGCAGCGACAGGCCGACCAGCACCTGGAACGTCCGCGGCCGCAGCACGAGCCAGACGCCGGCGCCCGCGAGCACGCCGATGGCCAGGGAAATGGCGATTTCCATCAGCCGCCCTCCCTGCCTGTTGAACCGGCGGCGTGCCTGCCCCGCACGCGCAATGACTGGTGGGCCAGCGCGGTGAGCAGCAGCAACGTCGACCCCAGCACCACGGCAAACACGCCGAGGTCAAAAAGCGCCGCCGTCGGGAGGTGGATCAAGCCGATGCCGGGCAACGTGACATGCGCCGTGTGGGTGGTCAGGAAGGGGTGGCCGACGATGAGCGCACCCAGGCCGGTGGCGACGGCGATCAACAAGCCCACTGCGATCCAGCGCGGGGGTTGCAGCGGCATGCGCGCCTCCACCCACCGCGTACCACCGACCATGTACTGGGCGATGAAGGCAATGGCCATCACCAGCCCGGCGACGAAGCCACCGCCGGGCTCGTTATGGCCGCGCATGAAGAGGTGAAAGGCGAAGACGCCCGCCACCGGCAACAGCAGTTGCGCCAGCACGGCGGGCACGAGCAGATAGCCCTCGGCGGCGTCGCTGGTGTCGGGCCGGTCCAGCAGGTCGCTCTGCTGGCCTTCGGAGACGGCCCGCTGCTGAGGTGGCCGCTCGATGACCTCGCGGGGCGGGCGGAAGCGCCGCAGCAGCGCATAGACGGTCAGGCCGACGATGCCCAGCACGGTGATTTCGCCGAGCGTGTCGAAGCCGCGGAAGTCGACGAGCATCACGTTGACGATGTTGCTGCCGCCGCCCTCCGGCACCGCCCGCTCGATGAAGAAGGGCGAGATGCTCTGCGGCGCCTGGCGGGTCAGCATGGCGTAGGAAAGCGCGGCAAGACCTGCGCCGACCAGCAGTGCCAGGATGAAGTCACGCCCGCGGCGCCACAGCGCCCGGCGGCGCGTGCGTGGATCGTCCTCCTCGACGCGCTTGGGCAGCCAGCGCAGGCCCAGCAGGAAGAGCACGGTGGTGACGACCTCCACCGCCAACTGGGTCAGCGCCAGGTCGGGCGCGGAGAACCAGGCGAAGGTCAGGCACATCACCAGCCCCACGACGCTGAGCAGGGCCAGCGCAGCCAGACGGTGGAACTTCGCCTGCCAGGCCGCCCCGATGGCGGCAGCGCCGCCGATGAGCCACAGCAGCGCGAACTCGGGCGTGACCGGCACGCGGGCGCGGTCCCCCCAGGCCAGAGGCACGACCAGCACCGAGCCCAATGCCGTCGCACCGGCGATCACCAGCATGCACAGCAGCTGCGGCTGCAGGCGGCCGGTGCTTGCCAGGCGCAGCCCGCGGCGTGCGAGCGCTGTGGCCACGGCGAGGGCGCGCTCGAAAAGCAGCTTGCCGTCCAGCACATGAATCAAGGGCGTGCGCCGGAGCGCGCGCGCCTTGAAGCGGGCAGCGAAACGCGTGTAGACGGCGATGCCGCCGGCCATCGCCACCAGGCTCATCACCAGCGGCGTGTTGAAGCCGTGCCAGACCGCCAGGCTGTAGTCCGGCAACGCGCCACCGACCACGGGCGCCGCGGCGACCGCCAGCAACGGCCCCACCGACCAGGCCGGCACGGTGCCCACCACGACGCAGGCCAGCACCAGCAGCTCGACCGGCACGCGCATCCAGTGCACGGGCTCATGAGGCTGGCGCGGCAGGCCGCGAGCCGGCGGGCCGAAGAACACGTCGTGGCCGAAGCGCAGCGAATAGACGACGGCGAACACACCCGCCACCGTGGCAGCCAGCGGAAGGCCGAACTCGACCCAGGGATGCGCGCTGACGAGCACCGTCTCCGCAAAGAACATTTCCTTGGAAAGAAAGCCATTGAGCAGCGGCACTCCGGCCATCGCACCACACGCCACGATGGCCAGCGTGCCGGTGATGGGCATGCTGCGGAACAGGCCGTCCAGCCGCCGCATGTCGCGCGAACCGGTCTCGTGGTCGATGATGCCGACCGACATGAAGAGCGATGCCTTGAAGGTCGCGTGGTTCATCATGTGGAACACCGCCGCGACCGCTGCCAGCGAGCTGTTCAGCCCGAGCAGCAAGGTGATAAGGCCAAGGTGGCTGATCGTGGAATAGGCGAGCAGCCCTTTGAGGTCGTTCTGGAACATGGCCGCATAGGCGCCCAACAGCAGCGTGATGAGGCCGGCGCCGCCGACGATCCAGAACCACTCGTCGGTGCCCGCCAGCACGGGCCACAGCCGCGCCAGCAGGAAGACGCCGGCCTTCACCATCGTGGCCGAATGCAGATAGGCCGAGACGGGCGTCGGCGCGGCCATCGCATGCGGCAGCCAGAAGTGGAAGGGGAATTGCGCGCTCTTGGTCAATGCGCCCAGAAGAACCAGCACCAGCGTCAGGGGGTAGAGCGCATGTTTGCGGACGACGTCTCCCGCGGCCAGCACCGCGTCGAGCTCGTAACTGCCGACGATGTGTCCCAGCAGCAGCGCACCCGCCAGCAGCGCCAGACCACCTGTGGCGGTGACGGTGAAGGCCATGCGCGCGCCGCGTCGGGCGTCCTGCCGGTGGTGCCAATAGCCGATGAGCAGGAAGGAGAAGACACTGGTCAGCTCCCAGAACAGCACGAGCTGGAGCAGATTGCCCGAAACGACGACGCCCAGCATCGAGCCCATGAAGCCCAGCAGCAGGGAATAGAAGCGCGCCGCCGGGTCCTCCGGCGACAGGTAGTAGCGGGCATACATGACCACCAGCACGCCCATGCCGGTGACCAGCATCGCGAACATCCAGGCGAAGCCGTCGAGGCGCACCACCAAGTCCAGCCCGAGGCTGGGCAGCCACGTCAGGCGCTCGGAGACGACGCCGGCGTCGCGCACCTCCGGATACAGCAGCGCCAACGGCACGGCGACCGCCAGCGCCACCAGACCTGCCCACAGCGACTCGACATTGCGCGCACCGGTGGGCAACAGCGCTGCGACGGCGCTGCCGACAAAGGGCAACAGGAGCAGAAGCAGGAGCGACATGCGCTGGAGTCTACGGAGTGATGGCCGAAAGCCGGCTGACCGCCAAGACTACCCGCCCCTCTTGCCGCAGGGACGGCAGGCCCAGGACGCTCAGGACGCCCGCCGGACCACGAAACCTGGCGTCTTCTGCATCCAATGTGCCGCTGCCAACGCCTCGCTCTCGGTCGCCCCTCGGACGTCTGATGCGACTGCTGCCGACTCAACGCGCGGGAGCGTCGAGTCGCGAGGCTGTGGAACGATCAGCATGTCGCAATCCGATTCGGACAGCACGCTGCTGCTGACGCTGCCGAGAAGGAATGCCCCCAGCGTGGATCGGCCGTTCTTGCCGGCGACGATCAAGTCGGCGTTGAGCGTTCGCGCACGCTCCAGGGTGGCGAGGTCCGCTGGACCTCGGCCCACCGAGAAGAACACTGGCCTGGTGTCCACGCCGAGTCTGGCAAGCATGCGGCGCATGCGGGAGAGGGTCCCGCTTTCCTCCCGCGCCTTGACATCAAGAATGATGGAGCTGGCCACGCCTGCCCTGCGCAGCATGGATTCCATGTATGAGTCGGCGGCATGAAAGACGTGCATGCGCGCCCCGCCCACCATGCGTGTCCCCAGCCGCACTGCGGCATCGGAACCGGCAGTGAAGTCCATCGGCATCAGGACCTTGCGATAAGGCGCGTCGGCGGGCTTCTTGACGACCAGTACCGGTTGCCGGCAGGTTCTCAGCATGCGATCTGCAGTCCTGCCAATCAGCAGGGACTCCAGCCGGCTGTGGCCGCGCCGCCCAAGCACCACCAGGTCAACATGCGCCGACGCCTGCATCAAGGTCTGCAGCGGGTCGCCGACCTGGACCTCGACCGTGGCAGTCACGTCGTAGGCCCCCGCGATTTCAACAGCGACCCGGCGCAGTGCAGCGCGCGCCAATGCTGCCTTCAGATCGATGTCGGTCAGCGGTGAGAACCAGTCGCGCAGCGGCCTGCAGGCCGCTTCCTTCAGCACATGCAGGATGTGAAGGCTTGCGCCGTGCTGATGCGCCAGCAGAGCTGCACGCCGTACGGCGTTGTTGCCATCGACCGAAAAATCGGTGGCGACCAGGATGGATGTGAAAGGAGTCATTGGTTTCCCCTTGTGGTGTGAATCGGTTGAAAGCGTGCGACCAGCCGCCGGCGCGTCGCCACCGCATGCGGTGTGCAGCGCCGCCGCGGCAAGCAGAGCTACATCACGTAGTCGCCGCCGGCCTCGGGCTGGAAGAGAACGGCCAGCACTTCGGCGGCCTTTTCATCCCCGGTCGGGAGGGCCCAGCGGGCAAGGCTGCCGACGCGCAAGCCGAGCAGAGCGCTTCCCACGGGTGACAGCACCGACACCCGGCCCAACGCGGGCTCTGCGTCCGCGGGATAGCACAGCGTCATCGTCGTGCGCTGACGGGTTTGGCGGTCTTCGACAATGACTTCGGAACCCATGGTCACAACGTCGGGCGCCACCTGCCGTGAAGGCACGATCACACAGGCGTCCAGCAAGTCGCCGACGGCCTGCAGTGGCGCAGGGAGCCGGTCGGCATGCGCATCTCGGCGCAGCAGGTTCAGGAGACGGACATGGTCCAGTTCAGTGAGCGTGCGCTCGAGCGTCATCACTTCCATGAGGCATTCCTTCAGGGCCAGGGCCTGCGTCTCGAGCAGAGACACACGCCACCGCGCGGGCTAAAGGCCCGGCGATCTGAAGTTGCGCAAATGGGGTGAAAGGGATCGCCGGGCTCAGTGATGTGCGGCCGGCTGACGGGTCAGTGCACCCGTCCCGGCGCTCGAGCGGAACATGCGCGCACGGCAGGCGCAAACGCCATGCAAGGTGCGGCTCAACGCAGCGATGGGAAGGATCGAACACATGCCATTGAGTCTAGCGGCGGCGTCTTTTCGCGCAAGCAGCCTCGAACAAGTCGCACTAAAGTGTGGGCGTATTCAGCGGTGCGGGGTCGACATGGCGACGCCGCCATGGTTCGGCGCAGCCAGCTATCTCTTGAGCTTCCGAATTCTGGAAGTCAAGCTCAGTTCAAGGCTGCTTCAATCCGCCTCGTCGCGCCCCGATCATCCTGAGCCATTTGGGGACGCCAATGGATTCCTTGACACTTTCGCTGGCTCTGTTGGCGCTCATCGTTCTCTTCACGGCATGGCAAGCTCACCGGCTTCGCAATCAGCCGCGCGACATTGCGCTGCTCGCTGTGGTTGCAGCACTGCTAGGTCTCAGCTCCATCGCGTCCGCTGTCGCCTGAGATGCTCTATCGCTAAGGGCGGCTCCCAGTCTGAAGCCACCGGCCGTACTGCAGCAATGGCAGCCATCTAAGCGCCTGCAACAAGCTCTCGGTACTCGACGGGGGTCATTCCGCGAAGACCGCATCGTATTCGGTCGTGGTTGTAGTACCGGATGTACCCCCGTAGTCCAGCCTCGAGCTCATCTAGGCTGCTGAACTTGTTGACGTGGAAGTATTCCGACTTCAGCGTCCCGAAGAAGCTCTCTACCACGGCGTTGTCCAGGCAGTTCCCCTTGCGCGACATGCTCTGCGTGACGGCATTGGCGCTGAGACGCTGGCGGTACTGCTCCATCTGATATTGCCAGCCCTGATCGGAATGCAAGACCGGGCGGTCACCCGGGCGGAGCTTCGCAAAGGCTCGATTCAGCATGGCGCCGACCATCGTGAACAAGGGGCTTCGTGAGGTGGCGTATGCAACGATTTCGCCGTTGAACAGGTCCACGACGGGCGACAGATAGAGTTTCTTGCCATCGACCTTGAACTCGGTCACGTCAGTCGCCCACTTCTGGTTCGGCCCTGATGCGCTGAAGTTGCGCTCGAGAACGTTTGGCGCCACCTTGCCCACCTGGCCGCGATAGGACCGGTACTTCTTCGGTCGGACGATGGACTTCAGCTGCAGCTCGTCCATGAGCCTCTGCACGGTCTTGTGATTGATGACGGTGCCCTGCCGGCGTAGGGCCGCCGTGATTCGTCGATAGCCGTACCGTCCCTTGTGTTGGTCGAAGACGGACCTGATGAGGTCCTTGGTGGCGCCGTACTTGTCCGCGGCCGCAAGCGCAGCCTGCTGATAGTAGAAGGTGCTTCTCGGCAGGCCCGCAGCACGGAGCAGCGCAGGAAGGGAGAACGTCGGCCTCAGTTCAATCACGACTTGCGCCTTCTGCCTGGCGCTGATGCCGCTTGAGATTGAACCAAGGCCTTCAATTTTTTTAGGTATGCGTTCTCCGCGCGAAGGGCCTCCAGTTCGTCGAGCAAAGCTTGTCGGCTTGCTCCTTCTTGGGCGGCGTCCGTGGGCGGTGGTCCGGCCGGAACCTCTGGCACCCTGTTGGCTCTGCGGGTGGCATGATGGGGCATCAAACCGGCAATTCCATCCCTGCTGTACGCGCGCTCCCACTCAGCGATGCTGTTGCAGCGGCGGACGTTGAAGATTGCCCCAGCCTGTCGGCACGACAGTCCGTCGGCCTTCATCCGCTGAAGGACGTCGAGCTTGAATCTTAGGTCGTAGGTCTGCCGCGGTTTCTGTTGGATGCCGGCGATGCCGAGCGCCGCGTAGCCGGCAACCCATTTGCGAAGCGACGCGACATCGACGCCGTGAAGCTCTGCGGTCTTCTTAAGGCCGAACTCGCCGGAGCGGTAGGTCTCGACAGCATTCAGCTTCTGCTGCTCTGTGTATTTGTTCAAGTTGGGGTCTCCGTGGAGTCCAACTTTCTGGGGTCAGTTCACAAGTTAGGTGGACACCATGTCAGACGCCAAGCCGACCAGTCGCCGGCGACACGATGCAGACCTGAAGCGTCAAGTCATTGCCGCATGCGCGGCACCTGGTGCATCCGTG
>NZ_LMDC01000008.1 GCF_001425705.1 Pelomonas sp. Root1217 | reverse complement strand
TATTCCGGTGGCCACTGGTGGGGCACGCCGGGCAAGGTCTACACGTCGACCGATGGCGGCCACACGTTCACGCTGAGCCAGGGCTCGGTGAACGCCGGGCTGGCGCCGAACTACTTCGGCAGCACCTCGCTGGCGGTCAACCCCAACGTCGAGGGCGACCTCTGGCTGACCGACGGCAACGCGGTGTACCACTCGACCGATTCGGGTGCGAGCTGGGCCAAGCTCAGCAACTTCGCGTCGATCTTCACCGGCAACCCCTGGCCCCAGGTGCAGGGTGCAAGCGCCATCGCGCTGGGCAAGGCCAAGGCTGGCGCGCCGTACTCGGCCGCGGTCTACGTCGTGGGCGTGATCAACGGCGTGTGGGGCGTGCACCGCTCTGATGACGGCGGCGCCACCTGGACGCGCTTCAACGACGACGCGAACCAGTTCGGCGGCATCGGCGTGATGGCGGCCGACCAAGCCATCTACGGCCGGATCTACATCAGCGGCACCGGCCGCGGAATGCTTTACAGCAACTGAAACAAGGGCTCGGCAGGCCGGTGTCCAGTTCTTGGCGCCGGTCTGCCGCTGCATAACGCTCGTGACCGGCGGAGACAACCGGCCGAGCACCTTCACTGAAAGGTAGAACATGAGAACCTTGATACACGCGCTGCTGCTTGCCTTTGGCACGAGCGCAGCCCCGCTGGCGCTGGCGCAAACCTGCGCGCCGACCGCCATCACGCCCTACATCAACGTCAATGGCACGTGGACGCAAACGGCATCGGCCACCATCAAGACCGGTGCCTCGGCCATCCTCGGCCCGCAGCCGATATCCGGGGGCATGTGGAGTTGGAGCGGCTGCGGCACCGCCGGTGCAGCGCGCGAGCAGACCATCCAACCGGCCGCAGCCTGCACGGCCACCGCCACCTACACCAACAGCTGTGGCGCCAAGTCCCAGCAGGCGTTCTCCATCAAAGTGGGCACCTGGAACAGCGTGAAGTGGGGCGGCGGCGGCTATGTCGACGGCCTGATCTATCACCCGACGACCCCGAACCTCTTGTACGCCCGGACGGACGTCGGCGGCGCCTACCGCTGGAACCAGGCCACCTCGCAATGGGTGCCGATCACCGACGGCCCGGGTTTCGGGGGGGGGATAGAAGGAGCCTTCCACACCGTCGAAAGCATCGCCCTCGATCCAACCAACGACCAGCGGGTCTACATGGTCGCGGGCGATAGCAAGAAGAACGCTCGCTTGTACATTTCCAGCAACCGCGGCGACAGCTGGACATGGGTCACGCTGCCGTTTCTTGCCGGCGCCGATACCGGTCGGGCGATTGGCGAGCGCCTGAGGCTCGATCCGACCAATCCGTCGACGATGTTCTACGGTTCGACCAAGGCCGGCCTGTGGAAGAGCACGAACTCCGGCCAAACCTGGGCGCAGGTCACGGGCCTGTCTTCCTACACGACGACCAACGCCATGGTCGGCGTCGAGCAGATCATCTTCGACAACGGGAACGTGGGCGGCGGCCAGCCGACCTGGAACATGTGGGCCGCGATCGCTCCTGACTACGCCACCGCAGCGGGCCTGACCTCGACCTTCTACAGGTCCAGCAACAACGGCTATTCATGGACGCCGGTCGCGGTGCCGGCCGCCGTCGCCGGGTATTACATCCCGCACTTCGCGCGCGCCGCCGACGGCAATTACTACGTGGTGTTCAACAAGAACGCAGGCCCGGGCGGCGACGGTCCCGGCTACCTCTACAAGTACACCGGTATCAATGGCGGCGCCTGGACCTTGCTGAGCAGCACTACCACGGGCGGCTACGGCGGCGTGTCCGTCTACGGCAGCGGCCCGACCACCCGCATCGCGCTGGCCGTGAGCGCTACCTGGGGCGATTTCACCGGCCAGAAGATCACCCAGTTGTCCGACAACGCAGGCAGCACCTGGCGCGAAATCGAGTCCATGATGCCCCACGAGCAGAACAGCGCCGGGTACTGGGGCTGGAATGACGACATCGAGATCGATCCGAACAACCGCGACCACATCTTGCACCTTGACGGTCCCGGCATCTGGGAGACGATGAACGCCTCGTCGGCGACACCGAGCTGGACCACCAAGCTGAACAATCTCGAAGAGACTGCCACGCTGGCGCTCATCACCCCGCCAGCCGGTGCGACCTACAAGTTCATCAGCAGCGCGGGCGACATCGGCCCCTGGGTCCAGACAGACCTCGCGACGACGCCGACCAAAGGCCCCAACACCGGCTGGAGCAATGGCAATTCCGCCGACATGAGCTGGTCGGATCCGCAATACATTGCCCTCATCGGCGTCACGCACGGGGATCACAAAGGATTCGGGTACTGGTCGGGCGACGGCGGCACCACATGGACACGCTTTGCCACCTTGCCTCCCGGCGCCGCGACCAATACGCACGAATCGTCGAACATTGCTGTCACCTCACGCAACAACGCGATCTGGGCGCCGGCCGATACCGTGCCGTCCTACACCACCAACAATGGCGCCAGTTGGACGGCGACCAATCTCCCCGCGCTGCCGGAGACGTCCGGCTTCCCTCGCTCATACCGGCTCGCGGTGGATCGCAGGAATCCGAACAAGGTCTATGCCTACGATTCGGGCGGCTCCGTGTTTGCTGGTCCGGGCAAGTTCTACGTCTCGACGGATGGCGGCCACAACTTCACGCTGAGCCAGGGTTCGGTGTCGGCAAATATGAAGGGCAATCCGTATTTCCTGACCGGGATGGCGGTCAACCCGAACGTCGAGGGCGACATCTGGGTGGCTGACGGCAATACCGTGTACCACTCGGTCGACTCGGGCGCCACCTGGACCAAGTTCAACAACTTCGCGTCTGTTTTCGGCAGCGACTTTTGGCCCGACGTGAACGGTGCCAGTGCCTTGACTCTGGGCAAGGCAGCCCCTGGCGCGACGTACTCCGCCGCGGTCTACGTGGTGGGCGTGATCAACGGCCAGTGGGGTTTGTGGGCTTCCAACAATGCAGGCAGCACCTGGACCCGCTTTAACGACGATGCCCATCAGTTCGGCGGCATAACCAGGTTGGCGGGTGACTGGAACACCTACGGCCGGATCTACGCCGCCGGCGGGGGCCGCGGCGTGCTCTACAGCAATTGAACCGAGAGCTCGGCAGGCTGGCGTCCAAATCATGGCACCGGGCTTGCCGCACCTCCTTCACCTTGTTCGACGGTTATGCCCAAGCCCTGGCGCCGACCGTCCATAACGCTCGCATCCGGCGGAGACAACCGGCCGAGCACTTTCAACCTTGAAAGGTAGAACCATGAGAGCCTTGTTATCCACATTGCTGCTGGCCCTGGGGGTCAGCGGGGCCCCATTGGCCCAGGCACAAAGCTGTGGCAGCGGCGGCGGTACCACCGTCTGCCTGACGGCCACTGGCACGACCGACAACGTACAGCTGGGCTGGACCGTCAGCGGCAACGTCACGCGCCTGGAGGTCTACCGCGACACCGACCCCGACCCCAACGGCCGCAGCCGCATCGCCGCGCCGGGCAGTAGCGCCAGGAGCTACACCGACTCCACGGCCGCAAACGGCACGCCCTATTGGTACTGGGTCAAGTTCACGACCAACGGCGGCAGCTACAACTCTGGCGTGGCCACTGCCACGCGCAACAGCAGCTGCACGCCGACGGCCATCACGCCTTACATCAGCGCCAACGGGTCCTGGACGCAGACGGCCTCAGCCTCGATCACTGCAGGCAACTCGGCCATCCTCGGCCCGCAGCCGGTGACCGGCGGTTCGTGGGGCTGGAGCGGCTGCGGCACCTCAGGCTCGGCACGCGAGCAGACCATCACGCCTGCTGCCAGCTGCACGGCCACCGCCACCTACACCAACAGCTGCGGCGCCAAGAGCACGCAGGCCTTCGTGATCACCGTGCCCGGCTCCATGCGCGACCTGACGAGCGTCCAGCTGTCGCAGCTGATGTCGCCCGCCTGGAACATCGGCAACTCGCTGGACGCCTCACCCAACGAGACCAACTGGGGCAATCCGCTGATCAACCAGCAATTGCTCAACGCAGTGAAGGCGGCCGGCTTCAAGACCGTGCGTATCCCCGTCAGCTGGAACCAGTACGCCGACGCCAACGGCAACATCAGCCCAACCTTCATGGCGCGTGTCACCGAGGTCGTCGGTTACGCACGCAACGTCGGCCTCTACGTCGTGCTCAATACGCACCACGAAGGCAGCTGGCTGATCCCGACCTACGCCTACCAGGCGAGCGCCAACGCGCGCCTGGCCAAGCTGTGGACGCAGATCGCCAACAACTTCAAGAACTATGACGACTACCTGCTGTTCGCCGGCACCAACGAGGTGATGGTGTCCGGCGACTACGGCCCACCGACGGCCGAGTACCAGGCCGTCCAGAACGGCTTCAACCAGGTCTTCGTCGACGCGGTGCGGGCCACGGGCGGCAACAACGCCAAGCGCCATCTCGTCGTGCAGGGTTTCAACACCAACATCGACTCGACCTACAACGGCTTCATCAAACCCAACGACTCCGCGACCAACCGGATGTTCCTGGAAGTGCACTACTACGATCCGTACCACTTCGCCCTCGACGGCAGCAGCAACATCTGGCAGTGGGGCGCGACCGCGACCAATCCGGCCGTGACCGAGACCTGGGCCAACGAGGCCTACGTCGACGCCCAGTTCCAGAAAATGAAGTCCCGCTTCGTCGACGCCGGCTTGCCCGTGCTGATGGGTGAATATGGCGCGATCCTGAAGTCCGAGTACGACCCGGCCGGCACCTACCGCACCGCCTGGACCAAGTACGTGACCAAGTCCGCCTTCCAGCACGGCATCGTGCCGGTGTGGTGGGACAACGGCTATGACGCCAACCACCAGTTCGGGCTGTTCAACCGCTACACCGGCGCGCAGTACTTCCCGGACCTGATCAAGGCCATCGTCGACAACGCGAAGTGAGGTAGCGGCATCAGGACGGTGGCACCGAGCACCGTCTGCCGTGCCTCCCCTCGCTCCATCAACGCAGCCTGCCCCGCCGCAAGCAGGGCGGGCTGTGCCACGCAGCACCAAGCAGTAACACCAAGATGAAACCGCCTCGCCTCGCCCCTTCGGCCTTCGCCTCGTTGGTGCTGGCCTTCTGCATCGTCGCCTGTGGCGGTGGCGGTGGCGGCGGCAGTGGTGGTGGTGGCGGAACGACCAGCCCACCCCCGTCCACGGACAGCAGCGGCATGCGCGACCTGACGAGCGTCCAGCTGTCGCAGCAGATGTCGCCCGCATGGAACCTTGGTAACTCGCTGGACGCCGGCGGCAGCGAGACCAACTGGGGCAACCCGCTGATCAACCAGCAACTGCTCAACGCGGTGAAGGCGGCCGGCTTCAAGACCGTGCGCATCCCTGCGAGCTGGAACCAGTACGCCGACGCCAACGGCAACATCAGCCCGACGTTCATGGCGCGTGTCACCGAGGTGGTCGGCTACGCCCGCAACGCCGGCCTCTACGTCGTGCTGAACACCCACCACGAAGGCAGCTGGCTGATCCCAACCTACGCCTACCAGGCCAGTGCCAATGCGCGCCTGGCCAAGCTGTGGACGCAGATCGCCAACAACTTCAAGAACCACGACGACTACCTGCTGTTCGCCGGCACCAACGAGGTGATGGTGGCTGGCGACTACGGCCCACCGACGGCCGAGTACCAGAACGTCCAGAACGGGTTCAACCAGGTCTTTGTCGACGCGGTGCGGGCCACGGGCGGCAACAACGCCAAGCGCCATCTCGTCGTGCAGGGCTTCAACACCAACATCGACTCGACCTACAACGGCTTCATCAAGCCGGCGGACTTGGCGACGAACCGGATGTTCCTGGAGGTGCATTTCTACGACCCGTTCAACTTCGCGCTCAACGACAAGAGCACGATCTGGCAGTGGGGTGCGATCGCGACCAACCCGGCCGTGACCGAGACCTGGGCCAACGAGGCGTACGTCGACGCACAGTTCCAGAAGATGAAGTCCCGCTTCGTCGACGCCGGCATGCCGGTGCTGATGGGCGAGTACGGCGCCATCCTGAAGTCCGAGTACGACCCGGCCGGCACTTACCGCACCTACTGGACCAAGTACGTGACCAAGTCGGCCTTCCAGCACGGCGTCGTGCCGGTGTGGTGGGACAACGGCTACGACGCCAACCACCAGTTCGGCCTGTTCAACCGCTCGACCGGCGCACAGTACTTCCCTGAACTGATCAAGGCCATCGTCGACAGCGCCAAGTGATCCGACGGCGCCCCGGCGCTGACACCGATGGCCGGGTCGTGCCTTGCGCGCACCGGCCTGCTTTCCCGCCGCAAGGCAACGCGCGCCGCGCTGACCGAATGAAGTTGATACCCACCATGACCCTCTGGCGCCTGCTGTTTGCCACCACGCTGACGCTGCTGGCCCCATTGACCCAGGCCCAGCCTTATCGCTGGGACAGCCTGGCCATCGGCGGTGGCGGCTATGTCGCGGCCATCGTGCCTAGCCAGACCGAGCGCGGCCTCATCTACGCCCGCACCGACGTCGGCGGCGCCTACCGCTGGGACGCCGCCAAGGCACACTGGACCTCGCTACTCGACGGCGTGTCCGAGGCCGACGTTGGCCTGCTCAGCGTGGACGCCCTGGCGCTCGACCCCAAGGACAGCGCGGTCCTCTACCTGCTGGCCGGGGTGCCCTACTTCAGCGGCGGCAAGACTGCGGTGCTGCGCTCCACCGACCGCGGCGCCACCTTCAGCCGCATCACCGACGTGAGCCACCTCTTCCGCGCCAACGGCAACGGCCTGGGCCGCAGCAACGGCGAAAAGATGCAGGTCGACCCGGGTGACGGCAAGGTGCTCTACGTCGGCTCGCGCGCCAACGGCCTGTTCAAGAGCCTTGACGCCGGCGCCAGCTTCAAGCGGGTCGACGCCTTGCCCGTGACCACCACGCCCAATGAGACCGGCATCAGCTTCGTGCTGCTGGACCCGACCAGCGTGGCGGGCGGCGTGGCGCAGCGGATCTTTGTGGGCGTGTCGCGCTTCGGCTCGGTCGGCCCCAACCTCTACCGCAGCGACGACGCCGGCGCCAGCTTCAAGCCGGTGGCCGAGGCGCCGTCGGCCTACATCCCACAGCGCGCGACGCTCGCCGGGGACGGCCATCTCTACATCACCTATGGCGACGGCTCAGGCCCGCATGGCGACTGGAAGAAGCTCGACCCGCCGGAGCCGCTGACGGCCGGCCAGGTCTGGAAATACAAGGTCGCCAGCGGCGGCTGGACCAACGTCACACCCAAGGGCATCAACCGGGCGTTCTCGGGCGTGTCGGTCGACCCGCGCAATGCGAAGCGGCTGGTCATCTCGACCATCAACACCTGGATGCCGCAAGGTGGCAAGAACGCTGGCGACCGCTTCTACGTCACCAACGACGGTGGCAGCAACTGGACCGACGTGGTGGAACGAGGCTTCGCCATGGACACCAGCGGCGTCAGCTGGATCTCGGCCTATGCCATCCACTGGACGGGCTCCATCGAATTCGACCCCTTCGACACCCGCGCCGTCTGGGTCACCTCCGGCAACGGTGTGTTCCGCACGGCCGACATCGACGCCACGCCGGCCACGTGGACCTTCACCGTCAAGGGCCTGGATGAAACCGTGCCCAACGTGGCCGTCAGCGTGCCGGGCGGCCCGCTGCTATCGGTGATCGCCGACTACGACGGCTTCCGCCACCAGAAGCTGGACGCCTTTGCGCCCATCCACGAACCCCGCCTGGGCTCGACCACCGGCCTCGCCGTCGCGGGCAGCAACACGGCGGTCGTCGTGCGCGTGGGCGGCAAGAAGATGTACCGCTCCGCCGACACCGCTGCCACCTGGACCGAAGTGGCCGGCATGCAGGGCGACTACGGCACGCTGGCGCTGTCGGCCGATGGCGCTGCGCTGCTGCACAGCTTCCGCCAGGCAGACGGCAGCAACCGCACTGTCCGCGCCGCCAACTTCACCGAGGCCAAGCCCGTCTGGACCGCCGTGCGCGGCCTGGAAGGCGCGCCGATGCGGCCGGTGGGCGACCCGGTGAACCCCGCCAAGTTCTACGCCTACGACCGCGGCACCGTGCGCGTCAGCACTGACGGCGGCGCCAGCTTCGCCGCCACGGCCCAACTGGCCGCAAACGGCTCAACGCTGGTGCGCGTGGCGCCGGGGCGCGAAGGTGATGTCTGGGTGGCGCTCAAGGCCGGCGGGCTGGCGCGCTCCACCGACTCCGGCCGAACGTTCACGACCTTCTCCAACATCGCCCACTGCGGCGCCGTGGGCTTCGGCAAGGCCATGGCCAACGCGCCCTTCCCTACCGTCTTCATCTGGGGCTCGCCCCGGGGCAAGCCGCTGGGGGTGTACCGCTCCATCGATGCCGGCGCCAACTGGCAGCGCATCAACGACGACGCGCATCAGTTCGGCGGCCCCGGCAACGGCGAGTTCGTCATGGGTGACATGAACGTCGAAGGCCTGGTCTACATGAGCACTGTGGGCCGCGGCATCGTCTACGGCATGCCGGCCGACGCTCCCCTCTCACTCAAACCCTGAGCACCATGAATCAAAAATTTTCCCGCCGCGCATTGCTGCAATCCTCCGCCGCCGTCATGGGCGCCGCCGGCCTGCCTGCCGCCCACGCAGCGCCCTCTCCCTTCAAGCCCACATGGGATTCCCTCGTCGGCGGCTACCGCACGCCCGACTGGTTCCGCGATGCCAAGTTCGGCATCTGGGCGCACTGGACCGCGCAGTGCGTGCCCGAGGCGGGCGACTGGTATGCCCGCCACATGTACATCCAGGGCAGCGGGCAGTACGAGCACCACGTCAAGACCTACGGCCATCCGACCAAGGTCGGTTTCATGGAGATGAACAACCGCTGGAAGGCGGAGAACTGGGATCCCGAAGCGCTGATGGACCTGTACGCCAAGGCCGGCGCCAAATACTTCGTCTCGCTCGCCAACCACCACGACAACTTCGACGCCTACGACTCCAAATATCACGCCTGGAACTCGGTGCGCGTCGGTCCCAAGAAGGACATCGTCGGCACGTGGGCCAAGGCCGCCCGCGCCAGGGGCATGCGCTTCGGCGTCAGCAACCACTCGGCGCACGCCTGGCACTGGTTGCAGCCGGCCTATGGCTACGACGCGGAAGGCCCGCTGGCCGGCCAGCGCTACGACGCCTTCACCCTGACCAAGGCCGACGGCAAGGGCAAGTGGTGGGAAGGACTGGACCCGCAGGACCTCTACACGGGCCGCAACATGGTGATGCCCGACGGCATCAAGACCACGCAGGCCGCCCACGACTGGCATGAGAAGCACGACCGCGTCTGGGACGAGAACCCGCCGGCACAGAACCCCGCGTTCACGCGCCAATGGTTCCTGCGCTGCCGCGACCTGATCGACAGCTACCGGCCCGACCTCGTCTATTTCGACAACTCCCGCCTGCCGCTCGGCCAGGCCGGCCTGGACATCGCGGCGCACTACTACAACGCCAGCATGGCCTGGCACGGCGGCAAGCTGGAGGCCGTCCTCAACGCCAAGGAGATCCCGCATGAATGGCGAGCGGGCATCGTCGAGGACGTCGAGCGCGGCCAGCGCGCCGGCATCGAGCCGCTGCCCTGGCAGACCGACACCTGCATTGGCGACTGGCACTACAACCGCGGTGTCTTCGAGGGCCATCACTACAAGTCGGCGGCCAGCGTCATCCACCGCCTGGTGGACATCGTCTCCAAGAACGGCAACCTGCTGCTGTCCATACCGCTGCGCGGCGACGGCACGATCGACACCGACGAGCGCAAGGTCCTGGACGGGCTCGCCGAATGGATGGGCCGCAACGGCGAGGCCATCCATGGCACACGCCCGTGGCGCAGCTTCGGCGAGGGGCCGACGCAGATCGGCGGCGGCATGTTCAGCGAAAACCAGGTCAAGGACTTCACCGACCAGGACATCCGCTTCACCACCAAGGCCGGGGCGCTCTATGCCATCGGGCTGGCCTGGCCCAAGAGCGGCGTCATGCGCATCGCATCGCTGGCGCAGGACTCGGGGCTGGCGCCCGGCGTGATCGAGCGCGTCGAGGCCGTGGGCTCCACCGACAGCCTGCCCTTCAAGCGCACCCCGCAAGGGCTGGAGGTGCGGCTGCCCGAAGGGCTGGCCGGCACGCCCGCGATCGCGCTGAAGGTGCGCGGCACTGGCCTCGCATGAGCGGCCGCCCTTTTCACTAACAGCGAGCCATGACGCAGAAACTTTCCCGCCGCTCGCTGCTGCAAGCCACCGCTGCCACGATGGGCGGCGCCGGGCTGCCCACCGCGCAAGCCGCCCCCGCCCCGTTCAAGCCGACCTGGGATTCCCTCGTCGACGGCTACCGCACACCCGACTGGTTCCGCGATGCCAAGTTCGGCATCTGGGCGCATTGGAGCGCGCAATGCGTGCCCGAGAGGGGCGACTGGTATGCCCGCAATATGTACATGCAGGGCAACTGGCAATACGACCACCACGTCAAGACCTACGGCCACCCGACGAAGGTCGGCTTCATGGAGATGCAGAACCGCTGGAAGGGGGAGAACTGGAACCCCGAAGCGCTGATGGACCTGTACGTGAAGGCGGGTGCGAAGTACTTCGTCTCGCTCGCCAACCACCACGACAACTTCGACGCCTACGACTCCAAGTTCCACCCCTGGAACTCGGTGCGCGTCGGTCCCAAGAAGGACATCGTCGGCACCTGGGCCAAGCTGGCCCGCGCCAAGGGGCTGCGGTTCGGCGTCAGCAACCACTCGTCGCGTGCCTGGCACTGGTTGGCGCCTGCCTATGGCTACGACCCCGAAGGCCCGCTGGCCGGCCAGCGCTACGACGCCTTCAACCTGACCCAGGCCGACGGCAAGGGCACATGGTGGGAAGGCCTGGACCCGCAGGACCTCTACACGGGGCCCAACAGAGTGATGCCCGACGGCATCAGCACCGTGGCCGCCGTCACCGAATGGCATAAGCGCAGTTACTACACCTGGAAAGACGTGGAGCCACCGAACAACCCGGCGTTCATTCGCCAGTGGTTCCTGCGCTGCCGCGACCTGATCGACAGCTACAAGCCCGACCTCGTCTACTTCGACAACGCTCACCTGCCGCTCGGCCAGGCCGGCCTGGACATCGCGGCGCACTACTACAACGCCAGCATGGCCTGGCACGGCAAGGTAGAGGCAGTCATCAACGCCAAGGAGCTCTCACCCGTAATGCGTGGCGGCGTGGTGGAGGACCTCGAGCGCGGCCAGCGCGCCGGCATCGAGCCGCTGCCCTGGCAGACCTGCACCTGCATCGGCGACTGGCACTACAACCGCGGCATCTTCGACGCTCACGGCTACAAGTCGGCCGCCAGCGTCATCCACCGCCTGGCGGACATCGTCTCCAAGAACGGCAACCTGCTGCTGTCCATCCCGCTGCGCGGCGACGGCACCATCGATGCCGACGAGCGCAAGGTCCTGGAAGACATCGCCGCCTGGATGGACCGCAACGGCGAGGCCATCCATGGCACGCGGCCGTGGCGCACCTTCGGCGAAGGGCCGACGAAGGTCGGTGGTGGGATGTTCAGCGAAGGCCAACTCAAGGGCTTCACCACCCAGGACATCCGTTTCACGACGAAGGCCGGCGCGCTCTACGCCATCGGGCTGGCGTGGCCGGAGAACGGCGTCATGCGCATCGCCGCGCTGGCGCAAGACTCGGCGCTTGCTCCCGGCGCGATCGAGCGCGTCGAAGCCGTGGGCTCCACCGACAGCCTGCCGTTCAAGCGCACGCCGCAAGGGCTGGAGGTGCGGCTGCCTGAAGGCCTGGCTGGTTCGCCGGCCGTGGCGTTGAAGATTTCGGGCGGAGGACTCGCATGACGCTACCTATCCGCAGACATTTCCTGGCACGGGCGATTGCGCTCGTTGCCGCGCTGCCGGCTTGCTCGCTGGCGGCGCCGCCCATACCCACGAGCTCGCTGTTCGACGTCAAGCGCTTCGGCGCCAAGGGCGATGGCCGCACGCTCGACTCGCCAGCGATCAATGCGGCCATTGCTGCCGCAGCGACAGCGGGCGGCGGTACTGTCTATTTCCCGCCGGGGCGCTACCTGTCCGCGTCGATAAGGCTCAAGAGCAATATCACGCTCTACCTGGAAGCGGGCGCGGTGATCGAAGCGGTTGACGCGAGCGTGGCGCGCTACGACCTGCCCGAGCCGAACGAGGCCGGTGGCAACTATCAGGACTACGGCCACAGCCACTGGCAAAACAGCCTGATCTGGGGCATTGGCCTGAATAACGTGGCCATCGTCGGCGGCGGCTTGATTCACGGCAAAGGCTTGATCAGCGGCCACGACAAGTACACGGGCTACTACACCGACAAACCGGATCAGCCCGGCGAAGCCGACAAGGCGATTGCGCTGCGCGAGTGCCGCAACGTGACCTTGCGTGATTTCTCGATCCTGCATGGCGGCCACTTCGGCATATTGGCGACCGGCTGCAGCAATCTGCTGATCGATCACTTGATCATCGACACCAACCGCGACGGCATGGATATCGACGCCTGCAGCAACGTGCGCGTCACGAATTGCAGCCTGAACACGCCCTGGGACGATGCGATCTGCCTCAAGGCCAGCTACGGCCTGGGGCGCATCCAGCACTGCGAGAACATCACGATATCCGACTGCCTGGTGTCGGGGAATTTCGACGAGGGCAGCCTGATTGATGGCACCTTCAAGCGCAGTGCACCGGAATACCGGTCGGGGCGATACGGCCGCATCAAGATGGGCACCGAATCGAATGGCGACTTCAAGAACATCACCATCACGAACTGCATTTTCGACGAGTGCCGGGGCCTGGCGATCGAGAGCGTGGACGGTTCGCACATCGAGGACCTGACGATCTCCAACATCACCATGCGCAACGTGGTGAACGATCCGATCTTCATACGCTTGGGCGCGCGCCTGCGCGGACCGAACAAGCCGCCGGTGGGCACGATCAAGCGCATCAATATCAGCAATGTTGTGGTGTCCGGTGCGCACGTCAATCACGCAAGCACCATTGCCGGGCTGGAAGGGCACCTGATCGAGGATATTCGCATCAGCAATGTGCAGATAGAAACGCAAGGCGGCGGCGATGCGGCCTGGAGCAAGGTGGTTCCGCCCGAAAACGCAAACGGATATCCGGAGCCCGGCATGTTCGGCAAGGCGCCGGCGTATGCGTTTTACATGCGCCATGTGAAGGCCATCGAGGCTCATCACGTCAAGGTCGGCTACGTGAAGCCGGAGGGGCGAACCGCGGTCGTGCTGGACGATGTCAGCGATGCCAGCTTCCATGCCGTCAATCTGCGGCGCGGGCACGGCGGGGCGGCGCTGTTCGTGCTGCGCGGCGTCAGCGATTTCTCGGCCAGGGACGTGCGCGGCATGCCGGACCGCGAGATCCCGGAGCGTGTGGATGCGCTGACCTTGTAGACATGCAAGACCATGTTCAACGCGCCCTACCCCACCGTCTTGCCCATCAAAACCAGAGCGATGACATGAAATACACCAAGCACACCCTCTCCCGGCGCGAGGCGTTGCGGGCCGCCCTCGCTGCTGCCGCCACCCCACTGGGCGCTGCGGCGGCAACGGCCGCGACGGCCTCCTTGTCCGGCGTGGCGAACGCCGCCGCCGGCAACCTGGCGCCGGGGAACGCCGAGGCCCGCCGCGCGCACCCGTCGCCAGCCCCGGAATGGGTGCTGACGACGCCCCAGGGCACGCTGCGGATCAGCGCGCTCTGCGACCGGGCGCTGCGAGTGCGCTTCCTTCCTTCGCAGGCCTCAACGCAGGCCTCAACGCCGGCGCCACCACCAAGCCTCGCGCTGCTGCCCGGCCGTGCCAAGCTCCTGATGAAGCAGACGCCGGGCGCTGATGCGACCCGCCTGGAACTGCCGGCCATCCGCTGCGAGGTGGACAACGGCACCGGGGCGCTGCGCTTCTTCGACCGTAACGGCGCCTTGCTGCTCGCTGAAGCGCCCGGCACCCGGCGGCTGACGCCGTCGCGGCTGGGCGACGAGCCTGTGTTCATCGCCGAGCAGGTGTTCGAGTCACCCGCCGACGAACGGCTCTACGGCACCGGCTGCTTCCAGGACGGCGCCATGGACCTGCGCGGCCACCCGCGCCGCCTGACGCAGGTGAACACGCAGATCAGCCTGCCGTTCATGCTGTCCAGCCGCGGCTACGGCCTGCTCTGGCACAACAACGGCATGGCCGAGCTGAACATGCCCGAGCAGCAGGTGGCGCTGGGTCGCATCAAAGCCGAGAACAAGGCCGAAGTCGTCGATGTGACGACGACCACGGGCAATGCGCAGGTCGTGCGAAACCTGACGCGCTTTGAAGGCACGTTCCGCACGGAAACGGCCGGCCGCTTCGCCTTCCTCCTCGACGTCGGCCGCGCGATGGGTTCGCGCCACTCGGTCGAGATCGACGGCAAGTCCTGCGTCGAGATCGCGAACCACTGGCTGCCGCCGACGGTCGGCTTTGTCGTCGAGCTGCCGGCAGGCGAACACCAGGTGCGCATCCACGCCGACAAGGATGACTCTCCCTCCCTGCGCTTCGGCGCCGTGCGCGCGACCACAACGTGGCGCTCACCGGTGGCCGATGCCATCGACTACATCGTCATCGCCGGCCCGAGCGCGGACGAGGTGTTCGAGGGCTACCGCGAGATTTCCGGCGCCACGCCAATGATGCCGCGCTGGGCCTATGGCTACATCCACTGCCGCGAACGCTTCCGTTCGTCGGCAGAGATCGTCGACACGCTGCGCGAGTTCCGCCGCCGCAAGCTGCCCGTCGACGTGATGGTGCAGGACTGGCAGTACTGGGGCCGCCACGGCTGGAACGCGATGCGCTTCGACGAGGATCACTACCCCGATCCTGCCGCGATGATGCGCGAGGTACACGGCCTGAACGGGCGGCTCATGCTGTCGGTGTGGGCCAAGATCGGGCGCGACACCGGGCTCGGCCGCGCCGCTGCAGCCGGCGGTCACTACATCGACCAGACCGACTGGATCGACTTCTTCGACCCCAAGGCCGCCGCCTTCTACTGGAACAACCAGCGCGAACGCCTGCTCAAGCTCGGCATCGACGCCTGGTGGCAAGACGCGACGGAGCCCGAGAACGACGACCTGGTGGGCCGGCGTACGGCCGCAGGCCGTGGTGAGCGCGTGCGCCTGGCCTACCCGTGGTACGTCACGCGTACCGTTTACGAAGGCCAGCGCCAGGCGGCACCTGACCGGCGCGTGATGATCATGACGCGCTCGGCCTTCCCCGGGCAGCAACGGCATGCGGCAGCCACCTGGTCGGGCGACATCGGCAACGACTGGGACACGCTCAAGCGGCAGATCCCCGCGGGCCTCAACATGGCCGCCGCCGGCTATGCCTACTGGACGGTCGACGCCGGTGGATTCTTCCGTCCGGGCGACGGCCAGTACACCGACAAGGCCTACCACGAGCGCCTGATCCGCTGGTTCCAGTACGCGACCTTCCTGCCGCTGCAACGCGTGCACGGCTACATGACCAACACCGAGTTCTGGCGCTATGGCGACACGGTGGAGGCGGTGGCGCGCCAGTATCTGGAGCTGCGCTACCAACTGCTGCCCTACCTCTACAGCCTGGCCCACGAGGTGCATGCAAAGGGCGCACCGATCATGCGGCCGCTCGTGTTCGATTTCCCGCAGGACCAGCAGGCCCTGGACCAGGCGCACAGCTACATGTTCGGCCGCGCCCTGCACGTGGCGCCAGTGCTGGCGCCTGACGTGTCGAGCTGGCCCGTGTACCTGCCGCAGTCTGCGGGCGGCTGGGTCGATTTCTGGACGGGAGAACGGCGCGCGGGCGGCCGCACGCATGACGTGGCGTCGCCGCTGGAGCGCATGCCGCTGCACCTGCGCGCGGGCAGCATCCTGCCGCTCGGGCCGGTGCTGCAGTCCACCGCCGAGGCCACCGGTGAGGTGCTCGACCTCTACGTCGTGCCTGGCGCCAACGGCGCTTTCGACCTCTACGAGGACAGCGGCCTGGACTATGCCTACGAGAAGGGCGGGTTCAGCGTGATCCGCATGACCTGGGACGACAAGCGCGGCGTGCTGCGCCTGGCGGCGCGCAACGGGCGCTTCGCGGGCATGCGCACGACCAAGCGCTTGCGCATCCACCGCCTCGGCGACGGCGTGCCGACGCTGCAATCCAACCCGCTGCGCGAGGTGGTCTACACCGGGCACGCCGTCGAAATACGCCTGGGCTAACCGCTCTCCAGCCCCAACTCTGCTCACACATCCATGAAGACCACCACCCACCTCGCCATCGCCGCGCTCGCCCTGGCCGCATCGGGCGCCTACGCGGCCGACGCCGTCATCACCTCGCCCGATGGCCACGTCGCGCTGCGCATCGCCGACAACGGCGGCCAGTTCAGCGTCAGCCGCCATGGCGAAGCCGTCATCGCTCCCTCACCGCTGGGGCTTGATCTGGACGGCCAAGCCCTCGGCGCGTTGACGCTGGAGTCGCGCCAGGACGTCGCGGAGGACCGCGTCATTCCTCTCGTCGCTACGAAGGCGGCCACGGCCCGCGACCACTACCGCGGCGCCACGCTCACCTTCCGCGAGGCAGGCTCCGGCCGCCGCCTCTTCATCGATGCACGCGCCTACGACGACGGCGTTGCCTTCCGCTACCGCCTGGAAGACACCGGACCGGTGAAGCTGCGCGGCGAGCGCACGGCCTTCGTGCCGGCGGGCGACCCGACCTGCCTGGTTACGCCCACCGACGGTTCGCACGAGCAGGCGTTCGAGCGCCTGAAGGTCTCGCAATTCAAGGCCGACGCCGCCTACGACGTGCCGGTAGTCTGCGCCACGCCGTCGGGCCGCACCCACTACGCCATCACGCAGGCCAACCTGAAGGGCTACACCGGTGCCTCGCTGCGGCGCGAGGGTGAGGCGCTGCGCCTCCAACTGTCCGGCGTGCCGGGACGCGCCGGCCCGGCCTTCGTCTCGCCGGCCGGGCTGACGACCGCCTGGCGTGCCGTCATGCTGGCCGACCAGGCCGGCAAGCTGATCGAGTCGCACCTCGTCGGCAACCTCAATCCGGCGCCGCAAGGTGACTTCAGCTGGGTCAAGCCCGGCAAGGCGGCATGGGATTGGTGGTCCGGCCCACTGGTGGGCATGAAGCCCGACATGGGCGCCTACAAGCGCTTCATCGACTTCGCCGCCGAGTCCGGTTTCCCCTACTACCTCATCGACGCGAACTGGGCCTCCGGCCCGAGCGGCTGCTGCGATGCCAGCCCGGAGACCGACATCACGCGACCGGCCAAGGGCATCGACATGCCCGAACTCGCGCGCTACGCCGCAGCCAAGGGCGTGGGCCTGATGCTGTGGGCGCATTGGGCGCATGTGGACGCACGCATGGACGAGGTGCTGGACACCTACGTCCGCTGGGGCATCAAGGGCGTCAAGGTCGACTTCATGAACCGTGACGACCAGCAGGTGGTGGACTTCTACGAGCGCATTGCCGCCGCCACCGCCAAGCGCAAGCTGCTGCTGGACCTGCACGGCGCCTACGTGCCCGCCGGCCTGCAGCGCACCTATCCCAACTACATCACGCAGGAGGGCGTGCTCGGTGCCGAGTGGAGCAAGATGACCACGCGCACCACCCCCAGCCACAACGTGACCCTGCCGTACACGCGCATGCTGGTCGGCCCGATGGACTACACACCCGGCGGCTTCCGCAACGCGACACCGGCCACCTTCGAGGTGCGTGCAGAGATGCCACTGGTGCAGAACACGCGCGGCCAGGCGCTGGCGATGTACGTCGTCTACGACAGCCCGCTGCAGATGGTGTCGGACGACCCGACCTCCTACCGCGGCGAGCCCGGCTTCGACTTCATCAAGCGCGTGCCGACGGCTTGGGATGAGACCCGTTTCATCGCCGGCGAGCCGGGGCAGGACATCGTGCTGGCGCGCCGCCAGGGCAAGACCTGGTACATCGGCGCGATGACGGGCGACAAGGCGCGCATGGAAAAGGTGTCGCTGGACTTCCTGCCGCCCGGCAACTGGCGCGCCACGATCTGGCAGGACGGCGAGGTCGTGCGCGAAGTGCGCCGCACGGAACGCAAGGTGACCCGCAAGGACGTGCTGAGCCTGTCGCTGGCCGCCGCGGGTGGCGCCGCCGTGGTGCTGGAGCCGCTACCGACGCCGTGAGCAGCGCGCTCACGCCTGTCATTCCATCCATCAACCACAACCCGTTTTCCCTCATGAACAAGTGCACTAAACAACTTCTCGTCTCTTCGATGCTCGCGGCGGGCCTCTTGGCCGGCTGTGGTGGCAGCAGCGCAGCCGCCGACGCGAAGCCCGTCGTCGTCGGCGGGACGCCGGCCCAGGCCATCGCCTTTGAATGGAAATCCAGCGAGGCGCTGATCAAGCCGCCGGCCGACCGGGCGGACATCTTCGGCGTCAAGGACCCGACCATCGTGTTCCACGACGGCCGCTATCACGTCTTCATGACCACTGCGGGCAAGAACGGCTGGGGCATGGCCTACACGAGCTTCGCGAACTGGGATGAGGCGCCGAAGGCCCCGCAGTTCATGCTCGAGAAATCGCCCATCGGGCCGGGCTATCGCGCGGCACCCCAGGTCTTCTACTTCGCGCCGCAGAAGCTCTGGTATTTGATCTTCCAGGGCGGTGACCCGCTCTATTCGACCACCCCCAACATCGCCGACCCCCACTCGTGGACGGCGCCCAAGCCCTTCTATTCGGCCATCCCGGCCAGCGTCAAGAACGCCGAGGGCCATGCGGTCTGGCTGGACTTCTGGAACATCTGCGACGACAAGAAGTGCCATCTCTTCTTCACAGGCGACAACGGCAGCTTCTACCGCGGCGAGACGACGATCGACCGCTTCCCTCAGGGCTTCGCCGAACCCGTCGTCGTCATGGCGGAAAAACGCGATGACATGTTCGAGGCCAGCAACACCTACAAGATCACCGGCACCAACAAGTACCTGACGCTGATCGAGGCGATGGGGCCCAAGGGCCGGTATTTCCGCGCCTGGACGGCGGATCGCCTGGATGGCGCCTGGCAACCCATTCCCGGCGCCCCGATGAACAGGTTCGCTGGCGCAGACAACGTCAAGTTCAACGGCCGGATCTGGTCCGAAGGCGTATCCCACGGCGAAATG
The DNA here is from genome assembly GCF_001425705.1 of Pelomonas sp. Root1217. GTDB lineage: Bacteria > Pseudomonadota > Gammaproteobacteria > Burkholderiales > Burkholderiaceae_C > Pelomonas. The sequence goes on along the minus strand of NZ_LMDC01000008.1, from coordinate 3,400 downwards.
ATTCGCGACGGCATCGACCAGACTCTGAGCATCGACCCCTGCCAGCCGCTGAAGTTCCTCTTCCAGGGCCTGGACATGGAAAAGGGCAAGAACTACGACTACATCGAGCTGCCCTATCGGCTGGGCGTGATCACCGCCACCGCCCCGAACGCCATCAGCGAGCTGTGCAAGAAATGACTGCCTGCCCTGCCGCGGCAACTCGTCCCTGTCGGGCTGGCAGGCCCACCCACTGAGCTGCGTCCCCGGCGGCCAGCGCGACCAGCTATATCGATACCACGGCCGCCAATGGAACGCCGTACTTGTACGACCGGTGCGCAGTGTTCCCCGACCTGGTCAAGGCCATCGTCGACAACGCCAAGCGAGAGAGAACCCCATGTCAAGCCTGAGTAAACGCAGCTTCCTGACCACGCCGCTGCTGGCCGCCGCCGGCCTGGGCGCCGCCCGCATTGCACAGGCGCGAGACTGCGCGCCAGTGGCGCCCGCCCCATACAAGCCGCCGCCGCTGGCGTCCGGCCCGTTCACGGCCGCTGCCGAGTCGCTGCGCAAGTCGGCGGTCCCTGCGTGGTTCCGCGAGGCCAAGCTGGGCATCTGGTCGCACTGGGGACCGCAAGCCGTGCCCAGCCGCGGCGACTGGTACGCCCGATTCATGTACGTGCCCGGCCACCCGCACTACGACCACCACGTGAAGACCTACGGCCACCCGTCGGAGTTCGGCTACAAGGACATCATCAAGCTGTGGAAGGCCGAGCGCTTCGAGCCCGAAGCGCTGATGGACCGCTACGTGGCGGCGGGTGCGAAGTACTTCGTCTCGATGGGCGTGCACCACGACAACTTCGACTTATGGAATTCCAAGCACCACCGCTGGAACGCCACCCAGATGGGGCCGATGCGCGACGTGGTCGGCGAATGGGGCCGCGCCGCGCGCAAGCGCGGGCTGCGCTTCGGTGTCTCCGAGCACCTGGCGACCAGTCACAACTGGTGGTGGACCAGCCACCAGTGCGACCAGTTCTGGCCCAAGCTGGGCGTGGCCTATGACGGCGCCAATCCCGAGAACTTCGACCTCTACCACGAGCCGCATAACACGCCGTACCTGAACCGGGGCGGCGACTGGTACACCAACAACCCGAAGTTCCACGAGATCTGGTACCGCCGCATCATCGACCTCATCGACAGCCACCAACCCGACTTGCTGTACTCCGACGGCGGCATCCCGTTCGGCGAGGTGGGGCGCGCCATGGTGGCCCACCTGTTCAACACCTCGGTCCGCCGCCATGGCGACATGCAGGCCGTGTACAACCACAAGTCGCTGGGGTCGGGCGAGTACATCGCCGAGGTGGGCGTGCAGGACGTCGAGCGTGGCGTGCTCCCGGGCATCAACCCGCTGCCATGGCAGACCTGCACCTCCAACGGCGACTGGTTTCACTCCGAGCACGACCGCTACAAGACGCCGGCGCAGGTGATCACGATGCTGTGCGACATCGTCAGCAAGAACGGCAACATGCTGCTCAACGTGGTGCAGCGCGCCGACGGCACGCTGACGGCCGAATCAGACCTGCTGATGACCGAGATGGCCGCCTGGATGAAGCTCAACGCCGAAGCCATCCACGGCACGCGGCCGTGGAAGATCCACGGCGAAGGCCCGACCGAGGCCGCCAGCGGCGCCTTCAAGGAGAACGTGGACTACACGGCGCAGGACATCCGCTTCACGACCCGCGGCGATGCGCTGTACGCGCTGACGCTGGGCGAACCCAAGGGCACGCTGAAGATCGCTGCGCTGCGCCAAGGCAACGCCCACGATCCGCGCCCGGTGCGCCGGGTCGAACTGCTGGGGGGCGGGCCGCTGAAATTCCGCCAGACCGCCCAGGCGCTGGAGGTCGACGTTCCCGAGCGCATGCCCAGCCGCCACGCCAGCGCGTTGCGCATTGCCCGCGGCTGAAGGCGCCAATGCGCCGGGTCGGATGAGCGGCGGTGTGGTCGCGTGATCGCGCGGTCTGCGGCCATCGACCAGAGAAGTGTCGTGAAAGCCGTTCATTAAGTAATGCGCAACCTGTGATCAGCGCCGCCATGTCAAGCCCTCAACGAACCCAACCTCGTTTCCCATCATGAAGAAGTACAGCAAACCACTCACCGTTCTCTCCATCGTCACCGCGACCCTGGTGGCCGGCTGTGGCGGCGGCGGCGGCGGTGGCGACGCACCCGCACCCGCTCCTGCTCCTGCTCCTGCACCTGCACCTGCACCTGCACCTGCACCTGCACCGGCACCGGCTCCGGCTCCGGCTCCGGCACCTGCTCCGGCACCTGCTCCGGCTCCGGCTCCGGCTCCGGCTCCGGCTCCGGCTCCGGCTCCGGCTCCGGCCGAGGGCACCACCTGGACGAGCGTGAAGTGGGGCGGCGGCGGCTACGTCACGGGCCTGGTCTTCCACCCGACCACCGCCAACCTGCTGTACGCGCGCACCGACATCGGTGGCGCCTACCGCTGGAACCAGCCCACGTCGTCCTGGGTGCCCATCACCGACGGCCTGGGCTTCGGTGGCGGCGAGGCCAGTTTCCACGGCGTCGAGAGCATCGCCGTCGATCCGAACAACGATCAGCGCGTCTACATGGGCGCCGGCATGTACACGTCCGGTGGCAACGGCCGCCTGTACATCTCCAGCAACCGTGGTGACCAGTGGACCTATGTCGCCCTGCCTTTCCCGCTCGGCGGCAACAACCCCGGCCGGGCCATCGGCGAGCGCCTGATGGTCGACCCCAACAAGCCGTCGACGCTGTTCTACGGCTCGCGCACAGCCGGCCTGTGGAAGAGCACCGACTCGGGCCTCACCTGGGCGCAGGTCACGTCGTTGTCGACCCTCAAGATGACCCAGGACCAGATCAACGCCAACGGCGGCACGGCCATGGGCGTCGAGACGGTCGTCTACGACACCGGCACCAAGGGCAGCGGCACGGCCACGCAGACGATCTACGCCCCCATCGCGCCGGACTATGTGCAGACCGCAGGTCTGGCTTCCAACCTGTACAAGTCCACCAACGGCGGCGCCTCGTGGACCCCGGTCACGGTGCCGATCTCCGGCTATCACATTCCGCACATGGTGCGTGCCGCTGACGGCATGTTCTACGTGGTCTTCACCAGGGACGCCGGTCCCGGCTCCGCGGGTCCCGCCCGTCTGTACAAGTTCGACGGCAGCAACTGGACCTTGCTCAGGAGCGACGACTCGGTCGGCTACGGCGGCGTGTCCGTCTCCGGCACCGGCGCGACCACGCGCATTGCGCTGGGGATCACCAACACCTGGGGCAACTTCCCCGGCCAGCGAATCCTCCAGCTGTCCGACGATGCCGGCCGGAACTGGCGCCCCGGCCAGCGAATCCTCCAGCTGTCCGACGATGCCGGCCGGAACTGGCG
>NZ_LMDC01000007.1 GCF_001425705.1 Pelomonas sp. Root1217 | reverse complement strand
CCTTGGACCGGTCAGCCCAAACTCACCGACAGCCCGCGCCGTTCCTGGCTCTGGCTGTCGGTGCCTGATGCGTCATCAAGCAATGCGCAAAGAGCCTTTTTGTTGGCGTCATGCGGCGCTTTTTATTCGCCGAACAAGTCGGGCGCGGTCTTGCCCGGCGGGGTCAGGCCCAGATGCCGGTACGCCGCCAGCGTCGCGATGCGGCCGCGGGGCGTGCGCTGCAGAAAGCCCTGCTGGATCAGATAGGGCTCGATGACGTCCTCGATGGTGCCGGCCTCTTCACCGATGGCGGCCGCGACGTTCTCCAAACCGACCGGACCGCCATCGAAGCGGTGCACGATGGCCTCCAGCAGCTTGCGGTCCATCAGGTCGAAGCCCTGAGGATCGACGTCCAGCATGGCCAGCGCCTTGTCGGCGATACCGGCAACGATGCGGCCGTCAGCCTTCACCTCGGCGTAGTCGCGAACACGGCGCAGCAGGCGGTTGGCGATGCGCGGTGTGCCACGCGAGCGGCGAGCGATTTCGAGTGCACCATCGGCGTCGATGGGCGCGCCCAGCAGGCCGGCGGACCGCGTCACGATGCGCTGCAACTCGGCCGGCGTGTAGAACTCCAGCCGCGCGACGATGCCGAAACGGTCGCGCAGCGGGTTGGTCAGCATGCCGGCGCGCGTCGTTGCACCCACGAGCGTGAACGGCTGCAGGTCCAGCTTGATCGAGCGCGCCGCGGGGCCCTCGCCGATCATGATGTCGATCTGGTAGTCCTCCAGCGCCGGGTAGAGGATTTCCTCGACGACGGGGCTCAGGCGGTGGATCTCGTCGATGAAGAGGACGTCGTTCTTCTCGAGGTTGGTCAGGATGGCGGCCAGGTCCTTGGGCTTCTCGAGCACCGGCCCGGAGGTCTGGCGCAGGTTGACGCCCAGCTCGGCCGCGATGATGTGGGACAGCGTCGTCTTGCCCAGGCCCGGCGGGCCGAACAGCAGCACATGGTCCAGCGCCTCGCGGCGCTTGCGGGCTGCGCCGATGAAGATCTCCAACTGCTCGCGGGCCTTGACCTGGCCGACGTAGTCATCGAGATGCTTGGGCCGCAGTGCACGCTCCATCGCCTCCTCGCGGCTGGACTCGGGCGCGGCGCTGACGACGCGGGGCGCCGGAGCGAAGTCGTCGGTCTGGATGCTCATGTCAGCTTCTTCAACGCCAGCTTGATGCCGTCGCTGACGCCGACATCAGGGGGCAGCACCTTCAGCGCGGCGGCGGCGTCTTTCTCGCTGTAGCCCAGCGCGACCAGTGCTTGCAGGATGTCGGCCTGCGTGTCGTTGGTGACGGCGGCGGGCAGAGCCAGGTCGGCGCCGAGCTTGCCCTTCAGCTCCAGCAGCAGCCGCTCGGCCGTCTTCTTGCCAATGCCTGGCACCTTGGTCAGCCGGCCCGCATCCTGGCGCGACACGGCCTGGGCGAGTTCTGAAACCGACAGGCCCGACAACAAGCCCAGGGCCATCTTCGGCCCGACGCCACTGATCTTGATGAGCTGGCGGAAGGTGGCGCGCTCTTCGTGGGTGAGGAAGCCGAACAGCTGGTGCGCGTCCTCGCGCACGGTCAGGTGGGTCAGCAGCACGGCCCGCTCGCCCAGGCCACCGAGGTTGAAGAAGGTGCTCATGGGCACGTCCACCTCGTAGCCCACGCCCGCCACGTCGATGACGACCTGCGGCGGTGATTTCTCGGCGATGACGCCAGTCAGTCTTCCAATCATCGGCCCATTATCTGGGCCTGCGCTCAGTCAGTTGAGGACGGAGCTGCGCGCTGCGCACCCAGGTCCATCCCCAAATCATTAGTTTCTGCCGAACAACCCGAGCCGCTGCGCTTCCAGCGCCGCCTCGGCACGCGAGCTCACATTGAGCTTGCGGTAGATCTGCTTCACATAGTCGGCAATGGTGTGGCGGCTCAGGCCCAGCTGCACGCCGATCTCCGGCAGCGTGTAGCCCTTGGCCACGCGCAGCAGCACCTCGGTCTCGCGGTCGGTCAGCGACACCTCGTGCAGCAACGCCTGCGAACTGGGCTTTTTCTGAGCCGCGAAGTAGGCGATGACCTTGCGCGCGATGGACGGCGACAGCGGCGGCTCGCCACCGCTCATGCGCTGCAGCTGCTCCACCAGCAGCTCGCGGGACTGTTCCTTCAACAGATAGCCGAAGGCACCGGCCTGCAAGGCAGGGAAGAGATGCTCGTCGTCGTCGTGGATGGTGACGATGACCGACTGCACTTCGGGCTGCTTCTCGCGCAGCGCCGCGATGACCTCGACGCCCGAACCGTCGGGCAGGCCCAGGTCCAGCAGGGCGAGCGTGAAGCGCTGGCCATTGACCAGGGCCAGCGCGTCCTGCACCCGCGAGCACTCGGTGATCTGGGCGTTGGCGAACACCTGCTTGACCAGCGCCTTGAGCCAGGCGCGGATCTCCGGGATGTCTTCGAGCAGCAGGATGTGGTTCATGGGAGCCTCGGCATTCAGAGCGGAATCGTCAGACGGATGACAGTACCCCAGCCAGGGCCGGATTCAACCAGGCATTGGCCATGCATCTGCTTGGCGCGTGATTTCATGCTCGCCATGCCGTGGCCTCTGTCCAACCTTCCGTCCAGTTCGGACGGAATGCCCTGGCCGTTGTCCTGGATGGTCAGGATGAAATCGCCGTCCTGTACCGCGCTGGAAATCGTCGCATGGGTGGCGCCGCTGTGTTTGATGATGTTGGACACCGACTCGCGCAGGATGCGCGTCGTCTGCACGTAGGAGCGGGCCTGGAAGGTGTGCTCGATGTCCTCGGCCGGCGACTTCCATTCGGCCAGGATATTGGCCTGGCCCAGGCGTGAAACGACCTCCGCGCGCCAGTCGCCCAGGGCGTCGATGAGATGCACCGGCTTGCCGGTCAGGCCGCGCACCGACAGGCGCATCTCCTCCAGTGCCTCGCGCGCCAGCGTGGAGATACGGTCGGACTCGCTGGTGTGCACGATGGTCAGCAGCTTGGCGCCGAGATCGTCGTGCAGATCGGCGGCAATGCGCTTGCGTTCGCGCTCGGTGACCTGCTCGAGCTTTTGCTCGGCGAGCTGGGCGTGGCTGCGCTCGACCTCGGCGATGCGCTCGGACATGCGCTGCTCGATGGCTGCGATGCGCTTCTCGGCGTCCAGTCGCGCATGGGCGACGCTGTTCACCAGTTGCAGTCCCAGGCCCAGCATCAGCACCGGCAGCATCAGGTTCAGCCAGGGCGCGGCGGATGACCACAGCGGTTCACTGGCAGCGGCCAGCAACCGCTCGGCGACCAGGGCAGCCATGGTCGGCAACAGCAGGGCGGCCATCAGCACGAACTCCCGCGACAGGGCCTCGTCGGCGCTCGTCTTCAGGCGCTCGCGGCGCAGCCACAGCGCCCAACCCATGGCGGCCACCAGCTCCAGGCTCAACACCGCCTGCCAGACCGAGCCGAGGATGCCGACCTGGCCACCCGCGAGCAGCAGGCTGGCCGGCACAACGAGGCATTGGATCAACAGCGCATGGTCGATCCAGCTGCGTTTCCAGTTCATCTGCCGCAGCAGGTATTGCACGCCGCACAGCACGAGCAGGGTCAGCAGCAGCGGCCGCAAGCCCGCGGCGCTGGCGGCGGCGGCGGCGCGCAGCACGACCCAGCTCAGCATCATGCCGATGAGAAAACTCGCCGGCCGTTCGCGGTGGTGCAGGCTGGAGACGAGGCCGATGACGGTCGCCATCAGGGCCAGCATGGCAGCAAGCCAGCCGCGCAAGGTGGCCGTCCAGTCCGGCCCGGCGAAGCCTTGAGCCTGCGCTACGGCCGGGCAGAGCAGGGCGGCTGAAAGCAGCAAAAAAAGAGGCAGGCGCCGAGCCCTGGAGGCCCTCGGCGCAATCGGTGACGTCATGGAGCGGCATTGTGCGTGAGCGCCTGTTCTGCGCAGGCCGGGAATGCACCAGCGGCCAGCCTCTTTGCACGGAGCCGGCGACAATCCCCGTCCACTTCCTTTCAGCCCCATCGTGATCCTGCGCTTCACCCTTGAACCGGTCGACAACACGCGCCTGGCCCGCGTCTGTGGCAGCTTGGACACCCACCTGCGTGAGATCGAGGCGGCCATCGGCGTGAAGATCTCGCGCCGCGACGCCGAGTTCCGCGTCGACGGGCCCAAGACAGCTGCCGAGCGCGCCAGGACCCTGCTCGAAGGACTTTACGAGCGTGCCAGGCGGCCGCTGTCAGCCGAAACGCTGCAATTGGCCCTCGTCGAGGCCAAGGCGCCAGATCCTGTTTCGGCCGCCAGCCCGGGCGACGGCGATGCGCTGGTGCTGCGTACCCGCCGCGCCGACCTGTCGGCCCGCACACCGCGCCAGCACCAGTACCTGCAGCAGATCCTGTCGCACGACATCACTTTCGGCCTCGGCCCGGCGGGCACCGGCAAGACTTTCCTGGCCGTGGCGTGTGCGGTGGACGCGTTGGAGCGCTCGACGGTGCAGCGGATCATCCTGACCCGGCCCGCCGTCGAGGCCGGGGAGCGCCTGGGCTTCCTGCCCGGCGACCTGACGCAAAAGGTCGACCCCTATCTGCGCCCCCTGTACGACGCCCTCTACGACCTGCTGGGCTTCGATCGGGTGACCAAGGCCTTCGAGAAGGGCCAGCTCGAGGTCGCGCCGCTGGCCTTCATGCGCGGGCGCACGCTCAACCACGCCTTCGTCATCCTCGACGAGGCGCAGAACACGACGCCCGAGCAGATGAAGATGTTCCTGACCCGCATCGGCTTCGGCAGCCGCTGCGTCGTCACCGGCGACACCAGCCAGATCGATCTGCCGCGGGGCACGCAGTCCGGCCTCATCGACGCCGAGCATGTGCTGGCCCGGGTCAAGGGCATTGCGATGACGCGCTTCACAAGCGCCGACGTCGTTCGCCACCCGCTGGTGGCGCGCATCGTCGAGGCCTACGAAGCGCGCGCCAAGCGCGAAGCACGCGACCTATGAAACCAGAGCTGAGCCTGTCCCTGCAATTTGCCGACCCGCGCCACCGCGCGCTGCTGCCGCGCCACAAGGTGCAGCGATTCATCCGCGCGGCGCTGGAGCTGCCGGGCGAGATCGCCGTGCGCATCGTCGACGCCGAGGAAGGGCAGGCACTGAACCGCGAGTACCGTGGCAAGGACTACGCCACCAATGTGCTGACCTTCGACTACGCTCACGAGCCCGTCGTCGGCGCCGACCTGGTCATCTGCGCCGAGGTCGTCGAACGTGAGGCGGCCGAGATGGGCGTCCCGCTGCTCGACCACTACGCCCACATGCTCGTGCACGGCACCCTGCATGCCCAGGGCTATGACCACGAGGCCGACGACGAGGCCGAGGCGATGGAAGCGCGCGAGGCGGAAATCCTGATCGGCCTGGGCTTCTCCGACCCCTACCGACGCGGCTGAGGCTGCAACCCCGTCTAGGGGTATTTCGCTGTGGAAACCGGCGGCGGTGGCGAGTATTTTTGTACTTCGCCTGTCATCGGAGGCTCCCATGCTGAAGTCGATCCGCGCCCTTGCGACCGCCGCCGCGCTGATTTGCGCAGGAAGCGCGGGCGCCGTGTCGATTGCCGGCGTCGACATCCCGCTGGGCCAGATCTTCGCGGTCACCCAGACCTACCAGAACGTGCCACTGGCCGTCGGCGACACGCTGAGCGGCTACGGCAAGATCGATTCCATCAACTCTGCGGCGGTCTCCGGCCTGTGCTCGGGCTGCGAGCTGACGTACGTCTTCGGCGGCTACGCGGTCTCGTCGATCAGCGCCAGCGAAGTGCGCTTCAGCGGTGGCTGGCTCAAGGTCTATGCCGGCTTTGGCGCCAACAACGACTTCACGACCGGCAACGCCGGAGGTTCGGCGGGTGACCTGGCCGAAGCGTCCAATGGCACGCTCTTCCTGTCCCTCATGGGCCATGCCGTCGACGCCGCAGGCAACACCTTTATCGCCACCGGCCTGGGCATCGGCACGGCCAGCCCGACCGGCTTCAGCACGGGCCTGCTGGATGTGGACACGGCGGCCGGCGGCGCGGCCAACGCCTACTTCAACAGCAATGGCGTGGCGGCCCTGTTCGGTGGCGGTGCGGCCGATGCGCAGCTCGGTTCTTCCTTCTCCGCCCTGGCGCCGCTGTATCCGTCCGAGTGCCCCGGCGGTTCGGCCTGCCTGCGTGGCAGTTCCAGCGTTCTTGCAACGGTGACCGCCGTGCCCGAGCCCGAGACGGCCGCATTGCTGCTCGGCGGCCTGGGCGTCATCCTGACGGTGGCGCGCCGCCGCCTGCGCTGAGGTCGACCTACCGGCTGCTGCTCAGGTAGCGCTTGCGCCTGAACAGGAACCAAAGCCCCAGCGCCACGGCCAGCATCAGCAGGGCGGCATCCCAGAAGCCGTTGGCGTTCTTGATCAACGGCATCCATTCGAAATTCATGCCGAAGATGCCGGTGATCAGGTTCAGCGGCAGGAAGATGGCCGTCAGCACCGTCAGCGTGCGCATGATGCTGTTGGTGCGATGTCCCAGGGCGCTGAAGTGCATCTGCACGGCCGACTCGGCCGAGGACTCCAGCCGGCGCACATGGGTCAGCACCCGCTCCACATGCTCCAGCACGTCGCGTGAGCGCACCCGCAGCAGCTCGCGTTCGCGCGTCACCTGCGGGTCGCCGTCGACCGGCCATTCGTCCAGCGCGTCTATCCACTCCTGGATGGCGGCGCGCTGGTCTTCGCAGGTGTCCTCCAGCCGGTGCAGGGCATCACGGCTCTCCAGCAGCAGCGGCCAGTCATCGAACTCGCTGCTCTGGTCCAGCAGCACGCGCTGCAGCGTGCCGAGCTGGCGGGTCAGCAGGCGCCGCAGCTCCAGATAGCTGTCCACCATGTGGTTGACCATGCGCAGCATCAGGTCGGCCGGGCTGGCTGGCAGGCGTGCGCCGCCGCGTGCGTCGCGCTTCTCGCGGCCTTCGGTCAGGCGGTCCAGCTTCTGGGCGAAGAACTCGCGCACCTGGCAGTCGGTCGGGTGCACAGTGATCAGCACACGGTCAAAAACGGCGAAGCCGACCGGACTGGTGTCGATGGCCCGCAGCGCGCGCTGCGCCGAGGCCAGCGTGCCGTGCTCGTCATCGACGAAGAGATCCTGGCTGCCCGGCGCCGCGGCGAGGCGCCGGAAAACCAGCATGTCGTACCAGGACGTGTAGTCGAAATGCGAGGGCAGCTGGTTGTTGATCAGATCTGACACATGCAGGTCGACGATATTGCCGCAGCCCCACCGCGCCAGTGCCTGCTGCACAGCCGGCTCGCCCACTTCGAACTCGCGCCGGCCATAGCCCACCCACAGGAAGCCACGCTCCGGCAGCGCTTCGGGCAGGGCCGCAAGCTCGCGAAAACTGTCGGTCTCGATGTGGAAGACCCGCACCGGTCAACCTGCTTTCAGCAGCCGCGCGGCTTCCAGTGCGAAATAGCTCAGCACCCCATCCGCGCCGGCGCGCTTGAAGGCCAGCAGCGACTCCATCATGACGGCGTCATGGTCCAGCCAGCCATTGGCCGCGGCGGCCTTGACCATCGCGTATTCGCCGCTGACCTGGTAAGCAAAGGTCGGCACGCGGAACTCATCCTTCACGCGGCGCACGATGTCCAGATACGGCATGCCGGGCTTGACCATCACCATGTCGGCGCCCTCGGCCAGGTCCAGGGCCACCTCGCGCAGGGCTTCGTCGCTGTTGCCGGGGTCCATCTGGTAAGTCTTTTTGTCAGCCTTGCCGAGGTTGGCCGCCGAGCCGACTGCGTCGCGGAAGGGGCCATAGAAACTGCTGGCGTATTTGGCGCTGTAAGCCATGATGCGCGTGTGAATGTGGCCGGCGGCTTCCAGCGCCTGGCGGATGGCGCCGATCCGGCCGTCCATCATGTCGCTGGGCGCGACGATGTCGACGCCGGCGTCCGCCTGCACCAGGGCCTGTTTGGCAAGGATCTCGACGGTCGGGTCGTTGAGGATGTAGCCGGTCTCGTCGATGACACCGTCCTGCCCATGGCTGGTGAACGGGTCCAGCGCCACGTCGGTCAGCACGCCGAGTTGCGGGAAATGCTTCTTCAGCGCCCGCACCGCGCGCGGCACCAGGCCGTCCGGGTTCAACGCTTCGGCGCCGTCGAGCGTCTTCAGCGCAGCATCGATGACGGGAAAAAGGGCGATGACGGGCACGCCCAGTTCGACGCACTGTTCGGCCGTGCGCAGCAGGTGGTCCAGGCTCTGGCGTGACACACCGGGCATGGAGGCGACGGCGTCCAGGCGGTTCTCGCCCTCATGGATAAAGACCGGCAGGATGAGATCACTGGCACTCAGCGCATGCTCGCGCACCAGGGCACGCGTGAAGGCGTCACGACGCAGGCGCCGTGGGCGCGCCGCAGGGAAGGCGGAGGAAGAAAAAACGTAGCGGGCCAAGTCGAATCCTCAGGCTGCGGGGGGTGCGGCCCGGCACGTGATGCTTGACACATCCAGACGTCATTTATTGCTGACGTCACCGCTCAAGCGCGCTAAACTGGTTTTTGAATGATAGCCGCAAGGTGGTCGTTCCCTGCTTTTCCTCCCTGAGCAGGAGCCTTAGCGTGATGACAGCGATAAGGCTTTCTCGGCCCCGGTCTTGAACCGGGGCTTTTTTTTGGTGTTCACCGGGCTGTTGTGTCGCGGAGCGACCCAACCCGCACCTTCGTGCGGTGTGCCTGCGGCCCATGTCCGACTCTCCCCCAAGCCCGTCCGCGCTGCGGCCGTGCTTGACGCCGGTGCTGCCCATAATGGCTGCATGCTCTGGGTCAAAGCCTTCCACATCGTCTTCGTCGCCGCCTGGTTTGCCGGCCTGTTCTATCTGCCGCGCATCTTCGTGAACCTGGCCATGGTGCCGGCCGACAGCCATGCCGAACGTGAGCGCCTGCTTTTGATGGCGCACAAGCTGCACCGCTTCAGCAGCATCCTGATGGGTGCGGCTCTGCTGCTCGGCGTCTGGGTATTGGTGGGTTGGGACGCCAGCCGCTTTGCCGGCAGCTACTGGCTGCACGCCAAAATGCTGCTGGTCGTTGGCGTGATCGGCTACCACCACATGAACCGCCGCTTGTTGCGCAGCTTCGAGACGCTGTCCAACAAGCGCAGCCACCGGTGGTTTCGCATCTACAACGAGACGGCCGTGCTGCTCTTTGCAGCCATTGTCGTGCTGGTGACCGTCAAGCCCTTCTGAAGGTCGGAATGCGTCGCCGCCAAAGTTCCGCCACCTGGCTACTGCTGGCCCATATGGGGCTGGTCATTTATGCCAGCCTCTATCCCTTCTGGCCCTGGCGCTGGCCGCCCGGCATGGGCCTGCCCTGGCTGTTCAGCCTGCCGTGGCCGGCCCGCTTCTGGGCCTTCGACGTCGAGGCCAACCTGATTGGCTACATCCCCCTGGGCCTCCTCGGCTTTGCGGCGGCGATGCGCTCGGGCTGGGGATTGCGCGGCGGGCTGCTGCTCGGCCTGCTGCCGGGGCCGGCGCTTTCGTTTGCGATGGAGACCCTGCAGTTTTTCGTGCCGGGCCGCGTGCCCTCTCTGTCTGACTGGTCCCTGAACTCGGCCGGCAGCGCGCTGGGGGCCACCCTGGGCCTGGTGCTCAGCGCGCTCGGGGGCTTGGAGCGTTGGGAGGACGTGCGCGACCACTGGTTCGGCGCCAGCAGCGCGCCCGCTCTCGCCCTGCTCGCGCTGTGGCCGCTGGCCCTGCTGTACCCGACGCCGCTGCCCTTTGGCCTCGGTCAGTGGCTGCCCTGGTGGCGAGAGATGCTGCTGGATGCCTTGACCGGCACGCCCTGGGCGCTGAACTGGGGCGACGCGGTCACCGTCGAGCATGAACTGCCGCCGGGCCTGGAGGCGCTGGCCATCGCCCTCGGGCTGCTCGCGCCGGTGCTGTTGATGATCACCGTCGCCCGCTCCGGCCTGCGGCGGCTGGCCCTGGCCGGAGGGGCGGTGCTGCTGGGCCTGCTGGGCACGGCGACGTCAACGGCGATGGCCTTCGGCCCCGACCATGCCTGGGCCTGGCTCAGCGATGCCACACGCCCGGGCGTGGGCCTGGGCGTTGTGCTGGCCTTGCTGGCCTGCCTGCTGCCCTCGCGTGTCGCGGCGGCCTTGGGCCTGTTCGCGCTGTGCGCCTTGATCGGCCTCATCAGCCTGGCGCCCAGCGACCCCTACCTGGCCTTGAACATGCAGGCCTGGGAGCAGGGCCGCTTCATCAACCTTTATGGGCTGACACGCTGGGTGGCCTGGACTTGGCCGTTCATCGCCCTCGTCTGGCTCGCCGCCCGCCTGGTGCAAAAGCCCCAGTGAGACAATCCGCGGCGATGAGTTACTACGAGCGCCACGTCTTCTTCTGCCTGAACCAGCGCACCAATGGCGAGGCCAGTTGCGCCGACCATGACGCGCAAGGCGGCTTCGACCATTGCAAGTCCCGCGTCAAGCAGCTCGGCCTGGCCGGCAAGGGTGGCGTGCGGGTCAACAAGGCCGGTTGCCTGGACCGCTGCGCTGGTGGGCCGGTGGCCGTCGTCTACCCGGAAGCCGTCTGGTACTCCTGGGTCGACAAGAGCGATCTGGACGAGATCGTCGAAAGCCATTTGCGCGACGGCAAGGTCGTCGAGCGCCTGGTGCTGCCGGATTCCGTCGGCCGATGAATTCGCAGACCGAGAAGCGCCTCGTCCCCGGCCCGGCCGGGCAGATCGAAGTCGCCATCGACCTTCCACCCGGGGGCAGCCAGCCCATCGGCACCGCGCTGATCTGCCATCCCAACCCGACCCAGGGCGGGACTATGGACAACAAGGTCGTGCAGACGTTGGCGCGCGCCTTCATCCAGCTCGGCTGGCGCGCCGTGCGCTTCAATTTCCGCGGTATCGGCAAGTCCGAAGGTGGCTGGGACGAAGGCCGCGGCGAGGTCGATGACGCGCTCGCCGTGCTGGCAGCTGTCCTGTCGCCCGGCGAGGCGTTGATCCTGTCGGGCTTCTCCTTTGGTGGCTATGTCGCCTCGCGTGCGGCCTTGTCGCTGGCCGAGCCGGCCCGGCGCCTCGTCCTCGTCGGCCCGGCGACGAGCCGTTTCGATACCGCCTCTGTGCCGGCTGACACCGTGGTCATCCATGGCGAGGTCGACGACGTTGTGCCCCTCGCCGCCGTGCTCGATTGGGCGCGGCCGCAAAGCCTGCCCGTCACCGTCGTCCCCGGCGTCGGCCATTTCTTCCACGGACAGTTGCCGCTGCTCAAGTCCCTGGTGGTGCGCGCCTTCGATCCCACGAAGATCTGATCGCCGCGCCCAAATCGATCCGATGAAAAGACTGCTTGCTTCCCTCCTCGCCGCCCTCGCCCTGACTGCCCAGGCCCAGCCTCCCCAGCCGCCCGAACTCGCCGCGCGCAACTATGTGCTGATCGACCTGACCACGCACAAGACCCTGGCCGAGCGCGACGCCGACGCGCCGCAGGACCCGGCCTCGCTGACCAAGCTGATGACAGCCTATGTCGTCTTCGGTGCCTTGCGCGACAAGAAGCTGACGCTGGAGCAGACGCTGCCGGTCTCCAAACGTGCCTGGGATGAACGCAAGGGCGACCCTTCGCTGATGTTCATCGACACGACGATGACGCCCAAGGTCGACGAGCTGCTGCACGGCCTGATCATCCAGAGCGGCAACGACGCCGCCGTGGCCCTGGCCGAAGGCGCTGCCGGCTCGGTCGAGAACTTCGTGCAGCTGATGAACCGCCAGGCCCAGGCCTGGGGCCTGAAGAACACCGAGTTCAAGAACGTGACCGGCAATTCCGAGCCTGGCCACCACAGCAGCGCCCGCGACATCGCCGTCATCGCCGCGCACATCATCACGGACTTCCCCGACTACTACAGCTACTACTCGCAGCGCGACTACACCTTCAACAAGATCCGCCAGGACAACCGCAACCTGCTGCTGCGCCGCGACCCGACGGTGGACGGCATGAAGACCGGCTACACCGAGGCGGCCGGCTACTGCCTGGTGTCCAGCGCCAACCGCGACTTCCCCAACGGCAAGCGCCGGCTGCTGTCCGTGGTCATGGGCACCACGTCCAAGGAAGCGCGCGCCAGCGAGAGCCAGAAGCTGTTGAACTGGGGCTACACGGCCTTCGATGCGGTCAAGATCTTCGACGCCGGCAAGGCGATTGCGACCGTGCCAGTCTGGAAGGGCGAGACCAAGGAAGCCAAGCTCGGCGCCGCCGACGCCATCTATGTTGCCGTGCCGCACGGCGACGCCACCAAACTGCAGACCCAAGTCGAGCGCACCGACCCGCTTGTCGCACCGCTGAACAAGGGTCAGCGCGTTGGCACGCTGCGCGTGACGACGACGGCCGGTGCGCCGGTGGCCGAAGTGCCGCTGATCGTGCAGGAAGCCGTGCCCGGCTCCGGCCTGTTCGGCCGCGCCTGGGACTCCCTGCGTCTGTGGATCAAATGAGCCAGGAGTCGCGATGAACCTGCCGCCCGACATTCCTCCCGAGAAGTCCCTGATCGAGTACCCGTCGCAATTCCCGATCAAGGTCATGGGCGCTCATGTGGAGGGCTTCGTCGAGGCCATCACCCACGTGGCGCTGCAGTTCGACCCTGGCTTTGACGCAGCCACCATCGAACAGCGCCCGAGCAAGGGTGGCAACTACCTGGGCCTGACCATCATCGTCACGGCCACCAGCCGCGAGCAGCTCGACGAGCTGTACCGAACGCTGACCACGCATCCGATGGTCAAGGTCGTACTCTGAGCTGAAGCTTTGGGAGCGCCGCTGGAAGTCACCTTCAAGGAGGTACAGCGGCTCGGTGACGAGCCATTGCGGGCACTCGTCGCGCGGCTGTGTCGTGCTGAGTTGTCTGACGCGCGGCTGCCTCTCTCGGCTGTACGAGCCGGCGGGCATCAGGATGCGGGCGACGCCGGTATCGACGTTCACATCGAACTGGGCGGCAATGCGGCGGGGTTGGACTTCCTCCCGCGCTGCCGCGTCGGGCTGCAAGTCAAAGCCCGGGGCCTGCCTGCGTCCGCCGTGGCGGACGAGATGCTGGTGCGCGGGGTGCTCAAGCCGGCGATCCGTGAGCTGCTGATGCGGGGTGGCGCTTATATCCTCGTGAGCTCCAAGGATTCCTGCACGCCCGCAATGCTCGACAGGCGGTTGGCGGCCATGCGCAGCGTCGCCGCCGATGCCGGCCTGCCAGCCGAGGCGGCGCTCGACTTCATCGGCGCCGACCGCCTTGCTGACTGGACGAACCGGCATCGCGGCGTGGCGCTGTGGTTGCACGAACAACTGGACGGCCCTTGTCACGGTTGGCGAGGTCACGGCACGTGGGCAGCCGGCGCCGCCGATGTCCAGTTCCTGACTGACGAGCATGTGCGCGTCCGGGGCCCCGCCGGGCAACTGCTCACTGCACTTGAGGCATTGGCTGACATGCGTGCCGCATTGCGACGTCCGCGAAGGGCAGTGCGTCTGGTCGGGCTGTCCGGCGCTGGCAAGACGCGCCTGACGCAAGCGCTTTTCGAAGAGGGCCTGGGCGGTGAGCCGCTGCCCGCTCATCTCGCCGTTTATTGCGATGTGGGTGAAGCCGGCCTGCAGCCACCAGCGACCGAGATGCTGCGCCGGCTGACTGCCGTTGGCAGACCCCAGATCCTTGTCGTCGACAACTGCAATCCGGCTGCGCACCGTGCGTTGTGCAGTGCGCTGGCCGATCGCCCAGGACACGTCTCGCTGCTGACAGTGGAATACGACATTCAGGCCGGCGATGCCGAGGAAACGGACGTCTATCAGCTCGACGGCGTTTCGCCCCGATTGCTGCTGGCCTGGGTTGCGCGATGCTGGCCGGCGCTGAGTCTAAGGGTGCAGGAGCACATCGTCGAACTGTCTGAGGGCAATCTGCGCATCGCCGGCGCCTTCGCCAGTGCTGTACAGCGTGGCGGCGATCTGCGCGGCCTGCCCAGCGCGGACCTGTACCGGCGGCTGTTCTGGCAGCGCGGTGCGTACGACCGTGAGCTCGAACACGTGGCTCGCGTGCTCGCGCTCGTGTATTCCTTCGACGCCGCGCCGCCTGACGACGCTCGTGTCGACTCGGAGTTCGGTCGTTTAGCGCAACTCGCGGACATCTCCCCGCCGCGGTTGCACGCGCATGTTGGCACGCTCATCGCGCGCGGCCTCGTGCAGTGCCGAGGCCGCTGGCGTGCGGTACTGCCCCAGGGCCTGGCCCACAAGCTGGCGTCCGATGGATTGGCGGCCGTTGATGAAGTGCAGGTGTGGCGGCAATTGGGCGGCGATCCGCGCCTGGGTCGGTCACTGGCGCGTAGGTTGTCATCCTTGCATGACAGCGTCCCTGCGCAGAGATTGGTCGAACGCTGGTTCATCGAGCGCCCAGGGGTCACGCTCTTCAAGGACTTTGCCTTTGGTGGCGGTAGCCTGTTCTCATATCTGGCACCGGTGCGCCCCGACTTGGCGCTGGAACGGCTCGAAGCGTTGACGGCCATTCCCGGGGAAGGCTTGCTGCGGTGGGACCACCGCATCCACCACGAAGTGGCCTTTCGCATCGCGGTGCATCTGGCCTACCCGGCTGACACGTTTCTCCGCGCCGCGGAGGTGGCATTCCGGCTCGCGCAGACGAGTTGCAAAGGCTCGTACTGCCGTGCCGCGGATGAGGAGACGCTGTGCGCGCTGTTCCGGCCTGCCAAATCAGGCACCCATGCGCCGCTTGAGATCCGGTTCACGTTTCTGGCCGCTTTGCTGGATGGCGACGCCGAGCGCCAACGTTTGGGAATGCTCGCTTTGGCCGAGGCGCTGTCAACCGAAAGGCACGGGTGCCCGCCATGGCCTTTCGGCGCACGAGCCCGCGATCAAGGGTGGCAACCGATCGACGAGGAGGCCAGGCAGGCTTGGCAGGCCAGTGTCCTTGCGTTTGTCGACGAGCGGGTTGCTCGCCGGCCCGCTCATGCGGTTGAGCTGATGGAGATCGTCCGTAGAACGAGGCTCGGGTTGAATCACGTACCACAGACGTGGGAGCGGTTTGCCGCCTTTCTGGATTTGCCTGAAGAAGAATGGCCCACAGCGCCGCTTGAACACGATCAGCAGCGCGAACAGCGCTTCGAGTGATCAGCTCGCTGCATCCGCATCCTGCATCGCCTTGCCCTTGGCCTTAGCCGCGTCGTCGCCGTTCTTCGCAGCCACGTCGTACCAATAGCGCGCCAGCCGCGCATCGGCCTCTACGCCCAGCCCCGTCTCGAACATCGACGCGACCAGGTATTGCGCGCCGACATCGCCGGACTTGGCGGCCTCAAGGTACCAGTGGTGGGCCAACGCCATGTCCTGCGCGCGGCCGCGGCCAAGGTAGTAGCAAGTGGCGGTGGCCAGTGCCCCGTCGCCGTTGCCATGTTCGGCAGCGCGCTCGAACCAGCCACAGGCCGCCTTCGCATCGGGCTTGCCATGGCGGCCCTGCTCGATCATCTCGCCCAGTGCGTTCTCGGCCAACGCGAGCTGCTGGGCTGCGGCGCGTTGCAGCCACTGCCAGGCCTTCGCGTCGCTGGCGCCGGGCAGTTCGCGGCGCAGATTCATCATGGCCAGGTTGAACTGCCCCAGCGCCTCGCCGCGCTTGGCGGACTCGGCAAAGCCCTGGGCCGCGGCCTTCAGCCTGCCCTCGTCGTAGGCGGCCAGGGCCGCGGACAGCGTGGCGGCGGCTTGCGCCATCGAGGCGGCGAGGAGCAGGGCGGGAATGAGTGCAGTCTTCATCGGGGTCGAGTCGGCTGGGGTGGGCGCGGACTTACAGCGCCTGCCTATGATGCCCGCATGATCGTCAAGACCCTCGGGCGGGTCGATTACCTGCCCACGCTGGAGGCCATGCGCGCCTTCACGGCGGCGCGCGATGCAGACACGCCGGACGAGCTCTGGCTCTGCGAGCACCCGCCCACCTTCACCCAGGGCCTGGCCGGCAAGCCGGAGCACCTGCTGCTGCCCGGCGACATCCCCGTCGTCGCCACCGAGCGCGGTGGCCAGGTGACGTACCACGGCCCTGGCCAAGTCACGGCTTACCCTCTCGTGGACCTGCGGCGCTTGGGCATCTTCGTCAAGGAATACGTCTTCCGCCTGGAGACGGCGATCATCCAGACGCTGGACGGCTATGGCGTGACCGGCCTGCGCGTGGCTGGCGCGCCGGGCATCTATGTGCGCCCGGGCGACCCGGGCAGCCACGTGGCCCTGACCGGCCCGGCCGATCCGGCAAACGCATTCAAGGGCCTGGCCAAGGTGGCGGCATTGGGCATCAAGGTGAGCCGCCACTGCACCTATCACGGCCTTGCGCTGAATGTCGCGATGGACCTGGAACCCTTCCTGCGCATCAACCCTTGCGGATACGAAGGGCTGCAAACCACGTCTCTCGATAAACTCGGGGTTTTCACCGACTGGCCGACCGCGGCCGGCCGGCTCGCCGAGCGACTCTCGGCCCAATTGCAGCCTTGACGGCCTGACCATGTCCGACACGACGACCTACGACCCGACGATCAAGCAAAAGGCCGAGGCGAAGACCTCCCGTATCCCGATCAAGATCGTGCCGGCCGAGGTGCTGAAGAAGCCCGACTGGATCCGCGTCAAGGCCGGCTCGCCGAGCACCCGTTTCTACGAGATCAAGCAGATCCTGCGCGAGCACAAGCTGCACACGGTCTGCGAGGAAGCCAGCTGCCCCAACATCGGCGAATGCTTCGGCAAGGGCACGGCCACCTTCATGATCATGGGCGACAAGTGCACGCGCCGCTGCCCGTTCTGCGACGTCGGCCATGGCCGGCCGGACCCGCTAGACGTCGACGAGCCGCTGAACCTGGCCAAGACCATCGCGGCGCTCAAGCTCAAGTACGTCGTCATCACCAGCGTCGACCGCGACGACCTGAAGGACGGCGGTGCCGGGCACTTCGCTGAATGCATCATCAAGACGCGCGAGCTGAGTCCGATGACGCAGATCGAGGTGCTGGTGCCCGACTTCCGCGGCCGCGCCGACCGCGCGCTGAACATCCTGAAGGCCGCGCCGCCGGACGTGATGAACCACAACCTCGAGACCGCGCCGCGCCTGTACAAGGAAGCGCGCCCGGGTTCCGACTACCAGTTCAGCCTGGACCTGCTCAAGCGCTTCAAGCAGGAAGTGCCCGGCGTGCCGACCAAGAGCGGCATCATGGTCGGCCTGGGCGAGACCGACGACGAGATCCGCCAGGTCATGCGTGACATGCGCGCGCACAACATCGA
Source organism: Pelomonas sp. Root1217 (assembly GCF_001425705.1). Taxonomy (GTDB): domain Bacteria; phylum Pseudomonadota; class Gammaproteobacteria; order Burkholderiales; family Burkholderiaceae_C; genus Pelomonas. The sequence goes on along the minus strand of NZ_LMDC01000007.1, from coordinate 8,576 downwards.
CATGATCACCATCGGCCAGTACCTGGCGCCCTCGGGCCATCATCTGCCGGTGCGCCGCTACGTCACGCCGGACATGTTCAAGCAGTTCGAGAAGGAAGCCTACGAACTGGGCTTCACTCACGCCGCCGTGGGCGCCATGGTGCGCTCCAGCTACCACGCGGACGAGCAGGCCCACGCGGCGCTGAACCCCACCGCGACCTGATCAGAACGGCCGCGTTGGCCGTGGCTGCGGTGCCATCGGTGGCACTTCGGGCGCCTCGTTCAGGCGCAGGAACTTGAAGCCCGCGAGCTGCGCCTTGTTCTGGCCGGCCTGGCGGGCGTCGCGCTCGGCCATGCGGGCGATGAAGCCCTGCAGGGTCTCCTCGCGCACCTGCGGTTCGGCGGAATGCAGCAGATGGCGCGAACCATCAGCGCCGGTGACGATGAGGCCGACATGCGAGGCCCAGGATTCACCGCCGCGGCTGGAGATGATGTTGACGAAGTCGCCATCCTGCAGCTGTGCCTCGATGGCGGCCACGTCCCGCTTGGCAACGTAGACATCGTCGAAGTTCTGCACCGGGATGTCGCGCTGGATCTTGAACTGCTTCTTCAGGAAAGCCTGCCGATCGATTCGCTGGCGATAGGCCTGGATGGGCGCGCCCAGCGTGGCGGTGACGTCCTGCACCAGCCAACGGTTGGCGATATTCCAGTCAGCCTCGGTGTAGTGGTTGCGCGTGGCGGTGCCGATGACCCCGTCGCGATAGCGGATGCGCTGCAGCATCCAGAAGAACTCTTCCCAGGACGCACTCAGCGCCATCGCATAGGTGTGCTCGGCGAAGACGACGCAATCGCTCTTGCTCAGGTCGAACAGCGGTTGGGCGTCATAGGTCTCGTAGGGGAACTCGCCGAGCAGGAAGAGCTCGTAGGGCTGGCCGATGTTTTTGCGCGCCAGGGCGGCGACGCGCTGGCGCAGCGATGGCTGATCCAGCTGCTCGAAAGCCAGGAAGCGGCCCACCTCGGCGGGTTGCATCTGGTAGAGGGGCTTGTTCAGCAGGGCGGTCAGCTGCGCGGCATCCATGCCGACCTGCCGGGCTTCGGCCAGCTGCGCGGCCGTTGGCTCTGCCTGAGGCGGCGCGGCGGGCTGGGTGGCTGGAGGTGAGTGCGCACAGGCCGCGAGCAGCAGCGTGACGGCCAGGGAGCCAAGCGTCTTTTGCATCACGGCAGTGTCAGGCAGAGCGCACCGGCCAGGGCATGACACATCGTCGGGCACCCATAACGGTGCGGTGGCTGGCTCAGCCCTCAGCCAGCAACTGCTCGATGAGGCCGTGCAGCGCGGCGAAGTCGGGTTCGCCGACGAAGCGCTTGACGATCTCGCCGCGCTTGTTGATCAGGAAGGTGGTCGGTGTCATCTGCACCGAGCCGAAGGCCTGGGCCACGCTGCCGGTGTTGTCGATGGCCACGCCGAAGGGCAGCTTGCGTGTCTCGGCGTACCTGGCGACGAAGGCCGGCGGGTCGTAGCTCATGGCCACGGCGACGGTGTCCAGGCCGCGGGCCTTGAACTTGTCGTGGGTGGCGACGATCTGCGGCATTTCCTTCACGCAGGTCGCGCAGCTGGTGGCCCAGAAGTTCACCAGCATGACCTTGCCGTTCCAGTCCCGCGAGCTGGCCTTCTGGCCGTTCAGCAGCACGTAGTCGACGGCGGGCGCCTGTTCGCGGGCGCAGCCCGCCAGCGCGGCGGCGCAGATCAGGGCGGTAGTAGCGGCAAGGGCGCGGCGGGTCAGCATGGCCCGGATTCTAGAGAAGCCGTCAAACCCGCTTCGCCAGCTCGAACATCAGCAGTGAGGGCAGGGCATCGGGCAGGTGGCGGCGCGAGATGCGCGCCACGCCATCGCCGGTGGCGGTGGACAGCTGGGTGCGGTGCTCGCCATCGAACATCTCGACGAAGGCGAAGTCCGGCGCGTCCCGCATGACGCCGGCGATCAGTTGCAGCAGCGGCTCGCTCATCTGCGCTGCGTCGAACAGCATGGCGTGGGGCAGGCCTTCGCGGCAGAACTGCTCGGCCTCGGCCACGCTGCCGACCACGTCCACCAGCATGCCCATATGGCGCACGGCGGCCTGGGCCTCGGTGCGCATGTCCCGGTGGGCCGAGAGGATCAGCAACTGGCAGCCCGCCAGGGGCCGCGAATTGCCGCCCATGCGCTCGGCCTCGGCTTCCAGGCGGGCGTTGGTGCTGTCCGGCGGCGGGGCTTCGTCCGGCGCGAGCTGATTGAATTCCAGCGTCAGCAGCGTGATGCCGGCCTCCTGCTCGCGCAGTGGCAGCACGCCCAGCGTGATGGCCGTCTGCTCCAGCAGCCGCCAGGCCAGCGAGTCCAGCCCCGGCGTCGGTGCGTGCGCGTCGGTGTCGTCGCTGAGCAGTTCCAGCGAGCGGTGGGCGAAGCGGCAGCTCAGGCGCGCCTTGACGGGCCAGGGTGTCAGGTCCAGCCGCAGGTCGACGGAGGAGTGAGTGTTGGCCAGGGCCCAGTCCATCAGCGCGTTCAGCAGCCCGAAGAGCAGGGCCCCATCGGCCCAGATTTCGACAGGCTTGAGCGACTGGCGCACCTGCACGCCGCGCGCCTGGGTTTCGCGGCTGCGCTGGGCGAGCACGCTGCGCAGCATCTGCGTGAGATGCTGGCGCTCGCGATTCAGGCGCAGACGGCCGGACGCCAGGCGTGAAAGCTGCTGGCCCAGCATGCCGGCCGTGCGGGCGTCATCGACGCTGCGGCGCAGCAGGCGCAGGCCGCGGCGGTCGATCTGGCCGGTAGTGGCGAGGTTCTGGATCTGTTCCAGCGCCGCGCTCAGCGGCCCGGCGATCTCGGCGCCCAGCTGCTGGACGATGTCCGCCCACTGGACCGGTGAAGGCTCAGGCATGACATCGTTGGCGGCACTTGCTGGCGCAGAAGAAGGCGGTGTGGACATGACCCGGTGGCTGCGGACCCGAGGCGGATGGTTCTAGGTGGTTGGCCCGCCTCGGTGCGTGAGCGCATGCTGCGGACAGCGCGCTGCCATCTCCATCCCCCACCCAGGGGGAAACCCTGGGTTTGGGGGTGGGTTAGCCCTCACGCAATGACACCGCTGTTACGCCAGTTTGTGATTTCTTCCGCAGAACAGCCGGCTTCTTGCAGCAACTCGTCGCTGTGCTGGCCCAGCAGTGGTGGCGCATGACGATACGCCACGGGCGTGGCTGACAGCTTCATCGGGCTGGCAATGAGGCGCAGATCGGGTGTCAACGGGTGAGGCATGGGAATGACGGCACCGCGAGCTTGCGCCTGCGGGTCGGCGAGCGCCTCACCAATAGAGTTGATCGAACCGCAGGGCACCTTGGCGGCCTCCAGTGCAGCCAGCCAATCGGCGCGAGGGCGCTGGCGCATCGCTTCCTCCAGCAAGGGTACGAGGATGGCGCGATGGCGCACGCGTTCGGAGTTGGTCGCAAAGCGCGGGTCGGCAGCCCATTCTGGCCGGCCGGCGATGTCACAGAACTTGGCGAACTGGCGGTCGTTGCCGACTGCCAGGATCAGATAGCCGTCGCTGGCCTCGAAGACCTGGTAGGGCACGATGTTCTGGTGGGCATTGCCCATGCGGCCCGGCGCCTGGCCGCTGCACAGGTAGTTGCTGCCCAGGTTGGCCAGCATGGCGAGCTGCGTGTCGAACAAGCCCATGTCGATGACCTGGCCCTGGCCAGTCGCATCGCGGTGGCGCAGCGCCGCCAGGATCGCGACGGTGGCATACATGCCGGTGAACAGATCGGCCACGGCGACGCCGACCTTCTGCGGCCCGCCGCCGGGCAGGTCGTCGCGCTCGCCGGTCACGCTCATCAGTCCTCCCATGCCCTGGACGGCGTAGTCGTAGCCGGCGCGCTCGGCATAGGGACCGGTCTGGCCGAAGCCGGTGATGGAGCAGATGACGAGGCCGGGATGCTCGGCCAGCAGGCTTTGCGCGTCCAGCCCGTAGCGGGCCAGGTCGCCGACCTTGAAGTTCTCCACCAGCACGTCGACCTGGGCGGCGAGCTTGCGAACGATGGCCTGGCCTTCAGGTTTGGCCAGGTCAACGGCCAGCGAGCGCTTGTTGCGGTTGGCGCCGAGGAAATAGGCGGCTTCCGAGGTGTCCTGGCCGTCGGCGTCCTTCAGATAGGGCGGGCCCCAGGCGCGGGTGTCATCGCCGCTGCCCGGGCGTTCGATTTTGATGACGTCGGCCCCGAGGTCGGCCAGGGTCTGCGTGCACCAAGGGCCGGCCAGCACGCGGGACAGGTCCAGCACGCGCACGCCCGACAGCGCCTGGGGAGGTTGGGAAGAAGGCGTCTTTTGCATTGCGGAATTGTCCTCGGGCCACTGTCGATAATTCGACCATGCTCTGCCGCACCACTGCCGGATTTGCCCTAATGCTGAGCTTGCTCGCGGCTTGCCAGCCCCGCTTGAACTGGCGCGAGGCCAGGCCGGCGGGATCGGGTGCCCTGGCCCTATTCCCCTGCAAGCCCGACATCGAACAGCGCCCCGCTCATGCCGGTCAGGGTGCGATGGGCCTGGCCCAGTGCGAAGCCAGCGGCGGGCGCTTCGCGCTGTCTTGGGCCGACGCGTCCGACCCGACCCAGGCCGGCCCGGCCCTGAAAGCCATGCCCCAGGCGCTGGCCGCCAAGCTCGGGCAACCACTGCCGCCCGCCCAGACGCTGCAGATACCAGGCATGACGCCTATGCCGGAAGCTGCTGAGTACCGGCTGGCCGGTGCGGGCGGGATCACCCGTGTGGCCGTGTTCGCCCATGGTGGCCGCGTCTACCAGGCGCTGATGACGCTGCCTCAGGATGACCCGGCGGCATGGGAAAGCTTTCGCGCCGGACTGGCCGTGGATACCGCCCGCTAACATCCTGCCCCATGCCCAACCTGCTTGTGATCGCCCACGCACCGCTGGCCTCCGCGCTGCGGCATGTGGCCGAACACACCTTCCCCGACTGCGCCCCGACGCTGACCGTGCTGGATGTTGATGCCGGCATGAGCGCGGATGATGTCGAGGCAGCCGCCCGCGCGCTGATGGCTCGGGCGGGTCAGCCCGAGTGGCTGGTGCTGACCGACGTGTTCGGCGCCACGCCGAGCAACGGTGCCCAGCGCCTGGCGGGCGACCAGGTGCAGGTGCTCAGCGGTGTCAGCGTGCCCATGCTGTGGCGCACCCTCTGCTACGCCAGCCAGAAGCCTTTGACCGAGCTGGCACGGCGCGCCATGCAGGGCGCGGTCACCGGCATCGTCGCCATGCCTCCCTTGCCCCCCGACGAATGATCAAGTCCACCCTCACCATCAGCAACAAGCTGGGTCTTCACGCGCGTGCCTCGGCCAAGTTAACCAAGTTGGCCGGCAGCTTCAAGTGCGAGGTCTATATGAGCCGCAACGGCCGGCGCGTTAACGCCAAGAGCATCATGGGCGTCATGATGCTGGCCGCCGGCATCGGCGCGACAGTCGAACTGGAGACTGACGGCGAGGACGAACAAGCCGCGCAGGATCAGATCACCGCCCTCGTCAACGACAAGTTCGGCGAAGGCCAGTGATCAGCCGAGGATGCGCTTGAAGCGCGCCGGCAGATCGGCCGTGCGCAGCAGCAGCGGCAGGTCGGCGGTGTTGAAGTCGGGGTCCCAGGCCGGCTCGCCCATCAACTTGGCGCCGCAGCGCAGATAGCCGCGGATCAAGGCCGGCGGTTCCACCACCAGGTCCTGGCGCAGGTGCTCGATGGGCAGCGGCAGGCGCGGGCGCACCCGGCAGTCGATCGGCGCCAGGTGGTTGGCGGCGATCTGCTTCCACAGACTGGCCGCGAAGTGGCCGCCATCGCGCATGCTGACGCTGGCGCAGCCGATGACGGTATCCAGACCGTTGCGGGCCATGAACTCGGCCAGCGCGCCCCACAACGCAATGATGGCGCCGCCGCTGCGGTGGTCGGCATGCACGCAGGAGCGGCCGATCTCGGCGACCCGGGAACGCAGGCCGCGCAGGCGCGTCAGGTCGAACTCGGTGTCGCTGTACAGGCCGCCGGCGCGTTTGGCGGCGGACGGCGTCAGCACGCGGTAGGTGCCGACGACAGGGCCGGGCTCGTCGTCCTCGCCCCCGGCGCGCACCAGGAGATGCTCGCAATAGGCGTCGAAAAGGTCGACGTCCAGCCCGGCCGGCGCGCCCTTGGGCGTGGGAAGGCGGGCGCCCATCTCGACGGCGAAGACCTGATAGCGCAGCGCCTGGGCTTCGCGCACTTCGGTCTCTCTGCATGCCCAGCTCACACTGATGCGGGGGGACGGGGCGCGCGCCGGACGCTGCAGGGTAGGGGCATGCGCCTGTGCATGCGTGACGATCAAACTGCGGTTCATGCCCGGCATGCTGGGGCGGCGGTTTGACGCAGCGGTGAAGGCCCTATGAAAAAACCATGACGTGGTAGCCCTGTGGCTCAAGCTACATTGGGGATTGATCTGCGGAGGGTGCTGATGAGTTTTCAGGTGTTCGGCATTGCGGTCTCACGTGGTGTGGCCATCGGTCGCGCGGTGCTGATCGCCTCCAGCCGCGTCGACGTCGCCCACTATTTCGTGACGCCCGACGAGGTCCAGCCCGAGATTGGGCGACTGCTGCGCGCACGCGACGCCGTCGTGCTGGAGCTGGAGACGTTGAGGGATGAACTGCCAGGCGACGCGCCCCACGAACTCGCGGCCTTGCTGGACGTGCACCTGATGCTGCTGCACGACGAGGCCCTGACCGGCAGCGCCAGCCAGTGGATCGTCGAGCGGCACTACAACGCGGAATGGGCACTGTCTGCCCAGCTCGAGGTGCTGGCACGCCAGTTCGACGAGATGGAAGATGACTACCTGCGCGAGCGCAAGGCTGACCTGGAGCAGGTCGTCGAGCGTGTGTTGCGTGCGCTGTCGCAGGAGCGGGGTGACACGCCTGCGCCCGTCACGCCCCGCGACTTTGCGGGCGAGGACCCGCTGCTGCTGGTGGCCGCCGACATTGCGCCGGCCGACATGATCCAATTCAAGCGCAGCGTCTTCCGCGGCTTCATCACCGACATTGGCGGCAAGACCTCCCACACCGCCATCGTCGCGCGCAGCATGGATATCCCGGCGGTGGTGGGCACTCGCGAGGCCTCGCGCCTCATCAGGCAGGATGACTGGGTCATCATCGATGGCGACGCGGGCACGGTCATCGTCAATCCTTCGCCCATCGTCCTGGAGGAGTACCGCTTCCGCCAGCGCCAGAGCGAACTGGAGCGCGCGCGGCTGGGGCGCCTGCGGCACACGCCGGCCGTCACGCTGGATGGCGAGCACATCGAATTGCACGCCAACATCGAGATGCCTGCCGACGCGGAGGCGGCAGTGGAATCGGGGGCCACGGGCGTCGGGCTGTTCCGCAGCGAGTTTCTGTTCATGAACCGTGAGGGCGAACTGCCCAGTGAGGAAGAACAGTTCGCTGCCTACAAGGCCGCCGTCGTGGCGATGAAGGGCATGCCGGTCACGATTCGCACCGTCGACGTGGGGGCGGACAAGCCGCTGGATCGGTTGACGGTCAACGAACTGCGCCACGAGCATGTGCTCAACCCGGCGATGGGCCTGCGTGCCATCCGTTGGAGCTTGGCCGAGCCGAGCATGTTCCGTCAGCAACTGCGCGCCATCTATAGAGCGAGCGCCTTCGGCAAGGTCAGACTGTTGATCCCGATGGTGGCTCACTTATCGGAAGTCCGGCAGATCGTCGAGACAGTGCGCAAGGTGCAGCAGCAACTGACCGATGCCGGCCACGCCTACACCCGCGTAGAACTGGGCGTCATGATCGAGATTCCAGCTGCGGCCGTGATGCTGCCGCTGCTGCTGCGGCATGTGGACTTCGTATCCATAGGCACCAACGATCTGATCCAGTACACCTTGGCCATCGATCGTGCCGATGAAGCAGTTGCGCATCTCTACGATCCCTGGCATCCGGCGGTGCTGCAGCTGATCAGCCAGGCCATCGCCCAGGCGCGTGCTGCGGGCAAGGGCGTCAGTGTTTGCGGCGAGATGGCGGGTGACCCCGTCTTTACCGAACTGTTGCTGGCCATGGGCCTGCGTAGTTTCTCAATGCACCCGTCACAGATCCCGGCGGTCAAGCAGCGCATCCTGCGTGCCGACGCGCAGCGCCTTGCTACAGCCCTGCCGCTCATCCTGGACAGCGACGATCCTCAGGCCGTAGCCGAGAAGGAGCTGCTCGTCGCTCGCAGTGCAGTAGCCGTGCATTGACTGCAATGGCGCTTGCGCCAGGATATTGAGTTCGAGTGCGCTACCGAGGCTGCCACCTGATTCGGATTGGAAGCATCCGGCGGATAGCTTCAATCGCAGGGAATTGCCGCCGCCCCACCGGAACAGATTGCCGAGAGGTCTTGCGAACACAGAAATTCCTGTGCTACAGTCGTGGGCTTCGCTGATCACAACGCAGCGCTTGCTGGGAACGGCGGTGGTTGTGGTGGGGTTGGTGGGGCTGGGTTGAAAGGCCCAGAGGCGAGCTGGAGAGTTCGTTGGGTGCTGAAGAGAGTTCTGAAAAGAAATTTTCGCCAGGTACTTGACGATGCTGCGAAA
>NZ_LMDC01000006.1 GCF_001425705.1 Pelomonas sp. Root1217 | reverse complement strand
ATCTCCAAGGTCGGCATCGCGCTGGGCACGGGCGCGTCGGGCTGGATCCTGCAGTTCACCGGCTTTGACGCCAAGCTGGAGGCCCTGCAGACGCCGCACGCCATCTTCATGATGCGCATCCTGCTGTCCACCATCCCCGTCATCGGCCTGGTGCTGGCGCTGGTGTCGCTGCTGCGTTTTGAGCTGACCGAGAAGCGCATGCTGGAGATCCGCCGCCAGCTCGAGGCGACGCGGGGCCAGGTATGACCCAAAGGCACTTTCTTCATGACGCCTCCAGCCAGCCCACGTCCAGGACCATGCTGGGTTCGACGAACTCGGTTCGCGCTGATCGCGGGCTGCCTGACCTGGGGGCTTCCCTGCCTGGCTGACGCCGACCTGCGCATCGTGGCGCCGACCAACCAGTCGATGCCCATGCTCAGGATGGCCGACAAGCGCGCCGCCGAAGGTCTGCTCAAGGATCTCGGCGAGGTGCTGGCCCAGCGGCTCGGGCTGAACCCCGTCTTCCTGCCGTTTCCCAGCAAGCGCGCGGCGCCAGCCGTCGCCACGGGCGCGGCGGACCTGCTGTGCTATGCCAAGCCAGAATGGCTAGAGGCCGACCTGCTGTGGACGCAGCCTTTTCTGTCGGGCACCGGCATCATCGCGGCCGGCCCGAATGCGCCGCCGGTGTCGCAGCTTCAGGATCTGCGCGACGAGCCCCTGGGCACAGTGCTGGGCTACCGCTACCCGGTGATCGACCAGGCGCTGACCCGACCCATCCCGCGCGAGGACGTCGCCGACGCGGAGACGAATCTGCGCCGGCTGGCGCTGGGCCGGATCCGTTACGCGGTCACGGACCGCGACGCCCTGGCCTACTACCTGAAACGCCATCCGACACCCAGCCTGCGCGAGGTGATCGAGGTCGAGCACTACCAACTTGGCTGCGCGCTGTCGCCGGCCAAGGCCGGGCTCCTGCAGCCGCTTAACCGCGCCATTGACCGCATGCGGGCCGATGGGACGCTGGACAAGCTGCTGAACCGCTATCGTTGAGCGATCCGTGCCCCGGGTATTCACTGGTCTGACCAAATTTCCCTTGTGGCAAAGTGGCATGACCACAAATCACGCCGTCTGAATTTCTCACCGAGATGCCCCTGCTCCAGGCTGACTCCGTCACTTCACCGCTGCTCAGCATGCAAGGCGTCTGCAAGCGCTTCGACAACGTCACGGCGTTGGCCGGCGTCGAGCTTGAAGTGCGCCGTGGCGAAGTGCACGCCATTTGCGGCGAGAACGGCGCCGGCAAGTCGACGCTGATGAAGATCCTCAGCGGCGTCTACACGCCCGATGAGGGCGAGATCCGCATCGACGGCCAGCCCGTTCGCATCGACGGCCTGCATCACGCGCAGCAACTCGGCATCGTCATGATTCACCAGGAGCTGAACTTGGTGCCCCACCTGACCGTGGCCGAGAACATCTGGCTGGGCCGCGAGCCGCGGCGGGGCTGGTTGGTAGACCGGGCCCGCCAGCGCAAAGGCGCGCTCGCCTGCCTGCAGCGGCTTGGCATGGACATCGACCCGGATACCGAGGTTTCGGCCCTGTCGATCGCGCAGCAGCAAATGGTCGAGATCGCCAAGGCACTGTCCATGGATGCGCGGCTGCTGATCATGGACGAACCCACGTCATCGCTCGGCGAGGCGGATGCTTCCCGACTGCTGGCGGTGGTTCAGGAACTCAAGCGCTCCGGCGTGGGCATCGTCTACATCTCGCACCGGCTCGACGAACTGGACCACATCGTCGACCGCGTCACCGTGCTGCGCGACGGCCACTACGTCACCACCCGACACTGGGGCGACACGTCGATCGACGAGATCGTCAGCCTGATGGTGGGCCGCGAGCTGAACCAGCAGTTCCCCCCGGCCACGCGCCAACCCTCCGCCGACGTGCTGCTGCGCGTGCGCGGCCTGCGGCGCGAGGGCGTTTTCGGGCCGCTGGATTTCGAGCTGCGGCGCGGCGAGATCCTCGGCTTTGCCGGCCTGGTCGGCGCCGGCCGGACCGAGGTCGCGCGGGCCATCTTCGGTGCCGATGCTGTCGATGGCGGTGAGATCGAACTGGATGGCCAACGCCTGCAGCTCCGCTCGCCGCGCGATGCCATCGCTGCCGGCATCGCCTACGTCTCCGAAGACCGCAAAGCCCATGGCCTGGCGGTGAAGATGAGCGTGGCCCACAACATCACGCTGGCCAACCTGGGCGAGCTGGCCAGCAGCATGGGCTTCATCGACGCGGCGCGCGAGCGCAGCACGGCCGAGCGCTTCATCAGCCAGCTCGGCATCCGCACCCCGTCGCCGGACCAGATCGCCCGGCTGCTGTCGGGCGGCAATCAGCAGAAGGTGGTGATTGCCAAATGGCTGTTCCGTGAAGCGCGCGTGATCCTGTTCGACGAGCCGACCCGCGGCATCGACGTGGGCGCCAAGTACGCCATCTACGAGCTGATGGACCGGCTCGCGGCCGAAGGCGTGGGCGTCGTGCTGATCAGCTCCGAGCTGCCGGAGATCCTGGGCCTGAGCGACCGCGTGGCGGTGTTCCGGCAAGGCCAGCTCGCCACGCTGCTGAACACCCGCACGTGCAGCCAGCACGACATCATGCACCATGCCTCCGTCGGCTCATCCGAGCCGGCCAAGCCCTCCGTGGCATCCCTTGAACCGACGACATGAACGACCGCCAGAAAGACCTGATCCAAAAATTCGCTGCGCTGGCGGGCCTGCTCATCCTGGTGCTGGTGTTCTCGCTGACGAGCAACGCCTTCTTCTCGGTCGGCAACGCGATGACGGTGTCGCTGCAGGTGAGCACCATCGTCTACCTGGGCATCGGCGCGACCCTGGTCATCCTGACCGGTGGCATCGACCTGTCGGTGGGTTCGGTGCTGGCGTTGTCGGGCGTGGTGGCGGGCATGCTGGTCAAGAACGGCATGCCGGTGCCGCCGGCCATGGCCATCGGCGTCGTCGTCGGCGCGCTGTGCGGTGCCATCAACGGCCTGTGCGTGACCCGGCTGCGCCTGCCGCCTTTCATCGCCACGCTGGGCATGATGCTGGTGGCGCGCGGCGTCGCGCTGCAGCTGACCGACGCGCGGGCCATCTCCGGTCTGGGCGAAGCCTTTGGCGAACTGGGCAACGGCGCGCTGTGGCGCATCGAGAAGATCGACGAACAGGGCTTCCCCGACATCGTCTTCCCCGGCATCCCCTACCCCGTGCTGCTGATGGTCGTGCTGGCCATCGTCGCGGGCATCCTGCTGCGGCGCACGACGCTGGGCCGGCATCTGCACGCCGTCGGTTCCAACGGCGAGGCGGCGCGGCTGTCGGGCGTCAACGTCGGCCGCGTCGCGATGTTCGCCTACGTGGCCTCGGGCGCACTGGCAGGCCTGTGCGGCTGCGTGCTGATGTCCCGCCTCGTCACCGCGCAACCCAACGAGGGTGTCATGTACGAGCTGGATGCCATCGCGGCGGCCGTCATCGGCGGCACCTCGCTGCTCGGTGGCGTCGGCACCATCTCCGGCACGCTCATCGGCGCCTTCGTCATCGGCATCCTGCGCAACGGGCTGAACATGAACGGCGTCTCGTCCTTCACCCAGCAGATCATCATCGGCCTGGTCATCCTCGTCACCGTCTGGATCGACCAACTCCGCAACCGGCGCTGAAGACCGGTTCCATTCCTCAGGAGACATCCCATGCCCCGTCCTTTGATCCACGCGCTCGTGAGTGCCTGCCTGGCGCTGCTCGGCACCGCATCCCAAGCCGGCGAAATCGCCGTCATCGTCAAGACCACCAATTCGACCTATTGGCAGAACGTCAACAAGGGCGCCGAGACCGCGATCAAGGAGATCGCCGGCCACACGCTGACCTTCTCCGGCCCGGCCAGCGAATCTGCCATTGCCGACCAGGTCAACCTCGTCGAGAACGCCATCAATCGCAAGGTCGCCGGCATCGTGCTCGGCCCGTCGGACCCCGATGCACTGGTGCCGGTCATCAAGAAGGCCTGGGAAGCGCGCATCCCCGTCGTATTGATCGACTCGCACGTGTCCGAGGCCGGCAAGCCCTACTACCAGTCCTTTCTGACGACCGACAACCGCGCCGCCGGTGAGCTCTGCGCCAAACAGTTGATCGACAAGATCGGCACCACCGGCAAGGTGGCCGTCATGTCCTTCGTGGCCGGGGCGGGCTCCGAGGTCGGCCGCGTCGGCGCCTTCACGAGCTATCTGAAGGCCCACTCCAAGCTCGAGATCGTCGGGCCCTTCTATTCGCAGTCGCAGATGGCCACGGCCATGAACCAGACCACGGACGTGCTGGCCGCGCACCGCGACTTGAAGGCCATCTTCGGCGCCAACGAGCCCACCGCCGTCGGCATGGGGCGCGCGCTGGTGCAGAGCGGCCGCGCGGGCAAGCTGGTTGCCATCGGCTTTGACGGCAACCAGGACCTGCAGAAGTTCGTCCAGGACGGCACGCTCGCGGGCATCGCGGTGCAGAGCTCCTTCCAGATGGGCTATCTGGGCGTCAAGACCATCTCCGACGTCTTGCAGAAGAAGCCCGTGCCCAAGTTCCGCGACACCGGCGTCGTGTGGGTCAACAAGGCCAACCTGCAGTCGCCCGAGGCCAAGGCCGTCCTGTACTGAAGTCGATCCGCGACGAACTGCAATGCCGCGCTTGAACCCCCTTCCCAGCCAATTTCTTCCCGGCGCCGGCCTGCAGCTGACGACGCTGGGGCTGGGCGCCGCGGCCCTGGCCGGCCTTTACGAGGCCGTGGATGACGCTGCGGCCATCGCGACACTGCAGGCCGCTTGGAGCGCCGGCGTGCGCTATTTCGACACGGCCCCCTTCTACGGCTACACGCGCAGCGAGCACCGCGTCGGCGAGTTCCTGTCGCGCCAGCCGCGGGACAGCTTCGTGCTGTCCACCAAGGTCGGGCGCCTCATGCATCCCGATCCAAAGGTGGCCGCCGGCAGCGACGGCTGGGCCAATCCCCTGCCCTTCCGTCCGGTGTACGACTACAGCTACAGCGGCGTGCTGCGCTCTTTCGAGGACAGCCTGCAGCGATTGGGACTGGCGCGCATCGACATGCTGCTCGTCCACGACATCGGCCGCTTGACTCACGGCGACCAGCACGACCTCCATTGGCACGCGCTGACCACCGGTGGTTTCCGGGCGCTGGAGGAGCTGCGCAGCCAGGGCGTCGTGCGGGCCATCGGCCTGGGCGTGAACGAATGGGAAGTGGCGCAGGACGCCATCGCTGTTGCACCACTGGACTGCGTGCTGCTCGCCGGCCGCTATACGCTGCTGGAACAGGGCAGCCTGGCCTTCCTGGACCAATGCGCTACGGCGGGCGTGCGCGTCGTCATTGGCGGCCCCTTCAATTCGGGGCTGTTGGCCGGGCAGGCCAAGTACAACTATGGCGGCGTGCCACCGCAGGTGATGCGCCAGGCCCAGGCACTGGACGGGACTTGCGCCGAGTTCGGCGTGCCGCTGCAGGCCGCGGCGCTGCAGTTTCCGCTGGCGCATCCGGCCGTGGTCAGCGTGCTGGCAGGCATGCGCTCGCCCGAGCAGGTCGCGGCCAACGCCGCCTGGCTGGAGCGCCCCATCCCGCGTGAGCTCTGGCATCGGCTGCGTGGCCGTGGCCTCATCGCCAGCAATGCGCCCCTGCCCGAGGGCGGGCTCCAGGACGACTGATGAAGGTCGACTCACATCAGCACTTCTGGCGCCTGGCCGATCGCGAGGGCCAGTGGCCGCCCGCCTCGCTGCAGGCCATCCACCGCGACTTCGGCCCCGAGGACCTCGCACCCCACTTGCAGGCCGCCGGCATTGACGCCACCGTGCTCGTGCAGTCCTTGCCGAGCATCGAAGACACGCGCTGGATGCTGTCGCTGGCCGAGCGCACGCCCTGGGTGCGCGGCGTCGTCGGCTGGGTGGACTTCAAGGCTGCTGACGCGGCCGAGCAGATCGAAGCGCTGGCCCGCCACCCGTTGCTCAAGGGCCTGCGTCCGATGCTGCAGGACCTTCCTGAAGACGACTGGATCGCCGACCCGGCCTGCACCCCGGCCGCCGAGGCCATGCAGCGCCATGGCCTGGTGTTCGATGCGCTGGTGCTGCCGCGCCAGTTGCCGGCGCTGTGCCGTTTCGCCGCACGCCACCCGCGGTTGAACCTCGTCATCGACCACGCCGCCAAACCCCTGATCGCGCGCGGCGAGCTCGAGCCCTGGCGCAACGACATCGCCGCATTGGCCGCCCTCCCCCAGGTGCATTGCAAGCTCTCGGGCCTGCTGACCGAAGCGGGTGAACGCCGCGATGCGGCGGCCCTGCACCCATACGCCCAGGCGCTCTGGGCGCTGTTCGGCCCGCGCCGCCTGCTGTGGGGCAGCGACTGGCCCGTGCTGCGTCTGGCCGCCGACTACGCCGACTGGTGGCAGCTCGCCCACCAGTTGGCCCGCCAATTCCATCCGGTTCCCCAGCCTGACGACCTGCGGGCGCTTTTCGGGGGCAATGCCGCTCGCCTCTACCGCCTCGCCTTCACCACCTAGAACCATGTTGACTGTTTCCTGCGAATCCCCGGGCGTTCTCGTCGCTCACCAACGCCCTCGCCCCGAGCGCGGCCCTGCCGAGGTGTTGCTGCGTGTGAAGCGCGTGGGCGTGTGCGGCACCGACCTGCACATCTTCACCGGCCACCAGCCCTACCTCAGCTACCCGCGCGTCATGGGGCACGAGCTGTCGGGCATCGTGGAGGAAGCCGACGCCGACAGCGGCCTGGCGCCGGGCGACGCGGTCTACGTGATGCCCTACCTGTCCTGCGGCCACTGCATCGCCTGCCGCCAGGGCAAGACCAACTGCTGCGTGCGCATCCAGGTGCTGGGTGTGCACCGCGACGGCGCCTTCGCCGAATATGTCAGCGTGCCGCAGCGCTTCGTCGGCAAGGCTGATGGCATCACGCTGGACCAGGCCGCGATGGTGGAGTTCCTGGCCATCGGCGCGCACGCGGTGCGCCGGGGCGAAGTTGCGGCCGGCCAGCGCGTGCTGGTGGTGGGCGCAGGTCCCATCGGCGTCGGTGCGATGCTGTTCGCCCGCCTGCGCGGCGCCATCGTCACCGCCCTCGACAGCCGCCAGGACCGCCTCGATTTCGCGCTGCGCCATGCCGGCGCCACTGCGGCCGTGGCCGTGGGTGACGGCGACGAGGAGCAACTGTCGCGCCTCACCGAGGGTGAGTTCTTCGACGTGGTGTTCGACGCCACCGGCAACCCAGGAGCCATGGAGCGCGGCTTTCGCTTCATCGCCCATGGCGGGCGCTATGTGCTGGTGTCCATCGTGCAGGGCGACATCCGCTTCTCCGACCCGGAGTTCCACAAGCGCGAGGCGACGCTGCTCAGCAGCCGCAATGCCACGACCGAAGACTTCGAGACCGTCATGAAGGCGATGCGTGAGGGCCTGGTGCCCGACGTGGCGCTGGCCACCCACCGACTGACGCTGGCCGATGTGCCCGCCGGCTTCCCCCGCCTGCTGGACCCTGCCGAGGGCGTCATCAAAGCCATCGTCGAATGCTGAGCATGAAGCCCCTCGTCCAAGGAGTACCTTGGCCGGTCCCCCGCGGGGACGGCGATGCTTGCCGGTTCGACCGGCAAGCACATCGCCCTGGCGGGCCGGCTTGGGAGCGGCCCGGCGCTCGGCCCGCAATGCCTGAATTCGAAACCGCTCGGCACCCATGAGCTCAGGCCAGCCCATCCTGCAGTTCGGCACCAGCCGCTTCCTGCAGGCCCATGTAGACCTTTTCGTCAGCGAAGCTGCCGAGCGCGGCAAGGCGCTGGGCGGCATCACGGTGGTACAGAGCACCGGCAACCCGGCCAGCACGATGCGCACCCGCGCCATGGCGCGTGCCGAAGGCTTCGACGTCATCGTGCGCGGCCTGGCTCAAGGCCAGCCCGTGGAGGAACGCAGAACCTGTCGCTCGGTGCGCGAAGCCTTCCATGCCGCGACGGACTGGCCCGCCGTGCGGGCGCGGATGCGCGGGCCAGTGCAGGTGATCGTTTCCAACACCGGCGACGGCGGTTGGGCCTTGAACCCGGCTGACGGCGCTGTCCTGCTGTCCGGCGACGCCGCGGCGCCCTCGTCCTTCCCCGCCAAGCTGCTCGTGCTGCTGCACGACCGCTGGCAGGCGCAGCCCGACGCCGAGCTGACGCTGCTGCCCTGCGAGCTGGTGTCGCGCAACGGCGATGCGCTGCGCGACCTCGTCGTGGCGCTGGCCCGCCAATGGCAGTGCACGCCGGCCTTCGTCGACTGGCTGCAGGCCCGGCCGGTCTGGGCCAATTCGCTGGTGGATCGCATCGTGTCCGAGGCCCTGGAGCCGGTCGGCGCCGTGGCCGAGCCCTATGCACTGTGGGCCGTCGAGGCGCAGCCGCGGCTGCAGCTGCCTTGTCGGCATCCCGACGTCGTCCTCACCGACGATCTCGCGCGCTTCGAACGGCTCAAACTCTACTTGCTCAACCTGGGCCACACACTGCTCGCCGAGCAATGGCAGAAGGGCCGCCTTGCAGCGGACATGACAGTGCTGCAGGCCATGCAGGACCCGGCGCTGCGTGAGCCGCTCGAAGCCGCCTGGCAGCAGGAGGTGCTGCCGGTGTTCGACGCGCTGGGCCAGGGCGATCAGGCGCGGGACTACCTGGTTGCCCTGCGCGAACGACTGTTGAATCCCTTTCTGGCCCACCGACTGGCCGACATCGCGCAGAACCACGAACAGAAGAAGGCGCGGCGCCTGCAGCCTGTCGTCGAGCTGGCGCGGCAGTACCTGCCGGCCCTGGCGCAGCCCCGCTTGACGGCGGCGCTGGCCACCCACTGAAAAGGAACACGCAATGCAACGCATGGGCATGGTGATCGGCATCGAGCCGGACCGTATCGCCGAATACAAGCGCCTGCACGCGGCCGTCTGGCCCGCGGTGCTGGCGCGCCTGGCCGCCTCCAACATCCGCAACTACAGCATCTTCCTGCGCGAGCCGGAGAACCTGCTGTTCGGCTGCTGGGAGTACCACGGCAGCGACTACGAGGCCGACATGGCGGCCATTGCCGCCGACGCTGAAACCCGCCGCTGGTGGACCTTCTGCAGCCCCTGCCAGCGTCCGCTGGAAAGCCGCGCGCCCGGCGAGCACTGGGCCTCCATGGAGTGTGTCTTCCATGTCGACTGACGAAGCGCCGCCGCTGATCCTGCTGCATGCCAGCGACAACGTCGCCGTGGCGCGCGTGGCGTTGGCCGAAAACGCAGAAATCGCCGCACCGGGTGGTGCTGCCCTGCGTGTTCGCGCCGCCATCGACGCGGGCCACAAGATCGCGTTGCGCGCCATCGCGCCCGGCGAGGTGGTGCTGAAGTACGGCCAGCCCATCGGCGTGGCCAGCACCGCCGTCCAGGCCGGCGACCATGTGCATGTGCACAACGTCGACATGGCCAGGGAGTCGCCACCGCAGGCGGCCCGCCGCTCGCCCGCGACGCCGCTGGCCGCTGGCGATGCGGTCAGTTTCGAGGGTTTCGTGCGCAACGACGGCCGTGTCGGCACGCGCAACTACATCGGCGTGCTGTCCAGCGTCAATTGCTCGGCGACCGTCTGCAAGGCCATCGCCCAGGCTTTCAGTGGAGAAGCAATGGCTGCCTTCCCGGGCGTGGACGGCGTGGTCGCCATCACGCATGGCAGCGGCTGCGGCATGAGCGCCGAAGGTGAAGGTCTCGATCTGTTGCGTCGCACGCTGCGCGGCTACGCGACCCACCCCAACTTTGCCGGCGTGGTGCTGATCGGCCTGGGCTGCGAAGTGAATCA
Organism: Pelomonas sp. Root1217; assembly: GCF_001425705.1. GTDB lineage: Bacteria > Pseudomonadota > Gammaproteobacteria > Burkholderiales > Burkholderiaceae_C > Pelomonas. The sequence continues at coordinate 16,850 of NZ_LMDC01000006.1, read as the reverse complement.
GGTCGACCCGCTGGTGCAGGGCCTGCCTGCTGCGGCGCGCGAACGCATCCACGTGCTGACGATCCAGCAGGCCGGCGGCACCCGCGAAGCCGTCGAGCAGGGCAAGCAGCTCGTCCGTGAACTGGCCGCGCAGGCAAGCACGGCACGGCGCAGCACCGTGGCGCTGTCCCATCTCGTCATCGGCCTGCAATGTGGTGGCTCGGACGGCTACTCCGGCATCAGCGCCAACCCGGCGCTGGGCGCCGCGGTAGACCTGCTGGTGCGCCACGGCGGCACGGCCATCCTGTCGGAGACACCGGAGATCTACGGTGCTGAACACCTGCTCACCGCCCGCGCGGCATCACCCGAAGTCGCCGAGCGCCTGCTGGCCCGCATCCGGTGGTGGGAGACGTATGCCGCGCTGCACGGCGCACAGCTGAACAACAACCCGTCGCCCGGCAACAAGGCAGGCGGCATCACCACCATCCTCGAAAAGTCGCTTGGCGCCGTGGCCAAGGGCGGCAGCAGCACGCTCAATGATGTGGTCGAGTACGCGCAGCCCGTTCAGGCCCACGGCCTGGTGTTCATGGACACGCCGGGCTACGACCCGGTGTCAGCCACGGGCCAGGTGGCCGGTGGGGCCAACCTGATCTGCTTCACCACGGGGCGTGGCTCGACCTATGGCTGCAAGCCCACGCCTTCGCTGAAGCTCGCAACCAACAGCCGCCTGTTCGAGCGCATGCCTCTGGACATGGACTTCAATGCCGGCGGCATCGTCGAGGGCTCCCAAACGGTGGCCGAGGCGGGCGAGGCGCTGTTCCGGCTGATCGTGGAGACGGCGTCGGGGCGTCTCACGCTCAGCGAGCAGCATGGCCTGGGAGACAACGAGTTCGTGCCCTGGCAGCTGGGCGCCGTCATGTGAGGCGCGGCGCCGGCGCCGCCCTAGACAGCGACGGCGCGCCGCGCACCCGCTTCGGACGGTTCACCAATCCAGCGACCGTGCGAGGCCAGCAGATGGCTGCACATGGCCGCTGCTGCGGCCTGTGGGTTGCGCGCCTCCAGCGCCTGCAGAATGGCTTCGTGCTCGGCCATCGCCGTCTGCCAGGTGTGAGTTGACTCGGCACGCCCGCTCATGCGCGAGGAGATCGCGCTGTGGCGGCCGTCGAACAGCGTTCCCACCATGCCGACCAGCACCGAATTGCCGCACATTTCGGCAATGCTCACGTGAAAGCGCCGGTCCGCCTCGACGGGCTTGCGGTCATGGGCGTGGTCTTCGCGCATCGCTTCCAACGCGTCCTCGATGCGCCTCAGCCCGGCCTTGGTGACCCGAGCCGCAGCCAGCGTGATGACCGCACTTTCGAGCACGACGCGCGCTTGCATGAGCTCGGCGGGGCTCTCGCCCAACGCGGGTGTCGCCGCATTGCCGCGCTCGGTGGCGGCGCACAGGTACACGCCCGAGCCCCCGCGGATCTCGACGCGGCCGTCAATCTCCAGCGCGATCAGCGCCTCGCGCAGCGATGGCCGGGACACGCCCAGCTGCAGCGCCAGGTCACGCTCCGCCGGCAGGCGTGCTCCGTCGGCGATGCCTTCGGTCTCGATCAACGCGCGAATCCGGTCCGCGACCAGCTGATATTGGCGGCGCGCGTCGCCGCCGCCGCGAGGTTGACTGGTCATGGCTCACTTGAATCAAAAATTGGACTGACCAAATGCTATCGCGCGCCGCGCGCAAGATTCGGCTTCGCAAGGAAAACCCTGGCGAAATCGCTCAAGAATCTGACTATTTGAGGCGCCATGCGGGCGCGAGGCTCGTCGTTGCCTCAGTCGGCGACAGCCGCCCCGGCGGGCGGATCGGAAGGTTCGCCGATCCATCGGCCGTGCGACGCCAGCAGATGGCTGCCCATCGCCGCAGCTGCAGCTTGCGGGTTGCGCGCCTCCAGCGCATGGAGGATGGCTTGATGCTCCGCCAGCGCCACGTGCCAGGCATGGGTGGGCTCGAAGCGCCCGCTCATGCGCGAGGAGATCGGGCTGTGACGGCCATCGAACAGCGTTCCCACCATGCCGACGAGCACCGCATTGCCGCACATCTCGGCAATGCCCAAGTGAAAGCGCCGGTCCGCCTCGACCGGCTTGCGGCCGACGGCATGGTCTTCACGCATCGCCTGCAAGGCCTCCTCGATGCGCTGCAAGCCGGCCGGCGTGACCCGGGCCGCCGCCAGCGTGACGATCGCGCTTTCGAGGACGACCCGCGCCTGCATGAGTTCGCCCGGGCTGTCACCCAAGGCCGAGGTCGCCACATCGCCCTGGTCCTGGCCGGCACAGACATACACACCCGAGCCGCCACGGATCTCGACGCGACCGTCGATCTCCAGCGCAATGAGTGCCTCGCGCAACGATGGCCGTGACACACCGAGCTGCAAGGCGAGGTCACGCTCCGCCGGCAGCCGCGACCCGGGCTCTCGGCTTTCCGTCTCGATCAAGGCTCGGATGCGGTCCGCGACCAACTGGTACTGGCGGCGCGTGTCGCTACCGCGAGGGTGTTGAGCCATGTTTCCCTGAATGTGGCGATTGGACTGACCACATGCTAACGCCTCAAATTGCAAAACTTGGGCTTCATGTCACGAAAAGCCCAATGAATAGTCGTTATGGCGGGATCAATTCGGGTATTTGCTGGTCTGACCAACGAGTCTCCATGGCAAAGTGGCAATACCAAAGTGGTTTTACCGAACGCCGCTGAACCGATCTGAAATGACAACGCTGCCAATTGGCCCGGCAGGCCAAAAGAGCCCAAGAGACAAAGTGAACCAGTCCCGCCGAACCGCCATTTCCCCGGCCGCCGTACAGATCACTTCCGTCCTGCAGCGGCATGGCAAATGCGCAAACCTCGCCAGCACCCGACGCTGCCGCTTCGTCGCGAACCCGCGCATGCTCAGGGTCAAGATGGGGCGCTACACATGAGCGGCGTTCACAATTCATTCCTCGGCGCGCTGCTCGCCACGGCGGCCTCGGGCGCCCTGGCGCAGGCCGCGCCCGACATCACCCTGCTGCCGGCGCCATCGGCCGCCTGGCGCACCGTCGTCGGCCACTGGGAGAACCAGGTCGAGCTGACAGGCGACGGCGTCGTCGTCCCGGCGCCGACCGCCGACTACGCACGAGCCAGCACGCTGGCCGCGAGCGCACTGATGAACGGCGGCAAACGCGAGGCCCTGCTGCTGGACTGGAAGGACCTCTGGCAGGCCACGCTGCGCATCGAAAGCCGCGAGCCGCTGGACCTGCGTCCCTACCTGGGCGGCACGCTGGAGTTCGACCTCGATGTGGCCGAACTCGGCAAGGGCGGTGTGCGTGCCAAGCTCAGTTGCGGTGATGGCTGCGAGCGCGGCGTCAACCTCATCGAGCCGGCGCGCAGCTGGGCCGGCAAGGGCTGGCAGCACGTCACCGTGGCCATGAGCTGCTTTGCGCGTGAGGGCGCCGACTTCTCCAAGGTCAGGCTGCCGTTCGCCATCGACGCGACCGGCACGGGCCGGGTCAGCGTCGCCAACGTGCGCATCACGCGCACGGCCAAGGCCGGGCTGGCCTGCCCCGATTACCGCACCGAGTCCGTCACGCCGGCCATGCTCAACGAGTCCTGGGCCGTCGATTGGTGGCAGCCGCGCCACGAACAGAAGCTGCAGGAGAAGGCCCGGCTGATCGCCGCGGGCACGCCGCCCGAAGTCGTCTTCATCGGCGACTCCATCACCCAAGGTTGGGAGAAGGACGGCAGCGAGGTCTGGCAGCGCCACTACGCGCCGCTGCACGCACTGGCCCTGGGCTTCGGCGGCGACCGCACCGAGAACGTGCTGTGGCGGCTGCAGCACGGCGAGGTCGACGGCATCGCGCCCAAGGCGGCCGTGCTGATGATCGGCACCAACAACACCGGCCACCGCGCCGAGGCGCCGGAGCGAACGGCCGCCGGCATCAAGCGCCTGCTCGACGAGCTGCGCCAGCGCCTACCCAAAACCCAGGTGCTGCTGCTGGCCATCTTCCCGCGCGGCGACAAGCCCGACGACTTCCTGCGCGGCATCAACCAGCGCGTCAACAAGCTCCTCGAAGGCCTGGCCGACGGCCGCAGTGTTCACTTCCTGGACATCAATGCCGCGCTGCTCAACGCCGACGGCACGCTCGGCAAGGACGTCATGCCCGACCTGCTGCATCCCAACGCCAAGGGCTACGACATCTGGCAGCGAGCCATGGCGCCGACGCTGCAGAAGCTGCTGAGGGCGACGCCATGATGCCGGGCGGCGGCCAGCCGCGTCGCGCATGGGCGCACGGCCAATTCGCGTCCAAGGCATGAACACGCCGGCCACGCTGCCCCTGGCCCCGCGGCATCCGGCCGTGGTGGCAGCCTTCGGCAGCGCCGGCACGGCCCGCGCCACCCAGTCCTGGGGCCGCGGCATCGACGGCCAGCGGCTGGCGGACCTGGGCGACGGGAGTTTTCGCAACCCTGTCGTGGCCGGCGACCATCCCAACCCCGCCGTCCTGAAGGACGGCTCCGACTACTACATGGCCTTCTCGTCGCGGCAGTCCTGTCCAGGCGCCGCGATCTGGCATTCGCGCGACCTGGTGAACTGGGTGCCCATCGCTGCGGCGCTGAACCAGCCGCTCGGTACGGGCTCGCCGACGGACCTTGTCCGGCACAACGGCCGCTACTTCCTCTACCTCCCCTTGCTGCGGCACCGGGGGATTGGCATCCACGTCCTGCACGCCGACGACATCCGCGGGCCGTGGAGCGATCCCGTCGATCTCGGGCTGGATGGGTGCCTGGACCCGGCCCATGTCGTGGGCGAGGACGGCAGGCGCCATCTCTTCGTCAATGGCGACCGGCGCGTCCACCTCACGGACGACGGGCTGGCCACGGTCGGTGGACTTGTCCATGCCGAGACGGCTCGCAGCGGCACACCCGCGGCGGCCACTGGCGCCAGGCTGCTGCGCCGGGGTGACTTCTTCTACCGGCTCCAGGCACAGAGCACCAATGCGCTCGACGGCCATCTGGTCAAGGTGGCGCGCGCGCCTTCCATTGCCGGGCCCTGGGAGGACAGCCCGTTCAGCCTGATCGACAGCGCAGCGGACGGACCGTGGCGCACCAGCGGCCCCGCCAGCCTGGTGGACGGCCCGGCGGGCGACTGGTGGATGCTGTGCCACGGCCAGGAGAGCGGCTATCGCACCCTTGGGCGGCAAGTGCTGCTGGCGCCTGTCGAATGGACGCGCGACGGCTGGCCTCGCAGCAATGGCGACCCGCTCGACCGGGCCCAGCGCAAGCCGCGCGGTGGATCGGTGGTGGCAGCGGATTTCTCGCTCAGCGACGACTTCACAAGTGACCGCCTCGGCCTGCAGTGGAGCTTCCAGGACGCAACGCCCGAGGACCTGCAGCGCGCCCGCTACGACGGCGCCGGCCTGACGCTGCGCGGCAAGGGCACGGGGCTGTCCGACTGCTCGCCACTGACCTGCCTCGCGGGCGACCGCAGCTACATCGCCGAGATCGAATTCGAGCTTGAAGGTGCGGCCCAGGGCGGTTTGGCGCTTTTCCACGACGCGCGTGGCTTCGTCGGTGTGGGCATCGGCGATGGCCATATGTACACCTACAGCTATGGCCAGCGCCACGGCTGGATGCGGCAGGCGGTGCAGGGACGGCATCACCGCCTGCGCGTGACGAACCGCCGCCACCTGCTGACCTTCGAGCATGCGATCGGCGACGGTCCCTGGACCTGCAACCCGTGGCTCACGGAAGTTTCGGCCCTGCACCAGACCGCCGTCGACAGCCTTGCAAGCCTGCGGCCGGCACTGTTCGCCGCTGGCGATGGCGAGGTGCGCCTGCGCCATTTCAGCTACAACGGCATCAGGCCCGAGCCCTGAGATCCCTCCAAAGCCCGAGCGTGACGGAGACATTCGCGCCGAGCAAATCCGCAAGAGAAAGGTTGATCCATGAAGTCCAAGTTATTGAAGGGCCGGTGCCTGTTGTCAGCGCTGCCAGCGCTGGCTCAAGCCAGGGGCTGCGACAGCAGCATGGCTGACACCGGCGCGCCGCAAGTGCCTGACCTGGTCAAGGCCCTCGTCGACGCTACAAAGTAGACGTCCCGCCGGCGACGAGGCCGGCATCGCGAAACGGGCATGGCGTGCTTCGGCACGCCATGCCCATCTCCACATTCAGCATCACCATGTCCGCACATCTCCCGACCCGCCGCTCCTTCCTCCAGGCCGCCACCGCTGCCGCCAGCGTCACCGGCCTGCCCGCTGCGCAAGCCGCGCCCGCCCCGTTCAAGCCCACCTGGGATTCCCTCGTCGACGGCTACCGCACGCCGGACTGGTTCCGCGACGCGAAGTTCGGCATCTGGGCGCACTGGAGCGCGCAATGCGTGCCCGAGATGGGCGACTGGTATGCCCGCAACATGTACCTCCAGGGCAACTGGCAGTACGACCACCACCTGAAGACCTACGGCCACCCGACCAAGGTCGGCTTCATGGAGATGCAGAACCGCTGGAAGGCCGAGGCCTGGGAGCCCGAGGCGCTGATGGACCTCTACGCCAAGGCCGGCGCCAAGTACTTCGTCGCGCTGGCCAACCACCATGACAACTTCGACGCCTACGACAGCAAGTACCACGGCTGGAACTCCGTGCGCGTCGGCCCCAAGCGCGACCTCGTCGGCGAATGGGCCAAGGTGGCGCGCGCCAAGGGCCTGCGCTTTGGCGTCAGCAACCATTCGGCGCATGCCTGGCACTGGCAGCAGGCGGCCTATGGCTACGACCCCGAAGGCCCGCTGGCCGGCCAGCGCTACGACGCCTACCGCCTGACCAAGGCCGATGGCAAGGGCACCTGGTGGGAAGGCCTGGACCCGCAGGACCTCTACACCGGCCGCAACATGGTCATGCCCGACGGCATCAACACCCTCCGCACGGCCAACGAATGGCACGAGCAGAACGACCGCGTCTGGGACGAGAAGGCGCCGCCGCACAACCCGGCGTTCACCCGCCAGTGGTTTCTGCGCTGCCGCGACCTCATCGACAGCTACCGGCCCGACCTCGTCTATTTCGATAACTCCGGCCTGCCGCTGGGCCAGGCCGGGCTGGACATCGCGGCGCACTACTACAACGCCAGCATGGCCTGGCACGGCGGCAAGCTGGAGGCCGTCGTCAATGCCAAGATGCTGCCGCCCGAGCGGCGTGCCGGCGTCGTCGAGGACGTCGAGCGCGGCCAGCGCGAAGGCATCGAGCCGCTGCCCTGGCAGACCGACACCTGCATCGGCGACTGGCACTACAACCGCGGCGTCTTCAACAACCACAGCTACAAGTCGGCCGCCAGCGTCATTCACAACCTGTGCGACATCGTCTCCAAGAACGGCAACCTGCTGCTGTCCATCCCCGTTCGCGGCGACGGCAGCATCGATACCGACGAGCGCCGCTTCCTCGAGCAGATGGCCGAGTGGATGGGGCGCAACGGCGAAGCCATCCACGGCACACGGCCCTGGCGCAGCTTCGGCGAAGGCCCGACCCGCGTGGGCGGCGGCATGTTCAGCGAAGGCAAGGCGAAATTCGGCGCCGACGACATCCGCTTCACTACCAAGGGCGGCGCCCTCTACGCCATCGCACTGGGCTGGCCCCAGGGCGGCCTGCTGCGCATCCAGGCGCTGGCGCAGGACTCGGCGCTGGCGCCCGGTGCCATCGAGCGCGTCGAGGTGCTGGGGTCGCCGGACAGCCTGGCCTTCACGCGCAGCCGCAAGGGGTTGGAGGTGAAGCTGCCCGAGGGCCTCGCCGGCACGCCGGCCGTGGCGCTGAAGATCCGCGGCGCAGGCCTGGCATGAAGCTGAACCTGCTCATCGCGACGGCTGTTCACTGACAGATCCATGAAATCAATTCTTTCCACGCTTGTGCTGTCTCTCGGGCTGGCCGGTGCGTTTGCCGCTTGCGCCGCCGACGCCACCGGCATGCGCGAACTGACCAGCCTGCAGCTCTCCCGCGAGATGTCGCCCGGCCTGAACCTGGGCAACACGCTCGAGGCCGTGCCGAGCGAAACCGCCTGGGGCAACCCGCCCGCCAACCAGGTGGTGATGAACGCTTTCAAGGCGGCCGGCTTCAACACCGTGCGCATCCCCGTGGCCTGGAACCAGTACGCCGACGCCGACGGCAACATCAGCCCGGCCTGGATGGCCCGCGTCACGCAGGTGGTGGACTACGCCCGCAAGGCCGGCCTGTACGTGCTGATCAACACCCACTGGGACGGCGGCTGGGCGGATCACCCCACCTACGCCAAGCAGGCCGAGGTCAACGCCAGATTGACGAAGTTCTGGACCCAGATCGCCAAAAATTTCCAGGGCTATGACGACCACCTGCTGTTCGCGGGCACGAACGAAGTGCACATCGAGAAGGAATACGGCCGGCCCACGCCCGAGAACTGCACGGTGCAGAACAGCTTCAACCAGACCTTCGTCAACGCCGTGCGCGCCACCGGCGGCAACAACGCCAGGCGCCACCTCATCGTTCAGTCCTACAACACGAGTCATATCGATGCGCTGGGGTGCAACGCCAAGCTGCCCGCCGACACCGTGCCGGCGCGCCTGATGATGGAAGTGCACTACTACGACCCCTTCCCCTTCACCATCGACGACAAGAGCAAGATCTGGCAGTGGGGCAAGATCGCCACCGACCCCGCGGCCACCGTGACCTGGGCCAACGAGCCCCAGGTCGATGCCGCCTTCCAGGCGCTGAAGGCCGCTTTCATCGACAAGGGCGTGCCGGTGGTGCTGGGCGAATACGCCACCGTCGTGAAGCGCGCCTACCCCGGCATGGACCGCTATCGCAAGTACTGGAACGAGTACATCACCGGCTCGGCCGTGCGCCACGGCATGGTGCCGGTCTACTGGGACACCGGCGGCCTGTTCGACCGCAAGACGGGCGCGCGCAAGGACGCCGTCATCGAACTCATCGTCAACGCCGCCAACACCGCCGACACCGCCAAGAAGCCATGAACAAACTCTCCTCCTTCTTCACCTGGCTGCTCGCGCTGACGCTGTGTGCGGGGTCTGCCGCAGCCAATGACAACCCGCGCCAGCGCACCCGCATCGACGATGGCTGGCGCTTCGCGCTCGGCCACGCGCATGACCCGGCGCAGGACTTCGACCACAGCACGCGGGCCTTCTTCTTCGCCAAGGCCGGCTTTGGCGACGGCCCTGCGTCGGCCGAATTCGACGACCGGCCGTGGCGTCGCGTCGACTTGCCGCACGACTGGGCGGTGGAATTGCCCTTCGACGCACGCGGCAGCACGACGCACGGCTCCAAGGCCATCGGCAGGGCTTTTCCGGAGAACAGCGTCGGCTGGTATCGGCGCGAGCTGAACGTCCCCTCGACAGCGAAGGGCAAGCGCATCGCGCTGGAGTTCGACGGCGTCTTCCGCGACAGCGTGGTCTGGGTCAACGGCCACTATCTGCGCCACGAGGCCAGCGGCTACTCGAGCTTTCGCGTCGACATCAGCGACTACCTGCACTACGGCGGCCGCAACGTCGTCGCCGTGCGCGTGGATGCCACCACGCAGGAAGGCTGGTGGTACGAAGGCGCAGGCATCTACCGCCATGTCTGGTTGACCCAGACCGAGCCACTGCACGTGGACCACTGGGGCACTTTCGTGCGCGCCACGGTGAACGGCAACCGCGCCGACGTGGCCGTTGACGTGACGGTGCGCAACGACGGCAAGGCCGCCGAATCCTTCAGCCTGGAACACGAGCTGCGTGACCCCGAGGGCCGCGTCGTCGCACGGGGCGGCGTGCCCGCCCGGCGCGTGGCGGCCGACGCCACCGCCGAGGCCAGCGCCACGCTGCGCGTGACCGCACCGAAGCTGTGGTCGCTTGAAGCGCCGCAGCGCTACACGCTGACAACGCAGGTGAAGCGCGGCGGGCAGTTGGTCGACAAGTACGACACGCCGTTCGGCATCCGCACGCTGCGCTTCGACGCGAACCAGGGCTTCTTCCTGAACGGCCAGCACGTCAAGCTGCACGGCACCAACAACCACCAGGACCATGCCGGCATCGGCGTCGCGCTGCCGGATGCCATGCACGACTCGCGGCTGAAGATGCTCAAGGACATGGGTGTGAACGCCATCCGCTCGGCGCACCACCCGGCCACGCCCGAGCTGCTGGACGCCTGCGACCGCCTCGGCATCCTCGTCATCGACGAGCACCGCATGATGGGCACCGCGCCGCAGATTCGCGACGAGATGGAACGCATGGTGCGGCGTGACCGCAACCATCCGTCGGTCATCCTGTGGTCCGTCGGCAACGAGGAATGGGCGATCGAGAACAGCGAGATCGGCACCCGCCTGGCGCGCGAGATGCAAACCATCGTCAATCGCATGGACCCGACACGCCCCGCCACGCTGGCCGCCTCCAGTTCCGGCGGGACCGAGGGCACGGCGGCGGGCTCGCAGGTGCTGGGCTTCAACTACAAGGCGCAGCACGACATCGACGCGATGCACAAGCGCTTCCCCGAGCGCGCGTCCGTCGTCACCGAGGAAGGCCTGACCTATGCCACGCGCGGCATCTATGCCGACGATCCGGCGCGGGTGCACGTCGCCGCCTATGACAAGCGCTCCGGCGGCGCGTCGACGGCGTCCATCGAGGAGGCCTGGCGCTTCAACGCCGAGCGCCCCTTCATGGCCGGCATGTTCGTCTGGACGGGTTTCGACTACCGCGGCGAGACCACGCCCTACGGCTGGCCCGCCGTCTCCTCGCAGTTCGGCATGATGGACACGACCGGCGCGCTCAAGGACAGCGGCTACTACCTGAAGGCCGCGTGGACGTCTGAGCCGATGGTGCATGTGCTGCCCCACTGGAACTGGCCCGGCCGCGAAGGCCAGCCCATCGATGTGCGCGTCTACGCCAACACCGACGAGGTGGAACTGCTGCTGAACGGCAACTCGCTCGGCCGCAAGCCGCTGGCGCGCTACACCCACCTGCAGTGGAGCGTGCCCTACGCGCCGGGCAGTCTGGTGGCGCGTGGCTACACGGCTGGCAAGCTCGTGGTGACCGAGACCGTGGCCACCACGGGCAACGGCAGCGCCGTGCGGCTGACAGCCGACCGCGCGCGCATTCGCGCCGATGGCGACGACGTGGCGGTGGTGCGTGTCAGCGTCGTTGACCGTGAAGGCCGCGTCGTGCCAACCGCCAGCCAGCGTCTCAGTTTCGAGGTTTCAGGCCCCGCGCGGTTGATCGGCATGGGCAACGGCGACCCGGGTTCTCACGAGGCCGACAAGCCGGCCGAGTTCCATCGCTACGCCGCGCTCGGCCACTGGCGCCTGCAAGGCGTGGCACGTTCGGAAGACGCCCCGGCATTGCTGGCCGGTGCCGGCGAGGCCAAAGGGCGTGACCCCTTCGCCTGGGTGCCCGCCGACGCGCAACCGGCCGACAGCGCCTGGAACGTGGTGCATGCCAGCTTTGCACGCCCGGCAACGGCAGGACGCGCATCACTCTTCATGGGCGACATCGCACCCGGCGTCAAGGTCTACGTGAACGGCCGCGCGGTGACGCCGCGGCCCGAGGAAGGCATGGGCGTGATCGACCTCGACCCGGCGCAGTTGAACGACAGCAACACGCTCAGCCTGGTCTTCGCCACGCCGGCTGGTGGCACGCGCAAGCTCTTCGACGACGCACAAGGCGGCCGTCGCTGGGCCACGCTGCGCACCACGACCGCCGCCGGGCCGTGGCAGCGCAGCGTATTCAACGGCCAGGCACAGGTGATCCTGCAATCCACCGGCAGCCCGGGGCGCGCCACGCTGCGCGCCCGCGGCGACGGCCTGGACCTGGGCAGCCTGACGCTCGACGCCTTCTGAGCCGCGCCACCCGCGATCCCACCGCCCTCTGGAACCGGCGACCAAACTCAATGAGCCCCTCGTGAGCCAGAGCTTCAATCGCATCCTCATCGTGGGTTGGGGTCCCGCCAGCGAGCCGGTTGCCCGGCTCCCCTTGCATGTGGCCTGCCTTGGCCAGGTGTTGGCCAGGGGCGGTGCATGACCGGCGCCCTGCCCCGTGCGCAGCGGCTGGACCTCCTCGACGCGCTGCGCGGCTCCGCGCTGCTCGGCATCCTGCTGCTGCATGCCGTGGAGCATTGGGACTTCGGTGCGTCACCCGAGGGCTACCCGGCCTGGCTGACAGCGCTGGACGGCCATGCCAAGCACTGGGCCTTCCTGCTGTTCGGTGGCAAGGCCTACGCCATCTTTGCGCTGATGTTCGGCATCAGCTTCCACATCACGCTGCAGAGCTGGCAGGCGAAGGCCGACCACCCCTCGGTGCGTTTCCTGTGGCGGTTGGTGCTGCTGGGCGCGATCGGCTATGTGCACGGCCTGCTGTTCTGCGGCGACATCCTGGCCGTCATCGCCGTGCTCGGCCTGCCACTCGTGCTGCTGAACCGACTGGGCACGCGCGCACTCCTTGCCGTGGCGGTGTTGCTGTTGCTGCAGTTACCGCAATGGCCGGAAGTGGTGCGCGTGTTGAGCGACGCGGCCTACCAGCCTGGCTACCCTCGCCACTGGGGGCTGTATGGGCAGACCGAGCCGGTGTACGCCCACGGCAACTTCGCCGACGTGCTGGCCATCAACACCTGGACCGGCCAGGCCGCCAAGTGGTGGTGGGTGCTGGAGACCTGGCGCTGGCCGCAGATGCTGGGCCTGTTCGTCTGCGGGCTGCAGGTGGGCCGCAGTGGCGTGCTGCACGAACCGGCACGGCTGCGGCGCCTGGCCTGGCGAGCGTTGGCAGCCGGCATTGCCGGCTCGTTGCTGATGTGGCTCGTCGGGCAAGGCGTCGACACGCTGGGCTTGCAGGGCTTGCGCCACATGGCCGTTGCCAACCTGGTCAAGATGCTGGGCAACCTGGCGCAGATGGCCGTCTGGGCCGGCGGTTTCGTGCTGCTCTACGGCTGGGCGCGGACCGGCCGCCTGCTGGCTTTGCTGGCGCCCTACGGCCGCATGAGCCTCACCGGCTACGTCACGCAGGCAGTGATCGGCGTGCCCTTCTTCTACGGCTTTGGCCTGGCCATGTACCGCCACGTCGGCCCCTTCATGGCGCTGGGCTTCGGTATCGGCGTGTTCGTCCTGCAACTGGCCTTCGCGCGCTGGTGGCTGGCGCGCTACGCCTACGGTCCGCTGGAATGGTTGTGGCGGGCTGCGACGCTGAGGACCTTGCAATTGCCGTTGCGGCGCACGTCGATGGGCCTCGCCGGGAACTGAACCTCCGATCAATGCAAAACATCAAGAAACCGGGGATAACGCTCATGAAACCGACCAAAGGCCTGGACGGCCGCGCCTTTGGCTGGCCATGCTTGCCCTGCTGTGTTGTTCGCATGTGTTCGATTTCCTCGTCATCGTGAAATAGACCTCCCGGACCCATACCACCCTATCTGAATTGCTGAAGTAGAAGACCATGAACCCGATACCACCCGAGCCCGACAAGCCCACGACCGAAATCGGAAAGCAGCAGCAATGGCGACGTGGGGTCAACGGCTATGCACTGACCATTGCAGTGATCGTCCATCTCATCCTGCTGGCGGCGGTGCTGATGTGGCGCACTCGCGTGCCCCCTCCGGAGAAGCCCCGCATCACGGACGTGAGCATCGTTGAGCTCAAGACCCCGCCAAAGCCTCCCGAGCCCCCGCCACCCGCCCCAAAGATGCCCGATCTGCCGCCCCCAAGCATGCCGCCCATGCCCGAACTCCCGGTGATCGAGGTGCCCAAGGTCGCGCCTGCGCCGTCACCCGTTCAGCCCGCGATGGCGGCCCCGCCCCTGCCCCCGCCTCCGGCCGTGACCGCCCCGGTGACCACCGCGGCCGCCCCGGCCGCCAGCGCGGCGCCGGTCAAGCTGTTTGAAGAATGCGCGGATGCACCGGATCGGCAGATGGTGGCCGAGGTCTACCGCCTGCGCCGTGATACCAAGTCCGTGACAGAGATGCGCCGAAGCAAGCCCATCAAGACCGTCTGCCTGGCTCAGCTGGACGTCACACCGCGTGACTTCCGCGACGGCTTCCCAGGCCTGGACATGAACGAATGGTTCGGGCTGGACATCCGCTTCACCGTCAATATGCCGCAGGACCTCACCATGGACCTCATGCTGCTGTCTGACGATGGGGCCATCCTGACCGTGGATGACGTGGAGGTGATCAACAACGACGGCATCCATGCGGCGTATCCGCTGATGGAAACCGTGAAGCTGGCCAAGGGCCTGCGCAATTTCCGTGTGCGCTACTTCCAGGGGCCGGGTTTTGGCCTCGCGCTGATCCTGGGTTGGAAGAAACCTGAGGGGAAGGACTATCAGTACATCCCGCGCCGGCTGCTCGGGCGCCCGGCGGGCGCAGCCGCAGCCGCGTCGGCTCCGCAGTAGGCCCGGCGACAGCCGACGATCCCAGGGAGTACATAAGTTGGAGAAGACACAGAAGGATCAGGCCAGCCACCGAACGCGCAATGCGGTGGGCGCCGCGGTGCTGCTGCTTGCCGGCGGTGCCGCTGCCTGGCTGTACGGTCACAAGCCAGCCAGCGAAACGCCGGTTGCCGTGCAGGCTTCGGCGCCCGCAATGCCCGCAATGCCCGCAACGCTTGTAACACCCGCAACACCAGCCGAAGTGGCCAGCGCGGCGGCCGTCGCGGTTCAGTCAGGACCCGCGCCTGCCGCGAGTACACCCGTGCTGCCCGGTCGCACCAACGTCGCAGCACTGCCCGAAGGCGAATCACCGACCGAGTCCCTGCGCAAGGTACAACTGGGCCTGAATGGCGGGACTGCCGAAGATGCGCTGAAAGCGGCCAAGACGCTGCAGCAATGCGCGACCGCGGCCAAGGCCCCGGAAGCCCTCTTCGCCGTCCGCGATCAACCGGACCTGTTGTCAGCCAATGTCAAGAAAGCGATCAAGGACATGGGCGGCGAGGAAGGCGTGAGCAACGAGCAGATCGCCCATGCCCAGCGCGAGCAGCGGCGTTGCCAGGTCTTCGACGCCGCCACGCTCGCGAGCAGCGACGAGCTGTTGCAGAAGGCCTATGACGGCAAGGCCGCAGGAGCGGCGATGGCCTATCTGCAAGCGCTGCAGGCTCCCGACGCCAAGGGCAAGGCGGACCCGGCGCTGATTGCCAAGCTGCAAGCCGATGTGCGCCAGGCTGCCCAGGCGGGCGACCCTGACACGTTGACGGCGCTTGCCATGGCATCCGGCGATGCGGCGCTCGGCATGGGCATCACGCCGACACAGCGCAACGGCTACAGGAATGCCTATGTCCAGATCCAGGAAGAGCGCATGCCGGGCATGGGAAAGACGATGGGGAAAATCGTCGATGCCATCTCACAGATGATCCCGTCGGCGCCCCTCACTGCCACGCAGCAACGCGAGGCCGACGCGCTGACCAAGCAGGTGGTCGACGCCTGGCGACGCGGGCGCAAGAGCTGATCAATTCGCACACGAGCACTCCAAATGCAACACACCAAGACCCTGGCCACCATCGCCCTGTTGGCACTCGCCACCGCCGCCTCGGCGCAAGGCGTCGAGACCGTCACGCCTGATCGGGCGCGCGCCAACTTTGGCCGCCCGATCACCCTCGCCGCCGACGACGTGCGCGCCTTCCCCGCGCCGCCCGCCGGCTTCGCCGATCCGCGCCCCGGCGTGGCGCCGGGACGCATCGAGGAACTGAGCTACGCCTCCGGCGTCACCGGCACGCGGCGCATGGCCGTCGTCTACCTGCCGCCCGGCTACTCGGCTCAAAAGCGCTACCCCGTGCTCTACCTGCTGCACGGCATCGGCGGCAACCAGCACGAATGGCAGGGCTATGTGCGGGCCAACACCGTCCTGGACAACCTGATCGCCGATGGCAAGGCGCTGCCGATGATCGTCGTCATGCCCAACGGCCGCGCGCTGCCCGATGACAATTCGCCGCCCGCGGACCGCGTGTTCACGGCGGAGAACGCGGCCGGGTTCGCCAAGTTCGAGCGCGACCTGATCGAGTTCCTGATCCCGGCGGTCGACGCCAAGTACCCCACGCTGGCAGACCGCCAGCACCGCGCGCTGGCCGGCCTGTCGATGGGCGGCGGCCAGTCGCTGAACTTCGGCCTGGCCCACCTCGACACCTTTGCGTCGGTGGGCGGGTTCTCCTCGGCGCCCAATACCAAGCCGGCCGCCGAACTGCTGCCCGACCCTGCCGCCGCGCGGCGCCAGCTCGCGCTGCTCTACCTGTCCTGCGGCAACAAGGACGGCCTGATCAACGTCTCGCAGACCGTGCACCGCGCGCTGAAGGAGCGCGGCATCCCGCACCTGTGGAACGTGGACGAGTCCGGCCACGACCGCGAGAGCTGGGCCGAGAACCTCTTCCACTTCTCGCAGCGGCTGTTCCGCTGAGCAGGACTCCGATCTACATGCGCAGACTCGCATTCGCCGCGCTGCTCGGCGCGCTCATGCTGTCGGGCGGCGCTTCAGCCGCCTCCACCGCGCCCGAAGCGCCGGCCGTCAAGCCGCGCCTCATCGTCCTCACCGACATCGAGAACGAGCCCGACGATACCCAGTCACTGGTGCGGCTGCTGCTCTACGCCAACAACATCGAGCTGCGCGGCCTCGTGGCCACGACCTCGGTGCACATGAAGCAGGGCGTGCATCCCGAGTCGATCAAACGGGTGATCCAGCGCTACGCCCAGGTGCTGCCCCGGCTGCGCCAGCATGACCGCGCCTATCCCGATGCCGCGCAGCTGCTGGCCCGCGTCGTGACGGGGCAGCTCGGGTACGGCCTGCAGGCCATCGGTGATGGCCGTGACAGCCCCGGCTCCGAGCTGCTGCTGCGTGAGCTCGAACGCCCCGATCCGCGCCCGCTCTGCGCCCGCTGCGACGATAAGGTTGGCGGT
>NZ_LMDC01000005.1 GCF_001425705.1 Pelomonas sp. Root1217 | reverse complement strand
CCGATGATAGTGCGGATTCCCGTGTGAAAGTAGGTCATCGTCAGGCTATTTACCCCTCAAAACCCCTCCAGCCTCGGCTGAGAGGGGTTTTGCTTTTGGTGCGCCCAGCATGGGCGCACTCTTGCGGGTGCAAGTCCCGCCGTAAGTTGGTCACGACGAACGAAGCGAAGCGCAACTGCATGAGGGCGACCGAGTGTGGGGAGGAAGCGTGGAGCGAAGCTGCGAGCCGATGGACAAGAACCGGATAGAAGGCGGTGCCGACCAGGGCGAGCGGGCCAAAGACCGCGAAGCTCTCGTGATCAAAGGTCAGGCGGCGTAGATCCGGCGGTTGTGCAGCGAAGGAGGTAAGCGTGGCCTCACGGCCCCCTGGCGTGGCGGTGATGTCGTGAGCAAGATCGGCTGAT
This sequence comes from Pelomonas sp. Root1217, assembly GCF_001425705.1. Taxonomy (GTDB): domain Bacteria; phylum Pseudomonadota; class Gammaproteobacteria; order Burkholderiales; family Burkholderiaceae_C; genus Pelomonas. Next base: position 32,833 of record NZ_LMDC01000005.1, on the reverse strand, counting down.
CCTGCGCGCCCGAGATGGTGTGCATCAGGCATCGCAAGCGCACACCATGGCCGATCAAGACACTCCCTCAAGGCGCCGCCGGCGCGACCACAGCCCCGAGCTCAAGCGCGAGCTTGTCCGGCAATACCTGCTGCCCGGCGCGTCGGTCTCCAGCATCGCGATGGCGCATGGCATCAACGCCGACCTGGTGTTCAAGTGGCGCCGTGAACATCTCGCTGTCGAGGCCTCTGGCTCAGGACCTGTGCAAGCGTCGGCGCCGCAGCTGCTGCCGATCACGCTCGCCTCGGCCACGCCGAGCGACGCGTGTCGGCACCTCCCGTGCCCACATCGTGCGCGACCCGCACCACCGCCGGCAGCATAGAACTTGACTTCGCCGGTGCCCGGCTGCGACTGCGAGGCGCCGTCGACCAGGAGAGTCTTGTGGCGCTGCTCTCTGCGTTGCGCAGCCTCGCATGATCGGCCTGCCATCGGGCACGCGCGTGTGGCTCGTCGCCGGCCACGCCGACATGAGGAAGGGCTTCGACGGCTTGGCCGCCGTGGTGCAGACGGCACTGGCGTCGAATCAGTTCGACGGCCATGTGTTCGTCTTCCGGGGTCGGCGCGGCGACATCATCAAGGTGCTGTGGTTCGACGGCCAAGGATTGATGCTGCTGGCCAAGCGCCTGGAGCGCGGTCGCTTCGTCTGGCCGCAGGCCGTTGACGGTCGCGTGGCACTGTCCGCCGCACAGCTGTCGATGCTGCTGGAAGGCATCGACTGGCGCATGCCGACTCGCACGACCTCACCTCAGTTGGCTGCGTAGGCAGTGTCTTCTCGGGAGTGATCCCAATGCACGCGCGCTGACCCTGTCGCACACTGAGGTCCGTGCCGCAAGACACCGACCCGATCAGCCAACTGCCCGACGACGCGCAGCTGCTCAAGCAGCAACTGCGCGTCAGCGCCAGCGAGGTGCAGCGGCTCAAGCTGATGGTCGACAAGCTCAAGCTGCAACTGGCACGCCGAGTGCGCGCGCAATTCGGAGTCTCCAGCGAGCGATTCGATCTGCAGGCCAGCCTCATCGAGCCGGTGGCGTTGGAGCAGCTGCCCGTGCGCAAGCCCAAGACGCCGGCCGCCAATGCCGGCAGCGTCGACCGCAGCCCGCCCGAGCACCTGCCGCGCGAGCAGCGCGAGATTCGTCCTGACACCAGCGCCGCGCATCACGACGCCGCTGGCCAGTCCTGCGGCTGCACCGCCTGCGGGGGCCGCCTGCGCAGCATCGGCGCCGACGTCTCGGAGCACCTGGAGTACGTGCCGGCGCGCTTCAAGGTCATCCGCACCGTCAGGCCCAAGCTGGCTTGCACGAAGTGCGAAGCCATCTTCCAGGCCAGCGCGCCGAGCCGGCCGATCACGCGAGGCCTGGCAGGGCCTGCGCTGCTGGCCCACGTGGCGGTGTCCAAGTATTGCGATCACTCACCGCTGCACCGCCAGAGCCGTGCCTATGCCCGCGAAGGCGTCGAGATCGACCCCAGCACGATGGCCGGCTGGGTGGAGCAGGTTCACACCTTGTTCGACCCCTTGCTTGCGGCGCTGGGCCGGCACGTCCTGCACGCGGCCAAGGTGCACGCAGACGACACGCCGGTCAAGGTACTGGCGCCAGGCGAAGGCAAGACCCGCACCGGCAGGCTGTGGGTCTATGTGCGCGACGACCGGCCCTCGGGCGACAGCGCGCCGCCGGCCGTCTGGTTCCGCTACTCGGCCGACCGCAAGGGCGAGCACCCGCAGCGCCATCTGCGCGACTTCCGAGGCATCCTGCAGGCTGATGCCTACGGTGGCTGGAACGCGCTCTACGACCGTGGCCACGTGGTCGAAGCGGCATGCTGGGCTCACGCGCGACGGCCGTGGTGGGACCTGTACGAACAGCACCGCGACGACACCGGACTGGCGGCGCAGGCGCTGTGCCACATCCAGGGGTTGTATGCCGTCGAGGCGGACATCCGCGGCAGTCCACCCGAGGTGCGACGCCAGCAGCGGCAGGCCCGGGCCGGCCCGTTGTTAGAGAAGTTCCAGCTCTGGCTGCAGGGCGTGCTGACCCAGGTGTCGACGAAGTCGGAGTTGGGCAAGGCGGCCCGCTAAAGCCTGGCGCGCTGGAAGGCGTTGACGCGCTACGTGGGCGACGGCCGGATCGAGATCGACAACTCGGCCGCAGAGCGCGCGTTGCGAGGCGTGGCGCTTGGGCGCGGCAACTACCTGTTCATGGGCTCGAACGCGGGCGGCGAACGCGCGGCGTCGATGTACAGCTTGATCGAGACCGCCAAGCTCAACGGGCTCGACCCCGAGGCCTACCTGCGCGACGTGCTGCTGCGCATTGCCGACCATCCGGTGAACCGGATCGACGAGCTGCTGCCCTGGAACATCGCCAGCCAGGACGCCGACGAAGAAGTGCGCGCGGCGGCATGAGCGGGCCGAGCCTTGATCCACGGCTGCTGGACGTCCTTCACCAGGCCAGCAGCCTGGAGTTGTTCCAGCTCAGCACGCTGATCGAGCGACTGCTGGCCGACCCGCGACGCATCATCGCGGTCCGCAAGGACATGCACCTGGGCCAGACGGTGCGCTTCCTCGACTGGCGCGATGGCAGCCTGCGTGAAGGCAAGGTCGTGGCCCTGCGCGACGCCCAGGTCACGCTGCAAGACCTGCGCGAGCGCCGCGAGTGGAAGCTGCCCTATGCGGCCATCGAGCCGCCGGCGCCGAACGCCGCGGCGCGACAGGCCGAAACCGCGCCGGCGCCCACAGCACCTCGACCCACGCGCAACGACTTCCGCTGCGGCGAGAAGGTGGCCTTCGAGGACAAGTACCTCAACACAGTCGTCGGCACCATCATACGCATCAACGAGCGCACCGCCAGCATCGATCCGGGTGACGGCACCAAGTGGCGCGTGGGCTTCGGGTTGCTGCGCCACGTGCTCGATATCTGAGCTACTGCGCTTCCGTCAAGAGGGCCGTCAGGCCACGCTTACTGAGCTGCCAGGCCGTGGAGCTGAAGTCGCCCGTGGCCACCGATGAAGCGCGACTACACGCTGCGCGACTTCGGACGTTCGGCCCGCTTCGCGGCCTGCCCTACCGCCTGATGATCAGGACTCTGCCCACGCTGTCGACTGGGCGCACGTGGGCTGTGCGCGCCTATTTCACGCGCTCGAGGCGCTGAAGGGGCAGCTGGCCGATTCCGGCATCGATGCCGAAGCCGCCCGGAGCGACCCGGCCTGGAAGAATCGCCTCAAGGCCGAGAACGACGCGGCCATCGCCGCCGGCGTGTCGGCGCGCCTCATCTCATCGGGGACGGCGAACCCTTCTGGAGCAATGACCGCCAGGTCCAGATCGATCGTTGGCTGGGCAGCAGTCCGCTCAAGGGTATGAGCTGAGCCACACGTTCACGGTCGCGTCATGAGTGGCGGGCAGCATGCATGCCCATGCCGACGACGCAAGACTCAGCTGCCGCCGACACGCCCACGCTGTCGGTGCGAACCGTCTGGATCTCTGACCTGCATCTGGGCACCCCCGGCTGCCAGGCCAAGGCCTTGCTCGACTTCCTGCGTGACGTCGACTGCGAGACGCTCTACCTCGTGGGCGACATCATCGATGGCTGGCAGCTGCGCCGCTCCTGGTACTGGCCGCAGGCACACAACGACGTCGTACAGAAACTGTTGCGCAAGGCGCGCAAGGGCACGCGGGTCATCTTCATCCCCGGCAACCATGACGAGTTCGCGCGCAAATACCTCGCGCACAACTTCGGCGGCGTCGACGTGATGGAGGAGGCCATGCATGTGACGGCAGATGGCAAGCGGTTGTGGGTCACGCATGGCGATCTGTATGACGGCGTCATCCAATGCGCGCGGTGGTTGGCCATCGCTGGCGACCTGGCCTATGAGTTCACGCTCAAGGTCAACCGTTGGTTCAACCGCATCCGCGCCAAGTGTGGCCTGCCGTACTGGAGCCTGTCGCGCTACCTGAAGCACAAGGTCAAGCGCGCGGTCAGCTATATCAACGAGTTCGAGAACGCCGTCGCGCGCGAGGCCCGCAAGCGTGGCGCGCACGGGGTCGTCTGCGGCCATATCCACCATGCCGAGATCCGCGAGATCGACGGCATCCTCTACTGCAACGACGGCGACTGGGTGGAAAGCCTGACGGCCCTCGTTGAGCATTTCGACGGCCGCCTCGAGATCATCGACCGAGGCGACGAAGCGGCGCTGCCGGGTATGGGTATGCTGCCGGCGCCCAAGTCCGCGCCCGTGGTGCTGCCAGTGCCGGCGACCGCGAAGGCTGCGGCACCAGACACCGTCAGCTCAGTCTGAGCAGTGCCTGACCGGCGCGGATCTGCACGCCGGGCGCAATGCCCTCTGCCAGCTCGAACCCCTGGGGCACGAAGACGATGATGGTCGAGCCGTGCTCGAACCAGCCCATTTCCTGGCCTTTCACGTGCGGCGCCAAGCAGGGCATCTCGTTCGCGCCTTTGCGGCCGAGATGCAGCAGCACGTCGAGGAAGTGCAGGCGGATGCTGGCCACCAGGATGGCCGCGACTGGCACCAGCGCGATCGGATGGCCGCTTGAGAGCGTCATGCGCACCACGGCGCGCTCATTGCGGCAGAACAGCCGCTCCACGCGCTTCAGCGCCACCGGGTTCACGTTCCAGGTGTCACCGCTGAGGTAGGTCACATGCTCTACCGTGCCATCAGCCGGTGCATGGAAGCGGTGGTACATCGCCGACGTCAGCCGCAGCGTGACGAAGCGGCCGTCCTCGAAGGCGCTGGCGTCCTGCGTCGGGCCGAACAGTTCCTCCGTAGCGTACGGGAAGCCCTTGGCTTGGTAGACCATGCCGCGCTCCACAACACCGGTAGCGCCAATGATCGCGTCGCTGGGGCTCGCGAACACGTCCTGCCGCGCGTCGAACACGCGCGAGCCGGCCTTGAGTTCACGCGTGAAGCAGTCCTTCAGCGAGCGGAAGTCGGTGTGCTTGGCCTCGCTCAGATCCAGCGGAATGAACCACCGCCATACAGCAATCGTCAGCTTCGTCAGCCGCGGGCTCTCGATGCGCGAGAAGCGGCCCATCAGCTTCGTCAGTGCGATGCGCGGCACTCGGTTGGTCAGCAGGAAGTTCAAGTCCTCCTGCGCCACCAGCCGCTTGAACCAGCTCGGTCGGGGCCGGCCGCGTTCGTTCATCCCGCCGTCCAGCGCGGGCGATGCTTCGTGGTTTTTCATCAGAACTTCTGGCCCAGCATTTCTCGGAACACGCTGCGGCGGATGGCCTTGGCCGTGAGCTCGGGCGCGGTCCACCACCAGCCGTCGGCGCGCATTTCGTCGCAGGCGGCGACGAAGCAGTCCATGACCTCGGCGAATTCGGCATCGCCATAGTTCAAGCTGAAGATCAACCGGCCCGTGCCCACCCAGCTCAGCGCCAGGCCGTGCTTGCGCAGATAGAACTGCAGCATCCAGTGGTAGCGGCCGGGCTGGTCGTACATCACGGTCCAGATCGTCGACAGATTGGCCATGCACACCGGCGCGCCGGCCGCCTGCAGGCGGGCGTTGAACTGGGCGCAGCGCGCGTTCCAGCGTGCGTCGAGGCCGTCGTATAAGGCCTTCACCTCGGGGCGCTCGATGCGCTTCAGGAAGGAAGCCATCGCCGCCACTACATAGGGGTGGGCGTTGAAGGTGCCGCGCGCAAAGCAGATGTCGGCGGGGCGGTCCTCGCGGTAGCGCGTCATCAGCGCGCGACTGCCACAGACGACGCCGACCGGCAGGCCGCCACCCAGCGTCTTGCCGTAGGTAACGAGGTCGGCCTTCACGCCGAAGTACTCCTGCGCCCCACCGGGCGCCAGGCGGAAGCCGACGAAGACCTCATCGAAGATCAGCACGATGCCACGCGCGGTGCAGACCTCGCGAAGCCGCTTCAACCAAGCCGTGTAGGCCTCGCGGTCGTAGCTGGCGCGGCGGCTGCCGTCGATGAGCGCCGAGTCGCCGGGTGCGTTTGCGTTCGGATGCAGCGCCTGCAACGGATTGACGAGCACGCAGGCGATGTCGCGCCGGGTGGCCAGCACTTTCAGTGAGCGCTCGGCCATGTCCTGCAGCGTGAAAGTCTCGCGTGGCGGCAGCGGGTTGCCGGGACCGGGCTGAACGTCTTCCCACCAGCCGTGGTAAGCCCCGGCAAAGCGCACCAGGCGCTTTCGCTTGGTGTGATAGCGCGCCAGCCGCGCGGCCTGCATGACGGCTTCCGTGCCGGACATGTGAAAGCTGACCTCCTCATGGCCCGAGATCGCCTTCAGCCGCGACAGCGCCTCAAGCACGCCGGGGTGGTAGGCGCCGAGCACCGGGCCCAGTTCGCTCACGGTTGCCGCTGCCTCGGCGATGCATTCCTTGTAGGCGTCGTAGCCCAGCACGTTGACGCCGTAGGAGCCGGTCAGGTCGAAGAACCGGTTGCCGTCGAGGTCCTCGACCTGCACACCTTCGCTGTGCTGCAGGAATGCGCCGACCTTCAAGTGCTCGCGCAGCACCGGGCTGAACTGGAAGGGCACGCGGTAGCGGCCGGTGAAGCGCAGGTCGGCGATGGTCTCGCGCGCCTGCTCTGTGGCCGCGAGCGTCTTGGCAAAGCGGCGGTCGAACTCGGCACCAAGGCGCTGAAGCGCGGCGCGTCGCTGAGCGGCGACGTCCGTCGGTGCGCCGTCAGCGGCGAAAAACTGCGCCTCGTCATAGGCATAGCCTGGCACCCAGCGCGCCAAGCGCTTGGCCATGCGCGAATGCCCGGCCAGTGAGCGGTGCTTGGCCCGCGACAGCTCAATGCGCCGTTTGACCGCCGGCAACAGCGCGAGCACGCCCAAGGCCAGTGCCGAAAGAGTGAGGGTCTCGTCCATCAGCTCAATGCGCCTGCTGGCCCACGTGGTCCATCGGATCGATCAACTGCCCGCGCAACAGGTGCAGCGGTGCCTTCCAGTAGAGCAGTACGTCATGGAAAGGATCGGTGATGATCTTGAAGCCCCAGGCGAAGCCCTGCACCAGGTTCTGTGTGATCCACAGTTGCACGACGCGGAACACGAGGCCGGTCACGCCGAGGCAGAACCAGGCCATGCCGACGTCTTCGATGAAGCCCTGCAGGCCCACGGCAGGTTGGATCAGGCCGCCGAGCGACGGCGACAACCACAGCACCAGCGGCAGCGCCACCCACACCGACATCAGCACGATCTTGCGGCGGATGTTGTAGCCAATCTTGATCTCTTCCTTGTACTCGTCTGTGGCCTGGTTGACATGGTCGTAACCGCGCGGCTCGAAGAAGAAGTGACCCGCCTGGCGCGTCGTCATCGACACGCACCAGGCCAGCAGCGCCGACCACGCAGGGTTCACGAACAACAGCACATACGACACCAGGAAGCTCAGCGCGCTGATCAAGTGCAGGCTCTGGTTGATGCGGCTGTGGTGGTAGTAGCGATGGTCGTCCCAGCGCTGGGTCTTCAAGGTTTGAAAGAATTCGTTCACGTCCCGTCCTCGTGTTGGGTGGCAAGCGCCGCGATGGTGGTCTGCTTGCGTGAAATCGGCGTGACGGTCGGGTTGTCATCGTGCTGTTGCAAACGCTGCCGACCATGCGCTCATGAAAACCGCAACCGACGCCGACGACATCCTGGTCGACGACCTGCCCGCGCCGCGCCATTCGCGCCGTCTTGCGGTCGTCACCGAGACCTATCCGCCGGAGGTCAACGGCGTCGCCATGTCAATGGCTCGCGTCGTGGACGGCCTGAACAGCCGCAACCATGATGTGCAGCTCATCCGCCCGCGCCAGCCAGCCCGGCTGGGCACGCAGCCTACCGGCAAGCCCGCGGTCGACGAGGTGCTGACCAAGGGCTTGCCCGTGCCGCTTTATCCCAACCTGCGCATGGGCGTGCCCAGCAAGCGCAGCCTCGTGAAGCTGTGGTCGCTGCGCCGCCCCGACGTGGTTCACATCGCGACCGAAGGGCCGCTCGGTTGGTCGGCACTCCAGGCGGCCCAACACCTGTCGCTGCCCGTCACGTCGGACTACCGCACCAACTTCCACGCCTACGGCAAGCACTACCGACTGGGCCTGCTGTCCAAGCCCATCATGGGCTACCTGCGCAAATTTCATAACCGCTGCGATGCCACCATGGTGCCTACCGAAGCCATGCGTGTGCTGCTCGCCGAACGCGGCTTCGAGAGACTGTCGGTGGTCGGCCGCGGGGTCGACGCGCAACGCTTCGACCCGGCGCGGCGCAGCGCCGCAATGCGGGAAAGCTGGGGCGCCGGCCCTGACGACCTGGTCATGGGCTATGTCGGCCGCCTGGCTCCGGAGAAGAACCTTGGCGCCGTGCTGGCCGCCTACGAGGCGGTCAAGGCGGCGCAGCCGCGGGCGCGGCTCGTGTTTGTCGGCGATGGCCCGATGCGAGCCGAGCTGGCCTTGCGAGCGCCTGATGCTGTGTTCGCGGGTCAGCGCAGCGGCGATGACCTCGCGGCGCACTACGCTGGGCTGGACCTCTTCCTGTTCGCCAGTCTGACCGAGACCTTCGGCAACGTGACGACGGAAGCGATGGCCAGCGGTTGCGCAGTCATCGCCTTCGAGAGCGCTGCGGCGGGTGAACTGATCCGTAGCGGCGTGAATGGCTGGCTGGCAGGCCAGGGTCAGGACGAGGCCTTCGTCGCCGCGGCGCGCGTGGCTGCGATGGATGGGAATACCCGCCGCGTGGTAGCCAACGCTGCGCGGACAACGGCACGCCGCCTGGATTGGGCCGATATCACGGCGCGCTTCGAATCGGTGCTCGAAGTCGCGATCGCGCGCGCCGAGCCGACCTTCGGGTTGGCGGGCCTGCAGGCCCTGGCCTGATGCAGCCCTGCTAGGCTCGCTGGCGCGACGCCAACCGGATGAGTGCCGCGATGGTGATCGCAACCAGGATGCCCAACCCGCTCAGCGTCCAGCGAACCGGCACGCCCGTGGCTTCGCAACTGGCATAAGCGGCGAGCATCGCCAGCACGCTCAGGTTCTCGTTGAACCCCTGCACGGCGACCGACCGCCCCGCACTCAGCAGCGTGGCGCCGCGATGCTGCAGCAGCGCGTTCAAGGGCACGACCATCGCGCCACCGACGGCGCCGACGAGGGCCAGCATGACGGCCGCCGTCGCCACTTCGCTGACCTGAGCCACCAGCGGCATCAGCAGCCCCAGCGCGACGCCGGCCCACAAACCGTGCCGGGCCTGATGAAGCGCCAGCCAGCGCCCCGCGGCCGCCGCGCCGCCGATGACGCCCACTGCCACGGCCGCCTGCAGATAGGCCGCCTGGCTCAAGGGCAGCGCAAGCGCCTCGCCAGCCCATCTCAGTACCGCGAACTGCAACGTTGCACCGACGCCCCAGAACAGCGTCGTCGCCGCCAGCGACAAGCCACCCTCGTGGTCGCGCCACAGCTTGCAATTGGCGGCGCGGAATTCGCGCAATAGCGTCGCCGGGTCGTGCGCAGCGCTGCGCTGTCGCCGTCCGCCATCCACGATGCCGGCATTCAGCAGGCTGCTGACCGCGTAGATGACGAGCAGGGCCGCGAGCGAGCCGGTCAGCTTGTCGGCCGGCAAGTCCAGGCCATCCCAGAAGTCGGCCGTGCCCGAGGCCAGCCACAGGGGGCTGACCAGCGCGCCGCCCAGCACGGCGCCCAGCAACGCCGCGGAGACGACGCTGATCTCTATCCAGCCGTTGGCCTTCACCAGCGCATCGGGTGCGGCCATCTCGGTGATGAGCCCGTACTTGGCCGGCGCATAGGCTGCAGCGCCCAGCCCGACCACCGCCAGCGCCGCCACCGGGTGCAGGCCGAGGGCCAGCAGCGCCAGACCGAGCATCTTCACAAGGTTCATGGCCGCCATCACGCGGCCCTTGGCGAAGGCGTCGGCCAGCGGCCCGACCCAGGGCGCGAGCAGCACATAGGCGGCCATGAAGCCAAACTTCAGCAGCGGCGCCCACCACGGCGGCCAGCCTTGCTGCGCGAGCAGCGCGATGGCGACGATGAGCAGCGCGTTGTCGGCCAGCGCCGAGGCGAACTGCGCGCCGATGACGAGGCCGAAGCCGCGCGGCAGGGCGGAGCGTGCAGCGCAGAGTGAATGAGCGTCGGAAGAGGTGGCGTGCACGGATGCCGCACTGTGACGACGCGGCGTGAAAAGGCGATGACGCGACCGGGTTCAGTGCAGCAAAGGGCGGTGATGCGCTTCGACAAACGCACTCATCGCCGCGTGGCGTCAATCCCTGATCACCGCCTCGAACAGCAGCGCGAGCTGGCTGGCGATCAGCAGCTCCTGGCGTGTCCAGGCCCGCGTCGCGCGGGCATCAACCAGCCACAGAGCGCCGGCCAACTGAGCACCGTCATACAGGGGAACCTCGATGCGCGCCTCGGCGGCGCCTTGGAGGCCGGATAGCTCGGCATGGCAGGGATGCAAAGCCGCGTCCGGCAGGGCGAGTGGCGCGCCATGGCGGCTCAGCAGGTCGACGTAGCGCGGCTGCTCGGCGTTGCTCAGCCCGCCCTGGCCGAGCGGCCAACGGACCACGCTGGCCAGCCCGAGGATGCGACTGCTTGCCGCCTTCAGCTCAGCCAATGCCTCGGGCGGCGTTACCGTGGCCAGGCGCTGGCGCTGGCCGCACAGGTGCAACAGCAATTCCTCGGGTGTGACCGGCGTGCCGGCCTCTTCGGCAGGTGGCGCGGCCAAGGTCGTGCGAGCAGGCAGGCTCAGCCGCTCGATCTCGGACTGCAGGGCCAAGTGTTGCCACAGATGGTCCAGGGCGCCGGGCGCGTCTCCCGCGGCCTGCAACAGCTCGGCCAGCTGCAGATGCGCCTGACGCGCCTGCGCACGGGCCTGGATGCGCTGGGCCAGGGCCAAGCCATGACGAGTCGAGCGCACGGCGGCGGCGTTGTCGCCGCGGGCCAGGGCGATCTCGGTCCAGGTGCGGCTGGCCGCGGCCTCCAGCCACGGGTAACCTTGCCGAGCCGCAATGTCCAGCGCCAGACGGCAATCGGCCACGGCCCAGTCCATGCGCTGGCGGGCCAGGGCCGCGCGGGCCAGATGCCAATGCGCCTCGGCTTCGAAGACCCGGTGACCGCCACGTCGCGCCGCCGCCAGCCCATGGCTGAAATGGCGTTCTGCGGCCGGCAGGTCGCCAGTCTCGAAACTGCCCACGCCGATGTTCAGCGCCAGCTTGGCAGCCAGATAGCTGTCGTCGCTGCCTTTGCTCAGCAGCGCCAGCTGCTCGCCGGCATCGCGCATCTGGCGCAGGCCGCGAGCCCAGCCGCCTTGGGCGTAGTGGATCTGACCCAGGCCGATGCGCGCCGCCACGCCGGTCTGCAGATGGCCGCTGACTTCCGACAGGTCCAGTGCGCGCGACCACTGCTCGCTGGCGAGCTGGTACTCGCCCTGCTGATAGGCGATGCGGCCCAGCGCCTCACAGACACGCGCGGCCTGCACTGGGAAGTGGCCGGCGGCGGCCAGTGCGCCGGCCTGCTCCAGCGCCGGCAACAGTTCGAGCGCCCGTCCGCGTGGTTCCAGCAGGCCGAAGCGCGCATACAGCGCGTCGACGCCGACAGCGGTGTCGCTCGCCGTGAAAGCGTTTACGCTAAGCGCATCCAGCAGCCGGTCGGCCGCGGCGGGGTGGCGATGGGCGACGCGGGCGATACGGCCCAGCAGGTCGGCCAACGCCTCGCTGGCGGCAGGATGAAGGGTGAACACGGCGGCGGATCCGGATGGATCGGGTTGGTTTCTCACTGGTATTCTTGTCGATTCCGAGAGCAAGCCGCATTCTGACTCGGGCTGATCCGTAGTCCAATCGAGTGGCCGTAGACCAGTTTGAAACCAATTGACGCGCCTGCTCGTTGGTATTAGAGTGGTATCGACTGAATGCCGTCGACCATGCCGCCTGTTCTCGATCCCTCCCTCCTGACTTCACACGACTCCGGCCGGGCTGCGCGCTGGTGGATCGGCATCGACGGCGGCGGCACCAGCACACGGGCCGTCGTGGCCGATGCGCATGGGCACGTTCTCGGCCGCGGTGAGGCCGGCGCTTCGGCCCTCGGCCAGGGCGCTGAGCAAGCCTGGCGCCATATCGCCGAGGCCATCGACCGCGCCAACGTGCCCGGTCTGATGCTGCAGGATTGCGCTATCGGCCTTGGCCTGTCGGGCACCGGCGTGCCGGCGCAATTGCGCGCCTTTGTCGCGGCCGACCCCGGCGTGGCCCGCTTCAGTTTGGTCACCGACGGCCTCGTCGCCCTGCTGGGCGCCCATGGCGGCCAGCCCGGCGCACTGCTGATTTCAGGCACGGGCTCGGTGGCCGAGGCGCTGCTGCCCGACGGAAGCCGGCGCATGGTGGGTGGCTGGGGCTGGCAGATCGGCGACGAGGGCAGCGGTGCCTGGCTCGGGCAGCAGGCCATGAAGCTCGCGCAAGCAGCCTATGACAGCCGTGCCGCCGCCGGCCCGCTGGTGCAGGCCGTCTGGCGCCAGACCGGCGCGACGCGCGAAGCCATGCTGGGCTTCTGTGCCCAGGCGGGCCAAGGTGGCTATGCCAGCCTGGCGCCGCTGGTCTTCGACCACGAAGAAAGCGACGCTGCAGCCGGCGCGCTACTGACGCAGGCGGCGGGAGCGCTCGACGCTCTTGCTGCCGCCCTCCATCCCACCCTGCCGCTGGCCCTGGCCGGCAGCATCGCGCTGCGCCTTGCGCCGCGCCTCAGCCCGGCCTTGCAGTCCCGCCGTGTCGAACCTCAGGGCGAGCCGGTCATCGGCGCGCTCTGGTTGATTCAACAACAAGAAATGAACAACGCATGAGCGCCGTCTTCAATTTCAAGCCTGATCCCAATGCGGCGTCGCCGCTGTATATGCAGCTCGCGCAGAGCCTGGCGACGGCCATCCGCGAGGGTGTCTTCCACGCCGATGAGGCCCTGCCGAGCGAGCGTGTGCTGGCCGAGCAGCTTGAGCTGTCTCGCGTCACGGCGCGCAAGGCTATCGACCGTCTCGTCGAGCAGGGGCTCATCATCCGCAAGCGCGGCTCGGGCAACTACATAGCGCCCAAGCTGGAGCAGCCGCTGACCCGCCTGACCAGCTTCTCGGAGGAGCTGCACCAGCGCGGCTTCGTGCCCAGCTCGCGTTGGCTGCTGCGCGGCTTCACGCCGGCCGCGCCCGACGAGCAGCTGTCGCTGGAGCTGAAGAGCGGTGAGCGCGTCGCTCGCCTGGAGCGGCTGCGCCTGGCCGACTCGGTCGTCATGGCCTACGAGGTGTCTGTGCTGCCGCAGACCGTGTTGCCCGACCCGCAGAAGGTCGAGGCCTCGCTCTACACGCATCTGGGTGAGCGCGCCCCGGTGCGCGCGCTGCAGCACATCCGCGCGCTGAACGCGGACGCGAAGCTGGCCGGTCTGCTGGAGGTGCCGTTAGGGGCCGCGGTGCTGTTCATCACGCGGGTCGGCTATCTGTCGTCCGGCCAGGCCGTCGAGCTGACGCATTCCTACTGCCGCAGCGACTACTACGACTTCGTCGCTGAAATGAGGCGCGACTGATGCGGCTGGAGGGAGACATCGTCACGCCGCAAGGCGTGATCACCGGCCATCTGGATATCGCCCACGGCCGCATCACAGCCGTCAGCGGTACGCCCATCGACGGGTGCCGTGCCGGCGAGGGTGGCCGGCCCATCCTGCTGCCGGGCTTCGTCGACACCCATGTGCACGGCGGCGGTGGCCGCGACACCATGGAGGGCGGCGACGCCATCGCGACCATCGCGCGTCGCCATGCGCGCCACGGCACGACGGCCTTCCTGGCCACGACGATGACAGCGCCGGTCGGCGAGATCGAGGCCGCGTTGAAAGCGCTCGGGCCGGTCTGCCGGGAGCGCGGCCCCCAGTCGGCGCGCGTGCTCGGCGTGCATCTTGAAGGCCCCTACATCAGCCCTGATCGCCTCGGTGCCCAGCCCGCGCATGCCATCCCCGCGACGCTGGAAGAGGTGCTGCGGCTCAACGAATTCGCGCCCATCAAGGTGCTGACCATCGCGCCCGAGATGGCCGGCCACCTGGCGCTGATCGGCCCGCTGCGCGACGCCGGCATCCGTGTGCAGATCGGCCACAGCAATGGCGGCTATGACGACGGCGTGGCGGCCCTCCAGGCCGGCGCCGCCGGCTTCACCCACCTCTTCAACGCCATGACCGGCCTGCACCACCGCGAGCCCGGCATGGTCGGCGCGGCGCTCGCGCATGGCGAGCATGCCGAGCTGATTCCTGACCTCATGCATGTGCACCCCGGCGCCATCCGCGTCGCGCTGCGCAGCATCCCGGGCCTGTTCTGCGTGACCGACTCGACCGCCGCCGCCGGCATGCCCGACGGCGAGTACCGCCTGGGCGAATACACGGTGCAGAAATGCCTGGGCGGCGTGCGCCTGGCCGACGGCACCCTGGCCGGCAGTGCGCTGACCATGGACCAGGCCTTGCGCAATCTCGTGCAGGTGCTGGGCCTGGACCTGATGGATGCCGCGCGGCGCGTGTCGACCGCCGCGGCCGAGTACCTGGGCCTGCCCGACCGCGGGCGCCTTGCCGCCGGCGCCTGGGCCGATGTGGTCGTGATGGATACAGCGCTGCAACTGCGGCGCGTCTTTGTTGAAGGTGAAGAGATCGATGTCGTCGTTGATGCTTGAAGAGGCGCTGAGCGCGCCGGACGTGGTGGCCCGCCAGCTGGCGGCCGACCCGCTGAGTTATGCCCGCCTGGGCCAGGCCCTGCAGGAACAGCCCCCGTCCAGCGTGCTGACGATTGCGCGCGGCAGCTCCGACCATGCGGCCCACTACCTGGCCTATCTCGTCATGGCGCGCCTGGGCCGGCTGGTCACCTCGCTGCCGATGTCGTTGATCACGCTCTACCAGAGCCGCATCCATTGCCAGGGCTTGTTGTCGATGGCCTTCTCGCAGTCCGGCCAGAGCCCCGACCTGATCGCGCCGACGAAATTTTTTCGCGAAGGCGGTGCACGCACGGTGGCCTTCGTCAATGCCAGCGGCTCGCCGCTCGCAGCCGCGGCGGAACATGTGTTCGAGCTGCATGCGGGCCCTGAGAAGAGCGTGGCCGCCACCAAGAGCTATATCGCCCAGCTGGTCGCAGGTGCCCGCGTCGTCGCGGCCTGGCAGCAGGACGACGCCCTGCGCGCCGCACTGAACGTGCTGCCGACGGCGCTGGAGCAGGCCGCGAAGCTGGACTGGAGCGCCGCGTTGCCGGTGCTGCAGAACGAGGAGCGCCTCTTCGTGCTCGGCCGTGGCACGGGCCTGGCCGTTGCGATGGAAGCGGCGCTCAAGCTCAAGGAAACCTGCGGCATCCAGGCCGAGGCCTTCTCGGGCGCCGAGGTCAAGCACGGCCCCATGGCGCTGGTGCGGGACGGCTATCCGCTGCTGGTGTTCGCGCCGCGCGGCCCGGCCCAGGCAGGCCTGCTGGCCATCGCCGAGGAGATGCGTTCACGCGGGGGGCGCGTGCTGCTCGCCGCCCCGCAGGGCACGCCCGGCGCCGAACTGCCGCTGGTGACCACGGGCAATGAGGACCTGGACCCCATCGCCCTGGCGCAGAGCTTTTATCCCATGGTCGAGGCGCTGGCGCGAGCCCGCGGCTTCAACCCTGACGTTCCGCCCAACCTCGCCAAAGTCACCAAGACGCATTGATCATGAGCACCTTTGATCCCGGCCGCCTGGTGATGGTCGACATCCCGGGCCAGAGCCTCGACGCCGAGACTGCGACCTTCCTGCGCGAGCAAAAGATCCGCTCGGTCTGCCTGTTCCGCAAGAACATCGGCACCGAGAGCGAGGTGAGGGCGCTGATGCGTGACCTCATCGACGTGCTCGGCCCTGAAGCGCTGATCGGCATCGACCAAGAGGGCGGCGCGGTCGTGCGCGTGACCTTCCTGCCGCAGCCACCATCGGCCATGGCTTTGGGCGCCAGCGGCGATGCTGACCGCGCCGAGGCCGTGGGCGCCGCAGTGGCGCGCGGTCTGAAGTCGCTGGGCATCAACTGGAACTTCGCGCCGGTACTGGACGTCAACAACAACCCGGCCAACCCCGTCATCGGCGAGCGCAGTTTCTCCAACGACCCGGTCGAGGTCAGCCGCCTCGCGGCCGCGTGGATGCGGGGCTCCCTGCGCGAAGGCGTGGCCTGCTGCGTCAAGCACTTCCCCGGCCACGGCGACACGCATGTGGACTCGCATCACGCCCTGCCCACCGTCGACAAGACGCGTGCCGAATTGAACGCGCTGGAACTGGCCCCGTTCAAGGCGCTGGCCTCCCAAGCGCCGGCCATGATGACGGCCCACATCGTCTACCCGCAGATCGACCCGGACCGCCCGGCCACGCTGTCGCCGCAGCTGATCGGCGGCATCCTGCGTCAGGACTGGGGCTATGACGGCGTCGTCATCACCGACGCGCTGATGATGAAGGCGGTCGCCGAGCGCTTCGGCTATGCCAAGTCGGCCGTCATGGCCATCGAGGCGGGCGCCGACATGGTGCTGGCCCAGGGCTCACCGGCCGAGCAGCTCGTCGCGATCAACGCGCTGCGCGATGCCTTCGCCAGCCGCCGGCTGACGCCCGAGCAGGGCGAGACCGCCAACCGCCGCCTGGACCGCCTCGCCGCCGCCTATCCGGCCCGTGCCATGGACGACAGCGCTGCTCGCGCGGCCGACCATGCGCTGATGGCCGAGGCGTGGGCCGCGGGCCTGACTGCGCTGCGCGGTGCCGCGCCGCCAGCGCTCGACGCCCCCATCCGCGTCATCGTGCAAGGCGATGTGCCGACCGACATGGTGTCCGAGGCGGGCCCCACCGGCCGCCAGGCCGTGGCGCTGTTCGAGGCCTTCACCGACGCCCAGGTGCAGATGGTCGACGACATCGCCCAGCTCGACTGGCGCACGGTGCCCAAGGACGGGCGTGTCAATGTGCTGGTCTCCACGCGCCGCGCCCGCTACGGCTTGGCCGCGAGCGAGTGGCGGCCCGACCTGCACCTGTCGCTGTGGAATCCTTACCAGAGCCTGGACGTCGCCGGCCCGACCGTGCTGAGCTGGGGCTTTGCACCCGGTGCATTGGCCGGCCTCAAGGCCTGGCTGGAAGGTCGAACCCAGGCCGCCGGCCGCGCGCCGCAGGGACTGCAGTGATGGAACAGGCTCGGACTCCAATGAGGTGGGTGCCCACCCTGTACTTCGTGCAGGGCATGCAGTTCTTCGTCGTCATGCTCATCGCGGGGCTGATGTTCAAGAACCTGGGCGTGGAGAACGACCAGATCGCCCGCTGGACGGCCGTGCTCGGCCTGGCCTGGGCCATCAAGCCGCTGTGGAGCCCGTTCCTGGAGCTGGCGCGCAGCAAGAAGCTCATCGTCGTCGTGGCTCAGTACGTTGGCGCGGTGGGCCTGGGCCTGATGGCGCTGGCCCTGCACCTGCCGCACTGGTTCGGCGCGGCCATCGTCGTGCTCTTCCTGATCGCCTATGCCTCGGCCACGCATGACATCGCCTGCGACGGCCTGTACATGGCCTCGCTCGACGAAAAGCGCCAGGCCGCCTATGCCGGCTGGCAGGGCGCCTTCTTCAACGGCGCGCGCTTCTTCATCACTGGCGTCATCCTGAAGCTCGCCGGCCATCTGGAAGGCACGATGGGCGCGGTCAACGCCTGGTCCACTGTCTTCCTGGTGCTGGCCGGCCTGGTAGCGGTGCTGGCCACCTACAACGCCCGTTTCCTGCCGGGGACGCTGAGCACCGAGCACAGCGAGCTGACCGCCTCGGGCGTTGCCTCGATGCTGAAGGAGGTCGTCGTCGACTTCTTCAGCAAGCCGGGCATCTGGCGCGCGGTGCTCTTCATCGTCATGTTCCGCTTTGCCGAAGGCCAGGTGCAGACCATCGGCCCGCTGTTCCTGCTGGAAGCGCGCGACAAGGGCGGTCTGGGCCTGACGACCGGGCAGGTGGCCGACGTCTACGGCTGGGTCGGCACGGGCGCCTTCCTCGTCGGCTCGGTGCTGGGCGGCTGGGTCACCAGCAGGCTCAGCCTCAAGCGCGCGATGCCGCTGCTGCTGCTGGCCATGAGCGTGCCCAATGTGACCTTCTACTACCTCGCCAGCCAGCTGCCGGCCGACATGCCGCATATCGCCGCAGCGGTCGGCGTGGAGATGTTCGGCTATGGCTTCGGCTTCGTCGGCATGATCCTGTACATCATGCAGGCCGTGGCCCCGGGGCGCTTCCAGACGGCCCATTACGCGCTGGGTTCGGGCGTCATGCAGCTGGGCTTCATCTTCGCCAAGTCGATCAGCGGCGACATCCAGATCGCCATGGGCTACCAGCAGTTCTTCGCCTGGACGATTGGCTGTGGCCTGCCGGCATTATTGCTGCTGCTGTGGGTGCCGATGCCGCGCAAGGCCGCGCCTACCGAGGCCGTGCCGGCATGAAGGCCGCGGCGCTGTTGCTGGTTGCCGCGGCTCCTGCATTCGCCGCTGGCGAGTTCTTCGACGACTTCTCGCAGACCAGCCTGGACGCGCTCCGCCAGAGCGGCTGGGTGCTGCGCGAGGGCACCGGCCACCCGGGCCTGCCGGGTGCACGCTTCGCCACCACCCAGCTCTCGCTGGACGGCGGACTGCTCAAGCTGAAGATGTCAACGGACGGCACGCCGGCCAACACCTCGCTGGCCCAGCTCTGCGCGGCTCGCAAGTTCCTGGTTGGCACGACGACGGCGCGCGTGCGCTTTCGCGACACCGCCGGCTCGCGCGACCCCATCATCCAGAGCTTCTTCCTCGCGGGGCCGCTCAAGCACGACTACGACCCCGACTTCAGCGAGGTCGACTTCGAGTATCTGCCGCATGGCGGCTGGGGCGAGCCGGAGACGCGGCTCTACGGCGTCAGCTGGCACACGGTGCGCATCGACCCCTGGGAGTCTTTCAACCAGGCCTCCATCGTGCAGGGCAGCTTCAATGGCTGGCAGCTGCTGACCGTGCAGGTCGAAGCGACGCGAACCCGCCACTACGTCAACGGCAGGCTGATGGGCGAGCACACCGGCCGCAATGTGCCGGCCAAGCCGATGGCGATCAGCTTCAACCATTGGATTTCCGACGGTGCGACGGCGGGTGCGCCGCGCGACTACGAATTTGAGGTCGACTGGGTGCTGCACGAGGCCGGCAAGACGCTGAACCCCGCCGCGATGCAGGCCCGTGCAGCGCAACTGCGCAAGCAGGGCGTGGCCCGCCGTGACACCGTGCCGGATGCCGGCCTGACCAGCGAATGCAATCTATGAAGAAGACCCTGATCGCCGCCCTGGCGCTGGCAGCGTCCCTGGCGCAGGCACAAACCAGGCCCGTCGTCGGCACCTACATCCTGGCCGAGCGTGGCGTGGATGTCGTCGAGCAACTCCAGCCCGGCCGCGTCACGCACCTGCTCTATGCCTTCCTGCTGATCTGTGGCGAAGGCGAGCGCAAGACGGAGGCCGCGGCCTGTGCCGGCAAGCCCAATTTCAGCATCGCACCGCATGCCGACCAGGACGTCTTCTCCGCCGCCTTCCAGCGCCTGAAGGTCCGCGACCCCAAGGTGCAGGTGCTGGCCTCGGTGGGCGGTTGGGGCGGCTCCGACCCCTTCTTCCATCTGGCCGCTACCGCTGCGGGCCGTCAGGCCTTCGTCAAGCACGCCGCCGACTGGCTGCGCGCCCACCCCGGCTTCGACGGCCTGGACATCGACTGGGAGCATCCCGGCTCCAACGGCGCCGTCAACGGCGTGCAGCTGGGCAGCAAGGCCGACGCCGAGAACTATGTGCTGCTGATGCAGGACCTGCGCGCGGGGTTGGATGCGCTGGGCCGCGAAGCTGGAAAGCGCTACGCGCTGACCACTGCGATCGCCACGACCAAGGAGCAGCTCGCCCGCATGGCCATGGGCCGCGCGGCGCCGTCGCTGGATCTGGTCTTCATGATGACCTACGACTTCGCCGGCCCCTGGACCAGGAAGGCCGCCAACCACACCGCGCTGCGCAGCGCCAAGGCCAGCGACGACACCAGCTTGGAGGCGTCGGTCGCCAACCTGAAGCGCGAAGGCGTGCCGGCGGCCAAGCTCGTCGCTGGCGTGGCCATGTATGGCCGTGGCTTCGACGGCGTCAAGGCCGATGGCAGCTATGCCAGGCCCTGGCCCAATGAAGACGGCTCGGTGCCCTTCAAGGACATCGACTCGCTGACCGGCATGAAGGCGCACTTCGACAAGCGCACCCAGTCCTGGGCCATGGTCGGCGGCGGTCGCTTCGTGGGCTACGACGACCCGCGCGCGGTGCGCGCCAAGGTCGCGTTCGCCAAGAAGGCGGGCCTGGCGGGCGTGTTCGCCTGGGAGCTCAGCCAGGACAACGGCGAGATCCTGAGCGCGATGCAGCCGTGAGCAGCTTCTCGTCTTCACGACGCATCGCGTCGGTGGACGCGCTGCGTGGCCTGGCCGTCGCGGCCATGCTGCTGGTCAACAACCCGGGCGACTGGGGCCACGTCTACGGGCCGCTGGAGCATGCGGCCTGGCATGGCTTCACGCCGACCGACCTGATCTTTCCGCTCTTCCTGTTCATCGTCGGCGTCTCGGCCGCACTGGCGCTCGGGCCACGTGTGGATGCGGGCGCCCCACCCGGGCCGCTGCGCGCGGCGGTGCTGCTGCGCGGCTTGCGCATCTTCGGGTTGGGCCTGATCCTGCATCTGCTCGCGTGGTGGTTCATGCACAAGCCCGAGTTCCGCGTGCTGGGGGTGCTGCAGCGCATTGGCATCTGCTTTGCGTTTGCCGGCGTGGCGGCCCTGCATCTGCGCGTGCGTGGGCAGTGGGCGCTGCTGCTGGCCCTGCTGGCGGGCTATGGCGCGCTGCTGCAGTTCGGCGGCGTGACGCTGGACAAGGTCGGCAGCCTGAACCAGCGCATCGACACCGCCGTGCTCGGCCGCTGGGCCTACGAGTGGGATGCCGCGACCGGCGCCGCCTTCGACCCCGAGGGCCTGCTGTCCACGCTGGGCGCGCTGGCGACGACGGTCTTCGGCCTGCTCTGCGGCGGCCTGCTGAGGCGTGAGCAGACACGGGCGTTGCTGTTGACCGGCGTTGCGGCTGGGCTGGTCGGCTGGTGGTGGTCGTGCTGGCTGCCCTGGAACAAGCAGTTGTGGACGCCGTCCTTCGTGTTGTGGACCGGGGGTCTGGCGGCCGTCGCGCTAGCGCTGGCGCACCAGTGGATCGATCGCCTCGGCCACCGCCCATGGGGCCGCGCCTTCGGACTGAACGCCATCGGCGCCTATGCCGGGGCCTGGATGTGCACGGTGCTGCTGGCGGCCACCGGCTGGATGGAGCCGCTGTACCGCACCGTGTTCGGGCCGCTGGGTGCCCGGTTGGGACCGCACGTCCAGTCGCTGGCTTTTGCGCTCGCCTTCGTCGCCGTCTGGGCCATCATCGTCTGGGCGTTGGACAGGGGCCGGCTGCACTGGAAGATCTGAATCATGAGTGACGATGCGTTCGCCATCCGCATGCCGCCGGACATCCGGTCGGTGCAGATGGGCGAGCATCAGGTGATCGTCATCGACAACTTCCTGGACGATCCCCAGCCGTTGGTCGACGCGGCGTGCGAGGCTGCTTTCAAGCCTTGCCCGGGCGCGGATGAGCGCCGCGGCTACCCCGGCGTGCGCGCCCCGGCGCCGATGGCCTACTCCGAAAGCCTGACGGCGCTGCTCGACCCGCTCATCAAGGTCAACTTCGGCGTGCCCGAGTCGCTGCCGGTGAAGAAGACGCCCTGCGTGTTTTCGCTCACCACCGTGGCGCCGCATGAGCTCGGGCCGCTGCAGCGGGTGCCGCACTTCGATGCCAGCACGCCGCACTACATGGCCGCGCTGCTCTATCTGTGCGACGACCGGCATGGCGGCACCGCCTTCTACCGCCACCGCGCCACCGGGCTGCAGCAGATCACCGCGGAGAACCGCGAGCGCTACGGCGCCGCGATCTACGACCAGGTGGACCGCCAGCCCGCACCACCGCGCTACTTCGACGACTCGGACGCACATTTCGAGTTGCTGGGCGTCATGCCGGCGCGCTTCAACCGCTTGATCATCTACCGTGGCAGCCTGCTGCACTCGGCCATCGTGAACCCGCAGCGACTGCGCAGCGATCCGCGCACGGGGCGGCTCACGGTCAACACCTTCTACGACTTCTAGCCTCGGCCTCTCCAGCAAGAAAAAAAGCCCGGCGGCTGCCGGGCTTGAAGGAGACAAGCGGACAAGGATCAGAACTTGGCGGTCAGGCCCAGCTTGTAGGTCGTCTCGCCCTTGAAGGACCAGGCCGGGAAGCCGGCGCGCAGCGGGTCCTTGATGGCGGTGTTGCTCGCCGCGGCGGGGCCGTACTGCACGTCGTCTTCCTTGGTCAGGTTGACCGCGTCAAAGCTCAGCTTCAGCCACTTGTTGATGTTCCAGCCCAGGCTCAGGTCGAGCGTGCCGTAGGCGTCGTGCATGCGGTTGCCGTACCAGTAGGCGCCTTCGCGGATCATGTACTTCGAGCGCCAGTTGTAGGCCAGGCGGCCAAAATAGCTCGCGCTCTCGTAGTAGCCCACCAGGTTCAGGTTGTGCTTGGATGCCTGCGTGAAGACAGCCAGCTGGTCGATATAGCTGCTGGCCGGTGCATTGCCTTCGGTGAAGGTGTAGTTGCCGATGACGCCGAAGCCGTTGCCGAAGCCGTGGTTGGCTTGCAGCTCCACGCCGCGGATGCGGCCGCCGCCGGCGTTCTCGAAGCTCTGCACCGTCCAGTTGTCGACCTTGGTGAGCGGGTCCACCAGGCCCACCTTCTGGTTGGCCAGGGCCTTGGCGACGACGAAGTTGGAGATGTCCTTCACGAAGAAGGTGGCCGACAGCAGGTTGCCCTTGCCGTAGTAGTACTCCACGCCGAAGTCGGCCTGGCTGGACTTCATGGGCTTGAGGCCCACGTTGCCGACGGTCCAGGTCTCGTTGTTGGGCCGGTCATCGTTGTAGCCCGACACCGTCACGCCGAACATGTTGGCGAAGTTCGGGCGGGTGATGGCCTGGGACGCCGTGGCGCGCAGCACCAGGTCCTTGCTCAGGTCGAAGGCGAGGTTCAGGCTCGGCAGCACATCGTTGTATTGCGCGCCACTGACCGCCGTCGTCTTGGCCCAGTTCTGGTTGCCGCTGTACTGGTCGGCGGGCGTCGTGCCGTCGAACTTGTAGCCGGTGCTGGTGATCTTGGTCGAGATGTAGCGCAAACCGAAGTTGCCGCGCAGGCCTTCGGTGTCGAACTCGAACATGCCGTAGGCCGAGCGGTTTTTTTCGTTGAGCTCGCCGTAGCCCGAACGGTCTTCCGCCCAGCCGGAGATGTTCTTGCGGGTGTTGTTCAGCATGGCGCCGATGTCGGCACGCGGGATCGTCCAGCTCGCTGCGTCCACCGAGCCGTTGAACAGCGAGGTGGTGGCGACCGGGGCGATCGTGCTGTTCCAGATCGGGCGGAAGCTGCGCTTCTCGAAGGTGTGGTCGGCGAAACGGACGCCGGTCTTGAAGGCGCTGATGACGCCCCAGTCCAGGTGGAAGGTCGCGTCGAGCTGGGCGAACTTCTCCTTGTCCTTGTTCGGGCCGGCCGACGTGGCCCAGGTTTCCGGCGACATCTGCGCAGGCAGCGCGCTCACGCCCCACGACTGGTTGTTCGCCGGATTGATCTGGATCTGGTGGCCGGTGGCGTCGATCGTGCCTTGCCAGTTCGGTCGCATGAAGGGACCGGCCGCACCGTCAAACGCAGCCGTCTGGTAGTTCGTCGTGATCGACGTGCCGCCCGTGGCCTTGGTGTTGCCGACCACCAAATCCAGCTTGCCGTTGGCCAGCTTGTAGTGGGCATCTGCAACGACGCTGTCCGAGTCCATGCTGGCGCCGCGGGCCCAGACCTGGAAGAACTTGTGCGGCAGCGGATTGGCGGCCGTGGTCGTGCTGTGCAGGCACATGCCATTGGGGTTGAACGCGGAACTGACGGCGGTGTTGCGCTGGTCGCAGTTCGCGTCGTGCATCAGGTAGTCGCTGGCGTTGGAGCTGTCGGCGTCCAGCTTCATCTTCAGCACGTTCAGGCCCAGCTCCATGCCTTCGATCGGGCGGGCCTGCAGCGCGACATTCAAGGAGGTGCGCTTGCGCTCCGTCACGAAGGTGGTGGGGGCCACGTCGCTGTTCCAGCGGCTGTCGGACTCGACGCCGTTGCGGATGTAGTTGCCCTTGGAAAGGCCGGCGGCCACCAGCACACCGAAGCTGCGGCTGGGCGTGCGCCAGCTGTACAGACCCGACACTTCTTTCTCGGGGTCGCTGAAGGTGCTGCGGCCGTAGTGCGTACTGACGAAGACGGTGTTGGCATCCAGGTCCAGCGGCTTGCGGGTCTTGACGATGACGGTGCCGCCGATACCGCCTTCGGTGAGGTTGGCCTGCGAGGACTTGTAGACCTCCATGCCGCCGATCATTTCGGCCGGCAGCAGCGAGTAGTTGAACGAACGGTCGATGTCCATCTGGTCGTACCAACCGGTGGACGCGACGGTCTGGCCGTTCAGCGTGGTGTAGGTCATCTGCGGGTCGGAACCGCGGATGGACACCGACGAGCCCTGGCCGAAAGCACGGCCGACGGACACGCCGGGGATGCGGCCCAGGGCCTGACCCACGTCGGAATCGGGCAGCTTGCCCACGTCCTCGGCCGAGACGGCGTCCACCACGGCGCTGGCGTTCTTCTTGATCGTGGCGGCGGTCTGCAGCGAGGCGCGGATGCCGGTGACGACGACCTGCTCGAGCTGGGCCGGCGCGGTTGCCGCAGCCTCTTGCGCCTGAGCGGCGAGCGACATGCTGAGCAATGTCAGGGCGGCTGCGGCCGCGATGGGGGTCGGTTTGACCTTCATGAACTGATCCTCGTTGTGGCCATTGATTCGATTGGGCAGGTGGCTGCTTCGGGCCATCGCATACCAACTTCAGTCCGGTTGTCGTCTCGTCTGGCTCTGAATGACGTGCAACCAGTGCAATGCCACTATAGCGATCGGTAACGCCACTTTGCTACCAATTTAGATCGAGTAGTTTCCCGGGTGGCTTAGACGACGCCCGCGAAGGCGCGGTGCTGTGCCTCTTGAGAGGGCGTCCGTAAGGTGCAATTGGTATCTGATTGGCGTCCGTCGCTTTGTTGTCCGATGGCGACGAGTGTTTTGCTTCGGCGGCGCCCCTTGCGGCGGTTCAGCAAACTGGTCAGCAAGTGGACTTGCTCAAATGCGGGTTTGCCGGAGGCCGGGTCTTGCAACGGAGCCGGGACAATGGGCCATCCCTGTATGCGGCGATTCCAAGCGACATGAATGCGGTTGAAAGCTGGTCGGCGGCCGACGAGCCGCAACTCAAGGACCGTCTGGAGCAGCGCGCCGAGCCGGTCCTGTTGAGGGGGCTGGTGCACCACTGGGCCGCCGTGAAGGCCGGCAGCGATGGCCCGCTGGGAATCTGCGACTACCTCCAGCGCCTGGACCGGGGCGTGGAGGTCATGGCCACCAAGACGCGGGCGGCAGCGCGGGGCGTCATGGGCTACAACGACAGCCTGACCGACTTCGCCTTCGTCAAGGCACGCATGTCTTTGCCGGAGTTCATGTCGAACCTGGCGGCCTATCTGCCGGTCGACGGGGCGCCGTCCATCGCCGCGCAGTGCGCCAGGGTCAGCGACGTCATCCCCGGCTTTCTGAACGAGAACCGGCTGCGGGCCTTGCCCGATGTCGTGCCCAACTTCTGGCTGGGCAATGCGCTGACGGTGCCTGTCCACCACGACCACCCCTACAACCTGGCCTGCGTGGTGGCCGGGCGCCGGCGTTTCACGCTGTTTGCGCCCGAGCAGGTGGGCAATCTCTACATTGGGCCGCTGGAACACACGCCGTCGGGCGCGCCGATCTCGGTCGTGCCTCCGAAGTCGCCCGACTTCGAGCGCTACCCGCGTTACCGTGAAGCGCTCGCATCGGCCCGGGTCGCCGAGCTGGCGCCGGGTGATGCCCTCTACATCCCGCCGCTGTGGTTCCACCAGGTCGAGGCGCTGGAGAAGGTCAACCTGCTGATCAACTACTGGTGGCCAGTGGTCGGTGCCAAAGACCTGCCTGCGCCGGCCCATGCGCTGATGCAGGCCATCCAGGTGCTGAATGCCCTGCCCGCAGCGCAACGCGCCGCGTGGGCGGCCATGTTCGAGCACTATGTGGTGCAGCGTGAGCAGGAGCCCGCCGCACACATCCCCGAGCCCTGGCACGGCGTGCTGGCGCGGCGGCGCTGAACGGAGCCCCATGCACCCGATGAAGGAAGTCGATGGCATCACGCGTGAGCGCTTCGAGCGCGACGTGGTGCCCGCGTATGAGCCGGTGGTGATGCGCGGCGCGGTCAGGCATTGGCCGCTGGTGGTGCAGGGGCAGGCGGGCCTGGAGCCCTGCCTGCAGTACTTGATGGGCTTTGACGGCGGCAAGCCTGTGGATGCCGTGCTCGCCAAGCCTGAGCTGACGCGTGCCTTCAGCTACAAGCCGGGCCTGGACGGCTTCAACTTCATGCGCGACAAGCGGCCCTATGCCGCGCTGTTCGAGCAGCTCTGGCGGTACAGCCATTTTCCCGACCCGCCGAGCCTGGCGGCGCAAAGCGCACTGGTGTCCGAGGCTCTGCCGGGCCTGGAGCAGGCCAATGTGCTGCCGCTGCTCGACGCCGCTATTCCGCCGCGCATCTGGATCGGCAACCGCGCGACGGTGCCGGCCCATTTCGACGACTCGCACAACATCGCCTGCGTGGCCGCCGGCCGGCGCCGCTTCACGCTGCTGCCGCCGCAATGTGCGCCGCTGCTCTACCTGGGCCCGCCGGACTACGCGCCCACGCCGGCGCCGATGTCCGTCGTGCCCGACCTGCACCAGGCGGACCCGGCGCGGTTTCCGTTGCTGGCCGAGGCACTCAAGCAGGCCGTGGTGGCCGAACTCGAGCCAGGCGACGCGATCTACATGCCGCCGCTGTGGTTCCACCAGGTCGAGGCGCTGGCCCCCCACCTGAACATCCTGATGAACTACTGGTGGCGGCCGCTGGCCGCGCCGCAGCGCCCGGACGACCTGCACCTGGCGGCGATGCGCCTGGCCATGCTGGCCTTGCGCCACCTGCCGGACGGCGAGCGAGAAGGCTGGCGCGCGCTGTTCTCGCACTACGTGTTCGGTGCGCGAGGAGAGGGGCTGACGCATATCCCCGAGGGCCAGCGCCATCTTTTCGGTGACATCGACGCGGCGGCCGACGCCGTTGTGCGCAAAGACATCTTCGACCGCCTGAAGTCGTGAGTCACCAGGTGTAGATCTGCAAGGCCTTGTCGCCGACGCCCGGTGGGATGTCGGCCAGCAGTTCGCGGTGGTCCGGAAAATTCGTCGCACTGCGTGCGATGAAGTCGTCCACCGCCTCCAGCCGGTGGCGGGCCTGGTGCGCGGTCGGCACCTGCAAATCTTCCACGTCTGGAAAGATGCCCATGCCCGCCAGCAGCGCATACCAGGACACGGCCGGGTAGCCGCCACCGAAGCGTCCCGTCTTGAGCGCGGCGACCAGGGGCTTGCGCGACATCCACGTCATCAGCACGCCTTGCAGCGAGTCCGACAGGTGCATGTTCTCGGCGTTCTCGCGCCAGTAGTCGGTGTCGGTGCGTGAGTTGGTCTTGTAGTGCGCCACGATGTAGTCGCGCGTGTTGTCGAAGCGCTTGTGCATGGCGGCGTTGAACTGCTCCTGCGCCGAGCTGCCGAGGTCGCCCTTTTCCAGCACCTCCACCAGCATGGACGCCGTGACCTGCACGAAGAGCAGGGCCGTGGCTTCCAGGGGCTCGATGAAGCCCTGTGACAGGCCGATGGCCACGCAATTGCGGTTCCAGACCTTGGCCATGCGGCCCACGCGCATCTTGAGGTGGCGGGCCGGGGTGTCCGCGTCGAGCAGGCCCAGGTGCCGGCGCAGCTCGGTCTCGGCCTCGTCCGCCGAGCAATGGGCGCTGCTGTAGACATAGCCGTTGCCCTGGCGCTGGGTGAGCGGGATCTTCCACGCCCAGCCGTGGCGCAAGGCGGTCGACACGGTCTGCGACTCGATGGGACCTTCCAGCGGCGTCGGCATCGCTACGGCCGCGTCGTTGAAGAGGTTCTCGCCAAAGCCGACGAAGGGTGTTTGCAGCGCCTTGCCGATCATCAATGAGGAAAAACCGCTGCAGTCGACGAAGAAGTCGGCGGTCAGGATCTCGCCGTCGTCGAGCTGCAGCCCGCCGATGTCGCCGCGCTCATTGAGCTGCACCTGGGTGACGTGGCGTTGCAGGTGGGTCACGCCGCGCTGCACGGCTTTGCGGCCGAGGAATTGACCCAGCAGGGTGGCGTCGAAGTGATACCCGTACCAGACGTCGAACGGGAAATTGTCCTTGGCGCGCGGGCCGCGGGCCTGGCGCGCCAGCGCCGCGGACAAGAAGAAGCGGTCGGGATGCGCATGCACGTCCGCGCCATCGAGCCGGGCGTGCACGTTGTCCACGAAGGGATGCATGGTCATGTTGTCCAGCATCGACACGAAGGGGTGGAAGTAGCGCTCGAAGCCCGGCTTGGTCGACCAGCCGTCGAAGGTGATGCCGCTCTTGTAGGTGGCATTGCACGCCGGCATCCACTCGGACTCCTCGATGCCAAGGATCTCGAAGAAGCGCCGCAACCAGGGCGTCGAGCCCTCGCCCACGCCGATGATGCCGACCTGGGGGCTCTCCAGCACGGTGACCTTCAGGCGGGGGCCATAGGCCGTGGTGGCGAGCATCAGCGCCGTCATCCAGCCCGCCGATCCGCCACCGACGACGCAGACATGCTTCACCGGCGGCGGCGCATCCGTGCTGCCACCCAGGGGGCGGGCGGCGATGTACTGGTCGATGAGGGTGGCGGTGTCGCTCATTGGGAGATCGAATGAAAAGGGGAGCGTGGTCTGCACGCTCCCCTTTGATTGTGTTCACCAGCGGCGCCGGCCGGAACCCGAGAGTTCCAGCAGTGCCGTGCTGCATCAGAACTTGATGCGCGCGGTCAGGTAGAACTGGCGGCCGTTCTTGTAGATCGCGCGCGGTTGCACTTCCGAGGCGTAGTACTTCAGCTTCGGGTCGTTCAGGTTCTGCGCATCCAGGCTCAGGGCGAAGTTGTCGTTGAACTTGTAGCCCAGGGAGGCGGACAGCACGCCGGTGCCCTTCTGGAAGTAGTCGGTGCCGCGGTCTGTGCCGATGAAGATGTCATCGGTGTAGCTGTAGTTCAGGCGCGCAGAGAACTGGTCGTTCTCGAAGAAGCCGCCCACCGTGAACGAGTTCTTCACGTCGCCGCGCAGCACATGGCCATCCTGGTCGTGGCCGTCCGCGAAGGTGTAGTTCGCGCTCACGCCAAAGTTGTTGGCGATGGGCGTCTCGAACGCGAACTCCATGCCCGTGACCGAGGCCTTCTTGTTGGTCAGGCCAGTGACGACGAACTGGCGGTTGACCAGCTGCTGCACGCCGCCTTGCTGGTTGGTGTTGCCCAGCAGCACCGGGTAGGTGCCGGTGAAGCTGCCGTTCGTGATGTAGCTGCCCATCTGCATGTGGAAGGCACCCATGGACACGAAGGCGCGCGGTGCGAAGTACCACTCGATGTTGGCGTCGAAGTTGGTCGAGCGGATCGGCTTCAGGTCGGGGTTGCCGGCTGTGCCGCCGCCGATGGCGTTGTTGTCCAGGAACATGCCCGTCGTGCTCAGCGACGTGAAGGCGGACAGCGCGGTGTAGTCGGCGCGAGTCACCGTGCGGCTCAGCGCGAGGCGGCCGACGATGTTGCGCGTGACCTCCACGCGCATGCTGGCACTGGGCAGCAGGTCGGTGTAGGTGCGGTCCGCGGCGGTGGCGGTGAAGTCACCGAAGGCCGACGACACGTCCGGCTTTTCGCCCGGGAAGCTGGGGCGGAAGGAACCGGAGGACTGCTTGGTGCGAACCGCGCGCAGGCCGACGTTGCCGCTCCAGCCGTCGCCTTCCAGGTTGCCCTGCAGATAGGCGGCGGTGGTCGTTTCCTTCACGCTGTACTCGCCACCGTCGAAGGGCGAGCGGCGGGCAACAGGGTCGCGGTTGGTGACGCGGCTGTTGTACTCGGCCAGCGCTGCGGCGGAGATGTAGGTGAGGTTGGTGGGGAAGCCGCTTCCGAGGCCGCTGCCGTAGTTGCCAGGATAGGCCTGGCTGAAGGCGGGCAGGGTGTAGGGCGACAGCTGGGGCGCGTCGTTGCCATTGGCATCGGCGCAGGCGCTGGGCTTGCTCCAATCCCAGGGGCCGACACGGTAGGGCGTACCGGTGGCACAGCCCGGGCCCTGGTTCAGGGTGGCGTCGGTGTAGCGCTTGTGCTGGGCACTGCGCACGCCGAACTTCAGTGCCTTCAGCACGCCGACGTCGAGCGAGTACTCGCCGTCCACCTGGGCCCAGCTTTCCTTGTCGTGCACGATGACGTGCTCGGCGCCGAAGATCCAGTCGAAACCCAGCGTCGGGTTGGTGAAGCTGAAGGCGGGCGCCGTGTCATTGCCCTGCAGGGCATAGCTGGCGCGCGTGGCGGCGATGTGTGGCTCGACGACGTCCTGGCTGACCGTCTGGCCCTTGCCCTTGGACGTGCCGGCATTGGCGGTCAGCGTCAGCGCGCTGTTGACCTTGAAGGTGCCGTCCAGGCTGACGAAGTTGCTCTCGGCAGAGGCCTTGCGCGAGATCATGTCGTAGTAACCGGCCGTCGACGAGGTGGCCCAGTCGAAGGTGGCCTGCGTCAGCGTCTTCACGCCCTTGCTGTCGGTGGCGATCTTGTAGTTGGAGATCGTGGCGCTGTTGATCAGGCCGGCGCGAGGCGCCATCAGGTAGTTGCGGTTGTAGTTGTCCGCATCCATCTTGGACGAGAAACCCGTCAGCACCAGATCGATGTCCTGCGTGGGCTTGAACTCGGCACGGACCAGGCCGCCCTTGCGCTCGCGCTCCTGCGTGAAATAGGCCGCGCCGATCAGGTCGGGCGTGTACACGCCGATCAGATCCGGATGGGCCGTGGTGAGGGCTGGCGCGTTGTCCTTGGTCAGCTGGTTGATGAAGCCCAGCGTCTCGACACCGTCACGGCGCAGGCTGCGCTTTTCCGAAAAGGCCTGCACCAGCACGCCGAAGGTCTTGGCGTCGTTCTTGAAGTTCAGCAGGGCGCTGAGCTGCGGATCGCTTTTCTTGGGCAGGCTGGCGTAGACCGCGCCGATGCCGGCTTCGAAGGTCAATGCCTTGGAAAACTCCAGCGGCTTGCGGGTGATGATGTTCACCGAGCCGGCCGTGCCGCCTTCCACCAGGGAAGCTTCGGCGCTCTTGCGCACTTCCACGCGACTGACCAGTTCGGAAGGCAACAGCGAGTAACTGACGCTGCGGCCGACGCCGGCGCCGGTCTGGTCGAGCACGAACCAGTCACCGTTGGCGATGCCGTGCCCGTCCAGCAGGGTCTGCGTCAGGCTGGGGTTGGTGCCACGCAGGCCGACGCGGTCACGCTCGTCGAAGCCGCCGGAGCCGCCCGCGGGGCTGTTCAGGATGGTGACGCCAGGCACGCGGGCCAGCGAGTCGGCCACGTTCTTGTCGGGCATCTTGCCGATGTCTTCAGCCGAGATGACGTCGATGTGGGCGTCCGC
This sequence comes from Pelomonas sp. Root1217, assembly GCF_001425705.1. Classification (GTDB taxonomy): domain Bacteria; phylum Pseudomonadota; class Gammaproteobacteria; order Burkholderiales; family Burkholderiaceae_C; genus Pelomonas. The sequence continues at coordinate 1,210 of NZ_LMDC01000005.1, read as the reverse complement.
GTTGCGCTTGACGCTCAGCGATTTTTCCTGCGACGCGCGGATACCGGTGATGGTCACCGTGTCCAGTTGTTGAGGAGCCGGCGTTTGTTGTGCCATGGTGGCGCCGCTGGCGCCGAGCAGAGCGATGAACACCGCCTGCGAGATGGGGGTCTGCTTGACCTTCATGGTCTGTTCCTCGTTGTGGCCTATGAATTGGAGCGGCGGTGACTGCTTCGGGTGCGGTGCATACCACCTTGGGTCCGGTTGGTGCCTTAGCTGCCCTCAAAAGCGCCTCCAACCAGTGCCATGCCACTGTAACGATTGATAACGCCACTTTGCTACCAATTTCTACTGAGGGGTTTCCCGAGTAGTGACGTCTGTGCACGCTACCCATGGGGTGCTACCTCATGGGGTAGTGCTTTGGTGCGGCTATTGGTATTAAATTGGCATCACAACGTGTGTGAAACTGTTGCGGTTCGGCGACGCGTGACTTGCGCATGGCATCGTTTGGCTTCCATCGCGCGCGCCAGCGGTGGCCGAGTGGCCTGAATGTGGTCCTGAATTGGTCGCCTTGGCGTCGCAGGGTGGGTTCCGCTGCATGCGAGTAATCAAGTCGCTGGCGGGTTCTGTTTGATCTAAGCGGCGCGTCGGCGTTGCCGCGGCCGCTTTGTTCTTCTTGGTGAGGCTCTGTTGCGCCCCATTTGCCCTGTGCTATAGTTGCGGGCTTGCCTCAGGAGGGGTGGCCGAGTGGTTAAAGGCAGCAGACTGTAAATCTGCCCGCATAGCGTACGCTGGTTCGAATCCAGCCTCCTCCACCAAAGCTGCCGTTGCTGGCGGTTGCGGCAGGGCTCCCAGGGCGGGAGTAGTTCAATGGTAGAACCTTAGCCTTCCAAGCTAATGACACGGGTTCGATTCCCGTTTCCCGCTCCATTTCGGACGGCTTGGTTGGTCAGCGTCGACACCGGTTTGCCGGCCAGTTCATCTGGCGTCAAACCCGTGCCGATGCCCTTGTGGCTCAGTGGTAGAGCACTCCCTTGGTAAGGGAGAGGTCACGCGTTCGATCCGCGTCAAGGGCACCACCGATTTCTCTTTTTCTTCTACTCGTTTCAACGGGTTCGCCTCAGGAGCGCAAGATGGCAAAAGGCAAGTTTGAACGGACCAAGCCGCACGTGAACGTGGGCACGATCGGTCACGTCGACCACGGCAAGACGACGCTGACGGCAGCGATCGC
>NZ_LMDC01000004.1 GCF_001425705.1 Pelomonas sp. Root1217 | reverse complement strand
TTTCGCAGCATCGTCAAGTACCTGGCGAAAATTTCTTTTCAGAACTCTCTTCAGCACCCAACGAACTCTCCAGCTCGCCTCTGGGCCTTTCAACCCAGCTCCACCAACCCCACCACAACCACCGCCGTTCCCGACAAGCGCTGCGTTGTGATCAGCGAAGCCCTCGACTGTAGCACAGGAATTTGAGGCGCGAAAGTCCCACCGCATTCATTTGCTGAACCTCCGGCTGTCGCCCTCAATTAGCCCCGTTAGCGCAAGCTCGCACTGCGCGATGCCAAGCGTCCGTGAGCACTAACGATTGCGCAGGACAGTCGTCACGAAAAGGATCATTAGCAATCAGCAGCCGCCTGTCACGCTTCTTCCTGGAAGGCTTCTTCGCGCTTGTTCTTGATGGACGGCAGCATGACGACGACGATCATCAATGCCGCCGCAATCAGGAGCCCGGCGGACAGTGGTCGGGTCAGGAATGTGCTCCAGTCCCCCCGGGCCAGCAGCAGCGCCCTGCGAAGGTTCTCTTCCATCATGGGGCCCAGGATGAAGCCCAACAGCAGCGGCGCTGGCTCGCAGCTCAGCTTGTAGAAGACGTAGCCCAGCAGCGCAAACCCCGCAGTCATATAGACATCAAAGCTGTTGTTGTTCAGCGAGTAGGTCCCTATGCAGCAGAAGACGACGATGGCCGGAAAGAGAAACCGGTAAGGCACCGTCAGCAACTTGATCCAGATGCCGATCAGAGGCAGGTTGAGCACGATCAGCATCAGATTGCCGATCCACATCGATGCGATGAGCCCCCAGAAAAGCTCCGGGTTGCTCGTCATGACCTGAGGGCCTGGCTGAATACCCTTGATGGTCATGGCACCCACCATCAACGCCATCACGGCATTTGGCGGAATACCAAGCGTGAGCATCGGAATGAACGAGGTCTGCGCACCGGCGTTGTTGGCGCTTTCCGGACCGGCGACGCCTTGGATGGCGCCTTTGCCGAAGGGCACGCGAGGATTGCGGACGACTTTCTTTTCCAAGGTGTAGGACGCGAAAGAGGCCAGCAGCGCGCCGCCACCAGGCAACACTCCAAGCACAGCGCCAAGGGCCGTGCCCCGCAGCACCGAAGGCCAGGCCTCCTTGAAGTCTTCCTTCGTCGGCCACAGGCCCTTCACCTCCTTGGTGAAGACCTCGCGATGTTCTTCGGGCTGACCCAGATTGGCGATGATTTCCCCGAAGCCGAACACGCCCATGGCGATAACCACGAAGCCAATGCCATCCGTCAATTCAGGAATATCGAAGGAGAAGCGCGCCGTGCCGGTGATGACGTCGGTGTTGATCTGGCCCAGCAACAGGCCGAGCACGATCATCGCAATGGCCTTGATGAGCGATCCCGACGCGAGCACAACGGCGCCGACCAGGCCGAGCACCATCAGCGAGAAATACTCGGCCGAGCCGAACTTGAAGGCCAACTCGGTCAGCGGCGGTGCGAAGGCCGCGATGATGATGGTGCCTACGCAGCCGGCGAAGAAGCTGCCCAGGCCGGCGGCCGCGAGCGCAGCACCGGCACGGCCGCGGCGGGCCATCTGATAGCCGTCGATGGCCGTCACGACCGAGCTCGACTCACCCGGCACATTGATCAGGATGGCCGTCGTCGAGCCGCCGTATTGAGCGCCGTAGTAGATGCCGGCCAGCATGATCAGGGCTGGCGTGGCGTCCAGCGTGTAGATGGACGGCAGCAGCATCGCGATGGTCGCGACGGGGCCCAGACCGGGCAGCACGCCGATCAGCGTCCCCAGCACCGTCCCGAAGAAGGCGTACATCAGGTTCTGCAGCGTCAGCGCCGTATGGAACCCAAGACCCAGATTGTTCAGCAGGTCCATGGTGCCCCTCAGCCAACGATGTAGATGGGCCAGAGCGGGATGGTCAGCTTCAGGCCAAGGATGAACAGGGCCCAACTGCCGACCGTCAGCACGACACTGCTGATCAACACATCACGCCAGCGGAATTCATTGCCGGCCAGTGCAGACAACGAGATGAGCAACGGCAGTGTGCAGGCCAGCCCCAAGCGGGGCAGCGCGACACCAAAAACCGCGATCGCGGCGACGATGATGAGCAAAGGGCGCCAGGCAATGTCACCGATGGGATCGCCACCTTCTGATTCCAGCGTCAACGCCTTGAACAGCACGAGCCCACCCAACAACGCCAGCAAGATGCCCAGGCCGAAAGGGAAATAACCGGGACCAGGTCGAGCCGAGGTGCCGAAGGAGTATTCCGTCGAGCCCCATGCGAACGCCACGCCCACCACCAGGAACATCAGCCCGGACCAGAAGTCCCGCTGGCTTTTGATCTTCATTGCTTGTCGCCTCCGGCGCGCCGCGGGCGCGCGTTTTCTTGCCGGTGATTCTGGCAGTCGGGTCGAAGCTGCCCGACTGTGGATTACACGTAAGACAGGAGAGACTAGCCTTCCCAGGACGGCGTGCTGCGCAGCACTTCTTCCACCGTCGTCACCCCTTCCGCCACTTTCATCGCACCGGCCAGGCGCAGTGGGCGCAGGCCCTCCTGCATGGCCTGGCGCCGCAGTGCGGTCAGGTCAGAGACCGAAGCCTTGACACCTTCGGAAACGGTCAGCAACTCGTAAAGGCCCGCGCGGCCGCGGAATCCCGTATTGCGGCATTCCAGGCAGCCCACCGGCTTGTAGGGCTTGACGCCACCACCCAGGCGCCAGTGCCGCACCAGCTCATTGAGGTTCTCCCGCGTGACCAGGGGGTCGGGCTGCTTGCAGTGCGGGCACAGCGTACGCACCAGCCGCTGAGCCAGCACACCAATGACCGTGGCGCTGATCAGATAGCCCGGCACACCCAGGTCCATAAGCCGCGTGATGGCCGATACCGAGTCATTGGTATGCAGAGTGCTGAAGACGAGGTGACCCGTCAGGGCGGCCTGGATGGCCATCTCGGCCGTCTCCAGGTCGCGAATCTCGCCGACCATGATGATGTCCGGATCCTGGCGCATCAACGCACGCAGGCCTTCGGCAAAACCGAGATCCAGCACGTTCTGCACCTGGGTCTGGTTGAAGGCCGGCTCGATCATCTCGATAGGGTCTTCGATGGTGCAGACATTGACCTCGTCGGTCGCCAGGCGCTTGAGCGTCGAGTACAGCGTCGTCGTCTTGCCGCTGCCAGTCGGGCCAGTTACCAGGATGATGCCGTGGGGCTGCTTGACCAGGCTCTCCCAGCGGTCGGAGTCGTGCTGGCCGAAGCCCAGGGACGACAGATCCTTGACGGCGGTCTCAGGGTCGAAGATGCGCATGACCATCTTCTCGCCGAAGGCGGTCGGCAGCGTCGACAGCCGCATTTCGACTTCATCGCCGGCTGGATTGCGTGTCTTGATGCGGCCGTCCAGCGGCCGGCGCTTCTCGACGACGTCCATGCGGCCCAGCAACTTGATGCGCGAGGTCATCGCCCCCATCACCGTCGGTGGCAGCTGGTAGACCGTGTGCAGCACACCGTCGATGCGAAAGCGGATGACACCCATCTCGCGGCGCGGCTCAAGGTGGATGTCCGATGCGCGCTGGTCGAAGGCGTATTGCCACAGCCAGTCGACGACCTGCACGACGCCCTGGTCGTTGGCATCGAGCTGCTTGTTGGTCTTACCCAGCTCGACAAGCTGCTCGAAGCTGGCCACCTGGCTCTGCTCGCCCGCCTTGGCCGCGGCGCGCACCGAACGTGCCAGCGTGAAGAATTCGGTCGTGTAACGCGCGATCTCCAGCGGGTTGGCGATGACGAGCTTGATGGGCTTGCGTACATGCGACTCGATCTGCCCGACCCAACCGGTGTCGAAGGGCTCGGATGTCGCGATCGTCACGTCGTTGAGGCCGAACTGCACCGGCAGGCAGCGCTTGGCTTCGGCATAACCGATGGACATCACGTCGCCGACGCGGCCCACGTCCACCTTCAGCGGGTCGATGCGCAGATAGGGCAATTTGGCGCGCACCGCCAGCCATTCGGACAATGCGTCCACATCCAGTGGCTTGCCAGTGGACAGGCGCACCAGCGCGGCGTGGCCCAGGCGAACAAGGGGATGCAGGGCGCTATCGCCGGCCGCGAAGCGCTGCTCCGTGCGCTGCACCTGGCTTTCGTCGATGAGGCCATCCTCCTGCAGCCAATGCAGCAACTGGCGCCATTCCAGGCGGCCTTCAGTCTTCGTAGGGGAAGCCATTGGCTTAGACTTGGTCGACATCGAGGCTCGGCTTCTCAAAGGGCGTTGAGGATGCTCATCGGCAGTGGCCGCACCAGCCTAAGCCATTTGCGGGCCGGCAACTTGAAGCGCGATTCGATATTAGCTGCGCGCTGCTCCAGGATGTCACGGTGTGGCACCTGCACGCCACGCGCCGCGACGACGACGGTGTTGCCTTCCTTGGTGGGCGCCAGGCTCCAGACCTGGTCCGACCCGAAGGCCTTGGCGATACGCAATGCGCTGCGCGCAAAGCTCGCGCTGCGGCCGAACAGATTGACCGTCATCAGACCGCCGTCCGCCAGCACGCCCCGGCAGGCGGCGTAAAAGGCCTCGTCGTCCAGCACGGGCGACGCCGCGTCATGGTCGTAGAGGTCAACGTTCAACACATCCACCGTCTGCAGATTGGCATCGTCGTTGACCCAGGCCGCGGCGTCGCCGTTGACGACGCTCAACCGGGCATCGTTGCCCGGCAGACGGAACCACTGCCGGCAGGCGGCGATGACCTCGGGGTTGATCTCCACCGCCGTCGTGCGCATCTTCAGCTGGCCATGGCAAAAGCGCGTCAGCGCCGCCGCACCCAGGCCGAGTTGCACCGCATGGCCTTCGCCCAGTGCGACCGGGTCCCGCCACAACATCCAGGCGCACATGCGTTGGATGTACTCCAGCTCCAGCTGATCCGGCTTGCGGATACGCATTGCACCTTGCACCCAGATCGAGTCCAGGTGCAGAAAACGCACGCCATCAAATTCGCTCAGCGTCGCCGGGCCCCAGGTCGTTGGCTTGGGCTTCATCGCCCGGCCATCAGCAGTCTTGTCATAGGCGGGATCCTAGGCCACCAGATACGGCGCCAGCCCGGCCCGCCAGGCGGCGATCTTGTCTGCCAGGCTCAGGCCGGCATGCGCTGGGCTCGTCGACGGCAGTCGCAACACGGGCAAGGCCACGTCGCCCAGGGCCAGTAGCGTCTGCCGGTGAGCAAGCGCGCCGTTGCAGGCAATTGCGCGCAACTGTGGCAGCCGGGCGACGAGGTCGACCAAGTCGCTCGGCTCGGCGGCTTCGATGGCCGTGTCCAGGCTGCCCTCGCGCCGGCAGGCGGCCACGGCGTCCCACAGCGCGACCCGGTGGCTACGCAATGCCTGCAGGCGCTCGGCATAGGGCCGCGTTGCCAGATCCGGTTCGCCCAGCAGCGCCGCCAGGACAGGCCAGAAGGCATTGCGCGGATGCGCGTAGTACTGCGCCGCCTGCAGCGAGGCCGCGCCGGGAAAGCTGCCGAGTACCAGCAGACGGGCCCGGGCGTCAAACACCGGCGCAAGGCCGACAAGACGCTCGTTTTCGGGGTTTGGAGGCCTGGCAAACACGGCCGGCAGCTGCGACGATGCGCGGGTTTTCACAGGGAGTGACTCGACATGATGAATACGGAAGCCATCTGGCTGTTTCTCAGCACCCAGGGCGTGGACTTCGGCTTGAAGATTCTCGCGGCCATCGCGGCCTGGGTCGTGGGCCGGTGGCTCATTTCAATCGCACTGCGCGTGTTCTCGGCGGCGCTGGAGCGCGGCAAGCGCATCGACTCGACGCTGGCCACCTATCTGCGCTCCATCCTCAGCGTGCTGCTGAACCTGGTGCTGATCCTCGCGATTCTGGACATCTTCGGCGTCAAGACCACCTCCTTCGCCGCCTTGCTGGCCGGTGCAGGCCTGGCTATTGGCACCGCCTGGGGCGGGCTGCTGACCCACTTCGCGGCCGGCGTCTTCATGCAGGTGCTGCGGCCCTTCAAGGTCGGCGACTTCGTGCAGGCCGGCGGCGTGACCGGCACGGTGACTGAGATCGGCCTCTTTGGCACGACCATCAACACGCCGGACAACGTGCACACCCTCGTCGGCAACAACACCGTGTTTAGCAGCGCCATCCAGAACTATTCGGCACAGGCATTCCGCCGCGTCGACTGCCTGGCCAAGGTCGCCAACAGCGTGGACCCGCTGGACGCCATCGCGCGGCTGCGCCCGGCCATCGCGGCCATTCCCAATGTGCTGGCCAAGCCGGCGCCCGATATCGAGATCCTGCAGTTCACGCCCGAAGGCCCGCTGCTGTGCGTGCGGCCCTACTGCCACACCGACCACTACTGGCAGGTCTACTTCGACACCCACAAGGCCGTCGTCGCGACCTTTGGCGCGGCCGGCTACCCGGTGCCGGAAACGCCCCTCGCGCCGCGCAACCGCTGAAACAGGAGAACCCATGGCTGATTTGACCGCCCGCGTCGCCGGGCTGTGGCGCTACCCCGTCAAGTCATGCGCCGGCGAGGCCGTCGACACCCTGCTGCTGGACGCCGATGGCTGGCCCGTGGGCGACCGCGGCTGGGGCATCGTCGACGCGGGCGGCGAGCTGACCTGGATGGGCGCGCACCCGCGGCTCGCGCTGGTCCACGCCCGGTTGGTGGGCTCGGACCTTGAATTACAGGCCTTGGGCCGGTCGTTGACAGTGCCCGGCGAAGGCGGCGACGCGCTGGACGTGCGCGGCTGGAACGGCGAACGCCAGGACTTCGACGTGCTGCAGGTCTGGGATGCTGGCGAAGACGCTGCCGCGCTGCTGAAGGCGACCACGGGCGAGCCGCTGCGGCTGGTGCGCTTGAGCATCGAGGCACAGCGCCGGCCCATCCTCAATGCACTGCACATCGTCGGCGAGGGTTCGCTGCAGTCCTGGCAGGACGCCATGGCCCAGCCGCTGAACGGGCCGGCACAGCGTGCGCGACCCAATCTGCTGCTCAGCGCCGAAGACGGCGGCGACCTGCCGCCCTTCATCGAGGACATCCTGATCGAGGCCCGCATCGGCGCACTGACGCTTCGCCGCACGACGGTCTGCGTGCGCTGCGTCGTGCCAACGGTGGACCCGGCGAGCGGCGAACCGCAGCCGGTCGTGCTGGACGCCTTGACCCGGCTCAGCGCCGAGCGCGCCCCGGGCGCACCGGTGCAGTTCGGTGTCTATGCGCGTGGCGACGGCGCGGGGACCCTGCGCATCGGCGACCGCGTGGACCTGTCGCTGAATTTCGGCGAGGCCTGATCAGCCCAGCCGTGGCAGCGCGGCGCGCGCGTTGGCGCTGGTGATTGCCGCCGTCTGCTCCAGCGTCCAGCCGCGCAGCTCGGCCAGGCTTTCGGCAATGCGCGGCAGCTCGGCCGACTCGTTGCGCGCCTGGCCTGGGCTGGCTTCACGCTGCTCGGCCGTCTTGTAGAGCCACTGCGGCGGGATGTCCGGCGCATCAGTCTCCATGACCAGCGCCGTATCCGGCACGCTGGCTGCAATGCGGCGGATCTGCAGGGACCGCTCGAAGGTCAGCGTGCCGCCGAAGCCGAGCTTGAAGCCCAGCTCGATGAAGGCTTGCGCCTGCTGCTCGCTGCCATTGAAGGCATGCGCAATGCCGCCCTGCGTGAAGCCGACACGGCGCAGGCCGGCCAGCAGCTTGTCGGCGCTGCGCCGCACATGCAGCAGCACCGGCAGGCCAGCGCGCTTGGCGAGCTTGAGCTGCTCGACGTAGAAATGCTGCTGGGTGTCGGGGTCGATGCCCTCGACGAAATAGTCCAGGCCGATCTCGCCGACGGCGACGAGGCGCGGATCGGCATGATGTGTTTCCAGCGCTTCGGCCAGCTTGTCCAGGTCCCCATCGGCAGCGCCCATCACGCACAGCGGATGGATGCCCAGGGCGTAGGTGAAGTCGTGCTGAATGGCCAGCAGGCGCACCGTGTCGAGGTTGTGCGCATCGACGGCGGGAATGACGATCTGCGCGACGCCCGCGGCCCTGGCACGCGCGACGACAGCGTCGCGGTCAGCGTTGAACTCGGCCGCGTCGAGGTGGCAGTGGGTGTCGATCCACATGCCTTCCCTTGTATCTCAGCGGAAGACGACCGTGCGGTTGCCGTTGAGCAACACCCGGTGCTCAGCGTGCCACTGGATGGCCCGCGCCAGGGCCACGCATTCCATGTCGCGGCCGATGCCCACGAGCTGCTCGGGCGGCATGCTGTGGTCGATGCGGGCGACTTCCTGCTCGATGATCGGGCCCTCGTCGAGGTCGCTGGTCACGTAATGGGCCGTCGCGCCGATCAGCTTGACGCCGCGCTCGTAAGCCTGGTGGTAGGGTTTGGCGCCCTTGAAGCTGGGCAGGAAGCTGTGGTGGATGTTGATGGCACGGCCGCTCAGGTCGCGGCACAGCTCCGGCGACAGGATTTGCATGTAGCGCGCCAGCACGACGAGGTCGATCTGGTTGTCGGCGATGACTTCGCGGATCTTGGCTTCCTGCGCTGCCTTTTGGGCGTCGGTGGCACCGAGCAGCGGGAAGTGGTGGAAGGGAATGTTGTGCGAGGCCGCGAGCTGGTAGAAGTCGCGGTGGTTGGAGACGATGGCCGGAATCTCGACGTTCAGGTGCCCCGTCTGCACACGGAACAGCAGGTCGTTCAGGCAGTGGCCGAGCTTGGACACCAGCAGCAGCAAGCGGGTCTTGCGGCTGCGCGCCACCAGCCCCCAGTCCATGCCGAACTCTTCGGCCAGCGGCATGAAGGCGCCTCGCAAGGCGGTCTCGTCGTTGTGGGCCTCGAACTCGATGCGCATGAAGAAGCGCGCATGGTCAGCGTCGCCATGCTGGTGGGAGGTCAGGATGTTGCCGCCTTCGCGCAGCAGCACGCCGGTGACGGCATGCACGATGCCGGCGCGGTCGGGGCACGAAAGCTTGAGGATGAATCGCGGGGTCATGCGGTCGTTGCAGTGGCTTGGAACTGGCCCGCCACCAACAGCAGCTGCCGGTCGCAGCGCGCCGCCAGGTCGCGGTCGTGGGTGACGAGAACGAAGGCGGTGCCGGACTCGCGAGCGCGCTCCAGCATCAGCTCGAAGACGACCGCGGCGGTGTCGCGGTCCAGGTTGCCGGTGGGCTCGTCGGCCAACACGCAGGCCGGGCGCGTGACGAGGGCCCGGGCGATGGCCACGCGCTGGCGTTCGCCGCCCGACAGCTCGGACGGACGGTGCTGCACGCGCTCCTTCAAGCCGACGCGGGCTAGCATCTCGGCAGCCGTTTCGCGCGCCTGAGCAGGCGTCTGGCGGCGAATGCGCAGCGGCATGGCGACGTTGTCCAGCGCCGAGAACTCCGGCAGCAGGTGGTGGAACTGGTAGACGAAACCCAGGTGCTGGTTGCGCCAGCGGCCGCGCTCGGCCTCGTCCATGCTGGCAAGCGCCCGGCCCATCAGCGTGACGCCACCCGAGGTCGGTGAATCCAGGCCGCCGAGCAGGTGCAGCAGCGTGCTCTTGCCCGAGCCGGAGGCGCCGACGATGGCCAGGGTCTCACCGCGCGCGACGCTCAGATCCACGCCCTTGAGCACGGTGACGTCCAGGCCGCCTTCGCTGAAGCGGCGCGTCAAGCCGGTCGCATTCAACACCAGGTCATTCATAGCGCAGCGCCTCGGCGGGTTGCACACGGCTGGCGCGCCAGCTCGGGTAGAGGGTGGCGACGAAGGACAACAGCAGGGACACGAGGGCGATGGGCACGATGTCGCCACGCTGCGGGTCGCTCGGCATCTGGCTGATGACGTAGATGCTGCCGGGCAGGAAACTGACGTTGAGCAGATGCTCGATGGCCGGCACGATGACGTCGATATTGCAGGCCACTAGCAGCCCCAGGCCCACGCCAGACAGCGTGCCGATGACGCCGGCCACCGCGCCCTGCACGATGAACACGCCCATGATGGAGCGCGGGCTGGCGCCGAGCGTGCGCAGGATGGCGATGTCGCTCTGCTTGTCGGTCACGGTCATCACCAGGGTGGAAACAAGGTTGAAGGCGGCCACCGCGACGATCAGCGTCAGGATGATGCTCATCAGGCGCTTCTCGATCTGCACGGCGTCGAACCAGTTGGCATTGGCCCGGGTCCAGTCGCGTACGAGGATGTCGGGGCCCATGAGGGCCTTCAGTTCGCCAGCGACGCGGCGGGCGTCGTGGACGTCACGCAGCTTGAGCTGCACGCCTGTCGGGCCACCGGTGCGGTAGAGCTTGGCCGCGTCGTCGATGTGGATCAGGGCCAGGCCTGAGTCGTATTCATAGTGGCCGGCGCTGAAGGTGCCGACCACATTGAAGCTTCGGTATCGCGGCGAGGCGCCCATCGGCGTGACCTGGGCGCCGGGCGCGACGACCGTGATCTTGTCGCCCACACCCACGCCCAGCTGGCGTGCCAGCTCCGCGCCCAGCACGATGTTCCAGGCACCGGGCTGCAGTTGGGCGAAGACGCCGTCCTTGAGCTGTGCACCCAGGCCGGTGACCGTCGCTTCCTCCGCCGGCGAGATGCCACGGATGATGGCGCCACGCATGTCCTCGCCGCGCGCGATCAGGCTCTGGCTGGCGACAAACGGCGCCGCCCCCATCACCTCGGGGTTCTGTCTTGCCTTGGCCGCCGTGGCCTGCCAGTCCGGCAGCGCCTGGCCGCTGTACTCCAGCAGCTCGATGTGAGCGATGACGTTGAGCATGCGGTCGCGCACTTCCTTCTGGAAGCCGTTCATCACCGACAGCACGATGATCAGCGCCGCTACGCCCAGCGCGATGCCCAGGATGGACACGCTCGAGATGAAGCTGATGAAGCGGTTGCGCCGCCCACCGCGGCCGGCGCGCGTGTAGCGCCAGCCGACCTGGAGTTCAAACGGCAGGGTCATGGGGCTTTGCAAAGGCGTACGGCATGGGGCCGGGATGGTAACTGGCAGGCCGTGGCGAGAATGGCACCCGCCCTCTTCTGGAATCGCGATGAAGCCCTTGTCTGTCCTGCCGCCAGCCTGTCTTCTGACATTCGCCCTGGCCACCCCGGCCGCGGCCACTCCCGAGCTCGTCATCCTGGTACGCCACGCCGAGCGCGCCACCGAGCCCGCGGGCGACCCGGCCCTGACGCCGGCCGGCGAGCAGCGCGCCCTGGCCCTGGCGCAGGCGCTGGCCGGCTTGCGCGTGAACAGCATCCTGACGACGCAGTTCCGCCGCACGCGCGACACCGCCGCACCGCTGGCCAAGGCGCTGGGCCTGCAGCCGCGCGTCGTGGACGCCAAGGGCGCCGCCCATGTGCAGGCGGTGGCGGACGCGGTGCGCGCCCAGACCGGCGTGGTCCTGGTCGTCGGCCACAGCAACACCGTCACGGCCGTGCTGGCGGCACTCGGCGGCCCGAAACTGGCGGACCTGTGCGAGACGAGCTTTCATCACGCCTTCTTGCTGCAGCCAGCAACCGAGCCGCCGCGCTGGGCGCAGTTCAGCTATGGCGCGCCAAGCGGAGCGCCCGAAGCGAACTGTCTCTAGTGCAGCATCTGCTCCACCTCGGCCGCCGGGTCGCCGGTGGCGGCGATCTTGGCGGCGAGCAGGTCCAGGTCCAGATGCAGGTGCTCGATCAGCTCGGGCACGGCCACCTTCAGCGCATGCACGGGCTCGTCATGGTGCTCGGCGGCATCCGCCAGCACCTCGGCCACGTGCAGCACGGCAGCGATCAGCGAAAAGGGGCGGATCTCCAGCGGCGTGTTGGCGTCCTTGAAGGCCTCCACCATCGCCTGCGGGAAATGCCAGTGCGCAGCCAGCGACGCGGTCACGTCGGCGTGGGTGCAACCGAAGCGGTGCTCCTCCAGCGAAAAGCGGCTGCCGGGTTCGGCGGCGTGGGTCTCTACGTCGGCCACCAGATGGGGCTCGTCCAGGGCCATCAGCAGCTGGCCTGTGCGCAGCATCAGCCCGGCCAGATAGGCGGTGTCGGTGGTCGTTTCGTCGGCCCCCAGCATGCGGGCGAGGATGCGCGCGTAGTTGGCGGTCGCCACACTGTGGCGCCAGAAGGTGGCGCGGTCCAGGCCCCGGACCTTGGGGAAAGCGCCGCTCAGGCAGGCGGCCATGGCGAGGTTGCGCAGCGTCTCCAGGCCCAGCGCATGGGCGGCGTCAATGACGGTGGCGATCTGGTGCGCGGGGCTGTAGTGCGCTGTGTTCGCCAGGCGCAGCACCTTGGCGGTCAGCGCGGCGTCCTTCTCGATCAGCGCGGCGATCTGCGAAATGCCGACGTTGTCGTCGTCGAAGCTCTTCAAGAGCCGCGAGGCCACCTCGGGCATGGTCGGCAGGGCGTTGTGCCTGACGAAGAAACGTTCGGCCGCTGCACTCATCTTTGACCTCCGGGGCGATGACAGTCGGGCCAGTCTAGGACGAAGGCCACGGCCCCGCCATGGACTTCACCTCCCCTAAACGATCAGCAATGCGCGGAAGTCATTCACATTCGTGAAGCTCGGCCCCGGGGCGAGCAGGTCGCCCAGCGGCGCGAAGAAGCTGGCGCTGTCGTGCGCGTCCAGCAGGGCCTGCGGATTGAGCCCCAGGGCGCGGGCGCGGCCCAGGCTGCTGGGAGTCAGCAAGGCACCGGCATGGGGGCCAACACCGTCGATGCCGTCGGTGTCGGCGGCCAGCGCATAGACGCCGGGCTCGCACTGCAGGGCCAGCGCACAGCCGAGCAGGAATTCGGTGGCGCGGCCACCCTGGCCGGAGGGTCGGGTCGGGTTAACGGTCACCGTCGTCTCGCCGCCGGACAGGATCACGCAGGGCCTGGCAAAGGGCTCGCCGCGGCGCACGACAGCGCGAGCCAGCGCCGCATGCATGCCGCCGACCACGCGCGACTCGCCTTCGATCTCGTCGCTGAGGATGTAGGCGGCAATGCCCTGCTCGCGGGCAAAGGCCGCGGCCGCCTCCAGGCTCACTTGCGGCGTGGACAGCATGACGAGTGCATGGCCAGCTAGGGCGAAGTCGCCGGGCTTGGGCGTCTCGAAGGCGCCCGACGCGAGTCCGGCGCGGGCCGCGGAGGGCAGTTCAATCTTGTAGCGCCGGCAGATGGCCAGCGCGTCAGCGCAAGTGGTCGGGTCGGCCACCGTCGGGCCAGAGGCGATGACGGCCGGGTCGTCGCCGGGTACGTCGCTGATCGCCAGCGTCAGCACGCGCGCCGGCGCGCAGGCGGCGGCCAGACGCCCACCCTTGATCGCGGACAGATGCTTGCGCACGCAGTTCATCTCGTCGATGGCCGCGCCGCTGTTCAGCAGGGCGCGGTTGATCGCTTGCTTGTCGGCCAGCGTCAGGCCGGGGGCGGGCAGGCTCATCAATGCGGAGCCGCCGCCGGAGATCAGGCAGATGACCAGGTCGTCGGCAGTCAGCCCGCGGGTCAGGGCCAGCAGCTTCTCGCTGGCGGACAGGCCGGCGGCGTCGGGCACGGGATGCGCCGCCTCGACGACCTGCAGCCGGCGTGGCTTGTAGCCGGGCGGCACATGGCCGTAGCGGGTGATGACGAGGCCCGACAGCTTGGCGTCAGCTGGCCACGCAGCCTCCAGCGCCTGGGCCATGGAACCGCCCGCCTTGCCCGCGCCAAGCACAAGGGTGCGGCCCTTGGGCGGCGGCGGCAAATGCGCCGCCAGCACCCGCCCGGGCAGCGCCCGCGCGACGGCCACGTCATAGAGCTGCCGCAGCAGTGCGCGCGGGTCCGGACTCATGCCAGGCTCATGGCTGCTGAGCCCAACGGCCAATCAACGCACGCTCTTCTTCCGTCAGGCCGGTCGCGTTGTTCAGCGGCATGGCGCGCTGCACGATGACCTGCTGGTAGATCTGGGCCTTGTGGGCGCTCAAGCCCTCCGCTGAATCCAGCCGCACGCCCTTTTGCGCCACCTCGCCGGTATGGCAGGCAAGGCAGCGCTGGGCGGCAATCGCCTGCACCTGCTCCAGCGTGACCGGCGCGGCCGCGGCGGCCTGCGGCGCGGGCGCCATCCTGACGATGAGCCCGCCGATGAGCAGCGCTGCCAAGCCTAGCGAATCCCAGCTGTTCACGCCCTTGTGCCGCTTCACGAAGAAGATGCGGATCGACACGCCCGCGGCCATCAACACGCACAGCACCAGCCAGTTGTCCGGCCGTTGGTACAGCATGCCGTAGTGGTTGCTGAGCATCGCGACCAGCACCGGCAGGCCGAAATAGGTGTTGTGGACGCTGCGCTGCTTGCCGCGCTGGCCGTAGATGGGGTCGGGCTTCTGGCCGGCGCGCATCTGTGCGATGACCTTCTTCTGGCCCGGGATGATCCAGTGCGCGACGTTGGCCGTCATCATGGTGGCCAGCGTCGCGCCGACGATCAGAAAGGCCGCCCGGCCGGCAAAGAGATGACAGGCCAGCCAGCTCTCCAGCGCGATAAAGGCCGCCACGACGGCCATCACGCGGCCGTCATGGCCGATCTGCCCATCCTTGGTGCGGCCCAGGGCCTGGCAGGCGATGTCATAGACGGCCGAGCCGACGACCAGGAAGCCCAGCGCCGCCGCCACAGCCTGCCAGGGCGCGCTCCAGGCATGGACACGCGGGTCGATCAGCATCTGGTTGGCATTGCACAGGTAGAGCACGACGAAGAGCGCAAAACCGCTCATCCACGTCCAGTAGCTCTCCCAATAGAACCAGTGCAAGTCCTGCGGCAGGTTGCCCGGCGCCACCATGTACTTCTGCGGGTTGTAGAAGCCGCCGCCGTGCACGGCCCAGAGTTCTCCGTCCACGCCCTTGGCCTTGAGGTCATCAGCAGTCGGCTTGACGAGGTGGTTGTCCAGCCAGACGAAGTAGAAGGACGCGCCGATCCAGGCGATGACGGTGATGACGTGCAGCCAGCGCAGCAGCAGGCTGGCCCAGTCGAGGAGGTAGATATCCATGAGCGGTGGTGTTCTCGCACGGCCCCACCACGGCGGGTGCTGTGGGGCCCAGGGGTCGCGTCAGCGGGCGTTTCCGTTGCCCGACACCGCTGCGACAGGGCCGCAGTGTATGCAGCAGCGGCAGGCTTGGTGTCAGCCCTTCTTGAACCCGACGTAGGCGACGCCGATCACTGCGCCGCGGCCGTCCTTGATCGGGCTGTAGCAGGCGTCGAACCGTTTACCCAGCACTTCCACTTCCCCGCTGAAGGCCTGGCCCCGGCTGATCGTCTCGTAGGCCTTGGCCCGCGCCAGCGGCGTGCCCACGCCGCGTGTGCCCTCGGGCGTGAGCACATTGGTGCTGATGCGCACGAACTCGTCGCCGGACTTCACGAACACCGTGGCCGTGGCGCCGGTCTTCCTCTTGATGTCGTCCACCAGTTCGTAATCGTTGTTCAGCTTGCGCGCGCCGAAGTAGAGGCCGGGCACCTGCTTGCCGCCTGATGTTTCAGTGCCCCGCAGCTCAGCCGCGCCGAGCTGGGCCAGGCGCGCCTGCATGTCGGCAATGAGGGCCTGGGGGTTGCCGGCCGTGTGCAGGCGGAAGAACGCGACGGCGCCGACGAGTTGCTGCGCCTGATCGCGCAGGCTTTCCGCGGCGGCGGCGCTCTGCTCCACCAGCGCAGCGTTCTGCTGCGTGCTGCGGTCCATCTGGACGACGGATTCGCCCACGTCGTTCACGTGCCTGGCCTGCACGGCGCCAGCGGCGCTGATCTCGTTGACGATGCGGTCCACCTTCTGAATGGCATCCACCACCTGCTGCATCGTCTCGCCCGCGCCGTCCACCTGCCGCGATCCCTGCTGCACCCGCTCGCCGCTGTCGGCGATGAGCTGCTTGATCTCCTTGGCCGCGCTGGCGCTGCGTTGCGCAAGGCCGCGCACTTCGCCGGCGACAACCGCAAAGCCTCGGCCCTGCTCACCCGCGCGAGCCGCCTCCACTGCGGCATTGAGCGCCAGGATGTTGGTCTGGAAGGCGATGCCGTCGATGACGCTGATGATCTCGGCGATACGTGCCGAGCCGTGGCTGATGGCCTGCATGGTGTCCACCACCCCGCCCACCACGGCACCGCCGCGCTCGGCCACGCCGCAAGCGGTCGTGGCCACGCTGCTGGCATCGCGCGCATGGTCCGCACCGAGCAGCACCTGCTGGCGCAGCGTCTCCATCGCGCCAGCCGTGCGCTGCAACTCCGCGGCCTGCAACTCGGTGCGGTGGGAGAGGTCGGTGTTGCCGGTGGCGATTTCCGCGCTGGCCATGGCCACGCTCTCGGCGCCCTCGCGCACCTGGGCGACAACCGTGATGAGCCGCTGCTGCATCTGCGCCAGACCCGCCATCACGCTGGCCTGGTCGCCGGGTTTGACGGGCACGTGGTGGGTCAGGTCACCTTGGGCAACATATTGCAGTTGCTGCGCCACGACGCGCGGCTCGCCGCCCAGCTCGCGCAGCAGCGCACGCGACAGCACGACGGCCAGCGCCACGACGGACAGCAGGCTGGTGACGAGCAGGCTCCAGATGAGTGCCTGCCCCAGCGATTGCAGCGCCGCCACGCCGAGTGCCACGGTCAGCACGACCAGCCAGCCAAAGGCCAACCCAAGCTTTTGCGCGGTCGACAGCCCGGCCCGCTTCTCGTTCAACGCCATGTCAATTCTTCGTGCACACGCCCACCGCAGCGGGCGCCGCCGCCGGCGTCGAAAGAACGGGTTGGGCCATCAAAATCTCCGTGTCGGGGCGCATGAGTGCAAACAGCAAAAAATGATCCTGCAGCGTAGGGGTATTGGCTGCCTCCGAAGGTCTCGAAAGCTCGACGCCGGTGTTGTAACTCCGCGTGCCGCGATTTCGTTCACGGCAATGCAAGAACCTGTGCCAACACCGCAACTGCGATGACTGTCGGCTGCTTGCCGGCCACGCCGCGCACCCCGATGGGGCAGACGACCCGAGCCAGGTCGGCCTCCGTGAATCCGCGGGCCTCCAACCGCTGACGGAAGCTCGCCCATTTGGTGCGGCTGCCGATCATGCCGATAAAGGCCAGGTCGCCCCGCTCGCGCTGGCGCTTCAGGCAGGCGGCAATGATCTCGAAGTCCTCGGCATGGTTGTGGGTCATGACGAGGGCGGCCGAGCCGGATGCGAGGTCGCCCACAGCATCGGCTGGTGGGTCGCAGATCTCCTGGCGCCAGCCGTTCGCGGGCGGCTCTACAGGAAACTGATCCTCGCGGCTGTCGATCCAGTGCAGTGCCAGCGGCAACTCGCGGGCGATATGGGCGATGGCCAGGCCGACGTGGCCGGCGCCGAACAGCGCCAGGGGGCGCAGCGATCGCAGGGGCAGTCGGGCGGCCAGATCCTCGCCCACAGTGATGCGCTCGAAGCGCAACCAGACCACGCCGCCGCAGCATTGACCCAGGCTCGGCCCAAGGGGGTAGCGCACCTCGTCGGCCAGCTCGCTGCCAGCCAGCGCGGCTCGTGCCCGGGCAATAGCGTCGAATTCCAGATGGCCGCCGCCGACCGTCCCGCTGATGCCATCTGCAGCCACCGTCATCCAGGCGCCCACCTCGCGCGGCACGCTTCCGGTGAAGCGGGCAACGGTGACGAGGATGCAAGCAGATTCAGGCACGCTTGGCCTTTCTCTTCATCCGCAGACGCTTGAAGCGCAGGAATACACCCAAGCCCAATACGGCCAACGCACCACCCAGCATGAATCTGCCGAAAGCCGCAGCGACAGCACCACCACTCCACAGGCCGAACATCGCCAGCCCATCGACAAGCCCATAGAGGCCATCGCCGAGACCTTCGACCCAGCGGGAGCGCTTTGGTGAAGGTTCAGCTGCCACGGTAGGTCGAGTAAGCCCACGGCGAGGCCAGCAGCGGCACGTGATAGTGGCTGTCCTCATCAGCGATACCGAAGTCCAGCGGCACTTCATCCAGGAATGCCGGCTCCGGCAAGGTTTGGCCGCGGCCGCGGAAATAGGCTGCCAGCTCGAAGACCAGGCGGTAGCGCCCGGCGGTGAAGGTTGCACCGTCCAGCAGCGGGCCGTCGGCGCGGCCGTCCCCATTCAGGTGCAGGCTGCGCAGCCATTTGGGGCCTTCGGCGTCAAAGCGGTACAGGCGCACGGCCATGCCGGCGGCCGGGCAGCCGTTGGCGGTGTCGAGAACATGTGTTGTGAGCTTGCCCATGGAATCTCCATCGATTGATGCAAAGTGTAGGGATGAGCACGCCCCACCCGCCCCGGTATCCCCGCGACCTCGTCGGCTACGGCGAGAACCCGCCGCACGCGCAATGGCCCGGCGGCGCCCGGGTGGCCGTGCAGTTCGTCCTCAACTACGAAGAGGGCGGCGAGAACTCCGTGCTGCATGGCGACGCCGGCAGCGAGCAGTTCCTGTCCGAGATGGCCAACCCGCCCAGCTTCCCGGCGCGGCACCTGAGCATGGAAGGCATCTACGAATACGGCTCGCGCGTGGGCGTGTGGCGGCTGCTGAAGGAGTTCGAGCAGCGCGCGCTGCCGCTGACCATCTTCGGCGTCGGCATGGCGCTGGAGCGCCACCCGGACGTGACCCAGGCCTTTGTCGAACTGGACCATGAGATCGCCTCCCACGGCTGGCGCTGGGTGCACTACCAGAACATCGACGAAGACACCGAGCGTGCCCACATGGCCCAGGCGATGGCCAGCCTCAAGCGCCTGACCCTGGGCCGCGACCCGCACGGCCTGGGCTGGTACACCGGCCGCGACAGCCCCAACACCCGCCGCCTGGTGGCCGATTTCGGCGGCTTCGACTACGACAGCGACTACTACGGCGACGACCTGCCCTTCTGGCTGCAGGTCAGGAAGACCAATGGCGAGCTGGCGCCGCACCTCGTCGTGCCCTACACGCTGGACTGCAACGACATGCGCTTCGCCCTGCCCCAGGGCTTCAGCCATGGTGAGCCCTTCTTCGAATACCTGCGTGACAGCTTCGACGTGCTCTATGCCGAGGGCGCCGACAGCCCGAAGATGATGAGCATCGGCATGCACTGCCGCCTGCTCGGCCGCCCGGGCCGCATGCGGGCCCTGCAGAAGTTCCTGGACCACATCGAGGCGCATGACCGCGTCTGGGTCTGCCGGCGGCTGGACATCGCGCGACACTGGAAAGCCGTTCACCCCTTTGACGCCAAGACGGCCTTCGTCTGGGAGTAATGGCCCACCCCCTACGCGCTTCGCGCGCCCCCTCAAGGGGGCGGCACCAGTCGCCCGGCAAAGCCGGATCGACGGTGCCCGCTGGGTCACACTCAGGATCCGGCCCACGCCGAGCACCCGACCGCCATGCCATTGACCATTGAACAGCTGAACGCCGCCGGCGTGACCCAATTCGTCGCCCTGCTGGACGGCACCTACGAACACTCGCCGTGGATCGCCGAGCGCGCGGCGGTGGCGCGCCCCTTCAAGACGCTGGCTGCGCTGAAGGTCGCGCTGGCCCGTGTCGTACGCGAAGCGACGGTGGATGAACAGCTCGGCCTGATCCGCGCCCACCCCGAGCTGGCCGGCAAGGCCGCCGTCGCCGGCAAGCTGACGGCGGAGTCGACGAATGAGCAGCAGAAGGCCGGGCTGACGGCCTGCACGCCCGAGGAGTTCGAGAAGCTCCAACTGCTCAATGCGAAGTACAACGAGCGGTTTGGCTTTCCCTTCATCCTGGCGGTGCGCGGGCCGCGTGGCACCGGCTTCACGCGTGCCGAGATCATCGCGACCTTCGAGCGGCGGCTGCGCGCCCACCCCGACCTGGAGCGCGCCGAGTGCCTGCGCCAGATCCATCGCATCGCGGAGATCCGACTCAACGACAAGTTCGGCGTTCGACCTGAACTGGGCGAGCAGCTGTGGGACTGGGGCGCCCAGTTGGCCGTTCACAGCGAGGCCGAGGACTTTCTGACCTGCACCTACGCCACGCCCACGCACACCGCCGTCGCCGAGCAGCTGATGACATGGATGCGCGACTGCGGCTTTGACGAGGTCAGCCGCGATGCGGTCGGCAATGTCGTGGGCGTCTACAACGGCACGGGCGCCGACAAGCGGTTGCTGACTGGCAGCCACTACGACACCGTGCGCCGCGCCGGCCGCTTCGATGGGCGGCTGGGCATCTTTGTGCCCATGCTGGCCGTGCGAGAGCTGCATCGCGCCGGCAAGCGTTTGGCCTTTGGCCTCGAGGTGGTGGGCTTCTCCGAGGAAGAGGGTCAACGCTACCCGGCAGACTTTCTCGGCTCAAGCGCGCTGATCGGTGCCTTCCAACCCGCCTGGCTGGATCAGACCGATGCGGCTGGCATCCCGCTGCGGGATGCGATGCAGGCCGCCGGGCTACCGGGCACGGCGCAGGCTATCCAGGCGGTCAAGCGCGACGCGTCACGCTACCTCGGCTTTGTCGAAGTCCACATCGAGCAAGGCCCGGTCCTCGACAGCCTGGACCTGCCCTTGGGCATCGTCACCAGCATCAACGGCAGCCGCCGCTACACCGGCGAGATCGTCGGCCTGGCCAGCCATGCCGGCACAACGCCCATGGGCCAGCGGCGGGACGCGGCGGCGGGGGTGGCCGAGCTGATCCTGTTCACGGAACAGCGGGCCGCAACTGTGCCGGACGTTGTCGGCACGGTCGGCATGCTGGAAGTGCCCTCGGGCTCCATCAACGTCATCCCGGGCCGCTGCCGTTTCAGCCTCGACCTGCGCGCGACGACCGACTCAGCCCGCGACGCACTCGACGCCGACGTGCGCGCCAGGCTCGACGAGATCTGCCAGCGCCGCGGCTTGAGCTTCACGCTGCAGCCTACGTTGGCCGCCAATGCCGCGCCAAGTGATCCGGCCTGGCGGTCGCGCTGGGAAGTCGCAGTCACCGAGCTCGGCCTGCCCATCCACCGCCTGCCCTCGGGCGCCGGCCATGACGCGATGAAGATGCATGAGCTGCTGCCTCAGGCCATGCTGTTCGTGCGTGGTGGCAACGGCGGGATCAGCCACAACCCGCTGGAGTCTGTGACGGCGGATGACGCCGACCTGTCCGTCCGGGCGTTTGAACGTTTGCTCGATACCTTATGACTCAGAACCGCATTGATGATTGGATCAGCGAGAACTTCGACAACGAAGTTCGCTTCCTCCAAGCCCTCGTCCGCATCCCCACCGACACCCCGCCCGGCAACAACGCGCCGCATGCCTACCGCACGGCCGAGCTGCTGGCGGAACTGGGCTTCGAGGCAGAGAAGCACACCGTGCCCGCCGCCGAGGTGCATGCGGCCGGCATGCAGTCCGTCACCAACCTGATCGTGCGCCATCGCTTCAGCGAGGACGGCCCCACCATCGCGCTCAACGCCCACGGCGACGTGGTGCCCCCGGGCGAAGGTTGGACGCATGAACCGTACGGCGCCGAGATCGTCGACGGCAAGCTCTATGGCCGCGCGTCGGCCGTCAGCAAGAGCGACTTCGCGACCTACACCTTCGCGCTGCTGGCTCTGAAGAACTCGGGCCTGCCCCTGAAGGGCGCCGTCGAGCTGCACTTCACCTACGACGAGGAGTTCGGCGGTGAGTTGGGCCCCGGCTGGCTGCTCAAGCACGGCCTGACCCAACCCGACTACCTGATCGCCGCCGGCTTCAGCTACCAGGTCGTCACCGCCCACAACGGCTGCCTGCAGATGGAGGTGACGCTGCATGGCCTGGCCTCGCACGCGGCCTATCCGGAAACGGGCATCGACGCGCTGCAGGCCGCCAACAAGTTGCTGGCGACCCTGTACGCCCACAACGACGTGCTGAAGATGCGCCGCTCCGAGGTGGCCGGCATCACCCACCCCTACCTGAACGTCGGCCGCATCGAAGGCGGCAGCAACACCAATGTCGTGCCCGGCAAGGTCGTCATCAAGCTGGACCGCCGCATGATTCCCGAGGAAGACCCGGCCGCGGTGGAGGCCGAGGTGCGCGCGCTGATCGAAAACACGGTCGCCCAGAGCCCCGGCATCAAGCTCGACATCAAGCGCCTGCTGCTGGCCCACTCGATGAAGCCCCTGCCCGGCGCCGCGCCGCTGGTGGCCGCGCTGCAGAAGCACGGTGAGGCCGTGTTCGGCGAACCCATCCCGACCTCGGGCACCCCGCTGTACACCGACGTGCGCTTGTACACCGCCCACGGCATCCCGGCCGCCATCTACGGCGCCGGGCCGCGCACGGTGCTGGAGAGCAACGCGAAGCGCGCGGACGAACACCTGGTGCTGGACGACCTCAAGCGCGCGACCCAGGTGGTGGCACGTGCGCTGGCCGAGCTGCTAGCGGGCTGAGTGCAGCAGCTGCTGGCGCTCGGCCAGCTCCGCCGGGGCGAACGGGCTCCAGCCGGGCTTGTCGGCGTAGATGCGGTACAGCGCCGCGAGGTTGGCGCGCAGCATCGCGTCGTCGGGTGCCAATGCGAGTGCCCCCAGCAGCCGCTGGCCCAGTCGCTGGGCAGCTGCAGGGCCGGCCGGCACACCGTCGAGCGCTGACACGGCGGCGAGGTTGGCGGCGGCAGCGGAGCCCGGCAGGCGCTCCCTGGCCTTGGCGAACTGGGCGGCGGCCTCGCGGCGGTCGCCCTGAGTCCAGGCGATATGGCCGCGCAGCGCGGCGGCCAGCCCCCAGGCGGCGGGGGCCTGATCGGCCGGCACGGCGGCTTCATAGCGCGCCAGTGCCGCGGTGGCAAAAGCCGCCAGCCCGCGGTCTTCCTGGTTGACCAGCCCATCACGCACCTGCAGCCTCAACCAGCCGGCCAGGCCCAGCGCGTAGTCCAGTTCAGGCAGCCAGCGCGACAGCGACCAGTCGGGGATGTCGTCGCCGCTGCGCGCGCGCACCCAACCCGCTGGCAGGCCCTGCCGCATGGGCGTCAGGCGCAGCCAGTCGCCCCGTTGCTCGGTGATCCAGTAAGGCAGACCTTGGCGCGGTGAACTGGGCAGGGCCGCGCCCGGCGAAGCGGCGTCCGGCGTGTCGTGCACACGCAGCGCGTCGCGGCAGGCGGCATCGATGCGTGCCAGGTCGGCCAGGGAGATGCGCCGCGGCGCGAAGGCCAGGGCTTGCATGGGCAAGCCGGCCTGCAGCTCGGCGCCACCCCAGTTCAGGCTCAGGCGTTCGGGCACCAGGCCTGCCCGGCCCTGGCGCGCGAAGCGGACATAGGTCTGCACGAAGAGTTCGCCGTCCTGCTCGAAGAGCCGGCCCCAGATCACGACCACGGCCTGGCCGGGCGCCAGCGTGCCGCCTTCCACACCGTCGCGGCTGACGCGTGTCAACACCTCATCGACGTCGCAGATGGCACCGGACTCACCCACCAGGTCCACCGCGCCGATGGAGCCCAGCGGCAGCATGCCCATCAGCAGCTGCAGGTGGGCCAGCGACGAGATCTGCCGGCCCGCCGCCTGTAGCCTGGCGGCGCCCACATCGACACGCCAGGGCAGCACCAAGGCATTGACCGTCGCACCGCGAAAGACGACGGGGTCGGAACAGGAGCGGCTGAACATGCCGGCCCGCGCCGGTGCGGCCATTGCCAGGGCCAGAAGAAAGATCAGCAGGATGCGCCGCATGCTCACTCCTCTCCGGCGCAGGGCCGGACCGGGCTTTGCAACCGCAGCAACCCGGTCTTGGGGTAAGCCACATCGGCCAGCGCCTCGCGCAGCGTGCGGGCGGCGCTGTCCTGCACGAAGCCATGCAGCGCCGTCAGATCGGCCTTGCTGCGGCCGGTGATGGGCCGCTTGAGCATGGCACCCAGCAGGCTGGCCGCACGGCACAGGTTGGCATGCGCCGGCTCGTAGGCACGCTCACGCAGCAGCTTCAGGCCCAGCGCCGTGGCGATGAAGGCGTCCAGGTCAAGCGGCTTGGAGATGAGCTGCACAGCGTCCGTCGTCGGTACCGCGCCGGCCTCCGGATAGCGCAGGCGCTGCAAGCCCGACGGAACCGTCTCGCGCTGGTCGGCCGCAAAGCGCAGCGGCACCAGCAGGTAGTTGATCTGGGCCGAGAGCACCGGCGGCGCACCGTCGCGGTCGACGACGCCCCACACCTCCAGCAGCACGCGTTGGTCGTTGAGCTGCTCGACGAGCTCGGCGCTGAACTCGCTGCCGTCCAGCGCCGGCGCACGCTTGGGGCAGGCACGGAAGGCCACCGGCGTGGCGCCTGGGTTGATCCAGTGCTCGTCGCGTTCCTGGTCCAGCTCGAACTGCAGCTTGTTCAGGAAGCGGTCGATGGCCGCGCGATCCGCCATCGCGCCGCCACTGGGCTCGCTGAGCAGCACCGTGAAGCGCCCCGGCGCAGGCGCGCAGGTGACGACGGCGGCCTGCGCGCTCCCGCCGAGCAGCAGGGCCAGGAGAGGTGTTCGCCACATCGTGTTACTCCAGGTTGGCGATGGCTTCGTCCACCGTCTGCTTGAGCCGCGGAAACTGCTCGGCCGGCGCGGCGATGTCGCCGCCGATGCGCTGCTGCAAGCCGTCGGGCTTGCCGGCCACCGCGGCGCTGACGAGGTCGCGGTAGCGGCGCAGTTGCGGTAGCGCCTTGGTGCAGCCGTTGTCGCCGATGAGGCCCACGAGGGTGCGGTGGGCGCCGATGTCGTAATACTGATTGCGCTTGAGCAGCAGCGGCGGCAGCAGGCGGCACAGCGTCTCGGGTTCGCGCACGGCCATGGCCTCCAGCCCATGCTTGGCGGCCAGGGCATGCAGGCCGGGGCGGCGCAACTCCATCAACAGGGCTGGCAGAGCCGGCTCACCAAAGGAGGCCAGCACGACAGCGGCGTTGTCCAGCTTGTCGAGGTCTTCCTCTTCGGTGAGCTTTTGCAGCAGGCCCAGCATTTCCTTGGTGTAGCTCAGGTCGAGCTGGCGCTGCTTGATGGCCAGGTCCACCGAGTCCTTGATCCAGAAGCCCAGCACCAGCACGACGATGCTGGCGATCAGCTTGGGCGCCTCGGCACCCATCCAGCCGATCGCGCGGGCGGGCCAGGGCTTGAGGGGCGGTGCGGCGGCGTCCATGGATGCAGTGTCGGCCGCCCCTCGTGCTGCGCACAACCTCAATTCAACTATGGCCCCGCCTGCGCGCAGCGTGTCGTCGGCGTCGGCCCAGTGCCTAGAATCGTCCTCCCATGCGCCGCCTCGCCCACGCCCAAGCCCGCCGCCAGTCCTGGTGGCTGCTCGCCGTGCTGGTGCTGGGCCTGCTGGCGCCAGGCATCAGCGCCGCGCTGGCGCATGCGCGGGGCGGCTTCTTCACTTGGCAGGACGTCTGCCGCGCCCCGTCGGCCACGCAGGCTGGCCAGCAACCCAAGCCCATCGAGGCCGCGCTGGACCTGCTGGCCAAGGGGCACTGCGCGGCCTGCCATCTGCACGCCGCCGATCTGGCCGCACCCCCCGCTCCGCTGCAACTTGCGCTGCGTGACGACCTCGTGCTGGAGGCGCCCGAGCGCTTCTGGACCGCGCCGGTCACTGCCCACGCCTGGCGGCCTGCCAGCGCACGCGCCCCACCCGGGTCGATCTGAGTCTCCTGCACTGCCGGGCCAACAAGGCCTGGTGTTTGCCGTCGCCCGCCCGGGCGTCGGCGCGACTCGGATCACTACCCGTTCATGAACAAGAAGACTGCCCTTGCGCGAGCGGCCGCCGCCTGCGCCGCCGTTTGCCTCCTGCCAGCCCTGGCCGGGGCCTGCGACGATTGCGATGACGCACCGCCCACTGCCCTGCCCACCAGCGCGGCCGAAGACGCTCCGCCTGCCGCGCCCCGCACGAGGCTCGGCCTCGTGCGCGTGCAAGGCGCCGCACCCAGCTCCCTGCCCACCAACATTCCCACCACCCGCGAAACCGTCACGCGCGAGGACATAGCCCGCAGCATCAACGCGACCGACGCCGAAGACGCGTTGAAGTACCTGCCCAGCCTGCTGGTGCGCAAGCGCTACATCGGCGACTACAACCACGCCATCCTGTCCAGCCGCGCCTCGGGCACCGGCAACAGCGCGCGCTCGGCCGTCTACGCGGACGGCATGCTGCTGTCCAACTACCTCGGCAACGGCGTCGGCGGCCTGTCTTTCCCACCGCGCTGGGGCATGGTGACACCGGAAGAAATCGAGCGCGTCGATGTCATGTACGGGCCGTTCTCGGCTGCCTACCCCGGCAACTCGGTGGGTGCCGCCGTCGACTACGTGACGCGCATGCCGACCCGGTTCGAGGCGCATGCCAAGCTGGGTTACACCGCGCAGCCCTTCGAGTTGTACGGCAGCAAGACAACCTATCGCGCCTGGCAGGCCAGTGCTTCGGTGGGCGATCGAGCCAGCGATTTCAGCTGGTGGCTCAACGTCAACCGCACCGACAGCGACGGCCAGCCGCTGACCTTTGCCAACCGCCTGGCCAGCGCGGGCACGGCGGTCACCAACCGTACGCCGGTGGCCGGCGCCGTGCTCGCGCCCAACAGCAGCGGCCAGCCCTGGTACCTGCTGGGCGCGGGAACGACCTACAGCACCCGGCAGGACCACCTCAAGATCAAGCTGGCCTACGACCTCGGCCCGACGCTGCGCGCCACCTATGTGATGGGTGCCTGGCGCAATGATTCGGACGGCCAATCGCAGAGCTCGCTGCGCAATGCCGCCGGCCAGCCGGTCTACTCGGGCGCCATCGTCATCGACGGTCGGCAGTTTGCGCCCCTCACCGGCGGCGACTTCGCGCTGACGCACGAGCAACTGCTGCATCTGATGCACGGCGTCTCGGTAAAGAGCCGCACGAATGGCGAATGGGACTGGGAGCTGGCCGCCAGCCGGTACGACTACCGCCGCGACGACAAGCGCCAGAACGCCGCCACGAATCCCCAGCCCGGCGCCCAGACCGGCGGTGCCGGGACCCTCGCTGACGGCAGCGGCACCGGCTGGCACACGCTTGCCGCCAAGGGCCTCTGGCGACCGGCCGGCAGTGGCCATGTCCTGGACCTGGGCCTGCAGCAGGACGGCTACCGACTGCGCTACCTGACCTCCAGCATCGCCGGCAATTACCTCACCGACGCACCCGGCGCACTGGCGGCCAACGTGAGCGGCGACACCCGCCTGCAAGCCGCCTATTTGCAGGACGCCTGGCTGCCGGCCGAGGGCTGGAAGGCCGTGCTCGGCCTGCGCGCCGAAGCCTGGCAGGCCCGCCACGGCCGCACCGATGCCTCACCCACTGACGGCCGCAGCCACGCCGCGCGCAGCGAACGCTTCCTGTCGCCCAAGGCCGCGCTGTCCTGGCAGGCCGCGTCCGACACCGTGCTCAAGGCCTCGATGGGCCGCGCGGTGCGCATGCCCACCGTCGCCGAGCTCTACGGCGCCACGTCGACCGCGAATTCGCAGTACATCAATGACCCGGACCTGAAGCCCGAGAAGTCCTGGACCGCCGAGTTGAGCGCCGAGTCCGTCTGGGGAGCGATGCAATCGCGCCTCACCTTTTTTGCGGAGACGACGCGCGACGCGCTCTATTCGCAGACGCTGTTCGACGCGTCAGCCAACCGGAATGTCAGCCGCGTGCAGAACATCGATCACATCGCCACCAGCGGGTTGGAAGCGACCCTGGGTACGACCGGCTGGCTGGTGAAGGGGCTGGACCTGAGCGCCAGCGCCACCTACACCGACTCCACAATCAAGGCCAACGCCGGCTTCGTCAACATGCCCGGCGATACCCTCGGCAGATGGCAGCCCAACATCCCGCGCTGGCGGGCCACGGTCCTCGCCACCTGGCGCCTCGACGAGCACTGGAGCGCCAGCCTCGCGGCCCGCTACAGCGGCCGCCAATACCGTACGCTGAACAATGCCGACGTGAACGGCTTCGCCTACATGGGCGTCAGCAAGTTCGGGACCGCCGACCTGCGCCTGCTGTGGAAGATCGACCGCCAGTGGAGCGCCGGGGTCGGCATCGACAACCTGAACAACTATCAATACTGGAACTTCCACCCCTACCCGCAGCGCAGCTACTCAGCCGAGCTGAAATTCGACCTATGAAGACCTACCTCACCGCATCCCTGCTCGCCCTGGTCGGCACCGCCCAGGCCCACATCACGCTGGAGCAGCCCGAAGCCCCGGCCGGCAGCAGCTACCGCGCCGTCTTCAAGGTCGGCCACGGCTGCGAGGGCGGCGCCGCGACGAAGGAAATCGTCGTCACCCTTCCCGAGGGCCTGGGCGGCGCCAAGCCCATGCCCAAACCCGGCTGGACGCTGGCCACCCAGCGCCGCCCGCTCAAAGTCCCGTCCGAGAGCCACGGCAAGCCCGTCACTGACGAACTGGCCGAAGTGCGCTGGACGGCCAATGGCGAGGCCAACCACCTGCCGGACGCCTGGTATGACGAATTCATCCTGCGCGTCACGCTGCCCGCCGAACCGGGCGAGCTGGCCTTTGCCGTGCGCCAGGTCTGCACCCAGGGCGAATGGCACTGGGCCGAGTTGCCGACGGCCGCGAATCCGAGGCCGCGTGCACCGGCCGTGCGGCTGAAAGTGACACCGGCACGCGCCGACGCGCACGTCCACTGAGCCGAAAAAGCCGGGTCGGCCCTGGCTGATCGCGGCATTGTTCGCAGCCTGCTGCGCCGATGATTCAGCCCGTCACCAGTGCATGGCCCCCGGCAACGTTGCGGCCCCTGGCGAGGCGGACAAACGCGAACCGCCCGCGACCATGAAAGCATGAGATTCGGGCCCAGCTGCGTCACCTCCCGGTGTCGCCCTGCCGGGCCACCTGCGCTGTGATCCACGCCGCAGCCCCACGCCCCTCCGGGGTGCGTCTCGGGCGGCGTGAAGCGCTCTTGCGCCCCGAACGGCCTTGGCCGCTCGGGGCTTTACTTTGCCCACATGCAAACGCCACTCGACGTGTGCAGCGGCCTTCTGGGAACTGACCGGTAGCATCGTTACCTGTTGCAGCAGCAGGAGTTCTTCATGACGGTGCTCGCTCGATTCTGCGCGGCACTGTGGTTTACGGCGGCGGTGCAGACTGCGGCAGCCGTCGAGGTCGTGCGCATTCCGCGCCCCGAGGTTCATGACGACCGTCGGTCGGTCTACGCCGATCAATTGCTGGCGCTGGCGTTGGCGCGCTGCGGCACCGAATACCGGATCGAGCATGCGGGTGTCACCATGAACCAGGAGCGCCAGGTCCTCGAACTGGAAGCGGGGCGCATGATCGACGTGGCGCCCATTCCTGCCTCGCCCGAGCGCGAAGCCCGCTTGCTGGCGATCCGCATCCCCGTCAATCGCGGCATGCTCGGTTGGAGGGTTGGCCTCATCCGGCGCGG
The DNA here is from genome assembly GCF_001425705.1 of Pelomonas sp. Root1217. Lineage (GTDB taxonomy): Bacteria > Pseudomonadota > Gammaproteobacteria > Burkholderiales > Burkholderiaceae_C > Pelomonas. The sequence goes on along the minus strand of NZ_LMDC01000004.1, from coordinate 6,039 downwards.
AGATCAGGCACGCTTTGCGTCGCTCAACTCACTGCGGCAACTTCAGCAACTGCGGGTAGGCCAAGGCCAGAGCTGGCCGGACACCGAGATCCTGCGTGCCAACGGCATTCCGGTCGTGGCTGGCTCGGCCTATCTGGCGCTCTTCAACATGCTGCAGGGAGAACGATTCGACTACTTTCCCCGTGGGTTGACCGAGGTCTGGGATGAGCTCGCGGAGCGCTCGGACCGCTTCGAGGTGGAGTCTCGCGTGGCGTTGCACTACCCCTATGACGCCTACTTCATGGTGAACCGCAAGGCCACGAAGCTTGCCGCCGACATTGAGCGCGGACTGAACCAGGCAATTGCCGATGGCAGCTTTGACAAGCTCTTTGAGCGCTACTTCGGCGAACGGTTACGCCGTGCGCGCCTGCATGAGCGCGTGGTGATCGATCTCACCAATCCGCTGCTCACGCCTGGCACCGCCACGCCCGCCGAACGCCCGGAGCTCTGGTATGACTTCCGGCGCTGGCCGACGAAGGCTAAGCCGAAGTAGGCAACGACGACCTCACGCCGACAAGGCAATTTCTCTTTGAGACAGAAGTGGCCGCCAAAGCTCCCAGCCCGGGCGTGCTGTCTCAGCGCATCGCGACGCTGACGCCCTCGCGCTAGGGCGCTGGCAGCGTCAACAGGAAAAAGCCCGCCTCGCCGCGGTCCCGTTCTTCACCTGCACGTCCACGAGGCAGGTCTGGCCGACCTCGGTGGCGCGCATCAGCCGCGTGTGCCGTGGCTGCGACGCAGGGCCGGGCATGGCAACAGCAGGCCGGCACGCGGGCGCTGCGCACGAGTTTTGGTGTGTGCGAGGGCCATGGGCGCGGATGGTGGGCATGCCCCCCGGGGTTGAGGGGTCAGGCAAGCCCTTGCCACTAACGATTGCCTAACGGTGCCCTTCAAAACTGGCCTCCAACCTGATCGGAGACCCCGCCATGAAGCTCGCTCGACTGCTGTTGCCCCTGACCCTTGCCGCCAGCCTTGGCGCCCATGCCCAACAGGGAGTGAGCCTGGCCACCGGCCTCACCGACTTCACGACCTGGTCGCTGTACGGGAGCGCCACGGCGTCCAACATGACGCCCGGCAATGGCTTTACCTACAGCGACCTGCAGCTGACAGCGGCGGGCACCGGCGGCCAGGGCGGCGCCGGCTTCGCGCCGAATGCGATCGCCCTGGACTTCAACCAGGCCTTCGCCTTCGACTTCCACTTTTTCATCCCCGTCAGCCAGGGCCTGCGTGGCGACGGTTTCACCTTCACGCTGAGCGACACGGCCGGCGTCGGCGGCGCGGGCTCGGGCCTCGGCTATGACGGTTTGAGCACGGCCAGCGTGGCCTTCGCCATCGACACCTTCCATTTCAACGGCGAACCGGTGTCGCCCAGCTTGCAGATCCTGTCCGGCGGCTCCGTGACGCCGCTGGCCGCTACAGAAACCGGCCTGGGCGACGCCATCCGCGACCCCGACTTCCAGTGGTATGCCTCAGTGCAGTACACGCCCTCGGGCCTGAATGACAACGCCGGCATGCTGACTGGCACCATTGAGCACTTGAACCTCGGCACCTTCACAGTCAGCGCCCAAGTCAGCTTCGACCAGCTCGGCCTCGTCGGCACGCCGGTGTTCTACGGCTTCACGGCCGCCAATGGCCTGGCCACCGATGGCCATTTCGTAACCAGCGCCGTGCCGGTACCCGAGCCGGGCAGCGGGGCCCTGATCCTGGCCGGCTTGGCCTGTCTGGGCATGCTGGCCCGGCGCCGGCGCGCGCGTTGACGCGATCCAAGTCGCGGCCCAAGGCCCGCCCGCGGAACGCACCTTGACGACTACGCCTCTCCCGCGACGTTGAAGACACCAGCCTCGGACAAGCGAAACCCGCAACGGCTGTAGAACTCCCGCAGGTCAGGCTCGAAGTCGACGTGCACCCAAGTGACCCCGCGCGCCCTGGCTTGCTCCAGCGCGGCAAGAACCAACGCCGTTCCGATACCGTGCCGCCGGAAACTGGGATGAACCGTGGTGTCAAGGACAAACGCATGCGCCTTGCCGTCCCAGGCGACGTTGACGTAGCCGACAAGTTCGGTCCCCCGGTAGGCGCAAACGTAGGCCATGCTGGAGCGCAAGACGGGCTGAAATGTCGCAGGGCAATGGTTCGCCCACGACGCAGAAAACAACTTGTTCAGCTCCAGGTCACTTAGGGGCGGCGAGAGCTTGTATTCGATGGCGGGCGCTGCACTCATGGGTGTCACGTGGTTAGGCGCCACCCGACTCAGCGACGAACGCGATAGCGGATGTGGGTGGCCTCCGGGGTGTCGATCACCCGGACAATCTCCAACTCCACGCGCGAAGGCAACATCTCGAATAGCCGGCGGCCACCACCGAGCAGGACCGGGATCTGGTGGATCTGCAACTCGTCCAGCACACCAGCCTCGAGCGCCCGTTGTGCCGTGTACGCGCCGAGCATCAGCACGATGCGATCCCCGGCGGCGGCCTTTGCCTGCGCCATTGCGCGCTCGATGCCGTCGGGCACGTAGGTCACCAACGGATAGTTCGCTACCGAAGGGCCTGGCGGCCGGTGGCTGGGCACGATGATCGGGACACCGTGGTTGTCACCGCCCCAGTGATCGACCTGCTCCACAGTGCGCCGCCCCGCCAGAATCGCGCCAGGTGAGTTCCAGTCGTCCCACAATTGTCCGACCGGCCCAGATGGACGGGAGAAGTCCCCATACCACTCGTGCAACCGGTCGAACCCGTCGCCGCCGGGGTTGCCGACTTCGTCGTTCGGGCCAGCGATGTATCCGTCGAGTGACATCGACATGAAGAGGACCGAGGTGGACATTTGGGGTCTCCTGCTCTCTCGCTACGGATAGGGCGCGCCGTCCTTGTGAACAAAGGCTCCGTCTCGATTTGACGACTTCAAGTCGACGTCCGAGCATGTGGTCATGTCATCCGGATGACGAGAACCGACTTCGAGGTAGACGGCAACGCTATCGCAGCGGTTCTGGAGGTGATGCCCATTGCCGGTTCCCTTCGGAAAGGCAGCACAGTCGCCGGCACGAAGGATGGCTTCCTCGCCATCTTCAACGAGCGTTAGCTCACCCGACAATACGTAAACGAACTCATCTTCGTGACTGTGCCAGTGCCTTTGGCTTGACCACTTTCCCGCCGGAAGGGTCATGAGGTTCACGCCGAAAGCATTGAGGCCGCCGGCATCCCCGAGACGTTGACGTGTTCGACCGGCACAAGCTTCGTTGAACGGATTCGGGTAGCCGGTCCCTACGCGCACAGGCACCGTGGCGATATCGATTTTCGGCATTGCGAGCTTTCCGTGAGCGTGGGAGTCTTGGTGAGCCTAACGTGAAGATGAGCGGACGCCGCAGGCGGTCCGCTCCAATGGCAGGTTATGCATCTGGCTCATTGTTCCAGCGCCTCGCGGGCAACATTGCAAACCTCCTCGGCGCGCTCGGAAGGCGTGGGAAAAAACGCAATGCGCTCCAGCTCTGGGCGAAGGGCGGAAGTCAGTTCCTGGGATTGGGCTACGACCGTTCCGATGAGGTTGTACTTCCACGTTTCGTCTTCGCCCGCCAGCACTCGACGGACATAAGGCGCAAGCGGCTCACCGACAGCAGCCAGTGCAGGAGCGAGGACTAGCGCAACAGGCCAATTGGCATCCTGAACCCACTGCAGGAGTCGTTCTGCGCTAGGTTTGATCGCAGGCCACCCTGCCTCGACTGCAGCGTTAGCGGCGGCAAGATCGAACTTGTCGCGTGGCAAGACTAAAGCTTCAGGATGCATAACGTGAAGACTCAGCGGGCGGCGAAGCCGTCCGCTGCAGTGAAGGGTTGAACCGCTTCATCGGACGTTGAGCCGGGAAATGCTGAACTCAACAGCGCCGTCGCATGGGACTTCGCCGACTTCGATGCGGAATCCGAGCACTTCGATCAGTCCAAGGGATTGGTCGACGACGCGAGCTACGCCCTTGTATGACCACTCGCCAACCTTCTCCAACCGCTCGACGGAGCGCTGCGCTCGAACGTCGTCCGGCCAGTCGGCCAAGTACGCAGCTTGCACCTCCGCGTCATCCCCAGACAAAGCGTCACAGACATAGGTGCCGCGGGCCAATTCGCACGGCCAGCAGAACGCGTCGATGACGCCCTGCGCGCTCCGCAACGTCACCGTCGCGCTCTCGTCCCCAGGCGTGAATGGCACGACTCGTTCGACTAGAAGCCTATACATAGCGGTTCAACGTGAAGGTGAGCGGACGCCGAAGGCGGTCCGCTCGAATGGCAGGTTATAGGGCACCGCTGCGCACCTGCAATCTTTTCTTCGCGGCATCGCTGACGAACGGCTCTTCGTCCGAAGTGAGCTCCGCGAGAACAGCCGTGTCGCACTTCGCATTGCAAGCCAAGGCATGTCGGACTGAAGAATCAGGATCTCGCATGAGCGCCCGCTGCAAATCCTGGCTTAGCTTGCGCTTTCCGGCGACCGTATACCTGACGGCAGTTGAGGGATCGTTGGCGAGTCGATCCAGCACCTCCAGTGGCACCGTCTTGTTGTTAGCCACCCACTCGCGCATATCTGGATACCGCTCGATGACTGCCAGCCAGACATCAGCCGGGGCATCGTCTGACCCTGCACGCTCTTGCTCCGCCGGAATCTGGCTGATGCGGAGACGGGCAAATTCCTCGGCGGAACAAATCATTCGACTGACCTATAACGTCGAAGCTCAGAGGGCGGCGAAGCCGTCCGCTGGAGCGAAAGGTTGAACATCACGCATCCTCCATCGAAACTTGTTTGAACTCGCTAGTAAGTCCGTCAACGAACGCGCCCAGGAACAGAAGGCCATCGCCAACCCACTGAACTTCAATACCGCCCTGAACGATCACGCAATGAAACTCAAAGGGCTGTTCATTGGGGCGCTGCGTGAACACAAAGCTCTCGCGCTCTTCGTCGAGCAAGGCGATCTTCCGAAGGCTCCGCAAAAACTGCTCAACCAACGTTTCCGACTGCGCGGAAAAACGAAATATCTGACGCCGCCTCATGTACTGTTCAACGTCAAGCTCAGCGGGCGGCGAAGCCGTCCGCTGCAGTGCAAGGTTGGGCAGAAATGTGATCGGCAGCCAGCCATTCGAAAAGGTACGGCGCCTCTCGGACAGCAGCTTCTAGGCTCTCGAAAAGGGAGGACGTCGGCGGCAATGATGCCCAACGGTCGACGCCAGCCAGCGCGTTGGTGTAGCAGTACTGCTCTTGATACCCGAACAGTCCGTCCGCGCGTCGCACTACTTGCAGTCGACGCTTGCCGCTGGATGAATCAATGGTGTGCACGACGCTGTTCATTTACCTGYTGCYCAACGTTCCAGGTAAGCGGACCAGCCAGCGTAGCTGGCGCAGGTCCGCTTGAGCGCAGGGTTGGGCATCACTTTGCGGCCCCTTTGAAGAATTTCAGCATCGCACCGAAAAACTCACGTGCCTCATTGGCGTCGTCGAGCCTGTGGGAATGCGCGTGGGTATTCCACAGGCCGAGAACCTCGTGGTCTTCCCTTAAGAGAAGGTCAACAATCTGAGCAGTGAGGCGCCGCATTTCGTCTCCATCCCGTCCTTCAACGATGCTCCGCCAGATGTCGTCGTCTGTTTCGAAATCGAGATACGCATCCTGGTGATACCAGCCGCCGATGGTGCTCTTGAGCGTCGCCAATTCGCCCAGAGACGCGAGGTAGCTAGATTCTGGTTTCATGAGCTCAACGCTGGCGGTAACCGGCACGGGCCGGGAGGCGAAGCCGACCAGAGCCTGTCCGGTTGGCTGGCTAACGTGAAAGSTCAGCGGGCGGCGAAGCCGTCCGCTGSAGCGACCGGTTATGCCGAGCGCAGTTTGTCGAAGCGCCGCTGGCCGCGACACGACGAAGCCGCCGAAGTTGAAGCCCGTCGCCGGCTGAGGCGAGCAGGCTTGGTGGACTAGCCGGAAGCGCAATGCAACGCGGAATCCAGGTCCGGGCGCCGCCGAAGCGGGACACCGACACGCGCTCAC
>NZ_LMDC01000003.1 GCF_001425705.1 Pelomonas sp. Root1217 | reverse complement strand
ATGGCAAAAGGCAAGTTTGAACGGACCAAGCCGCACGTGAACGTGGGCACGATCGGTCACGTCGACCACGGCAAGACGACGCTGACGGCAGCGATCGCGACCGTGCTGTCCAAGAAGTTCGGCGGCGAGGCCAAGGCCTACGACCAGATCGACGCAGCGCCCGAAGAAAAGGCCCGCGGCATCACGATCAACACCGCCCACGTCGAGTACGAGACGGCCAACCGCCACTACGCGCACGTTGACTGCCCCGGCCACGCCGACTACGTCAAGAACATGATCACCGGTGCCGCCCAGATGGACGGCGCCATCCTGGTGTGCTCGGCCGCTGACGGCCCGATGCCCCAGACCCGCGAGCACATCCTGCTGGCCCGTCAGGTCGGCGTGAAGTTCATCATCGTCTTCCTGAACAAGTGCGACATGGTCGACGACGCCGAGCTGCTCGAGCTGGTCGAAATGGAAGTGCGCGAGCTTCTGTCCAAGTACGACTTCCCCGGCGACGACACCCCCATCATCAAGGGTTCGGCCAAGCTGGCGCTGGAAGGCGACACGGGCGACCTGGGCGAGCAAGCCATCATGCGCCTGGCTGACGCGCTGGACACCTACATCCCCCAGCCGGACCGTGCCATCGACGGCGCCTTCCTGCTGCCGGTTGAAGACGTCTTCTCGATCTCCGGCCGCGGCACTGTCGTGACCGGTCGCGTCGAGCGCGGCATCATCAAGGTCGGCGAAGAAATCGAAATCGTCGGCATCCGCGAAGTCCAGAAGACCACGGTCACGGGCGTCGAAATGTTCCGCAAGCTGCTGGACCAAGGTCAAGCGGGCGATAACGTCGGCATCCTGCTGCGCGGCACCAAGCGTGAAGACGTCGAGCGCGGCCAGGTCCTGGCCAAGCCCGGCACCATCAAGCCCCACACCCACTTCACCGCTGAGATCTACGTTCTGAGCAAGGAAGAGGGCGGCCGCCACACGCCGTTCTTCAACAACTACCGCCCCCAGTTCTACTTCCGCACGACGGACGTGACCGGTGCCGTGGAGCTGCCCAAGGACAAGGAAATGGTCATGCCCGGCGACAACGTCGGCATCACCGTGAAGCTGATCGCTCCGATCGCGATGGAAACGGGCTTGCGCTTCGCCATCCGTGAGGGCGGCCGCACCGTCGGCTCCGGCGTCGTCGCCACGATCATTGCGTAANTTGGGCATTGCCGAGATGTGCGGCAATGCGGTGCTCGTCGGCATGGTGGAACGTCGGCATCACCGTGAAGCTGATCGCTCCGATCGCGATGGAAACGGGCTTGCGCTTCGCCATCCGTGAGGGCGGCCGCACCGTCGGCTCCGGCGTCGTCGCCACGATCATTGCGTAATCACTGCGTGACGTGCGCCAGAGGCCCTGCTTCTGGTGCTCACCACCTGCTCTTTAAGGAACCGTCATGCAAAAGCAAAAGATCCGCATCCGCCTGAAGGCGTTTGATTACAAGCTGATCGACCAGTCGGCCCTCGAAATCGTCGAGACCGCCAAGCGCACCGGCGCCATCGTCAAGGGCCCCGTGCCCCTGCCGACGCGTATGGAGCGTTTCGACATCCTGCGTTCGCCCCACGTCAACAAGACGAGCCGCGACCAGTTCGAGATCCGTACCCATCAGCGCCTGATGGACATCGTCGATCCGACCGACAAGACGGTCGACGCGCTGATGAAGCTCGACCTGCCCGCCGGCGTCGACGTCGAAATCAAGCTGCAGTAATTCCGGGCCTTCGGGCTTGCGATCCGAGGCCCCGGCCCTGTTTCGACAGGCCGGGGCCTTGTTTCTTGCGCTGTCCGGCGCCCTGACGCTTGCATCGGGACAATCCCGCAGGCTATACTCGCCAGCTTTTCCGGGTTTGCCTATGGCTGCTCGGATATTCGCGCAACGTTACTGGGTCCGCTCGGTGGCGTTGCAAGGTCAGCCCGGCCAATCGATGTCGGGTGTTCGCAATAGCTTCCGAGGCCAAAGCGCAAGTTTGGGCCGACGGGGCTGGAGAAAAAACATGAGTCTGAGCAACCGTCTCGGTTTGCTGGGCCGCAAGGTGGGCATGATGCGCATCTTCACGGACGATGGCGATGCCATCCCTGTGACGGTGCTGGATGTGTCCAACAACCGTGTGACCCAGGTCAAGACCCAAGAGACCGACGGCTACAGCGCCATCCAGGTGGCGTTCGGTACGCGCAAAGCATCGCGCGTCACCAAGCCCGAAGCCGGCCACCTCGCCAAGGCAGGTGTCGAAGCCGGTGAAATCCTCAAGGAATTCCGCGTCGAAGCCGACGTCGCTGCCCAGTACCAAGCTGGCGCGACCGTTCCGGTGACGTTGTTCGCCGCCGGCCAGCTGGTCGACGTGCAGGGCACGTCCATCGGCAAGGGCTTTGCGGGCACCATCAAGCGCCACAACTTCAGCTCGCAGCGCGCGTCGCACGGTAACAGCCGTTCGCACAACGTGCCGGGCTCGATCTCGATGGCGCAAGACCCGGGCCGTGTGTTCCCGGGTAAGAAGATGACCGGCCACATGGGCGACGAAACCTGCACCACGCAGAACCTGGACATCGTGCGCGTTGACGAAGCCCGTCAACTGCTGCTGGTCCGCGGCGCGGTCCCGGGCTCCAAGAACGGCCACATCGTCGTTCGCCCGGCCGTCAAGGTCAAAGTCAAGAAGGGAGCCAACTGATGCAGCTCGAGCTCCTGAACGAGCAGGGTCAGGCCACCGCCAAGGTGGAAGCGCCTGACACCATCTTCGCTCGCGACTACAACGAAGCCCTGGTGCACCAGGTGGTCGTGGCCTTCCAGGCCAACGCCCGCCAAGGCACCCGTGCCCAGAAGGACCGTGAACAGGTCCATCACTCGACCAAGAAGCCTTTCCGCCAGAAGGGCACCGGCCGCGCTCGCGCCGGTATGACCTCGTCGCCGCTGTGGCGCGGGGGCGGTCGCATCTTCCCGAACATGCCTGACGAGAATTTCTCGCACAAGCTGAACAAGAAGATGTACCGCGCCGGCATGGCTGCGATCCTTTCGCAGTTGGCCCGTGAAGGCCGCCTGGCCGTGGTGGATTCGATCTCGGTCGAAGCCCCCAAGACCAAGCTGCTGGCCGCCAAGTTCAAGGCCATGGGCCTGGACTCGGTGCTGGTCATCTCCGACGTCGTGGATGACAACCTGCTGCTGGCTTCGCGCAACCTGGCCAATGTGCTGGTCGTCGAGCCGCGCTACGCCGACCCCCTGTCGCTGGTCTTCTACAAGAAGGTGCTGGTGACCAAGGCTGCGGTCGAGCAACTCAAGGAGATGCTGGCATGAGCGCCCCCAAGTATTCCGAAGGCCGTCTGGCCTCCGTGCTGCTCGCGCCCATCGTGTCCGAGAAGGCCACGCAAGTTGCCGAGAAGCACAACCAGGTCCTGTTCAAGGTCCTGCGCGACGCCACCAAGCCCGAAATCAAGGCCGCTGTTGAACTGATGTTCAAGGTCGAGGTCGAGTCGGTCAACGTCGTCCAGGTCAAGGGCAAGACGAAGCGCTTTGGTGGCCGTGCCGGCCGCCGTGACCACGTCAAGAAGGCCTATGTGGCCCTCAAGGCCGGTCAAGAGCTCAATTTCTCCGGGGAGGCCGCGTAAATGGCCATCGTCAAAGTCAAACCTACCTCGCCCGGCCGCCGTGGCGTCGTCAAGGTGGTGCACAAGCACCTGCACAAGGGCGCGCCCCATGCAGCTTTGCTTGAGCCGCAAATCCAGAACTCCGGCCGCAACAACAACGGTCACATCACGATTCGCCACAAAGGCGGTGGTCACAAGCACCACTACCGCGTGGTCGACTTCAAGCGCAACAAGGACGGCATTCCGGCCAAGGTCGAGACCATCGAGTACGACCCGAACCGCACCGCCCACATTGCGCTGGTGGTGTACGCCGACGGCGAACGCCGCTACGTGATCGCCCCGCGCGGTCTCGAAGTGGGTTCGACCATCCTGAGCGGCGCGGAAGCCCCGATCAAGGCTGGCAACACGCTGCCGATCCGCAACATCCCGGTGGGCTCGACGATCCATTGCATCGAGCTGCAGCCTGGCAAGGGTGCCCAGATGATCCGTTCGGCCGGCACCTCCGCCGTCCTGATGGCTCGTGAAGGTGTCTACGCCCAGATCCGTCTGCGCTCCGGCGAAGTTCGCCGCGTGCACGTCGACTGCCGCGCCACCATCGGTGAAGTGAGCAACGAAGAGCACAGCCTGCGTCAGTACGGCAAGGCCGGCGCGATCCGCTGGAAGGGTATCCGTCCGACCGTTCGCGGTGTGGCGATGAACCCGGTGGATCACCCGCACGGTGGTGGCGAAGGCCGCACCGGCGAGGGCCAGGTCCCTGTGTCGCCGTGGAACACCCTGACAAAGGGCTACCGCACTCGCAACAACAAGCGCACGCAGACGTTCATCGTCTCGCGTCGCAAGAAGTAAGGGCTAGGCCATGACTCGTTCGCTGAAGAAGGGCCCCTTCGTTGACCACCATTTGATGGCCAAGGTCGACAAGGCAGTTGCCATCAAAGACAAGAAGCCCATCAAGACCTGGTCGCGCCGCTCGACGATCCTGCCCGAATTCATCGGTCTGACGATCGCCGTGCACAACGGCAAGCAACACGTGCCGGTTTATGTGTCTGACCAGATGGTCGGCCACAAGCTGGGTGAATTCGCACTGACCCGCACCTTCAAAGGCCATCCGGCCGACAAGAAGGCCGGGAAGAAGTAAGGATGCCAACGATGGAAACCAAAGCAATCGTTCGTGGCGTTCGCCTCTCCTGTGACAAGGGTCGCCTCGTGGCTGACCTGATCCGCGGCAAGAAGGTGGACCAAGCGCTGAACATCCTGGAATTCACCCAGAAGAAGGCGGCCCTGATCATCAAGAAGGCGCTGGAAAGCGCCATCGCCAACGCCGAGCACAACGACGGCGCTGACATTGATGAACTCAAGGTCACCTCGATCTACGTCGAGCAAGGTGCCACGCTGAAGCGCTTCTCGGCTCGCGCCAAGGGCCGCGGCAACCGCATCAGCAAGCCCACTTGCCACATCTTTGTGGCTGTCGGCAACTAAGGCGCAAGAAGACTATGGGACAAAAAATCCATCCGGTTGGCTTCCGCCTTCCTGTCACCCGTAACTGGGCTTCGCGCTGGTATGCGAACAACCAGAACTTCGCCACGATGCTGGCCGAAGACCTGCGTGTTCGCGAGTACCTGAAGGCCAAGCTCAAGAATGCTGCCGTTTCGCGCATCCTGATCGAGCGCCCCGCTAAGAACGCGCGCATCACGATCTTCTCGGCTCGTCCGGGTGTCGTGATCGGCAAGAAGGGTGAGGACATCGAGGCGCTGAAGGCTGAACTGACCAAGCGTCTGGGCGTGCCCGTCGCCGTCAACATCGAAGAAGTGCGCAAGCCTGAAGTCGATGCTCAGCTGATCGCCGACTCGATCACCCAGCAGCTCGAAAAGCGCATCATGTTCCGCCGCGCCATGAAGCGCGCGATGCAGAACGCGATGCGTCTGGGTGCCCAGGGCATCAAGATCATGAGCGCAGGTCGTCTGAACGGCATCGAAATCGCTCGTACCGAGTGGTATCGCGAAGGTCGTGTGCCCCTGCACACCCTGAAGGCCGACATCGACTACGGTTTCTCCGAAGCTAAGACCACCTACGGCGTCATCGGCGTCAAGGTCTGGGTCTACCGCGGTGACCGTCTTGCCAACGGCGAGGCTCCGGTCATCAACACCCCCGCAGGCGCCGAAGACGATCGTCGCCCGCGCCGTAACGCCCGTCCGGGCGCTCCTGGTGGCCGTGGCCGTCCAGGTGGCGACCGTGGCCCGCGTGACGGAGCAGATCAGCCCGCTGCCGCCGCCCCCACGGGTGACGCAGCCAAGCCCGCTGCCAAGCGCGTGGTCCGCAAGGTCCCCGCAGCTGGCGGTGAGGCCAAAGGAGAATAAACATGCTGCAACCCGCTCGTCGTAAATACCGCAAGGAGCAGAAGGGCCGCAACACTGGTGTCGCGACTCGAGGCGCCGCGGTGTCTTTCGGTGATTTCGGCCTCAAGGCCACCGAGCGCGGCCGCCTGACGGCCCGCCAGATCGAAGCGGCTCGCCGCGCGATCTCGCGCCACATCAAGCGCGGCGGCCGGATCTTCATCCGCGTGTTCCCGGACAAGCCCATCTCGCAAAAGCCCGCCGAAGTTCGGATGGGTAACGGCAAGGGCAACCCCGAGTACTACGTGGCTGAAATCCAGCCTGGCAAGGTGATCTACGAGGTCAATGGTGTGCCCGAGCAACTTGCTCGCGAGGCATTCACGCTGGCTGCCGCCAAGCTGCCGCTGCGCTGCACCTTTGTGGCCCGCCAGGTCGGCGCCTGAGGAAGGACACCATGAAAGCAACTGAACTCCGCACCAAGGACGTCGCTGCCCTCGAGAAGGAAGTGACCGACCTGCTGAAGGCCCACTTCGGCCTGCGCATGCAAAAGGCCACCCAGCAGCTGACCAACCACAGCCAGCTGGGCAAGACCCGCCGCGACATCGCGCGTGCCAAGACCGTCCTGGCACAAAAGAAGAAGGAGGCCACGAAATGACTGAGGCCCAAGTCCAAGTGAAGAACACGCGCACCCTGGTGGGCCGCGTGGTCAGCGACAAGCGCGCCAAGACGGTCACCGTCCTGGTCGAGCGTCGCGCCAAGCACGAGCTCTACGGCAAGATCGTGGCCCGTTCCCGCAAGTACCACGCCCACGACGAAAAGGGCGAGTACAAGATGGGTGACGTCGTCGAGATCAGCGAAGGCCGTCCGATCTCCAAGACCAAGAGCTGGGTCGTGACCCGCCTGGTCGAGAAGGCCGAGATCGTCTAAAGACACCGGTCGCATGACCGCTGCACAACCGGCACGCTGGGTAACTGGCGCGCCGGTTTTTTTTGGCTTTTGCGCGTGAACCCATGACGCGCAAGGACTTGTCGGTTGCGACGAGTCCGGCGTTTGGAAGCAACGCGCAAAAGCCTGATCATTTTCAGAACACTCAATCAGGAGCGACACCATGATCAAGGTTGGCGACAAGCTGCCCGCAGGCAGTCTGCAGGAATTCATCGAAGTGGAAGGCGAGGGCTGCTCGCTCGGCCCCAACAGCTTCGATATCGAGAAGGCCACGGCTGGCAAGACCATCGCGATCTTTGCCTTGCCCGGCGCCTTCACGCCGACCTGCTCAGCCAAGCATGTGCCTGGCTACGTCGAATCCGCCGAGGCGCTGAAGGCGGCCGGCGTCGACGAGATCTGGTGCGTGTCGGTCAACGACGCCTTCGTCATGGGCGCGTGGGGTCGCGACCAGAAGACCGGCGGCAAGGTGCGCATGATGGCCGACGGCAGCGCCCAGTTCGCCCAGGCCACCGGCCTGACGCTGGACCTGATCGCCAAGGGCATGGGTGTGCGCTCGCAGCGCTATTCGATGCTGGTCAAGAACGGGGTCGTCAAGACGCTGAACGTCGAAGGCCCCGGCAAGTTCGAGGTCAGCGACGCCGCCACGATGCTGGCTCAAGTCAAGGCAGCCTGAGCAACTTGATGTAGAACGGGTCAGCAACCGCCGGCCCTGCAAAAACTTCTGCGGCAGGCATTGACGCCCCAAGGGTTCTCACTGCATAATGCGCAGCTTCGCCGAACGCCAGTGCTCCTGCTACGCAAGAGCCCACGCTGGCTTCGGATCCGCCCTCAACCGTTGGGCAGCAAGTGGCGCAATGCCTCAAGCTGTTTGACTTACGGGCCCAAGACTGACCGACGCGCAGCATTCGCATGAATGCGGCAACTCGGGGCAAGTTGGGGACAGACATGATCCAAATGCAATCGCGGCTTGATGTCGCGGACAACACTGGCGCCAAGTCCGTTCAGTGCATCAAGGTGCTGGGCGGCTCCAAGCGCCGCTATGCGCACATTGGCGACATCATCAAGGTCAGCATCAAAGAAGCTGCCCCGCGTGGTCGCGTGAAGAAGGGCGAGGTCTACAGCGCCGTGGTGGTTCGTACCGCCAAGGGTGTGCGCCGCCAGGACGGCTCGCTCGTCAAGTTCGACGGCAATGCCGCCGTGCTGCTCAATGCCAAGCTGGAGCCCATCGGCACCCGCATCTTCGGCCCGGTGACGCGTGAGCTGCGTACCGAGCGCTTCATGAAGATCGTGTCGCTGGCGCCCGAGGTGCTTTGAGCCCCCACTGTCTGAGGTAAGCCATGAACAAGATTCGTACCGGCGACCAGGTCATTGTGCTGACCGGCCGCGACAAGGGTAAGCGCGGCACTGTGTCCGCCCGCACTGACGACGCCCATGTGGTCGTTGACGGCATCAATGTCGTCAAGAAGCACGTCAAGCCCAACCCCATGAAGGGCACCACCGGTGGCGTCGTCGACAAGACCATGCCTATCCATCAATCCAACGTGGCGATCTTCAACGCCGCCTCCGGCAAGGCCGATCGTGTGGGCGTCAAGCTCATCGACGGCAAGCGGGTGCGCGTGTTCAAGTCGACCGGCGAAGAGATCAAGGCTTAAGAGGTCCCTCATGGCTCGTCTTCAAACGCATTACCGCGAAAAAATCGTGCCCGGCCTGGTCGAGAAGTTCGGCTACAAGTCGGTCATGGAGGTGCCCCGCATCACCAAGATCACGCTCAACATGGGTGTGAGCGAGGCCGTCGCCGACAAGAAGGTCATGGACCACGCCGTGGGCGACCTGACCAAGATCGCCGGCCAGAAGCCCGTCGTCACGAAGTCGAAGAAGGCCATCGCCGGCTTCAAGATCCGTGACGCAGTGCCCATCGGTGCGATGGTGACCCTGCGCGGCGTCCAGATGTATGAATTCCTGGACCGCTTCGTGACGATCGCGCTGCCCCGCGTCCGTGACTTCCGGGGTATCTCCGGTCGCTCGTTCGACGGCCGTGGCAACTACAACATCGGCGTCAAAGAACAGATCATCTTCCCCGAAATCGAATACGACAAGGTGGATGCTCTGCGTGGTCTGAACATCAGCATCACGACGACTGCCAAGACGGACGACGAAGCCAAGGCTCTCCTGGCTGCGTTCAAGTTCCCGTTCAAGAACTGAGGTGATCTGTGGCTAAAACTTCCATCAAGCAACGTGAACTGAAGCGCGAAGCACTCGTCGCCAAGTTCGCGAAGAAGTACGCAGACCTGAAGGCCATCATCGACGACAGCAAGAAGTCGGATGAAGAGCGCTACGCCGCTCGCCTCGAGCTGCAGAAGCTGCCCCGTAACGCCTACCCGACTCGCCTGCGCAACCGCTGCGAGCTGACCGGTCGTCCGCGTGGCACCTTCCGCAAGTTCGGCCTGGCCCGTAACAAGATTCGTGAACTGGCCTTCAAGGGCGACATCCCCGGTGTCGTCAAGGCCAGCTGGTAATCGGCCGATAGGAGTATTCGCAAATGAGCATGAGTGATCCCATCGCCGATATGCTGACCCGCATTCGTAACGCGCAGATCGTCGAAAAGACGAGCGTTGCCATGCCGTCGTCCAAGCTGAAGGTGGCGATTGCCAAAGTCCTGAAGGACGAAGGCTATATCGATGACTTCGCCGTCCGCGGCGAAGCTGCCCGTCCCGAGCTGGAAATCGCGCTGAAGTACTACGCTGGCCGTCCGGTCATCGAGCGTATCGAGCGCGTCAGCCGCCCCGGCCTGCGCATCTACAAGGGCCGCCACGACATTCCTCAGGTCATGAATGGCCTGGGCGTGGCGATCGTCACGACTCCGCAAGGCGTCATGACGGACCGCAAGGCTCGCGCTGCCGGTATCGGCGGCGAAGTCCTCTGCTACGTCGCCTAAGCGAAGGAGTAGAAACAATGTCCCGCGTTGGAAAAATGCCGGTCAACCTCCCGCAAGGCGTGGATGTGACCGTCGGTGCTGATTCGATCAGCGTCAAGGGCTCGCTGGGCACGCTGGTGCGTCAGTCGAACAAGCTCGTCACCGTCAAGAACGAAGCCGGCAAGCTGAGCTTCGCTCCCGCCAACGAGTCGGCCGAAGCCGATGCGATGAGCGGCACCATGCGCGCCCTGGTGGCCAACATGGTCAGCGGCGTCAGCAAGGGTTTCGAGCGCAAGCTGAACCTGGTGGGCGTGGGCTTTCGCGCCCAGGCCCAGGGTCAGAAGCTCAACCTGCAGATCGGCTTCTCTCACCCCGTGGTGAAGGACATGCCGGCTGGTATCAAGGTCGAGTGCCCGACCCAGACGGAAATCGTCATCAAGGGCGCTGACCGTCAGGTCGTCGGCCAGATCGCCGCCGAGGTGCGCGCCTTCCGTCCGCCTGAGCCCTACAAGGGCAAGGGCATCCGTTATTCGGATGAGAAGGTCTCCCTCAAAGAGACCAAGAAGAAGTAAGGAGCAGCGCCATGATGACCAAGAAAGAACAACGCCTGCGTCGTTCGCGCCAGACCCGCGCTCGCATTGCGATCCAGCGCGTGGCCCGTCTGACGGTGTTCCGCTCCAACCTGCATATCTACGCCCAAGTCGTCTCGGAAGACGGCGCCAAGGTGTTGGCTGCAGCCTCCACTGCCGAGAAGTCGGTCCGCGAACAGCTGAGCAGCAACGGCGGCAACGTCGCCGCTGCCACGCTGGTGGGCAAGCTGATCGCCGAGAAGGCCAAGGCCGCTGGCGTCGAGAAGGTTGCCTTCGACCGCTCCGGTTTTGCCTACCACGGCCGTGTCAAGGCCCTGGCCGAAGCAGCCCGCGAAGCCGGCCTGCAGTTCTGACGCATCAAGGAATAAGAAATGGCAAAGTTTCAACCCCGCGGCGCTCAGGCTGAAGGCAACGACGACGGCCTGAAGGAAAAGATGATCGCGGTCAACCGCGTGACCAAGGTTGTGAAGGGTGGCCGTACGCTGTCCTTCGCCGCTCTGACCGTGGTCGGTGATGGCGATGGCCGCATCGGCATGGGCAAGGGCAAGGCCAAGGAAGTGCCGGTCGCCGTGCAGAAGGCCATGGAGTCGGCTCGCCGCAACATGGTCAAGGTCAGCCTGAAGAACGGCACCATCCACCACAACGTGGTGGGCGAGCACGGTGCTGCACACGTCATCATGGCCCCGGCTCCTGCCGGTACCGGTGTTATCGCCGGCGGCCCGATGCGCGCCGTTTTCGAAGTGATGGGCGTGACCGACATCGTGACCAAGAGCCACGGTTCGACCAACCCTTACAACATGGTCCGCGCCACGCTGGACGCTCTGAAGCGTTCAACCACGCCGGCCACTGTCGCAGCCAAGCGCGGCAAGACTGTTGAAGAAATCTTCAACTGATCGCCCAAGCGGAGCACAAGATGTCTGACAAGAAAACCGTGACGGTCAAGCTGGTGCGTAGCCCCATCGGCTGCCGCGCCTCGCACCGTGCCACCGTGGTCGGCCTGGGTCTGCGTCGGCTGAACAGCCAGAGCACCCTGGAAGACACGCCCGCAGTGCGCGGCATGATCAACAAGATCGCTTATCTGGTGCAGGTGCTCTAAGCACCGCACACAAGAGGACAAGACGATGGAACTCAACACGATCAAGCCCGCAGAGGGCGCCAAGCATGCCAAGCGCCGTGTCGGCCGCGGCATCGGCTCGGGCCTGGGCAAGACTGCAGGTCGCGGCCACAAGGGCCAGAAGTCCCGCGCTGGTGGCTACCACAAAGTCGGCTTCGAAGGCGGCCAGATGCCGCTGCAGCGTCGCCTGCCCAAGCGTGGCTTCAAGTCGCTGACGCTGAAGTACAGCGTCGAGATCAACCTGTCGGACCTGCAAGGTCTGGCCGGCGAAGAGATCGACGTGTCGACGCTGAAGGCTGTCGGCCTGGTGCCGCAGCTGGCCAAGTCGGTCAAGGTCATCCTGTCTGGCGCCATCGAGCGCAAGGTCACGCTCAAGGGCGTGAACGTCACGAAGGGCGCCAAGGCGGCCATCGAGGCGGCTGGCGGCTCGGTCGCTTAATTTCCAGCGCACAAGGAACTGACTCAGCGTGGCTACCAACGCGAATCAGCTGGCCAAGAGCGGCAAGTTCGGCGACCTGCGTCGCCGGCTTGTGTTCCTGCTGCTGGCTCTGGTCGTCTACCGCATCGGGGCGCATATCCCCGTGCCCGGTATCGATCCGAACCAGCTGGCCCAATTCTTCAAGGGTCAGGCCGGTGGCATCCTGAGCCTGTTCAACATGTTCTCGGGCGGCGCGCTGTCGCGCTTCACCGTGTTCGCGTTGGGCATCACGCCTTACATCTCGGCGTCCATCGTTCTGCAGTTGATGACCTACGTCGTGCCGACGCTAGAGCAGCTGAAGAAGGAAGGTGAAGCCGGGCGCCGCAAGATTACCCAGTACACGCGTTATGCGACGCTGGGTCTGGCTCTGTTCCAGAGTCTGTCGATCGCGCTGGCGCTGGAAGGTTCTGCTGGCCTCGTGCTGAACCCTGGCTTCGGCTTCCGTCTGACGGCGGTGTCCAGCCTGGTGGCCGGCACGATGTTCCTGATGTGGCTGGGTGAGCAAATCACCGAGCGCGGCCTGGGCAATGGCATCTCGATCCTGATCTTCGGCGGTATCGCCGCGGGTCTGCCGGGTGCGATCGGTGGCCTGTTCGAGCTGGTGCGTACCGGCGCGATGGGTTACGGCTCGGCGCTGGTCGTGATCTCGCTGGTCGTGCTGGTGACCTTCGCCGTCGTGTTCGTCGAACGTGGCCAGCGCAAGATCCTCGTGAACTATGCCAAGCGCCAGGTCGGCAACAAGGTCTACGGCGGCCAGTCGTCGCACCTACCGCTGAAGCTGAACATGTCGGGCGTGATCCCGCCGATCTTCGCCTCGTCGATCATCCTGCTGCCGACAACGGTGGTGAGCTGGTTTGCAACCGGTGATGGCCTGCGCTGGCTGAAGGACCTGGCCGGCATGGTCAGCCCGGGTCAGCCGATCTATGTGCTGCTGTACTCGGCTGCCATCGTGTTCTTCTGCTTCTTCTACACGGCGCTGGTGTTCAACAGCCGTGAGACCGCAGACAACCTGAAGAAGAGCGGCGCGTTCATTCCGGGTATCCGCCCGGGTGAGCAGACCGCCAAGCACATCGACAAGATTCTTTCGCGGCTCACGCTGGCTGGTGCGATCTACATCACCCTGGTCTGTTTGCTGCCCGAATTCCTGACACTGAAGTACAACGTGCCGTTCTACTTCGGTGGCACCTCCCTGTTGATCATCGTCGTCGTGACGATGGACTTCTGGGCCCAGGTGCAGAGCTACATCATGAGTCAGCAGTACGAGTCACTGCTGAAGAAGGCCAGCTTCAAGCCCTGAGGGCGTAGAGCTGATCGTTAACCAAGATTGATTCCAACAACAATCCTGAACGTACGGCATGGCGAAAGACGACGTCATTCAAATGCAGGGCGAGATTCTTGAGAACCTCCCCAACGCCACGTTCAGAGTCAAGTTGGAGAACGGGCATGTCGTTCTCGGTCACATCTCCGGCAAGATGCGGATGCACTACATCCGTATCCTCCCCGGCGACAAAGTGACCGTAGAGCTGACGCCCTACGATTTGAGTCGTGCTCGCATCGTGTTCCGGGCGAAGTGAGCTGTTTGAACCCCCGGACGCGTGTGAGCGCAAAAGAAGTTAGGCCAAGGAGCAGACCATGAAAGTTTCGGCATCCGTGAAGCAGATGTGCCGCAATTGCAAGATCATCCGCCGCAAGGGCGTGGTGCGTGTGATCTGCACCGACCCGCGCCACAAGCAGCGCCAGGGCTGAGCCCCAGCTCGCACGACAGGACTAGAGGACAACCATGGCACGTATTGCTGGTATCAACATTCCGCCGCAAAAGCACACTGAGATCGGTCTGACCTCGATCTACGGCATTGGCCGTACGACCGCCCAGCAGATCTGCACGAACTGCGGCATTCCGTTCGAAAAGAAGGTCAAGGACCTGACCGACGGGGATCTCGAAAAGATCCGCGACGAAGTCAACAAGCTGACCATCGAAGGTGACCTGCGCCGTGAGCAGTCCATCAACATCAAGCGTCTGATGGACCTCGGCTGCTACCGCGGTTTCCGTCACCGCCGGGGCCTGCCGATGCGCGGTCAACGCACCCGTACGAATGCCCGCACCCGCAAGGGTCCGCGCAAGTCGGCTGCGACCGGCAAGAAGTAAGCTGCCCGAACTGAAAGAAGCTCATCATGGCAAAAGCACCCAACAATTCGGCTGCCCAGCGGGTTCGCAAGAAGGTCCGCAAGAACGTTGCAGACGGCATCGCGCACGTCCACGCCTCGTTCAACAACACCATCATCACCATCACCGACCGTCAAGGCGGCGCCCTGTCCTGGGCTTCGTCGGGTGGCCAAGGCTTCAAGGGCTCGCGCAAGTCGACGCCTTTCGCAGCCCAGGTGGCGGCTGAAGTGGCGGGTCGTGCGGCTCAGGAACAAGGCATCAAGAACCTCGACGTCAAGATCAAGGGCCCTGGCCCGGGTCGCGAGTCCTCGGTGCGTGCCCTGGCTGCTCTTGGCATCCGCATCAACTCGATCTCTGACGTGACGCCGGTGCCGCACAACGGCTGCCGTCCGCAGAAGCGTCGCCGTATCTAAGCCCATTCACCCCCAGGTGACAGGGATATTGCAGATTCGGATGGCGGTGCGATAATCGCGCGTTTTCCCGGAGCCGGCGGGCACTTTGTGCCGCGCCGGCTTCAGTCTTGAGTCGATCCCATTCGGCGACGACTCACAAGCCCACCGTCCAAGCCCACAAAAACACCGGCTGGACTCGCGTCAGGCAACTCGGTTTTCGAGACCCGGCGTCAGATTGAACAAGGACACGCAAAGTGGCACGTTACCTCGGCCCCAAGGGCAAACTTTCCCGCCGTGAAGGCACCGACCTCTACCTGAAGAGCGCCCGCCGCGCCATCAGCGACAAGGTCAAGTTCGACAGCAAGCCCGGCCAGCATGGCCGCACCTCCGGCCAGCGCACCTCCGACTTCGGTCTGCAGCTGCGCGAGAAGCAGAAGGTCAAGCGCATGTACGGAGTGCTGGAGCGCCAGTTCCGCCGCTACTTCGCCGAAGCCGAGCGCCGCAAGGGCTCGACCGGCGTGAACCTGCTGCAACTGCTGGAGTCGCGCCTGGACAACGTCGTCTACCGCATGGGCTTCGGCTCCACCCGCGCAGAAGCCCGCCAGCTGGTTTCGCACAAGGGTGTCACGGTGAACGGCGAAGTCGTCAACATCGCTTCCTACCTGGTCAAGGCTGGTGACACCGTCGCCGTGCGCGACAAGGCCAAGAAGCAGCTGCGCGTCACCGAGTCGTTCAAGCTTGCCGACTCCATCGGCCTGCCGGCCTGGGTCAGCGTCGACGGCACCAAGCTCGAAGGCGTGTTCAAGAAGGCTCCGGACCGCGATGAGTTCGGCGCCGAGATCAACGAATCGCTGATCGTCGAGTTGTACTCGCGTTAATGATTTCCCCCGCCGACCACGCCTGCTTTGGGCGCGGTCGGCGTTTCCTCGTCCGGGTTTCCGCCTCATCGGGGCCCTTCGAAGGCTCAACCCGGCTGGTCCTCAGCCTTATCGGTGTAACGAACCGAGGGTATTGAAAGAAAGACCTCATGCAAACCAACTTGCTCAAACCCAAGTCCATCAACGTGGAGCCCCTGGGCGGTCATCGCGCCAAGGTCACCCTGGAGCCGTTCGAACGCGGCTACGGTCACACCCTGGGCAACGCCCTGCGCCGTGTGCTGCTCTCGTCGATGGTGGGGTATGCGCCGACGGAAGTGACGATTGCCGGCGTGCTCCACGAGTACTCGGCCATTGACGGCGTGCAAGAGGACGTGGTTCACATCATGCTGAACCTCAAGGGCGTCGTCTTCCGCCTGCACAACCGTGAAGAAGTGACCCTTGTCCTGCGCAAGGAAGGCGAAGGCCCCGTCACCGCTGCCGACATCCAAACTCCGCACGACGTCGAGATCATCAATCCCGAGCACGTCATTGCCCACCTGTCGCAAGGCGGCAAGCTGGACATGCAGATCAAGGTCGAGAAGGGCCGTGGCTATGTGCCGGGCACGATGCGCCGCTTCGGCGACGAGCCGACCAAGAGCATTGGCCGCATCGTCCTCGACGCCTCGTTCTCGCCCGTCAAGCGCGTCAGCTACGCCGTCGAGAACGCTCGCGTCGAGCAGCGTACCGACCTGGACAAGCTGGTCATGGAAATCGAAACCAACGGCGCCATCTCGCCGGAGGAAGCGATCCGTGCCTCGGCCAAGATCCTGGTTGAGCAGCTCGCCGTGTTCGCCCAGCTGCAGGGCACCGACCTGGTCGACGCCTTCGACCAGCCGGCCCAGCGCTCCAGCAGCTTCGACCCGATCCTGCTGCGCCCGGTCGACGAGCTCGAGCTGACCGTGCGTTCGGCCAACTGCCTGAAAGCCGAAAACATCTACTACATCGGCGACCTGATCCAGCGCACCGAGACCGAGCTGCTGAAGACCCCCAACCTGGGTCGCAAGTCGCTCAACGAAATCAAGGAAGTGCTGGCTTCCCGCGGTCTGACTCTGGGCGCCCGCCTGGAAAACTGGCCGCCGCAAGGCCTCGACAAGCGTTAAGCAAGTCGGCTGCCGGCCGGTGGATGCATCGGCCCGCCCTTCACGAGGGCATGTATTTGAAAGATGGGTGGCGCGTTGACCAACGCCACCCGGTGCACCCCCCAGTACCTGATCCGGCTGGGGGCATTAACGAAGTGAAAGGAATAGCACCATGCGTCACCGTAACGGCCTCCGTAAACTCAACCGCACCAGCGCCCACCGCGCTGCCATGCTGCGCAACATGTGCGTTTCGCTGCTCGAGCACGAAGCTATCAAGACCACGGTCCCCAAGGCCAAGGAACTGCGCCGCGTTGTTGAGCCCCTCATCACGCTCGCCAAGGAACCCACGCTGGCCAACCGCCGCCTGGCTTTCGACCGCCTGCGCGACCGCGACATCGTCAGCAAGCTGTTCAACGTGCTGGGCCCGCGCTTCGCCGCGCGCCCGGGCGGCTACACCCGCATCCTGAAGATGGGCTTCCGCGTCGGCGACAACGCGCCCATGGCTTTCGTTGAACTGGTGGATCGCGCCGAAGGCGAGACCGCTGGCGAAGCCGTCGAATAAGCTCAGCCCGCGCTGATCTGCAGAGCCCGCCTTGTGCGGGCTTTTTCATGGCCGCTTGCAACGTCGGCCTCCTCCTACGCGCCAGTCACGCCCGGCCTGACGATGTCGCCGCGACGCTGCGCGCACAGTGGAATGCCAGCTTTCACTTCGCAGGAGCCCGCGCATGAGCCTCCATCCCACCATCTCCTCGGCCAAGGTCGAGGGCACCGCGGTCTATGACCTCGCCGGCGACAAGCTCGGCGCCATCGACGACCTCGTCATCGACAAACGCACCGGTCATGTGCGCTACGCCGCGCTGGAGTTCGGCGGCTTCCTTGGCGTGGGTACCGACCGCTACCCGCTGCCCTGGGACATGCTGAAGTACGACACCAGCAAAGACGGCTATGTCGTCAACCTAGACCGCGACCTGCTGACCACTGCGCCGCGGTACGCCAAGGAAGCCGCGCCGGCCTACACCGAGGACTACGGTCGCAGCGTCTACACCCACTACGGCTTCAACTGGCAGTGAGGACGATCATGAGCAAGCCCCATCTCGGCCGCAGCCACAACGCCCAATCCGGTCCGGTGAAGCACACCGCCGGCGAGTTCGCCACCAGCAAGTCCACCCAGGGGCAGACGCTGACCAAGCAGGCCAAGGCGCCGGCGCGCCAGAAAGACGGCACAGAGCGGGAAGCACCCCAGGGCCCACCTCAGCACAAGATCTGACGCTGAATCAGCGGCGCAGCGGCAGCCAGTGAAGCTCGCCGGCGCCGAGCACCGCGACTTGCGCGCCGTGGCGGGCGAGGTCCGCGCGCCGCAGCGTCAATGCGCCGGTGAGGCCGCCAAACGCAGGCAGCACCAGGGCGTGCGGGTAGTGCACGAAGCAGGGGCGGCGCAGCCGGTCGCCTGCGCGGCTGGCGATGACGACCGCCGGATGCCAGTGCCCCGCGAGCGTGAAGCCGGGTGCCCCTGGCGGTGGCGGTTCGTGCCCGGCTGTCAAAGGCCCTAACGACAATGCCGTGCTGACAACTTCTAATGGCAGCCCAGGCGGATGGATGCGCCGGTCGTGGTTGCCGAGTACCAGCACCGTTGGCACGCCTCGCGCAAAGCCGTCGACCGACTCAAGCAGAGCCGGCGTCAGCCCTTCGGCGCTGTGCCAGAAATCCCCCAGCACGACGAGCCGCCTCGCGCCGTGGCTTGCCGCGAGCACTTCCAGCAGTGCCAGCGTCCGCGCGCTGCTGCCCGCGGGCACCGCCTGCCCTTGCGCACGGAAGGCCGCGCCCTTGCCCAGGTGCAAGTCGGCGGCGAACAAGGTGCGCGCGGCGGGCCACCAGACGGCACCTTCCGGCAACAGCCAAAGGAGTTCGCCGGCGGCTTGGATGCTCAAGCTCATCGACGCCTCCGCCGCGCACCACCGCCCTTGGCGGTTTTGGCGGTTCTGGCGGCCTTGTCACTCTCCTGTCCAAAGGCGAGCTTCTCTCCCACGTCCTGTGGCGCCGCACCACCGCCCGCTGCCGCCTCCAGCTCCGCCAGCATGCGTGTCAGCCGCTGCGCCAGCGACTCGGTCGTCACCCGTTCGCGCAGCATCTCCACCAGCAGCGGAAAGGCCAGCGGCGAGGTTCGCTTTGGACGCTGCAAATCCAGCGGCATGGCGGCCAGCCGATCCAGCGTGCGCGCCAGCGAGTCCTCATCCAGCTCGGCCGACAACAGCTCCTCCTCGGCCTGGCGCAGCAGGCGGTTGCCCGGGTCGTGCTGGCGAAATACATCGAAGTACAACGAGCTCGACGCCTGCAACTGGCGCTGGCTGCGCACCTCGCCCGGATGGCTCTGGAAGATCAGCCCCGAGATGCGCGCAATTTGCCGGAAGCGCCGTCGCGCCAGCTCGCTGGCGTTGATGCTGGCCAGCACCTCCTGGCGGAGTGTTTGACGATCCACCGCCGCGAGCAACGCCGGCAGGCGGGAGGTCCAGTCCACGTCGGTGGCGCTGAGCAGTTCCATGCCGTACTCGTTGATGGCGACGGTGAAGGTGGCCGGCGTGTCCCGCCCGACGCGCCAGGCCAGCAACCAGGCCAGCCCGAGGTGCACCGTGCGCCCCGCGAACGGGTAGAGGAAGAGGTGATGCCCATCCGACGATGTCTGTACCTCGGCCAGCAGTCGCTGCGAGCCGGGCAGGCCGGACCATTCGGCCTGCAGCTTCAGCAGCGGCGCGACGAAGCGCATCTCCTTGTCCAGGTAGCGGCCCTGCGCGGCTTCGTCGAAGCGCTCCAGCATCGCGTCGGCCAGCGTGTCGGAGATCGGGAACTGCCCGCCGTTCCAACGCGGCAGCAGCGCGCGGCCCGGCTTGCCCACGCGCACATAGGCGGTCAGGCCCTCGACACGCACCAGCTCCAGCGCACGGCCGCCCAGCAGGAACACATCGCCCGGCTTGAGCCGTGCGATGAAGCTTTCTTCCACCGTCGCAATGCGGCCGCCGGTCAGGAACTGCACATTCATCATCGCGTCCGACACGATGGTGCCGATGTTGCTGCGGTGGCGCCGCGCCAGCCGCACATCGGGCACGCGCCAGACCCCTTCGTCGTCGGGCACCACGCGCTGGAAGTCGGGATAGGCGCGCAGGCTCTCGCCGCCGTGGCGCACAAAGGCCAGCGCCCATTGCCAGGCCTCGTCGCTGAGACGTCGATAGCTCGGCGCGGTGCGCACCTCGGCCAGCAGCTCGTCTGGCCGGAAGCCACCGCCCAGCGCGACCGTGACGAGGTGCTGTACCAGCACGTCCAGCGGTGCTGCGGGCGCATGGCGCGGCTCGATGCGGCCGGCCTCCACCGCCGCGCGCAGTGCCGAGGCCTCGACGATCTCCAGGCTGTGCGTCGGCACCATGGTCACGCGGGAGCGCCGCCCTGGCGCATGGCCGCTGCGGCCGGCGCGCTGCAGCAGTCGCGCGACGCCCTTGGCCGAGCCGATCTGCAGCACCTGGTCCACCGGCAGGAAGTCCACGCCCAGGTCCAGGCTGGCGGTACAGACCACCGCCTTGAGCTGACCGGCCTTCATGGCCGCCTCCACCCAGCGGCGCAGTTCGGCATCGATGGAGCCGTGATGCAGCGCGATCGCGCCGGCCCAGTCCGGCCGCGCATCCAGCAAGGCCTGGAACCAGCGCTCGCTTTGGGAGCGCGTGTTCGTGAACACCAAGGTGCTGGCCGCCTTGTCGATCAGCTCGACGACAGCCGGCAGCATGGTCAGGCCCATGTGGCCGCCCCAGGCGAAGCGCTCGATGCGCTTGGGCAGCAGTGTCGCGATGTCGATCTTCTTGTCCTGGGCGCCACGCACCAGCACGGCATCCGGCGCCAGCACGTCGCGCGCTTCGTCCAGGTTGGCCAGCGTGGCCGACAACCCCCAGGTCATCAGCGCCGGGTTCCAGCGCCGCAGCCGCGCCAGCGCCAGCTGCAGTTGCACGCCGCGCTTGGTGCCCAGCAGTTCATGCCATTCATCGACGACAACGAGGCGCACGCGCTTGAGCATGTCCGGGGCGTCGGCGCGGGACAGCATCAGGCTGAGGGACTCGGGTGTCGTGACGAGGCCGGTGGGCCAGCGGCGTTGTTGCGAGGCGCGCTCGCTGGTGGATGTGTCGCCGGTGCGGGCGGCGAGCGTCCAATTCGGCGCCAGTGTCGTGGCGGCGTCTTGCAGGGCCAGCAGGGTGTCGTGGCTGAGCGCGCGCATCGGCGTGACCCAGATGACGGTCAGCGGCGCTTCCTTGTTGCCAAAGGCTTGCAGTGCGCCGAGCCAGACGGCCAGGGTCTTGCCGGAGCCGGTGGTGGCGTGGAGAAGGCCGGAGTGACCGGCTTTCATTTCCTTCCAGACGGTGCGTTGGAATGGGAAAGCCTTCCAGCCTTTGGTTTCCAGCCATGTGGTGGTTGGGCTAGGCATCGGGAGCCTTTGCCTTGCAGCGAAAAGACGCTCGCTCCGCCAAAGCAACCCCGATCAACTCACCACCTCCATCAACTCCCGCAGCGAATCCAGCGTATCCGCCTCCCACAACGGCTTGTCCTCCCGAATCCTCAGCATGCGCGGAAACCTCACCGCGATGCCGCTCTTGTGCCGCGTGCTCGCCTGGATGCCCTCAAACCCCAGCTCGAACACCATCGTCGGCCGCACGCGCCGCACCGGCCCGAACTTCTCCACCGTCGTCTTGCGGATCTCGCGGTCCACGCGCTTGATCTCCTCGTCGGTCAGCCCTGAATACGCCTTGGCGAACGACACCAGTGTCAGGTCGCCCCCTGTCGAATCCAAAGCCGCCTCAGCCTCCGCCGCATCCCGCGGCGCGCGGTTCCAGACGGCAAAGCTGTAGTCCGTGTAGAGGTTGGCGCGACGGCCGTGCCCGGCCTGGGCGTAGATCAGCACCGCATCCACGCTGAGCGGCGCGACCTTCCATTTCCACCAGGCGCCCACCGTGCGGCCGATGCCGTAAGCCGACTCGCGGTGCTTCAGCATCAGCCCTTCGACCCGCTTCTCGCGCGAGTCCTCGCGGGCGGCGGCAAGGCCGGCCCAATCGCCAGCGTCCACCAGCGGCGAGGTCGCGATGCCGAGCTGCTCCAGTCGCGCACGGCGCAGATGCATCGGCTCCTGGCGGCGGTCCACGCCTTCGCTCTCCAGCAGGTCGTAGGCCAGCAGCCGCACCGGCGCCTCGGCCAGGATGGCCTTGGACAGCTTGGTGCGGCCGATGCGCTTTTGCAGCAGCGCAAACGGCGCCGGCTCGGCCTCGCCGTGGCGCCAGGCCAGCAGCTCGCCGTCGACGACGGTGCCATCGGGCCAGGTACTGGCTTCGAGCACCACTTCGGGAAAGCGTTCCGTCACCAGCTCCTCGCCGCGCGACCAGATCCACACCTGGCCGTCGCGCTTGACCACCTGGGCGCGGATACCGTCGTACTTCCACTCCGCCAGCCAGTCGCTCCGCTCGCCCAGCGCCTGCGGCTCGCCGGGCAGCGCATGCGCCAGGAAGAAGGGGTAGGGCTGGCCGCCACGAGAGCCGCTTGTGTCCTCGGCCAGCAGCGCCTGGAAGCGCGCGGCCGTCGGCGGCGTGTCGATCTGGGTGTAGCCCATCATGCGCTGGGCGATGCCGGCCGCGTCGGCCCCAGACCACTCGGCCAGCGCCCGCTGCACCAGCAGCTTGCTGACACCGACGCGAAAGCCCCCGCCCACCAGCTTGACGAACATGAAGCGCTCGTCCGCCGACAGGCCCTGCCACGCGCTCAACACGGCCTCGCGTCGCGCCGCTGCGTCGAGCGCACGCAGCGGCAGGATGCGCTGTTCCATCCAGTCGGCCAGCGGCTCGTCGAGCTTGTCCTGCGGGTCGGGAAGCACGTAAGCGATGGCCTCCGCCAGGTCGCCGGTGACGGCATAGCCGGCCTCGAACAGCCACTCCGGCAAACCCGCCGCCTCGCAGGCCAGCGCTCGCAGCTCGCTCGTGGGCACCGCTCGGCGTGGCGTGCCGCCGGCCAGCAGATAGACGGCCCAGGCCGCATCACGCGCGGGCGCGTCGGCCAGGTAGCGTTTCAATGCCGCCACCTTGGCCAGTGTGGACGTGCTGGCGTCGATGGCGAGGTAGAGGGCGACAAAGCGCTTCATCGCGCCGCCTCCACGCCATGCGTCTCGTCGCCGTACTCGGTCGCAAAGGCCTCGGCCTGCAGGCCCAGTTCGCTCAGGTAGCGCACCAGCGCGCCTTCGTCGCCATGGGTGACGATGACGCGCTGCGCACCGGTGGCGGCGATGGCCGACAGCAGCCCCGGCCAGTCCGCGTGATCGCTGAAGACAAAGCCGCGGTCCACGCTGCGGCGCCGGCGCGCGCCGCGCAGCCGCATCCAGCCGCTGGCAAAGGCGTCGCTGTGCGGCCCCAGGGCCTTGGCCCAGCGGCTATCCTGCACCGCCGGCGGCGCAATGACGAGGGCGCCGCGCAGTGCCTTGAAATTGGTCTCGGGCGTCACGGACTCCACCTCAGGCAGCGCGATGCCGGCCGCGCGGTAGGCCGCGTTCAGTCGCTCGACCGCCGCATGCACCAGCACCGGCCCGGGCGCGTCGGCAGTCGCCAGCCCGGCCACCAGCCGCTGTGCCTTGCCCAGGCTGTAGCCCATCAGCAAGGCGTGCTTGCCCTGGGCGGCGCAATCGGCCCACCAGGCCCGCATCTCGCCAAGCACCTCGGTCTGCGGCGCCCAGCGGTAGATCGGCAGCGCAAACGTGGCCTCGGTGATGAAGACATCGCAGCGCACCGGCTCGAAGGGGCTGCAGGTGGTGTTGGCGTCACCGGCGCCGCTGACGAAGTAGTCGCCCGACACCACCCACACCTCGCCGCGGTGCACCACGCGCACCTGGGCGGATCCGAGCACATGGCCGGCCGGGTGCAGGCTGACGGTCACCTCGCCCAGTTGCAGGGGCTCGCCATAGGCAAGGCCCTGGAAGGCCATGTCGGGGCCCACGCGCGAGCGCATCAACCCCTCGGCGTCCCGTTGCGCCAGATAGGCGCCGTGCCCTTCACGGCAATGGTCGGCGTGGGCGTGCGTGATGACGGCGCGCGCCACCGGCCGCCAGGGGTCGATGTAGAAGTCGCCCGCCTCGCAGTACAGGCCCTCGGCGCGCCGGGTGATCAGGTCAGCCATGGCTCGAGTGTGCCGATCCCGGCGTGCGGCTGCTGTCGGACGGCGCCGCCCCGCCCATTTGCGGGCCGCCGCGGAACTCAAACGCCGCTGCCGTGACTCACCACGGGTGCGACCGCCAGGTCCTGCCCGCCGCCACTGCTCCGGACCCGACCTTGCTGCTCGCCTCCCGCCCCTGCCGCCGCTCGCCCTTGCGCCTCAGCCTGCTGGCTGTGCAGCTGCTGGCCAGTGCCTCCGCTTGGGGCGCTGGCACGCCGCCGGTGGTGCCGACGCCGGCCGAGTTGACCCGCCCGCCCGAGGCCCGCAACACCGAGCTGCCGCCCGAGCGCCCGCAGGTCACGCGCGAGCTCGGCAAGCCCGACGACGAACTCAAGATCGACGTTGCTGCCTACAGCCTGCCGCCCGACGCCCCAGTCGCCCTGCGCGAGGCCCTGCCGCGATTGACTGCTGCCTTTGTCGGCAAGGAGCGTGGCTTCGAGGACCTCGTCAACGCTGCCAACGAGGTGACCCGCTTCCTGCAGCGCGACCTGGGCCTCTACCTGGGCTACGCCTACATTCCCGAACAGGTCTTTGACGGCCAGACCGTGCGCATCGCCGTGCTCGAGGGGCGCCTGGACCGCGTCGTGCTGAACTGGAGCGAGGGCCTGCCGGTGGACCGTGAGGTCGTCGAAGCCTATCTGGCGCGCCTGAAGCCGGGCGACGTGCTGACGGTGGACGCCGTCGAGCGCACCGTCTTCCTCATCAACGACCTGCGCGGCATCGTCACGCGGGCCGAAGTCAAGGCCGGCAGCGCGCCGGGCACGGCCATCCTCGAGTTCACGCCGCGCGCCGAGTCGCGCTACAGCGGCAGCATCGACGGCGACCTCAACGGCTCCAAGGTCATCGGCGCCCAGCGCCTGGGCGCCCAGGTCGTCATGGCCAGCCCGCTGGGCCGCGGCGACGGCCTGTCGGCCTCGGTGCTGGCCTCTACCGGCGGCGGCCTGCTGTTCGCGCTGCTGGGCTACACCAGCCCCATCGGCGCCGACGGCTTCAAGGCCGGCGCCTCGCTGTCGGCGGTGCGCTACCAGCTCGACAAGAAGGAATTCCCCCTCGGCCTGGACGGTACCGGCACGACGCTCAACCTCTTCGCCCTCTACCCTTGGGTGCGTTCGCGCAACCTCAACCTGTTCGCGTTGGGCGCCGTCGACGCCAAGCGTTACGTCGACAAGGTCGCCGCCCTGTCGACGAAGAAGCATGTGGACGACGCCAGCGTCGGTGTCAGCGGCGATTTCCGCGACAGCCTGCTGAGCGGCAGCGTCAACACCTTCGAGCTCAACCTGGCCCAGGGCCGGCTCCACTTCCCGGCCGGCGCGCCCAGCGGTGGCGACGACGCGGCGAGTTTTCGCAAGCTCAGCTTCGCGGCCTCGCGGCTGCAGAACGTACTGAGCAATCGGCTGCTGGCCTATTTCACGATGCGCGGCCAGTGGGCCCTGTCCAACCTCGACTCGACCGAGCAGTTCCGCGCCGGCGGCCCGAACGGCGTGCGCGCCTTTGCGCCGGGCGAGGGCACGGGCGACAGCGGTGCCGTGGCCAGCCTGGAACTGCGCTGGCTGCCACCGGCCAGCCTGTTCGGGCGCTGGGCGAGCGAGCTGGTGCTGGCGGCCTTCTACGACGGCGCCTTCATCCGGTACCGCCACGACGCCAACCTCGTGCTGCGCGAACCCGGCTACCTGAACCGCGCCTGGCTGGGCGGCGCGGGGCTGTCGCTGGTATGGGCGCGCGGCAACGCGTATGCCTTCCGCATGAGCCTGGCGACGCCCACGCATGGCCATGCCAGCACCGAAAGCCAGTCCAGCAAGCTGCGCCTGTATGCCCAGGGCTCCTGGAGCTTCTGATGCGGCGCCTGCAACCCCTCGCCCTCGCGCTGTGCCTTGCGGCAGCCTATCCGGCGGCCCATGCGCTGCCTCAGGGCGCCCAGGTCGTGCAGGGCCAGGTCGCCATCAGCTCTGGCCTCATCCAGCAGGGCAGCGACAAGGCCATCGTCAACTGGCAGAGCTTCTCCATCGCCGCGGGCGAGGGCCTGCGCATCCAGCAGCCCAGCGTCAATTCGGTGCTGCTCAATCGTGTCGTCGGCGGCGACCCGTCCCTCATCCTCGGCCAGATGCAGGCCAATGGCCGTGTCTTCCTGATCAACCCGCGCGGCATCGTCTTCGGGCGGGGCTCGCAGGTGGATGTCGGCGGTCTCGTCGCGTCCACGCTGGACCTGTCCGACACCGCCTTCCTGGCCGGCAACTACCGTTTCTCGGCCGGCACAGGTGCAGGCGGCTTGCAAGCCGATGGCAGCATCAGCGCGCCGGGCGGTACGGTGGCGCTTGTCGCTCCCCAGCTCAGCGTCGGCGGCAGCATCGCAGCGCGGCGCGTCGGCCTGGGTGCGGCCAGCACCGTGCAGGTGGATGTGGAAGGCGATGGCCTTGTCCTCTTCAACCTGCGCAACGACGACAACCGCGACGTCGCGCTGAAACTCAGCGGCCGCGTGCAGGCCGAAAGCAGTGCCGAGGTGCGCGCGCAGGCTCGCGGCGGCGCGGCCGGTCAGGTGCTGAACATGGACGGCATCGTGCAGGCGCGTGGCCTGCGCCAGCAAGGCGGCCGCGTCGTCATCGACGGCGGCACGGTGGGCGTCACCACCATCAATGGCAGCGTGGACGCCAGCGGCGAAACCGCCGGCAGCATCACCGCGCTGGGTCAGAAGCTCGCGCTGCTGGACGGCGCGCGGCTGGACGCATCCGGGCGCTTCGGCGGCGGCAGCCTGCAGGTCGGTGGCGGCTTCGAGGGCAGGGGCACCGAGCACAACGCCGAGCAGACCTGGATAGGTGCCGGCGCTGAGCTGCGCGCCAATGCCACCGAACGGGGCGATGGCGGCCGCATCGCCGTCTGGGCTGACGGACGCACCGACATGCTCGGCAGCATCTGGGCCCGCGGCGGGCGTCTGGGGGGCAATGGCGGCATGGTCGAGACCTCGGGCCGCCAGCAGCTCAACCTGCTCGGCCGCGTTGACGCCAGCGCACCGCTGGGGCGGTCGGGCCAGTGGCTGCTCGACCCCAACGACGTGGTCATCAAAGCCAACAGCGGCACCAACACCAACGTTGGCGTGGCGCCGAATTTCGCCAGCACGGACGATGCTGCCGTGGTCGACGTTGGCGCCCTCAACAATGCGCTGTCCGGCGGCACGTCGGTGACGGTGCAGACCCTGGCCTTGGGCACCAACGGCCAACATGGCGACATCGACGTCCAGGCCGCCATCGTGCCTACCGGCGCGGCCACGCTGAACCTGATCGCCTTGCGCAACATCAGCTTCAGCGCCGGCAGCATCGGGGCGGGGGCAGGTGCCCTCAACGTCGTCCTGCAGGCCGGCGGCGACATCACCGGCAGCACCCTCAATACAGGCGGCGGCAGCCTCACCGCGGCGAGTTCGGGCGCGGGCACCGTCGCACTGGGCAGCGTCACCAGCGCAGGCCTGACCCTCAGCAGCGTCGGCGGCGACGTCGTCCTGCCGACCGGCACGGTCACGGGCAATGTCGGCGTCACCACCAGCGGCAGCGGCGCGATCACGCAGGCCGGCGCGTTGGCGGTGACTGGCACGACGGGCGTCACCACGGGATCCGGCAACATCACGCTGACGGCGGCCAGCAACAACCTGCAGGGCGCGGTCAGCCTGACGACCACCGGCATCACCCAGGTCAGCAATGGCAGCGGCCATGCGCTGACCCTGGGCACGCTGAACACCCATGCCCTCACCGCCAGCGCCACCGCCGCCAACCTGAACCTGGGCAGCGGCACCGTCACCGGCAATTTCAGCGCGACGACGACCGGTGCCGGCACCATCACCCAGGGCGGTGCGCTGACGGTGACGGGCACGACGACGCTGGGCAATGGCAGCGGCAACATCACGCTGGCCTCGGCCAACGACCTGCGGGGGCTGGTGAGCGTCACCACCACCGGCAATGCGCAACTCGTCAATGGCAGCGGCAAGGACTTGTCCCTGGGCGCGCTGAGCACCGGGGGCCTGACCGTCAGCACCAGCAATGCCAATCTGGACCTCGGTAGCGGCTCGGTTGGCGGCAACCTCAGTGCAGCGACGACGGGCAGTGGCACGCTGACGCAGACCGGCGCGCTGACGGTGACCGGCACATCGGCCTTGAGCAACGGCAGCGGCAATATCACGCTGGCCTCGGCCAACAATCTACAAGGTGCGGTCGACATCACGACCACTGGCACGACGCAGATCGCCAATGCCAGCGGTAATGCGCTGACTTTGGGCACGCTGAGCACACGCACGCTGACCGTCAGCACCAGCGGCGCCGCCCTGGCCCTGGGCAGCGGCACGGTCACCGGCGCCCTCAGCGCGACGACGACGGGCACCGGCACCCTCACGCAAGGCGGCGCGCTGACGGTGACGGGCGTGACGGCCCTCAGCAATGGCAGCGGCAATATCACGCTGACCACGGCCGGCAACGACTTCCAGGGCGCGGTCAGCATCACCAGCACCGGCGCCACCCAGCTCAGCAATGCCAATGGCAACACCCTGACCCTGGGCACGCTGAACACCGGCGCGCTGACCGTCAGCGCCAACCATGCCGACCTGGTGCTGGGCAGCGGCTCCGTCGGCGGCAACCTCAGCGCGACGACGACCAACAACGGCACGCTCACGCAGAGTGGCGCGCTGACGGTGACGGGCGCCAGCAGCCTCAGCAATGGCAGCGGCGACATCACGCTGACTTCGGCCAACGACCTGCAGGGGGCCGTCAGCGTCACGACGACCGGCACCACGCAGATCAGCAATGGCAGCGGCAAGGCCCTGACCCTGGGGACGCTGAGCGTGCGCGACCTGACGGTCAACACCAGCGGCGCCAACCTGGGCCTGGGCAGCGGCACCATCAGCGGCAACCTCGGCGCGACGACGACCGGCACCGGCGCCATTGCGCAGAGCGGTGTGCTGACGGTGACCGGCACCAGCGGCCTCAGCAGCGGCAGCGGCGGCATCACGCTGGCGGCGGCCAATGACCTGCAGGGCATGGTGAGCGTCACCAGCTCCGGCAGCAGCCAGATCGTCAACGGCAGTGGCAATGCACTCGCCCTGGGTACGCTGACCACCGCCGCGCTGGCCGTCAGCACCAGCAATGCCGACATCGATCTTGGCAGCGGCACCGTGGGCGGCAACCTCAGCGTGACGACGACGGGCAGCGGCGCCCTGACGCAGAGCGGCGCGTTGGTGGTGACGGGCAGCAGCAGCCTGGCCAACGGCAGCGGCAACATCACGCTGACCTCGGGCAACAACCTGCAGGGCGCGGTCAGCGTCACGACCACCGGCACCACCCAGCTCAGCAATGCCAGCGGCAACGCGCTGACGCTCGGTACGCTGAGCACCCATGCCCTGACTGTCAGCACCAGCGGAGCCAACCTGGGTCTGGGTAGCGGCACGGTCACGGGCAACCTCAGCGCCACCACCACCGGCACCGGCGCCATCACGCAGGGCGGCGCGCTGACCGTGACCGGCACCTCGGCCTTGAGCAATGGCAGCGGCAACATCACGCTGACCTCGGCCAACAACCTGCAGGGCGCCGTCGGCATCACCACCACCGGCACGACGCAGATCGCCAACGGCAATGGCAACGCGCTGGCGCTGGGCACGTTGAACACCCACGCCCTGACCGTCTCCACCAGCAATGCCCATCTGGGTCTGGGCAGCGGCACGGTCACCGGCAACCTCAGCGCGACGACGACGGGCACCGGCGCCATCACGCAGGGCGGGGCGCTCACGATCAGCGGCACCACAGCCTTGAGCAACGGCAGCGGCAACATCACGCTGACGTCGGCCAACAACCTGCAGGGCGCGGTCAGCCTCACCAGCAGCGGCACCACGACGCTGGGCAACGGCGGCGGCAACCCGTTGACGCTGGGCACGCTGAACGCCGGCGACCTGATCGTCAGCACCACGGCCGGCGGCGCGCTGAACCTGGGGCAAGGCAGCATCAACGGCACACTGAATGCCAGCAGCCATGGCGGCATCCTCAGCCAGACCGGCGCGCTGTCAGTCAGCGGCGTGGCGACGCTGGACGCCACCACCAGCGGCGACATCAGCCTGCCCAACACCGGCAACCAGTGGCATGGCCTGAACCTGGTCGGCAACTCGCTGGACCTGCGCTCGGGCGGCGACCTTGAAATCCTCAGCCTGACCCAACCCGCCAATCGCGCGCTGACCCTGTCGGCCGGCGCCAACCTCATCCTCGGGCCGGCCGCCAGTATCGACACCGGCACGGCCGACCTCACGCTGGCCAGCGGTGGCAGCTTCACGATGGGCGGCACGCTGGCCGGTCACAACATCGACCTGGCGGCCCAGACCGGCCTCGCCCTCGGCCAGAACATCACGGCCAGCGGCACGCTGAAGTTGACGACGGCCAGCGGCGACGTCAACCAGACCGGCGGCAGCCTGCTCATAACCGGCACGACGACGGTCTCGGCTGGCGGCTCGGTCATCAGCCTGAACCAGCCGACCAACCACTTCGGCGGCGCTGTCAGCCTGAGCGGCGGCACCACCGGCGTGACGGACAGTGCCGCGCTGACGCTGGGCACAGTGAACACCGGCGACCTGACGGTCACCTCGACCGGCAACCTCGGCCTCGGCCAGGGCAGCGTCACCGGCACGCTGAACGCGATCAGCAACGGTGGCGCCATTACCCAGACCGGCGGGCTGATCCTGACCGGGGTCACGACGCTGGACGCCGGCAGCGCCGACATCACGCTGAACCAGGCCAGCAACGATCTGCAGGGCGCCATCACCGCCACGGGCGGCGCGGTGTCATTGCGCAGCGCCAACAACCTCAACCTCTTCGCGCTGACCCAGCAGCCCAACAAGGGCCTGGAGCTTGAGGCGGGCGGTACCCTCATCCTGCCGGCAGGTACGAGCAATATCGACACCGGCACCGAGGCCCTGACGCTGTCCAGCGGCGGCGTGTTCAGCACCTTCGGCACGCTCAAGGGCGGAGCCGTCACGCTCAAGGGTCAGTCGGCGACGCTAGCGCATGACATCACGGCCACCGGCGCTCTCGCCGTGACGAGTACCAGCGGCGCCATCAACCAGACTGGCGGCCGCATCAGCGCCACGGGCACGAGCAGCTTTGATGCCGGCGGCCAGGCCATCACGCTGAACGCGGCGACCAATCAGTTCACCGGCCTGGTCTCGCTGACAGGCGGTACCACTCAGATCAGGAGCCAGGGCGCGCTGGGGCTGGGCAGCCTGGCGACCGGCTCGCTGCAGATCCTGGCCGGCGGCACACTGGGCCTGGGCACGGGCAGCATCGGCGGCGCCCTCGGCGCCACCAGCAGCGGGGCCGTCACCCAGGCTGCTGGCGGCCTGAGCGTGACCGGTACCTCGACCCTCGATGCCGGCGGCGCCGACATCACGCTGGGCGACTTGGCCAACAGCTGGACCGGCGCCGTCGCGCTGACCGGCAGGAACGCCTTGCTCAAGAGCAGCAGCGCCGTCACGCTGGGCCATGTCAATGCCACCTCGCTGGCGCTGACGACGGGTGGCGCCATCACCCAGGGCGCGGGCACGACCCTCGGCCTGACCGGCGCCCTGGGCGTGGACGCGGGCACTGCGGCCATCACTCTGGCCAACACCGGCAACCAGCTCGGTGGCACGGTCACGCTGAAGGGCGGCGCCACGCAGCTGCGCACCACCGGCGCGCTGACGCTGAGCACGCTGGACACGGGCGCGCTGACGGCCAACAGCACCGGCGCCATGAACTTGGGCCACGGCAGCATCGCCGGCAACCTGGCCGCCACCAGCGGCAATGGTGTCATCACCCAGGCCGCCGGCGGCCTGAGCGTCAGCGGCACCGCCAGCATCAACGCGGGTACGGCCGACATCACGCTGGACGACGCGGCCAACGGCTGGACCGGCGCCGTGGCGCTGACCGGCCGCGATGTGCGCCTGACCGACACCAGTGCCGTCGACCTCGGCGCCGTCAGCATCCGCTCCCTCGTGCTGAAAGCCGGTGGCGATGTGACCCAGAGCGCGCCGCTCAGCCTGACCGGCGCCTTGAACGTGGATGCGGGCAGCGCCGCCATCACCCTCAACAACACCAGCAACCAGCTCGGCGGCCTGGTCACGCTCAAGGGCGGCGTCACGCAGGTGAAAACCGCGGCCGGCCTGACCTTGGGGCCGTTGACCACCGGCGACCTCACGGTGGGTGCTGTGGGCCCGCTGAACCTGGGCCAGGGCAACGTCACCGGCAACCTGGTGGCCAACAGCGGCAATGGCGCCATCAGCCAGTCCGGAGCGCTGCACGTGACCGGCTCGGCCGTCTTCAACTCCGGCAGCGGCAACATCACGCTGGCCAACGCCGGCAACCAGTTCCTCGGCGCACTGAGCCTGACCGGCAATGCGGTGACCCTGTTCAACCAACCCAGCCTGAGCTTCGGCACGCTGAGCTTCAACAGCCTGGATGCCACCAGCAACGCCAGCATCACGCTGGGCAGCGGCACGCTCAGCGGCGCGTTGACTGCCCGGGCGCTGGGCGGTTCGATCACGCAGGTGGCGGGCGGCCTCACCGTCGCCGGCAACGCGACGCTGCAGGCGGCGACCGGCATCACCCTGACGGATGCGGCCAATCACCTCAACGGCGTCGTCAGCCTGAGCGGCAGCGCCAGCGCGGTGACGAACGCCGGCGGCCTGCGCCTGGGCACGCTAGCCACCGCCGGCCTGACGCTGAACGCGGCCGGCACGCTGGACCTCGGCAGTGGCGCCGTCGGCGGCACCCTGACGGCGGTCAGCAGCGGCGCCATCAGCCAGTCGGGTGCGCTGTCGGTGAGCGGTGGCACCAGCCTGAATGCGGGCAGTGCCGGCATCTCGCTCGGCCAGGCCGGCAACGCCTTCGCAGGCAGCGTCGACCTGCATGGCGGCGCCACCGTCATCACGGCCGCCAGCGCGCTGAGCCTGGGCAGCCTCAACGTCGCCGGGCTGACGGCATCGGCCTCCGGCGCCCTGCGCCTGGGCACCGGCTCGGTCGGCGGCGACCTCAATGCCAGCGGCAGCGCCATCACGCAGGTCTCCGGCGGCCTGGCTGTCAGCGGGGCATCCACGCTGAGTGCCGGCAGCGGCAACATCGATCTCGCCGAGGCGGGCAATGCCTTTGCCGGCGCGGTCAGTTTGGTCGGCGGCGATGTGACCCTGGCCAACGGCGGCGCGCTACGCCTGGGCAGCGTCACGGCCCATGACCTCAAGGCCAGCGCCGGCGGCGACCTCGACCTGGGCGGCGGCACGGTGAACGGCGAACTGACGGCCACCACGCGTGGCAGCAGGATCAGCCAGTCCGCGGCGCTGACGGTCAACGGCGTGGCCAACTTCGTCGCCGACGGTGGCCTCGCCACCCTGGTGCTGGATCAGCCGGGCAACCAGTTGCTGGGCGGCATCGCCATGCGCGGCGTGAATGGCGGCAGCTTCGCCAGCGCCGACATCAGCAGCGCGCTGGACCTGACGTTCAGCGGCGATGTTCAGACGCTGAAGCTCAGCAGCGGGGGTCTGCTGACGCTGGGCGGGGGCCGCAGCACGACGCTGACGGCCGCGGCCCACAGCGGCATCGTGCAAACCGGCGCGCTGCAGGTCAGCGGCCTGACGACCCTGGTCGCCCAGGGCGGCACGGTCATGCCAGTCGACATGGTCCATGCTGGCAACGACCTGAACCGCGTGCAGTTGCAGACCGCGGCTGGCGGTAGTCTCGGCCGTGTGCAGCTGCGCGATGGCGACGGCAGCCGGCACGACGGCCTGCAGTTGCTGGGCGACGCGGCCAGCCTGGAGATCACCTCAGCCGGTGCGCTGGACTTGGGCGGCGGCCGCTACGGCAGTCTGATGGCTGACACGAGCGCCACCGGCGCAGCCTTCACGCAGAGCGGCGCTCTGGCGGTCAGCGGCCCGGCGACGCTGAAGGCTGGCGGCGGCGCGATCACGTTGATCCGCCCCGACAACGACTGGGGCGGCCTGGTGCAGCTCGGCGGCGGCACAGTGCAAATCACCGCCGCCGGCGCGCTGACCCTGGGCGATGTCGCCACAGACAGCCTGAGCGTGAATTCGGCCGGTGCCCTCAACCTGGGCCAGGGCGTGATCGGCGGTGCCCTGCTCGCAAGCAGCGGCGGCAACGCCATCACGCAATCTGGCGCACTGCAGTTCGGTGGCATGGCCACGCTCAACGCCGGAGGCGCGGACATCGCGCTGCCCCACGCCGGCAATCAGTTCCTCGGCGTCATCAACCTCGCCGCCCGCGACGCGACGCTGTTCAGCCTGCCCGGCCTCAGCCTCGGCACATTGGCTCTGCGCAGCCTGGACGCGAGCAGCAACGGCGGCATCGTCCTGGGCACCGGCAACCTGAGTGGCGCGCTGAGCGCACGAGGTGCCGCGATCACTCAAGTGGTGGGCGGCCTCGCCGTGGCGGGCGGCAGCACGCTGCAGGCAGCGGGCGACATCACGCTGACAGAAGCGGCCAACCAACTGGGCGGCCTCGTGAACCTGAGTGGCGGCACCACGGCCCTGAGCAATGCCGGCGACCTAAGTCTGGGCAGCGTCGCGACCGGTCCCCTGACGCTGGACGTGGCCGGCGCGCTCAACCTCGGCGGCGGCCGGATCGACGGCGAGCTGAAGGCGGTCAGCCGCGGACCACTGACCCAGACCGGTTCGCTCGCGGTCAGCGGCGCAGTCACGCTGGATGCTGGCGCCGCGGCCATCACCCTGGGCCAGGCCGGCAACGCATTTGCCGGCACGGGCATCAACGTTACCGGCGGCAACACCCTGCTCATCAACAGTGGCCCGCTCAGCCTCGGCCTGCTGAACGTCGGCGACCTGACGCTCGCCTCGAACGGTGCCTTGCGGCTTGGCAGCGGCACGGTCGGCGGCGAGCTGAAAGCGAGCAGCGGCGGGGGCGAGATCGGCCAGGTCGCTGGCGGCCTCAGCATCGCCGGCGCGTCGACACTGGACGCAGGCAGCGCCGCCATCCAGCTCAACGAGGCCACCAATGCCTTCGGTGGCCCGATCCATCTGCTTGGCGGCGATGTGAGCCTCGTGGCCAGCGGCGCGTTGCGCCTGGGCAGCTTCACAACGCGCGATCTCAAGCTGAGCGCTGGCGGCGACATCTCGCTGGGCGGCGGCCGCGTCAGTGGCGATCTGACGGCACTGATCCGGGGAACGACCCTCACCCAGACCGGTGCGCTGTTTGTCGCCGGCTCGAGCGAATTCATCGCCGACGGCAGCCTCGTGAATCTCGTGCTGAACCAGCCCGGCAACCAGTTGCTCGGTACGGTCAGCATGCGCGGAGTGAACGGCGGCAGCTTCGCCAGCGCCGACATCAGCAGCGCGCTGGACCTGACGTTCAGCGGCGATGTTCAGACGCTGAAGCTCAGCAGCGGCGGCCTGCTGACGCTGGGCGGCGGCCACAGCGTCAGCCTCAGCGCCGCGGCGGCCAAGGGCATTCTGCTGACCGGGCCGCTGCAGGTGAGCGGCCTGACGACGCTGATCGCCAACGGCGCGGCCGTGCCCGTCGACCTGGCCACCCATGGCGCGGGCAACGACCTCAACCGTGTGGAGCTCAAGGCCCAGGCCGGCGCCAGCCTCGGACAGGTGCAACTGCGCGATGGTGATGCGGCACGCCATGACGGTCTCAAGGTCACGGGCGATGCCGCCCAGCTCGAAGTCACGTCGGCCGGCGCACTGGACCTCGGTGGCGGCAGCTACGGCAGCTTGGGCGTGGACACTGCGGCGACCGGCGCTGCCGTCACGCAAAGCGGCGCGCTGACGGTCGTGGGCCTCACGACCATCAAGGCCGGCAGCGGCAATGTCACGCTGACCCGGCCCGACAACAGCTTGACGCGCTTCGCGATCGACAGCGCCGGCATCGCCAGCCTTGTCAGCGCGGCCGACTACAGCGTCAACGCGAGCCATGTCTCGACCCGGCTCGAACTCGCCGGGCCCGGCGCCCTCAACCTGGTGGGCCCGCTGTCGGGTAGCGGCGAGCTTGTCATGAGCGGCAGCGGCAGCCTGACGATGACGACGGCCCAGAACTACAGCGGCGGCACGCGCATCAACTCGGGCACCGTCGTGTTGTCAGGCCCCTTGGCCCAGGCCGGCAGCGGTGCGGTGCAATTGAGCAGCGCAGGCCAGCTCGATCTGCGCGACGGCGCCGTCATGGATGCTGAACTGGTGGCCAACGGCGGACGTGTGATCAACACTGCGGGTGCTGGCACGCTGGCTGGCGCGGTGACGCTGAAGGCGGCCACAACGGAGTTTCTGCCCGGTATGGGCGGGCTGACGATCAGCGGCGACGTCGCGGACGGCGGTGCCGGCTTCGGGCTGCGCCTGGCGGGCAGCGGCACGCTGACGCTGGCCGGCAGCAATCACTACGGTGGCAACACCGACATCGCCTCCGGCACTCTGCGCGTCACGGGTGAGTTGCCTTCGACCAGTGCGGTGCAGGTCGCGAGCGGGGCGGTGCTGGCCCTGGGCAAGGACCAAGCCATCGGTTCGCTCGCCGGCGCGGGCCGCGTCGAGCTCGGCAGCTTCACGCTGGGCACGGGCCTGGATGGCACGAACACGAGCTTTGCCGGGAGCGTCGTGGGCAGCGGCGGCCTGGCCAAGCTGGGCAGCGGCCGCTTCGTGCTGGGTGGCAGCGGCGCCCACACCGGCGCGACGCGCGTGGCGGCGGGTGAACTGGTGCTGGCGAGCAGCACCGCGCTGAACGACGTCACGGCCGTGAGCGTGGAGGCGAACGCCACGCTCACGGTGCAGCAAAGCCTCAACCTTGGCTCGCTCGCCGGCGCCGGCACGGTGGACGTGCAGGCGGCGCTGCTCGGCGTCGGCAGCAATGGCGGCAATACGCGTTGGGACGGCGCCATCATCGGCAGCGGCGGCCTGGCCAAGCTTGGCACCGGCGTCTTCACGCTGGCCGGTCACAACACGCTGGCGGGCGATCTGCAGGCCCATGCCGGCACGCTGCAGCTCGAAGGCGCCGGCGCTGTCAAACCCTTGGCCGCCGGCGCAGCAACAGCGCCGGTCGTGCCGGCCTCGGCTGGCGTCAACGTGGCCGGCGGCGCGACGCTGGAGTTGCTGACCGACGTCGACCTTGGTGCGCTGAGCGGTGCCGGCCAGGTGCAGCTCAATGCCAACACGCTGGTCCTGGGCGCCAGCGGCCGCAGCAGCCGCTTCGACGGCGTCATCGGCGGCGATGGCGGCCTGAGCAAGGCGGGCAGCGGCACGCTGACGCTGGGCGGCGCCAACCTCTACACCGGTGCCACGCGGGTCGACGGCGGCAGCCTGGTGCTGGATGCGGAACAAACCCTGGCGGCGGCCAGCGCGCTCGTCATCGAGACGCCGGGGCAGGTGCAGGCCAATGCGCGCCAGACGGTGGCCTCGCTGAACGGCGGCGGCAACCTGGTGCTGAACGGCGCTTCCCTGGCGGCCGGCGCCGATGGCGCCGACGGCCGCTTCGACGGTGTCGTCAGCGGCAGCGGTGGCCTGATCAAGCAGGGCGCCGGCATGCTGACGCTGACGGCCGCGCACCGCAACAGCGGCGCCACCGTCATCGAGGCCGGCACGATCCAGCTGACCGGCAATGGCGCCCTGGGTTCGGGCGAGATCCAGAACCAGGGTGAGCTGCGGCTCTCGCGCAGCGACGCGCTGACGCTGGACCAGGCCATCAGCGGCCGCGGCAGTCTCGTCATCACCCAGGGCCAGGTGACGCTGGGCAGCGCCGCCAACAGCT
The DNA here is from genome assembly GCF_001425705.1 of Pelomonas sp. Root1217. Classification (GTDB taxonomy): domain Bacteria; phylum Pseudomonadota; class Gammaproteobacteria; order Burkholderiales; family Burkholderiaceae_C; genus Pelomonas. The sequence goes on along the minus strand of NZ_LMDC01000003.1, from coordinate 94,385 downwards.
ACAGCGGCGCCACCCAGGTGCTGGGCGGCGGCCTCGTCACGACGGCGGCCGAGCGCCTGTCCGACGCCAGCGCGGTGCAGGTGGCCGCTGGCGCCCAACTGCAACTTGGGGGCGCCGAGACCATCGCCTCGCTGCAGGCCGCCGGCAGCGTGCGCCTGGCCGGCAACCTGACAACGCGGGCCGAGCAGGTCTACACCGGCAGCCTGACCCTGGCCAATGCGGCCGGGCTGACGCTCACCGGCACGCTGATCGACGCCAGCCGCAGCACCAACCAGTTCGGCAGCGCGCCGCTGGGCCTGAGCGGTGGCCAGGCCCTGGTGGCCGCCAAGGACAGCCTGCAGCTGGGCGACGTGACCCTGTCGAGCGGCGGCCGCATCGAGGCGGGGCGCCTGGCCATCAACGGCAAGCTGCAACTCACGGGCGGCAGCCTCGCGCTGGTGGCCCAGGCCGCGCCTGACGACGCCAAGGCCACGCTGCAGGGCACGGCCCAGGTGCCGGTCGCCGGCCAGCCGCTGGCGGTGGCCGAGGCGACCGTGCAGCAGGGCAGCGCGAGCGCCATCACGGTCGCCGAGGGGGCCTCCCTGTCGGTGCATGCCGCCGGTGGCGGCTCGGTGCTGCTGGCCCAGGATGCCAACAGCTTCAAGGGCCAGCTCTCGGTACTCAGCGGCGCGAACTACAACACCGCCTGGGCGCCGAATGCGAAGGGCGGCCAGGCCGTGCAGTCCGAGGTGCGCGTGTCTGGCCAGCAGGTGGGGGTGGGCGGCAGCGGTATCGAGGCCGACCTGATCTACATCCGCGCGGACCAGCTCGCCACGGCGGGCGACGCCAAGCTGGTGGCCCGCATGCCGTTCGACGAGATCGTGCTCGGCAGGGCCTTGTCGGCACCGGGCATGGTGCTGGAGCTGGCGCCCGGCGCCTTCGGCACGCCCGGCAGCTTTGGCGCCGTCAACGGCCAGCCCATCCGCATCGAGGTGGGTTCCACTGCAACGGGGAGCCGCACGACGGGACCGAACGCCGGCTATCTGACCGTGCTGCCCAAGGCCGGTGCGCAGGGCTCGACAGCGGTCGTGCTGATCGGCCCCGAGGTTGGCAGCCAGCCCACCACCGGCGGCACGGCCTATCGCTTCTTCCATGATGGGGCCAGTCAGGCAACGGAGATCCCGGTGGTCTATAACGGAGTCCTGCCGCTGACGCCGGCGGCCTCTGGAGCCCTGTCTTCCATCAACGGCGACGCCGAGGACGCCCGCCGTGCCCGTTTCCAGGAGACCGTGCGCACCGAGAACGTGACGGTGCGCCTGCGTTCCGGCGTCATCGCCGAGGTCGGCCCCGGCCGGCCGTCCACCCAAGGCAGCGAGGGCGCCAAGCCGCCCGAACTGTGCGACCCCGCCGCCCAGCCTGCGCTGAGCTGCAAGCCTGCGAGCCCATGAGCGTGTTGCCCGAAACCCATCCTTGCCCCCGCCTCGCGCGCCGCCGCTTCCTGTGGGGCTCGTTGCTCGGCGCGGGGCTCGCCGTTCGGCCCGTCGCGCGCGCCGCCGCGGACTCTCAGCTGCCGAGCACTGAAATCCGCCTGGCGCTGCTGCTGGGCAACCGCAACTATCCGCAGCCCTTCGACCTGCCGCCGATCCCGAAGAACCTGCGCGACCTGGAGGCAGTGCTGGAGCGGCGCGGCTTCAAGGTCACGTCGGCGCTGGACCTTGACCTGCCGGCGGCGCGCCGAGCGCTGGAAGTGTTCATCGCCGAGGCTGCTGCGAGCCCGGCGGATGCGACCGTGTTCTTCTACTTCAGCGGCCACGGCGTGCAGGTGGACGCGTCCAACCTGCTGCTGCCCGCCGGGCTCAATCCCTCGGCCAAGGGCGAGCTGCTGCAGAACAGCAGCATGCAGTTGCTCAGCGACGTCGTGCGCCGCCTGCCCGCGCGCCGCGAGGGCATGATCATCGCGGTCGTCGATGCCTGCCGCACCGGCCTGCGTGCCGGCGAGCTGGTGGGCCTGAACCAGGTCGAGGCGCCGCCGGGCTGCCTCATCACCTTCTCCACCGGTGCCGGCAAGCCGGCCATCGCGCCGGCCGTCGAGACGCAGAACACCTTCTACACCGGGTCGCTGGTCAAGCTGATGGGCAGCGTGTCCGACCAGACGACCTTCCCCGAGCTGATGCAACTGGTGCGCAGCGACGTGCGCGAGACCATGCTCAACCACCCGGTGGCCGCCATCCGTCAATTGGCCCAGGACCCCTTCATCGCCGACCACACCCGCGTGCGCCTGAACGTGGAGCCCAGGCGCGCAGGTGCCGTGGCGCCCGCGGCGCCCGACATCGACGAGGACGCGGTGCTGAAGAAGCTCGAGCAGCTGGCCTGGCCCGCCGAAGTGGTGCAGGTGGCCGAAGACTTTCTGAAGGCCCGGCCCGAGAGCCCCTTCGCACCCGGGGTGCAGGTGGCACGTGACGGCGCGCGCCATGCGCTCAAGGCGCTGCAGCGCAGCGACGTGCGCCTGTACCGCTCGGCCTTTTCCTTCAACCCGGACATGCCCGCCGAGCAGCGCCAGGACCTGCTGCGCTGCGGCCGCGGCGACAAGGATGCCGCCGCGCGCATGGCCTGGCGCGTTCGCGGGCAGAACAGCGGGGGCTATGGCTCCTCGGCGGCGCAATCGCGCTACGAGGGCTGGATGCAGTTCGCCGTGGCACTGGGCAACGGCATTGCCAGCTATGAACTGGCCCTGCATTTCCGCAACACCGGCCAGCCGCTGCTGGCCTCGCAGTTCGAGGCGCGTGCCCGCGACCTCGGCTACACGCCGCCGCCCGACCTGGACAACGTGCGCAAGTAGGCGCGCGGCGCGGGCTACTTCTCCGACAGCGCCATCGCGTCGCCCGTCTGGCCCGAGCGCAGCCGCGCCACATGCAGACTGACCAGGGAGTCCCGCGGCCGCGCGCTGGCCAGCGCTTCGAAGGCGGCCAGCGCCTGGTCGCTGTGGTCGCGCATCAGCTCGAAGGCCTGCAGGTACTCGGGGTCGCTCGCCTGCCCAGACAGCGGTTCATACGTCATCAGGTGGCCGGCGCGGCCGGCCAGGCGCAGGCGGCCGATGGGACGTGCCGGCGCGCCCGCACATGCGGCCAGCGTGGCCTCGGAGACGCAGATCAGCGTGCCCAGGTATTTGTTCGCGCCTTCCAGCCGTGAGGCGATGTTGACCGGGTCGCCGAGGGCGCGGTAGTCGAAGATGGCTTTGCCGCCGAAATTGCCGACTGTGACCTCACCGCTGTGCACGCCGATGCGCGTTTCGCAGAAGGGGATGCCTCGGCCTGCCAGCTCGTCGACAAAGCGGCGCGAGAAGGCGTGCATCTGCAGCGCGCAGCGCAGGGCGCGCTGCTCGTGGTCCTTCTGCTCCACCGGCGCGGAAAACATGATGGCCACCGCGTCGCCGACGATGCGGTCCAGCGTGCCGTCATGCTCGAAGGCGATGGCGATCATGCGGTCCAGGTAGTCGTTGACCAGGCCCACCGCGACCGCCGGGTCCATCTGCTCCATCAAGGTGCTGAACCCCGCCAGGTCGGTGAAGACGAAGCTGCAGCGCTGCCGCCTGCCGTCCAGCGCCAGGGCCTCGGGATGCGTGACCAGGTAGTCGACGAGATTGGGCGACACGTAGCGCGAGAAGGTCTGCTTCATCCAGCGCTGCCGGCGCTCGCTGTGCAGGTATCGCATCACGGTGGTCGGAATGAAGACCCCGGCCATGGCCAGCACGGGCGTGATCGGATCGATCAGCACGCCGGCGCGCAGGAAGGCGCCCCAGGCCGCCATGCCGATGGCGCTGGACAGGGCGACAAAGCCGGCCGACGAGACGGCGGCGCTGCGCCGCATGGCCAGCAGGCCCACCAGCGCGCAACCCAGCAGGGTGGCCAGCCACTCGACGGCCGGCGTCCAGCCCGGGCGGCCCAGGTGGTGGCCTGTCAGCACCTGCTCCAGCGCCTGGGCATGCACCTCCACGCCGGGGATGATGCCGCCCAGGGGGCTGAAGCGCAGGTCCATCAGTCCCTGGGCCGACGTGCCGACCAGCACCACCTTGCCCTTGAGTTCGCCTGCCGGCAAACCGTGGGCCAACACTTGCCAGGCGGGGATGTAGCGCTTCGGGTGAGGGCGGCTGTAGTGCACCCAGAGCGCGGCGCTGGCATCGGTGCCGATGAGTCGCTCGCCGATGCGCACGTCGATGACGCCGCCGTTGTCCCCGGCGCTGCGCACGGTGTAGTGACTGGCTTGCTCCGCCAGCCTCAGCGCCTCGGCGGCCAGGGAGGGCACCAGCCGCCCGTCGAGGCTCAGCACCAGCGGCACCTGGCGGATGATGCCGTCGACGTCGGGGATGAAGGTCATGGCCCCCTGTCCTGCGGCAGCCTGCTGGAATTCAGGCAGGTTGGCGATGCTGGAGGCGAATGACGGCAGGAAGGGCACGGGGTCACCACCCAGCGGGAAGTAGCCGGCCTTCAGCGCCAAGCCGTCGTCGTGCGGGTTGCCGGCGGGCTGGCCGGCGCGTGGCGGCGTGAGGCCGAAGCCGAGCGCAACCCGCCCCTGGGCGAGGGTGCGAGCGAGCACCGCGTCGTTCCCCGGTGCCGTGCCGCCATCGCGCTCGGCGAACAGCACGTCCACGGCGACCGATGCCGGCTCGCCGGCGCCGATGTCGGTCAGCAACTTGGCCACCAGGTCACGCGGCCAGGGCCATTGGCCGAACCGGCGCAGGCTTTCGTCGTCGATGTCGACAATGCGCACCGGCGCGTCGTCGTGGGGCCGTGGATGCCAGCGCTGGAACTGGTCGAAGCTGGCCAGGCGCAGGCCGCGCAGCGCCGGTGGGTCCAGCCACGCCGTGGTCAAGGCCACCACGAGCGCGGCCAGCGGTACGGCCCAGGCCCAATCCCAGGCTCGGCCGGCCCGGCCCGGTTCAGTCCTCGGTGCCGGCATGCAGTTCGGCGGACAAGGCCGCGCGCATGGCCTGCACGCCGGGCAGGAAGAAGTCGCCGATATAGCCCTGCTGCAGCACGGCATCCACGAAGGCGAGCTTGTCCTGCCGGCCCAGCGGCCGGCGCCATTCGTGGGCCAGGCGCTGCTGGACGCGCAGCGCATGCCCTGCATCCAGCCCGATCGAGGGCAGCACATCGGCCTCGCACAAGAGGCTCGCGAGCCGGGCCAGCCTGGGGTCGCCCTGCAGCGCGGCCAACTCGGGCGCGCCGGCGGGCGGGGTGTGCGGCATGCCATCTTTGCCAGCATGGGCGCGGCAGGCCGCCGCCATGAAGGCGGTGCCGCCCTGAGTGTCGGTCGCCAGCACCAGCACCATCAAACGGTCGATCTGTGCGGAGTCCAGGCCGGCGGCCTGCAGCAGCCCCCGCATGCTTTCCACGCTGGCACGCTCCTGGACGAAGCCGGCTTGCGGGCGCCCTTCGTGCACTGCGTCGTGCAGCAGCGCTGCCAGCAGCACCAATTGCGTCTCTGGCGTGCTCAAGGCCTCCAGCAGGCACAGGCCGTAGGCGGTCAGCGCCACCTCGCAAAAATGCTGGCGGTTGTGGTAGCCCAGGCGGTCGAAGTTGACCGGCTGCGCGTCGATGGCGCTGGCGACGGCGGCGCCGGCACGCGCCAGTGCGGCGTCGCGCGGGCCTTGCAGGTCCGCGCTGACCTGGCGCGCGACCCACTGCAGCTTGTCCGGCAGGCTGGCGACATGCTCGAACAGCACCACCAACTCGCCGGCCAAGCGCTGCACCGAGCCGGCGGCCGCCGCGGCGCGCAGGGCCCGCACCGAGGGGGCGGCCGCCGCGCTAGGCATGCTGCACGCTGGCGTAGAAGGGCGTCGGATCGGTGACGTCGATCTGCTCGGGAGCGAGGTGCTTGTGCGCGTACGCCAGGTAGACGCCGGCGCTCAGGAACAGGTTGAAGATGTCGACGTCGATGTGGGTGCCGGCCATGCGCTGCATGACGGCCAGCGCCTGCGACAGCAGCTTGGGCTTCTTGTAGGGTCGGTCCGCGGCAGTCAGTGCCTCGAAGATGTCGGCCACCGCCATGATGCGGCTCGGCACCGACAGCGCCTCGGCGCCGAGCTGGCGCGGGTAGCCGCGGCCGTCCATGCGCTCGTGGTGGGTGCCGGCGTACTCCGGCACGCGCTTGAGATGCTTGGGGAAGGGCATGCGCTCCAGCATCATCACCGTGTGCACCATGTGCTCGTTGACCTTGTAGCGCTCTTCCGCCGTCAGCGTGCCGTTGCGCACCGAAAGGTTGTAGAGCTCGCCGCGGTTGTACAGATGCTCGGGCGTGTCCATGCGGAAGCCAAAGGCCGGGTCGAGCCGCTCGCCGTCGGCGCGGGCGACGATGTGGTGCGGGCGATCGGACAGCAACGGTTCGCTGCAGGGCAGGGCCTGGACGGGCTCGGCCGCGCGGCCGGCCAGTTCGGCCGCCGACAGGCCCAGACGGTCATCGAAATGCCGCACCCAGCGCTGCGCGCCAATGCGCGCCAGCGCCTCGATCGCGTCGTCCTGCATCGGCTCCTCGGTCACGTTGCAATTGGCGACGAAGGCGAAGTCCTGCTGCAGCCGCGCCAGCGCGTGCGCATGGGCCACCTCCTGAGCGTCGCTCCAGCGGCCGGCCAGCTGCGCGCGCAGCCGCTCGATCTCGAGGTCGCGGTGCAGGACCTCGAAGCGCATGCGCACTTCATGGATGCGGTTGTGCAGGGTCTCGAGCCGGGTCGCCTTGTCGATCACGTACTCGGGCGTCGTCACCTTGCCGCAGTCGTGCAGCCAGGCGCCGATGCGGAACTCCTCCCACTCCCGCTCGGAGTGGAAGGCGAAATGCTTCAAGGGCCCGTCGTCAGCGTCGCAGGCGGCCTGTGCCAGGCGCATCGCCAGGTCGGGGACACGCTCGCAATGTCGGCCGGTGTGCGGGCTTTTGGCGTCTATCGTCGTCGCGAGCACGCGGATCAGGCCTTCGGTGAGCTGCTTCTGCGAGTCCACCAGCTCCATGTTGTCGAGGGCCACCGCGGCCTGTGCGGCCAGCGCCTCCACCAGCGCACCGGCCTCAGGATCGAACGGCACGATGGCACCGGTGAACGGGTCGATCGCGTTCATGAACTGCAGCACGCCGATCGGCGAGGCACCCCGCGGGGTGATGGGAACCGTCAGCATCGACACGGTGCGGTAGCCGCTGGCGACGTCGAAGGCGCGCGTGCCGCTCAGGTCGAACCGGGTCTCGGCGTAGACGTCGTCGATGCGAACGGCGCAGTTGTGCAGCGCCGTGTAGACCGACACATAGGTCTCGTTGGGGGCGCCCGTGACCGGGTCGTACAACGGAATCTGCGTGGCTGGCAACGGGTCGCTACGGGTGCGCAACTCGAAGCGCAGCGTCTGCTGCTCGGTGACCATGTACATCGTCGCGCCATCGCAGTTCAGCAGGTGGCGCCCCTCGCCAAGCAGCTGCTTGAGCAGCGCCGCGCGGTCGCGGCTCATGGACATCGCGATGCAGGTCTCGATCAGCCCGTTCAGGCGCAGCGAACGCGAGGACAGCTCCGCACCGAAACGGCTGTGTTCCATGGCGCTGTTGCGGCGAAGGCGGCGCAGCTCGCCCAGCGTGGCCAGGCGCCTGCCTACCAGCGCGCGTTCTGCCGGGCAGGTGAGCCAGTCGCTGACGCCCGCGTCGAAGGCTAGCTGCTGCTCTGCAGCGCCGTGGGCGCCGAGCATGACGATGGGCAACACGGTGGCGGGATAGCGGGCGCGGATGGTGGCCGCCAGCGCGAGCGCTTCGTCGAAGGCGGATTGCGCATCCAGCACGACAACGTCCCAGTCGCCGCGGTCCACCTGCGCCAGTGCATCCTGCCGGCTGCAGTCGCGCACGACGAAACGATCCTCGCGCAGGCCGTCGACCAGCTCTTGAGTCGCATGCGGCCCGGCGCCGTGAACGAGCAGGATCCCGCCCGCGGCCGTCGCGTGCGCCGTGACGGGCGGTGCTGCGCCCGGCGCCAAGCGATCAACGAGAGGCAGTCCCATGGCTCAGCGCTTGAAGACGATGACGCCCGACACGTTGCCCAGGCGGCTGTTGAAGCCGTAGACCACGCCGGCCTGCGTGCCCTGCGACCCCGCGATCTGGCCGATGACCGAGATGTTGTTGCCCAGGCTGCCCGTGCAGCCGCCCTGACAGGCCGCCCCGGTGCTCGTGATCACTGACACACCGGCAAAGCCCGACAGCGAGGTCTGCGTGGCGACACCGGTCAGCGAGAAGGTCTGGCCTGCCACTGGCACCGTCAGCGAGTAATTGGCACTGCCGCCGCCCTGCAGCTTCAATGAAGCGGTGATGCTGCCGCTCGCACTGTCGACGGTGCCGGTGGCGACCAGGTTGCCGTTGGATTGAACAGTGGGCGAGGTGGAGGCGAACGAGGTGAACAGTCCCGACGTCGCGCCCACGGGGGTCGAGGTGGCGGTGAAATAGTGCAGCGTGGCAAGCTTGCCCTTGCTGTCGTCGCCGTCCTCGCTGCCGTCGCGCGCCTTGCTGCGGCCATCGATCCAGCGCCCCCAGGCGATGAAGTCACTGGCGCCCACGTCCGTGGAACTGCCTTTCTCGACGATTTTCCTGCCGGTCGAGCCGTCCCTGAGCTCCACCAAGCCGCCACGTTCGTCGAACTTGGCGGTCGCCGCGGTCAGGTCGGATGAGGTGTCGCCCTTGTCGGTGCTCCATACCAGGCCGGCCGTGACATTGGGTCCGGGCGCGGGAGCCGGTGCAGGTACGGGTGCGGGTGCGGGTGCGGGTGCGGGTGCGGGAGCCGGTGCAGGTGCAGGTGCAGGTGCAGGTGCAGGAGCCGGTGCAGGAGCCGGTGCAGGTGCAGGAGCCGGTGCAGGAGCCGGTGCAGGTGCAGGAGCCGGTGCAGGTGCAGGTGCAGGTGCAGGTGCAGGTGCAGGTGCAGGTGCAGGTGCAGGTGCAGGTGCAGGTGCAGGTGCAGGTGCAGGAGCCGGTNGTGCAGGTGCAGGTGCAGGTGCAGGTGCAGGTGCAGGTGCAGGTGCAGGTGCAGGTGCAGGTGCAGGTGCAGGTGCAGGAGCCGGTGCAGGTGCAGGTGCAGGTGCAGGTGCAGGTGCAGGCGCAGGTGCGGGAGCTGGTGCTGGTGCTGGTGCTGGTGCTGGTGCTGGTGCTGGTGCTGGTGCTGGTGAGGGAGCAGGTACTGGCGCTGGCGCGGGAGCGGGAGCTGTTGCTGTTGCTGGTGCTGGTGCAGGAGCAGGAGCAGGAGCAGGAGCAGGAGCAGGAGCAGGAGCAGGAGCAGGAGCAGGAGCGTTCTGCGCCTCCGAGGCCAGGCTCTGGGCCAGCTTCTCGCCCGACGTGGGTCGGGCAGACGCCGGTGCGGGGGTGGCTACCGGTGCGGCCTCTGCGGCGGCGGCCGTGCCGGCTTCGGCCGCGTTGGCCGGCTGCAAATACATCAGGGCCCGGGCGCTGACGCCGGGTTTCACCGAGCGGTTCGGCGCGTAGGCCGACGAGCCTTTGGGCACGTCGACGCAGCCGCCGTCATTGCAGACTGCCACCAGGCCGCCGATGACGCCCACGCGCAGGCCGTTGTCGACCTCGGCCGTGTACTCGGTGCCGCGGATGCCGATGGTGCCAGAGGGGGTATCGAGCTTGTAGTTGTCGGTACGGGGCTTGCCGATGCTGCCGCTGACGGTGCGCAGGGCGCCGCCCAGCAGGCTCATGAAGCCGCGCTCGTCGTTCCCGGCGGGCCCGGCCAGGTGGTAGTCGTCCAGCCGCAAGGTCGTGCGCTCGCCCAGTGACATCATGGCGCCATCGACCATGCGGAGCTGCACACGGCCCTTGCCGGTCTGCACCGTTTCGCCGGACTCAACGGCCTCGCCGGTCTTGAGCTCACGGACCACGCCCTTGGCCGAGACGACACGGACGTCGCCGCTCGTGAACAAGGCGGTGGCCGATGGTGCGGCCCAGGCCAGGCCGCTGAGGACGCACAGCGCGGCCAGCGCCAGCGCGTCGCGAAGGCCCTTGGTCGGCGCAAGGGCGTGTCCGCGACGCCCACCGGAGCGGTGCTGAGGTCCTTGCCTACGGCTCATTGAAAGCTCCTTTGAGCGCTGATCTGGAAAACATTGCGCGCGTAGTCATAGAGCACGACATTCGACGCCGCCCGGGTCCGTCGCGCCTGTGCGACGAGCTGCCAGCGCGGATCGGCCTGCCAGCGCAGCCCGGCGGAGACGTCGTTCTGGTGGTCCCGGCGGGCCCGGTCGAAGAAGGGCTCCGTGCCGCCGTAGTGGCGGAGCTCGTATTGCCACTCGGCGAATGCGCCAACGGCGGCCGCGAAGCGCTGCTCCATGCCCAGCCGCAAGCCGACGCCGCGGTGGCCGAAGTGGGCGAACGCGGGCTCGCGGCTGCGTTCGCGCACCGCATAGGCACTGCCGTAGCCCAGCGGCCCTGCGCCGCCCGACTGGCCTGCGAGCCCGAGCCCCAGCAGCAGGCGGTCGGTGTTGCGCTCGGCCTGGCCCTTGTACGACTGGCGCGACCATTGCCCGAAGGCGCTGGCCTGCAACGTCGCGTCGAGCTGCGACTGCAGTTGCGCGGTCGCGCCACTGGCCGTGCGGTACAGGCCGCCGCCGACCCAGGCCGTGTTGTTCTGCAGGGCGACAAGCTGCCTGTGCATGCCCGCGGTGTGGCGCAGGCCCGCGGTGGCATCGACCAAGACGGTGTTCATGTCGTGGACGACGCGGTTCACCGCAGCACGAAGGTTGGCCGTGCCCACCAGCTGCCAGGACGGCGACAACCGCGCCTCGGCTGTGGCACCGCCCGCTGCGAAAGCGCTGAGGTCGTGCCGCTGGCGGTTCTCTGGCGTGTTCTGGAACAGGACGCCGCCGAAGGCGGGGATGGCGAACTCCCCCTGCTGGGTGGCACTGTTGACGTTGCTGTCGTAGGCGCCGCCCAGTTCAAGGTAGCCGGACAGCTGCGGCCCGGCTGGGGGCGCCACCTGGTCGATCACGCCGATCGCGCCTTCGATGGCCGCCGATGCAGCCGCCGGCACATTGCCGCGGCCCGCCAGGCGCAGTTGCTCGCGTGCGGCTTCGACGTCACCGGCGGCGAGGTAGGCGCGCCCGAGTTCCGCGCGTGCCAGCGCGTCCTGCGGCTGCCGCTGCACGACGCGCTCGAGCGCGAAGATGGCGCGCGTAACGTGCCCCGCGTCGAGCGCGGCAACACCCAGCAGGTAGTCGAAGGCCGCATCCCCCGCGCGCTGCGCCTCGACATCGGCCAGCAGCGCGTAGGCACCGGCGGCGTCGCGCCGGTTCAGCCTTGCGCGGGCGTCATCCAGCAAGGCGTCCTGGGCACGGGCTTGCGCAACGAAACAAACCAGGGCGACCGTGAAGGCGCTGAGTCGGCCGGCCAGCAAGGCTCGGGCGGCCTTCGTGCTGGAAGGCGGATTGGGCAAAGTAACCTCTCATTGATGGACGTCCGATGCATGGCTGCATGGCGGTCACGGCATCTTCGGGCACCGCTTCCCTGTCTGAAGCCTTGCGGCCACGTCGGCCCGTGACATCCGTCGCGGATGCCTTTTCACAAACGTAACGGCCTGGCGTTGCGCCATCGATGAGAGACAGGAGCCGGCCCAACGGCCGGCGAGGCGCTGGAGGGCGCGCCCCGACAAGGAGGTGAACTACTTCACGGCGCCCTTCAGGCCGGCCGCAGAGCCGCCGACAGAGCTGATCAGGTCGGCGCCATTGATCAGCGTGTCCATGTTGGCGTACTGCTTCACGGTCTCAAGGAGGGTGCGCGGGGCCAGGACCGGGATCTTTTCAAGGTCGCCGACGACGCCGCGGGCCTTGTCGATGAAGGCCTCGAACTCCTTGTCGCGCTGCTGGGCCTGTTCGATGGCGGTCAGCGCCTTGGTTTGCTCGTCGTGCAGCTTCTTCAGCACGGCTGCCTGCTTGGCGATGCCCTTGAAGTCGCCGGCCGCCTTGACCAGGTCCATCTTGTCCTGGGCTTCCCGGGCCTTCACGGCGAGCTTGTCCAGCACCGCGCGGGTGGCCTGGATCATGCCGCGGCGCTCGGTGCACATGCGGGAAGCATCGTCCAGATGCTTGGGCAGGCCGGCCGTCTTGTTGGCGATGCTGCCCAGATGGGTCTGGATGACCTTCAGATCGGCCTCCAGATTGGCCAGGGCGCGCTTTTCCAGGTCGTACTTGCCCTTGATGTCCCGGCCAACCTTGACCAGCGCGGTCAGCCCGCCGAGGCTGGCGAAGGCGACACCCAGCGCGGCGATGGCAGGCGCCGCGGCGCCGAAGGTGACGATGGTCAGTGCAATGGCGGCGGCGGCGGCGCCGAGGATCAGCACGCCCTTGATGACGGCGCCGGCCACGTGGCGGAACTTCTTCCAGCGGATGTCGCTCTTGATCTTCTTCTTGGCCTCGACCTCGGCATCTTTCTCGATCTTCTCGGCCCAGACCAGGATCTGTTGCTCGATGGTGTTCTTGACCGCGTCCTTGAGGTAGTCGTTGTATTCCTTGATCTTGGTGTCGAGCGACTTCTTGCTGCCCGACGCTGCCTTGATCTGCTCCACGAGCTTGAGCGGGTCGGTCTCCGTGGTCATGTCGTTGTACGCCTTCTTCATCGCGTCGATTTCCTTTTGCATGGAACTCAACGGCAGCGCAAAGCCCTCGATCTGCTTCTTGAACTTCTTGCGCATCTCGGCTTCGAAGTTCTTGGCGATGTAGTCGAACTTGACTCGCTCATGGGCCTCGTCGCTGCCACTCTCGAATTCGTAGGTGGCCTCCAGCTTGGGTGGCTTGAGATCGTCCGTACCCGGGATGTCCTCGGTGATGGTGATCGTCTTCTTGACCATGGCGGTGTCTCAGTCGGAATGAAATGGCGGCGGCGCTGCGCCTGGCAGGCGCCGCCATGTGTGACCGTGCAGGTCCGTAAGTTCCCGGCCGTGCCGGGGGGCGACTAGCGCGCGCGGCGCTGCACTTCAATGTTGGCGGCGATGACGATGCGCGGCCGGTCGCCCTGGTAGGGCTCCACCGAGTGCCTCAGCCAGCCGGGGAAGATGGCCAGCAAGCCGGTGCGCGGTGTGACGCTGAAGGTCGTCGGGATCAGCTCCGCGCCCGGCATGGAGCGGTGCGAGCCGATCGGATTGATCCAGCTGATGCGGCCCGACGCGGCGTCGTCGCAGTCGCCCGCGTCGACGTAGTACACGGCCGACCAGTGCGCATCCACGTGATCGTGGACCTGCACATAGTGCCCGCGTTCGAGCACCGTCGCCCAAGCCTGCAGCATGAAGCGGGCTTCGTAGTCCACGCCGCTGCCGACGCGGGCATGGACGCCGCGCACCTGTTCGATGAGCGTGCCGAAGAAGGCGTCCAGGGGCTGCACGCGCCGTGCCGGCAGATCCGCCCTGGAATGCCAGCCGCCGACGACGCTGCGTTGCACGCCTTCGCCAAGCTCGCGCTCCAGCAGGATCCATTCCGCCAGCTCGGCGTTGGCGGCCTCGTCCAGCACGCCTTCCACCAACGCCAGCGGCACGGCGAACAGCTGCAGCAGCTGGGCTGCGGACCCCTCATCCGGTGCAGGCGTCATCGTCGATGTCCCGCCGGGCGCGGCTTCAATCCTTGTAGACCAGCATGCCCTTTTCCTGCATCCAGGAGTAGGCGGCGGGGTAGGCTGACTTGCCCTTCTTGCGAACGTCGGCATTGCCGTTGTTCACGGTGGCATAGAACTCCGCAAACCATTCGCCGGGGGCGCGGTACTGGTACATCGAGACCATCTTCTTGCGCGTGGGGGCGGCGAAGCTCACCCAGCCGTCGTCGCCCAGGCCGGAATCCAGATAGACGCGGCCGTTGTGCGCCACGGGATCGGGGCCGAGGCTGAAGAAGGCGTTGGGCTGGATGCCCTGGCGGACGACCTTGAAGAAGGCCTGGCCCAGGTCGAGCGCATCCTTCAACACCGTCATCTTCTGCCCGCGGGCCGCAACCTTCTTCATGGCCTCGGACTTGGGGCCGAAGAATTCGAAGGTGGCGGTCGCGAAGTCCTGCTTCAGGCCGACGTCATTGCCTTGCAGCTTGGTCGCCTGCACGGTGTTCAGCCAGCGCAGCAGCTCGGGCTTGGCGTCGTCGGCCATGTCGAGCCTGGACTTGAGTTCCGCAGCCAGGGACGTGACGAGGTCGTCCAGCTCCGTAACGACGGCGGCCAGCGTCTTGTGGCCACGCCACTGGCCGCCGTCCATGGAGTCGGTCAGCGCCTTGCCGTTCTTGGTCGCGTGGACGGCGTGGCCGAGTTCATGGCGCACCATCACATCGAAGCACTTGGTCCCCTCCAGCGGGTCGCCAGGCACCGCGTTGAGGTAGTCCTGATCGAAATTGGCATCGTCCTCGCCGAAGTCGAACTGGGCGAGCTGTGTCTCCGGGATGTAGGTACCGGACGTTCCCTTGCCCGGTACCGCGTTGAGCTTCCACTTCTCGGGCAGATGCTCGGCAGGGAAGGTCGCCAGGATGTCCACGGCCTTGTCGAGGACGTGCGGTGGCACGGGCGCCGGCGCTTCGCCGTTGTCGTCGGTCTTGACGCTGTCCAGCGAGCAGGCGAAGGCCTTCTCGAACACCTTCTGGCGCAGCGCCGTGTCCGTCTTCGGCGCTGACCGCAGCGCGTTCAGCAGCTCCTTCTTCACGCCCTCGGTCGGCTTGCCCTTGACGGTCTCGAGGTAGTCCATCACCTCGCCGCGGAACTTGGGTTCGGCCAGCTTGCCCGCCAGTTCGCCCTTTTCCATGGCTTCCTGGACATTCTTGAGTGCCGGCGGCAGCACCTCCGGCACGGGAGCGTCCTTGCCCTTGGGCTCGCTGCCTTTGACGGGCGCCTGCGCCTTGGGGCCTTTTGGCGCCTCCTTCTGCAGCCGCTCGATCAGCCGCTCCAGCGGCGCCAGCGCTTGCACCAGCGGCTCGGCGTGCGAGCGGGCCAACTGGCTGTCGGTGCGCACCTTGAAGGTGATGTCCAGGGCGCGCTTGGCGCCGTCGCGAACCTTGACGAGGTCTTCCAGAGCGTCGGTGTGCTGGCAGCCCTGCACTTCCTTCAGGTGCATGTCCAGCAGCGCGACAGCATCCTTCTCCTCGGTCATCCCGTCCTGGGTCGAGCCGATGGCTTCGAGCACTTCGCGGAGATTGGTCTTTCCCATGACTGAGTTCCTGTGATCCGTTGGATGGAGGCGTTCAGGCCGTGATGGCCGTGCGCAGCTGGCTCAGGGCACCCAGCAGCGGCGTGCGGATGTCTTCGGCCAACTCGCACACATCGGCGACGACGTCGTCGTCGGCCAGCCACCGCTGCAGCTCGTTGACCTGCTGCAGCGTGGCCGGCTCGGCCGTCAGGTTCTTGATCACCGCCTGCAGCTCGATGATGGCCTTGGCCGAGCTGGCATGCTTGGCATTGGCCACCTTGGTGGCGACCGACTTGAGCGAGTTCACTGCCGCCGCGCGGCGGGTCTTCCATTCGTCCATGGCCTGGGCGGCACTCTTGCCAGAGCCTGGGCTGCCGCCGCTGCCCTTCTTCAGCAGCACTTCGATCGCGTCGAGCACCTTCTCCGAGTCGGCGAATTTGCCGGCCTTGGACAGCTGGGTGATGCCGGCCACCAGCTCCTTGAGGCGGGCGGCGTCTGCGCCGGCCAGCCCGGCCTTGATGCCCGCCTGCAGGCCAGCGAAGCGCTTCATGAAGCTAGCCTGCGCGCCGCCGGACGCCTTCTCGGGCCCTGCGTCCGCGTCCTGCTCGTCCTCCTGCTCGTCGGCTTCTTCATCGTCGCCACCGGCAAGCAGTGCCTCGATCTCGTCGAGCTCGGCGTCGGCATCGCCATACTTGTCGGCCTTGGCCAGCTTGGCGATCTCGGCCATCAGCTCCTTGATGCGCGCCGCCGAAGGGCCGCGCAGGCCGGCCTTGATGTCGGCGTCCAGCGCGGCCATGCGTTCCATGAATTCCTCGCGGCCGAGGTCGTCCGCGGCATCGGCCGGATCGGCCTTGAGCAGGTGTTCGGGGATGTCCTCGCCTTCGGTCTCCTCGACCTCGCCGGTCGACTTGCGCACCCGCATCTTCAGGTTGAGCTTGAGCAGCTTCTTGAGCCAGAGCTGCACCTTCTTGAGGGTGGTGCCGGCCAGGCGGTCGCTGACGAAGGTGAGCGCGTTCTTCTCCCACACCACGACGGCCTTCATGTCCTTCAGGATCTTGAAGGGCGCCTCGCCGGGCATCAGGCCCTTGAGGAGCTTTTCCTGCGCCGGGCCGACCGCATAGGCCAGGGCCAGGCTGGCGCTGGTCTTGCCCAGCACGATCATGAACCGCATCGGCCGTGCGTTGGGCTGGGGCTTGCGCAGCAGGGCGATGGCCGTCAGCAGCTTGCTCTTCAGCAGCTTGGTCTGCTTGGCGACGACGGCGCTGCTCGGGCCGCTGGCGGACTTCTGCGCGGCCAGCTCCTGCGTCTTGGCGTCCAGCGCCTTGCGGGCCGCCGCGACGGCCGTGTCCACGTCGGCACGGTACTCCTTGGCCGCCTTGACGATGGCCGCTGCCGCCGCGAGCGGCTCCTTGGGGAAGGCCTTGTCCTTCTTCGCTTCGCTCTCGAAGCTGGTCGCCGCGGTCTCCACCGTCTGCGCCTGGCTCAGCAGCGCCTTGATCTTGCCCTTGACAGCCGCATCGAGCTCGGCGGCGCGGGCCTTGGCGTCATCGGCGGTCTTGAGCTTGTCGGTGCCGTAGGCATCCCAGTCGAGCGCGAGATGCTGCTTGGTGAGTTCCTTGAGCGCGTCCGGCAACTTGGTGGCCGGGGCTTTCGTGGCCTTGGCCAGCGCGGATTTCTGCTTGTCCCAGTAAGCGACGCCAAGCGTCTGCGGCAGATTGACCTGAGCCATCATTCCCCCTAGTAGGCGGTTGATTGAAAAGAGTGGCCGAGGCTCCCGGCGTCGGCGTCATGCCGCGCCGGGGAGCTTCGATGAGCGCGCTGCGGCGCGAGGTTGATCACGTGTCCTTGCGATCAACTCAGTGACTTCAACAGCGCTTCCAGTTCCGCATCCACATCGGATTCGCCGTCCGCAGCCGCAGATTCCGCCGCCGGGCTGTCGTCGTTCAAGCTCGCGAGCAGCGCATCGAGGTCGTCGCTGTCCGACGCGGCTGGTTCGGGTGCGGGCGCGGCGTCGTCCGAATTCAAGCCGGCGAGCAGGGCGTCCAGGTCGCTGCTGTCGGGCGAGCTGTCTGATGAGGTGGCGGTATTGGCCTCGGCGTCGGCTTCTACAGCCGTGTCGTCCGATACCTCAGGCTCGGCATTGGCGGCGCCCTTGCGCGCTGGCCGCTGGTCGGGCTCGGCCAGCTTGCTGCGCACCGCCAGCTCCACCCCCATCCGCGCGCCCGGCTTGGCGGCGCCGGCGGCCGGCGGTGTGAAGACACCCGCCACGGTGTCCGGGCCGGTGAGCTGCACCAGCGGTTCGCCCTTGTGCGCCATCAGCGCCTTGATGCCGTAGCGGCCCAGTTCGGTCGCCACCATCGAGGAAATGAAGCGCTCGGTGCAGGGCAGGGCCGTGCTGTCGCCGTCGGCATCGACGAAGTGGTGGAAGGGCAGATCGTTGACGTTGGGCGCGCCGTTCTGGCCGGCCAGCACCGTCAGTGCCAGCAGCGCCGGGTGACCCCACAGCAGCCCGCCCAGGCCGTCGGCCATCGTGAATTCCTCGAAGGCGAAGGATGAGATCGGATCGCTGCGCTTGCCGTAGGGGTGGCGCATCAGGAAGCGCGGGCCGAGCAGGGCCAGGCGCTTGGACTCCGGCAGGCCGCGCAGGGCTGCGAAGGCGTCCACCACCAGCGGGTGCGGCGGCACGCGCGGGTTGCTGAGCTCGTCCACGGCCATCGCGGTGAAGAAGGTCGCACCGGCCGCTGCGGCGACCTTGGCCATGCGGCCCAGCAACTCGGTGTGCGGCGGCGTGGCCTCGAACTGGTAGAGGCCGGCGACGTAGGTGTAGCCGCCGTCCTTGGCCTCGGCGGGCTTGCTCACCAGCAGCCGGTACAGGCCGCTGTCGCTGAGGTCGTCGCTGGCGCTGAGGTCGGCGGCGAACTCCTCGGCGCTGATGTCGATGAGGTGCACCTGCAGCATCGGCCCGGTCTCGAGCCGGCGCAGCAGGAAGTCGACGCCGCGCCACAGCGACTCGGTGGCCTGGAAGTCGGCCTGATGCAGCACGGCGCGCATGCCGTCGGCAATCGCTGCGTCCAAGGTGTTCAAGAGGCCGGCCTTCTCGGGCTTGGCCGCCGGCACGACGAAGGGGCCGATGACGTTGCGCAGCAGCGTGTCGATGCCGCCGCCGCTGTCGGGCGCGCTCGTGCGGCCGGTCAGGCGCGCGAAATCGTCCAGCCGCGAGCCGGCCGACGGGCTGGCGCCGCGGGCCCGCGCGCCGCGGCCCGCGCGCGATGCCTTTTGGCTGCTGCCAGCGAACTTGGCAACCTCGGCCGCTGCCTTGTCGAAGCTGGCGGTGTTGTTGAGGCGCTTGCGCAGGTCGTTGAGCTTCTTGAACAGGTCCAGCTCGCGGAACAGCGTGTCGGGATGGAAGGAGTCCATGTCGGCGAGCGGGATCTCGACCGGCGCGCCGTCGGTACCGATCGGGAGGCTCAGTGTGATGTTCTGCTGGCCCAGCCAGTCCTCGAGCGAGTCGAATTCGACGGCGCGCGGCTTGCGGCGGGCCAGCTCGTCGCCGGTGTCCAGGCGGCCGGCAGCGGCGCCCGCGCCGAAGTCGCCCAGCAACGCGATGCGGATGGGCCGCTTGGCGGCCCAGGCAGGAGCGGGGGCCGAGAGTTGGCCGTAGTTGGGGGTCCAGTCGCTCATGGCGTCCTCAGTTCGGTCTAAACAAGGCAGCGAAGGCCGCGCCTTGGGGCAGCGCGGGTTGCACGCTCGGGCCGCCACCGGCATGCAGCCACAGGCTGCAGCCTTGCAATCCATCCCAGGCGGCCTGGCTCAGCAGGTTGGCCAGCGCGGGCGGCAGTGATCGGTCGGGTGCGGCGGCGGCGGGCGGCGGCGCGTCGGTCAGGGCGGCGTCCAGCGTCTCGGCGCTCCAGTCCTCGTGCAGCGCGTTGACGGCGATCTCCTCGATCTGGCCGGCCCACTGCCACAGCGCGGCCACCTGGGCGCCATCGTTCGGGCGCGGCAGTGGTGGGCTGATGACGACGAGGGGGAAGTAGCGGCCCACCCGGTCCACCGAAGGGATCATCACGCCGACGCGCAGGCCTTCACCGGGGCCATCAGGCAAGGCGCCGGGCAGCAGCGCGAAGCGCCAGGCGGGGCTCGCGAGGTAGTCGTTCAGCCAGGTGTCGGGCGCGTCGACGCGCAGCTGGTGCAGGCCGGCGGCCAGCCAGCCATCCCATTGAGTGATCCATTCCGGCGTGAGGCGCCGCGAGGCGAAATCACCGAGTGCCGGCAACTTGCCATACCAACCGGCAACGCCGCTCACAGCGCCCCCGGGCAGCGGAACTGCTGCAGCTCGCGCAGCCGGAAGGGGTTGAACACGCTGCTGGCCGTGACCTCCAGCCGGGCGCGGTGGCCATCGAGGTTGATGACGACGACGAAGCGCTCCGGCTGCTGCGGCGAGCCCTGCACCTCGAAGCGGTCGAAGAGGCGGAACAGCGCCCAGGGGCCGTCGAAGGTGACGGGCGTGCCGCCCGGCTGGCCGCTCAGCTTGATCTGCGAACTCAGGCGCGCGCCGGGCCATTGCAGGCTGACGGCCTGGTTGCTGCCGGCGGTGAATTTGCTGACCTGGCCGTCGATGTCCAGGGTCAGCTCCTTCAGGCCGTCATTGAGCTCCAGCACGCGCACGTCGACACGGAAGGCTGGCGACTTGCCGCCGCCGCGGAAGAAGACCTCGCGGATGCGGGTGGCGCGCTGGAAGTCGGCCAGGGCCGCCGGCGACACCGGCTTCGCTCCATCACCCGTGGGCCGGAAGCTCCAGGGGTTGGTGCCGACATCGACCAGGGGGCTGAGCTTGCGCGTGAAGAAGTCATCCATCATGCCGCCGGGGGCGAAGAACTGGCCGAAGTCTTCCGGCAGCACGTCGACCTTGGAACCCTGCGCGACGGGGTAGCGGCCGGCGATGGCGCGCGAGCAGAACTCGCTGACCGGTTGCAGTTCGCCGGTCAGGCTCTGGCGCTCCACCAGGCGGCTCTGGTTGTCGGCGGCCTCGGCCAGTGTCTCCAGCGCGCCGCGCAGCGGCTCGGGCTGCTGGCCGGCAGCGGCCTTGAGCTTGCCGCCACCACCACCGGCAGGCGGCGGTGACTTGCTCTTCAAGGCTTCCTGCACGGCGCTGAGTTGCACATAGACCTCGTTGAACATCTTCATCACGTCGTCCAGAGGCGGTGGCGTGCCGGTCACCAGGCGGCGCAGCGCGGCGAAGTGGTCGTCGACGATCTTCTCCAGCGGGCCGTCGCGCGAGATGGACGTCGGTGCCTTGGCCTGGTTGCCGGCCAGGCGGGCCAGCTCGCCGCCCTTGGCAAAGACGGCGTCATCGGCGCGCTTGTTCAGCTCCTTGTTGATGCTGTTGTCGTTGCTGACCGGGTCGATCAGCGTCGTCTCCCTGGACGCGGCGCGCAGGAAGGCCGCCAGCGGCGAGTCCACGGCCGACACCAGGCGCGACACGGCGATGCCGCGGTCCAGGCCGTTGAGCTTCACGAGGCGCACGTCGGCGAGATACGCGTCCCAGACCTTGACGTACTCCTCCAGGTAGAGGCGGCGCACGCGCTCCACCAGCGTCTTGTCAGCCGCCTGGCGCTTGGCGGTGGCGGCGTTGGTGCCCAGCACCCAGGCCTCCTCGTCGGCGAGCTGCTTGGCGGTCTTGTCTACCGAGGTCTGGAAGGCCTTCTTGTAGCCGTCCTTGGTGAACATGCCCGGGATGCCCTGGGTCAGCGGCAGGCCGCTGGCACGCACGAAGACGTTAGGGCTCTGCGGGCCGGCCGCGGCGGCGACCGTGAAGGGCGGTAGGTCGCCGTCGATCTGGGCGCGGCGCAGCCGGCTGAAGATGCGGTACTCGAGCGGGTAGGCGCCCAGCATCTCGCGCACGCTGGCCACCAGCGTCTTGTCCATCGGCTGGGCCACTTCAAACGCACCGCGCGACAGCAGGGCGTCGAGGTGGTTCTTCAGCAGCGCCACCTTCTCGGCGCCGAGGCTGCCTTCGAGATTCGCGTCCCAGTCCAGGCCCACCCAGGCCTGCAGGCCTGGTGCGTCCAGATGCTCGGGCGTGTAGAGCATCAGATAGGCCTTCAGCGACTCGTAGGCGAATTCGAGGTTGTCGCGGTTGGCGGTGCGCAGGCGCTCCTCCAGGCGGGCGGCGACGCGCGGCGCCAGGCCGCGCTGCAGCAGGCGGTGGTAGGAGACCTGGGCGCCAGCGTCGAGCTTGTCGCCCTGGAACAGGCCGAAGCCCAGGGACAGCGGCGGGTTGTCCAGTGCGAAGCCGGGCGGCTGGGCCGCGTCGCGGATGGCGGCCAAGGCCTCGGGCAGGGCCGAGGGGTCGCTGCCGCTGGTGGGCGGCAGCGCCTTGATGGTGTCCTGCAGGGCCGGCAGCTTGGCCTCGATGTCGCTGATGTAGCGCTGGTTGCCGAAGTAGCTGAAGCCCCAGCCGACCAGCAACGTCAGCGTGACGAGGCCCAGGGTCGCCAGGCCGGCCAGTCGCAAGCGCGCGCTGCGGCGCTCGACCTGGGCGTTCTGGCCCACCAGGCCCTGCTCGACGAACACGACCTTGCGCAGCAGGTGGTTCAGGAAATAGCTGCGGCCCTTGGCCGCGGCGGGTGGCGTGAGTCGCCGCTCGACGCCGAAGGTGCGAGCCAGCGCGCCGAGCACGCGGTCGATGGGCGTGCCTTCCTGGGTACCGCTGGTGAAGTAGACGCCGCGCAGGCGCGGCGGCTCGTCCAGCGGGCCGCCGCCGCCGAAGACGGTTTCCAGGTAGCCGCCGAGCAGCCCCTTGAGCCCGCCGAACTGCTGCGGGAAGGCGAACAGCGTGGCGCGCTTGAGGGTGTCGCTCTCGGCCTCCATGCGCTCGATGAGGCGCTCGCGCAGGCGCTTCTCCAGCGACGCGAACTCGCTGCCAAAGTTGGCCAGCGTCTCCTCGCCGGGTGCCATCGAGACGGGGAAGCTGAAGCCGAAGACCTGGTCGCGCTCCTCCTTGCCCATGGGGCCGAAAGTCTCGTTGAAGCCGGCCAGCAGGTCGCACTTGGTGACCATCACATAGACCGGCGCGCGCACGCCCAGGCGCTGCTGCAGCTCCTGCATGCGGCCGCGCATGCGGGAGGCCTGCTCCTTGCGCTGCTCGGGCGGCAGGGCCAGCAGGTCCTGCACGCTGATGGTCAGCAGCACGCCGTTGATGGGGCGGCGCGGGCGGGCCTTGCGCAGCAGGTCGAGGAAGGTGTTCCAGGCCGACGCGTCGGTCTCCTTGTCGGAGTCCTGCGTCGCGTAGCGGCCGGCGGTGTCGATGAGGACGGCCTCGTCGCTGAACCACCATTCGCAGTTGCGCGTGCCGCCGACGCCGCGCACGCTGGCCTGGCCGAGCTTCTCCGTCAGCGGGAAGTTCAGGCCGGCATTCAGCAGCGCCGTCGTCTTGCCCGAGCCCGGCGCGCCAACGAAGACATACCAGGGCAGGTCATAGAGCGAGTTGCCGCCGAACAGGCCCTTCTTGGTGCCCGGTGCCTTCTTCAGCAACGTCAGGGCCTGCGTGAAGCGCTCCTGCAGCACCGCCTCTTCCTTGGCAGAGGCCGAGGGGCCGCCGCCCATGCCCTTGACGAGGGCGGCATTGATGCGGCGGCGGCGCATCTGCGTCCAGACCAGGCGCAGGCCGCCCAGCAGCCAGACGACGGCCAGCGCGATCCAGCGCGCGAAGCTGGTGTCCAGCGGACGGTGCTCGCCAAAGGCGATCAGCGGGCCGACCCACCAGACCAGGGCCGAGATGACGAGCAGGCCGAAGATCCCGAGGGTGATCGGGTGGAACAGGATGGACAGGAATTTCTTCATGATCAGCGGCCGTCCTGCACCATCAGCGTGACTTCGACTCGGCGGTTCTTGGCACGACCGGCGGGGGTGGCGTTGTCGGCCACGGCTTCCGCGTCGGCCTTGCCTTCGGCGCGCAATCGGCCGATCTCGACTCGCTCGGCCAGCAGGTTGCGGAAGGCCTCGGCGCGGGCCTGCGACAGATGCCAGTTGGACGGGAAGCGCAGCGAGCGGATGGGTTGGTTGTCGGTGTGGCCGGTGATCTGCACCTGGCCCTTCATGCGCTGCAGCGCTTCGCCGATGCGTAGCACCAGCGGCCGCAACTCGGACGACACCTCGGCGCTGCCGGGGTTGAACAGGCCGTCACCCTTGATGATGACGATGGAGCGGTCGGCGAGGTCATTGACCTGCACCAGGCCGGCCTTGACGTCCAGGTCCAGCAGGCCGGCCAGGCGCGGCGCGGCCGGTGGCGGCGTCGGTGCGGCGACGGCAGCGGTCTTCACGTCGAAGCCGCGCAGTGTGGCGAACACCGAGTCCGAGGCGCCGTTGATGCTGAAGCGCAGGCCGATGTAGACGAGCAGCAGCACCAGGGCCGTGGCGGCCCAGATGACCCAGAGAGGCAGCTTCTGGCGCAGGCCGCCCTCGCCGGGCTCGGCACCCTGCCAGCGCGGCGACAGGGCGGGGTCGGGGTTGAGGCCTTGGCGCAGCATCTGGGCCAGACGGGCGCGCACGCCGTCGAGCTGGGCGCGGCCGTTGTCGACGACGCGGTAGCGGCCTTCGAAGCCGAAGGCCAGGCAGACGTAGAGCAGCTCCAGCAGGTTGCGGTTGGCCGGCACGTTCTCGGCCAGCTTGGCCATCAGCGCGAAGACCTTCTCGCCACCCCAGGACTCGTTGTGGAACTGCACCAAGAGGCTTTGCGACGCCCAGGCCCCCGAGCCGCCCCAGGGCGTGCTGGCGGCGGATTCATCGAGCAGCGTGCACAGGATGTAGCGGCCGGCGATGACCTGTTCATTGGGCAGGCCTTCCGCGCGCGCCTTGGCCTCGAAGGCGCGGATGCCTTCGGCCAGCGCTTCCTTCAGCCCAGCGGGGTTGGGATGCTGGGCGCTGTGGCGCACGCGCGGCGCGGCCGACAGCAGCGGCATGGCAGCGGCCACCAGCGGGTTGAGGCTGGCAGTGGTCAGTGCCTCCAGCGCCATCGGGGCTTCCTTGCCCATCGGTCCTGCAGGCATGCCCGCGGGGGCGGCCGGCCGGACCGGCGGCTGGGGCGCCGTCATCGCCGCCCGGCCCGCGCTGGGCTTGATGACGGTGCGGTCCTGCCCGAAGGCGGCAAAGGGGTCGTCGTTGTTGGGATCGCTCATGGGGCGGACCGATCAGCAGTCGATGCAGCGGGTGCGAAGAAAAATGCAACCACAGAGGCACAGAGGCACGGAGAAAGCCAATCCTGCGAATTCCTCCGTGTCTCTGTGCCTCTGTGGTTGCCTTTGGAGTTCATGGTTGTTGCCGTTCAGGCTCTGATGGCCCAGAACTCCAGCTCAAGGCCGGGGAACTCGCCAGCGATGTGCATGGCCAGGCCGCCCGAACTTTCGAGCTGCTTCCACAGCTCGTTGCCGCGCGTCTCCAGCTCGAAGTAGTTGTGGCCCGCGTGGTACGGGATCTGGCGCGGCGCCACCGGCAGCGGGCGCAGCGTGACGCCGGGCAGCTGCAGGTTGACGAGGTCACGGATGCGCTCGACCGGGCCAATCTTGACCTGGGTGGGGAAGCGGGCCCGCAGCGCGTCGCCGGGCAACTGCGCCGACACGGCCAGCACAAAGGTGGCGCTGCGCTGCAGCTGCACGTCGGGGATGAGAGCGACGCGCACGCCGTAGGCGCGGTCCTGCAGCTCGATGGGAATGGCGGTCTGCTCCATCACCATGGACAGCGACTGGCGCAGGTCGTCGATGACCGGCCGGAAGGTGGCGGCGAGGTCGTCGTGCACATACTCGGCGTAGGCGGCCGGGCGGCGGCTGTCACGGAAGGTGGCGAGGTCGCCGGCCAGCGTCAGGCAGTCGCTGTACAGCCGCTCGGGGTGCAGCAGCGACACCGAGCGCAGGTGGTTGAACAGGGCCTGGTTGCGGTTGACGGCCTCCAGCAGCAGGAAGTCCGAGATCTCGCCGACACCGCCGCGGCCGGGAGCGGCCAGGCGGGCCGCAAGTGCTTCACCGCGTTGGTTCAGCAGGCCGCAGAGCTCGCGCACATAACCGTCCAGCACGGGGTGGGCCGGTGCGTGCAGCAGCGGCGGCACGAAGCTCGGGTCCAGCACGACGCGGTTGTCGGCGCGGCGCTCGACGACGCGGGCCACGCCCAGCGTGGCATAGCCCTCGCCGGCGTCGCGCTGCAGCATCAGGCGCAGGTTGAGACGACCG
The DNA here is from genome assembly GCF_001425705.1 of Pelomonas sp. Root1217. GTDB lineage: Bacteria > Pseudomonadota > Gammaproteobacteria > Burkholderiales > Burkholderiaceae_C > Pelomonas. Next base: position 69,050 of record NZ_LMDC01000003.1, on the reverse strand, counting down.
ATCTGCAGGGCCGCGTCGCGGTCGAGCTGGGAATTGCTGTCGCCGACATTGACCTCGGCGGCCATGAAGCGTGGCCCCATGGCGCCAGCGGCCTGTTCGGCATCGGTCTCGACGACACCGGGGCGCTGCAGCGTGACCGCCAGCACGACGATCTCATTGCGGACATCGGCAGGGATGTCCAGGGCCGCGGGTGCGGCGTCGCCGCCGGGCGCGGAGAAGGCCGTGCCGTCGGGCAGCAGGCCCTGGGCCGAAGCCAGCCCGACCTTGCCCAAGGTGAGCGAGGCTTCGTCCAGGCTCAGGGCCGCGAAGCCCCAGGCATAGGCCACGGCCTGCTGCAGGCGTTGGCGCCACTGGTGCTCCCAGTGGCGGTCGTGCTGCTGGAAGTGCTGCGGCTGGAGGAACATGCCCTCCGTCCAGATCACTCGGTCACGCCAGGTCATGGATGGGATCGCCTCAATGGAGCAGAAAAACAGACGGTAAGCAGCCACGGCGGCCTGCGATCAGGCACTGAGTGACTGGCGGCGGCGCTTGGTTCCCCGCTCCGTCGGGAACTAATCGGCAGCGGCAGACACTCAGTCAGCGGTTCATCCCGCCGACTCGACACGAGCGTCCGACATGAAGAAGTTTCGCCCCCTCCTGATCCTTTCCTTGTGCGGTCTCACCCTGAGTGCGGCAGCCCAGACGCCGGAGATTCCGCCTCCAGCGGCGTCCGCTGCCGACGCGGTCGACCTGGGCAAGACCGTGCCCACGGCCGAGTCCATCGCCGAAGGCCTGTTCCCTGACGACAAGTGCAAGGAACTGGAGGCTTCGGGCTTCAAGTGCATGGGCTTCAAACCGGCCATCAAGTACTCGCTGCCGGCCACCTCCTTCAAGGTCGGCTCGGCCGAACTGCCGGCCGTGCTGAAAAAACAGCTCGACGTCTTCGCCGACGTGCTCAAGACCAAGAAGAACAGCGATCGCAAGGTGCGCGTCATCGGCCACGCCGACGCTTCCGGCACGCCGCAGGCCAACCAGGCCCTGTCCATCAAGCGCGCCGAGTCGGTGCGCGACTACCTGGTAGCCAAGGGCACCGATCCGGCCCTGCTGGTCATCGAAGGCGTGGGCTCCAAGGACTTGAAGAACCCGGCCAAGCCCAATGCCGACGAAAACCGTCGCGTGGAGATCGGGCGGAAGTAGAGGCCCCTCGTCCGGTTGAGCCGCGCTGGACGCGAGCTCACCCAGCCGGTCCCCCTGGGGGACGGCGATGCTTGCGGCATTGAGCCGCAAGCACATCGCCACACGGGCCGGCTCGGGAGCGGCCCAGCGCTCGGCCCAAAAAGAGAAAGCCGCCCGCGGGCGGCTTTTGCCATCGCGGCGACAGGGCTACGGAACCATCTCGGTCATCTGACCGGGTGACACGATGCTGACGACGCCGGCATAGGCGCACATCAGCTTGGACGTGTTGTTCAGCACCGGCATGTTGGCCAGCATGACGGTGGGAGCACCCGGCACCCAGGGCGCGGGAAAGACCGGTACGCAGGGCATGGGCGTCAGTGTGAACACGCCCTGCGCCGCCGCCGTGGCGGCCGCAGTGGCGGCGGCGACCGTCGGGTTGGCCATGCTCTTGCACGGGCCGAAGGGCTGGATGTTCACCATGGGCTTGTTGTCCATGATGTTGGCCGCGAACTGGTTGCTGGTCTTCATCTTGTTCAGCGGCAGCACTTCCAGCGCGCTTGGCTTGGAGCCGAAGGTGCACATCAACTGCGCACCCTTGCAGACGTGTTGAGGCATGACGGTCTCCTAGTCGTCCCTGAGCCATAAAGCCAGGGCGGTGTAGTTGTCGTGGTTGGGCTTGTCGGTCGCCGCCAGGCGCACACGCTGGCCGAGATCGTTCAGCCAGGCTTGCGGCTCGACCGCAAAAGACAGGGCGATGGCGATCTCGTCGTCGGTCAGCCATTCCCACAGGCCGTCGGTGCACAGCATCAGGGCCTCGCGACCCTCCAACGGCCAGGGCTGGGGCGCGACGCTGATGTGCAGGTCCTCCCCCTGGGTGCCCAGGGCCGAGTAGAGCTCGCTGCGCTTGGGATGCACCCGAGCACCGGCCTCGTCAAGCAGGCCGCCGTCGATGAGGGACTGCACCAGGCTGTGGTCGCGCGTGCGCTGGGCGAGAACGCCATCGCGGAAGGCATAGAAGCGCGAGTCGCCGCAGTGCCCCCACAGCGCGGTGCGCTCCTGCAGGTCGATGGACAGCACGACCACCGTGGAATGCATATTGCGCAGCTGCGGGTTGGCGGCGCGCTGGGCGAGCAGCTCGCGGTTGGTGTCCGCCAGCAGGGCTTCCAGCGCCTGCGGGTGGTGGGCGGGCAGGCTGGCATAGCCCTGCAGCACATGGCTGACGGCGAGCTTGGACGCGATGTCGCCGCCGCCATGGCCGCCAGCGCCGTCGGCCAGCACGCAGCACAGGTAGCGCTCGGAATGCCAGTGGCCGCAGGCGTCCTCGTTGTAGTCGCGGCCGCCCTGTTCCGACATCAATGCGAGCTCGATTTGCACGGGGCTCCTTCTATCGTTGTTCTTGCTCAAGCGCGTCGAGCTGCGCTTCATAGGCGCGCAGGAACTCGCGCCCGAAGACCTGGTGGAAGTCGTCCGACAGTTCACCGGCGATCTGCTGGTATTCGTTCTGGAACACCGACCACAGCTGGGCCTTGCGCGCCGCGGGCAGCAGGCTGGACAGCACCGACTTCTGCGTCAGCCGCGATTCCAGCTGGGCGGGGTCAAAGCGCTGCAGGAGGCCTTCGAGTGCCGCGCGCATGCCGGCCAGGAAGGCGAGCTGGTGGGCGCGCAGGTCGTCGAAGGCGTCGCGCAGGGCGCGATGGGGCTCGATGAAGCCGCGCACCGACGGCCCAAGCAGGTGGCCGAGTGCCACCTCGGCCGTGGGTGAGAACTTCAGCGGGTTGTTCTCCTTGGCGACGATCATGGTGGCCTCGGCGCGCACTTCGCGCTTCAGGGCCGCACGAGCGACCAGCAGGTCCACCGTGCCACGCGCCGACTCGTGGACGAGCTGGCCCAGCAGGCGCATGAAGTCGGGCGTGAGACCACCGGCTGGCAGGTTGGGAATCCCCAGGCCTTCGCGGAAGGCAGCCAACAGGGCGGCTTGATCGGCGGGCAGGCCTGAAGCCACGGGCGTGTGCTGGGCGACCGGCGCCGCCATGGCCGGTGGCGGGGGCGGCGGCATCAGCGGTGCGGCGGGCGCTGCCACGGGCGCTGCGGCCTCGGGCTTCTTGCCCGCCCGGATGATGGTGCGGCCCTCGCCGGCACTGTCGTTCCACGACACGACGGCGCCCGACAGCGTGCCGGATGGATCGAGGGCATTCAGCGCCGCCATGGAGGCTGCCGGCGGCCGGGGCCGCTGGCCCGTCGACGTCGACGATGCCGGCGCGTTGGGCGCAATGAAGGGCCGGTTCAGCTCCGAGGTCGTGTCCGGCAGCGCCTGCCCGGCTGCGGCGGGCAGCATGCCCAGGGCCTGCATCGGGTCGGCATGGCCCGCCATATTGGGCTGGGCGACGGCCTCGCCGAGCAGGGACTGGGCCAGCGGGTTGTTGCTGGCCGGCGTGGGTGCGCCCAGGCCGAACAGCATGTCCAGCGAATCGCCGCCGGCACCGCGGCCACTGCTGGCGCCGGGCAGATCGGGGATCAGCGGTGCCGGTGCACCGGCGCCCAGGTCCAGGCCAAGGGCGCGCGCGCCGGCCGAGGGCGTTGGCGCAGGCGCCTGCCTGGGCGCGGCCACCGGCGCGAAGGGGTCCCAATCGGCCGGGATGCCACCCATCGCCGCGGGCGGCGGCGGTGCGGTGAATGCCGGGGCAGGCGCGGGCGGGGCAGGGGGATTGGGGCCGCCGAAAAGGCCGAGCGGGTCGGCGGCCGCCACGTCACGGCGAATGCCGGGCTGGGTCAGGGCCGTGGCCGGTGCCATGCCGAAGAAGTCGGCAAAGGGGTCGGCCGCGGCGCCACTGGGGTTGCCGGCTTCGACGACGAGGACATAGCCCCCGATCTGGATCTGGTCGCCCGGCTTGATGGCCGCCTCGCGGCCCTTGCCGAGCTGGATGCCGTTCACGCTGATGGCATTGCTGCCCTGGTCGACGATGCCGAAACCGCTGCTGGCGCGGAACAGCACGCGGGCATGCACGCGCGAGATGGTGCGCTCTGGGTCGGGCAGCACCAGCTGGTTGGTCTCCGCGCGGCCGATGTCGCCGCCGAGTTCGTCGAACTGGGCGGACAGCGGCTGGCTCACGGGCAGCCCGTTGAAGGTGGTGACGTTGAGGCGAATCATGGTGAGCGATTCTCAGCGCGGCATGGGTCTGCGACGACCCCTGCAAAGCGGGTGTGGATGCTCATCTGAGCACATAAACCTTGCCTTCGATCAGTGTCAGCCGCAGCGGCCATGCGATGTTGCCGAGCGTTGCATCGTCGTTCTGGCTGCTGAGCACCGGGGCGCCCAGGGGATTGAGGCATTCCAGCAGGCGCCCGCCGGCCACCACGCGCAGCAGCAGGTTCTCCGTCGTGGGCGGCTGCAGCGTTGCCAGAGCTCCAGCCTGCCAAAGCTGCTGCACCTGCTCGCGCAAGGCGGTGACGCCCTGGCCGGCAGGGCGCTGGTAGGCCTGGTCGACCTCCTCCAGCTTGAGGCGACATGCGGCGAGAAAGCTGTCAGGGTTGCCGCGTGAAAGGTCGAAAGCAAGGCGCTGCACGGCGGCGAGCACGGTCTGGCGATCCTGCGGGCCGGGGTTGAGCACGGGGGCGTCGAGCCAGCGCCAGCGCGGGAAGCCGACGGGCAGCTCCAGATCCTGGTGCACGACGGTGGGCGCCTCGAAGCCCTGGCCCTCCTCGACGGCCCAGGCCACCTCGGCCAGCACGCGCACGGCCTCGTCGGCCAGGCTCTTGCCTTGGCGCAGCAGCACGAGGCGCGCGCGCGCCTGGGCGGCGCGCGCGGCCATGCGCGGCTGGGCGGCGGCATTCGGTGCGGCCACGGCCTGCGCAATCGGCGGCGGCGCGACGACCAGCGTGATGCGGTTGCTGCCGTTCTGCAGATATTCGTGCACGGTGATCGACTGACTGCCCGCGCCAGCCGGCAGGGCGAGCACGGGCACGCCGTTGACGTGCACCTCGATTGGCTCGCCGCTGGTCTGCACGTGCAGGCACATCAGGCGGTCCATCAGAAACGCCCTCGCAATGCAGAAACAAAGCCACAGAGGCACAGAGACACAGAGAAAGCGAATTTCTCTCCGTGCCTCTGTGCCTCTGTGGCGGTGTTCAATTCGGCCGTCATCCAGCACTCCAATCGATGAGTGTCAGGGCCGGGATCAGCTCGCGCTGCTGACGCTGGGTGCCGCCGAGCGGATCCTGGCGCAGCAGGCAAACGTTCACCGGCTCGATCGCCAGGCGGTAGAACCATTGCTGGCCACGGCCGTCCGGGCGCGGGCGCAGGCCGCATTCGCCGACGACGGCGCCGCGCAGCGGCTCGGCCAACGGGCCGGCCGACAGCAGGGCCGGCTGGCCGTTGGCAATCGCATCGAGGCTCAGCGTGAAGGGGTGGCGCCAGGTCGCCTTGGCTTGCTCCAACGCGGCACCGTCAGCGAGGTTCATGCGCCATTCGCTGCGGCCCTGGGCGCGCAGGCTGACGCGGGCGCGGCTGCCAAGCCAATCGAGTTCGCCGCTCAGCCGCAGGTCCAGCACCAACGCCGCAAAGTCGATGGCGCCCTGCACATGCAACGCGACGGCGCCATCGGCAGCATGTTGCCAACCCCAGGTGATGCCGGCCTGGCCGACGAGGGGCGCCAGTTCGGCCTCCATGCGGCCACTGGTGCCGGCCATGTGGCGCGACCAGGCGATGAAGAGTTTTTCGAGGCCGGCGCGGGCCGCGGGCTGCAGGCCCTGCCAGGCCTTGAGCCAGGCGGGCGCCGGTTCGGTGTGGCCGTCTGCTTCAAGATGGCAGGCGGTACCGGCCGCGTTCAGCGGCGGAGCTTCGCCCTCGATGGGCCAGGCCAGGGCGGGCAGGGCGCCGTGCCTGACCTCGACGAGGCGCTGCGTGGCCGCATGCACCTGCAGGCCGAGCTCGATGCGGCCCAGTGGCGCGCCCGCATTGCGGATGCCGCAGCTGCTGATGCTGACGCTTTGCACATCGGGAGGCTCGCCGTGGGCGATGCCGGCGGGGCCGAGCTTGGAATCGGCCGGCGGGCTTGGCGGCGCATGCAGCGTCAGGCTCAGGCGGGCAGTGTCGGCGCCGCGCCAGGTCAGGCGGCCGGCGCCGGTTGCATGCAGTACCTCGGGGTGATGGGCATCACAGGTGGCTTCGGTGCTGACCGCGAGCTGCAGCCGCGCGCTCGCGCCGGCGCCCACGGCGCGGCTGAGCACCGGCAGCAGACGAGGCTCGTCGAGTGGCGCGGACAAGGTTTCTGGCTGCGGCGCCCAGGGCACCAGGTCGACGCGCCGCCAGCTACCGTCCTGGCCATGGTAAGCCTGCAGCGGTTTGGGCTCGGCGACGGCGAAGGTGATGGCGGCGAGATCGCAGGCCGTGGGCCGGGGCGGCGGCGGCTGGTCGAGAAAGATGGTTCGGCCGCGTGCTGCGCGGCCGAGCCCCGCTTCAACGGCGGCCAAGGCCTTGTCGTAGCCTGCCGGCGTCATCGCATCGCCGGTGGGCGCGGCCTTGGCGGCGCGGCGCACAAGTTCCTCTCGCGAGCGGTGGGTGAGCTGGTGCAGCTTCAGCGTCGGGCTGAGTAGCGGGTCGGCAGTAATGGCCGCAGCCCATTCAAAGCGGGGCTTGGCCTCGAAGCCCGCGCCCCACAGGCAGCACAGCGAGGCATAACGGGCCAGTTCAGCGACATGGCGCAGGCCGATTTGCTGGGCGTGCTCCAGCGCCACTTCGATGAAGGCCGGCCAGCGGGCCTGGAGCTGCTCGGCGACCGCGGGCCAGACGCTGCCCAGCAACTGCAGCAGTTCGCGCGAATCGCGCTTGAGCTGCAGGGCCTCGACTTTCTCCAGCTGATCCGCGTTGAGTTGGAGCATCAGTTCACCCGCTCCCGGACTTGGCTGTCCAGCACGCCATCCAGTCTTTGCCACCAGGTCCAGCGCCTCGCGCCCGGGCAGACAAGCTGCTGCCCAGCCGCGAAGAATGCGTCGAGCTGCGACGGCGCCAGGCCCGGCAGCAGCAGGGCCAGCAGCTCGGGGTCCCACCAGCGCCACGGCCGGCGGCGGCCCTCGGGCGTGCGCACCTCCGCGAGGTCGCGGCTGTGCTCGCGCATGGCGAGCAGCGGCCGGTTGGACGTCATCAGCACGCCCCACCCCTCGAAGGCGGTGCAGGCTTCACCGAGCAACCAGCCGGTGAGATCGGCCTCCGGTTGCAGCTCGACGATGTAGGCCGCCTGCGCGGCGGCCTCGGGCTTGAGGGCGCCGCGCTGCAGGCAGTCCCAACCGACGGACTGCCCGGCCTGCAGCCGTTCCAGCAGGCCGGGAATGACACCACCGTCGACGACGGCATGCACGCGCCCGTCCGGCCGGTCCCACAGTGCTGATCGGATCTGGGCCGTGGCCAGAGCGGCAGCGTTCAAGCCGGCCCTCCGCCGCCCTCGGAACCTGCGGCGTCGTCGGGAGGTGGGGTGGCTGGGTCGGCGTTCTTGGCGTCGTCCTCGTTGTCCTCCGCGCCCCCTCCGCCGCCGGCCGCAGCCGCGGCCAAGGCGGCCGCTGCAGCGCCTCCCGCAGCAAGGGCAGCGGCTGCGCCGGCAAGGCCGGCGGCGCGGATCTTGGCCGCACGGGCCGCAGCGGCTGCGGCGGCAGCAGCGGTATCTGCGGCTGCCTTGGCCGCGGCTGCGGCGTCCGCACTCGCATTGGCCGCGGCGGCGGTGTTCGGCGTCGCGGTCTCGACGGTCAGGGGGTCGGCAAACAGCTTGTCGTAGTCCGTGGCCTTGGCCGGCGTCAGCAGTTCCTGGTTCATGGCGTCTTCCGGCGCCTTGGGCTCGGCCGCGGCCGCGCTCTCGGCCGCGCCGGCAGACCCGCCGCCACCACCGCAGTTGACCTTGACCAGCGGCCCGTCGATGGTGACGCCCGCCGGGCCCAGCGTGATGACCGAGCCGCCGCAGACGATCTTGATGCCGGCCGCGGCCTCCAGCACGATCTCGGCGCTGCCCTTGGCCTTGATGTTGACGGCTTGCATCAGCAGGTCGGCCGTGGCCTTCAGCGACAGCTTGGCGCCGGCCTCGCCGACGAGGTTGCCCGTCGTCTTGAAGTTGCCCGCGCCGCCGCTTTGCAGGTTGATGTCGCCGCCGGCCTTGACTGCCGTCTTGCCGGTGACGTCAAGCCCGTAGTCGGCACCGACCTTGGCGTTGAAGTCCTTCTCGAGCTTGAGCTGGTAGGTGGCTGCACCCGTCGTGAAGATGTCACCGGCGACCTTGGTGTGCAGGTCCTTGCCGAGGTCGTGCATGACGTCCTTGCCGACGTTGACATACCAGTTCTCGCCGACGACCTCCTTGCGCGTGAGCTTGACCTTCTTGGTCTCGTTCATCTCGATCCAGTCGAAGGCATCTTCCTTCACATGGCGCCGGAAGTCCTTCTGCGACTGCAGCCAGACATATTCCTTGCCCGTCTTGTCGTCGAAGCGCAATTCATGGCGGGCATCGGCCGCGCCATTCTTGGTCGAGTGGGTGCGCCAGCCGCTGATGTCGGAATTGGCGGGCAGGGGATAGATGGGCGTGTTGATGTCGTTGTGCACCGAGCCCGTGATGAGGGGCCGGTCGGGGTCGCCGCCGATGAAGCTGACAACAACCTCGTGCCCGACGCGGGGGATCATCCACAGGCCCATGCCCTTGCCCGCCCAGGGCTGGGACAGTCGCACGAAGCAGGAGCTGTTCTCGTTGTTCTCGCCCAGGCGGTCCCAGTGGAACTGCACCTTGATGCGGCCATGCTTGTCGGTCTCCACCTCGTTGCCCGAGGCGCCGACGACGATGGCCGTCTGCGGCCCGTACATGATGGGCCGCGGCGTGCGGCGCTGCGGGCGGAAGGCATTGCCGCCCGTGCTGATGCACATGAGATTGGCGATCACGCCGTCGCGGCGGCGCGGCAGGGACCTGAGATCGTCGATGGCCTCGTGGTCGGCAAACTCGGCGTGGAAGTTCATGCCGACGACCAGGTAGCTGTCGTCGTCGGCCGCGTTGAGGGCGTCTTCGAGATCGAAGGTGGCGCCCACGGTGATGTCGTTGCAATTGGTGGTGCCGGTGAAGATCTGCTGCAACGACTGCAGCTCTTCCAGCCGCATCTTGGCGACGCGGATGGCAGCCGCCGCGGTCGGCTGTGCGTCGGGCTTGACCTGGTTTTGCACCGCACGGGCTGGGAATTCATAGACCTCGGCATCGCCGAGCTTGGCGGTCGCCGCCGTGGGCAGCGCGCTGTGCTCCTGCTGGATGGCGGAGGCCGTCGCGAGGTAGTCGTAGTCGCGCACGACGGCCTTGACCGAATGCACCTCCTCGATCGACTTCCAGTCGACCAGGGTGGGCTTGGTGGCATCGAGCTTGTGGGACCATTTGACGGTCTTGTCGCCCGTCTTGGCCTTGTGCTTGCCCATCGAGTCGATCAGCACCATGGTGTGAGTGGTGCTGGTGTGCTCGAAGAAGTAGTAGATGCCGAACTCCTCCAGCAGGCGGCTGACGAAGTCGAAGTCCGACTCCTGGTACTGCACGCAGTACTCCAGCGGCTTGTAGACCGAGGCGTCCTGCAGCCGCCAGGCGAAGTCGGCGCTGTAGGGCGTGAGGACAGCGGTGACGATGTCTTTCACGCTCTTGTTCTGGAACACCTTGGAGTTGCGCGACTTGGTGGCGAACCAGGTCCAGGGCCGCATGGTGATGCGGAAGGAGTCAAAGCGGCCATGGCGTTCACCGCGTTGCGCTTCGGTGATGAAGCCATTGAAGTGACGCTTGGCACCATGTTCGATGCTGACGTTGGCGCGCGAGCCCAGCAGCGCGTGCAGGTCGATGGACTCGCGCACGCCCAGCAGGCTGACGTTGCCGACCAGGTCGACCTGCCACTCGGGAAGGGCGCCCAACTGCTCCCGTCCCTCCATGCGCAGCACCAGCAACTTGTCACCACCCAGCTTGGTGGTGATGGACATGACATCACTCATGGCAGCTCTTCATTCCGCGCACGCGGCAGGTCTGCAGAAATGCAACCACAGAGGCACGGAGACACAGAGAAGCCTCTGCATTCCTCTGTGCCTCTGTGACTCTGTGGTTGCCTTTTGAGTTCATGCGGCTCAATCAAAGGCGTAGCTGAAATCGCCATCGGTCACGCCGAGGCTGACCTTCTGCAGCGGTTGGCCGGAGGCCGTGCGCGACAGGTACTCGATCGACACCTTGGGCAGCACCGTGTTGGTCAGGATGGCGTCGATGATGCGGCCGCCCGATTCGGCGTTGTTGCAGCGCTTGACGATGAGCTCCACCGCCGCGTCGCTGTACTCGAAGGGGATGCGATGGTTCTCGGCCACGCGCTTGACGATGCGGCCGAGCTGCAGGCGCACGATGCGGGCCAGCATCTCATCGCTCAGCGGGTAGTAGGGGATCGTGACGATGCGACCCAGCAGCGCCGGCGGGAAAACCTTCTGCAGCGGCTCGGTCAGCGCCGTGGCCAGCGACTCGGGGTCGGGCAGCAGTTCAGGGTCGCGGCACATGTTCATGATGAGCTCGGAACCCACATTGCTGGTCAGCAGGATGATGGTGTTCTTGAAGTCGATCATGCGGCCTTCGCCGTCCTCCATCCAGCCCTTGTCGAAGACCTGGAAGAAGAGTTCGTGCACGTCGGGGTGGGCCTTCTCGACCTCGTCCAGCAGCACGACGCTGTAGGGCCGGCGGCGCACGGCCTCGGTAAGCACGCCGCCTTCGCCGTAGCCGACGTAGCCCGGAGGCGCGCCCTTGAGCGTGGAGACGGTGTGCGACTCCTGGTACTCGCTCATGTTGATGGTGATGACGTTCTGCTCGCCGCCGTACAGCGACTCCGCCAGCGCCAGCGCCGTCTCGGTCTTGCCGACGCCCGAAGTGCCGCACAGCATGAAGACGCCGATGGGCTTGTTCGGGTTGTCGAGCTTGGCGCGCGAGGTCTGGATGCGCCGGGCGATCATGTCCAGGCCATGCTGCTGGCCGATGACGCGCTGGCCCAGCGTGGCGCCCAGGCGCAGCACGGCTTCCAGCTCGTTCTTGACCATGCGGCCGACGGGGATGCCGGTCCAGTCGGCGACGACGCTGGCGACGGCCTGGGCGTCCACCGAGGGCAGGATCAGCGGCGCATCGCCCTGCAGTTCGGCGAGCTGGGCTTGCGCTGCGTGCATCTCGCCGAGCAGGCCGTCGCGGTCGGGTTGGGCCGAAGCCGCCTCGTCGACCGGCTGGCCGTCACCGCGCAACTTGGCGCGCAGCTCCAGGATCCTCGCGACGACGTCCTTCTCCTGCTGCCAGCGCACTTCCAGCGTCGCCAGCCGCGCGCGTTCGTTGGCCAGCTTCTCCTCAACGCCGACGCCGCGGTCGCCGATATGCACGCCCACCTGGGCCTCACGGCCGATGATGCCCTGCTCGATCTCCAGCGACTCGATGCGGCGCTTGCAGTCCTCCACCTCGGCCGGCATCGCGTGCTGGCTGACGGCGACGCGGGCGCAGGCGGTGTCGAGCAGGCTGACGGCCTTGTCGGGCAGTTGGCGGGCCGGGATGTAGCGGTGCGACAGCTTGACGGCGGCCTCGATGGCCTCGTCGAGCAGCTGGACCTTGTGGTGCTTCTCCAGCACCGTGGCGACGCCGCGCAGCATCAGGATGGCCTTCTTCTCGTCGGGCTCCTCGACCTGCACGGTCTGGAAGCGGCGGGTCAGGGCCGGGTCCTTCTCGATGTACTTCTTGTACTCGGCCCAGGTCGTCGCGCCCACGGTGCGCAGGTTGCCGCGCGCCAGGGCGGGCTTGAGCAGGTTGGCTGCGTCGCCCGTGCCGGCGGCGCCACCCGCGCCGACGAGGGTGTGGATCTCGTCGATGAACAGGATGATGGGCGTGGGGCTGCCCTGCACCTCGTCGATGACCTGGCGCAGGCGCTGCTCGAACTCTCCCTTCATGGACGCGCCGGCCTGCAGCAGGCCGATGTCCAGCGTCAGCAGCGTGACGCCCTGCATGGGCGGCGGCACGTCGCCGCGTGCCAGGCGCAGCGCAAAGCCTTCCACCACGGCCGTCTTGCCGACACCGGCCTCGCCGGTCAGCAGCGGGTTGTTCTGGCGGCGGCGCATCAGGATGTCGACGATCTGACGGATCTCGTCGTCGCGACCCGTCACCGGATCGATCTCGCCCTTGCGCGCCTTCTCGGTCAGGTCGACGGTGAACTTCTTCAGCGCCTCCTGGCGGCCCATGGCGGCGGGAGCCATCGCGCCCTCGGCTTGGCCGGGTTGCGCGCTGTTCAACGCGCTGCCGTCGGTGGCGCCCAGGCCGGCTTCGCCGGTCTTGCCGACCAGGCTTTGCAGCTTGTCGGCCAGGTCATCGGCCTTGATCTTCTCGAACTGGCGCGAGATGCCGAACAGCGCTTCACGCAGCGTGCGCGTGGACAGCAGTGCCAGCAGCAGGTGGCCCGAACGCACCTGAGCGTCGCCGTACATCAGCGTCGAATAGACCCAGCCCTGCTGGATGGCGTGGGTGATGTGCTCGGAGAAGTCGCTGATGGCCGTCGACCCGCGCGGCAGGCGGTCCAGCGCGGTCGTCACGTCACGCGCCAGCGCCGCCGCGTCCAGCCCGTAGTGGCGCACGATGGCGCTGACGTCGGACTCGTTGTTCTCCAGCAGCTGGGTGATCCAGTGCACCAGCTCGACATAAGGGTTGCCCCTGAGCTTGCAGAAGACGGTGGCGCCTTCGATGGATTTGTAGGCCAGCGGGTTGAGCTTGCCGAACAGGGCTTGGCGGCTGATGTCAGTCATTTCCAGTTCTCCTCGGTGCTGAGTGACCAAGGCCGCCGTTCGGTTCCGCTGCGCTGATCTACATCTGGTGCTTGGGTGCGAGCGAGGCTTTCAACGGCCCGCGGCAGATGCTTTCGACGTTCATCAGCAGCTGATCCGCGCGCTTGCGTGGCCGCTGGCTGTTGAGCCAGGCGCTGCGCCCCAGCATGCCCACGCCGCGTTGCTTGCCCAGCGGCCAGGCCGGCACCTCCGCCGGCTTGAGGCGCACGCGCACGTCCCAGGCAAACTCCTGGCCGACGTACTGCCTCACCATGGCCTGCAGGGCCGGCAGATGCGGGCCCGACGGCAAAAAGGCCTGGAATGCCTCCCAGCCCAGGGGGCCGATCTCGATGCGGAACTTGTGCTGCACATCCCAGACCTGGCGGCCCAGCACGGCGCCGCGACCCAGGGCCACGCCATCGTGCTTGACGAGTCGGGTGCGTTCTTCGGGTCCCAGCGGCATCCAGTGGCCGCTGAACTGCTGTACCAGGGCGGGCACACGAAAGCGCAGCGCGATCCAGCTCTGCAGACCATCGGCATCGCGCGCCGAGCGAGCCAGACGGCCGGCGAAATAGAGCTTGGGAAAATCCCCCAGGGCGTCGCGCTCGCGCAGTGACGGCTCGGCCAGGCCGATGAGAGCGCCCACATGACGCACGATGGGCGCGTCGCGGCTGCGATCCATGCCCACCACCGGATTGGCGCGCGCCCAGGCCCGGTAGAAGAGCAGGCCGAAGCGATGCAGCAGCATGTCGGCGAAAGCCGCGAAGGTGCGGTCGCCGTGGTGCATGGCCCGCTCACGGGCGTATTCGGTCAGGTGGGTGGGCAGGGCTCCGTTGGGACCGAACAGGCTAAGCACCCGCTGCACCAGGCGTGGCGGACCGTGATCGTTGAGGGCCAGTTTGGTGATGGCTGTTGGCGCGAAGTTCAGCGCCGGTTCGCTGGCGAAGCGCACCGGCTCGTCGCCCGGGCGCAGCGCGTCGCCCAGGCGCGGCTTGTCGGTGTGGGCGGCCTCGATGCGGCGCAGGGCCTGGAAAAGGTCGAAGCGGCCCGGGCGCGCGGCCAGCGCGTCGAAGATTGCTGGCTCAGGCTTTGCGCTCACAACACCGCCCTGGCGCCGGGCAACGGCTGCCAGCGCTTGAGTTCGCCGCGGGTGCGCGAGACCAGCAGCGTCTGGACAAAACTGTTCATCGACACATGGCGGCTGAAGTAGTGGTGCAGCACCGCGCCCAGCAGCGTTGCGCTGCCACCTTCGAAGGAGAGCTCGTCCACCGTCAGCTGCACCTCCAGCCCGCGGCCGAAGGCGATGGGGCCCGGGGCCGGATGGCGGCGCACGATCGGCAGCGTGGTGACGGAGCGCACGCCCTCGATCTGCCGCAACAGGCCGGCGCCTGAGCTTTGGCCGAACAGGCCGAGCAGTTCGCGCAGGGCCAGCGCGCCACGCTCGGGGTCCTCGTCGACAAGGGACAGGTAGTTCAGCGACAGCAGCGACAGCAGCCGCCAGGCCAGCGCGCCTTCGCGCGCCGCGCTGCCGGGCCGCGACGGGCCGGCCACAACGGCGACATGGTCGACGGGCGCACGGGTCTCCAGCGTCAGGCCACCATGATCGCGGCCGGCGGGCATGAAGAGCGGCAGGTCTCGGTTGGTGCAGCGGATCTTGGCGGCGAGCTGGCGCAGATCGGCCCGGTAGGGCGCACGCTGCAGGTCGACCAGGGACAAAAAGACCTCGCTGCCGACATAGGCCGAGCGCGGCCCCTCGCGCTTGGCGCGGTCGCTGGCCAGACGCGGCTCGCGCAGCAGGCTGAAATAGCCGGAGGCGCCGGCCGGGTCGGCGTGGGGCACGTCGAACAGCGGCAGGAACTGCAGCTCGTCGGTGTCGCTGGAGAAGCCGGTGACCGAGGCGACGTCGAACACCTCGAAGTCGGCGCCGGCCAGCCGGTCGGGGATGACCTGGAAGGCGGTGGCGCTGTCATCGACGGTGATGCGCTCGGCGCGGCGCTCGAAGAGGTTGATGGCCGGCGCGCAATTCAGGCTGAAGTTGGCCGGCTCGCCGCCGCCCTCCAGGCTGGCTTCATAGCGGTCGAACAGCAGCACCAGCTCGAAGCTGCTGCCCGTGCAGGCGGCGAAGCTGGGCTTGAGGCCGGCCACGTCGATGAACAGGAAACGCTGCGGGAAGGCGAAGTACTCCTGCATCAGCCGCGTGCCGGACAGGCCGCGCAGTGTCACCGGCAACATGGCCTCGTCATCGGCCAGGCCGACGTGGCGCACGCGGTTGGCCGGGATGAACTGGCGCTTGGCCGCAGCCTCCTTGCCACCAGACCCGGCCAGCACGCCCACGCAGCGGCAGGTGGCGAGCTCGTGCAGCTTCAGCGCCACGTCCTGCAGCCCGCCCATGAAGAAGCGCAGGCTGTCCAGCGGCAGCCGCGAGAAGCTCATGCCGCTGGGCAGCTCCAGACGCACACGCACGCCGCTCTTGGGTCGCTCGCGCAGTGGCAGGCCGCTGAAATTGATGTCGGTAGCGCTGAGGAAGTATTCGACCTGGCTGACCTGGATGGGCGTCAGCGTGACCGGCTGGGCGGTGCGGAACTCGCAGCGCGTTGGGCCCAGCGGCGTCTTTGCGCCCATCAGTGCGCTGCCGCGCGGCAATGTGAAGCCGGCGATCAGGTTGGGGTCCTGGGCCGGCTCGAGCTGGGCCACTAGCATGGACGGGACGGGCGCGCCGAGGTTGGGGCAGACCATGTCCAGCAGCGCCTGCGCGAGCTGGGGGAACTCGGCGTCCTGCTTGAGCTGCACGCGGGCGGCGAGGAAAGCCGTGCCTTCGAGCAGGCGCTCCACGTAGGGGTCGGCAACCTCCAGACCTTCCATGCCCAGGCGGCCAGCGATCTTGGGGAACTCGCGCGCGAACTCGCCCCCCATCTCGCGGAGATAGCGCAGTTCCTGGTTGTAGTAGCGCAGTAGCCGGGGGTCCATGGCGCGAAGTGTCTCAGCCTCTCAGGTCACGGACCGCGGCTTGTCCCGTGTCCACATCCACGTCCGCGCTCAGCAGCAACTCCAGCGGCACTGGCTGGTTCCACATCTGGCCCTTGATGGTCAGGCGCAGGCTGGTGGGGCGCAGGCCGGTGCTCATGTCGTTGGCGATGCGCACCTCCACCGTGTCCGGGTCCAGTCGCGGCTCGAAGCGGATGATGGCCTGGCGCACCTGGGCCTCGATGAGGGGGAACTGGTGGATGGTCATGGTCTGCCCGGTCAGGGGCAGGATGCCGAAATTCAGCACCGAGTCGCGGGCATGCGGCAAGCTCTTCCATAGCGCCGTGCGTTCGGGGTCGTTGCGGTTGCCGATGTCCGGCTCTTCACACACCGCGTTGAACAGCCAGGACAGGTCGCGCAGCACGGCCTCACGCAGCTGCTTGCGGCTCAGTACGCGGGCCTCGAGGGCCTCGACCTTGGAGCTGGCATCGTTGTCGGTGAGCCGGTCCAGCAGCGAGGGTTGGAGGCGGTCCTGGGCACCGAAGCTGGCCATCAGTTGCCTTCGGTCTGCGTGGCCTCGCTGGCGTCGAAGAGAATTTCTCTGACGGCCATCAGGTCGTGGTCACCGATGTCGCTGGTCAGCACGCGCTGGCCCAGGCCGGCATAGCGGTCCTCGCCTGGCAGGGCTTGCCATTCGGTCTTGCGCGCCAGGTTGATGAGGCCATCCTCGCTCTTCTCGGAACCGGGATAGCGCGTGGGCACCAGGGCGACGCTGTTGCCGCCGTTGGTGAAGCTCAGCTGCGCCGGCATCCAGACGCAGTCGCGCAGGTCCTCGGGCGCGTCGAAATGAATCTTGGCCAGGTGCTGGAAGGGCACCCAGGTGTAGTGGCCGTTGAGGCAGACCTCGAGCACCGGGCCCAGGCGCGAATCGGCGTCGGCCAGCCACTCGAAGCGCTGGCCGTCGATGCTGCCCGCACTCGTTGGCGCGGCCTCGAAGGCCTTGGTGGCGAGGTCGGCCGCAAGCTGGTGGTTGCCCTCGGCCTGCTGCTTGAGAGATTCGATCAACTGGGCCACCCAGGCCTCGGGCTGGCCGAAGACAACCGGCGTGCGCTTGCCGGAAAACACCTGGGCGCGCAGCAGCTCGCAGCGGATGGCGTGGCCGACGGTCTCGCGCATCGGGATGGCCAGCTTGTCCATGTCGGCGACGACATTGAGCTGGGTGTGGGCGCGTTCCCACTGGCCGAGCACGCTGAGCAGCTGGGACATGAAGGTGCGCAGCTTGGGGTCGGCCGGCTTGGCGCGCACGGCCTCGGTCAGCTTGGCGAGTGCGGTGCGCGGGTCGCCGGCGCGAACGGCTTCTTCGGCAGCTTGTTGGGGGGTCATGTCATCTCCACAGCGCTGCGCCACCCGCTGCGCATGAAAGCGTGTTCGGGCCGAGCGCTGGGCCGCTCCCGAGCCGGCCCGCCTGACGACGCTTGCGGTTCGATGCCGCAAGCGCCGGCGTCCCCACGGGGGACCGGCTGGGCACGTCCGCGTTCAGCGGGGCGAGACCGGACGAGGGGCGCCAGTTCATTTCAGAAGCCATGGCCGCAGTCCGTGCAGAAGCGGGCTTGCCGCGAGAGGGTGATGCCGCAGGCCGGGCAGCTCTTGTGCGTGCTGGCCATGTCGAAGCCGCATTCGTGGCAGAAGCGCCCGCCCTGGCTGGGCGTCTGGCAGTTGGGGCAGGCCGAGCCACCCCCGCTGGCGGCGCCCTGGCTGGCCGAACCCGCATCCAGCGCGGAACGGGCGGCGCAATCGCGGCAGCTGTTGCTGCTGCTGTTCCAACATTCGCGGCCGACCCATTTGCGGCAACCGCTGCACTTCTCGTACAGCGGCGCTGCGGCCGCCATCGCCTCGGCCAGGGCCTCGCCCTTGGCGCCGCTGGCACCAGCTTCGGCAAACGCACCGGTGGCGCGGCTGGCCTTGTTCAGGTCGTAGAACATGAAGGCGAAACGGCTCAGCCATCCAGTGATCTGGCCCTTGCGATAGGGCCTGAAGGCCGAACGCGAGCTCTCACCGCATTTCTCGCAGAAGAACTCGAATTGAAAGCCCGCCGACACGTCGCTCATCGACGTGCTGACGTCTCGGTAATTGGTCAGGGCCATGGGGGCTTAGATTGGAGAACCGATGTTCTTCATCGTGAAGGCGCGCGTCGTGTTCTGCGACGCGGTCTTGGCGACGGCCTGGCCGGTGTTGCTGTGCGAGTAGTGCGACGGCGGGTTCTTGTAGATGTAGGCGAGCGAGCCGAACTCGCAGGTCCACTTCTCCATCATCTCCGTCATGGTCTCGTTCACGACCACATCCAGCTCGTATTCCAGCAGGCGGATCTTCTGGATGGTGAAGATCAGCGAAGTACCGTCCAAAAACGTCGCCGAGCGCCTGTGGATGGTGAGCGTGCCCGAGGGGAAGATGTTGCCCGCCTTCATCGAGTTCAGCATCTGCGTGCTGGCGATGTCGACCCGCTTGGTGAACGTGAACTCGAAATTGCGGTTGCGTTCGAGGTCCGCGTACTGCTTCTCCCGTTCGCCTTGCAGCGTGGCCGCCTTTTCGGCCTTTTGCGGGTCGGGAGGCGCGAAGGCGTTCGGATCCCTGGCGATGCTTTCGAGCTTCTTGTTGAAAGCCGCGCCGAGGGCATCACGCTGGTCCTGGTGGGCTTTCCAGTCCACCTCGGAAAAATTGCCGCCACGCTGGGCTTTCGCGAAGGACTCCTGCAGCCGCTTGTCCCGCTTCTGGTAATCGTCGCTGGCCGCATGCATGGCGCGCAGCTCGTTGCTGCCTTGCTTGTCTGCTCTGCCGCTGGCCAGGGTGAAGGCCGCTGCCGCCTTGCTGGCGCTCTTGCGCTCGTCCTCGTTGTGCAGCTTCCAGTTGAGCGTTTCCACCAGGATCTGCCCCTGGAAGCCTTCGGACGCTGCCTCGCCCACGACCGGTACGCGGGTGGGGCGCAGCAGAACCAGGAAGATGTCGGCGCCGTTGTTGGACATCAGAGGGCCAATGGGTGGAAGAAGGGGGCCGTGGGCAGGTTGTCCTTGCCGAGGGTCTTCAGATACATCATCTTGATGTTCTTGAAGTTGAGGGTCCAGCTTTCCCTCACCTCCTTGGACAGGCCATCGTCTGACACCTCCAGGGCACAGTCGGCAAAGTAGCCTTGCGTGCAGACGACGGTGAAGCCAGGTTGATGGATGGCGCGGCCCTGCTGCTTGATGTGCAGCACGGTGATGGACGCACTGAGCACGGGCAGGTGGTTGTCCAGGCAGAAATGCATCTGCGAGGAGCCAACGTCAAACCGCTTCTTGAAGGTCAGCGGTTGCATCTTGATGGTGACGGGCGTACCCAGCCCCGCCATCGAGGCTGCAGCGGCGGCTGCCGCTGCGGCCAGGCCGCTGGCTTTGCTCTTGGGGTCCTTGAGGGCCTGCATGCCCCAGCCGAACTCCAGCAGCTCGATCGAGCCTTCCCAGCCTTCGAGCAGGCCCTCGCCCACCACCGGCCCGGCGCCGGTGATGAGTTGCATGAAGATGTTCGAACGACTCATGAACGGTCAGAGGAATAAGACTGCGGCGACGAGAGCGAATGAGCTTCAGGCAAGTAGTGCCCGACCCAGCGGCCGCCGCGGAACCGGCTTTGCCGGGCCGCCAGCGGCGCCCCCGGATGGGGGCCGGCGCAGCCGGTAGGGGGCGAACCTGTTTATGCCGACGGCGAAGCCGTACCAGCCGGAATGTCCCAGTTGTACGTCTTGGGCGCGCCGAGCTTGCCGGTCTTGTTGTCCTGCGGCTTGTATTCGATCTTGACGGTCTTGAAGACCATTTCGACCTTCTGCGTGACGTTGCCTTCCTCGGTGCCGCTCTGGTTGACCTTGGTGATGAAGCAACCTTCCATCGTCATCGTGAAGTAGGTCTCGGGCGTGGCGCTGCCCGTGGTCTTCATCATCTGCAGCTCGACCTTGGGGAAGGCCTTGCCGGTGCAGATATAGCCCAGGATCACGGTCGACGAGGTGTCGAAGTAGTGTTCCCAGTTCATCTTGCCGGGGTTGGGCTTGCCGACGGATGCGCCGCCGCCCTTGGTCCAGCTGGTCTCAGCCTCGACTTCCCAGTCCCAGCCCTGGATCTCGATCCACTTCTCCTTGCCCTTCTGGATGGACTCGCCATCGGCCTTGTCGAAGAAGGTGAGGAATGCATTGACTGCCATGTTGATATCTCCTTTAGAGGTTCAAAGCGCGGGTGTGGTGGTGATGTGAGATGACCCGTCCTGCTCCCGCGCCGGGCGAGTTCACCGAATGTTCAGGCCGACTTTTCGGACGGCAGCTTCGAGACCAGGCGCAGGGACACGGTCAGGCCTTCGAGCTGGTAATGCGGCTTCAGGTAGAACTTGGACTGGTAGTAGCCCGGTGCGCCTTCCACTTCCGAAACCTCGACCTGGGCGGCCGCGAGCGGGCGGCTGGCCTTGGTCTCTTCCGACGAGTTCATCGGGTCACCGTCGACGTAGTTCAGGATCCAGCTGTTCAGCCAGTCTTCCATCGCGTCGCGCGACTTGAAGGAGCCGACCTTGTCGCGCACGATGCACTTCAGGTAGTGGGCGAAGCGGTTGCAGGCGAACAGATAGGGCAGGCGGGCCGCGAGTGCCGCATTAGCGGTCGCGTCGGCATCGTCGTACTCGGCGGGCTTTTGCAGCGACTGGCCGCTGATGAAGGCCGCGAAGTCGCTGTTCTTGCGGTGCACCATCGACAGGAAGCCGTTCTTGCTCAGCTCGGCCTCGCGACGGTCCGAGATGGCGATCTCGGTCGGGCACTTCATGTCCACGCCGCCGTCGTCGGTCGGGAAGGTGTGGGTGGGCAGGCCGGTCACCGCGCCGCCGGATTCGATGCCGCGGATGCGCGAGCACCAGCCGTACTGCTTGAACGAGCTGTTGATGTTCACGGCCATCGCGTAGGCGGCGTTGGACCAGGTGTACTTGCTGTGGTCAGCGCCCTCGGTGTCTTCCTCGAAGGCGAACTCGTCGACCGGGCTGGTCTTGGCGCCATAAGGCACGCGCGACAGGAAGCGCGGCATGCACAAGGCCAGGTAGCGGGCGTCGTCGGACTCGCGCAGGGACCGCCAGGCGGCGTACTCGGGCGTCGTGAAGATCTTGGTCAGGTCCCGCGGGTTGGCGAGTTCCTGCCAGCTTTCCATTTGCATGACGCTGGGCGCGGCGCCGGTCACCAGCGGCGCGTGGGCGGCGGCAGCGATCTTGGACAGTTCCCCGAGCAGCTCGACGTCGGGCGGTGTGTGGTCGAAATGGTAGTCGCCCACCAGGCAGCCATAGGGCTCGCCGCCGAATTGGCCGTATTCCTCTTCATACAGGCGCTTGAACAGCGGCGACTGGTCCCAGGCGGTGCCCTTGAAGCGCTTGAGCGTCTTGCCAAGATCGGTCTTGGAGACATTCATGACGCGGATCTTGAGCTGCTCGTCGGTCTCGGTGTTGTTGACGAGGTAGTGCAGGCCGCGCCAGGCGGATTCCAGCTTCTGGAAGTCCTCGTGGTGCATGATCTTGTTGATCTGCTCGGTGAGCTTGCTGTCGATGGCCGCGATCATGGCCTCGATGGTCTTGACGGCGTCGTCGCTGAGCAGCGTGGTGTTGCTCAGCGCCTGCTGGGCCAGCGTCTGCACGGCCTGCGCCACGGCGCCGCGCGCCTCCTCGGTCTTGGGCTTGAATTCCTTGTTCAGCAGTGCCGCGAAGTCATTGCCTTCGAAGGTCACGCCCGCCAGGGCCGATGCTGACTGTTCCGCTTGGGTCATGTTGGAAACTCCGGTCGGTTCTATGAGCTGGGCTTACTCGGACTTGGGTGCGTCGGTCAGCGTCTTCAGCAGCGTCGGGTCGGCCAGCACCTTGGCGATCAGGTCGCCGGCGCCACTCTTGCCGTCCATGTAGGTGATCAGGTTGGACAGTTGCTGGCGGGCCTCGAGCAGCTTGTTCAGGCCGTCGACCTTGCGCGCCACGGCGGCGGGCGAGAAGTCGTCCATGCTCTCGAAGGTGATGTCCACCGGCAGGTTGCCCTCGCCGGTCAGCGTGTTCTCGACCTGGAAGGCGACGCGCGGCTTCATGGACTTCATGCGCGAGTCGAAGTTGTCGACATCGATCTCGAGGAACTTGCGGTCGGCCACCGGCGGCAGCGGGTCCTCGGGCTTGCCGGACAGGTCGGCCATCACACCCATCACGAAGGGCAGCTGCACCTTCTTCTCGGCGCCGTAGAGCTCGACGTCATACTCGATCTGCACCCGCGGGGCCCGGTTGCGGGCGATGAATTTCTGGCTGCTCTTGCTCATGTCATTGCTCCTTGCGGATGGGATTCAGGGATTCAAAAGGCGGTGCGCCACGACGGACTGCAGGAGGGGCTTTGATGAAGACGACATCGCGGCGTTCCTTGCGACTACTGCAGGCTTTCAGGGTCCACACCCAGCATACGAGCCACCTCGCTCACTGCCTCGGGGGCAAACTCTCGTACCAGCTGCAGGAAGTTGCGGTCGATGAGACGTTGCGCACGGCGCAGCAGGTCGGCCGCAGGGTTGGTGGGTTCGTTCTTCTCAAGGTAGGCGCAGACCAGGTCGATGGCGCGCACGGCGTCGGCGCGGCTCTCGATCGCCCCCAGACCGCCACCGCCGCCGCTGCGGCCGCGGCGGGCAGGCGCGGGCGAGTCGCCACCGCCGTCCTGGCCCTGGGCGATGCCCAGGTCGTTGAGCATGCCGGCGAGGTCGTCCGCCGAAGCGTCGATGCTGACCGGGCGCGGCGAGACGGCGATGACGGCGTCCAGCATCGCGCGCAGCGCCGAGAAGTCGGGCACGTCGCCATAGTTGAGGCGCACGGACAGGCAGGCCACCAGCGAATCCAGCGCCGCGACGGCGGCGGGCGCCTGGGTGGCGAGCACCGGGTAGCCGGCCACGGCGTCGGCCAGCATGTTCTCGATCTGACCACGCGAGGGGGTCGATTCGTCGTCGCGCGCCGCCAGGTCGCCCATGGCGATCTCGATGTCACGCACGCTGATCTGGCCGATGCCGCGGTCGTTCAGCACCAGGCTGGCACGGACGTCGCCCAGTGTGGTGTCCAGGCTGGCCAGCTCATTGAGGACATTGACCCGCGCAAACGCGTCGCCATCCTCGGGGCGAGGGTGGAGTTCGTCCCACCAGCGCGTCAGCAACTCCTCGAACAGGCGCAGGCCCGGGGCCAGCGTCGCGAAGCCTTCCAGGCGCAGCCGGGCGCGCAGCAGCAGGTTGGCCACGCGCAGGTCGCGGGTGCGGGCGTTGATGTCCTCGGCCAGGCTGCGCACGGTGCGCCAGTCGGGCGGCTCGGCGGACGCGAACTGGGTTTCGGGTTTGCCCGCAGCCGCCTGGGTCAAGGCCAGGAAGTCGTTGTCGTATTCCAGGTCGGGGCCGCAGACCTCATCCTCGGACACGGGCTGCAGCCACGGCGCCAGCGCGGGGTCGCTGCTGAGCGACGGTGCGGTGTCGGGCGACGGGTCGAAGGGATTGCTGTCCATGGTGGTCCGAGTGAGCTTGCCGAACAGGGCAGGCAGGAGTTCGGGCGGTAAGTAACTGGCGCCGCCGCTTAGTTCCCTGCGGCAGATCTGTCTGTCGACATGGGGAACGGAATGGCGCGTGCCGTCACTCAGCAGGTTGGACGTCCCGCCTGCACGATGAACTCCTCCAGCGACCCGGAAGACAACGACGCGACCATCATCCGGCCCAGCGCCGCCACCGCGCCTGTTCCTGACGAAGCCGTGCCCGCCGTGAAGGCAGGCGGCCCGGCTGCGCCCGGGGCACCACCTGCGAGCCTCGACCGGCTGGACGGCGGCAACGCCTTGCCCGTCGGCAGCCGCCAGGGCGAGTTCGAGGTCATCCGCGTGCTCGGCGAGGGCGGCTTCGGCATCGTCTACCTGGCCCGCGACCACGCGCTGGAGCGCACGGTGGCGCTCAAGGAATACATGCCCGCCGCCCTGGCCTTGCGCGGCGACAGCTCCCAGGTGCGGGTGCGCTCGGAACGCCACCGCGATACCTTCGAGGCCGGCCTGAAGAGCTTCATCAACGAGGCGAAGCTGCTGGCGCAGTTCGACCACCCGTCCCTCGTCAAGGTCTACCGGTTCTGGGAGGCCAACGGCACCGCCTTCATGGTCATGCCCTTCGTCGAAGGCAAGACGCTGAAGGAGACGCTCAAGGAAATGCCCGAGCCGCCCCGTGAAGCCTGGCTGATGGACATGCTGGCCTCGCTGACCGAGGCCCTGCTGGTGCTGCACGGCGAGCATTGCTATCACCGTGACATCGCGCCCGACAACATCATCCTGGTGGCCGGCAGCGGCCGCCCGCTGCTGCTGGACTTCGGTGCCGCGCGCCGCGTCATCGGCGACATGACGCAGGCGCTGACCGTCATCCTCAAGCCCGGCTATGCGCCCATCGAGCAGTACGCCGAGGTGCCCAGCATGAAGCAGGGGCCCTGGACCGACGTCTACGCGCTGGCCGCCGTCGTCTACTGCGCCATCACCGGCCGCACGCCACCACCCAGCGTCGGCCGCATCGTCAAGGACGACTACGTGCCGCTGGCCCAGCAGGGTGAAGTCACAAAGGGCCGCTACAGCGAGCGGCTCGTCAAGGCCGTGGACCGCGCCTTGCAGGTGTTGCCCGACCAGCGCACCCAGTCCATGGCCGAGTTCCGCGAGGATCTGGGCCTGGTCGGTCACTACGCGCCCAAGCCGGGCCAGATGGCCACGCTGATCCAGGCGCCTGCTGCCGCGGCGCCGACTCCCGCCGCCGTCAAGCCCGTCAGCCGCGGGCCGCTGTGGCTTGGCCTGGGCTTGGCCGGCCTGGTGGCTGCCAGCGCGGCGGCCTGGTTCGCGACGCGGCCTGCAGCGCCGGCCGAGCCGGCTGCCGCGGCGCCGGCGGCGGTCCCCGCAGTCGCACCGGCTCCTGCGACTGCGCAGGCCGAACCCGTCGCGCGCGACCTGCCCAGCCAGTTCCGGTCCCTCGTGGCGCGGCACAGCGACGGCTTCGACGTGCTAGCGCAGGCGGAGCGCACCAGCCTGCGCATCGACCACGACGAGCTGCGCTTCAGCGTCAGCGCTTCTCGCGAGGGCTATGTCTATGTGCTGCTGGCCGGCCCTGACGGCAGCCTCGTCCAGCTCTACCCCAACGACAAGGCCAAGAACAACCACATCGGTGCTGGCGAGACGTTGCGCCTGCCCGGCGCGAGCTGGCCGCTCAAGGCCAGCGACCCACCGGGCCCGGAGCACTTCTTCGTCCTCGTCGCTGCCGAGCCGCGCAGCTTCGCGCCCTGGTCCACCGAAAAGGAGCCGAGCTACGGCTTCCTGACATTGCCGGCCCAGGGGCCGGTCGGCGGCACGGCGCCGGGCGCATCGAGCTGGCTGCTGGGCCAGCCGGATTGCGGCCACCCCAATTGCGCGGCTGACTATGGCGCCGCGGTGTTCAGCGTGGAAGCCGTCAGGTAGCCGATGTTGTGGAACCCGGCCGCAGTCGCGGTTACCTATGGCGTGCCGGCAGCTTCTGCTGCCGGCGCCCCTTCGCCGACCTCCGGACCCTGTTCTGAAACCCACCCAAGCCCCGGTCGCCCAGTTGCTGGCGACGCCTGACGCCCCCCAGCTGGGCGCCTTCGTGAGCGCTGCGGCCGCCGGGCAACTGCTTTGGGCCAGCCCGGTGGAAGGGCGGCTCGAAGTCCGCAGCGGCGCCACGCCGACGGGCGCCGTTTCGGCTGACATCGGCCGCCTCTTCGTCGTGGCGCTGCGCGAGCATTTCGGTGCCGCGGCCAGCGCCATCGCTGAGCGCGAATGGCGCCTCGGCCAACGATCACGCCGCCTGCTGCCCGCGCGCACCGTCAAACGGGCCGTAGCTTGCGCGGAGTCAGCCCTGGACCTGCTGATGGCCCAGTCCTATCTCTTGCAAATCGAGTTCTCGGCCGTCATGCTGGGCTGGCGCTTTCGTCGCGTCGCCGACGGCCTGGGCCTGGATCCAGCCAGTCTCGCCATTGAGCGCCGCCAAGCTTTGGACCAAGCCTTGGCCCCGGACTTCACCCTGCCGCCACCCGCCGACGCCGAGGCGCTCGCCGCGCGGCTGCGAACCCTGCTCAACCAGCTTTCGCATTGACTTCGTGATGTAGTTCACGGCCTCAGGGGTTAACCCATGCCCGTAAATGTGGGGTAGGGCGGGTCTGCCTTGTCGCAAGCTTTGCTGCGACGGCGTCTGATCAGACAGGGCGGCCACTCCGGCCGCTTCATCCGCTCGGAGCCCGTCATGCAGCCCCAGTGTCAACAGATTCGCCAGCCCGCAGCAGCCGACCCCAACGTCATCTTCTCGGAGCTGTTCGGCGAACACCGTGACCGCCTCTACCGCTTCGTGTTGCGCCATATCGGTGACAGCACCGAAGCCGAGGAACTGGCCCAGCAGGCTTTTGTCGAGGCGGCGCGCACCTACGAGCACTTCCGCGGCGAGTCTCAGTTGTCGACCTGGCTCTACGGTATCGCGATGAACCTGGTGCGCAACCACCTGTCTCGTGCGCCGTCGCGGCTCTACCGCTTTGAGGACGAGTCTGCGTTGGAGGCCACGGCCTGCCTGCACGCCAACCCGGAGCAGCAATGCCATCTGAACCAGTTGATGGCCTTGCTGCAGATCGAACTGGACGGCCTCATGCCCGAGATGCGCGAGGTATTGCTGCTCGTCGCCATGGACGACATGAGCTACGAAGACGCCGCCGCCCTGCTGTCCGTGCCCATCGGCACCGTGCGCAGCCGCGTGTCGCGCGCCCGCTCGCACCTGCGCACCCGGCTGCAAGCCCGCGGCGCGCAGCTGCCGTTCTGACGCGGGTCATTTCATCGGCCGGGGGCTACTTGCCGCCGCGGTTCGCGTCGGGCACCGCCACGAGATTTGCGTCAACGGCCGAATCTCGTATATACTGCTAGCTTCAGTCGCGGGGTGGAGCAGTCTGGTAGCTCGTTGGGCTCATAACCCAAAGGTCGTAGGTTCAAATCCTGCCCCCGCAACCAAGAAATAATGAGTCCTGTGAAGGACTTAGCAAAGCCCGCCAAGTGCGGGCTTTGTCGTTTCTAGGTGCCTTTTGACGGGTCTTGTGGCGTCACATGGTGCGATTCGATCGAACTGGCCGTTGATCAATGTGACTTGACAGTCCCTGGCTCCGACTGTGGCTTTGAGCTCGGAAACCGGGCGGGCTGGGCACGCGAAATGCCGCTGAGCCACCCATGGGCATGAGCAGAGTCGGAATTGGCCATGAATGCTGAAGCCGTCTGGCAGTACGTCAGCGCGCAGGGCGTGGAGCTGGGCCTCAAGGCGCTGGCCGCAGTGGCCGCATGGTCATTGGGCGCCGCCTGATCGCTCTCGCACAACGCATGTCGACCCGCGCGCTGGAGCGTGGAAGGAAGGTCGACCCGACACTTGCGACCTATCTCCGATCCATCCTCGGTGGGGTCTTGAACATCGGGCTGATCCTGGCCGTCCTGGACATCTTTGGCGTCAAGGCGACGTCCTTTGCCGCGCTGCTCGCGGGAGCGGGGCTCGCCATCGGGACAGCATGGGGCGGCCTGCTGACGCACTTCGCTGCGGGCGTCTTCATGCAGGTGCTGCGGCCCTTCAAGGTCGGGGACTTCATCCAGGCCGGTGGCGCCACCGGCACGGTGAAGGAGATCGGCCTGTTCGGAACGACGGTTGTTTCGCCGGATTCCGTCTACACCATCATCGGCAACAACGCGATATTCAGCGGCGCGATCCAGAACTATTCGGTGCTGCCGCATCGCCGTGTGGACTGCAAGGCCAAGCTGGCTCCCGGTGCCGACCCTGGCGAAGCCATCGACAAGCTGCAACCCGCCGTGGCTGCGATCCGCAATGTGTTGGACAAGCCGCCGCCGGAAATAGCGATCCTCGAACTGGCAATCGACGGCGCACTGCTTTGCGTCCGGCCGTACTGCCACAACGACCACTACTCGCAAGTCTTCTTCGACACGCAGACAGCCATCCACAAGGCGTTGGGCCCACAGGGGCATCCGGTGCCGGAAGGAACTGCAGCTCGCGCTGATTCTTAGCTGGCCGGTTGGTTCAGGTGCCGCAAAAGGTGCGAAAACGCGCGGTCACCTCGGTGGGCGCCGGCACCGCATAACGCGTCAGCAGCGCCGCCTCATCCCAGGGGTTGAGCAGCGCGCCCAGCAGCGCGTTGAAGGGTTGCAGATCGCCCTCGGTCGCGGCAGCCAGGGCTTCCTCGACGAGGTGGTTGCGCGGGATAACCGCCGGGCTGGCGCGGCGCATCTGCGCAACGCGCTCCGCATCGTCCACGCCACCATCGCGGGCGCAACGCTCGCGCCAGCGTGACAGCCAGGTGTCCAGCGCCGCGCGGTCGGCGAAGAGGTCGCGCAGCGGCTCGGGTCGGCCTTCCGCCGCGGCGGCCAGATGGCGCCAGGCCAGGGTGAAGTCGACTGCTTGCATGTGCAGCAACGTCAGCCAGTCGTCCACCAGCGCGGCATCGGTGGGGTCGTCGGCTGGCGTGGCGGCGAGCAACCCCAGTTTCTGCCGCTGGCCGCCGAGCAGTTCGCCGGCCAGCATCGCGGGGAAGTCGTCGATGACGGCAGTCGCTTCGGCCACGGCGGCCTCGATGGCCGGCTCGTCGTCGCCGCCCGCCATCAGCGGCAGCAGGGTTTCGGCAAAGCGCGCCAGGTTCCAGCGGGCGATGCCGGGCTGGTTGCCATAGGCGTAGCGGCCGGCGTGGTCGATGCTGCTGAAGACCGCTTGCGGGTCGTAGGCCTCCATGAAGGCACAGGGGCCGTAGTCGATGGTCTCGCCGGACAGCGCCATGTTGTCGGTGTTCATCACGCCGTGGATGAAGCCCACGTTCAGCCACTGCGCCACCAGCAGGGCCTGGCGCGCGGCGACGGCGCGCAGCAAGCCGAGGTAGCGGTGGGGCGCATCGATGAGGGCGGGATCGTGGCGGGCGATGGTGTAGTCGGCCAGACGGCGCAGACTATCCAGGTCACCGCGGGACGAGAAGAACTGGAAGGTGCCCACGCGCAGGTGGCTAGCGGCCACGCGGGTCAGCACCGCGCCGGGCAAGGCCGTCTCGCGGTAGACCGGCTCGCCGGTCGCCACCACGGCAAGCGCGCGTGTGGTGGGGATGCCCAAGGCATGCATGGCCTCGCCGATCAACACCTCGCGCAGCATCGGGCCGACGGCGGCCTTGCCGTCGCCGCCGCGCGAGAAGGGCGTGCGGCCCGAACCCTTCAAGGCGATGTCGCGGCGCCGGCCCGCCGTGTCGATCACCTCGCCGAGCAGCAGCGCGCGGCCGTCGCCCAGCTGAGGTGAGAACCCGCCGAACTGATGCCCCGCATAGACCTGGGCGATGGGCTCGGCATCGTCCGGCAGCAGATTGCCGGAAAACAGGGCCGAAGCGTCGGGGCCGCTCAACACGCCCGCCGGCAGGCCCAGCTCTTCGGCCAACTCAGCGTTGGCGAACAGCAGGCGCGGCTCTGGCACCACGGCAGGCTTCCAGGCCACGGCGGCGCCGGGCAGTTCGCGGGCGTAGGTGTTGGTGAAACCGAAGCGATGCATCTGGATCCTGATATGTCGGACGCCAGTGTGCCGGCAAACGGTGGGCCTTGCGGCGGAGGTCTGAGCAGGGTCGTGCCACAAAGGGCAGGTCACGTGCCGCCCGCCCACGGCGGCGCGATCTCGCTCAAGTGGCAAGCACGCGCCGGTCGCGCCGTTGCACCGGGCCCAGCCTGGTGCAGTGCTGGCTGCCAGGCCGACTCCTGCCGGCACGGCTTCGCCGCCGGCCTGCCGTGGCCTTTTGTGCGCTATCTGCTCTGAGCACGAGTTGCACGGCGGCGCAGAAGTGCGAGCGACGTCAGCCCAGCCAGAAGAAGGGCTCCGTCGGTGGGTTCAGGCACGCTTGCGGCCAAGGCATAGGTAAAACCGGAGCTGCCGGTGACCGAGACGTTGCCCGCCGCCGTCGCGCCGAAATGGGCCGAGTGGTAGAAGTCTGCGACACCGTTGCCGAGCACCTCGGCACCCAGATAGCTCGCGACATAGAACGTCGTGCCGTAGGTGAACGGCAGTTCCGCGTCAAACTGATGCGAGCCAGAAATACCGTCGGCGACGATCAATCGCGTGCCGGTGCACAACGCTAGATCGAAATCGCACGAGATGGGCGAGTCACTCACGAACAGCTGGTAGAAAGCGTTTGAGCCCGGCCCGCCGGGTTGACCGTTGCCGTCCACCGTGCCGTTGACGGCGACGCTGATGGCAAGACTTCCCGCCCCAACGGCTCCCGTGATGTTGAAGCTGTCCGACCAGATCGATTCGGCGTACGCACCGAGGTTGACAGGCTGGTGGTCAGCCGCGGCAAACGCGCCGTTATTGCCGTAGCTGGCGCGGGCCTTGGCGTAGATGCCTGGCAATCCGCCTACCTCCGCAAAGAAGGGGTCCTTCCAGGTCTCGATGACCTTGACGACAGGAACCTCATCCAGGTCAATCTGTGCCCTCACTGCGGTGAAATGCGACTGCGCAACGGTCGGTGACGACATTGCTGCCAGCACCAGGGCCAGTGCGAGAAACGGAGGGCGCAGGGCGATTGCCGACGTTGCTTTCAAGATGGATCCTCGTCTGAGAGAGAAGTGCGGTTCGATCCAACAGGCGATGCGTTGCGCGTGGCTAGCCGCTCGCCGAAAGGTTGCCATTTGATCGCGCAGGCCGCTTTATGCCAGTCGTCCATTGACTTCGCATCCTCAAGACAGGGGTTCTCTCCGTCGGTGGAGATCTGCTTCTGAGTGGCCCAGATGGTGTCTACGAGCTGCACAGATGCGCCAACTCACGGTATCGGAGGACGCGCCGGTCGCGACGTCGATGACGCGGTGAAAGCAGTTGATGTGCGGGCGAGGGCGGCGAGCGGTTTAGGCCGGACCGTGGGCTCCTCCGGAAATTCAGGAACGTCGCGGCCGCGCTGGCCCGCCTGGTTCCAGGCGGCAGGCCGGCCTGGTGCGCGACCGAACTTCGTCGCGACGCGCTTTCCGAACTACGAGCTGGAGGCGCGGGCCGCCGTGCAGGGGCTGGGCGTGGCGCTGCTGTCGCCCGTGCTGTTCGGTGATCTGTGCGCGCGCGGCGAACTGCTTGCGCCCTTTGTCGCGGTGGTTCAGGGCCCCGAGAGCTACTGGCTGCTGGCGCCCGCCGAGGGGTCGCCGTCGCATTTCGAGCGGTGGCTGGCGACCCAGCTCGCCGCCGCCGCGCCGCCGCCGGGCGCAAGCAAAACTATCGTTTGAAGATGCCGGACAGCAGGTTTGGTTGGGGGTCTGTTAGCCCACACTGCCGGCCATGTTCAGCCCGCCTCCCGCCGCTACCCTGCGCGGCTTTCGCAGCAAGCTCTTCGTGCCCGGCGCGCGTCCGGAGCTGTTCGACAAGGCCTTGGGCGGCGCCGCCGATGCCCTCTCCTTCGACCTGGAAGATGCCGTGCTGCCCGAGGCCAAGCAGCGTGCGCGCGCCGACGTTGCCGCAGCCCTGGCGCGCGCCGCCGCCCTGCGGCAACGGCCCCTCGTCATCGTGCGCGTCAATGCGCCGGGCACGCCCTGGTTCGAGGACGACCTGCGTGCGTTGATGCAGCCGGGCCTGGACTGGATCAACCTGCCCAAGGCCGAGTCGGCCGCCGACGTGCTGCACGCCGCCAAGCTGCTCGGCGACCTGGAGGCTGCCGCGAACCGGGCGACGCCGGTCGGCCTGCTCGTCAACATCGAAAGCGCCACCGCTCTGGCGCGTGCCGCCGACATCGGCGCCGCCCATCCACGCGTCACCGGCCTGCAACTCGGCCTGGCCGATCTCTACGAGCCCCTGGGCATCGCCCGTCACGACGGCGCCAATGTGCATGCCACGCTGCACGCGCTGCGCATGGCGGCGGCCGCTGTCGGCGTGCCGGCCTATGACGGCGCCTACCCGGACATCGCCGACCTCGACGGCTTTCGCGCCGAGGCTCAGATGGCGCGGCGCCTGGGCTTTGCCGGCAAGAGCTGCGTCCATCCGCGCCAGGTCGCGCTGGCCAACGAGGTCTTCAGTGCCAGCGCCGATGAGCTGGCTTGGGCCGAACGCGTCGTCGCCGCGGCCGGCCAGGCCGCGGCCGAGGGTCGTGGCGTCGTCGTGCTGGATGGCCGCATGATCGATGCTCCTTTTGTCCAGCGTGCGCGTCATCTGCTGCAAGCTTCCCGCGGGGTGACCCCTTGACCGAGCGCATCCTGGCTTGGGGCCGGCCGTTCTTCGTGCTGCTGCTGTTCGCCCTGCTGGCTTGCGGAGCGCGTGCTGACAGCCTCGTCAACCTGCGCCGTGCGGCGCTGCCGGCCCTGCCTGCGCCCGCCCAGGCGCTGGCAGCCGTCGATGGCCGTGCCGTGGCCTTTAGCGGTGATGCCGCCTGGCTGCTCGATGTGGATGCCACGGCTTGGCAGCGGCAGGTCTGGTCGCAGCCGGTGCTGGGCGCGGCGACGGCGGCCGGTCAGTCCGTGCTGCTGCTGGGGGCCGAAGGCGTGACAAGGGCCGTCGCCCGACTGACCCTGCAGCAAGGCCGCCTTGCCCTGCAAACGCTGCCAGCACTGCCTGCACCTTTGCGAGAGGCTCGCGCGGCGCTGTCAGGCGAGCAACTCTGGCTCGCCGGCCTGGACGACAAAGGCCGTGCCGTGCTGCTGGAGCTGCCGCTGCAGACTGCAGATGCGAGCTGGCTCGTTCACGCTGGCCGGCCCGGCGCCGCCAAGCCGCGCGCGGTGCTCGCGCAGACGCGTGCCGTCTTTGTCGTGGAGGAAGGCGCGCCTGATCAGCTGTGGCGCTGGACGGCCGAGGCCGGCTGGGAAGCGCGGGGCACGTTGCCGGGTCGCCTGGTCGGGCCCTGGGCACGCGCCAGCGGCCAGGCCCATGGCCTCTTCATCGTCGAGCCCACAGCCGGCGGCGCACCGCGGCTGATGAGCTGGCAGACCATCACCCAGTCCTGGGCCGAGCAGCCGGACAGCTCCTTGAGCGGCATCACCCAGGCCCTGCCCTGGCGGGACGGCTGGCTCTGGCTGGACGGCGCTGGCAAGGTGGCGACTTTGGAGGTCGAATCCGGCAAGCTGCTGCTCAAGCCGCTGGACTGGATCGTCATCGTCGTCTACCTCGCCGCCATGCTGGGCATGGGCCTGTACTTCTATCTGCGCGAGAAACGCCAGTCGACGACGGAGTTCTTCGTCGGTGGTCGCAAGATCCCGTTCTGGGCCGCGGGTGTCAGCCTCTACGCGGCGAACACCAGCTCCATCAGCTACATCGCCATCCCCGCCAAGGCCTTCGAGACCAACTGGCAGTACATGACGAACAACCTCATCGCCGTGCTCGGCCTGATGTTCGTCGCCGTGTGGATCGTGCCGCTGCTGCGCCGGCTCGACCTGATGAGCGTGTTCTCCTACCTGGAGACGCGCTTCCACCCCGCCATCCGCATGCTGGCCAGCGGCCTGTTCATGCTGACCCAGCTCGGCAGCCGCATGAGCGTCATCCTCTATCTGCCTTCGCTGGCCATCGCCACCATCACCGGCGTGCCGGTGACGTGGAGCATCCTGATGATGGGGCTGTTCACCATCTGCTACACGGCGCTCGGCGGCATGAAGGCGGTGGTCTGGACCGACGTGGTGCAGCTCGTCGTCAAGATGGGCGGCGCGCTGTTCGCCATCGGCTTCATCGTCTGGTCGCTGGACGGCGGCATGGCCGAGTTCATGCGCACTGCCGCGGCCGAAAACAAGACCCGTGTGTTCGACTTCAGCTTCGACCTCAGCAAGGCCACGGTCTGGGGCTTCCTCTTCCTCGTCCTCTTCGACGTCGTGCTGACCTTCCCCAAGGACCAGGTGCTGATGCAGCGCACGCTGTCTACCGCCAATGCCAAGGAGGCCGGCCGCTCGATCTGGGCCTTCGCGGCCATCATGATCCCCGGCGGCATCGTCTTCTACACCATCGGCACGGCGCTGTTCGTTTTCTACAAGGCGCACCCCGAGCGCATGAACCCCTTGCTCAGCATCGACGCGACCTTCCCGCTCTTCATCGCCGCCGAACTCCCCACGGGCCTGACCGGGCTGATCATTGCCGGCATCTTTGCCGCGGCGATGGCGACGCTGTCCAGCATCATCAACAGCGTGTCGACGCTGGCCTCGGTGGACTTCTACGAGAAGCTCGTCAAGGCGCCTGATCCAGCGCGCAGCGTGCGCTTCGCGGAATGGATGACGGTGGCCGCCGGCCTGCTGGGCATCGCCTTCGCGCTGCTGCTGTCGCGCTACGACATCCACTCGCTGTTCGACGTCTCCATCGAGCTGGCCGGCCTGCTCGGCGGCGGCTTCGCGGGGGCCTACACGCTGGGCATGTTCACGCGCCGTGCCAACTCGCCGGGCGTGGCCATCGGTGTTGCGGCGGCCATCGTGCTGACGACGGTGGCCTGGTATTTCAAGCTGCTGCATCCCTACCTGTATCTCGGCATGTCCATCATGCTTTGCATCGTCGTGGGCTATCTGGCCAGCCTGTTCTTCCCGGTGCCGACGCGCTCGCTGCGTGGCCTGACGATCTACCGCCAGGACGCCGTGGAGTAACCTCCCAGCCACAGGCAGCCGCCCAGAGCTGCGTCAGGACAAGCACGTTGGAGACCCAGTTCCTGCACACCTTCGTGGCCGTCGTCGACCACGGCTCGATGGCTGCCGCCGCGCGTGTGCTCAACATCACGCCGGCGGCGGTGGCTCAGCAGATCCGCACGCTGGAGCGCGAAATCGGCGCGCCGCTGATCGCCCGCGCCGGCCGCTCGGTGCACGTCACCGAGCCGGGCTCGCGCATCCTCGAGCGCACCCGCGAGCTGCTGCGCGGCGTGGCCGACCTGAGCACCATCGCCACCGATGAAACGCCGGCCGGCGAGCTGCGCCTGGGCGCCGGCACCAATGCGCTGACCGGCCTGGTGCCCGACATCCTGGCCCGTCTCGTCGAGTTGCATCCCAGGCTCAAGGTCTTCATCCGGCCCGGCTATTCACCCGAGCTCTACCGCGCCGTCGAGGCCGGCGACCTGGACGCGGCCGTCGTGCTGGAGGCGCCTTTTCCGCTGCCCAAGACCTGCGGCTGGGAGCTGCTGCGCGAGGAGCAGCTCGTCGTGCTGGCGCCCCGCAAATGGGCCGGCCGCGACCCGCACGAGCTGCTGGCGAGCGAGCCCTTGGTGCGCTACGACCGCACGCAGTGGGGCGGCCGCGTCGCCGACCAATACCTGCAGCGCGCCGGCATCGTGCCGCAGGAGCGTTTCGAGCTGAATGCGCTCAACGCCATCGCCGTCATGGTGGACCGGGGCCTGGGTGTGTCGCTGGTGCCGGACTGGCTGCGGCCCTGGCCGGAGGGGCTGGACGTCGTCTGCCTGCCGCTGCCCCTGCCCAGCGAGCCGCGCCGCATCGGCGTCGTGTGGTCACGCGCGACGGTGCGGCACCGCCTCGTCACGGCCTTTCTGCGCGAAGCGCGTGCGGTGTCCGGCCTGGCCTGAGCCGGCGGCATCGGCACACAACAAATTCTTGGGCTTGAACATAGGCGGCGAGGGTGTGAGCTTGTCACGCACTGGCTGAGACTGCGGCCACAGCGCCCGCCACGCCACGCCCACCGGCGTCAGTGCTTCAAGGCGCGCCCACAGATCGATGGAAAGCACAAAGATGACGAGACAAGCACCGGCCGGCCAGGGCCACACCCCGACTTCTCCCCACCACGCCATTGCGTTGGCCGTTGTGGCTACGCTGGCCGCGGCGGGCGCCCAGGCCCAGCAGGCCGCTGCCGATGCCGACACCAACGCGGACGGCAGCGAGCTCCAGCGCGTCATCGTCACCGGCACGCGCGTGCCCAAGGCCGTCGACAAGATCCCGGGTGCCGTCACGCTGATCACCAAGGAAGAGATCGCCCACACGCTGAACATGACCGACGACATGACGGCCGTGCTGTCGCGCACGGTGCCGGGCTATGCGGAGTCATCTCAGGCCATGAGCAACACCGGCGAGAACCTGCGCGGCCGCATCGCGCTGCGCCTGTTCGACGGCGTGCCCCAGGGCTCGCCGCTGCGCGAAGGCACGCGCAATGCCAGCTTCACCGACATGGGCTTGGTCGGCCGCATCGAGGTCATCAACGGCCCGTCGGCGTCCGAAGGCATCGGCGCGGCGGGCGGCATCATCAACTACCTGTCCAAGTCGCCCACCAAGATGGGCAGCGAGGTCACGCTGACGGCGCGCTACACGACGGCCT
The DNA here is from genome assembly GCF_001425705.1 of Pelomonas sp. Root1217. Taxonomy (GTDB): domain Bacteria; phylum Pseudomonadota; class Gammaproteobacteria; order Burkholderiales; family Burkholderiaceae_C; genus Pelomonas. The sequence continues at coordinate 32,828 of NZ_LMDC01000003.1, read as the reverse complement.
TCGAGGACGACAGCGCCGGCTGGAAGCTTGGCGCCAACTACGCCTTCAAGGCTGAGGACTGGGACCTCATCGGCGCCGTCTCGCGCATCGACCGCGGCATGACCTACGACGGCCACGGCCGGCGCATCGGCCTGAACACCAGCGGTTCGGTCGCCGACTCGACGGCCAACAACGTTTACGCCAAGGCCGGCTTCAACTTCGGCGCCAACCGCGAGCAGCGCATCCAGGCCTCGCTGTCCAAGTTCAAGATCGAGGGCAAGGGCAACTACCACCTCGTCGACGGCGACCGCACAGCAGGCTCCACCAACACCTCCGAGCGGCCCGGCCTGTTCGGCACCCTCAGCGAGATCAACGACTTTGCGCAGAGCACGCTTTCCTACAAGCACAACGACCTGTGGGGCGGCTCACTGTCGCTGGACGCCTACTACGCCGACCAGAAGATGCGCTACCCGGCCGAGAACGGCGCTGACCGCCAGGACCCGCTGATCGCGCCGCTGGGCACGCTGGTGGACCAGTCCGAGGTGCGCACACGCAAATACGGCCTGCGCAATGCCTACAGCCATGGCGATGTCTTCGGCGTCGAAGGGCTGGAGGTGCGCGGGGGCGTCGACCTGACGCACGATACCGCCAGGCAGTGGCTGGCGCTGACCGATCGCCTGTGGGTGCCGCCGATGAACTACAGCAGCGTCGCGCCATGGTTCCAGGCCTCCTACGACATCGGCCCCGTCACGCTCTCCGGCGGTTTCCGCCGCGAGGACGGCGAGCTGGAGGTGGCCGATTACAAGACGACCTATTTCCGCAACCGCGTGGACGTCAAGGGTGGCAAGCTGAACTACAAGGCCAACCTGCCCAATCTTGGCGCGGTCTGGAAGATCGGCGGCGGCTGGTCGGCCTTCGTCTCCAGCGGCAAGGGCTTCACGCTGCCCAATGTCGGCATCCCGCTGCGCAATATCAGCTACCCCGGCCAGTCCGTCGCGGGCATCCTCGATCTGCAGGCCGTCATCGTGAAGAACAACGAGGTCGGCTTCAACTGGCGCGGCGCCATGGGCTCCTTCGGCGGCTCCTACTACAAGAGCAAGTCCGACTTCGGCCAGTCGCTGTCCATCGACCCCGTCACCAACGACTTCCTGCTCGCCCGCCAGCCCGTCAACATCAGCGGCTACGAGCTGACCGGCGAGTTGCGCGCCACGCGCGACCTCAAGTTCACGGCCCTTTACTCGCACACGTCCGGCAAGACCTGGTTCACGGCCGGCGGCCCGCTGACCAAGCAGATGGGCGTGCTTGACATCAACCCCGACAAGCTCGGCGCCTCGGCCAGCTGGCACTTCCTGCCCCAGGCCGATGTGACGCTGGGCGCCACCAAGCTGAGCTCGCGCGACCTCAACGTCGGCACCAGCGCCGAGGAACACACCAAGGGCTACACGCTGTTCGACTTCAGCGCCAACTGGGACTGGGGCCATGGCGGCAAAAGCTCGCTGGGCATCGAGAACCTGACCAACAAGTTCTATGTGCTGAGCTGGTCGCAGGTAGTGGGCTTCCGCAATTTCACGTCCGGCCGCGGCCGCGTCGTGTCCGTGACGCACACGGTGACCTTCTGACCCTGCACGTCAGACCCGGCCCCACCCGCCGCCTGGTGCTGGCCGGCGCCGCCGCTGCTGCATGTCCGGTACGGGCCGACCCGGGGCTGCCAAACTGCACCCCGGCCTCGGCCGGCTTCTCGGTCGAGCGCCTGCGGCGGCTGGATGCCTTTTTGGACGCCGACACGCGGCCCGGCCCGCACGGCCCCGGCCACCTCGGCGCCGTCGTGCTGCTGGCGCGCGATGGCTGCGCGTTGCATCACCGTGCCCACGGCCACCGGGACCTCCCGCGCCGCGAGCCCATGCCGCTGGACGCGATCTTCCGCATCTACTCCATGACAAAGCCGATCGCGTCGGTGGCCGTGCTGATGTTGATGGAAGAGGGCGCGCTGGCGCTGGACGACCCCGTCGAGCGCCATTTGCCCGAGTTCGCCGGCCAGCGCCTGCGCGACGGCGCCAAGCCACGCCGGCCGGTCACGCTGCGCCAACTGCTGACGCACACGTCGGGCTTTGACACGGCGGGCGCGGAGGTTGACCCACAAGCTGCGGCCGACCTGGCGACGTTTGCGCGCCGCGTGGCCGCCGTGCCGCTCGCGGTTGAACCCGGCAGCCGCTTTCGCTACGACGGCATCAACACCGATGTGCTGTGCCGTGTCGTCGAAGTCCTCTCCGGCCGGTCGTTTGCGCGGTTCCTTCGTGAACGCATCTTCGAGCCCCTGGGCATGGGTGATACCGGCTTCACGGTGCCCGCCGCGCAGCGCCACCGTATTGCCGACATCACCAGCGTCGCCGACGACGGCCGCCGCTTGCTCGCCAACGCGCGCTCGGCCGAGGCGCCGGGCATCGCGCTGCGCGGCTACGACAGTGGTGCTGGCGGCCTCTATTCAACGGCGGCCGACTACCTGCGCTTCGCGCAGATGCTGCTCGACGAGGGTTGGTGGCGTGGCCAACAGCTGCTGTCGCCCAGAACCGTGGCACTGCTGCGCATGAACCAGGTCGGTCACCTGGACGTTGGCAACGACCTCGGCCCCGGCGAGGGCTTCGGCCTGGGCGTATCCACGGTGGTGGACGTCGCCCGCCGCGGCCGGCTCGGCTCCGAAGGCGCCTTTGGCTGGCCCGGTGCCGCGACGACCTATTTCACCGTCGACCCGCGCGAGCGCCTGGTCGCCCTGCTGCTGATGCAGCATCTGCCGCGCGGCCTGCCGGCCGATCCACCGCGGCCGACCGCCGCCTTCCACAACCTCGTCTACCAGGCCCTCGAGCGATGACCCCTCCCGCCATCCTGGTCGCCGGCTCGGCCAATCTCGACTTCGTCGTGCGCGCGCCGCGCATTCCCGTGCCCGGCGAGACCGTGCTGGGCCGCGGCTTTCAGACCTTCCCCGGCGGCAAGGGCGCCAACCAGGCTGTGGCCTGTGCACGCGCCGGTGGCGTGGCGACGGACATGCTTGTCGCCCTCGGCCAGGACGCCTACGCCGCCGAACTCGAAGCCTCGCTGCGCGCGGCCGGCGTGACACCCCACATCGTCCGCCTTGACGGCCTGGCCACGGGCACGGCCTTCATCTGCGTGTCCGACGACGCCGAGAACGCCATCACCGTCGCTCCCGGCGCCAATGCCGGCCTGCGCGCGGATCATCTGCCGCCGCTGAGCCGCTACAGCCATCTGCTGCTGCAGCTGGAAACGCCACTCGCCACTGTCGCCGCCTGTGCGAGAGCGGCGCATGCGGCCGGGCTGAACGTGACGCTGAACGGCGCGCCGGCCCAACCCCTGCCGCGCGCGCTGCTGGGTGCGCTGGACCTCCTCGTCGTCAACGAGGGCGAGCTGGCGGCCATCAGTGGCATCCAGCATGACATCGATGCGGCCATCGCCTCGCTGGACGTGCCCTGCGTCGTCGTCACGCTGGGCGCGCGCGGCGTGCGGGCACGCTGCGGCGCGGCCTGGTTCGAGCAGGCCGGCTTTGCCGTCGAGGTTGTCGACACGACCGCGGCCGGTGACACTTTCTGTGGTGCGCTGGTGGCCGAGCTCGGCCGCGGCGCCCGATGGCCCGAAGCCCTGCGCTTCGCCTGTGCCGCTGCCGCCTTGGCCTGCACGCGACCGGGCGCGCAGAGCAGCATCCCCGCGCGTGCCGATGTCGAGTCCTTTCTGCAGTCCCGATAGATCCATGGCCGAGTACAAGTTTTCCCACGTCACGACGCAGCGCTACCTGCCCACGCCGGGCAAGGCGCCGGGCTGGCCGTTTGCCGAGATCGGCCACTGGAAGATGAACGTCAACGGCACGGCCGACGACTGGCTGCGCGACCTGCGCGACTGGAAGCGCGAACACCTCGTGCGCATCGGCTACGACGATGCCAACTACCGCCGCCCCGAGCTGCAGTGGGCGCAGCGCAACTTCGTGCATGCGCAGATGATGGTCGAGGACCGCTTCTTCTTCGATGCGGCCACGGGCGAGTACACGGTGGACCGCTACCTTGATGACCTCGAGGAGCGCTTTGGCGGCCTGGACAGCGTGCTGATCTGGTACGTCTATCCCAATATCGGCATCGACGACCGCAACCAGACCGACCTCGCCCACGACCTGCCCGGCGGCCTGGCAGGCCTGAAGCGCGCGGTGGACGCCTTCCGCCGCCGCGGCGTGCGCGTCTTCCTGCCGACCAAACCCTGGGACCACGGCACCCGCGAGCACGGCGAGAGCGACTGGGAGGCCATCGCCGGCATCCTCGAGGCCGTCGGTGCCGACGGCATCAACGGCGACACCTACAACGGCGTGCCGCGTGCCTTCTTCGATGCCTGCGAGCGGCGTGGCCGCTACGTCGTGCTGCAGCCGGAGTCGACGATTTCTTGCGAAGAGCAGCTGATCTGGAATGTGCAGAGCTGGGGCAAGAAGGTGCCGCAGGACGTCGTGCCTGTCGTGGCCAAGTTCAAGTGGCTGGAGCCCCGCCACATGATCAACCTGGAGAACCGCTGGAGCCGCGACCGCAACAACGACTTCCAGTACTGCTTCTTCAACGGCGTGGGCTACAACGCCTGGGAGAACGTCTGGGGCATCTGGAACGGCTTCACCGACCGCGATGCGGCGACGCTCAAGCGCATCGCGACGCTGTTTCGCGGCCTGGCGCCGCTGCTGGTCAGTCTCGACTGGCGGCCCTATGCGCCGACGTTGCAGGCCGGCGTGTTCGCCAGCAGCTTCCCGCTCGGCGCGCGGCGGCTGTGGACGATCGTGAACCGCAACGAGTACGCGGTCGATGGCGAGCAGCTCGCCGTTGAGCATGCCGAGGGCACGCGTTACTTCGATGCCTGGAATGGCGTGGAGGTGCAGCCGCGCGTGGACGGCGCTCAGGCAGTCTTCTCGGTGACGTTGGAGGCGCGCGGCTTTGGCGCGCTGCTGGCCATCGCGGCCGGGGAGTCTGTGGACGAGCGCTTGCTGGCCCGCATGGCTGAGCTGGCGCGCACGCCGCTGCATTCGCTGGACAAGACCTGGCGGCCGCTGACGCAGCAACTCATCGTCATTGCCCCCACACCGCGCGCTGACACGCTGCCCGAGGGCATGGTCGAGATCCACGCTGGCGAGTTCGACTTCGCGGTCGGTGGCGTCGAAGTGGAGGGTCAGACCTGGGCCGGCCTGGACGTGCAATACCCCTGGGAGGACGTGCCGCGCCGCCAGCACCGTCGCCGCATGACGATGCCGCGCTTCTTCATGGACCGCACGCCCGTCACGAACGCACAGTTCCAGGCCTTCATGCAAGCCACGGGCTATCAACCCGCGGACGCGCACAACTTCCTGCGCCATTGGGAGAACGGAGCCCCGCCCGCGGGCTGGGCCGACAAGCCCGTCACCTGGGTCGGCATCGAGGACGCACGGGCCTATGCCGCCTGGGCCGGCAAGCGCCTGCCGCACGAATGGGAATGGCAATACGCCGCCCAGGGCAGCGATGGCCGCGCCTACCCGTGGGGCGAGGCCTGGGATGCGAGCGCCGTGCCGCCCGTCAACACCGGCCGCACGCTGACTCCTCCGGCCGACGTCGACGCCCATCCGCGCGGCGCCAGTCCCTTCGGCGTGCTGGACCTGGTCGGCAATGTCTGGCAATGGACCGATGAATATGCCGACAACCATACCCGCGCCGCCGTGCTGCGAGGTGGCAGCGCCTACCAGCCGCAGACCTCGCACTGGTACTTCCCGCAGGCCTACCGGCTCGACCAGCATGGCAAATATCTGCTGATGGCGCCGTGCAAGGACCGCTCCGGCATGTTGGGTTTCCGCTGTGTCGTCGATGCGCGCTGAAGTCCAGCTTGGTGGCCTGCTCGGCGAGGCCATCGAGGCCAGCCGCCGCGGCCGGCTGCACCGCTTCATCACCGGGCCCGAGAGCCCGGCCATTGCGCTGTTCCTGCGCGCCGTGGCGGACAAGAACCTGGAGGGGGATTGGTACGGCGAGCATGCCGGCAAATGGCTGGTGGCAGCTTCCCGCGCCGCGGCCCGCAGCGGCGACGCCGAGCTCGCTGCGAGCGTGCGCGCCGTTGCCGACTTCCTCTGCGCCCAGCAGGAAGCCGACGGCTATCTCGGCACCTACGCCGCGCCGCGCCGTTTCATGGTCAAGCAGCCGCCCAAGCCGCTGACCTGGGACGGCGCACCGAGCCTGCGCACCTGGGACATCTGGACGCACAGTTACCTCATCCTTGGGCTGCTAGAGGCGCATCGTCATTTCGGCGAGCCAACCTGGCTGGCCGCCGCCTGCCGCATCGGCGACCTGTGTGCCCGCACGCTCGACGGCATCGACATCACGACGCTGGGCAACCACCACGGCATGTCGGCCACGGTGCTGATGGACCCGGCTTGCGAGCTCTATTTCGCGACCGGCGAGCCGCGCTACCTCGCGCTGGCCGAGCGCATCCTCGAACAGGCCGACCGCCATGCACCGCTGGCCCTGCTGAGCCGCACGCTGGCCGGTGCTGATGCGGCCGACATCGCGACGGGCAAGGCCTACCAGCTGCTGTGGAACCTCGTCGGTCTGGCCAAGCTGCACCGCGCCACCGGCCGGCCCGAACTGCTCGATGCCGTGGATGCGCTGTGGACCAGCATTCGAGAAAAGCACCTGAGCCTGGGTGGTGGCCCCTGGGGCGGCGTGGCGCACCGCTCGCGCGAGGTCTTCAATGCGCCAGGAAGCTTTGTGCCCGAGGCCTATGTGGAGACCTGCTCGACGCTGGCCTGGCTGCAGCTCAACCGCGAGCTGCTGCGGCTCAGCGGCGATGCACGCTACGCGGAGGAGATCGAGCGCACGGCCTACAACGACCTGCTCGGCGCAGTTGCGCCCAATGGCGAGGACTGGTGCTACTACAGTTTCCCGAACGGCCGGCGTGTGCACACGACCTATTGGCGTTGCTGCAAGAGCAGCGGCGCGATGGCGCTGGAGGAACTGCCGGCGCTGGCCGTTGGCGGCGATGACAGCGAGCTGACGGTGCATCTGCTTGGGCCGTTGACGGCGCGTGTCGGCGATGTGGGCTTGCACATCGAAACGCACTACCCCTACGACGGCGATGTGGCGCTGACCCTCGACCTTGACGCGCCGCGCCGCTTCACGCTGAAGCTGCGTTGTCCCTCCTGGGCCGAGGGCGCCCATGCCGAGGTCGGCGGCGAGCGGTTTACCGGCGCGCCAGGGAGCTATCTCGCCATCGATCGCGTCTGGCAGCCCGGTGATGTCGCCAGACTGCGCCTGCCGATGAAGGCCAAGCTTCACGAACGCCGCAACCGCAACGTGCAGGAGTCGCGCGCGCCCGACGGCAGCGCTGTTCACCAGACGGTGCTCGATCTGGGCTATGTGGCGTTGACGCGAGGCCCCCTCGTCTTCTCGACCCCACTGATCGACGGCTTCAAGACCGCCGAGACAGTGAGGCTGCCCGAGGCGCCGCTCGAACAATGGGTCAGCGAGGTGACCGGTGCTCAGGTGCCGACGCTGCGCATGAATCTGGGCTACCGCCCGCCGCTGGATTTCCAGCCCTATTTCCTGGCCGGCGGCCGCGAGGACGGCGCATGGCGCCTGACCTGGCTGTCGACCGCGCCGGCGACCACGACAACCAAGATTCCGTGATGCCTGAGCGAACGCCAGCGACCTTGGTTGCGCCGGGCTTCTGGCCCAGACTGGCCGCCATCCTGACGAGCCCCCCGCCGTGAACGCCGCTGCCTTTCCACCTTCCACCCGCGCAGGTCCGCCGGGGCCGCTGAGCGGCGTTCGCGTGCTCGACCTGAGCGCCTATATCGCCGGGCCCTATGGCTGCACGCTGCTGGCCGACCAGGGCGCCGACGTGCTCAAGGTCGAGCCGCCCGCCGGCGACAACCTGCGCAACTACCCGTCCACCTTGGCTGCCGAGAGCCGCGCCTTCATTGGCGTGAACCGCAGCAAGCGCGGTGTCGTGCTGGACCTGAAGCAGCCGCAAGACCTGGCTGCGCTGCTTCGCCTGGTGCGCGAGGCCGACGTGCTGGTGCACAACTTCCGGCCCGGCGTGCCCCGGCGCCTGGGCATTGCGCACGAGCAGCTGGAGTTGCTGAACCCGCGCCTCGTCTACTGCGCCGTGACCGGCTATGGCGAGACCGGCCCGCTGAAGGACAAGGCTGGCTACGACCAGGTGCTGCAGACGCTGACCGGCATGTGCGCGCTGCAGGGAAAGCGCGGCGGGCCGCCGGAGATCCTCTATGGCTCGGTGGTCGACTATTACGCGGCAGCGCTTGTCGCATCGGGCGTCGCCTCGGCGTTGTTCGAGCGCGAGCGCAGCGGGCGCGGCCAGTACATCGGCGTGTCGCTGCTGCGCAGTGCACTGACCATGCAGTCGGCCCGGCTGGTGTGGGCCGGCGACGAGCCGCTGGACATCGGCCGCGACATGCGCTCCGGCGGCGTCACCGGCATCCACCCGGCGCGCGAGGGCCACATCTACATCTCGGCCAACACAGCGCATTTCTGGGCCGCGCTGTGCCGCATCACCGGCCTTGACGATCTCGCGGCCGACGAGCGCTTCGACACCGTGAAGAAGCGCGCCGCCAACGCCGCCGGGCTGCTGACGCGGCTGCACGCGGCCCTGGCCACGCGCACGGCACTGGAGTGGGAGGCCTTGTTCGGCGACGAGGTGCCCTGTGCCGCGGCCCGCCAGGTCGAGGACATGTTCCAGCATCCGCAGGTGCTGGCCGAGGGCATCGTTGGTGACCTTGAGCACGCGACTGTCGGCCGTTACCGTGGCGTCACAAGGCCGATCGTTTTCGGCAGGACACCCGGCCCGGAACCGTTCGCCGCGCCGACCCTCGGCCAGCACGACGACGAGCTCAAGCCTTAGGTCGCGTTCGTCAGCACCTCGATGCGATGGCCGTCGAGGTCATGGAACATCGCGCCGAAGTAGGTCTCGCTGATGTCGGGCCGGGGGCGTGGCGTGAAGATGTCGCGAGCCGCCGAGGCCAGCGCCACCTCATGTATGGCTGCAACGACGATGCGGTCCGGAGCGCCGAGAGCGATGTGGGCACCGCGCGCCGTTACCGGCTCGTCTTCGGGCACCGGGTAGAGGAAGAAGCACCAGCGCTCGGGCGTGCCGAAGGCGGCTTCGCTGCCGGTATCGCGCAGCAGCGCCAGGCCCAGCGGCGCCAGCACGCGGCTGTAGAAGGCCACCGAGTCGGCGTAGCGGCGGGTGCCCAGGGACACGTGATCGATCATCGAGAAGAACTCCTGTGGGGACGCCTGTCATCCTAGAAAGGGCGCCGCGGCGAAATCCGGCAAGATGCGCGGCTCCCTTGCCGTTTGGCCGCAATTTCAGAACATGCCCGAGCTGGACCTGGACCGCTTTGACCGCCAGTTGCTGACCTTGGTACAGCAAGACGCCGCGCTGACGGCCGAGCAACTGGCCGAGCATGTCAGCCTGTCGGCCTCGGCCATCCAGCGGCGCCTGAAGCGGTTGCGCGAGCAGGGCGTCATCCAGCGCCAGGTCGCCGTGCTGGATGCCGCGCAGATCGGCCGGCCGACCACCTTCATCGCCGCCCTGCAGGTCGACAGCGAGCGCCCCGAGCCGATGGCGCGGCTGCGTGCCTGGCTGGACGCGGAAGCCGCCGTGCAGCAGGCCTTCTACGTGACCGGCGAGGCCGACTTCGTGTTGGTGGTGACGGCCCCCGACGCCGCCGCCTACGAAGCGCTGATGACGCGGCTGCTGGCCGACAACCCGCCCGTGCGTCGCTACACGACCCAGGTCGCCATGGGCGTGCTCAAGCGCGGGCTGGCGCTGCCGGTGCCCGGCGGCGACTGAATTTCGGTGACGCTGGAATACATGCCATGAGTTGACAGGTATGGCGGAGCAGACTGCACGGACCTTGAACTCCGTGGACTCTGAGCCATGCCTCTACCTCCGCAAACCACACCGCCCGTCGCGCCGGACTGCCAAGTCGTCGAACTGCGCCAGTACACCCTGCACCCCGGCAAGCGGGACACGCTGATCGGGCTCTTCGACCGCGAGTTCGTCGATACGCAGGAAGCCGTCGGCATCCGCGTGCTGGGCCAGTTCCGTGACCTGGACGGGCCTGACCGTTTTGTCTGGCTGCGTGGCTTTGCCGACATGGCCGCGCGCGGCGACAGCCTGCCCGCCTTCTACGGCGGGCTCGTCTGGACACAGCACCGCAACACGGCCAACGCGACGATGATCGATTCCGACAACGTGTTGCTGCTGCGCCCCGCCTGGCGTGGCGCCGCGCTGCCCGAGCCGGCACGGCCCCGCGCCGAACGCGGCGCGACGGCGCTGCCCCCGGGGTTGCTGCTGGCGACGGTCTTCCACCTGAAAGCGCCGGCCGGCCTCGAACTGCTGGACCTTGCCCGCGGCCCGCTCAGCGATGCGCTGCGCGCGTCGGGAGCCCGACAGCTGGCCTGGTATGTCACCGAAGCCACGCCCAACAACTTCCCGCGCCTTCCGGTGCGCGAAGGCGAACACGTGCTGGTCTCGCTGGCCCTGTTCGCGGACGCCAGCGCGATCCTGCCGCGGGACTTCGCCGCATCGCTTCAGCCCTGGCTGGCCAAGCCCACCCAGACCTTGCGCCTCGCGCCCACGGCCCGTTCTTCCCTTCACGCCTGAACATCATGAACACAACTTCGACACCGCAAGACTTCGACTTCTTCATCGGCCACTGGAAGGTCAGCCATCGCCGCCTCAAGGAACGCCTGCTTGGCTGCGAGGACTGGGAAGACTTCGAGGGCCGCTGCCGCATGTGGCCTCTGCTCGACGGCCTTGGCAACATCGACGACAACGTGTTGGAACTGCCCAGTGGAACCTATCGCGCCCTGTCCATGCGGACCTTCGACCCGTCGACGAAGCAATGGGCCATCTGGTGGGTGGACGGCCGCAACCCGCATCGCCTGGACCCGCCGGTGGTGGGCGGCTTTGCCGACGGTGTCGGCGAGTTCCAGTGTGACGATGAATTGCGCGGCCAGCCCATCCGCGTGCGCTACCGCTGGACGGACACGGCCACCCCCACCCCGCGCTGGCAGCAGGCCTTCTCGGCCGACGGCGGCCAGACCTGGGAGACCAACTGGGTGATGGACTTCGAGCGGCTATCCGCCTGACCCTGTCGCACGGGCCGGCGGCTCGACCCAGGCCAGCAGCGTGCGCACCAGTTGCCGCGGGTCGATGGGTTTGCTGACATGGGCATTCATGCCGGCGGCCAGGCAGTCCTGCACGTCGGCTTCCATGGCGCCGGCCGTCATGGCGATGATGGGCAGACGTGCATGCTCCGGCATCGCGCGGATCAGCCGGGTGGCGGTCACGCCGTCCATCTCGGGCATCTGCATGTCCATCAGCACCGCATCGAAGGCCTCCTTCCTGATGCGCTCGAGGGCCTCCACGCCGTTCTCCGCTACCTCGACCTGCAGCTTGACCATCTCCAGGAAGGCGCAGGCGACCTGCTGGTTGACGGGGTTGTCCTCGACGAGCAGCACGCGCGCGCCGTGGATGGGCCGCAGCGTCTCGGCCAGGTCGGCCATGCTGGGCGGTTGGGGAACGACCTCGGCCGGCTCGCGGCGCTGCAACTGCATGAGGGCGTCGAACAGGCGCGACGGCGTGACGGGCTTCGCGAGCACTTCGACGAAGAGGTGCGCCTTCAGTTCCTCGGCGATGTCCAGGCTCGCGTGCAGGCTGCCCAGCGCGATGATCGCGGGCACCGGCGCCCCGCGCTCGGCCGCGATACGCCGTGCCGTGTCGATGAAATCGGCGCCGGTGGTCTTCCAGTCCAGCAGCAGCAGCTCGTAGGGGTGCAGCGTGTCGGCCTGGCGCAGCCGGTACAGGGCTTCGTCGCCGAACGAGGCCACGCCGACCTGGAAGCGCCAGCTCTGCAGCATCTGCTGGAGGATCAGCCGCTCGGTCGGTTGCGCATCGATGACCAGGGTGCGCATGCCGCGGATGCGGTGCAGATCGATGCGCTCCGCGCCCGGCTTGGCCTTGCCGAAGCTGCAGGTGAAACTGAAATTGCTGCCCTGGCCCGGCACGCTGCTGACCTGGAAGCTGCCGTCCATCAGTTCCACCAGGCGCTTGCAAATGGCCAGGCCCAGGCCGGTTCCGCCATAGCGCCGCGCGATGGAGGCGTCGGTCTGGCCAAACACCTGGAAGAGCTGGCCCAGCTGCTCGGGCGTCATGCCGATGCCGGTGTCGCGAACGCTGATGCACAACCTCACGCGGCCGTCCTGTTCGTCGCGCAGTTCGGCGCGCAGGACGATCTCACCCTTGGGCGTGAACTTGATAGCGTTGCCGACGAGGTTGTTCAGCACCTGGGTGAGGCGCAGGCTGTCGCCCACCAGGCGGTCGGGCAGCTTGTCGTCGAACTCGAACAGCAGGTCCAAACCGGCCTCTTCGAGCCGGGCCGAGAACAGATGGCCGACGTTCTCGATCAGCTCCTCGGGATTGAACTCCTCGGCCTCCAGCGTGATCTTGCCGGCCTCGATCTTGGAGTAGTCCAGGATGTCGTTGAGCAGCATCAGCAGCGCCCTCGATGAGGTCTGCACCTTGCCGAGGTAGTCGCGCTGGCGCCCGTCCAGCCTTGTCTCCAGCACGAGGTTGGTCAGGCCGATGATGGCGTTCATCGGCGTGCGGATCTCGTGGCTCATGCTGGCCAGGAAAAGGCTCTTGGCTGCATTCGCCGCCTCGGCCTCGTCGCGTGCGGCGGCCAGCGCCTTGCCTTGGGCGTGGTCGGCCTCGTAGGCCCTGAACAGACGGGCATACAGCGCGCTGTTTTCCAGCAGCAGCTCCATCAGCACGACCGAGCTGGCCAGCAGGCCGTAGATGCGGCCGGCATAGAAGCCGAGGTCGAAGCGGGCCGCGTTGAGCATGGCCGACAGCGCAATGTCGAACAGCCAGGCCAGGCTGACCACCATCAGCCACAGGTCCAGCACGGTGCGCGGCTTCTGGCGCCACAGCGCGGCCAGCGCCACAAGGCTGAAGGCCCAGACGCAGCCGATGGTGATCTGGAAGGCCAGCGAGTAGCGGCCACCGACGAGCAGATCGGGCAGCCAGGCATGGCCCACGGTCGTCAGCGCAACGCTGCCGGCGCCGGCCAGCAAGGTAAGGCCTGGCCACGCCCATGCGGGCAAGCCAACTTGAGGCCTGCCTTTCAATGCGACGTAGCCGAGCACGAAGAGCGGGAAGCCGCCGTGCCACAGCATGTAGAGCCAGACGGTGGTCTGCGTCGTTGCGCCCAACAGGCCGCTGGCGCTGAACAGGCCGGGGAAGCTCAGCGCATGGGCCGTCGCCATCGCGGCGGTGAACAGATAACCGCAGCCCAGCACCAGCAGGGCTTGGGAGCGCAGGATGCGGTACTGGCCGAACAGCAGCACCGCCGTGATGAGGTCGGTCAGCACCAGGGCCGACTCGTAGATGGGGATGAAGGCCGGCACCGCCGCCAGCTTGTGCTTGGCGAAGGGCAGCAGGGCGGCGAACACGGCCACTGACAGCAGCGCGACGATCAGCGCATGACGGCGCTCGCGCGGGCCGGCTGGCTGGTCCAGCAAAAAGGCCGGCCGGGTTTGCGCCGGCGTGGCATCGGTGGGAGCACCGCCCTCCCGGGGCAAGCGGCTTGCGTCCAAGTCGGCTTCCTGAGGCGCCCGAGGCTGCCGGGCTTGCTAACAGGATAGTCGAACTGCGTGGCGGCTCGCGCGATGGGTGACGCCCGTTACACCTCGAGCCGAAGCGCCGCATTCACGGGATGGCGGCGCCGGTGTCCCTTGACGGGCAGGGCAGGGTCATGGGGTCACGCCGTCAAGGCGTCCAGCACCTTGGCGTCCAGCACGACGTTGCGGCTGCGATCCAGCAGCGAGCCGGTGTCCCAGTAGAACGGCACCAGGCCGAAGGCGCGAGACCTCTGCGCCACGGTCTTGCAGTAGTAGACGCGGCTGGCCTCGTGCAGCCGCAGCGCCTCGCCGGTCAACGAGGTGCGGTGCTGGGCGCCGAACTCGCCGACGATGACGGGAATGCCCTTGTCGACGAAGCGCGTCTTCATCGACCCGAGCAGGCTGTCCACCGCGTCCTCCTCGCCCCAGGTGGGGTTGTGGGCGGTGTCGGTGGTGGAGTGGTTGCCCTGGCCCCAGTAGAAGAACTGGTTGCCCCAGGTCTCGTCCTTGGTCATGCCGGTGAAGTTCCACGGTGTGTAGTAGTGGATCTCTGCCATCAGCCGGCCGCTGGTCGTGTCCACCGGCCAGCCCGTCATCAGCTGTTTGGTGAGCTCCACATCGGTCGACGGGCCTTGCACGACCAGGTTGCGCCAGGCATTGCGGCCGCCGGTGGCGCGAACGGCGTCGATGAAGGTCTGGTGGTAGCTCATCAGCACGGCCATCTGCTCGGCCGTCTTGACGTTGGGCTCGTTGGCGCTGGCAAACAGCAGCCGCCCGTCGAAGTCGCGCAGCTGGGTCGCGATCTGCTGCCAGAAGGCCCGCTGCTTGTGGTTGTTGGCGACCTGCCTGTCGGGCGTGCAGTGTTCCTCCAGCCAGCCGCCGTCCCAGTGGATGTTGACGATGACGTGGAGGTCGGCGTCGATGCAGTACTGGACGACCTCCTTGACGCGGGTCAGCCAGGCCGGGTCGATCCTGGCGGTCGTCGCATCGGCGTACTGGTCCCAGGACGTCGGCAGGCGCACGGCATTGAAGCCGCTGGCCTTGATGAACTGCACGAAATCGCGCGTGATCTTCGGGTTGCCCCAGGAGGTCTCGCTCTTGCCGCCCACCGCTTCCAGCGTGTTGCCGATGTTCAGGCCGGTGCGCATCTTCTGCGCGGCCTGCACGGCCGAGTCGGCCATGCCGGAGGTGTTGGCCGGCGTGGGCGAGATGTTGTAGTCGGGATAGGGCGAGCCGCCCGCGGCCGGCGTGGGAGCAGAAGCCGGTGCGGGTGCTGGCGTGGGTGACGCACTCACCGCTGCGCCGCCACCTCCGCCGCAGCCCGCCAGACCGGCCGCGAGGCCCAGGACGGCTTCGCGTCGCTTCATGGTGCCATCTTGCTCAGGCTCAGCAGCACGACGTCGTGGCTGCGGAGTTTCAGCGTCACCGTGGCTGAGCCACTCGCGCCGACCTGGAGTTCGCGCTGCACTTCCGGCTTGTCGGTCGTCAGCCCCTGCAGCGTGGCGAGCTGCTTCGCGTCGAGGTTCCTCGGTGAACCCATCTTCAGGTAAGCGGTGTGGGCGTCATTGACCTCGTAGCCGGTGCGGCGCTGTGTGAGCTGGTAGCGGCCGGGCGGCAGGTGGCGCAGTTCGACGGTCGCGCTGCCCGCATCCCGGGCCGGTTGCGGCTTGCCGAAGAAGCTGCGGTTGCTGGCCGTCTGGTCGGGCTGGCGCCAGTCCCAGACGATGGCCTGCACCTGGTCGCCGTCAATGCTTGCCCACGTGGAGGCATCGCTCGTCGGCACCTCCTTGCCCTTCAGCGCCGCCAGGTACTTGTACGAAAACCAAACCGGCTTGCGGATGCCCTCGCGCGTCATCAAGCCGAAGCCGCCGTGGAAGGGCGCGTCCGGCGGGCCGGGTTCCTCGAACAGGTCGCTGTAGACCCAGTAGCTCATGTGCTGGGCGAGTCCTTGCGAAGCTTTCAGCTTGCTCAGCACATAGGGCGCGCTCATGTACGAGTCGTGCACCAGGTCGCGCGGGTTGTAGCTGGTGCTCCACTCGGTGAAGAACAGCGGCAGGCCTGGCAGGTGCGAGGCTTCGATCTCCTTGCGCACGCGCCGCACGTCACCCACGATGGCGTCCGGCGACTTGGACAGTTTGCGGTCTTCCTTGCCGAACTCGTCGAGGAAGCCTTCATCGACGCCATAGGTGTGCGTCGTGATGAAGTCCACCGGCGTGTTGGTGGCCTTGGCGTGGGCCAGGAACTCGGGCACCCAGGCCGCGCCGGCCGTGGAAGGGCCGCCCACGCGCAGCAGCGGGCTGACAGCCTTGATCGCCTTGGCGGTGCGGGTGTAGAGGTCGAAGTAGGCCTTTTGATCGGCATTTTCCCAGAAGCCGTCGAGGTTGGGTTCGTTCCAGACCTCGAAGTACCAGTCGTGCACTTCAGCCGCGCCGTAGCGCTCCAGCAGGTGGCGGATGAAGGCGTCGATGAGCGCCACCCAACCGGCGGGCTCGGGATGGGAGGTGTTGCCCTCCCAGTAGAAGATCTTGTTGTCCGAGGTCTTCAGCGCCTGCGGCGTGAAGCCCAGCTCGACGAAAGGCTTGATGCGCCGGGCCAGCATCGCGTCGTAGAGCTTGTCAATGCCGGTGAAATCGAACACCAGCTTGCCCGCGGCGTCGCGCGTCACCGTCTTGAACACGTCGTGGAAGATGGCGTGGAAGCGCAGGTAGCGGAACCCCAGCTCATCGACCGCGGTCTTCAGCTGCGCGAGCGCATCGGGGCGATAGGTCGTGCCGGGGTAGTCGGCGCCGACGCAATGATCGAAGAAGCGGTCCAGCGGCTCCTTGGCCTGGGCCACGTCGAGCACGATGCGGCGTTGTTGCGGGGCGGCAAGTGTCATGGGGGCGACCAGGGGCAAGGCGGTGGCGGCCAGCAACTGGCGGCGGCGCAGGGAGCGGAGTGAAGTCATGTCGGGAGTCCTCTGTAGACGAAGTTGCGGGCGCGCACTTCGCCGGCGCCGGCGCTGAACAGCGCAGGCCGCAAGCTGACGAAGCCGCCGAATACGTTGTGATGCAGGCCGGAGACCTCCATTTGCCAGGAATGCTGTTTCCAGCTCTTGCCAGCATCGTGCGAGGTGTGCCAGGTGATGACGTTCTCGCGGTTGACGAGGCGGATGTGCACACGGCGGGTGGCCATGTTCTCTCGCATCCACGAGTGCTCCTGGCCATAGCCATAGGTCAGCATCTGCGTGGTGCTGAAGCCGAGGCCGACGTGGCCGCGCTCCTCGTAGAACAGCGCCAGGCCACCATGGCCGTCGCCGATGATCTCCAGCTCAACACTGACCTCGTAGCTGCGGTCGCCGCAGGCACAGGTCAATGGCGAGGAGTCGGGCAGGGCCTTGCCTTTGCCGCGGATGACCAGGGCCTTATCCGCACCGCTCTCGAAGCGCAGGCGCTTGGCTTCATCGGGACCTGGCGCATGGAAGGCCCATTGCAAGCCGAGCTTGCCGCTGGAGAAATCGTCGGACAGCGCAAAGCCCGCGGGGCTGCGTTTGCCACCGCGCGGCTTGGGCAGGGGCTTGTCCAGCGTGCCGCCCTTGGCGTGCGGCCAGCCGTCCTGGGTCCACTCGACGGGCTCCAGCAGCGCCTGGCGGCCCAGCGTGCGCATGCCGTTCTCATAGCCGTGATAGACCATCCACCAGTCCCCCGCCGGCCCTTCGACGAGGCTGGCGTGGCCGCGCGACCACCAGGGCTCGCTGGCGCTCTTCGTGCGCACGATGGGGTTGTGTGGGCAGTCCTCCCAGGGCCCGTGGACCGAGCGCGAGCGTGCCACGGTGACCATATGGCTGGTGGGCGGCCCCGCCGTGCCGCCGACGGCGGAGATCAGGTAGAACCACTCGCCACGCCTGAGCAGCTTGGGCCCCTCGGGCGCGAACATCTCGACGACCCAGTCCTTGGGGTATTGCCAAGGTGTCCAGGCGTTGTTCTCCAACGCGCCGTCGGTGGCGAGGCCATCGTCCTTGAGCCGCACGCGGCGGCCGCCGTTGACGAAGAGGTAGCGCCGTCCGTCCTCGCCGACGACATGGCCGGGGTCGATGCAGCCGGGGATCTTCAGATCGATGGGCGCGCTCCACGGCCCGCGGATGTCGTCGGCGTGGATGACGTAGATGCCCATGCCGGCGTCCTGCAGCACCGGGATGTAGATGAAATAGCGGCCCGCGTGTTTGATCAGGTCCATCGCCCAGACGGTGCCGATGGGCTGGCGCAGCGCCGCGGTGACGGGCGCCCAGTTCACCAGGTCCTGCGAATGCCAGATGACGGCGCCCGGATAGGACTGGAAGGACGAGAAAGTCATCCAGTAGTCGGCACCGTCCTTCAAGATCGTCGGGTCGGCGTGGTCGCCTGGCACGATGGGATTCAGATAGGTCCCATTGCCCAGGTCGGCCTTGCGCTGGCCCTCGATGCCAAAGGCGAAATTGCGCGATCCGGGCGTGGCATCCGTCGTCGACGCGCTAGCAAGTGCGCTTGAACCGGCCGCGGTGCCGGCAAGGATGGCGGGAAACGCACGGCGAGTCCACATCGATGTCTCCAGGGTCATGTTCCGGGGGTAGGCGCGCGCCGCGCCGCGTCGTTCATTTCTTGCACATCGCGCTGATGGCGTCGGGGGCCGTGGCGGTGATCAGCCCCAGCCGATAGGGCAGTTCGATGTAGTCGTACTTCTTGCCCTTTTCCATGTCCAGGCCCTGGAAGAGGAATCTCATCGGCTTGCAGGGGTCGATGGTCAGCGTCTGGTCGGCGCCGTCGCGGATCATTTCGCCATGGGAGACGCCTTCGGACCAGATCCGGCCGTTGAACTTGACGTTGTCTGCGCCGGCGAACCGGTTCATCTCGGCGCCAGCAATGGGCTGCCACTTGCCGTCGAGGCGATCAGCGGTCCAGGCCCGGAAATATCGCCCGCCTGGCCGCATGGCCTCGATCAGCGTCAGGTACTGGTGGGTGCCGGCGATCTTGTAGGTGTTGCTCGCCTCGAACATGTCGTCGCGCTGTTCCTTCATGGCGACGACAGGCTCGGAGAAGCCCTGAGGGAAGCGCTCGATCGTCGTTTCGCCGCGGTAGAAGCTGCCGTTGTCGCCGGTGAAGAAGAGGTGGCACTTCTTGTCGTCGCAGATGTTCCAGAAGTCCAGCCAGGTCGCCTGGCCCTTGTCGTCCTTCACGCTCTCCGGGATGGTCTTGTAGAAAGGCTGCGGTGCCGTCCATGAGTGGGGATCGTTGATGTCCTTGGTCGTGGAATACAGCGGGTCGCCGCCCTGGTAGATCAGATACCAGAGCTTTTGCGGCGCGAAGTAGAAGACCTGGGGTGCGGCGCGGTAGCCGGGCCCGATGGGGGACTTGTCGAGCATGAAGAGCGGGGCCTTGGGCGCCTCCTCCCAGGTGGCAAAGCTCGTATAGGCCATGCCCCAGCCGTTCGTGCCCGCCGTGGTCATGAAGACGTGGTAGCGGCCGTCGTGATAGACGATGGTGGGGTCCTTGACGCCAAAGATGTGCTTCGCGTCGGCTGGCGGCCTGACCAGCGGCTCGCTGGATTTCCATTCGAAATCCTGGGTCCGATTCGCCGGCTCCGCCGCGTGGGCGAAGGTGCTCAATGCCAGGCAGGACGCAAACCAGAGTGCGTTGAAACCGTTCAAGGGAGATTTGTAGTTGCGCATGACTTCAGCCATGGATGTTTTTCGGGCTTGATGTTTTCAGGGAATCGGTGCGCGCCGACGTCATACGCGGCCCCGCGTGGCTTCAAGCTGCACCCGGATCTCGGCCATGCGCTTCTCGGTCAGCTCAAAACGCAGCAGCGACACCAGCGCCAGCACCARGCCGATGACSGGGATGGTGGACAGCAGGATGCGCATCATGAAGATGGCRTGCGGCGTCTGCAGGGCCTCCAGCTTGGCGTCAAAGCCGGTGAACTGCAGGATCCAGCCCGACGCGCCCGTGCCCAGCGCGATGCCGACCTTGGAGATCCACGACCCTGCGAGTAGTACAGGNTGCGGCGTCTGCAGGGCCTCCAGCTTGGCGTCAAAGCCGGTGAACTGCAGGATCCAGCCCGACGCGCCCGTGCCCAGCGCGATGCCGACCTTGGAGATCCACGACTGGCAGGCCGAGAACGAGCCCTCGCGGCGCTGGCCGGTCTGCATCTCGTCGTAGTCCACCACGTCACCCAGCGTGGCGTTGTACAGCGTCCAGAACCCCGCGCCGGTGAAGGCCACAAAGCCGCAAGCGAACAGCTGCAGATAAGGCCGCGCCGGGTCGTACAGCCACCAGTCGCCGATGAAGGCGCAGATGGCCAGGAACAGCACCGCCGCCAGGCCGACGCGCTTGCCGTGGCGACGCGCGATCCACGCGAAGAAGGGGATGCCCGCGAAGCCGAAGGCCATGCCCGACAGACCCATGGCCGTGTTCCACTTCGCGCCCTCCACGACGTTGCCGCCGCAGACGTAGTAGACCGTSGCGTAGTAGCCGAGCGTGCCCACCATGGCCGTGCCGGTGCCGTAGGCCAGCATCATGCCCAGCACATGGCGGAAGGGCCTGCAGCGCAGCGTGCGCCACAGCGTGTCGGCGAACGGGATGTGGGTCTGCGTGCGCGACACCAGCTTCTCGTAGTAGCGCTCGCGCACCAGCAGGAAGATGGCAATCGAAGCAGCCACCATGATGGCGCCGAGGATGGCGCAATAGGTCTGCGCGCCGCGCAGGATGTCGGGCTTGCCGTTGGCCTGGTTGAAGAGGGCCAGCGTCGTGAACTGGGCGGCGAAGAACATCGCCAGCTCCGGCCCCTTCTGGATGGCGTTGCGGATGGCCATCACGGTGGTGCGCTCGTGATAGTCCGGCGTCATCTCCGCGCCCAGGCTGCTCCAGGGCATGTTGAAGCAGCTCATGATGGGCACGTAGATCACCGTGCTGACCAGCATGAAGAYGAAGTACTCGGATTGGGTCCASCCCTTGCCGACRGCGAACATCAGYGGCAGGCCGATGCCGGCCAGCACGCCGCCCACGAGGATGAAGGGACGGCGGCGCCCGTAGCGCGTGCGCGTGTTGTCCGACAGCCAGCCGAAGACGGCGTCCGAGCCGGCGTCGACGAAGATCTTGATCATCTGCACCGTCGAGATCAGGCCGGGGGCCACGCCGAGGAAGATGTTGAAGACCTGGTAGGCCAGCGACGGGTAGAGCCAGTGGCCCCACATGTCCAGGATGGAGCCCAGGCCGAAGCCGATCTTCTGCCGCATGGGCAGGCGGTCGGCGNAGCTCCGGCTTGGACACGCTGGCCTTGGGGATGTCCAGGTCGGAGGAAGATGTTGAAGACCTGGTAGGCCAGCGACGGGTAGAGCCAGTGGCCCCACATGTCCAGGATGGAGCCCAGGCCGAAGCCGATCTTCTGCCGCATGGGCAGGCGGTCGGCGGCGGGCGGCACGGCTTGCGCCAGGTGGAGGGTGCTGGCGTTCACAGGATTTTTCTCATCTTGATGACGTCGGCGTAATAGCGCGCCGACAGCTTGGGCGTGCGGACCTGCGTCTTGAAGTCGCAATGCACGATGCCGAAACGGCGCTGGTAGCCGTCTTCCCACTCGTAGTTGTCGATGAAGGACCACAGGAAGTAGCCCTTCAGCGGCACGCCGGCGGCGATGACGCGGTGAGCCTCGCGCAAGTGGCTGCGCAGGTAGTCGCGGCGGTGCAGGTCCAGCACCTCGCCGTTGACCACCGGCTCCTCGTCGTAGCCGCAGCCGTTCTCGGTGATGTACAGCGCCTGGTGGCCATACACCTCATGGCTGAAGCGCGTGCCCCAGTAGATGGACTGCGGCACGAGGCGCAGCCAGGGGCTGTCGGCGCGCGGGTAGTTGACGGGGTGGGGCAGGGCCTCGTAGGCGGCGCCGTTCTTGCCAGCGCGCACATAGGTGCCGCTGTAGATGTTCAGGCCCAGGAAGTCGGTCGGCAGGCTGATGAGGTCGAAGTCGCCGGGCCGCACGTCGGGCGCATCCGCACCGACGTGCGCCAGAAAGTTCGCGGTGTACTTGCCGGCATGGATGGCGCCCAGGACCTGTGCGTTCCGATCGACGAACCAGGCCTTGGCGGCGGCGATGTCGGCCGGTGTTTCCGTCACTGGCACGGACACCCCGCAGTTGTCGGTCAGGCCGACGACGGCGCCCGCGCCGCCGAACTTGCGCACCGCACGCACGCCATGGCCGTGGCACAGCAGCGCGTGGTGATAAGTCTGGTTGACGATCTTGGCGCTTTCCTTGCGGCCCGGCGCCTTGCCACCCGTGCCATAGCCCAGCAGCGTGAAGCAGACGATCTCGTTCAACGTGATCCAGTGCTTCACCTCACCGGCGAAGGCCTTGACGACGGTGTCTGCATATTTCGCAAAGGCGTCGACGGTCACGCGCGACGTCCAGCCGCCGCGGTCTTCCAATGCCTGCGGCAGGTCCCAGTGGAAGAGTGTCACCCACGGCTCGATGCCGTGCTTCTTCATGCTGGCGAAGAGGCGGTGATAGAAGTCCAACCCCTTCTGGTTGAGTGCCCCGTCGCCGTTCGGGTAGATGCGCGGCCAGGCGATCGACAGGCGGTAGGTCTTGAACCCCAGCGAGGCCATCAGCGCGAAGTCCTCGTCGAAGCGGTGGTAGTGGTCGCAGGCCACGTCGGGCGTGTCGCCGTTGTGGACCTTGCCGGGGATGCGGCTGAAGCGGTCCCAGACGGATTCGCCCTTGCCGTCTTCGAAAGCCGCGCCCTCGAGCTGGGCGGAGGCCGCGGCGACGCCGAAGACGAAGTCGGCGGGGAAGGGGCTTTCGTAAGTCAGCCCGCACTGTGCGCCGCCGCGCTGCGGCGTGGCGGCCAGCGAAGCTGTGGCCAGCGCGGGCAACGCGGCGGCGGCGAAGAGTTGGCGGCGGCGCAGGGGGCGAAAGGAAGTCATCTGGATGGTCCTCGGTAGGCCGCACGTGGGGCGAAGGCCCGCCGCGGTGCGAGGGAATATAGGACCCGCTTCATTTCAGAGGATGCGACGTTCGCGGATCACATCGGCGTAATAGAGCGCCGACAGCTTCGGGGTGCGCACCTGCGTGGCGTAATCGCAATGCACGATGCCAAAGCGCCGCTGGTAGCCGTCCTCCCACTCGTAGTTGTCGATGAAGCTCCACAGGAAGTAGCCCTTCAGCGGCACGCCGTCGGCAATCGCGCGGTGGGCTTCGCGCAGGTGGCTGCGCAGGAAGTCGCGGCGGTGCAGGTCCAGCACCTCGCCGTTGACCACCGGCTCGTCGTTGTAGCCGCAGCCGTTCTCGGTGATGTAGAGGGCCTGGTGGCCGTAGCACTCGGCGGCGAAGCGCGTGGCCCAGTAGATGGACTGGGGCACGAGGCGCAGCCAGGGGCTGTCGGCGCGCGGATAGTTGACAGGGTTGGGCAGGGCCTCGAAAGCGGCGCCGTCCTTGCCGGCGCGCACATAGGTGCCGGTGTAGATGTTCAGGCCCAGGTGGTCGGTCGGCAGGCTGATGAGGTCGAAGTCGCCGGGCTGGACCTGGGGGGCGTCGGCGCCGACGCGGCTCAGATAGCTCTCGGGATAACGGCCGGCATGTATCGCGCCCAGCACATGGGCGTTCTTCTCCAGGAACCAGGCCTTGGCCGCGGCGATGTCGGCCGGCGTCTCGGTGACGGGTATGCAGACGTCCAGGTTGTCCGTCAGGCCAACGACCGCACCCGCGCCCCCGAACTCGCGCACTGCGCGCACGCCGTGGCCGTGACAGAGCAGCGCGTGGTGGAAGGTCTGGTTGACGACAGCGGCACTCTCGGTGCGGCCCGGCGCCTTGGTGCCCCAGTGATAGGCCAGTTCGGTGAAGCAGCGGATCTCGTTCATCGTGATCCAGTGCTTGACGACGCCGCCGAAGGCCTTGACGACCGTGTCGGCATAGCGGCCGAAGGCGTCCACCGTCACGCGCGACGTCCAGCCGCCGCGGTCTTCCAGCGCTTGCGGCAGGTCCCAGTGGAAGAGGGTCACCCACGGCTCGATGCCGTGCTTCTTCATGCTGGCGAACAGGCGGTGATAGAAGTCCAGGCCCGCCTGGTTCAGCTCGCCGTCGCCGTTCGGATAGATGCGCGGCCAGGCCAGCGACAGCCGGTAGTTCTTGACGCCCAGCGACGCCATCAGCGCGAAGTCCGCGTCGAAGCGGTGGTAGTGGTCGCAGGCAATGTCCAGCGTGTCGCCGTCATGCACCTTGCCGGGCTGGCGGCAGAAGCGGTCCCAGATGGATTCGCCCTTGCCGTCCTCAAAGGCCGCGCCCTCGATCTGCGGGGCAGCGGCGGCAACGCCGAAGACGAAGTCGGCGGGGAAGGGGCTGGAGTAGGTCAAGGTGAGCTTGTCTGTCAAGGAGCCATCCTGCGGCAACGGGGCGGTGGCGACGATGCCGCGGATGAAATCGGAGGAGCTAGAGGCAGTCATAGCGATCCAGGAGAAAGAGAGGGCTTGGCCGTCAGGGCGTCAGCCACGAGGTCAGGGTCGCTTTCAGGCTGCGAGCCCAGATTTCATAGCCTTGCGGGCTGAGATGCAGCCAGTCGGGCAGGATGTCCTTGGACAGTGTGCCGTCCGGATTCGCGAGTGCGCGACCGATGTCCAGGAAGACCACCTGTCGGCCATCGGCCAACGCGGGCAGCAACGCATTGATCCTGTCGTTGTGCCTGCGAGTCACGTCGTCGGGCTTCTCGCCGCGTGGGAACAGGGCCAGCAGCAGCACCTTGGCCTGGGGCTGGCGGCGGCGGATCTCATCAAGGTTGCGCTTGATGCCGGCCACCGTGAAGGCCGGGTCCTCCAGCCGCTCACCGGTGTTGTTGGTGCCGATCATCATGACGACGGCCTTCGGCGTCATGCCGTCCAGTTCGCCATGCTGCAGTCGCCAAAGCAGGTTCTCGGTGCGGTCGCCGCCAAAGCCAAGGGCGACGGCGTTGTGCTTCGCAAAATGCGTTGCCCACGCGGTCTTGCCTTCGTTCTCCCAACCTTGCGTGATGGAGTCGCCGAGGAAGACGAGGTCGATGCGCCGGCCGGCCTCACGGTGGGCGCGGATCTCTGCCAGCTTGGCTTCGTGGCGCGGCAGCCACCAGTCCACCGCCCAGGACTCCTGCAGCCGTTCGGGCGTGATGGACTGGGTGCGGTAGTCGGGGCAGGCGGTGGTCGCCTTGCCTTTTTTGTTGATGCGCAGGTGGGCAATCTGCAGCTCGCCGCTGCCCGTGCCTTCCAGTGCGAAAGGCACGTTGACGGCGCTGAAATCGTCGCCCTCGCGCCAGAAGCACTTCAACGCGAAGGACAGGTGCTGACGGCCTTTGCCGACCAGCTCGCGGCCGGCGAACAGGAAGGGAACCTTGCGTTCGCAGCCCTCACCGCAACCCAGTTTGAACTTCATGCCACCGTGGGCAAGGTCGACGACGTTCAAGTCGAACTCGACGATGCCTTCGGCCAGGTAGGGCCGCAGGTCCAGCGGTGGGCCGTCCTGCCAGCGGGCTTGGGCGATCCATGAGTTGCTGAACTGCAGCGTCAGCGCACCGTCATCGCCACGACGGGCTGCCACATGGCTGTCGGGCACGCGCGCGTTGGCGGGCTTGGGCACGGTGACACGGTCGCCGACGAGCTTGGCCTCGCCTTCGAAATCGGTGACGACGATCTGCCAGCCTTTGGCGGGGCGGCCGACGTCCAGATCCAATGACTGCGCTGTCATCGGGAGCAGGGCAGCGCAAGCGAGCAGGAAGCGATTCATCATCAGAGCAAGTCTTGAGACGACAGCGTGCGCGACTGGCCGGGCTTGAGCTTCAGCTCGACAACGCGCTGGCCGATGCGAACGCGGCCGCCGCCCTCGCCGACCACCGAGCGCACGGTGGCGCTCGTGACGCGGCCGCTTGCCCAGGCGATGTCGACCTCGAAACCGCCGCGGGCGCGCAGGCCCTTGACCGAGCCCTCGGGCCAGGCCGCGGGCAGGGCGGGCAGCAGGTCGATGATGCCGTCCTGTGATTGCACCAGCATCTCGGCTATTGCCGCGGTCGCACCGAAATTGCCGTCGATCTGGAAGGGCGGGTGGGTATCGAAGAGGTTGGGATAGGTGCCGCCCTGGTTCACTTCGCCACCGGTGCGGGCGGCTCGGGCACCCGGCGTGGCCAGCAGGCCGCGCAGCAGCGTGTGCGCATGGTCGCCGTCGCGCAGCCGCGCCCAATAGGCCATCTTCCACGCCATGGACCAGCCGGTGCTGACGTCACCGCGCGCCTCCAGCGTCTTGCGCGCCGCGGCGGCCAGCTCGGGCGTGCGCGCCGGAGAAATCTGCCGGCCGGGGAAGAGCGCGAACAGATGCGAGAGGTGGCGGTGGGTGTCCTTGGGCGTGTCCAGTACGGCGTCCTCGAGTTCGGCCTGCCATTCCAGCAACTGGCCCCAGCTGCCCATACGCGGGCCGGCGAGGCGGTCGCGCAGCGAGGCGGCATGGTCACGCGCGGCGCGGTCGTCGAGCACGTCGGCGGCTCGGACCATGTTGTCGAAGTGGTCCCACAGGATCTGCTGGTCGTAGGCCACGCCGTCCTGGATGGGGCCGTGTTCGGGCGACCAGCCGTTGGGTGCCACGAGTTTGCCGTCAGCCGTCGCCTTCAGCCGGTCTTCCCAGAACTCGCCGACTTCCTTCAGCACCGGCCAGGCCACGTTGCGCAGGAAGGCCTTGTCCTGCGTGAAGGCGTAGTGCTCCCAGAAGTGGCGGGCATACCAGGCATTGCCCGTCATGTTCCAGAGGTAGGTCTGGGCGCCGAAGGGGTTGGTCGCAGTGCGCAGCGCCCAGCCGCGCATGGGCTTGCCCGCGGCCGTCAGGAAGGTCTCGATGGGTGGCTGCACCGAGTTGTCCCACGGGGGTGTCTCGGGCGGCAGGGCCTTCGGGTCTTTCAGTGCCAGCGCGGCGCGTTCGGCGACGGGCTGGCGCCAGGCGGGAATCAGGTTCTGCACGAAACGGTGCAAGGGCCGCGCCGTCTCCGCCAGATTGGTCGGCTCGGCCGGCCAGTAGTTCATCTGCAGGTTGATGTTGCTGTGATAGTCCGCATTCCATGGCGGCGTGAGGCTGTCGTTCCACAGGCCCTGCAGGTTGGCCGGCAGGGAATCCCGCGAGCTGGAGACCAGCAGGTAGCGGCCGTATTGGAAGTACAGCGCCTCCAGCTCGGGGTCGCCGCCGTCGCGGGTGTAGGCGGCCAGGCGAGCGTCGGTCGTCAGCGCGCGACGCTCGGGCGCGCTGGTGCCAAGGTCCAGCTGCACGCGGCCGAGCAGGCCTTTGACGTCGGCCTCGTGCTCCGCCTGCAGCGCCGGCCAGGACCTGGCAGCTGCGGCGGCGACCTGGGCCTGCACACGCGGCAGCGGCGCGGGGCCGTCGACCCGGCCGTGGGCATAGCTGGTGCCGGCGCCGAGGATGAAGGTCAGCGCATCGCAACCGCGGAACACCAAGGTATTGCCGTCCACTGTCACCGAGCCGCCTTCCGGCACGACGCGCAGCTGGCTCGCGTAGGCCAGGCCGTTGGGCAGGCGGCCGGTGGCGGTGAGGGCGGCGCCCGCCGCGGAGAGCGCCGCACCGTGCCGGTCGGCCAGCGTGACGCGGCCGTTGTAGCGGCCCGGCTGGTCGGCGCTGAGGCGCCAGGCGATGACCTGGGCCGGTTGGCTGGCCAGGGTTTCGCGCGTGAAGCCTGCGCCGGCCTGGCGGTAGCTCAGGCGGTGCCGGGCATGCTGCAGGTCGAGCTGGCGGTGGTAGTCGGCTACGGGCGCGTCGGCACCGTCGAGTTCGAGCACCACGTCGCCGAAGGCCTGATAGGCGCCCAGCGCCTGGGCATCGCCCGTCCACAGCGTGATGTCGTTGAACTGCAGCCGGTCGCGGGCGACCTGGCCGAACAGCATGGCGCCGATGCGGCCGTTGCCGATCGGCAGGGCCTGCTGCTCCCAGCCCTGGGCTGTGTCGGCTGCGGGGCGGTCATAGCGCAGCACCAGCTCGGCCGCCTGCAGCGGCAGGCCGAGGCAGCAGACGAGCAGCGTTGCTGCGGCCTGCAGTGATCGGAGTCTGTGCTTCATGAACTCAGCGCGGGCGGCCCATCTTGATCTTGAGCATGACGGGCTCGGCGGGCAGGTTCAGGCCGTAGTCCACCTGGTCGCCGTTCCACACACGCTCCATCACCCAGCGCCCCTGGTCGTCAAAGCGGCCCTGCTCGGTGCGCAACATGAAGCCATTCTGGCCCGGCGCCGCCTCCATCCGCACGCGGGTGCGTTGGCCAATGACGAGGAATTCGTCGTCGCCGATCTGCGCGATGGCGACGCCGCCGCCGGGTTGTTCGGTGCCGGCGGGGAACTTGTCGGTCATCTTCCAGCTGGTCTCGCCGAACTGCCATTCGCGGTAGCTCAGCTTGGCGACCCAGCCTGGGAACTCCAGCAGCTGCGGCTTGCGGTCATCACCCTCGGCGGCACCACGCGTGCGGCCATCGAAGGCCCACTGCGCCCATTGCCGCTGGATCGGGGCGAACATCTTGAAGACGCGAGCGAAGGGCTCGACCATCTCGCGGTCGGTCGACGTCGAGCCGAGCGGGAAGTTGCTGTAGTTGAAGTAGTCGATGCCGAACGGCGCCACGCCGATGGCGCCGTGCCCGAGGATGGGGTAGAGGTAGCGCCCGTAAGCGGCCGCGTTGCCGATCTCGGGCACCCACAGCGCGTTGTCGGCGCGCTGGAACAGGCGCAGGTTGGCGTTCACCTGCTCGGACTCGGGCCGATAGATGTCGGGTGCGACGATGTCCAGCGCGGGCGCTGCGGCCTTGTAGATGTCGATGACGTCCCAGGTCGGGCCACCGCTGGCGAAGTCCTTGTTCCAGGGCTTGGGCGGCTGGTCCAGCGGGTTGCGCAGCGCGTTGTTGACGTACATCGGCAGCTCGTAGACGGCTTTGCCGGCCGCGGCGATGTCGCCGATGTAGCGGGCGATGGCCCAGGCGTGGAAATACTCGTCGGCGTAATCACCGTAGACCGCGCGCCAGTTGCCGCTAGCGGCACCTGGCACGACGGCCTTCTTGCGTGCCAGCACGGCAGCGGGCACAGGCTGCGTGAAGGCCGCCTCGGCCGCCTTGCCGAAGTCGCGCACCAGGCCATAGGTGCCGACTTCATTCTCGACCTGCACCATCAGCACGGTGCGCTCGGCCGAATCGATCTTCTTGAGATGCGCCATCAGCGCGACGAAGGCGCGCTTGTCGGCCTTGAGCGTCTCGGTGCCGAAGGGGCTGAGGCTGTAGTTGGGCTTGCCTTCGCGGTCCAGGTTGGCCGGGAAGCGCTTCGGGTCGAGCTTGACCCAGGCGGGGGTGTATTGGGCGCTGGTGTTCTTCCAGGTGGCGAACCACAGGATCACCAGGCGCTGCTTCTGTTGACGCGCTTCTTTGACGAGGGTGTCGACGAAGCTGAAATCGAACTTCCCTTCTTCGGGCTCGACCTGCTCCCAGGCCACGGGCATCAGCACGGTGTTGGCCTTGGCGTCCTTGGCTGCCTCCCAGACGGGCTTGAGCGCCTCGGGGTAGTTGCTGGAGTTGTGCGCCTGCGCGCCCAGCATCAGGAAGGGCTTGCCGTCCACCAACAGCGCGTGGCGGCCGTCGCGGCTGACGAGGCGGGGCGCCTCGGCGGCACCGGCGGCTTGCAGGGAGAGCAAGCCGGCCAGCACCATCGAGAGAAGGGTGTTTTTCTTCATCGGAGTTCCAGGCGCCCGGCGATCGAAGGGACCGCCGGGCGAAAAGCAAGGTCAGAACGTGTAGCGCGCCGTGACCACGTAGCGAGGACCGGTGTAGAACAGGCCACGCGTCATGTAGCCGACGTGCTGCTGCATCAGCTGACGCTGGCGGGCCGAGTTGAGGTTCTGCGCCTCCAGCCCGAGAGACAGCTGGTCGTTGAGCAGCTTGTACGACACGCCGGCGTCCAGCTGGCCGTAGCTCTCAGCCCACACCGGCAGACCCCAGGCCACGTTGGTCTGGCCCTTGTTCGGGCTGTTCGGGTCGGTCACCAGGCCGTCCGTGCCCTGCGTGCCGTTCACGTTGATGGCCTGCAGGTAGCGCGAGCGCCAGCTGTAGGCCAGGCGTGCGGACAGCGGGCCTTGGTCGTACATCAGCGTCAGGTTGAACGCCTTGCGTGACAGGCCCTGCAACGGCAGGCTGCCGAACTGGCGACCATCGGTGTCGCAGCCATTCAGGTTCAGGCCGAAGTTGTCCGCCGTGTTGCCGCCACTGCAATAGGGCGAGTCGACCGGGTTGTACAGATTGCTCTTGCTGTCGACATAGGTGTAGTTACCCTGCACGCCAAAGCCGGAGAGCCAACCTGGCAGCTTGTCGAAGTAGGTCTGGAAGGCGAGTTCCACACCCGTGAGTTTGCCGGAGGCGCCGTTGATGGGGCTTGTCACCGAGAAGGGCTGCAGATTGCCGCTGACATCAGGCAACCGGAAGGTCGACGTCTGGTTGATGACGATGTCCTTCAGGTCCTTGTGGAAGGCTGCAACCGTCAACGAGCCCGCGCGGCTGAAGTACCACTCGGCCGTCACGTCCTCTTGTGTCGAACGGGTGGGCAGCAACAACGGGTTGCCCTTGGCCGAGCCACTCTGCGAGACGCTGGTCACCGTGGTGGCGGTGCTGCTGATGTTCTGGCTCAGCGTGGTGCTCGCCTGCAATCTGTCGAAGTCAGGCCGGGCGATGGCCTTGGCGGCGGCAAAGCGGAACTGCAGGTCATGCGCAGCCTGCAGCTTCAGGTTCAGGCTGGGCAGCACGTCCGTGTAGCTGTTCTTGAAGGTCTCCAGCTTCTGGTACTTCGGGATGTTGGGCACCGGCACGCCGCCGAGTTGCAGCTTGGCCGGATCGGTACCGGCGAAGGAGGTGTAGCCGAGGGCGTCGTTCTGGGTGCGCACGACCCGGACACCCACGTTGCCGTCGACCGGCAATTTCCATTCGTCGAAACCGAAGCGCAGTTGGGCGAAGGCCGCCTGGGTCTTCTCAGACTGCTTGTTGCCGCTGCCGCTCTGGATGTCCTGGGCGATGTCGCTGCCCAGGCCTTCGGGGGTGAAGGCGAACGGCCACTGGCTGCAGGTGTCGGTGTTTTGACCGGCGGCGGTCAGCTTGGCCACGCAGTTGTCGGCGCCGTATTTATGCAGCACGGAGTAGGAAGCCGGGAAGCCGGCGGCTTGGGCGACCGACGGGAACACCACCGACGGCGGCGTCGGGACGCTGCCGCCGAAGAAGTTGTTGAAGGTGTTGGTGACAGTGCCGCCAGGATAGTCGCTCAGATAGGCCGGGCCGCCTGCCGTCCAAGGCTGGGAAATGGCCTGCCAGTGGTAGCCAGACGGATTGGTCGAGCTGACCGCTTGGCGGTCGGTAAAGCGGACACCGAAGCGCAGGTCCTGCAGAACGGGGTGCTCGAAGCGGTAGCGGGCGTCGCCCTTCCAGCTCTTCTGGGTTCCCTCACTGCGGTCCAGATGCTCCATCGTGAAGCCCCAGTAGTAATTCTTGGCGTCGGCGAGGTAAGCACGGTCGGCCGCGTCGAAAGTCAGGCTGGGCGTGCTGCCGCTCAAGTCGAGCACTTCCTTTTGCATGCCGACACCGGTCGCCACGGTGGAGTCGAGGCCCCGCGTGGATGCCTTCACGTACTGCAGATCCGACGAGAAGCTCCAGCGGTCGTTGGCCTTCCAATTCAGGCGCCAGGCGAAGTCTTCCGTCTTGGAGTTGCGAGTGGCCGTGCGGGTGTCGTCGTTGAAATTCAGCAGCGAGCCGTCGTTGTTGGTCAGCGTGCCGGAGATCAGGGCGCCCTGGTCGTCGAACTTGCCGTTGGTGACGCGGATCTTGTAGGGCTCGGTCTGCGCGAAGATCGCCTGCTCGTCCCACTGCATGCGGTACTTGGAGCGGAAGTAGGTGAACGAGCTGTCGACATCGTCCTTCTTCCACTGCAGGGCGCCGTACAGGCCGTCGCGCTTGCGTTCGAACTCCAGCGTGCGCCACTGCGCACCCTTGGGCACCCACAGGTAGCTGCCCGGGGTCTGGCCGACCACCGCGTCGGTCCGGGGGTAGTAGGGCTCGATCTGAAAGAAATCGGAACGCGTCGCGCTCTTGGAGGTCGCGGCGTTCAGCAGCACGCCGATGCGGCCCAGGTCGGTGTTCCAGCTGTTGACCAGCAGGCCGCTGGCAGACGGCTTCTTCTTGCCGTTGAGCTTGGTATAGCCTTCCTGCACCGTGACCGAGCCCTTGAAGCCCTGGTAGTCGAACGGCAGCGCCGTGCGCAGGTTGACGAGGCCGCCGACAGCGCCCTCGATCTGTTCGGCCGACGGGTTCTTGTACACGTCGATGCCGGCCATCAGCTCGGGCGGCACATCTTCGAAGTTCAGTGCGCGGCCACCGTTGGCAGAGAAAGTGTCACGGCCGTTCATTTCGGAACGCACGTAGGACAGGCCACGGATGTTGACGCCGGAGCCTTCCACCGAGTAGTGCTCGGGGTCGTTGCGAGCCATGGTGCGCTCGATCGTCACGCCGACGATGCGTTGCAGCACCTCGGTGACGGAGCGATCAGGCAGCTTGCCGATGTCGTCGGCCACGATCGAATCGACGATCTCGTCGGAATTCTGTTTGATCTTCTGTGCCGATTCGAGCGCCGCTCGGCGGCCGCTGACAACGACGGTTTCCAGGTTGGTGGTGGGTGCGGATGCGGCGGCGGCGGGGGCCGGTGCAGTCTGTGCCATCGCCATGCTGCTGCAGAGCAGGGCGGCTTGGGCGGCGGCAAGGGATACAGCGGTTCGGCGGGGATGGTGATGTGTCACTTTGTCTCCTCTCGTTGTGATTGGGCTCTGAGCCCGTGTCGTGCTGCTGGTTCGGGAAAGGGGCGGGGGTCAACATCGCCCGGGCCGACGAGCGCATGGCGTATGAGCGAGGGTGTTCGTCATGGCAGCGTTGTCGGTCAGGGTTTGCTGGGCGGGGGTAAATGGGGCGTCTGCGTTCAGCCACAGAAGCGATTGACCAGGTTCTCGAAGACCTCCTGGCGGCCGGACACGGGGGCCACATCGGTGTTGGCAATGAGCACCTGCTCAGCCAGGTCGTTGAGCGAGCGTCGGCCGTTGAGGATGTCCTGGCCGGCAGCCGCGTCCCAGCCGGCGTAGCGG
>NZ_LMDC01000002.1 GCF_001425705.1 Pelomonas sp. Root1217 | reverse complement strand
GCGACCTTCTCCGAGCCGACCTCAAAGGACACCGGGCCGGCCTCGTTGACGAGCACGCCGTAGCCGCGGTTGGTCAAGTAGAAGGGCACGCTCTTGTAGGCCTGCTCGCAGGCGGTGCCGCCGTCCTTGTTGGTGTTCTCGACGATCTGGCCGTTCTTGACCCAGGGGGTGAAGCGCTCGCCCAGGCCGTAGACGTTCTCGCCCACGCCCAGCGACAGCTGCTCGTGGACGTGGCTGCGCACCAGGCCGTCCTTGCCGGCCCACTGGATGTAGCCCAGGCCGCGCCAGTCGCTCTTGGTCAGGATGCGGTCGCCGTCGCGNCTCGTGGACGTGGCTGCGCACCAGGCCGTCCTTGCCGGCCCACTGGATGTAGCCCAGGCCGCGCCAGTCGCTCTTGGTCAGGATGCGGTCGCCGTCGCGGAAGGTCAGGCTCCAGCCTTCGCCCTTCCTGACGTCGACGGAGAGGGCGCCGGAGGTGAGCGTCCAGCAGTCATCCGTTTCTGTGATCTGCACGGCAGGGCGGCCGGCACCCGGCATGGGAACGTGCAGGCGCGGCGGCTGCGAGGCGGTGTAGTGCTCCACGCTGACGCGGATGACGCCTTCAGCGGGGGAGGTCAACATGACCGTCAAGGTCGGCCCGGCGAGCGTGTCGCCCCGATGCTTGATCGGCTTGTTCGTGGCCAACACGACCAACCGATCCTCGAAGGCCTGCGTGTGATAGTTTTGTGAGGCGTAATGCGCCGTCACGCCAGGTTGCAAAAGCCACTGGCCGTCCGTGAATTTCATCTAATTTACCGATAAATTAGCACAAACATCGCATGTTAGGGGATCCGAACCCGCAGCGGAGAAATCAATACAAGGGGAAACGCGGAGGCGACGCAGCCCGCAGGGACGCCCACTCGGTGCGAGTTCCGGGAGGCAAGTTTACCTGACCTGGTCTGACCGCGCGCTGAGGCGGTGCGAACGAAAAAAATAGCCAGCCAGGAGCGAGTACGCCCGCACCGCCTATGAAGATCTGATCCGTTGTCGGTGTTTCTACGAATTCCTCGACGCACTGAAGCAACTACGATGCAGCGGACTGGTCAGACCGGATGAGCCGCAACATGCGGTCAAATGGCTTCCAGTCACCCCGGGCCTTCCCAATAGGCCCTTTTTTTGAACCAAGAGATTTATCGTTACATCAAGCGTTCGCAAGGTGGCGGGCAGCCAGGAAGACAGCAGTGAGACAAATCAAGGAGCGGACGTCGTGAAGCGAGTTCTTCCGACGCTGGGCACGGCCATCGCCTCGCTGGCATTCATGGCCGTGATTGCCGCTTGTGCGGGGCCGGCCGAACACGCGGCGAGCCTGTTGACCCGAGACAGCGCCGCCGCAGTCGCCGGCATGCGTGGACTCACCAGCGTGCAACTGTCCAAGGAGATGGTGCCGGGCATCAACCTGGGCAACACGCTGGAAGCCATTCCGACGGCGACCTCCTGGGGCCAACCCGTGCCGACGCAGGCGTTGATGAATGGCTACAAGGCGGCCGGCTTCAAGTCGGTGCGCCTGCCGGTGGCGTGGAGCCAGTACGCCGACAAGGACAACAACATCAGCCCCGCGTGGATGGCCCACGTCAAGCAGGTGGTGGACTACGCCCACAAGGCTGGCCTGTACGTGATGGTCAACGTCCACTGGGATGGTGGCTGGATGGACCACCCCACCTACGACAAGCAGGCGGCCATCAACGGCAAGCTGGCCAAGTTCTGGGTGCAGATTGCCACCACCTTCAAGGACTACGACGACCACCTGCTGTTCGCCGGCTCCAACGAGGTCGGCATGCTCAACACCTCGGGCGCGCCCAAGCCCGAATGGGCCGAGGTGCAGAACAGCTTCAACCAGACCTTCGTGGACACGGTGCGCGCCACCGGCAGCAACAACGCCACGCGCCATCTGATCGTGCAGGGCTACTGGACCAGCATCGAGCACACGGTGGCCCACAACACGATCCCCAAGGACAGCGTGCCCAACCGCCTGTTCATGGAGGTGCATTACTACGACCCCTACAACTTCACGCTCAACGGCGACAGCAAGGTCTGGCAGTGGGGCGCCATCGCCAAGGACCCGGCGGCCACCGAGACCTGGGCCAACGAGGCCTGGGCCGACAAGCAGTTCCAGCTGATGAAGACCCACTTCGTCGACAAGGGCGTGGGCGTCATCGTCGGCGAGTACGGCGCCTACCAGAAGGCCGGCCACGCCGACACCACCTACCGCCACCACTGGGCGCGCTACGTCACGCATTCCATCGTGCAGCACGGCCTGGTGCCGGTGTGGTGGGACGTCGCCGAACTCGTCGACCGCAACACGGGCGAGCAGAAGCTGCCGGCGCTGGTCCGCACCATCGTCGAAGCCGCGCAGTGACAGAGCGAAATGACGCAAAAGCAAAGCATCCACAAACTTCGCACGGCCACCGCCATGGCGGCCACCAGCCTGGCCCTGGCCTGCGCCTCGGGCGCGGCCCGGGCCGCCGAGGAAGCCGGCAAGGGCCTCTCGCCACTGCGCCAGGCTGTCGAACTCAAGGCGGCGGCCATCGTGGCCCGCATGACGCCCGACGAGAAGATCGAGCAGCTCCTCAACGTGGCGCCGGCCATCCCGCGCCTGCGCATTCCCGGCTATGGCTGGTGGACCGAGTCCTTGCACGGCGCCATGGGGCCGGTGCCGACGACCAATTTCCCCCAGCCCATCGGACTGGCCGCGAGCTTCGACGCCGACCTGGTGAAGGAGGTGGCGTCCACCATCAGCCGCGAGATGCGAGCGCTGCGCACGCTCGGCAAGGGCGGTGGCGGGCTCAACACCTGGGCGCCCAACATCAACATCTTCCGTGACCCCCGCTGGGGCCGTGGGCACGAGACCTATGGCGAGGATCCGTACCTGACGGCGACGCTGGCCGTCGCCTATATCACCGGCATGCAGGGCCCCAACCCCGACCTGCCCGACGTCATCGCCACGCCCAAGCATTTCGCGGTGCACAGCGGCCCGGAGCCGACACGCCACACCGACAACTTCTTCGTCACGCCGCACGATCTGGAGGACACCTACCTGCCGGCTTTCCGCGCGGCAATCGTCGACGCCAAGGCGGGCTCGATCATGTGCGCCTACAACCGTGTCGACGGCCTGCCGGCCTGCGCCAGCGGCCCGTTGATGAAGGACACGCTGCGCGGGGCCTGGGGCTTCCAGGGCTATGTCGTGTCGGACTGTGACGCCGTCACCGACATCGACGAGAAGCACAAGTTCTCGCCCGACGGCGCGACGGCGGTGGCGGCGTCGCTGAAGGCCGGTGTCGACAACGAATGCCACACCGGCTACTGGTCCAAGGGCAAGCAACTGCTGCAGCGCTACAAGGATGCGCGGGCGCGTGGGCTGATCAGCGACGCCGACATCGACCTGGCGCTGGTGCGCCTGTTCTCGGCGCGCATCCGCAATGGCGACCTGCCCGGCTTTGACAAGCCGGCCGTGCCGGCGACGGAGATCGACACGCCGGCCCACCGCGCCCTCGCGCTGAAGAGTGCCGTCAAGAGCCTGGTGCTGCTGAAGAACGATGGCGCGCTGCCGCTCAAGGCCAATGCGCGCATCGCCGTCATCGGTCCGCTCGCCGACTCGACGCGCGTGCTGCGCGGCAACTACTCGTCCGAGCGCACCGGCGAGGCCGTGTCCATCCTCGAAGGCCTGCGCCAGGCCATGCCCAAGGCCAGCATCAAGCACGTGCCCTTCACGGCGTCCATCACCGATGGCGACCCGGTGCCTGCCTCGGCCTTCGTGACGCCCGACGGCAAGCCCGGCCTGCGCGCCGAGTACTTCAACGCGGTGGCCGAGGGCAGCTATGAGGCTCAGCCCAAGGTCACGCGGATCGAGCCTTACGTCGTGTCCAACGCCGCCCTGATGCCCGAGGTCTCGGGCCGCCACAAGGTGGTCTGGACCGGCTTCCTGGTCGCGCCCGAGAGCGGCAGCTATCGCCTGGGCTTAAGCGCACTCAAGGGCAAGGTCGACACCGGCGGCGAAGGTGTGGGCGCCACGGCCTACTCGGGCTGGAACGATCCGCCCAAGCTCACCGACGTGGTGCTGGAGAAGGGCCATCGCTACGCCGTGCGCCTGGAGACCGAGCCGGGCGTCGGCCCGCACCCGGGCCTGCTGTGGAAGCGTGTCACGAAGGACCTCGATGCAGAGCTGAAGGCGGCCGTCGCCAAGGCCGACGTCGTTGTCGCCGCCGTGGGGCTGACGCCCGACATCGAAGGCGAGGAGATGCCGGTGGCCTACGAAGGCTTCTCCGGCGGGGACCGCACTGCCATCGAGCTGCCTGCCGACCAGCGCCGCCTGCTGGAGGCTGCCAAGGCCCTGGGCAAGCCCGTCGTCGTCGTGCTGATGAATGGCGGCGCCCTGGGCCTGGGCTGGGCCAAGCAGAACGCCGCCGCCATCCTGGAGACCTGGTATCCGGGCCAGGCAGGTGGGCGCGCGGTGGGCCAGGTGCTGGCCGGCGCGGCCGACCCCGGCGGCCGCCTGCCGCTGACCTTCTACGGCAGCGTCACCGACCTGCCGGCCTTCAACGACTACTCGATGAACGGCCGTACCTACCGCTACTTCACCGGCGCGCCTGTCTATCCATTCGGCCACGGCCTGAGCTACACGAGCTTCGCCTACGGGGCACTCAAGGTGGACGCGGCCGGTGACGCACCGGAGAAGGGCCTGCGCGTGACGGCCGAAGTGCGCAACACCGGCCGGCGCGCCGGCGACGAGGTGGTGCAGCTTTACATCACGCCGCCGGGCTTCAGCGGTGCGCCGCGGTTGGCCTTGCGGGGCGCGCAGCGCGTGACGCTCGAGCCCGGCAAGTCGCAGCAGGTGACGTTCGAGCTGTCGCCGCGCGACCTGAGTTTCGTGACGGCCGAGGGCCAGCGCCGCCTGGTGCCGGGCCAATACCAGGTCTCGGTCGGGTCGGGGCAGCCGGGTGCCGGCGTGGCCGCGGCGTCGGCCGCCTACACGATCCAGAACGTGGTTGATCTGCCGCAATGACAGGAGTCGCCCACCGATAGATCCCTGCGGCTTCAACGACGGCTGGCCGTTGAAGTCGCTTTTGTCAGCGAACCGTTGGGGGTTCGTGAAGCCGTCCAGCCCGATCGCCAAAAACACCAGACCGGAGACAAGCGTGGAAATGAAGAAGACTTTGCTGCTTTCGTTGGCAGTACTCAGCGCGCCCGCATGGACGCAAACGTGTCAGCCCAGTGCCGTCACGCCCTACCTCAACATCAATGGCACCACCTCGTGGGTTGCGAAGGCCTCGGCTTCGCTGAACACGGGCTCCACCGTCGTGCTGGGGCCGCAGCCGTTTGCCGGCAGCTGGTCCTGGAGCGGTTGCGGCACATCGGGTTCGTCCCGCGAGCAGACCCTCAAACTCACCAGCACCTGCACGGCCACGGCGACCTACACCAACAGCTGCGGCGCCAAGACGACCCAGCAGTACAACTTCACCGTCTGGGCAGCACCCGAGGCCAATGACGGCAAGTTCATCGTCGTCGACCAGTTCGGCTACCTTCCCAACAAGAAGAAGGTGGCGGTGCTGCGTTTCCCGATCCAGGGTTACGACGCCGGCCAGTGGTACTGGCCCGGCACCCTGCGGGTCGTGAATGCCGCCAATGGGTCGGTGGTGTACACGGGCCCGGTCGTTGAATGGAACAACGGCAACATGGACACCTCCTCCGGTGACCACACCTGGAGTTTCGACTTCAGCTCCATCACGACACCGGGCACTTATTACGTCGAGGACAGCCAGCGCGGCGTCAAATCGATGCGCTTCGAGATCGGCGACAACGTCTACCGCAACGTGCTGATCCAGGCCGTGCGGATGTTCTATTACCAGCGTCTCGGCCAGGAGAAGACGGTGGCCAACGCCGGTGCCAAATGGGCCGACGGCGCCAGCAATCTGGGCCCTGGACAAGACCCGCAGGCGCGCCGTTTCCTCGACAAGAACAACGCCGGCACAGCACGTGACGTGCGTGGCGGCTGGGCCGATGCCGGTGACTTCAACAAGTACACCAGTTGGGAAGCTGGCTACGCCCAGGAGCTGATGGACGCCTACGTCCAGAACCCCACGGTCTTCACCGACGACTTCAACATTCCCGAGTCCTACAACGGCATCCCGGACATCCTGGATGAAGCGAAGTGGGGTCTGGACTACCTGAAGCGCCTGCAGAACAGCAACGGTTCGGTGCTGTCCATCGTCGGCGTTGGCGGTGCCAGCCCGCCGTCGGCCGACACCGGCCCCAGCTACTACGGCGACGTCAACACCTCGGCCACCCTGGCGGCTGCCGCCGCCTTTGCGCAGGGTGCCAAGGTCCTGGGCAGCCTGAACAACGCATCTCTGAATACGTATGCGGCAGACTTGCTGACGCGTGCCAAGAATGCCTACAACTGGGCGGTGGCCAACCCCAACGTCGTCTTCCAGAACACCAATGGCCTGGGCGTTGGCCAGCAGGAGACGGACGACGACGGTCGCAAGGTGATGCGCATGCACGCGGCCATCAAGCTGTTTGCTGCGACGGGTGATACCTCTTATCGCCCCTACATCGATGCCAACTACCAGATGGCGCAGATGTTCAAGAACTGGTCGCTGTCGGGGTTCAGCGCCGGTGATGCACGCATCATGCTGTACTACGCCTCGTTGCCCAACGCCACCGCCAGCGTGGCCAACGACATCAAGGCACGCTTCCGCGACCTGATGAACCGCGCCGACTACGACAACTGGGGTGCCCGCGAAGCGAAGAAGGACCCGTACAGCGCCCACATCGGCACGTACACCTGGGCCAGCAACGCCACCAAGGCCAACGCCGGCTCGCTGTTCACGGAAGAAGCCTATTACGGCATCGGCACCCACACGGCCGACCAGGGCGCTGACGCCGCGCTGGACTACCTGCACTACCTGCATGGTGTGAACCCGCTGGGCAAGGTCTATCTGACCAACATGAACAGCTTCGGCGCCGAGAACTCGACCAACCAGATCTGGCACACCTGGTTCTTCGACGGTACGAAGTGGGACGACGCCAAGACCTCGCTGTATGGCCCCGCACCGGGCTATCTGGTGGGCGGCCCGGCCGGGTCCCAATACAGCTGGGATGGCGGCTGCCCGGGCGTCTCGGCGCAGTGCGGCTCTGCCCCGCCGTCGCCGCCCTACAACCAACCAGGGCAGAAGTCCTACCTCGACTTCAACACCGGCTGGCCGCTGAACTCCTGGTCGATTGCCGAGCCCTCCAACGGTTATCAGGTGGCCTATATCCGCCTGCTGGCCCGTTTTGTGAAGTGATACAGGACTGATGACGATGACAGCACGGGTCCCAACCATCTTGCTCAGCGGGCTCGTGCTCGCTGCCGCCGCCACCCTGGCGACGGCAGCGCCGCCCATTCCCTATGCCACCGAGCATGTGATCGAAGCCGGCGATTCGCCAGCCGTCATCGCAGAGAAGGCGGCCAAGGTGCTGCCGCGCGCCAACCAGGTGGACTGGATGCGGTTGGAGCGCACTTTTTTCCTGCACTTTGGCGTCAACACCTTCAACGAGGTGGAGTGGGGCACCGGGCGCGAAGCGCCGTCGGTTTTCAACCCGACGCAGCTTGACGCCAAGCAGTGGGTCAGCAGCGTCAAACTGCTCGACGGCAAGATGCTGGTGCTCGTCGCGAAGCACCACGACGGCTTCTCGATGTGGCCGACGCGCTATTCCAGCCACTCGACCCCGGCCAGCCCCTGGCGCGGCGGCAAGGGTGACCTGGTGCGCGAGGTCTCGGACGCGGCACGCGCCGGTGGCGTCAAGCTCGGCATCTACCTGTCGCCGGCCGATCTTTACCAGCTCAAGACCAACCCCAAGAACCCCGCCGGCTACTACGGCAACGGCAGCCCCAAGCTGAAGTCCACCATCCCGACCGACCCGGCCAGCTTCAAGACCGATCCGTCCAAGGGCAGGGCGCCCACACCCGGCTTCAAGAGCTACAGCTACGAAGTCAACGACTACAACCGCTACTTCCTGAACCAGCTTTACGAGCTGCTGACCGAATACGGCCCGGTGCACGAAGTCTGGTTCGACGGCGCCAACCCCGACCCCAGCGTGCCCGACGTCTATGACTACGAGGCCTGGTACCACCTGATCCGCAGTCTGCAGCCCAACGCCGTCATCATGGGCAAGGGCCCCGACGTGCGCTGGGTCGGCTCCGAAAGCGGCTATGGCCGCACCACTGAGTGGAGCGTGATCCCGCTGCCCATGGCGCCCGAGAAGTTCACCTGGCCCGACTGGCAGAACGGCGACCTCGGCAGCCGTGCCCAGCTCAAGCCCGGCTCGCACCTGTGGTGGTACCCGGCCGAGACCAACGTCACCATCCTCGGCGGCGGCCAGTGGTTCTGGGCGCGCAACAAGGGCCCGCGGCCGGTGACGCAGCTGGTCGACATCTTCTACGCCAGCACCGGCCGCAACGGCAACCTGATCTTCAACCTGTCACCCGACAACCGCGGCCTGGTGCCCGATGACCAGGTCACCGCGTTGGCGCAGATGTCCGGCATCGTGAACAGCACCTTCCAGCGCAACCTCGCCGCCGGTGCCCGCCTGACGGCCGACCATGCAGCCCGTGGCCACGGCGCGCAGGATGCCGCCGACAACAAGCCCGGCACCTGGTGGGAAGCCGCCGAAGGCCGCACTGACGGCGCCATCACGCTGACCCTGCCCCAGGCGCAGACCTTCGACGTCGTGGCGCTGCAGGAGGCGGTCGCCCAGCGCGGCCAGCGCATCGAACGCTTCGCGATCGACACCTGGAACGGCAAGGACTGGGTGCCGGTGCCGAAGATCAACTCCGACGAGACCACCACCGTCGGCTATCGCCGCCTGATCCGCCTGCAGTCGCCGGTCACGACCGACCGCGTGCGGGTGCGCATCGCCGAAGCGCGCTTCGCGCCGACGCTGTCGGAAGTCGCGCTGTACAAGCAGGCGCTCGACCTGACGCCACCGGTGATCGGTGACCGCGGTGCCGATGGCACGGTGACGATCAGCCATCCGGTCAGCGGCAAGGTGGTCTACACGATGGACGGCTCGGCGCCGACCGCGAAGTCGCCGGTGTACGAGGCGCCCGTTGCGTTGCCCTTGTCCGGCGTCGTCAAAGCCGCTCGCGTGCAACCGGACGGCCGCCTGGGTGTGGTCGGATCGCGTAATTTCGCCGGCGTGTCCCCGCGCGGCTGGAAGGTGGTCGAGGTCGACAGCGAAGAAGTCACCAAGGGCAACAACGGTGCGGCCCTGGCCATCGACGGCGACTCGTCGACCTTCTGGCACACGCGCTGGGATTCCGACCTGAAGCTGCCGCACCACATCACCGTGGACATGGGGCAGGCCCGCCGCATCGCCGGCTTCGTCTACCTGCCGCGCCAGGATGCGCTACTCAACGGTACGGCCGAGCATTTCCGCTTCGAAACCAGCGAGGACGGCAAGGCCTGGACGGTCGCCGTGGACAAGGGCACCTTCTCCAACGTGCGCAACAACCCCGACCTGCAGGAAGTGCGCTTCCCCGCCGTGAAGGCGCGTTTCTTCCGCTTCACCGCGCTGAACGAGGTCTGGGGCAATGGCTGGACCAGCGCGGCAGAGTTGTCCGTCATCCCCGCCGAATAAATCTCCGCTCTGTGCCCGAAGTCCCCAGGAGACAAGGGGACGGGCACTTCACAACCGAAAGGTAGACCCATGAAGTCATCCCTCAAACTCTCTGCTCTGGCGTTGGCATTGGGCGCCGCCATGGGCGCCCATGCGCAAAGCTGCGGCAGCGGCGGCGGCACGTCCGTCTGCCTGAGCGCCACCGGCAACACGACCAACATCCAGCTCGGCTGGACGGTTGCCGGCGGCGTCACCGGCCTGCAGGTGTACCGCAACACCAGCAGCGACCCCAATGGCCGCCAGCGCATCGCCCAGCTGTCCGCCGGCGAGCGCTCCTACGTCGACACCGCCGCTGCGGTGGGCCCGCGCTATTGGTACTGGGTCAGGTTCACGACCGCAGCCGGCAGCTACAACTCTGGCGCCGCAGAGGCCCAGGCCGGCGCGACGGCCCCGCCGGCCACCGTGGCCGGTGTCGTCTCCACGACGGCGGACTTCAGCGCGCCGGCCACCCCGCGCATGAACCAGCTGGCCTACTACCGGGTCACCGGCAGCAAGCTGTCAAACACGCTGGCGCTGGACGTGGCCGACTGCATCGGCATGCGCCTTCTTGCGAGCAGCAGCACCGAGCTGCGCTTCCAGTGCATGCCCGGTTTTTCCGAAGGCACCAAGGCCATCACGGTGAAGGCCGCATCGGGCGGCACCGCGCTGTACAGCAACTGGATCAGCGTGCAGGCGGCAACGTCGCCGCTGCCGGTGCCCACCTACGGGTTCAACTTGGGCAACTCGCTGGAGGCCGTCTGGGGGTACGCCTATCCCGGTGCGGCGGTATACACCTCGGCTGCCAAGTCCGGTTTCAACGCCGTCCGCATTCCCTGCGCCTGGGATTCCAACGCCGACCCGGCCACCCACAAGATCAATGCAGCCTACATGGCCAAGGTCAAAGAAGCGGTGGATCGCAGCATCGCTGCGGGCATGCACGTCATGATCAACGTTCACTGGGACGGTGGCTGGCTCGACAGCAATATCGGCGCCAGCACCGACCCAGTCGTCAGCGAGAAGATCGTGTCGTACTGGACCCAGATCGCCACCACGTTTGCGGGCTATGACAACCGGCTGCTGTTTGCTGCGGCGAACGAGCCGGATATCCACAACAATCCCGCCCACGCTAAGACGCTGCTGGCGTACTACCAGACCTTCATCAACACCGTGCGCGCGGCCGGCGGCAAGAACAGCAACCGCTGGCTGGTGCTGCAAGGCTTTGCGGATCCGTCATGGTTCCCCACGTTGCCATCCGACACGACGCCCGGGCGCCTGATGGTGGAGTACCACAACTACACACCCTTCCAGTTCACGCAATTGCAGGGCGACGCGTCTTGGGGCCCCATGCTGAACTATTGGGGACGGGCCTACCACTATGCCGGAGACCCGACTCACAACGTCCCCTACGTGGAAGAGGGGGAAACCGACTCAGGGTTCCAGCAGTTGAAGGAGCAATACGTCGACAAGGGTATCCCGGTGTTGGTGGGTGAATTCCAGGCGGCCGGAAAGGGATCGTTGACGGGAACGGCGGCCGCCTATAACCGAGCATCCGCCCTCTACTGGAACAAGTACCTGGTCGATTCCGCGAATGGCCACGGACTCAGCCCGTTCTACTGGAGCACGCCGAACTCGCCGTTCAACTACAGCACGGGTGCGGTCAGCGGTCAGGACATCATCGACGCATTGACCGGTGGAGTCGCGCCGCCGCCGCCGAACGGCGCCCCCTACGCAGTGACCGGGCTGGTCGCAAAATCTGCGGGTGCTGGCCAGGTGAATCTGTCCTGGAAACCCGTCGCCGGTGCCACCAGCTACCGGCTCTACCGTTCAACCGAGTCCGGCTACGAGCCCACTGACGCCTCCGTCAGCAACATCGCCGGCACCAGCTACAGCGACATCGGTCTCAACCCCGGCACGACCTATTACTACAAGGTGGTGGCGGCCAATGCGTCCGGCATTTCGGGCGATTCGTCGGAGGCCTATGCCAGCACGTCCGGCACCAACCCCGATCCGGCCAAGTTCAACTTCGAGACCGACACGCATCGCTGGACCTTCAGCGGCGGCCAGATCACCGGCATCGCCACCTCGACGGCACAGAAGTTCGCCGGCCAGCGATCCCTGGCCGTCAGCTTCAATGCGAGCGGTGCGGGCTCTTCTTCGCTGGATCTGTCGGGCCTCGTCTTGCCGGCCGGCGCCACGATCAGCTTCCGCATCTGGGCTCCCGCAGGGCACACGATCAGCAGCATCGAGCCCTACATGCAGGACTTCAACTGGGGCTGGACGCAGTCATGGAGCGGCAGCCCCGCGGCCAACAGCTGGACCACGGTCACCCTCACGGCGCCCGCCAACGCCCTGTCGCCCCTGAAGCGGCTGAGCCTGCAGTTCAAGACGAGTGGCGC
Organism: Pelomonas sp. Root1217; assembly: GCF_001425705.1. Lineage (GTDB taxonomy): Bacteria > Pseudomonadota > Gammaproteobacteria > Burkholderiales > Burkholderiaceae_C > Pelomonas. Next base: position 96,489 of record NZ_LMDC01000002.1, on the reverse strand, counting down.
CTGGGCCGGCACGGTCTACGTCGACTCGATCAACTGGGTCGCACCATGAGCTGAGCGCACACGCCGGCATGGCCTGTTGCCCGGGCCTGCCGGCCTTGCCGCCACCGACCGGGTCGTCGCAAAGCCATGCCCAGAGCGGTGGCACCGCTGCCGGCGCCCCTGGATCCCGACTGAACCTGGAGACGAGATGAACAAGAACGGCGCCGACCGCCGGCGATTCCTGGCCACCACCGGCATCGGCCTGGCCTTGCCCGGCTTGGCCAGTGCACAGCTGGCCGTGGCCCAGCGTGGTGAGCGCCAGGACCTGTCGCTCTGGTACGAGCAGCCGGCGGGCGTCTGGGTCGAGGCCCTGCCGGTGGGCAATGGCAAGCTGGGCGGCATGGTGTTCGGCCGGGTCGCGCAGGAGCGCCTGCAGCTGAACATCGACACGCTGTTTGGCGGCAGCCCCTACAAGGCCGACAGCCCGGATGCGCTGGCCGCGTTGCCGCGCATCCGCGCGCTGATCGACGAGGGTCGTTTCGCAGAGGCCGAGACGCTGGCGGGCAAGGAGTTCATGGCGCGGCCCATCGCGCAGATGCCCTACGGCACCGCGGGCGACCTGACCTTCGACTTCGCCGGCCTCGAAGCGCCGACGCAGTTCCGCCGCTGGCTGGACCTGGACCAGGCCGTGGCCTGCACACGGTTCGTCAGCGCCGGCGTGCGCCACCGCCGCGAGGTGTTCTGCAGCGAGCCCGACCAGGTGTTCGTCATGCAGTTCGAGGCCCAGGGCGGCACGTTCGACGTGGACCTCGGCTACCGCCACCCGGCGATGGCCGAGTTCTACGGCGCCAAGGCCATCGACCCGAAGACCAGCGCCGTGCGCATGCAGGGCGCGGCCTGGGACTTCCGCGAGCCGCCGCAGAAGGACAAGCGCCCGGCCGAGCTGGAGATCCGCCCCGACGGTGACCAGGCCCTCCTGATCACCGGTCGCAACATCGCCGACGCCGGCATCCCGTCCGGCCTGCGCTATGCGCTGCGCGTGCAGCTGGTGGGTGACGGAAAGATCCAGGCCCAGGGCGACAAGCTGCAGGTGCGGGGCAGCGGCAAGCTGACCCTGCTGATCGCTGGCGCCACGAGTTTGGTGCGTTACGACGACGTCTCGGGCGACCCGGTCAAGCAGGTACGCGAGCGCACCACGGCAGCCGCAGACCGCACTTATGCCGACCTGAAGCAGCGCCATCTGCGTGCCCACCAGGCCATCTTCCGCCGCGTCTCAATTCAGCTGGGTTCGCCAGCGGACGATGCGCGCCCGACCAACGAGCGCATCTACCAACTGCCCGATCGACCCGACCCCGCGCTAGCTGCCTTGTACGTGCAGTACGCGCGTTATCTGCTGCTGGCCTCGTCGCGCCCGGGGAGCGAACCGGCCAACCTGCAGGGCCGCTGGAACGAAGGCAACTACGGGCCCTGGGGCTGCAAGTACACGATCAACATCAACACGGAGATGAACTACTGGATTGCCGGCCCAGGCAATTTGGGCGAGTGCGTCGAACCGCTGCTCCGCATGGTCGAGGAGCTGTCGGTCGCCGGCCAGCACACGGCGCGCACCAGCTACGGCGCACGCGGCTGGGTGGCGCACCAGAACACCGACGTGTGGCGTGCCACCGCGCCGGTCGACGGCCCCAAGTGGGGCCTGTGGCCCACCGGCGGCGCCTGGCTGTGCAACACGCTGTGGGACCACTACGAGTACCACCCGTCCACCGCGCTGCTGAAGCGCCTGTACGCGGTGCTGAAGGGTGCGTCGCTGTTCTTCCTGGACACGCTGGTGGAAGACCCCAAGGGCCGTGGCCTCGTCACGTCGCCGTCGATCTCGCCCGAGAACCTGCACCATACCGGCGCCACGCTGTGCGCCGGCGCGGCGATGGACCGCCAGATCCTGCGTGACCTGTTCGGCCACACGCTGCAGGCGCATGCCGAGCTGAAGGTCGACGACCCGGCCTTCGAGCAGGCCGTGCGCCGCGCCCGCGCACGCCTGCCGGCCGACCGGATCGGCGCGCAGGGGCAGCTGCAGGAATGGCTGGAAGACTGGGACGCCATGGCGCCGGACCAGCACAACAGCCATGTGTCGCACCTGTACGCCGTCTACCCCAGCCAGCAGATCAACCGGCGCGACACGCCGGAACTGGTCGCGGCTGCCAAGAAGGCGTTGAACACCCGTGGCGACCAGGCGACTGGCTGGGCCATGGCCTGGCGCATCGTGCTGTGGGCGCGGCTGGGCGACGCCGAGCGTGCGTACTCGATCATGAACAACCTGCTGGGGCCGGCTCGCACCTATCCCAATATGTTCGACGCCCACCCGCCCTTCCAGATCGACGGCAACTTCGGTGGCGCGACTGGCATCCTGGAAATGATTGTGCAGTCCTGGGGCGGTGAGGTGGAACTGCTGCCCGCGCTGCCCAAGGCTTGGCCACAAGGCTCGGTGAAGGGCGTGCGTGCGCGCGGCGGCGTGGAGGTCGACCTAGCCTGGGCGAGTGGTGCACCCACGCGCCTGGCACTCAAGGGTCCGCCCCACGCGCCTGTAACGCTGCGCCTGGGCGAGCGGGTCTGGATCGTCAAGCTCGATGCCACCGGCCGCGCGCGGCTGGACCGCTTCGCCTGAGAAAGTTTTTCTAGGATTTCCATGATGAACGGGAAACAACTCCTCGTCCTTTCGGCGCTGCTCGGCAGCCTTGTGGCCGGCTGTGGCGGTGGTGGCGGCGCTAGCGGCGGCACCGGTGCCGACACAGCCGGCAACAACGGCGGTGGCACGGGGCAATCCGCTTCACCCAGCATCGCTGCCGTGAACTCGACCAATTCGAGTTTCAATGCGCCCGCCACCGCGCGGATGAATCAGCGCGCCTATTACCAGGTCACTGGCAGCAATCTGCCCAGTACCTTGGCACTGGCCGTGGCCGACTGCGCCAGCATGAGCACGCTTTCGATCAGCAGCACCGAGGCGCGCTTCCAATGCATGCCCAGCAACACGGAAGGCACGAAGTCCATCACGGTCAAGAACACCGCCGGTGATGCGGCGCTGTACAGCAGCTCGATCACCGTGCTGGCCGCAACGTCGCCGCTGCCGGTTCCCACCTACGGGTTCAACTTAGGCAACTCGCTGGAGGCCATTTGGGGATATTCCTACCCGGGTCCGGCGGTCTACACGTCGGCAGCCCAGGCCGGGTTCAATGCCGTCCGCATCCCCTGCGCCTGGGACTCCAACGCCGACAAGACCACCCACAAGATCAATGCGGCCTACATGGCCAAAGTCAAAGAGGCGGTGGACGGGAGCATTGCCGCAGGCATGCATGTCCTCATCAACGTCCACTGGGACGGTGGATGGTTCGACAGCCATATCGGGAGCAGCGTCGACGCGGCCATCAACGAGAAGATCAAGTCCTACTGGACCCAGATTGCCACCGAGTTCGCGGGCTATGACAACCGGCTGTTGTTTGCTGCGGCGAACGAACCGGATATCCACAGCCTCGCCGAGATGAAGACGCTCTTGGCGTACTACCAAACCTTCGTCAACACGGTTCGCGCAGCCGGCGGCAAGAACGCCAACCGCTGGCTGGTGCTGCAAGGCGGCGGGGATACCTCGTGGTTCACCACGCTGCCATCAGACACGACCCCCGGCCGCTTGATGGTGGAGTACCACAACTACACGCCCTCCCTGTTCACGATCATTCACGATGACCAATCCTGGGGCAAGGCGATCTGGTTCTGGGGCGCGGCCTACCACTACGCCGGCAACCCGAGCCGCAACGCCACGGCCTGGGAAGAGGGCGCCATCGACTCCGGGTTCCAGCAGTTGAAGGAGCAGTATGTCGACAAGGGCATCCCGGTGCTGGTGGGCGAATTCCAGGCGGCCGGGACACCCAACCTGACGGGCAATGACAAGCTCTGGAACACTGCTTCCACGCTTTACTGGAACAAGTACCTCGTGGACGCTGCCCATGCCCACGGCCTGAGCCCGTTCTACTGGAGCACGCCCGACGCCCCGTTTAAGTACGACACGGGCGCCATCACCAACCCGGAAGTCGTTGCTGTATTGACCGGCGGCGTCGCGCCCCCGCCGCCCAATGGCGCCCCCTACGCGGTGACGGGCCTGGTCGCAACGGCTGCAGGCGCGGGCCAGGTCAACCTGACCTGGAACGCCGTCGCTGGCGCCACCGGCTACAGCCTTTACCGCACGACGCAATCGGGCAATGAACCGGCCACGCCCTCCGTCACCGGCATCACCGGCACGTCCTACAACGACACCGGCCTGAATGACGGCACCACCTATTACTACCAGGTGATCGCGGTCAATGCCTCCGGGCCGTCCGGCTTCTCGCCGGAGGCCTACGCAGCCACGTCCGGCGTCAATCCGGACCCGACGAAGTTCTCCTTCGAGACCGATACGCAGCACTGGTCGGCGAGCGGCGCTTTGATCTCGGGGGTCGCCACGTCCACCGCGCAGCACTACGCGGGCAAGCAGTCGCTGGCCGTGAGCTTCAAGGGCACGGCCGCTGGCCAATCGTCGCTGGACTTGTCTGACGTGGTTGTGCCCGCTGGCGCGACGGTGACCTTCCGCGTCTGGGTGCCGGTGGGCCATCAGGTCACGTCCATCGAGGTCTACCTGCAGGACTACAACTGGGCCTGGGCCTCCAACTGGCATGGCAGCCCGACGGCTGGCACGTGGAACACGCTCACGGTCAAGGTGCCGGCAGGCGCCACCCCACCATTGAAGCGGCTGGGCCTGAAGATATCGACCGGCGCCGCCTGGACGGGCACCTTGTACGTCGACTCAATCGACTGGCCGCCATGAAGATCACAGAGAGAAAAGCATGATGAAGATGACAGGGTTTCGCGACCGATTGAATGCAGGCCTGCGCCTGTGCGCCGCGCTGCTGCTCGGCATGGTGCTGCTCGCCGACCCCGCGCTGGCGGCTGGTTCGCGCGAGCGGCTGTCGCTGGACGGCGGCTGGCTGTTCCACCTGGGCGACGTGGCCGGGCCGGCGATCAAAGGCCATGGCATGAGCTATGCCAACGGCAAGGCCAACGGCAGCTTTGGCGCCGCCGGCGCTGACTTCGACGACTCGGCCTGGCGCCGGCTCGACCTGCCGCACGACTGGGCGGTCGAAGGGCCCTTCGACAAGAACGAGAACGCCTCGCAGGGCTACCGCCCGCGCGGCATCGGCTGGTACCGGCGCTACCTCCAGCTGCCGGTCAGCGACCGCGGGCGCCATGTCGAGCTGCAGCTTGACGCCGTCGCCACGCACAGCACGGTGTGGGTCAACGGCATCGTCGCCAACCGCAACTACTCCGGCTACAACGGCCGCTCCATCGACATCACGCCCTACCTGCGCTACGGCGAGGAGGTCAACACCGTCGCCGTGCGCGTGGACGCGGATGCGCAGGAGGGCTGGTGGTACGAAGGTGCCGGCATGTACCGCCACGCCTGGCTGGTCAAGCGCGACGCTCTGCACATCGCCACCGACGGGCTGCACGCCAATCCGGTGCAGGAAGGAAAGGGCTGGACGCTGCCGGTGACGGTGGACCTGGCCAGCAGCGCCAAGGTGGCGCGGGCGGGTGTGCTGGAGGTGACGCTGCTCGACCCCGAGGGCCGCGAAGTGGCCCGCGGCAGCACGCGCGTGCAGGTGCAGGCGCTGAAGTCGAGCACGGCCCAGCTGAAGCTGACGGTGCAGCAGCCGCGCCTGTGGTCGCTCGAACAGCCCAACGTTTACCGCGTGCGCGCAGTGCTGCGCGACGGCAACGCCGAGATCGACCGAACCGAGGTGCAGACGGGCTTTCGCAGTCTGCGCTTCGACGCTGACCGCGGCTTCTTCCTGAACGGCCAGCCGGTCAAGGTGCAGGGCGTGGCCATCCACCAGGACCATGCCGGCGTCGGCGTCGCGGTGCCCGATTCGATCTGGGAGTTCCGCCTGCGCCAGCTCAAGTCCATGGGCGTCAATGCCATCCGCTTCGCGCACGGCGCGATCGCGGCCGAAGTGCTGGACATGACCGACCGCATGGGCCTGCTGGTCTTGAACGAGAACCGCAACTTCAACACCTCGCCCGAGGTGGTGGAGCGGCAGCTGGCCTGGCTGGTGCGGCGCGACCGCAACCACCCGAGCGTGTTCATGTGGTCCATCTTCAACGAAGAGCCCCTGCAGGGCAGCGAAGTGGGCTACGAGATCGCGCGCCGCACGGTCGACGTCGTCAAGACCCTTGACCCGACGCGCCCGGTGACGGCGGCCATGCACGACGGTATCTTCGGCGAGCTCAACGTCACGCAGGTGGTCGACGTGGCGGGCATCAACTACCAGACCTGGGCCTATGACCGCTTCCACCAGCAGAACCCCAAGCGGCCGATGACCAGCACCGAGGACACCGCCTCGTACATGACGCGCGGCGCCTTCGAGAGCGATCCCAAGGCGCAGGTGATGGCCACCTACGACGAGGAGCCATCGAGCTTCGGCACGACGCACCGCAAGGCCTGGCGCGCCATCGCCGAGCGGCCTTTCGTGGCCGGCGGCTTCATCTGGACCGGCCTGGACTACCGCGGCGAGCCGACGCCCTACGAGTGGCCCAGCGTCAACTCCTTCTTCGGCGCGATGGACCTGTGCGCTTACCCCAAGACGGCGTACTGGATCCACCAGGCGCACTGGATCAAGGACCGGACCGTCATCAAGGTGGTGCCGCACTGGAACTGGGCCGGGCGTGAAGGCCAGCCCATCAAGGTGATGGTGGCCACCAACGCGCCGCGCGTGCGCCTGCTGCTCAACGGCAAGGTCGTCGGCGAGAGCGATGTCGACCCGATCGACATGGTCAGCTTCCAGGTGCCGTACGCGCCAGGCCGCCTGGAGGCGGTGGCTCTGCGCAACGGCAGCGAACTGGCGCGAGACGCCGTGGAAACGACCGGCGCCCCGGCGCGCCTGGTGTTGACGCCCGACCGCGCCGCACTGGCAGGTGACGGCCGCGACGCGGTGCCCGTCAAGGTCAGCGTGGTCGACGCGCAGGGCCGCCCGGTGCCGACCGCCGACGCGCTCGTGAGCTTCGAGGTTGGCGGCGCCGGCACGCTGATCGGCGTCGGCAACGGCGACCCCAATTCGCACGATTCCGAGAAGACCCCCGAGCGCAAGCTCTTCAATGGCCTGGCCCAGGTGATCCTGCAGACCCGGTTGGGTGGGCAGGGCGTGCTGACGCTGCGCGCCACGGCCCCGGGTCTGGAAAGCGCCGTGATCGCGATGGACGTGAAGGCCGTGTCGGCGCCGCCCGCGGTGGCTGCGGCGGAACCGTTCGCCAAGGTCGGCGGCTGGCGCATCTCGCCGCCGCAGGCCACCCGCCCGGACCCGGCCATCGCGCCCAGCCATGGCGACATGAACAGCTGGGGCTGGGGTGATCCGCCGATCAAGCAGGAGCCGGAGAGCCAGCCCTGGCGGGCCTACCGCGCGTCGTTCGGCCTGCGTTCCGACCACAACGATGGCCGCGGGCGCCTGGTGTTCCGCGAGATCGCGGGCCGTGCCGAGGTGTGGATGGAAGGTGTGAAGCTCGGCGAGAAGACCGACCCCGCGACCGGACCGCTGACGGTGCCGCTGCCCAAGGGCCCGGGATGGCGCACGGTCACGGTGCTCCTGCAGGCGCAGCCCGGGCAGCCCTCGGGCCTCACCGGCCGTGTCGTCGTCGAAAAAGCAGCGCCGTGAACGGAGAGCAGTGCCTCGGCCGGCCGCGGGCAGTTCTATTACCGATGAAGATTCACTTTCAGACGCTGCTGGTCACGCTGGCGGTCTTGGCCGGTGGGGCGCAGGCCGAGACTCAAACGTTGACCGTCAAGGATGCCAAGTCGCTGGAGGCCGCTCTGCATTGGGCACGGACCGACAAGCGCATTCGCCACATCGAACTCGCGAGCGGCAACTACCAGCTCGCCGCGCCCCTTGTCATCGACGAAGCGCTGTCGGGTTCAGCCGAAGAGCCCTTCGTGCTCGCCGCAGCACCTGGCGCCCGCGCCGTGCTGAGCGGCGCGACGTCGCTGCCCGCCTTGCGCTGGGAAGCCTGGAAGGACGGCATCTGGCGCGCCCGCTATGCCGGTCGGTCGTTCCAGCGCCTGTGGCTCGGCCAAGCCATGCTCGTGCGGGCTCGCTACCCGAACTTCGACCCGGCCAACCAGGGCTTTGGCGGCGCACCCGACGCCACCTCGCCCGAGCGCGTGGCGCGCTGGCACGACCCGCAAGGCGCGGTGCTGCACGCGCTGCACGGTGCGCGTTGGGGCGGCGTGCAAGTGCCCATCCTCGGCAAGAAGGCCGATGGCAGCCTCCTCTACGGCGAACAGGTCGACAACAACCGCGTGATGCCGCCTAGCGACCGGGACCGGTTCGTCGAGAACGTGCTGGAGGAACTGGACGCACCGAGCGAGTGGTTCCACGACCGCAAGGAGGGTTGGCTCTACGTCAAACCTTCGGCCAACGCGCAGCCGCCGGCGCGGGGCTTCCGTGGCAGCGCGCACGAGGCCCTGATCCGCATCGAGGGTCGGGCCGAGGTCGTGCAGCACGTGCGCGTGCAGCGCCTCGTGTTCCGGGAGACCGAGCCTACCTACCTGAAGGCCACCGAGCCGCTGCTGCGCTCGGACTGGAAGTTCTACCGCGTCGGCGCGGTGACCATCGAGAACGCGGGCGACATCCGTATCGAGGACTCCGACTTCGCCGACCTCGGCGGCCATGGCGTCGTCGTCAGCGGCCGCGCGGAGCAGGTGGCCATCTCGGGCAACCATATCCACGACATTGGTGGCACGGCGATCGCCTTCGTCGGCCGTCCCGAGGCCGTGCGGTCGCCGCTGTTCGAGTACTACCAGCGGCTCGAGCTGGCGGCCATCGACCGCACGCCAGGCCCCAAGTCCGACGTCTACCCGAAGGATTCGCAAGCCAGCGACAACCTGATCCACGACATTGGTCAGATCGACCGCCAGGCCACCGGCGTGCAGCTGTCGATGGCGGCGCGCATCACCGTCGACCACAACAGCATCTACCGCATGCCGCGCGCCGGCATCAACATCGGCGACGGCACCTGGGGCGGGCATCGCATCACGCACAACGATGTCTTCGACACCGTGCGCATGACCGGCGACCACGGCAGCTTCAACAGCTGGGGCCGTGACCGCTTCTGGCACCCCGACCGCGCCGAGATGGACCGCCGCGCGGCGTCCCACCCGGAGCTGGCGCTGCTCGATGCCGTCGAGCCCATCGTCATGAAGCGCAACCGCTGGCGCTGCGACCACGGCTGGGACGTCGACCTGGACGATGGCGCCTCCAATTACGTCATCGAAGAGAACCTGATGCTGGCCGGCGGGCTGAAGCTGCGCGAGGGCTTCCAGCGCGTCGTGCGCAACAACATCCTCGTCAACGGCAGCTTCCACCCGCATGTTTGGTTCGACAACGGCGGCGACGTGTTCGAGTCCAACGTCGTCATGGGTGCCCACCAGCCGGTGGAGATCAAGCGCTGGGGCCGCAGCGTCAACCGCAACTTCTTTGTGACCGAAGCCGACCTGCGCGATGCGCAGGCTCGGGGCACGGATGCGGACTCGGTCGCGGGCGATCCGCGCTTCGCTGCACCGGCCAAGGGTGACTACACGGTCACGAGCGAGGCACTGGCGGCCCGCATCGGCTTCGTCAACTTCCCGATGGACGACTTCGGCGTGCGTCCGGCACGGCTGAAGGCGCTGGCGCTGCATCCCGTCTTCCCGGTGCCCCAGCAGCTCAGCCAAACCGCTCCGCGAGCGGCGCAGCAGCTGCATGGCCTGAGCCTCAAGCCGGTCGAAACGCTGGGCGAGCAGTCGGCCGCCGGCCTGGGCGACAAGGCCGGCCTCATCGTGCTGAGCGTTGACGCGGGCAGCCCTGGTGCGGCCGCCGGCCTGCAACCCCGCGATGTCATCGTCGGCGCGGGGTTGCAGGCTATCAACGATGTCGCCACCCTCCAGGCGCTGCTGGCCACAGGCCGGAGCGTCGACCTCATCGTCGTGCGCAACCAGGCACGCACCTCCTTGCAATGGCCGCGCGCCGCGGCCTCCTCAGCCAACCCAACGAATCCATGAAGCTGAAACAATCCCTCCTCACCTGCGCCCTCGCATTTGCCGCGCTGACCACCCACGCCCAGAGCGCCGACGGCCGCACGGACTGGCCCGGTGCCGGGCAACTCTTCGTCGGCACCAACTACCAGCCCTTCGACCGCGCCGACAAGGCCCAGATCCAGCGCGACATCGACCGCATGAAGGGCGCCGGCATGAAGATCGTGCGCATGGGCGACCTGAGCTGGGATGCCTTCGAGCCCGCCGAGGGCAAGTTCGACTTCGCCCTCTTCGACTGGATCATGGACCGCATGCAGGCCGCCGGTCTCAAGGTGATGATGGACATCCCCGGCCAGCCCGCGCCGATCTGGATGCACAAGAAGTACCCGGGCGTCGACGTGGTGAACGAGAAGGGCAACCGCCTCGACCCGGTCGAGCGCTACATGGACAACACCAGCGACCCGAACTACCGCCGCCTGCTGGTGCGCCTGGCCGACACGATGACCAAGCGCTATGCCAAGCACCCTGCGCTGTTCGCCATCGGCTTCAACAACGAGAGCGGCAACGGCATGGTGTCGTACTCCGAGGCCGACCGCCTACGCTTCATTGGCTGGCTGAAGAAGAAGTACGGCAGCATCGACGCGCTGAACAAGGCCTGGGCCTCGCAGCGCTGGTCGCGCCACATCAACACCTGGGACGAGGTGCGCCTGCCCTACATCGAAGGCCCCGGCCCCTACGAGCGCTATCTCGACATGCGCCGCTTCTGGTCCGAGCAGACCGTCGAAGTGCTGGCCTCGCTGGAAGCCGTGCGCAAGAAGAACGTGCCCGACAAGCCCGCCATCTCCAACCTGTGGGACAGCGCCTGGCGCAAGGGCTTCGACATGCTGGCCACCTACCGCCAGTACATCAGCTACGGCGCCATGGGCTTCTACCCGGGCGACCCCATCGGCGCGGGCTTCGAGGCCACCATGATGCGCGCCGGCATGAACGCGCCCATCTGGTTCAACGAGTTCACCGCGGGCGGCCCCGGCTACTACGGCAGCAAGGGCCGCTCGCGCATGTGGGCCCACTTCGGTTTGCTGCTGGGCGCCCAGGCCGTGATGCCCTGGACCTGGCACAGCCACCACGGCGGCGAGGAGCAGGCGCTGTTCGGCCTCATCGACCATGACGACCGCCCGTCCTGGAAGCTCGACGAGTTCGCCACCATCGCCAAGGAATTCAACCAGCTTGAAAAGCTCGGCTTCCCGCGCCTGCAGCAGCCCAAGGTGGCGATCGCCTACGCCTTCGACAACGTCATCGCGACCAACCTGCCCAAGGAGGGCATCTCCAACACGGTGCGGCCCTACGTGAACCCCGGCTACATGAAGCAGGCGCACAACGCCTTCGAGCCGCTGTTCAAGGACAACATCGACGCGGCCGTCATCCACATCGGCCATGAGGACCTGAGCCGCTACAAGCTCGTCGTCGTGCCCGGCATGTACCTGCTGGACAAGGCTTCGACGGCCAATCTGCGCAAGTTCGTCTCGGAGGGCGGCACCGTCATCATGACGGCCCAGTCCGCCAAGGTGAACGACAACAACCAGTGGCATGACACGCCGCTGCCCGGCGGCCTGACCGACGTGTTCGGCCTGCGCACCAACGAGTTCTACAACGCCGGCAAGGTCGAGACCCGCATCGGCGACGTCGACGCCAAGGGCGACCTCGGCTTCATCGAGGTGCTGGAGCCGTCCACCGCCGAGGTGCTGGCGCGCTTCACCAACACCGGCGACAAGGTGCCGGCGGTGACCGTCAACAAGTTCGGCAAGGGCCGCGCGATCTACGTCGGCACGGTGGCGCAGCCTGAGGTGATGCGAGCGCTGTACCGACAGCTCTACCCCAGCCTGGGGCTGGAGCCCGGTCCGAAGACGCCAGACGGCGTCTATGCACGGGTGGTGCAGGGCCGCAACTACTACGTCAACACCACGGGCGAAGCCAAGGACGTGCCCATCGACGGCACGGCGAAGGGCCTCATCAGCGGCCAGACCTGGACCGGCACCGTGAAGCTGCCGCCCATGGGCGCCGAGCTGCTGCAGGCACCGTGATGCTGGCGACGTTCATCCGTTGGGCCAGCGTCGGCCTGGTGTGCGTTGCGGCGCAGGTCGCGGCGGCCGCCGGCACGGCAGCGCCCCCGCTCCTGCGGGAAACCCTGTCGCTGGACGAGGGCTGGCGCTTCCACCTGGGCGACATCAAGCCCGATTCGTTTCCCGGCGGCCAGGGCGTCAATCTCTATGGCCCGGACATCACCTACCACGGCGCCAAGGCCGGGACCGCCTGGGGCGCGGCTGCGCGGGGCTATGACGACAAGGCCTGGCAGCGTGTGACGCTGCCGCATGACTGGGTCGTCGAGCAGCCCTTCGACGAGAAGGCGCTCAAGCAGCAGGGCTACCGCCCGCGCGGCGTGGCCTGGTACCGGCGGACGTTCCAGCTGCCGGCCGCCGACCGCGGCAAGAACATCGAGCTGCAGTTCGACGGCGTGGCGACCCGCGCCACCGTGTATGTCAACGGCAGCGAGGTTCACCACAGCTTCAATGGCTACGCGTCGTTCCAGATCAACGTCACGCCGATGGCGCGATACGGCGACGACATCAACACCATCGCGGTGCGGGTGGACGCCGATCACACCGAGGGTTGGTGGTACGAGGGTGGTGGCATTTATCGCCACACCTGGCTGGTCAAGCGCAGCCCGGTTCACATCGCCACCGACGGCGTCTATGCCAACCCGGTCAAGGCTGCCGATGGCAAGTGGGTGATCCCTGCCGAAGTCACGCTGGCGAACACCGGTGCCGAAGCGGCCTCGGCCCTGGTGGACGTCGAGGTGTTCGATGCGGCGGGCAAGCGGGTCGCGGGCGGGCGCTCTGCGCCGGTAAGCGTGATCTCCCAGGGCGACGCCGTGGCGAAGGTTCCGGTCTCGGTGGCGGCGCCGCAGCTCTGGTCCGTGGACAAGCCGACGCTCTACACAGTGCGCACCACCGTGTTGCTTGGCGGCAAGCCCGTGGACGCCGTGGACACCACGGCTGGCTTTCGCACCATCCGCTTCGACGCGAAGAAGGGCTTCTTCCTCAACGACCAGCCGCTCAAGCTCAAGGGCACGAGCAACCACCAGGACCACTCGGGCGTCGGCGTGGCCGTGCCGGATTCGATCTGGGACTTCCGCGTCCGCAAGCTCAAGGAGATGGGCTCGAACGCCTTCCGCTCCGCGCACAACCCGCCGGCCAAGGAGTTGCTCGACGCCGCCGACCGCCATGGCATGTTGGTGATGAACGAGACGCGGCACTTCAACGCCTCGCCGGAATACCTGAAGCAGCTCCAGTGGCTGGTGCGCCGCGACCGCAACCACCCCAGCGTGATCCTGTGGAGCCTGTTCAACGAGGAGGGGCTGCAGGGCCAGGAGGAGGGCATGGAGATGGCGCGCGTGATGAACGCCGTGGTCAAGCAGCTCGACACCACCCGGCCAACCACCGGCGCGCAGAACAAGGGGCACCTGAGTCCTGACGGCAAGGCCAACCCGAAGAACGCTGCACAGGTTGTGGACGTGGTGGGCATCAATTACGAGACCGACCTGTACGACAAGATTCGCGCGGCCTACCCCGACAAGCCCATCGTCAGCACGGAAGACACCTCCCAGGTCATGACGCGCGGTGAATACACCACTGACTGGAAGCAAGTCGTGGCGTCCTACGACGACGTGTTCCCGGGTTGGGCCGCCACCAGCAGCGCCCGCAACTCGTGGGAAGCGATCATGAAGCAGACGTCGTTTGCTGGCCGCTTCTCCTGGACAGGCTTTGCCTATCGCGGCGAACCCACGCCCTTCGGCTGGCCGTCCGCAAGCTCGCACTTCGGCGCGCTTGATCTCTGCGGCTTTCCCAAGACCGAGTTCTACGTCCGACAGGCCATGTTCGTGGAGGACAAGCCCGTGCTGACGCTGGTCCCGCACTGGAACTGGCCGGGCAAGGAGGGCCAGAACATCAAGGTGATGGGGCTGACGAACGCCGACACCGTGGCCCTCTCTCTCAACGGCAAGCTGATCGAGGAAAAGAAGGTCCATCCCTTCCAGATGGTGGACTGGCAGGTGCCCTACGCGCCGGGTCGGCTCGAGGCCGTCGCCAAGAAGGGCGGGCGCGAAGTGGGGCGTTTCGCCGTGGAAACCACCGGCGCGCCCGTGGCGCTGCGGCTGACACCCGACCGTGACACGCTGGCCGGCGATGGTCGCGACGCCGCCCCGGTGACCGTCGAGGCCATCGACGCACAAGGCCGGCCCGTGCCAACCGCGAACCTCGCCGTCGAGTTCGAGCTCAGCGGGCCGGGCGCCAACATCGGCGTCGGCAATGGCGACCCGAACAGCCATGATCCGGAGAAGGGCAACAAGGTCAGGATCTACAACGGCCTGGCCCAGGTCATCCTGCAAAGCCGGCGCGCTGGCTCGGGCGACCTTGTTCTGCGCGCCACATCCGCCGGCCTCAAGCCCGGCGACACCACGATCAAGGTCCGGCCTGTGCCCGCGCTTCCCGCCGTTGCGGTGGTGGCACCGTGAGGTGGCGGCCATCGCCGTCACGAGCCCCTCGCTGTTCAATGGCCTGGCTCAGCTCAGCGGACTGAACCGTATGCGCGTTTGCTAGGAATCCAGCGATGTTCACTCTGATGACAGGCCGCTGTCGCACGCTGAACCGCTCGGCCATCGTGGTGCTGACCGCGTCCGTCAGCATGGCAGTCGCCGCAGCATCGGCAGCCCAGAACTCCGCCGTTGGCGAACTCACCGTCACAGGCATGACAGCGAATGCACGCAGCCGTCCGCTGGGCATCGCTGCCGACGACATCTCGTTCGGCTGGACGCTGGCGGCTGCCGCGCGAAGCGCGCGCCAGCAGGCGTATCAAGTCCGCGTAGGCACGCAGCCGGGCAGTGGCAAGACCTGGGACTCCGGCAGGGTCGCGTCAGATCGGCAGGTCGACGTCACGCCACCCGCCGCCCTCAAGCTGCAGCCGGCAACGCGCTACCACTGGCAAGTGAGGGCCTGGGATCGCCATGGCCGCGCCGGTGCCTGGAGCACGCCGACCTGGTTCGAGACGGGCCTGCTGTCGGCTGCCGACTGGCAGGGCGCGCAGTGGATCGCCGCACCCTTCGATGCCGTCGACCAGCCGCGCCCGCTGTTGCGCGGCACGCTGGAACTGGACAAGCCGCTGGGCCAGGTTCGCCAGGCGCGCCTGTATGCCACCGCGCGCGGCGTCTACCAGTTGTGGCTCAACGGCCAGCCCGTGGGCGACCAGGCGCTCGCCCCCGGCTGGACCGACTACGCCAAGCGCGTGCAGGTGCAGACCTTTGACGTCACCGCGCAGCTGCGCAGCGGTGCCAACGTCATCGGTGCGGCGCTGGCCGACGGCTGGTTCCGCGGCAAGGTGGGCATTGGCTGGCAGGGCGTCTACGGCCAGCAGCTGGCGCTCAAGGCCAAGCTGCGCGTGACCTATGCCGACGGCAGCACACAGGACTTCGGCACCGATGGCGCCTGGCGCAGCCTGCCTGGCCCCTGGCTGCAGGCCGACCTGCAGGACGGGGAGAAGTACGACGCGCGGCGCCTGCCGAGCGGCTGGGCCGAACCCGGCTTTGACGACGGCGCGTGGCAGGCCGTGCTGCCGCAGGCCGACAGCAGTGCGCGCCTGGTGCCGCAGCCTGACGAGCCGGTGCGCGCCACCGAAGTGCGGCCCGCGCAGGCTCGCCTGCCGGCACCGGCCGGCACCTTCATCTACGACCTGGGGCAGAACCTGGTGGGTGTGGCCCGCGTCAAGCTCAGCGGTCGCGCCGGCCAGACCGTGCGCCTGCGCCACGCCGAGGAGATCCACCGCCGCGGCGAGCGCCAGGGCCAGCTCTACACCGAGAACCTGCGCTCGGCGGCAGCCACCGATACCTACACCTTCGCACGAGATGGCACCGTGACCTACCAGCCGCGCTTCACCCAGCACGGCTTCCGCTACATCGAGATCACCGGCGTCGACACCGCGCCCGCGCTGGTCGACGTGCAGGCCGTCGTGCTGGGATCGGACCTGCCCGACGCGGGCGACCTGCGCCTGTCGAACCCGATGCTCGACCAGCTCGTGCGCAACATCCGCTGGGGCCAGCGCGGCAACTTCCTGTCCATTCCCACCGACACCCCGGCGCGCGACGAGCGCCTGGGCTGGACGGGCGACATCAACGTCTTCGCGCCCACCGCCAGCCGCCTGCAGGACACGCGTGCCTTCCTGTCCAAGTGGATGGACGACCTGGCCGATGCCCAGCTTGGCGACGGCAACATCCCGGCCATCGTTCCCTACCCGGGCAAGGATTTCAAGGAAACCGGCGTCGGCTGGGCGGACGCCTACATCACCGTGCCCTACGCCGTCTGGCGCGCCACCGGCGACACGGCCATCCTGCGCCGCCACTGGGTGGCCATGCGCCGCTTCCACGACTTCCTGCGCAATGGCGCCATGGCCGACGGCAACCTGCTGGAGGAGGGCCGCATCTCCTTCTTCTCGGGAGACTGGTTGAGCCTGGAAGGCGTGGACCGCATGCGCGAGCACCCCACCATCGCGACGGCCTACTTTGCCGAGGACACGCGCATGATGGCCGAGATGGCCACCGCGCTGGGCGAGGCCGGGCAGGCGCGCGAATGGCAGGCCCTGGCCGCCCGCATCCGCGCCGCCTTCGTGCAGGCTTACCAGAAGGCGGATGGCCGCATCGAGCCCGGCACGCAGACCGTCTATGCGATGGCCCTCGGCATGGGCCTGCTGCCTGCGGGCGTGCAGCGCGATGCGACTGCGGCGCGCTTCGTCGAGAAACTGGCGGCCGACAAGCATCACCTGAAAACCGGCTTCCTCGGCACGCCCTGGCTGCTGCCGGCACTGTCCAGCATCGGGCGTGACGACCTCGCCATGCGCCTGCTGCTCAACGACGACTATCCGTCCTGGGGCTATGAGATCCGCATGGGCGCCACCACCATCTGGGAGCGCTGGAACAGCATCAACGCCGACGGCAGCTTCGGCCCGGTGGACATGAACTCCTTCAATCACTACGCCAACGGCGCCGTGGGCGACTGGATGTTTGCGCGCCTGGGCGGCCTGCAGGCGCTGGAGGCCGGGTACAAGCGTTCACGCATCGCTGCGCTGCTGTCCCACCCGGCCGTGGACCATGCCAGCGCCAGCCAGCGCACGCCCTTCGGCCTGCTGGCCAGCGACTGGCGCCGCGGCGACGATGGCCTGCATCTGAGCGTGGACGTGCCGGTCGGCACCGAGGCAGAGATCGTCCTGCCGACGTCCGACCCCAAGCTCGTGCGCGAGGGGCGGCATGACGCGTCACGCGCACCAGGCGTGAGCCGGGCGCGCTGGCAGGACGGCGTGCTGACCCTGCTGGCCGGGTCGGGCCATTACGAATTCCACGTGCCGGCGCAGGCAGCGCCGCCGCGCTGAGCAGGCGCGACGCCCAAACAACCAACTTCTTCCAACAGACCTATGTACCGTTACCTGATTGACATGCTCGTTGCCGGCGCCGTTCTCCTTGCAGCGAACCCGGCGGATGCGAAGCCACCCCACTTCGCCACGCAGGGCACCGCGACGCAATTGGTGGTGAATGACAAGCCTTACCTCATCGTCGGCGGCCAGGTACACAACTCCTCTTCGGGCAGCCCGGAGTATTTCGACCGCACGGTGAGCAAGCTGGCTCGGCTGCACGCCAACACCGTGTTTGCCCCGGTCACATGGGAGTTGCTCGAACCGGTCGAAGGCAGCTACGACTTCGGGCAGCTTGAGCACATGGTTCGCACGGCCCGAAAACACCGGGTGAAGCTGGTCGTGCTGTGGTTTGGCAGCTGGAAGAACGGCGTGTCCCAATACGCGCCGGCCTGGGTGCGCCGGGACACCGTGCGTTTCCCGCGGGCGCACAACGCCGAAGGACGCCCGATGTCGGCGCTTTCCACTTTCGGTCCACAGTCCCGCGATGCGGACAAGGCCGCCTTCACCGCCATGATGAAGCACCTGCGCAAGATCGATGCGCAGGACAACACGGTGATCCTGGTCCAGGTCGAGAACGAGGTGGGCCTCTTCGAATCACGTGACCACCGCCCTGAAGCCAAGGCGGCGTTTGCCGAGCAGGTTCCACAGCCGCTGATGGACTACCTGATCGGCCACAAAGGCCGTCTGGCGCCGCACCTCGAGGAGCTGTGGCAACGCAACGGGCGCAAGGAGCGCGGCTCGTGGGCGGAAGTCTTCGGCGCCACGAAGGATGGCGACGAAATCTTCATGGCCTGGCACTACGCCTCCTACATCAATGGCATCGCGGCCGCCGGCAAGGCGGTCTACGACATCCCCCTTTACGTGAATGCGTGGCTGGCGGGGAACGACCAGCCCGGGCAGTTCCCGTCCGGCGGCCCCGTCCATCGCGTCATCGATGTGTGGAAGGTCGCTGCACCAGCGATTTCGATCTGCGCGCCGGACATCTACGCCAACAATTTCAAGGACGTCACCGCCGCCTACCACCGGGCTGACAACCCGCTGTTCATTCCGGAGACCCACGCCGACGTCTGGTTCAAGCCCTCGGCGGTCGACCAGCACCAGGCGGCGCGCAACATCTTCTGGGCGTTCGCCCACCATGACGCGATCAGCTTTGCGCCGTTCGGCCTGGAAGGCCAGGCGGTGGACGGTCCCATCGCCAAGAGCTTCAAGCTCGTTTCGCAGCTGCGCCCGCTGATCCTGCAGTTCCAGGGAACGGGCCGGATGGCCGGCATCCTGCAGACCGAGGAGCCCAAGACCACCCAGGAGGGCGTCAAGGAAGCCACAGGCGCGCAGTCCAGCCGCGAGATCGCTCTGGGCGGGTACACGGCGCATGTCAGCTACAGCCCCGTTTCCGCGGATGAACGCGCCTATGGGCTCATCATCAACACCGCACCGGATGAGTTCCTCATCGCGGGTGATGGCTTGGTCGTGGGTTTCTCCGCAAAGCAGCGGGAAGTCGGGCTTGCCGAGATCTGGGAGCAGGTCTTCGTCAACGGCAGGTGGGTCAACGGCCGCCGCTTGAACGGCGACCAGACCAACCAGGGCAGCACCGCCCAGATCCCCTTCTGGCGCTGGGACAGCTTCGACGCCGCCCCGGGCCCACGCGTGGTGAAAGTGAAGGTCTTCTCGTACGACTGAGGTTCGGCAAACAGGGCCGGTCCGCGACCGTGACCGGCACCTGGAGCGCCACGTTCGCTGCCCTACCTCTTTCGCCGGCGCATTGATCGGATGCTCAGTCCCCGGCGAGGCTCATTGACTTGCGCCGCAACGGCAATCGCAAGGTTCTCAGCGTCGCAGCCCGCCACTACCATGGCAGGGCGCCGTTCATGTACCGCCCCTGGCCAACACCTGGCCAAGGAAGGCCTCATGCGAGGGGAGCCGGGCAACTGACTCGGCGATGGCGTGGCGGCGCTGCTGCAGTGACTGTCGCGCCTCGTCGGGCGGCAGCTCCTGCAGAACCGGGTCGGTACGTTCGGGCCAGTGCTGCATGCCGGCATGGATGGCCAGCCAGCTGTGCTCGTCAAAGCCCTCGTCGCCCTGCAGGTGCAGCAGACCCAGGCGGCGCCAGGCGTCGATCTTGAAGGCCAGCGTTTCGGGCAGCTCCATCGTCGCCATGTCGCGCCACAGTGCGCTGTCGCGGCGCGCCGTGAGGCAGTAGTGAAGGATGATGAAGTCGCGGATGCGGTTGAACTCGCGCACGGCCCGTGCGTTGTAGTCGGCCACCACGCCATCGCTGATCGGCTGGCCGGAGGTCAACAGGCCCATCAGGTGGCCCAGGCCACTCTGGATCAGGAAGATGCTGGTCGATTCCAGCGGCTCCAGGAAGCCCGAAGACAGGCCGAGCGCCACGACGTTGTGGACCCAGAAGCGCTCGCGGTGGCCGGTGGTGAAGCGCAGCAGCCGCGGTTCGGCCAGGGGCTTGCCGTCCAGTTGCCGCAGCAGTTGCTCGCGGGCGCGGTCGGCGTCGATGTGGCGGCTGCTGAAGACATGGCCATGCCCGGTGCGGCTTTGCAGCGGGATGCGCCAGGCCCAGCCGCCTTCGAGCGCGGTCGCGCGGGTGTAGGGCGTCAGCGCCGTGCCGGTGCGCTCGCAGGCGCACGCCCAGGCGCTGTCCACCGGCAGCCAGCGGCTGAAGTCGACGAAGGGTTCTTCCAGCGTTTTGCCCAACAGCAGCGAGCCGAAGCCGGAGCAGTCGATGAAGAGGTCGCCTTCGATCTCGCGGCCATCGGCCAGCCTGAGGCTGTGAACGCCGCCGTCGGCGCGCCGCGTGACGCCGACGATGCGCCCGTCGGTGCGGCGGGCGCCACGGCCGAAGGCGAGGCGGCGCAGGAAACCGGCATAGAGGGTGGCATCGAAGTGATAGGCGTACTTGTAGGGTGCGCGGCCCTCGTCGTCGGGCGGCACGAAGCGGCCCTGCATGGCCATGACGGTGGGCAGGCACTGCTCGCCAAGCTCACCGAACGCCGGGTCGGCCAGGCGCCGGTACTGGCCCCACAGCGCATGCGGCCCCTGCGTCTCGCCGAAGTCGCCGAAGGTGTGGAAATAGCGTTCGCCCTGCACCCGCCAGTCGCGGAACTCGATCCCCAGCTTGTAGGTGCCATGCGTGGCGCGCAGGAATTCGGCCTCGTCGATGCCGACCAGCCGGTTGTAGTTGCGGATGGAAGGGAAGGTCGCCTCGCCGACGCCGATGATGCCGATCTCCTCGGAGTCCACCACCTCCACGGTGCAGCGCCCCTTCAGGCCAGTGGCGATGGCGGCGGCGGTCATCCAGCCTGCGGTGCCCCCGCCCACGATGACGATGCGATTGAAGCTCTGGCTCATGACGGGCTCTTTGGCGCGGTTCGGAAGGCGTCGAGGGCGTGGCGTGCAGAAGCGCGCGCCACGCCCGTTTCGCGATGCCGGCTTTGTGATGGCCGGTGAGTCGTCTACCTGGTGGCGTCGACGAGGGCCTTGATCAGCTCAGGCACTCGCGGTGCGCCAGTTGCGCGATCGATGACCTCGCCGGTATCCCACCACATCGGCACCCCGCCGTGCTGCACGATGGAGCGCGAGACGTAGCCGGCCCAGGTGTTGCGATAGGCCGCCATGCCCGGGTAGGCCGGCTTCACGTAGGCACCGAACTCGCCAATGATGAAGCCCACACCCTGGTCGACATAGCGCGTCTTCATCTTCTGGAACTGCCCCTCGACCCAGGCCTCGTTGGCCCAGGTCTCCGTCGCGGTCGGGTCGGTCGCACCGGCGCCCCACTGCCAGATGGTGCTGCCGCCGTTGATCGTGAAGTTGAACGGGTCGTAGTAGTGCGCTTCCATGAACAGCCGGCCGGCGACCGTGTCGGTCGGCACTGTGTTGACCGCCATCCCGTTGTTGATGTCGGTGAAATAGGTCTGCACGACCAGATGGCGCTTGGCGTTGTTGCCGCCGGTGGCGCGCACAGCGTTGACGAAGGTCTGGTTGAAGCCGTTCTG
This sequence comes from Pelomonas sp. Root1217, assembly GCF_001425705.1. Taxonomy (GTDB): domain Bacteria; phylum Pseudomonadota; class Gammaproteobacteria; order Burkholderiales; family Burkholderiaceae_C; genus Pelomonas. The sequence continues at coordinate 74,916 of NZ_LMDC01000002.1, read as the reverse complement.
CACGTTGGCCCACTCCGAGGAGATCGGCGTGCCCCAGGGTGCATCCATGCCGACCTCGTTGGTGCCGGCGAACAGCAGGTAGTCGTCGTAGTCCTTGAAGGTGTTGGCGATCTGCGTCCAGAACTTCGTCAGCTTGGCGTTGAGGGCCGGTTGCTGGTCGTCGGTCGGGTGGTTGAGCCAGCCGCCATCCCAGTGGATGTTGATCATGGCGTACAGGCCGGCCTTGCGGGCGTAGTCCACGACCTGCTTGACGCGTGCCAGCCAGGTGGGGCTGATGTTGTTGTTGGCATCGGCGTACTGGCTGTAGGACACCGGGATGCGCACGCTCTTGAAGCCGGCGGCCTTGTAGCCGTCCATCGTGGCCTGCGTGGTCAGCGTGCCGTTCCACGACGTTTCCGTCGGGATCGCTTCCAGCGTGTTGCCCAGGTTGATGCCGGGTGCCATCAGTTTGGAAAGCTGCACGCTGGTGAGGTCACGCATCGTGCCTGGCACGATGAGTGTGAAGGCCTGCAGGGACTTGCCGCCGCAGGGGTTGGTATAGGTGGCGGTGGCGGTGCAGCTGTTGCTGGCCGTCACGTTCTGCTCGCGCGCGCTGCCGCTGGTGCCGCAGCCCGACCAGGCCCAGCTGCCGCCGGTCACTGGCTGAGGCCCGAAGCCCACCGACGCGCCGGCGCTGACGACGGCCGAGGCGGTCTGCGACCAGCTGCCGTTGACCTTCATGTACGGCGTGATGGTGGTGGGCGGGCAGGATGCGTTGCGCAAGGCATTGGCCGAGCCGGAGTTGTAGCTGCCGGCATTGGTGGTGAACCTGACCCAGTACCAGTAGCGGGTGCCGTCCGCCGCGGTGGCATCGGTGTGGTTGGTGGCGCCGACGGCCGGGGTGGCGATGCGGGTGCGACCGTTGGGGTCGGCATCGGTGTCGCGATAGACCTCCAGGCGCGAGACATTGCCGCTCACCGACCACTGGAGCTGGACGTTGTCCGCCGTGCCGCTGGCGTTCAGGCAGACGGTGGCACCGCCGCCGCTGCCGCAGCTCTGCGCCGCGGCCAGTGTCGGCAGCGCCGACAGCAGGCACAGGGCCTTCAACAACAGGTGTTTCATGGTTCGACCTTCTTCAATGACCGGCGCGTGTTTGTCTGCGCCGCGCTCTGGCCGGGGTGAATCTCGGTGTCGCAGATGACCCTGGCGGCCCCAAGGGCCGCCAGGGAACCGCACTTACTTGGCGGCGTCGACGATGGCGCTGACCACGTCGGGGAACTTCTGCGCGCCGGTTGCGCGGTCGATCAGCTCGCCAGCGTCCCACCACATCGGCACCTGGCCGTGCTGCACGATGGAGTGCGTCACGTACTTCGCCCAGGCTTTGCGGAAGGCGGCCATGCCGGGATAGGCCGACTTCACGTAGGCACCGTACTCGCCGACGATGACGCCCACGCCCTGGTCGACATAGCGTGCCTTGGTCTTCTGGAACTGCTCATCCACGTGAGCCTCGTTGGCCCAGGTTTCCACCGCGTTCGGGTCAGTGGCGCCGGCGCCCCACTGCCAGACGCTGCTGGCGCCGTCCAGCGTGAAGTGGAAGGGGTCGTAGTAGTGCACTTCCATGAACAGGCGGTTGGCGACCGTGTCGGTCGGCACCGTGTTCACCGCCATCGCGTTGTTGATGTCGGTGAAATAGGCCTGTGCCACCAGGTGGCGCTTGGCGTTGTTGCCGCCCGTGGCACGCACCGCGTTGACGAAGGCCTGGTTGTAGCCGTTCTGCACGGCAGCCCACTCGGCCGTGATCGGCGTGCCCCAGGGCGCATTCATGCCGATCTCGTTGATACCGGCGAACAGCAGGTAGTCGTCGTAGTACTTGAAGGTGTTGGCGATCTGCGTCCAGAGCCTCGTGATCTTGGCGTTGCTGGCGGCCTGGGTGGCGTAGGTCGTGGTGTTCAGGTAGTCGCCGTCACCGTGGTTGTTGATGAGGACGTACAGGCCCGCCTTGCGGGCGAAGTCCACGACCTGCTTCACACGTGCCAGCCAGGTGGGGCTGACGTTGCCGTCGGCGTCCATGTACTGGCTCCACGTCATCGGGATGCGCACGCTCTTGAAGCCGGCGGCCTTGTAGCCGTCCATCGTGGCCTGCGTGGTCATGGTCCCGATCCACGAGGACTCGGTCGGGCTCTCCATGGTGTTGCCCAAGTTGATGCCGGGCACCATCAGCTTGGACATCTCCACGCTGGAGAGGTCACGCATCACACCCGGCACGGTCACCGTGAAGAGCTGGGTGGACTTGCCGCCGCAGGGGTTGGTGTAGGTCGCGGTGGCGGTGCAGTTGGCGGTGGCCGTCACGTTCTGCTCGCGTGCGCTGCCGCTGGTGCCGCAGCCCGTCCATGCCCAGGCGCCGCCGCTCGTGGGCTGCGGAGCAAAGCCGACCGTGGAGCCGGCGTTGGCAACGACCGAGGCCGTCTGCGACAGGACGCCGTTGAGCTTGGTGTAAGGCGTGATGGCCGTGGCCGGGCAGGACGCGCTGCGCGTCGCGTCGGCTGCGCCGGAGTTGTAGCTCCCGGCGGTGGTGGAGAACCTGACCCAGTACCAGTAGCGAGTGCCGTTGGCAGCCGTGGTGTCGGTGAAGCTGGTGGCGTTGACGGCTGCGCTGGCGATGCGGCTGCGGCCGGTGGGATCCGGGTCGGTGTCGCGGAAGATCTCCAGGCGCGAAACGGTGCCGGTCACCGTCCACTGCAGTTTGACGTCGTCTGCAGTGCCACTGGCGTTCAGGCACACGGTCGCGCCGCCGCCACTGCCGCAGCTCTGTGCGTGAGCCAGCGCTGGCAGCGCCGACAACAGGCACAGGGCCTTCAATAACTTGGACTTCATGGATCAACCTTTCTCTGGCGGAATTACCCGGCGCGGATGTCTCCGTCGCGCTCGGGCGTTGGAATGGATCTCGGGGCCGGGCTCGATGCCGTGGTAGTTGAAGCGGCGAACAGCGCCGGCTGCAGGCTTGCAAGGCTGTCGGGCGTGGGCCGGCCAGCACTTGCGCGCCGGCCCGGGATCAATAGGTGTAGCGAACCTGGAGGGTGTAGCGGCGCCCTGAAGCGAAGGCGGCTCGCTCCTTCAGGCCGATGGCCTGCTGCATGTACTGCCTGTAGATCGCGTCGTTGAGGTTCTGCCCTTCGACCGCGAGGCTCAGGTTGTCGCTGAACTTGTAGTGCACGCCCATGTCGAGCTGGCCGTAGGAGCCGCCCCAGGTCGGCAGCGCGTAGTTCACGGAGTAGGAGTTGCCCTTGTTCGGGCTCGCCGGGTTCTGGTCGATGCCATCGTTGCCGGCCGTGCCGTAGGCGTTGACGGCCTGCAGATACTTCGAGCGCCAGCTGTAGGCCACGCGCGCCGACAGCGGGCCGTAGTCGTACAGCAGCGCCAGGTTGAAGGAGTTCTTGGACAGGCCCGTCAATGGCACGCCGCCGAGCACGCGGCCGTCGGTGTCGCAGCCGTTGAGGTCGCGAATGAGGTTCGCATCCACCGTGCCGCTGGGCGTGCACCATTGCGCGCTGATCGGCGAGTACATCGTCATGCGGCTGTCGATGTAGGTGTAGTTGCCCGACACGCCAAAGCCCGACAGCAGGCCCGGCAGCTTGTCGAAGTACTGCTGGTAGCCGACTTCGATGCCGCTGGAACGGCCTTTCGCACCGTTGACCGGCGCCGTGATCAGGAAATCATGCGGCTGGCCTTTCGTGTCGTTGAGCCGGTAGGACGAGGTCTTGCCGATGATGACGTCGCGCAGCTGCTTGTTGAACACCGCCACGGTCAGCGAGCTGGCGCGGCCGAAGTAGTACTCCGCCGTCAGGTCAACGTTGTTGGACAGCGTCGGCTGCAGGCCCGGGTTGCCACGGGCCGAGCCGGTATAGGTGACCGAGTCGAGGACCTGCTGCCCGTTCTCCGTGTGCGTGTTGACGTTCTGCGACAAGGTCGTGTAGGCCTGCATCTGCCACAGCTCCGGCCGCGTCATGCCCTGGGACAGTGCGAAGCGGAACTGCAGCTCCTTGCCGGCCTTCATGCGCAGGTTCAGGCTGGGCAGGATGTTGGTATAGGCACGCCAGAACGCCTGCTTTTCGGACTGCTGGGGAATGAAAGGCACGTCGGGACGCGGGTCCGTCGGCGGCGTGAAGAGGGTGTAGCCCAGCGACGTGGTGCTGGTGCGCACGACGCGCAGGCCGACGTTGCCGTCCACCGGATAGGGCAGGTCGTCGAAACCGAAGCGCAGCTGGCTATACACCGCCTGGGTGCGCTCGGCCTGTTCGTTGATGCCCTTGTCGTCTCCGTAGGGCGCTGGGGTCCAGGTGCAGGTGGCCTTGCAGACCAGCTGGGTGTAGCCGTGCAACTTCTCGAAGCTGGCCGGGTAGCCGGTGGCGAGCGACATGTCCGGCACGATGACGGGCGCGGGCGCCGGCACCTTGCCGTTGAAGAAGTTGCTGCCAAAGTTGTGCAGGTTGTAGTCGTGCGCCATGCGCGGGTCGCTCAGCCAGGCAAACTGCTTCAGCGGCTGCCAGCTGTCGCCAACCGCCCAGCCCTGGGAGATCTGGGCCCATTCGCTGTCATGCGTGGACTGCGTGATGCCCTTGCGCTCGGTGAGGCGCAGGCCGAAGCGCAGGTCGCGCAGCACCGGGTGGTCGAAGTCGTACCTGACGTCGCCGCGCCAGGCTTTCTCGGTGCCCACGGAATGGTCCCGGTGCTCCTGCGCGAAGCCCCAGTAGTAGTGGCTCGGGTCAGCCAGGTAGGCGCGGTCGGCGGCGTCGAAGATGAAGCTCGGCGGCGAGGTGCTCAGGTCCACCGTCTGCTTGGGCATGTAGCCGCCCATACCGACCGTGTAGTCGAAGCCGTCGGTAGTCGCCTTGATGTGCTGCAGGTCCGAGGTCAGCGTCACGTTGTCGGCTGCTTTCCACGACAGATGCCAGGCGATGTCGCGGGTTTGGGCCGTGCGGCCGGAATCGCGCGCGTCGGTGCCGAAGCCGATGCCCTTGGCGCCACTTGGGTCCGGCGCCGGTGCGCCTTCGGTCGGCGCGCGCAGCACGCCCTTGAGCAGAGCGCCTTGCGCATCGAAGGTGGCGCCGGCGTCGACGGTCAGAGTGTTTGGGTTCGTGCCGAGGAAGAACGCGTTCTCGCTCGTGTGCATCTTGTACTTCGACTTGAAGTAGGTCAGCGAGGAGGAGACGGCGTCCTTGCGCCATTGCAGCGCGCCGTACAGGCCCTGGCGCTTGCGCTCGAAGTCGTTGCCAGTCCAGGAACCACCGGGCGTGATCCAGCGCAGTTCGCCGCTGGTGTCGCCAACCACCGCATTGCGGCGCGGGAAATAGGGCGAGACGGACAGGCCGTCGCTGTGCGTCGCGATCTCCGACTGCGCGACGTCGATGAGTGCCCCGACCTGGCCGAGATCGGTGTCCCAGCGGTTGGACAACAGGCCGGAGAAGGAGGGTTTGGCCTTGCCGCCGCGCAGCTGCGAGCGCGATGTCTCCAGCGAGAAGGCGGCCTTGGCGCCCTTGTAGTCGAACGGCAGTGCCGTGCGCAGGTTCACCAGTCCGCCGATGGCGCCTTCGATCTGCTCGGCGGACGGATTCTTGTAGACGTCCACGCCGGCCATCAACTCTGGCGGCACGTCTTCAAAGCTCAGTGCCCGCCCGCCGTTGGCCGAGAACGAGTCGCGGCCATTGAGTTCCGAGCGCACATAGCTCAGGCCGCGGATGGACACGCCCGTGCCTTCGGCCGCGAAATGTTGGATGCCGTCGCCCACGCCCTGCTGCGGGTCGGCGCGGTTGAGCGTGCGGTCAATGGTGACGCCGGGGATGCGTTGCAGCACTTCGGTCACCGACTTGTCGGGCAGCTTGCCGATGTCATCGGCAACGATCGAGTCGACGATCTCATCGGAGTTTTGCTTGATCTTCTGGGCTGATTGCAGGGCCGCGCGCTGGCCTGTGACGATCACTGTCTCGGCCTTCTCGATCTTGGGTGCACTGGCGGCGGCTGCGGGCGCCGGCGGTGTCTGCGCGAAGGCCATGCCGCTGCAGAGCAGGGCGGTCTGTGCGGCAGCCAGGGAAATGGCAGTTCGACGGGGCTGGTTCACGTTGTCTCCTCTTGAGGCTCTTTGGCCTGTAGGGGTGTGAGAAGGGCGGGTAGGCCTTCGATCGATTGAGCAGCTGCCGCGCTGATGAGAGTTGGCAGCGTTGTCACTGCAAAGTGGCTCGGCCGTCGACGCGAATGCTTGACTCGCGCCCATCCGGCGCGCAAGGAAGGGGCGCTTGTTTGGTAAAACCACTTTGGCAATACCAGGTCGAAGCCGCGCGACGGTGCTCGCGGCGACTTTCGACCCTCTGAGTGGTCAGATTCGACGACGACGCACGATTGCGCCAATGCCGACCAGGCCTGCGAGCCACAGCGCCGCCGCCGCGGGCTCCGGCACTGGGGCAGCCATCGACTGCACGGAGGCCGTCAGCCCGAAGCGCACGTTGACCCAGGCACCATCGCCGGCGCTTGGGCTGGTCCAACTGGCCGTGAGGATGGAAGGGCCGGTGTAGGAACCACTGCCGTCCACGAACGCTTCGGTGTAGTTGTCGCAGTTGCCGTTGAAGCAGAACTCGATGTAGGCGTTGGCCTGTGACATCGGACCACTGGCTTTGAAGCTGTCAAGCGTGGCGGAGATTGTGAGCGTCGTGTTCGCGCCGCCGACCAAGATTGAACGTTCAATCACATTGGCAAAAGCAAACCCGCCCTGGCCGCCACTGGCGTCCACCGAAGCGGAGCCCGACACGCCCATGATGTCCCACTTGCTCGGATCCCTGGCGTTGAGCTGCGCCCGTGCTACAGCGGAGCCGTCCGTCACCGATGCGCCCATTGCAGTGCCCGGCGCGCCAGTGGCTGCATCGGCAAAGCTAGGGTTCAACAGTTCAGCGGATGTCCCGGCTGCGGTGTCTCCGCCCGGATACCAGTACCACCACTGGCCCTGCGACGCACCCATCGACACGTTCGAAATCTTGACTTCGGCCGTGTCCGCAATGGCCAGTTGGGATGCGGCGATCAGAACCGCGCCGACGGCATATTGGAAGGTCTTCAGCATATTGTCTCCTAGGTTGGTTTTTTCACAATGAGGCATGTGGGTCCATGCCGCCAGAAACCGGATTTTGGTATTGCCAGTGTCGCTAAACATTCTAGTGGTCTTACCAATAAAACACTGAGTGCTCCGGACTGCGTCAGGCTGAGCGGACGGGAAGTCAGCCTTAATCGCATCGGCTTTGCGCTTCACAATCCGCCTCTGCAACGGCTTCGCGACGCAAGGAGATGGCTGCACAAAGCTGCATCCGCAGTGATCGGGTCACGCGCTTCCAGTGCCTGGAAGATGCTCTCGTGCTCTGCTAGAGCCAACTGCCAGCAGCGCGCCGCGTCAGGCCGTGAACCCGTATCCGTGGAAATTGGGCTAGAGCCGTCGAACAGCATTCCCACCACCCCACTCAACGCATTGCAGCCGGCCATTTCGACGATGCCAAGGTGAAATTGGCGGTCTGCCTTTACAGGGTTCAGACCGCAGGCAAGGTCTTCGCGCATCGCGTCCAAAGCCTTCTCGACATGCTGCAAACCAGATTTGCTGGCGCGATTCGCCGCGAGCGAAACGATGGTGCGCTCAAGTACAACGCGCGCCTGCATCAGCTCCGCTGAGGTCTGGCCCAGCATTGACGGCAGCGCGTTTCCCCTGTGAGCTCCGCAGGCGTACACACCTGAGCCACCACGGATCACCACTTGGCCGTCAATCTCCAAAGCGATCATGGCCTCGCGCACTACCTGGCGGGACACCCCAAACTGACTTGCCAATTGGCGCTCAGGAGGCAGCCTCGCGCCGCTCCGGATGCTGTCCATTCTGATCAACCTGCGGATCTGCTCCGCAACCAACCGGTACTGGCGTGGAGGGTCGCCGCCTTGGGGAGAAGTGAGCATGGCTGCGTTGTCGCGATTTCTTCGTCCGCGCCAACTCTATCCAACTTCGCCCTATTTCGAATGATTTAGCGAAAAATTTATTTTATCTGTGGTGCTGAGGTGGGATCTGACGCACCCTGTCAAGGGGCCGGAGGTCAACGGGCTTTGATGAAGCCCCCGCTTTGATTCGTGTCCAACCGCAGCGACCCTGCGTAAGACGACGCGTTCATTGCCGCAATGCAAGGGCAGGGCGCCGATGAGGGAGTGGCCGCAGGTCAGCGAAAGCGCAAAAGTGAACATGCATGCGTGCTAGCGCTGAATGTTCAAGTGACCCCGGCCCACCATCTAAGTGATTTCAGCAAGTCCCGCCAGGTTCTGCTGATCCAAAATGCCAAGTAAATCAATCACTTGGGCCTATTCTTTGTCCCGGGAGCACATGTACCTCTGAATTGCCCCGGGTCGCAGTTGGGACGACCAGACAGCACAATTGCTTTCCAGGTGAAGCGGCCAGATATGGCCAGCCCAATCGTTAAACGCCGCGCCAAGCGCCGCGGGCGATACCCCATGAGTGATGCGGCCAATGCTCGCCTTCAGCGCAACGTCCAGCGGGTAGGAATTCATTGACGCAGGCGGCTCAATGCGAAAGCAGCAGGGGCACCGGAGAACCGCGCACCAACGTCCGCGTCACGCCGCCCATCACGATTTCACGCCACCGCGCGTGGCCATAGCCGCCCGCCACGATGAGGTCCGCGCCCATGTCCGCGGCGTGCGACAGCAGCGCTTCGCCGGCAGCCACCTTGGCGGGCACGTACCTCACGTCCACCGTCACGCCGTGGCGAGCCAGCCAGAGCCCGATGTCCGCCCCGGGCGCCTCGCCATGATCCATGCTGACGTCCTCAGGTGTTTCAAACACCACCACCTCAACGCTCTTGGCCCTCGTGAACATGGGTAGCGCATCATGCATGGCGCGAGCTGCTTCGCGGCTGGCATTCCAACCCACCAGGATGCGTGCGGCCGGCGCGATCGACCATTGGCCGTTATACGGCAGCAGCAACAACGGCCGGCCCGAGCGCATCAGCACATCCTCTGGCAGCAGCGGCAGTTGGGCGAGCGGGGCCTCATCCGGGTCAGTCTGGCTGACGATCGCCAGGTCGCAGTAGCGGGCGGACTGTGCCATGGCGTAGCCGGCATAGCCTTCCCCGACGCGCCCTTCGTATTTCGCCACGCCCAGCCGCATGACCTGTTCCTCGAAGCTCGCGACGCAGGCCTGCGCCTGTTCGTCCAGTTCGCGCATCGCAGCGTCCTCGTAGGCCACCAGACCCGCGCTCAGGCCCACCCCCAGTTCGGGGGCCGTCTCGGTCAGCATCAGGCGCCAGCCCTTCGTCGCCAATCCGATCAGATGCGCGTCGTACTGCAATGCCAGCGCCGCAGCCGCGGCGATACGAGCACTCGCAAGCCTGCCGCGGTCGAGGTGCACGAGGATGGTTCGATAGCCCATGCTGGATCTCCTTGGCGGCCGTCCAGCCGCTTGGTGCATCAATGATTGCCATCCCCCCAGCCGCTGCCTTGACCCATGTCAAGGGGCCGGATCGGACCGTTCCTCAGCTCTCAGCAGCGTCGTGCCGAAGCGCACCCACCCAGACCTGGGCCCAGTCAGACCAGGCACGCTGCAGGGCCTCAGGTCCGAAGAGTCCCAGGCCTTGCGCAGCATCAAACAGCGGCTGTGCAGATGGCGAAGGTGCCGAAGGCACCAGCCAGGGTTGCATCAGGTTCGCCACGTGGCGCTCCATGTTCTTGCACAGCACCGTCTGGGCATCAAGCAGCGTCATGAGCCATTGGCCATAAGCAAGCGATCCGTCGCTCCATTGCCGCGACAGCGTAGCGACGCCGATATGCGAGCCTTCCGGAGAAAGCGCGGGAAGGGTGGTGGACATGGGATTCCTTCGAAGTGGGCGAGTCACCCTAAAGAAGATTCCCGGCAGCGCGTTGAGCTGCATCAAATGCATTCGTGTGAGCCGCTGCTTGTTGATGGCGCAACAGGGCACCACCGACGGTTTCCTGGCCATGGCCGGCTTCACGCCGATCCACGAGCCCCGCAAGACTGACGCGAAGGCGACCTGGGCCGGAACCGATGCGTGCCTTGATGGCGATCAACAGGCGATACGCCACGCCGCCCTAAGGTGGTGTCACGGCCGCCGCCGCAGTCACCGGAAGGCATTTATGTATCAACGCATCCTCGTTCCAACCGATGGCAGCACGACGTCTGAAAAGGGTTTGACGGAAGCCATCGCAATCGCCAAGTTGAGCGGTGGTCGCATTCGACTCGTCCACGTTCTCGATGCCCTGTCGGTGGCCATCGGAGGCGATGGTTTCGGCAGCTATTCGACAGAGTTTCTGCCTTCCCTGCGCGACGCGGGCCAGGAGATCCTCACCAAGGCCCGCCAGCGCGTCGAGGCGACGGGTGTCGAAGTGGATGACGCGCTGCGCGAGATGCTGTCCGGTCGCGTCAGCGACCAGGTGCTGCAGGAGGCTGCTGCCTGGGAGGCCGAGCTGATCGTGATTGGCACGCACGGGCGCCGGGGCGTGCGCCGGATGCTGCTTGGCAGCGATGCCGAGCAGGTGCTGCGCCAAGCCAGCGTGCCGATTCTGTTGGTACGGGGGGAGTGATCGTTTGAAGCTGGCCTACATCAGCGCCGCCATCGCTGTGGCTGTGGTCGCCGGGGCGATCGCCATGCCGATGCTGACCAGCACGGTCGTCCAGACGGTGAACGTGGCGCCGCTTGATCTCGTGCGTACTGTCGTGGCCACGGGCCGGGTCGAGGCACCGCATCGCGTGGATGTGGGAGCGCAGATCGTCGGCAAGGTCGTGCGCGTGCCGGTCGACGAGGGCCAGGTTGTGAAGGCCGGCCAGCGCCTGGTGGAGCTCGATGACGCCGAACTGCGGGCGGCGGCGCGCGAAGCCGTCGTGGCCGTCTCCCAGGCCCGAGCGCGGCTGCGGCAGCTCAATGAGGTGCAGCGACCGGTTGCCGGGCAGACGTTGCGGCAAGCTCTCGCCACGCTGGAAAACGCACGTGCGCAGTTGCGCCGCCAGGAGGACTTGTTCCGCCAGGGATTCGTTGGCCAGGCCGCGCTGGACGATGCGCGCAAAGGCGTGGAGCTGGCGGACTCCCAGGTCGGTGCAGCGCGCAGGCAGCTCGAGACCACCCTCGCGGGCGGCAGCGATGACGCCATCGCACAAGCGGCCCTCGACCAGGCCCGCGCCAACGCGGACGTCGCACGGGCGCGCCTGCAGTACGCCACGATCACGGCGCCGGTGGACGGCGTGCTCATCAGCCGCAACGTGGAGCGCGGCGACGTCGTCCAGCCGGGCAAGACACTGATGGTGCTTTCCCCCGCTGGAGAGAGCCAGTTGGTCGTGCAGTTCGACGAAAAGAATCTCGGCCTGCTCGCGGTCGGTCAGAAAGCCCTGGCCTCGGCGGACGCATTCGCCGACCGGCGCTTTGCGGCCGAGGTCGTCTTCATCAACCCTGGCGTCGACGTGCAGCGCGGGTCGGTAGAAGTGAAGCTGCGCGTGCCGGCGCCCCCCGGCTACCTGCGCCAGGACATGACGGTGTCGGTCGACGTCGAAGTGGCCCGCCGGGACGGCACACTGGCCGTGCCGCTGGAGTTGCTGCATGACGCCGAGACAGCCTCGCCGTGGGTACTGACGGCAAGGGACGGCCATGCCAGGCGCCAGGCCGTGCGCCTGGGGTTGCGCGGCGCGGGCGTCGTGGAGGTGCTGGAAGGCCTGAAAACGGGTGACCAACTTGTCGTCGGTTCGGCGCATGTGCGCGAAGGCACGCGGCTCAGGACGGCGGGCGCAGGGCCATGAGGAACTGGGAGCCCTTCGAGTGGATCGTCGCGTCGCGCTTTCTGCGCGAAGGCCGCTGGCAGACCGTGTTCATCATCGGCGGGGTGGCGATCGGCGTGGCCGTCATCGTCTTCATGTCCGCGCTTCTCAGCGGGCTGCAGGCGAACTTCATTCGCAGGGTGTTGACCGCCCAGCCACACATCCAGTTGCTGCCGCCCAAGGAGGCAGTGCGTGCGCTTCGGGGCGGACAGCCAGGGGTCGTGGAGGATGCCATCAAGCAGGCCCCCTTGCAGCGCATGAAATCCATCGACCAGTGGCAAGCCGTGGCTGCCCAGATCCGCGCCATGCCGCAGGTGCTGACCGTGTCTCCATCGGCGACGGGCCCGGCACTCGTGGTGCGCGGAGAGGCCAGCCGGGCCATCACGGTGGTGGGCATGGAGCCGGCACTGTATTTCCGCATCGTCGCGCTGCCGGACAAGATCGTGCGCGGCGGCACCCGGCTCAATGCCGGCGACATTCTCATCGGCACCGAACTCGCCAGCGACCTGGGACTGGACGTGGGCGACAAGCTCCATGTCAGCGCGGCATCGGGCGTGGACGCCGTTTTTTCCATCAGCGGCGTCTTCGATCTCGGCAGCAAGGGTGCAAACCAGCGCACGACCTATATGGCGCTGCACACGGCCCAGAGCCTGCTCGGCCTGCAGGGCGGCGTCTCCAGCCTGGACGTGACGGTCGCGGACATCTACGGTGCCGAGGGAGTGGCCCAGCGCATCACGGCGCGCACGGGCGTTCAGGCGGACAGCTGGATCAAGACCAATGCGCAGTTCTTCAGCGCGGTACAGGCCCAGATCACGGCCAACACGGCGATCCGCTTCTTCGTCGGCCTGTCGGTGGCGTTCGGCATCGCCAGCGTGCTTTTCGTCTCGGTGGTGCAGAAGTCCCGCGAGATCGGCATCCTGCGCGCGATGGGTGTGACGCGCGGTCGCATCCTGCGCCTGTTCCTGCTTCAGGGCGGGTTGCTGGGCCTGTCCGGCTCCGCCATGGGCTCGGCGATCGGTGCGGTGGCGCTGCTGCTGTGGCGTCAGCTGGTCCGCGGTCCTGACGGCCTGCCGCTGGTGCCGGTCACGCTGGACGCAGTGCTTTTCGTGGCGGCGTTGCTGCTGGCCAGCGTGACCGGACTGTTCGCGGCGGTGGCACCGGCACTGCGTGCTGCTCGTCTGGACCCAGTGGTGGCGATCCGTGGCTGACGAGGGACGCAACGAGGTTGTCGTGCGCCTGGAGCAGGTGCGCAAGGCCTTCAACGTCGGGCAGCCGGCCGAGGTGGAGGTGCTGCACGGCATCGACCTGGAGCTCCGCAGAGGCGAGTTCTGCGCGGTGATGGGGCCATCAGGGTCCGGCAAGAGCACGCTGCTCAACATCGTGGGCCTGCTGGACCGCCCGACCTCGGGGCGGCTTTGCATCGGCGCACAGGAAACGACGCGGCTCGACGATGCCGCGCTGACGCGGCTGCGCGGGCGCAGCATCGGCTTCATCTTCCAGTACCACCATCTCATCGCCGCGTTCACGGCCCTGGAGAACGTCATGATGCCGATGCTCGGAGACGCAGGCTTCCCGAACCGGGCGATGAATGAACGCGCCCGGGAGTTGCTGGACAGCGTGGGCCTTTCCCACCGCAGCGGCAACCCCGCCATGCACCTGAGCGGCGGCGAGCAGCAACGCGTCGCCGTGGCGCGTGCGCTGGCGATGCGCCCCGCCGTGCTGCTGGCCGACGAGCCCACCGGCAATCTCGACACCAAGTCCGCTGGCGTCGTCTTCGACCTGCTGAGAAGCGTCAATCGATCTCAGGGCACTGCCGTCCTGTTCGTGACACACAACCCGTCGCTGGCGCAGCGTTGCGACCGGACGATTGAAGTCGTGGACGGCGCCCTCGTCGGCGCCAATCACTGACCCGGCCAGCGCGGGCCGTTGCATTGCGCGGCTGCCGACCGCCATCTGCCAGGTCGGGGCGGATTCGGCCAGGAGGTCGGCCAGAAGCCGGTTGGCCAGTCCGGTGGGCGCGCGGATTCATGGCCGAGGCGGCTCGTCGCGGTCCAGGCCGTCTTCCTGGTAACGGTTGCTCGCGTTCCACAGCATCCAGCCGTCCGTGCCCAGGGCGTCAGCGGCGTCGATCTGCAGCCGGATCTCGCGCTCGCCGAAAAGCCGCCGGTCAAATGCGTAGTCGCGGAAGGCCTGCAGCCACGGGCGCAACCGCATGCCCGGCAGCCCTGTGCGCTCCAGTGCCCGTTGCAAGCTGTGATGCACGATCTCGTAGGGCGCGGCCACCGGGTCGCGATGCCCCGGTATGCCGAAGGTGAAACCCGACGGGTAGAGCATGGGTGACAGGTAGTCCACGTGGGGCATGATGGATTCGAGATGCTGGCCGATGTGCGTGTCGTCCCGATTCCAGGCCACATAGCCGAAGACGTCGGCGGCGATGAAGACGTTGTATCGGGCGAGCCGGCGCCGCGCGGCGTCCAGGAAGTCGCCGATCGCGGCGATGCGGCGCTCCTGCGTATCGGGCTCGGCGAAGATCAACCCAAGGGCGTCGGGGAAGCGCAGGTAGTCGAACTGGATCTCGTCGAAGCCCAGGGCCGCGGCCTCTTCGGCCAAAGCGAGATTGCGTTCCCAAGCCTCACGCCTGAACGGATCGATCCACGCGAGGCCCTCACGATCTTTCCAGACGTCGCCATTGGCTTCGTGGACCGCCCAGGCGGGATGCGCCGCGGCGTAGGGATCGTCCTTGAACGTGACGATGCGGGCGATCAGATACAGGCTCTGGCCCTGAAGCTCTCGCATCAGCGCCTGCATGTCGCGGACGGTGATCACTGGCTGCGCGAGGCCTGCGGCGGCCAGCGCCGGGCTCCGATAGGGCACGATGCCACGGTCGTCCTTGACGTCGATCACAAGCGCGTTGAGTTCTGTTTCGGCAATGAGCTTCAGCGCGTCGCCCCTCAGCGTGGCGCTGCCGACGCCGTAGGCCGACAGGTACAAGGCTTTCGGGCGCAGCGGCTTGAGCGGGACGACCAGCGGCCCGGGCGGTCCGACCGCGCTGCGGAACCGCGCATAGCCCACCGCGCGGGCTGTCACCAGGGTGCCTTCCGTCGCGACCGGGGCTGCGAGTCGGCCCTGTTCGTCACTGCGGAATTCATTGGACCCAACGACCACGGTGGCGTTCCCTAGCGGACGGCCCGACTGGGCGTCACGCACCACGACATCCAACGCGCCGGCCGCCTGCATGCACAGACACAGCGTGACGGTCGCCAGAATCCGCAGCAGCCGGTTCATGACGCGGCCTTGTCCGCAAACGCGGCTTCCAGCCGGGCGGCGAGCTGCCGCGCATCGACGCTGTCGACGATCATGTGCCTTGGCACGTCGAACGGGGAGTCGCCAGCCACTGCCGAACGGTTGCCCAGCGAGAACGCCGCCTCATACCCGGCCTGCTGTGCCTGCCGCGCCAGACCCTCGTCGCCGAGGCCAAAGGGCCAGGCCAGCAGGGTGACTGGGCGACCGAGGCGCAACTCAAGCGTGTCCCGGGATCGTGCAAGCTGGCTGGCCGCGAAGCGCTGGAAGGCGGTTGGGGGCATGCGCTGCCGGTCCCGCACCAGGTTCGGGTGCCAGTAGGTATGCGACTGCACGGAGAGGAGCGGGTCGCTGGCCAGTTCCTGCAACTGCGCCCAGGTCATCGCGTAGCTGGCGTTCGAGATCGCCGACGGATAGACGAAGAGCGTGACAGGCCAGCCACGTTCGCGCAGCAGCGGGGCCATGACCTCGAATTGCGATCGGTGCCCGTCGTCGGCGGTCAGGACGACGGCCCGTGGCGGCAGGGATACGCGCTCGCCGCGTTCCCGACCGAGGCGCCAGGCTACCCAGGCAGCCAAAGAGATCACTTGGCAGCCCAGCTGGTGCAGCACATGCAGGTGGTCCTCGAAGTTAGCGATGCGCACGGTCATGCTGTCCAGCATCCGCGACGCGAAGCGGTGATAGACAAGGATAGGAACGCGTGGGGCTGCCGTGGCGGCAAACGCGGCGGGCACCAGAGCGGGGCCGCAGGCGAGGGCCAGCGTCAGCGCGCGCCGCCGGCGGTCGACGTGCGAAGCCAACGCGTGCGTGGTCATGCCTCTTCCGCTCGTGGCCGAACACCAGCGGGTGCTGGGCTCCCGGCCGGGCGGGCGGTCCAAGCCATCATTCCCGCCCCAGGACCAGTTCCTTGCCGGCACGCTGAACCACGATGCTGGTGTCGGACAACTTACGCCACGCGAGGAGGGCGGTGACCAGATCTGAACTGCCGCCGATGGGCCGGCCATTCATCGTCGTCACGATGTCGCCCGCACGCAGCTGCAACTGCTCGCCCAGACTACCGCGGGGAACGGAAAGAATGAGTGCGCCGCTCGTGTCTGGCCGCCCAGCGGACCACGCTGTCAACGGCGGTACGTCGTCGAACTGGACGCCCAGGCGCGGGCGGGCCGGCGCGTCGCTGTCGCGGCGCAACTCGCCGGCGACCTGCAGGACGATCTCGATGGGAATGGCCAGGCTCGCGCCGGGCGTACCGACGGGGCCGACGATCGTGCGGGCATTCATGCCGACGATCGCGCCGGCGGCGTCCAGCAAAGGGCCACCCGAGTTGCCGGGGTTCAGTGCCACGTCGCTCTGGATGAACATCAGCTCGCCGTCATCGCTGAAGTGCCTGTCCTTGCCACTGACGACGCCAACAGCCACCGAGCGCTCGAGTCCGAATGGCTGGCCGACGGCCATGACCCAGTCGCCGACGCGCAGACTGCCTGGCCGGCCGAAGACGGGATGCACCCGGGGCGGCGGAGTGATGCGCAACAGCGCGATATCGGCGTTCTCGTTCAACCCCTCCAGCTCGGCCGCAAGCACGCGTTTGTCGGGCAGCGCGACGAGGATCTGCCGGGCCTCACCCACCAGATGGGCCGCCGTAGCGACAACGCCCTTGTCATCGATGAAGAAGCCCGAACCCACGTGCGGCTCTTCCTCCCCGGGCACGAACATGAAGATGCTGACGCTCCATGCAGCGCCGCGCTGGAAACCGGCGGCGAGGCTCGATGGGCGGGTCATCGCAGGAGACCGGCGCGGTGGATCGGCCGCGTACACCGCGTGCGTCTGCGCTCCCAGGGCGCTGGCGAGCAACAAGGCGAAGCATCGGCGCGTCATCATGGCCCGAAACGTACCGCGCCACGGCTCGAGGCCGCTTGACGCGTGTCAAGCCAGGCGCCGGGCTCGCCGACAGGGGTCAGAAGGTCGTCGACGCAGATGGGTCAGCATCCGGGCTTCACGCCCAGCCGGCGCAGGATGATCTCCAGCGGGCACCAGCGCGTGAGCGCGCTCTGCAGCAGGTTGGCGCCGACGAAGGCTGTGAAGGCCAGCCACCAGGGGCTGACGAAGACCGGGCTGCCGGGCACGCCCAGGGCCAGCGAGATCAGGATGAAGCTGCCGGCGAACAGCCGGACGATCTGCCATGAGGTCATGACACTCTCCTAGGTTCAAGGGGCGGCGACACTGCCGCCGAGTTGCGATAGGCGATGAAATAGAGCAGGGGAATGACGACCAGGGTCAGCAGCGTGCTGACCAGGATGCCGAAGATCAGCGAGATCGCCAGGCCGTTGAAGATGGGGTCGTCCAGGATGAAGAAGGCGCCCAGCATGGCCGCCAGGCCGGTCAGCACGATGGGCTGTGCACGCGTGGCGGCCGAGTGCACGACGGCTTC
Source organism: Pelomonas sp. Root1217 (assembly GCF_001425705.1). Classification (GTDB taxonomy): domain Bacteria; phylum Pseudomonadota; class Gammaproteobacteria; order Burkholderiales; family Burkholderiaceae_C; genus Pelomonas. The sequence continues at coordinate 57,367 of NZ_LMDC01000002.1, read as the reverse complement.
CTTCAGCGGACGGCCCTGCGACACCTCCAGCCGGATGAAGTCCACCAGCAGGATGGAGTTGCGCACGATGATGCCGGCCAGCGCGATCATGCCGATCATGCTGGTGGCGGTGAACTGCGCACCCAGCAGCGCGTGCCCCGGCATCACGCCCGCCAGCGTCAGCGGGATGGGCGCCATGATGATGAGCGGTGTGAGATACGAGCCGAACTGCGCGACGACCAGCAGGTAGATCAGCACCAGGCCCACCGCGTAGGCGGCGCCCATGTCGCGGAAGGTCTCGTAGGTGACCTGCCACTCGCCGTCCCATTTCAGCGTGTAGTCGCGCCAGGCGTCGCTGGGCGGCTGGATGAAGGCCTCTGTCAGCGCGCCGCCACCGGGCGTGACGATGGCGGCCAGCGCGCCGCGCATCTTGAACATGCCGTACAGCGGGCTGTCCAGCGCACCGGCCATGTCGCCGGTGACGAAATGCACCGGCAGGCCGTCCTTGTGGAAGAGCGGCTGCTCGCGCTGGCTGTCCGTCACGCGCACCAGTTCGCGGATGGGTACCAGGCCGCCCGCGCTGGTGCGCACGCTCAGTTGCAGCAATGTGTCCAGGTCGCCGTGGCGCTCCGCGGGCAGTTGGATGAGGGCAGCGGCCGGGTACTTGCTGGCGTCGTGCAGCCAGGTGGCGGCCTCGCCGGCCAGGCCCGCGCCCAACGTCGCGACGATGCTCGACTGCGGGATGCCCAGCAGCGCCGCCTTGCTGCGGTCCACTGTCAGCAGCTTCTTGGGTGCAACGGCGATCCCGGAGTCGTCCACGTCAACCACGCCGGCCGTTTGCTCGAACACCCGACGCACGGCGGCTGCCACCGCGCGCCTGCCTTCGGCGTCGGGGCCGTAGACCTCGGCCACGATGGGGGACAGCACGGGCGGGCCGGGCGGCACCTCGACCACTTTCACGTTTGCACCATGGCGTTGGCCGATGGCCTGCAACGCCGGGCGCATGCGCGTCGCAATGGCGTGGCTCTGGAGGCTGCGGTGGTGCTTGTCGACGAGGTTGACCTGCAGGTCACCGATCTCGCCGCCGGCACGGAGGTAGTACTGGCGCACCAGCCCGTTGAAGTTGATCGGCGCTGCCGTGCCGGCATAGGCTTGGTAGTCCGTGACCTCGGGCTGCTGGGCCAAGTAGGCGCCCAGCTCGTGCAGTACCGCGGCGGTCCGCTCCAGCGGCGTGCCGGCCGGCATGTCGACGATGACCTGGAACTCGGACTTGTTGTCGAAGGGCAGCATCTTCAGCACCACCAGGCCGAGGGCCGGCAGCGCCAGCGACACGGCGATCAGCGCCGCCACGCTCAGGCCGAGCAGGCGGCGGTTGCGCTGGCCGCGAGCATCGTCCAGCAGCGGCCGGAACACGCGCCCGAAGAGCGGCCCCAGCTTCGCCGCGAGGCCATGGCCGGCGGCACCGGCGCGCCCGTCATGCTCGAGCCACAGCCGCGCCAGCCAGGGCGTCACGATGAAGGCGATGGCCAGCGACAGCAGCATGCCCATGCTGGCGTTGATGGGGATGGGGCTCATGTACGGCCCCATCAGCCCGCTGACGAAGGCCATGGGCAGCAGCGCGGCGATGACGGTCAGCGTGGCCAGGATGGTGGGGCCGCCGACTTCGTCCACGGCGCCGGGGATCAACTGCAGCAGCGTCTTGTCCGGGTGCAGCGCCATGTGGCGGTGGATGTTCTCGACGACGACGATGGCGTCGTCCACCAGGATGCCGATGGAGAAGATCAGCGCGAACAGCGACACCCGGTTGAGCGTGAAGCCCCAGGCCCAGGACGCAAACAGCGTGACGGTCAGCGTCAGCACGACGGCGCTGCCGACGATGGCCGCCTCGCGCCGGCCCAGCGCGATGAACACCAGGGCCACGACCGAGGCGGTGGCGAACATCAGCTTCTGGATGAGCTTCATGGCCTTGTCGTTGGCCGAGGCGCCGTAGTTGCGCGTCTCGGCCACTTCCACGCCCGCCGGGATGACGGTGTTGCGCAGTTCGGCCACGCGCTGCATGACCGCATCGGCCACGCGGATGGCGTTCTCGCCCGGCTTCTTGGTGATCGTCAGCGTGACGGCGGGATGCTCGGCCGCGTCCTTGCCGGCCGTGCCGTGCCAGACGTAGCGCTGCGCGGGCGGTGGGCCGTCCACGAGGTGCGCCAGGTCGCCGAGAAAGACCGGCCGCCCGGCGCGCACGCCCACGACGATCTGGGCCAACTCCTGGGCATCGCGCAGGAAGGGTCCGGCCTCGACGTCCACGGCGCGGTCGCCGGCCAGCAGCTGGCCCACGGGCGCGGCCAGGTTGGCCGACTGCAGGGCCTGGCGCAGGTCCGCCACGGTCACGCCTGCGGCGGCCAGGCGCGTCGGCTCGATCTCGACGCGGATGACGCGGCCCGGGCCGCCCAGCGTGGCCACCTCGCGGGTGCCGGGCACCCGCTTGAGGTCAGCCTCGATGCTGTGCGCGACGCGCTCCAGGTCGAAGGCGCCCGTCTGCGCGTCTTTGGAAAACAGCGTCAGCGTGACAATGGGCACATCGTCGATGCCCTTGGGCTTGACGAGTGGCGCGCCGACGCCCAGGCCGCGCGGCAGCCAGTCGGCATTGGCGTTGACTGCGTCGTACAGCCGCACCAGCGCCTCGGTGCGCGGCACGCCGACCTTGAACTGCACGGTCAGGATGGCCAGGCCCGGGCGCGAGACGCTCATCACATGCTCGATGCCCGCGATCTGCGACAGCACCTGCTCGGCCGGGCCGGCCACCATCTGCTCCACGTCCCGCACGGCGGCACCGGGGAAGGGGATGAGCACGTTGGCCATCGTCACGTTGATCTGCGGCTCCTCCTCGCGAGGCGTGACGGCCACGGCGAAGAAGCCCAGCAACAGGGCCACCAGAGCCAGCAGCGGCGTGATCTGGGCCGACTGGAAGAAGCGGGCGATGCGGCCTGAGACGCCGAGTTCAGTGCTCATCAAGGCCTCCGCGCCGCTGCCTGGGGGTCCAGCGCCACGCGCTCGCCCAGCTTCAGCCCGGACAAGACCTCGGTCTGGTCGCCCAGGGCAGGGCCGGTGCGCACCTGCCGCAACAGAGCGCGGCCGTCGCCGCCCACCACGTAGACGCCCTTGAATTCAGCGCGTTGGACCAGGGCCTGCGTAGGCACCAGGATGCGTGCGGTTGCCGCGGCCCCGGGCAGCCAGGCGCGGGCGAAGCTGCCCGGCGCTGCAAGGCTGCCGGCCGGCAGGTCCAGCCGCACGGTCACCGTGTGCGTTGCCGGGTCCGCCGCGGGCAACACTTCCCAGTGCACGGGGGACAGCAGCCGCCCCGGCTGGCCGGCCAGCTCCACGGCGGGCGCCTGCACCGGCAGCGCCTTCAGCAGCAAGGCCGTCGACTCAGGTACAGCCACGGCAACGCGCAAGGTCGTCGGGTCGAATAGCGTGAGCAGGGCCCGGCCCGGCTGGGCCATGTCGCCCAGCATCACGGCCACGTCGGTCACGATGCCGTCGTAAGGCGCCTTCACCGCGAAGTAGCCCGTCTCGGTGCGGGCCGCCTGGGCCGACGCCACCTGGGCCTCGGCCTGGGCGGTGGCCGCCTTGTACTGTGCTTCCGCGTGGTCCAGGGCAGCCTGGCTGATGAAGTGGCTCTGGAACAGCTGCCGCTGGCGCTTCACCTCCGAGGTGGCGGCGTCCTGTGCAGCCCTGGCCGCCTGGACGTGGGCAACGGCGGCGCCGGCCTGCTGCTCGGCAGCACGGGCATCCAGGCGCACCAGCAGTTGGCCGGCCTTCACGCGGTCTCCGGCTTTGATTGGCAGGCCGACGACCGCGCCGGCGACCTGGGAAGCCAGTACCGTCTGCCGCACCGCCTCGACCGTCCCGTCATAGCCGGTCAGGGCAGTGTTTGCCACTGGCGTCACGGTCCAGATGGCCGGCGCGCCAGCGGCGTGGCTGGCCGTGACGGCGGCGCCCAGTGCCCACGAGAGCGCGGCACGGAGCAGCGGGCGGGACCTGATCGGCATGGTTTCTCCAGGGATGACAAGACAGTCGAATGCCTTTAGTATTTAACTACGTAGCTAAATAGTCAAGTGGCAACATGAGCAACGAGGAAGTGAAGCTGCAGATCGGGCATGATGCAGAGGCATCTCAGCTCTCCTGCCCATCCATGCAAGGCCTGACCGACGAAGCTCTTCTCCAGGTGGCCGCCTATTTCCAGGCCTTGTCCGAGCCGACCCGGCTGCAGATCCTCAACCTGCTGCGCCAGGGCGAGCGCAACGTGGGCGAACTCGCGCAGGCCTGCGGCTTCACGTCGGCCAATATTTCCCGGCACCTGTCCGTGTTGATGCAGCAGGGCCTGGTGCAGCGCGAAGGGCGAGGTTCTGCGGTCTTCTACAGCATTGCGGACGAGTCCGTCTATGCACTGTGCGATCTCGTCTGCGGCAACATCGGCCGGCAGATGGAGCGCCAGGCGTCGCAGCGAAGCAGTTTCATGAAGGGCGTTCGCGCCACACGTAGGAGCGGGTGACGCAGGCATGGCGTGATCGCCTCAGGTCGGCAAGGGTGGCGGCGTTCATGCGAGGTCTGTGGCGACGCGAACCATGGCAAGCCAGCTTAGTGCGCCGCAGTGACCAGTCCTTGAGATGGCTCAAAGCAGCGCGTTGCCGGGAGGCATCGAATCAACGCACGCCATCTCAACAAGGAGTGCGTCATGAGCGTGTTCAAGGATCTCTTCACCAGCGATGCCGGCCTGCTGAGTGCTGCCGTACTGCTGTTCATGTTCGGGATGGGCGGGTTCTTCGTCCGCTACTTCGTCAAGCACATGCGCGCGGATGAACTCCGCAACGACGGGCCTCACTGAGCGCAAGTCGGTGTCATCGGCACGGCCGATGACACGACGCCCGAGCCGGCACCGTCAACCGCCCCAAGGACTCCACCATGAACGCAATACTCCAACCGTCCGGTTGCACGGCCTGCAGCGCTGCGCCAGGCGACCCGCAACGGCGCGCCTGGCTCCTGGCGACCGCGGCCGCAGGCGGCGTGACTGCCGCCGCCACTGCGATCCCTTTCGTGTCGTCGTTCGCTCCGAGCGAGCGTGCCAGGGCGGCAAGCGGCCCGGTGGAGGTGGACATCGCAGACATCCCGCCCGGTGGCGTGAAGACGGTGGAGTGGCGCGGCAAGCCGGTGTGGGTCGTGCGGCGCACGCCGGAGGCGATGGCCCTGCTGCAAGGCCACGACGCCGACTTGGTCGATCCGCAGTCCGAACGGGACCAGCAACCGGCCTACGCGAAGAACGCGGCGCGCTCCATCCGGCCCGAGATCTTCGTTGCCATCGGCATCTGCACCCACCTGGGCTGCTCGCCCAGCAACGCGCCTCAGGGTGCCAGCAACCCCAGCCTGCCTGCCGACTGGCCCGGCGGCTTCTTCTGCCCCTGCCATGGCTCCACCTTCGATATCTCAGGCCGCGTATTCAAGAACAAGCCGGCGCCGACCAACCTGGAGATCCCGCCGCACCACTATGCGGGTGACACACGAATCCTCATCGGCGACGACGCCGCAGCCTGAAGACATCATGCGGTGCTTTGCGGGGAGAAGGCCATCAGTGCAACTGCTCGCCGTGGCCCGAGCTATGACCGTGCTTCGCGCCTAGATCGGGCGCTTTGGAAAACCCTCCCGACCGCGCCGGATTCCCGCTCACCCTTTCAGGCCGGCCAGCGTTGACGGCGTTGGTGGCCGCGAGGTGGCCCGGCGCTGGCGTTCATGCGCGTCAGCGCAGTCCGCCAACAAGCAAGCGGTCCTCGGCGGGCACGGCTTCGTCGCCATCGAGCTCCATCGCAAGCTGGGTGCATACCGCGCGGCACAGCATGGCCACCTTCTCGCTTTGCAGGCGGTAGTAGACCTGGGTGCCCTCGCGTCGCCGGCCCAGCACGCCTGCACGATACAGCGTCGACAGATGCTGGGACATGTTGGGCTGGGTGGTGGCGATCTGCGCCAACAGCTCCGAGACATTGCGCTCGCCATGGCAGACCGCGCTGATGATCTTCAGCCGGATCGGCGTGGCCAGCACGCCGAACAGCTCGGCGGCAGACTCGAAGACTCGATCTTCCTCGTTGGCAGCGTTCATCGCGGCAGCAGGATTGAACTACGGAAAATCACTGTATCAGCAAGCGCCGATGCTTGGCATCCCCAATGCAGAATGCGGCGGCCGACTCACTCGCGCCAAGTTGACGCCATGGACGAATCAATGCTGCCCGCTCTCACGCATCAGGTGCTCTGGGCAGCCTTTGGCCTGTCCGTGCTGTTCGGTGCGCTTTGCCAGCGCACGCGCTTCTGCACCATGGGCGCCATCTCCGACATCTACACGATGGGGGACTGGCGGCGTGCCCGCATGTGGGTGCTCGCCGGCGCAGTCGCGATGCTTGTTTTCAACGGCATGGCTTTGCTGGGTCAGCTGAACCCGGCTGACAGCATCTACACCGGGCCGCGGGTGCTGTGGCTGTCCGCCGTGCTGGGCGGCGTGGTCTTCGGTTTCGGCATGGTGCTCAGCTCGGGCTGCATCAGCCGCAACCTGGTGCGCCTGGGCGCGGGAAACCTGAAGTCGTTGGTGGTGCTCCTGGTGGCTGCCATTGCGGCGGGTGCCACCCTGCGCGGGCTGACGGCCGTGCTGCGCGTCGCCACCCTCGAGAAGGTCTATTTCGAGCTGCCCGGCGGGCAGGCCCTGCCTACCGTGCTGGCGACCGAGTTCCACGGGGCCCTCGGTCCCTGGACGGGGGGCGCCGTCGCCTTGATCGCCACTGCGTTGCTGGCCTGGGTGCTGAAAGCTCGCGAGGGCCGCATGCCCGACGTCTGGCTGGCCGGCCTTGGCGCCGGCCTGCTGATCTCGGCGCTTTGGTGGGTGTCTGGCCATCTGGGCTTTCTGCCCGAGGACCCACGCACGCTGGAGCCCGTCTACCTGGCGACGAACTCGCGACACATGGAGTCGCTCAGCACTATCGCGCCCATCGCCTATGCGCTGGACTGGCTGCTGCTGTTCAGCGACCAGTCCAAGACCCTGACGCTTGGCATCGTCAGCGTCGCTGGCATCGTCGTTGGCGCCGCGCTGATGGCTTGGCGCGAAGGGAGTTTTCGCTGGGAGGGTTTCGGGAACGTGGGGGACCTGGGCCTGCACCTCGCTGGAGCCGTCTGCATGGGTGTGGGCGGCATCGTCGCGATGGGCTGCACCATCGGCCAGGGCATCACCGGCGTGTCGACGCTGTCTCTGGGCAGCGTCATCGCTGTGGCAGCCATGGTGGCGGGTGCCGTGCTGGGCCTGCGCTATCAGGAGTGGCGCCTGGACCGGGTCTGAGGCGCCTTCAACGGCTGCTGCCATGGCGCAGCAGCCCGCGCAGGTCGTCGTCGCTCATCTCGCCAGGGATGCAGCGCGGCTGCGCCGGTGCCGCGCCCAGCCAGCACGTCATGGGCACGAGCTTGCGCGGCGTGAGCTGCGCCTGCAGCCCGCAAGCCCCCGAGCCGTCGACGATCACCGGGAATGAATAGCCCCACTTTTGTACGGCGTTGCGCACCGTGTCGAGCCGACCGTCGGTGGACACGCCCAGCACCCGGGTCGCGGCCAGCGCCGGCTCCCGCAGCAGCCGGCCCAGCCGCTCGTTGTGCCGGCGGCAGAAGGCGCAGTCGACCGACCAGAACACCGCGAGCACCGGCCCCGTGCGCCAGAACCCGGCGTCGATAGTGCGGTTCAGCACATCGCTCGTCGGCGGGCCGTCGGGACAGCGAGCGAAGAGCGCTTCGGCGGTGGGTGCTGCCTGGGCAAAGCCGGCCAGCAGGGCGACGGCGGCAAGCCACCACGAACGGCAGGGCAGGGTCATGGCTCGCCGCGCTCCATCAGCAGGTAGGTGTTGTAGGCGTTCATGCGGTTGGCCACCCGGAACAACGGCAGGCCTTCGAAGGCCGACCAGTCGGTGCGCGCATAGGCCTCGTCGAAGGGTTCCATGCTGGCGGCGGCCTGACCCATGGTGGTGCGCAGGTATTGCAGGTAGTCGCGCGTCATGCGGAGGTCGTCCAGCGCGTGCGTGGACAGCGGCCCGTGGCCTGGAACGATGACGTCAGGCGTCGTCTCGATCAACCTGGACAGTGCGGCGATCCAGCCGCGGCTGTCGGCCTGACCCACGTAGGGGATGCGGCCGCGGAAGGCCAGGTCGCCGGCAAAGAGCACGCGAGAGCGCTCGACCCACACGCTCAGGTCTTCCGGCGTGTGGGCCGGCCCGACATGACGGATCAGCAGCCGCTCGCCCCCCAGCTCCAGCGCTGTGTCGTCGCGAATCCAGCGGTCGGCGGGCACGAGGCGGGTCTTCGCGTCAATCCACGGCGCGAGCGTCTCGCGGCTGGCCTGCAGCCGAAGCTGGGCCGTGTCGGACTGCAGGTACTCGCGCCCCGCCTCGTGGGCGATGACCGTGGCACCTTGATCCTTGAAGACTTGCAGGCCGTAGATGTGGTCGGCGTGGTAATGCGTCAGGATCACGTAGCGCACGGGCTGGGGCGTGATCGCGCGGATCGCCTCCAGCAGCGACTCGGCGACCGCTGGCGAGCCCAGCGCGTCGATGACGACCACCCCGGCCGGCGTCACGACCACGCCAGCGTTCGAGATGAAGTTGCGGTTCTCGCGCGTGCCCAGCGCCGCCTCTCCCTGGACGAACCAGATGTTGGGCGCTACCGGCAAGAGCTTCAACGGCGCGGCGTGCACCATGCCCGACAGCGCCGACACCAACCACCAGGCCAGGAGATGACAGGCTTGCAGCATCAGCGCATCGCACCCGATTCGACAGCGGACAACGGCGCGGGCGCGTCGATGGCGTGGGTGCCGCGCTGGTCCACCAGGCGGTCGGTCAGCATGGCCGCGGCCCACATGGCGACCAGCGTGACCCAGGCGGTGGCCGTGAAGATCGCCGCGCCCGAGAGGCCCGCACCCACCGCGCAGCCACCGGCCAGCATGCCGCCAAAGCCCATGCACACGGCCCCCGCGATGTAGCGCCGCATGCTCGCGCCACCTTGGAAGCCCTCCAGCTTGAGCTCGCGCGACAGCGCAGCGGCCGCGAAGGCGCCGAGGAAGACGCCCGGCACCAGGCCGAAGTCGAAGGTCAAGGGCTTGTCGCTGACAAAGAGCACGCGGGTCAGCACCTCGGCGGACGGCCCGGTGAAGCTGAGCGACTGGATGGGATGCGGGTCGAACGCGAGCCTGGACATGGCGTATGTGAACCACCAGCCCGAGGCGACGGCCAGCCCGACGCCGATGGCGCCTGCCCAGCCCCAGAAGCCGACACGTTGGCGCCGCGCCCAGAAGACGGCGGCGCAGAACCAGACCGCGGCAAAGACCAGGGCACCGACATGGCCGATGCCGGTGCGCGCCAGCAGGTCACGCGCGCCGCCGCCGTCGATGGTCCACCACTCGGACATCGCCAGGCGCAGCGGCAACAACGCGCCGGTCAGCGCCGACTGCGCGCTCACCGCAAAGATCAGCCCCGACAGCAGCGAGCGCAGATTGCCCTGGGCCGCCAGTACCAGCAGCCGGCTGGAGCAGCCGCGCGCCAGGATCATGCCCATGCCGAACAGCGCCCCGCCGATGGCAGCGCCCGACAGGCTGCCGCGCGCTGCGATCTGGCGGGCGTTGCCGGCATCGAACCAGCCGATCCAGGCCAGCCACTGGGTCACCCCGACGGCTGTGGCGAAGGCAAACAGCCAGACCGTCAGGCGCCCGCCCGTCTGGTTGCGCGAGAACTCGATGACGGCCGAGCGCAGGCAGAACTTGGAGCGCTGGGCGAAGAAGCCGAAGAGCGCGCCGATCACACAGGCGCCCAGGGCGAGCGTGCCGCTTTCGCCCAGCGCGTCGATGGCGGATTCAAGCAGCGCAGACATGGAGCGCCAGTCTGTGCCTGCGCCGCCCCGGGCCGACTTGAGTTGCATCAAGGCTTGATGTAGGCGTAGCCCTGCTTTTGCAGCTTGACGATCCGAACGACGCCGGAGGGCGTGAAGTCGGCGTCCATGATGAACTGCTCCTTCTTCAGGCCGCGGTTCTTCAGCGTGATCTCGCAGATCTCGAAGCGCACGCCGCGGGCCTTGAGGGCCGAGACGAGTGGCGCGTATTCGGTGTCGTTGGTGGCGGCCTTGGCACCTTCCATCAGCATGTCCACGCCCTCGGCGTGAGTCACCACGGTGATCTGGGCCGAGGGGTCGGTGTCCAGGTGGTTGCGGATGTTGCGCAGGCCCTTGAGCCCCTGCGCGGCCGCGTTGTCGAAGTGGTAGACCACCAGGTCACCCGCCCAGGCGAGCGGCGTGGCAAGAATCATCGCGAAGAGAGCGAACAGGAAGCGCTTGCGCATGGGGTTCTCCAGTGGGACGGGTGGACCGTCAGTTGCCGAGCTCGATGCTGTCTGCGACGGCCTTGACGCCGGCCAGCGCGCAGGCGTCGTCGGCCTCGCCGCCTGGCGCGCCGGACACGCCGATGGCGCCGACCACTCCGCCCGACGCCTCGATGACCTGACCGCCACCAATGGCCATCACCTGCGGCGACTGGCGGATGCCACTCATGGGCTTGCCGGCCTGGGTCTCTGCTGCCAACGCTGCAGTCGACATGCGAAAGCTGGCCGCCGTCCAGGCCTTGCGTGGTGCGATGTCCACTGTGTGGGCACCGGCGAAACGGTCGCGCAGCAGCACCTGCACCAGGCCCGCGCGGTCAACGACGGCCACGGCCACCTGATGCCCGGCGCCACGGCAGTGCGCAAGTGCAGCGCGCGCAGCGATGAGCGCCGTCTCCGGCGTGAGCTGCTGTGCGCTGAACAGGGGCGGCGGCTCGGCGGCCTGCGCCACCGGCAGCAGCGTCAGCAGCGCCAGCGTCAATGCGGCCTGGGCAACGGTTCTGGACATGGCGAACTCCGGTATTGGGCTTCAACCCGGCGGCATGCCGGGGTTGCCCTGCATGGCCACGAGGCGGGGCGTGTTGATGTGGCGCGGCTTCACGCGCCCGCCCTGGCTGCGCAGCCAGGTCTCGACATGGTCCCAGACGGGCTTCACGCCCGGTGCGCTCCTGGCTTCTTCGGCCACGGGCGCCCAGCCGGCCACCTTGTAGCGCTTGTCTGCCTCAATGGGCTTGCCGTGCAGGCGCATGTCGGTGACGCGCCGGCCCATGGCCTCCGCCGGTTGCATCGTGTAGGTCAGGCCGCCGACGCGCACCATGTCGCCGCCCTGCTGGTAGTAAGGATCGGGGTTGAAGAGGTTGTCCGCCACGTCCTCCAGCACGGTCTTGATGGTCGAGCCGGTCATCTCGGTCAGAGTGGCGTAGGGGTAGGTGATGGCGAGCTGGTCCATCAGCAATTCGCGCGTGATGGTGTCGCCTGGCAGCAGACTGGTGCCCCAGCGGAAGCCCGGCGAGAAGGCGATCTCGGCGCCCTGGGAGTCCATCAGCGCATCGCAGATGAGCTGGTCCCAGCTGCCATTGAAGTTGCCGCGGCGGTACAGCAGCCCGTCGGTGACGGCCAGCTTCTCGGCCAGCCGCGCTTCATAGGGCGCGCGCACCTTGGTGATGAGCGCCTGCATCTCGGGGTCGGGCCTGAGCTGGTTGGCGAACACCGGCAGCAGGCGGTAGCGGAAGTCCACCAGTCGACCACCCTTGACGTCGAAATCCATGACGCCGAGGAACTTGCCGTTGCTACCCGCGTTGGTGACCAGCGTCGTGCCGCCGGGGTTCTTGACCGGCACCGCCAGCGGCACGCCGTCGTGCGTGTGGCCGCCGAAGATGGCGTCGATACCGCGCACGCGCGAAGCCATCTTCAGGTCGACGTCCATGCCGTTGTGCGACAACACGCAGACCAACTGGGCGCCGGCCGCGCGGGCCTCGTCCACGACCTTCTGCATGTTGGCGTCCTGGATGCCGAACTCCCAGTCGGCCACCAGGTAGCGCGGGTTGGCAATGGGCGTGTAGGGGAAGGCCTGGCCAATGATGGCGACGGGCACGCCGTTGATGTCGCGCAGCGAATAGGGTTTGAAGACCGGGTCGCCGAAGTCCGCCGTCTTGACGTTCTGGGCGACGAAGTCGACCCTGCCGGCGAAGTCCTTCTCGACGATCTCCTTGACCCGCTCCATGCCGTAGGTGAACTCCCAGTGGCCGGTCATCACGTCCACACCCAGCAGCTTGCAGGCGTCCACCATGTCCTGGGCGTTCGTCCACAGCGACGTGGCCGAGCCCTGCCAGGTGTCTCCGCCGTCCAGCAGCAGTGCGCCGGGGCGGCTGGCCTTGAGGCGCTTGACCAGCGTGGCCAGATGGGCGAACCCGCCCACACGACCGTAGCGCCGTGCGGCCGTCTCGAAATTGAGCGAGGTGAACGCATGGGCCGCCGCCGTGCCGGGGCGCAGGCCCGCGGCCTTCAGCAGCGACTCGCCCACCAGGTGCGGGAGTTGGCCCTGCATGCTTCCCAGGCCGAGATTGACGCTGGGTTCGCGGAAGTAGATCGGGTTGAGCTGAGCATGGCAGTCCGTCATATGCAGCAGCGACACATTGCCGAAGGAGGGCAGTTCGTAAAGCTGGGACTCGGCCTTGTCGCTTGCCGCCTCGGCCTCGCGGCCGAGCGGCATGCCCGCGACAGCGGCGCAGGACAGCACCTGCAGGAAATCGCGCTTGGACAGCGACATTACTGGTTCACCGGCGACTTGGGGTCCAGCAGCAGCGCCATGACGTCGCGGATCTGCTGCTCGGACAGCAACTCGGCGTGGCCGAAGCGCGGCATGTGGGAGCAGGCGGCATAGGCCTTGCTGTTCCACAGCTTGCCCCAGGTGTACTTGACGATGGCCGCCGAGGCCGGGTCGGCGGGGTCAGCGACGCCGCGCAACTTGCCGTAGTTCCAGAGGCTGGGGCCGATGGTGCCGAAGGAGATTTCCTTCTTGTCCATCTGGTGGCAGTTGTAGCAGCTGCCACCGTTCTTCGCAGGGGCCGCGCTGGCGTCGGTCCAGGTCATGCCGCGACCGTTCTGGGCCAACTTCTCACCCTCCTTCCAGTCGCCGATGAATTGGCCGTCGGCGGGCCATTTGACGGCGGCCAGCTGCGCGGCCTCGATCTTCTTCGCAACGGCGGGTGATGGCGGCCTGGCCTGCGAGCAGGCCTTCTGCGCATCGTCCTGATTCAGGCGCTCCACCTTGGCAATGCCCTGGTCTCGGAAGGAGGCGCGCATCATCGCGTCGGTCTGCTGATCGAGCTGACTGGCGGTCTGTGCCTGCGCGCTACCGCTGACCAGCACGAGGGCGGCGAGGTATCGGATCTTCATGGTCGTTCTCCTCAGCGCTTGAGCGCGGGTGCGATGGACTCGGCGCCCTTGGCGTTGACGCCCATGTAGACGGCCAACGCCACCGTCACGTCGGACGCAAAGCCCGGGTAGGGGAAGCGCTGTTGGCGGAAGCAGTCATTGAGCCGGCGCTGCATGCTCCACAGCTCGCCGCTGGACACCCGGTAGGCCGGCCAGGCCGCGAAGCCGACGCCGTCGCCGGGGTTCTTGGTCAGGTTGGGCAGGTCCTGCAGGCGGATGCGCCTGCCGTCCTCGCCATGGCAGCTGGCGCAGGAGAAATCCATCGGCCCGCCGCGGAAGAAGAACGCCCGCTTGCCAAGCTCGTAGAAGCGCTTCTCCTCGGGGTGCTTCTGCGGCAGCGCCATCTTCATGTTGCGCGACAGCGAGGAGATCCATGCAGCCAGTGCCGTGACGGTCGCCTGCTCGCCCTTGTCGAACGGTGTGCTGGCAATCTCGGCGGCATCGAAACCCTGCAGCGTCTGCATGCAGCTCAGCAGCCGCGACTCCAGGTCCTGCACCTTGCGGGTGTCGGGGAACCAGCGCGGCAGCTGCACCCAGGCGCCCTTGACCATGCCCGGGCCCAGGCCCAGGTCGCAGGCCTCGAGCGACGCGTTCTTGGGGCCGCGTGGCGTCTTCCAGAGCTCCTCGCCCTTGGCCTCGAAGAGCTCGGCCGGGTTGCCGTCCTCGAGCATCCTGCGGTACTCGGCAATGCCGTCCGCGGCGGACTTCGGTGCAGCCGGCGTCTGCGCCAGCAAGGGCACCGCAGCGATTGCACCCGCTGCGGCGGCTACGAAGGCGATCAATCTGGAGCGCATAGGCCCTCCTGCAATGGCGAAAGGTCGAGGGCGGTCAGGAGACCGTGGCTTCGTCGGTGCGGGTCTCGCCGCGGTTGTCACGCCAGGTGATGGCGATCTTGTCGCCGGCCTTGGCCCCCTTGACGACGAACTGCAGGAAGGGGTTCTTCGATACCGAGGGCCCCCACTCGGCTGTGAGGACGGGCTTGCCATTGAGTTGGGCGCTCACCTCCTGGATGAACCAGGCCGGGATGGTCTTGCCGGCCGCGTCCTTGCGCAAGCCGGTCTCCATCTCGTGGCTCATCAGCACGCGAACGGTGGTTTTCTCGCCGGCCGACTGGGCGCGGATGCGCATGGGATCTGGCATGTGTGTCTCCTGTTCAGTTGCTTTTCAGTTGTTCAACTCGCCTTGGCACAGGAACCCGGGCATTCCGGGCCGAGCGCTGGGCCGCTCCCAAGCCGGCCCACCTGCGGCTGCTTGCGGCTCGATGCCGCAAGCAGCCGCGTCCCCGCGGGGGACCGGCTGGGCACGCCCGCGTTCAGCGGCGCGAGACCGGACGAGGGGCTCCATCTCACCCGCCGCAGCCACCGAGGGTGACCTTGACTTCCTTCTGGGCGTACAGCACCTTGCCGTCCGCCATCAGGGCCACCGCGATGACGTTGGATGACTGCCCCATCTTGACGCGCGTCGTGAAGCTGGGCTCCACGGAGTCGCTGACGTCGAAGGCTGCCGACAGCAGGCTGGGGTTCTTCTCGACCAGGATGAGCAGGCGCCTGACGCCGGCCAGCGAGGTGGAGGCGCCCACCGGCACGACGGCGCCGTTCTCAGCGATGTCGGGCGCGGTGACCGTGATGTCCTTGCTCTCGGCAGGCGCGCCGGCGCCCAGGGCCTTCATCAGGTCGGCCATGGTCTTGGCCTCGAAGGCAGCAGTCGAGTAGGCGGCGCGGGCTGCCTGGGGCAGCAAACCCAGGCCTCCCAGCATCAGCGCCACTTGCGCGGAGCGCGCAAGGGCAGTTCGGCGGGTCAGCATGGTTGTCTCCTGTAGTGCCATGACGGTAGGTGTGTGGCGAGTGATGCGCATGGGGGATTTCCTGGGCGGTGTCAGCGGCTGGCGGCACCGGCGGCGAGCCAGGCAGCCAAGGTCTTGAGCTCGGCGTCCGTCAGCGGCTGCGCCGGCATGGGAGTGGGGCCCCAGACGCCCTGGCCGCCAGCCTTGATCCGGCCGGCGAGGTAGGCCTCGGCGTCAACGCGCGTACCGTACTTGACAGCCACTTGCTTGAACCCGGGGCCCACCAGCTTTTGTTCCATGCCATGGCAGGCGGTGCACGAATGCTTCTTCAGCAGTGCCAGTGCTGATGAGGCCGCGCCAGGCGCCGGCGCGGCCGGAGGTGTCGCAGCCACGATGATCGGAGCGGTCGCGCGCGTGCCGGGCGGCCGGGTCGTGTCGATGCCGCGCTGCGGGCCGATCTGCCGCTGCTGCTCGGCGAGGTTGCCATGGTTGTTGCGCGCGAAGTCGGGCAGCAGCGAAGCGACCTTGGGCTCCGTCACGCAGTCGTGCATGCAGGCCACGGCCTTCACATCGACCGAACCGGCCTTGCCCAGGCTCTTGCCCGGCCACATCGCGTGGGCGGTCGTCACACCGTTGCGGTTGGGCAGCCGCTGCTGCACCTCGGCAATGTTGGCGTCTGACAGCGTGAAATCGGCCGGCACGATGCCGCCCAGGTTCAGCAGGTAGGCCGTCACCGCATAGACCTCGTCGGTCTTCAAGGACTTGGGCGCGTTCCAGGGCATGGCGCGATTGATGTAGTCCCACAGCGTCGAGACGGTGGACACCTTCATCAACGTCGTGCGGCCAGGGAAGCTGGGGTCATTCATTCGAGCGACCCGGCCGGTCTTGATGTCCTCGGCCGTGGTGCCGCCTACCAGCGGCGAGAAGGTCTCGTTGCTTTCGCCAAAGACGCCGTGGCAGGAGGCGCAGCGGGCCTCCCAGACGTCCTGGCCCAGGTTCACCGAGCCAGCGCCCTTGGGCAGGCCCTTGAAGTCGGGCCGCACGTCGATGTCCCAGGCTTTGAGCTCCGCCGCGGTGGCCGGCCTGCCGATGCCAGGGTAGGCGCTCTGCGCCGAGGCCGTGCCGAGTGCGGCCAGCGCCAGCAGCGCGGCGGCGAGCGGCTTACGTGAGCTGGACATTGCGCACCTCGCCGCTTTCCTCGACCAGCCAGGACTGGATGGCGTTGTTGTGATAGATCGAGCGCGTACCGCGCACGGCGCGCAGCTGGCGGGTGCTGGGCTGCACATAACCGCTCTCATCCATGGCGCGGCTTTGCAGGAAGGCGGGCTTGCCGTCCCATCGCCAGTCCAGCGTGAAGCGGGTCAGGCATTTGCTCATCACAGGGTCCTGCAGGCGCGCAACGCGCCAGTTGCGGCCACCGTCGGTGGTCACGTCCACCCGCTTGACCTTGCCGCGACCGGACCAGGCGAGCCCGCTGACCTGGTAGTAGCCTTTGTCGAGCAACACCTGGCCGCCCGAGGGCGTGGTGACGACGCTCTTGCATTCTTGTGTACTCGTGTATTGGCGGTGCAGGCCGCCAGGCATCAGGTCGATGTAGTGAATGGTCTCGTCCTTGGTGCCGTAAGGCTGGTCGCCCACCTCCAGGCGGCGCAGGTACTTGACCCAGCTCACGCCTTGCACGCCGGGGACCACCAGGCGAAGCGGGTAGCCCTGCTCGGGGCGCAGCATCTCGCCGTTCTGGCCATAGGCGACGATGACCTCGCCGCTCTCCACCAGCTCCATCGGCACGGTGCGCGTCATGCTGGACCCGTCAGCGCCTTCTGCCAGCACATAGCGGGCGCGCTTGTAGTCCACACCGCAGAGCTCGAACAGCACGCGCAGCGGCACGCCGGTGAACTCGCTGCAACTCAGCATGCCGTGGGTGTACTGGCAGGTTGGAACGGCGACGTTGCCCCACTCCATGCCCGTGTTGGCGCCGCATTCGATGAAATGGAAGCGGCTCACGCTGGGCAGGCGCATCAGTTCGTCCATCGTGAAGACCAGGGGCCGCTTCAGCAGCTTGTCGTCGCTGCCGTTCACCATCAGGCGGTGTTTGGAGGGGTCGATGTCCCACCAGCCCTGGTGATGGCGCTCGAAATGCAAGCCACTGGGCGTGACGATGCCGAAAAGCGACTGCAGAGGTGCGAAGGAAACCGAGGCCTGGACCGTTTGCGTCAGACCCGGGCTCGGCCGGCGCTGGACGTTGGCCTCATATTTGGAGGGCTTGCCGTAGCCATCGGTCGCGACAGCCTGGCCCAGTCCAATGCTGTGCTCGGGCAGATTCAGGATGTTGGGGTCCCCCTCACTCTTGACCTGCGCAATCGCGCTCGCAGCGGCCGAGCCTGCAAAGGCGGTCGCAAACGCTTTGCGGACGAAATCGCGTCGACCCGCCTTGGCTTCTTCCATCACGGTCCGGATGCCTTCGCGATTCAGGAATCCCTCGGGCGCCTTTTTCAGTCGGCCGGACTGGCTCGGGTCATGGCTCACAGAACCTCCTGGAGACCTGCTGAAACTGTCAGCGGCCTGCCCGTCGCACGCGGCGAGAGGTGGTCAGGCATTGATCGCGCCGATGGATTCGCGGACTGCATCTGAAGCCTTGTCTCTTGCGTTCAGGCCTGAGGGCCTGTCACGGGTTCATCTGGGCTGACCGCCAACACCGCTGGGCCGGGGTCGCTTGCCTTGGCATCGTCTTCCAAAACATCAGTTTATGTTTATATTAACGATGACGGATATTTAACACGTTGGTGTCTACCCTAGGGTGAAGACTGAAAGCCTGCGGGCCGGCGCCAACGGCTCCGGCGTTTGTGCGCAAGGAGCCAGGCGTCAATCCGCCTGCGGATGCCGAAGGGCGTGTCGATGCGGTCGACGACCTCGGCGCCGCGCTTGATGGTCGTGGTCAGTGTGTAGCGCTGCGGAGTGTCGAGCGACCACAGCAGCGGCGACTCCACGCGCAACTGGGCGCTCACGTCCGTGGTTGCGTCGGCCGCGACGGTGCGGGCCGGCTCGCTTGCGCGGGCGACGACGCGACCAGCCGGATCGCGCAGCTCGTGTTCCAGCGCGAAGTGATCGCCCGCCTTGCCGTCGTTGCGCACGGTTGTGTCCACCGTCACGTCGGCGATGTCTCCGTTGACTGTCGCGCGCACGAAGCTGCCGTGTGGCGCCACATGCAGCGGCCCGGTCTGCGTCAGCCAGACATGGCGGTAGATGCCGGCGCCCTCGTACCACCAGCCCTCCTGCGTCGTCGCGTCCACCCGCACCGCGACGACATTGCGGCCGCCGAAGTTCAGGTAGTCGCTGATGTCGACTTGGAAGCCCGAATAGCCGCTGGCCTCGCGATTCAGGTAGTGCCCGTTGACCCAGACGACGCTGTCGCGGAACACGCCGTCGAACTCCAGCGTGAAGCGCCGGCCCTTGCCGGCCGCCGGAATGGCCAGTTCGCGCCGGTACCAGCCGACGCTGTTCTCCGGGAAGCCGCGGCCGACGGCCTTCATGCCGTGCTGGGAGCTGCCGCGCTCGCTGAACGGCAGTTCCACCGCCCAGTCGTGCGGCACGTCGACGCGACGCCAGGGACGGTCCTCGAAGTCGGCCGCAGCCGGGCCGTCGCCGTAGCCGGCCTTGCCAAAGAAGAAGGGGCGCATGCCGTGGTCGAAATCCTTGGCGGGATCGTTGGCATGGCCTAGCGCGAAACGCCAGCCGTCGTCGATGCGGGTGCGCTCGCGCAGGTTGTCGGCGTAGCCCTGTGCGCCGACGATGGCCAGCGCCAATGCGATGAGGCCACTGCGGAGGGCGAGCTGTGCCATGGGTCTCTCTTGTTGAAGTTCAGTTCTTGGGCTTGGCGAATACGCGCACTTCGCTGAGTTGCGCCGGGTGATCGAGCGTGACGGCAGGGAAGCGGATGCGCAGGAAAGCCGCCTTGTTGTCGCCGCCGAACAGCGCGGCCTCGTGGTTCTTGCGGCGTTCCTTGACTTCGGCCACCTGGCGCCAGTGGGTCTGGTCGTTGCTGATCTCCACGACGAAGTCCGGGTTGCTGTCGTCAGGCATCTGCACCGACAGCCAGTGCAACGCATAGACGTTCTCCAGGTGGCCCACCCAGTAGGCCTCGCCGTTCTTGGCGTCGGCGCGCCAGAAGGTGTCCGGGTTGCCGTCGTTGGCCAGCGGCGCCTCGTGCCCAGGCGCGGAGCCGCTGGTGGCGGTGGGCCGGCTGGTGGTCACGTTGATCGGGTCGTCCGGCAAGGACTTGCGGTTGATCGGCGGGTAGGTGATGACCGGCTGGTCGGGCGCCAGCGGCGAGACGCCCGGCACGAAGCGCTCCGCCCCGGTCGTCGTGATGGTGATGCGAGCGGGCTTGAGGCCGGGGGACGTCGCCTCGATGACGGTCTCGCCAGCGAAGTACGACCGGAAGCTGATCGCGGCCTGGCCGTCGCGGATGGCGACCGGCGACTTGCTGCTGAAAGCGATGCTGCGCCCGGTGGGGAACTTGCCTGGGCCGCTGACGATGGTCAGCGTCACGTCCGGCGAGTTGCTCAGCGCCCGGCCGGTCCCGTCCTGCACGGTGACGACGAGATGGGTGTCGTCCAGCCCCTGCGTGCCGCGGATGACGGTCTGGCTGGCGGCCAGTTGCAGCTGCGCGGGCTTGCCGTCCACCGGCCAGGCGGGCGGTGGCACGCCGGCGTAGGTGTGGCGGTACCAGTGGTACTGGCGCTTGGGCAGGCGGAAGTAGTCGACGAAGCCCATGGCGCCGAACTCGATGGAAGCGATGGAGCCGTGGTCGAAGGCGCACCACAGCGCCTCGCCCGAGCGCCAGGGGTAGCGCCACGAGTAGGGACGCGGGTTGGCCTGCTGGTCCGGCGTGTCGGGCATCAGGCCGAAGCCGGGCTCGTAGGCACCGGGGCGGTCCACCATCGTCGAGCCGTATTCCGACACGACCGAGGGCACGCCGGGGTTCAAGAACAGCGTCGCGCCGTCGCCGTTGTAGCCCGCCACGTCGCCCAGCTTGTCGATCTCGCCGCGCTGCGCACCGCCGATGGCGACCGGCCGTGTCGGGTCGATGCGGTGGAAGAAGGCCACCTCGCGTTTGAGGAAGTCCCGCATCGCCCCCATCGCCTCGCCCTGGGTGAAGAAGGGCTCGTTGCTGGCGCTCCAGATGACGATGGACGGGTGGTTGCGGTGGATGCGCACCATTTCCTCGACCTGGCGCAGCACGCTCGCCTCGAACTCGGGACGGTCCGCCGGGTCGGGCGGGTAGGCGCTGGACAGCCAGCTGCCGTCCGCACCGAAGCCGCCGATGCCCCAGAAGGGCGCTTCGGACCAGAACAGCATGCCCAGCTCGTCGGTCGCCTTCGAGAAGGCCGGCGAATGCGGGTAGTGCGAGCCGCGGATGAAGTTGAAGCCGGCGTCCTTGACCATCTTCACGTCGCGCCTCGCGGCGCCGTCGGTCACGCCGTCGCCCCAGCCGGCCTGGTCCTGGTGGACGTTGGCGCCGATCATGTAGAGGTGCTTGCCGTTCAGGAAGAAACCCTTGTCGGCGGTGAACTTGACCGTGCGGATGCCGAAGGGCGTCTCGAAGCGGTCGACTGCCCGGCCGTTCACGAAAAGGCGGCTGACCAACTTGTAGAGATAGGGCTGCCCGGGCGACCACAGCCGCGGCGAGGGGATGGCGG
This sequence comes from Pelomonas sp. Root1217, assembly GCF_001425705.1. Taxonomy (GTDB): domain Bacteria; phylum Pseudomonadota; class Gammaproteobacteria; order Burkholderiales; family Burkholderiaceae_C; genus Pelomonas. The sequence goes on along the minus strand of NZ_LMDC01000002.1, from coordinate 36,539 downwards.
GCAGGGTCTGGTCGTAGTCGAGCTTGCCCGCGGCGGGCACGGTCTGCTCGCTGCGATGCTGCGCCACGCGCTGGCCGGCGGCGTCCAGCACTTCGGACACCACGGCGACCTTGGCCGGCGCGGGGCGGCCGTTGAACACCTCGGTCTGCACGCGCACGGTGGCCCGCTCGTCGGACACCTGCGGCGTGGTCACGAAGGTGCCGTACCAGGCCACGTGCACAGGATCGGTGATGACCAGGCGCACGTTGCGGTAGATGCCGCCCGAGAACACGTGCTCGCCGGCGCGTGGTGCGACGCGGGCGTTCCACTCGTTGTTGACGTGCACGGCCAGCAGGTTGCGGCCGGTCTTCACATGCGATGTGATGTCGACGCTGAAGCCGGTGTAGCCGCCGACGTGGCGACCGGCCTGCTTGCCGTTGACCCAGATGACGGCGTCCTGGAAGACACCGTCAAACTCCAACGTGATGCGCTTGCCCTGCGCGCTGGTGGGCAGTTCGAGGTTTTTGCGATACCAGCCATGACCCACGTAGAAGCCGGTGCCCAGAAAGTAAGGCTCCGAGAACGAGTGGGGCAGGTCGGCGCGCCGCCATTGCGAGGTGTCGTGTTCCGCCGCGTGCGCACCGGGCGGGTTGCCGAGGGTGAAGAGCCAGTCGCGGTTGATGGGTTCGCTGCTGCGCGGAACCGCGCTGGCGATGCTGGCGAGTAAGCCCAGGCACAGGGCCACTGCGAGGTGAAAAAGCCGTTTCATGTCGACGTCCTTGGCCTGGGCTGCACAATCAACGCTGCGGCGTGACCCGCACCATGATCACGCCATGCGGGGCGACCTTGCCGCCGTAGCTGCCGCTGACGCCCTTCGTGACCTTCTTGCTCCACAGGTCTTTCACGTCGGCCTTCTGTTCGGTAGCCAGGCCCAGGCGGTCCCACTTCAGCTTCATGTCGGCCGGCGTCTTGCCGCGGTTGAACAGCACGGCCGCGAACTCACCACCCTGCAGCGGCCGCACCCAGACTTCGAGGTCACCTTCCTTCAGCATCCGGCGCCCTTGCTTGCCCAGCGGATCCTGGTCCACGGCGATGACGTCCTTGTTGGTCAGGATGCGCACGGTGTCGGCGTCCATCCTGGACAGGTCGTTGCCGGCGATCAGCGGTGCCGCGAGCATGGCCCACAGCGAGAAGTGGCTCTCGTATTCCGTCGTCGTCATGCCGCCGTTGCCGACTTCCAGCATGTCGGGGTCGTTCCAGCCGTTGGGGCCGGCATGGGCGGCGCGCTCGACCTGCATGTCGAGGATGTTGGTCATGCCGTGCGACCAGTCCTTCTGGCCTTCCCAGGCGTCGTAGATGTCGCCGGTGGTGCGCCACAGGTGGCCGGTCGTCGGGCCCCAGCGCTCGGGATTGGCGGTTCCCCATTCGCAGATGGACAGCACGATGTCCCGGCCCGACTCGCGCAGCGCCTTGGCCATGATGGTGTAGGCGGCTTCGGCGTTGCGCGTGCCGGTGTGGCACCAGTCGTACTTCAGGTAGTCCACGCCCCACTTGGCGTACTGGCGGGCGTCCTGGAACTCATGGCCGGCGCTGCCCGGACGGCCGCCGCAGGTCAGCGAGCCGGCGTCGGAGTACAGGCCGAACTTCAGGCCCTTGCTGTGCACGTAGTCGGCCAGCGCCTTGATGCCGCTGGGGAAGCGCTCCGGGTCGGCCTGGATGTTGCCGTCGGCGTCGCGGCTCTTCTGCCAGCAGTCGTCGATGACGATGTACTGGTAGCCGGCGTCCTTCATGCCGGAGGCGGCCATCGCGTCGGCCTGCTGGCGGATCAANGGAATGCCGCGGCCGGCCGAAAGGAGGGGCATGCGCATCTTGATTTCCAACGACGACGGTTACCTTGCACCGGGCCTCGAGGCCCTCGTCAAAGCTTGTGACGCCTTGATGCCTGAAGGGAAACGCTCGGGGTCGGCCTGGATGTTGCCGTCGGCGTCGCGGCTCTTCTGCCAGCAGTCGTCGATGACGATGTACTGGTAGCCGGCGTCCTTCATGCCGGAGGCGGCCATCGCGTCGGCCTGCTGGCGGATCAACTGCTCGCTGACGTTGCAGGCGAACTTGTTCCAGGAGTTCCAGCCCATCGGCGGCGTGGGCGCCAGGTTGGGCTTGGCGGCGTCGAGCTTGAGCGTCTCGTGGGCGTGGGCGGGTGCGGCGGCAAGGCAGCCGAGCAGGGCGAGGGCCTGCGCAGCATGTCGGAACAGCGGATGCATGGAAATTTCCTGTCGAGAGGTGAGGGGAAAGTGTTGGCGGTTCAGCGACCGTAGCGCCGATTGGCGGATTCCAGCGGCCAGTCATCGGTGCGCAGCGGCGGCAGCGGCAGGCCGTCGCCGCCGACGACGTTGGCCTCGCTGGCGTTGTTGACCCAGGCATAGCGTGCCGCCACGGGCGCCGGCACGGCGGGGCTGCGCAGCACGATGCGGTCACCGTCGAGGCGCGCCTCGGCGGGCTGCCAGCGGCGGTCGGCACCGGCCACGTAGAAGCCGCGCACCGGCTCGCCACTGCGGGCCGTGCGCAGGCCGCCGACGGTGGTGTCGAAGCGCAGCTCGAATTCAGCACCCCTGGCTTGGTGGCCGACCAGGCGCGGGCCCGTGGCCGGCGCGGCGCGCAGGCCCAGCTCGTGCATCGCGAGTCCCGCCAGGCGCTGGCCGACGGTGCGCTTGTTGCGCGGGTGGATGTCGACCGTGTCGCCGATGTCGATGGCCGTGGCCATGCCGGTGTGGGGCAGGCCCAGCGCCGCGGCCTGGCTGGCGCGCAGCTCGGCCCAGCCGTTGCCGTCGGGCCGGTTGTCCGCCATCGGCAGCCAGGACGCCAGCTGCACGAAGAAGAAGGGCAGCTTGGGATCGGCGAACTGGGCGCGCCAGTCCTGGATCAGGCGCTTGAAGCCATCGGCATAGGCCGCCGCGCGCCCGGCGTTCTCTTCGCCCTGGTACCAGAGCACGCCCTTCACGGACAGGCCCTGCAGCGGCGCGACCAGGCCGTTGTGGCCCAGCGTCGGCGCATCGTTGGCGACCGGGCCGGCCGGCATCGCGATCTTCTCGACGCGCGCGCGCCACGTGCCGGCCAGCGAGACCGCGCCGGCCGCCGTGTCCAGCCGCAGGTTGGCGGCCTCGCCGTGGATGCCACCACCACCGGCGTTGTCGGTCACGCGCACGGCGATCCAGTTCGCGCCGGCCTTGAGCAGGCCCGCAGGCAGCGTGTAGCGGCGCGGCAGCTCCCAGCCGCACTGGCCGCCGACCTTCTGGCCGTTGACCCAGACCTCGTCGCAGTCGTCCACCTTGGCGAGGTGCAGCGTGGCGGCGCCGGCTGCTTGCGCGGCGGTCAGCTCGACGCGCTTGCGCATCCAGACCACGCCGTCCACGTCGTACAGGCCCTGGCCTTCCCAATTGCCGGGGGCCTTCAGCGTCGGCCACTTGCCATCGATGTCGGCAGCGGCCGACCAGCCCGAGGCTTCCACGCCGTCCAGCGGCAGGCCCGGCTGCCAGGCGGCGATGCGCGGCAGCATGCGCTGGGCCAGCACGGCGCCGAAGGACGCGTTCTCGGCGGGCAGCTTGTTGACGAAGGGCGCCAGGTCGGGGTCGCGCAGCGCGGCCTCGCGGCTCATCCAGGTCTCCAGCATGGAGCCGCCCCAGGCGGTGTTGATGAGGCCGATGGGCACGCCCTGCACGGCCTGCATCTGCTTGGCGAAGTGATAGCCGACGGCGCTGAACCCACCGACGCTGCCGGGCTCGGCAACCACCCAGGAGGCCGGCGCGATATCGGCCTCGACCTTGACGCTGGCGCGGTGCGGCACGCGCAGGTGGCGCAGCTGCGCGTTCTGCGGCGAGGCCACTTCCTGCGGGCCGGTGTCGGTGTCGGCAAGCACCCATTCCATGTTGGACTGGCCGCCCAGCAGCCAGACGTCGCCGATCAGGATGTCGTTCAGCACGACGGTCTTGTCGCCCGTGACAACGAGACGGTGCGGGCCACCAGCCGGCAGCGCGGCCAGCTGCGCGCGCCAGCGGCCGTCGGCACCGACACGCGCCGTGGCCTTGCGCCCGGCGAGGTCAACGGTCAACGTCTGGCCGGGCGTGGCCTGGCCCCAGAGGTTCAGCGGGCGGTCGCGCTGCAGCACCATGTGCTCGCCGAAGACCTCGGACAGGCGCACTTCGGCCTGGGCGGCGGCGGCCAGCAGGGCCAGCATGAGGGGCAGGGCTTTCATTTTCATTGGGTTCGTTCTCGTCTTTCGGTTCTTCATCTCAGTTTTGCGGTTCCAGCAGTTCCACGCCCAGCGCCTCCAGCTTCAGGCTGCCTTCCCAGCGCTGGCCGCCGAGCACGCCTTTCATCGCGCCGGAGATGGGAACCTCCACTGGCGACCAGTTGGTGTTGACGTAAAGCGTGCGGCCCTCGACGACGCGCGCAAACACGCCGTCGGGCGTCTTCGGCCCCGGTTCGAGCCCCAAGCTCGCGTAGAGCGAGCGCAGCAGCGGCTTCATGAGCTGCGGCTGCGCCGGGGTGGCGAGGTAGATGGCGCGGCCCTTGCCGAACCGGTTGACGGTGATCGCAGGCGGCGTGCCGTCGAAGTTGCTGAAGCGGCTCAGCACTTCGGCAGTGGAGGGTTCCAGCACCTCGTAGTGCTCGATCGTGCTCTTGACCTCCTCGTCACCGATCTTCAACGTGCCCGCCGCTTGGCCGAACTCGTTGGTGCGCAGGCCGAAGACGTCCGTCAGGCCGCCGGGCAGCGGTGTGGCGTGCCACAGGTTGTTGTCGTTCACCTTGGCCGACTGCGCCGTCATGATGACCGTGCCGCCATCGGCGACGAACTTGCGCACCGCCTCGGTCGAGGCCTTGTCCAGCAGGTACATGCCCGGCAGGACGATGAGGCGGTAGCGGCTCAGGTCCTCGTAGGACAGCTTGATGACGGCGACGTCGATGTTGTCCTTGAGCAGCGGCTCGAAGGCGCCCAGGGCCTGCTTCTGGTAGTGCGTCTTCAGGTAATCGCGCGAGCTGTTGGCCGGGCCGTTGGCGCTGTGGGCGGCGACGTTGTCGAAGGAGTAGGCGATGGCCACCTTGGGCTCGACCTTGCGTGGGAAGCCGAGCTTCTCCAGCTTGGCGTAGTCGCTGGCGATGCGGGCCCATTCAGCCAGCTTCCACGAGGGCCGGTCGTCATGGTCGAGCAGACCCATCAGCACCTGCTCCTCACCGCCGAGATGGCTGTTGAAGGTCCACGCCAGTGCCGCCTGGCCGCCCATCAGCAGCACGAAATGCGACCACATGCGCGACCAGCCCTTGCTGCCGTAGTGGCCCGGGCCGCCGGCAGTGAACTCGTTGAACCAGGTCGGCGTCGTCATGCCGGCCTTGATGAGGGCGGCCTCCCAGCCGCCGTTGACCGGGTCGCCGGCATAGAAGCCCATGGCGCCGTAGGTGGTGTGCTGGCGGTAGCTGCCGTGGAAGTCGAAGCCCTTGCGGCCCGACCAGCTCCAGTAGTTGGACAGCGTGGGCTTGTCCGGCGTGTTCTTGCGACGCACGGCCTCCAGGTCGTCGAGCGTCGCAATGGTGATGTCCGACCAGAAACGTCGCAGGTCCAGGTAGCGCTCCGCCGGGCCGGGGCCGTCGGCATAGGGCAGGCGCACCTCGTCCCAGGTGCCGATGCGGCGCGACCAGCGCTGCGTCGCCCAGGCCTTGTTCAACGCGTCGATGCTGCCGTAGCGCTTCTTCAGCCATTCGACGAAGCGCTTGCGGTCGCCCTCGGAGTAGGAGATGTAGCCGTTGCCGATCTCGTTGTCATAGCCCACGGCCAGCAGCGCGGGGTGCTTGGCGTAGCGCTTGGTCAGCGTGTCGGCCATGCGCCGGGCCAGGCGCCGGTAGTCGGGGTCGCCGATGTTGTCCATGTAGCGCTCGGCCGGCGCCAGGCGGGTGCCGGCCTGGTTGACGATGTCGACGCCGGGGTATTTGTGGTGCAGCCACATCGGGGCCGGGATGCCGGGGATGTCGAGGATGACCTTGATGCCGGCGGCCTGCATCTCGTTCATCACCGCGTCGAAGTGCTTGAACTCGAACTTGCCCTCGGTGGGCTCGAAGTAGTCCCAGGACAGGTCGCCCACGCGCACGACCTTGAAGCCGGACTGCTTCATCAGCGCGACGTCGCGCTTGACCTGCTCCAGCGTGCGGTCCACGGGCTGGTAGCAGGTGCCGGCGAACAGCTGGCCGGGGCCGGGCCAGGCGGGATGGCCTTCGGCGCTCTGGGCCAGGGCGGGGTTGAGCGCTGCCAGGGCCAGCGTGCAGGCGATGAGGCTTCTCTTCAGTTTCATGTTCGGGTTGGATCGATGGGTTTCAGGCCAGCCTCGCCTCGGTGGCGCGGTCGGTGCAGACGACATCCTGCGGCGGTGCCATCGCGCTGGCCGCGGCCGACCCGGCAAGGGCCGCTTGCAGGGCCTTGCGCCGGGAGAGCGGCTTGTCGGGCATCGGATTCATCGGATCGCCTGTCGTCAAAGCTTGGGCACTGCGAAACGGACCGTGGCGGCTTGGCCCTGGTAGGGCACGGTGCGGGTCTGCTCGGCCTGACCGGGTGACGCCATCAGGCGCACCTGCAGCTCGCGGCGGCCGGCCATGCCGGGGTAGCGGCCCTGGCGGACGCCGATGTGCAGCGTGCGGCTCGCATCGTCCCAGCGCAAGGCGGTGGTGGCGCGCTCGCCGCGTTCGTAGCGGTAGGTCTCGCCGTCGTCCTCGTAGAGGGTGAAGCGGCCATCGGCGCCCGGGTAGACGCGGATCTCCCAGGGCGCATCGAGGCTCTGGCCGGTGTGTTCCACCACCGGCCCCAGCGGCACCAGGGACCCGGCGCGCACGAACAGCGGGAACTGGTCCAGCGCGTAGTCACGTGTGACGCTGCCGCCGCCGGTGTGCCGCTGGCCGGTCCAGAAATCGAACCAGTCCGTGCCGGCCGGCAGCAGCGTCGCCTGGCGCTGGTCGAGCTTGGGTTGGGCGGCGGCCAGCTCGCGCAGCTGGCTGGGCGTGCGCCAGGCCAGGCGCAGCACCCGGCCGCCGCCGGCCTGGAAGAAGTCGATGCGCAGCTTCAACACCTGGCCTTCGCGCAGCGTCAGACGGTGCCCGTTGAAACGCGCGCCGCCGACGACCCAGTCGTCGACGACGAGCTGGTCGTCCAGCCACAGCCGGAAGCCGTCGTCGCCCTCGACGCCGATCTCGTGCTCGCCACTTTCCATGGCGATGAGCTGGCCGGTCCAGCGTGCCGAGAAACTGTCCAGGTTGGCGAGGCCCGGCGGGATGCTGCCCAGCGGTGGGTTGGGCCAGGTGTGCTCGATCACCGTGTCGACGGTGCTGCTGGCCGGCTTCTCGAAGGCCTTGCCTTCGAAATACGCCAGCACCAGGCCGGGCTGGCCGTCCGGCGTGCGCAGCTGCGTGGGCGGCACCGTCTCAGGCCGGGGCAACTCCGCGTGGAACATCGCCCGTGTGATCGGCTGCACCAGGAAGGCCGGGCCGAACATGTAGGTGTCGTCCAGCTTGCGCAGCGCCGGCTGGTCGGGGAAGTCCATGGCCAGGCCGCGCATCATGATGTAGCCCTCCTGCGTGCTGCGCCAGGCCAGGCTGTAGATGTAGGGCAGCAGCTGGTAGCGCAGACGGGCGGCGCTCAGCAGCGAGCCGTAGACCGCCGGGTCCAGCGTCTTGAACAGATAGGGCTCACGCTCGACGCTGGTGCCGTGGATGCGGTAGACCGGGTTGAAGATGCCGAACTGGTTCCAGCGGGCATAGAGCTCGCGCCACGCCGGGTTGCGCTCGCCGCCGGCGTGGTTGACGAAGAAGCCGCCCGTGTCCTGCGACCAGTAGGGCAGGCCGGCCATGCCGACGTTCAGGCCGCCGGCGATCTGCTGGCGCAGCGCGGCCCAGGAGGCCGTGGTGTCGCCGGACCAGGGCAGGGCGGCGTAGCGCTGCTGCCCGGCCCAGGCCGAACGCGTCAGCGTCAGCGCGCGCTTGGCCGTCGGGCCGGCGGCGCGCTGGCCTTCGTAGACGCCGCGCGTGGTCACGAGGCTGTAGACGTTGAGGTAGCGCGTGAAGTCGCCCAGCGCATTGCGGCCCAGCCGCTTGATGTCGGCCTCGACCTCGCCGGGGTCGTGCGCGGCGCCGCCGACCTCGACCTCGGTGCCGTCCATCCACAGCGCATCGACGCCGACGTCGAGCAGGCCCTTCTTCGTGTGCTTGAAGTAGATGCGGCGGCCCTCGGGACTGAAGGCGTCATAGATGCGGGCCTTCTTGGAGATCCAGTGCAGCGGCTCGAAGCGCAGGCCCTTGGCGTCCAGTTCGCGGGCCAGCGCCGTGTCGTTGCCGACGCCGGGCCAGATGGAGGCCATCAGCTTGCACTGCAGCGGGCCGTGCAGCTCGCGCGTCATCGCGGCGGGGTCGGGGAAGCGTTCGGCGTCCCAGACCATGCCGCTCCATCGGCCGTCCCACACCCCGTTCTTCTCGCCGCCCCAGTACTGCCAGTCCTGCACGATGTAGTCGAGCGGGAAGTGCTCGGCACGGAAGCGCCGCACGACGTCCAGCAGCTGCTGCTGCGTGTGATAGCGCTCCTTGCTCATGAAGAGGCCGAAGGCGGCCTTGGGGAACATCGGCGCCGCGCCGGTGAGCTGGCGGTAGCCGGCCATCACGGCGTCCATGTCGTCCCCGGCGACGAAGTAGTAGTCCGCTCCGGCGGGCGCGCTCTCGGCACGGAAGGTGGCGCCTTTGGGCCCGTCGCTGAAGTTCATCTTCGAATAGACGTCCCACAGCAGCCCCCAACGGCGCGTCGAGACCATGAAGGGCACGACGATGCCGATGTTGGTCTGCACCATCAGCACCTCGCGGCCGCGGTAGTCCATGTAGGGCTGGTTGTACTGGCCCAGGCCGTACAGCGATTCGTCGGGCGTCAGCGTGAAGGTCTGTGTCAGCGCGTAGCTCGGGCTGCCGCTGATCTCGACGCGCTGAAACTCGGTGGGCGCCGTGGCGCGCTCGCGCGTCAGCAGCCGGCCGTCGGCGGTGAAGAAGGCCAGCGCGCCGCTGCGCTTGTCCACCGTCACGCGCAGGCCGGCGCCGGTCAGCGTCAACTGGTCGTTGGCGTCCTGCACGTCGAAGGCGACGGCCTGCGGCCTGGCCACGACGACCAGGCTGGGCTGGGCGGTGTGCGCCTGGCCCAGGTGGGCGGCCACGCGCACCAGGCCCGGGCCGTAGAACAGCACGCTCTTGGTCAGCCCACCGACGCGGAACAGCAGGCCCTCGGCCACGCGCCGCCAGGCGAAGTCATCGGCCGGCCCGTCCAGCGGGAGGGCGCGGAATTGGCCTGCGGCGTCCAGGGCCGAGGGCGAGGAGGAAGGATGGCCAGCGGGTGCTGCCAGCGCGCCTGCCGAGGCGCAGGCCATCAGGCCGAAGAGGTCACGGCGTTTCATTCACGAGTCTCCAGATGCATCACGGTTCGACCGAAGGCCGGCAGCTCGGCGCGGCCGCTGACCTGCAGCAACAGCTTCTGCCCCGGGGCGCGCACGCCGGTGGCTGCGGTCACCGGCTGGCCACCGCCGACCCACAGCGCCACCGGCCCGGGTTCCACGACGCGCCGCCCGTCGGCCTGCACCACGCTGAGCGCCTTGGCGTCCAGCGCGAAGCTGAGCCGGCGCGATTCGCCGGCGCGCAGCGCGACGCGCTGGAAGGCCACCAGCGTGCGTTCCGGCGCCATGGCACCGGTACGGCGGGCATAGACCTGCACCACCTCGGCGGCGTCGCGCGGGCTGTCGTTCTTCAGCAGCACGCTCAGTTGAGCGCCCTGCCCGGCGCTCACGCGGCTGCGTTGCAGCTTGGCCTGCGTGTAGCCGAAGTGCGCATAGCTGAGGCCATGGCCGAACGGGAACTCCGCCTCGCCCTTGAACCAGCGGTAGGTGCGACCCTGCATGCCGTAGTCCTTGAACGGCGGCAGCTGGTCGGCCGAGCGGTAGAAGGTCAGCGGCAGCCGGCCGGACGGGCTGAAGTCGCCGGCCAGCAGTTCGGCCACGGCCTGGCCACCTTCGCCGCCGGGATACCAGGCCTGCACGATGGCGGGCAGCTTCTGCGTGACGCCACCGAAGGCCATCGGGCTGCCGCTGAAGTTCACCACCACCAGCGGGCGGCCCAGCGAGGCCAGGCGCTCCAGCAGCGCCAGCTGCGGCGCGGGCAGGTCGATGCGGGTGCGGTCGCCGCCGGCAAAGCCCGGGGCCATCACCGTCATCTCTTCGCCCTCGAGTTCCCAGGTCAGGCCGCTGGCGAACACCACCACGTCGGCCTCGCGGGCAGCGGCCAGCGCGGCCTCGTCGTTCGCGCCAGGGCGGCTCCATTGCAGGCGTTGCTCGCCCTCCCAGCCGGTCTGCATCGCCTCCACGCGCACGGCGTAAGTCTGGCCGGCCTTCAGCGTCGCGCCGCGCTTGGCCGTGGGCCAGGCGATGTCCCACAGGTCCACCACCAGCTCGCCATCGATCCAGATGCGGTAGCCGTTGTTGCCCTTGAGCCGCAGCACGTGCTCGCCGCTTTCACTGGCGCGCAGGAAGCCGCTCCAGCGTGCCGATTCCTTGCGGTCGTAGCGCTCCGGCCAGCCCCATTTGAAGACGCCCTGCTGTGTCACCGCCGACGACGTCGGCGAGCCCTCGAGCTTGAGGTTGGCGAATCGCTCGAAGTTCAGCCCGGCGCGGCTGCAGGCGGCGTCGGCGCACAGGCTGGCTGCCGGCACGTCCTCCAGCGGCGGCGCCACCCAGCCGGTGCCTTCGACGAAGTCGATGCGTGCTCGCGGGTAGCGCGCCTTCAGGCCCGCCAGCAGCGTGACGGGCTTGGACGGCGTGCCGTTGTAGTTGCCCACCAGCGCGTCCACGCTGTCGGCGTTGGGGCCGATGACGGCGATGCGCTTGGGCGCAGCCCTCAGCGGCAGCAGGCCGTCGTTCTTCAGCAGCACCAGCGAGCGGCGGGCCGTCTCGAGGTTGAGGGCGCGGTGCGCAGGCGTGTCGAAGTCGCGGGCGGTGATCTCGGGGAAGGGGCGCTGCCCCGCGGGAGCCAGCAGCCCCAGACGCAGCCGCACGTCGAACAGGCGGTGCAGCGCGCGGTCCAGTTCCGCTTCGCTGAGCAGGCCCTTCTGCACGGCGGCCACGGTCGTGGCGGGCTGGGCGGTCGGGTTGCTGCCGAAGTCGCAGATCAGGTCGGTGCCGGCGCGCACGGCCAGGGCCACGGCCTCCTCGGGTGTCTTCACATGCTTGTGCGCCCAGTCCATGTGGATGTCGGCCACGGCGCCGCAGTCGGACACCACATGGCCCTGGAACTTCCACTCGTCGCGCAGGTAGTGCTGCAGCAGCAGCTCGCTGGCGCAGGCGGGCACGCCGTCCACGGCGTTGTAGGCGCACATGACCGACTCGGCACGGCCTTCGGTGACGGCCGCATGGAAAGCCGGCAGATAGGTGTCCACGAGGTCGCGGGGCGACACATGGACGTCCTCCTTGTGGCGGTCGGCTTCGGGGCCACTGTGCACGGCCAGGTGCTTGACGGCGGCCGACACGCGGGGCTGGTTCGCATCCGGCCCCTGCAGGCCCTGGATGAAGGCCACGCCCATGCGCGAGGTCAGCAGCGGGTCTTCGCCGAAGGTCTCCTGGCCGCGGCCCCAGCGGGGATCGCGAAAGATGTTGACGTTGGGCGACCACACCGTCAGGCCGCGGTAGATGCCCGACGAGCCGTCCGCACCGACCGTGTTCAGGAACTTGGCGCGGAACTCAGTGCTGACGACGTCGCCGACGCGCTTCGCCAGCGGCGTGTCCCAGGTCGCGGCAAGGCCGATGGCCTGCGGAAAGACAGTGGCGATGTCGGCACGCGCCACGCCATGCAGGCCCTCGCTCCACCAGTTGTAGGCGGGGACCTGCAGGCGCGGGATGGCCGGCGACTCGTGCTGCAGCTGGCTGGCCTTCTCGGCTAGCGTCATCTGCGCCACGAGGGCACGGGCCTGCTGCATGGATGGGCTTGCCGACGCGGCTGTCAAGCCGCTGGCCAGCGACAGCGTCAGGAGACTCGCCAGAAGGTGGCGCGCAGTTTTCCCTGCGGGCCGAGCGCCGGGCCGCTCCCAAGCCGGCCCGCGCTGGCGATGTGCTCGCGGCTGGATGCCGCGAGCATCGCCGTCCCCTTGGGGGCTGAGGCCGGACAGATTGAGCCCAGTGGGCTCGATGTGCCTGCCGAAGCGCCGCGGCACAAGCCGCGGCGTGGTCCCAGACCAGACTCGCTCGCGTTCAGCGACGCGAGGATGGGCGAGGGGCTTCATTTCGCAAGCTGCAGCGTCATCAGCGTGATGTCGTTGCTGCGCATGGGCACGGTGAACTTGAACAGGCCGTCCTTGCCGACCTTGACGGTGCGCTTCACCTCGGGCACGTCGCGCGTCAGCGACTGCAGCTTGGCGAGCTGTTCGGCGCTCAGGTCCTTGGGCGCGCCCATTTCGAGATAGGCGGTGTAGGCGTCGTTGGTCTTGTGGCCGGTGCGGTGCAGCGCCAGCTGGTAGTTGCCGGGCTTGAGGTTGCGCAGCGCCAGCTTGACCGGCTGCGCCGGGCCGTTGGGCACCGGCTTGCCGAAGAAGGTGCCGTTGCTGTTCTGGCCCTGGTCGGGGTGCTGCCAGTCCCAGGCGAGCACGGCGGTCTTGTCGCCGTCCACCGCCGCCAGCACCTTGTCGTCGGTGCTCGGGATCTCGTTGCCGCGCAGCGCGTTGAGGTATTTGTAGGCGAACCAGCTCGGCTTGCGCACGCCGTCGCGCGTCATGAGGCCGAAGCCGCCGTGGAAGGCGGCGCTCGGCGGGCCCGGCTCCTCGAAGAGGTCGCTGTAGGTCCAGTAGCTCATGGCCTGGGCGTAGCCGCGCGTGCCGACCAGCTTGTTGAGCATCCACGGCGCGCTGACATGGCTGTCATGCACCTTGTCACGCGGGTTGTAGCTGGTGCTCCATTCGGTGATGTAGAGCGGGATGCCGGGGAAGGGCGAGGCCTCGATCTCCTGGCGGTTGCGGCGCACGTCGCCAATGATGGAATTGGGGTCGGTGGCCAGGATGCGGTCGGACTTGCCGAACTCGTCGAGGAAGCCCTCGGTCACGCCATAGGTGTGCGTGGTGACGAAGTCCACCGGCACGCCGTTGCCCTTGGCAAAGGCCAGGAACTCAGGCACCCAGGCCGCGCCGGCGGTGGACGGGCCTCCCACCTTCAGCGTGGGGTCGATCTTCTTGATCGTGCGCGCGGTGTTCACATACAGATCGAAGTAGGCCTTCTGGTCGGCGTTCTCCCAGAAGTCCTTCAGGTTGGGTTCGTTCCACACCTCGAACGGCCACTTGCGCACCTCGTCGATGCCGTAGCGCTGGATCAGGTGGCGCACGAAGGCGTCGATCAGCTCGGCCCAGGGGCCCAGCTGCGGATGCGAGGTGTTGCCCTTCCAGTAGAAGATGGTCAGCGGCGAGGTCCGCATGACGGTAGGCGTGAAGCCCAGCTCGATGAAGGGCTTGATGCCGCGCGCCAGCATGGCGTCGTAGAGCTTGTCGATGGCCGTCCAGTCGAAGACGAGCTTGTCGCCGTCCTTCTTCACCGTGCCGTAGGTGTCGTGGAAGATGTCGTGGAAGCGCAGGTAGCGAAAGCCCAGCTCGTCGACCGCGGTCTTGAGCTGCGCCAGATTCTCCGGCCGGCCGGTGGTGCCGGGAAAGTCGGCGCCGACGGCGAGGTCGAAGAAACGGTCCACGGGCTTGTTCGCCGCGGCGCGGTCGAGCGTGACCTCGCGCGCCGCGGGCGGTGCGGCATGGGCCACGGCGCACAGGCCCAGGGTCAACAGCGCCGCCGAGAGCGGGCGCAGGACACAACGTGGCAGGGGAAGCAGGGAGTTCGTCATGGGTGGAATCTGTTCTTGAGAAGTCAGTTGCTGTAGAGCAGCCCGCGGCCGGTGCCGCTGACATAGATGCGCCCGTAAATGTTGTGGTCGGCCGCCATCACGCCGATGCCGCCGAACTGGTGGGCGTCGTCGTTGAAGCGTGACCAGGTGGCGCCGGCGTCGTCGGAGCGGTAGACGCCCCACACGCCGCCCACCACGCCCACCACGTAGATGGCCGCCGAGTACGTGGCGCCTGGAGCCGCCTTGCCCAGCGCGATCTGGCTGGCGCCCGCCACGCCATTGGCGGATGCGAAGTTGCCGAGCTTCGTCCAGGTCGCGCCCGAGTCGAGCGAGTGGTACACGGTGTTGCCGTCGGCCAGCCAGAGGTCGCCTTCGGCATTGGGGTTGACCGCGATGGAGCTGGCCCACCAGGCGTTGGGGGCCAGGTTCGCCGCCACCGAGCCCTGGCTCAGCGTGAAGCTGTGGCCGGCATCGGTCGAGACGTAGACCTTGCCCGCCGTGGCCCATGTGGCACCGCCCGAATCGTAGGCATAGACCTTGTTCGAGTTCTTGCGGTCCGCCACGAGGCGATAGCCACGGCTCCAGCCCGGCGCGACGCTGGGCAGCGCCGGCAGGTTGGTCGCCGTCCAGCTCGCGCCGTTGTCGGTCGTGTAGTAGGGCACCGAGTCGGACGGCGCCCAGACCGCCTTGTTGCGCGCGGTGACGGCGATGCTCGATTGGCCCTCGGTGTTGGTCGCGCCGCCCGGGGGCAGGGTGGCGAACTTCGCCCAGGTCTTGCCGCCGTCGCCCGACCAGTAGCCGGTGCCGACGCCGGTCGAGTTGATCCGACCGATGCCGGCGATGTAGTTCGGATCGGCCCAGGCGATGTCGGCGCCGTTGGCGTTGCTCCAGCCGGTGCCGGGGTTCAGCGTCGGTGCCTTGGAGAGGTCCGTGTGCACCCAGGCGCCGACGTCGCCGGAACTGCTGACCAGCAGGTAGGGCGCGCCAGCCGGCGGCGTGACGATGCCGAGGACCGCGGTCTCCTCGATACCCTCGACGGTGCCTGTCCAGGTCGGCGCGGCCGAGGAGGCGTTCTTCGTCTCGATGACACCGCCGCCGTGGACGTGCAGGATGTGGTCGCGATCGGCGGGGTCGATCTCGACGTCGTCGACCCAGCCGGACGCGACCTCGCCGGGCGTCTGGGCCTCGATCTCGCGCCAGGTCTTGCCCGCGTCGTCGGACAGTTGCACGATCTGCTGGCCGTTCCAGTTGCCCCAGGAGTTTGTCACGCCCAGCGCGATGCGCGTGGTCGCGCCGCTGCCGTGCACGGACACGCCGCCGAGGCCGAAGTTCGTTCCGCCGGCCGGGTCGACGCTCTTGAGCAGCGTCCAGTTCGTGCCGTCGAACTTGTAGAGCCGGCCGGGGCCGCCCGCGCCGGGGCCGGCGTCCTTGGTGAACACGACGTAGAAGATGCCGTCCGCGGCGCGCACCATGTGGGGAATCTGCATGCCCGTGACCGGGGTGGCCACCGGCTTCCACGAGGCGCCGCCGTCGGTGGTCCGGTATAGGCTGGAGGTCAGGCCGGCTGCGGCGACGTAGTCGGGCGCGATGGCGGCATAGACGGTCTGCGTGGCCGTGCCGCTGCCCTTGGTGGCAGTGTCGAAGGCGACCACCCCTACGCCCATGCCGTTGCCGCCTGCGGCCTTGACCTGGTCGGTCGTCATCGTGACGGACGACAGCGAGGTCACCTGGGCCCAGTTGCGGCCGGAGTCGGTGCTCTTCCACAGGCCGGCCTGGCGCGAGCCGAAGAGCAGCGTCGAGGGCTTGTTCGGGTCGACCACCAGGCGCTCACCGAGGGCCCGGCCGGGGTTGTTGCCGCCCAGGGCGAACGGCAGGTCGGCGTGCGTCCAGTGGTCGCCGCGGTCGCTGGAGATGTACAGCCGGCCATTGCCTTCGAAGGTGTACATGCCGGTGGCCAAGTAGACCAATTGGTCGTCGTTCGGGTCGACCGCGATGCTCTCGACGCCGTGGAAGCGGCTCTCGGCCGCGCCGAAGCCCAGGCCGTCGGTGATCGGCGTCCAGGCCGACGTGGCCGGGTTCCAGCGGTAGGCACCGCCGATGTCGGTGCGGGCGTACAGCAGGTTGGCGGTGGCCGGGAGGAAGACCAGGCCGGTGACGTAGCCACCGCCGCCGAACTTCACGCTCGTCCAGGTGGCGGCCCCGGCCGGTGCCGGTGCCGGTGCCGGTGCAGGAGCAGGAGCAGGAGCAGGAGCAGGAGCAGGAGCAGGAGCAGGAGCAGGAGCAGGAGCAGGAGCAGGAGCAGGAGCAGGAGCAGGAGCAGGAGCAGGAGCAGGAGCAGGAGCAGGAGCAGGAGCAGGAGCAGGAACCGCCGTGTCACCACCGCCGCCGCAACCTGCTGCCAGGGTCGAGGCGACGATGGAAAGGATGGTGAGTTGTTTGCTGTACTTCATGGGGATAACCGGGTTTCAATTCATGGATCTCGTGGCGCTGCGTGCTGCCGCCGAAGAACTCTTCTTGTTGTCGCAATGACTCGCGGGAGCGGACCGTCGCCGTATGAAGGTCTGATCTCTAGGGGGTGCTTGTCGAACGGTTGCGAGCGGCGAGCAGATGGCTGCAAAGCGCAGCGTCGGCGGTGATGGGATCGCGTGCTTTGAGGGCCTGGAAGATCACCTCGTGTTCAGCCAGGGCCGCTCGCCAGCCGCTCAGAGCGTTGCCGCCGATGCTCTGCGATGGGAATGCGCTGTGACAGCTGTCGAACAGCTCTACCACGATGTCAATAAGGGCGATACAGCCTCCCATCTCGGCAATGCTCAGATGAAATTGCCGGTCTGCCACCACGGGGGCCAGTCCACGATCAAGATCCTCGCGCATCGCCTTTATGGCGGCGGCGACTCGCCGCAGGCTGGGCTTGCTGGCCCGGGTCGCCGCGAGCGCGATGTTGGCGCGCTCCAACACGATGCGCGCCTGAAAAAGTTCGGCAGAAGACCGGCCGAGCAGCGACTGGGCGGCATTTCCCTTGTGTGCCCCGATGACATAGGCACCCGAACCACCGCGGATCTCGACGAGGCCGTCAATCTCCAGAGCGATCAGCGCTTCGCGTACGACTTGGCGGGATACCCCGAACTGCTGAGCCATCTCCCGCTCGGGAGGCAGCCTTGCTCCAGTGCTGATTTGATCCACGTCGATCAAGGTACGGATTTGCGCTGCGACTAGGCGGTATTGGCGGGGGGAGTCGCCGCTGTGATGAGGGTGCAGCATGGCTTGGGCGTGTCTGCGTGGGTCACTGGGCCGGCATCGGCTCCAGCATCACTGCGGCACCGCCGGCTGCGGCCAGTGACAGGTTCAGCGTGTCCTTGCGGGTCACGGTGCGTTCGATGCGCTGCACCTGTCGCACGCCTTCGCCGTCCTGCCAGATCGTGGCGCGCCAGCGGCCGGGCGACAGGAAGTCGAGCGAGACCTTTTCCGTGCGCGCCTGATTGGCCGTCATTGCGCCGATGTACCAGGCCTTGCCCTGCCGGCGCGCCAACACGATGTCCTTGCCGGGTTCGCCGGAGATGAAGCGCGTTTCGTCCCAGGCCGTGGGCACGCGCTTGATGAAGTCGAAGCCGGCTTCGCCGCGGTAGTTGGAGGGGTCGTCGGAGACCATCTGCAGCGGGCTGTCGTAGACGACGTACATGGCCAGCGCCTGGCCGCGCGTCGTCTGGGTCAGCGGCATGACGGCGCGAATCTCGTAGGTGGTCGGCGTCGCGTTGCGGAAGCCGCCGGGCGTGTAGTCCATCGGCCCCGTCAGCATGCGCGTGTAGGGCAGCATCAGGTTGTGCCGCGGCGTGACGCGCTTGTCCATCTTGTTCCACTCGGCGCCCAGCACGCCTTCCTGGGTGATGTAGTTGGGGTAGGTGCGCTGCAGGCCGGCGGGGACGTAGGCGCCGTGCATGTCCAGCAACATCTGGCGCTTGGCCGTTGCCTCAGCCACACGCTCGTAGAACTTGACGATGTCCTGGTCGTCGCGGTTCATGAAGTCGACCTTGATACCCTTGATGCCCCAGCGCGCGTAGGTGTCGAGCACCTCGTCCATGCGCGGCGCCAGGTGCTCCCAATGCACCCACAGCATCAGGCCCACGCCCTTGTCGGCCGCGTAGCGAACCAGGGCCGGCATGTCGATGCCGTCGGCGGCGCTGGCGATGTCGGTCGTCGGCAGCGGGTCGCAGCAGGGGCCGGCACCGAAGGACCAGCCGGCATCGATCAGGTGGTAGGGGAAGCCGGACTCGGCGGCGAAGTCGATGAAGCGCTTGTAGGCGGCCAGATCGGGCTTGACACCCTCCAGCGGGCCGGACCACCAGTCCCAGGTCGTCTTGCCGGGCTTGACCCAGCTGAAGTCGCCGGTCGGTGCCGGGTTGAGGTTGCCGACCAGGTGCGACGGGATCAGGTCGCCGGCGCGGTCGGCCATCATGACTGCGCGCCAGGCCGTCGTCAGCCCGCCCGTCGAGACGAAGGCGGGGCCCTGGCGGCCCGGAACGCCGGACAGCTGCAGGCGCAACGCCTCGCCTTCGCGGCGGAACGAGGCGCCGGTGTAGCCCTGCAGGTGGGCCTGCGTGATGGCGTAGTGGGTGCGGCCCGACGGTGTGGCGCAGACCACCGGCATGTCGAAGACCGCGTCGGACTTCAGTTGCGAGATGCGCTGGCGTTCGAACTGCGCTTCGTGGCCGCCGTCGACCGGGGTCAGCAGGCAGGACGGATCGCCGGCCGGCACGAAGGTGGTCTGCTCGCCCTTGAGCTTGACGGGGGCGCTGCCCTCAATGCGGTAGCGGAAGGCGACGCCGTCGTCATACGCACGCGCATCGACGAGCAGCCGGCGGCGCCCGCCGCCGGCTTCGCGAAAGCTCAGCGTTGCGCTGCGGTAGTGGTCGCGCGCGGTCGCGGCCTTGGTGGCGACCAAGGGGATGACGCGGTCTTCCGCCGCGTCCTGCCGTGATTCGAGCTTCAGCGTGCCGAAGGCGGGCTGGCCTTCGAGTTCGAGGCCCAGCGCCGAGCGGGTGATCACGGTCTCGCCGCGGCGGACCACGCTGTAGCTGGCGCCGTCGTCGGCGATGCGGATGGCGACCAGGCCGCCTGGCGAGGTGATGACGATG
Source organism: Pelomonas sp. Root1217 (assembly GCF_001425705.1). GTDB lineage: Bacteria > Pseudomonadota > Gammaproteobacteria > Burkholderiales > Burkholderiaceae_C > Pelomonas. Next base: position 17,511 of record NZ_LMDC01000002.1, on the reverse strand, counting down.
TCGGCCGATTGGGCCTGAGCTGCGGCCAGCGCGAGCAGGGCGGTGGCGATGGGAGTGGTCTTCTTCATGAGGTGTCGTCAGGTCGCGCGAGGCGAAAACGGGGGATGCAAGAGGTCAGTCGGTTGTGTTGCTCAGACCACTGCGCCGCGGATCCTGATGGCCACCGCCGGCGAGCCGGCGAGGCCCTGCGGCAGCTTCACTTCCAGCCAACGGTGGTTGCGCGTGAAGCTCAGGCTGTCGGGCGAGCCCACAGCCTGCACGTTCTCGATGGCGCCGGGGGCGAGTGCCGAGCCCTGGGCCAAGGTGGGGATGCGCAGCAGGCCGTCACGGGGCCAGCCCAGCGCGATGGCATAGAGCACGCCGCCCTTGGTCGTGAAGCGGATGTCCTCGGCCGTCAGCGGCTTGGAGCTGCCTTCGCTGAACATGCCGCCGCTGACCTTGGTAGGGCCTTCGCCGTAGATGCGCCAGGGGCGGGTGCCGTAGATGGCCTCGCCGTTGCGCACCATCCACGTGGCGATCTCGCCGAGGATCTTCTGCTCGTCGGCGTCGATGGTGCCGTCGCCGCGCAGCGGCACCGACAGCAGCAGGTTGCCGTTTTTGGAGACGATGTCGCACAAGCGGTGGATGACCGTGCTGGCTGGCTTGTACTGGTGGTTATCGAAAATGCCGCGGCTGTAGTGCCAGTCGCCCAGGCAGGTGTCGGTCTGCCAGGGCTGGGGCTCGATGCCTTCGCGAAAGCCGCGCTCGACGTCCTCGACGAGGCCGGCGCGCCATTCGCTGGGCATCACCTTGGCGTTGAGCACGGCCTCCAGCTTGCCGCCGTTCCAGGCCATGCTGGCGTTGTAGAAATGAGCGGCGATGTCCAGGCCGGCCTGGCCCAGCGGCAGCGTCGTGTTGTCCATGTAGACCAGGTCGGGCTTGTAGCTGTCGATCAGGTCACGGCAGCGCAGGAACCAGCTGCGCGTGAAGGCCGGGTTGTGCAGCGGCGGCTTCTCGTCCCAGTGGGCGGTCTGGCTCTGCTGCCAATCCTCGACGCTGCGGATGGTCTTGAAGCCGTCGGGCATGACGATGTTGCGGCCGGTGTAGAGGTCCTGCGGGTCCAGGCCTTCCCACCATTTGCCCTTGCCGTCTGCCTTGGTGAGGCGATAGGCGTCGTAGCGCTGGCCCGCATATGGGCCTTCGGGGTCGTAGCCGTAGGCTGGCTGGTACCAGTGCCAGGCATGGGCACTGTGATTGCTGACGCCGAAGCGCAGGCCGCGCGCGCGCGCCGCCTTCTCCCAGCCGGCGATGAGGTCTCGCTTGGGGCCGACGCGCAGGCTGTTCCAGGCGTGGAATTTGGAGTTGTAGTTGTCCTGGTTGTCGTGGTGGTTGGCCAGGGCGACGAAGTATTTGGCGCCGGCCTTCACGTACAGGTCCAGCAGCGCGTCCGGGTCCCAGTTCTCGGCTTTCCAGCGGTTCTGGATCTCCATGAAGCCGACCTGGGTCGGGTGGCCATAGGTCTTGACGTGGTGGTCGTACTGCCAGTTGCCCTGGATGTACATGCGCCGGGCATACCAGTCGCCCATCTCGGGCACGCATTGCGCGCTCCAGTGCGCCCAGATGCCGAACTTGGCGTCGCGGAACCAGTCCGGCGTGCGGTAGCCGTCGACAAGGGAATCCCAGTTGGCCTGGAAGGGGGCCGGCGCCGCTTGGGCGGTCGTCAGCCCGGTGGCGCCGGCGGAGGCGGCAGCGGCGCTGAGGAAGGAGCGGCGGCTCCAAGGGGCGGCGAGTTTTGCGGTCATGGCAGTCACGAGGAGAAATGCGCGGGAGGCGTTGGCTTCCCGCGCTTGGAAAAAGTGCGGGCGCCAGGCCCGCTGTCCACTGGTTGCTTATCTGGCGTGGCATTCGGCGGATGGCGCCGTCGGCCCGCTCGAATGGACCTTCACTTGGTGGCGTTGACGATGGTGCTGATCTCGTCGGGCGTCTTCACCGCGCCGGTGTTGCGGTCGATCATCTCGCCCGTGTCCCACCACATCGGCACCAGGCCGTGCAGCCAGGCCGAGCGCGTGACGTACTGCGCCCAGGCCTTGCGGTAGGGAGGCATGCCCGGGTAGTTCGGCTTGTTGTAGGCACCGTACTCGCCAACGATCACCGGCACGCCCTGGTCGACGAAGCGCGTCTTCATCTTCTGGAACTCGGCGTCCACATAGGGCTCGTTGGCCCAGGTCTCGCGGTTGGGATCGGTCGCCGAGACGCCCCACTGCCACTGGTTGCTGTTGCTGTTGAGCGTGAAGTTGTACGGGTCGTAGTAGTGGATCTCGAAGAACAGCCGGTTGGCGATCGTGTCGGTGGGCAGCACCGCAGACGCGTATGAGATATCGATGTTGGTCTCGTAGGCCTGCGCGACGAGGTGGCGCTTGGCGTTGTTGCCGCCGGTGGCGCGCACCGCGTTCACGAACGCCTGGTTGTAGCCGTTCTGGACGTTCAGCCACTCCGGGTCTTTGGGCGCGCCCCATTGCGTGTTCTCCTTGCCAACCTCGTTCATGGCGGCAAACAGCAGGTAGTCGTCGTAGTCCTTGAAGTTGTTGGCGATCTGCGTCCACAGCTTGTTCAGCCGGGCGTTGTTGGCCGGCTGGGCTGCATAGGTGGTGTTGTTCAGCCAACCGCCTTCGTGGTGCAGGTTCAGGACGACGTACAGGCCGGCGTTACGGGCGTACTTGACGACCTGTGTGACGCGTGCCATCCACACGGGGTCGATGTTGTCGTTGGCGTCGACGTGTGGCGTCCAGGTGACAGGCAGGCGGATGCTCTTGAAGCCGGCGTTCTTGATGCCGTTCATCAGCGCCTGATTGATCAATGGGTTGCCCCAGGAGGTCTCGGTCGGCGTGGCGTCCAGCGTGTTGCCGATGTTCCAGCCCGGCGACATCTCCTTGGACATCTGCATGGCGGTGATGTCGCGCATCCCGCCAGCGACGGCGATCGTGAACGACTGCAGCGTCTTGGCGCCGCATGCGTTGGTGTAGGTGGCCGTGGCCGTGCAGGCGGCGGTGGGCGTGACGGTCTGCTCGCGGGATCCGCCGGCGGTGCCGCAGCCGCTCCAGCTCCACATGCCGCCGGAGACCGGCTGCGGGCCGAGGATGGCCGACTGGCCCGCGGGGACGGAAGCCGAGGCGGTCTGCGTCCAACTGCCACCGACGTTGATGTAGGGCGTGACGGCGGTGGGCGCGCAAGTGCTGCCGCGCGTGGCCGTGGCCGAGCCGGAGTTGTAGCTGCCGGCGTTGGTCGTGAACTTGACCCAGTACCAGTAGGGCGTGCCAGTGGTGGCCGAGGCGTCGCCGTAGCTAGTGCTGGCCTTGTTGACGACCGCGATGCGGCTGCGGCCGTTGGGATCGGAATCCGTGTCTCGGTAAACCTCCAACGACTTGACGGCGCCGCTGACGGTCCAGTTCAGCTGGATGTCGTTGGCCGTGCCATTGGCCGTCAGGCAGACGGTGGCGCCGCCACCGCTGCCGCAGTTCTGGGCCTGAACGGCCGAGCCTGCACTGGCACCGAGGGCCAGGAGCAAGGTTGATAGAAGCAGTCTCATGGTCATACCTTTCCAAGCGAAGGGCTCGGCCGGTTGTCTCCTCCGGTGACGAGCGTTGTGGGAGGCCGGTCCGATGCTCGGAAGCGACCTCGACGATGACGCGTAACTTGAGTCGGCGGGCTGACGCCAGGACTTGCGCGCCAGCCCACCGAGTCATGCGTTCAATTGCTGTAGTTCACCCCGCGGCAGGTGCCACCGACATAGACGCGCCCGTAGGTCGCCTGGTCGGCAGCCATCACGCCCACGCCGGCGTACTGGTGGGCGTCGTCGTTGTGGCGTGTCCAGGTGGCGCCTGCATCGTCGGAGCGCCAGACGCCCCACACGTTGTTGATGACGCCGACGACATAGACCGCAGCAGAGTAGCTGGCACCGGCCTTTGGCTTGCCCAGCGCGACGATGCTGGCGCCCGACACCTCAGGTCCGAGCCAATCATTGCGGCCGTTCCAGATCGGCGCGAAGTTGGTCAGCTTGGTCCAGGTCGCACCCGAGTCCACCGAGCGGTACACGGCCAGGCCGTCGGCTACCCAGAGGTGGCCCTCGGCGTAGGGATTCACCGCTATCGATGACGAACCCCAAGGCGCAAAGCGCATATTGGCCGACACCGAACCCTGGCTCAGAGTGAAGTTGTGGCCGCCGTCCGTGGAAACGTAGACCTTGGCCGGGGTGTAGGTCCACCAGGCGCCGCCCGAGTCGTAGGCATAGACCTTGTTCGGGTTCTTGCGGTCGGCGACCATTCGGTAGCTGCGCGGGACACCGCCCTGGATCGCGAGTGCAGGCAGGTTGGTCGCTGTCCAGCTGGCGCCGTTGTTGGTGGTGTAAGACGGCACCGAATCAGCCGGCGCCCAGACCACGTTGTTGCGGGTCGTGACGGCGACGTTCGACGCCTCGCTGGTGTTGGTTGAGGCGCCGGTAGGGAGGCTGGAGAACGACGCCCAGCTCTGGCCGCCGTTGCCGGACCAGTAGCCGACGCCGGCAGCAGAACCGTCCGGGTTGTTGACCCGGCCGCTCGCGACGATATAGGTTGGATCGGACCAGGCCATGTCGGCGGAGTTGCCGTTGTTCCAACTCTTGTTGGGGCTCAGCGTCGGCGCCGTCGAGAGGTTGGTGTGGAGCCAAGTGCCGACGTCACCCGAACTGTTGATGAAGGCATAGGAGGCGCCCGCCGGCGGGGTCTTGAGGCCCAGCGTGCAGGTCTCTTCCACGCCGTTGATCGCGTTGCTCCAGGTGGGCGCCGACGCGGAGGCGTTCCGGGTCTCGATGATGCCGCCGCCGTGGACGTGCAGGATGCGGTCGCGGTTGAACGGGTCGATCTCGATGTCGTCCACCCAGCCCGACGCGGTGACGCCGGGCGTCTGCGCCTCGATCTCGCGCCAGTTGCGGCCGCCGTCATCGGACAGCTGGACGATCTGCTGGCCGTTGTAATTGCCCCAGGTGCCGCTGACGCCGAGCGCGATGCGCGCGGTCGAGCCGGTGCCGGAGACGGACACGCCGCCGTAGCCGGCGTTGTCGTTGCTGTTGAGCAGGGTCCAATTGCTGCCGTCGAACTTGTAGAAGCGAGCGGGGCCACCGGCGCCGGGGCCCGAGCCCTTGGTGAACAGCACGTAGTACATGCCGTCGGACGCGCGCACGACGTGCGGGATGTGGTAGCCGGTCACCGGCGTCGCGACCGGCGTCCAGCTGGCACCGCCGTTGACGGACTTGTACAGGTTGGAGCTCAGGCCGGCCGCGCTGACATAGTCCGGCGCGATGGTGGCATACATGATCCAGGTCGTCGCACCGCCGCCGACGGCCGAGTTGTCGAAGATCAGCTGCTCGACGCCCATGACCTGGCCACCCAGGTTGTTGATCTGGTCCTGGGTCATCTTGGTGGACGACAGCCCGGTCTGGCTCCAGGTCTGACCCGAGTCCGCGCTCTTCCACAGCCCGGCCGTGCGCGAGGCGTAGAACAGGATGGACGGGTTGGTGGGATCGACCGACAGGCGCTCACCGATGGCGCGGCCGTTGTTGTTGCCACCCGCCGAGAATGGCAGGTTGACGTAGGTCCAGCTGTTGCCGCGATTGCTGGAGATGTACAGCCGGGCGGTCGGGTCCGCCGACGCGGACATGCCGGCGACGATGTAGACGCGCTGGTCGTTGGTCGGATCCACGGCGAGGCTTTCGACGCCGTGATAGAAGCCCTCGGCTGCCGTGAAACCGTCGTTGATGGCGATCCAGGACGACGTACCGGCGTCCCAGCGGTAGGCGCCACCGACGTCGGTGCGTGCATACAGGACGTCCTTGGTCTTTGGATGGAAGACCAGGCCGGTCACGTAGCCGCCGCCGCCGAACTTGGCGCTGGCCCAGGTGCCCACGCCGACCGAGAAGGCCTGCTGGCTCTTGGCACCGCAGCTGTTGGTGTAGGTGGCCGTGGCCGTACAGGCGGCGGCTGGCGAGATGGTCTGTTCGCGCGAGGCACCGGCGGTGCCGCAACCGCTCCAGCTCCAGGAGCCGCCGGACGTGGGCTGCGGGCCGAAGATGGCCGAGCTGCCGAGCTTGAGCGTGGCGGAAGAGGTTTGCGTCCACGTCCCGTTGACGTTGACGTACGGCGTGATCGCCGTCGGCGCGCAGGTTTGTGCAAGCGCCACCGGGCCGGCGCTCATGGCGAGCATCAGGGTTCCCAACTTCAGTCTCATGGTTCTACCTTTCAGGAAAGGGGCCCGGCCGGTTGTCTCCTCCGGTGACGGGCGTTGTGATGAGGCCGGCGCAGTGCCTGGCTCGACCTCGGCGACAAGGTGGACGCTGGTGCGAGGGTCTAAGTTGCTGTTCGATCCACGTTGCGCCGCAGTTCACGGAAACTCCGCAATGTGGAATACAGATATACCGAGATATCATCTTATTGGTCAGACCAATGCGCATCGGTGGAAACGCCCACGCTGATCAAGCCGAATGATTCTTGTTATGCGAAGTCAGCCTCCGCGTCGCGTGGTCATCGCGCCTCGAATTCGCCTCTGAGAGGACAGGAGAGCTGCTGGCTGCCTCGCCATCGGACGCTGGTCATGCAGGCGCGCCGAGCCGATGACGCCTTGCACCGCCTCGACCGACGCAGCGCGAGTTGGCAGTGGCGCATCCCGCTCCGGCATCGCACCGGCAACAGGTCGGTCTGCTGCATAGGCGGCGCAGTGCTATAAAGTGCGCCGCTTTCAAGATGTGGCGTTCTGCCCTGTCGCTTAGAACTCAGTGGCTCCAGCTCGCCCGAAAGACTCCACCGAACCCGCCGCGGAGGGCCGCCGACGCAGTAGTGCGCCGACTCTGGCCGACGTAGCCCGCGAAGCGGGGGTTTCCAGAATGGCGGCCTCAGGCGCACTGAACGGTGGACGACGTGGCTCAGCGCGGGTTTCGGTCGACACGCGGGATCGCGTGTTGGCTGTTGCAGAGCGGTTGGGATACCGGCCGAATGCCACTGCCCTCGCGCTGGCGCATCGGCGGACCGATGCGGTAGGCGTCGTCACCAATTTTTTGGGAGAAGAGCCGAACCTCTACTTCCTCGAGTTGTTCAGTGGCGTCATTCAGGGCGCCACGGCAGCTGGATTGACAACTGCCGTCTTCACCTTGAAGGACTGGCGCGACGCGCCCAGCCGCATACCGGCCCTGTGCGACGGCCGTGTTGATGGGCTGATCCTGTTGGCCCCTCGGCTGCCGGATGATGGCGCGAAGTGGTCGCCAAAACACACGCCCATGGTGTCCGTGCATGCCGAGCAACCCGTTTACGGCGTGGTGAACATCGAATCGGACAACGAAATTGGCGCCTACGAAATGGTGCGCCACCTGCTTGAGATCGGGCACCGACGCATCCTGCATGTCGGTGGACCAGCCCAATACTCTGGCGCGACTCGACGAGTGGACGGCTACCTGCGTGCGTATGCCGAAGCTGGCGTTGCGCCTCCTAAAGGTCACGTGGTTCGTGCGCCGCTGACGGTCGAGGGTGGCCGTGAAGCGATGCAGCATTGGCTTCAGGTTCACAGCGGTCGGCAACTCCCGGAGGCCGTTTTCGGAGGCAATGACGCCATCGCCTTCGGCTGCATTGAGGCGCTGCGAATGCGAGGTGTCCGCGTGCCTGAGGATGTGTCCGTCGTCGGCTATGACAACAGCTGGATGGCGCGCTCTGTGCAGATGGCGACGGTGCACCAGCCACTGCATGAAATGGGAAGGCACGCCGTCGAGGTGCTTGTGCAGCGGATAGACGCGCGCAATCGAGGCGACGCCGAGACTGCGCCAAGCCCTGTCGTGCTGCCGACCGAGATCGTGCTGGGGAAGACGTTGGCCTCGCCACGTCGGGCTCGCCTGACCATAGCTTGAATGGCGCCGGGGAACCCAATCGAGCGCGATCGATTGCGGCGCTATGCCTCAGGGAAAGGTCGAGCCCGCCAGGATTAGGTCCACGGCCTGAACTGAGCACGAGGCCATTCTTCGCGCTGGCAGCGCGCAACCCGCAGGCAGCCGCTGCGGCGATGCCCAGCCTGTCCGTAACATCAACGGCTCGCGATTCGCGCAAGGAACTCTGCATGCAACGGCATGGCCTGCGTGGTGCGGTGGATGACACTCCGTACGGTCGACAGGTGCCGCTTGACGCTGTCGAGGTCGACCAGGTCGACATAAGGGTCTCGCCGGCGCGGCAAGATCCCCAATCCGAGCATCAGAGACGCCCAGGACGGTTCCGCGAAGCCCTCTGGATCGATGATGGCCACGCGACCGGTGTCCCGGAACAACTCAATCTGGTGTGCCAGGACGTCCGGGATGCTCATGTCGGCGCAGTAGCGCCAGAACTCGCTGTCGCGCCGCTCGCCGAGCTTGTAGTGCAGGATGATGAAATCGCGGGCCGACTCATAGCGATATGCCATCTGCCGGTTGAACTCATCGGCCAGTGAAGGGGCGAAGTCACGGTCCGGTAGAAGCGCGGTCAGTCGTCCGACGCTGTCCATGATGAACTGGATGCTGGTGGACTCCAATGGTTCCAGGAATCCAGCGGATAGGCCGATGGCCACCACGTTCTTGGTCCACGCCAGCCTGCGGCGGCCGGTTGTGAAGCGCTGCGGCCTTGGATCGTCCAGCGGCTTGCCGTCCAGGTTCGCCAGCAAGGTCTGCGCTGCCTCATCGTCGCTGAGATGGCTGCTGCAGTAGACCAGCCCGTTGCCGGTGCGGTGCTGCAGCGGGATGCGCCACTGCCAGCCCGCCGAGCGAGCGGTCGAGGTGGTGTAGGGCGTCATCGGGTCGGTGCGTTCGCATGGAACGGCCAACGCCCGGTCGCAAGGCAGCCAGTGGCTCCAGTCCTCGTAAGGTGATTTCATCGCGCCATCGATGAGCAGCGCGCGGAAGCCCGAGCAGTCGATGAAGAGATCGCCTTCAACGCAGCGGCCATCGCTCAGATGCAGGGCCTCGGCGAAGCCGCTCTGCTCCGAGGTCTTCACGCTGACGATGGTGCCGACTATCCGTTGGGCGCCATGGCGAACCGCATGGTCGCGCAGGTAGCGGCCATAGAGCGCCGCGTCGAAGTGGTAGGCGTAGTCGAATGCATTCGCGGGTGAAGGTTCCCCCGGCTGTGGCGGGGTGAATCGCAGCGCACGCGCCATGACCGTGGCGGTGGACCAGTCCTCATAGGACTCAATGCCAGGCTCCCGCTCGCGCAGGCGCAGCCAGTAAGACCACAGCGGCCTGTTGTGGATGGGCGGACCGAAGCCTCCAAAGCCGTGGAAGAAGCGGGCGCCCAGCCGCCCCCAGTCCTTGAACTCGATGCCCAGCTTGAAGCTCGCCTGCGTGGCGCGGACGAAATCGGCCTCATCGATGCCCAGCAACTGGTTGTAGAAGCGAATGGTCGGCAGCGTGGCTTCACCCACGCCCACGGTACCGATCTCGTCTGATTCGACCAGCATGACCTCGCAGTGGTCGGGCTCGCCCGGCCTGCAGAGCATGCGCGCCAGGGGCGCTGCGGTGATCCAGCCCGCGCTGCCGCCGCCAACGATGACCACGCGACGCAGAGACCGACTTCGCATAACAAGAACCTTTCAGCTTTCAAGGATTGGTCAGCGTGGCGTTTACACCAATGCGCATTGGTCTGACCGGTAAGATGATATCTCGGTATATCTGTATTCCACAATGCGGAGTGGCCGTGAGGTACGGAGCAACACCTGCGGAGAAACCACTCGGCTCACCAGAGAACGAGGAGACACATCGTGACGAAGAAATGGGTTCCGCACGGGCGCAAGCTGACGCTGTTGGCGACGTGCGCTTTGTTGACCGCCTGTGGCGGTGGTGGCGAGGGCGGGGGCGCGAACTCGGGGGGGCGCTTTCAGACCATCGATTTCAAATATCCCGGCGGTGCCATGCTGCTGGATGGGCCGGTGGCGCTTTCGGCCGTGGCGACCTCCGGTCTGCCAGTGACCTTCGAGTCCACCACGCCGGGCATCTGTACCGCTTCCGGTAGCCAGCTCACGCTGGTGAAGGCGGGCGAGTGCCGTGTGGTGGCAAGCCAGGGCGGCGGCGCGAGCAGCGACGGCGTGCAATGGGCAGCCGCCGACAACGTCAGCCAGCTGTTCAAGGTCCTCAAGAAGACCCAGCAGATCACGTTCGCGCCGCCTGACTACGTCCTGAGCGCGAACAGCACTTCCGTGGCTCTGAGCGCGACGTCGCCTTCCGGCCTGCCGATCAGCTTCAAGACCACCACGCCGGCCACTTGCACCATCGAAGGCAGCAATCTCAAGCTGCTGGGCAAGGGCACCTGCGCGGTCACCGCCATGGCGCCGAGCAACGAGAACTGGGCCGAGCAGTCGGTGGATCGTTTCGTTGCTGTCGACCCGCTGCTGATCGCCGACGGTTTCGAGCCCAGCGGCGCGGGACGCGGTACGTCCACGACCATGAGCACGAAGCAGGGCGGCAATGTGGCTGTCAATCCTTGGGGCAGCCCCCTGAACGCTGGCTGGGAATCATGCGACGGCAATGCAGGTGGCGACTGGTGCTATCGCGATATCTCGCCGGACGGTTCGACGCTGACTTCGGCCTTGCACTACCCCGAGAGCAATTGGACGCCTGGTGGGTGGCAATACGGCTTCAATCGCATTGATATCTTTGCGCCGGGCCTGAGTGGCTTCAACAGCGCCGGCGATACGGCCGGCGGCGTGCAGGTGACTACGGAAACGGCCCTGGGCTTCACGCTGGGCATCAACAGCGGGCTCTACGCGGCGAACAGGCCGGTCGTGCTTCATCTGAACCTGGGCAAGCAGAACAACGGCTGCAACGTCGAGCTGAGCACCTTGCTGTGGCCCATGAACGGCCTGACGAGCTACGCCGTCCCGCTGGGCAATTTCGCCGTCACCAATGCCTGTGGCCTTGCCGGAGTCACCGCAGCATCCCTGGATGGCGACATTCGGACCCTGCCCAATCCGATCACCGCCGATGGCCTGGCTGCATTCCAGGCTGCGATGGCCAAGATTGTCGACGCACGCACTTCGGCGATGACGCTGATGAAGTCGTCCAACGTTGTTCAGGTTCGCTTCCGCCTGATGGATGTCAATGACAGCCAGAAGACCAACGGTGTCTACGCGTCGGATCTGACGCTCAAGGGCGCCATCACGATCCAGTAATCGCGGCCGGCGCTTCGCGCCGCCGGTCCCCCCGATTCAGGACCGCCACGGGCGGCCTGCCGATCGGGATGCATCAAATTTGAAGGAAAACGGAGACATCCATGAGCAAACAGTTTCGACCCACGGCCATCCACCGTGGCGTCATTCAACTAGCGCTGCTGAGCGCCGGCGGTGCCGTGCTGGCACAAACGCAACCGGCGACAGACAAGACCCCGACCTCGCTCGAGACCGTGGTGGTCAAGGGCCAGCGCGCCGCGCTGCAGAGCGCGCAGAAGATCAAGCAGAACGCCGAGGAGGTGGTCGACTCGGTGGTGGCCGAAGAGGCGGGCAAGCTGCCCGACAAGTCCATCACCGAAGTGCTGCAGCGCATCGTCGGCGTGACCGTCGAGCGCCTGCGTTCGACCAACAACGACCCCAAGCACTTCTCCGAAGGTAGCGACGACCGCATCAACGTGCGCGGCCTGTCCTGGGGCTCGTCCACGCTCAATGGCCGCGAGATCTTCTCTGCTGGCTGGCCGGGGCGCGACCTGAGCTGGAGCGCCGTGCCCTCGGAACTGATGGCTGGCGTGGACGTGTACAAGAACCCGTCGGCGGAAAGGATCGAAGGCGGTGTTGCTGGCCAGGTGGACCTGCGAACCTGGCTGCCGTTCGACTTCAGCGGCACGAAGAGGATGATTTCCTTCGGTGGCAACTACGAGCAACGGACGAAGAATGCGTCGCCTGCGCTGTCGGGCCTGTATTCCACGCGATGGGATGCCGACTCGGGCCGCTGGGGTGTGCTGGTCGACCTGGCCTTGAACCACTCCAGCTACGAGTCGCAGAAACTGGAGGTCCAGCCCTATTTCCCGCGTACCGACGTCGTGCCGGGCCAGACGGTGTGGGTGCCTACCGGTGCCAATTGGGGCCAGAACCTCGGCACCAGCGACCGCAAGGGCTTCTACGGCGCCCTGCAGTGGAAGAAGAACGAGATGCAGTCGTCGCTGACGGCTTTCGTCTCGAAGTCGCTGGAGGAGAACACCGGCTCGAACATCTACCCGAGCTTCAGCGACCCCAACTTCAACGCATCGCCCTACAACGTGCTGGTGGAGAGACCGGTGGTCGATGATCATGGCGTCGTGGTGTCGGGCCACTACAGCTATCCGCTGCGGCTGCCCAGGAATGCCGACGGCACCGTCTCGAACTGGAGCCGTGGCGGCAAGGGTGCGAACCAGTTCGCCGATGGCGGCATCAGCATGGGCACCAGCCGGGCCTTCAACCAGCACCGCACCAGCACCAGCGAGCTGGCCTGGAACTTCCAGTGGAACGTCAATGAGCGCTTTGCGCTGCAGAACGACCTGCAGTGGGTGAAGTCCACCTTCCGCACCCGCGGCGAGGAAGTGCAGACGGCCACGTTCGCGCCGAGCATGGACATCACGACCTCCGGCAACAACCCGGTGCTGCTCGGTTTCGACGACAAGACGCGCACCTTTCTCGCCGATCCGGGCAACTACTACTGGTTATCGGTGATGCCCGGGCGAATCAAGGGTGATGCCAACCTCTATGCCTGGAAGGTCGACGGCAAGCTCGTCTTCGACCATGACGTGCTGCGCGACCTGCGGGTCGGCTTCCGCACCACCTATCGCACCTCAGTGCGCGAACAGGCGGTCTATGCCGGCGACCTGAACAGCGTGGGCTGGAAGTCGATCGCTGAGCCCTGGGTCGTACGCCAGACCGGCACGGCCGGCCAGTTGCCCGGCGCAAACGACGACCAGGGCTGGCAGTCGCGTGCCAACTTCGCCTACCTGAGCGATCCCCGTTACGCGGCCGCGGCGCCGGTGGAGGTATTCAACTACAAGAACTTCGGTGGCAACAACCCGCCGAGCGTGGTGTTCCCGACCTACGGCGGCATCAAGGACTACAACACCTATTCCAAGCTGATCGGCGATGTCCGCTACAACCAGTGTCTTGATTCCCAGGCCTGGGCGAGGGCGGAGAACGCGAAGAACCCGACGGGCACTCAGATCAACGTTCCCACCTGCGATGCGTCCACCTACGTCTGGGACACGACGCTGCGCTACGGCCTGAATCCGAACATGATCAGCAACGTCTCCGAGCGCACGCATGCCGTCTACGGCACCTTGCGCTTCGGCTTCGACGACTGGAAGGTGCCGGTGGAAGGCAACATCGGCATGCGCGTGGTCTACACAGGTCGCGCCTCGCATGGTTTTACCAACTTCAACCCGACGTACACCGACCGCACTCCACCCGACGCGCCGCGCTTCGATTCGGTCAATGACCCTCTCGATGTGAGCACCAGCAAAGTCGACTTGCTGCCCTCGCTGAACCTGAAGTTCAACCTGAGTGGTGACAACAAACTCCTGGGTCGAGTCGGCATGGCCAGGAGCGTGTACCGCCCAGGCTTCGACAAGGTGCAGGAGTCGGTGGCGCTGACCCAAAACATCGACACCGGCAATAACCGGATCCTCTACACGGGCACCAACACCGGCAATGCGAAACTGAAGCCGCTGACGTCTGACAACTTCGACCTCGGCCTGGAGTGGTATCCGCGCGCAGGCCAGATGTTGACCGCCACGGCCTTCTACAAGGACGTGAAGGACCTTATCTACAAGTCGACCTACAGCCGCGACTACTTCAGCACTGACGGCAACGCGCAGTCTTTCCTGATCACGGGGCCGCGCAATTCCGCCAGGGCCTGGGTGCACGGCATCGAGCTCAAGGCCGAGACCTACCTCGACCACTTCGACTTCCTGAAGGACAAGCTGCCCGACTGGGCCAAGGGCTTCGGGGTTTCCGCCGACTACACCTACATCGGCAGCAGCCAGAAGTTCTATCGCGATGCCCAGGTGCAGTACTGTCCGTCCATCAGCGCCGTTACCAGCGATGCGCTCAAGGTCTACGGCTGCGACACCAACGGCCTGCAGTTTGGCGCCCTGCCGGTGCCAGGGTTGGTGAAGAACGCCGCCAACTTCGCACTGCGCTATGACCGTTATGGGTTCTCCGCTCGCTTGGCCTACAACTGGACCAGCCGCGTGCTGAAGAATGTCGGCAACGACAACAGCCCGAACGGCCAGAACGGCACCAGCGCCGATCCGGCGCGCTTGGGAATGCAAGACACCTGGTGGGGTCTGCCGCAGTACCAAGAGGGCTTCGGGCAGTGGGACGGCGGCGTGTCGTACAACTTCACGGACAAGTTCGGCATGTCGCTCAGCGTGACGAACCTGAACAACGTGACTGTGCGTTACCTCAACAAGCAGACGCCGGGCTTCATGGGCTCGAGCTGGAACTTCCCGGGCCGCAGCTACTACGTGACGGGCCGCTACGAGTTCTGACCCTCGCTGGGGCCTTTGAACCTCTGTCTCGGTTCCGGCCGGCCGCGAGGGCGTCCCTCGCGGCCGGCCGTTGTGCCGTTGGAGCAAACCTCATGATCAAACGTCCGTGCCTGCTGCCATGGTCCTGCGCGCGGCAGCGCTTTGCTGGCCTCATTTCCCTGCCTGCCGACCTGATGGCGCGTGGCAGCGCCGAGGACGGCACCTGCAGGTCCGCTGTCGTCATCGGCGACCATCGCTAGTCGTTGCCCAAGCATGCAGGCCATGTCACAGCAGTACAACCGCATCGTCGTCGTCGGCGGGGGGAGCGCGGGGTGGATGACCGCCGCCGCCCTCGCCACCGGCTTGAAAGGCCGCGTCAGCGTCGAGCTTGTCGAGTCGGAGGGAGATACCGATCATCGGTGTAGGCGAGGCCACGTTCCCGTCGATACGCAATTACAACCAGCTGCTCGGCATCGACGAGGTCGAGTTCCTGCGCGCCACCAACGGCAGCTACAAGCTGGGCATCCGTTTCTGCGACTGGCTGGAGGTGGGCCGCGAGTACTTCCACACCTTCGGCCATTTCGGCAACCTTTTCGGCTCGCAGACGCTGTGGGCCCAACACCGCCGCATGGGCCTGGTGGACCCGCTGGGCACGCAATGCCTGCCGACCGTGATGGCCATGCAGGGCCGTTTCGTGCTGCCCCAGGACGATTCGCAGTTCAAGTACGCCTACCACTTCGACGCCGTGCAGTACGCGGCGTTCCTGCGCAGGCTGGCCGTGCAGCGCGGCACGCGGCACACGCTGGGGCGCATCGTCGACGTGCTGCGCCGCCCCGATGGCGGCGTGGCGGCGGTTCACCTGGACGACGGCCGCCGCATCGAGGCCGACCTGTTCATCGACTGCTCGGGCTGCTACCGCCGGATCTCGAGGATCGATGTTGAGGTCGTCAGGCGCATTGCTGCAGATCCCTCCATCACTCCAGCTCTTGTGAATGTTGCCCATCGCAGGGGTGTAGACAATGCCTGACAACCCGTCCTGCAGATCGTTGCATTTTTCGACGCGACGTGAGCACCAGGTCCAGCGTCTTCTGAGCACGGAATCCGGCGCCTGACGAGCACCTTGTCCGGAGGTGTCGCGCAGGGCAGCGTGTCCGGTGACTTGACCACTCGGTCCAGCGCCGGGTGCGGAGATGCTGGCTGCTTCTGTTTAGGTTTGTCCGACACCTGCCCGTCGCGTTGGACAGGTCTGCGCATCAAGCCGACCTGAGGGCAGGTGTTGGATAAACCTCGGGGGAGGAAACCGCGGCGCATGTGGCAACGGTTGTCGAAGGCACCGTTGCTATGGCGATTGGGTATCGTGGCGGCGCTGGCGCAGCGCGTCTGAGCGCATGTCGACGGTCGCGAATCGTGCGACACCGATGTCCCAGCAGCGGCCATCGCCTCCCGCATGCCGTGGTGCATGGTCCGCCCGTGTCGTTGAACCCGGGTCGGCGCCAGGCAACACAAGTCCACCCCGCACCGGCATGCGATGAACAAGGGCCGGTGCTTGTTGGAGCCGGGTTGTCGCGCCAATGCTCATGATGGGGGTGCCCGGATCGAAGGCCGCTCGCGCAAGACGATCTCAACGATGAGCATTGGCCGCCCGCAGTGCCGGCAGACGAAGGCCGGCGCTCGCGCCGCCGGTTCGCCGGTGGGCACTTCGACCTTGGCCTGCAGCGCGGTGCGTGCCATTGCCAGGCAGTCGCGCCGATTGCCGTTGGCCAGCAGGCCGTAGTGCCGGATGCGATGGAAGCCCCCGGGCAGCACATGCAGCAGGAAGCGACGCAGGAACTCTTGCGGCGCCAGCGTCATGGTCTTGTGGCGCACCTTCCCCTTGGCATCGCCCTTGGCGCGGTAGTCCTTCCAGCGGAACGTCACGCCGCTTACATCAGCTGCGACGAGGCGGCTGTTGGAGATAGCCACGCGGTGCGTGTAGCGCGACAGATAGGCCAGCACCGCCTGCGGCCCGGCGAACGGAGGCTTGGCATAGACCACCCACTCCTGCTGACGCATCGGCGCCAGCCAGTCGGCGAAGGCCTTGGCGTCCTGCAGCGCCGCGTGCACGCCGAAGAACTGCAGCCGCCCCGCGCGATGCAACTGCTCCAGCCCTTCGAGGAAGCGCCGGCGGAACAACCGCGAGAGCACGCGCACGGGCAGGAAGAACCCCGGCCGACAGGCCACCCAGGTCTTGCCGTCGATGCTGAGCCCGCCGCCCGGCACGATGCCGTGCACATGAGGGTGGTGCGTCAACGCCGAACCCCAGGTGTGCAGCACCAGTGTGGCGCCGATGCGCGCACCCAGATGCTTGGCGTCAGCCGCGATGACCTGCAGCACTTCGGCGGCCATGTCGAACAGCAGGCCGTAGATCGCGACCTTGTTCTGATACGCGATGTCGGCGATGGGTGCCGGCAGCGTGAAGACCACGTGGAAGTACTCGACCGGCAGCAGATCGGCCTGCCGGGCATCCAGCCAGCGCTGCGCCGCGTTGCTCTGGCACTTGGGACAGTGCCGGTTGCGGCAGGAGTTGTAGCTGACCTGATCGGTGCCGCAGCCTTCGCAGCGCAAGACGTGACCACCCAGCGCCGCGCTGCGGCACTGCTCGATGGCCGACATGACCTTGAGCTGGCCCAGGCTCAGGTGGCCGCGCTGGGCGGCTCGCCAAGCGGGGCCGTGGCTGCGGAAGATGTCGGCGACCTCCAGGGAGGGCCGCCCCACGGCGGTCGCCTCACGAGGTGGGCAGCTTCTCCAGCGGACTGATCACCTCGCGCAGCAGATCGGTGGCGACGTGGGCATAGATGCTGGTCGTCTCCAGCCTGGCGTGACCGAGCAAGACCTGGATCACACGGATGTCGACCCGCTGCTCCAGCAGGTGAGTCGCAAATGAGTGACGGCTATGCCGATATCGGCATAGGCGGCACTATTCCGAGTCAAGGAATATGCCGAGACAGCCGTGTCGCTGTACTCGCGCAGCAAGCGACAGGGCGGG
>NZ_LMDC01000001.1:992288-1598207 GCF_001425705.1 Pelomonas sp. Root1217 | reverse complement strand
GCAGCCTTCTTGGCCGGAGCGGCCTTCTTGGCGGGCGCAGCCTTCTTGGCCGGAGCGGCCTTCCTGGCGGGCGCAGCCTTCTTGGCCGGAGCGGCCTTCTTGGCGGGTGCAGCCTTCTTGGCCGGAGCGGCCTTCTTCGCTGCGGCCTTAGCCGGGGTCTTTGCAGTTGCCATGGTTTTCTCCTTGATCAAGTGGAAAAGTCACCGTCCCGCACGGACCGGTCCGTGCGGGTACGGTTATTCACCGCCCGAGAGTCGCCCAGGAGGAGCGCCTCGATACGGTGAATGGGATCGCCATGCAGCCCCGCCACGTCTAGCGTGTTGATGCGGGTTTCGCTCGGTGACTGCATTGGCCAGGTCTTGATCTTGTGATGGCTAGGACTTCAGTCCCAGCTCAGTGCCCCACCTGATTGGTACTCGATGACGCGGGTCTCGAAGAAGTTGCGTTCCTTCTTCAAGTCGATCATCTCGCTCATCCAGGGGAAGGGATTTTCTTCGTTGGGGAACAAGGCTTCGAGGCCTATCTGCACCGCGCGACGATTCGCGATGAAGCGCAGATAACCCTTGAACATCGAGGCATTGAGGCCCAGCACGCCGCGCGGCATGGTGTCCTCGGCGTAGCGGTATTCCAGTTCGACGGCCTTGAGGAACAGCGCCTTGATTTCGGCCTTGAATTCGGCCGTCCAAAGGTGCGGGTTCTCGAGTTTGATCTGGTTGATCAGGTCGATGCCGAAGTTGCAGTGCATCGACTCGTCGCGAAGGATGTACTGGTACTGCTCGGCCGCGCCCGTCATCTTGTTCTGGCGGCCCATCGCCAGGATCTGCGTGAAGCCGACGTAGAAGAACATGCCTTCCATCAGGCAGGCGAAGACGATCAGGCTCTTCAGCAGCGTCTGGTCGGTCTCGGGCGTGCCGGTGTGGAAATGCGGGTCCATGATCGCGCCGATGAAGGGGATCAGGAACTCGTCCTTGTCGCGGATGGACTGGACTTCGTTGTAGGCGTTGAAGATCTCACTCTCGTCCAGGCCGAGCGACTCGACGATGTACTGGTAGGCGTGCGTGTGGATCGCCTCTTCGAACGCCTGGCGCAGCAGGAACTGGCGGGCTTCGGGCGCCGTGATGTGGCGGTAGGTGCCCAGCACGATGTTGTTGGCGGCCAGCGAATCTGCAGTGACGAAGAAGCCGAGGTTGCGCTTGATGATGCGGCGCTCGTCTTCGGTCAGGCCGTTGGGATCCTTCCAGAGCGCGATGTCGCGGCTCATGTTCACTTCCTGCGGCATCCAGTGATTGGCGCAGGTGGCGAGGTACTTCTCCCAGGCCCACTTGTACTTGAACGGCACCAATTGGTTGACGTCGGTCTGGCCGTTGATGATGCGCTTGTCGGCAGCCTTCACGCGACGCGCGGTGGTCGGTTCGCCGGACAACTTTGGAGCGGGTGAGGAAGCGAGAGCAACTTCAGGCATCAGGGGTGCCGAAGGCTGTGCCGCGACAGGCTTCGCGGTGTGTGTGTCGGTGGACTTCAGGTCTTCGTCCCAATCCAGCATGGTGTGCTTCCTATCACTTCGAATTATCGGCAGTGCTTGTGCAAATCAACAAGAACTAGCTACAGCTATTTGCATCGTTCGCGCAAAGTTTGTTGCGCGTGGGCATCGAAAACATGAAGCGCGAACTTGTCTATACAAGCTCGCGCCCTGCTTCATTACTGGCAAGCCTCGCAACCTGGGTCGTCGATGGCGCAGAACTTCATGTCGGTGGCCGGCAGTTCCGGCTCGACGGACGTCACCGGCGCAGCCGATGCAGCCATCACCGGCGCAGCACCCGACGACACCGAGTTGAGCTGGCCCGAGCGCGTCACCGTACTCTTCTCGGCCTGCGTCGCGCTGGTCGTGCGCAGGTAGTAGGTCGTCTTCAGGCCGCGCTGCCACGCGAGCTTGTAGGTCTCGTCGAGCTTCTTGCCCGAGGCGCCGGCCATGTAGATGTTCAGGCTCTGCGCCTGGTCGATCCACTTCTGGCGGCGAGCACCGGCCTCGATCAGCCACACGGTGTCGACTTCAAAGGCCGTCGCGTACAGGGCCTTGATCTCCTCGGGCACGCGGTCGATGCGGCGCAGCGAGCCGTCGAAGTGCTTGAGGTCCATGACCATCACGTCGTCCCACAGGCCCAATGCCTTCAGGTCGCGCACCAGCGATTCGTTGATGACGGTGAACTCGCCGGACAGATTGGACTTGACCGACAGGTTGCCGAAGCAGGGCTCGATCGAGGCGTCCACGCCGATGATGTTGGAGATGGTCGCCGTCGGCGCGATCGCCACACAGTTGCTGTTGCGCATGCCGAAGGTGGCGATGCGGCCACGCAGTGCGTCCCAGTCCATCGTGGTCGAGCGGTCGACGTCGACATAGCCGCCGCGGGCTTCGGCCAGCAGGTCCAGCGAGTCGATCGGCAGGATGCCGCGGTCCCACAGCGAGCCTTTGTAAGTGGAGTAGCGGCCGCGTTCCTCGGCCAGTTCGGTCGACGCCCAGTAGGCGTGATAGCAGACAGCTTCCATCGAGCGGTCGGCGAAGTCGACGGCAGCCTGCGAGGCGTAAGGCTTGCGCAGCTGGTAGAGCGCGTCCTGGAAGCCCATAAGCCCCAAGCCGACCGGGCGGTGACGCAGGTTGGAGTCACGCGCCTTCTTGACGGCGTAGTAGTTGATGTCGATGACGTTGTCGAGCATGCGCATCGCGGTGCGCACCGTCTTCTTCAGCTTGGCCTGGTCGATCTGGCCATCCTTGATGTGCTGGGCCAGGTTGACGGAGCCGAGGTTGCAGACGGCGATTTCGCTGTCGTTGGTGTTCAGCGTGATCTCGGTGCATAGGTTGGACGAGTGCACGACGCCGACATGCTGCTGCGGGCTGCGCACATTGCAGGCGTCCTTGAACGTGATCCAGGGGTGGCCCGTCTCGAACAGCATCGACAGCATCTTGCGCCACAGGTCCTTGGCCGGCATGCGCTTGAAGAGCTTGATCTCGCCGCGGTCGGCCTTGCGCTCGTAGCCAACGTAGGCCTCTTCGAAAGCCTTGCCGAACAGGTCGTGCAGGTCCGGGCAGGTGGACGGGCTGAACAGTGTCCAGTCACCGCCTTCGAGCACACGGCGCATGAACAGGTCGGGAATCCAGTTCGCCGTGTTCATGTCGTGAGTGCGGCGGCGGTCGTCGCCGGTGTTCTTGCGCAGGTCCAGGAACTCCTCGATGTCGAGGTGCCAGGTTTCCAGATAGGCGCAGACGGCGCCCTTGCGCTTGCCGCCCTGGTTCACGGCCACGGCCGTGTCGTTGACGACCTTCAGGAAGGGCACGACGCCCTGGCTCTTGCCGTTGGTGCCCTTGATGTGCGAGCCCAGCGCCCGCACCGGCGTCCAGTCATTGCCCAGGCCGCCGGCGAATTTGCTCAGCAGCGCGTTCTCTTTCAGCGCCTCGTAGATGCCGTCGAGATCGTCGCTGACGGTCGTCAGGTAGCAGCTCGACAGCTGCGAGCGGCGCGTGCCGGCGTTGAACAGCGTCGGCGTGCTGGACATGAAGTCGAAGCTCGACAGCACTTCATAGAACTCGATAGCGCGTGCTTCGCGGTCAATCTCGCCCAGCGCCAGGCCCATGGCCACGCGCATGAAGAAGGCCTGAGGCAGCTCGATGCGCTGCTCTTCGATGTGCAGGAAGTAGCGGTCGTACAGGGTCTGCAGGCCGAGGTAGTCGAACTGCAGGTCACGCTCGGGCTTGAGCGCCGCACCCAGCCTGGCCAGGTCGTACTGCTGCAGCTTCTCGTCCAGCAGCTCGGCCTTCACGCCCTTCTTGATATAGCCGGGGAAGTACTCGGCATAGCGCTGCGTCATCTCGCCCTGCAGCACCTCGCCGCCGAGGATCTCGCGGCGGATCGTGTGCAGCAGCAGGCGCGCGGTGGCGCGGCTGTAGCCCGGGTCCTTCTCGATCAGCGTGCGCGCGGCCAGGATGGCGGCCTTGTAGACCTCATCGATGGCGACGCCGTCGTACAGATTGCGCTGGGTCTCGGCCAGCACCGGATCGGGCTTGACGTCGGCACCGAGGTTTTCGCAGGCCGACACGATCAGGCCCTTGAGCGCACCGAGGTCCAGCGGGCGGCGCTCGCCGCGGTCCACCACCATCACCACCGGTTCGGCGGCGCGCGTGGCCTCACCCTGCGCGGCCCGCTCCTGCGTGCGGCGCTCGCGGTACAGCACATAGGCGCGGGCGACTTCGTGGTTGCTGCTGCGCATCAGGCCCAGCTCGACCTGGTCCTGCACATCTTCAATATGAAAGGTTCCGCCGCTCGGACGCGAGCGCAGCAGCGCACGCACGACGTTCTGGGTCACCTGCTCCACCGTCTCGCGCACGCTGGCCGAAGCGGCACCGCTGGTGCCGTGCACGGCCAGGAAGGCTTTCATCAGCGCGACGGCGATCTTGCTCGGCTCGAACGAGACCACGGCGCCGTTGCGGCGAATGATCTGGTAGGCCTGGTAGCTCGACGGCGTCAAAGCGATGGGGGCGGTGGCGTTGGATCCAAACGCGACCGGGGACTGCGACGACGGCGAGGCGGAGGTGGCCTGGCCCGTGGCGGCTTCATGCAGCATGAGGGGATCCTTTATCGAGAAATGACGGGCCAATGCGCGGCATCAACCCGGAGGCCGGGCCAGCGCATCGTGCGGTGCTTCAATGGGGTATTTCGTCCCTGCCGCTCCATTGCCAGGCCGGCGTTTCGGCTTGGTCCCCGGGCGCTTTGCTGCCGTGGCCAAGCCACTGCAAACAGCGAATCCGAGGGGATGGTCATGGGGTCGACTGGCTCAGCAGGATATCACGAAGGAACACTATATCTATGGCCCCCGCCGTCCTCAAGCACTACCGCTAGTGTCAAACCCTGGCCGCGATTTCTCTGGACAAATGCCCTGCGCGCGCCTTTGGCCGATCAGATCGGGGCTTGCAACCGGCAACCCGCATCAACACTGGGCTGGCGGGCCGAAGCGGGCCGCAAGGCCGCGCCAGCGCTGCGTCCGAGCAAGCGCTCTATAGCCTCGCCGCAGATTCAAGCAGGGCAAATCCCGAGAAGGTTTTTCTTTCAGCTGTCACCAGCCGAGATCGCCAGCCGCGCCATGCGGTAGCGGATCTGGCGCAGCGACAGCCCGAGGCTGGCTGCCGCGGCCGTGCGGTTGAAGCGGTGCAGCTCAAGCGCTCGAAGCAGAATGGCGCGCTCAACCTCGTCCAGATAGCGCGCCAGGTCCGACGGCAGCTCCTCGGGCAGGGACACGCCTTCGGCCACCGGCGCCGCCTCCATAGGAACGGCCAGCGCGGCGAACTGCGATTCGCTGCGGTCCTCGTCCAGCAGCGTGTCGGGCAGGCCAAGATCGTCGGCGTCGATCCACTCGCCGCCCGCCAGCGCCAGCGCGCGGTGGAGCAGGTTCTCAAGCTCGCGCACATTGCCAGGAAAGGCATAGCGCGACAGCGTCTGCAAGGCACCCGCCGTCAACCGCGGCGCTGGCGACACGCCCGCGTCCTGGGCAATGCGCGTCAGCACCCGGGTGCTGATCAGGCCGAGATCCTCCAGTCGCTCGCGCAGCGGCGGCACGCGGATCTGGATGACGTTGAGGCGGTAGAACAGATCCTGGCGGAAGCGACCCGCCGCCACCTCGGCGGACAGGTCCTTGTGCGTCGCGCTGAGGATGCGCACATTGATTGGCGTCTCGGCGGTGGCACCAACCGGCCGCACCGAACGCTCTTGAATGACGCGCAGCAGCTTGCTCTGCATGGCCAGCGGCAGGTCGCCGATCTCGTCCAGGAAGAGCGTGCCGCCGTCCGCCGCCTGGAAGAAGCCCTCGCGGTCCTCGTTGGCCCCGGTGAACGCGCCCTTGCGGTAGCCGAAGAACTCGGCCTCCAGCAGGTTCTCGGGAATGGCGCCGCAGTTGACGGCGATGAAGCCCTGCCCGGCGCGCACGCCGTGGTCGTGGATGGCCCGCGCCACCAGTTCCTTGCCGGTCCCGGATTCACCTTGCACCAGCACCGGCGCCATGCTGCGCGCCACCTTGTCGATCAGCGAGCGAACCGCGCGGATGGCCGGCGATTCCCCCACCAAGCGCAACGCCGACGCCGGCGTTGCCACGCTTTTTTCTTGCGCCGCCGGCGCGGGATCGGGCGTCACTCGGCCCAGCGCCGAACCGACGACGAGGCGGAACTGACGCAGATCCACCGGCTTGGTCAGGTAGTCATAGGCGCCGGCCTTCAAGGCTTCCACGGCGTTCTCTGCCGAACCGAAGGCCGTGATGACGATGGCCTTCTCGGGCCGGCCAGCTTGCTCCAGCCAGCGCAGCAGCGCCAGGCCGGAACCATCGGGCAGCTTCATGTCGGTGATGACGGCACTGTAGGTCTGAGCCTGCAGATGCGCCAGCGCCTCGGCCACCGTGCCGGCGCTGTCGATCTCATAACCTTCACGCAGCAGCGTCAGCTCGTAGAGCGTGCGCAGATCAGGCTCGTCGTCGACGACCAGCAGGCGTGGGAGCGTGGCAGTAGTCATGCAGAAGGCGCAGATGAGGGTGTGCGCAGTCGAACACAGAACTCGTTGGCCGCCGCGTCGGTGGCGCGGCGGTAGTCGATGCGGGCGCCATGGCGCTCGCACAGTTCACGGCAAATGTAGAGGCCCAGGCCCGAACCGCGGCTGCGTGTGGAGAAGAATGGCTCGAACAGATGGCGCTCGATCTCATGCGGCACCGGCGCACCCGCGCTGCGCACGACGAGGTCCAGCGCATCGCCGTGGCGGTCCAGCGTCGCCTGGATCGCGCCCGCGCCGGGCTCGGCATGGCGGTGCGCGTTGTCCAGCAGGTTGACGAGAACGCGGCGCAGATGCTCGGCATCGAACAGGCCCATCAGGCCCCGCGCGCCGATGTGCAGCCGGAAGCGGCTCTGGGCACCGGGCTCGACGCCGTTGACCTGGACCCAGTCATCGCAGGTCTCCTGGACCAGCGCGCTGACGTCCAGCGGCTGTGTGTCGGGCTGCATGCCGGGCGCCAGCTCGCTGACGTCGTCGACCAGGCGCTTGAGCCGCTGCACATTGGAGGCCACCATCTTGGTCAGCTGCTCGGCGCGCCCGCCGGTGACGTCCTCGGCCAGCAGCGCATTCGCCTGGGCGATCGCCGCAAGCGGATTGCGAATCTCGTGAGCGATGCCGGCCGACACCCGGCCCATGGCAGCCAGCTTCTCCTGGCGGGTGCGCGCCAGCAGCTCGCGGTTGTCCTCCACGAACAGCACGCACAGCTCCTCGCTGCCCTCGCGCTGGCGTGTGAAGCGCAGGCGCAGGCGCAGGCTGCGCGCGGCGCCGCTGTCCAGCGCCAGCGCCACGTCGACTTCGGCCCCACCCTCGCCTGCGCTGCCGCCATAGGCTCGCTCCAACGCGAGCACCAGGGGCTGCCAGTCGGCGCGCCCGCGCAACTGCCAACTCAATTCGCCGCTGGCGGCGCCCAGCAGGCCGCGCGCTGCGGGGTTCATCGCGCGGACGCGGCCACGCCGGTCGACGACAAGCACACCCTCCTGCATCTCATCGATGACCAGGCGGTTCAGCAGCTCCTGCTGGCGGGCGAGCGCGAGGCTGCCGCGTGCGGCCTTCTCCTCGCGGGCGAGCCGCGCGCTGAGCTCGCCGGCGAGCAGGCTCACGGCGAACAGGCCGCTGCCCACCAGGCCGGCCTGCGTCGTCTTCAAGCCCACGTCAAGACCAGCCAGCAGCGACCAGGCCGCCGCACCGAGCAGGCCCAGCGTTGCCATCGCCGCTGTGGCCAGGGCCAGCATGCGCGGGCTCAGCACGGCCGCCATCAACACCGGCATGACGAAGAGCGCGCCGTAGTTCACCCCACTCGGGTCCAGCGCATGCAGCACGCCGAACAGGATCAGGTCCACGCCGATGGCACCCCACCAATGCGGGCTGCTTATGCGCGCCAGGCTGCGCGCCGAGGCGCCGCGCCGCAGCTGCGGCATCAGCCACAGGGCCAGGGCCGCCACGGCATAGGACAGGCTCAGGGCCAGCGTCGAGCGCGCCGGCGTCGTGCCGAGAACGACGGAGATCAGCTGGGCCATCACCAGGGCCAGGCCCAGGGCGGCACGCGCCGACAGGAAGGCGCGGTAAAGGCGCTCGAACGAGGCGCTAGCCTCGGCCGGCGGCTCCGCCGGCGGCTGCTCGACGAACCAGCTGCCGGCGCCGGCCACTGTCAGGCCTGCCCCTCGCGGGCCTCGAAGCTGGTGCGATGAGCCGCGCTGCAGAAAACGCCACCCTTGCCCGGCAGCGCCTCATCGGCGGGCAGGTGCATGCCGCATTCGGCGCAGCGCAGCATGGCTTGCGGCGGCACCGGTGGCGGGGGCTTGCGCGCCTCGGGTTCGCGCGGCCGGCCGCGCTTGATGCCCAGCACAAAGAACAGGCCCGCCAGCAGGGCCAGCAGCAGCAGGTATTTCATGCGCCGCCTCCGTTGACACTCCGCTGCAGGATGACCTCCAGCACGAAGCGCGAGCCGGCATAGGACAACAGCAGCAGGGCCGCGCCGGCATAGAGCCAGCGCGTCGCACGCCGGCCGCGCCAGCCGTAGATGCGCCGCCCGACCAGCAGGCCGGTCAGCACCAGCCAGCCCAGCACGGCAAGCAGGTTCTTGTGGTCCCAGCGCCAATGCGGTGTGAACCACCATCCCAGCAGGATGGCCAGGGACAGCACGCCGACACCCGCAGCCACGAACTGGAAGGTCAGTCGCTCAAGCCGCAGCAGCGGCAGCCCGGCTGGCGTCGACTGCTTGCGGCGCAACTGCCCCTCGGCACGGTTCATCAGCGCCGCATGCAGCACCGCGACGCCAAACAGGCCATAGGACGCCAGGCCCAGCACCCAGTGCAGCGGCGCCCAGGGCGACGCCGCCAGCGGCCGGCTCTCGCCGGGGAAACTCCAGGCCAGCAGCACGGCGGCCGCCGCCAGCCAGGCCAGCACACGGCGCACGCTGTGCAGCGGCAGGAAGCGGCTTTCGATCAGATACACCGTCAGCACCAGCCAGGTCGTCATCGACAGCGCTGGCGCGAAACCGAAGCGCGCTCCCGGCTCGGCCAGGCCGTAGCCACTGATATCTATATAGAGGGCGGCGAACTGGGCCGTCCAGGCCAGGGCCATGGGCGGCACGGAGCGCAGCGGCCGCCGCACGGAGGCGTCGTCGCCGGCGCGCGCACGCAGCAGGCCAACCCAGACATATCCCAGCAGCGCCAGCGCGCTGGCGATGGCCAAGGCCAGCCCGGGCCCGAGGCTTTGGGCGCCGGCGGCGGCGTCTCCAGCATCGGCAAGAAGGGCGGGCGATAAACTCATGGCTGCAGTGTACTTTTGGCCTGCCGCCGTTCTGGCGGTCCAGCCCACCTCCCCACCATGGCATCCAACCTCACCGACCGCCTGAGTCGCCTCGTCAAGACGATGCGCGGGCAGGCCCGCATCACCGAGAGCAATGTGCAGGACATGCTCCGCGAGGTGCGCATGGCCCTGCTGGAGGCTGACGTGGCCCTGCCGGTGGTGCGCGACTTCATTGCGCGCGTGAAGGAGAAGGCCCTCGGCCAGGAGGTCGTCGGCTCACTGAACCCCGGCCAGGTGCTGGTGTCGGTCGTGCACAAGGAACTCGCCGCGACCATGGGCGAAGGCGTGGCCGACATCAACCTCGCCGCCCAGCCGCCCGCGGTCATCCTGATGGCCGGCCTGCAGGGCGCCGGCAAGACGACGACGACGGCCAAGCTGGCCAAGCATCTGATCGAGAAGCGCAAGAAGAAGGTGCTGACAGTCTCGGCCGACGTCTACCGCCCGGCGGCCATCGAGCAATTGAAGACCGTCACGCGCCAGGCTGGCGCGGAGTGGTTCGAGTCCACGCCCGAGCAAAAGCCCCGCGACATCGCGCTGGCCGCGCTGGACTACGCCAAGCGGCACTACATCGACGTGCTGCTCGTCGACACGGCCGGCCGCCTGGCCATCGACGAAGTGCTGATGGCCGAGATCAAGGAACTGCACGCGGTGCTGAACCCGGTCGAGACGCTGTTCGTCGTCGACGCCATGCAGGGCCAGGACGCGGTCAACACCGCCAAGGCCTTCAAGGACGCCCTGCCCCTGACCGGCGTTGTGCTGACCAAGCTCGACGGCGACTCGCGCGGCGGCGCGGCGCTGTCGGTGCGCCAGATCACCGGCGCGCCGATCAAGTTCGCCGGCGTGTCCGAGAAGATCGACGGGCTGGAGGTCTTCGACGCCGACCGCCATGCCGGGCGCGTGCTCGGCATGGGCGACATCGTGGCCCTCGTCGAGCAGGTCACGGCCAACGTCGACATGGCCAGTGCCCAGGCCATGGCCGAGAAGCTCAAGAGCGGCAGTGGCTTCGACCTCAACGACTTCCTGCAGCAGATTGCGCAGATGAAGAAGATGGGCGGCCTGGGCGGCCTGATGGACAAGCTGCCGCAGAACATGATGGGCAACAAGCAGCCCGGCCAGGCCGACATGGACCGCGCCGAGCGCGACATGAAACGCATGGAAGGCATCCTGCGTGCGATGACCGCCAAGGAGCGCTCGCACCCCGCTTTGCTGATGGACGGCAAGAGCAAGGCCAGCCGCAAGCGCCGCATCGCCACCGGCGCTGGCGTGCAGATCCAGGACGTCAACCGCCTGCTGAACCAGTTCGACCAGATGCAGGGGATGATGAAGAAGATGAAGGGCGGCGGCCTCATGAAGATGATGAAGCGCATGGGTGGCATGAAGGGCATGGGCGGCCCCGGCGGGCTGATGGGCTAGGGTCTTCCAGGACGCAAACCTTCGCCGCGCTGTCGCGCGACACAAGTGCTCACACCTGGTCCCAGGCTCAAGGGACAGCGCCACATGGCCAAGCCTTGCCGCGACCGCTAGCGTCGCGCGCATGCTGAATCTCCACCTTCCCCGCGCCGTTGGCGCCTGGCTGAGCAACCTCACCGGACAAGGCGGCACGCCTCGCAAGGACGCGAACGATACGGTCATGCACTGGCCACCCACCGCCGCGCGGGTGCTGGTGAGCGCGGAGCGACATGCCCACAAATGCATCTCGCAAGCCCTGGCACTGGAACACCCGAAAGGCTTTCTGCTGGCCCATGTGCCACTGCACAAGCTGGTGCGGGTGCCCAAGCAGTACTCCTACCGCGAATGGCTGTCGCGCACGGGTTTGCTGACCGTCGACTTCGCGCTGTGCGACGAACACGGCTATGCGCGCTCCGTCGTGCTGCTGCCCGTCGACGACGAGCCTCGCCATTCCAGAAAACGGGATCGCCTGTTGCGTGTGCTGGGCGCCACCGAGCTGGCGGTCACGCCGTGGAACCGGGATTGGCAGAACGAGCCCAGCGACCGACTGCGTGACACGCTGTTCCCCAAGCCGCGCGCATCCGGCTACTACGCCGACACACCGCATGCGAATCATTGAAGCCCCTCGTCCGGTCTCGCCCCGCTGAACGTCGGCGTGGCCAGCCGCCCCCCGCGGGGACGGCGATATGCTTGTCGGATTGACCCGGCAAGCACATCGCCCGAGGCGGGCCTGCTAGGGGCGGCCCGGCGCTCGGCCCGCGGAAGTCACTCCAGCAGTGCGCGAGCGAACTCGCGTGCGCTGAAGGTCTCGAGGTCTTCCAGCTTCTCGCCCACGCCGATGAAATAGACCGGCACCGGCCGCTCGCGTGCGATGGCCGCGAGCACGCCGCCCTTGGCCGTTCCGTCGAGCTTGGTGACGATGAGGCCGGTCAGACCCAGGGCCTCGTCGAACGCCTTGACCTGGTTCAGCGCGTTCTGGCCGGTGTTGCCGTCCACCACCAGCAGCACCTCGTGCGGCGCACCCTCCTGGGCCTTGGTGATGACGCGCTTGATCTTCTTCAGTTCCTCCATCAGGTGGACCTGCGTCGGCAGGCGGCCGGCCGTGTCGGCGATGACGACATCGGCGCCGCGCGCCCGGCCGGCCGTGACGGCGTCGAAGGACACCGCGGCCGGGTCGCCGCCCTCCTGGCTGACAATCTCGACCTTGGCGCGGTCGGCCCACACCCCGAGCTGCTCGCGCGCCGCGGCGCGGAAGGTGTCGGCGGCAGCCAGCAGCACCTTCTGGTCGGCCTCGGCCAGGTGGCGTGTCAGCTTGCCGATGCTGGTCGTCTTGCCGGCGCCGTTGACGCCGACGACCATCATCACGGTGGGTGCGAAACGACCGACTTCCAGGCCCTTCTCCAGCGGCGCGAGCAGTTCGGCCAGCGCATCGATCAGCAACCCGCGCACCACCTGCGGGTCGCCAGCCCTGGCGTCCTTGACGCGACGCTTCAGGTCGTCAAGCAGAAATTGCGTCGCCTTGACGCCGGCGTCGGCCATCAACAGGGCTTCTTCAAGCTCTTCGTAGAGCTGGTCGTCGATCTTGGTGCCGCTGAAGACGCCGGCGATGCTGCCGCCGGTCTTGCGCAGGCCAGCGCGCAGTCGGTCCATCCAGCTCGCGCGGGGCGGCGCGGCAGTCGCCGTGACGGGCGGTGGCGGCGGTGGTGCCGACACGACCAGGGGCGCGGGCCTGGCGACAGGTGCGGGCGCGGGAACCGGCGCTGGTGCACGCGCCGCTTCCGGCGCCGCGACCGGCGCAGCCACAGGTGCAGTCACAGGCGCCGCGGGGGGCGCCGCGACCGGCGCAGCCACAGGTGCAGTCACAGGCGCCGCGGGGGGCGCCGCCACCGGGTCGGGCACAGAGGTTGGCGCACTGACCGGCTTGGTCACCCACCCCTCGGGCAGCAGGATGGGCGCCTCGTCGGCGGGCGCGGGAGGCGGAGGCGCCTTCTTGAAGAAACTGAACATAGGGCGCCATTTTCGCCTGCCCCCGCGACAGGCCCTGGGCAAGCCCTTTCTCGCAAGCGCTTGATTTTTTGGCGGCGACGAACCGGGAGACACTGATCCAGGCTTCCCGCACTCCCGGCCCGCTATGCACGCTGCCCTGCCCTCCGCCTCCCGGTTGATCCCGCTCGCTGCGCTGCTGCTTTGTGCCGTGGCGCGCGGGCAGGACCTGCCGGGACAACAGGGGCCCGCTGTCGTCAACGCCCCGGCGCGGATCGCGGCGCCGGCCGCCAAGGCAGAGCGCAGCTTCGTGATGTCCGCCTTCATGGCGACGTCGCAGGACAAGCTCAGCCTGTTCTCGTCGAACGACGGCATCACCTTCACGTCGCTGGGCTCCGAGGTCTACCAGCCCCCCAAGGGCCTGCTGCGCGACCCGTCCATCATCCGCGCCGCCGACGGTCTCTACTACATCGCCTACACGACGAACTGGTCGGGCTCGACCTTCGGCATCGCGAAGTCAGCGGACCTGAGTACGTGGACGCATGTGGCCGATGTGACGGTCCAGCTGCCCGGTGTCACCAACGTCTGGGCGCCGGAGTGGTTCCGCGACGGCGACGGCGGCTTGAAGCTGGTCATGAGCCTGTCCAAGGGCGGCACGCAGGGGCCGTTCGCCGCGTATTCGATGAAGGCGCTGGACGGCAGCTTCACGAAGTTCTCCGACCCGGCGCCCATGCAGGGGCTGGAGAACAACTTCATCGACACCTTCGTCATCCGGCACGAAGGCCGCTACGTCGCGTTCACGAAGAACGAGACAACCAAGTTCATCGAGCTGGCCACCGCGCCTGCGCTGGACGGCCCCTGGACGATGCAGAAGACCGGCGACTGGGCCGGCTGGGGCGGTCCGTCGGAGGGCCAGGCGCTGGTATCCATCAAGGGTGCCGGTGGCCGCGCCGGCTGGCGCATCTATTTCGACGACTACACGACCAAGCGGTATTGGTATTCCGACAGCTTCGACGGTCTGCAGACCTGGACGCCGAAGCAGGAACTGGGCGGCGTGTCCGGCACCGTGCGGCACTTCACCGTGATCTCGGAAGAGACGGCGCAACTGGAGCGCGCGACCGCGCCCAAGGGCAAGCCCAAGGCGATCGCCTGGGACCGCCACTCGCTGATCATCGACGGCAAGCGCGAAATGATCTTCGCGGGCGAGTTCCACCCCTTTCGCCTGCCGTCGCCCAGCCTGTGGCGCGACGTGCTGCAGAAGATGAAGGCTTCGGGGCTGAACGCCGTGTCGCTCTACTTCAGCTGGGGCTACCACTCGGCCAAGCCGGGCCACTACGACTTCACGGGCGTGCGTAATGTCGAGCGCGCCATCCAGATGGCCGAGGAGGAAGGCCTCTACGTCATCGCCCGCATGGGTCCCTACGTGAACGCCGAGCTGACGGCTGGCGGCTTCCCGGGTTGGCTGCTGCGCCAACGCGCCGAGGCCCGCACCGACGCGGCCGAGTACCAGGCCGCCGCCGACGAATGGATGACGCAGATCAACGCCATCCTGGCCCGCCACCAGATCACCAACGGCGGCGGCACCGTCATCGCCTACCAGCTGGAGAACGAGCTGTTCTCGGTGCAGCCCAAGAACATCCGCCACATGCAGCACCTCGCGGACAAGGCGCGCGCCGACGGCATCACCGTGCCGCTGTTCCACAACGCCGCGTCGCGGCTGCCGGACTGGACGCCCAGGAACTCCACCGCGCCGTTTGCCAACCCTGGTCCGACCGACCTCTACGCCTTCGACGGCTACCCCGGTGGCGTCTGCGGTGTGGATGCCCAACCCGGCACGCCGGCCCCGGTTCCCGATTGGGGCATCTACGGCAAGAACTTCCCCAAGGTCGGCTCGCAGGCCTCGCCCAACACGCCGGGCTTCGTTGCCGAGATCGGCGCGGGCTGGTTCGACTACTGGGGCAGCAACGGCACCTACGAGTGCACCGCCCAGCGCCAGGGCCCGGGCTACCAGCGCGTGTTCTACGGCAGCAGCC
The DNA here is from genome assembly GCF_001425705.1 of Pelomonas sp. Root1217. GTDB lineage: Bacteria > Pseudomonadota > Gammaproteobacteria > Burkholderiales > Burkholderiaceae_C > Pelomonas. The sequence continues at coordinate 1,583,353 of NZ_LMDC01000001.1, read as the reverse complement.
TCATCAACGCGCTGACCATCCACTCCATCTACATGGCCTTCGGCGGCACCAGCTGGGGCTGGCAGCCGGGACCGATCGTCTACACAAGCTACGACTACGGCTCGCCGATCAGCGAAGCCCGCGTCATGCGCGACAAGGCGCTGGTGCTCAAGCAGATGGGCGGGTTCGTGCAGGCCGCAACGCCCGTGCTGGCGCAGATGGACAAGGGCGAGCCGCTCGACCCAGGCAACGCCAAGGTCAGGCTGTATCACAACGTCAACAACGCTTTAGGCAGCCATGTGCTGATGGCCCAGCACAACCACCTGTCGGGCACCGAGGCTTTCGGCTTCAAACTGAAGACGCGCGACGGCACCTACCAAGTCCCGCAGGCCGGCAAGCTGACGCTGACGGGCCAGGACGCCAAGATGCTGCTGGCCAGCTACGCGCTGGAGCGCCAGCATCTCGTCTACAGCACCAGCGAGTTGCAGGCGCAGATGCAGCAGGGCGCACGCGACGTCGCCCTCTTCTACGGCCGCAACGGCGACGATGGCGAGACCGTGCTGCGCTTTGCGAACCGGCCCACCGTGAAGCTGCTGCGTGGCCAGGCGCAGGTGCACTGGGACGCCAGCCGCGGCGACCTGCGGCTGAACTACGCGCACACTGGCCTCATCGAAGTGCTGATCGACGGCGGTGGCCGCGCGCCCTTGCTGCTGCTGCTTGCCGACGAGAAGACGGGCCAGGAGTTCTGGCGCCTGAAGGTGGGCGATCGAAGCGTCCTCGTGCGCAGCCCGGGCCTCGTGCGCACTGCCGCCATCGACGGCACGACGCTGCAATTGCGCGGCGACACCACGGCACCGAGCGCGCTGCGGGCCTGGGCACCGGCTGGCATCGCGTCGCTGAGCTTCAACGGCCAGGCCGTTGCGGTCTCGGCGCAGGACTTCAGCCTGACCGCCCGCGCCGCCCTGCCCGGCCCCGATGTGATCAAGCTGCCCGATCTGACGCAGCAGGCCTGGACCCGTCGCTTCGACTCTCTCGAAGCCGCACCGGACTTCGACGACAGCGCCTGGCGCCGGGCCGACGCCAACGCCTCGGCCGCCAATGTCTACACCGCGCCGGACAAGGGCCAGCCGGTGCTGGCGATGAGTGACTACGGTTTCCACCACGGCGACGTCTGGTATCGCGGCCGCTTCACGACTTCTGAGACCAAGCCGATGCAGCTGGAGCTCTTCTTCGGTGGCGGCGGGGCGGGCATGGTCCAGGTCTGGCTGGACGGGCGATTCCTCGGCCAACAGGAGAACGACACCGGCCGGCCCTTCCCCGAGACGACCGACACCTTCAAGCAGTTGCTGAAAAACCTGCCGGCCGGCGAACATGTGCTGGCGGTCGTCGTGCGCAACAACTCCCACAACTGGGACCTGTTCGCCGACGACGCGCACAAGGAGGCCCGCGGCCTCATCGCCGCGTCGATCGCGCCCAAGGGTGGCCAGCGCTTCGCCACCCCCATCGCCTGGAAGATCCAGGGCAACAAGGGCGGCGAGGACATTGCCGACCTGGTGCGCGGCCCGATGAACAACGGCGGCCTGCACGGCGAGCGCATGGGCTGGCATCTGCCTGTCGATGCCGGAAAGCCTCAGCAAGGTTGGGACGCCACGGCGCCGAATGCTGCCCCGCCCGCGCCCGGCACCTACTGGCTGCGCACGACCTTCAAGCTCGACCTGCCTGCCGGCCACGACGTGCAGCTGGGCCTGGCTTTCGGCGACACCAGCAAGCCGCGCTCCGAGGTCGAGAACCGGGCGCTGATCTTCGTCAACGGCTGGAACCTCGGCCAGTTCATCGCCCACATCGGCCCGCAACGCGTCTTCGTGCTGCCGCCCGGCATCCTGAACCCGAACGGCGAGAACACGCTGACGCTGGCTGTCACGACCGATGGCCAGCCGGCCAACGCACTGGAGGCCGTGCGCCTGGTGCCGATGGCCGTGGCCCGCGGCGGCGTACCGTTGGAGCCGGTGCCCCAACCGCGCAACCTGCAGCGCTGAATTCATAAAGAGACAAGACCATGTCCCACCAGATCCTCAAGCCCGTCGACTCCTCGCGCATCCACCCGCTGCTGGCCCACCACACGGCCGGCCTCGGTGCCGACCGCGATGACATCCGCGGCGCCGTCGACCGTCTGATCCACAACCTCGTCAACATCGAAGACACCGACGGGAAATTCCTGCTGCGCCTGGACGATGGCCGCGTGCTGGACACCAAGGGCTGGAACGGCTTCGAGTGGACCCACGGCGTGGGCCTGTACGGCGTCTACAAGGTCTGGGAGCTGACCGGCGACGCCAAGGCCTGGGACATCATGACGAGCTGGTTCGAGGCCCGGTTCGCCGAGGGCATGCCGAGCCGCAACATCAACACGGTGGCGCCCTTCCTGACCCTGGCCTATCTGTTCGACCGCACCGGCGAGCGCCGCTTCCTGCCCTACATCGACCGCTGGGCTGAGTGGGTCTACAGGGACCTGCCGCGCACCGAGGAAGGCGGCTTCCAGCACATCGTCTACAACAGCGTCAATCACCAGCAGCTGTGGGACGACACGCTGATGATGTCGGTGCTGCCGCTGGCGAAGTTCGGGCTGCTGCTGAACCGGCCGCATTACGTCGAGGAGGCCAAGCGGCAGTTCCTCGTGCACATCAAGTACCTGGCCGACCGCAAGACGGGGCTGTGGTTCCACGGCTGGACGTTCGAGGGGCGACACAACTTCGCCAATGCGCTGTGGGCGCGCGGCAACTCGTGGGTGACGATCGTCATTCCGGAGTTCATCGAACTGCTGAACCTGCCCGAAGGAGATGCGTTCCGGCAGTTCCTGGTGTCGACGCTGGAGGCGCAGGTGAAGGCGTTGGCCGGGTGCCAATCGGCGTCGGGTTTGTGGCCGACGTTGCTGGATGACCCGACGTCGTATGACGAGGCGGCGGCTTCGGCGGGCTTCGCATACGGCATCCTGAAGGCGGTGCGCAAGGGCTATTTACCACGGTCGTATGAGGCGGTGGGGTTGAAGGCGGCGCTGGCGGTGCGGTCGAAGATCAACGAGGCGGGTGAGCTGACGCAGGTCAGCTTCGGGACGCCGGTGTTCAACACGCTGCAGGAATACAAGGACATTCCGTTGACGTCGATGCCTTTCGGGCAGGCGATGGCGCTGCTGGCCATGGGTGAGCTGCTCCTCCGTTTCATCTAAGCCATGCAGAAGAACCTTCACCCTGCCGCCAAAGAGCCCAACTGGGTCAACTACTGGGGCTGGGGCAGCGGCGACATGCTCGGCGCCGGCGCCCAGGCCGTCATCACCGGTTGGCTGTTCTATTTCTTCACCACCTTCTGCGGCCTCAGCGCCGTCGAAGCCGGCCTCATCCTCGGTCTGCCGCGCCTGCTCGAAGCCATCACCTGCCCCCTCATCGGCTATGTCTCCGACAACCTGCGCCACACCTGGGTGGGCCGCAGGATCGGCCGGCGCAAGCTCTTCCTGCTCATCACCATCCCGCTGCTGCCCAGCTTCGCGCTGATCTTCCGCACCGGCCACAGCTTCAGCTACTACCTGCTCACCTTCGTCTTCTTCGAGCTGCTGTACACGATGTTTCTCATCCCCTGGGAAACGCTGGCGGCGGAGATGACCAAGGACTACAAGGCCAAGGCCAAGTTCGCCGGCGCGCGCATGATCGTGGCGCAGAGCTCGGCCATCCTGGCCTCCTACCTGCCCACGCTGCTGATCAACCAGTTCGGCGGCAAGGACTCGCCCGACACCTTCTTCTGGATGGCGGCCATCTTCGGCGGCATCTTTTCGCTCGTCGTGACCATCGTCGTGCTGACGACCTGGGAGCGCCCCTACGGCACGCGCGAGCAGGCGGTGCTATCGCAGACCTACGGCGGCGTCACCCTCAAGGCCGCGCTGGCCCTGCCGGTCAAGATGTTCGGCGACCTGTTCTCGACGCTGAAGATCCGCGCCTTCCGCCAGCACCTGTCCATCTACCTGGGCGGCTACCTGTCGCAGGACATCTTCAACACCGCCTTCCCCATCTTTGTCGCCACCGTGCTGATGGGCGCCACCCTCGTCATCTCGCAGCTGATGACGGTCATGTACGTGGCCCAGCTGATCTCGGTGATGGTGGCCATCCAGATCGTCATCCGCACCGGGCCCGTGCTGGCCTACCGGCTGGCCATCACGCTGTTCGGTGCGGCGCTGCTGCTGTACCTGGGCTTCTTCCTCGTGCGGCCCGAGGGCTTCGACGCCGGCTTCAAGGCGCTGGGCACCAACCTCTTCAGCGCGCTGAGCCCCACCAGCGGCAGCCTCGGCCTGGTGTTCTGGACCTTCGTGCCCATCGTGCTGGCCGGCCTGGGCCGCGGCACACTGAACTTCGTGCCCTGGTCGGTCTACAACTACCTACCCGACATTGACGAGGCCGTCACCGGCCAGCGCCGCGAGGGCATCTTCGCCGGCGTGATGACGCTGGTGCGCAAGCTCGCGCAAAGCGCCGCGATCATCGCCAGCGGCTGGATCATCGACCTGGGCGGCTACATCTCGCCCAAGAGCCGCCCCGGCGAGCTCATCGTGCAAAGCCCCGAGGCCATCCAGACCATCACCGGGCTGATGGTCGGCGGGCCGCTGCTGATGATGGCTTTCGGCCTGATCGCCTCCTGGTCCTTCCGCCTCAATGCCAGCACACATGCCGTGCTGGTCAACGAAGTGGAGCGGTTGCGCAACGGGGCCACTGAAGCCCAGACCGATGACAGCCGCCGCATCGTCGAAGACCTGACCGGCTGGCCCTACGACCGCCTCTGGGGCCGCGGCAGCGGTCACGCCACCGACTCCTCGCTGCAACCCCTGCAGGCCCGCCCATGACCGACTTCAGCCGCCGCAACTTCTTCAAGACCGCTTCCCTGCCCCTGGGTCTGACCGGCTTGGCCGGTGCCGCCAGCGCCGCCCCGGCGCCTGCGCCGGCCACCGCCGTCGCCACCGACCTGCTCGCGCTGCGCTGGCTCGACGGCGCCGCCCCGGCGCTACCGTTGGGCGCCACGCTGGGCCTGCCCTGGCCGCGCGGCCAACACAAGAAGGGCCAGGACTTCCACGCGGTCGACGCCCAAGGCCGCCCACTGCCGCTGCAGAGCTGGCCGCTGGCCTGGTGGCCCGATGGCTCGCTGAAGTGGACGGCGCATGCGCTGCCGGCCGGCGTCGATGCGGGCGCCACGCCCAGCATCCGACCCGGCAAGGGCGCTGCGGCCGCTGGCGCCAAGGTCACCGTCAGTGAACAGACGGACTTCGTCGAAGTCGACACGGGCGTCATCCGCTGCAGACTGCCACGTCAGGGCGCCAAGCTCATCGCCGGCATCGAGCGCGAAGGCCGCGAGGTGATGGGCGCCTGCACCCTCGTCGCGCAGACGGACGACAAGCCGGATGCGTTGCAAGGTCCGGTGACGCAAACAGCTTTCGAGAGCCGTACGACCAAGCTGACCGTCGAGCAGAGCGGTCCGGTGCGCGCCGTCATCAAGGTCGACGGCCGGCACCGCAGCGCCGCCGGCCGCGAGTGGCTGCCGTTCTCGGTGCGCTTCTATTTCTACGCCGGCGCCGAGTCGCTGCGCGTGATGCACACCTTCGTCTTCGATGGCGACGACCAGAAGGATTTCCTGCGCGGCATCGGCCTGCGCTTCGCGGTGCCGCTGCGCGACGAGCTCTACAACCGCCACGTGCGCTTAGCCGGTGAGGCCGGCGGCCTGTGGGCCGAGAGTGTGCGCAACCTGACCGGCCTGCGCCGGGACCCGGGCGCCGCCGTGCGCGAGGCCCAGCTCGCCGGTCGCGCGACGCCGCCGCTGGCGCAATGGGGCAAGCAGGTGCGCGAGCTGCAGCACCGCATTCCCGCCTGGGGCGACTACAGCTTGAGCCAGCTCAGTGCCGACGGCTTCCAGATCAAGAAGCGCACCAAACCCGGCCACGGCTGGATCCCCGCCGCTTTCGGCAAGCGCGCGCCGGGCGCGGGCTATATCGGCGGCGCCACCGGCGGCGTGGCCTTCGGCCTGCGCGACTTCTGGCAGCGCCATCCGACCCAGCTGGACATCCGCAACGCCCTGACCGATGCGGCCGAGGTCACCGTCTGGATGCACTCGCCCGAGGCGCCGGCCATGGACCTGCGCTTCTATCACGATGGCCTGGGCATGGAGACCCACGAGCAGGAGCTCGAAGGCCTGGAGATGACCTACGAGGACTACGAGAAGGGCTTCGGCACGCCGGTGGGCATCGCACGCAGCAGCGAGATCACGCTGTGGGCACTGGCCGCCACGCCCACGCGCGAACGCCTGGTGCAGATGGCCGCCGCCGTGCAGGCGCCGCCGCAGCTGGCCGCATCACCGCAGCGTTATCTGGCGGCCGGCGTGTTCGGCAAGCTGTGGAGCCTTCCCGACCGCAGCACGCCGGCGCGTCAGAAGATCGAGGACAAGCTGGACTTCCTGTTCGACTTCTACAAGAAGGAGGTCGAGCAGCGCCATTGGTACGGCTTCTGGGACTACGGCGACATCCGCCACACCTACGACAGCGACCGCCACGAATGGCGCTACGACGTCGGCGGCTTCGCCTGGGACAACTCGGAGCTGTCACCCGACCTGTGGCTCTGGTACGCCTACTTGCGCAGCGGCCGGGCCGACATCTTCCGCTTCGCCGAGGCCATGGTGCGCCACACCAGCGAGGTCGACATCTATCACGCCGGCCGCTTCCAGGGCCTGGGCACCCGGCACAACGTGCAGCACTGGGGCTGCAGCGCCAAGCAGGCGCGCATCTCCACGTCGGCCTACCGGCGCTTCTACTACTACCTGACGGCCGACGAACGCATCGGCGACGTCATGCGCGAGGTGCTCAACGCCGACACCAAGATGGACGAGGTCGATCCGGTGCGCAAGATCGCCGGGCGCGTCGACAAAGGCCCCTGGCCGGCGCGGATCGGCTTCGGCACCGACTGGGGCTCCGTCGTCGCGAATGTGCTGACCGAATGGGAGCGCACCGGCGACGTGCGCTGGCGCAACAAGCTGCTGCGCGGCATGAAGGGCATCGCCGCCATGCCGCATGGCTTCTTCACCGGCAGCGGCGGCTATGAACCCACCGGCCCCAACGAAGGCGCCTTCCACAACGTCAGCGGCGACAAGCTCAGCGCCAGCCACCTGAGCGCCGTCTTCGGTGCCGTGGAGATGATGGCCGAATTGGTGGAGCTGATCGACGTGCCCGAGTTCAAGCAGGCTTGGCTGCAGTACTGCGAGCTCTACAACGCACCGCGGGACCAGCAGGTCAAGGCGCTGGGCGCGCCTCATGGCGGCGGCACGGTGCTCAGCGTGGGCCATTCGCGGCTATCCGCCTACGCAGCAAAACAGAAGCAGGACCAGGCCCTGGCCCAGCGCGCCTGGCGCGAGTTCTGGGCCGACGACCCGCGCGGCCACAAGACGCTGAAGACGACGCGCATCGCCGGCCCGCTGGCGTTGAACCCGGTGGACGAAGCCCCCTGGATCAGCACCAATGACACCGCGCAGTGGGGGCTGGCCGCCATCCAGAACCTGGCCCTGATCGGCGATCAACTGACGGACTGACATGCGTGCAATGAACACTGCCACAGAGGCACGGAGACACAGAGGCGTACCGTTTCTTCTTCCCTGGCTTTTCTCTGTGTCTCTGTGCCTCGGTGGCTGTGTTTCGCAGCCACGCGCGGCCGATCCGCTCAGCTTCAACTTCACCACCTCCCCCGAGCCCACCTACAGCCGCGAGCGCGGCAGCGGCTTCGAGCCCGGTGCGCCGCACAATGCGGCCGGCCAGCCCAGTTTCTTCACGGTGGACCTGCCCGCAGAAGGCAACTACCGCGTCACCGCGACGCTCGGTGGCCCCGCCGCCAGCAACACGACCATCAAGGCCGAGCTGCGTCGCCTGATGTTGGACGGCGTGCCGGTGACCGCCGGTGCCACTGAAACGCGCAGCTTCATCGTCAACGTCCGCACCGCCACCATCGCCGCCGTGCCGGGTGTGGAAGCAGGCGTCGTCAAGCTCAAGGAGCCGCGCGAGAGCAAGGACGAGATCTGGGCCTGGGACCAACGCATCACGCTGGAGATCAACGGCAGCAGGCCGGCGCTGCGCGGTCTGATCATCGAACCGGTGCAGGTACCCACGGTCTTTCTGCTGGGCGACTCCACGGTGGCCGACCAGTCCCGTGAGCCCTACAGCAGCTGGGGCCAGATGCTGACGGCCCTGTTCAAGCCCACCGTGGCCGTGGCCAACCATGCGCAGTCGGGCGAGACCTTCCGCGACTCGCTGGCGCGCCGGCGCATCGACAAGATTCTGTCAGTCATGCAGCCGGGCGACACCGTGCTGCTGCAGTTCGGTCACAACGACCAGAAACAGCAAAAGGACGGCAGCGGCAACGCCGACAGCTACAAGGCCGAGCTGCGCACGCACGCCGAGCGCATCCTGGCGCGTGGCGGCGTGCCGGTCGTCGTGTCGTCGATGGAGCGGCGCAACTTCGATGCCGCGGGGCGCCTCAAGCCCAGCCTGACCGAGTACGCGGACGCGGCGCGGGTGGTCGCCCAGGACATGAAGCTGGCCTTCATCGACCTCAATGCCATGAGCCAGCAGTTCTACGCAGCCCTCGGCCCCGAGCGCTCCCAGGCCGCCCATCCGATGAACAACGGCAAGCTCGACAACACCCATCACAACAACTACGGCGCCATGCAATTGGCGCGTTTGGTGGCACTCGGCCTGCGGGAAGCCCGCGTGCCGGTGGCCGCACAGCTGCGGGATGATCTCGGCCAGATCGACCCCGCCAGGCCGCTGCCGCCGGAGCAGTTCCGCGTTGCAGCGAGCCCGGGCTTCACCCAGCAACGCCCCCTGGGCGATTGAGCCGAATGAGAACCACCCTTGCCGCCCTGGCGCTGGCCTGCGCCGCGCTGACCCACGCCCCAGCGACCTCGGCCGCGCCGCCCAAGGCCACCGCGGTCACCGCACAGGGCTTTTCGCCGGAACGCCTGCAGCGGCTCGACGCGGCCATCGAGGAGCAGATCGGCAAACAGCAGCTCGCCGGCGGTGTGATGGCCGTGCTGCGCGACGGCAAGCCGGTCGTCTTCAAGGCCTATGGCCAGCGCGACATCGAGAACGCCAGGCCGATGCGCACGGACACGATCTTCCGCATCGCGTCCATGACCAAGGCGCTGACGACGGTGGCGGCCATGATCCTCTACGAGGAAGGTCGCTTCCTGCTGAAGGACCCGGTGGCGCGCTATCTGCCGGCCTTCGCCAACGTGCAGGTCGCGCTGCCCGGCGGAGGCACCGAGAAACCGCGCCGCGCGTTGACCATCCACGACCTGCTGACGCACACGGCCGGCATGAGCTACGGCGGCGGCCCGGCCCAGGCGGCCTACAGCGCGGCTGGCATGAAGGACTGGTACCTCGTCGGCAACGACGAGACGTTGGCGCAATGGACCGACCGCTTCGCCGCGCTGCCGCTGCAGAGCCAGCCGGGTGAGCAGTTCATCTATGGCTACGCCACCGACGTGCTCGGCCGCCTCGTCGAGGTCGTGTCTGGCCAGCCGCTGGACCGCTTCATCAAGGAGCGCATCACCGACCCGCTGCGCATGCCGGATACGAGCTTCTTCCTGCCACCGGAGAAGGTTGAGCGCCTGGCCAATGTCTACGGGCTGGAAGGCGGCCAGCTCAAGCTGATGGAAACGTCTGCGAAGAGCGACTTCGTCAATGGCCCGCGCAAGCTGCTGTCGGGCGGCGCCGGCATGCTCTCCACCGCGGGCGACTACACGCGTTTCCTGCAGATGCTGCTGAACCAGGGCGAGCTGGATGGCGTGCGCATCCTCGCACCCCACACCGTGGCGCTGATGACGGCCGACCATCTCGGTTCCAAATCCGGCGGCGACGCCGATGGCTTCGGGCTGGGCTTCTGGGTCAACGTGAAACGCGGCGGCTTCAAGGAACTGGGCAGCGAAGGCGCCTTCGGTTGGGGCAGCGCCTATTTCCCGCAGTACACGGTGGACCCGAAGGAGCGCCTCGTCATCCTCTTCATGACGCAGCTGCGGCCCGCGGGGAATTCGACGCTGCATCTGCGCGTGCGAAATCTGACCTATCAGGCGCTGAAGAAGCGAGTTGAAGCGTCGTGACCGCTTGCAAGAGCGGCGCTGTTCAAACGCTCATCTGGTTGAGTACACGCGGAGTCAGGCGCTGCCTACATTCCGCTCCGGTTTGCGGCCAAGTCCACAGACCGTGAACAACGACACGAAACCAGGAGACTCCATGAACACCACAAGCACGCGCCCGCCCTGGGTGCGCTGGCTGGCCGCAGGCCTGCTCGCCGCAGCGGCACCGGCCGCGATGGCCGCCTTCAGCATTACCACCGTCCACGACAACAACAACGCGGCGCGGCCGCAGTACATCATCGACACCGATGGCGGCCTGGTGTTCAAGGTGCGTGGCTGGGACAGCAGCAGCACCACGGCCATCGGCGACTTGTCCAGCATGGTCTACAAGGGCGTGGAGTACGCCGACCCCGCACGCGGCACGCAGCTCAACTCAGGCGCCGACTGGCTCTACAACGGCGTCAGCGCCGTGGGCCTGAAGGTGGAGGCCGTCAGCGCCAACGGCACCGTGACGCCGGCTTCCAGCAGCAATGGTGGCGTGGTCAACGCGAGCGACTACATCCGCGTCACCCTCACCAGCACCAGCACCAAGGGTGGTGTGCTGACGCATTACTACCTGGTGAAGAAGGGCGAGTCCAACATCCACATGGGCACGCACTTCACCGAAGAGCCGGACGTACACGGCCTGGTGCGCTTCATCGCCCGCATCCCCATCGCCAAGCTGCCCAACGGCGGCCCGGCCAACGCGGCCGGCGGCCTGCGCACCTACAACGGCGTGAGCTTCTGGGCCGAGGACCTGCGCGGCACCAGCGGCGCCATCGAGGCCAGCGACGTGTTCGGCTTCCCGGCCACCGACGCGCGATACGGCCAGTCGCGCTCCAAGCACTATGCCAATCGCCGGCTGAAGGACTGGGAGTTCGTCGGCGGCTCCGGCCCTGGCGTGGGCATCTGGTTCTGGCGCGACAACAACGAAGGCGGCTCCGGCGGCCCCTTCTACCGCAGCCTGCTGCAGCAGATCACCGACACGACCAATGAGCTGACCTACATCGTCAACTACGGCGAGGCCCAGACGGAAGCCTTCCGCATGGGGGTACTGAACACGTACACCATGATCTTCAACGACGGCACGGCTCCCACGGCCCGCCCCGACACCAGCTGGTACGGCAACGTGGGCTTGGTGGGCTACGTGCCTCCGGTAGGCCGAGGCTCGGTCAGCGGCGCCGGCCTGACGGGCCGCATCGCCGGCCTGCCCTACACGGTGGGCTTTGCCAACGCGCAGGCGCAGTACTGGGCCGACGCCGACCCCGTCGACGGCCACTTCACGGCCACGGGCATGCTGCCGGGTGTCTACACGATGACGGTCTACAAGGGCGAGCTGGCCGTGCAGACCGGCTCGGTGACGGTGACCGCCAATGCCACGTACGCGCTGAACCCGGTGGCCATCACGGCCGACCCCGAGGCCACGCCGGCACTGTGGCGCATCGGCCACTGGGACGGCACGCCGCAGGAGTTCATCAACGGCGACAAGCTGACCTTCATGCACCCGTCCGACGTGCGCATGGCGTCGTGGAATGTCAGTCCCTTCGTCATCGGCCAATCCAATGCCGCGACGCAATGGCCAGCCTATCAATGGAAGGACGTCAACAACGGCCTGCAAGTGCGCTTCACGCTCAAGCGCGGCCAGAACGCTGCGCCGCTGCGGCTGCGCCTCGGCACCACGGCCGACTTCGCCGGCGCCCGCCCACAGGTCACGGTCAACAGCTGGACGTCGGCCATTCCCGCCGCACCGCCCAAGGTGTCGCGCAACCTGACCGTGGGCACCTACCGCGGCTTCAACCGCACCTACAGCTTCGACATCCCCGCCGCGCAGCTGGTCGTCGGCACCAACGTGCTGACCATCAACACCGTCAGCGGCACCGCCGGTGCCGCCTTCCTGAGCCCGGCGCTGTCGTTCGACGCCATCGATCTGATTACCGCGCAATGAACGCTCTTCCCATGAAAACCATCGCCCTCCTCGCCTTTGCCTTGTTGGCAGCCGACGCCGGCGCCGCCGTCGTGCAGACCACCGGCGCCGGCAGCGCCACACCGGGCGCGGCCCACCTGACCGCGGCCGCAGACTTCGAGGCCAACATCAACCTCGACAGCCCCTGGTCAGAAGGCGGCCTGTTGTTCAGCCACACGGGGTTTGCCAACGACAACGGCGGCTGCGGCTATGCCGGTGGCAACTGCGTGGACCTGGGCGCCGGCGAGACCTACAGCCAGTCCTTCGCGGGCAACTACTTCGCCACCGCGGGCATGAACGCCTACCTGTCCATCCGCAGCACGGCGCGCGACCTCAACGGCATCGAGTTCGCCGTCGATTCGGGCTACGCCAACATCTACCTGATGTGGCAGACCCGGCTGGACGGCGTGCAGACCGGCAGCGGCCGCGTGTCTCTCGGTGCGGCAGGCATCGGCGGCGTGCTGGGGCTGAGCGACATCCTGGGCTTCGATGAAGTACGGGTGTATGCCTTCGACAGCGCGACCGACACGAGTGGCTACAGCGTGCCGGCCATCGACAGCGTGCGCGCCTTCACCATCCCTGAGCCCGGTTCCCTCGCACTGACCTGCCTGGGCCTGGCCGCGCTTCGTCGCCGCCGCCGCGGCTGAGCGAGCGAGCCCGGATGTCAAAGGGCCGGCCTCGCAAGAGGCCGGCCCTTTTCTCAATACGGGTTGATCATTTCGCCCCGGCCTTGGTACGCCAGGCGTCGCGGTAAGCCCGCCATCCCGGCAGGTTCAATGCGGCCACCGGCGCGGCGGTTGCCTCGGGCGCGCTGCCCCAGGCGTTCAGCAACCAGGCGCCGCAGGTCGTGCCACTGCTGTCGTCCGACACGGTCACGTCACGGCCTTCGGCCAGGCCGGCCAGCAAGGGGCCGAACCAGGGGTTGGCCGTGAACGCGCCTTCGACGACGACACGGCCGGTGGTGCCCAGGGCGGCCAGGCAGTGGTCGGCCATCAGGACGACGTAGAGCGTGGCCAGCGCGGCCTGTTCGGCGGGCGTCTTGGGCGCCGGGCCGGTGATGCGGCCGGGCTGGCCCGCGAACGGCCCGCCGGTTTCGGCAAAGCAGGGCAGGGCCAGGGTTTGCTGCGCGATAAGCCGCTGCAGCTCGTCCAGGCCGAAGCTGGCCGGTTGCGTGCCGGCAATGGCGCCGAACTCGCGCCCACCCATGAAACGGATGCAGGGCACCGCGTCGCCAAAGACATTGCAGTTGGCCAGCATGTCCTGCGCCTCGACGAGAGGTTGGGTCGCCGAGCCCAGCGCCGCCGCGATGACCCAGGTGCCGGTGGACAGCACCGTGCAGGGGCCGCTCTGTTGCAGGGTCAGCAGATGGCGCAGCAGCGAGGCGTTGCTGTCGTGGATGCCGCAGACGATCTCGCAGTCCGCGGGCAGGCCGGTGTCCGCGGCCAGCTCGGGCCGCAGCTTGCCCAAGCGCGACCAGGCATCGCGGCGCGGCGGGAACAGCTTCTCCCAGCCCAGACGCTCGACCAGGCTGGACCAGCGGCCCACCCGGGGACGCCACAGGTCGGTGTGGCAGCCCAGCGAAGTGACCTCGCTGGCCGCCACACCGCACAGCCGCCAGGCCCAGTACTGCGGGTACATCAGCACATGTTGGGTGCGGGCGAACTCCGCGGGAAAACGCGCCTGCAGCCAGTCCAGCTGGCGGCCGAGGTTGAGGCCCGCGGGCAGCTGCGGCGAACCGCTCTCGTCGAACGGCGGCCGCAGCGCGTCATAGCGAGCGGCATCGACGGCGTCGCCCGGCACATGCTCATAGTCGGGTACCGGCAGCACCAGGCCGGCGTCGTCGATCAACGCCGCCGTTGCGCCATGGGTGACGGGCACGATGGCGCGGATGCGCGCCAGCAAGGACAACTCGCGCAGCTGGTCCAGCATCCAGCTCCACAGCCTCTCGGTGTCGTGGTGCGGATAGGGCCCGTCTCGCCGCACGGTGTTGGGCGTGCGCGCCTCGGCCAGCGTCTGGCCGGCTGCGTCGATGAGGGTCAGCTTGGCGTTGGTCTTGCCGATGTCGAGAACGACGGTGCCTGAAACGAGATCACCGGCCCCAGGGCTCAAGACACCAGCCCCGCATGCCGGTGGTAGGAGCCCGACTCCAGCACGGCCGCATAGTCATGCGAGCTCAGCGCCGAAGCCTCCACCACGCGAGGGTCCACGGCTTCAGGCTCCACGGTGATGACGCGCACGCCGTAGTGCTCCAGCAGTTGCACGGCACTGTCGGACGCGCCGGTGTCGGTGATGACGGTGGACACGCGGTTCAGGCCGCAAAGCACCAGGCCCGCCTTGCGCTGGAACTTGGAGCTGTCCACCAACACGATCAGCTCTTCTGCCTGGCTGATGAGGCGCTTCTCCGCCTGGATCAGCAGCGGGTCGGCCTCCATCAGGCCCAGGATGGACAGGCCATAGACGCCCATGAACATCTTGGCTGCGTAGTGGTGCTGGGCGACGTCGTTCTCGAACGGGCTCAGGATGACGTTCTGCTCGCGGTAGACCTTGCCGCCGGGCAGGATGATCTCGTTGTCGCTGGTGACGAGCAGGCGCTCGGCCATCAGGAAGGAGTTGGTGAGAATCTTCAGCTGCTTCTCGACGAGAAACTCCGCCATCATGAAGGTGGTGGTGCCACCGTTGATGATGATGGTTTCGCCGTTATTGCACATGGACGTTGCATAACGCGCGATGGCACGTTTCGCAGCGGTATGTTGCTGGGCATTGTTCTGAAAAGTCTCGCTGGAAAGCGTGTATGACTTTTTCTTTTGCTCCAGCCTTTGCGCCCCGCCCCGCGTGCGCGTCAACTGGTTTTTAGCAGCCAGCCAGGAAATATCCCGCCGTACCGTCGCGGCGGAGGCGGACAACCAGTCCATCAATTGCTGAACGCTGGCGTGCTCGCGTTCGTCCAGCAGTTTGAGCAGACGCTTGTGACGCTTGTGATTGATCATGTGGATCACCTTTATCGGGCGTCCCGGAGAGCCGGTGGCGACCGTTGTCTCGTATTTATGGCACCCAGCCTCTGAAGGGCAGGCGTCGCTTGGCTTGGCGGCCCGGCTGAGGCCGGCTCCTTGATCGCAGCCGGTGAGCGTAGGCGCCGGCTGCAACAGCCCTCTCCACTCACGCTCAGAAGCAATCAAAGCCTGGGTGAAACGCTGTTCCAAGTGCAGATTACGTCAGCCGCGTGACAAGGTCAATCAGCAAACGCTCACGGCCGTGAGCGTTTCGTGAGCGAAGGCGCCACGGCCGATGCATTCGCTCATCCTTTTGATTTACTGCGCCGGCGCTGACCGTGGCGCGTCGTTTCGGCCCACACTGCGCTCCGCCAATCCCGCGAATGGCGGGCTCCGGGTCGCAAGCTGCGCTCACGGAGATGAATGACGGACTGAATACAGGCAAGCTGATGACTGCAAATTCCCAAACCGCCGCACATACTCCGATCGCCTCGAAATGGGACGATGCCGTGGCGGCTTCAATGAGCGAACCCGAACTGCTGCTCTACCGCTCCAATCTGTTGGGCTCCGATTTGCGCGTGACGAATTTCGGCGGCGGCAATACCTCGGCCAAGGTCACCATGCGCGACCACCTGACCGGCGAAGATGTGCTGGTGCTGTGGGTCAAGGGCTCCGGCGGCGACCTGGGTTCCATCAAGCTGGATGGTTTCTCCACGCTCTACATGGACAAGCTGAATGCGCTGAAAAAGCGTTATCGCGGCCTCGAACATGAAGACGAGATGGTGGATTACCTGCCGCACTGCACCTTCAACCTGAATCCACGCGCCGCGAGTATCGATACGCCGCTGCACGCCTATATCCCGAAGGCGCATGTCGACCACATGCACCCCGACGCCATCATCGCCATCGCCGCCTGCCGCGACAGCCGCCGCCTCACCGAGGTCATCTTCGGTGGCCAGCTCGGCTGGCTGCCCTGGCAGCGCCCTGGCTACGACCTCGGCCTGAAGCTCGAAGCCCTGGCCACATCGCAGCCGCAGCTCAAGGGCATCATCCTGGAAGGCCACGGCCTGTTCACCTGGGGCGACACCGCCAAGGGCTGCTACGAGACCACGCTGGAAATGATCCGCCTGGCCGAGCAGTGGCTGGCCGAGAACATCAAGCAGCCGGTGTTCGGCGGCGTCAAGACCATCACCCTGCCCGCAGAAGAGCGCGCCGCGCTGGCCGCCCGGCTGATGCCCGCGCTGCGTGGCCGCATCAGCGCCAGCGAGCGCAAGCTGGGCGATTTCAACGACAGCGCCGTGGTGCTGGAGTTCGTCGGCAGCCAGGACCTGGCCAAGCTGGCGGCGCTGGGTACGTCCTGCCCCGACCACTTCCTGCGCACCAAGATCCGCCCGCTGGTGCTGGACTTCGACCCCGCCAACCCCGACATCGACGCCGTGCTGGCCGGGCTGGACGCAGCCCTCGAAGCCTACCGCGCCGACTACCGGGCCTATCACGAGCGCTGCAAGCGCCCCAACAGCCCGGCCGTGCGCGACGCCAATCCCATCATCTACCTGATCCCCGGCGTGGGCATGCTGTCGTTCGCCAAGGACAAGGCCACCGCCCGCATCGCCGGCGAGTTCTACATCAACGCCATCAACGTGATGCGCGGCGCGAACGGCGTGGACGAATACGTCGGCCTGCCCGAGCAGGAAGCCTTCGATATCGAGTACTGGCTGCTCGAGGAAGCCAAGCTGCAGCGCATGCCCAAGCCCAAGAGCCTGGCCGGCCGCGTGGCCCTGGTCACCGGCGGTGCCGGCGGCATCGGCCAGGCCGTGGCGCGCCAGCTGCTGGAGGAAGGCGCCTGCGTGATGCTGACCGACATCGACGCCGAAGCGCTGGAGGAGGCCCGCCAGAACCTGCTCAAGATCGGCGGCAAGGACAACGTCGCTGCCGTGCGCGGCGACATCACCTCCGAGGCCGAAGTGGAAGCGCTGCTGACGGCCACGGCGCTGCGTTTCGGCGGCCTGGACATCCTCGTCTCCAACGCCGGCATCGCCTCCGCGGCGCCGCTGGAAGACACGACGCTGGAGATCTGGAACCGCAACCAGAACATCCTCGTCACCGGCTACTTCCTCGTCAGCCGCGGCGCCTTCCGCCTGATGAAGCAGCAGAAGATCGGCGGCAGCATGGTGTTCGTGGCCAGCAAGAACGGCCTCGTCGCCTCCGCCGGCGCCTCGGCCTACTGCACGGCCAAGGCCGCCGAGATCCACCTGGCCCGCTGCGTGGCACTGGAGGGCGCGGCCATCGGCGTGCGCGTCAACGTCGTCAACCCCGACGCCGTCATCCGCGGCTCGCGCATCTGGGACGGCAAGTGGAAGGAAGAGCGCGCCGCGTCCAACAAGATCGAGACCGACAACATCGAAGAGTTCTACCGCCAGCGCAGCATGTTGAAGCTCAGCGTGCTGCCCGAGGACATCGCCGAGGCGGTCTACTTCATGGCCAGCGACAAGTCCGGCAAGAGCACGGGCAACGTCCTCAACGTGGATGCCGGCAACGCTGCCGCGTTCACCCGCTAACAATCGGCGGCCAGGAGACAACCATGACAACCAATATCATCGACACGGCCCAGGTCGAACAACACAACGCCAGCCAGCGCGCCACGCTGCAGGCCGACTACGACGCGCTGGGCGGCATGCTGTCCCGCCGCGGCGTGGACATCGAGGCGCTGACAGCCACGGCCCAGACCTTCGCCGTGGCCCTGCCCAGCTGGGGCGTGGGCACCGGTGGCACGCGCTTCGCGCGCTTCCCCGGCAAGGGCGAGCCGCGCGACGTGACCGAGAAGCTGGAGGACTGCGCCGTCATCCACCAGCTGACGCGCGCCACGCCCACCGTGTCGCTGCACTTCCCCTGGGACAAGCCGAGCGACCCCAGGGCGCTGCGCCAGCAGGCCGACAGCCTGGGCCTGTCCTTCGACGCGGTGAACTCCAACACCTTCCAGGACCAGCCCAGCCAGGCCCACAGCTACAAGTTCGGCAGCCTGACCTCGCAGAGCGCCGCCGCCCGCGAGCAGGCGGTGGCGCACAACATCGAGTGCATCGAGCTCGGCAAGACCCTGGGCTCCAAGGGCCTGACCGTGTGGGTGGGCGACGGCGCCAACTTCCCCGGCCAGCACAACCTGCGCGGCGCGCTGGAGCGCTACCTGGACAGCGCCCGTGGCATCTACGCCGCCTTGCCCGACGACTGGCTGATGTACATCGAGCACAAGCTGTTCGAGCCGGCCTTCTACTGCACCGTCATCGCCGACTGGGGCACCAGCTTCGCCGCGGCTAAAGAACTGGGCGAGAAGGCCAAGTGCCTGGTCGACCTGGGCCACCACGCGCCCAACACCAACATCGAGATGATCGTGGCGCGTCTGGCGCAGTTCGGCAAGCTCGGCGGCTTCCACTTCAACGACAGCAAGTACGGCGACGACGACCTGGACTCCGGCTCCATCGACCCCTTCCAGCTCTTCCTCGTCTTCAACGAACTGGCCGATGCGGCCGCCCGAGATGGCGCGGCCTTCAAGCCCGCCTACATGCTGGACCAGTCGCACAACGTGACCGACCCCATCGAGAGCCTGATGAGCAGCGCCGTCGAGGTGCAGCGCGCCTTCGTGCAGGCCGCACTGGTGGACCGCCGGGCGCTGGCCGGCTTCCAGGAAGCCAACGATGCGCTGCAGTCTGCCCAGGCGCTGAAGAAGGCCTTCCGCACCGACGTGAGCCCCATCCTGGCGATGGCGCGCCTGCGCTCGGGCGGTGCCGTCGATCCGGTCGCCGCCTACCGCGCCAGCGGCTATCGCGAAAAAGCTGCCATCAAGCGTCCGCCGAAAGCGGGTGCGAGCGGCAGCGGCATCGTCTGAGGTGGATGCCAAGGCTTTTGGCGCGCGCGGCGACGGCATCACGCTCGACACGCGGGCGCTGCAGGCCGCCATCGACGCCGCGGCGCTCCAGCGCACCACGTTGCGCGTTCCGCCCGGAACCTACCTGACCGGCTCGCTGTTCCTGAAGAGCGGCATGGCGCTGCGCCTGGATCGGGGCGCCACGCTGCTCGGATCGCGCAACCTGGCGGACTACCCGCTGCTGCCCACCCGCGTGTCCGGCATCGAGATGCGCTGGCCGGCCGCGCTGGTCAACATCTACGGCGAGCATGACGTCGGCCTGGTCGGCGAAGGCTGCATCGACGGCGATGGCCAGGTGTTCTGGGACAGCTACTGGGCCCTGCGCGCCCTTTACGAGCCGCGCGGTCTGCGCTGGGCCTCGGACTACGACGCGCAGCGCCCCCGCCTCATCCAGGTGTTCGAGGCCGCCCGCATCCACATCGGCGAGGGCCTGCTGCTGCGCCGCTCGGGCTTCTGGACGCTGCACCTGTGCTACTCGGAAGACGTGGTCGTGGACGGCATCACCCTGCGCAACAACGACGGCGACGCGCGTGGCCCGTCCACCGATGGCATCGACATCGACTCCTCGCGCCGCGTGCAGATCCGCCGTGCCGACATCGCCGGCAATGACGACGCCATCGTCCTGAAGGCCGGCCGCGATGCCGATGGCCTGCGGGTGGCGCGGCCCTGCGAAGACATCTCGATCAGCGACTGCATCGTCCGCGAAGGCGCCGCCGGCCTCACCTTTGGCAGTGAGACCTCGGGTGGCTTTCGCCGCATCACGGCGCGGCGCATCGAGGTGCACGCGCCGGTGCCGGTGGGTCTGCTGTTCAAGTCCGCGCCCAGCCGGGGCGGCTTCATCGAAGGCGTGACGATCAGCGACCTCGCCCTGCACGACGTGCCCACCGCCCTGCGCGTGACGATGAACTGGAACCCCGCCTTCAGCCGCGCCGACATCCCCGACGCCGAGCGCGCCAACGCGCCGCCCCACTGGCTCAACCTGGCCACGCCGGTGCCGGCCGAGCGGGGCCGCGTGCGCGTGGACGGCGTGCGCATCGAGCGCCTGAAGGCGCGCGGCGCGGCGGTGGCCTTCGAGGTCGACGCCTATGCCCAAGCGCCGCTGCGGGGCTTTCACTTCACCGGGCTGGACATCGAGGCCCGGCGCGGCGGCCATGTGCTGGACGCTGCGGACTGGCGCTTCGAAGACAGCCGCCTGAACTTGCACGAGCCCATCGCCGTGGGCGAGGGCATCGATCTGGCGGGGCTGAGCGGAGCCTGCTGGCGACATGATCCCGCCCTGCGCCGGCGCGACGTGTCGGCCCTGCCGATGGCGGAGCAGGACGTTCAATAAGACAAGGAGACATCAGCATGAGCGACGAGACCCTGGCCTTCAAGATGCAGCTCAAGCCCGGCGTCGTGCCGGAGTACCAGCGACGCCACGATGAACTCTGGCCCGACCTGGCCGAGGCCTTGCGCGAGGCGGGCATCCATGACTACTGGATCTTCCTGGACGAGGCCACGCTCAGCCTGTTCGCCGTGCTCAAGCGCAAGCCAGGCTTCCCCTTCGACGAGTTGCCGCTGCAACCCGTGATGCGCCGCTGGTGGGACTACATGGCCGACCTGATGGAGGTCGAACCCGACAACCGGCCGCGCCAGTGGCCGCTGAAGCCTCTCTTCCACTTCAACTGAAGGAGGGCCCGTCGTCATGCGTGCCTGCATCGCCCTGGCCCTGTTCTGGGCCACCAGCTTTTCCGCCTTCGCCGCGGACGCCCTGCGCCCTGCCCTGCTGCTGACGGCCCGCGCGGCGGCGCAGGACCTGTCGGGCCCGTGGACCTGGTCCAAGGACCTCTACCGCACCGGCTTCACCGACATCAACGGCTGGCCGGCCAAGCCGCGCATGCAGCGCTTCCGCGATGTCGACGTGGCCGGGGCCGAGGCCCAAGGCGGCGTCGGCTTCTTCGAGTACGACCTCGACCGCGCGCCGGCGATGGACATTCCCGGCGCCTGGAATTCCGCCGTGCCGGAGCTGCGCTATTTCGACGGGCTGATGTGGTTCCAGCGCCGCTTCGATGCGCCCACCAGGCCGGGCCGGCGCAGCTTCCTGCGCTTCGAGGCCGTGAACTACCGGACCACGGTCTTCCTGAACGGCCGGGAGGTCGGCAAGCACGAAGGCGGCTTCACGCCCTTCGTCGTCGAGGTGACGCAAGCCGTGCGCGAGACCGGCAATCGCCTCGTCGTCGGCGTGGATTCCAAGCACGATGCCCAGACCATTCCCGCCGAGATCACCGACTGGGACCTCTACGGCGGCATCACGCGGCCGGTCAAGTTCTTTCAGACGCCCGCCACCTTCATCGACGACGCGACGCTGCGCCTGACCGATGCGGGCCGCATCGTCGGCAGCCTGCAGCTCAACGGCCCGCAGCCGGGCAACCAGCCGGTGAGCCTGCGCATCGCCGCCCTGGGCGTCACGCTGCAGGCCCGCACGGATGCCAACGGCGAGGCCCGCTTCGACACCGCCGCGCCGGCCGCGCTGAAGCGCTGGTCACCGGAGTCGCCCACGCTCTACGACGTCGAGTTAGAGGCCGGCGGCGACAAGGTCCGCGACCGTGTCGGTTTCCGGACCATCGCCGTGCGCGGCAGCGACATCCTGCTCAACGGCAAGCCTGTCAACTTGCGCGGCATCTCCATCCACGAGGAAGAAATCGGCCCCAACCCGGCACGGCGCATCGACGAGGCCGCTGCGCGCCGTCTGCTCGGCGAGGTGAAGAACGGCCTGCACGGCAACTATGTGCGCCTGTCCCACTACCCGCACAACGAGACCATGCTGCGCGTGGCCGATGAGTTGGGCCTCTTGGTATGGAGCGAGATCCCGGTGTACTGGAGCATCGACTGGGACACGCCCGCCGTGCTCGACAAGGCGCGGCGCATGCAGGCCGAGACCATCTACCGCGACCGCAACCGCGCCGCGCTGATCCTGTGGAGCATCGGCAACGAGACGCCGGTGGGCGAGGCACGCACGCGCTTCCACACCGCGCTGGCCGAAACCGTGCGCGCGCTGGACCCCAGCCGCCTCGTCAGCGCGGCCCTGCTCGTCGAGCGCCAGGGCGACGTCATCCACATCGCCGACCCGCTGCTGCCGCAGCTGGACGTCATCGCCGTCAACACCTATGCCGGCTGGTATGGCGACGACACGCTGGACACGGTGCGCCGCCTGCGCTGGGACGTGCCGGCAGACAAGCCGCTGCTGTTCTCCGAGTTCGGCGCCGACGCCTTCGCGGGTTTTCGCGATGAGAAGCTCAGGCCCAAGTTCTCCGAGGATTACCAGGCCGACTACTACCGCGCCACGCTGGCCATGGCCGCCAAGGTGCCGACGCTGCGCGGCCTGTCGCCCTGGGTGCTGAAGGACTTCCGCTCGCCGCGCCGCGAGCACCCGGTCTATCAGAACGGCTGGAACCGCAAGGGCCTGATCTCCGAGACCGGGCAGCGCAAGCTGGCGTTTGACGTGCTGGCGGAGCACTACAGGGCGCAGGCGAAATGACGCGATGGCTGGCCGCCCTTGCCCTGGCAGGGGCGGCGCTGTCGGCCCACGCCGTTCGCGAGGTCTACAACTTCAACCCCGGCTGGCGGCTGCTCGTCGGCGACGCCTCAGGCGCCGAGGCGCCCAGCTTCGACGACGCCAGCTGGAAGCCCGTCACCCTCCCCCGTGCCTGGAACGAGGACGACGCCTTCGCCAAGGACATCGTCGACCACAGCACTGGTGTCGCCTGGTACCGCAAGCGCTTCACGCTGCCCGCCGACGTTGCCACCCGCAAGGTCTTCATCGAGTTCGAAGGCGCCCGCCAGGCCGCCGAGGTCTGGGTCAACGGCCAGCGCATCGGCCTGCACGAGAACGGCGTCACCGCCTTCGGCTTCGACCTGAGCCAGGCCGTGAAACCCGGCGACAACCTCATCGCCGTGCGCACCGACAACCGCTGGGACTACCGCGAGCAGGCGACCAACCAGCGCTACCAGTGGGCCGACCGCAACTTCAACGCCAACTACGGTGGCCTGCCCAAGAACCTGAGGCTGCACGTCACCGACAGCCTCTACCAGACGCTGCCCCTGTTCTCCAACCTGGGCACCACCGGCGTCTACGTGCATGCGACCGGTTTCGACCACAAAGTCGGGCGAGCCACCGTCACCGCGGAAGCCCAGGTGCGCAACGAACACGACAAGGCACGGCGCTTCGGTTACGAGGTGACGCTGCGTGAGCCCGGCGGCCGCGTCGTCGCCAGTTTCAAGGCGCCCACCCAGGCTCTCCCAGCCGGCGCCACCACCATCGTCAGTGCCAAGGCGCCCGTTGTCGGCCTGCAGTTCTGGAGCTGGGGCCACGGCGCCCTCTACGACGTGGAGACCACGTTGAGCGTGGACGGCAAGCCGGTCGACAAGGTCGTCACGCGCACGGGCTTCCGCCAGACCGAGTTCGCCCACGGCATGGTCAAGCTCAACGGCCGGGTCATCCAGCTCAAGGGTTATGCCCAGCGCACCAGCAACGAGTGGCCGGCCATCGGCCTGTCGGTACCTCCCTGGCTCAGCGACTACAGCAACGGCCAGATGCTGGCCAGCAATGCCAACTTCGTTCGCTGGATGCACACGGCGCCGTGGAAGCAGGACGTGGAATCGCTGGACCGCCTCGGCCTGATGCAGGCCATGCCGGCCGGCGACTCCGAGGCTGACGTGACCGGCCGGCGCTGGGAGCAGCGCCTGGAAGCCATGCGCGACGCCGTCGTCTACTTCCGCAACAGCCCGAGCGTGCTGATGTATGAGTCCGGCAACCGTGGCATCAGTGCCGAGCACATGCGCGAGATGGCCGCATTGCGCGACCGCTTCGACCCGCACGGTGGCCGCGCCTCTGGCAGCCGCGAGATGCTGTCCCAAGCCCTGCAGAACGTGGCCGAGTACGGCGGCGAGATGCTCTACGTCAACAAGAGCGCGCGACGGCCGATGTGGGCCATGGAGTACTCGCGCGACGAAGGTGCCCGCAAGTTCTGGGACGAGCTGAGCCCGCCCTTGCACCGCGATGGCGACGGCCCCGAGCACAAGGGCCAGAGCGCTGCCCCCTACAACCGCAACCAGGATTCGCATGCGCTGGAAGACGTGCGCCGCTGGGTGGACTTCTGGCGCGAGCGCCCGGGCACCGGCACGCGCGTGTCGTCGGGCGGCGTCAACATCATCTTCAGCGACAGCAACACCCACCACCGCGGCGCCGAGAACTACCGCCGCAGCGGCGAGGTGGATGCGATGCGCATTCCCAAGGACGGCTTCTTCGCACACCAGGTGGTGTGGGACGGCTGGGTCGATATCGAGCAACCGCGAGCCCATTTGCTGGGCCACTGGAATTACGCGGCCGGGACGGTCAAGCAGGTCACGGTCATTTCCAGCGCGGCCCGCGTGATGCTGATGGTGAACGGAAAGCCCTTCGGAGCGACCACGGCGAGCGAGCCCTTTGTCTTCCGCTTCGATGGCGTGCGTTTCGAGCCCGGCGAGCTGCGCGCCATCGGCTTCGACAAGGACGGCAGCAAGGTCTGCGAAGACGTGCGCACCACCGCCGACGCACCAGCTGCGCTGAAGCTGACGGCGCAGACGCACCCGCAAGGCCTGCAGGCCGATGGCGCCGACCTGGCACTGGTGCAGGTCGAGGTGGTGGACGCCGCCGGCAGACGCAACCCCATCGCGCTGGACACGGTGAAGTTCACGCTGGACGGTCCTGCCGAATGGCGCGGCGGCATTGCGCAGGGGCCGGGCAACTTCGTGCTGGCGCGCGAGCTGCCGGTGGAAGGTGGCGTCAACCGCGTGCTGGTGCGCAGCACGACGGACGCGGGTGTCATCCGGCTGCGCGCCGAGGCGCCCGGCCTGGCGCCAGCCACGCTGGAACTGCGTTCGCAGCCCATGCCCGTCGCCGGCGGCTTGAGCACCCGCTTCCCGGCGGACGGCCTGAGGCCGCGATCCACGCGAGGACCGACGCCGGCCACACCTTCCTTCACGGCAAGCCGCCTGGCCGTTGCCATCGCGTCTATCGAAGCCGACAGCGGCATGCCGGCCCAGGCCATTGACGATGACGAATCGACCGCTTGGACCAGCGAGGCCGGCAAGGGCGCCATCCGCTTCAAGCTGGCCGAGCCGGCCACGCTGAACGAGATCACGCTCAAGCTCGGGGGCTGGCGCGAGCGGCGCTACCCGCTGCGCGTCAGCGTCGATGGCACCGAGGTCTGGCGCGGCCTGACCGAGCGCAGCCTGGGCTACGTGACGCTGCCGCTCAAGCCCTGGCGCGGCCAGACAGTCGGCATCGAGCTGGCCGGTGAGGCCGAAGGCGGCACCGAAACGGCGAACACCGAAGTCGCGAACCAGAAAATCGTCGACACCGGCGCCAGCCGCCTCGGCCGCGGCATGCTGTCCATCGTCGAAGCCGAGTTCTACCGCCTGCCCTGAACCATGTCCGCTGCAAACCTCACCCGCCGCCATCTGCTGGCCACTGCACTGCTGGCCGCAGCACTGCCTGCACGAGCCCAGCCCACGTCCTGGCCCAACCCTTTGATCCCCCAACGCGCCGATCCGCAGATCCTGCGCCACGGCGAGTGGCTCTACCTGATGGCCACGGTGCCCGAGTACGACCGGCTGGAACTGCGCCGCGCACGCAGCATCGCCGGCCTCGCCACGGCCGAGCCGAAAGTGATCTGGCGCCGGCACGAGCAAGGCCCGATGAGCCGCCACATCTGGGCGCCCGAGCTGCACTTCATCGACGGCCGCTGGTTCATCTACTTCAGCGCCGGTGAAGCGAAGGAGCCGTGGAAGATCCGCCTGTGGGTGCTGGAGAACGCCTCTGCCGACCCCATGCAGGGCGACTGGACCGAGCGCGGGCAGATCAGGACGCAATGGGAGACGTTCACGCTGGACGCGACCGTCTTCGAGCACCGCGGCCAGCGCTACCTGGCCTGGGCCCAGACCGACCCGGCGAAGAAGAACCACAGCACCGACATCTTCATCTCAAGCATGAAGAGCCCGACCGAACTGCAAGGCCCGCAGGTGCGGCTGAGCCAGCCCGACTACGCCTGGGAGAAGGTGCGCCACTTCGTCAACGAGGCGCCTGCCGTGCTCATCCACGGTGGCCACGTCTTCATGACCTACTCGGCCGCCGGCACCGGCGCCGAGTACTGCCTGGGCCTGCTGTGGGCCGACGAGAACGCCGACCTGCTGGACGCCAAGAGCTGGCGCAAGTCGCCCGGCCCGGTCTTCACCAGCAGCCCGGAGAACGGCATTTACGGCCCCGGCCACAACAGCTTCATCACCGAGCCGGATGGCAGCGTGCTGAACGTCTTCCATGCCCGCAACTACCGCGACATCGTCGGCGACCCGCTGAAGGACACCGGTCGCGCCACCCGCGTGCAGCCGCTGGCGTTCACGGCCGACGGCATGCCGGACTTCGGTCTGCCGCTGCCCGAGAAACGATGAACCTCATTGCTCTGTCAGCCGGCGCGCCGAATGTCTTTGACGGCGAATCGCCCGACCGCATCTGCCGCCGCCCGACGCGGGCCGAGCTGCACGCCTATCCGTCGCCCTCACCGGCGCGCGGCCGTGCCCTCGTCTATGCCGGCGGCGGCTACCTGCAGCTGATGCACGACAAGGAAGGCGTCGAGATCGCGCGATGGCTGAACACGCTGGGGCTGGACGCCCATGTGCTGGTGCATCGCCTGCCCGGTCAGGACGGCCACCCCTTCGACATCGCGCTGCAGGACGGTCTGCTCGCGCTGGATCACCTCGCCACGCTGCCGCCGCTGCCGCTGCTGCACGTGGGCCTGTCCTCCGGCGGCCACCTCGCCGGCGTGATGGCTTGCCAGGGCGAGAGCGCCGGCGCCCTCATCGCCTACGCACCGCTCAATGCAAACCACCGCGACCACAAGTTCCCTGCCGGCAAGCCCGACTTCCCGCCGCCCGAGAAGCAGGCCTTCTACGACGCCTGGCCGATCGGCATCGCGAGCGAGCCCCACGGCCTGCCACGCTGCCCGGTGTTCCTGGCCTATGCGCTGCTCGATCCCATCGTGCCGGTGCCACATGCGCTGAACCTGATCGCGGCAGCGCAGCAACACGGGCTGGATGTGGAGGCGCATGTGTTCCCGCAGGCCGAACACGGCTTTGCGCTGCGCGGGCTGCAAGGAACACACGGGCAATGGCCGGTGCTGGCGGCCCGATGGATGGCGGACAGGCTGGACCGCTGAGACTTCGCCTACGCTAGCGCGTTTGTCACGGCAACGCTTCCGGCATGCAAGAGATCAATACCTGGGGTGACTATCGAGCCAAGGTGCGCGAGTTCGACGCTGTGCTTGAGTACGGCAAGGCGGTGTCTGCGGCCCTGACCAGCCTGCCCATGGCTGCTCCCCATGTCAGCTACGGCGAGCAGATCTTCGTCAAGTTGCTGCACCATGGCATCGCCTTGCGCCGGCTGGCGCCCGACCCTGGACAGCAGATGCCGCACGAGCGGTGGGACCTGCCGTCCATGTGCGCCCTGGCGCGCTGTGTCATCGAGGCCCATGACGCCTTCGAGTACATCGCGGGTCATCCGGTCACGGAGTCCGAGCGGAGCTTTCGCATCCGGCTCTGGGAGCTGCATGACGCCACGCGCCGCCTGAAGATCCTCGGCGGCACCGGCTCGACGAACCCGGCGGTCCCCGGCATCCTGGCCGATGCAGCGCGGCTGCAGCTGGCGCTGGAAGTGCACGAGTACATGGCCTCGCTGCCGGCCGTGCAGCAGGCCGAGCTGCGCCTGCGCCTGCGGCGCAACGACCCGCCAGACTTCCACCTGAGCCGGCGCCAGCGCTGCGAGATGAGCGGCGTGGACGCCGGCTGGCACAAGGCGGTCACGATGCAGCTCTCCCAGCATGTGCACACGCTGCCGTTCTCCGTCCATCAGCTGTTCCAGTTCCCGGTGGGCACGGCCGAAGCGCTCCGCCTGATGGCAATGCCGCTGCTCTTCGCCCTGCCCTTCGTGGTTCGCGCCATCCAGGCCATGGACCTGCTCACGCCCGGACGAGTCCCCAAGCCGCCAAGCCGCACGGCTCGCACCATGACGGCGTGGCGCATGCTGGCCGAGCAAGGTACAAGAGATATCGGATGAGCCGCTGGCTGAGCGTTGTGCTGTTGGCCCTGTGCAGCGCGCTGGCATCGGCCGGGCCCGGCCAGGCCGAACAGACTGAGCAGCCTGAGCAGTGGGGCGTCTTCGAGATCAGCCTGCCTGGCCCCGCCGACGGCAATCCCTTCATCGACGTTCAACTCAGCGCCCGCTTCAGCGACGGTGCGCAGACCGTCGCGGTCGATGGCTTCTACGACGGTGACGGCGTCTACCGCGTGCGCTTCATGCCGCCGCGGCCCGGGCGCTGGACCTGGGTCAGCCAGAGCAACCGCTGGCCGCTGACGAACTGACACGCATGCGAATCACCCTGCCCGCCATGCTGCTGCTCGCGGCCTGCGCCGCGCCACCCGTGCCGCCCGGCGTGCCCGTGCCACCCGCCTTCCCCGGGGCCGAGGGCGAAGGCGCCATCTCGCTCGGCGGCCGCGGCGGCCGTGCGATCTACGTGACCACGCTGGCCGACGATGGCCCCGGCTCGCTGCGCGCCGCCGTCGAGGTGCAGGGCCCGCGCACCATCGTGTTCGCCGTGTCCGGCACCATCGCCCTGAAGACGCCGCTGCGCATCACGCAGGGCCGCATCACCATCGCCGGCCAGACCGCCCCCGGCGACGGCATCACACTGCGCGACCAGCCGCTGATGGTGGACGCCGACGACGTCGTCGTGCGCTTCATCCGCTCGCGTATGGGCGACGCGGCCGGCGCCGACGACGACGCCATCAGCGTCGGCTCGGGCCAGCGCATCATGCTGGACCACGTGTCGGCCAGCTGGTCAACCGACGAGGCGCTGTCGGTCTCGGTCGCGCGGGCCGACCTCGGCCGCCCGGCCTACCAGCACGTCACCGTGCAGTGGAGCGTCATTGCCGAGTCCCTCAACTGCAACGCGCCCAAGACGGGTGCCTGCCACGGCTTCGGCAGCCTGCTGCGCGGCGCGCACGGCACGCGGCTGTCCATGCACCACAACCTCTGGGCTCACCACCAGGACCGCATGCCGCGCCCCGGCAACTACCTCAGCCCGCAGGCCGACCCGGTGGGCGGTTTCTACGACCTGCGCGCCAACGTCTTCTACAACTGGGGCACCCAACGCGCCGGCTACAACCTGGACCGCGGCGGCGAGCGCGCCAGCTACAACTTCGTCGGCAATGTCTACCTGACCGGGCCCAACTCCAAGGGCAAGTTCGCCTTCGAGGAAAGCAACCCCGGCTCGCGCGCCTTCTTCGCCGGCAACACCATGGATGGCCTGTTGCCGGCCGACCCATGGTCGCTGGTGCGTGCCCATGCGCAGAACCTGCCCGGCGGCCTGCCCGACGGCTACAAGCTCGGCGCCGCCCTGCCCTTCTCGCCAGTCACCGTGGACGCGCCCGACAAGACTCTTGCGCGCGTGCTGGCCGGCGCAGGTGCATCACTGGTACGCGACGCGGTAGATGAGCGCTTCATCGCCGACGTGCGCCAGCGCCGCGGCAAACTCATCAACAGCCAGACCGAGGTTGGCGGTTGGCCCACGCTGAAGAGCGCCCCGGCGCCGCTGGACAGCGACGGGGACGGCATGCCGGACGCTTGGGAGACCTCACACGGGCTCAACCCCAGGGACCCGTCGGACGCGGCGCGCGTGGACCCGGCGTCGGGCTACACGCAGCTGGAGCGCCATCTGAACGGGTTGGTGGCGCACCTGATGCGCTGACAACCCGATCAGGCGCGCAGCACCGGCGCGAGCCGCTCGGCCAGCTGTGCCCGCTTGTCGTTCGACGAGGCGTTCGCCAGCGAACGCTCGGCCGCCGCCCGGGCCTCGGGAACACGGCCCGCGGCAAACAGCGCCTCGGCCTGCGCCATGTTCAGCAACCAGTCGTCGGGCAGCACTGCCAGCGACGGCGCGAGCGCATCCAGCGCACGCTGGGGCTGGCCCTGTCGTTCCAGCCTGTCCGCCAGGAAGTACCGCGCGACTTTCACGCTGGGCCAGGCGTCGTTCGCGCCGTCTTGCGCCTGCTCGGCGGCCAACGCCAGTTCGGACTGGGCGACGGCTTCGTCCAGACGGCCCTGCGCGTCCAGCACGGCTGCCAATTGGCCGTGCAGGTCTGCAACAGCGGGCATGCCGCCGTCACGGGCGACGGCGATGGCGGCGGCATAGCCTTCGGCGGCCTCGGCCAGCCGGCCGGCGCCCCAGTGCTCGAAGGCCTGCCGGGCCAGCGCGTTGAGGTGCTGATATGGGTTCATGGTCTTGTCTCCCTCAGCGCGCACCCACGCGCTGGGCAAAGTCTCCCACGCCCTCTTTCGTCCGCTCCACCCTGCGAATGCTCCCGTCCTCGTTGAAGTGCAGGTACTCCGCCGCCACATGCCGCTGCTTCTTCGCGCAGGCCGCACCGGGCACGTCCAGCCAGCGGTGATAGAACAGGATCCACTGGCTCTTGTACTGGACGATGGAGTGGTGGTTGTTGCCGCCCTCGGCGTCCATGATGACGCCGCGGTAGGTCCACGGGCCTTTGGGCGAGGTGCCCGTGTAGTAGGTCAGGATGCGGTTGTGCTCGGGCATCGTGAAGTAGTACAGGCCGCCCCGCTTGAACACCCACGGGCCTTCCATCGGCGGCTCGTAGCCGCCCATGTCCATCTTCTGCAGCTCGCCCTTGATGCTGCGCATGTCGTCGGCCATCTCGGCCACCAGGTAGTTCACACCTGACGTGCGGCTGTAGAGGTAGGCACGACCGTCGTCGTCGATGAACAGCACCGGATCATTGGCGTAAGGCTTGCGCCACAGCGGCGCGCCGATCATGTCCTTGAAGGGGCCGGCAGGCGATTCGCTCTCGGCGATGCCGATGCCCATCCACTTGGTGCTGTTCTTCGGGTTCTGGCGGTCCTTGACGCCAGTGCCCGCAGGGAAAACGAGGTAGTACCTGCCGTTCTTGTAGGCCGCGTCGGGCGCCCAGGCGTAATCGTCGGCCCATTTCAGGTCCTTGACCGACAGCACCGCGCCGTGGTTCGTCCAGTTGACGAGGTCGGTGGACGAGAAGGCGGTCCAGTCCTTCATGTGGAAGTCGGCCTGGCATTCCTCGTCGTGGGACGTGTAGAGCCACATCCTGCCGTCGGGCCAGACATGGCCGGAGGGATCGGCGGTGCGCAGGTCCTTGCCGAGGGCCAGCGGGTTCTGGGCCTGGCAGGCGGTCACGGTGAGCAGGGCGGCAAGAGCGAGCAGAAGGCGTTTCATGCGGTCAGCAGGGCAAGTGTCGATGAAGGGAGCCGCTCGCGGGGTCATCGACAGGTTGCGACGAACACGCGTCGGAGCACCTTGCCGAGCGAAGCGCCCTGCTCATCAAAGGCCTCCAGCAAGACCTGGCCGCCGAACTTGTCGGTCTTGCCGGTGAGGTCGAACGTCCTGAGCAGCCGCACGTCGGCGGGCGAGAACGGCAGGGTGATGACGCCGCGGGTCGCCGCGCCTTCACGCAGACCGTGCAGGTGCACGAGGGACCGTTCGGAGGCATTGAACTGCACGATCTCCTTGCCATGGGGATCGGCGGCGAGATTCAGGCCCGCGCGAATCGCCTCATCGACGGGCACCAAGCCCGCGTTCGTCGTGCTGCCGTTGACCACGGCGTCGAATCGCCCGTCCTGCCTGGGCTTGATCTCGACGGTGATGCGCCCCTGGCCGAACGCCGAGAAGTCCGCGACGCAGCTCGTCTGTGCGTGAGCGGCGCCGCCCAGAACCAGCAGAAACGTGACGAGGACGCTCGCGGTGAGTGTTTTAAGCATGGGTCAATTC
This sequence comes from Pelomonas sp. Root1217, assembly GCF_001425705.1. Taxonomy (GTDB): domain Bacteria; phylum Pseudomonadota; class Gammaproteobacteria; order Burkholderiales; family Burkholderiaceae_C; genus Pelomonas. The sequence continues at coordinate 1,551,442 of NZ_LMDC01000001.1, read as the reverse complement.
CTTGGTGCTGCAACTGAAGGTGTCGAAGTCTTGCTTGCGGTCAGGGGCGGCAGGCACCGGGCAGCAGCTCCGCGCCATCGAACATGAGGTCGCGCTGGCCGGCCCTGAGCTGCAGGCGCAGCGGGCTGGTGCGCTCGGGCAGCGTCAGCGACGCGGTGATGCGGTTGGCCAGCACGCCCTGCCCCCACACGGCGTCCTGCAGGCCGCGCGGCCAGCGCAGCGCGTGGGTCTGGCCGTCGACAAGTACATCGGCCTGCCAGGGCTCTCCGGTGGCGAGCGGATAGGTCGGCAGCACGTGGACGCGCAGGCAGGCCGCGTCGCTCGCCGGCGCCTGCAGCGTCACCAGCGCGCCGGGCTGTTGCGCGACGAGCACGCCGTCGCCGCGGCCCAGGCCGGCTACAAGGCGCCAGCCTTCGGCGGCGATGACGCGCAGCAGCGGCGCGATGGGCTCGACGAGCAGCAACGGGGCGAGGTCGGCCGAGGCGAGGGCCAGGTCCCGCAGTGCGTCGGGAGCGCTGCCGCCCAGGCCCGCCGCCGGCAGCAACGGCGCCTGCTGGCGGTAGCTGGTCCACAAGCCGTCGGCCGGTTCCTCGGCAAGGACGCCGGCCCACCGGCCCGCGTTGTAGCGCGCGGTCAAGGCCTTGAGGCGCTGGTCCGCGCGCACGGCCTGCGCAGCGATGGTCCGGGCGCCGGCCGGGTCGCGCTCCATCGTCGCGGCGTAGCGCTCCAGCGCGAAGAAGCGCTCATTGGCTAGCGCCGAGGCGCGCAGCGGGTACTCGACGAGCTGGAAGAAGCCGTCGCGCTGCGCGGCGGCAATGCGCGGGCGCACGGCGTCGAGCCCGGCCAGCAGTTGGGCGAAGCGCATCAGACGCTCGTTGACGGCTGCCGCCGCGAGGCCGCTGCGGCGCGCGCGTTCGCCGGGCAGTTGAAACTGCAGGTGCTCGGGCCGGCGCTCGAAGTTGACGCGGTAGTAGCCGTCCCAGATCGACGCGATCTCGTCGACGCCGAACAGCCGCACGGCCAGCTCACGGAGGTAGGCGCCCTGCCCTTGTGCGCGCACGGCAGCCGGGTTCCAGGCCAGGTCAAACCAGTGGCTGAGGTTGACCTCGTGCGGCTTGATGTCGCCCGCGTTGGCGATCCACAGCCGCTGCACGCCGGCATCGAAGGCGCGGCCCATTTCTTCGGCGACGAGTGCGGGTGGTGTGGTGCTCAGCCACAGATAGGACAGCGGCGCACCGAGATAACTCAGATGGTAGTAAACGCCCGAGCCGCCCGAACGCTTGGCCTGAGTGGCATCCGGGAACTGGCGGAGGTAACCGAAGTTGTCGTCGGGCCAGACCAGCGTCACGTCGTCGGGCAGGGCCAGGCCGGGCAGCAAAGGCAGCACTTCCTTGTAGGGCACGAAAACCTGAGGCAGCGCCGCCGGGTCGCCCACATGCTTCGCCAACAGCCCGCGCTGGCCGGCAATGAGGCTGTTCAGCAGCGCCTGCTTCTCGGCCACGGTGCCGCCGCCCTGCATGCCGGAGTCGTGGATGCCGCGCATGCCCAGCGTGTAAAGGTTGTCGAAGCGGCCGTTCGTCTTCAGCCGCTCGGCCCAATAGTCGCGCACCTGTTCAGGATGGGTTGCGTAGTTGTACTGCTCGGCCGGCGCCTTCCACTCGGCGACGTTGTTGCGCAGCAGCGGCTCGGCGTGGGAGGAGCCCATGACGATGCCGTAGCGCTGCGCCAGCTCCGCGTTGCGCGGGTTGGCATTGAAGGCACCCGACACCTGGTGCATGGCCGGCCACAGCGTGTTGGCCTTCAGGCGCAGCAACAGGCGGAACACCTGCTCGTAGGTGCGCGGGCCGATGGTGCCTGCCTCGGACTCAAAGGAGTGGGCGGCCCAAGGGAACAGGCCCCAGTCCTCGTCGTTGATGAAGAGGCCGCGGTACTTCACGGCGGGGCCGTCATTCAGCGGCTCGGTCAGGCTGACATGCAACGGCCCTCGCTTGAGCGGCGCGACGTCCGCCCACCAATGCCAGGGCGACACGCCCAGCGCCTGGCTCAGCGTGTAGACACCATAGGCCGTGCCGCGGCGGTCGGCGCCGGCGATGACGAGGGCGGCCTTCACACCAGGCTTCGGATTGCGCAGCAGCGCGATCTGGAAACACTCCCAGCAGCCCTTGAGCTTGCTGAGGTCCAGACCGGCGGCGTCGATGGCTGCATGGCGGCCCGCGGTGCCGACCCAAATCTGCACGGCGCCCTTGCCGCCGACGCTGGCTTGCAGGCCCACGCGCTTCAGGTCATCTGCGAGGTCGCGGGCGACGAAAGCTTCGAGCGGGTCGGCATCCGGCGCGGCGATGATGACGGCGCCGTCGAGCGGCACGCTGCTCGGCGTGGCCTGGGTTGCAACGTTGAGCCCGGCTTGCGCGGCGCCAGCCAGACCGATCCACAGACCCAGCAGCAGCGCGCGCATCAGCGGGCCTTGAATGCAGACCGCAGATCGGGCGGCGGCGCGTTGCGGTCCACGGTCAGCCAGCCGTCCTGCAGCTTCATCTCCGCTGCCTGGATGACGGTGCGCTGGTGCCAGCGGTCGTCCGCCTTCGCTTCGGGCTCGCCGCTCTGGTGCGTGAAGTAGAAGAGGTAAGCCCGGCCGTCGACAACGGTGACGCCCGGGTGCTGGCCCTTGGCGCGGTCGGTGGGGTGCTCGCCGATGCCGGCCAGCGGTCGCGTGGGCTGCTCCTGCCAGTGCTCGGCGTCGTCGGAGCGCAGCACCAGCAAGCCCTTCCACAGGTCGGCCACCAGCCACCATTTGCCGGCGAACTGGAACGCCGTCGGCCCTTCACCGGGCAGTTGGCTGACCGGGCCGCGCACGGTCCACGTCTTCATGTCGGGGCTGTCAGCCACCTTCAGCTTGCTGCCGCCCTGCTCGTCCTTGAACCACATGCGCCAGCCGCCCTGCGGCGCGCGGATGACGGACGCGTCGATGACCTTGGGCGAGCCCAGGTCCGCCTTGCCGGCGCAGGTCCAGTTGCGCAGGTCCGTGCTGGTGAGGTGCTCGATGCGCCGCTCGCCGGTCCAGCTCTTGTGCACGCCCGGCACGATGGTCAGCCACAGGTGGTACACGCCGTCGAAGTCCTGGATCTCGGGCGCCCACAACGTGGCGCCGGTGCACTCGGCAGGGAACTTCGCCTCGCCAGCCGCGCGCCAGTGGTTGCCGTCGTCCGTCGTCGCGATGCCGATCGGCGTGGCGTGCACCCAGCTCACGTCCTTGGGGTCGTCCAGCCGCAGCGTCGCGCGGCGGTTGGTGTAGAACATCTCCCAGCGCTTCAGACCGCGGTTGAAGACGAGCGACACGTCGGCCGCGCCGTCCAGCACCGGGTCGCGGTAGAGCGGGCGCGGGGCGGGCTCAGGCGTGGCGCAGCCGATCAACAGCACCAGCAGGAACAGTGCAACGAACCTCATGGCGTCGTGATCGGCAGGTAGCGCGGCGGCTTCATCCCGTGGCCGAGGTGGAAGCTGGTGTGCGGCGGCTGGTTGTAGCCGGCGTTCTGCGCGGCCACCTGCACGCGGTATTGCGGGTCGTGCATCAGCGTGACGAGGCGGTGCTCAGTCGGCACGGCCGTCGAGAAGACCAGCAGGGCCGTGCTGTCCTCGTTGCGCCAGACGACTTCCTCGCGCCAGTCGCCGAAGAGGTCAGCCGACAGCACCGGGTTGCCCTTGGTGCCGTTGTTGGACGCGGCGCCGAAGGTCTTGCCGTTCAACAGGTTCTCGAACTTGAAGCTGGCAGGGTTCCACTTGTCGATGGCGACGTGGTCCAGTGACTCGCGCAGCAGGTCGCCGTCCCACCAGATGGCGAAGTTGTAGCGGTTGGGGTGCTGCTCGCTGATGAGCTTGCCGCCCGCACTCATCAGGCCGCCGACGGAGCCCCAGCATTCGGAGCCGGGCCAGGCCGGATCGATGTCGAAGCAGACGCCGCGGCCCACGTCGGTGTTCTTGCCAGACATGCTCCACAAGACCTTGCCGGTGGCGGCATCGTGCATCTCCAGGCCGTGCTCGCCGTAGCAACGCGGAGTCTCGTGGACCATGAAAACTTGCTGGCCTTTGCGCGCCGGGTCGAAGGCGCTGACGTGCAGCGCGTCGCCGTGGCACAGGCCGGTGCTGTAGAGCAGCTTGCCGGTGCCGGAGATGGCGGCAGCGCCGTAGATGATGTCGTCCAGGCCGTCGCCGTTGACGTCGGCGACCGAGAACCAGTGCGCGCCCTGGCCTGCGGCGGGCTTGCTCGCTGCGTCGCTGTCGCTGTCGAATATCCAGCGTTGCGTCAGCTTGCCATCGCGCCAATCCCACGCGGCCAGCACGGCGCGGGTGTAGTAGCCGCGTGAGAAGACAGCGCTCGGGCGCTTGCCGTCGAGATACGCCACGCCGGCCAGGAAGCGGTCGACGCGGTTGCCGTAGGCATCGCCCCAGGCGGCCACGTCGCCGCGCGGCGGCGTGTAGGGCGCCGTCGCCATGGCCGCGCCGGTCAGGCCGTTGAAGACGGTCAGGAACTCGGGGCCGGCCAGCACGTAGCCAGCCTCGTTGCGGTAGTCGGCCGTGGCGTCGCCAATCACCTTGCCGGTGCCATCCACCGTGCCGTCGGCCGTCTTCATCATGAGCTCGGCCTTGCCGTCGCCGTCGAAGTCGTAGGCCAGAAAGCTGGTGTAGTGGGCGCCGGCGCGGATGTTCTGGCCGAGGTCGATGCGCCACAGCCGCGTGCCGTCGAGCTTGTAGGCGTCCAGCAGCGTGTGGCCGGTGTGGCCCTTGTGCGAGTTGTCATGAGCGTTGGTGGGCTGCCACTTCACGATCAGTTCGTACTGGCCGTCGCCGTCCAGGTCGGCCGCAGTGCCGTCGTTGGCTTCGTAGCGATAGGCCACGCCGTCGGGCGTCACGCCGCCTTCGGGCTTTTGCAGCGGCACACGCAGATAGGGCTGGCTCCACGGCGCGACGGCGGCGGACGCAGGCTGCTCCTGGCCGCCCACAATGGCGCGCACGGTGTAGAGGCTGTCGCTGCGGCCCTGGGCGTCGACAAGGTTGGTCAGCGCCTGCGGCTCGTGGTTGATGCGCTTGCCGTCGCGGTAGACATTGAAGCGCACGCCAGACGGCTCGGTGCCCAGCAGCCGCCAGCTGACGAAGACACCGGACGACGTCGTCAACGCAACGACGCCACGATCCAGCCTCTCCATCTGCCTGGGCTGGGCTTGAGCGGCGCCGGCCAACAACAGGCAGCAGACGAGGAGGTGGCGCAGAAGACTCATGGTGACGGTCAAAAAAAGCGGCCCCAGCTTCAGGCGGGGGCCGGCGCGCGGTCAGCGCAACACAGAGGCCATGCCGGCCCGGGAGTTCAAATCAGGTCAGAGCTTGTAGCCCAGTGTGACGTAGTAGCGGCGGCCCGACCAGGCCAACTCGTTGGGGCGGCCCAGGTCGCCGGCATAGGTCAGCTCGGCCTGGTTGGTCAGGTTCTTGGCTTCCAGGGCCAGCGTGAAGTTCTTGGTCGCCTTCCACTGGATCTTGGCATCCAGGTAGCCGGTCTTGTCGCTGAAGTTCGGGTTGCCCGACACGTCGTTGGTGCCGCTGTAGTACTTGTCGCGGTAGGCGTAGGCCAGGCGGGCGTTGAAGTCGCCGTCGTCGTACCAAACGCCCAGGTTGTAGGAGTTCTTCGACAGGCCGGGATACGGCAGCACCGAGCCGTCCAGCGGGCTGATGAGTTCGTTGCCCTTGGCGTAGCTGAACGTCATGCGGGTGTAGTTGGCGTCGACACCGAGGTTGCCGAACAAGCCGGGCAGGAATGACAGCGCCGTGCGGCCCGCCAGTTCCAGGCCCTGAGTCTTGGCACCCTCGCCGTTGACGGCCTGGGTCACGTCGAACAGGCGGCCGTCGCCGTAGAAGTTGACGCCGCGGTTCACGACGCCCTTGCGGACATAGGTACCGATGTTGGTCCGGAAGGTGGCCAGGCTGACCTGCGTATCGCGGCCAGGGTAGTACTCCACGCTCAGGTCGTACTTGGTGGCGCGGTAGGGCTTCAGGCTGGGGTTGCCGGCCGTGCAGTCGTCGGTGCCGTCGCCACCCGGGCGCGCGGGGGAGCCGCTGCCAGTCGTGCAGGTGACGTTGGGGGCCAGCAGGTCGATCGCCGGTCGCGCCATCACCTTGGCCGCACCGCCGCGCACCAGCAGCTTGCCGTTGATCAGCTGCAGCGTGGCGTTCAGGCTGGGCAGCACGTCGTTGTAGCTGTTGCTGAGCGACACCACCTTGTTGCCGTTCACGAGGACCGAGCAGGTCGACACGGCGGCCGGGTCGCAGGTGCGGTCTGTCTGCAGGCCGGTCGTGGTCATGTCGGTGCGGGCATAGCGCACGCCGACGTTTCCGTCCAGCGGCAGGCCCATCACCTCGGTGCCCCAGTCCAGCCGCACATAGCCGGCCTTGACCTTTTCGGTGACGTCGAAGGCGGGGATTTGCGGATAGGTCTTGCCGTCGCTGCCGGGCGTCGAGTAGAGGTATTTGTGGGAGAAATCGCTGGTGTCGAAGATGCCCGACGACGCCGTCGTCGCATAGCTCGGCGCCGTCCAGTTGGCGGGCACGCCGCTGACGTCGCTATAGCCGCCCATGAAGGTGCCAGGCGACTTGGTACGGATCGTGTTGACGATCTCCTGCATGCGCGCGCCTGTCACATAGGAGGTCTTGAAACCGCTGTTGATGAAGGTCTGCGCGTCGTTGGGGCGTTGCGCGGTGCCCGTGTAGAGCGGGTCCCAGATGAAGGTCTGGTTGACGTTGGCGGTACGGGCGTTGATGTCAACGGCCTCGTTGGTGTTGCTCAGGAGGCCATTGTTCTGTACCAGATAGCCGCCGCCGTTGAACTGCCGCGAGCTGGACTCGCGCAACTGGCCGCCGAACCACAGGCTCTGGAAGAAGCTGTGGTCGAAGTTGTACTGGAAGTCCAGCTTGCCCTGGCGCTCGGTGTTCTTTGTGGCCGACGGGCGGTACTGCAGCTGCGCCTGCACATAGGACGACGCGTTGTCGGGGCTGTAGGCGCTGGGGAAGGTGAACTGCGGCAGGTGGCTGCCGTCGAGCTTGACAACCAGGCCCGGCGCGTTCTGCGTCAGCACGATGTTATTGCTCTCGCTCTTGTAGTCCGACGTGGAGTCCCCCAGCAGGCCTTCGACGCGCCACTTGTCGTTCTTGAACTTGAAGCCGGCCTGCGTGTACTTGGACTTGATGTCCAGAGCGAAGTCGCGCGCCGACGTGCTGAACGCGCCCTGGCCGCCCTGGCCGGCCACGTTCAGGCAGTTGCCCACGGTGAACTGCGTGACGTGGTGGTTGTCGACCACCATGCCGGCCGGCGTGCTGGCCGTGGGCGCGGCCACGCAGGTGCCGGCCGTCTGCACGGTGCCGTCGGCGCGGTAGACCGGCGCATTGCCAGCGGAGTTCAGCCGCGTCACCGCCGAGAAGTCGGTGCCGTAGTTCATGTCGTTGAGCCGCTGCGCCTGCGTGTTGACCTCGTGGCTCACGTAGGCGTCCAGGTCTTTGGTGAACTGGTATTGCGCGGTCAGTTCGGCGGAGCTGCGCTTGTGGTCGCGAGTCCAGATGCCGTAGCGCGAGATGCGCGGCGAGTAGTCGAACCACTGATTCAGGCAGGGCGCCTGGTCAGCGGTGGCCAGGCTGGTACAGCCGGCCTTGGTGGTCACGGCCGCGGCGTTGGCGTTCAGGCTGGTGACGGTCTTGTCGGCCGAGAAATCCCAGTCGCGCAAGAAGGCCCACGACGTGTTGCGCGCAAAGTCCCCGCGCGTGTAGACCTTGTCGTAGACCAGGTTGGCCATCAGGCCCAGCTTGTTGTCCAGGAATTTGTCGGCCAGCAGCAGCGTGCCGCGCGGCTGCATGCCGCCGCGCAGGCTGCCTTGCTCGGCCGACAGGGTGCCGGCGATCGTGCGCTTGGTGAAGTCCAGCGGCTTGCGCGTCTTGATCTCCACAGTGCCGCCGATGCCGCCTTCGGTCAGGTCGGCCGTCGAGCCCTTGATGACGTCGATGGAAGCGATCAGCTCCGACGCCAGCTCACGCAACTCAGCGCCGCGACCGGCGCCACCATTGGTTCCGAGCACAGACATGCCATTGATCTGGACACGGTTCAGGTCGGGCTCGACGCCGCGGATGGACACCTGCGAGCCTTCGCCGAACGAGCGCGACAGCTGCACGCCGGTGATGCGCGACAGCGCCTCGCCGACGTTCTTGTCCGGGAACTGGTCGATATCTTCCGCAACGATGCTGTCGCTGACGGTGGAGGCATTGCGCTTGCGGTCAATGGCGCTCTGGATGGAGCGGCGGATGCCGGTGACGGTGACGGTCTCGAGCTGCTGGGCGTTGGCAGCAGCCGCTGGCGCAGATGCGGCTTGGGCCGGCGCGGCGGCTTGCTGGGCGTGTGCCTGGCCCACCAGCGCTGCGGAGATGGCCAGGGCGAGCGGCGTCCAACGCAAAACCGGGGTGCCGCCGTGAATCTTCTTCAGCATTTTGTCTGTCTCCAGAATACCAACCGGGGAGAACTCGAAAAGGCTCTCTTTAATGCCCCGAAGACAGTCTAGAGGCCGGTTTCCTGCCGTGTTCATACGCCGGCAAAGAATCACGACCGTGATTGCTTCGACTCCGCAAAAACCCTTGAAAGGCGCAGATTCGCTCAAATTCCTGATTAACCCGGCCCAGCCGTTGAGCGAGCGACGCCCCAGTGGCCAGTGATGCGGCCGTGGCACCAGTCGCCTGCCCCGGTTTGCACGTTAGGCAATATGGCGCAAAATTTTTTATATCAACAAATCCGCCGGCGGCAGGCTCATTCGAATTTGTCAAATATCAATATTTGAATATTGGCATCAAATCCGTCACCACACAATCTCAGGGCTTGCGCTCCAGCCAAGCCTGGGGCACCGGCACGATGCAGATATTCATCTCGCGTCCGTCGGCGGCGAGCATGGCGGACTGGATCTGGATCTTCCGGCCGTCGGGGCTGAAAGTCGGGTGCGGATGATCACGCGCCGTCGTCTTGTGGCCGGTGGTCAGCAGAATCATTTCGCGCGTTCGGCGGTCGATCAGGTAGAGGCTGCGGCTGAAGTCGTCGCCGACCGCAAAGCGCCCGTCGGCGGAGCCATGCACATGCCACAGGCCGCTGCCGGACGGCGTCTGGCCGGCGAGGCTCACTTCGCGCGTGCGCAGGTTGACGATGGCCAGGCCGGTCGGCTTCTCGCGCGTGCCGGCATCGCCCCAGGCGGCGTCCTGGCCCGGGTTGGCGCCGCTCACGTCGGTGGCCGCCGGGCGGTTCGGGTCGACGACGCCTGGGATGGCGCGGTGCCCCATGATGGCCAGCGCCACCTCGTCCTTGCCGATGAAGGCCTCGTGCGTGACCCATTCATACGACGCCTCCGGGTAGAGCGGGCGCAAGCCGCTGCCGTCGCCCTTGACCGTCCACGTTCGCTGCGGCGACTTGCCGCCCGTCTCCCAGCTGAACACCAGCTCACCCGGGTTCCAGCTGTTGCTCTGGATGTGGCCAATCTGGAAGGGCACGGAGACGACATGGCGGATCTCGCCCGTCTTCACGTTCACCTTGCCGATGGCGTGCGGGCCTGCGCCCATGCCGCGCGGGCCGAAGGGGGGCTCGATCTTGGTGCCGGCGGGCAGCCGCGCCCCAGCGTAGGCCTTGCCCTGGATGCGGAAGTAGAACCACTGGCCGTCGGCATCCAGCGCGTTGTCGCCAAACGCCTCCAGTTCAGCCGGCAACGTCGCAATGACGCGCTGGTAGCTGCTCGCCGGCTTCATGGCGCCGACCTTGCTGTCGGCAAACACACGGTCGAGGTCCACCTCGACGGCCTGCATGACCTTGGCCGCACCACCGGGGTCCTTGCGCAGGAAATAGAGCTTGTTGCCGCCCGACTGCGCGAGGTTGAGCATGCCGTCATAGCCGCCCTCGGTGACCTGCACCATGTCACCGGTCGCCTCGTTGACGGCGATGGCCTCGCCCTTGACGCGGTTGGAGCGGAACACCAGCCATTGACCATCGGCCGTCCACTGCGGGTGGCTGGGGTAGATCTTGGAGTCGCCGCGCGGTTGGGTCGTCAGGAAAGTCAGCGGCACGCCGGTGACGGGGTCGGGCACGACGCGCTTCTCGGAGGGGAAGCGCTGGCCGATCTGGGCCCAGGTGGACGCCGTGGCCAGCAGCAGGCACAGCAGCAGGGAAGTCTTGCGAAGCGACATGATGGATGCCCGGTAGAAGTGGCGCGACTCTAGGACCGGCTCTGTTGCGCGATGTTGCTGAGCCTCAATCGCTCAAGAACTTGCGCCGTCGCGACTCGGCCTCCTCCTAGCATGCGCGCCATGATCCGCACGCTCATCGCCCTGCTCTCGCTGTTCGCCTTGCCCTTGGCACAGGCCCAGACCTTCACCGCCAGCACCGACCCGGCCCGTGCGCAGGTCAAGCTGCCCGAGCCGGCGCGGCCCGAGTTGCCCTCCCTCATCCTCATCGGCGACTCGACGGTGCGCAATGGCCAGGACGACGGCCAGGGCAAGGGCGCCGAAGGCCAGTGGGGCTGGGGCAACCCCATCGCCGCCTACTTGAACGCGAACAAGATCAACGTCGTCAACCGCGCCGTGGGCGGCTTGAGCAGCCGCACCTATCGCACCAGCGGCCACTGGGACCGCACCAAGTCCCTCATCAAGAAGGGTGACTGGGTGGTCATGCAGTTCGGCCACAACGATGCCAGCCCGGTCAATGACAACAGCCGCGCCCGCGGCGTGCTGCGCGGCACCGGGCCCGAGAAGGAAGACATCGACAACCAGCTGACCGGCAAGCGGGAGACGGTCTACACCTACGGCGCCTATCTGCGCGGCTACATCGCCGAAATCCGCGCGGCCGGCGCCACACCCGTCGTCTGCTCGCCCGTGATCCGCAAGCGCTGGGAGGCGGATGGGGTGACGGTGACGCGCGCCGGCGGCAACTTCGCCGCCTGGGCCGCCGAGGTCGCCAAGCAGGAAGGCGTGGCCTTCATCGACCTCAACGAATGGGGCGCGCTGCGCTACGAGGCGCTGGGCAAGGCCACGGTCGAGAAGCTCTTCCCTGCCGACATGCCGCAGGAGACCGTACACACCAACTGGCTCGGCGCGGCGGTCAACGCACAGCTCGTCATCGCCGGGCTGATCCAGAACAAGGTGCTGCCGGACGCCGTCTACACCCGCCGCTTCGCGCCCGACGGCTCAGACGACCGGCCCGTCGTCGACGCCCGCAAGGTCAAGGCCGAAGCGCCCCGCGATCCCAAGCTGCCCAGCCTCGTGCTGATCGGCGACTCCACCGTGCGCAGCGGCGGCCAGAACGGCGCCTATGGCTGGGGTGAGCGACTTGCACCCTTCTTCGACACCCAGCGCATCAACATCGTCAACAACGCCATCGGCGGGCGTAGCAGCCGCACCTTCTTCACCGAAGGCCGCTGGGCTTCCGTGCTGGAGCAACTGAAAGCCGGCGACACGCTGTTGGTCCAGTTCGGCCACAACGACGGCGCCCGCATCGGCGACCCGGCCGGCAAGAATCGCGGCTCGGTGCCCGGCATCGGCCCCGAAACGGTCGAGGACATGCGGCCCGATGGCAGCAAGGAGATGGTGCAAAGCTTCGGCTGGTACCTCGCCCGCTACATCAGCGACGCCAAGGCCAAGGGCGCCAGCGTCGTCATCCTGTCGCCCATCCCGCACAAGGACCGCTGGCAGGCGGGCCAGCCGCGCGATTTCGAGAACTACGCCGCCTGGGGCGAGCAGGTGGCGCGCGAGAACGGCGCCCAGTTCATCGACCTGACGATGCTGGTGACCGAGGCCTATCGCACCATCGGCGCCGAGCGCGTCGATGCGTATTTTTCCGACGCCCGCACCCACACCAATGCCGCCGGCGCCGTGTTCAACGCCACGCAAGTCGTCGAGGGCTTGAAGCGCCTGCCGGGCAAGCCGCTGCAGGCCTATCTGCGCGAGCCCACGCTGTGATCTTTCGCGACTGCTTGCCAGCCTCAAAAAACTTCGCTTAGAATGGCGGGCTCAGGCGCTTTAGCTCAGTTGGTTAGAGCGATGGAATCATAATCCACAGGTCCGGGGTTCGAGTCCCTGAAGCGCCACCAAATACCAAGCCCGTACAGCTCGCGCTGTGCGGGCTTTTCGTTTGGGCGGATCCAGGTCCACTGGTGTTGGGGATGCATGTGTGAGCGCGCGCACAGACGCCGCTTTGCACGACTGCTGTACTGCCGCACGCCCGCATGGTGCGGGCGATCCATCAAGGAGTTCGCATGATGCTCAACCCCAGCAAGTCGCGGTTCCCAAGCCTGCAACGCGCCTCGATCGCCGTCGCGCTGATGACGGTCTGCGCCGCCGCTTCCGCGGCCCTGCCTTCGTTCACCCTCGATCCCGCCGCGGTCGGGCTGAACGGCGCGTCGCTCACGGCCGACAACATCCTGATTTCGGACTATTCCACCGTCGCCATCGACGCGGGCGGCACCTTCACCGAGACCGGCTATCTGCCCATCACCGGCTTCCAGCTTGGCGGCAACGCTCTCACACCCACTGGCCTGAACACCGATTACGGGCTGTATCTCGCCTTCACCGGTACCGGCACAACGACGACGAACGATCCGACCACGACTTTCAATTTCGGCAACTTCACGACTCTGACGTACACGCTGTACGGCTACAACGGCACGGCGACCTTCGGCTTCAGCGGCAACACGCCTACCGAAACAGCCAGCGGTGAGATGGCGCTGGCCAGCGGCACCTTGATCTCGGGCAGCGTGCTGACAGTGCCAACCGGCGGCGGCACCTTCAGCCCGTCGGCCAATGCCATGCTGACGGTGACGCTGAACCAGCCGACCTTCTTCTCGCCCGATCCCTTCTATTCGGTCGCGCTGACGGCCTTCTCCAACACGCCGTCACAGGTCGAGCCCTTCGCGGGAGGCTTCCGCATTCGCCAAGGCGGCGGATCGCTGAACTTTGCGCCGGTGCCTGAGCCGAGCAGCACCGCCATGCTGTTGTGCGGATTGGCTGCCGCGGGCTTCCTGGGCTACCGTCGCCAGCGCAAGCAGGGCTGACGCAAGGGGCGCCGGGGCTCCGACCCCGGCGTCAGTAGAGCGGCCGTGGCCGCAGCAAACGCTCGAACTCGCAGCGGATGGTGTGATAGCAGTCGCAGGTGCGCGTCTCCAGTCCGCCGCGATCCAGTACCGAGATATGGCCCCGCGCATAGCGGATACAGCCGCCCTGCTGTAGCCGAGCCGCGGCCAGCGTGACGCTTTCGCGCCGCACGCCCAGCATGCCGGCCATGGATTCCTGGGTCATGGTCAGCTCATCGGACTGCTGCCGGTCCATCCGCAGCAGGATGAGGCGCGCGAGCTGCTGCTCCAGGCCATGATGCCGGCTGCATAAAGCAGTCTGCATGATCTCGGCGACCAGGGCCTGCGAATAGGCCAGCAGCAGCCGACGCACCGTGGCATGGCGCGCGAATTCCTCGGCCACGGCGGAGGCACGCAGGCGCAGGGCCTTGCCCGGCACGTGCACGACGGCGCGGCTGCGTGTGTAGTTGCCGTCGATCAACGGCAGACCCACGACACCTTCGCGGCCGCCGTCGCCACTTCTGCGCAGGCGCCTGCGCGATCCGGCACCGACAGCGATACCAACGCGGTGATCGGGAAGTACACCCACTGGATGAAGGCTGCCGCTTCGTGAAGCATCTGGCCGGGGCGCAGGTAGACACATTCCGCCTGCGCCAGCCACCGCTGGCGGTGGTCCGGCATCAGCGCCGCCAGCAGTCTGTTGTAACGCCAGTCGTCCGCGTAAGCTGCTCCGCGCCGGACACCTTCCTCCACGTCGTCCTGCAGCCAGGCCTGAGCGTGAACTGCCGCGGTCGAGCGGTCATCGGCGGCATGGAGAGCGGGTAAATCTTTCATGTTCTTGCCGTGAATGCGCTCTAGGCGCGGTGGATGGACGACCTGCCAATATTTCAAATGGCAAAGGCCGTTCCCGCCCCAAGCAGCGGCAGGCAATTGCTGCCCGTCTTTGCACCGAAGGGGTGCCGGCGCGGCCAGCTTGAAAAATTTGCCGAATGCTTTCCATGCGGGGACTGCCGCCCATGAGCCGCAACCAGGTTGAATCGGTACCGTGGCTACAATGCCGGGCGCTTGGCTCGTCATGCCGGGCACGACGGCTCGGGGCACCCCGGGTCGTTTTCATTTCAACCGCAGCCACTGGACACATACCATGTACCGCTGTGCACTCCCACTGGCGCTGGCCGTCAGCTGTCTGGCCGCCCAGGCCCAGACGCACCGCTTCTTCACGCCCCAGACCCTGCGTGGCGAACTCGTCGTCACCCAGCACCCTGACGTGCTGTTGAACGGCAAGTACGCGCGCCTCGCACCCGGCAGCCGCATCAAAGGCGACACCAATCTGCTGGTGCAGCCAGGCGCCATCACCGGCCAGAAGTTCATCGTGCACTACACGGTCGAGAACAGCGGCTTGATCATGGACGTCTGGCTGCTGAACCCGGCCGAGATCGCCAACAAACCTTGGCCGACGACGCCGGCCGAGTCGGCAACCTGGCAGTTCAACCCGGGCGACCAGACCTGGAGCAAGCCATGAGCGAGGTCGTGAAAAAAAAGGTCTTCATCAAGACCTTCGGCTGCCAGATGAACGAGTACGACTCGGACAAGATGGCCGACGTGCTGGGCGCCGCCCAAGGCTACGAACCGACGACCGATGTCGAGCAGGCCGACCTCATCCTCTTCAACACCTGCTCGGTGCGCGAGAAGGCCCAGGAGAAGGTCTTCAGCGACCTCGGCCGCGTGAAGCACCTGAAGGCCAAGGGCGTCATGATCGGCGTCGGCGGCTGCGTCGCCTCGCAGGAAGGCGCGGCCATCATCGAGCGTGCACCCTACGTGGACATCGTGTTCGGCCCGCAGACCCTGCACCGCCTGCCCGCCATGCTGGATGCCCGCCGCGAACAGCGCCGCCCGCAGGTGGACATCTCCTTCCCCGAGATCGAGAAGTTCGACCACCTGCCGCCGGCCAAGGTCGAGGGTGCCTCGGCCTTCGTCTCCATCATGGAAGGCTGCTCCAAGTACTGCAGCTACTGCGTGGTGCCCTACACCCGCGGCGAGGAGGTCTCGCGCCCGTTTGACGACGTGCTGACCGAGATCGCCGGCCTGGCTGACCAGGGCGTCATGGAGATCAACCTGCTGGGGCAGAACGTCAACGCCTACCGCGGCAAGATGGGCGAAACAGCCGAGTTCGCCGACCTGGCCCTGCTGCTGGAATACGCCGCCGAGATCCCCGGCATCCGCCGCCTGCGCTTCACGACCAGCCACCCTAACGAGTTCAGCCCCCGCCTCATCGAGGCCTACGGCAAGATCCCGCAACTCGTGAACCACCTGCACCTGCCCGTCCAGCATGGCAGCGACCGCATCCTGATGGCGATGAAGCGCGGCTACACGGCGCTGGAGTTCAAGAGCATCGTGCGCAAGCTGCGCGCCATCCGCCCGGACCTGCGCCTGGCCAGCGACTTCATCGTCGGCTTCCCCGGCGAAACGGACGAAGACCACGCCAAGCTGATGAAGCTGGTGCACGACGTCGGCTTCGACGCCTCGTTCAGCTTCATCTTCAGCCCCCGCCCCGGCACGCCGGCCGCGGCGCTGGAGGACACGACACCCTACGAGGTCAAGGTCAAGCGCCTGCAGGAGCTGCAAGCGGCCATCGAGGCGCATGCCATCACCATCTCGCAAGGCATGGTGGGCAAGGTCGAGAAGGTGCTTGTCACCGGCAATGCGCGCAAGGACGTCTCGGAGCTGATGGGCCGCACCGAGTGCAACCGCATCGTCAACTTCCCCGGCTCGCCGCGGCTGATGAACCAGCTGGTCGATGTGCGCATCACGACGGCCTTCGCGCATTCGCTGCGCGGCGAGGTCGTGACGACGGAAGACGTGCTTAGCGCTTGAAACTCAGCAGCCACCATTGCGGCAAGGCCACGCCGAGCACCAGCAAGGCATAGCCCGCCATGCGGCCATCTCGGCCGAGCAGGATCAGCGTGGCGATGGCGGCCGCCGTGCCGCCCGCCGCACCCCAGGCCCACAACCGTTGCCACGCCAGAGGCTTCGCCACCCGCCGCCACAGGCCCTTGATCGCCAACGCCAGTAGCGCCGCCAGCCCCCAGGCTGGGGCAAAGAGATTCGCAATGTGCCAAAAGGCGTCAAGTGGGCTCATTCGGGCTTGACCGATGTCAGATGCGGAAAAGCCGCGAATCCTACAATTCACGCCCATGTCCGTCTTTGCTCTCGGCCTGAACCACAACACCGCCCCGCTCGATCTGCGCGGGCGGTTTGCGTTCACGCTCGAGCAGCTCGCCCCTTCACTGACCGGCCTGCGCCAGAAGCTGTCCGGCACGCCCGAGGCGGCCATCCTGTCGACCTGCAACCGCACCGAGGTCTATGTGGCCGCACCGTCAGCCCTGGTGCAACCCGCCATCGCCTGGCTGGCCGATGCCGGCGGCGTGCAGGCCGGCGCCTTGCGCGAGCATGCCTATGTGATGCAGGGCAGCGATGCCGCTCGCCATGCCTTCCGCGTCGCGGCCGGCCTGGACTCCATGGTGCTGGGCGAGCCGCAGATCCTCGGCCAGATGAAGCAGGCTGTGCGCGAGGCGGAGAACGCCGGCGCGCTGGGCACCACGCTGCACCAGCTCTTCCAGCGCAGCTTCTCGGTGGCCAAGGAGGTGCGCAGCTCCACCGAGATCGGCGCCCACTCCATCAGCATGGCCGCTGCTGCCGTGCGGCTGGCCGGCCAGCTCTTTGAGGACCTGGCCAAGACACGGGTCCTCTTCGTCGGCGCCGGCGAGATGATCGAGCTGACCGCGACTCACTTCGCGGCCAAGACGCCGCGCCAGATGGCCGTGGCCAATCGCACGCTGGAACGCGGCGAGAAGCTCGCCACCCATTTCGGCGCCGAGGCCATGCGCCTGGCCGACCTGCCCGAGCGCCTGCACGAGTTCGACATCGTCGTCAGCTGCACGGCCTCCAGCCTGCCGCTGATCGGCCTGGGCGCCGTCGAGCGGGCGCTGAAGAAACGCAAGCACCGCCCGATGTTCATGGTCGACCTGGCCGTGCCGCGCGACATCGAGCCCGAGGTCGCCCAGTTGGACGACGTCTACCTCTATACAGTCGACGAGCTCGCCGCCCAGGTGCAGACCGCCGGCGAGAAACGCCAGGCCGCCGTGGCCCAGGCCGAGGCCATCGTCGAGACCGGCGTGCAGAGCTTCATGCACTGGCTGGACCAGCGCCACACCGTGCCGCTGATCCAGGCCCTGCATGCCCAGGCCGACGACTGGCGGGCCCTCGAGATCGCCCGCGCCCGCAAGCTGCTGGCCAAGGGGGCGGATGTGGACGAGGTGCTGGACGCGCTGTCCAAGGGCATCACCCAGAAACTGTTGCACGGCACGCTGGCCGAACTGCACGCAAGCGACGGCGAGCAGCGCCTGCAGTTGGCGCAGACCGTCTCGCGCCTTTTTCTGCGCGGCAAGCAGTCTTAGCGGCGATCTCGCTCGCCGCTCGGCGCCACCAGCGCCGCCCCTGACTGCCCTTACGTTTGCCGCCCATGAAAGACTCCCTTCGCCAGCAGTTCGACCGCCTCGGCTTCCGCCTCGCCGAGCTCGACGCCCTCCTCGCCGATGGCAGCATTGCATCGGACATGAAGCGCTATCGCGCGCTGACCAGGGAGCAGGCCGAGGTGTCTAGCCTGGTCGAGCGCTACCGGCGCTATCTGCAACACGAGGCCGATCTCGCCGCGGCACGCGACATGCTGGCGGACGCTGAGATGGCGGAGATGGCCCGCGAGGAAATTGCATCCAACGAGACAGCATTGACGTCGCTCGACGCAGAGTTGCAGCTCGCGCTGATCCCCAAGGATCCGGACGACGAGCGCAACGCCTTCCTCGAAATCCGCGCCGGCGCCGGTGGCGACGAGGCGGCCCTGTTCGCCGGCGACCTGGCGCGCATGTATCTGCGCTTCGCCGAAGGTCAGGGCTGGCGCACCGAAATCCTGTCCGAGAACGTGTCGGACCTCGGCGGCTACAAGGAACTGGTCGTACGCATCGAGGGCGACGGCGTCTACGGCCGGCTGAAGTTCGAGTCCGGCGGCCACCGCGTGCAACGCGTGCCAGCCACCGAAACCCAGGGCCGCATCCACACCAGCGCCTGCACGATCGCCGTGATGCCCGAGCCCGACGAGGCGGAGGTCATCACGCTGAACCCGGCCGACCTGCGCATCGACACTTTCCGTGCCAGCGGCGCCGGTGGCCAGCACATCAACAAGACCGATTCCGCCGTGCGCGTCGTCCACCTGCCGACCGGCATCGTGGCCGAATGCCAGGACGGCCGCAGCCAGCACAGCAACAAGGCCAAGGCGCTGCAGGTGCTGCAGGCCCGCATCCAGGAGAAGGAGCGCAGCGAGCGCGCCGCCAAGGAGGCCGCCACGCGCAAGGGCCTGATCGGCAGCGGCGACCGCAGCGACCGCATCCGCACCTACAACTTCCCGCAGGGGCGGCTGACCGACCATCGCATCAACCTGACCCTCTACAAGCTCAGCCAGATCATGGACGGCGACCTCGCCGACGTCATCCACGGCCTGCTGGCCGCGCAGGCGGCCGAGCAACTCGCGCAGCTGGAGGAAGGCCGCGCATGACCGTCGACGAGGCGCTTGCCCTCGCCCGCCGGCTCGGCGTCGAGCGCGGCGATGCACAGACGCTGCTGAGCCACCTGACTGGCCAGGACCGCGCCTGGTTGATCACCCACGGCGACGCGCCGGTTCACGATGCCGAAGCGGCGTTGAACAGGCTGGCCGCTGGCGAACCACTGGCCCACCTGACCGGCTGGCAGCCTTTCCACGGCCTGATGCTGCAGGTCACCCCGGCCACCCTCATCCCCCGCCCCGACACGGAAACCCTGGTCGACTGGGCGCTGGAATTGCTGGCCATGCTGCCTGGCCAACCCAGCGTCGTCGACCTCGGCACCGGCAGCGGCGCCATCGCGCTGGCCATCAAGGCGGCCTGCCCGCGCGCTCATGTGACCGCCGTCGACTTCAGCGCTGACGCCTTGGCTGTTGCTCGCGCCAATGGGGAGCGCCTGGGCTTGGCCGTCGAATGGCGGCACGGCAACTGGTTCGAGCCGCTGGCCGGCCGGCGCTTCGACCTCGTCGTCAGCAACCCGCCCTATATCGCCGGCGATGACCCGCATCTGCCGGCCCTGCGCCATGAGCCCATCACAGCCCTGACGCCCGGAGGTGACGGCCTGGCCGATCTTCAGACCCTGATTGATGCTGCACCGCAACACATCAACGACGGCGGCTGGCTGCTGATGGAACATGGCTGGGACCAGGCCGAAGCGGTCGCCGCCCGCCTGGCCGCACGGGGTTTTGCCCAGGCCACATTGAGGCGCGACCTCGCCGACCGGCCCCGCGCCAGCGGCGGCTGCTGGCGTGCAACCAGCTGAAAGGGCCCCGAAATGTGTGATGTATTGCTGCCAGTTCTTCATTCCCGTAACTGACTGGCCGGCGTAGTATCAAATCCCGGTGCCACTCGATGCACCGCGCAGGAGACGATCATGGCCCGCCTCGCCAGCGCTGCAGTACTGAGCCTCTCTGTTCTCTTCACCGTCTCGGCCTGGGCCGACGACAACACCAATCCGCGCTGGCAGGCGCGATTGCAGTTGAACAGTATCGACAGCGGCAGCGAGGCCCAGCAGCCCCATCTTGGCGGCTCCCGTGTGCTCAGCGCCAACCTGCTCGGCGACTACTACCTCACCAGCTCCGGCTTCTCCAGCTTGCGCGGTGGCCTGCGCGCCACCGGTGGCCTGCTGCTCGGCCCGTTATCCATGTCGCAAAGCAGTGGCGGCCTGGCACTGGGCAGCGGCCCGGTCTCCGCCGGCCGGCGCAGCCTGTCGCTGAACGGCCCGGACGGTTATTCGCTGGACAACGCCAACCTCTCCTATGTCGGCATCGGCTACACCGGCCGCGTGCACAAGAGCGGCCTGGCCTTCAGCGCCGACTTCGGCCTGATGTCAGGCTCCTACGGCAGCCTGCGCCTGGGCCGCAGCAGCGCCCAGGGCTTCGAGGACGCGATGCGCGATCTGCGCTTCAAGCCCCTGCTGCAACTGGGCCTGGCTTACAACTACTGAAGCCCGCGCGGGTCTGTCCGGGATAATTGCGGTTTTGCCTTTGATGAGAACTGCAATGAGCGACGTTCAGCAACGCATCGACGATCTGGTCAAGTCCAACCGCGTCGTGCTCTTCATGAAGGGCACTGCCCAGTTTCCGATGTGCGGCTTTTCCGGCCGCGCCATCCAGATCCTCAAGGCGGCCGGCGTGACCGACCTCAAGACCTTCAACGTGCTGGAAGACGAGGAAGTGCGCCAGGGCATCAAGGACTACGCCAACTGGCCCACCATCCCCCAGCTCTACGTCAATGGCGAATTCCTCGGCGGCTCGGACATCATGATGGAGATGTACGAGTCGGGTGAGTTGCAGCAGGCGCTGACGGCCGCCTGATGACCCAAAGGCTCGTCGTCGGGCTGACGGGCGCAACCGGAGCGGCCTATGCGCTGCGCCTGCTGCGCCGCTCGCGCGAGCTGGGCGTCGAGACCCACCTGATCGCCACGCCCGCCGGCATCCTCAATGCCCACCACGAGCTCGGCCTGGACCGCTCCGCGCTGGAAGCCGAGGCGGACCATGCCTACGCGCCAGGAGACGTCGGCGCCTGCATCGCCAGCGGCAGCTTCGCGACCGCCGCCATGGTCGTCGCGCCCTGCTCGATGAAGTCGCTCGCGGCGATTGCTCACGGTTTGGGCGACAACCTGCTGACCCGCGCCGCCGACGTGACTCTGAAGGAGCGCCGCCGTCTCATCCTGATGGTGCGCGAGACGCCGCTCAACCTGGCCCATCTGCGCAATATGGTCGCCGTGACCGAGATGGGCGGCATCTGCTTCCCGCCGCTGCCGGCCTTCTATCACCGCCCCGAGACGATCGAGGAGATGGTCAACGAAACGGTCGAACGGGTGCTCGAGCTGGCGGGCATCGCAGCCGCCCAGCCCAAATCCTGGGCCGGGCTCTAGGCTTCACTTCTGCACGACGAGGCCGCGGCGCTCCAGCAGCGGTTTGATGTCGGGCTCATGGCCCACGAGGTTCCGGAACAGCACCATTGCATCCTCGCTGCCGCCACGCGACAGCAGCTTGCCGCGCAGCGCGTCGCCGTTTGCACGCTTCAAGCCGCCGTGGGCTTTCAGCCATTCCACGGTGTCGGCGTCCAGCACCTCGCTCCAGATGTAGGCGTAGTAGCCGGCCGAGTAGCCGCCCATGATGTGGCTGAAGTAAGGCAGGCGGTAGCGCGGCGGCACGGGGCCGAAGTCAAGGCCATCATCCTTCAGCACCTTGGCCTCGAAGGCCATGATGCCTTCGGCCGCCGGGACCTCGCCGGCCTTGAGTTGGTGCAGGCGCTGGTCGACGATGGCGGCGCTCAGATAGGACAGTGTCGTGTAGCCCTGGTTGAAGCGCTTGGCACGCGCCACCTTGTCGAGCAGTTCACGCGGCATGGCCTCGCCAGTCTGGTAGTGCTTGGCATAGCTGGCCAGCACGCTGGGCCAGTCGGCCCAGACCTCGTTGACCTGCGAGGGATATTCAACGAAGTCGCGCGGCACGCGGGAGAGGCCCGGATATTGGCCCTTGTTGAACATGCCATGCAGCGCGTGGCCGAACTCGTGGAACAAGGTGTTGACCTCATCCCAGGTCAGCAGCGTCGGCTCACCGGCCGGTGGCTTGGGGATGTTGAGGTGGTTGGCAACAACCGGCTGCGTGCCCTCCAGCGCGTTCTGGCTGACGTAGGCGTTCATCCATGCACCGCCGCGTTTGCTGGGTCGGGCGTAGAGGTCGGCGATGAAGATGGCGAGCTGCTTGCCGTCGGTGTCGAAGACGTCGTAGGTGCGCACGTCGTCGCGGTAAACGGGCAGGTCGGTGCGGCGCTTGAAGCTGATGCCGTAGAGCTGGTTGGCCGCGAAGAACACGCCGCGCTCCAGCACGCTGGTGAGCTCCAGATAGGGCTTGAGCTGGCTTTCGTCGAAGCCGTACTTGGCGGCACGCAGCTTCTCGGCGTAGTAGCTCCAGTCCCAGGGCTGCAGGGCGAAGCTGGGTTGCTTCTTGGCGGCCTGGTCGGCGTCGATAAGCTTCTGCAGTTCGGCAGCCTCCTGCTTCGCTGATGCGACCGCGGCCGGTCCGAGCTTGCCCAGCATGGCGTTGACGGCCTCGGCAGATTTGGCCGTCTCCTCTTCCAGCACATAGGCGGCGGGCGTCGCATAGCCGAGCAGGGCCGCGCGCTCCTCGCGCAACGTCATCACGCGGGACACGATGCCCGTCGTGTCATTGGCATTGCCGCGGCTGCCGCGCGCGACGGATGCGCGGTGCAGGCGCTCGCGCAGCGCGCGGTTCTGCAGCTCGGTCTCCTGCGGCTGGATGGTGGTGTTCAGCAGCGTCAACAGGTATTTGCCATCCAGACCCTTCTTCTTGGCGGCTTCCGAGGCGGTAGAGATCTGGGCCGGCGTCAGGCCGGCCAATTCCTCAGCGCTGTCAACGACGAGGGCTGAGTCATTGACTTCGGCCAGCACTGCCTTGTTGAAGCGCGCGCCGAGCGTCGCCAATTCGGCGTTGATGGTCTTCATGCGCACCTTCTGCTCGTCGCTCAGCCGGGCCCCGGCGCGCACCATGTCGCGGCGGTAGCGCTCGATGAGGCGCTTGCCCTCGGCGTTGGGCGCAGCCTTGTCCCGCGCCGCGTACAGGGCCTCGATACGGGCGAACAGCTTGGCGTTGAGCAGCACCGCGTCGCGATGGGCGGCGAGCTTGGCGGCGTAGTCGGTCTGCAACTGCTGGCGGGCCGGGTTGGCATCGGCACCGAGCAGACTGAACAGCAGCGTAGAGGTGCGGCTCAGCAACCGGCCACTCTTCTCCCACGCGACGATGGTGTTGTCGAAGGTGGGCGCTGCAGGGTTCCCGGCGATGGCCTGGATTTCGGCCAGTTGCTCGGCCATGCCCTTGTCCAGGGCCGGGGCGAAATGCTCGTCGCGCACCTTGTCGAACTGCGGGTATTGCAGCGGCAGCGGGCTGGGCGTGAAGAGAGGGTTTTCCGAGGGCTGCTGAGCCCAGCTCAGGCTGGTGGCCAGCAATGTCGTCAGGAGAAGAGGCGCGAAGCGTTTGGCAGCGGGCATGGGTGACTTGTCTTGTGGACGAAACCTCACAGCCTAGCGCCCTGACCGCTCCCGGCCACAAGCCACGCCGGGAAAGCCCTGGGTCATTTCTCGCCGGGCAGCAACCACTGCCGCCGCGCGGCAAATACGGCGTTCGGATATTCGGGCCGGCCGCGGCTGCCGTTGTAACGGCCCAGAGCCAGGAAGAGGTCGCCCTTCTCCAAGTCCAGGTAGTGGCGCAAGATGACGCAGCCGAAACGCAGATTGCTCTGCATGTGAAAGAGGCGCGCGGCATCACCGTCGCCGATCAGCTTGGCCCAGAAGGGCATGACCTGCATATAGCCGCGCGCACCGGCGATGCTGATCGCGTATTTGCGAAAGCCACTCTCGACCTGCACCAGGCCGAGCACCAGGCTGGGCTCCAGGCCCGCGCGCTTGGCCTCGTACCAAACCGTCTCGAGGAATTCGATGCGGATCTGCGTCTCGCTCTTGCGCTTCTTCAAACGCTCGCTCATCGCGCCCAGCCAGCGCAGGTAGGCCATGCGCTCCTCGACCTGGCTGGCCTCGAACTTCGGCCGCGGCGGCGCAGCCTGCGCGATGGAGGCCGTCAGCGCCGAGCGCATCGAGTCCGCCAGCGGCTCCTCGACCTGGGCGCCCGCCCGCGCCGCCAGCGGCGCGGCGAGCAGGCTGGACAGCAGCAACCGGCGCTTCAAAGCTTGATCAGGCCCTTCAGGTGACCGACCACATCAGCCACGGCGAGCTTGGTGGCAGCCTCATCGCGACGGCCCTGGTATTCGACCTGACCTTCCTTGAGGCCGCGGTCGCCCAGCACCACACGGTGCGGCACGCCGATGAGTTCCCAGTCCGCGAACATCGCGCCGGGGCGCTCGCCGCGGTCATCCAGCAGCACGTCCACGCCCAGCGCCTTGAGTTCCTCGTACAGCTTGTGTGCGGCGACCTTGACCTCTTCGCTGCGGTCCATGCCGATGGGGCAAATGACCACCGTGAAGGGCGCGATGGCGTCCGGCCAGATGATGCCGCGCGCGTCGTGGTTCTGCTCGATGGCGGCGCCCAGGATGCGGGTCACGCCGATGCCGTAGCAGCCCATCTCCATCAGCTTGGGTTTGCCGTTCTCGTCCAGGAAGTTCGCGTTCATCGCGGCCGAGTACTTGGTGCCGAGATAGAAGACATGGCCGACCTCGATGCCGCGCTGGATGGCCAGCAGCCCCTTGCCGTCGGGCGAGGGATCGCCGGCGACGACGTTGCGAATGTCCGCAACGACATCGGGCTCGGGCAGGTCGCGGCCCCAGTTGGCGCCGGTGAAGTGAAAGTCGGCCTCGTTGGCACCACAGACGAAGTCGCTCATGACGGCGACCGTCCGGTCAGCGACGATCCTCAGCGGCTGCTTCAGGCCGATGGGGCCGAGGTAGCCGGGCTTGCAGCCGAAGTGAGCGTCGATCTCACCACCGGTCGCGAAGCGGAAGCCGCCCTTCAGGCCTTCGACCTTGCCAGCCTTGACTTCGTTCAGCTCGTGGTCGCCGCGAACGAGCAGCAGCCAGACCTGGGTCTTGGCGATATTGCCGTCCCTGTCGAGCTCATCGGTGGCCAGTACCAGCGACTTGACGGTCTGCGCGAGCGGCAAGCCGAGCAGCAATGCGACTTCCGCACAGGTGGCCTTGCCCGGCGTGGGCGTCTTGGCAAGTGGCTGCAGCGCCTCGCCGCGCGCGGGCAGCAGCGCGACCGCTTCCGCCAGCTCGATGTTGGCGGCGTAGTCGCTGGTCGGGCAATAGACGATGGCGTCTTCGCCGGTCTCGGCGATGACCTGGAACTCATGCGAACGATCGCCGCCGATGGCACCGGTGTCCGCCGCCACGGCGCGGTACTGCAGGCCGAAGCGGTCGAAGATCTTGCCGTAGGCCGCGTACATGTTGTCGTAGCTGCGGCCTGCAGACTCGACATCGCGGTCGAAGGAGTAAGCGTCCTTCATCGTGAACTCGCGGCCGCGCATCAGGCCAAAGCGCGGACGGCGTTCGTCGCGGAACTTGGTCTGGATGTGATAGAAATTTTTGGGCAGCTGGCGATAGCTGCGCAGTTCCTGGCGGGCGATGTCGGTGATGACCTCCTCGCTGGTCGGCTGGACGATGAAGTCGCGGCCATGGCGATCCTTCACGCGCAGCAACTCGGGGCCCATCTTGTCGAAACGGCCGGTTTCCTGCCACAGCTCGGCAGGCTGGATGACGGGCATCAGGCATTCGACGGCTCCCGCCGCGTCCATCTCCTCGCGGATGATCTTCTCGACCTTGCGGATGACGCGAAGCCCCATCGGCATGTAGTTGTATATGCCGGCGCCCAGGCGCTTGATCATGCCAGCGCGCATCATCAGCCTGTGGCTGACGACCTCGGCATCGGCGGGCGCTTCCTTGAGGGTGGAGACAAAGAACTGGGAGGCTTTCATGGGCAGACCGGATCAAAGGCCAGGAGAGCGCCTGGCAAATGCGAAGGCCGGGTGAAAACCCGGCCGAAGTCACGACAAAACAGGGAGAACTCTGCGGGTTAGCGAGGGCGCTGTGACCATCGCGGCCCGATGCAATAATCGAACCAACTAGAGATTTGAGGTTGATTATGCTCGACCGTGAAGGCTTCCGCCCCAACGTCGGCATCATCCTGCTCAACCAACGCAACGAGGTCTTCTGGGGCAAACGCATCCGGACGCACTCGTGGCAGTTCCCGCAAGGGGGCATCAAGCACGGTGAAACGCCTGAGCAGGCGATGTTCCGAGAGCTCCACGAAGAAGTGGGGCTCATACCAGAGCATGTGCGCATCATTGCGAGAACGCGCGACTGGCTGCGCTACGAGGTGCCCGAGCACTTCATCCGGCGAGATGCGCGTGGCCATTACAGGGGCCAGAAACAGATCTGGTTCCTGCTGCAGATGGTGGGGCGCGATTGCGACATGAACCTGCGCGCCACCGATCACCCGGAGTTCGACGCCTGGCGTTGGAACGAGTACTGGGTGCCGCTGGAGGCCGTTATCGAGTTCAAGCGCGGCGTTTACGAGATGGCGTTGACGGAGCTGGCGCGCTACCTGCCGCGCATCAACCATCACAACCGCTATCTGCGTGCTGGCATGCGGCCCTCGCACCGGGAGCGCAACAGCGGGCCAATGCCGCTGGACGCGCCACTGGAGACAACGGCAACGCCGCCGGACGGCGAGCCGCCCAACTGACGTTGGCGCTCCTAACGGAGAACCAAGTTGTCTCGGTGGATCAGCTCGGGTTCAGCCGCATAGCCCAACAAGGCCTCGAACTCCGATGAGGGCTTGCGCGCAATCAGCCGGGCTTCCGAGGCTGAATAGTTGGCCAGGCCGCGCGCGAGCTCGACGCCCTCGACCGTCTGCACGGCGATGACATCGCCGCGATGGAAGCCGCCCTGCACGCCCACCACGCCGATGGGCAGCAGACTTTTCCCTTCGTCACGCAGCTTGATCGCCGCACCGGCATCCACCTTGACCGAGCCGCGCAGTTGCAGGTGGTCGACCATCCACTGCTTGCGCGCCGCCAGCTTGGGCGTGGCCGCCAGCAGGGCCGTACCGATGGCTTCGCCGCGCGCCAGGCGCAGCAGCACATCGGGCTCGCGCCCCCAGGCGATGACGGTGCCCGCGCCACTGCCAGCCGCGCGCTTGGCCGCAAGGATCTTGGTGATCATGCCGCCACGGCCGATGCTCGAGCCGGCGCCACCAGCCATGCGCTCCAGCTCCGGATCGCCGGCCTGTGCCGTATCGATGAAGCGGGCGGTTGGGTCCTTGCGCGGGTCGGCTGAATACAGGCCGCGCTGGTCGGTCAGGATCACCAGCGCATCGGCCTCGACCAGGTTGGCGACCAGCGCCCCCAGCGTGTCGTTGTCGCCAAACTTGATCTCGTCGTTGACGACGGTGTCGTTCTCGTTGATGACGGGCAGCACGCGATGGGCCAGCAGCGTCAGCAGCGTCGAACGAGCGTTCAGATAGCGCTCGCGGTCCGCCAGGTCGGCGTGCGTCAGCAGCACCTGTGCACTGGCCATGCCCTGGGCACTGAGCTGGCTCTCATACATCTGCGCCAGGCCCATCTGGCCGACGGCCGCAGCGGCCTGCAACTCGTGCAGTTCCTTGGGGCGCGTCGCCCAACCGAGGCGCTTCATGCCCTCGGCGATGGCGCCGCTGGACACCATGATCAGCTCTCGGCCCTCTTTCGCCAACGCCGCCAGCTGGCGGCTCCAGTTCGCGATAGCGTCGGCATCAACGCCGCGGCCCTCGTCGGTGACGAGGCTGGAACCGACTTTGACAACGATGCGGCGCGCGCTGGATAGCAAACTCATTCGGCGGGGCTGTTGGACTCGAAACGGATATCGGGTTCGACCAGCACGTTCTGCTCGGCGGCGACGTGGTCGTAGATCGCGTGAATCAGCGGCTGGCAGCCCTGGCGTGTCAGCGCCGAGATCTCGAAGACCGGCCCCTTCCAGCGATAGCGCTTGACGAAGTCCTTCACGCGCGCGGCACGCTCTTCCTCGGGAACCATGTCCAGCTTGTTCAACACCAGCCAGCGTGGCTTGGCATGCAGCTGAGGATCGTATTTCTTCAGCTCGGCGACGATGGCCTTGGCTTCCTTGACCGGATCGACTTCGGGATCAAAGGGCGCGAGGTCAACGACATGCAACAGCAGCCGCGTGCGTTGCAAATGGCGCAGGAACTGGTGGCCGAGGCCCGCGCCCTCGGAGGCACCTTCGATGAGGCCCGGAATGTCCGCGACAACGAAGCTCTTCTCGGGCGCGACGCGCACGACACCGAGGTTGGGATGCAACGTAGTGAACGGATAGTCCGCAATCTTGGGCTTGGCGTTGGAGATCGCCGTGATCAATGTCGACTTGCCGGCGTTGGGCTGGCCCAGCAGACCAACGTCGGCCAGCACGCGTAGCTCCAGGCGCAGCTTCTTGGCCTCGCCCGGCCAACCCGGCGTCTTCTGGCGCGGCGCACGATTGGTACTCGTCTTGAAATGCAGGTTGCCGAAGCCCCCGTCGCCTCCCTTGGCCAGGAGAATGCGCTGGCCGGGTTCGATCAACTCGCCGATGACGGACTCGGTTTCCAGGTCCGTGATGATGGTGCCGACCGGCACACGCAGCACGATATCGTCGGCCGCCGCGCCGAAGCAGTCGGAACCGCGACCGGCCTCACCGTTGCGTGCTTCGTGGCGGCGTGCGTAGCGGTAGTCGATCAGCGTGTTCAGGTTGCGGTCCGCCTCGGCCCACACGCTGCCACCCTTGCCGCCGTCACCGCCGTCCGGCCCACCGAAGGGAATGAACTTCTCGCGACGAAAGCTCGCGCAGCCCGCGCCGCCGTTGCCGGCTGCGATGTCAATGGTGGCTTCGTCGACGAATTTCATGGCTGAGCAGCCATCGTACTGGCTGGGTTGCGGCGCGCCCGCCGCGATTCACTGCCGCGGGCTTTCCAAAAAACAAACCCGGCGAGCCGGATCAAAAAAGCAAAGGCTCCGGCAAACCGGACCTCAAAAACAAAAGCCCCGGCGAGCCGGGGCTTGGAAGTATCCGGGCGGGCGACCCGTCCGGATCACGCAATCATCAAGCCGCCAGCGGCGTGATGACGACGGTCTGGCGGTTCTTTTCGCCCTTGATGGCGAAGGACACGTGGCCATCGACCAGCGCAAACAGCGTGTGATCCTTGCCCATGCCGACGTTGACGCCTGCGTGGAACTTGGTGCCGCGCTGACGCACGATGATCGAACCTGCGGAAATCAGTTCACCGCCGTAAGCCTTGACGCCCAGCATCTTGGGCTTGGAGTCGCGGCCGTTCCGTGTGGAACCGCCGCCTTTTTTCTGTGCCATGAGTTAGCTCCTAGAAATTAGCGAAAGACGACTGGGATCAGCCGTTGACCGCGCTGATTTCCAGCTCGGTGAAGTTTTGGCGATGGCCTTGGCTCTTCTTGTAATGCTTGCGACGGCGCATCTTGAAGATGCGAACCTTGTCGTGCTTGCCGTGGCTGACGACCTTGGCGCTGACGGTAGCGCCGGCGACCAGCGGAGCGCCGACCGTCAGGCCGTCGCCGCTGCCGATGGCCAGCACTTGGTCGATGGTGACCTCAGCGCCGACTTCCACGTCGAGCAACTCGACCTTGATCTTTTCGCCGGCAGCAACCTTGTATTGCTTGCCGCCGGTTTTGATGACCGCGTACATATTCATCCTTCCGCACCTCAGGGGGTGCAATCACCCGGCTCCAGCAGCTTGACACCAGCCATTCAGCCAGCGCCGCCACCCTCGTCGGGCCTTTTTGTCGGTTTTGTCGGTTTTCCCCCTCGACAGACCACACACCAAAAAGGCATGGGTTGCAAAGAGCCCGCGAGTATACCCTGACGGCCCACTCGGAGGCAATGGGACGACTTGCGAGTCGGCTGCAAGCCTCACGACAACCGTACGGCCCGACCTTACCCGTAAGCGCTCGGACGCCGTTTCTATAATCGCGACATCCCTTGCCTGAGAGTCCACGTGCGCGTCGAGTCAGCCTCGCCCCCATCCCAAGTTGCTGAGGTGCTCGCCCTGCTGGCCGACGAAATGGCCCAGGTCGACGCGGTCATCGCGCAGCGCCTCTCCTCCGACGTGGCACTGATCGACCAGATCGCGCACTACATCGTGCATGCCGGCGGCAAGCGCATGCGCCCCAAGCTTGTGCTGCTGTTTGCGAACGCGCTCGGTTTTGCCAAGCCGGCGCGCTTCGAGCTGGCCGCCGTCGTCGAGTTCATCCATACGGCGACGCTGCTGCACGATGACGTCGTCGACGAGTCCTCGCTGCGTCGTGGCAAGCCGACGGCCAACGCGCTGTTCGGCAACGCCGCGAGCGTACTGGTCGGGGACTTCCTTTATTCGCGCGCCTTCCAGATGATGGTGTCGGTCGACCGCATGCGCGTGCTGGAGGTGCTGGCCGAGGCCACCAACGTCATCGCCGAGGGCGAGGTCCTGCAGCTGATGAACATGCACGACCCGGACATCACGGTGGAGAGCTATCTGCGCGTGATCCGGTTCAAGACAGCCAAGCTCTTCGAAGCCAGCGCACGCCTCGGCGCGGTGCTCGCGAACGCTTCACCCGAGGTCGAAGAGGCCTGCGCCGCCTACGGCCGCGCACTGGGAACGGCCTTCCAGCTCATCGACGATGTGCTGGATTACGAAGGAGACGCCCTGGAGCTCGGCAAGAACATCGGGGACGACCTTCGCGAGGGCAAGACGACATTGCCGCTTTTGATCGCGATGGAGCGAGCAACCGGCGAGCAACGCGCGTTGCTTCGGCATGCCATCGAAGAGGGCGAGCAGGAAAAACTGCAGGATATCGTTGCCATCGTGCGCTCAACCGGCGCCCTCGAATCGACCCGGGAGGCCGCGCGCACCGAAGCGCGGCACGCGGCCGAATGCCTCAGCCATCTGCCTCCAAATAGGTGGACGGAATCTCTGCTAGAATTCGCAATTCAGTCGGTTGAGCGCCACTCATAGGCGCCTCAAGCAAAAGACATCGGGGTGTAGCTTAGCCTGGTAGAGCGCTACGTTCGGGACGTAGAGGCCGGAGGTTCGAATCCTCTCACCCCGACCAGATCTTTTGATGCCCCCTCGGGATGAGGGCTGAGCAAACTGACAAGCCGTCCCACCGGCGACCCTGAAATCCTGCCGTTATCCCTGGAATTCGTTTGCCTCGCGCCCGGCTACCGACTGGCACAATTGGCAGACTTCGCTCTTTCCGTCGTTGACGCAACTGCCTGTGGAAACCACGCTCGCCGAGCCGCTTCAGTCTTCCCTGTCGGGAGTAGCGCGCATGCTGGTGCACGCCGGCAAGCTCCAGGCCAAGGCCGCCGAAGACCTCGTCAAGCAGGCGAGGGAAAAGAAGGCCAGTTTCGTCAACGCGGTGATCGCAAGTGGCCTGGTTTCGCCAGTCGATCTGGCGCACACCCTGTCGAGCGCCCTGGCCTTGCCGCTGCTCGATCTGTCGGCGATGGACCCGCAGCGCATGCCGCAGAACGTCATCGACGCCAAGCTGGCCCAGCAGTACCAGGTCGTGGCCCTGTCGCGGCGCGGCAATCGCCTTTTCGTCGGCGGCGCCGATCCCACGGATCTCGAGGTCATTGAACGCATCAAGTTCGCGACCCAGCTGCAGCCGGAATGGGTCATCGTCGAGCATGACAAGCTGGCCAAGATGCTGGCAAGCACCGGCGCCAGCGCGGCGGAATCGCTGGAGAGCATGGCCGGCGGCGACTTCGATTTCGACATCGCCGAAGAGGATGCGACGCCCCAGCAGGAGGCCGCCGAACTGGCGGACGTCGAGGACGCACCCGTCGTCCGCTTCCTGCAGAAGATGCTGGTCGACGCGATCAATCTGCGCGCCTCGGACTTGCATTTCGAGCCCTACGAATTCCACTACCGCGTGCGCTTTCGCGTCGATGGTGAATTGCGCGAAATCACACAACCGCCCATTGCGATCAAGGACAAACTGGCCTCGCGCATCAAGGTGATCTCGCGGCTGGACATTTCCGAAAAACGTGTGCCGCAGGACGGGCGCATGAAGCTGAAGTTCGGCAGCAAGTCCATCGATTTCCGCGTCAGCACCCTGCCCACGCTGTTTGGCGAAAAGATCGTCATCCGTATCCTGGACTCCTCCTCGGCCAAGCTGGGCATCGAGGCGCTGGGCTACGAGAAGATCGAGAAGGACCGCCTTCTCGCCGCCATCTACCGCCCGTACGGCATGGTCCTGGTGACCGGCCCGACCGGCTCCGGCAAGACGGTGTCGCTCTACACCTGCCTCAACATCCTGAACCAGCCGGGCGTCAACATCGCGACCGTGGAAGACCCGGCCGAAATCAACCTGCCCGGCATCAACCAGGTCAACGTCAATGACAAGGCGGGCTTGAACTTCTCGACCGCGCTGAAATCCTTCCTGCGCCAGGATCCGGACATCATCATGGTCGGCGAAATCCGCGACCTCGAAACCGCCGACATCGCGATCAAGGCGGCGCAGACGGGTCACATGGTCATGTCGACCCTGCACACCAACGATGCGCCCAAGACGCTGACTCGCCTGCTCAACATGGGCGTGGCGCCGTTCAATATTGCATCCAGCGTGCTGCTCATCACCGCTCAGCGCCTCGTGCGCCGGCTGTGTGAGAACTGCAAACAGCCGGCCGACTACCCACGCGAAGCCCTGATCAAGGCCGGCTTCGTCGAGGAAGATTTCGACGGCAGCTGGAAGCTCTATCGCGCCGTCGGCTGCAGCAACTGCACAAATGGTTACCGCGGCCGCGTCGGGCTTTACCAAGTGATGCCCGTCACGGAGGCCATCCAGCGCATCATCCTGGCTGAGGGAACGGCAATGGACATTGCCGAGCAGGCCAAGAAGGAAGGCGTGCGCGATTTGCGCCAGTCCGGCCTTGTGAAGGCGCGCATCGGCGTCACGACGCTGGAAGAAGTGCTGTCCGCCACCAACGAATAATCAGTCTCGAGGAGAGCGCATGGCTACTGCCACTGCCGCAGCAAAGAGCGTCAAGGACTTCGTCTTCGAGTGGGAGGGCAAGGACCGCAATGGCAAGATCGTCAGAGGCGAACTCCGGGCCGGCGGCGAGGCCATGGTCAGCGCAACCTTGCGTCGCCAGGGCATTCTGGTCAACAAGGTCAAGAAGCGCCGCGCCAGCGGTGGCAGCGCGATCAAGCAGAAGGACATCGCGATCTTCACGCGGCAGCTCGCGACGATGATGCGCGCCGGTGTGCCGCTGCTGCAGTCCTTTGACATCGTCGCTCGCGGCGCGACCAACCCGCGCCTCACGCGGCTGCTGAACGACATCCGGCAGGATGTGGAGACCGGTACGAGCCTGTCATCGGCCTTTCGCAAGCACCCGATGTATTTCGACGCGCTGTACTGCAACCTCGTCGAGGCGGGCGAAGCGGGCGGTATCTTGGAGGCGCTGCTGGACCGGCTGGCGGTTTATCAGGAAAAGACGGTCGCCATCAAGAACAAGATCAAATCGGCACTGACCTACCCCGTCGCGGTGATGGTGGTCGCTTTCATCGTCGTCGCGGTCATCATGATCTTCGTGGTTCCTGCATTCGAGGACGTGTTCAAGTCCTTCGGCGCCGACCTGCCCGCACCGACGCTTTTCATCATCGCGTTGTCCAAGTTCTTCGTCAGCTACTGGTGGGCAATCTTCGGCTCGATTGGCGGCGGCATCTATTTCTTCCTGCAGACCTGGAAGCGCTCCGTGCCGATGCAAAAGCGCATGGACCGCCTGCTCCTGAAGGTACCGGTCTTCGGCGACCTCATGTACAAGTCCGCCATCGCGCGTTGGACACGGACTCTGTCGACGATGTTTGCCGCTGGCGTCCCGCTGGTCGAGGCGCTCGATTCCGTCGGCGGCGCCTCGGGCAATGCAGTGTTTGCTGAGGCGACCGAACAGATCCAGCGCGATGTTTCTACCGGCGCTGCACTGACGACGTCGATGCAGACGACGGGCGTCTTCCCGACCATGGTGCTGCAGATGTCTTCCATCGGTGAGGAGTCCGGCTCGCTGGACCACATGCTGGCCAAGGCCGCCGAGTTCTACGAGGACGAGGTGGATGAGGCGGTCAAGGCACTGTCCAGCCTGATGGAGCCTTTTATCATCGTCATCCTGGGCGGCCTGATCGGTGGCATCGTCGTGTCGATGTACCTGCCGATCTTCAAGCTCGGCCAGGTGGTCTGATGGTGGTGGACTACAGCCTGCTGCTGTCACCCTGGGTCCTCGGCATCTTCGGTCTTTGTATCGGCAGTTTTCTCAACGTCGTCGTCTACCGCCTGCCGCTGATGTTGGAGCGTCAGTGGCTGCATGAGTCGGCTGCGCAGCTCACTGACGCGGACGCCATGGCGCGCGTCGCCAGCGTGCCGCTGCCCGAGGCGGAAAAGCTGGCCAAGGCCGTGGATGCCTACGGCACAAAGATCGAGGCACTGCCGCCGTTCACCATTGCCGCGCCTCGTTCACGCTGCCCACATTGCGGCCATCAGTTGCGCTGGCATGAAAACCTGCCCGTCATCGGCTGGCTTCGCCTGGGCGGCAAATGCGCCACCTGCAAGGCACCGATCTCCAAGCGCTATCCCATCATTGAAGCCGCCACTGGCGTCGCCTTCGCCGCCCTGTCCTGGCGCTTTGGCGCCCAGCCGACGACGCTGCTCTGGTGCGGCTTCGTCGCTGCCCTGATCGCACTGGCGATGATCGACTGGGACACGACACTGCTGCCGGACGCAATCAACCAGCCCTTGCTCTGGGCCGGCCTGATTGCCGCCCTGATGGGCTGGACGATTCCGCTGGACAAGGCCTTGATCGGCGCGCTGGCCGGCTATCTGTCGCTGTGGTCGGTCTACTGGGTGTTCAAGCTCCTCACCAAGAAGGAGGGCATGGGCTATGGCGACTTCAAGCTGCTTGCGGCGCTGGGCGCCTGGCTGGGCTGGCAGATGGTGTTGCCCATCGTCCTCGGCGCCTCGGCGATCGGTGCCGTCATCGGCATCATCATGAAGATGAATGCCGGCCTGCGTGAGGGCCGCTACGTGCCCTTCGGCCCTTTCCTGGCTGGCGGCGGCCTCGTGGTGCTGTTTGCTGGCCAGCCGACGGTACTGGGCTGGCTCGGTTGGACATGACGCCTTGATGAGAGTCGGGCTGACCGGCGGCATTGGCAGCGGCAAGAGCACGGTCGCAGGCTTTCTACGCGAAGCCGGTGCCACCCTCATCGACACGGACGCGATATCCCGCGCCCTGACTGCGGCTGGCGGCGCTGCGATGCCCGCGATTCACCAACAATTCGGCGCGGACTTCGTTGGCGTCAACGGCGCCCTGGACCGCGACCGCATGCGCGGCCTGGCCTTTTCTGACCCGGCAGCCAAGCGCCAGCTCGAGGCCATCCTGCATCCGCTGATCACGGTTGAAGCACAGGCGCAGGCCGAGACTGCGACGGCCCGCCTTGTTGTCTTCGACGTGCCCCTGCTTGTCGAATCCGGTCGCTGGCGGGCGCGCGTCGCCCGAGTGCTCGTCGTCGATTGCGCCATCGAAACCCAGATCGAACGCGTGCTGCAACGCCCGGGCTGGACGCGCGAACGCGTCATGGGCGCCATTGCCGCCCAGGCCAGCCGCAAAGCCCGCAGGGCGGCCGCCGATGCTGTGCTTCACAACGATGGCATACCGCTTGTTGCGCTCAGAAACGAGGTTCTCAGCCTGGCCGAGCGCTGGGGCTGTGAAACAATCGCCCGGCCCTGATCGCAGTCCACCCGAGGCACCTTTGGTCCTGTACGAGTACCCGTTCAACGAAAGCATTCGCACGATGCTTCGCCTCGAGCATCTGTTCGACCGCCTCGGCACGCTGATGTCGCGCGAAACCGCGCTGGACCATCATTTCGCCCTGGTCACGCTGTTCGAGATCATGGACGTCGCCTCGCGTGCCGACCTCAAGAGCGACCTGCTCAAGGAGCTCGAGAAGCACAAGGCGCAGTTCATCGGCTACCGTGGCAGCCCCGGCCTTGATGAAGCACGCCTGGATGAAGTCGTCGCCCGCATCGACGGCGCCTTCCAGCGCCTGAACGCGCTGGCGGGCAAGGCGGGCGCGACGCTGACGGGCAACGAGTGGCTGATGAGCATCCGCAGCCGCATCAGCATCCCCGGCGGTACCTGCGAGTTCGACCTGCCGGCCTATTACAACTGGCAGCAGCTGCTGCCGGTGCGCCGTCGCAAGGATCTGATGACCTGGGCCCAGACGCTGATGCCGCTGGCCGAGGCCCTGCAGGTGCTGCTCGGCCTGCTGCGCGACTCCGGCGCGCCGCACAAGGTGGCGGCCACCGCGGGCCAGTTCCAGCAGAGCCTGCCCGCTGGCCGCGTCTACCAGCTGCTGCGCATGCGCATCGACCCCAGCCTCGGGCTGATCCCCGAGATTTCAGGCCACCGGCTAATGATCTCCATCCGCCTGATGCGTCAGGATGAGGAAGGCCGGCTCAAGCTGGCCCAGGAAGACAGCGGCTTCGAACTGGCTCTGTGTCAATGAAGACGAATACTCAAGGCGAGCGCATCGTGCGCTGCCCCCAATGTGGCGGCGACAGCGTGTTCGCACCCAGCAACAAGTGGCGCCCCTTCTGCAGCGAGCGCTGCCGGCAGATCGACCTTGGCGCCTGGGCCAGCGAGTCCTTCCGCGTGCCGGCCACGCCGCCCCAGAACCCGGATGAATACGGGCCGGACGGCGAACCGCTGGTGCACTGATCAGGCGTGATCAAGCGCCGAGCAGGCGCCGCGACACCAGCTCACGCCGCGCGCTCGCGGCGTCGGTGAACAGGAAGGCCTGCCAATCACGCGATAGCGCTGCATCAATGTTGGCCGGATGGTCATCCAGGAAAAGCAGTTCCTGCGGTGGCACGCCAAAACGCCGCTCGGCGATGGCAAAAATCTCGGCACTGGGCTTGATCTGCTTCACGTGGCTGGAGAACACACCCGATTCGAACCACTCGGCCAGCGGATGCGCCTTGGCCAGGTGAGCGGCGTACGGTTCCGGCATGTTGGACAGGAAGTGCAGCGTATGCCCCGCGGCGCGCAGGTCGCGGATCAGCACCGCGGTGGCGGGGATCAGCATCAGCTCGTCCGGCACGGCACGCACGACTGCTGCGACGTCGCCCAACGGCCAGCCGGTGCGTGCCGAGATGCGGCGCACCACCTCGTCCGCGCCGATGAGGCCCTGGTCGAAGAGGCCCCAGTCGCCACCGTAGTTCTGGAAGAAGACCGCCGCCGCGGCCGCGCCCTGCTCCAGCGTCTCGATGCGGTGCGGCCAGATGCGCGCAAGGAAGCTGGCCGGATGCCAGCGAAACACCACGCCGCCGAAATCAAAGACGATCCTCATGCGGCCACCAGCCGCTTGAGCAAGCCGGCCGTCGAGCCGTCCAGGCCCGCCGTGTCGCCCGAGTCCAGGCGCGGCAGCAACTGGTTGCAGAGCGCCTTGCCCAGCTCCACGCCCCACTGGTCGAAGCTGTTGATCCCCCACAGTGCGCCGGTCACGAAGACACGGTGCTCGTACAGCGCGATCAGCGCACCGAGCGACCGCGGCGTCAGCGTCTCCAGCACGAGGGTCGTGCTCGGGCGGTTGCCGGGGAAGCTGCGGTGGCGGGACAAGACGTCAGGGTCCAGCGTGGCGGAGGCTGTGGGCGCCTTCTCGTTCAGGGCCTCGGCAGCCGTCTTGCCTTGCATCAATGCCTGGCTCTGCGCCAGGCAGTTGGCCAGCAGCTTGCGATGCTGGTCTGCCAGCTTCCCGGCCAGTTCGCCCGCTTTTTCGACGACTGCGCCGTGGTTGGGGCGTTTGACGGCGATGAACTCCACCGGGATGACGTCCGTGCCCTGGTGCAGCATCTGGAAGTAGGCGTGCTGGCCGTTGGTGCCGGCCTCGCCCCAGACGACCGGCGAGGTGCCCAGCGGCAGCGCATTGCCCTCCAGGTCCACACCCTTGCCGTTGCTCTCCATCTCCAGTTGCTGCAGATAGGCCGGCAGCCGGCGCAGGCCCTGGTGATACGGTGCGACGCTGCGGCTCGTGAAGCCATGGAAATTGCGATACCAGATGTCGATCAGGCCCAGCAGCACCGGCAGATTTCGGTCGAGCGGTGCGGACGCGAAGTGTTCGTCCATCGCATGCGCACCGGCCAGCAGTTCGCGGAAGTTGTCGGCGCCGACGGCGATGGCAATGGGCAGGCCGATGACCGACCACAGCGAATAGCGGCCGCCCACCCAGTCCCAGAAGCCGAAGGCGGTGTCGATGCCGAAGGCGGCCGCGGCCGTGGTGTTGCTGCTGGTGGCGACGAAATGACGGGCAACGTCCGTGCCGCCAGCGGCCAGGAACCAGGCCTTGGCCGCCTGGGCATTGGCCAGCGTTTCCTGCGTCGTGAAGGTCTTGGACGCAATGACGAACAGCGTGTGCTTCGCGTCCAGCCCGGCCAGCACCGGCGCCAGGTCGTGGCCGTCGACGTTGGAGACGAAATGCAGCTTCAGGTCGCGGCGGCCAAAGGCCTGCAGCGCCTGCACGACCATCGCGGGCCCGAGGTCGCTGCCGCCGATGCCGATGTGCACGACGTCCGTGATCTCGCCCCGCTCACCGCGGCGCACGCTCTCGGCAAAGGCCAGCATCGCATCCAGAGATGCTTGCACCTCGGCATTGAACGGTGCCTTGCTTCCTGCCGGCGCGCGCAGCGCCGTGTGCAGCACTGCGCGGCCTTCGGTGTGGTTGACCGGGTCGCCGCGCAGCAGCGCATCGCGCCGCTCTTCGAGGCCACAGTCGGCCGCAAGTTTCAGCAGCAGGGCCAGCGTGGGCGCGTCGATGCGGTTCTTGGACAGATCGGCAAACACCTCGGGCGCTTCAAACGACAGCGCGCCGAAGCGGTCCGCATCCGCCTTGAAAGCCTCACGGATATCGAAGCCGCGACCGCTCGCGGCGCCGTCTTGGTCGAAATGGGCTTGCAGTTCAGCCCAAACGGGAGACAGGTCGCAGCGCGCCGTCATGTCAGGCGGCCTCGATGAGCTTGTCGAGCTTGCCGGCATCGACGGCGAACTGGCGGATGCCCTCGGCCAGCTTCTCGGTGGCCATCGCATCTTCATTCAGCGCGAAGCGGAAGGCGGCTTCGTCCAGGTGGATGGCAGGTATGGCCGCCGCCTTGGCCGGGTCAAGCGCGCGCTCCAGCTTGGCGTCGGTGGCCTGAAGTTGGGCGAGCAGATCGGGGCTGATGGTCAGTAGGTCGCAGCCTGCCAGCGCCTGGATCTGGCCGATGTTGC
The DNA here is from genome assembly GCF_001425705.1 of Pelomonas sp. Root1217. Taxonomy (GTDB): domain Bacteria; phylum Pseudomonadota; class Gammaproteobacteria; order Burkholderiales; family Burkholderiaceae_C; genus Pelomonas. The sequence goes on along the minus strand of NZ_LMDC01000001.1, from coordinate 1,512,345 downwards.
GGAAGCTCGCGCCCATGACCTCGGTCTTGATGCCATGCTGCTTGAAGTAGGCGTAGATCTGCGTCACCGACTTCACGCCGGGATCGTTGACGCCGGCCATCGCCGTCTCATCCCAAGTGCTGCCGGCCGACTTCTTGTACCAGTCGTAGATGCGGCCGACGAAGGGGGAGATCAGCTGGACCTTGGCTTCACCGCAAGCCACGGCCTGGGCGAAGGCGAACAGCAGCGTCAGATTGCAGCGGATGCCTTCGCGCTCCAATTCGGCAGCGGCCTGGATACCTTCCCACGTCGAGGCCAGCTTGATCAGCACACGCTCGCGCGAGATGCCGGCGGCTTCATACAGCCCGATGATGCGGCGGGCGCGGGCGAGCGACGCCGCCTTGTCGAAGGACAGGCGCGCATCGACCTCGGTGGACACACGGCCAGGCACGACCTTGAGGATTTCGAGACCGAAGCGCACCAAGACCTGGTCGACGATCTCGTCCAGCGGCTTGCTCCGGTGGGCTTCAACCGTTTCCTTCAGCAGCGGCGCGTAGTCGGGCGACTGCACCGCCTTCAGGATCAGTGAAGGATTGGTCGTTGCATCTCGCGGTGCAAACTGCGCGAGCTGCAGGAAGTTGCCCGTATCGGCAACGACGGTGGTGAGGGTTTTGAGCTGGTCGAGCTGGTTCATGGGCTGCCTGTATCCGGGTCGAACGGATTGACCCGATGAAGAAACTGCTGCATAGTATTTCACGAAACTAAGTTACACAACGGTTAGCGCCGACCCTCGCCTCATAGGGAGACGCTGGCCTGGAGACCCCGCAGATGTCTTTCGATCTCGTGTTCTTTGGCGGCACCGGCGACCTGACATGGCGCAAGCTGATGCCCGCGCTGTTCCAGGCCTTCCGGCACGGCAAGCTGCCCGAAGGCGGCCGTATTCTCGCCGTCGCGCGTGACGACCAGACGGATGAGCGCTATCGCGAATGGCTGAAGGAGCGCTTCCGGGAAGTGGATGGCGCTAAGCGTCCCAACGACGAGGAATTCGAGCGCTTCGCGGCGCTGATCCATTACCGTCGCATGGACTTGTCACAGCCCGATCACTACGCCGGGCTCAAGGAATGGCTGGACGCGCGCAACGCCGACACCGTCGTCCTTTATCTAGCGACCAGCCCGCACCTGTTCACCGGCATTTGCCAGCAACTCGGAGCCGTCGGCCTGAACCACGACAAGGTGCGCGTGGTGCTGGAGAAGCCGCTTGGCCATGACCTGGCCAGCGCCCAGGAGATCAACCGCGCGGTGCGCAGCGTCTTCGCCGAAGCGCAGGCCTTCCGCATCGACCACTATCTCGGCAAGCCCTCGGTGCAGAACCTGATGGCGCTGCGCTTCGGCAACGCGCTGTTCGAGCCGCTGTGGCGCCGCGAGAGCATCGCCAACATCCAGATCACGCTGGCCGAGCGCCTGGGCGTGGGCACGCGTGGCGCCTTCTACGACAGCACCGGCGCGCTGCGCGACATGATCCAGAACCATGCGCTGCAGCTGCTGACCATGATCGCGATGGAGCCCCCCGCGCGCAACGACGCTGACGCCATCCGCGACGAGAAGCTCAAGGTGCTGCGCTCGCTGAAGCCCTTCACGTCCGACAGCGTCGCCCGCGACGTCGTGCGCGGCCAGTACCGCGCCGGCAGCATCGAGGGCAAGGCCGTGCCGGGCTATTTGGAAGAGGTCAAGGTGCCGCCCGACAGCGCCTGCGAAACCTTCGTCGCGCTGCGCACCGAGGTCAACAACTGGCGCTGGGCCGGCGTGCCCTTCTACCTGCGCACCGGCAAGCGGCTGGCGGAGCGCGACGCGCAGATCGTCGTCAACTTCCGCCCCGTACCGCACAAGATCTTCCCCGGCGCAAGCCAGCCCAACCGCCTGGTCATCAAGCTGCAGCCCGAGGACGGCCTGGAGTTGCAACTGCTGGCCCAGAAGGGCGCCGGCCACGGCGAGCAACTCACGCCGGTGTCACTGGACCTGGACTTCGACAAGGCCTTCGCGACGCAGCGCGTCGGCGCCTACGAGCGCCTGCTGCTGGATGCGATTGCGGGCCGCCTCAACCTGTTCGTGCGCAGCGACGAACAGGAGCAGGCCTGGCGTTGGGTCGAGCCCATTCTTGATGCGTGGGCGGCCGACGCGAGCGGCCCGCGCCCCTATTCGGCAGGCTCCTGGGGCCCGGCCGCTGCAAGCGCACTGGTCGCGCGTGATGGTTTCCACTGGGCTGAAGAGCAATGAGCATTCTGGAGCGTGTCAAAGCCGCCTTGCCGGCACTGCCGCCCGCGGAACAACGGGTGGCAAAACTGCTGCTGCTTGACGCCCGCAGCTTTGCCAGCCTGCCGGTCAGCGAACTGGCCGACCGCTCGCACGTGTCCAAGCCTACCGTCGTGCGCTTTTGCCGCAGCGTCGGCTATGACGGTCTGGCTGACTTCAAGCTGAAACTGGCCGGCAGCGTCAACGAAGGTGTGCCCTTCGTGCACCGTGCGGTGGACGAGGACGACAAGACGGGCGACATCATCGTCAAGGTGGTCGACAACGCCGTCGCCGCTTTGCTGCACTACCGCAACGACGCGGCCAGTCACGCCTTCGAGCGCGCCATCGACGCGCTGGCCGATTCGGCCCGCCACAACCGGCGCATCGAGTTCTACGGCGTCGGCAACTCTGGCATCGTGGCGCAGGACGCCCAGCACAAATTCTTTCGCCTGGGCGTGAACACGGCGGCGACCAGCGACGGCCATGTGCAGCTCATGAGCGCGACCATGCTGCAGCCCGGCGATTGCGCCGTCATCATCAGCAATTCGGGGCGCAGCCGCGACCTGCTGGATGCGGCCGACATCGCGCGCAAGAAGGGCGCGACCATCATCATCATCACGGCCAGCGCCTCACCGTTGGCGCAACTGGCCCTGGGCCCCAGCCAGATCCTGCTGGCGGTGGACCACCCCGAGGATTTCGACCGCTACAGCCCCATGGTGTCACGACTGCTGCACCTCATCGCAGTAGACATCCTGACCACGGGCGTGGCGCTGAAGCTGGGCCAGCACCTGCGGCCCATGCTGCAGGAGATCAAGAAGAACCTGCGCGCGAAACGTTACGCGGGCTGATCAGACGGCCGCGGCAGGCGGCCAAAGCAGTTCGGCCACGCCGTAGACGCGGGCCAGCTCGCGCAGCTTGTCGGGCGCGTCGTCCAGCTTCAGCGTTGCGCCCTGCTCGGTGCATTGGCGCCCGGCCGACAGCAACACGCTCAACGCCGCGGAATCGAAATCCGTCAGCTCGGCGGCCGACAGCCTGACCTCGTGGCCAGCCGCCGCCAGCACCTGAGCGGCCTCGGCGCGCAGGGCGGGCGACATCTGCGCCCAGGCGGCGCGGGCGCCGTCCATGCGCAGCCGCGCGGGCAGCTTCAGGCCGCTCAAGATCAGCCCTTGGCGACGGGAGCGCCGGCCTTGGCGTTCTTGTCCGCCAGGCTCTTGATCAGGCCATCGATGCCGTTGGCGCCAATCTCCTGGGCGAAGCTGTTGCGGTACTGGTCCGCCAGCCAGATGCCCAGCACGTTGACGTCATAGATCTTCCATTCGGCGCCGGCCTTCTCCAGGCGGTAGTCGAGCTGGATGGCGTCGCCCTTGCCGCGGATCTCGGTGCGCACCACGACTTCGGTGTCGCTCGGCTGGGCACGCAGCGGCTTCAGGCCGATGGTCTGGTCCTTCACCTGTGTCAGCGCGCCGGCATAGGTGCGCACGAGCAGGGTCTTGAACTCGGCCTGCAGCTTGTTCTGCTGCTCCGGCGTGGCCTGGCGCCAGAAGCGGCCGACGGCCGATGCCGTCATGCGCTGGAAGTTGACGTGAGGCATCACCTTGGCATCGACCAAGGCGATGATCTTGTTGACATTGCCGGCCTGGATGTCCTTGTCGGCCTTGACGGCTTCAATGGTTTCCAGCGACAGCTGGCGGATCAGTTGGTCCGGCGTGCCGCCATCGGCCGCATGGGCGCCGTGCACGAGGCCAAGGCTCAACGTCGCCAGGGTGGCCACGGTGAGCAGGCGGCGGCGCAGGGAATTCAGCACAGTCATGGTTTCGCTTTCTCTGAACGGGACGGGCGCTCAACGCGCCAGTCCGGATTTTGGTTGGCTACCGGTACGTAACCGTTCGCGTATGGGTTCACCGCGACGCCGCTGAGGCCGCCTCGGCAGGCTTCTTCACGTTCGCCATGGGTTCGGACGCCGCCGGCTCGGGCGCCGAAGCCACAGCAGCGGGCGCCGAAGCCCCATTGCCCGGCACGAGCAGCTCGATCTCGTCGTCATCATCGAAGCTGCCGCGGCGCTGCAGATAGGCATCGCGGTAAAAGGTGTATTTGTCCAGCGCGATGCCTTCCAGCATTTCGCCGGCGCGCAGGAAGTTGGCGCGGGTGTTGACCAGGTTGAGCGCCGTGATGGCCACCTGCTTGCGGCCATCGTCGAACACCACCGCAGGCGACGCCTGCCAGTCCACCGGCAGGGCCAGCGAATCACGCACCGAGGACGGGCCGAACAGCGGCCAGACGATATAGGCCCCGGTACCCATGCCCCATTTGCCCAGCGTCTTGCCGAAATCCTGGCTGTTCTTCTCGAGGCCCGCCTCGGTCGCGATATCCAGCACGCCGGCCAGGCCTAGCGTGGAGTTGACGGCAAAGCGCATGCCCTGTTCAACACCGGCCTTGAAACGCCCCTGCAGGAAGAGATTCACCGCCGACCAGGCATCGCCGATGTTGCCGAAGAAGTTGTCGATGCCGGTGCGGATGGGCGCAGGCACGAGCTCGGAATAGGCCGTCGCAACGGGCTTGAGCACGTTCTCGTCCAGCTTCTCGTTGAAGGCGAACACCTTGCGGTTCCAGGATTCCCAGGGGTCCAGTCGCTGGCCCTTGGAGCCCATGACCTTGTCGACGGCCCGCTCGATGCGCGTGCCGACACCCTTGACGGTCTGGCAACCCGCCAGGCTCAGGGCCAGCACAAACAGGGCCAGCATGCGGACGATACGGTTCACGGCTTGCTCCCCGAGGCTGGTACTGCCGCTGCGGCGCTGCCCATGTCCGACGCCTTGCTGTTGATGAACTGGCCAATGAGGTTTTCCAGCACCACGGCGCTCTGCGTCTGCCGGATGATGTCGCCGCTGGCGAGGTTCTTCTCATCCGCACCCGGCTCGAGGCCGATGTACTGCTCGCCCAGCAGGCCCGAGGTCAGGATCTTGGCCGAACTGTCCTTGGGGAACTGCGTGTTCTTGTACATATTGAGCAGCACCTTGGCCTGGAAGGTCTTGTCGTCGAAGACGATCGACTCGACGCGGCCCACGACGACGCCGGCGCTCTTGACCGCCGCGTTGGGCTTCAGGCCACCGATGTTGTCAAAACGCGCCGACACCTGGTAGGTGGCATCGAAATTGAGGCTCAGCAGATTGCCAGCCTTGAGCGCGAGGAACAGCAGCGCCGCGCCGCCGATCAACACGAACAGGCCCACCCAGGCGTCATATCGAGAGGATTGCATCCTTCCTTCTCCCTAAATCGAAAACATCATGGCGGTCAGCGTGAAGTCCAGGGCCAGAACGGCCAGCGACGACAGCACGACGGTCCGCGTGGTCGCTGCCGACACGCCCTCTGGCGTGGGCCGGCAACCATAGCCCTGAAGCAGCGCGATGAAGGTGACCGTCACGCCGAACACCAGGCTCTTGATGACGCCGTTGCCGACGTCCTTGAACACGTCCACGCCGCCTTGCATCTGCGACCAGAAGGCACCGGGGTCTATGCCCAGCAGCGGCACGTCGACCAACCAACCGCCCATGATGCCAACAGCCGAGAAGACCGCGGCCAGCAAGGGCATCGCGATCAGCCCGCCCCAAAAGCGCGGCGCCAGCACGCGCTGTACCGGGTCCACGGCCATCATCTCCATCGCGGTGAGCTGCTCGCCGGCCTTCATCAAGCCGATCTCGGCGGTCAGCGACGTCCCGGCGCGGCCCGCAAACAGCAGCGCCGTGACCACCGGGCCCAGTTCTCGCACCAGGCTCAGCGCAGTCAGCAGGCCCACCGCCTCGCGCGAGCCGTAGCGCTGCAGCGCATAGTCGCCCTGCAGGGCCAGCACGGAGCCAACGAACAGGCCCGACACGCCGATGATGAGCAGCGAGCGATTGCCCAGATAGAAGAGCTGCTCGCGCACGAGCACGAAACGCATCAGCGCACGCGGCGAACAGGCGAGCAGCGCGGCGAACAGGCGCGCGGCAGCACCCAGATCGGCGAGCAGCATGCGCACGCTCAAGCCCACGTTGGCGGCCAGTGCCATCATGACGCCACCCCGAAATCCTCGGCCACCGGCACGGCAGGCTGGTGAAAGCGCACCGGCCCGTCAGGCTCGGCACCCACGAACTGACGCACCAGCGGGTCATCGCTGTGGCGCAGCTCGTCCGGCGTGCCCTGGGCGACGATGCGGCCATTGGCCACCATCGCCACCTCGTCGGCGATCTCGAAGGTCTCGTGCAGGTCGTGCGAGACGATGATGCTGGTCAGGCCGAGGGCGTCGTTCAGGTCGCGGATCAACCGGGCGGCCACGCCCAGCGAGATCGGGTCCAGGCCGGCGAAGGGCTCGTCGTACAGCACCAGGTCCGGGTCCAGCGCGATTGCGCGGGCCAGGGCCACGCGCCTCGCCATGCCGCCGGAGACTTCACTGGGCAGCAGGTCGCGCGCGCCGCGCAGGCCCACCGCATTGAGTTTCATCAGCACCAGGTCGCGGATCATGGCCTCGGGCAGATCGGTGTGCTCGCGCAGCGGGAAGGCCACGTTCTCGAAGACGCTGAGGTCGGTGAACAGCGCGCCAAACTGAAACAGCATGCCCATGCGCCGGCGCACGGCATACAGGCCGTCCAGGTCCAGCGGCGCCAGGTCCTGGCCGTCGAACAACACATGGCCGCTCATGGGCCTGAGCTGGCGGCCGAGCAGGCGCAGCACGGTGGTCTTGCCGCCACCCGAAGTGCCGATCAGCGCCAGCACCTTGCCGCGTTCCAGCTTCAGGTTGACGCCGTCCAGCACCACGCGGTCGCCGTAGCCGACGCTGACGTTGCGCAGTTCAATCAGAGGTGCGATTGCCAAGGGTTTCACGCAGGCGGGCTGCAAGCCGGGGGCGGGAGAAAGGGCGCCATGATAGGGGAAACACCGAGAACCACGGGGTTCACCCTTGGCAGACCTGCCGGCGTGCCGATAAAGAGCGGAGCCAGGACACCGCGCTGTAGCGTCCGCATGCCTTCGTCAACCCTCTGAACAACTGTCACGACCGCGCCAAACGTGCGCCAGTTCACGAATCGGCGCGCGGCTGCGACCAGCGTTCGTTGCTTCGCGACAAGCGGTATCGCGCTGGCGCCCCTCGCTACCAAAATAGCTTCCACCGACATGCAAAGCATCACCATGCGCCATCGACTCCGCTCCACCGCAGCCCGCGGCTTCACGCTCATCGAGTTGATGATCGCGGTGACCATCATCGGCATCCTTGCAGCGGTTGCCATCCCGCAATACAGGGACTATGTGGCGCGCAGTCGGCTGTCTGATGCAAGTTCCGGCCTGACGACGATGCGCGCGCAGATGGAGCGCTACTACCAGGACAATCGCACCTACGCGAATGTCGGGACCTTCGTCTCGCCCTGCAATAACGCCACGGCCTCAGCACGTACCTTCGGGAACTTCTTGGTCAGTTGCACCGGCACGCTGGATGCCACTCGGTTCACCTTGCAGGCCGAGGGCAGTGGCCCGTCCTCGGGCTTCACGTTCACGATCAACCATCAGGACGTGCGAGCGACAACGGCTGTTCCCAGCAGCTGGGGCAGTACCTGCACCAGCAAGTGGATCATGAAGAAGGGCGACCCGTGCTGATACGCCGTGGCTCAGGCTTCAGCCTCATTGAATTGCTGGTGGCCGTCAGCGTCCTGGCCATCTTGACCGCTGTCGCCATGCCCAATTTCATGACTTGGATCCGCAATTCGCGGGTGCGTACGGTCGCGGACGCTCTGCAGTCTGGCATGCGACTGGCCCAGGGCGAGGCGCAGCGACGCACGCATACAGTCGTGTTCTTCCTGACGAACAGCAAGACTTGCGATCCCGCGGCGACGGCCGCTGCCGGAGGCAGCTATTGGCAGGCCCGCACCGTGCCCAACGCCTTGCTGACCGGTGATGCAGCCGAAGCCGTGCAGTGCGGCGTGCTGACCGACGTGTCATCTGGCGTCAACCTGACCTCCAACAAAACGGCGCTGTGCTTCGGCGGCGATGGCCGCCAGGCCACCGTGAGCGATCCGGCCGGCGTTGGCGTCGACTGCACGGCGGCAGCGGCCAGCTACGACATCACGTCGGCGACCTCCAATGCCGAAAACCGCCGGCTGCGGGTGACGGTCAGCTTGGCCGGCTCCATTCGCATGTGTGATCGGGACAAGGCCTCGACAGCGCCGGAAGGATGCCCATGATGACCCCCTCCCGCCGTGCCAGCCGTGGTTTCTCGCTGATCGAGGTCCTTGTCGGCATCCTGATCATCTCTTTCGGGCTGCTGGGACTGATCACGCTGCAAGCCCGCGCGCTGCAGGTTTCCGTCAGCAGCGAAGATTCGCAGCGCGCAGCAATGCTGGCCAGTGAGATGGCGGCGCAGATGCTCAACCTCAATTCCGTCAACGTACCCGCAGCGGTGGTCGCTGCCTGGGCGGCACGTGCCTCGGACCCTACCAATGGCGGCGTCCCTAACGGCGTGGGCACGGTGACTGCGGCGAACGCGACGACCGCGCGCATCACGGTGACCTGGCTACCGGTGCAATCGACCGGTGCCGCGAACGACACGCACACCTACAGCACGGATGTGGTGATTCCGCAATGAGGCGCGCACCTTCAACCGCCTGCGGCGGCTTCTCCCTGATCGAATTGATGGTGACGCTCGCCATCGGCCTGGTGCTGACGCTGGCCATTTCGATGATGGTGGTCAGGCAGGAATCGCTGCGGCGCGGCGTGACTTCGGGCAATGACCTGACGAGCAACACCGCCTATGCGGCCTTTCTGCTGGATCGCGAACTGCGCAGCGCCGGCGCGGGTTTCAGCCAAGCTTCTTCGGCGAACTACGGCTGCGACCTGAATGTGTCGCTGAATGGCGCCCAACTCCTGCCCGCAACAGCCGCGTTTCCGGCGCCCTTCGCCACTGTGCCGCAAACCTATGTGCTGGCGCCGTTGATCATTCACGCCGGCGCCGGCGCCAACGGATCTGACGTGATCGCCGTGGCAACGGGCAACTCCGCATTGAGCGAGTCGGCCCTGCCGGTTTCGCCCAGGTCCACTGCCGCTGGCCAGTTGAAGCTGGCCAACACACTGGGCATCCGCGGAGGCGATCTGGTGCTGCTGTCCCAGGCGGGCGTGGGTTGCATGGTGCAGCAGGTGAGCAACGGCTTCGCCGGCGGCGCCGCCCAGACGCTGACCTTCGGAGGGGCCTACGCCGCCAACACCATCAATGGTTTGGCACTGACTGGCTTCTCAAACGGCAACGCCTTTGTGTCACTGCTGGGCAATGTCAACGGCAATCCACCGCGATTCATGCTGTTCGGCGTTGGTGACAACGCAACGCTGTTTTCCTACGATCTGCTGAAATTGAGTTCAAGCAACGCCGAGGCTCTGGTCGAGGGTGTCGTCGACATGCGGGTGCTGTATGGCGTCGATACCGTGCGCGCAGGACTGGAACAAGTTACGGCGTGGATTGCACCGAGCGCTGCGGGCTACACCGCCGCGGAGCTGACGTCAGGCACCGCGGTCGCCCAGACAAATCTACAGTCCATCTACGCCGTTCGCGTCGGCCTCATCCTGCGCAGCGAGCTGGTCGAAAAATCCGATGTGACGCCGGACACGCTGACGATGTTCAGCGACCTTGGCGCCGGCGCCACCTACACCTATACCGTACCCACCGGTACTGCGAACCAGCGCTACCGCGTCGTGGAGTTCACGGTACCGCTGCGCAATGTCCGCTATTCCCGCTGAGCCGCCGTGATGAAGCGCATCCACACCCACCTCCGGTCGCCAAAGCACAACCAGCACGGCATCGCGCTGATCTTTGCCCTCATCACCCTGGTCATCCTGCTGATCGGTGCGGTGGCCATCTCACGCTCCATCAATTCCAGCCAGTTCACGATCGGCAATATCGGCTTCAAGCGCGACCTGACGAATCAGGGTGAGCGCGCGCTGCAAATTGCGATGGACGCGGTTCGCACAGGACCGCTGGCCGTCGTGACGACTCGCAACACCAATCTGACGAGCGCCAACTACAGCGCCACGCTGCTGGCCACCAATGCCCAGGGCATTCCGAATGCCTTGCTGTCGGACACCACCTTCACCACCGTCGGGGTCGCCAGCAATGACATCACCGTTGCCGACATGGGTGTCACGGTCCGCTATGTGATCGACCGCATGGCCACGGCCACGGGCGGCTGCAGCAGCAGCACCTGCACGATGGCCAACCAGACGGTCTTCGGGGGTGGCTCCAGTGAATGGATCAACTCGCAGACCAACAGCGGCGCCGCCAACAACGCGAACCCGTCCGCAGTTCCTGAACAGCCCATTTACCGCATCACGCTGCGAGTGAAGGGGCCGCGCAACACGCTGTCCTTCTTCCAGTCCACCTTCACCACCAACTGAGCCCGCTCAGGGCGCTTTGAGGTTTTCCATGAATGCAGTCCGCCTTGTTGTCTTCGTGCGCGGTCTGGCGCTGTCAGCCAGCCTCGCGACACTTGCCGTGACGTCGTCTGCCCAGGTCGCGCTGTCGGACCAACCGGTGTTCACGTCCGTCAACGTGCCGGGCAACCTCGCACTGGCGCTGTCGGTGGAGTATCCGACGGCCATCAGTGTGGCCCATCCCTCGCGCACCTACTCATCGGCCAGTACCTACATTGGCTACTTCGACCCAGCCAAGTGCTACGCCTACCGATACACGAACGGCACCAGCACGGACAACTACTTTTATCCGGACGGCGCGGCTACCAATCGAACCTGCTCGGGCAAATGGAGCGGCAACTACCTGAACTGGGCGTCGATGCAGACCATCGATCCATTCCGGTGGGCATTGACGGGTGGCTATCGCGTCCTCGATACCTCGACGCTGACCGTGCTGGAAAAGGGCTGGGCCAGCAACCAGGGCAGCACCAGCAACTTCCCTGACAGCAGCGTCTCTACCAATGCCACCGTGGGTGGCGCCACGCCGTTTTCCACCGCCACCGGCATCGCGACGCGGATCTGGTCCCTCGGCAACAAAATGCGTTTCATGACGGCGACCTCCGGCGTTCCGTCCCCCAACTACGGCAATGCGGCCACGCACTACAACCCCAGCGCGGCCTACGCGCATGGCACGCTCTACGAGGTCTTCATCCGCGTGAAGGTCTGTGACTCTTCCGTGTCTGCCGGAGGCCTCGAGGCGAACTGCACGCTGTACGGCGCCAGCTCCTACAAGCCGACCGGGCTGATGCAGAAGTATTCGGACAAGATTCGCTACAGCGCATTCGGCTACCTCAACGACAGCACTCTCGGTCGAGATGGCGGCGTGCTGCGTGCAAAGCAGAAGTTCATCGGCCCGATGAAACCGGTGCCGGGTGGCATCCCTGTCGCCAACGGGGACGGCCCCGAGTGGGATGCAACGACTGGCGTCATGGTCACGGATCCCAATGCGACGGATGCCGCCGCCACGAACAGCGAGTTCAATATCTCGATCAGCAACAGCGGGGTGATGAACTACCTCAACAAGTTTGGCGAGATCTCGACACCCAGTACCTACAAGACGTACGACCCCGTTGGCGAGCTGTACTACGCCGCGCAGCGGTACTACCGCAACCTGGGCAATGTGCCCGCCTGGACGTCAATGTCTGGCAATGCAGCAACCAAGTCGACCTATGCCGACGGCTTCCCGGTCATCACCACCTGGGATGATCCCGTTCTGTATTCCTGCCAGCGCAACTTCATCCTCGGCATCGGCGACGTCAATGCCCATGCAGACCGCAACCTGCCGGGGGCAACGGGCTCGTCCGAGCCGTCCAAACCTGCCGAAGTCAGCAACGATACGGGCGTCAACGCCACGGACTGGACCAACCGGGTCGGCGTGCTGCAGGGCCTGGGCAATTCGCTTGCGTCCGTCCAGGGCTACGGCGGTTGCTGCACCAACAACGGCGCGCTGATGGCCGGCCTGGCCTACTGGTCCAACATCAACGACATCCGCACCGACAAGAGCGGCGTCCAGACCATCCAGACCTACTGGCTGGACGTTCTGGAATACCAGGCCTTCAAGTCCAACAACCAGTTCTACCTGGCTGCCAAATACGGCGGATTCAAGCCACCCAGCAACTATACGGACGCCACGGCGACGGCCTCCCAGTTCGCCAGCAACGCGTCGACGAAGACCTGGTGGACCACGACCACCGACACCCTGCCGGATGGCTCGCCGCGTCCCGACAACTACTACACGGCCGCGCAGGCCGATCAGATGGTGGCAGGCCTGAACAAGACCTTCTCCAGCATCGCTTCCCAGCTCTCTGCCTATTCGACATCATTCTCGACAGCCCTGCCCCAAGTCTCGGCGCTCGGCGTTGCCTCCTACTCCACCAAGTTCGATGCGAAGAGCTGGACGGGCGAGCTTGAAGCCAGCCTGACCACCTTCAACGCGACGACGGGCGAGCCGAGCCTGCAAAGCCAGTGGACCTTCGCCACCCTGCTGGACACGCAGGCCGCCGGCACGGGCTGGAACACCGCGCGAAGGATCGTCACTTACAACGGGAGCGCCGGCGTGCCCTTCCGCAGCGGTGGTGGCACCAGTGGCATTTCCGCCACCCAGTTGACGGCCCTCGACACGTCCTATGTCTCCGGCAACGATTCAGCCAATTACCTGAACTACCTGCGCGGTGATCGCACCAACGAGGTGTCGTCCGCGGCGGCCGGCTCGACGCACGCCTACCGGGACCGTGCCAAGCTGCTGGGCGACATCGTCAATGCGAAGGCCCGCCCCGTCGCTGCACCGGCAGCGCCCTACTCCGCCGCCAACAACCCCGGCTACGACACCTTCAAGACCACCTACGCTGCTCGACCGCCCATGGTCTACGTCGCGTCCAACGACGGCATGGTTCACGCCGTGGACGGCAGCCTGACCACGAGCACCTTCCCCAACACCAATCCGAGCACGCCGGGCAAGGAGATCTGGGCCTACTTTCCCAGCGCCCTGTTCAGCGGCCCGAGCGGCACCGGCAGTACCGACGGCCTGGCGTCCATCGGCAATCCGACCTTCCTCCACCACTTCATGGTGGACGCCACGCCGTTGACCATCGACGTCGACCTCGGCCGCACCGGCGGCGTCGTCGGCGCCACGAACTGGCGCACCATCCTCGTCGGCGGGCTGGGCAAGGGTGGCAAGGCGCTGTACGCGCTCGACATCACCGACCCCGCTTCGGTCACGACCGAGGCGATCGCGGCTCAAAAGGTGCTGTGGGAGTTCACGGATGCCGACCTGGGCTATGTCTACGGTCAGCCGGTGGTCGTCAAGACGCGCCGCTGGGGTTGGACCGTCGTGGTGGGCTCGGGCTACAACAACACCGATGGCCACGCCTACTTCTTCTTCATCGACCCGCGCACGGGTGCGTTGCTGCAGAAGGTGGCTGCCACCACCAGCGTGCCCACTGCTGGCAACAACTACTGCGCCGCCTGCTCTGCAAGCAATCAGGCAGGCATGGCCCACATCAACGCCTTCGTGCTGGACCTGACTGATGGCTACGCCGACGCGATCTACGGCGGCGATCTGATGGGCAACGTCTGGCGCGTTGATGTCACCGGCACTACCGCCTATCCCGCCCCCGTCAAGTTTGCCAGTTTGGTGGGGTCCAATGGCAGCGCCCTGCCCATCACGAGCAAGCCCCTTCCCGTCGTGCAGCCCGGCACCAACCGCCGCTACATCACCGTGGGTACTGGTCGGCTGCTGGATGCCACCGACCTGAACAACACTCAGGCGCAACGCTTCTTTGCGATCATCGATGGCTCGAACGCGGCTTTCGACGTGGATGGCACCGTCACGGGACAAACCTCGACGCTGCCGGCGGGTATCACCTTCCCGCTGACAGTGGCCAACATGCTGCAGCTGACCGATCTGAACGCCAAGATCACGCTGAATCTGACCACCCAGCTCGGCTGGTATGTGGATCTCGGTGTTTCAGCCGGGGGGCCGGGCTGGAGAGTGCTGTCTGACCCCACCTCTTTCTATGGCACCGTCGCATTCGCGGCCACATCCCCGAGCTCTACCGACGCCTGCGCGCCCAACGGCACCAGCCGCATCTATGCGATCGACCTCGGTTCGGGCTACTGCGGCCTCACCGGCGGTGGTTCGAACTGCTACGTCAGCAAGACGGATGGCGTCGTCATCGATTTGACCTTCTACAGCGTCAACATCAACGGTGTCGGCAAGTCCGTGCTGCTCGCAGGCAAGGACAACTGCACAGGCAACAACTGTCAGCCGGTTGAAAAGGTCGACACGCGCAAGCCGGCCAACCTCGGCTTGCAACGCCTGAACTGGCGCGAAATCCAGGTCAATAACTGAACTCTGCAACACAGACAAGGCCGCCCTCGGGCGGCCTTGTTGCATGTGGAGTGCCGGGGTGCTGTCAGCGCGGCAGCGTCGTCGCGCCCATCAGGTATTCATCCACCGCCCGCGCGGCCTGGCGGCCCTCGCGGATGGCCCACACCACCAGGCTCTGGCCGCGGCGCATGTCGCCGGCAGCGAAGACCTTGTCGACATTGGTCTTGTAGGCGTTCGCACCTTCGGTCGCCGCCTTGCCGTTGCCGCGCGCATCCTTGTCGACGCCGAAGGCTTCCAGGATGGTCGCGACCGGCGACACGAAACCCATGGCCAGGAAGGCCATGTCGGCCTTCAGGACCTGCTCGCTGCCTTCGACCTCGGTCATCTTGCCGCCGTGCCATTGCAGGCGCACCGTCTTGACGCCAGTCAGCTTCCCCTTCTCGCCGATGAACTCCTTGGTGGCGATGGCGAACTCGCGCTCGCAACCCTCTTCGTGGCTGGACGAGGTGCGCAGCTTGATCGGCCAGTAAGGCCAGGTCAGCGGGCGGTCTTCCACTTCGGGCGGCTGGGGCAGCAGCTCGAACTGGGTGACGCTCTTGGCGCCGTGGCGGTTGCTGGTGCCGACGCAGTCGCTGCCGGTGTCGCCGCCGCCAATGACGATGACATGCTTGCCGTCCGCGCGGATCTGGTTCTTCAGCTTGTCGCCGGCGTTGACCTTGTTCTGCTGCGGCAGGAATTCCATCGCGAAGTGCACGCCAGACAGCTCCCGGCCGGGCACGGGCAGGTCACGCGACTGCTCGGCGCCGCCGGTCAGCACGATGGCGTCGAACTGCGCCTTCAGCTCGTCGGCGCTGATGGTTTCCTTGGCCCAGTTGGTGACCTTGCTGCCCTCGGGCAGCGCACCGATCAGCACGCCGGTGCGGAATTCGACGCCCTCGGCCTTCATCTGCTCGACGCGGCGGTCGATGTGGGACTTCTCCATCTTGAAGTCCGGGATGCCGTAGCGCAGCAGGCCGCCGACGCGGTCGTTCTTCTCGAAGACCGTGACGCTGTGGCCGACACGGGCCAGCTGCTGGGCCGCGGCCAGGCCGGCCGGGCCGGCGCCGACGATGGCGATCTTCTTGCCCGTCTTCACCTTGGGCGGCTGCGGGTGTACCCAGCCCTCGGCCCAGGCGCGGTCGATGATGGCGTGCTCGATGGACTTGATGCCCACCGCGTCGTCATTGACGTTCAGCGTGCAGGCCGCCTCGCAGGGCGCGGGGCAGATGCGGCCGGTGAACTCGGGGAAGTTGTTGGTGCTGTGCAGAACGACGATCGCGTTCTTCCAGTCTTCCGGGCGGCCCTTGTAGACCAGGTCATTGAAGTCCGGAATGATGTTGTTGACCGGGCAGCCGCTGTTGCAGAACGGCGTGCCGCAGTCCATGCAGCGCGCGCCCTGCTGCTTGGCCTGATCGACGTTCAGGCCGATGACGAATTCCTTGTAGTTCTTGACGCGGGCGGGGACGGGCTCGTAGCCCTCTTCCAGACGCTCGTACTCCATGAAGCCGGTGACTTTTCCCATGCTCCCTCTCCTCAGGCCTTGGCGGTGACGGCTTCAGGCGCCTTGGCCTGAGCGATGGTTTGTGCGGCTTCCCGGGCGGCGTTGAGCTCGCCCAGGGCACGGCGGTATTCGTTCGGGAACACCTTGACGAACTTGGTGCGCGACTCGGCCCAGTGGTCGAGGATGTCGCGGGCGCGCTGGCTGCCGGTCCAGCGGTGGTGGTCTTCCAGCAGCTTCTTCAGGATGGCCTCGTCGGTCTGCGCCTCGCGGTCCACGCCGTCGACACCCTTGGTGCGGTGCCAGATGGCCTTGTCCACGCTGGCCTCCTGCTCCTGCGCCGTCGCGAGCTTCTCCAGCGACACCATGCTGGTGTTGCAGCGCTTGGCGAAGTGGCCATCCTCGTCATAGACGTAGGCGATGCCACCGCTCATGCCGGCGGCGAAGTTGCGGCCGGTCTTGCCGAGCACGGCGACGGTGCCGCCGGTCATGTACTCGCAGCCATGGTCGCCCGTGCCTTCGACAACGGCCGTGGCGCCCGACAGGCGCACCGCGAAACGCTCGCCCGCCACACCGCGAAAGAAAGCCTCGCCGCGCGTCGCGCCATACAGCGCGGTGTTGCCGACGATGATGTTCTTGGTCGCGTCGCCGCGGAAGTCGATGCTGGGGCGCACGACGATGCGGCCGCCGGACATGCCCTTGCCGGTGTAGTCGTTGGCGTCACCGATCAGGTAGAAGGTGATGCCGTGCGCGAGGAAGGCGCCGAAGCTCTGGCCGCCGGTGCCTTCCATCTGGATGAAGATGGTGTGGTCGGGCAGGCCCTCGGGCTTGCGGCGGATCAGCTCCCCGGACAGGCGCGCACCGACCGAGCGGCGCACGTTGCTGACTTCCTGCATGAACTGCACCTTCTCGCCCTTCTCGAAGGCGGGCAGGCACTTCTCGATCAGCTTGACGTCGAGCGCGCGCTCCAGGCCGTGATCCTGCACATCGTTGTGGATGCGGGCCACGTCGGCAGGCACCTTGTCGAAACCGGGGCGGTAGAAGATGCGGGCGAAGTCCAGGCCCTTGGCCTTCCAGTGCGAGATGGCCTTCTTGGTGTCCAGCCAGTCACTGCGACCGATCAGTTCGTCGAACTTGCGCACGCCCAGCTGGGCCATGATCTGGCGCGCTTCCTCGGCGACAAAGAAGAAGTAGTTGACGACGTGCTCGGGGCGGCCGGTGAACTTCTTGCGCAGCACCGGGTCCTGAGTCGCCACACCCACCGGGCAGGTGTTGAGGTGGCACTTGCGCATCATGATGCAGCCCTCGGCCACCAGCGGCGCGGTGGCAAAGCCGAACTCGTCTGCGCCCAGCAGCGCGCCGATGACGACGTCGCGGCCGGTCTTCATCTGGCCGTCGGCCTGCACGCGCACGCGGCCGCGCAGGCGGTTCAGCACCAGCGTCTGCTGCGCCTCGGCCAGGCCCAGCTCCCACGGCGTGCCGCAGTGCTTGATGGACGACCAGGGCGAAGCACCGGTGCCGCCGTCGTGGCCGGCGATGACGATGTGGTCGGCCTTGCACTTGGCCACGCCGGTGGCGACCGTGCCCACGCCGACTTCGGACACCAGCTTGACCGACACGTCCGCCTTGGGGTTGACGTTCTTCAGGTCGTGGATGAGCTGGGCCAGGTCCTCGATGGAGTAGATGTCGTGGTGGGGCGGCGGGCTGATGAGGCCGACGCCGGGCACCGAGTGGCGCAGCATGCCGATGTACTCGGACACCTTGCCGCCGGGCAGCTGGCCGCCCTCGCCGGGCTTGGCGCCCTGGGCCATCTTGATCTGGATCTGGTCGGCACTGACCAGGTACTCGGTCGTGACGCCAAAGCGGCCGGAGGCCACCTGCTTGATCTTGGAGCGCAGGCTGTCGTTTTCCTTCAGCGCGTAGTCGACGGCGATGACCTTGCCGTCGATGACGTCGCTGATCTTGGTGCCATCGGTGATCTTGATGCCCTTGAGCTCGTTGCGGTAGCGCGCCGGGTCTTCGCCGCCCTCACCTGTGTTGCTCTTGCCGCCGATGCGGTTCATGGCGACAGCCAACGTGGCATGCGCCTCGGTGGAGATGGAACCCAGCGACATCGCGCCGGTGGCGAAGCGCTTGACGATGTCGGCGGCCGACTCGACCTCCTCCAGCGGCACGGCCTTGGCGGGGTCGAACTTGAACTCGAACAGGCCGCGCAGCGTCATGTGGCGCTTGCTCTGGTCGTTGATGAGCTGGGCGTATTCCTTGTACGTCTCGAACTTGCCGGCGCGCGCCGCGTGCTGCAGCTTGGCGATGGCGTCGGGCGTCCACATATGCTCTTCGCCGCGGACGCGCCAGGCGTACTCGCCACCCGTCTCCAGCATGCTGTCCAGCAGCGGGTCGTCGCCGAAGGCGGCCTCGTGCATGCGGATGGCTTCCTCGGCCACCTCGAACACGCCGATGCCGCCCACCTGCGTGGCGGTGCCGCGGAAGTACTTTTCGACGAAGTCCGCCTTCAGGCCGATGGCCTCGAAGATCTGCGCGCCGCAGTAGGACATGTAGGTCGAGATGCCCATCTTGGACATGATCTTGGACAGGCCCTTGCCCACCGCCTTGATGTAGTTGTAGCGAGCCTGCTCTGCCGTCAGCTTTGGCGGCAGTTCGTCCTTCATCGCCTCGAGGCTCTCTAGGGCCAGGTAGGGGTGGACGGCCTCCGCGCCGTAGCCGGCCAGCACGGCGAAGTGGTGCACCTCACGGGCCGTGCCGGTCTCGACGACCAGGCCGGCCGTCGTGCGCAGGCCTTCACGCACCAGGTGGTGGTGGACGGCGGACAGGGCCAGCAGCGCGGGAATGGCGATGCGGTCCTGGCTCAGGTGGCGGTCCGTGATGATGAGGATGTTGTGGCCGGTCTTGATGGCGTCCACGGCCGAGGCGCACAGCGAGGCGAGCTGCGCTTCCACGCCGGCGCGGCCCCAGTCGCGCGGGTAGGTGATGTCCAGCTCACTCGGCTTGAACTTGCCGTTGGTGGGCGCCTCGATGCCGCGCAGGCGGGCCATGTCGTCGAAGTCCAGGATGGGCTGGCTGACTTCCAGGCGCATCGGCGGGTTGATGGCGTTGATGTCCAGCAGGTTCGGCTTGGGGCCGATGAAGCTGTTCAGCGACATCACGATGTTCTCGCGGATCGGGTCGATCGGCGGGTTCGTGACCTGGGCGAAGAGCTGCTTGAAGTAGTTGTAGAGCGGCTTGTTCTTGCCCGACAGCACCGCCAGCGGCGAGTCGTTGCCCATGGAGCCGATGCCCTCTTCGCCATTGGCGGCCATCGGTGCAAGCAGGAACTTGATGTCCTCCTGCGTGGTGCCGAAGGCCTGCTGGCGGTCCAGCAGCGTCGTCGTGAAACCGGGGCGGGCCGTGTCGGGCACGGCGATGTCGTCCAGCTTGACGCGCACGTTCTCGATCCACTGGCGGTAGGGGCGCGCATTGGCGAACTGGTTCTTCAGTTCCTCGTCGTCGACGATGCGGCCCTGCTCCAGGTCGATGAGGAACATCTTGCCGGGCTGAAGGCGCCACTTCTTGACGATCTTGGCTTCGGGGATGGGCAGCACACCGGACTCTGAGGCCATGACCACGAGGTCGTCATCGGTGATGCAGTAGCGGGCCGGACGCAGGCCGTTGCGGTCCAGCGCGGCGCAGACCTGACGGCCATCGGTGAAGGCCATGGCGGCGGGGCCGTCCCACGGCTCCATCATGGCGGCGTGGTACTCGTAGAAGGCGCGGCGGCGCTCGTCCATGCCTTCGTGCTGCTCCCAGGCTTCCGGGATCATCATCATGGCCGCGTGGGCGAGCGGGTAACCGCTCATGGTCAGCAGCTCGATGGCATTGTCGAAGGTGGCCGTGTCGGACTGGTGCTCGAAGCTGATGGGGTAGAGCTTCTTCAGGTCGTCGCCCAGGACGGGCGACTTCATGACGCCTTCGCGGGCGCGCATCCAGTTGAAGTTGCCCTTGACCGTGTTGATCTCGCCGTTGTGGCAGACCATGCGGTAGGGGTGGGCCAGCGGCCATTCGGGGAAGGTGTTGGTGGAGAAGCGCTGGTGCACCAGCGCGATGGCCGAGACGACGCGCGGGTCGGCCAGGTCGAGGTAGTACTTGCCGACCTGGTCGGCCAGCAGCAGGCCCTTGTAGATGACGGTGCGGCAGCTCATCGACGGCACGTAGTACTCGCGGCTGTGCGTGAGCTTGAGCGCCTGGATGGCGCTGGAGGCCGTCTTGCGGATGACGTAGAGCTTTCGTTCCAGCGCGTCGGGCACGATGATGTCCGGGCCGCGGCCGATGAAGATCTGGCGGATCACCGGCTCCTTCTCGCGCACGGTGGGCGACATGGGCATCTCACGGTCCACCGGCACATCGCGCCAGCCGATCAACACCTGGCCTTCGGCCTTGATGGCGCGGGCCAGTTCCTGCTCGCAGGCCAGGCGCGAGGCGGCTTCCTTGGGCAGGAAGATCATGCCAACGCCGTATTCGCCGGGCGGCGGCAGGTTGATGCCCTGCTTGGCCATCTCGGCGCGGTAGTACTCGTCCGGGATCTGGATCAGGATGCCGGCACCGTCGCCCATCAGCTTGTCGGCACCGACCGCGCCGCGGTGATCCAGGTTCTCGAGGATCTTCAGGCCCTGCTGGACGATGTGGTGCGCCTTGTGGCCTTTGATGTGTGCCACGAACCCGAGGCCGCAGGCGTCTTTCTCATTGCCCGGCCGGTAGAGCCCGTGCTCGGCTAGGTCTTGGATCTCGGCTTGAATCTGCGCGGCGTGGCTCATAGCGCCCTCCTGGAACACAACAGGGCGGGAGCGTAATGCAGTGCAGCATTTGCGGCAACCTGATTAAATTAGGGTCAGAGTCAATTAATTTTCCATCAATGTGATGAAGTTAAATAAATGGGGCCATAGTCATGCCACTCCGGTTGGCTTGGTTTCCGACGACGCCAGTGGCGTTTTGCGCGGCCGTCCGCGCGGCCGTTTGAGTGCGACTTTCGGGTGGATGTCGCCCAGCGCATTCAGGAACGCCGCGCCGCCCACTGGCCGCCCCCGCAACACAGCCTCAGTGAACTGCGCTTGCTCCTGCAGGGTGACACCCTGGTCCATCAACTCGCGATAGGCATGTTCGCGCTCGAAGGGTGTGTTGCCCAGTGACCAATACAGTTCATGCTCCGTGACCAGCGCACTGCGCTTCAGGCCAAGGTGGTGGGCGGCGCTGGACCAGGGCCATTGCGCCGCGTCTTGGCACAGTCCTGCACGCACTGGATTCAATTCGATGTAGCGCATGCAGGCCAGCAGATGCCGTTCGCCCTCGATCAAGCCCGCCCTGAACCGCCCTTCCCAGAGCGTGCCGCTGCGCTGATGACGGGTGTTGAACCAGGCCACGTAGCGGCGGCCGAGCGCTTGCATCATGCGACTGAGAGCGTCCACAGCGGGCGGCGTCAGCAGCAGGTGAAGGTGGTTGTCCATCAGCACGTAAGCATGAACGGCCACCCCATACTGAACCGCGACCTCGGCCAATGCGACCAGCAGGTGCTCGCGGTCGTGGTCACTGAAGAAGATGGCCTGACGATTGTTGCCGCGCAGGATGACATGGTGGGGCTGACCCGGCAGGATCAATCGGGGTAGGCGGGCCATGGGTGCGTCCTTGTCGGCCCAGCGGCCACGGTAGAAGCGACCAGGATAATCGACTCCGACCCCATTTTGTGAAATAGGATCAGAAGAGCGTCTTGCCTGTCAGCCTTTGATGCTCGCGGATAGCGAACCGATCGGTCATCCCGGCGATGTAGTCGGCGCAGGCTCGTTCACGATCAGCGCGCTCGGCGAAGTCTGCCGGCATCTGCGTCGCGTCGGTCGAATAAGCCGCGAAGAGGTCGCGCAGCACCTGCTCGGCGCGGCCACGCGTGGATTGCACCTGCGGGTGACGGTAGAGGTTACCGAACAGGAAGCGCTTGAGCGCAGTGCTCTTGGTGCGCATGTCTGGGCTGAAGCGCAGCAGCGGTTTGTCCGCCTGGCGTACGGCGTCGACACCATCGGGCGCTGCGTCAGCCAGCGCCGCACGCGTGGCGTCGATGATGTCGTAGACCTGGGCCGACAGCATGCGGCGGATCGTCTCGAACAGCAGGCGCTTGCCGGCCAGGCCGGGGTGCGCATCCAGCGACGCTCGCCAGTGCTCCCGCACCAGTTCGACATCCAGCAGCTGTTCCAGCTCGATCAGGCCCGAGCGCACGCCATCGTCCACGTCGTGCGCGTTGTAGGCCACTTCGTCGGCGAGATTGCAGAGCTGGGCTTCCAGGCTGGGCTGGCCGCCACGCAGAAAGCGGGTAGCGATGCCGCCAGGTTCGACAGCCTCGATGAGTTCGGCATGCCGTCGCGAGCAGTGCTTGAGGATGCCCTCACGCGTCTCGAAGCACAGGTTGAGGCCGTCGAAATCCGGATAGCGCTGCTCCAGTTGATCGACGACGCGCAGTGACTGCAGGTTGTGCTCGAAGCCGCCATGGGCGCGCATGCATTCGTCCAGCACGTCCTGGCCCGCATGGCCGAACGGCGTGTGGCCGAGATCATGCGCCAGAGCCACGGCCTCGACCAGGTCTTCGTCCAGGCCCAGGCTGCGTGCGATGGAGCGGCCGAGTTGGGCGACCTCCAGTGAATGCGTCAGCCGCGTGCGGAACAGATCGCCCTCATGGTTGAGGAAGACCTGGGTCTTGTAGACGAGGCGGCGAAACGCCGTGCTGTGGATGATGCGGTCGCGGTCGCGCTGGAATTCGCTGCGCGTGGGTGCGGCCGGCTCGGGCAGGCGGCGGCCGCGGCTGCGCGCCGGGTCGGCGGCGTAGGCCGGGCGCGGCGTGAACATCTCAGGCCGCCCCGTGCGCTGCCAGTGTTTCTACGATATGTATGTCTGGCACCGAGTGCAGGCCGGCTCGGCCGATCGTCTCGATGAGGACGAAGCGGATCTCACCCGCCTCCGCCTTCTTGTCCACCCGCATCAGCGACAGATAGCGTTCGGCGCCCAGCTGAGGCGGCTGCACCGGCAGCCCTGCCCTCTCGACCAGGCGGCGCAGGCGCTCGACGAAGCCGGCCGGCATCAGCCCCATGCGCTGCGACAGGTCGGCCGCCAGTACCATGCCGCAGGCAACGGCTTCGCCATGCAGCCACGCGCCATAGCCGAGACCGGCTTCGATGGCATGGCCGATGGTGTGGCCGAAGTTCAGGATGGCGCGCAGGCCTTGCTCACGCTCGTCCTGGCCCACCACGTCGGCCTTGATCTCGCAACTGCGCCGCACCGCATAGCCGAGCACGGCCTTGTCACGCGCCAGCATCGCGTCGAGGTTGTCCTCGATCCAGCACAGGAAACCGGCGTCAGCGATCGGGCCATACTTGATGACCTCGGCCAGGCCAGCGCGCAGTTCACGGTCCGGCAGACTGTCCAGGGTGTCCAGGTCGGCGATGACGCGCGCGGGCTGGTAGAAGGCGCCGAGCATGTTCTTGCCCAGCGTATGGTTGATCGCCGTCTTGCCGCCGACCGACGAGTCGACCTGAGCCAGCAATGTGGTGGGCACCTGCACGAAGGGCACGCCGCGCATGTAGATGGCCGCCGCGAAACCGGTCATGTCGCCGATGACGCCGCCGCCCAGCGCGAACAGCACGGTCTTGCGGTCCAGCGCGTGGCCAAGCAGGTGGTCGCAGATGCGATTCAGGCTGTCCCAATCCTTGTGCTGTTCGCCGTCCGGCAGCACGACGACATCGACCCGGCCGTAGACCGCCAGGAGGCGTTCACGCAGACGAGTGGCGTACAGCGGGGCCACGGTCTCGTTGCTGACGATGACGGCGGTTGCCGCCTTGGGCAGATGCTGCCAGCTGGCAGGCTCGTCCAGCAGGCCCGAACCGATGCGAATCTCGTAATTGCGGTCGTCGGGAAGCCGGATGCGGACGGTATCGGTGGCAGGCATGCGGCCAAGTGTAAGAGCCGCCCCCGCTGGCGGCCCTCTGCGTCCGGTCAAGCCCGCATCAAGCGGCTCGGCCCCAACAGTGGCAGCCACGCGCGTCGGATCGAGCAGGCCGGCCAGTTCCAGCTGCATCAACGCCATGTTGACGAGTGCATGCACCGAAGGCCGTGCACTCTCCAGCACGTAGTGGGCGCAGCGGCGATAGAGCGGGTCGCGCTGCTGGTGGAGTTCGCGCAGCTTGGCCAGCGGGTCGCGCACCTGCAGCAGCGGCCGCGTGGTGTCGTGGCGCAGACGCCGGAACAGGTCCTCGGGCGTGGAGCGCAGGTAAAGCACCGTCGCGCCGCCATGCAGCAGCTCGCGATTGCGCTCCCTCAGCACCGCACCGCCGCCGGTGGCCAGCACGCGATCGCCAGGGCGTGCGATCAGCTCGGCGATTACCTCGGTCTCAAGGTCCCGAAAAGCGTCCTCACCATGGCGCTCGAAGAACTGCTTGATGCTGCCGCCGATGCGCAGCTCGATTTCATGGTCCGAATCGACAAAAGGCACGCCAATTTGGCGTGCCAGTTGTTTGCCGACGGTGGACTTGCCACCGCCAGGCATGCCCACGAGGGCAATCACCTCACTTCGGGCTGGCGCAGCTGCTGCTGGTGCCATAAGGGCTGATCACGAACGGCGGCGGCGTTTCGCTGGTAAGGTCTCCTGCAGAAACCGGCAGTTGTGTGTAGGTATACAGGTAGTCAACGACGCTTGCCGCGTAGGTCTGGCCCTGAGCGACACCCTGAGCCACAAGCGCGGAGTACGACTTGGACGGCAGGGACACCGGCACACCAATCGGGTAGTAAGCAGGTGGGCTGAGGACACCCGCTGCAGTGACCGTGATCTTGTAGTCGACCCAGGTACCCAGACTCTTCGGGTACTCGAGCTGAAGCACAGCGACGCCGTTTGCATCCGTCTTGGTAGCGCCCACCAGCGTGATTGCGACATCGGACTTGCGGGGATCCAACTGCTTGTTGCCGTTCACGTCTTCACCGCCGTCGACGACACCGTTCCGATTCAAATCCTCGTTGGGGCAAATGGCGTTGAGTGCACCCTCGATATACACACCGTCATCAAGGACGGCCGCGTAGTCGCCTTGAGGTGTCAGCTCCCAGCGGCGCTTCGCGATGTTGTATTTCCAAAACCCCTTCGAATAACTACCCAGATCCAACGACGGCGTGATCTGAACATCGGCCTTGGGATTGCCAGCTGAATCCACAACGAGCACGACGTACTTTTTCACATAGGTCAGACCGGCGCCACCCTCACCGACCGTGTTGTCCGTGCCGATCGAGATCGACACCGGATTCGAAACGATGGTCAGCGTCGTGGTCAGCAACTGGCCGCCCGCAGCCACGCAACTGCCAGCCGTGGCGCCGGGCGCGAAGTCGCTGACTTTCCAGCAGGCTTGAATAGTCACGCCGTTCGTCGGGCTGCTGACGGCGCCAGGGGCATAGGTCGTCGAGGCGGTACCCGAGGCATCCGACAGAACGGAGTTTGTCCCAGAGCCGATCTTGCCGGTCCCGTTGTCGCCCGCTGCTGCGAACAGCACGCGAACGTTGGAGATGGGTGCATTGCTGCCATCGCGGAAGATGGCACTGACGGTCACCTGGTTGTTGGTGGTGGACGTGTTGACCGTGACGACATCGGCAGACAGATTCAGTGCCGTCGCGACAGGCGTGGAGCCAGCCACTGGCACCGTCGTACTGCCGCCTGCGATGGGAATCGTCACGAGAGACTCGCGCCCGCCCGCTACCGCCTTGATCGTCAGATTGGTTCCCGGGGCGTTGGGGGTGGTGTAAGTGAACGTATAAGCGCCATTCAAGTCCGTCGTCCCCGTGGCACTGGTCACGCCGTTGCCGCTGACATTGATAGTCACGCCCGGCATCGGATTGCTGTTCACGTCAGACAGCGTGTATTGGACGGTACCGGCGGCGCCCACCGTCGCAACGGCCGGCACCGGGCTGGCTTGCGAGAAGTTTGCCCCAATGACCTGGAACGCCGCGGTGCGCGTCAAGTTGCCGCTTGTCGCAACGACTGTGATGGTGCGATTCGAGCGATCCTGACCGATGTTGACCGTACCCGTCACCTGTCCACTGGCATTTGTAGTGCTGGAGGGCGCGATGAGGAAGGCGCTGGGGTCTGTCACCGAAAGCTGCACGGGAATGCCCAGCAAGGCGTTTCTATTGCCGTCCACTGCCGTAGCCGTGGCGGTGATCGTTGCGCTGCCCGAGTTATTGATATTGCTCGCGCTCAGCGTCAACGTCAGGTCATTGGCCTGAGGATTGTTGGTCGAAGACTGCTGGACGACATTGAAGGTCACCGCCCGCGTAATAGTGCCCGAGGCTACGGTCAGGGTCACGGGACGAACCGAAGTGTCCGAGCCCTGGGTAATCGTGGCCGTCAACTGGCCGCTGGCATTGGTTGCTGTCGCGTTATTTGTCGACACCACCGCATTGGCATTGACGGAAAGGGTGACCGGCACGTTGCCAATCGCGGCGCGGTTGGTGTCGATGGACGTCACCGTCGCCGTGATGGAATCGGACCCCGTGTTCGTCAACGTGGACTTGTTCAGCACGACGACGAGGTCGGCCGCCACCGCGCTCGCCGCGCCCGACGGGGTGGATGCCGGAGGATCGAAGACCGGTGTACCGGCGCTTCCACCGCCACCGCCACAGGCCGTGAGCGCTGCAGCCAGCACACCACCCAACAACGCACGAACCGCAGTCCGGCTCCAAACATCAAACTTCAACATCTCTGCTCACTCCCGTGTGTAGCCAGCGCAGCTGACACATCGTCAATTCGGTGAATTCTCAGCGCACCGTCGACCGTTCACTGACCACCTTGGGCGTCAGGAAGATCAACAGCTCGGTCTTGGAGGTCGTGCGGGTCTTGTTCTTGAACAGGTTGCCCAGGAAAGGCACATCTCCCAGCAGCGGCACCTTGTTGACGGTCTCGCCCTCGTCCTGTGTGTAGATGCCGCCAATGACGACCGTACCGCCGTTCTCG
This sequence comes from Pelomonas sp. Root1217, assembly GCF_001425705.1. GTDB lineage: Bacteria > Pseudomonadota > Gammaproteobacteria > Burkholderiales > Burkholderiaceae_C > Pelomonas. The sequence continues at coordinate 1,485,216 of NZ_LMDC01000001.1, read as the reverse complement.
ACCAGCACCTGCGTCTGAACATGCTTGGTATTGATTGCATAGCCCTGGGGCGTCAACGTACCGCGGCTGTCCTTGTTGACGTCCACGTTCAGGATGACGCTGCCTTCAGGCGTGATCTGCGGCGTGACCTCCAGCTTGAGGTTGGCCTTGCGGAATGCGATGGAAGTCGCACCACTGGCCGTGGCCACCTGATAAGGCAGTTCCTCACCCTGCTCGATAAGGGCCTTGACCTGGTCGGCCGTGATGACGCGCGGGCTGGACACGACCTTGCCCTTGCCGTCGGATTCAAGCGCCGACAGCTCAAGGTTCAGGAAGCGGTTGGCGGTGGCGCTGAATAGCGACAGCGCGACCTGGGTTGCCGTGCCGCCGCTGAACGCGTCGGACGACGTGTTCGCCGGCAGGTTGACGAACTGGGTGTTGTTGTAATTGGCAGCGACCCCTTGGTTGGTCTGGGAGCCGATGCCGTTGTAGTTGCCACCGATGGTCACATAGTTGCCGCCACCAACGCTATAGCCCGGGATGCCCCCCTGCTGCCCGCGCAGATCGTTGGCGCCGAGCTTGACGCCCAACGAGCGGCCGAACTTGTCGTTGGCCTCGACGATGCGCGCCTCGATCAGCACCTGGCGCACCGGGATGTCGATCTTGGCGATCATGGTCTGGATCTCTTCGAGCTTGCTCGGCACATCCGAGACGAAGAGCTGGTTGGTGCGAGGCTCGAAGATGACACTGCCACGCGCCGAAAGAATGCGCGTCCCGGTACCAGTACCGCTGCCACCACTGCTGGAACCGCCACTGCCGGATGACGTGGCGCCCTGACCCGTCAGGCCCTTGGCAAGGTCCTCGGCCTTCACATAGTTGAGCTGGAAGGACTGGGTTCGCAGCGGTTCGAGCTGGGCGATGGCCGCCTTGGCTTCGAGGTCCAGCCTCTCCTTGGTGGCGAGCTCTTCCTTGGGCGCGATCCACAGCACGTTGCCGGACTTCCTCAGGCCCAGGCCCTTGGCCTGCATGATGATGTCCAGCGCCTGATCCCAAGGCACGTCCTTCAGGCGCAACGTGACGCTGCCGGTCACGGTATCGCTGGTGACGACGTTGAAGTTGGTGAAGTCGGCAATGACCTGCAGCAGTGCCCGGACTTCGATGTTCTGGAAGTTCAGCGACAGCTTGTCACCTGCGTAGCCGGGCCCCTGGGTCAGCTTGTTCGGATCGACCTTCTGCGGCCTGACCTCCAGGACGAACTGGTTGTCGCTCTGGTAGGCGCTGTGTTCCCAGTTGCCCTTGGGTTCGACCAGCATGCGCACCCGATCACCGACCTGGCTCGTGGTGATGGTTTGCACGGGGGTACCGAAATCGACCACGTCGATCTTGCGACGCAGGTTCTCCGGCAGGCTGGACCGCAGGAACTCGACCACCAGGCTATGGCCCTGCTGCTGGATGTCGACGCCGACCTGGTTGCTGGGCAGGTTGACGATGACGCGGCCTGCATCGTCCGCGCCACGACGGAAGTCGATATCGCGCAGCGGCTGAGGTGCGGCGTTGAGGCTCTGTGCGAAATGGACCGGTTCGCCGGGAGCTTGGGCCTGGGGCAAGGGCTGCACGGGCGCCGGGTCGAGGACGATGACCAGGGCATTGCCCTCCAGCTTGGCCGTGTAGCCCGAAGCATGGCGCAGGTTCAGCACGATGCGGGAGCGTTCACCCGCCTGTGCCACATTGGCCGAGCGGAGATTTCCCTGGTTGATGTCGATCTGGTTGCGACCGACGCCGTTCGTGACGCCCGGCAGATCGATGGCGATGCGCGGCGGCGCCTGGATCGTGAAGCCGGTCGGCAGGGCCTGCAAGGGCTCGCTCAGTTCGATCCGTACGACCTCCACACCCGCCTGCTGGCTGGTATTGATCGAGCGTATCTGCGTCTGTGCCCAAGCTGCCGGCGCGGCGGCCAGCAACGTGAGTGCGAATCCCACCAACCAGCCACGGCCCATCGACTTATTCTCCTGCGGTGTCTTGTTCATCGTCCCTTCTCCTGTAGCTGGAGGGTACTGGTGCGCTCGATCCACTCGCCCGCAGCGTCCTGGACGACTTCTCGCAACGTGATCTCGGTCTCGCTGATCTTGGTGATGCGGCCGAAGTTCTGGCCGAGGTAGTCCCCGGCCTTGACTTGATACAACAGGTTGTCGACGCGCAACAGCGCATAGCGGCGGTTGTCGCGCGTCAGGCTGCCCACCATGGCCATGCCGTCCAGCGGATAGGCCTCCAGCGGCTCCTTGCGACGGCTGATCTCGGCCGTCAACAGGGAATTCGGCTGCGCGGCTTCCTGCTTGATCGCGACGCTGAGCTTCTGCGGGCTGTAGGGGTCCACGCCGGCCGCCGACTCATACGGCTGGGGCAGGAATTTCTTGGGCGGCAGCAGCGGCGTGACGGTGGTCTTGGCTTCCTTGCGCTCTTGCTCCATCCATTGGCGCAGCTCATCCATGTCGCTGCCGCAACCGGCCAGCGGCAGCAGCACTGCAAGGGGCATCAGCAGGCGCTTCATTTCTTGCCTCCCGCCGTCTTGGTCGCGGCCTTCTTCTGCTCGGCAACTTCGGTGGCGTCCAGGTAGCGGTAGGTGCGCGCCGTGGCCTCCATGCTGAGGGGGCCGTTCGCGTCGCGCGGGCCACTGGGCGCGACGACCACGAGGTTGTGCAGGGTGACGATGCGCGACAGATTCGACACGTCGGCGGCAAAGGCGCCGATGTCGTGATAGCGGCCCGACACCTTGACCGCGATCGGCAGCTCGGCGTAATAGTCCTTGATCAGCACCTGGCCGGGCCGGAACAGCTCGAACTGCAGGCCGCGCCCGACGCCAGCGCTGCTGATGTCGGACAGCAGGGAATCGATTTCCGCCTTGCCGGGCAACTGCTTTTCAAGCTGGGTCACGTATTCCTCGACCTGGCTCTTCTGCTTGCGCAGTTCGGGCAGGTTGACGGCCTGGCCCAGCTTGTTGTGATAGTCCTGGCGCAGTTGCGGTTCACGGTCGCGCTCTGCTTCCAGGCCGGCCTGCACGTCGGACAGCACAAAAAAGTAGCCGGCCAAGGCGACGATCACCATCACGAACAGCGAGGCGGCGAGCTTGGGCAGCAGCGGCCACTGGCCCGGCTCCTTGGGATTGAGGCCCTGGAACTGGCTCGCGACGTCGGCGAACCAGGCGTTCAGGTCGAACTTGGATGTGGAGGTGGCCATGGGCGATCAGCTCTTCTTCGGCGCTGCGGCACCCGGCGCAGCCTCGCGCGGCGGGGTCTTGATCGAGACCTTCATCGAGAAGTCCAGCAGGCGCCGCTGGTCACGCGTGTTGGTCGTGACATTGGCCAGCTTGACTTCGATGAGATCGGGCTTCTCCAGCCATTCCGAGCTGCGCGACACGTTGCGCAGGAACTCGGACACGCGCTCGTTCGTCTGGGCGATGCCGCTGATGGTGACGAGCTTGGCGTCCTGCTTGATGGCCGTCAGGTAGATGCCTTCGGGGGCCAGCCGGGCCAAATCATTGAGCAGTTGCACCGGCGTGTTGCGATCCGTCTGCAGGTCCTCGACGGCACGCTGGCGCGCCTTGAGCGACTCGATTTCGGCCTTCAGATCGGCGATGTCCTTGATCTGGGCTTCGAGCAGAGAGATCTGGCTCTGGATGTACTGGTTGTGCGACTGCTGCTCGGCGGTCAGGAATTGCAGCATCAGGTAGGCCGCCACCACAAGGCCGGCACCGACCAGGCCAGCAAAGCCCAGGCCGGCGAAGAAGGCAGCCTTGCGCCGCTTGCGCCGTTCTTCGCGATACGGCAGCAGGTTGATCAGGATCACTGGAAGAACCTCCGCATCGCGAGGCCGCAGGCGGTCAGATAGGACGGCGCCTCACGACGCAGCTTGGGCTCGCGCACGGCGGAGCCCATGGCCATGTTCTCGAAGGGATTGACCACCATGCAGGCAAAACCCGTCAGGTCCGTCACCCGCTCCTTCAGACCGGGCAGAGTGGCCGTGCCGCCGGCCAGCATCACGTAGTGCACCTTGTGATGCGGCGTGCTGGTGAAGAAATACTGCAGCGCCCGGCCGATTTCCTGGGACAAGCTGTCGACGAAGGGGTTGAGCACGCTGGTCTCATAGTCCTCCGGCAGCTCATTGGCCAGCTTCTTCTGCTCGGCCTCCTCGAAGGAGAAGCCGTATTGCCGCGAAATGAGCTGTGTCAGCTGGGATCCGCCGAAAGACTGGTCCCGGTCGTAAAGCAGTTCGTCGTCGCGCAGCACCTTGAGGCTGGTGGTGTCTGCGCCAATCTCGAACAGCGCAACGAGGGCATCCTTGCCTTCATTGGGCAGGGCAGCGATCAAGCGGCCCATCGCCATGCGCGACGCGTGAGACTCGATGTCGAGCACGACCGGGCGCAGGCCGGCCGCCTCGGCCAGACCTTGCCGATCCTGCACGCGATCCTTTCGCGACGCCGCGATCAGCACCTCGACATCGCCCACCGACGTGGGGCTGGGGCCGATGACGCAGAAATCCAGGCTGACCTCATCCAGCGAGAACGGGATGTACTGGTTGGCCTCGGCCTCGACCTGCAATTCGAGTTCTTCCTCGCGCAGGCCGGCGGGCAACATGATCTTCTTGGTGATGACGGCCGACTGCGGCATGGCCAGGGCGGCGTCGCGGGTCCTGCTGCCACTGCGCGCAACGACGCGGCGGACTGCGTCGGCCACCTCGTCGAACTTCTCGATCTGGCCGTCAGCAATCCAGCCCTTCTCGAAGGGCTCGCTGGCAAAGCGCTCGAGCACGAATTCACCGCTCTTGGTCTGGCTCAGCTCCACCAGCTTGACGCTGGATGAACTGATATCCAGGCCAATCAGGGGGGGGTGCTTGCGACCCAAAAGTGCGTCAAGTATTCCCATGCCCTTTGTTCCCGACACGCGAGTTACGTATCGGACTATTAATAAGTTACTTGAATGCTAGCAGCAAAGCCGTTGACACCGAACGGAAATTCGGCGCAAGCTGGTAACGCCACGTTGCTAAACATACACGATTCAACAGACTTGCAAGCTACTGAAAAACACATGTGAAGCGGTCGTTTGGCACACGGTTTGATGTGCGCGCGGGTATACAAGGATGCCGAGGCAGCGCTTCCTATAATCCGGCGCCTCCTCCCAACGCGCCCGCGGGCGCGCCCCGCCGGCTCATGATCGACAAGCCCCGCTCCGCTGCACCCAGTCCTTCGCCCGCCGGCACTCCCACCTCCCCTCCCCTCTCCGGTCTGAGCTCCCGTCTCGGTCGCTGGGCCTTGTGGGCTCTGGGCATCGTGGCAGGCGGCATCGCGGCCATGTGCCTGCTGCTGGCCCTGGGGCTGGCTCTGGCCTATCCCAACCTGCCGGACATCGGCGGCCTGACGGACTATCGACCCAAGCTGCCCATGCGCGTGCTATCCACCGATGGCGTGCTGCTGGGCGAGTTTGGCGAGGAGCGCCGCAACTATCTGCCAATCAAGGAAATTCCCAAGGTCATGCAGGAGGCGGTGCTGGCCATCGAGGACGCGCGCTTCTATCAGCATGGCGGCGTCGACTACCTGGGCATCATCCGCGCGGGCCTGGCCAACGTCGGCGAATCACGCAGCCAGGGCGCGTCCACCATCACGATGCAGGTGGCGCGCAACTTCTATCTGTCCACGGAAAAGACCTTCACACGCAAGATCTACGAGATCCTGCTGGCGCTGAAGATCGAGTCGGCGCTGTCCAAGGAAAAGATCCTCGAGATCTACATGAACCAGATCTTCCTGGGCCATCGCGCGCACGGCTTCGCGGCAGCCAGCGAGATCTACTTCGGCAAGACGCTGGACAAGATCAGCATCGCCGAGGCGGCGATGCTGGCCGGCCTGCCCAAGGCACCGTCGGCTTACAACCCCATCAACAACCCGCGCCGCGCCAACATCCGCCAGCAATACATCATCGAGCGGATGTATGAGACGGGCTACATCACCGAGGAGCAGCGCGACGAAGCCAAGGCCGAGAAACTGCGCATCCGCCCGGTGCAGGAGTCGGTATCGCATGCCGAGTTCGTCGCCGAGGCAGCGCGCCAGCTGATCTTCAGCCAGTACGGCGACGAAGCCTATTCGCGCGGCCTCAATGTTTATCTGACGCTGAACAGCGCGGAGCAGAACACGGCCTACCGCGCGCTGCGCCGCGGCATCCTCGACTATGAGAAGCGCCAGGTCTACCGCGGCCCGGAGGCCTATGCCGACCTGCCGAGCGACAACAAGGAGCTGGACGCGCGCATCGCGCTCGTGCTGGCCGACCACCCCGCCAACGACGAGTTGCTCGCTGCCGTCGTGCTGGAGGCCGACCCCAAGAAGGTGACGGCGGTGCTGCAAAGCGGAGACGTGATCGCCATCATCGGCGAAGGTCTCAAGCCGGCCACCTCCGGCCTGTCCGACAAGGGCAATCCCAAGACCCGCATCCGCCGCGGCGCCGTCATCCGCGTCGTCAAAGGTACCAAGCAAAAGGACGGCGGCGAGTGGACGGTCACCCAGCTGCCCGAGGTCGAGGGCGCCTTCATATCGCTGGACCCGAAGACCGGCCAGGTGCACGCCATGGTCGGCGGCTTCGACTACAACAAGAACAAGTTCAACCATGTGACCCAGGCCTGGCGCCAGCCGGGCTCCAGCTTCAAGCCCTTCATCTACTCGGCGGCATTGGAGAAGGGCTTCACGCCGGCCACCATCGTCAACGATGCGCCGCTGTTCTTCGATGCCGGCACGACGGGCAGCCAGCCGTGGGAGCCCAAGAACTACGATGGCAAGTTCGAAGGTCCGATGCCGCTGCGCACGGCGCTGGCCAAGTCCAAGAACATGGTGTCGATCCGCGTGCTGCACTCCATCGGCGTGCGCTACGCGCAGGACTGGATCACGCGCTTCGGTTTCGAGGCCGAGAAGCACCCCGCTTATCTGACCATGGCGTTGGGCGCCGGCTCCGTAACGCCCATGCAGATGGCTCAGGGCTATTCGGTGTTTGCCAATGGTGGCTATCGCGTCAGCCCGCAGCTCATCGCCCGCATCACCGACAACAAGGGCCGGTTGCTCTACGAAGCCCTGCCCGTCACGCTGACCGACGACACCCGCGCCATCGAGCCACGCAACGCCTTCCTGATGAGTAGCCTGCTGCAGGAGGTCACGCGCAGCGGCACGGCGGCCCGCGCCCAGGCAACGCTGAAGCGCCCCGATATCTATGGCAAGACCGGCACAACCAACGACTCCATGGACGCCTGGTTCGCCGGCTACCAGAAGGACCTCGTCGCCATCGTCTGGATCGGCTACGACCAGCCGCGCAAGCTCGGCGACCGTGAGACGGGAGGAGGCTTGAGCCTGCCGGTTTGGATCGAGTACATGGGCTTTGCGCTGAAGAACAAGCCCGTCGACGAGATCACGCCGCCGGAAGGCATCGTCAACGTCAATGGCGAGTGGTTCTACGAGGAATACACGACCGGCAACGGCGTGCGCGAACTGTCCAGCGAACCTGCCGCGGTACCGGGTGCGACAACCGAGGATGAGAAGAAGTCCATCCTGGACCTCTTCAAACGTTAGAGGTTCAGGCGCTGAACGTCAGCGTCTGCCCGGCCTGCTCGCTCGCCGATCGCGACAAGCGGGCAAGGAACTCCTGGCCTTCGCGGTCCACCCACTGCGCGCCGTCCCACTTGAAGTGGTAGCCACCCGAGCGTGCCGCCAGCCAGATCTCCTGCAGCGGCGGCTGCGTGTTCAGCACGATCTTGCTGCCCCCAGGCATGCTCAGCTCGAGCAAGCCGCCTGTGCGATGGGTGTCGATGTCCACCACATCACTCTCGAGCCAGGCATCGATCTGCTCTTCGATACGGGCGAGCAAGGCGTGGGCCTTGGCGAGGTATTCGGCGTCGGACAGGGACATAAACTGGGCGGCATGAACAAGACTGCTGTCAGTGTAGGTGGGGGCGTCGCTGCTCTGCTCATCACCCTTACCGCCCTCACGGGTTGTGGGCAGAAGGGGCCGCTGACCCTGCCCCAACCGGCCGGCGCGGCCTCTGCTCCGGCGTCTGGCCCTGCGCGCTAGTCCCGGCCTTCTTCCACCGCGTGGCAGGCCACGCGCACGCCCCTGATCTGCAGCAGCGCCGGCCGTTCGGTCTTGCAGCGCGCATTGGCGAGTGGGCAGCGCGGGTGGAAGCTGCAGCCGCTCGGTGGATTCAAGGGGTTGGGCACTTCGCCCTGCACCGGCGTACGGGCCCGGCCGCTCATGTGGATGTCGGGAATCGCATCCAGCAGCATGCGCGTGTAGGGATGGCGCGGCCGCGCGAACAGTTCGGCCTTGTCGGCCACTTCGACCAGGCGGCCGAGGTACATGACGCCGACCTGGTCCGCCACATGGCGCACCACCGCCAGGTTGTGCGAGATGAAGAGATAAGTCAGACCGCGTTCGCGCTGCAGGTCTTTCATGATGTTGAGCACCTGGGCCTGTACGGACACGTCCAGCGCCGACGTCGGCTCGTCGCAGACAAGGAACTCCGGCTGCGTCGCAAGCGCCCGGGCGATGGAGATGCGCTGACGCTGACCGCCGGAGAACTGGTGCGGGAATTTCTCCGCATCGGCCGGATTCAAGCCGACCGAGCTGAGCAGCTCGCCGACGCGCCGCCTGGCCTCCGCGTTGTCCGGGATCAGGCCGTGCTCGCGCAGCGGCTCGGCGACGATGTCCAGCACCTTCCAGCGCGGGTTCAGCGACGCATACGGGTCCTGGAAGATCATCTGCATGCGGCGGCGCAGCTTCAAGGCGCCGGCACCGGCCAGCGTCCTGGCGATGTCCTCGCCATCGAAGCGCACCGCGCCCTGCGTCGTTGCATACAGGCCCACAAGCAGGCGCGCGACCGTGCTTTTGCCGCAGCCGCTCTCGCCGACGAGAGCCAGCGTCTTGCCGCGCTCGATGCTGAAGGACACGCCATCCACCGCATGCACAAAGGCCTTGGGCTTGCGCTCAACGACGCGGTTCAGCCAGGGCGGGGATACGTCGAAGATCTTGGCGAGGTCCTGCACCTCGACGAGGGGCATGCTCATCGCGGCACCTCCACGGTGACCGGCCGCCAGCATGCCGCAGTCGTCGCGCCAACCTGGACCAGTTCGGGCCGCTCGACGCGGCAACGTTCGACAACGCGAGGGCAGCGCGGGTTGAAGGCGCATCCCGGCGGGATTGCAGTGAGACGCGGCATCGAGCCATCGATCTGCAGCAGGCGTTCGCGATCCTCGTCCATCGCCGGAATCGAGCCCATCAGACCGACGGTGTACGGGTGAGCCGGGTGGTGGATGACGTCGGCCACCGGGCCAATCTCGGCGATACGACCGGCATACATGACGGCGACGCGGTCGCAGGTCTCGGCGATGACACCCATGTCGTGGGTGACCAGCATGACCGCCGCGCCTTGCTCGCGGCAGACCTTCTTCAGCAACGCAATGATCTGCGCCTGGATGGAGACGTCCAGTGCCGTCGTCGGCTCGTCGGCGACGATGAGCTTGGGGTTGGCCGCCAGGGCCAGGGCGATGACGACACGCTGGCGCATGCCCCCCGAGAACTGATGCGGGAAATGATCGACCCGAGCGTCGGGCGCCGGAATGCCGGTGGACGCCAGCAGTTCGACGGCGCGGGCCCGGGCCTGGGCGGCGCTCAGATCCAGGTGGGTCGTGATCGTCTCGGTGAGTTGCTGGCCCACCGTATAGAGCGGATTCAGCGACGTCAGCGGGTCCTGGAAGACAGCCCCGATCTCCTTGCCACGGATGCGGCGCATCTGCTCGTAAGGCAGGTTGTCGATGCGCCGGCCCGCGAGCCTGATCTCGCCCGCGGCGATGCGGCCCGGCGGGTCCAGCAAACCGATGATGGCCGCACCGGTCAGCGACTTGCCGGCGCCGGATTCACCGACGACGCCAAGGATCTCACCGGGAGCGATCGAGAAAGAGATGTCGTCCAGCGCCAGCAGCGTGCCGCGGCGGGTCGGGAACTCCACCCGCAGGTGGCTGACTTCAAGCAAAGGGACGGTCATCGCAGGCGGGGGTTGAGCGCGTCACGCAGCCAGTCGCCCAGCAGGTTCACGCTGAGCGTGATCAGCACCAACGTCAGGCTGGGCCAGGCGGTGATCCACCATTCGCCCGAGAACAGGTAGTCGTTGCCGTTGCGGATCAGCGTGCCCAGTGACGGGCTGGTCGCCGGCACGCCGACGCCGAGAAAGGACAAGGTCGCTTCGGTGATGATGGCCGAGGCGACCTGGATGGTGGCCAGCACCAGCACCGGCCCGAGCACGTTGGGCAGCACATGGCGGCGCATGATGCGCAGCGAGCCGACGCCGATGACGCGGGCGGCCTGCACATATTCCTTGTTGCGCTCCACCAGCGTCGAGCCACGCACGGTGCGCGCGTATTGCACCCAGCCCGTCAGCGCAATCGCCAGCACGAGGACGACGAAGGCCAGCATGTCGGGAGCATGCGGGAAGAGGCTGCGGCCGACGCCACTGATCATCAGCGCGACGAGGATGGATGGGAAGGACAGCATCACATCGCAGATGCGCATGATGAGGGCGTCCGTGCGGCCGCCGACAAAGCCAGCCAGCAGGCCGAGGCTGACGCCGATCAGGATGGATAGCAGCACGGAGGCAATGCCGACCAGCAGCGAGATGCGCGCGCCGTACATCAGCGCCGACAGGATGTCGCGGCCCTGGCCGTCCGTGCCGAGCCGGTACTTGGCTTCGCCGCCATCGACCCATGCCGGAGGCTTCAGCGAGTCCATCAGTTCCAGCGTCGCCAGGTCAAAAGGGTTGTGGGGCGCCACAAACTCCGCAAACAGCGCGCAGACAAGGCAGACCAGCGCAATGGCGGCAGCCAGCATCGCAACCGGCGAATTTCGGAAGGAATGCCAGACGTCGCCGTCGAAGAAGCCGCGCAGCGCGGATGCCGACGGGGTGGGATTGGGATTGGCGTCGACTGCCATGGTCAATGCGCTTTGCCTTCGACGCGCAGGCGCGGATCGACGGCGAAATAGAGGAGGTCAACGCCGAGATTGATGACGACGAAGATCAGCGAGATCAGGCAGAGATAGGCAGCCATCACAGGGATGTCGGCGAACTGCACGGCCTGGATGAAGAGCAGGCCCATGCCGGGCCACTGGAAGACCTGCTCGGTGATGATGGCGAACGCAATCAACGAGCCGAGTTGCAGGCCGGTGATCGTGATGACGGGCACCAGCGTGTTCTTCAGCGCATGGCCGAAGTAGACGCTGCGGTCCGTCAGGCCGCGGGCGCGGGCAAAGCGGATGTAGTCGGTGCGCAGCACCTCCAGCATCTCGGCGCGCACGAGCCGCATGATCAGCGTCAGCTGGAAGGCCGACAGCGTGAAGGCCGGCAAGACGAGGTGCAGCAGGCCGTCCCGCGTCAGCAGGCCCGAAGTCCACGTTCCCAGGGCAACGACCTCACCGCGGCCGAAGCTCGGCAACCATTTGAGTTCGACCGCGAAGACCCAGATCAGCACGATGCCGATGACGAAATTGGGCAGGCTGACACCGAACAGCGTGCCCGTCATCAGCAGTTGTGCACTCGCCTTGCCGCGGCGCAGTGCCGCGTAGACGCCCAGCGGGATGCCCAGGCCGAGCGCGATCAGGCCGGCAACGAGAGCGAGCTCCAGCGTCGCCGGAAAGCGCTCGACGATGAGGCTTGAAACCTTGCGGCCCTGGCGCAGGCTGATGCCGAATTCACCTTGGGCCGCGTTGACAGCGAAACGCGCGAATTGCACGGGAAAGGGCTGGTCCAGGCCGAGATCCTTGCGCAAGGCGATGCGCTGCTCTTCGGTCGCATCCTGGCCCAGCAAATTCGTGACCGGGTCGCCCACGTACTGAAACAGCATGAAGGCGATGAAGGCCACCGTCAGCATGACGACGAGAGCCTGGACGAGGCGGCGAAGAATGAAGACCAGCATGAAGACTTTGCGCGGCGCGAAGGCGGGATCATGGCGAAGTGCGGGAGCCGGAGCTTCCCGGGAAAGCCCTAGCACCCTGAGCCTGAGCCGCCAAAGAAAACGGGCCGCTTTCGCGGCCCGTTGAGACGCTTCGCGAGGCCGAAGCCTCGCATCGGCATCAGAAGCGGTGACGCAGACCGACCATCGCGCCACCACGCTTGACAGCGTTGTTCAGGAAGAGCACCTCGCCCTTGAGCTTGGTGTAGTCCATTTCCAGGTAGGCGTCCGTACGCTTGGAGAAGGCGTAGTCGAGGACGACGGCGAAGAAGTTGGCCTTGGACTTGGTGTTGGCGTTTGTCGCGAAGCCCAGAGCATTCGCAAACGGAGCTGCCAGATTCTGCGCCGTGCCGTAGTGCGTTTGCTCGGTCAGCCAGGCGTTGGCACCAATATTCAGCTGCGGGGTCAGCTGATAAGTTGCACCAAACATGATCATGGTGCGCTTCTTGATGTCGGCCGAGTCCGTATTGAAGACGTTGGCGCCCAGAATGCCGCTGGTGTACGCACCGCGAGTCGTCAACGCAATGTTGGCGGGCGAACCGGGTGCCGCTGAAGCAGCAAACGCCCCGGCGCTGGTTTGATTCAGCAGCGTAAAGGGGTTCTCAAACTTGTTCTCGCCCCACGAAGCGTGAACATACAGCGGGCCTTGTGTGTAGGACGCACCCAGCACCATCGCCTTGATCTTCTTGCCGGTTTGCTCCGTCGCTTGCAGGTAGGCACCACCCGCACCGAACTTGCCGTCGTTGTAGCGGACCAAGCCGCCAATGGTCTTGTTCGGCAGCGCGGCAGCGGCACCGCTCTGGGCCTCGCCTGCGCTCACCTGGACTTCGGCATAGAAGCTGCCGAACTGGGCCAGGTACTTGACCATATTGTCCTGACGCGCCGCCATAGACATGCCGATCTCGGGCTTGTAAGCCTCGATATAGGGCGAATAGCGGAAGGACGCGAAGGACGACGTGTAGAGGTCGAACAGGATGTTGTATTGACGACCGAGGCGGATCTGGCCCAGTTCATTCGACTGCAGGCCAACCCATGCCTGGCGCCAGAAGTCCGCGGCGGCGACCGCGCCGGTATCGGAACTGAGGCGATGTTCCATGTTCGCCAGAGCCTTGAGGCCGCCGCCCATGTCTTCGATGACGTTCACACCCAGACGGCTTTGCGACATGCCGCCAGGGATCAATTGCTTTGGCGCAACACCGGGATTGACGTTGGTGGTGTAACGCGCGGCGGCGTCCACGATGCCGTACAGGGTCACGCTGGACTGGGCCCAAGCGGAAGAGGTGCAAGCGGCCAGAGCGGCGACTGCCAGAGTGGCTTTTTTCATCAAGGTTGTCTCCTGCGAAGAAAAGTGAACTTTTTGATTCTCAGTGATGCGCCCTGCCATAACGCTAGCTCTGTTGTGGATTTCCCACAGCAATTCCCCTGTCTCGCATGGGACAAAAGAAAAGCCGCCCGAAGGCGGCTTGGCTGATTTCGCTGCGGCCGAGGCCGCGCGGCATCAGAAGCTGTGACGAACGCCGACGTCGTAGCCGGTGGACTTCTGGCCGTTGGCCGTAGCGGCTGGTGCGCCGCCCAGAGCGAAGCGGGTCGTGCCGTCGTTCTTGAGCTGGGCGAACGTCGTATACAGCGCAGTGCGCTTGGACAGGTTGTAGACGTAGCCGACGGCGAACAGCTTGGGAGTGCCGACCGTGGCGAAACCGGTCTCACCGCTGGTCTTGGCTTGGCTGTAGGAACCCCACAGCTGGCCTTGACCCAGAGGGGCCGTCAAGGAGGCCGTCAGGACCTTCTGCTTGCGCGACAGATACTTGGACTCCGTGTACGACAGGGACGGGCGAACCACGCCGAAGTCATAAGCCGCGCCAACCGAGGCCAGCTTGAACTTGCTGCTGTCAGCGGCGTTGGACGTGCTGGCGTAGGCGCCCGACACGTGCAGGGGACCCTGCTTGTAGCCCAGGCGAACCGACTGGCCCTTGTTGGTGCTCGTGCCTTCACCAGCCGACACGTCAACACCGCCGTAGAAGCCGCCGAGATTGGCCGGCAGGGAATACGAGGCGAGGTTGTCAGCACGGCCGAACGACGTGCCGTTGCCGCTGCCCAGGTTGCTGTACAGCACGCTGACGCTACCCAGGCCGGTGAATGCGGATGGGTCGAAGTCTTCGATGTGCAGGCGCGAAACGGTCTTGTTGCGGCCGAGGCGCACTTCACCGAAATCGCCGCTCAGGCTGACCGTGGCGCGACGACCCCAGAAGGCGCCACCGCCACCAGCGACACCGGTGTCGGCATCGATTTGGGATTCCAGCCAGAAGCCAGCCTTCAGGCCGCCGCCCAGGTCTTCAGTGCCGCGCACGCCGAAACGGCTGGTGTTCAGGCCGCTGGAGTCCAACTTCTTCATCGTAAGACCGCCGGTCTTGACGTACTTCAGGTCGGCATCGATGACGCCAAACAGAGTGACGGACGATTGCGCGACGGCAGCGCCGCCGGTCAGGCCGAGGACGGCCAAGGCAATCAGAGCTTTCTTCATTCGATACTCCTAGGTATTCATCCGAGTCGCCGAGCGAACAGGCCAGCGACTTACCTCCTGTGAGGAAGTGCGCGTATTCCACTACAGGTTTGAGATGCTGGGGAATTCACGGATATGAAATTATGTGTTGTCGTTGCCGATCCACAACGCCGCCCAAGATTCACGATTTCTTCATCGAAACATTGCTTAACTGAATGCAACCTCAAGCAAGCGATTCGCATCGTCGCGATCTGAACTTTCGAGACCGGTTCATCAGTACGCTCGACGCGGGGCTTCGCACGGTATTCGTACCTACCCGCGCCACACGTCAGTCGCCATCGGCGGTCCAGCCGCCGGTCGAGTTGGATGCGGCAGACAGGCAGCATGCGGCAGCGTTGATGCGCGTCAATCACGTCGGTGAGATCTGCGCCCAGGCGCTTTACCAGTCACAGGCGCTGTTCAGCCGCAATGCGGCGCTGCGGCGTTACTTTGAACAAGCCGCCCAGGAAGAACTGGATCACCTCGCCTGGACGGCCGACCGGATCGCCGAGCTGGACGGCCATACCAGCCACCTCGCACCGCTCTGGTGGGCCGGCGCCTTCGCCTGGGGCAGCCTGGCTGGGCTGGCCGGCGATCAATGGAGTCTTGGCTTCGTCGTCGAAACGGAGCGCCAGGTCGAAGCCCATCTGGCCTCGCATCTCCAACGCCTGCCCGAAGCCGACGCGCCATCGCGCGCCATCGTCGACCAGATGCGGCGCGAGGAAGCCGAGCATGCCGACGCGGCTGTCGCCGCCGGCGCTCGGCCGTTGCCGGCGCCCATTGCTGAGCTGATGCGCGCAGCAGCCAAGGTCATGACGACCGTGGCTCACCGAGTCTGATCAGACCTGGCTCAGACTTCAATGACCTCGAAAGAGGTGCTGATGGCCGAGGTCTTGGCCAACATGGCCGTCGCCGAGCAGTATTTCTCGTGCGACAGCGCCACCGCCCGCTCGACGATCTCGGGCTTGAGTCCCTTGCCGCTGACGATGAAGTGGAAATGGATGGCCGTAAAGACCTTGGGATCGCTGGTGGCGCGCTCGGCCTTCAACGCGACCTTGCAGCCACGTACATCATGGCGGCCACGCTTGAGGATGAGGACCACGTCATAGGCCGTGCAGCCGCCCGTGCCCGCCAGCACGGTTTCCATGGGCCGCGGCGCCAGGTTGCGCCCGCCACCGTCCGGCGCGCCGTCCATGCTCAAAACATGACCGCTGCCGGTCTCGGCCACGAAGCTCATGCCACTCGGGCCCTCAGGACCCAGCCAACTGACGGTGCATTCCATGGTCATCTAGAGTCAAAGCCCCAATTCGTTCACGAAAAATATTGCAGCGCAGCATAACTCGGCGCTAAACTGCCATCCAAGCGAAAACGTTTTCGCACCGATTGTCTCCTCCACCGCCTCCATGGTGGATTCAACCCGAGCTTGCAAAAGCTCGGGTTTTTTTTCGCCGAAGGCAGGCAAGCGGCGCCACATGAGGGTCTCCCCTATCATGCGGCGCCGCAACAAGAGATCATGGAGAGACGATGAGCCCCGCCCGGCCGCCCGTAGGGGCTCAACTCCCGCCCGGCGGGACAGCGCGCAGCGCAAAGGGTGCCGCAGGGACCTCCCCCTCGCGCCGACGCCAGCCCCCTGTCAAGGCGCCGTCCAGCGCGTCATCTCAGGTGCCCGCGATGCTGCCGCCCGGCAGCAGCTATCTGCAGCGAATCCTGAACGCCCGGGTCTACGAAGTCGCCCGCGAGACCCATCTCCACGCCGCCGCCAAGCTGTCCAAGCGCCTGTCCAACAAGGTCTGGCTCAAGCGCGAGGACGAGCAGGATGTCTTCAGCTTCAAGCTGCGCGGCGCCTATAACAAGATGGCGCATCTGTCGGCCGAGCAACGAGCGGCCGGCGTCATCTGTGCTTCGGCAGGCAACCACGCCCAGGGCGTGGCGCTGTCGGCGAAAAAGCTCGGCTGCCGCGCAGTCATCGTGATGCCGGTGACCACGCCCCAGGTCAAGGTCGAGGCGGTGCGCGGCCACGGTGGCGAAGTCGTGCTGTTCGGCGAGAGCTTCACCGACGCCTATGGTCACGCCAAGGAACTGGAGAGTGCGCAAGGCCTGACCTTCGTCCACCCCTTTGACGACCCCGACGTCATCGCCGGCCAGGGCACCATCGCCATGGAACTGCTGCGCCAGCATCCGGGCCCCATCGACGCCATCTTCGTCGCTATCGGCGGCGGCGGTCTCGTCTCCGGCGTTGCCGCCTATGTCAAGGCGCTGCGCCCGGAGATCAAGATCATCGGCGTGCAGACCACCGACTCTGACGCCATGCTGCGCTCGGTGAAGGCCGGCAAGCGCGTGACGCTCACTGATGTCGGCCTGTTCGCCGACGGCACCGCTGTCAAGCTGGTGGGCGAGGAGACCTTCCGCATCGCGCGCGAACTGGTCGACGACTTCATCGTTGTCGACACCGATGCCGTCTGCGCCGCGATCAAGGATGTTTTCGAGGACACGCGTTCCATTCTTGAGCCTTCGGGCGCCATGAGCGTCGCCGCCGTCAAGCAATATGTCGCCTCGACCGGCGCCAAGGGCCAAACGCTGGTGGCCATCACCTGCGGCGCCAACATGAACTTCGACCGCCTGCGCTTCGTCGCCGAGCGGGCCGAGGTCGGCGAACACCGCGAGGCCCTGTTCGCCGTCACCATCCCCGAGGCCCGTGGCAGCTTCAAGCGTTTTTGCGAGCTGCTCGGGCCGCGCAGCGTCACCGAGTTCAATTACCGCATCGCCGGCGCCGACGTCGCCCATATCTTCGTTGGCATCGCCATCTCCAAGCCCGACGATGCTGCCAAACTGGCCCGCACCTTCAGCAAGGCCGGCTTCGAGACGCTGGACCTGACCAACGACGAGCTCGCGAAGCAGCACATCCGTCACATGGTGGGTGGGCGCAGCGAACTGGCGCGCGACGAGCGCCTCTATCGCTTCGTCTTTCCTGAGCGGCCGGGCGCGCTGATGCGCTTCCTGTCCAGCATGCACCCCGACTGGAACATCAGCCTTTTTCACTACCGCAACCAGGGTGCGGACTACGGCCGCATCCTCGTCGGCATTCAGGTTCCCAAGGGCGATGCGGCGGCTTTGCGAGAGTTCCTCAACGGCCTGAACTATCCCTTCGAAGACGAAACCTCCAATCCGGTCTATCGCTTGTTCCTCGGTTGAGTTGAAATGCGGGGTCTGACAACGCCTGCGCCATGACCGTTGCCCAACAGTCGCTGATCTCTCCCACCGCCAACCCTGAGCTTGAAAAGGCCCTGCGTGACCGCGTCGATCGACGCTCGGCCATCGCTGGCGGCCTCGGCGAACTGGAACCACTGGCCGTCCGCCTCGGGCTCGTGCAGAACAGCCTGACGCCGCGCTTCCGCGACCCGGTGCTCGGTCTTTTCGCCTCCGATCACGGCATCGTCGTCGACGGCGTTGGCGCGCAATGGGGCCGCGCCACCAGGGATCAGGTGCAGATGGCCCTGCATGCCCAGTTGCCGGTGTCGGTCTTTGCCCGGTTGCAGGGGCTGCACCTGACCGTCGTCGACTGTGGCGTCGCCGAGAATCTGCCCCCCCACGCCCGGTTGCTGGCGCGCAAGGTCGCCCATGGCACGCGCAACGCACGCACTGCGCATGCGATGAGCGTCGAGCAGGCCCACGCCGGCGTGCGCGTCGGCATGGAAATCGCCGACAACCTGCCCGGCAATGTGCTGGCCTGCGCCTCCATGGGCCAGGGCTCGCCCGAATGCGCCGCCCTGGTGCTGGCGCGGCTGTCCGACCAACCCGTGCGCGACTTCATCGTCTCCGGCCCGACGATGCGCCAGGACGATCTCGTCCATCTGCTCGATGTGTTGCAAGGCGCCCTGGCCCGCCATCGCGACGCCAAGGACCCCATGGACGTCATCGCGGCCTTCGGTGGCCACGAGATCGCCGTCATGGTCGGCGCCATGCTCGTTGCGGCCAGCAAGCGCAGCCTCATCATCGTGGACGGCATCGCCGCCTGCGCCGCGCTCAAACTCGCGTCGCTGATCTGCGCGCCGGTGACCGACTACGCCGTGTTCTGCCGCAGCCATGTGCACCGCGGCCTGGATGAAGCGCTGGCCCTGTTCCACGCCTCTGCCTTGCTTGAACTCGGCATGGACAGCGCCGACGGTACCGGCGCGGCCCTGGCTTGGCCGATGATCCGTGCCGCCGCTGCCCTGCTGACCGATCTGCACGAGGTTGCCGAAGCCCGCGTCGCTGCTCGCCCCGACCCCAGCGCCCACGTCCCGACGCTGGGCGCCTAACGCCGGCTCAGCGGCTCAGCGCTGCTGCTCCCCGCGCGTCGGCGGCGAGGCCTGGTTTGCCGGCGCCGCGCCATAGACCGAAGGCATGGTGGCCGGCACGGGCGTCGGCGCATTGGCGCGCAGCGGCAGGCCCTGGGCATTGGGCGCGGCATTGGGATTGCCGCTCGGATTGCCATTCGGATTGCCGCCCAGCACCACCGGAGATGGCGCAGCCGGCGGCAGCGCGCCGGTGGCCGCAGCGGCCGGCGGGCTGATCTGCAAGACCTGGCTGGGCGCCTGGCCGATGCGGCCCAGGCTGGCACTGCGGACATCCACACGCAGCAGGCGCAGCTCGCCGTCGACCACGGCGCCGACGCGCACCGTGCGCGCCACGCCGTCCACCTCGATCAGCGCGACGCCTTCGCCGGCCTCGGCCGCCTTGGCGTTCTTGGGCGCAACGACACCGAGCAGGCGCAGCCGCGTCGATGCGGCGACCTCCGGCTCGGGCACGGCCTCGGGCGCCGTCACGCCGAGCAGCCGGCTCAGGTCGACCGCCCCCCCGCGCCCCTCACCGGCTGGCAACACCGAAGCCGGCATGGCCAGCGGCCGAGCGAGCAGTTGCAGGCTCCAGTAAGCCACCGAGCCGCCCAGCAGCAGCCACACCGTAAACGCCATCGTTCGAGCAAGCATGGCCCATTATGATGGCCCGCTCACCGCAGCTCAGCGCTTCCACGCTCCCAGACATGCGTCGTTCCTCTCTCACCGGCCACATCGCCCGCGGCTTCACGTTGATCGAACTGCTGGTCGTGCTCGTCATCATCGGCGTGCTTGCGGCTCTGGTCGTGCCCAATGTGCTGGACCGCGCCGAAGACGCCCGCGTCACCGCCGCCCGCACCGACGTCAACAACCTGATGCAGGCGCTCAAGCTCTACAAGCTGGACAACCAGCGCTATCCGAGCTCGGAGCAGGGCCTGGACGCCCTCGTGCACAAGCCCACGGCCGGCAATCCGCCGCCGAACTGGAAGCCCTATCTGGAAAAGTTGCCCAACGACCCCTGGGGCCACCCCTACCAATACGCCAATCCCGGCGTGAAGGGCGAGGTTGATATCTACAGCTTTGGCGCCGACGGCCGCGCCGGCGGCGAGGGCCGTGACGCGGACATCGGTTCCTGGCAGTAAGCCGCGCGGCTTCACGCTCATCGAGCTGCTGGTCGTCGTCGCACTGATCGCGATCACCAGCGCCACGATCACGCTGGCGTTGCGCGACCCCGCCGAGCTGCAGCTGCAGCGCGAAGCCCAGCGCCTGGCCGCGCTGCTGGAGACGGCACGCGCCGAGAGTCGTGCGTCGGGCCTGGACGTGCGCTGGATTCCCAAGGGCATCAAGAGCGGCGACGACTTCCGCTTCGAAGGCCTGCCTCGCACCATCCAGCTGCCCACGCGCTGGCTTGGCGAGCCGGTGGCCGTGCTGATCGACAACGCGACCGCCACCAACCCCGGCCTGAGGCTCGGCCCCGAGCCCGTCATCCCCGCCCAGCGCCTGCGCCTGCAGCTCGGCAGCCAGCAACTCGTGCTGGCCACCGACGGCCTGGCCGCCTTCGACGTCGTCACGCCGCAATGAATCCCGTGCATGACCAGCGCGGCTTCACGTTGATCGAGGTCCTCGTCGCCCTGGTCATCGTCGCCATCGCGCTCGGCGCTGGCATCAAGGCTGCCGGGGCGCTGACAAACAACGCCGAGCGCCTGGCCCAGGTCAGCGCGGGCCAATGGTGCGCCGAGAACCTGTTGACCGAATTGCGCTTGACCCAGCAGTTTCCCGACATCGGCGAATCGCCCTTCAGCTGCGAGCAGCTTGGCCGCAGCTATGGCGGCAAGCTCAGGGTCAGCCCGACGCCCAACCCACTGTTCCGCCGCGTCGACGCCGACGTCACCGACGACCAGGGCCGCCCCGTGCTCAGCTTGAGCACCATCATGGGCAAGTTCTGATGAAGGTGCGCGGCTTCACCCTCGTCGAGGTACTCGTCGCCCTGGTCGTCATGGCAACCATGGCGGCCATGGCTTGGCGGGGCATCGATGCCCTCGTGAGAAGCCGTGAGATCGCCCAGGCCCACCTGGCCCAGACCGCGCGGCTGCAGACCGTGCTGGCGCAGTGGGAGGTCGACCTGCGCGCCTTGCAGGACAGCCACAGCACCGTGCAGCCCATCGCTTTCGACGGCGGCAACCTCGTGCTGACCCGTCAGGCGCCGACCGGTTTGCAGGTCGTCGTCTGGAGCCTGCGCGAAGGCAGCCTATGGCGATGGGAAAGCCCGGCGCAGCGTACCGTGCAGGACCTCGAAGACCAGCGCCAGCGCGGCCTGCAGCAACTGGACCAACGCAACCCGGCACTGCGCGCCTTCGACGGCGTGGCCGGCTGGCAGTTCTACTGCTACTGGGGCAATGCCTGGAGCAACTGCCAGTCCACCGGCGGCATCGGCAACGACAACGCCGGTCCCGTCAACCCCAAGACGCCGACCCAGCCGCCCGCCGGCCTGCGCGTGGCCATGCAGTTCGCCGAGGGCAGCGGCCTGACAGGCACGCTGACGCGCGAGCTGGAAGTGACCGTTCGATGAGGACTCGTCAGAGCGGCGCCGCCTTGCTCACGGCAATGATCATCGTCACGCTGATTGCCAGCCTTGCCGCAGGCATGGTCTGGCAACAGTACCGCGCCGTGCAGATCGAAGCCGCCGACCGCGCGCGCGCCCAGAGTGCCTGGATCCTGCAAGGCGCATTGGACTGGGCCCGCCTGATCCTGAAAGAGGACGCCCGAGGCAACAGCCAGCAGGGGAAGAAGATCGACCACCTCGGCGAGCCCTGGGCCGTGCCGCTGGCCGAGGCGCGGCTGTCCACCTTCCTGGCTGCCGACCGCACGGCGGCCAGCGATGACGACGGCCCCGAGGCCTTCCTGTCCGGCACCATCGAGGACGCGCAGAGCCGCTACAACCTGCGCGCACTGCTCGGCGGTGCCAAGGTGCCGGAGTTGGAGCAACGCGTGCTGGAGCGGCTGTGCAGCCAGGTCAACGCGGCGCCCGGCGCAGCTGCCGTCATCGTCACCGGCCTGCGGAGCGCTTTCCCGGCGCCGGCCAGCGCCGCCAGCGGGCCCGGCGTGCCTGCGAGCGATGCGGCCATCAGCGAGTCCGGCCCCCTGCGGCCGGCCGGCCTGGACCAGCTCGCCTGGCTGGGCCTGGACGCCGACACCCTCAAGCGCCTGCAGCCCTATGTGGTGCTGCTGCCCAAGCCCACGCCGGTCAACTTGAACACCGCGCCGCGCGAAGTCATCGCAGCGCTGTTCGACGGCGTCGACCTCGCCTCGGCCGAGCGCCTGGTGCAGGGCCGCAAGGCCCAGCCGCTGCAGAACGTCGACGACGCCAAGAATTTCCTGCCCGCCGCTGTCGACCTCAGCGGCAACCGGGCGTCGGTGGAATCGTCCTACTTCATCGTCACCGGCCGGCTGCGCCTGGACGAGCGTCAGCTCGAACAGCGCTCGCTGATCTTCCGCAACAACCTGAGCATGGACATCCTTGCCCGCGAGCGCATCAACCAGCTGCTGGATCAGTGATTCCTTGAACTCGAACCTGGCTACAGACTTTCACCGGCGGCTTGGCGCCCGGGCCGGGAAGGCAGCCGCCCCTCCTAGAATGCGCCGCCCCTGATCTCCCAATGAGCACCCTGCTGCTGTTCCTGCCCCCGCGGACGCGCCTGCGCGCCCTGGGCAAAGCCGCGTCCGCCGCGGCCGAGCTGCCTCGCGCCGACGCGATGCGCGAGTACGACTACGCACTGACGCCGGACGGCCGCCAGATCACCGCCGAGGGCCGTGCCGCGCCGGGTGGCCTGCCGGCGGCGGACAGCGTCATCGCCGTTGTCAATGAGTCCGACGTGGCCTGGCGCCGCGTCGAACTGCCACGCGCCGGCCGCCAGATGCGCGCCGCCCTGGCCGGCAAGCTTGAGGAGGCCTTGCTCGACGAGCCTGACACCCTGCACTTTGCGGTCGAGCCCGATGCGCTTGGCGGCGACACGGCCTGGATCGCCATCACGTCGCGCCCCTGGCTGGCCGAGCATCTGGCCCAGCTCGAAGCGGCCCATATCTTCATCGACCGCGTCGCGCCGCTGTCCTGGCCCGACGAATTGCCGCGCGGCCATTTCTTTGAAGCCAATGGCAATGCCGTCGCCCTGCGCTGGAGCCATGTGGACGGCGTCGCCACCCTGCCGCTGGACGGCGGCCTGGCGCGCCAGTTCTTCCCGCCTGGCCTCGTGCACGCCGCGCAGTGGACGGCCACGCCGGCCGTCGCAACGGTGGCCGAACGCTGGCTGGGCACGACGGTCACCGTGCAGACGCCGGCGCAGCGAGGCTTGGCCGTCGTCGACAACGCCTGGGATTTCCGCCAGTTCGACCTCGCGCCCCGCGCCCGTGGCGTGCGCGCCCTGCGCCTCATCAGCCGCGGGCTGATGCGCAAGCCCTGGCAGCCGGTGCGCTACGGCCTGGCCGGCCTGGTTCTGGTGCAGCTGCTGGGCCTCAACCTGTGGGCCTGGCACCAGCACCGCGAGGTGGCGGCGCGACGCGAAGCGGTCACAACGACGCTGACCACCGCCTTTCCGCAGGTGCGTGCCATCCTCGACGCGCCGGTGCAGATGCAAAAGCAACTCGACCTGATGCGGGCCAGTGCCGGCAGCGTCGGCGAGCAGGACCTTGAAGCCCTGCTCGCGGCCGCCGCCATGGCCTGGCCTGCCGACCGCCCGCCGACGGATGCGCTGGCCTTCGAGCCCGGCCGCCTCACCGTGTCGGCACAGGGCTGGGCCCAGCCCCAGATCGACAATTTCCGCAACCAGCTGCGCAGCGAAGGCTGGCAGCTGGACGCCAGCGAGGGCAAGCTGACCATCAGCCGCACCAACGCGCAAGGACGCCCCTGATGGCCCGCTTCAATTCCAGCGCCGGCGACGGCCTCTCCGCCCAGCTCGGCCAAGCCAAGGCGCAAGCCCTGGCGCACTGGCAAGCCCTGGGCGAACGCGAACGCTTCGCCGTGGGTGCCATCGGCCTGCTCCTCGGCCTGCTGCTGGCCTGGAGCGTGCTGCTCGCGCCGGCCCTGCGAACGCTGAAGACAGCGCCTGCCGAACTGGACCGGCTGGAGCTGCAACTGCAGCAGATGCAGGCCCAGGCGCAGGAGGCCCTGGCGCTGCGCGCGGCGCCACCGGTGCCAGCCGACCAGGCCCAGGCCGCATTGAAGGCGTCCGTCGATCATCTGGGCGCCGCAGCCCGCCTGAACCTGACCGGCGACCGCGCCGTCGTCACGCTCACCGGCGTCGCGCCCGAGCTGCTGCAGGGCTGGCTGGGCGAGGTGCGCTCGGCAGCGCGGGCCCGGCCCGTCGAAGCCCAGCTGACGCGCGGCCCCAAGGGCTATTCCGGCACGCTGGTGCTGAGCCTGGGAGGCGCCTGATGGCCTTGTTCAAGAAGCGCAGCGGCCACACGACGCAGCAAATGTCGGACTCGGTGCTGGGCAGCGGCAGCTATGGCGGCCGTGCGGTGCGCCACCGCACGCCACGGCGCTGGGCCTTGGGCGGCGCGCTGATAGGCATCCTCGCCGCGCTCATCATCTTTGCGCCGGCGAGCTGGCTGGCACGCGCGCTGGCCTCGGCCAGCAACGACCACCTGCTCATCGTCGACACGCGCGGCAGCGTCTGGAATGGCTCGGGCGTGCTGGTGCTGACCGGCGGCACCGGCAGCCGTGATGCCTCGGCCCTGCCCGGCCGGCTGTACTGGCGCATGGCCGTCAAAGGCCTGGGCCTGCAGCTCACAGCGCGCCAGGACTGCTGCATCAACGGCGACCTGCTACTGGGCATCAAGCCCGGCCTGGGCCGCACGGAGATCAGCGTCGACAACCAGGCCGACTGGCTGGCCCGGCTGCCCGCCGGCCTGCTGGCGGGGCTGGGCACGCCATGGAACACGCTGCAGCTGGGTGGCTCGCTGCGCCTGTCTGCCCGCGAGCTGAGGCTCGAGTCGGTGCAGGGCCGCTGGCGCCAATTCGGCGAGCTGCAGCTGGACCTGCTCAACCTGTCCTCGCGCGTGTCCACAGTTGCGCCGCTGGGAAGCTACCGTTTCACCGTGACGGCCGACACGGCCAATCCCGGCGTCAGCACGCTGCGCCTGTCCACGCTGGAGGGCGCGCTGCAGCTTTCGGGCGTCGGCACGCTGAACAGCGGTGGCAAGAGCCGCTTCACTGGTGAGGCCGGCGCAGCGCCGGGCCGCGAGGAAGCGCTGAACAATCTGCTGAACATCATCGGGCGCCGTCAAGGGGCCCGCTCCGTCCTGACGATCGGATGATCATGAATTTCCAACGCACCGCCGTCGCTTCGGCCACCGCGCTTTCCGTGCTGCTGACGTCCACCGGCAGCGCGTTCGCCCAGCCCGACAGCGCCACCGTGCAGCGCGGCCGGCCAGGCTCGGGCAAAGGCCCCGCCGTGCGCGCCAGCTCGCCGGTCACGCTGAACTTCGTCAACGCCGACATCGAGGCCGTCACCCGCGCCATCGGCGTCATGCTGGACCGGCAGATCATCATCGACCCGCGCGTCAAGGGCACGATCACGGTCTACAGCGAGCAGCCGGTGTCGGTGCGCGAGGCTTATCTCAACTACCTCGCGGCGCTGCGCGGTCTGGGTTTCACCGTTGTAGAGACGGCCGGGCTCTTGAAGGTGCTGCCCGAGCCCGATGCCAAGCTGCAGGCCGGTTCGGTGGCCGTTGAGACCAGCGCGGTGCGTGGCGACCAGATCCTGACGCAGATCTTCCGCATCCAGCACGAGAACGCGAACAACCTCGTCGCCGTGCTGCGCCCGCTGATCAGCCCCAACAACACCATCAATGCCAACCCGGGCAACAACAGCCTGATCATCACCGACTACGCCGACAACCTGCAGCGCATCGCCAAGATCATCGCGGCGATGGACACGCCGGGCACCAGCGACATCGAGATCGTGCCGCTGAAGAACGCCGTCGCCGCCGACCTGGCGCCGCTGGTGCAGCGGCTCGCCGATGGCGGTGCCGCCGTCGGCGCGGCCGTGCCGGGCCAGAGCAGCAGCGCCGTCAATGTGCTGGTGGACCCGCGCTCCAACGGTCTCATCCTGCGCGCCAGCAACCCGGCACGCCTGGCCGCCGTGCGCTCCATGGTCGACAAGCTCGACCAGCCCAGCGGCGATGGCGGCGGCAACAACATCCGCGTCGTCTACCTGAAGAACGCCGATGCCACCAAGCTGGCCACCGTGCTGCGTGCGGCCTTCGGCGCCGCCTCGTCGGGCAGCAGCAGTGGGGGCAGTTCCTCGGGCACGTCCAGCCTCAGCGGCAGCGGCTCGCTGACTGGCGCCTCGCCCTCGCTGACCGGCGGCAACGCCGCCAACAGCAACACCGGCGGCATGAGCTCGGCCGCCGCGACGGCGCCGCTGACGCAGTCAGCCGGCCCTTCCACCGGCGGCTTCGTGCAGGCCGACCCGTCGACCAACTCGCTGATCATCACGGCCGCCGAGCCGCTGTACAGGCAGGTGCGCGCCGTCATCGAGCAGCTCGATTCGCGCCGCGCCCAGATCTACGTCGAGTCGTTGATCGTCAAGATCGACAACACCAAGGCGGCCCAGTTCGGCGTGCAGTGGCAGAACCTGTTCGGCAGCAAGGGCGACAACACCATCACCGGCGCCGGCACCAACTTCGGCTCAGGCCTGTCCAACATCATCAACGGCACCGTGGCCGTGGCCGGCGGTCGCAGCGGCGTGGCCTCGGCCCTGGGCTCGGGCTCGGCGCCCACTGGCCTGAACATCGGCATCCTGAGAAAGGTCGGCGACTTCTACACGCTCGGCGCGGTTGCCAATTTCTTCGAGAGCCAGAGCGGCGCCAACGTGCTGTCCACGCCC
Organism: Pelomonas sp. Root1217; assembly: GCF_001425705.1. Taxonomy (GTDB): domain Bacteria; phylum Pseudomonadota; class Gammaproteobacteria; order Burkholderiales; family Burkholderiaceae_C; genus Pelomonas. Next base: position 1,458,477 of record NZ_LMDC01000001.1, on the reverse strand, counting down.
AATTTGGTCGCGCTGGACAACGAGGAGGCCCGCATCGTCATCGGCCAGAACGTGCCCTTCGTGACCGGCTCCTACGCCAGCAGCGGCGGGTCGACCGGTGGCACCGTCAACCCCTTCACGACCGTGGACCGCAAGGACGTGGGCCTGACGCTGAAGATCAAGAGCCAGATCGGCGAGGGCGGCACGGTGCGCATGGTGGTCTACCAGGAGAACTCCTCCGTGGTGCCCGGCTCCAACAGCACCACCGGCCCGACGCTGGACAAGAGCGCCATCGAGACCAGCGTCGTCGTCGACGACGGCGACATCATCGTGCTCGGCGGCCTGCTGAAGGACGAGTACACCGACGGCGACGACGGCGTACCGGGCCTGTCCAAGATCCCGCTGATCGGCAACCTGTTCAGCAGCAAGAACCGCAAGCGCGTGAAAACCAACCTGATGGTCTTCCTGCGCCCCGTCGTCATGCGCAACGCCGACAGCGCCAACCAGCTGACGCTGGACCGCTACGAGAGCATCCGCAGCGTGCAGCAGGGCAGCCAGCCGCAGAAGAGCCTGGTCCTGCCCGACACCGGCGCGCCGGTGCTGCCCGAGCCCAAGACTTCGCCGCCGAACAAGGCCCTGCCGCAGCCGTCGCTGCAGCAGACGCCCCCGCAAACGCCGCAGTAAACCTGCCATGGCCGCCACCCGCCACCCCCTGCCCTACGCCTTCGCCAAGGCCAACACCGTGCTGCTGGAGGACGACGGCAGCACGCTGACGCTGTGGGCGCCACCCGAGGTCGGCTGGGCCACGCTGTCCGAGGTGCAGCGCCAGTACGCGGTAGACCGGCTCGAATCCGAGGCCGCGAACTCGCTGTCCGAGCGCATCAATGCCGCCTATGCTGGTAGCGAATCCAGCGCGGCCGTCGTCGTCGGCGAAGTCGAGAGCGCGGTGGACCTGTCGCGCATGATGCAGGACCTGCCGGCGGTGGAAGACCTGCTTGAGGCTGCCAACGACGCGCCCATCATCCGCATGCTGAACGCGCTGCTGACGCAGGCGGCCAAGGACGGCGCGAGCGACATCCACATCGAGCCCTATGAGCGCGCCTCGTCGGTGCGCTTTCGCGTCGACGGCACGCTGCGCGAAGTGGTGCAGCCCAACCGTGGTCTGCATGCGGCGTTGATCTCGCGGCTGAAGATCATGGCGGAGCTGGACATCGCCGAGAAGCGCCTGCCGCAGGACGGCCGCATCTCGCTGCGCATCGGCGGCCGCGCCATCGACGTGCGCGTGTCCACCCTGCCCTCGGCGCACGGCGAACGCGCGGTGCTGCGCCTGCTGGACAAGAGCGAATCCAAGTTCACGCTCGAGGGCCTGGGCATGGACGGCAACGTGCTGACCGCCTTCAAGAAGCTGGTGCAGCAGCCCCACGGCATCGTCCTGGTCACCGGCCCGACCGGCTCGGGCAAGACGACCTCGCTGTATGCGTCGCTGCAGACCGTCGACACCAGCACGACCAATGTGCTGACCGTCGAGGACCCGATCGAGTACGAGCTGCCCGGCATCGGCCAGACCCAGGTCAACAGCAAGATCGATCTGACCTTTGCCAAGGCCCTGCGCGCCATCCTGCGCCAGGACCCGGACGTCATCATGATCGGCGAAATCCGCGACTACGAGACCGCGCAGATCGCCATCCAGGCCTCGCTGACCGGCCACCTGGTGCTCGCCACGCTGCATACGAATGACGCGCCCAGCGCCGTCACGCGCCTGACCGACATGGGTGTCGAGCCCTTCCTGCTGAGCAGCTCGCTGCTCGGCGTGCTGGCCCAGCGCCTGGTGCGGCGCCTGTGCCCCGTCTGCAAGCGCCAGGACGACCATGACCGCTGGCACCCCGTCGGCTGCGATGCCTGCGGCCACACGGGCTACAAGGGCCGCACAGGCGTGTATGAGCTGATGGTGGCCGACGACGCCGTGCGCAGCCTCATTCACAACCGAGCGCCGGAGAGCCAACTGCAGGCCGCTGCCGAGGCCAACGGCCTGCGCTCCATGCGCGAGGACGGCGAAAGGCTGATCGACGCCGGCGTGACGTCGCTCGAAGAAGTGCTACGCGTGACGCGCGAATAGGCTGACCCGCCGTGCCAGCCTACAAATACGAAGCCCTCACCGACGCCGGCCGCCAGAGCAGCGGCCTGATCGAGGCTGACAACCCGCGTGCGGCGCGTGCCATGGTGCGCGCGCAAGGCCTGACGCCACTGTCGATCGAGATGGTGCAACAGCATGGCACCCAGGAAGGCAGCCGCTTCGCCCGCCGCGTCTTCAGCACGACGGCGCTGGCCGTCTGGACGCGCCAGCTCGCCGGCCTGGTCGGCTCCAGCCTGCCCATCGAGCGTGCGCTGACGGCCTTGGCCGACGAGAGCGAGGACACCAAGCAGCGCGAGCTGATCTCGCAATTGAAGGCCGAGGTCAATGCCGGCTCGACTTTCGCGCGGGCGCTGGGCCTGGCGCCGCGCGAGTTCGACGAGGTCTATCGCGGCGTCGTGGCTGCCGGCGAGCAGAGCGGCGCGCTGGGCCAGGTGCTGGAGAAGCTCGCCGACGACCTCGAGGAGCGCCAGGACCTGAAGGCCAAGCTCATCGGCGCCATGGCCTACCCGGCCATCGTCTCCTTCATCTCGGTGCTGATCGTCATCTTCCTCGTCACCTACGTGGTGCCGCAGATCGCGACCGTGTTCACCAGCTCCAAGCGCGCCCTGCCCGCGTTGACGGTCGCAATGCTCGCCGTCAGCGACTTCGTGCGCAGCTGGGGCTGGGCCATGCTGGCCGTCCTCGTCGCCGGTGGTGTGGCGCTGCGCTTCGCGCTGAAGGCACCGGCCTTCCGGCTGCGCTTCGACGCCGGCATCCTCGGCCTGCCCCTGGTTGGGCGACTGGCGCGCGGCTACAACGCCGCCCGCTTCGCCGGCACGCTGGCCATGCTGGCCGGTGCCGGCGTGCCCATCCTGAAGGCGCTGCAGGCGGCGGCCGAGACCCTGTCCAACCGCGCCATGCAGGCCGATGCGCTGGACGCCCTGGTGCAGGTGCGCGAAGGTGCGCCGCTGGGCTCGGCCCTGGCTGGCAAGAAGCGCTTCCCCGGCATCCTGGCGATGTTCGCCCGCCTGGGCGAGCAGACTGGCCAGCTGCCCGAGATGCTGGGCCGCGCGGCGCGCCAGCTAGGCGTCGAGGTGCAGCGCCGCTCGATGGCCGCGGCGACGCTGCTCGAACCGCTGCTCATCGTGGCGATGGGCGCCGTGGTGCTGCTGATCGTGCTGGCGGTGTTGCTGCCGATCATTCAGTTGAACACCTGGGTGAAATAGACCACCCCTTACCGCAGCGAAGCTGCGGCCCCCTCAAGGAGGCTGAGCCCGGACACAAACAGTCCTGAGGACTGTTTGTGCCTGGCGAAGGACAAGGCCTCTGGCCTTGGCAACTGCCGATGGCCTGGGAAAGCCAGCGTCAGGTAGATCTCGACCGGCTTGACCAGCACCTGGGCGTTGATCTGGTTGGCGATGAAGCTCAACTCGGACAGGCCGATGATGGTGCCCAGCGACGTCTCCTTGATGGTCGCGACGAATTGGTTGATCAACGAGGGCAGCATGTGGCGCAGCGCCTGGGGCAGCAGCACCGAGCGCAGCGTCTGGGCGTGCCTCATGCCCAGTGACATCGACGCCTGCAGCTGGCCGCTCGGCAGGGCCTGGATGCCCGCGTGGACTATCTCTGCGAGGTAGGCGGCGTCAAAGACGATCCGCGCGATCAGCATGGTCCAGAACTGGTCGGTCTTGTGGCCAGTGACCGTGGGCAGGAAGAAGTACGCCCAGAACATCACCATCAGCAGTGGCGCGCCGCGCACCACCCAGACCCAGCCGGTCGCCGGCAGGCGCAGCTAGCGCCTGGGGCTGAAGCGCGCCAGGCTCGGCAGCACGCCCAGCGGCAACGCCAGCACTGATGGTGACGACCTTCTTGCCGCTCAACACCGCGAGTTCTGGATGCCGCTATCGGCTTTGACCAGCACCTTCTGGCCGGTGACGAAGGCGATCAGCGAGAAGTCGATGACTGCCGCGCCTTCCTTGTTGTGGGTGAGCGACGCGGCCAACAGGTCGACTGGCCTTGCTGCAGCTCGGGGATGCGGGCAGCCACGGCGGGTTGCTTGATCTGCAGTTTTGATGGCCAGACGGGTAGCGGGTGATTACGCGGCGGAAGAGAGTCATCTGGATTCCTGGAGAAAAAGTGGGCGCATGCTAGGAATCACATAAGCCGCCGCGAAGACGCTTTTCGCATTTGCGTGTGAGCGGGGCACGGCCCAGAACCGCGCAAGCTCATGCGAAAAATGGGATTGCACGCGAAGTCTCCCTTCGTATCCTGCGAGGTCCAGCCTAAATTGGCCGCGCCCGACACGCGGCCCGATCCGTCATGACTGCTCGCCCCCCGCTCGAGGCCCGGCCCGCCGTGCTGGACCTCATCGGCAACACGCCGCTGTTGCCCGTGCAGCGCCTGGACACCGGCCCGTGCCAGCTCTTCCTCAAGCTCGAATCCCAGAACCCCGGCGGCTCCATCAAGGACCGCATCGGCCTGGCAATGATCGAGACCGCCGAGCGCGAGGGCCTGCTCAAGCCCGGCGGCACGGTGGTCGAAGCCACCGCCGGCAACACCGGGCTGGGCCTGGCGCTGGTCGCCCGTGCCAAGGGCTACGAAGTGGCTCTGGTGGTGCCCGACAAGATGTCTGCCGAGAAGGTGCTGCAGCTCAAGGCGCTCGGCGCCCGAGTGCACCTGACCCGCTCCGACGTCGGCAAGGGCCACCCGGCCTATTACCAGGACGTCGCCGCCCGCCTGGTGCGCGAGATCCCCGGCGCCTGGTATGCCGACCAGTTCAACAACCCCGCCAACCCGCTGGCCCACGAGACGACCACCGCACCAGAGATCTGGCAGCAGATGGGCCACGACGTCGACGCCATCGTCTGCGGCGTCGGTTCGGGCGGCACGCTCACCGGCCTGTCGCGCTATTTCCAGCGCGTGCAGCCGGGCGTGGAGATGGTGCTGGCCGACCCGGTCGGCTCCATCCTGAAGGACTACATCGACACCGGCAAGTTCGGCGACGCGGGCTCCTGGGCCGTGGAAGGCATCGGCGAGGACTTCATCCCGCCCATCGCCGACCTTCGGCCGGTCCGCACTGCCTACAGCATCAGCGACACCGACAGCTTCGCCACCGCCCGCGAGCTTTACCGCGCCGAGGGCATCCTGGCCGGCTCCTCCACCGGCACGCTGCTGGCCGCGGCGCTGCGCTACTGCCGCGAGCAAAAGACGCCGAAGCGCGTCGTCACCTTCGTCTGCGACACCGGCACGCGCTACCTGTCCAAGGTCTACAACGACCATTGGATGTTCGACCAGGGCCTGCTGACGCGCCCGCGCCTGGGCGACCTGCGCGACCTGATCTCGCGCCCGGTGACCAGCGGCGGCGTCGTGTCTGTCGGCCCGGACGACACGCTGCAGACGGCCTTCTCACGCATGCGCCAGGCCGATGTGTCGCAGCTGCCGGTGCTAGACGGCGGCCGCCTCGTCGGCCTGCTGGACGAGTCCGACCTGCTGGCCCGCCTGCATGCCGATGCCACCGCGTTCGGCGCCCAGGTGCAGAGCGCGATGAACACCGAGGTCATCACGCTGGCACCCAGCGCGTCGCTCACCGAGCTGAACGAGCAGCTGCGCCGCGGCCTCGTCGCCGTCATCGCGGACGACACCGGCTTCCACGGCCTCGTCACCCGCTTCGACCTCATCAACCACTTGCGCAAGGAGGTCGCGCGATGAGCGATGACACCCGCCTGGACTTCAACACCCGCGTCATCCACGCCGGCCAGACGCCCGACGCCGTCACCGGCGCCGTCATGCCGCCCATCTCGGTCAGCTCAACCTACCGCCAGCACGGCCCCGGCGAGCACACCGGCTACGAGTACGGTCGAACCCACAACCCGACCCGCCAGGCCTGGGAGCGCGCCGTCGCCGACCTCGAAGGAGGCGCGCAGGCCTTTGCCTTCGCCTCCGGCTTGGCCGCCATGGCGACAGTGCTGGACACCCTGCCCGCCGGCGCCCACATCGTCGCCGGCGACGACCTCTACGGCGGCAGCTATCGCCTCTTCGAGCGGGTGCGCAAGCACAGCGCCGGCCTGCGCGTGAGCTATGTGGACAGCCGCGACACCGAGGCGGTGCGCGCCGCGCTGCAGCCCGACACGAAACTGATCTGGATCGAGACGCCCAGCAACCCGCTGCTGCGGCTGAGCGACCTATCGGCCACGGCCAAGCTCGCCCGCGAGCACGGCGCGCTGGCCGTGGCCGACAACACCTTCGCCAGCCCCTGGGCGCAACGCCCGCTGGAGCTGGGCTTCGACCTCGTCGTGCATTCGGCCACCAAATACCTCAACGGCCACAGCGACGTCATCGGCGGCATCGCCGTCGTCGGTGGCGAGCCGCGCCAGGCGGCGCTGCGCGAGAAGCTCGAGTTCCTGCACAACGCCGTCGGATCGGTGGCCGGGCCCTTCGACAGCTTCCTGGCGCTGCGTGGCCTCAAGACGCTGGCATTGCGCATGGAGAGGCACAACGCCAGCGCCGCCGAATTGGCCGCCTGGCTCAGTGCCCAGCCCCAGGTCGAACGCGTGCTCTACCCCGGGCTGGAGAGCCACCCGCAGCACGCCCTGGCCAAGCGCCAGATGCGCGGCGGCGGCGGCATGATCAGCGTCGCGCTGAAAACCGACCTGGCCGGTGCGCGCCGCTTTCTGCAGCGCGTAGAGCTGTTCACGCTGGCCGAGAGCCTGGGCGGTGTCGAGAGCCTGATCTCACTGCCGGCGCTGATGACCCACGCCTCCATCCCGCCCGAGACGCGGGCGCGTCTGGGCATCACCGACTCGCTGGTGCGGCTGTCGGTCGGTATCGAGGCCACGGACGACCTGCGTCGCGACCTGGCCACCGCCCTGGCAGTGATCTAGCGGTAGAAGTAGTAAGCGGCCGTGTAGGCCACACGCGCCTGCTGGCCCAGCTTCTCGGTGGTGCAGTGTTCGGCGGGTTCGACACCGCCGCCGGTGTTCAAGCGCTGGATGCTGCGCACATTGGCGAACACGCCGCTGCCGCTGTTGCTCTTGGCGGCCAGCAGCAGCCACGGAATGGCGGTCTCGGGCGTGGGGCTGGGTGCGCGTGCCTTGACCTCGCCGACGACCCGGCTGCCGTCCGGTGCCTCCCAGGTCGGGCCGGCGTAATGCTTGCCCAGCGGGTTGCTGCGCTGGTCGGCCAGCGTGGCCTCGGGCGCGCGAAACACCCAGCCCGGGCCGCTGCCATCGGCCTTGGCGGCGCAGTCGTAGATCTGCACGCCGCTGGCCAGCGCTTCCATGACGAAGGTCTGGCCGGCGGGCGGCTGCAGATTCGCGGGCGCCTGTGGCGGTTGAGGCGCAGATGCGCAGGCAGCCAGCATCAGGACGGGAGACAGGGCGAACACGACGCGCATGGAAGGCCTTTGAAACGGAGGAGCCCGCAGTCTAGGAAGCCGCAGGTCCGCAGTCGCCCCCTATCATCGACCGCCATGCCAGCCACGCTCTCCGGTCAACTCGTCGTCGCCATCTCGTCACGCGCCCTCTTCGACTTCGAGGCCGAGAACGAGGTCTTCGAGGCCGGCGATGACCATGCCTACATGGCCCTGCAGCAACAGCGCCTGGACGAACCGGCACCGCCCGGCGTGGCCTTTTCGCTGGTGGAGAAGCTGCTGGCCTTCAATGCCGGCGGTGCGCCTCAGGTGGAGGTGGTCGTGCTGTCGCGCAACGACCCGATCTCGGGCATGCGCGTGTTCCGCTCGGCCAAGCACTACGGCCTGCCCATCGAGCGCGGCGTGTTCACGCGCGGTGCCTCGCCGTGGCGCTATTTGAAGCCGCTGTCGGCCCAGCTGTTCCTGTCTACCAATGAGGCCGACGTGCGCCAGGCGCTGGGCGCCGGTGTGGCGGCGGCGCGGGTGATGCCGCTGGCGGCGCGCGCCTCAGCAGCGCATCCCAAGGAATTGCGCATCGCCTTCGACGGCGACGCGGTGCTGTTCTCCGACGAAGCGGAGCAGGTGTTCCAGCGCGACGGCCTGGCGGCCTTTCGCGAGCATGAGCTGCAGCGCGCCCACCTGCCGCTGCAGGCCGGGCCGTTCAAGCCGATGCTGGAGGCGCTGCACCGGCTGCAGCATTCGCACGCAAACGGCATGAAGGTGCGCACCGCCCTCGTCACGGCCCGCAGCGCGCCGGCTCACGAGCGCGCCCTGCGTACGCTGATGGACTGGCAGATCGAGATCGACGAGGCCATGTTCCTCGGCGGCCTGGCCAAGGGCGAATTCCTGCGCGAGTTCGAGCCCGACTTCTTCTTCGACGATCAGGTCGGCCACATCACCAGCGCCGCGGCCCATGTGCCGGCGGGTCATGTGGCGATGGGCGTGGCTAGCTGATCAGCGCCAGGCCCAGGCTCCTTTCGGCCAGCCAGACGAGGGCCAGCGCTGCGACGGCGCTCGAGCCGCCGGGCACGATCCAGCGCCGGTAGACGGTCGCCGAGCGCAGCGCCAGCGCCAGCGGCAACAGCAACGCCACCACGGCAAGCTGGCCCAGCTCAACACCGAGGTTGAAGCCGAGCAGCGGCAGCACGAGCTCACCGCCGCGCAGTCCCAGGTCCTTCAACGGCCCGGCGAAACCCACGCCGTGTACCAAGCCGAAAAGACCCACCATGCTCCAGCGCGGCCCCGGCACGAAGGGCCGCAGGTTGTCGACCGCGGCGAGCAGCACGGTCAGAGCGATCAGCGACTCGACCACGGCGGCCGGTGGATCGATGGCGCCGCTGGCCGCGAGTGCCAGCGTGATGGAGTGGGCGAGGGTGAAGGCGGTGACGAGCTTGAGCGTCTCGGCCAGCGCGGCGCGGCCGCTGGCACGCGGCGCCCAACCCTTGCCCTCGCGCCGCCAGACGGCCACCAGCAGCAGCGTGACGAGGAAGAGCACATGGTCCAGGCCGCTGGCGATGTGGGCCATGCCTTCGACGACGAAGCCGCCAAAGCCGCGGCTGTGCAGGTTCAGGCGCTGCGGGCCGGCGCCGGGCGTCAGCACCAGCGGCTCGCCGGCCGCGCCGACGAGGCGGGCCAGGCCGCGGTGGGCGGCGTCGGTGGTGGCGAAAAGTTGGTAGTCGATGTCGAGTTCATGCACGGGCGCCGCGCAGCGCCAGTGGCTGACGAGCACGGCATGCGTGCCATCGCTGTGCTCGTCGAGCTGCGGCTGGGCGCGGTCTTGCAGCGCGCAGGCCGCGCCATCGGCCGTGAAACGCAGGCCGGTGTTGGCCAGGGCCTCGATGGCGGGCCAGCGCTGCCGCACCTCGCCCCAGGCCAATCTGCCGTCGCCATCGGCGTCCAGCGCCAGATCGCGGTCGAGGTCGCGCAGCGCGATGTCCAGGCGCTGCTCGACCTCCGTGCCGTCGACACGATAGACGAGATAGGCCTCGCTGGCCTGGTGGGCCCGCGCCGCGCCGCACAGCAGCAGCGCCAGCCACAGCAAGCAACGACGGATCACGGCACAAAGCTCCTGTCGAGAGCGGCAAGGCGTGCATCCTGCCAGCCCTTGTCGCGCAGCACGCGCGCGAGCTGCTGGCGCGTCGCATCACCGTCACGGGCGGCGGCCAGGGCGGCGCGCAGCAGCAGCACGGCGTCGACCGGCTCCCGCTGCATCGCCCAGTTCAGCTGCGCCAGGCGCAGGGCCTCGCGCGGCTGCTGGTCGACGTCCAGCGCAAAGCGGGCCTGTTCACGCGCATGCTTGCCCGGTTCGCGGCGGTCGGCGGCAGCGAGGCGCTCGCGCATCAGTGCGGCCGGCGTCGACGCATCGCGGCCGAGCTGGCGCAAGGCGATGACCTGGCGCAGCAGCAGCGCGTCGGCCTCGGCATCGGGGCTGCGCTCGATCAGCACCAGCGCCTCGGCGGCGCGGTTGCGGGCCAGCAGCCAGTCGGCCAGCGCGGCGCGCGTGTAGACCTCGTCCTCACCGGCCAGCGCGGCACGGTAGAGGGCAGGCGCGGTGGTCTCGTTGCCGAGGCGCTCGGCCAGCTCGGCGCGCATCAGTGCAAGCCAGGGCGCGATGGACCGGCCGGGGTTGAGCTGGGCCAGCGTCTGCGCGGCCGCCTGGCCCTGGCCCGACAGGCTGGCCAGCTCGGCCAGGCAGGCGGTGGCCGGTAAGGAGGCCAGGGGCTGGAGCTGGTCGCACAGGGCGCGGGCCTGCGTAAGCTCGGCGCGCAGCTGGTGCAGGGCGGCTGCGTCGAGCAGGGCCTGGGCGCGCTGGTCGGGCGTCAGGTCTGGGCGCGCCAGCAGGCGCTTCAGCTCGGCCAGGGCCGGCTCGAATTCGTGCCGCGCCTGCAGCACGCGGGCGCGCAGCAGCACGGCGTCGGCCGGCGCATCGGCCTGGCGCCACCAGGGCGCGAGTGCCGCCTGCGCAGCGCCAAGCTCGCGCGGGTCGCCATGCACGCGGGCGCGCTGCAGCGCCGCGCGGGCGGCGGCTACGGCGAGCTGCAGCTGTGCTGGGTCGCGCGCCAAGGCCGCACGGCGCTGACGCTCGGGCGCGTCGATGCGGTAAGGCAGGCGCTGCACGATCTCGGCGTCGTCCTTCGGAACGAAGGGTTCGGCCAAGACCGGCAGCGTCAGCGGCAACGCCAACAGCAGCGCCAGCAGGGGCTTCACAGCGTCTGCGGCTCTTCCGTTTCGCTGACCGACACCGCCACCGTCGGCAGCGTCAGCGCCTCCGTGGTCTCGTCGTCGGTCTTCTGCGCCTTCAGGTAGGCGACCAGGGCCGTCGACGACGCCACGGCGCTGTCGGGCACCGCAGTGGGAGCCGGCGGCGGTGGGGGCGGCGGGCTGATGATTTCAGTGTCGCTGTCACTGCCGCCGCAGGCAGCCAGCACGAGCACGGCGCCGGCGGCAACCGCGGCAGTCTTGCGGGTCAACATGGCGGCCCCTTTCACTTGGTGCCCGGGATGGGCGTGTTGAGATAGGGGAAGCCGCTGAGCAGCGGGACGACGGCCTGGTCGACCGCATCGTGCAGCTTGAAGCTGTTGGCGCCCAGGGGCACGGCGCTGGGCTTGCAGGCCGCGCCGAAGCCAAGCTTGTCGGTGTCGCCGTTGGCCACGCACAGGCCGCCCATGACGGCCACCAGCGAGATGTCGACGACGTCGTCCTTGGGCCGGCGGCCGTTGGGGTAGCCGGCGTTGTCATTGCCCGCGGCGAGGATGTTGCCGACGATGCCCAACCGGTTTTGCTGCGCGAAGGCCACCGGCGCGATGGCCGTGTTCAGGCGCAGCATCTCCGAGGCCGTCACGGTCTTTTGCTGGTTGACGCCCTTGATGCCGGTCAGGAAGGTCGTGACCAGGTCATTGCGGGGGAAGTTGGTCGGCGCCGTGTTGGGCAGGGCCAGCGCGATCTCAAGCAGGGCCGGCAGGGTCGGGTTGGTCACATAGTCGGCGAACTGGCCGTCGCCCGAGGGCTTGGACGAGTTGAACTTGTCCTTGTCCTTCAGGCCGATGACGACCTCGTTGACCAGCGGCATGCCCAGGCGCGAGACCTGCACCCAGGCGCCGCCCGCTTTCTCGCTGGCCTGGTGGCCACTGCCCGGCTTGGGGTCGAGCAGGCGGCCCTGGCGCAGGCTGGCCGTCGTCCAGCCGCCGATGACGTCGTCGGTCGCGCTCTTCAGGCAGTCCTTGTGCACTTCCAGTGCCAGCGTGGTGACGTTCTTGTCGCCGATGGTGTTGGGCGCGGCGTTGATCAGCGACGGGTCGGTGATGACGGAGACTGGTGCGTTGACCAGATCGAAGATGGTGCCGAGGTTGACGGCGAACGGATCCTGGCGCTGACCGACGAAGACCTTGGCCGGCGTGCTGCAGCCCGGGATGGTGACGGGATAGACATGCTTGGCCGCGTAGGCGGCGTAGTCGGCAATCGTCTTCTTGCCGATGTTGTCGACCGGCTTGTCGAAGCTCGTCGCGCCGCTGGTGGCATGCGTGACCGCCTGCGCCGTGCCGCTGCGGCGGTCGCCGCGCACCACGGTCAGCGTGTAGCTCTCATTGAGTTGCAGGTTGGCGTCCTTGACGTTGGCCACGGCACCCGACTGGATCAGCGGGATGCCAACCATCTTGCCGCCCACATTGAGCGAGGTGCCGGCGCCGCTGTTGGACAGCATGTTCTTGAAGCGGAACTGGAAGGTGATGTGTTCCTTGGCGTCGCCGACGTTGTCCACATGGATCTCGTAGAGCGCGTTCGGGTCCATCGAGAAGTAGTTCGGGCCGCCATAGCCATCCTGCAGCGGCTGGTAGTTGGCGATCAGCGTGACGTAGCCGGCGCGGCCCGTCTCATAGCTGTTGAACATGTAGAAGTCCGTCGCATCGACCTTCGGCACGGTCGTGATGAAGGGGGCTTCGCGGTGGCTGGAGGCCTGGGCGCCAGCGGCCAGGCAGAGCAGCGCCGTCGCCAGTGCGCTGCGGGTGAGACGAGCTTTCATCGGGGGCATCCTGTGGGGCAATGCCGGCATGGCATCTGGGCGGTGTTACGCGCCCAGTCGCCCTCCGGATTCACCCGATGTGACGAATCGCCTGCCGTCCCCCTAGCAACACAATGGCGGCCCTCATCAGGAGAGCCCCCATGTCTCGCTTCCGTCCCGCCGCGCTGGCTGCGGTCCTGTGCGCCACGAGCGCCTGGGCCGGCACCAGCGGCTTCTATCGCCAGCCCGCGCTGCGTGGCGATGTCGTCTATCTTGTCGCCGAGGGCGACCTGTGGCGAGTCAATGGCCAGGGCGGCGAAGCCCAGCGCCTGACGACGCACAACGGCCAGGAGAGCCAGCCAGCCGTGTCGCCAGACGGCCAGTGGATGGCCTTCACGGGCCAGTACGACGGCGGCACCGAGATCTACCTGATGCCGGTTGCCGGCGGCCCGCCCAGGCGCCTGACCTGGGAAGGTGGCGGCATGCGCGTCTGGGGCTTCACGGCCGCCGGTGAAGTGCTCTACACCAGCCTTGACGCCCGCCCTGGCAGCCAGCTCTTCGCCATCGACGTGAAGACCGGCCAGCGCCGCCAGCTGCCCGTCGGCCAGGCCAGCGATGCCGCCCTGAGCGACGACGGCAGGACGCTGTACTTCACGCGCAGCGGCCTGCGCAGCGACAACGCCCGCCAATACCGCGGCGGCGCCATCGCACGGCTGTGGTCCATGGACATGGCGGAAAAATCCGAGGCCAGGCCGCTGATTGCCGAAGGCAACAACGACCGCCGGCCCCTGCCCTACCGGATCGGTGCTGCGCAGCGGGTCGCCTTCCTGTCCGACCGCGACGGCACCGTCAACCTCTGGTCGGTCAACGCCCAGGGCGGCGACCTGCGCCAGCACACCACGCACAAGGGCTGGGACATCCGCCATGCCGCCATCGACGGCAGCCGCGTCGTCTATGCATTGGGGGCGGACCTCTACCTCGTCGACCTGGCGCAGGGCGCCGGCGCGAAGAAGCTCGACATCAGCCTGGGCGGCGACTTCGACCAGCAGCGCGAGCGCTGGATCAAGAAGCCGCAGGACTTCCTGACCGACACGTCCTTCGCCCCCAATGGCGAGCGCGTGCTGCTGGCCGCGCGCGGTCACCTCGCGACGCAGGGCGTGCAGCAGCTGCGCCGCGCCGAGCTGCCGCAGCCGGCCGATGGCCGCTGCAAGAAGGGCGAGTTCAGCAGCGACAGCAAGAGCGTCTTCGCCGTCTGCGACTTCAGCGGCGAGACGGAGATCTGGCGCTTCGCCGCCAATGGCACCGGCCTGCCCGAACGCATCACCAGTGGCGCCCCCAGTGGCCAGGTCACGCAGCGCCGTGACCTGCTGCCGTCACCGGATGGCCGCTGGCTGGCACACACGGACAAGGAAGGCGCCGTCTGGCTGACCGACCTGAAAGCCAGGACGACCCGTGAGATCGCGCGCAGCACCATCGGCGACCCGCCACACCTGCAAGGCTGGAGCCCCGACGGCCAGGCCCTGGCTTGGACGCTGTCGCTGCACCACCCCGACCGCAGCCAGCTGCAGCTCTACGGCACGGCCGACGGTCGCACCCACACGTTGACCACAGATCGCTACGACAGCGGCGCCGCGGCCTTCAGCCCGGACGGGCAGTGGCTCTACTTCGCGTCCAACCGCAACTTCGCGACCACCGGCAACGGCAGCCCTTGGGGTGACCGCAACACCGGGGCCTTCTTCGGCTTCCGCGCCAAGCTCTACGCGCTGGCCTTGCAGCCGGGCCTGCGTTCGCCGTTCGCGGCCAAGGACGAACTGGAGTCGGCCACCGAGAAGAAGGCCGACGAGCAACGCGCCGAGGACAAGAAGGCCACGGACAAGGAACCCACCGAGCGCAAGCCCGATACCAAGGACGGTAAGGACAAGAAGCCGGCCGCCGACAAGAAAGGCAAGCCGATCATCCAGTTCGAAGGGCTGGCGGGGCGCCTGTACGAGCTGCCGGTGGCGGCCGGCAACTACCGCGAGCTGAGAGTGGACGGCAAGCGCCTTTGGTTCCTGGACCGCGACCTGGAGGGAAAAAGCCAGCTCAAATCCATAGCCATCGACAACCAGGGCGGCCCGGCCGAGATCCTGGCCCACGACGTGCGCAGCTACGACATCAGTGCCGATGGCAAGAAGCTGATGCTGGTACGCAACCAGGGCCAGGGCGCGCCCGAAGTTCTCATCGTGGACGCAGCGCCCAAGCTGCCTACGGACCTGAGCAAGCTGCAGGTGCGCTGGAGCGACTGGCAGATCGCTACCCAGCCGCGCGCCGAGTGGAAGCAGATGTTTGCCGACGCCTGGCGCCTGCACCGCGACCACTTCTACGACGTCAAGATGCACGGCGTGGACTGGGTGGCGGTGCGCGCCAAGTACGAGCCGCTGGTGGACCGCGTGACCGACCGCTTCGAACTGGCCGAGCTGATGGCGCAGATGGTCGGCGAGCTGGGCGCGCTGCACAGCCAGGTCGCCGCCGGCGATACCCGCCCCGCCCCTGATGAACCGGGTCTGGCCGGCCTGGGCGGCCGTTTCTCGCGCGGGCCCGACGGCTGGCGCATCGACGCGATCTACGCACACGAGGCCGAGCTGCCGTCGGAAGCGCCACCGCTGGCTGCGCCGGGGCTGGGCCTGAAGGTGGGCGACGTCATCACGACGGTGAACGGCCGCCCCGCGGCCGAGGCCCCGCACATCCTGGAGCTGCTGCGTGGCCAGGCCGGCCGTCAGGTGCTTCTGGAGGTGAAGCAGGGCGACAGGACCGTGCAGCGAATCGTCACGCCAGTGGCCCAGACGCGCGAGAACCAGCTGCGCTACAACGACTGGCGCGTCAGCCGCGCGCGCGCCGTGGAGCAGGCCGGCCAGGGCCGCATCGGCTACGTGCACCTGCGCGCCATGGGTCCGGCCGACATTGCGGACTTCGTGCGCGAGTTCTATGCCGCCAGCGACCGCGACGGCCTCATCATCGACGTGCGCTACAACAACGGCGGCAACATCGACAGCTGGATCCTGGAGAAGCTGCTGCGCCGCGCCTGGGCCTTCTGGCAACCGCGCTCACCCGCGGGCTCGCCGGTCTACGCCAACATGCAGAACGCCTACCGCGGCCACACGGTGGTGCTGATGAACGAGGACACCTACAGCGACGGCGAAACCTTCGCCGAAGGCTTCAAGCGCCTCAAGCTCGGCCCCGTCATCGGCAAGCGCAGCTCGGGGGCCGGCGTGTGGCTGTCGGACCAGAACCGCCTGATTGACAACGGCATCATGCGCGCCGCCGAGACGGGGCAGGTGGACGCCGAGGGCCACTTCCTCATCGAGGGCATCGGCGTGACACCGGACATCGAGGTCGACAATCTGCCGCGTGCGACGGCGATGGGGCATGACGCGCAGCTGGACGCGGCTCTCGCCGAGCTGAAGCGGCGCATTGCCGAGCAGCCTCTGCAGGTCGTGAGGCCGGGGCCTTATCTGCGACCGGTCAAGCCGTAAAGCGAAAGGGAGGCCGAGGCCTCCCTTTTTCGTGGGATCGCGAAATCACGCGTTGCGGACGAAGCGATGCACCGCCGTCGCCCGGGCCGCGAAGGCACCGCTGAACAGGCCCAGGGCAGCGCTCACAGCGGCCACGAACCAGAGCTCCTGCAGCACATGGGCGCCCATGCCAGTGGCGAAGCCCAGGCCGAACTTGGTCATGAAGATGCCGAGCATCAGGCCGAGCGGCACCCAGCTGCCGGGCATGCGCACGGCAGCACCTTCCCTGGCCAGGCCACGCGGCGCAAACACCGCACCACCGAGAAACAAGACGGCGGCAAAGGCCAGCGCCCAGGCCAGCACCGGAACCAGGCTCGCACCGAATGCCGCGGTGACCCCGTACAGCGACAGCGCCAGCATGGCGACGGCCAGCTTGGCCAGCGTGCCGGGCTGGACGATACGGTCACGCGATTGGCGGTAGCCCAGGATCACCAGGACGGCGAGGACAGCGAAGGGCCAGACGGGGAGGGAGGCGGTCATTTGCGGCAGTCGTTGGGTTGCGATGCCATGGACTGTGCAGATGCCACCGCAGCCGGGCCAACGGCTTGCGACGAATGGACAGGACGCTTCGGGAATCGCCAGCGAGCCGCAGCGAACGGGCGGCTCGCCCGCCGCACCGCCCGTCCCTCAGCTCAGCACGACCCGCGCGAACTTGCGCTTGCCGACCTGCAGCACATGCTCGCCAGCATCGAGCTTCAGCCCCTTGTCGGAGATCACTTCACCCGAACGGCGCACGCCACCCTGCTCCACCATGCGCAGGCCTTCGCCGGTCGAAGCGACGAGGCCGGCCGCCTTCAGCACCTGGGCAAGGCCCATCGGCGCGCCGCTGAGCTGCACCTCGGGGATGTCGTCCGGAATGCCGCCCTTGGCGCGGTTGTTGAAGTCGGCCTCGGCTGCGTCCGCCGCAGCGGCACTGTGGAAGCGCGCCGTGATCTCCTTGGCCAGCATGACCTTGGCATCCTTCGGGTTGCGGCCGGCCTCGACCTCGGCCTTCAGCGCCGCGATCTCGGCCAGCGACTTGAAGGACAGCAGCTCGAACCACTTCCACATCTGCACGTCGCTGATCGACAGGATCTTGGCGAACATGGTGTTGGCCGGTTCGGTGATGCCGATGTAGTTGTTCTTGGACTTGGACATCTTCTCGACGCCGTCCAGGCCTTCGAGCAGCGGCATGGTCAGGATGCACTGCGGCTCCTGGCCATACTCCTGCTGCAGGTGGCGGCCCATCAGCAGGTTGAACTTCTGGTCGGTGCCGCCCAGCTCCAGGTCGCACTTCAGCGCCACCGAGTCATAGCCCTGCATCAGCGGGTAAAGGAACTCGTGCACCGAGATTGGCGTCTGGGCCGCAAAGCGCTTGGTGAAGTCGTCGCGCTCCATCATGCGGGCCACCGTGTACTTGCTGGCCAGCTGGATCATGCCGGCCGCGCCCAGCGGCTCGCTCCACTCGGAGTTGTAGCGGATCTCGGTGCGCGCCGGGTCCAGCACCAGCTTGGCCTGGGCGTAGTAGGTCTCGGCGTTGGCCTGGATCTGCTCCTTGGTCAGCGGCGGGCGTGTCGCGTTGCGGCCCGACGGGTCGCCGATCAGCGAGGTGAAGTCGCCGATCAGGAAGATGACCTGGTGGCCCAGGTCCTGCAATTGGCGCATCTTGTTCAAGACAACCGTGTGACCGACGTGGATGTCGGGCGCCGTCGGGTCCAGGCCCAGCTTGATGCGCAGCGGCACGCCCGTGGCGGCCGAGCGGGCCAGCTTCTTCGTCCACTCGGCCTCCGGCAGCAGTTCGTCGACGCCGCGGCGCGTGACGGCCAGGGCTTCGAGAACGGCATCGGTGATGAGGAATTGCGCAGCAGCGGCCATGGCGGTTCATCGCCCGGCCAGAAGCGGGCGAAATTGTTAAGTTGTTGATCCGTCGGGGTTAACCGGCATGTCGAGTAGGACAAAGCCGTTAGAATTCACCCTTCGTTTGGGGGTGTTGTTTCAACACAACCAATCCAGGGATTTTAAGGGCCGCCCACGAGCGGCCTCAGCGCTGAACCGGCTCGGCCGGGATTGCCCCAGCGACAACCCCGGGAAGACCGAGAGTGACAGCGAGAGTGACTGTTAAGAACCGCCTGAAGCAACTCCAAGCCAGCCTGCAGCATGCCGAGGCCTTTGCCGCCCGGCATCCGCGTGCGCTGACGGCCACCGTCGTCGGCCTGCTGAGCTGCTTCGCCGTGACCGCCTTCGGCATCGCGCCGCTGGCCCCTGACGCCGCCGCGCTGCCCAAGCGCACCCTGGTCGAGACCCTGGCTGCGCCCGACGTCGAGAGCCAGCTCGAGGAGCTGGCCACCCATGCCATCGGCCTGACCCGCGCCGAAGCCACCCGCTCGAGCGACACCCCCGACAGCCTGCTCAAGCGCGCTGGCGCCTTCGACCCGGCAGCCGCCGCCTTTCTGCGGTCCGACCCGCTGGGCCGCCGCGTGCTGCAGGGCCGCGCCGGCAAGATGGTCCACCTGACGGCCGATGCGTCGGGCCAGGTGCAGCAGATCGTTGTGCGCTTCCCGGCCGAGAAGGTGGAGCAGCAAGCAAGTCATTTCACCCGACTGACCATCGAACGCGTCGGCGGTCGCTTTACGGCCCGCACCGAAACGGCGCCGTTGCAGGCCCAGGTGGCCCTGGGCAGCGGCACCATCCGCACCTCGCTGTTCGCCGCCACCGACGACGCCAACATCCCCGACGCCATCGCCTCTCAGATGGCCGACATGTTCTCCGGCGACATCGACTTCCACCGCGAGCTGCGCAAGGGCGACCGCTTCAGCATCGTCTACGAGACCCTGACGGCCGACGGCGAGCCGGTCCCATGGGACGGTGGCGTCGGCCGGCTGCTCGCTGGCGAGTTCACGAACAACGGCCGCACCTATTCGGCGGTCTATTTCAAGGACAGCGCCAGCGGCAAGGCCAGCTTCTTCGGCTTCGACGGCACGAGCAAGCGCCGCGCCTTCCTGGCCAGTCCGATGGAGTTCTCGCGCATCACCAGCGGCTTCGCGATGCGCTTCCATCCCATCATGCAGACCTGGCGCCAGCACAACGGCGTCGACTATGGCGCGCCGACCGGCACGGCCGTGCGTTCGGTGGGCGATGGCACGGTCGAGATGGCCGGCTGGCAGAACGGATTCGGCAACGTCGTGCAGGTGCGCCACGCTGGCGACCGCAGCACGGTCTACGCCCACCTGAGCAAGATCGACGTGAAGAAGGGCCAGCGCATCGAGCAAGGCCAGCGCGTCGGCGCCGTGGGCTCGACCGGCTGGGCCACCGGCCCGCATCTGCACTTCGAGTTCCGCGTTGGCGGCCGCCACATGGACCCGCGCACCATCGCGCGCGCCTCCGAGGCGATCACGCTGCCGAACTACGCCAAGTCGCAGTTCCTGCAGACCGTCGCCAGCGTCAAGACCCAGCTGGCCGTGGCCGAGACCATGGATGGCGTCTCCGCTGCCGACTGAAGCCCGTCAGCTCTACATCGGGCTGATGTCGGGCACCTCGCTCGACGGCATTGACGGCGTGCTCTTCGATGCCCAGGCGCTGACCGTCATCGGCCATGTGCATGCCCCTTTCTCCCACGCGCTGCGCGACGAGCTGCTAGCGTTGAACGCACCCGGCGACAACGAACTGCACCGCGCCGCCCTGGCTGCCAATGCGGTAGCCCGTGCCTATGCCGACGTCGTCTCGCAGCTGCTTGAAGCCACGGGCGTTGCACGCAAGCAGATTGCGGCGCTGGGCGCACATGGCCAGACGGTGCGCCACCGCCCGGATGGCTTCGACGGCTACACGACGCAACTGCTGAACGGCGCCCTGCTGGCCGAGCAGACCGGCATTGACGTCATCTGCGACCTGCGCGGCCGCGACGTCGCCGCCGGCGGCCAGGGTGCGCCGCTGGTGCCGGCCTTCCACCGCGCCGTCTTCAGCGCTGCGCAGACGGACGTGGCGGTGCTGAACCTCGGTGGCATCAGCAACCTCAGCCTGCTCTTTGCGGATGGCCGCACGGGCGGTTTCGACTGCGGCCCTGCCAACTGCCTGATGGATGGCTGGATCGCCCGGCACCGCGGCTTGGCCTACGACGCCAGTGGCGCCTGGGCTGCGACGGGCAAGCTGCTGCCCGAACTGCTGGCGGCATTGCTGGCCGAACCCTGGTTTGCATTGCCGCCGCCCAAGAGCACGGGCCGCGATCTCTTTCATTTGCGCTGGCTGGACGCGAAGCTGACGCCCAGTCTCGCGTCGGAAGATGTGCAGGCAACGCTGCTGGAGCTCAGCGCCCGTTGCGTGGCCGACGCCCTGCACACCACCATGCCGCAGGCCAGTACCTTGATCGCCTGTGGCGGGGGCGCCTTGAACGGCGTGCTGATGGGCCGCCTGGCGGCGCTGCTGCCCGGCGTGGCCGTGCAGACCAGCGCCGCGCACGGCCTGCCGATCGACCAAGTCGAAGCGGCGGCCTTCGCCTGGCTGGCCCAGTGCTTTATCGAGCGCCGGCCGGGCAATCTGCCTGCCGTCACCGGGGCAGCAGGCGCGCGCCTGCTGGGGGCGCTCTACCCCGCCTGACAGCGCGGGCTCAGCCCGGTTCGGGCGGGTCCTGCTGCTTGATCGCCAGCGCCACGTGGCTGTCGCCCGATTCGAGCTGGCCGAAGATGCCCGCCGAGGCCATCGTGATCAAGGCCATGCAGACGAACGTGGCCCGGAAGGCCTGCAGCGTCTGCACACCGTCCATGCCGAAGTGCGCGGTGAAGGCCGCCAGCACAGCACCCGCCGCAGCCACCCCCATGCCCATGGCCAGCATCTGCACCATGGACAGCAGGCTGTTGCCACTGCTCGCGGTGTCGGGCTCGAGATCCTTCAGCGTCAGCGTGTTCATCGCGGTGAACTGCATCGAGTTGACGGCGCCAAAAAGCGCCAGCTGCACGACAGTCACCACCAGAGGCTGCCCAGGCGTGGCGAAGCCGAAGCTCGCCATCGTCAGCCCGACCAGCAAGGTATTGACCACCAGCACGCGCCGGTAACCGTGGCGCCGGATGAGCGGTGTCGTCACGCGCTTCATCGACATGCTGGCCAGGGCCACGGGCAACATCATCATGCCGGCCTGGGCGGGCGAATAGCCCATGGTCACCTGCAGCAGCAGCGGGATCAGGAAGGGCATGCAGGAGCTGCCCAGGCGCGAGAACAGGTTGCCGAGCAGGCCGATGCGCAGCGCGCCGATGCGGAACAGCCGGGGCGAAAACAGCGGGTCGGGCCGGCGCATGGCGTGCAGCCAGTAGGTCGTCAGGCTGGCCAGCCCGAAGATCATCAACAGCAGCACCGAAGCCTGGCGCAGGCCCAGTCCAGACAGGCCGTCCAGCGCCAGCGAGACCGCGGCCATGCCGAAAGCCAGCAGCAGATAGCCGGCAAGGTCGAAGCGCCTGACGGCGACGGGCGCGGGCGCGGGCATGTAGCGCAGCGTGGCCAAGGCGCCGATGAGGCCGACCGGTAGGTTGATCAGGAAGATCCAGTGCCAGGACGCCGCTTGCACCAGCCAGCCACCCAGCGTCGGGCCGATCAGGGGGCCGATCAAGCCCGGGATGGCGACAAAGCTCATCGCCTGCAGGAAGCGCTCGCGCGGGAAGGTGCGCAGCACGACGAGGCGCCCGACCGGCAGCAGCAGCGCGCCACCCGCACCCTGCACAACACGCGCGGCCACCAGTGCGTCCAGGCTGGGTGCCAGCGCGCACAGTACCGAGCCAATCACGAAAAGAACAATGGCGCCAACGTAGATGCGGCGCGTGCCGAAACGGTCCGCCATCCAACCGGTAGCCGGGATCAGCATCGCCATCGTCAGCGAATAGGCGACGACGACTGACTGCATGCGCAGCGGGCTCTCGCCCAGGCTGCGCGCCATCGCCGGCAGCGCCGTGTTGACGATGGTGGCGTCCAGCGTCTGCATGAAGAAGCCGAGGGCCACCAACCACAGCAGCATGCGCTGGTTGCGTTCCTGTTCCATGTCGGGAGACGGCAAGGGAGGTGCCATGGGTCGGCAATGAAAAAGCCGCCCGGAGGCGGCTTGTCAGCGCAGGTTGAGCGAAGGCTCAGACCGAGAAGGAGGAGCCGCAACCGCAGGTCGTCGTCGCGTTGGGATTCTTGATGACGAACTGGGCGCCCTGCAGGTCTTCCTTGTAGTCGATCTCGGCGCCCATCAGGTATTGCAGGCTCATCGAGTCGATCAACAGCGTCACGCCATTCTTCTGCATCTGCGTGTCGTCGTCGTTGACGGCCTCGTCGAAGGTGAAGCCGTACTGGAAGCCGGAGCAGCCGCCGCCCTGCACGAAGACACGAAGCTTCAGGTCCGGGTTGCCTTCCTCGGCGACCAGGTCGCGTACCTTGTCGGCGGCGCTGTCGGTGAAGACGAGGGGCACGGGGATGTCGGTGACGGGGGTATCAAGCACGGCGCTCATGGCGAGGCTCCTGTGAATCTGTCCAGAGACGAATATGGGGATTGTCCGCGCAAAAACAAAAGGCCGCTCGAAGCGGCCTTTTGTGTCCAAGCGCAGAAATTAACGCTTGCTGAACTGCTTCCTGCGACGGGCGCCGTGCAGGCCGACCTTCTTACGCTCGACTTCACGCGCGTCACGCGTGACGAAGCCGGCGCGGCTCAGTTCGGGCTTCAGGGCTGCGTCGTAGTCGATCAGCGCGCGGGTGATGCCCAGGCGCAGGGCGCCGGCTTGACCCGATTCGCCACCGCCGTGCACGTTCACCTTGATGTCGAAGGCCTCACCATTGTTCGTCAGCAGCAGGGGCTGCTTGGCGATCATGATGGAGGTCTGACGACCAAAGTAAGCGTCGATGGCCTTGCCATTGACGATGATCTGGCCCGTGCCCTTCTTCATGAAGACGCGAGCGACCGACGACTTGCGGCGGCCAGTGCCGTAATTCCAATTTCCGATCATGGCCGTTCCTTAGATCTCGAGAGCCTTGGGCTGCTGAGCGGTATGCGGGTGCGTCGGGCCTGCGTAGACCTTCAGCTTCTTGACCATGGCGTAACCCAGCGGGCCCTTGGGCAGCATGCCCTTGACAGCCTTCTCCAGCGCGCGGCCGGGGTGCTTGGCTTGCATGTCCTTGAACTTCGTGGCGTAGATGCCGCCGGGGAAGCCGCTGTGACGGTAGTACACCTTGTCGGTGGCCTTGTTGCCGGTCACACGGAGCTTTTCGGCATTGACGATGACGATGAAATCACCGGTGTCGACGTGAGGCGTGTAGATGGCCTTGTGCTTGCCGCGCAAACGGAGTGCCACTTCGCTGGCAACACGTCCGAGCACCTTGTCGGTGGCGTCAATCACAAACCACTCGTGCGTCACCTCGGCCGGCTTGGCGCTGAAGGTCTTCATGAGTTGCTTTCGCTGCGCCGGCTTCAAACTGCTGAAACCGGCAATAGATGGCTGAACTTCGACCGGCCTCGGTGCTTGTGTCTGATGCACAGCCTCTCGGCACAGCTCTTTCCCGCAGCCTTTTGACGGAAAAGCCCACGAGTGTACCAGCGCGGCCAATGGTTTGAAAAGAACCGAAGCGTTAACCTTGCCATATCTGCCAGCCACCCATGCCCAAGCCATCGCCCGCCCTCCCTCCTACGCCCGCCCAACCCGCGGCGGACTGGGATCATGGGCTGTCGGCCTTTGGCCTCGACCCGAATGCGCCGGCCGCCGCCCCGGCGGAACCCGCAGGCCCGCTGGCCAAGGCCCGGGCTGCACTGGAGCTCCTTTCCACCTGGGTGCCGATCCGCTCGCTCGCGCGCCGTCACCGCCATCGCATCATTGACCACCTATTGGCGCTGGAGCCGCAGGACCGCTACTTGCGCTTCGGCTACGCGGCTTCTGACGAGCAGATTCGCAAGTACGCGCGCAGCATCGACTTTGCCCGCGACGAGGTGCTGGGCATCTTCAACCGCAGCCTGCATCTGATCGCCCTGGCCCATCTAGCCTATGGACAACCGATGCCGGGTGAGCCCGGTCGCACAATGGCCGAGTTCGGCGTCTCCGTGCTGCCGCAGTCGCGCGGCCGGGGTCTGGGGCGGCGACTTTTCGACGCCGCAGGCCTGCATGCCCGCAACCGGGGTATCGACACCCTGTTCATCCACGCGTTGAGCGAAAACCGTCCCATGCTGCGCATTGCCGCAGCGGCTGGCGCCATCGTCGAGCGCGACGGCAGCGAATCCGCGGCCTATCTGCGCTTGCCACCCGAATCATTCGGCTCCCAGGTCGAGCAGGCGCTGGAGCGGCATCTGGGCGAGCTGGATTTCCAGTTCAAGCGACAGGCTCAAGTGTTGAGTGAGTTTGTCGACAGCGTTGCCGAGGTCAAAGCCCATTTCGAAGCTCCTGGCCGGGCCGCCAAGGAATAAATGACAGGTCAACGGCCGTTTTCCATGGCGCGCTCCCCCTCATGCCCGGGGGAATCGGGACTAGCGAGTAATGCCTTTTAGGGACGTTGCGATACATTGCCCGTCCATTGCGCCGCGAGAAGACAGGTCGGCGTCCCCCGCCGAAATCCCTTCAGGGTATGCCGTACGCCATCTACTGGATCGCCGCGCTGGCTGTTTGCGTCCTGGGTCTGGCTATCAGCCTGATCTGGGCGCTGCGCCGACCTGCGTACGCCAATAAGGGCTTGCCGGCGGAGTGGTCACTCACGGCGCGGCCGGTATTCACGACCGATGAGCGCCGTGTCTTTCGGCTGCTGCGCGAGGCCCTGCCCCACCACGTCGTGCTGTCCAAGCTGCCGCTGGTGCGGTTTTGCCAGCCGACCGAGGCCAAGGAAGTGCGCTACTGGTTCGACCTGCTCGGCGCCTCGCATGTCACCTTCGCTGTCTGCAGCCCCAATGGTCGCGTGCTGGCCGCCATCGACCTGGAGGGCGAGCGCGGCGTTACGCCGCGCAGCCTGCAGATCAAGCATGCCGTGCTCTCCGCCTGCCGCGTGCGTTATTTGCGCTGCGCGATGGACCAGTTGCCCAGCGTCGCCGAGCTGCAGCTTTTGGTGCCCCAGAGCAGCAATTCACGCGGCCCGCTCCCCGCACCGGCAGCCACATCGACGCCGCCGCGCCGCCGCATGGGCAGCAGCGAGGACGAATTCGGCAGCGACTGGGGGCAGTTCTCCCAGCCTCTGCCGCTGTGGCAGGACGCTGGCGTCTTCAGTGGCGGCAATGACGGCTATGGGGACCGAGAGCGCGACCGCCATCCGCGCATGCCGGCCCAGCCCGCTGCGCCGCATCCACAGCGCCGTCTGTCGTCACGCAACCTCGACCCGGCGCGCTACAACCCACGCAACCTGCCGGTGCTCGATGACGCCGATGAGGAGGCCATGATGGACGACATCGTCGGCGTCGTCGTCGATGCGCCGCGCTACGCCACCCAGCGCCCTCGCAGAGGATGATCGCAACCGGCGACACTCGCCGGATGCATGACACGACCCCTGACCTCAGTTTCGGCGACCTGACGCCGGAGTTCATGCTCGACGCCCTGGACGCCGCCGGCCTGCGCGCCGACGGCCGGCTGCTGCAGCTCAACTCCTTCGAGAACCGCGTGTTGATGCTGCACCTGGAGGATGGCGGCGCGGCCGTCGCCAAGTTCTACCGCCCAGCGCGCTGGAGCGATGCACAGATCCTGGAAGAACACGATTTCGCCACCGAACTCGCCGCCGCCGAGGTGCCTGTTGCCGCTCCATGGACGCTGGCAGGCGGATCCACCCTCTTCCACTATCAAGGCCAGCGCCTGGCTGTCACGCCGCGCCAGGGTGGCCGCGGGCCGGAGCTGGAAGACCCAGAGGTGCTGCGCTGGATCGGCCGCCTGCTGGCCCGCCTGCATGGCGTCGGTCGCCGCAAGCCCTTCGCCGTTCGCCTGGCCTGGGCCAGCGCCGCTCCGGCCCAGGCCGCGCGCGACTGGCTGATCGAACACGACGCGATCCCCCCGGAGATCGCACCCGCCTGGGACGATGCCGCGCACCGCTGCATCGACGCCATCCAGAGCGCCTTCGACGGCCTGCCCGACCTTCAACTCACGCGCCTGCACGGTGATTGCCATCCAGGCAACATCTTGTGGACACCGGACCGTGGGCCGCATTTCGTCGATCTCGACGACGCCGTCACCGGCCCGGTCGTGCAGGATCTGTGGATGCTGTTGCCCGGCGAGCCCGATGCCGCACGCAGCCTGCTCAACGCCGTGCTCGATGGCTACGAGCAGATCGCCGAATTCGACGACCGTGAGCTGCGCCTGATCGAACCGCTGCGGACGATGCGCATGATCCACCACAGCGCCTGGCTGGCCCGCCGCTGGGGCGATCCGGCCTTTCCCCTTGCCTTCCCCTGGTTTGGCACGCCCAACTATTGGCTGGATCAAGTGACCAAGCTGAGGGAACAGCTGGAAGCGATGCGGCCCAAAGGCAGCACCCCGACGCTGGCCCGTGACGAGGACGAGGTCAACTTCGATGGCGACGGCTTCGCCTGATTCGCTCAGGGCAGTGGGCTCGTCAACACCACGGCATAGCCATCGGGGTCGCGCAGCCAGAACTCCCAGTTGCCGTTCTGGCTCCAGCGCTTCGGCCTGACGACGTCGACATCCAGCGCTGTCGCCCGCTCCACGGCGGCGTCGAAGTCAGCCAGCTCGAACCACAGCAGCACGCCGTTGCCATAGGGGCGCAACTCGACGTCGCCAAGAGGCCCATGATCGTGATCGACCTTCCAGCGGTGCAACTGCAGCAGCAGATGGCCGTCGGGCGCGTTCAGGCGTTCGTATTCGTCGCCGCCGTGGCCGCTGTGGCACCCCAGCAAGCGCTGATACCAGCGGCTGCTGGCGGGCACGTCGTGGACGCAGATCAGCGGGGCGAGTTGCATGGCGGCTCTCCGGTGGACGCGTGAAATGCTAGCGGCTGGCGGGAGCCGATAGGCGGAAAATACTGGATATACATACAGTATTGTGCTCTCATTCAAGTTCCGGTTTCTTCCCCCGACCCGCCTCTTCCAAGCTGTTCCTGGCCATGTTGTCCGCGTTTCCAGTCTCTTCCATCCCTTGCGCTGCCTTGCCGCTCCCCCAGGCCCACCTACCGCTGGATGATGCCCGGCTGCAGGGGCGGCTGTGGCGCGGCAGCAGCTTGAGCACCGCCGCCGACCCGACGCTGGCCAGCGGCTTTGCGGCTCTTGATGCCGAACTGCCTGGCGGCGGCTGGCCGCTGCGGGCCGTCACCGAACTGTTGACGCCCCAGCCCGGCGTGCTGGAGTGGCGGTTGCTGTCGCCGGCGCTGCGCGGTTGGTGGGCTGCCCAGGCCTTGCCGACAGCCGCCCCCGGCCGCCGTGGGCGTGCATCCACACCAGCATTGCGTTCGTTGCTGCTCATTAACCCACCGCATGCGCCCCATCTGCCGGGTCTGCAGGCCCTGGGCCTGCCGCCCTCGGCACTGATCTGGGTGCAGGCCGGTACGCCGGCTCAGGCGCTCTGGGCGGCCGAGCAAGCCATCAAATCGCGCGTGGCCGTGCTGGCCTGGCTGCCCGAGGCCAGGCCGGAGCAGATCCGGCGGCTGCAGGTCAATGCGCTGAGTTCCGATGCACCGGCCTTCCTGGTGCGACCGGAGCGCGTGCAGCAGCAATCCTCGGCCGCACCGCTGCGCCTGGTCGTGCAGCCGGGCGAGGGCTGGAGCCTGACCGTGCATGTGCTCAAGCGCCGCGGGCCTGCCCATGAGGGCTGGCTGACCCTGCCGGCCGTCCCGGGCGCGGTCGAACCGCTGCTGACGGCAGCCAAGCGCAAGCCCTTGCCTGTTCCTGCCCCCACGCCGGAACCCGCCCCGGTCCCGGTCAGCCCTCCCACGGAGCGCCCCCATGCGCTGGCTCGCCCTGTGCTGCACGCCTGATGCACCCGCCGGCGATGTCGACGCCCTGGGCTGGCTGGCGCTGAGCTTCACGCCGCGCGTCGCGCGGCTGGAGGAGGCGGTCGTGGCCGAGGTGTCGACCAGCCTGCGACTGTTCCGCGGCGCGCGGGCCCTGCGGCAGCGGCTGCAGGCGCAAGCGACTGAGGCCGGCTTGGCGCTTGGCAACATGGCCTGGGCATCGACGGCGCTGGGTGCGCTGGCGCTGGCGCGCTGCGCCGACACCAACCCCGGCCGATTGAGCGAGCGCCTGGACGCCTTGCCGCTGCCCGCCCTGAGCACCGCACAGGCTCACCACGCCATGCTGGCCCGCCTGGGCTGCACCCGCCTGGGCGAGCTGCGCCGGCTGCCCCGCCCCGCCCTGGCCAAGCGCTTCGGCCCGACGCTGCTGACGGCGCTGGACCAGGCCTATGGCGATCTGCCCGAGGTGCACGAGTGGCTGACCCTGCCCGATCGCTTCGACGCGCGGCTGGAGCTGCCCTACCGCGTCGAGCACGCGCCGGTGCTGCTGCACTTTGCCGAGACGCTGCTGCGCCAGCTCTGCGCCTTCCTGGCCGCCCACCATGCCGGTGTGCGCACGCTGCGCCTGGCCTGGCAGCACGACGCGATGCGTGCGCGGGACGTGGCCGACAGCGGTGAACTGAGCATCGCCACCGCCGACACGACACGCGACCTGCACCGCCTGACACGCCTACTGGCCGAGCACCTCGCCCGCACAACGCTGGCCGCACCGGCCGGCGAGATCAGCCTCAGCGCCGACACCGTGCTGCCCATGGAGGAAGCCAGTGGCAGCCTGCTGCCCGGCCCTTCTGACCCGCAGGAACGCACGACGACGAATGCGCTGCTGGAGCGACTGTCCGTGCGCCTGGGTGCCGATCGCGTGCGCGAGGGCCGGCTGCGCGAGGACCATCGCCTGGACCACATGCAGAGTTGGCAGGCCTGGCCCGCACCGCCGGCCACGCCCAAGCGTCGCCCCTGCGGCCCTCAACCCACCTGGCTCGTCCAGCCGCCACAGCCGCTGCGCGCCGATGCCCGCGAGCAACCCATGTATTGCGGCCCCCTGGCGCTGGTCAGCGGCCCGCACCGCGTCGAGGCCGGCTGGTGGGAAGGCCGCAGCGGCATGCAGGCGCGCGACTACTTTGTCTACCGCAGCGCCGCGCGCGGGCTGCTGTGGGTCTACCACGAGCGGCCTTCCTCGGCCGCACCCGCCTCCACGGGCTGGTTCCTGCACGGCGTGTTCGCATGACGCCGCCCATGTCGGACCGAGACGAAAGGCGGGCAATGCTGCGCCAGCAAGGCATTGACTCGGAGGCCGAACTGCGCCGTGCGGCGGATGGCTGGCCACCCGCGTTGCCCGTCGCGGGTGGCGAACTGCCGCGCTACGCCGAGCTGCACTGCCTGTCGGCCTTCAGCTTCCTGCGCGGCGCGTCCGAGCCCGCCGAACTGGTGGAGCGTGCCTGCGACCTGGGCTACGAGGCCCTGGCCATCACCGACGAATGCTCGCTGGCCGGCGTCGTGCGCGCGCACAAGCAGCTGCGGGAGATGCGCGAGGCAGCGCATCACACCCTCAAGGAGGACGCGAAAAAGGCCGGCCTGTCTGACGAAGCCATTGAGCAACCGCAGTTGATGAAGCTGCTGATCGGCAGCGAATTCCTCGTCCGCGACGACGCCGGCACGCCGCGCTTCAAGCTGGTGCTGGTGGCGCAGAACCTCAATGGCTACGGCAACCTGAGCCAGTTCATCACCCGGCTGCGCCGCGCCAGCCCGGTCAAGGGCGAGTACACCCTGCACTGGCGCCAGCTCGCGCCCGAGAAGCTGGCCGACTGCCTGGCCCTGGTGGTGCTGCCGCGTGAGGCGCCCGATGCCGAACTGGCGCCCGCCGCGCATTGGGTGCTGCGTCACTTTGCCGGTCGGGCGTGGATCGCCGTCGAGCTGCTGCGCGAGGCCAGCGATGCGCAATGGCTGCAACGGCTGCAGGCGCTGTCCGAGGAGACGGCCCTGCCACTGGTGGCCGCGGGCGACGTGCACTTTCACGTGCGCTCGCGCAAGGCGCTGCAGGACGTGATGACCGCTACCCGCCTGGGCCGCACGGTGGCCGAGTGCGGCTACGACCTGCAGCCCAATGCGGAGCGGCATCTGCGCAGCAGCTACCGCATCTCGCGCGTGTATCCCGAAGCGCTGATCCGCGAGACGCTGCAGGTGGCGGCACGCTGCAGCTTCAGGCTCGACGAGATCAGCTACCAATATCCGAGCGAAGTGGTGCCGCCAGGCTGCACGCCGCGACAACACCTGCGCGATCTCACCTATGCAGGCGCCGAGCTGCGTTGGCCTCAATCCCAAGGTGGCATTCCTGCCAAGTTCAGGCGCCGCATCGAGGATGAACTCCAACTCATCGAGGAGCTGGGCTACGAGCACTACTTCCTGACCGTTGCCGACGTCGTGAAGTTCGCGCGCGACATCAAGATCCTGTGCCAGGGACGGGGCTCCGCGGCCAACAGCGTGGTCTGCTACTGCCTGCACGTCACGTCGGTGGACCCGGACCGCAGCACCCTGCTGTTCGAGCGCTTCATCAGCCGCGAGCGCAACGAGCCGCCCGACATCGACGTCGACTTCGAGCACGAGCGTCGTGAAGAGGTCATCCAGTACCTCTATGCCAAGTACGGCCGTGACCGCGCCGCGCTGACCGCCGTCGTCATCTGCTACCGCCCCAAGAGCGCCATCCGCGATGTCGGCAAGGCGCTGGGCTTCAGCGAGGAGCAGCTGGACGTGATGAGCCAGGACCACAGCGGCTGGTCCACCCAGGTGCTGCCCGAGGAGCACCGCGTCGAGCTGCTGCACAAACTCGGCCTGCCGGAAGACGACCCGCGCCTGCAGCAGCTCATCACGCTGGGCCGGCAGCTCAACGGTCTGCCACGCCACCTCTCGCAGCATGTCGGCGGCTTCGTGCTGACCGAGGGACTGCTGGAGCGCCTCGTGCCCATCGAGAACGCGACGATGAAGGACCGCAGCGTCATCGAGTGGGACAAGGACGACATCGACGAGCTGAAGATGATGAAGGTCGACGTGCTGGCCCTGGGCATGCTCAGCGCGATCCGGCGCTGCTTCGATCTCGTCAACCCGATGCGCGGCACGGCCATCGACCTGACCATTCCGGACAACGACACCGCCACCTACGACATGATCTGCAAGGCCGACACCATCGGCGTGTTCCAGATCGAGTCGCGCGCGCAGATGTCGATGCTGCCGCGGCTCAAGCCCCGCACCTATTACGACCTGGTGGTCGAGGTCGCCATCGTGCGCCCCGGCCCCATCGAAGGCGGCATGGTGCATCCCTACCTGAAGAACCGCGCCCTGCCCGAAGACCAGGTCGAGTACCCCAGCGAAGCGCTGAAGGAAGCGCTCTGGCGCACCCGCGGCGTGCCCATCTTCCAGGAGCAGGTCATGCAGGTGGCCATGATTGCCGCGGGCTTCAGCGCCGGCGAGGCCGACCAGCTGCGCCGCGCCATGGCCGCGTGGAAGCGCCCCGGCGTGCTCGAGAAGTACTACGACAAGGTCGTCAAGGGCATGCGCGAGCGCGGCTACGAAGACGCGTTTGCCGAGCGCATCTTCAGCCAGATCAAGGGCTTCTCCTCCTACGGCTTCCCCGAGTCCCATGCCGCCAGCTTCGCGCTGCTGACCTATGTCAGCTCCTGGCTCAAATGCCACGAGCCGGCGGCCTTCCTGTGTGCGCTGCTGAACTCCCAGCCGCTGGGCTTCTACAGTCCCAGCCAGCTGGTGCAGGACGCACGCCGGCATGACATCGAGGTGCGTGCCATCGACGTCAACCACAGCAACAAGGACAGCACGCTGGAGTTGCGCCCCGGCCAGCACCAACCCGCCGTGCGCCTGGGCCTGCGCCTGGTCAGCGGCTTGGGGCAAGAGGCGGCAGACCGCATCGAGAAGGCCCGTGCCCGCGGCGGTGAGTTCGCCCACCCGCAGGACCTGGCCTTTCGCGCTCGCCTCACCCAGCAGGACATGCAGCAGCTCGCGGCCGCCGATGCGCTGACCTCACTGGCCGGCCACCGCCGCCAGCAGGTCTGGCAGGCCTCGGCCCTGCACGCGATGCCGGTGCTGCTGCAGGGCAGCCTGCTGCCCGAGGACGACCTCGAACTGCCCGCCGCCGCCGAGGGCGAGGAGGTGCTGTGGGACTACGCCGCCACGGGCCTGACGCTGCGCCGCCACCCGCTGGCGCTGCTGCGCCCCAACCTGGCCAAACGGGGCCTGCTCAGCGCCCAGCAGCTCGACGCCGTCAAGAGCGGCCGCCGCGCCAAGGCCTGCGGCATCGTCACCGGACGGCAGAAGCCGCAGACGGCCAAGGGCACCCTCTTCGTCACGCTGGAGGACGAGACCGGCAATGTGCAGGTCATCGTCTGGCCCAAGGTCTATGAAGAACACCGCAGCACCATCCTCGGCGCGCGGCTGCTGGCGGTGGAAGGCGTATGGCAGCGCGGGGACGGCGATGTGCGCCACTTGCTGGCGCAGGGGTTCACCAACCTCAACCCGCTGCTGGGAAGGTTGCCGACGGAGAGCCGGGATTTCAGGTGAGCCAGCGCGCGCAAGCCCGCCTCCGGGCACCGGGCCGCACAGGGATCCACCGTGACCGCCGCACCGGGCCGCTGCCAAGCAAGCATTGACAGCGCGGCCAGTAATGAGCGAAGAATGAAGTCTTGCGCCCAAACGGCGCTCAATCGGTCAGAAATTTCAATCCGCACTCATAAGACAGGCGCACAGACAGTATCTCATTCGCGACATACCTTTACGGAAATCTGCTCTAATTATTTTGAATAGTCAGGCTCCAATCCGGAAGGCCAGCGATGAAGACCCCGCAAAACCGTCGCATCCTGTTGGTGGATGACATGCCGGCAATCCATGAGGATTTTCGCAAGATCCTCATGCCGCCAGCGTCGGAGCATGCCCAACTCAGCGCCGTGGAAGCTGCATTGTTTGGCGATGAGGACAGTGGGCTCCCTCAAATCGTCTTTGAACTCGATTCTGCCTACCAAGGGCAGGAGGGGCTTTCAAGACTGGAGGCCGCCCTCAATGAAAACCGACCCTATGCCATGGCCTTCGTGGATATGCGCATGCCGCCCGGCTGGGATGGTGTGCAAACCATTGAACATCTATGGCGCTGCGACCCTCGCCTGCAGGTTGTTATTTGCACAGCATACGCCGATGGCTCGTGGGCTGACATCTTGGCGCGGCTCGACGTGTCCGACCGCCTGCTGATCCTGAAAAAGCCCTTTGATGCCATTGAGGTCTTCCAACTGGCCACGGCGCTCACCACCAAATGGCAAATGATGCAGGACGCGGCGGCGCACCGCACGCTTCTGGAAGATGCCGTGCAGGAGCGCACCAGCGAACTGCGCACCGTCAATGAGGTTTTGCAGAACGAAATAAAGGAGCGCAAGCATCTGGAAGGCCAATTGATCCAATCGGAGAAGCTGGCCTCCATAGGCCAGCTTGCGGCGGGTGTCGCGCATGAGATAAACAACCCGATTGGCTATATATTCTCAAACCATGGCACTTTGGATGGATATATCGGGAAACTATTCGAACTCATTACCGCCTATGAACGCGCGGAAACCAGCATTACCGCACCCGAGGTGATCGCCAACCTGCGCGCACTGCGCGAACGTGTGGAGCTGGACTTCTTGAAAGAAGACATTCCGGTGCTCATACGAGAGTCCAAGCAAGGCATTGTGCGGGTACGCCAGATCGTTCAGGATCTGAAGGACTTTTCCCGCGTTGATTCGTCGCAGGACTGGGAATCGGCCGATCTGCACCAGGGTATCGATTCGACACTGAACATCGTGGCCAGCGAAGTCAAGTACAAGGCCGATCTGGTCAAAGAATATGGCGCCATTCCCAATATTGAGTGCCTGCCTTCACAGATCAATCAGGTGGTGATGAACCTTGTGGTCAACGCCACTCACGCCCTTGGTGAAAAGCGTGGGCGCATCACCATTCGAACGGGCGCCGAAGAGGCGCACGTGTGGATGGAGGTGGCCGACACGGGCACCGGCATACCGCCGGAGACGCTCAAGCGTATTTTCGAACCCTTCTTCACCACCAAGCCCGTGGGCAAAGGCACGGGGCTCGGGCTGTCGGTGTCCTATGGCATCGTGCAAAAACACCATGGCCGCATTGACGTGGCAAGCGTGGTGGGCCAAGGCACCACGTTTCGCGTCACGCTGCCCGTGCGACAGACCCAAACGCAAGCCGAAGTGCCAGCGTCCGATATTTGAAGCCGCTTCATGCAAGGCAACCCATCATGAAAACACGGCCTGTCCCCAACAAGGATCGCGTTCTCGTCGTGGACAGCAATCCCGACATCCACGGTGCCTTTCGCGACATGCTTGTCGAAGATACTCATGCGCAGGGAAAATTCGAACTGGATTGCGCCCGTGATACCCACGAGAGCCATGCCCTGATGCAACAGTCCTTGCTGGCTCAGCAGCCTTATACCTTGGCGTTCATAGGCGCGTCCCCAGCGAAGGAATGGGCAGCGACTGAAATAGCTTCTCAAATCTGGGCGGTTGACCCTAGCGTTCAAATCGTAATTTACGCAGAGCTACTCGACATCTCTTCTGATGCGTTATTCGAAGCGATGGGAGCAACGAACAGGTGGCTGAAGCTTAGAACACCTCTTGATCGCGTCGAAGTCATTCAGCTGTCACATTCTTTGACAGAAAAGCGGGATTTGCAACAGCTTGCCGACTTGCATGACGGCACGCACTCAGCGGCAGAGACGATAGCGAACCCAGTGGATGCCACTGAGATCAATGAGCAGGATTTGCTGCGCACGCTCCTGGACAACTCTCCCGATCATATTTATTTCAAAGATCTGAAGTCCCGATTTCTCAAATGCAGCAAGGCGCAGGCATTGCAATTCGGTGCCGCATCACCAGCGGAACTGGTGGGCAAGACGGATTTTGACTTTTTCTCCGAAGAGCATGCGCGCCCCGCCTATGAAGATGAACAGGAAATACTGCGCACAGGCCAACCAATGATTGGCAAAGCGGAGAAGGAGACGTGGAAGGATGGGCGCGCTGAATCCTGGACGCTCAGTACCAAAATGCCGTTGCGCAACAGTGCAGGCGTCATCATCGGCACTTTCGGCATCTCCAAGGACATTACTTCGCTGAAACAGACGGAAGCAGCGCTGGCATATCACCATGATTTGCTGAGTACGTTGATGGATAACTCGCCAGATTCCATCTTCTTCAAGGACCTGCAATCACGCTTCGTCAAAATAAGCCGTTCGGAACTGCATAACCTGCTGCGGCTATCGATCAGCCGCTACCGCGCAATCCATCCCGGCACCGATGAAGATGCGCTCCCGCCGCATCTGGCCAGCGTGGATGAGTTTGAAAAATATGTGATCGGAAAAACCGATGCAGACCTTTACGGTCAAGACAGGGCGAGTGAGTTTTGCCGTGACGAGGAAGAGATCCTGCGGACCGGAAAGCCCATCGTCGAAAAAAGCGAGAAAACCGTTCACCCCGATGGGCGCGTCGTTTGGTATCTCACCACCAAAAGCCCTTGGAGAGACAGGAATGGCCAATTGATCGGCACCTTCGGAACGTCGAAAAACATATCCGAGCTGAAGGAAGCTGAACGAAAGATCGAAGAGGTGCAGGCCCAACTGCTGACTGCGGCGCGCCTCGCCGGCATGGCAGAGATCGCAACCAATGTTTTGCACAACGTGGGCAACGTTCTCAACAGCGTCAACGTATCGGCTGACTTGATTGGCGCCCAGTTGCGGGTATCCAAGCTCAAGGGGCTCGCCCGCTCCGTGGCTTTGATGGATGCGCATGCCGGGGATTTGGGGCAGTTCCTGACGCAGGACAGCAAAGGCAAGCTGCTACCCACCTATTTGCGCGAGCTGGCTCGAACACTCGAGGGTGAACACAATGCCATAACGACTGAACTGGGCGCGCTATGCGGCAGCGTGGAACACATCAAACAGGTCATCGCCACCCAGCAGTCCTATGCAGGTACACCGCGTGTTGTGGAATCCGCCAAGGTGGACGAACTGCTGGACGACGCGCTGCGCATGCACGCAGTTGCGCTGACGCGCCATAAAGTGGATGTCGTCAGAAACTACCCGAGCTTGCCCACTCTTTTATTGGATCGACATCGCGTGTTGCAGGTGCTGGTGAACTTGATCAGCAACGCCAAACAAGCGTTGAGCGCCACCGCGGACAAACGCGCCCTCATTACGCTCGGTGCTGTTTTGATGGAGGGCCCTGTGCTGCGCATCACGGTGACAGACAACGGCGAGGGCATTGCGCCGGAGAATCTGACCCGTGTTTTTTCTCATGGTTTCACCACGCGCAAGAACGGACATGGCTTTGGTTTGCACAGCTGCGTTCTGGCCGCACAGGAAATGGGCGGCAGCCTGCATGTCCACAGCGAAGGCCCCGGACAGGGTGCATCGTTCGCCCTGGAGATTCCTGTGACCGTGCCTGCTGGATCCGCACACTGAGACCGGTGAATGTCTGGCCCAGGGTCTACGCGTGCTGACACGCTCTCAAGCAAGTGGAACGCAGTCGGTGTAAGTTGCGCCCATGCTGGCCCGACCCAGCCTTCAGCCCGCAGACCCGAGAGCCCCTCATGCTGATTCGAACTCCCGCCCCTCACGAGCCCCTGCCCAGCGAGATCACGCCCCGGCGCGTCTACCTGAACCGCCGCACGGCCCTGGCCGGCCTGGGCCTGGTGGCGGCATCGCCGCTGGCCCTGTCCCAAGCCGCGCCCGGCGGTGGCAAGCTGCCCAAGCTGCCGGGCGCCCGCTCGGCCGTGCCGGGCGCGATGGTGATGGAGAAGGTCACCAGCTATGCGGACGCCACCTCGTACAACAACTTCTACGAGTTCGGCACTGACAAAGCGGACCCCGCCCAGCACGCCCACACGCTGAAGACGCGGCCCTGGACGGTCAGCATCGAAGGCGAATGCGCCAAGCCGGGCCGCTTCGACATCGAGGCTTTGCTCAAGCTCGCACCGATGGAAGAGCGCGTCTACCGCCTGCGCTGCGTCGAGGGCTGGAGCATGGTGATCCCCTGGGAAGGCTATTCGCTGGCCGAACTGCTCAAAAAGGCGGAGCCCACGTCCAAGGCCAAGTACGTCGAGTTCACGACGCTGGCCGACAAGGCCCAGATGCCCGGCGTGCGCTCGGGCGTGCTGGACTGGCCCTACGTCGAGGGCCTGCGCATCGACGAGGCCATGCATCCGCTGGCCTTGCTCTCCTTCGGCATGTACGGCGAGGTGCTGCCCAACCAGAACGGCGCGCCGCTGCGCCTGGTGCTGCCGTGGAAGTACGGCTTCAAGTCGGCCAAGAGCATCGTCAAGATCCGCTTCGTCGAGAAGGAGCCGATGTCCAGCTGGACCAAGGCTGCGCAGCAGGAGTACGGCTTCTATTCCAACGTCAACCCGAACGTCAGCCACCCGCGCTGGAGCCAGGCAACGGAGCGCCGCATCGGCGAGGACGGCCTGTTCGCCAAAAAGCGGCCCACGCTGATGTTCAACGGCTACGAGGCCCAGGTGGGCCAGCTCTACGCCGGCATGGATCTGAAGAAGTTCTACTGAGGCGATGAAGAAGCTGCTGTCGACGGCGCTGCTCAGCCGTGGCGCCAAGCCGCTGCTGTTCATCGCCTGCCTGCTGCCGCTGGCCTGGCTGGTCTATGCCGCGGCGACCAACCAGCTCGGCGCCAACCCGGCCGAG
Source organism: Pelomonas sp. Root1217 (assembly GCF_001425705.1). Classification (GTDB taxonomy): domain Bacteria; phylum Pseudomonadota; class Gammaproteobacteria; order Burkholderiales; family Burkholderiaceae_C; genus Pelomonas. The sequence continues at coordinate 1,420,779 of NZ_LMDC01000001.1, read as the reverse complement.
GCCCTGATCCGCCGCCTGGGCGACTGGACCCTGCGCGGGCTGTGGCTGACGCTGGCCATCACGCCGCTGCGCGAGCTGACCGGACTGGCTGCCCTGGCGCGCTTTCGCCGCATGCTCGGCGTCTTCACCTTCAGCTACGCCAGCCTGCATCTGCTGGCCTACGGCTGGCTCGACCAGGGGCTGGATGTCGCCGTCATCGCCGCCGACATCGCCAAGCGCCCCTTCATCCTGATGGGCTTCACGGCCTGGGCGCTGATGCTGCCGCTCTTCGCCACCAGCTTCAACAAGGCCATCAAGACCCTCGGCGCCAAGCGCTGGCAGACCCTGCACAAGGCCATCTACGCGATCTCCGTCATCGCACTGCTGCACTTCATCTGGATGCGTGCCGGCAAGCACAACTTCGCCGAGCCGGCGGTGTACGGCGTGATCCTTGCCGCGCTGCTGGGTTGGCGCCTTTTCAAACGCCTGGCCCCGAAAAAGGCGCGACTGGGATAATTCGCGGTTCTGCCCGAACCGCCCATGCCCAATCCCACCTCCATCGACGTTGCTATCCTCGGCGGCGGCCCTGCCGGCTGCAGCGCCGCATCCTGGCTGGGCCAGATGGGCATGACGACCCTGCTCGTCGAGCGCGAGTCGCGCCTTTGCGCCGCACTGGCCGGCCTGAACTTCGCCCAGGACTGGGTGCTGGGTGAGCCCGCCGCCCGCTTGGCCGCATTGGGCGAGCACTATGCCGCCCAGGCCCAGGCCACGCCGGGCATGACGCTGCGCCTGGGCACGCGGGCCGAATCCGCCCGCCACACGCCCGAGGGCTGGACGCTGCAACTGGCCACCGGCGAGCATGTACAGGCCCGCGCCCTGCTCGTCTCCACCGGCCTGCGCCTGCTGCGCCCGGCCCGCTATTTCGCCGTGCCGCACGAGCGCGTGCTGGACGCCTCCCAGCTGACCACCCGCCGCGAAGCGCTGCCCCCGGGCCGCGTGCTGCTGCTGGGTGCCGGCGACAACGCAGCCGAGAACGCCCTCTTCCTGGCCGAGCGCGGCCATGACGTGACCCTCTGGTCGCGTGGCAGCTGGCGCGCCCAGATCCACCTGGCCGAGCGCGCCGAGGCCCATCCGCACATCAGCGTGCGCCTGGCCACGCCGCTGCCCGAGGCCCTACTGCCCGACGACGGCGGCGTGAACGTCGGCGCCGAGCGCTTCGACTATGTCGCCGCGCTGCTGGGCTTCGAGCCCGAGCCCTCAGCCTTCGCGCTGCTGGACGAAGCCTCGCGCCAACGCGCCTTCGTCGCCGGCGACGCCAGCCGTCGCTGGCATCCCTGCGTGCAGACGGCCCTGGCCGACGGCGTGCAGGCCGCCAAGCAGATCGAGCTGGCACTGCGCCCACAGGTTGCCGCCGCGCCGCAGCGCTACAACAACCGCCAGGTCATCCATCTGCAGGGGCTGCGCTTTCGCGCCAACCTCGGCGTGCTCGACTTCGAGCGCACCGGGCCGCAGCCCATCCAGGTCGATGCCGAAGTCAACCTCGGCGCCATGCCGGTGGTGGCGCGCGACGCCGACATCGGCCATGTGCTGGACTACCGCCGCGTGCGTACGGCCATCATCGACGAGTGCACGGCCGAGCACACCGACCTCGTCGAAGCCCTGCTGGGCAAGCTCTGCAACCGCCTGATGAGCCTGCCCGGCGTCGTCGGCGTACGCCTGAAGCTGACCAAGCTCGAAATCTTTCCCGACTGCGAAGTCGCAATCAGTACCGAACTGGGTGCATGGTGAGTCATATGTCTGAAGTTCTGGATTTCGCCGAACAAGCCGCCGCCGACAAGAAGGCCGCATACGAGATCAACAAGCTGTCCAAGCGCCTGCACCGCCAGGTGGGCCAGGCCGTCACCGACTTCAACATGATCGAAGAAGGCGACAAGGTCATGGTCTGCCTGTCGGGCGGCAAGGACAGCTACGCGATGCTGGACATCCTGATCAACATGCAGCAGCGCGCGCCCATCAAGTTCAGCCTCGTCGCCGTCAACCTCGACCAGAAGCAGCCCGGCTTCCCCGAGGAGGTGCTGCCCAACTACCTGCGTTCGCGCGGCGTGGACTTCCACATCGAGAACCAGGACACCTATTCCATCGTCAAGAAGCTCATCCCCGAGGGCAAGACGACCTGCAGCCTGTGCTCACGCCTGCGCCGCGGCATCCTCTACCGCGTGGCCGGCGAGCTGGGCGCCACCAAGATCGCGCTGGGCCACCACCGCGACGACATGGTCACGACGCTGTTCCTGAACATGTTCTTCGGCAGCCGCCTCAAGGGCATGCCGGCCAAGCTCGTCAGCGACGACGGCAAGAACGTCGTCATCCGCCCGCTGGCCTATGTGAAGGAGCCCGACCTGGTGCGCTGGGCCGAGCACCGCGAGTTCCCGATCATTCCGTGCAACCTGTGCGGCAGCCAGGACAACCTGCAGCGCGTGCAGGTCAAGGCCATGATCAACGAGTGGGAAAAGCGCTACCCGGGCCGCATCGACAACATCTTCACCGCCATGGGCAACATCGTGCCGTCGCACATGATGGACAAGAAGCTCTTCCCCTTCGAGACGATGAAGGCGACCGGCAAAGCCGAGCCCGACGGCGACATCGCCTTCGACGACGATGAAAGTTGCGCGACACCCGCGCCGGCTGCAGTCATCACGCTGCAACGCTGATTTACACGCGGGCAATCTGGGCGGATCAGAATGGCGGCATCTCGTTGATGGAGGTGCCGTCATGAACCGCCGCCTGATCCTCACCACCCTTGCCGCTGCCTCGGTCGCCGCCCTCACCGGCTGCGCCGGCCCCTACACGGTCTCCGCCGACGTTTCCAGCTATGGCAACTGGCCCGCCGACCGCAAGCCTGGCAGCTATGCCTTCGACCGCCTGCCCTCGCAGCAGCAGAGCGAGGAGGCCGCCAAGCGCCAGGCCACGCTGGAAGACGCTGCCAAGGCCGCGCTGGAGAAGGCCGGCTTCAAACCAGCGGCAGACACCAAAACTGCCGACGTGCTCGTCACGCTGGGTGCCCGCGTCACCGCTTACGACCCCGTGCCGTGGGACGACCCGCTGTGGTGGCGCTGGCGCGGTCGCCTCTTCTCGCCGCGCTATGGCTATGCGCCAGGCTGGGGCGGCTTTGGCTGGCGCCACGACCCGTTCTTCGACCGCCGCTACGACCGCGCCGTGGCCTTGCTGATGCGTGACCGCGCCAGCGGCGAGGCCCTGTTCGAGACCCATGCCAGCAACGAAGGCGTGACCATGGGCAGCGATGCCCTGCTGACGCCCCTGTTCGACGCGGCCATGGCCGAGTTCCCCAAGGTCAACCCGAAATCGCACCGCGTGTCCGTGCAAGCCATCCGCTAGCGGCGGGAATCGCAGGAGACCACGCCCTGCCTGACCATAATCGCGGCTTCGTTCAAACGCAGTCGCAAGGCAGGCATGGCGCTCAACATCGTGATCATGGCGGCGGGCAAGGGCACCCGCATGAAGTCCGCAACGCCCAAGGTGTTGCACAAACTCGCCGGCCGCTCGCTGCTGGCCCATGTGCTCAAGAGCTGTGAGCCCCTGGCCGCCAGCGCGCGCATCGTCATCACGGGGCACGGCGCTGACCAGGTCGAGGCGGCCGTCTCGGCGGACGGCATCTCCTTCGTGCGCCAGATGCCCCAGCTGGGCACCGGCCATGCCATTCAGCAGGTCGTGCCGGCCCTGTTGGGCGAAGGCACCACGCTGATCCTCAACGGCGACGTGCCTCTCATCGAGACCGCCACGGCCAAGGCCCTCGTCGAAGCCTGTGCCGGCCACGCCCTGGTGCTGCTGACGGTCGACCTCGTCGACCCCACCGGCTACGGCCGCATCATCCGCGACCCCGATGACGGCGGCGTGCTCGCCATCGTCGAGCACAAGGACGCCACGCCCGAGCAGCGCCTCATCCACGAGGGCTACAGCGGCATGATGGCCGCGCCCACCGCTGCACTCAAGCGCTGGGTCGGCCAGCTGACCAACAACAACGCTCAGGGCGAGTACTACCTGACCGACATCGTCGCGATGGCCGTTGCCGAGGGCCTGCCGGTCCTGGGCATCAAGGCCCACAGCGAGATCGAGGTGCTGGGCGTCAACGACCCCGTGCAGCTCTCCCAGCTCGAACGCGCCTTCCAGGTCCGCCAGGCGGAAGGCCTGATGCGCGCCGGCGTGCGCCTGGCCGACCCGGCCCGCTTCGACCTGCGCGGCACGCTGACGCACGGCCAGGACGTCGAGATCGACGTGAACTGCGTCTTCGAAGGCGATGTGAGCCTGGGCGACGGCGTACGCGTAGGCGCCAACTGCGTGATCCGCAACGTGACCATCGCCGCCGGCGCACGCATCCATGAGTTCACCCACATCGACGGTGAAGCGGCGGGCGCCAGCGTCGGCGAGGGCGCACTGATCGGCCCCTTCGCCCGCCTGCGCCCGGGCGCGCAACTGGGTGCCGAGGTGCACATCGGCAACTTCGTCGAGGTCAAGAACTCGACGCTGGCCAAGGGCGCCAAGGCCAACCACCTGGCCTATCTGGGCGACGCCACCGTGGGCGAGCGCGTCAACTACGGCGCGGGTTCGATCACGGCCAACTACGACGGCGCCAACAAGCACCGCACCACGATCGGCGATGACGTTCACGTCGGCTCCAACTGCGTGCTGGTGGCGCCCATCAAGATTGGCAATGGCGCCACCATTGGCGGGGGGTCCACCATCACCAAGGACGTTACCCCCGGTGACCTCGCTGTCGCTCGCGGCAAACAAGTTGCATTGACTGGCTGGACCCGTCCGACGAAGAAGCGTTGAATAGTGACTTAATTCCGGCGATTGCTTCACGCCGCTCGAGGTGAGGGGGCACTTGCCGGACCGGCCCGCCGTTAGGATGGCCCTGTCACGAACACCGCAGTGCCCATGGCCCACCATCTCGACTTTGCCGCGCTCTCGCCAGACGATGCTGTCCCGGCCGATCTGGGCTATGAGATCGCCCAGGCCCATCGTGAGCGCGATGAGGCTGAAGCTCGGAATCGCGCCCTCGAACTGAAGGCCCAGGCCTGCGACAACGCCGCCGAAGCCTGCTGGTACCTGGCCCGAAGCCTGGGTGCCGCGCGCGACCTGCCCCAGGACGGCGAGGCCAGCCTGGAACTGCTGTTCCAGCTGATCGGCGCCCTGGCTGACCTGCCCACTGAAATTGCCGCGGCGCCGCTGCCGGCAGTCACTGGCGGCCGGGATGACGGCATCAGTGAACTCTGCCAGCAGCTCGAAGCCGCTCGCGAGGTGACCGAGGAAGCGCTGATCGACGCCGAACTGGCGCCCGCCCGCAGCCAGCGCTGCCACTGAACCGAACCGCACAACGCGAAAAGGGCGCCTCGAGGGCGCCCTTTGCATTGCAACGCGCTTATTGCTGGCTGGTCGGTGCCTGGCTCACCACCGCAGCGGGCGGCACCGTCAGGCGGTTGTCGACAGCCTTCACGCCACCCGTTGAGGACGCGACCACAGTGGCCCGCTCACGAGTCTGGGTGTCGGGCGCCTGGCCTTCCAGCTTCACGACGCCATGGTCGGTGCTGACAGCGATGGGTACTGCGGCCAGCGTTGAATCGGCGGAGAGGGCCATGCGCACCTTGGCCGTGATGCCGCTGTCTTCGACCGTCGGCAGGAGCTGCTGCGGCGGTTGCGGCTGGGCTTGAGCCTGGGTCTGAGCCGGCGTGCCAGGCGCCGTCGAACCGGTAACCGTGTCAGGCGCGGCAGGCGTCGTCGAGGCCAGCGGTGGCGTCGCAGGCGGCATGGCTTGCGGCGTGGTTTGAGGTGTCATCGCCGTGGCCGGGCCGGCAGCGGTCGGCGGCATCACGATGGGCGCCGAGCCGGGGGGCACGCTGAGCGGCTGGCTGTTTGTTGGCGCGGCCGCCACGGTCGTCGGTGGCGACAGGGTTGCAGCCGGGCTGTTCGGTGCGGCGCGCAACACCATGTCGGGTCGCGCCGCGGGGGCCGGCGCCTGGGCCACCACAGCGGGAGCGTCGGCCGCCGGCCGGGTCGTCGTCACCGGTGGGCCCAGACGGGTGGTGGTCGCTGCAGGCTCGGCAGGTGCTGGCGCGGCAGCGACGGTGGTCGTCGTGCTGTCCTCGGCCTGCGAAGCGGCGGGCGTCTCCGGCACCGGCGTGGCAGCGGCCACTTCGGTCTGCGGCTCGGCGCTGCCGGTCACGATGGCCGGCGGCGTGACGGGGGCCTCGCTCGGCCGGTTCATGGCCCAGATGGCCACAGCAGCGATGAGGGCGGCGCCGGCGCCGGCCGGGATCATCCAGCTCATCTGCCGGTCACGCTGCACTGACGCGGTGGAAGGCTGAGGCCGGGCGTGAACCGGCTCGACACGCGGCGTCTCGGCATGAAGCGGCGTCGTCGCCGACACCTTGGCCCCAGCGCCGGTCGGCCTGAGTCGCGCCGCGCCGACAGGGGGCGCCTTGGCGGCATGCAGCGGCGCGGCGCCGCCGTCCCTCAGGGCTTCGGGCAGATGCTCGGACTTGGTCTCCTCCAGGTGGTTGGCCCAGCCCTCGGCGTGCATCGATTTGGGGAATTTCATATCGGCCTCCGGTCGTCGTTGTCGACGTTTGCGATGGAGCCGACTGTGAGGTGACCCGGTGGCGCGCCATGCCGGTGCAAGCTCCTTCGCCTTGTAGGACAAAGGGCTTGGGGTGTATGGACTTGTGACCGCTGTGAGGGCGCGGCTTAGAAACCCCGCACCGGCAACGTGCCGTCACGCTGCAGCCAGTTGCGCGGTGAATAGCGGCTGGCCGCGTCCGTCACATGCAGGGTGTAGGCATGGCGCGATTTGTCGGAGCGGTTGGCCGCCGAGTAATGCGGCAACAGGCCATGGAAGACGACCAGGGAGCCCGCCTCGACCTCCAGCGGAATGGCCTGCCGCGAGTCCGCCGCGGGCCAGGGTGTCGCGTCGATCTGCTCCATCCAGGCCTTGCGGCCCTCGCGCACAAAACGCTCGCGCAGCACGCCACGCTCGCCCTTGTGGCCGCCTGGCTCGGTCCACAGGCAGCCGTTGTGCAGCGTCGCATCTTCCAGCGCGAACCAGAAGGTGGTCACCGTGATGGGGTCGCTCTCGAAGAAGCTGGCGTCCTGGTGCCAGCGCACCTCACCGCCGATGCCGGGCTGCTTGAAGATGAACATGCTCTGCCAGACCTGCGGCTGCTTCAGCCCGAGCTCGGCCGCCACGCCGCGCAGCGCCTGGCCTTTGGAAAAGGCGCTGAAGACCGGGTCGAGGTCGTGCATCGCATGGCCGATCTTGTTGATGGCCAGGGCCTTGTCGACGCGCAGCCGGCCCTCGGCATCGAAGGCCTCCTCCTCGAAGAAGCAGCGCATCTGGTCGCCGCTGTCGAGAAAGTAGTCGTCGACATGGCGCTGTTGCTCCTCGGTGGTGAAGACGGGGCGCTGCTCGCCAGGGTCGAAGGCATCGACGAGGTCAAGGGCGCGCTGGCGCAGCGCGGCGATGTCAGCGGCCGTCTTGAAGCCGGGGATGACGAGATAACCTTGTTCGGCGTACACGGAGGCGAGGTCGGCGGAGTTCGTCATGAGCTTGTAGGAAGGAGTTGTGCGGATTGTGTGACCAGCGCGGGGCGCCCACAGTGCGGCCACGTCAACACCCCGGGGATTCCCGATGAAAGTGCTCAAGGCCCTGCTGATCGCCATCGTCGCGCTGTTGGTCCTGTGCGTAGGCGGCGGGCTGATGCTGTCGCCGAAGTACACGCTCTCGCGCACGGTGAAGATCGACGCCGCGCCGGACAAGATCTACGCCCTCATCGCTGATCCGCGAGGCTGGAAAGCCTGGAGCGCCTGGAACCAGCGCGATCCGGCCATGGCCATCGAATACAGCGGCCCCGCCTCGGGCGCCGGCGCCGTCTGGGCCTGGAAGAGCAAGAGCCAGGGCGACGGCCGCATGACCTTCACGACCGCCGAGGCGCCCAAGCGCCTCGGCTATGAGCTCTATTTCCCCGACTTCGGCACCACCTCGACCGGCGAATTCCGCCTCGAGACCAATGGCGGCGCCACCCAGGTGACCTGGTCCATGGACGGCGACATGGGCAGCAACCCGGTCTACCGCTGGATGGGCCTGTTCATGGACAGGATGGTCGGGCCGGATTTCGACGAGGGGCTGGCGAATCTGAAGGCGCTGGCCGAGAAGCCCTGAAGAGGCCCGCAGCACCCAGCAGGATGGCCGCCGCGCCCAGCCACTGCAGCGGCGCCAGTTCGTGCCCCAGGGCCAGCCAGTCCACGCCGATGGCCACCACCGGGTAGAGGAAGGACAGGCCACCCTGCAGTGCCGTCGGCAGGCGCTGCACGCCGGCATACATCAGCGCGTACATCAGCCCGGTGTGCACGACGCCCAGCACCACCAGCGGCATCCAGCCCAGTGCCGTCTGCGGCAAATGGCCGAAGTCGGCAAAGGGCGTCAGCATCAGCATGCCGACGGCGACCTGGATCATGGCGATCAGCGGGGCGGACATGCCGCTCAAGCGCTTGGCGACAACGGCCGCCACCGCCCACAGCGCCGCGGCACCCAGGGCCATCGCCACACCCAGCCCGAAGTTGCCGCCGACATAGCCGGCGCTCGGCCGTGCCTGCACGATGAGCACCATGCCCGCAAAGGCCAGGGCCACCCAGGCCAGCCGCGCCAGGCTGAGCCGCTCGCCGAAGAACATCACGCCCAGGCCCATCAGCAAAAAGGGCTGCAGGTTGTAGACCGCCGTGGCCACGGCCACCGAGGCCCGGCCGTAGGCGCCGAACAGCAGCACCCAGTTCAGAACAATGGCCACGCCTCCCAGCACGGTCAGCCCCAGTTCCCGCGCGCTCGGCCGGCGCCACAGGCCCAGCACCGTGCAGATCAGTGCCAGCGTCAACAGCCCGAAGCCACAGCGCCAGAACACGACGTCCAGCGGCGCCAAGCCGGACAGCAGCACGAAATAGCCGATGGAGCCCAGCAAGCTCATCGCGCTGCCCATCTCGAGGGCGCCGCGTGTGGTGGGGGACACGGTGAATCCTTGCAATGACGAAGGAGGCCATTGTTCCAAGGCCCGCATGGCAGATACATGCAATATGCGCGGCAATCCGATGACTTGGCAGAATTGGCAAAGGCAGTTCACTATTCAAACCTAATCATGATCGACGACATCGACCGCCTGCTGCTGGCCGCGCTGGCCGCGGACGCCAGGGCACCGCTGAAGGACCTGGCCGAAGCTATTCGGCTGTCGCCGCCCGCCACGTCGGAGCGGCTGGCGCGGCTACGCGAACGCGGCGTGATCCGCGCCTTCACCATCGACATCGACCCCCTGGCCCTGGGCTTCCCGCTGCAGGCCATCGTGCGCGTGCGGCCCATGCCGGGCGCACTGGCCATGGTGCAGCAGCGCATCGACGCCATGCCCGAGGCGCTGGAATGCGACAAGGTCACCGGTGACGACTGCTTCGTGCTGCGGCTGGCGCTACGCTCCATCGAGCACCTCGACCAGGCCTTGGACAGGCTGTCCGATTGCGCCCAGACCAGCTCCAGCATCGTCAAGGCCCAGCCACTGCGTCGGCGCGTACCGCCGTTGAAGCTGGAAACCTGACGCTCCTAAGCTCAGCTTGGCTCCCAGACCAGGGCCAGCGCCAGGGCCGCCTCGGTCACCGCACGGCCCAACGGCGTGGCCGGGTCGGGGCGGCGCAGGCGCGGTTGGCTACCGCTCAGGTCCAGGCTGCCCACAACGGTGCCCTGGTGCAGCATCTCATAGCCCGTGGCCACCGTTTGCGGCTGCGCGCTGCCTTCGTGCAGATGCACTGAGCGCAGCCCCACCGTCAGCTCGCCGCGGCGGTAGGCACCTTCACGGCTGAGCTTGCCACGGCGCATCTGGCCCTCGCCGATCTGCAGCATCGCAGCCGGCGCGCTGCCCCAGCGGCAGCTCAGCACCCAGGGCTTGCTGTCGGTCAGGCGGCTGTTGGCGCTGGCCTCCGGCGTCCAGGCTTCACAAACGGTCGAGCTCTCGCCGCCCGGCCCCTGCCAGCTGAAGTTCAGCGGGTTGCGCAAATTGGCGGGCAAAGGCTCGAACAAGGCCAGCCGCTCGGCACCGCGTTCGTAGCGCACCCGCTGGCCGCTCAGTGAGAACTCGCCCTTGCGCCCCCAGGCCGGCTTGCCGAAGCTCTCCTCCGCCACGCCCGCCACCGAAGGCGCCTGAGCCATGTGCGCGTCGCGCCCATCACGCCCGCGCACCTCACGCCCGTCGCGCACCGAGGCACAGCCCACGAGCAGCAAGGCCAGCAGAGTCGGGACGGAGACGGTCAAGAAGCGATGGCGCATGGGCAGGAACCTGGGTCGTGACGGATATGCCGACTCTAGGGCCGCGCCGGGCGGACAGCTGTTACCCGGCGTTGCTTCCGTTAAACGCCACACCGGCCGTCGGCCCTCGCTGCAGCTGGACACCATGCCGCCACCATCGGTCGCAGCCGCGTCGCTACGCGGCGCCGACACCGGCAAGCTGCGCCGCTGCTCCGTCACACTCCAATGCCATGCAAGCATCGACCCCACCGCGCCTGACCCTCGCCGCCCTGGCCCTGATGGCCGAGGCTGTTCACCTCACCTGGGAGGCCCTGCACGGCGGCATCGTCACTCACCATCTGCTGCAACGCCCCGACCTGCCCGGCCTGTCCAACGCCTGGGGCCTGCTGTTGCTGCCCGCCCTCGCCGCCTGGGCGGCCGGCCGCCTGCCCCGTGCCCCCGCCACTCGACGCGAATGGTGGCCCGTCGCCATCGGCTTCGTCCTGCCCTTGCTGCTGGGCGCCTCGCTGGCCCTGAGCTTCGAGCTGCACCTGCAGGAGCTGACCGCGATCATCTTCATGGGCCTGCTGCCGCTGCTGGCCCTGCTGCTTCCCGCCCATCGGGCCGAGAGCCTGTTCGGCTTCGTGCTCGGCATGAGCTGGACCTTCGGCGCCGTGCTACCCACCGTGATCGGCGGCGTCATCGCCGGCCTGTCGTGGGGGGTGCGCGGCGTCGCCCGCCGTGCCTGGCATGCGGCGAGGCCGGCATGAGCAACACCGTCAGCGCGCGCGAACTGCGCATCTCCGGGCTGTGCTATCTCGCCATCATTGCCCTGGGCCTGTACAGCGAGGCCTTCGTGCGCGGCAGCCTCGTCGTGGCCGGCGATGCCGCCGCGACGGCCGAGCGCATCGCCGCCAACCCGCTGCTGTGGCGCAGCGGCCTGGTCGCCGACCTGCTGATGCAGGTGCTGGACCTGCCCATCATCGTCATGATGTGGCGGCTGCTGCGGCCCATCAACGAGTCGCTGGCACTGACCGCAACCGGCCTGAACCTCGTGCAGACGGCCGTGCTCGTCGCCAACCGAGTGCAGTTGCTCGCGGCGCTCGACCTGCTGACGGGGCCCACCACCGTGGCCGCAATCCCGCCCGGCCAGCGCGAGGCGTTGGCGATGCTGGCCGTGCAGCTGCACAGCCAGGGCTTCGGCATCGGCTTGATCTTCTTCGGCTTCGCCTGCGTCATCCGTGGCGCCTTGATCGCGCGCAGCGGCGTGCTGCCACGCGTCCTGGGCTGGCTGCTCGCGTCCGCTGGCCTGGCCTATCTGCTCAACAGCTTCGCGCTGCTGCTGGCGCCGGCGTTCGCCAGGCTGTTGTTCCCGGCCGTCATGCTCCCGGCCCTGGTGGGCGAGCTGGCGTTTGCGCTGTGGCTGACCGCGGGCAAACACCGACTTGTGAAGGTCACGGCCCACCCCACGTCCAGCGCATCCACACTGCCCTCACCCCCATGAACGATCCCGCTGTCCCTACCCTTTACGACTGGCTCGGCGGGCTGCCCGCACTGCAACAGCTGACCGAGCGCTTCTACCAGCGCGTCACGGACGATGCGTTGCTCGCGCCCGTCTTCGCCCACATGAACGGCGAGCACCCGGCCCATGTGGCCGCCTTCCTCGGTGAGGTGCTGGGCGGTCCGGCCACCTATTCCGCCGAGCATGGCGGCCATCCGCACATGGTGAGACAGCACTTGAACCGCCACCTGAGCCAGGAGCAGCGCCGCGCCTGGGTTGCACTGCTGCTGGACACGGCTGATCAGCTCGGCATGCCCGACGACCCGGAGTTCCGCTCCGCGCTGGTGGGCTACCTTGAATGGGGCTCGCGCCTGGCCGTCCTGAATTCCCAACCGGGTGTGACGGTCGATGCTGACGCGCCGATGCCCAAATGGGGCTGGGGCGAGGTCAAGGGGCCCTATCAAGGCTGATGCGCAGGCACCCCATCGCGTGCTGAAATCGCGTCACTTCAGGAGACTCCCATGAAACGCGTGACCGGCATCGGTGGCATCTTCTTCAAATCGCCCGACCCCAAGGTCCTGGCCGAGTGGTACGGCAAGCACCTGGGCCTGCCCGTCGAGGCCTGGGGCGGCGTCACCTTCCCCTGGACGACGCCCGACAACCCGGGCGGCGCGGGTGGCACCAACTGGTGCCCCTTCAAGGCCGATACCGGCTACTTTGCGCCGAGCACAGCGTCCTTCATGATCAATTTCCGCGTCGCCGATCTGCACGGCCTGCTCGCCGCCCTGCGCGAGGAAGGCTGCAACGTCGTCGGCGAACCGCAGGACTCGGAATACGGCAAGTTCGGCTGGGTCATGGACCCCGACGGCAACAAGGTCGAGCTCTGGGAGCCCCCGGCGGGGCAATAGTCCAGCGGACAACCCGGCGATGACCTGCCGCTTGCTGTTGGGTGCACTGCTGGCTCTGATGCTGATGTCTGCACGGGCGGGCGGCTCGCTGGGCACCGATGAACTCGCAATCCTGCTGGAGCAGCGACCCAAGGAGATCGCCGCCGTCAGGACCGAGTACGAACTGTCTGAAGCCGCATTTGCCGACATCCGCTTCGGCAATCACTTCATCCATCTGGGGGGAGCGCGCGCCGGCCCCTACACCGTGCGATTGCATCGCCGCGCGGCGCTGGAGCCGCGTGAGCGCGAGCTCCGGATTTGCACAACGGCTCGCTACTTCGACCGCCGAGGTCGCGAGTTGTCGGGGCGCAAGATGTTCGATGCCGTGCGCATTGAAGAGACCATCACGGCGGTCCTGGTGCGGGATATCGATGAGCGGAAGGAGTGCCGACGTTGAGGTTCCTCCCGCATCGCATTACTGATTGATCGGCGGCAGCACCCGCTCCGTTTCGGGCTCAGAAGCCACCGGCGGTGGCGGTGGCGGCAGGCCGATGCGCGCGATCGCCATGTCGCCGGCGAACTCCGAGTAGAACCAGTTGCCGTCCTGCTGCACCAGGCCCTCGTCTGGCGGTGGCAGCTGGGTATTGGGCTGGCCTTTCAAGGCCACCGCCATGGTCGCGGCCCAGACCGGCAAGGCCAGCCCGCCACCGGTTTCACGCTCGCCCAGGGATCGGGGCTGGGGATAGCCGATCCAGACAGCACCGGCCCGCGTGGCCTGGAAACCGCAGAACCAGGCGTCGACGGCATCGTTGGTCGTGCCGGTCTTGCCGTAGAGGTCCCAGCGACCGAGCAGGCTGCTGGCGCGCGCACCGGTGCCTTCGCGCGCGACAGCCGCCAGCAGTTGCGAGGTCATGAAGGCATTGCGCGGGCTGACGGCCGTCCTGAAGCGCGGCGCCTCGGCCTTCCAAAGCACGGCGCCTTGCGCATCCTGCACGCGGTCGATGAGCCAGGCTGTGGGCAGCTGACCGGCGTTGGCAAAGGCGGCATAGCCCTGGGCCATCTGCAGCGGGGTGACGGAGCCGGTGCCCAGTGCGATGGTCAGGTTCAGCGGCTGCTTGTCCTCGTCCAGGCCGAAGCGCGCCGCCCAGGCGCGGGCGCGCTGGGGGCCGAGGGCCTGCACCAGGTGCACGGTGACCATGTTCTTGGAGCGCGCCAGGCCCTGGCGCAGCGTCAGCGCCTCTTCGTACTGGCCGTCGTAGTTGCGTGGCGACCAGTCGCCAACCTGGACGGGCTGGTCGCTGACCAGCGTGCCGGCCCAGGCGCCCTGGTCGATGATGGCCGAGTAGATGAAGGGCTTGAAGGCCGAGCCCGGCTGGCGCCAGGCCTGCGTGGCGGAGTTGAACTGGTTGCGGGCGAAGTCGAAACCGCCCACCAGGGCGCGAATGGCGCCGGTGGTGGGGTCCAGCGTGACGACGGCGCCTTCGGCCTGCGGCGTCTGGCTGAGCTGCCACTGCTTGCCCGACTCCAGCACCCGCAGCACGGCTCCGCGCTTGAGACTCTGCAGCGGGCGCAGCGCCTGGCCCTTCCACGTGATCTTCTCGCCGTCGGCCATCACCAGCTCAGCGGCGCTCTTGTCGACCTTGAGCAGCACCGCGGTGCGCAGCTCGCCGAGATCGGGGTGGGCGTCGAAGGCGGCCTCCAGCGCCTCGTCGTAGTCGTCGCCGTCAGGCAGCTCGACGGTCGCCTCAGGGCCGCGGAAGGGCTGGCGGCGCTCCAGCTCGAACAGCGCGTGGCGCAGCGCCTCCTGCGCTGCCGCCTGCTCGGCGTAGCGCAGCGTCGTGTAGACGGTCAGGCCGCGCGTGTAGGCCTCCTCGCCATAGCGGGTCACCATCTCGGCGCGCACCTGCTCGGCGGCATGGTCGGCCACGCCGGACAGGCGCTTGGGCCGGCGCACGTCCAGCGGCTTCTCGCGCGCGGCGTCGGCCTGCGCCTGGGTGATCTGGCCCACGGCGACGAGCCGACCCAGCACCACGGCCTGGCGACGCTTGGTGCGCTCAGGGTACAGAACGGGGTTGAGGCGGTTCGGGTCCTTGGGCAGGCCGACGAGGACGGCGATCTCGCCGGTGCTGAGCTTGTCCAGCGGCTTGCCGAAATAGCGCTCGGCCGCAGCGCCAAAGCCATAAGCCTTGTTGCCCAGCGAGATCTGGTTCATGTAGATCTCGAGGATCTGGTCCTTGCTCAGGTTCCTCTCGATCTTGATGGCCAGCAGACCCTCCTGGGCCTTGCGCGCCAAGGTCTGGCGGTTGCTCAGGAAGATGTTGCGGGCCAGCTGCTGCGTGATGGTGGACGCGCCCTGCAGCCGCGTCGGGTGCAGGATGTTGTGCAGCACGGCGCGGGCGATGCCGCTGTAGTCGATACCGGAGTGCACGTAGAAGTCGCCGTCCTCGACGGCCAGCAGCGCGTCCTGCAGGGCCTTTGGGATCTCCTTCAGCGGCACGAAGCGCCGCCGCTCGGCGCCGAATTCGCCGAGCAGCTGGCCGTCTTCGCTGAGCACGCGCAGTGGCTGGTGGGGCTGGTAGTCGGTCAGCGCGTCGAGGGCCGGCAGCTGCGCCCAGATCAGGGCCGCCGCGATGGCACCCAGCAGCAGGATCGCCAGCGGCACGCCCACGAGGGCGGCGAGCCAGGGGCGTTGGAGAAGGTACTTCAGCATGGCGCGCATCCTAGGGGGTGGACGCCTGGCTCTGGCGCGCGCTGCAAGCTGTTACCTGGCCGCCGCGATGGCACGCTGCAGGTCGTCGCGCTGCTCGCAACCGGCCGGGCAGAGCTTCTCCAGCACGGCCAGGCGCTCACGTGCCTTGGGCAGCTCGCCCTTCATCACATGGAGCTCGCCGAGGTATTCGTTGGCACCGCGATGGTTGGGGTCGATGCGCAGCGCCTGCAGGTACTGGGCCTCGGCCTCGCCGAATTGCGGCGGGGCCTGCTTGCGCAGCGTGTAGCCCATCAGGTTGTGCCAGTCGGCATTGCCGGCTTGGGGCTCGGCGCGCAACGCGACCAGGGCGCCCGCCCAGTCCTTGACCGCGATGAGACGGCGTGGCGCAGCCAGAGGGTCAGCCGCGGCGGGTTTGATCTCCGGCGCTGGGCTCATGTCGGCGGCCCACGCGGAGCTGGCCAGCAGCAGGGCGGTCAGGACGAAGCGGCGCATGGACGTCTCCCGGCATGGTGCCGATTGGCAGGGCCGCCAGCTTAGCGCCCTCGGTGGCCACGACGGCGACCTGCCAGAAGTCATGGTGGCCTTGCGCCGTCGGGCGCGGCGCGGGCTTCGTCGGCCGATTTCCAAGCTTTGTCTGGCAGCGGCTGACCGGGGCCGTGGCGATCTCTAACTTTGCGGCATCGCCATCCACCAAGGAGCCCTCATGAAAGCCATCCTGCCCCTGTTGTTGCTCGCCGCCTGCAGCGCGTCGCCGGCCTTCGCCGCTCCCGCCACCTGTCCCCAGGTCGGCGAGCAATTGAGCGAATACCTCGCAAGCGCCAAGCAGCGCGTCGGCTCCGACGGCGAGGTGCGCGTCGAGTTCGAGGTAGATGCCGACGGCCATGCCAGGCTGTTGGCGCTGGACGGCTCGCGCATGTACCGCAGCCCGGTCCGCATCGCGATGACCACGCTGGAATGCCAGCGCGGCACGCCGCAGCGCTACGTCCTCAACATCCGCTTCGCCGACCCCGCGCCCCGGGCGGTCGCTGCCGCCGCGTCTTCCACATTGGCCCAGGCCAGACCCGGTGACACTGCGCGTTGATGCCTCCCGCTGCCCCTCCTGATCGCGTCGCCCTGCTGCGCTGGCCCGCCCTGCTGGCCGCCGCCGCGCTGAGTGCCGCGCTGGCGCTGGCCCTGCTGCTGCCGGGCGCGCTGCGCTGCGCGCTGTGGCGCGAGGACCATGGTTGCGGCACGGGTGTCGGGCTGAAGGGCGGCCTCGGCCTGGCTGCCCTGCTGTGGGGGCTGTGGCTGGCGGCGGCGCTGACCCAGCCGCTGCTGCCGCGTGCTGGCGTGGCCAGGCGCTGGGGGCTGGCTGTGCAGATCGGCGGCCTGACGCTGCTGTTCGCGACGCTGAACGGCGTGCTGCACACCGTCGGCGCGCCGGACAGCCGGCTCAACGCCTACACGCTGCAGATGCTGCTCACCTTTGCTGCCTGCGTTTGCCTGGGCCTGGAATACCGCCAGCGCGGCTCTCGCGGCGAGGCTGACGCCCAGGCGCTGCAGCGCGAAGAGCAGGTCCAGGCCCGCCAGCTCGACGAAGCCCGCGCGGCGCTTCTGCAGGCCCAGGTCGAGCCGCATTTCCTGTTCAACACCCTGGCCCATCTGCGCCGCCTGGCGCGCACCGACGCCCAGGCCGCCCACGCGATGCTGGCCGACCTGCGCCGCTACCTGGCCGCCGCCCTGCCCGAGCTGCGCCAGGCCGAGACCCCGCTGGCGCGCGAGCTGGAGCTGGTGGCCGCCTTCCTGGCACTGCACCAGCGCCGCATCGGCCCCGAGCGCCTCGCCCTGCACTATGAGATCGCGCCGGGCCTGGAGGATGTCATCGTGCCGTCCACCTGCCTGCTGACGCTGGCCGAGAACGCCATCAAGCATGGCATCGGCCCGCAGGTGGGGGGCGGCGAGATCTGCGTGCGCGCCGGCCCCGACCCCGACGATGCGGGCCTGCTGCGCCTGGAAGTGGCCGACACCGGCGCCGGCATGGGTAGCGGCAGCGGCAGCGGCACGGGCCTGGCCACGCTGCGGGCGCGACTGGCAGCGGCCCATGGCGCCGACGCCAAGTTGAGCCTCCACCTCAACCAGCCGCGCGGCCTGATCGCCCGAGTGCAGTTGCCATGGCCCTGATGAAGGACTTGCGACTGAGCCCGAGCGACCCCGGCTGGATGCTGCTGGTCGGTGCCGCCACGCTGGTGGCCAATGGCACGCCGCTGGACAACACCATGTCGGGCCGCGAAGTGCTGAATGCGCTGGCCTACAACGTCATCCAATTCGGCATCCCGGCGGTGTTGCTGCTGCGCCTGGCCAACGCGCTGGTCGACGCGGATTGGTTGCCGGCCTGGCCGGCCTATATCGGCGTCGTCGGCCTGACCGTCTTCGGCGGCATCTGGCTCATCGCGCCGCGCCTGTACCCGTTGCTCGGCAAGGTGGATTGGTGGACCTGGGAGAACGACTTCGCGCTGGCCAGCACCACGCTGATCTGGCATGGCCTGGGCGTGGCCGTCTATGTGCAGCTGCGTTTCTCGCAGCGCGCCCAGGCCCGCCTGGCGACGCTGCGCGACGCGGCCGCCCAGCGCGAGCGCCAGCTCGCCGCCACCCAGCTGCTGGCGCTGCAGGCGCGGGTGGACCCGGCCCTGCTGTCCGAGCGCCTGGCCGCCATCGACGACGAGCTGCTGCGGGAACCCCTGCGCGCCCAGGCGCGGTTGGCGGCGCTGATCGAGCTGCTGCGTGCGCTGCAGCCCCACATCGAGGCCGAGGTGTCGACGCTGGCCCGCGAGATCGTCGCGCTGCGCGCCTATGCCAAGCTGGTCAGCGCCGACGCCCAGCACACCGAGAGACTGCATCTCGCCGGCCTGGCCGAGCCCGCGGACTGGCCGCTGGCACCCATGGTGCTGCTGCCGCTGGTGCGCCCGCTGCTGGACGAGGGCACGACGCTGTGGAGCTTGTCGCTGCATGCGAGCGCCGGCGTGGCCGAACTGCGCCTGCAGGCGCTGGGGCCGGATGCCGAGCGCACACAGCGTGCGGCCGCCCACGTGCCGGTGGCCGAACTGTGCCAACGGTTGCGCGCCGTGCATGGCGAGGCCGCATCGCTGAGCTTGCTCGCCGAAGATATGCCGCTGTTCACGTTGATCTGGCCGACATGACCCGCATCCTGATTGCCGAAGACGAGGCCCTGCTCGCCGCCGAGATCCGCGAGGAGCTGCTGCGCCAGTGGCCCGAGGCCCAGATCGTCGGCATGGCGCGCGACGGCCACGAGGCGCTGCGCCTGGTCGAGCAGCTGGCGCCCGTGGTCTGCTTCCTCGACGTGCAGATGCCGGGGCTGTCGGGGCTGGAAGTTGCCCAACTGATCGGCCGTCGCGCCCACGTCGTCTTCATCACGGCCCATGAGCGGTATGCGGTGCAGGCCTTCGACGAAGGCGCCGTCGGCTATCTGCTCAAACCCCTGGACCCGGTGCGCATGGCCAAGACGCTGCTGCGGCTGAAGGAGCGCCTGACGCAACTGCCCGCCGACCTGGGCGGCCTGGCCGCGCGCACCGCTCCCGCCGTGGCCACGGAGCCGTTGCGCTGGATCACCGTGCAGCGCGGCCGCGAGCTGCAGCTCATCACGGTGGAAGACGTGGCCTATTTCCGTGCCGACCACAAGTATGTCGCCGTCGTCACGGCCGACAGCGAGGCGCTTATTTCGGTGCCGCTGAAGGACCTCGTCGCGCGACTGGACGGCGAACACTTCTGGCAGGTGCACCGCTCGACCATCGTCAACGCGCGGGCGATCAAGTCGGTCAGCCGCTCGCTGAGCGGCAAGCTCAGCATCGCGCTGAAGGACAGGCCGGAGACGCTGGAAGTCAGCCCGGCCTACGCCCACCGGTTCAAACAGCTTTAAGGGCAAACAGCTCGGCCGCATTGCTCCAGGCGATGCGCTGAGCCACCTCAGCCGGCATCTGCCCGAGCCAACCGCGGTAGTCGGCGAACAGGCCTTCATAGTGCTGCCAGCGCTGCGTGACCCAGGTGTCGGAGCCGATCAGGAAGCGTCCCGGATGCTGCGTCATCAGTGCGCGCCAGTCGTCGCTGAGCTTGCCGTCAAAGGTGATGCCCGGCCGGTAGGACAGTTCGCCGCGCAGGCCCGGGTGCTTGGCCAGCAGCTCCTTCACGCGCGGCAAGGGCTCGCCGGAAATGCCGGTGTGGGCCCAGATCAGCGACGCGCCGGGCGCATGGCCAAGCAGCCTGTCGACCGCCACATCGTCCACATGGGCCAGCACCGTCAGGCCGCGCTCGCGCGCCAGCTTCATCAGCGCGACGGCGGTCGGCCCGTCGGCATTGGCGCTGTCGTAGAGATGGAATTCGCCCAGGCCCCGGAAGGGCCCGGCCGGGCTGCCGCGCTTCAGCAAGTCGAGCACCATCAGCCGGATGCTGTCGTCGGCGAACCAGCCGGTGTAGTCGGCCCGGTTGCGGTAGAGACGGATGAAGGGCACCCACTGCGGCCCCGCCTCGGCCACCAGCCGCAGCGTGCCGTCGTTGGGCCGGCTGTTGACCAGCGCCCCGCGCACGCCGGCGCGGACCATGCGGGCCTGCACATCGGCCGGGGGATGCGGCGCCTGGGCGTCGTCGTTGTAGTGCAGATGGGCGTCGAACAGCGGGCCTGCATAGGCCTGCGCCCATGCCGGAACCGGCAGGCCGGCCAGCAGCAGCGCACGGCGCTTCAAGCCGCTCTTTCTGCGGCCGCAATAAGGCGGCTGATTCGCGATACCGACAAACCGAGCTGGCCCGCGAGCTCCGTCATCGCGACGCCACCTTCGGCATGGGCCAGCCACAGCGCCTGCTCGCGGATGCCGCCGGCGCGCTTGAGCCATTCGGCCCAGCTCGTGCGCGCAGCGCGCCGGGGCGCCGCGGCGGCGGCGCGCATGCGTGCGGCGAAGTCCGCGTCGCCCAGGAAGATCTGTTCACGCAGCCGCCCCGGCCACAGCTGCAGCCCGGGCTCGGAGGCGACCAGGCGGGCATAGCGCTCGCCGGCCAGGCGATGCTGGGCCGGCGTCGCCGCCGGGCGCCCCAGCAGATGGCTGTGCAGGCCGTCGACGTCCAGCCATTCGGGCGCGACTTCCATGGCGGCCAGCGCGCGAAAGCTCGAACCGGCCCAATCCGCCGCGCCGCGCGCCAGGCGCAGGCGCACTGGGCTGAGATCGACATAGCGGCAGGCGTCCAGCAGATGGCGCTCGCGGTCGACCAGCACGGCATGGAAACGCCCCTGGAACAGGGGGCCGCTGAAACCGTGGCGGCGCTGGTGATGCTGGGTGTAGACGCCGTTCACATGCCGCATCAGCTGCGACAGATTGGCGCGGCGCGTGAACAGCAGCAGGTGGTAGTGGTCGGGCAGCAGGGCGTAGGCCAGGGCCTGGGCGTCGAAGCGGTGCAAGGCCTGGGCGAGCAAGGCACGCATTTCGGCACGGTCGGCTTCGTCGACAAAAGCCAGCTGCCCGCTCTCGAACGGGCAGTGCGCGCCGATCAGATAGACGGCGCCAGCGATCTCGAGTCGGGCAGGCCTTGCCATGCGCCACCTTAAGTCTCGCCGCCCGGAATGGCAAGATGGCGGTTTGCAGGCCCGCGCAATGCCATGAAAACGCACCAAATCGAAATCCAGAAGTTCAAGGCCGCGTCCGCCAACCAGCATGGCCAGATCATGTTCAAGGTGGACGCCATGGTCACGCCCAAGACGCCCATCGACGGCATCGAGCCCAGCAGCGTCATCGTCATGACGGAGCAGAACGCCCGCGTGCTGATGGCCTTGCTGAAGGCACAGATCGCCGAAATCGACAACAAGAAGCCCAAGAGCCGCCACGGCCGCCACGGCTGAACTCGCGAGCCCAAGGACGAATCCCATGCAGTACCCCCAATACAACCCCGCCTCCGACAACCGGCCGCTGTCCGATGAGGAGCTCGACGATCTGGACGAGCTGCTCTCGGTGCTGCCCACCGAGAGCGCGATGAACATCGAGGCGCTGGATGGCTATCTGACCGGCCTGCTGCTGTCGCCGCACAACCTCGCCGACCTGCCCGGCGACGCCTGGCTGCCGGTGGTCTGGGGCGGCGACCAGGAACCCGACCCCAAACCTTTCGCCAGCGGCAAGCAGCGCAAGAAGGTGGTCATGGCGGTACTGCGGCATGTGCAGTCCATCGCCATGGCCTGGACGCACGCGCCCAAGGCCTGGGAGCCGATCTTCAGCTTTGCCGAAGGCGAAGAGGAAGACACCGAGTACGCAGACGCCGAAGACTGGGCTGCCGGCTTTTTGATGGCCGTGGACCTGGCGCCCGAGGCCTGGGGGCCGTTGTTCGACGGTGCCGAGACGGCCGAGCTGCTCGCGCCCATCGCCGCCCTGGGCGGCGAAGATGGCGCCCTGGCCGAAGGCTCGGCTGCCGAGCGCGACGAAGCCAGCCGCAAGATTCCTGACGCCATGCTGGCGTTGTGGGCTCTGCGCCGAGGCGCCGACCAGAAAGCGTAACCATCCCCCTAACGCGGGTGGTTGCAGGTGGCCGCAAGCGTCGGTTTAGGTTAACTTCAGGCCATGCTCCAGACCCTGCTCGCCGCCACCGGCCTGGCCGTCTGCCTCGCGCTGGCGGTCCACATGGCCCTGCCCTACCGGCTGCAGGCGCGGCTGGACGCCGGCGTGGCGGCCCTGGCATCGTGGGTGGAGTTGCAGATCGCCCGCCTGACCGGCTGGCGCCGCCGCCAGCGCCAGACCCGGGCCGCCGCGCTGGAGGCCGAGCGCGTCATCCGCCGCGCCCGCGAATCGGCCCTGCACGATGCACGCGACAGTCGCACGGACGGCGAGTGGGACGGCAACGTCTATCGGCCCAAGAGCTTCGACAAGCCCAAGAAGCCACATTAGTCAGCGGACTGCTGCAGGCGCCACATTTCGGCATAGCGGCCGTTCCTGGCCAGCAAGGTGTCGTGCCGGCCGCGCTCGATGATGCGGCCCTGCTCCAGCACGAGGATTTCGTGTGCATCCACCACCGTGGACAGGCGGTGGGCGATGACCAGCACGGTCTTGTTCTGGCCCACAGCCTCCAGTTCGGCCTGGATGGCGCGCTCGTTGGTCGAGTCCAGCGCCGACGTGGCTTCATCAAAGATGAGGATGGGCGGGTTCTTCAGCAGCGTGCGCGCAATGGCTACACGCTGCTTCTCGCCGCCCGACAGCTTCAGGCCGCGCTCACCCACCATGGTGTCGTAACCAAGCGGCGTCGCCGCAATGAAGGCGTGGATATGCGCCGCCCGCGCCGCGCCTTCGACCTCCTGCTGACTCGCGCCGGGCCGCCCATAGGCGATGTTGTAGGCCACGGTGTCGTTGAAGAGCACGGTGTCCTGCGGCACGATGCCAATGGCGCGGCGCAGGCTGGACTGCGTAACGACGCGGATGTCCTGGCCGTCGATGCGGATGGCGCCCGAGTCGATGTCGTAGAAGCGGTAGAGCAGCCGCGCCAGCGTGCTCTTGCCTGAGCCGCTGGGGCCGACGACGGCGACCTTCCTGCCCGCCGGGATCTCGAAGCTGACGCCGTGCAGGATGGGCCGCACCGGGTCGTAGGCGAAGCGGACGTTGTCGAAGACGACGCTGCCGCCACCCACGGTCAGCTCGGCGGCATCCGGCGCATCGGCGATCTCGCGCTCACGGTCGAGCAGCACGAAAAGCTTCTCGATGTCCGTCAGCGCCTGCTTGATCTCGCGGTAGATCACGCCGAGGAAGTTCAGCGGGATGTAGAGCTGGATCATGAAGGCGTTGACCATGACCAGGTCGCCCAGGCTCATGTGGCCGGCCACCACGCCCTGGGTGGCGCGCCACAGCATCAGTACCAGCGCCGACGCGATGATGAGCTGCTGGCCGGTGTTCAACATGGACAGCGTGCGCTGGCTCTTCAACTGGGCCTTGCGCAGCTTCTCCAGGCTCTCGTCATAGCGCGTGGCCTCGAAGGCTTCATTGTTGAAGTACTTGACCGTCTCGTAGTTCAGCAGCGAGTCGATGGCCTTGCTGTGGGCCACCGAGTCCAGCTCGTTGAGCGTCTTGCGGAATTTGGTGCGCCACTCGGTGACGACGACGGTAAAGCCGATATAGATCACCAACGCCGCCACCGTGATGCCGGCGAACCAGACGTCGAACTTGACGCCCAGCAGCGTCAGCACCAGCACCACCTCGATCAGCGTCGGCACGATGCTGTAGAGCGAATAGCTGATCAGTGAATGCACGGCGCGCGTGCCGCGCTCGATGTCGCGCGTCATGCCGCCGGTCTGGCGTTCGAGGTGAAAGCGCAGCGACAGATCGTGCAGGTGCCGGAACACCTGCAGCGAGATGCTGCGCGAGGTGCCCTCGGTGGCCTTGGCGAAGATCAGCTCACGCGCCTCGGTGAACAGCGATGTCGACAGCCGCAAGGCGCCATAGGCCAGCAGCAGGCCCAGCGGCACCACCAGCAGGGCCTCGGGCTGACCAGGCTTGAGGTTCAGGCTGTCGATCAACTGCTTGAGCAGCAACGGCACGCCGACATTGCAGAGCTTGGCGCCCACCATGAAGGTCAGCGCCAGCGCCACGCGCCAGCGGTAGCGCCACAGATAGGGCAGCAGACGGCCAACGGTGCCCCAGTCGCCGCGGACGTTGCTGGAGGTCGTGGACGGGGGAAGGCGGGCGGCAAGGGAACGCATGCGCGGCATTGTCCCGCCCTGGCCTAGGCGGTGTGCGCAGCCGGGAACTGGGGCGGCACATCGGCGCCTGGCATGACGTAGCGCAATTCCCGCCCGGCCGCCGCCCCTATGCTGGCCGATAGAAAAAGACGGGGCGGGTTCTCCATCCAACTGAGAGGGCATCATGCGCAACAACCAGCCGGTCACCCAAAAAGGGTACACCCTGAGCTCCGATCAGACCCTCGTGTCGATCACGGATCTGAAGGGGCGCATCACCTACTGCAACCCGAGCTTCGTGGCCGTCAGCGGCTATACGCAGGCCGAGTTGCTGGGCCAGCCCCACAACCTCGTGCGCCACCCCGACATGCCCGAGGAGGCCTTCCGCGACCTCTGGGCCACCATCCAGAGCGGCCTTCCCTGGACCGCGCTCGTCAAGAACCGGCGCAAGAACGGCGACTACTACTGGGTGCGAGCAAACGCAACACCGGTGCGAAACGGCGACCGCACGGTGGGCTACCTGTCGGTGCGCACCCAGCCCAGCGACGCCGAGGTGCGCCGCTTCGAGCAGCTCTACGCCACCATGCGCGCCGAGGCGGCCGCGGGCCGCCGGACGCATGTGCTGCGGCGCGGCGTGGTCAAGCGCAACGACGCAGTGGGCCGCCTGACGGACTGGCTGCGGCCCGAGTTGCGCGGCCAGATGATCTTGCTGGCCGCGCTGGCCGCGGCCGGACCGCTGGCCGCGGCCTGGGCCGGCGCGCCGGGCTGGGGCCTGGTACTGGCTGCCGCGGCCAGCGTTGCCGCCGCCAGCTACGGCCTGCTCGCAAGCGGGATCGCCCCGCTGCGCCAGGTGATTGCCACCGCCAACCTGCTGGCGGGCGGCGACCTGACGCGGCCGGTCGAGGTCAGCGGCCAGGGCGAAATCGGCGAGCTGCAGCTGGCCCTGGCCCAGTTGACCGTATCCGTGCGCACCGTCGTGCGCGACGTGCGCGAGGAAGTCATCCACCTGGAAGGCGGTGCCCGGGAAATCGCCGCCGGCAACCAGGAGCTGTCTTCCCGCACGGAGTCACAAGCGAGCAGCCTGGAGCAGACCGCCGCCGCGATGGACGAGATCAGCGGCACCGTGCGGCAGACCTCGGAGCTGGCCGGCGACGGTGCCCGCTTCGCCCGCGACACTGCCGGCGTGGCCCAGCGCAGCCAGCAGGCGGTGCACGGCGTGGCCGACACCATGCAGGAGATCACCGACTCGTCGCGGCGCATCGGCGACATCATCGAGGTCATCGAAGGCGTGGCCTTCCAGACCAACATCCTGGCCCTGAATGCCGCCGTCGAGGCGGCTCGCGCCGGTGAGCAGGGCCGCGGCTTTGCGGTGGTGGCCGCCGAGGTGCGTGCTCTCGCCCAGCGCACCGGCACGGCAGCCAAGGAGATCCGCGCCCTCATCGAGGAATCGCGCGGGCGCGTCGAGACCGGCAGCCACCGGGCCGGTGACGCACAGCTGCGCATGGACGAGGTGGCCTCGGCCGTGTCGCGCGTCAGCGATGTGCTGGTACAGATCGACACCGCCGCGAGCGAGCAAGCCACCGGCGTCGCCCAGGTCGGCGAGGCCGTGCAGCAGATGGACGCCATCACGCAGCAAAACGCCGCGATGGTGGAGGAGCTTGCCGCCTCGGCCGTAGCGCTGAACGGCCAGGTCAGCCGGGTGCGGGACTCCATCCGCGTGTTCCGCCTGAGCGACCAGGACAGGAGCCTGGCCGAGGCTGATGCGGCCGATCTGCGCAAGGCGCAGCGGGGTGATACACCGGGCGCCGACAACCGGTAGCGCTGCTGAACGGCAGCTTGTACGGGACAATCCCGCCATGACTGAAAACGCCCCTTCGACACCGCACGGCGGTGACCGCCAGCTCGTCCTGCGCGTCATGCCCATGCCGGCCGACGCCAACGCCAACGGCGACATCTTTGGCGGCTGGATCATGGCCCAGGTCGACATTGCCGGCTCGGTGCTGCCGGCGCGCATTTCGCGTGGCCGCGTTGCCACCGTCGCCGTCAACGAGTTCGTTTTCAAGCAGCCGGTGTCCATCGGCGACCTGCTGAGCTTTTACGCCACGGTCACCCGGGTGGGCCGCACCTCCGTCACCGTGCACGTGGAGGTGATGGCCGAGCGCGACCCAGAGAACCTGCACGTGGTCAAGGTGACCGAGGCCAACCTGACCTACGTGGCCATCGACCGCGAAGGCAAGTCCAGGCCGATCACGGTCTAGCCTGGTCAGTGTCGTGTCGCACTCGCGGGCCGAGCGCCGGGCCGCTCCCAAGCCGGCCCGACTGGCGATGTGCTTGCCGGTCGACCCGGCGAGCATCGCCGTCCCCTTGGGGGACCGGCTGGGCTCGCCCGCGTTCAGCGAGGCGAGGCCGGACGAGGGGCTCAGTTCACGGCGTCACGATGAGGTCGACCGCGTCGTAAGACAGTGCCGGGCTCAGGTAGGCCGTGCCCGAGGTACCGCTGACGACATTGACGGTCACCGTGTTAGTGCCGGCCACCAGCGCGGTCGACGGGATGTCGAAGCTGTACAGCCGGTTCACGCCGCGATAGGTGCCCACCGTCAGGTTGCGCGAGCCCTTGGGCGGCGCGGTCGGGATGGCGGACGTCCAGCTGTTGTTGTTGACTGTGATCTGCGGCCGGGCGCCGTTGAAGTCGGCCGTCGTGCCGATGCGCAGCGTCAGGTTCTGCACCTGGGCGCTGGTCAGCGTGAACTGGATGACGCGGGCGTTGTTGACGTCCTTCCACTGGTAGGCCGGGAAACCGCTGGCCGCACTCGACGTGCCAACCACGAAGGTGGCCGGCACCCAATTGCTCATGCGCACGTCCGTCGGATGCATGGTCGTGAGCCGGCCACCGTTCAGGAACTCGGCTGGCGTGCCGTCCCAGTTGCCGATGCGCCACAACGCCGCCTTGGCTGACGGGTCGGCATTGATCGCCAGCGTGTTCAAGGTCGTCGTGCCACCGGCCGTGACGGTCACGCTGCCGGTGTAGACGGCGAGCTCGTTCTTGTAGACCGTCAGCGTGTAGGCGCCAGGCCGCATGCCGGTGCTCTTGAAGAAGCCGTTGTTGGCGAGGTTGGCGCTGGCCCAGTACTGCGCCGTGCTGCTGGAGAAGCCCACCGTGTAGCTGTAGTTCGGATCGGTGCCCGACAGGCCGACACCGGCCACCGTGCCGCGGCCGGACGGCGCCACATAACCGTCCAGCGCCATCACCGAGAACCAGCTCGTGTCCGGCGCCGACGGCGCACCGCCGGCGGTGAACATCAGCGTGTAGCTGTTCAACACCCCCATGCGGAAGGCCTCGGTCTGGCCCTCGCCGTAATTGACGATGTAGGTCAGCTCGTTGTTGGTGGCGGTGATCTGGTTGAGCAGGCTGCGGTAGAAGGGCCCGCCGGAATTGCCTTCGTTGTTGTCCCGGTAGAACCACAGCCCGACACTGCTGGTGCTGTTGAGGCCGCCGAAATACTGCCAGTCCTTCAGCCGCATGTTGGAGTAGTGCTTGGAGCGCGTCTGCCCCGCGCTGGCGGTGCCGCTGGAGAAGCCGAACACGTCGCTCGCCTCGACCGTCGTGTCGGTGCCGCGCAGGTCCTGCGGCCAGCTGCCATTGCTGGCCAGACCGCCGGGCAGGCCCGCGGGGCCGCCCCTGGAGAGCGCCGCGATGGGTACGCGCAGGATGAAGCGCACCAGATTCAGCGTGTCGGGCTCCTCGGTGAAATAGGTGCCCATGTAGATGCGCGGCTCGCCGCTCCTGGCCATGTAGTAGTGCTTGAGCACGCCGCCGTTGGCGCTTAAGACGGTCACCGTGATCTTGACGTAGGCGCCGCCGCTGACCACGCCGCCGTTGGCGGTGGAGGCCGACGTGGCTGCACCGCTGCTGCTGATCATCTGGGCCTGCACATCGACCGCCGAAACGTTGCTGTAGAGGAAGTCGAAGCCGGAGTTCAGCTGCGAGCCGCGGCTGGCATCCGCGTATTGCACGCCGTTGTAAAGCAGGCTGGAAAGGTCGCCCTTGGACTGGGTGCTGACGCCGTTGTCGTAGGCCATGACCTTGAATACCAGGCCGCCGCCGGTGTCTACCTGGTACTGCAGCTTGGCGGCGCTACCGCCGTCGTAGAGGGTGGTGAGGCTCAAGGCCGCCAACGCCGGCGTTGCCGTGACCATCGCCAAAAGCAGGCACGCTGCCGCGCTCAGCCGGCGCAAGCACCGGCGGAGGAATTCGATCCGCATGTTTTGTCTCCTATTGAGCCCGCCGTCTGCAGGTTTGCGCGGCCGGTGCTGCCGCGTGGTTGCGGCCGGGGCAGTCTAGGAACGGCCGAGCGGCCGCAACGCTCAACTTGGTGAGTAGATCGATAGCCGAGGTAACGACGCCACAACCTGATCGGCCAGCGCCTCGGCCCACAGCGCATAGCCGCGCGGGCCGGGGTGGAAGCCGTCTTCGGCCATCAGCTCGACGGCATTGCGTTGCATGGCCTCGGGCAGATGCAGCACATGGCGTGATGCCTGACCTTCGACAGCCGAACTCAAGGCCGCGTTGAAGCACGCCGCCTGGCGGCCGAAGAACCAACGCAGCGGCTGGGGCAGCAGCGGGAACTGCTGCATGGGCGGTGCGGCGCAGTGCACGCTCAGGCGCACGCCCGCGCGCTCGGTCGCGAGGGCGTGGATGCGGTCCAACGCCGCCAGGGCCTGCGCAGGTGCGATCTGGTCAACAACGTCGTTGACGCCCAGGGAGGTGATCAGCACATCGGCCGGTGCCACTTCTGCCGCTTCAAAAGCTGCGAGCGCCTGCTCGCTGCGATGGCCGCTCGTCGCGATCAGTTGCCAACCCACGGGTTGCCCGAGCCGCGTTGCCAGGGCCTGCGCGAGCCGGCCGGCCAGTGCTTCATCTTGGTGGGATGCGCCAACGCCCGCCGCGGACGAGTCACCGACGATCAGCAATCTCAGCGCTGAACCCTCACCCGAGCGCGGCCCGGCCGCCTCGGGCAGGCGCAGCGCTGTGGCACGCACTCGCCGCCCCTGCCAAATCAGCAGCGGGCCGAGCGCGACCTTCGAAAGGGTCAGGAGAATTTGGAAAAGTCCGGCAGGCGTTTCTGGAAGAAGGCCTGGAAGGCCTCCATCGCCTCCGGGCTGCGCAGACGCGCGCCGAAGATCTCGGCTTCACGCGTGATGGCCGCCTTGACGGCGTCGCGCTGCGCATCGCGGATCAGCTTCTTGCTGTCGCGCACGGCGCCCGGCGCCAGCGTGTTGAAGCGCTCGGCGATGCGGCGGGCGTGGTTCAGCACCTCGCTGCCCGGCAGCACGCGGTTGGCGATGCCGCATTCGACGGCCTGCTCCCCTGTGAAGGGGTCGCCCAGCAGCAGCTTTTCGGCCGCGCGGCGGTTGCCGATCAGCTGGGGCAGCACGACGCTGGAGGCGAATTCGGGCACCAGGCCCAGGGCCACGAAGGGCATGGCCAGGCGGGCGTCATCGGCGACAAAGACGAAGTCGCAGTGCAGCAGCATGGTGGTGCCGATGCCGATGGCCGCGCCGGTCACGGCAGCGATGACCGGCTTGGTGCTGTCCACCAGCGCGTGCATGAATTGGAAGGTTGGCGCGTCTTCGCCGCGCGTCGGGCCGGCCATGAAGTCTTCCAGGTCGTTGCCCGACGTGAAGATGCCCGGCTGGCCGGTGATCAGCATGGCGCGCACGGCCGGGTCGGCATCGGCCGCACGCAAGGCGTCGGCCATGGCCTGGTACATGGCCTGGGTGATGGCGTTCTTCTTCTCGGGGCGGGCGATCTCGATGGTCGCGACGCCGTTGACGGTGTAGCTCTTGATGGTCATCGGTTGTCTCCAGATTTGGAAATACAGATGCAACCACAGAGGCACGGAGGCACAGAGAAGAAGCTCCTGAGGAGTTGCTCCGTGTCTCTGTGCCTCTGTGGTTGCATTGGAAAATCGTTAAGCGGTGGCTGTCTTGGCGTGGAACTGCGTCCAGTGATTCGCCAGGTGCATCAGATGGGCTCGCTCGTACTGCGGCTTGGTCAGCTCACCGTAGGCGAAATGAGGCCGCAGTGTGCCGTTGAACTGCGCGAAGGCGTCCATGGCATCCAGCAGGCGCTGCACCGAAGTCTTCAGCGCCTGCGACGCATCCAGTGCCGGTGCGCCGGGGATGGGCTCGTCCAGACTGTGGCTCATGGTGCCGCGCGCGTTGAAGACGGCGAAGGCCGCCGAGCCGATGGAGGAGCGGAACCAGGCGCCCTTGAGCGCCGGGAAGCCCTGCATCGAGAACTCGATGCTCTGGGCCAAGTGCTGCATGACCTGGCTGAGGTTCCAGGGGTTGTCCTGCACGACCTTGGGCGCGAACAGCAGATCGAGCACGGCCTGCTGACCGTCCTTCCACGTTGCAAAGGTCTTCAACTTGCCCGTGCAGGCCGCCAGCGGGGTCGCCGCGAGCAATACCGTGGCGGTCTTGAGCGCGCGGCGACGATCCATGGTTTACAGCCTTTCGAAAATGCCAGCAGCGCCTTGGCCAGCGCCGACGCACATTGTCACCATGCCGTACTTGCCGCCGGTGCGGCGCAGGCCATGGATGACCGAGGCCGCGCGAATGGCGCCGGTAGCGCCCAGCGGGTGACCCAGCGCGATCGCGCCGCCGTTCGGGTTGACCTTGCTGCGGTCGAGCACGATGCCCTTGCTGTCGAGGTCGTTCAGCACGGCCAGCGACTGCGCCGCGAAGGCCTCGTTCAGTTCGATCCAGTCCAGGTCGGCGGCGGTGATGCCGGCCGCCTTGAGCGCCACGGGGATGGCGGCGATGGGACCGATGCCCATGATTTCCGGCGGCACGCCGCGCACGGCGAAGGAGACGAAGCGGGCCAGCGGCGTCAGGTTGAAGCGCTTCAGGGCCGCTTCGCTGACGATCAGCAGGCCGCCCGAGCCGTCGGAAGTCTGCGAGCTGTTGCCGGCGGTGACGCTGCCCTTGGCGGCGAACACGGGCTTGAGTTTGGCCAGGCCTTCCAGCGACGTGTCGGGGCGGGCGCCTTCGTCGAGCTTGACGGTGCGGGTCTTGGTGTTGATGCTGCCGTCGGCGAGGTTGGGCGTGCGCTCAACGACATCGAAAGGCGTCATCTCGGCGTCGAAGTGGCCGGCAGCCATGGCAACCACCGCACGGCGGTGCGATTCCACCGAGAACTCGTCCTGGGCTTCGCGGCTGATCTTCCACTGCGCGGCAACCTTCTCGGCCGTCAGGCCCATGCCGTAGGCGATGCCGATGTTCTCGTCCTTCTCGAAGATCAGCGGGCTCAAGCTGGGTTTGTTGCCACCCATGGGGATCATGGACATCGATTCGACGCCGCCGGCGAACATCACGTCGGCCTCGCCAACGCGGATGCGGTCGGCGGCCATCTGCACGGCGGTGATGCCGGAGGCGCAGTAGCGGTTGATCGTCACGCCACCGATGGTCGGGCCCAAGCCCGCCAGCACCGAGGCGACGCGGGCGATGTTCATGCCTTGCTCGCCTTCGGGGAAGGAGCAGCCGACGATGGCGTCTTCAATGGCGGCCGGGTCCAGGCCCGGGGCCTGTGCCAGCACGGCCTGCATGACCTTGACGAGCATCTCGTCGGGGCGGGTGTTCTTGTAGAAACCACGGCCGCTCTTGCCGATCGGCAGACGGGTGGCGGAGACGATGTAGGCGTCTTGGACTTGCTTGCTCATGTTTGTTCCTTTCAAGCCTGGGGCTTCTCTTTGGGCACCCAGGCCCAGACAAATTCACACTCGATCGGCTCGATGCCGGCTTCGTCGGTCACGGTCACGGCGACCCGCACTTCACCCTTGGTGTCGCTGGCCATGCTGGCGCGTTGGGCGTCCGTGAGGTGCGCCTTGGCGGTGAGTCCGCCGGTCGCACGCTTGCGGAAGTTCACCTGCAGCGACTTGCACAGCGGCAGGCAGTCGTCACGCACATTCATGCCCACCACCATGCCGGTGGCCGTCTCGGCCAGCAGCGACATCGCGGCCGCGTGCACACCCTTGATGTGGTTCTGCACCGGGCGCTTGTTGGCGACGCGGATCTCGCTGCGCTCGGGCGTGAGCGCCACGAAATCCAGCGACGCCGTGCCGGTGAAGGGCACGGCACGCCGCAGCGCGAAGTTGCGCGCAGGCCCACGCAGCGCGGACGGCAGGCCGTCCAGCTTGGCAAGGGTGCGTTGAAGCCTATTCATTTCGAGTCTTGGTCAGTCGGGGACAGAGCTACGCGCTGTGCGCTTCGGTCTGTCCCGCGATGTCATTAGTTTCGAACCGGCTTGCCGGTCTGCAGCATGCCCATGATGCGTTCCTGCGTCTTGGGGTTGTCCAGCAGCGCGCAGAAGTGCTTGCGCTCCAGCGCCATCAGGTACTCCTCGGTGACGAGGGAACCCGCCTCGACCTCGCCACCGCAGACCACGTCGGCAATCGCCGCGGCCAGGTGGTAGTCGTGGGCGCTGACGAAGCCACCGTCGCGCATGTTGGCGACCTGGCCCTTGATCGTCGCGATGCCGCTGCGGCCGGCGACCGGGAACAGCGCCTTGTGCGGCGGGCGGTAGCCGGCCTCGGCCATGCCGATGGCGGTGGCCGTCGCGACGTGCAGCAGCTCGTCCTTGTGCGGCACGATGATGTCGCTGTCCAGCAGGAAGCCGTTCTTCTTCGCTTCGTGCGCCGAGGTCGCGACCTTGGCCGTGGCCGCGGTCAGGAAGCCGTCCTTCAGGAAGGCCAGGATGTCGGCGCCGGCATTGCCAGCGGCGGCCATCTCGGCGGCGCGACGGGCGATATAAGTCAGGCCGCCACCGCCGGGCACCAGGCCCACGCCGACTTCGACCAGGCCCACATAGCTCTCGACGTGGGCGACACGGCGTGCGCAGTGCACGGCCAGTTCGGCGCCACCGCCCAGGGCCAGGCCGCGCATGGCGGCGACGACCGGCACGCTGGCGTAGCGCAGGCGCAGCATCATGTCCTGCAGCTTCTTCTCTTCCGGCGCGATGCCCTTGCTGCCCATTTTCATGAAGACGGGCATCAGGCTCTCGAGGTTGGCACCGGCCGAGAACACGTCGTCCGGCGACCAGATCACCAGGCCCTTGTAGTCAGCTTCGGCAATCTCGACGGCCTTGAGCAGCCCTTCCGTGACGGCCGGGCTGATCAGGTGCAGCTTGGCGGTGATGGAGGCGATGACGACATTGCCGTCCAGCGTCCAGACACGCACTTCCTCGTTCTTGAACAGCTCGGTGCCCGACTTCAACGGGTCGGCGGCGCCGCAGCCCAGCAGGCTTTCCCGGAAAGCTTGGCGCTTGTAGACCGGCAGTTCGCTGCGCGGCTTGAACTTGCCCTCAGCGGCGCTCCACGAGCCCGCAGGCGTGTGCACGCCACCGGCTTCGGCCACGGGGCCGTCGGTGACCCAGGCGGGCAGCGGCGCGCTGGACAGCGTCTTGCCGTCGGCGATGTCGGCCGAGATCCACTCGGCGACCTGCTTCCAGCCGGCGGCCTGCCACAGCTCGAAGGGGCCTTGCGTGGTGCCAAAGCCCCAGCGCATCGCGAAGTCGATCTCGCGCGCCGTGTCGGCCACGGTGTCCAGGTGCACAGCGGCGTAGTGGAAGCTGTCGCGGAGGATGGCCCACAGGAACTGGGCTTGCGGGTTGGTCGATTCACGCAGCAGCTTGAGACGGTCGGCCGGGGCCTTCTTCAGCATGCGGGCGACGATCTCGTCGGCCTTCTTGCCGCCGGCGACGTATTCACCGGTGGCGAAGTCCAGCCGCTGGATGTCCTTGCCGACCTTCTTGTAGAAGCCGGCGCCGGTCTTCTGGCCCAGCGCGCCCTTCTCGATCAGGCCTGCCAGCACCTTGGGCGTGGCGTAGGTGCTGTAGAACGGGTCGTCCTTCAGGTTGTCCTGCATGGTCTTGACGACATGGGCCATGGTGTCAAGGCCGACGACGTCCGCGGTGCGGAAGGTGCCCGACGACGCGCGGCCCAGCTTCTTGCCGGTCAGGTCGTCGACGACGTCCACGGAGAGGCCGAACTTCTCGGCCTCGATCATCGTGGCCATCATGCCGGCGATGCCGACGCGGTTGGCGACGAAATTGGGCGTGTCGTGGGCGCGCACGACGCTCTTGCCCAGCGACGTGGTGACGAAGGCTTCGAGCTGGTCGAGGATCTCGGGCTGCGTGGTCGGCGTGTTGATCAGCTCGACCAGGGCCATGTAGCGCGGCGGGTTGAAGAAGTGGATGCCGCAGAAGCGCGGCTTGATTTCTTCGGGCAGCACTTCGGAGAGCTTGGTGATGCTCAGGCCCGAGGTGTTGGACGCGACGATGGCATGCGTAGCGACGAACGGCGCGATCTTGGTGTACAGGTCGAGCTTCCAGTCCATGCGCTCGGCGATGGCCTCGATGATGAGGTCGCAGCCCTTGAGCAGCTCCAGATGCTCTTCGTAGTTGGCCTGCTGGATCAGCGCGGCTTCCGACGCGTCGCCGAGAGGCGCGGGCTTGAGCTTCTTCAGGCCGTCGACGGCCTTGGTGACGATGCCGTTCTTGGCACCTTCTTTTGCGGGCAGGTCGAACAGCACGACCGGCACCTTGCAGTTGACGAGGTGGGCCGCGATCTGCGCGCCCATCACGCCGGCGCCGAGGACGGCGACCTTGCGGACTTGAAACTTGGAACTCATGGGGTCTCCTGTCTGAAGAACGTGGGACTGCGGCTCAAGCCGCGGTCAGAAAATCGTGCACCGCCGGCCAGTAGACCTCGCGCTCGTCGCGCATGCCGTGGGTGTGCTCTGCCCTGGCGAGCGTCAGCCGTTCGACATGCGCACCGGCGGGCACCGCGGCGGCCAGGCGGTCGCCGTGACTCGTGGGCGTCCAGTCGTCTCCCTTGCTGTGCACGAGAAGCAGCCGCACGTGGGCGGGCAGCCGCGTGATGGCGAGTTCGGGCCGCAATCGGCGCTCGCCCTCGGGCGCGACGGCGCTGCTCAGGCGCAGCACGGCATGGGCGAAGGGGTAGCTCTTCCAGAACGCCGGCAGGCTGGAGGCGCAGCCCTCGGCCACGATGCGCTGGAAGGGGAAATCCGCCGTACCGAGCGCGTTCAACGTGTTCATCGCGCCGAAGGATGCGCACAGCGCATGCACCGGCAGGCCAGGGAACAGTTGCCGCGCCTGCCGGCCGGCGGCCAGGCTGTCGGCCGGCCAGTCGAAATTGGTGCAGGGGCTGTCGCCGAAACCGTTGTAGTCGAAGGCGAGCACATGGAAGCCCGCCTGCAGCAGCGCATCCGCATGGCCGTTGCGCAGCCAGAAGCCCTTGGCGGCCAGGCCCATCGGGTGGGCGCAGACGACGACGCCGCGCGGCCTGTCAACGGGCGTGCGCTTGAGCACGGCAGCCAGCGTCGACTGGCTCGCACTCGGGATGGCCAGGCGCTCCCAGCCGTCTGCCGGCACGCCTTGCGGCCAGCGCCAGGGTTTCATGAAGCGACCGAAGAACGGCTTCTTCAACTGGCGATGCCAGAACCAGCGCGCGTCCGGCGTGCTGGTGGTCAAGCCCTGCCAGGCGCGGCCAGCGAGTTCACCCATGCTGCTTCACTCCACGCGCAGCCACACCTGGCTGCGATAGAACGGCCCGATGTAGCCGCGCATCTCCAGCTTCTTGCCGCCGTCGATCGGCTTCAGGCGGGTGCGGTAGGTCTTGCCGTTATTGGGATCGAGGATCTCGCCGCCGCCCCAGATGCCGTCGCCTTCGGCCTTCACGCCGCGGATGATCTGCAGGCCGACGATGGGCTGGTCCTTGCGGTCGTCCTTGCACTTGTCGCATTTCGCGTTGGGCTCGGCGCTCGGGTCCAGCAGCTTATCGATGCTGGCCACGAGGGTGCCCCCCTGTTCGCTGATGCGGACCAGCGACTTCGCGGTTTTGCCGTCGTCGTCAATGGTCTTCCACAGGCCCACGGGTGAAGTCTGCGCGAAGGCAAACGCGGGCAACAGCAGGGCAGCAGCGAACAGGAATTTCATCGGGGCATCCTTGTCGTTCATCAAGCGGTTCAGAACAGCGCTTCTTCCATTTCCATCAGCGGCGCCAGGCCCGCACGACAGGTGCGGATCAGCGTCGCCGTCTCGGGCAGCAGCTTGGCGAAGTAGAAGCGTGCCGTGGCCAGCTTGGCCGTGTAGAACGGGTCTCCGCTGTCCTTCTTGGCCAGAGCGATCTTGGCGGCCTGGGCGAAGAAGAAGGCGAAGGTCATGTGGCCGACCACGCGCAGATAGTCCACCGCCGCGGCACCCACCTCGTCGGGGTTGCCGAAGGCCTTCATGCCCAACTCCTGCGTGAGCTTGTTGACCTTGTCGCCCAGGTCGGCGAGCGGGTTCACGAACTCCTGCATGGCTTCATTCGTGCCCTCTTCCTCGATGAAGGCGGCGATCTTCCTGCCGAACTTCTTGAGCGTCGCACCGTTGTTGCCCAGCACCTTGCGGCCCAGCAGGTCCAGCGACTGGATGGTGTTGGTGCCCTCGTAGATCATGTTGATGCGCGCATCGCGCACGTACTGCTCCATGCCCCACTCGTGGATGAAGCCGTGGCCGCCGAACACCTGCATGCAGTGCGAGGTGGCCAGCCAGCCGTTGTCGGTGATGAAGGCCTTGATGATGGGCGTCAGCAGCGCGACCTCGGCCTCGGCGTCCTTGCGCTCTTCCTCGTCGTCGCTCTTCAGCGCCTTGTCCAGTTGCAGCACCGTGTAGCCCTGCAGCATGCGGCCGCCTTCGGCGAAGGCGCGGGCCGTCAGCAGCATCTTGCGCACGTCGGGGTGCACGATGATGGGGTCGGCAGGCTTGTCCGGGGCCTTGGGGCCGGAAAGCGCCCGCATCTGGATGCGGTCCTTGGCGTAGGCAACGGCGTTCTGATAGGCCACTTCGGTCAGGCCCAGGGACTGGTTGCCGACACCCAGGCGTGCCGCGTTCATCATCACGAACATGGCCGCCAGGCCCTTGTTGGGCTGGCCCACCAGGGTGCCGTTGGCGCCTTCCAGCACGAGCTGTGCGGTGGCATTGCCATGGATGCCCATCTTGTGCTCCAGGCCGGCGCAGAAGATGCCGTTGCGGCTGCCCAGCGAGCCATCCGCATTGACGTTGAACTTGGGCACGATGAACAGCGAGATGCCCTTGGAACCCACGGGCGCGTCCGGCAAGCGGGCCAGCACCAGGTGGATGATGTTCTCCGCCATGTCGTGCTCGCCGGCAGAGATGAAGATCTTGGCGCCGGTGATCTTGTACGTGCCGTCGGGCTGCGGCTCGGCCTTGCTGCGCAGCATGCCGAGGTCGGTGCCACAGTGCGGCTCGGTCAGGCACATGGTGCCGGTCCATTCGCCGCTGGTCAGCTTGGGCAGGTAGGTGGCCTGCTGCTCGGGCGTGCCGTGGGCATGCAGGGCTTCATAGGCGCCGTGACTCAGGCCCGGGTACATCGTCCAGGCCTGGTTGGCCGAATTCAGCATCTCGTAGAAGAACTGGTTCACCAGGTGGGGCAGGCCCTGGCCGCCGAACTGCGGGTCGCAGCTCAAAGCCGGCCAGCCGCCTTCGACATACTGCTTGTAGGCTTCCTTGAAGCCCTTGGGCGGCTTGACCTCGTGCGTGGTCTTGTCGAGCACACAGCCCTCGGCGTCGCCGCTGAGATTGATGGGGGCGATGACTGCGGCGGCGAACTTGCCACCCTCCTCGAGCACCGCGTTGATCGTGTCGGCGTCGATGTCTGCATGCGCGGGCAGCATCTTCAGTTCGTCGACGACGTTCAACAGCTCGTGCATGACGAACTGCATGTCACGCATGGGCGGGGTGTACTGGGGCATCGGGGTACTCCTGGAACGGTCAGTGGGTCAAGAAAGGGGTTCAGCGCTTGGCGGCGCCGGTCTTTGGAAGCTTGCGGCTGCCGTCGATGTCGAGGCCAAGCGGCGTGGCGTAGAAAAGGATGGTTCGGTCGAAACCGATGCCGGCACGCGCGAGCGCGCCGGGAATGCGCATGAAGCGCGCGTCGTGATGCAGGGACAGGATCAGGCCATGCAGCTCGAAACAGATCTGCTCGACATCGGCATCGGCTTTCAGATGGCCCTCGCTGATGGCGAGCTGGATGGCCTTTTGCAGCGCCGCATGCCAGGCCTTGACCATGGCCACGAGAGCATCACGCACCGGGCCGGGCCGGTCGTCGAATTCGACGGCGCCGCTGATGTAGATGCAGCCGGAGTCGACCTCGACGGACACGCGCCGCACCCAGCGCTCGAACATCGCGCGCAGCCGCGGCAGGCCACGCGGTTCACGGATGGCGGTGAAGAAGACTTCTTCCTCGAACTTGGCGTGATACTCGGTGACGACTGCGATTTGCAGTTCCTCGCGCGAGCCGAAGTGGGCAAAGACGCCCGACTTGCTCATGCCGGTGACGTCGGCCAGCGCGCCAATGGACAAGCCTTCCAGGCCCATGTGCGAAGCCAGGCCGAGAGCCGCCTCGAGGATGGCAGCACGGGTCTGCTGGCCTTTTTGCAGCGAACGCGCAACGCGCGCCGGCTTCGCAACGCGCAGCGGGGCGGTCTTCTTGGCGGGAGTGGGCAGCGTGGACACGGGCAGAAGGGGCGGAAGCCATCCTGGAATAAAACGAACGATCGTTCTAT
The DNA here is from genome assembly GCF_001425705.1 of Pelomonas sp. Root1217. Taxonomy (GTDB): domain Bacteria; phylum Pseudomonadota; class Gammaproteobacteria; order Burkholderiales; family Burkholderiaceae_C; genus Pelomonas. Next base: position 1,382,037 of record NZ_LMDC01000001.1, on the reverse strand, counting down.
TTTGCAGGTCGCTCCCGCGACAGCGCCAGCTTGTCCCACCGATTTCCTAGGGTGATGTGCCTAATACGCACGCCAACCTAGTGCTTACCCCAGCCCCTCGCCCAGTCCCGCGCCGCTGAACGCGAGCGTGCCTGGTCGGTCCCCAACGGGGACGGCGATGCTCGCGGCGTCGAGCCGCGAGCACATCGCCCGACGGGCCGGCTAGGGGCGGCCCGGCGCTCGGCCCGAAATACCGGGCGAGCAGAAGCGCCACGCTGTAATGGAGTCACGCTTGAGCGGGAGGTCGCTTCTGAAGTAGTCTCTGCGTTGGAGGTTGACTTCTGTGGATGTGCTCCAACTCGATGTCTCCGGCCGCCCCCAGGCCTGGATCACGACCCGCGAAGCGGCCGTGATCTACGCCTGCGACGGCGTTGCCTGGACGCTGGGCGACCCCTGCCAGGTGCTGCGCGGGGGCTGGCAGCGCATCTCCGGGCGCCAGTCGCGCATCGAGGTCCACCCCATCATTGCCGTGCGCGGGGCCGTGCCCAGCCGGGCCTGGCGCCAGGCGCCGGCGCTGACCAACAGCAAGCTCTTCGTGCGCGACCGCTTCGTCTGCGCCTACTGCGGCCACCACTGCCTGCCCGAAGACCTGACACGCGAGCACATTCACCCGACGTCGCGCGGCGGCTACGACACCTGGATGAACTGCATCACCGCTTGCCGGCCCTGCAATGGCCGCAAGGGCAACCGCATGCCGGAGGAGGCGCACATGAGCCTGCTCTACCTGCCCTATGTGCCCAGCCTGCACGAGGACATGATCCTGCGCGGCCGCCGCATCCTGGCCGACCAGATGGAGTTCCTGCTCGCCAGCGTGCCGCGCAGCTCGCGCCTGCATGGGTAATTCGCGGCGATTGAGGGTCATTCCCGTTGACCGCCAACGGTAAAGAGTTGTAGCCGGGGGCATCGAGCCGTCAACGGCGAGACAATTGGCGACGTTGGGCTGCCGTTTTGCCCAAGGAGTATTCGAATGTCCAAGCTCATGACTTCCCTCACCCTGGCCGCCGCGGTTGCGCTGTCAGCCTGCTCGACCACCAGCCCCGACGTCGTCCAGCGCGGTGACGCGCAACGCATGTCGCAGATCATGGACGCCACCGTGCTGTCCTCCCGTCCCGTCACTGTGGACGGCTCGCAGAGCGGCGTCGGCGGCGTGGCCGGTGGCGTGACCGGCGCGATTGCCGGCAGCTCGGTGGGCGGCCGCCGTGAAGGCGCAGTCGTCGGCGTCATCGGCGCCGTCGCCGGTGCCGTCATCGGCAATGCCATCGAGCGCTCGGCCACCAAGGAAGATGCGCTGGAAATCATCGTCCAGCTGCGCAATGGCGAACGCCGCGCCATCATCCAGGCCAAGGGCGCCGAGGCCTTCAACAGCGGCGACCCCGTCGTCCTCGTGACGACCGGCGGCAAGACCCGCGTGACGCGCGCACCCGCCGTCGTTCCCGCTGCTCGGGCCACCAACGGCTGACCGCTCACGGGCAGGTTTCCTCGAACGGGGACAATCCGGCCCATGAGCATGAAGAAAACCGATCTCGAACGCCTGGCCGGCCTGAAGCTGGACGCCGCAATGCGCGGCAAGGCGGCCCCAGGCCGCTTCGGCCACGCCGCTGCCGCCCTGCCCGACCGCAAGGCCCAGCGCAAGCTGGACGCCGCCGCCGGCCTCGTCCCCTTTGCCTGCAAGCTGCCCGCCGAGCTGACCGAACAGCTGCGCGACCGGGCCGCCGGACATGAAGGCGGCATCAACGCGCTGGTGGCCGAACTGCTCGCCAAGGGATTGAAGGCATGAGTGAAGTTGACGAACCCGTCTTCGAAGCCCGGCTGTGGCGTGACAACGGCTGGACCGCCCAGGTCATCAAGAACGAGGACGATGAAGGCTGGGCCGTCGCGATGTTCAAGGCCGGCGAAAGCGAGCCGGCCCTGGTCGGCCCCTGGACCATGGGGCGCGACAAGAAGAATCCCAAGCCCCTGGACGTCAACGCCTTCAACACGCTGGTGAAGACGGCCTCCGAGGTCCTCCGCCGCCATGAGCAGCAGTTGCATGCGCAGCTGAACAAGGCGTTGTATGTCGCTCGCGACGGCGCCTGGCTGAAGATCACGCTGGAGATCGTGCCTGCCGAGGACGACCCCTACGCCTGGCTGGCGGCCTTCGATGCTGCCGGCGAGCGCTTGGCGCAGGTCAAGGTCGCCGCCGGCTTCAAGCTCAGCCAGGCGTCCGCCGAAGCCTGGGTGGACAACGGCTATGAGCGTCCCGCAGGCCGGGACTGAAGCCCCTCGCCCAGTCTCGCCCTGCTGAACGCAGGCGAACCTGGTCGGTCCCCCGCGGGGACGGCGATGCTTGCGGCATCGAGCCGCAAGCACATCGCCAGCGCGGGCCGGCTAGGGAGCGGCCCAGCGCTCGGCCCGCAAATCAATGCGGCAAGGACACGCGAACGCGCCACGGACAGCCGAAATCGAGGTCCGATTGCGGCCAGACGCGCCCCGGCCGTGTCTGAAGAATGACGTGCATCCCCTTCAACGGAGCACGTCATGTCCTTTCGCATCACCGGGCTGTCCGCCCAACCCTTCAAGCACCTCTTCGGCCTGAGCGACGCAGCGCTGGCCGACCATGGCGCGCAGCGTCATCGCGGCGCCGGCCTGCCGGACCGCGTCGAACTGCGCGACACGACGGCGGACGAGTCCGTGCTGCTCATCAACTATGAGCACCAGCCTGCCGACACGCCCTACCGCTCTCGCCATGCCATCTACGTGCGCGAACAGGCAGGCGAAGCTTTTGACGCCATCGACACCGTGGCGGATGCCCTGCGCAGCCGCCTGCTGTCATTGCGCGCCTTCGATGCGGCGGGCCTGATGGTCGATGCGGACGTCGTCGACGGCGCCGCGATCGAGGGCCTCATCGAGCGCCTGCTGGCTCAGCCCAAGGTGGACTACATCCACGCGCATTTCGCCCGCCGCGGCTGCTATGCGGCCCTGATCCGGCGCGCCTGAACCCGCCCCCCCGAGTCGGGGGACACCCCCAAGTTCAAAGCCCACGACGCGGACCGGCGGCAGATAGATTGCGCCGAACCTCACTGGAGACGCGCGATGACTTCGATGCCCCGCCTGCCGCTGCTCGCCGCTGCCGCCTTGCTGACGGTCGCGCCCGCCTGGGCCGCCACGCTGTACACCTTGCCCGCGCCGACGGCCGCGTTGGACACCACGGTCTCGGTGACCACCAATTTCGCCGCTGGCGCCGGCGCCGGCCTGATCGACTTCACGCTGGCGGGCTACGCCACCTTGGACGGCGACAACGGCTACATCGACATCCTTCACGTGACGCTGAATGGCAGCGAAGTGTTCAGCGGCACCTGGAATCTTGGCGGCGGTGGCACCGACCGCGTGCTGTTCAACCCGAACGGCGCCACGGTCGGTGCGGTGGTCAATCAGCAACTGACGATCAGCATTCCCGTCACGCTGGCCGCAGGCAGCAACCAACTGGTCTTCAGCATCGACAGCCCAACGAGCTTTGAAGGTTCAGACCGTGCCGGCTTCCAGGGCCTGGGCGACGAGGGCTGGGGCCTGAACGCCGCGACCGTGACCGGCACCACCGCCCCGGTGCCCGAACCCGCCAGTGGCGCGCTGCTGCTGGCCGGCCTGGGCATGTTCGGCTGGCTGGCCAGGCGCCGCCGCTAAGCCAGGTCCACAACGACCAGAGCCGCCTCATCCCGCGGCAGCGTCTGCACGCGACGCCCATCCGGTGCGATGACCACGCTCACTCCGAAGCCGCGCTGCTCTGGCTCATTCAGCGACTCGGGCCAATTGCTCTGCAGCACCCAGGCGCCCAGCTCGCGTGCCAGCGCTTCGGCGCCATCGCGATAGGCTTGGCACAGCGCCGCCTGCTCGGCATCGGACTCGCTGATGTAGCTGGGCCAGAAGATCACGCGCGGCACCGAACCGCTGGTCGCGGCATGCAGTTCTGCCAGCAGCGCCGCCCCGTCCAGCGTCTCGCGGCACAGCACCGAGGTCGCCAGCACGCCACCAATGGTGGTCCAGCCCCGCTCACGGCCACGCGCGAAGAAGGTCGCCTCGCTGTCGGTCAAGCCGCGCTTGTGCACACGGCCCAGTTCGCAGCCCGAGGCATCGATGTAGAGATGGCTGTTGAACACCGCACCGCCCTCACCCAGGGTCGGCACGCCGATGGCCGCCGCGATGCACAGCCGGGCACAGGTCGCGCGCAGTTGCGCCTCGGCGTCGGCCAGGGCCTGCTGATCGAGCAACTCGGGCACGCGGCGGTGAAAGCCCGTCAGCGCCAGCTCGGTACCGATGCAGCCCTGCGCCCCTGCCGCCGCAGCAGCCTCCAGTGTGGCGAGCGTCTCGGCCACGTTGGCCTGCAGCGTCCAGTGCATGCGCGGCTGGCTGACCGCCCAGCGCGGGGTGGGCGTCAAGCCGCCATCTCGAAGGTCAGCCCGGCGCGTTCATGCAGACGCCGCACCAGGGCGAGGCCCATCGCGCTGCCGGGTGTCCAGACGCCGCCGGGCGTCGCGTCGCGGCCCACGTCCTGCACGAGGCACAGCGCCGCCTCGCTGATGAGCTTGCACGTCGAGCCATAGCCGGGGTCACGATCGCCCTTGACGATGGCGCGCAATGTCTCGCCGCCCGCTGACTTGCCCGTGAACCAGAGCACGTAATGCCCGGCCTCGCGCGCCGCCTTGTTCGGGCCGTCGCCCGGCTGGGTCAGCACGAAGCGGCGCAGCAGGGCACGCATCGGCGTGAAGCCCAGGGCCAGGTTCTGCAAGCGGGTGAAGCGTGCCAGCGCCATCGCCTTCCTGCGGCCCTTGTCGCCCTGGCCGGGCCTACCGGTCAGCAGCTTCTCGCTGTAGATGAAGTCGGCACCCCAGGGATGGCCGCGCAGCGCATTGCTGCGATGCACGTTCTTGGTGTTGATGGTGGCCATGAAGAAAGGGCCGCTCCAGGCATCGGCCCAGTCGTCGAAGCTCGCGTCCTGGCCGCTGGGCTGCCGTGGTCCCTTGAAGCCCGGCGTCAGCGCAAACGGGTTGGCCATGACCTTGATGAGACCGGGCTCGCGGCGCACCGCTTCGATGGTCTCCATCATGCTGGCCAGCGTGCCGCCCGAGGCTGTGCCCTTCACGCGGGCGACACGACCGCGCACCTCCGGCAACGGCGCGCCAAAGCGCTTCTGCGCCTCGGCCTGCAGGTAGACCACTCCCAGGTCGAAGGGGATGGAATCGAAGCCGCAGGAGAAGACGATGCGGGCACCGCTCTTTTCGGCCAGCGGCCTCAGCTTGTCGATCATCCTCGCCATCCACAGCGGTTCACCGCACAGGTCAACGTAGTCGGTGCCACCCTCGGCGCAGGCCGTGGCGAGCGGTTCGCCATGGAGCTGATAGGGGCCGACCGTCGTGATGACGCAGCGCGTGCGCGCCACCAGCGCCTTCAACGCCGCGGGGTCCTTCGCGTCGGCTTTCAGCAGCGCCACGGCGGGCGGCAGATGCAACTCGTCACGCACCTTGCCAAGCTTGTCCAGGCTGCGCCCCGCAATCGCCCAGCGCGCGCCGCCGGCGCCGCTGAGATGCAGGTACTCGGCAACGAGCCGGCCAGTGAAGCCGGTCGCGCCGAAGACGATCAGATCGAATTCCTTGTCTTTCACTCGCCCCTGCCTTTCATAGCCAGCCAATCGCTGCGCAGCAGCGACAGCGCATGGCAGTCGACATACTCGCCGGCCACGAAGACGATGCCGCGCTGCACGCCCTCGTGCCTGAAGCCGCACTTCTCGGCCACGCGCCGCGACGCATGGTTGTGCACCGACATGCCGCAGGACAGGCGGTTCACCGGCCAGTTCTCGAACAGATAGTCGACCAGCAGCGCGGCGGCCTCGCTGGCCAGCCCCTGGCCGCGCATTGCGACGTCGGCCAGCGTCCAGCCAATCTCGCGCGCCGTCGTGTAGCGGGCCGCGGCGAAGTGCACCACGTCACCGATGACGCTGCCGTCGTGCAGGTGACAGATCAGCAGGCGCTCGGCGTCCTCGTTGGCAAAGCCGCTCTCCTTCCAGCGCTGGTCCACGGCATGCGGCGTCATCATGCGCGAGCCCAGGAAAGGGCCGCGCACCTGCGGGTCGCCCGTGGTGCGCTTGAGCCAAGGCAGGTCATCTTCGGTCACATAGCGCAGGCCGACGCGTTGTCCTCTCAGCATGGGTGCGGGTTCCTTGAATGAGAAAACCCGGCCGAGGCCGGGCTTCGGGGTCATTGTGATTCAGTTGAAGTAGGGGCGCTCGTGGCTCTGGAGCAGGCGCTTGGCCGCCTCGCGCCATGCCGGTGGGGTGCGCCCAGCCAGGCGCACGGTGGCCATGCTGTAGGCCTGGCCGCGCAAATCGAGCGCCAAACCCAGCAGATGCTTTTCGGCGCCGGCCAGCGTGGCAGGGCCGCCCAGCGCGTCGTGAAAGGCTTCGAGCTTGTGGATCTGTTCGGGCTCGATGCCCGCACTGGCCATGGCCTCGGCGGGCAGCGCGGGCGCGGGCCGTCCCTCGCGTTCAGCCAGGGCCAGTGAAGTCCAGTAGGTCAGCTCGTCCACGCCATCGTCGGGTGGCAAGGCCGCGACACGCCGGCGCAGCTCGGCCGAGGCGCCATCGGAGGCCGCTGCAAGACGCAGCAGATGCGGGGAAGGCGCGCTGTCGACGCCGGCCGCCTTGTCCGGTTCGCCGGCCGCGAGCTTGGCCATGGCCTCAGGCTCGGCGACCAGGGCTCGCGCCCGCATCTGGTAGCCGAGCGCGGCCAGCAGCCGGCTCGGTGGGTCGATGCGCTCCGCCTCGACGCCCAGCTCCTTTTCGCCCAGCAGCCGACGCAGCCGGTTAGCCTCGATGGCCGCAAACGGCGCCAGCGCCGGCTCTGCGCGTGCCAGCTCGTAGTCACGCAACGCCACGCGCCAATTGGCATTGCCGGCTTCTACCTTGGCCGCGCCATAGGCCAGCCATGCATCTTGAGGGAAGCGCGCCAGGCCCGCCACCATGGCGGCGTCACGAAGCGGGCCGTCGGGCAGGCATCGCCCGGCCAGATAGACCGCATGGCCATCGGCCGACGCGGCGTCCGCACGGCGGCCGAGTTCGTCGCACAGGGCCTTGCGCTCGTCGGTGGGCAGGGTGTCCAGGCGTTCGCGCATGAGCTCGATTCCTGAAGGCTCGCGCGCCAGGGCGGCGGTCAGCAGCTTGTCATGCGCAGGCTGACCGCGCAGCAGGCGCAGCCAGACATAGCGCACGGGTGAATCGCGGCGGTCCCAATGCAGATGCAGCTCGCTCAGGCGTTCGAGCGCCGCGGCGTCATCGCGCAGCAGGCTGAGCTGCATTCCCGGCGCCACGTCTGCCCCGCTGTAGAGCACGCGGCGGACTTCCGTCTGCCCCTGCTTGACCGAGACGCTCTGCGGTGGGTCGCCGAAGAACACATCCGCCTCGCTGGCCGACCAGCGTTTCGCGCCCAGCATCCTGGGCGGTGCAGGCCCGGTGTCGCGGCCATAGGTGTAGGTCAACTCGACCAGTGGCGCGGCGCCTGCGACGTTGTAGACCGGATGGCCGGGGCCGTGCTCAAGCGCCACCTCGAAGCGCTCGATAAGCTCGCCCTGCGCGGTCTCGGCCACGATGGGCAGATGCGCGTCCGGTGCCTGCGCGACCACGGCTGCACCGAAGGCGGGCAGGGTGATCGCACTCGCACCGCCGATCCGTACCTGGACCGGACGGTCCAGGCCATTGAGCACCTGCACGTCGATGTCGCCATAGCCGCCGCCAAAACCCAGCACGCCGACGACGATGCCGCCGGCCACCGCGACGCGCGCCGCCGCCGCGCCGCGGCCCTGGGCAGCCAGGAAGCGCGCCCACAGGTTGGGGCGCAGGTCGCGCGGGCGCTCGGCCCCCTCGAGCAGCGTGGCGTAGCCGCGCGGCGCGGACGGCACCGTGGACTCGCCCGTGGGTTGCTGTGCAGCAGCGCGGTTTTCCGCGACCAGCAGTTCCGCCAGCGCCGCATCGCGGAGTTCGCCCAGGGCGTGCTCGGCCGCATCCATCCAGCTGTCGATGACGCCGAGCCAGTCGCCCAGCTGGCTGATGTCGGGCGGTCCAAGCTTCAGCTCACCGAGGGCCGCCGCCCAGTTGTCTGCCTGCAGCCGCTTGCATGTGGCTGCGTCCAGCACGACATCGAGCGCCTCGGCATAGACCTGCTGCAGCGCGTGATGCAGCCGGCCGCCCGCATCCCGCACGCGCATGCGGCCCGCATCGCTGATGCGGCCGGTGGTCTCGACGCGCACCGTGTGCGCCAGCGCGCCGCGCAGGTCGCGCAGGTTGGCGGCGGTGTGCTCGGCGTAATGCACTTGCGCCAGCAGGCCGCGCAGCCGTGCTTCGCTGCCGTCGCCCACTGCTCGCGCCAGTGCCAGATGGGTGGCACGGGCGGCCTGGTCATGGCGGCGCAGTTCGGCCAGCAGCTCGGCGTGTTCCGCCGGCTCCTTGTCGGCGTCAATGCGGCGCCAGCGGCGCACGGCCTCGCCCAGGCTGGCCGGATAGAGCGCGGCGAGGCGCTGGATACCCTGCGTTTCATCGGGCAGGTCGCCGATCAGCTGGCCGGGTTCGGCCACATGGCGGGTCAATGCCCGGCCCAGGTAGGCACCGCGATAGCGCGGCTGCAGCAGCTCACCGCCGAAGCGCTCTTCCAGTGCGGCATGCAGGGCCGCCTCGTCCATGGCCTGCGCGGCCTCGGGCGTCTCGATCAGCCGGCGCGTCACCTGCCCGCGCAGCGCGGCGGCGTTCTCGAACAGCGTCCAGGCACTGCGCTCATCCACGTCGCTGGCCCGGTATTCGGCCTTGGCACGCGCCTCGCGCTCGTGGTTGAGGGGGTGGGTGCGCCACATCTGCGGCACGGCGCTGTCGGCGGTGTCGAAGAGGCGGGTCGGGCCAGCCTGCCGAGGCGGCACGCGGCCGTAATCGGCGTCATCCAGCATGCGGCCGGTGCGCTCGGCGATCTGCTCCTGCAGCGCGAACAGGTCGCCCACCCACTGCTCCTTGGCCCGCAGCTCGCTCGCGACGCCAGCGGCACGGTCCCAGTCGATGTCGGCTGTCTGCAGCTTGTAGAGGGCGTGCACGAGGGCGTCGCTGCCGGTCAGCGCGACGGCCACCGCGTCGGCGCCGTACTCCATCTCGCGGCCCAGGCTGCGCTGCAGCAGCTGCACACCGGTGAAGACGCTGTCCACCAGGCTGCGAATGGCCCAGACGATGACGCTGAGCAGCCAGCCGACCCAGGCGATGCGGAAGTCGAAGCGGCTCAGGGCCTGCAGGAAGTTGTCCAGCATGTCGCGCTGCGCCACCAGCCGCGCGGCGATCTGCTGGGCCACGTAGACCCATCGGCCGACGGCCATGGCGCGCTGGGCGAAGTGGCCGAACTCGTGCGCCAGCACCGCGCGCAACTCGCTGCGGTTGAGCACGTTGACCAGGCCGAGACCGATCTCCAGGTTCTTCTTGGTCGGAAAGAGCAGGTTCAGTGGCGACAGGTCGTAGAACACCGCCGCGTTGACGCGCGCCGACACCAGCACACGGTGCGGACGCGGTGCGCCGACAGCATCGGCAATGGCGTTCAGCTCGACGAACAGCGCGGGCTGGTCGGTGGACTGGATCTCGAGGCTGTGGTCTTCAGCGCGTCGCTGGCGAAAGAACAGCGCCTTCAGCATGAAGACGGTCAGCAGCGCCGCGCACAGCGCCACCAGAAAGGCCCAGAAGCCGTCGCTGCGGCCGGCGAAGGCGCTCTGGCCCAGCCGCCACGCCGTCCAGGCGAACCAGCCGGCCAGGCCGAAATAGATGCCGAGGAAGGCGACCAGCGAGGCCACGGCGCCCCAGGCCCGCAGTTGGTAGCTGCGCGGCGTGGGCGCCGGCTTGACGGACGGCAGCGGCCCGACAGGGTGTGAGTGTTGCAAGAGATCCTCCCTTCACGCGCCGGGGCTCTGTGGCCCCTGGGCGCTCATCGATGGCTTAGAAGTGAATCCCTCGCATCATTTGCTGCATCGCGATGGCCTCGGGCGACAGCCCCGACTTGCCCGACTTGTCGCCCTTGGCGGCCGAGCTGTCGGGGAACATGCGGAAGGTCGTGTTCATGACGATCTGCGCGATGCGCGGCGCGGCGGCGTGCAGCATCTCGCCCGAGATGCCCAGGCGCGTGGCGATGCGCACCGGCTTGTTGATGCAAGCCTGCGCAATCATGTCGCCGGCCTCCTCGGGCGCCAGCGTCGGCACGTTCTTGTAGATCGCCGTGGGGGCGATCATCGGTGTGCGCACCAGCGGCATGTTGATGGTCGTGAAGGTCACGCCCGTGTCGGCGAACTCGCTGGAAGCACAGCGCGTCCAGGCGTCCAGCGCAGCCTTGCTGGCCACATAGGCGCTGAAGCGCGGCGCATTGGTCAGCACGCCGATGGAGCTGATGTTGACGACGTGCCCCTTCTTCTTGGCCACCATGCCGGGCAGCAGGCCCATGGTCACGCGCAGGCAGCCGAAGTAGTTCAGGTCCATCGTGCGCTGGAAGTCGTGGAAGCGGTCGTAGCTGCTCTCGATGGCGCGGCGGATGGAGCGGCCGGCGTTGTTGATGAGGAAGTCGACGCCGCCGAACTCGTCGGTGCACCACTGGATCAGCCCGGCGCAGCCGGCCTCGTCGGCGATGTCGCAGGCGTAGCTGTGGATCTGCGCGTCTTTGCCCGCCGCAGCCTTGATCTCCTTGACCGCTTCGGCCAGCTTGGCCTCGTCACGCGCGCAGATCAGCGTGATGGCGCCGGCCTCGGCGAACTTGATGGCCGCGGCCAGGCCGATGCCCGAGGAGCCACCCGTCACCAGCACCACCTTGCCGCCGGTCGCGCCGCGCAGGGAACGGTCGATGAACAGGGCCGGGTCGAGATGACGCTCCCAGTAGTCCCACAGCCGCCAGGCGTAGTCGTTCAGGTCGGGGCAGGCGATGCCCGAGCCCTTCAGCGCGGCCTCGGTGTCGCGGCAGTCGAAGCGGGTCGGGTAGTTGACGAAGGTCAGCATGTCCTCGGGGATGCCGAGGTCCTTCATGACCGCATTCTTGATGCGGCGCACCGGCGCCAGCGCCATCAGGCCCTTCTTAACGCTCTTGGGGATGAAGCCCATCAACGCGGCGTTGATGAAAAGGTTCATCTTGGGCGCGTGCGCGGCCTTGCTGAAGATGTCCAGCACATCGCCGACACGGTAGCCCTTGGGGTCGACGAGGTGGTAGCAGCCCTGTCCCTTGCTGACCTTGTGCGAGATGTGGTCGAGCGCGTCGACGACGAAGTCCACCGGCGCGATGTTGATGCGGCCGCCCTCCAGGCCGACGCTGGGCAGCCACGGCGGCAGGATCTGGCGCATGCGCTGGATCAGCTTGAAGAAGTAGTAAGGCCCGTCGATCTTGTCCATCTCACCGGAGGTGGAGTCGCCCACCACCAGCGCGGGGCGGTAGACCGTCCAGGGGCGCTTGCACTCCTTGCGCACGATCTTCTCGCTCTCGTGCTTGGTCATGAAGTAGGGGTGATCGAGGTTCTCGGCCTCCTCGAACATGTCCTCGCGGAACACGCCCTCGTACAGGCCTGCCGCCGCAATCGAGCTGACATGGTGCACATGGCCAGCGTCGATCGCCTGCGCGAACTCCACCATGCTGCGCGTGCCCTCGATGTTCACCGCGACCTGCGACTCCTCGTCGGCGCCGAGGTCGTAGACCGCAGCCAGATGGTAAAGGTGGTCGATCTGGCCCTTCAGGCTCTTGATGACGTCGCTGGCCACGCCGAGCTTCTTGCTCGTCAGGTCGCCGTAGACGGGGATCGCGCGGGTCTTGCTGACGCCCCAGTAGGCGAGCAGGTCGGGCAGCTTGGCCGCACTCTCCTCGCGCATCAGGAAATGGACCGTGCTGCCGCGGCGAGCCAGCAGCTTCTTGACGAGCCGCTTGCCGATGAAGCCTGTGGCGCCGGTGACGAAATACTGCATGCGGGTCTCCTGCTTGTGGATTTGGACGTTGTCGCGCTGATTCTTGACCAGGGTTTGCGGCCGCCCGCTGGGCACTTTCCCCAGGAAACGGCCTTCGCCATCGTAGAGCGCACTCACTAGGAATGGCCGTGCTGAAGGGGGATCGCGCCGCTACAGTCCCGCCGGCTGATCCCAACAAACCGCGCTAACTCGCAAGGACACCCAAATGGTCAAGAAGCTTCAAAAGATGGCAGACAAGAAGAAGGCCTCGGCCGCCACCGGCTTCCCGGCTGGCCTGCTCGATGGCGACATGGCCAAGAATGTCAAGGACAGCGCCCAGCAGATCTGGGCCGCCGGTCTGGCCTCTTTCGCCAAGGCCCAGGGCGAAGGCGGCAAGGTTTTCGAGGCCCTCGTTTCGGAAGGACTCAAATTGCAGAAGAAGACCCAATCCGCCGCTGAGGAAAAGCTCAGCGCCGTGGCCACCAAGGTCAGCGGCATGGCCGGTGATGTCGGCGCCAAGGCCGGTCAGCACTGGGACAAGCTGGAAAGCATCTTCGAGCAACGCGTCGCCAAGGCGCTGAAGACCCTGAACGTGCCGTCAGCCAGCGACGTGCAGAGCCTGATCAAGCGCATCGACGACCTCGCCGTGTCGGCTGGCCTGAAGAAAGCTTCGCCCGCTGCCAAGGCCAAGAAGACCGTGGTCAAGAAGGCTGCTGCCGTGAAGAAGGCCGTCGTGGCCAAGGCTGCGCCCGCCAAGAAGGCTGTTGCCAAGAAGGCCGCTCCGGTGAAGGCCGCCGTCAAGGCTGTGGCCAAGAAGGTTGCCGCTCCCGCCAAGAAGGCTGCCGCCCCGGCGAAGAAGGCCGCTCCGGCCAAGCGCGCCCCGGCTGCCAAGAAGGCTGCCGCCGCTCCGGCCGCCGAGCAAGCCGCTCAAGCCTGAGCAAGTAACTCTCTCTGACCATGAGCCAACCGAAGATCGGTTTGGCCCTGGCAGGCGGAGGCCCACTGGGCGCCATCTATGAAGTTGGCGCCCTTTGTGCTTTGGAGGAGGCCGTTGGCGGCCTCGACTTCACCGCTTGCGACGGCTACATCGGCGTCAGTGCGGGCGGCTTCATCGCCGCCGGCCTGGCCAACGGCATGACGCCGCGCCAGCTCTGCGCCGCCTTCATCGAGAACACGGCGGAAGCCCCCGACCGCTTCGACCCCGCCGAGCTGCTGCAGCCCGCCTGGGCCGAGTTCGGCGAGCGCCTGCGCCTGCTGCCCGGCCTGCTGGCCGACGCCGCGCGCGAGGTGCTGCTGGAAGGCCGCTCCCTGCTCGGTGCCATCGAGCGCCTGGGCCGTGTGCTGCCCACCGGCCTGCTGAGCAGTGAACGGTTTGGCGAGGCACTGACCCAGGTGTTCGCCGAGCCCGGCCGCAGCAACGACTTCCGCGACCTGCGCCATCGCCTCGTGCTGGTGGCCACCGATCTGGACACCGGCGAAGCCATCCCCTTCGGCGCCGAGGGCTGGGACCACGTGCCCATCTCGCAGGCCGTGCAGGCCAGCGCAGCGCTGCCGGGCCTGTTCCCGCCGGTCGAGATCGACGGCCGGCATTACGTGGACGGCGCATTGAAGAAGACGCTGCACGCTTCCGTGCTGCTGGACCGCGGCCTGGACCTGCTGATCTGCCTGAACCCGCTCGTGCCCTACGAGAGCAACCGCATGTCGCCGCGCGATGCGCGCTCGCGCCGCGCCAGGAAGCTGGCCAGCAAGCTCGGCCGCCCGGCCCTGCGCGCCCTGCAGCCGCGCATCCACCGCCTGGTGGACGGTGGCCTGCCGCTGGTGCTGTCGCAGACCTTCCGCTCGCTGATCCACTCGCGCCTGGCCCTCGGCCTCAAAGGCTACGAGCTGACGCATCCGCAGACCGACATCCTGCTGTTCGAACCCGACCCGCGCGACGCCGAGCTGTTCATGGCCAACACCTTCAGCTACAGCCAGCGCCGCCACCTCGCGGAGCACGCCTACCAGGCCACCCGCGAGCTGCTGCGCGAGCGTGCGGCGGTCTTGAAGCCGCAGTTCGCACGCGCCGGCCTGACGCTGCGCGAAGACGTGCTGGCCAGCCGCGAGGCCCGCCTGCTGCCCGCGCCGGGCGAGACTCCAATGGAGCAGGCGATGCGGTCGCTACGCGGGTCCTTGAGCGTGCTGGAAGCGCGCGCGCGCTGACGATGGCTCAGGCGGCGTCGACGAGGCGCCGCGTGATCGCCGCGCGCAGCGGTGGCAGATGGCGGGCGATGTCGATGACGGCACGGCGCAGCGCCAACACCGGCGCGCGGTCGTCGGTGAAGAAGCGCACCAGCGCATTCGTGCCGGCATACAGCGGCCCCGCTGCACGGCGATGCTCGGCCTCGTAGGCCAGCAGCGCGCCCATCTCGCCCGGATCGCGGGCCGGGTCCAGGCGCCTGGTCAGAGCCTCGATGCCGTAAAGCCCCAGGTTGTAACCATGGGCCGTCACGGGGTGCATGCCCACGGCCGCATCGCCGATCAGCGCCAGGCGCGGCGCGACGAAGCGCTGCGCCCACACGGCCACGAGCGGATAGAGGTGCCGCGCACCGTCCATCTTCATCGCGCCCAGGCTGCCCTCGGCCGCAACCTCGATGGCCCCCGCCAGCGCCACGTCATCCATTGCCGCCAGTCGCGGCAGCTCGGTGTTCGCCACCGTCCACACCGCCGAGCAGCGCCGCCCCGTCTTGGGCAGCAGCGCCAGCGTGTGGCCTTGCAGAAAGCATTCCTGGGCCACGCCGTCGTGGTCGCGCTCGTGCGCCAGCGGCACGAGCAGCGCGCTGCGGCCGAAATCGTGATGGCGGGCGCCGATACCGGCCAGGCGGCGCAGCGGCGAAAAGCGGCTGTCGGCCGCGACGACCAACGACGCCAGATGTCGCTCACCGCAAAGCGTGTCCACGGTGGCCATTTCGGCGTCGCGGCAAAAACCGACGACGGTGCGGCCGCAGAGCACGTCAATGCCGCGCTGCTGCGCGCCGGCCCAGGCCGCGGCGCGGATGCGGTGGTTGGCCACCAACCAGCCGAGATCCTGCCCACCCGACTCGAAAGGCAGTGCCACGCGCGAGCCGCTGGAGCGAACACTGGCCCGGCGCAGCGGCGCGATGTCGCTCAGCCGCTGCCACAGCCCCAGGTTCTCCAGCACGCGGCGCGAGCGGTGGGTGAGTGCGATCTCGCGGCCATCGTCCGCGGGGGCGGCCAGCGTGGTGGCATCGGCCTGCTCCAGCACGCGCACGGCCAGGCCGCGGTCGTGCAGCGCGCAGGCCAGCGCCAGGCCGGCCGGGCCGGCGCCGCAGATCAGGACTTGCGGCGAAGCGCGGACGAGTTCATTCATGGTCGCGCAGCCTAGGCCGCGGAGCGCAACGGCGCCTTGACGCAGGTCAGACAGGCTCGGCTTCGGCGTCGGGCTCTTCCAGTGTCTGCAGTTCGACCAGGCGGCGGTACAAGCCGCCTTCGATCGCCATCAGCGCCTCGTGCGAACCACGCTCCTGCAGGTGTCCGTGGTTGAGCACGAGGATCTGGTCGGCCGCGCGGATGGTCGACAGCCGGTGCGCGATGGCCACCACCGTCACGCGCCCGCGCAGCGCCGTCAGCGCCTCACCCACGCGCTGCTCGGTGGCGCTGTCGATATTGCTGGTCGCCTCATCTAGGAACAGGATGCGCGGTGAGCCTGCCAATGCCCGCGCCATCGCCAGCAACTGCTTCTGCCCGGTGGACACGCGAGCCCCGCCCTCGCCGAGCAGCGTGTCATAGCCTTGCGGCAGCGCCGTGATGAAGTCATGCGCGCGCGCCGCCGTGGCCGCGTCCTGGATGTCGTCCTCGCTGATGCCCGGCCGGCCCATCGCGATGTTGTCGCGCACGCTCGCCGACATCAGATAAGGCTCCTGCGGCACCAGCCCCACCGCGTCGCGAAAGGCCGCGTCCGGCACGCTGGCCAGCGGCTGGCCGTCCACCGTGATGCGCCCGGCCTGCGCTGTGTAGAAGCGCAGCAGCAGCGATAGCAGCGTGCTCTTGCCGCTGCCGGTGTGGCCGACGATGCCGACAAAGCTGCCCGCCGCGATGTCCACGTCGACGCCATGCAGCACCGGCCTTGCAGGGTCGTAGCCGAAGCTCAGCCCCTCGATGCGGATGCTGCCCTGGGCAATCCCGCGGCCGTCCTGGGCCGGGCCGCGGTGCTCATCCTCCTCCAGCAGCGTGCGCACGCGCGACGCCGCCACCATGGCCTGCTGCAGCTGGCCGAACTGCATGGTGATCTGGATCAGCGGCTCCACCACCCGGGCGATGTAGCTCAGAAAGGCGTAAAGCAGGCCGACCTCCAGCCCCGACATCTCTCGCCGACCGAAGCTGTAGATGACCGTGACCAGCAGCAGCACATTCATCAGGTCCAGGGCCGGGCGCAGCAGCCAGGCGTTGGCGCGCAGCTCGGCGATGCGCGACAGCCGGTGCTCGGCATTGGTCGTCTCGAAGCGGGCGCCGAAGCGCCCGGCCGCGCCGCTAGCCTGCAGCACGGCCATGCCAGCCATGCTCTCGGCCATCTGCGCGTTGATGTCGCTGCGCAGCTGGCGGGTGCGCGCCACTGCCGGCGCCGACAGCTTCTGGTAGCCCAGGATGATGACCACCATGGCCGGCACCAGCGTCGCGACGATGAGCATCAGCCGCCAGTCGAGAAAGGCCATCGCCACCAGCGAGCCGAAGACGACGATGGTCGAGTCCAGCATCACGTACAGCACCTGGCGGTAGAGCTGGTTCACCGCCTCGGTGTCGTTGGTGACGCGGCTGACGAGCTGGCCGGTGATGGCCTTGTCGAAGAAGGCCATCGGCAGGGCCAGCACATGCGCGTAGACCCGCTCGCGCAGCCGCAGCACCGAGCGCCGCGCCACGCCGGCCATGCGCGACAGCTGGGCGTAGCGGATCCAGCTCGCGGCCCAGCCGGTCAGCAGCATCAGCGCCAGCAGCGTGGCCATTTCGGCGACGACGAACTGGCGCGGCAGCAGGTGGTGGTCGATGTAGCGCTTGCCGAGGATGGGGCCGAGCACTTCGAGGCCGGCGGCAAGGACGAGCCAGATGCCGCCGCTGATCAGGTGGCTGCGCTCGGGCCGTGCAGAGTCCAGCAGCAAACCGACGCTCTTCCAAGGTGTCTCTTTCTTCATCTAGGGCGCTCCACCGCGCATTGCATTTCGGGCCGAGCGCAGGGCCGCTCCCAAGCCGGCCCGCACCGGCGATGTGCTCGCGGCTCGATGACGCGAGCATCGCCATCCCCTCGGGGGATCGACCAGGCTCGCCTGCGTTCAGCCAGGCAAGATTGGGCGAGGGGCTCCATTTCAGGCGGCTTCAAGACTGGCCTCGATCTGTTGATAGCGCCATTGCGCCGCGTACCAGCCACTCAGTTCGAGCAGCTGCTGGTGCGTGCCGCGCTCGATGACATGGCCCTGCTTGAGCACGATGACTTCGTCGGCATCCATCACGGCCGAGAGTCGATGCGCAATGACGATGACGCTGCGATCAGGCCGCGCGGCACGCAGCTCGCGCAGGTGGTCGAGGATGTCGGTCTCGGTGCCGGTGTCGACGGCGGAAAGCGCATCGTCCAGCACCAGCAGCGGCGCGTCACTCAACAGAGCCCGTGCGATGGCGACGCGCTGGCGCTGGCCACCCGACAGCGTCACGCCGCGCTCACCGACCTCGGTCGCATAGCCTTCGGGGAGCCGAGCGACGTCGTCGTGCACCGAAGCCAGGCGTGCTGCAGCCTCGATCTCTTCGCGCGTTGCGCCGGGCTTGGCCAGCGCGATGTTGTCAGCCACCGAGGCCGAGAACAAAAACGGCTCCTGCGGCACCCAGGCGATGTGGGCGCGCAGCGTAGCGAGCGGCAGTTCTGGCAATGCGACACCACCCAGCGTCAGCCGGCCCGCGTCCGGCTCGGACTGACGCAGCAGCAAGCGCACGAAAGTGGATTTGCCCGCACCGGTCGCGCCGACGATGCCCAGCGTCTTGCCCGGTGCGAGTGCCAGGCCCACGCCTTCCAACGCCGGCCGTTTGGCGCCGGGGAAGCTGAAGGTGAGCCCGTCAGCGCGCAGTTCGGCGTGGGCCGGCAGCGCCGCCCTGCCCTCGTCGGTCAGTGTCAGCGGCGCGTCCAGCACGGGGGCCAGGCGCATCCAGGCCGCGCGCCCGCGCTCCAGCAATGCCAGTACCCAACCCGCCGCGAACATTGGCCAGATCAGCTGGCCGAGGTACATCGTGAAGGCCGTCAGCTGGCCGATGCTGAGCTCGCCGCGCGAGACCAACCAGCCGCCCACGGCCAGCGCGATGGCGAACGCGGCGGACAGCGTCATGCCGACGGCCGGCTCGTAGGCGGCCTCCCAGCGCTGCGAGCGAAAGCTCGCCTCGGCCGCCTTCTCGGCCAGCTCGGTGAACTGCGCCTCGCTGCGGGCGACCAGGCCCAGGGCACGCACCGTGCGCACGCCCGAGAGGCTTTCCTGCACCTGCTGGTTCAGGCCGCTGAAGGCGCCCAGCGAGTCCTGCGCAGCCTGGTGCAGGTGGTTGGATATCCACCAGAACGCCAGGGCCATCAGCGGGAACGGCACCAGGGCCGCCAGGCCGAGGCGCCAGTCGATGCCGATGGTCATCATCGCCAGCACGAGGACGAGCGTCTGCGTGCCGTCAAAGCCGGCCAGCATGGCTTCGCCGGCGGCCTGCTCGACGGTGTCGATGTCGTTTGTCGCCAGCGCCATCAGGTCACCGGTGCGCTGGGACTGGAAGTAGGCGGGGCCTTGCAGCGCAAGACGCGCGTAGAGCCGCGTGCGCAGTCGTGCACCAAGCTGGAAGGACGCTTTGAAGA
Source organism: Pelomonas sp. Root1217 (assembly GCF_001425705.1). Lineage (GTDB taxonomy): Bacteria > Pseudomonadota > Gammaproteobacteria > Burkholderiales > Burkholderiaceae_C > Pelomonas. The sequence continues at coordinate 1,363,180 of NZ_LMDC01000001.1, read as the reverse complement.
GGGTCAGCCGCCAGCCGGCGCGCAGCAGGTAGATGACGAGGCCGGCCAACACCAGCAGGCCGAGTTGCTGCAGCAACGCATCGCCCTTGAGGCCGCCGGCGACGAGAGCATCGACGACATGGCCGACCTGGCGAGGAATCCAGACCGTTAGGGCCGCGATGCAGCTGAGCATCGCGCCGGCGGTCGCGTAGGCGCGCCAGTGGCCGCGCACGAAGGCGCCAAGCATGCGGGCGAGGCCGAAAGGTGGCGAAGAAACGAGCAAAGTCACAACAAGGGCAGCGTGCCGAATTCGGCGACAACTTCGATCAACCCGACGATGTTGGCGTTCAATTCCTCAAGGCGCTCGGCAGGCACCCACCATTCAGTGTGCAAGCCGCCACCCACTTGCTGAACAGGGAACTGGTCCATGAAGCTACGCCGGACTTCGAAGCGGGTGACGCACCCGTAGCCGCTGGCCGGCACATTCCAGTCGCGAGCGATCTGCTCCGCATATTGCCGGTTCGTGACCGGATAGAAGATGGGCTGGTCCGGCAAACGCGGCGGCCAAGCCCGAAAGCCCGCGTTCTCGACCAAACGCAACTCCGCCGGACCGGTCGGCCGATACAAGGTGACGGTGTCGTTATGCATTAGCGCAGTATCACGAATGCAGGAGCAACGATGGCCGACTCGACAACCAAAGCCCACCCCACGTCAGCAATCCGTTCAACAACAGTAACTCCAGCCCAATCTGATACCCACCCCAAGGCTGCCCGAAGTCCAGCACCGCGCACAGCAACGGCGCCGCCCCGCAGACAGCAACCAGCGCCCGCCCCGACACCGCCCGCGGCGTGAACATCGCGAACGCGAACAGCCCCAGCAGCGGCCCATACGTGTAGCCCGCGAGCTTCAGGATCAGAAAGATCATGCTGGTGCTGTCCAGCGCCTTGAAGCCCAGCACCAACGCCAGGAACAGCACCGCGAAGGCGTAGTGCACGCGCTGCCGCGTACGCACGTCCTCGCGTGGCAGGCGCAGCAAGTCCAGGCAGGTGCTGGCGGTCAGCGCCGTCAATGCGCCATCGGCGCTAGGCAATAGCGCTGACACCAGCGCCAGTACGAAGACGACCTGCACCCAGGCCGGCAGGTACTGCATGACGACGGTGGGGAACAGTGCGTCGCCCTTGACCGTGATGCCGTGCGCTTGAGCGAACAGCGTCAGCAGCCCGCCCAGCAGCAGGAAAGCGCCCACGACAACCAGCATCAGCACGGCCAGCACGAGCACGTTCTTCTGCGCGTCGCGCAGCTTGGCCACCGACAGGCTCTTCTGCATCATTTCCTGGTCCAGCCCCGTCATCGCGATGGCAATGAACATGCCGGCCAGCAGCGCCTTGGCGGAGAAGTCGCGGGACAGCGGGTCGCCGACCCAGACACGGCTCAGGCCTGCAGCTTCCAGCTGGGCCAGCGCACCCGTCTGCCACAGCAGCGCCACGCAGACGACGAGGCCGGTCAGCATGCCGGCGGTCTGCAGCGTGTCGGTCCACACCAGCGCCTTCACGCCGCCCTCGACCGTGTAGAGCAGGATCATCACCAGCACGACGGCCGCGCCGACGGCAAAGGGCACGCCCAGCGGTTGCAGGATCAGCGTGTGCAGCACGGCCACGACGAGGTAGAGCCGCGCCGTCGCACCCAGCGTGCGGCTCAGCACGAAGAAGGCCGAGCCCAGGCGCTGCGCGGCCGGGCCCAAGCGGTCTCCCAGCAGGCCGTAGATCGAGGCCAGCTTGAGGCGGTGATACGCCGGCAGCAGCAGCAACGCGATCACGACATAGCCGACGACCTGGCCAATCGCGATCTGCAGATAGGTGAAGCCGCTGACCGCCACCGAGCCGGGCACGCTGATGAAAGTGACGCCGGACAGCGACGTCCCGATCATTCCGAAGGCGACGACCGGCCAGGGACTTTCCCTGCCCCCCACATAGAAACCCTCAGCCCCCGAACCGTGCGAGACGCACCGCGCCAGTACCAACAGCAGGGCGAAATAGGTGAGAACCCCGAGCAAAAGCAGTGCAGGCGACATGGGCCGGGATGATGCCTGAGGACACCCCCTCGAATGCGGTGGACCAAAACGTCATGAAGCATCCCTACGATGCGCCCCGTTTTGGGCAATTTTTACTAAATAGTCATGCGGATCAAACCTCTGGTGTCACTCCTCGCCGCGGCCTTCGCCGCGCCCGCCGTGCTGGCCTCGACCAGCGGCGTCGTCATCAGCCAGGTCTATGGCGGTGGCGGCAACAGCGGCGCGGTCTACAAGCAGGACTTCATCGAGCTGTTCAACGCCGGCGCGGCGCCTGTCGCCATCGGCGGCTGGTCGGTGCAGTACGCGTCGGCCACCGGCACGAGCTGGCAGGCGACGGCCATTCCGGCCGGTGTGACGCTGCAGCCGGGCCAGTACTACCTCGTCCGTGAAGCCGCGGGCACCGGTGGCACCACTGACGTGGTGGGGGATCTCACCGGCACCCTGGCGCTGTCGGGCACGACAGGCAAGGTCGCCCTGGTGAAGAGCACCGCGGCCCTGAGCGGCGCCGCGCCAGCCGGCGCTGAGGACCTGATCTCCTGGGGCCCCACCGGCACCGGCGCGGAGGGCGCGGCCCCGGCCCCGGTCCTGACCAACACGACGGCCAACCTGCGCGCGGCCAGCGGCTGCACGGACAGCAACAACAACGCCGCCGACTTTGCCACCGGCGCACCCACACCGCGCAACACCAGCAGTCCGGTGAATCTGTGCGGTGGCGGCAACGTCAACCAGCCCATCATCCCCAGCTGCCCTGACCAGGCCGTCGTATCCGGCACGGCCTCGAGCTTCGTGGTCAGTGCCACCGACAGCGACAGCCGCGTCAACGCGGCCAGCGTCGTCGGCGCCCTGCCCGCCGGCGTGACCCTGGGCAGCTTCGTCGGCGCCAGTGCCGACGGCGTGGCCGCGACCCAGCAGATCAACGTCGACAACACCCTCGCGGCCGGCAATTACAACCTCGGCCTGAAATGGGACAACGACGAGGCGCAGACGGCCAGCTGCACGTTCAAGCTGTCGGTCAGCGGCGTCGTCACGATTCCCGCCATCCAGGGCTCGGGGGCCAAGAGCGGCATGGACGGCACGACCGTCACGACCGGCGGCGTCGTCACCAAGCTGATCAACAACGGCTTCTACCTGCAGGACCCGGACGGCGACGGTGATGCCACCACCTCCGACGGCATCTTCGTCTTCACCAGCACGGCGCCCACCGTGGCCGTCGGCGACAAGGTCAACGTGTCGGCCAAGGTGCAGGAGTACTCGGTCTCGAGCAGCGCCGCCAGCCTGGCCAACCCGCTGACCGAGCTGAGCAGCGTCACCAATGTCACCGTCGTCAGCACCGGCAACCCGCTGCCCCTGCCGGTCGAGGTCAGCCTGGCATCCCTGGCCAGCCAGTCGGACATGGAGCGCTATGAGGGCATGCTGGTCCACATCACCGACCCGCTGACCGTCAACCAGACCAACTTCGTCGGCAGCTGGGGCCAGCTGACCGTGTCGGCCGGCGGCCGCACGCTCAACCCAACCAATGTGCTGCGCCCCGGCCCGGCGGCGCTCGCCATGCAGGCTGCCAACCTGGCTCGCAGCGTCGTGCTGGATGACAGCAGCGCCACCAAGTTCCCCAACCCCACGCCCTACCTCTGGCAAGACGGCACGGTGCGCGCCGGCGACACGGTCGAAGGCGTGACCGGCGTCGTCGACTTCGGCCCCTCGACCGATTCGGCCACCGGCCCGCTGGCCTACAAGATCCACCCGACCGCCGCGCCGGTGTTCGCCCGCCCGATCGCGCGCCCGCTGGCGCCGCCTGCCGTGGGCGGCAATGTCCGCGTGGCCAGCTCCAATGTGCTGAACTTCTTCACGACGTTCACCAACGGCAGCGCCGTGCCGGGCGGCGGCGCCTGCCCGAGCGCCGGCTGCCGCGGCGCGGACAACCAGGCGGAATTCGATCGCCAGCGCACCAAGATCCTGGCCGCCCTGTCGGGCCTGAACGCCGACGTCGTCGGCCTGATGGAGATCCAGAACAGCGGCAACTTCGCCGTGCAGAACCTCGTCGACGGCCTCAACGCCATGATGGGCGTCAACACCTATGCCGCCGTGCCGCTGCCGCCCTCCACGGGCACCGACGCCATCCGCGTCGCCATGATCTACAAGCCGGCCAAGCTCGGCCTGATGGGTGCGTCGATGTCCGACGACAACGCCATCAACAACCGGCCCACCTACGCGCAGGGCTTCGTGGCCCCCAACGGCGAGAAGTTCGCCGTCGTCGTCAACCACCTCAAGTCCAAGGGTAGCTGCGGCACCGGCCTGAACGGCGACACCGGCGACCTGCAGGGCTGCTGGAACCTGCAGCGCAAGCAGCAGGCCCAGCGCCTGCTGGACTGGCTGCCCACCGTCACAGCCACGGCCGGCACCGACCGCGTCATCATGCTCGGCGACTTCAATTCCTATGCGAAGGAAGACCCGATCGACCTGCTGACCAGCAACGGCATCGTCGACCTGGTCAGCATGTTCGACCCGGCCGACTACAGCTATGTCTTCGACGCCAGCGCCGGCCGCCTCGACCACGGCCTGGGCACCGCGGCCATCGCCGCCAAGGTGACGGGCGCGACCAGCTGGCACATCAACGCCGATGAGCCGGAATGGATCGACTACAACACCGAGGACAAGGCCGCCGGCAATGACTGGTACCAGCCCAACCAGTTCCGCGCCTCCGACCATGACCCGATGTTGATCGGGCTGGACCTGACCAAGGGCTTCACCGGTACCGACGGCCGCGACAACATCGTCGGCACGGCAGGCGACGACATCATCGAAGGTGGCCCGGGCGCCGATACGCTGACTGGCAATGGCGGCCGCAACCAGTTCGTCTATCGCAGCATGGGGGACGCCGGCGACGTCATCACTGACTTCAAGCCCGGTGTGGATACGCTGGTATTGACCAAGCTGCTGACTGCGAATGGCATTGCCAGCGCAGACCCGCTCGCCAGCGGCCATGTGACCTGCACGGCCAATGCCACCGGCGCAATCATCGGCATCGACGCTGACGGCGCTGCCGGCCCCATCAAGTCCAAGCCGCTGCTGCAGCTCAAGGGCATTGCCTGCGCAGCAGTCACGGCCACCAGCTTCAAGTTCTGAGGAAATACAAAATGAATCGCAAATCTATCCTGGCCCTGGCGGCCCTGACTCTGGCCGGCGCCGCTCAGGCCGCCACGTACAACTTCACCGGCAGCTTCGACACCGCCCCCACAGCCACGGTGCTGAACGGCAGCTTCTCTTTCGACGACGCCGTGGTGTCGGCTGGCGGCTTCGACGGCGACTTCGGCCTGACCTCGCTGAGCTTCAGCTTTCAGGGCCAGACCTACACGCTGGCACAGGCCACCGACCCCTATGTGAAGTTCGAAGGTGGCACGCTGACAGGCCCCAATGGCCGCTTCGCGACCCAAGGTGGTGGCGCCGTAGATCTGTTCTCGAACTTCGGTGCAAGCAATTTCAACTATGCGATCAACGGCATCGATCAAGGTGGCACGCTGAGCATCAGCGCAGTACCGGAACCCGAAAGCTATGCCCTGATGCTGGGCGGCCTCGGTGTCGTCGGCTTCCTCGCTCGTCGCCGCAAGCTGATCTGAGCGCGACCCGCGTCGCTTCGACGGCCCGCTTAGGCGGGCCGTTCTTCTTAGTACGTCCGCCCGCCCTTGAACTGCGCATGCTGGCGCCGCTCCAGCGTCGTGCTGCGGCTCATCGCTTCGAAGCTGACGCGCGCATGCGCATGCATGATGGCAATGCCCAGCGCATCGGCGGCGTCCTTGCCAGGCAGGCCCGGCAGGCTGAGCAAGCGCTGCACCATGGCCTGGATCTGCTCCTTCTTGGCGTGGCCGTGGCCGACGATGGCCTTTTTCATCTGCAGGGCCGTGTACTCGCTGACGAGCAGGTCAGCCGACACCAGCGCGGTGATGGCCGCGCCGCGCGCCTGGCCGAGCAGCAGCGTGGACTGCGGGTTCACGTTGACGAAGACAATCTCCACCGCTGCGCACTGTGGCTGGTAGCGCGCCGTGACCTCGCGGATGCCATCGAACAGGATCTTCAGCCGCGCCGGCAGGTCGCCGGTGGCGACGGCGTTGGTCTTGATGGTGCCGCTGGCCACATAGGCCAGGCGCGGGCCGTCGGCTTCGATGACACCAAAACCGGTGGTCTGCAGGCCGGGGTCAATGCCGAGAATTCTCATGTTAGATAGCGGTTCTGCGGGCCGAGCGCAGGGCCGCTCCCAAGCCGGCCCGCCTGGGGCGATGTGCTTGGCGGTCGATCCGCCAAGCATGGCCGTCCCCTTGGGGGCTGAGGCCGGACACATGGCGCCCAGTGGGCGGCATGTGCCTGCCGAAGGGCTGCGGCTCAAGCCGCAGCGCGGTCTGCAAGACCGACCGGGCTTGCCCGCGTTCAGCGCGGCGAGACTGGACGAGGGGCTCCATCATTTCACCGGTAGTACCAGTTCGCCGAATGGAACAGCACTGGCGCCGCAAAGCACAGCACCGCGATGCGGTCCAGCAGGCCGACGGCGCCGGTGATGGAGCTGCGGTTGCCCCAGTACAGCACGCCGGCGTCCTTCTTCAGGGCCTTCATGACCAGGCCGCCGAAGCCCGCAGCACCGGCGGTCAGGAAGGCCATGGCCAGCGCCTGGCCGGCCTTGAACGGCGTGATCCAGTACAGCAGCAGGCCGGCCACGGCGCCGGTGCAAGTGCCGATCCACCAGGCCCGCATCGAGAAGCTGCGGCTGATCTGCCGGGCCACCGGGCGGCGGCGCAGCGCGCGGGTGGCGATCTCCTGCGCGATCTGCGAAGCCGCCACCACCATGACCAGGAAGAACAGCAGGAAGGCGCCGCGCCCGGTGTTGCCCGGGATGTCCAGCAGCAGCAGCGCCGGCGCGTGCGACAGCCCATAGACGCAGACCATGACGCCCCACTGGATCTTGGCGTTGCGCTCCAGGAAGCGGCGCGGGTCGCCGGCCAGCGCGCTGACGATGGGCAGCACCAGGAAGCCGTAGACGGGCAGGAAGACGGTGAACAGGTCGAAGAAGCGCGTGCCGCAGATCATGTACTGAATGGGCAGCAGCACGAAGAAGGCGACGATGAGGGTGCGGTGGTCGCTGCGCTCGGTGTGCACGAGGGTGATGAACTCGCGCAGCGCCAGGAAGGAGAACAGCGCGAACAGCAGCGTCGCGCCGAGCGGCCCCGAGATCCACGCGACCCAGAACATGCAGCCGCCGATCCAGGCAGCGCGCAGGTCGCGCCGCACGCGCTCCCAGGCGAGCTGGGACTTCAGGCGTTCGTCCTCGCTCTCGCGCTCGCGCAGCGAGTTCAGGAACAGCCCCACCGTCAACAGCATCAGGAAGCCGAACAGCACGACGAAGAGCAGGGCCACCTGCTCGTTGGAGGTCAAAGCCTTGAGCCAGCGCATCAATTGGCCTCGTTCTCGCGGCCGACCCAGTACGGGTCGGGCCGCTGCTCCATGACGGCCTCGCGGGCGCGGCACAGGAAGTCCGCTTTGGTTTCGCCAGGGCGCAGCTGGATGGGCGCGCCGAAGGTGACCGTGCACAGGATGGGCACGGGCACGACTTCGCCCTTGGGCATGACACGCTGCACGTTGTCGATCCAGGTTGGGATCAGTTGCACATGCGGGAACTGCTCGGCGAGGTGGTAGATGCCGGACTTGAAGGGCTGCGGGTTGCCCTTGTTGGACCGCGTGCCCTCGGGAAAGATGACCAGCGAGTCGCCATTGGCCAACGCCTCGACGAGGGGTTCCAGCGGGTCCTCGTCGGGCTTGCTGCGCGTGCGGCTGACGTAGATGGCGTTGAAGACCGAGGTCGTCAGCCAGCGCTTGAGCGCGCTGGTTGTCCAGTAGTCGCGGGCGGCGATGGCGCGCGTGGTGGCGCGCAGATCATGCGGGAAGGCGGCCCAGATCAGGACGAGATCGAAGTGGCTCTGGTGGTTGGCGATGTAGATGCGCTGCTCCGCCGTCGGCGGGCAGCCCTTCCAGTGGCCCTGAGCCCCCGTGATGAGGCGGGCAATGAAGGAGAGCAACTGGCCGGTGAAAGCGGCTGGCGTCATGGGGCGGGATTATCGGGGCCCGCCCCCGCGCCAGCCCGTGAGGACTTACCAGTCGTCGCTGCCGCCGCCACCGCCACCCAAATCGCCGCCGCCGGCGTCGCCCCAGCCGTCACCGCTGCCGAAGTCGATGTCACGGCGGCTCAGTTCGTCGGCGGCGCTGCTGGAGCCACCGGAATCAAAGCTGCCGGGGATCAGGCCGCCGCTGGTATCGGTGTCGCGCGGGACGCTGCGTTCGTCATGGCCACCATGGAGCAGCTTCTCGGCCAGCATGCCGGCGGCAACGCCACCCGCTACGCCAAGACCAACGCCGAGCATGCCGGGGCCGCCCGAGCCAGGCGCCTGCATACCGCCAGGCCCATAACCAGCGCCATAGCCGCCCGCGCCATAACCACCCGCCATGGCCGGCTGCTGGCTCTGCGCGGCGGTGCGGTTGCGCATCCAGCGCATGGCCAGCCAGATGAAGATGACGGCACCACCGATCAGCAGCCAGAGGGACACGCCACCACCGCTCTCGCTGCGCTCGACCGGCGCGGCGCGCATCGGCGGTGCCGCATTGACGGCAGTCGGCGCGACGGACTTCGCCACCCCGGCCTGCTCACGCTGCAGCAACTGTTCGAAGGCATTGAACTTGGCGGCGTCGGCGAACTTGATGGCAGGGTCCAGCGCGCGAGCGCGGCGCGTGTGCTCGGCGGCTTCAGGGAACTGGCGCTGGTGGGCCAGGATCTCGGCCAACACGTAATGGGCGCGCGGGCTGTCGGGCTTGGCCGCAACAACCTCGCGCATCATCTTCTCCGCGCCGGCGTAGTCGCCACGCTGAGCAGCGGCCTGCACCTCGTCGACGTTAGGCAGCGCCTGGGCGTTGCCCAGCCAGAGCGTGCCTAGCAGGGCCATGCACAGCAGCAGGAATCGGGGGAATTTCATCGCAACACTCCTCAAACCATCACCCACCCGCCACGCGCGTGGGAAGACGGCAGTTTGCGCCCCCAATCTGGCGACGAGCCGTGCGGTTTCAAGGCTTTACCTGTAGGACTAAAACCAATAATCGGAAACGCATCGGCCATCGCGTGGCAGGTCATCGAAGGTATCAAGGCCGTCGAAGTGGTCGATCGGGACGGCCGCCACCGCATCAGGCTCGGCCAGGCGCAGGTTGACGGCAATGCGGCGGCGCCCGTCGGCTTCCAGCCTCAGCCCGCGCCAATGCGTCACGCAGCCGCAGGTCGGGCAGAAATGGAATTCCAGCGCCTTGCCGCGCACATAGGCCTGCGTCGGGCCGGTGACGTGGATGCCTTCGTCCACGTAGTCGTAGGCCCACAGCGTGCCGTAGCGACGGCAGGCCGTGCAGTTGCAGGCGGTTGCGCCGTCAGGCTGTCCGTCGAAACGCCAGCACACGCTGCCGCACAGGCAGGAACCTTCGATCATCAGCAGGCCTCCTTCAGTTCGGGCGGACGCACGGCGGCCGCGTAGACCGGGTCGATGTAGATCTGGCCGCCGAACAGGAATTCCTGGCCGCCAACCTGGGCGAAACCGAAGCGCTCGTAGAAGGCCACGGCTCGCACATTGCGATCGTAGACACCCAGCCACAGGGTCTGCGCCCCGCGCCGGCGCGCCACGGCATGCACCTCATGCATCAGCGCCGCGCCCAGGCCACGGCCGATGAAGCCCTCGCCGAGATAGATGCGCCAGAGATGGATGGGGGCCGGGCCCGCCACGCAATCGGGCGCAGGCTCGACCTTGACGATGGCGTAGCCGGCGAGCTGCTCGTCCACCCAGGCCAGCAGCACCGTGCAGGTGGTGTCCAGGATGACGCCAGCCATGACCTCGGGCTGGAAGTGCTCGGCGACATAGTCGGCAATCTCCTGCGCGTCGCTGAGCTCACGGTAGGTGTCGGCGAAGGCCTGGGCGCCGAAGGCCGCGAGCGCGGCAGCGTCTTCAGGCGTGGCGTGGCGGAATTGTGGCGGGCTGTGCATGCGTGGACCGCATGTTCGCATCCCGAGGCTTCAAATCCGCTCGTAGTGCAGCACTGTCGGGGAGGGGTCATAGAAGTGGTGCAGCAACCGGCGCCATTCCTGGTAGCTCTCGGACTTGCGAAAGCCTACCTCGTGGTGCTCGACGCTCTCCCAGCGCACCAGCAGCATGTAGTGATCGGCGCGCTCCAGGCAGCGCTGCAGCTCATGGCCCAGGTAGCCGGGCATGGACGAGATGATTCCCTGCGCGACGGCAAAGGCCCTCTCGAACTCAGCGCCCTGACCAGGCCGCACCTGAAGCTGCGCGATCTCCAGGATCATGCTCAGGCCGCCTGCGCAACGATCTCGGGCTGGCGGGCCGAAGCCTGCATCATCTGCGCCGCCTTCTCGCCGATCATCATGGCGGGCGCGTTGGTGTTGCCGCTGACCAGCGTGGGCATGATGGACGCATCCACCACGCGCAGGCCCTGCAGGCCGTGCACACGCAGCTCGGCGTCCACCACGGCCATCGCGTCCGTGCCCATCCTGCAACTGCCCACCGGGTGGTAGATGGTGTCGGCGCGCTGGCGCAGCAGGGCTTCGATGTCGGCATCCGAGCGCGTCTCGGTGCTCCACATCTCGGTGCGCCAATGCGCGCGCAGCGCCGGCTGGTGAAGCAGCTCGCGCGTGAGCTTGAAGCCGGCCACCATCTGCGCCATGTCGTCGGCATGCTGGAAGAAGCCTGGGTCGATCAGCGGCGCGGTGCCGGCATCGCGCCCGGCCAGCCTGACGGTGCCGCGGCTTTGCGGGCGCAGCAGGCACACATGGCAGGACATGCCGTGCCCCAGGCGCATCTTGCGCGCGTGGTCTTCCACGGCCGCGACGACGAAGTGCAGCTGGATGTTCGGCCGCGCCTGCGCGGCGCTGGTGCGCAGGAAGCCACCACCTTCGGCGAAATTGCTGGTCAGCATGCCGCGGCGCTCGGCGCGGTAGCGCTGGACGGCGCGCCAGAAGGCGAAGCCGCCGCGCAGGGACAGGCCGAAGGTGTCGAGGCTGCTGCTGCGCAGGCCGAACACAAAGTCGGGATGGTCCTGCAGGTTGGCACCGACACCGGGCAGGTGGTGCAGCACGGCGATGCCCTGCGCCTGCAGTTGCGCCGCATCGCCCACGCCGGACAGCATCAGCAGCTGCGGCGACTGGATGGCGCCCGCCGCCAGCACGACCTCACGCCTGGCCTGCAGCCGACGCAACACGCCGCCCACCTTCACCTCCACGCCCACCGCGCGGCGGCTGTCGAACAGGATGCGCTGCACCTGTGCCTGCACGGTCACGCGCAGGTTGGGCCGGCCCAGGTGCGGGCGCAGGTAGGCGCGGGCCGCACTGCAACGCTCGCCGCGGTCCTGCGTGACTTGGTAGATGCCAACGCCTTCCTGCGTCTCGCCATTGAAGTCGGCATTGATGACGTGGCCCGCCTCTCGCCCGGCGGCCAGCCAGGCAGCCTGCAGCGGGTTGTCGGTGCGCAACTGGCTGACCTTCAATGGCCCATCGCGACCATGCAGCGGGGCGCCGAAGGTGTCGTTGCCCTCGCTCTTGATGAAGTGCGGCAGCACGTCGCTCCAGCCCCAGCCGGGGTTGCCCAGCGCGGCCCAGTGGTCATAGTCCTCGCGCTGGCCGCGGATGTAGACCATCGCGTTGATGCCCGACGAGCCACCGAGCATCTTGCCGCGCGGCACATAGCCGCAGCGGCCATTCAGGCCCGGCTGCGGCACCGTCTCGAAGGCGTAGTTGTGCAGCTTGCTGGGCACCATCAGCACGGCACCTGTGGGCACCGTCCCCAGCCAGTTGCTGACGTCGGCACCTGCTTCCAGCACCAGCACCTGGGTGCCGGGGTCTTCGCTCAGCCGGCCGGCGAGCGCCGAGCCGGATGAGCCACCACCGATGACGATGACGTCATGGGCCTCGTCGAAACCTTGGGTGTCGTTCATGGGTCAGGCGATGCGTCGCAGCAGCGAAAGAAGTTTCTCGAAGGTGGCGCCATACGGCGGCTGGAACAGCTTGGTGCCGGCAAAGCGGGACTGGATGAACAGCGGCTTCTCCTTGCTGAAGGTGCGAAAACCCCATTCGCCGTGGTACGAACCCATGCCGCTGGCGCCGACGCCACCGAAGGGCTGCTCCTCCTGGCCCAGGTGCCACAGGCAATCGTTGATCGTCACGCCGCCGGCATGGGTCTCGCGCATGACGTGGTCACGCGCCGCGCCATCCTGGCCGAACCAGTACAGCGCCAGCGGACGGTCGCCGCGGTTGATGTGGGCCAGGGCCTCGTCGACCTTGTCGTAGCCGACGATGGGCAGCAGCGGGCCGAAGATTTCCTCCTGCATGACGGTGGCCTCGGGCGGCACGTCAAGCAGCAGAGCCGGCACAAGGCGACGGTCGTCGGGCTGCTCGTCGTGGCTGCGCAGCACGCGTGCGCCGCGCTCGGCGGCATCGGCGATCAGCCCTTGCAGACGCGCGAGGTGGCGCGGCGTGGCGATGCTGGTGTAGTCGGCGTTGCCGGCAATGCGCGGGTACATGCGGCGCATCTCGGCCAGGATCTGCTCGCTCAGCGGTTCGACCATCTCGCGCGGCACCAGCAGGTAGTCGGGCGCGACGCAGGTCTGGCCGGCGTTGAAGAGCTTGCCGAAGGCCAGGCGCGAGGCGGTGAGCCGCAGGTCGCAGCTGCGGTCGACGACGGCCGGTGACTTGCCGCCCAGTTCCAGCGTGACCGGCGTCAGGTTGCGGGCGGCGGCCTGGGCCACGTGGCGGCCCACGGCGGTGGAGCCGGTGAAGAACAGGTGGTCGAAGGGCAGCGTCGTGAAGGCCTTGCCCACTTCGGCGTCCCCGGTGATGACCTGCATTTCCTCGGGCTTGAAGTGCTCGGCGACGATGCGCGCCATCAGCTCGCTGGTGGCCGGCGTCAGCTCCGAGGGCTTGATCAGCACGCGGTTGCCTGCCGCCAGCGCGGCGACGGCAGGCTCCATGGCGAGGTAGTACGGATAGTTCCAGGGCGACACGATGCCCACGACACCCAGCGGTTGGCGCATCAGCACATTGCGGCCGGGCAGGAAGTGCAGCGGCGTGGCGACGCGCCGGGTCTTCATCCAGCGGCGCAGATGCTTGATGGCGTGGCGGGCGCCGGACTCGACGGTGAAGATGTCAGCCAGCAGCGATTCCTGGCGGGCGCGATGGCCGAAGTCCTGGGCCATGGCAGCGGCGATGGCCTCGCCGTGCTGGCGTGTCATGGCCAGCAGGCGCTGCAGGCGGTCGCGGCGCACCTCGTACGAAGGCATGCGCTCAGCCTCGTAGGCGCGGCGCTGCGCCGTCAGCGCCAGATGCAGGCGCTCCTGCAGGGCGGTGTCCATGGGCATGTCTCCGGTTCTCGATCTAGTGCGTCGAGGCTAACCGCAAGACGGGCCCCCACCATCGGGGGAGGCCCTGGACTAGAGAAGTACGTCTAGAGCCGGATTAATGGCGGAAATGGCGTACGCCTGTGACCACCATCGCGATGCCGCGCTCATTGGCGGCAGCGATGACTTCGTCGTCGCGCATGGAGCCACCCGGCTGGATGACACAGCTCGCGCCCGCGTCGGCCAGCACGTCAAGGCCGTCGCGGAAGGGGAAGAAAGCATCGCTGGCCACGGCCGAGCCCTGCAGGCTCAAGCTGGCGTGTTGGGCCTTGATGGAGGCGATGCGGGCTGAGTCGAGGCGGCTCATCTGGCCGGCGCCCACGCCCAGCGTCATGCCGCCGCCGCAGAAGACGATGGCATTGCTCTTCACATACTGGGCCACGGTCCAGGCGAACATCAGGTCGTCGAGCTGCTGGGCGGTAGGCTGCAGCGTCGTGACGACCTTGAGGTCTTCGCGCTTCAGGAAGTGGTTGTCGGAGGTCTGCAGCAGCAGGCCCGAGCCCACGCGCTTGCTGTCGCCGGCATTGCGGCCCTGGTCCCAGGGGCGCGAACCACCCGGCGGCAAGGCGATCTGCATCAGGCGCACATTGGCCTTGGCCTTGAAGATCTCCAGCGCTTCGGCGCTGAAGCTCGGGGCCATCAGCACCTCGACAAACTGCTTGGCGACGAGCTGGGCCGCCGCGCCGTCCACTTCGCGGTTGAAGGCGATGATGCCGCCGAAGGCGCTGGTGGGGTCGGTCTTGAAGGCCTTGCTGTAGGCCTCGGCCGCGGTGCCGGCCACGGCGACGCCGCAGGGGTTGGCGTGCTTGACGATGACGCAGGCCGGGGTGTCGAAGCTCTTCACGCATTCCCAGGCGGCGTCGGCATCGGCGATGTTGTTGTAGCTCAGCTCCTTGCCCTGCAACTGCTTGCCGGTGACGAGCGAACCCGGCGCCGGGAACAGGTCGCGATACAGCGCCGCGCTCTGGTGCGAGTTCTCGCCGTAACGCAGGTCTTGCACCTTGACGAAGGTGGCATTCATCTGCGCCGGGTATTCGGATTTGGCGCCGTCCTCTTGAAGCGCCGACAGGTAATTGCTGATGGCCGCGTCGTACTGGGCGATGCGGTTGAACGCGGCCACCGAGCAGGCGAAGCGCGTCTTGTCGCTGGTCTTGCCGTGGGCCTTCAGCTCGTCGAGCACCGTGCCGTACTGGGCCGCGTCGGTCAGCACCGTCACGTCCTTCCAGTTCTTGGCCGCGCTGCGCACCATGGCCGGGCCGCCGATGTCGATGTTCTCGATGGCGTCTTCCAGCGTGCAGCCGGGCTTGGCCACCGTCGCCTCGAAGGGATAGAGGTTGACGGCCAGAATGTCGATGCGCGTGATGCCGTGCTTTTCCATCGCCGCAACATGCTCGGGCGTGTCACCGCGCGCCAGCAGGCCGCCGTGGATCTTGGGGTGCAGCGTCTTGACGCGGCCATCCATCATCTCGGGGAAGCCCGTGTGCTCGGCCACCTCGGTCACCGGCAGGCCGGCGTCTGCCAGCAGCTTGGCGGTGCCGCCGGTGGACAGCAGCCTGGCGCCCAGGGCGTGCAGCGCCTTGGCGAATTCGAGGATGCCGGTCTTGTCGGAAACGGAGAGAAGTGCGGTGAGTTGCATGACGGCTTAGAGGTTGTGATCGGTCAGCTTGCGGCGCAGCGTGTTGCGGTTGATGCCCAGCCATTGCGCGGCCTTGCTCTGGTTGCCGCCAGCCTCACGCATGACGATCTCGAACAGCGGTTTCTCGACCAGCTTGACCAGCATCTCGTGCATCGAGTGCGGCTCCTGGCCGTCGAGGTCGCGGAAGAAGGCTTCGAGGTTGTCGCGCACGCAGGCGTCGATGGGGTTGGGCGTGGTGTTCTTCTGGGCACTCATGACAGGGCGCGAAAAAGGTTTCAGGCGGCACAGGCTTCGTCGGCCTGTGCGTCTTCGTCGTTGGCGGCCGCGACGGTGGGCGGCAGCCGGTCGTGGGTCTGGCCGAGTTCATCGAACCAGTCACGCAGAGCCTGCAACTGCAGGTCGCAGCTCTCGAGCGTATTCATGTGCTGGCGGAAGGCTTCGCCGCCGGGCAGGCCGCGCACGGCCCAACCGATGTGCTTGCGCGCACTGCGCATGCCGCTGAGCGCACCGTACAGGCCGTAGTGGTCGTGCAGATGCTCGCTCAGCCAGTCGCGTGCTTCAAGCACGGTGGGCGCGGCTAGGTGTTCGCCTGTCGCCAGAAAGTGGGCCACCTCGCGGAAGATCCAGGGCCGGCCCTGGGCGGCGCGGCCGATCATCAGCGCGTCGGCACCGGTGTAGGCCAGCACGTCGCGCGCCTTCTCGGGGCTGTCGATATCGCCATTGGCGACCACCGGAATTGTCAGCGCTGTCTTGACGGCCGCAATCGTGTCGTACTCGGCCAGGCCCTTGTAGCCCTGCTCGCGGGTGCGTCCGTGGATGGTCAGCATGGCGATGCCGGCCGACTCGAACAGGCGCGCCAGGCGCAGCGCATTGCGCTCGTCTTCGCTCCAGCCGGTGCGCATCTTCAGCGTGACCGGCACGCCGCGCGGCGTAGACACGGCGACGACGGCCTCGACGATCTCCAGCGCCAGCGCCTCGTTGCGCATCAGCGCCGAGCCCGCCCATTTGTTGCACACCTTCTTGGCCGGGCAGCCCATGTTGATGTCGATGATCTGGGCACCGCGGTCGATGTTGTAGGCGGCGGCCTCGGCCATCATGGCCGCGTCGGTGCCGGCGATCTGCACGGCAATCGGTCCCGGCTCGCCACTGTGGTCGGCGCGTCGCGAGGTCTTGAGGCTGCCCCACAGTTCCTTGCGCGACGTGACCATCTCGCTGACCGCGTAACCCGCGCCCAGGCGCCGGCAAAGCTGGCGGAAGGGCCGGTCCGTCACTCCCGCCATCGGCGCCACGAAGAGCCGGTTGGGGAGAAGGTGAGGGCCGATTTGCACGAGACGTCTGCTTAAAAAAGAGGCGAGATTGTAGCCATCCGGCCGCACCGACAATGACCGCCATGGAAGCCTGGCTCGGTCAATTCATCAGCGAGCTGCTCGCCGCCCTGGCTCTGCCCCAGGTCGGGCTGGTGGCCGTCTTCATCATCACTTTCGTCTCAGCCACTCTGCTGCCACTAGGCTCTGAGCCGGCCGTCTACCTCGTCGTCAAGGCAGACCCGAGCATGTTCTGGGCCGTCATTGCGGTGGCCACGGTCGGCAACACGCTGGGCGGCATGACGAGTTGGTGGATAGGCTACGGCGCCGAGAAGGCGGTCGAGGCGGTGAAGCACCACGAACCCTCGCATTCGCGGGCGATGCGGTGGTTGCAGCGTTTCGGCCCCAAGGCCTGCCTGATGAGCTGGCTGCCCATCGTCGGCGACCCGCTGTGCGCCGTGGCCGGCTGGCTCAAGCTGCCGTTCTGGCCCTGTGTGGGCTGGATGGCGCTGGGTAAGTTCCTGCGCTTCCTGCTCTATACCGTTGCCCTCATCTGGCTGATCCCGGAGACCTGGATTTCATGACCACCATTGCCTACCAAGACCTCGCGGCGCGCCAGCAGCGCCTGCACCACCTCGGCCATCTGCAGGCCATCGCCCAATGGGATCAGGCGGCCAACATGCCGGCCAAGGGCAACGAGGCACGCAGCTTGGCCCTGGCCGAGATGGACGGCCTGTTGCACCAGTTGGCGACCGACCCGGCCCTGCCCAGCCTGCTGGACGCTGCCGCCAGTGAGCCGCTGGACGAAGGCCAGCGCGCCAACCTGCGCGAGATCCGCCGCGCCTGGCGCGCCGCGAACGCGCTGCCCCAGGCGCTGGTGGAAGCCAAGAGCCTGGCCAACAACCGCTGCGAGCACGCCTGGCGCAGCCAGCGCCCGGCCAATGACTGGGCCGGCTTCGCGCCGAACCTGCGCGAGGTGTTGAAGATCGCCCGCCAGGAGGCCGAGCTGCTATCGCAGAGCGCAGGACTGTCCAGGTACGACGCACTGCTCGACAACTATGAGCCCGGCATGCGCGGCGCCGACGTCGAGGCGGCCTTCGCGCCGCTGCGCGGCTGGCTGCCGGGCCTGATCCGCGACGTGACGGCTAAACAGGCTAGCGAAACCGTCATCGAGCCCGTGGGTCCCTTCCCCACCGCAGCCCAAAAGGCCCTCGGGCTGGATGCGATGAAGCTGATGGGCTTCGACTTCGCTGCCGGCCGCCTGGACGAAAGCACCCACCCCTTCTGCGGCGGCGTGCCCGAGGACGTGCGCATGACGACGCGCTACCGTGAGGACGACTTCCTGCCCAGCCTGATGGGCACCATCCACGAAACCGGCCACGGCCGCTACGAGCAGAACCTGCCGCGCGACCTGCTGGGCCAGCCGGTCGGCCGCGCACGCTCCATGGGCATCCACGAGAGCCAGAGCCTGTCCTTCGAGATGCAGCTCGGCAGCCACCCCGCCTTCGCCGGGCTGCTGTCGCCACTGCTGGTGAAGCACTTCGGTGATCAGCCCGCCTTCGAGCGCGGCAATCTGCACAAGCTGCTGACACGCGTGAAGCCCGGCCTGATCCGCGTCGATGCCGACGAGGTGACCTACCCCGCGCACATCCTGCTGCGCTTTGATATCGAGCGCGCGCTCATCGAGGGCCAGGCCGAGGTGGACGACATCCCGGCGCTGTGGGACGCCAAGATGGCCGAGTTGCTCGGCCTGGACACGCGCGGCAATTTCAAGGACGGACCGATGCAGGACGTGCACTGGCCAGCCGGCCTGTTTGGCTACTTCCCCTGTTACACGCTGGGCGCCATGTACGCGGCGCAGTGGTTTGCGGCGATGAGGTCCCAGCGCAACGACCTGGATGTGCAGATCGCCCGCGGCGAACTGGGCACGGTGTTCGACTGGTTGTCCACCCATGTCTGGCAGACGGCGAGCCGCTATGAGACGCCCGAACTGGTACGGCGCGCCAGCGGCGAGGGCTTGAACCCGGCGCATTTCGAGGCCCATCTGCGCGACCGCTATCTGGGCAGCTGAATCCGGGCCAAGACGGACAGCTTGTCGACAGCTTTGGCTATGGTGCCGAAACAAAAAAAAGGGCCACTCCTGCGGGAGCGGCCCAATCAGTTACAACAATCTCTCTCTTCAATCCACTGCGCTTCCCCGGCCCCCCGGCCTTCTCCACGCGTGGCGCCCGGTTTGTAGGGTCCCGGACTGGGCCGCTGCAATGCGAACAGCGACCGTGATTGCATTCTGAGCACATGCGGCCGGGCTGGCATCCCCGCAAGCCCAGGGGTGGCCCAGCTACGGCGTGACGAGCGTCACAGCAGCAGCGCCAATCGTTCCAGGATCAGCACGCCGAAGAAGGCCAGGCCGGCCACCAGCGTCCATTTCATGATCATCAGCCCCAGCCGCCGCCAGCGCGCCTGGCCGGTGGCGATGGAGACGGCGAAGCAAAGCACGGCGGAGAACAGCAGCAGGCCGATGACCAGGCGAGCGATCAGCATGTAAACGCTCTCATCACCAAGCTGGTGCCAGTTCCGCGAAGCCCTTGGGCGCCGCACGCTCGTCGTCAAACCTGACGATCTCAAACGCCGATTCGTCGGCCAGCAGCGCGCGCAGCAGCTTGTTGTTCAGCGCGTGGCCGCCCTTGAACGATGTGTAGGCCGCCAGCAGCGGCATGCCGGCCACCTGCATGTCGCCGATGGCGTCCAGGATCTTGTGCTTGACGAACTCGTCGTCGTAGCGAAGACCGTCGGCATTGAGCACCTTGTAGTCGTCGACGACGATGGCGTTGTCCATCGAGCCGCCCAGCGTCAAGCCACGCGAGCGCATCAGGTCGATGTCGGCCGTCATGCCGAAAGTGCGCGCGCGGGCGATCTCCTTCTTGTAGGTGCCCGAACCCATGTCGAAGACGAACTGGCTGCCGGTGGCCGCCACGGCCGGGTTGTCGAACTCGATCTCGAAGCTCAGCGTGTAGCCGTGGTGCGGCTCGAGCTTGGCCCACATCAGCTTCTTGCCCTCGCCCTGGCGCACTTCGACGGGCTTCTTCACGCGCAGGAAGCGCTTGGGCGCGTCCTGCATGACGATGCCGGCCGACTGCAGCAGGAAGACGAAGCTCGCCGCCGAGCCATCCAACACCGGCACCTCATCGGCGTTGATGTCGATGATGAGGTTGTCCAGGCCCAGGCCGGCGCATGCGGACAGCAGATGCTCAATGGTCTGCACCTTCGGGCCGCCCGGGTCGCCGCCCGGGCTGATGGTGGTGGCCATGCGCGTGTCGCTGACCGACGTGACGCTGACCGGGATGTCGACCGGTGGGCAGAGGTCGACGCGGCGAAAGACGATGCCGGTGTCCACCGGCGCCGGACGCAATGTCAGCTCGACCTTCTGGCCGCTGTGGATGCCGACGCCGACGGCGCGCGTGATCGACTTCAGAGTGCGTTGCTTGACCATGGGTCAATTGTCCAAGATCACACGAGGGCCTGCTGGCGCTACGGCAATGGGTCGCGTTGCCGCAGCGCCAGCAGGCCCTACTCTTTGCGCTCCACGGGCAATCTGAGAGACAGGCGCGTGCCCATGCCCGGCTGGGAGTCGATGCGCAGCTTGCCGCCCAGGCGCTGGGCGCGCTTGATCTGGCTCTTCAAGCCGCGGCCGTGCTGGATGCTTTGCAGGTCGAAACCGGCGCCATCGTCCTCGACGCGGATCTCGACATAGCTGCCGTGATGACGCGTCACCATGCGCACCCGGCTGGCCTGGGCGTGCTTGAGCACGTTGTTCAGCGCCTCCTGCATCAGGCGCAACACGTGCAGTGCGTCGGGCGGCTCCAGCCAGGCCAGGGGCGGCAGGTCCTGCACGTCCCAGTCAAGCTTGAGGCCGCCGATCTGCAGCCGCTTGCCGAGCCGGTAGCGCATCGTCGCCAGTAGCGAGACGAGGTCGTGGCCGACCGGCTCCAGCGAATCGATGACCAGCCGCAGGTCATCCACGCATTCGCGCAGCACTTCCACGCACTGCTCGTGCGACATGCTGCCCTGCTCCATGGCCACCAGCGCCGACAGCAGCGACGAGCCCAGGCCATCGTGCATGTCGGCCATGATGCGCTGGCGCTCCAGCAACAGGGCCTGCTGGCGCTCGGCCTCGCGCAATTGGGCGTTCTGGGCGTGCAGCACCGAGACCTGCTCATCCAGGTCCTCCTGCAGCTGGCTGTTCTCGGCCTGCACCTGCTCGACCGCCCCGACATAGCGGCGCTGCACCGCGTGCAGGAAGCTGAGCATGACAGCCAGCGTCGCGAACGGCATCAGGAAGAAGTGCTCCGGCCAGGCCCAGCCGGCCAAGACGGCCAGGTCGTGGCCGCCGAGGACGACGCCGAATATCAGCGCTACAGCCATGATGCGCAGCTCGGTGCGTCGCTCTCGCCAGGCCAGGAAAGACACCCAGGCCGTGCCGATGGCGGCAACGCCGGCCGTGACCGTGTATTGCATGACAACCATGTCGAGCTGGCGCAGCCACAGCGGCATGCTGAGCAGGCTCACCAGCGTCACACTGGCGATCAACGCCCATTCCAGCCACAGGATGCGCCGGCTCGCAAAGCGCAGCGCGAACAACAGCGCCGTCAGCATGACCCAGCCCATGGACGCGTGCGTGGCCCACCAGAACCAATCCTGCCCTGCAGGCGAGGCCGGCAGGCTGACGTAATAGTGCAGGTTGCGCACCATCCAGGCGGCGGTACCAAGAGCGAAGAGGCCATAGATGGCCTCGGGGCGGCGCAGCCACAGCGTCAGCGCGAACATGCCCAGTACTGCCAGCGTCAAGCTGACGGCCTGGGGCAGGCCGTTCTGGGCGCGCACCCGCCACAGCCAGCGTCGTTCCAGCTGGTCGCGAGGGGCGATCCAGATGCGTGACACGGCGTGATAACTGCCCGCTGGCACCGGCAGGGCGACCACGACATCCAACCCCTGTGGCCCGATGCCGGGCAAGGGCAGCCACAGGGGCTGCACCCATTGCTCGCGCTCGGCATGCTGGTTGTCCAACAGGGCCTGCCAGCCTTTGTCGGTGCGCGCCAGCACGGCGGCCGACAACGTGACCAGGCGCGGCAGATACAGCGCCATGGCTTCGTCCCGCCCGCCCGGCACATGGAGCCGGTACCAGCGCATCTCGTAGCCCCGTGCATCGCTGACCATGGCCGCGCCGGGGCGTGAGCGCACGTCAGGCATCGCCACGGGTTTCCAGGCCGCTTCGTCGGCGGGGGGCAGCAGTTCCGGCGGCAAATCGAGATGGTCGCCGCCGACCACCGTGTGGTGCCGTAACGCGGCCCACCAGGCATCGAGCTGGTCGCGCGTCCAGGCGGTGGTGGCAAGCTCGGCGGGGGCCGCATCGTCGCCCCCGGCCCGTGTGCTGGGTTGGGGCAATCGCTGTGCCTGCAATGGCGCGCAGGCCAGCAAGGCCAGCAGCAGCAGGCCGCGGCGCCATATCAGGCCCAACTCAAGCATCCCTATGATTTCTTCTAGGCGTTGACATGGGGCGCGAGCATGCCACAGGGGGTGGCCGCAGCCCAACCGCCGCAGCGCCGCTGGGCGACAGGTGGCGACCGTTCAGCCGCCGGCGGGCAGACTCTTGCGGGCGGCCTCGCGCAGCTCGCAGGACAGCGTGGTGTCGCCGCCGACAGCGCGCGACAGCAGCAGCGCCCCCACCAGCGTGGACAGCATGGCCAGCGCCTGCTCGCGCTTCTCGGCTGCCTCGTCAGCCGGCATCTGATGTTGCAGCGTCGCGACGAGGCTGGCGACGCCTTCGGCAAAAGCTTGCTTCACGGCCGGACCGCCGCGCGCGGCATCTCCGGCCAGCGCGACGAGGCCGCAGCCGGCACCGATGTGGTCACGATGGGCGTCGGACAGATAGGCCTTGACCCATGCCTGCAGGCTGCGGTCGGTCTGCTTCTTCCACTGCTCGCGATTGCCCTGCAGCGCACGTCGCGTGGCCTGGGCGGCCAGATCGTCCTTGGACTCGAAATGGCCATAGAAGCCGCCACGCGTCAGGCCGGCAGCCTGCATCAGATCGTTCAGGCCGATGCCATCGAAGCCGCGCTCGCGAAACAGCTGGGCGGCGTTGTCGAGGATGCGTTCGCGGTTCTCTTCGGCCTGGGCGCGGCTGACCTTCATGACGTCTCCTGAGGGCTTTCGGACGGGACTTGACTGATTTTATATGTTGACCGACATTTATATCAATCATGTTGACTGACATGAATAAACAGATCGAGAAGGATCGCCATGAAGCTCAAGAACGCCGTCGTCTTCATCACCGGTGCCAACCGCGGCCTGGGCCGTGCCTTTGCCGAGGCCGCGCTGGCCGCCGGTGCGGCCAAGGTCTACGCCGCGGCGCGTGACCCCGCCTCCATCGACCTGCCCGGCGTCGTCCCCATCGCACTGAACGTGACCGACATCGCCCAAGTGGCCGCCGCGGCCGTGCAGTGTCCCGACGTGACGCTGCTGATCAACAACGCCGGCATCTCGCAGGGCGCTGGCGTGCTCGCCGACGACGCCATCGCCACGGCGCGCCGGCATCTCGACATCAACTTTTTCGGCGTCTGGGCGCTGACCCAGGCCTTCGCGCCCGTGCTGCAGGCCAATGGCGGCGGCGCGGTGCTGAATGTGCTGTCCGTGCTGAGCTGGGTGACGCTGCCGGGCCTGACGCCCTACAGCGCCAGCAAGGCCGCCGCCTGGGCGCTGAGCAACGGCCTGCGCAGCGAGCTCAAGGCCCAGGGCACGCAGCTGACCAGCCTGCATGTCGGCTATATGGACACCGACATGACACGCGGCCTGGAGGCGCCCAAGTCCGCGCCGGCCGATGTCGCCCGCCTGGCCCTGGCCGAGCTGGAAGCCGGTGCATTCGAGGTGCTGGCCGATGACATCAGCCGCCAGGTCAAGCAAAGCCTGTCCACGGCCGAGCCCGCCTACGCCGACTGAGCCCGCCCAGGAGATCGCCATGCCTGCCTCCCAAGCCTTTGCTGCGCCCTTCACAGTTCATGACGACGGCCTTCTTGCGGCGGCGCGCCATGCCTTCTCAGCACCCGAGCGCGTGCCGCTGACGGCCGAGGAGCGCGCCGCGCTGGCCGGCCACGCCGAGCCGCCGCTGCGCCACGAAGGCCACAAACTCGCGCGCTGGACGCTGGGCGCCGGCCCGCGTGTCGTCCTCGTGCATGGCTGGAACAGCCGCGGCGCTCACCTGCTCGGCTTCGCCCGGATCCTGGTCAAGGCTGGTTTCTCGGTCACCCTTTTCGATCTGCCCGCTCATGGTGATTCGACCGGCCACGCGGCCAGCGTCGTGCATGCCGGCCGCGCGCTGCGCGCCGTGGTGGCCGACATCGGCACGGAAGTGCACGGCGTCATCGGCCATTCGATGGGCTCGGCCGCGGCGCTGCTCGCCTTCGCGCACGGCTGGCGGGTCCGACGCAGCGTGCATCTGGCCGGCCCGTCCTCGCTGACGCCCATGGTCAAGGGGCTGGCCGCTTCCCAGGGCCTGGGCCCAGCGGATGCGGCCGCATTCGCGGGCTGGGTGGAGCGTTTCATCGGCACGCGCATCACCTATGTGGACCTGGAACGGCTGCAGCACGGCCTGCAGCACCCCGCGCTGATCGTGCACGACCCGGAGGATCGCACCGTGCCCATCGCAGCGTCCGAGGCCCTGCACGCGGCCTGGCCCGGTTCGCGGTTCGAGCGGGTGAGCGGGCTGGGGCACCGCCGGCTGTTGATCGATGCCGATGTGATCGCCCGCAGCGTGGCCTTCATGGCCGACGGAGCAGTTCGATGAGCACCGTGCCGCGCCCCTGGCTGCTGACGCTGGCCGCGTTGTCGGCACTGGCGACCCTGTCCACCAACATCCTGCTGCCGTCACTGCCCGTGATGGCGCAGGCCCTGGGGTCGAGCGAGGCAGCCATGACGGCCGTGCTCAGCCTCTTCCTCGCCGTATTCGCGCTGGCCCAACTCATCGTCGGCCCGCTGTCGGACCGCATCGGCCGCCGGCCCGTCGTGTTGGTCGGATTGGCCGTCTTCATCGTGGGCAGCGTGGTTTGTGCATTGGCGAGCGATCTGGCGTTGCTGCTGTTCGGCCGCGCACTGCAGGCCATCGGGGTGGCCGCCGCATCGGTGCTGGCACGCGCCGCCGCCCGCGACCGTTTCGAAGGCCAGCAGCTTGCTGCGCTGCTCGGCCGCATCATGGTTGTGATGGCCGCCGCGCCCGGTTTTTCGCCGCTGCTCGGCGGCCTCGTGCAGGCCGCCTGGGGCTGGCGGGCATTGTTCGTCGTGCTCGTGTTGGCCGGGCTGGCGCTGGCCGCAGCGTATCTCGGCATCGTCGGCGAGACGCTGCCCGTCGAGCGGCGGCGGCATCAGCCGGTGGGCACGCTGGCGCGTGGTTACGTCCTGCTTCTGGGTGAGGCGCGCTTCATGCGCCCCGCACTTGCGACCGCCGCCATCCTCTGCGCGCTGTTTGCGTTCTTCGGTACGGCACCGCTGGTGCTGGCGCGTGACTTCGGCTTCAGCGCGCTGCAGGTCGGCCTGTTCTTTGCCACGTCGGTGTTCGTCGTCTTTGCTGCAGGCCAGACCGCGCCGCGCTGGGCGGCACGGTGGGGCGGGCCTACGGTGTTGCGGGTCGGCGCCGTGCTGGCAACTCTGGGCGGCCTGCTGATGCTGGCCGGTGGCGCCGCAGGCCTTGCCGGCTTTGCCGTCGCAGTGGCCATCTTCCTGTTTGGCATGGGCCTGGTGTCACCCACCGGCACGGCGCTGGCGTTGACGCCATTTGCGTCGCAGGCTGGCCAAGCTTCAGCGCTGCTGGGCTTTCTGCAAATGGCGGCTGCAGCGCTGCTGACGACCACCGCTGCAACCTTGCCGGGTGCGCGCATGGATGCGTTAGCGCTCGTGCTGGCCAGCGGTGGTTTGATGGCCTTGCTCTGCGGTTCCGCGAAGCCCGTCCAAGCTGCCGTTCGTGCCTCTTGAAAAGCAAAAGGGCGAACCTCACGGCTCGCCTTTTTATAAGCAGCTGCTGATCAATCAGCTTGCTTGCGCAGGAAGGCCGGGATCTCGATCTCGTCCATGCCGTTGGACGACAGCGCCTCGACCTTGGCCGCGGCACTGCCCGAGCGGCCATGGCGCCAGACGCTGGGCACATTGGCGTTGGCGAAATCACCCAGGCCCAGGCCGACATTGGCTTGCTGCGCCGTCGGCGTGGCCATGGCCACCGCCTGCGTCAGCACAGGCATGCCGTCGGTACCGTTGCGCACCACCTGCTGGGTCTGCACGACCTGCAGCGGCGCCTGCTGACGGGCACGGCCGGCCGTCAGGCCTGTGGCGATGACGGTGACGCGCAGCGCGTCGCCCAGGCTCTCGTCGTAGGCGGTGCCGAAGATGACGTGAGCCTCATCCGAGGCGTAGCGCTTGATGGCATTCATCGCGTTGCGCGACTCGCTGAGCTTGAAGTTGCTGCGGCCCGCGGCGATCAGCACCAGCACGCCGCGCGCGCCGGACAGATCGATGCCTTCCAGCAGCGGGCAGGCCACGGCCGCTTCAGCGGCCTTGGCGGCGCGGTCCGGGCCGGTGGCTTGCGCCGTGCCCATCATGGCCTTGCCCGGCTCGCTCATCACCGTCTTGACGTCTTCGAAGTCGACGTTGACCAGGCCGGGGATGTGGATGATGTCGGAAATGCCGCCAACGGCGTTCTTCAGCACGTCATTGGCGTGCGCGAAGGCCTGATCCTGCGTGACATCGTCGCCCAGCACATCGAGCAGCTTGTCGTTCAGCACGACGATCAGCGAGTCGACATTGGCTTCGAGCTCGGCCAGACCGGCGTCGGCAGCCTTGGCGCGCCGGCCGCCCTCGAAATCGAAGGGTTTGGTGACGACGCCCACCGTCAGGATGCCCATTTCCTTGGCGACGCGGGCAATCACTGGCGCGGCACCCGTTCCGGTACCGCCGCCCATACCGGCGGTGATGAACAGCATATTGGCGCCAGCGATGGATTCGCGAATGCGGTTTTCGGCTTCTTCAGCCGCCGCCTTGCCCATTTCGGGTTTGGCACCAGCACCGAGACCGGAGGTGCCGAGTTGCAGCAGCTGGTCGGCCTTGGACCGATTCAGTGCCTGCGCATCGGTATTGGCGCAGATGAATTCCACGCCCTGAACGCCCTGGGCGATCATGTGGTCCACGGCGTTGCCGCCGCCACCACCGACCCCGATCACCTTGATTTGGGTGCCTTGGTCAAACTCTTCGATCATCTCGATGGGCATATCGATCTCCTAACTACTGCAATTGTGCCGTGGCACGCAATGGATGACTAGTTGCTGAAACAAATTTTTCGTGGCTACTGTTGGTTTTGGGGGGTCAAAAATTCCCCATGAACCAATCCTTGACCCGACCAAGCAGGGTTTGCACCGAACCGGCCTGCTGTGCCGCCTTGAAACCCCGGCTGCGCGACAGCCGGGCCTCCTCCAACAGTCCCATGACGGTCGCCGAGCGCGGGTTGGCGACCATGTCGTAAAGGGCCCCTGAATAGGTGGGCAGGCCGCGGCGAACGGGTTTCAGGAAAATGTCCTCGGCGAGTTCCACCATGCCTGGCATGACGGCCGATCCGCCGGTCAGCACGATGCCGCTGGACAGCAATTCCTCATATCCGCTCTCGCGAATGACCTGGTGCACCAGCGAAAAGATTTCCTCGACGCGCGGCTCGATCACGCCGGCCAGCGCCTGCTTGGACAGCATGCGGGGGCTGCGGTCGCCCAGGCCGGGCACTTCCACCTGGTCGGACGGATCGGCCAGAAGCTGCTTGGCGACGCCATATTCGACCTTGATTTCCTCGGCATCCTTGGTCGGCGTGCGCAGCGCCATCGCGATATCGCTGGTGATCAAGTCCCCGGCAATCGGAATGACTGCGGTATGGCGGATGGAGCCGCCGGTGAATATCGCGACATCGGTCGTGCCGGCGCCGATATCCACCAGTGCGACCCCCAGGTCGCGTTCATCGGCGGTCAGGGCGGCATGGCTGGAGGCGCTCGGGTTCAAAACCAGCTGATCGACCTCCAAACCGCAGCGGCGCACGCATTTGACGATGTTTTCGGCCGCGCTCTGCGCGCCGGTCACGATATGGACCTTGACCTCCAGCCGCCCGCCGCTCATGCCGATGGGCTCCTTCACCTCATGGCCGTCGATGACGAATTCCTGCGGCTCGACCAGCAACAGGCGCTGATCGTTGGGAATATTGATGGCCTTGGCGGTTTCGACGACGCGAGTCACATCGACCGGCGTGACTTCCTTGTCGCGCACGATGACCATGCCGGTGGAGTTCTGGCCGCGGATATGACTGCCGGTGATGCCCGTGTAAACCCGGGAGATTTTGCAGTCGGCCATCATTTCGGCCTCTTTCAAGGCCTGCTGAATGGACTGGACGGTGGCGTCGATATTGACGACGACGCCGCGCTTCAAGCCATGTGACGGCGCCACCCCGAGGCCGGCAATGCGCAAATCCCCCCCCGGCAAAACCTCGGCCACGACGGCCATGATCTTGGCGGTCCCAATATCCAGCCCGACGACCAAATCCTTGTATTCCTTGGCCATGTCCGTCCTCAACGTTTTCTATTTACGGGTTTACCCGGGGTGTTCGTCGTCACGCCGCGCAGCTTGACCGCGTAGCCGTCGGCGTGGCGCAGGTCGGCGGACAGCAGCGGGCTGCGGTAGGTTGCCGTGACCTGCGTGATGGATTGGGCAAAACGGCTGAAGCGCTCGACGACATCCGTCTCGCTGCCGCGGCCCAGTTCGATGACGGCGCCGCTGCCCAGCGTCGCGCGCCAGGAGCCGCGGCCTGAGAGGTCCAGGCGGTCGACGCCCTCGCCGAGTTTTTCAGCGGCTGGCGACAGCGCCCGCCACATCTGCAGCATCGCGCCGGCGGTCCGCGCCGGGCCGGCGAGTACCGGCAGGGTTTCGTCCTCGACGTCGCCGAGATTGGCCTGGAAGACTTCGCCGAAGCTGTTGACCAGGGCGCGTTCCGCGCTGGCTTCGGTGGCCGAGTCGGCACCGTCGGTGCGCGCCTCCCAGTAGGCGGCGGCGCGGTGCTCTTCGAGATTGACCTTGAGTCGCATCGGCCAGATGCGCGTCAGTTGCGCATGCCTGACCCAGGGCACGGCTTCGAAGGCGGCGCGACCGTCCTTCAGGTTCATGCTGAGGAAGGAGCCGTGCAGGCGCGGCAGCGCATTGGCGCGCAACGAGGCCACGCTGTTGCGGCTGACATCGCCTTCAATCTGAATGGCGCGGAAGTTGAACGTTGGCAGGCGCACCATCCAGCGCAGCACGCCCCACGCGGCCGTGGCCACCAACGCAGCCACGAGCAGCGCCGACACCGCATTCATCAGGCGGATATCGGACGGCAGCGCGGCGGTGGCGGCGGCAGCGTTCACGTGATCAGGCGATCCAGCCGGGCCTGGGCAAGCAACCACAGGCACAGATGCGGGTAGTCCACGCCCACGGCCTGCGCGGCCTTGGGCACCAGGGAGTGCGACGTCATTCCGGGGCTGGTGTTCATCTCCAGCAGGAAGGGCTTCATGTCGGACTTGCGCAGCATCAGGTCGGCACGGCCCCAGCCGCGGCAGCCGAGCAGGCGATAGGCATGCAGCACGAGGCGACCGATCTCGGCCTCGAGTGCGGCGGGCAGCGAGCCGAACAGGTACTGCGTCGTGTCGGTCTCGTACTTGTTTGCGAAGTCGTAATTGCCAGCCTCGGCGCGGATCTCGATGACAGGAAGCGCGACGGCCGAATCACCCTCCCCCAGTACGGCACAGGTCAGCTCGGGGCCTTCGATGCACTGCTCGAACAGCAGCTCATCGTCAAAGCCCAGCGCCAACTCGACAGCGCCCTGCATGTCGGAATAGCCGGCGGCCTTGGTGATGCCGATGCTCGAACCCTCGTGCGGCGGCTTCACGACGACGGGCAGGCCGAGCGTGTCGGGAATCGTACGGATACGCTCGCGAGTCAATTCAGCGCGGGACAAGGCGAGGTATTGCGGCGTCGGCAGGCCCTCGTTGGTCCACAGCCGCTTGGTCATGGTCTTGTCCATCGCCACGCCGGAGGCGGTCACGCCGGAGCCGGTGTAGGGAATGCCCAGCCATTCCAGGGCGCCCTGGATCGTGCCGTCCTCGCCACCACGGCCGTGCAGCGCAATGAAGGCGCGCGCAAAGCCGTCATCCTTCAGCGCGTGCAGCGGACGCTCGGCGGGATCGAAGGCGTGGGCGTCGACGCCGATGGATTGCAGCGCGGCGAGGACACCGCTGCCGCTCATCAGCGACACCGGCCGCTCCGCGCTGTGACCGCCAAAAAGCACGGCGACCTTGCCGAGCGCCTTGGCATCGATGTTCAGATCAACAGGCGACTTCATGCTGCGCCTCCTTGGAAATGCGCCGCGACGCGACTCGGCAGGCTGCTCATCGAGCCCGCGCCCATACCGATGACGACGTCGCCATCGCGGGTCAACTGGGCCAGCGCCGCAGGCATGTCGGCCACACCGGCCACGAAGTTCGGCGTGCCGACGGCCTGCGCCAGCGCCGTACCGGTCGCACCCTCGATAGGCGACTCCCCCGCCGAATAGACCTCGGTCAGCAGCACGACGTCAGCGCCGCCCATCACTCGCACAAAGTCGGCAAAACAGTCCCGCGTGCGCGTGTAGCGATGCGGCTGGAAGGCCAGCACCAGGCGGCGGCCTGGATAGGCGCCGCGCGCGGCGGCCAGCACGGCGGCCATCTCGACCGGGTGGTGGCCGTAGTCGTCGATCAGCTCGAAACGGCCACCATCGGCCGCCGGCCATTCGCCATGCTTCTCGAAGCGGCGGCCGACGCCGGAGAAATTCTTCAGCGCCCTCTGGATGGCCTCGTCCGGGCAGTCCAGTTCCATCGCGATGGCAATGGCCGCCAAGGCATTGCGCACGTTGTGTTCGCCGGCCAGGTTGAGCAGCACGTCCAGGTCAGGCGCGCCTTCACGTTGGCAACTGAAACGCATCTGCGCGCCGGCCAGCGCTTCCACGTTGATGGCACGCACGCTGACGCCGGCGGACAGGCCGTAACTGACGACGGGCCGCTCGATGCGGCCGAGGATGGCCTGCACGCCGGGATCGTCGGCGCAGACCACCGCCGCGCCGTAGAAGGGCATGCGATGCAGGAACTCGACAAAAGCCGCGTGCAGCTTCTCAACCGAATGGCCATAGGTGTCCATGTGGTCCTCGTCGATGTTGGTGACGACGGACAGCACGGGGCTCAGCTTCAGGAAGGAGGCATCGCTTTCATCGGCCTCGACGACGATGAACTCGCCCTTGCCCAGGCGCGAGTTGGCACCGGCGGCGTTGAGCTTGCCGCCGATGACGAAGGTCGGGTCCAGGCCGGCTTCGACGAGGATGGCCGTGACCAGGGATGTCGTCGTCGTCTTGCCGTGCGTGCCGGCGATAGCGATGCCGCGGCGCAACCGCATCAGCTCGGCCAGCATGACGGCGCGCGGTACGACCGGCACCTGGCGGCCGCGGGCCGCCTGTACCTCGGGGTTGTCAGCAGCCACGGCGGTGCTCGTGACCAGCGCCTGCGCATCGCCGATGTTCGGTGCCGCGTGGCCGATCTCGACACGCAGGCCCAGAGCGCGCAGGCGCTCGGTCGTCGCGCTTTCGACGGCGTCCGAGCCGCTGACCGTGAAGCCGAGGTTGTGCAGGATCTCGGCAATGCCGCTCATGCCCGCGCCGCCGATGCCGACAAAGTGCAACCGTTGAACCGCGTGCTTCATGTCAGCCCCTCGTCCGACGCGTACGTCGGCCGATCCCCCGCGGGGATGCGGGCCGGCTTGGGAGCGGCCCGGCACTCGGCCCGCCATGCACTACGGCCTTCACGCTCATTTCAGCATTCCCTCAATTTCGTCGGCCACACGGGCGGCCGCGCGAGGACGGGCCAGCGAGCGCGCCTTCTCGCCCATTGCGAGCAGGGCGCCGCGGTCCATGCCGCTGAGCAGTTCGTGCAGCTTTGCCGGCGTCAATTCGCCCTGCGGCAGGTGGATGGCAGCGCCGTGTTGCGCCATGAAGACGGCGTTGTCGCGCTGGTGCGACGTGGTGCTGACCACCAGCGGCACCAGCACCGCGGCGCAGCCGGCCGCGCAGAGCTCGCTGACGGTGATGGCGCCGGCGCGGCAGACGACGACATCGGCCCAGGCGAGCGCCGCGGCCATGTCGTCGATGAAGGGGCGCACCTCCGCCGACAGGCCGGCGTCGGCGTAGACCTGCCAGACGGCGCCGAGATGGTCCTGCCCCGACTGGTGCAGCACCAGCGGCCGCTGCTCTTGCGGCCAAAGCGCGAGCGCCTGCGGCACGGCCTCGTTCAGCGCGCGTGCGCCCAGCGAACCGCCCAGCACCAGCACATGCAGCGGGCCCGAACGCTCGGCCATGCGCTCGGCCGGCGCCGGCAAAGCCTCGATCTCGGCGCGCACCGGATTGCCGCTGACGATGGCGCCCGACGTCGAAGCCGCCGCGGCACCGTCGAAGCCGAACGCAATCCGGCGCGCAAAAGGTTTCAACGCGAGGTTGCTCTTCAGCATCGCCGCGTCGGCATTGACCAGCATCAGCGGCCGGCCGGTGAAGGCCGCCGTCAGGCCGCCGGGCAAGCAGACATAGCCACCCATGCCGAGCACAGCCGTCGCACGGCGCTGCGCATAGACGCGACGGGCCAGGCTCAGCGACTTGAAGAACCCGACGATGCCACGCAGCGCATGCTTGATTCCCTTGCCGCGCAGGCCGGCGAAAGGCAGCGCATCCAGCTCGATGCCGCGTGCCGGCACCAGGCGGTTCTCCATGCCGGTCGGCGTGCCGATCCACGACACGGTCCAGCCGCGGCGCTGCATTTCCTCCGCAACTGCCAGGCCGGGAATGATGTGGCCGCCTGTGCCGGCCGCCATCACGACGAGGTGGCGCTCACTCATTGGAGCCCCTCGTCCAACGGGTACGTTGGCCGATCCCCCGAGGGGATGCCGACCGGCTCGGGAGCGGCCCAGCGCTCGGCCCGCCATGCACCACGGCCTTCACGGCTCATGACCGGCCTCCCCGCATCATTTGCCGGTTCTCGAGATCAATCCTCAAGACAACGGCCAGCGCCACGCAGTTCATCAGAATCGCCGACCCGCCAAAGCTCAGCAGCGGCAGCGTCAGCCCCTTGGTCGGCAGCGCGCCGAGGTTGACGCCCATGTTGATGAAGGCCTGCCCGCCCATCCAGATGCCGATGCCCTGGGCGTAGAGACCCGCGAACACCCGGTCCAGCGCGATGGCCTGGCGGCCGATCAGGAAGCAGCGCCGGGTCAGCCAGAAGAAGGCCAGGATGACAACGGCCACGCCGGCAAAGCCCAGCTCCTCGCCGATGACGGCAAGCAGGAAGTCGGTGTGCGCCTCGGGCAGGTAGTGCAGCTTCTCGACACTGCTGCCCAGGCCCTGGCCCAGCCACTCGCCGCGGCCGAAGGCAATCAGGCTGTGCGTCAGCTGGTAGGCCTTGCCTTGCGCGTATTTCTCGTCCCAGGGGCTGAGGTAAGCAAAGATGCGCTCGCGGCGGAACTCGCTGAAGCTGATCATCAGCACGAAGGCGCCGACCAGCACCAGCGTGATCAGCAGGAACATGCGGCCGTTGACACCGCCCAGGAACAGGATGCCCATCGCGATCGCTGCGATGACCATGAAGGCGCCCATGTCCGGTTCGGCCAGCAGCAACAGGCCGATGAAGGCCAGCGCAATCGCAATCGGCGTGACGGCCTGGAAGAAGTTCTCCCGGGCGTCCATCTTGCGCATCATGTAGTTGGCCGCGTACAGCGCGATGCCGAACTTGGCGAGCTCCGACGGCTGAAAGTTCATGACCCCCAGTGGGATCCACCGGCGCGCGCCGTAGACGACCTTGCCGATGCCAGGGATCAGCACGGCGACCAGCAACACCAGCGCCACGACGAAGACCCAGGGCGCCCAGCGCTCCCAGATCGCAACAGGGATCTGCACGGTGACCAGGCCGGCGACCAGCGCGAAACCGATGGCGACCATGTGGCGCGTCAGGAAATGCGTCGGCAGGTATTTGGCGAAGCGCGGGTTGTCGGGCAACGCGATGGAGGCTGAATAGACCATCAAGAGGCCAAAGGCCATCAGCGCCAGCACGACCCAAACCATCGTGATGTCGAAGCCCTGCAGCTGCGTCGGTCGCCCCGCCGAGGTAGACACCCAGTCGCGCACCGGCACGCTGGCGTCCTCGGCGTCGCCCTTCTTCCACAGCGATTGCAGCCTGGCAGTGAACCCACCCAGCACGGCGTTCACAGAGCCACCCCCCGCTCGTCGGCGAGCTGCTGCACCGTGGCGACAAAGACCTCGGCGCGATGGGCGTAGTTGCGGAACATGTCCAGGCTGGCGCAGGCGGGAGACAGCAGCACGCTGTCACCGGATTGCGCCTGGCTCAGGCACCAGGTCGTCGCCGCTTCGAGTGTGTCGTGGCGCTGCATGGGCACACCCGTGCAGGCCAGCGCCGCTTCGATCTGTGGCGCGTCGCGGCCGATCAGCGCTGCGGCGCGGGCATGGCGGGTGACGCCGTCGGCCAGCGGTGCGAAGTCCTGACCCTTGCCGTCGCCGCCAAGGATGAGCACCAGCTTGGCCGGCGCGCGGTCGGCGCCCAGGCCGGAGATGGCGGCAACCGTGGCGCCGACATTCGTGCCCTTGGAATCGTCAAAGAACTCGATGCCGTCGATGCTGCCCACGGGCTCGACGCGATGCGGCTCGCCACGGTATTCACGCAGGCCATGCAGCATGGGGGCCAGCTCGCAGCCGGCTGCCGTCGCGAGGGCCAGTGCGGCCAGCGCGTTGGCGGCGTTGTGGCGGCCGCGCACGCGCAGCGCGTCGGCCGGCATCAGGCGCTGGATGATCAGGGGCTCCGCCTCGTCGCTCTTCTTGCGCTTGATCGTCGGGTCCAGCTCCAGGGCACGCACCAGCCAGGTCAGGCCGCCTTCGTCCACGAGGCCGAAATCGCCGGCGGCCCTGGGCGGGTTCAGGCCGAAGCGAACGACCTGGCGCGACACCGTGCGGCCGGCCTTGCCACGGCTGCCCTTGACGAAGACAGGCGCAGGCACCAGTCCTTCGACGTCGGCGTCGTCGCGGTTGACGACGATGACGGCCTCGCGGCCGAAGATGCACGCCTTGGCACGGCCGTAGGCGGCCATGTCGCCATGCCAGTCGAGGTGGTCCTGGGTCAGGTTCAGCACGGCGCCGGCCGTGGGTTCGAAGTTGGACACGCCGTCAAGCTGGAAGCTGGACAGCTCCAGCACCCAGACTTCGGGCAGAGTCTCAAAGACCGGGCCGCGCGGCGGCGGCGGGTCAATCGGCAGCGGCGTGTCCTCGTCAGGCAGCACTCCAGCCTCTTCGATCGCTTCCCCCTCGACGGGCGCATCCTCGATCGCCTCGGCGATGGCTTCGGCCGGCGTTTCGATCGGTGCCGGATCGGGCTCCTTGGCCAGCGCCCCGGTCAGCGTGTCCAGCAGCGTCGGGCCAATATTGCCGGCGATTGCGACTCGCTTGCCTGCGCGCTCGACGAGCAGGCCGGTCATGCAGGTCGTCGTCGTCTTGCCGTTGGTGCCGGTGATGGCGAGCACGGCGGGCGCGTAGCCATGCTGGGCCTTCAACGCAGCCAGCGCGTCGGCGAACAGATCCAACTCGCCGCGCACGGCGGGACCGTGGGCGTAGACAGCCGCCAAGCGCACATCCAGCGGTGACAGGCCTGGGCTCTTGAGCACCGCGTTGAAGCTGCTCACGACCTCGGCCGTCAGCTCGCCGGTGATGAAGGCCGCCGTCTCGCCCAGCGCTCCGAGCTGGGGCGGCTGGGCTCGCGAGTCCCACACCGTCACATTGGCGCCGAAGCTCGCGCACCAGCGCGCCATGGCCAGGCCGGAATCACCCAAGCCCAGCACGAGCACGCGCTGATCGACGAGTTGCGGCAGGTCCAGCTTCATGCGCTCACCGCAGTTTCAGGCTAGCCAAGCCGACCAGGCACAGCAGCATCGTGATGATCCAGAAGCGGATGACGACTTGCGTCTCGTTCCAGCCGCTCTTCTCGAAATGGTGGTGCAGCGGCGCCATCTTGAAGATGCGCCGGCCCTCGCCGAACTTCTTCTTCGTAAACTTGAACCAGCTCACTTGCAGCATCACGCTCAGCACTTCGGCGACGAAGATGCCGCCCATGATGCCGAGCAGGATTTCCTGGCGCGTGATGACGGCCAGCGTCCCGAGGCCACCGCCGAGCGCCAGCGCGCCGACGTCGCCCATGAACACCTGCGCCGGGTGGGCGTTGAACCACAGGAAGGCCAGGCCCGCGCCGGCCATCGCCGCGCAGAAGATCAGCAACTCGCCGGAGCCCGGGATGTAGGGCAGCAGCAGGTATTTGGAGAACACCGACGAGCCGGTCAGGTAGGCGAACAGGCCCAGCGCCGAGCCGACCATCACGACCGGCATGATGGCCAGGCCGTCCAGGCCGTCGGTGAAGTTGACCGCGTTGCTGGTGCCGACGATGACGAAATAGGCCAGCGCCACGAAGCCCCAGACGCCCAGCGGCATGCTGATGGTCTTGAAGAAGGGGATCAGCAGGTCGGCCTTGGGCGGCAGCTCCGTGGAGAAGCCGCTGGAGACCCAACGGAAGAACAGCTGCACGACGCCCAGGAAGCTCGTCTCCGACACGCTGAAGGCCAGGTACAGCGCGGCGACCAGGCCGATCAGCGATTGCCAGAAAAACTTCTCGCGGCTGCGCATACCCTCCGGGTTCTTGTCGACGACCTTGCGCCAGTCATCCACCCAGCCCACGGCACCGAAGCCCATGGTGACCAGCATGACGACCCAGACGAAGCGGTTGCTCCAGTCGAACCACAGCAGCGTCGAAACGCCGATGCCGATGAGCACAAGCACGCCGCCCATCGTTGGTGTACCGGTCTTGGCCAGGTGCGCCTGCACGCCATAGGCACGCACCGGCTGGCCGATCTTCATCTCGGTGAGGCGGCGGATGACCCAGGGGCCGAAGGCCAGGCCGATCAGCAGCGCCGTCATCGCGGCCATCACGGCACGGAACGTGATGTACTGGAACAGGCGCAGGAAACCCAGGTCAGGATAGAGGCCCTGCAGCCACTGGGCGAGGCTAAGCAACATGCGGGTCTCCAGTCGTGGTTTGCAGTGCGGCGACCACTTGTTCCATCTTCATGAAGCGCGAGCCCTTGACCAGGGTCTGGGCCACGCTGGGTTGCGCATTGAGGGCCGCGATGAGGGCAGCCGCGTTGTCGAAGGCGCGGGCCCCCGGGCCATAAGCCGCTGCGGCGTCGCGGGCGGCGCTGCCGGCCGTCCAGAAGTGGGCGATGCCGCGCTCGGCGGCATAGGCACCCACTTCGCGGTGGAAGGCTGGGCCGTCGTTGCCCACCTCGCCCATGTCGCCGAGGATCAGCCAGCCCTCGCCCGGCATGCCGGCCAGCACGTCGATGGCGGCGCGCACGCTGTCGGGATTGGCGTTGTAGCTGTCGTCAATCAGCGTGCGGCCGCGCGCATCGGTCTTCAGTTCCGAGCGGCCCTTGACGGCGCGGAAGACTTCCAGGCCCTGCGCTATTGCGGACAGCGGCGCACCGGCGGCCAGCGCGCAGGCCGCCGCCGCCAGCGCGTTGCGCACGTTGTGCTCGCCAGCCATATGCAGGGCGACCGGCGCGGTGCCGGCGGGCGTGTGCAGCTCCAGCGCCCAGTGCGTGCCGATCCAGGCTGCATCGCCCGTCACGTCAGCCTTACCGCGAAGCGCAAAGCTCAGGTGCGGGCGCGAACCGGCCAGTTCCAGCCAGATCGGCGCGCAGGCGTCCTCGGCCGGGAAGACGGCGCAGCCGCTGGCGGCCAGCGCCTCGATGACTGCGCCGTTCTCGCGCGCCACGGCCTCGACGGTCGCCATGAACTCCTGGTGCTCACGCTGCGCGTTGTTGACCAGGGCCACGGTGGGCTGCGTCATCGCCGCCAGCGGTGCGATCTCGCCGGGGTGGTTCATGCCCAATTCAACAACCGCCGCGCGGTGGCTGGTCTCGTCGTCATGGCGCAGGCGCAAGAGCGTCAGCGGCACGCCGATGTCATTGTTGTAGTTGCCTTCGGTCGCGAGCGCCGCTTCGCCCACCCAGGCGCGCAGGATGCTTGCAATCATCTGCGTCGTCGTCGTCTTGCCGTTGCTGCCCGTGACAGCAATGACGGGCAGCTGTTGCTGGCGACGCCACGCGGCGGCGAGCTGACCCAGTGCCGCCTTCGCATCAGGCACAAGCAGGCCTGGCAGACCGGCTTCGGCAAGCCCACGCTCGGCCAGCGCCGCAACGGCGCCCGAGGCCTTGGCTTCGCTGAGAAAGTCGTTGGCGTCGAAGCGTTCACCACGCAGTGCGACGAAGAGGTCGCCCGTCCGCAGCGTGCGCGTGTCGCTATGCACGCGGGCAAAGCCGGTCGCGCCGTCGCCGACCAGCGTCGATCCCGGCAGCAGCGCCTGAGCCTCGGACAGCGTCAAAAACAGGTTCACAGACCCGCCCTTTCCAGCAACGCCGCGCGCGCTTCGCCAACATCCGAGAAGGGCCGGCGCACGCCGTTCACTTCCTGATAGTCCTCGTGGCCCTTGCCCGCGATGAGCACGATGTCGCGCGAGCCGGCGTTCATCACCGCGGCGCGGATCGCTTCCTCGCGAGCCTCGACGACGATGGCATCGGGCGCGGCAACGGCGATGTCGGCCAGGATCTGGGCCGGCGCTTCGGTGCGCGGGTTGTCGGTGGTGATGACGACGCGACCCGACAACCGGGCGGCGATGGCGCCCATCTGCGGCCGCTTGCCGCGGTCGCGGTCACCGCCACAGCCGAACACGCAGACCAATTCGCCGCCACGCGCCTGGGCGAGTCCCTGCAGGGCGGACAGCGCCTTGTCCAATGCGTCTGGTGTGTGCGCGTAGTCGACAACCACCTGGGGCAGCTCCCGGCCATTGCCGACGCGCTGCATGCGGCCCGGCACCGGCGTCACGCGGCCCAGCACGCGCGCCACGTCGGCCAGGGCGGCACCTTGGGCACGCAAGGCGCCGGCCACACCGAGCAGGTTGGCCGCGTTGTAGTCGCCGATCAGGCCCGTCTGTACCGGCAGGGCTTCCTCGCCCTCGTGCAGCGTGAAGGCCAGGCCCTCGCCGGTGTAGTGAAGGCCACGGGCCGTCAGCCGCGCGTCGCGGCGTGCGACGCCGGTGGTCCAGACATCAAGGGCGACCAACTCGGCGGCGAGGGCCTCGCCTTGCGGATCATCGAGATTGATGACTGCGGCGCGCAAACCGGGGAATGCGAACAACGCACGCTTGGCCGCCCAGTAGGCATCCATCGTGCGGTGGTAGTCGAGATGGTCCTGCGTGAAGTTGGTGAACACCCCGACCCGCACGCCGGTGCCGGCCAGACGACCCTCCACGATGCCGATGCTGCTGGCTTCGATGGCGCAGCCCGAGAAGGCCTCGTCGCGCATGCGAGCGAAGGCCGCCTGCAGCAGCACGGGGTCGGGCGTGGTCAGGCCGTTGTAGTCGAGCTTGGGCGGCTCGCCGATGCCCAGTGTGCCGACGACGCCGCAGCGCTTGCCGAGCTGGGCCGAAGCCTGGGCGATCCACCAGGCGGATGAAGTCTTGCCATTGGTGCCGGTGACGGCGATGACGTCCAGCGTGTCGGTCGGCTTGCCGAAGAAGGTGGCGGCGATCTCGCCGGTACGGGCCTTCAGGCCAGGCAGCGAAGCCACGCGCGCATCGACAAAACCGAAGCGCTCGACATCGGCCTCTTCAACCAGGCAAGTGGAGGCGCCGGCTTCCAACGCCGCTGCGACGAATTCGCGGCCGTCGCGGGCATAGCCGGGCCAGGCGATGAAGGCGTCGCCGGGTCGGACCTGGCGGCTGTCGGTGCGCAGTGTGCCGGTGCACCATTCAGACAGCCAGCGAGCGGCGGCATCGGGGGATTTAAGGCGGGTGAGCATGTTCAGAAGCTTTCTTCCGTGGCCACAGCCTTCTGGTTGGCAACGATCTGGCTCTTCACGTCCAGGTCGGGCGGCACGCCCAGTAAGCGAAGCGTCTGGGCGGTGACCTGACTGAACACCGGGCCGGCGACCTTGCCGCCGTAGTAAACGCCAGCGGTCGGCTCGTCGACCATGACAGCGACGACGATGCGAGGCTTGCTGATGGGGGCGATGCCAACGAACCAGGAGCGATATTTGTGGCTGGCGTAGCCGCGGCCCTCCTGCTTGTGGGCCGTGCCACTCTTGCCGCCGATGCTGTAGCCCGGCACCTGGGCCTCGGGCGCCGTGCCGCCCGGGCCGGCGGCGGCCTGCAGCATCAGGCGCAGGTCCTGGGTGACCTTGGGCGAGAACACGCGGATGCCGGCGACCGGATGGTCGTGCGGCTGACGCAGCATGCTGACCGGGACGATCTCGCCGTCGCGCGCGAACACCGTGTAGGCCCGCGCCAGCTGGAACAGCGACGCCGACAGGCCGTAGCCATAGCTCATCGTCGCCTGCTCGATGGGCCGCCAGGTCTTGTACGGCCGCAGCTTGCCGGTCACCGCGCCGGGAAAGCTGATCTGCGGCCGCTGGCCCAGGCCGATGGCCGTGAACATCTCATGCATCTCGCGCGGCTGCATCTGCATCGCAAGCTTGGTGGCGCCGATGTTGCTGGAGAACTTGATGACCTCGCGCACCGGGATCACGCCATGCGGCTTGGTATCGCTGATGACGGCACCCTGGAAGGCGTATTTGCCGTTGCCGGTGTCGACGAGGCTGTCTGGCGTCGTGCGGCCGGTCTCCATCGACAGGCCGGCAATGAAGGGCTTCATCGTCGAGCCGGGCTCGAAGACGTCGGTCAGCGCGCGGTTGCGCAGCTGTTCGCCCGAGAGATTCTGGCGGTTGCCGGGGTCATAGCTCGGGAAGTTCGCCAGGGCCAGCACCTCGCCGGTCTGCGCGTCCAGCACGACGACGGAGCCGGC
This sequence comes from Pelomonas sp. Root1217, assembly GCF_001425705.1. GTDB lineage: Bacteria > Pseudomonadota > Gammaproteobacteria > Burkholderiales > Burkholderiaceae_C > Pelomonas. The sequence continues at coordinate 1,322,646 of NZ_LMDC01000001.1, read as the reverse complement.
CTTGGCCTTGTTCTCGGCCACTGCGTCGCGGATACGCTGGTAGGCGAAGAACTGCACCTTGGAGTCGACGGACAGATCGACGTCATGGCCATTGGCGGCAGGCACGACGTCGCCGATGTCCTCGACGACGCGGCCCAGGCGGTCGCGCACGACCGAACGCGAGCCGTCGCGCCCCTGCAACTCCTTCTGGAAGGCCAGCTCGATGCCCTCCTGGCCGCGATCCTCGACGTTGGTGAAGCCGACAACGTGCGCCGCCGCCTCGCCCTCGGGATATTTGCGGCGGTACTCGCGGTCCTGGAACACGCCCTTCAAGCCGATGGCCTTCACGCGTGCGGCGGTCTCATCGTCGGCCAGGCGCTTGAGCCAGACGAAGCGGGTCTCGGGATTGAGTTTGGCGTCCAGTTCCTTGTTGGACAGGCCCAGGGCCTTGGCCAAAGCGCGGCGCTTGTCAGCGTCGGCGTCGACTTCCTTGGGGATGGCCCAGATCGACGGCACGGCGACGCTCGCGGCCAACACCTGGCCGGTTCGGTCATTGATGCGGCCGCGGCTGGCCGGCAGCTCCAACGTGTGCGCGTAGCGAGCCTCGCCCTGTTTCTGGAAGAAGTCGGTGTTCAGCACCTGCACGTAGACAGCGCGCGCCAGCAAGCCGAGGAAGGCCAGGCCGACCAGGGCCACCAGAAAGCGCGAGCGCCACGGCGGCGTCTTGGAGGCCAGCAGCGGGCTCGTGGAATAGCTGACGCCTTTGCCCGAACCGAGGGCCCGGGCGCCGGACTTGGGCGCCTTGGTCATTGGTGCACCCTTCGGCGAGCTTGCTTGGGGCGGCCCGGCGCGGCGCTCATTGGCCTACTCCCGAGGCGACCACGGCCGGGCTGATGACGCGCATGCTCAGGCGTTCGCGCGCGACCTGCTCGACGCGCAAGTTGGTCGCCTGCGCATGGCGCTCGGCGGCCAGGCGTTCGGCATCGGCAGCCAGGCGCTGGCCTTCGGCCTTGGCCTTGTCGCGCTCGGCGAACAGGCGGCGCGACTCGTAGGCGCTATGCACGAGGACGACGCCGCTGGCCAGCACGGCCAGGATGAGGATGAAGTTGAGCTTGGCCATGTCAGCGCCTGGACGTGACCGGCGGCAGCGGCGCGTCGGTGCGCTCCGCAACACGCAACACGGCCGAGCGCGCGCGCGGGTTGGCGGCGACTTCGGCCTCGCTGGGCTTGATGCGGCCCAGCGCATTCAGGATCAGCGGCGCGGCTTCGGCGAACGGCGCGCGGCGGTCGAACACGGCCTTGCTGCGCTCGGCGATGAAGGTCTTGACGCGCCGGTCCTCCAGCGAATGGAAGCTGATGACGGAAAGGCGCCCACCCGGTGCCAGCAGGCGCAGCGCGGCGTTCAGGCCCTGCTCAAGCTCCTCAAGCTCGCCATTGACATGAATCCGAAGGGCTTGAAAGGTGCGGGTCGCCGGGTCTTGGCCGGGCTCGCGGGTCTTGACCGCGCGAGCCACGAGTTCGCGCAGCTCGTCGGTGCGCGTGAGCGGCGTGCCGGCTTCCCGGCCAGCAACAACCGCCTTTGCAATCTGTGAAGCAAACCGTTCTTCGCCATAGTCTCGAATCACTCTTGCAATGTCGCGTTCGTCAGCGCGGGCCAGGAAGTCCGCTGCGCTCTGGCCGCGCGTCGTGTCCATGCGCATGTCCAGGGGGCCGTTGAAGCGAAAGCTGAAGCCTCGCTCAGGGTTGTCGATCTGCGGGCTGGACACACCCAGGTCCAGCAGCACACCATCCACCTGATGAACGCCCAGTGCTGCCAGTTGATCGGCCATGTCGGCAAACGCGCTGTGGACGATGGAGAAGCGCGGGTCGGTGATGGCGGCCGCGGCGGCAATCGCCTCGGGGTCGCGGTCGATGGCAATGAGGCGGCCTTCCGGGGCCAGCCGGGCCAGCAGCGCGCGCGAATGGCCGCCGCGGCCGAAAGTGCCGTCCACGTAGACGCCGTCGGGGCGCGAGAGCACGCCGTCGACCGCCTCGTTCAGCAGCACGGTGGTATGGCTGAACTGGGCGCTCTCGTTCATTTCGGCGCCCATCAGAAGCTGAAGTCCTTGAGCGCGTCGGGCAGCGGGCCGGCCATCACCTCGGCCTCGTGGGCGGCATGGGCTTCGGCATCCCAGAGCTCGAAGTGGCTGCCCATGCCCAGCAGCATCACGTCGTTCTTCAGCCCGGCGCTCTTGCGCAGCTCGGGCGAGACCAGCACGCGCGACGCCGAATCGATGTCGACATCCATCGCGTTACCGAGGAAAACACGCTTCCAGCCTGAGGCCGACATCGGCAGGGCGGCGACCTTGTCACGGAACAGCTCCCAGGTCGGGCGCGGAAACAGCATCAGGCAGCCATCCGGGTGCTTGGTGACGGTCAGGCGGCCCTGGCAGATCAACTGCAGCACCTCCCGGTGTCGGCTGGGCACACTCAGGCGGCCCTTGGCATCTAAGGCCAAGTTGGAGGCACCCTGAAAGACGATTTCCGACACTTTTCACCACGAAACGACACTTCCTCCCACTTTAAGGGTCAGACCCCTGCCGGTCAAGGTTCGGCACGAGTTTTTTCAATGAAATCAAGTACTTAGCAATAGCTGTTAATTTATACAGCACTGATAAAAAATCTTGTTGATAAATAAGGACTTGCCAAGATATTGAGAAGTGCTGCTTGAAGTAATGGGCGTTTCGGTGTGGCGTTTGCCCCCGGTTGAATCGCACGCTCAGGGCCACCTTCCCGAGCTATGTCTGACAGGGTTTTGCCGCACAAATCACGGCAAGCCTCGCCGGCTGACCGCTCAGAATGCACTCACCCCGGTGATTTCTGCTGAAATTTCATGCTGTTTCAGCCCCTTCAGCCAAGAACTAAAACCGGGGGCTCCCACGAAATATCAAAACCGAGGCGGCCCCCAATGAATTTCTTGTCCCATATGCGTATCGGACAACGCCTTTTTGCCGGCTTCACCGTCGTCACCGCCTGCCTGATCGCCATCACGTTGCTGGGTTACTTCGGCATCCAGACGCTGAACAGCGAGATCAGCCAGTTGCTCAGCACCGACTACAAGGCCGTGGCCCTGGCCAACAAGGCCAAGGGTGAGTTGGGCGACGCTGTGCGCAGCATGATGACGACGTTGATCATGAGCGGCGAGGAGCAGATCAAGAAGGAACTCGACACGGTCGCCACACAGATGGCCGCGCATGAAAAGACCATGGCGGAGCTGGAGCCGCTGCTGACCGACGAAGCCAGCCAGGAGCAGCTCAAGGCGGTCAAGGAAGCGCGTGCCAAGTTCCTGCCGGCTCAGGCCTCCTTTGTGAAAACGGTGGCTTCCGGCGATACCGAAGGCGCGCCGCTGAAGTTCCAGTTCTCGGTGCGCGCCGCCCAGATCAAGTACATGACCGCGCTGGAGAAGCTGGTCGAGGCTCGCAACGCCGGCATGGATGCGGCCGGCGAGAAGTCCAACCGCGTGGCCAACAAGACAGCCCTGCTGCTCCTCGGCCTGGCCGTGGCCGCCATCGCCGCCAGCGTGCTGACCGGTGTGCTGATCACGCGTGGCATCGTCAACCCGCTGCGCGGCGCGGTCGCTGTGGCACGCAAGGTGGCCTCGGGCAACCTGACCAGCGAAATCGAGGTGCGCAGCCGCGACGAGACCGGCGAGCTGCTGCAGGCCCTGCACGACATGAACGAGAGCCTCAAGGGCATCGTTGGCCGCGTCCGCGAGGGCACTGAGTCCATCGCCTCGGCGTCCAGCGAGATTGCCAGCGGCAACATGGACCTGTCGGTGCGCACCGAGGCGCAAGCGGCGTCGCTGGAGCAGACGCTGTCGGCCATGAAGACGCTGACCGACGCGGTGCAGCAGAACGCGCAGAACGCCCAACAGGCCAATCAGCTGGCCAAGGCCGCCTCGCAGGTCGCCGGCGAAGGCGGCGCCGTGGTGGCGAAGGTCGTGACGACCATGGGCAGCATCGACGCCTCGAGCAAGAAGATCGTCGACATCATCAGCGTCATCGACGGCATCGCCTTTCAGACCAACATCCTGGCGCTGAACGCCGCTGTGGAGGCCGCGCGCGCCGGTGAGCAGGGCCGCGGCTTCGCAGTGGTGGCCGGCGAGGTGCGCTCGCTGGCCGGCCGCAGCGCCGACGCAGCCAAGGAGATCAAGCGGCTCATCAGCGATTCGGTCGAGAAGGTGGCCCAGGGCAGCCAGCTCGTCGCCCAGGCCGGCAACACCATGCAGGGCGTGGTGGCCAGCGTGCAACGCATGACCGACATCATGGGCGAGATCACCCATGCCAGCGCCGAGCAGAGTTCCGGCATCGAGCGCGTCACGCATACCATCCATGACATGGACAAGAGCACGCAGCAGAACGCCGCACTGGTGGAAGAAGCCGCCGCTGCCGCCGACTCGCTGCGCGATCAGGCCCATGGCCTCGAGGAGGTCGTCAGCCTCTTCAAGCTCGAGGCGGCGCGCTGAAGGCGCGATCATCCCCATCCTCAAAAAGATCAGGAGACTGCATGAAGACGAACTACGCCATCCGATGGATTGCCGGCTTGAGCCTCGCCCTGAGTCTGGGCAGCGCAGCGCAGGCCATCGAAGTGGGCGGCCTCAAGTTCGACGACACCGTCAAGGTCGCCGGCAAGGACTTGAAGGTCAACGGCGCCGGTGTGCGCGTGCGCATCGTGGTCAAGGTCTATGCCCTGGTGCTTTACCTGCCCGAGAAGAAGGACACGACGGCCGGCGTGCTGGACACCCAGGGCCCGCGCCGCTTCAGCCTCGGCCTGCTGCGCGAGGTGACCGGTGACGACCTGGGCCAGGCCTTCATGGCCGGCATCACGGCCAACACCGACAAGGCCGAGCGCTCCAAGTTCGTCAACCAGCTGGCCCAATTCGGCGAGGCCTTCGTCAACATCCCGCAGGGCAAGAAGGGTGACGTCATCACCGTGGACTGGATTCCGGACACCGGCACCGTCATGGCTCTGAACGGCAAGCCGATCGGCGAGCCGATGAAGGACGTCAATTTCTACAATGCCATCCTGAAGATCTGGCTGGGCGACAAGCCCGTCGACTCTTCGCTCAAGCCCGCCCTGCTGGGCAAGGGCTGACGCTCGTGCACCACGAAACGCGCCACGTGGCCACGCGTCGTGGCGCGTTTTGCTTTGGACTCGCCAATCTCATGGCAGCATGAGAGCCGCCCGGCCGCCTGAAGGCGCTCAGCTCCCGCTTGGCGGGCCAGCGCATCGCGCCAAGGGTGCACCCATGAGTTCATCTTGAGCCGCAAGCCTTCGTCCTCGCTCTTTGCCGCGCTGGCTCTCGGCGCCAGCATCGGCCTGCTGCTGCCGGCCCTCATCGTCGGCGGCCTCTTCATCGGCTTGCGCGAGTCCAAGGTCGCCGAGCAGGCGCTGCAGCGCGACCTCGACGCCAAGCTGGACGTGCTCGCCAGCAGCCTGCCCGAACTGCTGTGGAACCTGGACGCGGTGGCCGCACGCGAGGTCGTCTCGGCCATCGTCAAGTCCCCCGAGGTCGTGCGCGTCAGCGTCAGCGACGCCTCCCAGGGCCTGCCCTTCATCGAGAACCACCTGCCCGAGCGCCGCCTGGGCCAGACACTGACCGGCGAGCGCGACATCCTGCGCGGCGCGACACGCATCGGCCACATCCAGATCGAGATCGACGACCACCTCAGCACGACGGCCGTGCTGCGCCAGCGCTGGCTCTACGGCGCGACCGTCGGCGGCCAGTTGCTGGCCTCGCTGGCCCTGGTGTTGTGGCTCTTGAACTCGCGTTTGTTCCGCCCGCTGCGCGAGCTCGGCGACTTCGCCAACGACCTCGCCGAGGGCCGCTTCAACGCCAAGCTCGAGCACACGCGCCAGGACGAGATCGGTCTGCTCGGCGGCCACCTCGAGCACATGCGCGACGCGCTGCAGCAGCAGTTCGATGCCCAGCGCAATCTCATCGAACGCCTGCGCGGCATGGCCGAGACGGTGCCCGGCGTCGTCTACCAGCTGCGCCTGGCCGTCAACGGCGAGTTCTCGTTCGCCTATGTCAGCGAGGCGGTGCGCGAATACTTCCTGCTCGGCAGTGCCGAGCTGAGCCGCAGCGCGACGCCCTGGTTCGAGCGCATCCACCCCGACGACCGCGCCGCCGTGCGCGAGAGTCTGCTGGCCTCGGCGCGCAACCTGAGCCCCTGGCAGCAGGAGTTCCGCACGCCGCAGGTCGACGGCAGCGAGCGCTGGATCTACGGCAATGCCATCGCCCAGCGCGAAGCCGACGGCAGCGTGTTGTGGCACGGCTTCCTGACTGACATCTCGCGCCAGCGCCGCGACGCGCTGGAGCTGGAGCGCTACCGCCATCACCTCGAGGAACTCGTCGAGGCGCGCACCGCCGAGCTGGCGGAGGCCACCCAGGCCGCCCAGGCCGCCAGCCTGGCCAAGAGCGCCTTCCTTGCCAACATGAGCCACGAGATCCGCACGCCGATGAACGCCATCATCGGGCTGACCTATCTGGCGCAGAGCGATACCATCGAGCCCGAACAGCAACAGCGCCTGCAGAAGGTCGCCAATGCGGCCGAGCACCTGCTCAGCGTCATCAACAACGTGCTGGATTTCTCCAAGATCGAGGCGGGCAAGGTGAGGCTGGAGCAGCGCGCATTCACCGTCGGCGAGGTGCTGGACAACATCGCCAACATGACGACCCAGGCCGCCGCGGCCAAGCGGCTGCGTGTCGAGACCGACGTTGCGCCGGAGCTGGGCAATCGCGTGCTCATCGGCGACCCGCAGCGCATCTCCGAGGTGCTGCTGAACTTCGCCGGCAATGCGGTCAAGTTCACCGACAGCGGTTTCGTGCGCCTGGCCGCGCGGCTCGACGAGACCCAGCCCGCCCCGGCGCTGGCATTGCGCTTCGAGGTACAGGACAGCGGCATCGGTATCGCCCCGGACGCACAGGCGCGGCTGTTCCGCGACTTCGAGCAGGCCGACAGTTCCACGACGCGGCGCTATGGCGGCACCGGCCTGGGCCTGGCGATCTGCCGGCGCCTGGCCCAGCTGATGGGCGGCCATGTCGGCGTCGACAGCGTCCTGAACCGCGGCAGTACCTTCTGGTTCACGCTGCCTGTGGAGGCCGGCAGCCAGACGCCGGTGGTGCCGGTAGCGGCGCCACGGCCGCATTCGGCGCGCGAACGGCTTGCCGAACTGGCACGAGCCCAGCCGCGCCGTCTCCTGCTGGCCGAGGACAACCCCGTCAACCAGGAGGTGGCCGTCGCTCTCATCGGCAGTGCCGGCCTGGCGGTGGACGTCGCCGCCGATGGGCAGCAGGCCGTCGACATGGTCAAGGCCGGTGACTACGCCCTGGTGCTGATGGACGTGCAGATGCCCATCATGGATGGCCTGGACGCAACGCGCGCCATCCGCCGCCTGCCTCAAGGCGCCGAACTGCCCATCCTCGCCATGACAGCCAATGCCTTCGATGACGAGCGCCAGCGCTGCCTGGATGCCGGCATGGACGACCACGTCGCCAAGCCGGTCGTCGCCGAGCAGCTGTTCGCGACGCTGCACGACTGGCTATCCGGCGCACGCAAGACAAGCAGACGCGGAGCCTGAGACAGCGCGTTTTCGGGCCGAGCGCCGGGCCGCTCCCTAGCCGGCCCGCCATGGCGATGTGCTTGCCGGTCGAGCCGGCAAGCATCGCCGTCCCCTCGGGGGCTGAGGCCGGACACGTCAAGTCCTGTGGACTTGTCGTGCCTGCCGAAGAGCAGCCGCTCTGCCGGCTGCGCGGTCAGCAAGACCGACCAGACTCGCCCGCGTTCAGCGGCGCGAGACTGGGCGAGGGGCTACTGCGACTCTTTGATGAGCCGCCCCGAACCGGCCTGCAGCGGCCGCGCATTCATCGGGTAGAGCTTGGCGAAGATGCCGAGCTGCTGGGCCGTCAGGGCGACGGGCTGGCGCAGCACCATCCACAGCACGCCTTCGCTGCAGGGCGGCGTCGTCAGGGAGCCCATGTAGGTGTAGTAGCCCTGATCGGCCGGAAGCAGCTGGTTCAGGTCGATCTGCGTCTGAGCCGCCAGGGCCTCTCCCTTTTCCAGCGGCAGATTGGCCCAGACCGCCTGGATCACCGGCTGGGGCTTGTTGTCGGGGCCACGCTCCAGCAGCACGGCGACGACGGCAAGACGCCCTTGCGCATCCTTGTGCACCAGGTGGGCCACCATGTCGGACTGCTTGCCATTGACGCGTTCCTCACTCGGGCGATGGAAGTGGAACTGCACGAGTTCATAGCGCCTGCCCATGACGGTCAGGCCGTTGCCGGCAGCGACATTGACCTGGATGGTGTGGCCGTTGTCCTGCACCGAGAAGCTGCTGGTGCGGTAGTCGAAGCTGATCTTCTCCAGTTCAACGGACAGCCCATCGCGGATGTCGATGGGGCTCTGGCGCGTGCCGACGGCGCAGAGCTTGTTCTCGGGTGTGAGCTCGGCCCAGTGCTCCGGTCCGAGATCGCCGGTGTAACCCCAATGCACCGGCTTGGCGGCTACGGCTTTGGTCGGTTTGCCGGCCTTGGTCGCCGGCTTGGCGGTGGCCGTGCCCTCGGCCTTCGTGGACAGGCGGTCTGCCAGGCGTTGGCGCAGCACCTCCACGGGTTCCTTGGTCTCCTCGGCCTGGGCCGCCAGCGCCAGCAGGCAGGCGGCAAGAGTCACGCGCGTTTTCATCCGTTGATTTTCGGCAAGCCGGCGGCCGGCTTGAGCGCCGCAAACGACATGTGCCGCCGATCCTGGTCAATTGGCACAGATTGGCACAGATCAGCTCGGGATGGAACGCCTGACGCCGTACCAGGCCACCAGGCCCACCATCATCAGCCCCGCCGAGGTGAGGGCCAGGGCAATGGTCGAGTGCATGACCAGCGGCACCAGCACGCCGGCCACCAAACCATTCGCCGCCGAGCCGATGCTGGCCTGCAGCGACGAGGCCATGCCGCGCCGCTCGGGCACCTGGTCCAGCACCAGCAGCGTGACGACCGGCACCATCAGCGCCCAGCCGAAGGAGAACAGACCGATCAGCGGCAGCGCCCACCAGGCGCTCAGCGGCGCGAACAGGTTCAGCGCGACGTTGACGGCCGACACCGCGACCATGATGCGAAAGCCGCGCATGATCTGCCGCTTCGGGCTCATCTTGCCCGCCAGCCGCCCGCTCACCGCGGCGCCGACCATGATGCCGCCGATGGTGCACAGGAACAGCCAGAAGAACTGCGTCGCTTCGAAATGCAGATGCTCGCCAAGGAAGACCGGCGCCGCCAGCACGTAGAGGAACATGCCGTTGAAGGGGATGCCGCTGGCCAGCACCAGCATCATGAACTTGGCGCTGCTGCACAGCCGCCAGTATTCGCGCATCAAGGTGCCGACGTGGAAGGGCTGGCGCATGTTCGCGTGCAGCGTCTCCGGCAGCAGCCGCCAGTTGGACACCAGCAGCGCCGCGCCGACGGCCGTCAGGAACCAGAAGATCGAATGCCAGTCGGCGTGCACGAACAGGAAGCCGCCGACCATCGGCGCAATCGCCGGCGCCACGCCGAAGAACAGCGTCACCTGGGACATGATGCGCTGAGCATCCGCCGGCGGAAACATGTCGCGGATGATGGCCCGCGACACGACGATGCCGGCACCGGCCGACATGCCCTGCACGGTGCGCCAGAACACCAACTGGCCGATGGAGCCCGATACCGCGCAACCCATACTGGCCGCCGTGAACGCGGCCAGTCCGATCAGCACCACGGGCCGGCGGCCAAAGCAGTCCGACAGCGCACCGTGGAAGAGGTTCATGAAGGCGAACCCGAAGAGATAGGCCGACAGCGTCTGCTGCATCTCCACGGGCGTCGCATTCAGCGCCGCACCGATGCCGGCGAAAGCGGGCAGATAGGTGTCGATGGAGAAGGGGCCCACCATGGCCAAACAGGCCAACAGCACGGACAGGGCCCAGCGAGGCGCGCGCCAGAGGCGGCTGGCATCGGGATTCATGCGCGGCAGTCTATCGAGCCGAGGCCGTTCAGCCGAAAGAAAGCGGCAAGAAAAGAGTGAAGCAAGCCGATAGGCCGGATTCTGTGCACCGCCCTCCCCTTGCGGTTCGGACGGCGTGACCGCCATTCCTCTGGGCCGGGCATCACTGCCCGGCTCGGTGCCACCTACCCGCCAGCTCTGCGAGCCGCATCAACGCTGGCCTACTTGGTGTTGCTGCGCGTAGAGATTGCCCGTTGCACCCGGTCTCGGTGACTGCGTCACCGATCCCGCAGGGCTTGCGCCCTGCCCGTCCCTCGCTTCCCGCGAAGAGCACGCTCTCCACAGGAAGGAACCTTTGCGAAGTGGCTTTCGCCCCTTCGCAGGTCCGGACGACCGACTCGTCTCTGTTGCTCTGATCCTCGGCTCTCGCCGGGCAGCCGTTAGCTGCTACGCCGCTCTATGCAGTCCGGACCTTCCTCCAGGGCCATGTTTCCATGCTTGCCCCAGCGGCGGTCTGGCTTGCTTCACGGGAGTGAGTATCGCAGCCCCGGGCATGTGGCTTGCCCGAGGCCACGTCCACTACCGAGATTCCGTCATGACTTCACCCGTGCGAACCGGCCAGGCGCAGATCATGGGCCGCCAGGAGTTCGGCGAACGCTTCCGGCAACGCTTCGTCGACCCCGCCTTTGATGCGGAGCGCGACGCGCTTGCAAGGCTGGAGCAGATCGCCTGGCAAGCTTTCGACGAAGGCCGCAAGGCGCCGATCACGGTGAAGGCCGGTGCGGGCTTTGCCGATCCCGACTACGACCTGTCGCGCGAATGGCGGGACCTGCACCTGCGGCTGAACGCCGCGCAGGCGCAATGGGCTGACCGCACCACGCCGTCGCGCGTCCTCGTCATCAACGCCTCGCCGCGCAACGACGGTAGCTGCCCCGGCGAGATGTCCAAGACGTGGCGGCTGACGCAGATCGCCCGCACGGTCTGCGAGGCCGAAGGCATGAAGGTGGAAGTGCTGGATCTGAGCCGGCTGACATCGGACTACGCCCGCCACATCCACCCCTGCAAGGGCTGCGTGTCCACTGCCATGCCGCTGTGCCACTGGCCGTGCAGCTGCTATCCCAACCACGCCAACGGCCAGACCAATGACTGGATGGCCGAGATCTACGAGCATTGGGTACAGGCCCATGGCGTGCTGCTGCTGACGCCGGTGCACTGGTACCAGGCCACCAGCCCGCTGAAGCTGATGATGGACCGCCTCGTTTGCGCCGACGGCGGCAACCCTGATCCGACGTCGACCCAGGGAAAGAAACCCGAACTCGCCCGCGAGATCGAGCTCAAGGGCTGGGACTACCCGCAACACCTGGCGGGCCGCGTCTACGGCGTGGTCGTGCACGGTGACGTGGCCGGCATCGAGGGCACGCGCCGCGCGCTGTCGGACTGGCTGGACTGGATGGGCCTCATCGACGCCGGCTTCGGCGCCCGGCTGGACCGCTACATCGGCTACTACGAACCCTATGCGACCAGTCACGAGGCGCTGGACAAGGACACCGATGTGCAGGAAGAGGTGAAGCGCGCCGCCCGTGCGGTGGCCATCGGCGTGGGCCTGATGCGCGACGGCCGGCTTAGGCAGGGCGATAAGGGGCTGCCCGAGCCGCGCAAGAAGTAGGCTGGCACACTGCTCCCCATCCCACGGACAGGAGCGCCCTCATGAAAGCCGCCAGCATCCTCGACACCATCGGCGACACGCCGCACATCCGCCTGCAGCGCCTGTTCAGCGGCGCCGAGGTCTGGGTCAAGTCCGAGCGCAGCAACCCGGGCGGCTCCATCAAGGACCGCATCGCGCTGTCGATGATCGAGGAGGCCGAGGCGCAGGGCCTGCTCAAGCCCGGCGGCACCATCATCGAGCCGACCTCGGGCAACACCGGCGTCGGCCTGGCCATGGTGGCGGCAGTGAAGGGTTACAAGCTCATCCTCGTCATGCCCGACAGCATGAGCATCGAGCGGCGCCGGTTGATGCTGGCCTACGGCGCGAGCTTTGACCTGACGCCGCGCGAGAAGGGCATGAAGGGCGCCATCGCCCGCGCCCGCGAGTTGCTGGAGCAGCACCCGGGCTCCTGGATGCCGCAGCAGTTCGAGAACGCCGCCAACCCGGCCATTCACGTCAAGGCGACGGCCCAGGAAATCCTGCGTGACTTCCCCGACGGCCTGGACGCGCTGATCACCGGCGTCGGTACCGGCGGCCACATCACCGGCTGCGCCCAGGTGCTGAAAAGCGCCTGGCCGCAGCTCAAGGTCTATGCGGTGGAGCCCAGCGCCTCGCCGGTCATCAGCGGCGGCCAGCCCAGCCCGCATCCCATCCAGGGCATCGGCGCGGGCTTTATCCCGGCGGTGCTGGACACGGCGCTGCTGGACGGCGTCATCCAGGTCGAGGCCGAGGCCGCACGCGAATACGCCCGCCGCTGCGCCCGGGAGGAAGGCCTGCTGGTCGGCATCTCCAGCGGCGCCACGCTGGCCGCCATCGCGCAGAAGCTGCCCGAGCTGCCCGCGAATGCGCGGGTGCTGGGCTTCAACTACGACACGGGCGAACGCTACCTGTCGGTCGACGGCTTCCTGCCGGCAGGTTGATCACTCGCCCGCGCCGACTTCGTCGTCCACGGCGCCCTCGTTGTCCTTGCGCGCCTGCCTGGCCAGTTCGGCCTTCAGCGGCTTCAACGATTCGATGAGCGTTTCAGGCGGCTGCGGCGAAACGAGGCGCAGCGCCGGCGGCGGCAAACTGGCCAGGTAGGGCGGGCCGAAGACGTATTGCTGTTCCTGGCGGCTGCCCACCTGCAGGCCCAGGAACAGCAGCAGCAGGGCCGCGATGCCGCCGTTCAGGATGCGCCGCGCGCCCGGCCAGACCAGGCCGGCATGCCAGGCAACCAACGCCGCAGCAGCCACCGGCGTGGCCAGCGACTCCACCACCATCAGCCGCGGCCACGAGAAGGCATAGGCCACCGCCGGCAGCAGCCACTCCAGCACCTGCAGCGTGACGATGACGACCAGGGCACGGCGCAGATGCGTCGTGAACGGGAAGCGATGGTGAAAGAGCTGGCTGGCCAGCGACCACAGCCCGGCCCAGCCGAGCACAAAGGCCAGTGGCCCGAGCAAGGGCGAGGCGTAGTCGATCCAGCGCGCGTCGGGGTCGACGGCGCTCCAGCGGTCCAGCCATTGGAAGAACACCAGGGACAGCAGCAGCAGCGGCAGCAGGGCCCAGTGGCGCACCGGGTGGATCACCATCAACTGTTCGGGCGCCAGCGCGTCGGCGCTGGTGCGCAAGCGCAGCGAGCAGCTTGCGAGCTGGAAGGCACCTCCCTCGGGCAGGGCCGCCTCCTCGCCGGCAGCCAGGCGCTTGCCAGCGACGCTGCCGCCATTGCGGCTGTCCAGCAGCCTGAGCCTGACGCCCCCGCCGAGAGCGAGCTGCAGCTCGGCATGCTCGGCGGCGAGGTGGCCGTCGTCCAGCACGATGTCGCAGGCCGGCGAGCGGCCAATGCGCACCGGCCAGTGTGTCACGCGCTGCACGAGGGCGGCACGGCCATCGCGGCCCAGCAGCTCGACGACGGCAGCAGCAGGCGTGGCGGGCGCCACCACGGGGGCAGCCGGCGTCACTTGGTCTTGCTGCTCTTGGTCCACGCGAAGCCCTCCAGGTAATGCGCCGCCAGCTTGAGCGCGTTGTCGAAGCTGACACCACGGGCGTCGAAGCGGCCCAGGGCGCCTTCGGTGGGCGAGTCCACCGTCGTCACCAGCACGCTGAGGTCATGCAGGCCGTCCAGCTTGCGGTAGGCGCGCAGGCAAACGACGGCGCGCAGCGGTAGCCCATCACGATCGACGAACTGCTCCTTGCAGTACGGCGCGGTGCGCGACTTGTCAGCGCTCCCCAGGCGCTCGTTGCGAAAGCTCCCCGTGTACTGGCGCGCAAAGCGCAGCGCCCCGAGCTTGCTGCCGTCATAGGCCTCATGGGACATGTCCAGCCAGCCCGTCTGCAGGTTGCCGCTGACGAACAGGGCATGGTCCATGCGGCACTGCGATCGCTCGAAGTCCAGGCCCTTGGTGTCGGCCGAGGTGCCGCGCCCCCAGCAACGCATGAAGTCCTGCTTGGGCACGGGCAGGCGGTAGCGATCGTGATTGGCGCTTTCCCAGGGGGCGGCCAGGAAGCGGGTGACGAGCTCGTCCTGGTAGCGTGTCAGCTGGTCGCGCAGCCGGCTCCAGGCCGCCGTGCGGATGGGCTTGGCGGCGAGGCTGCGCTTGACGAGGCTCTCGGCAAACTCGCCCGGCACCAGGAAGCTGACCTGCTGGGCGAACAGCAGCGTCGACACGTTGACGCCGACGACGAGGCCGTCCTCGTCCAGCACCGGGCCGCCGCTCATGCCGGGATTGATGCCGCCGGCGTAATAGATCAACGGGTCGAAGCTGCGCTCCACCAGGCCGTTGTAGTTGCCCTCGACGACGGCAAACGCCACGTCGTGCGGGTTGCCCATGGAATAGATGCGCTCGCCCTTGGCCAGCGGCTGGTTCTGCGGCCGGAAGGCCAGCGCGCCGCGGCCCTTGAGCCCCCCGCCCTTGCCGTCATCGACGGCGCGCAGCAGGGCCAGGTCACGGCGGGCGTCGAAGTCCAGCAGCTCCAGCGCCCCGCCCTGGCCGTCGGTCGTTGCGTAACGCAGCCGGTAGCTGTCGGGCTCCAACGCGAACTGGCTGATGACGTGGTAGTTGGTGACGACATGGCCGTCGTCGCTGACGAGAAAGCCCGAACCCACCGAGGCCTGACTGTCCTGGGTCTTGAGCAGCGTGCGGATCTGCAGCAGCTGGCCCTTGCTGCGCTCGTACAAGCGCCGGGCGCTGGCCGACACGGTCGGCGGCTGCGGGGGCTGCGCCTGTGGCTGCTGCGGGTTGGGCGCGATGGCGGGCGCGGGCGGCGGCGATTGCGCAGCAGCGGCAAGGGCCAGGCCGGCGAACGCCGCACCCAGCAAGGACTTCAGACAGGACTTCAGCAAGCAAGACCTCCGGTGGAGGCCGCCGATGCTAGCTGCTTTGCGCCGCGGAGCCGTTCGTCAGCGCGTGGCGCCCTTGAAGCATTCGGGATCATCCGTGGCCGAAGCGAACCTGGTTGGGCTGTTTGGCCGGCTGCAACTGGAAGGCCTGGGGGTGCTTGCGGAAGAGCTTGGTCGACGCTGCCGTCTTGGGCAGCAGGCCAGCCTCCTTCAGCGCCTTGGCGGCGGCGCCAAGGTCATGCCATTGGCCGTCGGCCAGCTTGGGCAGCACGGCCAGGATGGCGTTGATCTCCCTGGCCGCGGCGACATTGGCGTCCACGGGGGCGGCTGGCGCCGGCGCCGTCTTGGTGCTCGGCTTCGGTGCCGCTTTCGGTGCCGGCTCGGCGGCCGCATTGGCGGCGGGCACGGGAACGGGAACGGGAGCAGGCTTGGCCACGGGGGGCGGCACCGTCCTGGCCGGCGCAGCGGCCTTCTTCGCAGCAGGCCGGCGCGCTGCCGTCTTTCGGGCGGGTTCGCGCCTGGCAGTGGTCTTGCCGCTGTCATGGGCCAGCTCGTTGAACTGGTCGTAGATGGCGATGACGCCGTCGCCCGTCTTGCCGTACTGGCCAAAGCCGCGCAGCCAGGCGCCCTTCTCGCGCAGGCGCAGCACCAGCGGCGCGAAGTCGCTGTCGGACGAGACCAGCACGATGACGTCGGGCTTCTCGGTGATGGCCAGGTCCATCGCGTCGACGGCCATGGCGATGTCGGTCGAGTTCTTGCCGATGGCCAGATTGACGATGGCGCGCAGGCCCAGGCGCTTCAGGAAAGCCTGGTGGGTCTGCGCCTGCTCGGCGTTGCAGTAGGCGCGGCGGATGTGGACGGCTTCATAGTCCTTGAAGGCCATCTGCAGGGCCTGCTCGATGACGTCGGTGGCGACGTTGTCGAAGTCGACGAGAAAAGCAACTTTCTTCATGCGATGAGTTTCCAGTTCAGGGTTTCGCCGCCGCGCAGGGGCTTCAACTGCGCTTCACCGAAGGGCACGGCGCTGGGCAGGGTCCAGGGCTCGCGCTTCAGAGTGACGGTGCCGGTGTTGCGCGGCAGGCCGTAGAAGTCGGGGCCGTGGTGGCCGGCGAAGGCGTCGAGCTTGTCCAGCGCGCCTATGCCCTCGAAGGCTTCGGCATACAGCTCCAGCGCCGAGATGGCCGTGAAGCAGCCCGCACCGCAGACCGAGCTCTCCTTCAGCTGGGCGGCATGCGGGGCGCTGTCGGTGCCGAGGAAGAATTTGGGCAGGCCGGAGGCCGCGGCCTTCAACAGCGCCTGGCGATGCTCCTCGCGCTTGAGCACCGGCAGGCAGTAGTAGTGCGGGCGCAGGCCGCCGGTGAAGATGGCGTTGCGGTTGTAGAGCAGATGCTGGGGCGTGATGGTCGCAGCCGTGAAGCGGTCGGACGCGGTCACGTACTCGGCGGCTTCCTTGGTCGTGATGTGCTCGAACACCACCTTGAGCTCCGGCATGGCGGCACGCAGCGGCGTCATGACGCGGTCGACGAAGACGGCCTCGCGGTCGAAGACGTCGATGTCGGCGTCGGTCACCTCGCCGTGCACCAGGAACAGCAGGCCCTCGCGCTGCATGGCTTCCAGCGTCTGGTAGGTCTTGCTGAGGTCGGTCACGCCGGCATCACTGTTGGTGGTGGCGCCGGCCGGGTAGAGCTTGAGCGCGACGACGCCGGCATCCTTGGCGCGCTTGATCTCGTCCGGCGGCGTGTTGTCCGTCAGGTACATCGTCATCAGCGGCTGGAAGTCCAGGCCCTCAGGCAACGCGGCCAGGATGCGCTCTCGATAGGCCACCGCCTGGGCGGCCGTCGTGACCGGCGGGCGCAGATTCGGCATGACGATGGCGCGGGCGAACTGGCGCGCCGTGTAGGGCAGCACGCTGGCGAGCGCCGCGTCGTCGCGCAGATGCAAGTGCCAGTCGTC
Organism: Pelomonas sp. Root1217; assembly: GCF_001425705.1. Classification (GTDB taxonomy): domain Bacteria; phylum Pseudomonadota; class Gammaproteobacteria; order Burkholderiales; family Burkholderiaceae_C; genus Pelomonas. The sequence goes on along the minus strand of NZ_LMDC01000001.1, from coordinate 1,305,689 downwards.
AGGCCGGGTGATAGTGAGCTGTATGGGAGCTTGGGTCATAAAACCGGATTGTCGCCGCCGCACCCCGCCCGGTGCAGGCACACTGCGCATCTCATTGAAAGGAGCTTGCACCCCCTCATGAACACCGCAAAACGCCTGGCCGGCACCGTGGTCCTGTTGGCGCTGTTCGGCGGCGCCCTGTTTTTTGCATTGCGCGCCAATGACGAAACCAGGCAGATCGCCCAGGAGCAGGCGGCCGTCGCGAGCGCTGAGCCGCTCAAGGGGCTGATCGCCGTCGACGTGGAGGCGTTCTTCAAAGACGAGAGGGTGAGCAAGCTGCTGGCTGGCGCCAAGCTGCCGGTGCAGGTGGCCCGCGTGGGCAGCCGCGACATGGCGGCGAAGATCGGCGCGGCCGACCAACCCGACTTCTTCATCGCCAGCGGCGTGGTCGCCGCCAACATGATTGCCGACGCCGCCCGCAAGGCCGGCAAGACGGCGACCCAGACCTCGCCCTTTCACACGCCGCTGGTCGTCGCCTCCTGGGAGCCGGTCGCCAAGATCCTGGCCGCCAACGGCATGGCCAAGGCACAGGCGCCCAAGGTCTACAGCCTGGACATGGAAAAGCTCACCCAGGCCATGCTGGCCAAGCAGCGCTGGCGCGACCTGAAGGCCAGTGGCGACTACGCGGTGTCGCGCAGCGTGCTGGTGAGCACCACCGACATCCGCCGCAGCAACTCCGCGGCCATGTACCTGGCCCTGACCTCGGCGGCGCTCAACGGCGACGTGGTGGCCGACCGCACGGCGGCGCAGAAGTACGCGACGCAGCTGACCGAGCTGTTCAAGCGCCAGGGCTTCCAGGAGAACTACGTCAACGGTGCCTTCGACGACTACCTGTCCATCGGCATGGGCAAAACGCCGATGACCTTCATCTACGAGGCGCAGATGGTGGCCCAGGCGCAAAAGGGCGGCGTGCGGCCCGAGATGGTGCTGATGTACCCGCAGCCGACCATCGTCAACAAATGGGTGCTGGTGGCGCTGAACGAGCGCGGCAAGCAGCTGGCCGAACTGCTGGCGACGAACAAAACGCTGCAGGCAGTCGCACTCGAGCAGGGCTTTCGCACCGGCGACACGGCTGCCTTTGCCGAGGCCGCCAAGACGGCCGGCCTGGCGGTGGACGTCAAGCTCAACCAGGTCATCGACCCGCCAGGGTTCGATTTGATGTTTGAAATGATCGACATCGTCAGCCGGGAGATGAACCAGTGACCAGGATCGCGCGCCGTGCCCTTTTGCTGTTGAGCTTCACGCTGCTGGCCGCCTGCGGCAAGAAAGCCGAGGAACCCGCCACGCCCGTGGCGCCGCCACCGGCCGCCACCAGTGCCACGCTGCAGGTGCTGGCCACCAGCGACCTCAAGGACATCGAGCCGCTGGCCGCTCAGATCAAGGCCGCCACCGGCATCGACGTGCAGTTTCGCTTCGGCGGCACGATGGAGAGCACGCAGGAGGTGCTCAGCGGTGACAGCGCCGGCAAGCCCAAGCCCGACGTGGCCTGGTTCGCCAACGCCAAATACCTGCTCAGCGACGCGGCCGGCCAGGGCAAGGTCAAGCTGCAGGAAAAGATCATGCTGTCGCCCATGGCGGTAGGCGTCAGCAAGAGCGATGCGGCCAAGAACGGCTGGGACAAGCCCGACGCCAAGCTGACCTGGGCCGACATCACCCGTGCCGCCAAGCAAGGCAAGCTGCAGTACGCGCTGTCCAACCCGGCCACCAGCAACCAGGGCTTCATGGCCCTGCTGGGCGTCGTCGCGGCTGCCGGCGGCAAAGGCGAGGCGCTTTCCGCCGCCGACGTGGACCGCGGCGCGATTGCCGACTTCCTGAAGGGCTACAAGATCGTGGGCGACAACTCCACGTATCTCGCCGAGCAGTTCATCAAGCAGCAGGGCACGCGCGCCAACGCCTTCATCAACTACGAGAGCTGGCTGCTGACGCTGAACGCCAGCGGCAAGCTGCGCGAACCGCTGCACCTGATCTACCCCTTCGAGGGCGTGACCACGGCCGACTATCCGCTGATGCTGCTCAACGAGGCCCGTCGCGCCGACTACCTCAAGGTCGTCGAGTACCTGAAGGGCGACGCGGCACAGCTGTGGCTGGCCCGGCAGACCCTGCGCCGGCCGATGCGCGCCGAGGTGGCCGCGCAGGTGGCCGACATCCTGCCGGCGCGCGGCTTCCAGGTCGAGCTGCCTTTCTCGCCGGACCGCCAGCTGGCCGATGGCCTCATCGACGCCTACCTGAACGAGTTCCGCAAGCCCATCGCCAGCACCTTCGTGCTCGACACCAGCGGCAGCATGCAGGGCAAGCGGCGCGAGCAGCTTGTCGAAGCCATCCACTACCTGGCCGGCGCCGACGCCTCGCTGACCGGCCGCGTGGCCAAGCTGACCAACCGCGAGCGGCTGTGGTTCCTGCCCTTCAGCGACAAGCCTCGCGAGCCCGTGCCCTTCCAGATCCCGGCCGGCAGCAAGGTGGCCAAGGGCGTGCAGCCGCAAACCGACACCGAGGCCAAGCTGGCCGAGCTGCGGCGCGTGCGCGACGCCGCCGACGGCCTGCAGATGGCCGGTGGCACCGCCCTGTACGACGCGGTGCTGGCCGGCCTGGAGCAGATGCTGGAGGAGCGCAAGCGCAACCCCGACTACCAGTACTCGGTCGTCGCCTTCACCGACGGCAAGAGCAACATGGGCCGGCGCCTGGACGACTTCCGGCGCGCCTATGAGCAGCTGCCCGAGGACGTGCGCGGCATCCCGGTCTTCATGGTGCTGTTCGGCGAGGCCGATGCGGGCGACCTGAAGGCGCTGGTGGAGATCACCGGCGGCCGCGTCTTCGATGCGCGCAAGACGCCGCTGTATGCGGTGTTCAAGGACATCCGGGCTTACCAATGAGCCACGCACGGCCGTTCCGAAGTGGCGAGCGCCCCCTCGGGGGGCAGGCGCGCAGCGCCGTGGGGGTCAACCAATGAGCGGGTTGTTGAGATGGCTGAACGCGCCAGCGAATTGGTGCGGTCTGCTGGCGGCGACCGCCGTGCTGGTGCTCAAGGGCCTGGGCTTTCTCGGTGGCTGGGGCTTGGGTGTGGCGGCCCTGGGCTACGTCGTCGGCCTGGTCGGCGGCGCACTCTGGTGGGGCTGGCCCAGCACGCGCGAGGACGAGTGGGAGGCGCTGAACTTCGAGGACGAGGGCGATGCCCGCGAGGCCATGGGCCGGGCGCTCGCCGGCGTGCGTGGCCTGACCGAGCACAACCCGGGCGGCCGAATCCCCAGCGCCCTGGCCCAGCGCATCAAGCAGCTCTGCCAGCGCCTGGAAGCCCTGCTCGACCAGTGGGAGCGCAGCAAGGGCCACCTGAGCCTGCAGGAGACCTTCCACGCCCGCCACATCGCCATCAGCTACCTGCCGCAGGCGCTCAACACCTACCTCAGCATCCCGCCTCAGTTCGCCACCACCAAGCTGCTGGCCAACGGCAAGACGGCCCAGACCACCTTCGAGGGCGTGCTTGCCGAGCTGGAGACCAAGGTCGAGCAGCTCGGCGACGATCTCGCCTCGCAGGACGCCCAGGCCTTCCTGCGCCACAGTGAATTCCTGAACCAGAAGTTCGGCAACAAGGACATCGCATGAACACCACGACGACCACCGCGACCGCTGCCCCCACCTTCACGCTGACCCCGCCCGAGGTCATCACGCCGGTGCAACCGGCCGCCGCCGTCGAGGCCGTGCCGCTGAAGGCCGAGGTCAGCAGCCAGGTGGACGCGCAGGTACAGCGCTTCATCGAGGCGCTCGAAAAGGAAGACCTGCACAGCGAACCCTTCAAGGCCAAGCTGGACAGCGCCTTCCAGCTCGGCCGCCAGGAGATCAGCCTGGCCGCCGGCCTGATGCAGGGCAGCCTGATGCAGCGCAACTTCGTCGGCGCGACGGACACGCCGGCCTACAAGGCCATCGCGGCCATCCGCGGCCAGCTCGACGAGCTCAACCCCGGCAAGGACGGCGACCTGCTGCAGCCGCGCAAGCTGCTCGGGATCATTCCCTTCGGCAACAAGCTGGAGGCCTATTTCCGCCGCTTCCAGTCCGCCAGCTCGCAGCTGCAGACGGCCATGACCCAGCTCTACGCGGCCAAGGACGACATCCAGAAGGACGTCATCGACGTCGAGGCCACGCGCAGCAAGCTCTGGGAGGCGATGCAGAAGCTCGCCGCCGCCGCGCGCTTTGCTCGTGTGCTGGACGAGCGCCTGGCCACGCGCGTGCAGGAGCTGCAACCGACCGACCCGATGAAGGCCAAGGCGCTGGAGCAGGAGGTGCTGTTCTATGCCCGTCAGAACCTGGCCGACATCCAGACCCAGCAGGCCGTCTGCGTGAACGGCTACCTGGCGCTGGACGTGCTGAAAAAGACCGGGCGCGAAATGATGATCGGCTGCGACCGCGTGGCCACCACCGGCATGAGCGCCCTGGCCGTTGCCCAGACCGTGGCGCGCGCCACCGGCAACCAGATCGAGGTCATGCAGATGCTGCAGGGCGTCAACAAGACCATCGGCGACCTGATCCAGCAGACCGGCACGGCGCTGAACCAGCATGTCGACGCGACGGCCGAGTTCTCGTCCAACCCCATGCTGGGCATCCAGCAGATCCAGTCGATGTTCGACCAGACCTTCCAGGCCATGGACGCGATGGACAACTTCCGCAGCAAGGCCATCGAGACGATGGGCACCAACAACAAGCTCATCCAGGAGCAGTTGCAGCGGTCGGAAGGCTATCTGGACCGCGTGCGCCAGCAGCAGGCGAAGGCGGCGGTGGCCGGCACGGCCATTGACGGCCCGGTCAAGCTGTAGGGGTCAGGTTCTCGGGGTCGAGCCGGTCGGCCAGCCGCTCCGCCAGCCAGTCCATGAACACGCGCACCCGGCGCGGCGTGTGGCGGCGCTGGCTCATCACCAGCCGTACCGGCAGCGGCGCGGCATCGAAACCCTCCAGCACCTGCACCAGCAGGCCGTCGGCCAACAGGTGGCGCACGCCCTGAAGAGGGAACTGCGCAATGCCCGCGCCGGCCACCGCGGCCGCCTGGTAGGCGTCGGTGTTGTTGACGGTGACACGGGACGGCAGGGTCAGCGTGCGCTCCTGCCCGCTGGCGTCCACCCAGTCGAATCGCGGGCGGCGGTCGGCCCAGCTCTGGCTGTAGTGCACCAGATGGTGGCCCTGCGTGACCAGGTCGTCCGGCGTGGCCGGCGTGCGGTGCGCGGCGAGGTAGCCGGGGCTGGCCACGTTGACCATGCGCATCTGCCCGAGCGGCCGCGCCACCAGCAGTGGGTCGTGAACGGCGCCCACGCGCAGCACGCAGTCGAAGCCCTCTTCCACCAGGTCGACGCGGCGGTCGGTGCAGCTCAGCTCCACGGTCACGCCAGGGTGGGCGGCCAGGAATTCCGGCAGGGCCGGCAGCACGGCGTCCAGCGCCAGGCGCACCGGCATGTCCACGCGCAGCCGGCCGCAGAGCTGCTGGTCCTGCTGGAACAGCGCCTCGATCTCGCCGGCATCCGCCATCAGCGCGCGGGCCCGCTCCGCAAGCAGCTCGCCGTCCGAGGTCAGGCTGACCCGCCGCGTCGTGCGCTGAAAGAGCCGTGTGCCGAGCTGCGCCTCCAGGTCGCGCACCACCTGGCTGACCCGGCCCTTGGGCAGGCCCAGTTCGTCGGCGGCCCGGCTGAAGTGGGCCAGTTCGGCCACCTGCAGGAAGACACGCAGCGCCGCCAGGTCAAGATTGGAAGGCATTCAGAGCACAGTCATTTCAGTTGCGGCGACTTTATCCATTCTGGGGTGAACAATAAATTTCAGCCCGTCCCCACAACCCCTCTGACGGAGCTGACATGACTTCCACATCCCCCATCACCCTGATCACCGGCGGCAGCCGCGGCCTCGGTGCCCAGATGGCACTGGCCCTGGCCCGCGACGGCCACGACATCGTGCTGACCTACCGTGAAGCCGCCACGGCGGCGGATGCCGTCGTCGCACAGATCCAGGCCCTGGGCCGCCGCGCGCTGGCCCTGCCGCTGGACGTCGCTGACGCGGCGAGCTTTCCGGGCTTCGTCGAGCGGGTGAGCGCGGGCCTGAAGGCCTGGGGCGCCAGCCAGCTCGACGGCCTCATCAACAACGCCGGTACCGGCGCCCACGCCAGCTTTGCAGAGACGACGCCGGCCCAGTTCGACAGCATGGTTGCCATCCACCTCAAGGGCCCCTTCTTCCTGACCCAGGCCCTGTTGCCGCTGCTGGCGACCGGTGAAAAAACGGGTGCCCGCGTGCTCAACATCTCCAGCGGCCTGGCGCGCTTCAGCATCACGGGCTACGCCGCCTACGCGGCGATGAAGGGCGCGGTGGAAGTGCTGACCCGCTACCAGGCCAAGGAGCTGGCCACGCGCGGCATTCGCGTCAACACGCTGGCACCGGGCGCGATCGCGACCGACTTCGGCGGCGGCGCGGTGCGCGACAACGCGGAGCTGAACCGCTTTGTCGCCTCGGTCACGGCGTTGGGCCGCGTCGGCGAAGCCGAGGACATCGGCGGCGCCGCGGCCGCGCTGATGCGCCCGGGCGCGGGCTGGATCACCGGCCAGCGTGTGGAGGCCTCGGGCGGCATGTTCCTGTGAACGAAAAACGGCGGCCTTGACGGGCCGCCGTTCCAGGTGAGAAGCGCGCTCAGTGCTGCAGGATCTTGGCGAGGAAGTCCTTGGCGCGCGGCGAGCGCTCCTCGGGCTTGGTGAAGAAGTCGGTGCTACTGCAGTCCTCGACGATCTTGCCGGCGTCCATGAAGATGACGCGGTTGCTGACGCGCTTGGCGAAGCCCATCTCATGGGTCACGCACATCATGGTCATGCCCTCCTGGGCGAGCTGCACCATCACGTCCAGCACCTCACCGACCATCTCGGGGTCGAGCGCCGAGGTCGGCTCGTCGAACAGCATGACGATGGGGTCCATCGACAGCGCCCGCGCGATGGCCACACGCTGCTGCTGGCCGCCGGAGAGCTGGCCCGGGAACTTGTCCTTGTGGGCGCTCAGGCCCACGCGGTCCAGCATCTTCAGGCCGCGGGTCTTGGCGTCGGCTGCCGAGCGACCCAGCACCTTGATCTGCGCGATGGTCAGGTTCTCGGTCACTGACAGGTGTGGGAAGAGTTCGAAATGCTGGAACACCATGCCGACGCGCGAACGCAGCTTGGGCAGGTTGGTCTTGGGGTCGGCGATGGAGATGCCGTCGACGACGATGTCGCCCTTCTGGAAGGGCTCCAGCGCATTGACGGTCTTGATCAGCGTCGACTTGCCCGAGCCCGAGGGCCCGCAGACGACGACGACCTCGCCCTTCTTGATGGACGTGGTGCAGTCGGTCAGCACCTGGAAGCTGCCGTACCACTTGGAGATGTTCTTGATGTCAATCACAGCGTGACCTCAGCGAATGATGGCAATCTTCTTCTGCAGCTCCCGCACGATGCGGGACAGCCCGAAGCAGATGACGAAGTAGACGACCGCGGCGGCCAGATAGGTCTCGACGGGGCGGTTGAAGTTCTTGCCGGCCACCTCGAAGCCCTTGAGCAGGTCGTACTCACCCACTGCGTAGACCAGCGAGGTGTCCTGGAACAGGATGATGGTCTGGGTCAGCAGCACCGGCAGCATGTTGCGGAAGGCCTGGGGCAGCACGACCAGCTTCATCGTCTGCCCGTAGCTCATGCCCATCGCATAGCCGGCGTTGACCTGGCCCCTGGACACCGACTGGATGCCGGCGCGCATGATCTCCGAGTAGTACGTGGCCTCGAACAGCGTGAAGGTGATGAAGGCCGACATCTGGCCGCCCAGCGGCCCGACCAGCTTGGGGATCAGCAGGAAGAACCACAGGATCACCATCACCAGCGGGATAGAGCGAAGCGTGTCGACGTAGAAGGCCGCGGGCGCCGACAGCCAGGGCTTGCTGGACAGCCGCATCATCGCCAGCAGCGTGCCGAGGATGATGCCGCCGATCATGGCCACCAGCGTCAGCTGGATGGAGAACCAGAAACCCTTGGCGACAAAGCTCTGGACGACCTGCCAGTTGACGAAGGAATAGTCGAGATTCAGCATCACTTGCCTCCCGACTGGCCAGGGATGCGCACGCGCGCCTCGATGAACTTGGCAATGCGGTTGATGGCGAAGGCTGAGATGAAGTACAGCGCGGTGACGGGGATGTAGATCTCCTCGAAATGAGACGTCTCCTCGGAGGCCTGCTGCGCGAACTGCGCCAGCTCCGGGATGCTGACAGCGAAGGCCACCGCGGAGTTCTTGACGATGTTCATGCTCTCGCTCGTCAGCGGCGGGATGACGATGCGGAACGCCATCGGCAGCAGCACGTGGCGGTAGGTCTGGGGCAGCGTCAGGCCCATGGCCAGGCCGGCGTAGCGCTGGCCGGTGGGCAGGGTCTTGATGCCGGCCTTGACCTGCTCGCCGATGCGCGCACTGGTGAAGAAGCCCAGCGCGAAAACCACCAGCACCGAGGGCGGCACGGCCTCACGCAGGCTCGGGAAGAGCGAAGGCAGCACGTGGTACCAGAGGAAGACCTGCACCAGCAGCGGGATGTTGCGGAAGAGCTCGGTCCACGCCTCGCCGAAGCGCGCCAACCACTTGTTCGGTGCCGTGCGGGCAATGCCGATCAGCGAACCGACCACCAGCGCCAGCACGAGGGCCAGCAGCGAGACGCTCAGCGTCCAGCCCCAGGCGCCCAGCATCCATTGCAAATAGGTCTGCTCCTTGCCGCCGGGGCCGAAGCAGCCGGCGACGGCCTCCCCGGTGGCGGTGTCATTGCAGTAGAACTGCCAGTCCCAACTCATGGCCCTCTCCTCAAGCCTCTTAGCTAAAGCAAAGCGGGTGCCAGGCACCCGCTTTGCGGTGGTTCAGGTCGATGCGCGAATCACTTCTTCGCGTAGTCTTCCATCGGCTTGTCGTTGGGATTGGCCCAGGCGTCCTTGGTCGCGGAGGACACCGGCAGGCCGATCTTGGTGTTGGTCGGCGGGATGGGCTGCATGAACCACTTGTCGTAGATCTTGGCCATCTCGCCCGACTTCATCATGCCCTTGATGCTGTCGTCCACGGCCTTCTTGAAGCCCGGGTCGTCCTTGCGCATCATGATGGCGATGGGTTCGACCGACAGCACCTCGCCGACGATCTTGAAGTCGGCCGGGTTCTTGGACGTGGCGATGTTCTTGGCCAGGATGGAGCCGTCCATGACGAAGGCATCGGCGCGGCCGGAGTCCAGCAGCAGGAAGCTGTCGGCGTGGTCCTTGCCAAACACTTCCTTGAAGTCCACGCCGTTGGCGCGCTCATGCTTGCGCAGCGTCTGCACCGACGTCGTGCCGGTCGTCGTCGCGACGGTCTTGCCGGTGAGCTGGCCGATGTTGGTGATGCCGGAGTTGGCCTTCACCGCGATGCGCACTTCCTCGACATAGGTCGTCACGGCGAAGGCGACGTCTTTCTGGCGGGCCGCGTTGTTGGTCGTCGAGCCGCATTCCAGGTCGACCGTGCCATTGACCGTCAGCGGGATGCGGTTGGCCGACGTGACCGGCTGGTACTTGACCTCGATCTTGGTGCCCAGTTGCTTGCGCAGGTCGGCGACGACATGTTCGCAGACGTCGATGTGGTAGCCGACGTATTTGCCATCACCGATGGTGTAGGACAGGCCCGAGGATTCGCGCACGCCCATCGTGATCGCGCCGCTGTCCTTGATCTTCTTCAGCGTGTCTTCGGCATGCACGGCCGAAACGCCGGCGAACAGGGCCGCGACGAGCAGAACTTTCTTCATGGAGACTCCAACAACAGGAAGTGGATATCGATAACAGACGTGAGCAGACCACGCCGCACGCTCAGCCCGAATACGGGTTTACACGATGCATGCGCAAGCGGGATGAGGTCATGCCGCCGACGACAAGTAGTCCCACAACGCCGAGGAGGCAGGCTTGAGCCGGCGCGAAAGCTCGGGCTTTTCGCGATAGATGCGCAGCTCCATGCTGACGCTGAAGGTGCCCGGCGCAGCGGCAGGCACGAGGCGGCCGCTGGCGATCTCCTTTTGCACCGAGCTGGCGGGCAGGAAGGCAAAACCATGGCCTTCCAGCGCCATCGCCTTCAGGCCTTCGGCCATGTCGGTCTCGTAGATGGCATCCAGGTTCAGCGCGCAGTCGGCCTCCTTGACGATGAGCTCGACCAGGCGGCCGAGGTAGGCGCCCGACGCGTAACTGAGGAAGGGGATCTTCTGGCCCGGCCGCCCCGGCAGGCGGAACAACGGCTCGCCCTGCGCGTCCGCCTTGGCATACGGCGACAGGGTCTCGTGGCCCAGCGAGACCATTTGGTAGCGCCCAGGATCCAGTTGCAAGGGCTGGCTGGCGTGGTGATAGACCAGCAGCAGGTCGCAGTTGCCTTCGCTGAGCTGCAGCATCGCGTCATGCACATTGGCTGCGTTGAGCCGGCACTTGATGGCACCGAAACCACGCCGCAGCCCCATCAGCCAGTGCGGGAAAAAGGAGAACGCCAGCGAATGCGGCACGGCGAACTCGATCATGTCCTGGTCGGCCGCCTGGTGGCTGCGCAGCATGTTGCGCGTCGCCTGCAGGTTGCCGAGCAGCTCGACCGCCTGTGCCAGCAAGGTGGCGCCCGCGGCCGTCAGCCGCGTCGGGTAGGACGAACGGTCTACCAGGTCGACACCGGCCCAGGCCTCCAAGGCCTGGATGCGGCGCGAGAACGCCGGCTGGGTCACGTGGCGCAGCTGGGCGGAGCGGGAAAAGCTGCGCGTCTCGGCCAGGCTGACGAAGTCTTCAAGCCATTTGGTTTCCACCAGCGGCAGTGTAGCCAAGGCCTTTATTCCAGCAGCTCGAGCCGCCCCGCGCCCGGATTTCGCTCTGGCGGCAGTGCTGCACCCCCTAAACGCGGCCCCTAGGTACTTGACTCCCCCTCAACTGAAGGGGCGCAACGCGGCCGGGCATGAAGGTGCTTGTTTACAGTCCGTGCAACACCCCAACTCGAACAAACCCGGACGGAGAACGCCATGCGCGCGACGAGCAAACTTCTGGCACTCGCCTTGACGGCCACCATGCAATCGGCGATGGCCGGCGCGGTCTTCTTGGACTTCGAGGACGTGCAAGCCACCGAGCTGCTGACCAACCGCTACGCCGCCAAGGGCGTTACCGGCAGTGGCGCGGCATGGACGGCGACCTCCGAAGCCTGCACGTACGGCCCCAACAATGATTCTGGCGACATCAGCTTCTTCCGCTCGGGCAGCTGTGGCGCACTGCTGCTGGCCCAGGACTGGACAAAGCCGGCCCCGGCGATCAGCAAGAGCCTGACTCTGAGCCTGTCCGACCGCTTTGAAGGCCTGTCCTTTGTCTATTCGGGCAGCGTCGCAGCGATCAACCTCTCGGTTCATGTCTTCGACGGCGTCGGCAATGAATTAAATCTGTTCGACGCCAATGGCAAGGACCTGGGCCTGGGCCTGTCGGGTCTTGCCGGCTCTCCGTGCACCAGCACCTTGACCTTTTGCAACTGGTCCTCGCTGCTCGAGCTGTCGTTCCAGGGCGTCGCTCGCTCGGTCGTCTTCTCGGCAACGGACCAGACGGTCCTGCTTGACGACATCAGCTTCAAGACGTCCGACCCGACCGGCCGCCTGCCCGAGCCTGCCAGCATCGCCCTGGTCCTGGGGGCCCTTGGCGGCCTGGGCTGGAGCCGCCGCCGCGCTGCACGCTAAGCGCCTCTCCCCTGCAAGAACGACCGCCGCGGCGGTCGTTTTTCATTGCGATGAACGTCAGCATGGCCAGCTCAATCCGGGCAGGCCCCGCTGACGGCGGACGGGACAAGAGCTCAACGCGCAAGGCTTGAATCGCCATACTCCGTCCCTATAATGCGTGTCTGCTAGCACTCAACACATTCGAGTGCTAACGAAATGGGCCGATTCCGCGGCCCCATTTTTTCGGTGAGCCGCGATTGCCGCGGCCGCTCCGGTTCCAACTCTCAAGGAGATTCCATGAAGCTGCGCCCCCTGCACGATCGCGTGATCGTTCGCCGTCTGGAGCAAGAAACCAAGACCGCCTCGGGCATCGTCATCCCCGACAACGCCGCCGAGAAGCCCGATCAAGGTGAAGTCCTGGCCGTCGGCCCGGGCAAGCGCAACGACAAGGGTGAGTTCGTGGCGCTGAACGTCGTCGTCGGCGACCGCGTGCTGTTCGGCAAGTATTCCGGCCAGACCGTCAAGGTCGACGGCGACGAGCTGCTGGTCATGCGCGAGGAAGACCTCTTCGCCGTGGTTCAAAAGTAATGACACGGGGACAGCCCGTCACCCCGTGACGCGTTGGCCTCGTTGATCGTGAGTCGAATTAATCGACTCTGACCCCAATTTAAGTATTCGGAGAATCAAATGGCAGCAAAAGACGTGATCTTTGGCGGCGAGGCCCGTGCCCGCATGGTTGAAGGCGTGAACATCCTGGCCAATGCGGTCAAGGTGACCCTGGGCCCCAAGGGCCGCAATGTCGTGCTCGAGCGCTCCTTCGGCGCCCCCACCGTGACCAAGGACGGTGTGTCCGTGGCCAAGGAAATCGAGCTGAAGGACAAGCTGCAGAACATGGGCGCGCAGATGGTCAAGGAAGTTGCTTCCAAGACGTCTGACAACGCTGGTGACGGCACCACGACCGCCACCGTGCTGGCGCAGGCCATCGTGCGCGAAGGCATGAAGTACGTGGCCGCCGGCATGAACCCGATGGACCTGAAGCGCGGCATCGACAAGGCCGTCACCGCCCTGGTCGCCGAGCTGAAGAAGGCCTCCAAAGCCACCACGACTTCCAAGGAAATCGCCCAGGTCGGCACGATCTCGGCCAACAGCGACTCCGAAGTCGGCCGCATCATTGCCGAGGCGATGGACAAGGTCGGCAAGGAAGGCGTCATCACCGTCGAAGACGGCAAGAGCCTGGACAGCGAACTGGACGTCGTCGAAGGCATGCAGTTCGACCGCGGCTACCTGTCGCCCTACTTCATCAACAGCCCCGAGAAGCAGTCCGCCATTCTGGACAACCCCTTCGTGCTGCTGTTCGACAAGAAGATCAGCAACATCCGCGACCTGCTGCCCACGCTGGAGCAAGTGGCCAAGGCCGGCCGTCCGCTGCTGATCATTGCCGAGGAAGTCGAAGGCGAAGCCCTGGCGACGCTGGTGGTCAACACCATCCGCGGCATCCTGAAGGTCGTTGCCGTCAAAGCGCCTGGCTTCGGTGACCGTCGCAAGGCCATGCTCGAAGACATCGCCATCCTGACGGGCGGCAAGGTCATCGCCGAGGAAGTCGGCCTGACGCTGGAGAAGGTCACGCTGGCCGACCTCGGCCAGGCCAAGCGCGTCGAAGTGGGCAAAGAAAACACCACCATCATCGACGGCGCTGGCGCCGCCGACGACATCGAAGCGCGCGTCAAGCAAGTGCGCATCCAGATCGAGGAAGCCACCAGCGACTACGACCGCGAGAAGCTGCAAGAGCGCGTGGCCAAGCTGGCCGGCGGTGTGGCCGTCATCAAGGTCGGTGCTGCCACCGAAGTCGAGATGAAGGAAAAGAAGGCCCGCGTCGAAGACGCGCTGCACGCCACGCGTGCCGCCGTTGAAGAAGGCATCGTGGCTGGTGGCGGCGTCGCGCTGCTGCGTGCCAAGCAAGCCGCTGGCGCCATCAAGGGCGACAACGCCGACCAGGACGCCGGCATCAAGCTGGTCCTGCGCGCCATCGAAGCCCCGCTGCGCGAGATCGTCTACAACGCCGGTGGCGAAGCCTCCGTCGTTGTCAACGCCGTGCTGGCTGGTTCGGGCAACTACGGCTTCAACGCGGCCAACGACACCTATGGCGACATGATCGAAATGGGCATTCTGGACCCGACCAAGGTGACGCGTACTGCGCTGCAGAACGCCGCGTCTGTCGCATCGCTGATGCTGACGACCGAAGCCATGGTCGCCGAGTCGCCGAAGGAAGAAGCGGCCGGCGGCGGCATGCCTGGTGGCATGGGTGGCATGGGTGGCATGGGCGGCATGGACATGTAAGTCCACGCCGGCGACTCACTCGTCGCTGACAAACGAAGGGGCTGCGCGAGCAGCCCCTTTTTTCATGGCCTCCATCTCAGTCGCTCGCGCGAGCAGCTGAGCGCGCGAACGTATAAGTCAGCCCGATGGCGACACTCGCGCCAGTGGTCTGCCGCACCAGTGGGCTGTCGCGGTTCGCGGCGCCAGCCACGCTGTCGACGCGGCCGAAGGCGAAAACACGCACATCCGGCGTCAGCTGATGCGACACGCCGCCCTTGAGCCGCCAGGCAATGAGCCCCGCGCAGGCCCCATAGGCCGGCCGATCGGGCAGCGCCTCACCGGGCTCGACGGTGTAATACGTCGCCGCGAGGCGCCGGTCGCCGAACAGCAAACCCGCGCTGAGGCCGTAGCTCCAGCCGGACCTGGCACGCCGCTCAAGCCCCAGCTCTGGCTCCAGGCTCATGCCGCGATGCCGGCGCGGGTCGCTTGCCTCGAACACGCCGCGCAGCGGCAGCTCGAAAGTGACACGGTCGACGGCACCCCGGCCATTGAGGTACCAGCGCCCCACGGGCCCGAACTCCACCAATGAGCGCAAGCGTGGCATGCCCTCACGCGCCCGCAGCTCCTTGCCGCCGGCGCTCAGCGAGCCAGCGAACGACACGTCCAGCTCGAAGCTCTCGGTACGCACCGCACGCAACCCGGCGCCCTCACCGTCTGCCCGCAACACCTTGCCGCGGTAGATCACATACGGCAGCAGCGGCGTGCGCGTCACCTGTTGATCAGCCCCTGGATAAGCCTGTTGCGACAACGCGCCGGCGGCCACACCCAGTTCCCAGAGCGGCAGACCGGACGGTTGGGGCGCCGCGTCATCGGCGTGCACGAGGGTGGCCGCGCAGGCCAGGCTGAAACCGACAAGGCACTTCATGGGTGAGAGGGCGATTGCGACGGCGCGCATCATGCCTGCACCAGGGCCAGCCAGGCCTCGACGAAGTGTTCCGGGTCGCCCAGGGGGCTGGCCGCCACGCGCTCGCGCAGGCCGCTACGCAGCTCAGCCAGGCTGGCACGGTCACCAGCCCGGCGTGCCGCCAGTTGCACATAGTCCTGCGCATCTGCTGCCACCCAGTCCGACGCCAACCCCAGCGTCTGCATGAAGCTCAGTCCCTGGCGCGAGATCGGCGCAGGCCCCGGTAGCGTCAACACCGGCACGCCCATCCAAAGCCCATCCAGCGTCGTCATGCCGCCGCTGTGCGGGAAGGGGTCCAGGGCGATGTCGACGCGTCCAAAGTCCGCAAGATAGTCGGCCAGCGGCCCCGGACCCCGCAAGTCCAGCCGTGCCACGTCACCCGGCCAGCGGCCCAGCAATGCCGCGCGCTCGGCCTCATGTTGAAGGCCGGGCGCCTTCAACAGCAGCCGGCTGCCAGGCACTGCCGCCAGCACGTGCGCCCACAGCGCCAGCACTTCGTCGCCGAGCTTGTGCAGAGCATTGAAGCTGCCGAAGCACAGGGGGCCATCGCGCATGGCCGCGGCAGGCGCCTCGGCGGGCGGCGCATAGACCGTGAAGCTGTCAGGCAGGCGCAGCAAGGGCTCTGCAAAGCCAGCTTCGGCGCCCTCAGGCAACAGCCAGCGGTCGCCGATGAAGCCATCCATCTCGGCCAGGCCGGTGCTGCCGGCATAACCCAGCCAGCAGAACTGGCGCGGGGCGGGCCGACGCGCGAACACGCCCAGGCGATGACCGCCCGTGTGGCCGTTCAGGTCGACCAGCACATCGATGCCATCGGCCGCGATGCGTTGCGCCAGCGCCGCGTCATCCCAGCCGGCTACGTGCAGCCAACGCGGCGCTGCGGCCCGCAGCCGCAGGGTCAGTTCATCGTCGGCACCATGGTTGGCGTAGACGAAAAGCTCGCAACGCCGCGCCAGCACTGGCAGCCAGGCCTCGGCCAGCCGCCCGACCGGATGACCGCGCAAATCGGCCGACACCAGGCCGACGCGCAAAGGCCCCGCTGCGACCGTGCGCCGAGCAACGGCAGGCGCCGCCACCACCTGACCGAAGGCCAGCGCCTCGCGCCGCAGCTCGGCACCCTGCTGGCCACCCTGCTGGCGATAGGCGCGCAGCAGCAAACGGTCGCTGCGCGCGGTCAGCAGCGTCGGCTCAAGGGTGATGAGGCGGCTCAGCACCGCGTCGGCCTCGTCCAGGCGGCCCTGCTGCTTCAAAGCCTGGGCGAGGTTGCTCAAAGCCTGGGGCGACGTCGGCGCGTCGTCCAGCGCCTGACGGTAGGCGGCCACAGCCTGTGCATGCCGTCCCTCGCGCAGCCGCAGCCCGCCCAGGTTGGCCAGCGCCGCCGCCCGGCGTTCGCCGGTCAGGCCCGCGGCCAGGGCGGCCGTCAACACCGCCTCGCCGCGCTGCGGCCGCAGCAGGCTCAGATTGCAAGCGGCCTCTGCATGGCCGGCATCCAACGCCAGCACGGCCTCCCAGGCATCAACCGCACCCGCCGCGTCGCCGCTCTCCTTCAGCAGGTTGCCCAGCGCAAAGCGGTGGGCGAGATCCGCCGGCGCCAGAGCCACGGCTTCGCGCTGCATCGCGACCGCTTCGCCAAGGCGTCCGGCTGCGGCCCAGGCTGTCGCGGCGTGCCCGCGCAGGGCCGCGTCCGCCGGCCGCGCCTTGATCGCCTGTTCGAAGGCCCGTGCCGCGTCGACGTGACGACCGAGCGCCAGCAGCGCCCGCCCCCGGTTGCCCTGAGCGGCCACCAGTCCCGGTTGCAGCACCAAGGCCTCATCAAAGGCCGCCAGAGCCTGGGCCGGCTCGCCCAGGGCCAGCAATGCATTGCCGAGGTTGTTGTGCGCACCCGCCAGGCGCGGCTGCAGCTTCAGCGCCCGCTCATAGGCCGCACGAGCCTCTGGCCACTGCTGCCGCTGGGCCAGCAGCGCGCCCAGGTTGGCCGCCAGCTCGGCATCGCCCGGCAGCAGGGCCATCGCCCGGTCCAGGGCCGGCAGCGCGTCCTCTCCCAGCATCTGCTGAGCCACGGACAGCGCCTTCCACAAGGCGCCATCCTGCGGATGCTCGATGAGCAAGGCGCGGGCCTGCGCGGCCATCTCGGCATGGCGCCCGGCCTGAAAAAGCGTGAAAAGGTTCTGAAGTGCGGCGTTTGCCATGTGATTGAGGGGTCAGTAAGAGTGGGCAACACGTCGGGGTGCACCAGCTTGGCGCCGGATAATCTCACCACGCCCCTCCACAGCGTCCATGCCCTTCAGCCCGCATCCCCATCAACTGCTCGACCATGCCCTGACCGAAGCCGGTCCGATGGCCCGCGACCTGCTCCACAGCGTGCAGGATGAACTCGACGCCCAGCCCCAGCACTATCCGCTGCGCGAGGCCTGGCGCAAGGTGCGCCCGCATTTCGCGGCCGATTTCGAGGGCAAGCTCATCGAGCTGTTGCAGGCCGGCCGCCGCGGCGACGATCCCATGCACCGCGCGCCCGCGCAGTTCGGTGGCCTGGAAAGCCTCAGCCTCGTCGACGAACATCAGGCGCTCCAGGATGTGGCGATCGCCCATGTCGCCCATGCGGCCGAAGACATGAGCCGGGCCGAGCTCCACCAGATCGGCAATTTTTTCGCCGCGCTGCGCGGCATCGCTCGCGCCCGTGAGCGTGACAACCCGCTGCGCCCAGCCCTCTACGCTCACGCGCTGCACCATGCCCTGGCATCCAGCCCGATCGGTGCCCAGACCCAGTACGAGCTGATGCGCGTCGCCGCCACACCGCTGGCCCGCGCGCTGAACCGCCTCTATACCCAGGCCTGCGCCACGCTGCACGCCGCCGACATCAGCGACATGGTTGCCTCCCACGGCCATGCCAAGACCGACCCGCTGGCCCACCAGCGTTTGGCGGCCGCCCATGGCATCGGCGCGCGGCCGACCGCACACGGCACGCTGGACGGCCTGTCGCGCCGCGTCGACGCGGTCAACTCCCGGCCGCAAGGCCTGGCATCGCACAGCCCTGCCACGCAGCGCGACCCACTCGCCCCGGCACCTTTCGTGCGCTCGACCGGTCCGGACATGCTGAGCCGGCTCTACGACCAGATCCTGGCCGATCCGCGCCTGCTGCCACCGCTGAAGGCCCTGCTCGCCCGCCTTCAGATCGCCGTCGTGCGCCTGGCCCGTAGCGACAGCATGCTGCTGCGCCGCCAGGACCACCCCACCTGGGCGCTGCTGAACCGCGTCGCTGCCCACGGCATGGCCTTCGAGCGCGCCGACGACACCCGCCTGGTCGGCTTCCTGCGCTTCATGGAAGCCGAGGCCCAGCTCCTCGTTGACGCGCCGACGCCCACGGCCCTGCTCTTCCAGCAGGTGCTGGCCCGCGTGGATGCCCACATCGACCAGCAGGCCCGCCAAAGCGGCGAACGCAACGCCGTGGCGCTGGCCGCCCTGGAGCGCGAGCAGCTGCGCAGCGACTGGCGCGCGCTGATCCGCGACCAGATCGACCACCAGATTGCCGGCGCCCCCCTGGGCCCACGCATGCACCGCTTCCTGCAGACCGCCTGGGTCGACGTGATCGTCGAAGCGATGGTGCGCCACGGCCGCGACTCGCGCGAAGCCCATGTCGCGATGGAGATGGTCGACGGCGTGCTCGACAGCCTCACCACGCCGCGAGACCTCGCCGACCGCGAGGCCCTGCGCATGCGCCTGCCTGTCCTCATCGAAAGCCTGGTTGCCGGCTGCGACAGCATCCAGCTCGCCGAGGCCAAGCGCGAGCCGGCGCTGTCCGAGCTGATGGCCCAGCATGCCCGCCTGCTGCGCGGCCTGCCGGCACTGGACCCGGCCGAGCGCCGCCCCGCCGCGCCGCCGCCTGTCTCGGCCGCGGCCAGCAATGCGCCCGCCTCGGCCGATGAAATCGTCAAGCGCCTGATGGAGGAACGTGATTCCCAGGTGCCTTCGCACTGGCTCAGCGTCGACGTCGACCGCGGCGAGCTGCCGACCGTGCCGGTGCAGCTCTACAGCGAGTCCGATTCGCCGGCCGCACGCGCCGCGCTGCAACGCTGGATCGATGGCCTGCAGATCGGCCGCTGGTTCCACCTCTTCATCCAGGGCGTCTGGCATACCGCCCAGATCGCCTGGATCAGCGAGGGCCGGCAGTTCCTGCTCTTCGTCGGTCGCGACTCCGACGAACGCCTGCCACTGACCCGCCGCGCGCTGGAGGCCCTGCTGTCCAACGGCCTCATCACGGCGCTGGAGGATGACAACGTCGTCCAGCGCGCCGTCGACACGCTGATGAGCGACCTCGACGGCGGGTGATGGCCCACCCCCGAGGCGCTCACGCGCCTCCCCCTCAAGGGGGCGCCGCCAGCGGCCCGGCAAAGCCGGTTCCGCGGCGGCCGCGCGAGGGAGCGGCTGGCTACGCCGCCGCAGTCATTCCACCAGCGGCGTGGACCCATTCGTGAAGAGCCAAAGCGACGTCGCCGACGCCGCTCTTCTTCAGCGCCGAGAACAGCGTCACGGCCACGTCGGACTCTTCGGTGGTCATGCCGGCCAGGAACTCCGTCGTCGCGCGCAACGCCGCGTCCGCCTCCTTCCGATTGAGCTTGTCGGACTTGGTGAGCAGCACCAGCAACTTGATCTCACCCGTGGCCACGCGCGCAGCGACGAACTCCAGCAGCTGCTTGTCCAAATCGGTCAGGCCGAGACGGGAATCGACCATCAGCACGACGCCCGACAGGCTGCGGCGCACTTCCAGGTAGTCGGCCATGACCTTTTGCCAGCGCAGCTTGGCCGATTTGTTCACGGCGGCATAGCCATAGCCCGGCAAGTCGGCGAACAGGGCGTCGGCCGCGTCCTTGGGGCCGAGCTCGAAGAGGTTGATGTGCTGGGTGCGGCCGGGCGTCTTGGATGCGAAAGCCAGGCGTTTTTGCTGGGCCAGCGTGTTGATGGCGGTGGACTTGCCGGCGTTGGAGCGGCCGACGAAGGCGATCTCGGGCAGCTCGGTGGCGGGCAGATGCACCAGTTGGCTGGCGGTGGTCAGGAAGCGCGCGGTATGCGTCCAGGACAGGGCGAGCTTCTCGGTGAGGGGCTCGGCCGGCACGGCCTCAGGAATCTTGTCGGTCATGTCTAGCTCGGACGCTGTGGTTCAGCATTGTAAAATTCTCGGGTTACGCCCTTTGAGACCGTATAAATCCATGAAGACTGTCGCCCTCCTCCTGTCGAGTCTGCTGCTGGCCGCCACGGCTCACGCGAACGAGCCCGCCGCTGTTGCTGCCAAGCCCGACCTCGGCAAAGGCGGTGCCATCTCTTCCCAGGTCTGCGCAGCCTGCCACACCGCTGACGGCTCGCGTGGCAGCCCCGCCAACCCCATCCTGCAGGGCCAGCACGCCGAATACCTGGCCAAGCAGCTGACCGAGTTCAAGAGCGGCAAGCGCAAGAACCCCGTCATGCAAGGCATGGCCGCCCCGCTGTCCGAAGATGACATCCGCAATGTGGCCGCCTTCTACGCCGCCAAGACCGCCAAGCCGGGTTTCGCCAAGAACAAGGACACGGTTGCCCTGGGCGAGAAGATCTACCGCGGTGGCATTGCCGAGCGCAATGTGCCGGCCTGTGCCGGCTGCCACGGCGCCAACGGCTCTGGCCTGCCGGTCCAGTACCCGCGCCTGGGCGGCCAGCACGGCGACTATGTCGAGGCCCAGATGACCGCCTTCCGCAGCGGTGCACGTGCCAACAATCCCGTCATGGTCACCGTCGCCGCCAAGATGAACGACAAGGAAATCAAGGCCGTGTCCGACTACATCGCCGGCCTGCGCTGAACGCGGCGCTTGCCTTGAGGAACAAAGGCCGGTGAACCCCACCGGCCTTTTTTGTTGACATGAACCAACCCCTCGCCCAATCTCGCACCGCTGAACGCGAGCGAGCCCGGTCGGTCCCCCGAGGGGACGGCGATGCGCGCGGCATTGAGCCGCACGCACATCGCCAGCGCGGGCCGGCTTGGGAGCGGCCCGGCGCTCAGCCCGAAAGCGCCACGGACAACTGATGTCTTCGTCCTCCCACCGCCAATCCGCCGCCCGCGAACTGCTGGACCTGCTCGCGTCCATGCGCTTCGCCATCACGCTGCTCAGCGTGATCTGCATCGCCTCGGTCATCGGCACCGTGCTGCGCCAGAGCGAGCCCATGGGCAACTACGTCAACCAGTTCGGCCCTTTCTGGGCCGACGTGTTCGGCAAGCTGGGGCTCTACACGGTCTACAGCGCGCCCTGGTTCCTCGTCATCCTGACCTTCCTGGTGCTCTCAACCAGCCTTTGCATTGCCCGCAACGCGCCCAAGATCCTGGTTGACCTGAAGAGCTACAAGGAGGGCGTGCGCGAGCAGTCCCTGCAGGCGCACCACCACAAGGCCATCGGCGAGCTGCCCAGCAACCCTTCGATGGCCCTGGCCGAGATCGGCAACACGCTGGCGGCCCACGGCTGGAAGGCCCGCGTGCAGCGGCGCGACAACGGCATCATGATCGCGGCCCGCCGCGGCGCGGCCAACAAGATCGGCTACCTCTGCGCCCACTCGGCCATCGTGCTGATCCTCATTGGCGGCGTGCTTGACGGCAATGCCATGGTCAAGCTCGCCATGTGGGCCCAGGGCAAGCAGCTCTATACCGGCTCGGGCTTCGTGTCCGACATCCGCCCCGAACACCGGCTCTCCACCGGCAACCCGAGTTTTCGCGGCAACGTCTCGGTCCCCGAGGGCCAGCGCCAGGGCATCGCCGTGCTGAGCCTGCCCAGCGGCGTCGTGCTGCAGGACCTGCCCTTCGACATCGAGCTGAAGAAGTTCAAGGTCGACTACTACCCGACCGGCATGCCCAAGAGCTTTGCCAGCGACATCGTCATCCACGACGGCGCGACGCTGCGCGAGGCCACGGTCAAGGTCAACGAACCCGTCATCCACAAGGGCCTGGCCATCTACCAGAGCAGCTTCGAGGACGGCGGCAGCAAGCTCGAACTCAAGGCCATGCCGCTGGCCGGCACCGGCACGCCGGTGAAGCTTGCCGGCCGCGTCGGCACGAAGATGGCCTTTGGCGAACAGACGCTCGAGCTCGACGGCCTGCGCGTCATCAATGTCGAGAATTTGGCTGGCGACAGCGCCAATGCCAGCGGCGCCGACGTGCGCAAGGTCGACCTCGGCGCATCTCTTGGCAAGCACCTGGGCAGCGGCGCCAAGTCCGCGGGCGACAAAGCCCTGCACAACGTCGGCCCGAGCTTCAGCTACAAGCTGCGCGACGCCGCCGGCCAGGCCCGCGAATACAACAACTACATGCTGCCGGTCGAGCTGGACGGGCAGAAGCTCTTCCTCGCCGGCGTGCGCGACACCCCGGCCGAAACCTTCCGCTATCTGCGCATGCCGGCTGACGAAAACGGCGAGCTGGGCGGCTGGCTGCGCCTGCGCCAGGCCCTGGCCGACCCTGCCCTGCGTGACGCCGCCGCGCGCCGCTATGCCGTCGCCGCCACGCCGCCCAACCAGCCCCAGCTGACGCCGCAGCTGCAGCTGACCGCCCAGCGCGCGCTGACGCTGTTCTCCGGCGCCGCCGCCAAGCCCGGCGACGAGGTCAAGGGTGGCTTGCCGGCGCTGTCGCAGTTCATCGAACGCGACGTGCCCGAGGCCGACCGCCAGCGCGTCTCCGAGGTCCTGCTGCGCATCCTGAACGGCAGCCTGTTCGAGCTGCACCAGATTGCCCGCGAGCGCGCTGGCCTCAAGCCCGCCAGCACCGACGCCGCCGCCCAGGGCTTCATGACCCAGGCCGTGCTGTCCCTGTCCGACAGCCTCTACTACCCGTCGCCCACGTTGCTGCAGCTGGAGAACTTCGAGCAGGTGCAGGCCAGCGTCTTCCAGGTCGCCCGCGCGCCGGGCCAGAAACTGGTCTATCTGGGCGCCCTCCTGCTCATCGTCGGTGTTTTTTCCATGCTCTACATCAAGGAGCGTAGGCTGTGGGTCTGGCTCACTCCCAGCGCCGACCCGGGCGGATCGCAGGTGCGCATGGCCATGTCCAGCACCCGTGAGTCGCCCGACAACGCCGTTATGTTCGCCCAGCTCAAAGCCGCCGTGCTGAAGGAGCCCTCATGAACACCACCACCTTCGACCTGCCGCGCCGTCACGCGTTGCAGCGCCGTGACACCCTCGACTGGCTGTTCGCCGCCCTCGTGCTGCTGGGCGGCGGCTATGCCTTCAGCCGCTATCACGCCAGCATGGACGGCTACGAGCAGGGCATCCTGCTGTGCGCCATGCCGGCGCTGATCGCGCTGGGTTGGTTCTGGAAGCCGCTGCGTTGGCTGAGCGTCGCCGTCGGTGCGGCCGCCCTCATCGCTATCGGCCTGTATGCCCAGCACACCGACGGCTTCGGCGCCGACCTGGCCGCCGGAGAGAAGGTGTTCTGGCTGAAGTACATGCTGTCCAGCCAGAGCGCCATCCTGTGGATGAGCCTGTTGTTCTACATGAGCATGCTCTTCTACTGGGGCGGCTTCTTCACCGGCGCCGGCCGCAACAGCGTGGCCGAGGTGGTCGGCTCCAAGCTGGCTTGGGGCGGCGTCTTCATGGCCCTGGTCGGCACGCTGGTGCGCTGGTACGAGAGCCACCAGATCGGCGCCGACATCGGCCACATCCCCGTCAGCAACCTCTACGAAGTCTTCGTGCTGTTCTGCTGGCTGACGACGACCTTCTACCTCTACTACGAGGCCCGCTTCGCGACGCGCTCGTTGGGCGCCTACGTCATGCTGGTCGTCAGCGGCGCGGTCAGCTTCCTGCTCTGGTACACGCTGGCCCGCGAGGCCCAGGAGATCCAGCCGCTGGTGCCGGCGCTGCAGAGCTGGTGGATGAAGATCCACGTGCCCGCCAACTTCGTCGGTTATGGCAGCTTCGCGCTGGCGGCCATGGTGGCCCTGGCCTTTCTGCTGAAGACAGCGACGACGCGCGCCCTCGTCATCGGCCTCGTTGCCATGCCGCTGGGCATCGTCGGCCTGATCCTGGCGGTGCGCTTCGGTGCCACGCTGGAGGCCGCCACCGTCGCCGGCCTGCAGGGCTGGGCCTACAAAATCGCCGGTGTCGCCGCCTTCCTGGGCATTGCCGTCGCGCTGCGCGGCCACCTGACGGCGCGCCTGCCCGACCTGCCCCAGCTCGACGACCTCATGTACAAGGCCATCGCGCTGGGCTTTGCCTTCTTCACGATCGCCACCATCCTGGGCGCCTTCTGGGCCGCCGAGGCCTGGGGCGGCTACTGGAGCTGGGACCCGAAGGAAACCTGGGCCCTGATCGTCTGGCTCAACTACGCCGCCTGGCTGCACATGCGGCTGATGAAGGGCCTGCGCGGCATGGCCTCGGCATGGTGGGCGCTGGTGGGCCTGCTGGTCACGACCTTCGCCTTCCTGGGCGTCAACATGTTCCTGTCCGGCCTGCACAGCTACGGTACGCTGTAGCGATGCCTGAAACGCCGGACCGCGAGCCTTGGACGCAGGCTGCGCCGGCCATCGCAGCCGCCCTGCCGGACCTGTGCTTCCTGATCGGGCCCGACCTGCGTTTCGCGGCCTGCAACCACCCGGATCACCCCGATCTGCACGCACCCTGGGCAACGCTGCAGGGTCGATCGCTGCAAAGCATCGGCCCGCCCGCCCTGGCGCAGCAGTTCGCGGCAGCCTGCGCGCCCAGCCCCCAGCGCCTGCGCTATGCGCTGCGCACCCAAAGTGGCCGCCTGGCCCGCTTCGAGGCCAGCATCGCCCCCTTGCCGGACGGCACGGGCTGGCTGTGCATGGCCCGCGACCTCGGCAGCGTCGACGCCGAACAGGCGCGGTATGCCCGGGCCATGCAAGGCGCTGCCGATGGCCTGTGGGAATGGGATATCGCTGCCGACAGCGAATACCTGTCGCCCCGTGCCCTGACCCTGCTGGATCGCCCCGGCCGCCTCGCCGAACAGCTGCAAACCGACGACCAGGGACAGTGGCGGGCCGCACTGCAGTCGCATCTGCAACACGGCGCGCCGCTGGACATCGACCTGCGCCTGGCCGGCGCCGCGACACGCTGGCTGCGTTGCCGCGGCTGGACCGAGCGCGACGCACGCGGCCAGCCGGCCCGCGTGCTGGCCACGCTGTCCGACATCACGATTGCCAAATTCACCGAACAGGCGCTGACCGACAGCCAGGCCAAGTTCCGCGCCCTCTTCCACACGGTGCCGGTTGGCATCGCGCTGTTCGACGTCGCCAGCGAGACCGTCATCGAGTCCAACGACGAGCTCGGCCGCCTGCTCGGCTGGCCGACGCTGTCCGTTGTCGGCCAGACCGCCGAGGCCCTGGGCCTGGCGCCGCTGCCCGGTACGGAGGGCCGCACCGAGATCGACGACCGCGAACTGCACCCTGTTTCGGGCTGCCGCCTGCACGCCAAGCTCGTCGCCGAACCCGTCGACCTGGCGGGCCGGGCGCTGCTGCTATGCGCCGTCGTCGACATCTCGGTGCAGGTCGACGCCGAGGCCGCGCTGTCGGCCCTGGCCGAGCAGCTGATGGACCAGGAGCGCCGCACCACCCAGCGCCTGGCCCAGGCCCTGCACGACCAGCTCGGCCAGACGCTGACGGCCTTGCGCCTGACGCTGGACCTGGGCGCGGCCGAGGCCCGCCAGCAGGCCCGCGGCCTCGTCGACCAGGCCCTGCGCGAGGTGCGCCAGGTGCTCGTCGACCTGCGCCCGCCGCTGTTGGAGGACGAAGGCCTGGCCGCGGCGCTGGACAACGAGATCGCTCAGCGCCGCGCCCTGCATCCGGGCGTGCGCCTGGTGCTGGACGCGGAGGACGAGCTATTGCTGCAGCGCTGGCCGATGCAGGTCGAGTACGCTCTGTTCATGATCGCCCGCGAAGGCCTTGAGAACGCGCTGCGCCACGCCCGGCCTACCGAGGTCCGCCTCAGCTTCTACGGCTGCGCGCAGGAGATCGAACTCGGCGTGGCCGATGACGGCAGCGGCCTGGACGCCGACTTCGAGCGTCGGCCCGGCCACCTCGGCCTCATCGGCATGCGTGAGCGCGCTCGAGCCATCGGCGCGGCGCTGGAACTGGGCCCGCGCGAGGGCGGCGGCACCCAACTCATCTTGCGCTGGCTAGCATGAAGCCCCTCGCCCAAGGAGTACCTTGGCCGGTCCCCCGCGGGGACGGCGATGCTTGCCGGATTGACCGGCAAGCACATCGCCCAAGGCGGGCCGGCTAGGGAGCGGCCCGGCGCTCGGCCCGCAAATACCGACTGACATGACACAAGCCGCCCGCATCTACCTCGTCGACGACCACGCCATGGTGCGCCAGGGCCTGCGCGCGCTGCTGACCGAGGCTGGCCACGATGTCGTCGGCGACAGCGGCGACATCACCGCCGCCCTGGCCGAGTTGCAGCAGTTGACGCCCGACATCGTCCTGGTCGACCTGTCGCTGGGCCCGCGCTCCGGCATGGAGCTGTTGGCCGAACTGCAGCGCCGCCACCTGCCCGTCCGGCCCCTGGTGCTGACCATGTCGGCCCAGCCCCGCCACGTCGGCATGGCCCTCAAGCTGGGCGCCAGCGGCTATGTGCTGAAGGGCTCGCCATCGGAGGAACTGCTGCAGGCCATCGAGGCCCTGCGCAGTGGCCGCCGCCATCTTGGTCAGGGCGTGGGCGAGCTTGCCGCGCGGGCGCTGGCTGAAGGCGCGGGCGACGACCCCTTCGCGGCGCTGTCGGTGCGTGAGCGCCAGGTCGTCACCATGGTCGTCGACGGCCATTCCAGCAACGAGATCGGCACCGCTCTGCATTTGTCGCCCAAGACGGTGGACAGCTACCGCAGCCGGCTGATGGCCAAGCTCGGCGCGTCCGACGTGACGGCCCTGGTCAAGCTGGCAATACGTCACGGTCTGATCAGCAACGACGCCTGAGCGGCGCCAACCCGGGCGTCCCGGCGACCGGCATCCAGAACTCCCGGCAGCGCCGCCGGGTCGGGGCACCTAGATTGACAGTCACCGGCCCTCGGTCGGCGAAAGTCCCAGATGCCCGTTTCTCCATGTTCACAGGCCGTCCATGCGGGCGCATGAACTCCCCGCCAACGAGGCCGAGCGCCTGCAGTGCCTGGCCGAGCTGGGCCTGAGCCAGCCGCCCGCCCAGCCCGAGCCCGACGCCGTGCTCGACGGCCTGGTGCGCTGCGCCGCTCACCTGCTCGGCTATCCCATCGCGCTGATCAGCCTCGTCGGCGAGCGCCGCATGTGGTTCAAGGCCCGCTACGGCACCGAGGTGGTCGACTGCGAGCGCGAGGCCTCCTTCTGCGCCCACACCATCCTCGGCGAGACGCTGTTCGAGGTGCCCGACGCCACGACCGATCCTCGCTTCGCCACCAGCCCCTGGGTGATCGGTGCAACCCGCCTGCGCAGCTATGCCGGCCTGCCCATCCGCCTGGGCAACCTGACGCTGGGAGCCCTGTGCGTGGGCGACACCGTGCCGCGCCGCCTGGACGCCGTGCAGGCCA
Source organism: Pelomonas sp. Root1217 (assembly GCF_001425705.1). Classification (GTDB taxonomy): domain Bacteria; phylum Pseudomonadota; class Gammaproteobacteria; order Burkholderiales; family Burkholderiaceae_C; genus Pelomonas. Next base: position 1,278,188 of record NZ_LMDC01000001.1, on the reverse strand, counting down.
CGCTGCTGGCCGACATCGCCAACGCGGTCGGCGCGTGGTTCGCCCACCGCCGCGAGCATGTCGACCTGCTCGCCAGCCGCACCCATCTGCAGGCACAGGCCGAGTTGCTCGGCCGCCTCAGCAGCGAGACGCCCGGCATGCTGTTCCAGTACCGCAGCGCACCCGGCTACGGTGGCGAACTCGGCTTCATCAGCGGCCAGGCCGAGCACGTCTTCGGCCCCATGGCGCCGCTGCAGCTCCAAGGCCTGCGTGCCTTCGCCGAGCGCGTGCACCCCGAGGACCTGCCTGGGCTGCTGCGAACCATGCGTGAGGCCGAAGCCGACCAGCAGGCCTGGCAGCGGCTGTTTCGCGTCTGCCTGCCCGATGCCGAGCGGCCGGCCTGGCGTTCCGGCCGCGCCAGCCCCTCGCTGCAGGCCGATGGCGGCGTGCTCTGGCATGGCTTCATCGCCGATGTCGACGAGCACATCGAGATCGAGAACCTGCGCCGCGACAAATTCGCCGCTGAACAGGCCAGCGCCGCCAAGAGCGCTTTCCTGTCGCGCGCCAGCCATGAGCTGCGCACGCCGCTGAATGCCGTCATCGGCTTCAGCCAGTTGCTGCTGCTCAGTCATGAAGAGCCCTTGACGCCGCGCCAGCAGGAGCGCATCGAATGGGTGCTGGACTCCGCCAAGCGCCTGCACCAGCTCGTTGACGGCCTGCTGGACGTCGACCGCGCCGAGCCCGGTCGCCCCAGCCGCTTCGACGCGGGCGCCGAGGCCGACGATGCCTTCACCCTGCTCTATATCGAGGACGAGCCACTCAACACCTTGCTGGTGCAGGAGGCCTTGCGCGACCGCCCCGACTGGCGCGTGCTGCACGCTGGCGACGGCCGCGCCGGCCTGGCCCTGGCCAAGACCCAGAAACCCGTGGTCGTGTTGACCGACATCAACCTGCCGGGCCTGTCGGGCCTGGACGTCGTCCGGGAGCTGCGCGCGGACGCCGCCCTGGCCGGCACGCTGTGCATCGCGCTGTCCGCCGACGCGACGCCGGGCCAGATCGAGCGGGCCATGCAGGCCGGCTTCGACGACTACTGGACCAAGCCGCTGGACATCCTTGAGCTCGCCGGCCGCCTGGCCGATGCGCTTGCCCGGCACGGCGGCCGCTGATTCGATTGATTCTCAGGGAGAGAACATGATGAATACCACCACGGTGAGCCCCCGCGGCGCGCGCCAGTTACCCCAACGGCACCTGATCTGGGGCCCAGCCGCCGCCACGGCCCGCACGCCGGCCGAGCGTGCCGGCCTCATCCATCTGCTCGTTGTCGACGATGACGTAGCGGCCATCGAATATCTGGACCAGTTGCTCAAGGGCTTCGCGCAGATCAGCTTCGCGACCAATGGCGAAGATGCGCTGCGCCTGGCTGAGGCGCACCGCCCCGACCTGGTCCTGCTCGACGTCGAGCTGCCCGGCATGGACGGCTTCGAGGTCTGCCGCCGGCTGCGAGCCATGCGCGGCCTGGGCGAGCTGCCCATCATCTTCGCGACCTCGCATGCCGATCCCGGCATCGAGACCCGCGCGCTGGCCCTGGGCGGCGACGACTTCGTGCGCAAGCCCTTCAGCGCGCCGGTGCTGTGCGCCCGCGTGCGCCGCCTGGTCGACCGCAAGCGCTCGCTGGAGCGCCATCCCGGCCAGGGCGACCGCCACCGCCAGATCAGCGACGGTCGGGTCGCCGCCATCGTCGAGGCCTGCAAGGACGCCATCCTCGTCGTCGACGCGGCCGGCGGCGTCGTCATGGCCAATGCCGCCGCCTGTGCCCTGCTCAACGTGAAAGCACAGCCGCTCAGCGTGCGCCTGGATGAACTGCTCATCGTCGACGCGCTGGGCCGCCATTGCGTGCAGCGCGCCAGCGGCCAGCGCGTGCCGGTCGAGGCCAGCACCTCGACCGAAGGCCATGGCACCGACGCCCTGACCGTGCACGTGCTGCGCGACACCCGCGAGCGCGACCGTGAGCAGGCACTGATGCGCCGCCAGACCGAGGCCGCCGCCGCGCGCCGCGCGACCGCGTCCATGCTCTCCTACATCGCCCACGAGATCGGCAATCCGGTCAATGTCATCAAGGGCTTCGCCCAACTGATGCAGGCCGAACGCATGAGCGCCAGCCAGGCCGACAAGCTCGCCCACATCCTCGACGCCGTCGGTCACCTGTCGGAGCTGCTCGCCGACGTCAGCGACGTCGCGCGCATGGAGTCGGGGCAGTTCCGCGTCGAGTTGCAGGACGTCGAGCTGCATGCGCTGGCCGCGCAGGCCTGCGAGCCGGCCGCCGCCCAGGCCGCGGCCGCTGGCATGCTGCTGCGCGCACCGCCGCCGGCGTCCCCCATGCGTGCGCGCGCCGATGCCCGCCGGCTGCGTCAATGCCTGGACAACCTGCTGTCCAACGCCATCAAGTACGCCGGCGATGGCGTCTGCATCGAGGTCGAGATCGAAGCCCGCGGCCAGGAGATCGTGCTGGCCGTGCAGGACCATGGCTGCGGCCTCGACGAAGACCAGCTCGCCCACCTCTACGAACCCTACAACCGCCTCGGCCGCGATGGTGGGGCCATTCCCGGCACCGGCCTGGGCCTGACGCTGACGCGCGACCTCGTGCAGGCCATGGGCGGGCGGCTGGAGGTGCGCAGCCAACCCGGCCGCGGCTGCCGCTTCGAGATCCTGTTGGCGGCCAGCCAACCCACAGGCACGCTGGATTGACCTGCTTTCACCGCGCGGCCTCAAAATGGACTGCGCCATGCCTTTGACCCTCCCTAGCTCCATCCGCCCCGCCGCACCCAGCCCTCTGGCCAGCCGGCTCGACAGCCTGCTGCCGGCCCTGGCGGATGCCCGCGTGCTGCTCGTCGATGACGACCCCGGCATGATCCAGGTGCTCGGCCGGCTGCTGTCGGGCTACAGCCAGCTGCGCTTCGCGACCGACGGCGCCCAGGCCCTGGCCATCGCGCGGAGCTGGCAGCCCGAGCTGGTGCTGCTAGACGCCGAGATGCCCGGCATCGACGGCTTCGAGGTCTGCCGCCAGCTCAAGGCCGACCCGCTGCTGGCCGAGGTGCCGGTCATCTTCGTCACCCAACACACTGACGCGCGCGTCGAGGCCGCCGTCTTCGAACTCGGCGCGGCCGACTTCGTCGCCAAGCCCGTCGCCGGCCCGGCCCTGCGCGCCCGCGTCGCCATGCAGTTGCGCCTGCACCGCACCGCCCAGCGCCTGCTGCGCCTGGCCCGCCGCGACGCGCTGACCGGCGTGGCCGAGCGCGCCCAGTTCAACGACGAGCTGGACCTGGAATGCCGCCGCGCCCGCCGCAGCGGCCAGCCGCTGGCCCTGCTGCTGGCCGGCCTCGAAGGCCTGACGGCCTACCGCGAGCGCCACGGCCAAGGCGCCGCCGACAACGCGTTGCGCCATGTGGCCAACCTGGCCCAGCACGCGCTGCAGCGGCCCGGCGACCTGGTCGCACGCCATGGGGATGAAGTCTTCGCGCTGCTACTGCCCGACACAAACGCCGCCGGCGCAGCCGCCCTGGCTGCGCGGCTGCTGCAAGCCCTGAACGGCGAGGACGCTTTGACGCTGGCAATCGGCATCGGCTTGCTGGCCAGCGAGGGCGACCCGGCCGCGGCCGCCGAGGCTGCGCTGGCGGCAGCGCGTGCAGCCGGCGCGGGCCGTGTCTATGTGTGCGCCGCGACCGCCGACGGTCACGAGCCCCCGCTCGCTACATGACGTTGCCCGCTCCCGACAGGCTGCAGCCTGCAACGGCCGGCGACGGCGCTGCCGGTTGAGCTCACGCGCCGCGACCCGCACGAGCCTTGAGATGCATCTGCCGCAACGCGCCTCTGCCTTCCGCCGCTGGCTCGCCGGCCTGCTGCTCGCTGCGACCACGTTCGCGGCGCCGGCAGCTCCCCTGGTCATCGCCATTGGCGACTCGACGCTGTTCGCGCCCATGCAGCTGGCCGCGCAGGAGGGCTTCTTCGCAGCCGAGGGCCTGGACGTGCAAGTCATCGGCTGCATCAACGGCCGGCGCTGCCTCAAGCACCTGACCGACGGCGAGGCGCAGGTGGCGACCGTTGCCGACACGCCCATGGTGTTCGCCCTGCACGCCGGCCAGCGCTTCGACATCGTCGCCACCTTCGGTACCTCGTCGCGCGACGCGGCCCTGGTGGCACGCGCCGACCGCGGCATCCGCACGCCCGCCGATCTCGCCGGCAAGCGCATCGGCGTCGTGCGCGGCACGAGCGCCCACTACTTCACCAACGTCTTCCTGCTCGTCAATGGCGTGCCGCGCGACTCGGTCAACCTCGTCTTCATCGACCCCAACCGCGGCGCCGAGCCGCTGCTGCGCGGCGAGGTGGACGCGGCCGGCCTCTACCGCCCCGCTGGGCCCCAGGCACTGCAGCAGCTCGGCCCCAAGGGCGTGCAGCTGTTGACGCTGCGGCCCTACACCGTCATGGTCAACCTCGTGGCCCAGACCGGGCTCAGCCAGGACACGCTGCTGCGCATGCTCAAGGCGGCGCAACGCGGCGTGGCCCTGCTCAACAACCAGCCGGGCCGGGCCCACGAGCTGCTCGGGGCGCGCTGGAAGGTCGACCCCCGCAATGCCGCCGCCCAGCTCGACGGTTATGAATTCCACCTTGGTCTGGACCAGAATCTGCTGTCAACGCTGGAGGCCGAGTCGCGCTGGGCGGTGCGCGAAGGCCTGGTGGAGAACAAGGCCGTCCCGGACTATCTCGAGCTGATGCGCGTCGAGCCGCTGCGCGCGCTGGATCCGCGCTCCATGACGATAGTCAAGTAACCATGCGCCTGCGCCCCGCCCTGATGACCTGCGTGATCGCCGCGCTGCTGGTCGTCGGCGCGCGGCTGACGAGCATCGCCATCGAGCGCGAAGCCTCCGAGCGCAACGACGCGCAGCGCACGACGGTCGAGGTCATCGCGCGCGACGCCGCCGGTCTGCTGGTACTGACCCAGGACTACGGCCTGTACCACAGCGAACGCGCCGCCCGGCAGTGGAACCTCGTGCACCAGCGCCTGAGCCAGGCCCTGGCCAACTACGCCGGCACCGACGCGGCCAGCGCCGAGCAGGTCGGCGACCTGCAGGACACGGCCCGTGGTCTGCCGCAGGTCTTCGCCGCGCTGCGCCAGGCCTCGCAGTCGGCCACCATCGACACCGACGGTGTCGCCCGCCGCGAGATGCTGACCGACCAACTCGTCAACGAGACGCGCCGCGTCAGCGACGGCGCCTTCGAGCTGTCGCGCGACCTCGTCGAGTCGCGACGCCGCGATGCCGTGCGCCAGCGCTGGCTGGCGGTCGGCACGCAGGCGACGCTGCTGACGCTGACGCTGCTGCTGGCCGGCCTGCTGCTCAAGCGCGTGCTCGCGCCCATCGACAAGCTGCGCAGCGTGGCCAAGGCTGTCGAAGGCGGTGACCTGGCTGCCCGCAGCGGCCTGCAGAGCAAGGACGAGCTCGGCCAGCTGTCCCAGGCCCTGGACGCCATGACAGCCGCCCTGCAGCAGCGCGACACGGCCCTGCGCAACAGCAACCGCCAGCTTGCACGCAACGAGGCCTTTCTGGAGCGCGCCGGCAAGATGGCGGGCGTCGGTGGCTGGGAGCTGGATGTGGAGAGCGGCCGGCTGAGCTGGACGGGCCAGACCCACGCCATCCATCAGCTGCCGGATGGCACCGAACCGGACAGCGAGGCGGTATTGCGCGGCTTCATGCCTGACTCCGAGCAGAAGCTGCGCCAGGCCATGGCCACAGCCACTCGCACCGGCGAGGGATGGGACCTGGAACTGGAACTGCTGGCTCCAGATGGCAGGCTGCGCTGGCTGCATTCCGTTGGCGCCACCGAACGAGAAGAAGGCCGCGAGGCCGGTCGCGTGGTCCGTCTGGTCGGCGCCGTGCAGGACATCACCGAGCGACGCGCCGCCGCCGACACGCTGCGCCGCGCCATTCAGGCGGCCGATGCGGCCAGCGCGGCCAAGAGCGATTTCCTGGCCAACATGAGCCACGAGATCCGCACACCGATGAATGCCGTCATGGGGCTGACCTTCCTGCTCGAGCGCACACCACTGGACGCCGGCCAGCGCGACCTTCTGGCCAAGGTCAGCAGCGCCAGCCGCTCGCTGCTGGACGTCATCAATGCGGTGCTGGACCTGTCCAAGATCGAGGCCGGCGAGATGGTCATGGAAGCCACGCCCTTCGACCCGCGCGCCCTGCTGCGCGACGTCGCCAGCCTGTTCCAGTCGCAGGCCGAGGCCAAGCGCATCGCGTTGGATCTCAACCTCGACGCTGACCTGCCTGCGCTCTTGCTGGGCGACGCGGCCCGGCTGCGCCAGATCGTCAGCAACCTCGTCTCCAACGCCATCAAGTTCACGTCTGAAGGTGAGGTCGTCTTGAGTGCACGCTGCGCCGCTGCCGGCGCCAAGCCGCTGCAGCTCGAGATTGCCGTGCAGGACAGCGGCATTGGCATTCCGGCCGAGGCGCTGTCGCGCATCTTCACGCCCTTCACGCAGGCTGACAGCTCCACTTCGCGCCGCTACGGCGGCACGGGCCTGGGCCTGTCCATCGTCAAGCAGCTGTGCGAGCTGATGGGCGGCCAGGTCGGCGTCAGCAGCAGCCCCGGCGCCGGCACGCGCTTCATCGTGCGCCTGCCCTTCGAGCCCGCGGTCGGCCCAGGCCCGGCCGCCCGCCCGCTGACGCTGCTGCTGGCCAGCGAAGATGCCACTCAGCGCGACGCGCTGCAGCGCCTGTGTGCCGACCTTGGCTGGCAGGCCGAACCGCTGGACGCCGCCGCGGCGCTGATGGAGCGCCTGGGCCGCGCCGCACCTGATCTGGTGCTGCTTGACCACCGCCTGCTGCAGACCCTTCCCTCGGCTGGGCAACACGTCTTGCAGGAGCGCCTGGCCGCCCTGCCCTGTGTGCTGATGAGCCGCAGCGCCAGCGTGGGGCAGCTGCGCCTGCCAGCCGATGTGTCGGCGCTTTTCGACGCCGTACAGGCCGCCCTCGCCGAGCACGGCACAGCCCAGCCGCCGCTGGCCAGCGCGCATGCCGCCACGGCCGTGCAGCGCCTGCCCGGTGTGCGCGTGCTGGTGGCCGACGACAGCGACATCAACCTCGAGGTGGCCCGGCGCATCCTGGAGCAGGAGGGCGCGGTCGTCACGCTGGCCGAAGACGGGGCCGTGGCCGTCGCGCGGCTGCGCGCCGAGCCGGGCGGCTTCGACGCGGTGCTGATGGATGTGCAGATGCCGGTGCTCGACGGCCTGGCCGCCGCGCGCAGCATCCGCACCGAGCTCGGCCTGCGCGAACTGCCCATCCTGGCGCTGACTGCCGGCGCGCTGCTCAGCGAGCGCCAACGCGCGCTGGACGCCGGCATGAACAGCTTCATCAGCAAGCCCTTTGATCCGGCCGGCCTCGTGCAGCAGTTGCGCGAGCAGGTGGAACGCATGCAGGGTCGGCGCCTGCCGGTGGCCGCCCGCGCCGCTGAAAGCCCGGCGGGCGAGCCCTGGCCAGCGCTGGACGGCATCGACAGTGACGAGGCCAGCCAGCGCATGCAGGGTGACCTGGACTTCTTCGCCCGGCTGCTGGAGCGCCTGCTCGACGAGTTCCAGGACCTGGCGGCATTGGCGCCCCTGGATGCCACGCAAGCCGCCGCCCGCCTGCACAAGCTGGGCGGCAGCGCCGGCTTGCTGGCAGCGCCGGCCCTGCGCCAGGCGGCCCAGCGCGGCGAAGTCCAGGCCCGCGCCGGACAGGATTTCCAGGCCGCGCTGGCCGAAGTGGCACAGCGCCTGTCGGCGCTGGCGGCGCAGGCCCGACCCTGGCTGCAAGGCCGCCGGCCCGCCCCGCCGACCGCCGCGGTCCGCCCGCTGGATGCGCAGGCGCTGGCGCGCTTGAAGCAGGCCCTGCAGGCGCATGACCTGGCCGCGCTGGACCAGTTCCAGCCGCTCGCCCCGGCACTGCTTGCGGCCTGCGGCGAAGCCGGCTTCGAGCGGCTGCGCCGCGCGCTGGACCGGCTGGATTTCCAGGCAGCGTTGAGCGAACTCAGCCCTGCTGGCGGCGCGCCAGCTTGACGCGGTACATCGCCGCGTCGGACTGGCGCAGCACCTCCTCGGCGCCCGCCTGATGCGGGTCCAGGCAGGCCACGCCAACGCTGGCGCCTGCGTAGTCGATGCGGGCCATGCCGGCCGCGTAGGAGCCCACGGTGGCCGACGCCAGCCTTTGCTGCAGCAACTGCGCCGCGCCCACGCCATCGACACCGAGTTTGGGGCCGAGGCCGATGACAACGAACTCGTCACCGCCCATGCGCGCCAGCACGTCGCCGCCGCGCAAAGCTGCCTGCAAGCGGGCGGCGATGCCGCACAGGAACCGGTCGCCGGCATCGTGGCCGTGCGTGTCATTGACCTGTTTGAAACCGTCCAGGTCGATGGCGCCGGCCAGCAGCCAGCTGCCGGTTCGCTGCGCCAGGGAAGTGAGGCGCGCCAGCTCCTGCATCAGTGCGCGCCGGTTCAGCAGGCCCGTCAGTGCATCGGTCAATGCCTGCGTCTTGAGCTCGGCATTGGCGCGCTGCAGTTTCTCGACCAGGCGCTCTCGCTCCACATGCTGCTCGATGAGCCGGGCAAACAGCTGCAGCACCTGCTCGGCCGTGCCACTCATCGGGCGGCGCTGGGCACTGGCCGCGCACAACGTACCGTACAGGGCACCGCCTTCGGTGCGCACCGGCGTGCTGACATAGGTCTTGATGCCCAGGTCGCGGGCCGCGCCCGAGTCGCCCCACAGGCCGGTGACGTCGTCGGTGTAGGGCCGATCCTCGTCCAGCGCACGCTTGCACAGCGTGTCGCCCCAGGGCACGGTGAGCCCCTCGGGAATCTGCAGCTCACGCGAGTTGCGCGCGTAGACGACATGCTGCAGCCCCTCGGTGAGGTCGACCGTCGTCAGATACGTCGACTCCATGCCCGTCACCACCTCCAGCAGCTCCAGCAGCGGCCGGGTCAGCTCCTCCAGCGTGCGGGCGGTCGAGACGGAGTCGGTGAGCTGCGCGAAGAAGGAGTCCATGAAAAGGCCCTGAGGTTAGCCCACCGGCAGCGCCGTCTCGTACTTGACCTCGCGCAGCACGACATTGCTGCGCACGCTGGACACGCCTGGCAGCTTGAAGATGTGCTGCTGCAGGAAGAGGTCGTAGGCCTTCATGTCGGCGGCGACCACCTTGATGACGTAGTCGGCCTCGCCGGTGATGGCATGGCATTCGATGATCTCGCGCCGCGTGCCCACCAGGCGTTCGAACTGCTCCACTGCGCCTTCGCTGTGCCGCACCAGGCTGACATTGGCGAGCACGAGGATGGACAGGCCGATCTTCTCGCGGTCCACCAGCACGACCTGGCCGCGGATGACGCCGCGCTCCTCCATTTCCTTGACGCGCCGCCACACCGGCGTGGCCGACAGGCCGACCTTCTCGGCCAGGGCCTGGGTCGACAGCCGCGCGTCAAGCTGCAGCGCCTCCAGGATCTGCAGGCTGGCGCGGTCGAACTCGTTTGTTTCCATGAATCCCCTCTTTGGAGAAGAATCATCTCATTGAGCCTGTCATGACCCGGCATTGAGGCAAGTTCTTCCGGCGTCTGGAGGGAAGAATTTCCCGCCTTAGGAGATCCGATGTTCGACACCTCTGTCACGCCCAGCCTGCGCCCCTACCAGCTCAGCGACAACCTCGCCGCCAACAGCGGCGCCGTCTTCCTGACCGGCACGCAGGCCCTGGTGCGGCTGCTGCTTGCGCAGAAGGCCCAGGACGAGCGCGCCGGGTTGAAGACGGCCGGCTTCGTCTCCGGCTACCGCGGTTCGCCGCTGGGCATGGTGGACCAGCAACTGTGGAAGGCCAAGAAGTTCCTCGAGAAGGCCCATATCGAGTTCCTGCCCGCCATCAACGAAGACCTGGCCGCGACGGCCTGCCTGGGCGTGCAGCGGGTGGCACTGGATGCACAGCGCACCGTCGATGGGGTGTTTGCGATGTGGTACGGCAAGGGTCCGGGCGTGGACCGCTCGGGCGATGCGCTCAAGCACGGCAACGTCTACGGCACGAGCACGCAGGGCGGCGTGCTGGTCGTCTGCGGTGACGACCATGGCTGCGTGTCCAGCAGTACGCCGCACCAGAGCGACCAGGCGCTGCAGGCCTGGAGCATGCCACTGGTGCACCCGGCCAATGTGGCCGAGTACCTGGAGTTCGGCCTGTATGGCTGGGCGCTGTCGCGCTTCTCGGGCGCCTGGGTCGGCTTCAAGGCCATCTCCGAGGTTGTCGAGAGCGGCATGACGGTGGACCTGGACGCGGTGCCGCTGGATTTCACCCAGTCCGTCGACTACACGGCGCCGACCAATCTGCACATCCGGTCGGTCGACCTGCCCTCGCTGGAGCTGGAATCGCGTTTGGCGCACAAGATCGACGCGGTGAAGGCCTTTGCCAAGGTCAACAGCATCGACAAGCACATCGTCACCAGCCCCGCCGCGACACTCGGCATCGTGACCGTCGGCAAGGCGCATTACGACTTCATGGAAGTGCTGCGCCGGCTGGACCTGGACCCCAACGCGCTTGCCGCGGCCGGTGTGCGGGTCTACAAGGTCGGCCTCGTCTTCCCGCTGGAGCCGACGCGCATCACGGAGTTCTGTTCCAACCTGACCGACGTGCTGGTGATCGAAGAAAAGGGCCCGGTCGTCGAGCGCCAGATCAAGGAGCTGCTTTACCACCTGCCCGACTTCCAGCGCCCGCGCGTCGTCGGCAAGACGGACGAACACGGCTGCGCGGTGTTGAGCGCGCTGGGCGAGCTGCGCCCCAGCCGCATCATGGGCACTGTGGCCGACTGGCTGGCACGGCTGAACCCTGCCCTGGACCGCCGCCACCTGGTTGTCGACTTCCTGCCGCCGCAGTTGCTCTCCAACGCCGCCGACGCAGTGCGCCGCCAACCCTATTTCTGCTCGGGCTGCCCACACAACACGTCGACGAAATTGCCCGAGGGCTCGCGGGCGCTGGCGGGCATCGGCTGCCACTTCATGGCGAGCTGGATGGAGCGCGGCACTTCGGGGCTGATCCAGATGGGCGCCGAGGGCGTGGACTGGGCGGCGCAATCGCGCTTCACCAAGGAGAAGCACGTCTTCCAGAACCTGGGCGACGGCACCTACTACCACTCGGGCTATCTGGCCATCCGCCAGGCCATCGCGGCCAAGACCAATATCACCTACAAGATCCTCTACAACGACGCCGTCGCGATGACCGGCGGCCAGCCGGTGGACGGCCAGACCAGCGTGCCGCAGATCGCGCGCCAGGTCGAGGCCGAGGGCGTCAAGCGCCTGGTGGTGGTGTCCGATGAGATCGGCAAATACGACGGCCACCACGGCCTGTTCCCGGCCGGCACGACCTTCCACGACCGCAGCGAGCTGGATGCCGTGCAGCGCGAACTGCGCGAGATCGAAGGCGTGACGGTGCTGATCTACGACCAGACCTGCGCCGCCGAGAAGCGCCGTCGCCGCAAGAAGAAGGAATTCCCGGATCCGCCCAAGCGCATCTTCATCAACGAGGCCGTCTGCGAAGGCTGCGGCGACTGCGGCGTGGCCAGCAACTGCCTGTCCGTCGTTCCGGTCGAGACCGACTGGGGCCGCAAGCGCGCCATCGAGCAGAGCAGCTGCAACAAAGACTTCTCCTGCGTGAACGGCTTCTGCCCGAGCTTTGTCTCGGTGCACGAGCCGGTGCTGAAGAAGAAGGCCGGCGGGAGCTACACGGCGCAAGACCTGGCGCGTGAGATGGCCGCCATCACTCCGCCCGCACCCTGGCAGTGGACGGGGCCGTTTGATCTGCTGGTCACGGGCGTCGGCGGCACCGGCGTCGTCACCGTCGGCGCGCTGGTCTCCATGGCCGCCCACCTCGAGGGAAAACAGGCCTCGGTGCTGGACTTCATGGGCTTTGCGCAGAAGGGCGGTGCGGTGCTGTCCTTCGTGCGCGTAGCGCCGACGCTGGACCTGCTGAACCAGGTGCGCATCGACACCCAGCAGGCCGACGTGCTGCTGGCCTGCGACATGGTGGTGGGCGCGTCGCCCGATGCGCTGGGCACCGTCAAGGCCGGCCGCACCGTCATCCTCGCCAACACGCACGAGCTGCCGACCGCCGGCTTCGTGCGCAATCCGGATGCTTCCCTGCAGGGCGACTCGCTGCTGGCCAAGATGAAGTTCGCCGTCGGCGAGCAGGGTTCGCTCGACACCATCGACGCCCAGGACATCTCGCAGCGCCTGATGGGCGACACCCTGCCCAGCAACATCATCATGCTGGGCGCCTGCTGGCAGCGCGGGCTCATCCCCGTCAGCGAAGCGGCGCTGATGCGCGCCATCGAACTGAACGGCGTCGCCGCCGAGGCCAACAAGACGGCCTTCGCGCTGGGCCGCCTGGCCATTGCCGCGCCTGACGCTATTCCAAGACTGGCCGGCGACGTCAATGTCGTCAAGCTCTTCAACTACGACCAGCTCGACGGCCCTGACGGACTGATCGAGCGGCGAGCCCGGTTCCTGGCCGACTATCAGGACGCCATCTACGCCCAGCGCTACCGCGCCCTGGTCGAGCGCGTACGCGCCGCCGAGTCAGCGCTTGGCAAGGGCCAGCGCCTGACCCAGGCGGTGGCCCGCTACTACGCCAAGCTGCTGGCCATCAAGGACGAGTACGAGGTGGCGCGCCTGTACACCGATGGCCGCTTCGAGAAGGCGATGAAGGATCAGTTCGAGAACTGGGAGCGCCTGTCTTTCCACCTCGCCCCGCCGCTGATCTCCAGGCCCGGCGCCGACGGCCGCGCCAGGAAGATCGAGCTGGGCTCGTGGACCTTCACGGCCTTCAAATGGCTGGCGAAGCTGAAAGGCCTGCGCGGCGGCGTGCTGGACATCTTCGGCAAGACCGAGGAGAGACGCATGGAGCGCCAGTTGATCGTCGACTACGAGAAGCTCGTCGACGAGATCCTGGCGTCCCTCTCAGCCGACAACCTGAACACCGCCGTCGAACTGGCCCGCCTGCCCGAGAAGATCCGCGGCTACGGCCACGTGAAGCACGCCAATGTCGTCGCAGTGAAGAAGCAGCGGCAGGCGCTGCTGGACCGCTTCCACGGCCGCACGGCAGATGTGCCCGCGCAGCTGGTCGCCATGCCGGTGCGGGTCAAGGGCGTGGCGGAGCTGTGACTGATTAACCGGCCCGGGCCTTCCAGTAGCCTGGCCTCCGCCGATGCGCGCGATAGCAACGATCAGCAAATCGTCGCCGCTGGCGCGATAAACGATGCTGAATGGAAACCCTTTGACCAGCATGCTGCGCGTGCCACGAGGAGAAGGGGCGCGCCTAGCGGATGGTGGGACGCCCGCTCGATGGCAGCTTCCAGGTTCATTACCGCGCCAGCACACGAGCCTTGGCGAAAACTTCATCCGCAGACAAGCTCTGCACCTCACCACGATCAAAGGCCGCGAGACGCCGTTCGATCTCCGCAGCCCAGGCATCGTCCAACTCCCGGGCCGCCGGCTCATTCAACGATGCCAGCAATTCATCGACCAAGCGCTCGCGTTCTTCCTGGGGCAACTAGAGGCCAAGGCGGGCGAGTTCAGCGGCGGTAGGAATCAGCATGACGCACCTCGATACAGAGCGCCGATCTTCACACAGGCTCTTTCCACCCCAACGCCGCCATGTCCGCCACACGATGCTTGTCATCGCCCAGCATGATGAAGTCATCCAGCTGCGGCGGCTTCACCGACGTGCCGGCCAACATCGCATGCACCTGCCCCCGATGGTGGGTCTGGTGCATGAAAAGATGCGCCAGCACACGCCCCACCGGCTCGCGCGGGCCGTTCTCGATGCCGGCACCGCGGTCGAAGGCGACGATGTTCTCCTCTTCTCCCGGCTGCAGGCCTGCGCAGAAGGCGACCAGCTTCGCGTCGCTCTCATCCTGGCGCGCCGCCAATTCGGCCGCTGTCTGTGCCGGCACATAACTGGCCCAGATGTGGCGCATGGCCGCGTCGCCCTGCAAGGCGGCGAGGTAGTAATGGTCCACATTGAGGATGTGGTTGGCCGTCAGCGCCAGGCTGGGGAAGAAGCTGGTGCGCGGCGCTTGGAAATCGGCGTCGGACAGCGCTGCCACGGCGCCCAGCAGGCGGCGGTTGGCGAGGCGGTTGGCGCGGGCCTGGATGAGGAAGATATTCATGGCGGGCATTGTGCTCGGGGCGGCTTCGCCATGGGGCTGACGGCACGGGCCGGACATGCTTCAATCGCCACGCAGGCAGCATGCCGCACCACAAGAAGAGTCAAGGCTTGCGCATCGGAGACGGCTATACCGGGTCAGAGAAGGTCAGCACGACCGCATGGGTTGCGGCCGCGGCGGTGCTTTCCATCGGCCTGGCTCTGACGGCCGGCGCCGTCATCTGGCAGCAGCAACGCGCCAGCGCCGAGGCGCGCGGTCTGCAGGAGCGCCAGGTCGAGCGGCTGCAGGCCGATGTCGTGAAGCGGCTGACCATGCCGGTCTACGGCCTCAAGGGCGCACGAGGTGCGTTGGCCGCGCTGGACGGCAAGTTCAGCCGCGCGGCCTTCGATGCCTATGTCGAGTCGCGCGACCTGCCCCGCGAGTTCCCCGGCGTGCGTGGCTTCGGTTTCATCGAGAGGGTGGCGCGCCGCGACCTGGCCGCCTTCGTCGCCGCCCGCCAGCGCGAGGGAGGCACCGAGTTCCGCGTGCATGGCTCGGGCCAGGACCCGACGCTGTACGTCGTCACGCAGATCTCGCCGTTCTCTCACAACTTCTCAGCCTGGGGTATCGACTCCGGCGCCAACCCGGTGCGCCGCCAGGCCATCGAGCAGGCCATCGACAGCGGCGAGGCGACTCTTTCCGCTCCCGTGCGCCTGGTGCAGGACCCGCTGAAGGGCACCGGCTTCCTGCTGCTCGTGCCGGTCTATCTGCAGGGGCACGACCCCGGCACGCCGGCCGAACGCCACGCGGCGCTGCTCGGCCTGTTGTATGCACCGCTGGTGGCCGGCGACCTGCTGCGCGGCGTGGCCGAGCCGGCGTCATCGTTGCTGGACTTGAAGTTGTCCGTCCGGACGACGGACGGCGAGTTCCAGCCCCTGCTGGCGACACGCGCGGGCCAGGCGCTGGCACCGGCCGAGGCGGCCGACTACGGGCTCAGCGACGCGCCGACGGCTGATTCGCTGCGCTTCACGGTCGCCGGCCGCGAGTTCATGCTCGATACGGCGCTGACCCATGAGGCGTCCATGCGGCTGCTGGGCCTGTCGGGCCTGGGCCTGGAACTGGGCGGGGCGCTGCTGAGCCTGCTGTTGGCGGTGACGGTCTATCTGCTGGCCGCCGGCCGCACGCGCGCCGAGGAGATGGCGCGCGGCATGACCGCCGACCTGGCGCGGCTGGCCATGGTGGCCAGCCACACGACCAACGCCGTCCTGATCACCGACACCGAACGCCGCATCAACTGGGTTAACGATGGTTTCACGCGGCTCAGCGGCTTCGCAAGTGCGGAGGCCGTGGGCAAGCGGCCGAGCGACCTGCTGCGCTCCGAGCTGACCAACGAAGACACGCTGCACGGCATGCGCGAGGCCATGAGCGTTGGACTGGGCTGCAAGGTCGAACTGATACGCCGCGCCAAGGACGGCCGCGACTACTGGGTGGACGTCGAGGTCCAGCCTCTGCACGACGCCGAGGGCACGCTGACGGGCTTCATGGTCATCGAGTCCGACATCACGGCCCGCAAGCAGCTCCAGGCCCAGGCCGACGAGGCGCGCCAGAGCCTGCAGGACCTCTACGACAACGCGCCCTGTGCCTACTATGCACTGGACCAGAACGGGCGCTTCCTGCAGATCAACGCCCTGGGCCTGAGCTGGCTGGGCTGCACGGCCGAGGAGCTGATCGGCCTGGCCAGCCCGGCGGACTTCTTCGATGCCGAGGGCCGCCTGCTCTTCAGCCAGGCCTTCCCGCGCTTTATGCGCGAAGGGCGCATCTCGGAGCTGGAGTTCAACGTCAAGGGCCGCCAGGGCGAAGCCCGCCGCGTCAGCCTGTCGGCCACGGCCATCTACGAGGCCAACGGCAACTACCTGCGCAGCCGCTCCGTGATGTTCGATATCAGCGAGACCCACCGCATCCGCCAGCAGCTCCACCAGCTGACGCTGGACCAGGAGGCCATGCTGGAAAGCGATCTGGTCGGCATCGTCAAGCTGCGGGACCGCGTGACCGTCTGGCGCAACCAGGCGCTGGAGCGCATGTTCGGCTACGCCGAGGGCGAGCTCCTCGGCGCGCCGGTGCGCCAGCTCTACGTCGACGACACCGCCTACGAGACCCTGGGTGCGCTGGCCTATCCACAGCTCAAGGCCGGCGGGCGCTTTCGCACCCAGCTGCAGATGCGGCGCAAGGATGGCTCGTTGATCTGGGTGGACATGGCCGGCGTCGAGCTGCCGGCCCTGTCCAACGAACGGGGCGGTGAGTCGCTGTGGATGATGGTCGACATCACGCAGAGCAAGGCCCACGAGGCGCGCATGGAGCGCGCGGCCCTGCACGACGCATTGACCGGCCTGCCCAACCGCCTGCTGCTGGGCGATCGGCTCAAGCAGGCCATTGCCGCCGCCGAGCGCAGCGGCCATGTCTTTGCGCTGGCTTATCTCGACCTGAACGGCTTCAAGCAGATCAATGACAGCCATGGCCACGACGCCGGCGACGAAGTGCTGAAGGCCGTGGCCGCCCGCCTGCACGCCGGCCTGCGCGCCAGCGACACGGTGGCTCGCCTGGGCGGCGACGAGTTCGTCGTGCTGCTGACGCCGACGCTCGTGCCGGCCGACGCCGAACCGGTATTGAACCGGCTGCTGGACGCCCTGTCCCAGCCGATCACGCTGAGCTCGGGCGAGCAGGTGGCCGTGGGCAGCAGCCTGGGACTGGCCCATTTCCCGGTGGACGGCCAGACGGCGGACGGCTTGATGCGCGTTGCCGACGAGGCCATGTTTGCCAACAAGCGTGCGGGCCGCGCTCGCGCACGCACAAGTTAGCAAACGTTTCCGCCGGGATGTATTCACGCCAGGCGGGCACCGCGCGCCGATCGGTTGTAACAGCGGCCCCCGGCTTGGGGCATCATTCGCGCCCATGCTGACTCGCCGCCAAGCCCATCTCGCCCTGGCCAGCCTCGCGCTGCCGGCCACATCCGCTCGCGCCCAGGAACGCCGCGCCATCGTGCTCGGCCAGTCCGTGCCGCTGACCGGCCCCGCCGCCCAGCTCGGCTTGCAGATGCAACTCGGCGCCAAGGCCTATTTCGATGCCGTCAACGCCAACGGCGGCGTGGGCGGCCTGCCCATCGTGCTGAGGACGCTGGACGACGGCTACGAGCCCGCGCGCTGCAAGGCCAACACCGAGAAGTTCATCCAGGAGGATGTCTTCGCCTTGTTCGGCTATGTGGGCACGCCCACGTCGGTGGCGGCGCTGCCGCTGGCGACGGCGGCCAAGATTCCCTTCATCGCCCCCTTCACCGGCGCCGAGGCGCTGCGCGACCCGTTCAACAAGCTGGTCTTCCACATCCGCGCGTCCTACTACGACGAGACCGAGCTGATCGTCAAACAGCTGACCCAGCTCGACCTGAAGAAGATCGCCGTCTTCCACCAGAACGACGCCTATGGCCAGGCCGGTCTCAAGGGCGTGGTTCGCGCGCTTGAAAAGCGTGGCCTGCAGCCGGTGGCCGTTGCGACGGTGGAACGCAACAGTGTCGACGTGGCCGCCGCCATCAAGACCCTCGTGCCGGCACAGGCCGAGGCGATCGTGCAGATCAGCGCGTACAAGAGCTGCGCCGCCTTCATCCGCGAGGCCCGCAAGGCGGGTTACTTCGGCCAGTTCTACAACGTGTCCTTCGTCGGCACGCAGGCCCTGGCCGATGAGCTCGGCAAGGACGCCGCCGGCATCGTCGTCTCGCAGGTCATGCCGTCGCCCTTCGGCACCGCGGTCGGCCTCGTCAACGACTACCAGCAGGCCCTGCGCAAGCTCGACGCCAAGGCCGAGCCCAACTACACGAGCATGGAAGGCTATGTCGCGGCGCGCGTCATCGTCGATGCCCTGCGCCGCCTGGGCGGCCGCCCCACCCGCGAAGCCCTGATCGCCGCGCTGGAGACCTTGTCCGGCTACGAATCACGCGGCTATCACCTGAACTTCTCGCCCACCAAGCACACCGGCTCCAGCTTCGTGGAACTCTCCATGCTGACCGGCGACGGAAAAGTCAAACGCTGAGGCGAATTCTCAAAAGGCAACCACAGAGGCACTGAGCCACAGAGAACATCCAAGAGGGGTTTTCTCAGTGCCTCAGTGCCTCTGTGGTTGCATTTCCTTCATCGTTAGCCTCGATCGTCCTTGGGCGAATCCATGACGATGTAGCTGGTGATCATGCTGACCTGCGGCAGGCCGCCCAGCACGTCGGCATGGAAGCGCTTGTAGGCTGGCAGGTCGGCCACCTCGACGCGCAGCAGGTATTCGAAGGCGCCGGTCACGTTGTGGCACTCCCGCACCACCGGGCAATCCTTCATCGCCTGCTCAAAGCTCAGCTGCTCGTCCAGCGTGTGGCGCGACAAGCCGATGGCCACGTAGGCCACGAAACCCAGGCCCAGCCGCCCCGGGTCCAGCACGGCGCGGTAGCCCTTGATGACGCCCACTCTCTCCAGCTCCTGCACACGGCGCAGACAGGCAGACGGGCTCAGCGCAATGCGTTGGGCCAGTTCGGCATTGGTGACACGGCCATCGCGGGCCAGCTCACGCAAGATCTTCTCGTCGATCGCATCCATGGCCGCAGATGATTGCACATGGGCGCACCCCGACACCGCAGAACGCAAACCCATTCGACGCCAGCCTGCCTAGAGTTGCGTGCCATGGAAACCGCCACTCTCAGCACCCTGGCCGCCCTGGCCGGCTTCGCCTTCGTCACCTCGATCACGCCCGGCCCCAACAACCTGATGCTGCTGGCCTCGGGCACCCACTTCGGCTGGCGGCGCAGCCTGCCCCATCTGCTGGGCATCAGCTTCGGCTTCGGCGTCATGCTGGTGCTCGTCGGCCTGGGCCTGGGTGAGGTCTTCTCCCGCTTTCCCGGCCTGCACGATGTGCTGAAGTGGGCGAGCTTGGGCTATCTGCTCTATCTGGCCTTTCGCGTCGCGACCGCCGCGCCGCCCACGGCGGGCGGCAGTGGCAACAGCCGCCCCATGGGCTTCGGCGCTGCGGCGCTGTTCCAGGTCGTCAACCCCAAGGCCTGGGCGATGGCGCTGACGGCCGTGACGGCCTACGGCGAGCTCGGCATGCCGGCAGTGACTGCCGTCTTCGTGCTCGTCAACCTGCCCTGCTGCGGCTCCTGGGCGCTGCTGGGCGAGCAGATGCGCCGCTGGCTGCACCGACCGCGCGCGCTCAAGGCCTTCAACTGGGGCGCTGCGACGCTGATGGTCGTCTCAGTGCTGCCCTTGCTGCGCGGCTGAGCGACATCGCTGCTGCCGGCTCGATCGTCACGCTCACCCGGAGCGGCGCCGCGTCATCCATCGCCAGCCGACGCTCAACACGAGCGCCACAGATGCCAGCGCGGCCAGGATCCTGAACATGGCCCCAGTCGCCTGCCAGCGACCCCAGTTCGCTTCGGCGGCCTCGGCGGCGCGATCAAAACCCTTGGCGCGGCAGGCCGCCACGGCCGACTCGCACCAGTCCGCGTCGTCATGCGCGACGTGGCGCTGTGGCGCACAGGTGGCTCTGGTGCGGGTCTGTTCGGCCCAGCAATCCCACCGACGCTGAAGCACGTCGGACATCTGGGAAAGTCCCGCCTCTTCACAGGCCCAGCCGGCGGCGACGAGAACCAGGATGACCGCCAGCGCGCAGAGGATTCGCCGGCGGCTCACCGGTCATACCTCCTGGACCGGCTCCACCGCCACGCCTACGCGCAGCGTCGCCACGCCGCCGCCGCGCAGCACGCCGCGCAGCGGCGCCACGTCGGCATAGTCGCGGCCCCAGGCCAGCGTGACGTGGTCCAGGCCCGCAGGCACGGCATTGGTCGGATCCAGGGCCAGCCAGCCCTGCTCGGGGCACCACAGTTCAACCCAGGCATGCGAGGCATCCGCGCCGACAAGTTTGGTCACGCCCTCGGGCGGGCGTGTCAGCAGATAGCCGCTCACATAGCGCGCCGCCAGGCCCAGTGAGCGGCAGGCGGCGATGAAGACGTGGGCGAAGTCCTGGCAGACGCCGCTGCGCAGGGCCAGCGCGTCGGCGGCGCGGGTCGCCACCGTCGTGCTCTGCGGCAGATAGCGCAGGTCGGTGTGGATCTGGTGCATCAGCGACAGGCCACCGGCGGCCAGCGTGCGGCCGGGCGAAAAGGCGCGGCGCGCATAGGCGCGCAGCGTCTCGTCGGGTGCGGCGTAGTTGGAGGCGAGCGCGAACTCGTCGGCCTCCTGCAGCGCACGGCCAGCGCGGTAGCGCAGGCCGGCCGCAACGGCCTCCCAGGCCTGCCCGCGGCCGGGCTCGGGCACCGGGCGGGCGCTGAGCTCCGCCTCGAAACGGCTGTCGACGACGAGGCGTTCATGCACGCGCGCATGGCCAAAGCTCAGGTGCCGGTTGCCCCAGGGGTCGCGACGCAGATGCCGGGCCAGTTCGCCCGTGTCCAGCTCCAGCCCCTCAACGCCCCAGCCGTCCGGCAGCGGGTCGATGTTGAGTCGCCAGTCGCTGACCTTTTGCCAGGGCGTGTGGCGCGGCGCCAGGCAGGCGGCGTGATAGGCCCATTCCACCGAGGCCTCGTAGGTGTACTCGGTGACGTGATGGACGGCGAGCTTGACGTCCGTCATTGCCAGACCCTCTGCTCGGCACCCAGCACATGCGCGAAATAACGCTGGCTGATCAGGCTGGACAGCTCGCCCGCCTGGGCCGCTGCGCGCGTCAGGTGCTCGACAAGGGCCAGCCCTGACGCAGCCAGTTCGGCCAGTGGCCAGGCCTCTGGCACGGGCAGCTCGGCAGCGATGTCGGCGGCCCAGCCGGGATCGTGGCGGGCCAGCTTGGCGAAGCGGTCGCGCAGCGTGCGCGCCACCCAGGCCAGCGACCGCGGGTTGTCGGTGTCGTGCACCAGCAGGTGCAGCAATGGCGGTGCCTCGCGGCGCGCCTGGAACTGGGCACGGTAGGTGATGGTCGAGTCGAACACGCCCAGCAGCAGGCCGAAGCCGTCCTCGGTCAGCGCCAAGCCATGTTCGAAAGTCTCGGCCAGCACCTCGGCATGAAAGGACAGGCGCTCGATCTGGCGGCCGATGGACAGCAGCCGCCAGCCGTCATCGCGCGTCATGCGGTCGGTCTGGGCGCCGGTGATGGCGGCCAGGTGGGTGTCGGCGCGCGCCAGCACATTGAGCACATCGGTCACCGGCGTGGCCGGGCCGGGGCGGTCTAACACGGCGCGCAGATGCTGCTCGAACTGGGCGGCTGTTTCGTGGATGAGGCGCCAGGCCTCGGGCGACAGGCGCTCGCGCAGCGCCTGGGCGCAGGACTGCAGCGCACGCAGGTTCCAGCCGACGCTGGTCTCGCCGGACGCCGGCAGCAGGGCCGTCAGGATCGCACGCTCGAAACCGCGCGGATCGTCCTCGGCCGCGGGCGCCTTGGCGCCGACGAGGCCATGGCGGCGTGCCAGCGCGTCCAGCAGCGGCAGCATGGGCGGCGGCATCGCGCCGCGCTGCACCATGACGCTGGCCTCGATGACATGACGCGCCAGCCGGGCGCTGTTCTCGGCACGCTCGGTGTAGCGGCCCAGCCAGAACAGATTCTCGGCGGCGCGGCTGGTCACCGTCCAGTGCACGTCGCGCAGGTCGGCGGCCTGCAGCGGCTGGGCCAGCAGCGTCGTCGGGTCGACCTCGCCGTCGGTCATGACCCAGGTGTCGGCGCTCAAGCTGCCGCGCTGGATGGACAGCCAGGCATCGGCCAGGGGGTCGCGCTTGGGCGCCACGCGCGCCAGGCCGCCGGGCAGCACCTTCCAGCCGCCCTGGCCGTCGGTCATTGCGAAGACGCGCAGCACGGCCACGCGCGGCTCCAGCGCGCCGCGCGTCCAGACCGGCTGCTTGGTGGGCTTGACCCGGGCCTGCAAGGTGTAGGCGGTGGGGTCGGCGTCGATACGCTCGGCCAGCTCCCAGAGCTGCTCGTCGGTCAGTTCCGCGGCGACGATGGGCGAGAAGCTGCGCGTCGTACTGCTGGCCGAAAAGGTCGGCACGACGACGAATTCGGCCAGCCGCGGACGCAACCTGCGCCAGGCGTTGTCCTCGCCGCACCACCAGCTCTGGATGGCCGGCAGCGTCAGTTCCTCGCCGAGCAGGGCCTCGGCCACGCCGGGCCAGAAGGCCGACAGGCCGGGGCTTTCCAGCCAGCCGGCGCCGGGCGCATTGGCGATGACGACCTCGCCTGCACGCGCTGCCTGCAGCAGGCCCGGCACGCCCAGGATGGAGTCGGCGCGCAGTTCCAGCGGGTCCAGCCAGGTGTCGTCGACGCGGCGCAGCAGCACATGCACGCGCTCCAGGCCGGCCAGCGTCTTGAGATAGACCTTGTCCGCGCGCACCGTCAGGTCGGCGCCTTCGACGAGGGTGATGCCGAGATAACGCGCCAGGAAGGCCTGCTCGAAATAAGTCTCGTTGCGCGGGCCCGGCGTCAACAGCGCGACACGGCTGCGCTCGCCGGCGGGTGACAGCTGGGTCAGGGTCTGGATGAAATCGCGGTAGCTCGCCGCCAGCCGCTGCACGGCCATCTGCCGGAAGGCTTCCGGAAACTGCTGGGCAATGATGAGGCGGTTCTCGAGCACATAGCCCAGGCCCGACGCCGCCTGCGTGCGCTGGCCGACCACCCACCAATGGCCGTCGTTAGCGCGCGTCAGGTCGAAGGCCAGCACATGCAGGTGAACACCGGCGGCTGGCTTGGCTCCGTGCATGCCGCGCAGGTATTGCGGGTGGGCCAGCACCAGCGACGCGGGCAGCAGGCCTTCGCTCAACAGCTTGCGCTCGCCGTAGGTGTCGGCCATGACGGCGTTGAGCAAGCGCGAGCGCTGGGCGATGCCGGCCTCGATATGGCGCCACTCGTCCGGCTCGATGAGCATGGGCAACAGTTCCAGCGGCCAGTGGCGGGCCAGCGGCGCGCCCTCTCTCTCGTCCTGGCCGGGCAGCGGCGGGGCATCGCTGTGCACGTTGTAGCTGGCACCGTCCTCCAGCACGCGGCGCTGCACGCGCAGGGCCTTGGCGCTGAGCTCTTGCCAGCCCGCCGCACCGCCAGCGGCGAAGAAACGGCGCCAGCGCTCGGTGAGGCCGCCCTGGGGCTCGCCGGGCTGGTTGACCTGGCCGGTCAGCTCATAGAAGTGGCCGTCACGGCTGCGCAGCGCGGCCGAAGCAGCAAGCGCCAGCGGGTCGGGCGCCAGCACCTCCTCGGGCTCGTCGGGAAGCAGGCTCCACTGGCTGGGGGTGAGCTCAGACATGGGAGAGACGGATCGATGCAGTCATGCGGCGCGAAGAAGGCGGAAAAGGCATTGTCGAGCAATGTCCGCGCAGCGCCGGCCCGGGGCTGCGGGGGGTGCGCCGGCCGGCGCCGATCACCGCTCAGGGCGCCGGCAAGCCCGGCTCGCTGGCGACCTGGCCACGCGGCGACAGGAAGGCGCGCAACACGCGCTCGGCCGCCTCCGGGTCATCGCGCCAGGCGCCATGGCCCACGTTGGCAAAGCGCTCGAACTGCACCCATTGCGCCGGCAGCGCGGCAACGATCTCTTCGGCGTCCTGCGGCGGCGTGACCGGGTCCTGCTCGCCGGCCATGACCAGCACCGGGCATTGCACATTCGCCAGGCCCGGCCGCAGGTCCATGTCGCGCAGCTCGGTGCGGGTGTGGGCGAACAGGATCTCCGGCTTGAACATCATCCAGCCGCCGGCGTTCGGGTTCTTGAGCTGGGTGTTGTAGAGGCGGCGGCAGACCTTTTCATACACGGCCCAGCTGGCCGGGCCGGGGTTCTCCCAGAACTCGCGCGTGGCGACCGCGGCGTCCGGCCCGCCCAGCGCACCAAAACGCTCGATCTTGCGTTCCAGCCCGAAGTGATGCGAGGTGCTGGACAGCACGACCTTGCCCGGGTGCTCCGGGTGGCGGGCCAGATAGCGCTGCGCGACGAAGCCACCGAAGCTCTGGCCCAGCACGATGGGCTTGACGACGCCCAGCGCGTCGCACAGCCGCACGATGTCGTCGGCGAAGACATCCAGCACCCACTCATCTGCCGGGCGCGGGTCGCTGCGGCCATGGCCGCGCTGGTCGAAGTAGACGACCTGGCAGAGGTCGGTGAAGCGGCTGAAGAAGGGCCGGAAGGCCGTGTGGTCGAAACCCGGGCCGCCATGGACGAGGATCAGCGTGGGCTTCTCGCGCAGCTCCGGGCCGACGGGCTCAAAGCCCAGGCCCTCGATGTCGACGAAGAGGCGGACGCCGGGTTCGATTTCGATGCGCATGCTTCGGGTCTTAGCGCGATTCGCGCTGGTGGCGAATCGAGATTACAACGGCCACATCAGCGCTCGGCATGTATCGGTAGCGAACAACGTAACCTCGTGCAGCGCGGCCGACGACCAGTTCACGAGTTCCGGTGCCGGCACGGCGTCCGATTTCTGGCGCGTAAGTCAGCACACGCAGCGCATCGAGCAACTCGTCTTTGCGCTCGACGGCGTTGTCAGCATCGTGCGCCATCAGAAAATCCGTGATGCGGTCCAGATCGTCAATTGCACCGCGTCCAAGCTCGACACGCGTCATCCGAGAATCTTGCGCGGCTTCGGCAGTGCCGCCGGCTTACCGGCAACCTTGGCATCGAAGTACGCCTTGGCTTCGTCAAGGCTGACGGCTTCGCCAGTCTTCAGGAACTCGGTCCAGCGCTCCTCGCAGATCCTGTCCGTCTCCGCATCGAATTCCGCCTGCTCAACCGACTCGACAATGGCATCACGGATGAAGGCATGCGCCGTCTTGCCGGCCCGCGCGGCGGCTTCGCTCACGCGTTCCTTCAAGTCGTCTTCCAGGCGAATGGTCGTCGTCGACATGGGGGCTCCAATGCTGTAGCGCAATTGTGCTACATCAACCCACCTTGCGCAGATCCAGCGTGAACGGGAACTCCAAGCTGCGTTGCGGCTCTTTCACTTCGACACGGCCCGGCGTGTGGCCCATCGCCGCAAAGCGCGCCAGGCGGCGGCTCTCGGCCTCGTAGGCGTTGACCGGCAGCGTCTCGTAATTGCGCCCGCCCGGGTGCGCGACCGAGTAACGGCAGCCGCCCAAGGACCGGTTCTGCCAGGTGTCGACAAGGTCCAGCGTCAGCGGCGCGTGGATGGGGATGGTGGGGTGCAGGGCCGACTCCGGCAGCCAGGCGCGGTAGCGCACGCCGCAGACGAACTCGCCGACGCGGCCCGTGGGCTGCAGCGGCACGGGCACGCCGTTGACCGTCACACGGTGGCGCGGGTCAACGAGGCCGGTGACGAGCAGCTCCATCCGTTCCAGCGACGCGTCCACATAGCGCACATTGCCGCCGGCCGAGCCTTCCTCGCCCATCACATGCCAGGGTTCCAGCGCGCCGCGCAGCGTCACATGCACGCCGCGGGCCACGAACTCCCCGTACTTCGGGAAGCGGAACTCGAAGTGCGGCGCGAACCAATTGGCGTCGAAGGCATAGCCGGCCTCGCGCATGTCCTGCATGACGTCGGCGAAGTCCTCGCGCACGAAATGCGG
Source organism: Pelomonas sp. Root1217 (assembly GCF_001425705.1). Taxonomy (GTDB): domain Bacteria; phylum Pseudomonadota; class Gammaproteobacteria; order Burkholderiales; family Burkholderiaceae_C; genus Pelomonas. The sequence continues at coordinate 1,252,453 of NZ_LMDC01000001.1, read as the reverse complement.
CAGCAAGCAGCGGTCATGCAGCTCCGTGCCCCAGCGCACCAGCGGTGCGCGGTAGGGCTTGTTCCAGAAGCGGGTGACGAGCGCGCGCAGCAGCAGTTGCTGCACGATGCTCATGCGTGCATGCGGCGGCATCTCGAAAGCGCGCAGCTCCAGCAGGCCCAGGCGGCCGGTGGCGGAGTCAGGCGAGTAGAGCTTGTCGATGCAGAACTCGCTGCGATGCGTGTTGCCAGTCACGTCGACCAGTACATTGCGCAGCGTGCGGTCGATAAGCCAAGGAGCGACGTTGTCCCCGAGCTTGTGGATCTCGCCCAGCGCAATCTCCAGCTCGCGCAACTGGTCGTTGCGCGCCTCGTCCACGCGCGGCGACTGGCTGGTGGGGCCGATGAAAAGGCCGCTGAAGAGATAGCTCAGGCTGGGGTGGTTGTGCCAGTAGGCCAGCAGCGACGCGAGCAGCGCGGGGCGGCGCAGGAAGGGCGAATCCGCCGGCGTGGCGCCGCCGAGCACGAAGTGGTTGCCGCCGCCGGTGCCGGTGTGGCGGCCGTCGATCATGAACTTCTCGCTCGACAGGCGCGTCAGCCGCGCCGCCTCGTAGAGGAATTCTGTGTGGTCGACCAGCTCGCGCCAGTTGTGGGCCGGGTGGATGTTGACCTCGATGACGCCGGGGTCGGGCGTGACCTGCAGCAGCTTCAGGCGCGGGTCGCGCGGCGGCGGATAGCCCTCCAGCACGATCTTGTAGCCGGTGTCCTCGCAAGCCGCCTCCACCGCCGTCAACAGCTCAAGATAGTGCTCGAGCTTTTCGAGCGGCGGCATGAAGACGTAGAGCACGCCGCTGGCCTTGCCCTTGCGTTCGGCCGCGGGGCCGTTGGCGCGCCGCGGGTCGCGGGCCTCGACGCACAGCGCCGTGCGCGTGACGTCACGGGCGCTCTCGAAGCGGCCTGGTGCGACCCTGGTCGAGCCGTCGCTCGTGCCTCCGGCACCACCGGCGGCAGCACCGCCAGCACCGCCAGCCTTGCCGCCACGCAGCTGCCCCGGCACCGGCCCGGCGGACGTGACGCCCAGCGTCTGCACGCGCAGTGCCGCCGCGGCCGGCAGCATGCCGCGCGGTGCGAAAGGATCCTGCTCGATCAGGTAGGGGTAGTCGCCCTTGCTGACCCAGGGGAGCGAGTCCAGCGGCAGCCGCCAGCCCATCGGCGAGTCGCCGGGATGCAGGTAGAGGCGATCGTCGCGGAAGAACCAGGGCCCCGTCTGCCAGCGCGTGCCGGCCAGGGCCGGCGAGTCGCCGCTGTGGGCGATCGGCAGCACATAGCCGACGACCTCGGCCAGGCCTTGCTCGAAGATGCGGCGCAGGCGCGCCCGCTCCATCTCGTCGTCCAGCCGCGAGTCGAAGGGGTCGACGTTGACCGGCAGGCGGCGCTCGCGCCACAGGTAGTAGAAGGTGTCCTCGTAAGCGGGCTCGACATGGCTGTCTGGCAGGGCCAGGCGGCGCGTCAGTGCGCTCATGAAGGCCTGGGCATGCGTGCTCGTGTAAGCGTGGCCCTCGCGTTCGTCAGCGAACCACTCCGGGTTGCGCCAGCAGGGTTGGCCGTCGGCACGCCAGTAGATGGACAGCGCCCAGCGCGGCAGCTGTTCGCCGGGATACCACTTGCCCTGGCCGAAATGCAGGAAGCCGCCCTGGCCATATTCGTCGCGCAGCCTGTGCGTGAGCTGCTGGGCGTGGATGCGCTTGGTGGGGCCGAGCGCCTCGGTGTTCCATTCGGGGGCGTCGCGGTCGTCGATGGACACGAAGGTGGGCTCGCCACCCATCGTCAGCCGCACGTCGCCGGCGGCCAGTTCGCGGTCCACCTGCTCGCCGAGCTTCAGCACCTCGGCCCATTGCTCCTCGGTGTAGGGCTTGGTCACGCGCGGCGACTCGTAGATGCGCGTGACGCTCATCTCGTGCTCGAACTCGACCTCGGCTTTGTCGACGGCGCCGCTGATGGGCGCAGCGCTGCCGGGCGTGGGCGTGGCCGCCAGCGGGATGTGGCCTTCGCCGGCGAGCAGGCCGGAGGTCGGGTCCAGGCCGATCCAGCCCGCGCCGGGCAGATAGACCTCGCACCAGGCATGCAGGTCGGTGAAGTCGACCTCGGTGCCGCTGGGGCCGTCCAGCGCCTTCTCGTCGGGCGTCAGCTGGATCAGGTAGCCCGACACGAAGCGCGCCGCCAGGCCGAGATGGCGCATCAACTGCACCAGCAGCCAGCCGGAATCGCGGCAGGAGCCGGAGGCTTTCTCCAATGTCTCCTCGGGCGTCTGCACGCCGGGCTCCATGCGGATCAGGTAGGAGACGCTGCCCTGCACCTTCTGGTTGAGCTCGACGAGGAAGTCATTCGTCGAGCGCCGGTCGAGCGGGATCTCCTTCAGGTAGGCGGCCAGCAAGGGCGTCAGCGGCTCGACCTGCAGATAGGGCGCGAGCTCGATCTGCTGGACCTCGTCGTACTTGAAGGGGAAGGTCTGGGCATGCTCTTCGAGGAAGAAGTCGAAGGGGTTGTAGACCGACATCTCGGCCACCAGGTCCACCGTGACGGTGAACTCGGTCGTCTTCTCGGGGAAGACCAACCGCGCGAGGTAGTTGGCAAAGGGATCCTGCTGCCAGTTGATGAAATGGTCGGCAGGCTCGATGCGCAGCGAGTAGCTCAGCACCGGCGTGCGGCAATGCGGCGCCGGCCGCAGCCGCACGACCTGCGGGCCGAGGCTGACGGGGCGGTCGTATTTGTAGCGGGTGACGTGCTTGAGGGCGACGTGGATTGACATGCGTAGCCCGTCTGATCAGGTCGAAGGAACGAGGAAGTCGCGGCTGATGCCCGCGCCGAGATCGGCCACCTCGGCGAGGAAGCCATCCAGGAAAGGATGCAAGCCGCCCTTGGCCAGGATCTCGTCGATGCGCCCGAAGGCCAGTTCCGCCTCCAGCCGCCCGACGCGGCGCAGCGTCTCGCCCGACTGCGGATTGGCCACGCGCTTGAGGTTGGCCAGCATGCGCGTCACGCAATGCGACAGCGAGCGCGGCATGTCGGGCCGCAGGATCAGCAGCTCGGCCACCTTGTCGGGCTGGATGACGTTGCTGTAGACCTTGCGGTAGATCTCGAAGCCCGACACCGAGCGCAGCACTGCCGACCAGTAGTAGAAATCGCGCGCCGTGTCGCGCTCGGAGACGACCTCCCCGTCGTGGCGATAGAACTTGACGTCCAGCAGTCGTGCCGTGTTGTCAGCCCGCTCCAGGAAGGAGCCGATGCGGATGAAGTGAAAGGCCTCGTCCTGCAGCATGGTGCCGACCGTGACGCCACGCGACAGGTGCGAGCGGTACTTGACCCACTCGAACAGCTGCGACGGATCTCGCGTCAGCAGGCCTTCGCGCAGCAGGCGACGGAACTCCAGCCAGGTCTGGTTCATCGTCTCCCAGACCTCGGTCGTCAGCGCACCGCGCACGGCCCGCGCGTTCTCGCGCGCCGCGCGCAGGCAGTTGAAGATGGACGAGAGGTTGTTCTCGTCGGCCACCATGAACTCCATGACGCTGCGACTGTTGATGCGCGGGTACTTGGTGTTGTAGAGGCTGTTCAGCTCGGAGATCGACACCAGGCTGCTCCACGACTGCTCGGATTCCGTCGCCGATTGCGGCTGGAGGGAGGTCTGGTACGCGATGTCGAGCATCCGGGCGGTGTTTTCGGCCCGTTCGATGTAGCGGCTCAGCCAAAACAGGTGGTCAGCAGTCCTAGACAGCATGCTTCGACTCCCCTTGGTTGGCCGAAAACACCGCCCGCGCTGACGCGCTGCGCCGTGTTTTGGCTTCGCCACGAGCGCTTCGCGCTCGAGCTGCTCTTTCGATATAGCGGCTCAGCCAGAACAGATGGTCAGCGGTTCTTGAAAGCATCGATCAGTCCTCCCTCAGTCCTCAAGAACCCAGGTGTCCTTGGTTCCACCACCCTGGCTGCTGTTCACCACCAAGGACCCCTCTTTCAACGCCACCCGAGTCAACCCGCCGGGCACCATGCGCACGCTCGACCCCGACAGCACGAAGGGTCGCAGATCAATGTGACGCGGCGCGATGCCCGATTCGACAAAGGTCGGGCAGGTCGACAGCGACAGCGTCGGCTGGGCGATGTAGTTGTTCGGGTTGGCAATGAGCTGGGCCCGGAAGGCCTCCACCTCGGCCTTGGTGGCGGCGGGGCCGACCAGCATGCCGTAGCCGCCCGCGCCGTGCACCTCCTTGACCACCAGCTCCGGCAGGTGGGCCAGCGTGTAGGCCAGGTCTTCCTTGTCGCGGCAGACATAGGTCGGCACGTTCTGCAGGATGGGTTTCTCGCCGAGGTAGAACTCGATCATCTTCGGCACATAGGGGTAGATGGACTTGTCGTCCGCGATGCCGGTGCCGATGGCGTTGGACAGCGTCACCTTGCCCGCCTTGTAGGCGTCCACCAGGCCGGCGCAACCCAGCTGCGAATCGGCGCGGAACACCTTGGGGTCGAGGAAGTCGTCGTCCAGGCGGCGGTAGATCACGTCGACGCGCTTGGGGCCGCGCGTGGTGCGCATGTACACAAAGCCGCCATCGACGAACAAGTCCTGGCCCTCGACCAGCTCCACGCCCATCTGCTGCGCCAGGAAGGCATGCTCGAAGTAGGCCGAGTTGTACATGCCCGGCGTCAGCACGACGACGGTGGGGTCCGACACGCCCGAGGGCGCCACGCTGCGCAGGGTGTCCAGCAGCAGGTCGGGGTAGTGGGCCACCGGCGCGATGCGATGGTTGACGAACAGCTCGGGGAAGAGCCGCATCATCATCTTGCGGTTCTCGAGCATGTAGCTCACGCCGCTGGGCACGCGCAGGTTGTCCTCCAGCACGTAGTAGTGGCCGCTGCCGTCGGCATGGCCGGCCCGCACGATGTCGACGCCGGCGATGTGGCTGTAGACGCCACCGGGCACGTCCACGCCCATCATCTCCTTGCGGAACTGGGCGTTGTTCAGGATCTCCTCAGAAGGCACGATGCCGGCCTTCAAGATCTCCTGGTCGTGATAGACGTCGTGGATGAAGCGGTTCAGCGCTGTCACGCGCTGGGCCAGGCCCGCCTGCATGGAGGTCCACTCGGCCGCCGGGATGACCCGAGGAATCAGGTCAAAGGGGATGAGGCGCTCGGTGCCCTCCCCGCTGTCCTTGTCGCCATAGACGGCAAACGTGATGCCCACGCGGCGGAAGATCAGCTCGGCCTGCTCGCGCCGCTCGCGCATCAGCGACTCGGGCTGCTCGGCCAGCCAGCGGGCGTAGCTCTCGTAATGAGCACGCACGCCACCAGCCTGCTGGGCCTGGCCGGTGGCGCCTTGCCACTGCAGCGCAGCGGCATTCATCTCGTCAAAGGCGGTCTGCATCGTTGCTCCTGTTCCCTGCCTCGCGACGCAAGTTCCGCGCCCGCGCTAGAAAGAAGCTTCTGGTGCGTGCACGCACGACTTGCGTGCATACCGCCCGGTACATGGGCGGCATGCACGGTTGTACACCGGGTCGGGGGCTCAGAAACGCAGTTGCAACCCTGTACTCGCCGACCGGCCCGCCTGGGGCGCCAGGTCGCGGATGGTCGGCACGGCGGTAGCGTTGTAGGCCAGCTTGTTGCCCAGGTTGTCGAGCTTCAGGTACCAGAGGGCGTCGGTCTGCCCCCAGCGCAGCTGGCGGGCGACGGACAGGCGCAGCGTGCCGTAGCCGGGCGTGGGCGTATCGAACTCGGCGACGCGGGTCTGGCGGGCGGCGCCGCGCCATTCCAGCTTGCCAGACCAGTCGCCCTGCTTCGCTTCCAGGCCCAGCATGGCGCGCAGCGGCGCCAGGCGGGGCAGCGGCTCGCCCGTCGCCCGGTTGTCGCCGCGCACGGCGTCAAGCTGGCTCAGCAGCGCAATGGCCGGGTGGAGCTGCCAGCGGCCCTCGAACTCCACGCCACGCAGCCGCGCCGGCACGGCCTGGAAGGCATAGACCGGCACCGTCTCGCCGCCGTTGTCGGCCGTCTCGCCGGTGGCCTGTAGTGCGATGTAGTTGGCAAAGCGCGTCTCGTAGACGTTGACGTGCACATGGCTGCCGTCGCCCTCCCATTTCAGCCCCACGTCCAGCCCCTTGGAGCGCTCCACGCCCAGCGTGGCATCACCGCGCTCATAGGCGGCGCTGGCCAGATGCAGGCCGTTGGCAAACAGCTCGTAATAGGCCGGCGCGCGCTCGGTGCGGTTCAGGTTGGCGCTCAGGCTCCAGGCGGCGTTGAGCGGGTAAACGCCGCTCAGTGCAACGCTCACCGGCCGGAAGCGTTTGAACGCCGGGGCGCCGAAGCGGTCACCACCGTCGGAATCCACCGTCACGCGCTCGGTGCGCGCGCCGGCCGACCAGTCCACGCCACCCAGCTTGGCCTGCTCCAGCAGGAAGACGCCGGTGGTGCGCGTGCGCGTGCTGGGCACAAAGGCTTCCTCGCCCAGGGCCGAGAAGTCCAGCGACTCGGTCTGCAGGCCGACCAGGCCCTTGACGGGGCCGAGGGCCGCGTGCTCCACCTCGACACGGCCATCGGTGCCGGTGCTCTTGAAGGTCGTGCCGACCTCGCCCGTGCCCTCCACCTCCTGGTGTTCGTAGCGGTTGCGGCTGAGCTGCCAGCTGATGCGATGGATGGGGCCATCGGCCGTGGCCCACTCGCCGGCCGTGGCGATGCGCTGGCGCTGCATGCGGATGGTTACGTCCTCCTCGGCCGTGGTGCCGTAGTTGGTGTGGAAGTCATCCACCGACACGCCGGCATAGCCGCCCTGGAAGAACACCGAGCCGCCGACCGCGCCGCCGTGGCTGCGCGCGGCGGAGTTGCGCACGCTGGTGCGGCTTTCTCCATCGCTGTCAAAGCGCGGCGCGATCTGGTCGCCAGCATCGCGCCCGGCCAGGTCGACGTGCCAGCCGAAACCCGAATGCGGCTGGCCGGTGCCGCCGTCCAGCACGACGGCACCGCTCTTGTCGCGCGAGGCCCCGCCGAGGCGAACTTCCGCCGCGCCGCTCAGGCCGTCGATCAGCGTGCGCGGGATGCGGTTGTCCAGCGTGTTGACGACGCCGCCCACCGCATTGCCGCCATACAGCAGGGCCGCCGCGCCGCGCAGCACTTCGACCTTGTCGATGACCAGCGGGTCGATGGCCACGCCATGGTCGAAGCTGAGGTTGGACGCGTCGACCGAGGCGCCCGAGTTGCTGAGGATGCGCACCCGGTCGCCATCCAGGCCGCGGATGCTGGGCCGGCTGGCATTGGGACCGAAGTTGGTGGCGGCGACGCCGGGCAGGCCCTGCAGCGTGTCGCCGAGGTTGGCGGCGCGGGTCAGCACGAGCTGGTCGCCGCTGAGGGAATCGCTGGGCTGGGCCAGCACCTGGCTCTTCAGCGGGTTGCCGGTGACGACGACCTTGTCGAGGGATTCGGCCGGTTCGGCGTGGACAGAAATGGAAAGCAGGCAGGCGGCCGCGAGGGGCGCCAGGGCAAAGGAACGCATGAGAGGTACTTCCGCAATGAAACGCAAACGCCCGCGCTCGGTCTGAGCACGGGAAGGCTTGGAGTTCAGGCGGAAGCGGGGGGCGCCCGGGCGGGCGGCAGGCCGAGGCTGACAGCGCGCGGGGCGCCACCACGGGCCAGCAACGGCGCGGCATGGGTGGCGGTGTCGGCTACCAGGGCGACGGGCTCGGCGGCCGGCGCGCCGGCACCCAGGTCGGCGGCGGTCAGGCAAAGGTCGCAGTGGACCAGGTGGGCGATGCCGTCGTCCTGGCGGTCGCTGCTGACGTGCGACAAGGCATGGACTCCCGCCATCGCTTGCGCGAGGGGGAGCAGCAGGGCCAGCCACAACAGCCAGTTTCTTGACCAACGACGAACGTTCACGGCCGCAATCCTAAACTCAGGCCTCTACAGAGCCTGAAGTCACCCTCTCATGAAGCTCATCGACACCATCCTGGCCGACGCCCCGGCCATCACGGCCATCCGCCGTGACCTGCACAAGCACCCCGAACTCTGCTTCCACGAGGAGCGCACCGCGGACGTCATCGCCAAGGCGCTGACCGACTGGGGCATTCCCGTGCACCGCGGCCTGGGCAAGACCGGCGTGGTCGGCATCGTCAAGAACGGCACGTCGGACCGCGCCGTCGGCCTGCGCGCCGACATCGACGCGCTGCCGATGACCGAACGCAATGAATTCCCCCACGCCAGCAGCTACCTGGGCCGCATGCATGCCTGCGGCCATGACGGCCACACCGCCATGCTGCTGGCCGCGGCCAAGCACCTGGCGACGAACCGCAACTTCGACGGCACCGTCTACCTCGTCTTCCAGCCCGCCGAGGAAGGCGGCGGCGGCGCGCGCGAGATGATCAAGGACGGCCTGTTCGACAAGTTCCCGATGGAAGCCATGTTCGGCGCCCACAACTGGCCCGGCATGCAGGCCGGCCAGTTCGCGCTGAAGAGCGGCCCGGTGTTCGCCAGCAGCAACGAATTCAAGATCACGCTCAAGGGCAAGGGCTCGCATGCCGCCATGCCGCACTTGGGGCTGGACCCGGTGCCGGCCGCCTGCCAGCTCGTCACGGCCTTCCAGACCATCGTGTCGCGCAACAAGCGCCCCATCGACCCCGGCGTCATCTCCGTGACCATGATCCACGCCGGCGAGGCGACCAACGTCGTGCCGGACTCTGTTGTCATGGAGGGCACGGTGCGCACGTTCACGCTGGAGCTGCTGGACCTGTTCGAGCGCCGCATGAAGGAAATGACCGAGCAACTGGCAGGCGCCTTCGAGCTGCAGGCCGAGTTCGAGTTCCGTCGCAACTACCCGCCGACCATCAACCACCCCGCCGAGACTGAGTTCGCGCGCCGCGTGCTGACCGACATGGTCGGTGCCGATAACGTGCAGGAGTTCGAGCCCACCATGGGCGCCGAGGACTTCAGCTACTACCTGCTGGACAAGCCGGGTTGCTACTTCCTGATCGGCAATGGCGACGGCAGCCACCGCTCAAACGGCCACGGCATGGGGCCCTGCATGCTGCACAACCCCAGCTATGACTTCAATGACGAGCTGATCCCGCTGGGCGGCTCGATGTGGGTGCGCATGGCTGAAGAATGGTTGGCCCCTCGCCCAACCGCGCCGCGCTGAACGCGGGCGCGTCTGGTCGGTCCCCCGCGGGGACGGCGATGCTTGCGGCATTGAGCCGCAAGCACATCGCCAGCGCGGGCCGGCTTGGGAGCGGCCCGGCGCTCGGCCCGCATCAGTGCACCACGCTGCCGTAAAGGGCAACTCAAATGAACCACGAACAAGTCATCCAGGACACCCGCGACTGGGTCATCAAGGCCGTCATCGGCCTGAACCTCTGCCCGTTCGCCAAGGCCGTGCACGTCAACGAGCGCATCCGCTACGTCGTCAGCGATGCGACCGAGCCCGAAGCGCTGCTGAAGGACCTCGCCCGCGAACTGCTGGCGCTCAACCGCGCCGATCCGGAAGAGGTGGACACGACGCTGGTCATCCATCCCAATGTTCTGACCGACTTCCTCGACTTCAACGACTTCCTGGACGCGGCCGACGCGCTGGTGGAAGAACTGAAGCTCGACGGCATCCTGCAGATCGCCGACTTCCATCCCGCCTACCAGTTCGAAGGCAGCGAGCCCGACGACATCGCCAACTACAGCAACCGCTCGCCCTACCCGACGCTGCACATCCTGCGCGAGGACAGCATCGAGCGCGCCGTCGAGTCCATGCCCGACACGGCGTCCATCTATGAGAACAACCTCGAGACGCTGGACAAGCTGGGCGTGGAGGGCTGGCGCAAGCTCGGCCTCAAGGGCTGAGGCTCATTCCTTCACCCAGGAGAAGCCGCCACCACCCTTCTTGGGCGAATTGGCGCGCGTGCGCAACACCGCGTCGAAGCCGCTCCTGCCGCCATTCCAGATGGCTGTCAGCAGGCTGACAACATCGTCGCGCGAATAGGCATCCAGGTCGCTGCGGAACTGTTTGATCGCCGCCGCCAGCATGTCCCGCGGCAGCTCCTGGTGGGTTGCCAGCACGAGGAACATGGCGGCGAACAGGTCGGGCCGGCTGCCGCACAGCACCTGGATGCGTCGCAGCGCCTCGGGCGGTGCCGCGCGCTGGCCCGGATGCAGCCAAGTCAACTCGTCTGGGCCTTCGGCTTGCACGTCATCGGCCATCGCGGTCTCCTCGTGCCGCTCATTGGCGGCTTGATTTATCACAGCGCCCACCTAGTGTCAGTCATTTATGACCCAAAACGTGCAGCAAACCACGCTCAAGAGGCATTCCGAGGCATGCTGACGCCCCAGTCATGCGGCAAACTCCGCGGCTGCTCTCGTGCCCTCCGCCACCATGCAACCCAAGACCCTCGCCCTCATCGATGACGACGCTGAGTACTCCGAGTTCCTGACCCAGCATCTGCAGGAGCAGCAGGGCATCGCGGTCAGCCGTTTCGACGACAGCAATGCGCTGCTGGCCTCGCCCGACGCCTTTGGCTTCGATTTCTACCTCGTCGACCTGATGCTGCCCGGCGTCAACGGCGTGGAGCTGATCAAGATCCTGCGCCGGCGCACCGATGCCGGCATCGTCGTCGTATCAGGGCGCCTCGGGCCGGAGGTCTTCCGCGAGGTCATCACGGCCGGCGCCGACATGTATCTCGTCAAGCCGGTGCAGTTCGAGCAGGTGTCGCTGGCGATTGCCGCCGTGCAGCGCCGCGTTGCCAAGCCCTCGGCGGCCGACGCGGTCTGGAAGCTGGACCGCGCCAGCGGCGAACTCGTCGTGCCCGACGGCACGCGCATCCAGCTGAGCGAGGCCGACCGCCAGCTGCTGGAATGCTTTGCCCAGGCCGGTGGCGAACCGGTCACCCGCGAGACCCTGCTGAACAAGCTCGGTCGCGAGGTGCCCGAGGGCGAGACCGACGACGGCCTGTCGGCCACCATCTACCGCCTGCGCCGCCGCATCGAGCGCGCCACGCCCACGCTGGTGCCGCTGCAAAGCAAGTCGCGCGTCGGCTATGTCTTCCGCGCGCCGCTGCAACTGATCTAGCGGCGATCGAAAGCGAGGATCGCCGCCGCCATCTCCTTGAGCGGCAGCACCGCGTCGACGCCGCCGCGCGCAATCGCCTCCTTGGGCATGCCGAAGACGACGCAGCTGGCCTCGTCCTGGGCCAGCGTGCGGGCGCCGCGCTCGCGCAGCGCCGCCATGCCGCGGGCACCGTCGTCGCCCATGCCGGTCAGGATCAGCGCCAGCGCGTCCTTGCCGGCGCAGTCGACGGCGGAGCGGAACAGCACGTCCACCGAAGGCTTGTGGCGGTTCACCGGCGGGCCGTCGAGGACGACGGCGAAATACTGCCCGCCCGCCTTGCACAACTGCAGATGCCGCCCGCCGGGCGCGATCAGCACCAGGCCGCGCTCCAGCCGGTCGCCGTCGCGCGCCTCGCGCACCTGCATCGCGCAGGCCCGGTCCAGCCGCTCCGCGTACATGGCCGTGAACTTCTCGGGCATGTGTTGCACGACGGCGATGCCCGGCGCGTCAGCGGGCAGCGCCATCAGGATGGCCTCCACGGCCTGTGTCCCGCCGGTGGAACTGCCGATCAGCACCGGCTGGTTCATGGCCGGCACCGAGGCCAGCGGGTTGGCTGCCGCCGCTTTCACGGCTGTAGCGGTTGTGGCGGCCGCTGCAGTCGGTCGCGGCGCACGGCGCGCCGTCGCGCCAGCGGCACTGCGCAGTGTCTGGCACAGCTCGCGGCGGGAATCTTCGAGGAACTGCTTCAGGCCCAGCCGCGGCTTGGCCACGACGGCCACGGCACCTGCGGCCAGTGCGTCCAGCGCCATGCGGCTGCCGTCGGTGGTCAGCGTCGAGCAGATGACGGTCGGGATCGGCTCGCGCTCCATCTGCTGGCGCAGGAAGGTCAGGCCGTCCATGCCGGGCATCTCGATGTCCAGCAGCAGCACGTCGGGCCGGCACTTGGCGATGGCCGGTGCGGCCAGCAGCGGATTGGGTGCGCTGCCCACCACCTCGAACTCGGCATCGCCGCGCAGCAGGTGGGTGAGCGTCTGCCGCATCAACGCCGAATCGTCGACGATGTAGACGCGCGTCGCCATGCTCAGGTCCTGACCATGCAGACGACGTTGCCCGGATGCAGCACGTGGGTCGCTGCCTTCACGCGGCCGCCTTGCGGAAGGCACCGGGCGCCAGCACTTCCAGGCCCGCCACGCCAGATACGCGGCCCTCGGCCGTGCCGATGAAGAACAGGCCGCCGGGGCGCAGCTGGGACAGCACGCGCTCGACGACGGCCTGCTTGGTCGGGGCGTCGAAATAGATCAGCACATTGCGCAGGAAGACGGCATCGAAGGGGCCCAGCGCCTCGATGGGCCGGCACAGGTTGAGCTGGCCAAACGCCACGCGCTCACGCAGCCGGGCTTGCATCTGGACGAGGCCAGCCGAGCCCTCGGTGCCACGCAGGCAATAGCGGCGCAAGCGCTCGGGCGTCACGTGGCGCAGCCTGTCCTCGGGGTAGACGGCCCCGACGGCACTGTGCAGCACGCGCTCGCTGATGTCGGTGCCCAGCAGTGACCAGTCCGCACCGATGCGGCCGGCCTGCTGCAGGTCGGCCAGCAGCATGGCCAGGCTGTAGGCCTCGTCGCCAAAGGAAGAGGCCGCGCTCCACAGCCGCAGGCGCTGCGGGCGCAACCGGCCCAGCTCGGCCTCCAGCAGGTCGAAATGCGCCGGCTCGCGGAAGAAATAGGTCTCGTTGGTCGTCAGCAGGTCGACGGCCATCTGAAACTCGCCGGCGTCATTCGTGCCGCTGATCAGATCGACGTAGGCGTCGTAGCTGTCCAGCCCCAGGCGCTGCAGGCGCGGAGCCAGGCGCGACGCGACCAGTGGCTTCTTGGCCACCGAGAAGCTCAGCCCCACCGACCCGTGCATCAGCTCGGCGAGCCGCACGTAGGTGGGTTCGCGCAGTTCCTGCAAAGCCATGTTTTCAGGCGGCCAGCAAGGGGCGTGGCGCCTCGCACAGCTGCGCCATTTCTTCGATGTCGAAGGCCTGGTCGGGCTCCAGCAGCACGACGAAGCGGCCATGCAGCTTGCCGATGCCGCGGATGAACTCGCGGCGCACCGAGGTGCCGAAGTCGGGCACCGGCTCGATCTGCTCGGCCGGGATCTCGACGACCTCACTGACCGCGTCCACCAGCAAACCGAGCTCGGCGCGCTCACCCTGGCGGCTGGCGTCGAAGATGATGATGCAGCTCTTCTTGCCGATGCGCGCGGCCGGGCGGTTGAAGCGCGCGTTCAGGTCGATGACCGGGACGACGGCGCCACGCAGGTTGATGATCCCGCGCACGAAGTCGGGCATCAGGGGCACCGGCGTGATGCTGCCGTGCTGGATGATTTCGCGCACGGTGCGGATGTCCATCGCGAACACCTCGTTGCCGAGGGCGAAGCTCAGGTATTGCGCCGCGACGGCGCCGGTCGGACTGCTCATGATCAGAAGGGCCGGAAGTTGCCGTTCGTGCCGTGCGTGCCGTTCATGCCGCTCGCGACCGGGCTGCGCGAACGGCTTGCCGGCAGGCTGGCCACGCCGCGCGGCGCGATGCGGCGGGCCGCGATGTCGCTGACCTCGGCGCGTTGGGCCTTTTGGCGCCCGGCGCCGTCGCCGCCCAGGTCGAAGAAGGCGACCGACTGCTGCAGCTGCTCGGCCTGGCCAGACAGCTCCTCGGACGTGGCCGCGAGCTCCTCGGAGGCCGAGGCGTTCTGCTGCGTGGCCTTGCTCAGCTGGTTCATCGCGCCGCCGATCTGGCTGACCGACTCGCTCTGCTCCTGCGAGGCGGCGGCGATCTCCTGCACCAGCTCGCTGGTCTTGCGGATGCTGGGCACGATCTCGTCGAGCAGCTTGCCGGCGCGCTCGGCCGTGCTGACGCTGTTGCCGGCCAGGTCGCCGATCTCCTTGGCGGCCTCCTGGCTGCGCTCGGCCAGCTTGCGCACCTCGGCGGCGACGACGGCAAAACCCTTGCCGTGTTCGCCGGCACGCGCGCCTCGATGGCCGCGTTCAGCGCCAGCAGGTTGGTTTGGTAGGCGATGTCGTCAATGATGCCGATCTTCTGCGCGATCTGCTTCATCGCCACCACCGTCTGAGTGACGGCCTGGCCGCCGTCGCCGGCCTCGCGGCTGGCCTTGGTGGCCATGCCGTCGGTGACCTTGGCGTTGTCGCTGTTCTGCGAGATGGAGGCCGACATCATCTCGATGGACGCCGTCGTCTCCTCGACCGACGAGGCCTGCTCGCTGGCCGACTGCGACAGGCTCTGCGCCGTCGCGCTGACCTGGCTGGCCGCGCCGGTCAGCGCATCGGCCGCGGCCCGCACCTCCTCGATGATGCCCGCCAGCTTCTCGCTGGTGCTGTTGGCATCGTTCTTGACCTGCTCGAACACGCCCTGGGCGCTGCGCTCGATGCGCTGGCTCAGGTCGCCGTTGGCCAGGCCGGAGAACACGCGGCCGACGTCTTCGATGATGGCGGCCAGCGTCTCGGACGTGGCGTTCGCGTCGGTCTTGACCTGGCCGAAGATGCCCGCGTAGTCGCGCGTGATGCGCTCCGACAGGTCGCCCGCGGCCAGTGCGCCGAACACGCGGCCGACGTCGTCGAAGATCACCGAGGTCGTCTCCATCAGCTGGTTCACGCCCTCACACAGCGCCAGGATGGGGCCGCTCTTGCCGTCCAGCGGAATGCGCTGGCCCAGGTCGCCGCGGCGGCCGGCCGAGGCCACCTGCTGGGCCTGCTCCACGGCCTGCTCCAGCATGCGCGCGGCCTGCACCTGCGCGGTCACGTCGGTGGCGTACTTGACGACCTTGAAGGGCTTGCCGTTCATGTCGAAGATGGGGTTGTAGGAGGCCTGGATCCAGACCTCGCGGCCGCCCTTGGCGACGCGCCTGTACTGGCCGGCGTCGTACTCGCCGCGGCCCAGCTTGTCCCAGAACATGCGGTATTCGATGGTGCCCACCAGGCCCGGCTCGGCAAACATGCTGTGGTGCTTGCCGCGGATCTCGTCCAGGCTGTAGCCCAGCGTGCGGCAGAAGTTCTCGTTGGCGTTCAGGATGGTGCCGTCGAGCTTGAACTCGATGACGGCCTGGGCCTTGCCGATGGCGTTGAGCTGGCCCTCGAAGTCGGCCGCGCGCAGCCTGGCCTCGGTGATGTCGGTGGCGATCTTGACGACCTTGCGCACGCGGCCCGCCTCGTCCAGCACCGGCGCATAGACGGCCTGGATCCAGATCTCCTGGCCCGAACGGGTGAGGCGCTTGAAGACATCGTTCTGCGGCCGGCCCTCGTTGAGCTCGCGCCAGAACTGGGCGTAGGCCGGCGAGGCGGCCAGGGCCGGCTCGCAGAACATGCGGTGGTGCCGGCCCTGCACCTCGTCCAGGCGGTAGCCGAGGGCGCGCAGGAAGTTGTCGTTGGCCGTCACGATGCTGCCATCGAGGTTGAACTCGATGTAGGCGTAGGAGGCGTCGACGGCGGCGACGACACCGCGCGCATCGCCGCGCTCGAGCTGAGTCTGCTGCAGGCGTGCCTGCGTGTCAGCCAATGCGGCTTCAGCCGCCTGGCGGGCCAGCGCCTGCTCCTGCAGCCTGTCATCGGCCTCGCGCAATGCCGCGCCGGCAAAAAGGCGGGCGAGCCAGGAGGGCGTGGGAGTGTTCATGGTTGTTCCTCTCTGAGGCGATGGTGCGGGGGGCGGGTGTCAGCGGGCGGCCAGCGCGCGTGCGGGGACGGACTGGGCCGGTTGTTCAGCGAAGCGGCGCAGCGCCTCGACGTCGAAGATCAGGGCCACCTCGCCGTTGCCGAGGATGGACGAGCCCGACATGCCGCGCAGCATGCGCAACATGCGGCCCAGGGGCTTGATGACGGTCTGGTGCTGCCCAAGCAGCGCGTCGACGAGCACGCCGTAGCGCCGAGCGCCGGACTGGATCACGACGACGCTGGCGCGCTCGGTCGCCGCGCCGTCGTCCAGCTCGTAGAGGTGGCGCAGGCTCAGCACCGGCAGCGCTTCGCCGCGCAGCGCCAGCACGCCGCTGCCATCGGGCTGCATGGCAGCTTCGGCGCTGCGGCCCTCGATGACCTCCACGACCGCGTCCAGCGGGAAGATGAAGCGCGAGTCGCCGACGCCGACCAGGAAGCCGTCGATGATGGCCAGCGTCAGCGGCAGGCGGATCTCGATGCGCGTGCCGCGGCCGGCTTCGCTGGTGATGGCGACGCTGCCGCGCAGCGCCTCTATGTTGCGGCGCACGACGTCCATGCCGACACCGCGGCCGCTGAGGTTGGTGACCTTCTCGGCCGTCGAGAAGCCCGGCTCGAAGATCAGGCCGAGGATGTCGGCCTCGGCCGGCACGACGCCGGGCTCGACCAGGCCCTTGTCCCAGGCGCGTTGCAGCACGCGCTCGCGGTCGACGCCGCGGCCGTCGTCGTCGATGCAAATCAGGATGCTGCCACCATCATGGCAGGCCGACAGCACCAGGCGGCCCTCGGGGCGCTTGCCGGCGGCGCGGCGCTGCTCGGCCGTCTCCAGGCCGTGGTCCAGCGCATTGCGCACCAGGTGCATCAGCGGGTCGGCGATGCGCTCGACCATGGCCTTGTCCAGCTCGGTCTCGCCGCCGGCGATCTCGAGCTGCACGGCCTTGCCCAGCTCGGCCGCGGTGTCGCGCACGACGCGGCGAAAGCGCGTGAAGGTCTCACCGATGGGCACCATGCGCAGCTGCAGCGTGGCGTTGCGGATCTCCTCGACGAGGCCGCTGATCTGGTCGTTGGCCTGCACCAGGCGGCTCTGGCGGGCCTGGCGGGCCAGCTCGGAGGCGCCCGCGCCAGCGATGACGAGCTCGCCCAGCAGGTTGATGACAGCGTCCAGTCGGTCGGCCTGCACGCGGATGACGCGCTGGTCGTCGCCGCTGTCGCCGTGGCGAGCCTGCTTCTGCAGCGCCGCGTCGACGACGGCCGCCGGTACGCCGGCCCTTTCCTTCAGGATCTCGCCCAGCGGCGCCGTGGGCACGCCGGCCGCACGGCTGCGGTCCTGCTCGGCCAGAGCAGCGTGCAGCTGGGCCTGGCTGATGGCGCCGGCGGCGACGAGGATGTCGCCCAGGCGCGGATGCTGGGGCAGCGACTGGATCAGCGCGACGAACTGCTCCGGGCCCGCATCGGGCTCGATGAGGTGCAGCTCGCAGTCTTCGCGCACAAAGCTGAAGGCCGACTCGATCTCTTCGCGGCCGACCGCCGTGCGCAGGCCGAACTCGAAGGCCAGGTGGCAGGACTCGGCATCCAGCGCGTCCAGCTCCGGCACGGCGGCGCGGTCGCAGACGATGTGCTCCAGCCGGCCCAGGGTCTGCAGATAGTTCAACAGGCCCAGCGGGTCCATGCCGTTGCGCAAGGTGTCGGTGCCAAAGCGCACCCAGACATGCCAGAGGCGCTCGCCGGCCGGCGTCAACGAGACCGGCAGCGCCAGCGCCGCACGTGCAGGCGCGGCGGCGGCACTGCCGCAGGCACTGGCCAGCCGCTCCTGCAACCGGCTGCGCTCGGCGGCGCCGTCAGGATCGTCGGGCCGGGTCGAACTGGCCGCGGCGACAAGGCGGCGGATCTGGTCGTTGCACTGCAGCAGCAACGTGCTCAGGCCACCGTCCAGCGCACGGCGCCCTTCGCGGACCTGGTCGAGCAGGGTCTCGACATGGTGGGTGAAGCCCACCAGCGCATCCAGGCCGAAGATACCGGCCGAGCCCTTGACGGTGTGGGCACAGCGGAACAGCGTGTCCAGCAGCTCGCGGTCGCCGGGGGCGGCCTCCAGTTCCAGCAGCAGCTGCTCCAGGCGCTCGACCTGTTCCTCGGCCTCGCTGATGAAGGTGGGCAGCGCCGCGGCGATGAAGTCCTGATCCTGGTCTCGCATCTTTAGGCCCCGTTCGCGGTGGAGGCGATGAAATCTTCCAGGCCCAGGCTGCGGCAGGCGCTGACCAGGGCGTCGCTGGCGCGGGTCAGCTGCAGCCGCTGGCCACGCGCCACCAGCGCATGGGCCAGGGCCAGCAGGCACTGGGCGCCGGCGGCATCGAACTGCTCGACGGCCGATCCGTCCAGCTCGACGGCGTCGCTCTCGCCGGGCGGCGTCTGCAAGGCGTCCAGCCACTGCAAGCGCAGCTCGGCGGCGGTGTAGATGCTGACCTCCGCGGGCAGGCTGCCCCAGGGTGGGCTGGCGGTCATGGCGGACCTCACGGCAGGTTGCAGGAGAGTTGGTCGGGGTGTGCCGCGCACGCCGGGGCGCCCGCACTGACGAGGCAGTCGAGCGGCATTGGAATGGGTGCGGAGAACATGTACGCAGCCTAGAAGCCACCCCCCTTGAACCGATGCGGGGAATTCTTGATTCCGGCTGTCGGGCCGCCTCCAGAACGGTGCGCCGAGCGCCCGGCCGTGAAATGAGGCCTGTTGGCGGCGCGGCGCCGGGCCCGTGAGCGAACGTCGTTAGGCCACGGCGTCGGCCGCCTTCAGCACCGCGGCGTTACGGCCACCGCGCTTGGCTTCGTACAGCGCCGCGTCGGCCCAGGCAATGAGGGGCGCGCGTCGGCATCGTCCTGGGGCGCGAGGATGGACGGGGCCAGGCCGCCCAGAACTGGGCCGAGCGGGCCGGTCACGGCACGGCAGCGGCGATGGTGGGCTGGGGCCGGTGGCGCTGCGCGTCGCGCATCAGCCGGGCGACGATGAGGCGCATGACGTGAAAACCCAGCTTCGGATTCTGGTAATAAAGCAAGGCCATCTCCTCGGCTGTGAGGCTGTAGACGACGCAGTCGCCCCGGGCCTCCAGCGTCAGGGTGCGGCGGTTGTCGGGCGCGAACAGGCCGATCTCGCCGACCAGGCTGCCCGGTGGCAGCAGTTCGTCGTACTCGGCCAGCCGCAGCGTACCGGTGTCGAGATAGAGCATCTCGGTGGCGGCATCGCCCTGGCGCCACAGGGTCGTGCCGGCTTTCACGGTCCGGCGATGCATATGCGGCAGCAGCCACTCGGACACCGGCGTGTCGTCGCGCGCGTTCTCGATGGCCTTGACGAGCTTCTTGATCTGCAGCGTCTTCTTGACGTTGATCGGGATCAGGGCACCATAGAGCAGCAGCGTCGGCAGCGCTGACTTCAGCGCGCCGTACGCCACGAGGAAGCAGCAGGCCGTCAGTGCGGCGATGCGCAGCGGCAGCATGCTTTTCATCAGATAGCTGGCCAGCATCAGCGTGGCACCGATGAAGCCGAGGATGGTGGCGAGGGTGTCGGTCATGGGTTCAACAAAGCCTTCACGTCTGGGCGGGCCAACACCTCTTCGGCATGGGCATGGCCCTGCTCGACGATGGCGTCGAAGCGCTGCCAGGCCAGCAGGCCGACACGCTCCAGCGGCGGGTTGAAATAAACATCGCAGGCGGCCTGCGCGGCACGGCGGCGCGAGTTGCTGTAGAGGATGGTCACGTTGAGCAGATAGGCCGACAGCGCGGGCAGCCGGTAGCGCCGCCGCGAGCGCGCGCGCCAGCGGTCGCGCAGCAGCGCCCAGGGTCCGGGCACTTCGTCGAAGTCCAGCTTGCGGGCCTTGTGCAGGCTCAGGTCCGCGCCGATGACCAGGCCCACGCCGCGGCGCGCGCGCATCACGTCGACGGGGAAGTTGTTGAAGCTGCCGCCGTCGCAAAGCAGGTCGCCGTCGACGACGACGGGTGGCAGCGCGCCGGGGATGGCCGTGCTGGCGCGCACCGCACGCTCCAGCGGGCCGTGGGTCAACAGGGCCTCACTGGCCTGGGAATAGTTGGTCGCCACACAGAAGAAGGGCTTCCACAGGTCCTCGATGCCGGCGCCTGCGCCGGCCAGCCGGCCCAGCGCCTTGTCCAGGATGCCGCGCAGCCGCCGGCCGCGGATCAGCGAGATCAGCGGCAGCAGGTTGAAGTCACCGGTCGGGTTGACCTTGAACGCCTCGCGCGCCACGGCCATGGTGTGCACCAGCGGCTGGTCGGTTGCGGCCAGCGCCGCCATGACCGCGCCCATGCTGGTGCCGCCCACGCAGTCCACCTCCACGCCCCGCTCCTGCAGCGCGCGCAGCAGCCCGAGGTGCGAGAAGCCGCGCGCGCCACCTCCCGCCAGCACGAGGCCGACCGCACGACGCGCCTGCAGCCGTGCCAGGCGGGCCAGATCGCCTGCCAGCGCGGGGCGCACGTGGAAATGATCGGCCACCGGCCGGCGCGCCAGCCAGGCCGCCGTGCCGCGCGGTGCCAGCGCGTCGGCCGCGTGCAGCAGCACGACGATCTCCGCGGCCTCCGTTCTCGGTGGGCGCTGCAGCAGGCATTGCGTCTCGCTGGGATGCACGGCCGGCGCGGTGCTGGCATCGGCCAGCAGCAGCACCTCGTCGGCATGGCGGCAGCAGCGCTGCGTCCAGGGCGTGGGTGCGTCGTCGGCCAGCAGCAGCACGAAGTCGTGAGCGGCCTCGACCTCGTCCAGCCACAGCGACACCTGGCGATAGCGCTCGCCTTCGTCGGCAGCCGCGCCGACGGCGGCATCCACCGCGGCCGCGTCGACGACGCAGACACGGCCGAAACGGCCGAGTTCGGCCGCCAGGCCGCGCGCCAGCCCGGCTGCGTCCACGCCGGCGGTGATGGGCAACAGCGCTTGCACGACCGGCGCGGCGAAGGGCGCCGGCGCATGTTCGGTCTGCAGCCGGTGCACGATCTGGCGCGTCAGCGCGATGCCGACGCGCGGCTGCTGCTCGATCAGGCGCAGGAAAGGGGCCTTGTCCAGCCGCACGAGCACGGAGTCGCGAATGGCGACGACGGTGGCCGAGCGCGGTGCCGCCGTGTACAGGCTCATCTCGCCGATGACCTGGCCGCGGCCCAGCTCTCGCACGACACGCGGCGCCTCGCCATCGCTCGACACATAGGCCCGCAAGCGCCCGCTGACCGACAGATACATCGAGTCGCCCGGCTCGCCCTGCTGCATCAGCGTCTGGCCGCCGGCGACCTCGACCCAGGTCAGCTGCTCGCGCAGCAGCGCCAGCGTGGCGGCGTCGAGCTCGCCGAAGGCCTGGGCCAGCAGCTCGCCGAGCAGGCGGTCGTGATAACCCTCAGTCATGGCAACGTCAGGGCGAACACGTCGACCGAGCTCGTCTTGCCCTTGAACTGCACCGGCCCGAGCGGCTCGCTCGGCAAGGCGCCGGCAAGCTGGGCCTGGGTGGCAGCGTCGAACAGCACGGCGTGGCCGGCCACCTTGGTGTGGGCTTCCATGCGCGCCGCGACGTTGACCGCGTCGCCGATGCAGGTGTAGGTGGCGCGCTGGCGCGTGCCGGTGTAGCCGGCCACGACGTCGCCGCTGGCAATGCCTACGCCGATGCGGATCTCGGGCCGGCCGGCGGCGCGCTGCTCCTCGCTGAACTGGGCCACCATCGCGATCATCTCGGCCGCGGCCATCACAGCGCATTGGCCGGCCGCAGGCAGCGGCTGCGGCGCGCCGAAGATGGCCATCAGGCCGTCGCCGATCATCTGGTTGACCACGCCGCCATGGCCGTTGATGGCCGCGAACATCAGCGTGTAGTAGGTGTTCAGCAGCTCGATGATGTCCTCGGGTGGCTGCGATTCGGCCAGCGTCGTGAAGCCGCGGATGTCGCAGAACAGCACCGTCGCCTGCACCTTGCGGCCGCCCAGCGCAAAGCCCTCGGCCTCCAGGTCCTGGGCCACCTCGCGGGTGGCGAAGCGGCGCACCAGCTCGCGCTGCTGGTCGCGCAGGCGCTTGCGCTCCAGGCTGGCGTTGATGCGCGCCTTCAGCAGCACCAGGTTGACGGGCTTGTGCAGATAGTCCTCGGCGCCCAGCTCGATGCAGCGCACCACGCTGTCCATGGCCTCCACGGCGGACGTCACGATGATCGGCAGCTCGCGCAGCTCGGGGCTGGCGCGCAATCTTTCCATCAGCTCGATGCCACCCATGACCGGCATGTGGATGTCCACCAGCAGCAGGTCGAAGACGCTGTCCTGCAGCCGCGCCAGGGCCGCGTGGCCGTCTTCGACGCTGACGACCTGATGGCCCAGCAGCTCCACGTGCCGGGCCAGCAGCAGGCGATTCACGCGGTTGTCCTCGACGAGGAGGATGCGGGCGGATGGCGCGCGGCGCTCACGCATGGCGGCGCTCCTTCAGGTCGGCCGCGACCGCGGCGAACAGCGCGGCCAAGGCATCGACGCGGGCCGGGGCGGCGGCGCCCAGTTCGGCCAGTGGCGTGTGTTCGAGTTCGCGCGCCGCGGCGGCCAGGGCCGTGGCGCCGAAGGTCAGGCCGTTGGACTTCAGCGAATGCGCCTGGCGCGTCCAGGCCGTGGCGTCGCCCGTCGCGGCAGCCCGGCGCAACGCCGCAAGGCCCTGGGGGGCGTCTTCCAGGAAGGAGTCGATCAGCTCGACGACGAACTCGACGCCCGCCGTTTCCTGAAGGTCGGCGAAAACCTCCCCGTCAATCACCGGCTGGGACATGCTCGGGCTCCTTTCGTAGCGGTGTGCGCTGCAGCGCCAGCACCAGCTCGTCGACTCGGATCGGCTTGGTCAGGTAGTCATCCATGCCGGCGGCAAGGCAGGTTTCCCGGTCGCCCTGCATCGCATTGGCGGTCATGGCGACGATGCGCGGCCGCTCGCTTTGGGCGTTCAGGCGCCGCGACGCCTCCAGCCCGTCCATCTCCGGCATCTGCACGTCCATCAGGACGAGGTCATAGGCCTGGCGCGCCACCGCCTCCAGCGCTTCGATGCCGTTGGCGGCCAGGTCAGCGCGGTAGCCCATCTGCTGCAACAGGCGCAGCGCGAGCTTCTGGTTCACGACGTTGTCTTCGGCCAGCAGGATGCGCAGCGGGTGCTGCCCGGCGAGGTCTTGCGTGGCGCCTGGGTTGGCGCGCTGCCGCCGCGGGCCTGGCACAAGGCCGGCCGCCGCCGTGGCGCGCAGCGTGAAGCCGAAGCGCGCCCCGCAGCCCGGCCCCTCGCTCTCGGCCCACATGCGCCCGCCCATCAGCTCGGCCATGCGCCGGCTGATGGCCAGGCCCAGGCCGGTACCGCCGTATTTGCGCGAGGTGCTCGCATCGGCCTGGCTGAAGCTCTGGAACAGGCGGGCCAGGGCTTCGGGGCCCAGGCCGATGCCGGTGTCGCGCACGAGGAAGCGCAGCTCCACGCCGGCGTCAAGCGGTGCCGCCTCCACTTCGATGGTGATGCTGCCCGCCTCGGTGAACTTGACCGCGTTGGACAGCAGGTTCAGCAGGATCTGGCGCAGCTTGGTCACGTCGCCATTGATGCCGGCGGGCACACCGGGCGCGATGTCGACGGCCAGCGCCAGCCCCTTCTCGCGGGCACGCGGCGCGATCAGGTCGACAGCCGCGTCCACGCAGTCACGCAGCACGAAGGGCGCGCTCTCGATGTCCATGCGGCCGGCCTCGATCTTCGAGAAGTCGAGGATGTCGTTGATGATGGTCAGCAGCGCCTCGCCGGCCTCGCGGATGATGGCCGCGTGTTCGCGCTGCTCGCCGTCGAGCGGGGAGTCCAGCAGCAGGCCGCTCATGCCGATGACGGCGTTCATCGGCGTGCGGATTTCGTGGCTCATCGTCGCCAGGAAGGCACTCTTGGCCGCATTGGCCTGCTCGGCCACGGCCTTGGCGGCCTGGGTTTCACCGAACAGGCGCGAGTTCTCCATCGCCACCGACGCCGCCAGGCTCAGGCCCACCAGAAAGCCCAGTTCGCTGTCGCGGAACGGCTGGCCGCCCTGGCGCCAGACGGTCAAGGCGCCCAGCACGCGCTGGCCGGCGCGCAGCGGCGCCACCATCATGCGCTCGTCGGGGTCCTCTTGCGTGCCCTCCATCCGGACGCCGCGCGGGTCGTCGCGCGTGGCGTTGATGACGCCGGGCTCGCCCTTGGCGATCAGCGAGCCGATGATGCCCTCGCCGGCGGTGATGACGGCGTCGCGCAGCGCATCCTCGTAGCTGCCGACGGCGACGATGGCGCGGTAGCGCCGCGCTGCATCCTCGCCCCCCTCCTCCGGCACGAAGACGGCGCTGTTGTCGGCGTCCAGCAGCTCCTTGGCATGCACGGCGATGCGGTTCATGACCGTGGCCAGGTCCAGCGTGGAGGAGATCTCGCGCCCCACCTCGGCCAGGGCCGCGCTCTCGCGCGTGCGGCGCTGGATCTCGTCGAACAGGCGCGCGTTCTCCAGCGCCACGCCGACGCTGGCTCCCACCGTACTGAGGAAGCGCACGTCGGCCTCGCTGAAGGCGTTCTCGCGTTCATAGCTCTCGACCAGGATGGCGCCCAGCACCTGGTCGTTGCCGATGATGGGCACGTTGGCGAAGGACAGCGCCTGGTCGGTGCCCGGCAGGGCCAACAGGCCGGCGGCGGCGATCTCGGCCACGTTGCGGCAGACCAGCGGCTGGCGCGTGCGGCGCATCTGCTCGAAGGGGCCGTCCGGCGCCGGCCGCTCCGGGGGCAGCTGGATGGGCAGGCCGTGCTCGCGCTCGTAGAGGTAGTGGTTGAGGCCGCTGGCCGGGTCATACCAGCGGATACCGATGTCCCGGGTCTCGAGCAACTCGCACAGGCGGTCGCCGACACGCTGGATGATGGCCTCGAAGCTCAGCTCCGGCGACAGGCTTTGCTGCAGGTTGTTCAGCATCGCCAGCTCGTTGACGCGGCGCTCCACCTGCGCCTTGCTGGCCAGCAGCTCGGCCGTGCGCTCGGCGACGCGCTGCTCCAGGCCCTCGCGCAGCCGCAGGTTGGCCAGCGCGACGGCGGCCTGGGCGGCCAGCATGACGAGCAGATCGCGGTCGCCCTCGCGGAAGCGCCCGAACGCGCCGTCCAGGTCGGCGTAAAGATAGCCAACCAGCTCGCGCTCGGCGATCAGTGGCGCGACGAGGCAGGAGCGCTGCTGCACGGCCGGTACGCCTTCGGGCCCGATGCGCAGGGCCGCCGCGCGGCTGCCGCGCGCTTCATCCAACCAGGGCGTGATGGCGGCCAGCAGGGCCTCCTCGCCACCGGCCTCCCCCTGCGGCATCAGATGGCTGGCGATGTGGCGCAGGCTGCCGCCGTACTCCAGCACCAGCAGCACGCGTTCGGCGCCGCTGATCTCAGCCGACTCGTCGACCAGGAACTCATGCAACTCGGTGCCCGTGGCCAGCTCGGCCAGGCGCAGGCCGACGTCGACCTGGCGGGCGAAGCGCTCGTCCAGATGCGCGGCGCCATTGAGATGACGCGGCCGGCCGCCGTCGGCCAGCCAGGCCTGCACGACCGCACGCGCCACCGGCCGCTTGTTCAGCGAGTTGCGCCGCAAGCCCTCGTCGGACAAGCCGGCCAGGCGCAGGCACACGAAACGATAGGCCCGCGCCAGCGCGACGCCGGCCTCGCGCCGCCGGCCCGCCGCGCGCAGCGCCTCGCAGCGCCGCCACCACAGCGCCGGCAGGTCCAGGTTCTCCAGCGGCGCCAGGCCTTGGGCCCAGTGCAGGCGGGCCGCCTCGGCGCTGGCGTTCAACGCCGCCTGCAGTTGGCCGGCGCCCAGTTCGGCCCAGGCGATGAGGCCCAGGTCGGCCATGCGCTGGGCCGCCGACGGCGAATGTTCGAGCGCCAGGCGGAACTGCGCCGCCGCAGCCGCCGCATCGCCTTCCGCCATTGCCAGCTCGCCGTGCAGGCGCGCGATCTCGGAGCGAAAGCCCGGGTTCTGGCGCGCCAGGCTCAGGGACTCGGCCTCGCCGGCATAGGCGCGCGCTTCGGCCAGCGCGCCAGCCTCCAGGTCCAGCCGGGCCAGGGCCGTCAGCGTGTAGGGCAGCAGCGCCGTCGCACCGGTGCGGCGCCAGATCGCGAGCGCGGCCAGGTAGTAGCGGCGCGCACGGCGCGTCAGGCCCAGCGTGACGTAGTGGTTGCCGATGTTGTGGATGGCCGTGCCCTGGCGCTCCGCATAGCCGGCCGCGGCGTAGGCCGCGAGCGCCAGCTTGCACAGGTGCAGGCAGTCGGCCAGGTCGGGGTTGTTGAAGGTCTGGGCGTTGTAGGCATTGCCCTGGCCCAGCAGGTCGCCGGTGGCCAGCGCCAGCGCCAATGCGGCCTCGGCCGCTGCGCGCGCCTCGGCAATGAAACCCAGCATGCCCAGCAGCAAGGATTCGACATAGCCGCAGCGGCCACGGGGCACCGGTTTGCCGGCGGCGGCAAACAGCGCGGCGGCCTCGTGCACCCGGCCCAGCGCCACTTCGGGCTCCAGCTGGCAACGGCATTGGGCTTCGGCCAACAGGGCCAGCGCATAGGCACGGTCAAGTGGGTCAGTGCCGGCATCGGCCAGCGCGGCTTCGGCGGTGGCGATGGCCGCCAGCAGTTCACCGCGGCGCATCTGCACCAGCCCGAACGCGAGGCGGGCGCGGAGCCGCCAGGCGGGGTGGCCCTCGGCCAGCTTGGCCAGGGCTGCGGCGGCATCGGCCGCAGCAGCCAGGGCGCCGAGCGCGATGAAGCTCTCGACGCGCAGCTCCAGCACCCGGGCGTCGGCGCGCCAGCCCGCGCTCACGTCGATCAGACGCTGATGCTGGCCCGACCAGGCCAGGTCGGCCAAATCCTCCAACACGGCGACATCGGGGCGCAAGGGCATCGCGGGGTCTGCGAAGCTGGGGCCGCGCGAGTCTAGTCCGCTCTAGTCGGCCTGGGGCAGTGTCAGCCTCATGACCGTCCCCAATGGGCCGGTGCGCAACAGTTCCGCCGTGCCGCCATGCATGTCCATCACGCGGCGCACGATGTACAGGCCCAGGCCGTGGGCCGATTCGCCGACGTTGGCATGGCCGCTGCCGCGCGCCCCGCGGGTGAAGAGGCGGGGCAGCAGCTCACGCGGAATGCCGGGGCCGGCGTCCGCGACCTCGAACTGCAGCACGGCAGGTTCGTCAAAATCGATGACATGCAGGGTCACGGGGCTGACACCGCGCGCGTACTTCAGCGCGTTGGACAGCAGGTTGCGCAAGGCCAGGCGCAGCAGGCTCATGTCCATCAGCGCCGTGCGGGTGGCGGTGTGGCGATGCACGACGATGCGGTCGCGCTGCTCGCGCGGCAGGTCGGCGATGGTGACGGCGATCAGCGTGTCGATGTCGGTGTCCTCGCGCGCGATGCGTCCGCCGCCCGCCAGCAGGCTGGCGGCAGCCAGCGTGTTGTCGACGCCGGCCAGCACCTGGCCGAGCACAGCCTGGGCGCGGTTCAACCTCTCCTGGGCCTGGCGCTCGCCGCGGCCGGCCAGGCTGGCGGCCGCGCTCTGCAGCGCCGCGCTGGCGTTGTTCAGCGGCTGGCGCACCTCGTGGGCCAGCACGTCCAGCATCTCGGAGCGCTCGCGCAGCAGCTGGTCCAGCTCCTGCACGTGGCGCTCGGTCTGGCGGCGCATGCGCTGCTCGTGCGCCAGCTCGGCGCGACGCTGCAGGTCCTCGGTGATGTCGTCCACCAGGGCAAGGGCACGCAGCGGCCGGCCGTCGGACGTGTATTCGGCCACCGCCGAGACCAGCACGTCGCGCAGCCGGCCATCGGCGCAGATCAGCTGCACGGGGCAGTCGCTGACATGGCCGTCGCGCCACATCGCCGGCCGATAGACGTCACGCACCTGCTGCGACGACTCCGGCGTCATGAAGTCGTCCATGGAGCGGCCGATCACCTGCTGGCGCTTGTAGCCCAGGCGCTCCAGCCAGCGGTCGGACACGCTGAGCACGCGACCGGCCGCGTCCACCGAATGCATCAGCGCCGGCGTCGACTCGTACAGCGCGCGCAGGCGCTGGCGGTTGTGTTCCAGCTCAACAGCCGCGCGGTGGTGCTCGGTGACGTCCTGGAAGGCGCCCACCAGCCGCACCGGCATGCCGTCCTGCCAGTCGACCTGCCCCTGGGACAGCCCCCAGATCTCACGCCCCTTGGCCGTCACCAGCGGCAGCTCCAGGCTCCAGGGTTCGCCGTGTTGCATGCCGCGCAGCACGGCCGCCTCGATGACGGCGCGCGCCTCGGGCTTGTAGTAGCCAATGGCCTCTTCGAGCGTCGGCCGGTGGCCGGCCTCGAGATCATGGATGCGGCAGGTCTGGTCGCTCCAGACCAGTTCCTCCGTCTGCAGGTCCAGGCTCCAGCCGCCAATGCCGGCGACGCGGCCGGTGCGATCCAGCAGGGCCTTGCTCTCACGCAGCTCGCGCTCGGCGGTGATGCGGTCGGTGACGTCCTCGGTGATGCCGACGTAACCGCGCAACCCGCCATCGGGCGCCAGCAGCGGCCGGGCGCGGGTCCAGACCTGGCGCACGCCCTGGCCGTTGCCGCCGCGGCGCAACCGGTAGCGCATCTCGAAGGCCTGACGTTGAGCAATGCAACGCCGCCAGTGGGCCAGCACCGAGGTGCTGTCTTCGGTCGTCAGCGTGGCTGCCCAGCCCTCGCCCAGGGCAGCGCGCGCCGACAGGCCGCAGATGCGCTGCCAGTTCGCGTTCGTGAAGATGAAGCGCCCGGCCGCGTCGGTACGGAAGATGCCCAACGGCGCCGTCTCGGCCAGCACCTGGAAGGGCTGTTCCGCCGCCTCGAGGTCGGCGCCACGCAACGCGCGCTCGCGCATCATCAGCGCCTCGGCTGCGGCGTCGGCCAGGCGGGTCAGGGCCTCGCGCTGCGCCTCGGTCAGCTCGCGCGGCTGGAAATCGACGACACACAGGGTGCCGGGGTGGCTGCCGTCGTCCAGGCGAATGGGCACGCCGGCGTAGAAGCGCAGCGCGGGGCGTGCCAGCACATCGGGGTGGTCAACGAAGCGGGCATCCAGCCGGGCATCGCGCACTTCGAAGAGGCCATCGGCCAGCAGCGTGTGGGCGCAAAAGGTCTGGGCCCGCGGCGTCTCGCTGCGGCCAAATCCGACGGCCGACTTGAACCACTGACGGCGCTCGTCCAGCAGACCGAGCAGGGCGACGGGCGTGCCGCAGATCTGCGCCGCCAGGGCGGTAAGGTGGTCGAACAGCGGCTCGGACCCGGTGTCCATGACGGCCAGCGCCGCCAGGCGGGCGAGGCGGCGGTCTTCGTCGGGCGGCGGGGGCGGGGTCACCATGGGCGACAGCTTAGGGCAGGTCAGCGCGTCGCTCCTCATTGCGCCGGCCGCCCGCGCGGCGTAGCGTCGCCGTCTTTCCAGGGAGAACCTCATGCTCAAGCTCTGCGCCCTGCTGCTGGCACTGCTGATCGCGCCGGTGCGCGCCGATGTCGTCAGCGACTGGGCCGAAGCCACGCCCAAGGTGCTGCAGAAGTCGCCGCGTGGTCAGGTCCTGCCCGCGACGTTGCTGACCGACCTGGCAATGTTCAACGCGCTGAATGCGATCACGCCGCGCTACCAGGCCTATGGCCCGGCACCGGCGGCCGTGCCGGATGCCTCACCGGAGGCGGCCGTCGCGTCCGCCGCGCGCGTCGTGCTCGGCAGCGTGCCGGGCACCGACCAAACCCTGCTCGACAAGACCTACGAGGCCTCTCTGAAACCCGTGACCGACGCGGCCGCGCGCGCCAAGGGCGTGGCCCTGGGCCGTCGTGTCGCACTGGCGCTGCTGGCCCTGCGCGCCGATGACGCCTTTGCCCGCGTCGAGCCTCCCAAGGTCGAGCCGGCGCCGGGCATCCATGTGCTGACACCGGAATACAAGCAGGAGTCGGGCGTCGGCCTGGCCAAATTCAAGCCCTTCGGCATCAAGGACGTCGCCGCCTACGACCCGGGCCCACCGCCGGCCGTCGGCAGTGCCGTGGCGCTGCGCGACCTGGCCGAGGTTAAGGCTGTCGGCGGGCGCGTCAGCACGCAGCGCACGGGCGAACAGTCGATCATCGCGCTGTTCTGGAACTCCGGCGAGGGGGAGGACGCCGTGGCGATGCTCAAGAAGCTGGCCGAGAGCACCCAGGCGACGCCGCTTGAGTTCGCGCGCATGCTGGCCCTGATGGACATGGCCGACCTGGACTCGCGCATCGTCTACACCGGCATCAAGACCAAGTACCGCCACTGGCGGCCCTACAACGCGCTGCGCGGTGCCTTTGCCGATGCCAGGCTGCGCGACGCGAGCTGGGAACCGCTGATCCACACGCCGCCCAACAGTGACTACCCCTCGGGCGGCGCGGTCGGCGGCGGCACGCTGCAGGTCCTGCTGAAGGACTTCCGCGGCGACAGCCCCGCGCCGCTGATCTGGGTCAACTCGGCGCTGTCGATGACGCGCAGCTGGAGCTCGCCCGAGGCCATGGGCCAGGAGCTGGCCAATTCACGCGTCTGGAGCGGCGTGCATTTCCGCAACTCGGTGGACGTGGGCTACCGCCTCGGCCAGAAGGTCGCCGAGGAAGTGCTGGCGACGCAGCTGCGGCCCTTACCCTGATTTTTCTCAGGGAGCCGCGCGACCCAGGTTGCGCAGCCAGAAGGCCTCGTACTTGCGGTGCCAGCCGGCCGGCTTCACCGCACCGCCCAGGGCATGCACGCCGTCGGGGTCGAGGAAGAGCTCGACCAGCGACTCTTTGCCCGAATCCAGCAGCTCACGGTAGACGTTGACGGTATCCTGGAAGAGCACGTTGGGGTCCTGCATGCCGTGCACCAGCATCAGCGGCTTCTTCAGGCCCTTGGCCAACGGAAGCAGCGAATATTTGCGCAACACCGGCTTGGTGCGGTCGGTCGCCTTGCCGATGGTGCGGCCGCTGTACCAGCTGTTGTAGTTCTCCCATTCGGTCGGGCCGGCGCCGGCGATGCCGGCGGCGAACAGATCGGGCCGGGTGTACATCGTGTACTGGGTCTGGAAGCCGCCGAAGCTCCAGCCGTTCAGGCCGACGCGGCGGGCGTCCACGCCAAACTGGGCAGGCAGCAGCTTGACGAGGTCTTCAAGGTCCTCGGCCTGGGGTTCGCCGGGGCGCTCCCAGTTGGCGTCGGAGAACTTGCGGCCATAGTTGCTGTGGCCGCGCGGGTCCACGGCGATGGTCACATAGCCATGCCTGGCGGCCATGTATTGGCCGAACAGATAGGCGGTGTTCTGGAAGCTGTCGACCTCGACGATGTGGCGGTCGTTCAGCGGGCCGCCATAGACGTAGACGATGGCCGGGCGCTTGTCGGCCGCAGTCCAACTGGCGGGCTTGAAGGCATAGGCCTCGATGCGGTCGCCATGGCGGTTGGTGAAATTGAAGCGTTCGGGCCGCAACAGTTTCAACTCGCCCCAGGCCTTGTCATTGCTGTCGGTCAGCGTGCGCGCCGGCGTCTTGCCATCAGTGGCCAGCAGCTTCAATTCCGGGCGCTGGGCCCAGTTGCCGGCCACGGCGCCGACCCAGCGGCCGTCCTCCGACGCCGCCGCAGCGCGGTGGTACTCGCCCGCCGCGCCCAGGGCCTGGGTGGCACCACTGGCCAGGTCGACGCGCAGCACATTCATGGCCGCCATGTCGCCCTGGTTGGCCAGCACGAACATGGCCTTGCTGTCGGCCGTGAAACCGATCACCTGATGGGCCTCGAACTCGCCCTTGACCAGCGGGCGCAGCGCCTTGGTGGCCACGTCGATGGCATAGGGCTGGCGCCAGCCGGCTTCGTCCAGGGCCAGCACCAGCGTCTTGCCGTCGGGCGTGAAGCGGGGCTTGAGCACGTTGACGACCTCGTGGCCGACCTCGCCGCGGCGCTCCAGCACCATCTCGGGTTTGGCGGATTCGTCGCAGGCCGCCGGGCCGCTCCCAAGGCCTGCAGCGCCCCCTTGGGGGGCAGCCGTCGTACCCGACGGCTGGGGGCAAGAAGTCTTGCCGATGTAGACGCGCAGCAGCTCCTTGTCGCGCTCCCAGGTCGTGAAGGCATAGCGGCTGCCGTCACGGGCCCAGGCCACGTCGCTCATTTCGAACCAGACATCGCCACCGTTCTGCGTGAACACCGGCGCCGGCTGCTTGCGCGGCGCCTCATTGCCGCTGGACAGCTGGCGGATGTACAGGGCCAGCGGCTGCTGGTTGCGCTTGTCGTCCGACACCTCGCGGTTGACCTTCTTGGCCGTGGCCCAGCGCTCGCTGTAGTTCATGATCTCGACCTGCTTGGGCGGCGGCGCCGGCTTGTCGTCGGCCGTCTTCAGCGGCGCCTTGGCGAGCAGCGACATCCAGCGGCCGTCCTCGCTGATGGCGGTCTCGGCGATCTTGTATTTCTTCTGCTCGTCGTCCGGGTGGATGAGTTCGCGGTTGATGACCTGCACGCCGGCCTGCTTGAAGCCGCTGCGCAGCACGCGGGTCTCGTCGGTGTAGATGACGCCGCTGTCGTCGGCGGTGTAGGCGACCAGCTTCAGTTCGCGCTGCGTGGCCACCAGGGGCTGAACAGCCGGCACCTTGTCGTCCGCCTTCCAGCGATAGAGGCCGCCGCGGTACTGGAAGACCAGTTCGTCGGCCTTGTGCGCCCAGGCGAACTGGCTCGGGCCGGGGTAGAGATCGGCAGGCTTGAGCTTGTCGCGGGCGAGCTTCTTCTTCAGCTCGTCGCGGAGCTCCCAAAGCTCTTTTTCCTTGTCCTTGTCGGGCGACGAGGCGGCCGATGCTGGCGCTGCCGCAGGCACCGGCTTGCCGGCGCGCCTGGCGGCCAGCGCGGCCATGGCCTGCTTCTCAAGCTCGGCCTCGGCCTTGTCGGCGGCCTTTTGCGCGTCGTCCTTGGCCTTCTTCTCGGCCAGTTCCTTCTTCAGCGTGGCAATCGCGGCGGTTTCCCACTGCGCCAGGTCGACTTTCTCGCCGCGCAGATAGGCCTGCTGCGCCACCTCACGGGCCTGGCGCTCGGCGTATTCGGTGTTGCGCTGCCGGAGCTTCTTGTCGAAGCGCTCCATGTCCTCAGGCGCCTCGAAGGCCGCCATGACCTGGGGCGACGTGATGCGCTGCGTCTTGCCGGTCTTGGTGTCGTACACCCAGAGATCGGTGCCGGGCTCGCCGAATGGGCTCCACAGCCAGGCCAGGTAGCGGCCGCTGCGGCTGAAGTCGGCCTCCTTGGCGGGCTCGCCGCGATAAGGCTCGGCACGGAAGATCTGCTCGAGACTGGGAACGGGCTTGGGCGGCGCGGTCTGTGCCTGCAGGGGGGCTGCGGCCGACAGGGCCACGGCAAGGGCCAGGCTGCTGATGGCAGCGAAGGTCACGGGCTTCAAGGGATCTCCTGAATCTACCCCCTAGGGTTAGGGGCAACGAATTCTAAGAAGCAGGCGCGACGACCCCCATTCGTCACGGGATCGTCGTGGCAGGCGGCGACGTGGAAGCCTTGGACTTGCGCCACAGCGCCACGCCGACGTGGATGGCCAGGCCGAAGACGAACAGCATCACGGCGCCCAGCGTCCACACCACCCAGGCCAACAGCGTGACGCCGCCCGTCAGCGACGGCAGCGCGCTGGCCAGTGACTGCAGCTGAGGCGACAGCGTCTCGACCGTGGAGACCAGCCAATCCGCCACTGCCGCGGGCAGCCAGTCTCTCAGCGATTCCGGCAAGCTCCAGCCACCCGAGCCGACATTGCCGGCGTGGGCCAGCAGGCCGGTGAGAAACGACTGCACCGCCCACACGAGGCTGGACCACAGGGCCAGCAGCAGCAAGACCAGCACCCAGCCCACAACGAACGCCATCGCAAACCTCTCCGGTCAATTGAACGGTGCAGTTTGTCCGGTCCGATGCCCCGGACAAAGCAGGCGGAGCCGCAACCGGACTTCTGGAAAACCGAAGCGCGGCCGAGTCAGCCCAACCGTGCCAGCACCGGCTTCAAGGCCACGCCCGTGTGACTGCCGCTCGCCACGACCTGCTCCGGCGTGCCCTCTATGACCACACGCCCACCCGCATCGCCGCCCTCCGGCCCGAGATCCAGCACCCAGTCCGCTTCCGCGATCACATCCAGGTCATGCTCGATGACCACGACCGAATGCCCGCCCGCCACCAGCCGGTGCAGCACGCGGATCAGCTTTTCCACGTCGGCCATGTGCAGGCCCACGGTCGGCTCGTCCAGCACGTAGAGGGTGTGCGGCGCCTTCTGCCCGCGTCGGGTCACGTCGTCGCGCACCTTGACCAGCTCCGACACCAGCTTGATCCGCTGCGCCTCGCCGCCCGACAGCGTTGGTGACGGCTGGCCCAGCGTCAGATAGCCCAGGCCCACGTCCTTGAGCAATTGCAGCGGGTGTGCGATCGACGGCATCGAGGCGAAGAACTCGACGGCCTCGTCGACTTCCATCGCCAGCACGTCACCAATGCTCTTGCCGCGCCAGCTGACGCCCAGCGTCTCGGGGTTGAAGCGCTGGCCATGGCACTGGTCGCAAGGCACCTTCACGTCGGGCAGGAAGCTCATCTCGATGGTCTTCATGCCCTGGCCTTCGCAGCCGGGGCAGCGGCCCGCCCCGGTGTTGAAGGAAAAGCGCGCCGGCGCATAGCCGCGCGCCTTGCTCTCAAGCGTCTCCGCAAAGAGCTTGCGAATGGCGTCCCAGAAGCCGATGTACGTGGCCGGGCAGGAGCGCGGTGTCTTGCCGATGGGGGTCTGGTCGACCTCCAGCACGCGGTCCACCTGGGCATGGCCTTCGATGCCGTCGCAGCCCGTCCACCTGGCCGGCGCCTTGCGCAGCGGCACGGCGACGGCCATGTTGGCCAGCAGCACGTCGCGCGCCAGCGTCGACTTGCCGGAGCCCGACACGCCGGTCACCGCCACCAGCCGATGCAGCGGCACGTCCACCGTCACCGCCTTGAGGTTGTGCAGGGCTGCGTTCAGAACGGTCAGCCTGGGCGCGTCCGCTTCGATAGGGCGGCGGGCCTGCAACGGGTGGATCAGCGGGTGGGCCAGCATGCGGCCCGTCGTCGATTCGGGCTGCAGCGCCAGCTGTGCCGCCGTGCCCTCGGCCACGACGCGGCCACCGCGTTTACCGGCGCCAGGGCCGATGTCGATGATGTGGTCGGCGCGGCGGATGGTGTCCTCGTCATGCTCGACGACGACCAGTGTGTTGCCCTTGTCGCCCAGCGTCGCCAGCGCCTTCAGCAGGATCTGGTTGTCGCGCGGATGCAGGCCGATGGTGGGCTCGTCCAGCACATAGCAGACGCCCTGCAGGTTGCTGCCGAGCTGCGCGGCCAGGCGGATGCGCTGGGCCTCGCCGCCCGACAGCGTCGGTGCCGCACGGTCCAGCGTCAGATAGCCCAGGCCAACCTCCTGCAGGAACTCCAGCCGGCCGAGGATTTCACTGACGACGTCACGCGCGATGTCGGCATCACGGCCATGCAGGTGAAGGCCGCGCACCCAGTCGCGCGCTTCACCCACGCTCCAGGCGGCCACTTCGCCGATGCCCTTGTCCTCAAACTCGACCGAACGCGCCGTCGGGTTCAGGCGCGTGCCATGGCAGTCCGGGCAGACCGCATCGGTCAGTCCTTCGACCTCGGCCTCCTCGGACGGGAAGCTCTGCTCACGGCCGCGGTTGTCGTCGCTTTGCACGCTGTCGTCCAGCGCCTTGCGCTGCTCGCGCGTCAGCGCCAGGCCGGTGCCGACGCAGCCGGTGCACCAGCCGTGCTTGGAGTTGTAGGAGAACAGGCGCGGGTCCAGCTCGGGGTAGCTGGTGCCGCAGACCGGGCAGGCGCGCTTGGTGGAGAAGACCTTGACGGTGCCGACGCCTGCGCCGGTACCGCCCTCTTCCAGGCTGAGGCCATCCAGCGGTGCCAGCAGGTGCAGCACGCCCTTGCCCACGTCCAGCGCCTTGGCGAGCAGCTCGCGCAGCTGGGCCTCGCGTGCGGGCTCGATGACGAGGTCACCGACCGGCAGCTCCAGCGTGTGCTCCTTGAAGCGGTCGATGCGCGGCCACGGCGAGGTCGGCAGGAACTCGCCGTCGACACGCAGGTGCGTATGGCCGCGGCCCTTGGCCCATTTGGCGAGGTCGGTGTAGACGCCCTTGCGATTCACAACCAGCGGTGCGAGCAGGCCCACATGCTGACCGCGGTAGTCCCGCATCAACTGGGCGGCAATCGACTCGACGCTCTGCGGGCGCACCGGTGCGCCATCGTTGATGCAGTGCTGCACGCCCAGCTTGACGTAAAGCAGGCGCAGGAAGTGCCACACCTCGGTCGTCGTCGCCACCGTGCTCTTGCGGCCACCGCGGCTCAGGCGCTGCTCGATGGCGACCGTCGGCGGGATGCCCCAGACCGCATCGACCTCGGGCCGGCCTGCCGGCTGCACGATGGAGCGCGCATAGGCATTCAGCGATTCGAGATAGCGGCGCTGGCCTTCGTTGAACAGGATGTCGAAGGCCAGCGTGGACTTACCTGAGCCCGACACACCAGTGACGACGTTGAACTTGCCGCGCGGGATGTCAACGCTCAGGCCCTTGAGGTTGTGCTCGCGGGCGTTGACGATCTTGATGGCTTCGTCCGTCTGGCGGCGCGCCAGCACGATGGACTGCAGCGGCCGACCTTCCTCGACGGCCATGGCCGGGCGGTCCATGTGCAGCGCATAGTCGCGCAGCGCGGCGGCGGTGTGCGAGCTCGCATGCTTGGTGATCTCCTCGGGCGTGCCGACGCAGACGATTTCGCCGCCGGTCTCGCCACCTTCGGGGCCGAGATCGATGAGCCAGTCGGCCGCGCGGATGACGTCCAGGTTGTGCTCGATGACGATCAGCGAGTGGCCGGCGGAGAGCAGCTTGCGCAACGCGCGCATGAGCTTGGCGATGTCGTCGAAATGCAGGCCCGTCGTCGGCTCGTCGAACAGGAAGAGCGTGCCCTTCTTGGCGACGCCGAAACGTGGCGACGCTGCCGCCTCGGCCAGGAAGCCGGCGAGCTTCAAGCGCTGCGCCTCGCCGCCCGACAGCGTCGGCACCGGCTGGCCCAGGCGCACGTATTCCAGGCCCACGTCGACGATGGGCTGCAGCTTGGCGATGACGCCGCGGTGCTCGCTGAACAGGTTCACCGCCTCGGCCACCGTCAGCTCCAGCACGTCGGACACGCTGAGGTCACGGTCCTTCAACGCCAGCTTCACATCCAGCATCTCGGCACGGAAGCGCTTGCCGTCGCAGTCCGGGCAGCGCAGGTAGACGTCGCTGAGGAACTGCATCTCGACATGCTCGAAGCCCGAGCCGCCGCAGGTCGGGCAGCGGCCGTCGCCGGCGTTGAAGCTGAACATACTGGCGGTGTAGCTGCGCTCGCGCGCCAGCGGCGCATCGGCGAGCAGCTTGCGGATCTCGTCCCAGGCGCCGACATAGCTGGCCGGGTTGGAACGGGCCGTCTTGCCGATCGGCGACTGGTCGACGAACACCGCGTCGGCGAGGAAGTCGCCGCCCAGCAAGCGCTCGTGCGCGCCGGGCGTCTCGGTCGCCTTGCCGAACTGGCGGGCCAGCGCGGGATACAGCACGTCCTGCATCAGCGTGCTCTTGCCCGAGCCGCTCACGCCGGTGACGACGACGAGGCGCTGCAGCGGGAACTCGACGGTCACGTCGCGCAGGTTGTGCTCGCGCACGCCTTCGAGGATGAGCTTGGGCGTCGATTCGTCCACCAGGCGCTTGAGTCCCATGCCGACATGCTTGCGCCCGCCGAGGTAGGCGCCGGTCAGCGTGTCAGCCGAGCGGATGCTCTCGGGCGTGCCGTCGTAGACGATCTGGCCGCCGCGCTCGCCGGGGCCGGGGCCCATGTCGATCAAACGGTCCGCCGCGAGCATCACCGCCGGGTCATGCTCGACGACGACCAGCGTGTTGCCCGCGTCGCGCAGCCGCTGCATGGCCTGCACGATGCGCCCCATGTCGCGTGGGTGCAGGCCGATGCTGGGCTCGTCCAGCACAAAGAGGGTGTTGACCAGCGAGGTGCCCAGCGCCGTCGTCAGGTTGATGCGCTGCACCTCGCCGCCGGACAGGGTGCGGCTCTGGCGGTCCAGCGTCAGATAGCCCAGGCCGACGTCGCAGAGGTAGCGGCTGCGGTGGCGGATCTCGTCCAGCAGCAGCTTGAGCGCCTCGTCCAGCATCGTGCTCGGCAGTTGCAGGCCGTCGACGAAGTCGCGCAGGCGCTGGATGGGCAGCTGCATCAGGTCGTGCAGGGCCAGGCCCGGCAGCGTCTCCAGCTGCTCACGCGACCAATCGACGCCGACGGGCAGGAAGCGTTGCGCCGCCGGCAGCGCGGCGTCGGCCAACGGCTTGGCGCCGACGCGCCACAACAGCGCCTCGGTCTTGAGCCGCGCGCCGCGGCAGGCCGGGCATTCGGTATAGCTGCGGTATTTGGACAAGAGCACGCGGATGTGCATCTTGTAGGCCTTGCTCTCCAGGTAGTCGAAGAAGCGCTTGACCCCGTACCACTGCTTGTTCCAGTTTCCGTTCCAGTTCGGCGTGCCGTTGATGACCCATTCGCGGTGGGCGGCGGACAGGTCCTTCCACGGCGTGTCGCGTGGGATGCCGGCCTCGCCGGCGTACTTCAGCAGGTCCTCCTGGCAATCCTTCCATGCCGGCGTCTGCATGGGCTTGATGGCGCCGTTGCGCAGGGTCTTGCGGTCGTCGGGAATGACGAGGC
Organism: Pelomonas sp. Root1217; assembly: GCF_001425705.1. GTDB lineage: Bacteria > Pseudomonadota > Gammaproteobacteria > Burkholderiales > Burkholderiaceae_C > Pelomonas. Next base: position 1,214,024 of record NZ_LMDC01000001.1, on the reverse strand, counting down.
CAAGATCGACGCCGATGACGCGGCCGAAGCCGCGGCAGCTGTCGCAGGCGCCGAAAGCGGAGTTGAAGGAGAACAGCGCCGGCTGCGGGTCGGCGTAGCGGATGTCGCTTTCGGGACAGTGAAGGCCGGTCGAGAACCGCCAGAGTGTGGCGCCGTCGTCACCGACGTGAACATTCACCCGACCCGCGCCGCGCTTCAGGCACAGCTCGATGGCCTCCATCGCGCGCTGCTTGTCGGCCCCCTGGATGCGGAAGCGATCGGCCACCACATCTAACACCTTCTTGCCTTCAACCTCGCGTTCGCCCTGCACCCGCGTGAACCCGCTGGCGGACAACCACTGCTGCACCTGCTCCGCGCTCGTGTTGCCGGGTAATTCCACCGGGAAGCTGAGCGCCATCCTGGGGTCGTCGGCTGCTTCGCCGCGAGCGAGCAGCTCCACATAGATGCTCTGGGCCGTGTCATGCCTGACCGGCAGCGCCGTCTTGCGGTCAAACAGCTCCGCTGCGCGCGCAAAAAGCAGCTTCAGGTGGTCATTGAGCTCCGTCATGGTGCCCACCGTGGAGCGACTGGTGCGCACCGGATTGGTCTGGTCGATGGCGATGGCGGGCGGCACACCGTCGACCTTGTCCACGGCCGGGCGGTCCATGCGGTCCAGGAACTGGCGCGCGTAAGCGGAAAACGTCTCCACGTAGCGACGCTGGCCCTCGGCATAGAGGGTGTCGAATACCAGGCTGGATTTGCCCGAGCCGCTGGGACCTGTAACAACGGTCAATTCGGCAGTGCGCAGATCGAGGTCGAGATTCTTGAGGTTGTGCTGCCGAGCGCCTCGGATGCGGATCAGACCGTCAGACATTGATGGGGGCCAAAACGACAAAGGCGAGCAGTGTAGGGAGACGCAGGGACCAAAACTGTCAGCACCCGCGACCGACGAGCGGTTGTTTCAGGCGACATGGGCGGCCCAAGCCGCACTGCATTCATGGGGCATCTGGTTGCGCTACAGCGCCCCCTGAGGCAACAATAGCTCACGGCTCCTCGAGGGCCGCATAAGAAAAGAACAAGCTGACACAAGGACATGGGGATGGACAAGTCGAGGTTGCCCGAGCCGGCGCAGGTACTGGTTCCCTTCTGGCTCAATGCCGCCACCGATGGTGCGGGTGTTGACGCGCCAGAGCCCGACGAGGGCGGTGCCGCCCCGAGCCAACGACAAGCCCAGGTCCTGCTCGTCGAGGACAACCACATCAACCAGGTCGTCGCGCTGGAATTCCTCGCGCTGATGGGCGTTCAGGCCCGCCTGGCCAGAAACGGCCTCGAAGCCCTGTCGGCCTGTGCCGAATCGGCCCCGGATCTCGTGCTGATGGACATCCAGATGCCCGGCATGGACGGCCTGGAATGCGCCCGCCGCATCCGCAGCCAGCAGCGCGAGGGCAAGCTGCCCGCGTTCCCCATCCTGGCCCTGACGGCGCATGCGCTGGATGCGGACGTGGCCGCCAGCCTCGAGGCCGGCATGGACGAGCACCTGACCAAGCCGCTGGACTTCGTCGCACTGCGCACGCGGCTGCAACGCTGGCTCCAGCTGCCCGAGCCGAACTGACGGGAGCGGGGCCAGGGTTAGACCCGCGGCCCCGCATACAAATGCCAGCGGGATCGCCCCGCACGCTTGGCGTCGTACAGCGCCAGGTCGGCCGCCTTGTACAGCCCGTCGACATCCTGCGCGTCGCGCGGATAGCAGGCGGCACCGATGCTCGCGCTGGGCAGCGTCAACGACGACTGCCCCTGAGGCAGCACCTGGGCCAGCGCCTGGGCAATACGGCGGCATACCGCTTCCGCTGCAGCCGGCTCGATGGTGTCGGGCAGCAGCACGGCGAACTCGTCGCCGCCCAGCCTGGCCGTGCGATCCGCCTCCCGCACGGCGAGCCCAAGGCAGGCGCTGACCGTCCTCAGCACCGCGTCGCCGGCATCGTGGCCCTGGGTGTCGTTGATCTGCTTGAAATGGTCCAGGTCGATCAACAGCAGGTACAGGCCCAGGCCGTTGCGCTGCGCCTGGGCCATCAGGTGGCGGAGGTCGTCGTTGAACAGGCGCCGATTCGCCAGCCCGGTCAGGCCGTCGTAATAGGCGAGCTGCTCCAGTTGCTGCTGGCTTCTCTGGAGCTCACTCGTGCGCTGCTCCAGCGCCATCGTGCGCTCGGCCACCAGCAACTCCAGCGTGCGCTGGCGCCGCCGCAGGATCAGCGTGCGCGCCTGCATCATCGCCACGAGCAGCGCAGCCACCGCCACGCCCAGGCCGATGCGAAACCACAGCATCTCGTGCCAGCGCGGCCGCACATGCAGCGGCAGCCGCAGCACCTCGGACCACCCGCCCTGCGCGCCGGCGCCGCGCAACTCCAGCACATGGTCGCCGGGCGGCAGGTTGGTGTAGGTGGCGATGCGCCGGTTCGGCTCGGTGGCGACCCAATCGGCGTCCACGCCCGGCAACCGGTATTCGTAGCGGTTGCGTTCGGGTGCGCCGTAGTCGAGCACCGAGAACTCGACCAGCAGGCTGCGCCGCTCCGGCTCGAGGGTCAGGGCTTCGTCGCCGGGAGAGGCCGGTGGCACCACGGCCCGCACACCGCCCAGCCGCACTTCAGTGATCACCAGCGGCGCCGGTTCGGCGCGGGCCTCGGGCTGACGCGGGTCCACGATGGTCAAGCCGCCGATGCCGCCGAACAGCAGCATGCCGTCGGCACTGGACGCGCCGGCATTGGTCCAGTAGGTGGGGATGCCCACCCCCTCGGCCGCACGCAGGCTGCGCACGCGCAGGCTGTCCTGCGCAATGTGGGCGATGCCGCTGTCGGTGCTCGCCCAGACGTCGCCGTTCGGCGCCAGCACCAGCGCGTCGACGCCGTTGTGCGGCAGTCCCTCGGCCAGGGTGATGCGCCTGACCTGCGGTTGGGCCTGGAGCGCCTGCGCGGCCTCCATCACGCGCACGCCGGCGCCGAAGCTGGCCACCCACAGGCGGCCAAGGCGGTCCAGCAGCATGGAGGAGACATAGCCAACGGGAAAGCCGACCCGGCCAGGTGCGTCGGGCGCCAGCCGGCTCAGCGCCATCGTGGCCGTATCCAGCCGCAACACGCCCGTGCGCGTTCCCACCCACAGCACACCGTCCCGGCCCGCGAGCAGCGCGGTGACGCGTTGCTCATCCAAGCGGCTGCCGTCCTCATGCGCCAGCACGCCCAGTTGCAGGCCATCGGCCGGGGCGACTGCCCACAGGCCGTCGAGACCGCCCAGCCAGAGCCGGCCATCCTGCATCGCCATGGCCCAGACCGACGCGGTGGGTGAGCGGCCAGGGATAGACAACCGCTGCACCGCACGGCCATCGGCCGTGGCGCGATACAGCCCGCGCTGGGTACCAAGGTAGACCACACCGTCCGGCGCACGCACCATGCTCAGCACACGGCCCGGCGGCAGCGCGGTGGCCGGTGTGGCAGCGTCGGGCCGCAACGCCGCCATGCGGCCTTGATCGGCCCTGACGACGTCGATGCCGCCGTCGCCCGTGCTGAGCCAGACACTGCCATCGGGCATGGGCAGCACGCACGGCACGTTGGGGTGGCTGATGCCGGCTGTTGCGCCGGGGCCGCCGAACCAGGTGCTGACGGTGACCTGGCGCGCGTCGTGGTGGCTGAGCCCCGTGTCGGTGGCGACCCAGAGCAGCCCGCTGCGATCCCGGTACATCGCGGCGACGTCGTCGTCGGGCAGGCTGGCCGCGCTGTCCGAGCGGTGCCGCACGCGGCGCATCTCCCAGCGACGGGTGTCGATGCGCAGGATGCCGCCACCATCAGGGGCCAGCCAGACGTCACCCGGCGCGGCCTCGGCCATCACGCGGATCGGCACGTTGCCCAGCCCCGTCGCGTCGGCGCCGGCCGCCTGCAACAAGCGATGCAATGGCACCGCCTCGGCCTCGGGCTCGATCACGAAAACGCCATACGAGCGCGTGCCGACCCAGATCCGCCGCTGGCTGTCCAGCAGCAGCCTGGCGACGAACGGCGCATGCTCTTCGGCCGGCAGCCCGACCTGCATGAAGCGATCGCTGCCGGCGGCACGGCGGAAGAGGCCCTTGTCGGAGCCCACCCACAGGCCACCCGTCGAGTCGCGCAGCAGCGCCAGCACGGCGCCATCGGGCAGGCCTTTCGCCCCAGCCAGTACCGCGTGGCGCTGCACCGTGCCGCGGCGGGTATCCAGCAGGTCCAGACCAGCACCGGTGCCGACCCACAGCTGGCCATTGCCCTCGTCGAGCATGGCGTGCACGCTCTTGCGGCTCAGCGCGGCGCCGGCCGCCAATGCGGCGATGAAACGGTCGGTGCGCGGCTCATAGCGCACCAGCCCACCAGCGCTGGTGCCGACCCAAAGACGCCGTTGGTCATCGACATGCAGCGCCTGCACGTAGCTGTCGGGCAGGGCGCCGGACGAGGCCATGTCGCTGACATAGCTGCGAAGCTGATAGCCATCCCAGCGCGACAGCCCGGACTGCGTGGCGATCCAGAGGAAGCCTTCGCCGTCCTGGGCCAGCGTGGTGAAGGACATCGGTGCGACCAGCACCTGGTGGAACACCGCATCCGAACGGGCGGCCCAAGGCGTGGGGGCGGGCTCGTTCGCCGCCATTGCGCCACCGCCCAACGCAAGCCCGAGCAGGGCGACGAAGCGCCGCCCTGTGTTGATCAGCGAGAAAAAGTGACCCATGCCGTCGCAAGGCGCATGCACGGCTGCAGCTTGCGCGCAGCGGCGCACTTCGCGCGTCCTTGACAGCCAGGATAAGGTACAAAACCACCGCGGCGCCAGGGACCACGGACTTGTTGCAGCCAGCGCCGTGAAAAGGTCCGCTCAGCCCGCCACCGGCACGTAGACGTAACCGACGTTGCGCACGGTCTTGATGACCTCCGGCTTGTCGGGGTTGCGCTCCACCTTGCGACGCAGGCGCATGACGCGCAGGTCGATGCTGCGGTCGAACACGTCCCAGCCGCGGTTGTGGGCCTGCTCCATGATCTGGTCGCGGTTCAGCGGGCGATTGGGGTGGCGCGCAAACAGTGCCAGCAGGTCGAATTCAGCGGCCGTGATGTCGATCTCGGTGCCGTCCATGCCGAAGAGCTTGCGCTGGGCCACGTCGAGCTCGCACAGGCCAAAGGCGACCCGCTCGGGATCCTCCGGTGCAAGCAAGGGCGCAGGCGCGGCCGTCACCTGCAGGCGCCGCAGCACGGCGCGCACGCGGGCCAGCAGTTCGCGCAGCTCGAAGGGCTTGGCGATGTAGTCGTCCGCCCCCACCTCCAGGCCGACGATGCGGTCGATGGCCTCGCCCGCCGTCGTCAGCATCAGCACAGCCAGGCGCGGATGGGCCTCACGCAGCGCGCGGGCCAGCGACAAACCGTTCTCGCCCGGCATGTTGATGTCGAGCACCGCCACATCGGGCACTCGCTCGGCGACGCGGGCGCGGGCCGCGGCGGCGTCCTGGGCCTGCATGACCTCGAAGCCGTTGCGGCCGAAATACTCGGCCAGCAAGGCACGCAATTCAGGCTCGTCGTCGACGAGCAGCACGGTGGGCGAAGTGTCTGACATGGCGGCGAATGATAGGCAGGCTGGCCTTGTTCGGGGCAAGGCGGCGTGGTGTTGAAACAAACGCAACACAGGCGAGCCGGCGTGAAGCGGGCTTGAAACCGGCGCGTCCGACAGTGGCGACACACCAACCGGAAGACCCCCATGCACTACCGCAGCGACAACCCCTCCACCGACTGGCCCGAAACGATGCTCGTCGGCTACCGCAGCGAAGCCTTCGCCGAGGACCTCGAACACGCCCCGGCGCCCGCGCCCCGCTGGAACCTGCTCGAGCGCCTCATCATGGCTTTGCCCATGCTGTGCGTGTTCGCACCCGTCGCCGACGCCTACCTCATCCACTGACACCGAGGCTGCCATGACCCCGCACCAGATCCACCTGATCCGCAGCAGCTTCGCGCCGCTCATGCCCCTGGCGCCCACCGTCGCCGAGGCTTTCTACGCCCAGCTGTTTGCCCGTGACCCCGCCCTGCGCGCACTGTTCCGTGGCAGCGCCATGGTCGAGCAGGGGGCGCGGCTGATGCAGATGATCGGCGCCGCCATCGACCTGCTGGACCGCCCCGCCTCGCTGAACCCCGTGCTGCTCAAGCTCGGTCAGCGCCATGCTGGCTATGGTGTCGTCGAGGCCCATTACGCCAGCGTCGGTGCCGCGCTGCTGGACACATTGGCCGCCGGCCTGGGCGACGGCTTCACGGCCGAAGTGCGCGAAGCCTGGACCGTCATGTATGGCCATGTCGCGCAGACGATGCAAAAGGGGGCTGCCGCCGAGGCGCTGGCCGCCTGACCGTCCTTATCATCGGCCGCCCAGGGAGCGCGCCGCATGACAGAGACCTTGCAATTCCATCCCACACCGGACGCCGGCGTGGGCGAACTCGGCAGCGTGCTCAAGGCGACACTGCCGCTGCTGTCGCAACTGCTGGAAGCGGTGCCGGCGCGCGTCGTCGTCATCGACGTGGACGAGCGCTTCGTCTGGGCCAACCACGAGTTCTTCAAGTTCACCGGCCTGCATCCCAAGCAGGTGCTCGGCCAGCCCATCGGCCGCATCATTGGTGACGCCGCCTATGCCGACTACGGTGCCGTGCGCTCGCGCCTGGCCAGCGGCCAGACCGTCGCGTGGGAGGGCTGGACCGAGCTGGCCGGTGCCGGCCGGCGCTATATGCGCGAGCACCTGGTTCCCGTCGACGTGCAGGGTGGCGTGCCGCAGGCCACCGTCGTCATGAGCCTGGACCTGACCGAGCTGAAGCGGCGCGACGCAGAGCTGTCGGCCAAGGTCACCGAGTTGCAGGCCAGCGAGGCGCTGAAGTCCTCCATCTTCGACCACGCGATGGCGGCCCTGGTCTCCACCGACAGGACCGGCCACATCGTCGAGTTCAACCCCGCCGCCGCGGCCATGTTCGGGCTGGCGCGCGCCGAGGCCCTGGGCCGCTCGGTATCCGACGTGATGATCCCGGCCCGGCTGCGCGCGGCCCACGAGGCGGGCATGGCGCGCGTCTCGGCCGGCGGCGAGCAGCGCATCATCGGCAAGCGCGTCGAGATGCAGGCCCAGCGCGCCGACGGCAACGAGTTTCCCGTCGAGATGGTGCTGTGGCGCACCGACGTGGCGGGCCAGGCCTTCTATACCGCGTCGCTGTTCGACCTGTCCGAGCGCCAGACGGCGCAAGGCGAGATCGAACGCCAGCGCGAAGCCCTGCGCCAGAGCGAGAAGCTGACCGCCATGGGCAGCCTGCTGGCCGGCGTGGCCCATGAGCTGAACAACCCGCTGTCCATCGTCATGGGCCGCGCGTCGCTGCTGGCCGAGAAGATGAGCGGCGACCCGCGCGCCGCGGATGCCCAGCGCATCCACGAGGCCGCCGAGCGCTGCGGCCGCATCGTGCGCACCTTCCTGAACATGGCGCGCAGCCGGCCAGCCAACCGCAGCGAGGTGGCGTTGAACGACCTGGCCACGGCCGCCGTCGACATGCTGGGCTATGTGCTGCGCAGCCACGGCATCGCCGTCACGCTGGACCTGCTGCCGGGCCTGCCGCCCGTCAAGGCCGACGCCGACCAGATCGGCCAGATCGTGCTCAACCTCATCGTCAACGCCCAACAGGCCCTGGGTGCGCGCGACAACGGCCGCCGCCTGACCGTCTCCACCGGCGTGGCGCCGATGACCGACGGCGACCGCCGCCGCACGCCGCGTGTCTGGATGCGCGTGCGCGACAACGGCCCCGGCATCGATCCCGAGCTGCGCGATCGCATCTTCGAACCCTTCTTCACGACCAAGAGCGAGGGCGTCGGCACCGGCCTGGGCCTGGCCGTGTCGCGCTCCATCGCGCGCGACCACGGCGGCGAGCTCAACATCCAGGACGAGGGCGGCGACGGCGCCTGCTTCTGCCTGCAGATGCCCGTCAGCGGCGAGCCCGAGGCCAGCGAGACCGAACCCGTACCGCTGCCGGCGACCGACGAGTGCAGCGCCCGCGTCCTCGTCGTCGATGACGAGACCGAGATTGCCGAGCTGATCGGCGAGATGCTGTCGGGCGCGGGTTATGAGGTCATGACGGCCGAGTCCGGCGCGGTGGCACTGGCGATGCTCGCCGAGGCGCGCTTTGACGCCATCGTCAGCGACCTGCACATGCCCGACATTGACGGCGCCCAGCTCTGGCGCGAGGTCAAGGCCCAGCACCCGTCGCTGGCGCGGCGCATGCTGTTCGTCACCGGCGATACGCTGTCGCCCATCGCGCGCCAGTTCCTGCAAGAGGCGCGCTGCGACAGCCTCAACAAGCCCTTCTCCAAGCCTGAACTGCTGGCACGTGTGACCGCATTGCTGCAACCATAATTGCCGCACAACACTGACGGAGACAAGGCGATGAAGCGACGCACGCTGCTGCCCGCGCTGTGCAGCCCCTGGCTGGCGCTGGCGCAAGGCAACAAGCCCCAGACCTGGATCGTTCCTTTTCCTGCCGGCGGCGGCACCGACGCCTTCGCGCGACCGCTGACCGCGCTGCTGACCCGGCAGCTGGGCCGCCAGGTGATCATCGACAACAAGGGCGGCGCGGGCGGCACGGTGGGTGCCACCATCGCCGCCAAGCTGGCGCCGGACGGCAACAACTTCTTCATGGGCGCCGTGCACCACACCATTGCGCCGTCCATGTACCCCAAGCTGGACTACAAGCTGGAAGAGGACTTCATCCCCGTGGCCCTGCTGGCCAGCGTGCCCCAGGTCATCGTCGTGCACCCGGGCCAGGTGCCTGTCAGCGATCTCAAGGGTCTGCTCGCCACGGTGCGCGCCAAGCCCGGCAAGCTGAACTACGGCTCGGCCGGCAACGGCACTTCCCACCATCTGGCCGGCGAGCTGTTCAAGCTGCAGACCAAGACCTTCATCACCCACATCCCCTACCGCGGCGCCGGCCCGGCCCTGCAGGACCTGATCGCCGGCCAGGTGGACCTGATGTTCGACGGCCTGGGCTCTTCGGCCAACCACATCAAGAGCGGCCGCATCAAGGCGCTTGCGGTCGCCGGCAAGCAGCGCGCCGTCGGCTTTCCCGACGTGCCGACGGCCGCAGAGGCCGGCGTTCCGGGCTATGAGGTGTCGACCTGGTACGGCCTGTGGGCGCCCAAGGGCACACCCAAGGAAGCGATCACCGCCATGCAGGCCGAACTGCGCAAGGCCTTCGCAACGGACGACATCCGCAACATCTGGCACGGCCTGGGCGCGGAGACGCCCAATCTCTATGGCGACGCCTTCGGGCAATTCGTCAGCTCTGAAGTCAAGCGCTGGGCGGAAGTGGTGAAGCGCTCCGGCGCAAAGATGGACTGAGCCGCGATGAACCTGTATTCGGCCCTGCGCGCCGGCTTCCCGGCGGACCTGGACGCGACCGCCATCGACGCCGACGGCCTGCTCTACAGCTGGCGCGACCTCGACAACGGCAGCGCCATGCTCGCCAACTGGCTGGGCCGGCTGGAGCTGCCCGCTGGCAGCCGCGTCGCCGTCCACACCGACAAGAGCGTCGAGAACCTGATGCTCTACCTGGCGGTGCTGCGTGCCGGCCTGGTCTACCTGCCGCTGAACCCGGCCTATCACGCGGCCGAACTGGAGCACTTCATCAGCGATGCAGCACCGGGCGTCGTGGTCTGTGCGGGCAAGCACTTCGGCTGGGTCAGCAAGCTGGCTTTCCAGCGCGGCGTGCGCTGGGTCTTCACGCTAAACGACGATCGCACGGGCACGCTGCTGGACCGCGCCGCGCAGATGCCGCTGGCTCACGAACCGGTCGAGCGCGCCGCTAGCGATCTCGCTGCCATCCTCTACACCAGCGGCACGACCGGGCGCAGCAAGGGCGCCATGCTCAGCCACGGCAACCTGCTCTCCAACGCGCAGACGCTGAAGAGCTTCTGGGACTGGAAGCCGGATGACGTGCTGCTGCACGCCTTGCCCATCTTCCACGTGCACGGCCTGTTCGTCGCTTCACATGGCGCGCTGCTCAACGGCAGCAAGATGCTGTGGTTCAACAAGTTCGACGCCGGTGCCGTGGCGCGGCGCCTGCCCGAGGCCACGGTTTTCATGGGCGTTCCCACGCTCTACGTGCGGCTGCTGCAGGAGCGCACGCTGGATTGCAACCACATCCGCCTCTTCATCAGCGGCTCGGCACCCTTGCTGATCGAGACCTGGCGCGAGTGGCAGGCCCGCACCGGCCATCTGATCCTCGAGCGCTACGGCATGAGCGAGACGCTGATGCTGACCTCCAACCCCTGCCGCCCGGAGGACGGCGAACGCATCGGCGGCACCGTCGGCCCGGCGCTGCCGGGCGTGGGCCTGCGCATCGTCGATGACGAGGGCCGCCCCTGCGCGGCGGACGAGATCGGCCATGTGCAGGTACGCGGGCCGAACGTTTTCAGCGGCTACTGGCAGATGCCCGAGAAGACGGCCGAGGAGTTCACCGCGGACGGCTGGTTCAAGACCGGCGACGTCGGCCGCGTCGGCGCCAATGGCTATCTGACGCTGATCGGCCGCAGCAAGGACCTCATCATCAGCGGCGGCTTCAATGTCTACCCGGCCGAGATCGAGGGCTTCCTGAACGAACTGCCCGGCGTCGGTGAATCGGCCGTCATCGGCGTGCCGCATCCAGACTTCGGCGAGGCCGTCATTGCCGTCATCACGCCCGACGGCCGGCCCGACCCCGAAGCGCTGATCCAGGCCCTCAAGGCCCGCATCGCCGGCTTCAAGGTGCCCAAGCGCATCCTGGTCGTGCCGGAGCTGCCGCGCAATGCCATGGGCAAGGTGCAGAAGAAGCTGCTGCGCGAGCAGCAGGCGGCGCTGTTCGCGCCGAAATAGCGGGACCCGACGGCGGGAGCCGCGGCGCACAATGGCCCGCAACCCCTGCCCCCGATGAGCGCCGCCACCCCGCCCACCGAGCCGCTCAAGCAGGCCCGCCTCCGCCGCTGGCGCGAGCGTGCCCTGCTGCTGGCGCCCGCCCTGGCCTTCGGTTCCGTCGTGCTGACGATCTGGGCCTTGGTGGGTTGGTATGCCGTCGAGAAGCCCCGTGAACTACTGGCCCAGCAGCGCCAGGAGCTGGCCACCGGCGTTCGCGCCGTCGCGATGCAGACCGAGCCCGTGCTGCGCCAGGCCGAAAGCGCGCTGCGCGTCGTCGACCTGTGGCTGTTGACGCGTCGCGCCGATGGGCAACAGGGGCTGCCGCAGGCCGACGCCATGCTGCGCCAGTTCGTCGACAGCGTGCGCAGCGGCTCGCGCCAGATGGTCGACATCGTGCTGGTGGCGCCCACCGGCCAGGTGCGCCGGCTGCAGGCGGGCGCTGAGGGCGACGACGCCAGCATCGCCGGCACCGCGGCCTTCGGCGAGATCGCCGGCCTGGTGCCCGGGGGCATCGCCCTGGGACTGCCGCTGCGCCTGGGCGGCCGCGCCGACGACGGCCGGCTGCGCCTGCCGCTGCTGATGCGGCTGTCGCGGCCCCTGGACGACTACGAGTTCGTCATGGCCACCATCGACCTGCAGCGCCTGCATGACATTCAGGGCCTGTTCGTTCCGTTGCCGCCGTCCTCCCTCGTCATGCTGCGCACCGACGGCCTGGCCCTGTCGCGCCGGCCTGAGGTGCCGGGATTCGTCGGCCGCAACCTCTTCGAGCAATTCCCCGCCGCCCGCCGCAATCTCAGCGGTGAAGAAGGTTTCTACGTCAGCAGCGGCGCGGCCACCGACGGCCGGCCCCGCACCGGCGCTTTCGTCACCCTGTCGGACTATGGCCTCAGGCTGCTGCTGTCCGGCACCGAGGAAGACGTGCTCGTGCCTTTCTGGCGCCAGCGCAGCCTGGTGGTGGCCGCCGCGGCGCTGGCCACGCTGGGCTTGGTGCTGCTCGCACGCTGGCTGGGTCAGCTGCAGCGTGCCGCGCGGCTGCGCGAAGCGACGTTGCAGGCCACCAGCAACGCCATGCCGCTGGGCCTGTTCCGCACCGACGAGACCGGCCGTATCGTCTACGTGAACGACAGCTATCTGCGCGTGCACGGCCTCAGGCGCGAGGACGTCGAGTGGGGCTGGACCACCCTCGTGCAGCCCGAGCAGCGCGACATGCTGATCCAGCGCTGGAAACACCAGATGGCCACCGGCGAGCCTATCGACATGGTGCGCAAGATGAAGCGCGGCGACAACGGCCGCATCCGCTGGATCGCGGTGCGCACGGCGCCGCTGTACTTCGACGGCCGGGTCGCCGGCCAGGCCGGCACCGTGGAGGACGTGACCGAGCGCGGCGAGCAGGAGAAGGCCCTGCAGACGCTGACCGCCATCTTCGACATGACGCCCGACTTCGTCTGCCAGGCCCGCGAGCATGGCCAGGTCACCTATCTCAACCCGGCTGCACGGGCCCGCCTGGGGCTGGCCACCGACGCGCCGCTGGGCGGCGCTCACATCGCCGACTACTTCTCGGCCGAGCAGCTCGACCGCTACGAGAAGCTGGTGCTACCCGCGGCCATGCGCGAGGGCCACTGGCGCGGCCGCATCGGCCTGCAGCTGGGCGATGCGAAGCTGCCGATGGACTGCCTCGTCATCATGCACCGTGACGTGCGCGGCCGGGTCGAGACCGTGTCGGTCATCCTGCGCGACATGTCCGAACAGCTGCGCGCCCAGCGCGAGCGAGAACGCAGCGAAGCCATGCTGCTGGCCGTCGCCCACACGGCGCGAGCACAGTTCCTCGTCGGCGACACCGAGGCACGGGTGATCTTCTTCAACGCCGCCTTCGAGGCGCAGCGCCGCGTCGAGCTCAAGGACTGGGTCGGCCGACCGCTGGCCGAGCTGTTCGGTGCGCAGGACTACGCGGCCCGCGCGCCGCTGATCGAAAGCGCCCTGGCCGGCGAAACACGCCGGCTGGATCTCGTCGAACACGGCGAACGCGACGGCCACAGCTTCGATGCGCAGTACGCACCGCTGCGCGTGCAGAGCGGCAAGATCGAGGGCCTGATCGGCATCGAGGTCGATGTGACCGAAGCCCGGCGCGAGGAGGCGCGGCTGCGGCTGGCTTCGCAGACCGACGCGCTGACCCAGGCGCTCAACCGCACCGGCTTCGAGGAGGGCGCGCGCCGCCTGCTGGCAGCACCACCGGGCCAGCGCCTGGCCCTGCTCTACCTCGACCTGGACAAGTTCAAGCCTGTCAACGACCTGCACGGCCACCCGACGGGCGACGCGCTGCTGAAGGCCGTGGTGCTGCGCCTGCGCCATGCGTTGCGCCCGGGCGACCTGGTGGCCCGTCTGGGCGGCGACGAATTCGCCGTGCTGTTGCCGCAGGTGCACGAGGCCAGCGACGCCGCCACCGTGGCCGGCAAACTGCTGCATGCCCTCTCCACGCCCTATCACATCGGTGAACTGGAGCTGGAGATCGGCGTCAGCATCGGCTACTGCGTCGCGACGACGGGCGCCGTCAGCCTGGAGCAATTGGTGGCTCAGGCTGATGCCAGCCTCTACGAAGCCAAACGCGCCGGCCGCGGCCGCTGGCGCGGCGGCGAAATCTAGGCCCGCCTAAACAGCCACGCCGTTCTTGATCTCGTCCAGCGCCAGCTGCAGCACGCGCGCATCGCTGCTGGCGCGGTGGCGGGTCAGGCGCTGTCGCTGCCGCACGACTTCGGTGACACCTCGCCAGCGCTGGGCTTCCTGCTCGTCGAGCAGCCGGCGCAGGTCATCCAGGCGAAAGTTCTGCCGCATGCCCGCGGCGTCGTAGAGCCGCGCCAGCCAGGGGTAGTCCTGGCCCCAGCCATCGCAATAGACGGTCTGGCCGGCCAGCCGCTGATTGAGCTGCTCGGCCATCCAGCGAACCGGTCTGCCATGGCGCCGCAGCAGTTCGCGGCTGATGCCGTGCAGGGCCTCGGCGCTGGTGTCCCAATGCTGCCAATCGGGCTCGGGTGTGACCAGGCCACAGAACAGCCCGCCGTCCACCGCGACGAATCCGACCTCGATCGGGTAGCTGCCGCGGCCGAAGCCCGAGGCCTCGATGTCGAGAATGGCCGGCAGTTGCATGGGCTGAGTATCAAACGGCCGGATGCGCAAATTACACAGGGTTGTCGCCGAGTGGTTTTAAACGCTGCCTAGCCCGGCTCGTTCTCAATGACCTGTTCGTTCTCGAACAGCTGCAGCGCCGCGCGCCCGACCTGGCGCGTGTCCCAATAGGCATAGGCGCCCACTCCCGCTGCGCCGATCAGCGGCACCCAGCGCGACAGCATCCGGCTGGCGGCCTTCTTGCCCAGGTGCACGCCGATGGCCTCGGCCACGCGCTGCAGCAGGACTTGGGCGGCCGGGCGCACGACCACACGCTCGCCGACGCGCACCGTCAGGTCGCGCAGGGCCTGCGCAGCCGTGTGGCGGAACAGGCACCACAGCATCTGCGCGGGACCGAGGTCGGCGCTGCGGCCATAGAGGGCGGCGATGTCGGCCACCAGTTGGCGCTGGATCTGCCAGACGGCCAGCATTTCCGGCGCGATGGTGGCCCAGCCCAGCGGCCCCGGCGGCAGGGCCAGCGTGCCGGCGGCCAGGCCGGCCTTGGCTGCCGCGCCCTCGATGGCGCGCGCCGCCGCATCCCGGGGCCGCGCGCTGGGCGTGCATCCGGCGTCAGGCGGCTGCGCCACCAGCGCCAGCACCCGTTCGCCCAGGTTGGCTTGCGTCTCCATGCCTTTGCTCCAGTGCCGCGAACTGCACACCATGTGCACTGTCCCTTGCGCGGCATCAAAGATTCGCACAGTTTCACATCCTCGTGCCACTTCTGTTCCAGATGAAGTCTGGCGACGGACGCTCAGAAGGCACTGCAGCATGACAACTGGCGGTAGTTGTTGGCTTTTCGCGGCGGTAACGCTGCTAAAAACGCCTTGCGCGGCGCCGCCCTGAAGGAACAGACTCTGGGGCACGGATCGGGTTCGATCAAGAAGCCCAGGCCGGTCAGGGAGCGTCACCCACAAGGAGACCCACCATGAACCTCCTCACGCGCCTGCGGATCGGCCAGCGTCTCGGTCTGGCTTTCGCCATCTCCATCGCCTTCACCGTGTTGCTGGCTGCCTATGCGCGAACGGCGCTCCTTGGCATCGACCACGAGCTCGAGGTGATGGTCGAAGACCGGATGGTCAAGGTCGAGCAGCTCGAACAGATCAAGGACAACGTCAACATCAACGCACTGGCCGTGCGCAATGTGCTGCTGCTGTCTGATGCCGAGGGCAAACGCAAGCAGTTGGGCGATGTCGACGCCGCTGCCAAACGCACGGCCGAGCTGTTCGAGAAGCTCGAAGCCAGCGTGCCCCCAGGGCGTGGGCGCGAAATATTGGGCGGCGTCGTGCAGGCCAGGCAGCTGTTCGTGGCCTCGGTGCGCAGGGTCATCGATCTGGGCCTGAAGGACGACACCGAGAAGGCCCGCAACCTGCTGCTCAGCGAGACGCATCAGCTGCAGCTCAAGTATTTCGAGCAGCTCGACGCGCTGATCGCCTATCAGAAGGACTTGATGCACGCCGCGGCCGCCTCGGCGAATGCGACTGTCGACTTTGCCGGCATCGCGGTCATCGTCGCGGCCACTGCCGCGCTGGCCCTCGGCGTGTCCATGGCCCTGCTGATCACCCGCTCGGTGGTAGGCCCGATCCGCCAGGCCGTCGCCGCCGCCGAAACCGTGGCCTCGGGCGACCTGCGCCTGCATCTGTCCACCGACCGCTCAGACGAGGCCGGCCAGTTGCTCAATGCACTGCAGCGCATGAACGACTCCCTGGTGGGCATCGTCGGCGCGGTGCGCGGCAATGCCGAGAGCGTCGCCACGGCCAGCGGCCAAATTGCCCAGGGCAACGCCGACCTGAGCCAGCGCACCGAACAGCAGGCCAGCAACCTGCAGGAGACCGCAGCCTCGATGGAGGAGCTGAGCGCTACGGTCAAGCACAACACCGACACCGCCCACCAGGCCGCGCAGCTGGCAGGCAGCGCGGCTCGCGTGGCCGAGAGCGGCGGCCAGGTCATGGGCCAGATGGTGTCCACCATGGACGAGATCACGACCAGCTCGAAGAAGATTTCCGACATCATCGGCGTCATCGACGGCATCGCCTTCCAGACCAACATCCTGGCGCTGAACGCGGCGGTCGAGGCGGCACGGGCCGGCGAGCAGGGGCGCGGTTTCGCCGTCGTGGCCGGAGAGGTGCGGGCCCTGGCACAGCGCAGCGCCCAGGCCGCGCGGGAGATCAAGGCGCTGATCGGCGCCAGCGTCGAACGTGTCGAGGCCGGCAACAAGCTGGTGGGCGAGGCCGGCAGCACCATGGACGAGGTCGTTGGCCAGGTGCGCCGCGTGGCAGACCTGATCAGCGAGATCAGCGCCGCCAGCAGCGAGCAGGGAAAGGGCATCGGCCAGATCGGCGATGCCGTCAACCAGCTCGACCAGGTCACGCAGCAGAACGCTGCCCTGGTGGAGGAGAGCGCGGCGGCCGCCGAGAGCCTGCGTATCCAGGCCGGCCAGCTGGCCGAGACGGTGGCGGCCTTCAAGCTCGACGCCGTCAACGCGGCCCGTCCGGCTGCGGCGCCCGTCAGCCGGGCCAGGACTGCCAGCGTGGCCAGGCCGGCGCCCGCGCGCCCGGCGAAGGCGCGCGCGGTGGCGCCCAGGGCTGCTGCGGTTCCAGCCGCCGTTGCGGTGGCCGCCGACGGCGACGACTGGACGTCGTTCTAGTTGAGCGAACATGGGGCTCCCCATCCAGGAGCCCCAGAGATGCACAACGTCCCCTGGCGCGGCGTCTTCCCCGCCGTCACCACCAAGTTCCATGCCGACGAAAGCCTCGACTTCACAGGCACGGCACGCCACATCGACTTCCAGATCCGCAACGGCATCCATGGCGTCGTCTGCTGCGGCTCGCTGGGCGAAGCCAGCACGCTGACGCTGGACGAGAAGCTGGCCGTCGCCCGCTGCGCGCTGGATGCAGCCAACGGCCGCGTGCCGGTGCTGGCCACGGTGTCGGAGGCGAGCACCCGCGAAGCGCTGCGCTTCATCGAAGGCGCCAATGCCTTGGGCGTGGCCGGCTACATGGTCATGCCCTCGGTCATCTACGTGGCCGATGCGCGCGAGGCGATGGCCAATGTGCGCACCTATGCCCATGCCGCCCAGCGGCCGCTGATGGTCTACAACAACCCGGTCGCCTACCGCGTCGACCTCAAGCCCGAACACTTCGCCGAACTGGCCGACTGTGAACATGTCGCCGCCATCAAGGAAAGCAGCGGCGACGTGACCCGCATCACCGATCTGCGCAACCTGCTCGGTGACCGCTACCAGCTCTTCATGGGCGTGGACGATCTCGCCTTCGAGGGCCTGGCGCTGGGCTGCGACGGGCTGCTGGCCGGCGTCGGCTGCGCCTTCCCGCGCGAGACGGTGGCCCTGTTCAACCTGATGCAGGAAGGCCGCTGGGACGAGGCTCGCGCCATCTACCGCTGGATGACGCCGCTGCTGCACCTGGATGTGTCGACCAAGCTGGTGCAGAACCTCAAGCTCATCGACCTGCTGGTGGGCGTGGGCAGCGAGCACATGCGCCGGCCACGGCTGCCCGTCATCGGCGCCGAGCGGGAGCGCATCGAGGCCCTCGTCGCGAAGGCACTGGCGACACGGCCGGCTCATTGCCAGTCGCAACCATGAAGCGCATCCAGATCATCGACTCGCATACCGGCGGCGAGCCGACACGTGTGGTCATCGACGGCTTTCCCGATCTCGGCGCTGGCACCATGGCCGAGCGGCGCGAACTGCTGGCCCGCGAGCACGACCGCTACCGCCGTGCGACGCTGCTGGAGCCGCGTGGCAGCGAGGTCCTCGTCGGCGCCCTGCTCTGCCCGCCACAGGACCCGGCCCATACCGCCGGCGTCATCTTCTTCAACAACGCCGGCTACCTTGGCATGTGCGGCCACGGCACCATCGGCCTGATGGCGACGCTGGCCCACCTGGGCGGCATCGAAGCCGGCGAGCACACCATCGAGACGCCAGTGGGTCAGGTGCGGGCGACGCTGCACGCCGACGGGCGCGTCAGCGTACGCAACGTGCCGGCCTACCGCCTGGCAGCCGGTGTCAGCGTCAACCTGCCGACGGGCCAGACCGTGACGGGCGACATCGCCTGGGGCGGAAACTGGTTCTTCCTTTGTGCCGACCATGGCCAGGCCATCGCGCCCGCGCATGTCGCGGCACTGACCGACTACGCCGCCATGCTCGGCCAGGCCCTGCTGGACCAGGGCCACCGCGGCACGGACGGCGCCGTCATCGACCACATCGAGCTGTTTGCCGATGTCGACCCGGCGCTTGCCGACTCGCGCAGCTTCGTGCTGTGCCCCGGCCGCCAATACGACCGCTCGCCCTGCGGCACCGGCACCAGCGCCAAGCTGGCCTGCCTGGCCGCAGCCGGCAAGCTGACGGCAGGCGAGGTGTGGCGCCAGGCCAGCGTCATCGGCAGCGTCTTCGACGGCTGGTTCGAGAAGGACGGAGCAAGCATCGTCCCCACCATCCGCGGCCAGGCCTTCATCAGCGCCGAGGCCACGCTGCTGATCGCGCCAGATGACCCCTTCGGCTGGGGCCTGCCGTAGCGTCGACAGCGGCCCCGGCGATATCCCCGTGCTTTCGTGAGTCATTGAAACTTGGGGCTGCACCGCGGCGAAAGCGACGGCACACTGAGGGCGTCGTTGAAAGGAGTCGTTGCGCATGCCATCGGAGCAAGCCACGTTATCCCGCCCCGAGGGCCCCAAGCCGCAATCGGCACCGCAGCCGCCCCTTGTGTTGCGTGAACTGCTGGCGCGCGCCGACGTGCAGATCAACGGCACACGGCCCTGGGACATGCGCGTCAACGATGCCCGCTCCTACCGCCGCATCCTGACGCAATGGTCGCTGGGCGCCGGTGAGGCCTATGTCGATGGCGACTGGGACTGCGAGCGCCTGGACATGATGTTCGAGCGCCTGCTGCGCGCCCAGCTCGACCGCACCGCACCGGCCTCGGCACGCTGGAAGCTGCTGCTGGAGAGCCTGCGCCATCGCCTGTTCAATCTGCAGAGCGAGGCACGTGCCCACCAGGTGGGCGAGCACCATTACGACGCCGGCAACGATGTCTTTGAAGCCATGCTGGACTCGCGCATGATCTATTCCTGTGCCTACTGGGAGCATGCCGAGGACCTGGAGCAGGCTCAGGCGCACAAGCTGGAGATGATCTGCCGCAAGCTCGAACTGAAGCCCGGCGAGACGCTGCTGGACATCGGCTGCGGCTGGGGCGGCCTGGCGCGCTTTGCGGCCGAGCGCTTCGGCGTGCGCGTCACCGGCATCACCGTCAGCAAGGAACAACTGGCCCTGGCCGAGAAGCGTTGCGAAGGCCTGCCCGTCACGCTGCTGCTGCAGGACTACCGCTCGTTCCAATGCGCCGATGACCGCCGCTTCGACAAGATCGTCTCGGTCGGCATGTTCGAGCACGTGGGGCTGAAGAACTACGGCGTCTACTTCGACACCGCCCGCCGGCTGCTGGCGCCGGACGGCCTCTTCCTGCTGCACAGCATCGGCGTGGACCAGCGCGCGCCACATACCGACCCCTGGATCGAGCGCTACATCTTCCCCAACGGCAAGCTGCCCTCGCCCGTCGAGCTGGCCGGCGCGCTGGAGGGCCGCTTCATCATCGAGGACTGGCACAACTTCGGCCCCGACTATGACCGCACGCTGATGAGTTGGGCCGAGCGTTTCGAGGCGGCCTGGCCGCAACTTGCCGCCCGCTACGACGAAGGCTTCCGGCGCATGTTCCGCTACTACCTGCTGAGCTGCGCCGGCTTCTTCCGCTCCCGCCAGGGCCAGCTGTGGCAGCTGGTGCTGAGCCGGCCGGAACGGCGCGGCGTGTATCGCTCCGTCAGGCCGGCATCACCGCCCCGCTGACTGCAGGGCGGCATCCAGACGTTGCCCGGCCTCTGGCTCAGCCGCCCTCGCGCTGGCGTTGCAGCGTAGCGGCGACATTGGCAAACGCCGGCAGGAGTTCGTCCCAGGCTTGGCGAGCAAGCGGCCGCGGCTTGCGCATCGCGCCGGCCTGCGAGGGCGCCCGCAGCGCGCGCCGGCCAGCGAAGGCGACGGTATTGCTGCATTCCTTGTCGCCCACCAGCAGGACCTCGCCATCGAAGGCACGCTCCAGGCGGGCCACATGGCGCTGGAACTCGGGGTGGGCGGTGTGCAGGTTGACCACCAGCAGGCCGTCTTCGCGCAGCGCCGTGCGGCAGTCGTCGTAGAAGGCCTGCGAGCACAGCGCCGGCGGCTGGCCTTCATGGTCGAAGCCGTCCACCAGCAGCACGTCCAGCCGGTCCTGCGTGTTGCGCACGAAGTCGGCCCCGTCGCCGCGCCGCACGCGCAGGCGCGCATCGTCCGGTGGCACCTGGAACTGCTCGCGCAACGCGATGACGTGGGGGTTGATCTCGACGACCTCGATGCGCGTGTCCGGCAGCTGACGATGGCAGAACTTGGCCATGGAACCCCCACCCAGCCCGATCATGGCCAGCGTCTCGGGCCGCGGCACGAACAGCAGAAAAGCCATCATCGTGCGCGTGTAGGCCAGGTCCAGCGCATGGGGGTGCTGCACCTTCATGCGGCTCTGGATTTCGCAGATCGTGAAATGCATGGCCCGGGTATCCAGCGTCTCGTAGACGAAGGGCTTGACGAACTGGTGGGAGTCGGCGGTGTCGGGCATGGTGTGGGTGAGAGGCAGCGGCGTTCAGGCGCGCTGCAGGTCATTGATCAACGGCGGCGAGGCCATCAGCACCAGCAGCAGCGCGATGGGCAGGGTGGCCGAGAAACCGAAGTGCTTGAAGGCCAGCGCGCCGACGAGGCCGCCGACGAAGAACAGGCCCAGCACCACGCTGTGGATGAAGAGCTTGTCGCGGTTGGCGCGAACGAAGTGCACCGAGTCGGGCGACGTGCTGCGGTTCCAGTACAGCAGCCGGCCCAACTCGATGCCCAGGTCGGTCACGACGCCCGTCATGTGGGTGGTGCGGATCTCGGCCTGGGAGATCTTGGTCACGATGGCGTTCTGCAGGCCCATGATGAAGCACAGCAGCAGCACGGCGGTCGGCACCAGCAGGTTGGCCAGCGTGTCGAGATGGGCGCCCACCAGGCCGAACGCCAGCAGCAGCACCGCCTCCAGCAGCAGGGCCAGCGCGTACTTGCTGTGCATGTGGCGCCGACGCGCCCAGTTGATGAGCAGAGCCGTGCAGGCCGCTCCCGCCATGAAGGCCAGCAGCGATGCCAGCCCCGCCAACGCCAGCGCAAACCCGCCGGTGGCGAGATCGTCGGCCACGCCGGAGATCACGCCCGTCATGTGGGAGGTGTAGCGCTGCACGGCCAGGAAGCCGCCCGCGTTGACCGCCCCGGCCACGAAGGCCAGCACCGCGCCGAGCTGCCGGTTGGCCGACCGCGTGCGGTGCCGGCCGGTGAGGCGGTGCAGGAAGCTGATGGTCACAACGCTAATTTAGTTTGAATTCAATATGATTGCAATTATCATTTAATGAACATAAGGAGCCGGCATGGAACAAAAGACCGCTCGTCTGACGGTGCTGATCGATCCGGACAAGAAGAAGGCCTTCGAGACCTTGTGCGCTCAGCAGGATCAGACACCCTCGCAGGTGGTGAGGCGCCTGATTCGCGACTACCTGGCCGCGCATGGCGTGGACTACAAGCCGGACGCGGCGGCGTCTCGCTGAGCCGAGCGGTGCGTCGGGGCCGTGCCTGCGGCGGCTCAGTCGTCGCCGCGGTCGGCCGCCCGGCCCGGTGAATTCCTGTCCGCGGGATGACACCCAGGCGAACCTTGCCTTCGCGCCAGGACAATCCGCGCCCCATGAGCCGACTCCAACAACTCCAGGCACGCATTCCCGAAGGGTCTGCCGTGCTGTTCCTGATCCAGGTTTTCGCGACGCTGGGTTTCGCAGTCCTGCAGTTCACGCTGACGCTGTACACGACGCGACATCACGGATTCACCAGCGAACAGGCCGCACTGATCACCGGCGTGTTCGGCGCCTTCAACTACGGGCTGCACCTGTTCGGCGGCTACCTGGGCGGGCGTTTCCTGAGCAACCGCAACCTGTTCGTGGGCGGCATGCTGCTGCAGGTGCTGGGCTGCGGCACCGTCGCTGGCGGCAGCCTGGAAGGCCTGTACTGGGGCATGGCCCTGTTCCTGACCGGCAGCGGCCTGAACGTGACCTGCGTCAACATGATGCTGACGCAGCGCTTCACGCCCGAGGACAACCGCCGCGAGGCCGCCTTCCTGTGGAACTACGCCGGCATGAACGTCGGCTTCTTCATCGGCTTCACGGTCTCGGGCGTGTTCCAGCTCAGTGAGGACTACCCGTCGTTGTTCTGGTTCGCGACGCTGGGCAATGCCGCCGCCATCGCTGTGGCGCTGGTCTTCTGGCGCACGCTGGCCGACCGCAACACGCCGCTCGCCCACCGCCGTGGCCTGGCCTTCTGGGGCCGCTTCGCCGCCGGCGCCGCCGTGCTGGTGGGGCTGGTGCCGCTGCTGGTCTGGCTGCTGAAGCAGCCGGGCGACACCGCCATCGGCATGAAGGCCTTCTGCGCCCTGGTGGCCATCGCCCTCGTCGTCATCACCGTGCGCCACCCGGTGCCGGCCGAGAAACAGCGCATGAAGGCCTATCTGGTGTTGACCCTGGGCTCGCTGGTGTTCTGGTCGCTCTACCAGATGGCACCCAACGGCCTGCAGCTCTACGCAGTGGGCAATGTGTTGATGAATGTCTGGGGCGTGCCCGTGGCGCCGCAGTGGGTGCAGAACATCAACACCGTCACCATCGTCATCGGCGGGCCGCTGCTGGCTGCCCTCTTCACCCGCTGGCGCGCCCGCGGCTGGCCGGTGGACATCCCGATGCAGTTCGCCGCCGCCCTGGTGCTGATGGGCCTGGGCTTTGGCGTGCTGCCCATCGGCATCCACTTCGCCGACACCACGGGGCGCTCGGACTTCTCCTGGCTCTTCCTCAGCTATGTGCTGCAGTCGGTGGGCGAACTGCTGATCTCGCCCATCGGCTACGCCATGATCGGGCGCCTGGCGCCCCGGCAGTACCAGGGCGTCATGATGGGCAGCTGGATGCTGGTGACGGGGCTGGCATCCCTCTTCGCCGGCGACTTCTCGGGCGTGGTGTCCCAGCCAGTGGATGGCTCGCCGCTGACGACGAATGCGGCCTACGCGACGCTGTTCACGCAGCTGGCCGTGGGCAGCCTGGCCACGGGCGCGGCGCTTTTTAGCCTCAGGCCCTGGCTGAGGCGCCTGATCGGCATCTGAAGCGCCATCATCTGCTTGCTACGGCCTGTCCAGCTTCGGCGCGCTGTTCAAACCGGTGACGCTGCGCATTGCGTCGGCGCGGCAACGGTGTAACGTCCTCTGGTGGCACCGTTAGGCCCGCCACTCGAGGGCGAGGACACCACGGCGCCCGTTGCGGCATCACTCGCTCCGGCAGGCCAGGGAGGCCAAGGACGTGTCTTTGCGCTCGAGCTTCGAAGCCAAGGTGCTGCTGGCATTCGGCACCGCCATGCTGGTCGTCCTGGTGCTTTTCGCCATCACCTGGCGCCTGGCAGACGGTGCCGCCGAGGCCGCGTTGCAGGTCGAGCAAACGCAGCAGGCGCTGCACGCGCTGGCCCAGGTGCGCACGACCACGCTGCAGGCCGAGCTCAGCACTCAGAATTTCCGCATCACGGGCGATGAGCAGCATCTGGCTGAGCGCGATACCGCACTGGCGCAACGCGAGCAGACGCTGCGGTCGCTGAAGCGCCTGACCCAGGGCGATCCGGCGCAGCAGGAGCGTTGGACGGCGCTGCGAACCGTCGTCAACGAGCGCATAGCCCTGACCCGGCAGATCGAGGCTGCGCGAAGAAACCAGGGCGCGGCGGTCGCCAGTGTCGTTGTCGCGGCGGCGCCCTTGAAGGAGACGCGGGTGCGCACGCACCGGCTGATTGACGCCATGGAGGCCGATGAACGCCTGCTGCTGGAGCAGCACAGCGCCGAGCGCGATCGCACGGGCCGGTTGATTCGTCCGCTGGGTGCCGCCGTGACGGCCCTCCTGCTGGCACAGCTCATCTCCACCTATCTGATCTTGCGCCGGCAGCTGCGTGCCGCGGCCGGCAGCCGCCGCGACCTGGAAGACAGCGAGGAGCGGCTGTCCATCACGCTGCGCTCCATCGGTGAAGCGGTCACGGCGACCGATGTGGACGGACGTGTCAGCCGCATGAACCCGGTGGCCGAACGCCTGACCGGCTGGCCATCCGATGAGGCCATCGGTCGGCCCGTGCACGTGGTGTTCCGCGCTACCGAAGGGGTCACCGGCTCGCCGCTGGGCTGCCCGGTCGGCGAGGTGCTGCAAAGCGGCGAGCCCCAGGTCAACGAAGGCGACGTGCTGTTGCTGGCACGCGGCGGCGACCGCTGCCCGATCGCCCTGAGCGCCACGCCCAAGCGCGACATGCAGGGCCGCCTGCGCGGCGCGGTGCTGGTGTTCCGTGACGTGACGCTGGAGCGGCAGGCCCAGCGCTCCATCGAGGCCCAGAACGCTGCGCTGGCCGAGCGCGTGCAGGAGCGCACCGCGCACTGCGCGAAAGCCAGGCCCATCTGCAAAGCGTGACGAGCAACGTGCCGGCGCTGATCGCCTACGTCGATGCCGAGCAGCACTACGTCTACGCCAACCAGCAGTACTGCGAGCGTTTTGCGCCGCAGCGGAGCGACATCGTCGGCAGCACGGTCAGCGACATCCTCGGCGAGGCTCGCTATGCCATCGCCGCGCCGTTGATCGACAAGGTGCTCCAGGGCGAAGCGCAGACCTACGACTGGGAGCCTTTCCCAGGTGTCTGGCAGGTGGTCAGCTACGTGCCCCAGCGCGATGCAGCGGAGCATGTCGTCGGCTACTACGTGATGGGCACCGACATCACCGAGCGCAAGCGCGCCGAGGCGAGGATCAACGCCCTCAACGGCGAGCTCTGGCAGCAGGTGCACGCCCTCGACCGCACCACCCGCGCACTGCGCACACTGAGCGCCGGCAACCGCACGATGCTGCGCGCCCGGGACGAGACCGAGCTGCTGAACAGCATGTGCCAGGCCATCGTCACCGCGGGCGGCTATGGCATGGGAGTCATCTGGTACCGGGCAGACGACGGCAGCGACGCCCTGCGGGCGGTGGCCGAATGCGGCAGGCGGGGCGCCCTGAAGCTCTTGCAGTCCGTCACCGTCAGCTGCGCGCCGGGTGAGTTCGGCGCCGGCGTGGCCGGCGTCGCGGTGCGCACGGGCCAGACGAGCACTGTGGCCGACATGGCCGCCGACCCAGCCTATGCCGCCTGGCGCCAGCACTTGTCGGGCTTTCGCTCTGCGCTGGGCTGCCCGCTGCGCGCGGGCGACACGGTCATCGGCGCCCTGACCATCTATCACGGCGAGCCCGACACCTTTGACGCCGATGAGGTCACGCTGCTGACGGAGTCCGCCGACGACCTGGCCTTCGGCATCGCCACGCTGCGCGCCGCCGCGGAGCAGCAGCGCGCGCAGGCGACGATGTACCGCCTGACCCATTTCGACGCATTGACCGGCCTGCCCAACCACACCCAGTTCGCTGCGGCTCTGGAGGCCGCCGTGGACACCGGTCATCGCGAGGGCCGGCCCTTCGTGGCGCTGCAGACCAACATCGATCGCCTGCGCGAAGTCAACGACGCGCTGGGCTTTGCCCATGGCGACGCGATGCTGCGCGAGTTTGCCGAGCGGCTGCGCGCGGCCGTCCCCGAAGGCGCCGTGGTCGCTCGCCTGCGCGGCGACGAGTTCGCCATCCTGATCCCTGGTGGCGACCGGGCCGCGGCGACGGCCCTGGCATTGCAGATGGACGAGTGCCTGGCCCTGCCTTTCGGGGTGGCCGACATCCCGCTGGACGTGTCCTTCAAGACCGGCATCGTGCTGTTCCCCGAGCACGGTGCAACGCCACATGACGTCTTCAGGCACATGGACATCGCGCTGCACCAGGCCAAGCAGCGCGGGGCCCGGCACGCCTTCTTCGACGCCCAGCGGCACCGGGACCAGCCCATCCGCCTGAGCATGGCGTCGGAACTCAAGCGCGCCATCGACGGCGATCAATTGCGCGTGTACCTGCAGCCCAAGGTCGACGTGCGCAGCGGCCGGGTCTGCGGCGCCGAGGCCCTGGTGCGCTGGCAGCATCCACAGCGCGGCCTGGTGCCGCCGCTGGAGTTCATCGAGCTGGCGGAGCACACCGGCCTGATCAAGCCACTGACCGAATGGATGCTGGAGTCGGTGCTGACGCTGAGCCGCGACTGGGCGGCTGCCGGCCGGGCGCTGCCCATCGCCGTCAACCTGTCGGCGCGCAATCTCCGCGATGAAGACCTGCTGGACCGCATCCGCCAGCAGCTGGCCCGCTTTGGCACTGCGCCGGGCCTGCTGGAGTTGGAAATCACCGAAAGCACGGTGATGGACGACGCCGAGTTTGCGCTGGGCGTGTTGCACGGGCTGCGCGGCCTGGGCATCCCGCTGCACATCGACGACTTCGGCACCGGCTATTCGTCGTTGAGCTATCTGCAGCGCCTGCCGGTCGAATGCATCAAGATCGACCAGTCGTTCGTGCGCGACATGTCAAGCAACAGGGACTCGGCTGCCATCGTGCGCTCCACCATCGACCTGGTGCACGACCTGGGCCGCCGCATCGTCGCCGAGGGCGTCGAGACGCAGGCGCACTGGGATCAGCTGGCCAGCCTGGGCTGCGACGTCATCCAGGGCTATCTCGTGTCGCGGCCCATGCCGGCCGCGGACTTCGGCGCCTGGCTGCAGGGCTATTCACCACTTCCAGGCTCGCCGACCGCTGCCGCCCGGGCCTGACCCGCTGGTTCAGCTGCCCCGGCGCTGACAAGATGGGCGCATGAGATTCCTTGCCGCCCTGCTCCTGTCTGCCGCGCTCGCGCTGAGCGCCACCGCTCACGCCGGCACCGCCATCGTCATCGGCGGCGCCCTGAAGAACGACAACGATGCCGTCTGGCAGCGCGTCGTCGATGAGTCCGGCGGCGCCGGCGCCCGCATCGCCGTGTTCGCCACGGCGGCCGCCAACCCGGAGCGCAGCGCCGGCCTCATCGTTGCCGCGCTGAACCGCCACGGCGCCAATGCCGAGGCCATTCCCGTTGCGCCGCGCCAGAAGGACATCGACCTGCAGGCCAACCTCAACGACCCGGTACTGATCGCCAAGGTCGCGGCCTCGAAAGCCGTGTTCTTCTCCGGTGGCGCGCAGGAGCACATCGTCGACACGCTGCAGCCCGGCGGCGAGCCAACGGCCATGCTGTTGGCCATCCGCCAGGTGTTCGATGGCGGCGGCGTCGTGGCCGGCACGAGCGCCGGCGCGGCCATCATGAGCCGCATGATGTTCCGCGACGCACCGGACAACATGCAGGTCCTCAAGGGCCAGTGGCGCGACAGGCGGGAGTTCGACCGCGGCCTGGGCTTCATCGGGCCGGACTTGTTCGTCGACCAGCATTTCCTCAAGCGCGGTCGCATCGGCCGCATGCTGCCAGCCATGCGGGCACTCGGCTATACGCTGGGCCTGGGCGTGGAAGAGAACACGGCGGCCGTCGTCAAGGGCAGCGAGGTCGAGATCGTCGGCGCGCGCGGTGCACTGCTGGTGGACCTGTCCGAGGCCAGCGCCGACACCAAGTTGCCGGCCTTCAACCTGCGTGGCGCGCTGATCAGCTACCTGGACCGCGGCGACCGCCACGACCTCAAGACCGGCGTCACGATACCCGCCGCACACAAGCTGCGCGAGCCCAAGATCGACCCGGCCGCGAGCGACTACAAGCCCTATCTGCAGAACGACAACTACTTCCTCGACATCCTGGCCGACAACACCATCGTCACGGCCATGGCCCAGCTGCTGGACGGCCGCGCGCCCGAGGTGCGTGGCCTGGCCTACCGCGCCAAACCCCGCCCCGGTGACCTCTCCCCCGAACTCGGCTTCGAGTTCCGTCTCTACAAGGGGCCCGGGCTCGTCGGCTGGTTCAGCGGCGCCCTCGGCGGCGAGGATTACACGGTGCTGAAGGCCCGCCTGGACGTCATCCCGGTGCGCATGGCCGCGCCGCTGTTCACGCCGCTGGTCGCGAATTGACGGTCGGGCAAGCACTGGCTCGCCGTCGGGCGACGTGATTTACCCCAGGTCCGGTGCTCAAGCGCGCATATCGGGCCATGGCACGTTAGGCTTGCGCCCATGGCTGCCCCTTCTCCCGAACCGCGTTCGGCGCCCCGCCTGCCGCCGCGGTGGCTGCGCCGCCCGGTGCTGATCCTGTTCGCTGCCTGCGCGGCCATGGCATCGGCAGCGCATGCCGAACCGCCCTCCGAGGCCCCGAAGCGGGTCGTCTTCCTGGCCCAGGACTTCCGCAACGGCGGCATCACCGCCGTCTACCGTGGCTTCGAGCAGGCCTGCCAGGAACTCGGCTGGACCTTGAGCGTCGTCAACGGCAAGGGCGACAAGGCGACGATCAGGCGTCAGTTCGACGAAGCCTTGCGCGCCGGCCCTGACGGCATCGTGCTGGGCGGCTTTGACGAAGCCGACATCGCCGACCGTCTGGCCCTGTCTTCGCGGCCTCTTCCCGTGCTGGTGGGCTGGCACGCGGCCCCGCGCCATGGGTCGACGCCCCATCTGTTCGCCAACGTCAGCACCGACCCCGCGGTCGTGGCCGACATGGCCGCGGCCTTGGTCGCCCAGCCCGGCGGTGCCCGGGCGGGCGTCGTCATCTTCAACGACAGCCGCTTCGACATCGCCAACGTCAAGACCCTGCGCATGCGCGAGGCCTTGTCGCGTTGCGCCTCATGCGAACTGCTCGCTGTGGAAGACCTGCCGATTTCGAACGCCTCCAAGGACATGCCGGCCGCGCTGGAGCGGCTGCATCGGCAGTTCGGCACGCGCTGGACCCATGTGCTGGCGATCAACGACGTCTACATGGACTCCATGCACTTCCCGCTGCTGGCCCTGGGCCGCCGCGACATCGTCGGCATCGCGGCCGGCGACGGCTCACGCACGGCACTGAGCCGCATCCGCTCGGGTCGCTCACAGCAGCTCGCGACCATCGCCGAGCCCACTGGCCAGCACGGCTGGCAACTGGCCGATGAGCTCAAGCGCGCCTTCGCCAGGCAGCCCCCCAGCGGCCGCGTCGCCCGCCCGATCGCCGTCACGACGGAGTTGCTGCGACAACTCGGGCAGTTGGAGGTCGATGACCTGCTGCCTTACCGGGCCGAGTACCGGCAGCAATGGTCGGTCAGCCCGCCGAGCGCGGCGAAAGCGCCGTAATAAGTGCCTAGAACCCCCTGGGATTCGGCCACCAGCGGCCCGGCCAGGCGCCCTCTTGTGTGCGCCAGCAGACGGTGCGCCGGCCAGGCCGCGGCCAGACTCGCCGTCGCCCCCAGCTTCCTCGCCCCCCATGTCGCTCCCGCCAGACGATGCCCACGACGCGCAGGCCACCGCCCTGCTGGGCCGGCCGTTTGCGGAGCTCGACGTGCGCGCGCAGCGCGTGGCCCGGCATATCGGCCTGCGCCAACCCATCACGCAGCACCCGGAAGCCGCTGCAGCCGTGCCATCGACCCGGGGCCAGCGCGCCGCCGATGCGGTCACCGCGTTTGGCGGCTCCTGGCTGTTCGTCGGCCTGTTCGCGGCCGTGATGCTGGTGTGGGTGGGCATGAACGTCGTGCTGCTGGCCGCACGAGGCCAGACCTTCGACCCCTATCCCTTCATCCTGCTCAACCTTTTCCTGTCCATGCTGGCGGCGGTGCAGGCGCCCATCATCCTGATGTCGCAGAACCGCCAGTCCGAGAAGGACCGCGTCACGGCAGGGCACGACTACGAGGTCAACCTCAAGGCCGAACTTGAAATCATGCTGCTGCACGACAAGCTGGATCAGTTGCGCCAGCAGCAATGGAGCGAACTGCTGGCGCTGCAGGCCGAACAGATGCGCCTGCTGGCCGCGCTGGCGGCCGGCCTGCCGGCCATGTGCGACACCGCACAGACGCCGGCGGCCTTGCCCTTGCAGCATGACGGCGCCGTCGGCCCCACGAACGAGCCTGGGAACCGTGCCTGGTTTGCCCAGCCGTAGCGCGGCGGCCGGCGGCGCCTCTGTGCGCTGGCGCACGGTCCTGCCCAACAGGCACCGTCAGCATCGACGTCTTTGCGGGAGTCAGCCCATGTACGTCGTCCAGCCACGCCCTAACGGCGTG
This sequence comes from Pelomonas sp. Root1217, assembly GCF_001425705.1. Taxonomy (GTDB): domain Bacteria; phylum Pseudomonadota; class Gammaproteobacteria; order Burkholderiales; family Burkholderiaceae_C; genus Pelomonas. The sequence continues at coordinate 1,183,757 of NZ_LMDC01000001.1, read as the reverse complement.
GAGCCTCTGTTGCTGGCCTGCACGCCGGTGAGCACCTTCATCGACCCTCGGCTACCGCTGGCGCTGGCGCTGGCGCAATAAGGGCGACGCCCCCGCATGCCAGAAATGTTTATGTTCGCTGCTGCACACACGGCAGGCCAGGCGCTGGATAGAGTCACTGCTTCGAAAGCGCGCCAGCGCGGGAGGAAAGATGTCTGCACCGCCTGACGCCCTGGCCCCTCGCAGCAACCGCCTGCTGGCCGCCCTGCCTGGCGAGGAATGGGACCGCTGGGCCGACCAGCTGGAGTTCGTGCCATTGAAACTGGGCCAGGTCATCTACGAGTCCGGCCGGCCACAGAGCCATGTGTATTTCCCCACCACGGCCATCGTGTCGCTGCTCTATGTGCTGGAGGACGGCGCCTCGGCCGAAATCGCCGTGGTGGGCTACGAAGGCGTGGTCGGCGTATCGCTCTTCATGGGCGGCGAGACCACCCCGAGCCGTGCAGTGGTGCAAAGCGCCGGCGGCGCCTTCCGGCTGCGCGCGGCGGCCATCAAGGTGGAGTTCAACCGCTACGGCGTGGGCATGCACCTGCTGCTGCGCTACACGCAGGCGCTGCTGACGCAGATGGCGCAGACGGCGGTCTGCAACCGCCACCATCTGCTGGAGCAGCAGCTTTGCCGCTGGCTGCTGCTGAGCCTGGACCGCATTACCGGCGAGCAGCTGGTGATGACGCAGGAGCTGATCGCCAACATGCTGGGCGTGCGCCGTGAAGGCGTCACCGAGGCGGCGCTGAACCTGCAAAAGCTCGGCCTGATCGACTACGCGCGGGGCCACATCACCGTGCTGGACCGCCCGGGGCTGGAACAGCGCAGCTGCGAATGCTATGGCGTCGTCAAGCAGGAGTACGACCGGCTGCTGAACTGGCCGGCAATTCCCTTGCCCTGACCCTCAGCGTGTGCTGGCGCACAGCGGCAATCAACAAGTGATGTGCAGACTGGTGCATGACTGCCAACCAGTTGCTCGATCACCTGCCCGCCGCCGAGTTGCGGCGCCTGCTGGCGCAGAGCATTCAGGTGCCCTTGCGCAGCGGGCAGAAGCTCGGCACCCAGGACCAGCCTGCCCGCGTGCTGCTGTTCCCGCTACAGGGTTTCCTTTCGCTGGTCACACCCATGGAAGCTCACCCGCCGCTGCAGGTGGGCATGGTGGGCTGCGAGGGCGTGGTGGGCGCGCAATTGCTGCTGGGCGTGGCTGCCAGCCCGGTGAGCGTGATGGTGCAAGAGGACGGCCAGGCCTGGAGCCTGCCCGCCGCTGCGCTGCGCCGCCAGTTGCCCGACAGCCCGGGGCTGCGCCGGCTGCTGACGCGCTATCTGCTGGTGCAGCTGAGGCTTTCAGCAACGGCCGCGGGCTGCCTGCACTTCCATGCCCTGCAGGCGCGGCTGGCACGCTGGCTGCTGATGGGGCAGGACCGGGCGCGGGGCGACGGCTTCGCGGTCACGCAGGAAGGCATGGCCCATCTGCTGGGCGTGCGGCGCGTCGGCGTCACGGTTGCGGCGGGCGCGCTGCAGGAGGCCGGCCTGATCCGCTACCACCGGGGCTGGGTCACGGTCAGCGACCGCGCCGGCCTGGAGGCGGCGGCCTGCGGCTGCTATGCGCAGGACCGGGCGAGCTACCGCGCTGGCATGAAATTCCCCCCTGGAAACGGCGCTCCGCACGCTGACGAACATGCGCCGATGGCCGCGTTATCCGCAAGCCACGTCGCCCCATGACGCTGCGGAGTTCCCTCATGAGGCCACGCATCCCGCAACTGCGCCGGCGGCACTGCGGCGAAGCCGGGGCGGGTCAGCTTGCGGCCGGCATCAGCACGGTGTCGATCACATGGATGACGCCATTGGTGGCCTCGATGTCGCGCTCGACGGCGCGGGCCTTGTTCACGCGCAGGCCGGCCGGGGTCATGTCGATGGCCAGGTCTTCGCCTTGCAGCGACTTCAGCGTGGCGGGCTGGCTGCCCGCCGCAGCGGCCTTCACATGGCCCGCCACCACGTGCAGCAGCAGGATGGCCGTCAGCCTGGCCTTGCTCTCGGGCTTGAGCAGGTCGACCAGCTCGTTCCTGGCGAGCCTATCGAAGGCCTTGTCGTTGGGCGCGAAGAAGGTGTAGGGGCCCGCGCCGTCGAGCATGTCGGCCAGGCCGGTGGCCTTGACGGCCGCCATCAGGTGCTTGAAGTGGCCGGTCCGGTGGAGCGTGGCCAGCAGGTTGTCCTGCAGGGCGGCCTTGCTCGGGTTGTGGGTGACGACGGCAGCAATCATGAGCGCTTTCTGGTGGAGGGATGCATGCAAATGCTGCCCCTCAGGATTGCCGGGGTCTGTGCGCTGGAGCACCCGCCCGCGGATCAGGCGCGCGGCTCGCCGTTGGCATTGACCGTCACGGTGGCGCCGGGCGGCGTGGCAACCTGCATGTGGTGCTGCTGGCCGCGGAAGTTGTAGGTCACGTCCCAGTAGGCGGGGTTCTGCGCAACCGGCCGGTCATCGCAGCGCTGCACGTCGCGGGTCACCACCGATTCGCCACTGTTGTTGCGGCCGATGTTGTTGCCCACCACGCCACCGGCCACTGCACCGCCGGCCGTGGCCAGCACGCGCCCCGTGCCGCCGCCGACCTGATGGCCGAGGATGCCGCCAATGACCGCGCCGATGACGGTGCCGGGCACGTTGACGTCGCTGCGGCGGCCGTCGCCGACCTGCTCACGCTCCGTCCAGCAGCGCCGCTGGCCGGACTCGCCGTAGATCGCCCGCACATCGCTCACGGTCGCCTGGTACAGGCGCTCGCGGTCGCGGCGGCGGTAGTCGGCCGGCACGCTCGGGTAGGGCGCATAGCTCAGCTCGTCATCGCGGGCATTGCGCTGCACGGCGCGCACCGACGAGATCTGCTCGTCCAGCCCCATGGCTTCGAGCGACGGGTACTGGCCGGGTCGCAGCACGCGGCAACGGCCCGAATAGCGCTGGTCCACGCAGACCTCCCAGCGCTGGCTGCGCACCACTACCGACGAGGCCCTGTCGTTGAAGTTGTTGCTCCTGAAATTGCTGACGCTGCCGTTACTGGTCATGGAGCGGCCCTGGAAGTTGGCCTGCTCATAAAAGGTGATCTGCGCCAGCGCGGACGTGCTGGCCGAAAGGGCCAGCAGCAGGCCAAGGGCGTTGCGGCGCAGGGAGTGTGTTTGGGGGGTATGCATGGCGTTCTCCGGTGTCGGGGCGAGGCCCGTGAGGAAAGTCTGTGCCGTGTCGGGCAACCCGTCTGTACGGTGGCGGACTCAGCGACGTTGGTGCGCTGACGCGTGAACGCCCCTGCGTTCGGCAGCGCACAGACCGTCGGCGCCAGGCTCGGGGAGCCTTGCGACCCGTCACCCGAAGAACCCGCAAACACCACATGGACTGGCTACCCGCCGCTTTTGCCCTTCTCGCCGCCCTGGCCGTCGCGATCACGCTGCTGGGAGCGCGTCGCCAGCGCCGCTGGCGCTCACAGTCCAGCGCTCTGATCGCCAAGCTCAATGCCGAGCCGGGCCCGGCGGGCGTCACCCATTTCGACCCCGCGGAGCTCATCCATCTGCCGGCACCGGTGCAGCGCTATCTGCGCATCGCGCTGACCGCCGGCCAGCCACTGGTGCGCGGCGTGAGGTTGACGCAGAGCGGCTTCCTCAACCTGTCGCCCGCCGGCGACCGTTGGCAGCCCTTCACGGCCGAGCAGCAGGTCGCCACGCGCGGGCCGGGCTTTCTTTGGAATGCCCGTGTCGGGCTGTTCTCCGGCCTGAGCGTGCGCGTGCAGGACAGTTACTTGGCCGGCGCGGGCCTGCTGCATGCGGCCCTGCTTGGCGTGCTCGACATGGCTCACCAGCAAGGCGGGGGCGAGCTGGCGCGCGGGGAGCTGATGCGCTTCCTGGCCGAGGCGCCCTGGTACCCCACGGCCCTGCTGCCCAGCCAGGGCGTGAGCTGGGCGGCGGTGGACGCGCGCCAAGCCGATGCCACGCTGGCCGACGGCGCCGTCTCCGTGACGCTGCGCTTCAAGTTCGGCGATGCCGGCCTGGTGGACACGGTGCGCGCCGAGGCGCGCGGGCGCAAGATGGGCCGGATGATTGAAATGGCCCCCTGGGAAGGGCGCTGGAAGGAGTGGACGACCCGCGACGGCATGCGCGTGCCTCTGGCCGGCGAGGTGGCCTGGCTGCTGCTCAGCGGGCGCCAGACCTATTGGCGCGGACGCCTGGGCAAGCTGCGCTACCGCTTCAGCGCTTGATGGAAGGCTGGCGTTCATCGCGACCCCTTCTGGCCCTTGCGGCCGGCGTGCTTGTGACGCTCGGGCATGTGGGTCGACGGCTTGGGCAATTCGGGCTTGATATCCAGCACGGGCGGATGGCCGACGGGTTCCGCGGGCTTGTTCTTGGCCTTCATCGACTGCTTCATGGGGTGCTCCGACATTGAAGTCCAGGCGACGAAGGATTTCTTGCCGGGACTGCCGAGACCTTAGGGCAGCCGCGCGCGCTTGACTGTGCGGCAGCGCACCCGTGGCATGCCGCCGCGCTGCGTGCGCCGCCGCACAGACCCGCCGCGGCGTGCACACCCAAGCTCCCAGTGCCCTTGCTGCACAGGCCCCCATGAAAGCAGAGCCACAGCGCCGTCCGCCCGCGATGCCCGCACCCAGCGATGCCGATCTCGCCTATATGGCGCAGGCGGCATTGACGTGGAACCCATCCCTGCCCCCGGGCGGGGTCCGGGCCCGCGTTGAAGCCGGCTGGCTGACCTTGTCGGGTGAAGTGCGCTGGCACTGCCAGCGCCAGGACGCGGTCAACTGCGTGCGCCATCTGCCGGGAATTGCCGGCGTCAACAACTGCATCACGGTGCAACCGTCAGCGACGCACGCACCCTTCAGGGGCGCTACCTGAAGCGTGCAAGGCATGGCGCGCGCCTACAACCGGCCCATCAGCCAGAGCACGATGAGGATCAGCAGCAGCAAGCCGATGCCGCCCGAGGGCATATAGCCCCAGCTGCGGCTGTGCGGCCAGGTCGGAAAGGCGCCGACCAGCAGCAGGATCAGCACGATCAAAAGAATGGTTGAGATGCTCATGACGTTCTCCTTGAGCGAAGGCGCTCGGCCTGATTCATGCCGACGCCGCCGAAGCGGCGGGTGTCACGACGACAACGGCGGCGGCGCCTGCTTTGCCGGCCTCGCCCGTGGCGCCGGTGGCCCCGGGTGGCCCCGGTTCGCCCGCAGGGCCGGGGGCGACGATGACCGTGGGCGGTGGTTCATTGCGCTGGCAACCGCCCAGCAGCAGCGTCAGCATGGGCAAGCACAGGACCAGCGCTGTTGAGCGTGAAGACATGAAGATTCCTTTGCGACAGACCACACCGGGAGGTGCTCCAGCGCAAGGTAGCCACGCGCTGCGGTCGTGTCGGTGCGGTAGCGCACCAGGGGTGCACCGGCAGTTCGGACTACCCCGTTGCCGGCCCGCCGGTATGTAAGCGGCTCAACGTCCTACAGCCACGCGCTGGCGCTGAGGACATTGTTGAGGGGCGCTCAAGGTTGAGCAGTGCAGGTCTCAGGCATGAGAACCCCCTTCCGACTGAACGTGCCGAATTGGTTCGACAACCTCGGCTCCGAGTTGCTCCGGTCGCACGCGGCGCCGAGGCCGCTGCGGCGTCGCGCCATTGAACAGCGCCGTAGAACGCGCCGACTGGCGCCGGCGGCCACCACTCGCACGCAACCACCACTGCCGGCACGCCCATGAGCGGCTTCTGGATCTCCACGCCCTTCTCCCAGGAGCCGCGCATCGTGCTGGTCCGCTGGCGGGCCTGGGAGGTGCAGGTGCCCAGCTACGACGCCCCCACCTGGCATCTCGTCGGCTACATCGAGGACGAGCACTGCGCCAAGGGTAAGCGGTCAATAAACCACGCCCTTGCTCGACCAAGCCTGAGCTGAGAGCCTACGTTCCCACGTACATCGAAGTGGGAACGTAATGGCGGGTGATCTGGAAGATCTCAAGCGACGCCTCGTCGTAGGTCATAAACGCGGCGGGCGCTGCATCTACGACGAGGCGGCGAAGTCCGAGTTGGTCGAGATGTGCCGACAGCCAGGCGCCTCGGTGTCGCTCCTGGCACGAGAGTGCAGCATCAACGCCAATCAGGTCTCACGGTGGCTGCGAGAACATGCCCAGAAGCACAAACGCTCCTTGCTCGCCCGCTGCACGCCGGTGGCGTCGCCCTTTGTGGCCGTGCCGGTGCTGCCGCCTGCGGCGGTGTCGGCCGCACAGGATGCCAGCGAGACGGTCAGCATGACCCTGCAGGCGCGACTGCCCAACGGCGTGAGCATTGAGCTGTGCGGCGCCGGACTGCGCCAGATCGAGGACGTGATCCAAGCGCTCGGGAGGGTGGCGTGTTCCGCTTCGACGACGATCTGAAGGTCTACCTTCACCGGGCGCCGGTGGATTTCCGGCTCAACATCAACGGCCTTGCCACCCTGGTGCAGCAAGCCCTCGGCCTGGACCCGTTCGCGGCCTGCGTGTACGTGTTCAGCAACCGGCGTCGCGACCGCGTGAAGATCCTCGGCTGGGACCGCAACGGCTTCTGGCTGCTGCTCAAGCGGCTGGAGGAAGACCGCTTCATCTGGCCCAGCGAGACGGCCGCGCCGACCCTGACGGTGGAGCAACTGCACTGGCTGCTGGAGGGCATCGACATCGGCGTCGTGCAGCGTCATCCCCAGCGCATGTACCAGCACGCCGGCTGAGAACAGCAGCGCCGGCACGCGCCATTGCTGCTGATCCGAATGGCGCCGCGCAGATGGGGTGGGGACACTGCCCCTCGATGGTCAGCATGCCTACGCCCGACGAAGTCATCGCATTGCAGCAGGCGCTGACCGAGGCGCTCGATCGCAATGAGTCGTTGGCCGGCGAGCTGCGTGTGACACGAGCCGAGCGCGACCTGCTCAAAGAGAAGCTCAGCAAGTTCACGCGGCAGCTGTTCGCTGCCAGCAGCGAGGCTGCGGCGCTGCAGAAGGACATGTTCTTCAACGAGGCCGAGCACCTCGGCGCGCATGCCGAGCCAGCGCTCGAAGAGACCGACGACGACAAGATTGACGTGCCCGGCCACAAGCGCGTCAAGCGCGGCCGCAAGCCGCTGGACCCGGCGCTGCCGCGCGAGGTGATCCGCCATGAGCTGCCCGAGGACCAGCGCGTGTGCCCGCACGATGGCGCGCGCCTGAGCGAGATCGGCGTGGAAGCCAGCGAGCAGCTGGACATCATCCCGCAGCAGGTTCGCGTCATCCGCCACGAGCGCGTCAAGTACGCCTGCCCCTGCTGCGACGGCGGCATGCGCCTGGCCCCGCGCCCGGCGCAGATCATCCCCAGGGGCCTGTTCACCGAGGCCGCCCTGGCCTGGATCGCCACCTCCAAGTACCTGGACGGTCTGCCGCTGTACCGCCAGGCGGTGCTGCTGGGCCGCTTCGGCGGCACCGACATTGCGCGCAACACCGTGGCCGGCAGCATGGTGCGCGCAGGAATCTCAGTCCAGCCGGTGATCAACCTGCTGCGCGACCTGCTGCTGGACTCACCTCTGGTGTTCGGCGACGAGACCGAGCTGCAGGTGCTCAAGGAAGCCGGGCGCAGCGCCCAGGCCAAGAGCTACATCTGGGCGCAGATGACCGACGGCAGCGGCCGGGACGGCACGGGGCCACCGATACGGCTGTTCGCCTACTCACCCAGCCGCTCGACAAGGGCGGCGATGGAGTTGTATGCCGGCATCCGCCCCGGGGCCGTGCTGATGACCGACGGCTACGAGGTCTACGACACCGTGGCCCAGGCGCACCAGCTTGTGCACCTGGCCTGCTGGACGCACTGCCGCAGGTACTTCTTCGAAGCGCTGCAGGGCTTGCCGAAGGACCAACGCGGGCCGCACCAGCTCGCGGCGCGCTTCATCGCGCTAATCGGCCAGCTGTACCACGTCGAGGCGCAAGCCCGGCGCGACGGCGTCGACGCGACTGAACTGGGGAGACGACGCCAGCAGGACAGCGCCCCCGTGCTGGCGGACATCGAGGCGCTGCTGCTGGCTAACTTGCACGGCGTGCTCCCCAAGAGCCTGCTGGGCCAGGCGCTGCACTACCTCTCGTCGCAGTGGAGCAAGCTCAAGCGCTACGTCGAGGACGGCCGGTACAACATCGACAACAACGCGCAGGAGAACGCCATCCGGCCCTTCTGCGTGGGCCGGCGCAACTGGCTGTTCGCCGACACGGTGCATGGCGCCAACGCCAGCGCCAACCTGTACTCGCTGCTGCAGACCTGCCGGGTCAACAACATCGACGGCTACCGTTACTTGCGCGCGCTCTTCGCCGCGCTGCCCAACGCCCAGACCGTCGACGACTACGCCTCGTTGCTGCCCTGGAACATCGACGTCAGCACGGTCTGACGCTCACGTGCCCGATTGCCTCGGGAGAGGCAAGGACGTGGTTTATTGAGCGCTTACCGCCAAGGTCTCGTCGGCCGTGGCCTTTGTGCACATCGACACCGGAGAGGTGACCACCAAGACCGGGCGCACCTATGCGCTCAGCGGGCCGTCCAGCATCGATGCCGATGCAGCCCATCTCTGGGACAGCTGGCGCAAACAGCATGGCGCCGTGGTGCTGCGAGAGGTCACCACGGATGTGCTGGACGGGCGGCAGCCGGTGGCGGTGAATCTGATCCGGCAGGTCGGTTAGCCGTCAGGGCTCGAGCAGTCCCGCCTCGGTGTGACAACCTAAGGCCTAGCCTGCCGCTACTCCTCGCCGTACTCAAACTTCCGCAACGTTATGGACTCGTCGGCACGGCGGCGCTCAGCGTCCCTCATTGCCTCCAAATCCGCGATGTACTTTGCCGCGAACGCGCGGACTCGCTCATGCGGATCCTGGAGCCAATCCAAAACCTCCAGGCGCTTACGCTCGTAAGCCTCTGACATCCCATACTCACCCGAGACCACTCCTGTGCTCTGTAAAGCAATCTCGACCTCGTTGACGAGCTCGCTCTCAGGGGAGAGTGCCTGGATGAGCTGCCTGGCAACAGGAAGGATGAAGCTCTGCCCGTTGTAGGCGCGAAGCACGTTAGACACAAATTCAAGCTCTGGCCCGCCCGCAGTGCGTATCAGCCGAACCAGAGACGCCTGAAAGGCTTCGGGAAACTCTGGGAAAACCAGCTGGAGCAGCTTGGCACCTCGGTACAGGAACAGCGACGAGTCCCTGCGGTACCAGTCCAGAACCTTCTGGACGACCATCGCCGGGTTTGCTGCCAGCGGCTCATTGAGTGAATGGAACTGATAAGGCAGTTCTTCGTACCGGTCACCGTCGTTCTCTGCTTCGGCTTTGGCCATCTCGTCAGACTTGTAGACCCGCGCGCACAGGAAGTCGACGACGTCAGCTGGCTCGCGCCGAGCAATGACCGCAAGCACATCCTCGGCTTGGTAGTCGATCAGCGGAAGGAACCGCAGGTTGTTCAGCACCCGTTGCCGCTCGGACATGGAGAACTCTGCAACGGCCTCCTTCACCTCCTTGCGGTACCAGATGTCACTGACCCAGTTAGCGTTCCGAAGCTTAGTCAGCTCGTCGAGGGCACTCAGAAATAGATTCTTCAGCTCTTCGCGTTGGTCGCTGTCGGTTGACCTGGCGATTCCAACCGATGCAACCTGGCGCATTACATGGGGATCTTTCAGCTCAACGGCCTTGACAAGAATTCGCTCCAGAACATCCATGTCCACAGTCTTTGTCGACAAGAACAGTTTCGCGCACGCGTACAGAGGCGACGTGTTGCTCAACGAAGCGTTCTGAATCCAAGTCTCCATGAGCGGAAGCAGCTCACTCCTCTTGCTGCCATCCCAGACTCCACGAAGAAGCGGAATCAAGAACCTAGAGAGTCGCTCTGACTCGGATGCGAGCAGATTCAAAGCGAAATCCGGGTGAAGCCCCGCGACCTCTGCAAGGAACTCATAAAAGACCGGGAAGGTCGCCATGTCGTTCGACTCGGTCTGAGCAAACGTCAGGACTCTTTGCTTCCAGACATCGAATCCGTCGTCGGGGATTCGAGACGCCATAGCTTTGGCGTCTTCCACTCTTCGGTCCTGGCCCGCGACAGAGTACGAACCTTCTCGTCGAGAGTCCGACCAATCCGAGAAGATTCCTTCGAACCCTACAAGAACCTTGTAGATGGCGTACTCAGCGTTGGCATCAATGATTGCCTTGACCGCTAGTGCAGCTGACCTCACCTCACCAGAAGGGCTGTGATAGTGAATCCAGTAGCTGTCGTGCTCAATCTTCTGGACTATCTGTAAATCCGGCTCCCGCTCCGCGATCTGCGCAAAGACGCCAAGGACCTCTTGAGCGTTGGTCGCAATCATTTCCGCGTAGTCTTTGTCGACCGCGGAACGGCTCTCCGCACGCGTCGCCGCGTTCAGCGTCCTGATAACAGCGAGCTTTTGGCTCTTGGTCTCAGCAAGACCGTAGATGCGCTTCAGCAGGTCCAGGCTTCTGCGCCTTACCGAAGGAATCTCACCTTCTGCAGGGGTTACCGCGCGCGTCAGAGTGACTGCGGTTGAGGACCACCTGGCGGACTCCATCGAAGTTGAAAGCAACCCCTCTAGCAGCGTCAGGACAGCACTCAGGTTCTCTATCAGGAACTCGGACTCCTTGCTCTCAAGGGTGTTCAGCACCGCGATCTGAGGCGCCGCGCCCATCCCTTGTCTCGAGTCGTCTTCAGTCCCATAGAACACGGACAAGTTGTACTTCGCGAGAGTACGCAGACCCTCGGTGGCGCTCTTCCTCACAGACTCTTCGGAGTGAGCAGCAGCCCACAGCAGGACGTCAGTGACCGCCCGTGTCTCCAAGTACCGAAGCCCAGACAGAACCTTGATGGCCTTGGAAATCAGCGTGTGCGGACCGCGATATTTGCTCAGCGAGTCGCCCCAGCCACTTAAGTGCTCAGGGTGCTGCAGCTCACGATTCCCAACGGAGCGTAGGAACTGGCTCAGCGTGGCCACCGCTTGTTCGCTCCGGCGGAATCCCACAACGCCGAGTACTTCGAGGGCGAACTCAAGTAGGTCGTAGTCAGTGCCTTCTTTCAACACAGCGAAGGCTTCTGTGCAGGCTCGACCCACCGCCTCCTCAGCGGCAGGCGTTCGCGACTGGGCCAGACGCCCAAGTACCTTGATGCGCGTTTCGAAATCCACTGCGTCAGCCTCCCAGACCAGTGAGCTTAATCATCTCTTCCTCGACGAGTTCCACTGCTCGCTGAGCATGGGGGCCGTCAACACGCAGGTAGTTGTTGCCGGTGTCTCGAATCATGCCGGCCAGTGCGAGCCGCTCCAGCACGTTTCGCGCAGCGTCCGCAGGCGCGCCCGATTGAACGAGCAGCGTGAGGACCGCCTGCTTGCCAGTACGGCCAAGGTAGCTGACAAAACCAAGCGCCTTCTCTTCCAGTGACCGGAAAAAGTCTCTCGCCGGTGCGACGGCATCGAGCCCGTCTCCACGCTTCTCAACCTCAGCTATTTCTCCGACCGGGTTCGGATTGACCTCGTCCGGCAGGATGACCGGCACGACGGGGCCCGAATTGACGTCCGGCTCAGGCTCCAAATGCGGATCCTCGAACCTCAACTCGTTGAGCCTGAGCGAGTCAACATCTGCAACCCGCGACTTGAGCAGCTCCACTACTGCCCATAGATCCTGCCGAGTTGGGTCGACAGGTGTTATCCGCAGTCCTCTAGCCTCGGCTTCCGCGAGCAAGGACTCATCGAACTTGCCATCACGATAGAACGCCTTCTGATCGCGAGACGCAAAAATGATTTCTGAGCCCCGAGGCACGCTCAGGATGCACTCCCAGATCAAGCAATCCTTGATGTCTTGGTTCGGGCTTCTGGCTGGCTTACGGCCTTCAACGGCGCGGTCCAGGGCAGCAGCCTTCAAAGCGTGTGTGGCCACGATTTCAAAGGTGACGTCCTTCAGCGCTTCCAGGATTTTCGGCCCCCGTGACTCCCAAAATTTGCCCTGCGGTAGGACATGCCTCATCCGCTGGCCACTCAACGTCTCAAGCTGCGACAGCGCCACATCTGCGTCTTTGAGCGCCTTTACTGCCCCCTTCGCATAGTTGGACAGATATTCCGTCTGAGATACATCCGGCAAGGCAATCTGCCCCCGCAACTCGCGAAGCAGGCGCACGACCTGAAGCCCGCCTCGCTTCACGAGCAGATGGGTGTCATAAACCGCCGAATTGGCGTCGCAGAAGAAGAAGAACAGAGGGCTTTCGTCCATGGGTTTGCAGGGTGTACCTGACCCGAAAATGTGTAAGTTCGAGTTGGCCGCAGAGCAACTTTCACAGTTTGGCTAGTTGCTCGCCCTCAGCCTCCTGGAAAAGCACTTTCGCGTCATGCGTCGTGCTTTCATAAATTGGTCCAGCGCGTACCCTCGTACCCTCACCCGCACTGCCCCACATACCCACAAGCCGTGCAGAAATCGCAACCATCCTTGTGGATCATGGTCGCGTTGCCGCATTCCGGGCAGGGCTTGCCGGCCTGGACCTGCAGCGAGCCGGCCGCCGCGGCGAGCTTCGGAGCGGGCGTCTGCAACAGGCCCATGTCGGTCAGTGGCTGGCCGGCTTCGTCGAGGATGCCGAGCATGGCGTAGCGGTGGATGACGAGGCGGGCCACATAGGCCACCGTCGACGGCCAGACCTGCTGGCGACGCTCGCCGTTCAGTGACGGCACCGGGGCCATGAAGTGGCCCAGCGGCTCGCCGACGTTCAGCAGCTTGCGCAGCTTCATCGCGATCCAGCCAGGGTCCATCACGCGCATGTCCAGCGACAGCAGGCGGGCCAGGCCGTCCAGGGCCTTGGGATAGTTGCCCGAGAAGCCCATCGCGCAAGGCCGCATGACGCTGCCGCCCTCGGGCGTGGGCAACACCACTTCCTTCAGCGTCAGCGTGAACTGCTCGTTGGTGGCCGGGTTGTCCACGTCCACGGCCCAGGCCAGCGTGCCGGACACACCGGTGCGCGGCTCGTTGCGGCTGAACATGGCGTCCACCACCGGCGTGGCGCCGCCTTCGGCCAGCGCGCCGAGCTGCTCGCAGCGCCAGCGGATGACGGCGGCGGTCGCTGCGACGACGCCGGGGAAGAGGCGCTTCTCGCCGCTGGGCGGCATGGGCATTTCGAAGGCGCGCTCTTCGGCGACAGTGGCCAGCGCGTCGAGCTTCAGGCGCAGCCAGGCCGCGTCGTTGGTGCGCAGGTCCATGGAGAGGGTCTTGGCCAGGGCCGACAGGCCACGCGGCTGCTCGGCACCGTTGACCCACACCTCGAAGGGCAGGTTGCGCCCGAACAGGCCGGCGTCTGGCCCCTCCAGCGGCAGCTCGCCGATGAAGAGGGCGAAGTCACCGTGTGGATGCTGGATCAGATAGCTCCAGGCCGGGTTGCCGCCGGGCATGTCGGGGCGGCTGGGCCAGCGCAGCGAAGCGACGACGGCATTGGGCAGGCGCTCGACGCGCAGGCGCTGGTTGGCGCCGCCCACGTCGGCTCGCAATGGCTCCGGTTGCTTGACCTCCGGCGTGACCGACAGCACCGAACCGAGCACGCTGTTGGGCCGATACGTGGCCAGACCCTTCAGCTTGGTCTGCCAGGCCTGGATGTAGAGATTCTGGAAGTCCTCATAGGGATAGTCGGCCGGCACATTGACCGTCTTGCTGATCGACGTGTCGATGTACGGGGCGACGGCCGCAACCATGGAGGCATGGTCGGCCGCGCTCAGTTCGAGCGCAGTGACGAAGGCGTCGCTCAGTGGCGCGTCGGCGCCGAACAGGTGGCGGTACAGGCGCCAGGCGTGGTCCTCGACGGCATACTCTTTGAAGCCACCACCCTCGGTCTGCGGCAGGCGCTTCTTGCGTGTGTAGGTCCACGAGAACGCCGGCTCGATGCCGTTGCTGGCGTTGTCGGCAAAGGCCAGGCTGATGGTGCCGGTGGGAGCAATGGACAGCAAATGGGAGTTGCGCAGCCCTTGCGAACGGATCTTGTCCTTCAGCCCCTGCGGCAGGCGCGACGCGAAGCTGCCGCCGGAGAGATAGAGATCGGCATTGAACAGCGGGAAGCTGCCACGCTCGGCAGCGATGTCGCTGGAGGCCGAGTAGGCCGCGTCGCGCATGACCTCGCTGATATGGCTGGCCATGTCGCGCGCCTCCTGCGTGTCATAGCGCAGGTTGAGCATGACAAGGGCATCGCCCAGGCCCGTGAAGCCCAGGCCCACGCGGCGCTTGTTGGACGCCTCCTGTGCCTGCGCGGGCAGCGGCCACGGCGTCACGTCGAGCACGTTGTCCAGCATGCGCGTGGCCACGGCGACGACCTCGGCAAAGCCGGCCTCGTCGAACACCGGCTTGGCGCTGAACGGGTCGCGCACAAAGCGCGTCAGGTCGATGGAACCGAGGCAGCAGCAGCCGTAGGGCGGAAGCGGTTGTTCAGCGCATTGCCCGGTCACCAGGCCATTGAAGATGACCGTGTTGCCGTCGGCTTGCGTCGTGTCGTAGACGGGCTCGATGCCGGCAGCCTCGATGGATGTGATCTTCGCGGCGAAGCGCTGGGTCTTCAGCAGCGCCTTGCCTTCAACCCAGGCCTCGTACTTCTCTCGCTTGGTTGGTAGCAGGAAGCCGACTTCGCGCATGAAGACTTCGCGCGACTCGCCATCGACGATCAGCTCATGCAGCGTCTGGCAGAGATAGTCGCGTCGGCCACCGTGGCCATCCGGCAGGCTGCGCGCGCCGCCTTGGCGCCGCTCGTGAATGCGCGAGAACACGCCGAAGTTGGCGAGCAGCACCTGCACGTCCTGCAGCAGGCGCCGATGAATGGACGACAGCCGCACCGAGCAGCTCTGGCTGAACGAAGACACATTGACCGTGCCGTCGGTCTGGAACAGCGCGCGCAGATAACCGCGCATGCAGTCCTCGCTGCCCTGCCAGACGACCTCGGGCACGGCCAGCTTGGTCTTCGCGTTGAAGCCATAGCCGTCCAGCACGCGGGCCAGCATGATGGAGCGAATCATCACCAGATTGCGTTCGGCAATGGCGACCGGCTTGACGTGGTACTCACGCGGTGCCTGGGCGATGCCAGCAATCAAGGTGTTGACGAAGCCGGCGATGCCGTCGGCAAGCTGGCGCTCTTCGTTCCACAGGTTGACGACTGCGGCCTGCTCGCCCTTGCCGCGATTGGTGAAATGGCCGTCGCCGGTGATCAAGCCGAGCAACGTGCCAAGTGCCTCGCTACCCTGGGCACCGAACTGGCCCTTGCCGGACTGCACCCACAGCTCGTCGCCCGGCTTCAACTCGGACAGCTTGAGCTTGCCGCGTGCTGTGTAGAACTCGTGCCAGGCCGTTGCCTTGATCTCATAGCCTTCCGCTGTCGTGACCTTGAAGACCTCGGCCTGGCCGGCGCTCAGGAAGGCGGGTACGGCGGGGCGAACCACGGTGCCGCGTTCTTCGGCGCCAAGGGCGCGCCGGTCCACCGTGCAATCCAACGCCGCGCCATTGGCTTGCAGCCAGGCGATGGGCACAAGGCCGTGCTGGGTCGCCAGCCGCGTATCGCCCGTCACGCACGGGTTGGTCGCCGCAATCGTCTCGCAGTAATGCAGGTTGTTGTCGGCGTTGATGCGGTCCAGGAAGAGCACGCCCGGCTCGGCGTGGTCGTAGGTGGAGCGCATGACCTGGTCCCACAGCTCGCGGGCGCGCACCTTGCGGTAGACCCATTGGCCGTCACCGCGCTGGTAGGCGCCGGCCTCGATCTGCTCGGCGCTGGGTTGCGCCTTGTGCGCCAGCTCCACCGTGCCGTCGGACTGCACGGCCTCCATGAAGGCGTCGGTCACGCCGATGGAGATGTTGAAGTTGCGCAGGTCACCCTGGTCCTTGGCGTGGATGAAGGCCTCGATGTCGGGGTGGTCGCAGCGCAGCACGCCCATCTGCGCGCCGCGGCGGCTGCCGGCGCTCTCCACCGTCTCGCAGCTGCGGTCGAACACGCGCATGTAGCTGATGGGGCCGGAGGCATGGCTGCGCGTTGAGCCCACCCAGGCACCCATCGGGCGAATGCGGCTGAAGTCGTAGCCGACGCCGCCGCCGCGGCGCATGGTCTCGGCGGCTTCGGTCAACGCGGTATAGATACCCGGCACGCCGTCCTCGGGCGTGGCGATGGAGTCGCCGACGGGCTGCACGAAGCAGTTGATCAGCGTGGCGGACAACTCCGTGCCGGCTGCGGACATGATGCGGCCGGCGGGCACGAAGCCGCGCTTTTGCGCATCGAGGAAAGCGGCCGCCCAGCGCACGCGATCGGCCGGCTTCTCGGCCTGGGCCAGGGCCCGGGCGACGCGCTCACGCAGTTCGTCGGGCGTCTGCTCGCCGCCCTTGGCGTACTTCTCGATCAGGACTTCGCTGGAAATGTCCTGCACGGGCAGGTCGGTGGTGCTGCTCAAGATGGACCTCGAATACTGGATGAATTTACAGTCTACGCCTTGTCGCACAGGCGGTAGAACTGGGAAAGCGAGCTTGCCTGCGGCAATTGCAAGGCGCTTTGACGGCCCGCATGGCACGGCGTTTTAGCCGTCGGCTTCGCTTCAGAACGGATTGATGCTCTTCTCGCGACGGTAATGGATGTAGCCGACGCTGGCCCCGGCGCGCAGGCCCACGCCCAGGCGGATGGGCGCCAGCGTGATGCCGTTCAGGCGCTGGTAATTGATGCCGGCGCCACCGATGTAGTAGAGGCTGCCATCCACGCCCGGGAAGCGCTGGTAGATCGCGCTCACCTTGGGCAGCTTGTAGACCAGCGTGAAGACCTTGGACGCGTTGGCGCCCAGGTCGAAGCCGATGGACGGGCCGGCCCAGTAGACCCTGGACGCGCCGCCGCCCTTCATCAGCAACTCACCGTCGCCATAGCGCAGGCCCACGGTGATGGCCGCGCCGGCTTCCTCGCCCTTGATGTAGGCATTGGGCCGCCCCTGCTCCTTGAAGGCCTTCTCGATGACCTTGGCAAGGCCTTCCGTCGTCTGGCCGAAGAAATCGGTTGCAGCCTTCAGGACGGACTCCTCGTCATAGGTGCTGTCCTTGTCGTCCGCGGCAAAAGCAGGCAGGGCCGTGGCGGATGCCAGGGCGGCGAGGTGTTGCAGATGCTGGCGACGATCGATCACTTCAGCTCTCCTTGAGGCCCTCATTGGAGGGGGCAGCATAAACAAAGCAGCGTGAAGTTTGGCCGCCCGTTGCCCCTGCACACAACCTAGACTCGACGATCATGTCGTCCAACCCCGACCTCCAGCGGCTGTCTGCCGCCCTCGAATACGCCGACCTCGCCGCCGGCCTCTATCTGGCGGGCGGAGCCGACCAGGCCGCACGCCTGCTGGCCGCCGCGGCCGAGCAGCAGCTCGGCGATCTGGTCCGGCTCATTGATGCCCCCAGTGCAACGGTCGACACCCGCGAGCTGCTGGCCCGCATTGCGCGGGCGCACCGGCCCGCCGTGGTCGCGCCGCGCCAGGCCCAGCAGGAGCGCGGCTGGGATGACTCGCCGGTCGAGGTCGACGGCACGCGCGACGAGATCGTCGCCCTGCTGCGCGCCGCCTGGTTCATGCTCGAAGCCATGGGCCTGGCCTCGCTGGCGCCAGAGCGGCTGCAGCAGGCCGTGGAGCACAGCACCGTCTTCAGCAGCGGCGTTGCGCTGGAACCTTTCGTCTAGGATCAGCGCAACCCATTCGCCCGGGCTCGCCCGATCAGGGAGACCATCATCAGCACCGAACGCCGCCAATTTACCCGCGTCGCCTTCGCCTCCGGCGCGGAGCTGATCACGACCCAGGAGCATCTGCTTTGCCAGGTGCTGGACATCTCCCTCAAAGGCGTGCTGCTGCAGCTGCCGGCTGGGCATCCGCCCCAGGTCGGCATGCCCTGCCTCGTCAAGCTGCCTTTGGGCGAAAGCAAAGGCACTGACGCGCCGGGTGACATCGTCATCTCGATGGCCGGCGAGCTGGCCCATGTCGAAGGCAGCCATGCCGGCGTGCAGTGCCGCAGCATCGACATTGAATCCATCACTCATCTGCGCCGCCTCATCGAAGTGAACCTCGGCGATCCGTCGGCATCGGAGCGGGAACTCAAGGCGCTGATTGCCGCGGCCGGCAGCGCCTGAGGGCAGTTCGTCGCATCCCCCCCCCGGGCGGCGGTGGCCCGCCGAGAATCGCCCCAATGGAGGACCTCAGCCCGCTGCAAGCCTTTCGCCGCGTCTGCAATCTGCGCATGCTGGCGGGCGTCTACTACTTCTGCCTGTTCTACGCCATCTCACGTGCACTGACCTGGTTCGGCGAGGGCGACGGCGGCCTGGACGAAGCCCTCTTCGATCTGGTCCGCTTCAGCCGCCAATGCCTGCTGACCGGCATCTCCCTGCTGCTGATGGTGGCCCTGGCCGAAGCACTGCTGGCCGGCCGGCGCTGGAAGCTGCCGGCCGCGCTGACGGTGCAGGCCGGCGCCGTTGGTTTCGGCGCGGCCCTTGGCACATGGCTGCGCTATGTGGTCTCGTCGATGGGCGATCCCGGCAACAAGGTCAAGCCCGCCTGGGTCATGTCCACCATCTTGCTGTGGGCCCTGCTCGGCGGCATCGCCTATGCGCTGCTGCTCGTCAGCCGGGCCCAGCGCCAGGGCCGCGACGAGCTGACCCAGCTGTTCCGCGAGCGCGAGGCGCTCAAGACCCAGCAGACCGAGGCCCAGCTGTCGGCGCTGAACGCCCAGATCGAGCCCCACTTCCTGTTCAACACGCTGGCCAACGTCAAGCGCCTGTACGAGACCCAGCCCGAGCGAGGCCGCAACATGCTGGTGGCCCTGATCGCCTATCTGCGCGCCGCCCTGCCCGGCATGCGCCGGCATGAGTCCACGCTGGCCGAAGAGCTGGAGCTGGTGCGCCACTACCTCGCCATCCTGCAGATGCGCATGGGCGAGCGCCTGTCCTTCGACATCAGCGCGCCAAACGAACTGCTGGCGGCCCGCCTGCCGACGCTGGTGCTGCCGACGCTGGTGGAGAACGCCATCAAGCACGGCCTCTCGCCGCTGCCCGAGGGCGGGCGCATCGAGATCCGTGCGGCACACGCGGCCGACGGCGGCCTGACCGTCGAAGTGGCCGACAACGGCCAGGGCTTCGGCACGGCCAGTGGCGGTGCCGGTGTGGGCCTGGCCAACACGCGCGCACGGCTTGCGGCGCGCTTTGGCGACGCAGCCACGCTGGCGCTGGAGGCCGCCCAGCCGCGCGGCGTCGTTGCCCGCGTGCACCTGCCAGCGGAGGCCCTGGCATGAACGCACTCCGTCACGTGCTGCAGTCCTGGCGTTCGCTACGCCTGAACGAAGCCGTGGTCTTCGTCTCCGCGGCCCTGTTGTTCGGCGCCATCGACCTGACCTCGCTGCTGGAGCTGCGCGTCGGCGACCAGTTGCCCCAGGTGCTGGCCCGCCAGCTCAGCCTGCCCCTGATCAGCTGCGCCGTGTTGCTGCTGTGCTGGCTGCCGGCCGCACGCAGCAGCCCCATCCATCCAGCACGCCGCCAGCGCCTCGTGGCGGCCACCTTGCTGGGCTCGGTGCTGGCCATGGCCGTCATCTACCCGCTGGCCGCCGCCCTGCCCTGGCCGTCGCTGTGCGACATCTATGCGCAGACGCACGGCAAGATCAAGTGCACGATGTTCCGCGTCAACGCCGTCATCGGCGACACGCTGTGGGTCTTCATGCCGGCACTGATGATCGTCGGCGTGCTGGAGTTCCGCACGCTGCGCCGCCGCCAGGACCAGGCGGCGCAGGACCTGTTGCGCGAGCACAGCCAGTTGCGTCGCCACGCGTTGGCCTCGCGCCTGGCCGCCCTGCAGGCCCAGGTCGACCCGGCCTTGCTGTTCGACGCCCTCGTCTCTGTCGAGCAGGCCTATGGCCGCGAGGACCCGACTGCCAGCGCACGGCTGGAGCGGCTGATCCGCCATCTGCGTGTGGCCCTGCCGCGGCTTCGCGATGCCGGCGCCACGCTGGGCAGCGAGGCCGAGCTGATCGCCAGCTACCTTGACCTGCTGCGCGATCTCAACGGCAACCCACCCGCCTTCGACTGCGAGCTCGGCCCGCGCGGCGCGACCCAGCTGCCACCGATGCTGCTGCTGCCCCTGGTGCAGCGCGCGGTGCGGTTGGGCCACCCGGGCCGCTGCTGGCTCAGCGTCGATGGCAGCATCACGCTGGGCTTCGATCAGGAGGGCCTGTGCAGCGATGACGCCGACCTCGCGTCACTGCGCGAGCGCCTGGCCGTGCTCGGCGCGAAACTTGTCTGCACGAGCGGCAACGGCCGCACCGAATTCATTCTGGATCTACCTGCATGAGTCTCTTCGCTCCCACTGCGGTCGTTGCAGAAGACGAAGCCGCGCTGCGCGGCGAGCTTGTCGAGCAGTTGGGCAAGCTGTGGCCTGAACTCAGCATCGTTGGCGAAGCGGCCGACGGCCTGGAGGCGCTGCGCCTGCTGGACCGGCACCAGCCCGACATCCTCTTCCTGGACATCGAGATGCCTGGCGCCACCGGCATCGAAGTGGCCCGCCAGGTCAATGGCCGCGCCCATGTCGTCTTCGTGACCGCCTACGACCAGTACGCCATCGCCGCCTTTGACCAGGGCGCTGTCGACTATCTGCTCAAGCCGCTCGCCGGCGCGCGTCTGTTCACCGCCATCACGCGGCTGAAGGCGCGGCTGGGCCAGGCACCGGCGCCGTTGGGCAATGTGCTGGACGAGCTCGTGGCCCGCCCGGCGGCCATGCCGTCCGCCACACGGGCGCCGCTGCGCTGGATCAATGCCTCGGTGGGCCAGACGCTGCGCCTCATCACGGTCGACGAAGTCATGTTCTTCCAGAGCGACAACAAGTACACGCGGCTGGGATTGAAAGACGGTGAGGCGCTGATCCGCAAGCCGCTGAAGGAGCTCATCGACGAGCTCGACCCGCAGCAGTTCTGGCAGATCCACCGCTCGACGCTGGTCAATGTGAACTCGATTGCCACCGTCAGCCGGGACTTTCGGGGGCGCATGCAGATCAAGTTGAAGCATGGCTCGGAGATGCTGTTGGTTGCGGAGAGCTGTGCGCATCTGTTTAGGCAGATGTGAGGGTTGGTGGATTGGCGGGTTGCTTTTCGTAGGGCGCGTCTGCTCGCTGCATTGCCGGGAGTCCGTCCCGGCGGCCGGGTAACTTTCTTCTGCGGGGCCAGAAGAAAGTCACCAAAGAAGAGGCCCTGAACCGCACACGATCGCGGCGCCGCNGGGCTAGAAGCATGATTGCTGCCAGCAGTGCGAGGGGGCGGGGGTCGAGTTTCATGGGCTCGCTACTCGCGTGGGTTGCTTTGGCGGAGCATGTGCTTCATCGCTGCATTGCCGGGAGTCCGTCCCGGCGGCCGGGTAACTTTCTTCTGCGGGGCCAGAAGAAAGTCACCAAAGAAGAGGCCCTGAACCGCACACGATCGCGGCGCCGCCGGGAGCGGCGCGCGAAAACCTCCACTTCCATTTAGGGCAGACGCGACCCGCTTCGCTCTCGCTGCTGTCCCTGTGAAGAGCACCATTGATCGCCCCTTCAAGCCGCTTAACGTCGGCTGCACGCCGAACTCATCAGGGAATACCGCGTCGCTGGGGCGACGCCTCGGTAATGCTGCGCAATGATCGCGTCGCCCGAGCGACGCTGTATTTGGTTTCCTGGTGAGCCCGGCGTGCAGCCGCGCGTCGAACGGGCTGAAGCTCCGATGGATGGCGCAGGCGACAAGTCAGACGCGAGAGCGCAGCGGTTCGCTTCGTCCCACTCACCGAGCGGCTGTTGCACGGCGCAGCTCGTGCACGTGGTGCTGGTGTGCGGTTCAGGGCCTCTTCTTTGGTGACTTTCTTCTGGCCCCGCAGAAGAAAGTTACCCCGCTGCCGGGCGGGACTCCCGGCAATGCACCGANTGCGGTTCAGGGCCTCTTCTTTGGTGACTTTCTTCTGGCCCCGCAGAAGAAAGTTACCCCGCTGCCGGGCGGGACTCCCGGCAATGCACCGAGCAGACAGGCTCTACGCAAAAGCCTCCAAACACAACAACAGCGGCATGATCCACTCATGCCCAGCCCCCAGCAGCTCCGCGGCGCCAGCCGCCTCGCCGTTGACGCCACCACCGGCGTCACCAACCTCGTCGAGGCCATGCATGCCGAAATCTCCCGGCTGCCACTGACGAAAAAACGCGAGCGCACCTCCGGCATCACCGGCCTCGTCTACCGCAGCGTTCGCGGCGTGACGAAGCTGGTGGGCGGCGGCTTGGACCTGGCCCTCGGCGCCTTGACACCGCTGCTCGGCCAGGCCGAGGCCGACCGCGCGAACGCCGTGCAGGCCGCGTTGAACGGCGTGCTGGGCGACTACCTCGAAGACACGGCCAACCCGCTGGTCACGACGATGAGCCTGCGCCCGCTGGTGGACGACGCAACGGGACCAGCCATCGTCATGCTGCACGGCCTGTGCATGAACGAAACGCAGTGGCGGCGCGACGGTGCCGACTTCCCGACCGCGCTCGCGGCACTCGGCTACCAGCCACTGGGCCTGCGCTACAACAGCGGCCGACCCATCTGGCGCAATGGCGCCGAGCTGTCCAAGCTGCTGGACGACGTACCCGGCCCGCTGACGCTGCTCGGCCACAGCATGGGCGGCCTGGTGGCGCGCAGCGCCATTGCCCAGGCCGGGCGGCGGCGCTGGCCCAAGCGGCTGCAAACCCTCGTCACGCTCGGTACGCCGCATCAGGGCGCGCCGCTGGAACGCGGCGGCCAGCAGGTGCAGCAATTGCTCAACATCAGCGCCTACTCGCGTCCGCTGTCCCTGCTGGCCGCGCGGCGCAGCGCCGGTATCCGCGACCTGCGCCATGCCAGCCTGCTCGAGGCCGATGCCGGCAAGGCCAGCGTGCTACCGCTGCCCGAGGGCGTGGCCTGCTACGCCGTGGCGGCTACCACGTCCAAATCCGCCAGTGGCTCACCCGCTCGATGGCTCGGCGATGGCCTGGTGCCGGTGGCCAGTGCGCTGGGCCAGCACCGCTCGCCAGCGCGCCGGCTCGCCTTCGCCGACACCGCCCTCTTCACCGGTCTGGGCCATCTGGGTCTGCAGACCGACGCCGCCGTGCTGGAACAACTGCAGCGCTGGTTGAAGCCATGAATCCGGCAGCGGACAGTGCGTGGCGGCGCATCGCGAGGACAGCGCGGGCGGTCCCCTAACCTGCCCGGCCATTGCAGTTTCAACGGCCCCACAATGCCGCTCGCTGGCCAGCTTTTCCCATTGCCGCCATGACGCTATCCCCGATCAAGCCACCGCCCCGGCCTCGCCCGGCCGCCCTGCTCGACCTGACGCCCGACTGGCTGCTATGGCTGGCCGAGAACAGGCTCTGGGACTGCGCGCCGGCCTCCATGCTGGACACCATGGTCACCGCCGGCCAGGACACGGAAACCAGCGCCGCCGCCATCGGACAGATCGATCAGGACCCGGTCTTCATCGCCGCTCGCCGCCACCAACAGATGCTGCGCAAGCTGGAGTCGGTCTGCGGCAATCTGCAGAAAGTCTGGCAGCAGGACCCCAATTACGCGGTTGTCGAGAAGCGCCGCGGCGTGGGCCGCGAGGAGTTTCTGGCACGCTATGTCTACGGCTGTCGGCCCGTCGTGCTGACGGACATCGCCGAGGACTGGCCGGCCATGCGCCGTTGGTCACCGGCCGACCTCAGCGAGCGCTTCGGCCATCTGGAGGTCGACGTGCAGATGGGCCGCAACACCGACACCCTGTTCGAGCAGAACAAGGAAAAGCTGCGACAGCGCATGAAGGTGTCGCAGTTCGTCGATCTCGTCGTCAGCGGCGGCGCCACCAACGACCATTACCTGACGGCCAACGACGAGATGCTGCGCCGGCCCGAGTTCATGCCGCTGCTGCAGGACATCGGCCGCATGCCGCCCATCTGCGATCCGGCGCTGCTGCACACGGCCGCCTCCTTCTGGTTCGGCCCGGCGGGCACGCGCACGCCGCTGCATCACGACACGCTGATGCTCTTCCACACCCAGGTGGTCGGCCGCAAACGCTGGCGCTTCGTGTCGCCGTTGCAGACGCCGGCGCTCTACAACCGCATGGGCGTCTACAGCCCCATCGACCTGGATGCCCCCGACTACGCCCGCTACCCGCGGCTGCGCGAGGCCGTCGTGCTGGAGACGGTGCTGGAGCCGGGCGACACCCTCTTCCTGCCGCTGGGCTGGTGGCACCAGGTGTCATCGCTGGAGATGAGCATGTCCTTCTCGTACACCAACTTCGATGCCGGCGTGCCCAACGAGTTCAGCTATGTGAACCCGAGCATCGGCAACTGGTAGCTCAGGAGCACCCCGAGCGAGGAAAGCTGCACGCATCCGTTTTTCCAAAGGCAACGGCAGCGGTGCGCGGCAGCGGAGACCGCCATAGACTTGGCCAGCGGAGCCGCCCCGGCATCGAGGGTGCGCATTCGCGGGCTATGGCGCAAAGATATATTCGAACGGACCGGTCTCGCATCGGAAGGACTGCCATGCGACCCGCTGCGCGGCTGGCGGCCGCCCTGTTGGCCGGCTGCGCAGCCTTCGGCATGCCGGTCGCCGGCCGGGCTCAGGCGGCTGCGGCGGCAAGTGCGGCCTCCGCGCCCGGCGCCCAGACTCCCGCCCTGGACATCGCCGAGCTGAAGGCCAGGATCGCCTCGGACGACCGCCGGCGGCCCGTCGCTTCAATCGCATGGGCCCAGCAGGCGCTCGCAGCAGCCGGGTTGGCGCCCGAGGATCGCCGCTGGCTGCGTACGCGCCTGGTGCGCGACCTGGACCGCCTGGACCGGACGGAGGAGGCCGTCGCCCAAGCCGGCATCGGCCGGCGGGAAGCTCGCGACGAGCAGGAACGGCTGCATTTCGACCGGTTGGAGATGATGGCGCTGGTGGATGCGCACCGCCACGACGACGTGCTCAAGCGCTACCAGAGCATCGCGCCCAAGCTGCCAGCGCTGGCGAGGGACGCAGCGAATGCCGACGCGCGACTGATCGCGGCGGACATCTGGCGGCTTGCCGGCATCGCCACGTTTGGCGTCGGCCGGCTGCCCGAGGCCACGGAGCTGTTGACGCAGGCCTTGCGCATCCTCGATGAGCGCCACGACGCCGTCTACGAGTTCGCGCAGGCGCTGACTTACATGGCCCTCGTGCATTCGCGTTCCGGTCGCGTCGACGAAGCGTTGCGCACGGTGCAACGGGCCATCGACGTCTCGGAGGCCGCAGGGGATCGCTCCGCCCTGTCCAGCTACTACCTGCGCAAGGGTTATTTTCTCGGCCTGCTCGGGCGCCCCGACGAACAGCATGAAGCGCTGCTCAAGGCCCGGGCCACCGCGCGGGACGAATTGAGGAACTACAACCTCGCCGTCGCAGCGACCAACCTGGCCGACGTCGCCCTGCAGAAGAAGGACTACCGCGCCGCGCTGAGCTATGCCGAGGAGGCCATGCCCCTGGTGGAGCGCAGCGGTGATAAGGAGTCGCTGTGGATTTGCTGGGTCAACAAGGGCATTGCCCTGAACCGGCTGGGGCGGCCCGGCGGCCTCGATTGGATACGCAAGGCCATCGCCGTCTTCACCGCCACACCCGGCATGGCCGCCAACGCGGCTGACGTCCAGGGCCTGCTGGCCGAGGAGCTGGCCTTCGCCCACGACTACCCGCAAGCCTTCGAGGCGGCGATGCAGTTCAAGCGCCTGAGCGACGAGGTGCGCAAGGCCGCCGACCACAAGCGCATCGCCCAGGCGCAGGCCGCCTATGAGGCCGACAAGCGCCAGCGTCAGATCCAAGCGCTGGAGCATGAGCAGCAGTATCAGCAACGCTTCCACTGGCTGCTGGCCCTGGCCGCCGTGGCCGGGCTGGCGGCGGCCGTCGTCGCGGCCGTCAGCCGCCATCACGTCAAGCGGGCCTACCAGGCGATGCGCGACATGGCGTTCTCGGACCCCCTGACCGGCCTGCGCAACCGCCGCCACCTCGTCAGCAGCGTGCAGGATGACCTGGCGCAGGCACGGCGCCTGCGCGCCAACGCGGGTGACGCACCGGCCAACGCCGACGTCGTCTTCATGATGATCGACGTCGACCACTTCAAGGCCGTCAACGACGTGCACGGCCACGCGGCCGGCGACGCGGTGCTCAGGCAATGCGCCACCGTGCTGCAACGGCAGCTGCGCGAGTCCGACACCCTCGTGCGCTGGGGTGGCGAGGAGTTCCTCGTCTTCGCCCGCCAGGCCAACGCTGGCGAGATCCACGTGCTGGCCGAGCGGCTGCGCGCCAGCATCGCCGCCCACAACTTCGTGCTGGACGACGGCCAGGTGCTGCGCAAGACCTGCTCCATCGGCTACGCCTGCCACCCCCTGCAACCGGATGCCCAGGGCGCGGCGCCGGCGGACTGGAACGACACCGTGGCACTGGCCGACCAATGCCTGTACGTCGCCAAGGCCAGCGGCCGTGACGTCTGGGTCGGCGTCACCGCCATAGACACCCCGCGATCATGCGGGCACCCGGACATCCGGGAACTGCGGGCCGGGGTCGACGCCGGCGTCTGGACACTGCGGTGCAGTGACGGGTGCAAGATCGTCTGGCCGGTGTCGTGAAGCGAAGTCAATGACCTCTCGGGTCATGTCGCCCGGTTGACGCGCGACCTCTGCTCAGCGCCGCACAATCGTTCGAAAGATCGATCAGGAGACGTGCCATGCCCGAAAGCCATTACCGCATCTGCCCGCTGTGCGAGGCCTGCTGCGGCCTGGAAGTGAAGACCGAGGGCGCCAAGGTCATCAGCATCCGCGGCGCCGACAACGACGTCTTCAGCCATGGCTACCTCTGCCCCAAGGGCGTCAGCCTGAAGGACCTGCACGAGGACCCCGACCGCCTGCACACGCCGCTGATCAAGCGCGACGGCAAGTTCGTGCCGGCCAGCTGGGACGAGGCCTTTGCCGAGATCGAGAAGCGCCTGCTGCCCATCTGGCGTGCGCATGGCCCCGACTCGGTGGCCCTGACCATCGGCAACCCGGCCGCGCACAAGGTGAGCCTGCTGGCCTACACGCCACGCCTCGTGCGCGCCCTGGGCACCCGCAACGCCTTCAGCGCATCGACACTGGACCAGATGCCCAAGCAGCTCAGCGCCGGCCTGATGTTCGGCCACTGGCTGTCCATCCCGCTGCCCGACATCGAGCGCTGCGACTACCTGCTCATCCTGGGCGGCAACCCGATGATCAGCAACGGCAGCCTGTGGACGGTGCCCGACTACCGCGGCAAGGCCAAGGCGATGCGCGCACGCGGTGGCCGCATCGTCGTGGTGGACCCGCGCCGCAGCGAGACGGCGGCGGCAGCCGACGAGCATCTGGCCATCCGCCCGGGCGGCGACGCGCTGCTGCTGGCTGGCATCGCCCACACGCTGTTCGACGAGAACCTCGTCAAGCTCGGCCGCCTGGCCGACCACGTCAACGGCCTGGAAGAAGCCCGCGCCGCCGTGCTGCCCTTCGGACCCGAAGTCACGGCCGCCGGCTGCGGCATCCCGGCCGAGGTCCAGCGTCGCATTGCCCGCGAGATCGCCAGCGCGCCGCGCGCCGCCGTCTATGGCCGTATCGGCACCTGCACGACGCGCTTCGGCACGGTCAACTCCTGGCTGGTCGACCTCATCAACGCGCTGACCGGCAACCTCGACCGCGAGGGCGGCGCGATGTTCGCCAAGGCCGCCGCCTTCGCGCCCAACACCCAGGGCAAGCCTGGCAGCGGCAAGGGCATCACGACCGGCCGGCGCCACAGCCGCGTGTCCGGCGCGCCCGAGGTGTTCGGCGAACTGCCGATCACCGTGATGGCCGAGGAGATGGAGACCGCCGGCGCGGGCCAGATCAAGGCCCTCATCAGCATCGCCAGCAACCCGGTGCTGTCGGCCCCCGGCGGCCCGCGCATCGCCAAGGCGCTGGACAAGCTGGACTTCATGCTCAGCATGGACATCTATGTCAACGAGACCAGCCGCCATGCCGACGTCATCCTGCCGGGGCTGTCGCCGCTGGAGGACCTGCACTACGACGTCGCCTTCCCGCAGCTGAGCCACCGCAACCATGCGCGCTTCTCCGGCCCGGTGTTCGACGCCGCGCCCGGCACGCCGCAGGAGTGGCAGACCATCCTGCGCCTGTGCGCTCTGCTCGAGGGCCGCGGTCTGGATGTCGACGTGGCCCAGCTCGACGACGAGGCCATCGAGGCCGACGTGAAGCGCTTTGCCGGCGACAACACGCCCGCCGTGCTGGCCGCGCTGCAGCCGTGGCGCGGCCCCGAGCGCCTCATCGACCTGCAGCTGCGCGTCGGCCCCTATGGCGATCAGTTCGGCCGCAAGCCCGATGGCATCAACCTGGCCAAGGTCAAGGCGGCAAGCACCGTCGAAGGCGGTGGCATCGACCTCGGTGCGCTGACCGCCCGCATCCCCGAGATCCTGCGCACGCCCAGCGGCAGGATCGAACTCGCGCCGCCGTCGGTGCTGGCGGACCTGGCGGAAGTGAAGACCGAGGCAGCGCCCGAGTTCAGCCTCATCGGCCGGCGCGACACGCGCTCGGGCAACAGCTGGATGCACAACCTGCCGGTGCTGGCCAAGGGGCCGGACCGCTGCACGCTGCTGGTCAACCCGGGTGACGCGGATCGCCTGGGCCTGGCCGAGTTTGCCCGGATCAAGAGCGCGGTCGGTGAGCTGATCGCGCGCGTTGAGCGCAGCGCCGACATGAGCCCCGGCGTGGTGAGCCTGCCGCATGGCTGGGGGCATGACCTGGACGGCGTGCAGCTTGGCGTGGCGCGCGAGCGGCCGGGCGTCAACATGAACGAACTGTTGGACGACACGGCACGGGACCCTTTGAGCGGCAATGCGGTGCTCAGCGGTGTCGCCGTGGAGATTGCACCCGCCTGACCTGCCGAGACCGCGACGGCCGCCACATTTTGCGAACAACTTGTCAAGCATCGCCGGGCCGACCTGCCTAAACTCCCAATAAAGCGGCGGTCGTCCCTGGCGCGCTCGCCACGGACGGCGATGGCGCGGCGCATCCGCCAGCGGGAGCGATTTGATGGATGCAAAAGTTGCCGACCCTCCGGTCGTGCTGTTCGTCGATGACGAGGTGTCGATCCTCAGTGCGCTGCGGCGACTGTTCCGGCCCCAGGGTTACCGGGTGTTGCTGGCCGAGAGCGCCAAGGCCGGGCTGGCCATGCTGGAGACCGAGCCTGTCGATCTCGTCGTGTCCGACATGCGCATGCCGGAGATGGACGGCGCGGCGCTGCTCGAACAGGTCCACCAGCGCTGGCCAACCGTCGGGCGCATCCTGTTGACGGGTTATGCCGACATCGGCTCGACCGTCGCAGCCATCAACCGCGGCCAGATCCACCGCTACATCGCCAAGCCCTGGGATGACCGCGAGCTGCTGATGTGCGTACAGGACGGCCTGGAGCGCCGCCGGCTGGAGAAGGAAAACCGCGCGCTGCAACTGCTGACTCAAAGGCAGAACGACGAATTGCAGGCCTTGAACACCGACTTGGCGGCGCGCGTCAAGGCGCGGACCAGCGAGCTGGAACAGGTCAACGCCATGCTGGAGACCTCGTTCGCGCAGTTGCAGGAAAACTTCCTGCTGTCGATCAACGTGTTCTCGGGTCTGATCGAGCTGCGTGGCGGTGGCATGGCGGGCTATTCACGCGAGGTGGCCGACCTGGCTCGCCGCACGGCGCGGCGGCTCAACCTGGGCGCAGCGGCGGAGGAGGACATCTACATCACCGGCCTGCTGCATGAGGTCGGCAAGATCGGCCTTCCGGACACGATGCTGCGCAAGCCACTCTCGGCCATGTCCAGCGACGAGCTCGCCTTGTACCGTCGCTACCCTCTCAATGGCGAGGCAGCGCTGCTGCCGCTGGGGCGGCTGCAGCGCGTGGCACGCCTGGTGCGGTCGCACCACGAACGCATCGACGGCAAGGGCTACCCCGATGCGCTGAGCGGCGAGGAGGTGCCGCTCGGTGCACAGGTGGTGAGCGTGGCCTGCGACTACTACGCCGCGCAGTCCGGCCGGCTGTCGCTGAAGCGCCATTCGGCGGCCGAGGCGCATTCGCTGATCCTTGGTGGCGCCGGCACGCGCTATGAGAAGGCTGTCGTCGAGGCCTTCGAGCTGGCGCTCAAGGACGAGCCCTCCGAGAAGCCGCGTGACCGAGAGCTGCAGCCTCACGAAGTGATGCCGGGCATGGTGCTGTCTCGCGACCTGTTGTCGCCCCAGGGCACGTTGCTGCTGGCGGCAGGTTTCGTCTTCGACACCCGGGTCGTCAGGCAGCTGCGCGAATTCGCCGGCCGCGAGGGTGCGAAGCTGCATGTCTTCGTGAAGCTGCCTGAAGGAGGTGCGACGTGAGCGAACGCATCCTGCTCGTCGATGACGAGCCTCACGTCCTCAGCGCGCTGCAGCGCCTGCTGCGCAACGGGCTGAAGGACACCGGCGGCGCGCGCTATGACGTCGAAAGCTTCACCGACGCGACCGTGGCTCTGGCGCGGGCGCGCGAGTGCGCTTTCGCGCTGGCCATCTCCGATCAGCGCATGCCGGGCATGACCGGCGTGGAATTCCTGCGCGAGCTGCGTCAGGTGCAGCCCGACTGCGGGCGCATCATCCTGTCCGGCTATGCCGACCTGAACGCGCTGGTGGCGGCCATCAACGAGGCCGAGATCGCCCGTTTCATCTCCAAGCCCTGGGCCGACTTCGACCTGCTCAGCGCCGTGCGCCAGGTGTTGCGCATCCGCGAACTGACGATGGAGAACCAGCGCCTGGCTGACCAGGTGCGCCAGCAGATGGGCGTGCTCACCGCCCAAGAGGCGGAGCTGCGCCGCCTGGAGCGGCTCGAACCGGGCATCACCCATGTGAAATGGGGCAGCGACGGCTCGTTCATCCTGGAGGACCCGGATGAAGAGGTGAAGTGGTGACCGCACTGACGGTCGACTTCAGCCTCGCGCTGCAGGCCGTCAGTGCGTCGGTCCTGGTGCATGGATCGGACCGCATCCTGTTCGCCAACGCGGCGATGGAACGCTTGCTGGGCTATGGGCTGGAGGCGCTGCAGCAGATGCCGCCGCACGGTTGGGCAGCGCCTGAGTTCGCCGATGAGTTGCAGCGCTATGGCCAGCGGGCGCTGGCCGAGGAAGGCGAGCTGCCCGCGATCGAGATCGAGGCGCTGACGGGCAGCGGCTCGCTGCGCGTGCTGGAAGTCAAAGCGCATCGCGTCATGCTCGACGGCCAACCCTGTGCGGTGCTGACCGGGCAGGACCTCAGCGACATCCGCCACGTGCAGACCAGCCTGCTGGACATCGGCCGCGTGCTCTACCAGATCCTCGAGAACAACCCGGTGGCCACGTTCGTCATAGACAAGTCCCACCGCGTCACGCACTGGAACGCGTCCTGCGCCCAGCTCACCGGCCGCGAAGCTTCCGAGATGCTGGGCCGCGATGACAGCTGGCGCGCCTTCTACCCCGAAGCCAGGCCGCTGCTGGCCGACCTGATCCTGAACGGCAATGTCGAGCAGGAGCGCGAGCGCTTGTACGGCCGGCACTGCCAACCGTCGCTGCATATCGCCAACGCTTACGAGGTCGAGGGCTACTTCCCCAATTTCGGCCGGGAGGGGCGCTGGCTCTACTTCACGGCCGCGCCGCTGTTCGACGCCCACGGCGAGGTCGTCGGCGCCATCGAGACACTGCAGGACATCACGCGACGACGTCAGGCCGAGGACGAGCTGCGCCGCCATCGCAACGAACTCGAGAACATGATCGCCGACCGAACGGCCGAATTGCTGAGCACCCACCACGAACTCGAGGCCTTTCTTGAGAACGCGTCGGTGGGCATCATCTCGACCGCCAACCAACAGATCCAGCGCGGCAACAAGAAGTTCATCGAGATGTTCGAACTGGGTGACGTGGCGCCCCACGGCCTACCGACGCGCCGGCTCTTCAAGAGCGATGCCGACTACGAAGCCCTGACCTGGGTGGCCCGGCCGGTCCTGTCCCAGGGCGGCTCGATGCTGCACGAGACCGAGCTGTGCACGCTGGCCGGCAACCCGCTGTGGGTGCAGATCATTGCCTATGCCGCCGATCCCGCGGATCCCGAGGCCGGCACTTGGTGGCTGCTCCAGGACCGCACCGAGGTGCGCCGCGTGCAGCAGGAGCTGGAGCTGAACTACGAGCGCATGAAGCAGACCAACATGCGGCTGGAAGAAGCCCAGAACCAGCTGCTGCAGTCCGAGAAGATGGCCTCCATCGGCCAGCTCGCCGCCGGTGTCGCCCACGAAATCAACAACCCGATCGGCTTTGTCAGTTCCAACCTCGGCTCGCTGCGCGGCTATGTCCAACCCGTCTTCGCGTTGCTCGCGCTGCTGAAGAAGACGCCGGCCGACGCGCTGCCGGGCGATGTGCGAGAAGAGCTGGACAGGGTGGATGCCGCCGTCGACCTGAGCTTTGTGGAGGAGGACCTGCCCCAGTTGCTCGATGAGAGCGAGGAGGGGTTGTCGCGGGTCAAGAAGATCGTGCAGGACCTCAAGGACTTTTCACGCGTCGACCATGCCGATTGGCAGGACGCCGACCTCAACGCCGGGCTGGACTCGACGCTCAACGTCGTCATGAACGAGGTCAAGTACAAGGCCGAGGTTCGCAAGGACTATGCCGTGCTACCCCCCGTGCACTGCATCGCCGCACAGCTCAACCAGGTCTTCATGAACTTGATCGTCAACGCGGCCCATGCCATCAAGGAGCGCGGCACGATCACGCTGACCACGCGCGCCGAGGATGGCTGGGTTCGCATCGAGATCGCAGACACGGGCAGCGGCATGAGCGAGGAGGTCAAGCGGCGCATCTTCGAGCCCTTCTTCACGACCAAACCCGTCGGCCAGGGGACGGGCCTGGGCCTGTCCCTTTCATTCTCCATTGTGCAAAAGCACGGCGGCCGCATCGAAGTGGATTCCGAACCCGGCGTCGGCACGCGCTTCACGGTCTGGATCCCGCTGCACCCACCGCAGCCCGCCTGAGCTTTGTGTCCCGCGTGACACAAAGCAACCACACGGCAGTAACTCACGAAACGCAGACTGGCAGCATCGAAAGCCCGCGCCGTCCGCCGAGTCAGAAGTCACGCAGTGCCCCTGACGGCCCCTGCATGTCGGCACCCCGGCGCCTAGACTGAACCTGTTTCACAACCCAGAGGGCAAACCCGTCGAAAGGCGGGGACGCAAAGCCACCGGCCTACCGCACTTGCAGCACGCAAGCGCCACGGCAGCGGGGCCGCCAGGACCGGTAGGTCTTGATCGGCGTGGCCCTCCTTCGTACGAGAACCCGGCCATGCGCAGTCCCCGCCAACTCACCTGGACCCTCAGCCTGCTGACCGCCGCGGCGTTGACCGCATGCGGAGGCGGCGCTGGCGACAGCCCGACCGTCCAGGTCAGCGAGGCAAGCTCGGTCATCAAGCTGAGCGTGGACCTTGAGGAAGGTAGCACTGCCGCGACCCATGTCGCCGCCCAGCCCAGCTTTCACACCGCCGCCGTCGATCTCGAGGAACCCGACAACGGTGCCGCACCCCACCGCAGCCACGCCCTGGCCGGCATCGCCACCCAAGGCCTGACGCGCGACCGCCTGGACGACGCTCTGCGCCCGCGCGCTTTCGCGGCGGGTGCGGGCGAAGCCGCTCCGATGGCGACGTCCACTGCAGTGACGACCTATACGCCGGCACAGATCCGCGCCGCCTACGCTCAGCCGGCCCTGCCCGCCAGCACCGCCGGCCTGACCGCAGCCCAGGCCGCCCAGCTCGGCGCCGGCCAGACCATCTACATCGTCAACGCCAGGCACGACCCCAACATCGCTGCCGAACTGGCGGCCTTCAACGCCAAGTTCGCGCTGCCGACCTGCAGCTCGCGCACCCTGGCCGCCAACGCCAGCCTGCCCCTAGCCAAAGCCTCCGCGTCCAGTTGCGAGCTGGTCATCGCCTACAGCACGACCGCCGGCGCCCTGACCGCCACCGCTCCCGCCTATGACAGCGGCTGGGCCACCGAGATTGCGCTGGACGTGCAATGGGCCCATGCGACCGCACCGCTGGCTCGCCTCGTCCTCATCGAAGCGCCGGATGCCGGCGTCGGCAGCCTGTCCAAGGCCGTCGCGCTTGCCAACAAGATGGGCGCCGGCGTCGTGTCCATGAGCTTCGGCGCCGCCGAGGGCAGTTGGACGTCGAGCTATGACAGCGCCTTCGCCACGGCCGGCATGAGCTATCTTGCCGCCACCGGCGACAACGGCGCCGCCGTGTCCTGGCCTTCGGTGTCGACCCGCGTCGTCGCCGTCGGCGGCACCACGTTGAGCTACAGCAGCGGTGCGCGCAGCGAAACCACCTGGACCGGCACCGGCGGCGGCACCAGCGCCTATGTGGCGCTGCCCAGTTACCAGGGCGGCACCATTGGCGGCTATGCCAGGCGCGCCGTCGCCGACGTCGCCTTCAATGCCGACCCCAACTCCGGCCAGTACGTGGCGCTGATCGCACCGGGCACGACGACGACGCGCTGGGTCAGCGCCGGCGGCACCAGCCTGGCGACGCCGCAATGGGCCGGCCTGCTGGCTGTGGCCAATGCGATGCGCGTGGCATCTGCCAAGACCGTGCTCGGCCAGCCTCATGCCGCCCTCTACCAGCAGATCGGTGCCGTGCCGACGCAATACGCCGCCGCCTTCAAGGACGTGGCCAGCGGCAGCAACGGCACATGCACGACCTGCGCCGCAAAGACCGGCTATGACACGCCCACCGGCTGGGGCACGCCCAACGTCAGCGCCCTGCTGAGCAGCCTCAGCGGCGCCAGCGTCACGGCCTCGACCGCCACGCCGACGACCAGCAGCGGCCCCACGCTGACGACCACCAGCCTGAGCGGCGCGGCCGGCAAAGCCCTCGCCGCCACGATCGGCTACTCGGCGCCGGGCGCGAGCTCGTTGAGCATCAGCATCAGCGGCGCCGCCAGCGGCATGAGTTTCTCAGCCACCAGTAGCGGCCTCGCCCTGAACTGGGCCAACCCGGTAGCCGGCCGCACCAACCTCGTCATCACGCTGAAGGACAACTTCGGCCAGACCAGCACGGGCACCGTGACGGTGACGATCAACGCGAGCTGAACTCAGCACTGGCGGCCGCTCGAAGACTGCTTCGTCACGATCCAGACCAGCTGACACGGGCAATGAGGCCGCCACCATCGCGCGGCGTCAGCCTCAATTCGGCGCCGTCGGCGCGCGCAATGCGCTCGACGATGGCCAGGCCCAGGCCCGAGCCCGGCTTGCCGCCGCGGGCCACGTCGCCACGGTGGAAGGGGCGCTTGAGGTCGTCGACACGGTCCGGCGCGATGCCCGGGCCGCGGTCCCGCACCTCGATCCAGGCTCCGCCGGCGTCATCGCCGCAAGCCAGCTCGATGGGCGGCGCGCCATGGTTCTGCGCATTGACGATGAGGTTGAGCACGAGCCGGCGGAGCGCCTGCGGCCGTGCGCGCCGGTGCACTGCCGGCCCCTCGGCCAGCACCGGTTGCGGCAGGCCCGGTGCCAGCGCCAGCGTCTCGGCCAGGAACTGGCGCAGCTCGATGTCGGCGGCGGGTAGCTCCTGCTCGGCCGGGTGGGCGGCGCGTGCGTAGTCGAGGAACTGGGTCAGCAGGCCGTCCAGGCCGTGCAGGCTGCGGTCCAGCGTGTCGAGCAAGTCCTTGTCACCCTGGCCCGCCCGATCGAAAGAACCACGCAGCAATTCGCTAGCGAGGCGAATCTTTGCCAGCGGCGTGCGCAGGTCATGCGACAAGCCGGCCAGCATCAGCAAGCGTTCTTCCTCATCGCGCGCCAGTGCCTCGGCCATGTCGTTGAAGCCACGCGCCAGGGCCGCCGTCTCGGCCGGGCCATCGGTGGGCAGCAGCAAGCGGCGCTGGCCGGCACCGACTGCCTTGGCCGCATCGACCAGGCGCTGCAGGGGCCGGTTGATGCGGCGCTGGATCAACCAGGCGCCGACCAAGGCCAGCACGGCGCTGACGCCGCTGGCGATCAGCCAGGTGCGCGCGAAATGGTGAGCCGGCTGCACGGCAGGCAGCACCAGCCAGGCCGGCGCGCCAGGCAGTTGCACCGCGATGAGGCCGTTGGCTTCGCGCCGCCACGGCAGCTCGCCGCGCTCCAGGCCCAGCTGCGTCGCCAGCTCGGCCAGGAAGCCGCGCTCCACCCAGGTCGGTCGCTCGAGCAGGCGCTGCTGCTGGCCCGAGGCGGCGCGCGCATTGAAGCGATCCACGAAGCCGGCTCGCTCGGCCTCGGGTAGCAGGCGCATGCCTTCGGCGACGGCCTGCAGGCTGCGCGCGGTCGCCTCGGCCGACTGCTGCAGGCGCGGCCGGGCGACGAACTGCGCATAGGCCAGCGCATTGACCAGCTGACCGAGCACGATCAGGCAGACGATGAGCCACAGGTTGCGGCCGAACAGCGTGGACAGGCCGAACTTCATCGGGCGTCCGGTTCCAGGATGAACACATAACCGAGACCCCACACCGTCTGGATATGGCGCGGCGCGCTCGGGTCGGCCTCGACGAGGCGGCGCAGCCGCATGACCTGCACGTCCAGGCTGCGGTCGCTGACGCCATGCTCGTCGCCATGCGCCATCGCCAGCAGCTTCTCGCGTCCCAGCGGTCGGTTCGGCTGGCTGGCCAGCGCACGCAGCAGCTGGAACTCGACGGTGCTGATCTCCACCGCCGCGCCAGCGCGCTCCAGCCGGCGTTGCGTGGGATAGAGGGTGAAGTCGCCGAAGCGCACCGCTTCCTCGCCCGCAGGGCCGAGGTGGGCACCGAGCTGCTGCTGGCGACGCACCATCGCCTGGATGCGCGCCAGCAGCTCACGTGGTGCGAATGGCTTGGCCAGGTAGTCGTCGGCGCCCATCTCCAGGCCCAGCACACGGTCGACGAGGTCACCGCGCGCCGT
This sequence comes from Pelomonas sp. Root1217, assembly GCF_001425705.1. Classification (GTDB taxonomy): domain Bacteria; phylum Pseudomonadota; class Gammaproteobacteria; order Burkholderiales; family Burkholderiaceae_C; genus Pelomonas. The sequence goes on along the minus strand of NZ_LMDC01000001.1, from coordinate 1,146,779 downwards.
CAGCATCAGGATGGGGATGGTCTCGCCCTGGCCGCGCAAGCGGCGGCACAGCGACAAGCCGTCCTCGCCCGGCATCATCAAATCCAGCACCAGCACGTCGAAGCGCTCACGCGCCAGCAGTTGCGCGGCGGCGGCGGCATCGGGCACGGCGCGCACGCTGTGGCCTTGCTCGGTCAGATAGCGCTGCAGCAGGCCGCGCAGCTCGGCCTCGTCGTCGGCGATCAGGATGCGACTCATGGGGGGATGTTAGGGAGAAGCCCGCGCCCCACCTTGCCGGAAAACAATGACAAACCGTTGCAAGCCGCGCCCGCCGTCAGGCCCTGCAAGCACTGCAACCCGCGCGGCAACCTTTGCGCGGCCACGGCTGGGCAGCATGGCCCCACCTCAAACGGAGATCGCCATGCGCCACGCCGCCTTCACCCTGCTCACCCTGCTGATTGCCGCCCCGCTCATTGCTCAAGCCGAACCAACGCCACTGCAGCGCGCCGGCGCCGCACGGTTGACGGCCGAGAAGTCTGCGGCCTGCGTGGCCGCCCAGCCCTTCTATTGGGAGATCGGCAACGCCACCCAGCCGCTGGCCGGCGGCAAGTCCGGCGAAAACGGCCCGGAGCGCCACACCGAGATGGCCATCGCGTCTGCCTCCAAATGGGTCTACGCCGCCTTTGTGGCCGAGCGCCGCCAGGGCCAGCTCAGTGCCGAGGACATCAGGTTCCTGCACTTCCAGTCCGGCTACACCTACTACCACGTGTGCCGCCAGAACCAGAGCGTGGCGGCCTGCCAGCAAAGCCTCATCAACGGCCGCGGCCGCCTCAATCCGGCCACCGAAAACCGCTTCGACTACAACGGCGGCCACATGCAGCAGCACGCCATCCTGATGGCCCTGGGCTCGCTGGGTCCGGATGGTCTGGCCCTCGCGGTGCGGCAGTCGCTCGCACCCACGCTCGGCACGGACTGGTCCTTCAGCTACAGCCAGGCCATGCCGGCCGGCGGCGGCCAGACCAGCGCGGCCGACTACAGCCGCCTGCTGCGCGCCCTGCTGGGCGGCCAGCTGCAACTCGGCCGCTTGCTGGGCAAGGAGGCCGTCTGCACCAACCCACAGGTCTGCCCGAGCGATGCCGTGAAGACGCCCATCCCTGCGACGGAGAGCTGGCACTACAGCCTCGGCCACTGGGTGGAGGACGACCCGCAAGTCGGTGACGGTGCCTTCAGCAGCCCGGGCGCCTTCGGCTTCTATCCGTGGATCAGCGCCTACCAGCGCTTCTACGGCATCGTCGCTCGCGAGCAGCGCCGTGGCGCCCTGGGCGACGACCCCAGCGACAAGCCGGCGGTGGCTTCGGTGAACTGCGGGCGCGAGATCCGCGCCGCGTGGATGGACGGTCAGCCTCGTCGCTGAATGGCCGTGAAATGCCGCCGAGGCCGGGGGGCGCCGCGCGCGCGCCGGCCTCGGGATAACTTGCCGTCTCAGCGCATCCGGTCGGTCTCGAACGCGATGCGATCGACGCTGCCGTCGACGTTGCGGAACAGGCGCACGCGACGCATGCCGTCGGGGCTGACGAGCAGCTCGGTGTTCTCGGCGCGCCAGGTCTCCAGCGGGCTCTCGTCGAGGCTGACGCCCAGACTGCGCACGCCGACATGGACCTTCAGCGTGCGGCCATCGTCCAGCAGAAATTCGCCTCGTGCGTCGCGCAGCATGGCGCGGCCGGTCATGGCGGGCACGGTGGGTTCCTGGGCACTCGCGGGCGCGATCAGCGTCATGGTTGCGAGCAGAGCGGCCGACAGGGTGAGGGGTCGCAGATTCGTCCAGGTCTTCATGGTGAGGTACTCCTTAGGTTTCCCGAGGCCAGTCGCCTCGGCACAAGCCATAGTGCAAACCCCATGCCAGCTCGAAATGCCAAGAACTTCACGGTCAAACGGCGTCTTCAATCGGTATTCGCCCCAGGTCTGGGCCTGAGCGCCCCGCATCGCGACACCACGCCTCGCGATGGCGCGGCGCTTGACCTTCACGCCACGTGAGGCTTCATCGAATCTGGAGGCAACGACTTGATCCGCTGGCGCCCTTGTCGGCAACCTATGGCTGTTTGCCAACAGGCAGCAGGAAGGCCGCCGCGATACCAATGGCAAACACGATGCCGAACGCGACAAGCGAAAGAAGCGCGCCGCGACCGAAGCCGATCAGCTCTCCTGAGGCGGTTCGTGCTCGCGGCCCCAGATACCAGCCGCCAACCACCAACTGGATGGCAACGCCGAGCAAGCCTGCCACGAGCGCTGGCAAGACCCGCCCCGTGCTTTGATTTGCAACAGTGCCAATTGCTCCGACAACGAGCGCGATAAGGCCGAACAAGAGGGCGTGCTTCCAACTCAGTTGCATGCGGCGCAAGAGGCGAGCTGCAAGTTTGACGAGAACCGCGTACAGCAACGGGACGAGCAGGAGCGGCACAAGCGCAATGAAGCCGGACATTCTTGTTTGTGAAGTCGCAGAGGATCAAGGATCGTAGCCAGAGGGACCAGAGCTGATGGAACAGCGTGCTTTCGCCTAGGCCTCGACCGCCAAATTCGCATTCAATCTTCCCGCCAGATTGACCGCCCGCAGGAAGACCCGGAACTGCGCCACCGCGTCGGATATCTCCCCCGGCTCCGAGCCCAGCTTGGCCAGGTCGAGCAGCCGGCTGTAGAGCTGGGCCTGCTCGGGGCCGATGGATTCACTGAAGGCCAGCAGATGCAGCAGTTGGCTGGACGTGATCTGCATCTTGGGCCCCAGCCAACCGCCCCATTTCCTGACGGCGGCCTCCTTGCGTTCGAACATGCGCGAGCGCGAGCGTTGCGTCTCGACCGGGGCGCCGTCGATGCCGAGGTCGGCGAGGTATTTGAGAAGCAGGACCAGGTTGGCGTCCTTGGCATCGTCGGGCAGGCGCGCGAGCAGCCAGTCCTCGGCCTCCTTGCGGATGGGGTAGTTCACCTTGCCGATGCAGCCGAAGGCCCGGCCCGACAGATTGGCCGGGCAGCCTCTGCATTCGCCATCCAGCTCGCTGAGCGGCGCAATCATGTCCAGCAGCTGGCCGACCGTCACCTGTGTCTGCTTGGCCGTCCCGTCCGGGCTCTTGACGGCAATCTCGACCGTGCATTTGCTGGTCAGCGTCTCGTTGTCGGCATGCGGAAACTTCTCGCGGAACTGGGCGCTCGCGAATTCCGCAACGCCGCGGTGCCTGACCATGGATCGCAGTCTGACCTCTGGCGTATACCGCCGGGCCGTACAGGGCCGCTGCAGCGCGAAATCGATAGCCATCTATTCCCTCCCTGGCGTGGCTCCGTCGCGAGGAGTTTCGATGAGGCCTGCAGCTACGCCAGCCCCCGGATCCAGGGTGCGGTTGCTATTTACAGCCGCAAAGCCGCCTGGACGCCACTTCCTATCCCAGTCGCTCCGGCATTGCCACTGGTGCAACCCATTCCGGGTCTGAATGCCGTCAAACCGCGTTCATGAGCGGCAAAGCGCCGCAGTCCCGGGCTTGCGCGCCCCGCATCGCGACGCCGTGCCTCGCGAGACACGGCGCTACCTGTCCTTCAGCCGTCAGGCGGGGTGGCCGGCCGGCTTCATCGGCCGTCAGCGTTAAATAGTTCTCTGGTCAGGCCACATTCCACATGATCGAATCCGGCCTGACCAATTTGTCGTGCGTCCCGTGAAGTAAAGGGAACCATGTCCAAACCTTCCTCCTCGTCCCGCCGGCCGGATCGGCGTCGCAGCCCGCTCAGCCGGAATTTCGCTGCCGCGCTGTGGGCCGCGCTGCGCCGGATCGCGCGCCGGCTTCCCCGCCAGCCGGCCTCGCCGGTCCAGCTGCCATTGTCGAAACCGGCAGCCGCAGAAGCGCAGGCGCTGGCACGGGCCCTTACCGAATTGCTGGGCCAGCATCCGTCGACGCGGCGGGTCATGCGGCATCTGGGCTATGTGGAGCGCCAACTGGCCCGGCAAGGTGCAGCGGCCCTCTCGGAGATGCCCGTGCATGTCGTGGCGACCGCGCTGTCGCAACTGGAGGCGATCGTCAGCAACTGGTCCAACCGCGACCTGGCGGAGCTGCGTTCGCGAATGGCCGTGGCCGTCAGGAAGGGCTCCGAGGATGAGTTCTTCGGCCCCGATGGCGAAAGGCGCTCGGTGTTCGCGACGGCGTCACGCCTCCTCGTTGGGGACGTGAATCACTCGGTGTTTGAGGAATTGCAGCGGCAATACCATGGCTTGGTCTCCCCGGAGAGCATCGACGCGGCCCTGGGTGTCGCGGCGTCACGCACAACTCCGGCTACGGCCTGACTTCAGCTGCGAATCTCCGCGCTGACCTCCTGAAGTCGCGGCATTGAACCCCGCGCGGCCTACCGCCCGGCCAGCAAGGTCGCCACCTCCGCCGCCGACCGCACGCCCAGCTTCGCAAACACCCTGGCCCGGTGCACCTCCACGGTCCGCACCGACACGTTCAGCTCGTCGGCGATGACCTTGTTGAGCTTGCCCGCCGCCACGCGTGTCATGACCTCGCGCTCGCGCTCGGTCAGGCTGGCCAGCCGCGCACTGCGCTCGGCCACCTGGGCACCCTCTGCCTGCATGGCCGCGTCCACGGCCAGGGCCTGCTCGAGACGGTCGGCCAGCGCGTTGTCGCTGTAGGGCTTCTCCAGGAAGTCGAAGGCGCCCTTCTTCAGCGCCTCGACGACCATGGGGATGTCGCCGTGGCCGGTCAGGAAGAGCACCGGGTTCCTCAGCCGGCGTGCCAGCAGTTCATCGTGCAGTCGCGTGCCGCTCATGGGTTCCATGCGCACGTCGAGCAGGAAGACTCCCTTGGGCATGCCCTCGCGGTCCAGCATCTCCAGCAACGCCGGGCCGCCGTCGAAGGTGCGCACATGCAGGCCCCGCGAGCGCAGCAGGAAGGCGAGCGCGTCACGTACGCCAGGGTCGTCGTCGACGAGGTGGATCGTGCCTTCAGCCATGGACCGTCTCCGTGTGGGTTTCGCGGCTCAGCGGCAGGCTGAACGAGAACAGCGCGCCGCCATTGGCAGCCTCGCTGGCGTCGAGCACGCCCTGATGAGCCTCGATGATGGAGCGGCAGATGGCCAGGCCCATGCCCATGCCGTCGGCCTTGGTGGAATAGAAGGCCGCGCACAGCTGTTCGACGCGCCGCCCCTGCAGGCCAGGGCCGTTGTCCTGCACATCGACGCGCACGAAGTCGCCCACGACACGGCTGCTCACTGCGATGCGCCGGCCGCCGTTCCCGGCCGGGCGCGCCTGCAGCGCATCCGCGGCGTTGCGTACCAAGTTGATGACCACTTGCTCGATCAGGACGGCGTCGGCCAGCACCGCCGGCACGCCCGGCGCGAGGCTCACGTCCAGCGTGACGCCGCGGCGCTGGCAGTCGCGCTTGAGCAGCTCGATGGCGGCGGTGACGACCTCATGCAGGTCGCAGGGCTCGTGGCGAGGTTCGCGCCGCGTCAGGAACTCGCGGATGCGCGCGACGATGCGACCGGCATGCGCGGCCTGCTGGCCCAGGCGCTGCAGCGCGCCGAGCACGAGCTCGTCCTGCACGCCGAGCTTGGCCAGCGAGTTGGTGATGCCGGCGCCGTAGCTGGCTATTGCCGTGAGCGGCTGGTTCAGCTCATGGGCCAGCGTGGAGGCCACCTCGCCGAGCATGGTCAGCCGCGCGTTGTGGGCCAGCGTCTCGACCTGGCGGCGCTCACGGTCTTCAAGGCGCTTTCGCTCGGTGATGTCGATGATGCTGCCCATCCAGCCGATCTGACGGCCACCGGCGTCCACCAGCGGCGACTCGAACACCATCACGTCGACCATACGGCCCGAGGCGTGCCGCCAGTGCGCCTCGTAACCCTCGCGAGGCGCCTGGCCAGCGAGGTTGCGGCGGTTGCGCTCCGCCACCTCGGCCAGTGCATCGGGCGGCCAATAGGGCATGGGCGGCAGCAGGCCGACGAGCTGCTCGGCGGGCAGGCCGACCATGTCGCAGAAGGTGCGGTTGACGTACAGCAGCCGGCCGTCGAAGTCGCGGGCGCGCAGTGCGACAAGGGCCGAGTCTTCCATCGCGCGGCGCCAGGCGGCCTCGGTGCGGCCGGCCACCTCGGCCCGCTGCACCTGGCGCATCTGGCGGCGCAGCAGCCAGCTGGCGACGGCGATCAGCGGCAGGAAGCCCGCCACCAGCACCCAGGCCAGCGGCCGGGTGCCGCTGACGGCGGGGTCGCGCACCGTCAGCTCCAGCGCGGCGTCGGTCAGCGTCGCCTGCGTGAGCGGGCTGGCGCGCAGCGGGCCGGTCAGGGCGACGCGGTAGCTCGGCTTCTCGCCCAGTGCCGCGCGCAGCGGCGACTCGGTGGTGGAGGCGATGACCTGGTCGGCGCTGTCGACGAGTTGCACGTCGTATTTGCGCGCCAGCCACCAGGGCACGCCGCGCTTGAGCAGCAGGGCCGGCGCGTAGCGCACGACGAGCACGCCGTCGGGCGCCACGCGGGCGGTCAGGTGCAAGGACAGGCCGTCCTCATAGCGATTGGCCTCGGACTCGGCGGGCACCTCGGCCAGCACGCGGTTGCTGCGCGAGTCCAGCCAGGTCACTGCCAGCCACAGGCGGCGCAGGCCGGCATTGACCTCGGGGTGGGCCGCCAGCGCCGCGGTGCTGGGCACTTGGCCGGCCAGGCCGGCAGCGAGCTGGCGCAGATGGGCCTGCTCCTCGTCGATGCGGTCGCGCAACTGAGCCTCGGTGCTGAGGGCGTCGGAAATCAGCGTCTGGCGCTGCAGCTCCTGCTCCTCGGCCTCGTTGGCGCGCACCCAGGCCAGCACGCCCGCCACGAAGACCAGGGACAAACCCAGGGGTGCCAGCCACAGGCTTCGGGTCAAGAGCTCGCGCAGCGTCATGGCCCGCAGTCTAAGAAGAGAGACGACCGCGCGAAATGTGGAACTCCACAACTATCTGCAGGGTCCCGGGCTCGGAAGAATGCCGTCCAGACCCCTCATTCCAATATCGGAGACAAATCATGATCCTGCGCCGTCTCGCACTCGCCGCCGCCCTGGCCCTGCCTTTCAGCCTGCCCACGGCGGCCTTCGCCCAGGCCCCCATCGTCATCAAGTTCAGCCACGTCGTGGCGCCCGACACGCCCAAGGGCAAGGGCGCCCAGCGCTTCAAGGAGCTGGCCGAGCAAAAGACCGGCGGCAAGGTGAAGGTGGAGCTCTACCCGAACAGCCAGCTTTACAAGGACAAGGAAGAGCTTGAAGCCCTGCAGCTGGGCTCGGTGCAGATGCTGGCACCGTCGCTGGCCAAGTTCGGCCCGCTGGGCGTGAAGGAGTTCGAGGTCTTCGACCTGCCCTACCTGTTCAAGGACACCGACGCCTTCCGCGCCGTGACCGACGGGCAGCTCGGCGCCGATCTCTTCAAGAAGCTGGAACCCAAGGGCATCAAGGGCCTGGCCTACTGGGACAACGGCTTTCACATCATGAGCGCCAACAAGCCGCTGCACAACGTGGCGGATTTCAAGGGCATGAAGATGCGCATCCAGTCCAGCAAGGTGCTGGACGCCCAGATGCGCGCCCTGGGGGCAATCCCACAGGTGATGGCCTTCTCGGAGCTGTACCAGGCGCTGCAGTCGGGCGTCGTCGACGGCACCGAGGGCGTGCCCAGCAACTTCTACACGCAGAAGATCTTCGAAGTGCAAAAGCACATGACGCTGTCCAACCACGGCCACCTGGCCTATGCGGTCATCGTCAACAAGAAGTTCTGGGACGGCTTGCCGGCAGACATCCGCACGCAGCTGGAAGCGGCCATCAAGGAATCCACCACCTACGCCAACGCCATCGCCAGCACCGAGAACGGCCGCGCACTGGAAGGCATCAAGGCCAGCGGCAAGACCACCATCTACACGCCGACGCCGGCCGAAACGACCGAGTGGAAGAAGGCGCTGATGCCGGTGCACAAGGAAATGGAAGCGCGCGTGGGCAAGGCCACCGTCGAGGCGGCCTACAAGGCGGCGAGCTTCGTCGCACCCAAGTAAGAAAGAAACCGGCCGCGCCCCCGCGGCTGCCGGAGGAACAGCGGCGCCCCGTGCGCCGCTTTCGCTGAGGAACCCCAATGATCAATCGAGTGCTGAACCACCTCGAGGAGTGGCTCATCGCCTTCCTCATCGGCGCCGCCACGCTGGTGATCTTCATCGCCGTCGTGCACCGCTTCGTTTCGGGCATCCCCTACATCCAGGACTACACGGTGCAGATCAACCTGTCCTGGGCGCAGGAGCTGTGCATCTTCATGTTCGTCTGGATGGCCAAGTTCGGCGCTGCCTACGGCGTGCGCACCGGCATCCACGTGGGTGTGGACGTGATCCTGCGCAAGCTGCATGGCAAGCCCTTCCGCGCCCTTGTCGTCTTCGGCCTGCTGGCCGGCGCGGTGTTCACGGGCACGGTGGCGACGCTGGGCGCCAACTTCGTCTGGCATATGTCCGAGACCGACCAGACCTCGGTCGACCTCGAAGTGCCGATGTGGTGGGTCTACCTGTGTGTGCCCCTGGGCTCCAGCCTGATGTGCTATCGCTTTCTGCAGGTGGCGTGGAGTTTCCTGAAGACCGGTGAACTGCCCCACCACGACCATGGCCATGTCGAAGGCATCGAAGAAGAAGGGAAGCCCGCATGAACGCCGCGATCATCTTTGTGCTGCTCATCGTGCTGATGCTGACCGGCATGCCGATCAGCATCTCGCTGGGCCTGACGGTGCTGACCTTCCTGTTCACGATGACGGATGTGCCCATCCAGAGCGTGGCGCTGAAGCTGTTCACCGGCATCGAGAAGTTCGAGATCATGGCGATCCCCTTCTTCATCCTGGCCGGCAGCTTCCTGACCCATGGCGGCGTGGCGCGGCGCATGATCCGCTTCGCCTCCAGCATGGTCGGCCACTGGCACGGCGGCCTGGGCCTGGCGGGCGTGATGGCCTGTGCGCTGTTCGCCGCGGTGTCGGGATCGTCGCCGGCCACTGTCGTTGCCATCGGTTCGGTCATCCTGCCGGCCATGGTCAAGCAGGGTTTCCCGAACAAGTTCGGTGCCGGCATCCTGACGACCTCCGGCTCGCTGGGCATCCTGATCCCACCGTCGATCGCGATGGTGATGTATTCGGTGTCCACCAACGTCTCGGTGGGCGCCATGTTCATCGCCGGCATCGTGCCGGGCCTGATCCTGGCCATCCTGCTGGGCTTCACCACCTGGAACATCGCCCGCAAGAACAACTACCCGCGCCTGGCCAAGGCCACGGGTCGGGAGCGCTGGCAGGCCTTCAAGGACAGCGTCTGGGGCCTGCTGCTGATCGTCGTCGTCATGGGCGGCATCTACAGCGGCATGTTCACACCCACCGAAGCGGCGGCGATGGCGGCGGTCTACGCCTTCATCATCTCGGTCTTCGTCTACAAGGACCTGCCGCTCAAGCGCCTGCCCAAGGTGCTGCTGGACTCGGCCAGCATGAGCGCGATGCTGCTCTACATCATCACCAACGCGGTGCTCTTCAGCTTCCTGATGACGAGCGAGGGCGTTCCGCAGGCCATGGCGGACTGGATGATCGGCCAGGGCTTCGGCCCCATCGCCTTCCTGCTGGTGGTCAACATCCTGCTGCTGCTCGCCGGCAATGTGATGGAACCGAGCTCGATCATCCTGATCCTGGCGCCCATCCTGTTCCCGGTGGCGATGAAGCTGGGCATCGACCCCATCCACTTCGGCATCCTGATCGTCGTCAACATGGAGGTCGGCATGTGCCACCCGCCGGTCGGCCTGAACCTCTACGTGGCCTCCGGTATCACCAAAATGGGGATCAGCGAACTGACCGTGGCCGTCATGCCGTGGCTGCTGACGATGCTGGGCTTCCTGGTGGTGGTGACCTATTGGCCGGCACTGTCGCTGTGGCTGCCTCATCTGCTGATGAAGTGAGCCCGGCACGGTAGTTGCACTGCCCTGGGGCATGAATACGCCCCAGCCGTTCTCCCTCCCCGGCCTGCGCGTGCTGATGGCCGACGCCGGCCAGCGCCGCAGCCCCGTCATCCGCCTGGAGCTGATCCGGCTGCGCTGCCAACTGGTCGACGTCATCGACCTCGTCGCCCAGCCCGGCGCCCTGCCAACGGCGCTGGACCGGCTGGCGCCCGAGCTGCTGCTGATCGACTGCGAGCAGCCCACGTCCGAGCTGCTGGCCCAGTTGGGCGAAGCCCTGCAGCGCCAGCCTCGCCCGGTGCTGCTGTTCGCCGAGCAGATGGGGCCCGAGCAGATGCGCGCCGCCCTCCAGGCCGGCATCAGCACGCTGCAGCTCGCCGGCCTGCCGCCGCAGCGCCTGGGCGCGCTGCTGCAGCTTGCCCTGGCCCGCTTCGAGCACGACCAGACCCTGCAGCGCGACCTGCGCCAGACCCAGACCCAGCTCGCCGAGCGCAAGCTCGTCGAGAAGGCGCGCGGCATCCTGATGCGCGAACAGGGGCTGGACGAGGAAGCCGCCTTCCAGCGTCTGCGCCAGCTGGCAATGGATGGTGGTCAAACGCTGGCCTCGGTGGCCATGCGCCTGATTGATGCAGACCAGCTGCTGCGCACACGCTGAGGGCGCGACGCACCAGGACGCGTTTCCGAAAGACGCACCGGCGCGGCGCAAACCGCCCGCTGCAGCCCCAGCCGTGCGCCAAGCACGTGCAAACCGGCCTTGCCGAGCCTTCTGAAGAGCTGGCACGCAACCTGCGTTAACTGAAGCGAGGCCTGCAATGGCGCAGGCCTCTCGGGCCGGCCGGCTGATGAATCGGCCGGCACTTCGGGACAACGGCGTCCGACCTCTCCTTTGTCGCTCGCACTGCTCGCCGCAGTGCGGGCGATGCGTGGTCGCACGGCGTTGCGCCTTGCATGAACAGGAGCCCGTGATGACCGCCAGCGACAACTCGAACGCCACGCCCCACCTTCAGCGCCGCAGCCTGCTGGCCGCAGCTGCAGCCCTCCCCACCCTCGGCCTTGCCGGCGGAGCCTGGGCCCAAGGATCGGACAAGCCCGAGAAGGAGGAGGTGCGCATCGGCTTCATCCCGCTGACCGACTGCGCCTCCGTCGTGATGGCCGCGGTGCTGGGCTTCGACAAGAAGTACGGCGTCAAGATCATCCCGACCAAGGAGGCCTCCTGGGCCGGCGTGCGCGACAAGCTCGTCAACGGCGAGCTGGACATGGCCCATGTGCTTTACGGCCTGGTCTACGGCGTGCATCTGGGCACGGCCGGACCGAAGAAGGACATGGCCGTACTGATGCACCTGAACAACAACGGCCAGGCCATCACGCTGTCCAAGGCGCTGGCCGACAAGGGCGCCGTGGACGGCCCGTCGCTGGCCAAGGTGATGGCCGCCAACCCGCGCGAATACACCTTTGCGGGCACCTTCCCGACCGGCACCCACGCGATGTGGATGCACTACTGGCTGGCTTCGGCGGGCATCAACCCGCTGTCAGGCGCCAAGCTCATCACCGTGCCGCCGCCGCAGATGGTGGCCAACATGCGCGTTGGCAACATGGACGGCTTCTGCGTCGGCGAGCCCTGGAATCACCGCGCCATCATGGACGGCATCGGCATCACGGCCAACACCACCCAGGACATCTGGAAGGACCACCCCGAGAAGGTGCTGGGCACGACCGCCGAGTTCGTGCAGAAGTACCCCAACACCACCCGCGCCGTCATGATGGCCGTGCTGGAGGCCAGCCGCTGGATCGACGCCAGCCTGTCCAACAAGCTCAAGATGGCCGAGACGGTGGCGCAAAAGGCCTACATCAACACCGGTGTCGACGCGATCAACCAGCGCATCCTGGGCCGCTACCAGAACGGCCTGGGGAAGACGTGGGACGACCCCAACCACATGAAGTTCTTCAACGACGGCGCGGTGAACTACCCGTACCTGTCGGACGGCATGTGGTTCCTGACCCAGCACAAGCGCTGGGGCCTGCTCAAGTCTCACCCCGACTACCTGGCCGTGGCCAAGCAGATCAACCAGACAGCGCTCTACAAGCAGGTAGCCAGCGCCATGGGCATCAGTGTGCCCAAGAGTGACTTCCGCACCAGCAAGCTGATCGACGGCGTTGTCTGGGATGGCAAGGATCCGGCGAAGTACGCCGACGGCTTCAAGATCAAGGCTTAATCATGGTCTCCGCAGTCTTCCATTCGCCTGGCGACAGCGCCGCCCCCACCACCGCGCCGGTCAGCGTCAGCCGCCCGACCACGCCCGCGACCGAAGCGCCCAAGGTTACCAAGCCCAAGCGCGATGCCTTCGACTGGCGCGCGCTGATGATGCGCGTGCTGCCACCGGTGCTGGGCATGGGCGTGCTCATCGGCCTGTGGGGCATCGCGACGATGAAGGGAGGGGCCTTCCCCACGCCGGCCGCCACCTTCGACGCGGCCGTCAAGTTGTTCGCCGACCCGTTCTACAGCAACGGCCCGAACGACCAGGGCATAGGCTGGAACATCCTGAACTCGCTCGGGCGCGTCGGCATGGGCTTCGGCCTGGCGGCGCTGGTGGGCATTCCGCTGGGCTTCATCATCGGCCGCTTCGAGTTTGCCAACCGCATGGTGTCGCCGCTGATCGCGCTGCTCAAGCCGGTGTCGCCGCTGGCCTGGCTGCCCATCGGCCTGCTGGTGTTCAAGAGCGCGAATCCGGCCGCGATCTGGACCATCTTCATCTGCTCGATCTGGCCCATGGTCGTGAACACTGCCGTCGGGGTGCAGCGCGTACCGACCGACTATCTCAACGTCGCCCGTGTGTTGCGCCTGAGCGAGTGGAAGGTCATCACGCGCATCCTGCTGCCCGCGGTGCTGCCCTATGTGCTGACCGGCGTGCGCCTGTCTGTGGGCACGGCCTGGCTGGTCATCGTCGCGGCCGAAATGCTGACCGGCGGCGTCGGCATCGGCTTCTGGGTCTGGGACGAGTGGAACAACCTCAACGTCGCCCACATCATCATCGCCATCTTCGTCATCGGCACCGTCGGGCTGTTGCTCGAATGGTTCCTGATGTCCCTTGCCAAGCACTTCACCTTCGAGGACTGAGGGACAGCCCACCCCCTACCGGCTTCGCCGGCCCCTCAAGGGGGCGATGCCAGCAGCCCGGCAAAGCCGGTTCCGCGGCATCCGCTGGGGAAGGCACGACACCCCCTCGCCTTGACATCAATTCAACAGGAGTTGCCATGACGACCCGTCCTTTCATTCAAGTGCAGAACGCCGAAATGGTCTTCGCCACCCGCAAGGGGCGCTTCCATGCGCTGCAGGACGTCAACCTCGACGTGCAGCGCGGCGAGTTCATCACCTTGATCGGCCACTCGGGCTGCGGCAAGTCCACGCTGCTGAACCTCATCGCCGGCCTGCTGGCGCCGACCTCGGGCGCGCTGATCTGCGACGGCCGCGAGATCGCCGCGCCGGGCCCGGAGCGCGCGGTGGTGTTCCAGAACCACTCCCTGTTGCCGTGGCTCTCCTGCCTGGACAACGTGCTGCTGGCGGTCGAGTCCGTCTTCAGCGGCAAGGAGAGTCCCGCCCAGCTCAAGGTGCGCGCCCGCGCTGCGCTGGAGCTGGTGGGCATGAGCCACGCGCTGCACAAGCGCCCGCATGAGATCTCTGGCGGCATGAAGCAGCGCGTCGGCATCGCCCGCGCCCTGGCCATGGAGCCCAAGGTGCTGCTGATGGACGAGCCCTTCGGCGCGCTGGATGCGTTGACGCGCGCCAAGCTGCAGGACGAGCTGCTGAAGATCGTGGCGCGCACGCAGAGCACGGTCGTCATGGTGACCCACGACGTGGACGAAGCCGTGCTGCTGTCGGACCGCATCGTCATGATGACCAATGGGCCGGCGGCGACGATTGGCGAGGTGCTGGAGGTCGGCATTCCTCGTCCCCGCATGCGTGTGGAGCTGGCGGAAGATGCTCGCTATGTGGCGGCGCGCAAGGAGGTCATCGACTTTCTGTATACGCGACATGCGCATGTGGAGCAGGCGGCTTGATGGGTTGATGGCTGCGGAATGCTTTTGCGTAGAGCGCGTCCGCTCGCCGCATTGCCGGGGGTCCGTTCCGGCGGCCGGGTAACTTTGGCGAAACCTTCGGTTTTCTTCTGCGGGGCCAGAAGAACGTCACCAAAGAAGAGGCCCTGAACCGCACGCCATCGCGGCGCCGCTATCAGCGGCGCGCGAAAACACGCACTGGCATGGCGCCAACACGCGACCCGCTGCTATCCCTTTCACCAGCACTACCCGCTTAACGCCGGCTGCACGCCGTGCTCACCAGAAATGCATAGACAGCGGCGCTCGGGCGCCGCGATCCGTCGCGCTCACCCGCCCGACACGTCGCCCTAGCGACGCCGCATTCGTTGACGAGGCCGGCGTGCAGCCGGCGTTGCATTCAACGCCATATGTCCACGCCGACACAATCTGCCGATCCGCTCGATACATCCGAGCGATGCAATGCCTCCATCCGACACCAGAAGGAGCTGCAATGCACCATGATCACGACGCCAAGCATGACCACGACCTGGGCCTGGCCCACGACCTGAGCCGCCTGCACCAGCAGGCCTTCGAGCGCCGCACCGCGCTGCGCTGGCTGCTGGGCGCCGGCGCCATGTCGCTCACCGGCGCCAGCGGCATCGCGCTCAGCGGATGTGGCGGTGGAGGCAGCAGCGCGACGATGACGAGCGATTCATCGTCCAGCTCCGGTGGCGGCAGCTCGGGTGGCTCCACGACCACCACCAGCTGCTCCGTCATCCCGTCCGAGACCGAAGGCCCCTACCCGGGCGACGGCTCCAACACCGCCAACGGCAGCGTCGCCAACGCGCTGGCCCTGTCCGGCATCGTGCGCAGCGATATCCGCGCCAGCATCGCCGGCGCGACCGGCGTCGCCACGGGCGTGCCGCTTCAGGTCATCATCGAGCTTGTGAACACCAATGCGGCCTGCGCCGACCTGTCCGGCTATGCCATCTACCTGTGGCATTGCGATGCGCTGGGCCACTACTCCATGTACTCCAGCGGCGTGACCGGCGAGAACTACCTGCGCGGCGTGCAGGCCACTGGGAGCGATGGCACGGCGGTCTTTCAGACGATCTACCCGGGCTGCTACGCGGGCCGCGTGCCCCATATCCACTTCGAGGTCTACCGCAGCACGACGACGGCGACGAACTGGAACAACAAGCTGCGCACCTCGCAACTGTGCTTCCCCTCCGAGTCCAACACGGCGGTCTACGCGACCAGCGGTTATGGCAACAGTGCCGCGAACAACGCCGCGAGCAGCCTGTCCAGCGACGGCATCTTCAGCGACGGCTATTCAACGCAGATGGCCACGATGACGGGCTCTGCCAGCGCCGGCTATGTCGCCCGACTACAGGTGGGTATTTCTGCATGAATGGACACTGCCTCGTCGTCGACGACGACGCAGAGATCCGCGCCAACCTGACGGCCTATCTGGAAGGCTTTGGCTGGCGGGTCAGCGCGGCGGCCGACGGACGGGGCATGCGCCAGCAGCTGACGGGTGGCCAGGTCGACGTCATCGTGCTCGACCTGATGCTGCCCGGCGAGGATGGCCTTGCCCTGTTGCGCTGGCTTTCGACGCAGGCGGATTCACCACCGGTGCTGATGTTGACCGCGCGCGGCGACACGATGAGCCGCGTCGTCGGCCTGGAGCTGGGCGCAGACGACTACCTGGCCAAGCCTTTCGAGCCGCGCGAACTCGTCGCCCGGCTGCAGGCCCTGGTGCGTCGTTCGAACAAAGGCTCCGGCCCCCAGGACGACACGCGCCTGCTGCGCTTTGGCCGCTGGCGTTTCGACCGCATGACGCGCCAGCTCATCAACGCCGACGACGTCGGCATTGCGCTGTCCAGCGCCGAATTCCGCCTGCTCGCGGCCTTCACGCAGCGCCCAGGCCGTGTACTCAGCCGTGACCAGCTCATCGAGCTGACGCGCGCACCCGGTGTCGACGTCAACGACCGCAGCATCGATCTGGCCGTGTCGCGGCTGCGCGCCAAGCTGGGCGACACCGCCCGAGAGCCCAGCCTGATCCGCACCGTGCGCGGCGAGGGCTATCTGTTCGATGCCGAGGTGAGCCCGTGCTGAAGCCGTGGAAGGACTGGGATCGCCTGGGCTTGCGCCTGTTCCTGCTGATGTGGGCGGCCCTCGCGCTCAGCCATCTGGCGGCCTGGAGCCTGGTGGCGCAGACGCTGCGAGGGCCGGGCATGGACGCGCGCCCCGGGCCACCCCCCGTGCATGGTGACCGCGCGCACCCGATGCCCCCGCCACCTGACAGCTTCGGCGGATTTGGCGACGCCGGCCCGCCGCCGCGCAGTGAACACGTCGCCCGGGTGCCCACCTTCCCATCGCTGCCGCCCGACCTGCCCTGGCGCTCCAGCCTCGTGGATTACGGTGTGCGCCTGCTCGTCATCGCTCTGGCGGCCTGGTGGGGCTCGCGCTGGCTGGCCCAGCCCGTGCGCCGCCTCGTTGCCGCAGCGCAGGGGCTGACGCCGGCGCTGGCACAAGGCCGCCCGGCGCCTGCGCTCGACGAGGCCGCCGGCACCCGCGAGGTGCGCGACGCCGCCGCCGTGTTCAACCGCATGGCGGCCGAGCTGAGCGGCCAGTTCGAGGAGCGCGGCCTGATGATCGCGGCCATCTCCCACGACCTGCGCACGCCGCTGACCCGCATGCGGCTGCGGCTGGAAACCGGCGAAGTCGAGCGCAGCGTGCGCGAGCGCTGCGTCGAGGACATCCGCGAGATGAACCGGCTGGTGGAAAGCGTCATCGAGGTGTTCCGCCCGGCCGAGACTGCGCACCCGCAGCGTGTCGATCTTTCTGCGCTGGCCCAGTCCGCGGTCGACGATCTGGCGGAGACCGGCGCCGCCGTCAGTTTCGCGGGGCCGCCTGCCGTCGTCAGTGCCGACCCGGTCGCGCTGCGCCGCGTCGTCGACAACCTCGTCGGCAATGCACTGCGCTACGCGGGCAGCGCCCAGGTCAGCGTCGAGCTGTCCGCCGGCGTCACCCGCCTGGTCGTGGAAGACAACGGCCCCGGCATCCCCGAGGCCGAGCTGGCGCGTGTGCACCAGCCCTTCCGCCGCGTTGAAGGCTCGCGCAACCGCCAGACCGGCGGCACGGGGCTGGGCCTGTACATCGCCCAGCAACTGGTGCGCCGCCAGGGCGCGCTGCTGGTGCTGGCCAACCGGGCGGAAGGCGGGTTGCGGGTCGAGGTGGTGTTCTAGGCAGACCGCGCATACCGCGCCGGTGGCTGGCCCACGTGGCGCGTGAAGGCCACGCTGAAGGTGCTGGCCGAGCTGTAGCCGACGCGCTCGGCCACGTCGGCCACGCCCAGGCTCTCGTCGCGCAACAGCCGCCGCGCCAGAGCCATGCGCCAGGCCAGCAGATAGCTCATCGGCGCGACGCCCACCGCGCGGTTGAAGCGTTCGAAGAAGGCTGAGCGCGACAGCGCCGCCTCCCGGGCCAGTGAGGCGACGGTCCAGGCTTGGGCCGGTGCTTCGTGCAATCGGCGCAGCGCGGCGGCCAGGCGCACGTCGGCCAGGCCGCGCACCAGGCCGGGCGACGCGGCGGTGCCGGCCGCACAGCGCAGAGCCTCGATGAGCAGCACCTCCAGCAGCCGCGCCAGCACCTCGTCGCGCGCGGGCCGCTCCGCGCCGGTTTCATCAATGAGCAGCCGTACCAGCGCCGTCAACCGCGGCTCGCCGCGCACATGCATCAGCTGCGGCAGCAGCGAGACCAGCAAGGCCGCATCCGGCGAGCCGAAGCTGCAATGCCCCACCAGCAGCCGCACGTCGACCGGGCCATCGGCGTTGCCGACGCGGTAGCTGCCGTCGGCCAGCCGCTCCGGCAGCGTCAGGGGCAAGTTGGCCGCGGCCGGGCCGGCGCTGCTGGTCGTGAAAGGCAGCGAAGCGGGCACCAGGGCGAAGTCGCCGGCTTGCAGGTCCAGCGGCGGCTGCCCGTCGACCGTGAGGCGGCAGGCGCCCTCCAGCACGACCACATAGAAGGGCAGGCCGGCGTCGGCGCGGCGAACCCGCCAGTCGCCCGCCCCGGCAACCACCTTGGAAAAGCGCGCGCCGGGCTGCAGGAGGCCGACAACTTCGGCGAGGGGATCGGTCACGACAGGACGTTCGCGAATGTTTTTTGGACTTCTGATTGTAGGAAGTCCTGTGTCGCCGCCCTATCGTGGCGTATCCCCCAACCCCCAGGAGTTCCCCATGAAAACCGTGCTCATCACCGGCTGCTCGTCCGGCTTCGGCCTCGAAACCGCGCGCCACTTCCTCGACCAGGGCTGGCAGGTCGTAGCGACGATGCGCGTGCCGCGCGACGACCTGCTGCCGCGCAGCGAACGCCTGCGCGTGCTGGCGCTGGACGTGACCGACGCCGCCAGCATCCGCTACTGCGTGGACGCGGCCGGTCCCATCGACGTGCTGGTCAACAACGCCGGCATCGGCCTGCTGGGCGCGCTGGAAGGCATCCCCATGGCGGGCGTGCGCGAGATCTTCGAGGCCAACACCTTCGGCACGATGGCGATGACCCAGGCGCTGCTGCCGCAGATGCGCGAGCGCCGCTCCGGCGTGGTCATCAACGTCACGTCCAGCGTGACGCTGAAGGCGCTGCCGCTGCTGACCGTCTACACGGCGAGCAAGGCGGCGGTGAACGCGTTCACCGAGTCGCTGGCCTTGGAGTTGCAGCCCTTCGGCATCCGCGCCTGCGTGGTGCTGCCGGGCCGCTCGCCCACCACCCGCTTCGCCGAGAACGCGCGCTCGCGCATGCAGGGCAGCATCCCCGAGGCCTATGCGGAGCTGGCCGAGCGGGTGTTTGCCAGCTGGGCGCAGCAGCCGGCGGGCGAGGTCACGCATGGGCACGATGTGGCCCTGGCTGTGTGGCGCGCGGCCACGGACCCCAGCTGCCCGATGCGCCTGCCCGCCGGTGCCGACGCGGTGGCGTTGGCGGCCTGACAGCTCACGCGGCTGGCGCGGCTGGCGCGAGGCGCGGCGTCAGGCCGCGCGACGCGCAGAAGTCACGGTAGCCGGCGATCACGTCGGCCGTCGTGATGTGCCGTTGCACCGTGCCGTCGGCCGCCACGTAGTCCACGTCGCCACGCACGACGACATGCAGCACCAGCACTTCGTCGCCGACGGCCTCCCAACTGTCGACATTGCCGACGGGCTCGTAGACATAGTCGCCCGCACTGATGATGCGGCCGTCGTCCAGGCGGCGTTGGCCCTGCATGTTCAGGCCATGCACCTCGCCGTGGTGGCGGTGCAGCGTCAACTTCGTTCCCGGCGTGAGCCGCATCAGCTCCACCCAGCCGCCATCGGCAAGGAACTGCAGCGGCAGCGACCACTTGCCCGGGCCTTCGGGAATCCAGGCGTCCAGCCCGGCGCGGCGCAGTGCTGCGTCGACGTGGGCCCGAACATGAGGTTGCAGGCCGTCGAAGGGTGTCGTCATCGCGCTCATGGCAATCTCCTGTGTTGCAGGGCGCTAGAGTGCCGGCTTGCATGGCTCCACAAAAGAGCCAAATTGAAGAGAAGACATGGAGCCAAGCCTGGAACTCGATCTGCAGCTCGCCGCGCGCGGTTCGCGCCTGGCCAGCCTGCATGCGGCGCTGCGTGACGCCATCGCCAGCGGGCGCCTCGCACCGGGGCTGCGCCTGCCGTCGTCACGCGAGCTGGCAGCGCAAATGGGCGTGTCACGCAACACGGCGGTGGCGGCCTATGAGCTGCTGGCGTCCGAGGGCTGGCTGGAGTCGCGCGGCGCGGGTGGCAGCTTCGTCGCCGAGCTGCCGCGGGCCGCGGTGAGCGTGTCGGACCGCGCCAGCGTCGCGCCCTGGGCCGACAGCCGCTGGCTGCGCGGCGAGAGTGGCGGGTGGCCGGCAGCGCTCACCAGCGGCCCGGCGCCGGCCTATCACTTCAAGACCGGCATGCCAGACACGGCAAGCTTCCCTTTTGACGTGCTGCGCCGCCTGCACACGCGCGCGCTGCAGGCCGCCGCGCGCGAGCCGGCAAGCTATCCGCCGGCGCAAGGCCTGCCGGCGCTTCGGGCCGCCATCGCCGGCCATGTGTCGTCGTCCCGCGCCGTGGCCTGCACGGCGGACGACGTGGTCATCACTGCTGGGGCCCAGCAGGCCTTCGACCTGATCGCGCGCGTGCTGGTCACACCGGGCCAGACGCTGGCGGCTGTTGAGAACCCCGGCTACCCGCCGCTGCGCGCCGCGCTGCTGGGCGCGGGGGCAAGGCTGGCGCCGGTAGCGCTGGACGCTGAGGGGCTGGTCGTCAGCGCCCTGCCGGCGCAAGCGCGCATCGTCTGCGTGACGCCATCGCATCAGGCGCCGCTGGGCATGGCGATGTCGCTGCCGCGCCGCCGCGACCTGCTGAATTGGGCCGCCGCGCACCAGGCCGTCGTCATCGAGGACGACTACGACGGCGAGTTCCGCTTCACGTCGCGGCCTTTGGATGCATTGAAGACGCTGGACCGCGATGGCCGCGTGTTCTACGTCGGCACCTTGTCCAAGAGCATGCTGCCGGGGCTGCGCCTGGGCTATGTCGTGGCACCGGCCTGGGCGCGCGAGGCGTTGGTGGCAGCCAAGCATGCGGCCGGTTTCGGCACGCCGGCGTTGACGCAGGCCGCCGTGGCCGACTTCATCGCCGAGGGCCATCTGTTGCGGCATGTGCGCCGCATGCGCGCCGAGTACGCCCAGAGGCGGCGCGTGCTGGAGCAGATGCTCACGCGCCATCTGGGTGATCGGGTGGACATCTTCCCGGCCATTGCAGGCCTGCACCTGGCCGTGGCGCTGCCCGGCGTCGACGCCGACGAGCTGACGCGCCGCGCCTGGGCCGCCGGTGTCGGCGTCGAGCCGCTGAGCCGTTATGCGCTCGGCGAGGGCGATGTGTCCGGCCTGGTGCTGGGCTACGGCAGCGTCACGGCGGCGCGCATTCCCGAGGCCGTGCGTCGCCTCGCAAAAGCGCTTGGCACCCTCTGAATCGCTGAACTTGGCTCTGTGACCGGCCGCCCGGCCTGCCTAGGCTGTAGGCCTGGCAAATCACGGAGCACCCCATGGCCCACTTCATGTGCCGCACCTGCGGCACCGAGCACGACGACAGCGCCCAGCCGCCGGGGCTGTGCCGCATCTGTAGCGACGAGCGGCAGTACGTCGGCTGGCAAGGGCAGGCCTGGACGACACATGACGAGTTGGCCACCCTCCACCGCAACCGGCTGGAGATGGATCACGCGCTGTTCGGCATCGGTGTCACGCCCGGCTTTGCGATTCCACAGCGGGCGCTGCATCTGGCCGAGGCGGGTCTGCTCTGGGAAAGCACGGCGCTGGTCACCGATGAGGCGGTGGCCGAGCTGAAGCGGCGCGGCGGCGTCGAGCGCATCGCCATCTCCCACCCGCATTTCTATTCGGCCATGGTGCGCTGGAGCGACGCGTTGGGCGGCGTGCCCATCTTCGTACACGAGAACGACCGGGAATGGGTGGCGCGTTGCTCGCGCTGGGTGGAGTTCTGGCGCGGCGACACGCTGGACCTGGGGCGCGGCGCGACGCTGCTGCGCTGCCCGGGGCATTTCCCCGGCAGCACGGTGCTGCACTGGTCGGGTGACGGACGCTCGCTGCTGCTGGCGGGTGATGCGCTGCATGTGGCCCAGGACCGGCGGCATGTGAGCTTCATGTACAGCGTGCCCAACCATGTGCCGGCAAGGCCGGCGTTGGTGAGGGAGACGCAGGCGAGGCTGCGTGGGGTTCCATTCGACGACGTCTATGGGTTCACGTGGGGGCTGAACATCATCGGCGGCGGGCGGGCGGCGGTGGACGCGTCGTTTGAACGCTATTTCGAGATGGTGGCTGGGTAGGTTGAAGGGCTGCTTTGGCGGAGAGTGCGTCTGCTCGATGCAAAAACAACCAAAGCACCTCACCCCAAGATCAGCTGCAACGACCCCTGCAAGGCCTGGATCAACGCCTCCAGCGCCTGCAGCAGCCTCTCGCTGCCCTGGTGCATGCGCTGCACCGCGTCGCCCTGCTCTACGCGCAGGCCACGCAGCAGCAGCAGCCAGGCCTCGTCCACGTCCTTGAAGGCTGGTTGCAGCGTCGGGCCTGCAAGCGGCGCGGCGCGCACGCCGTCATAGGCCTTGATGAACTCATCGAGCCCCGCGGCGAGGCCGCTGGCATCGTGGCCTGGCATGACCTGGGCGAGCAGGCCCTCCTTGGCCAGGCGCTGGCTCAGCAGCCGCAGCCGCGTGACCTGGGCCAGCAGCCCGACCGGCCGCTGCCCAGCGCGCTCGGACAGACGGGCGACCAGCGTCTCGCTGCTTTCCAGCAGGCGCTGGGCGGCGCGGTCGCTGCGGCTGAGGTCGGGCTGGCGGTTGGCCAGCGCGGCGTCCAGCTGAGCCCAGGCGGCCGATACGGCAGACAACTCCTCGGCCAGATCGTGGCGCAGCAGCTCGGCCAGCCGGGCGAGATTGGCCGCCACGCGTTCGGCCGACGCGTCCAGCAAGGCCTGGGCCTCGCGGCGCTCGGGCGGCGTGAGTTTCGGCCACTGGCGCAGGGCCTGCAGCTTGACCAGGCGCTGGCTCAGCATGCGCTGGGCGCCGGCCCGCTCCAGGGCTTCGGCCAGCTCGCTCGTGTGCACGACGCCGCGCGCCACCTCGGGCAACTTGGACTGGGTCTGCATTGCGGTATTGCGCAACAACGCGAAGGCGGCCGCCTCGTCAATGCCGCGGGCCTGCATCAACAGGCCCTTGGCTCGTTCTGTCCACTTGCGCTCGTCCAGCTTGGCCTGGGCGGCGAGCTCGCGGGCCTGCTGCTGGGCAGTCAGATCACGCGCCCACAGCAAGGCCTCGCCCAGCACGCTGGCATCCACGTCGGCCGGCAGCCATTGCACGGCACCGCGGGCCAGCGCGGTTTGGCGTTCGGCGGCTTCGGGCGGTGGCGACAGCAGCACCACGGGCAGGCCGAAGGCCCGCTCGGAGTGCAACAACTGCGCCAAGGCGGTGCGGTCCGGGCACCAGAGCAGCCCGACGGCCGGACCGTCGGCGGGCGGCGCAAGCTCCGAAACAGTGCGCGCAGACCAGCCCAGGGCCTGCAAAGCGGCCATCTGGGGCGGCGGTTCAGGGCTGCAGATCAGTGGGGGCAGCGAGGACAGCGGGGTAGAGGCGGCGGTATCAGGCATGGCTTCAGGCTTCACGCCCCAAAACGGCGCAAGAAACAGGCCAGCGACGTTGCCAGCGGGTAGGCATGAGGCTTGCAAGTATCGGCCGTGGCTCCCGCAATGGTGCAGGAGCCCTCCCGCTGCACGTCCTTGCCGCCCTGGCACGCGACCGGTGGGTGGCCGTGGGCGCTTGCAGCCAGCAAGATAGAGCCCAAGATGTCCGCCCTGCAAAACTTCAAACGCGCCGGCCACAGCCCCACGCTGTTCGCCGCCTTCCTGTACTTTGCGTTCTCCTGCTGCATCTGGGTGCTCAATGGCGCGCTGGCGCCCTTTATCAGCGAGGCCTATCACCTGACGCCGGCCCAGAAGGGGCTGATGCTGTCGATCCCCATCATGGCCGGCGCGCTGATGCGCTTTCCGCTCGGCCTGCTGTCGCAGTACATCGGCCGCAAGAATGCGACGCTGGTTGAGATGGGCATGATCGCCGTGGCCATGCTGTACGGCTTCTTCATGGTCAAGAGCTATGACGACCTGCTGGCCATGGGTGTGCTGCTGGGCATTGCCGGCGCCAGCTTTGGTGTGGCGCTGAGCCTGGGCTCGGGCTGGTTCCCGCCGCAGTACAAGGGCCTGGCCATGGGCCTGGTGGGCGCGGGCAATGTCGGCACGGCGGTGTCGGTGCTCGTCGCGCCGCCACTGGCCCAGGCCTATGGCTGGCAGACGGTCTATGCCTTCGCGGCGGCCGCCATCCTGGTGCCGATGCTGGTGATGATCATCTTCGCCAAGGAGCCGCCTGATGTGGACGCGCATGCCTCGCTGCGCGAGCATGTGGCCTGCCTGTTCGAGAAGGACGGCTGGGCCTTCAGCCTGATCTACGGCGTGACCTTCGGCGGCTTCATCGGCCTGACGACTTTCCTGCCCACTTACTACTACGACCAGTTCGGCGTCTCCAAGGTGCAGGCCGGCCAGCTGACCATGCTGGCAGCCTTCATGGGCGCGGCGGTGCGCGTCGTCGGCGGCTGGCTGTCGGACCGCTGGGGCGGCGTCAACATGCTGACCTTCGTGCTGGTCGTCGTCGCCATCACGCTGGCCCTGATCGGCATGAGCAGCGGCTCGCTGGTGCTGACGACGCTGCTCCTCATCGTCTGCTTCGCGGCCCTGGGCGCGGGCAATGGCGCCCTCTTCCAGTTGGTGCCGCTGCGCTGGCCCGCGGCCACGGCCGTGGCCGGCTCGATGATCGGCGAGATCGGCGCCCTGGGTGGCGGCCTGGTGCCCAACCTGATGGGCCTGTCCAAGCAGCATGCCGGCACCTACGCCTGGGGCTTCGTCGTCTTCGCCGTGCTGGCCGTGTTGAT
Organism: Pelomonas sp. Root1217; assembly: GCF_001425705.1. Classification (GTDB taxonomy): domain Bacteria; phylum Pseudomonadota; class Gammaproteobacteria; order Burkholderiales; family Burkholderiaceae_C; genus Pelomonas. Next base: position 1,122,306 of record NZ_LMDC01000001.1, on the reverse strand, counting down.
GCTGGGCGTCATGCGCGTCATGCAGATCCGCTGGACGCGCACCTGGGCCGAGAAGGGTGGCCGCGCACGCCAAGCCGCCGTGGCCGGCCAGGACGCCGACCCGGTGCATTACCAGCGCGTCTGAATCGCGGCTGCCCCTCGCGCGGGGGACAGCCCGACGCGCAACTCTCGGCACACTGGGCGCATGAAGACCCTCATCGCCCTCACCCTCGTCGGCCTGGCCGCCGGCGCCCAGGCCGCCACCAGCTGCAAGATAGGCGGCGCCGACATCCGCGTTTCCGACAGCTACGCCGACTTCAATTACTCGCCCAGCGGCAAGGCGGGCGCGACGGGCAAGCTGTCGCGCTTTCGGCTGATGACGCTGGACGGCGGCGAAGCCCCGACCAGCAACGTCGAGCTGAAGACCGTCGACATCACGGGCCCAGGCGACTACACGCTGTCCATGGAGTCGCTGTGGCGCTCGGTCATCCGCGTGCAAGGCAAGAGCCAGCGCGTGACGGCCGGCAAATTCCACTTCACGCGCTTCGAGATGAAAGACACGGTTGGCCATGCGGCGGGCACGGTCGAGTTCACAACCGGCCAAGCCAGCGGCTCCTGCACGTTCGATGTCGAGGTGAAGGGCATCAACCGCGACCGCCTCGGGCTCTGAATAGGGCCTGCGTTGCCGTAGCGTTAACAGGCCCTAGCGAGGCAGGAAGGCCAGCCAGGCGATCAGCAGCAGGTTGAGCAGCACGGACAGGCCCAGGCCGACCTGCCAGACGCTCGCCGCCTCGCGCGCGGCCTTGGGCGGGCGCGCGGAGGCCGGCTGGTCGCGCGCGGCCAGCCGCTCGAGCGCCAGCAGCAACTCGTCGGCCGTCTCGAAGCGCGCCTTGGCTTCGCGGGCCACGGCGCGCATGACGAGGCGATCGAGCGGCATGGGCACACTGGGCTGCAGCCGGCTGACGCTGGCCGGCTCGCGTCGATAACGGGCCAGCTGGTAGGGCTCGATCTCGCCATAGGGCAGGCGGCCGGTCAGCGCCTGGTAGAGCGTCACGCCCAGTGCAAACAGGTCAGAACCGGCATCGGCCGGCTGCGGCGGATCCTGCCATTGCTCGGGGTTGATATAGCTGGGCGTGCCGGCATGCAGCTCGCGCGAAGCCGCGGGAGCGCGTGAGCTCAAGGCAACACCCAGGTCCAGCACGCGCCACTGGCCGTCTTCACCCAGGTGCAGATTGGCCGGCTTGATGTCGCGGTGCACGACGCCGGCGGCGTGCAGCAGGCTCAATGAGCGCGCGACGGCGCTGGCCAGGCCCAGCGCCTGGACGGTGTCCAGCGGGCCTTTCGCCAGCAGTTGCTCCAGCGTGTGGCCGCCATGCCAGTCGAACACCGCATAGAAGTGGGTGGCGCCGTCGGCCGGCGCATGCACGCGCACAAAGCCGCTCTCACCGCCACGCCGGCGGTGCCGTGGCGCCTCCGCAAGCCGCAGGCCGAGCCAGATCTCGTGGGCCAGCATGGCGCGCTCTTCGGGATCGTCGGCGCGACCCGGGCGCAGCATCTTCAGGGCCACGAGGCGCCCGCTGGCGAGCTCGCGCGCCTGCAAAAGGCGGTGCACGCCGTTGTCGGCGACCACGGCGGTGACCTGGTAGCCGTCCAGCGTCGCGCCGACGCCGAGCGGCCCGGGGCTGGGCAAGGTTCGGCCCAATGCCGCGAGGTCGTTGAGGCCCGGGTCAGCCAGATCCTTGACGTCGAGGACGAGGGCGGTCGCGTTGTCGTGGCTGCCGGCCGCCAATGCCGCAGCGGTCAGTGCATCGGCCGCCGCCTGGGCGCCGGGCGTGGTGCGCAGCAGGTCGGCGATCTGACGGCTGCGCAGGGTGCCGTGCACGCCATCGCTGGTCAGCAGCAGGCGGTCCCCCACCTTCAGCTCGCCGGCGCTGTGGTCCAGGCGCAGCGCATCGTCCAGGCCCAGGGCGCGCGTCAGGCCGGCGAAGTCGCGGCGCTCCATGCGATGGTCCTGGGTCAGCAGCAGGCATTGGCCGTCGCGCAGCAGCCAGGCTCGGCTGTCACCGACATGTGCCAAGGCATAGCGACGGCCTCGCAGCGCGAGGGCCGTCAGTGTCGTCAACGCCTCGCGCGGCTGACCGTCCGGCCCGGGGCGGCGGTTGTGTGAAGCGAGCCAGGCGTTCTGGTGGCCGAGCAGGCGGTCCAGCGCCACGCTGGTGTCCCAGTCGGCCGGCACGCCGTGGAAGTCGCGCAGCAGACTCATGACCGAAGTCTGGGCGGCCATCAGACCATCGCCATTCGAGTGCTCACCCCCACTGACGCCATCAGCCAGGGCGGCCACCCAGCCGCGCTCGGCCTCGTGCGCAGCCGGCGCCTGCACGCCGGCGAAGTCCTCGTTGCGGGGACGCTTGCCCTGCAGGCTGGACAGGCCGGTATCGAGTTCGAAGCGCATGCGTGAGAGTGGATCACCAACGGGCGCCTGCCCGCTCTTGGTGCGATTTTTAGGATGAGTGCACCCGCACCGGGCCGGAAACCGCTTCGGTGTGGGGCGCTGTCCGCCGTGGAACACGGTGCAGCGGGGAAAACGGGCCAGCTTCATCGCTGGCACATGCCTTGCAAAGCAAAGGGCAGACCAGCTTTGTTGTATGGAGTCCGGCATGAAGAAGATGAAGCTCGTGATGGTGGGCAACGGCATGGCCGGCGTGCGCACGCTGGAGGAGCTGCTGAAGATCACGCCGGACCTGTACGACATCACCGTCTTCGGTGCCGAGCCGCATCCGAACTACAACCGCATCCTGCTCAGCCCCGTGCTGGCCGGTGAGCAGACGATCGACGAGATCATCCTGAACCCGCTCTCCTGGTATGAGGAGAACGGCATCACGCTGCACCTGGGCAAGACGGTCACCGAGATCGACCGCGTGCGCCGCCGCGTCATCGCGGCCGACGGCAATGGCGAAGAGGTTTGGGCGGAGTACGACCGCCTGCTGATCGCCACCGGCTCGAATCCCTTCATCCTGCCGGTGCCTGGCAAGGACCTGGACGGCGTGATCGCCTACCGCGACATCGCCGACACCAACGCGATGATCGAGGCCGCCACACAGTACAAGCACGCCGTCGTCATCGGCGGCGGCCTGCTTGGCCTCGAAGCCGCCAACGGGCTGATGCTGCGCGGCATGCAGGTCACTGTCGTGCATCTGGTCGACACGCTGATGGAGCGCCAGCTCGATGGCGTCGCCGGCGACCTGCTGCGCAAGTCCCTCGTCGACCGCGGCCTGAACTTCATGTTGGGCGCGCAGACGCAGGAACTGGTGGCGGGTCCATCGGGCCGCGTCCAGGCCATCAAGCTCAAGGACAAGGACGGTCAAGTCATCGATGTACCGGCCGACCTCGTCGTCATGGCCGCCGGCATCCGCCCGAACACGGCGTTGGCCGAGAAGGCCGGCCTGCACTGCAGCCGCGGCATCGTCGTGACCGACACGATGCAGACCGTCACCGACCCACGCGTCTACTCGGTCGGCGAGTGTGCGGCCCACCGCGGCATCGCCTACGGCCTGGTGGCGCCGCTGTTTGAGCAGGGCAAGGTCTGCGCGACGCACCTGGCCCAGTTCGGCATCGGCCGCTACCTGGGCTCATCGGTCAGCACCAAGCTCAAGGTGACGGGCATCGACCTCTTTTCCGCCGGCAACTTCACCGGCGGCGCGGGCACCGAAGAGATCGTCATGAGCGACCCCTTCGCCGGCGTCTACAAGAAGCTCGTCATCCAGAACGACCAGCTCGTTGGCGCCTGCCTGTATGGCGACACGGTGGACGGCGGCTGGTACTTCAAGCTACTGCGTGAGGGCCGCAAGATCGGCGACATTCGCGACAAGCTGATGTTCGGCGAGGCCGGCGCCAACATTGGCGACGTGGGCCACCAGGGCGTGAGCCGCGCGGCAGCGATGGCCGACACCGATGAGGTCTGCGGCTGCAATGGCGTCGCCAAGGGCACCATCTGCAAGGCCATCCGCGACAAGGGCCTGTTTACGCTGGACGAGGTGCGCAAGCACACCAAGGCAAGCGCGAGCTGCGGCAGCTGCACCGGCCTGGTCGAGCAGCTCATCATGTTCACGGCTGGCGGCGACTATTCGGCCGCGCCGAAGAAAAAGGCCATCTGCGCCTGCACCGACGCCAGCCACCAGGACACGCGCGAGGCGATTGCCAAGGCGCATCTGCTGACCAAGGAAGACGTCTTCCGCGCGCTGGACTGGAAGACACCCAATGGCTGTGCCACCTGCCGCCCGGCCATCAACTACTACCTGATCTCGACCTGGCCCAAGGAGGCCGTCGACGATCCGCAGAGCCGCTACATCAACGAGCGCTCACACGCCAACATCCAGAAGGACGGCCGCTATTCGGTCATCCCGCGCATGTGGGGCGGCGAGACGACCAGCTCGGAGCTGCGCCGCATTGCCGACGCGGTGGACAAGTACCAGATCCCCACCGTCAAGGTCACCGGCGGCCAGCGCATCGACCTGCTGGGCGTGAAGAAGGAAGACCTCGTCAACGTCTGGAAGGACATCGGCATGCCCTCGGGCCATGCCTATGCCAAGGCGCTACGCACGGTGAAGACCTGCGTGGGTTCGGAGTGGTGCCGCTTCGGCACGCAGGATTCGACGCAGATGGGCAAGGATCTGGAGCGGGCGCTGTGGCGCATGTACGCGCCGCACAAGGTCAAGATCGCCGTGTCGGGCTGCCCGCGCAACTGCGCGGAGGCCGGCATCAAGGACGTCGGCGTCATCGGCGTCGATTCGGGCTGGGAGATCTATGTCGCCGGCAACGGCGGCATCAAGACCGAAGTGGCCGAGTTCTTCTGCAAGCTGAAGACGCCCGAGGAAGTGCTGGAGTACAGCGGCGCCTTCCTGCAGCTCTACCGACTGGAAGGCTGGTACCTGGAGCGCACAGTGCACTACGTCGCCCGCGTCGGCCTGGACCATGTGAAGAAGAAGATCCTCGAGGACGCTGACAACCGCAAGGCATTGTGGGCACAGCTGCAGTTCAGCCTGGATGGTGAGCCCGACCCGTGGTTCGACTTCGACAAGGCGCATGTGGACCTGCGTCAGTTCGACAAGGTGGCCGTCTGATGTTGAACCGCCGTCACGCGTTTCTCGGCAGCGTCGCGTTCGCGGGACTGCCGGCGCTCGCCCAGGGGCGCATCAACCAGCTCGGCGAAGCCATCGACAAGGCTGGCGCTCAGCGCATGCTGAGCCAGCGCATGGGCAAGGCCTGGCTGGGTCAGCTGCGCCCGGAACTGGCTGACCGCGCCCGCACCGTGCTGCAGGCCAGCGAGGCCCGCTTCGAACGCCAGTTGAGCGAGCTGCTCGCCTTTGCGCCCACACCCGAGATTGCCGGCACCTACAAGGCCATGCAGCACCGCTTCGGCGACTACCGTGCCTTGCTGCAGAGCAAGCCGAGCCGCGAGCGCGTCGATGAACTGCTGCAAACCTCCGGTGAAATGCTCAGCCTGGCCCATGTCGCCACCGGCCAACTGCAGCAGCGCTCCACCACGACGACCGCGATGCTGGTCAACATGTCGGGCCGGCAACGCATGCTGTCGCAGCGACTGGCGCTGTTTTTCATGGCTGGCCAGCAGGGCGCGCGATCCGACGTCGTGGGCAAGGAAACGGTCAAGGCCCGCGCCGAATTCGAGACCGCCATGCGCGTGCTGGGTGCGGCCCCGGAAGTGACGTCCGCCATCCGCGACAACCTGGAGTTGGCACGCAACCAATGGGTCTTCCTGCAGTCGGCACTGGCCGGCGAGAGCCAGGGCCCGCAAGCGGCCAACGACGTGTTCGTGGCGAGCGAGAACCTGCTCGCCGTGATGGAAACCGTGACCGGGCAGTTCGCCCGCCAGCTGGGGTGATGACCATGGACGACTGGACCCGCATCTGCGCCCTGCAAGATATCCCCGTGCTGGGCTCACGCCGCGTGCAGCGCACTCAGGGCATCGACGTTGCCTTGTTTCGCAACGCCGACGACGAGGTCTTCGCGCTGCTGGACCGCTGCCCGCACAAGGGCGGCCCGCTGAGTCAGGGCATCGTCTTTGGGAAGAGCGTGGCCTGCCCGCTGCACAACTGGACGATCGGCCTGGCCGACGGCTGCGCCCGCGAGCCCGACGAAGGCTGCACGCCGAGCTTTCGCGTGAAGCTGGACGGCGGCGAGGTATTCCTGCTGCAGACCGAACTGGAAACGCTGGCCCTGGATCTGCCCGCCCCCGTGGCTGGTCCCAAGATTTCGATTGCGGTGGCCTGAAGGCTGACGATTCAGCCGAGCTAGAAGAACATGAAAGAGACAAAGTCCACCTGTCCCCGTTGCGGATGCGCGCCGAAGCGCGATCCGCTATGCGGGCATATGAAGCACTCCCCTCTCGTCCCCTCGCCAAGCGAGGGGCTCTGCAACGAAGGGGTACGGCGATGAAGGAAACGAAATCCACCTGCCCCTATTGCGGCGTGGGTTGCGGGGTCGTCATCGAGCATGACGGCACGCAGATCACCGGCGTGCGCGGCGACCCCGACCATCCGGCCAACTTCGGCCGGCTCTGCACCAAGGGCACCAACCTGCACCTGACGGCCACGCCTGTCGTCATCCAGCACCAGCGCCTGCGTGAGCCGATGCGACGCGCCGCGCGCGGCGGCCAGGCCGAGGCCATCAGCTGGGCCGCAGCCAACCGCGAGATCGCCGACAAGCTGCTGGCCATCCGCGACGAACACGGCCCCGAGTCCATCGGCGTCTACATCTCCGGCCAGTTGCTGACCGAGGACTACCACGCCTTCAACAAGCTGGCCCGCGCCGTCATCGGCACGCCGCACATCGACTCCAACTCACGGCTGTGCATGAGTTCGGCCGTGGTCGGCTACAAGCAGGCCCTGGGCGCCGACGCGCCGCCCTGCAGCTACGAGGACATCGAGCTGGCGGACTGCGTGCTGATCAGCGGCGCCAACCCGGCCTGGGCCCATCCCATCCTGTTCCGCCGCCTGGAAGCGGCGCGCGCGAACAAGCCGGGCCACAAACTCATCGTCATCGACCCCCGCCGCACCGAGACGGCCGAGCTCGCCGACCTGCACCTGCAGATCCGCTCCGGCACCGACGTGGCGCTATGCCACGGCCTGCTGCATGCCGTCATTTGGCAGGGCTGGACGGCCGGCGACTTCATCGCCAACTCCACCGAGGGCTTTGACGCGCTGAAGGAACTGGTGCGCGACTGGGCGCCCTCGCGCGCCGCCCAGGTCTGCGGCGTGAAGGAAGCCGACATCTGGCAGGCGGCTGAATGGTTCGCGACCTCGCCGTCGTCCCTCAGCCTGTATTGCCAAGGCCTGAACCAGAGCAGCAGCGGCACGGCCAAGAACACGGCGTTGATCAACCTGCACCTGGCCACCGGTCAGATCGGCAAGCCCGGCGCCGGCCCCTTCTCGCTGACGGGCCAACCGAACGCCATGGGCGGCCGCGAGAGTGGCGGCATGGCGACGCTGCTGCCTGGCCATCGCGACCCGGGCAGGGCCGAAGATTGGGCGGAGATCGAATCACTGTGGGGCGTGCCTGGCCTGCCGGGCAAGCGCGGCCACACGGCCGTCGAGATGTTCGAGGCCGCCGCCCGCGGTGAGATCAAGGCGCTGTGGATTGCCTGCACCAACCCCGCCCAGTCCATGCCCGACCAGGCGACGGTCCGCAAGGCGCTGGAGCGCTGCGAACTCGTCATCCTGCAGGAGGCATTCGCCCACACGGCCACGGCCAAGTACGCCGACTATCTGCTGCCCGCTGCGACGTGGGGCGAGAAGGAAGGCACCGTCACCAACAGCGAGCGCCGCATCAGCCGCGTGCGCCCGGCCGTGCCGGCAGCTGGTGAGTCCCGCGCCGACTGGCGCATCGCGCGCGACATCGCCACGTTGATCGACGCCGGCCTGGGCCGCCCGTCGCGCATCACTGCAACGACTTCCGAAGACCTGTGGCTCGAGCACCGCGAGGCCACGCGCGGCCGCGATCTCGACATCACCGGCCTGTCCTGGGCCACGCTGGATACCGAAGGCCCGCAGCAATGGCCCTTTGTCAACGGCCCGACGGCACGCCTCTACACCGATGGCCGCTTTGCCACGGCCGACGGTCGCGCGCGCTTCATCACCAAGCCTTATCAAGCCACCGCCGAGACCGCCACGCCGAAGCGGCCGTTTGCTCTGACCACCGGCCGCATGCGCGACCAGTGGCACGGCATGAGCCGCAGCGGCAGCGTGCCGCGCCTGTTCGCCCACGAAGGCAAGCCGCTGGTGCGCATCCATCCGAGCGACGCCGCGCGCCGCAAGCTGGCCGACGGTGAACTCGTGCACGTACGTTCGCGCCGCGGCGAACTGGTGCTGCCCCTCAAGCTCGACCAGAACGTGCCGCTGGCCGGCGCCGACATCGCCATGCACTGGGGCGACGAGTTCATCGGCGCCCAGTTCGGCGTCAACGCCGTCACGCAAGGCGCTTTCTGCCCCGACTCCAAGCAGCCCGAGCTGAAGTTCAGCGCCGTCGCCATCGAGCCCGCCGACCTGCCCTGGCGCCTCAGCGCCTGCGCCTGGGTCGCACCCGAGGACGGCCCGCGTCTGCGCGAGCAGCTGCGCGCGCTGATGCCGCGCTTCGGTTATGCGCACTGCCTGCCCGAGCCGGCCAGGGGGGAACAGGTCGGCTGGGCCTTCGAGGCCGCCTGTGCCGAGGCGCCCGCGCCCGAGCTCGTCGACGAACTCGCCGCCGTGCTCGGCCTGAACAGCCCCGCCGTGCTGCGCTACGCCGACGCCCAGCGTGGCCGACTGCGCCTGCTCAATCTCGACGGCGATGACCTGCAGGCGGCACCGCTGCAAGCCCTGCTGCGCGTGGGCCAGCATGACGAAGGCGTCTGGCTGGTCGACCTATGGCGCGAGCGCACCGCGGCGTCGACAGTCGGCCGCTGGCTGCTATCTCCCGGCGCGCCGCCCACCAATACGGTGGCCGCCAGTCCGCAGGTCTGCAACTGCTTCGACGTGCGTGAGGACGTCATCCGCCTGACGCTGACCCGCTGCAGTGGCAGCCCGGCCGAACGCCTGTCGCAATTGCAGGGCGAAAAGCGCTGCGGCACCCAGTGCGGCTCCTGCCTGCCCGCGCTGCGCCGCCTGGTCGCCACGACTCCTGAAGAGGTACCCGCATGAGCTCCCATGTTGTCTCGCTCGTCGGCGCCGGCCCCGGTGATCCGGAACTGCTGACCGTCCGCGCCTTGAAGCGCATCGAAGCCGCCGATGTCGTCCTTGCCGACGACCTCGTCGACCCACGCGTGCTGGCGCTTGTGAAGGGCCGCTTGCTGCGCGTCGGCAAGCGCGGCGGTTGCATCTCGACGGACCAGCACTTCATCCACGCGCTGATGATCCGCGAAGCCCGCGCCGGCCATCGCGTCGTGCGCCTGAAGGGCGGCGACCCCTTTGTCTTCGGTCGCGGCGGCGAGGAGGTCGACGCGTTGCGCGAGGCGGGCCTGGAAGTGGAAGTCGTCAGCGGCCTGACCAGCGGCATCGCCGGCCCCGCCGCCGTCGGCATCCCGGTCACGGACCGCCGCGCTTCGCCCGGCGTCATCCTCGTCACCGGCCACCCCGGCGAGGGCCGTGCCGAGCCCGATTGGGCGGCCCTGGCCCGCACGGGTCTGACGCTGGTCATCTACATGGGCGTGGCCCGCGCGGCCGACATCACCGCCAAGCTGATTGCCGCCGGCTTGAAGGCTGAACTGCCGGCGGCCATCGTCAGCGCTGCGCATACAGCCCAGCAACGCCATGCGGTGACGACGTTGGCCGGGCTGCAGGACTGCATCGCCCGCAAGGGGCTGAAGAGCCCGGCGTTGCTGGTCATCGGCGAGGTAGCCGCACACGCCGCGCTCGATGCCATGCAGCACAGCGAGCGCAACGTAGGCTGAGGCGTTCACCCGAGACTGATCGCCAAGCTGCGGGCAGCCGCTTCAGGCTGGGTACGGACACTCGCTTCAACGTCACCCAGTGACGGCTTTCACTCAGAGCTGGATTTCATGGTGTCTTCCAGCAGTGCTTCACTGTTTGGTCGCCGGGGGCCACGCTTAGGACTGGCAGCGTTGGCCAGGGCGCGCCAGTTGCGATGTCCGGGTGGCGCGTCTCCCCCGGAGCTACGCCATACATGTCCCGAAGTTCATCGATGCGGACCAGGCACCCCAGCGCAAGGCTGGATTCGATTCCGGTCTCGGTGCGCGATAGCTCGAAAAGGCGCTTTCGTAGTGAAGGCGCGGGTGTACTGATCTGTTCGTATGCGCCGGCCCAATCTGATAGGGGCCGCCGCTCGACGACAAGATTTTCGATCGCCGAATCGAGCGTGCCGCTGAAAACTCTTCCGGTCGCGACGTGGCTTTCGACAAGGAGCATGACGCCGGCCTCGTCGGGCGTTTCCGCCACGGCGTATTCCAAGACCTCCATCGCCGGCGGTGCAACGCCGGATGCCAACCGCGCATACACGTCGGCACGGAACGCTGGATGGCACTGCATTCCGGCAGCAAGCCTTCGGCCAAACGTCCAGGTGTCTGGCCGCCTCCCCTCGCCCACCGCTTCGCCATCGCAGATCAGGTCAAGCAGCATGCGGAGGGACGACAGTGTGTCCCGCTTCTCCAAAGCGGCAAACCAGTCGTACTCGGACAGGACGCGTGGGTCCTCCTTCGCCAATCCCAGCAAAATCTGCTCGGCCGTGTCGGACGGGGCAAACCCCAAAGCCGACAGCAACGGGCGAAGACGCCATGGCAGCCGGACGTGGGGTTGCAGGCGCGCGAGCACTTCGAGCGTCGCCTCTGGTCGGCTGGTGAACGGCAACAGCAACAGCCAACGATCGATCTCGCCCTGGCTCTGCTCCAGGAGCCAGGGCTTGGTCTTCGCGTCCTCCAGCAACGCATCGATGCTTTCGACGATCAACTGGGCTTCAATCGATTCGCCCGCGTTGACAAGGGCCGTGAAGAACCGGAGCTTCTTGCTGTATGGCTGTGTCAGTCGTTTCAGCTGATCTATGGCGGCGTGCTTGTCACCGTACGGTAGGCCCACGCCTATAGCTGCAAGCTGTAGCGCGTGGGCCTGTGCTTCCCCGTCTGCGGCATTTCGCAGCAGCCTGTCCACAGCGCCAAAGATCGCTTCTGCGATCGGCGAGGTCGCCAGGGTCGCCGAGCCCTGCCGCTCAAATCGCCTCGCCCGCACATTGGAGAACGCCGGCGGTCCTCCGAAGGGCGTTTCGTCTGTCATCCCCAGCTGTCGCTGCCCAATCGCACACAGCGCCCCTGCGGCGTCGATCCCGAACCCGCCATGGCCGGCATCCATGAGATAGGACTGCAATGTCGCGATTGCTTGATCGTCACCGATCGCGACAAACGCGCGCGCATATTGCAAGGCCCAAGAGTGAGAGGCTTCTGACGCGGGATCGTGCTTGCCGTGTGCCCACGCCGCGGCGCGCTCTTCACGCTGCTGGCGCCATTGCTTCAGGTCGCGGGCCAGCATGCGCGCAAGCGGCTCCGCCAGCTCCGGAGCGGCCAGCCTCTCGATGGCACGCGCAACTTCGCCGAGGATGCTCCGCGGGGAACTTTCATCCGCGAGCAGCACGTCGACCCACTTTCGGACGATCGCGATCAATGGGTCGCGAGAGGCATCACTGAGGTCCAAGCGGCCATCATCCCCACTTCCGCCGTGCCGCGCTATGAGAGCAGCCAAGTGCCTGATGCTCGTCGGATCTGAAGTTGCTGCGCGTGCCAGCATGGCCGCCATGAAGGACTCCACTGGCGTCAACGCGATGAGGCCCTGAACGCGATGGTATTCATCGTAGGAGATCCCAGGCGGCGTCAGCTTGAGCTGTTCGCGCATGCCAGGCAGCGCGTCAATGAGCTTGCCGGTCGTGGCGGGGCCGAGAAGCCCCGCCGCAGCGTTTGAGAGTTGCGTCTCGCTGCCGGCCTCTAGCGCGAGTTCGACGATCGGCCCGTCGTCAACGATGACATCGCTACCGCGGAGCAGTTCCTCGGTACGGAAGGGGAATGGAAGTCGCCGTTCCAGCCGGCCAAGAAGCGCAGCCCTGACTTCTTCGGGGTAGAGCCGGCCGGCTTCGTCGATTGCACTCCAGGCGCGTTCTTCCTTGTCGCTGAAGTCGCCCATCTCGATCAAGGGCTTAATTGCCGCCGCCACGGCCTGCCGATCGTCTTTCCGGCGCAGCAGCGCGCGCAGTTTCCGCGCGGCACTTTGCTCTTCCTGTGCCAACTGAGCGGCTTCCTGGCGCACACGCTCCACAAGCCCGGTCGGCAGTGAATCCTCCGCATATCCCTTCCGCGCGAGCGCCTGCCAGACTTCACGCGGCGCCGCGGTCATCAGGCGCTGCATTTGGCGATTTGCCTGTCGGAAATGCAGTGATTCCGCGATGCTGGTCTTCACGTCGGTGTCCTCGTCGGACAAGGCGATGCTTGTGGCGATCTCGATACCCTCGATACCGCCGTACATCACCAGCTCAGATAGCAGGTGCGACCTATGCTTGGGTGGCAGCTCGGAGATTCGGCCGGCTATTTCGCTTCCTAAAACAGAAGGCCGGAAGCGGCCGCCGGCGCGCATCGCCTCCAGATACACCTGATCGTCCGGGTCCGCTATGAATGACCACAGAATGTCCGAGAACTCGGTGCGGCCGGTCTTGATCATGAACCGGACCGCGCGGTCGATTTCCTTGGGGGTGTGCCAGCGGCCAGCAAACTCGACCACGCGATCCTTGACGGCAGTCCAAAGCGCGTCCGAGCCTCGATAGATCGCCTCGGCGGCAAGCATCGGGTCAATGGTGAGCGCTTCGAGAACGAGGGTGGCGGCGCCCGCGACACCGTCAGCGTCTCCACGCGAAGCCCTCTCGCATGCAAACAGCACCGCCTCTTCCCACGCGTGCGCATCGAGGACGTCGATTCGCATGCGCTGGCGGGCCTCGGCATTGCCGCCTCCAGCGGCCCGCATGAGTGCTTCGACCTCATGTGAGGCGAACCACTCTTGAAACTGTTGGTGCTGAAACTCGACGCCGCTCGCGGTGCGGACCAGCAGGTGGTGGCTGACAAGAGCCGCCAGGACGGCATCGGGCTGTGGCGCCGCCATCTGGCCTTCGCGGACAAGGCGGCCCGCTACATCGCTTATCACGCTCTTGGCACGACGGTCCGACACGGTGACGCTGTCCGCCATGGTCGCGTCGATGGCTATGGCCGACAACATCTCTCTATGGAGTCCCGCCGCGACGCTGCCCAAGACTTCGTGCGCGGCGGCGGCGCGGTCAATTTCAGCAACGAAGAGGCGCAGCACTTCCTCTTTTGTAGTGGGCAGCTTTCCGTCTGGCGTGTCCGTGAGGAGTTTCGTTAGGTACAGCGGGATCGCGACAAGATCGCGCAACCCGGGCGTTCGCCAGGCCTGATCGAGCAAACCCTCCCCGGCCTCGCCGCGGTAAGCGCGCGCGATAGCCAGCTGTTGTGCTTCCGACAACGGTTCAATTTCGACCACCGGGCCCGAGATCGGCACATCCAGTGCCTGAACGCGCGTGCTCATCACGATCCCGAGGTCCGGGTAGTCACGCTGCATGCCTTGAATCTCAGAACGCAGTCGCCTGCGCGACGACGTATCCAGCTCGTTCCATCCATCCATGCATAGGACCAAGCGGCCCGCGCCAGCGAGAAGTTTCAAATGCTCCTCGCGCTCCCCTGCGAACGCGGCCCGCCGAACGATGGACTGCAGCAATGTTTGGCCCTGCGCAGACCATTCGCTCAGCGGTATGAAGGCCGCGACAAGGGTCTCGTTGGTCCCAATGCTGCGGACGACCTGTAGAAGCGTCGTCGTCTTTCCCATGCCAGGCGGGGCGACGACAGCGATCTCGTTGAATGTCCCAAACGCGGCGGCGAGTCCGGCAGCTTCAAACGGCGTGACACGCTCGGCTTCGATCAGTCGCAGCCCAAGCGCGATTGCGCCAACAGGAGACTTCAGCGCAGCGACAAACGCGTCGAGGTCTCGTGCAGCGGCGGCCCGCAGTCGCGGCGTTACAGACTCGACGGTGTCCTGTGGCGCGAGACCGAGCCGTTGCGCCAGTTCGAAACTCGACGGTGCGGCTTCGTGCTGCCACGCACTCGCATCGGGCGCTTGCAAGGTGAGGATTGCGAGGGCCGATGTTTCCTCCGCCTGCTTCTTCCAGCTCTTGAGTTTGTCGACCGTGAAATGAGCAGGATCGTCATCAATCTGCTTTGCATGCGCCGAGCACAGCCAGATGCCATTCGATGCGTGTTGCCGCTCTTCGGCGGACTGCGTCGGGTCATAGCGGGGACCGCCTGGCGCTGCTGCCCGGATGTGCGCTGCAATGCCGACGTTGACCGCCTTGGTGTCATTGCCGACCGCCGCGCCGACGGTCAGACGCCGGCAGTCTGGATTCGAGCAAGCGTAGCCAGCGCGGCCGGCGAGCGTGCTTTTTGTCCTTGCGGAAAAGTCATCGCGTGTCGCCACCGCCGCTGCTTGCCCTCGTTTGCCACCCTCTAATCGTAGCCCGATGACAAGAATTCGGTCCGACGGATGGGTCGTGTTACTGCCAGTTTAGGTTTGGTCAAGGCAGCATATTGTTCGGTTCTCAGTTCGGATGGCCGCATGCCGCGACGAAGCCGCCAGTGAGCGCGAAAAGTTCAAGGACAGCGACCGCTGCGAAGCGGAAGCGACACAGCCACTCAAGGCACCATGCCGCAGTCCACGCCTGACCGCGATAAGGCTCATCCGCCTCGACCGGCACAAGCTTGCCGGTCGAGGCGTCAGCTCAGTTTGAAGCTGGACACCAGCCCCGCCAGCCTCACCGCCTGCTCCTTCAGCGACTGAGCCGCCGCGGCGGACTCCTCCACCAGCGCGGCGTTCTGCTGCGTCATCTGGTCCAGCTCCGTCACGGTGCCATTGACCTGGCGCAGCCCCTGGCTCTGCTCGACGGCGGCGGCGCTGATCTCGCCAATGATGTCGGTCACGCGCTGCACCGAGCCGACGATGTCGGTCATGGTTGCACCGGCGTCGTTGACGAGATGGGTGCCGGCCTCGACGCGCTCGACGCTGGCGCCGATCAGCGCCTTGATCTCGCGCGCCGCCTCGGCGCTACGCTGGGCCAGCGAGCGCACTTCGCCGGCGACGACCGCGAAGCCGCGGCCCTGCTCGCCGGCGCGGGCCGCTTCCACGGCGGCATTCAGCGCCAGGATGTTGGTCTGGAAGGCGATGCCGTCGATGGTGCCGATGATGTCGGCGATCTTGCGGCTGGCGTTGTTGATCTCACCCATGGTGCTGACGACGCGCGACACGACCTCACCACCGCGGCCGGCCGTCTCGGCGGCCGCGCCGGCGAGCTGCTTGGCCGTCATGGCCGAGTCGGCGCTCTGGCTGACGGTGCCGGTCAACTCCGTCATGGAACTGGACGCCTGCTGCAGGTTGGACGCCGTCTGCTCGGTGCGCTGGGACAGGTCCATGTTGCCGCTGGCCACCTCGCTGGAGGCGACCTGGATGCTCTCGGCCGATTCGCGCACCTGGCCGACGATCTCGGACAGCGACTTCTGCATGGCGGCCAGGGCCTGCATCATCTCGGCGGACTCGTCCGTGCCACGAGCCTCGGGGGCTCGTGACAGGTCGCCGCCGGCCATGCGCTCGGCAAAGCGCTTGGCCGCCACCAGCGGGCCGATGATGGAGCGCGAGATCAGCACGGCCAGCGCGCCGCCCACGATGACGCATACAACGAAGGCGACGATGAAGCCGACGAAGACGTTGCCCACCAGCTTGTCCACCGTCGCAAAGATGTCATCGCCGCGCTTCTTCAGGTCGGCCTCGATGTTGTTGAGCATGGACAGCGCCGGCTCATAGGCGACGTCCGCAGCCTTCATCTCCTCGAAGGCCGACTGGGCGTCGGCGAAGCCATCCGCGCCGATCTTGTCGGCCACCGGCTTGACGGCCTTGCGGTAGTCGGCCATCAGCACGCGGAACTTCGCCAGCGCCTCGCGACCCTTGTCTTCGGTCGTCATCTTGCCGAAGTCGTCCATCGCCTTGTCCAGACCCGCCTGGGCGCCGTCCCACTCCTTGCGGGCCCGCGCCATGCCTTCCTTGTTGAAGATGGAGGCCACCAGGGTCGACGTGGCCGTCTTGCTCTGCAGCAGGTGGCTGCGGGCCGCAACGGTGATGTTGGACGTCGGGATGAGCTTCTGCGTGATGCCCTGGATGGCCTTCTGCGACACGTTCAGACCGAAGCCACCGACAGCAACCAGCAGCGCCGTCATCGCCAGGATGATGGCGAACGCCAGCCAGAGGCGGGCTTGGATACGCAGGCGTCGCAGCATGGCGGTTCTCCTCGTGGGAAGGGGCGATCAGAAGTAGCCGCTGATTGAAGCAGAAACCCGCACCGGCAGATACAAATGCGCTGGTAGGCTCGCGGCATCGTTCACGGCACAGCCTCCCATGAGCTTTCTGGCCATCGACATCGGCAACACCCGGCTCAAGTGGGCCGTCTATGAAGACGGTGCCGAGCCCGGCAGCCCGCCGACGCAGCACGGTGCCGTTTTCCTGGAGAACATCGACCGTCTCGCCGACGACGACTGGCAGCACCTGGCGCCGCCGGCACGCATCCTGGGCAGCAATGTGGCCGGCGATGCGGTGCGCCGCCGCGTCGAGGAGCAGATGGAGCACTGGGACCTGGTGCCCCGCTGGGTCGTGCCCGCCGCCGAGGCGGCCGGCGTGAAGAACGGCTATGACCACCCGACGCGCCTGGGTGCGGACCGCTGGGTGGCCGTCATCGGCGCCCATGCACACGCCAAGAAGCGCGGCTTCGAAGGGCCGGTGCTGGTGGTCATGGTGGGCACGGCAGTGACGGTGGACGCGCTGTCCACCGACGGCGAGTTCCTGGGTGGCCTCATCCTGCCCGGCCACGGCATCATGCTGCGCGCGCTGGAAGGCGGCACCGCCGGCCTGCGCGTGCCCACCGGCGAAGTGTGCGACTTCCCGACCAATACCAGCGACGCGCTGACGACGGGCGGCACCTTCGCCATCACCGGTGCCATCGAACGCATGTTCCGGCTGCTCGCCAAGCGCGAGGGCTGCGAGCCCCTGCTGCTGATGACGGGCGGCGCGGGCTGGAAGGTGGCGCCTGCGCTGGACGCGCCTCATGAGCTCATTGAAGGGTTGATCTTCGATGGGCTGCTGGCGATCAACTCGGCGCGGAAATGACGCGTTCGGCGACTTCGCGCACCGAGCTCACGCCCGGGCGCTGGTAGACCTCGCGGGGCGGTTGGCGGCAATACTGGGTGCAACGCCCGGGCGCTGCGCTCCAGGTCTAAGGTTCAGCATGGGGGGAAGTTGCACAAAAGCGTCGGATGAGCGCCTGAAGCAAAACGATCCGAGACCTCGCCCTTCGATTGATACCCCTCCCGAAGCGTCATGGCGTCATTCGGCCTCGCTGTTCAACCAGGGCTGACAGTCCTGTTCAACGAGTGCCTCCACCACATCGATGTCAAACGGTGGCCAGGAGGCATTCGTAAGGCTGAACCCTTCCTGCGTGGAATCGCAGATCACGATCAATTTCCCGCCCACGACAGCCGGACTGTGAATATGAATCTTGACCGGCAAGTTCCCCGGGTCAAGGCGATCGTTGGCCTCCGCCGCCTGCAGAATCATGGCGTTCAGCGCAACGAATGGGCCTTGGAGGCCAGCAATGTCTTTCGTCGACAGCCCGTCGAACTGCACCGTGCTGCAGGCAAGGTGCGCATCTTCAGAGCAGATGAATGTCGCGGGCAGCGGCACTGTGAACGCTGGAAGTCCTTCCGCTTCGCCGAGCCCCAGTTGCAGTCCAACCGTGACCTGCACCCTGTCCGGAGTTTCTTGTTCCTGAAGCGTTTGTTCTGTCATGGTGTCGGCTCCTAAACTCGATTGCGTCAGCCCCCTTGGCCAAGCAGTCTCAGCATAGCGAACGGGAATGAGATGGACATTAGGCAAATGGCCAATGCTTTAGTCTGGATGGCTGTAGCGGCAACACCCGCAATACTTCTTCAGTCTGACTCCTCCATTGCACCCTCTCAATTCCTGGTGATCTATCTTGGGCGAGAGACAGTGACCGACGATCCTCGGTTTGAGGCATTCACCCATTCGCTTGAACGTCTGCCTGCGGACCTGAGAAATCGCGTGCGACTCAAGCATGTGGCAGCGTTGCCGGAAATGACTCGTCTGGAAGAGGCCGTCAGCGAGGCAATCCAGATGAGGCCCGCAGTCATCGTTGCGCCGTCCACAGCCACCGCAAAAGCGGTACGTGACAAGAGTGCGCCCATTCCGGTACTTTTCTCCAGCTTCACCGACCCCGTGCGCAGTCGAGTCGTCGATTCGATGGGGCAAAGAACGGAACCCTTCACGGGCGTCTGGATGGAAGACGATCTGGACGGCAAACGGCTCGAGTTTCTGCGCGATGCCTATCCGCAGATCAGGACCGTCGCTGTCCTCATGGACCGCCCGTGGGAATCGAACTGCAATGCCATGAGCAGGCTTCCTCGGGTTGCCAACAGCCTGGGACTGGACATCACCGTCTTGCTTGCTGATGACGCTGAAGAAGTCCAGCGTGTGCTCGACGATCCGCAAGCGGCCAAGTTCGACGCGTGGTACCTGGCGCCGAGTGGCATGGCCACGCTTCACGCCGAAACCGTACTTGCGAGGCTTCGGGCATGGGGCAAGCCCGTCATCGTCGGACGTACTCAGTACGTGGTCGATGGCGCGCCCATTTCCTATATGGTCGACATCGATTTTCGATGGCCAGCCATGGTCGAACTCCTCACGCGCGTATTGCGAGGCGAAGCCCCAGGATCCATCCCTATCCAGCGGCCCTACCGCATCGTGCTGGCCGTGCGGCCCACCCCCGCCAAAGGCTTTCCGCCACCGTCGGCACAGGTGGTGCGTCAAGCGGACTTGGTCGTGCGATGACCAGGGACGTCAGTTCGTCAGTTGCATCGCAACACCGCCCGATATCGCGGCGCTTTGCGGTGTGGATGATCGGCCTGACTTTGACTTTGCTTATGCTGCTGGGGGCCGTCGAAAGCTATTTCGGCTACCGCGAGTCGATCGAGCATATCGAGGCGACGCAGGAGCTCGAAGCGGGCCATGCCGCACGGGAGATCGCCAACTATCTCAAGCTGATTCGCGCGGGTCTGAGAGATGTCGCCAAGATGCCCTGGGGTCAGCCCGGCTTCGGCAACGCGGAGCGCCGGCAGGAATATCACCGGCTCATGCAGTTCATGCCCGCCATCACGGAACTGCAGACTGTGGATACCCAAGGTCGCGAGCTCCTGCTGGTGTCGCGAACGCAAACCGACCGCCACAATCAAGGAGTGCTCCTTGAGCCGCCCAAGCTGGTCGGATTCAGAGCCCCGCAGAACCTGCCCGACGGCAAGACCTTCTTTCGCGATGAACTACCGATGGCCAGCCTCTCGGTCTATGACGGACAGGACGCCATTATCGCGAGCGTCGATCTGCGCTTCCTCGGTGAGATCGTGTCGCGGATACAGGCCGGCGAGGGTGGTCTGGCGTATGTGGTTGATGCGCAAGGTCTGCTGATCGCCCACCCGCGCCTTACGCACGTGCTGGCGCGCCGCGATCTTTCACTAACCGACTTGTTCCGCACGATACGTCAGGTTCCGTCGACCACACCCATACTGCTGCGCGGCTACTACACGGTCGATCTCGTGGGGCAGCCCGTGATCGCCACTGCAGCTGCCGTACCCGGCACGGCATGGACGGTAGTCATGGAGCAGCAACGCGCGCAAGCCCTCAAGCCTGCCTGGGCGACATTGAGCCGCACACTGCTGCTGATGGCCATCGGCGCGGCGGCTGCGCTGTTCGCTGGCCTGGCATTTGCGCGTCAAATGGCCGCACCCATCGTCGCGCTGCGCAAGGCGACTGCCCGCATTGCGGCTGGTGATCTGACGACTCATATCGCCTTGAAAAGGCACGATGAGATCGAAGACCTGGCTGACGACTTCAACCAGATGACGCAGCGTCTGCGTGAGTTATATGCGAGCCTGGAGGCCAAGGTCGCCGAACGTACACAAGAGCTGTCCGACGCTCGCGACGTCCTCGAAGACCGCGCCCATGAGATCGACCTGCTGAACCAGCGCTTGATGACCCAGCTGGACGAGCTCTCGCTGCGCAAGGACGAAGCCGAACGCGCCAACGCTGCCAAGACCCGCTTCCTCGCCGCCGCCAGCCATGACCTGCGCCAGCCGATGCACTCCATCAGCCTGCTGATCGGTGTGCTGCGCACCCGCTTGAACGACCCGGCACAGATCGACCTCGCCGACAAGGTGCAGTCCTCCGTCACGACCATGGAGAACCTGTTCGGCAACCTGCTGGACATCTCCAAGCTCGACGCCGGCGCCGTGCACCCCCACGTCGAGGACGTGGATCTGGGCTGGCTGCTGGAGCGTGCCGCCGAGACCTGGCTGCCTCAGGCGCAGGAGAAAGGCTTGAGCCTGCGACTGCGACCCGACCGCTGGGTGGTGCGCGGTGACGCGACGCTGCTGGAGCGCATCGTCGGCAACCTGCTGGCCAATGCCATCCGCTACACGCGCAGCGGCGGCGTGCTGGTTGGCTGCAGGCGCCGCGGCGAGCAGTGCGAGTTGCAGATCTGGGACACCGGACCGGGCATCGCCGAGGAGCACCGCGAGGCCATCTTCGAGGAGTTCTTCCGCATCGGTGCGCCGGGCACAGGGCAGGAGAAGGGCCTGGGCTTGGGCCTGTCCATCGTGCGGCGCTGCGCGCACATCCTGGGCTACGCCATCAGCGTGCAGAGCCGCGAAGGCCGGGGCTCGGTGTTCAAGGTCCTGCTGCCGCTGGCGGCCGGCACCGCGGCCCCGCACGCCACGAGCAGCGCGATGGACACGCCGCCGCAGGCGCTGGAGGGCAATTTCATCGTTGTCATCGACGACGAGGCGACCAACCGCGAAGCCGTCAGAGACGCGCTGCTCGGGGCCGGCTGCCATGTAGTGGTTGCCGCCAGCGGTGACGAAGCGCTGGCGCAGCTGCAGGCGCACCTGCGCACGCCCGATCTCATCCTCACCGACTTCCAGCTCGGCATCTCGGGCAACGGCCTGGGCGTGATCCGGCAGCTGCGCGCCCACTACGACGAGGAGATTCCCGCCCTGGTGGTGACCGCCAACACGGACGCGCGGCTGCTGGCCGAAGCCGCTGCCCTCGGGGCCGGCCTGCTGCACAAACCCGTCGGACTTCAGCGCCTGCTGCTGGCGCTCAAGGAGTCGCTGGAAGCCGCCTGAGACAGTGACCCGTCGTCGAAGCGAAGGCCCATTCGCCCGGCTGCGACGATCGCCTGGGTGCGGGTGGTGACGTTCAACGCCCTCAGCACCGCCGAGGTGTGGGCCTTCACTGTGCTGAGTGACAAATCGAGTTCGCGTGCGATCAGCTTGGCCGGCTGGCCCTGCAGCAACAGGTGCAGCACCTCGGCCTGACGCGGTGTGAGGCCGAGATCGGCAGGCCGTCGCGAAGGGATGCCCGCCAGCAACTCAGGTCCGGCTGGTGCAGTCGCCAGCATGGGCGTGACGGCGGCTGCGGGCGCTGCGGCCGGTGGCGTGGCCGGTGCAGGATTGCGCGCAGCAAGAAAGACGCTGGGCGGCAAATAGATGCCTTTGGCCAGGATGAGCTTGAGCGCGCCGATCATGACGGCCGAGGTCGAGCTCTTGGGGATGAAGCCCATCGCGCCGGCGTCCAGCGCGGCGAGCACGGTGTCCTTGTCGTCGGCCGACGACATGACGACAACTGGCATCTCCGGGTGGGCCTCGCGCAGCCGCCGCACGCCTTCAAGGCCCGAGGCGCCTGGCAAGCCCAGGTCGATCAACACGAGATCGGCCGCGCCGCGCCCCTCAATGACCGCGACGGCTTCCTCGCTGCTGCCGGCCTCCCAGGTCTCCAGGGGTTGCACGAGGGGACGCAGCAGCAGGGCAATGCCCTCTCTGAACAAGGTGTGGTCGTCGACTAGCAGAACTCTCATGGGGCGCAAAAGATGCGAGCCGATATTAGCGAGCAATGCGCATCGCGGGCCCGATCCGGCATTGGGCTTTTGGATAGGCCTCAATGGCAAGCCATGCTCACAAACCCTCACAACCGGGCCGACCCGGTCTGGGATCTGGTGCGCCACCCGAGCGGCGGTGGTTGAGCCATCCGGCCGGGCCTTCAGGGCAATGCGCGGACAGGATTCGGCCGTCAAACTTGACAGCAAATCAACCGCTGTCATCGCCAACGCTCAGGGAGATCTTCATGCTGAACGCCCTTCAAACCCAAACAGCGAGTCATCGCGTCCATTCGGGCTTCACTCCTCCCGGAACAACTTGCCAAGTGCTCGCCGCCCTGCCCCAACCGATGCTGATCGTGCGGCCGGACCGACGCCTGCTGTTCCGCAACCGCGGCGCCGAAGGCTTATTGCGTGATCGGCGCGTGGATGTGAGCGCTGAGCATCTGATGCATGTCGGCCAGCTTGACGCCACGAGGCTGGAGTCGCCGCTGCGCTTGGCCGTGGCCGGCTCGACGTCCTATGTCGGCCTGTGGTTCACGCCGCAGATCAGCACCGGCTGGCTGCACTGCATGCCGCTGCCCGAAGACCTGGCCGCCAGCACCGGTTGGCCGGGCGATGCGGTGCTGCTGGTCATCCACCTCGACCAGCCCGCACTGACACAGGCCGCCCGCATCGACGCGCTGGCCCGCCACAGCCGCCTCAGCGCAACGGAGCGACATGTGCTGATGCTGCTGGGCGACGGCATGACGGTCGAGGTCGCCGCGACTCATCTCGGCCTGTGCCTGTCGACGCTGCGCAGCCATGTCCGCAACCTGCTCGGCAAGACGCAGGCGTCCACGCTGATGCAGCTGCTGCGTTGGGTGGGCAGCGGCCAGGCGCTGCCGCACTGACGCCGCTACAGGATGAAGCGGCTCAAATCCTCGTTCGCTGCCAGCGCCGCCAGCTTGGCGTCGACCGCTGCCGCATCGAGCGTCACGGTCTGACCCGCATTGCGCGGCGCGTCGAAACTGATTTCGTCGAGCAGCCTCTCCATCACCGTCGCCAGGCGGCGCGCGCCGATGTTCTCGGTGCGCTCGTTGACCTCGAAGGCGATCTCCGCAAGGCGGCGGATGGCGCCTTGCTGCAGGTCCAGCGTGACACCCTCGGTGGCGAGCAGGGCCTGGTACTGCTTGACGAGGCTGGCGTGGGTGCTGGTCAGGATGGCCTCGAAGTCGGCGACCGACAACGAATCCAGCTCGACGCGGATGGGCAGGCGCCCCTGCAGCTCGGGGATGAGGTCGCTAGGCTTGGCCAGGTGGAACGCGCCGCTGGCGATGAAGAGGATGTGGTCGGTCCTGACGAGGCCGTACTTGGTCGACACCGTCGTGCCTTCGACCAGCGGCAGCAGGTCGCGCTGCACGCCCTGGCGCGAGACCTCGGCGCCACCGTGTTCGTTGCGCGAGGCCACCTTGTCGATCTCGTCGATGAAGACGATGCCCATCTCCTGGGCATTGGCCAGCGCCGCGGCGCGGATCTCCTCCTCGTTGACGAGCTTGGCCGCTTCCTCGTCGACGAGCAGCCTCATCGCTTCGGCGACCTTGAGCTTGCGCGTCTTCTTCTGAGTGCCGCCGAACTGGCTGAACATGCCCTTCAGTTGTTCGGCCATGTCCTCCATGCCCGGCTGGTTGCCGAACGGGCCGAGCACTTCCATCGTGGGCCTGGGGGCGAGCAGATCGAGCTCGATGTCCTTGTCGTCGAGCTGGCCCTCGCGCAGGCGCTTGCGCAGGGTCTGGCGCGTCGCGTTGTCTCCGTCCTGCGAGCTCGGGCTGCCCGGCAACAGTATCTGCAGGATGCGCTCCTCGGCGGCGTCCTCGGCGCGCGTCTGGCAGCGGCGCATGGCCCCCTCGCGCTCCTGCTTGACGGCAACCTCGATGAGGTCACGGATGATGGAGTCCACATCCTTGCCGACATAGCCGACCTCGGTGAACTTGGTCGCCTCGACCTTGATGAAGGGCGCGCCGGCCAGTTTGGCCAGGCGGCGGGCGATCTCGGTCTTGCCGACGCCGGTCGGGCCGATCATCAGGATGTTCTTGGGCGTGATCTCGCCGCGCAGCTTCTCGTCGACCTGCTGGCGGCGCCAGCGGTTGCGCATCGCAATGGCGACGGCGCGCTTGGCGGCCTGCTGGCCGACGATGTGGCGGTCCAGCTCGGAGACGATTTCCTGGGGGGTCATCGAACTCATTCGAGCACCTCGAGGGTATGGTTCTGGTTCGTGTAGATGCAGATCTCGCCAGCGATCTCAAGCGAACGCTTGACGATGTCTGACGCGCTCAAATCGGTGTGCGCCAGCAAGGCCTTGGCGGCGGCCTGGGCGTAGGCGCCGCCAGAGCCGATGGCGACGATGCCCTGTTCGGGCTCCAGCACGTCACCATTGCCGGTGATGATCAGCGACGCGGTCTTGTCAGCCACGGCCAGCATGGCTTCAAGGCGCCGCAGCACGCGGTCGGTGCGCCAGTCGCGCGTCAGCTCGACCGCCGCGCGCACCAGGTGGCCCTGGTGCTTTTCCAGCTTGGCTTCGAAGCGTTCGAACAACGTGAAGGCATCGGCCGTGGCGCCGGCGAAACCCGCCAGGACCTGGTCACGGTAGAGCTTGCGCACCTTGCGCGCGCTGGCCTTGACGACGATGTTGCCCAGGGTTACCTGGCCATCGCCGCCGATGGCGACCTGCCAGCCGGTGGGCGTCTGGCGGCGCACTGAAACAATGGTGGTGCCGTGATAGACGGCAGAAGATTCTGAAGACATAGGCCGTCCCAGTTGAGGTTCAGCCGCGGTTTCGCAAGGGCGGCCGCGGCCGCGGATCAGTTGATCCGCACCTTGACCTTGGCATGCTCGTTGATGCCCATTGCGCCGAAGAACAGCGCGACCAGCCGGTGGGCGTCGGTGAAGACGACCGTACGGTTCTCGGTCCGGCGCTGCAGCACCCAGTTCAGCAGGTCGCCAGCGGCCATGAAGTCCAGCCGGATCAGCTTGGTGCAGGAGATGTTGATGATGCTGGCGTCGCCGACCTCGGTGGACAGCGTGCGCAGGTTGTCGGAGATGTCGCCGCTCATCTGGCCCATCAATTCGAGCTGGGCCAGGCTGGCCTCGGCCACGCTCGTGTCGAGGAAGGTCGACTGCGCCTCGCTCTGCATCGAGCTCGTGGCCGGGCTGTTGGTCGACGAGCCTTCGCCGCCGATGCGCACGCGGCACTTGGCGCGCTCCCAGGACGGCGGCGAGACCTCGTAGGTCACACAGTAGTCGATGGCGGCCTCGTCGAACTGATCGGGCCGGTTGGCCAGGCGCAACGCTTCCAGCCGCAGCATCCAGAGCACCGGGTCGGTGTCGCGTTCGCCCACTGGCGCCAGCTCCTTGAGCTGGTTCAGGAAGCGGTCGCCGCCCACCCATCGCTGGTCGACCTGCTGCTGGGCCCAGACCCGAAACAGCTGGCGCATCTGGATGGCGGCCTCGATCTCGATCTCTTCCAGCGGGCCCCAGTCGAAGACCCAGGGCATGGGCAGGGTTTCGCTGCGTTTTTGCAGCAGCGTCACATCCTCGGCTCTCACGGTGGAGGGCGCCGTCCAGCTGACCTGGCTGGCCTTGGCCATGGGCGAGCGGTTGGACTGGCGTGTCGATTCGGCCACCAGCTTGGGCATGGAAAACCACTGCGGTGCCGACAGGCCGAACTGCTGGGCGTACTCGACAGCCAAGGCCTCGAACTTGCCCTGGGCGCCGGTGGCGCGGTAGTGGTCGAACAGCACCAGCCAGGTCTCGCCGTGCAGATTGCGGCTGCCGCCCGGGCGCACGAGTTCAGTCAGGGCCCGCTCGCTGTTCTCGTAGTCGGCGTTCGCAAAGGCGATGACGGCCTCGTCGAGCTCGGGGTCGTGCACGACCTCCTGAACCTCGACATCGGGCGTGGACTCGGCCAGCGTGAAGGACAGCGGCATGTCCAGCGCCGGCAGGTCGGGCAGGCGGCTGGGCGGCGAGTCGGACAGCGGCGGGATGGCCGCGCCCATGGTCACCGCCGCCGGCGGCGTCGGCGCCTGCAGGCGCTGCACTTCGCGGGGCGTCGAGAACTCGCTGACGCGGCCGCCGTTGGCTTCGACGGCCGGCGGCGCCGCGACGCTGGACGAGAAGGCCACCGGCCGCGTGCTGGTGTCGAAGAACCCGGGCTGCTGCTTGGGCACGGCCTGCGTCGTCGCAAAGCTCTCGCCCACCATCTGCTGCTCGATCTCGTCGATCTTGGCCTTCACGCCCAGGTCGATCTTGGAATTGGGCTCGCTGATGCGCTCGTCGTCGCCCATCCGGGACGGCGACGAGGCCAAGGCCGCGAGCTGCTCGGGCGTCAGGCCCTCGCGGCGGATGCGGCGCAGCATGTCGAGCTCGCGCTTGCGCACGAAGTCGTTGCGGCGCTTGCGCTCCACCATCGCACGCAGTTCGGCCTTGGCGAGGTCGCCCTCGGGGTCGTCCTGACGCGAATTGATCTCGGCCCAGTCCGTCGTGGGGTTGGCCACGAAGCGCGCCACCTTGCGGAAGAAGCTGTCGCCTTCCTTCGGGTCTGCGGGCTTGGATTCGGACATGTCTGGACTATGCCTCGTGGAAACGAACGGGTGTCAGCGACCCACGGGCCGAGCGCCGGGCCGCTCCCAAGCCTGCCCGTCCGGGTGATGTGCTTGCGGCTCAACGTCGCAAGCATCGCCGTCCCCTCGGGGGACCGGCCAAGGTTCACCTTGGACGAGGGGCTCCATTCAGTCCCCGAACATTTTTTGCTTGAGCTCGCGGCGCTGCTGCGCTTCGAGCGACAGCGTGGCCGTCGGGCGGGCGATGAGGCGGCCCAGGCCGATAGGCTCGCCGGTCTCGTCGCAGTAGCCGTACTCGCCGGTGTCCAGGCGCGCGATGGACTGCACGATCTTCTTCAGCAGCTTGCGCTCGCGGTCGCGGGTGCGCAGCTCCAGCGCATGCTCTTCCTCGATCGTGGCGCGGTCCGCCGGATCGGGAACGATGGTCGTGTCCTCGCGCAGATGCTCGGTCGTCTCGCCCGCGTTGGACAGCACGCCGTCCTTCAGCTCGGTCAGCTTGGCGCGGAAGAACTCGATCTGCTTCGCGTTCATGTACTCCGAGTCCGGCATGGCCAGCACCTCGGCGTCCGTCAGCTCGGCGCCCGATTTGGTCTTCCAGGCGTTGGCCAGCTTGGGATCACCCTTGGCAGCAATGCGCGGCGTCTCGTCGACATGGCCAGCGCCACGCACGGGCGGCTTGGGCGGAGCAAACCGGTCGGCGAACCGGTTGGCTGGCGCGGGCGCCTCGAGCATCGCGACGTCGGCGCCGGGGTCAGTCTTCTTGGCGCCCTTGGGGGCGGTTTTGGGGGCCGGGGTCTTGCTCACTGTCTTCTCCTCGCTCAGGGCTTGCATCGGCGCGGTGTCAGACCTTGATCCCACTGCTTTTCAGCCGGCTGCCCAATTTTGAGCGCGGCGGATTGTAGCCACAGGGAATCTTCAGCCTTCACCCCCCGGGAAACGGTGCTCCCGGGGCAAAAAAACATCACGCCAAGCAGCCTTCCAAGCCTTGCATCAGTACCTCTTTTGGCAGGTCGATACCAATGAACACCATCTTGCTCTGCTTTTTCTCTCCCGGCATCCACTTCGGGCCGAGATCGGAGCCCATCATCTGATGAACGCCCTGGAAGATGACCTTCTTGTCCGTGCCTTTCATGTGTAGGACACCCTTGTATCTGAGCATCTTGGGACCGTAAACCTGCACGATGGCGCCCAGGAAGTCCTCCAGCTTGGCCGGGTTGAAAGGCTTGTCGGCACGAAAGACGAAGCTTTTCACGTCGTCATCATGGGCATGGTGGTGGGGATGGTCGCAATGCTCGCCATGTTCATGATCGTGATCATGGTGATGATGGCCGTGGTCGTGAGCGTCCGCTTTGAGGAAATCCGGGTCGATCTCCAGCTTGGCGTTCAGATTGAAACCGCGCAGGTCGAACACCTTGGCCAGGGCCACCTCGCCGAAATGGGCGGTCTGGATGGGTGCCCGCGGGTTCATGTGCTTGATGCGGTGCATCAAGGCCTCGACGGCCGCCGGCTCGACCAGATCGGCCTTGCTGATGAAGATCTGGTCGGCAAAACCCACCTGCATGCGCGCTTCCTGGCGGCTGTTGAGCTGCTCCTCGGCGTGCTTGGCATCCACCAGCGTCAGCACCGAGTCCAGCAGATAGCTCTCGGCGATCTCGTCGTCCATGAAAAAGGTCTGGGCGACGGGGCCGGGGTCGGCCAGGCCGGTGGTCTCGATGACGACGCGCTCGAAGTCCAGCTCGCCCTTGCGGCGCTTGGCGGCCAGATCGGACAGGGTCGTACGCAGGTCCTCGCGGATGGTGCAGCAGACGCAGCCGTTGTTCATCTGGATGATCTGCTCGTTGGTGTCGGACACCAGGATGTCGTTGTCGATGTTCTCTTCGCCGAACTCGTTCTCGATGACGGCGATCTTCTGGCCATGGGCCTCGGTCAGCACCCGCTTGAGCAGCGTGGTTTTGCCGGCACCGAGAAAGCCCGTAAGGATGGTGGCGGGAATAAGGCCTTGGGACATAACGACTCTCGATTGGCGTGGAATGGGTTGAAGTGAGGGCTTCAGTGGAGGCTCATGTCAGCGCAGCTGACGTGAAGTGCCGCCCATGGCGGCACGGCCGCAACTAAAACCGGTCAGGATGGTGGCGGGAATGAGGCCTTGGGGCTTGGACATGATGGGAACCGTTTTCGTCGAAGGCGGCAGATATGGGGGCTGGGAGGCCCAGCACAAGGTTTTGTCAAATCAATCGGCTATTCTGTCCCTTCCGCAATACCCTGACAGCTCCCCTTGAGCGAACCGCATTCAGGCAGGCCCCCAGTTCGCGGGGCCGCCAAACACCCGCCCGAGGCCCGTGGCCTGCTGGAGCGCATGCTGGAGTTCCTGCACCCCGGCCCCGACTCCAAGAGCGAACTGATCGATACCCTGGCCGACGCCGAGCAGCGCGAGCTGATCGAGCCCGAGTCGCGCCAGATGCTGGAAGGCGTGCTGCGCATGGCCGAGCTGTCCGCCGGCGACGCCATGGTGGCCGCACCGCGCATGGACCTGCTGGACATCGACGCGCCCTATGACGAGCTGCTCGGTCTGGTCATCGACACCGGCCATTCGCGCTTCCCGGTCTTCGAGGGCAGCCGCGACAACATCATGGGCATCCTGCTTGCCAAGGACTTGCTGAAGATGCAGCGCGCGCCCGAATTGAACCTGCGTGCGCTGCTGCGCCCCCCCGTCTTCGTGCCTGAAAGCAAGGGCCTGAACGAGCTGCTGCGCGACTTCCGTTCCAACCGCAACCACCTGGCCATCGTCATCGACGAGTTCGGCAACACCGCCGGCCTCATCACCATCGAGGATGTGCTGGAGGAAATCGTCGGCGAGATCGAGGACGAGTTCGATGACAAGGACGGCGAGTCCGGCATCTACACGTTGGCCGACGGCAGCCAGCGCATCGCCGGCGACGCGACCATCGCGGCCGTCAACGGCAGTTTCAACCTGGCCCTGCCGGACAACGACTTCGACACCATCGGCGGCCTCATCGCCCATGAGCACGGCCGCGTGCCGCGCCGCGGCGAAGTCGTGCAGGTCGGCGGCCTGAACTTTGCTGTCATGCTGACCCGCGGCGGCGCGGTGCGCTGGTTCAAGGTCACGCGCGCGCCCGAAGACGAGACCCAGGCGTGAACCGCGCGAGGGCTGCGGCTGTCGCCCTGGTCGCAGGCCTGCTGCACACGGCGTCATTTGCGCCCACCGGCGCCTGGTATTTGCAGCTCATCGCGCTGGCGCTGCTGTTCAGCACCGTCGAGCAGGCCACGCCCAGGTCGACGGCCCTGGTCGGCGCGCTGTTCGGCTTCGGCTGGCTGGCCTCGGGCCTGTGGTGGCTGCACATCAGCATGCACCAGTTCGGCGGCATCCCCTGGCTGCTCGCCGCGCTGGCGGTGGCACTGCTGGCGGCCTTTCTCAGCGGCTTCTATGCGCTGGCCCTGGGCCTGACCGCTCGCTGGATCGCGCCGGGCCGCTGGCGGCTGCTTGCGCTGGTGCCGGCCTGGCTGCTGGCCGAACTGGCGCGGGCGACCTGGCTCAGCGGCTTCCCCTGGATCGCTGCGGGCTATG
This sequence comes from Pelomonas sp. Root1217, assembly GCF_001425705.1. Lineage (GTDB taxonomy): Bacteria > Pseudomonadota > Gammaproteobacteria > Burkholderiales > Burkholderiaceae_C > Pelomonas. Next base: position 1,092,063 of record NZ_LMDC01000001.1, on the reverse strand, counting down.
CCCACACCGTCGGCCCGCTGGCGGGCTGGGCGCCCTGGGTGGGGGTCTACGGCATCTCGGCGCTGGCGGCGCTGGCGGCCGCCGGCCTCGTGTGGCTGAAACGCGGTGCCGTTGCCTGGGCCGCTCCTGCACTGCTGATCCCGCTGGCGGGCTTGCTGCTGCCGCAGGACTTCACGACCTCGAGCGGCCGCCTGGCCCTTTCCCTGGTGCAGCCCAGCATTCCGCAGGACCAGAAGTTCGACCCGGCCCGCTTCGCCGCCAACCTGGAGTTGCTGGCCCGGCTCATCGAGTCGGCGCGCGGCCAGGTCGTCATCACGCCCGAGTCCGTCGTGCCGCTGCCGCTGGCCGAGCTGGACCGCGCCACCCTCGTGCGCCTGGCCCGCCCCGAACGCCCCGCACTGCTCGGCGCCTTCCTCGGCAATGCCGACGAGGGCTTCGTCAATTCCGTCGTCGCCCTGGGCAGCGACTACCACTACGGCAAGCGCCATCTGCTGCCTTTCGGCGAGTTCATCCCGCCGGGCTTTGGCTGGTTCGTGCATGCCATGAACATCCCGCTGGACGACCAGGCCCGCGGCGACCACCAGCGCCCCTGGGCCGTCGCCGGCCAGAGGCTGCGGCCGCTGATCTGCTACGAGGATCTGTTCGGCGAGGACTTCGTGCAGAGCGCCGTCGGGCCCGACGCGGCGACCGCCTTCGTCAACGTCAGCAACCTGGCCTGGTTCGGCACCGTCATGATCCAGGACCAGCACCTGCAGTTCTCGCAGATGCGCGCCCTCGAGTTCCAGCGGCCGGTTGCGCGCTCCACCAACACAGGCGCGACCGCCCTCGTCGACCACCATGGCCGCATCACCGCCCGGCTGCCCGCCTTGCAGCGCGGCGTGCTGGAGGTCGAAGTTGACGGTCGCAGCGGCTCCACGCCCTATGCCCGCTGGCTGGCGGCGCTAGGCCTCTGGCCGCTCTGGCTTTTGTCCCTGTTGGCCCTCGCGGGCCTGCGCAGGGCGGCCTCATAGAATCGGCCACCCCCTCTCCCCCTTGCCTCATGCTGACCTTCCAGCAAATCATCCTGACCTTGCAGGACTATTGGTCCAAGCAAGGCTGCGCCCTGCTCCAGCCCTACGACATGGAAGTTGGCGCCGGCACCAGCCACACCGCCACCTTCCTGCGCGCCCTTGGCCCCGAACCCTGGAAGGCCGGGTATGTGCAGCCCAGCCGCCGCCCCAAGGACGGCCGCTATGGCGACAACCCAAATCGGCTGCAGCATTACTACCAGTACCAGGTCGTGCTCAAGCCCGCGCCGGCCAACATCCTGGAGCTGTATCTCGGCTCGCTGGAGGCGCTCGGTTTCGACCTGAAGAAGAACGACGTGCGCTTCGTCGAGGACGACTGGGAGAACCCGACGCTCGGCTGCTGGGGCCTGGGTTGGGAGGTCTGGTTGAACGGCATGGAGGTCACGCAGTTCACCTACTTCCAGCAGGTTGGCGGCATCGACTGCAAGCCCATCACCGGCGAGATCACCTATGGCCTGGAGCGCCTGGCCATGTATCTGCAGGGCAAGGAATCGGTCTACGACCTGGTCTACACGGACGGCCTGACTTATGGCGACGTGTTCCACCAGAACGAGGTGGAGCAGTCGACCTACAACTTCGAGCACAGCGACGTGGACTTCCTGCTGTCGGCCTTTGCCGCGCATGAAAGGAAGAGCCAGGAGCTGATGGTCGAGAAGCTCGCCCTGCCCGCCTACGAGCAGTTGCTGAAGGCCGCCCACAGCTTCAACCTGCTGGACGCGCGTGGCGCCATCAGCGTGACCGAACGCGCCGCCTACATCGGCCGCATCCGCAACCTGGCCCGTGCAGTCGCGCAGAGCTACCTGGACAGCCGGGCGCGTCTGGGCTTCCCGATGGCACCCAAGGCCTGGGCGGACGACGTGATCGCGCAGATCGAACTGAAGAACAGCAAGAAGGCGGCCGCTTGATGAATCTGCTCGTTGAACTGTTTGTCGAAGAGCTGCCGCCGAAGGCGCTGAAGAAGCTCGGCGAGTCCTTCGCCAGCGTGCTGGCCGACAGCCTCAAGGCCCAGGGCCTGGCGGCCGCGGACGCCGCCGTCACGTCCTTCGCATCGCCCCGTCGCCTGGGCGTGCATGTCACCGGCGTCCTGCCGAAGGCTGCCGACAAAGCGGTGCAGCAGAAGCTGATGCCAGTCGCCGTGGCCCTGACTGCCGACGGCCAGGCCACGCCCGCGCTGCTGAAGAAGCTGGCCTCCATCGGCGCTGGCCCAGAGGTCGTGCCGCAGCTCAAGCGCTTGCCCGACGGCAAGGCCGAGGCGTTGTTCTGGGACAGCATGCAGGCTGGCGCCACGCTCGCCCAAGGGCTGCAGAAGGCGCTCGACGAGACGCTGGCCAAGCTGCCCATTCCCAAGGTCATGAGCTACCAGTTGGGAGACGGCTGGACCGACGTGAAGTTCGTGCGGCCGGCCCATGGCCTGGTGGCGCTGCACGGCAACGAGATCGTGCCCGTCCAGGCCCTGGGCCTGACTGCCAGCCGCATGACCAGCGGCCATCGCTTTGAAGCCACCCAGCCCACGGTCAGCATCGAATCGGCCGACAGCTACGCCGCTCAACTGCGCGACCAGGGCGCCGTCATCGCCAGCTTTGCCGAGCGCCGCGCCGAGATCTCGCGCCAACTCAAGGGCGCTGCCGACGCGCTGAGCCTCACGCCCATCGATGACGCGGCCCTGCTCGACGAAGTCACCGCCCTGGTCGAGCGCCCCAATGTGCTGACCTGTGCGTTCGAGGCCGAGTTCCTGGCCGTGCCGCAGGAGTGCCTCATCCTGACGATGAAGGCCAACCAGAAGTACTTCCCGCTGCTGGACTCGCAGGGCAAGCTGACGCGCCACTTCCTGGTTGTCAGCAACATCGCGCCCGCCGACGCCAGCGCCGTCACGCAGGGCAACGAGCGCGTCGTGCGCCCGCGCCTGGCCGACGCCAAGTTCTTCTTCGACCAGGACCGCAAGAAAAAGCTCGAAGACCGCCTGCCGGGCCTCGCCAAGGTCGTGTACCACGGCAAGCTGGGCAGCCAGGGTGAGCGCGCCGAGCGCGTCAGGCAGATCGCCCACGCCATCGTCAACCAACTGAGCATGGCGACCCTGCCCTACACGGTCGACGCCGACGACGAGTTCAAGGTGCTGGACAGCAAGGTCCAGCAGGCCAGCCAGCTCGCCAAGTGTGATTTGCTGACCGACATGGTCGGCGAGTTCCCGGAGCTGCAGGGCATCATGGGCGGCTACTACGCTCGCCACGAAGGCCTGCGCGACGGCGTGGCCATCGCCATCGAGGACCACTACAAGCCCCGCTTCGCCGGCGACGCGCTGCCGCGCAACCACACCGGCACCGTCGTGGCCCTGGCCGACAAGCTGGAGACGCTGGTGGGCCTGTTCGGCATCGGCCAGCTGCCAACCGGCGACAAGGACCCGTTCGCGCTGCGCCGCCATGCGCTGGGCGTCATCCGCATCCTGGTCGAGAAGAACCTGCCGCTGGACCTGCCCGCGCTGATCGACGCGGCCGTGCCGGCCTTCGGCGAGCTCATCGAGAACCCACGTGAACCGCTGCTGAGCTTCTTCGCTGATCGCCTGTCTGTGTCGCTGCGTGACCAGGGTTACAGCGCCCAGGAGGTGGATGCGGTGCTGGCACTGAACCCCACTCGGCTTGGCGACGTGCCGCGCCGCCTTGAAGCAGTGCGCGCCTTCGCTCTGCTTCCCGAGGCCGCGTCGCTGGCTGCCGCCAACAAGCGCGTCAGCAACATCCTGAAGAAGGTCGAGGGCGAGGTGCCAACCGAGGTCAAGTCCGAACTGCTGAAGGAAGCCGCCGAGCAGGCCCTGGCCGCGGCGATTGCTGAAGTCCAGCCCGCCGCTGACCTGCTGTTCGAGCAGCATGACTACACCGGCTCGCTGAAGGCCCTGGCTGCGCTCAAGGGACCGGTCGACGCCTTCTTCGACGACGTGATGGTCAATGCCGAGGACCCGCTGCTCCGCGCCAATCGGCTGGCGCTGCTCGGCCGCCTGCATACCGCCATGAACCGGGTCGCCGACCTGTCGCGCCTTGCCTAAAGCCTCCATGCGCGCCGACCACGCCCACGGCATGAAGCTCGTCATCCTTGGGCGGGACGGCACGATCAACCGCTACCGCGACGACCACGTCAAGGCGCCGGAGGAGCTCGACCCGTTGCCGGGGGCGCTGGAGGCCGTCGCGCGCCTCAATCATGCCGGCTGGCATACGGTGCTGGCGACCAACCAGGCCGGCATTGGCCGCGGCCTGCTGGACATGGCCTCGCTGAATGCCGTGCACATCCGCCTGAACCAGTTGCTGGCCGAAAAGGGCGGGCGCCTGGACGCCGCCTTCTTCTGCCCGCACACGCCCGAGGAGGGCTGCGACTGCCGCAAGCCGCTGCCCGGCCTCATCCAGCAGATCGGCGAGCGCTTCGACGTCGCGCTCGCCACCATCCACATGGTCGGCGCGTCGCTGACCGACCTGCTGACAGCGCAAAACGCCGGCTGCATGCCCCACCTCGTGCTGACCGGGCCCTTCGGCAGCCTCGGCACCAACGAGCTCGCCAACCTGCTCGTGCAGGTGCCCACGGCCCGTGTGCACGACGATCTGATGAGCTTTGCCGAAACCATCATCCAGGAAGAGCGCCGCCGCGTTGCCGTGCAGCGCGGCCAGGTGCTGACCCCCGACACCCAGGCCGGAGACCTGAACTGATGTCCACCTTGCTGAGCGCTATCCGCTCGCTGATCTTTGTCCTGGTTCTCGTCGTCACCGTCATCCCCTGGGCGACCGGTGTCGTCATCCTGTCCATCTTCCGCCGTGGCGACCCGGTCTACTGGGCTTGTGCCGGCTGGCTCAAGGTCGCCATCTGGAGCGCGCGCCTCATCTGCGGTATCCGCTGGCGCATCCACGGTATGGAGAACCTGCCGTCGGCTGCGGACCGCCGCGCCGGCGTCGTGCTGCTGTCCAAGCACCAGAGCACGTGGGAGACCTTTGCCTACCCGGCCCTGCTCAGCCATCCGCTGGCCTATGTCTTCAAGCGCGAACTGCTCTACGTGCCCTTCTTCGGCTGGGCGATGGCGCGCATGGACATGATCCATATCGACCGTGGCCGCCGCACGGAGGCCTGGAACAAGGTGCTCAGCCAGGGCAAACGCCTCGGTGGCCAGGGCAACTGGGTCATCATGTTCCCCGAAGGCACGCGCATCCCGCGCGGCCAGGTGGGCGACTACAAGACCGGCGGCACCCGCCTGGCCATCGAGGCCGGCCTGCCCGTCGTGCCCATCGCGGCGACGGCGGCGCGCTGCTGGCCCCGCAAGAGCTTCCTGCTGCGTCCGGGCGTGGTGGACATCTCCATCGGCCGGCAGATCCGGCCCGAGGGTCGCTCGCCAGCCGAGCTGATGAACGAGGTCAAGGACTGGATCGAATCCGAGATGCGCCGCCTCGACCCCGAGGCCTATGCCAACCCTCCGTCCGCCGGCGTCGCCGGCGACGCGGCGGCGAACCAACGCTGAGCGCCATGCCCGCCAAGCGCCCGGCCCCACTCCTGCAGGACAGCCAGCTGTCACTGTTCGACGTGGAGCCGGAGATCACACCGGCAGAGCCCGGCGCGCCACGCGCGCGGCGGGAGCTGCTGCTGGGCCAGCATCGCATCGGCTATGAACTCAAGCGGGCGCGCCGGCGCTCGATCGGCTTCGTCGTCGGGCCGCAGGGCCTGCGCGTCAGCGCACCGCGCTGGGTGCCAATCAACGAGATCGAACGCGCCCTGCATCACAAGGGCGATTGGATCCTGCGCAAGCTCGTCGAGCAGCGCGAACGCCAGCAGCGGATCCAGGCGTCGCGCATCGAGTGGCTGGACGGCGGTCGCCTGCCCTATCTCGGCGAAGCCTTGACGCTGGTGCTGGCACCTGCCGAACGCGAGGTGGTGTGGGATGCCGCCACACGCCAATTGCGCCTGCCCTTGCCGCCGGGCGCCTCGGCCGAGCAGATCCGCGACCTGGCCCAGTCCTGGTTGCAGGCCCGCGCGCGCGAGGACTTCCTGCCGCGCTGCCGGCAGTTCGCCGCGCAGCTCGGCGTGGCCATGAAGTCGCTGCGCCTGTCCTCGGCGCAGACACGTTGGGGCAGCGCCAGCGCCGACGGCTCCATCCGCCTGAACTGGCGCCTCATCCATTTCGCGCCGGCCATCATCGACTACGTCGTTGCCCACGAACTGGCCCATCTGCGCGAGATGAACCACAGCCCAGCGTTCTGGGACACGGTGCGCTCCGTGCTGCCTGATTTCGAGCGCTCGCGCGATGCGCTGCGCGAGGAATCCATCGTGGTTCAGTAGGCCCCTCGTCCAGTCTGGCCCGGCTGAACGCCGGCCAACCTGGCCGGTCTTGCAGACCGCGCTGCGGCAGTGCCGCAGCTCTTCGGCAGGCACATGCCGCCCACTGGGCGCCATGTGTCCGGCCTCAGCCCCCGAGGGGACGGCGATGCTTGCAGCATTGAGCTGCAAGCACATCGCCAAGGCGGGCCGGCTTGGGGCGGCCCGGCACTCGGCCCGAAATACGGATACCCAATACCCGCCGCAATGGCTTGCATGTGAATACTACCGAGCCAGCGTCACCCTGGCGCCTTCACAAAGCGCAACACTTCGTCTGACGCTGTCACACAGGTACCCCAGAGCCGGCCCAGCCCGGAGGGAGCGAAGGTACCGCGCTAAGCCGGACCGCCGCCGCACGATCTTGATCGTCGGCGGCGTTTCTCTTTCAGCACTCCACTGCTGCAGCCATATGAGATTTGCGGGGCGAGCGCCGGGCCGCTCCCTAGCCGGCCCGCGTTGGGCGATGTGCTTGCGGTTCAATGCCGCAAGCATCGCCGTCCCCCTCGGGGGACCGGCCAAGGTAGTCCTTGGACGAGGGGCTTACTCCATGAAGCGGTAGACGCCGTCGGCGCCCAATTCGCGCTTCAGATCGCCCTTGAGCCACAACGCGTGCAGGTGAGCGATCGCCTCGCCCATCGCGAACGTCGTCTGGTGCAGATCGAGCTTGCGTTTGAACAGCACGGGCAGCAGGCCGGCCGCATGCGTCGGTTCGGCGCGGCAGGCGGCGATGACCTCGGCGAGGCGCTCTTCATGGTGCTCCTGCAACTGGTCGATGCGCGCATGCAGGCCGGTGAAGGGCTTGCCGTGCGAGGGCAGCACCAGCGTGTCGGCCGGCAGCTCCAGGTAGCGTTTGAGTGAGTCCAGATAGAGCGTCAGCGGGTCGGCCTCGGGCTCGACGTCGACGACGGACACATTCGTCGAGATGCGCGGCAGCACCATGTCGCCGCTGATCAGCAGCTTGGCCTCTTCGCAGAACAGGCTGATGTGCTCGGGCGCATGGCCGTAGCCGGCGATGCAGCGCCAGGTGCGCCCGCCGATGTCGATCTCGCTGCCATCCATCAACCGCCGGTAGCTGGCCGGCACGATCGGCACCATCTTGGGGTAGTAGTCGGCGCGGGCACGGATCTTCTCCAGCGACTCGGGGTCGGTCAGGCCATGGCTGCCAAAGAAGGCTGCTGCCGAAGCTCCGCCCATGCCTACCGTCGAGCCACTGGCCAGGCGGGCGAGGTTGTAGTCGGTCGCGCTCATCCACAACCGGCAGTGCCATTTCTCGGTCAGCCAGTGCCCGAGCCCGAGGTGGTCAGGGTGGAAATGCGTCGCAATGACACGCAGCACGGGCAAACCGTCCAGGTGCGCGGCAAACACCTGCTCCCAGTTGGCGCGTGTGTCGTCGCTGGCGATGCCGCAGTCGACGATGGTCCAGCCCTCGCGGCCGTCGATGCGGTCGCGCAGCAGCCACAGGTTGATGTGGTCCAGCGCAAAAGGCAGGCCCATGCGCACCCAGCGCACGCCGGGTGCCAGGTCTAGCGCCTCGCCGGGTTGGGGCAGGGTATCGCCCAGGGGGTAATGGAGTTCGGATTCGCGTGGATTGGCCATGACCGCTCTAGACTGACGTTTACGTCAATTGAGTGTAGCCATGCCCTCCCGCCGACCTGTCCCCGCCGCGACCGAAACGACCTACACGATCACTGAACTCGCCGCCGAGTTCGACATCACGCCGCGCGCGATCCGCTTTTACGAGGACATGGGCCTGCTGGAACCGGGCCGCAAGGGCCGCAACCGCATCTACACGCCGCGAGACCGCACACGGCTGAAGCTGACACTGCGCGGCAAGCGCCTGGGCCTGGCTCTACAGGAGATCAAGCAACTGGTCGACATGTATGACAGCCAGGCCAGCGCCGCGCCCCAGTTGCGGGCCTTCCTCACCATCCTGGCGCAGCACCGCCAACAGCTCGAACAGCAGCGCCATGACATCGAGGTGACGCTGGCCGAGATCCAGCAGCACGAGAAGCGCTGCCGCTCCTTGCTGGGGTCTTGAACCATCGGCCAAGCGTGACGCTTTGCCGGGAGCGGCCTCAAATTGCGTCGCGTGCAGGACAAACCCCGCTGACGCCATCCCACAGTCTGACTAGAGTCCGCCACCTCGACCGAGGTGGCATTTGCCACCGGCCGACATGTCTTCGTGGAGCTGTCATGACACTCGGACCGCGCCCTGCCCTGGCGCTTGCCCTGCCCGCCATCGCGGGCGCCCTGCTGATGCTGGCCCAAGCGGCCAGCGCCCAACAAGAAGCACCCAAGGCCGAAAGCCTTGAGCGTGCGCAGAAGGCCGCCGACGCCGTCTTCCACTGGATCAAGCTCAACGCCGACAAGGGCGCCAATCGTCAGGCGCCCGCCCCCGCGCCCTCACCGGCGCCCGCCGCCGCGCCGCGCAAGCCGGCCCCGTCCCCTGTGGCGGCTGCGCCCCGGCCCGCCCCTGCACCAACGCCCAGCGCGGCCCCCAGCACGGCCTCCAGCACAGCGCCCGCACTCAACGCGGCCACCGCTGTCGCGCCTTCCACCGTTGCGATCGCATCCCAGGCGGCACCCGAGCCTGAACCTGAACTTGAGCGCACCCCCGTGCTGCTCGCCTCGGCGGCGCCGACACCCGCCCCCGCTGCCCCACTGGCCGCTGCGGCACGGGCCGCAGAGCCGCCGCCCAAGCCGGCTGAGGAAGAAGCCGAAGAGCCCCTGAAGCTGCTGGCCAAGGTCGAGCCGGCCATCCCACGCCAGCTGCAGCAGGGCAACTTCCGCTCAGGCTTTGCCCAGGTTCAGTTCACGGTCGGCCCCGACGGCGCTGTGCAGCAAGCTTCGGTCATCAAGGCGAGTCACTCGCGACTGGGCACCGCCGCGGTGGAGGCCGTCAAGCAGTGGCGCTTCGCGCCCGTGCGCAAGGCCCGCGAGGCCGCTGTCGAAGTCGCCTTCAAGAGCGACACCGACTGATTTCAGTCTCGGGCGTCCCCGGGTTGACGCTGAGCCCACGGGCGGAGATGCTGTTGTCGAGCCGTTAGAAGTCCTGCGGCCACAAATCAGGGAGTCTCCATGTCCATCCGTTTGCTCGCCCGCATGCTCGCGGGCATTGGTCTTTGTGCTGCCGCCTTCGCAGCTTCGGCCACCGGCCCGTATTCCGGGCTCGTCGTTTTCGGCGACAGCCTGTCCGACAGCGGCAACAACGCTTTGCTGCTGTCGCAGGGCCCCGGAGGGCTGCCGCCCGTCGACATTCCGGGCGACGGCTACTACAGCAAGATCCCGTCGACGGCGGGCACGTATTCCAATGGCTGGGTCTGGACGCAGTACTTCGCGCAATCGCTCGGCTTGGCGCTATCGCCCTCACTGGCCGGCGGCAATAACTTCGCCTTCGGTGGCGCGCAGACCAGTCTGAACGGTGGCGAGATTCCGCAGTTGCCGGGCTTCCCTTACAGCATGCAAACCCAGCTTGGCATGTATCTGGGCGCCACCGGCAACCTCGCCGATCCGAACGCTCTTTACGTGGTGGCCGGCGGCGGCAACAACATCCGTGTCGCGTTGGAAGCGATCGCCATGGGTGCCGACGCTGACGCCACGGCTGCGGCGACAGTGGCCAGCTACGCCGCCGACATGGCCGGCATCGTTGGCAGCCTCAAGCTCGCCGGCGCCCAGCATGTGCTGGTGCTGAATACGCCGAACTTCGGCCTCACGCCGCTGGCCAACGCGATGAGCGCCAGCGGCCAAGCCTCGGCGCTGAGCTTTGCCATGGACACCGCCCTCACCGGCGCGCTGGCTGGCAGCGGCGCACAGGTCTTCGACATGTACGGCTTCATGACGAGCGCCGTGGGCAATGCCTCGCAGCTCGGCTTCAGCAACTGGACCAATGCCTGCGCTGCAACCACCAGCAGCTGCGATCTCAGCACCGCGCTGTTCTGGGACGGCATCCACCCCACGACGATGGCGCACCAGCAGCTTGCCGCGGCCGTGCTCGCGGTGGCCGTGCCGGAACCGGACATGGCAGCCTTGCTGGCCGCGGGCCTGGTCGTGGTGGCAGGGGCTCGTTCAAGGGCCCGGCGCCGGGCAGTTGTCCAGCAGCGCTGAGACCGCTTCAAGAAACACCCGGGTGCGCAACGGCATCAGCCGTCGCTCCGGGAACACGGCCCAGCAGCTCGAGCCGGGCAGGTGCCAGTCCGGCAGCAGGCGCTGAAGCCGTCCGAGAGCCAGTGCATCTCTGACGACGAGGCGGTCGATGCCCGCAATGCCCACGCCGTTCTCGGCAAGCTGCGCCAGCAGGCTCGGCGCATTGGCCAGGGTGCGTTGCGCCGGCCGGGCCAGAACGGGCTCGGCACCCTCGCGCTGCAGCCGCCAGGGCACGGCCTCGCCGGTGCGGGTCAGCAGCATCAGCCCGTGCATGCTGTCCAGCGCCTGCGGCAGCAGCGGCTCGCCGACACGCTGCACGTAGGCCGGTGACGCGTACAGCGCCCAGTGCGTCGTCGCCAGCTTGCGCGCGGCCAGCTGGCTGTCTTCGTCCATGGAGCCCATGCGCAAGGCGAGGTCGAAGCCCTCGCCGATCAGGTCCACGCGCCGCGGCGTCAGGTCCAGCTCCAGCTGCACCTCGGGGTAGGCCAGCGCGAACTCGGCCAGCATGCCCCCCGCGACCTGCTGCGCGAAGTCCGCCGGCATGCTGACGCGCAGGCGCCCGCTGGGCTTTTGCTGGCGGTGCAGCGCCAGCGCCAGTGCGCTGTCCACCTCCGACGCGACCGCCCGCGCATGCTCCAGCACGCCCGCGCCGAAGTCCGTCAGCGTCAGCTTGCGCGTCGTGCGCTGCAGCAGCTTCTCGCCCAGCCTCGTCTCGAGGGCGGCGATGCGCCGCGACACCGTGCTCTTGGGCCAATGCACCCTTTCGGCAGCGCGGCTGAAGCTGCCGGCCTCCATGACGCGGGCAAACAGCAGCAGGTCATCAGCATCGGATTCCATCGTTCATGCCTTCATTGGCGCATTGGCGGAACAATCTTATGCAAATCAGCGACTTCCGCAGTTGATTGGCCAGTCCTAGAGTTCATTCCATCGCAACCCGCCACCCCGGAGCCCCCGAATGAACATCCTGCAAATCAACGCCAGCGCCCGCCGTGCCACCGATGACCAAGGCTCGGTGTCGACCCGCCTGGCCAATGAACTGACCGCCGGCCTGCGCGCTGGCAACCCTGCCGCCACCGTGACCGTGCGCGACCTGACGCTGACGCCCCAGCCCGTGCTCGACGAAGCCGCCTTGGGCGCCCTCTTCACGCCGGCGGACCAGCGCAGCCCCGAGCAGGCCGCCCGCGTCGCGCTGGACGATGCGCTGATCGCCGAACTGCAAGCCGCCGACACCGTCGTCATTGGCGTGCCGATGTACAACTTCAACATCACCGCCCAGCTCAAGAACTGGATCGACGCCATCGCCCGCGCCGGCGTCACTTTCAAGTACGGTGAGAAAGGCCCGGTCGGCCTGGTGACCGGCAAGAAGGTCTACATCGTCACCAGCCGCGGCGGCATCCACCGCGGCCAGCCCAGCGACCAGATGACGCCCTATCTGCGCGCCGTGTTGGCCTTCCTGGGCATGACGGACGTCGAGTTCGTCTACGCTGAGGGCATGGCCTTTGCGGCCGAGCAGGGCATCGCCAACGCTCGCGCCCAGATCTCCGAACTTCTGATCGCCTGAAAGAACGCCATGAACACTGTCGCCACTTCCCTGTTGAACCAACCGCGCGAGGTCGAGCGCCTCGTCGCTGGCCAGCCGACCAGCGACGGTGCCGGCGTCAAGCTCAACCGCGTGCTGACGCAGAACCTGCAGCGCCGGCTGGACCCCTTCCTGATGCTCGACGCCTTCGGCACGGACAATCCCGACGACTACATCGCCGGCTTCCCTGACCATCCACATCGCGGCTTCGAGACCATCACCTACATGCTCAATGGCCGCATGCGGCACCGCGATTCGGCCGGCAACGAAGGCCTGATCAGCGACGGCGGCGTGCAATGGATGACCGCCGGGCGCGGCGTCATCCACAGCGAGACGCCCGAGCAGAACGCGGGCCGCATGGCCGGCTTCCAGCTCTGGCTCAACCTGCCCGCCAAGGACAAGCTGCGTGCGCCCTGGTACCGCGACGTGGCCAGCCACGAGGTGCCGGAGTTTGAGCGCGACGGCGTCAAGGCGCGGGTCATCGCCGGCGCGAGCCACGGCGTGATCGGCGCCGTGCAGCGCGACAACACCGAGCCGCTGTATCTCGACCTGCATTTCGCACCCGGCGCCCGCTTCGAGCAACTGCTGCCGCCGGAGTTCAATGCCTTCGTCTATGTCTACGAAGGCGAGCTGAAGTTCGAGAGTGGCTGCCAGCAGCCGGCCGGCCGCATGGCCATACTCGCCAACACGCCCGGCAGCGACGGCGTGCGCCTGCAGGCTGACGAAGCTGCCACCCGCGCGCTGCTGATTGCCGGCAAGCCGCTGGGCGAGCCCATCGCCCAATACGGCCCCTTCGTCATGAACACCGAGGCCGAGCTGGTGCAGGCGGTGCGGGACTTCCAGGCCGGGCGGCTGGCCTAGGCCCCACTGCGGCGAGTCTGGCCGCGCCGTGCAAGACCCGCGAGCCCCAGGGCCAGCGGCGTGAGCAACAGGCCGGCCGGCTCGGGCACGGCAAGCATCGTCGCGTTGATCCGGAAGTCATCCATGTTGATGCGGTCATTGCCGATGCGATTCGGAAACTCGCTCACGAGGATGGCGCCGTAGAACGCCGTGTCGCTGACCAGACCGATGAAGCCGTTGGCCGTCGAGGTGTCGATCGACTGCTGGACCAGCGCCGTGTCGAGCAGGGTGATCGAATCCACATCGCCGCTCAAATAGTTGAAGCCAAGGGCGAAAACATCACCCAGGTTGAGGCGCCAGGCGAGGCTTGCGACGCCGTTCGGCGCTGAAGAGCCGCCCAGATCGGTGATGCTGCCGTTCGCATGGAACACCGACGTGCCGCAACTTGCGGGCACCGATGCGTCGGTGCAGCTGCCGAAGGTGGTCTCCGGCATGAAGCTTGTTCCGCCGACCGAAGCACTGGGATTGCCCGCGAAGTCGGTGTACGCCCGGGTGGCGCCCACGGCGGCGAGATACGCAGACTCGTCGGTGTAAAGCACGATCCCCGCCTGTGCGCTCAGCAACGGTGCCAGCAGTGCGAGAGCGGTCAGCGGCTTGGAGATGAATTGCATACTGGCTTCCCTGTCAATAGCCGCGGGAGCGGCGCTTCGCCGCGATGCTCGTGGGAGTGCTTGTCAGGGTCAATCCCTGTCGGGAACGGTTTTACCCACCCATTCGGGTGGGATGCCGGCTTGAATCTTGGCGCTCAGTTGTTCGACCACAATGCCCGCCATGAATCGCCATGCCGCTTCGCGCTGATATCAGCCATGGATCGCCTGCAGGCCATGGAGGCCTTCATCGCCGTGGTCGACAACGGCGGCTTCGCGAGCGCTGCGCGCAAGCTGGATGTATCTGCACCCGTCGTGACGCGCGCCGTGGCCGAGCTGGAGGCGCGGCTGGGCGTGCGCCTTCTGACACGCACGACGCGCACCGTGCGCGTCACCGAAGCCGGCGCCCGCTATGCCGAAGACTGCCGGCGCATCCTCGCCGACGTGGGCGACTCCGAGGCCGCCACCAGCGGCAGCCGCAGCCAGCTGAAGGGCCTGCTCGGCGTCACCGCGCCGGTGCTGTTCGGCAACCTGCACGTGACGCCCATCGTCACGGACTACCTCAAGCGCTACCCCGACGTCGACGCGCAATGCGTCTTCGTCGACCGCGTCGTCAACCTCGTCGATGAAGGCCTGGACGTGGCCGTTCGCATCGGCGAGCTGCCGGACTCCTCGCTGCGCGCCGTCGGCGTGGGGCAGGTGCGGCGCATGCTGCTGGCGTCGCCCGCCTATCTCGCCGCGCACGGCCGTCCGCAGCGGCCCGAGGAGCTGTCCCGGCACACGCTGATCCAGCCCACCCAGGTGGCGCCCTACCCCGAATGGCGCTTTGCGGAAGCGGGCCGGCCGCTGGTGCAGCGCATCCGCCCGCGCCTGCGCACGACGACCAACGACGCCGCCCGCTCCTTCGCATTGGCGGGCCTGGGGCTGGTGCGCCTGCTCAGCTACCAGGCCGCCGACGCGCTGGCGCGCGGCGAGCTGCTGCCGGTGCTGGAGAACTTCGAGCCGCCGGCACTGCCGGTGCACATCGTGCATCACGAGGGACGGCACATGACGCAGAAGGTGCGTGCCTTCGTCGACCTCGCCGTGGCGGCGCTGAGGGCCAATCCGGCCTTGCGTTAACGCCTAGCCGTTTTGCGGCGCCCAATCGATGAAGCGCCAGCGCAACGGCAGTGCATCACGCAGCCACCAGCCCTCTTCGAGATGGAAGCGCCAGGCACGCTCGGCGTTGCCAAGCGCGGCCAGTTCAGGCCCGTCCCAGACGATCTCCGCGCGGCCCGTCAGTGTCAGCAGGTCGCCGCGCTCGAAGTCGATGAAGAGCAGGCCGGCGCGGCCGTCGAGCTGCAGATTGCCCAGCGTCATGAACATGCGGTTGCCCGAGTAGTCGGGCACCAGCAGGGTTCGTTCATCCTCCTGCATCACGAAGCCGGCGGGGCCGCCGCGGTGCGACACATCGGCTCCTGCTGCGCCCGCATGCGTGGCGACGAACAGGGTGTCGGCAGCGGCGATCAGCCATGCTGCGTCGCCGTCCAGCTGCGACAGGCGCTCGACCGCGCGCGGCCGCGTGTCCGCCGCATCGCGCATCCATTGGACCTCGCGCCCCTGGATGTACTGCGGGCAGTTGCCCACCGTCTGGCTCACCCGCAGGCGCAGGCCCTCGGGGCCGGCCGCCAGCAGCTCGCCATTGACGCGGTTGCGCCGCCGCGTGTGCAGCTCGATCCCGAGCAGCCCCAGCGGCGAGCCCGCCGTCATGCCGGCGGCGGCCGGATCGCCCGGGATGGGCGTCGCCGCGAAGGTCAGATGCCAGGCGTCCGGCGCCTGCACGAAACCCGGCGGCCCGACCAGCACCGTGGCCCAGGGCCGGCCGGCTGGGTCGACGCTGCCCGCCAGCATCAGCGGCAACTGCTCGTAAAAGCGCTGGTGCTGCTCGGGCATGTGGTCGCGCACGACACGGCGGCCGACCTCGGCCATGCGCTCGGCCACGCCGATGCGCGACTGCACGGCCACTTCGCCGGCATGGAAGGGCGTCGCGTCCATGCCGATCTCAGGCGGCACGCAGGCCGGCGGGCGTGGTCTTGAAAGGCACGAAACCCGGCAGCGCCTCGATGCGCGACAGCCAGGCGCGCAAGGCCGGATACGGCACCAGGTCCACATTGCCCTCGGGCGCGTTGACGATGTAGCTGTAACCGGCGATGTCGGCCAGCGTGGCATGGCCACCGACGAGGAAGTCCCGGCGGGACAGCTCGCCTTCCATGACCCGGAACAGGGCATGGGCGCGATCGATCACCTCGTCGGCATCGAAACGCGCCCCGAACACCGTGACCAGGCGGGCCGCCGCCGGGCCGAATGCGATCAGCCCCGAGGCCACCGACAACCAGGCCTGCACGGCCGCGCGCCCGGCGGCGTCCTGCGGCAGCCACTGGCCGGTGGGGTCGTACTTGGTGGCCAGGTAGACCAGGATGGCCGTGCTGTCCCAGACGCAATGGCCATCGTCCTCCAGCAGCGGCAGCTGGCCGAAGGGATGGCGGGCGATGAATTCGGACGTCTTGTGCGCGCGGGCCGCCAGGTCCACGTCGATGCGCTCGTGCGGCAGGCCCAGCAGAGACAGCGCCAGCTCGGCGCGGTGGGCGTGCCCGGACAGGGCGTGGCGGTACAGCTTGAGGGTCATGCGGGGCTCCTTGGAAACAACGGGCCCACTGTGCCCAGCCGCAGGCCGCCGAGAAACGGCGCGCGCCGCAAGACATTCTTTCCGCGGCTGGCAAGATTGGGACGATGAACCCACGCCGCCACAGCCCCGCCGCCGAGCGCAACGGCCCGCCCATCCTCGCGGCTCTGCAGCGCCTGCTGCCGGCGCAAGGCGTCATGCTGGAGATTGCCAGCGGCACCGGCCAGCACGCCGCCTTCTGCAGCGAAGGCCTGCCCGGCTGGCAGTGGCAGCCCAGCGATTTCGACGCTACCGCCCTGCCCTCCATCGCCGCCTGGTGCGAAGGCCTGACTCGGGTGCGTCCGCCGATCACGCTGAATGTGCTGGACGACGTCTGGCCCGGCGTGCCCGCCCAGGTCGACGCGATCTACTGCGCCAACATGATCCACATCGCGCCCTGGGCCTGCACGGCGGGCCTGATGCAGGGCGCCGCCCGGCATCTGGCAACTGACGGCCTGCTCATCACCTACGGTCCCTACATCGTCGATGACATGCCCACGGCGTCCAGCAACCTCGCCTTCGACGCCGACCTGCGCGCGCGCAATCCGGCCTGGGGCATCCGCCGCGTGGCCGATGTGGCCGCGCAGGCCGCCGCCGCCGACCTTTGCCTGCGCGAAACCCTGGCCATGCCTGCGAACAATATGCTGCTGGCCTGGGCGCGTGCCAGCTGAAGGCCACGGCCCCAACACATGCTCCTTGCGCTCCTCGTGCTCGCCGGCCTCTGGGCCGGCCTGCAGAACTCGCTGGCAGGTGGCGGCTCCTTCGTCACGCTGCCGGCGCTGATGCTCGCGGGCATGTCACCGCTGGCGGCCAACATCACGTCCACGGTGGCGCTGTTCCCCGGCCAGCTGACCTCGGGCTGGGCGGGCCGCCGGCTCGTGATCGGCACGGCGACGCTGTCCTTTCGCGCCCTCGTCATCACCAGCCTGCTCGGTGGCGCAGTCGGCGCCTGGCTGCTGCTCAACACGCCGTCCTCCGTGTTCGCGCGCCTGGTGCCCTGGCTGGTGCTGTTTGCCACCAGCGTGTTTGCGTGGGGCAGCTTTCTGCGCAAGCCGGTGGCAGAAGATCACCACCTGAGCGCAAGCGCCACGGCTGTCATGCAGTTCTGCATCGCGATCTACGGCGGCTACTTTGGCGGCGGCATCGGCTTCCTGATGCTGGCCGCGCTGACGTTGGCGGGCATGCCCACGCGCAATGCCGGCGCGACCAAGAACGTGCTGGCCGGCATCATGAACGCGTCGGCCGTGGCCTTGTTCGTGCTCTCGCCGGAGGTGCACTGGCTGCAGGCCGCCGTGCTGGGCGCCAGCGCCATCGTCGGCGGCCTGGCCGGTGCCTGGGCGCTGCATCATGTCAACGAGAAGGCACTGCGCATCGCCATCGTCGGGTTGGGCGTGGCGCTGACGGTCGGGCTCTTCCTGCGGCCGATCTAAGCCAGACCGGCGGCCAGGTGGTCGCCCAAGGCCTTGACCTTGCCCGACAGCCGCCGCTGCGGCGGGCTGACAAGCTGCATCGGCAAGGCCTGGCCCTGCCAGTGCGGCATGGCAAGCTCGATCTCGCCGCTGGCCAGCTCCTTCTCCACCAGCCAGTGCGGCGCGTACGCCAGGCCCATGCCGGCCAGCACCGCCTCGCGCACGGCCTCGCCGCTGTTGGTGCGCAGGCTGCCGGCCACGCGCACGCTGGCCAGGCTGCCCGGCGGCGCGTCGGCGCCCGGGCCGGCCTCGAAGGTCCAGACCGGTCCCGACCGCAGCTCGCTGTAGACGATGCAGTCGTGCTGCTGCAGCGCTGCGGGGTCGGCCGGCGGCGCGATGCCGCGTTGCTCGAAATAGCCCCGCCGCGCGACGACGGCCCGGCGCACGGTGCCGATGCGGCGCGCCACCAGGCTGGAGTCTGGCTGCTCGCCGATGCGCACCGCGAGGTCGATGCCCTGCTCCACCAGGTCGATGAAGCCGTCGTTCAGCCGCAGATCGATCTTCACGCCCGGATGGGCGGCCAGAAAGCTCTGCACCAGCGGCATCAGCTTGAGCCGCCCGAAGCTGCCCGAGGCGGCCACGCGCAGCCAGCCCTGCAGCCGGTGCTCGCCGTCGCGCAGCTCGCTCTCGGCCTCGGCGATCTCGGCCACCAGCCGCCGCGCCTGCTCGACGTAGCGCTCGCCGGCTTCCGTCAGCCGCAGCGCCCGCGTGCTGCGCGCCAGCAGCTGGGCGCCCAGCGCCTTCTCCAGCGCCGCCACCTGCTTGCTGACGGCACTCTGGGTGCTGCCCAGCTCACGCGCCGCGGCCGAGAAACTGCCCAGCTCGACGACCCGCACCAGGGTCTGCATTGACTGCAATCGGTCCACGGCTGCTCGCTTCAGTCTTGACTGGAATAAATCTTAGGCAAACGGACCGGCTTCTGCATTGAGGCGGCAGCAATCACAGTGAGTTCACTCAACCACAGGAGTCTTTGTCATGCCCTCTTCCGTCGTCCTCATCACCGGCGCCCTGACCGGTATCGGCCGCGCCACCGCCCTGGCCTTCGCCCGCGAAGGCGCCACCGTCGTCGTCAGCGGCCGCCGCGACGCCGAAGGCGAGGCGCTCGCTGCCGAGCTGCAAACCCAGGGCGCACAAGCCGCCGCCTTCATCCGCGCCGACGTGCGCAAGGAAGCCGAGGTGCGCGCCCTCGTCGAGCAGACCGTGACCCGCTTCGGCCGCCTGGACGTGGCCGTCAACAACGCCGGCGTGGAAGGCCAGAACGGCCCCATCGCGGAGCAGAGCGCCGAGAACTACGACGCCATCTTCGACACCAATGTGCGCGGCGTGCTGTTCTCGCTGAAGCACGAGATGCGCGCCATGCTGGCCCAGGGCAGCGGCGCCATCGTCAACCTGTCGTCGGTGGCCGGGCTGATCGGCTTTGCCGGCGCCTCGGTCTATGTCGCCAGCAAGCATGCGGTGGAAGGCCTGACCAAGAGCGCTGCGCTCGAAGGCGCGGCGGCCGGCGTGCGCGTCAACGCGGTGGCACCAGGGCCGGTGCAGACGGACATGATGGAGCGGTTCGTCGGGCGCAGCGCCGAAGCCAAGGCAGGCATGCTCGCGGCCAACCCGTCCAAGCGCGCCGCCACGGCCGACGAGATCGCGCAGACCATCGTCTTCCTGGCCAGCAACAAGGCGCGCTATCTGACGGGGCAGTCGCTGGCGGTCGACGGCGGTATGACGGCGCAATAAGCGCCGCTGGCGGCTGGTGACAGCGTGCGCAGGAAGGCCACGAGGTCCTGCTGCTCGGCCGCCGACAGCTCGATGGGCGCGCGCGCCTCGGCATGGCCGCCACTTGCGGCGCCATGCCGGTGCTGCAGCTCCGAGCGGCCGACCGCGGCATGCGGCGCTGCAACGTAGTGTTGCACCACGGCCTCCAGCGTCGCGATCTGGCCGGCGTGCATGTAGGGCGGCCGCTCCGCCACGCCGCGCAGGCCGGGCGTCTTGAAAGCCCCTTCCAGCGCGGCGTCCTGCTTCACCAGGAAACGCAGTTCCTGGCACTGGTCGGGCCGCGCGTCGCTGTGGGGGCCGAGGCAGTTGAACTCGTCCTGGCGCACGGTGGCCAGGGCCGCGGCGCGGCCCCGGTCGGCCGCAGCCACGCCGCGCGGCGCCACCCCCGTGTTGTGGAAATGCTGGTCGGTGAGCAGTGGGCCGTTGTGGCAGCTGATGCACTGGGCTTTGCCGATGAAGAGGCGCAGGCCGTGGACCTCGCGCTCGTCCAGCGCCGCACCGGACGACGGCCCGCCGGCAACGACGCCGTCGAGAAAGAAGTCCAGCCGCGATGGCTCGCGCTGCAGGCGCTTCTCGTAGGCCGCCAGGGCCTTGCCCAGGTTGGCAAAGGCGCGCGTGATGGCCGTGCGGGTTGGCGCGTCCAGCGTCTGCCAAGCCGCACGCTCGGCCTCGTTGCCCAGCGGGCCGGCGTCCTCGGGCAGGCCGTCCAGCGCGGGCAGCGGGCCGAACAGGGCTTCGTAGGGCTCGCGGTAGTGGGCCTGCAGCAGCCGCGCGTAGCGCAGGCGGTTGCCGCCATGCTCGGCCGCGTCTTCCAGCGGGCCGAGGGCCTGCGACCAGAGGCTGTCCTTGCGTCCGTCCCAGAACAGCCAGGGGCTGTGACCGGCCCCCATGATGGGCATGGCGCGCTTCGAACCCACGCCCACGCCGACGCTGGTGGGCCGGTCGTCCTGGAACTGCCGCGCCGGGTCGTGGCAGCTGGCGCAGGACACTGCGCCGTTGCGGCTCAGGCGCACATCGGAAAACAGCCGCTGGCCCAGCGCCACCGCGGCGGGCGAGTCCTCGAAGCGGTTGGACGGGTCCGCCGGCGCGGGCGGCAGCTGGCTGAGCCGCAGCGAAGACAACACCGCCAGCTCCTCACTGCTCCAGGCCTGCGCGGGGCTTGCGCTGGCCGCGGCGAGTTCGGGCAGCGCGCCGAGCGCGATCAGCGCCAGGCCCGCCAGCGCAAGGGCCCAGATCAGCAGGCAACGACGGCTCATGCGCATCCCCGGCTCAGGTCTTGTTCGCCGTCGGCAGGGCGATGACCTTGTTGAAGGTGACCGCATCGGCACCGCGCTCGGCGGAGTCCAGCTTCAGCTTGATCTCCCACCAGCCCGTCATGCTGAACTTCATGCCCTCCATCAGATAGCGGCCGCCGCCCAGCTCCTGCGTGATGGCGGGCTGCGTCGGCAGGCCGTGGCCGTGCTGAGGCATGCCGCCGTCGACGTCGATGTGGGCATGCAGCACCGGCTCGCCGCTGGGCGAGGTGACCTGCACCTGCCAGGCATGCAGTTGGTTGATGGCGATGGACGGCACCATCGGCTGGATGCTGACGCGGTATTTGTTCTGTGCCGTCGGCCTGGACAGCGACAGGTCCAGGTTCTGCGGCGGGGTCATGCAGGCGCTGAACAGCAGCAGGCTCAGCAACAACGGCGAGGCGAGGTGATGTTTCATGGGTGAGGATGGGGTGTTAGCCTGCCGTGCCCGCGGTCAAGCGCGAGCACGGCCGGGCCTCAGACACAACGGCAGGCCGGCTGGCAGGCGCAGCTCGGGCCGCAGGCGCAGGCCTGGTTCGCTGCGGGTTGCGAAGCCGCTGCGCGCTGGCAGCCGCAGGTGCAGGAAGCGCCGGGGCAGTTCGCACAACGGCAGGCGGGCGTGGAATGGTCGGAGGAGATTGAGGGGTTTTGCATGGAGGGCTCCTTGAGGTGAAGAACAGGATGCGGACCGGTTTGTCCGTGGAAAGAATTCTGCGGATCGCAGGCCCTGGCGGCTTGAACGAAACGGCTGATCTGCGCTGTCGCAGGGGGAGGCGTTGATGGCGTCATCCAAGCCCATCGTCGGCATCGGCCGCGTGCTGCTGTGGAGCGGCGGCAGCCTGTGGATCGGTCGCGCCGGCGGGCGGGCGCAGGCGCATGCGCATCACGCCATCCAGATCTCGATGGCCCTGACGGGCCGCCTGCGCCTGTGGGCTGAGGACGTGCAGATCTGGCGTGAGCACGCCGTCGCGCTGGTGCGTCCCCACCAGCGCCACGAATTCGACGGTGCCGGCGAGACGGTGGCGCAGATCTTCGTGGAGCCCGAGACCACGCAAGGCCGGGCGCTGCTGCTGCAAGGCGATGCGGCAGCGTCCATCGTCGACCTGCCCCGCGAGCCGATCCAAGCCTTGCTCGCGGCCCTGCTCGATGCCTTTGCCGCCGATGCTGCGGACGAGGCCCTCGTCGCCATCAGCCACCGCATCGTCGACGCGCTGTGCGGGCAGTCGCTGCCCGGGCTCAGCGTGGACCCACGCATCAGCCGCGCCATCGAGTTCCTGCGCGCCCGGCTCGCCGAGCCGGTGACGCTCGCCCAGGCCGCCGCCGCGGCCCACCTGTCACCCAGCCGCTTCCGCCATCTGTTCGTGGCGCAGACGGGCATGTCGCTGCGCGCCTACCTGCTGTGGGCCCGGGTCGAGGCGGCAGTGGGCGCGGCGATGGGCGGGCAGTCCTGGACGGAAGCGGCGCAGGACTGTGGGTTTGCGGATTCGGCCCATCTCAGCCGGACCTGCCGGCGGATGTTCGGCATTGCGCCGACGATGTTGGTGAGGCCGATGCGCAGTTCTGCCGCTTAATCCTGACCGTTGATCGCATTAATCGCGACATAAATCCAAGGTGTCGTGTTCGTCGCGAGATGAATCAAACGCAGGTCTAAATGCTGATGGATCGGCAGCATTGCCGCGTAGGCGCCGGCCTCCAGCAAACCTAACGACACGCCTACTTGATCGGGGAGGCTGCGGCTATCCAGAAAGATGACTGAATCGCCCTTTTTTCCCTTGTAGGGAGTAGCCGCGTCAGACTCAACAAACTTCGTGTGAAATCCGAACACGCAAAGCTGAAGTTGGCCGGAGAAGCTATCGAGGCGGTGATGCCTCTGAATGGGCGACAGCGTTCCATCCCGTGCTTTTCTGTGGCGGATACCGCTTGCGTGATACGACGTCTTGTCGCTCCAGCCAACGCCCCCGTAATAAATATCGGTGCCGTTGTGATCTAGCCAAATTAGATCGACGGTGCGCTTTCCATTTGTCAGAAGGACGCGAAGACGCATAGCGGTATCAAGCAGAAGAGCTCATCGCCTAGCGTGAGCCCACTAGCCCTTAAGCCCCGCCGTGCCGAGATACGTCTCGATCACCCGCGGATCCGCCGCCAACTGATCCGCCGGTCCGCTCAACCCGAACTCCCCCGTCTCCAGCACATGCCCGTGATCAGCCACACGCAGCGCGGCGCGGGCGTTCTGCTCGACGAGAAGGATGCTGACGCCGCTCGTGCGCAGGTCCTCCACGATGCTGAAGATCTCGCGCACGATCAGCGGCGCCAGGCCCAGACTGGGCTCGTCCAGCATCAATAGCTTGGGTTGGCCCATCAGCGCGCGGCCCAGGGCCAGCATCTGGCGTTCTCCGCCGGACAAGGTGCCGGCCGCCTGCTTGCTGCGCTCCTTCAGTCGCGGGAAGCGTGCATAGACGCTTTCCATGCCGTCGCGCCAACCCTTGTCGCCCAGCTTCTTGGGCCGCCAGCCGCCGAGCAGCAGGTTGTCCTCGACCGTCATCGTGCCGAACAGCTCGCGCTTCTCGGGCACCAAGGCCAGGCCGGCGAGCACGCGCTCTTCCAGCGTCAGCCTGGCGATGTCCTCGCCGGCGAAGCGCAGCGCGCTGCTGCGCGACGGGATCAGGCCCATCAGCGCGCCGAGCAGCGTCGACTTGCCCGCGCCGTTGGGGCCGATGACGGTGACAACGCTCTTCTCGGCGGCCGTGAAGCTCAGGCCATGCAGCACTTCGGCGCGGCCGTAGCCGGCGTGCAGGTCAACCACTTCTAGAAGCGCGCTCATTCGTCTGCTCCCAGATAAGCCGCCCGCACGGCCGGGCTGGCCTGCACCTCGGCCGGCGTGCCCTCCATCAGCCAGCGGCCGAACTCCATGACGACGATGCGGTCGGTGAGCTTCATGACGAAGTCCATGTCGTGCTCGACGAGCAGCAGCGACAGGCCCTCGGCCTTCAGCTGCCGCAGCACCTCGGCCAGCGCTTGCTTTTCCTTGTGGCGCAGGCCGGCGGCGGGCTCGTCCAGAAGCAGCAGCGAGGGATCGCTGGCGAGTGCCCGGGCGATCTCGACGAGGCGCTGCGGGCCCAGCGCCAGGTTGCCGGCCAGCTCGTGGGCTTGATCGACCAGGCCGATGCGGCGCAGCTGGCGCATGGCCTCGGCGCGTGCCTGGGCTTCCTCGGCTCCGTTCAGGCCCAGCATCGCGCGGACGGTGCCGCTCCTGGTGCGCAGATAGGTGCCCAGGGCCACGTTCTCCAGCACCGTCATGTCGGGCACCAGCTTCACGTGCTGGAAGGTGCGGCTCAAGCCCGCGCGGGCAATGTCGCGGCTCTCGCGGCCATCGACGCGCTGGCCCAGCAATTCGACCTCGCCCGCAGTCAAAGGCAGCACGCCGGAGACAAGGTTGAAGGTCGTGCTCTTGCCGGCACCGTTCGGCCCGATCAGGCCGACGATGTCGCCGGCGCGGATGGCAAAGCTGATGTCATTGACGGCGACCAGGCCGCCGAACTGCTTGCGGATCTTGCGTACGTCAAGCAGGGCCGCACCGCGCTCCGGGTGGCTGCGCGCACTCAAGGCCGGCACCGATTCGTTCACCGCCTTCGCGCGGCCGGCCGGCAGCCAGCGCGCGATCAGCGGCCACAGGCCATCCGGCGCGAAGCGCAGCACGAGCACCAGCACGACGCCGAAGACGATGATTTCGTAGTTACCCGAACCGCCGAAGACCAGCGGCAGCCATACCTTGAGCTGGTCTTCGGCCAGCTTGACGAGCGCCGCGCCGGTGAAGGCGCCACCGACCGTGCCAATGCCGCCCAGCACGGCCATGAAGAGGTATTCGATGCCGAACTTGATGCCGAAGGGCGAGGGGTTCACGCTGCGCTGCATGTGGGCGTACAGCCAGCCCGACACCGAGGCCAGCAGCGCCGCGACGACGAACATGATCAGCTTGTAGCGGAAGGTCGATGCGCCCATGGCCTCAGGCATGGTCGAGCCGCCGCCGCGGTTGGTGTTCAGCGCCCGCATGATGCGGCCCGGCCGCGAATCCAGCAGTCGCGTGACGCCTAAAGCGGCAAGCAGGGCCGCCAGCCAGATCAGCAGATAGATGCGGCGCTCGCTCTGGAAGCTGAAGTCGCCGAGGGTGATGGCCGGCAGGCCGAGCAAGCCGTCGTACTTGCCCAGTGCCTCCAGGTTGCCAACCAGGTAGTACAGCGCGAGGCACCAGCAGATGGTGGCCAGCGGCAGGTAGTGGCCCGACATGCGCAGCGTCAGCGCGCCGATCACCAGGGCCAGCACCAGCGTGATGGCCAGGCCGGCAATGAGGCCCAGCCACGGCGACAGGCCCAGCACCGTGGTCAGATAACCCGTGGCATAGGCACCCACGCCGGCAAACGCGGCCTGGCCGAAGGAGGTGAGGCCGCCGACGCCGGTCAGCAGCACCAGGCCCAGCACGACCAGCGAAAACAGGCCGATGTAGTTGAGCTGGGTGATCCAGAAGTCCGGCACCGGCACAAAGGGCAGGACCAGGACGGCGACGGCGGCGACGACCGCGAGATGGGTGCGGTTCATCGCGTCAATGCTCCTCATGGTGAGGGTCCACGAAGGACCGCCACAGCAGCACCGGCAGGATCACCGTGAACACGATGACTTCCTTGAACGCGCTGGCCCAGAAGGAACCGAAGCTTTCGATGAGGCCGACGCCGATCGCACCGGCCAGCGCCATCGGGAAGCTGGCCAGGCCACCGAACACCGCAGCGACGAAGCCTTTGAGGCCGATCAGGAAGCCGGTGTCGTAATAGATGGTCGTCGACGGCGAGATCAACAGGCCCGACAGCGCGCCGATGAAGGCGGCCATCGTGAAGGTCTGGCTGCCGGCGGCGTCGCCCGAGATGCCCATCAGCCGCGCGCCGGTGCGGTTGACCGACGTGGCGCGCAAGGCCTTGCCCGTCAGCGTGCGCTCGAAGAAGACGAACAGCGCGACGATCAGCGCGATGGAGGCGCCGAAGATGATCAGCGTCTGCCCCGTCAGGGTCAGCGGGCCGATGTCAAAGCGTGCCTCCCAGAAGGCCGGCGTGCGATAGCCCTCGGCGCCAAAGAAGACCAGGCCCACACCGGTCAGCGCGAAGTGCACGCCGACGGAGACGATCAGCAGGGTCAGCACGCTGGCCCCTGACAGCGCGCGGAAGGCCAGGCGATACAGCAGCGGGCCCATGGCGGTGACGATGGCCAGCGTCAGCAGCACCTGGATCCACAGCGCGGGCTGACGCGGGACAAGCCACGGCACATACAGCGCCAACGCCACGGGCAGCGCGAGCATGTGGATCAGCTGCGACTTGAACCGTGCGGCAGGCCAGCCCTCACGCAGGCCCTGCGCGACATCCAGCACCGTACCCGCCACCGCCATCATCAGCAGCAGCCACACCGTGCCGGGCACTTTGCCCATCTGCAGTGCGGCCAGCGTCAGCGCGCCGAAAGCGACGAATTCGCCCTGTGGAATGAAGATGACGCGCGTGACCGAGAACACCAGCACCAGGGCAAGGGCGACCAGCGCGTAGATCGCGCCGTTGGTCAGGCCATCCAGGCCCAGGATCGCGGCAATCGTCAGGTCCATCGGTAAGCGCGCACGCCAGCAGCAGGAAGTGCGCGGATCGTAGCGACGATTTCCTACCCGACCCTTGCGCGCGAACCCTCACTTGCCGGGCTTGTCCGCCGGCCGGCGCGGCGTCTTCGCCAGGGTCCAGCGCCCCCCACCGGTCAGCTTCAGCACATGGCGGTGAAAGCCGGCCACGGCGGCGCGGTGGGCGATGCTGATCATCGTGATGCCGCGTTCGGCCAACCGCTGGTACAGCCGCTTCTGGTTGGCGTCGTCCAGCGCGCTGGTGGCCTCGTCCAGGATGGCCAGGCGCGGCGCATGCACCAGCAGGCGCGCGAATGCCAGGCGCTGCTGCTCGCCGCCGCTGAGCAGCTTTTCCCAATCCTCGCTGCGATCCAGGCCGCTGTCGCCTTCGGCGAGGTGGCGCAGCTGCACCTCGTCCAGCACCTTCAGCAGCGCTTCATCGTCGAGCTTGCTTTGCGTGCTGGGGTAGATCAGCTGGCTGCGCAGCGTGCCGACCTGCAGATAGGGCCGCTGCGGCAGGAAGAAGACATCCTCGCGCGGCGGGTGCAGCACCTGGCCGCTGCCCTGGGTCCACAGGCCGGCGATGGCACGCAGCAGCGAGCTCTTGCCACAGCCGCTGGCGCCGGTGATCAACAGTGAGCCGCCTTCAGGCACGCGCAGGGAGAGCTTTTCGACCAGCACGCGGTCGCTGCCCGGCGCCTGCACGGTGAGGTCCTTGATGTTCAGCTCGCGGCCTTCCTGGCGATCGATGCCGGCCTCGGGCAATGCGGCATCCAGCACCTCGGTCATCACGTGCAGGCGGTCGATGCCGGCAACGAAGCGCGAGAGGCTTTCGAAGTTGTCGATGATGAGGGACACCGCCCCCAGCACGGCCGCAAAGGCGCCGCCGGCCTGCACGGCCTGGCCCACCTCCAACCGGCCGCCCAGCACGTCGGCGGCCAGCACGACACTGGGCACCAGCAGGCTCAGCTGGCTGAAGGCACGCTGGAACAGGTTGAGCCCGAACTGCGCACGGATCAACTTGCGCGTATTCAGCAGCGTGGCGCGCAGGCGCTGCTGCAGTTGGTGGCGCTCCTGGTCCTCGCCGCCATAGAAGGCGATGGATTCAGCGTTCTCACGCACGCGCATCAGCCGGAAGCGGAAGTCCGCCTCGCGCTTGAGCTGCCAGTAGTTGAGCCGGATCAGCGGCCGTCCGAACAGGCCGAGAGACAGCAGGGTGCCGGCCACCGCGTAGATGACGAGAAAGCCTACCAGCGAATGTGACAGCGACCACAGCACAGCGCTGAAAGCCACCAATTGCATCAGCGAACCCAGAAGGATCAGCAGGAAGTGCAGCGACCGGCCGGTGAAGGTGTTGATGTCGTCGGCAATGCGCTGGTCGGGGTTGTCGATCTCGTCGCCGGCAATATGGAAGTAGCGGCGCTCGCGCAGATAGCCGTCCAGGAAGCGGTTGGTCAGCCAGCGTCGCCAGTCGTTGGCATAGGCGTCGCGGGCGTAGTAGTAGATGGCGAAGATAGGCACCGCGAAGGCCATGATCCACAGCATGGCGCGCATCGCCGCCCAGAAGCGGTCCTCATCGCGTGCTGCCAACGCCGAGGTCAGCTCGCCGGTCTGGTTGTTCAGTAGTACCGCGAACTGCGTCTCCGCCAGCATCAGCACGATGAGACCAACGAGAAAGGTCCAGGCCCAGACGCGCCGGTCGCCCACCCAATAGGGCTTGGCCACGGTCAGAAAGCGTTTCAGCGCAGAAACAGGAGCGGCCATGAGTGAACAAATGTGGTTGTCTAGACAAGACTATCGTTGCGGCCGCTGGCGAATTGTCGGACGGCATGCCGACGCGGCCAAAGCAAAGGCGCCCTCGCGGGGCGCCTTTGCTTTGGCGAGCTGCAGGGTCAGCCGTTGCGGGTGACCACCAGCTGGTTGTTGACCTGCTTCACTCCGTCGATGGCCGCTACCAGCGTGGTCGCGCGCTCGCGCGATTGCGGGTCGGGCGCCTGGCCAGACAGGGTCACCTGCCCGTCACGGGTGTCGACGTTGATCTGCGTGGCCTTCAACTGGTCATCCACGGCCAGCGCGGCATTGACCTTGGCCGTGATGTTCATGTCCGAAGAGACACGGGCTGTCGTATCTGCGGCGTCGCGAGCCGACATGCGGGCGTCGGCCAGCACTTCGCTACCCTCGCGCTTGGCGTTGGCCGCGGTGCTGTCCACGCGCTGGCCGGCGCTTAGTTCATCGTCGGGCTGCTGGCGGCTGCAGGCGCCTAGAGCGGCAGCAAGTGCGAGGGCGCCCAGCACGGGCAGGCGGGCAAGGGTGTGCGGCTGTTTCATGAGGTGTCCTTTCCGGTGCAAGGCCATCAGGCCGGTCGTCATACTTTGGACGCCAGCCTGTGCGCCGCATCCCAGCCCACGCGCCGATCGCCTGTCGGACCGGACCGACAGGCCCTGCGCCAGCCGATGTCCTACAGGTGCGGGGCACCTCGTCCCACATTGCCTGTGGTATCCGGCCGCGAGCATGGCGCCATGAAAGTCGCCGTCACCGTCGCCGGCGCCGTCGTGCTGGTCGTTGTTGCCATCGTGGGCATGGACGTGGCCGGCTGGCCTGGACTCGCGCCCCGGCTGGCCGCCCAGGCCGAGCGCGGCCTGGACATGGACGCCGGCGCCCGGCTCCATCTCCTGTGGAAACCCCGGCTCGAAGCCCCCCGCCTGCGCGTCAGCGGCAGCCGCGGGGAGCCACTGGCCGACGCCAAGGACGTGCAGCTGAACTGGCAATGGGGGGACATCTGGGCCTGGCGGCGCGGCGCTCCATTGCGGCTGCGCCTGGTTCAGGCCGAGTCCCTTTCCCTGAACTGGCAGCGCGACGCCGCCGGCCGCACGGCTTGGCCTGTGCAACCTTCGGGCGCCCGCGATGAACCGGCCGAGCTGCCGCAGATCGACCATCTCGTCATCCGCCATGGCAGCGCGCAACTGGACGATGCGCCACTGCTGCTGGTTGGCGACGCGCGCTTCGCGACCCAGGCCGATGGCCACTGGACGGCCGATCTGAAGGGCAAGCTGCGCGGCCAGCAACTCGCGCTGAAGGCCGAAGCCGGCGCCGGGCTGGCCCTGCTCGCGCCCGCCGACGCCGGCCTGGCGCCGGTGCAGCTGCGCGCCGAGCTGACCCAGCGTGACGGCCGCATCGCCTTCGCTGGCACGGCCGCATCACTGCTGGACGCCCGCGCGCTGGACGGCCAGCTGCAGGTGCGCGGCAACTCGCTGGCCGACATCGCCAGGCCCTTCGGCATCACACTGCCCAGCACGCCGCCGCTGGAACTCAGCGGGCGGCTGCAGCATGCCTCGGGCGTCTGGCAACTGGGCGGTGCACGAGCCCGCGTCGGCCGCAGCAACCTGGCCGGTGATTTCAGTTTCGACACTCGCGGCAAGCGCCCCATGCTCAGCGGCGTGCTGCGCGGCGGCCCGCTGCGCCTGGCCGACCTGGGCCCGGCCGTCGGCGCGGACGCGCCGCCGAGCCGCCCGGGCCGCGTGCTACCCGACCGGCCGCTGGACCTGCCGTCGCTGAGCACGATGGACGCGCGCGTCGCCGTCGCGCTGAGCCAGCTCGACCTCGGCAGCGCCAAGCTCGCGCCGCTGGCGCCGGTGAACACCAGCGTTGTGCTGGAAAGCGGCGTGCTGACGCTGGAAAACTTCAATGCCGGCGTGGCCGGCGGCGAGCTGGCTGGGCAGGTGCGACTGGATACCCGCCCCACGCCGCCGCTGTGGCAGGTGCATGCCGATGTGCGCGGCATGGCCATCGAGCAATGGTTCAAGTTCCAGGCCAAGAGCCTGAGCGAACACCCCGTGACCGGCCGCATGCGCGCCGACATCGACGTGCAGGGCCACGGCGGCAGCACGGCCGCATTGCTGGGCAGCCTGAACGGGCCTGTACGCCTGCAGCTCGACAAGGGCAGCATCTCCCATCTGCTGACCGAAGCCACGGGGCTGGACCTGGCCCAGGGCCTGGGCATCCTGCTGCGTGGCGACAAGAACCTGGCGCTGAACTGCGCGCGCCTGGACGGCAACTTCAAGGCGGGCGTACTGAGGCCGCGCTCGGCCGTGGTGGACAACCGCGACAGCCGCATCGACATCGACGGCCGGATCAGCCTGGCCGACGAGACGCTGGATCTGCGGGTGGTCGCCAAGCCCAAGGACTTTTCATTGCTGACACTGCGCTCACCGGTGCGCGTGCAGGGCACGCTGGGCGACCCGCGCATCGCCCTCGAGGGCAAGGCCCTCGGTGGAAAGGCCATCGCTGCCATCGCCCTGGGCGCACTGGCGCCGCCGGCCGCGCTGCTGGCCTTCATCGACCCCGGCGAGGACTTGCCCCCCGTAAGCTGTGATGGGCCGGCTGCGGCGCCACGTGCCGATACGAGCGCCAAGCCGGCTGTCGCCGCGTCGGCGGCTTCCTACCCGGCAGCGCGGCGGGGGCCGGCACCCCAGCGCCAGCGCCAGCCCTAGATTAGCGGTGCCAACAGTCCCCAAGGAGAAACTTCATGCTGCGTTACGCGATCATCTTCTTTGTCGTCGCCCTCGTGGCGGCCCTGTTCGGCTTTGGTGGCATTGCCGCCAGCGCCGCAGGCATTGCCCAACTGCTGTTCTACGGTTTCATCATCCTGGCCATCATCAGCTTGGTGGTGGGACTGATGCGCAGATAGCGAGGGAGCGCCCTTCAAGCAAAACAGCCCTGATAGTTCAGGGCTGTTTTTTGCGTAGCTGCAGCGCGGCCTGCAAGGCCGGCCAAGGTACTCCTCGGACGAGGGGGCTCAGTTCACCGGCCGCGATGCGGCTGCTCCTGGATGGCGTCGAGGAACTCGCGCAAGGTCTCGCTACAAGGCCCGTTGGGGCAGAGGAAGAGGCCTTCGGCCTCGGCAGGCACATCGGCCGCAAAGCCCAGCGTGCCCAGCGAATTCAGCGCATCGCCGCACAGCGCCACGGTCCGGCCGCAGCGCCAGGCCATTTTCAGCAATGCTTGCAGCTTGGCGCAGCCCGTGGGTGCGGCCCACGCGTCGGAGTTCAGCACGATGAGGCCGTCGGCCCAATCGGCCTCGACGGGCGGCTCGCCGAACTCGTCGTCCAGGCGCCAGTCCACGCGATGCACGCTGCTGTTTGCCACCAGCACCGCCAAGTCGGCTTCGCAGGCTTGCATCACATCGGCCGTGCCGACAACGCAGATCAGCACGTCCGCCGCCTGCGAAGGTGCTGTTTCCAGCCGGGGCGGGCTGTCCATCATCGTGTCCATGATTGCATCTCCGCGAATCGGGATGCTTCACTCTCGCGCGGCCATCTCTGCACCCGCGTGAGCCTGCGGCGCGACGCCGTGTAGGACGGCGCGCCAGACCTGCTTGAGCCCCGCAGGCGTCGCTCCCTCCGCGCTCAAAGCCTGCATGACGCCGCGCGCCTTGCCGCATGCGCTCGCGGCATGCCGTCGCATGGCCAGCCGCGCCAGTTCCGCCTGGGAGCGCGGTTTGCTTGACGTACCGTTAAATTCAAGTCTGCTGCCAGGTCCGGGCCCGCCCTCGCGCACACTGCTTGACAACGCCAACGCCGCTATCGTGCGGTACGCCAGCGCCCAAGATCCCGCCATCAGGCCCCGCGCCTGCCACCACCGCCGCCCATGCCCGAAGCCGCCGCTCCAGCCACTGCTCCGCCACCTGCTTTCACGCCCTACCAGCGCTTTGCCACCGGCCTGCTGACACTGCTGCAGTTCGCCGTCATCCTGGACTTCATGATCATGTCGCCGCTCGGCGCCATGATCATGCCGGCGATGTCGATGACGGCCCAGCAGTTCGGCCTCGTCGTGTCGGCCTATGCCTTCAGCGCCGGCATCTCCGGCCTGCTGACGGCAGGCTTCGCCGACCGCTTTGACCGCAAGAAGCTGCTGCTGTTCTTCTATGGCGGGTTTCTGCTCGGCACGCTGTGGTGTGGCCTGGCCACCAGCTTCGAATCGCTGCTGATGGCGCGCATCGTTACCGGCCTGTTCGGCGGCGTCATCGGCTCCATCGTCATGGCCATCGCGGCCGACCTGTTCGAGCCGGCGCTGCGCGGCCGCGTCATGGGCCTGCTGCAGGGCGGCTTCGCGGCCAGCCAGGTGCTGGGCCTGCCTTTCGGCCTCTACCTCGCCACGCACTGGGACTGGCACGCGCCCTTCATGGCACTGGTGGCTTTCGGGGCGGTCGGCGGCCTGCTGATCGCCTGGCGCATGAAGCCGGTGGATGCCCACTTGAAACTGCAGAACGACCGCAGCGCCTTTGGCCACCTGTGGCACACGGTCGCCGTGCGCCGCCACCTGCATGCCTTCCTGATCACGGCGCTGCTGACGACCGGCGGCTTCATGATCATGCCGTTCGCCAGCGCCTTCTCGGTGAACAACGTCGGCATCGATCTGCAGCACCTGCCCATGGTCTACCTCGTCACCGGCATCAGCACGATGTTCGTCGCACCGCTGGTGGGCCGCCTCGTCGACCGTTTCGGCCCGTTGCCGGTGTTCTTCACGGGCAGTGCCATCACCATCGTGATGGTGGCGATCTACACACGGCTGGGTCCTTCATCGCTGACGACGCTGGTCGTCGTCAACGTCATCCTCTTCGCCGGCATCTTCTCGCGCATGGTGCCCTGGCAGGTCGTCGTCACCGGCATTCCCGCGCCGGAGCAGCGCGGCGCCTTCACGGCCATCAATGCCGCGTTGCAGCAGCTGGCTGGCGGTCTGGCGGCGCTGGTGTCCGGCCATATCGTGAGCATTGGCAGCGACGGCAAGCTGGAGCACTTTCCGTGGGTCGGCAACGTGCTGATCGGCACGACGCTGATCGTCTGCGTGTTGCTGTGGCAGCTGCAGAAGAGCGTGCCCAGGAAAAATCCACGCTGACGAGCGGGCCGCGACCGTCGGGCCCGGCGTCCAGGCGGATGCTGGCGCCGTTGCGCGCCGCCGCCCGCTCGGCGATGGCCAGGCCCGTGCCGCCTGTTCACGGCTGACGCTGCCCGACGTCGCCAAATTCGCGGCGCCGGCCAGACAGCGCCCCTGAAATGAGCCGTACCTCACGGGTTGCCGTCTGGCGCCACCTCGGAGCCGATGCCGCGTTGCCGCCGTCAGGTCGCTGCGTTATCGTCGTGCGGCCACGTCACCGTTGGGAGGGTGCATGGGACTGTCACCAAGCCGGGCATATTGCATTGCAGCAGCCGCGCTGTGGGCGGGGCCTGCGGTCTCCCAGGCCCCGCTCGTGGACCTCAGCCTGGAAGAGCTGGGCAACGTCACCATCACGTCCACGGCCAAGCGCGAGCAGCGCCTGGGCGATGCGGCGGCCTCCCTCTACGTCATCACGGCCGACGACGTCCACCGCGCCGGCGTCACCCGTCTGCCCGAGGCGCTGCGCCTGGCACCCAATCTGCACGTCGCCGAGGTCTACAGCGGTGCCTATGCGATCAGCGCACGGGGCTTCAACGCCAACTCGGCCAACAAGCTGCTCGTCCTCATCGATGGACGCTCGGTCTACACGCCGTTGTTCGCGGGCGTGTTCTGGGATGTGCAGGACGTGGCCCTGGAGGACATCGACCGCATCGAGGTCAGCAGCGGCCCGGGCAGCACGCTGTGGGGCGTCAACGCAGTCAATGGCGTCATCAACATCATCACGCGCAGCGCCGCGGCCACCCGCGGCACGCTGGCGTCGGCGGTCGCCGGCAGCCGACAGCGTGCCGCCGTGCTGCGCCATGGCTGGGCCCTGGGCGACGGCGGCAGCATGCGGCTGTACGTCAAGCACACCGCCAACGACCACACCGAAACGGCGGCCGGCGCGCGCGTGGAGGACGCGGGCCACATGCTCAGGGGCGGCTTTCGCGCCGACTGGGGGCGCAACGACGACCGCGTCACGCTGCAAGGCAATGTCTACCGCGGCAACCACGGCCAGCCCCTGCCGGGCAGCATCAACATCACGGGGGTGAAGTTCGCGCTGGACACCATCTCGCTGTCCGGCGCGAACCTGCTGGCGCGGTGGGAGCGGCCGGTGGGCGGGGGCGAGCTCAGCGTGCAGGGCTACCTGGACCGCACCGTGCGCGTCACGCCGCCCACCTTCGATGAAACCTTGGAGATGGCCGATTTCGAAGTCCAGTATGCGCTGCGCCCGGCGCCGGAACACACCGTCGTGTTGGGCCTCAACCACCGGCGCTCGCAGGGCCGCGTCGGCCACGGCGCGCCGCAATTCGCCTTCCTGCCGGAACGCCTCAATCAGGCCTGGACCAGCCTGTATGCCCAGGACGAGGTGGCGCTGAACCCGGCGCTGCGCCTG
Source organism: Pelomonas sp. Root1217 (assembly GCF_001425705.1). Lineage (GTDB taxonomy): Bacteria > Pseudomonadota > Gammaproteobacteria > Burkholderiales > Burkholderiaceae_C > Pelomonas. Next base: position 1,057,272 of record NZ_LMDC01000001.1, on the reverse strand, counting down.
ACGCTGGGCGCCCGTGTCGAACGCAACGACTACACGGGCAACGAGTTCCTGCCCAATCTGCGCCTGGCCTGGAAGCCCTCGCCCGGCCAGCTGTGGTGGGCTTCGGCCGCGCACACGGTGCGCGCGCCATCGCGGCTGGACCGCGACATCTACATTCCTGCCCAGCCGCCCTTCATCCTCAACGGCGGCCCGGCCTTTCGCGCCGAGACAGCCAATGTGCTGGAACTGGGCTACCGCGGCCAGCCGCTGCCGGCGGTGACGCTGTCCGCGACCGCCTTCCATGGCGACTACGACCATCTGCACACCCAGGAACTGGCGCCCAGCGGCACCTCGGTCTATTTCGGCAACGGCATGCAGGGCCGCGTCAGCGGCCTGGAGGCCTGGGGCAGCCTGCAGGCCGCGCCCCGGCTGCGCCTGCATGGCGGCGTCACGCTGCTGAGGCCACATCTGCAGCTCAAGCCGGGCAGCATCGACACTGCCGGCTCCGTGGCCGCGGCCGAGGGCGCGATGCCGCGTCAGATGTGGCGGCTGCGCGCCGCTTTCAATCTGCCGCGCGACACCGAGCTGGACCTCATGCTGCGCCATGTCAGCGCCCTGCGTGCGCCCGATGTGCCGGCCTACACGGCCGTGGACCTGCGCCTGGGCGGGCGCGTCGGTCGCGACATCGACGTCGCGCTGGTGGCCCAGAACCTGCTCGGCAGCCATGGGGAGTTCACCGCCGTCCAGACCCGCACCGAGTTCGGGCGCAACCTCATGCTCCAGTTGCGCAAGCGCTTTCTCTGATGACAGCCGCCCGCCTCGCTCGCCGAACGCTGCTGCTCGCGGCATTGGCTGCCGCGGGCGCGGCGAGTGCGGCGCATGCAGGCGAGGACGATGGCCTGGTCGAGTACCAGGTCAAGGCCGCCTTCGTCTGCAAGTTCGGCAACTACGTCGACTGGCCGCCGCAGTCACTGGGCGCGACGGGCGAGCCGTTTCGCGTTGGCGTGCTGGCCAGTGAAGCGGTCGTCGAGGAGTTCCGCCGCACCGCCACGGCGGCCTTGGTGGCCGGGCGGCCGGTCGAGGTGCGCCGGCTTGTGCGCGGCGAGGTGCCTGAGGGTGTGCAAGTCGTCTTCATGTCGCGGGGCATGGCCTCACATGCGCCCGGCCTGCTCGCGGCGCTGCATGGCCGGCCGGTGCTGACCGTCACCGAGCTCGAACCGGGCGTCGCGACGGGCATGATCAATTTTGTGGTCATCGACGACAAGGTGCGTTTTGACATCCTGTTGCCACCTGCTACGCAAAGTGGCCTCAAGATCAGCGTGCGCCTGCTTGGCGTTGCACGCCGGGTTGAAGGCAGGTCCTAGATGTTCAGACTCTCGCTCCAACGCAGGCTGCTCGGCGTCACGATGTTGACGGCGCTGGTGGCGCTGCTCGTCGCGCTGGGGGCGATGGTGGCCTATGACCTGAAGTCCTATCACGAGGGCTGGGTGGCCGAACTGAGGGCCCAGGCCGAACTGCTGGGCCATTCGACGGCGCCGGCCCTGGAGTTCGACGACGTCAAGGTGGCCAGCGAGAACCTCGCCCTGCTGCGCCTGCAGCCGCGCGTGCGTGCGGCCGCCATCTACGGCCCCCACGGAGAGCGCTTCGCCTCCTACACGGCGGCGGGCACTGATGCCCCCCTGCCCTCGCGAGCCGAGAAGCAGGGCGCGCACCGTGCCGACCGTGACATCGCCGTCGCCCTGCCCATCGTCCAGGACGGGCGCACCATCGGCAGCGTCTATCTGCGCGCCGAGTACGCGCTGGTTGACCGCGTGCTCACCTATCTCGGCATCGCCGCCATCGTCGCGCTGGCTGCCCTGGGCATCGCCTTCCTGCTGTCCATGCGACTGCAGCGCGCCGTCGTGCGGCCCATCCTCGCCATCAGCGAGGTGGCCCGCGACGTCATGCAGCGCCAGGACTATTCGCGCCGGGCCGCCAAGATGACCGACGACGAGGTCGGCGTGCTGGCCGATTCCTTCAACGGCATGCTGGGCGAGATCGAGAGGCACGCCCAGGAGGTCATGCGGCTCAACGAACAACTGGAAGCCCGGGTGCGCGAACGCACGGCACAGCTCGAGACCTCCAACGAGGACCTGCGGCTCGCGACCGCCGTGGCCGAGAAGGCCAACCGCGCGAAATCGGAGTTCCTGTCGAGCATGAGCCACGAGCTGCGCACGCCGCTGAATGCCATCATCGGCTTCGGCCAGCTGCTCGGCACAAGCATCGCCGATGCCAAGCCCGAGCGGCGCCAGGAGTTCGTCGACCACATCGTCGGCGCCGGCAAGCATCTGCTGACGCTGATCAACGAGATCCTCAACCTCGCCCGCATCGAGAGCGGCCATGTGGAGCTGTCGGTCGAGCCGGTACCGCTGGACGATGTGCTGGCCGAGTGCCGCAAGATGATCGACCCCATGGCCAGCCAGCGTGGCATCGCGACACAGTTCACCAGCAGCAGCGGCAGCGTCGCGCTGGCCGACCGCATGCGGCTCAAGCAGGTGGTGCTCAACCTCGTCAGCAACGCCATCAAGTACAACCGCCCCGGCGGTTCGGTGCGCGTGGACTGCGACCCGCTCGATGCCCAGCGCGTGCGCATCTCGGTGAAGGACACCGGCGCCGGGCTCAAGCCCGAACAGGTCCAGGCGCTGTTCCAGCCCTTCAACCGCCTCGGCCAGGAGGGCGGCCCCGAGCAGGGCACGGGCATCGGCCTGGTCGTCACCCAACGCCTGGTCGAGCTGATGGGCGGCCAGATCGGCGTGCACAGCGTGCCCGGTGAAGGCAGCGTGTTCTGGGTCGACCTGCGGGCCAGCGAACTCCCCGCCATCGCGCATGCCGAGACCGACTGGGGCGACCTGGCCAGCCTGACGACAGCACCTCGCGAGGGCGAGGCGCCGGCCACCGTGCTCTACGTGGAAGACAACCCCGCCAGCCGCCAGCTCGTCGAGGAACTGCTGGCCGCCCGCGGCGACGTCCGGCTGCTGACGGCGCATGACGGCCAGCGCGGCGTCGAGATGGCCCGGCAATACGTGCCCGACGTCATCCTGATGGACAACAACATGCCCCGCATGACCGGGCGCGAGGCCCAGTCCATTCTGCACATGGACCCGCGCACGGCCCATATCCCCATCATCGCGCTGACTGCCAACGCCATGCCCGATGCTGCGGTGGCCGGCCTGGCCGCGGGCTTCTTCCGCTACCTGACCAAGCCGCTGGAACCGCGGCGGCTGCTGGAGGCGCTGGACAGCGCGCTGGCCACGGCGCGGGCGCGACGCTAGGCCGCCGCCGCGGGTCTCTGCTGCTGATCGCGAAAGCGGCGCTGAGCCAGCACCAGCATGCGGGCGAAGGAGACCGCGGGGCGCGGCAGCGGCTGCGGCATCGTGGGCAGGGGCAAGGTGTTCATCCGAAGTCCTCAGTGAAGTCAACCGAAGGTGAAGGCATAGGCGCGAGCGCCGGGTGCATCGAAGCGGATCTCGAAAGTGCGTTCAAGCACCGGGCCGCGCTGGCGCACCAGCTGATACAGGCGCTCGCCACTGGCCAAGCCGCGGCCGTCGGCACCCACGTCCAGGCCCGCGTCGGCGCCGGGTGGCTGGCCGTCGAGGGTGATGCGGAATGGCAGCGGCCTGCCGTCGGCTGCGGGGCCGAGCACGAGGTGCAGGTCGCGCGCTTGAAAGCGCAGCGCCACGCTGCCACTGTCGCCCGACAGCTCGGCATATTCGGCACGCACGGTCCAGTCACCGGCCAGCGACCACTCATTGAGCCGGGGGTTGCCGCCGGCGTAGCGCTTGAGCCGGTCGTGCAGGATGCCGCGGGGCGCGCCGTGCCCATGACCGAGATAGGTCTCGGGTGAGCGCACATGGGCGGTGTCGGGCGCCAGGCCGATGCCGGTTGCCGCCACCTGGGCCATGTCTGCCCCCGGCGCCTTGCCGGCCTCGCGCAGCAGCTCACGGATGACCTGCTCGGCGCGCTCGTAGTCGCCCTCGCCGAACTGCTGGTGGCGCACGCGACCCTGAGCATCGACGAAATACAGCGCCGGCCAGGCCTGGTTGCGAAAGGCGCGCCAGATCGTGAAGTCGTTGTCGAGCACGATGGGGTAGTCGAGCTGGCCTTCTTTCGCCGCCTTGCGCACACGCTTCACATCGCGCTCGAAGCCGAATTCCGGTGCATGCACGCCGACGACGACCAGGCCCTGGGGGCCGTACTTCTGCGCCCAGGCACGAAGGTAGGGCAAGGTGCGCTGGCAGTTGATGCAGGAGTAGGTCCAGAAGTCGACCAGCACGACCTTGCCACGCAGCCCGGCAAGGGTCAGCGGCGGCGAGTTGATCCATTCACCGCCACCGTCCAGCCGCGGTTCGGCGCAAGCGTGAGCGGTCATGAACACGGCGAGCCCGGCGGCGATGGAGAGCTTTCTCGCGAAGTTCATGGCTTGGAACTGCGGGTTGCGAAATCGATGGCGTTCATTATTATTGACCGATCGTTCAAAAACAAGTCCAATTCATTCATGGCAAGACCTTCCGAATTCGACAGGAACGAAGTCCTCCACCGCGCGATGGAGGTGTTCTGGTGCCAGGGCTTCGAGGCGACGGGCATGCCCGACCTCGTTGAGGCCATGGGCATCGGTCGTCAAAGCCTCTACAACGCCTTCGAGAGCAAGCGCGGCCTCTTCCTGGAGGCCCTGCGCCTTTATCAGGCTGAACGCGCCCAGTCGCTGCAGAAGGTGCTGGCGTCCGCACCCTCACCTCTGGCTGGCATCGAAACGCTGCTGACATCCATCGCGTCCTCGAGTGGCGTGGCGCGCACAAGAGGTTGCATGTCGGTCAACACGGCCGCCGAGATCGGTACCAACGACGAAGAGGTCGCCGCCATCCTGCGTGAAGGCGCCAAGCGGTCCAAGACCGACGTCGCTGCCGCGCTGGCCCAGGCCAAGACGCAGGACGAGCTGCCGCCCACGTTGGATGAGACCGCAGCCGCCGACTTCGTGTTGACCATCATGCGCGGCCTGCGCCTGAGTGCCAAGGCCGGCGCCAGCGTCACCGAGACCCGCAACGTCGTTCACCTGGCCCTGGTGGCCCTGCGCCATTTCCAGGCCGACGAATGATTCCCTGAGGAACCCAACCCCAAATAAAAAGATGAGGGCGCTCGCCATCGGCCGGCGAGGACCCTCATCGAAACACCAGCGGGCCACACCCGGACCGCTGGCGGAGACACAGACGATGAATCAGAAGCTGGCGCGCAGACCCACCTGGCAGGTGCGACCCGGCGCGTAGATCGCGTACGGCGCGTTGGCCAACTGGAAGCTGGTGCGCTGCGAGGCGCGGGGCAGGTGGACGGAGCCGAACATGGCCAGCCTCTGGTCAGAACTTCATCTGAGCGGTCAGCTGATAAGTACGGCCCGGATCCCAGTAGCCACGCACGGCGAGCTCTTCCTGGATGTAGGACTTCTGCGTGGCCTTGTTCAGGTTGGCAACGTCAAAGTTGAGCGACACGCCCTGCTTCCAGCCCACCCAGTCGCCGATTTCCAGACGGGTCGAGAGGTCCGCCTGGTAGTAGGCCTTGTTGTACTTGAACATGGTGCCTGCCGGGATGGAATCCGTGTTCTTCGACTCAAACGGAGTCCGGGCCTGGTAACTGTTGCTCAGGCGGATGGAGCCGCGGCTGTTTTCGAAGTACACGGTCAGGTTGGCCGTATAGGGCGCCGCGCCAATCGGCACCTGGCCACTGGTGCCTGCATCCTGCTTGGTGCGGGTGTAGTTGGCGTAGAAGCCGAAGCCGTTGATCGGCAGGAAGCGGTCCAGCGACTGCGCCCAGCTCAACTCCCAGCCCTTGAGCTTCATGATGTCTTCGGTGTTGAGCGGCTGCGACAGCGGAATGTTGAACTTGTCGGGGCCGCCGGCCGCAATCACCGCCAGGTCGATCGCGCTGCCCGCCGCGTACTGCAGCGAGTCGGCACCGAACTCCTGGCGGATCTGCGATAGCGTCATCTGGCGCACGACAGTGCGCGGGAAGTTCTTGATCTTCTTTTCGAAATAGGCCGCCGCGACATAGCTGCCCTTCTTGTCCGTGTACCACTCCCATCCGAAGTCCAGGTTCTTGGACTCGAAGGGCTTCAGCCCCGGGTTGGTGGCGGAGGCGTTCGACAGGGCCACGTCATTGGACGTCGCCCTCAGCGGCTGCAGCGCCTTGGGGTCAGCACGGGTGATGGCCTTCGAAGCCGCCGCGCGGACGATCATGTCGTCAGCCAGGTTGTAGGCCAGCGTGCCGCTGGGCAGGGTGTTGCTGTAGGACGTCTGGCCCATCGTCTCCGTGACGAGGTTCGGGTACAGGCCGCCATTGGTCTGGCCTGCATTGCGCGGATCGGCCACATTGCCCGTGTACGCGCCGACGCTCTGCGAGGTGCGCGTGCGGCGCAGGCCCGCGTCATAGCGCAGCAGGCGGTCGAAGACGCGCGTCTGGCCGGTCACCTCGATGTAGTTGCCGAAGACGTTTTCACCGAAGTCCTGCGGCGACGCGCCGCTGAGGGCGTTGCTGCCCGCTTGCTGGACCATGCCGGCGGCGATGTTGTCGTAGCCGGTGGCCCCAGCGAAGCGGTTCCAATCAATCGTGACAAAGCCGTTGGGGCCGGGCACCAGGTACTTGGAAATGTCCGGCACGGCCGAGCCCTGATAGGCCAGCGCGGGCCCGCCCGCCGTCGAACCCTTGCCGTAGCCAGGGTATTGCGTCGCCGGGTTGGCCGTGATCGGAATGATCGCGCAGCCATTCGGGTTGGTGGTGTTGGGCGCGTACATGCGGACGTTGAGGTTGCCGCCGCAGACGACATTCTGCAGACGGCCATCGTCGTTGAACGGCGTGATCAGGCGGTGGTAGGTGTCATAGGCCATGCCGCCCTTGACGGTCAGGCTCTCGTCACCCCAGGCCAGATTCCAGCGTGCACCCCTCGTCTTGATCTCACGGTCTTCACGATTGACGCTGATCTGGGCGCCCGTCGCGTTGCCGTGGTGATCCCAGGTGTAGCCGGCCGGGCTGTTGGGGTCGAAGCCGTTGGGCGTGTAGACCGGGAAATTGGCGTTGGCGCCGATCTTCACCGTGAACGGCTTGGCCGCGTCGGTCGGGACCAGGAGCGTGGGCGCGGTGCGGCTGAATTTGCTGCTGGCCTGATTGGCCTGCGCGTCCAGCGTCCACTTGTCGGAGATGCGCCATTCGAAGCCCGGGTTCACGGACGTGAAACTGCTCCTCTCGTCCATGCGGCGGTATTCAAGGAAGCCGGTGCCGTTGAGGAGGGTGCCGCCTGTCACGAAGCAGTAGACCGAGCAGTCGCTGCGGTCATAGCTCATTGCCGAAGGGATGACGGCGCTGTTGCGGACGTTGATGTCGAAGTCGACACGCTCCTGCTTGCTGGTCTTGCTGCCGGTCAGCAAATCAAGGTAGGCGTCGAAATCTGCGGTCGGGCGGAACTCGAAGCTCAGCAGACCATTGGCACGGTTGCGCTCACCCGTGAAGTTCACCGGGCGCGGCAGGCGCGGCATGTAGCCGTTGTCCAGTTGCTGGATGGTGGCATTGGGGTTCAGCTGTTTCAGCAGCGCCATATCGACGGCCTGGCCGGCTGCCAATGTCGTCGAACCATAGGTACCGGCGGCCGCAGCGGGCACAGTCGTCGGGATGCCCCAGGCACCGTTGGTGGTTGAGGTACCCGTGCCGGTCTGCAAAGGGTTGGTCAGACGGGGCGTGACCCAGTCGGTACCGTCCTCGAAGCCGCGCGTGGTGATCTTGTTGCGGGCGAAGGACACGCCGGCCAGCACGCCGAAGGTGTCGCCGAAGGTCGTGCTGAAGATCGCCGTGCCGCGCGTGCTGGGCTTGGGCGCGGGGTCGTTCTTGGCCAGTTGCAGCTTGACGGTGCCGCGCGTGCCGGCCTTGTCGAACGGGCGGGCGTTGCGCATGTTCACGACGCCGGCGATAGCGCCTTCCAACATCCCGGCAGTCGGGCTCTTGGACACCGTGATGCGCGAGAAAAGGTCGCCCGGCATGAAGTCCAGGTCGACTTCGCGGTTGGCGCTACCGGCACTGCTGAAGCTCGTGGAGGCCGATGCGACGGGGTTACCGTTCATCAGGATGCGTGTGAAGTTGGAACCCAAGCCACGGACTTGGATGTTCAGGCCTTCGCCCGTCACGTCGCGGTTCACCTGGACGCCGGGAATGCGCGAGATCGACTCGGCCAGGTTGTTGTCGGGGAACTTGCCGATGTCTTCGGCATGGATCGAGTCCGACAGGCCGATGTTGTCGCGCTTCGACAGCGCCGAGGCAGCCAAGGAGCTGCGGATGCCGGTGACGACGACCGTTTCCAGCTGCTGGCTCGGTGCTGCCGGCGCTGTCTGCGCATAGGCCTGCGCGATCAGGCCGGCCAGCAGCGTGGTGCCCACGGCCAGCTGGCGGTCCAGGCGGGCACGGCGGCTCGGCCGCGAAATGGTCTTGCTCATCTTGTCTCCTGATTGGTTCTATGACGCCTCCACCCATCAAATGGTAGCGCGCACATTTTCAATTTACGTCCGCAGGAATCGGCAGTCAACGAGGGTGTGTACTAATGTATTAGTGAGCGGCGAGACAGAAAGTCGCTTGGGAATTGCAACTTTTTAGAAAGCTAGATAGCGCTCTCAAGCTTGCCGGACGGCCCGTCCAGGCGGCCAGCCGCCGCGCCAGGGAAGGCCCGCCTGACAACCTGAGAGTCGGAACGACCCATGCCAGATGTCCGAAATCAGCCCAAACCGTCGGAAAGGCCAAGTCCACCCACCCTGCCAGCTTTCATCCGGGCCCCGTGCGCAACATGCATCGACCCCGCGATGACAATAGCGCCCAGCATTCGCGCGCCAGCGGCAGATTTGGCTTGCCACCCGAGATGAACTTCACGCTAGATCCCACCCGCCATGCGGCGCCCCAGGTCGTCGAAGCGCTTCGCGCCGCCATCATTTCGCTGGAATTGGCGCCGGGGAGCGCCCTCGACCGCGCCGAGCTGGCCCAGGGCTTCGGCGTCAGCCAGACGCCCGTGCGCGACGCGCTGATGCGGCTCAGCGAGGAAGGCCTGGTCCTCATCCGCGCCCAGTACACGACCCAGGTCAGCCGCATCGACGTGCCGGCGGCCCGCGAGGCGCATTTCCTGCGCCGCGCCATCGAAATCGAGATTGCACGCCTGCTGGCGCTCTCGCACGACCAGGCAGTGATCGACGACCTGCGTGCCCAGCTGGCGCGTCAGGAGGGCCTTGCTGCCAGCAAGGACTATCCGGCCTTCATCGCGGCCGACAAGGAGTTCCACCGGTTGATGTACGTCGCCGCCGGCTTGCCGCGGCTGTGGTCGGTGGTGACGCGCATGTCGGGCCACATCGACCGGCTGCGCCTGCTGCACGCGCCGAGCGAGGGCAAGGCCGAGTCCATCCTGGTCGGCCATCTGGCCATCCTGCAAGCCATCGAATCGGGCGACGCGCAGGGCGCGCAGCAGGCCGTGCGCGAGCATCTGTCCGGCACGCTGGCCTCGGTGGAAGAGATCCAGCAGCGCTACCCTGAGTACCTCATCGTCTCTTGAGCTGCAGCCTCCTCGCCCCTCGCTTGGCGGGCGAAATCGGTAGCGCTCACAATTCGGACCGCCTCCCCTACCGCACCGCGAGCTGCATGACCTTGACCCACCCCAGCTTCCTCCCTGCCGACGCCGAAGGCGCTCTGGTGGACATCTCCGCCCACGCCGCCACGATGGCCCATGGCGTCGGCCTGCTGTCGAAGCACCTGCGGAGCCGCGCGCGATGACGCGCCGACTGCGCTCCCAGGACTGGTTCGACAACCCCGACCACGTCGACATGACGGCGCTCTACCTGGAGCGTTTCATGAACTACGGCCTCACCCCGCAGGAGCTGCGCTCGGGCCGTCCCATCATCGGCATCGCGCAGAGCGGCAGCGATCTGAGTCCCTGCAACCGCATCCATTTGGAGCTGGCGAAGCGCGTGCGCGATGGCATCCGCGACGCGGGCGGCATCCCGATGGAGTTCCCGCTGCATCCCATCTTCGAGAACTGCCGCCGCCCCACCGCGGCGCTGGACCGCAACATGGCCTATCTCGGCCTCGTCGAGATCCTGCACGGCTATCCGCTGGACGCCGTCGTGCTGACGACCGGCTGCGACAAGACCACGCCCGCTCAGGTCATGGCGGCAAGCACGGTCGACATCCCGGCCATCGTGCTGTCCGGCGGGCCGATGCTGGACGGGTGGTTCGAGGGCCAGCTCGTCGGCTCGGGCGCCGCCATCTGGGCCGGCCGCCGGCGCCTGGCGGCCGGCGAGATCGACGAAGAGACCTTCATCGAGATTGCCGCGGCTTCCGCCCCCTCGGCCGGCCACTGCAACACCATGGGCACGGCCTCGACGATGAATGCGCTGGCCGAGTGCCTGGGCCTGTCGCTGACCGGCTGCTCGGCCATCCCCGCGCCCTACCGCGAGCGCGGCCAGATGGCCTATGAAACCGGCCGGCGCATCGTCGACATGGCGCGCGAGGACCAGCGGCCTTCACGCATCCTCAGCCGCGAGGCCTTCCTTGACGCCATCGTCGTCAACGCGGCCATCGGCGGCTCGACCAACGCCCAGCCGCACCTGATGGCCATGGCCCGGCATGCCGGCGTCGAGCTGACCGCAGCCGACTGGACGGACGTGGGCCAGCATGTGCCGCTGCTGTTGAACATGCAGCCGGCCGGCCAGTTCCTTGGGGAGCGCTTCCACCGCGCCGGCGGCGTGCCGGCCGTCATGTGGGAACTGCAGCAGGCGGGCTTGCTGCGCACCGAGCGACCGACGGTGACCGGCCGCACGATGGCCGCCAATCTCGATGGCCGCGAGACGCAGGACCGTGAAGTCATCTACCCGGTCAGCGCGCCGCTGAAGCCCGATGCCGGTTTCGTTGTGCTGAGCGGCAACCTGTTTGACTTCGCCATCCTGAAGGCCAGCGTCATCTCGGCGGCTTTCCGCGAGCGCTACCTGAAGGGCGGCGCCTTTGAGTGCCGGGCCATCGTCTTCGACGGGCCCGATGACTATCACGCGCGCATCAACGATCCCGCGCTCGGCATCGACGAGGGCTGCATCCTCGTCATGCGCGGCGCCGGGCCGATGGGCTGGCCAGGCTCCGCCGAGGTCGTCAACATGCAGCCTCCGGACGCGCTGATCCGGCGCGGTGTGATGAGCCTGCCCACGCTGGGCGACGGCCGCCAGTCGGGCACGTCGGACAGCCCCTCCATCGTGCATGCCTCGCCCGAGAGCGCCATCGGCGGCGGGTTGGCCTGGCTGCGCACGGGCGATGTCATCCGCGTCGACCTGATCGCCGGCCGCTGCGATGTACTGCTCAGCGACGAGGAGCTCGCGCGCCGTCGGGCCGAAGATGCGCCACCCGCGGTACCGCCGAGCCAGACACCGTGGCAGGAGATCTACCGCTCGACGGTGGGGCAGCTGTCGACCGGCGCCTGCCTGGAACTCGCCTTGCCCTATCGCGGCGTGATCGACACGCCGCCGCGGCACAACCATTAGTGTGGTCACGCCGGGCAAAGTGAATTAAAGTGATATCTCCTTTTTCTGAGATGTCGCCATGCCCATCCTCGAACAGCTCCCTCGTCTTGAACTGCCGGCTCGCGCGTTCAGCGGCTTCGTGCCCATTGCCTGCAGCCTGGGCGGAGCGGCAGCGGCGGCGGCGCTGTTCGTGTGGTCCATCGGCAACCTGGCTCTGATGGTGTTGACGGTGCTCCTCTTCGCGGCCAGTTTGCTCATGCTGATCGGGGTCTACATGCAGGAGCCCAATGAGGCGCGGATCCTGACGCTGTTCGGCCGCTATGTCGGCACCGACCGCCATGAAGGCCTTCGCTGGGCCAACCCGTTCGCGATGCGGGAGCGCATCTCGCTGCGCGCGCGCAACCTGAACGCACCGCACATCAAGGTCAACGACAAGCGCGGCAACCCGATCGAAATCAGCGCCGCCATCGTCTGGCGCGTGCAGGACACGGCGCGCGCAGTCTTCGACGTGGACAAGTTCGAAACCTACGTGGGCGTGCAGGCTGAGACGGCCATCCGCCATCTGGCCACGCAGTTCGCCTACGACGATGGCGAGGACCTGGACCCCGGCGAAACGACGCTGCGCGCCGGCCAGGATGAGGTCGTCAAGGCGCTGATCGCCGAACTGCAAGAGCGCTGCGCCCAGGCCGGCGTGACGGTGCTGGAGGCCAAGATCACGCACCTCGCCTACGCGCCGGAAATCGCCCAGGTGATGCTGCGCCGCCAGCAGGCCGAGGCCATCATTAGCGCGCGCAAGAAGATCGTGCAGGGCGCGGTGACGATGGTGGAGGAGGCGCTGCGGGGGCTGTCGGAGCGCGAGATCGTCGTACTGGACGACGAGCGCAAGGCAGCCATGGTGTCCAACCTGCTCGTCGTACTGTGCTCGGACAAGGACGCCCAACCCATCATCAACGCTGGCACTCTGTACGCCTGAGCGCGCCGCGGCATGGCCAGCCCCGACAAGAAGGCCTTCGCGTTGCGGGTGGACCCGGCGCTGTGGGCACAAATCGAACGCCTGGCAGCCCAGGAACTGCGCTCGGCCAATGCGCAGGTCGAAGTGCTGCTGCGCGAGGCGCTGGCGCGGCGCGGCATCAAGCCGGCCGCCAGCCCGGCGCCCCGGCGAGGGCGGCCACCCAACGAGCCGGGCGACACCGGCCAGGGGTAGACGCGCTCATGTCGGGACGGCTATATCCGGCCCATAAAGAACAGCACGAGCACGATAAGCAAAACCAGGCCGATCCCTCCCGTTGGCCCATAGCCCCAGCCGCGGCTGTGTGGCCACGCCGGGATGGCGCCGAGCAGAAGAAGGATCAGCACGACCAGCAGAATGGCACCTAGACTCATGGCGGTCTCCTTGGTAGTTGGGGCTCACGATTCAACGGCGCGAAGCGCCTTGAACCTGTGCCGACTCTCCTCGCAAGACCCACCCGCAGGTGTAGGACTTGACCGCGCAACCGGCTAGCCCGATGCCGGCTCAGGTCTCCAGCCGACCCTTCAACGCGGCATGGTCGGCCGCCAGCGGCGTCACACTGGCCGCAGCCGCCAGTGCGCCCAGCGCCTGCTGGCGCAGCGCCTCGCCATCGGCGGGCTTCAGCGCCAGCAACCAGGCGGCCGCCTCGGCCCAGGCCAGCCGCGCCGGGCGACCCAGGTTGGGGTCGTCGAACAGCGGCTGCAGCCGGGCCAGGGCCTCGCGCAGTTGCGCTTGCGCGCCGGGCTTGTGAAGCTCGGCCAGCAGGGCACCGTGCACGGCTTGCAAGGTGCTCCAGCGCAGGTCGGCCGCGGGACTGGGCGCCGTGCCGGGCGCCGCTTTGTGTGCAGCCAGGCCCTGTTCGACCACCGCCAGCGCCTGAACAGGCTGGCCATTGCGCCAGAGCGCGAGACCATGCTGGGCGGCCAGGGTGCGCGGCATCTGGGCCCATTTGCTCTTGGGGCCTTCCTGCCGGGCCAGATGCTCGTTCTCGGTCCAGGCCAGGGTGGAGGCCTCGAGCGCTGCGGCCCATTCGCCGCGGCGCAGTTGCACCAGCGACAGGTTGTTGGCCTCCTGCAGCAGGCCATCGTGCCAGGCGATATTGGCAGGCTCGGCCTCGACATTGGCGCGGCGCAACGGCATGGCGGCCTGCAGCTGGGCCAGCGCGTCGTCGAGCCGGTCCAGGCGCAGCAGCGTCTTCGCGCGGGATGCCAGCGCGACGCCGAGCTGGTGGCGCAGGTAGACCTCGGTCTTCATGTCGCCGGGTGCGGCGCGGCGGTCGCTCTCGGCCTGCATGGCTTTGTCGGCCAGCAGCTCGCGGTAGACCGGTTCGGCCTTGGCATACAGCGCCAGGGCTTCATCGAGCCGGCCTGCCGCGCTGAACGTCTGGCCCAGGCTCAGCGTGGTGTTGGCCAGCTCCACGCCCAGGGCGGCGCGGCCCAGCACGTCGTCCCGGGCAAACGGGCGTGCCTGCTCGAGGCGCAGGATGGCGAGCCGGGTGTTGGCCACCGCGCGTTCGCTCTGGCCGGCGTTGCGCAGCCGGACCGCCTGCACCTGCAGCGCCCTGGAATGCCACTGCACAAAGCGCCAGTCGTGGTGCTGGCTGGCCCACAGGCGTTCGCCCAGGTCGATGGCGCGCTGGGCCATGGCATCGGTCTGCGCGCCGAGCTCGGCCGTGCCGGTGGTGTCGTTGCCCAGCAGCTCGGCGCGGCGGGCGAGGATGGCAGCGCTCAGCGCCTGCAGGTCGCCATCGGGCTGTTCGCCCTGCACCAGCGGATCGAGCGCGGTGAGGGTCTGCGCCAGCAGCGCGTCCTGGGCCTTGCTGCCACCGGGCAGGTAGGTGATCGCATCGCCGAAGCGAAACACCAGGTCGGCCGTGATGCCCTTGACGGCCGTCAGCCGCAACTCGGCCGCCGCGCGCGCTTGGCCGGCCACATGTGCCTGCCAGGACGCCGCGGCCAGGCCCCCGGCCAGGGCCAGCACGACGCCCAGACCCAGGCTCACCGGCAGGCGATTGCGACCCACGAACTTGGCGAGCAGATAGCCGCGGCTGGGCGCGCGGGCGCTGACGGGGTAGCCCGCGAGCGTGGCGCGCAGGTCGGCGGCGAACTGGTCGACGCTGGCGTAGCGGCGGTCCACGTCCTTCTCCAGCGCCTTGAGCAGGATGTTGTCGAGATCGCCCTTGAGGCGCTGCCGGGTGATCAGCCAGGCCTGGGCATCGGGCGCCGCAGCGTCGGGGCTGCTCAGTTGCGAGGGGCGGGTCGGCGCTTCGTCCAGCACCGCGCGCGCGGCCTCGGCGGGAGTGCGCGCGCTGCGGCCGTAGGGCCGCTGGCCGGTCAGCAATTGGTAGAGCAGCACGCCCAGCGAGTAGACATCGGTAGCGGTGCCTACCGGTTCGGCGCGCACCTGCTCGGGGCTGGCGTAGTTGGGCGTGAAGGGGCGGACGGCGCCAAGGGTGCTGTCGTTCCCTTGCGCCTCGGCCGGGTCGAGCGCCTTGGCGATGCCGAAGTCGAGCAGCTTGACCTGCCCCTCGTGCGTGACGAGCACGTTGCCGGGCTTGAGGTCGCGGTGCACGAGCAGGTTGCGGTGAGCGTGGGCGACGGCGTCGGCCAGCTGCAGGAAGAGCGCGAGGCGCTCCTCGATGCGGCGCGTCCGTGCGGCTTCGTCGATAGGCAGGCCATCGATGAACTCCATGACGAAATAGGGCAGCCCGTCGGCGCTGAGGCCGGCGTCAAAGAGCTGGGCGATGTGCGGGTGATGCAGCCGCGCGAGCGCCTGGCGCTCCTGCGCGAAGCGCTGCAGCACGGCGTCGCTGTCCATGCCCCGCTTGATCACCTTGATGGCCGCGCGGCCCTCGAAGCTGCCGTCAGCGCGGCGCGCCTCGTACACCTCGCCCATGCCGCCGCTGCCGATGCTGCGCACCACCGCCCAGGCGCCGAAGCGCTCGCCGTCGCGGGACAGGCTGGCGGCCACGCTCTCGGCGATGGGCCGCGACAGCAAGGGTTCGCCGTCGGTGTCATCGACATGGTGAGCCAGCAGCGAGTGCAGCTCGGCCTTCAGTGCGGCGCTCACGGCCAGCCCGTCGACATGCGCCGCACGCTCGGCCGCAGGCAGTGCCAAAGCCTCGTCGAAGAGGCTTCGCAGCGCGGCCCAATCGGCAGGCGTGGGAGTGGGTGTGGTCATTCGGCGGGCTCGGGGCTGGGCGGTGGCGACGCGACTGTAGTGACGCGTCGGCAAGTGCGGGAGCGGGGGAACCGCCCCCGTGCCATCACTGCTTGACGAGGCTGTTGCACTGCGCGAGCGACTTGACCGGTCGCGGCGCGCGGTGGCTGGCGTCGGCGCTGTACGAGGCAGGCACGTTCAGTGCCGCATTGGCCGGCTGGTAGGCCAGCGTCACCCAGGTTTGTTCACCGGCGGTGAAATAGTCCTGCGCCTGCACCGCCACGCTCTCGCCAAATGTGACGATGACGTCGTCCTCGTCGCCGGCGAGGCGGGTCGTCACGTCAACATTGCCACTCACCAGGTGGAAGACGCCGCTGCTCGACACGTCCAGCGTGCAGCTGCTGCTCGTGTAGTGGCCGACGAGTGCCGAAGACATGTCGGCCGCCGTGGCGCCGTTCAGGGCCGCGACATTGGCGCTGCCTGCGCTGGTCGGGTTGGGGTTGCTCAGCCAGCACTCCACCCGGTCCGTGGCCGTGGTGAAGCCAGTCCCACCCTGGCGCGCCACGCCTTGCGCCATCACGCCCTTGACGAGGGTGAGTTGTGCGTAGCGGTCGTTCGGCACGTCGCTGGCCTGGACCCGGGTGAGGCTGACGACATTCAGGATGAGGTCGCCCACGTCGCCGTTGACGGCGGCCTGCAGGCTGCGCCCACCGGCCGAGACGGTCAGCATGCCGTCCTTGGCCACGGCAATGCTGCACGAGGTGGTCTCCTGCGTCGCCTGGCCCGGCGTGAAGACACGCCCGAGCTGGCCCTGCCAGGTGCCGATGGCCGGCGCGACGTCAGCGGCTGCCGCCTGCCCCTTGGGTGTGAGCACGATGGCGTGCGGCGCCGGTGGCGTGGGATCTGTGCCCGTCAGCGCGGGCGGCAGGCGGTAGATGCCATTGGTTGCGGCGCTGAAGTCGGCGATCAGGTCGATGTAGGTCTTGTGGCTGGCGAGTGCGGCGGCCATGACACTGTCCAGCAGCGCGTCCGTGGAATCGCCCGGCTTGGCGTCGAACACGACGGTGAACGGGTCGAACGGCCCGCTGGGCAGCACATAGCTGCCGGCCGTGAGGGTGGCAATCAGCTGGGTGAGCGCGCCGGCGGTTTCGAGCCGGGTGCCCGCCGGTGCGGCGGCCAGGCCTGCAAACCAGGTCGCGGGCGGCATGCCGGCAGCACGCGCAATCGTCAGGTCGGTGAGGGTGGTGATGTTCACGCGCCCGGCGGCCACGGCAATGCTGTGCAGCGAAAGCGCATTCGGCACGCCGCCCACCGTGCCACCCGACACCTGCAGTGCGCAGGGCAGCGTGTTGGCCGGCACGTCGACAGTCCAGGTGCCGGTGGCGCTGGTCGGCAGCGAGACCGTCGCCGGCCCGCTGGTACAGGTGGCCGTGACCGTGCCGCCAACGACGGGCGCGCCGCTCGCAGCCACGCCGGTCAATGTGGCCTTGACAACCGCCGGGGCAGGCGCAGGCGCGGGCGCAGGGGCGGGTGCAGGCGCGGGGACGGGCGCAGGCGCTGTTGCGACCGGTGCAGGAGCCGGTACTGCGGGCGCCGTGGTGCCGCCACCCCCGCAGCCGGCCAAGGTGGCAACGGCCACGGTGGCCGCCGCGATCACGAGGCCACGCAGGCCGTGGGGAGTTGGGCAAGGGGTCGATGTCATGGTGGAGTCCGGTGGGAGGGGTGGCACCCCTCGCCGATTCGAGGGGCATGTCGGGGTACGCAGCGTGGCGCGGCCAAAAGGCTCATCGGGCTTGAAAACAGGCACGCATGAACCGAGCAATCCTTCGCAGGCATGTCGCGGCGCCGCGCGCAAAATGCGCGGCGCCATGACCGCTATGACTGCCCTGTCCGCTTCGAACCCCGCCGCCGCCGATGTCACCGAGTGGCTGCGCCGGCTCGACACGGATGCGGCCGGCGCATCGAACCAGCTCTTCGAGCTGCTCTACGGCGAGCTGCACCGCATCGCGCGCGCCCACATGGGCCGCGAGGCGAACGCGCACACGCTGAGCCCGACGGTGCTCACGCACGAGGCCTGGTTCCGCATGGCCGAGCAGACGCGCACGCAATGGTCCAACCGCGCGCATTTCCTGTCGGTGGCCTCGACCATGATGCGGCGCATCCTGGTGAACCACGCGCTGGCCAAACGCACCGAGAAGCGCGAGGCGCAGCTGGTGTCGCTGTCGATCACCGGCGCACCGGAAATCGGCGTGCAGGCCGAGCCCGACGTGGTGGCCGTGCACGAGGCCATCCTGGCCCTCGAAGCCGTCGACCCGCGCGCGGCCAAGGTGGTGGAGCTGAAGTTCTTCGGCGGGCTAGAAAACGACGAGATCGCGCAGGCGCTCGATCTGTCGCTCGCCACCGTCAAGCGCGACTGGGCGCTGGCCCGCGCCTGGCTGCGCCGCGAACTGGGCGCCGCGCCGCTGGCCTGACGCGAGGGCGGAGGTTCACCTGGCGCTCTTCAACCGCTGCACCAGCGCATCCCGCGCGCTGCCGATCATGGGCAGGAAAGCCCGCTCGAAGCTGGCCTCGTCGAGCGTGACCGCGGCAGTCGCATTGCTGGTGCCACGCGAGCGGCCACCGGTCAACAGCGCCAGGCCCATCGACAGCGCGTTGCTCGTGTTGTCTGACTTGCGCGACTCGTCGGTGGTGGTGTCGACGAGCGTGAAGCCTTCAGTCGCGCCCTGAACCAGGCGGTCGACGTAGAAGGCGCCGTTGACGCCGCTGCGCGACGTCGTGCGGAAGATGCGCTGGCCCTCCTGCGACACGATCTGCAGCTGGGTCTCGTTGGGGTAAAGCACCGGACCGGCCTCGATGGAGGACTGTGAGCGACGCGCGATATTGGCCAGGAAGCCCTTGCTGCCGGAGGCGGTGCCGAAGCTCGCAAAGAAGTGCAGGCGCACGAAATGCAGGTCGAGCGCCTGCGCCACCGCGCTGGCCTTTGCACCGTTGGCACCGTCCAGCGCGGTGATGCGGTCGCTCAGCGTGCCGCGGCCTCCTGCCGTCTGGAAGAAGGCCGGCATGCCGGTGGGCGCGAAGATCTTGGAGACGGCGCCCGTGTCGTCGATGACATAGGGCGCCGGCTTGCCCATGCGGGCCTCGACTTCGGCGTACTCGGGGCGCGCGCGAACCGTGTCCATGCTGACGACTTCAAAGCCGGCGGCGGTCAGCGCCTCGACGGTGTCGCGGTAGACGCGGTCGGTCAGTGCCTGCATCGCCGCATCCGGCACGCCGCGCAGTTCGGCCTGCACCGAGGTACTGTTGCCCCCGCCGCTGCCGCTCGCCTTCAGCGTGGTGACGAATTCGATCCCGAACTGGTCGATGGCGACACGGCGCGCACCCTTGATGGCCGCGCCGTTGTCGCTGCCGACGGAGACCGTCGGCGCAGCAGCTTGCGCGGCGGCTGGCGGCACGCCAGCCAGGAGGGTGAGCGTGGCAAGGAGCAGCGGGGCGAGCAGTCGGCACATGGCGGTCTTTCGTAGCAGGGCTGAAACCTTCGGTTCGTCGAAGGGGACAACCCGGTACGCAAGACGGTCAGGTGAAAAGGCTCATCCCCATCACCCGTCAGCCCGCCTGCGCGGTTGGATACGACGCCGCCGTGACCGGCGAGACCAGGGACCAACCCATCGCCTTGTACAGAGCAGCGCCCGACTCCGTGGCCACCAGCACGCCTTGCCTTGCCTCCAGATCGAGCGCGATGCTTGACAAGATGGTCATGATGCGTCGCCCCAGCCCCTTCCTCCTGTGGGCCTCGGCCGTGACGATTTGATCGAAGGTGGCGAACGGACCCTCGATCGCCACCTGGCCGCCGGCCGCGATTTCCCCTGAACCTGCGATCAGCCTGGCAAATGCGACCTCTCCCACCTTCTCGGTCTGCATGCGATAGCCCTCAGGGGCGCTGGCGTCGCCGCCCATGAGATCGGTGCACATCAGAAACTCAGCGTCGTGAACCTGCCAATGATGGGAAAGCAAGGGAGACACGCTTTCACGTGGTGCGCAGATCTTCAGCCAGCTGCCGGGGCCGGTCTCGGTGACAAGTTCTTGAAGAAGATGTCGATCAAGGGCGGGAAGAACATAGCGAGTCGTCTGCCCGGGCTTTCCGACCGAAATCTGTAAGCAGCCAGAGCGCCTGACCGGCGCTGGCGTGCGCCGCGAAATCGCCCAGCCATTGGCCCAGGCACGCGCAGCGACCGCGGGATCGAACGCGCCGGTGTTGCGGTCACCCTCAGGATTCATGGATGGCAGGGTCATCTGTGCAGTTCAGAAATGCAGGGCATCCGAATCGGCACCCATGGCATCGGCAATCAGCCTCATGTCATGGTCGCTGATGGCAAACAGTCCGAAACGGAACGAATAGCCCCAGCGCGCGCGGTCCTGCACGAACTCGAAGCGGTCGATCAGCGGGGCAATGGGCGCCTCGCGTGCCGGCACATAGTCCACATCCTTGCGGAAGGGGACGAAGCCGCCACCCATGTCGAAGGCGTAGGGCTCGCCGGGCCTGACCAGCCCGAGCGACACAAAGGCCTGCAGCTTGTCGCTGCCGCCCATGGTGACTGTGGGCGCGTAGTAGGCCACGCGGTCACCGGGCCTCACGCGCCGCAACGGCGCGACCTTGCCATGGCACACCTGCATATAGCCTGCGCCGCGTTCCGCGCAGCCTCGGCGTGCGTGGGTGGCGCTGGCCACGGCAATCCAGTTGCCGCGCGGCGCGGCCATGCCGGCCTGTGCCGATTCCTCCCACAGGGTGGCGTTTTTCATCGGAGCGACTCGTGCGCAAATTGGGAATCGCCATGATGGCGGGAGGTCGCGACAACGGCTTGTCAGCAGAAGGCACCCCGCCAGCCGGTGAGTCCTGCCCACGCCGATCGCGAGCGGGCAACGGAGTTCAGCAACGCGGCAGCGGCATAGTCCTGGCTCTTCCCCTTGCCTTGAAGCCGATGATCCCCCCTCTTGCTGCCCGCGGCTCCTGCTACTGTGGCGCCGTGTCCGTCACGGTCCCATCGCCTTTGCGCCGTCCGGACAATTGCCACTGCGGCGAATGCCGCCGCCTCAGTGGTGCGGCCTTCACCACATGGATCACGGCGCCGCGCGATCAGGTCGTTGTGAACAACCCTGAAGGGCTGTCGGTGTTCTGTCCCACGCCCAATCTGCAGCGCTCGTTTTGCAAGACATGCGGATCGCACGTCTTCACCGCGGACGCGCGGCTGCCAAGGGCTTATGGCTTTCCCGCAGGGCTCTTTGAAGGCGAGCCCATCGAGCCGCCGGACGAGGACTACTTTCTCGACGACAAGGCCCGTTGGTGTCGGCGTTCTTTACACCCAGAAGGCTGACCGCAAGTAAATCACCGCCACAGCAGGGTTTTCTCTGATGGCACGGTGCTTGCTAATTAGCTTGGGTCTTTCTTTGGGAGTAAGTAACTATGTTGAAGTCTCTTGCCTTGGCCTCTGTGCTGTCCCTGGGCAGCCTTGCGGCGCAGGCCACCCCCTTCGTGTTGGGCACCGGCACGCTGGGCACCACCACGGTCAACAGCGGCAATGTCGCCGTCGTGCCCAGCCTGCTGAACGACACCTTCACGTTCTCGCTCGCGTCGGCTTCGAGCGTGCAGAGCAATGTGACGACGTTCTTCGGCAGCCTGTCGCCGGCCTTCTACAGCATCGTCAGCACTGGCGCCGATCACGTCGTGGGCGGCACTGACGACACCGTCATCATCGGCTTTGCCTTCACGTCCACGTCGACCGGGCACTTCACGAACCTGAGCGCCGGCAACTATTACTTCAACGTGTTCGCGATGGCTAACCAGGCGCCGTCGGCCTACGCGATTTCGGCTTCGGCCACCGCGCTGCCGGTGCCGGAACCCGAAACCTACGCCATGCTGGCCGCAGGCCTGGGCGTCATCGGTTTTGTTGCTTCCCGCCGCCGTCGCGACCGGTAATTGAATTGATTTCTGGGTCGCTCGTGCAGTGATCCGCCGAAGTCCCCAAAGCCCTGGCCTCAAACGCCAGGGCTTTTTTGTGGCTCGGCCTCATGATGACGTCAAGTGACTGCGCCGCGCGTGTTCACGTACAGCGCATACAGCGAATGCGTGCTCGCCATGAAGAGGCGGTTGCCCTTGGCGCCGCCGAAGCAGAGATTGGCGCAGCGCTCGGGCAGGTGGATATGGGCCAACAGCTTGCCCATGGGGTTGTAGACACGGACACCATCCAGCACCGCCGCATCAGCATCCGCGCTGCCGTCACTGCCAAAGCCACACCAGAGATTGCCTTGCACATCGACGGCCATGCCGTCGAAAGCCCCCGGGCACCCCGGGTCGACCAGCAGCCGCTTGTTGCTCAAGGACACGCCATCCACGTCATAGGCCCAGATCAACCGATGCGGCTGGGCGCGGCTTTCGATGACGTAGAGCGTCTTGCCGTCAGGGCTGAAGGCTAGGCCGTTCGGGCCCTTGAGGTCGTCGATCTGCAGTGTCAGTTCGCCGGTCGCGCCGTCGATGCGGTAGACGGCCGGCGTCAATTCAGACTCGGCCTTCTCGCCCTCGAAGTCGCTGGCGATGCCGAACAGCGGGTCGCTGAACCACAGGCTGCCGTCGCCCGGCTGGCAGGTGATGTCGTTGGGCGAATTCAGCCGCTTGCCTTGATGGCGATCCGCCAGCACGGTGATGCGGCCGTCGTACTCGGTGCGCGTGATGCGCCGCGTCAGGTGCTCGCAGCTGACAAGCCGCCCCTGGCTGTCGCGCACATGACCATTGGCGTTGTTGCTCGGGTTGCGGAACTCGCTGACGGCGCCGGTCGTCTCGTCCCAGCGCAGGATGCGGTTGTTGGGGATGTCGGAGACGAGCAGGTAGCGCCCGTCGCCAAACCAGACCGGCCCCTCGGCCCAGGCCAGGCCCGTGGCGAGCTGCTCGACGCCGGCGGCGAACAGGCGCAGCGGCAGGAAGGCCTCGTCCAGCACCTCGATGGCCGGGTCAGGCCGGCGGGCGTTGGGCGTGAAGGGGATCTTCATTGGTCTTCTGGCGCCTTCTCGAAGGGGCCTTGGATGACGAACTGGCCGCCCTGGCAGCGCACCTCGGGCCGGCTCGGGTCGACATAGGGCTGGGCCGCCTCGACCTCGGCGCGCCAGGGCTCGGAGCTGTCCTGGGGCTTGAAGCCGATGTGGTTGGACGCGCTGTTGTCCCACCAGGTCGAGCGGTTGTCGCTCATGCCGTAGATGATGCTGTGGCCGACGACGGGGGCGCTCAGTGCGGCGACGAGCAGGCGTTCCAGGTCGTCAAAGCTCAGCCAGCTCGACAGCATACGGCGGTCGGTCGGCACGGGCCAGCTGGAACCGATGCGCACCGAGACCGTCTCCAACCCGTAGCGGTCGAAATAGAACTGCGCCAGGTCCTCACCAAAGGCCTTGGACAGCCCGTAGTAGCTGTCCGGCCGCGGCGCGGCCCTTGGCGTCAACGTCTCGCCCTGGCTGTAGAAGCCGGTGACGTGGTTGGAGCTGGCGAA
Source organism: Pelomonas sp. Root1217 (assembly GCF_001425705.1). GTDB lineage: Bacteria > Pseudomonadota > Gammaproteobacteria > Burkholderiales > Burkholderiaceae_C > Pelomonas. The sequence goes on along the minus strand of NZ_LMDC01000001.1, from coordinate 1,034,044 downwards.
GATGATGCGCTTGACGCCGCGCTGGCGGGCCGACTCGTAGACGTTGTAGGCGCCGACGATATTGGCCGGCAGCACCACGTCGAAGGGTTTCTCGATGGACACGCCGCCGAAGTGCAGCACGGCATCGACATCCTTGAGCAGTGACTGCATGGCAGCCAGATCCTCGAGCGGCGCCTGCACGACTTCCTCGCCCTCGCCGGCGGGGTCCATGGGTGCGAGGTCCGACAGCCGCAGCACGTCGCAGTAATGCTTCATGCGCGGCCGCAGCACGCGGCCGAGATTGCCGGCAGCGCCGGTCAGCAGCAGGCGCTTGAAGCGCGGAGCGGAGAGAGGGTTCATTTCAGGGCGGTGCATTTGAATTGCGGGCCGAGCGCCGGGGCGCTCCCAAGCCGGCCCGCCTTGGGTGATGTGCTTGCCGGTCAATCCGGCAAGCATCGCCGTCCCCGCGGGGGCTGAGGCCGGACACATCATGTCCAGTGGACATGATGTGCCTGCCGAAGCGCTGCGGACCGTGGTCCGCAGCGCGGTCCCGGCCAAGGTACGCCTTGGACGAGGGGCTTCATTTCATGCGCCGATGCGCAGCGGCGGGCGCAGCCGGGGCGCGGCGTCGGACTGGCGCCGGACCAGCGCGAAATCCATGAGCTCGTGCTCGCAGGGCAGGGGCTCTCCGGTGCGGCGCGCGCGGATGTGGCGCACCAGCAGGTCCACCGCGGCGCCGGCCATCTCCATGATGGGCTGGCGCACGGTGGTCAGCTCGGGCCAGATGGTCGTGGCCAGCGGCGCATCGTCGAAGCCGACGACAGTCAGGTCGCTGGGCACGTCCAGGCCCATGCGATGGGCGATGGCGACTGTGGCCGCCGCCATGTCGTCATTGCTGGCGAAGATGGCCGTCGGCCGGCGCTCCTGCGAAAGCAGGAACTCGGCCGCGTCCAGGCCCGAGCGGTAGGTGAACATGCCCTGGGCGACGACCTCCTCCTCCTCGATGTTGAGGCCGGCGTCGGTCATCGCTGCATGGAAGCCGGCCAGGCGGCGGGCGCTGCTGCTCTGGTAGGGGTCGCCGATGATGAAGCCCAGGCGGTGGTGGCCCAGATTCAGCAAATGGCGCGTCATCTCGTAGGCGGCCTGGTAATCGTCGATGCCGACGGCGCAGACGGCTTCGGGCGGCACGCCGCTGGACACGACCACGGCCGGCGTGTCCGTCTCGGCCACCAGCCTGAGCAGCGGCTGGGAATCGCAGAAGGGCGGCGGCAGGATGAGGCCGTCGATGCCGTTGGCGATCATCTCGGCTACCGGCTTCTCCTCGCCCTCGCGCGCGGCCTCGCAGCGCTGCACGACGAGCTGCACATGGCGCAGGCTGGCCTTGTTCAGCAGGCCGATGAGGAATTCATTGAGATAGCCGGCCGTCGGATCGATGTAGAGCATGCCGATGCGGATGGGCTCCGACCCGGCCAGGTGGCGGGCGGCCTGGTTGGGCAGGTAATTCAGCTCGGCGACGGCGGCCTGCACCTTCTCACGCGTGCCCGGGCGCACGTTCTGCTCCCCGTTGATGACCCGCGACACCGTCATCGGCGACACCCCGGCCAGCGCGGCGACATCGGCGATGGTCGCGACCTTGGGGCTGCGCCCGGAGCGAGCGGTTGGCTTCAAAAGGGTCCCTCGGATGGTGATGGGTTTGTTTGCGCAATCATATTTGGCTTGAGGTGTGTCAGCCGCCGCGACCCGGCGCGAAATTGAAGCGCAGCGCTTTGTAGTCGTTCAGCGAGCGCTCGGGGGGCCGCACGCCGGGCGGCAGCGGCAACCCCGAGGCGGACTGAAAATAGGCAAGGCAGGCATCCCGCCACCAGCGAGCCTCGGCCTCCTGCACTGCCAGGTAGGCGGTGACGTCGGCATGGCGGACGGGGTCGATGTCGGCTTGCAGCGTGGCCCAGCGCGCGCGCATGTCGACGACGCTCGCGACGCCACGGTCGTAGCGCGCTACCAATTCGGCCCACAGCGTGCGGCCAGACGCCAGCCGGTAATCCCAGGGCAGGTGGTGGAACCAGAGCAGCCACTCCTCGGGCGTCGTCTCCGGCCGTGCCAGGCGGGCGGCCCAGCCGGGCGCGTACTGGGCCGTCGCGTTGCTGCCGCGCGGCGAGCGGTCGAAACCGATGCCGTCACGGCCAGCGCGGTGGAAGTAGACCGGGTTCCAGTCGGCCCGCTCCAGGTTGTCAACCCAGGGCGCCGGGCCATGGTGGTGGCCCGTGCCCATCAGATGGTGCAGGCCCAGCGGCGTCATGTAGTCAACCACCGCCTCGCGCGAGGCCGTCATCATCGAGACGATGCTGTCGACGGCCCCGGGCTTGGCCGTGAAGGTCTGCATGACCCATTCGCGGGCGAGGTCGGACGCGTGCAGGTCGGCGTTCCAGGCCAGGCGGCCGAAGGCATACCAGTTGGCGCAGTCGAAGTGGGAGCCGCACCAGTTGCGATCGGTGCCAATGTTGGCCACGCCGGCCATCGCCGTCAGCTGGCCGGCAACCGTCACGCCCGACGGCCGTTGGGTGTCCGTGCGCAACACCTCTTCGAACAGCGGGCCGAGATAAACCAGGTGCGTCGAGAAGCCCAGGTATTCCTTGGTGATCTGCAGCTCCAGCGCCAACGGTGTCTTCGGCATGGCGCCAAGCAGCGGATGGAAGGGCTCGCGCGGCTGGAAGTCGATGGCGCCGTTCTTGACCTGCACCATGACGTTGGGCGCAAAGCGGCCGTCCAGCGGTTGGAACTCCGCGTAGCCCTGCTTCGCGCGGTCGCCCGCATCCGGCGCGTAGACGAAGGCCCTCCACATGACGACGCCGCCATGCGGCGTCAGTGCCTCGGCCAGCATGTTGGCGCCGTCGGCATGGTTGCGGCCATAGTCCTGCGGCCCCGGCTGACCCTCGGAATTGGCCTTGACGAGAAAGCCACCGAAGTCGGGGATGCGCCGGTAGATCTCGTCGGCCTTGGCCTTCCACCAGGCGCGCACGGCCGGGTCCAGCGGGTCGGCGGTTTTCAGCCCGCCCAGTTCCACCGGCGCCGAGAAGCGTGCCGACAGGTAGACGCGGATGCCATACGGCCTGAACACATCGGCCAGCGCCGCCGCCTTGGCAAGGAAGGGCGCGGTCAGGGAATCGGCCTTGGCATTGACGTTGTTCAGCACCGTGCCGTTGATGCCCAGCGACGCATTGGCGCGGGCGTAATCCACGTAGCGCGCATCGCGGATGTCGGGCAGCTTCCACCAGTCCCAGATCGACGCACCGGCATAGCCGCGCTCGACGGTGCGATCCAGGTTGTCCCAGTGGTTGAGCAGGCGCAAGCCGAGCCTGGGTGCGGAACGCAGGTCCAGCTTGCCCAGGTCGGCGCCCGTCTGTGCCGCGCGCAACCAGGCAAAACTGCCGTAAAGCAGGCCGATGTCGGTGTTGGCGGCGATCAAGGTCACGGCCCGGCCTTGCAGCTTCACGCTGCGCAGCAGATAGCCTTCGCGGCCCAACTCGGCCCAGGGCAGGTTCAGTCCGGCCGGGGCGCTGGCCGGCGTGGCCAGCAGCAGAGCGCCGTCCGCCAGTTGGGCCGACACGGCCGGCTCCCGCCCCGTCAGGCCTGCCACACCGCGCTTCAATTCGGCGACGGCGGCCTGCAGTGTTGGCGTCATCGGCGTGGCGGGGAGGATGCTGAGAGCCCGCACGAGCACCTCGCTTTGAGTCACGGGCGGCAGTGCGCGGTAGCGCTGCCACAGCTCGTAGCCGTCCTCCACGGCGCTCCACGCCGGCTGAAGCGCGGCCGCCAGCAGCAAGCCGGCCAGGCCTCGGGCCCATGTCTTCATCAAGTCTCCTGTATGGGCCGGCCGGGGTTGCACCCCGGGATCGCGGGAATGTTAGAGATTTCTCGCTTGCGCAATGCAAAATGGTAGCGCTACATTTGAGTCCATAGCAAGCGGTGTCGGAAGGACGCCGCTCAAGACGGAGACCGCATTGAATTCTCACCCCGCCCTACCGGCTCCCGCCACCTGCCCCGGCGCCCTCGCGCTTCGGGGAGATGCGCTGAAAGCCGCGTGATGGTCGGGGCTGTCGCCATGCCGCCGGGCCGGCAGCGCTGGGTTATGCGCGCGCCGCTCTTCGTTGCGACCACCTTCAACCACGCCCTCAACCTGCGGCCCTTCGCGGCCGGCGGGCTGCAACCCATCTAGAGCCCACATGCAGTTCACCGCCGACCAGCACCTGCTCAAGGACCTCAACCGCATGGCCGTCGTGCGGCAGCTGAGCGCCTGGCCCGGGCAGTCACGAGCGGCGCTGGCCGAATCGCTACAGCTGACCAAGTCCACCGTCAGCGGGCTGGTGAAGGAGTTGATCCACGAGGGCTGGCTGCTGGAGCGCGAGATCGTCGCGACCGGCGAGCTGGGCCGCCGGCCGACGCCCCTCTTCGTCGATCCGGGGCGGCTGGTGCTGCTGGGCGCCGAGCTGGGCGTGGAGGGCGTGCAGGTCGTCGCCACTTCGCTGACCGGCGACGTGCTGGCCCGCGCGCGTGCGCCGCTGGATGCCGGGCGAGACGCCCCTCTTGCGCTGATGCGCGCCGCGCGGCTGCTGACGCAGGTGTACGCGCGCCTGGACACGCCGTCCCAGCGGGTCATCGGCATCGGCGTCGGGCTGCCCGGCGGCGTGGACGAGCAACGCGGCCATCTGCATTTCGCCCACAACCTCGGCTGGCGCGACCTGCCCGTCGGCCGGCTGCTGGTCGAGCATCTGCGCAATACACCGCTACAGGGCGTGCCGCTGTTCGTGCAAAACGACGCCGATGCGGCGGCCTTGGGCGAGCTGGAGTTCAGCGCCGACGGCCGCGACCCGCTGATCTACCTGAGCCTGGGCCTGGGTGTGGGCGCAGGCATCGTCGTCGAGGACCGACTGCTGACCGGCGCTCACGGCCTGGCCGGCGAGGTCGGCCACACGACGCTGGAGATCGACGGCCCGCGCTGCAGCTGCGGCCGCCGCGGCTGCGCCGAAGCCATGATCGGCTTTCGAACCATGCTGCCCCCCGGCGAAGAAGGCGGTGGCCTGGCCGGGATCCAGCGCCGGCTGAGCGCCAGGCAGCCCGACAGCACTGAAGCCGTCGCCCGCGCCGGCCGCTATCTCGGCATGCTGCTGGGCAATCTCTGCGCCGCCTACGACCCCGGCCGCATCGTGCTCGGCGGCCCCGCCGTCGAGATCGGCGCCCCCTTTCTCGAGCACGCCTTTCGCACGCTGGAAGCCTATGCCAGTGCCGCCGGCGTGTCGCCGCCCCTGGTCACCCTGTCGCGTTTCGGCGTCGATGCTGTCGCCGTCGGCGCCGCCGCTCTGGCCCGCTACCGTCTCACCCGCCCCCTGATCGCCGCCAGCCGCCTGGCTGCGGCCGCCTGACTCTCCCTGCACCGACACATGATCACCAACCCCATCCTGCCGGGCTTCCACGCCGACCCCTCGATATGCCGCGTCGGTGATGACTACTACATCGCCACCTCGACCTTCGAGTGGTGGCCCGGCGTGCGCATCCACCATTCGCGCGACCTGCAAAACTGGCGCCACCACAGCTACGCCGTCACGCGCAAGAGCCAGCTCGACCTGCTCGGCCACCCCGACTCGGCCGGCGTCTGGGCGCCCTGCCTGAGCTATGCCGGCGGCCAGTTCTGGCTGATCTACACCGACGTGCGCTCCACCTTCGGCGCCTTCAAGGACACACACAACTACCTGGTCACCGCGCCAAGCATCGACGGCCCGTGGAGCGAGCCCATCTACCTGAACAGCTCGGGCTTCGACCCCAGCCTGTTCCACGACGATGATGGCCGGCAGTGGCTGCTGAACCAGCAGTGGATCCACCAACCGGGCAAGCACCACTTCAACGGCATCCTGCTGCAGGAATACGACCACGAGGCCAGGCGCCTGGTCGGCCCGGTGAAGAACATCTATGCCGGCACACCGCTGGGCGTCGTCGAAGGGCCTCACCTGTACCGCCGCAACGGCTGGTACTACCTGCTGACGGCCGAGGGCGGCACCTTCTACGAGCACGCCGTCACGCTGGCCCGCTCGCGTGCCATTGACGGCCCCTACGAGACATTGCCCGGCAACCCGCTGCTGACGGCCTGGCAGCAGCCCACCGACGGCCTGCAGCGCAGCGGCCACGCCAGCCTGGTGCAGACGCACAACGGCGACTGGTACCTGGCGCACCTCTGCGGCCGGCCGCTGGAATGGAGCGGCCCGAATGCCGACAAGCAGAACGGCGTCTACGAGAAATTGCATTGCCCGCTGGGCCGCGAGACCGGCATCCAGCGCATCCACTGGCGCGATGACGACTGGCCGGAGATCGAGGGTGGCGGCAATGCGCCGCGCCTGCAGGTTGCCGGGCCGGGCCTTCCCGAGCATGTGTTCCCGGCCGAGCCGGCGCGCGACGACTTCGACTCGGCAACGCTCAATCACCACCTGAACTCACTGCGCGTGCCCTTTGATGAAAGCTGGATCTCACTGACCGAACGCCCCGGCTGGCTGCGCCTGAAGGGCCGCGAGTCGCTGATGAGCCTGTTCGACCAGAGCCTGGTCGCGCGGCGCCAGCAGCACTTCAACTGCCGGGTCGAGACGCGCCTGGAGTTCGCGCCCGAGCTGTTCCAGCAGATGGCCGGCCTGGTGGCTTACTACAACACCGGCAACCATGCCTATCTGCACGTCAGCCGCGATGTCGACTCCGGCCAGCGCGTGCTGCGGCTGACCGTCAACCGCGACTCGGCGTTGTGCGAGCCGGCCACACCCGTTGTGCTGGCGGAGGGCCCGGTCGACCTGGCCGTCGAGTTCCGTCACGACCGCTACCAGTTCCAGTTCGCTCAAGCCCATCAAGCCGGCGGCGCCTGGCAGGACATCGGCCCGGCGCTGGACACCGCCATGCTCAGCGACGAGGCCGTGACGCGCTTCGTCGACGGCTACGCGCGCAGCTTTGGCTTCACCGGCAATTTCATCGGCATTGCCTGTCAAGATCTGTCGGGCCAGCGCCTTGCCGCGGACTTCGACTACCTTTCCTACGAAGCACGGCCCTGAGACCGCGCGCTCTTAAAACGACACGAGACACCCCATGGCCACCACCCATCAGCCCTTGTCCTTCGTGGAGAAGGCCGGTTACAGCTGCGGCGACGCGGCTGCGAACCTGGTCTTCATGTCCATGATCCTGTTCCAGCTCAACTTCTACACCGACGTGTTCGGGCTGAGCGCGAGCACGGCGGCGGCCATCCTGCTGTGGCCGCGGCTGTGGGACGCCGTCTTCGACCCCGTCATGGGCGTGCTGGCCGACCGCACCAACACGCGCTGGGGCAAGTTCCGCCCCTGGGTGCTCTGGACCGCCGTGCCCTGGTGCGTCGTCATGGTCCTGGCCTACACCACGCCCGACAAGAGCTGGGGCTGGAGCACCGCCATGGTGGTGGCCTACGCGGGCATCACCAACACGCTGCTGATGACGCTGTACTCGATGAACAACATGCCCTACTCCGCGCTGGGCGGGGTCATGACGGCGGACCTGAATGAGCGCACCAAGCTCAATTCCTACCGTTTCGTATCGGTCAACGCGGCGCAATTCATCGTCGGCGGCTTCACGCTGCCGCTGGTGGCCAAGTTCGCGCAGGGGCATGACCGCGCGTACGGCTGGCAGATGACGATGACGATCTGGGCCGTGGCCTGCCTGGTGCTCTTCATGGTCACCTTCTTCACGACCAGGGAACGCGTCAAGCCCATCGTCGAGACGCACGCCTCGCCCAAGCAGGACTTCGTCGACCTGTTGAAGAACGGCCCGTGGATCGCCCTGGTGGCCTACACGGTCTTTCACTTCGCGATGCTGGCCCTGCGTGGCGGTGCCCACTACAACTTCTATCACCACTATGCCGACAAGGCCGCGATGTTCGACTTCGTCGCCTCGCTGGGCCTGACGACACCCGACCCAGCCGGCACCGGCAGCCTGGCCGACACGCTGGGCTACATCGTGCACGGCACGCGCGACGGCTTGGCGAGTTCCAATGTCGCCGATGTGTTCAACAGCATCGTCAACATGGCCGGCTTCCTGACGACCATCATCGTGATCATGCTGTCGGTGGGGCTGTCGGCGCGCTTCGGCAAACGCACCGTGGCCGTCACCTGCTTCGGCCTGTCGACTTTGACCGCAGCCGCGATGTACCTGCTGCCGCCAACGGCCACCTGGGCCATGGTCGGCCTGCAGGTGCTGGGCGCCATCGTCTACGCGCCCACCTGCGCCATCATGTGGGCCATGTACGCCGACGCGGCCGACTACTCCGAGTGGCAGACCGGCCGCCGCTTCACCGGCATGGTGTTCGCCACCATCGGCTTCTCGCTGAAGGCCGGCTTGGCCCTCGGCTCGGCCTGCTTCCTGTGGCTGATGGCCGGCTTCTTCGGTTACGACACGATGCAACCGACAGCACCCAATGCCATCGAAGGCTATCGTGTGATGTCCAGCTTCGTCGTCGCCGCGCTGTTTGCCGGCTGCACCTTCTGCCTGATCGCCAACAAGCTGAACAAGCAGACCACGCTGCAAATGGCCGACGAACTCGCCCGGCGCCGCAGCAAGGCCGGCGCCAACAACGGTGACGACATCGGCCCGGCCAATGCCGTGCCGGCCACCGCCTGACCTCTTTCACCACCCTTCCCTGATTCCGCAGTAAGGACCCGCCATGAGCACCGCCTATTCCGACCTCCCTACCGTCCAGTACGAAGGCCCGCAATCCACCAACCCGCTGGCTTACCACTGGTATGACGCCAAGCGCGTCGTGATGGGCAAGACGCTGGCCGAGCACCTGCGCCCGGCCGTCTGCTACTGGCACAACTTCTGCTGGAAGGGCGAGGACATCTTCGGCCTGGGCGCCACCGCCCACCAGCGCAACTGGTTCGCCGAGGCTGACGCCGTCACGGCCGCCAAGCTCAAGCTCGACGCCGCCTTCGACCTCTTCAGCAAGCTGGGCCTGCCTTACTGGTGCTTCCATGACCGCGACGTGGCCCCCGAAGGCGCGACGCTGGCCGAATCCAACCGCATCCTCGACGGCCTGCTCGAAGCCGCGGCCAAGAAGATGCAGGACCAGAAGATCGGCCTGCTCTGGGGCACGGCCAACCTGTTCTCCAACCCGCGTTTCATGAGCGGCGCAGCCACCAACCCCGACCCCGAGGTCTTCGCCTATGCCGCCGCGCAAGTGAAGCATGTGCTGGAGTGGACGAACCGCCTGGGCGGCCAGAACTACGTGCTGTGGGGTGGCCGCGAGGGCTACGAGACCCTGCTGAACACCGACCTCAAGCGCGAGCTGGCCCAGTACGGCCGCTTCCTCAGCGCCGTCGTCGAGCACAAGCACAAGATCGGCTTCAAGGGCGCCATCCTCATCGAGCCCAAGCCGCAGGAGCCGACCAAGCACCAATACGACTACGACAGCGCCACGGTCTACGGCTTCCTGAAGACCTATGGCCTGGAGAACGAGGTCAAGGTCAACCTGGAGGTGAATCACGCCACGCTGGCCGGCCACAGCTTCGAGCATGAGGTCGCCACCGCCTGCGCCCTGGGTATCTTCGGCTCCATCGACGCCAACCGCGGCGATGAGCAACTGGGCTGGGACACGGACCAGTTCCCCAACAACCACGCGGCCCTCGTGCCGGCCATGCTGGAGATCATCCGCGCGGGCGGCTTCACGACCGGCGGCACCAACTTCGACGCCAAGGTGCGCCGCCAGTCCATCGACCCGACCGACCAGCTCGAGGGCCATATCGGCGGCATGGACACCATGGCGCGCGCTTTCCTGAGTGCGGCGGCGCTGTACGAAAGCGGCCAGCTGGAGAAGGCCGTGGGCGATCGCTATGCGGGCTGGAACGGCGAGCTGGGCCAGAAGATCCAGGCGGGCGCCAGCCTTGACGAGCTCGCTGCCGTAGTTCACGCGCAAGGCATCTCGCCGGTCGCCCGTTCCGGCCGCCAGGAACGACTGGAAAACGTCGTCAACAACTTCGTCTGACGGATTTTTGGCTGATGACAGCGGCCCAATAACAAAGCCACAGAGGCACTGAGACACAGAGCAATTCAGAGGCTTTTCTCTGTGCCTCTGTGTCTCTGTGGCCGTGTTCATTGAATCGGACCCCTGACCCATGTTTCTCGGCATCGACCTCGGCACCTCCGAGCTGAAGCTGCTGCTGCTCGACGAGCAGCACCACATCGTCGCGACCACCGGTGTCGCGCTGACCGTGCAGCGTCCGCAGCCGCTGTGGAGCGAGCAGGAGCCCGCCGCCTGGTGGGCAGCGCTCGATGAAGGCATGGCCAAACTCGGCCAGAGCCATGCGTCAGCCCTCGCAAGGGTGCGCGGCATCGGGCTGTCGGGCCAGATGCATGGCGCGGTCACGCTGGACGACGCCGACCGCGTGCAGCGGCCGGCCATCCTGTGGAACGACGGCCGCAGCGCCGGGCAATGCGCCGAGATGATGGCCGCCTGCCCTGAGCTGCCGGCCATCACCGGCAACCTGGCCATGCCGGGCTTCACGGCGCCCAAGCTCGCATGGATGCGCCAGCACGAGCCCGAGCTCTTCAACCGCGTGGCCAAGGTGCTGCTGCCCAAGGACTGGCTGCGCCTTTGCTTGAGCGGCTCCTTTGTGAGCGAGATGAGCGACGCCGCCGGCACGCTGTGGCTGGACGTGGCGCGCCGCCGCTGGTCGCCCGAGGCGCTGGCGCTGACGGGGCTGAACGAGAGCCACATGCCGCGGCTGGTGGAAGGTAGCGACCCGAGCGCCGGCTTGAAGCACGAGTTGGCCGAACGCTGGGGCCTGCGCGCCGGCATCCCGATCGCCGGCGGTGGTGGCGACAACGCGGCCAGCGCCGTCGGCATGGGCGTCGTCAAGCCCGGCCAGGGTTTCCTGTCGCTGGGCACGTCCGGCGTCATCTTCCTGTGCAACGAGGCCTTCAGCCCCAACCCGGCGCGCGCCGTACACGCCTTCTGCCACGCGCTGCCGAACACCTGGCACCAGATGAGCGTCATGCTCAGCGCGGCGAGTGCGCTGCGCTGGGTGACGCTGCTGCTCAAGGAATCGGGCGAGGCCGAGCTGATTGCCAAGGTTGCCCAGCTCACGCCGGCCCAGCGTGAACGCGCGCCGATCTTCCTGCCCTACCTGAGCGGCGAGCGCACGCCGCACAACAACGCCAATGCGCAGGGTGTGTTCTTCGGCCTCACGAACGAGCATGACGCCGCGGCCCTGGGCTATGCCGTGCTCGAAGGCGTGGGCTTTGGCCTGCTGGACGGCTGGCAGGCCTTGCAGGCCGGCGGCGGCAGGGCCGAGTCGCTGTGGTTGGTGGGCGGCGGCGCGCGCAGCGAGTGGTGGGCGAAGTTGCTCGCCTCGCTGCTGAATATCCGCCTCGTCAATGGCGTGGGTGCCGAAGCCGGCGGCGCGCTCGGCGCAGCGCGCCTGGCCTGGCTGGCCTGTGGCGGCAGTGTCGACGAGGTCTGCCGCACGCCCGAGATCGCCCGCGTGGCCGAGCCCGATGCTGCGCTGGCCACCGAACTGCGGCCGCGTTTTGAGCGCTTCCAGCGCCTGTATGGCGCGCTGCGGGCCGAGTTCAGCTGAGCGTCACTGCCAGGCGGGCGGCATCGCGCCATTCATCGCCGACACTGAAGCGCTCGGACCACTGATCTGCTCTCATCAGCACCCAGCCCTGCGCATGCGCCCCACCACCACCTTCGCCGCCCTGCTCCTCGCCTTGCTCGTTGGATGCGGCGGCGGCGGTGGAAGCGGTGCCGCCGAACAGCCCCCGGCCAGCACGCCGGCCCTGCTGACGCCCGAGCTGACCTGGCCCGAACCGGCCGCCATCACCTGGGGCACCACGCTCAGCGCCGCCCAGCTCAATGCCAAGGCCAGCGTGGCGGGCAGCTATGCCTACACGCCGGCCACCGGCAGCCGGCCCGAGGTGGGCAGCCAGACGCTGAGCCTGGTCTTCACGCCCCAGGATGCGACGCACTACCGCAGCGTCACGATCAGCCGCCCGCTGCGGGTCGATAAAACGCGGCCGGCGCTGCGCTGGGACGCGCCCGGGGCGGTTGTGCAGGGCGCCGCCGTGCCGGCCGCGGCCCTGGGCAGCGCACCCCGCGCCCTCTACGGCGTGCAAGGCACGGCCGACCCGGCCTCATTCAGCCTGCTGGACGGCCGGCCGCTGAGCCAGGCCAGCGCCACGCCCGGCAGCGCCGTGCTGCGCGCCCGTTTCCTGCCGCAGGACAGCGCCCACTATGAGCCGGGCTGGGTGCAGACCCTGCTGAGCGTCAAGCCCGCGGCAGCCACCGCGAGCGTTGACTTCGGCGCGGCGCGCCAGACCATCCAGGGCTTCGGCGGCTCGGCGGCCTGGTACTACACGCCCATGGCCGCCGCCCGCGCCGATGTGCTGTTCGGCACCCAGGGCGATGACGCCCTCGGCCTGAGCATCCTGCGCCTGCGCATCGCCCCCGCGGCCTGGGACGCCACCGCCCGGACCGCCGACACCGGCGCCTGGAGCGCCGAGATGGGCAATGCCGTCGCCGCACAGGCACGCGGGGCTTTGGTGTTCGCCTCGGCCTGGACGCCGCCCGCCTCGATGAAGCTCGCCAATCCCGAGCGGCGCGACCCGCTGTGGAGCGGGCGGCTGGACCCGGCCGCCTACGCCGCCTATGCCGAGTACCTGAACGCCTACCTGCGCTACGCCACGAGCCGCGGCGTCAGCCTCTACGCGGTCTCGCCGCAGAACGAGCCCGACTGGGACCCGGCCGACTACGAGTCCTGCCTGTGGAATGCCGACGAGCTCAAGGCCTGGATCGCCAACCACGGCGCGGCGGCCGTGGCCGGCACGAAGACGCTGCTGATGGCGCCCGAGTCGCTGAACTTCTCCCCCGCCACCACCGAGGCGCTGCTGGCCGACCCCGCCGTGGCCGCGCGCATCGGCATCCTCGGCGGCCACCTCTACGGCGGCGTGCCGCAGACGGCCGAAGGCGCGCAGGGCCGGCCGGTGTGGATGACCGAGCACTTCCAGGACTCGGTCAACAAGTCCGGCACGGCCGCGGCCTGGGCCACCGGCATCGACGACGCCCTGGCCATCGCGCGCGAGGTGCACGAGGGCTTCGCCCTCGGCCAGTACAACGCCTATGTGCACTGGTGGCTGGTGAACGCCAACGACGCCCAGCCCACCGGCCTCATCGACGCGGCCAACCAACCCAACCACTTTGGCCTGGGGCTCAAGCATTTCGCGTACTTCGTCCGCCCCGGGTCGCAGCGCGTCGAGGCCACCGCCCAGCCGCTGCCGGGCGTGAGGCTGTCGGCCTATGCCACGCCGGCCGATGCCACCAGCCCGCGCGCGGTGCTGGTGCTGATCAACGAGGGCAGCCAGCCGCAAACGCTGGAGCTGGCTCTGGCCGGCCGCACGGACAGCAGCTGGACGCCCTATGTCACGACCGCCAACGGCCGTTTCGCGCGGCAGGCGGCCTTGCCCGCCACGGCCGGGCGCGTGAGCGTGACGCTGCCCGCCAAAAGCCTCACGACCCTGGTCACCCCATAAGACGAGACAACCCGATGAAGAAGACCGCCCTCCTATCCGCGCTGCTTTCACTGCTGACCGCCACCGCTCAGGCCGAGGTGCGCCTGGCCCCCGTGTTCGGCGAGCACATGGTGCTGCAGCGCGAGCGCCCGCTGCGCCTGTGGGGCCAGGCCACGCCCGGCCAGACGCTGACCGTCGAGTTGGCCGGGCACCAGGCCCGCACGCAAGTCGCCGCCAACGGCCGTTGGCGCGCGCAGCTGCCTCCCCTGCCCGCCGGCGGCCCGCACCGCCTGCGCGTGCAGGGCGACCAAACGGTGGAGCTGCGCGACGTGCTGATCGGCGATGTCTGGCTGCTGTCCGGCCAGTCCAACATGGAGTGGCCGCTGGCGACCACCGACACCGGGCCGCAGGAGGTCGCCTCGCCGCAGAACCCGCAGCTGCGCCAGCTGCGCGTGCCGCTGCGCGCCAGCCTGCTGCCGCAAGCCGACATCGCGCCCGCCGCCTGGCAGGTGGCCCAGCCCGGCGCCGTGGGCGAGTTCAGCGCCGTCGGCTACCACTTTGCGCGCCAGATGCAGGCCGTGCAGGGCGTGCCCATCGGCCTCATCAACACCGCCTGGGGAGGTTCCCACCTCGAGACCTGGATGCGCCGCGAAGCGGCCCTGCGCGACCCGGACCTGGCGCCGGCCGTCAAGGCCCTGCCGGCCGACGAGAAAGCCTTCGCCCGCGCGCGCCGTGAGCGCATCGAGGCCGTGGTCACGGCCTGGCAACCAGGCCTGCCTTGGCAGGGCGTGGACGCCAGCGGCTGGTCGGCCGCCGCCGACATCGACACCGCCTGGCCGAAGCTGCAGGCGCCGCAGGTCTGGGAATCGCAAGGCCTGCCCGACCTGGACGGCATCGTCTGGATGCGCCGGCGCATCGAGCTCAGTGCCGCGCAGGCGGCCGGCGCCGCGCAGCTGCACCTCGCCAAGGTCGACGACTGCGACGAGGTCTGGGTCAACGGCCAGCGCGTTGGCGGCCAGTGCGGCTACGACCAGCCGCGCCGCTACGAGCTGGCGCCGGGCCTGTTGCGAGCCGGCGCCAATTGGATCGCCGTGCGCGTCACCGACAACGGCGGCGGTGGCGGCTTCCATGGCGACGCGGCGGCGATGCGGCTGGACACGGCGGCCGGCAGCCTGCCGCTGGCCGGCGCCTGGCGGGCGCGCGTCGAGCAAGTCAGCGCCAGCACCGGTCCCACTGCCAACGACGCGCCCACGCTGGCCCACAACGGCTTGATCGCACCGCTGCAGGGCCTGAGCGTGCGCGGCGTGCTCTGGTACCAGGGCGAGAGCAACACCGGCCGCGCGGCCGCCTATGCCGACGGCTTCAAGCGGCTGATCCAGGACTGGCGCGCCCAGTTCCAGGCCCCCGAGCTGCCCTTCCTCTTCGTGCAGCTGGCCGCCTTCCTGCCGTTGGCCGACAACCGGCCCGGCCATGGCGGCTGGGCGGAACTGCGCGAGGCCCAGGCCGCCGCTTTGGCCCTGCCGCACACCGGCATGGCGGTCGCCATCGACATCGGCGACGCGGCCGACATCCACCCCCGCAACAAACGCAGCGTCGGCCAACGCCTGGCCGCCCTGGCCATGCATGAGCTGGGCCTGCGCCCGTCGCCCGCCACGGGACCACGCCTGGCCGGCACCGAGGTGCACGGCAACGAGCTGCGGCTGCGGTTTGCGCAGACCGCCGGCGGCCTGCGCACGGCCCGGGCCGGCGAAGCCTTGCGCGGCTTCCTGCTGGCGGGCGCCGACCAGCGCTGGCAACCGGCCCAGGCGCGGCTGGAGGGCGCCGACGTCATCGTGTTGAGCAGCCCGGCCGTGGCCGCGCCGATGGCGGCGCGCTACGCCTGGGTCGACAACCCCAGCGAAGCCAACCTGATCGGCGGCGACGGGCTGCCGATGGCGCCTTGGCGCAGCGACAGCTGGGCGCTGGAGACGCTGGGCCGGCGCTACCCCGACTGAGAAGCTGAGAGCCGTCGGCGCCTGATCGAGACCGCAAGCGCGACGCACACGAGCAGGAAGGCACCGTCCATCACCAGCATCGTGCTCAGCTGCTCGCCAGCCGTCCATAGGCGCGGCGAGAGCGGTGCCAGCAGCGTCTTCACCGTCGGCGGATCATTCAACAGCAAGTCTCGCGTCCAGTTCACCGCGGCGTGCACGCCCGCCGCCGCGGGAACGCTGCGCCAGCGCACGAACACCAGCCCGAACAACAACGAGCCCACTGTGGTGCCCAGCAGCGCCACCTGCCAGGGCCAGCCGTTGACGACATGGAACACCGCAAACAGCAGCGCCGTGAAGAGCTGCGCCTGCCAGTGGCCCCATCCCGCGATGAGGCGCTCGAAGCTGTAGCCGCGGAACACGAGCTCTTCGACCGCGTTGCCGCACAGCAGCCAGAGCAGTGACCACGCCGCCATTCCTGCGCTGAAGCGCGGATTCCACGCCCAGGGAAAGGGCAACACGAGCCGCATCACGACCGCGATCACCACGATGAGCAGCACCCCGCCCGCAAACCCGGCGCCCAGCTGCCCCAGCCGGCGCCACGACGCATTGAGGCCAAGCACCGCAAGGGAACGCCCCTCGTATCGCAGGAAGAGATGGCTCAGCGCGATGGCGGCCCCGACCAGCACGATCGGATGCCCAACAGCGATGAGGCTTGGCACCGCCCAGATCGGCGCGCAGATCAACAGGAACAGCAGCGCCCGACGAATCGGCGCTGAGCGCGCCAGGGGCGCGGGACTTCCCGGCGGGAACGGGAGGGCGGTCATTGAAGCCTGTCGAGGAGCGAGCGGTACCTAGCGGTCCATTTGACCGCAGGCCAGGCACCGCCGTCGATGACAGCCTCAATGATGCGTGCGTGCTGCGGCGTTGCGCTTGCGGGTCTCGGCGCTCTTCTTGGCCGACGCCGAGCGCTCGGCCGCCGTGCGGCTGGCCGCGGCCTTGCCGCCCAGGCGGCCGCCTTTGCGCGAAGGCTCGTGGTTCTCGGGCTGGCCGCGGCCCGAGCCCGACTTCTTGCCGCCGCCGGTCTCCTTGTTCACCGTCGCCCATGCGCGGGCCTCGGCTTCTTCCTTGGGCACGCCGCGGTGTTCATAGCCGCTTTCGATGTGCTCGGCCTGGCGTTTCTGCTTGTCGGTGTACGACGATTTGTCACCTCGGGGCATGGTCGTCTCCGGGAGTGGAAAGCTCCCACCATGCGACGCTGAGGTTCGCCGTGTTGTAGGACGCTGCGCCAATTACATCCGCCGGCCATGCAGCGTCATGGCTTCAGACAAAGCGCGTTGACAGCCTCACCACCAACTCGGGTTCGGGCGCCACGGCCCTGGGCCGGCGATGCGCCAGCAGGTCCAGCATGGCCGCGGCGGCGCGGCGGCCCAGTTCGGCCGGCGACAGGTTGACTGTCGTGCGCGGCGGGCAGGCATGGGCCGCGGCCAGCACATCGTCGAAGCCGACGACGGACACGTCCTCGGGAATGCGCAGGCCGTGCCGGTAGAACGCCTGTGCCGCGCCGGTGGCCATCTGGTCGTTGGCAGCGAAGAGGGCCGAGAACTCGATGCCCCGGCGCAGCAGGTCTTCGGCGGCGCGCTCGCCGCTGGCCTCCTGGTAGTTGCCGCGCACCACCAACGCGCGGTCCAGCGCAACGCCGGCCTCCTGCAGCGCGGCCCGGTAGCCCTGCTCGCGCTCGAGCGCGTCCGGGTGGGTCGGGTCGCCGGTGATGTGGGCGATGCGCCGATGGCCGCGCTGCAGCAGATGCCGTGTGGCGGCACGTGCGCCCTCGAAGTCGTTGGAGTGCAGGCTGTGCAGGCCCGGTGCCCGCAGTTCCCGGCCGGTGGCCACGACCGGCAGCTCCAGGGCCAGCTCGGTCAGGAAGCGGTCGTCCAGCGTGCCCGTCAGCACGATGATGCCGTCCACGCGGCGGGCGCGCAGCGACTGCACGCAGCGCTCCTCCTCGCGCCGGTCCCAATGCCCGCTGGCGACAACGAGGCCATAGCCAGCCTTGGACAACGCCTCCTCGACGCCGCGCAGCGTCCAGGCATAGCAGGGGCTCTCGAAGTGCTGCACGACGATGCCGATGGTGCGGGAGCGCCCATCGGCCAGCGCCCGCGCGATCGTGTTGGGCACGAAGCCCAGCCGCGCGATGGCCGCGAGCACGGCGTCGCGCTTCTCGGGGCGCACATGCGGCGCGTTGTTGATCACGCGCGAGGCCGTCGTCGTCGACACGCCGGAGGCGTCGGCCACCATGCGCAGCGTGGCGGCATGGGAAGAGGGGGAGTGACTTTTCATCGAACCATCAGACAGAAATGACAGCGTTGTCAACCGGTGTGCAATCGTGCATCAACATCTGCAATTGAGCAAGCGCAGAGGTCGGGCCAGATCGCTTGTCGATTTCACGGGCCGTCGTTCGTCGTGGGGTGAGACGGCGGAATTCTTCTGCCGCACCCTGCCTCTGGAGACCCGACCATGCGATTCCTTTCGATGATCCGCGCCGACGAAACTGCCGGCCAAGGCCCCACCGAGCAGTTGATGGCCGACATGGGCCAGCTGATCGACGAGCTGACCCGCTCGGGGCAGCTGGTCAGCACCGCCGGGCTGCGGCCCTCCTCGGAAGGCATGCGCGTGCGCCTGCACCGCGACGGCCAGCTCTCGGTGGTGGACGGCCCCTTCACCGAGACCAAGGAGGTCATCGCCGGCTACGCCATCTTCGAGGCGCCCTCCCGTGCCGAGGCATTCGAGCTGACCCAGCGCTTCCTGCGTCTGCATGGCACCGGCTGGGACCTCGCGTGCGAACTGCGCCAGATCGACGGCCCCGGAGAGGGCTGCACCCATTCAATTTCCTGAAGAAAGGACCGGCCATGCGCTCCTGGTCAACGTCCCTGCGCGAGCACTACCGCTGGATCATCGTCGCCGCCGGCGGCCTGCTTGGCTGCGTGGCGATCGGCGCCCTCTTCTCCCTGCCCGTGCTGCTGCGACCCATCGCGCTGGACACCGGCTGGTCCACCACGGGCATCTCCACCGCCATGACGGTCGCCTTCGTGGCGCTGGCCGTCGGCAGCATGTTCTGGGGCGCCCTGTCCGATCGCGTCGGCCCGCGCCTCGTCGTGGTGACGGGCGCCCTGCTGCTCACCACCGGCCTGGTGCTGGCCAGCCTCGCCACCTCGCTCGTGGCTTTCCAGCTCTGCTTCGGTGCCATCGTCGGCGTCAGCGCGGCGGCGATCTTTGCGCCGCTGATGGCCTGCGTCACCGGCTGGTTCGATACGCGTCGCAGCCTGGCCGTGTCCCTGGTCTCGGCAGGCATGGGCATGGCGCCGCTGACCATGTCGCCGCTGGTCGCCTGGCTGGTGCAGGGCCACGACTGGCGCAGCACGCTGCAGATCGTCGCGGCGCTGGTGGCCGTCATCATGCTGCCGGCAGCAATGCTCGTGCGCCGGCCACCGGCGCTGGCGGCAGCCGCCGCGACGCCGGGCGAGGCGCAGGAAGCCGGCATGTCCGTCGGCCAGGCTGTGCGCTCGGCACCCTTCCTGATCCTGGTGCTGACCAGCTTCCTGACCTGCGCCACCCACTCGGGCCCGATCTTCCATACGGTGAGCTATGCCGTGACCTGCGGCATCCCGCTGATGGCTGCCGTGTCGATCTACAGCCTGGAAGGGCTGGCCGGCATGGGCGGCCGCCTGGTGTTCGGGCTGCTGGGTGACCGCTTCGGTGCCGCACGCACGCTGGTACTGGCCTTGCTGGCCCAGGCGGTGGTGGTGCTCGGCTATCTCTATGCGCGCGAGCTGAAGAGCTTCTACACCGTGGCCGCCCTGTTCGGCTTCACCTATGCCGGCGTGATGCCGCTGTTCGCCGTCATCGCACGCGAGAACTTTCCACTGCGCATGATGGGCACGGTGATCGGCGGCACCACCATGGCCAGCAGCATCGGCATGGCGCTGGGGCCGGTGCTGGGCGGGCTGATCTACGACTCGTTCTCGAGCTACGCCTGGCTCTTCATCGGCGCATTCGCACTGGGCATCGGCGCCTTCCTGTCGGCGCTGATGTTCATGCGCCTGCCACGGCGGCCATTGGCTGCTGCGGCGGCCTGAGCGCTGCGTTCAACGCTCGAAAAAGAAACGCATCATTTCCGCGCTGGCATCGGGCCCGCGAGCGTCCGCGTAGGAGCCCGACGGATCGCCGCCCGACCAGGCGTGGCCGGCACCCCGCACCAGCCATTGCTCGGTCACGACCTGGCCTTGCGCGTCCTTGTGCAGCCGCCGCCTGCAAAAACGCCCGCCGCGCTGGAGACCTTGCTGTTCATCCACGCTGACGGCGGTGCAGCCGTGGGTGGCCGCCACCTGGTCGGCATTGCTCGGATGGACCGTGGCATCGGCATCGCCGTGGAAGACGATCATGCGCACGCCGGATTTGGCCTTGTCCGACGGCGTGGGGCTGCTCCGGCCCTGCATCGCGGCCAGTGCGCCCGGCAGGTCGCGCGCCGCACCGGCAGCGAGCCCGGAGTGCACGCCTGCCGCGGCGAAGACGTCTGGGTGCGTGTCGGCCAGGATCGCCGCCATCGCGCCGCCGGCGGACAGGCCGGCCACAAAGATGTGTTTGGCGTCGACGCCATGGCTGGCAGCGATGTGCTGAACCATCGCGGTCAACAAGGCGGGTTCGCCGCGGTTGCGGCCCTGGTGGTTGTGCTTGAACCAGTTCCAGCAGCCCTGCGCATTGGCCTGGCGCGCCTGTGCCGGGTAAAGCACCAGCGCGTTGTATTCGGCACCGAGCGCGTTCATGCGCGTGCCCTTGGCGAAGTCGTCGGGATTCTGCGTACAGCCATGCAGCATGAGGACCAGCGCGCGCGGCTTGTCAGCCTGGGCCGGCGGGATGAACAGGCGGTAGTCGCGTACACCAGCGCGATGGGTGTAGTGGCCGCTGACGAACTGCGAGTTCGCGCTGACTTCAGGAGCGGCCGCCGGCATCCCTTCTTCAATGACACGCGCTTCGACGTCAATGACGGCGTCATCCAGCGGTGGGGAGGGGCGAACCGGCGCTGCGCTGCGTTCCAGCGCCTCGGTGATGGCCGCCATCGCGGCCTGCAGGTCGCCGGCACGCGTGAGCGCGGTGGCGTTCTTCATCAATTGACCGAATTGCGGATGCATGGGGACTTTCGAGAGTCGAGCGGCCCGGCTCAAAGCAGCCGCCCGACCAGGGCCGTTTTGACGGCGGGACTGGCGTGGAGGGCGCCAAGCACGGTCAGCGACTCGATGGTGGCGAGCGCCAGTTCCGGCGTGACATCGGGCGCGATGACGGCGAGGCCCAGCACGCGGATCTGCAGCTTCTGCCCCGCCGCCTGGACCTCCGCCAGGTCTGCGGCACTGAACTGCTGGATGCCCAGCACGATGCTCTTGCGCGAAACGACCTGGCGCACCACGTCCGCGTGGGTCGCGATCTGGTTGCGAATGGCCGTGCGGATCAGGTCGCTGCGGTTGGCATAGAAGCCTTCCTGGACCAGCAAGTCGATCTGGCCCAGATCGACACAGCCGATGTTCAGGGTCAGCTTTTCATCGACAGGCTTGGCCGTCCTGGGTGAAAGCAAAGGTGTGGCAGGCATGGCGCTATCATGCAACCATCCACTTGGATTCCACTAACCTTATTTTGTAACCTTCCTCAGCCTACCAAGCCTTGAAGCGCCCCGTCACATGCAGCAGCGCCATGAACTGCAGCAGGCCGTCGTAGTAACGCCATTGGCCGGCGGGCGGCTCCAGCGCCCAGAGATCGTTGACGAAGCGCGCACCCAGCGGCTTGTCGACGAGTAAGGCCGCGACGGCATTGCTGGCCATCAGGCCCGTGGAGGCCTCGTCATTCAAGGGCTTGCCGTCCACCGCGTAGAGATGCGGATAGGGCTTGCCGTCCTTGCCTTGTGAAGCGAAGAAGCCCAGCAGCTTGCGGCTCAAGCCCGCGGCGTCGGGGTTCTTGTCCCACCAGGCCTGGTCGACACTCCAGTTCACCGCCGTGCGGAAGGCGTCGTAGCGGAAGTCCTCATGGCCTTCATGCACGCGCGGGCGGCCGTCGAATTCGGCGTAGTCGGGCGTCAGGCCGGTCCTGGGATGGGCCGCCATGGAGAAATAGGCGCGGCTGATCGCGGCGATCTCGGCCCAGCGCTGGCGGTCCTCGGGTTTGGCGGCGCGGCGGGCCCAGATCTCGTAGAAGGCGGGCAGGTGGTAGGACGGGTCGCTGAAGTCGGCGGCCTTGCCGATGGGCACGAAGACGACCTGGCCGCGCTCGGGCGAGAACATCGAGCGCACGCCGTCGACGATGCCGCCGTTCATCTCCTCCTTGTGCAGCATGGTGCTGAGCAAGGCCTGGGCCTGGGCGTTGTAGTCGTACTGGCCCTGGCCATTGCCCCAGCGGGCGGCCGCCATCAGCAGCGCCGTGGCGAAGTACTCCTCGCCGTCGGACGCGGGCACAGTGTCCTTGTCGCAGCCCTTGGGCCGGCATTGCCAGCGGAAGTAGCCGGCGCGTGGGCCCGTGCGGTAGCGCATGTGGGTGGCGGCCCAGTTCCACAGCGCGTCGAACTCGGCCTTGCGACCCATCTGCACGGCAATCATCATCCCGTAGGACATGCCCTCGCTGCGCACATCGGCGTTGTTGACGTCCAGCACATAGGCGGCCGGGCCGTCAGGTGTGGCGGGCGCGGGATAGACGACACGGTGTTCGGCGTCGCCCTCGAACAGCGACTGCCAGTAGCCGGCCAGCTTGGCGTCGATGTCGGCCTCGGTCACGCTGGGGCGGATCTCGCGCAGCAGATTGCGGTAGTTGCCGGTCTGTGCCGCACCACGCGGCGGAAGGACGACCGAGGCCAACGGCGCCAGCACGAGCTTTTGCAGCACCGCGTTGTCATCGAGGCGCCAGACCTTGATGACATGGCGGCCGGGCTGCAGGCTGGCGAAGCGTGCGCTGAGCACAAAGCCGTTGTCCTTGACGGCCTGCGCCCAGTCCTTCTCGCCGCGGCTCAGCTCGGGGCCCGCGGTGGGCGTCAGATGGAGCTTGAGTTCCTGCGCCGGCAACTCGTCGATGGCCACGGCCAGGCGGATGCCGCCCGCATTGCGCGTGTCCAGCGTCGGCACCATGTGCAGGCTGAGCAGCAGGTCACCGGCATGCGACGTGTCAACGTCGTACTCCAGCCTCACTCCATCGGCCAGTGTTGTCGGCGCGCGGCCTTGCGGCAAGGCCGTCACTGCGCCCAGGCCATGGCCGAGGTTGGGGATGGCCGTCCAGGTCAGGCCCTGGCCGTCGATGGCGCGGCTGAAGCGAATCGCCTCCAGCGTGATCACGTTCGACGCTGCTGCCGCAGAGCGCTGCAGCTGGCGTTGAACTTCGGCCGCATCGGCGCTGCCCGCCACGCGCTTCACTGCCGGCATGATGTTCTTGTCCGGCTGCTGCCAGCTCGTGTAGCCGATATGGGTCTGCAGCATCATGCCGGCCCACTTGCCGTTCGCCAGGGCGTGGTACTGGTCGGCGATGGCCTGGTCGCGCTGGAAAGCGGCCTCGGCGCGGTCGGCAAAGACATTGGCACGCGCATCGCCTGCCGCGGCCAGCTTGCGGTTCCAGGCCACCGCGTAGTACAGGCGGTAGAGATTGGCCATCGCCAGTACGGGGTGCTCGACGAGTTGGAAGTAGGCGTCGAGCTGGTCGGCCTTCAGCCCGGCCTTGACCTTCGCCACGCGCGCTTCCAGCGCCTCCCATTCGGCGACGCGTCGGCCGAAGTCGCCACCGTCCAGCGCATCGGGCGCGGCATTACCGAGAGGAAAGCTGCCCGCGTCGACCAGCTCGGGCTTGCGCCGCGCCGCGTACTGGCTGTAGCGCGTGACCAGCTCACCGATCTCCGCGGCTTGAGTGCCTGCGAAGGTCTGCGCCGCCCAGTTGCGCGGGTAGGCCGCCAGCGCCGTCGGCGTCATGCGCTGCGGGCTCCAGGCCATGTCGAGGAAGAAGTTGATCGGGAACTCCATCGGCTTGATGTCGCCGACATTGACGATCCACAGCGCGTCGGCGCCCCGCTCGTGCGCCAGGTTCATCTGCTGCCAGGTCTTCTCGATCTGGTTGGTGTTGAGCCACTTGTAGTTGCGCGGGCCACCGACGTAGTCGAAGTGGTAGTACACGCCGTAGCCGCCCTTGCGGTCGAGGTCCTTCACCGGCAGGCGGCGGATCTGGCCCCAGTTGTCGTCGGCAAACAGCAGCAGCACGTCGTCGGGCACCTGCATGCCTTTGTCGTAATAGTCCTGCACCTCCTTGTAGAGGGCCCACATCTGCGGCGTCTTCTCGGCCGGCTGGCCGGTCACATCGGCAATGATCTTGCGCTGGTCGCGCACGATGCCTTCGAGTAGTGCGGTGGCCGTGCCCTCGCTCATCGGCTCGTCGCCGTCGCCACGCATGCCCACGGTGATGAGGGTGTCGAAGGCCTTGCCGCCAGGCCGGCCCATCGTGCGCTGCATGCCGCTGCGCCAGAACTCGCGCAGCTTGTCGGCGTTCTTCGTGTAGTCCCAGGCGCCGCCCTTGAAGCGCGCCCATTCGTCATGCGCCCGCGACATCGGTTCGTGATGCGAGGTGCCCATGACGACGCCCATCTCGTCGGCCAGCACCATGTTCTTCGGGTCGTCGGCATTGAAGGCGCGCGGCGCCCACATGGCCGGCCACAGGTAGTTGCCACGCAGGCGCAGGATCAGCTCGAACACATGGGCGTAGAAGGCCGAGTTGGCACCGCCGAACTTGGCCTGCGCCCAGGTGCTCAGGTTCGGCGCCTCGTCGTTGATGAAGATGCCGCGGTATTTCACCTGTGGCTGGTCGCGCCGCGCGCCCGCGGCCAGGAAGACGTCCTGCCTCTGCTGCACCGGCACATCGGCCCACCAGGTCCAGGGGCTGACGCCGATGCGGGCAGACAGGTCGTAGGTGCCGAAGACGGCGCCGCGCCGGTCCGAGCCGGCGATGACGAGGGCGCGCGCCACGTTCGGCCAGGGCCTGTCGACGACGACCTGCCGATAAGCCTCCCACTGGCCACGCAGGTCGTCGAGCTTGAGCTTGTGGCGGGCGACGAGGTCGGCCAGCACGGCGCTTTGCCCCAGCACGCCGATGACGACGACTTCGCCATGCGCGTCGGCGATGCGGTCCAGCACCGGGGCAGGCTGGCCGGCTACGCGTGCCAGGTCGCCCGCCAGGGCGCGGCTGGCATGCCGCAGCGCCGGGTCGGCCCCCGCGTCGATGTGAACGGCCGCTGGCCGGCCCGCACGGATCAGTGCCAGACCCTGGCCAGGGTCGCGTTCGCACACGGAAACCGGCGCCTCGCAGGCATTCGCCGCTGCGCCGGCCAGCACCGCCCCCAGCAGGACGGCCATCGCTCTGAAATTCATGCGTCTTGTCTCCGTGGGGCGCCTTGGAGCGGCGCCTCTGGTCGCTAATGGTTACGCAATCAGGCTGGTTTCACCCTAATGCGAAAGATCTTGTAGTGGTTTATGGTAGCGTAACCTTTTTGTCGTCTCCTGGGACCAGGGCCCGTGAGCACCGCAGCGATGATCCACAACCCCGTGCTGCCCGGCTTCAACCCGGACCCTTCCTTCTGCCGCGTCGGCGATGACTTCTACATCGCGACCTCCACTTTCGAGTGGTACCCCGGCGTGCAGATCCACCGCTCGCGAGACCTCGTCAACTGGACGCTGGTGACGCGCCCGCTGAACCGCAAGAGCCAGCTTGACATGCGCGGCAACCCGGACTCTTGCGGCATCTGGGCACCCTGCCTGTCGTACGCGGACGGCCGGTTCTGGCTGGTCTACACCGACGTGAAGCGCTTCGAGGGTAACTTCAAGGATGCGCACAATTACATCGTCACGGCGCCCAGCATCGAGGGCCCCTGGAGCGACCCGGTCTACGTGAACTCTTCGGGCTTCGACCCCTCGCTGTTCCATGACGACGATGGCCGCAAGTGGTTCATCAACATGCTGTGGAACCACCGCACCGGCTCCATCGGCGGCCAACCCAAGGCGCCGGCCTTCGACGGCATCCTGCTGCAGCAATGGGATGCCGCCAGCGGCAAGCTCGTCGGCCCGGTAAGCAACATCTACAAGGGCACGTCGCTGGGCCTCGTCGAGGGGCCGCACCTGTTCAAGCGCAAGGGCTGGTACTACCTCATGACCGCTGAGGGCGGCACAGGCTACGGCCATGCGGTGACGCTGGCGCGCTCACGCACGCTGCATGGCCCCTACGAGACGCACCCCAACCTGCATGTCGTCAGCAGCAAGGACGCGCCCGAGGCGCCGCTGCAACGCGCCGGCCATGGCCAGGTGGTGGAACTGGAGGATGGCAGCACCTACCTCGCCCACCTCTGCGGCCGGCCGCTGCCCGGTACGCGGCGCTCACCGCGTGGCCGCGAGACCGCCATCCAGAAATGCGTGTGGGGCGACGACGATTGGCTCTACCTGGCGCACGGCGGCATGGTGCCTGCCGTTGACGTGCCCGCGCCCTTCGCTGGCATCGAGCCGCGACCGCGCGAGGCCGTGCGGCGCAGCTTTGTCCATTGCCCTGCCCTGCCGCCCGAGTTCCAGTGGCTGCGCACGCCCGAGCCTGACCGCCTGTTCAGGCTGACCGGCGACGCGCTGCGGTTGACAGGCCGCGAGTCGGTGGGCAGCTGGTTCGAACAGAGTCTGGTGGCACGCCGCCAGGAAGACGCGAGCCTGCGCGCCGAGACGACGTTGGCCAGCTTTTCCCCGGACACCTACCAGCAGGCGGCGGGCCTCGCTCACTACTACAACCGCCACAAATTCCACGCCCTCGTCGTGACCTGGCAGGACGGATCGGGTCGCGTACTCAGCATCCTGTCCTGCCCTGGCGACTGGCCTGATAACCGGCTGCAGTTCCCGCTGGCCGAGCCCGTCGTGCTGCCCGCCGAAGGCCCGGTGCGCCTGGCTGCCGACATCGACGGCCCGCAGCTGCAGTTCTTCGCCGACTGGGGGCAGGGCTGGCAGCCCGTGGGGCCCGTGCTGGATGCGAGCGTCATCTCGGACGAAGGCGGCCGCGGCGAGCATGGCTCCTTCACCGGCGCCTTCATCGGCATGCTGGCCTTCGACACCAGCGGCGCGGCACGCACGGCGGATTTCACAAGCTTCGACTACCTGCCTCGATGAGCGCCGGGGCTGCAGCAGACTGTCCCGCGGTCTTCACGCTCGGCGCAGCCGACGGCCTGCAGATCCAGGTGAGCGACCTGGGCGCGCGCTGGCTGTCCTGCCTCGTGCCCATCCCGGGCGGCGGCCGGCGCGAGATCGTGCTCGGGCATGCGACGCCGGCCGACCATCAGCGCGAGCCCGGCTTCTTCGGCGCCATCGTCGGCCGCTTCGCCAACCGCATCGGTGGCGCCGCCTTCACGCTGGACGGGCGCGCGCATCGGCTCGTCGCCAACGAAGGCGAGAACCAGTTGCACGGCGGTCCCGACGGCTTCGACCGGCGCAGCTGGACGGTCGTCGACCACGGCACGCACCACCTGCGGCTGACCCTGCATTCGCCCGACGGAGACCAGGGCTACCCGGGCGCGCTGGACGCCGAAGTCGAGTACCGCCTGGACCCGCAGCGGCCGGCCGTCACGCTGCACTTCGGCGCCCGCGTCAACGCGCCCTGCCCGGTCAACCTGACCAGCCACCCCTACTTCAACCTCGACGGCACGACGGCGCCCGTGCTCGGCCACCGGCTACAGGTGGCCGCGAGCGCGATGCTGCCGGTGCGGCCCGACATGATTCCGACCGGCGCAGTCGCACCGGTCGTCGGCACGCCTTTCGACCTGCGTCAGCCACGCCGCATCGGCGACGGCCTGGGCCAGGGTGAGCAACAGTCGCATGGCAGCGGCTACGACCACTGCTTCGTGCTGGACGAGAACGCCGCCCGCGGCGAGGCACCTGCGGCCGCGCTGGTCTCGAGCGACGAACGCCTGGCCATGCGGCTCTTCACCAGCTACCCTGGCCTGCAGGTCTGCAGCGGCAATTTCGTGCACCATGCCAAAGGCCGCGATGGCCTGCCCTTTTCCCGCCATGCCGGCATCGCGCTGGAGCCACAGTTCTTCCCCGATGCGCCCAACCACCCGGGCTGGCGGGAACAGGGCTGCATCCTGCGCCCCGGCCAGACGCTGGCGCGCTGGATGCGCCTGGAGTTCGACGCCCTCGCCCGATGAATTCGCTGCCCATGACCAAGACACCCGAAGAGCTGCGCAGCGCGCGCTGGTTCGCCAAGGACGATTTCCGCAGCTTCGGCCACCGCAGCCGTGTGCTGCAGATGGGTTATGCCGCCGAGGACTTCATCGGCAAACCCGTTATCGCCATCATCAACACCTGGAGCGACGCCAACCAGTGCCACACCCACTTCAAGCAGCGGGTGGAGGACGTCAAGCGCGGCGTGCTGCAAGCGGGCGGCTGGCCGCTGGAGCTGCCGGCCATTTCGCTCAGCGAAAGCATGGTCAAGCCAACCTCCATGCTCTACCGCAACTTCCTCGCGATGGAGACCGAGGAGCTGTTGCGCAGCCACCCGGTGGACGGCGCCGTGCTGATGGGCGGCTGCGACAAGACCACGCCCGGCCTGTTGATGGGGGCCCTGAGCATGGGCCTGCCCTGCATCTACCTACCGGCCGGCCCGATGCTGCGTGGCAACTGGCGCGGCCAGGTGCTGGGCTCGGGGTCGGACGCCTTCAAGTACTGGGACGAGCGCCGCGCCGGGCGCCTGTCTGACCAGGCCTGGGCCGAGATGGAGGCAGGCATCGCGCGCAGCCACGGGACCTGCATGACCATGGGCACGGCGGCCACCATGATGGGCATTGCCGAAGCGCTGGGCTTCACGCTACCGGGCGCGAGCAGCATCCCCGCGCCGGACGCCAACCACATCCGCATGTCGGCGGAATGCGGCCGGCGCATCGTGCAGATGGTGTGGGACGACCTGACGCCGGCGCGCATGCTCAGCGCGGGCAGCTTCGCCAACGCGATTGCGGTGGCCATGGCGATGGGCTGCAGCACCAACGCCATCATCCATCTGGTGGCCATCAGCCGCCGCGCCGGGCTGCCGGTGACGCTGGACGACTTCGACGCGGCCAGCCGCCATGTCGGCGTCATCGCCAACATCCGGCCCAGTGGCGACGCCTACCTGATGGAGGACTTCTTCTACGCCGGCGGCCTGCCGGCCCTGATGAACGTGATGCGGGAGAAGCTCGACGTCGACGCAATGACGGTCAACGGCCGCAGCGTGCGCGAGAACATTGTGGGCGCCGAAGTGTTCAACGCCGACGTCATCCGGCCGCTCGACAACCCCATCTATGCCGAGGGCGCGCTCGCCGTGCTGCGCGGCAACCTGGCGCCGGACGGCGTCGTCATCAAGCCCAGCGCCGTCGCGCCCCACCTGCTGCAGCACACCGGCCGCGCGCTGGTGTTTGACGACTACCCGAGCCTGAAGGCCGCCGTCGACGACCCCGACCTCGACGTGACCGGCGAAGACATCCTCGTGCTGCGCAACGCCGGACCCAAGGGCGCCGGCATGCCCGAATGGGGCATGCTGCCCATCCCGACCAAGCTGCTGAAAGCGGGCGTGACCGACATGCTGCGCCTGTCGGACGCGCGCATGAGCGGCACCAGCTACGGCGGCTGCCTGCTGCATTGCAGCCCCGAAGCCTTCGTCGGCGGGCCGCTGGCGCTGGTGAAGACGGGCGACCGCATCACCGTCGACGTGCCGGCCCGGCGCATCCATCTCGAAGTCAGCGACGAGGAACTGGCCGCCCGCCGCGCCGCCTGGACACCGCCGCCCGCGCGCTACGAGCGCGGCTACGGCTGGATGTTCGGCCGCCACATCCTGCAGGCCCACGAGGGCTGCGACTTCGATTTCTTGGAAACCAGCTTCGGCGCACCGGTGCCCGAGCCGGTCATCTATTGAACTGAAACCCAATGCAACCACAGAGTCACAGAGGCACTGAGGAAAGCTCAACGCTCTTCTCTGCGTCTCCGTGCCTCTGTGGTTGCATTCCTGGAACTTGCTCATGAATCTAAATACCCGCAAGAAGCTGATGTGCGTCAGCACCGCCACCCTCTGCACCGCCCTTTTCAAGCGCGGCCTGCGCGGTCAGTTCATCCAGGACGTCAGGCCGCTGAACCCCGGCCTGCCCAACATGGTCGGCCCGGCCTACACGCTGCGCTACATGCCGGCGCGCGAGGACCTGAACGACATCAGCGTGTTCAAGGACCGCGCCCATCCGCAGCGCAAGGCCGTCGAGGAATGCCCCGAAGGCGCCGTGCTCGTCATCGACAGCCGCAAGGATGCTCGCGCGGCCTCGGCCGGCGGCATCCTGGTGGCCCGGCTGATGGTGCGCGGCGTGGCCGGCGTCGTCACCGATGGGGGCTTTCGCGACAGCCCGGACATTGCCCGCTACAGCATGCCGGCCTATCACTCGCGCCCGAGCGCACCGACCAACCTGACCCTGCACCAGGCCATTGCCATCAACGAGCCGATCGGCTGCGGCGATGCGCCGGTGTTCCCGGGCGATGTGATCGTCGGCGATGCCGAGGGCGTCATCGTCATCCCGGCCCACCTGGCCGACGAGATCGCGAACGAATCCGTCGAGATGACCGTCTTTGAGGACTATGTGCAGGACAAGGTGATGGGCGGCCGCAGCGTGCTGGGCCTGTACCCGCCGACCGATGCCGACGTGGCTGCGGACTTCGCGGCCTGGCGCCAGCTCAAGGGGCGCTGACCTTCTCGCAACGCCTGTCGAGCACTTCGACAGGGAAGGCTTCCGCCATCACACGATAGCCGGCCAGGGACGGATGCAGGCCGTCGTTGTCGACGTCGGCGCGCAGGTAGGCCGGCCGCGCCGGGTCGCGCATCAACGCGTCGAAGTCGACCAGGGCATCGAAGCGCCCAGGCTCGCGCAGCCAGGCGTTCAGCGTCTGCCGGTCGGCCTCGTTCTCGACCTGCGGCGCGTAATAGCCGCTGCCCGAATACGGCATGACGGTCGACGCGATCAGGCAGACGCCGCGGGCACGGGCGCGCGTGGCGAGATCAGTGAAACCCGCCTTCATCTCGGCCAGCAGCGCGGCGCGTGACTCGGGCGTCGTCGGCCGCCCGCGGTGACTGACACCGAGATCGTTGACGCCGATCAGCACGACGGCATGTGTGGCACCGGTTCTTTCCAGCACGTCGCGGTCAAAACGCGACACGAGGTTGGGACCGAGCCCGTCGCGCAGCAGGCGCCCGCCGCCGATACCCGTGTTGATGACCGAGACCTCCCGCTTTTCGGCCACCAGGCGACGCGACAGCACATCGGTCCAGCGCAGGTAGCTGCCCGAGGGCACGCCATAGCCGTCGGTGATGGAGTCACCTGTCGCGACGAGGACGGGCAACGCCCTGGCGGCCCGCACATCCACGGCTGCCAGATGCCGCCAGCCCTCCTGGGCCACAGCATCGGGCCAGTCCGCCATGCCAACGCGATCGCCTGACACCGCCCAACTGCGGATGCGCGAACCTGGATGCACGCTGGCCAGGGTCGGCCCGGCCTGTACATGCATCTGCACGGCGACATCGGCCTGGCGCGGCACGGCGAACTCGACCGCGTCGCTCCAGATCTCGGCATGCGCCGGCACGACGACGCCGCGCTGGCCGCCAAAGCTCAGTGGCCGCAGGCTGGCTGCCTTCACCACCAGGCCATCCGCCTGGGCCACGCTGACGCCGCCCAATGCCAGAGGTTCGGCGCCAAAGAGATTGCTGATGCGCACTCGCAAGGCCTTCCCCGCAGCGTCCACGCGCACGATCTGGCGCAGGCTGACGTCGTGCATCGGCTGGCGCCAAGGGGGCTGGACATCGGCTGGCGACGCCTGCTCCAGCTGCGCGCTGGCCCAAGCCGCCAGCCAGTTGCCGCCGGCATCGCCTCGCAGCGGGCTGGCGCACGCAGCCAGCAGCAGTACGGCAGTCAGCAAGCCGAAGCGGAAGTTCGCTCTTGGAGATGGGCTCATGCCAAAATGATAGCGCAACCATTTGCCCATCATCCGGCGCGATCCGCAGACGCATTACCGGGATCAGGCCAGCCGTGTCAGGTGCGCGTGGGCCAAGTGCAGGCGCCATTCGTCGCCTGCTTGTTGCTTTGCAGGCCAATCTGCCGAGTCTTGCTCAGTGCAGCCGCGCATTGCTCGATATAGGCCTTGCTCGAGTGCCACGGCCCCGAACAGAAGCTGTCACTTTGAAGAGTGACTCGGGGGGGTGTAGATCACCCGCCACAACAGTAGCTTTTCCACTTCAGCGACTTTGCTAACGCCCTGCCGAAAGGGTACGGAACGTCACCTTAATCCTCAGCGTCCCTACTCAATAGACACGCACCGAATGCTGCCAAATTCACGCAGCCGCGCCGCCTTCGCCGGCGCACCGGATTGACACTCGCAGCGTTGCAGGTGTCCACCTGCACGCGTTGTCCAGAACTCCCGGCTTGCCTTTTCAGCAGCGGAGCCCTGCGCGCCGGTCATCCGCGTACCGGCGCCTGGGCCAACTGGGCCGACCAGAGAGGTTGCTTCGTGAGTTCCGCGACGGTGGCATCGTCGGCCGTCACCGCGTATTCATTGCTGCTGCGCTCAACAAAATAGGCAGAACGGTAGCGCTGCAGCAGCCCCCCGAGTGCCCTGCGGGCCTGATTCGAAGGGCCATTGAAGACGAGGGTCAGCGTGGTCATGATCGGTGCTTTCATCAAGGGGCCGAGGTCATCCCGTCGGCCCTCCTTGAACGCCAGGCCTGCGGTGCGGTTGACGTTCGAGCTTGATACAGCTTGTGAGCACCGCCCAACCCGTAGCGCATTGGCCCGCAACGGTAAGGCTTTGTTCAGCCGGGTTAATGGCGCAAGGATTGCTCACAGCTCGGTACGTTCGTCCGTGAAGGACTGCCTACATTCGCACCACTTTCCTCCTCCACGAGACTACCGATGTCGAGACTTTCGCCCCTGATCGTCGCCAGCAGCGTCATGTTGCTGAGCGCTTGCGCCACCAAGGATTTCGTCAAAGAGACAGTCGCTCCGGTGCAGACCAGCGTGGACGGTCTTGGCACCCGCGTGCAGGCGCATGACGACAGCTTCAAGGCGCTGGAAGGCCGGTTGCAGGGCAGCGATGCGCGCATCGCGACCTTGGAGCAGGAGGCTGCGGCGCGCGCCCAGGCCGCCAAGAATCTGCCCAAGCCGCCCGGCCTGCTGATGAGCACCGTGCTGACCGATGACAAGATCAAATTCAAGTCGGGCCGCTTCCAGCTCACCGAGGAGGCCGGCCAGGAACTCGATCAACTCGTCACCAAGCTCAAGGCCGACAACCAGCCGGTGTTCATTGAAATCCAGGGGCACACCGACGCTACCGGCAGCGACGCGGGCAACCAGCAACTGGGCCTCAAGCGGGCCGAAGCCGTGCGCCTGCACCTGGCCCGCGCCGGCCTGCCGCTGGCGCGCATGGCAACGATCAGCTACGGCGAATCTGCCCCCCTGGCCGACAACAACACCCGCGAAGGCCGCAGCACGAACCGGCGGGTTCAACTGATCGTGATGCGCTGAGCTGGCGGGAGCCTCTCGGCTCTCGCCCGGTATCAACCATTGCCTGCGCGGCGCGATCCGCCGATCGGCACGCGCCCCTGGTGGCCAGGTGAATTGCTCGACCGGGTTACTGCCGGCTTCCAGCCGTGACGACGCCGAGCTTGCGGGCGGCCCGGTGCTAAAGTGCGCCGCTCACTCAAACCCGCCGCCGGTCAGTGTCCGCCTCGACACCCAAGCCTACCCAGCCGACAAAAAGTCGTCGTCACAGATTGCCGACGCTCGCCGACGTCGCGCGAGAAGCTGGCGTGTCAGATGTAGCGGCATCCTGCGCGCTCAACGCCGGCAAGGGTTCGACACGCGTATCCATGGAAACGCGTGAACGGGTGCTGGCAGCGGCCGAGCGCCTGCGCTACCGGCCCAACGCGACGGCGCGTGCGCTCAGCCGTCAACGGGCCAACGCCATCGGCTTCGTCGCCAACATTGCCAATGAGGAACCCAACCTCTACTTCCTGGAGGTGTTCAACGGCGTCGTGCGCGGCGCGACCGAGGCTGAGCAGGCGACATGCGTCTTCCCGCTAGGCGGCTGGGAAGAAGCGCCCAAGCGCATCCCCGCGCTGTGTGACGGCCGCGTCGACGGGCTGGTCGTTCTGGCGCCGTATCTGGAAGATGACAGCACGAATTGGCTGCCTCCCCATACGCCCTTGGTCACGATCCACGCGGGCATGCAGTTGCAGGGCCAGGTGAACGTCGAGGCGGACGACGAGGCCGGCGGCTTTGGCATCGTGCGCCACATGCTTGAACTCGGTCATCGCCACATCCTGTGCGTGGGCGGGCCGCCGCACACCAAGGGTGCGGACCGCCGTGTCGAGGGCTTCTTGCGCGCGCATGCCGAAACCGGCGTCGAGGTCGGTGCCCACCATGTGATCCGTACCTGGTTCACCGTGCAGGGCGGCCGAGAGGCGATGGAGACGTGGCTGCAGGGCCACCGCGGTGAACGCTTGCCCGAGGCCATCTTCTGTGGCAACGACGCCATCGCGTTCGGTTGCATGGAAGCGCTGGAGGCGCGAGGCCTGAGCGTGCCTCGGGACATTTCGATCGCTGGCTTTGACGATACCTTGCTGGCCCGCACCCTGCGCATGACGACCGTGCGCCAACCCCTGCTCGAAATGGGTCGTCAGGCGGTCAACGTCCTCATGCAATTGATCGAGGCGCAGCGCAGCGGACAGACATACGAGGGCCCGCGCAACATTGTCCTGCCCGTTGAGATCCTTCCCGGCCGGACCTTGATCGCCCCTGCGCGCGGCGCGGTGCTGATGATCTCCTGAAGCTGTAAGCAGGTGCAGCTGCGCCGATGGTTTCCCCTAATTAGTTCGGTTGTCGGCCGAATTAAGATGACCTCGCGGCACTGCTGCGCATTTTTTTCGCCGAATGATTCGGCGTCGAATCAATCCTCGCATGGTGCTCACGCCGACTTGCCAAGCCTCCGACCACCCGGATCAACCGGCGGCGGTAGCCATGCACGCCCACACCACGTCGAGCCGCCGCGGGCCACCGCGCCCGCGCCGTTTTGAGCCCGGCCCGGCCCGCAGGACCGGGTTCTGGCGCTGCCGCTGGCAGTCCATCGTTGTCGTCGGGATGTAGCCATGCATTGAAGCTGCATCTTTCATAACGCTCGTGACCGGAGGAGACAACCGGCCGAGCACTTTCAACCCTGAAAGGTAGAACATGAGAACCCTGATACCTGCACTGCTGCTCGCCTTCGGCGTGAGCGCAGGCACCCTCGCCCAGGCGCAAAGCTGCGGCAGCGGCGGCGGCGCCACCGTCTGCCTGAGCGCCACCGGCAGCGCCAACGACAACCAGCTCAGCTGGACCGTCAGCGGNGTCACGCGCCTGGAGGTCTACCGCGACACCGACAGCGACCCCGCCGGCCGCAGCCGCATCGCCGTGCCCGCCACCAACGCCAGGAACTACGCCGACGGCTCGGCCAACACCGGCACGCCCTACTGGTACTGGGTCAAGTTCACGACCAGCGCCGGCAGCTACAACTCCGGCTCGGCCTCGGCCACTCGCGGCAGCAGCTGCGCGCCGACCGCCGTCACGCCGTGGGTCAACGTCAATGGCTCGTGGACGCAGACCGCCTCGGGCACCGTCAGCCCCGGCGGCTCGGCCATCCTGGGGCCGCAACCGATCACTGGCGGCATGTGGACATGGAGCGGCTGCGGCACCGCAGGCGGCTCGCGCGAGCAGACCATCACGCCCACTGCCAGCTGCACGGCCACCGCCACCTACACCAACAGCTGCGGCGCCCAGAGCACAGAGGCTTTCGTGATCACCGTGCCCGGCTCCATGCGCGAGCTGACGAGCGTCCAGCTGTCGCAGCAGATGTCGCCCGCCTGGAACCTGGGCAACACGCTGGACGCCGTGCCGGCTGAAACGTCCTGGGGCAACCCTATGGCGAGCCAGCAGTTGCTCAACGCGGTGAAGGCGGCCGGCTTCAAGACCGTGCGCATTCCCGTCACCTGGAACCAGTACGCCGACGCCGACGGCAACATCAACCCGAGCTGGATGGCGCGCGTCACGCAGGTCGTGGGCTACGCCCGCAACGCCGGCCTGTATGTCGTGCTGAACACCCACCACGAAGGCGACTGGCTGATCCCGACCTACGCCCGCCAAGCCAGTGCCAACGCGCGCCTGGCCCGGATGTGGACGCAGATCGCCAACAACTTCAAGGACTACGACGACTACCTGCTGTTCGCCGGCACCAACGAGATCATGGTCGCAGGCGACTACAACCCGCCGACGGCCGAGTACCAGGCTGTTCAGAACGGGTTCAACCAGGTCTTCGTCAACGCGGTGCGGGCCACGGGCGGCAACAACGCCAAGCGCCATCTCGTCGTGCAGGGCTTCAACACCAACATCAACGCGACCTACGACGGCTTCGTCAAGCCCAACGATCCGGCGACGAACCGGATGTTCATCGAGGTGCACTTCTACGATCCGTTCAACTTCGCGCTCAACGACAAGAGCGGCATCTGGCAGTGGGGTTCGATCGCGACCAACCCGGCCGCGACGGAGACCTGGGCCAACGAAGCCTACGTGGACGCGCAGTTCCAGAAGATGAAGACCCGCTTCGTCGATGCCGGCATGCCCGTGCTGATGGGCGAGTACGGCGCCATCCTGCGGACCGAGTACGACCCGGCCGGCACCTACCGCACCTACTGGACCAAGTACGTGACCAAGTCCGCCTACCAGCACGGCATCGTGCCGACATGGTGGGACCCGGGCTACACCACCAACCACGCATCGGGCTTGTTTGATCGGTCGAGTGGCAACCAGGCCTTCCCGGACCTGATCAAGACCATCGTCGACAACGCCAAGTGATGTGACGAAACCAAGCCCGTGAAGACGACGGCCGGGGTCGTGCCTTGCACGCCCCGGCCGCATCGGGTTCTGGCCGCCGCTGCGCCAGCCGCCAAGATCAAACACACCGAGAGACACCCTATGAAGTTCCTCGCTTCCTTCTCCGTCCTGGTGGCCGCGCTGGGTGCGGCCCCGCTGGCCCAGGCGCAAAGCTGCGGCAGCGGCGGCGGCGCCACCGTCTGCCTGAGCGCCACCGGCAGCGCCAACGACAACCAGCTCAGCTGGACCGTCAGCGGCNGCCCAGGCGCAAAGCTGCGGCAGCGGCGGCGGCGCCACCGTCTGCCTGAGCGCCACCGGCAGCGCCAACGACAACCAGCTCAGCTGGACCGTCAGCGGCAACGTCACGCGCCTGGAGGTCTACCGCGACACCGACAGCGACCCCGCCGGCCGCAGCCGCATCGCCGTGCCCGCCACCAACGCCAGGAACTACGCCGACGGNGTCACGCGCCTGGAGGTCTACCGCGACACCGACAGCGACCCCGCCGGCCGCAGCCGCATCGCCGTGCCCGCCACCAACGCCAGGAACTACGCCGACGGTTCGGCCAACACCGGCACGCCCTACTGGTACTGGGTCAAGTTCACGACCAGTGCCGGCAGCTACAACTCCGGCTCGGCTTCCGCCACGCGCGGCAGCAGCTGCGCGCCGACCGCTGTCACGCCGTGGGTCAACGTCAACGGCTCGTGGACACAGACTGCCTCCGCGACCGTCAACCCCGGCAGCTCGGCCATCCTGGGGCCGCAACCAATCTCGGGCGGCATGTGGACCTGGAGCGGCTGCGGCACCGCGGGCGGCTCGCGCGAGCAGACGATCACGCCCAGCGCCAGCTGCACGGCCACGGCCACCTACACCAACAGCTGCGGCGCCAAGAGCACGCAGGCGTTCGCGATCGCCGTGCCCGGATCCATGCGCGATCTGACAAGCCTCCAGCTGTCAAAGGAGATGTCGCCGGCCTGGAACCTGGGCAACTCGGTGAACGCCGTACCCGACGAGACTTCCTGGGGCAACCCCATGGTGAACCAGCAACTGCTCACCGCGGTGAAGGCGGCCGGCTTCAAAACCGTGCGCATTGGCGCCGGTTGGAGCCACCATGCCGATGCCGACGGCAACATCAGCGCGGCCTGGATGGCCCGCGTCGCCCAAATCGTCGGCTATGCCCGTAACGCCGGTCTCTACGTCGTGTTGAACAACCATGAAACCGAGTGGACGGACCCGACCTACGCCAACCAACCGGTTGCCAACGCGCGCCTGGCCAAGCTGTGGACGCAAATCGCCAACCACTTCAAGAACTACGACGACTACCTGCTGTTCGCCGGCACCAACGAGATCATGTTCCATGGCGACTACGGCCCGCCGACGGCCGAGTACCAATCCGTTCAGAACGGGTTCAACCAGGTCTTCGTCAACACGGTGCGGGCCACGGGCGGCAACAACGCCAAGCGCCATCTCGTGGTGCAGGGTTTCAACACCAACATCAACTACACCTACGACGGCTTCGTCAAGCCCACCGACTCGGCGGCCAACCGGTTGTTCCTCGAAGTGCACTTCTACGATCCGTACAACTTCGCGCTCAATGACCAAAGCGGCATCTGGCAGTGGGGTGCGATCGCGACCAATCCGGCCGCGACCGAGACCTGGGCCAACGAAGCCTACGTGGACGCGCAGTTGCAGAAGATGAAGTCCCGCTTCGTCGATGCTGGCATGCCCGTGCTGATGGGCGAATACGGTGCCATCCTGAGGACCGAGTACGACCCGGCCGGCACCTACCGCACCTACTGGACCAAATACGTCACGAAGTCCATGGTGCAGCACGGCATCGTGCCGGCATGGTGGGACCCGGGCTACATCACCAATCACGCGTCGGGGCTGTTCGATCGCTCGACCGGCGCCCAGGCCTTCCCGGAACTGATCAAGGCCATCGTCGACAACGTCAAGTGATGTAAAGCAGGGCAGCGACACGACGCCCCCCCCCGCCGTCGGCGACGGGTCGCCGGCCCACGCCAGCGCTTTCGAATGGAAATCGAGCGAGGCGCTGATCCAGCCGTCGGCCGAGGCATCTCGCCGTGGGAAACGCCTTCGGACCAAACCCGGCCGTTGAACTGGAAAAAGTCAAGCAGTACGAATACATCGAGCTGCCCTATCGCCTGGGCCTGATCACCGCAACCGGCCCCAACGCCATCAGCGCGGTGTGCAAGAAATGAAAGCCCGCCCCGCCGCCGCAGCGGTGTGGGTCTCACCTGTGCCGCCCACGGGCACATCGACAGGGGCGCTGGAACCGGCGCCTGCCCTTTGATCAGCGCCATCGCGCCTTGTCATCAACGAACCCGACCCTTTTGCCATGAAGTACAGCAAACGACTCGTCGTTCTCTCCGTCATCACCACGAGCCTGCTGGCTGGCTGTGGCGGTGGTGGCGGCAACGCTCCTCCTCCCGCTCCTGCTCCTGCTCCTACACCTACGCCTTCGGCTGCGCAGCGGCCCTGCGATATCTACGCCGCCGGCGGCACGCCGTGCGTCGCGGCGCACAGCACGACGCGGGTCCTGCTCTCGACCTATACGGGGCCGCTGTACCAGGTACTCAGGCAATCGGACAGTGCAACGCTCGACGTCACCGCGCTTTCCAACGGCATCGCCAACGCTGCGCTGCAGGACGCCTTCTGCACCGGCGCGACCTGCCTGATCAGCGTCATCTACGACCAGTCGGGGCGCAACAACCACCTCACGCAGGCGCCGCCCGGCTTCTTCAAGGGGCCGGCGGCCGGCGGGTACGACAATCTCGCTGTCGCCAACGCGGCGCCGTTGACGCTCTCGGGCCAGAAGGTCTACGGCGTCTACATCCCACCGGGAACCGGCTACCGCAACAACGCCACCAATGGCATCGCGGTGGGCGATCAGCCCGAAGGCATGTACGCGGCCCTCGACGGGTGGCATTTCAACTCGGCATGCTGCTTCGACTACGGCAATGCCGAGACGAGCTCGACCGACACCGGCAACGGCCACATGGAAACGATCTACTTCGGCAACCAGTCCGCCTGGGGCACCGGAGCAGGCCCGGGCCCCTGGATCATGGCGGACCTGGAGAACGGCCTGTTCTCAGGCCGCGACCCGCACCTCAACGCGAACGATCCCACGATCACCAGCCGCTTCGTCACGGCCATCGTCAAGGGTGAGCCGAACCACTGGGCGATCCGCGGCGGCAACACACAGGCCGGTTCGCTGTCGACCTTCAATGACGGCGTGCGCCCGAGCGGCGGGTACACGACCATGAGCAAGGAGGGCGCGATCGTCCTGGGCATCGGCGGTGACAACAGCAACGGGGGACGGGGGACGTTCTACGAGGGCGCCATGACGTCGGGCTATCCGTCGGACGCGACCGAGGACGCCGTCCAGGCCAATCTCGTCGCGGCGAAGTACGCGGTCGACACTTCCACGACGCTGACAGGCCGTGCGATCAAGAATGAGTACAACGGCCTCTGTCTCGACGACCACAACTCGGCGACCGCGGCCGGCTCGCCCGTCGTGCAATGGACGTGCAACGGGTCGGCGGCGCAGCAATGGAATATCGTGCCTGCGGCCGACGGCTACGTCACCATCGTCAACGTCAAGAGCGGCCTGTGCCTCGACGATACCGACGGGAAGACCGCCCCCGGCTCCACCATCCAGCAGTACACCTGCAACGGCCAGGCCGTGCAGCAATGGCGCCTCGTCAACGCGGACGGCGGCCAGCTCAACATCGTCAACCGCAACAGCAACCTGTGCCTGGATGACTTCAACGGCGGGAAGACCCCCGGCGCCGAAGTCCGGCAGTGGCAGTGCACAGGCGGGGTCGTGCAGTGGTGGAGCATTCTTTGACATCGCTGGCGGCCGTCACACCCCCGCAGATCGAGGCCGACAAGCAGGTGGCCGTGCTTGAGTTCGACACTGACTGACCAGAGGCCTACCTACGCTCTTGTTCGCGGCCACCTCCTAACTCAATGACCCGATGCAAATCACCGCGAGACTCTTTGCGATCGCCCTGCTGGTGATCGGCTCTGCCGCCATCGCGCGGAACACCGAGCCTGTCAACTTCCAGCGGGCGAGCGCGACGACGCTCGTAGCGCCGGCCGTCAAGCCGCGCCTCATCGTCCTCACCGACATCGAGAACGAGCCCGACGACACCCAGTCCCTCGTGCGGCTGCTGCTCTACGCCAACGACATCGAGCTGCGCGGTCTCGTGGCCACGACCTCGGTGCACATGAAGCAGGGCGTGCATCCCGAGTCGATCAAACGGGTGATCCAGCGCTACGCCCAAGTACTGCCCCGGCTGCGCCAGCATGACCGCGCCTATCCCGATGCCGCGCAGCTGCACGCCCGCGTCGTGACGGGGCAGCTCGGGTACGGCCTGCAGGCCATCGGTGATGGCCGTGACAGCCCCGGCTCCGAGCTGCTGCTGCGTGAGCTCGAACGNGCCCGCGTCGTGACGGGGCAGCTCGGGTACGGCCTGCAGGCCATCGGTGATGGCCGTGACAGCCCCGGCTCCGAGCTGCTGCTGCGTGAGCTCGAACGCCCCGATCCGCGCCCGCTGTGGGTCAGCGTCTGGGGTGGGGCCAACACGCTGGCGCAAGCCCTGCACAGCCTGCGCCGCGCGCACCCGAAAGCAGCCGTCGACGCGGCCGTCAGCCGCCTGCGCGTCTACACCATCTCCGACCAGGACGACACCGGTGCCTGGCTGCGCCGCGAGTTCCCGGGCCTGTTCTACATCGTCAGCCCCGGCAGCTATGCGCGCCCCACCTGGGCCGCGATACACCGCGAGATCGAGGGCATCGACAACCAGCACGTCAGCAACGCCTGGATCGTCCGCAACATCCAGCAGGGCCACGGCCCACTGGGCGCCGCCTACCCCGACATCGCCTACGGCATGGAAGGCGACACGCCGTCCTTCCTCGGCATCATTCCCAACGGCCTGAACGCGCCCGAGCATCCCAACTGGGGCGGCTGGGGCGGGCGCTACGAGCTCTACACCCCGCGCCGCGAGGACACCGACCCGGACGGCTTCACCGGCGGCGTGCCCGTCGAGCAGGAGACTCGCCCGATCTGGACCAACGCCGTGGACCGCTACCGGCCCGCGGTTCCTGCAGCCTACGGCCGCCCCGTCAAGCCCGGGGAGCGTGAGTTCAACGACGCGCTCGTGACGCTGTGGCGCTGGCGCGAGGCCATCCAGAACGACTTCGCCGCCCGCATGCTGTGGACGACGCGTGCGCCCGCCGA
>NZ_LMDC01000001.1:0-992256 GCF_001425705.1 Pelomonas sp. Root1217 | reverse complement strand
GACAGCCTGAGCTTCCTGTGGCTCGCCTACCCCGAAGCCGGCACGCTGAAAGCCCCTCTGCCGCTGGGTGCCGAGGTCCAGGCCCGCATCGGCCTGCGCACACCCGAGTTGGACGCGCCGGCCACCGCTCACGTCATCGTGCAGGTCACCGACAAGGGCACGCCCGCCCTCACCCGTTACCAGCGCGTGATCCTGCACATCGAGCCGAAGGCCCAATGACACTTCGACAACGCCACGCGGCCCGCTGGCTCGCGCTCGCCGCGACGGCTTGGCTGACAGGCTGCGTGATCAACGCAGCCAAGCCCTACGACGGCGCGGCGCTGGATCCGCACGGTGAGCGCACCATCGCCGTGGTCGGCGTCACGGTGGACCGCCCGTGGCGCTTCGAACGGTTCGGGGTGGTCCTGGACCAGTACGACGCGGCCCAGCAGAAGATCACGGGCAATTGCTTTTCGTACAACCGGATCGAGGCCAGCGTGCCCGGCGTTGCGGGCCCGACTCGCTTCTTCGCCTTCGACGTGCCCCCGGGGCACTACATCTACAGCGCCTTCAACGGCGGCAGGCTCGCTGCGAAGGACCAGGCATTCCTGCTGCCTGCAGGTCGTGCCACATACATCGGCAACTTCGTCCTCGGTGACAACGACAGCGTGACGCTGCGCCGCGACACCGCGCAGGATCGCGCCGCATTGGCGCTGGCCCTGCCAAAGCTGGTTGCACAAATGAAGCCGGCCTCCACGGTCACGGCCACAGCGGCGAAACCGTTCCTGTGCACGCCTTGATGGCCATTGCCTGGCGCACCCTTCTCCGCCCGTCGCTAACCAGACCTTCGTAGACACGCGAAGTCGAGTAAAGACAGCAGCGGCAATGACTGCGCTCGCGCGCTGACGACGAAAATCGGACCGGCGGCGTTCCACTCGCCCGCACACATTCAAAAGGAATTTCACATGCGCAACGGCCCCTGGGCGAACACGCTCGCTGCCGCCCTCTGTCTGCTGTCGGCCTGCTCCGCTGGCGCCCAGCAATCCGGCCCGACGAATCTGGAACCGCGCGTGGTGGTGGCCGGCAAGAGGGGCGACCTCTCCGCGTGGTTCCGGGCTGAAAGCCAGCGCTTCGTCGTGTACTCCGACGCCAACCAGGAAGACGTCACGCAGCTGCTGAACAACCTGGAGAAGCTCGACCATCTGCTGCGTGTCTACACCCTGCCCACCTTGCCCGCCCACCAGGCCGAGCAGGCGGAGCCGAAGCTGACGCTGTACTACCACAGCCGTGCCTCTGCCCTGGGTGAGATCGACGCCAGCGTGCCGGCCGATGCGGTCGGCCTGTACAGCAGCTGCACCTCCGGCGTCCAGGGATTCGGGGTGCATCTGGAACGCGTCCCCAGCCTGCGCGACGAGCAGCTCGACAAGTCCTCGCTGAACGACACGCTGTCCTATGTCTTCGAGGCGTATGCGCGGCACTTTCTCTATCGCCACACGGACATCCGCACCCCGACGTCGTTCATCGATGGCTTCGCGCAGTATTTCTCCGCCGTGCGGTTCTCGGAAAAGCAGATGGTGGTGGGTCGCACACCGAAAGCCATCGGCAGCTACCTGAAGTTCATCGATGACGGCCGAAGGTACAGCCTCGAATACGACGACGTCCTGCAACACAGGCTCGCCAACGCCCACAACTACGCTGGCGACGCGGGCGTGCGCCTGGAGTTCGAGGCGAAGTCGTGGCTGCTGACGCACTACATGCTGTCGTCGGACGACAGGCGCAAGCGCCTGAACCGCTATCTCGGGCTCGTCGACCGCGGCGCCTCCCCGACGACAGCCTTCGAACGGGCCTACGGTGTCAAGGCATCCGAGATCAGCACGGTGATGTGGCGGTATGGCCTGAGTGGCATGCAGGCCCTGCGGGTGGCACAACCGTCCCTTCCGGCTGCGCAGCTGAGGTTCCATGCACTGCCCCGCGCGGCGGGCGAATTCGTGCTGGCGGATGCCGCCTTGAAGGCCTGCCCGAGCCGGCCAGCCGGGGAGGCACTGTTGAAGAAGGTCGCCGGCCTGGCGGCGCAGTTCCCGAACGACGACCTGGCCC
This sequence comes from Pelomonas sp. Root1217, assembly GCF_001425705.1. Classification (GTDB taxonomy): domain Bacteria; phylum Pseudomonadota; class Gammaproteobacteria; order Burkholderiales; family Burkholderiaceae_C; genus Pelomonas. Next base: position 990,180 of record NZ_LMDC01000001.1, on the reverse strand, counting down.
GCCTCACCTTGAGCCGGGCGCAGATCGAATGGGGGAACCCGCAGGAGGCCTTGCCGGCGCTGAACGCCGTGCTGCGAGGGGATGACGCCAATTTCGAGGCACGCTATCTGCTGGGCATGGCGAACCTGCGCCTGGCCGAGCGCAACGAGGGCGATGCCAGGCGCGCCTATCTCCAGGCCGCCCAGGGCCATCTGCAACGCGCCCGCGGCTTGAACCCGCAATCGCCGGAAGCTGCCTTGGCCGCCTTCAAGACCGAGGTGGCCGCCACGGATGCCCCGGACAGCGCAGCGCTGGAGGGTGTCATCTCGGCCTGGCAGACCGCACGCGAAGTCGACGCGCTCGCCCGCTCCGCAGCGCTGGCCTACGCCTATGCTGGCAATGCAGACGAGGCACACCAGACACTTGTTTCGCTGGTACAGAACGTGCGCGACGAGCCCATGGCCCGGTGGGCCAAGCAGTGGCAGGGCCGCCTGGAAGCAGGCGTGACCCGTGGCGACATCCTCGCCGAGATGCGCCGCGATCCCGTGCCCGACGCGCCCTTCAAGGAGTGGACGGTCGACAAGGGAAGCGTGATGCAAAAGGTGGAACTCAGCTACGCCCTGGAGGCCGCGCAACCCTTCATCAAAGCCACGCTGGAGCAGCAAGGCAAGGCTGGGCAACCGGCAAGTGACCTCAGCAGCGGCAACCGGAAGAGGTAGGGCTGCGAGCATGCCGCTGCAGGTGCGGGTCACGCACCCGAGCGGTCGCCAACCGGCCCGCTTGCCGATCCTCAGCCGTTACGCGCTCATTGCCCAGTGCCCAGCTTGAACACGCCAACCACTTCGGTCAGGCGCCGCGCCTGCTGGCTCAGGCTGTCCGCGGCAGCCGCCGATTCCTCCACCAGCGCCGCGTTCTGCTGGGTCACCTGATCCAGCTGGTTCACGGCGCTGCTGACCTCGCCGATGCCAACGCTCTGCTGGTCCGCGGCGGAGCCGATCTCTGCAATCAGTGTCGCGACCTGCCGGACGTTGCCCACGATCTCTTCCATCGTCACGCCTGCACCTTCGACAAGCCGCACGCCGGCATCCACCCGCTCCACGCTCTCGCCGATCAACACCTTGATTTCCTTGGCTGCGGTGGCGGCGCGCTGTGCCAGCGTGCGCACCTCACCTGCAACCACCGCGAATCCACGGCCATGCTCGCCCGCTCGCGCCGCCTCGACAGCAGCATTCAGAGCCAGGATATTCGTCTGGAAGGCGATGCCGTCGATCACGCCGGTGATGTCGGCAATCTTGCGCGAGCTCGCGCTGATGTTGCCCATGGTCGTGACCACCTCCGAAACCACCGCGCCGCCGCGCGTCGCCACCTTGCTGGCAGCGCCGGCCAGCGCAGCAGCCTCACGCGCGGACGCGGCGCTGCGCTGAACGGTGGCCGTAAGCTCCTCCATCGATGAGGCGGTTTCCTCCAGATTGGAGGCCTGCTCTTCAGTGCGCTGCGACAGATCCGCGCTACCGGTAGCGATTTGTTGCGAACCCGTCGCAATCGAATCGCTGCTCAGGCGCACCTGGTCCACGATGCGCACCAGGCTCTGGTTCATCGACTGCAGCGCCAACAGCAGTTGGCCCGTTTCGTCGCGGCCATGCGCCTTGATTTCCGAGGTCAGGTCGCCGGACGCGACCGTCTCGGCGAGGTGCAGCGCCTGGGCGATCGGCCTCGTGATCGAGCGGGTCAGCAAGACGGCAATCAGGGTTGCAAGGACCACGGCGATCGCCGACAGCAGGATCATGAGGAACTTTGCTGCAGTGGCGGTTTCCTTGGCCTCGGCGCCGAACTGCTCCATGCTCTCGGTCTGGGACTTGGCGAACTCCTCGACCGCATGCAGGTAGACGCCTTGTGCCGGCAGGATGCCAGTGATGAGTTCAGTGCGCCCCTCCTCGACCTTTCCGGCCTTGATCATTTCAATCAGAGGCGTCTGGTGCTCCTTGAATTTCGCCCGGCCGTCAACCAGAGCCTGCAGGGCTGCTCGGCCCCGCTCGCTGTGCACGGTGGCCGTCAGCTTCTGGATGGCGTCGTTCACCACGGGCACGGAGGCTTCGATCTTGGCCAGCTCCTTGTCGACCACTCCCTTGTCGGAGGCGATCAACGCCGTCCTGAGGGCTCGCAGCTGCGCATTCACCTCGTTCTCGACAACGTGAGCCAGCGAGACCTTGACGAAGCGGTCGTGCAGGATGATTTCGGTGCTGGCATTGACCGCGTTGATCTTCGTCACGCCGATGACGGCCAGTGCGACCAACAGCAAGATGACCATCGCAAATCCCGCTGTCAGACGGGTCCCAATCTTCCAGTCTGCCGCAGCTTTCATGACCGCCTCCGGTAGTAGGTATGAGAACTGGCTTGCGCCACCAGATCTGATTTATACGACTACTTGAGTCCCAGCGCCCACTCGATGCCGCCCAGAACGTGACTTTGGAAAGCTGGCATGAGCCACACATGCTCGTTGTGGCCCAGCGCCGTGTAGAACACCCTGCCCTTGTCGAAGTCCCGGCACCAGGAAATCGGAAAATGCCCGGGCGCGTGGGTGTTCGGATGCCGATCCAGCACCAGCAACTCGTGCACGCCGGGGTCATAGTTTTTGAAGACGTAGATTTCCTCCAGCTTGCCGTCAAGAGTCCACGCGGCGGGGAGATGACGGTTCGCCGGGTGCGAGGCGTCGCGGTTGAGGGCCTCGATGCTGACCTGCTCGCGGTGGTAGTCGAACTCGCCACCCAGCATGTCGATGTAGGGCCGATAGGCATGCAGGGTGTCGGTGGCACTGTGGATGCCGATGAAGGCACCGCCGTTTCTGATCCACTGGATGAAGGCGGCCTTGTCGGGCAACGGCAGCTCACCCGTGGTGCTGGCGAAGACGATGCCGTCATAGCGCTTCAACGCCGCAGGATTCAGCTTGCGCTCCAGCACAGCCCTGACCTGCTCGGCGTAGGCCGCCGCAGGGGTGCCTTCGACGGGCGTGACGGCCGCCAGTTCCACGTCGAACGAACCTGACGACTGGCCGAGCGACGCCAGCACGCGTTCCGCCGTCTCGATGGAGCTGTGGCGAAAGCCCATCGTCGTCGTGACGACGAGGAGCTTCTTGGGCGGTCCGGCCAGGGCGTCGGTGACCACTCCGCAAGCCATGGCGGCGAGGCATGTGAGCCAGAGAAAGCATTTCATCGATCGACTCCTGGTAGGCGGGGTGGCAAGACCAAAACAATTGAAGAAGACGCTGTCGGCGAGCTGAGCAGCCGCTGTCAACGCGATTGCGCACGCGTGAGCACCAGGGACAGGAACGCCCTGTTGGGCCCATTGGAAAGCTTGAAAAAGAGCCTGTTGCGGCCCTTGTTGAAGTGCAGCACGCGCTGGCCCTCGGTACGGTTGTAGTCGCGCAGATAGCTCGGGCCGCCGTTGAAGATGGCGTCGAAGTAGGTCGCCTTGTTGACGTTGCCGCCCTTCCACACCATGCGGTCGTTCAGATAGAGCTGCACATCGTCATCGGCGCCTATCCATGCGGTCAGGTCGCTGGCCTCGTCGACGAAGACCTCGGTGTAGCCGTAGTAGACCGAATCCTCGGCCTGGTCGGGCGGCTCCAGCGGATAGCGTTGCGCAGTCACGTAGCGCCACTTGAGCAGGCGCTTGTCCTTGCCGTAGTACACCGCGTCCAGCAGCACCGCCTTCTCGGGTGGGTAGGAGGGGTTGTCGAACAGGTCAGCACCGTGGCGGCCGGGAAAGGGGCCGATGAAGTACCAGCTGTTCAGGTACATGCGGTTGGCGTACTCGCCGCCCGCACCCACCATGCGGCCGCGCCCATGCACGATGCCCGAGGCGTCGACGGGCGGGATTCGCGCCTGGCCCCGGTCGAAGAAGCCGGAGTCGGTGTATTTCTTCGACGCCGTCGCGCGCTCGATGCGCTCGTCGGTACCAATGAAATCGGTGATCTCCGCCAGCACCGACCCACCCGGCTCGCGGCCCTTGGTGGGCGACGATGCCGAGCCGCCGCCAGCGCCCTCCCTGCCCGAGCCAGCCTTGCCCGCTTGGACCTGCACACCGTTCGCCTTGGCCTCCAGGCGCTGCTGGCGCTTGGCCAGCGTAGCCCTGGCCTTGGCTTCGAGCGCGGCAATCTCGCTGGCCGCCATCTCCTGCGTGATGGGAGCCGGCGCGTCGCCGCTGCGCTTGCCTGCGCCCGACTTGTCCCCATCCGCCAGCTCGTCGTTGGCTTTGGCCTTGGCCTGCGGCGTTGGCTTGTCCGGCGCGCCCTCGACCTTGAGGGTGGCTCTGTCGCTTGCCGCGGTCTTTTCCGCGCCGGGCGCCTGCTGCGCCGGAGCCGGGGGCGGCGGTTTGGGCAGCCCGGTCAGCTCAGCCAGTTCCTCGGCCTGGATGTCCTTGTCGAGCGCGTCGATCTCCCTGGCCACCTCCCGCGCCTGCTTCACCATGGCCTCGGGCGTCTGCGCCGCCGCCGGGGCTTGAGCAGGCTGGCTCTCGACGCGGTCAGCCGATTTCTCCAGCAATTGCTTGATGGTCTGCAGATCCTGCAGGCGCTTGGCTGCGCTCGCCTGGCTGGTGGCGCGCAGGCTGGAAGCCACCTCGGCCTCCTGCTCGCGCAGCGCCAACTGGTAGCTGCCGAAGTAGTAGAGCAGCGCCAGCAACGCAGCATGCGCAGCCGCGGAAACCGACAGGTAGGGCCGGCGCATGACCTGCAAGGCGACGAACCCCAGCGGAGAACGGCGGGGTTCCCAGCTCATTGGCGCGTGTGCATCGAGATCTTGGTGAAGCCCTCGAACTGGCACAGATCCAGCACGTGGACGATGTCCTGGTAGCGCGCCATCTCATCGCCGTCGATGCGGATCGGCCGGCCGGGGCGGCTGGCCGCCTCCCGCTTGAGGTGGTCGTGCAGTTCCTGCACCGACACCCGGCTGCCGTCGACATACAGCTTGCCCTGCTTGTCCACGCCAATGGTCAGCGGCGGCGCACCGGCGCCCACGCGGTCCAGGCTCATCTGCGCCGCCGGCAGCGTGACGGGCAGTTCCTTCTGCGGCTTCTCGCCCACCGGTTGCTTGAACGAGGTCGCCACCATGAAGAACATCAAGCGCGAGTCCGATTCGTTTCATGGAGATCATGGAGTTGGGGAAGATTGAGCGGGTGGCCCTGGCCCGCAATGCTGCCACGTCGGCGATGGCGCTTGCCTTGGCCACATTGCACAGCACATCGTCAAACGGGGCGCCTGCCTTCACGCTTCACTTGGGCTTCGCCCACGCGGCCTCGTCCGACCTTTACAGAGCCGCGACGCCGACACGGCCGGCACGGGCGGATTCATAAGCTCAGCGGCGTGGCACCTGCCCTGTTGAGGGCATGACGCTGCCACCTATCAAGTCAAAGGAGATCCCCATGACGAAGCAAATCCGCACCTCCCGCCTTTTGTGTGCTCTCGCACTGGTCGGCCTTGCCGGCGCGGCTTCGGCCAATCTGACCAAGCCGGTCTATTCGCAGGCCAAGGATGAGGTCAAGGCCATGTTCAAGGCTGAGCGCGACAAGTGCAGCTCACTGGCGGGCAATGCCAAGGATGTGTGCGTCGAGCGCGCCAAGGCGCATGAAAAGGTCGCCCTGGCCAACCTCGAATACCAGTACACCGGCACGGTCAAGGATCACAACGACTATCTTGAGTCCCGCTACGAGGCGCGCTACAAGCTGGCCAAGGAAATGTGCGACGACAAGTCCGGCAATGCCAAGGACGTCTGCGTCGCCGAAGCCAAGGCCGAGCATGACAAGGCCAAGGCCGACCTGAAGGCCAACAAGAAGGTCGCGACCGCGCAGGCCGATGCACTGGAGACCAAGCTGAAGGCCGACTACAAGGTCGCCAACGAACGCTGCGATTCGCTGTCAGGCGACGCCAAGGACAGCTGCCAGGCCAGCGCCAAGGCACGCTACTTCCAGTGACGAAGCGCCACTGCTGCGATACCGCAGCGGTGGCATGACGAAAACCGCCGGCTGAAGAGCCGGCGGTTTTTTTAGTGTCAGAGGAAAAGTTCAGCGCGCGGCACTTGCCCCGGCGGGAATGCCGTCCGCCACCGCAACCACGCGCCCCGCTTGCGGCAGGGTCAGGCGGTTGTCCACACCGCGCACGCCCTGCGGGGCTCCGGCCAGCACCGTGGCGCGTTCCTTGGCGGCCGCATCGGGGGCCGGGCCTTCCAGACGCACGATGCCACCCGTCGTCGTCACCTCGATGCGCGGCGCGCTGAGGGCCGGGTCGGCAGCAAGCGCCGTCTTGACCTTGAGGCTGATGCCCGTGTCATCGATGGCCGTGCCAACGCCATCGACGGCGCTGCGCGAGGCCTCGACGGCCGCGTTCTGCGAATCCGTCACCGTTTGACCGATGCGATGGCCGAAGTCGCGCACGCTCGCAATCGCGTCATCAAGCTGGGTGCCCGGGGTGCGGGAGTCTTGCAAGGTGGCAACGGTGACCGCCGTGATGGCGGCGCCCAGGCCCAGCGCGAGGAGCCAGGCGCCAGCACTAGACCGCCTGCGGGGTCTCTCTTCGTCGCGCAAGCGGCGTGTGGGCGGTGCGACGACAGGATCGGTGGACTCACCATAAGGCGGCAGACGGGCGCGCCAGTCGTCGGCGTGGGGGCTTGTGACGGGTTTCATGGCGATCTCCTGACAGGCCCGGTGGGCCTCACGCTGCAAGTCTGGCTGGCGGCCGTGGCCCCACCCGTCAGCGAGTGCAGTCGCAGGCTGTAGGACCGCGCGCCACTGCATCGGCGCGTGCATGCGGGCTTCCCGTTGTCCGATAGCTGCTACTGCCGCAGGCCGACACGGCCGCCGGCGCACGCCACCCATCATCCGACTCATCAAACCTTGAAGTGCTGCGCCATGAAGCTCCACCTGCTCTGCTCGCTGCTCGGCCTGTGTCTGGCGCAGGGCGTTCATGCCCAAAGTGCCAGTGGTGTGGCCGCTGGCATCGGTCTGGCGGGCCAAGCGACGCCGCAATACGCATCGGACCCTGAGCTGAACTGGCGCGACCCGCAATGGCTCAGTCGCCAGCGCGAACGCTCGCGCTGGCGCTATCAGCTGGGGCTCGAACAGCAACTTCGCTCACCCGCTCAGCTCGGGCCGCAAGCCGCCGTGCGCGAGGCCCTGTGGGCTGGCGTCAGCTACAACTTCAACAACAGGTTGAGTGGCGGTGTGGAAACACCGCTCTGGCAGCGGGACAGCGGCTGGGCATCGCGCGTGGCTTTCGAACGCCCAAAGGGACAAGGCTTGACCGGCTTGCGCGGCGCGTTCTCGTACCAGCTGAGTTCACAAAGCCGGCTGACGTTGCGCCCGCAGGCACGCCGCATCATGCTCAGCTATTCGGCGACCTGGTGAACAGCAAAACGGGCGCCTCGGCGCCCGCTGTCATCGACTCTCGGTTGACTACGCCATCTGCGGAGATCGCCCGGCGGCCAGATCGGCGCAATAGTTGATCAGCTCATCAAGCTGGCGGCATTTGTCGAACACGCGCTCTGCACCCAGTGTGGCGCACCGGCGGCGCATGTCGTCGGTCGCGTAATTGGTCAGCACGATGCGGCGCGCCGCCATGCCCAGACGCTGAGCTGCACGCAGCACGCCCAGACCGTTGCCGGAGTTCAAGAAGATATCGACGATGACCACATCGGCCTTCTGGGCGGCCTCACGGCTCATCCAATGCACGGCCGACTCCTCATCGCCGGCGCTGCCGATGACTTCGACGTTGGCCATCTCCTCAAGCGTGCCCGCCAGGTTCTCGCGGATCACCGGGCTGTTCTCGACGAGAAACGCGCGCAACACAGGCATGGATAACTCCGGTTCAGGCACGTGCCATCCAGTCCTTCAACTCGTCGGCATGCTCTTCCTCATCGGCCAGGATGTCCTCCAGCAGGCGCCGGGTCGTGGAATCCTTGTCGCCGACCAGGTGGATCATCTGGCGGTAACTTTCGACGGCCACTCGCTCGGCGATGAGGTTGGATCTGATCATGGCCTTGAGGTCGTTGACCGCGTCGTAGTCCGCGTGGCTGCGCTCGGGCAGGCCCACCGGGTTGAAGTCGGGTTCGCCGCCCAGCTGCACGATGCGTTCGGCCAGCCGGTCGGCATGGCCGAGTTCGGCATCGGCATGGACAAGGAATTCCGCGGCAATGCTGGGCGACTCCAGCCCCGTGGCCATGAAGTGGTGTCGGCGGTAGCGCAGCACGCAGATCAGCTCGGTGGCCAGAGCGCCGTTGAGGAGGTTGACGATGTCGTCACGCCACGGCCCGTAGGCCGGCGTGACCGCGCCGTCATCGAGATGACCGCGCGCCGCCTCCAGGCCGGCCTCATCCAGCTGCAAACGGCCTTGCTTGTCAGCCATTGCGCGCCACCACGAGCTGGTTGTCCACTGAGCGGACACCGTTCACGGCGGAGGCCAGCGTCGTTGCGCGCGCTTGCGAGCCGGCGTCGGGGGCGGTACCGATCAGCGTGACGCGGCCGTCCTCGGCGCGCACGTCGATCTTGGTGGCCTTGAGTCTGTCATCGGCCATCAGCGCAGCGTTGATCTTGGTGACGATGGTCGCGTCCGTGGCGGCTTCCGAAGCCGTCGCAGTCGCGTCCTTCAGCTGGGTCTCAGCCTTGTCCATGGCCTGACGGGCATCGGTCTTGGCCTCGTTGCCGGCCTGCTTGGCGTCGGCGATTGCGCCGTCGAGCTTCTGGCCCGCGGTGCGTTCGTCGTTCTGCTTGCTGCAGCCCGCCAGGGCGGCGACGAGGGCGAGAGCGCCAATCAGCGGCGCGCGGAGGGTGGTCATGCGGTTCATCATGTGTCCTTTCTTCATCGCTGAAGGTGTTGGGAAAACGATGTGGCCGACTGTGGCGGCTGCGCCTGCGGCGCGGCGGCAGCCACGGCGCCTATCGGGTGTCGGACAACGCCGACTCGTTGCCAATGGCGCATTTCCTCGCCACGGCGAACGTTCTGTTGAAGGAGGTCGACAAAAGCCACGAGCAGGGCGGCGCCCAGCGCGGCGCTGAGGGCGATGACCAGCCACAGCGGCGGAAGAAGGCGGGCCAAGGCGTCGGCCAGGGTTTTCATCACTCGCTCCATGGTCTCGGAGACCTGAGGCGACTTTGCAAAAAACCGATGACACCGGCTACCGGCCACATCCGCGTGGACCCGTAGGACAAGCGGCCGGCCTATACCCCTTGTAGGACAGCGCTGATCGCGCACGCCGTTTGCCCTCGCTACGCTTTACTCGTTATCACAACTGATTCGGAGCGCAACATGATTCGCATTGGCATCGTTGACGACCACGCCATCGTGCGGTCCGGCCTGCGTCAGTTCCTCGGCGAAAACGTCGACCTGCGTGTGACGGGCGAGGCCGGCAACGGCCGCGACGCGCTGGAGCTGGCACGTACCGGCGAGGTCGATGTCCTGTTGATGGACATCTCCATGCCCGGACAGAGCGGCGTGGATGCCTTGTCGGCCATCAAGACCCGCTTCCCCGAGTTGCCCATCCTCATCCTCAGTGGCTTCCCTGAGACGCATTACGCCACGGCGCTGCTGCGCCAGGGCGCCAGCGGCTACCTGAACAAGGAATGCGATCCGGAGGAAATCGCCAACGCCATCCGCACCGTCGCGCGCGGCCGGCGTTACATCAGCCCGGCCGTGGCCGAGTTGCTGGCCGACGGTGTCGCCGGCGGCGGCTCCGACCGGCCACTGCACGAATCGCTGTCGGAGCGTGAGCTGCAGGTCTTCCTGCGCCTGGCCAAGGGTGAGACGGTGGGCGACATGGCCAAGGCCATGTTCCTCAGCGTCAAGACCGTCAGCACCTACCGCACCCGGGTGCTGGAGAAGATCAAGCTTGAGACCAACAGCGACCTGACCTATTACGCGCTGAAGAACGGCCTGATCCAGTAAGCGCAGCCCGGAAACGACAACGGCCCCTGACGGGGCCGTTTTTGCGAGCCGGCTTGGCTCAGCGACCGATGTTCATCGGCGCCATGGACATGGAGGCACGCGATTGGGTTGCAATGCGGCGCTCGAGGTCGGCGTGGTCAATGGCGCTGGACAGATAGCGCTCTTCGATGTCGGAGACGGTGTCAACGGTCAGTGCGGTGCGCAGAGATTGCAGCAAGTTTTGGATCAGGCTCATGGTGGTTTGGGCTCGTGGCCCTCTCGTTGATCTAGGGTAAACCCGATTATAGGGTAAACACTAGATTCAACTCGCGCAGTCCAACCTTGGCCGAACGTGGATTCATCCCGCTTCGAGGGCAAGGCCGGCCTGCGCCCAGGCGTCGATGCCGCCGCGCAGCACACGGGCCTGATGACCCCTGGCCTTCAACCACTGCGCGGCGCGCGCGGCGGACACATCGTTGGGACAGGCGCAATAGGTGATGAACTCCGCCTCCAGCGGCCAGCCCGCCAGGGCGGCGTCGCCCAGGGCGCCGAGGTCGAGGTGGCGCGCGCCGGGAATGCGGCCGCCCAGCGGTGCACCACGCACATCGACGAAAACGACATTGCTGCCCTGCTGCATCAACGCCAACACGTCGTCGGGGCCGAGGCGCTCGAGACGGCTCAGCTCTCGCCGGACTGCGGCGCGCCGCCACAACCGCCAGCCGAGATAGCCGCCGACGATCACTGCGCCGAGGGCCAGGGCAGCGCCGCCCAACTGGCTCAGCTCGCGCAGCACGGCATCGATCTGCGCATGAAAGACACGGCCGGCTGCCAGGCCGGCGGCCGCCCAGAGCGCCGAGCCGAGCAGGTTCCAGGTCAGGAAGCGCCCCGCTGTCATGCCCAAGGCACCCGCCAGCGGTGGCGCGAGCATGGACAGCCCCGGCACGAACTTGGCGATGAGCAGGGTCAGCACACCACGGCGGGCGAAGCTGATCTCGTTCTGGCGCACGCAGCTGTCCGGGGAGATGGAAATGCGGCACAGCGCCGCCAGCACACGCCGCCCCAAGCGCCGGCCAGCCCAGAACCAAAGCACATTGGCCACCATCGCGGCCAGCGTGATGGCGGTGAAGGCACGCAACGCGAAACCCTCGCGTGCCGCTGACTCCGCGCCCAGCAACAGCAGCAAGGGTGTGGACGGCAGCGGCGCGCCGAGCTGGTGCAGCAGCACAGCGACGGCCACGGCAAGCAGGCCGTAGCGGGCAAAGAGATCGATCAACAGTTCCATGATGTTGCTCGACAGCATAGTGCGCCGTGGCCAGTCCACGCTTCGGTCGGCAATTCGTGATGTAGTTGATTACATTACGCCACCATGCCGACCGACCTCTGGAGCCAGTTTGACGCCGCGCCGCTGGCACTGACGCTGCGCGTGGCCCTCGTCGCAACGGCGCTGGCCCTGGTGCTGGGTCTGGCCCTGGGCTGGGTGTTCGCCCGCACCAGGCTCCCGGGCCGAGGCCTGCTGGAGGCCATCTGCATGCTGCCGCTGGTCCTGCCGCCGACCGTGCTGGGCTACGGCATCCTTGTGCTGATGGGTCGGCGCAGCGCGCTTGGTGGCTGGCTGCGCGACCACTTCGACTACACCATCATCTTCAACTGGCATGGCGCCGTCATCGCCTCGACGCTGGTGGCCCTGCCGCTGGTGCTCAAGGGTGCCAGCAGCGCCTTCGCCCAGGTCGACCGCAACCTTGAAGCCGCCGCGCGCACGCTGCGCCAGTCGGGCTGGAGCACCTTCCTGCGCGTGACGCTGCCGCTGGCCTGGCCTGGCATCCTCGCCGGCACGCTGCTGGCCTTCGCCCGCGCGATGGGCGAGTTTGGCGCCTCGCTGATGGTGGCCGGCTCCATCCCGGGCCAGACCCAGACCGCCTCCATGGCCATCTACGACGCCGTGCAGGCCGGGCGCGACGACCTGGCGCTGATGCTCGCCCTCATCGTGTCGGCCTTCTCGGTCGCCATCCTCGTGCTGTCCAACCGCTATCTGCAACGCTCGCCGTCATGAAACGCCTGCTGTCCGTTCTCTGCCTGGCCCTGCCCTTGCTGGCTCATGCCCAGCAACTGACCGTGTCCGCCGCCGCCAGCCTGACCGACGCTTTCAAGGAGATCGGCCCGCGCTTCGAGGCGGCCAAGCCCGGCGCGACGCTGCGCTTCAACTTCGCCGCCTCCGGCGTGCTGCTGCAGCAGATCGCCCAGGGCGCGCCGGTGGACGTCTTCGCCAGCGCCGACCAGGAGACGATGAACCGCAGTGCCGACCAACAGCTCATCACCGTCGGCACCCGCCGCGATTTCGCGAGCAACACCCTGGTCCTGGTGGCGCCGCCGGACAGCCCCGTCAAGCGCGCGGCCGACCTGGCCTTGCCCGCCGTGAAACGCATCGCCGTTGGCAAGGTGGCCTCCGTCCCCGTGGGCAGATACACGCAGCAGGCGCTGGCGGCCGCACAACTCTGGTCGGCGGTGGGCCCCAAGCTTGTCTTCGCCGACAACGTGCGCCAGGTGCTGGACTACGTCGCGCGCGGCGAGGTGGACGCCGGTTTCGTCTACCGCACGGACGCCGAGATCGCCAAGGACAAGCTGCGCGTGGTCGCGGCGGTAGGCGGCCACGCGCCCATCACCTACCCGGCAGCCGTCGTAGCGGGCAGCCGGCAGCCTGCGTTGGCGCGAGAGTTCGTCGCCTTCCTCGGCGGGGCCGATGCGCAGGCCATCCTCGCCAAGTACGGTTTCGGCAAGCCTTGATCGACGTTCGCCTGCAACTCTCGGTCAGCGACGCCCGGCGCCGCTTCGACCTCGACATCGCCTTCGCGACCGATGCGCCCTTCGTCGCCCTCTACGGCCCGTCGGGCGCCGGCAAGTCACTGACGCTGCAGGCGATGGCCGGCCTGCTGCCCGTGCAGGCTGGCCGCGTGCTGTTGAACGGCCGCACACTGCTGGACACCGCCGCCGGCATCAACCTGCCGCCCGAGGCGCGCGGCGTGGGCTACCTCTTCCAGCACTACGCCCTCTTCCCCCACCTCAACGTGCGCGACAACATCGCCTTCGGGCTGACGAGTTGGCGCAAGCGGCTGAAGGCCGAAGATGCGGCGCGAGTGGACGAGCTGATCGAATCCTTCGGCCTCGCGGCTCTGGCGCGCAGCAAGCCAAGCACGCTCTCCGGCGGCCAGCAGCAGCGCGTGGCGCTGGCGCGCGCGCTGGCCTGCAACCCGCAGGTGCTGCTGCTGGATGAGCCCTTCGCCGCGCTGCACAGCGCGCTGCGACGCGAACTGCGCCAGGAGCTGAAGCGGGTGCGCGCGCAATGGGGCATCCCGGCAGTGATCGTCAGCCACGATGCCGACGACGTGGTCGCGCTGGCCGAGGAGGTCTACCTGTTCGACGGCGGCCGCGTGACCGAACGCCTGATCGCCGGCCGCGACGACCTGCGGGAACGCCTGGCATGACGGCCCACGACCACCCGCTGCTGCAGGGCCAGCTGCGCCTTGCCGGCCGGCTCGATGGCCGCTTCTTCGACCTGCTGGCCGCACTGGCCCTGACCGGCTCGCTGCAAAAGGCCGCGCGCGCTGCCGGCTACAGCTACAAGGGCGCCTGGCTGGTGCTGGACGCGGCGATGGCGTTGACGCATGCGCCGCTGGTCGACAAGGCCACCGGCGGCGCCGGCGGCGGCGGCACGCGACTGACGGCCGAGGGCGAGGCGCTGCTCGTCGCCTGGCGCGAGCTGCAGGCCCGGCACACCGCCTTCCTGCACGAACAGGCCGCCTGGCTGGCCACGCAACCGGCGCTTGACGCGCTGCTGAAAAGGATGAGCATGAAAACCACCGCCCGCAATCAGTTCTTCGGCCGCATCGCGGGCGTGAACCCCGGCCCGTCGACAACGACGGTGCGCGTCGCGCTGGACGGCGGCCAGCATGTCACCGCCTCATTGACGACCGAGGCCGCGCAGGAGCTGCAGGTGCAGACGGGCAAGGAGGCCCTCGCCCTCGTGAAGTCCAGCGAGGTGGTGCTAGTCACCGACTTCGGCGGCTACAAGCTGTCCGCCCGCAACCAGCTGACCGGCGCCGTGTCGCGCGTGGAGCGCGGTGCGGTGTCGTCGCTGATCGGGCTCACGCTGCCGGGCGGCACGGTCGTCACGGCGAGCGTCACCAATGACGCGGTCGACGGCTTGGGACTGGCGGCGGGCCAGCCGGCAACGGCCGTATTCAAGGCGTATGCAGTGATGCTGGCCGTTCGCGCCTAGAGCCCCAGGTCACTCAGGCTGGGGTGGTCATCCGGCCGCCGGCCCAGCGGCCAGAAGAACAGCCGCGCCGATTCGGCGATGGGTAAATCGTTGATGCTGGCAAAGCGCCGCCGCATCAGCCCCTCGTCGGTGAACTCCCAGTTCTCGTTGCCATAGCTGCGGTACCAGTGGCCGGAGTCGTCGTGCCACTCGTAGGCAAAGCGCACGGCGATGCGGTTGCCGCCGAAGGCCCACAGCTCCTTGATGAGCCGGTAGTCCAGCTCGCGCGCCCACTTGCGGGTGAGCAGCGCATGCACCTGCTCGCGGCCAACGGGGAACTCGGCACGGTTACGCCAGACCGTGTCGTCCGTGTAGACGCCGACGACGCGGTCCGGGTCGCGGCTGTTCCAGGCGTCCTCAGCGAGGCGTACTTTCTGGATAGCACTCTCGTGTGTGAACGGCGGCAGCGGCGGCTTCATGATCAATACGTCTTGTAGGGCAGGAACTTGCCGCTCATGACGATGCTGACGCGGTCGCCGGCTGCGTTGGGCTCGCGCTGCAGGTCCATCTTGAAGTCGATGGCGCTCATGATGCCGTCGCCGAACTCTTCGTGGATCAGCTCCTTGAAGGTCGTGCCGTAGACGCTGATCAGCTCGTAGAAGCGGTAGATCAGCGGATCGGTCGGCACGGAGGTCGGCAGGCTGCCTTTGTAAGGCACGACCTTGAGCCACTGCGTCTCGCACTCGGTCAGGTCGAAGAGCTTGGCCAGCTTGGCGGCCTGCTCGTCGTTGAAGGTCATCTGGCCAAGGCAGCCGGCGGTGACCCATTCCTTGCTGAGGCCGATGTCGGCAGCGACGTCGGCCCACTTGATGCCTTTGGCAACCTTGGTGGCGATGATTTTTTCGGTGACTTCGAGGCGGCTCATGCTTGGCTCCTGAGTGTGGTGAGGGAGGGATCGAGGGGAATGACTTCGGCGGTTTGCGTCAGGCCGGGCCGGACCTCTGGTGGCTGCTCGGGCGCCCGGCCGTGCGACAGCGTGGCGCTGCGTTCGACGAGGAAGTCGACGAGGTGATTGCGGATGCGATAGAACTGCGGGTCGTGGTGCAGCGTGGCGCGTTGCCGATCGCGGGTCATGGTGTTGACGACGATCTCGGCCACGCGCGCCTGCGGGCCGTTGGCCATCAGCAGGATGCGGTCGGCGAGCAGGATGGCTTCGTCCACGTCGTGCGTGATCATGAAGACGGTCTGGCGCGTGGCGGCGCAGATCTTCAGCAGCTCGTCCTGAATGGTGCCGCGCGTCAGCGCATCGAGCGCGCCGAAGGGCTCGTCCAGCAACAGCATGCGCGGCTCGATGGCGAAGGCGCGGGCGATGCCCACGCGCTGCTTCATGCCGCCGGAGAGCTGGCTGGGCTTCTTGTCGAGCGCCGGCGTGAGGCCGACAAGGGCAACGTACTTCTCGACCTGCGCATCGATCTCGGCGCGCTTCCACGCCGGCCACTTGCTGCGCACAGCGAAGGCGATGTTCTGGCGCACGGTGAGCCACGGCATCAGCGCATGGCCCTGGAACACGACGCCGCGCTCCAGCCCCGGCGCGTTGACCTCGCGCTTGGCCATGAAGACGTGGCCCTCGCTCGCCTGCTCCAGCCCGGCCAGCACGTTGAGGATGGTCGTCTTGCCGCAGCCGCTATGGCCGATGATGCAGACGAACTCGCCCTCGGTCAGCGTGAAGTTGACGTGATCGAAGACGGTCGCATCGCCATAGCGCTTGGCCAGGCCCTGGACTTGGACGAGTTCAATCGACATAGGTCACCGCCTTCTGCGCGCGGGCGAAGAGCAGGTCCAGCGCCATGCCGACGAGGCCGATGACGAGGATGGCGAAGATGACGTTGGGCAGGCTGAGGTTGTTCCACTCGTTCCAGACGAAGTAGCCGATGCCCGTGCCGCCCACCAGCATCTCGGCGGCGACGATGACCAGCCACGCGATGCCCATGCTGATGCGCATGCCCGTCAGGATGGTGGGCGCCGCCGCCGGCAAGATGACCTCGAAGGCGCGGCGCAGCGGGCTCACCTCCAGCGTGCGCGCTACGTTCAGCCACTCGCGCCGCACGCCGGCCACGCCGAAGGCCGTGTTGATCAGCATCGGCCACAGGCTGCAGATGAAGATGACGAAGATGCCGCTCGCGGCCGAATCCTTGATCGTGTAGAGCGCCAGCGGCATCCAGGCCAGCGGCGAGATGGGCTTGAGCACCTGGATGAAAGGGTCCAGCGCCTTGTAAATCAGCGGGCTCATGCCGATGACGAAGCCCAGCGGGATGGCCACCAGCGCCGCGAGCAGATAGCCGACGCCCACACGGCCCAGCGAGTAGGCCAGCTGCAGGCCGATGCCCTTGTCGTTGGGGCCCCGGTCGTAGAACGGCTCGGAGAGGTGGTGCACCACCGTGCGGCCCATCTGCGCCAGCGTCGGGAAGCCGCTCTTGGCCGCCACCGGCGTGGCGTCCACCGGCTTCCCCATCAGTTTGGCGTACTCGACCTGCTCGGGCGTCATGGCCGCCGGCGCCGCGGCCTGGCTACCGCCCAGCGTGGTCAGATGCCACAGGCCGAGCAGGCAGCCGAGCAGCAGCAGCGACAGCAGGCCGGCGCGGAAGTTCAGGGATCTATGCATGGCGATGTCGATTGAAAAATGCAACCACAGAGGCACGGAGACACAGAGCAAGAGAAGGCTTCGGAATTCCTCTGTGCCTCTGTGTCTCTGTGGTTGCCTTTGAAGCCGTGACCATCAAGCGCGCTTGATTGCGAAGCTGTCGACGTAGGCCTGCGGCTTGGCCGGATCGAACTCCTTGCCCATCACCTTGAACTTCGGATAGCCGCCGGCCTTGTCCTCCGGCACGGCCTGGTCGAGCGCCTTCATCTGCTTGCGCGCATCGGTCAGCAGGAACACCTTCTCGGCGACCTGCTTGTAGTTCACATCACCCTTCAGGTAGCCCCAGCGCTTCATCTGCGTCAGCATCCACACGGCCATGCTTTGCCAGGGCATCGGGTCGAAGTCCGCGCGGTCGGGCACGACCTTGACGTTGCCCAGGCCGTCGGCAAACTTGCCCGTCAGCACCTGGGCGATGACGGTCTCCGGCTGGTTCAGGTAGGCCTGCGGCGCGATGACCTTGGCGATCAGCTCGCGGTTCTTGGCCTCGCGCGCCATCGCCGCAGCTGTCAGCACCGCGCGGTACAGCGCGATGAAGGTGTTGGGGTTCTTCTGGATGAACTCGCTGCTGGTGCCGAAGGCGCAGCAGGGGTGGCCGTTCCAAAGCTCCTTGGTGAGGATGTGGATGAAGCCCACCTCCTCGTACACCGCGCGCTGGTTGAACGGGTCCGGGCCAAGGAAACCGTCGATGTTGCCGGCGCGCAGATTGGCCACCATCTCCGGCGGCGGCACCACGCGGATCTGAATGTCACGGTCCGGGTCCAGCCCCGCTTCGGCCACGTAGTAGCGCAGCAGGAAGTTGTGCATCGAATACTCGAAGGGCACCGCGAACTTGAAGCCCTTCCACGTCGCCGGGTCGCGCTTGTCCTTGTGCTTGACACCCAGCGTGATCGCCTGGCCGTTGGTGTTCTGGATGGTGGCCACGTTCATCGCCGTGGCCGGCGCGCCCAGGCCCAGGCTGATGGCCAGCGGCATCGGCGACAGGAAGTGCGTGGCGTCGTATTCCTTGTTGATCATCTTGTCGCGGATCAACGCCCAGCCCGCCGTCTTCACCACCTCCACGTTCAGCCCCTGCTTGGCATAGAAGCCCAGCGGGTGCGCCATGATCAGCGGCGTGGCGCAGGTGATAGGGATGAAGCCGATCTTCAGGTCCTTCTTCTCCAGCGAGCCTTGACCGCCCTGCGCCATGGCCTGCAACGAGGCGATGGGCAGCACGCTGCCGATGGCGGCCATTGCGGTGTTGCGACCGACAGCCCTCAGGAAGCGGCGGCGCAGCGCGTCCTGCGGGAACAGCGCCTTCACGAGCGTGGCTTCGACGAAGCTGGCGGACTCGGCCCCGAAGTCGGCCGTTTCACTGCGTGCGCGCAGTTCGGCAGCAGCATGGTCAGCAGCGCTGGCGTGCTGGCCGCAGGCGCAATGCATCAACAAGGGCCGGTCAGCGTCGTAGGGATCGTGGGTCATCGAGTGCTCCTCAGGATGGGAGCGACTCTAGGAGTACGTGCGTCGTCGCGGAATCGTGGGGGGCGGCGAGTTTTTGTAGGGCTGGAACTACCAGGGAAAACCTGGGGTCGCAGCGGCTGGCGGCAGAACGCGTGTCCAACCTCTATGCTTGCGACATGAAACCAGAAGAGATCGCTGCGTATATCGGTGCCGCTGCGTGGTTACCTCAGATTGCGAGTTGGATCTATCGCAGAGTTGTGCGTCCTACTGTGCGCATCGTGCCAAACCAATATGCCGAGGCAGGCTTCACTTCCTTGGGACCGATCTGCAATCTTCGGATGGCCATTTTGGTCGACAACAAAGACGTCGTAATCGACGGAATGGAAATGGTTCTCCGCCATCAGGACGGAGACAGCCGAGCACTTCGTTGGGCGGGTCTGGGAGAAACGTTCAGCGAGATCACTGATGCCGCCGGAAACAAGCAAGTCGTTGGTCGCGATCAATCGCCGATTGCCATTAAGGTTGGAACGCAGTCTTTGCTGGAGAAGTTCGTTCGATTTCAAGAGCCCAGGTATCACGAAGGTGATCGACCATTGATCCAAGCGCTGGTGGGTCATTTCAACTACTTGAAGCAAAGCAAACCCGACACGTATGTAGCTGAGACGCTCGCGAGCAAGGAGTTGTTTTCTTTGCTCGAAGCACGGCGCAAGGCGTTCTGGTGGAAGCCGGGCCGCTATGACATTGAGGTCCGACTGAGTTCTCCACAAAAGTTCAATGTGGCAAGCGGAAAGTTCCGCTTCGACCTCACTGCAAGTGACGTGCAGTTGCTTGAGAAGAACATCTCAACGATGGAAGCAGAGTTGAGGAACATCGTCTCGTCTAACCTACCCGATTTCCAAGCGCAGCCGGTCAACTGGAACTGGGCGAACGTTGATGTACTGCCTGCGAACGACGCGTAGCCCCTTCATCATTGAAGCATCTAGGTAGGTTAATGGGGTGAGCGTTGCGAACCCCAACACGAGCAGACACATCGCATCCGTTGGGGTTCAGTTCCTTCACCCCAACCTGCAAGTTTGTCGACCCAGCGCCGCCCCGTTCTTCGTGCTGGCGGCAGCCGCAGCGGCTCGCCAAACCCAGGAGCGCTGAATGACCCAATACCTGATCTCCTTCAACGAAGGCGCCATGAGCCACATCCCGGCCGCCGACTTCCCTGGCGTCGGCAAGGCCGCCGCAGTTCGTAGGTTGGGGTGAGCGTAGCGAACCCCAACACGATCAGCGCCTCCGCGTCTGTTGGGGTTCAGTACCCACACCCGGTGATTGCCGCGACGGCACGCAGTGTGCTTGCTTGCCGGCATGGATCGAACTTCAACAGAACCGCCCGTTCACACCTGGCTTGATGACGGCCATGCACTAATAGCGGGCTCATTGTTCGTCGCCTTGGGCCTCACCATGTTTGCACATGCCGGCCTGCTGACGGGAGGGGTCGCGGGAGTTGCCTTCCTCGCCAGCTACATCAGCGGCCTCAGTCTGGCGCTGTGCTTCTTCGCCTTCAGCCTGCCGTTCTTCCTGCTGTCCTGGCAGCGCCTCGGCAGAGAGTTCACGCTCAAAAGCCTCCTTGCCGTCTCGCTGGTTTCCGCCTGTACGGCGTTGGCACCCAGGGTGGTCCGCTTCGAGTTCCTGAACCCTTGGGTGGCCGCGGTACTTGGTGGCTTTCTCGTCGGATTCGGCCTCCTGGCCCTGCTACGTCATCAGGCGAGCGTCGGTGGCGTCAATATCGTGGCGCAGTGGCTCCAGCAAACCAAGGGTCTGAGCGCAGGAAAGATTCAGATGTCGGTCGATGTTCTGGTTGTGCTTGCAGCGCTTTTCACCGTGCCGCCCGTTCGGGTTCTGCAGTCAGTCGTTGGCGCCGTGGCCATCGGCGCCATCCTCACACTGAACCACAAACCCGGCAGGTATCTGGGCGTGTAGACAGAGCGCCGTCCAACCCTGCGTTGATGGGACATTGCCCCGGCAAGCCGGGCACCGCCTCTCACGTCAAACATTGAGGCGTCGGTTGGTGTGGGCGTTGCGAACCCCAACACGATCAGAGCCTCCTCGTCAGTTGGGGTCAGTGCCCTCACGTCAACCTACGAACCACGAACTTGTCGACCCAGCGCCAGCTCGTTCGTCGTAAGAGGCCCCAGCCGAAAACGGCCGGCCTACCCAGGAGCGCTGAATGCCCCAATACCTGATCTCCTTCAACGACGGTGCCATGGGCCACATCCCGGAAGCTGATTTCCCGGCCGTCGGCAAAGCCGCCGCCGCAGCCGTGCTGGAAGCCATCGACGCCGGCGTGTTCATCTTCGGCGGTGGGCTGCTGGAGCCGCCCAGCACGACCATCGCGGCGACCGACGGCCGCATCACCGCAGGCCCCAACCCGGCCCACCGGGACTTCATCGGCGGCTTCACCATCGTCGAGGTGCCCGACCGGGAAGCCGCCCACCGCTGGGCCGCCAAGATCGCCGCCGCCTGCCGCTGCGCGCAGGACGTGCGCGAGTTCATGCCGCTGCCGCCGGCGGTGGCGGCGCGCCTGAGCAAGGCTTGAACGCGGGCACCCTCAGGGCGCCGCAATGCCGTCGATTCGGTCCAGCCGCACGAGGATGCGGCCGTGCTGCTGGTTGCGCAGTTCCACCCAGCGGCCCGGCTCGATGCGCGTCACGGCGCCTGAGATCGCCTGCCCGTTCACATAGAGCGTGATGCCGCGCTTGTCCTGCAGCGCCGCGTTGAGCGCCTGCTCGATGCCTTGCTCGGCATCCATTGCATGAGCCAGGCCCGAAGTGAAGGCGCAAGCGACGACGAGTGCGGCCAGCACATGGCGGGCGCGAAACGGTTGTGAAGGCATGACGGATCTCCTGGATGAACAGCGCCACACTGTGCCCGCCACCGGTCAACCGGTGGTTTCAGGCGCCACAGGCATTTGTTTCATTTGTCTGCCGGCGATGCCTTCCGGCAGCCAGGACCAGCCCTCAGGCGCCTCCGGCGGTAGCCTTCGTGATCTGCACCTGCACCTCGCCCACGCCGGCGAACACGTGCCGCGACTGCTGGCCGATGCGGATGTCGTGCACGCCGGTGATCATGCCGGTCGAGATGACGTCGCCGGCGCGCAGGATCTCGCCCTGCTGGGCCCGCTTGTTCAGCGTAAAGGCCAGCGCGCCGAGAGGCCCTGGCTTGATGGCGACCTTGCCTGTGCCGACGGACTGGCCATCGATGAAGGTCTCCACATCGATCGTTTCCAGGTCGCGCCAGTTGGCGATCTCGGCACCGACGACGACGCCCCAGTTGTTGCCGAAGTCGGAGATGACGGCCCCCGGGCCGATGTCGTTCAGGGTCGCGAGCGGGCTGCTGGCGACCTCCACGCCGATGTGCATGGACTTGACCAGCGGGGCGACGGTGTCGGCCGTCCAGTCGCTCTTGCCGGCCGGTGAATCCGCGGCGACGACGATGACGACTTCGGCCTCGACCGCCGCAAAGCCGCCTTCGAAGACCGGGCATTGCACGGCAACACCTTGCGCCACGTGGTGGACGTTGGCGGCAAAGGCGGGCCCGATGAGGCGCTCTTCAGGAAACTGCGCCGCGAACGCCGGGTTCACACGGGCGACCTTCCAGCCCTTGACCGCATCGGGCCAGCGGGCGATGGCGGCGGCCTGGATGGCATAGGCCTCGGCCAGCGTCGCGGGCGGCGTGCCGGGGTAGGCTTCGATCGCAAGGCCGGCGGCGCGGGCGGCGGTGAAGGCTTCGGCGATTTGCTGGGTGGCGCTCATGAAGTTCTTTCTGTGCGCCGGCCGGCGCGGTGATGCATGCGGTCGGCAATGTACCGCGCAAAACGAAACGTGGTTTCACTTCTCGGGAAGCGGTCCTATCCCGCCTGCTCCATGCGCACTGCAAACAGCGCCAGCTCTACGTCATTGCGCACGCCTATCTTTTCCAGCACACGGGCGCGATAGGTGGACACGGTATTGGGCGAGAGCACCAGCTGTTCGGCGATCTCGCCCACGCTGCGGCCGGCGGCCAGCAGCTTGAAGACCTGGTATTCGCGGTGGGACAGAAGTTCGTGCAGGGCTTGCGTGTCGTCCGCCTGCCGGCTACCCGGCCCGCCCGCGCCGATGGCGCCGGCCAGTTGCTCGGCCACGCTGGGCGTGATGAAGAGCTTGCCGCGGGCGACGCTGCGCACGGCGTCGATCATCTGCTCGCTGTCAGCGCTCTTGTTCAGGTAGCCGGCCGCGCCGAGCTTCAAGCTGCGCACGGCGTACTGGCGGTCCGGGTAGGTGGACAGCATCAGCACCGGCAGCTTCGGGAACTCGGATTTCAGCGCCTTCAGGATGTCCAGGCCGTCGCGCTGGGGCATGGCGATGTCCAGCAGCACGACATCGACGCCGCCGGCGCGCACCCGCTGGATGGCGTCGGGCCCGTTGGCGGCCTCACCGACCACTTGCACATCCTCGGCTTCAGCCAGCACCTGCTTGATGCCCTGGCGGACGATGAGGTGGTCATCGCAGATGAGGACGCGGATCATGTTTGCCATCCGCAGCGCGGCGCGCAACCCAGGGCCGGAGATGCAACCACGGATGCACAGAGGCACAGAGAAGTCCTTTTCTCTGCCTGTTTCCTCAGTGCCTCTGTGCCTCTGTGGTCGTGTTCGTTGTTCATCCTTGCTCCAGCGGCATCACCAACCGCACCGTCGTGCCCCGCCCGGGAAAACTCTCGATGCCCACTCGGCCGCCGAAGTGCCCCGCCCGCTCCCGCATGCCCAGCACGCCGTAGCTGCGCGCATCGTTGAGTGCCTCGGGCGCGGCGCCCACACCGTCGTCGCGCACCTGCAGGTAGAGCACCGGCCCCGGCGGCGCGTCCACGTCGAGGCGAATGGCCACGTGCCGCGCCCGCGCATGCCGGGCGATGTTGGACAACACCTCCTGGAAGATGCGGAAAACCGCGATGGCCAGGCCCCCTTCCGGCGGCGCCACGTCGGCGGCCACATGCATCTTGAAGTCGACCTGGCGTTCGTCGCTGCCAGCCAGCTCGAACTCCTGGGCCTGCCACTCCAGCGCCGCCCACAGGCCCTGGTGGTCGAGGATGCTGGGGCGCAGGTCGGTGATGATGCGGCCGACCGAGTCGACCGCCGTGTCCACCAGGCCGCCCATGCGCTGGCACTTGTCCACCATGGGCTCGCGTTGTGCCGCATCGCCGACGCGGCGGGCCAGCCAGTCCAGGTCCATCTTCAGCGCGACGAGCAGCGAGCCGAGCTCATCATGGATCTCGCGGGCGATGCGCTTGCGCTCGGTCTCGCGCACGGCCTCCAGGTGGTGGGCCAGCTCGCGCAGCTCGGCGGTGCGCCCGGCCACGCGCTGCTCCAGCTCGTCATGGCTGGCGCGCAGCAACGCCTCGGCCTGGCGACGCGCCGAGATGTCGACGAAGGTGACGACGGCGCCCTGCACCTCCCCGGCCTCGATGACGGGATAGCTCGAATATTCGGCGGGGAAAGCGCTGCCGTCGGCTCGCCACAGCACCTCGTCGTCGATGCGGCAGGGCTCGCCACGGCGAAAGGCATTGAAGATCGGGCAGTCGCACTCGGGGTAGTGGGCACCGCTTTCTCGTGAGTGGTGGATCAGCTCGTGCATGTTTCGGCCCAGCACCTGTTCCGTGCGCCAGCCCAGGGCCTCGCAGGCGGCACGGTTGACGAAGGTGCAGCAGCCGGCCATGTCGATGCCAAAGATGCCTTCGCCCGTGCTTTCCAGCAGCAGCGAGGCAGTCGAGGGGTGGTCAAGGGCAAACGGCATGCTCATGAGATTAGCAAGCAGCGCGCCACTCAATGCCCTGGAACGAATAAGGAAATAAGAAAACTGTCCTTCCGCGAATAAGAGACTTTGGGCACCCTCTCGGCTTTCGTTCACCCGACGGCCCAGTCATGCCCTCTTTCCTGCCCACCCGCCGCGCCCTGGTCGCGCTGATGGCCGCCACGGCCGCCCTGCCCGCCTTTGCCGCCGACGCGACGCTGCTCAATGTCTCCTACGACGTCGCCCGTGAGCTCTACAAGCAGATCAACCCGGCCTTCGTGGCCGCACAGAAGGCCAAGGGCCAGGTCGTGACCGTCAACCAGAGCCACGGCGGCTCCAGCAAGCAGATCGGTGCCGTCATCGGCGGCCTGGAGGCCGACGTCGTGACGATGAACCAGGCCACCGACGTGGACCAGCTCGCCAGCGCCGGCCTCACGCCCGCCGACTGGCGCAGCCGCTTCCCCAACAACGCGGCGCCCTATTCGTCGACCATGACCTTCCTCGTGCGCAAGGGCAACCCCAAGGGCATCAAGGACTGGAGCGACTTGGCCCGCCCTGGCGTGCAGGTCATCATCCCCAACCCCAAGGTCACCGGCAACGGCCGCTATAGCTATCTGGCCATCTGGGGCAGCGTCATCGCCACTGGCGGCAGTGAGGCCCAGGCCAAGGAGCTGGTGACCAAGGTGCTGACCAATGTGCCGGTGCTGGACGGTGGCGGCCGCGGCGCAACGACGACCTTCACGCAGCGCGGCATCGGCGATGTGCTTGTCACCTTCGAGGCCGAGGTCGAGCTGATCGAGAACGAGTTCGGCAAGGGCCAGTTCGAGCAGGTCAACCCCAGCATCTCCATCGAGACCGACGCACCGGTGGCCATCGTCGACAAGGTCGTGGCCAAGAAGGGCAGCGCCGCGCTGGCCAAGGCCTACCTCGACTTCCACTGGAGCCCGGAAGGCCAGGAAATCATCGCCAAGAACAACTTCCGCCCGCGCGACCCGGCCATCTTCAAGAAGCACGCACAGCGCTTCGCCAACATCAAGCTCTTCACGGTGGACCAGACGCTGGGCGGCTGGGCCAAGGTCAGCAAGCAGCACTTTGCCGATGGCGGTTCGTTTGACCAGGTGATGGCGAGCATCAAACGCTGAGCGAATTCAAACGCAACCACAGAGGCACAGAGGCACAGAGAAACCTCTGAGTTCAGGTCTCCCTCTGTGCCTCTGTGCCTCTGTGGTTGCATTTCTCTTTGCCGCCGACGCGGCTAAAAAAACTAGATATGGCTTTGTTCTCCCTGGGACGGCGACGTGTCCTGCCCGGCTTCGCGCCGACGCTCGGCTTCACGCTGTTCTACCTGTCACTCATCGTGCTGGTGCCGCTAACCGCGGTGTTCCTGAAGTCATCGGGCCACGGCTTCGAGGCGTTCTGGACCGCCGCCACGTCACCGCGCGTGATGGCGTCATACAAGCTCAGCTTCGGCGCCTCGCTGATCGCCGCCTTCATCAACCTCTTCTTCGGGCTCATCCTGGCCTGGTGCATCGTCCGCTACGAGTTCCCGGGCAAGAAGCTGGTTGACGCGCTCATCGATCTGCCCTTCGCCCTGCCCACCGCCGTGGCCGGCATCGCGCTGACGGCGCTATATGCGCCCAACGGCTGGGTCGGCTCCCTCTTTGCCAAGTACGACATCAAGATCGCCTTCACGCCGCTGGGCATCCTGCTGGCGCTGATCTTCATCGGCCTGCCCTTCATCGTGCGCACGGTGCAGCCGGTGCTGGAGGACATGGAGACCGAGTTGGAAGAAGCCGCGGCATCACTCGGCGCCCAGCGCTGGACGACCTTCCGCTATGTCGTGTTGCCCACGCTGCTGCCCGCCTTGCTGACCGGCTTCGCGCTGGCCTTCGCGCGTGCCGTGGGCGAGTACGGCTCGGTGATCTTCATCGCCGGCAACATCCCCATGGTCAGCGAGATCACGCCGCTGATGATCATCGCCAAGCTGGAGCAGTACGACTATGTGGGTGCCACGGCCATCGCGGCCGTCATGCTGATCGTCAGCTTCGTGCTGCTGCTGGCCATCAATGGCCTGCAGGCCTGGAGTTCGCGCCGGGGAGGAAAGCGATGAGCACGGCTTTGCACCTCGCACCACCGCGTGCCCGCGCCAAGTATCAGGACAACCCGGCCACGCGCGAATCGCCTGTGGTGCGTTTCACGCTGCTGGCGCTGGGCCTGACCTTCTTCGCCGTCTTCCTGCTGCTGCCGCTGGTCGCCGTGTTCACCGAGGCGCTGCGCAAGGGCTGGGAGGTGTACTTCGCGTCCATCGCCGAAGAGGAAACCTTCTCCGCCATCAAGCTGACGCTGATCGCCACCGCCATCGCAGTGCCGCTGAATCTGGTGTTCGGCCTGAGCGCGTCCTGGCTGATCGCCAAGCACGAGTTCCGCGGCAAGCAGCTGCTGATCACGCTGATCGACCTGCCCTTCTCGGTCTCACCCGTCGTGGCCGGCCTGATGTATGTGCTGATCTTCGGCGCCCAGGGCTGGTTCGGCCCCTGGCTGCAGGAGCACGACGTGAAGATCATCTTCGCCGTGCCCGGCATCGTGCTGGCGACCGTCTTCGTGACCTTCCCCTTCGTCGCCCGCGAGCTGATCCCGCTGATGCAGGCGCAAGGCAAGGACGAGGAGGAGGCCGCGACCGTGCTCGGCGCCAGCGGCTGGCAGACCTTCCGCCGCGTCACGCTGCCCAATATCAAGTGGGGGCTGCTGTACGGCGTCATCCTGTGCAATGCACGCGCCATGGGCGAGTTCGGCGCCGTGTCGGTCGTCTCCGGCCACATTCGCGGCCTGACCAACACGCTGCCTTTGCACGTCGAGATCCTCTACAACGAATACCAGTTCGCGGCCGCCTTCGCCGTGGCCTCACTGCTCGCGCTGCTGGCGCTGGTGACGCTGGTGATCAAGCAATTCATCGAGTGGCGCGCCAGCCAGTCGTCGCACGGGAGCGAGTGATGAGCATCCAGGTCCAGAACATCCACAAGAGTTTCGGCAACTTCACCGCCTTGGGTGACGTGTCGCTGGAATTCCCGACCGGCGAGCTGGTGGCTCTGCTCGGCCCCTCGGGCTGCGGCAAGACGACGCTGCTGCGCATCATTGCCGGCCTGGAGAAGGCCGACGCGGGCCGCGTGTTGCTGGACGGCCAGGACGCCTCCGACACGCACGTGCGCGAGCGCCAGGTCGGCTTCGTCTTTCAGCACTACGCGCTGTTCCGCCACATGACGGTGTTCGACAACGTCGCCTTCGGCCTGCGCGTGAAGCCCAGAAAGCAGCGCCTGCCGGAGGCCGAGATCAAGAAGCGCGTCACCGAGCTGCTCAAGCTCGTGCAGCTGGACTGGCTGGGCGACCGCTTCCCGCCCCAGCTTTCCGGCGGCCAGCGCCAGCGCATCGCCCTGGCCCGCGCGCTGGCCGTGGAGCCACGCGTGCTGCTGCTGGACGAACCCTTCGGCGCGCTGGACGCCAAGGTGCGCAAGGAACTGCGCCGCTGGCTGCGCCGCCTGCACGACGAGCTGCACATCACCAGCATCTTCGTCACCCACGACCAGGACGAAGCGCTTGAGGTCGCCGACCGCATCGTGCTGATGGACCATGGTCGCGTCGAGCAGGTCGGCACGCCGCAGGAGGTCTACGAGAAGCCCGCGACGCCCTTCGTCTACGGCTTCCTTGGCGCGGTCAACCGCTTCGTCGGCCAGGCGCGCGGTGGCGTGCTGCACATGGGCGAACACCAACTGCCGCACGCGGGCGCGCATGGCGAGGGGGAGGTGCAGGCCTACGCCCGACCGCACGAGCTGCAGATCCTGACGGACGAATCGGCCCAGGGTCTGTCGGCCACGGTGGAGCGCGTGCTGTCCTTCGGCGCGAGCGCACGGGTCGAGCTGATCGGGCCGGACGGCCAGCCGCTGGAAGCGGAGCTGACGCGTGAGGAAGCCGACGCACTGCGGCTGCAGGGTGGGCAGCGGGTGAAGCTGAGTGCGGCGAGGTTGAGCCTGTTCGAGGCGGGGGCCGGGATCTGACGGCAGGCTTCGAGCGCGCTCGAGATTCAAGCCGCGACGGCGGCTCCCTGGCGCCGCTCCCCTAGTCTGAACCGCGCCTTTTCAGGCGCGCCGCGCACAATGGCCTTCCTTTGCCGCGCGAGGTGCACCATGCGATCAAGCCAGATCCTTCTGCTCGGTGCCATCGCACTGTCAGCCGGCGCCGAGATTGCAAGCGCGGCAGTGCTGACCTCCTCTCTGACCGACTGGGGCAACATCACGGTCTTCGGCCCCGCCGTGACACGCTCGGGCGGTGCGAAAACCGAGATCGTGCGCCAGCGCAACGAGTGGGACCGCGATTTCGATGGGGTTTTCAATCCGCTGGTCGACGGAGAGATCGTCCAGAACGTATGGACCGAGGCGAGCGTGGTGGGTGGCGCGCCCGTTTTTCGGAGTTACCACGATCTGAAAGGCAGCGGCATTCCGCTGAACAACGGGGTGGGCTGGACCGGCTTTCGCACCAACGCCGGCTTTGGCGACACCTGGACGATCACCGTTCCAGGCGCGCCCATCGGGATGGATCTGGCGCCGGCGTTCGCGTTCGGGGTCAGCAGCAAGCTGGGCGATCTTTTTGCGCCCGGTGGCGCGGTGGGCCTGCCGCCGAACTTTTATCCGTACAACCCGCTGTGGGGCAGCGTGCCGCCCGGTGTCCCGGTGATCGGTCCCTTGCCAACCGCGCCGACGGTCGATCTTTTCATGAGCATCGACAACTACCGCTGGTATGACTACAAGACCACGGATGGCAATACCGCAGCGATCGTTCCCTTTGGCGGCGCCGCGTTCTCCTCGGGCCTGCTCAAGGTGCAGAACGGCGTGCCTTTTGCGATTCAGATCGACTTCATCGCCGGCTGGCAGATGACGCACAGCGAAATTGCGGCGCTGATCGGGCCCGCGTATGACCGCTTCTCGACCAACGCCGTGTTCGACGCCTCCCATACCGCCATGTTGTCCGCGGTGACCGTCCATGACGCCGCAGGGGTGCTCCAGCAGGGCTGGTCGCTGACCAACAGCCAGGGAGCGCTGGTCACACCGATTGCGCCGCAGGTTCCGGAACCGGGTTCGATCCTCCTGTTCATGCTGGGCGGCCTCGCGCTATCGCTGTTGTCGGCAAGGCGCCGGCGCTTGGCGAACAGCGCTTGAGCGAAATGACGGGGCTTCGAGTCACGCGGCGCGTGGCTGCGCGTCTTGCTCACCCCTTCCTCGCCCCTCGCATGTCCTGCTACAAAACCCTTCGTTCCCTGATTCATCGGCACTGAGCACACTGAAATCTCCCCATCCAGGAGTTTTCATGAGCATCACCGCCATCAACGTGCGCAACCAGTTCCGCGGCACGATCAAGGAAATCATCGAGGGGCCGGTCGTGTCCGAGGTCGACGTCCTCACCCGCAACGGCGACGTGGTCACGTCGGTCATCACGACACGCTCGGTCAAGGACTTGGGGCTGGAGGTCGGCCGCGAGGTCGTCGCCCTGGTCAAGTCCACCGAAGTGTCGATCGCGACGCTGTGACGTCATGAGCTACCAGGCGCCCCGCGTTCTCATCATCCCGGGCCTGCACGACAGCGGCCCGGCGCATTGGCAGACCTGGCTGCAGGGCCAGTACCGCGACGCCCGCCGCGTCACGCAGCGCGACCCGAGCAAACCCGAGTTGGAGCGCTGGGCCGAGCGCATCCAGCGCACGCTGGAAGTGGCGGGTGAAGGGGAATGGCTGGCCGTGGCCCACAGCTTCGGCTGCCTGGCCCTGGCCCGCCATCTGGCCGACCAGCCCGCCTCGCCCATCCGCGAAGCGCTGTTCGTCGCGCCCGCGGAACCCGACAAGTTCGGCATCGCCGAGTCGCTGCCCCACCATCGCCTGCCGCGCCGCTCGCGACTGATTGCCAGCAGCACCGATCCGTGGATGAGCGCCGCCAGCGCCGCGCGTTGGGCGCACCGTTGGGGAGCGAGTTACAGCAATCTCGGCCCGGTCGGGCACATCAATGCCGAGGCCGGCTTCGGGCCCTTCCCGCTGGCCAAGAGCTGGATCGAGGCCGCGCGAGCCCGTGCCGCCGCGGAGCAAAGGCCGCGCCACGCGGAATTCCGCGAGTGGGCCTTTGCCGTCTGAGAATGTCAGCCCCTCGCCCAGGCCGGCCTGCTGAACGCGGCCAGCCTGATCGGTCCCCCGAGGGGACGACGATGCCCGCCGGATTGACCGGCAAGCATCGCCCAAGGCGGGCCGGCTAGGGAGCGGCCCGGCGCTCGGCCCGCAACCGCCGCAAAGTGGGCGTCAGCCCAATGTCGACTTGAACACCGCCAGCGTGCGGTCCCAGGCCAGTTGGGCCGCCGCCGCGTCATACCGAGGCGTCGTGTCGTTGTTGAACCCATGCTGTGCGCCGGCGTAGACGAACTGCTCGTAGCGCACACCCGCCGCCTTCAGCGCGGCCTCATAGGCCGGCCAACTGGCGTTGACGCGCTCGTCGTTGCCTGCATAGTGCAGCAGCAGCCGCGCCTTGATGCGCGGCACGTCCTCCAGCGCCGGCGCAGCGCCGTAGAAGGGTACGGCCACGGCCAGCTCGGGCACCTGCGTGGCCACATGGTTGGCCAGCGAACCTCCCCAGCAGAAGCCGACCACGCCGACCTTGCCATCGGCGTCGGGCAGCGTCAGCAGCCCGCGAGCGGCGGCGACGATGTCTGCGCGCGTCTTGGTGGCATCGAGCTTGCCAAAGAGTTCACGCGCCTTGTCCTCGTCGCCCGGGTAGCCACCCAACGGCGCCAGTGCGTCGGGCGCATAGGCCACGTACCCGGCGAGCGCGACACGGCGGGCGATGTCCTCGATGTGCGGGTTCAGGCCACGGTTCTCATGCACCACCAGCACGGCGGGCAGCTTGCCCGCAGCACTTGCCGGCTTGGCCAGATAGCCCTGCACCTTGCCGCTGCCCTGCGGCGACTCGAAGGCCTGGCGGCGCGTGGCCAGGCGCGGGTCATCTGGCTTGACCTGCTGGGCCGCGGCGAAATTAGGGCTGAGTGTGGCCAACAGCGCAGCGGCACCCGCCGGGCCACCGGCGAAGCTGGCGGCCTGCTCAAGAAAACCGCGCCGGCTCAGGTCGCCGTGCACGTATCGATCGAACAAGGCCCAGGCCTGGGTCGGAATGGCTTCCTTATGCATGCATTGACTCCTTGGATGCCAGCCAACTGTAGGCGCGCCAAAAGCGCCTGACACCACCACGAAGTGCATAACGATATGGCGAATGGTTCGACGACAGAAGTGATCGCTGTTCGCAGAATCGCCCCGCATGAACTTCCAGCAACTCCGCTCCGTCCGCGAAGCCCAGCGCCGCGGCTTCAATCTGACCGAAGTCGCTCAGGCCTTGCACACCTCGCAACCCGGCGTCAGCCGCCAGATCCGCGAGCTGGAAGAAGAACTCGGCATCGAACTCTTCGTGCGCGTCGGCAAGCGCCTGACCGGGCTGACCGAGCCGGGCGAGCAGGTGCTGCCCGTCATCGAGCGCCTGCTGCTGGAGGCCGAGAACCTCAAGCGCGCGGCCGACGACTTCGCCCAGGCCGGCAGCGGCCGCCTGCGCATCGCGGCCACGCACAGCCAGGCGCGCTATGCGCTGCCACCCGCCGTGCGCGACTTCCGCGCCCATCATCCCGATGTGAGCCTGCATCTGCAGCAGGGTTCGCCCCAGCAGATCGCCCGCCTGCTGCTCGATGGCGAGGCCGACGTGGGCATCGCCACCGAGGCGCTGGCGCAATACCCTGAACTCGTCGCCCTGCCCTGCTACCGCTGGACACACTCGGTCGTCGTGCCGCCCGACCACCCGCTGCTGGATGGCCCGCTGACGCTGGCCCGCCTGGCGCAGTTCCCCATCGTCACCTACGAGCCCGGCTACACCGGCCGCTCCCACATCGACGAGGCCTTTGCCTCGGCCCAGTTGCAGCCCCACATCGTGCTGAGCGCGATGGATGCCGACGTCATCAAGACCTATGTGGAGCTGGGCCTGGGCGTGGGCATCGTCGCGGCCATCGCCTTCGACGAGGAGCGCGACCGTCATCTGCGCGCCATCGACGCGCGCCATCTGTTCGAGGACAACATGACGCGGCTGGCCGTGCGCCGCAGCGCCTATCTGCGCGACTACATCTACGAGTTCATCCAGACGTTTGCGTCGCCGCTCAAGCGAGAGGTCGTCGATGCGGCCCGCCACGAGCTGCCGACCGTGGCGGCTGAACCCGTGCTGGCCTGGTCGAAAGCCGCATGAGCTTGGTTGTTCTTCTTCTTTGCCCACGCCTGCCCCCATCCCTAGAGTGAACCGTTCCATCCCTAACTCAAACACCATGCGTCGCCTTCTCACCGCCCTCTCGCTTGCCGTCGCCGCCACCGGCGCATTGGCCCAGACCTCGCTGCTCAACGTCTCCTACGATCCGACGCGCGAGCTCTACCAGGACTTCAACAAGGCCTTCGCCGCGCAGTGGAAGGCCAAGACCGGAGAGACGGTCAGCATCAAGGCCTCGCACGGCGGCTCGGGCAAGCAGGCCCGCGCGGTCATTGACGGACTGGAGGCCGACGTCGTCACGCTGGCGCTGGCCTATGACATCGACGCCATCGCCGACCACAAGCTGCTGCCACTGGACTGGCAGAAGAAGCTGCCCAACAACGCCAGCCCCTACACGTCGACCATCGTCTTCCTGGTGCGCAAGGGCAACCCGAAGAAGATCAGCAACTGGCCCGACCTGGCGCGCAGCGGCGTCGACGTCATCACCCCCAACCCCAAGACCAGCGGCGGGGCGCGCTGGAACTACCTGGCCGCCTGGGGCTATGCGTTGAAGAACGGCGGCACGCCCGACTCGGCCAAGGACTTCGTCAAGCGCATCTACGCCAACACCAAGGTGCTGGACTCGGGCGCACGCGGCTCGACGACGACGTTTGTGGAGCGCGGCATCGGCGACGTGCTGATCGCCTGGGAGAACGAGGCCTACCTGGCCGTCAAGGAACTCGGCCCGGACAAGTTCGAGATCGTCACGCCCAGCGTGTCCATCCTCGCCGAGCCGCCGGTGGCCATCGTCGACAAGGTCGTCGACAAGCGCGGCACGCGCAAGCAGGCCGAGGCTTACCTGAACTACCTCTACAGCCCCGAGGGTCAGGAGATCGCAGCCAAGAACTACTACCGCCCGCGTGACGCCAAGGTCGCGGCCAAGTACGCCAAGCAATTTGCGCCGGTGAAGCTGTTCACTCTCGACGAGCTGTTCGGCAGCTGGCGCCAGGCTCAGAAAGCTCATTTCGACGATGGCGGCGTGTTTGATCAAATCTACGCACCTGGCGCGAAGTAAGGATGTGAAGTCTTGTTGCGGCCGTCATTCCGGCCTCGACATGGACCGTTGAGCGGCCTCATCATGAGGCCGCCATGAGAAACCTCGCGCTCAGCACCGCTCTCCTCGTCAGCCTCGTCGGTTGCGCCACGGCCCCGCCGCCGGCCACCTCGGCACACGGTCCAGCACAGGACACGCTCTGGCTGGACCGCCTCACTTGGGGCGCCAGCAGTGCCGACCTCGCGCAAGTGCGCAGCCGTGGCCGCGAAGCCTGGCTGGACGCCCAGCTCAAACCCGCCAACCAGGCGGCATTGCCCGACGCCGCTCAAGCGCAGATCCAGGCCCTCGCCATCACTCAGCCGCTGCTGCCGCTGGTGCAGCAGATGGAAGCCCAGCGCAAGGCCGCCGACGCGCTGGCCGACGACGCGGCCAAGGCCGAGGCGCAGAAGAACTACCAGCAGGCCCTGACCAAGCTGGCCCGCGAGGCGTCAACCCGCCAGCTGCTGCACGCCCTGTATTCATCCAACCAGGTG
Organism: Pelomonas sp. Root1217; assembly: GCF_001425705.1. Lineage (GTDB taxonomy): Bacteria > Pseudomonadota > Gammaproteobacteria > Burkholderiales > Burkholderiaceae_C > Pelomonas. The sequence continues at coordinate 956,213 of NZ_LMDC01000001.1, read as the reverse complement.
CAGGAGCAGCTGACCTGGTTCTGGTTCAACCACTTCAACGTCCACCAGTACAAGAGCAACCTGCGCGTCATGGTGGGCGACTACGAGCAGGGCCTGCGCGAACGGGCCCTGGGAAAGTTTCGCGACCTGCTCGGCTACACGGCCCACCACCCGGCCATGCTGCGCTACCTCGACAACGAGCAGAACGCCGCCAACCGCATCAACGAGAACTACGCCCGCGAGCTGCTGGAACTGCACACCCTGGGCGTGGGCGGTGGCTATAGCCAGAAGGATGTGCAGGAGCTGGCCCGCGTGCTGACCGGGCTGGGCGTGAACCTGACCGACAACAAACCCAAGCTCAAGCCCGCGCAGGAGGCGCAATACCGCCGAAACGGGCTGATGGAGTTCAACCCAGCGCGGCACGATTTCGGCGACAAGCAACTGCTCGGCATCGCCGTCAAGGGCCGGGGCGAAGCCGAGTTGGACCAGGTGCTGGACCTGCTGGCCAAGCACCCGAGCACGGCACGCTTCGTGTCGCGCAAGCTGGCCCAGTACTTCGTCGCCGACGAGCCGCCACCGGCCCTGGTCGAGCGCATGGCCGAGCGCTGGCAGCAAAGCGATGGCCGCATCGCCGAGGTGTTGCGCGCGATGGTGGGCTCGCCCGAGTTCGAGGCCTCGCTGGGCCGCAAGTTCAAGGACCCGACCCATTACGTCGTGTCGGCCGTGCGCCTGGCCTATGCCGACAAGGTCGTGCTCAACACCGGCCCCATGATCGGCTGGCTCTACCGCCTCGGCCAGGCGCCCTACAACCGCCAGACGCCCGATGGCTATGCGCTGGACGAGAGCGCCTGGGCCGGCCCGGGCCAGATGACGACGCGATTCGAGATCGCGCGCGCCATCGGCAGCGGCAGCGCTGGGCTCTTCAAGGTCGAGGGCGAGGCCAAGGACCGGCCGGCTTTCCCGCAGATCGCCCACCCGCTGTACTACGAAGGCATCGCGCCGCGGCTGGCCGCGCCCACGCAGCAAGCGCTGGCACAAGCCACCTCGCCGCAGGAATGGAACACCTATCTGCTGGCCTCCCCCGACTTCATGAACAGGTGACGCCATGAACCGACGCCTTTTGCTCCAGCTCGGCCTGGGTGCCGCCGTCCTGCCAACGCAACTGTGGGCCGCGGCGGCCGACACGCCCCGGCTGCTCGTCGTCTTCCTGCGCGGCGCCTATGACGCGGCCAACCTGCTGGTGCCCACCTCATCCAGCTTCTACTACGAGGCCCGGCCCAACATCGCCATCGCCAAGGCGGCCGCGCTGCCGCTGGACGCGAGCTGGGGCCTGTCGCCCGCGGTGGCCGACAGCATCCACCCGCTGTGGCTCAAGGGCCAGGCGGCCTTCGTGCCTTTTGCCGGCACCAACGACACGACGCGCAGCCACTTCGAGACCCAGGACCACATCGAGCTGGGCCTGGCCGACGAGGGTTCACGCGACTTCCGCAGCGGCTTCATGAACCGGCTGGCCGGCGTGCTCGGTGCGGGCTCGCCCGTCAGTTCGCGATTGGAAGCCATGGCCTTCACCGACCAGGTGCCGCTGATCCTGCGTGGCAACCTGCCCGTGGCCAACCAGGCGCTGCGCGACCTCGGCAAGCCGGCCATCAACGCCACCCAGGCCCAGGTCATTGCCGGCATGTATGCCAACACACGCATGGCCGGCACGGTCAGCGGTGGCTTCGAGGTGCGCGACGAGGTTTCGCGCGAGATGGCGGGCGAGATGGAGGCGGCCAGCCGCGGTGCCATTGCCGCCAAGGGCTTTGCGCTCGAAGCACGGCGCATCGCACGGCTGATGCGCGAACGCGTGACGCTGGGCTTCATCGACGTCGGCGGTTGGGACACCCACGTCGGCCAGGGCGGGGCGACCGGCCAGCTTGCCACCAAGCTCGGCGAACTGGGCCGCGGCCTGGCGCTGTTTGCCGACGAGATGGGGCCGCAGTGGAACAACACCGTGGTGGTGGTGGTCAGCGAGTTTGGCCGCACCTTCCGCGAGAACGGCAACCGCGGCACCGACCACGGCCACGGCAGCGCCTACTGGGTGCTGGGCGGCGGCGTGAAGGGCGGCCGGGTGCTGGGCGAACAGGTGGAGGTCAAGGCCGCCACACTGTTCCAGAACCGCGACTACCCGGTGCTCAACGAGTACCGGGCTCTCTTCGGCGGCCTGTTCAAGCGTATGTACGGCCTGAACGACGCGCAGCTGGCCGCCGTCTTTCCCGGGGCCAGCGCGCGCGATCTGGGCCTGGTTTAAGCCTTGCTCAGTCGGGCGGCAACCGTCTTGATGCGCTCACCGAAGGCCTTCGCCGTGGCGAAGTCGCCCGCGGCCATCTCGTCCGTGGAGGCATCGCTGGGCGAAACCGTCATCAGGCCGCCGAAGGACGCGACGTAGTTGATGTCGTCGCGCGTCGAGGCTTTCTTGTTGGCCGGCATCATGCCGGTGCCCACCCACAGCATGGAGTGCTGCTGGCTCAGCGTGAAGAAGTAGTGCAGCGTCGACAGCTTGTCGCCATTCATGGACGCGCTGTTCGTGAAGCCGGCGGCCAGCTTGTCCTTCCAGCCCTGGCCGAACCAGACCTTGCTGGAGGCGTCGGCAAACTTCTTGAACTGCCAGCTGGCCGCGCCCATGTAGGTGGGCGAACCAAAGACGATGGCATCGGCCGCGGCCAGCGCTTCCCAGTCGGCGTCCTTCAGATTGCCTTCGGCATCGATGGCGATGAGCTGGGCGCCAGCGCTCTCGGCGACGGTCTCGGCGATGCGCTTGGTATGGCCGTAGCCGGAGTGGTAGACGACAACGATCTTGCTCATGGAAGTTCCTTTCGGAGTGGAGTGAATTCGAAACTTGCGGGACGAGCGCCGGGCCGCTCCCTAGCCGGCCCGCGCTGGCGATGTGCTTGCGGCTCAACGCCGCAAGCATCGCCGTCCCCGCGGGGGACCGACCGGATCCGCCCGCGTTCAGCGAGGCGAAACCGGGCGAGGGGCTTCATCTCAGGCGGCCAGGTCGAAGACGAGCACCTCGGCATCATGGCCGGCCGTCAACGCGAGGCGCGATGTTTCGCGAATTTGCAAGGCATCACCGGTTGTCAGGTCTTGTCCATTCACGCTAAGCGCGCCACGCACGAGGTGCACATAGGCAAGGCGACCGGGCGCCAGTTCAAGGTCCGCTTGCTCGGCACCGTCGAAGAGACCGGCGTACAGGCGCGCATCGGCGTGGATGGTCACGGAGCCTTCGGCGCCATCATTGGCCGCGACAAGGCGCAGCCGGCCGCGCTTGGAGCCGGCGTCGAAGTGCTTCTGCTCATAGCTCGGCGCGATGCCGCGGGCGTCAGGTCGGATCCAGATCTGCAGGAAGTGCGTCGTTTCGTCCTTGGCATGGTTGAACTCGCTGTGCATCACGCCGGTACCGGCGCTCATGCGCTGCACATCGCCGGGGCGGATGACACCCGCATTCGCGCCCCCGGCCTCACCATTGCCCATGCTGTCCTTGTGCGCCAGTTCGCCGGAGAGCACGTAGCTGATGATTTCCATGTCGCGATGGCCATGCGTGCCGAACCCTTTGCCCGCCGCGATCTTGTCTTCGTTGATGACGCGCAGCGGCCCGAAGCCCATGCGGGCCGGATCGTAGTAGTCGGCAAAGGAGAAGCTGTGAAAGGACTTCAGCCAGCCATGGTCGGCATAGCCGCGGTCACTCGACTTGATCAGTTGCATCACTTGGTTTTGCATGCTGAGGCTCCTTGCTTGTTGGCGATGGAGTCAATGTAGGAGCAGCCCTCGCTTTCGGGAGTCGGCCGGCGTTGAGGACACCATTCAAATAGACTGAACGCATGCCGAATCCCCAGGACAAACGTCGCGCACTGACCCCCGAAGCCCTGTCCATGATGGACACCATCGCCCGCACCGGCAGCTTCGCCGCCGCGGCTCGCGAGATGGGCCGCGTGCCGTCGGCGTTGACCTATTCCGTGCGTCAGCTCGAAGACGCACTCGACGTGCTGCTCTTCGATCGCAGCTCCCGCCAGGCGGTGCTGACGGCGGCCGGCCAGGAGCTGCTGCACGAAGGCCGGCGCCTGCTGCAGGAGCTGGACGCCGTGGCCAACCGCGTGCGACGCATCTCCACCGGCTGGGAGAGCGAGCTGACGCTGGCCGTCGACGACGCCGTTGCTCGCCGCGCACTCTTCGACCTCATGGAAGCCTTCTACGCCGAGAAGATCGACGGTGGCGGCCCACCGCCGACCCGGCTCAAGCTGCGCGTGGAGGTGCTGGCCGGCACCTGGGAGGCCTTGCTGCATGGCCAGGCCGACATAGCAATCGGTGTACCGGGCCAGCTGCAGAACAGCGGCATCCATTGTGAGTTCGCGGGCGAGCTGGAGTTCGCCTTCTGCATCGCGCCCCACCACCCGTTGGCCAGCCTGCCCGAGCCGCTCAGCGCAAGCCAGATCGCCGAGCACCGTATCGTTGCCGTGGCCGACAGTGCCCGGCTGATGGCGCCGCTCAGCGTCGGCCTGCTGCCAGGCCAGGACGTGCTGACCGTGCCGTCGCTGGCCATCAAGCTGGAGGCCATGATGCGCGGTCTGGGCTGCGGCTCCCTGCCGGTGCCCATCGTGCGCCGCCACATCGAGGCCGGCCGCCTGGTGCGCAAGGCCACCTATGAAGGCCGGCGCACCGGCAAGATGCACTACGCCTGGCGCGACACTGGCCCCGCCCCGGGCAAGGCGCTCGCATGGTGGCTGGACAAGCTGCGCAGCGAGACGACGCGCAAGGCGCTGCTTGAACAGCACGAGGGGTTGCTGCTCTGATGAGCTATCGAGGTCGATTCGCGCCCTCGCCCACCGGCCCGCTGCACGCCGGCTCGCTGGTGGCGGCGCTGGCGAGCTGGCTGGACGCCCGCGCCCACGGCGGCGAGTGGCTGGTGCGCATCGAAGACGTCGATGGCCCGCGCTGCCCGCCGGGTATGGATGAGGTCATCCTCGGCCAGTTGGCTGCCCTTGGGCTGCGACCTGACGAGCAACCGGTCTGGCAGTCTCGGCGCGGCGATCTGTACCAGGCGGCCCTGGACCGGCTGATCGCGTCCGGCCATGCCTATGGCTGCGCCTGCACGCGCGCCGAGATCTCAGCGGCAGCCGGCCCCAAACCCAAGCATGGTGAACTGATCTACCCCGGCACCTGTCGCAATGGCACCCAGGGTCGGCCAGCGCGCGCCTGGCGCTTTCGCGTCGATGGCCGCATCGATTGGCAGGACCGCCGCCTCGGTACGCAGTCGCAGGACCTGACAACCGAGGTCGGTGACTTCGTGCTCAAGCGCGCCGACGGCCTCTGGGCCTACCAGCTTGCCGTCGTCGTCGACGATGCCGACCAAGGCATCACCGACATCGTCCGCGGCGAGGACCTGGCCGACAACACGCCACGCCAGATCGCGCTGCAGCGGGCACTTGGCTTCCCGACACCGCACTATCTGCACACGCCATTGGTGCTGGCGATGGACGGGCACAAGCTGTCCAAGCAGAACGGCGCGGCGGCCATCGACCTTGCCGACCCTGCCGGGCGGCTGCGCGATGCAGCGGCGGAGCTGGGGTTGCTGCTGCAGGCTCGCCACCGGACGACCCAGGAAACACTGGCCGAAGCGCTGCTGCAGTGGCGCGAGAAGGGCCAGGTCCAACGCGCAGGTGCTTGAGCGAGTGGCTAGGCCGCACCGGCGCCAGGCTTGCATGCCCTCGCAAAGGAGGCAACGGACTGCACGAAGGCCTCCGGCACCTCTAGCGGCGCGAATTCACCGCTGCCCCGGAGCACTTCGCCACGGACCTGCTGCGCGCCCATGCCCTTCAATCCCGCGACGTACTCGTCTGGCGAGCGGCCGTCTGCATCTCCGCGCAGGTAGAGGATCGGTGTGCGGATGTTCTTGGGCTGGCCGTTCCGCTTGGCATCAGCCGACAACGCGCGGTACCAGTCAAAGCCGGCCGCAAGCGCCTGTGGCCGTTCATAGGCTCGCGCGAACGCGGCTCGGTGGCGTTCGGACACCGCCTCCTTCTTGCCCGCCAGAAAATTGATGAAGAAATCAAAGTAAGCACGCTGATGCCCGGCAACGAGAAGCTCCGGCAACTCGGGCAACGCATGAAACGCGAAGTGCCAGATACGCGGATCCGACAGAACCTTGGACCATGGATCGATGCCGGGAACGACGGTGTTCATGACGACAGCGCCCGTGATTCGATCTCCGTGATCGCGCGCCGCGGCATAGGCGATCATGCCGCCGACGTCGAAGCCCGCGATCACCGTCGACCGCGCGCCGAGTCGCTCGGCCGCGCTGAGGACGATGTCCGCCAGCGTCTTCTTCTCTGCAGAAGCAGGCGCCCCTCGCGATTCGCCGATGTCCGGCAGGTCGAAGGCAAGGGCAAAGTGATCCGCGCCGAGATCATCGATCACCTGGTCGTAGACCTCTTTGGATTGTGGCCAGCCATGCAAAAAAAGGAGGCCCGGCTTGGTGCTGTCTCCTGCGATGGAAAACAGCCAGCGTCAGCCCGTCGTGCTCGATGGTTTGCGTGTGCATTTCGCTGCTCCAAGGTGGATCGGAACTTCCGGCAATCAGTGTTCCCGCGTGCAGGTCACTCCCCGTCACTGCGCGGCAGGTCGCGAATGTCCATGGACCAGGGAAGCGCCGACCGGCACCAGATCTGTTTCGTCGGACGAAGCGCTTCGCGCTGGTCAATGCAGCCGACGCGAAGCCCCAATCTGGCGGGGCTGTCGACGTCATAAGTCCACAGGGGCGAGCCGCAGCCGGAACAGAACACCTGGGCCCGCCTTGCGCCGCTGTCGCCAACCTTGACGTAGACCGCCGGCGTGCCGCGAAGCAGCGTGAATTGCTCGCTCGTGGTGCCCACCGAGACCCGAAAAGCCGATCCGGTCAGGCGCTGGCAATCCTTGCAATGGCAGATGGTGACGTGGCGCGGATCGATGTCAGCCTCGTACCGGACCGCGCCGCAGTGGCATGCGCCGGTGATCTTCATGTGCCCGGCGAGGCAAACGACACTCCCGCAGCCGCACCCGCTGTGGGTGCAGGCAAGCGACTCTGCGGCGACAATCCAGCGCTTTTCAAACCAAGGATTTCCCATGAACACCACGCCCAGCGGCCTGCAATTCGAAGACAGCGTCGAAGGCGACGGCAAGCAGGCCGCGGCCGGCCACGACGTCACCGTCCACTACACAGGCTGGCTCTGGGTCGACGGCGCCAAGGCCGCCAAGTTCGACTCCAGCAAGGACCGTGGCGATCCCTTCGAGTTCGAGCTGGGCGCCGGCATGGTCATCCGCGGCTGGGACGAGGGCGTGCAGGGCATGAAGATCGGTGGCAAGCGCACGCTGATCATCCCGGCTGAGCTGGGCTACGGTGCACGTGGCGCCGGCGGCGTGATCCCGCCGAATGCGACGCTGTGCTTCGAGGTCGAGCTGCTGGGCCTCGCCGGTGGCCCCGAGCATGTCGAGCTGAACCTGCACACCGCCTCCAGCGGCCTGCAGTTCGAGGACCGCGTCGTGGGCGATGGCGCCGAAGCCACCAAAGGCCAGCGCGTGTCGGTGCACTACACCGGCTGGCTCTACAAGGACGGCATGCGTGGCAAGAAGTTCGACTCCAGCAAGGACCGCGGCCAGCCTTTCAAGTTCCGCCTCGGTGGCGGCGAGGTCATCCAGGGCTGGGACGAAGGCGTGCAGGGCATGAAGGTCGGCGGTACGCGCATGCTGGTGCTGCCGCCGGAGCTGGGCTATGGCGCACACGGCGCGGGTGGCGTCATCCCGCCGAACGCGACGCTGCTGTTTGAGGTCGACCTGCTGGCGGTTTGACCGTAGTCAAATCAGGGGACGGCGCTGCTGCTGACAAGCGCCTGTCATTCGCAGATGCTTTGATCCGACCCGATCACGAACCGAAATCACATCATGTCGATTGACCAACGCCGCTTCCCTCGCGTCGAGTTCTTCCTGGTGCCCGACGAGCACGAGCAGTTGCCTGTCTGGGTCATCAAGCCCGAGGGCCTGGCCGAGGCGCGCGGCGGTGTCGTCGTCAACCTCAGCGAGGCCGGCCTGCAGATCCTGGCTGCGGCCGATCCACCACTGGATGCCCAGCACTACGAGCTGCGCCTGCTGCTCGGCGAGGACGAGGGCGTGCCTCTCTTCACCGCCGATGTGCGCCGCGTCTGGACACGGCCGCTGAGCCGCATCGTGCAGTTGGGTGGCTTCGAGTTCGAGTCGCCCAACTCCCAGGCTGAGGAGTTCCTGCTGGCGCAGACCGCGCAGATCACAGCGCGCAAATGGGTGCGCTGCGTGCTCGTGGAGCGGATGACGGCTCTCGCTTGAAGTCCCCCGCGTCCAGCCCCCTGGCGAGCGGGGCGGGACTGGGTTAGCGTGGCCTCGGGGCAGGTTCGCCCCGCCAGCGCCCACGCCCATGCTCGAAGCCGACCACCTGCTGCGCTACTGGACCGACAGCCAATGGGCCGCCAACGTGCTGATGCTGATGCATCTCGTCGGCGCCATGGTGCTGGGCCTGTTGCTCGGCTATGAGCGGGCCTACCACGGCCGGGCGGCGGGCATGCGCACCTATGCGCTGGTGTGCATGGCGTCCTGCGCGGTGACCATCCTCGTCGGCTACCCCGACCAATGGTTTGGCGGCCATATGGCCGGCGGGTCGCTGCCGCAGTTCACCGATCCGACGCGGGTCATCCAGGGCGTCGTGACAGGCATCGGCTTCCTGTGCGCCGGCGTCATCATGCGCGAGGGCATGAACATTTCGGGCCTGACGACGGCAGCGTCGATGTGGGCGGCGTCGGCCATCGGCATCGTGCTGGGCATGGGCTTCTATTTCGCCGCCATCGCGTTGACGCTGCTGTGTGCGACGTTGATGATGTGGGGCGCCAAACTGGAAAGCCGGCTGCCCTCTCACCCTGCTATCGCGGTGACGCTTCGCGGCGAATCAGGCCGGCGCTTCACGCAGGCCGAACTGGCCGAGTTCGCCGATGGCCTGGGCTACCGCTTCGCGCCCGGCTCGCTGAGCATCGAGAAGCAGGGCGACCATGAGGAGTGGCGCTTCGTCTGCACGGCCAAGCAGAACTTCAAGGGCCAGACGCTGTGCCGCTTCACCGACCGGCTGCATGAGCTGCCCGGCGTGGCGGGATACCGCGTGACCCACGCACGAAACTAGAGCAGGCTGACCGCCGCCAGATTGAGCAGCGAGGTTTCGCGCATCAGCCGCACGAAGTCAGCCAGGAAGGGCTTGGCCGCGAGGCCCGCCGTGCTGACGGCATACAGCCGCCCGGTCAGTCCAGCTTCGCCGATGCGCTGCCGCGCCACATAGCCGCGCGCCAGATAGCCCTCCACCGCCCACAGCGGCAGCGCCGCAATGCCGCGGCCGCTGGCCACGAGCTGCAGCATGGCCACCGTGAGTTCACTGGTGCGGCGCGGCGGCGTGATGCCCGCGGGCTGAAGCACGCGGCGCACGAGGTCCAGCATCTCGTCGGGCACCGGGTAGGTGATGAGGGTGTGGTCGGCAAAGTCCGCCGCCTCCAGCCACGGCTTGGTCAGCAGCGCATGGCCCTTGGGCAGCAGCGCAATGATCTCGAAGCTGAACAGCGGGTGCACGACGACGCCGGTCTCGTCGGCGTCCACCTCCGACACGATGGCCAGCTCGGCGCGGTCCTGGTGCAGCAGGCCCACCGGGTCGGCCTGGAAGCCCGAGACGATGTCCAGCTCCACCTCCGGCCAGCGGCCGCGGAAGGCGTCCATGGCCGGCATCAGCCAGTCGAAGCAGGTGTGGCATTCGACAGCGATGCGCAGCTGGCCGGCCGAGCCGTCCACCAGGCGGCGTACGTCACGGTCGGCCTCGTCGACCTGGGGCAGTACCGAGTCCGCCAGCTTCAGCAGCCGCTGGCCGACGGCGCCGAACACCAGCGGGTTGCTCTTGCGCGCGAACAGCTCGGCGCCGTAGTGCTCCTCCAGGGCCTTGAGCTGGTGGGACAAGGCCGATTGCGTCAGGTTCAGCAACTGCGCCGCTCGGGACAGATTGCCGGCCTCGCGCAAAGCAACCAGGGTGCGCAGATGGCGCAGTTCGAGCGGCGTTTGCATGAGCGGAACTTACGATGATTCAGAAAACGTTTCGTTTGAATCATAGTCACGGATTGCCGATCATCGCGAATCACTTTCAGCATTGCTCGATTCATCATGATCAAGACTCATATCCTCGGCTTCCCACGCATGGGCGAGCACCGCGAACTGAAGACGGCGCTGGAGCGCCACTGGCGCGGCGAGCTACCCGCCACCGAGCTGGAAGCCCAGGCCGCCAAGCTGCGCGCCCGCCACTGGAAGCTGCAGCAGGACGCGGGGCTGGACCATGTCACCGTCGGCGACTTCGCCCTCTACGACCACGTCGCCCACCTGATCCAGCTGTTCGGCTGCGAACCGGCACGCTTCGGCTTCACCGGCCAGGAAACCCCGCTGCAGCGCTATTTCGCGATGGCCCGTGGCATCACGACGACCCATACCCACACCGAGGCCTGCGGCTGCAGCGGCACGCACGTCGATGGCGTGCCCGCGCTGGAAATGACCAAGTGGTTCGACACCAACTACCACTACTTGGTGCCCGAGTTCCACAGCGCGACCGAGTTCAGCCTGAACGCCGAGCGCCTGCTCGCCGAAGTCGATGAGGCCATCGCCCTGCCGGCCAGCCCCAAGGTCGCGCTGCTCGGGCCAGTCAGCTTCCTGTATCTGGGCAAGAGCAAGCAGGAGGGCTTCGACCAGCTGGTGCTGCTCAAGCGCCTGCTGCCCGCCTATGAGCAGTTGCTGACCCGCCTGGCCGCCCGCGGCGTGACCTGGGTTCAGTTGGACGAGCCCATCCTCGGCCTGGACCTCAGCCCAGCCTGGCAGGACGCGCTGCGCCTGGCCTATGCGCGCCTGGGCGTCGTCGGCCAACCGCTGCTGCTGGCCACCTATTTCTCGCCGCTGGGCGACAACCTGGCGCTTGCCTGCGAACTGCCCGTCGCCGGCCTGCATGTGGACGCCGTGCGCGCGCCGGAGGAACTGCTGCCCGCGGCCCTGCGACTGCCGCTGGACCGCGAGCTGTCGGTTGGCATCATCGACGGCCGCAACATCTGGCGCAGTGATCTGGACCAGGCGCTGTCACAGCTGAACAAGGTCCGCGAGGTGCGCGGGGGGCGGCTGTGGGTGGCGCCGTCCTGCTCGCTGCTGCACGTGCCCTTCAGCCTGCGCCACGACGCCGCGCTCGACACCGAGCTGCAGGGCTGGCTGGCCGGCGCCGTCGAGAAGCTGGACGAGCTGCGCGTGCTCAAGCGCGCCTTGTGGGGAGACGAAGCCAGCGTGGCCCGCGAGTTGGCCGAGTCCCGCGTCGCCCGCGCAGCCCGTGTCGTCAGCCCGCGCGTGCGCAACGGCACCGTCGCGGCCCGCCTCAAGGCACTGCCCGCCGACGCCGAGCAGCGCCGCTCGCCTTTCCGCATCCGCCAGGCCGCACAACGGCAGCGCCTGCGCCTGCCGGCCTTCCCCACGACCACCATCGGCTCCTTCCCGCAGACCGCCGAGATCCGCGCCGCTCGCGCCGCCTTCAAGCGCGGCATCTTGGACGATGCGGCCTACCGCGAGGCCATGCAGCGCGAGATCGCACTCGCGGTCAGCAAGCAGGAGGCGCTGGGCCTGGACGTGCTGGTGCACGGCGAGGCCGAGCGCAATGACATGGTCGAGTACTTCGGCGAGCAGCTTGCCGGCTTTGCCTTCACGGCCAACGGCTGGGTGCAGAGCTATGGCTCACGCTGCGTGAAGCCACCGGTGCTGTTTGGCGACGTATCACGCCCAGCGCCAATGACGGTGGACTGGACCGTCTTCGCCCAGAGCCTCACGGCCAAGCCCATGAAGGGCATGCTGACCGGCCCCATCACCATCCTGCAATGGTCCTTCGTGCGCGACGACCAACCGCGTGTCACCACGGCGCTGCAGATCGCACTGGCCATCCGCGACGAAGTGGCCGACCTGGAGGCCGCCGGCATCGCCGTCATCCAGATCGATGAGCCCGCCATCCGCGAGGGCCTGCCGCTGCGCCGCGCGGCCTGGGGCGCCTATCTGGCCTGGGCCACGCGCGCCTTCCGCGTGTCGGCCAGCCCGGTGCGCGACGACACGCAGATCCACACGCACATGTGCTACTCAGAGTTCAACGACATCCTGCCCGAGATCGCAGCCATGGATGCCGACGTCATCACCATCGAGACCAGCCGTTCCGACATGGAACTGCTGCGCGGCTTTGGCGACTTCCGCTACCCCAACGAGATCGGCCCCGGCGTCTACGACATCCACTCGCCGCGCGTGCCCGACACCGCGGAGATCCTGCGCCTGCTGCGCAAGGCCGCCGAGGTCATCCCGGCCGACCTGCTCTGGGTCAATCCCGACTGCGGGCTGAAAACCCGCGGCTGGCCCGAAACCGAGGCGGCGCTGGTGCGCATGGTGGCGGCAGCGCGCGAGCTGCGGGCCGAGACGACGCCGGCCTGAAAGCTCAGTGGCCGGGATTCTCCTGAGGCTCGGCGAGCATGTCGGCGTGGCGGTGGACGATCTTCCATTCGCCGTCTTCGCGGCGGAACACCTCGGTGACGCGCAACGTCATCGACAACAACTCGTCCTTGCCCTTCATCTGCACCCTGGCGTGCTGCAGGCCGGTCCAGTAGCCGACTTCCTGGTCAGCCGCGCTGTGGAATATCTCGAAGCGGCTGCTTTGCGTGCCCTCGTCGAAGGCCTCCGCATCCTTGGCCTGGCGCTCCTTCACGGCCACTGCGCCGCGCACATGTCCGCCGCCGGGCGGAAAGAAGCTCGCCTTGCCGTGCGCGGTAGCCCGCGCCAGGAAGGCGTCCGGCTGCCCGCGCACGTAGTCGAGCGAGGCGACTTCTCTCGCATGGAGAAATTGCGTGAAGGATTCGGTCATGACGGCTCCCGAGGCGACGACACATTCACTGTGCGGCCCGGGGCATTCACCCACTGCCGGAGCGGCCTGCATCGCCCCGTAGGCGAAGGCCTACTCGATCGCCGGGTAGTCGCCCAGGCCATCCGGCCAGGGCGTCAGGATCTCGAAGCCATCGGCCGTCACGGTCACCATGTGCTCCCACTGGGCCGACAGCGAGTGGTCGCGCGTGACCACCGTCCAGCCGTCGTTCAGCTCGCGGATGCCGGCGCCGCCCGCGTTGATCATGGGCTCGATCGTGAAGATCATGCCCTCCTGCAGCTTCAGGCCTTCGCCGGGGCGGCCGAAGTGGTTGACGTGCGGGTCGTCGTGATAGACGTCGCCGATGCCATGGCCGCCGTACTCCCGCACGACGCTGAAGCCAGCCGCATGCGCAACCGTCTGGATGGCATGGCCGACATCGCCCAGCGTCGCACCCGGGCGCACTTGGCGTATGCCGGCGCGCAGGGCTTCATACGTCGTGTTGACGAGCCGGCGCGCCAGCACATTGGCCTCGCCGACGATGAACATGCGGCTGCTATCGCCGAACCAGCCATCCTTGGTCAGCGTCACGTCCACGTTGACGATGTCGCCCTTCTTCAGCCGCTTGTCCTTGGACGGAATGCCGTGGCAGACGACGTGGTTGGGCGAGATGCAAGCCGTTTTCGGGTAGCCGTGATAGCCGACGTTGGACGGGATGCACTTGAGCGTGTCGACGATGTAGTCATGGCAGAGGGTGTCCAGCTCCTCCGTCGTCACGCCGGGCACGACATGGGGCTTGAGCATGGCCAGCACCTCGGCGATCAGGTGCCCGGCCTCGCGGGCCTTGGCGACCTCCGCAGGGCTGCGCAACTTGAGACTCTTCATGCCCGCGCTCCCTTGGCCTTCACAGGTTGCGTCCAACCGGCCAAGCGCGCCAGGTCCAGCCCACCCTCCTGCTCGGCGCGGATCAGAAGCTGGCAGATCTCGCTGTGGCTCAATTGCGGATGCAGTTCGGCCAGCATGCCGATGCGCATCCAGTGCTCGGCCTGGGCATTGATGGAGCGCGACAAGGCCTGGCTGGCAACGCGCAGGCTCTCGTGCATCGGGTCGGAGATTTTGACGATTCCCATGTCGCGACTATATACGCTTCGTATACGAAACGTATATCAAACCACCAGGGCGCCTTCGTAAGCAGTCAGGAACTCCGCCGGCATGCGCCGCGGCTTGCCGCTGCTGATCTCGATGCAGACCAGCACCCACCGGCCCCGCACGAGCGTGACGCCATCGCCGGTGCGCCGCAGCTGGAAGCGCCGCTCCATCGTCAGCCTGCCGTCGCTGGCCGTCAGCCAGGTGCCCAGCACCAGGGCCTCACCCTCGAAGGACGGCAGCAGGTACTCGTAGTGGCCCTCCCGGATGGCCATTGCGCGGTCCAGGCGCCGGTAGTCGTCCAGAGACAGCCCCAGCGCCTCGGAATGCGCCCAGCCCGCCTGCTCGCACCACTGCACGTAAACGGCGTTGTTGGTGTGGGCCAGCCCGTCGATGTCGGCCGCCTGCGGCGTCAGCGCGAGCGTGAAAGGCGCCGGGTAGTCCCACTCGGTCACAACCATCCCTCCTGTTCGGCTTTCACGCCGCGCTCCATCAGGGCGTCGCGCAGGCTTGCCAATGCGACGGGCAAGTCCCGCTCCGCCAGCCGCGCCAGCACGCCAAGGTCGTAGCGGCCCAGCGGCTGCAGGCCCGGGCGGTCCAAACGCGCAGCCTCCATCGCAACGGCCTGCCATTCAAGGCCGGCGTCTTGCCACGGCGCGGCGGCGGCCAGCGCGATCTCGATGCCGGCAGGATCGGCGTCGGCGCTGATGGCGGCCGGCGCCGGGGCGAGTGCGAGCAGGCGGGCCATGGCCTCGCGCCAGGCCCGGGTCGGCCGGCCGGCAATCCACACCAGCACATCGCCCGCCGCGCGCCGCGCCGCCTGCTTCTCGAAACTGGCGCGGTTCTCGATCAGCCACCAGCGCGCGGGCGGTGTCTCCACATGCTGCACCTCAAGCAGCGATGCAACCGGCAGCGTCGCGAAGGCCAGCGCACCGAGGTCGACGTGACGGCCACCGCCCCAGCCCAGGCGCAGATCACCGCTCAACGTCAAGGTGGCCGCAAAGGCGCCGATGCCCAGCGCCGGCAGGTCGAAGTGGCGCTCCAGCCAGGCCCATTCGCCGTCGCCGATGGCCTTGGTGTGGCCCAGGCGCAAGGCGAAGTCGCGGCGCAGGCCGACCTCGCCGGCGGCCACCCAGCTGGACAGCGCTTCCAGCAAGGCGGCGCGCGACTCGGCTGGCCCGGTGGCCATGCGCGACTCGGCCAGGGCCTGCGCAGCCTCGCCCACCAGTTCGTCGCCCATCAACGCCTCCAGCCGCTGCGTGAGTGCCGCGCGGCGGGCGTCGCGGTCGCTGCGCGTGGGCAGGCCCAGCGCCGCCTGCAATGCCTCCAGCTCCACCCAGCACAGCTCCACCGGCCACCAGCGCCCTTGCTCGAAGCGCTCGCGGCGCGTGCACAGGCCGGCCTTGAGCGCCCGGTCCGACAGGCGATGCGCCAGCTCGATGCGCGCCGGCCCCGCGGCTTCGAGCAGCCCCTGCCACTTGCGGCTGGCGGCACTGCCGCGCAGCCAGTCGAGCAGCAGCGGCAGCTCGTCGGCGTCCAGCCGTGGCAGCGTGCCGGGCCAGGTCGGCGCGGTGGCTTCGAGCTCCTGGCGGGCCCTGTCCCCCGAGCGAGCGCGCCAGTCCATCAGGCGTACTCGCTGACCTCCGGCCGGCGCGCCAGCACCGCGATCGGCGGCGCCCAGCGCTCGCCGCGCGGCTTCTTGCTCGTCACCAGCGTGATCTCGCTCGGCTCGAAGACCTCGACGTTGTGCGTTATCGGTGTGGTCAGCAGGTATTGGGCGCGGGTCGAGCGCAGGAAGTGGCCGACGAGCTGGATGTTGCGCACGTCCAGGTGGGCGAACGGCTCGTCGATAAAAACGAAGCCGCCGGGCGTCTCATCGTCCTTCATCAGGCCGACCAGCAGGATCAGGCTCTTGAGGACCTGCTGCCCGCCCGAGGCCTCGCCGTCGTTGAGGCCCACCTCGCCCTTGCCGTCGAAGTTGAACTTGACTTGCAGGCCGGCCTGGGCAAGCACGGTGTCGTCGTTGTCCAGGTGGGGCAGCACGGCCTCGGCGGCCACGCCGGCCAGCTCGCCCAGCTCGGCGACGTTCTTCTTGTAGCGGCGCACGGTGGCGCGCAGCACGTCGATGTAGCGCTCGCGGGCGTTGCTGGCGGCCGTGGCGGCCAGCGCATTGCTGGCGCGGCGGTTGCTGAGCTGGGTGTCTTGCTCGCGCACCTGCATCTCCATGCGGGTGTGGCGGTCAACGACGCTGGCGTCGGTCTCCCAGACGCCCTTCTCCAGCTCCTGGTCGACATGGTGGGAGCGGATCTCGGCTTGGCGCGCGTTCTCGAACTCGTTGCGCAGGGCCGTGAGGGCGATGGGCGTGATCCAGCGCGGCGGGAACTTGGCGCCCGCTTCGCGCGAGGCCCGGGCCGCCTGGTGCAGGGTCTTGCGGCGCTCGGCATGCTCACGCGCGGTGCGGGCCTGGCGTTCCTCGCCTTCGGCCAGTTCCTTCTGCGCGCGCTCGTAGTTCTGCTCGTGCACGCCCGAGGCCTTGAGCAGGCGGTCGTGCTCGGCTTCCACCGTCGTCATGCGCGTGGACGCCTCGGCCCGCGCCTGCCTCAGCACCGGCAGGCGCGCGCGGCTTTCGGCGAACTCGTCGGCGCGCTCGCTCAGTTCCACCGCGGCCTTGTGGCCCTGGGCAGCGCGTTGGGCGTCCTTGAGCTGACGGTCGACCTCGGCCTGCGCCTTGGCCACACGAGTCAGCTCGGCATCGATGCGGGCCAGTTCGCCCTCCAGCGATGCGCGCCGACCGGCCACGGCGTTGGCGCCGAACTGGTGGTCCGACGCCGGGATGGCCACGCTACGGCCGCCACGGCCGTCGCGGTAGTAGGCATCGGGCGTGATCCATTCGCCGCCCGTGCCGCTGCCCTCTTCCGTGCTGGCTACGCAGCGGATGCCGTCGAGCTGGCGCGCCAGCCAGGTCGGCAGCGGCGCGCTGACCTTGAGCGCGGCCAGCAGCGAGCCAGGCCGGGCGCTCGGCACCGGTGCCGCATCGGAGACGACGTAATGGCGGTACTTCAGGCGCGATGCGATGCCGAAGGCGCGCGCCTCGTCGCTTCTAGCTTTCAGCACGACCACCCAGCGCGAGCCGCGTAGCACGCCCTCGGCGGCCTCGCGCCAGCGCTCGTCGGCGATGTCAATGCTGTCGGCCACCACATGGTGGGCGATGCCGGCTTCGTCCAGTGCGCGGCGCAGCGGCGCCACCTCGGGCGGCGGCGGCGGCAGACGCTTGTCCTTCAGCTCGGCCAGCAGGCCCTGCACATGGCGCAGCTTGTCGTCGGCGCGCGTGTACTCGCCGCGCAGCTTGTCCTTGTCGGCGGCCAGCGCCTGGGTGCGGGCGGCGAGCGCGGCGGCATCGGCCTCCACGTCGGCCAGCGCGCGCAGCTCGTCTTCTCGCTTGACGGTCTGCTCCACCGGCTTCTCGGCCTCGCGGGCGGTGTCGAAGGCGGCGCGCGCCTCGCGGCGCTCCGTCTCCAGCGTGGCCAGCCGCGCCTTGGTGGCTTCATGCTCGGCGAACAGCTGGTGCAGGCCGGCGCGCCGGGTCGACAGCGTCCGCGCATCGGCGGATGCGAACAGGCGCGCCCGGTGCAGCTCGCGGCCGTCGCGGGCCAGCTTCTCGCGCGCTTCGCTCCACTGCATGACGGGCAGCACCTCGGTGGCCAGGCGCTCGCGTTCGGCGATCTTGAGCTGCCACTGGCGGTGGCTGTTGACGCGGTTGGCCAGTTCGCTGAGCTGCGCCTGCGTGCGCGCCAGCTCGCCTTCCGCGGCCTGCACCTCCTTGGCAAGCTGCTGCTGGTGCGAGCGGGCCTGCTCGTAGCGGTCCAGCACCTCCTGGTCGCCGAACACCTCGAAAACGAGGCGCAGCAGCTCCTTCGGTGAAAGCTCGCACAGACGGTCGGTCTGGCCCTGCTCCAGCGCCAGCACGCGGCCGATGGCGCGCGTGAGCCCCGCCGCCTCCAGGCGCTTGCGCCAGGCCTCGATGCCCAGCCACTCGCGCTCGGCCTTTTCGGCCAGCTGCTCGATCTCGACGACGCCTTCGACGATCTGGTAGCGGCGCACCCAGTCGCCGCCCTGGCGCTCGATGCGGCAGGCCAGGGTCACCTGGTCGGCGTAGATCAGCGACGAGGCGAATGGCCGGCTGCTGTTCTGGCGGCCGCGCGGGCGGTTGTCAACCAGCGCACGCAACCAGGCCGTCTCGGCGTTGGCGTGGCGGGCATAGGTGCGGAAGGTTCGGCCGCCCGAGCACTCCAGGCCCAGCAGCGTGCGCAGCGCATCCAGCAGCGTCGTCTTGCCAGAGCCGTTAGGGCCGGCGATGGTGATGATGTTGCCGTC
Organism: Pelomonas sp. Root1217; assembly: GCF_001425705.1. Lineage (GTDB taxonomy): Bacteria > Pseudomonadota > Gammaproteobacteria > Burkholderiales > Burkholderiaceae_C > Pelomonas. The sequence goes on along the minus strand of NZ_LMDC01000001.1, from coordinate 937,735 downwards.
CAGCGGCAAGGTCACGCGCTGGCAGTAGTCCCAGTGCAGCAGTTCGAGGGTTTGGAGGTGGAACATCAGGCGTCGCTCGGGTCTTCGGGTTGCGCCTGGCGGGCAGCCTGGATCGCGGCCAGCGCCGGCGCGGCGGACGCGTCGGTGGCGCGGGCCAGCACGTCGGCCAGCGCGCCGTCGAGGATGCGCGGCGCGAGCTGGTCATAGTCCAGCAGCAGGTCCAGCAGCGGGCCCTCGGCGATGTCTTCACCGCGGCGCGTGATGAAGCCGTGTCGCTCCAGCAGCTTGAGGTTGCCGTCCAGGCGCACCTTCTTGCCGAGCTGGTCGCCGAAGTCGGCCAGCAGGCTGCGGTAGCTCAGCACCGGCGCCACGCTGGCGCTGCCGGGCAGCGGCTTGTCGGCGGCGAACATCTCGCCCTGGCTGTCACTGTCGGCATCGGCGCGGTTGAGCTGGCGCTGGCGCTTGGGCAACACGATCAGGCTCCACAGCACTACCAGCAGCGACACGCCGTCGCGCGGCAGGTCGAGGTTGTTGTTGGCGGCCAGGCCCGACTCGCCGAACACGGCGCTCTCGGCCGGGCGCAGCAGCGCGACGCTGACATGCTCGGCGTAGACGTTGTCCACCAGCCGAAGGCCCACGCCGGCCAGGCGCTCGGTGGCGGCCGCCCACAGCTCGGCGTCGATCAGCGCGCGCTTGACGAGGGGATGGGTGCGGGGCAGCCAGCGGCGGGCGAGCAGCTGGGCGGCCAGGCTGGCGGCGTCGTCAAGGGGTGTCATTCGCGGGTTCCACGCTGTTCTCGTTCACCAGTTCGCCCCGGCTCATCCAGGCCACGAACGCATCGTCGATCTCGCCCTGCTCGGCGCTCCAGCGCACGCGCCAGGGCTGGCGCGCCATGTCGCCCGTCGCGCCCTTGAGGTGGCGCGCCTGCGGGTCGCCCAGCAGCGGCAGCAACTGGGCGCGGTAGGCGGCCGACGCGTAGCTCCCGCCCAGCACCGCTGGTGCGACCGGCTGGGTGCCGCGGGCCTCGGCCGTCCAGCCGTCTAGCAGCAACTGCAGCGCTCCGAGCTCGGGTGGCAGGCTCAGCACCTCCAGCCGGCCGTCGGGTGCGGCCTGGGCGGCAGGCAGGCCCGCGGCGTCGGCGGGCTTGGGACGGTCGCGCTCGAACTCGGCCTCGGCGCCGTCAACCAGCTCCTGCGCAGCCACCACCACCGGTTGCACGGCGGTGGACAACGCATCGCCCAGCAGGGCGTCGAGGTGGGGCACACGCTGCAGCCACTGGCGCAGGTCGGTCGTCGTCACGCCGGTGGAGCCCAGCGTCACGCGCTGGCGGTCGGCCTGCTGCAACGCTCGGTTGAACTGGCTGGCCATGACCAGCAGGCTGGCCTGGGCGCTGGCGAGGTCGCGCGCCAGCCGTTCCAGCCGCGCATGGCCGCTGGCCTGGGCCTGCTCGATGATGGCCTTGACGGCGTCGCTCGCGCGGTCCACCAGCAGCATGGCGCGCTCGAAGCGCACATTGGCGCGGCGCAGCTCGAACTCGCTGCCGCTGGCCATGGCGTCGGCAAACTCCTCGCGCAGCCGCGCCAACTGGGCCTGCAGCATGTCCAGCTGCTGGGGTTGCAGCAGGCCGAGCTGGTGGGCGCCGGCTACGCCGGCCAGCAGCGCGGCGAGGTCGTCGTCGGCACCCGCCGTGTCGGCCGTCAGCGGCTGCAGCATGCCGACGACGGATTGCGCCAGCGGCGTGATCGCATAGGTCTGGGTGGACGCCTCCCAGTGCAGCAGGCCGGCGTCGCGCAGGCGCTTGAGCACCGTCTCCAGCGCGTCCTCGCGCACATGGTGGAAGTGGCGGTTCAGGTCGTCGCGGCTCAGCCGGGCGGCGGGCAGGGCCATCAGCTCCAGGAACACCCACACCCGCAGCCGCACCCAGGCCGCCTCGCCGCCGAACAGCGCCCGCTGCGCGGCCATCAGCGCCTCATGGGCGTCCAGCTGCCACCAGAGCAGCGAGTCCACCGGCGCGGCGCCGTCGCGGAAGAATTCATCCGGCGAGCGCGGGTCGTCGGCGGTGAGGGGGCGGGGGTCGGACATGGGGCGCGGATTATCAACGGCGGCTGGCGTTCGGGTTTTGCGAACGCCGGCGTCAAGCCGGTTGAAACCCGACCGGCCAGCCGGGGCCTACTCTTTGCCCATGAAAGCCCCTCGCCAACCCACCTTCTTCCTGTCCCACGGCGGCGGCCCCTGGCCGTTCATGGACGGCGACTACCGCCGGGCGCACGCCAAGCTCGAGGCCTCGCTGCAGGCACTGCCGGCCATGCTGCCCGAGAAGCCAAAGGCCATCCTGATGATCTCAGCCCACTGGGAAGAGGCCGCCTTCACGGTCACTACCTCGCCCGCGCCGGGCATGCTCTACGACTACGGCGGCTTCCCGCCGCACACCTACGACGTCGTCTACGCCGCGCCGGGCGACCCGGTGCTGGCCGAGCGCGTCGTGGCGCTGCTCCAGGCCGCCGGTCTGCCCGCGTCACGCGACGCCCAGCGTGGTTTCGACCACGGCGCCTTCTGCACGCTGGTGCCGATGTATCCGGACGCCGACGTGCCGGTTGTGCAGCTGTCGCTCAGGCGCGGACTGGACCCGGCCGAGCACATCGCCCTGGGCCGCGCGCTGGCGCCCCTGCGCGACGAGGGCGTGCTCATCCTGGGCAGCGGCTTTAGCTTCCACAACCTGCGCATGTACGGCATGGCCGGGCGTGAACCGTCTGCCGCGTTCGATGCTTGGCTGCAGTCCGCCCTGCCCTCGCCCGCAGGGCGCGCCGAGCGGCTGCTGGCCTGGGCCCAGGCGCCGGCCGCGAGGATCGCACACCCGCGCGAGGAGCATCTGCTGCCGCTGATGGTCGCCGCCGGCGCGGCCGAGGGCGAGGCCGCAGGCTGCAACTATCACGAGACCGAATTCATGGGCGGCGTGACAGCGTCGAGTTTCCGCTTCGGGTGACTCGCCGTGCAGGCCTGCTGGCGAGGAGCGCCTGGGTGCTAGATTCGCCCCCGCCGCTTCCTCGCCACAGGTCCTTATGAAACCTCCTCACGTCCTTGCCCTGGCTCTTGCGTTCGCCGCCCTCCCTGCGTTCGCGGCGGACGCATCGAAACCCATCCGTGCCCTGCTCATCACCGGCGGCTGCTGTCACGACTACGGCGCGCAGAAGGACCTGCTGAAATCAGGCATCGAGGCGCGGGCGAACATCGTCGTGGATCACATGCACAGCCCTGACACCACCGGCAGCCCGCCGCTGCCCCTCTTTGGCAACCCCGACTACGCGCGTGGCTACGACGTGGTCATCCACGACGAATGCGCAGCCGACCCGCGCGATCCCAGTTCGTTCAAAAGCATCCTGAAACCCCATCTGGATGGCTTGCCCGCCGTCAATCTGCACTGCGCGATGCACAGTTTTCGCTCCGGCGACTACAGCAAGCCGGTAGCCCGCGGTGCGGACAACGCCCAGTGGTACGAATATCTCGGCCTGCAATCGACTGGCCACGGACCGCTTGAACCCATCGCGATCACCTTCGTCGACAAGGATCACCCGATCGCGAGGACGCTGGACGGTTGGACCACTGTCAATGAGGAGCTCTACAACAACGTCCAGATCCTCGATGGCAAAGCGCTCGCAACGGGCAGGCAGATCGTGAAGCAAAGCAGGCGGCAGCCCGACGGCAGCGTTACCGAAGAAGCGCAGGCCGTCGAAACGGTCGTCGTCTGGACGAACGAGTTCGGCCCGAGAAAGACGCGCGTTTTCAGCACCTCGCTCGGACACACCACGGCCACCGTCGCGGACGCCCGCTATCTGGACCTGGTCACGCAGGGCATTCTCTGGGCCACCGGCAGAGCCGGCCAAGCCGGCTACGCCAAGAAGAAGTAAGGCCGATGGCCGCTCCACTTCAAGCCATGACGCAAGCCCTGATCGATGCCCTGGTTGTCTGCCACCGTGACGGCAGCCGCTTGAATGCCGCCGACTGGACCCACGCCGTGCGTGATGAGGCCGATGCCTATGCCGTGCAAGACGGCGTCGCCCGGGCGCTGGGCTGGCGCTTCGACCGCTGGAAGTCCGGCGGTGCCAGCGCCCACGGTCCGTTCAGCCATTCGCCAGTCAATCCCGTCTCAGGGACGTCACTGCTTGGCATCGAGGCCGAAGTGGCGCTGCGCATTGACGCGGATGGGAGGGCGCAAGCGATATGCGTTGCCGTCGAACTGGTCGCCTCGCGCTGGCAGGAAGGGCTGGATGCGCCCGCCTTGCTGCGCATGGCCGACCACCAATCCAACGCCGGTCTGCTGCTCGGCGCCTGGCAACCCTATCGCCCGTTGCCGTGGGCCCAGGTCGAATGGCGTCTCAGCCTCGCCGGCCAGCCCGATGTCGTCCGCCATGGCGGGCATTCCCTGGCGGATCCGGCCGCCGTATTGCCGGCCTGGTTGCGCCATGCCACGCGCCATGGCGCAACCTTGCCGGCCGGCACCATCGTGACGACCGGTGCCTGGGGCGGCCTGCATCCGCTGGCGGGTGCGGCCCGCGGCACGCTGGCCTTCGAAGGCCTGGGCGAACTCAGCTTTTCAGTAGCGGCGTGAAGATCGCGGCGAAGGCCGCGATGTTGAAGACGACCGTCAGCCAGTAGATGCGCCGGAACGCTGGCTTCACGTTCTTGTGGCGCAGCAGTTGCTGGGCGAGCAACGCGCCCGGCCAGCCGCAGGCCAGCGACAGCCCATGCAGGGTCTTCTCGTCCACGCGCCAGGCTCCCTGCCTAGCGGCCCGCTTGTCGAGCGCATAGACGATGAAGGTCGCCATGCTCATGGCGGAATAGATGCCCCAGAGCCAGTTCGGCAAGCCCCAGAGGAGGTGGCAGGCCAGCACGAAGCCGGCGAAGGCCGGCACCAGCAGCAGCACACGGCTGCGATCGCGCGGCGCTGCGGGTGGCGGGGGCGCCTTGATGGGCCGCACGGCCAGCGCCCTCGGCTTGCCCTGGGCGTCAGAGCCCGCCTGGAAGCTCAATCGCTCACCCACCACCGGCCGCTCGGCGCGGGCGGCAAAGGCGTGGACGTGAACAAAGAGGCGGGCAGCGCCGCCGTCGGGCGCGATGAAGCCATAGCCCTTGGCGTCGTCCCATTGGACGAGGGTGCCGGTCTGCTTGTCGCTGGAACTGGTCATAAAAAAGGGCCCGCACAGCGGACCCTCCATCATCGCCGGGCGGCTGATGCCGCCGCGGGATCAGCGGCCGAAGCCGCCCTTACGCGGGCCGCTCGGCGGACGGCGGTCACCGAAAGCCGGCTTGGCGCCAAAGCTGGGCTTGCCGGCCGGCTGGAAGGAGCGCTCGGCGCGCGGCGCGAAGCCACGGTCGTCACGGGGCTGGAAGCCACGATCTTCACGCGGTGCGAAACCACGATCCTCACGCGGAGCAAAGCCGCGGTTGTCACCCTGCGGCGCAAAACCGCGATCTTCACGGGGAGCAAAGCCACGGTTGTCGCCTTGCGGGGCGAAGCCACGATCATCGCGCGGCGCAAAGCCACGGTCCTGGCCGCCAGAACCATGACTGAAAGGCTTGCCACCACCGTGGAAGGGGCGGCCGCCTTCTTCACGACGGAAAGGCTTGTTGCCGAAGCCGGGACGGCCACCGAAGTTGCCACGCGGGGCGCGGTCGTCGAACGAGCCTGCCGGGCGCGGCGGGAAGATGCGCGGCTCTTGCGTCTTGGGCTCGAGGCCGGCGATCTGCTGCACCGGAATGGTCTGCGTCGTGAACTGCTGGATGCGGCGGATCATGGACACGTCGTCGCGCATGCCCAGCGTGATCGCCAGGCCCTGGCGGCCGGCACGGCCGGTGCGGCCGATGCGGTGCACATAGTCCTCAGCCTTCATCGGCAGGCCGTAGTTGATGACGTGGCTGATCGTCGGCACGTCGATGCCGCGAGCGGCAACGTCGGTAGCGACCAGCACACGCACCTGCTTGCTGCGCAGGGCCTGCAGCACGCGATTGCGCTTGCCTTGCGGCATCGCGCCGTGCAGCGGCGCCACCGAGTGGCCGATCTCGGCCAGGCGATCGGCCAGCCAGTCTGCGTCACGCTGCGTGCTGGTGAAGACCACCGCCTGCTCCATCTCCGGCAGCGCCAGGATGGATTCCAGCAGTTGGTCCTTGTGGTGGGGGTTGTCGGCCCAGTGCAGGCGCTGCTCGATGTTCTCGTGCGTGTCGGTGTGGTTGGCGACCTCGATGCGCTGCGGATCCTTCAGCAGGTTTTGCGCGAGACGGCCGACGTGGCCGGCGAACGTGGCGCTGAACATCACGGTCTGGCGCTCGGCAGGGGTATTGCCGGCGATCATCGTGATGTCGTCGATGAAGCCCATGTCCAGCATGCGGTCAGCTTCGTCCAGCACCAGCATTTCGACATTGCCCAGCACACACTTGCCGGAGTTGATGTGGTCGATCAGGCGGCCGGGGGTCGCGATCAGGATGTCCAAAGGGCCCATCAGCTGGCGGATCTGCAGCGGGTAGGGCATGCCGCCCAGCACGGTTGCGACCTTCAGGCCCGGAATGAAGCGGCCGTAGGTCTGTGCGGCCTTGGCGACCTGCATGGCCAGCTCACGGGTGGGGGCCAGCACCAGGATCTTGGGTCCGTAGACCTTGCCCTTTTCGCGCTTCTTGCTGTCGTCACCACGTGCGGCCAGGATCTTTTCCAGCGCCGGCAGGATGAAGGCAGCGGTCTTGCCCGAGCCCGTGCGCGCCGAGACCATCAGGTCCTTGTTGGCAATGGCAGCGGGAATGGCGAGCGTCTGCACGTCGGTGGCGTTCTCATAGCCGGAATCTTTCACGGCCTTCAGGACCACTTCGTTCAGGCCCAGGGTATCGAAACTCATGTCGTTCTTTCAGTCAAAAGCCCGTCCATGCCGCCTGGAAATCAGTGAGGGCGGACACGCGGGCGCTGAACAGACCATGCCGTTCAGCAGTCAAAGTCGCTGGGAGAAAGCTCGTGTCGGGCGGCTCGGGCTGCAGCTTGCAGTCGGGTGCGGCACGGGGGAACAGTCAAAGCGACGGCTTCATCGCCGCCGACCGATCCACGAGGGGTGTTCGAGAAGCCGCAAGGAACTGCGGGCCGAACGAGGTCAGAGGAGACGTACGAAGCTCGGGGTGAACCGAGCGAAGCTGCGACTGTAGCATGAATCAGGGTTTTTACGGAAACGACCCTTGAAGCCCGAGTGTGAGCTCTGGCACACTTGCGGCCCGGGTCGGCAGAACACCCAGGCCTTGCCGCGCGGCATCCGTCGCGAGCTGAACCTGCCATGCATACCGCCTTCGTTCACGTGGACCTCGCGTGCGCCCTGGCTGCAAGTCGGCGAGCACAGCCTCTTTCGTCGTTGGCGCGCGCATGGAGTGCCACCATGGCCCGTGAATCCCTGCCTCTCGTCGTGGACGACCTGTCCACTTTCACCAAATCCCTGCGCACACAGTTGCTGGCGCACCCCGCCACGCCGGGCCACCAGACCTTGCTGAACATGTTGGCCCGCGCGGCCGGTCATCGCAATCTGCAGATGCTGAAGGCGCGGCCGCCCGCTCTGCCGCGGATCATCGCCACTGTTCCCACGGAGCACAGCGACATCGTCCGCCGCACGCTGCGCCTGTTCGACGATCAGGGCCGGCTGCAGCGGCTGCCCGTCAAACGCTCGTTGCAGTTGATGGCCCTGTGGGGCCTTTGGATGCGCTTCGACGCCAAGCGGCCCTACCGCGAACGCGAGGTCAACCAGATCCTCACGGCCTGGCACTGCTTCGGCGACTACTGCACGCTGCGCCGTGATCTCGTCACCCAAGGCCTGATGGCGCGCACGGCGGACAGCTCGGTCTACACGAAGCTGCCGGCACGGCCGGGCGAGGATGCGATGGCGCTGATGCGGGCGCTGCGCCAGCGCGACAACTGATCAGGCCTGCGGGGCGTGAACGAGCTGCGTTGGCAGCTCCGCCATCAGCAGAGCCTCGATGTTCAGGATGCCGTCACCATGGCTGCCCGGCTGCCAGCCGGCCGGCTGTCGGGCCGTGCTGCGGGCGATGACGCGGAAGGCTTCGGGAATCTTCCAGCGCTCACCGCCGTAGGCGGCCTCGATATCGGCGCGCCGGTAGGTGAGCCAGAGTGCCGCGGCGCCGGTGGTCTGCGCGGTGGCATAGGAGGTGCCATCACCGCCACCGCCGTAGCCGCCCGTCAGTGGCTCGGCGCGGCGCAGGTCAGCGGCCGGCGCGCTGAAGTCAACCTCCGGGCCGAAGCTGCTGCCACTCCATGGTTGGTCCGCTGCCGTCACGCCACCCACAGCCACTGTGCGCGGCCATTTGGCCGGCGCCAGCACCGGGTCCACATAGTTGCCGGCTGCACAGACCAGGATGACACCGGCCTCGTAGGCATCGTTCACCGCCTGCTTGATTTCCGGGAAGTAGAGGGACGTCAGCATCGCCAGGCTGCAGTTCACCGCGCCGGCGCCCCAGGCCACGGCGGCGTTCAAGGCATGGGCGAACTCGCGCTGGGCGTGATCGATGACGACCATATCGGTGATGCGCCGCGGCAAATGCGGCACACGAGGCGCCACGCCGAAGTAAGCGCCGCCCGGAGCACCGGGCGCGCAACCGCTGATCGTGGCGCCGATGCGGCTTCCATGTCCGGCGTTGAAGCCGGTCAACGGGTCGATGCCTCCACCCGGTTCGACGGGCTGGCTGGGGTTGTCGCCAAAACCGGCCGGCATGTCGGTCTGCGCGTGGGACACGTCGATCCATGTGCCGCCTGGCGCACCGAAGCCCAAAGCCGGGTGAGGCACGTAGCCGGTGTCGATCTGGGCGACGCGCGTGCTGCCCCAGGCGATGCCCTGCGGCCCGCCCACTAACGCCCAGGCTTGTGGGGCCCGCACGCTGGCGAGATGCCAGTCCCGCCCGCCAACACGCGGTACGGCGAGAGGGCCGAGTTCGGGCGTCCTCTCGCGGTCGCGGGTGCGCAAAAGGGTCAGCGCCTCCTCGTCCTTCAGGGGCTGGGCCGCGGCGACGCCCAGGGACGTGAGCCAGCCTTCAGGCGGTGCGTGGTAGCGCGCTTCCAGCGCGTCCAGCAGGTGGCCACGCAACAATGCGCGGCGGTCGTCCACGGCGAAAATCCGTGCGTCCACATCGGGCAGTAGTCGGTCGAGCGAGGCCTGCACCGCGCGGAGCGGGCGGCCATCGGTGCGGATCAGGATGCCGGGCATGGAGTGACTCCGAGCTTGGATCCGGCATTGGACGCATCTGGCCGTCTCGCCGCCTCCCCAAAGCTGACGATGCTCAGGCCAGCTTCGCCACCAGCCAACCGCGCAGGCTGTTGAAAAATGCCAAGCCCTCGGAACGAGTCAGGTCGCCCCGTGTCAGCCGCGCCTCCTTGATGCGCCCCTGGGCCAGCAGCTCGGCGCGCATCACGCCTGGCAGCAGGCCACTGAACAGCGCAGGCGTCAGCCACTCGCCGTCAAGCAGCAAAGCGAGATTGCCGAAGCTGCATTCGGTCAGTTCGCCGGCCTCGTTCCAGAGGATGAGGTCGAAGGCCTCGGCAGGCTTGCCCAGCGCATAGAGCTCGCGGCGCGTCGTCTTGTGGGCCAGGTATTCGGCGCGCGGGCCCAGGGTCGGCATCGCGCGGTCGGCCAGCGCCAGGCGCACTGGCTCAGATGTCGGCATGAAGGCCGTCAGCGTGTGGGCGAGACGGCCCTCGGCGTCGCAGGTGAGGCGCAGGCGCCAGCTGCCTTCGGGCCGTTCAATGACCAAGACCTTCAGATAGGCTCGCGCCTCGGCCATCGAAAAGCGCAGGCCAAAGTGCCGCGCCGTGCGCTGCATGCGGGCCAGGTGGGCGTCGCCGCGCAGCGCCACGCCGGCGTCCAGCCGCAGCGTCTCCAGCGCCTCGACGGGCGCCTCGGCGCGCGCGAGGAAGCGCGACTTGGCCCGCCATTCGGCGATTTCGGCAGCGGGCTCGCTGTCCAGCGTGATGGCGCTGCCAATGCCGCAGGTCAGCGCATCGCCACTGAATTCGACGGTGCGGATGGGCACGTTGAAGGTGGCAACGCCGCCGGGCTGGATCAGCCCCAGTGCACCGCAGTACCAGCCCCGTGCCGACGGCTCCAGCTCACGAATGAGCTGCATCGCGCGGATCTTGGGCGCACCCGTCACCGAGCCGCAGGGGAAGAGCGCCGCGAAGGCGTCCGCCAACGTCAACCCGCCGCGGCTGACGGCCGTCACGGTGGACGTCATCTGCCAGACCGTTGGCAGCGCATGCAGCTCGAACAGCCGCGGCACCCGCACCGTGCCCAACTGCGCGACGCGGCTGAGGTCGTTGCGCAACAGGTCCACGATCATCAGGTTCTCGGCACGCTCCTTCTCGCTGGTGCGCAGGTGTGCTTGAGCGGCTTCGTCATCGACACGGTCGCGGCCGCGCGGCGCGGTGCCCTTCATCGGCTGTGCCGCCAACAGCCAGCTCGCCTTGGCACCGGGCACAGGGCGCCAGTCGAAGAAGAGTTCGGGTGACACGCTGGCGGCGCCGGCATCGCGCAAGAACAGGCTGAAGCCACCGGGCTGGCTGGCGTGCAGGGCCAGGAAGAGCTGCTCGGGGTCCAGTGCGCCAGCCGCCGCGCGCAGCCGGGTCGTCAGATTGACTTGGTAGCAATCGCCGTCGCGGATGTAGGTGCGGATGCGCTCGATGGCTTTTGTGGCATCGGGCTCGGCGTCATGCCAGCCGAGCAAGCCGCTGTAGGCCGGGGGCCGCTCCGGCCAGGGCTCCGGGGCAGTGTCGTACACCGCGAACTCGGCCAGAGGCACGGTGGCGTCGTGCGTCTTCAGTGCGGCGTCGAAAGCCGCCGCGGCTTCGTAGCGCAGCCCTCCCAGCACCCAGGCGCCCGCTCTTGCCGCGGCTTCCGCCTCGGCGATGACGGCGCGCACCTCATCGTGCCGTGTCGCCCTCAGCCAGCGCTCTGGCGGCGTGGCCCAACAGCCGCACAGCCGCTCGCCGTCCTCGCGGGCCAGCGGGTGGCGGGGGAAGTCGAAAGCGGCGTGCAGCAAGTGCCGTGCGGCTCGATCAGGCCAGGTTCAGGAAGTGGGTGCGGTAGTGGACGAGCTCGTCGATGGACTCGTGGATGTCGGCCATGGCGGTGTGGGCCTGGGCCTTCTTGAAGCCCTCCAGCGCGGAAGGTTTCCAGCGCTTGGCCAGCTCCTTCAACGTCGATACATCCAAGTTGCGATAGTGGAAGAAGCTCTCCAGCTCGGGCATGTAATTGGCCAGAAAGCGGCGGTCCTGGCAGATGCTGTTGCCGGCCATTGGGCTCTTGCCCTTGGGCACATATTGCTTCAGAAAAGCAATGGTTTGGGCGGCGGCCTCGGCTTCGGAGACGGTGGAAGCCTTGACGCGATCGATGAGACCGCTCCTGCCGTGGGTGCCCTTGTTCCAGGCGTCCATCTTGTCCAGCGTCTCGTCGGTCTGGTGGACGGCGAAGACCGGGCCCTCGATGCGCTTCTCGAGGTTCGCGTCGGTGACGACGACGGCGATCTCGATGATGCGGTCGGTGTCGGGATACAGCCCCGTCATTTCGAGGTCGATCCAGATCAGGTTGTTTTCGCTGAGGGCTAGGGTGTCGGACATGCTGGGCTCACTCTGAAGATGGGGAATTCTCGCAGCCAGGAAGCGCTGAATGAGTCGCCGCGATGCAGAGCGCCCTGATTTGGGATGGAATGCAAGGCGCAAACCGCAGTCATGGCTGGAGCCATGGCGAGGATTTGCAACGCCGCAGGCCGCCCAAAGCAGGGATGCTCTGCGCGCGGGGACTTGTTCAGCGCTTCCCTACACTTGAGGCTTATGTCTCCCCTGCTGTTGTCCCTAGCTTTTGCGGTCGCGCTCGCCGCCTCGACCCTCGTCAAGTTCTGGCTGTCCTCTCGTCAGATCCGCCACGTCGCCGCCCATCGTGACCAGGTACCGCCGGCCTTCGCAGGCAGCGTGACGCTGGCGGCCCACCAGAAGGCCGCGGACTACACGGTCGCCCGGTCCCGTTTCGGCTTGCTGGCCCTGGCCTTCAACGCCGCCGTGCTGTTGGGCTGGACGCTGCTGGGTGGTCTGAGCGCCCTCAATGGCTGGGTGATCGAGGCCAGCCGGGTTCTGCCCGAAGCCTGGCAGGGCATGGGCTATCAGCTCGGTCTGGTCGCCATCTTCGTGCTGATCGGCTCTCTGCTGGACCTGCCTTGGGAGATGTGGTCTACCTTCAAGATCGAGCAAGCCTTTGGCTTTAATCGCACGACGTTGCGCCTGTATTTCGCCGACATGCTCAAGGGGCTGGCGCTGGGCGCGCTGCTCGGCTTGCCGATCGTCGCGCTGATCCTGTGGCTGATGGGCGCCATGGGCCCGCGCTGGTGGCTGTGGGCCTGGGGCGCCTGGATGGGCTTCAACCTGCTCGTCATGGTCATCTATCCCACCGTCATCGCGCCGCTGTTCAACAAGTTCGAGCCGCTCACCGACCTTGCGCTGAAAGAGCGGGTGGAGCGATTGATGGCGCGCTGCGGCTTTGCGGCCAAGGGTTTGTTCGTCATGGACGGCAGCCGGCGCTCGGCGCATGGCAATGCCTATTTCAGCGGCTTCGGGCCCGCCAAGCGCGTGGTCTTCTTCGACACGCTGCTGGCCAAGCTCAACGGCAGCGAGGTGGAGGCCGTGCTCGCCCATGAGCTGGGCCACTTCAAGCACAAGCACATCACCAAGCGCATCGTGTTGATGTTCGTCTTGAGCCTGGCCGGCTTTGCACTGCTGGGCTGGCTGGCCCAGCAACCCGCCTTCTACCTGGGTCTGGGCGCAACGCCCAATCTCGACGCGCCCAATGACGCACTGGCGCTGATCCTCTTCCTGCTCGCCGGCCCGGTGTTCGGCTTCTTCGTGACGCCGCTGGCGAGCCACTTCTCGCGCCGCGACGAGTTCCAGGCCGACGCTTACGCACGCGCTCAGGCCAGCGGCGCCGACCTGTCCTCGGCCCTGCTCAAGCTGCACGAGGACAATGCCGGCACGCTGACGCCGGACCCGGTCTACGCGCGCTTCTACTACTCGCACCCGCCGGCGGCCGAACGGCTCGCAGCGCTCGCCTCATGAATCTTTTGCTTGCCCAATGTGACCCCAAGGCCACGCTGATGGATGCCGACACGCGCACCCGCATGCTGGCCGCCCTGCCCGGCTGGCTGCCCGACCCCGAGAACAAGCTGATCGGCCGGCGCTTCGGCTTCGCGAATTTCTACCAGACCATGGCCTTCGTCGACGCGGTCGCCGAGATCGCTCACGCCCAGGACCATCACCCCGAGATGCTGGTCGGATACGACGCCTGTACGGTCAGCTTCACGACGCACTCGCGCGGCGGGTTGACTCTGAACGACGCCATCTGCGCCGCACAAGTGAGCGCCTTGCCTGAAGCGACCGGCGAATGAGCAAATTCCAGGCGCTGGACCTGGGACTTGTCGTGCGCGGCCATGGCCGCCACTACATCGTCGAGGACTCGGAGGGCAAGCGCTTCGTCTGCCACCCGCGCGGCAAGAAGAGCGAAGCCGTCGTTGGTGACCAGGTGCGCTTTGCCGATTCCGGCGATGAGGGCGTGATTGAAGCCGTCGAGCCTCGGCGCAATCTGTTGTTCCGCCAGGACGAGTGGAAGACCAAGAGCTTCGCAGCCAACCTGGACCAGCTGCTTGTCCTCGTCGCTGTCGAGCCGGTGTTCAGTGAGAGCCAGCTCACGCGCTCCCTGATCGCCGCCGAGTCCGCGGGCATCAGCATGGCCATCGCGCTGAACAAGACCGACCTGCCGGGCACCGATTCGGCTCGCGAGCGCCTGGCGCCCTATCACGCCATGGGCCTGAAGATGTTCGAGGTCGCGCTGAAGGCCGACCCCGAAGGCTCCCGCGCGACGCTGGACCCCTGGCTGGCCGGCCAACGCACTTTCGTACTCGGCCCCAGCGGCACGGGCAAGAGCACGCTGATCAACCTGCTCGTGAAAGACGCCAAGGCCCAGATCGGCGAGATCTCGCAGGCGCTGAACTCAGGCCGCCACACGACGACGACGACGCAGTGGTACTGGACCGACGAGACACGCACAACGGCGCTGATCGATTCGCCCGGCTTCCAGGAATTCGGCCTGCGCCAGATCGACGCCGCCGAGCTGTGGCGCTACATGCCCGACCTGCGCGAGCACGCCAACTGCCGCTTCGCCAACTGCAGCCACATCCACGAGCCCGACTGCGGCGTGCGCACGGCGGTACAAGCAGGGCAGATCAGCGCCAGCCGCTATCGCATCTACGGCGAGATCCTCGAAGAGCTGCAGCGCAAGACCTGGTGATGCGTTGCGCACCCGCCTTCAGCGCCCTGGCCTTGCTGGCCGGTTGCGCCACGACCGTCGCTCCGCCTCCAGCCGCCGAAGGCTGGCAGCCGCTGGCCCTGCCCGGCAAGAAGCTCACCCAGTACAGCTGGACGGAGAAGGAAGGTCGCCCCGCGCTGGAAGCCGCTTCGGACCGCTCGGCCAGTATCTGGCGCAAGCGGCTGGAGCCGGCACGGATCGGCATAGGCGAGGTCAATTTCTCGTGGTGGGTGCAGAGCCTCATCCCGGGTGCCAATGTTTCGGACATCGATCACGAGGACGCGGTTGCCCGCGTCATCTTCGGCTTCAGCGGCGACGTCGACAAACTGCCGCTGCGCACGCGCATGAAGTTCGAGCTGGCGCAGGCGCTGACCGGCGAGCTGCCGCCCTATGCGACGCTGATGTATGTCTGGGACAGCAAGCTGCCGGTCGGCACCGTCGTCATCAACCCGCGCAGCGATCGCATCCGCAAGATCGTCGTCGACTCCGGCCCGGCGGAGCTACGCCGCTGGCGCGAGCATCGACGCGACCTGGCCGCAGACTTTCGCCTGGCCTTTGGCGAGGCGCCGGGCCCGTTGACGTCGATGGCCGTCATGACCGACAGCGACAACAGCCGCGCATCGGCGCGCACCTGGTACGGGCCGGTGGAACTGCAGTAGCTCAGCGCTGCTCGGGCGGCCGCAGTGACAGCGGCGCGGCGTCATGCACTTCGCGCGCTTCGACATCGACCACATCACCTGCCGCTTGCCGACGCTGCGCCCAGGGGTTCTTGTTGACACGGAACTGCAAGTTGGGCTTGCGGCCGGTCAGCAGGCTGACGAGCAGGAAGGCCAGGAACGCCAGCACGGCGATCAGGAAGAGTGCGAGGCCGATGAGGGCGCCGACGGCGAGCATCAGCAGACGAAGCAAGGAACGGAACAGCGACATGGGTCCTATTCTGAACGCTGAGCGCCAGTCCGGACCATGACGATCGTCACCCACTCTTTGCCTGGTGGCTCCCCGCTAGAAACGCCTGCAGGGCGGCAGCAGCCGTCACGGGAGCTGCCTGCAGCAAACCGTGTGGCCCCTCAAGACTGACCACTTGCAGAGAGGGCACCGCTTGTTGGAGGGCCGCAGCAACATCACGCGGAACAATGTGATCTTGGCGCGCTTGCAGATACAGCACAGGTGCTCGAATCTGTTTGAGTTGCTGGATGACGTTGACCTTCATCACCGCCTTGAGCCGAGCGCGCAACACGGTAGCCGGCAGTTCCAGGAGGGCTTGCGCGAGCAGCATGCGCGACTCGGTGGGCGCCTGCGTACCGAGCATCACCCGCGATGAAACCGCGGCCGGCACGGCAGCGGGAGAAGGCAGCCCGCCCATGAGACCGCTGAGCCAGGACAACCCAGGTCGAGGGTTTCGAGCGAAGGTGCAGCAGAGAATCAACGCCTGCAACCGTGAACCCAATGCGCTCGCCAACCGGATGGCGACAGGTCCAGAAAAGGACTCGCCGAGCAGTACCAACGACCCGTCGGTCGGCAGTGCTGCCTGCGCCAACGACGTCAACTCCTCGTAACCCTGTCGGGCATCCGCTGGATAGCTCACGACGATCACCCGCCAATCTGCTGGCAATTCACGGATGAAGGGTTGGAACAGCCTGCCGGTGCCGTCCATTCCGGGCAGCAGCACCAGCGTCGTCATGGGAAAGCCATCAACCTCGCCCCACAAACGGCATGCTCGTCGCCATCACCGTCATCGTCTGCACGTTGGCCGACAGCGGCAGGCCGGCCATGTAGACGACGGCGCGGGCCACATCCTCGACGTCCATGCGCGGCTCGACCGCGACGGAGCCGTTGGCCTGGGCCACGCCACGCGTCATCTTCTCGGTCATCTCGGTGGCGGCATTGCCGATGTCGATCTGGCCGCAAGCGATGTCGAAGGCGCGGCCGTCCAGACTCAGGGACTTGGTGAGGCCGGTGATGGCGTGCTTGGTGGACGTATAGGGCACCGTGTTCGGCCGCGGCGCATGGGCCGAGATGGAGCCGTTGTTGATGATGCGGCCGCCGCGCGGCGATTGCGCCTTCATCAGCGCGAAGGCTGCCCTGGCACAGAGGAAGCTGCCGGTCAGGTTGGTATCGACGACGGCGCGCCACTGCGCCACCGTCAGCTCGTCGATGGGCACAGCGGGTGCGGAAATCCCGGCGTTGTTGAACAGCAGGTCCAGCCGGCCGAAGCGTTCGCGCAGCGTCGCAAACGCGGCGTCCACCTGGGCCTCGTCGCAGACGTCGGTCGGCAGTGCCAATCCATCGGGCAAGGTCTCGCGCAGCGCCGCCTCACGGCGGCCCATCAGCGCCAGCGTCCAGCCTTCGGCGGCCAGCGCGCGCGCCACGCTCCGGCCGATACCGGAACCGGCACCGGTGACAAGGGCAACCCTCATCAGCGGCCGCTCGGCGACACCAGCGTGCGCTGCACCCAACCGCTGAAGTTGGCGGCGTCGACCTTGACGAAGCCGTCCTTCACCTCGCCGGTAGCGACGAGTTCATCGCTGCGGTTCAGCGTTGCAACGACCTTGCTGTCGCGCGACGGGGCGGCATAGGCCTTCACGTTGGAGATCTTGGCAACGAGCATCTGGCCCGCCGGCACCGGTGCACCTGCCTGCGTGGAGGCGCCCGCATTGGCGTCGCCTGCGGCGCTGCCGGTGCGGATCAGACTCTGCTGGTCGCGAATGCCCAGCACGATCTTGTTGTAGTTGTCGAGCAGGCTGGCAGCGATGAGCTTGCCTTCGGGCGTGCTGGTGTAGCCGCCAGCGGCGCCCACCAACCCGCCGCCATAGCCCCAGCCGCCGATGGAAAAGTCGGTCTTGGTGGCCTTGCCCTCGGCTGCAGCAACCTGGATGCTGGAACGCACGTCGGCGATCAGCAGGCTGGTACTGGCTTCCTTGAACTTCAGGCCGCCGGCGATCGAGCTGATCGCGCCGAGCTTGCCGCCCAGCAGGCCGCCGAGGGCGCCACCGACACCGCCGGTGTTGTTGGCCGCAACCAGCACATTGGGCGTCATGACGAAGTCGGCCGCCTGCATCTGGCCCTTGCCGACATTGGATTCCTGGCGCATTTCGCCGGCGGCGGCGAGGTTGCGCTCCTGCTGCAGGTTCTGCATGGCCACGCCGCGCTCGACGACGTCGAAGCAGCCCGACTGCTGCACCATCATGCGCAGCAGCGATGCGGGCGAGCCCAGGCCGTAATGCGACAGGTGGTTCCAGCCGTGCTGCGGTTCGGCCACGGCCAGCACGCCGAGCTTCTTGGGGCACTTCTCGACATTGGAGCCCGCCTCCTGGGCCTGCGCGGCCACCGCGGCCAGAGCCAGAAAAGCCAGCACAGCGCTGCTGAGCGTCTTGTTGTTCATCATGATCCTCGCGTCGTTATCGGGTGGCTGGGATTGTGCCCAGTGGCGGCACGGCTGGCGTCCCCATTCCACGGGAACAGGGTCGCCTGGATCAGGGGCGCAGCACCAGGCGGTGCACGGTCTCGCCGGGCAGGAAAGGCAGGGCCTCGCCGGCAAGCCAGGCGGCATGGTCGCCACGGTAGAAGGGCGACATCGGGTGGCCGCTCTGGCCGCCAGGGATGACGAGGATGCCGCTTTCCTCGTGGCCGGGCGAGACCACCATGCGCTCGCTCTGGCCATGGCCGTGGTTGTGCACGCGTGGCATGTGGCTGTCGCCGGCCATGCCCTGGGAGGCCTGGTCCAGCCAGCTTGATAGCGCCGGCACGGCGACGCTCAGCGGGTGACGCACGCTGGTGGGGTTGTCGGCACCCCAGGTGGCTGCGGAGAGGCTGCCGTATTTGCTCAGCAGCTCCCGGCGGCTGTCGAGCACGGCGCGCTGCAGCAGCTCGGGCCAGGTCTTGAGGCTTCCCGGCAGGGTGTCAGGCCGAGCCGCCTGGATCAGCGCCCAGCCGGGCGTCTCGGGCACCAGCTTCAGGTCGGACAACTTCAGCCCCTGCGCTTCCAGCAGGCCGGCCAGCGGGTCGAAGATGTTTTTCAGCGCCTGCAACCGGAAGGAGCGCACCAGCAGATAACCGACCGCATCGGGTCGGGCCGCGTCGGCGCCCTTCTCGACCTCGGCACGATAGTCCGCCAGGCCGTTGGCAGCGACGAAGTCGGGCGTCAGCACCTGTTCCATCAGCAGCTTGCGCCAGCGCTGATGGAAGAGCGCGCGGTGGTCGAGCTGGATGGCGTGCAGGCCGGCCTCGTCGAACTTGTCCTGGGCGCGCAGGTCATCGCGGATCTGCTGGCCACGGGCGCCGAGGTCGTAGCCGCCATTGCCCAGCGTCTTTAGTGCGTCGCCGCCGACCATGCGCGCATTGGCCGTCCACAGCCGCCCGTCAGCCGGGTCAACGATGCGTGGCTGCTCGGCCGCGCCGAGATAGCCCTGCCAGCGCGACCGCCCGTCGCTCCAGTCCTGCGGGCGGTCGATGTCATCACCGCCTGCACGCCTGGGCATCGCACCGATGACGGTCCAGGCGATGCGCCCGCCGGCATCGGCCACCAACAGGTTCTGGGCCGGCATGCCGGCACCCGCGGCCAGCTGCACGGCTTCGTCGACATTGGCGGCCGTTTCCATGTGCATCAGACGCAGGTTCATGCCCTCGCGGTCATGGGCCACCCAGCGCAGCGCATAGGCTTGGCCGCTGGGCGCCTTTTGCGGCATGACGGGGCCCCATTCGCTTTCCAGCACGACATGGTCTACCGCGGCCTCGCCAGCGATCTCGATACGCTCGACGGCGCGTTGCAGCGGCTTCTCGGCGCCACCGGCCAGGTAGTGCGTGCTGGCCGCGTTGAGCTTGAGCGTGACGACATCGGCCCAATCCGAGGTCGTGTTCGTGAAGCCCCAGGCCACGCGGCCATTGCTGCCGACGACGAGCAGCGGCGCACCCGGCAGGGTCACTCCGGCCACGTCATGGCTGCCGGCCGCGTCTTTCCATTTCATGCGCGCTTTGAACCAGGTGCCGGGCGAGCGCAGGCCCAGGTGCATGTCGTCGGCCAGCATGGCCCGCCCGCCGGCGCCATGCGCCGCCGCGACGGCGAAGTTGTTGCTGCCGAGGTCGCGGGCGTCACGCAGCCTGCAGTCGCTGCAGGCCGTCTTGGCGGTGCGCAATGCGGCCGGTAGCGGCCCCGCTGGCAGGGGCACGGCAGTCACGCGGCTGTCATCCATCGCGGCCTCCCAGTCGGCGCTGTGCTGCGTCAGGAAGGCATACCAATCGTCCGGCACGGCGTCGCGCAGCAAGCCCATGGCGACGTCGTCGCGGCCCTGGGCGCCCTGCAGGTCGAGGTACATGCCATAGGCGACGAGCACGGTGTCAGCCGCGACCCAGGGCTGGGGTTGCTGGCGCAGCAGCAGGTATTCGGGCGGGCGTGCCGACAGGCCGGCCAGCCCCGCATTCACGCCGCTCACATAGGCGTCGAGCAACGCTCGCTCGTCTGCGGCCAAGGCCGCGATGCCGGCTTCAGCGCGGTGGCGGAAGCGGTGCAGGCGGCGCGACTTGTCCAGCGGCAGCGCCTTCGCGCCAAACAGCGCCGACAGCTCGCCAGCGGCGTTGCGGCGCATCAGGTCCATCTGGAAGAAGCGCTCCTGGGCGTGTGTAAAGCCCAGGGCCCGGGCAACGTCCAGGCGGTTCTCGGCCGTGATGGTCAGGTAGCCGCGCGCGTCGCGCTGCACCTCGGCCGGCGCGCTCAGGGCGGCGATGGCGCGTTCACCGTCGAGCTGAGCCAGACTGCCGCGCAACGTCAACCACAACGCCAGAGCGAGCAGCAGGACGAGGGCCAGCAGGGCAAGGAGGATGCGCTTGAGCCACTTCATGAAATGCCCTTGATCAGTTGAGGACAGAGCTGGCGCCTGCGGCGCTGCGGTCTGTCCCGCAAGTCGAAATCAGTTGGGGACAGAGCTGGCGCCTGCGGCGCTGCGGTCTGTCCCGCAAGTCAAAATCAGTTGGGGACAGAGCTGGCGCCTGCGGCGCTGCGGTCTGTCCCGCAAGTTCCTCAGAATGTCCCCGGGTAGCTGCCGCCATCGAGCAGGATGTTCTGTCCGGTCAGGTAGCCGGCCTGGGCGCTGCACAGCATGGCGCAGATGGCGCCGAACTCGGCGGCGTTGCCGAAGCGCTGCGCGGGAATGGCCGCGCGGCGTCTGGCCGCGAGGTCCTCAGCGCTCAGGCCCGCCTTGGCGGCGCCGGCGGCGAAGCCCTTCTTCAGTCGGTCGGTATCGAAGGCACCCGGCAGCAGGTTGTTGATCGTCACGTTGGCGCCGGCCAGGCGCGGTTGGCGGGCCACGCCGGCGACGAAACCCGTCAGGCCCGAACGCGCGCCGTTGGACAGACCCAGCGTGTCGATGGGTGCCTTCACGGCGCCGGAAGTGATGTTGACGATACGGCCGAAACCGCGCGCCGCCATCGCGTCCACCGTCGCCTTGATGAGCTCGATGGGAGCCAGCATGTTGGCGTCCAGCGCGGCGATCCACTGCTCGCGGCCCCAGTCGCGGAAATCCCCGGGCGGCGGGCCGCCGGCGTTGTTGATGAGGATGTCCACCCGCGGGCAGGCCGCGAGCGCCGCGGCACGGCCCTCGGGAGTGGCAATGTCTCCGGCCACGGCACGCACCTCGGCGTCTGGGTTCAGCGCCCGCAGCGCATCGGCTGTTGCCAGCAGCTCGGCCTCGCCGCGTGCCGTGATGACGACGTTGACGCCCTCACCCACCAACGCCTCGGCACAGCCTCGGCCCAAGCCCTTGCTCGCGGCGCAGACCAGCGCCCACTGGCCTTTCAAACCCAGATCCATGTCAGCCCTCCGACGCCGCGAAAGACCGCATCATCGCGCGGCGCCGGCCCTGCCCGCGAGTTCAGCGTTTGAACTTGCCGTCTTCACCAACGATGGACACGTCGGTGTACTCCAGGCCGCTGTGCTCCTTCTCGGAGTAGTGCACCTGCAGGCCGCCCAGGTCGATGCGGGCGCCGTCCAGCGCCTTGACCAGGCTGTCGCGGGTGATCTCCTTGCCCGGTGCGCGCTTGAGCGCCTCGACGATCAATTTCGCCGCGGCAAAGCCTTCGACATGGGCCGGCGTCAGCTCGTTGCGGCCGGCGGACTTGGCCAGGCTCAGCGCCTCCCGCACCATCAGGTTGGCCGTCGAGCGCTCGTAGGGGAAGAGCTGGGTCACGATGATCCCGCGGCTTTCGTTGCCCAGCGCCTTCACGAAATCGGCCGAGGCGTTGTTGGACAGCGTGGCCACGTGCGCCGTGGAGCCGGCCGCGCGCAGCGCCTGCACGCCCTCGACGACGGCATAGGCCGGGCCGATCAGCACGACGGCCTCGATGCCGGCCTTGGCGATGGCCTGCATCGTCGGCGCGAGATCGGGCTTGTTGCGGTCGAAGCGCAGGTTGGACATGGCGCGCAGCTTGATGTCGTCCAGGCCCTTGATGGCGCCCTTGCCGGCGTCGTTGCCGAAGGGATCGTTGACCTGCACGATGGTGATGCGCTTGACGCCGATGCCGGCCAGGTGCTTGACCGCGCGTTCGGCTTCCTTCTGGTAGCTGGCGCGCAGGTGGTAGACCCAGGGCTGGACCGGGTCGCGCAGGCTGGCCGCACCGGTGGCTGGCGCGATCAGCGGCAGCTTGTTTTCCTTCAGCACCGGCAGCACGGCCTCAGTGGGCCCCGTGCCGCGGCTCAGCATCAGCGCCAGCACGCCTTGACTGGCCAGGGACTTGGCAGCGGCCACAGCGGTCGCCGGGTCGTATTTGTCGTCCTGCGTGACGAGTTCGATGTTCTGGCCCTTGATGCCGCCCTGGGCATTGATCGAGTCAAAGTACAGCTTCGCGCCCTCGGCGCTTTCCTGCACGATGCCGGCCACCGGCCCGGAAAAGCCCGCCACCATGCCGATGCGCAGGGTGCTTTGCGCAAATGCGCCATTCATACCGATACAGGCAGCGAACAAGGCCGCCAGGCCAACCCAACGCTTCACTGTTTTTCTCCAGGCCAAGCGCCATAACGGCGTGTTTATGGCCGCGGATTGTGGGGCCAGCCCCCCCGCCCCCAGCAGCCCCTCTCCCCCAGGAAAAACCCGGGCTTCGCCGGGTCCGAATGCGCATTTGCACCGCTTTTGCCGGGCCTACACTCTGGCCGCCGCTGTGCGGTGTTCGCGCCACCCGACGCGCCCGCCTGCGCGCCCGCCCCTGCCGGAAAGCCCCTTGCCGCCGCCCATCGTCCTGCCCCGCGCGCCCGCACCTGCCTACGGTTGGCAGCGCAATTCCCTGACCTTCGCCGTCGTGCTGGCCTTGCTGCTGGGCCTGCTGCTGCCGACAACGGCCGTGCTGCTCTACGACGGCCAGAAGACCCGCGCCACCGCGATGGAAGACTTGAAGCGCGACCTGTCGCGCGCCACCGAGGTGATGGCCCTGTCGCTGGCCGAGCCGGTCTGGCAGGTTTCGCCGGATCTGGCTGACCCCATGGTCAAGGCGCAGATGGACGATCCACGCTTCGTGTCCGTGCAGGTCGTCGAACCGGCATCGTCGGCCCCCTTCCTGTCGCAGCAGCGCGCTGGCGAGCAGGGCGACAGCGACCTGGTGCTGAGCCAGACCCGGCCGATCCAGCGCGATGGCCGCGAGATCGCCAAGCTGACCGTTCGCATGAGCGCCGCGCCGCTGCTGCAGGCCAAGCAGGCCGAGGTCTGGCGCACGGTCTGGCGCAGCGTGCTGACGCTGACGCTGTCGCTGGCACTGATGCTTTGGGTGCTGCAGCGCTATGTGATGCGGCCCATGACCGAGTTGACCGGCTCCGCCGAGGCACTGGCGGCCGGGCGGCTGGACCAGCCGCTGCGAGTGGCCGGTGCCGATGAGATCGCACGCGTGGGCGTGGCGATGGAGCGCATGCGCCAGGCCCTGCTGTCGGCCTTCGAGGCGCTGCGCCAGCACAACGTGAACCTGGAAGAAACCGTCGCTCAGCGCACGGCCGAGTTGACGACCAGCAATGCCGAGCTGTCGGAGGCGCTGGAAACGCTGCAGAAGGCGCAGCGCGAGTTGGTCGAGTCGGAGAAGCTCGCGTCGCTTGGCCGCCTGGTGGCGGGCGTGGCCCATGAGCTGAACACGCCGCTGGGCAACGCGCTGACCGTGGTGTCGGCCCTGGACGACCGCTACAAGCAGCTCGAGGCCATGCTGTCGGGCAGCGTGCAGATGCGCCGTAGCACGCTGGAGGAACTGGCGCGCGACACGCGGCGCGGCCAGGACATCCTGCAGCGCAACGTGCAGAAGGCCGCCGACCTGGTGCGCGACTTCAAGCAGGTGGCCATCGACCAGACGGCCGACCTCAGGCGCGACTTCGACCTGGCCAAGGTCGTCGAGGACGTGCTCGTGATGGTCGAACCCAGCTTCAAGCACACGCCCTTCGTCATCGACACCGAGTTGCACCATGGGCTGATGATGAACAGCTATCCCGGCGCGCTCGGCCAGGTGCTGACCAATCTGCTGATGAACGCGCTGCTGCACGGCTTCGACAGCGCGGCGCAGGGGCACGTCAAGGTCTATTGCGCGCCGCTGGACGACGAGCAGGTCGAGCTCAGCGTGACGGACGATGGCCGCGGCATGGACGAGTCCGTGCGGCGGCGCATCTTCGACCCCTTCTTCACCACCAAGTTGGGCACCGGTGGCTCGGGCCTGGGCATGCATATCGTGCACAGCATCGTGACCAATGTGCTGGGCGGCCAGATCGAGGTGCGCTCCTCGCCGGGCGAGGGCACGCAGATGCTGATGCGGCTGCCGCTCAACGCACCACAGCGCGCCAGGGGCGAGCCGGCATAGGCTTACTGCGACGCGCCAGAGGCCGGCGCGGATGCCGCCTCGACCGCAGCGGCGACGGCGGCCGAAGCCGCGGCAGAAGCTGCAGGCTCGTGCCCACCCGTCACGTCATGCTTCTCGCCACTCAGGTCGATGTTGCCGCCGCTCTTGGTCAGCACGAAAAGCGCCAGTGCGGCAAAGGCGATGAAGCCAACGATCAACTTCCACATGCTCAGTCTCCACAGGTTTTGTACTGCGGCGCATTCTGGCGGCCGAGGCTGACGCTCAACTGAAGGCGAAGGTCTCCCGGCCACCACCCTCGCCGCTGTAGCTCAACTCGTGGGTGAGGTCGTGGAAGTTGACCCGCAGCGCCGCCCACTCGCCGTGGCGCTGCCAGCGCATGTGCAACTCGTCATCGCCACTGGGCTCGACGCGGAACTCGCCACTGAACGCCGAGTGGCGGTTGCGCAGCCTGATCAACTCGATGAGCCGGCGCACGACGGGGCGCTCGCAGTCGCTGGCGATCTCGCCTTCGCTGTAGTGATGGCGGTTGATGTCGCGGCCGACCTGCGTGCGTGCCAGCAGGGCCATGTCGTTGTGGCCGGCCAGCAGACCGACGTAATAGACCTGCGGCACGCCGGGCAGGAAGAACTGGAGGGCGCGGGCCAGCAGGTAGGCCGTCTCGTCGCGGCCCATCGCGTCGAAGAAGCTGCAGTTGACCTGGTAAAGGTCGAGGTTGCTGGCCGCAGCCCCGGTGGCGCACCGGCTCTCGCCGCCGCTGGCCGTGTGGATGCGCTCCACCAGCGCGTCCAGCTCCGCCGGCGGCACGAGGCCGGGGTGGGCCGCGCGGTCGCTGGTGTCAGCACCGATGTCGATGATGCCGATGCCGTCGTGGGTGTCGAGCACCGTCAGCGCGTTGGTCGGACGGATCTCAATCCAGCGCTTCAACGCCGCTGCGGTGTGGAAGTTGAAGGCGTGCAACATCAGCGGCGG
The DNA here is from genome assembly GCF_001425705.1 of Pelomonas sp. Root1217. Classification (GTDB taxonomy): domain Bacteria; phylum Pseudomonadota; class Gammaproteobacteria; order Burkholderiales; family Burkholderiaceae_C; genus Pelomonas. Next base: position 912,584 of record NZ_LMDC01000001.1, on the reverse strand, counting down.
CAGCGCGAAGTCATAGACCCAGTCGACCTTGGCCGCGATCTCGATCTGGCGCCGGTGATAGGCGTGTATCTCGACGAGCACCTCGATGCCCAGCGCCCTCGCTTCGCCCGCAAACTCGGCGATGAAGTCGAAGGTCTCGGCCATCATGAAGCAGCTGCCGCCGGCCTTCTTGATGGCGTAGCCGACGGCGTCCAGCCGCACCATGCGGATGCCGTTGCCGGCGAAGGTGCGCAGGATGCCGGCGAGATAGGCGCGGCCCTGGGGGTGACGCACGGCGATGTCGATCTGCGCGGCGGTGAAGGTCGTCCACAGGATGCGCCGCTCGCCGTTCTTGAGCGTCACAGGCGTCAACGGCAGGCCCGGCCGCGGGCGGTAGATGGCCAACAGATCCTGCTCGGAGGCACCGTTCGGGAACACCGCGTCCAGCGTCAGGAACAGGCCCGCGTAGGCCGAGGCCTCGCCCTTCTCGGCGTAATCGAGGAACTGCGGCGACTCGCTGGACATGTGGTTGACGATGACGTCGGCCATCACGTCCAGGTCCTCGGTCAGCGCCTCGATGTCATCCCAGGTTCCCAGGCGCGGGTCGACCTGCGTGTGGTCGACGGGGTCGAAGCCGGCGTCGGCGCCATCGATGGCATGGAAGAACGGCAGCAGGTGCACGCCACCGAACACGCCGTGCAGCGGCGAGCCTTGCTCGCAGAGCAGCTTGCGCAGACGTGCCAGGTCGGCGCCGTCGCGCTGGCCGCCCAGGCGGTCGACATAGGTGATGAGCTGGACTTGGTTCTTCATGGGGACTTGGGACTTTTGACCGCCAGCACGCACAGCGCGGCAAGCGCCAGCAGCACGCCGGCGAGGCGGATGACGTTCTCGGGCCGGCCGCCCAGCAGACCGTCGTAGAACAGGGGCAGGGTCACCGCCTGAATCAGCATGGGAATGACGATGAACATGTTGAAGATGCCCATGTAGACACCGGCGCGCTCGGGCGGGATGCTGCCGGCGAGCAGCACATAGGGGTTGCCCATGATGGAACCCCAGGCCAGGCCGATGCCCACCATGGGCAGGAAGAGCCAGGTCTTGTCATGGATGCCGGGCAACCACCACATGCCTGCCGCTGCACAGGCGAGCGCGAAGGCGTGCACCCATTTCGCGCCAAGGCGTTTGGTGAACGGCACCATCGCGAAGGCGGCGACGAAGGCGACGGCGTTGTAGAAGCCACCGACCTGGCCATTGAGCAGCGCCGCATCGCGAAAGCCGGCACTGTGCGGATCGTCGGTGCCGAACATCGTGGCCGCCAGCGTGGGCACGATGTAGATCCAGTAGCACATCATTCCGTACCACTGGAACAGCGCCATCCACCACAGCCGCCGCATCGTGGCGGGCATGTCGCGCAGCGCAGCCCAGATTTCGGCCAGCGTCGCGACCAGGCCATGGGGCAGCGCGCGCAGGCGGGCGATCTCTTCAACCGGCAACGGCAGCTCCGGCACCCGGCGCACCGACCACCACACCGTTGTGAATGACAACAGCGCGCCGATGACGAAAGCCAGCGTCGTGACGACCGGGATGCCGTTGCCGCCCAGCGCATCCTTGTTCATGCCCAAGGCCACGAGCAGGCTGGGCGTGAGGTAGGCCAGCGTCTGCGCCAGGCCCGTGAACGAGGCCTGCGTGAGGAAGCCGCTGGCGTGCTGCTCCTCGCGCAAGCGGTCGCTGACGTAAGCACGGTAGGGCTCCATCGTCACGTTGTTGGCCGCGTCCAGAATCCACAGCAGCCCGGCCGCGAACCACAGCGCAGGGCTGAAGGGCATGGCCAGCAGACCCAGCGAGCAGATCAGCGCGCCGATCAGGAAATAAGGCGTGCGCCGGCCCAGGCGGTGGGTCGTGCGGTCGCTCATGGCACCGATGAGGGGCTGCACCAGCAGGCCGGTGATGGGGCCGGCCAGCCAGAGGTAGGGCAGGCTTTTGCCGTCGGCGCCCAGCATCTGGTAGATCGGGCTCATGTTGGCCTGCTGCAGGCCGAAGCTGAACTGGATGCCGAGGAAGCCGACATTCATGTTCACGATCTGCGAGATCGACAGGTGGGGCTTGTTCATGACGGCGCATCCTCCGCGGGCAGCGCATGCAAGGCCTCGCGCCAGGGGGCCAGCACCGCGGGGTCAACAGGCAGCGGGCCGCGCACACCGCAGATCATCGCGGCGTAGCGGTTGGCCAGGTGCAGGGTCGCACCCAGGTCACGACCCAGCGACAGCCCGGCCAGCAGCATCGCCGTAAAACCATCGCCGGCGCCGACGCTGTCCACGAAAGCCGGCTGGGCCGTGCCCTCCCCTGCCGTGAGCACGCTGCCCTGCTCGCCGTGCAGCGTGTAGCCGGCGGCGCCGCGTGTCAGCACCAGGCCCTGCAGCGCGAAGCGGGCCATCAGCGCCGGCAGCGTGGGCTCGAACCAGGCGAGGAGGCATCCCAGTTCGTCCTCGTTGAGCTTGACCCAGTCGGCCAGCATCAGGGACTCGGCAGCCAGTTCGGGCGTGTCGGTGCCGGGGCGCAGGTTGAGGTCGAGCAGTCGCGGGCCGGCCATGCGCTTGACCGTGGCGCGGATGGCTGCGCGCGAGACCGCGTGGCGCTGGGCCAGGCTGCCGAAGTAGACGATGCCGGCGTCGCCGATGGCCGGCGCTTCGAGATGGTCCCAGGCCGCATCGGCATGGATCTCGAAGCGGTGGTCGCCGCCCGCATCCTCATGCACGCTGACGCGCCCAGTCGCGCGGGTCGCATCGCGCTGGATGCCGTCGACGGCGAGGCCGTAGCGCGCTGCACTTTCCAGCGCGAGGCGGCCCGCCGCGTCATCGGCACCGATGCGACTGACGAATCGCACCGGCACATCCAACGCGGCCAGAGAGCGCGCCACGTTGAACGGCGCGCCACCGGCGACCGGGCCGTCGTGGAACTCGTCCACAAGGGCCTCGCCCAGGACCAGGATGGGACTCATCGCGCTCAGAAGCTGTAGCGCAGGGAGGCCTTCACCGTGCGGCCCGTGTAGGCGCGCGCGGCGCCACGGCCGTCGTTGCTCTCGGTGTAGGCCAGTTCGTTGAAGAGGTTGTTGGCCGCCAGCGAAAGCGTCGCGCGGTCGGTGAGCGCATAGCTGGCGAACGCGTTGACGACGGTGTAGGCCGGCAGCGTGATCGTCAGTGCACCGGTCGGGCCGTCGTCCAGGCTCTTGGTCGTGCCGACGATGCCGACGCCGAACGTCAGCGCATCGCTCAGGTTGACCGTGGGCGTGAGCTGGTAGACGACTTTGGCCTGGCGCTTGGGAGCCCGGCCGTCGGCCTGCTTCGCGTCGGTGTAAGTCAGCCCACCCAGCACGTTCACCACGCCGAAGCGGGCCGAGCCCTCCAGCTCCAGACCATTGCTGCGGTAGCTGTTGGCCTTGGCGACGATGGGGTTGGTCGTCACATCGACGTTGACCTCGTCGGTCTTGGCGTGGAAGAGCGTGGCGAACAGGCTCATGCCGTTGCCGCGGATCTTCACGCCGGCTTCCGCCTGCCTGACCTTGTTGGTCGGGATGGTCGGGCTCTTGCCGTTGACGAGGTTGGGGTTGTTGAAGAAGGTGATGCGGTCGGCGTTGTAGGCGGCACCATCGGAGTAGCGGGCGAAGAAGGACAGGTCCTTGCTCAACGCGTAGTTGCCGCCCAGCGAGTAGGACGTGCGGCCGAAGTCGTAATCGATGGCGTTGGGCTTCGTGAGGTCGTAGCTGACGCCGGCGTTGGATTGGTAGTAGGCGCCGCTGGCCTTCTGGTTGTCGCGGCGCACACCGATGTCGGCCGACAGCGGGCCGGCCTCGTAGTTCAGCACCAGGTAGGGTGCGTTGGTCGTGTACTTGCTGTCCTGCGTATTGCTGCAGCAGCCGCCGAAGCCGGGCGAGCCGTTGACGACGCCGGGCACGTTCAGCACGCGCGCGCCCTCGCCGCTGGCCGACAGCGAGTACTGGTTGAAGTTCCATGTCAGGTCCAGCTGCTGCACCGAGGTGTAGAGGCCAGCCACGGCGCTGAGCTTGGCGGCGCCGCCGAGATCGAAGTCACGCGAGAACTTCAGGTCGTTGGCCATCAGGCCGGCGTTGTCGACCTTGGTGTTGAAGACGACGGCGGTGAACTTCGTTCCCGTGAAGGCCGCGCCGGCATCGGGGCCGGTAGCCAAGGTGGTGCCGGCCGGCGCGGCGGCGACATCGTCGCCCGGGAAGATGCCGATGAAGCGGCCCGAATTGCGGCTCCACGAGAACTTGTTCTGCAGGCGAAAGCCGCCGCCGGCGTCGAGGTCCATCTCCGCGCCGAAGGCATCGCTGCGGGCGGACAGGCCGTCGCGGATGTTGCTGGTGGCGCGGCCGTTGGTGTTTGTCAGCGTGTTGTCCAGCGGCCAGGCGACGTCGTAGAAGGCCGCGCGGCGTGGGTCAAGCCCTGGGATCTCCTGGATGCTGCCGTTGACGTACTTCACCGGCGTGGGCATGAAGGTCGGGCTGTGATCGTCCAGGTGCTTGAGGCTGAAGCGCACGAAGCTCTTGCCTTCCAGCTCGAAGGTCACGTTGGCACGCACCTGGCCGCCGTTCTCGGTGCCGTCGGCACCCTTGCGGCCACCGTCACCGACGCGGTAGAAGCCGCCGACGAAGAAGCGCGTCTTGGGCGCCAGGCGACCGCCGTAGCCGAAGTCGACGCGGGTCTGGTCGAAGTCCAGGCCCTTGGTCAGCTGCAGGCTGCCACCGGGCTCCTGGCCGGTCTTGCCGATGAAGTTGATGATGCCGCCAGGTGCGCCGGTGGCCAGCAGCGCGGCCGAGCCGCCGCGCACGACTTCCAGGCGCTCGAAGCCGGCGTCGGCGCGCATCCAGGTGTCGGGCGTGGCGAAGGCGATGTCGCCGAACTGCAGCACGGGCAGGCCGTCCTCCTGGAACTGGATGTAGCGCGCACCGCCGGCCGAGACCGGGATGCCGCGCACGGCGACGTTGGCGTTGGACTCGCCACCGCTGGCCTCGGCGCGGATGCCGGGCACGCCGCGCAGCAGGTCCGTCGAACTGGCGGCCGTGACGGCGGCGACGCCTTCGCTCTCGATCGTCGAAATGGCCACGCTGGAGCGCATCTTGGACTTGGCCGTCGACGTGCCGGTGACGACGACGGCGTCAAGCTTGAGGCCGTCGGCCGACTCGGCAGCGGCGGCAGCGGCGGCTTGTTGGCCATGCGCCGCCACGCTCAGCAGCGCAAGGGCCACAGCGGCGGACAGCGGTTGCAGAGACGGGCGGCGGCTGGACCGCGCGGCGGTCGGATGGGGGCTGGGCATGGAGTCTCCTGGTTGTCGGTGTTTGAGCGCCCTCTGCGGGGCGAAGCGGCTTGGCCGCCCTGTCGAGCGCCGATCCGTGCCGCCATTCTGCGTCGCCACCGTTTGTTTTGCAATCGATTGCATTTCAGTAGAAACACGTATTCGACAAACATCATGGGTGCTGATATTCGATCGAATGAAACCGATAGGCAGCCATGATCAGGCCCACGGCTGCACTGGCCGGGTGGCGCAGCCGCGCGGTCAGGGCGCTGCCGTCAGGCTTTGGGAGCGCTCTCGCGCAGCGTCAGGTAGACCGGCATCGTGCGCGGCCCGGCGCGTTCGCCACGCAACTGGCCCAGCAGCGCCTCCACCAGCTCGGCACCTGCCTCGGCCACCGGTTGGTGGACAGTGGTCAGCGGCGGATCGCAGTAGGCGGCCAACGGCATGTCGTCGTAGCCGGTGACGGCCACATCGCCCGGCACGCTGCGGCCAACGGCGCGCAAGGCCTGGATGGTCAGCAGCGCCAGCACGTCGCTGCAGCACACGACGCCGTCGAAGCCACGCTGTGCAGAACAGAACTCGCGCAGCACTTCGGTCGCCACGCCGGGCTCGAAGGGCGCGGCCAGCTCCAGCGCAGGGTCGACGTCCAGGCCCGCCTCGCGCAGCGCCTGGGCGTAGCCCTGGCGGCGCAGCCAGACCTCGGGCAGGTTGGCGTCGCCCACGAAGGCGATGCGGCGCCGGCCCAGTTGCAGCAGATGACGCGCGGCCAGCGTGCCGCCCAGCACGTTGTCGCCACCCACGCTGCAATAGAGCTGCTGCGGCATCTCGCCGCCCCAGACGACCAGCGGGAGCTTGCGCGCGGCCATGTCGTTGAGCTGGTCGTGGTGGCGCCACTGGCCGATGAGGACGACGCCGATGGCCTTGCCGGAGTCGAACCAGTGCGAGGCCAGGTCCAGCCGCTCGGCGTCGACGCGCGACAGCAGCATGTCGTAGCCACGGTCGGTCAGCGCGTCGGCAATGGAGCCGACGATGGACAGGAAGAAGGGGTCGGAGATGTGCTGGCGGGACTTGGCGTCGTAGGGCACGACGACGGCCACCGTCTTGTTCTCCTGCAGCCGCAGGTTGCGGGCGCCGAAGTTGATCGAGTAGTTCAGCGAGCGGGCCAATTCGGCGACGCGCTGGCGCGTCTCGGCGTTGACGAGCTCGCTGCCATTCAAGGCCCGCGACACCGTGGACACCGACACACCGGCCAGGCGGGCGATGTCGACCATCTGCAGCCGACGTTGCTCGCCAGCGCTGCTGTCAGAAGGGTCTTTGGACTTGGGCATCAGCGGCATCGTCGCAGGGCAGACTGCCATCGACAAGCAGGGCTAGCCAGAACGAAAAAGGCCGGCATGAAGCCGGCCTCGTGTAGACATCCCGGGAACTCCCCGGGAAAAACATGATCAGTCGCGGGCGTAGATGTCCACGTCCTTGGTCTCACGCACGAACAGCACGCCGATGACGAAGGTCGCCGCCGCGATGATGATGGGGTACCAGAGGCCGTGATAGATGTTGCCGTTCTGCGCCACCATCGCGAAGGTGATGGAGGGCAGCATGCCGCCGAACCAGCCGTTGCCGATGTGGTACGGCAGGCTCATCGACGTGTAGCGGATGCGGGTCGGGAACATCTCCACCAGCATGGCCGCGATCGGGCCGTAGACCATGGTCACGTACAGCACCAGCACGAACAGGATGGCAATGACCATCGGCACATTGGCCTTGGCCATGTCAGCCTTGGCCGGGTAGCCGGCGGCCTTCATCGCCTCACCCAGTTCCTTCTTGAAGCCGGCGATGGCCTTGGTGCTGGCTTCGTCGAACTTGTGCTCGGTCAGCTTGGTGGCGGTCGGTACGGCGATTTCCTTCTCGCCGACCTTCACGACGGTCGGCGCGCCGGCTGCGGCCTCGACGGTCTCGGAACTGGCGGACGAGCCGGCCAGTGCGCGCTTGGCGATATCACAAGCACTGGTGAAGTCCACCTCACGGGCAATCGGGCTGCCCTGGAAGGAGCAGCTGGCCATGTTGGTGCTCAGCGTGACCTTGGCGGTCTCCTGGGCCTTGGCGAGGTCGGGGTTGGCCGCAGCGGTCAGTGCCTTGAACAGCGGGAAATAGGTCAGCGCGGCGAGCAACAGGCCGGCCATGATGATTGGCTTGCGGCCGATCTTGTCCGACAGCGTGCCGAAGACGACGAAGAAGGGCGTGCCCAGCAGCAGCGAGATGGCGATCCAGATGTTGGCCGAGGTGAGGTCCACCTTGAGCACCGACGTCAGGAAGAACAGCGCGTAGAACTGGCCCGAATACCAGACCACGCCCTGGCCGGCCACCAGGCCGAAGAGAGCCAGCAGCACGATCTTCAGGTTCTTCCACTGGCCGAAGGATTCGGACAGCGGCGCCTTGGAGGTCTTGCCCTCAGCCTTCATCTTCTGGAAGGCGGGCGATTCGTTCATCGACAGCCGGATCCACACCGAGATGCCCAGCAGCAGGATGGAGACGATGAAGGGAATGCGCCAGCCCCACTCGCCGAAGTCCTTGTCCGACATCGAGTTCTTCACGCCGAGGATGACCATCAGCGACAGGAACAAGCCCAGCGTCGCCGTCGTCTGGATCCACGAGGTGTAGGCGCCACGCTTGCCGTGAGGGGCATGCTCGGCCACGTAGGTGGCGGCGCCGCCGTACTCACCGCCGAGGGCCAGGCCCTGCAGCAGACGCAGGCCGACCAGAATGACCGGCGCCGCGGCACCGATGGTCGCGTAGGTGGGCAGCACGCCGACGATGAAGGTCGACAGGCCCATGATCAAGATCGTCACCAGGAAGGTGTACTTGCGGCCAATCATGTCGCCGAGGCGGCCGAACACCAGTGCGCCGAAAGGGCGCACGATGAAGCCGGCGGCAAAGGCCATCAGCGAGGCAATGAAGGCCGCGCTGGGATCCAGGCCGGCAAAGAACTGCTTGGCGATGACGGCCGCCAGCGAGCCGTAGAGATAGAAGTCGTACCACTCGAACACCGTGCCCAGCGAGGAGGCGAAGATGACCTTCTTCTCCTCTTTGGTCATCGGCGTCGCGGCCGTGGAAGTCGCAGTTGCCATGGATATGTCTCCGTCAGTTGTCGGGCCGCCCCACAGGCTTCCCTCACCGCGACTATTCACACCGCCTCTGACCGTGTTCTGACGCCAGTCTGAATCGAGGCTGACAAACTCCGCAGGAACCCGCAGTCAGCATTTCTCAATGCGAGATCAAATGACCCTCGCGGGTAAATCCTGAGACGTTTTGAATCATGCCTGCCGGCCTGCATGCCGGCAGTCCTTCGCGAGGCGTCGAACAAGCCGCAGGGCTTGTTCTTGGTCCGCGCTCAGTGTTTCCGGGTGATGCCAGGCCGTGGCTTGGCCGCTGATTCCCAAATGCCGCTGCGAAACCAAGGGTCGCCATCCAGCGCTGCACGCAGCATGGGCAGCGCATCCTGGCCCCAGAACAGCCGGCCTTCAAACTCGACTGTCGGCACACCGAAGACGCCCAGGGCCAGGGCCGCCTCGGTCTCGCTGCGCAAACGCTGCTTGACGGCCTCGCCGGCCGGATCCTGCGCGGGCGCAAGGCGTTCGGTCAGCGCGGCGATGCGGGTGGCGTCACTGGCATCGGCACCGGCGCCGCGCCAGACGTGATGAAAGAGCTGCTCGACGACCCAGCGCCCCGGGGTGTCGCCCGGCTGCCCTTGCGGCGCCGCACAGGCCCAGGCCAGGCGCAGCAGCGGCAAGGGGTTGAAGGGATGCTGGGCCGGCGGGTCCAGCACGATGCCCTGGGCATGCGCCAGCCAGGCCACCTGGCGGAAGGTCCAACGCCGCTTGGCCTCGATCTCGGCCGGGCCCTTCTGGCCCAGGGCCTGCAGCAGGGCCGCAAACAGGATGGGCCGGTAGACGACCTCGACGCTGTGGCCCGCCAGCGCTTCCGGCAGAGCCTCGAAGCCCAGGGCCGCGTAAGGCGAGATGGGGTCGAAGTAGAAGGTCAGCTGCTTCATCGGTCCTGCTCCTCACTCTGCGGCCAGGGGCCGAGCCACAGGCCGTGGCGGCGCATCTCGAGACGGCGCCCGGGCAGTTGATCAAGGATGTGACGCTGCACGGTCTCGGGCGCCCCGCCCCAGCCGGCGATCTCGTTGATGCTGCGTGCGCAGCCGCGGCACCAGCCGGTGGCGGCATCCATCTGGCAGATGTTGACGCAAGGCGAAGCGACCGCGGGTTTCACGTTTGAACCACGTCGATGACCGGCGCGCCGGTGATCTTTTCCAGTTCGTTCGGCGTCAGCTTGAACACGCCGTTCGGATGGCCCGCGGCGGCCCAGATGACGTCGAAGCGGAACAGCTCGCGGTCGATGAAGAGTTGAGGGGGTGCCGCGTCATCGCTGGGTGCGAAGCCGGCCGGTGACACGCCGCCGATGGAGAAACCGGTGCGCGCCTTGACGAAGTCGGCGTCGGCACGGCCCAAAGCGCCGGTGTGGGGCTTGAGCTTGGCCTCGTCGACACGCCTGTCGCCCGAGGTGATGACGAGAACGGCCGCGTCATCGGCCTTGCGCCGGAAGACGACGGACTTGGCGATCTGGCCCAGGGTCACGCCGAGGGCGTCGGCGGCCTCCTGGGCAGTGCGGGCGGCCACGTCCAGCCACAGCGGCTGGTGGGGATGGGCCAGGGCCGCGAGTGCGGCGCTGACGCGCTGGAAACCTTCGGGTCGGGGTTCGGTGTCTGCCATGGCCACGATTGTGTCGCGGCCAGGGCAGGCCGTTCGATCAGTCGTGGCCCTTGCCTTTGCCATGCCCCTTGCCGTGGCCCTTGCCTTTGCCGCGATCCTCACCCTGGTCGTTGTCGTTCTGCGGCCTGGCGTAGCGTTCCTGGTACCAATCTTCCTTGACGAAGTAGACCGGCACGCCGCAGGCGTTGTACTGGGCGCAGTGCTTGTCCCAGTGCTTCTGGTGGCCCGGCGGGATGCGCATATAGACGGGCGCAACATGCACGGGCTGGCGCTGCACCCAGACAGGCTGAGCCATCACGACAGGCGGCGGCGCGGTGTTGCCGATGTCGATGCGGCCGTAGAAGCCCGGCTGGCCGATCTGCACGGACACGCCGACGTCGGTCGCATGGGCGGCGCCGGCCGCCAGCAGCAATGAAATGAGGCGCAGGGTGTTCTTCATGGTGTCTCCTTGCTTCGGGCCAGTTTTAGGCCTCGGGCAGCGTGAAGTCGAAATCGTAGAAATGCTGGTGGCCTTCGACGCGGATGTTCATGCGGCCCGCCAGGCCGGCCAGTGCGCCGGTGCCGGAGTCTGGCACAACAGTGATCGCCAGGCTGGGCTTGCCGCGCTCCATCAGGCCATGGTGCACAAGCGCGAAGCTGCCCTCGCGGCCCTGCAGGCTGCCGGTCACGGTCTCCAGCGCCACATAGGCCGCCGAGCCGGCGACGCTGCCGTGCGTGGCCAGCATCTGGCCGGCGCCACGGGCCTCGAGGGCGCCGCGATATTGCTTGTCCAGCACCATTCGGCCGAGGGCCGGGCTGGCCGCCTCGGCGGCCTGGGCCGTCATCCCCACCGTGAACTCACCGCTGACCGTCGCCATCACCACTCTCCTTCGAACCGTGCCGGCTCGCCAACGCCGATTCGACCACGGGCTGCCCCTCGGCGGCGAGGGGTGTGAACAGTGGTTTGGCGACTCGCACGGGAATGACATCCAACCGGGCGTGCAGCACCGTGTAGTCCTCGCCGCCGCCGCGGACGGCACTGCGCCAGCCGACGAAGCCGGGGGCACGGCGCAGCCGGAACTCGAAGCCGACGTCGGGCGCCGGATCGTCGGCGTGCGCACGGGCGCGGTAGGCGAGGCCGCCCACCTCGGGCTCGGGGCCGTCGAGCAGCTGAGTCAGCGCGCAGAGGATGCAGCCGTCGCCGAGGATGTCGAGGAAGAACCGGTCGGACTGCAGGCGCGGCTTGAACTCCGGTGCGCCAGGGTCGATGCGGGGCTCGCGCTGCTTGTGCGGCGCCGGCGTCGTCTCGCCGCTGGCCAGGTCGTGGCAATCGCCATGGTCGAGATAGGACAGGCGCACGCCCTGCAGGTTGAAGGCCGGCAGCGCGGCGTCACGTGTCGCCTCGCCAAGGTCGACGAGGACGGCGCCGCTGCCGCCGATGACCTCGAGTTGTCCGCCCTTGATGACGACGGCCGCGTTCTCGTCCACACCCAGGCCCAGGCGGCAGCCCAGGGACTGCAAAGCCGGCAGCATGCGGCCGATGCGGCCGCGCTTGAGGAAATGCTGGTCGATCAAAAGATCGGGGCCGAGGAAGGCCAGGCCGCAGTCGTATTCCAGGCCCGGCCGCCACTGGCCCTTGAGGACGGCCAGGTTGTCCATGGCGTCGCGGAACATCATGCGGCTCATGACCGCGGCACCGGCACTGGTGCCAGCGATGACGCCACCGCGCTCGAAGACCTGGCGGATGGCCACCAGCATGGCCGTCGGCTCGCCGCCCGGCTGCAACGTGTCGACGATGAGCTCCTGGGCGCCCCCGGAGAAGAAGACGGCGCGGCAGGCGGCGACGCGGGCGATCAGCGCAGCGTCGTGCAGCGCGCCCCGCAGGTCACCCTCTTCAAGGTTGGGGGCGACGGGAATGATTTCGGCATGCGCGCCGCAGCGTTCCAGCGCAGCGGCGATCTGGGCCGCGACGCGCTCGGGCTCATAGGCCGCGGTCGGAAAGACGGCGATGGCCGCACCGGCGCCCCCGGCCTCGTCGACGATGCGCTGCCAGACGGCGTCGCTGTCAGCTTTGAGCGCGCCGCCGATGACGATGACGGTGCCGACAGGGGAGTGGTTGGGCAAGATGGGTGCCGGGCAGGCGCAGTTCACGAGCCCGACATCTTGGCAGGCTCCCGCGCAATCGGACAGCGGGTCAGGCCCGAGGAAAAGCAACGCTTGTGACCAAGCGCTGCAGCCGACTGCCGACTCACTGGCCCGAGGGCGCCGATGCTGCGGGAACGCTCGTGGCGGGCAGGCTGGCCGCAGGCTTGGGTGGCCCCGACCAGCCGCCATACAGGGGCATCGGCAAGCGCACCGGGCTGATGTCGAGGTAGAGGTTGGTGACCGTGAACTGCTCACCGCCGAACTCCTCGGTGCTCCAGCCGAGCGAGTCGGAGCCCTTGTAGAGGCGGAACAGGAAGCCGAGCTCGGCCAGCGGGTCGTTGGTGCGCGGCAGCACGTCGAAGGCCAGGCCCTTGACCTCCTTGCGCACGCTGTCGATGAGGCGCGTCATCGCGTTGGAGATCGTCGAGTCCCCCATCATGTCGAGGTGGAAGACGTCGTCGATGTAGCTGGGCTTGAAATTGGGCGACTCGGCGTCATGCAGCTCACCGCGCAGCTTGGGCGCCGACGGCGTCGTCGAGCGTGCACGCAGGTGGTAGCGGTCGCCATGCTCAAGGTAGGACAGGCGGGCGCCCTGCACGTTGAAAGCGCCCAGCGAGGGATCGCTCTTGGCCTCGGTCAGGTCCACGACCAGGCAGCCACGGTCGCCAATGACCTCGATCTCGTCACCGCGGATGATGGCGGCGGTGTTCTCGTCCACGCCCAGGCCGATCTTGTAGCCCTTGGCGATCATCAGTGGAATCATGCGGCCGAAGCGGCCGCGCTTGAGGAAGTGCTGGTCGACGAACAGATGCGGGCCGACGAAGCCCAGCCCGCGATCGATCTGCTTGCCATCCGAAAAGCGCCCCTTGAGGATATTGATGTTGCTGGGCGGGTCGCGGAACATCACGGTGCTCATGATGGCCGCACCGGCCGACGTGCCGGCGATGACGCCGCCCTTGCGGTAGACGTCCCAGATCGCCTCCAGCATGGGTGTGCTCTGGCCACCGGGCTGCAGCACATCGACGATGCGTTCCTGCACACCACCCGTGAAGAAGATGCCCTTGGCGGCCTTGACCTTGGCGATCAGGGCCGGGTCGCGCACGACCTTGCTCAGGTCCACCCACAGGAACTTGGGCGCCACCGGCAAGGCCTCGGCCACGGCGCCCCGGCGTTGCAGCAGATCCACGATCTGCTTGGCGCTGGCCTCGGGATCTTCGCTGGCGGTGCCGAAAACGACGAAGCGCGCGCCCTTGCCGCCGGCCAGTTGCACGATGCGTTGCCAGACCTCCTCGTTGTCGGCCTTCAGCGCGCCGCCAATGGGCACGGCATAGCCGCGGATGGCGGGCTCGGATTCGGGCAACGGCTGCAGCGCCCCGGGGGCATGCGCCGGGGCGGCCGGAACGGCAGACGCGGCCTTGGCAGGCGCCGGTGCCGCGGCGCGGGGTGCCGAAGCCGGCGTCGACGGACGCAGCAGGCGGAAGCCCTGCGACGCGCTCGCCGCGGGTGCCGTCGCCGGCGGAGCCGCCTGTACGCCCATGGCCGCTGCCATTGCCGCCACACCGGCCCAGATCCATGCCCTCATGCCCTCTACCCTCCTTGGTCAGACTGCGCATGATGACAGAGCGCCGATGACCATTCGCCCCTAATTCAAACGACGAGGGCGTGGCGCGTACGAGACGAATCGCCGCCTTGGGGCCCGGCAGCTAGCGCCGCCATGCCTAGACTCGCCCGAACCACGGAGAGCCGCCCATGAAAACCCCCTGCCCTTCCCGCATTGCCGTCACTGCTGCTGCAGCGGCCCTGCTTGCGCTGAGCTGCGCCGCCCAGGCCCAGTCGACGCTGGAACGCGTCGAGATCACCGGCACGGCGATCAAGCGCATCGAGGGCGAGACGGCGCTGCCGGTGCAGGTCATCACACGGGGCGAAATCGACAAGGCCGGCGTGACGACGGCCGCTGAGCTGATCGCCCGCATCAGCGCCAGCGCCAACAACCTGACCGACGGCGGCAGCGTGGCCTACGGGGGCTTTCGCGACCAGATGGGCTTCAACGCGGCCAATCTGCGCGGCCTGGGCGTGTCGTCCACCCTGGTGCTGCTGAACGGCCGCCGCGTGGCCAACTTCGCCTCGCCCGGCGACGCGGCGGGCGTGGACCTGAACAGCATCCCGGCCGCCGCCATCCAGCGCGTTGAGATCCTGCTCGACGGCGCCTCGTCGCTGTACGGCTCCGACGCCATCGGCGGCGTCATCAACTTCATCACGCGCAAGGACTTCAGCGGCGTCGAGATCAACGCGCTGGCCGGCAACACCACCGAGGGCCATGGCGCCGCCAAGCGCTCGGCCACCGTGGCCGGCGGCTTCGGCGACTTTGGCCGCGACGGGTTCAACATCTTCGGCGTACTGGACGTGCAGAAGACCAGCAGCCTGAACGCCTCCAAGCGCCAGTTCATCAAGGACCTGGACATTCCGGGCCGGCTGCCGGACCTGCTGTCCAGCGCGAGCTTCCCGGGCAATATCCGGCTGTCCAACTACCAGCGCGACACGCTGAAAAGCGAGGGCTACAAGAGCAACGGCACGACGGTCATCGACTCCAAGACCGTCAATCCGGCGGCTGCCGCCGGCTGCAACCCGCCGGCCAGCCTCTACCTGCCAGACGGCATCGGCGGCGCGGATGGCTGCACCTTTGATTACATGCGCGATATCGAGCTGTATCCGAAGTCGAAGAAAAGCAGCCTCTTCGGCCGCGGCATCTTCAACCTCGGCGGCGGCCACCAGGCCTTTGCCGAGGTGTCGCTGGCGAGGGCGCGCACCCTCTACACCGGCACGCCCAACCGGGTCGATGCCGACATGGACGTGTCCCGTGTGCCGGCCTTCGCGAGCAGTGCGCTGAACAGCTTGGACGCCGACGACGAGGAGCGCATCATCACCGTACGCACCCGCCTGTCCGAGGCCGGCCTGCGCACCAGTGAACTGGTGTCGACCACCCAGCGCGTGGTGGCCGGCATGACCGGCTTGGTGAGCGGCTGGGACTATGAATGGGCGCTGAACCACAGCACCAGCAAGGTCTCCGACCGGGACTACCAGGGCTATCTGAACGAGCAGATGATCCTGGATGGCTTCGCCAACGGCACGCTGAACGCCTTTGGCCCCTCCAGCGCCGCCGGCCTGGCGCTGTACGAGAAGTCGCAGATCCGCGGCGAGGTGCGCCACGCCACCGGCAACATGGACAGCCTGGACTTCAAGGCCTCCAAGTCGCTGACGCAACTGGCCGGCGGCGACCTGGCCGTGGCCATCGGCGGGGAATACCGGCGCGAGAAGCAGAACTACCACCAGTCCGACGCGCTCAAGCAAGACCTCATCCTCGGCGAGACCACGCAAGGCCCGGACTCCGACTTCGGCAAGTCGCGCAAGGTGGCTGCCGTGTTCGGCGAGCTCAGCGCGCCCATCACCAAGCAGCTGGAGCTGTCGGCCGCGCTGCGCTATGAGCATTACCAGGTCAGCGGCGGCGCAGCCAGCCCCAAGCTGGGCCTGAAGTACGTGCCGATGCCTGAGCTGCTGCTGCGCGCCTCCATCGGCAAGGGCTTCCGCGCACCCAGCCTGTCGGACCTGTACCGCCCCGTTACCGAAGGTCAGTCAGCCACGCTGGTCGACCCCGTCTGCATGGCCGCCGACCCAACCAACACGCCCACCGACTGCTCGGACATCTGGATTACGCGCAACTTCAGCAATGCCAAGCTCAAGCCCGAGAAGTCGCGCCAGTTCTCGCTGGGCATCGTCTTCGAACCGCGGCGCGGCGTCGGCCTCAATGCCGACTACTGGAACATCGAGAAGAGCAACCTGATCAGCACGCTGGGCGTGGACGTCATCCTGGGCAACCTGGCCAAGTACGGCAGCCTGGTCCACCGCGATGAAGACGACGCCATCGAGGCCATCGACCTCTTCAAGGAGAACCGCGGCAAGCAGCGCATCTCCGGGCTGGACCTCGGTGTCAACCTCAACGGCCTGAAGACCGGATTCGGCCAGTTCGGCCTGCGCGTCAACGGCACGCTGACGCTGAAGTCCCAGCAGCAGACCGGCGACGGCGACCCCTTCGTCAACAATCTCGGCGTCTTCATCAACGACGGCGTCGTGCAGCGCTGGCGCCACACGGTCAGCCTGGATTGGGAAACTGGCCCCGTGTCTATGACGTTGTCCAACAGCTATCTGCAGGGCTACAACGACCAGCACATCATCGGCAAGCCCGACCGCAAGGTGTCCGCCTACTCGCTGTGGAACCTGTCGGCCGGTTGGGAGGCCAACAAGTCGACGACGCTGCGCGTCGGCGTGCAGAACATGCTCAACAAGGCGCCGCCGTTCTCGCAGCAGGCCTGGTTCTTCCTGTCCGGCTACGACCCCAGCTACACCGACCCGCGCGGGCGCTACATCTACGCCAGCTTGAAGTACGCCTTCAGGTGACGAGGTTTCTCACCCAGTCCGGCAGGGCAATGGCCTTGTCGGTCTGCGCGTCGAACCACAGCGTCGTCGCGCCGCCCTCGGCGTAGATGACGCCGGGTTCGTCGGCGCGCTCCAGCGTGATCCAGGTCTCGAAGCTGGTTCGGCCCGCGTCGCTGACGTAGTGCCTGGCCAGCACCTCACCTGGCGCCTTCAGCTGGCGATAGAAGTTGCAGAAGGCGTTGACGATGACCGGCCCCTGCCCGCCCGGGTTGGGCGCGGCGCCGATCTGCGTCAGCCAGTCGACGCGCGCGATCTCCAGATAGCGGAAATACAGCGTGTTGTTGATGTGGCCCATCGCATCCATGTCGCCCCAACGCATCGTGATGCGGCACTCATAGGTGAGCTTCTTCTTGGCCGGGACGATGTATCTCATGGCGTGATGCCGAGTTCCGCGGCGATGCGATTGACGAGGCTGCGCAGTGCGGCGACCTCGGCACGCAACAAGGCGACCTCTTCATCGCGCGGTTGAGCGGCGGCCGCTGCCTGCTGTACGGACGCGACGGGCCCGCACAGCAAGTGGGCCCAGCGTGCCTCACGGGCACCCGGGGCCCGCGGCAGCTTGATGGCAAAAGGCTGCTCGCGCTCTGACAGCTCCTCCAGGAAGCCCTCCACCGACGACACATCGGCAAAGCGGTGCAGCCTCTCGGTGTTCTGGCGCAGTTCGGCCGCCGTCTGCGGGCCGCGCAGCATCAGCTGGGTCAGCAGCGCCATCGCTGCACCCGGCACGCCCATGCCGCGCGCGAAGTTGTGCTCATAGCGCACCACGCGGCTGCCGCTGACCGTCGTGACCAGGTGCAAGGCCTTCAGCTCCTCCACGGTGGCCAGCACCTCGGCCTCGCTGACGTCCATGACCGGGTCGCGCGCCGTCTTCTGGTTGCAGCCCGCTGTCAACGCATTGGCGGACAGCGGATAGCTGTCCGGCACGGTGCTTTCCTTCTCGACAAGAACGGCGAGGACGCGAGCCTCCAGCGGGGTCAGGTCTCGCTTCAGCATTCAGACTCCGAATCCGTCATCGGCCTGGATGACCGCGCCATTGATGAAATGGCTTTCGGTGGCGCACAACATCAGCAGTGACGTATCCAGATCCTTCGGTTGGCCGACGCGCTTCCTGGGCAGCATGTCGACCAGCTTCTTGCCCTGCTCGGTGCCCCAGTGGTGGTGGTTGATCTCGGTGTCGATATAGCCCGGGCAGATGGCGTTCACGTTGATGCCGTAGCGGCCCCACTCCAGCGCCATCGCTCGCGTCATGTGGATGACCGCGGCCTTGCTCATCGCATAGACGCCAATCTGGCCCAGCACGCGCAGGCCGGCCATGGACGCGACGTTGACGATGCGCCCGCCGATGAAGGTGCCTGGCGCCGAGCCGCGCGCGCGGGCCAGCATGCGCTTGCCCACCTCCTGCGCGACGAAAAAGGCGCCGCGCGTGTTGGTGTCCATCACGTAGTCGTAGTCGTTCTCGGTGACGTCGGTGAGGCGCTGCGTCGTGGACACGCCGGAGTTGTTGATCAGGATGTCGAGCGTGCCGACTTCGGTCTCGGCGTGGGCCACCGCGCTCTTGATGCTGGCCACGTCGGTCACGTCCAGCTGCACCACATGGGCATCGCCGCCATTGCCCTCGATCTCGGCGCGCAGGTCCTTCAGCCGCTCGACGCGCCGGCCCGCCAGCACGACGCAGGCGCCGGCCTGGGACAGGGTCTTGGCGAACTGCGCGCCCAGGCCGCTGGACGCACCGGTGATCAAGGCCACGCGGCCTTCGAGATTGATGGAGTAACTCATGGGACTGCCTTCCGAGTGGGTTGCGTCCATCCTACCGGTCTAGACCGCGCAACCTAAAAAAGCACGATCGTTCGGTTCGCAATCCAGCCTCTCTAGAATCGCGCGCAATTCAAAAGCTGACGGAGAACCTGCATGACGTCCGAAGAGATCCTCGCCCAGTTCGGCCCCCGTGAGTCCATGGAATACGACGTGGTCATCGTCGGTGGCGGCCCGGCCGGCCTGGCCACGGCCATCCGCCTGAAGCAGCTCAAGCCCGATGCCAACATCGTCGTGCTGGAGAAGGGCTCGGAGCCTGGCGCTCACATCCTGTCGGGCGCCGTGATGGACCCGCGTGCGATGGAAGAGCTGTTCCCGAACTGGAAGGAACTCGGGGCGCCGCTGAACCAGGCCGTGTCCGGCGACGACGTGCTGTTTCTGTCCGAGACGGGCAGCCAGCGCACGCCCGACTGGCTCGTGCCTCGCAATTTCCACAACCACGGCTGCTACGTCATCAGCCTGTCCGACGTCGTCAAGTGGATGGCGCAGCAGGCCGAGGGACTCGGCATCGAGATCTTCCCCGGCTTCGCCGCCGCTGAGGTGCTGTACGACGAGCAGGGCCGTGTGAAAGGCGTGGCCACCGGCAACATGGGCCTGGGCAAGGACGGCGAGCCGACCGACCACTTCCAGCTCGGCATGGAACTGCTCGGCAAATACACAGTGTTTGCCGAAGGCGCCCGTGGCCACCTGGGCAAGCAACTGTTGGAGAAGTTCAAGCTGAGCGAAGGCAAGGACACGCAGACCTATGCCATCGGCGTGAAGGAGCTGTGGGAGGTTCCGGCGGACAAGGCCCAACCCGGCAAGGTCGTGCACACGGCCGGCTGGCCGATGGAGGGCGACACCTTCGGCGGTGGCTTCCTCTACCACCTGGAAGGCAACAAGGTCACGCTGGGCTTCGTCATCGGCCTGGACTACGACAACCCCTATCTGAGCCCGTTCGAGGAGATGCAGCGCTGGAAGGCCCACCCGGCCATCCGTGCCCACATCGAGGGCGGCAAGCGCATCGGCTACGGCGCCCGCGCCATCAACAACGGCACGCCGCAGGCCCTGCCCAAGACGGTGTTCCCCGGCGGCTGCCTGATCGGTTGCGACGCCGGCTACCTGAACGCCGCGCGCATCAAGGGCAGCCACGCTGCCATCAAGAGCGGCATGCTCGCCGCCGAAGCATTGGCGCCCGCGCTGGAAGCCGGTCGCGCCCAGGACGAGCTGGCCGCCTACCCCGCGGCCTTCGAGAAGAGCTGGCTGAACGAGGAACTGCAGCAAACGCGCAACTTCAAGCTCTGGTTCAAGAAGGGCAAGACGACCGGCCAGCTGATGACGGGCATCGAGCAGTGGCTGCTGCCCAAGCTGGGTGTCAAGAACCCGCCTTGGACGCTGCACAACCACAAGGGCGATCACCAGTCGCTGCGCCCGGCCGTCGAATGCAAGCCCATCAGCTACCCGAAGCCCGATGGCAAACTGACCTTCGACCGCCTCTCGTCGGTGTTCATCTCCAACACCAACCACGAGGAAAACCAGCCGGCCCACCTGACGCTGAAGAACAACTCCGTGCCGGTGCAGGTCAACCTCGCCAAATACGCCGGCCCGGAGAGCCGCTACTGCCCGGCAGGCGTCTACGAGTTCGTGCCCAACGAGACCGGCAGCGGCGAGCGGCTGCAGATCAACGCGCAGAACTGCGTGCACTGCAAGACCTGCGACATCAAGGACCCGACGCAGAACATCGTCTGGGTCACGCCCGAGGGCGGCGGCGGTCCTAACTACGCGGGCATGTAAGCTGACGGCTCTTCTCTTCTGGACGGAGCGGATGGCATGGCAGACGGCAAGATCAGGGTCGGTATCGGCGGCTGGAATTTCGAGCCCTGGCGCGACAACTTCTATCCCAAAGGCTGGCCCCAGGCGCGTGAGCTGGAGTACGCCAGCCAGCGCCTGACGGCCATCGAGATCAACAGCACCTACTACGGCGCGCAAAAGCCCGCCACCTTCGCCAAGTGGCGCGACACCGCGCCCGAGGGCTTCATGTTCTCGCTGAAGGCCATCCGCTTCGCGACGCAGCGGCGCGTGCTGGCGGACGGGGCCGACTCCATCAAGCGCTTCATCGACAGCGGCATTGCCGAACTCGGCGACAAGCTCGGTCCCATCGTCTGGCAGCTGGCGCCGACGCACAAGTTCGACGCGGCCGACCTGACGGCCTTTCTGGAACTGCTGCCGGCCGAGGTCGACGGCCTGAAGCTGCGCCATGCACTCGATGTGCGCCACGCCAGCTTTCAATGTCCCGAGTACCTGGCGCTGGCCCGGCAGTACAAGGCCGCGACGGTGTTCACCGAGTCCGACGACTACCCACCGATTGCCGAGCCGACGGGCGACTTTGTCTACACCCGCATCATGCGCACCCACTCGGACGAACCGCTGGGCTGCAAGCCCGAGGTGTTCCCGGCGCTCGCAATCGCCGCGCAGACCTGGGCCGAAGGTGGCGAGCCCGACGGCGTGCCGCGCATCGAGCCTGCACCGGCCGAAGCCGCAGCGCCGCGCGACGTCTTCGTCTACTTCATCAGCGGCGCCAAGGAGCGCGCGCCGCATGCCGCGATGGCGCTGCGCCGGGCGCTGGGCGAGACGGTCGAGTCCTAACGCCTACGACCCGGCGGCGCGCGCGACCACCTCGACGGGCGGACGCGGCGCGATGTGATCATGGAAATAGGCTTGCACGTCCTCCGCCTTCACGGCCTGCAACCCGGCGACTTCGGCCAGCATGGCGTCCTTCATGCGCGGATCCGCCTGGATGCGCGCCAGCCAGCTGACCCAGTACGACGGGCTCTCGGGCTCCTTCAGCACACTCTCCACCCGAGGCTGCCTGGCACGTTGCAGCTCGTCGGCGCTGATAGGCTGGTCGGCCAGCTCGCGCAGTTGCGCGCGCAGCAGCTCGCGGACGGCGTCGAACTTCTC
Source organism: Pelomonas sp. Root1217 (assembly GCF_001425705.1). Lineage (GTDB taxonomy): Bacteria > Pseudomonadota > Gammaproteobacteria > Burkholderiales > Burkholderiaceae_C > Pelomonas. The sequence goes on along the minus strand of NZ_LMDC01000001.1, from coordinate 891,159 downwards.
CGGTGGCGTTTCGATGTTCACGAAGAGGCGCCCCGAGCCCGGCACGTCCAGCGAGGCGGAAGCCCCAGCGAGCGGCGAGTAGGTGATGCCCAGCTTCGCGCGCACGGTTTCCACCAAGCGGGCCTGCAGCACCGCGCCGGCCACGCGGCCGGTGTACGACAGCGCTGGATTCGTCCAGTGGTCGGGCATGGACCAGTACCAGCCCAGCACCGCCTGGTCGGCCCGACCGCGGTGGTAGACCACGTGGGGCGCACCGCCGACCGTTACGGGCTCGGCCTTCAGCGCGGCACGCGGCTGCCGTGGCCGCTCGTCGCCGGCGCCGAAGGTGGCCTGCGCGGCGGCGATGGCGGCGTCTTCGCTCACGTCGCCGACGATGAAGATGTCCGGGGCGCTGGCCAGCGCCGATTTCAGGATGACGGGCAGCTCGTCGGCGCGCGTGGCCCTCACGTCGGCAGCGCTGGGCGAGATGCCAAGGCGCGCATCGCCGCGGTTCATGACGCGCGACACCTCGCGCTCATGGACTGCGGCGGGCCGTGCCTCCAGCGAGGCCACCTGCGATCCTCCCAGCGCGGCCAGCTTCTCGCCGAACTCGGGGCGGAAGCCGGGGTCGCGGGCATGGGCCGCCAGCAGTTGCATCTGGGCCAGCAGGTCGGCGGGGCGGGTCATGCCCGACAGCATGAAAGCGTACTGACCCACGCTGAAGCCGAGGTCGATGCGCTTGCCGCTGAGCTGCCGCCACTGCCAGATTTCCGCCGTCGACCGCTGCACGGTGCCCCCCATCGGCAGTGAGTAGCCCAAGGCCCAAATGGCGTGCCAATGCCTGGCGGCGATGCCGGCGCGCCCCTGGCCCAGCTGAACCCGTACGTTCACCCTGTCCTTCTGCAGCGAGGTGCTCTTGATCACCAGCTGCGTGCCGTTGGCGAACTGGACATTCGTCGTGCCCAACTCGACGTCCTGGGTGCGGGCCACGATGGCGCTGGGCGGGCCGAAGTCGGTGTAAGGCCAGTCCGTGGCCGCGACGGCCACCGGCTCAGCGATCGGCCGTGTCATCGCATGGGCCAACTGCTGGGTCACTTTCTCCACACCGAAGGCGCCGGTCTGAGTGCTGCGGAACAGCAGCGGCTGGGCGCCTGCGAAGCACAGGCGCAACGCGGCGGTCAGCTCTTCGGGCCGGAGGGCGGCCAGCAAGGGTTCGGTCTCGGTCAGCGCCTGCTGCGCGCTGAGGTGCGGGGCATGCGGCTGGACCGCGTTGATCAGCCGGTCCGCAATGGCCGCGTGCGGTCGCGTGGGCTCCTGGGCCAGGCGGGCCTGCATCTGGCTGCGCACGCCCGGCAGCAGGCGCTGCAGGTCTGCCTGGGTCACACCATGGACCAGCAGTAGCCTCAGCTCGGCCACTGCCGCGTCGAGCGCGTCGGTCCATCGCCCCGGTTGCGCGTGCACCGCCAGTTGGGCCAGCCCAGTCACCCGGTAGACGGAGGCCTGGACGCTGGCCGTGGCGCCGATCAAGGGGCTGCCCGGCTGCTGCGCGCGATCCCTCAGGCGCTGGTTGAGTGCACTGACTGCCAGACCCTGGACGAGGAACTCACGCGACACCGCCGGCGTGTGCGGGCGGATATCCACTGGCCGCAACCAAGTCAGCGTGAGCGCGCTCGGGGCGTCCGGAGCCACGAACTCGACGGTCGGCCGTGTCGGCCGGGCCACGCCCAGGTCGGGCGTGTCGGGCGGCGTGGCGTTGCGCCAGTCGGCAAAGCGTTCGCGGATCTGGCGCTCCACGGCGTCCACGTCGATGTTGCCGACGACGATCAGCGTGGCGTTGTCAGGCCGGTAGTTGGCCGCGTAGTAGCGGCGCAGTCGCTCGGTCGTGGCGGCCTGGACGGTCTCGATGCGGCCGATGGGCAGGCGCTGCGTCACCCGCGTCCCCTCCAGCTGCTGTTGCAACTGGGCGAAGGCGGCTCGCATCACCGGCACATCGCGTACGCGCTCCTCGGACAGGATCACCCCCTTCTCCCGCTCGACGAGCCGCGGGTCCAGCGTCAGCCGGTCGCCGATCTCGCGGAACAGCATCAGCCCCGTGTCCAGCGCGGCGGCGTCGGCCTTGGGGAAGTTGAAGTGGTAGATCGTCTGGTCCAGCCCGGTCGAGGCGTTGGTGTCGGCCCCGAAGCGCAGGCCCTGGCGCTGCAGCATGCGGACGACCTCGCCGTCCGGCACGTTGGCGCTGCCCCGGAAGGCCATGTGCTCCAGGAAATGGGCCAGCCCGCGCTCCTCGTCGCGCTCCTGCAGCGAGCCCGAGCCGATGCGCATGCGCATGGCCACGCCGTCCTTGGGCGTCTCGTTGCGCTGGAGGGCATAGCGCAGGCCGTTGGGCAGGCGGCCGAAACGCACGGCCGGGTCGGGCGTGCGCTGCGCCAGCTCATAGCCCCACAGCGGCCCGACTGATCGCTGCTCGGCGACGGGTCCAGTGAGCGCCACATCGGCAAACACATGCGGTGCCAGCAAGGACATGGCCAGTGCGGCAGCCAGCGCCGTGGCGCACCGGCGGAAGTTCAGCGGATGGCTTGTCTCGATCATTCGCGTTTTCGTCCCGATCGCCTTGTCATGAGGCGGCCGGACGGTAGCGCGCGGGCACGGCGAGACCGGATCAAACTCCTGAGCGATTGCGGGGCAATATTTCCCAATCCACCCCTGGGCCGCTCAGGCCTGCAGCCGCGCCATCCACGCGGCCACGTCGCGCGCCTCGGCTTGTTGCGAAGCCGCCAGCGCGTCGCGGATGCGCTCGCGTTCCACCGCCGCGCGGTTCTGGCTCAGCTTGAGCTTGAGCTCCCAGCGCGTCACGCGGATGCGAAAGCCGACGATGGCGCCCAGCAGCTTGCGCTGGTAGTCCTCGTTGAGGCCACGCCACTGCTCGGCGTACTCGGGCTCGAAGCGGCCGATGAGGCGCTTCAGCAGCCCGTCCTTGTCGGCCTGGCCGTCGATCAACTCGATGTCGCCATAGGCATGCAGTGCCGCATAGTTCCAGGTCGGCACGTTCTGCACCGCGTCATAGTGGCTCGGGCTGATGTAGGCGCTCGGGCCGCTGAAGACAGCCAGCAGGCTCTTCTGCTGTGACAGCCAGCCCCAATGTGGATTGGCGCGAGCCATATGGCCTTCCAGCACAAGGCCGTCCTGCTGCGGCACGACGACCAGCGGCAGATGGCTGCCGAAGCTCTCGCCCTGCGCGTCCGGCCCGATCAGCAAGGCCAGCGGATGCTCACCGATCAGGCGCAGCGCATGTTCGAGGTCGGCAGACTTGAAGTGGGCGGGCAGGTACACAGCGACTCCGGCAAAGCGAGGCTTCTATCATCGCCGCCATGGAAACCGAGGCCGCGCTGCGGACATTGAAACCCCTGAATACGGCGACCGAAGAAGAGGTGGCTGTCGAGGTGCCCGTGGCGCTGACGGTCAACGAAGTCTCCCAGGCCGTCATGCTGGCCACGCCGGCCGATCTGGAGGACTTCGCCCTCGGCTTCGGTCTCGCGGAAGGCTGGTTCACGTCGCGGCGCGAACTGCTGGACGTCGAGATCGAGACGCGGCCCGAAGGCATCGAACTGGCCTTGACGGTGACCGCCGCCTGCGAGCAGCGCCTGAAGGTGCGCCGGCGTACGCTGGCGGGCCGCACCGGCTGCGGCCTTTGTGGCGTCGAAAGCCTGGCCTTGCTCGGCGCGCTGCAACCCGCCGCCGTCGTTGCGCCAACGCTCGCCTCGGGAGCTCTGGACCGTGCCCTCACTGCCTTGCCCGCCGCCCAGGTGCTCAATGCGCGTTGCGGTGGCCTGCATGGTGCGGCGTGGTGTCTGCCCAGCGGCGAACTGCTGCTGGTGCGCGAGGATATCGGCCGCCACAACGCACTGGACAAGCTGACCGGCGCCCTTGCCCGCAGCGATGCCGACGCACGCAAGGGCTTCGTGCTGATGTCCAGCCGGGCCAGTTTCGAGCTCGTGCACAAGACGGCGATGGCCGGCGTCGGCTTGCTGGCCTGCATGTCTGCCCCCAGCAGCCTGGCCATTGCGACCGCGCGCGGCCTGGGGCTGGAGCTCTGGGCCTTCGTGCGCGGGGGCCGCGCAACGCGCTACGCCTGACGGCCGGTCATCGTGCCGCCGCCGCGGCCCGCACCTCGTCCTGCGCCTCGCCTTCGCCAGCCAGGAAACAGCGCATGACGATCTGGTCGCGCCCGCCGCGCTTGGCCTCGTACAAGGCTTCGTCGGCCGCTGCATACATGACTTCGGGCGTCAGACTGGAGGTCGGCCCGGCCCACCAGGCCAGGCCGAAGCTGGCCGTCACCACCCGTTGCGGGCTGCCCTCGTGGGGCATGGCCAGGCCATGCAAGGCGGCGTTGAGCTGCTCGACGAAATCCAGCGCCATCTCGGCCGACGTGGCCGAGAAGATCACGCCGAACTCCTCGCCCCCCAGACGGAACAACGCATCGGTGGAGCGTTTGAGGGAGTCCTTGAGCGTCTGTGCCAGGGCCTTGAGGACGGCATCGCCAGCCTGGTGACCGTAGCGGTCGTTGTAGGCCTTGAAATGATCCACATCGAGCATGCACAGCGCCACGGCCTGGCCGCGCTGGGCGCCGGCCAGGGCAGCCAGGCAGACATCATTGAAATGACGCCGGTTGAAGGCGCCGGTCAGGGCGTCGACGATGGCCAGGTCGCGCAACTGGCGGTTTGCCGCCTCCAGGGCGCGGGCGTCGTCATACAGCCGCTGCTCGTCAGCCTTGCGGCGGGAGATGTCCATGTGCGTGCCGGCCAATCGCAGCGGGCGCCCCTGGGCGTCACGCTCGAAGACGCTGCCGTTGCTCTGCACCCAGACCCAGTGGCCATCGGCGTGGCGCATGCGGAACTCGGCGGTGTAGCGTTCGTCCGCGCCACTGAAATGGCGCTTCATCGCCAGGCTCGACTCGATGAGATCGCCGGGATGGCAGAGTCTTTCCCAGGTCGTTCTCGTCACGGGTTCAAGTTCGGCGCGGCTGCGGCCCAGCATCTGGGCCCACCGCTCGTTGACGTTGAGCCGGCCGGTGTCGATATGCCAGTCCCAGGTGCCGGCCGCCGTCCCGTCCAGCACATTGGCCATGCGCTGACGATCTTCAGCCAGGTCCGCCTCGGTCCGCTCCAGGTGGCGCCTGACGACGAGGCTGCGCGCCACCGCCAACGCGACGAGCAGGGTTGCCAGGCTGCCTGCGGCCAGGACCAGCAGGGGTGTCTGGTCACCTTCCCCAGCCAGCGCGCCGGGCCGAGGCCTGAGCACCAGTTGCCAGAGGCGCCCACCCACGTCGATGCTCAGCGCCGTGTCGCGCTCGTCGGACTGGAAGGGCTCACTGCCGGCCGATGAATAGATGAGCCGGTGCTTCTCCTCCTGGTCGAAGACGAAGACATCCAGGCCATTGGCGTCAGCCCGCAGCGCCGCCTCGGCCATCAGCGTCGGCAGCTCGATAACGCCGGCCAGGAAGCCCGTCAGCTCGCGACGACGCGCCTCGACACCCGCCGGCTGTGTGCCCCGGTAGGTCGGCGCAGATACCGCAAAGCCGCTGATGGCGACCGCCTGCTGGCCAAGCCGGATCAACGGAAATGTCTCGGACGCGATGGGCACGCCGGCATCGCGGGCGAGCAGCTTGGAGCGCATGCGGCGCGGGTCGAAGGCCATGTCCACACCCACGGCGGAGCCGTTCTCGGGCCAGGAATAGCGCACCGGCACATGCACGTCGCGCTCGCGCGCGGCGATGAGCCCCTCGCCCTGGTATTGCGACGCCGGCTCGACGACGCGATAGCCCGGTTGCTCCAGATTCGCCTGCCTCTCGAACTCTGCCAGCTGCGCATGCGGCACGACGGGCTGCCACTCCAGCAAGGTCAGGGCCGAGGAGTCGGTGACCAGGCCGGCGCCATAGCGCGCAAATTGAGCGCGCGTCAGCCCCGGTTGGGCCGACAACATCCGGCTGGCCGCCTGCAGTGTCTCCACCACCCTCACCAATTGCAGATCAAAGGCACCCACGACGCTCTGCCCCATGGCGTTCAACAGCTCGCGCTGCTGGCCCGCAACCTTCAGCGCCAGCGCGCGATAGGCGCCCACGCTGCCTGCCAGGCCCACCACCAAGATGAGCACGACCAGCGTCGCATCCACGACCCAGGGCCAGAGCCGACGACGCGAAAGGCCGTCCGAGCTCATGGCCGGGCCTCCAGCGTCGTCACGAGGCGCTCATAGAACTGCCCCTGCTGGCGCAAGTACGGCGTCGGGTCCTTGACTGCTTGGATGCGGGCCGACGCGTTCAGCGCTTCGGTGCCGGCCTGCCACTCAGGATCGGCGGCCACCTTGTCGAGCAGCACGCGCCAGCGCTGAACGGCCCCGGCCGGCATGCCGGCTGGCCCGAGCAGGGCCGACCAACCCTGCAACTGCTGCATATCGCGCAGGCCGAGCTCGGCGGCGTTGCGCAACTGCGGCAGCGACCTCAGCCGCCCCTGGGCCGTCGTCATCAACCCACGCAGCGCGCCCGACTGCACGGCCGGCACGATGCTGCGCGCGGTGTTGCAGCTGAAATCCACATCGCCATTGAGCAGGGCCTGGGTGGCCAGTGAGTCCTGGCCGAAATGCACCGGCTTGGCCGCGTCGCCCGGCAGGCCGCTCAATGCCAGCAGATAGCGCACGGCGAGGTTTTGCAGGCTGCCGGCGCCGCTCGTGCTGTAGCGCAACTGCCCTGGTGCCGCGGCGATGGCTGCCAGCAACTCGCGCATGGACCCAATGGGCGTGCTGCTGCGGACGGCGCAGATGAGTGGCGCCTGGTCGAGCACGGCCAGCACCGTGAAGTCACTCAACGGCGCCGCCGTGCGTGGCGATAGTGCCGGCAGGATGGCAACGCTGCCCACCCGCGCCAGCAATAGCGACATGCCATCGGGCGCGGCTTGCCTGACAGCCCGCCCGGCTGCGGCACCCAATTCAGCCGTCAGATGGACGATCTCGAAGCCCGGGCCGCCAACGCGTGTCGCGCTCTGGACGAAATTTCGCGCCGAGTCGTCGGCTTCGCCGCCGGCCATGAAGGGCACGAAAAGCCGGACGGCGGCGGGCGACGCTGGCGGAGCGTGTGTGGGTGGCTGCACGGCCCGAGCGGCCCCAGCGGCCAGCAGACCGCCAGCCAGCACCAGCAGGGTGATGAGGCCATGCCCCATCCGATTTATTGCCTTGATCGCCACGTGGCGATCATAAATAACCGAATCACTCGGCAATTTGGCAAATTTGGACTCGAAACGATCAATTCGTGACGAATCGCCTGGAAGCACCGCTGTTGGCACGCCGAAAAGAAAAGCCCGTCGCAAGGACGGGCTTTGATGTGTTTGGAGGAGACGGAGGGATTCGAACCCTCGATTCGCGTTTTAGCGCAAATACTCCCTTAGCAGGGGAGCACCTTCGGCCACTCGGTCACGTCTCCAGCACAGCCCCGCATTCTATACCAGTGCAGAGCGATTTCAGACGGAAATCAGGCCGTGGCGGTGGCTTCCTGATCCAGGTCGAAGGCCTTGTGCAGGGCGCGCACGGCCAACTCCATGTACTTCTCGTCGATGACGACGCTGGTCTTGATCTCGCTGGTGGAGATCATCTGGATGTTGATGCCCTCTTCGCTCAGCGCCCTGAACATCTTGCTGGCCACGCCGACATGCGAGCGCATGCCGATGCCCACGATGGAGACCTTGCAGATCTTGGGGTCGCCGACGACCTTGCTGGCGTTGGTGGCCGGGCCGACGGTGTTCTGCAACAACTCCATCGTGCGCGCGTAGTCGTTGCGATGCACGGTGAAGGAGAAGTCGGTCTTGCCGTCGTGGGAGACGTTCTGGATGATGACGTCGATGTCGATGTTGGCCTCGGCCACGGGGCCGAGGATCTGGAAGGCGATGCCGGGCTTGTCGGGCACGCCGAGCAGCGTCACCTTGGCCTCGTCACGGTTGAAGGCAATGCCCGAAACGACGGCTTGTTCCATGTTGTCATCCTCTTGTTCGAAAGTGATCAGCGTGCCGGAGGCGGCCTCTTCAGTGATGTCGATGTCCCACGGGGTGAAGCTGGACAGCACGCGCAGCGGCACGCGGTACTTGCCGGCGAACTCCACGGAGCGGATCTGCAGGATCTTGGAGCCGAGCGACGCCATCTCCAGCATTTCCTCGAACGTGATGGTGCTCAGGCGACGCGCCTCGGGCACCACACGCGGGTCGGTTGTGTAGACGCCGTCCACGTCGGTGTAGATCAGGCATTCGGCGGCCTTCATCGCCGCGGCGATCGCCACGGCCGACGTGTCGGAGCCACCGCGGCCCAGCGTCGTGATGTGGCCTTCCGGGTCGATGCCCTGAAAGCCGGTGATGACCACCACCTTGCCCGCCGCCAGATCGGCACGCACGCGGACGTCATCGATGCTCTCGATGCGGGCCTTGGTGAAGGAGGAATCGGTGGCCACCGGCACCTGCCAGCCGGCGTAGCTGACGGCTTCCAGCCCTTCGGCCTGCAGCGCGATGGCCAGCAGCCCGACGGAGACCTGCTCGCCGGTGGCGGCGATGGCGTCCATCTCGCGCATCACGGCGGGCGTCATGCTGGTGGGCGACAGCTCCTTGGCCAGACCGAGCAGCCGGTTGGTTTCGCCGCTCATCGCCGAGGGCACGACCACCATCTGGTGGCCGGCGCGCACCCATTTGGCGACGCGCTTGGCCACGTTGCGGATGCGATCGGTGGACCCCATCGAGGTGCCGCCGTACTTGTGGACGATCAGAGCCATGTGTTTGAGCGAAGGCTGGAAGAGTGAGCTGCCGGGACGGATGCTCGCAAACCCCAGATTTTATGCGGCAGTCCCGCCCTCGCCTTCGCTCTGCGGCAAGGCTGCGTCCTCCAGCCAGCGCAAGGACAGCTTCGGCTCATCTTGATCGGCGAAGGCACGGGCGTCCATGCCAAGCCCGGCCACGGCGATGAGGCGCTGCTGCGCGTCGAAAAGCAGCGGGCCGCCGCGTCGCCACGGCGGCAGACCGGCTTCCTGGCAGGCCTTCTTGAGGGCGCGCCGCACGGAGGCCGGGGCGCGTTGGAATTGCTCGCCGCCCGTGCGAGCGCGCTGGGTCAGTTGGGCGAGTCGCGCCACCGCGATCCCGGGCGAGGCCGGCTCGACAAGCCAGGCGCCCTGCCAGGCCGGCTGAGGATGCAGGCCGGGGCGACTCAGATCCAGCATCGAGGTCGCCGGTGGGGCGGCCGGTTCGGCGGCCCAGTAAAGGCCGTCGCGATAAGCGTGCACGACACCACCGGGCGCTGGCCAGGACAGCGTGGCGCCCGATTGCCATTCAGACCGCAGTCGCTCGACCAGGCTGGCGGGCACGCTCGTGTACTGCGACAGCCAGGAGCGCAGCGCGTTGCTTGCGCGGGCAGGCGACAGGCGAAACACGGCGGCCAGATCCAGCCGCTCGACCGTCGCGAGCGCCCCAAGGTCGGATGCCGCAACTTCCGCGGCCAGTTCCTCAGCCTCCTGGGCCCAGCGCGCCGACCGGGCCAGGCCCGCCTCGGCCGCCGCAAAGGTTGGCCAAAGCGTCTGGCGCAGCCGGTTGCGCGCATGGCGCGGGTCGGCGTTGCTCGGGTCTTCGATCCAGCTGAGCCCATGCTGCTCGGCGTAGGCGCGAATGAGGTCGCGCGGCTGATCAAGCCAGGGCCGCGCCCAGCAGACGCCGTCGCGCCATTGCGCCCTGGGCATGCCAGCAAGGCCTGCCGTGCCGGCACCGCGCAAAGCCTGCAGGACGAAGGTCTCCGCCTGGTCCTGACGGTGATGGGCCAACAGCAGCAGATCTGCACCCGCCGCGACAGCCATGTTATGCAGGGCGCGATGCCGGCCCGCATGAGCCCAGGCCTCCACGCTGTCGCCGCGCGCCGGCGATCCGCTCAGCCGCGTGCAGACAAAAGCCGCTCCGAACTCATGCGCCACGCGCTCGCAATGCGTGACCCAGTCGTCGGCCTGCGGCTGCAGGCCGTGGTGGACATGAAAGGCAACGACCCTGTTGCCTTGCGCCGCGCGGGCGGTCGCATGCAACAGGGCCGTGGAATCCAGGCCGCCGCTGAATGCGACGGCGACCGCATCACCTGTTCTTGGTGTCGCCGAATCGGCCATAGGCCTGCAGGCGCTCGTAGCGGCGGTCCACCAGTTCACGAGTCTTGAGGTCGCTGACCTGGCGCAACGCGTCGCTCAACGCGCGCTTCAGGTTGGACGCCATCTGCTTGGCGTCGCGGTGCGCGCCGCCCACCGGCTCGCTGACGATCTTGTCGATCAGGCCGAGCGCCTTCAGGCGGTGGGCTGTGATGCCCAGGGCCTCGGCCGCATCGGAGGCGCGCTCGCTGCTCTTCCACAGGATGGACGCGCAGCCCTCCGGCGAAATGACGGAATAGGCCGCGAACTGCAGCATCAGCACCTGGTCGGCCACGCCGATGGCCAAGGCACCACCCGAGCCGCCCTCACCGATGACGGTGGCGATGATGGGCACTTCGAGCTGCGCCATCTCGAGGATGTTGCGCCCGATGGCCTCGCTCTGGCTGCGCTCCTCGGCACCGATGCCAGGGTAGGCGCCCATGGTGTCGATGAAGGTGAAGACCGGCAGGCCGAACTTCTCGGCCAGCTTCAGCAGGCGCAGCGCCTTGCGGTAGCCCTCAGGGCGCGGCATGCCGAAGTTGCGCAGCGTGCGCTCCTTGGCATCGCTGCCGCGCTGGTGGCCGATGACCATGCAGGCCTGGCCGTTGAAGCGCGCGATACCACCGACGATGGCCGCGTCGTCGGCGAAGTGGCGGTCACCGTGCAGTTCCTGGAACTCGGTGAAGACTTCCGAGCAGTAGTCCAGCGTCTGCGGGCGCTGCGGATGGCGGGCGATCTGGTAGACCTGCCAGGGCGCCACGTTGGAGTAGACGTCCTTCGTCAGCTGCAGGCTTTTCTTGGAGAGGCGGTCGATCTCCTCGGAGATGTCGACCGCCGACTCGCTCTGCACATAACGCAGCTCTTCGATCTTGGTCTCGAGCTCGGCGATGGGCTGCTCGAATTCCAGAAAATGTTTTTTGCTCAATGGATCCCCTCGTCCGGTGAGTACGCCGGCTGATCCCTTGACGGGTCTGTCGGCTCTGGAGCGTCCCGGCGTGCGGCCCGCTCCGGGTGGTTGAACAATGACCTCAATAGTCCACAGGCAGCGGGTCGAGGCTGCGCCAAATGTACCAAACCGCTACCGAACGGTAGGGCGCCCAGGCGTCGCCGACTTCGCGCGCCTCGGCGCGCGAGACGGGCTCACCGGAAAAGTAGTTCTGGCTGATGCCCTTCAGCAGGCCGATGTCATCCAGGGGCATCACATTGGGGCGCATCAAGTGAAAAATCAAGAACATCTCGGCCGTCCAGCGGCCGATGCCCCGAATGGCGACCAGCTCCTCGATGATGGCTTCATCGTCCATCTGCGCCCATTGGCGCACATGAACCTGGCCAGTGTCGAAATGTTCCGCCAGGTCGCGCAGGTATTCGACCTTGCGGGCGGACAGGCCGGCGGCGCGCTGCTCGTCCACACCCAGGCCCAGCACGGCGGCCGGCTGGAATTTTGTCATCAGCGCCATCCAGCGATTCCAGACCGACTGGGCCGCCTTGACGGAAATCTGCTGGCCGACGATCGAGCGCGCCAACGTGGCGAAGGCGTCGCCGCGGCTCTGCAGGCGGGCCTCGCCGAACTGCGGGATGAGCTTTTTCATGACCCGGTCGCGCTTGACCAGGTGTCTGCAGGCCTCGTCCCAGTAGGCCGGGATCACTTCCGGTGGCATCAGCTCTTCACCCAGGTCGTGCCGTCGGCACCGTCCTTCAGCATGATGCCCTTGGCGGACAGCTCGGCGCGGATCGCGTCGGCACCCGCAAAGTCCTTGGCGGCCTTGGCGGCAGCGCGGGCCGCGATGCGCTCCTCGACCCAGGCAGCGTCATCAACGCCCGAGCCGCCCTGCAGATAGGCGCGCGGCTCCTGCTGCAGGATGCCCAGCACGCCGGCCAACGCCTTCAGCAAGCCGGCACGCTGCGCTGAGCGATCACGGTTGACTTCGTTGACCAGGTCGAACAACACGGCGATGGCCCCGGGCGTGCCGAAGTCCTCGTCCATCGCCGTCTTGAAGGCAGCGGCGCTGGGCTCGGCCCAGTCGATGGCGATGTCGGCGGGCGGCACGGCGTCCAGCGCCGTGTACAGCCGCGTCAGCGCTGCCCGCGCGTCTTCCAGGTGGGTATCGCTGAAGTTGAACGGCCGGCGATAGTGGGTGCGCAGCATGAAGAAGCGCAGCGTCTCGCCGTCGAACTTCTGCAGCACGTCGCGGATGGTGAAGAAGTTGCCCAGACTCTTGGACATCTTTTCGCCATCGACGTTCAGAAAGCCGTTGTGCAGCCAGTAGCGGGCAAAGGGGTAGCCTGCACCCTCGCTTTGCGCGATCTCGTTCTCGTGATGGGGGAACTGCAGGTCAGTGCCACCGCCGTGGATGTCAAAGCTTTCGCCGAGCAGGGCGCAACTCATGGCCGAGCATTCGATGTGCCAGCCCGGGCGACCCTCACCGAAAGGCGCGGCCCACTTGGCGTCGGCGGGCTCCTCCGCCTTGGCGGCCTTCCAGAGAACGAAGTCCAACGGGTCCAGCTTGCCGTCGTCTACGGCCACCCGCTCGCCCGCGCGCAGGTCGTCGATGCTCTTGCCGCTCAACTTACCGTAGCCGTCGAATTTGCGCACTGCGTAGTTCACGTCGCCACCTTCAGCGCGATAGGCCAAGCCACGCTCTTCCAGGCGCTCGATCAGCGACAACATCTGCGGCACATACTCGGTCGCACGCGGCTCGTGATCGGGGCGCAGCAGGCCGACGGCGGCAAAGTCCTCGTGCATCGCCGAGCTCATCTCTTCAGTGAGCTGACGGATGGTGATGCCGCGCTCGACGGCACGCTTGATGATTTTGTCGTCGATGTCGGTGATGTTGCGCACATAGGTGACGCCATAGCCACTGGCGCGCAGCCAGCGGTAGATGACGTCGAACGCCATGTTCATGCGCAGATGTCCCATGTGGCACAGGTCGTAGACCGTGATGCCGCAGACGTACATGCGCACTTGGCCAGGCACGAGCGGTTGGAAGTCTTCGAGAGTGCGGCTGAGGGAGTTGTGAACGCGCAGGGACATGGAGAAGCGAAGGCAGCAGCCACCAACAAGAAGCCCCGCACCGGGTCCGCCCAGGCGGGGCTCATAGAATGATTTCAGTATAGCGGCCGACCCTGAAGCCGCCCCCCGCTACAACCCTCATGCGCCTGCCCTTCCCCACCCTCGCGTTGCCCTGCCTGCTGATCCTGGCGCTGGCAACCACGCCGGTCCGCGCCGACGACCTTGCCAGCGCCCAGCGGCTTTGGCTGGCCGGCCAGAAGAGCCAGGCCGTCGAGCAGGTCGAGCAGGCGCTGACGCGTCAGCCTGATGATCTGCAACTGCGCTTCGCTCTGGGCGTCATGCGCATGGAACTGGGCGAGCCAGCGAAGGCGACGGCCATCTTCACGCGCCTCACGCAGGATTTTCCCGACCTGGCCGACCCCTACAACAACCTCGCCGTGTTGCACGCGGCCGCTGGCGAACTCGATGATGCCAAGGCCGCACTGGAGCAGGCCCTGCGCCTGAATCCCGACCACGCGCAGGCCCAGGAAAATCTTGGCGACGTGCTGGTACGCCTGGCTCTGCGCGCCTACCAGCGTGCCCAGAAGTCGGCCCTGATGCCCAGCGACACGCTGGCCGGCAAGATCAGCCGCACGCTGGCCCTGACCCGCGAATTGCGCACCCGCTAACGACTCGCCTCCCATGACCAAAATCCTTCCCCTCCTTTTCGCCGGCCTGCTGGCCACGCTGGGCGCCGAGGCCCAGACCGTCAAGCTGCAGACCACCGAAGGCGACATCCGCATCGAACTGAACGCCCAGAAGGCGCCCAAGTCTGTCGCCAACTTCCTGCAATATGTAAAGGCCGGCCACTACAACGGCACGGTCTTCCACCGCGTCATTGCGACCTTCATGATCCAGGGTGGCGGTTACGACGCCAAGCTGAACCAGAAGCCAACCAAGCCGCCCATCCCGCTGGAGTCGCACAACGGCCTGACCAATGTGCGCGGCAGCATCGCCATGGCGCGCACCAACGACCCGAACTCGGCAACTTCGCAGTTCTTCGTCAACGTGGTGGACAACCCCATGCTCGACGGTGAGCCGGACAATCCGGCGTCGGGCTATGCCGTCTTCGGCCAGGTCATCGAGGGCATGGACGTCGTCGACAAGATCCGCGCCGTCGAGGTCGCGCCGCACGGCATGCACCAGCATTTCCCGGTCAAGCCCATCTTCATCACCAAGGCTCTCGTCGAGCCCGTCAAAAAATGAGCCAAGTCAAACTCACCACCAACCACGGCGACATCCTCATCGAACTGGATGCCGAGAAGGCTCCGCTGTCGGTCGCCAACTTCCTGAACTACGTCCGCAAGGGCCACTACGACGGCACGGTGTTCCACCGCGTCATCAAGGGCTTCATGGTCCAGGGCGGCGGTTTCGAAGTCGGCATGAATCAGAAGCCCACAGAGGCGCCCATCCAGAACGAGGCCAACAACGGCCTGAAGAACGCCCACTACACGCTGGCCATGGCGCGCACCAACGCGCCGCACTCGGCCACGGCGCAGTTCTTCATCAACACGACCAACAACGGCTTCCTGGACTTCAAGTCCGAAAGCCCGTCGGGCTGGGGCTATGCCGTCTTCGGCAAGGTCGTCGAGGGCAAGGACGTCGTCGACAAGATCGAGAAGGTCAAGACCGCGGGCCGCGGCGGCCATGGTGACGTGCCCGTCGAGGACGTCATCATCGAGAAGGCCGTCGAGGTTTGATTCACACACTGACGGCCCCGGCGCAGTGGCAGCAGATCGATCTGCTGTCAGACCTGCACCTCGGGCCGGATACGCCGGGCACGCTGGCCCGGCTCGAGCAGCACCTCGCCCAGACGCCCGCGCAAACGGTGCTGCTGCTCGGCGACATCTTCGAGGTCTGGGTCGGCGACGACGCGCGCCACGAGCCCTTCGAGGCCGGCGTCGTGCGCCTGCTGCGCGATGCGTCGCGGCGCCTCGACCTCTTCTTCATGCACGGCAACCGCGACTTCCTTGTCGGCGCAAAGTTGCTGGCCCACACCGGCATGACCGCCCTGCCCGACCCCACCGTGCTCGATGCCTTTGGCCAGCGCTGGCTGCTGGTGCATGGCGATGAGCAATGCCTTGCGGACACCGCCTACCAGGCCTTCCGCCGCCAGGTGCGCTCGCCCGAATGGCAGGCCCAGGTGCTGGCGCAGCCGCTCCAAGCCCGCCAGGCGCTGGCGCGGCAGATGCGCGAAGGCAGCCGCGCAGCGCAGGCGGCGCAGCTGATGGCCACCGACCTCGACGCCGAGGCCTGCCGTGCACTGCTGAAGGAAGCCGGCGCAACGACCATGATCCATGGCCACACGCACCGCCCGGCCGAGCATGACCTGGGCGATGGGCTGCGGCGCATCGTGCTGTCGGACTGGGACCTCGATAGCACCCCACCGCGCGGCGACGTCATCCGCCTGTCCGCAGCCGGCCTGCAACGCCTCTCCCTGTGATCCTGAAAGCCTTGCGCAACTGGCGTGAGCAACGCGCCGTCGAACGCCACGCGATTCCAGATGCGCTATGGCAGCTGACCCTGCTGCGATACCCCTTCCTGGCTCAGCGCAGCGAGGACGACCGCGCCGAGCTGCGGCGGCTGTCCAGCCTCTTCCTGTCGACCAAGGAGTTCCACGGCGTCGGCGGCTTCGAGGTGACCGACGAAGTCGCCGTCGCCGTCGCGGCTCAGGCCTGCCTGCCCGTGCTGCGGCTGGGCCTGTCCTGGTATGACGGTTTCGTCGGCATCGTCATGCACGAGGGCGAAGTCGTGGCGCAGCGGCGCTTCGAGGACGAGGACGGTGTCGTCCACGAGTACGACGAGGAGCTGGCCGGCGAAGCCATGGAAGGCGGCCCGCTGATGCTGACCTGGAATGCCATCGCCGTCAGCGACGACCCGGCCGAGTTCGGCGCGGACGCGGTCTTCAACGTCGTCATCCATGAATTCGCTCATGTCATCGACATGCGAGATGGGCTGGCTGACGGCGTGCCCCCGCTGGACGCCGACGAACGCGAGCGCTGGATCGCCGTCATCGACGCCGAGTGGGAGAAGTTCTGCGCCCGCATCGACGCAGGCGAAGAGACCTTGATCGACCCTTATGGCGGCGAGGCCGTCGAAGAGTTCTTCGCCGTCGCCGTCGAGGCCTTCTTCGTCGCCCCGGCCGCCATGCGCGCCGAGGAGCCGGCGATGTACGAACTGCTGGCCGGCTTCTTCAAGCAGGACCTGGCAGGTTGAAAGTAAAAAGGGACGCCGCAGCGTCCCTTTCCGTCTGAGCACTGAAGCTCAAGCCGTCGCCGGCTCAGCCTTGGGCTTGCCGTCCTTGCTGGGCTTGGGCGGCGTCGGCTGGATGTCCAGCACCGTCTCGCCCTTGTCGTCCACGTCCACGCCAAGGCGGCCGCCATCGACCAGCTTGCCGAACAGAAGCTCGTCGGCCAGCGCGCGGCGGATGGTGTCCTGGATGAGGCGCTGCATCGGCCGTGCGCCCATCAGCGGATCGAACCCCTTCTTGGCGAGATGCTTGCGCAGCGCGTCGGAGAAGCTGACCTCGACCTTCTTCTCCTGCAGCTGGCTTTCCAGTTGCAGCAGGAATTTGTCGACCACGCGCAGGATGATCTCCTCGTCCAGCGGCCGGAAGGACACGATGGCGTCCAGGCGGTTGCGGAATTCCGGCGTGAACAGGCGCTTGATGTCGGCCATCTCGTCGCCCTGCTGGCGCGAGTTGGTGAAGCCGATCGTCGCCTTGTTCAGCGCCTCGGCGCCCGCGTTCGTCGTCATGATGATGATGACGTTGCGGAAGTCGGCCTTGCGCCCGTTGTTGTCGGTCAGCGTGCCATGGTCCATGACCTGCAGCAGCACGTTGAAGACGTCCGGGTGCGCCTTCTCGATCTCGTCGAGCAGCAACACCGCGTGCGGCTTCTTGGTGACGGCCTCGGTCAGCAGGCCGCCCTGGTCGAAGCCGACGTACCCCGGGGGCGCGCCGATCAGGCGGCTGACGGCGTGGCGCTCCATGTACTCAGACATGTCGAAGCGGATCAGCTCGATGCCAAGGATGTAGGCAAGCTGCTTGGCCACTTCCGTCTTGCCGACACCCGTGGGGCCGCTGAACAGGAAGGAGCCCACCGGCTTCTCGGGCCGGCCCAGGCCCGAACGCGCCATCTTGATGGCGGCCGCAAGCGCATCCACGGCAGGATCCTGGCCGAAGACGACGCTCTTCAGGTCACGGTCCAGGGTCTTGAGCTTGCTGCGATCGTCGCTGTTGACTGACGCGGGCGGAATGCGCGCGATCTTGGCGACGATGTCCTCGACTTCCACGCGCGTGATGGTCTTCTTCTGCTTGCTCTTGGGCAGGATGCGCTGGGCAGCACCGGCCTCGTCGATGACGTCGATGGCCTTGTCGGGCAGGTGGCGGTCGTTGATGTACTTGGCCGACAGTTCGGCCGCGGCCTGCAGCGCGCCCAGGGCGTACTTGACCGAGTGGTGCTCCTCGAAGCGGCTCTTGAGCCCCTTCAGGATCTCGATGGTCTGCTCGACAGAAGGCTCGGCCACGTCGATCTTTTGGAAGCGCCTCGACAGCGCCGCATCCTTCTCGAAGATACCGCGGTATTCGGTGAAGGTCGTCGCGCCGATGCACTTCATCGCGCCGCTGGACAGCGCCGGCTTGAGCAGGTTGCTCGCGTCCAGCGTGCCGCCCGAGGCCGCACCGGCGCCGATCAGCGTGTGGATCTCGTCGATGAAGAGGATGGCGCTGGGTTGGTCCTTCAGCGACTTCAGCACCGCCTTCAAGCGTTGCTCGAAGTCGCCACGGTACTTGGTACCCGCGAGCAGCGCACCCATGTCCAGCGAGTAGACGACGGCGTCGGCGAGGACCTCAGGGACTTCGCCTTCGGTGATACGCCAGGCCAGGCCTTCAGCGATGGCCGTCTTGCCCACGCCCGCCTCGCCCACCAGCAGCGGGTTGTTCTTGCGCCGGCGGCACAGCACCTGCACGACGCGTTCGACCTCGGACTCGCGGCCGATCAGCGGGTCGATCTTGCCGTCCTTGGCCAGCTGGTTCAGGTTCTGCGTGAACTGCTCCAGAGGCGAGGCCTTGGCGCTGCCGCCCTCGCCTTCCTCGCGCTCGCCTTCCTGCCCGCCGGGAGCCTGGCCCTCGGGGTTCTTGGGCGGCTCGGGGTCGGTCTTCTTGATGCCGTGGGCGATGAAGTTGACGACGTCCAGGCGCGTGACACCCTGCTGATGCAGGTAGTAGACGGCGTGCGAGTCCTTCTCGCCGAAGATGGCCACCAGCACGTTGGCGCCGGTCACTTCCTTCTTGCCGCTGCCGGTGCTCTGCACATGCATGATGGCGCGCTGGATGACACGCTGGAAGCCGAGCGTGGGCTGGGTGTCCACCTCGTCGCTGCCGCCCACCATGGGCGTGTTTTCCTTGATGAACTGCGTCAGGCTCTTGCGCAGGTCGTCGAGGTTGGCCGCACAGGCGCGCAGCACCTCCGCGGCGCTGGGGTTGTCGAGCAAAGCGAGCAGCAAATGCTCGACGGTGATGAATTCATGCCGCTGCTGGCGTGCTTCGACAAACGCCATGTGCAAACTGACTTCAAGCTCTTGCGCAATCATGCGGCCTCCATAATGCACTGCAGGGGGTGGCCGGCACGCCGTGAGGCGGCCAGAACCAGCTCCACCTTGGTCGCGGCGACGTCCTTGGTGAACACACCGCAGACCCCGCGACCCTCGTGGTGGATTTTGAGCATGATCTGCGTCGCCGTATCGAGGTCATGCCGGAAAAATTCCTGCAGAACCATGACAACAAACTCCATTGGCGTGAAATCGTCGTTCAGCAGCAGGACCTGGTAGAGCCGCGGGGGCTCGGTTTTCTGCGTCTGGCGCTCAACGACGACCGCGCCGTCGCCTTCGTCCTTGCCCGGCTTCAAAGGAGGCACGGGCGGGGGCGGGGGCGACTGGTTTCGCGGTGAAAAGACGGGGAGCACAGGCATGTCGGGATTCTATCGACGGGGGCTTCCCCTCGCCGACCGCGGGCAGTTGGCGACGCTCCCGGAAATTGCAAGCGAGAGGCTGAGGGTTCTGAGGGTGAACCCGGCCGGGAAGGTCCCGAATTGACGCTTTTTATTGCGCTACCAGAATCTGCCTCCGCCTCCCCAGGAGGTGCCACAAAGAATGGAGACAAGATGATGGCACTGGGCAAAGTCAAGTGGTTCAACGATGCCAAGGGCTTCGGATTCATCGAGCCGGAAGCCGGCGGCGATGACGTCTTCGCCCATTTTTCAGCGATCCAGATGGAAGGTTTCCGGACGCTGAAGCAGGGCAGCCAGGTGCAGTTCGACCTGGTGCAGGGCCCCAAGGGCCAGCTCGCCCAGAACATCACGCCGATGGAAGCCGCTGCACGCGCCGCCGAGCAGCAGCAACAACCGCAACTGGCGTCCTGAGCTGAGCTCACAAATCAAAAGCCCCGTGGCCTGACGCCACGGGGCTTTTGCATTGGCGCCGCGGTGCCCGCGCAGCAGGCGCGCCCGGCTTGCTAGAGTTACGTGTTGCGCGCCGCCGCCTGGCGCTGTGCGCAGCACGGATTGCCATCTACCGGAACACGCTCATGACCGCCGAAAAGACCCAGATTGTTTACACGTTGACCGACGAAGCCCCCCGCCTAGCCACTGCCTCGCTGCTGCCGGTCGTCAAGGCCTTCGCGGCGTCGGCCGGAATCGACGTCATCAGCAGCGACATCTCGGTGGCCAGTCGCATCCTGGGCCAGTTTCCCGAATTGCTGACCGAAGAGCAGCGCGTGCCCGACAACCTGGCCGCCCTGGGCAAGCTGACGCTGAAGTCGGAAGCCAACATCATCAAGTTGCCCAATATCAGCGCCTCCGTGTCGCAGTTGAAGGCCGCCATCAAGGAGCTGCAGGACAAGGGCTACAAGATCCCCGACTATCCCGAGAAGCCCGAGACGGATGAGCAGAAGGACATCCGCGCCCGTTACAACAAGTGCATCGGCTCGGCCGTGAACCCAGTGCTGCGCGAAGGCAATTCCGACCGCCGCGCGCCCAAGGCCGTGAAGGAATACGCCCGCAAGAACCCGCACCGCATGGACGACTGGAGCCAGGCCTCGCGCTCGCACGTGTCGCACATGCATGACGGCGACTTCTATCACGGCGAAAAGTCCATGACGCTGGACCGCGCCCGGGACGTCAAGATGGAGCTCATCACCAAGAGCGGCAAGGCCATCGTGC
Source organism: Pelomonas sp. Root1217 (assembly GCF_001425705.1). GTDB lineage: Bacteria > Pseudomonadota > Gammaproteobacteria > Burkholderiales > Burkholderiaceae_C > Pelomonas. Next base: position 870,737 of record NZ_LMDC01000001.1, on the reverse strand, counting down.
TCAAGGCCAAGGTGTCGCTGCTGGACCGCGAGGTCGTCGACTCCATGTACATGAGCAAGAAGGCCCTGCTGGCCTTCTATGAAAAGGAGATCGAGGACGCGCGCAAGACCGGCGTGATGTTCTCGCTGCACGTCAAGGCCACCATGATGAAGGTGTCCCACCCCATCGTGTTCGGCCACTGCGTGCGCATCTTCTACCGCGAGGCCTTCGAGAAGCACGCCAAGCTGTTCGACGAGCTGGGCATCAACGTCAACAACGGCATGGTGGATCTGTACACCAAGATCGCCAGCCTGCCGCAGAGCAAGCAGGACGAAATCAAGCGCGACCTGCACGCCTGCCACGAACACCGCCCCGAGCTGGCCATGGTGGACTCGGCCAAGGGCATCACCAACTTCCACTCGCCCAACGACGTCATCGTCGACGCCTCCATGCCGGCCATGATCCGCAGTGGCGGCAAGATGTACGGCGCGGATGGCCGCCTGAAGGACGTCAAGGCCGTGATGCCGGAGTCTACCTTTGCCCGCATCTACCAGGAGATCATCAACTTCTGCAAATGGCATGGCGCCTTCGACCCACGCACCATGGGGACGGTGCCCAACGTCGGCCTGATGGCCCAGCAGGCCGAGGAATACGGCTCGCACGACAAGACCTTCGAGATCCCCGAAGACGGCGTCGCCAACATCACCGACCTCGCCACCGGCGAGGTGCTGATGAGCCAGGACGTCGAGAAGGGCGACATCTGGCGCATGTGCCAGTGCAAGGACGCCGCCATCCGCGACTGGGTCAAGCTGGCCGTGACGCGCGCCCGCAACTCCGGCATGCCGGTGGTGTTCTGGCTGGATTCCTACCGCCCCCACGAGGCGCAGCTCATCACCAAGGTCAAGATGTACCTGCACGAGCACAACACCTCGGGCCTGGACATCCAGATCATGAGCCAGGTGCGCGCGATGCGTTACACGCTGGAGCGAGTCATTCGCGGCCAAGACACCATCAGCGCCACCGGCAACATCCTGCGCGACTACCTGACCGACCTCTTCCCCATCATGGAACTGGGCACCTCGGCCAAGATGCTGTCCATCGTGCCGCTGATGGCCGGCGGCGGCATGTACGAAACCGGCGCCGGCGGCTCGGCGCCCAAGCACGTGCAGCAGCTGGTGGAGGAGAACCACCTGCGCTGGGATTCGCTCGGCGAGTTCCTGGCCCTGGCGGTCAGCCTGGAAGATGTGGGCATCAAGACCAAGAACGCCAAGGCCAACGTGCTGGCGAAGGCCCTGGATGCCGCCACCGGCAAGCTGCTGGACAACGGCAAGGGCCCCAGCCCCAAGACCGGCGAACTCGACAACCGCGGCAGCCACTTCTATCTGACGCTGTACTGGGCGCAGGCCCTGGCCGAGCAGACCGAGGACGCCGAACTGGCTGCCCGCTTCAAGCCGCTGGCCGAGACATTGGCTGCCAACGAGGCCAAGATCGCCGAGGAACTGAAGGCCGTGCAAGGCAAGCCGACCGACATCGGTGGCTATTTCCTGCCCGACGTTGCCAAGCTGGACAAGGTCATGCGCCCCAGCGCCACGTTCAATGCGGCGCTGCAATCGCTGGCCAGCTGATCGATTGCTGTATGAAGAAACGGGGCGCCATCGGTGCCCCGTTCTACTTACATCGGCGTTGCGATTTCACGCTGGCGGGTATTCCGCAATGAAACAGCCAGCCCAACTTCAAAAATATTTACTACAGTCTGATACCAGGCGTTTGCTCCTGCAAAGCCTTCTGACAGGCGACACGTGAAGCACCACGGGTCGCCTCAAACCCCGGCCTTCGCGCCGGGGTTTTCTTTTGTGCGTCGAGTCAGTGCGCAGCGGGCGTGCGAAACGGATCCGGCACAGGATGCGGCTTCAACGCTCCGCGAACCCGCTCCACGGTGACAGCGGAATCCTTGTCGTCGACCGCCACGATCAGCCGCAGCCAGCTGGCCTTGTTGAGGTCCGTCTCACGACGGGTCCAACACCACACCTGCGCACCGCGTTCACCCGAACGGTCAGCCAGATACACCTCGTCAAAGTCGGCCCCCTCGTAGATGAGGAGCTGATCTTCGTCAACGTAGGTGTTGATGTAGTCCGGCATGCCCAAAGTCTAGGCGTTCGCGGCGAAACCGTGTCACTCCATCTGGTCGATCATCACCTGCCCGAACCCGGAGCACGACACCTGTGTCGCGCCGTCCATCAGGCGCGCGAAGTCGTAGGTCACCTTCTTGCTCAGGACGGCCTTTTCCATCGCGCTGATGATGAGGTCGGCGGCGGCTATCCAGCCCATGTGGCGCAGCATCATTTCGGCCGACAGGATCTCGGAGCCGGGGTTCACATAGTCCTTGCCGGCGTACTTCGGTGCCGTGCCGTGCGTGGCTTCGAACATCGCGATGGAGTCGCTCATGTTGGCGCCCGGGGCGATGCCGATGCCGCCGACCTGCGCGGCCAGTGCGTCGGAGATGTAGTCGCCGTTCAGGTTCAGCGTGGCGATGACGCTGTACTCGGCCGGGCGCAGGATGATCTGCTGCAGGAAGGCGTCGGCGATGCTGTCCTTGATGGTGATGTCCTTGCCCGTCTTGGGGTTCTTGAACTTGCACCATGGGCCGCCGTCGATGGGCTGGGCGCCGAACTCCTTCTGCGCCAGCGCATAGGCCCAGTCTCGGAAGCCCCCTTCCGTGAACTTCATGATGTTGCCCTTGTGCACGATGGTGACGCTGGGCTTGTTGTTGTCGATGGCGTACTGGATGGCCTTGCGCACCAGGCGCTCGGTGCCTTCACGGCTGACCGGCTTGATGCCGATGCCCGAGGTGTTCGGGAAGCGGATCTTCTTGACGCCCATTTCGTCCTGCAGGAACTTGATGAGCTTCTTTGCCTTGTCGCTCTCCGCCTCATATTCGATGCCGGCGTAGATGTCCTCCGAGTTCTCGCGGAAGATGACCATGTCGACCTTGTGCGGCTCCTTCACCGGGCTGGGCACACCGTCGAAATACTGCACCGGGCGCAGGCAGACGTACAGGTCCAGCTCCTGGCGCAGCGCGACGTTCAGCGAGCGGATGCCACCGCCGACGGGCGTGGTCAGCGGCCCCTTGATGGAGACCACGTATTCCTTCACGGCCTGCAGCGTCTCTTCAGGCAGCCACACATCGGGGCCGTACACGCGAGTGCTCTTCTCGCCGGCGTAGACCTCCATCCAGTGGATCTTCTTCGCGCCGCCATAAGCCTTGGCCACGGCCGCATCCACCACCTTGAGCATGACGGGCGTGATGTCCAGGCCGGTGCCGTCGCCTTCGATGAAGGGAATGATGGGCTGATCGGGCACGTTCAGCGTGAAGTCCGCATTGACGGTGATCTTCTGGCCGCCTTCAGGCACCTTGATGTGTTGGGACATGACGTGTGGGCTCCGCGCAAGAGACGAGACAAGGAAACGAAACCCGGCGAGTTTATGGCGGCTCAGCAGGCCAGCAGGAGCTGCTGCCACACGCCGTGCACCAGCCCCCACGCCGCCCCCGCGGCCAGCATGAGCCCGGCCAGGCGCAGCGCCAGCACCTCACCACCCGCGCCCCGCTTGAGCAGCCGCGCCCGCCACAGCGGCGCGATGACGAGGCCCGGCGTGCTGGCCAGCGCAAAGCCGGCCATTGCCGCGGCGCCGCTCAAGGGCGAGCCTGACAGCCCGGCCAACAGCAGCGCCGCATGCAGCAGCCCACAGGGCATGGCCACCCAGGCGATGCCGGTGGCAAAGGCCTGGTGCGGCCGTGGGCGCCAGCTCACGGCGCCCAGCCACGCCGGCACGCGGCCACGCACCAACAGCGTCAGGCCGAACAGCAACAGCGCTGCCTGGAGCAGGGCCCAGGCCGGCTGCAGCAGCGTCACGCTCTGCGAAGCACGCGCCAGCGCCTGCGCAGACGCGGCCGCGATGGCCCCACCCGTGGCATAACCCAACAGTCGGCCGGCCAGCAGCCGCACGGGCCGGTGCCCCGCGGCGAGGGCGCAAGGCGCACTGCACATGGCCGCGCAGTGCGGCATGCCTGCCAGCCCCATCAGCGTGGCGGACAGGACCAGGGCCGCATCCATCAGATGATCTTGGAGAAGCGCTCGCGGCTGGCGTCGGCCTGCAGGTAGCGGTCAAAGACCGACGCGACGGCGCGCACGAAATACCAGCCCAGCGGCGTGACCTGCAAGGCGTCGGGTTGCCTCTCGACCAGCCCCTGGTCGGCCAGCCGGGACAAGCGCTCCAGCTCCGGCGCGAAGTAGGTGGCGACGTCGACGAGATAGGACGCCGCGATGGACTCGAACTCCAGCCGGCCTTGGCACATCAGCGCCATGATGACGGCGCGGCGCAGCAGGTCGTCACGGGTCAATGCCAGGCCGCGCTGCACGGGCAGCTGACGCTGGTTCAGCGCGTCCTCGTACTCGGCCAGCGTCTTGGCGTTCTGCGCATAGGTCGCGCCGACGCGGCTGATGGCCGACACGCCCAGGCCGATGAGATCGCAATCGGGCTGCGTCGAATAGCCCTGGAAGTTGCGGTGCAGCAGCCCCTGGCGCTTGGCCACGGCCAGCGGGTCATCAGGCAGCGCGAAATGGTCCATGCCAATGTAGGCATAGCCCTCGCCCAGCAACGCACTGATCGCGCCCGACAGCATGGCCAGTTTGTCACCCGCCGGCGGCAGCAACTCGGCGACGATGCGGCGCTGCGGCTTGAAGCGCTGCGGCAGATGGGCATAGGCATACATCGCGATGCGGTCGGGCCGGAGCTCGGCGACCTGGGCGATGGTGCGGGCGAAAGACACCGGAGTCTGCAGCGGCAGGCCATAGATCAGGTCGACGCTGATGGAGGCGAAACCCAGCTCGCGCGCCCCGCGCATCAGGGCCGCGACAGACTCCAGCGGCTGCACGCGATGCACGGCTTTCTGCACGGCCGGGTCAAAGTCCTGCACGCCGAAGGACAGGCGGTTGAAACCGAGCCGGCGCAGGTGCGCCAGGCGCGCCAGGTCCACGGTGCGCGGGTCCACCTCGATGGACAACTCGGCGCCGGGCAGCAGTTTGAAGCGCCGGCGCAACGCGTCCATCAGCACGCTCAGTTCAGTGTCCGACAGAAAGGTCGGCGAGCCACCGCCCAGATGCAGTTGCGAGACGGGCGCCATGCCTCCAGATGCAGCGCCCAGGGCCTCGGCCACCAGGTCCATCTCCAGATTCAACGCGGCCAGGTAGGGCTGGGCGCGCTCGTGGTGCTTGGTGATGATCTTGTTGCAGGCGCAGTAGTAGCAGAGCTGCTCACAGAACGGGATGTGCACATAGACCGACAGCGGCTGGGCCGCGCCGCGCTGTGACAGGGCCTGCAGGTGCTGGGGTGCCTGGTAGGCCTCGACGAAGCGGTCGGCCGTCGGGTAGGAGGTGTAGCGCGGGCCGGCCACGTCGTGGCGCCTGATATTGGCGTCAAGGAGGTCGGGGTCCAGCGGTCTTTCGGTCACAGCAGCCATGCGGCAACTGTGCCGATACCGCGGCTCGTCGGCCTTGATCCAGGTCAAGCGCGCAGTGCTGGCCCGGTCCAAGAATGCCAACCCATGAGTCTTCCCTGCCCCACCGCCGCCCTCGAGCCGCTCAAGGTCGCTTGCGCCAGCTGCAATCTGCGCGAACTCTGCCTGCCTGTGGGCTTGCGGGCCGCCGACCTGACCCGCCTCGATGGCCTCGTCGCCATGCGACGCAGCGTGCCGCGCGGCGGGTATCTGTTTCGCAACGGCGAGAGCTTTGAAGCGTTGTACGCCGTGCGCACCGGCTTCTTCAAGACCCGCGTCGGCAGCGAGGATGGCCGCGACCAGGTCACCGGCTTCCAGATGGCCGGCGAGTTGCTCGGCCTGGACGGCATCAGCAGCGACCGCCACCACTGCGATGCCGTCGCGCTGGAGGACTCGTCCGTCTGCGTCATTCACTATTCCCAGCTGGAGGAGCTGTCACGCGAATTCAGCGTGCTGCAGCATTCCTTTCACAAGATCATGAGCCGGGAGATCGTGCGCGACCACGGCGTCATGCTGCTGCTCGGCAACATGCGGGCCGAGGAGCGCCTGGCCGCCTTCCTGCTGAACCTGACCCAACGCCTGCAGGCACGGGGCTTCTCGGCATCCAGCCTCGTGCTGCGCATGACGCGCGAAGAGATCGGCAGCTACCTCGGCCTCAAGCTGGAAACCGTCAGCCGCGCCTTCTCGCGCTTTCACGAGGATGGGCTGCTGGAGGTCAGGCAGCGCCAGCTGCGCATCCTCGACCAGGCGGGGCTGCAGGCCCTCGTCAACAACAGTCAGGCCTGACCGGACGAAAAAAGGCCCTGCGGGGGCGCGCAGGGCCTCGAGATCGAGGAAACGGCGTCAGCCGACCTTGATCTCGTTGCGCACTTCCTTCACGCCGGGCACAGCCTGCACCAGCTTGATGGCCTTCTGGGCCAGGTCGGCGCTGGGTGCCGCGCCCTTGAGCACGACCACGCCGGCGGCGCTGCTGCTCACGGTCAGCGGCAGCGTTGCCAGATCCTTGTCCTGCTGCAATACGGCCTGGGCCTGGCTGGCAATCGTCGTGTCGCCGGCGGTTTGCGCCTGAGCAACCTGTTCGGCCGGAGCCGGTGTCGCCGGTGCTTGGTCAGCGGCAAAGGTCGCAGTGGCACTACCAGCCATCAAGGCGGCAGACAGCAGTCGGGCGAAGGTGGATGTTTGTCGCATGCAGATCTCCTGAGGATGCGTGAATCGAAAGCGATACCGGGGGGCACCACGAACAGGCTTAGCGCAAGGCCCATGCCAGTTTGGAATTTCCTCGACAGATCAAAGACTTAGGAGAAAACCCCGCGCGACGGGGCCCATCTTCGGCCATCAGCACCGACGCTTTTGTCGCCGGGCGGCGACGCCGCAGGGCAATGCAGACCTAAGTGCTTGATTCATCTGACGGTTTTCTGTCGCCCGAATCCGACGCGGCAGCTAGGGGGTCGGCGCGAAAGAGCTGCGGATCCAGCCCGTGCTTCTGCATCAGGCGATAAAACTCGGTGCGGTTGCGGTCGGCCAGGCGTGCGGCCTCGGCCACATGGCCGGAGGTCAGCTTCAGCAACTGATTGAGGTAGTCACGCTCGAAGCGCTGCTTGGCATGCTGGTAGCTCAGCACCTCCAGCGACGGCGTCTGCAGCGCGCGCTGCACCTGGGTCAGCGACACCAGCGGCGCCATGGCCAGTACGCAGACCTGTTCGACGACGTTGTAGAGCTGGCGCGCATTGCCCGGCCAGGGCGCTGTCACCAGCGCCTCGAGCGCATCTGGCGCAAAACCCTTGACCGGCCGGCGGTGCCGCTCGGCCAAGGTCTGCAGGAAGTGCTGGGCCAGCAGCGCGATGTCCTCGCGCCGCTCCGACAGCGGAGGCAGGCGCAGCTGCACAACATTGAGCCGGTAATAGAGGTCGGGGCGGAACTGGCCCTCGGCCATGGCGAGCTCCAGGTCGCGGTGGGTGGCCGACAGCACACGCACATCCACCGCCACCGCCTCGTTGCTGCCTACCGGCCGCACGACGCGTTCCTGCAGCACGCGCAACAATTTCACCTGCAAGGCCAGCGGCATGTCGCCGATCTCGTCCAGAAAGACCGTGCCGCCCTGCGCCGCGGGGATCAGGCCCTGGCGCTGTGCCTGCGCGCCGGTGAAGGCGCCCTTCACATGGCCGAACAGCTCGGATTCCAGCAGCGCCTCGGGGATGGCGGCACAGTTCACCGCGATGAAGGGCTTCGCTGCGCGCGGGCTGGCGCGGTGGATGGCGCGCGCCAGCAGTTCCTTGCCGGTGCCGCTGTCGCCCGAGATCAGCACGCTCGCGTCGGTCGCCGCCACCAGCCGCGCCTCGGACAGCACCTCGGCCATGCGCGGGCTGCGGCTGATGATCTCGCTGCGCCACGCAGCATCGCCGTCAAGCGGCGCCGGCCCCGTCACGTTCACCCGCAGCGCCTGGTTGATCTTGTCCAGCAGCCCCTTGCCGTCGAAGGGCTTGGTTAGATAGGCATGGGCGCCCCGCGTCGTGGCCTCGACCGCATCGGGGATGTTGCCGTGGGCGGTCAGCAGGATGACCGGCAGCGACGGGTGCCGGGCGCGCACCTCGTCGAACAGGGCCAGGCCGTCCAGCCCCGGGAGGCGCACATCGGTGATGACGAGGGACGGTAGCCGCACGGCGAGGTGGGCCAGCGCGGCTTCGGCGCTGGCCACCGCCTGCACGGCGTGGCCGGCAGCGGTCAGCCGCATCGTCATCAGGCGCAGCAGGTCGGCGTCATCATCGACAAGAAGGATTGCGGCGGGGGTCGTCATGCGGGACTCCTGTCAGTACGCGCTATCTGCATTGCGGGCCGAGCGCCGGGCCTGCCATGGGCCAGAGGCCCATGGCCTTGCGTAGGCACAAGCAGTCCGCAGGGACTGCTTGTGTCCGACTTCAGTTCGCCGAGCCGGCCCGCCTTGGCGATGTGCTTGCCGGTCGATCCGGCAAGCATCGCCGTCCCCACGGGGGCTGAGGCCGGACACATCGCGCCCAGTGGGCGGGATGTGTCTGCCGAAGGGCTGCGGCTCATGCCGCAGCGCGGCCTGCAAGACCGGCCAAGGTACTCCTTGGACGAGGGGCTTCATTTCGATCCGGGCTTGCCCGGCAGGGTCTGCTCGATGGCCTTGAGGGCCTCGAGCTTCTCGTTGAGCTGTTCGTTGCGGCGCTGGCTCTCGCGCAGTTGCTGGCTGAGCTTGTCGATGTTGTCCTGCAGCCGCCGCTGCTCGGCCAGGCGGGTGGCCATCAGCGTGGCCAGCGGCTTGATCGGTTCGGCCAGCGCGTCGGTCGCATTGGCGATCAGGTCGAGCTGCGCCGCCGCCTGGGCCTGATCCGCGCTGCTGCGTCCCTGGCTCAGGGCAAGCGCCTTGCGCAGATCCTCGGCATAGCCGACCAGCGCCTTCAACTCGTCGGCTTGCGGCGGTGGCGCGGGCGGCTCCGGGCAGACCGGTGCAGGGGGCGGCGGAGCCGGCACGGGCGCCGGCGGGGCCGTCTGGCAGGCGGCCAGCAACAGCAATGAGCCAATCTCAAGCAGTCTTCGCATGGGGTATCTCGATCCGGAAATGGGCACCGCCTTCGCTGGCCAGCAGCCGGCAGCTGCCGCCGTGGGCCTGCACGATCTCGCGCACGATGGACAAGCCGATGCCGCTGCCACGGCGCGCGCCCGGCGCCTGGTTGCGGCCCTGGTAGAAGGGGTCGAAGATGCGCTCGGCATCCTCGGCTGCCACGCCGGGACCGGCGTCGACGCAGTCGATGCAGAACTTGCGGTCGTCCTGTTCCAGGGTCAGCACGATGACGCCCCCCGGCGGGCTGAAGCGCAGCGCGTTGGCCAGCAAATTGGCCAGCACGATGGCCAGCTTGGCGTCGTCGACAAGGGCGCTGCAGGCTGCGGCGTCGATGCGCACCTGCAGGCCGCGCGTCTGCCAGAGCAGGCGCTGTTCATCCACCACGCGCGCCAGCAGCGCCTTGAGGTCGGTCGCGCGGCGCTGCAGTTGCTGAGAGTTGGAGGCCAGCGTCTGGTAGCGCAGCAGGTCCTCGATCTGGCCCTGCAGGGCGGCGCTGTTGTCGCCGAGGATGCGCACGATCTCGGTCTGGTCCGGCGTCAGCGGGCCGGCCACGCCGTCGCGCAGCAAGGCCGCGCCTTCGCGGATGGAGGCCATCGGCGTTTTCAGCTCATGCGAGATGTGGCGCACGAAGCGCGTCTTGTCCGACTCCAGCGTGGCCAGGCGCTGGCGCAGCCACTCCAGTTGCCGCCCGAGCCGGCGCAGGTCGGCAGGGCCGCGCACCTCCACGGGCTCGTCGAAGCGGTTGTCGCCCAACCGGCCGATGGCCGCCTCGACATGGGCCAGCGGCCGCAGCAGCCAGTGGCCGAAACCCAGCGCCAGCAGCACGGCCAGTGCGATGGCACCCAGCACCAGGGCGCTGATGAGGCGGCGCTGCTGCTCCAGTTCGGCAAGCACCGCGTCGCTGCGGCGGTCCACGGCGCGCTGGCTCTGCTCGGTCAGGGTCTCGTTGAGGCCGTGCAGCCGCGCGAATACCGGTGTCAGCCGCCGCAGTGCAGTGGAGCGGACGCGGGTGATGCCTGGGTTCTGCAGCACCTCCCAGGCCGCCTCGGCCTGCCTGCCCCAGTCGGCGAACAGCTGCCGCGATGCCGGCTCGGTCAGGGTGCCAGCCAGCACCGCCTGCGTGGCCTTGGCGTCAGCCCAGGCGGCCTGGAAGCGCTCGCGCAGGCTGGCGTCGTCGAGCACCAGGAACTGCCGCGCACTGCGCTCCATGGCCACGGTGCGTTCGGACAACCGCTGCACCTGCGCGCTCAGATTGGCGGCGTCTTGCGCGGCCTCGCGGCTCTGCAATGCGACATGCTCCAGCGCGAACATGGCCTGGGCCGCCGCGCCGCCCAGCAGCGCCGTGATCAGCAGGAAGGCAGCCAGCAGGCACTGGTGGAAGGACAGCCCACGCAGGCCACCGCCGCGCGGGCGTTGCCAGGTCGGTTCGGCGGCAGAAGAGGCGGTGGCCAGCGTGGCGGATGACATCGTGGGCGCAGCATCCTAGGTGCGCAAACGGCGCGTGATCGGCCCCCGCCGGCTGGCTTTGCATCACGATGCAACCGGCCTGCCGCCATTCGAAAAACGGCCATGCTGCGGCGCAGCAAACGAAGCGTAGGATGGCTGTCCATGCGTCCTCATGTCTTGATCATCGGCTGCGGGTTCGGCGGCCTGGAGGCGGCGCGTGCCCTGCGCACCGCCGACGTCGACATCACCCTTGTCGACAAGACCAACCATCATCTCTTCCAGCCCCTGCTCTACCAGGTGGCCACGGCGGGCCTGTCGGCGCCGTCGATTGCGGCGCCCATCCGCCACCTATTCCGTGGCCAGCGCAATGTGACGACGCTGATGGGCGAGATCGTCGCCATCGACGCCAACGCGCGAACCGCCACGCTGAAGGATGGCGCCACGCTGCGCTGGGACCACCTCATCGTCGCCGCCGGCGCCACGCACAGCTATTTCGGCCGCGACGACTGGGCCGAGCACGCACCGGGGCTGAAGACGCTGAGCGACGCCTTCGAGATCCGCCGCCGCGTGCTGCTGGCCTTCGAGGCTGCCGAGCGTGAGGACGATCCCGTTCAGCGCGCCGCCCTGCTGCAGTTCGTCGTCGTCGGCGGCGGGCCGACCGGGGTCGAACTGGCCGGCACCTTTGCCGAGATTGCACGCCACACCCTGCCCGGTGAATTCCGCCGCATCGACCCACGCCAGGCACGCGTGCTGCTGGTCGAGGGCAGCCCACGCGTGTTGCAGGCCATGCCCGAGCGCCTGAGCGAACGCGCCCGCGAGCAACTGGGGGCGCTCGGCGTGGACGTGCGCCTGAACGCGCGTGTGACCGGTATCGACGCCGAGGGGCTGGACATCACGACGGCCGCCGGCCCGGAGCGCCTGCACAGCCGCTGCGTCGTCTGGGCCGCCGGCGTGGCGGCCTCGCCCCTGGGCCGCGCGCTGGCCGACGCAACCGGCTGCACGCTGGACCGCGCCGGCCGCGTGGTCGTCGAGCCCGACCTGAGCGTGAAGGGCCAGGCCAATATCCAGGTCATCGGCGACCTCGCCGCCGCGCAGAGCCACGCACCCGGCCAGCCTCCCAAGCCAGTGCCCGGCGTGTCACCCGGCGCCAAGCAGATGGGCCGGCATGCCGCCGCCAACATCCAGCGCCGGCTGCGCGGCGAGGCGACGCAGGCCTTTCGCTACCGCGACTACGGCAATCTCGCCACCATCGGCCGCCACAGCGCCGTCGTCGACCTGGGCACGCCGGCCGGGCCGCTGCGCTTCTCAGGCCTGCCAGCCTGGCTGTTCTGGCTGTTCGCCCACGTCTATTTCCTGATCGGTTTCCGCAACCGCTTTGTCGTGCTGGTGGACTGGGCCTGGGCCTACTGGACGCATGACCGCAACGCACGCGTGGTGGCAGGCGCCGGGCTCAGCGAGGCCAGCCCGGCGCGTGACGCCCAGGCTTGACCTCGTCGCCAGGCAGGCTGATGAGCAGCAACGCCAGGCTGGCGCCCAAGGCGGTGACGGCCCAGAAGATCAGGAAGCTGAGGGTGTAGATGGCCTGGGTCGACAGCTGCACCGGCGCGGCGCCGAACCAGCGCATGTCGGCCGGGTCAACGACGGCAAAGACCAGGGCTTCCAGCACACCGGCCGCAAGGAAGGACGACCAGGCCACGGCCATCGCAAAGCGCTTGATGCGCGTGGGGCCGGCTGTGCCGTTCATCTCTTCAGGCCCGCCGTGCCCGTAGCGGCATGGTTGCGCGCGACCAGGGCCGGTACCGCATCACCGGCACGGGCACGCAGGTCGGCGGGCTCGGTGTCGTCGGCAGCCTGGGCGGTGGGGCGCAGGTCCAGCGGCGGGTCCGGGTGGCGGATGGCCAGCGCCAGCGTGATGAAGCTGGCGACGACGACCGTCGCCGGGCCGCCGACCACGAGCCAGACCATGGGCTCGCGCCAGGCGGAGGGGGTATTCAGGGCGGACATGGGGTTCTCCTTGCCGTCAGCGCGGCAGCACGAAAGTGGACTTCTCGACGACGGTCTCGGTGGCCGATCCGCCCGCTTCACCGCCGATGCGGCTGATGCGCCAGTGCATGGGATGCGCGCCGGCCTTGAGCTGCTGTGCCGTCTCGGGCGGCACGCGCAGGGCCACCGCCACCCAGCGCGCCTCGGCCGAGCCCAGGTCCACGGTGGTGGCCTGGGTCAGCACCAGGCCAGGCAGGCCCTCGGCCTCAATGCGGTAGCGCTGGGGCGACTCGGTGGCGTTCATGACCTGCAGACGGTAGACGTTCTCGATCCAGCCGTCCTCGACGAGTCGGGCCATCGAAGCGCGGTCACGCACGATGTCGACGCGGAAGCTGTGCCGCGACAGCAGGCTCCACATCAGGGCCGTGCAGATGACGATCAGCACGGCGGTGTAGATCAGCACGCGCGGGCGCAGCACATGCTGCCAACGCTGCGCGCGCGTCAGGCGCTGCTCCAGGCCGTTCTCGGTGTCGTAGCGGATGAGGCCGCGCTCGGTGCCCATCTTGTCCATGACGCCGTTGCAGACGTCGATGCAGGCCGCGCAGCCGATGCATTCGTACTGCAGGCCGTCGCGGATGTCGATGCCGGTCGGGCAGACCTGCACGCACAGGTTGCAGTCGATGCAATCGCCCACGGGGGCGGCAGCGCTGCGCGCCTCGCCCTTCTTGCCGCGCTGCGCGTTCTTGCCGCGCGGCTCGCCGCGCTCGGGGTCGTAGCTGACGATCAGCGTGTCGCGGTCGAACATCGCGCTCTGGAAGCGCGCGTAGGGGCACATGTACTTGCAGACCTGCTCGCGCATGTAGCCGGCGTTGCCGTAGGTGGCGAAGCCATAGAACAGCACCCAGAAGGTTTCCCACGGGCCCAGGCCCAGGCTACCCACCTCGGCGGCCAGCGTGTGGATGGGCGTGAAATAGCCGACGAAGGTGAAGCCGGTCCACAGGCCGATGGCGATCCACACGGACTGCTTGGCCGTCTTGCGCCAGAGCTTGTCGAGGGACCAGGGCGCCTTGTCCAGCCGCAGCCGCGCGTTGCGGTCGCCTTCGAACCAGCGCTCCACGCGCATGAAGATCTCGGTGTAGACCGTCTGCGGGCAGGCATAGCCGCACCACAGCCGCCCGGCCACGGCCGTGAACAGGAATAGCGCGTAAGCCGAGATCATCAGCAGGCCCGTGAGGTACACGAAGTCCTGCGGATACAGCACCAGGCCGAAGATGTAGAAGCGCCGCGAGCCCAGATCGAAGAGCACGGCCTGCCGCTCGCCCCAGTTGAGCCAGGGCAGGCCGTAGAACACGAGCTGGGTCAGCGCGACGATGGCCCAGCGCCAGCGGGCGTAGAAGCCGTCCACCGAACGCGGGTGGATCTTGTCTTCCGACTTGTAGAGGCGGATGACCTGGACGGCATCGCCCGAACCGGGCGCAGAGGGAACAGGCATGGGACTCAGGGGGCGGCAGCGATGACGCCTTGCGATTGCGACAGGTTCCAGACATAGGAAGCCAGCACGCGGATCTGCTCGGGCGTCAGCCGCTCGCCGTGGGCCGGCATCACGTTGTGCTTGCCGTTGTTGACCATGGCCGTGACGGCCTCCTCGCCCCAGCCGTGCAGCCAGACCTTGTCGCTCAGGTTGGGCGCCCCCAGGGCCGGGTTGCCCTGGCCGCCGGGCCCGTGGCAGGCCGCGCACGCGGTGAACTTGGGCTTGCCGAGCTGGGCATACAGCGCGTTGTGCGGGCTGCCCGACAGCGACAGAACGTAATGGGCGACGTTGCGCACGTCCTCCGCCGCGCCCACTGCCGGTGCCATCACGGGCATGTTGCCCTCGCGGCCCTTGGTGATGGTCTCGGTGATGGTTTCAGGCGAGCCGCCCCACAGCCAGTCGGTGTCGGTCAGGTTGGGGAAGCCCTTGGAGCCCTTGGCGTCAGCGCCGTGGCACTGCGCGCAGTTGTTGGCGAACAACCGCTCACCGATAGCGTGGGCCTTGGGATCCTTGGCGAGTTGCTCCGGCGTCTTGTCGGCGAAGGCGGCATAGACCGGTGCCATGGTGGCGCGAGCCTGTGCCAGGTCGTTGGCGTGCTCGCCCAGGCTCGTCCAGCCCAGCTTGCCCGCCTGGTTGCCCAGGCCCGGATACAGCGCCAGGTAGATGCCGGCGAAGACGATGGTCAGAACGAACAGGCCCATCCACCAGGCCGGCAGCGGGTTGTTGAGTTCGCGCAGATCCTCGTCCCAGACGTGCCCGGTCGTGTTGTCGGTCGCCATCACCTGGCGGCGGCTGGCGATGATCAGGAGGATGCCGCAGGCGATCAGGCCGGCGATGGTGGCGACAGCGATAAAGACCGACCAGCCGCCGTTGAAGAAGTCGCTCATTGCTCATCTCCTTCGAAAGGAAGGCGTGCGGCGTCGTCGAAGCGGCCGCGCCAGGCCCAGGCGATGATGCCGAGGAAGACAGCCAGCGACACCAGGGTCACGGCGATACGCAGTTCGTTGATGCCCATGGTGCGGGCTCCTTACTTGTTCGCGGTGCCAAGCACCTGCAGATAGGCCACCAGCGCGTCGAGCTCTGTCTTGCCCTTCACGTCGTCGGAGGAGGCCTTCACCTCGTCCTCGGTGTAGGGCACGCCCAGCATGCGCATCGCCGCCAGGCGCGCCGGCATACCGGCGGCGTCCACCGGGGCGCTCACCAGCCAGGGGTAGGCGGGCATGTTGGATTCGGGCACCAGGTCGCGCGGGTTGTTCAGGTGGATGCGGTGCCAGTCGTCGCTGTATTTGCCTCCGACGCGGTGCAGGTCGGGACCGGTGCGCTTGCTGCCCCACTGGAAGGGGTGGTCGTAAACGAATTCACCCGCAGTGGAGTACTTGCCATAACGCAGCGTCTCGGCGGCGAGCGGGCGGATCATCTGCGAATGGCAGTTGTAGCAACCCTCGCGCAGATAGATGTCGCGGCCGGCCAGCTGCAGCGGCGTGTAGGGCTTGAGGCCGGGGGCGGCCTGCGTGGTGGAGCGCTGGAAGAACAGCGGCACGATCTCGACGACGCCGCCAACCAGCACGGTCAGCAGCACCAGCACGATCATCAGCAGGTTGCTGGTTTCGATGCGCTGGTGGCCGGAGACGGCTTGGGTGTTGTTGCTCATGGAATCTCCTTCAGGCGTGGGCCAGCACGGGGGCCGGGATGCGCACGGACTGCGAGTTGCCGGCCTGCACGGTCTTGATGACGTTCCAGCCCATGATCAGCATGCCGGCGAGGTAGAGCAGGCCGCCGCTGAGTCGGATCACGTAGAAGGGCCAGGTCGCCTTGACGCTTTCGACGAAGGTGTAGACCAGCGTGCCGTCGGGGTTGACCGCGCGCCACATCAGGCCCTGCATGACGCCGGCAATCCACATCGCGGCGATGTAGAGCACGATGCCCAGCGTCGCGATCCAGAAGTGCAGCTCGATGGCACTCTTGGAGTACATCTGCGTGCGGCCGAACATGCGCGGGATCAGGTGGTAGAGCGAGCCCATCGAGATGAGGCCCACCCAGCCCAGGGCGCCGCTGTGCACGTGGCCCACCGTCCAGTCGGTGTAGTGCGACAGCGAGTTCACCGTCTTGATCGACATCATCGGCCCCTCGAAGGTCGACATGCCGTAGAACGACAGCGCGACGATGAGGAACTTCAGGATGGGGTCGTCACGCAGGTTGTGCCAGGCGCCCGACAGCGTCATGACGCCGTTGATCATGCCGCCCCAGCTCGGCGCCAGCAGCACCAGGCTGAAGATCATGCCGATGCTCTGCGCCCAGTCCGGCAGCGCCGTGTAGTGCAGGTGGTGGGGGCCCGCCCACATGTAGGTGAAGATCAGCGCCCAGAAGTGGACGATGGACAGCCGGTAGCTGTAGACGGGGCGCTCGGCCTGCTTGGGGATGTAGTAGTACATCATCCCGAGGAAGCCTGCGGTCAGGAAGAAGCCCACCGCGTTATGGCCGTACCACCACTGCACCATCGCGTCCTGCACGCCGGCGTAGGCCGAGTAGCTCTTGGTCATGCTGACCGGGATCTCGGCGCTGTTGACGATGTGCAGCAGGGCCACGGCGATGATGAAGGCGCCGAAGAACCAGTTCGCCACGTAGATGTGGCGGATCTTGCGGGTGCCGATCGTGCCAAAGAACACCACCGCATACGCCACCCAGACCACGGTGATCAGGATGTCGATGGGCCATTCGAGCTCGGCGTATTCCTTGCCGGTCGTGTAGCCCATGGGCAGCGAGAGCGCCGCAAGCAGGATGACCAGCTGCCAGCCCCAGAAGGTGAACCAGGCCAGCTTCGGCAAGAAGAGCGCCGTCTGCCCGGTGCGCTGCGCCACGTGGTAGCTGGTCGCGAACAGCGTGCAGCCGCCAAAGGCGAAGATGACGGCATTGGTGTGCAGGGGCCGCAGGCGCCCGTAGCTCAGCCAGGGAATGCCGAGGTTGAGATCTGGCCAGGCCAGCTGGGCAGCAATGATGACGCCCACCAGCATGCCCACCACTCCCCATAGAACGGCGGCCAGCGCAAATGCGCGTACCGGCCCGTCTTCGTATACCGCCCCAGTGGTGGCCAGCGCCTTTTCGTTCGCCATCGCGACTCCTTCAGTCTGATGCAAACGATTCTTCGCGCGAGGGCTCCTAGACGCCTTGATCCTCGTCAAGCAGGATGCGTTCAGCCTCGTGTTCGAAGCCGTCCAGTTGCCCGGAGTGCACAGCCCAGCCGAAAACCGCCACGATGAGCAGCACCAGCACGACCGAGAAGGGGATGAGGAGATACAGGATGTCCATCAGCGGGCCAATCTCTGGGCATTGAGCACGACAAACAGCGAACTCGCCGCCATGCCCAGGCCCGCCGCCAGTGGCGGCAGCCAACCGGTCAGTGCCAGCGGCACGCAGGCCAGGTTGTAGAGCGCCGCCCAGGCGAGGTTCTGACGCAGCACGCGGCGCGTCCTGTGCGCCAGCGCAAGTGCCTGCGGGATGACCATCAGCTGGTTGGACACCAGCAACGCATCTGCGGCACTGCGGGCCAGCATGGCGCCCTGTCCCATGGCGATGCGCACGTCGGCCGCGGCCAGCACCGGCGCGTCGTTGATGCCGTCGCCGACCATCAGCACGCGCTCGCCGCGCGCCTGCCAGTCACGCAGCGCAGCAAGCTTGGACTCGGGCGTGGCGCCCGCGCGCCAGTGGGCGATGTCCAGCAACGCCGCCATGCGCGCGACCGCGGCCGGCTGGTCGCCCGACAGCAGGCGCACGCGCTTGCCCTGGGCACGCAAGGCCTTGATCGTTGCGGTCGCGTCGGCACGTGGCGCCTCGGCAACGTCCAGCCACAGCACGCAGTCGCCGCAGCCCACTGGGCCGAACGCCAGCCGCGCAGCCGGGTCGGGCTGCGCGCTGACCCAGGCCGGCGCACCGAGGCGCCAGACCTGGCCGGTTGCGTCGCGCGCCTCCACGCCGCGGCCGGCGACTTCGCGCACGTTCGTCCAGCTGCCGGCGCTTCCGTCGGCCAGCGCCTGCGCCACCGGGTGACGCGACAGCCCGGCGAGACTGCGGGCGACGTTCAGCAGCGCGCCGGCATCGGCGCCCTGCGCCCAGTGGCGACGCAGCTGCAGACGGTCCTCGCTGAGCGTGCCGGTCTTGTCGAAGACGACGGTGTCGATGGCGCACAGCCGCTCCAGCGCCGCCAGGTCTGTCAGCAGCAACCCACGCCGCGCAAGCGCGCCGCTGGCCGAGAGCCAGGCCGCAGGCGCGGCCAGCGTCAACGCGCAGGGGCAGGTGACGATGAGCACTGCGACCGCAACGGCCACCGCGCGCGACGGATCGATCCACCACCAGGCAATGCCCGCCGCCAGCGCCAGCAGCAGCACGACCGCCGTGAAGCCCGCGGCGACGCGGTCCAGCACGCCGTTGACAAAAGGCCGCTGGCTCTGTGCCTGTTGCATCAATCGCACGATGCCCTGCGCCGTCGTGTCGGCACCCACGCGCTGCACGCTGACGATGAGCGGGCCGTCCAGGTTGATGCTGCCGGCCACGACCGCATCGCCCGCCGTCTTGGCGACCGGCGCGGATTCGCCCGTCAGCAGGGCCTCATTGGCCCAGCCCTGGCCGGACAGCACGCGGCCGTCGGCCGCGAAGGCCTCGCCGGCCGCGACGCGGATGCGATCACCCACGCGCAGTGTCTCGGGCGCGACGCGTTCACTGCTGCCGTCCTCACGCAGCCGCTCGGCCGCCGTCGGCAACGCACCGGCGACCGCTTCCAGCGCATCCGCCGCACGATGCCGCGCGCCCAGTTCGAACCAGCGCGCCAGGAGCAGCAACGCGACGAACATCGTCAGCGAATCGAAGTAGACCTCGTGGCCCAAGGGCCCGCCGGGGTCGAACAGTGCGCCGGTGCTGGCCACGAAAGTGACGGCGATGCCCACCGCCACCGGCACATCCATGCCCAGCCGCCCTGCCCTGAGCTGTCGCCAGGCGCCTACCATGAAGGGGGCGGCCGAAAAGACCATGACGGGCAGCGTCAGCACCCAGCTGGCCCAGCGCAGCAGGCGGTCCAGGTCGGCGCTGAGCTCACCCGGAGCGGCGACATAGGCCGGCGCCGCCATCATCATGACCTGCATCATCAGGAAGGCAGCGACAAAGAGCCGCCACAGGGCCTGGCGCCTTTCCTGCCGGCGCAGCTCGCGCGCCGGCGCGGCGACGTCGGGCGTGGCCCGGTAACCTGCCACCTGCAGCGCGGCCAGCACGTCGGCGAGCGCGAGCTGTGAAGGCAACCACTGCAAGGCCAGCCGGGCCGACGCCGGATTGACGCTGGCGCCGCGCACGCCCGGCAGCTTCAGCAGCGCCGCTTCGATCAACCCCGAGCAGGCCGCGCAATGCATGCCTGCCACCTGGAACTGCGACAGCGCCACACCACCCGGGCCATCGGGCCAGGTCGTGAAGGGGGCTAGGAGGCGGGCGTCGGCATCAGCCGCACACAAGCCGGGAGGGGGTGCACTCACGCCGCCAATCTAGATGGCTCGCCCCGCCGCCCCCATGACCTGGGTCAAGCTTTTGCGGGAACACATATTGCGTGTGCTCCAACCTGCAGCATTTCAGGAGGCCCCTCATGTCGGATCTGTCGATACCCGTGGACGCCGCCAACGACGCGTCCGCCACGCAGTTCTCCCACGTCAAGCCCGGGGACACGCCCTGGCGCCCCGACGGCCTGAGAGATTTCTTCCTCTACCGCGACCTGGGCGTGGCCCAAGCCACGGCGGGCAGGGTCATCGCGCACCTTGTGAAGGCGAACATGGCCCCTGAAAAGGGCACCGGATGGCACCGCCATGAGGCGGAGTTCCAGATCGTGCTGATGACCAAGGGCTGGGCCAAGTTCATGTACGGCGATCAGGTGACGCTGGTCGAGGCGGGTGACTGCGTGCACCAGCGCCCCGGCATCGTGCATTACCTGTTCGACTACTCGCCGGACATGGAGTACCTGGAGATCGTCTCGCCGGCGGACTTCAAGACGGTGGACATGCCGGCGCCTTGCGAGGTGCCGATCCCGGCGCCCTGGGCGTGAAGCTCAAAAATCCATGTCGAGCTGTTCGATCTCGTCGGGCTCCTGGCGCGCCGCGGCGGTCCACTCCTTCAGCTCCGGCATGGCGGCGATGGCCTTGCAATAGACCATGCAGGCGGGGTTCAGCGGCACGTCATAGGTCAGGAAACGCGTGACGACGGGCGCAAAGATCGCGTCGGCAGCGCTGCGTTTGGCGCCGAACAGATAGGGCCCGCCGTAGCGGGCCAGGCAGTCGGTCCAGATCTCGGTGATGCGCTCGATGTCGGGCTTGGCCCCGGCCCAGATCTTGTGGCGCGGAAAGTGGCCCTTGAGGTTCATGGGCAGCGACGCGCGCAGATTGGCGAAGCCTGAGTTCATCTCGCCGCAGATGGCCCGCGCATGGGCCCGCGCAACGCGGTCCGCGGGCCACAGACCGGCTTTGGGGGAAAGCTCGTTCAGATACTCGGCAATGGCCAGGTTGTTCCACACCGTGACACCCTCGTGGCGCAGACAGGGCACGCGGATAGAGGGCGCCAGCAGCAGCAGTTCCTTGCGCGCATCCTCGTCGTCAGGCGAGACCATGATCTCCTCGAAGGAGAGGCCGGCAAAGCGCGTCAGCAGCCAGCCGCGCAGCGACCAGGACGAGTAGTTCTTGCTGCTCAGCGTCAGCGTGGCCGCGGGTGTCGCGGTCTTGGATTTGCGCGCCGGTGCTGGAGCGGTTTTCGCCGCCTTGGCGGCGGGGCGGGTCGGCGTGGCAACAGGCATGGCGTCTCCTTCTCGGTCTGGGCACTCCATCGACGCAAGGCCCATGCCATGCTGGCGCGCTCCTTGCGTCGCTCCTGGCATCACCGGCCTTGCAGGAGCAACCATGTACCCCGCCTACCAGGCCCATACCGATCTGCTGTGGCCGCTGCGCATGGCCACGCGCATGTCGATTCCCTTCCTGCAGCAGCCCGGCATTGCTGACGCCAGCTGGTTGCCAGCGCGCCAGTGGTCGGCGGCAGGCAAGGTCTTCGAGCTGGCCCAGATCACCCACACCCGCCCGCCCTGGCGCATTGGTGAGATCGTCAGCGGCGACGAACGGTGGCCTGTCACCGAAGAAGCCACGCTGACCACGCCCTTTGCGACGCTGCTGCGCTTTCGCAAGGAAGGCGCGCCTGAGCAACCCAAAGTGATGGTGGTGGCGCCGATGTCGGGCCACTTCGCCACGCTGCTGCGCGAGACGGTGCGCACGCTGCTGCAGGACCATGACGTCTACATCACCGATTGGCACAACGTGCGCGACGTGCCGCTGGCGGCCGGCCGCTTCGGGCTGGACGAATACACCGGCCACCTGATCGACTTCCTGGCCGCCATCGGCCCGCAGGCCCACGTGGTGGCCGTCTGCCAGCCCTGTGTCAGCGCACTGGCGGCCGTGGCGCTGATGGCCGAGGACGACCACCCCGCCACGCCAGCCAGCCTGACGCTGATGGCCGGCCCGATCGACTGCCGCGTCAGCCCCACCGCGGTCAACGAACTCGCCACCAGCAAGCCCATCTCGTGGTTCAAGAAGAACCTGATCAGCCACGTGCCCTGGCAGCACGCGGGCGCGGGGCGGCGCGTCTACCCGGGCTTCGTGCAGCTGTCGGCCTTCATGAGCATGAACAAGGACAGGCACACCAACGCCTTCAAGGACTACTACAAGCACCTCGTCGCCGACGAGTTCGACAAGGCCGAGGTCACACGCGTGTTCTACGAGGAATACCTGGCCGTGGCCGACCTCGCGGCGGACTTCTACCTGGAGACGGTAGAGCGCGTCTTTCAGACCTACGACCTGCCGCGCGGCGAGATGTTTTTCAGGGGCCGCCGCGTGAACCCGGCGGCCATTCGCCGCACCGCGCTGCTGACCGTGGAGGGCGAGCGCGACGACATCTGCGCCGTCGGCCAGACGCTGGCCGCCCAGGACCTCGCCAGCAGCCTGCGGGCCTATATGCGCACCCACTACATCCAGCCCAATGTGGGCCACTACGGCGTGTTCAGCGGGCGGCGCTGGCAGCACCAGGTCTATCCACTGGTGCGGCACGTGATCCAGGTATCGCAATAAAGAGCCGGCACGAGGCCGGCTTCTTTCATTGGGTATTCGGGCCGAGCGCTGGGCCGCTCCCGAGCCGGCCCGCTCTGGCGATGGGCCCGCGGCTCAATGCCGCGGGCATCGCCGTCCCCTCGGGGGACCGGCCAGACGTGCCCGCGTTCAGCGGGAGCACGACTGGACGAGGGGCTTGCTGACTTCAGGCGAAGTTCGACTCAGCGAACTGCCAGTTCACGAGATTGCTCAGGAAGGTCTCGACGAACTTGGGGCGCAGGTTGCGGTAGTCGATGTAGTAGGCGTGTTCCCACACGTCGACGGTCAGCAGGGCCTTGTCGCCGGTCGTCAGCGGCGTGCCGGCGGCGCCCATGTTGACGATGTCGACGGAGCCGTCGGCCTTCTTGACCAGCCAGGTCCAGCCCGAACCGAAGTTGCCGACGGCGCTCTTGACGAAGGCTTCCTTGAAGGCGGCATAGCTGCCCCACTTGGCGTTGATGGCCGCGGCCAGCGCGCCGCTGGGCTCACCGCCGCCTTGCGGCTTCATGCAGTTCCAGAAGAACGTGTGGTTCCAGATCTGGGCCGAGTTGTTGTAGATGCCGCCGGAGCTCTTCTTGATGATCTCCTCGAGCGTCATCGATTCGAACTCGGTACCCTTTTGCAGGTTGTTGAGGTTCACCACATAGGCGTTGTGGTGCTTGCCGTGGTGGTACTCGAGGGTCTCCTTGCTGTAGTGCGGGGCCAGCGAGTCGATCGGGTAAGGCAGCGGGGGCAGCGTGTGTTCCATCGTGGAGTCCTCAGGTGTTGGGGGGAAGGGAAACGCAAAGATTGTAGGGAGAGCCAATCACCCCTGCGGCGAAGGCTGTACCCCCAGAACGCGCAAGTCGAGGCTGCCGTCGGCCAGTACCGCGCGCACCTCGGCGCCCGGCAGCAAGGCATGCACGGACGTCACCGCACCGCCGGCGCCGTCATCCAGCCAGGCGTAGCCGCGCGCCAGCACATGCTGCGGGTCCAGGGCCTGCAGCCGGGCCTGCAGCGCGTTCAGCCGGGTGTGCTGGCGCGCCAGGATCTCGCGATGGGCGCGTTCGTGGCGCTGCTCCAGATGGATCAGCCGCTGGCCCTGCAATTCGACGCGCCGCCGCGGCGCCGCGCTGGCCCGCTGGGCGAGCAGCTCCAGCAAGCGGCGCTGGCGGGTCAGTACATCACTGGGGCGGGACAGGCGCAGCGCGAGGCGATCCAGGCGCTGGGCGAGGGTTTGCAGGCGGTGGTCGACGCGCAGGATCAGGCCACGCTCCAGCGCGGCGAGGTGCTGGAGGAGACTGGTGCGCGACGGCGCGGCCAGTTCGGCGGCCGCTGTGGGCGTGGGCGCGCGCAGGTCGGCGGCCAGGTCGCACAGCGTCACGTCGGTCTCGTGGCCGACGCCGCAGACGACCGGCAGCGCTGACAACGCCACCGCGCGGACGACGCGTTCGTCATTGAAGGCCCACAGGTCCTCCAGCGAGCCGCCACCGCGTACCAGAAGCAGCACGTCGACCTCGGCCCGCTCGTTGGCGCGCCTCAGCGCTTCAACAAGCGCCGGTGGCGCTTCGGCGCCCTGCACCGGGCTCGGGTAGACCAGCACCTCGACCTGGGGCGCTCGCCGGGCCAGCGCCGTCAGCACGTCGTGCAGGGCCGCACCGGCCGTCGACGTGATGACGCCGATGCGGCGCGGGTGGGTGGGCAGCGCGCGCTTGGTGTCGGCATCGAACAGGCCCTCGGCCGTCAGCCGCGCTCGAAGCGCGAGGAACTGCTCGTACAGCGTGCCGGCGCCAGCGCGGCGCATGGCCTCGACGACGAACTGCAGTTCGCCGCGCGGCTCGTAGACGGCGACGCGGCCGCGCACCTCGACCAGCACGCCTTCGGCCGGCGCAAAGTCCAGCATCGCCGCGGCGCGGCGGAACATCGCGCAGCGCAGGCTGGCGGCCTGACCGTCTGCGTCCTTCAGTCCGAAATAGCAATGGCCGCTGGCGGCGCGCGTGAAGCCGGTGATCTCGCCGCCGACCGCGACGACCGAAAAGCGTTCAGCCAGGCTCTGGCTCACCGCCTCCAGCAAACCAGCCACGCCCCAGACACGACGATTTGAAGCGGCTTCGCGGGGCTCAATCACGCGCAAACCCAATGCCGGCGCGGGCCGGGAAGTCCACAGCCGCGCCGATACTGGGCTGGCGGGCAATTTCGGCTCATTTCGCCCGTCACAGAGCTGTCATGAGCACATAAGGCCTTGTTTTTCAATTCGAATTCCACTGCTCAAATTGGAGGCAACTTGTCCAAGGCCTTGATTTGACGGCCTCTGCAGGCCAGCGCCGCTGCGTTGCCCACAAAGTTATCCACAGTAACGGTGGATTGTGAGAACGCTTTCGCAGTGGCGCAGATCGGCCGAGGCGCGCAAGGCTGGGGCCATAATCCCGCGCACTCATCCGGCCGCCAGCGGCCGTTTTTGTGACCGGCCTGCTGGCCTTTTCATCGACGGGGACGCCCTTGTTTTCGATCATACAAGCCGCCGGTTGGCCGATCTGGCCCTTGCTCCTGTGCTCCGTGGTGGCCCTGGCCCTGATCATCGAGAGGCTGTCCAGCCTGCGCGCCAGCCGCATCCTGCCGCCGCGGCTGCTGGAGGACGTCATGAACGTCAGCGCCCAGCAACTGCCAGCGCCCGACATGGTCGACCGCCTGGCCGAGAACTCCCTGCTGGGCGAGGTGCTGGCCGCCGGCCTGCGCGCCGTGACCGCCGAGCCGCAAATGCCCGAGGGCAAGCTGCGCCTGGTGTTCGAATTTGCCGGCCGACGCGCCGTGCACCAGCTCGAGCGCTACATGAACACCCTGGGCACCATCGCCACGGCCGCGCCGCTGCTGGGGCTGATGGGCACCGTGGTCGGCATGATCGAGATCTTCGGCAGCCAGACGCCCGGCGGCGGCAACCCCGCGCAGCTGGCCCACGGCATCTCCATCGCCCTCTACAACACCGCCTTCGGCCTGATGATCGCCATCCCCTCGCTGATGTTCTACCGCTACTTCCGTGGCCGCATCGAGGAATACGTGCTGGAACTCGAAGCCGCTGCAGACCGCCTGCTGGGCCAGTTGCGCCGCTATACGGCTTGAGATGAAGCCCCTCGTCCAAGGCGTACCTTGGCCGGTCCCCCGAGGGGACGACGATGCTTGCGGCATCGAGCCGCAAGCACATCGTCAGTGCGGGCCGGCTCGGGAGCGGCCCAGCGCTCGGCCCGCAATGCGTTGAGTGCCACACACAATGGATGAACTGACATCATGAGATTCCGCTCCCCGCACCGCGAGCCGCCGGAGATCAACCTGATCCCCTTCATCGACGTGCTGTTGGTGATCCTGATCTTCCTGATGCTGTCGACGACGTACTCCAAGTTCACCGAGCTGCAGATCACCCTGCCCTCGGCCGATGCCGAGAAGTTGAAGGACAGGCCACAGGAGGTCATCGTCGGCATCGCCGCGGACGGCCGCTTCGTCATCAACCGCCAGCCGGTGGAAGGCCGCTCGGTGGACATCCTGATCGCCGCGCTGCGCCAGGCCTCCGGGGGCAACGCCGACGCGTCGCTGATCATCTCAGCCGACGCCGCCACGCCCCACCAGGCCGTCATCAACGTGATGGACGCCGCGCGCCGCGTCGGCCTGACGCGTGTCACCTTCGCCGCGCAGACCGACGCTCGGTGATCGGCTCCAGCAGCAGTGGCTGAGCGGCGGTGCGCTGTCGGTCACGCTGCTGCCGCTGAGCTGGCTCTACCGCGCGCTGCTGGCGCTGCGCCATCTCGCCTACCGCACGGGGCTGACGCGCGTCCAAACGCTGCCCGTGCCCGTCATCGTCGTCGGCAACTGGATCGTCGGCGGCGCCGGCAAGACGCCGACGACGCTGGCCCTGCTGGAGATGTTGCGCACACGCGGCCTGCGTGCCGGCGTTGTGTCGCGTGGCTATGGCCGCGAGGGCGACGGCGTGCGCCTCGTCACTCGTGTGTCGACGGCGCGCGAAGTCGGCGACGAGCCCCTGCTCATCCATCTGCGCAGCGGTGTGCCGGTGGCGGTCGGCCAGGATCGCGTTGCCGCCGCGCGCGCGCTGCTGGCGGCCGAGCCGGGGCTGCAGCTGCTGGTCAGCGACGACGGCCTGCAGCACTGGCGCCTGCCTCGACGCCTGAGCCTGCTGGTGTTCGATGAGCGTGGGCTTGGCAATGGCCGCCTGCTGCCGGCCGGCCCGTTGCGCCAACCACCCGCGCCGCTTGGGGCCGACCAGTTGGTTGTCTATAACGCGCCCCGGCCGAGCACCACCCTGCCCGGCTTTGTCGCCGAGCGGCGCCTGGCCGGTGCGGTGACCCTGGTCGACTGGTGGGCCGGCAAGCCGGCGCAGATGGACACGCTGCTGGCACTGCGTGGGCGGCCAGGGCTGCTCGCCGTTGCCGGTGTCGCGAGGCCACAGCGCTTCTTCGACATGCTGGCCGGGCTGGGGCTGTCCTTCGACGCACGGTCCCTGCCGGACCATGCCGACTTCGCCGACCTCCCCTGGCCGGCCGATGCCGCCGGCATCCTGCTGACCGAGAAGGATGCCGTGAAGCTGCCACCCGAGCGCGTCGGCACCCTGCCCGTCTGGGTCGTGGCGCTAGACTTCTCGCCCGGTGCCGGCTTCGAGGCGGCGCTGGACACCCAACTGCAAAAACTCTTCGCTCTCGTCTGATGGATCAACGCCTCATCGAAATGCTGGTCTGCCCGCTGTGCAAGGGGCCGCTGACGCTGCTGCGTGAAGGTGCCGGACTGGAATTGCCGGCGCTGGCCTGCCGCGCCGACCGCCTGGCCTTTCCCGTGCGCGACGGCATTCCTCTGATGCTGGAGAGCGAAGCCAAGGCCTGGGACCCTGACGCTCCCGCGCCACCGGTCGTGCTGGCACCGTGAGCGCCGCGCCGGGCCGCCCCAAGCAAGCTCGCTCCCGCTTGGCGGGACAGGCCGCAGGCCGAAGGGTGCACCAATGAGCTTCACCATCATCATCCCCGCGCGCCTGGCATCGACGCGGCTGCCGAACAAGCCGCTGGCCGACATCGCCGGACTGCCGATGATCGTGCGCGTTGCCCGGCGTGCTGCCGAGTCGGGTGCCAGCCAGATCGTCGTGGCGACCGATGCTCCCGAAGTTGCGGCCGCCTGCGTCGCCCATGGTGTGCGCGCGCTGATGACGCGGGCCGACCATCCGTCCGGTAGCGACCGTCTGGCCGAAGCCGTCGAGCAGCTCGGGCTGGCTGACGATGCCGTCGTCGTCAATGTGCAGGGCGACGAGCCGCTGATCGCGCCGGCCATGATCGACGCCTGCGCGGCAACGCTGACCGCCCAGGCCGACTGCGTAATGGCTACCGTCGCGCATGCGCTCACTGATCCTTCCGAGTTCGCGAACCCGAATGTCGTCAAGCTGGTCACCGACAAGGCGGCCCGGGCGCTGTATTTCTCACGCGCGCCCATCGCCTGGTGGCGCGACGGCGGCGGCCAGCCGAACGGCGCACTGCGCCATGTCGGCCTGTATGCCTACCGCGCCGGCTTCCTGCGTCGCTTCCCGACACTGGCCGTCAGTCCGCTGGAGCAGATCGAGTCGCTGGAGCAGCTGCGCGTGCTCTGGCATGGCGAGCGCATCGCCGTGCACATCAGTGTTGAACGGCCCGGTCCGGGCGTCGACACGCCCGAGGATCTGGAGCGCGTTCGCCGCCTCATCAAGGGTTGACACGTCAGGCCCCCGAAAGGCCCCATGCGATACTCGACCGCTGACCAGATGCAGGACTTTTTCACAGTCCTGACGAGACGAGGAGACCCATGCGACTGATTCTTCTGGGCGCGCCAGGCGCCGGCAAAGGCACCCAAGCTGCCTTCATCTGCAAGCAATTCGGCATTCCGCAGATCTCCACCGGTGACATGCTGCGCGCTGCCATCAAGGCCGGCACGCAAATGGGCCTGGCTGCCAAGGCCGTCATGGATTCGGGCGCCCTGGTCAGCGACGACATCATCATCGGCCTCGTGAAGGAACGCATTGCCCAGGACGACTGTGCCAAGGGCTTCCTCTTCGACGGCTTCCCGCGCACCATCCCGCAGGCCGACGCGATGAAGGCGGCCGGCGTTAAGCTGGACTACGTGCTCGAGATCGACGTGCCCTTCGACGCCATCATCGAACGCATGAGCGGCCGCCGCGTGCATGTGGCCTCAGGCCGCACCTACCACGTCAAGTTCAACCCGCCCAAGGTCGAAGGCAAGGACGACGAGACCGGCGAGCCGCTGGTCCAGCGCGAGGACGACAAGGAAGAGACCGTCAAGAAGCGCCTGGACGTTTATTCGGCCCAGACCCGGCCTCTGGTCGACTACTACTCGCAGTGGGCCGCCACCGGCGACGCCAACGCGCCCAAGTACCGCCGCATCGAAGGTGTCGGCTCGGTCGACGACATCATGAAGAAGGCCCTGGCCGCTTTGACCTGAGCCCCGATCTCTCCGAACAAAGCCGCGGCGCTTGAGGCCCGCGGCTTTTTTTGTCGGCCACAATTGACGTTTACGTCAACCAGGAGATCCTCATCATGGAAATCGCAGGCAAGGTGTTCATCGTCACCGGCGGCGCCTCGGGCCTCGGCGAAGGCACGGCCCGCATGCTGGCGGCGCACGGCGCCAAGGTCGTCATCGCCGATCTGCAGGCCGAACGTGGCCAGGCCGTGGCCGCCGAACTCGGCGGCCTCTTCATCAAGTGTGACGTCAGCCAGGAAGCCGACGGTCAGGCTGCAGTGGCCGCGGCGACGGGCTTGGGCAAGCTGGTCGGCCTCGTCAACTGCGCCGGCATCGCGCCGGCCATCAAGACCGTAGGCAAGGACGGCGCCCATCCACTGGCCGCCTTCAGCAAGACGGTCACCGTCAACTTGATCGGCAGCTTCAACATGATCCGCCTCGCCGCCGAAGCGATGGCGAAGAATGAGCCGGAACCGACCGGCGAGCGCGGCGTGCTGATCTCGACGGCCTCGGTCGCGGCCTATGACGGCCAGATCGGCCAGGCGGCCTATTCGGCGTCCAAGGGTGGCGTCGTCGGCATGACCCTGCCGATCGCCCGCGACCTGGCCCGCAATGGCATCCGCAACATGACCATCGCGCCCGGTATCTTCGGCACGCCGATGCTGTTTGGCATGCCCCAGGAAGTGCAGGACGCGCTGGCCGCGAGCGTCCCCTTTCCGAGCCGCCTGGGCAAGCCCGAGGACTACGCCAAGCTCGTGCACCAGATCATCACCAACGACATGCTGAACGGCGAGGTCATCCGCCTGGACGGCGCGATCCGCCTGGCACCGAAATGATGCCCCTCGCTCAGTCCTACTCCGGCTGAACGCCGGCAGGTCTGATCGGTCCCCCTAGGGGACGGCGATGCTTACCGGATTGACCGGCAAGCACATCGCCAGAGCGGGCCGGCTCGGGAGCGGCCCAGCGCTCGGCCCGGAATACAAAAGCCGAACGGACAGCGGAATAAAAAAGGGCCCGGCAATACCGGGCCCTTTTTATTTGGAGGTCTCCGTCGATCAGCGCTTGGCTGAACGCGACTGGATGATCCACAGGCGCGCGAGGTCAGCGGCGCCTTCGTTGCCCTTGACTGACTTCCAGGCCGCCTGGGCCTTGGCGCTTTCGCCAGCCAGTTGGTGGGCCAGGCCAAGATAAAGCTTGGCATCTTCGGGGCGCTTCAGATCGCCCTTGGCGATGCCTTGCTCGATCTGCTCGACGCCCTTCTTGGCGTTGCCGCCGAAGGCATTGGCCAGGCCCAGCTTCACGAACTCGTTGCCGTCCTTGGCATCCGCGGCAGCCTTCTCGCTGGCTGCTGCAGCGGCCTTGGCCTCGGCGATCTTCTTGACCATCAGGTCGGCCAGGCGCTTGTGGCGGGCGCCCTCGGCACCCTGCCCCAGTACGCCGGCGGCCATGCCTTTGTCGACGACCTGTTTGCCCTCTTCCGGATAACCGGCCTGAGCGGCCAGTTGGGCCATCTCCATGTAGTCCTCGGCACCGCGCGACATGTTGCCGGTGGCCAGGCGCAGGCGATAGAGGTCTAGCGCATAGCGGTTGCTGTCGAAGCTCTTCTTCTGCGGCAGGCCGCCCAGGATCTGGGCCCACAGCTTGGGATCGGGATAGAAGTTCAGCAGCTTCTCGGTCGCCACGGCTTCCGCGTTGGCGTCGCCCTTCTTCTGGGCCGCGAACAGCAGCAGATTGAGCTTGTCCTTGGGTGGCGCACGGCCCGCACGCTCGTCGGCGGCGATTTCGTCCAGGGTGTCCTTGATCGTCGACGTCATGTCGCCGGACAGGAATTGCGCGTTCTGCTGCACCTGCTTCATGGTCGGGCTGTTGCCGCCTTCCTTGAAGTAGCGCTGCGCCCAGGTCAAGGCCTTGCCGTTGTCGCGGTTGCGCAGATAGGTGCCGGCGATGGCTTCCATGTACTGCAGCTGCTGGGCCTGGCTCAGCTTGCCCGCGCCTTTGAGCACGTCAAACGACCGAGCCATCGTGTCGGGATCGTTGGCGCCCATTGCGGCTGAGAAGCGCACGCCTTCGATGGCGTTGGTTTCGCCCGCGGTGCGGCCAGCCACGGCTTCGGCGTCGCGCAGCTTGCCCAGGGCTTCCTTGTATTTGCCGGCCTTGACCAACTTGCTGGCCTCGGTCAGCGGCGTGCCGACTTCCTTGCGCACGCTGTCCTGCGCGGCCGCCTGGCTGAAGCCGAACTCCGCGCCGGGTGCGCCGTTCAGGGTCAGGGCCAAGGCGCCAACGGCGACGGCCACCATGGTTTTCAGAGTCTTCAACTTGCTCTCCTGCAAAGCAAAAACGCGCCGCCCTTTCGGGCAGCGCGCATCACAGTATCGTGGTCAGCGGTCCCGCAGACGTCACTTGACGTATTGCTCGTTACCAACCATGCCCATCTTCTTGACGCTGTTGCGCTGGGCCGAGGCCATCACCGCAGCAACGACGCCGTAGTCCACCAGCTTGTTCGGCTTGATGTGGATTTCCGGCTGGTCGCTGATCGGCATGGTGCCGATTTCCTGCATCTTGGCGTTCACGGCGTCGATGTTCGGCAGCGCAGCTTCGTCCCAGTAGACCGTGCCATCGAAGTCGATCATGACGGTGTGCACGACCGGATCCTGTTGGGGCGGCGTGGTGCTCGGCGGCGGCATGTCCAGGTTGACCGTGTGCAGCTGGATCGGGATGGTGATGATGAGCATCACCAGCAGCACCAGCATCACGTCAATCAGCGGCGTCGTGTTGACGTCCATCATGACTTCGGGTTCACCGCTGCCTGACGAACTTCCGACATTCATTCCCATGTTGACTCCTGGGATCAGTTGCGAGCCGGCGGCTCGGTGACGAAGTTGATCTTCATGATGCCAGCACGCTGGCAGGCGAAGATCACGCGACCGACCGACTCATAGCGGGACTTGTCGTCGCCGCGAATATGCACCTCGGGCTGCGGGTTCTTGACCGACTCCTTGCCGAGGCGCTTCACGAGCTCCTCCATGTCGGGAACCAGCTTGGTACCCCAATAGACGTCGCCGTCCTTGCTGACCGAGATTTCGATGTTTTCCGGTTTGGTGACGCGAATCTGGTTGGTCTCCTTGGGGAGATTCACCGCGATCGACTGCGTCACCACCGGCACGGTGATGAGGAAGATGATCAACAGCACCAACATCACGTCCACGAGGGGCGTGGTGTTGATGGTCGAGACCACCTCGTCATCGCCGGAAGAGGATCCGACGTTCATGCCCATGGCATTGGCTCCTTTACGAGCGGCAGCTCAGGGATTAGCGCTTAGCGACCGAGCGGTTGCCCATCAGCACGCCGTGCAGATCGCCGGCGAAGGAACGAACCTCACTCATGACGCCCTTGTTGCGATTGACCAGCCAGTTGTAGCCCAGCACGGCCGGAACGGCAACGACCAGACCGATGGCGGTCATGATCAGCGCGGCACCCACAGGGCCGGCCACCTTGTCGATGGAGGCCTGGCCGGCCAGACCGATGGCGGTCAGCGCGTTCAGGATGCCCCACACCGTACCGAACAGGCCGATGAAGGGAGCGGTCGAGCCGACGGTGGCCAGGAAGCCCAGGCCGGCAGAGATCTTGGTGTTGACGTCGGCGACGGCGCGGTCGACGTTCATCGTCACCCAGCTGCTGTGGTCGATGTTCTCGGTCAGGGCGCCTTCATGGTGCTCCGAAGCCTCGATGGCGGTGGTGGCGATGTAGCGGAAGGCGCTTTCTTCCTTCAGGCTACGGACGCCATCGGCCAGGCTGGCCTTCTTGAAGAACGTGGCGCGGACTTCCTTGGCTTCGGAGGACAGCTTGCTCGTGTCCCACAGGCGCACGACCAGGATGTACCAGGAACCCATGGACATCATGGCCAGGATGAACAGCACGACCTGGTCGACAACGTTGCCGTGGGCGACGATGTTGGCCAGACCATAGGGGTTGTCTTGAGGCTTGGAGGCGGCAGCAGCCGGAGCGGTGGCTGCGTCAACCACGGCGGCCGAGGCGGCGTCGGCCGGCTTCTGATCTTGCGCGTGGGCGGGCGAAACGGCCAAGGTCGCGACCATGGCGATGGCGGCAAGGAAGCCGGTGATGCGAGAAATCATGGAGTCAACTCCTAGGAAAAATTCTGTTTTGATACGGTTCTGGAAGCGCCGGTCTGGCGCCGGGTTCTAAGCAGGTCTCTTAGTCGATCTTGAACTGGAACTCCTGCTCGAACACGTGATCGCCCGGGCATTCGTAGGTGTCACGCAGGGTTGCCTCGACGGCCTGGATCAGGGCGCGCTGCGCCTTGCGATCCACACCGCCACGCAGCGACGTGATTTCAACAGCCGTGACGCGACCCGCCTTCACGGTGGCCACAGCCTTGTAGAGGGCTTCGCCGCTCCAGTTGACCGACGGCATTTCAGGCTTGCCCATCTTGGTGCAGACCATGGCCGCAGTGACCTTGGCGGGCTTGGCCACGGGCGGAGCCGCAGGGGCCGGCGGCGGTGCAGGACGGATTTCCGTCACGGCAGGCGGCGCAACCTGGGTGGACTGAATGGCCGGGGCCGGCGGCGCGGGTGCGGTCACCTGGAATTCGGGCGGCGGCACGAACGGCGGAGGCGGCGCCTTGAGATCCGGCGGCGGGGGCACCACCTTTTCAGGCGGCGGCGGCGGTTTGACCTTCTCTTCGATCACCTTCACGTCGATGGGGCCGGTGACCTTTTTGACGATATCGCGAGCCAGACCGCTGGCCAGCGCGTAGATGGCCACGACGTGGATCAGGACGACGATGCCAAAGCCCGTGAACCGGGATGCGCCCTGCTTCTCCTGCGCAAAATTCATGCGCGCTCCTTCTTGCAACTACAAATCACAGTCAATGACTCTTCTCGGACAAGCGGCCACCGCCACGGCGAAAGTTGCGCTCCTGCCGTGAACTGGTTCCCGAAGGGCGTGGATTCTAGATCGCGGAAACAACGATTCCGCCTCGTCGAAAACACGCAGTGCAGCCGGTGTGTAAAGGCTCTTTACACCTGCTCAAGGCAAAAAAAACGCCCGGTGGCAGTTGGCCGTCGGGCACGCGTTTCATCGCCACGAACCAAGTGCAGTGAGAAACCACACCTCCGGCCAAACCTGGCCATGCAGTCATCTTAGCTGTCGGTTTTGTCACGACTTCCTGGGGCTAACCCGGGCAAGTGCGACAGCCGGATTACATGCATCCCGACACAAAAAAGCCGCGCCTTTCGGCGCGGCTGATCTCAACAACCCATCAGCTCAAGCTCAGAAGAACCTGTAGTTGATGCGGCCGTAGAACTGGCGGCCGATCGGGTTGGTGTAGGTCGGGTCATAGCCGGTCTGGAAGTACAGGGAGTTACGCGACGACGGCGGATCCTTGTCCAGCAGGTTCTTCACGCCCACGGTAAGCGACAGGGCCTTCGTCGGGTTGATGCCGAAGGTGGCGTCCCAGGTGTAGTAGGCCGCGACCTTGCGCACCAACGGGTACTCGGCGCTGACCGCCGTCGGGTCGGTGTAGTCCTCGTAGCTGTGGGTGTAGTTATTGGTCAGGGAGGCGTTGAACATGCCGGTAGACCAAGTACCCGTGATGGCATGGCGCCAGCGCGGCACGGCACCAAAGTCCTTGAACTTGCCCAGGTCGCTGGTCTTCGCAATACCGGTGTACTGGTAGCCGTGCGTCATCATCAGGGCGCCGTCAAAGTTGAAGCCGACGGTACCCACGCCTGCCATCTTGGTGCGGTACTGGGCATTGAAGTCCAGGCCCGAGGCATAGGTCTTCGCCGTATTTTCATAGGGCAGATAGATATATGCCAGCGGGAAGTCCTTGTTTGTGCTGCCCTGGATGGGCTTGTTGAAGCCGCCCGGATCGTTGTCACCCTTGCTCGGATCGAAGCGGTAGAACTGCTGCGTGTACTTCGCGGCGTCACTCAGCACCTGGATTTCGGACTTCTGGACGATGGGGTCGGTGATCTGGACGTTCCAGTAGTCCACGCCCATCGTCATGTCCTTGATGGGCGAGAACACGATACCCAGCGAGAACTGCTTGGACTTCTCCGGCTTCAGATGGGGGTCACCCGCGGTGCCGGTGGTCAGCTGGACCGTGCATTCGTCCAAGAGGTCGCCAACAGGGTTGATCGTGTTGGTGATGGGCACGCCACCAGGGCAGCGGACCGGGTCACTCCAGTTGGCGGCCGTGTTGCCGCTGGTGGTCAGCGGACGCAGGTTCTCGTACAGCGTCGGGGCGCGATAGCCCTTGGCCACCGAGCCGCGGACCACGATGTCCTTGGTCGGCTGGAAGCGCACGCTGGCCTTGGGGCTGAAGTTGTTGAAGCTGGTGCCGAAGTCGTTCTTGTAGTTGTCGTAACGGGCTGCCAGGTTCACTTCCAGGTCCTTGATGACCGGGATGTTGACTTCACCGAAAACGCCGTAGACCTTGCGGCCGCTGCTCACGGTCGGAACGGCGCCGCCGCCACCGACTTCGTCGCCGGACTCGAGGACCGGGTCGGAAACTTGGTTCAGCTTCTCCTGGCGATAGTTGAAGCCCACAGCGACGGCCAGCGGGCCAGCAGCCATTTCCATGACTTCACGCGAAACCTTGAAGTCGAACTCGGTCGACTTGGATTCGGCGGCCTGCTGGCGCTCGCCAGTCAGCAGTGCGCTGTCCAGCAGCTTCTGGCTGGCGGCGTCCTGTGGGCCGAAAATGTTGATGTCGCCGGACTTGAGCAGCGGCTGCAGCTTTTCATAGCTGAACTTGCCCGGGCCGAAGTAGATCTCGCCCTTGTTGCGCGAGAAGGTCACGGCGGTGTCGTAGTCCCAGCCCGCCAGGGTGCCCTTGGCGCCCATCAGGAGGCGGTCGGTCTGGGTTTCGGTGATATCCGAACGTCCGCCGCCGGCAACGGTGCGCCAGTTGCCGCGAATCGGACCGGTCGGTGTAACGGCCATGTCGGCGGCCAGCACCGTGGCGGCAGTCAGCTTGGTGCCGTTTGGCATGGTGTAGCCGACTGGCAGTGTCATGCCCTTGGGCAGCGTGATGGTCTTGGGGTAGAAGCGGCCGGTGACCGGATAGGGGGCGACCTTGGTCGGGTCGGTATAAGGTGCGGGCGAGTAGTACGACTGCTGGCGGTCGCGGTTGTGCATGCCCTCGACGATCAGCTGATTGTCGTTGTCCAGTTGCACCACACCGCGGGCGCTGAAGTTGGCGCGCCACTGCTCGGGGATCAGGTCGATGAACTTGACGTAGTCGGTGCCGCACTGCTTGGGGTCGGCGGGGAAGCCGAACGTGCTCAGGCCGAACTCGGGGGCATTGCAACCGTTGTAGCGCAGCGGGTTGACGTTGGTGTAGGCGTTACCCAGGGTGTCGGTGAAGTTCAGGTTCGGGATGCCATTGCGGGGCGAGGACTTGTTGATGCCCAGATCCGGACGCACGGCAGTGTTCGCGAAGCTGCGATCCTTGGCCTTCAGCGGCGTCACGGATTCCTTGCTCGCCGTCAGCATGATGTTGTAGCGATCAGCGGCCAGGTCGCCGAAGCCAGCCACGACGTTGACGTTGCTGACATTGCCACCGCCCGGCTTGTCGGCCTTGTACTCGGCCCACGAAACCTCCGCGCCCTTGTAATCTTTCTTCAGGATGAAGTTGATGACGCCTGCGACGGCGTCGGCGCCGTAGGTGGACGAAGCGCCGTCACGCACGATTTCCACACGCTCCACCGCGCCCAGCGGGATGGAGTTCAGGTCGACAGGGTTGTTGCCGAACGCGAAGTTCGACATGCGACGACCGTTCAACAGGACCAGCGTGTACTTGGGGCCCAGGGCGCGCAGATTGGCCGTCGAGGCGCCACCGGTGGCACCGACGTTGTTCGCGACCACGCCGCCGCCGAAGCTGGACGGCAGCAGCTGCACGAGATCCTGCACGGTGGTGGCACCGGTGCGAGCGATCTCCTCCTTGGTGAAGGTGGTCATCGGCAGCGAGGTTTCGGCCGAGACACGCTTGATGCTCGAACCGGTGACTTCGATGCGCTCCAGCTTTTGTGCTTCCTGGGCCAGCGCGCTTGTTGCGGCCAGCGCCAGGATGGCGCCAGTGATGGTGGTTGTTTTAAACATTGACACTCCTGAATAGATGGATGCCCGCCGGTGTGGTGAGGCGGTGCTGGCCCGGGATGAGGCCAATCCTTGGCCTGAGCGATCGGCTCAGATTGGGGGTGGCGGAAGTTTGTGCGGCTGCAACATTGGCTCTGCCCCGTAGATGCCCCTAGGGCCGCCAGGGAAAGCTGCAAGCCTTTGATTTAAAAGGATTTCCAGGAGTTACGCCCCCTAGAGTAAAACCCCTAGTCGTTGTCCGCGCGCGACGAGCCGCCGACAAGGCGAGGTACCGCCCTTAGCAAAGCTTGCGTGAAACTTGCTGCTGGCTGTCTGAGAACTGTGTCGCAGCTTCCTCGTTCCACAACCCGGCCCGCCTGCATCACGGCGACCTCATCGGCGATGTACTCCACGACGCCGATGTTGTGCGTGATGAAGAGATAGGCCAGGCCCTGCTCGCGCTGCAGTTCGCGCAGCAGATTGAGGATCTGGGCCTGCACGGAGACGTCCAACGCCGACGTCGGCTCGTCACAGACGATCAGCCTGGGCTCGACCGCCAGCGCGCGGGCAATGGCGATGCGCTGGCGCTGGCCGCCGGAGAACTCATGAGGCCAGCGCTGCAGGGCGTCGCGGCGCAGGCCGACCTGGTCGACCAGGATGTGCAGGCGCTCGCGGCGCGCGGTGGCGTCGAGGTCCGGGCGCAGCGCGATCAACCCCTCCTCCAGCACGTCGGCGACACGCATGCGCGGATTCAGTGATGCGAAGGGGTCCTGGAAGATGATCTGGATGTGGCGCCGCGCCTGCTGCAGCGCCGGGCCGGCCAGCTTGAACAGGTCCTGGCCTTCGAAGAGGGCCTGGCCACTGATGCTGGCCTGGCGACGCAGCAACTGCACGATGGCCTTGCCCGACGTCGTCTTGCCACAACCGGATTCGCCGACCAGGGCCAGCGTCCGGCCGGAATGAAGTTGGAAGCTGATGCCGTCCACCGCGTTGAAATAGCGCGGGCCGCGGTGAAAGAGCGGCGCCTTCAGCGCGAAGCGCACGCGCAGGTCACGCACGTCGAGCAGCGGCTCGCCCTGCCCCGGCGATCCCGCCGCCCGAACCCTTGCGGTGACTGGCTCACGCGCCAGTGCCTCGCCCGGCTGGCTGTAGAGCAGGCAGCGCACCTGGTGTTGCGGGCCTTCTTCGGTCAGCGTAGGCGCGGTGGTTGCGCAGTGGCTCATGGCCCTGTCGCAACGCGGCGCAAAGCGGCAACCGGCGAATGCCATCCACAGCGGCGGCACCGTGCCGGCGATGGCCGCCAGCGGCTCGCCGCGCCGGACGGCACCGGGCAGGGCCTGCAGCAGCAACCGGGCGTAAGGATGCTTGGGCGCCGCAAAGAACTCGGCGGCCGGCGCCACCTCGATGATCTGGCCCGCATACATCAGCGCCACGCGGTGGGCCATGCCACTGACGACGGCCAGGTCATGGGTGATCAACAGCACGCCGAGCCGGCGTTCGCGTTGCAGATCGCGGATCAGGTCGAGGATCTGCGCCTGGATGGTCACGTCCAGCGCCGTCGTCGGCTCGTCGGCGATCAGGTAGTCGGGCTCAGCTGCCAGTGCGATGGCGATCATCACGCGCTGCTTCTGGCCACCGGACAGGCGGAAAGAGTAGTCGTCGATGCGCCGCTGCGGCTCGGGGATGCCGACCCGGGCCAGCCAATCGATGGCCTTGGCACGCGCCTCTTTGCCGCGCAGCGGCGTGTGGGCTTCGATCACCTCGACGATCTGGTCACCCACGCGCATGACCGGGTTCAGGCTGGTCGAGGGCTCCTGGAAGATCATCGACACCCGCCCGCCGCGCACCTCGCGCATGCGGCTCTCCGGCAGCGCCAGCAGGTCCTGCCCGTCCAGGCGCACGGCACCAGCGGCGATGCGGCCGTTCTCGGGCAGCAGGCGCATCAATGCCAGCGCCGTCATGCTCTTGCCGCAGCCGCTTTCGCCCACCAACGCAAAGGTCTCGCCGCGGGTCAGCGCGAGATGCAGGCCGTCGATGGCACGCACGAGGCCTGCGTCCGCATCCAGCTGAACCCTCAGGTCGTCGATCTCAAGCATCGACCACCCCCTTGCGCTGGAAGACGCGCGGCCGGGTGGAGCGGGCCTTGGGATCGAAAGCGTCGCGCACGCCATCGGCAAACAGATTGGCCGCCAACACCAGGCCAACCATGAAACCGAAGGCCGCCGCAAAGCTCCACCAGACCACCGGGTCGCGCGACATCTCGGCGCGGGCCAGGTTGATCATGCTGCCGAAGCTGTTCATGGTCGGGTCGACACCGACCCCGACGTAGGTCAGCACGGCTTCGTACAGGATGAGCTCGGAGAAGCTGAGCACGACTGTGATCAGCACGAGGTGCATGACGTTGGGCACGATGTGGCGGGCCATGATGGCCAAGTCGCCGACGCCAAAGGCCGTCGCCGCCTGCACATAGTCGAGCTCGCGCAGTTTCAGGGTCTCGGCGCGCACCAGGCGGCACAGGCCGGCCCAGCCGGTCAGACCGAGGATGAGGCAGAGCATCAGCATCTTCAGGTCCGAGCGCTCGGCGGCCGTCTCGAAGAGCTCAGGGTTCTTGTCCAGGAAGACCTGCACCATCAGCACGCATGCGGCAATCAGCAGCACATTGGGCACCGAACTCAGCGTCGTGTAGAGGTACTGGATGGCCTCGTCGACCCAGCCCTTGTAATAGCCGGCCAGCACACCGAGCAGCAGCGCGATGGGCAGCGTGGCCAGCGTCGACAGCGCGCCGATGACGAAGGCCGTGCGCACGCTCTTGAGGGCCTGCACGAGCACGTCGTTGCCGGTGCGGTCGGTGCCGAAGACGTGGTAGTGCGGCATCAGCGCGATGACGGGTCCGGCCAGCAGCGCGATGACGGCCAGCGTGATCAGCATGGCGCGCAGCGGATAGTAGGTGCGGTCGACGGCGAGATCGGCCAGCCCGTGGCGCCAGCCGCCGTGATGACGGGCCAGGGCCGCTGCGGTCAGCGCGACCATCACCCCGACGGCCAGCAGGCCGCCCGCCAGGCCCAGGCCAGCGCGCGCCGCAACGTCGGCCGACCATTGCGTTGCCGGGTCGGTCAGGTGCGCGCCACCGAACTGCAGGCGCGGGTAGTCGCGGCTCACTTGGCCGTGGGCGTCGGAGACGCTTTCCTTGTTGAAGCCACGCGTGCCCAGCGGCAATGAGTAGCTGACCTCACGCATGCCGATCTGGCGCTGCAGGACCAGGTCGAGCAGCGACAGCGTGCGCGTGTCGTAGACGGCGGCCTCACCTTGGCCCGACAGCAGCGCGTGTCGAAGGTGAATGCTGTCAGCCAGCGTGAGGAGCAGGAAGAGCGCCATGACAACGCCGGCACACGCGGCGACCGGATCACGCAGCACGCGCCGCCAGGTCGCACGCAGATGGGCCTGGCCCCTCACCCGCAACGCGTAGGCAAGGACAGCCGCTGCCACCAGCCACAGCGCGAGGTCGGTCCAGAGCAGCACCAGTTTCATGACAGCCTCACGCGCGGATCGACCCAGGTGTAGGCAATGTCGATCAACGCATTGCTGGCGATGTAGAGCAGCGCGCCGAGGAAGACCATGGAACGCACGATGGCGAAATCCTGGCCCGTGATGGCCTCGATGACGAAGGCGCCCAGGCCCGGGATGCCGAAGAAGCTTTCGAACACCAGGCTACCGAGGAAGACATAGGGCAGATAGCTGCCGGCGCTGGTGATGATGGGGATGAGGGCATTGCGCAGCACATGGCGGCTCAGCACCCTGCCCTCGCTCAGGCCCTTGGCACGCGCGGTGCGTACGTAGTCCTTGCCCATCTCCTCCAGGAACATGGCGCGGTACAGCCGCGCTTCGCCGCCCAGGCGCGACAGCAGCGACAGCAGGATGGGCAGGGCCAGGAACCTGGCCGCATCCAGCCCCGGCGCAAAGCCGTTCATCGGTACCAGCCTGAGGACACGCGCAAACAGGAACTGCCCGACGATGATGTAGAACAGGCTGCTGATGGACAGCATCAGCACGCACAGGACCACGCCCCAGAAGTCGATCCTGCTGTGCCGGAAGAACACCAGCAGCAGCGCGAAGGCGATGCTGACGATAACCTGCAGGATGAAGAGAGGCAGTGCCAGCTGCAGGCTGACGCCCATGCGCACCTTGATCTCGTGGCCTATGTTGACGGCCTGGCGTGCATCGCTCTTGCCGAAGTCCAGTGCGAACAGGCTGATGGAACGGTCCCACAGGATGGTGTGCGTGACGCGCTCCGCCCCAGACTTGCTGGCGTCGAAATAGAGCGGCTTGTCATAGCCACGCTCGGTCTTCCATTTCTCGATCTGGTCCTGCGTCACGCGCTTGCCGCCGATGTTCAGCCTTGCCATGTCGTCCGGCGTGTTGACCGAGAAGAACAGGAAGAAGGTGAAGAGATTGACACCGACGAGGATGGCCAGGCCATAGCCCAGGCGGCGCAGCACGAAGCCCAGCATCAGGCTTCCCTCACGGTGGCTTGTTCACGGGCTTGCCAGGCGCGACGGGTCGCGATGAAGATCGCCAGCGCGCCGCCCGCGAGCAGCAGCAGCGGCCACCAGACCGGCCGGTTCCACTCGGCGATGCTGCGCGTGCGCTCCTGCGCATCCACGCGCAGATAGCGGGCGCGGTCACGCACGACGACGCCCGGCTTGCCGTTGTGCACCCAGCGCTGGAAGGCCACCCCCGAGTAGCTCCAGAAGCCCCAGGCCCAGGGCGCATCCTGGCGCGCGATGTCGTTCATCTGCGCCATGACACGCGCCTTCTCGGGGCCGTCCTCCAGCGACTGCAGCTTGCGAAACAGGCGGTCGAACTCCGGGTTGACGTAGTTGGCCGTGTTCTCGCCCTCGTGCAGGCTCTTGCTGTTGGGACCGTAGAGCAGGAAAAGGAAGTTCTCGGCGTCCGGGTAGTCGGCGAACCAGCCCCACCAGAAGATCTGGTGCTTGCCCTTGAGGATCTTTTCCTGGAACTGGTTGAAGTCGGTCGCCCGGATGTCGAGCTGGATGCCGAGCTTGGCGAACTGGCGCACCATCCAGTCGTTCTCAGCCTTGAGCTCAGGCGTGATGACGCGCTGGAAGTCGTAATTCAGCACCAGCGGCTTGCCGGTCTTGGCGTCACGGCCGTCGGGGTAGCCGGCTTCGGCCATCAGCTTGAGGGCGTCTTGCAGCGGCCGGCGCACGGGCTTGCCGTTGACGAGTGTGTGCGTCACCGGGTTGAACTCACCGGGCTCGCCCTCCTTCGATCCGAACACACCCGGCGGAATGGGGCCGTGGGCCGCGTCGCCGCCCTTGTCGCGGAAG
The DNA here is from genome assembly GCF_001425705.1 of Pelomonas sp. Root1217. GTDB lineage: Bacteria > Pseudomonadota > Gammaproteobacteria > Burkholderiales > Burkholderiaceae_C > Pelomonas. Next base: position 828,589 of record NZ_LMDC01000001.1, on the reverse strand, counting down.
ATGCGGCCATAGCCCTCCTCCCAGTCGATGGCGATGGAGATGGCCTGCCGCAGCGCGCGGTTGCGCCTCTGCCGCTCGGGCGTGTCGCCCTTGCCGACGACCGGGTCCAGCCAGTTGAAGCCGAGATACCAGCTGCTGATGTCGACATCCATCGGCAGCTGGAAGCCACGATGCTCGAAGAAGGCGCGCACCTCGTCGGAGTCGTCACGGTCGACGGCGAGGTTCACGCCCCAGTCGGCGCGATCCATCTCGGGCAGGTCGAGATAGCCCTGCTTGAACAGCTCCTTGATGGGCACCTTCTCCTTGACGTTGATCGCCACGACCTTGTCGACGAAGGGCACGCGCTTGCCGCAGTCCGCCAGCCGCCCGGCTTCGGCGTCACCGGGGCTGCCATCGCAGGGGTAGGTGTCGGGCCGGTAGTTGGGATTGCGGCTCATGACGTGCCGGCGGTCCTGCACGTACTCCGTCATCATGAAGGGGCCGCTGCCCACCGGCCACTGGTTCCAGCTCAGCGAATTGGCGGCCATGCCGGGCTGAGCATAGAAGGCGTCCACCTCCCAGGGGATGGCGGCCGTGAAGTTGGTGGCCAGCCAGTAACGCCACTGCGGGTAGCGGCCCTTGAGCCGGATGCGCAGCAGGTGGTCGCCCACGGCCTGCGCCCCGGCGAGCGGCCAGCGGCGCAAGTCGAGGAAGGGCTTGTCCGCCAGGCTCTCGGGCTGGCCGGCCAACTCGCTGGCACTCTCGCGCTTCATCTGCGCAACATAGTCCTTCAGGCCCAGGACATGCTCGGAGAACACAGCCTGGACAGGCGTCTCGATGCGTGGGTTGGCGTGGCGCTTGAGCGCATAGACGAAATCCTCGGCGACCACCTCGCGCGTGCCCAGCTGCTTGAAGTCGAAGGGACTGCGCTTGTCACCCAGCTCGCCGGGCTTGAGGTGGTGGTAGAGGTAATTTCCCCGGGCGTCTTTCGCAAAGGCCGGGTGGGGCGACCACTTCAGGCCCGGGCGGATGGAAACGTCGTAGACCGCCTCGGCGATCTGCTCGTCCGGCGCGTCGTCGGGCAGGCGCTGGCCCTTGGCATCGAGGTAGTAAGGCTGTGCCAGTTCGGCGGCGGAACGCGGGATCAGCGTGTAGGGCCGCTTGAGCGGGTGGTAGCCGTAGGGCGGCTCGCTGATCTCGTAGGTGTAGGTGCTCTCGGGCGCCGTGTACGACGAGGTCGGATCCAGGTAGCGCGGCGAGCGCTCGGCAAAGGCCATGTAGAGCGTGTTCTCGCGCTCGGCACCGAGCGGATGGGGGCTGTTGTTGCAGCCGGACAGCAGGCCGAACGCCAACGCGCTCAAGGCTCTCACCGCCCCACCGAAAACTCCCGCCACGCCGACACCTTCAAAAGACAAGCGCCCCGGCGGCAGGCCGAGGCGTTAGCGGGAATCATAGTCGGGCGCTCGTCTATACAACGCTGCCCGCCCCCGAGAAAGCGGCGTGGAAAACCCGGGGTGACTTCAGTGATGGTGATGGTCGTGACCGCAGTCGTCGCCGCAGTCCTCATCGTGGTCATGCGCGCCGTGCGCCAGGCGCGGGTCCGACTGCCAGCCCAGGATGGCCTCGCGCCGCTGCACATAGAGCTCCACCGTGCCCCCGACGGGCAGGCAGACCTTGGTGCGCACATGGCCGAAAGGCAATCCGGTCAGCACCGGCGTCTTGGTCCGCGCACGCAACGCTGCGACGGCGTCCTTGATGCCATAACCCCGGTCCAGCGGCGACTTGGCCGCGCCACTGAAGTCGCCCAACAGCACTGCGGCCTGCGCATCGATGACGCCGGCCTGCTGCAGTTGCAGCAACATGCGTTCGACGCGGTAGGGATGCTCGTTGATGTCTTCCAGGAACAGGATGCCGCCCTTGACCTTGGGCCAATGCGGCGTGCCGAGCAGCGAGCACAGCACGGTCAGGTTGCCCCCCCAGAGCCGCCCGCGCGCCTCCAGGCCATCGAAGCCACCGGTCGGTTCGCGGAAACCTACGGCCTCCAGCGCGCCGCTCATGGCTTCCAGGAAGCAGTCGCGCGTGATCTCGTCGACACCGCCATCGGCCTCACTGCGGCCGAAGTCGTCACAGGCCAGCGGCCCAGCCCACGTCGACAAACCCTTGTGGCGAGCGATCAGGCCGTTCTGCAGCCCCGTGAGGTCGCTGTAGCCGACCCAGCGCGTGCCCTGCTCGATGCTGCGCGCGATGCGGCCCCAGTCGAGCTGGTCGAGCAGGCGCGTCAGGCCGTAGCCACCGCGTGTGGCCAGCGCCACCGACGGCGCCGCATCGGCGATGCGATGCAGCGCGTCCAGTCGCGACGCGTCGTCGCCGGCAAAGCGCTGCTGCCGGGCCAGCGCGTTGGCATCGACGCTGACCTCGAAGCCAAGCTGCGTCAGCCGCTTGGCGGCGCGCTTCAGCGGCTCGGCCTTGGCCAGGGCACCCGAAGGCGTGAACAGCGTGAGTGAGGTCATCAGGATTCGTCCAGTTCGGTGGCTTCGCCGGTCGGGATCAAACCCTGACGTTCGGCACGGCGTGCACGTGCGGCCTCGCGGCGTTCGGTGAAGAAGTCGCGCAGCAGCTGTGCCGACGCGTCCGCCAACAGCCCGCCTTCTACGACGGTGTGGTGATTGAGCTGCGCCTGGCCGAACAGGTCGATGACCGAGCCGGCCACGCCCGTCTTCGGGTCGCGCGCCGCGAACACGACGCGCTTGAAGCGCGCATGCATCAGCGCCATCGCGCACATCGCACAGGGCTCCAGCGTCACGAAGAGCTCGCACTCGGGCAGGCGGTAGTTCTCCAGCAACGTGGCGGCGTGGCGCAACGCGACGATCTCGGCATGCGCCGTCGGGTCGTGCGTCGTGATCGGACGGTTGTAGCCGGTGGCGATGACCTGATCGCCGCGCATGATGACGGCGCCGACCGGGACCTCACCCACCAGCCAGGCGTTCTGCGCCTGGTCCAGCGCGAGCCGCATGGCGAATTCATCGGATGGCGTGAAGGTCGTCGGCTCGTTCATCGAGCCGGCAGTTTAGAGGCTCACAGTGAGGCCGCCGACCGCGACGCCTGGTCGTACAGGCCCGACAGCAGCCGCATCAGCTGAGCGCTGTCGCCGATGTCCTGGTTCTGCTGGCCGCTATCCGCCAGCGCCTCCATCAGGCAGCGCTCGCGCACCTGTCGGTAAGCCTCGCACAGGGCCTGCCCCTGCTCGGTCGTCGAGAAGAAGGCCTCCTTGCCAATCTTCTCGCTGCTAACCAGCCCCATGCCGACCAACTTGCGCAGCGAGTAGGCGACGACGTGCGTGTCCTCCACGTTCAGCACGAAGCAGATGTCGGCCAGCTTCTTCTTGCGGTCGCGGTGGTTGACGTGATGCAGCAGCGAGATGTCCAGCGCGGCAAGGTCTTTCATGCCGGCGGCCGCCATGCAGCGCACCATCCAGCGGTTGAAGGCATTGCTGACGACGATGAGGCCGAATTCGAACTCCGACAGCTCGGCGCTCTTTTCAGACACCAGATGCGAGGACGACACGATGCTGCGAACCATGATTGACATGATAAACACGTCTCGAATACAAATCGTATACGTTTTATTGAAATCCAAATGAGTAACGCGCCGCCCGATCTCCTCATTCGCCCACTTGGCGAAGCGGCGCTGTGCTGTGCGGTGGACGGCACGATTGCGCTCGAACACCAGCAGCGCATCTGGCAGCTCGCCGCCGCCTTGGCCCAGACCGAGGGCGTGCTCGGCCTGATCCCGGGCATGAACAACCTGACGCTGACCTTCGACCCGCTGCACGCCGACGGCGAGGCCATCGAACAGGCCGCACTTGCGCTGTGGGCGCGGCCGCTGCGGCGCCAGCAGGCCGGCCGCCTCGTCGAGATCCCGGTCCGCTACGGCGGCGAGCACGGCCCCGACCTGGGCGACGTTGCCGCGCATTGCGGCCTGTCGGTCGACGAGGTCGTGCAGCGTCACAGCCAGGCCGAATACATCGTCTACTTCATTGGCTTCCAGCCTGGATTTGCCTATCTCGGCGGGCTGGACGCCTCGCTGCACACGCCGCGCCGCAGTGAGCCGCGCGTGGCCGTGCCCGCCGGCAGCGTCGGCATCGGCGGCGCGCAGACCGGCATCTACCCGCTGGCCACGCCCGGCGGCTGGCAGCTGATCGGCCACACCGCCCTGCCCCTTTTCGATCCGACGGCCGAGCCGCCCACGCTGATGGCGCCGGGCGACCGCGTGCGCTTCGTGGCGGACCTCGCATGATCGAGTTGCTGCGCGCCGGCCCGCTGACCACCGTGCAGGACCTCGGCCGCGAGGCCTGGCGCGACCGCGGCATCAGCCGCTGCGGGGCGCTGGACGACATCGCGCTCGCCTGTGGCAATCTGCTCGTCGGCAATGCTGTCGATGCCGCCGGCCTGGAGTTCACCCTCGGCCCCGCCACACTGCGCTTCGATGCCGATTGCTGCATCGCAGTCACTGGCACCGATGCCGATGCCAGCCTCGACGGCCGCCCTCTGCGCCCCTGGTGGCGGCAGCGCGTGCAGGCCGGCCAAACGCTCAAGCTCGCCGCACCGCGCGAGCGCATGCGCAGCTATCTCAGCATCTCGGGTGGCATCGCCCTCCCCGCAGCATTGGGCTCGCGCAGCACCGACCTGAAGGCCGGCTTCGGCGGGCTCGATGGGCGTGCATTGCGCGATGGCGACGTTCTGCCGCTCGCCGTGCCGGAGCGCCTGCCTGCTCCCCGCATCGGCATCCACGCCCCGGACTGGGATGCGACCGTACGCGTACTGCCCGGCCCGGAATACGAAGAATTTTCGACCGCGGCGCGCGAGGCCTTCTGGGTCGCCGATTGGAAGTTGACGCCGCAGAGCAATCGCATGGGCTACCGCTTCGCCGGGCCCGAACTGCGGCGCGAGCGCGACACCGAGCTGGCCTCGCACGGCGTGCTGCCCGGTGTCATCCAGGTGCCGCCCTCGGGCCAGCCCATCGTCTTGCTGGCCGATGCGCAGACGACAGGCGGCTATCCCAAGATCGGCGTCGTCATCCGCGCCGACCTGTGGAAGCTGGGGCAGTTGCGCCTCGGCGCCACATTGCGCTTCACGCCCTGCACCACCGACGAGGCCATCGCCGCACTGCGCGATCGCCAGGCCACGCTAGCCCGATTGAGGACTGCCCTATGCATGTCGACCTGAACGCCGACCTCGGCGAAGGCGCACCCGACGACGCCGAGCTGCTGGCCCTCGTCAGCTCCGCCAACATCGCCTGCGGCTGGCATGCCGGCGATGCGCGGCTGATGCAGACGACCGTGGTCGCAGCACTGGAACGCGGCGTGGCCATCGGCGCCCACCCCAGCTACCCCGACCGCGAGAACTTCGGCCGCAGCGAGATGCAGCTCGCGCCGGCCGATGTGAAAGCCGACCTGATCTACCAGATCGGTGCCCTCGACGCGCTGGTGCGCGCGGCCGGCGGCCGACTGCATCACGTCAAGCCGCACGGCGCCCTCTACAACCAGGCCGCGCGCGATCCCGAACTTGCCTCGGCAATAGCCGCCGCCGTGTTCGACGTCAATCCAGCGCTGGCCGTCTACGGCCTGGCCGGCGGCGAGCTGCTGAAGGCCGCCGAGCGCGCCGGCCTGCGCGCCGTGGCCGAGGTGTTTGCCGACCGCGGCTACCGCGCCGACGGCAGCCTGGTGCCGCGCAGCCAGCCCGGCGCCTTCGTCGAGGACACGGCGCAAGCCGTCGCCCGCACGCTGCGCATGGTGCGCGAAGGTGTCGTGCAAGCCGTCACCGGAGAGATCGTTCCCTTGCAGGCCCAGACCATCTGCCTGCATGGCGACGGCGCCCACGCCCTCGCTTTCGCCCGGGCGCTGAACCAAGCCCTCACCCAAGCCGGCGTGCAACTGCGCCCCTGACCGGAGTCTTTTTCATGACTGCAGATGTTTCCCTGTGGCCGCTGATCGGCGTCGCCGTCGTCATCGTCGGCTTCGTGCTGCGCTTCAACCCCGTCCTGGTCGTCGCGGTGGCGGGCATCGCGACCGGCCTGGCGGCCAAGCTGCCGCCGGACCTCATCCTCGCCAAGCTCGGCACCGGCTTCGTCAAGACGCGCAACCTGCCGCTGACCCTGCTGCTGCCACTGCCCATCATCGGCCTGCTGGAGCGCCACGGCCTGCGCGAACGTGCCCAGGCTTGGATCGCAGGCATACGCTCGGCGACGGCGGGTCGTCTGCTCGTCGTCTACCTCTTCATCCGCGAGACCGCCGCGGCGCTGGGCCTGACGTCCCTCGGCGGCCATGCCCCGATGGTTCGGCCCCTGGTTGCGCCCATGACCGAGGCCGCCGCCGAGAAGACCCACGGCCTCGTGCCACAGGCGGTGCGCGACAAATGGAAGGCCATGGCCGCGGCGACCGACAACGTCGGCCTCTTCTTCGGCGAGGATATCTTTGTCGCCTTCGGCTCCATCGTGCTGATGCAGACCTTCCTGGCCGAGAACGGCATCGTCACCGACCCACTGCACATCGCGCTGTGGGGCATCCCGACGGCCATTGCCGCCTTCGTCATCCACGCCGCGCGGCTGATCCGGATGGACCATCGCCTGCCGCAGGACATCGCCCGCGCCCGTGCTGAAGAGGAAGCCAAGCCATGAACGCCCTCCTCAAGCTCGACCAGCTCTTCCTGCTGACCGGCGCCGCGCTGCTGATCGTCGCATGGCTGACCTGCCGCGACCGCAGCAACCCGCGGCGCTGGAGCAGCAGCCTGTTCTGGGCCTTGTGGGCCGTCATCTACCTGGTCGGCGACAACCTGCCGCCCGTCGTCTGCGGGTTGATCGTCCTCATGCTTGCCGCACTCGGCGGCCTGGGCGGCGTGTCCCTCGGCAAGCATGGCCAGCGGGAGCCCGCAGAGCGCCAGGCCAGCGCCGCGCGCCTGGGCAACAAACTCTTCCTGCCCATCCTGGCGATCACGACACTGGCCCTGGTCGGCACGCTGACCTTGAAGGACGTCCGCGTCGGCGGCCTGCTGCTCGTCGAACCCAAGAATGTCACGCTGATCAGCGTCGGTCTTGGCGCACTGGTCGGCCTGGTTGGCGCCTTGTGGATGACGCGCGAGCGCCCCATGCAGGCCCTGCGCGAGGCGCGCCGCCTGCTGGAGACCATGGGGCCGGCAGTCCTGCTGCCGCAGCTGCTGGCCACGCTGGGCCTGTTGTTCACCGACGCTGGCGTCGGCAAGGCCGTGGCCCATCTCACCACCAGCTATATCCCGGTCGACAACGCCTTGTTCGCGGTGGCGGCCTATGCCCTGGGCATGGCCCTGTTCACCATGGTCATGGGCAATGCCTTCGCGGCCTTCCCGGTCATGACGGCCGGCATCGGCATCCCCATCCTGCTTGGCATGCACCACGGCAACCCGGCTGTGATGGCCGCCATCGGTATGTTCTGCGGCTACTGCGGCACACTGATGACGCCCATGGCCGCCAACTTCAACATCATCCCCGCCGCCTTGCTCGAACTGAAGGACAAGAACGCCGTCATCCGCGCGCAATGGCCCACGGCGCTGCTGCTGCTGGGCGTCAACATCGTGCTGCTGAAATTCCTGATGTTCTGATGCAGGACGAGCTGTTTGGCGGCCCGCCTGAAAAGCGCCCGCGCGGCGTACAGCCCGCGCCGCCCGCGGCCGAGGACGAAGCCCTGGCCGCAGCGCTGTCGCCGCACATCCACCTCGGCACCTCGACCTGGAGCTACCCGGGCTGGGAGGGGCTGGTCTGGGCTGGCAGGCACAGCGAGGCGACGCTGTCCAAGACCGGCCTCACGGCCTATGCCGCCCATCCGCTGCTGCGCGCCGTGGGCATCGATCGCGGCTTCTACCGGCCGATTGCGGCCAGCGACTTCGAGCGCCACGCTCAGCAGGTGCCTCGGGGCTTTCGCTTCACGGTCAAGGCACCCAGCCTCGTCACGGATGCGCTGCTGCGCAGCGAGGACGGACGCGGCCAGGAACTCAACCCGCTTTTCCTGGACCCAACCGCGGCAATGCAGGATTTCATCGCGCCCGCCTTCGAAGGCCTGGGCAAGACGATAGGCGCGCTGGTCTTCCAGCTCAGCCCCTTGCCCGGGCCACTGCTTGCGCGTATGAGCGAGCAGTTCGACCGGCTGCATGCACTGCTGCTGGCCCTGCCCAAACCACCCGCCGGCGTCATCGCTGTCGAGGTACGCGACGCGGCCTGGCTATGCCCTGACCTGGTCGCCCTGCTGCGCGACGCGGGCGCGCGCTACTGCGTCGGCCTGCATCCCAAGCTGCCACCGCTGGCCGAACAACTGCCGCTGCTGCGTGCGCTGTGGCCGGGGCCGCTGGTGGTGCGCTGGAACCTGAACCGCCTGCACGGCCCTTATGGCTATGAAGAGGCCGAGAAGCGCTATGGCGAGTTCAACGAAATGCTGGACCCCGACTCCGAGACGCGCGCCGAACTGGCCCGCATCATCCGCGGCACGGCGGGCGCCGGGCAGGACGCCTTCATCACTATCTCCAACAAGGCCGAAGGCTCGGCGCCATTGAGCGTTCGGGCGCTGGCTAAAGCCCTCATCGACAGTTGACTCAGCGCTTGGCCGGCAGCTGGGGCTCCGGCAGATTGCCGCCCTCTGCTTCCCAGCGGCTGACATCTTCGCGATGCTGCTTACCGTCGTGGCGCACGCGGCGCTGTTGATGCTTCTGGCCCAGGTGCTGGACCAGCTTCATGGTCAGGGCCGAGGTGGCGAGGACGGCAAGGATGGGCTTGAGGATCATGGTGGCCTCCGCTGGCAGGGATTGATTGATCATGGTTGATTCGCCACCACGCGTCCGTCGGCCGGTGGCTTCAGCGCCTGTAGGAGCGGGCCCTCAGCCCTGCAGCGGCCAACGCGCGATGACGTCATGCCGCGTCAGGCCCTGAGGGCTTTTGACGAGCAAGAACTCGCTTGCTGTCCAACCCGTCAGGTCAACCTCCCAAGCCGGCGCCGGGCGCTTGTCGTAGCGCAGCGTCAGATGGGGCTCATAGTCCTTCGCGGCCGACAGACCATGAGCGATCAGTCGATCGGCCAGCGCGTCGCGCAGCTCGCGCACCGCCTCCAGGCTCTGGCCACCGGTCAGGACAAAAGGGTGCTGGCGTGCGCCTTCGCGGCCCCAACTGGCAAAGCGCTCGAAGCCGACATCAAAGGCCGGCCAGACAAGCTCGGCCGCAGCGCGCATTGCCCGCGCCACGAGCTGCGGGTTGGGCTCACCCTCGAAGCGGCCGAAGTAATGCAACGTGATGTGGAAGATGTGGCTCGGCCTGAAGCGCGGCACGAGGCCGCGCGCAACATGCTCGGCGGCAGCGGTGCGCGCGATGCGCTCGGCCGCCTCCTCGTCCGGCCGCAGCGCGAAGAAGAGCTTGTGGCCGGCCACGGTCTCAATTGGTGGCCGCGGAGGCCGCCTCGGCTGCGCGGCGGGCGGCCTCGTCGACGCTGTTCTGCACCTGCTCGCCAACCGCCTTTGGCATGGGCAGCGCGGCACTGGCTGCGGGCGAACCGGGCAGCGGTTTCAGCGCCGTGGCCTGCTTCTTGGCCAGAGACAGCACGATGGCCGCGACGATGACGAGGGCAAGGAGACTGAAGGCAGCTCGCATGGCAGAAAGGTGGGGTTGACCTGGCGAAGAGCATAGCCGCCAGGGCTCCCGCTTGATCCAGCGCAAGGCCGCACCTACCTGTGCTGCCTAGCATGGCCCGAACCACAACGGAGACCCGCCATGCTGCTGCGCCTGCTTCTGCTCGCCGCGATCACCACGTCCACGCTGGCCCAGGGCGCACCCGCTCTGCCAGTGGTACAGGCCCAGCTGACCAGCCCGCCGTTCGTGCCGCCACCGACCGGGCGCAAGTCGCCGGCCAAGGTGATCGTCGAGCTGGAGGTCGTCGAGAAAGAAATGCCCATCTCGGAGGGCGTCAGCTACACCTTCTGGACCTTCGGCGGCACCGTGCCGGGCAGCTTCATCCGCGTGCGCCAGGGCGACACGGTGGAGTTCCACCTGAAGAACCACCCCAGCAGCAAGATGCCCCACAACATCGATCTGCACGGCGTCACCGGTCCGGGCGGCGGCGCGGCCTCCAGCTTCACGGCGCCGGGCCATGAATCGCAGTTCACCTTCAAGGCCCTCAACGAAGGCATCTACGTCTACCACTGCGCCACCGCGCCGGTGGGCATGCACGTGGCCAACGGCATGTACGGCCTCATCCTCGTCGAGCCGCCCCAAGGCCTGCCCAAGGTGGACCATGAGTTCTACGTCATGCAGGGCGACTTCTACACGACCGGCAAGTACCGCGAGAAGGGCCAGCAGCCCTTCGACATGGAAAAGGCCATCGCCGAGCAGCCGACCTATGTGCTGTTCAACGGCGCCGAGGGCGCGCTGACCGGTGACAAGGCGATCAAGGCCAAGGTGGGTGAGAGCGTGCGCCTGTTCGTCGGCAACGGCGGCCCCAACCTGGTGTCGAGCTTCCACGTCATCGGCGCCATCTTCGACAACGTGCGCTTCGAGGGCGGCACGCTGGCGCAGAAGAACGTGCAGACGACGCTGATCCCCGCCGGCGGCGCGGCCATCGTCGACTTCAAGGCCAAGGTGCCGGGCAGCTATGTGATGGTCGACCACTCCATCTTCCGCGCCTTCAACAAGGGCGCGCTGGCCATCCTGAAGATCGACGGCCCCGAGGACAAGAGCATCTATTCCGGCAAGGAGGTCGACTCGGTCTACCTCGGTGACCGCGCCGCGCCCAACCTCGGCGCCGTGACCACCGCCACTGCGGCCGCCGCGGGCGGCACCCTGACGGTCAAGGACCAGATCGCCGCCGGCCAGGCGCTGTTCGCCGGCACCTGCTCGGTCTGCCACCAGGCCAATGGCGCCGGGCTGCCCGGCGTGTTCCCGCCGCTGGCCAAGTCCGACTGGCTGGCGCAGGACGCCAAGCGGGCCGTCGGTGTCGTGCTGCACGGCCTGTCGGGCAAGGTCAAGGTCAACGGCAAGGACTACGACTCGGTCATGCCGCCGATGAACCAGCTCAACGACGACGAGGTCGCCAACATCCTGACCTATGTGCTGAACAGCTGGGGCAACGCGGGCGGCAGCGTCTCGGCCGACGAGGTCAAGAAGCAGCGCGCCGCCAAGCCTGCCACCACCAATCAGGCAGCGCACTGATGGCCCTGGCCAGCGCGTTGCTGGGCCTGGCCGGCGCGGCCTATGTGGCCCTGCCGGCGGGCACGCTCAACAGCGTGCTGGCCCGCGACACCGACCGCGAGCCGACGCGCGTCGCGGCCTTCCAGATGCGCGAGACGCCCGTCACGCGCAACGAGTTCAGTCACTTTCTGTCCACCCACCCCGAATGGCAGGCCAGCCGCGCGCCTCAGGCCTTCGCCGGCGCTGGCTATCTGCACCACTGGGCCGGGGCCGGCGGTGACGACACCCCCGTCACCGAGGTCAGCTGGTTCGCCGCCCAGGCCTATTGCGAGTCCGAAGGCGGCCGACTGCCGACCTGGTACGAATGGGAATACGCCGCCGCGGCCGACGCCACGCGCGCCGACGCTCGCGGCGACCCGGCCTGGCTGGCGCGCATCCTGGGCTGGTATGCCCGCCCGGCCAACCGCGCGCTGCCAGCAGTAGGGGGCTCGGCGAACGTCTACGGCGTGCGCGACCTGCACGGCGTGGTCTGGGAATGGGTGGACGACTTCAACGCCCTGCTCGTCAACGCCGACAGCCGCAGCGCCAGTGACCCGGACCGGCTGAAGTTCTGTGGCGCCGGCGCCATCGACCTGCAGGACCGCCAGAACTACGCCGTGCTGATGCGCGTGGCACTGCTTTCCTCTCTCAGCGCGGCCGACAGCACCGGCAGCCTGGGCTTTCGATGTGCTCGCGAGGTGAAGCCATGAAGCGATTTCTGATCTGGGCCTGGCTGTTGCTGGCCGGCGCGGCCATGGCCGCCCTGCCCGGCGATTCGGTCTACCAGCTGGATGCCAGGCTGACCAACCAACAGGGCCAGGTGATCCGCCTGGATGGCGGACGCGGCCAGCCGGTGCTGGTCAGCATGTTCTACACCTCCTGCCAGTTCGTCTGCCCGATGCTCATCGACGCGGCGCGCGACACCGAGGCGGCGCTGACCGAAGCCGAGCGCAAGCGCGTGAAGGTGCTGCTGATCAGCTTCGACCCGGCGCGCGACACGCCGGCCAAGCTGGAAGCCATGGCCAAGGAGCGTGGCCTGGACGCCTCGCAATGGACGCTGGCCCGCACCGACCCGGCCACGGTGCGCAAGATCGCCGCGCTGCTGAAGTTCCAGTACCGCGCCCTGCCCGACGGCGAGTTCAATCACAGCGCGGAGCTCATCCTGCTCGACGGCGAAGGCCGCATCACGGCGCGCACCTCCATGCTGGCCGGCGCGGATGCAAACATGGTCAACGCGATCCGCAAACAAGTGGCGGCGCGCCAGCCCTGAGGCTCAGCGGCGGCGCGTCGACACCACGAAGCGAACCAGCCGGCGCTGCGCGTCCGCAGTGACGCCAAAGGACAGCGTGCCCCAGTCCCGCTCGTACACCAGATAGACCGGCACGCTGCCAGGGCGAAAGCGCGGCGACGGAATCTCGGTCTTGAAGTCGAGCCCGTAGTGCGCGCCGATGGCCGTGCCGTCGATGCCCCCGTCCCCGCGCGGTGTCGCGCTGAGGAAGATCGTGCCGTCGCCTATGTCGGGGTCGGGCATGCGCAGGTCGATGACCTCATACGCCCCGCCCTTGCCTGCCGCCGCCGCCCAGGCCTCGACGGCGGGCGTGTCGGCATCCGGGTCGCGCACGAGGGTGACACCCAGGAGGTGCCCGACCTTGTCGGGGGCCAGCGCCGGCTCGGCCAGCAGCTGGTCAATCGTTGCAAAGAGGTTCGGGTCGCTCATGGCTGGCGCTCTCCAGGGTGCTGGGCTTGGCGGGGTCAGGGGAAGAGGGTCACGCCGCTCAAGTCAGCGTAATCGAGCTGCTTGGCCGGATCGGACGCATGGGCACTGTTCCAGGTGTCGATATGGCCGCGGCCATAGTAGGTCTTGTAGTCTTCATGGGTCGTGCTGGTGATGAGGTCGCCGAACTCCTTGGCCATCTCCTGGCGCGCGGTGGCCTCGTCGATGTCGCCTTTTTCCAGCTTGTCGTAGATGGCCATGAACTTGCCGGAGGCGTCGGCCGGCACCTCGCTCACCACGCCCTCGGCCGCATGCTCCTTGGCGGCCCGGCAGGCCACGAGCTGGGCTTCGCCTTCGTCGATGAAGTCCACCTCGGTGGCCTTGCGCACATACTCCAGCCCGTCCGCCACGCTGTTCAGCGTGGGCTTGGGCGGCGGCGTGAACAGCGCGTGGCCGGTCTCATGCGCGAGACCGCCCAGCGCCTCGTCGAGCGGGTCGTTGGGGTCGATGGCGATGGTCTTGTTGACCTTGTCGCAATAACTGCCCCCGCCCGGCTCGTTGAGCTTGATGACCCATTTGTCCTGCTGCAGCTTGACGATATTGGTCTTGAGCGTGGGCGACTGGGCCAGCTTCTCGTTGATCCCCTTGAGCCCCTTCTTGATGGTCTTGCTGCCCTTGGGCACCTTTTCCAGCGGGGTTTCGGCCAGCTGGTTGGTCTTGTCGACCACGGTCTGGGCAAACTTCTTCAGCTCGCTGTCAGACATCGCCTTGTCGGTCTTGCCGAGCTGGTCCTTCAGCGCCTGGTCGAGGATGCGCTTTTGCTCGCCGTTGAGCTTGGCGGAGCCCTTGAGCTTGCTCAGCTCGGTGCCCGTCGAGCCGAACTTTGCCGTGCCGCTGTCGACATTGGCCTTGCGCGCCACTGCCTTGGCGTAGTCGGCCACGGCGGTCTTGAATGCCGGCAAGGCCTTGATGGCGTCGACATAGGCCGTGATGGTCTTGGGATCGGCAGGCAGCTTGGCCTGGGCCTGGGTGACCGCATCGAATGCAGCCGCCAATCCGGTCGGCGCCGTCGCTGGCAGGGCCTTGAGCGCCTTGTCGATCTCCGCCTTGGCGTCGTCGTATTTCTTTTTCAGCTGCTGCACGGCCTTGGTCTCGGCCTTGAGATAGTCGGCCACCTTCCTGGCCAGCACGTCCAGCGCCTTGACGGCCCGGGCGCAGTCGGGCAGCGTCTTCGGGTCAGCCACCAGGCCATTGCGGGCACTCTGCACGGCGGCATGCGCCGACTCCACGCCGGGCGGCGCCACGCCGGGCACCTTGGCCAGATCATCCTGCTCGAGCTTGAGCTTGGCAGCGTCGTACTTGCTCTTGGCCGTGGCTACCGGGTCGCTCTTCGCGGGCTTGGTGTCGACCGATTCCAGCACCTCGCGCACGGCGGTCTTGCCGCTTCCCTGCTTGGGCAACTGGTCGGGCGGCGTGGACATGGAGAGCGCTCCTTCGGGGCGTCAAGGCCGCAGGGCTTCCGGCGGGATGGGGCGCGAGGATAGGAGCTCCCCGTGACAACGGTCAAGCCAGGACACCGGCATCACGCAGGAGTTCCAACGGCGATGCCGGGTGTCAACAGGCGCTCCAGCAATTGCCGCACGCTGGTGATCTGGCTGCCGAAGGGCAGCCCGCCGCGGCCGCGGAAGAACAGGCCCTTGTTGACCTCGCCGCGCAGCGCCGAGCCCAGGCGCTGGTCAATGCAGAACTGGCCCCAGCCCTTGAGGCCGTCGCGCAGGCCGCATTGCCCCAGGCAGTCGAAGGCCATCGTGCAGCGCTGCTTGAGCTGGGCCACGGCCTGCAGGCGCTCCTCGGCCTTCAGGTATTTGCGCAGCCACGGCGTCATCACCGCGCGGGCGGGCAGGCCGGCCACGCTGGTGAACTCGACAAGATCCTCGTCACGCGCCTCCACCAGCACCTGCTTGAAGTTGGGGTGGGCGTCGCACTCCTCGGTGGCGACGAAGGCCGTGCCCAGTTGGGCGGCGTCGGCGCCCAAGGACTGCAGGCGCTGGATGTCCTCGCAGCTGCGCACGCCGCCGGCGGCGATCAGCGGCACCTGGCCCTCCACGCCCGCGTCGCGGATCAGCTGGCGCACCGCGGGCAGCACGGTCTCGAAGTCGAAGCGCGCATCGCCCAGGTCGGCCACACGGGCCGCGCCCAGGTGGCCGGCCGCGTGGCCCGGGTGCTCGATGATGATGGCGCTGGGGAGGCGCTGGCGGCGCTCCCACTTGCGCCACAGCAGCGCCACGCCGCGCGCGTCGCTCAGGATGGGCACCAGCGCCGTGTCGGGGTGGTCTTGCGCCAGTTCGGGCAGGTCCAGCGGCAGGCCGGCACCCACCACCAGCGCGTCCACGCCCTCCTGCAGGGCGGTGCGTACCGAGGCCGCGTAGTCGCTCACCGCGCGCATCACGTTGACGGCCAGCACGCCGCGCCCGCCGGCAATCTCGCGGGCCTGGCGGATCTCGCGCGCCAGCGCCTCCTGGTTGGCCTGCTGGATGACGGTCTTCTTGTTCTCGTCGCTATCGCGCATGCCTTCGCTGCGGGCCATCAGGTCGGGGTGGTGGCGGCGCAGGTCCACCGAGGCGATGGTGCCCCAGGCGCCCTGGGCGGCGACGCTGCCGGCCAGCCGGTGGGCAGAGATGCCCACACCCATGCCGCCCTGCACGATGGGCAGCAACTGTCGGCCACGGATCTGCAGGGGTCGGAGGCCAGCCGTGGCTAAACGGTCGAACAGCGAGGAAGTGGTCATGGCTTGGCGGATGAAGGGCGAAAGGGGCGATGCTGGGCGAAAGCGCCTCGCACCGCTTTGATCTGGTGCAAGGTCTGGTGGATTCGTCAGCCGCCCAACACATGCATGTCGGTGCGCTCGGGCTGAAGAAGGCGCAGCCGTTCGCGCTGCTCGGAGTAGGCGTCGCCGCGCTGCGCCCAGATGCCCGCCAGGTGCTCCCGCAGCTCGGTCTCGCCGCCCCGGGAAGCGCGCAGCAGCGGGCGCAGGTCGTGGCCCTGGGGCGCGAACAGGCAGGTGAAGAGGCGGCCGTCCGCCGTCAGCCGGGCGCGCGTGCAGTCGCCGCAGAAGGCGTGGCTGACGCTGCTGATGAAGCCGATCTCGCCCGCGCCGTCGGCGTAGCGCCAGCGCTGGGCCGTCTCGCCGCCGCGCGTGGCGGGCAGGGGCAGCAGCGGCCAGCGGGCGGCGACGCGCGCGCGCAGTTCGTCGCTGGGCAGCACCTCGTCCATCTTCCAGCCGTTGTGGCAACCGGCGTCCATGAACTCGATGAAGCGCAGCACCACGCTTGAGCCAAAGTGCTCGCGGAAGTGCCCGGCCAGCGGCAGCGCCTCGCCGTCGTTGACGCCACGGCGCACCACCATGTTGACCTTGATGCGCTCGAAGCCCGCGCGCTGTGCCGCTGCCAGCCCGCGCAGCACCTCGGCCACGGGGAAGCCGACGTCGTTCATGCGCTGGAAGACGGCGTCGTCCAGCGCGTCCAGGCTGACCGTGAGGCGATTCAGGCCGGCGTCGCGCAGCGTCGCCGCCTGGCCGGCCAGCAGGCTGCCGTTGGTCGTCAGCGCCAGGTCGGGCGGCGTGCCATCCAGCGTGCGCAGCGCGGCCAACTGGCGAACAAGCCCGGCCAGATCGCGGCGCAGCAGCGGCTCGCCGCCGGTCAGGCGCAGCGTGCGTACGCCCAACGCCAGAGCCTCGCGGGCGACCTGGGTGATCTCCTCGAAGTTCAGCAGCTGCGCCTGCGGCTGGAAGCGGTGGCCGGGGCCGAAGCGGCTGCGCGGCATGCAATAGCTGCAGCGGAAATTGCAGCGGTCGGTCAGCGAAATGCGCAGGTCGCGCCAGGGGCGTTGGCGGCGGTCGCGCAGTTGGCCCTCCAACGGCACTGCCAGGGGCGCTACGCGGGGCATCCATAGCAAAGGGGCGGTCCTTGCATCCATGCCGGCATTCTGGGCAGCGGCCCCGGCCCAGCGCATCCGGCCGTGGCATGACGAGGGCGGCGGCGACCTACTCCTTTCGGGCGATGGCGCCCTCGTTCGCCCGCCGCGCACGCCGCTGCGGCAGCGCGTTACGGTGTCGGCCATGAACATCGAGCATTTCAACGACCTGCTGGCCATGGCCCGTGCCCAGCCCGAGCCGCAACGGCTGCTGATGGTTTTCACCACGGCCGAATGCGAACCCGACGCAACGCCCGAGCAGCGCGCCGCCCATGCCGCCGGAGAAGGCGGCGTGCTGCGCCCGCTGATGTGCGTGGACAAGGACCCGGCCGAGTTGCAGGACTTCGCGACGCTGGCCGCCGAGGCGCGCCATGCCGGCCCGGCCTGGCAGCTGATGTTCACCGCCGCCCTGGCCGGCCGCACGACCACGAGCGAGATCCAGCGCATGTTGGAGCTGCTGACCAAGCGCGTGGAGACTGGTGAGTTCGGCGGGTTGCTGCCGTTCAATCCCGCTGGCGATGTGGTCCTGATCGACTGACCTAAGCCAGCGGCACGCCGCTGGCGTCCAGCCCGTCTTCCTCGCTGCTGAGCAAATAGGGCCCTGTGCCGGCGTTGTCGGCGCGAGAGGCCGGCACGAAGGCGCCGACGGCCACGTCGAAGACGTGCACCTCACCGTCCTCGATGACGTAGTGCCAGCCGTGCAGCGTCAGCGCCCTCGCCTCGACGCGCTCGCGCACCATCGGGTAGTCCATCAGCCGCTCCAGCTGCAAAACGATGGCGCGCTGCTCGGTGCGGCGCATCACCTCGGGGCCGGGCTCGGCCACCGGCAGCGCGGCCTCACGGCCCAGGTCCAGCCAGCGGGCGAGGTTCTGGGCGGCGGGCGCCACCTCGCCGTAGAGCGCGCGGATGGCGCCGCAGTGGCTGTGGCCGCAGACGATGACGCGGCGCACCTGCAAGTTAAGCACCGCGTACTCAATGGCCGCCGCCGTGCCGTGGAAGCCCTGGCTCTGGTCATACGGCGGCACGAAGGCGCCGACGTTGCGCACCAGGAAAAGCTCGCCGGGGCCGGCGCCGGTCAGCAGATAGGGCACGAGGCGGGAATCCGAGCAGCCGATGAACAGCGTGAGCGGATGCTGGCCGTCATCGACGAGATGCCGGAACAGCGAGCGCTGCTGCGGGAAGGCGTCCGTCTGGAAGCGGCGCAGGCGTTCGAGCAGCTCGTCGGGCATCACTGCACCAACGGTGAACTCGCCTGCTGTAGTTCCACGCCTTGCAGGCGCGCTTCGCCAGCCAGCGTCTGCAGATACTGGCGCAGCGCGCTGATCTGATGCAGCTGGCGCATGCGCTGCGCCACGGCCTCGCGCACCTGCTCGAAGGCCGGCAACCGGCCCGGCTCGCGCGCGTCGATGGCGGCGATGTGCAGGCCGAAGCGGCTGTGCAGCAGCTGCGGCAGCACGCCGATCTCGCTGCGTCCGAACAGCTCCTTGGCGAACTCGGGCGCGCAGTCGTCCGCGGTCAGCCAGCCGAGAACCCCGCCCTCGGCGCCGCTCGGGCAGTTGGACAGCGTCTTCGCGGCCTCGGTGAAGGCGGCGGCCTCGCTGGCGCGCAGCTGGATCAGGTGGCCTTCGGCGCGCTGGCGCAGCAGGCCCACGTCCACGCCCGGCGTGACGGCGAACAGGATGTGCCGCACCTGCACGCGCTCGCCCTGGGCGTAGTGCCGTGCGTTGGCCTCGTAGTGGCGCCGGCAGGCCGTCTCGTCCGGCTCGGGGCCGGCCAGCTCCTGGGCGATCAGCGCCTCGATGGCCTGGCTGGCTGCCTCGCTGACCGCACCCTCGCGCGGCGCGGGGTCGTCGGCGGCCAGCAGGCCCAGCGCGATGGCGCGCTGGCGCAGCAGCTCCGTGCAGGCGCGCTGGCGCAGCGCGGCCTCGTCCAGCGCCTCTTCGACGGCGGCGATCTCGATGTGGTTCACATGAGCCATGGTGGACCTCACTTCGGCAGGTTCAGGCGGCGCGAACGCACGACCTGGTAGGGGCGGAAGACGTAGAACACCGAGGCCAGGCCGCTCCACACATGCACCAGGCGGCTGAACGGGAACAGCAGGAAGATCGTCATGCCCAGCACCATGTGGACCTTGTAGGGCCAGGCCAGCGCCACGAGGCCGCTCGCGTCGGGGTTGAAGGTGACGATGCGCTGCGCCCAGTCGCTCAGCACCAGCATGACCGTGCCGTCGGCGTGCGCCAGCGAGAACGGCAGCGTGATGAGGCCCAAGCTGAGCTGCACCCACAGGATCCACAGGATGGCGAGGTCCGTGCGATGGCTGGTGAGGCGGATGCGTGGGTCGGTCATGCGGCGCCAGATCAGCATGCTCAGGCCGATGAAGCAGAACGTGCCCGCCACGCCGCCGGCGACGATGGCCAGCATCTGCTTAGTTGCAGGGCTGATGAAGTGCTCGTAGACGGCGTGCGGCGTCAGCATGCCCACCGTGTGTCCGACGAAGAGAAACAGGATGCCGGCGTGGAAGAGGTTGCTGCCCCATTTCATGCCGCGGCTGCGCAGCAGCTGGGAGCTGTCGCTCTTCCAGGTGTACTGGTCGCGGTCGAATCGCGCCAGGCTGCCCATCAGGAAGACGGCTAGGCAGATGTAGGGGTAGACGACGAACAGGAAGTTGTGAATGGCGTTCATGCCTGGGCTCCCGGTTGCTGCGCACTGGGCTTGCGCACGATGTGGATGGGCTGCGGCTGCTCGGGCCGCGACTGGCCGGCCGACGAGCAGCCGCCGAAGGCCTCGGGCTCGGCCCAGTCTTCGTCGAGCTCGGGCTCGGGCGGGATCTCCACGCGCTCGGCGCGCTCGCCGGCCAGCTCCAGCGTGGCGGCCAGCACGCTGGCATAAGGACTCTGGCGGCGCTTGAGCGCGCTGAAGATGGCCCGCGTGATGTGGGCGATCTCAGCGAGAAAGTCGCGGGCCTCGCGGACGGGCTGGGTGCTGGCGTACTCCAGCACCACGGCCAGGTGGTCGGGCAGCTCGCCGGGCGCGAGGTAGAGGCCCGCACGCTCGTAGGTCTGCTGCAGGTCGACCATGGCCGGGCCACGCTCGCGCGAGTCGCCGTGGATGTGCTCGAACAGGTGCAGCGCCGTGCCGCGGCCACGGTCGAAGAGGTCGACGAAGTCGGCCTCGACCGCGAAGGGGTCATCGCGATGCAAATGCTCCAGCAGCGCGCACAGCTCGTCGATGCGCGCAGCAGGCAGCGCGGCCTCGGCGCGCAGCGCCTGCTGAAGCTCGGGCACGGCGGCGCGGAAATCCGCGTCGGGGTAGCGCAGCAGCGCGGCGAGCACGCGCAGGCTCAGGGGGGCGGGTGTCAGCTTGTTGAACATGGCGGCCCTCAGATCGTTGCCTTGATGGGGATGGTTCGCTTCTTCTCCGAGCCGAAGAGACTGGTCTCGGTGACGCCCTCGGAGCAGCCGTTGCCGAAGCTGAAGCCGCAGCCGCCGCGCACGTTGAAGGCGTTCTCGGCGTACTCGCGGTGCGTCGTCGGAATGACGAAGCGGTCCTCGTAGTTGGCGATGGCCATCACGCGGTACATGTCCTGCACCTGGGCTTCGGAGAGGCCGGCCTGGTCGAGCACGGCCAGGTTCTTCACCCCATCCACGTGCACGCCGCGCTGGTAGGCGCGCATGGCCAGCATGCGCTCCAGCGCGCCGACGACGGGCACCGTGTCGCCCGCGGTCAGCAGGTTGGCGAGGTACTGCACGGGGATGCGCAGCTGCTTCACGTCGGGCAGCTCGCCCACCTCGCCCAGCTGGCCGGCGTTGGCCGCCGCGCTGATGGGCGACAGCGGCGGCACGTACCAGACCATGGGCAGCGTGCGGTACTCGGGGTGCAGCGGCAGGGCCACCTTCCAGTCCACGGCCATCTTGTAGACGGGGCTGTTGCGCGCCGCTTCCAGCCAGTTCTCCGGGATGCCGTCCAGCCGCGCCTGCTCGATGACAGCGGGGTCGAAGGGGTCGAGGAAGAGGTCGAGCTGGGCCTGGTAGAGGTCCTTGTCGTTGGGCGTGGCGGCGGCCTCGAGGATGCGGTCGGCGTCGTACAGCAGCACGCCGAGATACCGGATGCGGCCGACGCAGGTTTCAGAGCAGACCGTGGGCTGGCCCGCTTCGATGCGCGGGTAGCAGAAGATGCACTTCTCGGCCTTGCCGCTCTTCCAGTTGTAGTAGATCTTCTTGTAGGGGCAGCCCGATACGCACATGCGCCAGCCGCGGCACTTGTCCTGGTCGATCAGCACGATGCCGTCTTCCTCGCGCTTGTAGATCGAGCCCGACGGGCAGCTCGCCACGCACGCCGGGTTCAGGCAGTGCTCGCACAGCCGCGGCAGGTACATCATGAAGGTGTTCTCGAACTGGCCGTAGATGTCCTTCTGGATGTCGTCGAAGTTCTTGTCCTTGCTGCGCTTGCTGAACTCGCCGCCGAGGATCTCCTCCCAGTTCGGGCCCCATTCGATCTTCTCCATGCGCTGGCCGGTGATGAGGCTGCGCGGGCGGGCCGTGGGCGCATGCTTCATCTCGGGGGCCGACTGCAGGTGGTCGTAGTCGAAGGTGAAGGGTTCGTAGTAGTCGTCGATCTCCGGCAGGTTGGGGTTGGCGAAGATCTTCATCAGCAGCTTCCACTTGCCGCCCTGCCGCGGCTCCAGCTTGCCGTCGGGCTTGCGGATCCAGCCGCCGTTCCACTTGTCCTGGTTCTCCCACTCCTTGGGATAGCCGATGCCGGGCTTGGTCTCCACGTTGTTGAACCAGGCGTACTCGACGCCGGGGCGGCTGGTCCAGACGTTCTTGCAGGTCACCGAGCAGGTGTGGCAGCCGATGCACTTGTCCAGGTTCAGGACCATGCCGATCTGTGCGCGAATCTTCATTTGATTGCTCCTCGCGTTTCAGGGGTTTTCGCCTTGCGCCTGGAAGGCGGGGGCGAGGTGGTCGTCGCGGGGCGTGTCGAGCCAGTCCACCTTTTTCATCTTGCGCACCACGACGAACTCGTCGCGGTTGGTGCCGATGGTTCCGTAGTAGTTGAAGCCGTAGCTGTACTGGGCGTAGCCGCCGATCATGTGGGTGGGCTTGGTGACGATGCGCGTCACCGAGTTGTGGATGCCCCCACGCACGCCGGTGATCTCGCTGCCGGGCGTGTTGATGATCTTTTCCTGCGCGTGGTACATCAGCGTCATGCCGGGGTTCACGCGCTGGCTCACCACCGCACGGGCCGCGATGGCGCCGTTGATGTTGAACAGCTCCACCCAGTCGTTGTCTTCGATGCCGGCGCTTTTCGCGTCGTCCTCGCTGAGCCAGATGACGGGACCGCCGCGGTTGAGCGTCAGCATCAGCAGGTTGTCGCTGTAGGTGCTGTGGATGCCCCACTTCTGGTGCGGCGTAATGAAGTTCAGCACGATCTCGACATTGCCGTTGGGCTTGATGCCGTGGATGCCGCCCGTGGCCTTCAGGTCCACCGGCGGGCGGTAGCTGCTGAAGCCCTCGCCGAAGGCGCGCATCCAGGCGTGGTCCTGGTAGAACTGCTGGCGGCCGGTCAGCGTGCGCCATGGAATCAGTTCATGCACGTTGGTGTAGCCGGCGTTGTAGGAGACCTTCTCGCTCTCCAGCCCGCTCCAGGTCGGTGAGCTGATGATCTTGCGCGGCTGCGCCTGGATATCGCGGTAGCGGATCTTCTCGTCCTCGCGGTGCAGGGCCAGGTGGGCGTGCTCGCGTCCAGTCGCCCGGCCTTGCGCTTCCCAGGCCTTCACGGCGACGTGGCCGTTGGTCTCGGGCGCGAGTTGCAGGATGACCTCGCAGGCGTCGATGTCGCTGACGATGCGGGCGCGGCCTTCGGCGTTCACGCCGTTGAGCTCGGCGAGCTGGGCCACCTCCGTCTTGGTGTCCCAGCCAATGCCCTTGCCGCCGTTGCCCAGCTTCTCCATCAGCGGGCCGAGCGCCGTGAAGCGCTCAAACGTGGCCGGGTAGTCGCGCTCGACGACGGCGATGGTGGGCGCCGTCTTGCCGGGGATGAGGTCGCACTCGCCCTTCTTCCAGTCCTTCACACCGAAGGGCTGGGCGAGCTCGGCCGGCGTGTCATGCATCAGCGGCGACAGCACGACTTCCTTCTCCACGCCCAGGTGGCCGATGCAGACCTTGCTGAAGGCCTTGGCGAAGCCCTTGTAGATCTCCCAGTCACTGCGCGACTGCCAGACCGGGTCCACCGCCGCGGACAGCGGGTGGATGAAGGGGTGCATGTCGCTGGTATTGAGGTCGTTCTTCTCGTACCAGCTGGCCGTGGGCAGCACGATGTCCGAGTACAAGCAGGTCGTGCTCATGCGGAAGTCCAGCGTCACGAGCAGGTCCAGCTTGCCCTGCGGCGCCTGGGCATGCCAACGCACCTCGTTGGGCTTGGCGTCGTCCACGCCGAGGTCCTTGCCCTGCACGCCGTTCTCGGTGCCGAGCAGGTGCTTGCAGAAATACTCGTGGCCCTTGCCGCTGGAGCCCAGCAGGTTGGAGCGCCAGACGAACATGTTGCGCGGCCAGTTCTGCGGCGCGTCGGGGTCCTCGCAGCTCATCTGCAGCGAGCCGTCGCGCAGGCCGCGCACGACGTAGTCCTTGGGCTCCATGCCGGCGGCAGCGGCATCCTTCACCACCTGCATCGGGTTGGTCTTGAGCTGCGGCGCGCTGGGCAGCCAGCCCATGCGCTCGGCGCGCACATTGCAGTCGATGAGGCTGCCGGCGAACTCGGCACGCTGGGCGTCTGTCGCCAGTGGCGACAGGACTTCGTCCACGTCCAGCTTCTCGTAGCGCCACTGGTCGCTGTGGGCGTAGAAGAAGCTGGTGCTGTTCATCTGGCGCGGCGGGCGCACCCAGTCGGTGGCGAAGGCCAGCGGCACCCAGCCGGTCTGCGGGCGCAGCTTCTCCTGGCCCACGTAATGCGCCCAGCCGCCACCGCTCTGGCCGATGCAGCCGCACATCATCAAGAGGTTGATGACACCGCGATAGTTCATGTCGCAGTGGTACCAGTGGTTCATCGCGGCGCCGATGATGATCATCGACTTGCCCTTGGTCTTGTGCGCGTTCTCGGCGAACTCGCGCCCCACGCGGATGACCTGCGCGCGCGGCACGCCGGTGATGGCCTCCTGCCAGGCGGGCGTGTAGGGGGCGTTGTCGTCGTAGCTCGCGGCACCCGAGCCGAAGCCGCGGTCGATGCCGTACTGCGCGGCCTGCAGGTCGAAGACTGTGGCGACGAGCACCTCGCCGTCCTGCGTCTTCAGCGTGGTGGCTGGCACGCGGGCGCAGTGGCTGACGCCGTCCTGCTGCGGGTTGGGCGTGAAGTGCTGGCTGGCGCTGCCGGCGAAGTAGGGAAAGGCCACATCGACGATCTCGTGCGCCTGCGCCCCGTCCTCCACGAGGGACAGCTTGAGCTTGACGTCACCGCCGCCCTCGGCCTCCTTGGCCTCCAGGTTCCACTTGCCGGTGTCGTCGCGGCCCTCGGAACCCCAGCGGAAACCGATGGAGCCATGGGGCAGCACGAGGCGGCCAGTGGCGTCATAGGCCAGCGTCTTCCACTCGGGGTTGTTGCTCTGGCCCATCTGGCCGGCCAGGTCGCTGGCGCGCAGGTAGCGGCCGGGCACGCGGGTCTTGCGGCCGTCGGGCAGGGTCTGCTCTTCCAGCATGACGAGCAGCGGCAGGTCGGTGTAGCGGCGCGCGTAGTCGTCGAAGTAGGGGCTGCGCTGCTTGAAATAGAACTCGTTGAGCGCGACGTGGCCCATGGCCATCGCGAGTGCTGCATCGGTGCCCTGCTTGGGATGCAGCCACAGGTCGGCCAGCTTGGCGACCTCGGAGTAGTCGGGCGTCACCGCCACCGTCTTCGCGCCCTTGTAGCGCACCTCGGTGAAGAAGTGGGCGTCCGGCGTGCGCGTCTGCGGCACGTTGCTGCCCCAGGCAATGATGTAGTTGCTGTTGTACCAATCGGCCGACTCGGGCACGTCAGTCTGCTCGCCCCAGACCTGCGGGCTGGCCGGCGGCAGGTCGCAGTACCAGTCGTAGAAGCTCATGCAGACGCCACCGATCAGGCTCAGATACCGGCTGCCCGCTGCGTAGCTCACCATGGACATCGCCGGGATGGGCGAGAAGCCGATGACGCGGTCCGGGCCGTGCTGCTTGATCGTGTAGACGTTGGCCGCAGCGATCAGCTCGTTGACCTCGTCCCAGGTGGAGCGCACGAAGCCGCCCATGCCGCGCAGCTGCTGGTAGTCGCGCCGTGCGCTCTCGTCGCTCTGGATCAGCGCCCAGGCATCGACAGGGCTCTTGGAGACCGCCAGCGCCTCACGCCAGCGCTTGAGCAGGCGGCCCCGCACCATCGGGTATTTCACGCGGTTGGCGCTGTAGAGGTACCAGCTGTAGCTGGCGCCGCGGGCGCAGCCGCGCGGCTCGTGGTTGGGCAGCTCGGGGCGCGTGCGCGGGTAATCGGTCTGCTGGGTCTCCCAGGTGACGATGCCACCCTTGACGTAGATCTTCCACGAGCAGGAGCCGGTGCAGTTCACACCATGCGTGCTGCGCACGATCTTGTCGTGCGCCCAGCGGTTGCGGTAGGCGTCCTCCCAGGTGCGGTCCTCGCCGGTACTCACGCCGTGGCCACCGGCGAAGACCTCCTTGGGCAGCTGGAAGGCGGTCAGTCGATCCAGGAAATGGGACATTGATTTCTCCGTTAGCAGGACAGGGGGGCGTGGCGACGGCCGTAGAACCACCAGCAGATGGCCATGCAGCTCAGGTAGAACGCCAGGAAGCAATAGAGCGCGGCCTCGGGGCCGCCGGCCAGCGTGATGGCGCTGCCGAAGCTCTTGGGAATGAAGAAGCCGCCGTAGGCACCGACGGCTGAGCACAGGCCGAGTGCCGCGGCGCCCTGGGCCTGCGCTTCGGGCAAGGTACGTCGGCTTTGCTGCGCCTCGCGCACGAAGCCCAGCGGCACCATGCGGAAGGTGCTGCCGTTGGCGATACCGGCGGCGACGAAGAGCAGCACGAAGCTGGCGGCGAACAGCCACGCGCTCCCGCCGCCGCCCAGGCTGGCCAGCACGCCGACGACGCCCAGCGCCAGGCCGCCGAAGCAGGCCAGGCTGACGCGCGCGCCGCCGAAGTCGTCGGCCACCCAGCCGCCCAGCGGCCGCGCCAGCGCGCCCAGCAACGGACCCAGCCACACCAGGTACTGCGCGCCCTCGAAGCCGGGGAACTGGCTGCGCAACAGCAGCGGGCCGGCCGCCGCGAAGCCGATGAAGCTGCCGAAGCTGCCCAGGTAGAGCCAGCTCATCAGCCAGCTGTGGCGGTGCGTGAAGAGCTGGGCCTGCTCGGCCATGCCAACACCGGCCGAGGGCAGGTCGTCCATGCCGAACCAGGCCGCCATGCTGGCGAGCGCGATCAGCGGCAACCACACCAGGCCGGCATTGGCCAGCCACAGGCCGCCCGATTGAGCGGGCAGGCCGAAGAGGTCCAGCGTAATGACCACCGGCACGGCCCATTGCACGAGGCCGACGCCCAGGTGGGCGAAGCCGGCGCCCAGGCCCAGCGCCCTGCCCTGCTCGCGCACCGGGAAGCAGGCGCTGATGTGGGCCATGCCGCTAGCGAAGTTGGCGCCGCCCAGGCCGCACAGCAGGGACAGCACCACCATCCATTCGTAGGGCGTGGCAGGGTCCTGCACCGCCAGCGCGATGCCACCAGCCGGCAACAGCAGGCTGGCGGTGGACAAGGCCGTCCAGCGCCGCCCACCGACCCAGGGCACGGCGAAGCCATAGAAGATACGCAGCGTGGCGCCGCACAGGGCCGGCAACGCGCTCAGCCAGAACAGCTGGTTGGTGCTGTAACGGAAACCCGCCGCCGGCAGGTGCACGACGAGCACCGACCACAGCATCCACACCGCGAACGACAGCGCCAGCGCCGGGATGGCAACCCAGAGATTGCGCAGCGCCACCGCCCGGCCATGGCCGGTCCAGAAATCCGGGTCTTCCGGATTCCAGCGCAGTGGAAGTGAGAGGGTCTTTGGCACGATGGTCATGCTCCGCGGCGGGGGCTTCTCTGCCCATCCACCGCCGGTCGGGGTGGACCGGCGCGGAAGGAGGAGGCGGGCAAGTGAAGGCATCGTTCTTTCGGACGAGGCGCGCGCGCCAGGCCTGAGAAGCAAGAAGGCCCGAAGGCGATGCCTCCGGGCCTTTATGAGCGGCCTTTGGCTCGCCTCAGGGGTTCTTGATCTCCGCGCCACGGCGCAGATAGAACCACCAGTTCAGCACCAGGCAGACGGCGTAGAAGGCCGCGAAGCCGTAGAAGGCGAACTGCGGCGTGCCGGCCTTGATTTGCTCGCCGATCAGCACCGGCGCGACGAAGGCGCCGTAGGCCGCGACGGCCGACGTCCAGCCGAGCACTGGGCCGGCCTGGGTTCGGTCGAAGATGACGCCCACCGAGCGGAAGGTCGAGCCGTTGCCGACGCCGCTGGCCGCGAACAGCAGCACCATCAGGCCCATGAAGGCCGGGAAGAACTGCTCCGGCGTGGCTGAGCCGTAGGCCTGCTGCATGACATAGCCGACCGCGGCGGACGCGAACACCATGACCGCAGAGATGACCTGCGTGACGATGGAGCCGCCGACCTTGTCAGAGATCCAGCCGCCGACGGGCCGCACCGCGGCGCCGACGAAGGGTCCGATCCAGGCGTAGGTCAGCGCAGACGGGGCGTTCGGGTTCTTCAGCGTGTGGGTCAGCAGGCCGGCTGCCGAATTCGGATCAGGCACGTGCTGGAAGCCGAAGATCACCGTGATCGCCAGCGGCAGGGCCATGGAGAAGCCGATGAAGCTGCCGAAAGTGACGACGTACAGCGCCGTGAGGCTCCAGGTGTGCTTGTTGCTGAAGATGGCGAACTGCTTGGCGACGTTCTCCTTCATCGCGCCGAAGGCCGCCAGGCGCATGACGAGCAGCGCCGCGATGATGTCCAGCGGGATGGCGACCCACATGCTGAGCAGGCCCAGGCCCGTTGGCGCCGGCAGGTAGAGATAGAGCATGCCGATGGTCGGCAGGAATGCGAGCGAGTACAGATAGGTGATCTTCAGGAAGGCGACCACCGGATGGCCGGCGTTGGGCGTCACCGTCTTCAGGTTGTTCATGCCGAACCAGCACAGGACGGACAGCGGCACGAGTGACAGCAGCCAGGCGAAGCCGGCGTTCTGGATCCAGGTCTGCGTGCCGGCGGGGATCTTGCCGAAGATCCAGCCGCTGGCCTTCACCAGCGTCATCGAGTCGCCGCTCAGGCCGAAGAAACTGACCGTCATCACCAGCGGGATGACGACCTGCATCGTCGTCACGCCGAAGTTGCCCAGGCCCGCGTTCAGGCCCAGGGCCGTGCCCTGCAGGCGCTTGGGGAAGAAGGTGTTGATGTTGGACATCGAGCTGGCGAAATTACCGCCGCCCACGCCCGACCACAGCGCCATCAGCTGGAAGGCCCACAGCGGCCAGTCCTTGTGCTGCAAGGCCATGCCGGTGCCGATGGCCGGCGCCAGCAGCATGGCTGTGGTGAGGAAGATGGTGTTGCGCCCGCCGGCCATGCGGATCAGGAAGGAGGCTGGGATGCGCATCGTGGCGCCCGAGATGCCGGCGATGGCCGTCAGCGTGAAGAGCTCGGCCTGGCTGAACGGGAAGCCCAGGTTGAGCATCTGCACGGCGATGATGCCCCACATGCCCCAGACGGCGAAGCCGCACAGCAGGGCCGGGATGGAGATCCACAGGTTGCGGTAGGCGATGCGCTTGCCGGTGCTCTCCCAGAAGGCGTCGTCCTCGGGGCGCCAGTCCGCGATGTCGGCACCGCTTGTCGCAACGGCGGCACTCGGGTTCTTGCTCATGATGGAGTCCTTGTGCCGGTCAGCCGGCGAGGTGGAATTCGGGCGCGTTGCGGCCCATGACTTCGGTGCGGCGCACCTCGGTCCAGTACATCCAGATCAGCGAGACCCAGACGACGCCGTACATCAGCATGAAGGCGCTGGAGCGGATGCCGGTCAGGTCCAGCAGCGCGCCGAACAGGATGGGCAGCACGAAGCCGCCCAGGCCGCCAGCCAGGCCTACGATGCCGCTGATGGCGCCGATGTTTTCCGGGTAGTCATCACTGATGTACTTGAAGACCGAGGCCTTGCCGAAGGCCCAGGCCACGCCCAGCACGGCCAGCAGCCCGGTGAAGGCGTAGACGTTCAGGCCGATGTGGAAGGTCTTGGCGCCGGCCAGCGTCACGATCGTGAAGTCGGTCTGCGGGTAGCTCAGCAGGAACAGGCAGATCCAGCTCACCCACATCACCCACCAGGTGACCTTGTGGGCACCGTACTTGTCCGACAGCAGGCCGCCGATGGCACGCAACACGCCGCCCGGCAGGCTGAAGCAGGCCGCCAGCAGCGCGGCCACGCGGATGTCCAGGCTGAACTCGCCGACGTAGTACTGCACCATCCACAGCGCCAGCGCCACGTAGCCGCCGAACACGATGCTGTAGTACTGGCAGTACTTCAGCACCCTTGGGTCCTTCAGGGCCTTGAGCTGGTCCCGAAAACTCACGTTGCTGGTGACCAGGTGGGCCGGGTCGCTGCTGCTGAACAGCCAGAACAGCACGACGGTGCCGGCCATGATGGCGGCGTAGACCTGGGGCACCATGGTCCAGCCGAAGCTGACCAGCAGCACGGGTGCGACGAACTTGTTGACCGCCGAGCCCGAGTTGCCGGCGCCGTAAACACCCATGGCCATGCCCTGGCGGCTCTTGGGGAACCAGCGCGCGACGTAGGGCGTGCCGACGGAGAACGAGCCGCCCGCTAGGCCGACGAACAGGCCGATGACGAGGAAGTGCCAGTACTGCGTTGCGTAGGCCATCAGCCAGATGGCTGGCACGGTGGCGAGCATCAGCAGGGTCATGACGATGCGGCCGCCGTAGCGGTCCGTCCAAATGCCCAGCGGCACGCGCACGAGCGAGCCGGTCAGGACCGGCATGGCCGTGAGCAGGCCGAACTCGGTGGCGTTCAGGCCGAGCTGCTTCTTGATCGGGATGCCGATGACGCCGAACATCATCCAGACCATGAAGCAGACGGTGAAGGCCAGGGTGCTGACGATCAGCACCGACCAGGCCTTGCGGTCGACAGGGGGCGCAGTCATGCGGTTTCCTCCTCAGTGAACATGAGGAGACTGTCCCGCTCAGCCTGCGCGCTGCCCATTCACCGGAGGATCAGCAGGGCACCGCCCGCAGGGAGGACGGCGGCCCGGGCGGGCTCGTCCTAAAGAACTACACGCGTTGCTGCGTCACCAGCACGGCGGCCTGCACGCGCGAGTCCAGGTCCAGCTTGCGCAACAGGTGCTGCACATGGATCTTCACCGTCGTCTCGGCAATGCCGAGCTCGCGGGCGATGTGCTTGTTGGAGTCGCCGCGGGCGATCAGGTCGACGATCTCGCGCTCGCGCGGCGACAGCGTGCCCAGCGGATCGGGCGGCGCAGCGGCGGCCGTGGAGGCCGCCTCGGCTTCGTGGCGGAAGGCCGTGGCCAGCTTGCCGGCCATCTCGGCGCTGAAGCTGGACACGCCGCGCACCGCGCGCTCGATGGCCTGGGTCAGCTCGTGGTTGTCCGCCGTCTTCAGCAAATAGCCGCAGGCGCCGGCTCGCAACGCGGCACCGAGGTCGGCCTCCGATTCGCTCATCGTCAGCATCAGCACCTGCGCACCCGGCGCGGCCGCCTTCAGCGCCGGCAGGGCCTGCACGCCGGTGACGCCGGGTAGGTGGTTGTCCAGCAGGATGACCTGCGGCTGCAGCTCGGCGGCCAGGCGCTCGGCCGCTCCGGCGTCGCCGGCCTCGCCAACGACCTGCAGCTGCGACTGCGTGGCCAGCAGCGCGATCAGGCCGCGGCGGAATAGCGTGTGGTCATCGACGACGAGGACGCGGATGGGTTCGGCATTCATGATGGATTGGCCGTCTCGTATTCGGGCAGGGAGACACGCACCAGCGTGCCTCGCCCGGGTTGGGATTCCAGCGCCACGGCGGCACCCACCTTGGCGGCGCGCTCGCGCATGATGCGCAGCCCGACGTGGCTGTCGTCGGGCGAGTCCGTGGCCAGGTCGAAACCACGGCCATCGTCGCGCACGTCGATCTGCCAGTGCGGCTGGTGCGCCAGCCGCACGTGGACCTGGCTGGCCTGCGCGTGCTTGCGCACATTGGCCAGCGCCTCCTGCACCACGTGCAGCAGCTGCACCTGCACGTCGGCCGGCAGCGGTGCGCCGTGGCCGTCCACTTCCAGCTCGGCCTGCAGGCCGCTTTGCAGGCGGAACTTCTGCAGCGTCTGCTGCAGCGCGGGCAGCAGGTCGTCGCCATCGGTGCGGGTGCGGAAGTGCATCAGCAGCGCCCGCACGTCGGCCGTGCATTCCTTCAGGCCCAGCTCCAGCTCGTCGATGAGGCGCACGGCTGCGTCGGGCTTGCCGCCGCGCTGCGCATCCTTCAGCAGCTGCAGCTGGATCTTCATGAAGGCCAGGCTTTGCGCAATGGAATCGTGCATCTCGCGGGCCAGCATGCCGCGCTCCTCGGCCACGGCGGCTTCGCGCTGCAACGCCTCGTTGCGCAAGCTGTCCATCGCGCTGGCCAGGTGACTCGCCAGGCTGTCCAGCAGCTCGCGGTCGGCCTTGGTGGGCTGGGGCGGGTCGCGAAACAGCAGGTCGACCTCGCCCATCACACGGCCCTGCACCGTCAACGCCACCGCCGTCACGGCGACGAAGCCGGCCTTGGCGCAGTGCGACCTGTGATCGCTCTCGCGGGTGATCGGAATGACCTTGGCATGAGGCCCGGGGCTGCCGCAATGGCAGGCGCCGGGCGCCACGCAGCGTTCGGCCTCGGCCATGGCGGGCGGCATGCCCTGCGAAGCCAGCAGCACCATGCGCTGCTGGCTCGGGTCCAGCCAGCGCATCGCCACGGCATCGGCGCCGGCCGCGCGGCGCATGCGTTCGGCGAAGCCGGCACCCAGGTCGCGCACGGACGACGCCCCGGCGGCGAAGGACGTGGCCTCGTACAGCGTGGCCAGCCGCTGCTGCTCCAGGCGCAGGTCGGCCGTCTTGGCGCGCACTTCGTCGGCCATGCCTTGATAGACGGCTTCGAGACGCTGCGCCATGCGGTTGAAGCCACGCGCCAGGTCGCCGAACTCGTCCTGCGAGTCCTCGGCCACGCGGGCGCCAAGCGCGCCCTGCTCCAGCGCCTGCAGGCCGCGGCGCAGCCGGTCCACCGGCGCGAACACGACGAGGTGCGAGGCGTACAGGAAGATCATGGCCGCGGCGATGGCCATGCCGACGAGCGCCAGCTGCACGCTGGACAGCAGCGAGCTCCAGCCTGCCATGCGCGCCTCGACGGCGTCGACGAGGACGTCGATGCGCTGCACCTGGGCCTCGGCCTGGGCGCCGGTGGGCGCCGGCAGGCCATCGGCCGCGGTCGACTTCAGCTGCTGCCAGCCCTCGCGCACGCCGCGCCAGGCCTGCAGGGTGTGCTCATCGCGAGGCAGGAAGAGGGGCCGCGCGGGGTCGCCGTCCACCAGCAGCTGCAGGGAGGCGTCATAGGCCTGGGTGAGCGGGCGCAGGGCATCGCTGCCGGCACCCACGCTTTGGTGGGCGAGGCGCCAGGTCTGCATGCGCAGCCGCCCCGCTTCGTTGACCGCCGCCGCACCGCCTTCGAGCTGCCAGCCTATCCACAGCGTCAGGCCGATCGAGCCCAGCGCGATGCACAGCAAGGCGGCTCCGAGGATGCCGACCTTGGTGGCGAGACGGGCGCGATTCCAGCCTTTGGACATGCGGCGGATTCTGGGCAGGCCGTTCCCGCGTGAGCTTGATCTCGCGCAAGCGCGGCGACGAATCACTCCGCCACCGTTCCCGCTGGCCCGGCGGGTTCGGCCGCGGCCGCAGGGGCGTCCAGGCCCCAGTTCATCCAGTCGTCGCCGAACAGCTCGCTCGGATGCGGCGTGGCCACCGAGCCGTTGCCGCATTGCAGCGCATCGGCCGAGCAGTAGCGGTCGCAGCCCCAGCAGATGCGCCCGGGGTTCGCCGGCCGGATCGGGAACCTCCGGCTCACGCGAACGCCTCCGCGGCCTCCGGGCTGTGGGGAAGGCCGGCCGCGCCGCCCAGACGATGCACCGGCCGGACCATGAACACGGTGCGATCGCGCCCGCGTTCCAGCAGCAGCGAGCGCACGCGCGCCTGCCACAGCTCGCCGAGGTCTTTTTCGTCCTGAGGCGTCGCCTTGCCGGAGGCGAGAAGCGCCACCAGCACATCCAGTTCCGCCTGTCCCGGCAGGGAGGTCGTGTCCACGCCCACGTCCACGGCGGCCTGCGTGTCGAGCCGGGTGAAGCGCAGCGCCAGCACCAGGTCGGGCTTGCTGCGGATCAGGCCGGCCCGGCTGAAGCGCCCACCCAGGCCCTTGAAGCCGGAGCCACCCGCCGCACCCGTGAGCATCTGCACCACCGTCGCGACGACACCGGTCCCGCCGGAGCGCGCATCGTCGCGGAACTCCACCTTGATGCCGCCGCGCTGCGGCAGGCCATCCGGGTAGAGCTGCTCCAGCGCCAGCCAGGTCAGCCAGTAGGCCGACGCGACGGCCACGCAGGAATGGCCCGTCAGCCGCACGGCGTCGGCGAAGCCGTAGTCGAGGATGCCGTCCTCGGCGCAGCCCAGCACGCGGGCCAGCGGGTCTTGCATCTTTAGGCGAGGAACTTCGTCGAAGTAGGCGGGCAGTTTCATGTTGGTTCTCGTTGAGTTCAGCCGGGGCGGCCATCGACGCGGGGGCGGGACAGCACGGGCCAGTAGCGCACTGCATACAGGCCGAAGCCCGCCGACCACAGCAGCGCCGAGGCCAGGGCCGCGTGGACGATCTGGGACGGCGCGATCAAGGGCAGAAGCACGCGCACGGCGGCGGCAGCGGCGACCAGCAGATAGCAGGCGACCTCAAAGCGGTCAGCCTTCAAGGGCCGACCGGTGTGGCCGCGCGCGGTGCGGGTCATCATGCCGATGACGAGGCCGCCGACGGCGCCCACGGTGAGCGCATGCGTGGCCAGCGACGGCATCAGCCAGCCGGCTTCGGCCAGCGCGCGCAGCAGCAGATGCACCGGCACCCACAGGTAGGCCAGGTGCAGCACCCACACCAGCGGCGCACGCAGCGTGCGCCAGGGCCGCCACAGCGCCCAGCGCCACGCGTGGGCGGCACCCGCGGTAGCCGCGAGAACGGCCAGCGGCCAGCCGTGCAAGCCCACTGCATCGGCAGCCAGCAGGGCCAGCACGCCGCCAAGCGCCGCCTTTTCGGCCCACGCGTTGCGGCTCGAGTCAGCACCTGGCACGCCGTTGTTCGTGAACATCGGGATGACGCGCCCGCCCATGACGGCCAGGATGAAGAGCACCACGTCCAGCGCCACCTGGATGCCAAGCCAGCCCGGCACCGCGACGACGCTGAACTGCGCGAGGTGCACGCAGCCGGCGGCGAGCGCCAGCAGCGCGAGCAGTCCGATGAAGAAATAGTTGCGCCGGCTGCCCGCCTTCACGAAGGGCACGGCCAGGCTGATGGCAGCGGCGAGCGGGAAGGCGACGTTGGCGATGGCCGCGGCCAGCGCATAGGGCGTCAGCACCAGCACGCGGGCAGCCACCCACAGCGCGGCCAGCGCGGCGAGCTTCCAGCCCGTGGGCGTGGGCAGGTTGGTCCAGTTGCGGCCGGCCGTGAACAGGAAGCCGACGATGACGGCCAGCGTGAAGCCGAACAGCATCTCGTGGGCATGCCAGATCGGGCCGGCCAGATAGGCGTGGCCTAGCAGGCCCGAGAACTGCAACGCCCACAGCGGCACGGACAGCGCGGCAAACACGCTGGCCAGCAGGTAGAAGGGCCGAAAGCCCAGCGCGAACAGCGCAAAGCCCGCGGGCGCGGCTCGCGGGGGTTCATCGATTCTCAGCAAGGGCGTCATGTGTTGGTTTCCGTTGGGCTCGCCAGGCGATGGCTGCTCCGGCCAGCGTCAGCAAGAACGACGCGATGGCCAGCGCGTTGCCGGTGGCACCTGTGGCCGTCAGTCGGGCGTCGAACAAGCCGCCAAAGAGGCGCACGGCCAGCGACGCGTGCAGCAGCGCCAGCGGCAGATAGAAGGGCCAGCCGAACGCCAGCTTCACGCGGGCGACGGCGGGCAGGATGACCGGGGCATGACCGAACACCATGCTGAAGACGAAGCCCAGCGCCAGGCCATGCAGGGCGGCATCCCGCCACGGCAGGCCCAACGCCGTGCCCGCCCAGGCCAGGCCGGCAACGGCCAGCCAGAAGTAGCCGGTGAGCAGGCACAGGGCCATGTAGCGGCTCAGCCCCGCGGCGCGGACCGTGCGGCGGGCGATGTCGAACACCGCGAGCCACGCGGCGAGCGCGGCCAAAGACAAGCCATACAGCAGGCCGCCGACGTCCGCGAGAAGGCCGGACAGCACCGCGCCACAGGCCACCGCGGCCAGGATGGCGAGCAAGGCCGGGCCGGCGCCGGCATGGCGGCGCATCAGCCGCGTCATCTCCAGCCGCTCGGCGGCGATGGTGAACACGAGGAAGCAGAACCACAGCGGCACTACGGCGCCGGCCATCAGGCCGAGCGCGTGCAGCAGGCTGCCGGCCGCCCAGGCTACTGCGCCGGCGAGCAACAGCAGCGTGTGCGCGGCCCGCTGCCGCCTGACCACGGCCAGGTTCACGCCGACAAAGGCCAGCGACGCGCCCGCGGCCAGCCAAGCGGCCAGGCTTGGTGCGCCCGAGAGCATCACCAGGCCTGCGACGCCCGAGGCGAGCGGGCCGGCAAAGGCTGCCGGATGCTTCAAGGCCACCGCGCGCTCGATGCCAATGACGGTGCCCATGAAGGCACAGATCATCAGGAAGGCATGGGCAGCGACGGCCGCGCTCGCCACGGGCACGGCGACCCCGGCGCGCACCAGGCCGCCGGCAATGCCGGCCACCAGAGCCACCACCGCGAGGCCCGCGAAGGCCAGTCGCGGCAGCAGGCCCGGAGCGGGTCGCATCCCCTGCCCTACCAGCCCATGAAGGCTTTGGCCCGGTCGCTCATGCGATCGGTCGTCCAGGGCGGCTCCCACACCACCTCGACATGGATGCGCTGGTCGACCGGCACGACCTTGTCGAGCTCGGTGCAGGCGTCGTCGACGATGACGTCCACCACCGGGCAGGCGGCCGAGGTCATGGTCAGCAGCACCTTGACGCGCTCGGCCTCGACGGTCACGCCGTAGACCAGGCCAACGTCGACGATGGACATCGCCACCTCGGGGTCCACCACGCGGCGCAGCGCCGCCAGGATGGGTTGCCGAAGTTCCTCCGGCCCCTGGTAGGGATAGGGCGTGCCCGTCATGCCGCCGACCTCGCCGGTGCCATGAAGTGCAGCAGCTGTACCAACTGCTGACGGTTGGCCGTGATGTCGGCCAGCGTGTAGCGGTCCAGCACGGCGTGAAAGGCCTGCACCGCCTCGCCCAGCACGCCCTTGAGCCGGCAGTGGCTGACGATGGCGCAATGGCTGGCCTCGGCCGAGAAGCACTCGGCCGGCAGGGCCTGGCCCTCGGTGTCGCGCACAACCTCGCCGATGCGGATCTGCTCTGCCGGCTTCGCCAGCGTGAGCCCACCGCCCTTGCCGCGCACGGTGCTCACCCAGCCGCGCTTGGCCAGGTGGTGCACGACCTTGGTGAGGTGGTTGGCCTTCACGTCGAAGGCCGCGCAGATTTCGCCCACCGTGGCGCGCCGGTCGGGCTCGGCGGCCAGGAACATCAGCACGCGCAGGCTGTAGTCGGTGAAGGCGGTGAGTCTCATGGCGACGTTCCTTTCAGCGCCCGCGGGCCGGGGCGGCGCCCGCCGGCAGGCGGTCCGCCGCGGGGCGGCGCAGCAGGTACAGCGCATACACGGCCAGGAAGACGCTGCCGGCGGCGAACACGATGTCGCCCGGCACGCGCAGCCACACCAAGGTCTCCATCACGGGCGAGTGGATGACTTCCGGCGAGCGGGCGTACCACAGGCCCTTGGTGATGCTCTGGTAGGCCTGGTAGATGCCGGCCGGCAGCAGCGACAGGAAGACCATCATGGCCAGGCCAATGTTCAGGCTCCAGAAGGCGGGCTTGAGGAAGCGGTCGGCATGCAGTGAACGATCGAACAGGCCGCGCAGGCAGAACAGCATCAGGCCGATGCCCAGCATGCCGTAGACGCCGAACAGCGCCGCGTGGCCGTGGGCCGCCGTCATGTTCAGGCCCTGCACGTAGTACAGCGACGCAGGCGGGTTGATGGCGAAGCCCAGCAGGCCGGCGCCCACCGTGTTCCAGAAGCCCACGGCGACGAAGCTCAGGATCACCCACCTGTAGGCGCCCAGCCAGGCCACGCCCTTGGCGCGGCGATAGGTCTGCAGCGCTTCCAGGCCGATCAGCGTCAGCGGCACCACTTCCAGCGCGGAGAACACCGAGCCGACTGCGATGACCGACGTGGGCGTGCCCGTCCAGTACAGATGGTGCAGCGTGCCCAGGATGCCGCCGAACAGGAAGACGATGGTCTCGGCGACGATGGCGCGGTTGGCGGAGGCCGCACGCACCAGGCCCAGGTTGGTGAAGATCAGTGCGACCACGGCGGTGGCGAAGACCTCGAAGAAGCCCTCCACCCACAGGTGCACCAGCCACCAGCGCCAGTACTCGACCATCGAGTAGTGGGTGTGCTGGCCCCAGGTCAGCGAGCTCGCGTAGAAACCGCCGATGCAGGTCGCCGACAGGAAGACCATGGCGATGAGGCCCCGGGTTTCCGAAGGCCGCTTGAGCGCCGGCCACAGCGCACGGCCGAGCAGGAAGACCCAGAACAGCAGGCCGACGAAGAGCAGGATCTGCCAGAAGCGGCCCATGCTCGTGAACTCCAGGCCCTGGTTGCCGAACCAGAAGCTGAAATCGAACCCGCGGTGCTGCAGCGTGCCAAGCCAGCCGGTGATCGTCGAGCCGAGTACGACGACGATGAGCGCCCAGAACAGCGCGTCCACACCGAGCTTCTGCAACTTGGGTTCGGCGCCCGACAGCAGCGGCGCGACGTACAGGCCGGTGGCCAGCCAGGCGGTGGCGATCCAGAAGATGCCGATCTGCGTGTGGATGGTGCGGGTGACGGTGTACGGCAGGATCTGCGCCAGCGGGATGCCGAAGAAAGCCTGGCCTTCCACCGCGTAGTGGGCCGTGATGGCGCCCATGCCGATCTGCAGCAGCATCAGGCCGATGACGACGAAGAAGTATTTGCGTGTGGCCTTCATCGACGTTGTGGCCTTGGCGCCGAGCAGCGGGTCGGCCTTGGGCACGACGGCGAGCTCTTCGTCGCCCTTGTGCAGCCACAGCATCGCGGCGATGCCGGCCAGCAGCAGCACGATACTGACCATCGACCACATCGCGGCCGACGTGCTCATCGTGTTGCCGACGAGCGGCTCATGCGGCCAGTTGCTGGTGTAGGACAGGCCAGTCTCCCCGGGGCGATCCGTCACGGCCGCCCAGGCCGACCAGAAGAAGAAGGCCGCCAGCGCCTTGCGGTGCTCGGCTTCGGGCAGCGCGCCGGCCGTCATCGCGTACTGGTCGCGCAGCTTGTCCAGCGCCGGGTCGGTGCCGAACAGGCCCTCGTAGTGCGAAGCGACCTCGCGGATGGCCTGGGCGCGGGCGGCGGTGATGCGCACCTCGCCGCTGCTCTCTTCGTAGGTGTTGCGGCGCATTTCCTCGCGCACCAGCTGGTCGACGGCGGCGCGCTGGGCGTCGCTGACCGGCAGGCCGCTTTGCTGCTGTTCCGCCAGGCGCCGGGCCTTCAGTGCGACAGCCTCGCGGTGCAGCCAGTCGGCCGACCAGTCCGGCGCGACATAGGCGCCATGCCCCCAGACCGTGCCGAGCTGCTGGCCGCCGGCCGACAGCCAGGCCTGCTGGCCGAGCTGGATCTGCTCGCCGGTGAACAACAGCTCGCCGTCGGCGCTGACCACCCGGTTCGGGATGGGTGGGGCGGAAAGATAGATCTGCCAGCCGAGATAGCCCAGGGCGCCGAACGACAGCACGAAGATGAGCCCCAGCCAGCGCCAGAGATTGCTACGGGATTTCATGTTGATTTCCTTGGAACGCCAGGAACAGTTGATCGTCAGGCGCCGCCACAAGCGCCGCAGCACGTGCCACGCGCAGAGCCAAGCCTCGTGACCCTCGCTCGCCATAAGTCCGGGCCGCGCTCGACGCTCTGCCAGCTGAACAGGCCCGGTCTGTGAACGTTGAGCAGGGCCTCCAGCGAACCGGGCTCCCCGTCCATCAACAGCTCCAGCGTTTCGTTGGCGGCCAGGACGTCAAGCTTGGCGACGATTGCTGGGGCGCGGTCACTCATCGCGAATCCACGAGAGTCGAATTGAAGGGAAGGGACTGACATGAGCGCCTCTAAAGATGCATTTTCTATGCATCAAATTCTAGAAACGCCGCCGTGACGCGGTTTGACATAGATCAAATGCCAGCGTCTAGAGCCGGCTGTCGGCAGTGACCTGTCGCTAGCCAGCCGCCCGGCAGCTGCCCTGCCGGGCCGGGTACCGGCGCCGGTGATCACTGCGGGAATGAGGCGCACGGCACGCGCACAGCGCGCCGGTGCGCCCTCGCCGACCGCTACTTCGCCAGCGCCGCGACCTCGGCGGCGCTCAAGGCCCCCGCCTCGATGCGGAAGCCCTGGATGCGGCCGTTGAATGACGCATGGCCCCAGTCGCGCCCGAGGAAGGCCACCTGGTCGCCGACCTGGCGCGGCGACAGCAGCATGGCGTCGGACTGCGCCACCTCTGCGCCGTCGACATAGAGCCGGCCCGTGGTGCCCTTGAGCGTGACGGCCAGATGGACCCAGCGGCGAATGGGCATGAACCACGGCGCGACCAGGTTCTGCTCGTCGTTGAACCCCGCGCCGGTGATGGCGAACTGCAGCCCCACGCGGCCCTTGGGCACGAGGCGCATGTAGGAAAACCCGTCGTGCCCGGCGAAGAACAGGCAGCTGTCCGTGCGCAGCGAATTGGCATTGGCCCACAGGGACAAGGTGAAGTCGCCCAGGCCGCTGAACAGCCCCTCGGGCAGCTGCAGGCCGGCCGACTTGCCGTCGAAGACGATGGCCTTGTCGTTCAGCCGCCCGTCGCCCCAGGTCGCGCCGTCCAGCAGCTCGCCCGCGACGGCCTTCCACTGGCCGGCGGGAGTCTGCAGCGCGCCGATGGTGCCGGTGCCGTTGCTGCCATTCAGCGGCATCGAGAAACGCCGCTCGCCGGGCACGG
This sequence comes from Pelomonas sp. Root1217, assembly GCF_001425705.1. GTDB lineage: Bacteria > Pseudomonadota > Gammaproteobacteria > Burkholderiales > Burkholderiaceae_C > Pelomonas. The sequence goes on along the minus strand of NZ_LMDC01000001.1, from coordinate 788,377 downwards.
CGGCCCGCACCGCGGCGGAAGCGGCGCTGGCGCTGGCGCTGCCCAGGGCCGTGACCTGGTAGAACCAGACGCCCTTGGGCGGCGTGTCAGTGTGGGTGAGGATTTGGTCGGCGGCGATGGTCGTCAGGTGGGTGAAGGGCCCGTTGGCCCGGGCGGCGCGCTTGACCACGTAGGACGTCGCACCGACGCTGCCCCACCACGACAGCACGACGCGGCCGTCGTGCACCGGGGCCGTGAGGCCGGAGGGCGCCTTCATCGGCCCGGCATAGGCGCGCCGTCGCTGCGTCAGCGTCGGGTAGACCATGTCGTCGCCATTGCCCGACCCGTAATTCGGCTCGCACAGGGGCAGCATGCGCGCCACGTTGGGCGCTGCCAGCCCCATGCGGTTCACGTAGTGGTTGTAGATGGGTTCCCAGGCGTTGCGGTAGTTCTGGAACGACTGGTTGACTTCCGTCCACCGCGACGTGTGGGGCTGCGAGGGATTGTGCTCGTGCGCGTACGGCATGGGGTAGACGTTGCCGTTCTCGTCTTTGAGGTTGGAGCGCGCCACGTACTCGGCCGCCGCGAGGAAGCGGTTGTTGTACATGCCGTAGAGGTCGTCACCCTGGTTCCAGGCCATCTCCAGCAGGTCGCCGCCGAGCGACATGCCCAGCGTCGAATGCCCCTGGTCGCGCCCGCTCTCCTCCCACTGCCCGAAATGACCCGGGTGCATGAAGTACACGCTGTGCACGATGGAGCCATTGCCGAACGTGGCCAGCTCGCCCCGGTTGTTGCCCGCGTAGTAGTCGCAGGCCTGCCTGTACAGCTCGGGCCGGTCGCAGAACACGCCGATGGCCATGGCGCCACACAACGAGGCCATGTCCCAGTTGGCATGCGAGCCAAGGGAGACCTTTTTGAGAAACCCGGAGCAGATGCTGCCGAACACTTCCAGCAGCATTTGCTGGAAGCGCGCCAGGCTCGCCGGCGCCCAACCCGGGTAGCTGCGCATCACCTCGCCGATCTGGGCAAACTGGTGGCCTTGCATGCCGGCCATCAGGATGTAGGTGTGGTCGTCAGGGGCGGTCGAGCCTTCGGCCTTGGTCGCGACCAATTTCAGCGTTTGCGCCCAGGCATCCAGGGTCTCCACCGCCTTGTCGGCATAGCGGGGGTCGTCCGACAGCTTCCAGCGCAGCGCCAGGCACCATGCGCGCTGGATGTCCCGGTACAGCGAGGCCTTGCTTCTGTCCTGGCGGTAGACCGCTGGCAGCGCGCTCGGCCAGGCGTCCAGTGAAGTGAGGCGGTCGGCGCACAGCTTGTTCCACCAGCCCGTCCAGGGTTGCTCACCGGCCGCGATATGACCACGAATGCGCTTGAAGTCGTCCTCGGTGACCAGCAGGCCGGCATGGCGGAAGACGCCGCTGACGGAGGCGGGCGCCGGGCGGGCCTGGGCGTGCGCCGGTGCGCTGCGCAGCAGCGGCAGGGCGGGCAGCAGGCCCAGGCCTGCAAGCAGGGAGCGCCTGGCGAGGGCGGGATGCGGGTCGTGCGTAGCGGTCATCAGGTCCTTCAAACTGCGTTGAATGCCGCGGGCCCATGCACCACGGTCAGCGCGCGTTTGTAGGGGCTGCGCCCCGAGAAATCGTGGCAGGAACCCCGCTACGGGATTCTTTTACGGAACGTTTCAGATGATGAGCTTCACCGCCCTGCGTCGCTTCTCGCTCTTGCTGCGGAATCCGACGGCAGTCATCAGTAACGCATTGAAAAATTCTTATCCCAAGCTACATCGTGGGCTCTGGCTCTTGCTAACGTGCAAAGAAACCGCCTTCGGGAGTTAGCGCTGCCTACCCGCGACATCGCCTTCGTTCTCCATGTCGATGACCATCCTGACAGCTTGTCCACGACCAAGCTGATCTTGGATCGTCCTGGCGTTGAGGTTGTCTCTGCGCTGTCCGCTGCGGTGGCGCTGGAGCTCCTGCGTCAATATGAGTTCGCCTTGGCGCTGGTCGATGTGCACATGCCTGGCGTTGATGGTTTCGAGCTCGCCGCGGCAATGCGCGGCGATGAACGCACAAATGAGGTGCCCATCATTTTTCTGACCGGGGCCAACATCGACACCGAGCGAACGTTCCAAGGCTATGAAACAGGTGCGGTTGACTTCCTGATAAAGCCGGTTCCACCGCTTGTGATGCAGAGCAAGGTGGCAGCCTTCGTAGCGCTGTACCTGCAGCGCAAGTCGCTGCGCGACGAGAAGGATGACCTCGAACGGTTGCTACGGGCCAACCAGCGCATGGCGGCCGAACTGGCGCACGCACATGAACTTGCAGTCCAGGCAGCATTTACTGATGAACTGACAGGCGTCCCGAACCGGCGCCACATCTTGAAGCTCGCCGCCAGCGCTCTCGCGGACCCACGCCGGCATTCACAACCCGTCTGCATGGCGTTGCTGGATCTGGATCACTTCAAGAAGGTCAACGACACGCACGGCCATGCTGGCGGAGACGCAGTGCTGCGTCATTTCTGCGAGCACATTCGCACCCACTTGCGCTCCGGCCAATCTCTCGGGCGCGTCGGCGGTGAAGAGTTCTTGCTTCTGCTGCCGGGCACGGAGTTGGCTGACGCCTGCACGGCGCTTGAACGCGTGCGCAGCACCATGGGGCCGACCGCAGGCATCTCCTTCACCTTCTCCGCGGGTGTCGCGCAAGCTCGCCCGAATGAGACGTTGGATGACGTGCTCGAGCGCGCCGATGATGCGCTCTATCTTTCGAAGGAACGCGGTCGGGACTGCACTTCCAGCGAGCTGATGAGCCTTTGAAATAGGTTGGCCTGAGCAGCTCACCTTGCCGGATGACTACCAAGTCGCGCGCGCGCCAGCTGTCAGTTCGGCCCAAGAGCGCGCAGCGGAATCACGCCTCAGCACGACCTTGAATCATTCCCACTCGATCGTCGCGGGCGGCTTGGAGCTGACGTCGTAGGTCACGCGGTTGATGCCGCGCACCTCGTTGATGATGCGGCCGCTGGTGCGCTTGAGCAGCGCATAGGGCAGCTCGGCCCAGTCGGCGGTCATGAAGTCGCTGGTCTGCACGGCGCGCAGGGCCACGACGTAGTCATAGGTGCGGCCGTCGCCCATGACGCCCACGCTCTTGACCGGCAGGAAGACGGCGAAGGCCTGGCTGGTCAGCGCGTACCAGCTCTTGCCCGTGGCCGGGTCGATGGTGTTGCGCAGCTCCTCGATGAAGATGGCATCGGCGCGGCGCAGCAGGTCGGCGAAATCCTTCCTGACCTCGCCCAGGATGCGCACGCCCAGGCCCGGGCCCGGGAAGGGGTGGCGGTAGACCATGTCCGGCGGCAGGCCCAGCGCCACGCCCAGCGCCCGCACCTCGTCCTTGAACAGCTCGCGCAGCGGCTCCAGCAGCTTCAGGCCCAGCGTCTCGGGCAGGCCGCCGACGTTGTGGTGGCTCTTGATCGTCGTGGCCTTCTTGGTCTTGGTGCCGCCGCTCTCGACGACGTCAGGATAGATGGTGCCCTGCGCCAGCCACTTGGCGTTCTTTAGCTTCTTGGCCTCGGCCTGGAAGACCTCGACGAACTCGGCGCCGATGATCTTGCGCTTCTTCTCGGGGTCGGTCACGCCGGCCAGCTTGCCGAGGAAGGCTTCGCTGGCGTCCACGTGCACGACCTTGGCGTGCAGGCGGCCGGCGAACATGTCCATGACCATCTGGCCTTCGTTCAGGCGCAGCAGGCCATGGTCGACGAAGACGCAGGTGAGCTGGTCGCCAATGGCACGGTGGATCAGCGCGGCGGCCACCGACGAGTCGACACCGCCGGACAGACCGAGGATGACTTCCTCATCGCCGACCTGCTCGCGGATCTTCGCCACCGCCTCGTCGATGTAGCTGCCCATCTGCCAGTCGCCTTTGCAGCCGGCGATGTCGCGCACGAAGCGGCGCAGCAGCGCATCGCCCTGCACGGTGTGCGTGACCTCGGGGTGGAACTGAACGGCGTAGTAGCGCTTCTCCTCATTGGCCATGCCGGCGATCGGGCAGCTGGGCGTGGACGCCATCAGCTTGAAGCCCGGCGGCATCACGGTGACCTTGTCGCCGTGGCTCATCCAGACCTTGAGCATGCCGTGCTTCTCCGGCGTCTCGAAGTCCTGGATGCCTTCCAGCAGCTTGGTGTGGCCATGGGCGCGCACCTCGGCATAGCCGAACTCGCGGTGATCGGCGGCTTCGACTTCGCCGCCGAGTTGGACCGTCATCGTGAACATGCCGTAGCAGATGCCCAGCACCGGCACGCCCGCGTCCCACACCGCCTGCGGCGCGCGCAGCTCGTGGTCTTCGTAGGTGGAGGCGTGGCTGCCGCTGAGGATGATGGCCTTGGGCGCGAACGACTTGATGAAGTCGTCGGACACGTCGTTCGGGTGAATCTCGCAATACACGGCCGCTTCGCGCACGCGGCGAGCGATGAGCTGGGTGACCTGGGAGCCGAAGTCGAGGATGAGGACTTTGTCGTGTTGCATGGTGAACTCAGGCAGTTTGCAAAGCGGTGCGCTGGCCGTGGAAGAAGCGGTAGGCGACGATCAGGCCGATCAGTTGCAGGGCGGCGCAGGTGTAGAACGGCAGGCCCATCAGCGGGTCGGTGGCCGGGCGGTGCGACACCCAGCCCAGCAGGGTCAGGCCGACGATGGGCGCGATGACGGCCATCAGGCTGTTCAGCGACGACACGGCGCCCATGGCCTGGCCCTGCCGGGTCGGCCCCGCCGCATTGGAAATGATGCTCTGCACCGCCGCGGTCGCAACGCCGCCGAGCAGGTTGAAGGCGATGACGGCATACATCATCCAGCCCTCGGTCGCGAGGCCGAAGCCGAGGTAGGCCAGCGATGCAGAGCCCATGCCGATGAGTGCCAACCGCCGGGGGCTGAAGCGCGCCAGCAGCGGTTTGAGCAGCACGCCCTGGCTCAACACCGACACGATGCCCACCGCGAACAGCGACCAGCTCACCTCGAGCGGCCCCCAGCCGAACTTGAACTTGGTGTAGAGCACCCAGGTCATGTGCAACATGAACTGCGCCAGCGACGCCAGTGCGATCACGACGACCAGCGAGCCGACGCCCTTGAGCGCCGCTAGGCCGCGCAGGGATGACACTGGGTTGGCCTTCTTCCAGTTGAAGCCCGTGCGCCTGTCAACGGGCAGGGACTCGGGCAGCACGAAGAAGCCGTAGCACCAGTTCAGCACAGCCATGCAGCCGGCGGCGAGGAAGGGCCAGTGCACGTCGTAATGGCCCAGCCAGCCACCGATGACGGGGCCGAGGATGAAACCGACGCCGAACATCGCGCCAAGTTGGCCGAAACGGCGCGCCCGGTCTTCGGCCGGCGTGATGTCGGCCACATAGGCATTGGCGATGGCGATATTGGCCTGCATGGCGCCCGAGAACAGGCGCACGGCAACGAGCATCCACAGCGCGGTGGCCACGGCGGTCACGAAAAAGCTCAGCGCCAAGCCCGCGAAGCCGATCAGCAGCACCGGCCGGCGGCCAAAACGATCGGACAGCGAGCCCAGGACGGGCGAGCCGATGAAGTTGGCCACGCCGAAGGCCATGGTCACCATCAGGAAGGCCGAGGTCTGCTCGTCGTTGCTGTGGGTGAAGGTGCCGACGATATGCGGCAGGACCGGCACCATCAGCCCGATGGAGATCATGTCGATCAGCACGGCGGCCATGATGAAGCCCATGGCCGGGGTGCGTTGCGTGGAGGAACTCATCGTCTTCCTGAAAAGCGAAACGGGGCGATTGGCATCGCCCCGTTTCACTGTCATCAGCTCATTCGCTGCGGTAGTTCGGCGCTTCCTTCGTGATCTGCACGTCGTGGACATGGCTTTCGCGCATGCCCGCCGTCGTGATCTCGACGAATTCGGCCTTGTCCTGCATGTCGGCAATCGAGCCGCAGCCGCAGTAATGCATCGACGCCTTCAGGCCACCGGCCATCTGGAAGATGACCTGCACGACCGAGCCCTTGTAGGGCACCTGGCCCTCGATGCCTTCCGGCACGAGCTTGGATGTGTTGGGGTTGTTGGCCGACGTGTCCTGGAAGTAGCGATCCGCACTGCCCTTGGCCATCGCGCCCATCGAGCCCATGCCGCGGTAGCTCTTGAAGGTGCGGCCCTGGTAGAGGATGACCTCGCCCGGTGCCTCCTCGGTGCCAGCGAAGGCACCGCCCATCATCACGCAGTCGGCGCCCGCCGCGATGGCCTTGGCCAGGTCGCCGGAGTAGCGCACGCCGCCATCGGCGATGACCGGCACGCCGGTGCCCTTGAGCGCCGTGACGACGTTGTCGATGGCGGTGATCTGCGGCACGCCGACACCGGCGACGATGCGGGTCGTGCAGATGGAGCCGGGGCCGATGCCGACCTTGACGCCGTCGGCGCCGGCTTCCACCAGCGCCAGCGCTGCGGCGCCGGTGGCGATGTTGCCGCCGATGACGTCGACGTTTGGATAGTTGCTCTTGACCCAGCGCACCCGCTCCAGCACACCGGCGCTGTGGCCGTGGGCCGTGTCGACGATCAGGGCATCGACGCCGGCACGCACCAGCAGTTCGACGCGTTGCTCGGTGTCGTCGCCGAAGCCGACCGCCGCGCCGACACGCAGCTTGCCCTGGGCATCGCGCGCGGCGTTGGGGAAGCTGGTCTGCTTGGTGATGTCCTTGGTGGTCATCAGGCCGCGCAGCTCGAAGGCGTCGTTGACGACAACGACGCGCTCCAGCTTGTGCTTGTGCATCAGCGCCTTGGCCTCGTCGGTGGACGCGCCGTCCTTGACGGTGACGAGCTTCTCGGCCGGCGTCATGATCTCGCTGACGCGGGCGTCCATGCGGGTCTCGAAGCGCAGGTCGCGGCCGGTGACGATGCCGATGACGCGCTTGCCCTCGACGACCGGGAAACCCGAGAAGCCGTGCTGGCGGGTCAGCTCCATCGCCTCGCGGACCGTGGCGTTCGGGCCGATGGTGAGAGGCTCGCGGACGACGCCGCTCTCGTAGCGCTTGACCCGGGCGACTTCGCGCGCCTGCGCTTCGGCGCTGAGGTTCTTGTGCACGATGCCGATGCCACCTTCCTGCGCGATCGCGATCGCCAGGCGAGCTTCGGTCACGGTGTCCATGGCGGCGGACACCAGCGGCAGGTTCAGAGGAATGTTGCGCGACAGGCGGGTCGCAAGGCTGGTGTCACGGGGCAACACCTGGGAGAACGCTGGCACCAACAGAACATCGTCGAAGGTGAGCGCTTTGCCGAGAAGGCGCATGAGGAAAGCTCCAGACGCAAAGCGGCATTATACGGAGGTCACGCAGGGGTCGTTGCCTCGGCGGCAACAGGCCCTAAACTGGCCGCATGCCTCGCAAAGCCTTTCGCCAAGCTCTTCTCGTCCTGCTCTGCTTCGCTGCGGCCGGCGCCGCCCAGGCCCAATGGAAGTGGCGCGACGCCAAGGGCAATGTGCAGTACAGCGACCTGCCGCCCCCGGCCGGCACGCCCGAAAAGGACATCCTGCTGCGCCCCGCAACAGCCCGGCCGACCATCATCGTCGCGCCGCCCAGCGCGCAGGCCAGTGCTGCTTCCGCGCCCAGGCCGGCCGCCAGCGCGCCGACCAAGGCCGAGCAGGAGGCCGCTGCACGCCAGAAGAAGGACCAGGAAGGCGATGCTGCCAAGCAAAAGGAAGAGGAACGCCGCGTCGCCGCGCAGCGCCGCGAAAACTGCACCCGTGCCCAGGCCAATCTGCGCGACTTGCAGGGCGGTCAGCGCCTGACCCGCACCAACGAGAAGGGCGAACGCGTCTTCATGGACGAAGCCCAGATCGCCGCCGAGGTCAGCCGCGCGCGCGACGTCATCACCAGCGAGTGCAAGTGACCCACTGGCCCCGGCACGGGCCGCCATTGCCTCAGCCTGCGTGTTTGGGCCGATGTCGCGACACGATGCGTTCGCCACGCTTGGCGTAGCGCAGACGCCGGGCTTCCTTGGGGTCGACGGTCAGCGGGCGGTAGACCTCGATGCGATCACGCTCGCGGAGCGGCGTTGTCAGCGGCCGCGCGCGGCCCCAGATGCCGATGTGCAATTGATCGAGAGGCAGGCTCTGGGCGGCCATGAAATCGACGCAAGCGCGCAAGGCGGTGTCGACGGTGGCGCCCTCCTCCACCTCCAGCCAGCGGTGCTGAACGTCACCCGCCCGCGGGCTCCACACCAGCTCAACGCGGACCATACTGGCTCTCGGCACGCTGCACGAAGCTGTCGACGAAGGTGTTGGCGATGCGATCGAACACCGGGCTGACGACAGCCTCCAGCGCGCCGCTGCTGAAGGCATAGCTGAGCTCGAAGGCGATCTTGCAGGCCGTGGCTTCGCCATCCCCGCCGGGCTTGTTCAAGGGCTGGAACTGCCACAGTCCGTCCAGATGCGAGAAGGGGCCGTCGACCAGCTCCATGCGCACGCTGCGGCCGTCCTCGTTGTGGTTGCGCGTGGTGAAGGCGTGGCGCACGCCGGCGTACGCCAGGTGCAGGCGGGCCGTGACGGTGTCGCCTTCACGCGCCAGCACCTCGACCTTGTTGCACCAGGGCAGAAACTCGGGATAGCGCTCCACCTGGGTCACGAGGTCGTACATCTCGCGGGGCGTGTACCAGAGCAGAACGGACTTTTTGACCTGCTTCATAGAATCCACAAATTGTATTGAGGGGCTTCGCCCCCATTTGCGACCTCATGTCCATCGCCGAGAACCGCCGCGCCCGCTACGACTACCACATCGAAGAACAGTTCGAGGCAGGCGTCGTGCTGTCCGGCTGGGAGATCAAAGCCATTCGCGCAGGCCAGGTCCAGCTGACCGATGGCTACGTGATGATCAAGAACGGCGAGCTGTTCCTGATCGGCTGCCGCATCAATGCACTGCGCAGCGCGTCAACCCATGTGACGCCCGAAGCCGACCGCACCAAGAAGCTGTTGATGCACAAGGCCGAGATCAAGCGGCTGATCGGCAAGATCGAGCAGCGCGGCTTCACCCTCGTGCCGCTGAACCTGCACTACAAGGGTGGCCGCGTGAAGGCCGACATCGCGCTGGCCAAGGGCAAGGCCCAGCATGACAAGCGCGAGACGGAGAAGAAGCGGGACTGGGAGCGCGAAAAGGGCCAATTGATGCGTCACGCATCAACAGGCCGCAAGGACTGACGAGGCGCCCCAGCGGCTCGATGGCTCTTTCGCCAAAAGGGGCAATTGATGAGGCACAAGGTGTCAGCGAAGGGCTGACAAGGCCTGCTCGATGTCGGCCTTCAGGTCGGCAGCGTCTTCCAAGCCAATCGCAAAGCGAACCAACGTACCGCCGCTAAAGGGCAGCGGCAAGTTGCGGCTGCGGCTCATGTCGTAGGGCACGGCCAGGCTCATCGGGCCGGCCCAGGAGTAGCCGATGCCGAAAAGCTGCAGCGCGTCGACAAAGGCATCTACCTGCGCAGCGCTGTACGCGGGCTTGAAGACAGCCGAGAACAGGCAGGCTGCGCCTTTGCCGCCGACGGCGAGCCAATGCTGGTGCCCCGGCGAGGCCGGCAGTGCCGGGTGGAAGACCTGCGCCACTTCGGGCCGCCCAGCCATCCAGCTCGCCAGTTCACGGGTCGCCTGGTCCTGGGCCGCGTAGCGCAGCGGCATGGTCGGCAAACTGCGCAGCACCAGCTCGACGTCGTTCTGTCCCAGGCCATAGCCCAGGTGCTCGTGAGCATGGTTGAGCCGGTCATGCAGCTTGCGGTCGCGCGTGCAGACCGAGCCCATCAGCACGTCCGCACCGCCACTGGCGTATTTGGTCAGCGCCTGCATGACGATGTCGGCACCCAGGCCCGGGTGGGTCTGGGGTGCAGGCTCGAAGCCATTGAAGGCCAGGCCCGCACCCCAGGTGTTGTCCAGCGCCGTCGTGATGCCGCGCGCGCGGCAGGCGGACAAGGTGCCGAGCAGGTCGGGGAACTCCAGCGTGATCGAGCCCGCCGCCTCGAGCCAGACCAGCTTGGTGTTGTCACGCAGCGCCGGCACCGTCAGCGGGTCGTAGAAGCGGTGCGTGACGCCCCATTGCGGCAGCCACGACTCGGTCAGGTAGCGGTTCTGGCCATAGACGTTGTCCGGCACCAGCACCTCATCGCCGGGCCGCAGCACGGCCAGCGACGGCAGCGTCACGGCCGCCAGGCCGCTGGGCACCAGCAGGCAGTGCTCGGCATGCTCCAGCGTCGCGATGCGCGCGGCCAGCGTGTAGCTTGTCGGCGTGCCATGCAGGCCGTAGCGGTAGCACAGGCCGTCGCGCAGGCGAGGCTTGTGCAAGTCAGCCGTGTTCTTGAACAGCACGGTGGACGCCTTGGCCACCGGCACGGGCACCGCATCCCAGCCGTCGGGAGCGCGGTAGGGGTGGTGAATGAGCTGAGTGCTGGGTGCCTTCTTGCTCATCAGACCAGGCTCGCCACCAAGTCATGGCCATCGGCCGCCACGACGCGGGCGCGCACGAAGTCGCCCACCTTCATCGTCTTGCTGGCCTTCTCAGGCGGCAGGATCTTGACGGTGCCGTCGATCTCGGGCGCATCGGCATAGGAACGGCCCACGCCACCCTTGCGGCCCAGGGCCGGCGCGGAGTCGACGAGCACCTGCAGCGTCTGGCCAACACGGCTTTGCAGCTTGGCGGCCGAGACCTGTTCGGCCACGGCCATGAAGCGCGCACGGCGCTCCTCACGCACCTCTTTGGGCAGCGCACCGGGGATGTCGTTGGCGCTGGCGCCGTCGACGGGGGAATAGGCGAAACAACCCGCGCGGTCGATCTTCGCCTCCTGCATGAAGTCCAGCAGATGCTGGAACTCGGCCTCGGTCTCTCCGGGGAAGCCAGCAATGAAGGTCGAGCGGATGACCAGCTCCGGGCAGCTCTCGCGCCAGCGCAGGATGCGCTCCATGTTCTTCTCGCCGTTGGCCGGGCGCTTCATGCGCTTGAGCACATCGGGGTGGGAATGCTGGAACGGCACGTCCAGATAGGGCAGCACCAGACCTTCGGCCATCATCGGCAGCACGGCATCGACGTGCGGATAGGGGTAGACGTAATGCAGGCGCACCCAGGCGCCATAGGGCTTGGCGATCTCGCCGAGCTGGGCGACCAGGTCCAGCATGCGCGTCTTGACCGGTTTGCCGTCCCAGAAGCCCATGCGGTACTTCACGTCCACGCCGTAGGCCGAGGTGTCCTGGCTGATGACGAGCAGCTCCTTGACGCCGCTCTCGAACAGCGCGCGGGCCTCGTTCAGCACATCGCCGATCGGGCGGGACACCAGGTCGCCGCGCATGCTCGGGATGATGCAGAAGGAACAGCGGTGGTTGCAGCCCTCGCTGATCTTCAAGTAGGCGTAGTGCTTGGGCGTCAGCTTGACGCCGTAGCTGGGCACCAGGTCGACGAAGGGGTCATGCGGCTTGGGCACATGGGTGTGCACCGCGTCCATGACTTCCTGCGTCGCATGTGGGCCGGTGACGGCCAGCACGCTGGGGTGGATCTCGCGCACCAGGCTGCCGGCATCGCTGCTGCCAGCGCCGGCCTTGGCGCCCAGGCAGCCGGTCACGATGACCTTGCCGTTCTTGGCCAGGGCCTCGCCGATGGTGTCCAGGCTTTCCTTGACGGCGTCATCGATGAAGCCGCAGGTGTTGACGATCACAAGATCGGCGCCGGCAAAGGTCTTGGAGGTTTCGTAGCCCTCGGCGCGCAGTTGGGTGAGGATGAGCTCGGAGTCGGTCAGGGCTTTCGGGCAGCCCAGGCTGACAAAGCCAATCTTCGGGACAGCGGCGGGGGTGATCTGTTCATTCATCGCCGTATTTTCGGCGATGTGACGCAGGCCCGGCTTTTCGGTTGTCGCGCCTGTGCACGAAACAACCGAACTTCACTGCAACGACATCAGCTATTCGATCACCTCGACCGTGACGGAAGCCTCAAACGACGGATTTGTCGACTGGACTTCTCGAACGGCATAGCTGCCGACCCGGTCCCCCTTGGGATCGACCACCTCGAAGTAGGAGATCCGGGTGTCCACGCCATCGCGCTGGACCGACTCGGTTCCAGTCCGCCTCAGCTGATGACCCGGCGGGACGTGGATGCGCCGCTGGGGCTGTTTCTCGATCATGCTCGCTCCTCGATATCGGAACGAACACAGTTGCGGACGGCAACGGCGAGGTCAAGGTGCGCTTACTCGTCCTCACCCCGGTTACGCGGGCGGGAGGGACCGAAGCTGGAGCCTATTTCTTGGGCGTGAACGGGAACATCACTCCCGCCTGCTTGAGCTGCTCCTGCCACTGGTTCATCAGCGTCTTGGACTGCTCGGCATAGCCGCCCATCAGGCCCGTCCAGGCCTCGGGGGTGAAGGGCATGCCGCCGGGCGTCTGCTCCGTGAAGCGCGACTGCAGGTCGGTGAAGGCCTGCATCTGCCGCTCCAGCAGGCCGCCCATGACGCCCTGCATGGCGTGGCCGTAGAAGCGGATGATCTGGGCCAGCGAGCTGGTGGAGAACATCGGCACGCCGCCGGTCTCCTCCTCCAGGATGATCTGCAGCAGGATGGAACGCGTCAGGTCTTCCTGGGTCTTGGCGTCATGCACCTCAAACTCGACACCTTCCAGCACCATCCGCTTGACGTCGGCCAACGTGATGTAGCTGCTGGTCTGGGTGTCATAGAGGCGCCGGTTGGGGTATTTCTTGAGGATGCGCAGCCCTGGCTTGGTGTCGCCGGACTGGGCTTGCTCGGATGCCGCTTTCTTGCGGGCAGTCGCCATGCGGAAATCTCCTGTGCAGTGCAGCAAATTCTAGGCAGACGATCCTGCTGAACCGGAACGGGTTTACCTGGGGCTCACAAGCCAAGACAACAGCAAAAAGCCCGGCAACTCTGTGAGTTACCGGGCTTCTTAACCTACCGTCAGACTGATCCAGCGGATCGGTCTTCATCAGACTGATCCACCGGATCGGTCTTCATATTTGGTAGGCGCGATTGGATTCGAACCAACGACCCCCACCATGTCAAGGTGGTGCTCTAACCAACTGAGCTACGCGCCTGAAGAGCTGCGCACTATAGCAGGTTTTTGAGGCCCTCGTCCATGCTCACTTGCGGCGTGCCGAGCGCACGCCAGAGATGGCGCAAAGGTCGCGCAGCACCTTGGCCAACCTGGATGCATCAGACAGTTCCAGCGTGAAGCTCATCCAGGCCGTGTCGCCGCCGCCCGCGCGGGGTTTGACGGCGCCGGGCTTCATCGACAGCGTGTTCACCGCAACCACATTCATCTTCTCCTTGGCGAATACCTCCAGCACGTCGCGCAGCAGGCCCTGGCGGTCGCCGGCCTCGACGAGCACGTCCACCGGATAGACGGGCGCACCCTTGCCAACCGTTTCACCACCGCCCCACGCCACCGCGATGACGCGCTCGGGCGAGCGACGCTTCATCTCGGCCAGGTTGCTGCAGTCGCTGCGGTGGATGGCCACGCCCTTGCCGCGCGTGACGAAGCCGGAGATGGCGTCGGGCGGCGCGGGCCGGCAGCAGCGCGACAGCGTCGTCAGCAGCGAGTCGATGCCGACCACCAGCACGCCGCCACGGTTGCTGCTGGCGCTGCGCGTGTGCCGCTGTGCGAGCAGCTCGTTCTCATCCACCACCGGCTCGGGCGGGCGCAGCAGCAGCTCGATGTTGCGCAGCGAGTACTCGTCCTTGCCGACGACCTCGAACAGCGCGTCCGCACCTTTGAAGCCCAGGCGCGCCGCCAACTCGTCGAGCTTGAGCGCCGTCTTGCCTTCGCGCTGCAGCAGCTTCTCGACCAGGTCGCGGCCCTTGGCAATCGTCTGCGCCTGCTGCAACGCGTTGAACCAGGCACGCACCTTGGCGCGCGAGCGTGGGCTCTGCAGATAGCCGAGCTCGGGGTTGAGCCAGTCCAGCGACGGGCCGCCTTCCTTGGTCGCGATGATCTCGACCGTCTGGCCGCTTTGCAGCGGCGTGTTCAACGGCAGCATCTGGCCGTCGATGCGTGCGCCGCGGCAGCGGTGGCCGAGGTCGGTGTGCACCGCATAGGCGAAATCCACCGGCGTCGCACCCGCCGCCAGCTCAACGATGGTGGCCTGCGGTGTGAAGACATAGATGCGGTCGTCAAACACCGGGCCGCCCTCGGCGCCCTGCACGGTGTCGCGCTCCCAGGCGAGCAGCTGGTTGAGCACGGCCTTGCGGGCTCGGGCCACCTGCTCCTCGAACTCACCAGCCGCGCTGACACCCGCATAGCCCCGGGCACCGGCCTCCTTGTAGGCCCAGTGGGCGGCAATGCCATGCTCGGCATGCTCATGCATCTCGCGCGTGCGGATCTGCACTTCCATCGCCCGGCCATCGGGCCCGAGCACGACGGTGTGCAGGGACTGGTAGCCGTTGGGCTTGGGCTTGGCGATGTAGTCATCGAATTCGCCTGGCACTGGCGTATAGACCTCGTGCAGCCGGGCCAGCGCGGCATAGCAGTCGGCCACGCTGGCGACGATGACGCGCAGCGCGCGCAAGTCGAAGACGCGGTCCAGCGACAGGTCCTTGCCCTGCATTTTCTTGTGGATGCTGTAGAGGTGCTTGGGCCGGCCCTGCACCTCGGCCGCGATGCCCTGGCCGTAGAGGTCGGCCTGCAGCGTCGCTCGCGCGGCCTCGACGCGCTGCTCGCGTTCGACGCGGGTCTCATGCAGCGCGCTGGCCAGGGCCTTGTAAGCCTGTGGCTGCAGGAAGCGGAATGCCAGGTCCTCCAGCTCCCACTTGATCTGCCAGATGCCCAGGCGATTGGCCAGCGGCGCGAACACCGCCTGCGATTCGGCCGCCAATTCCTGCGGGCAAGGCTGCTTGCTGGCCGCGTACCAACGCAGCGTCTGCAGCCGTGAAGCCAGGCGCAACAGCACGACGCGCAGGTCGCGCGAGAAGGCCAGCAGCATCTTGCGCACGCGCTCGGTCTGCTCGGCGCGCAGGTCGTGCTTCCTGTCGGCCGGCAATCTGGCGTCGCGCGTGGTGCGCTGCAGCTGCACGAGGCGGCGCGTGTGCGTGACCAGGCTGGCATAGCTGTCGCCGAAAGCCTTGGCAACCACCTCCTCGGGCTTGCTGAGGAAGTCAGCGGCATAGACGAGATAGGCCGCGGCCTGCAGCTCCTGTGCGCTGCCCACGGCGCGCAGGATGGCCGCTACGCCGTCGGCGTGAGACAGCGCGTTCTCGCCGGTGTCCAGCAACTCGCCGGCCAGTAGCGGCTCGGCAACGGCGCGGGCACGAACGACCTCGGCATTGGAATGTTCGGCGCCCGCATCCAGCAGCGCGACGATGGGCGCCGTCGTGGCGCCCTCGGGCATCAAGCCGGTCTTCATGAACTGAGGAAATCCCTCACGACGGCGATCTGGTTGGCGTGAATCAAGGTGGGCGCATGGCCGATGCCGGGCAACTCGACCAGGCGGGCGCTCGGGCCGCGTTGCGTCATGGCGCGCGCCGTCTCGGCACTGAGCAGGTCGGACTCGGCGCCGCGGATCAAGAGCGTCGGGCAGCGCAGCTGGTCATAGGCGGCCCAGAGCGCGGCCTCGCCCGCAGCCACAAGCTCGGGCGTCACGGCCGCGAAGGGCAGCGCGATGGCCGGGTCGTAGTGCGATCTCCACTCGCCGCCCTCCTGGCGGAACAGCGGCTCGGACAAGGCCAGCCATTCCTCGTCGGTGTGCGGGCCAAAGCCCTCCGAGATGCTGCGCAGATAGGCGGCGCCCTCTTCCAGCGATTTGAAACGCATCGCCTTGCCGAGATAGCTGCCGATGCGTTGCAGGGCCTCGATGCGGATGGCCGGGCCGACGTCGTTGAGCACCAGGCGGCGGATCGGGCTCGCCACCCCGTCGGGCCGCGGCAGCGAAGCCAGGCCCAGGCCGATCAAGCCGCCCATGGAGGTGCCGACCCAGTCGACCTGCTCCACGTCCAGCCGCGCCAACAGCGCCACCATGTCGGAGACATAACCCGGAATTTGATAGCCAGCGGGCTGGCGCAGCCAGTCGGAGCGGCCGCGGCCGACGACATCGGGGCTGATGACGCGGTAACGGTCGCCCATGGCGCGAGCCAGGGCATCGAAGTCACGCCCCTGCCTTGACAGGCCATGCACGCAGACCAGCACCGGCGCGTCGGCGCTCGGGCCGGCCCACTCCCAGTAAGCCATCCGGTGCAGGCCGGTGCTGTCCAGGCAATTGACGAAGCGCAGTTGAGGCTGGGTCATGATGCAATCCTTTCGAGTCATCCTAGCAACCCAAGAGGATTCCCATCATGTTGAAAGGCAAGACCGCCCTCGTCACGGGCTCCACCAGCGGCATCGGCCTGGGCGTGGCCCTCGCACTGGCGCGCGAAGGCGCCAACCTGATCCTGAACGGCTTCGGCGACGTCGAAGGCCCCAAGGCCGAGGTGGCCGCGCTGGGCGTCAAGGTGGGCTATCACGGCGCCGACATGAGCAAGCCGGCAGACATCGCCGCCATGGTGGCCTACGCCGACGCCGAGTTCGGCGGCATCGACATCCTCGTCAACAACGCCGGCATCCAGCATGTAGCGCCGGTGCAGGACTTCCCCGTAGAGAAGTGGGACGCCATCATCGCGATCAACCTCTCCTCCGCCTTCCACACCACCCGCCTGGCCCTGCCCGGCATGCTGAAGAAGAACTGGGGCCGCATCATCAATGTGGCCTCGGCCCACGGCCTGGTGGCATCGGCACAGAAGTCGGCCTATGTGGCCGCCAAGCACGGCCTGGTCGGTTTCACCAAGAGCATCGCGCTGGAGACGGCGACATCGCCGGTCACCGTCAACGCCATCTGCCCCGGCTGGGTGCTGACGCCGCTGGTGCAGAAGCAGGTCGACGCGCTGGCCGCAAAGGACGGCGTGAGCAACGACGAAGCCAAGCGCCGCCTGCTGGCCGAGAAGCAGCCCTCGCTGCAGTTCACGACGCCAGACGAGCTCGGCGCCCTGACCGTGTTCCTGTGTTCGGACGCCGCCATCAACGTGCGTGGCCAGGCCTGGGCGATGGACGGCGGCTGGACGGCCGTTTGATCATTTCGTCAGCTGCACTGAACCGCTGACATTCACCGTCACGGTCGCCTTGCCGGCTTCGGTCGGCAGGGCCATGTCGGCGGCCTCGGCCTTCATGCGCATCACGCCCATCATCGGGCGCGGCCCGGCTTCGTCGCTGTTGATGCTGACTTCACCGACGACATAGCTTCCATAGCCGAACTGCCTGGCGTAGTCCGCCGCCCTGGCGCGGTAGCGCGCAATCGCCTGGGCGGTGATATCGGCCTCGGCCTTCTCGCGCGCCTCGCGCGACAGGCTGTAGCCGACGCGGGCGATGCTCAGTGTGTTGATGCGCGCCGTCAGCTGAGCGATGGCCGATGCATCCCGCCCCTCGACCAGCAGCTCGGCGCTGCCTTGCCAGCCGCTGAGCTTGCCGGTCTTGGGGTCGTGGCGCGGGTAGAGCGAAAAGCCGCCCGTCTGCACATCGACCTGACCCGGCTTGGCCACCTTGCGCGCTTCGGCCAAGGCAGCGTCCAGGGCCTGTTTCAACGCCGTCTGCACGCCCGCGGCGTCGGCACCTTCGCGTGTCGTCGAGAAGGCAATGCCCAGCACATCACGCGTCACCTCGGCGCTGGCGCTGGCCGACAGGCTCAGCCGCTCGCGCGGCGGCCCCTCCGTGGCTGCATGGGCAGACAGGGTCAATGCAAGGCTGGTGAGGACGAGGACAGCGCGCATGGGGAAATCTCTTTGCAAGGAGGGAAAGCCCAGCTTAGCCGGGGTAGTTGGCAACGAGCTGTAACCTGTGCGTGATGTCCTACAAAGCAGGGTTTCAAAACCTGCTCACAATGCCGCTGTTACAAATTCAGGAAACGCGATGAACAGCAGCGCGACACCCCGTCCCAACCGAATCCTCGTCGTCGATGACGACGCCCGCATCCGCGATCTGCTCCGGCGCTATCTGACCCAAGAAGGCTTCGAAGTACTGCTCGCCGAAGACAGCCGGGCGCTGAACAAGCAGCTCACCCGCGAGACGGTGGATCTCATCGTGCTGGACCTGATGCTGCCTGGCGAAGACGGCCTGACCATCTGCCGCCGCCTGCGTGCCGCCAACGACCAGACGCCCATCATCATGCTGACGGCCAAGGTCGAGGACGTGGACCGCATCGTCGGCCTGGAGGTGGGTGCCGACGACTACCTGGCCAAGCCATTCAACCCGCGCGAATTGCTGGCACGCATCAATGCCGTGCTGCGCCGCCGCCCGCCACCGGAGGCCCCGGGCGCCCCGAGCAAGGAGCCGATGACGGTCACCTTCGGGCCTTTCGAATTCGACCTGGCCCTGCGCCGCCTGACCAAGAATGGCGAGCAACTGCCGCTGACGACCGGCGAGTTCTCCATGCTCAAGACGCTGGTGCGCCACCCGCGCCAGCCGCTCTCGCGCGACAAGCTGGCCCAGTTGGCTCGCGGCCGCGAGTTCGAGCCGTTCGATCGCAGCCTGGACGTGCAGATCTCGCGGCTGCGCAAGATGCTGGAGGCCGACCCGGCCCAGCCGCGCTATATCCAGACCGTGTGGGGCGTGGGCTACGTGTTCGTCCCAGACGAGAACAGCTGAGGCCATCCAACTAAATGCAACCACAGAGACACTGAGGCACTGAGAACAGCCCTCAAGCTGACTTTCTCCGTGTCTCTGTGCCTCTGTGGTTGCATCTGAATGTCTTTCATGGCCCGTCCGCATCTCGCGCTCAACCTCTTCTGGCGCACCTTCGCCTGGCTGGCCCTGCTGCTGGCCGGTGCGGTGCTGGCCTGGCAGTACACCTTCAAGCTGCTGGAGGCCCAGCCGCGCGCGCTGGAGTCTGCCGAGCAGTTGGCTGGCCTCGTCAAGCTCAGCCGCATCGCGCTGGAGCACACCGACCCGATCAACCGCGTG
The DNA here is from genome assembly GCF_001425705.1 of Pelomonas sp. Root1217. Classification (GTDB taxonomy): domain Bacteria; phylum Pseudomonadota; class Gammaproteobacteria; order Burkholderiales; family Burkholderiaceae_C; genus Pelomonas. Next base: position 769,465 of record NZ_LMDC01000001.1, on the reverse strand, counting down.
GCCGTCATCAGCTCGATGTCGCGTGGCGACACGGTGCAGGTGCGCGTGGCTGAGACCAGCGACCGCTGGCTCCCCTATGACACCAGCCCCTTCGCCAAGCAGCTCGCCGCCGAACTGCGCAACACGCTCGGGCCGGATACGGTCGTCGCGCGCAACGTCAACGATGTGTCAGGCCTGTGGGTGCGGTATGTCGTCGGCGAGGACGCCTTCTGGCTGCGCACCAGCGCAACGCCGCTGTCCATCTCCCTGGCCAGCAACTGGTGGTGGGTGGTCATCGCGCTGCTGGCCACCGTCGTCGGCTCGGCGCTGATCGCCCGCCTCATCAACCAGCCGCTGCGCGAGCTGGCGGAAGCCGCCGGCCGCATCCGGGATGGTGAGTACGACTCGCGCCTGGACGAGAACACGATGACCAGCGAGATCCGCGAGGTCAACATGGGCTTCAACCGCATGGCGCGCGAACTGGCCAAGCTGGAGGAGGACCGTGCCGTCATGCTGGCCGGCATTTCGCATGACCTGCGCACGCCGCTGGCGCGGTTGCGGCTGGAAACCGAGATGAGCGTCAATGACGAGCAGGCGCGTCACTTCATGGCCCAGGACATCGACCAGCTCGACGCCATCATCAGCAAGTTCATGGACTACGCGCGGCCCAACGAGACGCAGCTGCGCGAGACGCGGCTGACGGATGTCGTCGAGCGCGAGGTGCAGGGCTTCCGCGATCCCGACCAGATCCGTTTCCGCGTGCAGGTCAGCGAGGCCCTCAAGGTCTTCGTCGACGACACCGAGCTGGGCCGCGTGCTGCTCAACCTGTTCGAGAACGCGCGCCGCTATGGCCATGCGGAAGGCGAGCCGGCGCGCGTGGACGTGAGCGCGGCACGCCAGGGCTCGTGGGTGGAGCTGCGCGTGCGTGACCATGGCCCCGGCGTGCCGCCCGACCGCCTGCAGCGCCTCACCGTGCCCTTCTACCGCGGCGACGCTGCCCGCACCGCTGCCAGCGGTGCCGGTCTCGGTTTGGCCATCGTCGAGAAATCAGTGCAGCGCCTGGGCGGCACGCTGTCCATCAGCAATGCGCAGGGTGGCGGCCTGATCACGGTGCTGAAGCTGCAGGCGGCCTGAACCAATCTAGCGCGCCCAGACTCCGGGGCCTGCTGTATCGGTGCCGTCGGCGTGGACTGAATCAGCCCACCGCGAGCAGGCACACGGCGCGCGCCTCGATCGCCCGCCCCTCGCCCACCGGCCCCATCTTCTCGGCCGTCTTGGCCTTCACATTGATCTGGCCGATGTCCACGCCCAGCACCTCGGCAAGCCGCGCGCGCATGGCCGGGATGTGCGGCGCCATCTTGGGTGCCTGGGCAATGATGGTCGTGTCCAGATTGACGAGCTGCCAGCCCGCCTCGCGAACACGTCGGTAAGCCTCGGCCAGCAGCACCATCGAGTCAGCGCCCTTGAACTCGACGGCCGTGTCGGGGAAGAGCCCGCCGATGTCCCCCAGCGCCGCGGCGCCGAGCAGGGCGTCGGTGACGGCATGCGCCAGCGCGTCGGCATCCGAATGCCCGAGCAGGCCATGCGTGTGCGGGACGGTGATGCCGCCCAGGATCAGCGGGCGGCTGGTGACGAGCTGGTGCGTGTCCCAGCCTTCGCCGATGCGCAAGGAGGTTAAGGCGTTCGGGATGGTCATGAGGGCATTGTCGGGGAGACAGGGGCGCGGCCACGCGCTACCCTGCGCGCGCCTCGGACGATTCGCAGCGACGTAGCTGGGTATTTCGGGCCGAGCGCCGGGCCGCTCCCAAGCTGGCCCGGCTGGCGATGTGCTCGCGGCTCAATGCCGCGAGCATCGCCGTCCCCGCGGGGGACCGGCTGGGCGCGCCCGCGTTCAGCGAGGCGCGATCAGACGAGGGGCAGTTTCATCTAAGGGAGGGGAATGAGATTCAGCATGCGGCATCTGCTTGTGTTGCTTGCGCTGCTCTGCGGCACGGCCCAGGCGCAGCAGCTCCAGCTGCTGGTCTTTCCCAACCCCGGCCTGTTCGACGTGGCCGCTGATGGCACCGTCAGCGGCCCCGGCGCCGAGCTGCTCGCCAAGCTCGGCCGGGCCAGCGGCCTGCAGCTCGGCATTCTGGCCATGCCCATCCCGCGCGCACTGGCGACCGCCAGCAGCACGCCCGGCAGTTGTGCGGTGGGCCTGTCCCGCACACCCGAGCGCGAGGCCGCCTTTCACTGGGCAGGTCCGCTGGCCAGTGGCGCCCTGGTCATCTATGCCCGCGCCGATGAGACCCAGGTCCCGCACGGCCTGCAGGACCTGCGCGGCCGCGGCGTTGTCGTGCAGCGCGAGTCCACTCCCGCCGCATCACTGCGCGAGCAGGGCATCGCCGCCCAGGAGGCCAGCAACTCCGTGTCGGCCCTGCGCATGCTGCAGGCGCGGCGAGTTGACTTCTGGTTCGCCAACGAACTCGCTGCAGAACCCGTGATCCGCGCCGAGGGCGGTGCGCCTGTCAAGAACGTCCTGACACTGCGCCGCGTGGAAGCCTATGTGGCCTGCCACCTTGGTACGCCGCAGGAGCCGGTGGACAAGCTGCACCAGGCCATCCAGAAGCTGCGCCGCCAAGGCGAGCTCGCGGAGTTCGGCCTGCGCTGACGCTGCTATGGTGCGGGCCGCCATGAAACGCCTGCTCCTTCTTTGCTGCCTGATCGCCGGCTCCGTGCTGGCCGCCGAACCCTCTCCCGCTCAGCGCCCCAAGATCGGCCTCGTGCTGTCCGGCGGCGGCGCCCGCGGCCTGGCCCATATCGGCGTGCTGCGCGTGCTGGAAGAGATGCAGGTGCCGGTGGACCTCATCGTCGGCACCAGCATGGGTGCGGTGGTCGGCGGCGCCTATGCCTCGGGCCGCAGCCTGGATGAGCTCGAGGTCTTGGTGAAGAGTGCGAACTGGAACGCCATCCTGGCCGACCGGCCGGCGCGCGAGCGCCTGTCCATCCGCCGCCGCGAGGACGACGAACGCCTGCCCTCGCGCATCGAGTTCGGCTTCACGCCGCAGCGGGGCGCCATGCTGCCCGGCGGCGCGGCCGCCAACGGCCAGTTGGAGGCGACGCTGTCCTCGCTGATTCCGGCCACGCGCGCCGACGACCCGCTGCGCAAGCTGCCCATCCCGTTTCGCGCGGTCGCGACCGATCTGCTCTCCGGCGCGATGCTGGACCAGGCCGACACGCCGCTGTTTGAAGCCTTGCGTGCCTCCATGGCCGTGCCGGGCGTGTTCGCGCCGCTGCGCGTCAACGGTCGGCCGCTGGTGGACGGCGGCCTGGTGCGCAACCTACCGGTCGACCTGGCCCGCCAGCTTGGCGCCGACATCGTCATCGCCGTCAACGTCGGCACGCCGCTGCTCGAAGACCGCGAGATCAGCAGCGCCGTCATGGTGGCCAACCAGATGCTGCAGATCCTGACCGAGCAGAACGTGCAGCGCTCGCTGCGCGAACTGCAGCCGCAGGACATCGTCATCGACCCCGACCTGCCCGGCATGGGCTTCATGGACTTCTACCGCGCCGACGAGGCCATGGCCACCGGCCGGCGCGCGGCCCTGGCCGCCGGCGAGCGGCTGGCGGCACTGGCCGCGCCTGCCGCCCATGCGACCCTGCAGGCCCGCCGCCTCGGCCCGCCCGAGTCCGCATTGAGCGCCCTGCCGCTGGCCGAGCTGAAGATCACCGGCGCTCAGCGGGTCAACGCCGAGGCGCTGCGGGCCGAACTGGCCCTGCAGCCGGGCGACACCGTAGGCCGCGCCGACCTGACCCGGGCCGTCGAGCGGCTGGACGGCACCGGCGACTTCGAGCGCATCGAGACCGAGATCGACGACCGCGACGGACGGCGCAGCGTCGAGTTCAAGCTCACCGAAGCCGACTGGGCCGCCAGCCGCGTGCGCTTCGGCCTGGAGCTGTACAGCAACTTCGCCGACGCCAACAGTTATTCGCTGGTGGCCATGCACGTCGCCAACTGGCTCAACCCCTGGGGCGCGGAGCTGCGCTCGGTCGCCCGCATCGGCTCCTCGCGCGGCCTCAACACCGAGTTCTACCAGCCACTCGGCCCGGGCTCGCGCTGGTTCGCCAGCGCCAAGCTCGCCTACACGGCCGGCAGCAACGATGTCTTCGACCAGGGCCAGCGCGCGCTGCGCCTGTCCAGCAGTCTGACCAGCGCGCAGCTGGAACTCGGCCATCGCATCGCCGGCCTGGGCGACCTGCGGCTTGGCGTCGGCCGCCTGCGTGCCAGTGACGAGGTGGTGCTGCCCGTCGTCCCCGAGGGCAGTCGCCGCTCGCAGAGCTATGGCCAGCAATACCTGGAACTGCACACCGACTCGCTGGACTCCCTCGCCTTCCCCAGCCGCGGCCAGTGGACGACGGCGCGCATCGAATGGCTGCAGCCGCGCGGCGAGGCCAGCGTCATCAACGCCTCGCTGATCGGCTTGTCGGCCTTTCGCCTCGGCGAGTGGGCCGGCCAGCTCTACGGCGAGTTCGCCCACGCCGAACGCGGCCAGGCGCGCTCCCTCGGGGGCTATCTGCGCCTGTCGGGCACGCCCGATGCGTCGCTGGTGGGCGAAAACATGGCCCTGCTGCGCGTCGTCATGGCGCGGCGCATCGGCGAGATGCCCGTCGGCCTCGGCGGCGCGGTGCGCATCGGTTTCTCGCTGGAGACGGGTGCCATCGGCGCCGGCGCGGGCCTCAAGCTGTCCAACATACCCAGCAGCGGCTGGAAGCAGGCCGCCAGCGGTTTTCTCAGCGTGGACACGCGTTTCGGGCCGTTCTACCTGGCGCTCGGCACGACGCGGGGCGGTGAGACGGCGGCCTACCTGCTGCTGGGGCCGAGCTGGTGAGCGGGGCAACGAAATGCCGGTCAAGCCCGGGCTTCATCGGCCGATAAGCCTGTGGAGCGGGCCCGCAGCATTCGTGGGTCGGCACATCCAGGAGCCGAGGAGCGCCCCATGACAACATCGTTGAAAAGATCCGTTCGTCCGCAAAGCCTGCTGGCCTTGAGCGCCCTGGTGCTGCTGGGAGCCGCGGGCATGCGCGGCGTGCGGGCCGCCGACAACGCGACCGCCAGCGCCACCGCCGTCGTGCTGCAGCCCATCGCAGTGACCAAGTCAGCCGACCTCGTGTTTGGCAATCTGGTCGCCGGCAACGGCGTCGTGACCTTGGCCACCGACGGCACCCGCACCAAGTCCGGCACGGCCGTCCTGCCCACTGGCGTCGCCCCAGCCGCCGCGCGCTTTGACGTCACCGGTGCCGGCACCAACACCTTCTCCATCGACTACACCGGCAGCGACACGGTGCTGACCGACGCAAGCGCAAACACGATGGCCGTCGACTGGATCACCGAGGCCGTCGCGACCGCGACGGCAACCGGCAAGACCGACGAAACCACCGACGCCACCACGGGCACGCTGGCTGCCGGCGCGGCCTACATCTTTGTCGGCGGCAAGCTGACGGTTGGCGCCGCCCAGGCCGCGGGTACCTACACGGGCGTCGTCAAGGTGACCGTCGCCTACAACTGAGGTCTATCCTCCTTGCGGCCATGACGACCGCCTTCCGCATTCACGGCCTTTGCGCCGCCACCGCACTGTGGTGCACCCTGTTGCCACAAGCGCCAGCCCTGGCCGCCAGTGCCACGGCCCAGGCCAGCGCAGCCGTCATCGTGCCTGTCGCAGTCAGGGCCTGGCTGGGCGTGCCCGTGAGCGTGCAGGATCTCCTGCTTGCGCGGGACGCCCCCGCCGGCCCCGCCACGGGTGACCTGGTAACACGCGTGGCCGGTGCGACCACGCCGGCCATCCTGCGCGCCCTGCCCCTGTGGGTCGGCAGCGCGGTGGAGTCCCGGCAGGCCTTTGGCGTGGACATCGTCCCCGCGGCCAGCGCGGCGCTGCTGGCCCGTGGCCCGGCTGCCGCCGTGTCCGTGGCCGCCGCGTTGCCTGCAGGGGAAGGCGGCGATGGCGAGGGCCCTCTCGTCATCACCGTCGCCTTCAACTGAGGCCATGCGCGGGCTGACCCGTCATTGCGCCCTGGCTGCGCTGCTGCTGATCGCCAGCGCCGCCGCGCCTGGGCAGACCCTGGTCAACAACGGCGCCCTGTCCTTCGGCGCATTCACGGCCGGCGGCGGCGGCACGGTCAGCGTGAGCCCCGGTGGCGCACGCCTGAAGGCGGGCAGCGTCATCCTCGTCAATCAGGGCGGCACGGCCAGTGCCGCCCAGTTCACCATCACCGGCACGGCCAGCGCGGTGTTCGTCATCACGCTGCCAGCGGACGGCACCGTCTTCCTCACCGACGGTGCCAGCGGCAGCATGGCGCTGAACAGCTTTGTCAGCAGCCCCGCCGTCACCGGCGTGCTGGGCGGCGGCGGCACGCAGCAGATCAATGTCGGCGCCACGCTGACCGTCGGCAACCTGCAGGCCACAGGCAGCTATTCCGGCTCCTTCAACGTCACCGTCAATTACCAGTAACAAATTGCACCGCAAACGCGGCGCTTTTGTGAGCTTTGCATCGCTCAAGTCCTGGCGACCATGCCGGCATGCGTGCAACACCCAAGCTTTCCCTGCTGGCGGCCTTCGGGCTGCTGGTGCTGTCGCGCGCCGCCTTCGCCGATCTCATGCTGTTCCCGACGCGCATCGTCTTCGACAAGCAGCAGCGCGCCGCCCAGGTCGAGCTGATGAACCAGGGCAAGACGCCCGAGACCTACCGCATCAACCTCGTCAACCGCCGCATGGGCCCGAACGGCGAGTTCATCGCCATCGACGCGCCCGGCCCTGGCGAGCAGTTCGCGGACGCCATGCTGCGCTATTCACCGCGTCAGGTCACCATCCCGCCGGGCGGTTCGCAGATCGTGCGCATCCTGCTGAGAAAGCCCGACGACCTCGCCGCTGGCGAATACCGCTCGCACCTGCAGTTCGACCGCGTGGCCGAGGCCACCGGCGCCAGCAGCGTCGAGGATGTGGCCAAGCGCGAGGGCAAGGACGTCGGCATCGTCATCCAGGCCCTGGTCGGCGCATCCATCCCGGTCATCGTCCGCCAGGGCGAGACGCATGCCAGGGCCGAGCTTTCCGAGCTCGCTCTTCAGCCGGGCTCGACGGCTGGCCCCGGAACCCTGTCCTTCCAGATGAAGCGCGAGGGCAACCGATCCCTCTACGGCGACCTGGTCGCCACCTTCACCACCACGGCCGGCGTCACCTTCGAGGTCGCGCGCGCCGGCGGCGTGGCCGTCTATGTGCCCAACGCGGCCCGGCGTGTGCAGTTGCCGCTGCAGCTGCCCTCCGGCAACGCCCTGCCCGCCGGCACGCTGAAGCTCGCGCTGCGGGAGCGGCCGGAGTCCGGCGGCAAGTTGCTGGCCGAGACCAGCCTCAACCTCCCTTGACGGGCCGGCGCCCGCCGTTCGGCGCCATGGCTCCACTCCGCATCCTCCAGCGCGCCGTCGCTGCAGCCCTGCTGGTTGCGCCGTTGCTGGCCCGCGCTGCCGATGCGCCGGTGCCGCTGCGCCAGCTCGAAGTGCAAGTCGACGGCCGCAGCCAGACCGCGCCGCTCGACGCCTACCGGACCGACTACCAGGTACTGCTGCCCCTCGGTGCCGTCTCCAGGCTGCTCGGGCTGGACCTGCGCGTGCAGACCGCGTCGGGCCGCGCCGCTGGCACGCTGCCGGGCTCAGGCGAGCCCTTCTGCCTGGACCTGATCGAGTCGACCATCCGCATCGGTGAGCGGCGCTTGTCCTTCGAGCCGCGCCTGGCCCAGGCCATTGGCGGCGACATCTATGTGTCGACGCAGTTGCTGGCGCGCTGGCTGAACCTGGAACTGGCCGTGGACCTGCCGCACTGGCAGCTGCGCCTGCACGCGCGCGACAGCGTCGCGGCCGCGCCGCCAACGCCACCCTCTCGGCCAACAGGCCCGCGCCGCATCGACGAGACCAACCTGCTGGTGCTGGAGGTGGTGCTGGATGGCCAGGTGGTGTCCGACAGCCTGGCCGCCTACCAGGACGGCACGCAGACCCTGCTGCCGCTGGGTGAGCTGTCGCGCCTGCTGATGCTGGCCGTCCAGGTGAAGCCCGACCGCGGCAGCGCCGACGGCCGGCTGCCCGGCGAGCGCGGCTTTGCGCTGAACCTGGCCGAGTCCCTGGTCAGCCTCGGCGGCCGTGAACAGAACTTCGAGCCCCGCCTGGCCGGCATCGTCGGCGACGACATCTATGTGTCGCGCCAGTTGCTGACGCGCTGGCTGCCGATGGACCTGCAGGTCGACCTCGCGACCCTCAAGCTCAAGGTCGTCCCGCGCGAGAAGCTGCCGCTGCAGGAAAGGCTGGAGCGCGAGCGCCTGGCCGCGGCCCTGGCTGGCCTGCAACCCGCCGAACGGCCGAACTACCCCTATGCACGCTCCACACCCGGCTTGGTCGACGTGCCCTCCATCGACCAATCCTTCGGCGCCGACGCGCGCCGCGGCAAGAACTCGCGCCAGTACAAGGCGGCTTACACGGCCTACATCACCAGCGACCTGCTCGGCATGGAAGGCTCCGCCTATGTACTCAAGACCCACGACAAGGCCACGCCCGACCTGCGCCTGACGCTGGCCCGCAACGACCCGGATGCCGGCCTGCTCGGGCCGCTGCGGGCGCGCTCCGTCGCCCTGGGCAACCTGGCTTTGCCCAGCGTGCGCAACGTCATGCAGGGCAGCGCCAAGGGCAATGGTGTGTCGGTCAGCAACCGGCCGCTGGACCAGCCGAACAGCTTCGACCGCCACAGCCTGCGCGGCGACCTTCCGCCGGGCTGGGACGTGACGCTGTACTACAACGACCAGTTGCTGGGCTACCAGTCCTCGCGTGCCGACGGCCTCTACGCCTTCGATGACCTGCCGCTGTCCTTCGGCGCCAACGAGTTCCGCCTCGTCTTCCACGGTCCGCTGGGGCAGTTGCGCGTGGAGAAGCAGAGCTTCCTGCTCGACCAGGCCAGCGTGAAGCCCGGCGAGGTGTTCTACACGCTGGCCTCGCAAGTCGCCGACGACGGCTCGGTGCGCAGCGTCGCCCAGGCCGACATCGGCATCGGCAAGAAGCTGACCGGCAAGGTCGGCCTGGTGCGCCGCCCGCGCCTGGTGGCCGGCGTCGTCGCCGAGGCGCTGGACTACGGCCAGCTCGGACTGCTGGCCTATCTCGACTCGATGATCCTCAGCTCGCAGCTCACCGGCATGCGCGGCGGCGGCGCCCTGGGTGAGCTGGGCATGAAGACGCGCCTGGGCGGCTTCGCGCTGGACCTGCTGCACACCCAGCGCCAGGGCGGCTTCATCAACGACCAGTTCGCCGACGTGGCCGGCGGCGTACGCCAGCGCCAGGAGCTGCGGCTGCAGGGCGGTGTGCGCCTTGGCGGCCTGCCACGCGTCATGATCGACTTCAACGCGGTGCGCAATGCGCTGGACCAGGGACCGTCCAATGTCCAGCTCGGCCTGCGCACCTCGCTCATGCTGTGGGGCACGGCCCTGTCCAACAGCCTGCGCTGGCAGCGCAGCGGTGATTTCACGACCACCGACGGCGCGCTGCAGCTGAGCCGACGCGTGGCCGACGTCGGCCTGAACGCCCAGCTCATGTACCGGCTGCAGCCCGGCGCCAGCCTGCAGGCCGTCGCCATCAGCGCCGACCACAACCTCGCCGACGGCTACCAGATCAACGCCGGCCTGCTGCGCAGCATGGATTCGGGCCTGACGCTGGTGTCGGGCGGCTTCAGCAAGAACCTCGGCAGCTTCGGCTTGGCCATGAGCGCGAGCTATTCCAGCCAGCATGAACTCGCCATGGGCCTGCAGCTCTTCGTGGCCCTCGACCGCGACCCGCGCAGCGGCCGCTGGCAGCTCGACGGCCAGCCGCTGGCCGGCAGTGGCGCCGTGTCGGCGCGCGCTTTTGTCGATCGCAACATGAACGGCATCCGCGACCCCGGCGAAGATTTCGTCGCCAATGCCGGCTTCCTGCTCAACGGCGGAGGCCGCCACCCGCGGCTGACCGATGCCGGCGGCGTCGCGCTGCTGAACCGCCTGGCGCCAGGCCGTTATGCCGACATTGCGCTGGACCCCGCCACGCTGGAGGACCCGCAGTGGAAGCCGCTGACGCCCGGCGTGCGCGTGCTGCCGCGGCCCGGGCGCATCGAGCAGCTGGAGTTCCCGGTCGTGCTGAGCTCCGAGGTCGAGGGCACCATCTATCTGGTCGAGGCCGGCGGCAAGAAACGCGGCATCGGCGACGCGCAGGTGGAACTGGTCAACGGCAAGGACGAGGTCATCGCCACGACCACCAGTTCAGCCGACGGCTACTACCTCTTCCACCAGGTCACGCCCGGCGCACTGCGGCTGCGCATCGCGCCGGAGCAGGCAGCCAAGCTCAAGCTCAAGGGCAGGCTGGAACGTGGGCTGGACGTGCCGGCCAATGGGGACTTCCTCAGTGGCGAGGACCTGGAGCTGAGGCTCGCGAGCTGAGCCAGCGCTCAGCCAACTCGAAGTCCTCGGGCCAGGTCACCTTGAAGTTGGCCATCGACGCGCGCACCAGCCGCGGCGCCAGGCCCAGCGCTTCGACGGCGCTGGCCTCGTCGGTCGCGGCGGCGCCCATCGCGGTCAACGCCCTCTCGACAAGGCCAAGACGGAACATCTGTGGCGTCTGCGCAGCCCACTTGTCGCGGCGGTCGACCGTGGCGGTCACGCGGCCGTCGGCATCGCCCGCCTTCAGCGTATCGGCCACCGGCTGGGCCAAAAGGCCGCCGACGTCGTCGTGCTCGCAGGCGTCGATCAGCGCATCGACCCACTCGGGGCGCAGCAGGCAGCGGGCGGCGTCGTGCACCAGCACCCAGTCTTCATCGACTGCGCCGCGCCGACGCAGTTCGGTCAGGCCTCCCAGCACACTTTCCGCCCGGCTGGCACCACCGGCGCGAGCCACCCATCCGGCGTAGCCGGACAGCGCTGCCTCGAAGCGGTCATCCTCGGGCGACAGCACGACCAGGGTCTGCGCTAGGCGCGGCACGGCGGCCAGGGCGGCCAGCGTGTGAGCCAGCATGGGCTTGCCGGCGATCTCGACGTATTGCTTGGGCATGCCGGCGCCGGAGCGCTCGCCGATGCCTGCGGCTGGGACCAACGCAAAGAATCGGGGATTCGTCATCCCCGCCATTCTCAGCTGTCGTGGCCCGGGTTCTGACGCGCCAGGCGGCGCAGCAGCCCGGGCCAGGCCAGCTCGGCACCCGAGCCGCGCATGACCTTGTCGCTTTGCGCGCGGATGCCGGCCAGGATTTGCGCCGGGATGCGGATCAGCTCGCCGCCGCCCGACTGGGCCGCGATCTGGATCTCACAGGCGCGCTGCAGCATGAACATCTTCAGAAAGGTGTCGGCCGCGCTATGGCCCAGCGTCAGCAGGCCATGGTTGCGCAGCATCATCAGCGAGGCCTTGCCGAGGTCGGCGACGAGGCGCACCTTTTCGTCAGGATTCAGCGCCACGCCTTCGTAGTCGTGATAGCTGAGCGACGCCAGCGGGAACAGGCTGTGCTGCGAGATCGGCAGCAGGCCCTCGCGCTGCGTGCTGACCGCCACGCCGGCCACCGTGTGCAGATGCATGACGAACTTCGCGTCCTCGCGGGCCTCGTGCACGGCGCTGTGGATGATGAAGCCGGCCGGGTTGACGTTGTAGTCGCTGGGCGCCACCTTCTCACCGGTCTGGTCCACCTTGACGAGGCTGCTGGCCGTGATCTCCTCGAACATCATCCCGTAGGGGTTGATGAGGAAGTGATGCTCGGGGCCGGGCAGGCGCGCCGAGATGTGCGTGAAGATGAGATCGTCCCAACCGTGCAGTGCCGCCAGGCGGTACAGGGCCGCGAGGTCGCAGCGGACCGCCCATTCCTCTGGAGTGCAGTTCTCGGGCTTGGCCATGGTGTCTCCTCGTCAAAAGGGTCGATCCAGCATAGCGCCGACAATCGCGGGCTGTTGTCACCTCCGTTCCCATGCTGATTGCCGACCTCCGCCAGCGCCTGCGTGCGCTCGGCGCCAACCCCGACCACGAAAGCCGCGTGCTGCGCCACTGGCTGCACAGCCTGCCGCTGCAGGGCGGTAAGCGGCCGCTGCAGGGCTTCCTGCCCAAGGCGGTCATGGCGGTGCTGCCGGGGCTGATGACGGAGCTGGACAGCCTCGTCACGCTGCGCAGCGAGCACGCCGGCAGCGATGGCGAGTCGGCTCGGCTGCTGCTGGGCCTGGCCGACGGCCAGACGGTGGAGACGGTGCTGTTGCCACGCGACGGCGTCTGCGTGTCAAGCCAGGTGGGCTGCGCGGTGGGCTGCCGCTTCTGCATGACCGGCGTGGACGGGCTGATCCGCCAGGTCGGCAGCGCCGAGATCGTGGCCCAGGTGGTGCTGGCCCGGCGCAAGAACCCCAAGCTGCGCAAGGTTGTCTTCATGGGCATGGGCGAACCCTCGCACAACCTCGCCAATGTGCTGGATGCGATCACGCTGCTGGGCCGCGAGGGTGGCTTCGCGCACAAGCAGCTGGTGTTCTCGACGGTGGGCGACGAACGCGCCTTCGCCGCGCTGAACGAAGCCGAGGTGAAGCCAGCCCTGGCGCTGTCCCTGCACACGACCGACGCCGCCAAGCGCGCCGAGCTGCTGCCGCGTGCGCCGCGGCTGACGCCCGAGGAACTCGTCGAGGCGGCCGACGCCTATGCCCGCTCCAGCGGTTATCCCATCCAGTACCAATGGACGCTGTTGGACGGCGTCAACGACGGGTCCGAGGAGCTGGACGGCATCGTGCGCCTGCTCAAGGGCCGCTATGGCCTGTTGAACATGATCCCCTTCAACAGCGCCGAAGGCCTGCCCTTCACGCGGCCGAGCTGGGAACGCGCGCGGGCCATCGCCGCCGAGCTGTGCAGCCGCGGCGTGCTGACCAAGCTGCGCGACTCGGCCGGCCAGGACGTGGAAGGCGGCTGCGGCCAGTTGCGCGCCCGCGAGGCCGTGGGCCGGCCCGCGCGGGTGGTGAGGATTCACGCCTGAAATCCGAAGGCTGAGCCCTCCCTCGTTGACAACGGTGTCACCTCCTGCCCCCAGAATGCCGACGCCGCACCGCACAGCCGGGTGCGAGAAGAAATTCCACTTGGAGGAGAGAGATGACTCAGCTTCAGATGCTGGTGGCGCGCACCCGCGGCGCCGCATTGATCGCCGGCACGGCCCTGTGCCTGCAAGCCACGGCCGCGCCCACGGTCAGCAAGTTCGCACCCACGGTCCAGCTGGGCGGCAGCACGCTGCAGCTCAACGGCAAGGGCACGCGCGTGCGCCTCGTGTTCAAGGCCTACGACATGGGCCTGTACACGAGCAAACATGTCAGCACGGCGGCAGAGCTGTTTGCGCTGCCGGGCGCCAAGCGGCTGCAGTTCACCGCACTGCGTGAACTGCCCGGCACCGACCTGGGCCGGCTCTTCCTGCGCGGCATCAGCGACAACACGCCCAGCCAGCAGTTGACCCGGCACACGCTGGCCACGAACCGGCTCATCGAGATCTTCTCGGGCAAGCCCAAGCTGTTGCCGGGTGACACCTTCGCGATGGACTTCGTGCCGGGCAAGGGCACGCAGTTCTATATCTCGGGCCAGGCCCAGGGCGAGCCGGTCGGTGACGACGAGTTCTTCACGCTGGTGCTGCGCATCTGGTTCGGCGATTCGCCGGCCGACACGCAGCTGCGCGATGCACTGCTGGATGGCGGCAAGGACTGACAGGCCCTAATTGCCCAAAGCGATGCGCGCCATCTCGAAGCGGGCACCGCCATCGCCGTGCGGGCTGATGTGCACGACGCGGAACTGCTTGGCGGTGCCGGCGCGGAACTCGTACTCGCCGGCCGGAGGCACACCCTCCTCGCAGGCGAGCGTGTCCGAATCCTTGGGCGGCTTCACGCGGGCGGCCGGCTCGCGGCAATCCAGCACCGCACCATGCCTGCCCAATGCCTTGGCGTAGAAGGTGGCGACGCGGACCGGCGAGTCGGCAACCTGGAACTTCATGACGTTGATGCGCAGGCCGAAGGAACCGGCCCAGGCGCCCAGCGATGCGGCAGGCGTGTCGCCGTGGCTTTCGCCGGAGAGCGTGGCGCCCGGGTAGCCAGGCAGGCCGACGTCGGCCAGCGTGGCATGTGCGCTGCCCTGCAGCCCAATGCTGAAACCCTTGTCGTCACCCGCCCACGCGGATGACGTCATCAGGCAGGCCATCAACAGGCCGGCGGCGCGGCGGCGCAAATTCCCTTGGCTCATCACGATCTCCTTGATGGAATGCGCGGCAGCCTATCGTCCGGAAACGCCAGGCGCCGGGCTCGGGCGACGCACCGACCAACGGTCGCGACAGTCTGCAGCCGGCGGCGACAGGCGGCGTCTCAGCTCGAGCGATAGGCGTCGGCGTCCAGACCGAGGCGGCGGATGCGGTCGTGCAGGGTCTTGCGCGCCAGGCCCAGGCGTTCGCCGGCCTTGGCGATATTGCCGCCGCACTCCTGCAAGGCCTGCACGATCCACTGCCGCTCAACAGAAGCCAGCGCCTCGTCCAGCGGCGCCTGCGGCAGGGCGGCCGGCTCATTGGGCGTCGGCAGCCTGGGCGGTGTGGCTTCGCTGACCAGACCGAGCACCCAGCGCTCGGCAAAGTTGCGCAGCTCGCGCACATTGCCGGGCCAGTCGCGCGCTGCCCAAGCCGCCACCTGGCCGGCGCTCCACGCCGGCACCGGCCGCTGCAGGCGCTCGCCAGCCTGGACACAGAAGTGGCTCAACAGCAGCGGGATGTCCTCGCGGCGCCGGCGCAGCGGCGGCAGCGCGATGGTGGCCACGTCCAGGCGGTAGAACAGGTCCTCGCGAAAACGCCCTTCCCTGGCCAGCTCCAGCAGGTCCACCTTGGTGGCCGCGACGACGCGGCAGGCCAGTGGCACGGCCGTGTTGGCGCCCAGGCGCTCGACGCTGCGCTCCTGCAGCACCCGCAGCATCTTGACCTGCAGGGCCATGGGCATGGACTCGATCTCGTCGAGGAAGACGGTACCGTCACCCGCGAACTCCAGCTTGCCGATGCGGCGCCTGGCTGCGCCCGTGTAGGCACCGGCTTCGGCGCCGAAGATCTCGGACTCGAACACGCTTTCGGGCAGGGCGCCGCAGTTGATGGCGACGAAGGCGCCGCTCGCCCCGCTGACCGCATGCAGCGCGCGGGCGACGACCTCCTTGCCGGTACCCGTCTCGCCGTAGATGAGCACATCCACGCGTGCCGGGCCCAGCGTGGCGATCAGCGTGCGCAGCTGCTCCATCGCGGCACTGGCACCGAGCAGGCCGTCGGCCGGCCCGCCGGCCAGCTGGGCCTTCAGCCGCCGGTTCTCCAGCACCAGCCGGCGCTGCGCCAGCGCGCGGCGCACGACCTCGACGAGGTGCTCGGCCGAGAAGGGCTTCTCGATGAAGTCCCAGGCGCCATCGTGCATGGCTTCGACCGCCATGCCGATGTCGCCGTGGCCGGTCACGAGGATGACGGGCAGCTCGGGGTCCCGGGCGCGCAGCGCATGCAGCAGCGCCAGGCCGCTGTCGCCGGGCAGTTGCACGTCGCAGACGACGATGCCAGCAAAGCCCGGCTGCAGCCAGGCGTGCGCCGCCTCGGCGGACTCCACGCCGTGACACCGCAGGTCGGCCAGGCGCAGGCTCTGGGCCGTGGCCAGGCGCACCTGCTCGTCGTCTTCGACGAGCAGCACATCGGTAGGTTCAGGCGCGGCCATGCGGGGATTGTGTGATGGGCAGCCTGAGGATGAACTGCGCCCCACCCTCGGGTCGATTGCCGCCCTGCAGCGAGCCACCCAGCGCGTTGGCGATGGAAGCCGAGATGGACAGGCCCAGCCCGAGGCCGTCACCGCGGCGCTTGGTCGTGAAGAAAGGCTCGAAGAGGCGCGCCTGCACATCGTCGCTCAGCCCGGGGCCGTCGTCGCTCACGCGCAGCAGCGCCTGGCTGGCATCGACCTCGGCCTGCAGCGTGACCGTGCCGCCGCCCTTCTCGGCGCTGGCGTCGATGCCGTTGCGCAGCAGGTTGACGAGCACCTGCTCGATACGCACCTGCTGGCCCAGCACGGCCAGGCCTTCGGGCACGGGCAGGCAATCAAGCCTGACGCGCTGGCGGCGCGCCTCGGCGCTGACCAGGGCCACCGCTGCTTGGAAGGCTTCCGCCACCACCACCGGCTGCACGCGCAACTCGTCGCGGCGGGCAAAGCCCTTGAGCTGGCCAACGATGGCAGCGATGCGCTGGGTCAGGCTGTCGATGGACTGCAGATTGGTCTCGGCGTCGGCCTGCATGCCGCGTTCGAGGAAGACGCGGGCGTTGTCGTTCAGCGCCCGCAGCGCCGCCAGCGGCTGGTTGATCTCGTGCGTGATGCTGGCGGCCATCTGGCCCAGCACGGCGAGCTTGCCGGCCTGCACGAGGTCGTCCTGCGTGGCACGCAGCGTCTGTTCGGTACGGTGCAGTTCGTCCACCCGAGCCTGCAGCTCGCGGGTGCGCTCGGCAATGCGCGTCTCCAGGCTGTCGTAAGCGGCGCGCAACTCGCCCTGCGCGGCCAGGCGCTCGCGGGCGCGACGGCGGCGCAGCTGCAGGTAGGCCAAGGTCAGCAACAGCGATACCCAGCCCAAGGCGGCAGCCCAGGCACGGCCGGTGGCGATCTGCTCGGCGCCGCGGATCTCGGTGAAAGACAGCAGCGTCCAGCCACGACCCTGGACGGATTGTTCGGTGACGAGGGCGCGCAGCTTCTTCGCCGCAGTGGCGATGCGCTCGATGCGCAGCTCGGTCGATGTCCGCGAGGGCTCGCGCGCCAGCGCGGGCAGCGGCAGGTCGCCGTATTGCTGGGTGTCATGCAGCTCTTTGCGCGTGGCATCGGACAGCGGCTGCAGCGTGCGGTACTTCCACTCCGGCCGGCTGGCCAGGAAGACTACACCGCGCGCATCGGCCAGCATCAGCTCGCCAGCGCTGCGGGCCCAGTTGGCCTCCATCTCGTCGAGCGACACCTTGAGTACGACGACACCTGCAGTCGCACCAGCCAGCCGATGAGCGATGAAATAGCCTGGCGTGCCGGTCGTGGAGCCGCGCGCATAGAAGTGGCCGCCGCCGCTCGCCATCGCGTCACGGAAATAGGGCCGGTAGGCGTAGTTCTGGCCGACGAAGGTCTGCGGCTCACGCCAGTTGCTGGAGGCCAGCGTCAGGCCCCGCGCGTCGATGAGGAAGATGGCCGCCGCCGCGGCATCGTGGGCCACGCCTTCGAGCAGGGCGTTCACAGCGGCCTGCTGCGTCTTGGACGCCGGCTCGGCCAGCAGGCCGGCCAGCGCGGGGTGGCGGGCCAGCACCTGCGGCACGGCCTCGTACTTGTCCAGCGCACCGGTCAGCTCGTGGGCGACAAAGCGCAGATGGCGCTGGGCATCGTCGCGGGTCTGTGCCAGGGCCAGGTCCAGTGACAGCCGCCATGCGGCGTAGGCCACCGCGGCGCCGCCCAGCACCACCGCCAGCAGCAGCGCGAAGCTGCGTTGCCAGCGGGGCATCTTCTTCGGGTGGTCAGTGATGAACAGACTCGGCATCAATTCGCGAATGCCGGCGCGTGTCACGCATCAACAGGTAGACGAGCAGCGAGCAGGCGATCACCGCAGTAGCGTACCAATAGAAGCCGCTCTCCATGCCCTGCTGCTTGAACCACAGCGCGATGTACTCGGCGGTGCCGCCGAAGACCGACACGGCGATGGCATAGGGCACGCCGACACCGGTGGCGCGGATCGAAGCGGGGAAGAGTTCGGCCTTTACGACCGCATTGATGGACGTGTAGCCGCTGACGATGAGCCAGGCGCAGGCGATCAGGCCAAAGGCTTCATACGGCCCTTGCGCGTGGCGCAGCGCGGTCAACAGCGGCACCGTGAAGATCGTGCCCAGCACGGCAAAGCCCAGCAGCAGCGGCTTGCGGCCGATGCGATCCGACAGCGCGCCGTACAGGGGCTGCAGGAGCGCCGCAAACACGAGGCTGGCGGCGGAGACGGCCGTGGTCTGCGCGTCCGTCAGGCCCACCGACAGCTTCAGGAACTTCTGCATATAGGTCGTGTAGACATAAAAGGCCAGCGTGCCGCCCATGGTCAGGCCGATGACGATGAGGCATTCACGCGGGTGCTGCAGCAGCAGCTTGAAGCCGCCCATGCGGTCCTGGTTGCGCTGCTTCTCGGCCTTGAAGGCCTGCGTCTCCGGCAGGTCGGACCGCATGATCAGCGCGACGATGGCCAGCAGCGCGCCGATGAAGAAGGGAATGCGCCAGCCCCAGGCCTTGAGCTGGGCGGCGTCGAGCACGAAGTTCTGCAGCACCAGCAGCACGACGAGCGCCGTCAGCTGGCCACCGATCAGCGTCACGTACTGGAAGCTGGCATAGAAGCCGCGGTGCTTGGACGTCGCCATCTCCGACAGATAGGTGGCGCTGGAACCGTACTCACCACCCAGGCTCAGGCCCTGCAGCAGGCGCGCAAACAGCAGGATGGCCGGTGCCCAGACGCCGACGGCGGCATAGGAGGGCGAGCAGGCGATCAGCAGCGAGCCGCCGCACATCAGCAGCACCGAGGCCATCAGCGCCAGGCGCCGGCCGTGACGATCGCCGATGTAGCCGAACAGCAGGCCGCCGACGGGCCGGATGAAGAAGCCCAGAGCGAAGATGGCCGCCGTCGACATCGACTGAGCAACCGGGTCGCTGGAGGGGAAGAAGGACGACGAGAAGTAGAGCGAGAAGGCCGCGTAGCAGTAGAAGTCGTACCACTCGACGAGGTTGCCCAGGGAGCCGACGAGGATGGCCTTCAGGCGGCTGAATTCGATGCGGTCGGGCGCCGCCGCCGAAGCGGGCGCAGCGGCCGAGGCCGGGGGATAGATCGCTGACATGGGGCTTGTCTCCTGAGGTTGTGTGCCCCAGGTTGAGCAGCTTGCGTGCCAAGACCGTGCACGCCCATGCGCCAGGGTGACGCGCGATCAACACCCTCGCCGTTTCGGCGGATTTCCGCCAGGCAAGGCGCGATGCGGCCGCCGCCGGCGGAGATCCGCCGCCGCGCTCAGCGCTGCTTGGCGACCCACTCCATGACCAACTCGCGCAGCACCGGCAGCGGCACCTGGCCGGCGGTCAGCACGACGCGGTGGAAGCCCTTGACGTCGAACTTCGGGCCCAGCGCCTGGGTCGCCTCGGCACGCAGCTTGGTGATCTCCAGCTGGCCGATCTTGTAGCCCAGCGCCTGGCCGGGCCAGACGATGTAACGCTCGACCTCGGAGACGACATCGCTCTCGGCCATGGAGGAGTTGTCCAGCATGAACTTGATGGCCCGCTCCCGCGTCCAGCCCTTGGCATGCAGGCCGGTGTCTACCACCAGGCGCATGGCGCGCAGTTGCTCGTCCGACAGACGGCCGTACCACTGATAGGGGTCGGTGAAGAGGCCCAGCTCCTTGCCCAAGCTCTCCGAATACAGCGCCCAGCCTTCCACATAAGCCGTGTAGTTGCTGCCGAAGCGTCGGAAGGCCGGCAGCGTCGTGTCTTCCTGGGCGATGGATATCTGGAAATGGTGGCCGGGCGAGGCTTCGTGCAGGGACAGGGTCTCCATGCCGAAGATGGGCTGGGCCTTCAGGTTGAAGGTGTTGACGTAGAACACGCCCGGCCGCGAGCCGTCGGTCGTGCCGTTCTGGTAGGACGCGCCGGCCGCGCTCTCGGCGCGGAAGGCCTCGACCTCCTTGACCTCGTAGTCGGCCTTGGGCTGGATGTCGAAGAGCTTGGGCGTCAGGCCGTTGATCTTCTTCTGCAGATCGCGGTAGCCGTTGAGCAGGTCCTCGGGCTTGCTGAAGTAGAACCTGGGGTCGTCCTGCAGGTACTTGAAAAAGCCTTTCAGGTCGCCCTGGAAGCCGACCTGCTTTCGCACGCTCTCCATCTCGCCGAGGATGCGCGCGACCTCCTTCAGGCCAATGGCATGGATCTGGTCGGGTGTCAGCTTCAGCGTCGTGGACTGCTGCACACGGTGGGCATACCAGGCCTTGCCGTCGGGCAGGGCCGACCAGCCCGTGCTGGCGCGCGCCTTGGGCATGTACTCGTCGCGCACAAAAGCCAGCAGGCGGGCATAGGCGGGCAGCACCCCCGTCGACAGCAGCTTGCGCATCTCGGCCGTGATGCGCTCGCGGTCGGCGGCGGGCACAGCCTCGGGGAAGTTCTTGATCGGCCCCCAGAACAAGCTCTTCTCGGGGTCGGTCACGGCCAGGGCCGTCAACTGCGGCAACACCTTTTCCATGACCGCGCGCGGCTGGGTCACACCGGCCTTCAGGCCATCACGCATGTTCGCGATGCTGCCGTCGAACAAGGGCACCGCCAGCGCCAGGCGCTTGAGCCAGTCGTCGTAGTCCTTGGTCGTCTTGAAGGGCTGGATGGATTGGCCCGTACCCATCTGTGCCAGGAAGCTGGGCAAGCCGCCAATCTGGCTGATGGGCTGCATCCAGTCCGGGAAGCGCTCGCCAGCCAGGTTCTGCTCCAGGTCGAGCTTGAGGATGCTGTAGGAGACGCGGTCCTTGGATTCCAGCTTGGCTTTGCTGAAGCTGGCCAGGTCCTTCAACTGTGCCTGCAACTCGCGCTTGGCCTGGGCACGGTAAGCCGCGGTCGTGGTGTCGACGAGGCGGTCGTTGTAGCGTGGGTCGCCGAGCGAGGTGGCGAGGATGGGCTGGCGCTGCAGCGTCAGTTCCCACTGGGCATCCAACCACTGATGGAAGCGTTCGCTCTCAGAAGGGGCGGCCCAGGCGGGCAGGCTGGCGACAAGCAGGCTCAGGGCAAGGCGACGACGCATGAGGTCTCCAGTTTCGAAGTGGCGCGATGCTAGCCATAGACCTGCTGACAGCCAAAGGGCATGGCTTCCCTACAATTTGGCCGAGCCCCGCCTTTGCGGGGCTGTTGTCGTTTGTGGGGCCTGTTGGCACTACGGGGATCGGGTGCGTTGCCACTCAAAAGCCCGCGAGCAAGGCGCGAAACGAAGCTGGGGTCGTCCCCAGCGAGGCTTCGCAACGCCGCGCGCGGGTTTTTGAGTGACAACCCTTCGGGAGAGGATCTGCGCGGGCGCATGGCGTTGTTGCGCGCCTGGCCTGGGCATGAGCCCAGGCGGCGCCGCACGCCTAGCCCTGCATCCGCGCAGACCCTCTCGCACCGATTCCCGTAGTGCCAACAGGCCCCCCGATGACTCTGCCCTCGCTGCCCGTCGTTCAACCCGGCAAGAAGTTCACCCACCCCCGCCCCGTCGGCTCGGCCGACGCCTTGCTGCTTGCACGCTTCGTGCGGCAGCAGCGCGACGCCGGGCGCCTGGCCGCCATCTTCACCGCCGAGCCGGGCGACACCCAGCGGCTGGAAGACGAGCTGAAGTTCTTCGCCCCCGAGCTCAAGGTCGCCGTCTTCCCCGACTGGGAGACCCTGCCTTACGACAGCTTCAGCCCCCACCAGGACCTGATCTCCGAGCGCCTGGCGACGCTGTGGGAACTGCTGCAAAGCAAAAAGACGAAAAGCATTGATGTGGTGCTGATGCCGGCGTCGACTGCCCTCACCCGCCTCGCGCCGCCCAGTTTTCTGGCCGGCACCACCTTCAACTTCAGGCAAAAGCAACGGCTCGACGAAGCCTCGCTACGCTCGCAGTTGACGCTGGCTGGATACACGAACGTCAGCCAGGTCGTGCAGCCGGGCGAGTACGCCGTGCGCGGCGGCCTGATCGACCTCTTCCCCATGGGCTCGGCCGTGCCCTACCGCGTCGACCTGTTCGGCGACGAGGTCGATTCCATCCGCACCTTCGACCCCGACAGCCAGCGCAGCCTCTACCCCGTGCCCGACGTGCGCCTGCTGCCCGGGCGCGAGTTCCCGATGGACGAGGCGGCACGCAAGAAGTTCCGCGAGCGCTGGCGCGAGAAGATGGACGGCGACCCGAGCAAGGCGCGCATCTACCGCGACATCGGCGAAGGCATCGCCTCGGGCGGCATCGAGTACTACCTGCCGGTGTTCTTCGAGCAGACGGCCACGGTCTTCGACTATCTCGGTGGCGAGGCCGGCCTGGCCCTGCACGGCGAGGTCGACGAAGCCATCCAGCGCTTCTGGACCGACACCAGGGAACGCCACCGCTTCCTGCAGCACGACCCCGAGCGGCCGCTGCTGCCGCCGGCCGAGATCTTCCTGACGACCGAGGACTTCTTCGGCCTGACCAAGCCGCATGCGGTGCTGTCGGTGCGTGGCACCGAGCCGGTGGACTTCGCGCGGCCGCTGCCCGACATCAGCGTCGAGCGCGGCGTGCAGGAACCGCTGGCCCGCCTGGCCGCCCACCTGAAGGCGACGCCGCATCGCGTGCTGTTGCTGGCCGAGAGCGAAGGCCGCCGCGAGAGCCTGCTGGAGCAGCTGCGCGACAGCAAGATCGAACCGCCCTCGGTCAAGGACCTGGCCGAGTTCCAGGCCAGCGATGAGAAGTACGCGATCACCGCCGCACCGCTGGCCACGGGCTTCTTCTGGAACGACGCGCAGCAGCCAGTTCAGCTCTTCACCGAGACCGAGCTGTTCGCGACGATGCCGACGACACGGCGCCGGCGCAAGCAGGAGCAGGTCAGCGACGTCAATGCGCTGATCAAGGACCTGTCCGAGCTGAAGGTGGGCGACCCCGTCGTGCACATCAACCATGGCATCGGGCGCTACCAGGGCCTGGTCAATATCGACGTGGGCGACGGCAGCTCGGAATTCCTGCACCTGGAGTACGCCGACAAGGCGACGCTGTATGTGCCGGTGGCCCAGCTGCACCTGATCGGCCGCTACACCGGCGTGTCGGCCGAGGAAGCGCCGCTGCACAAGCTCGGCTCGGGCCAGTGGGAAAAGGCCAAGCGCAAGGCCGCCGAGCAGGTGCGCGACACCGCCGCCGAGCTGCTCAACCTTTACGCCCGCCGCGCTGCGCGAGAAGGCCATGCGTTCAGGTACTCCGGCCACGACTACGAGGCCTTTGCCGCCTCGTTCGGCTTCGAGGAGACGCCCGACCAACGCGCCGCCATCCACGCCGTCATCCAGGACATGATTTCGCCCAAGCCTATGGACCGCCTGGTCTGCGGCGACGTCGGCTTCGGCAAGACCGAGGTGGCCCTGCGCGCGGCCTTCGTGGCCGTCATGGGCGGCAAGCAGGTCGCCATCCTGGCACCGACGACGCTGCTGGCCGAGCAGCATTACCAGAACATCGTCGACCGCTTCGGCGCCTGGCCGGTCAAGGTGGCGGAGATGAGCCGCTTCCGCTCGGCCAAGGAGATCAAGGCGGCGATGGAGGGCATTGCCGACGGCACGCTGGACATCGTCGTCGGCACGCACAAGCTGCTGTCCGCCGAGGTCAAGTTCAACCGCCTGGGCCTGCTCGTCATCGACGAGGAGCACCGTTTCGGCGTGCGCCACAAGGAGGCCATGAAGGCCATGCGCGCCGAGGTCGACGTGCTGACGCTGACGGCCACACCCATCCCGCGCACCCTGGGCATGGCGCTGGAAGGCCTGCGCGACCTGTCGGTCATCGCCACCGCGCCGCAGCGCCGCCTGGCCATCAAGACCTTCGTGCGAGCCGAGAGCAGCGGCACCATCCGCGAGGCCGTGCTGCGGGAGTTGAAGCGCGGCGGCCAGGTCTACTTCCTGCACAACGAGGTCGAGACCATCGAGAACCGGCGCCAGAAGCTCGAGGAGCTGGTGCCCGAGGCGCGCATCGTCATCGCCCACGGCCAGATGCCCGAGCGCGAGCTGGAGCGCGTCATGCGCGAGTTCGTCGCCGGCAAGCACAACCTGCTGCTGTGCTCGACCATCATCGAGACCGGCATCGACGTGCCGAGCGCCAACACCATCATCATTGCCCGTGCCGACAAGTTCGGCCTGGCCCAGCTGCACCAGCTGCGCGGCCGCGTCGGCCGCAGTCACCACCAGGCCTATGCCTACCTGATGGTGCCGGACATGCAGGGCCTGACCAAGCAGGCCCTGCAGCGCCTGGACGCCATCCAGGCCATGGAGGAACTCGGCTCGGGCTTCTATCTCGCCATGCACGACCTGGAGATCCGCGGCGCCGGCGAGATGCTGGGCGAGCACCAGAGCGGCAACATGATGGAGGTGGGCTTCCAGCTCTACAACGACATGCTCAGCGAAGCCGTGCGGTCGTTGAAGGCCGGCCGCGAGCCCGACTTGCTGTCGCCCTTTGCCGCCACCACCGAGATCAACCTGCACGCGCCCGCCCTGCTGCCCGATGCCTATTGCGGCGACGTGCAGGTGCGCCTGTCCCTCTACAAGCGCCTGGCCACGGCCGAGAAGAACGAGCAGATCGACGCGATGTTGGAGGAAATCACCGACCGCTTCGGCAAGCTGCCCACGCAGGGCCAGACGCTGTTCGACACCCACCGCCTGCGCGTGCTGGCCAAGCCCTACGGCGTCAGCAAGATCGACGCGGCACCGACGTTGATCAACATCAACTTCCGCCCCAACCCGCCCATCGACCCGATGCGCGTCATCGAGCTGGTGCAGAAGAACCGCAACATCAAGCTGGTCGGCAACGAGAAGCTGCGGATTGAAAAAATGCTCAGCAGCCCACAGGACCGCGCTCAGGCGGTGAGAGAGGTTTTGCGGTTACTTGGGCAACCTTTGAAGCAAAGCTAGGGATCCGAAGGGGGCCGGGCGGCTGCCTAGACTGCGCCGCCCATTCCTCCTGGAGACCCACATGATGAAGTTGCTCGCAGCGGCCGCCCTGCTGCCGACCTTGGCCAGCGCGTCGGGCCTGCTCGATTCGACGGTGAACGTGCATTACCACGTGGTCAACGGGCCGCAGACGGAAAACACGCTGGACAAGGTGATGGTGACCGCTGGCACCGAGCTGAGCTGCTCCGGCGGTGCGAACTACTGCGGCGTGCTGTCGTCGGCACAGAGCCTGGACATCAGCGACAACGCCATCCGCTTCTCCTACGGTGCCAGCGGGGCCGACTTCCTCGACGTCAAGCAGAACCGCTTCCAGTTCACATCGCTCTACGGCGATGACACGGCGATCCAGGGCGTGACGGTCGCCACCAACATCTCCGGCCTGGACGCTTCGCGCGTCAGCTTCGGCGCGCACGAGCTGAAGGTGGACATGCGCGGCCTGCACGCAGGCGCGGACGCCTACTTCCAGATCAATCTGGTGGCGGCCCCGGTGCCCGAGCCGGCCAGCGCTGCCCTGCTGCTCGGTGGCCTGGCCTTGTTCGCGGTGCGGCGCGGACGGCTCAGCCGGCCGCGCTGAGGCCAGCCCCGGCCGGCGCGGCCAGGTCTTGCAGCGCTGCATCGGCGCGCCGCAGCAGCTCGGCAAAGCCGCGGCGCTGCGACAGCTCCACCGCCTCCAGCAGCAGCGGCCGGGCCTCGGGCGTCGGCAGCCTGCCGGCCTGCAGCAGCAGGCCCTCGGCCAACGGCTCCAGCAGGCCGGCGTCGCGTGCAACCGCCACCTGGCGCGCCGCCGCGGCCGCATCGCCGGCCAGCAGGTCCAGCCGCGCGAGGCGGATCAACAGCAGCGGGTGCTGGCTGCGCGGCAGCAGCCCGCGCACGCGCTCGGCCAACGCAGGGTCGGGCGCCAATCCCCGTGCCTCGCGCAGCAGGCCGCGCAGCCAGGCCAGGTGCGACACGCGCAGAGGATCGCGGCTGCCGGCCAGAAGCGGCTCGGCGAGGGCCAGGTCGCCCTCGGCGAGATCGAGGCAGCCGCTCTGCCAATACAGCCTCGCGCGCCGCGTCAGCGCCTCGGCCTCGAACAGCGCCGAGCCCTGGGCACGACCCAGTTCCAGCGCGCGATCCAGCACGCCGCGCGCTTCGCCGTAGCGACCGGCGCTGGTCAGCGTGAGGCCCAGCATCAGCAGCGACAAGGTCTCCGTGTGCGCCACGCCCTGCCAACTCAGCAGGCTGCGCCGCGCCATCTGCTCGGCACGCTCCAGCTCGCCCAGCGCCTGCAGCATGACCCCGAGGTCGCTCTCGATGGTCAGGCCGCGGCAGAAGTCGGGGTGGTGCTCCAGCAGCAACTCGAAGGCATCGCGCGCGGCCCGCACCTGGCCGCCGAACCAATGGATCTGGCCTTCGTAGCTCAGCAGCGAGGGTCGCGCCGGTGCGAGTTGCCGCAATTGGCCCAGCAATGCCCAGGCGGCCGGAATGTCGGACTCTCGCATGGCCAGCTCGATGAGCACCTCGCAGGCATTGCAGCGCTCGGCCAGCGCCAGGCGCGGCAACAGCGGGCGCAGGCGATCGGCCAATGCTGCCGCGTGTGCCAGGTCACCGGAGAACACGGCGTTGTCGACCAGGCCGGACAGCGCCTGCCCCTCGATCTGCTCACGTTGCGCCGGGTCCGCCACCGCACCGACCAGCTCCAGCACCTGCTGCAGCGCCTGGCGACCGGCAGGCAGGTCATGCAGCAGCGCGCATTCGGCCAGGCTCAGCCGCGCCTGCAATGCCAGGGCTGGCTCGCGTGACTCGGTGGCGATGCGCTGCCACAGCGCCTCAGCTTCGTCGTAGCGGCCGCGCAGCTTCTGCTGGGCCGCGCCACGGTGCAGCCAGGCCAGCGCCGTCTGCGCCTCGCCGGCGGCCTCCCACAGCGCCGCGACGGCCAGGGGTTCGGCGGCCCCTTCGGCACGAGCGCCCAAGGCCAGCGCGCCGCGCTGGCGCAGCGACTGCGCTTCGAAGGCCGGCAGCACGGCAAGAACCGCCTCGCGCACCAGGTCGTGGCGGCATTGCAAGGCGCCGTCCGGCTCCTCGCGCAACAGCGCGGCCTGCAGGGCCTGCCGCGCCGCGGGCAGCAGCTCCGCATCGGGCACGGCGGCGACGGCGCCCAGCACCGCCAGCGGCAACGGCCGCGCCAGCACGGCCGCGGCGCCGATGAGGCCGTGGGCCGCGGGGCTCAGGGCCTGCCAGCGCCGCAGCAGCAACTCGGACACGCGCGGCGACACGGCCAGCCCTTCGGCCCGCGCCCGCAGCAGCTCGCCCAGCACGAAGGCATTGCCGTGGCTGGCCGCCAGCAGCACGGGCGCGTCGGCAGCGCTCTGGCCGGCGCGGTCCAGCAGTTGCTCGACGGCCTCCAGCGCCAGTCCCGGCAAGGCCAGGCAGCGCAGATCCTGCTGCCGGGCCAGCCATTGACGATGTTCGGGCGCCAGCTCCTCACCCCGGGCGGCGGCGCGCCAGCGCAGCCGGCCGCGGTGGCTCAACAGGGCCAACAGCTCTAGGCTGGCCGCGTCCACCCATTGCAGATCGTCGACCAGCAGCACCGGGCCCAGGGCCTCCAGCACACGCGCCAGCGCTTCCAGCAGGCGGGCGCGCGCGCTCAGCGCGTCCAGCGGCGGCAGGGCTTCGTCGACGGCCAATTCCGGCAGCAGCCGCGCCAGGTCCAGTCGGTAGGCGGCCAGGCCGCGCTCGGGTTGGCGCAGCAGCGCGCGCAGCGTGTCCAGGCGCGGCAGCAGCAGCTCGACGACGGGGCGGTAAGGCATCTGCGCCAGCCCCTCGCGGCCCTGCAGCAGCGGCGCGCCCGGGAAAGCCGCCTTCAGCACGCTGGTCTTGCCCACGCCGGCCTCGCCCATCAGCACCAGGGCCGGTGCAGTGTCGCGGCGGACCTGGCCCAGCCAGTCGGCCCGGCCGCACAGCACCTCGTCGGCCGCCGGCACTGGCGCCCCGCCCTGTTCCAGCAGCGCCCGCAACGGCGCCTGCCAGGCGGCGCTGCCGGCGCGCCGCAGCGCACGGGCGGCGGCGTCGTCCCAGCGGCGCTGCAGCACGGCGCCATGTTCGTCGGCCCAACACCAGAACTCGTCGAAGCCGGAAAACCGGAAGCCCTGCAGCCAGCCCGCGGCCGGTCGCGCCAGCAGTTCGGCGCCATCGGCCTCGGCGCAGGCCATCTCCAGCAGCGCCAGATCGTGGGGCAGTTGCAGGCAGACGCGCTGGCGCTCGGCCACCAGCGCATCTGACTGGCCGAAGCCCGCCAGCAGCTGGCGCAGGCGATGCAGGTTGATGCGCAAATGGTGGCGGGCCTGCTCGCGCTCGGCATCCGGCCAGAACAGCGCGGCGAGCTGGCCGCGCTCCACCCATTGGCCTGCGCAGGCCAGGTGGATCAGCAGGCAACCCGGCAACGTGGCGGGCAGCGGTGTTTCGGCGGCACCGGCCTGCCAGGCCGGCACTCCGAGCAGCTTGAGCATGCCGCAGTGTGCTTCAGGCCTGACGTCGGCGCAGCAGGGTCAGGCCCAGGCCCGCCATCAGCAACATCCAGGTCGAGGGCTCCGGCACTGGCGCGGCCATCGGCGTCAGCGTGGCCGAGAAGTTGTCCAGGCTGAGGAAGGCGCTGCCGCCGGTGCAGCCGTTGACGCTGTTGCAACTGGTGCCGAGCGTGTAGCGGAAGCCCACGTAGATCGGCAGGGCGCCGGCGCTGAAGTCGGGGCGCTGCGCCGATCCGGCCACCGGCGGCACCCAGTCGGCGGCCACGGCCGCGAAGGACCACTGCTGCGACAGGTAGTCGGGCTGGATCATGGCCTTGCCGGTCACCAGGTCGCTGCCGACGACGGTGTAGGTCACGCCGTTCTGCATCAGCGCCGGGCGGATGCTGCCGAGCGTGTCGAAGGCAAAGCTGCTGGACAGCCCGCGGACGTCGGCGCTGAATTCCAGCCTCTGCAGCGCGCCGGACTGCGCCGGGTCGTAGGCCAGCGCCGTATAGAAGGCGCCCAGCCGGTTCATCGAGCTGGACAGGCCGGGGCTGCTCGGCGTGACGTAGCTGATCACCCAATGCGAGCCCGGGTTGCCCAGGTTGGCGTCGATGACCATGTTGGCATCCGCCGGCCCGTCGTCGGTGATCTGGAGCACGCTCCAGTCGGCGGCGTGGAAGTCGCCGACCTGCAGGCTCAAGCCCGCGGCGGCGGCGTGCGGGTTG
Source organism: Pelomonas sp. Root1217 (assembly GCF_001425705.1). Classification (GTDB taxonomy): domain Bacteria; phylum Pseudomonadota; class Gammaproteobacteria; order Burkholderiales; family Burkholderiaceae_C; genus Pelomonas. Next base: position 740,571 of record NZ_LMDC01000001.1, on the reverse strand, counting down.
AGCGCCAGCATCAGGGCGGCTGCGGCGATGCTGGCAAGCAAGGGTGACATAAGGCGTGACATGGCGAGAGCTCCGCGTAACAGGTAAATGAACTCTGCGCCGCCAGCGTCTCTGGATCGTCTCAATGCGCAAGCTAGGGGCTGCAGGCGCCGAAGGCGCTCCCTAGACTGCGCCGTCCACCGACTGGAGTTCCGCCATGAAGAATCTGGCCCTTGCGATGCTTTCCCTGCTGCCCGCCCTGGCCGGCGCCGCAGGCCTGATGGGCACCACGGCCGAGGTGCGCTACGACTTCGACAACGGCACGACCGCCCTGCACACGCTGGACAGCGTCCTCGTCGACGGCAGCGTCGAGCTGAGCTGCCCCGGTGCCGCGCAGATCTGCCAGGTGCTGACCGCGCCGACGCAGACGCTGGACTTCGTCACCGGCGGCATCCGCTACGACTATGTCGGCCCCGGCAGCGGCTTCGACAACATCGCCGTCAACCGCTTCAATTTCGGCCTGCTGGCCAATGGCCCGGCCATCACCAACGTGCTCCTGACGACCAACATCGCCGGCCTGGACGCGTCGCGGCTGAGCTTCTCGGCCCACACCGTGCTGCTGGACATGCACGGCCTGGCGATCAGCAACCTGGCCTATTTCCAGCTCGACGTCGAGACCGCCCCGGTGCCCGAGCCGGCCAGCGCGGCCCTGCTGCTCGGTGGCCTGGCGCTGCTGGCCGCCCGGCGCCGCGCTTGAGCGCACCGGGATAATGCGGGCATCGATGGCCCGCACTCTCCCGACCCCGTGACCTCCCCTGCTTCCGACGGCCTTGTCCTGCGCGACGGCCCCGCACTGCCGCCGCTGTCCCATTTCAAGCTCGCCGCCTTCGACATGGACTCGACGCTGATCAGCATCGAGTGCATCGACGAGATCGCCGCGCTGGCCGGCAAGGGCGAGCAGGTCGCCGCCATCACCGAGGCCGCGATGCGCGGCGAGATCACCGACTTCAAGGACAGCCTGCGCCGCCGCCTGGCGATCCTGGCGGGTGTGCCGGCCGGCGTGCTGGACCGCGTGCTGGCCGAGCGGCTGACGTTCAATCCGGGAGCGCGCGAGCTGTGCGCGGCGCTCAAAGCTGCCGGTCTCAAGCTCGTGCTCGTCTCCGGCGGCTTCACCTTCTTCACGCGCTTTGTCGCGGCGGAGCTCGGCATGGACTTCGTGCGCAGCAACGAGCTGGAGATCGAGGGCGGCGCCCTCACCGGCCGCGTCGTCATGCAGGACTGGGGCGACATCTGCGATGGCGAGCAGAAGCGGCTGATGCTGCTGCGGTGCTGCGAGCGCATCGGTTGCACGCCGGACCAGGCGATCGCCGTGGGCGACGGTGCCAACGACCTGCCGATGATGGGAGCGGCCGGCCTGTCGGTGGCTTACCACGCCAAGCCCAAGGTGCGCGAGCAGGCCCGCATCGCCATCAACCAGGGCGGCCTGGAACGGCTGCTGGAGCTGGTCACGCCGTGAGGCGACTGGCGACGCTGCTGTCCACCGTGCTCATGGGCACGGCGGCGGCGCAGTCGCTGCCGCCGCTGCGTTTTGTCGCGGCCACCAACAACGCCCTGCCCATCGCCGAATTCGATGCCAGCGAGCATCTCGTCGGCGGCATGGTCAAGGACCTGGGCGAACTGATCGCCGCCGGCCTGGACCGGCCGGTCAGCTTCGTGCCGATGCCCGCCAAGCGCGTCAGCGCCGCGCTGCTGGCGGGCGAGGCCGATGCGGTGTGCTTCGTGCTGCCGGAATGGCTGCAGGGCGACTTCCGATGGACGCGCGGCCTCATCCCGGACGCCAGCCTCGTCGCCGCGCATGCCGACGCGCCAGCGCTCAAGACGCTGGAGCAGCTCGCCGGCCAGCCCCTGGGCACGGTGCAGGGCTACAGCTACCCGCGGGCGGAACAGGCGCTGGGCAAGTGGTTCAGGCGCAGCGACGTGCCCAGCATGGCAGCCAACCTGCGGCGGTTGGCCGCGGGCAAGGTGCGGTATGCGCTGGTGGAGAAAACCTCGCTGCAGTTCTTCCTGCACGAGCAGCCGAATGCGCCGGTGCGCATCGCCTGGGTCATCCACCAATTCGATGCGCGTTGTGCCTTCTCGCCGCGCTCGGGCGTGCCCTTCGCCGAGCTGGCCTCGGTGCTGGACCGCCTCGTCAGCGACGGCAGCGTGGAGCGGGTGCTCGCACGCTACCGCTGATCAGCCCCGCAGGCGCCGGCGCGCCAAGCCACCCATGACGGCCAGCCCGGCCAGCATCAACGCGTAGCTCTCGGGCTCGGGCACGGCCGTGACGGCCAGCACGTCGGCGACGATGGGCGTCGAGTTGGATCCGGCGATGGTCGTCCAGTTGGCGTTCACGGCCAGGGCTGACTTCAGTTGCGCCATCGAGCTGAAAGGCGCGTCGTTGGTCGTGACCTGCGCCGTGAACTGCGTGTAGCGCGTCGCCGTCGCGGCGTCGACCTTGTACTCGCGCAGTTGGATGCCGGAAAGGCCGGTCGCGGCAGTGGGATTGTCGGACGAGGTGTAGGTGCCGCGGTTGGAAAGTGCGCCCAGGAAGGTGATGGCCGAGGCCTGGTAGTTCGTCGCATAGGACGCCGCCTGGAAGGCGTAGAGGATGTCGCCGCCGCTGGAGATGTTTGACGCGCCGCCGTTCAGGTTGACGACCACGCCGTTGGCAGTGCCGCCGGCCGCGCCGGACTTGGCCGCGTACTGGCCGTTGACGCCCGTGCCCAGCAGCGCCACCGACGTACCTGCATTCACCTTGGCGCTGGCCGTCCAGGACCAGAAGGTCTCTGCCGTCGTCGAGAACACGCCGGCGGCCGGCGTCGTCTGCAGCACGTTGGTGTCGGTGAAGTAGATCGTCGTGCCCGCGGCGATGTCGACGAAGCTGACGAAGGACCAGCCGCCGACCGTCGTGTTGCCGTTCACGCCGGTGAAGGCGAATTGGGTGTTGGTCAGCGAAGTGCTCGCAGCCTGGACGGTGCCGATGGAAGCGGCGGCCAGGGCGATCAGGGTCAGGGGCTTGTTCATGGATGGTCTCCGTTGTGTTGTCGTGGTTGGAATCAGCGGGCGCGCCGGCGTCCGACGGCCAGGGTCAGCAAGCCGCCCAGGACCAGCAGGGCCGAGCCCGGCTCGGGAACGGGTGCGGCGGCGAGCACGAGGTTGTCGAGCGACACGCCGTAGTAGCTGTCGCGGTTGGTCAGCGAGAAGCCGGCGATGTCGGCCGCCCCGCCCGTGCGTGCGAAGGCATAGCGGCCATCGCCGCGGCCGCTCAGATCAACGGCCTCGATGAGGCTGCCGTCGGTGCGGTACAGGCTCAGCGTGATCGAGCCGCCATCGGCATCGCGCAGCTGCAGACCCAGCGCCGACACGGGCGATGCGAAGCGCGCCGAGATGGCACCGAAACCATCGGCGGCGCCGGCTAGCGGGCCCACGCCGAACAGCGCCGCGCCGTCGGCATCGCCGTAGTGGTAGGCGCCCAGGTTGGCGCCGACCGCGCCGGCCAGCAGCGTCAGCCCCGCACCGGGCGTGCCGAAGCCGAGGTCGTCGAACCAGTCCTGGGCCACCTCGCCCGGCCGGGGCGCCTTGGCCACGGCCAGTTCCTGGCCGGCAAAGCGCTCGCCGAACTGCACGCCACCACTGGCCAGCAGGCCGTCGAGGCTGACGCTGTCGAAGGCGGTCGCGGCCAGCTCGTTGAAGTTGACGGTGGGGGTGCCCAGCGAGACGTAGCTCACCTCATGGGTAGCAGCGGCGTGGGCCTGGGCCGTGGCGAGGCCGAGCAGCAGCGCGGCGATGGCTTGGTGTTTGAACTTCATGGCGTTCTCCTTGTTCACCGGCCGCCGACGACGGTGACGTTGTCGAAATCGGCCGTGACGACCGTGCTGTTGTTGCCCGACGAGAGCGCCAGGCCGACGTAGAGCGTGGGCACGCTGACGGTCAGGTTGGTGGTTTCAGACCAGGTGAGGCCGTCGGTCGAAGCCGCCGAATACACCGCATTGCCGCGGCGCTCCACCCTCACCCAGACCGGCAGCGCCGACGTGGAGAAGCTGCCGATGTTGGATTTGTTGTTGCCGTTGATGGCCGCGCGGATCGCCCCGGTGGACGAGTAGCGCGCCGTCCACGCATAGGCCGGCGTGCCGGTCAGGCCGTTCATCGCCACGACGCCGGCACGGCCGGAGTCCGCGTTGCCCCCCTGCGTGACGACGCGTGCGGTGAAGGTGAAGTTACCCGTCAGCGCCCGGTACTTGAAGTTGAAGGCGTAGGGCGCACCGGTGTTGATGACGCCAGCGCCTGACATCGTGTAGGTGCCGGTGGCTTGCACATAGCTGGCGGCCGGCGCCTGCACGGTCACTGCGGGGCTCAGCACCAGCTCGTTGCCGCCATTCGCGTCGCAAGGCAGCGACGGCGTGCAAGCCGTGCCCGGGATCAGCGGGGCCGGATTCGGGCCGGGAGCGGGCGCCGGGCTGGGCGAGGGAGACGGCGAAGGCGAAGGCGAAGGCGTGGGGCTCGGCGCGGGGCCGGGTGTTGGCGCCGGGCTGGGCGCGGGCGCGCCCGGCAGCGGTGCGGGCACCGCGCCTTGCACGGCGAACATGCCCACGCGTCCGGCACCTGCCGCGGCCTGCACGGCGCCGCGGGTCGCGTCCGCGGTGCGCAGCGTGTAGGCATACGGCGGCACCCAGTTCTGCTTCACCGGCACGCCCTCGCAGCCCTGCAGCTCGATGTCGATCACGCCGGTCATCGGCTTGCCAAGGTCGTCCTTGTCGCTGATGAAGCGGTGGCCGCTGCTGCGCATCGAGATCGCGTCCTTGCCGCCGGCCAGCTTGCCGCAGACCTCCTTGGGCTTGAGGCCCGTGAACTCGTAGAAGTTGCTTTCGTTGATGACGTCGGACTGGTAGCGCGCGTCCAGGCCGGAGGCGAACTTCATGTCGTTGTCGCTCGTCGTCGTGCTGCCGCTGACGAGGTTGTTGTACATGTGCAGCTGGCCGAAGCGCACCAGCGGCAGGCGCGAACCGGTGCTGTTCCACCAGTTGCCGGTCATCGTCACGTGCAGGCGGCCCGCGTCGCTCCAGGCCCGGCCCGAATCGCCGTTGCCCACCAGCGTCGTCTTGTGGTGCTTGCTGAAGACGCTGTTGGAGATGGTCACGTAGTCACTGCCACGCACCACATCCAGCGCGCCGTCGTGGCGCGTGTCGCTGGCCAGCGAATCGGGCGTGTCGCCGTCGCTGATCGTCACGTGGTCGATCCAGATCTGCTGGCCGCGCGTCACCGTGAGGCCGTCCATGTAGGCGTTGCCGCTGTCCTCGGGGTTGACGTCCCATGGCGTGTCGATGACCAGGTTGCGCAGGATGATGTTGCGCGTCCAGGTCGGGTAGAGCTCGGGATCCTTGCCCGCCGCGACCCAGTTCTTGAAATCGGCCTCGGGGTCGCCGCCAGGGGCCTGCGCGGCCTCGATGCCGATCAGCACCTGTGTGCCGGTGATGCGCGCCGGGCGGCCGTTGCTGTCATTGATGCCCACCAGCGTCGTGTTGGAGGGGATGGACAGGGAGCCGCCGTTCTTCTGGTCCAGGAAGCCCGTGTACTCCTCGAACACCGTGTTGCCATCGCGCCAGCGGAAGTCGATGTGGCCGACGATGCGGATGATCTTGGGCTCGTTCCTGGCCTCGCGCAGAGCCGCCAGCAGTTGCTCCTTGTTGAAGACCGTGTAGACGCGGTTGGCCGCGGCCGACGAGCCGCCGGTGACCAGCACCTTGCCCTTGCGCGACTGGCCATGCCAGCCGATGTCGGGGGCGGTCTCGCGCTCGAAGGTCAGCTGGCCGCCGGTGGGGTCGACGGTGGTGAACTGCCAGGCCGGCAGCCTGGGCGCAGCGCGGTAGTTGCTCGGGTTGTGCAGGCCGCTGATGGTCGTGGGTGCGGCGTAGGTGCGCGTGCCGACGTCGAACAGCAGTGGGGCGCTTGTGTCGGTCAGCGACAAGGCATCGATGACCGGCGCGGGCGGCGGCGTCACCGGCTTGGCCGGCCGGGCGGCGAGCGCCTTGGCCGTCGCGGTCTCGCTGGCTGAAGAGCTGTTCTGGCGAGCCGCCGTGGCCTGATCGCTGGACTGTGGCGACACGAAATTCGCGGGGTTCTCCTGGCCGCCACCGCAGGCCAACAGGCCGAGCGAGATGGACGAAGCCAGCAGACCCAGCTTGGGCCGAGTCCACCGAATCAGGGGACTAGCGCCCCCCGCCGAGTCGAGAAAGGGGGCTGGGGTAGGCGCGGCTTGCAGCACAGGCTGGGAGCCTGGGCTAGAGCCGCAACACCGCCCTGCCCCCTTTCCCGGCTCGGCCCGAAGGGTGAGCGGCAAAACGGCCGCACTCGTCGTTGAAACTGCTCGCCAGGTGTCCAACCTGGCTCCGCGTTTCGCCTCGATTGCGGCCGTTTTGCCGCTCACGGGGGGCACTAGCCCCCTGATTCGGTGGACTGGGGTCATGGCATGTCTCCTGGCGCGCTCGTACGGCGCGCGCTTTGTCTTTGTTGGGCATGCCGCCCCCTGGGCTCGAGCGTTCGCAAGGAAGCAGGCGCAGGCCCGCCTGGCACCGACCCGTCAGGGGTCAGGCGCGCAGCGCTTCAGCAATGGCAGGGGACGGGGGATCGGCGGCAGGCCGAGATGGCGCTTCGGCCCTCGCGGCACCGGCTCGCTTGGGCGTCAAACAGGGGAGCGGGCACAGCAGGCGCCTCGCACTGCGTCGGCTGACGAAACCCCGGCCACCCGGCGGTGACCGGTCAGCGGTTTCGGCTCAGCGAGCAGTTGGAACAGTGTTTCGTTTTTGGGATTTGCGGTCAACGCCGGGCTATCCCTGAGGGCATTTGTTCAAGGGGCGGGCGAACCCGCAGGCAGCGTTGTCGGCCGCTGGCACGATGAACGGCTCACCGTCATGACGGCCGAATCAATCGCCGCGCGGCCCCTGGATCACCCTGACCTGCTGGCCGCCAAACTCGACCAGCTGGCCGGCGCGCATCTTGGCCGTCTTGCGCAACTCGACCTGGCCGTCCACCCTGACCTCGCCGGCCGTGATCAGCGCGCGCGCCTGGCCACCGCTGTCGGCCAGGCCGGTGGCTTTGAGCAATTTGTCGAGTTCGATGAACTCGCCGCGCAATGGAAGGTCGATGGGAGGCATAACGGATTGTGGCCGGTATAAGTCGACGTCACGCCGCGCATGCGCGCTCAGCGCAATCCTCAGCAGCGTTACCGATATGAATCCAGCATGGCGCGCCCGCAGATGGTGGCACAGCAACATGCTGTTTTAATTTGAGCCATCTGGGGATTGCTGCGCAAACGCTGCAGCTGTAGGGAGCCTGTGTGCACAACAGGCGCAAAACGAGATTTAGCTCTCATCAGCAATCCCGGGAAGAGGGGAGGAGCGTGTCCTAAAGGCACAGAAGATCTCAAGGATTTCCAGAATTCCTGATATCACGCATCTACCGCTGAAACAGTATTCATAGCTCAGCCACAACTTCAGCCCCCCTTTAGCGGGAACAACGGAGTCAGCAAGTAGCCCAACAAGAGCAATATCAAAAGTCGCAAAACAAGCTGGACAGCAATTCGAAGCTTAATTTTATTACGCGTAAATGTAATCCAAAAATCTAGAACAAAAAGAAAGCCGAAGACAGCAACAGCCAAATATCCAACCCACGACATCACAGACACTCCGACGCTGCAGGCAACTCATCAAATTTATACAAATTTGGAGCCAGCCCAATTACCCACAATAACCAAGACAGGAGCTTGCCCAGATTAAGGAACGGGCCTCCGGCCACGCCAACCGCCGTAAATACTCCCGCATGGAAACATGCTTGCTCAGTTTCACCAAGAGATTGATAAATAGATAGCTCCAATAAAACTATCGAAAGCAATACGAGAACTGCGAGATATGCAATTACAGCACCGTAAGTTCCGGCCAAAACAAGCGGCACCGCCGCAAATATCGCGATCACGCTAGCGCCAAGAACAAACCCAGATAACCACCCCCCATTGCCACCGCCCTCAATAATATACCCGCCCGCTCCCGTCTGCGGGTCAACCGCACTGAATCCCGCCCCTGTCCAGCCATTCTGCGTGATAGGTAGCTGATGAATACTTACTTCCCACCCAGCTTCAAGGTAGGTCTGCACCCTCGCCTGTGTCTTCGCAGTGTGCGCCCCAAGTTGGCTTTGCACGAGGTCCGGGTTCGCGTTGTAAACCTCCGGCGTAATCATGTAAATCCGCTGTCCCGCCTGTGCTGCAAGTCCAATAGCCTTAACAGCACTTATGCCCTCAGGACAAGCCGGCAGACCCGGCACCGGATTGGGGTGGCCCACCAGGTTGCACTTACTCGTATCGTTGAAGAACCGCTCTGGCACCGCATTCTCCAGCGCACTCATGTACTCCCCACGTTGTCGGTTGTAGCTCACCACGTCGGCAGTTATCGCCCTTTTGCTCCACGTCAAGCTTCGCAGATGTGGGACATCGATGTTGACCCCTGGGAACCTCACTTGTCGAACTACTCCCCAGCTATATATTGGCTGAACCGTCGCATGGAAGAAGCCGTAACTCAAACCAGCGTTCTCCGTGATGTTGGCTTGGTTCTGGCTCAATCGTCCATGCCGCTCTGCGGCGGCGAACCAACTCCAGATGGTGGCCGTTAGCAGGTCGCCCGAAATTTGGTCGCCGGTCAGGCCGTTGAGATTATTAGCCTGCAACTGGGTTTTGGTGGCTTGAAGCCGGATCTGGAGTTGCCCGAGCTGGGCTGCGCTAACCCCCTGCAAACTCAACCCTATCGCCGTGGCCTGCCCCACCACATGGCTTTCAGCCGTACTGGTATCCCAGTCGGCCGGACTGCTTACCCTGGTGAACCCAGCAGCGCTGAAGAGATCCGTGCCCATAGTCAGCGCTTGGTTGCTTTGGGCCACGACCTGCCCATCAAGACTAATCTGCGGTTTCATCTTTATTAGGTAGCCCGGTAGGCCGGCGGGGAACTCGCCAAGCAGGATCGCGCTGCCGTCCGCGTGAGGTTTTGGCAGATAGCTAACGATGAGGTCAGCATCGGCATGTGTGGCCGGAACGTAGCTCAGCGTAAGCCGCTTACCAGCGAGTTGCGAAGTTTTCTCCTGATAGTTGAGCAGCGGCGTTGGGTCATCGATGCCGGCGTCCAGGGCACTAAAAAGCTGGATGCGAAACTGGTGCTGCAGATTGGCCGGCACGGCTGACGTGCGCTGCCCGGTCTGAGCGACCGCGTAGGGCGGGCTGCCGGCCAGCAGGCTCGGAAGCTGCTGCGGGATGAGCTTCTTGCCAATCACGTCGCCGATGGTGACATTGGAATTTTGGCTGCGGACATAAGTCTTGAGACGCGCCTGATAGTCGTTGAGCTGAGTCTGGACGGCAGCCTGATTGAGGTTTTGCACCCAGCCTTCTTGGGTGTTAATGGTGGCGCCTTGCTGGGCCGCGTTGAGCAGAGCTTGCGGGTCCGGCGACACAGCGGCGTTGAGGTCGAGGCCCTGGACGTAGGTGTACTGCTTGTAGCTCGGATCCAACGACACCCAAGCATTCAAAGAGCCGCTTGGGTTGACGTGTTGGCCGTTCGTCCCTTGCTTGGAGCCCCGGCTCGGCAGCCAATTGACGTAGGCGCTGACCCAGACGTGTTCCATGCGAACTTTGACGATGCCTCCACCAACGAGGACACCGCGGTTGGCGATGCCGCCTTGGCTGAGCAACTGCTGCGCGGCCTCGACCTTGGTTGTGCCGCCAACCCAGTTCTGCAATTTGTCGGCATCGACATCGATGGTGCCGTACTGGTAGCGCGCCGGAATGTTCGCCGCGCGCAGCAGCGCAATCTCCAAACTCGCAATGTCATGGGCGTTGCCACGCTTTTTCGCCAGCGTGTCATCCGCGCTTTGCACCGCACCCCAGCTCGGAATCCAGTCCAGGTTGTTACGCACCCAGTTGTGGATGTTCAGCGGGTTATTGCCAAGCTCGACTGCCTTGGCGGTGATGGTCGCGCTGCGCTGGGTCTCGGGGGTCTCGGCCAGGTCGGCCACCGTGGGCAATTGGCCCGGCTCCGGAGGCACGTCGAAGTTGATCGGCCCCACGCTGCCGCCGGCCTGGGCGAGCATGACCTTGGGCGTGCCCCAGAGGTTTTGAAACCAGGCCGTTTGCGTGTCGGCCGGCGCGCGCTTGGTGGGCTCGGGGGCACGCCAGGGCAGCTTCTTCGGGTCCATCGGCGCGGCGGGGCGGCTGGCGGGGTAGCGTTTGAAGAAGTCGTCCAAGTCGGCAAGGGCGGCAGGCTTGCCCTCATCCGGGCCGTCCGCCCAGGCCTTGGCGGCGCGCTCGAACGCGGCAGCGCGCTGCTCGAAGTCGCCAACGGCGGCATCGTGGCGGGCCAGGATTTCGGCGGGCAGCTTCTTGGCCAGCAGCTCGCGGCGCGTGGTGTCGAAGTCGGCGCGCACGCTGGCGCGTGATTGTGTGAGGGTGCGCAGGTGTTCGCGCAGGCGCGACTCGTTGTCGGCGCGGCGCTCATCGGAGAGCCTGTCGAGCGGGCTGCGCTCGGTCTCGATGCGGATGTCCGGGCCGATGGCGCGCACTTCCATGGGTTCACGTTCGCCGGGCTTGGCCTTGGGCGCACGAGAGCGCTGGTCGGCATGCAGGCCGTGGATGAGGTCTTGCGCCTGCTGGAAGTCGCGCGTCAGGCGTTCCGCTGGCGTGCGGCTGCGCTCGGCCTTGGCTTGCTCGATCTTCTGGTTGAGCGCGCCCAGCTGCTGCATCTGCCGCTGCGCCGCGGGGCTGACCACGGGCTTGTCCTGCGCCAGCACACTCAAGGGGCTCAACGCGTTGAACAGCAGCGCGCCAATGAGGGTGCGGGCGATACCGTTCAGCACGGGGCGGTGTTTGCGGCCGGTGGCGAAGATGGGCGTAGACATGAGGCTCCCTGATGCTTTTGTGTTGTTGCTTGGCGTGTGGCACCCACGCTGAAGTGCTAATCGGTTCCGTACTCGTCGCGCCTTTACGGGGCCGTCATGAGGATCGCGTCTCGGGCCAGCGGCAGCCGGATGCCCTTCCAGATCAACTCCAGATCGGCATCCACATAGTCGCCCTGCAGGAACGGGTAAGGCGACCTGAAGGTGTCGGGCACCTGGATCGACGAACTCGCCGCGAAGCTGGGCAAGGTCTGCCCGTTCGCGAAGTGCAGCAGTCCTGTGCGCCGATTGACCAGACGCGCCTGATAGGCAACCACGTCGAAGGCGGATGTGCAGCTGTTGCTCGCCGTGAAGTTCCATGCCGGATCGCTGCCCACCGGCACCGAGTGGCTTGCGAAGTTCAACGCGCCACTGAAGCAAGCCTGCAGCGTTGCCAGCATCGGGCAGATGCCATCGGCTGCGGCTTCCGCGCCCCAGGCGACGGCAAGCTGGGCAGCGGACAGCGCCTGTGCATTTGCGGAAGGCATCGACTTCAATTCGTCTGCCGCGGCGATCCACTGCGGCAAGGCAGAGGTCGCGTCTTGAGCACTCCGGGCCGCGTTGATGGCCGCTACGGCGCGGTCGCGCGCTTGAATGTCAGCTGAGGCGCTTGGCGCCAACGCCTGCACAGTCGTCAGCGCGTTGGCGCCAAGCGTTGCGCCCGTCATGGTCGCGATGTGACCGGTCTTCACTTCATGCAGGTATGCAGCGCCATTCGAGGCAATGCTGTATGTCGAGACGGGAACATCCGTGACGCCCCCAGTCGCTTGGACCTTGACGCGGAACTGGAAGAATTTTCCGTTGTCCACGCCGACAGACGCACGCCAGACGACTTGCCCTGAGTTCTGTTCCGTCGGCTGTTGAACCGAAACGGGCGCAAAGGCGGAACTCACGAACTGAGTCCCAATGGGCAACAGTGCACGCCATTCAACAACGACCTGGTGGGTTTCAAGGTTGCCAACCGAAGTGGAAAGCGTTGCAACGTCGCCAGTTGTGAAAAACGCCGGCGCACTTGCGGTGCCAAGAGTGCCGATGGCAGCTACGTATGACATTCCGACGCGCAACCGGTCCATCACGGTAGCGTTGGACGCCGATTGAATCAGCGTGTCTGCAAGGTCAAACGCAAACACCCAGGCCTGGCCGCTGCCAAAGCGGTTGGATGCGATCGCCATCGTGCCGTCGCTGAACTTTGACGAAACCTGCGCCGTGGTGAGTGCGTAATTGATCCCCGGGCCGCTGGCATTCAGGGTACTGGTCGCGAACGGTGCTGCCAGATTGACGGACTGACTGGCCCCCGACCGCACGCTCAGCTGAGTCACACCAATAACGGGATGCAGCACGGTGTCACGTGCGACTTGACGGCCATCAACGATCAGTGATTCTCCTCTGCGCACCGCTTCACGCACCTCCTTCACGAGGGTGTCGCTGAGCGATTCGGTGCCGCCGCTGATCCAGTAAGCGTTGTAAATGCCGCAGTGGAATTCGTTCTCAAACTCTGCCGCCGTCGTGACAACCTTGTAATGAATGCTTGTGCCACGGAAGACCCCAATGCTGTCAATGAAAGACTGGATGGCCGCGACCCGATTCGTGGTGCACGGCGCCGTCTGCCCGGCCGGCTGCACACAGCTCACAAGTACCAAAATCTTGGTTTCCGGCCATACAAGGACGTCGCCAATGGACAACTTCGGCGGCGCTTCCGCCACGCTGAATGTTTCCTGCGCAAGCACGATGTCGCGCCCGGCGACTTGAGCATTGAGCACCGCCACCAGGTTGGTGCCGACGGCCGCATTCGAGGTCCACGTCGTGTTGCTGGAGTAGGAACCTCCACTGGCCAGCGCCGCCACGCTGAACGGCATGGTCGCGATCACTTGTTGCGACTCCGGCGAGACGATGTCCACGTGCAGCGGCAACGATGCCAATGCGGCATTGCCATGGTTTGCAACGTCGAACCCGAACGAAGCCGCTAAGCCCTTGTACACGGGCTTTGGCGACACGCTGATATGCCCAGTCAGGCCAATGCCAGTACTGGCGGTTGACGTGACGTTGAAGGCCTTGATGGCCTCGGCGACCTGGGCGCCGTTGGCATCGAGCACCTTCACGCGGGCTTCGTAGGTGCCGGCCGGCGCATTGCTCAACGGCACGCTGTAGCTTTGCTCGCGCATGCCGCTGGCAGCAAGTTCGTCAAGCGTGGCCGACGCGTTCCAGCGAGCGGTGCCATCTGGGTTGCGCACAGACGTCTGCAGGACCAGCCCCTGCCAGGCCTGGTTGCTCGCCAAGTTGGTGACGCGGCCCACCAAGCTCAGGCTGTCCCCAGGGCTGTAGCTGCCCTTGTCGAGCTGCAACGCAGCCGTCAGCGTGGTCGTGCCCAGCAAGTCGCCGGCCTGAATGGTGAAGCTGGCGCTGGCCGAGGCGAGCACACGGTCGGACGCGGAGTCGAGCAAGTCAGCAGACACACGATAGGTCGCCGCATAGGTGCTACCGACGTTCCAAGTGGCCTGATCCAGTTTCGTGGCGCCACTGGCGATATTGAGCGCCGCACCGATAGGCAATGTGGTGACGGGTTGACCGTCGGCCGTCTGCACCAGATAGCGAACCCGCGCGGTCTTAGCAAAGCTACCGCCATTGGCAACGGTGGCCTTGAAAAGCGCGGATTGGTTGGCCTGGTAGGCCGGGGCGTCGGTTGTCAACGAGACGCTGAGTGTTGTGGCCAAGGCTGCAATGTCCACCGAAAGCGCGTTATTGCTTCGGTCGAAGTCTGTGACCGCACTCTTGCCGGTGCCGTCGTCATCCACAACGATGGTCAGACTCGAATAGCCAGCCAGCGAACCGCTCACCTGCAGGGTCACATCCTGGTACGCACCTTCAGCCAAGGCCACCGACGTGGCAGCAACGCCCAGTATCGATCCGGGGCCAGGGGTCCCGGCGTAGTACGCGACCTTCACCCCCGACGGCATGGCCGCCGCGCCGCCGTTGCCGACGCGGACGGTTATGGTGGACTGCAGTGCACTGCCGCCATCGCTCACACGTACAGAGGATGCAGTCGCATCGGCCACCGCGTTGGGCGAGACGTCCAGCCGCTTGTTGAGCCGGAAAGTGTTGTGCGCCACCCAGGACGGCACTGGGTTGGCAGGTATCGTCAGGTCGTCGTTGATGTTCGTGATGCTGTAGGCGTACTGGTTCCACACAGGACGCGCATTGACCCAGCTGTTGTCGGTGCCTCGGAACGCCTGTACGCCTTCCAATGCCCCGCCGTAGAAAGTGTCGTTGGCAATCAGCAGATCCGCGTGTCCATCGTTGTCGATGTCAGCCACTACAGGCATTTCGCCTGCGGTGGCATTCGAGTGCGCCAGCGAGAACAACTCCGTTCCGGTCCTACCGTCATAGATGTGGACCTTGACTTCGTCGGCATAGACGATCTCGGCATGCCCGTCGCCGTCGAAATCGAAAGCCGTGCTCCCTGTTTGCCCGCTTCCATCCTGGATGGGGGCTGTCCACATCACAGAGCCGTCGGCCCGTAGCGTGACATAGCGGCTGGCACCGGCGATGCCGATGTCGGGTACCCCGTCACCATCGAAGTCTGCGATCACCGGGGGAGCACCGCGCCCGCCTGGAATGCTGACGGGCCCCCAGACGGTATTGCCGAACCGATCAAGCATGTAGACGGACGAGCCCGTGCTCAAGACGATCCGCGGATGGCCGTCACCCGTGAAGTCAGCGATGGCCGTCGGCCCATCGCCTAGATCGGTGCGTTGCCACAGCAGGCTGCCGTCGGCGTTATAGACCGACGCACCGACGATGACTTTGCGCTGGCCGTCGCCCAGAAGATCAGCGTCATACGCCCCCATGCCGACGGTAGCGCCATTCGCACTTCCAGCGCCTGCCCACAAAAGCTGCCCAGTCTGCGCGTCAAGGAGATGTCGCCCGGCTAGTACAACCGGATGTCCATTGCCATTGAGATCCGCGACGGACGGTCCATTGCCATAGGGTTGCCCGTCATAGGACGACGCAGGGATCTGCGATTTCCACAGCAGCGTTCCATCTACCTTAACCGCCGCGATCTGCCGGTCTTGGGTGGGGATGAAGAACACGGGTCGACCTTCATGAAGAACATCCGCGGCGGCAAAGCCGGGCCACCCCGAAAGGGTGACGCCGCCAGGCGACTTGATGCTCGCCCGGTCTTGGCCCGTTTGCCCGTCGACAATTCGCAGCACGCCGGAGCCGGTGGACCAATCAGCCAGGTCATAGGTGATGAAAGCAACGCTGGGTGTATCGGCCTGATCAACACGTCCATCGCCGTTGGTGTCGTGGGTGCGCACGACCAGGATGCCCGATTCAACCTGGCGCGAACCAGGGTAGGACGTGCTGCCTTTCCAGTGCCATTTGAGCTCGGGCTTTAGCGCACCGAGGCTGGGCTGGATGGCGGCGGCATCAGCGGTGGATTTGACGTTGTTGGTCTCGTCGGTCTCAACGACAGTTTGCGCGCTGTCCACCCATACATGAATTGGGGCATCCCGAAAGAGCAGCGAGCCGCTGACCGGAACGCTGACGGTCGCCGACGCGCCGACGGCCAAGGCGTCTTGCATGGCAGCCCGGCCCAGCACGACGTCCACACCGGCGTCGTAGCGGCCGTTGCGATTGCGATCCTCGAAGGCGAGCAACGTCACCGCACGATCCGTCGGCGCCAGGCCCTGGTTGACGACCGTGGTCTGGACCGCCCCCGAAAGCAGAAGCGACTGCGGGTCCGTGATGGCACCGGCGCGACTCACGGACTGAACCCGCAAGTCAGGAAGCAGCGGTGTCGTGCCTGCAGGACGCAGACGGAGTTCGCCCATGTCCGTGTCCTGTAACGGGGTGACCTGGAAGCTCAGATCCAGCGGCTCATAGCCCGTGACGGTAGCCTGAAGTTGCACTACCGCCTGCTTGAGGCCGGTTACCGTGAATCGACCGTTCGCCGCTGTCGTGACGATCGACGCAGCCTGTCCTTCAGGCGTCGCAGTGATGGGAACGGCAACCAAAGGCGTCCCCTTTGCCGCATCCAACAGCGCGAAGGTCACCGAGGCCGTGTTCGCATTCACGGGCGACTGGGCCGCTGGATAAAGCTTGGGCGAAAAGTCGGTGGAATTCGGGCGCGAGCAGCCGAGGCGGAAGTCGAACATCGCACTGTCGAAGTTACCGGCGCTCACGACAACGCGGGTGTTGCCGCCGATCAAGCCGTCGAGGCTGTAGGCACCCATAGCATCCGTGGTGGCTATCTGGGTATTGGCTCCCGTCAGCGTGATCTGCGTTCCCGCGATGGGCGCACCGCCCTGGGCCGCCAGGACCGTGCCGGACAGCCGGCACCCGACGGGATCGGCCCCTCCGGTCGCGGTACGAAGCCTGGGTGAAACGACGTACTCGCCACCAGGGATGGCATCAAAGGTCGACGAGGCGCCGACGAACCCCGCCTTGTTGACGGTGACGGTGTGCGTTCCTGCCGCGAGGCCCGCCAGAATGAATCGCCCCGCGCTGTCGGTGGTCGCTTGCGCGGAGGTCGCGCCCGAGAGCACCACGCTTGCACCTTCCAGCGCAGATCTTGTCGCAGCTTGTGTGACAACACCTGTCACGACGATCGACTTGCTTTTCTTCATCGGCACCGCGCCGATGTCCGAAGGCTGTGGACCGGTGATGGTGACTCCCAGAGTGACGCCGTCGTAGCCAGCTAGGCTGAGTTGCGCCTGCACAGAGGCCAACGGGAGGTTGTCGATGAGCACGCGCCCGTCGGCGGCGGAAGTCAAATTGCGAGTTTGCTGACCAGTTACTGTCACGACCACGGCCACGCCTGGCAGCGCGGAGCCATTCGTCGAATCGACCACCTTGAACGCCAGCGACGCGGTGTTGGCATCTGTCGGCGTGGTGGCCGTCGGGTACAGGCGCGGCGAGAACTCTGTCGCCGAAGGTGTGACGCACGACAGCATGGCGGTTGCTTGCACGGCGTCGTACCCCGTCGCCGTCACCCGAATCGTCGTGTTCCCACTCACCAGGCCGGGCAAGACGTAGGTACCGGTCGCGTCGCTGGCGGTCACCTTGGAGTTAACCCCGCTGAGCGTGATGCTGGCGCCCGAGATGGGAATTCCATTCGTTGCCCTCAACAACTTCCCGTAGATCCGGCAGCCGATGGAATCGTCGCCGCCGGTGGCGACGAGCGGCAACCTTGGAGAGAAGACATAGCTCCCACCCGCGATGGCGTTGAACGTGGTTGCGACGCTGCTGTAGCCGGACTTAGACGCCGAAATGCCGTAGGCGCCTGGGGCCAGTGCATCAATGCTGTATCGCCCCTGCCCGTCGGTCAGTACGGTCTTGCCCGCCGCGGCTATGGTGACCAAGACACCAGACAGCGGCTGCCCATTGCTGGCATCGGCCGCAACGCCGGAGACG
The DNA here is from genome assembly GCF_001425705.1 of Pelomonas sp. Root1217. Taxonomy (GTDB): domain Bacteria; phylum Pseudomonadota; class Gammaproteobacteria; order Burkholderiales; family Burkholderiaceae_C; genus Pelomonas. Next base: position 723,174 of record NZ_LMDC01000001.1, on the reverse strand, counting down.
GAGGCCTTCGTGGCTTCTGCGGCGTTGGTACGCGACATGCGAAATGCACCGACATCCGTGACGGCACCGGCCTTCAGGCTGAGCGCCACAGATATGCTGGTGTAGCCCGAGTAACTGGCCGTGAGTTGGTAGTTGCCCGGCGGAATCGCCGCCTGCTGGAATGAGCCCGCGCCGTCCGTAGATCCGAACAAGTTGGCAGCTCCCGCCAGCGTCACCGTGACGCCAGACAGAGCCGCACCCGTCTGGCCATCCACGACACGGACGCTTACGCCCGACTGCATGGGACTTAGCGGCGGCACGGCCGTCAAGGCCAGTGCGCGCAGCGCCAGCGACGTCACGAAAGGATCCTGCCCCCAGCTTCCGTCAGCCGATTGGCGGGCCATCAGCCAAGCGCGCATGCTGGCATGGTCGTCGGCGTTCGGCAGGTAGTCGTGCAGGCATTCGTAAGTTTGGGCGTTGACCCACACCGCTGGCGACCAACTGCCATCAGCCTGCCGCTGCGCCATGACATAGGCCGATGCGCTCGCGGCCGCTCGGGCGGCATCGGCATTGGTCGATGCGTAGGAATTCAACCCGCACAGCGCCAACGCAGTGACGTGCAATGGCGAATAGGGCGTCGTGACCCAGGAGCCGTTCGCTTGCTGACGCGATGCCAGGAAAAGCAGAAGGGGCGCTGCTGCATCTGGCCGGCTGGTAAGGGCCCGCAGTGCCCAAGCCATATCGAGATCGGTGGCCCCTTGGTCGACAAAAGAGGGCATGCTGCCGTCGGGCAGTTGCCTGGCGACCAAGGCGGCCACCCAGGTCGCCCCGATCGGGTCGCCTGGAATTGCTGCCAGCACCGCGCGGCTCGCGACTTCTGTGCTGGGCTCGGAGTTGGGAGTCAGCGCTGATAGCAGGTTGGCGGAGCCGCCGCCGATTTCACGCAGCGTTCGAGCGACTTCGGTCCTGACTTGAGCACTTGTGGCAACGGAAGTGGCTTCACCAGCGACGCTGCCATCCACGGCGACCTGACCCTGGAGCCAGTTGAGGCCACGCGTGACTTCGGCTGTAGGAGCTGCTTGCGCTGCCGGCCCAATCAAGGCCAACAAACACGCGAGCAAAGCCAATCTCTTCCTGACGCTCATGCCGCTCTCCCTCATGCACCGCGCTGTCGTCGCGCGCGTTGCCGTTTTTATGATTACTCCTAACAGCAACTTCGATGGTGGCTGCCTAGGGCGGCTGGATTTTGATTACCAACTAAGCGGCGCGTCTCCCCCCTAGATTTAGGGATACCCGTCATGCAGTTCAAGAGCTGTGAGGCCCCGTGACCCGGATCGCGCGGTCAAGGTCAGTAAATGCTGATTCGCGAGGTCATCATTTATTCCCACCCCCCCTAGAATATATATGTCGAAAACATTGACAGTCATTTCATTCTGACACGGTCTATATAGTGATTTAGTGTTTTCCGACAATGACTTAGGCCACTTGGCACGGGTGGTGCTAACCGAGGCTGTCTGGCGGTTTTTTCCGCATCTTCAGCAACCCTCAAGGGAGTCACCGATGACCAAATTCCTTACCTCCGTTGCGCTCGCCGCAGGCCTGATGGCCGCTGGCAGCGCCAACGCCTACCTCGTTTTCGCCGGCGTCGACAATAACGGCAATCCCAACGTGCAAGTCCCTGCCACGAATTCGAGCGCTGCTGAAACCAGCTTCAAGAGCAACCTCGTCGGCGTCGGCACCGAAAACTTCGAAACCCGCTCAGGCGGCGCTCCGCTGGCTCTGAACTTCGGCGCCGCCGGCACCGCCACGCTGAACGGCGCTGGCTCCGTGGGAACCAACAACAGCAACGGCCGTTACTCGGTGCCCGGCGGCACACGCTTCTGGGAAGTGTCTGCCGGCGGCGGCAGCCCTTTCCAAGTGGACTTTACCAATTCCCTGGCCGCCTTCGGCTTCTACGGCATTGACCTGGGCGACTTCGGCGGCACCCTGACGCTGGAACTGTCCAAGGGCGGCGTCGTGGTCGGCTCGCAGCTCGTCAACACCGCAGCGCAGAACGTCGCCGACGGCAGCGTCCTGTACTTCGGCCTGATCGCTTCCAACGCCTCTGAAGAATTCGACCGGGTTCGCTTCCTGTCGACAGTCGGCACCGGCGACGTCTTCGCCTTCGACAGCTTCACGATCGGCACCAAGGAACAAGTGCGTCAGCTGCCCGAGCCGGCCAGCCTGGCACTCGTCGCCGGTTCGCTGTTGGGCCTGGGCCTGGCGCGCCGTCGCCGCGCCTGATAGAGCGTCAGCTCACGCCAAAACGGCGGCCTTCGGGCCGCCGTTTTTCTTGGGTAGCGCCGTTTTGCACCGGCGCGCGCGTCAGCTCAGGCGTGACCGGCCTTCAGCGCCGATTCACGGATCGCGGTCAGCGTCGTGCGCGAGGTGCTGACGTCGGACGACAGGCGCAGGTGGATCAGCGCCGGCCGGCCCGCCGCGATAGCGGCATCCAGCGCCGGGCCGACCTGCTCCGTGCTCTCGGCCTTGAAGGCCACGAAGCCGAAAGCCTCAGCGAGCTGGGCGAAGTCGGGGTTGAAGAGGTCACTGCCCGACACGCGGCCCGGGTACTCGCGTTCCTGGTGCATGCGGATGGTGCCGTAGGTGCCGTTGTCCACGACCACGACGAGCAACTTCTTGGCGCCATAGCCTGTGGCCGTGGCGAGTTCCTGGCCCGTCATCAGGAAGTCGCCGTCGCCGGCGATGTTGACGACCCAGCGGTCCTGCTGCAGCAATGAGGCAGCGACCGCGGCAGGCACGCCATAGCCCATGGCACCCGAGGTCGGCGCCAGCTGGCTACGGCCCTCGCGGTGCAGCGCGGTGTAGCGATGGAAGCGGTGCAGCCAGCCGCTGTAGTTGCCGGCGCCGTTGGTGAAGATGGTGCCCTCGGGCAGCTTGGCATCAATGAGGCGGATGACCTCGGCCATGTCCAGCGGCGCCACCGGCACGGGCACGAGGTTGGCCTCGTAGTCGGCATGGGCCGCCTCGGCCCATGTACGCCAGGGGATGTCGGCGGGCGGCGCCAGCGCGGCCAGGGCCGGGGCGGCCGCGCTCATGCTCGCGTTGATGAGCAGCTCGGCCGTGTAGACGCGGCCCAACTCCTCGGCGCCGGCGTGGATGTGGATGAGCGCTTGAGCGGGCCTTGGCGCCTGCAGCAGCGTGTAGCCACCGGTCGTCATCTCGCCCAGGCGCGGGCCGATGGCGAGGATGAGGTCGGCCTCCTTCACGCGCGCGGCCAGCCTGGCATTGATGCCGATGCCCACGTCACCGGCATACAGCGGGTGGCGATTGTCGAACAGGTCCTGGAAGCGGAATGCGCAGCCCACCGGCAAGCCCCACGCCTCGGCAAAGGCCTGCAGCGCGGCGGTGGACTCAGGCGTCCAGCCGCCGCCGCCGGCGATGACGAAAGGCTTCCTGGCCGCTGCCAGGCGCTCGCACAGCTCGGCCAGGGCGGCCGGCGTCGGCGCCGCTTCGGCGGGACGCACGGGCGGCAGCACGGGCGCCGTGATGGGTTGGGTCAGCATGTCCTCGGGCAACACCAGCACAACCGGGCCGGGCCGGCCCTGCATGGCGGTGTGAAAGGCACGTGCCACGTACTCGGGCAGGCGCTCGGCGTCGTGCACCTCGCCCACCCACTTCGCCATGCCCAGCGTGCCGGGGCCGAACATCTGGCGGTAGTCCACCTCCTGGAAGGCCTCGCGGTCGCGCTGATCGCTGGCGACCTGGCCGATGAAGAGGATCATCGGCGTCGAATCCTGGAAGGCCGTGTGCAGGCCAATGCTGGCGTTCGTGGCGCCCGGGCCCCGGGTCACGAAACAGATGCCGGGCCGCCCGGTCAGTTTGCCCTGCGCCTCGGCCATGAAGGCCGCGCCGCCTTCCTGGCGGCAGGCGATGAAGCGGATCTTGTCGGCGTACTCGTGGAAGCCATCGAGCACGGCGAGGTAGGACTCGCCAGGAACGCCGAAGGCCGTGTCGACGCCCTGGGCAATCAGCGCCTCGACCAGCTTGTGGCCGGCCAGACGGGGGGTGGTAGCTTGTCTAGTCATGTTAGGACTTTAGCTGGCGGCTGCTCCACTTCAGCGGTTCCCGTTGACTGCCCGTTCTATGGCCCGCTCCCTCAGCGTGTCGTCACGCGTCAGGTCCAACGCCTTGTGAAGCGACGACGGTCCGCTGCTGGATTCGGCCGGCTTGCTGACTGACGTGGCCGGCAGCACGTTGACGGGCGCTGCTGTCACGGCCAGCTCCTGGTGGCCGGGCGGGCACTCGACATTCGTGTACGAAACCTGCTGGCCTTTGACACATTTGCGCAAGCCTGCCGGCCGGGACCTGGCCGACGTGGAGGTAGCGGCATCGGCCGCCGGGCGGGCGGCGACCAACGGCTCGCCGAGGCTCGGTGCCGATGTGCTTGACGCGCGCGCTGCCCCCAGCCATGCCTGCAGCTGTTCCTGCTTCTGCCAGACCAGGCCGAGTGCGGCAAGAAGAATCGTCGCAATCGCAAGGCTACGCAGTGACATGGCAGAACCGGGAAAACGTGGTGGCGACCACTTTACCGGCGAGGCGAACGTCACATCGGGCACGTCCTACCTGAGTTCCCCGCTGAAGGAGCCCGTCAGGGCGCCAGCGTGCGCACGAGACGCACCAGCTGCTTCTCGCGCTTGGGACTGCTGCGCACCGCGCCGCCAGGCTGCTCCACCACCCAACCCGTCTGAGGGGACAGCCGGTCGACCTGCCGCTCGGTCGTACCGCGCTGCACGTTGGCGTAGCTGTAGGTGTTCACGGCTTCGCTCTCGATGCGCACGGTACTGGTCCAGTACCAGCCACTGGGCGCATCGGGCATGAGCACGGCGGCTTGCTGCTTGCCGCCCATGTGTTCGGGCAGGCGCTTGAACTCCTGCGCGCGGGGCACGCGCCAGAGCCGGCCTTCGGCCTCGCTGCGCGTGCGGGCCGACGCCAGAGCCTCGGCATGAGTGAAAAGCTTGATCTCGCCGGCGCAGCGCCGGCCATCCCAGTGCATGCCCTCCACGCAGCGTGACCAGGCCAGGCCGGTGGCGGCATCGATCAGCTCCTGGCCGTCGGCACTGGGCGTGAGCCTGGGCGCGGCGTCCTCAGCCATCACGGCGCAAGGCATGGCCAGAGCAAGGGTCAGGGTCAGTGCGTTAGTCAGGCAAGTTCGCATACGGTCACCCTCATCGTCCGGCCGCCAGTACCTGCGCAGCGGCCTCGGCCGGGCTCACGGCGCCCTCGCCCGCCAGCTCGACGACGACAAGATAGCCCGCCAGGTCTTGCCGCGGGCTCACGGCCGCATAGGTCTGCGCCAGCGTCAGCTGCCGGCTGGCAAGAAGGCGGCCGGTGGCGGGGTCCCAGTCTTCGTTGGAGATCATGCAGCCCTGCTGCGGCGTACCGGGAAAGTAGCTCGTGCCGGCGTAGTAGGCCGGATTGAGGGTCGTGCCGTGGATGAGCAGCTCGTCGCGCCCGGCGCGGCCGGCCTGCCAGGCTTCCTTGATGCCGGAATAGGCGCGCCAACTCGGCGGCAGGAAGCTCTCGTAGGCGGCCTCGCTCCATTCGATGGAGGAGTCAGCATGCTCGAACTCGGCCACCGTCGCCTCGATGGGCAGCTTGCTGTGCAGATAGGGTGTCGGGCCGATGTTGGGGTTGGTGGCCGTGCCGGCGCCGACGATGGTGAAGACGCCCTGTGGCGTGTTGCCGTTGGTGATGGTGCCGGGCAGGCCGCTGCGCGAGAGCGCGAGCTGGGGCTGGGCGAAGAGCCGGCCGCTCGCATCACGCACGAAGCGGCCATCGGCAGCGCGCACCAGCACGAGGCCCATGTCGGCACGGCCACGGCGTTGCAGGCTGTAGATGACGGGCAGGCCCGGGCGCAGCGGCGCGGCGAGCAGGTCGGCCAGCGGCGGCTGGGCCATGCGCACCGGGGCCACGTCGCCCATCAACGCCACCAGGCGCGGGTCGTCGCGCCACTGCGGGAACTGGCGCGGCACGAGGTCGCGGATGAATTCCGCGTAGCCGGGGTTCATCGCTTTCAGCGTGTAGGCCGCGATGGCGAAGGGCTTGCTCGCCGTCAGCTGGGTCAGCAGCGGCTGCAACGCGGCCTGCACTGCAGCTTCGTTCGGGGCCGCGTACAGAGCACGCGCCGCGGTCAGCAGCGCACGCTGGTAGTCCACGTCCCGGCTGGCCAGAGTCGGCAGGGCCTGCAGCAGCAGCGGCCGGGCGGCGTCGATCTCCAGGTTGTACTGCGCCACCAGGTCAAACAGCTTGGGCAGCGCCGCGTCGCGCTCGGGGCCGGGCGGCAGGGCGATGCGGGCACGGATGTCGGCCAGGGCCGCCTCGCGCTGAGCACGTTCGCCCGCCGTCGACATGGCGGGCCAGCTGAAATCGGCCGGGCGCAGCGCCAGCAGTTCGGCGGCGCTGTAGCGCTTCTCGGTGGTTGGCTGGGGCTTCAGGGGTGCACAGGCAGCAAGGGCGAGCGCGAGCAGGGTGAGGAGGAGACGGGCGATCATGGGGCAGGGAAATTTGCAGGCTGCTGTCGAAATCGCGCGGCCCGCTTCGTCATAGTGTCAGGCAAGCGCCTCTCACCACCCTTCACAGGAGATTCCCATGAACCGACTGACCCTGCTCCCCGTCTTGTTCGCCGCCACGCTAGCCCAGGCCGCACCCGCCACCTATGTCGTCGACCCGGCCCACACCTACCCCAGCTTCGAGGCCGACCACATGGGTATGTCCTTCTGGCGCGGCAAGCTGACGAAGAACTCGGGCACCATCGTCTTCGACAAGGCCACCGGCAGCGGCAGCGTCGACGTGCAGATGGACCTCGCCAGCATCGACTTCGGCCTGGAGGCCATGAACGGCTGGGCCAAGGGCGAACAGTTCTTCAACGTCGCCAAGAACTCCAGCGCCAGCTTCAAGGGCCGCTTCGACAGCGCGCCGGGCAAGCTGGTGGGCGAGCTGACACTGAACGGCCGCACCAAGCCCGTGACGCTCACCATCAACCAAGTGAAGTGCATGCCTCACCCCTTGCTCAAGCGCGACTGGTGCGGTGCCGACGCCTCCGGCAGCTTCAACCGCGAGGACTTCGGCCTGACGGCGGGCAAGGACTACGGCTTCAAGATGGACGTGGGCCTGCGCATCCAGGTGGAGGCAATCGCCAAGGAATGATGAAGCCCCTCGCCTGGTCCCGCCGCGCTGAACGCGGGCGAGTCCAGTCGGTCTTGCAGACCGCGCTGCGGCTTGCACCGCAGCCCTTCGGCAGGCACATGCCGCCCACTGGGCGCCATGTGTCCGGCCTCAGCCCCCGCGGGGACGCCGATGCTTGCGGCATTGAGCCGCAGGCATATCGCATTACGCGGGCCGGCTAGGGAGCGGCCCGGCGCTCGGCCCGCATGGAAACGAAAAACCGGCCCCTGGAGGCCGGTTTGCGTTGGACGCGCTCGCTTACTTCACACCCATCTCGTCGAGCAGCCGCGTCGTCTTGTCGACGGTACTCATCTGCCACAACATGTAGCGCGCGTCCAGCGAGATACTGCGGACCATCTTGGGGTCGAAGCTCCAGTCCGAGATCACCGCGTCCAGCGTGCCATCGAACAGCAGGCCCACCAGCTCGGCGTTCTTGTTCAGCACCGGCGAGCCGGAGTTGCCGCCGGTGGTGTCCAGCGTGGACAGGAAGTTCACGGGCACCGAGTCCAGGCCCTTCACGTAGTACTTGCCGAAGTTGCGCGCCTTGATGGCGGCAAGCTGCTCGGCCGGCGCGTTGAACTCGCCGCCGGCCTCGTCGGGGCCCTTGTGCTTGGCGACGATGCCGCGCAGCGTCGTGAAGGGCGTCCAGGTGCTGCCGTCGGTGCCGGGGTTGCGGCCCTCGACCTTGCCGTAGCTGATGCGCAGCGTGCTGTTGGCATCGGCGTAGACCGCCTCGCCGCGGCTGGCGTGGTAGTCGATCATGGCCTGCTGCACACCGGCGTAGGCCTTCTGCAGCTTGCCGCCGAGTTCCTTGTCGCGGTTCTCCAGGCGCCGGTCGTCGTCGTACAGCGCCACGGCGGCCTTGATGAAGGCGTCGTCGCTGGCCTTGAAGGCGGCCACGTCCTTGTCCAGCCAGGCCATGCGCACGGCGGTATCGGAGAGCTTGCTGCCGGCGTAGAGCTTGTCCAGTTGGGCGCGGATGGCGGCTTCGTCCTGGCCGGCCTTCAGGCCGTACACGCTCACCCAGGCGGGGTTGAGCGTGTTGGCCGGTTGGGCCAGGTACTGGGCCAGGAAGTGCGAGGCCAGGCGCTTGTCGGCCTGCTCGTCGTAGCGGCGGTCCAGCGTCTGCTGGGCGGCGCGCAGGCGCGGCAGGTCGCGCTCCTGGTAGCCGGACTTGCGCTCGGCATCGGGCTTGGCGCGTTCCTGCGCCACCAGGTAGAGCTGGCGGGCCGATGTCAGCAGGGCGGGCGTCATGAAGCTGTTCAGCAACTCGGCGCGCGTGATGGCCTGGCGCTCGGCCAGCAGGCCTTCGGCGGCGGCAATGTCGGCACCGTAGCGGGCCTGGCGCTCGGGCGAGCCGTTGACCCAGGCCTTGAGCTTGTCGAACTCGGCCTTCTTGCGGGCCAGGATGTCGCTGCCCTCGTAGCTCTGCTGCTGGCCCTGCAGGTTCTTGTAGTAGTTCTGCAGGCCCTGCATGCGCGAAGCCATCTTGATCTCGCCGTCACGGCGGCCGGCGGTCTCGGCCTTGATGAGATCGATGGCCTCACCCATCACGCGGGTCTGCGTGGGCTGCTGCCAGCCGAAGGCGAAGTCGACCTCGGTGGGCAGGCGGTGGCGGTCGGTGCGGCCCGGGTAGCCGGCCACCATGACGAAGTCGCCGGCGTTCAGGGGGCTCGTCTGCGGCGGGGCCATCTTCAAGTGGTGCTTGGGCAGATAGGGCTTGTTGTCCTTGCTGAACTCGGCCGGCTTGCCGTCCGGGCCGACATAGGCGCGGTAAAAGCTGTAGTCGCCGGTGTGGCGCGGCCAGACCCAGTTGTCGGCATCGCCGCCGAACAGGCCCACGCCGGTGGCGGGCGCGTGCACGAGGCGCACGTCGCGGATCTCGAGCTGCTTGATCAGCTGGTACTGCAGGCCACCGAAGAAGGCGTAGACATTGCAGCGGTGGCCCTTGTCGGCCTCGCAGGCGGCCACGAGACTCTTCTCGGTCGCCTCGATGGCGTCGGTGCGGGCCTTGCCGGTCAGCCCTCGAGTCTTGTCGTTCAGGATCTCGGCGCTGACGTCCTTCAGGTCCACGGTCACCCACATGCGGCTGCCGGGCGCGGCGGGCAGCTCGTCGGCCAGCGTGGCGGCGTAGAAGCCGTTCTTCAGCAGGTCGCGGTCGGGCTTGGAGTTGTACTGGATGCTGCCGTAGGCGCAGTGATGGTTGGTCACGGCCAGGCCCTGGGGCGACACGAAGCTGGCCGTGCAGCCGCCCAGCGACACCACGGCGCCCATCGGGAAGTCGGTCAGATCCTTGAGCTTGGCCGGGTCCATCGCCAGACCGCCGGCCTTCAGGCTCTTGGCGATCTGCGGCAGTTGCTTGGGCATCCACATGCCTTCGTCGGCATGGGCGGTGGTGGCCAACGCGGCCGTCGCTGCAACGGCGAGCAGCGAAAGGGAATGACGTGTCATGGAGCGGTTCGGCAAAAAGACGAAACCGCGAGGGTAACTCGGGGGCGGCAAATCCCTGGGGTGAGGAAAGGCAGGCTTCGGCTGGCGGGAAGCCCCGCGATCAGGGGACGAACGGCGGCTCATGCCGCGAATCTGCGGGCCGAGCGCCGGGCCGCTCCCTAGCCGGCCGCGTTGGGGGATGTGCTTGCCGGTCAATCCGGCAAGCATCGCCGCCCCCTCGGGGGCTTCGGCCGGACACATTGCGCCCAGTGGGCGCGATGTGCCTGCCGAAGAGCCGCGGCACTGCCCGCAGCGCGGTCTGCAAGACCGGCCAGGCACGCCCGCATTCAGCGAGGCGGGACTGGGCGGGGGCCTCAATGCGTCATGCCGATCCATTCGCCGGCGGACTGATAGGCCTCGAACAGGTCCAGGGACAGTTCGCGCAGGCCCGGGTGGTCGCTGGCGTGGCCGTCGGCCAGGCGCTCGTAGGCGTACTGGCGGTCGTAGAGCATGCGGGTGGGGTTGATGGCCAGGCCGGCATCGTTCATCAGCTGGGCAAAGCGCAGCAGGTCGCGGCTGTTGACCGGGCCGCTGGTGGCGCCCGCCACCGTCAGGCCGAGAGCGCGGATGTCGCCCAGATTGACGCCCTGTGCGATCTTCAGGCCGCTCCAGGCATGGCCCGGATCGCCCAGGCCGCGGGGTTCATCGGCGGGGATGGGGATCAGGTGCAGCGGGATCAGCATGGCAGTGCCGCCCGGCCGCCCGTAGGCACTGCCGCGCCCCCGCGGGGGGCAGCGAACGGAGTGAAGCGTGGGGGCAGTCTCATCTTGGCCTCGGATAGCTTGGCTGTGATGGCTGCCATCGTGCCGGGGCCTCGGCAAAACAAAGGCCGGATAAAGCCCGAAAAGATCGGGCTTGTCCGTGCTGATGCCGCTCAAGTGAACTGCAGGTCGAGATCGCCGTGCGCGTAGATGATGACGCCGGTGTCGGTCTCGGTGATGCGGTGGCCGGTGCCGGCGGGGGCCAGTTGGTAGTCGCCCTGCTGCAGCAGGACGTCGTCGAGGAAGAGCTCGCCCTGCACCATCAGGCATTCCTCGTCGTGGCCGTGGCTGTGCATGGGCACGCTGGCGCCGGGGTCGGCGCGGTAGAGCAGCGCGGCCTGGCCGCCGCCCGCCCACAGCACGCGCCGGCGGATGCCGGGCGCGAACTCGGGCCAGCCGGCCTCGGCGTCGCGCACCAGCGTGCGCTCGCTGGCCGGGCCCTCTGCCTCACGCACAAAGACGTGGGCGCCGTCATGGCTGGCCAGTTGCGGCGCGCTGCCGGCCGGCAACAGCAGGAAGTCGCGCAGGCTCAAGCTCTCGCCGTCCACGTCGAGGTTGCCACGCATGACGAGGAATTCGAGGGCGCCGGCAGCGGCCAGGTCGAGGCAGGCACCAGGCTGCAGCTCGATGACGCGGGCCGCGCGCGGCTCGCCCGGACGCAGCACTCGGCCCTCGGGGGCACGGTAGAGCCAGCGTTGATGGACGCCGTCGGCCAGCGCCTCGGGCTCGGTGCGGCGACGGCGCACGGTGACCATGCCGCGCTCGGCGTCGAGCGATTGCTGCAGGCGGCCGCTCAGGCGTTCACCGAGGCGGCCGGGCGACGCGGGGGCCGCCCAGGCGCTCGCAAACGGCTCGCTGAGCAAGGGCGTCATGTCGTCTTCCTGCGATTCGGGGATGGTGGGCATCGTCGTCATGGCGCCCTCCTTCAGGCCGGCAGCGCATGTGCGCCAGTGTCGCCCAGGGCCTCGCGCAGCGTGATCAAGGCGCGGCGGATCTGGGATTTGACGGTGCCCAGCGGCAGGCTGGTCTGGCTGGCGATCTCCTCATGGGACAGGCCGTTGAAAAACGCCAGCGCCACCAGTTGGCGCGGCTGAGGCTTGAGCAGCAGCAGGGCGCGGTGCAGTTCGGCGTGTCCCTGGGCCACGGCCAGCAGCTCGTCGCCCGACTCGGCCGCCGGTGCCGACAGCGGCACGCTCTCCTCGTCGAGTTCCTCATGCTGGAAGCGGGCCTCGCGGCGGATCGCGTCGATGGCGCGCGAGCGGGCCATGCCCAGCAGCCAGGTCAACGGCCGACCACGCTCGGGGTCAAAACGCGGCGCCTGGCGCCAGACCTGGAAAAACACCTCCTCGGCCACTTCTTCAGCCAGTTGGCTGCGGCGTACCAACCGCAGCACCAGACCGTAGACGCGCGACAGCGTCGCTTCATACAGGGCCAGCAACGCGCGCTCGTCGTGGTCGACGATGCCCTCGATCCAGGCGGCAAGCTGGGCGTCGTCCAGCGAAGGGCAGCCGGGCTTGGCGGCGGCGGCCTCGGCGGCGCAGGGCTCGTCCAACTCGGCGTTATGCAGCTCGACGTCGTCGAACAGCAGCGCCGGATTGGGTGGCTCGTCGACAGCTTCGGTGGGGTGTGGCAGGGTCATGTGATGTCCTCAAACCAACAGTTGGTCCGCATGCGGCTCGGCGCCGCGCAGAAAGATGGTGGCGCCCGTCTCGGTGCTGATGGCGGCGTGCAGGCTGCCGGCCCGGGCCAGGTGGTAGCCGCCGGGGCCGACCTCGATCTGGCTGCCGACCTTGAGCATGCCTTCCAGCACGAGGCATTCCTCATCCACCGGGTGGCGGTGGGCCTCGAGCCGGGCGCCGGGGGCCAAGCGCAGCAGATAGCTCAGAATCCCCTCGTTCTCATGCAAGACCTTGATCTGCACGCCGTCGCCGAAAGGCTGCCAGCCGGCCGCACCCGCGGGCACGGTCAGGTGGCTGTCGTCGGTGTCGGCCACGCGCTCCAGCAGGCGCCGGCGGATGGCGCGGGCCTGGGCGGGGGTGGCGACGGTCGAGGTCATGTAGGGCTGATACGCAGCGGCAAGAATTCCGGATGCAGCGTAAACCTCGGCATCTACCCTGGGTAGCCCGGCGTATCCCCTTTGCATGCCTCAAGTCGCCTTTTTTGACCTCGTCAGCCACTGGCGCCTTGATGCGCCGGTTCCCCGCGTCTGGCAGGCCATCACCCAGACCGAGCACTGGCCGCTTTGGTGGCCGGGGGTCGTCGCCGTGAAACGCCTCGTCGACGGCGACGCCCAGGGCGTGGGCCGCCAGCAGCAACTCACCTTTCGCACCGGCCTGGGTTATCGCCTGCACCTGGTGCTGGAGGTGACCGAAGTGCTGCGCGAAGAGCGCCTGCGCGCCCGGGCCGGCGGCACGCTGGCGGGGGAAGGCATCTGGCTGATGAAGCAAGCCCTGCCGGAGGCGGGCGGGCATACCGACGTCACCTTCGTCTGGCGCGTCACGCTGCCGCCAGGCATCCTGCGCTGGCTGGCGCCGGTGCTGGCGCCCTTGTTTCGCTGGAATCACAAGCGGGTGATGCGGGCGGGGCGGTTTGGCTTGGCAAGCTATCTCGCCCATTCGCGCCATTGAAAATCACTCTCACCGGCGCCCCCCGCCAACCGGTACGCTGCACACCCGCCCCAACCGACAACGCCATGGACAAGCGCCCTCAACGCAAACCGACCGTTCTGCTGTGCGCCGTCGCCGACGCCTTGCTCTTCTTGATACTTTGGCTGTGGTTCGGCGATTCAGCCTCCGCATTCACGGTATGGCTGCTTGTCAGCTTTGCAGCCGGCCTGCTGGGTCTGATCGCCGTGCAGTGGACCGAACGGCGAAGCCCACGCGTCATGGCAACGGTTCCACCGCCCGCGGATTGCAGCTGAAGCAGGGCCCGGTCAAGCTTTGGGCAGCGTCACCCCCACCTGCCCCTGGTACTTGCCGCCGCGGTCCTTGTAGCTGACCTCGCAGACCTCGTCGCTCTCGAAGAACAGCACCTGGGCGCAGCCCTCGCCAGCGTAGATCTTGGCCGGCAGCGGCGTGGTGTTGCTGAACTCCAGCGTCACATAGCCTTCCCACTCGGGCTCGAAGGGGGTCACGTTGACGATGATGCCGCAGCGGGCATAAGTGCTCTTGCCCAGGCACACCGTCAGCACATTGCGCGGGATGCGGAAGTACTCCATCGTGCGCGCCAGTGCGAAGCTGTTGGGCGGGATGATGCAGACGTCCTTGTTGATGTCGACGAAGCTGTTCTCGTCGAAGTTCTTCGGGTCCACCACGGTGCTGTGGATGTTGGTGAAGACCTTGAACTCGGGCGCGCAACGGATGTCGTAGCCGTAGCTGGAGGTGCCGTAGCTGATGATCTTGCGGCCGTCCTGCTCGCGCACCTGGCCGGGCTCGAAGGGCTCGATCATGCCGTGCTCCTGGCACATGCGGCGGATCCATTTGTCGCTCTTGATACTCATCTCGTTTTCCTTTTATCGGGGAAGAACCCCGTCGAAATATGTGCTGCCATCCAGATCCAGGATGAAGCCCTTGACGGAGGCGCGCTCGGGCACGGCAATGCGTCCGCTGGCAATCGGCGTCCAGGGCAGTTCTTGCATGACGATGCGCTGGGCCTTGGCGTAGATGACTTTGCGCTCTTCGCGCTTCAAAGCCTGGCGGGCCTCGGTCAACAGTTTGTCGTAGGCCGGGTTGCACCAGAAGGCACCGTTGTTGGCGCCGCAAGCGAGCTGGCCAAATGTATTGGCGGGCTCGGAGTCGCTGTTCCAGCCGCTCAGCGCCGTGTCATGCTCGCCAGCATCGATGCGGCGCAGGTATTCGCCCCATTCGTAGGTGACGATGCGCGCCGTCACGCCGACCTTGGCCCAGTCGGCCTGGATCATCTGCGCCATGCGCTGGCCGTTCGGGTTGTAGTTGCGCACGACGGGCATGGCCCAGAGCGTGATGTTCAGCGGCAGCACACCGGCCTTCTCCAGCAGGGCCTTGGCCTTGGCCGGGTCGTAGGGGGTAGGCTTGAGCGTCTCATCATGAGCCCAGTTGGCGGCCGCGATGTGGCTGGTGGCCAGAGTGCCTGCATCCCCGTAGACCGTGCGCACGATGGCTGCCTTGTCGATGGCCATGTCCAGCGCCTGGCGCACCTCCACCTTGGCCAGGGCCGGCCGCCGCGTGTTGTAAGCCAGGATGCCGATGTTCATGCCAGGTGCGGTCGCCAGCTTGATAGCCGGATCTTTCCTGAGTTCATCAAGCTCGGCGGGACCAACCGCGGCGGCGATGTCGCACTCGTCGCGCTTGAGGCGCTGCGCACGCACGCTGGCGTCGGGAGTGACGGCATAGACGAGCTGGTCGACCACTGGGCGCTCGCCCTTGCGCCACCAGGTCGGGTGCTTCACGTAGCGGATGACGCTGTCGGCGCGGAAGCTCTTCAACTGAAAGGGCCCGGTGCCGACTGGCATCTGCGCGATGCGGTGGGGCGTGCCGGCCTTGAGCAGTTGGGCGCCCAGCTCGGCCGACTGCATCAGCGTGAATGTGAAGCTCAGCGCCGACAGGAAGGATGCATCGCGCTCGGCCAACGTAATGCGCACCTGGTGGTCGCTGAGCTTCTCGACTTTGCGGATGAGCTTTTCCCAGCCGAATGACAGCACATAGGGTGACACGCTGGGGAAGGCTTTGGCGAACTCGCTGTCGCGGTTGAGCAGGCGGCCGAAGGTGAAAAGCACGTCGTCGGCATTGAACTCACGCGTGGGCTTGAAACCCTCGACCGTGTGCCAGCTCACGCCACGGCGCAGCTCGAAGGTGTAGGCCAGGCCGTCGGGGCTGATGCTCCAGCTCGCGGCCAGGCCGGGGATGAGCTGGTCGGTGCCGCGCTTGGGTTCGATCAGCGTGCCGAAGATGGGCATGTGGGCGACATGGTCAACATAGCTGTCGGTCATCGCCGGATCGAAGGTCTTGGGGCTGCCAGCCGTGCAGTAGCGCAGCGTCGTGTCGGCCTGGGCGATCAGTGGCAGGGCCAGCAGCAGTGCGACGACACGCTTCACTTGGTGATCTCCGCGGCAGGCACGAAGGGCAGGATGCCCATGGACTGGTACAGGGCCGACGGCGACAAGGCCTGGTCGCCCTTGATGACCAGCGCGATGCGCCGGATAGCGCGGATGTCGGCCACCGGGTCGCCGTCGACCAGCACAAGGTCGGATCGCTTGCCGCGCTCGATGCTGCCGATCTCGCTCAAACGGTCACTGTGTTTCGCACCATTCCAGGTGGCGATCTTCAGTGCCTGAGCGGCCGGGATGCCGGCCTGCACATACAGCTCCAATTCGCGCTGCAACGCAAAGCCGGGCGTGGCGTCCGTGCCCGCCACCAGCGGGATGCCGGCCGCGTGCATGCGGCGCAGCAGGTCCATCATGACCTTCCAGCTGGCGCCCCAGCGCCTGGCCTTGGTGTCGTCCATGTCGACTTCGGCCGACAGATAGCTGCGCTGCAGCACGGCCGGCCAGTTCGCGGACACCATCGCATAGCTGGGATTGGGCTGCCCTTGGCGCTGCGTGTACTGGGCCTCGAAGGCCGTCATCGTTGCGTCGACGACCGTGCCCTTCTTCTTGAGCAGCGCCAGGAAGTCCCGCGTGCGGCCGTCATTGAGCTTGAGGTCGGCCGCCTTGTCGCCGGGCAGGTTGAAACGCAGCAGGGTGCGCGTGTCGTCGCCCTTGCCGACGAGGAAGTTCAGCGTGACCTGATTGATGTGGTGCAGCTCGTCGTAGCCAGCTTCCACGGCCTGGCGCGCCGTCATGAAGGCCGGCACATGGCCGCCAGTGCGCAGGCCCAGGGACCGCGCGTGCGCCACCATGGGCTTGACCCATTCGGGCCGGATGGAGTTGTAGAGCTTGAGCTGGCGGTAACCGTGGGCGGCGTACCAGTCGATGGCGGCCAGGGCCTCGTCCAGGTTGTCGGCCACGAAGTCGGACTGCGACGAGAACGGGCTCTTGCCTTCGATGAAGCCATTGGCCGCGATGCGAGGGCCCAGCACCTCGTCGCGCTCGATGCGGCCTTTCAGTTCGGCCAGGTCGGCATTGCTGTTGCCAACGTCGCGCACGGCCGTCACGCCCGCGGCCAGGTTCAGCAGCAGCGCGCTGGCGTCCAGGTGGGCATGCATGTCGATGAAGCCCGGCAGCAGGGTGCGGCCCTTGCCGCTGATGCGCTGGGCCGGTTCGGCATTCTTCAGGGTGCCCGGCTTGGCGATGGCGGCGATGCGCCCCTCGAGCAGGTAGACATCGGACGGCCCGCGCAGCACGGCGGCCTGGGAATCAAACCAGCGCACGCCCTCGATGACGGTCAAGCCGGGCAGCGGCTTGGGCAAGGTCTTGGCCAGGCGCTCCAGGCGTGCCAGTTGCGCCGCCTTTTGCAGGTCGGACAGCCGGTCCATCTCGGCCTCGAAACCCTGCAGCAGCGTGCCGCCCCAGCCCGGATCCACCTTGGCAAACAGCGCCTGGTTGTCCTCACGCAGCCAGAGGTAGCTCGGCTCCAGGTCCAGGCCGTCGATGGCGTAGAGGCCGACCTCGAAGCTGGCACCGGCCGGCTTGAGCGTCTGCACGCGCGCGATGCTGATCTGCCCCACCGGCAACGCGGACGCGCGATGGTCAGGGCGCTGCAGCAGGGTGCGCGCCACGCGGCCGGCCCAGGCCGGGCTGGCCTGCACGGGCAGGTAGACGAGGTCGCGCCCCACGCCGGGCTTGTCGCCGCGGTCCACGGGCGAGCGCCAGCTGGCGCGGCCGTCCTTGAGCTCGAAGGTTTCGTCAATGCGCGCGCCGTAGGTCGACACGCCTTCGGTGCGATAACCCAGCCAGGTGCCGTCGGCGGCCAGTTCCAGCACCTCCTTCTGGTCGGGGCCGCGGCCGTTGTTGCGGTAGCTGTAGTCGGTCTCGAGGCGGGTGGCCGTTTCGGTGACCAGGAGACGCCCGCAGGGCACCTTGGCGCAGATGACGGTGTAGGTCTGGGCCTGGGCAACGCCGGCCAGCAGCAGTGCAATCAAGGAGGGCAGAAGCTTCATGGGCACGTTCCGGTCTCACGTGGCGCGGACTTTACTGAGGGAAGCGACACCCTTGTTCGCCAGCATGTCGGCGCGCTCGTTGCCCGGGTCCCCGGCATGGCCCTTGACCCAGCGCCAGTCCACCGTGTGAAGCTTGCGCAGCGCATCCAGCCGCTGCCAGAGGTCGGCGTTCTTCACGGGCTTGCCGTCGGCCGTCTTCCAGCCGCGGCGCTGCCAGTTGATGATCCATTCGGTGATGCCCTTGCGCACGTATTCGCTGTCCAGGTAGACGACGACGTCGCAGCTGCGCTTGAGCGAGGCCAGCGCCTCGATGGGGGCCATCAGCTCCATGCGGTTGTTGGTCGTCTCGCGTTCGCCGCCGAAGAGTTCCTTGTCATGGCCGCCGCTGCTCAGCCAGGCGCCCCAGCCGCCGGGGCCGGGGTTGCCCTTGCAGGCGCCGTCGGTGTAGATGGTGACCTGCGGGCGCTTGATGAGGGCGGTGGGCTTAGTCGTGGGTTCGGTCATTCTTTTTTGTGATGGTTGTTCAGCGCGACGGCCGGCGCCTTCTTGGCCGCCAAGCGCGAGTTCTTGGCCAGGCCGATCATGCGCATGCCCTGCACGCGCTTGACTGCCTGGATGAAGTAGACGGCGCCCAGCACCGGCCACCAGCGCGAGCCCACGCCGTCGACCCAGCGCCAGCGCTGCAGCCAGGCCTCGGAGCGCAGCGGCGGTCGGTAGATGCCGAAGCGCGCCGCCTCGACGTCGAAGCTCAGGAGCTTGAGCCAGTCGCGCAGCCGCCAATAGCCAATGAAGTCGCCATCCTGGGGCAGATAAGGCTCACCGCGGCGCCTGAGCCGGCCCAGGTTCTGGCGCAGGCCCCAGAGGCTGGCCGGGTTCAGGCCGAAGACGATCAGCCGGCCCTCGGGCCTGAGCACGCGTTCGACTTCGCGCAGCAAGGCGTGGGCGTCGGGTGCCAGTTCCAGCGCATGCGGCAGCAGCACGAGGTCCAGGCTGGCGCTCTCGAAAGGCAGGGCGTCAAAGTCGCACAGCAGATCCCGGCCGGCCAGCCAGCGGTGCGGCATGCGGTTGGCCTGCAGGCCGTCCAGTTCGGGCAGGCCGAGTTGTAAGGCGTGAAACCCGAACAAATCGGTCACGACTGCGTCGACCTGGGCCTGCTCCCAGGCGAGCAGATGGTGCCCGGGCGGGGTTTGCAGCCAGGCTGCCAAATCTATACTCGGCGCTTTATCTGTCATGGGTTGGCGCCATTGACGCTTACGTTGACGCTCACGCCTCTTCCCGCTTTCGACGACAACTACCTCTGGCTGCTGGACAACGGCCGCGAGGCCCTCGTCGTCGATCCCGGTGACGCCGCGCCGGTGGCTGCGGCGCTCGATGCCCGGGGCCTGACGCTGGCGGGCATTCTATTGACCCACCACCATGGCGATCACGTCGGTGGCGTCGATGCGCTGCGGCCACGTCTGCACGGCCCCATCTACGGCCCCGTCCACGAGAAGCTGCCCGAACCAGTGCAGCGCCTGCACGGCGGCGATGCGATCGAGTTGCTCGGCCTCAAGTTCGCCGTCATGGATGTGCCCGGCCACACGGCTGGCCACATCGCGTATTTCGCGGCCGACGTGCCTGGCAGCGATCCATTGCTGTTCTGCGGCGACACCCTCTTCAGCGGCGGCTGCGGCCGCCTGTTCGAGGGCACCCCGGCGCAGATGCATGCATCGCTGCAGTCGCTGGCCGCGCTGCCGCCCGAGACGCGGGTCTGCTGCGCCCACGAGTACACGCTGTCCAACCTGCGCTTCGCTCGCGAAGTGGACCCGGCCAACGCGGCACTGGCGGCCTACGCCACCTGGTGCGAGGCCGAGCGCGCCGCGGGCCGGCCCACGCTGCCGGGCCGCATCGGCAACGAAGTTCGCATCAACCCTTTCCTGCGCTGTACCGAAGCCGCTCTGCGTGAGGCTGCCCGCCGCCACGCCCCCCTCAAACTCCCGGCCGCGCCCAGCCCGGTCGATGTGTTCGCCACCCTGCGCGAATGGAAGAACGGATTCCGATGAACCTAATTCACCGACTTTCGCCTCTGGCGCTCGCGCTGCTGCTCGCCGCCTGCGCCACCACCGCTCCCGTCGAGCCGGCCAGACTCGACGCCCCTCCCGCCCCTCCCCCCACCACCGAACCCAGCCCCGCGCCACTGACGCTCGCGGCGCCACCGCCCGTGCGCGCCATCGCGGCCGAGCTGCTGGAGGACAACCTGCGCCCCGGCGAGAAGATCGACCTCGACGCGCCTGACGTGAACGCCGACCTCTGGGCGCGTGTGCGCAAGGGCTTCCAGCTGCAGGACCTGGACGACGACTGGGTGCGCAAGGCCGAGGCTTGGTACAGCGCCCGGCCTGACTACGTCGAGCGCATGACCACGCGCGGCAGCCGCTACCTCTTCCACATCATGGATGAGGTGGAGAAGCGCGGCATGCCGGCCGAGCTGGCCCTGCTGCCCTTCGTGGAGAGCGCCTTCGTCACGCATGCCGTGTCGACGGCCAAGGCCACCGGCATGTGGCAGTTCATGCCCGCCACCGGCCGCGACTTCGACCTCAAGCAGAACATCTTCCGCGACGACCGCCGCGACGTGCTGGCCTCCACCCGCGCCGCGCTGGACTACCTCGGCCGCCTGTACAAGCAGTTCGGCGACTGGCATCTGGCCCTGGCCGCCTACAACTGGGGCCAGGGCAATGTGCAGAAGGCGGTGGCGCGCAACCAGAAGCTCGGCCTGCCAACCGACTACGCCAGCCTGAAGATGCCCGATGAAACGCGCTACTACGTGCCCAAGCTGCAGGCGGTGAAGAACATCGTCTTCGCGCCCGACCGCTATGCGCTGACGCTGCCGGTGGTGGCCAACCACCCGTACTTTCTGAGCGTGAAGATCGAGCGCGACATCGACGTGGCCCTGGCCGCCCAGCTTGCCGGCATCACGCTGGAGACCTTCCAGCAGTTCAACCCGCAGATGAACAAGCCGGTCATCCTGGCGGCCGCCACGCCGCAGGTGCTGCTGCCCTATGACCAGGCCAGCGCCTTCGCCGAGAACCTGGCCCGCCACAGCGGCCCGCTGGCGAGCTGGACGGCCTGGGTCGTGCCCAAAACCATGAGCCCAGCCGAAGCCGCCCGGCGTGCCGGCACCAGCGAAACCCTGCTGCGCGACATCAACAAGATCCCGCCCAAGATGCTCGTGAAGGCCGGCTCGACGCTGCTGGTGCCCCGCGGCGAACACGTCGTCGCCGATGTGTCCGAACGCCTGGCGGACACCGCCGCGCTGAACCTCGCGCCCGACGCGCCGCCGCTGCGCCGCGTGACGCACAAGGCCGGCAAGGCTGACACCGTGGCCACCATCGCCGCCCGCTACAAGGTGCGCAGCGCGCAGGTGGCGCAGTGGAACAAGCTGGGCTCCAACGGCCGCCTCAAGCCGGGCCAGGCCGTTGTCATCTATACGGCGTTCACGCCGACGAAGGCGCCGGTGGTGGCCAAGACCACACGCGCCAAGGTCGTGAAGGTGGCCGCCAAGGCGCAGCCCAAGGCCAAGGGTGGCAAGGGCCGCACCGTCATGGCCGCAGCCACGCCTTGACGCGTCTTCAACGAACGATAAAGAGTGCGACGCAGGCCACGAGGCCTGCGATCCACAACAGGGAGCGCAGCGAAGCGCGATCCGCGACGTACAGGCCAACATAGGCCAGGCGCGCCGCGATGAAGCCGACCGCCAACGCATCCACCGTACCCTGCGCCGCCTGGTGCTGATGCGCGACGAAGAGGCCGGCGATGAAGATGGGCAGCGCCTCCCAGCTGTTGGCCTGGGCCGCATTGGCCCGCGCCTGCCAGCCGCCGAGCCGGGCCAGCCATTCACGCGGCTGGTTGTTGTCGAAACCGCCGTCGCGTCTGCGCTTGCCGAAGCCCTTGGACTTGGCAAGCCCCGCGCAGACGATGGGCAGCGCGCAGGCCACCAACAGGCAGAGTTGGGCAATCGTCATCGGGCTTCCTTCATCGTCTGTCGGTCAGGGCATGGGCGATGGTGCCCAGGTCCACGTATTCGAGTTCGCTGCCCACCGGCACGCCGCGCGCGAGCCGCGTCGACTTGATGCTCCGGGCGCGCAGCGCCTCAGCCAACACATGGGCCGTGGCCTCACCCTCAGCGGTGAAGCTGGTGGCGAGGATGACTTCCTCGACACCCTCCTCGCTCGCCCGCGCCAGCAACTCGGCCGCGCCGATCTGGCGCGTGCCGACACCATCCAGCGGCGACAGCCGCCCCAGCAGCACGAAGTAGTAGCCGCGATAGGACGCGGTGCGCTCCAGCGCGGCCTGGTCGGCCGGCGTCTCGACGACGCACAGCAGCCGCGCGTCGCGCTCGGCGTCCGCGCAGACGCTGCAGATCGGCGTTTCGCTGAAGGTGTGGCAGCGCTCGCAATGCTTGATGTGCTCGCCCGCCGCCGTCAGCGCATCAGCCAGGCGCGGCATGGCCAGCCGGTCATGCTGCAGCAGGTGGTAGGCCATGCGCTGGGCCGACTTCTGGCCCACGCCGGGCAGGCGCTTGAGCGCCTCAACAAGCGTATCCAGTGCGTTCAAATCGAAGCCACGTTGTCAGTAAACGATCGCAGCCGCAGGCGCGATCTCATCAAGCGGCAGCCGTGGAACTGGCTTTGCCAGGCCACTGGCTGCGCCCCCTTGAGGGGGAGGCGCGAAGCGCCTCGGGGGTGGGCCATCAAAACGGGAACTTCATGCCGGGGGGCATCGGCATGCCTTGCGTCAGCTTGCCCATCTTCTCGGAGCTGGTCGCCTCGGCGCGGCGGGCAGCGTCGTTGAAGGCGGCGGCGACGAGGTCTTCCAGCATGTCCTTGTCATCGGCCAGCAGGCTGGGGTCGATGGTCACGCGGCGAACCTCGTGCTTGCAGGTCATCAGCACCTTGACAAGCCCGGCGCCACTCTGGCCCTCGACCTCAATGTTGGCGAGTTCGTCCTGCGCCTTCTTCAGGTTGTCCTGCATCGCCTGGGCTTGCTTCATCAAGCCGGCGAGTTGGCCTTTCATCATGATCGTGTCCTTGTCTACGGAGTGGGAGTCAGCGGCTGCACCGAACCGGGCAGGATGCGCGCCGACGGGAATTGGGAAAGCAGGGTGCGCGTCATCGGATGCTGAGTAGCCAGATCCTCGGCAGCACGCTGTTGGGCTTCGGCCCGGGCGACCGTGCGCAGGGCGATGGAGTCTTCGGCCACGCCGACCTCAATGTCGAGCTTTGCGTCGAGGGCCGCTTCGAGTTTGCTGACCAGGGCCGGCGCGCGCAGCGATTCGCGCTCGACGCGCAGCGTCCAGACCTCGCGGCCGTCGGCGCTGGCGCAGCCCAGGGCCTGGGCCTGGCGGGCCAGCTCGCCCGTCATGCCCACCAGGTTGAGGGCCGCGATGCGCTCGGCCCACTGCGCACCTTCGGGCGTCTCGCGCAGCTCGGCGCGGCGCGGCGCTTCGGGCTCGCGAGCCGCAGCAGCCACCGGCGCGGGCGCGTCATCCGCTTCCATCCACGGCGGCGGCGCATCGTCGGGCGGCGGGCCATCCATGTCGTCATCGGCCTGCGCCTCGACTTCGACCGGGCGCGGGCGCAGTCGGTCGCTGAGCCTGGGGGCGGCCGGCTCGGCCACCACGGGCGCCGCGACCACCGGGACCGGCGCGACAACCTTGGGCACCGCCACCAGCGCCGGTGGCGCCACCTTGGGCAGCGGCACGGCGACAACCGCCTTGGCCACTGCCGCCGGCCTCACCAGGGCCGCGGCCTTGATGGGCTTGGGGCTCGTGCCGGCCGGCCGGAAGGCCAGCATGCGCAGCAGCACCATCAACAGACCCGCATATTCGTCCGGCGCCAGATGCAGCTCGGCGCGGCCATGCAGGGCCATGCTGTACATCAGCTGGATCTCGTCGGCCGGAAGTAGAGCAGCCAGGCGGCGGATCTCGGCCGTTTCGTTGTCGGCATCGTCCAGCGCCGTGGGCGCGGCCTGGGCCAGGGCCATCTGCTGCAGCAGCGTGGCGAGGTCCTCCAGCGTGCCGGCGGCCGACAGGCCCGCGCCGCGCAGCGCATCGGCCTGGGCGACGACGGCCTCACCGCTCGCCGCGGCCAGTGCATCCACGATGGCCACGACATGGCCGCGGTCGACGCTGCCCAGCATCTGGCGCACGCCGGCTTCAGTCAGCGACCCCGCACCGAAGGCGATGGCCTGGTCGGTCAACGACAGCCCGTCACGCATCGAGCCGCGAGCCGCACGCGATAGCAGGCGCAGCGCCCCCGGTTCGGCCGGCACGCTCTCCGCGCCCAGCACGTTGCCCAGGTGCATCTGCACGTCTGCCGCCGCCATGGGCCGCAAGTTGAACTGCAGGCAGCGCGACAGCACGGTGACCGGCACCTTCTGCGGGTCGGTCGTCGCCAGCACGAACTTCAGGTAGTCGGGCGGCTCCTCCAGCGTCTTCAGCATCGCGTTGAAGGCGGTGTTCGACAGCATATGCACTTCGTCGATCATGTAGACCTTGAAGCGCCCGACGACCGGCTTGTAGACGGCCTGGTCCAGCAGCTGCGAGATCTCCTCGACGCCGCGGTTGGACGCCGCGTCCAGCTCCACGTAGTCGACGAAGCGGCCCGAATCGATGTCCCGGCAGGCATGGCAGACGCCGCAGGGCTGGGCCGTGATGCCGCCCGTGCCGTCCGGCCCGGTGCAATTGAGGCTCTTGGCGAGGATGCGCGACACCGTCGTCTTGCCCACGCCGCGCGTGCCGGTGAACAGATAGGCGTGATGCAGGCGCCCCTGCGTCAGTGCATTGGCGAGGGCCTGCACGACATGCTCCTGCCCTACGAGTTGCTCGAAACTCTGCGGGCGGTATTTGCGGGCCAGGACCTGATAACTCATGCCGGCCATTCTATGAGGGGCCCTCCGTCGATAATTGGCGGATGACCAGTACCGCAGCCCCCCTCACCTACGACCAAGCCGGCGTCAACTACGACCTGATCGACCCGCTGAAGATCACTGCCCAGCGCGCCGCCGCCGCCACGGCCTCCCACCTCGCCGGCCATGGCTTCACCGAGGTCAAGGCCTCGCGCGGCGAATCGGCCTATGTCGTGGACGTGGGGCCGTTCTATCTGGCGTCCATCGTGGAATGCCTGGGCACCAAGACCCTGGTGGCCGACGAGATGGCCAAGCTGACGGGCAAGAGCTTCTTTGCCGGCATCGCGCAGGACACCATCGCGATGGCGGTCAACGACCTGATCACCGTCGGCGCCACGCCGCTGGTCGTGCAGGCCTACTGGGCCGCCGGCGGCAGCGACTGGTTCGGCGACGCCCAGCGCGCGCAAGCCCTGGTGGCCGGCTGGAAGGCCGCCTGCGACACCTGCCAGGTGGCCTGGGGCGGCGGCGAGACGCCCGCGCTGGCCGGTATCGTGGAAGACGGCCGCATCGACCTGGCCGCCTCCTGCACCGGCCTCATCAACCCCAAGGAACGCCTGTCGGTGGGCGACAAGCTGGGCGCGGGCGACGCCATCGTGCTGCTGGCCTCCAGCGGCATCCATGCCAACGGCCTGAGCCTGGCTCGCAAGCTGGCCGAGCGCCTGCCCCAGGGCTACCTCACCGAGATCGAACCGGGCCTCACCTACGGCGAAGCCCTGCTGGCGCCGACTGCGCTGTATTCGCCCGTGACGGAGGCGCTGTGGAAGGCCGGCATCGCGCCGCACTACTGCGCCAACATCACCGGCCACGGCTGGCGCAAGCTGCTGCGCCACCCGAGCCAGCTGACCTACCGCATCCACTCCGTGCCGCCCAAGACGGCGGTGCTGGACTTCATCCAGAAGCAGGCCGGCCAGGACGACCGAGAGGCCTACTCCACGCTGAACATGGGCGCCGGCTTCGCCATCTTCGTCAAGGCGGAAGACGCCGAGCGCACAGCTCAGGTGGCGCGCGACTGCGGCATTGAGGCCTGGGTGGCCGGCACGGTGGAAGCGGGCGAGAAGCAACTGCTGATCGAGCCGCTGGACATCCGCTTCAGCGAAGACGACCTCGCGCTGCGCTGAATAACGTGAAGCCCCTCGTCCAAGGCGTACCTTGGCCGATCCCCCGGGGGGACGGCGATGCTTGCGGCGTTGAGCCGCAAGCACATCGCCACGACGGGCCGGCTTGGGAGCGGCCCGGCGCTCGGCCCGAAGAACTGACATGAGTTGGTATTACACGCAGATGATTCAGTGGCATGTGCTGCTGGCTTGGTGTAGCGTGGGCCTGTTCTTCGTGCGCGGCCTGCTGGTCCAGTTCGGCAGCCCACAGCTGCAGGGTTTTGCCAAGGACGCCCGCCTGCTGGTGCTCGTCTTCGGCGTGAATGCCTGCCTCGTCGTCACGGGCCTGAGCCTGTGGGGTTCCATCGGCTACCACCCCATCCGCGACTGGTGGCTGGGCGCGAAGCTCATCGCGCTCGTGGGCTACATGATCTGCGGCCACTGGGCCATGAGCCAGGCGCGCCTGCATCTGTTGGGTTATTTCACCGCACTGGCCCTGCTGGCACTCGCGATGGACCTTTCGATCAACCGGCAATTTCTCCCCGGTTAGAATCTCGCTCGACGGGCCTCCCCGCATGGAAGCGCGCCCAACCGGGTCAGGTGGGGAACCAAGCAGCCCTAAGCGTTGCAACCAGTGCCGGGGGTAAGGCTCGTCACCCTCCCCCAGTCTTCATTGCGTTCCGATCAACCCGGATTTTTTGGGGTTTCGACGGTCCGCACGGTCAGCGTCGTCAGCTGGCCACCCGCTTCCACGCTGCCCACGACCTGGCCTTCGCGCACACGGCGTTCGCACATCTCGCGGTCTTCCATGGTGGGCTGAGCCTGGCAGCGCTTGAGCGCATTCGCCGCCCATTGCTCGGGCCGGTCGCCCGGCGAGACCAGCTTGCCTTGACGGGCCTGGGCATAGGCCGCACCGGCCTCCCGCAGGCAAACATCGCGTGGCTGGTTGGTCTGGCCGGTCATGCAATTGGCCCGCTCGCGCTCGTACTGCATGCGCAAGGGGTCGACGTTCTTGGCCCGGGGCGCCGCTTGGGCAATACCGCCAATGGCCATGAGGCCGGCAGCCAGCCAGGCGGTGGCCAGGCGACATCGTGTGTTGTGGTGTTGGGTCATCTCAATCTCCTGTGATGCGTGATGACAGCGGTGTGGCGCGATGTGGCAATCAGCCACGCGCGCGGACCGGCTGGTTGTCGTTCGAGATGTAGACCTCGACGCGCCGGTTCATCGCGCGGTCGGATGTGCTCGAGTTGCTGGCCACCGGGTAGGCCTCGCCATAGCCGCGCGTGGCGACCCGGGTCGGGTCGACGCCCTGGGCACGCAACGCTTCTGCCACGGCCTGCGAGCGGCGCTGCGACAGCGTCAGGTTGGCCGAATCGCTGCCGACGCTGTCGGTGAAGCCCTCGATCAGCACGCGGCGGTCGGGATGCTGGTTCAAGTAATGCGCCAGCTTGGCGATGGACGTCTGCGCGGCAGGCTTGATCTCGGCGCGGCCGAATTCGAACAGCACGTCACCCAACGTGACCAGCATGCCGCGGTCGGTCTGGCGGGCCTGCAAATCGGCCAGCTCCTGCGCCAGCGCGGCGGCCTGGGCCTGGGCCTGGGCGGCGTCTGCGTTGGCAGCGGCCGCCTGCTGGCGAGCGGCATTGGCATCGGCATTGGCGTTGGCCGCTGCGATCTGGGCGTTGGCGGCCTGGTTCTGGGCAACGTTGGCGCGGTTGGCATTCGCGTCGGCGCGGGCACGCTCGCGGTCGGCCTCGGCGGACTTGATGGCCTCTTCCTCAGTCGCGGCGCGGCCAATGGCCATCGCCGTGCGCGCCTGGGTCGACGCGACATAGGCCGCGGAGTCAATGTCAGCGGGTGACTCGCGCTTGGCGCTCAGCTCTTCGGCTCGGCGCAGCGAATCAGCGGCCTTCTTGGCGTCCAGCGAGGCGTACTTCAGCACGGCCGGGTCGGCCTCGGCGCTGCGCACATTGGAGCGTGCCTGCTGCAAGGCGGGCGTGACAGTGGGGGCGCTGGCGCAGCCTGCGAACAGGGCAGTGGCTGCGGCCAGGGCGGTCAGCGTCGAAACGAATCGAGTGGGGGAAGTCATGGCAATCCTTTCGATGAATCAGGAACGATTCAGCTGCGTCTGCAGCTGCTGGATGCTTTGGCGCACCTCGGCCAGCGCGCGGCTGGAACGGGCATTCCGAGCGGTCGCCTGGGCCAGCGCCGCGTCGGCCGCAGCCTCATCGGCCAGCTGACGGGCCGCCACGTAGTCCTTGCGGGCCATGGCTGCATTGGCGCGGGCCAGCTTGTCGCGGGCCGTGGATAACTCAGCCGGCGCCTCGGCGGCATTGCCGCTGGCCTGGTCGACAGCGGAATTGGCCACCGCCATCTGCTCCTTCGGGGCATCGCCCGTCGTGGCACATGCGGCCAGGGCAGCGGCGGCAAGCACCGCCAACGCGACCCCTCGGCCATTCATCGAATGGTGATTCATACGAACTCCTGTTGTTTGACATACCCGGCGTTCGAGCATCGCCACCCGCCGGTTCGGGTTCTTTCAGGATGCCCAACGAGTATTCGCGACGGAGGGCGTGGCCCCAGTCGGAGGGCCGGTGCGGCACCGGTCAGCCTGTGGCCTCAAGCGGTGTGGGATTTGCCCTACAGCGGCGTTAGGGCCGCACGCGCGTCAGCCGGTGGCCTGGCGGAAGGCCATCACGGCCTGGTTGCGCAGGGTGCGCAGCAGCGAGAGTTCCTTCTCGCCCAATTGCACGGCACCGGCCAAGGCGTGGTCGGCGTAGATGAGCCCCAGCGGCGAACCCTTCAGCATGAGGGGCAGCAGCAAAAAGCTCTGCGCCTGCAGCTCGCCACGGAACCAGCTCGGCAGCCGCGGGGCGATGTTGGCAGCACGCGCATCCTGGATCAGCGTGTCAGCGCCCTTCAGGCAGACGGCGGCGAACAGGTCCAGCGGCTGGGCCGTCAGATCGATGCGCAGCAGCGGCGCAAGGCGCTCCACATCGGCGCCCACACCGAGCCGCCCGGTGAGGGCATGGCCGCGTGCATCGCGCAGGCAGAACACGACACGTCGAAAGCCCAGCGCGCGGTAGATGGTCTCCAGGATCATGCGCAGCACGGCATTGAGCTGGAACTGCTCCACCATGGCGTCGGTGATGTCCTGCACGCCGGCGGCCAGCAGCTGCGTGGCCTGATCGGTGGGCGAAACCGCGCGCTGGTCCTGCGTGCGCTCCAGAACCTGGGTGGGCGCGAGTTCGTGCGCCGTCAGCGAGTCATGCGCCGAGGGCGTCAACGGCGCGAGCAGGCGCTGGGCGCGCGAGTCCTTGGGCAGGTGCAGCTCGAGCGCCTCGGTCATCTGCGCGAGATGCTGGCGTGCCGTGTCGGCCGCCTTCTCGAAGGTCTCGGCACTGAGCCCCAGGGCGCGCGAATGGCGCTGGGCCATCGCCCGCAACTTGGCATGGGCCTGCTCGGGGGGCGTGTTCAGGATGAGGTCGGCCATGTCGTTGCTGGCCCGTGCCAGCCAGCGCTGGCGCTCGATGCCGTCTTCCAGCAGGCGTTGCGGCGCCTCGCCCACCGGGCGGCGCATGGCGCGCTGCAGGCTGTCGGGCAGGCCCCATTGCCGGGCCACACCCAGGCCCAGGGCTTCGTAGCTCATGCCCAGCACCTGCGCCGATGCGGCCGCCTCGCTCAGCGCAGGCTGGCCATCCTCGGCAGGGCTGACCAGGCGGCGCACGGCATCGGCCTCCTCCGGGAAATAGAACTCGGTCAGCGAGCGGCCCAGGTGATGGAACATCGCGCCGAGAAAGGCCTCCTCGGCCTCCCGCGGGTTGGGGCAGAGTTCGCGCGCCAGCGACGCCGCCATCAGCGAGCGCAGATAGTCCTCGCGCAGCCGCTTGGCGTGGCCCTTGTTCTCCATGCGCTCCAGCAGCACCAGGCTCAGCGCCAGGTTGCGGATGCCGGCAAAGCCGATCAGCGCCACCGCGCGCGACACCGTGCTGATGCCGCCGCCGCCGGCATGCCGGTACTGGGCGGTGTTGACCAGGCGCAGCAGCTTCTGCGTCAACGCCACGTCCTTCAGGATCTCGTTGGACAGGCTGGCCAGGCTCTCGTTCTCGGACTGCGTCAGACGCTGGATGCGCTGGATGGCATCGGACAGCGCCGGGAAGTCGCTCTTGTGGCGCATGCGGCGCAGCAGGAAGTCCAGCACCGGCGCGTCCTGGGCCTCGGCGTCGGGTTCGGCGACCGGGCGCAGCCAGGCGGCCAGGGCATCACGCAGCAGGGCGGCACTCGGCCAGCGTGCCGATGGCTCACGCGCCAGGCCGCGCTGCACGATGGCGCGCAAGGCGTCGTCGACGCTGCTGTCCAGGCCGGAGGGCAGCATGAGGTCGGTGGTCTGCACGCGCTGGATGGTGCGCCAGGGATCGGGGTCGTGGTTGAGGCGCTGGCCGCTCAGCATCTCGGCCAGCAT
Source organism: Pelomonas sp. Root1217 (assembly GCF_001425705.1). GTDB lineage: Bacteria > Pseudomonadota > Gammaproteobacteria > Burkholderiales > Burkholderiaceae_C > Pelomonas. Next base: position 693,148 of record NZ_LMDC01000001.1, on the reverse strand, counting down.
GACGGACGCCGCGAACACATCCATCTGCGGATGCGGCGGCGCGCCGCGCGCGGCCTCGGGCGAGATATAGCCCGGCGTGCCGACGATGCGTGACGGTGCGTTGGTGTCGGTCGAAACCCGCGCCGCGATGCCGAAGTCCATCACGCGCGGCCGGCCGCGGGCATCGAGCAGGATGTTGCTGGGCTTCAGGTCGCGGTGCACGAGGCCGGCGGCATGGGCGGCGGTGAGGCCGTCCAGGATTCCCAGCATGAGGGTGACGGCCTCGGCCGCCGTCGGTCGCGGCCCGGCGCGCAGGCGCTGGCTGAGCGTGCCACCGGACACGTACTCGAAGACGAGGTAGGAGCGCCCGCCCTGGGCGTCGGCCTCGAAGACCGGCACGATGTTCGGGTGGGTCAGCCGGCTGACGGCGCGGGCCTCGTGCAGCCATTCATCCACGCTGCCGGGCTCGGCCGCCGCCTTCAGCAGCTTGACGGCCACCTCGCGGTCCAGCAGCGGATCATGGGCGAGCCAGACCGTCGCTTGCGCCCCCTCGCCCAGGCGCTGCAGCAGGCGGAAGCGGCCGAGTTGGGGGGGCAGGTCGTCGGCCATGGCCTAGGAGTTGCCGCGCGCGGACAGGCGTTCGCGCAGGGAGGACGACGGCGCGCCGTCGTCGGCCGGCTTGGCTGTCGCGGTCGACGGCTTGTGCGCGCCAGGATTCAATGCTTCCATGACCTCGCGCAGGCCGACACCCAGCGCCTTGGCATAGCGCCGCGTCGCGGCTTCCAGCGCCGGGCGGCGACGCGCCTCGGGCAGGCCGAGGGCGTCGATCAGTTCGTTGGCAAAACTGCAGGTCAGGCGGATCGCATCGGCATCGCTGCGCACCGGGTGCACGGCACCGTCCAACGGCTGGCGCCGGATCATCTGCAGCAGCTCGTCGCCCAGGCCCCAGTGCCGCGCCACCGCGGCACCCATGGCGTCCAGGTCGCAGCCCAGCACGGCGTAGGCCGCCGCCTGCTCACCCATCGCGGGCGGGTTGGGCTGCTCCTCGGTGGGCTCCGGCGGCACCATCAGCTGGCGGATCTGCTGGGCGTCATCCGGGAAGTGGTACTGCAACAGCAGGCGGCCGAGGTTCTGCATGACCGTGATGAGGTGCACGACCTCGGCGTCATAGCCCGCCGGGCGCAGCGCCTGCGCGACCTGGGCGGCCTTGGCGACGCGGGCCATCAATTGGCGCAGCATCTCGGCGGCCACCGGCGCCAGCGGCCCCGGCCAGGGCTTGAGCGCGTTGGCCGCGAGCTGCACGCCATCCAGCCCCAGCATCTGGATGGCGCGCTGCATGTTCAGCACCGTTTCGCCGTGGTGGCCGCTCTGCTTGAGCGCGTTGTTGACGCGGCGTACCAGCTCCAGGCTCAGGGCCATGTCCTTCAGCACGAACTCGGACAGCGCACTGGCGTGCTGGGACTCCAGCCCCGACCCGCCCGTGAAGCGGTGCAGGCCGGTCATCGTCGTCGGCAGGTGGCCGATGCGCTGCAGTTTGTCCATCAGCAGCGCGACGGGGCCACCGCTGTCGTGCGCAGCCGAGGTGCGCCAGCCGTCCAGAGCGCGCCAGAAGCTGCGCGCCAGGTGGTAGCGCTGGCGCAGCTGGCGGTCGGTCGCCCGGTTGCAGATGGCGCGCAGCGGCTCGGCGATGGGGTGCGGCGTCTCCCAGCCCAGGCGCACCATTTCACGCCCGAGGGGTTGCATCTGCTGCACGACGTGCTGCAGGTCGTTCTCCTCCAGCACGGGCTTGCCGCTGAGGATGCGATTGAGCAGCAGACCGACGCAGAGCACGTCTTCCTCGGCCGACTCGCGCACCGCACGGCGCGTCACGGCGTTGAAATCGACCGTGGCCGGGAAGACCTCCTGCGCGACTTCCAGGCCAACGAGGCGCACCTTGTCGCCGGCGTCGATGACGAGGCTGGCGGTCTGGATGTCCCGGTGGGCGTGGCCGGCCTCGTGGGCGAAGGCCAGGCCTTCGAGCAACTGGGCAATCCAGCCGGCCGCGTCGATGGGCAGGGGGGCATTCTGGCGTGCGAGGCGCTCTTCCAGCGTCTCGCCCAGGGCGCGGTCGTAGGCTACGTAAGGCCAGTTCTCGATCTGGCCGATCTCGAACGGACGTGCCAGGTTGGGGTGCTGCACCCGCTCTGCACCTTGGGCCATGCGCAACCAATGCTCCAGGGCGGCCGCGCTGTTGGGCTTGTCACGCGGCATGCAGAGCATCAGCTCCTGGCCATGGCGGGGGTCGAAGACGCCCCAGATCAGGCTGCGGGCGCTCTTGGACAGCAACGCGCGCAACTCGAAGCGGCCAAAGCTCTTCGGCGGCGGGGCGGCGGGGCTGGAACTGGAATCAGGCACGGCAGACGTGGGCGGGGTGTAACAGATGGTGTTCCTGCATTGGACTCCAGGCCAGGAGCGTCCAGCTTGCAGGCAAGCGTCGAAATGCCACGGAATTCCCTGGCAGTCCAGGCCTTGTGTGCAGCAGCTCACACTCCGGGCTTGGACCGGCTTGGTTTTACACCGGGCCCAGGCCGGCCGCGTAGGCCTGGGCCGCAATTTGTCAGCCTGTCAGCTGGCTCCACACCTTGTCGAGTCGTTTCACGCTGACCGGCTGCGGCGTGCGCAGCTCCTGCGCGAACAGGCTCACGCGCAACTCCTCCAGCTGCCAGCGGAAGTCCTCCAACCGTGCATCGCGCACGCCCTTGAGCTCGGCCAGGCGGCGTGTGTAGCGCTGCTCCAGCGGCTTGATCTCGCTCATCAGCTTGGTGTCCCGGGCGGCGTCGGCACGCAGCTTGTCCAGCCGCGCCGTGATGGCCTTCAGGTAGCGCGGCAGGTGCTGCAACTGGGCCCAGGGCGTGTCGAGCACAAAGCGCTTGGGCACCAGGCGCTGCAACTGCGCGGTGATGTCGTCGCCGACATCCTTGGCTGGCCGAGAGTCCTTCAGCTTGCGACTCGCGTTGGCCAGCTCTTGCAGCACGGCGTGCGCAGCTCGGGCTACTTCCTGAGCAATCAGGTTCAAGCGGCTGCGGCCTTCCTCGATGCGCTTCTTGAAGCTGATCGGATCGGTCGGCAGCGGGTCGGCCAGGAAGGCGCGGTCCAGTGCGACGCCGATGATCTGGTCGCGCAGATCCTCGGCCGTGCCCAGGCCCATGTAGAGCACGGACATGCGCTGCAGATCGGGGATGTTCTTTTCCAGGAACTTCAGCGGTTCCTTGAGCTGCAGCGCGACCAGCCGGCGCAGGCCGGCGCGGTGCTTGGCGGCGGCGACCTCGGGCTCGTCGAAGACCTCGATCTCGACGTGGGCGCCTTTGTCGATCAACGCCGGGAAGCCGATCAGCGTCTGGCCACTCTTGCGCACCTCGAGCAGCTCGGGCAGTTCGCCGAAGGTCCAGTCGGTGTAGGCCTGTGTCGCATCACGCGCGGGGGCCGCCGGCTTGACGATCTCGGCGCGGACGCCGCGTTCAGGTTGAGGCTTTGGCGCAGCTTCTGCTGCGGGCAACTTCAGCGCCGCCAGCGCCTGAAACGCCGATCGCGCCTGGCCGCCCAGCTCCGCCTTCAATGCCGCCAGCTGCCGACCTTGGCCGAGCTGGCGGCCATGCTCGTCGACGACGCGGAAGTTCATGAACAGGTGCGGCGGGAGCTGCTCCAGCTTGAAGTCGTTGCGCTGCACGGCGATCTGGCTGCGGTCCTTCACGGCCCTGAGCAGCGTGTCCACCAGCCCCCCCTGGCAGAACGGCTGCAGCTCGATGAACTCGGCGACGAACTCCGGCAGCGGCGTCAGCCGCGCGCGCGGCTTCTGGTGCAGGCTCTTCAGCAGCGCCGACACCTTCTGCGCGAGCATGCCGGGCACCAGCCACTCGGCACGCTCCTCGCTGACCTGGTTGAGCGCAAAGATGGGCACGGTCACGGTCAGACCGTCACGTGGGTCGCCCGGCTGGTGCAGATACGTCGCCGCACAGTCCACGCCGCCCAGGCGGATGACCTTGGGAAAGGCCTCGCTGGTGACGCCTGCGGCCTCGTGGCGCATCAGCTCGTCCTGGCTGAGCTGCAATAGCTTGTCGTCGCTCTTGCTGGCTTCCCGCCACCACTTCAGCAGCGTGGCGCCGGAGAACACGTTCGCCGGCAGCTTGTCGTCGTAGAAGGCGTAGATGAGTTCGTCGTCCACCAGCACGTCCTGGCGGCGCGACTTGTGCTCGAGCGCCTCGACCTTGGCGATCTGGCGGCGGTTGTGGGCCAGGAAGGGCAGTTGCCGCACCAGCTCATCCGGCAGGTCGTCGTTGACAAGGCCCTCACGGATGAAGATTTCGCGGGCGGCCTTGGGGTCCACACGGCCGAAGTTCACACGCTTGTTGCTGTAGAGCACGATGCCGTACAGCGTCGCTCGCTCCAGCGCCACGACCTCGGCGGCCTTCTTTTCCCAGTGTGGCTCCAGCAGCTGGGTCTTGATCAGGTGGCCGGCAATTGGCGGCAGCCACTGCGGCTCGATGTTGGCGATGCCCCGGCCGTACAGGCGTGAGGTGTCGACCAGCTCGGCAGCCACGATCCACCGGCCGGGCTTCTTGCTCAGGTGAGCGCCGGGATGGCGGTAGAACTTGATACCGCGTGCGCCCAGGTACCAGTCCTCGTCGTCGCTCTTCTGGCCGATGTTGCCCAGCAGGCCGGCCAGCATGGACAGGTGCAACTGCTCGTAGGTGGCGGGGCTCTGGTTCAGCCGCCAGCCGTGTTCGGCGATGACGGTGTGCAGCTGCGAATAGACGTCGCGCCATTCGCGCACGCGGCGCGGACTGATGAAGTTCTCGCGCAGCAGCTGCTCGTGGCGGCGGTTGCTGAGCTTGTGTTCTGTGCCGCCGCCCTTGGACTCCTCCAGCCACTTCCACAGCTTCAAGTAGCCGCTGAACTCGCTTTTCTCGTCGTCGAACTTCTTGTGCTTCTCGTCGGCGGCCTGCGCGGCTTCCATCGGCCGGTCGCGCACGTCCTGGCCGCTGAGCGCCGATGCGATGACCAGCACTTCCGACAGCGCCTCGCGGTTCTTGGCCTCCAGGATCATGCGGCCCACGCGCGGGTCCAGCGGCAGGCGCGACAGCTCGCGGCCCAGCGGCGTCAGCTCGTTGTTGTCGTCGGTGGCGCCCAGCTCGGCCAGCAGCTGGTAGCCGTCGGCGATCGCCTTGGGCCGCGGCGGCTCTAGGAAGGGGAAGCGCTCGACCTCGCCCAGGTGCAGCGCCTTCATGCGCAGGATGACGCCGGCGAGGCTGCTGCGCAGGATTTCTGGATCAGTGAACTTGGGCCGCTCGTTGAATTCCTTCTCGCTATAGAGACGAATACAGATGCCGTTGCTGACCCGCCCGCAGCGGCCCGCGCGCTGGTTGGATGCCGCCTGGCTGACCGGCTCGATGAGCAGCTGCTCGACCTTGTTGCGGTAGCTGTAGCGCTTCACGCGCGCCAGGCCCGGGTCGATGACGTAGCGGATGCCCGGCACCGTCAGCGACGTCTCGGCCACGTTGGTGGCCAGCACGATGCGGCGCTGGCCGTGCGGTTCGAAGACCTTGTCCTGCTCGGCCTGCGACAGCCGTGCGAACAGCGGCAGCACTTCCACGCCCGGCGGGTGGTGCTTGCGCAGCGCCTCGGCCGCCTCGCGGATCTCGCGCTCGCCGGGCAGGAAGACCAGCACATCGCCGCCGCCCTCGCGCCATAACTCGTCCACCGCGTCGGTGATGGCGTTGTTCAGGTCGTACTCGCGGCTTTCCTCGAAGGGCCGGTAGCGCTGCTCAACCGGGAACAGCCGCCCCGACACCGTCAGCACCGGCGCGGGACCTTTGCTCGACTCGAAATGCCGTGCAAACCGGTCCGCATCGATGGTGGCCGACGTGACAACGATCTTCAGGTCAGGCCGGCGCGGCAGCAGCTCGCGCAAATAGCCCAGCAGGAAGTCGATGTTGAGGCTGCGCTCGTGGGCCTCGTCGATGATCAGCGTGTCGTACGCCTTCAGCAACGGGTCGCTCTGCGTCTCGGCCAGCAGGATGCCGTCCGTCATCAGCTTGACCGAGGCGGTCTTGGCCAGGCGATCCTGGAAGCGGACCTTGTAGCCGACCACGTCGCCCAGCGGCGTCTTCAGCTCCTCGGCGATGCGCTTGGCCACGCTGCTGGCGGCAATGCGGCGCGGCTGGGTGTGGCCGATCAGGCCGCCGCCGTTGATGCGCCCACGACCCATGGCCAGCGCAATCTTGGGCAGCTGAGTGGTCTTGCCAGAGCCGGTCTCGCCGCAGACGATGACGACCTGGTGCTCGGCCATGGCAGCCGCGATTTCATCGCGCCGCGCAGAGACCGGCAGGGATTCAGGGAATGAAATGGAGAGAGCCGGCTTCACGGGCCGGCTCTCGGGATTCGGAGCTGTCATTGCGGCGGGATTGTCCCGCAAGCGCTTTATTCGCTGCGCGGGAAGTAGCTGATGACCTGGATCACGGCGCCCTGCGGGTCCTGCAACACGGCCATGCGGCCGATGGTCGGGATGTCGAAGGGGCCGGCGCAGACGGTGCCGCCGAGGCTTTTGGCCTTCTCGACCGTCGCATCACAGTTCTCGACGGTCACATAGGCGCCCCACATCGCCGGGCCGGGCTGCTGCTGGGTCATGACGCCGCCGACAGCCACCTCGCCCACCTTGACGACGTGATAGTCGCCTTGACCCATGTTCATGGTGTCGAAGCTCCAGCCGAACAGGGTGCCGTAGAACTCGCAGGCCTTCTTGGGGTCGGGGCTGGACAACTCGTTCCAGCTGAAGGCGCCGGGGGTCATGTAGACGTCTTGATAGTCCTTCATCGCGGTCTCCGGTGGTGAAGCAGCGATCCTCGGAGGCGAATGTGACAGCGTCAAGTGATCCGAGTCACAGGCCACAATTCGCCCCATGACCGGCCTTGTCTTCCCCCACACCTTCGTGCCCTGGTTCCGCGCCGTGGCACCGTATATCCATGCCTACCGCGGCGAGACCTTCGTCGTTGGCATGCCGGGCGAGCTGATCGCGGCCGGCAAGCTCAATGCCTTCGTGCAGGACCTGGCCATCCTGCATGCCATGGGCATCAAGATCGTCCTGGTGCACGGCTTTCGGCCCCAGGTCAACGAGCAACTCGCCGCCAAGGGCCAGACGCCCCGCTTCAGCCATGGCCGCCGCATCACTGACGCCGTGGCCCTGGACTGCGCCCAGGAGGCCGCCGGCCAGTTGCGTTTCGAGATCGAGGCCGCCTTCAGCCAGGGCCTGCCCAATACGCCGATGGCCAACGCCACCGTGCGCGTGGTCTCCGGCAACTTCCTGACCGCGCGACCGGTCGGCATCGTCGACGGCGTGGACTTCCAGCATTCAGGGCTGGTACGCAAGGTTGACGCTGCAGCCATCCAGCGCGCCATGGACATTGGCGCCATCGTGCTGCTGTCGCCCTTCGGCTTCTCGCCCACGGGTGAGGCCTTCAATCTGTCGATGGAGGACGTGGCCACGTCCACGGCCATTGCGCTGCAGGCCGACAAGCTGCTGTTCGTCTGCGAGGTCGACGGTGTGCCCGAGAACCCAGACGACCCGGACAGCCCCATCGACACCGAGCTGGCCGTGGCCGACGCGGACCGCATGCTCGCCAAGGTCGGCCCGGCGCCCCAGCCGACCGACGTCGCCTTCTATCTGCGCCATTGCGCCGAGGCCTGCCGTGCCGGCGTCGAGCGCTCGCACATCATCCCGTTCGCGGTGGATGGCGCGCTGCTGCAGGAGGTCTACACCCATGACGGCATCGGCACCATGGTCGTCGACGAGAAGCTGGAAAGCCTGCGCGAGGCCAGCGCCGACGACGTGGCCGGCATCATCCAGCTCATCGAGCCCTTCGAGCGTGACGGCACGCTGGTCAAGCGCAGCCGGACCGAGATCGAGCGCGACGCCGAGCTCTACACCGTCATCGAGCACGACGGTGTCATCTTCGGCTGCGCGGCCCTCTACCCTTATGTCGAGGCGCGCACCGCCGAGATGGCCGCACTGACCGTCTCCGCCGAAGTGCAAGGCCAGGGCGACGGCGACCGCCTGCTGAAAAGAATCGAGCAGCGCGCCAAGGCCCAGGGCCTGGACAGCATCTTCGTGCTGACGACGCGCACCATGCATTGGTTCATCAAGCGCGGTTTCCAGCAGGTGGACCCGGAATGGCTGCCTGAAGAACGCAAGCGCAAATACAACTGGGACCGGCGCTCGCTGGTGCTGGTCAAACGATTCAACTAAGCCCCGCCGGGTTCGCCCAAACGGCCGCCGCGCTAAAGTGCCGGCCGTTTCTCATTTCTCGTGTTCGTAGGAGTCCGCCATGCCCCGCACCGTTCAATGTGCCTATCTGAAGAAGGAAGCCGAAGGGCTGGACTTCCCGCCCTACCCGGCTCATACCGAACTCGGCAAGAAGGTGTGGGAAAGCGTCAGCAAGGAAGCCTGGGCGGCGTGGATGAAGCATCAGACCATGCTGGTCAATGAAAACCGCCTCAACCTCGCCGACCTGCGCGCCCGCCAATACCTGATGCGCCAGGCTGAACAGTTTTTCTTCGGCACAGGTGCCGAAGCGGTGGCGGGCTATGTACCGCCATCGGCCTGAGCGCAGCTCAGGTGAAAAACTGTGGGGGATGCTCATCTGCGCGTAGCGCAGGTGATGCAGCCACCAACAATTTCTTTGGCACCGGCGCCGAAGCCGTCGCCGGCTACGTACCGCCGGCAAACGAATAAACGCAAATCCCCGCATATCCACAGGGCCGGGACGCCAGTCACCGGCCCTTTCTGTTTCTGCGGCGGCTGCCACGGCGGGAACCCCCGCCGGCGCTACGAAATGCGCAATTAACCCTAGCTGCTAGAAACTCGTCGCAACCGGCCAACGAAAACTCTTGCATTTATGCGGCCTGTCGGGATTTAATTCGCCCACGGAGATACTCGCGGTCAATCGGCCCCAAGGCTCCGGGGCCGCGGCGATCAATGTCGCGAGTCTCCCCGCTCAAATCGCAAGAGGAATAGCAGCATGTCCACACTGAAAGAACTCCTGGCCCAGCGCGAGGCACTTGATCAGCAGATCAGCCAAACCAAGGACCGCGAACGCAGCGAAGCGGTGGCCAAGGTGAAATCCCTGATGAGCGAATATGGCCTGACGGTGGCCGACCTCAGCACCCGCACCCCCAAGCCGGCCAAGGTGTCCAAGGTCGCCGCCAAGTATCGCAACCAGGCCACCGGCGAAACCTGGAGTGGCCGGGGTCTGCAGCCCAAATGGCTCAAGGCCGCCATTGCTGGCGGTGCCAAGCTGACCGATTTCTCCGTCTGACCGGCAATTCCTGCAGGCCCAATTCCTGCGGGTCAATTGCCCGGCATACGCCGGCGATTTGACTGCAGGGTTTGAACAGATTCCCGTCGCCGGCGCCCGCTGGCGCGACCGACCAGGGCCATCCATCTACGGGATGGCCCTTTTCCTTTTTGGTGCAGGTCCCGCCTAAACTGCGCCATGCCTTTCGTCACGCTGCCAGCGACCCTGCGCCTGGGGTTTTCCCAGGGATCGTCGTGCCATGGCGGCGACGAGATTGCGGCAATGCCCGATCGTTGCCACCCATTCACTCGGCCAGCGCCCTGCATGCGCGCGCTGCCCTGGGTATTGGCCTGAGGCCCGAGCCATGGATCTGCATTCCGGCCACCCGGAATCCGACAACCAGGCCCCGGACCTGAGCGTCCAGGCACCGCCCTCCACGACCCTGCCACCCGGCCCGCGCCGCATCCATGACCGCCGCCGCGGCTGGCGCCGTCTGCGCCGCGTCGGCCTGGCCGCACTGGCCGGTCTCGGTGGCGGCCTGGTCACCGCCTGGGGGCTCGCCACCGACGCGTTGCCGCCTCTGCTGCGCATTCCCCAGCCGGTTGCGGCCATGCCGGCGCAGGATCTGCTGGTGCCCATGCTGCTGGCGGCTCTGGGCCTGCTGACGCTGTGGCGGCTGAGCGCCTGGGTGCTGCCCCTGGTCATGGCGGGCTTGCTGCTGGGCGCCGGGCTGCCCTTGCTGGCGCGCTCGCCCGCCGATCCGGCCGCGGCACTGGACCTGCTGATTTCGCCACCCGTGCTGACAGCGCTGGCCCTGCCCCTGCTCGCGATCGCTTTGAATCGCACGCTGATGCGTCGGCTGCGCCTGACGGGCCGACTCACCGGCCGCCGCGAAGTCCTTCTTTTCGGCCTGCTCGGTGGCCTGGCCGCACCGGCGCTGGCCGGACTGTTCGCGCTGGCAGCCTTGATGGCCGCGCGGCTGACCCGAAGCGGCGCGCTCGGTGGCGCGCTGGAACTGGCGGCCGCGTGGGGCTTTGGCCTGCTCTGCGCCGGCACCTGCCTGCAGGCCAGCACCCAACGCCCCCGCCGCGGCGGCCGCTGGACCGCTCGCATGCTGGTCACGGCGGCCGTTCTCGCCCAGGCGGGCCTGATCTTGCTGCCTGAGGCCGGTGCCACCCTGCTGCTGCCGCATCTGCTGCTCTGCCTGCATGCGCTGCAGGCCTCACCGCGCGCCAATGCCTTGCTCGGTGCCGGCCTGCTGGGCCTGTGGGCACTCAGCGCGCCACCGTCCCTGCTCTCCTATATTTTGGGCGCGGGTTTCGCCTTCCTGCCACTGGTACTGATCGCGCTGAGCCACCATCAGTTGCGCGACCGGGACGGCTGGCGCAGCGCGCTGGACGCCCAGGGGCTGGCGCTGGCGGAGTGGCGCCTGCCCGAGGGCCGCCGTCATGCGTCGGCGCGCTGGCTGGCACTGACGACGCCTGTGGACGGCTCGGCCGCTGGCAGCGCGCCACTGGATTGGTTGCGCCTGGCCCACCCGCGCGACCGCGAGCCCCTGCGCCGGGCGCTGCGCGAGCTGCTGGGTGACCCGCAGCGCAACCAGCTCGGCGTGTCATTGCGCCTGGCAGCCGATGGCGGCGACTGGCGCTGGCACGAGCTCCAGGCCCATGTGCCGCTGCGCGACCGCCAGGGCCGCGCGCGTGGCCTCATCGCAACGCTGGCGGACGTCAGCTGGCGCCACACGGCCGAAGAGCGCGAGCGCATGTCGGCCACCCTCTTCCAGCAGGCCAGCGAGGGTCTGGCCGTCATCGACACGCAGTGGCGCGTCGTCGAGGTCAACGCGGCCTATTGCGACATCCTGCATGCGCCGCGCGAGGCCCTCGTCGGCCGGCCGGCGACACCGCTGAGCATCGCCAACCTGCAGCGCAGCGGCCACGAGACCGCCGAGCTGCAGGCGGCGCTGAATGATGGCCTGTCATGGAGCGGCCAGTTGCAGGCCGAGCTTGAGGACGGCGGCCGGCATGTCTTCGCGACCAAGCTCAGCCCGGTACCGGAGCCAGAGGGCGTCAGCCCACGCTGGCGGCTGCTGAGCCTGACCGACCTCGGCGAAAGCCTGCGCCAGCAGGACCTGCTGCGCCGCAGCCTGCGCTTTGACGTCGCCACTGGCCTGCCCAACCGCGACGAGTTCATGCGGCGGCTGCAGCTGGCCCTGGTCGCGGCCAACCGCGACGGCTTCAGGCTCGTTGTCGGCCTCATCGATCTGGATGACTTCGCCCGCGTCAATGCGGAGCACGGCCAGCTTGTCGCCGACGCCGTGCTGCTTCAACTCAGCGGCCGATTGCAAGCTGCGTTGCGCGGCTCGCGCGGCGCCGCGCCAGATACCGCCGACCAACTGGCCCGGCTGCACGGTGACGAGTTCGCCGTGCTGATGCGCGTGCAAACGCCAGAAGAAGCCCAGCGGGCCGCCGACCGCCTGCTGGCGGTGCTGTCCACGCCGGTCGCCATCCGGGAGAACCGCGTCGGCAACGGCCTGGCCATTGAAATCGGCGCCAGCATGGGCGCCACCCTCTATCCCCAGGACGACGCCGACCCGGAGACCCTGCTGCGCCACGCCGGCCACGCTCTCTACCGCGCCAAGCATGCCGGCCGGTGCGGCATCCAGTTCCACGACCCGACGCTGGACCAGCGCGATGAGGCCGGCATGATTGCCGTCGCTCGCCTGCAGCGCGCCCTGGACAGCAATGAGCTGCTGCTGCACTACCAGCCGCAGATCGACCTGCGCAGCGGCCAGGTCATGGGCGTGGAAGCGCTGCTGCGTTGGCAGCACCCCGAGCGCGGCCTGTTGGCACCGGCCCATTTCTTGCCGCTGGTCGAGACGACCGGCCTGGCGGTGCAGATCGGCGACTGGGTCATCGAGCAGGCCCTGGCGCAGGCGACGGCCTGGCTGCGCGCTGGTGTCAACGATGGCAAGGGGCTGCCGGTCAGCGTCAACGTCGGTGCCCGGCAACTGCGCCGCCACGACTTCCCGCAGCGCCTGCAGGAACTCATCCAGCGCCAGTCGCCCGAGGTCGCCCATTTGCTGCACCTGGACGTGCTGGAGTCTGACGCGCTGGTCGAGACGGTCGCCACCCAAGCCCTCATCCAGCGCTGCCTGGGCCTGGGCGTCGGCATCGCGCTGGACGACTTCGGCGCCGGCTACTCGCGGCTCAGTTCACTCAAGCGCCTGCCTGTGGACACCCTCAAGCTCGACCGCAGCTACGTGCAGGGCATGCTGGGCGACGCCCAGGACCTGTCGCTCGTCGAGAGCGTGATCGGCCTGGCGCGCAATATCGGCTGCGCCGTGCTGGCCAAGGGCGTCGAGAGCCGAGCCCATGCGCGCGAGCTTCTGCGCCTGGGCTGCCGCCTCGGCCAGGGCAACGGCATTGCCGCGGCCATGCCCGCTTCGGCGCTGTCCGGGTGGATGCAAACCTTCGGCAACAGCGACTGGATTGCCCAGTTGCGCAGCCCGTCCCAGGCCAATCTCTAAAATCCACGGGTGATCCCGCCCGGCTTTATTCAGGACCTGCTCTCCCGCGTCGATGTCGTCGAGGTGGTGGGCCGCCATGTCGAGCTGAAAAAGGCGGGCATCAACCACAAGGGCCTGTGCCCCTTCCATGGAGAAAAGTCGCCGAGCTTCATCGTCAGCCCGAGCCGCCAGACCTACCACTGCTTCGGCTGCGGCGTGCACGGCAATGCCATCGGTTTCCTGATGGAGCACACCGCCGCCACCTTCGTCGAAGCCGTGGAAGACCTGGCCCAGCAGGTTGGCATGGTGGTGCCTCAGGATGAGCGCAGCCCCGAGCAGCGTGAGCGCGCCAAGGTGGAGAAGGCCAGGCAGCAGAGCCTGACCGACGTGCTGGCTCGTGCGGCCGCGCACTACCAGGCCCAGTTGCGCACGGCGCCCCGCGCCGTCGAATACCTGAAGGGCCGCGGCCTGACGGGTCAGATCGCCAAGCATTTCGGCCTGGGCTACGCGCCGGAAGGCTGGCGGTCGCTCGCCAGCGGCTTCCCGTCGTACGACGACCCGCAACTCGTCGAGTCCGGCCTGGTCATCAGCCCGGAGGTCGAGCCCGGCGAGGACGCCAAGCGCTACGACCGCTTCCGGGACCGCATCATGTTCCCCATCCGCAACGTGCAAGGCGAGGTCATCGGCTTCGGCGGACGCGTGCTGGACAAAGGCGAGCCCAAGTACCTGAATTCCCCCGAAACGCCCGTCTTCGTCAAGGGCCGCGAGCTCTATGGCCTTTACGAAGGCCGGCAGGCCATGCGCCAGCGCGGCTATGCACTGGTCGTCGAGGGCTATATGGACGTAGTCGCCCTGGCTCAGTACGGCATCGGCAACGCTGTCGCGACGCTGGGCACGGCCTGCACAGCCGATCATGTGCACAAGCTCTTCCGGCATACGGACATGGTCGTTTTCAGCTTTGACGGCGACGCCGCAGGCCGTCGCGCAGCCGGTCGGGCGCTTGAAGCCGCCCTGCCCCATGCGACCGAAACCCACACCGTCAAATTCCTGTTCCTGCCCACCGAGCACGACCCGGACTCCTATGTCCGTGAGCTGGGCTCGGAGGCTTTCGAACGCTGCATCGAGGGCGCCGTGCCGCTGTCGCGCCAGCTCATCACGGTCGCTGCCGACGGCTGTGACCTTGGCACACCCGAAGGCCGCGCCCGCATGCTGAACCAGGCCAAGCCCCTCTGGGCCTTGCTGCCGGAAGGCCTGCTGCGTCGCCAATTGCTCGGCGAACTCGCCCGCCAGGGGCAGTTGCCTGAGGCCGAACTGCAAGCGCTGTGGCTAGGCGCACCCGCAGCTGCCACGGGCTCCACCACGGAGACGGCGGCACCCGCCGAAAAGCCGCGTTGGCAGCCCAAAGGCGAATGGAAGCCCAAAGGGGAATGGAAAGGCAAAGGTGACTGGAAATCGCGTCGCGACGCGGAACCTCGCCCCGCCGGTCCGCGCGTGACGCCGGCGACCGCCGCCGACCATGCCACCCGACTCTTGCTGCAGCACAGCGAGCTCTGGGACAGCCTGCCCGACGAGGACCGCGCCTTGCTGCACGACCTGCCCGGCGGCCATGGCGAACTCGTCCATTGGCTGGAACGCCACCTGACCCATCACGGCGCCAGCCCCTGGGCCGTCGTCCAGGCCGGCCTGGCGGCGGAGGGCCATGCCGACGTCGTGCATCGGCTGGTGCGCAGCGTGCAGGAACTGGGCATCGAGGAGTCCGACCCGGCTGGCGACCTGTCCAGCGCGATCGCCGCGCTGCGGTCCCGGGCCCCTGCCGCGTTGCCTGGCGGCAGCGGCGCCACTGACGAGGAACGGCGCCTGGCGCTGGAGGCGCTGGCCCGGCTGCGCGAGCGCCACGGTGTGCAAAGCTAGGGTTTACCTGTCACGGTTTTGCAATTCAGCCGCAAATGGCTGATAATCTTGTGTTTTCCGCGCGCGTCAACAAGAGTGACGGCAGAGAGATGCCGGTCCCGGCCACCCAGCGACACTGGGTAACCCATCAGGGTTTTAATGGCCAAAACATCCGCCAGCTCTGCATACCAAACGATCACGCCAGCTTGTTCGCGCCACGCCAGGGTCCCTCGATCACTCGCTGATCGATACCTTGACGACGAAAGCCACCGCCCCCTGCCCCGCCGGCCTGACGCCGAGCCCGGGTTGGCCGCGGTGGCTGCCGCATTTCTGAATTGACCGCGCAAACACGAAGGACCTGCATGACCGCCAAGAAGACCGCGCCCAAGGCCAGCCCCGCTCCTGCCGAAGAACTCAAGAAGAAGACGGCCGTGAAGGCCGCTGCCGAGGCGACCGCCAAGACCGCGAAGCCTGCCGCGAAGACGGCCAAGGCCGCCGTGGCGGAGGAAGACAAGCCCAAGCGCGGCCGCAAGCCCAAGGCGGCCACCGAGACCAAGAAGGCCGGCGGCAAGAAGGAAGCCGAGGAAGAAGAGGACTTCTCCGACATCGATGCCGAGATCGAGGGCGAAGAGCCGGAAGCCGAAGAGACGGTCGCGGTCGAAGAGGAAACCGTCAAGGCCAAGCCGCTGCGCATGAAGGTCAGCCGCGCCAAGGAGCGCGCGCTGATGCGCGAATTCGGCCTGGAAGAGACCGCGCTGACGGAAGAAGAAGCCGTCAAGCGCCGCTCCGAGCTGAAGACCCTCATCAAGATGGGCAAGACGCGTGGTTTCCTGACTCACCAGGAAATCAACGACCACTTGCCCGAGAAGCTGGTCAGCGAGGAAATCCTCGAGGCCATCATCTCCATGCTCAACGACATGGGAATCGCGGTCTACGAGCAGGCGCCCGACGCCGCCACGCTGCTGATCCAGGGCAACACCACGGCCACGTCGACCGAAGAAGAGGCCGAAGAAGCCGCCGAAGCTGCGCTGTCGACGGTGGACTCCGAGTTCGGCCGCACGACCGACCCGGTGCGCATGTATATGCGCGAGATGGGCACGGTCGAACTGCTGACCCGTGAAGGCGAAATCGAGATCGCCAAGCGCATCGAAGGCGGCCTGCAGGCCATGATGCTGGCGATCTCGGCCTCGCCGACCACCATCGCCCACATCCTCGAGTTCGCTACCAAGATCCGCGCCGGCGAGATGCAGATCTCCGACGTCGTCGATGGCTTCGTGGCCGAAGACGAGGCCGACGACTACGTGGCCGAGGAAGACTTCGACGAGTTCGACGAAGAAGACGACGACGACGGCAACGGCGGCTCCAAGGCGCTGACCAAGAAGCTCGAAGAGCTGAAGAACGCCGCGCTGGTCAAGCTCGACTCGATGTCCGCTGCCTTTGACAAGATGCGCAAGGCGTTCGAGAAAGACGGCTACAAGTCGGCCCCGTACAACAAGGCTCAGCAGGCCATCAGCCAGGAGCTGATGACCATCCGCTTCACGGTCAAGACGATCGAGAAGCTGTGCGACATCCTGCGCAGCCAGGTCGACGATGTGCGCCGCTATGAACGCGAGCTGCGCAAGATCGTGGTGGACAAGTGCGGCATGCCGCAGGAGCACTTCATCAAGACCTTCCCGCCCAACGCGCTGAACCTGAAGTGGGCCGAGAAGGAAGTCGCGCTGGGCAAGCCGTACAGCGTCATTCTGGCGCGCAACCTGCCGCCAGTGCAGGAACTGCAGCAGAAGCTGACCGACATCCAGGCCAAGGCCGTGGTGCCGCTGGACGACCTCAAGGACATCAACAAGAAGATGAACGAGGGCGAGAAGGCCTCTCGTGACGCGAAGAAGGAAATGATCGAGGCCAACCTGCGCCTCGTGATCTCCATCGCCAAGAAGTACACCAACCGCGGCCTGCAGTTCCTGGACCTGATCCAGGAAGGCAATATCGGCCTGATGAAGGCGGTGGACAAGTTCGAATACCGCCGCGGCTACAAGTTCTCGACCTACGCGACGTGGTGGATCCGCCAGGCCATCACGAGGAGCATTGCCGACCAGGCCCGCACCATCCGTATCCCGGTTCACATGATCGAGACGATCAACAAGATGAACCGCATCTCGCGCCAGCATTTGCAGGAGTTCGGCTACGAGCCGGACGCCCCGACGCTGGCCGAGAAGATGGAGATCCCGGAAGACAAGATCCGCAAGATCATGAAGATCGCCAAGGAGCCGATCTCCATGGAAACGCCGATCGGCGACGACGACGACAGCCACCTGGGCGACTTCATCGAGGACACCAACAACACGGCGCCCATCGAGGCGGCCATGCAGGCGGGCCTGCGCGACGTGGTGAAGGACATCCTCGACTCGCTGACGCCACGCGAAGCCAAGGTGCTGCGCATGCGCTTCGGCATCGAGATGCAGAGCGACCACACACTGGAAGAAGTCGGCAAGCAGTTCGACGTGACCCGCGAGCGCATCCGCCAGATCGAGGCCAAGGCGATCCGCAAGCTGAAGCACCCGAGCCGGTCGGACAAGTTGCGCACGTATCTGGACAACCTGTAAAGGTTGGCCATAGACGTGGTTCGCGCCAGCGAACTGCCGCGCAGCGGCAACGCGACTTGCGCCTTGACTCGCGAAGCGAGGCAGGGCACAAGCTGCGCGCGACACCTCAAGGCCGGCTCAGCCCGGCCTTTCTTACGCCATAAACTGCTCACATGACCGCGATCCGCGAGCGCACCGTCCTTTTTGCCGACCTGCGCGGCAGCACCGGGCTGTACGAGGCCCTCGGGAATGCCGAAGCCAGTGGCATGGTCACCCAGACCGTCGGCCAGATCAGCGAAGCCGTGCTGGAAAGCGGCGGCCAGCTCGTCAAGACCCTGGGCGACGGCCTGATGGCCGCCTTCGATACGCCGCGCGATGGCGTGCGTGCCGCCCAGCGCATGCAGGAGATGCTCGAACGCACCGTGCAACGCGCGCGCCGCCAGAGCAACCCGGCCATGCTGGCCATGCGGCTGCAAGTGGCGCTGGCGCGCGGCGAGGTCGTCGAGCTCAATGGCGACTGCTTCGGCGACGCCGTCAATGTTGCTGCCCGGCTCATTGACCATGCCGGCGACGGCGAGATCCTCATTACCGCCGAAGTGCTGACGGGCCTGCACCATGCGTCCAAGGGGCGCTTTCGCAGCCTGGACCGCATCTCGGTGCGCGGCCGCGTCGAGCCCGTACACGTCTACCGCATGGACGCGGCGCCCTTGGTCAGCGCCGACGACACCGCCACTCAGTTCGGCGAGCCCATGCGCTCGACGGATCCCGACGGCATGCGCCTGATCTGGCAGGACCTGGACCGCGTCTTCGACATTGGCGCCATGCCCATCGTGCTGGGCCGCAGCGTGCAGGCCACCTACTGCATCACCGACGCCCGCGTGTCGCGCTCGCATGCCCGCATCGACTGGCAGGGCAGCAGCTTTGAGCTGACCGACCTGTCCTATAACGGCACCTATGTGCGCTTCGGTGATTCGGGCGAGCTGCTCAGCCTCAAGCGCGGCAGCTGCACGCTGCACGGCAGCGGCGTCATTGGCCTGGGCGGCATGCCCACGGACGAGCAGTCGCCCATCGTGCGCTTCGAGGTGCTGCACTTCTACGACACCGAGCCCCAGCCTTTCGGCGGCCCGCGTTCTCGCCGCTGACCGATGCCTTTCCTGCCCGAACCGCCGCAGCGCCACGGCGCCGTACCTGCTGGTCCCGACGTCGCCGTGCTGCTCTGCAATCTCGGTACCCCAGACGCACCCGATGCCCCCGCTTTGCGCCGCTACCTGGCCCAGTTCCTTGCCGACCCGCGCGTCGTCGAGATCCCCAGGTTGATCTGGCTGACCATCCTGCACGGCATCATCCTGCGCGTGCGGCCGGCCAAGTCTGCAGCCAAGTACGCGACGGTCTGGACGCCCGAAGGCTCGCCGCTCAAGGTCTGGACCGAGAAGCAGGCCAAGCTGCTGCAGGGGCGTCTGGGTGTGCGCGTGGCCATGGCGATGCGCTACGGCCAGCCTGCCATTGCCGCGACGCTGGATGCGCTCAAGCGCGACGGGGTGCGACGCGTGCTCGTGCTGCCGGCCTACCCGCAATATTCGGGCGCGACGACCGCCAGCGTCATCGACGATGTGGCCCGCTGGGCGCTGCAGACCCGCCACCTGCCCGAGCTGCGCTTCATCAACCGCTATCACGACGAGCCGGCTTACATCGGCGCGCTGGCCCAGACCGTGCGCGAGCACTGGCAGCGCGAGGGGCGCGGCGCCAAGCTGGTCATGAGCTTTCACGGCATGCCTGAGCGCACCCTGCACCTGGGCGACCCCTATCACTGCGAATGCCTGAAGACTGGCCGCCTGTTGGCCGAGGCGCTCGGGCTGCGAGACGGTGAATGGCTCGTGACCTTCCAGAGCCGCTTCGGCAAGGCCAAGTGGCTGGCGCCCTATACCGAGCCCACGCTGGTCAAGCTGGCCAAGGGCGGGCTGAAGACCGTCGACGTCATCTGCCCCGGCTTTGCGGTGGACTGCCTGGAGACGCTGGAAGAGATTGCCCAGGAGGCGCGCACCGCCTTCCTGGCTGCTGGCGGCCAACGCTTTGCCTACATCCCCTGCCTGAACGACCACCCGGCCGGCATCCGCGCCCTGGCCAAGCTGGCCGAGCGCCACCTGCAGGGCTGGGCCGGTGAAGCCCCGCATCCCGACACCCTGGCCCTGCAGCGCCAGCGCGCGCTGGCGGCAGGCGCCAAGAACTAGCGGCGGCGCCGCCGAACCACGCCGGCCAGCACTGCCAGCCCGGCCAGCGCCATCACGCCGGCGCCCGGCTCGGGCACGGCGGCCGCCGTGAACACCGCCCCGCCATTGGCGCTGAAGCTGAAGCTGGCGAACTGGTAGCCATCGGCCCGGGCACTGAAGCTCGCCCCGGCGAAGGCCTGATGGTCCAGCCCCTGGCCGCCCGAGGTCTGGAAGAAGGTGTCGACGTTGAAGCCGCCGCTGGCCTGGAAGGCATTCGGATCGGTATTGCCCAGGAAGCGGAACTCCACGCTCAGATGGCTCAGGTCGAGGGCCGTGCCGTTGCCGAACACGACGCTGTCGGTGCGCCAGCCACCACTGCCATCAGCCTGCACCTCCATGATGAGGCGGCTGCCGGCCGCGGCCGTGAAACTGCCGTCGATGCGCATCTGGCCAGGCGAGTTGCCCGGGCTGAAGATGCCGTAGTTGGTCACCGCGCCGACGATGGTGCCGTTGCCGCCGAGGAAGCCGTTGGTGCCGATGACGATGGTGTTCGCGGTCAGCGTGCTGTTGTTGACCACCAGCGTGCCCGTGCCGCCATCCATCGAGCCGCCAGCGGTCCGGTTGCGGCCGACGCCGATCCAGTTAGCGCTGACGCTGGAGCCCTCGCTGATCAGCAGCGTGCCGTCCGACCCGCCGAGGCGGCCGACGAAGATGCCGCCCCCGGCCACGTCCACGCTGCTGCCGCCCTTGACGCGCATCAGCCCGGTGCCTTCGCGCCCGATGGTCATCGCGCCCTGGCCCGGTGCGGCCTGGATGCTGATGCTGGAAGCGCCCGACAGCGTCAGAGTGCCGTCGCCGCCCGGGCCCACGCTGGTGCCGCCGAGGTTGAGCGACGCCCCCGCGCTGCCCGCGTTGACCAGCGTCACATGGCTGCCGTTGGTGATCGTCGCCACGCCCGTGCCATCAGAGCGGCCGATGGACAGGAAAGCGCCCGACAAGGTGCTGCCGCTCTGCTGGCCGCTGAAGCTCAAGGAAGCATGGTCCACGCTGAGCACGCCCACGCCGCCGGAGCGGCCCACGTTCATGCCGATGGCGCTGACCAGCGCGTTGTCCGCCACCGTCAGCTGGCCGAAGCTCTGAGGACCGTGGCCGACGCCGATATAGCTGTCGGTACCGATCAGGCGTATTTCGGAGCCCGCGCCGGTCACCACGGCCACGCCACGCCCACCGGGCTGGGTGTCGCTGGTGCCGCCTATGTAGAGGCTGGTGCTGCGCGAGTTGGTCGCGGTGGACACCGCCTGGCCGTCCAGGATCAGCTGGCCGCCCGCGCTGATGTTCAGGAAGCCTGAGCCGTCGCGGCCCACGCGCATGATGGGATTGAAGGCCTCGCCGGCGCCTCCCCCCGGCAGCACCGAAGCGGCCGAGATGGAGACGACGGAGCCGGCGCCGCTGATGTTCAGCGTGCCGGACGAAGCCGCCTCACGACCGAGGTTGAGCGCCGTGCCCGAGGGCTGGGCCGTGGTGGCGACGAGATCGATGCGGCCGCCGTTGCTGACCGTGACCCGCCCCGTGCCATTGCGTCCGACATCCAGCACCGGGCCGGTCAGGACGCCGTTGGCGGCGGCCGAGCCCAGGCCGTCGATGCGCAGCTGCGAGCCCGCGCCGTCTACCTGCAGCTCGCCATGCCCGCCGTCCCGGCCGATGGCCACGTAGAACAGGCCGCTCACCTGGCCGCCGTCCTGCAACTGCAGCAGGCCGGTGGCGTTGTTGCGCCCCACCTGCAGATAGCCAGCGTCACCGCTATAGACGACGGCCGAGCCGGCGCCGGCCACGCGCATGTCGCCCCGCCCGCCGGTCGAGCCCACGTTGATGCCGTTGTAGATGCCGGCACGGCCCTGGATCTGCACCTGCCCGCCGCCGGTCACGTCCAGCGTGCCCCAGGCATTGGCGTGCTCGGCGAGGTTGATGAAGGCAGACCCGTTGCCCAGCGTCGGGCCGGTCACTCGCCATATCGAGCCGACGCCGTCGACGACGACCGAGGCAAAGCTGCGCTCGCTCCCCAGCGGGCTGGAGCCGCCCGGCGCGACGCCGATCGAGCCGCCGTCGGTCGTCAGCAGGCCGCCCGCCAGCACCTCGACGCGTCCGCGCGTGATGCCACCCGGCGTGCCGAAGGTGAAGGTTTCGATCGGCGGGCGGAACACTGCCAGCCCGCCGACGACGAAGGCGCGCAGGAAGCTCGCGCTGGAGCCGGCGCCGGTGACGGTCAGCGTCGCGTCGCTGCCGGCGGCATTGCCGATGAAGTTGTGGCACCACTGCGGGCCCAGCAGGCATTGGGCGCTGTCGGCGCGCGCGTCCAGCGTGGCGCCGTCGGCGATGGTCAGCGACCCCTGGCCCCAGGCGCCGAGCTCCAGCCGGTTGGTGCTGCCGTTGCCATTGATCGTCAGCAGCGAGCCGGCGCCAGTGACCAGGCCCGTCGCGATGCCCGTGCCGCCGTCGGCGAAGCGCACCGAGGCTGCAATCAGGCGCGAGCCACCATTGACGAGCAGCTGTGCCGTGCCGTTGCCACCCAGCCCCAACGTGTTGCCGCCCAGGTTGGTATCGCCCGGTCCGGGCGCCGTGAAAGTCGGGTAGACGCTGTAGGCCCCCGTCACGATCACATCCGCCGTCGCCGCCCCGCAGGCCAGCATCGCCGCCACCGCCGTTGCACGGCCCACCCACGCACGCTTTTTCATTGCGAACCTCCCCCAAGCAGCGCCCCTATCGGGCTGCGCAACGCTACCGGCGGGCTTGGCGACAATCATCCCTAAACCTGAGGACCTTTTTCGCCCGTGCCCGATTCCCCGACTTCGATGCGCCTGGACAAATGGCTCTGGGCCGCGCGTTTCTACAAGACCCGCGCCCTGGCCGTTGACGAGATCAACCTCGGCCGCGTGCGCGTGGGCGGCCAGCCGGTCAAGCCGGCGCGCGACGTGAAGGTCGGCGACCTGCTCAGCATCCGCATCGGCACGCTGAGCCGCGAGGTCGAGGTGAAGGGCTTGTCCAACCAGCGCGGCCCGGCGCCGCAGGCCCAAGCCCTCTACGCCGAAACCCAGGCCAGCGTCACGGCCAGGGAGGCTGCGGCCGAGGCGCGCCGCCTGGCGCCGGAACCGGCCGACACGATCATGCAAGGTCGTCCGACAAAGCAGGATCGGCGCCGCTTGGCAGACTGGGACCGATGGTCCGTCTCGCTGGATGAGGAAGATCCGGGTTGACCCGGATAATCCGTTTTGAATCTCCCCTCTTGAAACCAGGGCATCGCGCCCCATGTCGACGCGACTGCTTCCTTTTCTGCCATGACGACCGAAAACCCTTTGCCCGAAGACGCAGCCGGCGCCGCCGAGCCCACGGCCGCCGAGCTGAACCCCGAAATCAAGATCGCCGAGTTGGAAGGCCGCCTGGCCGAGATGAGCGACGCCTACCTGCGCGCCAAGGCCGAGACGGAAAACGCCCGCCGCCGCGCGGATGAAGACGTGGCCAAGGCCCGCAAGTTCGCCGTCGAGGCCTTTGCCGAGGCCATGTTGCCAGTGATGGACAGCCTAGAAGCGGCCATTGCCACGCCCAGCGCCAGCGTCGAAACCGTGCTCGAAGGCGTACACGCGACGCGACGCCAGCTGTCCAGCGCACTGGAGCGCAACAAGGTCGTCGAGATCAACCCGGGCCAGGGCGCCAAGTTCGACCCCCACCAGCACCAGGCCATCTCGGTGGTGCCGGCGCCTGGCCAGGAGTCCAACACGGTGGTCACCGTGCTGCAAAAGGGCTTCCTGATCGCCGACCGCGTGCTGCGTCCCGCGCTCGTGACGGTTTCCGCGCCGAAGTAATTCACAGCCTGCCGCCCCTTGAAGGACGGCAAGTTATCCACAAATCGAAAACATCAACAAATCTTCAGGAGTTCCAAATGGGAAAGATCATCGGCATTGACCTGGGCACCACGAATTCGTGCGTGGCCGTCATGGAAGGCAACACCACGCGCGTCATCGAGAACGCCGAAGGCGCCCGCACCACGCCGTCCATCATTGCCTACCAGGAAGACGGCGAGATCCTCGTCGGCGCCTCCGCCAAGCGCCAGTCGGTCACCAACCCGAAGAACACGCTGTACGCCGTCAAGCGCCTGATCGGCCGCAAGTTTGCCGAGAAGGAAGTGCAGAAGGACATCGACCTGATGCCCTACACCATCGCCGCCGCCGACAACGGCGACGCCTGGGTGGAAGTGCGCGGCAAGAAGTTCGCGCCGCCCCAGGTCTCGGCAGAAGTGCTGCGCAAGATGAAGAAGACCGCCGAGGACTACCTCGGCGAGGAAGTGACCGAGGCCGTCATCACGGTCCCGGCCTACTTCAACGACGCCCAGCGCCAGGCCACCAAGGACGCCGGCCGCATCGCCGGCCTGGACGTCAAGCGCATCATCAACGAGCCCACCGCTGCGGCCCTGGCCTTCGGCCTGGACAAGCACGGCAAGGGCGACCGCAAGATCGCTGTCTATGACCTCGGCGGCGGCACCTTCGACGTCTCCATCATCGAGATCGCCGACGTCGACGGCGAAATGCAGTTCGAAGTGCTGTCGACCAACGGCGACACCTTCCTGGGCGGCGAGGACTTCGACCAGCGCATCATCGACTACATCATTGCCGAGTTCAAAAAGGACCAGGGCGTCGACCTGACCAAGGACGTGCTGGCCCTGCAGCGCCTGAAGGAAGCCGCCGAGAAGGCCAAGATCGAGCTGTCCAACTCGTCGCAGACCGACGTCAACCTGCCCTACATCACGGCAGATGCGACCGGCCCCAAGCACCTGAACGTCAAGCTGACCCGCGCCAAGCTGGAGTCGCTGGTGGACGAGCTGATCGAGCGCACGATTGCGCCTTGCCGCACCGCGGTGAAGGACGCCGGTGTGGCGCTGAGCGACATCGACGACGTCATCCTGGTCGGCGGCATGACCCGCATGCCCAAGGTGCAGGACAAGGTCAAGGAGTTCTTCGGCAAGGAACCGCGCCGTGACGTGAACCCGGACGAAGCCGTCGCCGTCGGTGCCGCCATCCAGGGCCAGGTCCTGGGCGGCGAGCGCAAGGACGTGCTGCTGCTGGACGTCACCCCGCTCTCCCTGGGCATCGAGACCCTGGGCGGCGTGATGACGAAGATGATCAAGAAGAACACGACCATCCCGACCAAGTTCAGCCAGACCTTCTCCACCGCCGACGACAACCAGCCGGCCGTGACGATCAAGGTCTACCAGGGCGAGCGCGAGCTGGCCCAGGCCAACAAGTCGCTGGGCGAGTTCAACCTTGAAGGCATCCCGCCGGCACCGCGCGGCACGCCGCAGATCGAGGTCAGCTTCGACATCGACGCCAACGGCATCCTGCACGTCGGCGCCAAGGACAAGGGCACCGGCAAGGAAAACAAGATCACCATCAAGGCGAACTCGGGCCTCTCCGAAGCCGAGATCGAGAAGATGGTGAAGGACGCCGAGGCCAATGCGGCCGAGGACAAGAAGAAGGTCGAACTCGTGCAGGCGCGCAACCAGGCCGACGGCATGGTCCACAGTGTGCGCAAGTCGCTGAGCGAGCATGGCGACAAGCTCGAGGCGGCCGAGAAGGAAGCGATCGAGGCTGCGGCCAAGGACCTGGAAGAAGCCATCAAGGGCGATGACCAGGCCGACATCGAGGCCAAGACCGAGAAGCTGATGACGGCCAGCCAGAAGCTGGGCGAGAAGATCTACGCCGACCAGCAAGGTGCGCAGGCCGCAGCCGCGGCGGCGGCCGGTGCCAGCGAGCAACCGCAAGCCGCGCCGCAAGGCGAGGCCAAGCGTCCGGCTGACGACAACGTCGTGGATGCCGAGTTCAAGGAAGTCAAGGACAGCAAGTAAGTCCCGCATGACCCCTGGCCCGGGACCGCGACAAGCGTGCCCGGGCCTTTGCCCTTGAAAGAAGACGATGGCGTCCAAGCGCGATTACTACGAAATCCTCGGCGTCGCCAAGAACGCGACCGAAGAGGACATCAAGAAGGCCTACCGCAAGCTGGCCATGAAGCATCACCCCGACCGCAACCAGGGCGACGGGGCGAAGAAGGCCGAGGAGCAGTTCAAGGAGGCCAAGGAGGCCTACGAGATGCTGTCCGACGCGCAAAAGCGCGCGGCCTATGACCAGTACGGCCATGCCGGCGTCGACCCCAACATGGGCGCCGGCCGTGGCGGCCCGGGCGCGGAAGGTTTTGGCGGCTTTGCCGAGGCCTTCGGCGACATCTTTGGCGACATCTTCGGCGGCCAGGGCGGCCCGCGCCGTGGCGCGGGCGGCGGCCAGCAGGTCTACCGCGGCAGCGACCTCAGCTACGCGATGGAGATCACGCTCGAGGAAGCCGCCCGCGGCAAGGAGACGCAGATCCGCATTCCCAGTTGGGAGGGTTGCGAGACCTGTGGCGGCACCGGCGCCAAGCCTGGCACCAGCGCCAAGACCTGCGGGTCATGTCAGGGCTCGGGCACGGTGCATATGCGCCAGGGCTTCTTCAGCATCCAGCAGACCTGCCCACACTGCCACGGCAGCGGCAAGATCATTCCCGACCCCTGCACGACCTGCAACGGCCAGGGCAAGGTCAAGAAGCAGAAGACGCTGGAGGTCAAGATCCCGGCCGGCATCAACGAGGGCATGCGCATCCGCTCGGCGGGCAATGGCGAGCCCGGCGTGAACGGCGGCCCGAGCGGGGATCTCTACATCGAGATCCGCATCAAGCAGCATGAGATCTTCGAGCGCGATGGCGACGACCTGCATTGCACGATGCCGGTATCCATGGTCACCGCGGCCCTGGGCGGCAACATCGAAGTCCCCACGCTGGGCGGCAAGGCAGAGATCGAACTGCCCGAAGGCACCCAGCACGGCAAGACCTTCCGCCTGCGCGGCAAGGGCATCAAGGGCGTGCGTTCGAGCTATCCGGGCGACCTGTACTGCCACATCGCCATCGAGACGCCGGTCAAGCTGACCGAGCATCAGAAGAAGCTGCTCAAGGAGCTCGATGAGTCGCTGAAGAAGGGCGGCGAGCGCCACTCGCCCAACGCCAAGAGCTGGACGGATCGGGTCAAGGATCTGTTCAAGTAAGCGAGTTCCAAACCCGTCAGAGCCGCGGCATCCGCAAGGAGCCGCGGCTTTTTCATGCCTCAGGCCGGCGTGTCGTGCGCGGTCCGCCTGCGTCGTAAATCACACCGCGCACCAAAAGGGCGAGTAAACGAGATCTCCCGACTTGACTCATAAACCCTAAAGTCCGTCGACTGTCACCTCAATGACTCATAAGTGACTTTTTCTGCGCGTCTCCCGATCAAAAGCCACGGCCCAGCGCCGGGGAGGGAGGCCGCATGTTCCTGATGGACGAGACCATCCAGACGGCATCAGCGTTGATCATCGACAGCAATGCCAACTCACGCAGCCTGATGTCGGCGCAGTTGCGCGACCTGGGTGTCGGCACCGTGCGCCAGACGCCGCGCGTGAAGGATGCGCGTGTGATGCTGGAGCATCAGACGTTTGACATCGTACTGTGCGACTACCACTTCGACAGCAGCGACACCTCCGGCCAGGACCTGCTCGACGAACTCCGCCGTGAAGGCCTGCTGCCCTATTCCACCGTCTTCGTCATGGTGACGAGCGAGGCCACCTACGCCAAGGTGGCCGAGGCCGCCGAAGCCGCGCTCGACGCCTATCTGATCAAGCCCTATACCAGCGCCAACCTCGCCGAGCGCCTGGCCAGCGCGCGCCACCGCAAGCGAGTGCTCAAGGGCATCTTCGAGGCCATCGAGAACCAGGACTTCGAGACCGCCGCCAATCTTTGCCTGGCGCGCTTCGAGGCCAAGGACAGGTACTGGCTCTATGCCGCGCGCATCGGCGCCGAGCTGCTGCTGCGCCTGAAGCGCTTCGACGACGCGCGCACGCTGTACGAGGCCATCATCGCCGCCAAGACCGTGCCTTGGGCGCGGCTGGGTGTGGCGCGCACCGAGGTGGCCAGCGGTAATCTGCAGGCCGCGCGCCGCACGCTGGAAAACCTCACCGGCGACCTGCCCGATTACGCTGACTCGCATGACCTGATGGGCCATGTGCAAATGGAACAGGGCGACCTCGCCCAGGCCCTCAAGACCTACCAGACCGCCGCAACCCTGACGCCGGGCTGCCTGTTGCGCCTGCAGCGCTGCGGCTCATTGGGTTTTTACGCCGGCCAGCGCGCCGAGGCGCTGAAGATGCTGGAGCGCGCCATGTCCCAGGGCCTGCGCTCCAAGCTCTTTGACATGCTCAGCCTCGTGCTGATCGGGCTGATGCGCTTTGACGCGAAGGACCACAAGGGCTTCAAGTACACCCATGACGCGCTGGCCGCCGCGCTGGAACGCGCGCCGGGCTCCATCCGGCTGCAGCGCTTCGACCTGGTCCTGCGCGGCCTGGCCTTCCTGCTGGAACGCCGCGTCGGCCAGGCCCTGGTCATGGCACGCGAGTTCACCGAGCATGCCCAGAGCGGCAACTTCGATCTCGAAGCGGCCTCGCTGCTGACGGCGCTGTGGATACGCCTGTCCAGCCAGGAGGTCGAGCTTGAAGAGATGATGCCCATCCTGCGCGGCCTGGGCACACGCTACTGCTCGGCCAAGGCCAGCACCGAGATCCTCGTGTCCATGTCCGAAGGCCACCAGGGCGCAGCCGAGCAGTTCCGCGATTGTCACCAGCAGATCTTCAATGTCGCCGAGACGGCCATGCGCCACTCGCTGCGTGGCAGCGCCAAAGTGGCCGTCGAGCTATTGATCCAGCAGGGCGAGGCCACGCGCAACGCCAAGCTCATCGACATGGCCGGCCTCGTGCTGAAGCGCCATGCCGAGAAGATCGAAGGCGCTTCAAGCCTGGCTGAACAGATCGACGACCTGCACGGGCGCTATGTGAAGCCCATGGGCGGCGGGCCAGCCAAGGCGCGGGCCACCGGCGGCGTCACGCTGCGCGCGCCGACGGCCGAAGTCGCTGCCTGAGCTGGCCCGGCGCTGTCGGCCACGCACCACCTGCTGCGACGTTCCCACGCGAGCCGCGAGAATCCGCGCCGCCCCGCTGTTTCTTATCCCTCCCCCAATGTCCCTGCTCAAGCGCCTGCTGGCCTGGTTCCAGCCCGACACCTCGCGTCCCCTGACCCAGGCCTGGCTGGCCGCCCTGTGGATGGGGTTGCTGGCCAATTGGCCGCTGTGGCAACAGCTGCACGGCATGGCCGATGTGCGCCCCTTCTTCATCCTGGCCTTTGCCGGCATGGTCACCGCCGCGACCGGCGCGCTGCTGAGCCTGCTGGCCTGGCCACGCTTCATCAAGGGCCTGCTCGTCGTGCTGCTGCTGAGCGCCGGCGCGCTGGCCCACTTCATCGGCAGCTACGGCATCGTCTTCGACCCCACCATGGTCACGAACATGGTGCAGACCGATGTGCGCGAGACGCGCGACCTGCTGAGCTGGCGGCTGCTCGTCAGCATCGCACTGCTGGGCGCCTTGCCCGCCTGGTGGCTGCTGCGCCGGCCCACCGCGCCGCGGCAGGCCCTGCCCAAGCGCCTCGGTGGCAACGTCGTCGCCTTTGGCCTCGGCCTCCTCGCGATGGTGCTGCTGGCATTGAGCGTGTTTGCCGACTTGTCATCGACGATGCGCAACTACAAGACCATCCGCTACATGGTCACGCCGCTGAACGCGGTCTATTCGATCGGCAGTGCCGCGCTGCGCCGCCAGGCCGCACCCAGCGGGCCGCCCGCCGTCATCGGCGCAGACGCCCGCCTACTGCCGCGGGCCGACGGCACCAAACCGCCGCTGCTGCTGCTCGTCGTCGGCGAGACGGCGCGTTCGATGAACTTCAGCCTGAATGGCTACGCGCGGACGACCAATCCAGAGTTATCCAAACTGCCCGTCGTGTCCCTGCGGCAGGTCACTTCCTGCGGCACGGCTACCGCGGCATCGCTGCCCTGCATGTTTTCGCCGCTGGGCCGCGAGGCCTTTGGCGACGTGAAAGGCACGCAGGAAAACCTGCTCGACGTGCTGCAACGCGCCGGCCTGGCCGTGCTGTGGCTCGACAACCAAAGCGGCTGCAAGGGCCTTTGCGACCGCGTGCCCAACAGCTCAACAACCAAGCTGCCTGAAGGCGCAGCGCCGCTGCCGGCGGGCCTGTGCGATGGTGAGGAATGCTTCGACGAAGCTTTGCTGCATGAGTTGGACAAACGCATCGCGGCGCTGGACCCGGCGCGTGTGAAGCGTGGGCTCGTCCTCGTCATGCACCAGATGGGCAGCCACGGCCCGGCCTACTTCAAGCGTTCACCGCCCGACCTCAAGCCCTTCCAGCCCGAGTGCAAGAGCAACGCGCTCCAGCAGTGCCCGCGCGAGCAAGTCGTCAATGGCTATGACAACACCCTGGTGACGACCGACCGGCTGCTGGCGCGCAGCATCGCCTGGCTGCAGGCGCAACAGGCTTTCGATGTGGGCATGCTCTACGTCTCTGACCACGGCGAGTCGCTGGGCGAAAACGGCCTGTATCTGCACGGCATGCCCTATGCCATGGCACCGGCCGAGCAGACGCATGTGCCCATGGTGCTGTGGGTGCCCGAGGGCGGCGGGTTGGCGGCGTCCCTGAAGCCCGGCTGCCTGCAAGGGCTGCGCGACAAGCCCGCCTCGCATGACAACCTCTTCCATACCGCGATGGGTTGGGTGGGCGCTCGGTCGGACATCTACAAGGCCGAATGGGATTTGCTCGCCGGCTGCCGACGCTAGAACAGGCTCCCCTGCGCAGAAGGCTTGCGTGGCGGCGTGAACAACGCCAGTTGCACCGGCCGCCGCTTGTTGCGCAGACCCAGCTTGTGGACGGCCCGCTGGAAGCGCGCCTGCAGCAGCTGAGCCCAGACGCCTTCGCCCGTGAAGCGGGAGCCGAAGCGAGGATCGTTGTCCTTGCCGCCGCGCATGTCGCGGATGCGCGCCATGACACGATCGGCTCGGTCGGGGAAGTGGCGCTGCAGCCAGTCCTGGAACAGCGGATTCACCTCCCAGGGCAGGCGCACCGGGATGCTGAACGCCGAACTCGCCCCGGCCGCAGCAGCGGCTTCGAGGATGCGTTCCAGCTCGGGCTCGTTGATGAAGGGAATGATGGGCGACACACTGACGCCCACGGGCACGCCGGCTTCAGCTAATGCCTGGATGGTGCGCAGCCGCCGCGCCGGCGCCGCCGCGCGTGGCTCCAGGATGCGGGCGAGATCGTTGTCCAGCGTGGTCACCGACAAATAGACCGATACCAGGCCTTGGGCGGCCATCGGTGCGATCAGGTCCAGATCACGCTCGATGCCACTGGACTTGGTCACGACCGAGAACGGATGGCTGCATTCGGCCAGTACCTCGACGAGGCGGCGTGTGATGCCCAGCTTGCGCTCGACGGGCTGGTAAGCATCCGTCGCCGTCCCCAGCACCAGCGACTTGGGCACATACCTCGCGCCGGCCAGCGTCTCGCGCAGGCGCTCCGCGGCGTTGACCTTGGCGACGATGCGGGTCTCGAAGTCCAGCCCGGGCGAGAGGTTCAGATAGCTGTGCGTGGGGCGGGCAAAACAGTAGATGCAGCCATGCTCGCAGCCCCGATACGGGTTGATCGAATAGTCGAAGTTGATGTCGGGCGACTGGTTGCTGGTGACGATCTTCTTCGCATGCTCTTCGATGATCTGCGTTGCCACCGCCACATGCTCTTCGGTGGCCTCCTGGTCCAGCGAGCCCCAGCCGTCGTCGTACTGCTCGCGCTCACGCTGCTCGAAGCGGTGCGGCATGGCCGTGGCGGTGCCGCGGCCCTTGATGGAGTCGATCGGGACGAGGGCCGGCTGGGCGGCGGCAATGCGGGTGGGAGCGGGCGACATACTGTAAATATATACAGTATTCAACCGACATTCCAGACAGGACGCGCACCGAGAGCGGGCCGGGATAATCCGTCGCCCTTTGCTTTGACGCCTTTGGGCAGCGCCTCCGTCCCTGCATGCCTCTTGAAGTGAATCCAGCCCCGCGTGGCCGCCTGCGCGACCAACGCGACTACATGCGCCTGCTGGGAGCCCGCGTGACCGGCGGCGCGGCCAACCAGATGCTGATGGTGGCCCTGGGCTGGCAGATGTATGACCTCACCGCCAGCGCCTGGGACCTGGGCCTGGTCGGCCTTGCACAATTTCTGCCTGCCTTGCTGCTCACCTTGCCGGCCGGCCATGTCGTGGATCAGCACGACCGGCGCTTGCTGCTGGCCGCCAGCCTGGGCCTGCAACTCGTCGCCGCGGCCTGCCTGGCGCTGTCCAGCGCCGGCGCCTGGGTGGGGCCGAACATGATCCTGATGCTGTCCGTGCTGCTGGGCTGCGCGCGCGCCCTGCAGATGCCGTCGCAACAGGCCTTGATGCCGACGCTTGTACCCCCTGCCCTGCTGCCCCGTGCCGTGGCGGCGGCCAGCTCGTCGATGCAGGTGGCCATCATTGCCGGCCCGGCCCTGGGCGGCTTGCTCTATGCGCTCGGGCCCTGGGCGACGGGTGCTGCCGCGCGCGGTGATGCGGCGCATTGGGGTGCGGCCATCGTCTACGGCGTTTCGCTGCTGTTGCTCGCCGCGGCGATAGCCGGCGTGTTGACGATCCGCCATCGTGCCGCGCCGTTGCGACGCGCGGCTCCCGGGCTGGCGCAGCTGACGGCCGGTATCCGCTTCATCTGGCAGAGGCCCGTTGTGCTGGGTGCGATCTCGCTGGACCTGTTCGCCGTGCTGCTCGGCGGTGCCACGGCCCTGCTGCCCATCTTCGCGCGCGACATCCTGCACACCGGCCCCGAGGGGCTGGGCCTGCTGCGCTCGGCTCCGGCCCTGGGTGCCGTTGCCGTCGGCGTGTGGCTGGCTCGCCACCCCATCACGCGCCGAGCCGGCCATTGGCTTCTCGGCGCCGTGGCCGTGTTCGGCCTGACGGTGATCGCGTTTGCGCTGACGACCTCCTTCCTGGTCGCCTTCGCCGTGCTGGCCGTCAGCGGTGCGGCCGACATGTTCAGTGTCGTCATCCGCCAGTCCCTGGTGCAGCTCGAGACGCCCGACGACATGCGCGGCCGCGTCGGCGCCGTGAACTCGGTCTTCATCGGCGCGAGCAACCAGTTGGGCGAGTTCGAGTCTGGTGCGACGGCGGCCCTGCTGGGCCCGGTCGGATCGGTGCTGCTCGGCGGCCTCGGCACGCTGGCCATCGTCGCGCTGTGGTTCAAGATCTTCCCTGCGCTGGCGCGGCGAGACAGCCTGCAGCCCGAGTTGCGCGAAACGGTGGTGCATTGATCACGCCACCGTATGCGTAGGCGACGGCCTACATTTCCACGCGGCCTCGGCGAGATGGCCGGCCCACAGGCCGGCGGCTAGATTTGAACCGTCGGAAGCCAGGAGCTGTAGCCTCAACAGGCCGCTCAACAGGCCAACGGCGGAAGGCTCGACGCCTCGCGTCGAGCCTTCTCTTTTTGCGCAACGCTATGGAACGCTGCCGCCGGGCACATGGCTTGCCCAGTGCCCATCACATGAGCAGCGTCCGCATCCAGACCTTCATTCCCAGGCGCCTGGCACGAGAGGGCGTGCGCATCGCACAGGCCAATGACACGGATCCGGCCCGAGTAGCCGCCGATTCGGACAGGACGAGGAGGTGAACATGGACGTCTCGGGGCTTTTCGCCATCCACGTGTCGCCGCTGGAACTGATGCTGCGGGGCACGCTGATGTACTGGTTCCTGCTGCTGATCTTCCGCTTCGTGCTGCGGCGCGACCCCGGGTCCTTCGGCGTCGCTGACATCCTGATGGTGGTCGTCATCGCGGATGCGTCGCAGAACGCCATGTCTGGCAGCTATGACACCGTGGGCGAGGGCTGGATCCTGGTCGCTACGCTGGTGTTCTGGAACTATGCATTGGACTGGGCCAGCTATCGCTGGCCGCTCGCACACAAGCTCACCGAGCCCCCGCCGCTGCAATTGATCAAGGCGGGGCGTGTGCTGGGCCGCAATCTGCGCAAGGAGTTCCTGACGCGCGAGGATCTCGAGGCGCAACTGCGCCAGGCGGGCGTCGAAGACGTCGCCGCGGTGCGGGCGGCCTACCTGGAGGGCGATGGCAAGCTGTCGGTGCTGCGCTACGACGACAAGCCGCCTGCGCGGCAGGACAAGGACGAAGGGCCACCCGGCGCGTAAAGCCAGCCGAGACACGGCACACTGCCGCCCCAGCCCGCCCTCAACATGGAAGGACGAACTTGAAAGCCGATGACGAAGGCCTGCAGCGCAGCGAGGAGCGTTTTCGCCTGCTGGTGGACAGCGTGCGCGACTATGCGATCTTCATGCTGGGCCCTGAGGGCCATGTGCTGACCTGGAACGCCGGCGCCGAACGCTTCAAGGGATACAAGGCGGACGAGATCATCGGCAGCCATTTCTCGCGGTTCTATCCGCCGGAGGCGCTGGCCCGGCAGTTGCCTGCCCATGAACTTGAGATGGCCGCGCGCGACGGCGCCTTCGAGGACGAGGGTTGGCGCGTGCGCAAGGACGGCTCGCTGTTCTGGGCCAATGTCGTCATCACGGCGATGCGTGACCCGGCGGGAGAGCTGGTGGGTTTCGCCAAGGTCACGCGTGACCTGACGCAAAGGCGCAACCACGAGGAAGCACTCAAGCGCAGCGAGGAGCGCTTCCGCCTGCTGGTCGAGGGCGTGGCCGACTACGCCATCTTCATGCTGGATGTGAACGGGCGCGTGGCGTCCTGGAACGAAGGAGCGCAGCGCATCAAGGGCTACGCCGCCGAGGAGATCCTGGGCGAGCATTTCTCCGTCTTTTATCCGCCGGAAGTACGCGCAAGCGGTTGGCCCGAATACGAGCTGCAGCAGGCCCAGGAAGTCGGGCGTTTCGTCGACACGGGCTGGCGGCTTCGCAAGGACGGCACGAGCTTCTGGGCGCAGGTGAGCATCACGGCGCTGCGAGACGAGACCGGGCAGTTGATCGGCTACGCCAAGCTGACGCGCGACCTGACGGCCACCATGCGCATCGAGGCCATGGAAATCGCCAACCGCGAACACGAGGAAATCCTGGACGCCGAGCGCAATGCGCGCATTGCCGCCCAGCGCGCGACGCGCATGAAGGACGAGTTCCTCGCCACGCTGTCGCACGAACTGCGCACGCCACTGACGGCCATCCTCGGCTGGACCCAGGTGCTGCTGCGGGCCAAGCCGGGCGATGAGCGCGTCAATGTGCAGCGCGCCATCGAGGTCATCGACCGAAATGCGCGTGCCCAGGTGCAACTCATCGACGACCTGCTGGACCTGAACCGCATCATGGCCGGCAAGCTGAGGCTGGACCTGCAGCAACTGAGCATGGCCAACGTCATTCAGGCAGCCGTCGAAACCGTCGCCCCTTCAGCATCGACCAAAGGGGTGGAGCTGCAATCCCTGCTGGATACCGGCCCGGCCATGGTCAACGGTGACAGCGGACGGTTGCAGCAGGTGGTGTGGAATCTGCTGAACAACGCCATCAAATTCACGCCGGCGGGCGGCCGGGTGCAAGTGCTGCTGCAGCGCGTCAACTCCCAGGTGGAATTCAGCGTCAGCGACACCGGCATCGGCATCCCGGCCGCCTTCCTGCCTCAGGTGTTCGATCGCTTCACGCAGCAGGACGGTTCCACCTCGCGGGCCCACGGCGGCCTGGGCCTGGGCCTGGCGATCTGCAAGCAACTGATCGAGCTGCACGGGGGCAGCATCCGCGCCGAGAGCGCCGGCGAGGGCCAGGGCGCGAGCTTTTTCGTCAGGTTGCCGCTGTCCGCCCTGCAGGCGGCAGGAGAGCGTGACGAGGACCCCGCCTCTGCCGATGCGCGGGCCAGCGAGAACCTCGCCCTCCCCAAGCTGGACGGCGTGCACATCTTCGTGCTGGACGACGAGCAGGACACACGCAGCCTGCTGTGCCGCATCCTCGAGGATCAGGGGGCCCGGGTGGTGGCCTTTGCCTCGGCGCAGGAGTTGCTCAAGGCCGTCCAGCTGTCACGGCCGACCGTCATCGTCAGCGATGTGGGCATGCCCGGCGTGGACGGTTATCAAATGATCCGTACATTGCGGGCGACCGAAACGCGCAACTCCCGCATCCCAGCCCTGGCCCTCACCGCCTTCGCCCGGGCCGAGGACCGCAAGCGCTCGCTGCTGGCCGGCTTCCAGGCCCATCTGGCCAAGCCTTTCGACGTGGCCGAGCTCATCCTGCTGGTGGCCAATCTGGCTGAGAAATAGCGCGAGCCCTCAGTACTCGTCGCGCTCCACGCCCACATAGCCAGGCGCCAGATTCTCGAACTTGGTGTGCATGCGCTGGAACATCAGCTTCACCGTGCCCACCGGGCCGTTACGCTGTTTCGCAATGATGATCTCGGCGACCCCTGGCTCCTTGCACTCTTCCTTCGTGTAGTACTCATCACGATAGATGAACATGATGATGTCGGCGTCCTGCTCGATGGCGCCGGATTCGCGCAGGTCGGACATCATTGGCCGCTTGTCAGGGCGCTGCTCCACCGAGCGGTTCAGCTGCGACAGGGCGATGACGGGGCACTTCAGCTCCTTGGCGAGGGCCTTCAGGCCGCGCGAGATCTCGCCCAGCACCGTCGCGCGATTTTCCTCGCTGCCTCCGCCGTTGCCGCTCATCAGCTGCAGGTAGTCGATGACGATGAGGCCGAGCTGGCCGCAGATGCGGGCCTGACGGCGCGCGCGGGCGCGCACCTCACTGGGCGACAGACCGGGGCTCTCGTCGATGAAGATGCTGGCCTTGCCGAGCTTGTCGACGGCCTCCGACAGGCGGCCCCATTCGTCGTCCTTCAGCTGGCCGGTGCGCAGATGGCTCTGGTCGATGCGGCCGATCGAGCCCACCATCCGCAAGGCCAGCTGCGCAGCGCCCATTTCCATCGAATAGATGACGACAGGCAGGCCCTCGTTGATGGCGACGTTCTCGGCGATGTTGACGGCGAACGCGGTCTTGCCCATGGAGGGGCGCGCGGCGAGCACAATCAAGTCGCCGCCCTGCAAGCCAGCGGTCTGGCGGTCCAGGTCGTAGAAGCCGGTGCGCACGCCGGTCACGTCCTGGGCGCCGCTCTCGGCGAGCTCGTTGACACGGTCAATCAGCTGCACGACGAGCTGGTCCATGCTCTGGAAACCCTGGCGGCTGCGGGAGCCCTCCTCGCCAATACGAAAGATCTTGCCCTCGGCCTCGTCCAGGATCTGCGTGACGGCGCGGCCCTGCGGATTCATCGCGGCGGTCGCGATCTCGTCGCTGGTGGCCACCAATTTGCGCAGGATGGCGCGTTCGCGAACGATCTCGGCATACCGGCGCAGGTTGGCGGCACTTGGAACGCTCTGAGCCAGCGCGTTCAAATAGGCCAGGCCGCCGCATTCCTCGGCGCGCCCAACCGAGGTCAGCTCGTCGAAGACGGTCACGACGTCGGCCGGTTTGCCCGCGTTGATGAGCTTGCCGACGGCCGCGTACACATGCTTGTGCTCGAAGCGATAGAAGTCGCTGTCGGTCAACAGGTCAGCCGCCTTGTCCCAGGCCGAGTTGTCGATCAGCAGGCCACCGAGCACGCTCTGCTCGGCCTCGACCGAATGCGGAGGCACGCGCAGGCGTGCGACCTCGTCGTCGTACGGGGCGGCGGAAGAAGAAGCAGGAAAGATCGCGGACATGCCTGTGGATAAAGCTGTGAACGAACTGGGAGCAGCCGGTGGACGAAGCGGGAAAACTCGTCCCAGAAAAACCAAAGGCCGAAACCCTGTGGGGCCTCGGCCTTCTTCAATGTTGCGGCGTCAGACGCCGCAGCGCAAGCGCGCTTACGTTACTCGGCTTCAGCGACCACCTGGACGGTGATCTCGACCACGACGTCGGTGTGAGCCGCGACCTGGACCGGGAACTCGCCGACGGTCTTCAGCGGACCGTTGGGCAGGCGGACCTGCGACTTGGCAATGGCACTGCCAGACTTGGTCAGCGCTTCGGCCACGTCGGCGTTGGTCACCGAGCCGAACAGGCGGCCGTCAACGCCAGCCTTCTGGGCGATGCGCACGGTCTTGCCGGCGATGGCTTCACCCAGCTTCTGGGCTTCGGCCAGCTTGGCAGCGGCGGCCTTTTCGAGTTCCGCACGGCGGACTTCGAATTCCTTGATCGCGGCCTCGGTGGCGCGGCGCGCCTGCTTGGTCGGGATCAGGAAGTTGCGGGCATAACCGTCCTTGACCTTGACGACGTCGCCGAGGTTGCCGAGGTTGGCCACTTTTTCGAGCAGGATCACTTGCATGTCGTCAGCTCCTTAGACCTTGTGCTGGTCGCTGTACGGCAGCAGGGCCAGGAAGCGCGCGCGCTTGATGGACACCGTCAGCTGACGCTGGAAGAAGGCGCGCGTGCCGGTCAGGCGAGCGGGCGTGATCTTGCCGTTTTCGGAGATGAAATCGCGCAGCGTGTCGATGTCCTTGTAGTCGATCTGCTCGACACCGGCGACGGTGAAGCGGCAGAAACGCTTGCGACGGAACAGCAACGATTGTTGGTTGCGCTTGGGCTTCTTGTCTTTGGAGAAGCGACCTTTACCACGTGGCGGGGGCATAGAGGACCTCTGTTAAATCTATCCGGATCAATCAATTCCGGGTTCTAGGAAGCAGCGGGTTCGATCACGGTGACATGGGCGATGAAGCCCCGGCCGTTGCGCTGGTGGGTCAGGAAACCGCGGAAGACCGCGACGCCACCGACTCCCAGCACCTGCAACTGCTTGGCCACCTCGCCCACCGCAACCGCCTTGATCTCCAGGGAGACTTTGCGCGGCTTGCCGGCTTCGATGACTTCGGACTCAGCCTTGAGGCTTGCGTCCAGGGCCATCAGCCCGGCGGGTGTGTAGCGAACTTGCCCGAGTTGCTGGATCTGCGCCTGGAGGTGAAGCTGGTTCACGCCAGGGGCACGCTGCTCGAAAAACCTGGTTCTTTAGCGATGACCTGTGCTCAGGCCGCTTCTTGCTGTTGCGGCGCCTTGCGGGCTTCTTCGCGCTCGACGGCCTTCATCATGACCGAGGGGGTCGTGATGGCCTTGTCCTGAACCACGGTAAGGTGGCGCAGCACGGCATCGTTGAAGCGGAAGCCGGTCTCAAGCTCAGCCAGGACTTCCTTGCTGCACTCGATGTTCAGGCACAGGTAGTGGGCCTTGGCGAGCTTCTGGATCAGGTAAGCCATCTGGCGACGGCCCCAGTCCTCGACTCGGTGCACGACACCACCACCGGTGGTGATCAGGCCCTTGTAGCGCTCCAGCATGGCCGGAACTTGTTCGCTTTGATCCGGATGGATCAGCAGAACGATTTCGTAGTGACGCATATTTGCTCCTTGTGGATTCCAGCCCGACAGGGTTGCCGGTCTGAGGAAGCCGCGCCACGGCGTCTACACGCGGTACGGCAAGGGGGAACCAAAGATTCTAGCCCGGAAGCGGCAAACAGCCTAATCAGCGCCGCCGCAAGGCGGGTCAGGGCTGCGGGCGGCTGCGCAGTGTGTCGACGAAATCACGGTCGCGCTGGCCGGGCGCCGGTCTCAGCAGGCTGAAAAGCACAAGCGCCAGGGCACCCACGGGCACGCCGAAGAGGCCGGCCGAGGCCGGCTGGATGCCCCAGATCAGCGTCGCCGGGCCGGGCAGGCCGATCAACGCCCGCGCGCCGGGGTGAGCGATGACGAGATAGATCAGGCAGACGACGAGGCCGGTCAACATGCCCGCCAAGGCGCCGGCGCGGTTGGCGCGACGCCAGAACACGCCGGCGACCAGGGCGGGGAAAAAGGTCGAACCGGCGATGGAGAAAGCCGCCGTGACGACGGCCAGGATGTCCGCCGGCCGGCTGGATGCCACCGCCGCCGCCGCCAGCGCCGCTGCCAGCAGCAGCGCTTTGGACAAGGTGACCCGCCGTGTGCGCGAAGCCTCGGGGTTGATGGCCTTGTAGTAGAGGTCGTGGGACAGCGCGCTGGAGATGGCCAGTAGCAGGCCGTCTGCGGTGGACAGCGCCGCCGCCAGCCCACCGGCTGCCACCATGCCCGAGATGACATAGGGCAGGCCGCCCAGCTCGGGCATGACCAGCATGACGAGATCGGGGTGCAGACGCAGTTCGCCCAGCTGCAGGCGGCCGTCACCGTTCAGGTCCACGGCCGACAGCAGGGCCGGATCGACGCGCTGCCATTGGCGTATCCAGGCCGGCAACTGGTCGAAGGGCGTGCCCACCAGGCTGTTGAAGACCTCGGTCTTGACCATGACGGCCAGGGCCGGTGCCGTCAGATAGAGCAGGCAGATGAAGACCAGGGACCAGGCCACCGACTGGCGCGCCGTCGCGACGGAGCTGGTCGTGTAGTAGCGCGTCAGCAGATGTGGCAGACCGGCTGTGCCGACCATCAGGCAGAAGGCCAGGGCGATGAAGTTGCGGCGCGCCGCGCTGGCCTGCTCACGCTCGGGCGGGCTGCCATCGGGGTTGCCCGCAAAGGGCTGCATATGGGGTACGAGGCCGGACAGCGGCTGGGCGAGCTGGGCCTCCCCTGCCTGCTCCCGCCGCCAACGCTCTTCGGCCTCGGGCGGTGTGCGCGGCAGCGCGGCGCGCTGCTTCTCG
This sequence comes from Pelomonas sp. Root1217, assembly GCF_001425705.1. Classification (GTDB taxonomy): domain Bacteria; phylum Pseudomonadota; class Gammaproteobacteria; order Burkholderiales; family Burkholderiaceae_C; genus Pelomonas. Next base: position 653,044 of record NZ_LMDC01000001.1, on the reverse strand, counting down.
GCGGCCTGGATGCGGGCCAGCGGCGCGCCCTCGGCCTTCAGCATGGCGACCTGAGCGGCCGCCCTGCCCTGCTCATCGGCCAGCGCCTGGGGCACGTCGGCCAGGCGCGCCGCAGCCGCATCGGCACGCTGCTGGTGGATGGCGCGCACCTGCAGCTCGCCCGGGTCGCGCATCAGCTCACGCTCGCGCTGCGCTAGCTGGTGCAACTGCTGGCCGTAAACGAGCTGCGGCAGAGGCCAGCCCGTCTGCTTGACGCTGAGCCAGATGACCGGCACCAGATAGGCCAGGATCATGATCAGGTACTGGGCCACCTGGGTCCAGGTGACAGCACGCATGCCGCCCAGGAAGGAGCAGACCAGCACGCCACCCAGGCCGACGAAGACGCCGACCTCGAAGCCCAGGCCGGTCAATCGCGTCGTGATCAAACCAACGCCGTAGATCTGCGCGACCAGGTAGACGAAGGACACGAGGATGGCAGCGCAGGCGCCCACGAGCCGCAAGGCCCGGCTGTCAAAGCGCTCGGCGAGGAAGTCGGCCAACGTGAACTGGCCAAAGCGGCGCAGATAGGGCGCGATGCACAGCGCCACGAGAACGAAGCCGCCGGTCCAGCCCAGCACATAGGCCAGCCCGGCATAGCCGCTGGCGTAGAGCGTGCCGGCCAGGCCGATGAAGGTGGCTGCACTCATCCAGTCCGCACCGGCGGCCATGCCGTTGTACAGAGCCGGCACGCGGCGACCAGCGACGAAGTATTCGGCCGGGTCGGTCGTGCGACAGAGGATGCCAATGACGGCGTAGACGAGGACCGTCGCGCCGAGGAAGGTGTAGCCGATCCAGACCTTGGCCAGGCCGCGCTGCTCGGCCAGCCCCAGGCCAACCACCAGGGCGATGAAGCTCAGCGCGAAGAGGGCGTAACGGCGGTGGAGGTGACGGGCAGGCACGGCCGCGATCATGGCAATAAAAAGCCGGATTCCCCTTACGGAGAACCCGGGCTGGTCGTCAATCGCGCAGACTTCGTTGACGCTTTACTTGGCGGCCAGGCGCTGCCAGGTCTCGATGACCGTGTCCGGATTCAGCGAGATCGACACGATGCCCTCCTCGGCCAGCCAGTCGGCGAAGTCCGGGTGGTCGCTGGGGCCCTGGCCGCAGATGCCGATGTATTTGCCGGTGGCTCGGCAAGCGCGGATGGCACGCGAGATCAGGGCCTTGACGGCGGGGTCGCGCTCGTCGAAGTCACCGGCGAGCTGCTCCAGGCCCGAGTCGCGGTCCAGGCCCAGCGTCAGCTGGGTCAGGTCGTTGGAGCCGATGGACATGCCGTCGAAATGCTCTAGGAACTGCTCGGCCAGGATGGCGTTGCTCGGCACCTCGCACATCATGATGATGCGCAGGCCGTCGACACCGCGCTTGAGGCCCCGGTCGGCCAGCATGGAGACGACCTTCTCGGCCTGCTTCACGGTGCGCACGAAGGGCACCATGATCTCGATGTTATTCAGGCCCATTTCCTTGCGCACGCGCTTGAGCGCCTCGCACTCCATTGCGAAGGCGTCCTGGAAGTCGCCGCTGATGTAGCGCGACGCACCGCGGAAGCCCAGCATGGGGTTCTCTTCGTCCGGCTCGTAGCGGCTGCCGCCGATGAGCTTGCGGTACTCGTTGCTCTTGAAGTCACTCAAACGAACAATGACCGGGCGCGGGAAGAAGGCGGCCGCGATCGTCGCGATGCCTTCGGCCAGCTTGTCGACATAGAAGGCACGCGGCGAGGCGTGGCCGCGGGCGACCGACTCGACGGCTTTCTTCAGGTCGGCGTCGATGTTCGGATAGTCCAGGATGGCCTTGGGGTGGACGCCGATGTTGTTGTTGATGATGAACTCGAGGCGGGCCAGGCCGACGCCGCCCGAGGGCATCTGCGCGAAGTTGAAGGCCAGCTGCGGGTTGCCGACGTTCATCATGATCTTGATGGGGCAGTAGGGCAGCTCGCCGCGGTGCACCTCGCTGATCTCCGTCTCCAACAGGCCGTCGTAGATGTGGCCGGTATCGCCCTCCGAGCAGGCGACCGTGACGAGCTGGCCGTCCTTGAGCTTCTCGGTAGCGTCGCCGCAGCCCACCACCGCCGGGATGCCCAGCTCGCGCGCAATGATGGCCGCGTGGCAGGTGCGGCCGCCGCGGTTGGTCACGATGGCCGAGGCGCGCTTCATGACCGGCTCCCAGTTCGGGTCGGTCATGTCGGTAACGAGCACGTCGCCCGGCTGCACGCGCTCCATCTCGGCGATGCTGTGGACGAGGCGGACCGGGCCGGTGCCGATCTTCTGGCCGATGGCGCGGCCTTCGGCCAGCACGGCGCTGTGGGCCTTGAGCTTGTAGTGGTGCTCGACCTGTCCACCAACCTGGCTCTTCACCGTCTCGGGCCGCGCCTGCAGGATGTAGAGCTTGCCGTCGACGCCGTCGCGGCCCCACTCGATGTCCATGGCGCGGCCGTAGTGTTGCTCGATGATCAACGCGTACTGCGCCAGCTCGGTGACCTCGGCGTCATTCAGCGAGTAGCGGTTGCGGTGCTCGGGCACGGTGTCGACCGTCTTCACCAGCTTGCCGCTGGCGGCCTTCTCTTCGGGCGAGGCGAACTCCATGCGCAGCAGCTTGGAGCCCAGGTTGCGGCGGATGATGGCCAGCTTGCCGGCCTTCAGCGCGGGCTTGTGGACGTAGAACTCGTCCGGGTTCACGGCGCCCTGCACCACCGTCTCGCCCAGGCCGTAGCTGGACGTGATGAAGACGACGTCCTGGAAGCCGCTCTCGGTGTCGATGGTGAACATGACGCCGGCCGAGCCGAGGTCACTGCGCACCATGCGCTGCACGCCGGCCGACAAGGCCACATCGCCATGGGCAAAGCCCTTGTGCACGCGGTAGCTGATGGCGCGGTCGTTGTACAGCGACGCGAACACCTCGCGCATCTTGTGCAGCACCTCGTCGATGCCATGCACGTTCAGGAAGGTCTCCTGCTGGCCGGCGAAGGACGCGTCCGGCAGGTCTTCTGCCGTGGCGGAGGAGCGCACGGCGAAGGTGGCATCGGGGTTGTCGGCGGTCAACTGGGCGTACGAGGCGCGCACACCCGCCTCCAGGTCGGCCGGGAAGGGTTGGCTCTCGATCCAGCCGCGGATCTCGGCGCCGGCCTCGGCCAGCGCGCGGACGTCGTCGGTGTTGAGCGTGCTCAAACGCGCCGCTATGCGCGCGTCCAGCCCCTCGTGCTTGAGGAACTGCCGGAAGGCGTGCGCCGTGGTGGCGAACCCTCCGGGGACGCGCACGCCGCTGGCGGCGAGCTGCGAGATCATTTCGCCGAGGCTGGCGTTCTTGCCGCCAACGGCCTCGACATCGCTCATCCTCAGGTTCTCAAACGGTACGACCAGGGCGGTCGCCTCGAACAGGGTGGACATGGGGAAACTCCGGGAGGTTGAAAAACCGGTGTCGTCGCGTCGTCCACGCCCGGTGCCGAGCCAAGATGCTCAAGGCAAGCGCAGCTCCGTCCATTTCTGGATTCTTTTAGGAGGAGGGAGGCGCGCATGGGCTGATCGCGAGGAATTGCGGCGGATTCTAGGCCTCGGGTTTCATCCAGGTACGGCGACGGGGCGTGCAATAAGTCCCTTCTCGGGGTCGTGTCCCCTCTTTGGGGGTGTCGTGAAAACGTTGTCAGGCGACTGATTCAAGTCAAGCCCCTGGGATACAGCGTGGGCACAATCGCCTGCGTGGCTGTCGAACCCGCACCCGAAGTCAATCCGCACTATCTGGACCATGTCATCCGGGTGTCCGAGTCCCGCCCTGTCGAGGCCTGTGAAGACATCGTCAGCCGCAACGGCATCAAGCTGCTCGCCAAGGGCGCCCAGATCAACGACAAGGTGCGCGAGCGCCTGCTGATGCACAAGCTGCAGAAGCCGCTTGAGGACTGCCTCCAGGTCACCCAGGGCGTCATGCCGGAAAGCTTCGGCCCAATCGGCCAGGCTCTCTTCGAACAGCACTCCCTGCTGAAGACTCTTTGCGCCCACGACCTCTATCCCAGCGCGCCGACGACGCTGGCCACGCTCAAGCTCAGCATTCCGGTGCAGTCCCTGTTGACGGTCTATGCCGAGTACCAGAGCGACCGCCTCAGGCACACGGCGGGCGTGGCCATGCTGGCCCTTGCGCTGGCCCGCCGGCTGCTGCCGGGAGAGGCCGACCGCCACCGCATGTTGGCGTTGGCCGGGCTGCTCCACGACGTCGGCGAGCTCTACATCGACCCAGCCTATATGCGCCCGGGCACGCCGCTGGGGCCACCCGAGTGGCGGCATGTGGCCTCGCATCCCATCGTCGGCGAGCGCGTGCTGCGCAATATGCAAGGGGCCGGCAAGGAGATCGCGAGTGCCGTCCTGCATCACCACGAGCGACTGGACGGCTTTGGCTACCCGCGCGGTGTGCAGGGCGCCGCCCTGCCACTGAATGGCCAGATCCTGGCGGCTGCCGAGTGGCTGATGGCCCTCATCGAGAACAGCATGACGCCGATGACGCGTGCCAGCGTCGCCACGAGGCTTATTCCCGGCGAGTTCAGCCGCGAAATCACTGAAGCCATCGCGGCGGCCGCGCAGGACGACAACTTGTCGAACGCAGCGATGGCCGACCCCATGCCGCTGGAGTCCGCCATCCCGCGCGTGATCGGCATTGCGAGCACGCTGGAGCGCTTCCGCGAGGCGCGGCCTTGGATAGACGAACGCATCGCTATCGCTCGACCGGGCCTGCGCGCCGTCCTCGAAGCCGGCCTGCAACGCCTGCTGCGCATCCAGACCGCCTTTTCCAGCACCGGCCTGGACACCCACGATCCTGATGCCCTCGTCGCCAGCCTGGTCGAACAGCGCGACACCGAACTGCAGATCGAATTGATGACCGTCGTGGGGGAGTTGGAATGGCGGCTGCGCGAACTGGAGCGAGAGTCGCTGCTGCGTGCCGGCCTGCTGCCGGCCGAGGAAAGCGCCGTCATGCGCGAGCTCATCGGCAAGTTGAAGGGTGATGCCTAGCGCTGGCTATCATGGCTTCGCCCCTGAACTCCGCGAGCAACAGTCATGACCGCCAGAACCGTCTATTTCGTCTCTGACGGCACCGGCATCACCGCCGAAACCTTCGGCAATTCCATCCTCGCCCAGTTCTCGATCAAGGCCCGCCATGTGCGCCGGCCCTTCATCGACTCGGCCGACAAGGCCCATGCCGTCGTCGGGGAGATCAACGAGACGGCCATCCGCGAGGGCCAACGGCCCATCGTCTTCGCCACGCTGGTGGACCGCGATGTGCTCAAGGTGGTGCGCGAGCACTGCCAGGGCCGGGTGATGGACATGTTCGGCACCTTCATCGAGCCGCTGGAAGACGAGTTCGGCATCAAGAGCAACCACCGCGTGGGCCGCTTCTCGGACGTGGCCGAAAGCAAGGAGTACCACGACCGCATCGAGGCGATCAACTTCTCGCTGGCGCATGACGACGGCCAATCCGCCAAGAACCTCGATGTGGCCGACGTCATCCTTGTCGGCGTGTCGCGCTCAGGCAAGACACCAACTTCGCTGTACCTGGCGATGCAGCACGGTATCAAGGCCGCCAACTATCCGCTGATCCCCGAGGACTTCGAGCGCCGCAAGCTGCCCGCGCCACTGCTGCCGCACAAGCGCAAATGCTTCGGACTGACCATCGACCCCGAGCGCCTCTCGTCCATCCGCAACGAGCGCCGCCCCGGCAGCAAGTATGCCGACCTGCTGAACTGCCGCTACGAGGTCAACGAGGCCGAAGGCATGATGAAGCGAGACGGCATCTCTTGGCTGTCATCCACCCACAAATCCATCGAAGAGATTGCGACGACCATCCTGCGCGACATCCGGCCGGATCGGCTGATGTACTGATGCGCTGACTGATGCCCGCCTCGGCTCTCGCCCTCGTCCTCACTGCCGCCCTTCTCCACGCGCTCTGGAACCTGGCCGCCAAGAAGTGGGGCGGCGGGCCCCACTTCGTGTTCGCCTGCGCCGTCGGGGTCGTGCTCTTCTGGCTGCCTGCAGTGCTTTGGATAGGCCTGGGCGAACTGCCCGGCTGGTCGCCGCTGGCCTGGGGCTTCGTCGTCGCCAGCGCCGTCGTCCACCTGCTTTACTTCAACTGCCTGATCGCCGGCTACAAGGCCAGCGACCTCACCGTCGTCTACCCGGTCGCGCGCGGCAGCGGGCCGCTGCTGTCGGCGACCGCGGCGGTGCTGCTGCTGGACGAGCACCTCGGCGTGCTCGGCACGCTGGGGCTGGCTGGTGTGGTGGGCGGCATCCTGCTCATCACGATGGGGCCGCGCCTGCTCGGCCGGGGCACGGACCCGGAAGTCACCGCCACGATTCGCCGCCGCCGCGGCGTGTACTGGGGCATGGCGACCGGTACGCTGATCGCCGGCTACACGGTGCTGGACGGCTATGCCGTCAAGGTGCTGGCCGTGTCGCCGCTGCTGCTGGACTACTGCGGCAACGTGCTGCGGGTACCGATGCAATTGCCCGTCGTGCTGCGCAACCTGCACAGCTTCAACGCCGAGATGCGGCGCACGTGGAAGGGTGTGCTCGCCGTTGCCATCATCAGCCCGCTGGCCTACGTGCTGGTGCTGCTGGCCGTGCGTGATGCGCCGCTGTCGCGCGTGGCGCCGGCGCGCGAGGTGTCGATGCTGTTCGCGGCGCTGCTGGGCGGGCAATTGCTTGGCGAAGGCGAGCGACGCTGGCGGATTGCAGGAGCCGCGTTGATTGGTGTCGGCGTCATCGCGCTAGCGATTTGACTGGCCTTCGTAGATGTCGACATAGCGCGTGGCCGCAGCGTCCCAGCCAAAGCGCTGGCGCATCGCAGCCTGGCGCACGCGGGCCCAATACTCAGGGCGGCTCCACAGTGCAAACGCCCGCCGCAGCGCGCGGCGGTAGGCGTCGGCCGTGAAGGCGTTGAAGACAAAGCCCGTGGCGGCGCCGGCATCGAGGTCTTCCAGCGTGCAGTCGACCACCGTGTCGGCCAGCCCACCGACGCGGTGCACCAACGGCAACGCGCCATAGCTCAGCCCATAGAGTTGGGTGAGGCCACAAGGTTCGAAGCGGCTGGGCACCAGCATCACATCGCTGCCGGCGTAGATTCGATGGGCCAGCCCTTCATCCATGCCGATGCGACGGGCGATTTGGCCGGGGTGCCTCGCGGCGGCTTCGCCAAACGCTGCTTCAAGCCGGGCGTCACCGCTTCCAAGGATGACCAGTTGTCCACCCGCGTCGATCAGGTCGTTCAGCGCATCGAGCACCAGGGGCAGCCCTTTCTGCTCCGTCAGGCGGCTGACGATGCCGAAGAGCGGTGCTTCCGCCTTCATGGCGAGGCCACATTCACGCTGCAACGCGGCCTTGCATACGGCCTTGCCCCCGGAGCGCTCGACGTCATAGGTCTGGGCGATGCTGCGGTCGTGAGCGGGTGACCACACACCGTAGTCGACGCCGTTCAGGATGCCGCGCAACACATCAGCGCGGTGGCGCAGCAACCCGTCCAGACCGCAGCCCTGCTCGGGCGTCTGGATCTCGCGCGCATAGCTCGGGCTGACCGTGGTGATCGCGTCCGCGAAATGCAGTCCGGCCTTCATGAAGCTGACCTGGCCATAGAACTCCACGCCCTCGACGGCGTAGTGCTGGGCTGGCAGGCCGAGATCGCAGAAATGGTCGGCAGGGAACAGGCCCTGGTAGGCCAGGTTGTGCACGGTAAAGACCGTCCGCGCCTCGGTGCGGCGGCGCGAGCGGCTGGCGGCAATGTGGGCGCAGGCCAGGCCGGCGTGCCAGTCATGGGCGTGCACGATCTGCGGACACCAGGCGGCATCCACACCCTCGGCAAGACGGGCAGCCGCCAGGCCCAGCAGTGCGAAGCGGCGGTGGTTGTCGGCGTAGGCAATGCCGCTCTCATCCGCGTAGGGGTTGCCGGGCCGGTCGAAAAGACCGGGAGCGTCCAGCACGTAGACGGGCATGTCGAAGCCCGGCAGCCGCCCGCGCAGCAGCGCTGCCCTTCCTTCGCTCCATGGCAGTGCGACGGGAACGACGGCGCATTCCAGCGTCAACGAATCGCGGATGGCCGGGAAACCCGGCACCAGCAGACGCGGCTCGGCGCCTGCTGCGGCCAACGCCGCAGGCAGCGCACCGGCCACGTCAGCCAAGCCACCAGTCTTCAGCAGCGGGAAGAGTTCCGCGCTGACCTGCAGAACTCGCATCAGTGCTCTACCCACGGGCCGAGCGCCGGGCCGCTCCCAAGCCGGCCCGCCGGGCGATGTGCTTGCCGGTCAATCCGGCAAGCATCGCCGTCCCCGCGGGGGCTGAGGCCGGACACAGCGCGCCCAGCGGGCGCGGTGTGCCTGCCGAAGAGCTGCGGCACAAGCCGCGGCGCGGTCTGCAAGACCGGCCAAGATACTCCTTGGACGAGGGGCTTCATGACGACAGCCTGGCCAGCATCTGCTTGGTGATCAGCACGACGCCGTTTTCCGTGCGCTCGAAGCGTTCGGCGTCCAGCGCCGCATCCTCGCCGACGACAAGGCCATCGGGAATCTCGCAACCGCGATCGACGATGACCTTGGTCAACCGGCAATGCCGCCCGATCTCGACGCCCGGCAGCAGCACGCACTGGTGGATGTTGCAGAAGGAGCGGATACGCACGTTGTTGAACAGCACCGACTGCACGACATGCGAGCCCGACACGATGCAGCCTGCGCTGACGATGGTGTTGACCGTCATGCCGTGCATGCCGTTGTGGTCGGGGATGAACTTGGCCGGAGGCAGCTGGCGCTGGTAGGTCCAGATCGGCCAGTCGGTGTCGTAGATATCCAGTTCGGGGCTGATGGAGGCGAGGTCGAGGTTGGCGGACCAGAAGGCGTCCAGCGTGCCGACATCGCGCCAGTACGGCGTCGCGCCGTTGGGGTTCATGATGCAACTCATGCCGAAGGGATGGGCCACAGCCTTCTCTTCGCCGACGACCTTGGGGATCACGTCCTTGCCGAAGTCGTGGCTGGAGTTGGGGTCGGCCAGGTCTTCGGCCAGCAGTCGGTAAAGGTAGTCGGCATTGAAGATGTAGATGCCCATGCTGGCGAGACACACGTCGTCGCGGCCCGGGATGCTGGGCGGGTCCGCGGGCTTTTCCTTGAAGGCCGTGATGCGGCGCTCGTCGTCCACGGCCATCACGCCGAAGGCACTCGCCTCGCCCTTGGGCACCTCGATGCAGCCGACGGTGCAACCCGCTCCTGTGGCCACATGGTCCACCAGCATGCTGGAGTAGTCCATCTTGTAGATGTGGTCACCCGCCAGCACGACGATGTAGTCGGCGCCGGTGCTCTGCACGATGTCCAGGTTCTGGAACACCGCGTCAGCCGTGCCGCGGTACCAGCTTTCATCGTCGGTGCGCTGCTGGGCCGGCATCAGGTCCACCGTCTCGTTGAGTTCGGCGCGCAGGAAGCTCCAGCCGCGCTGGATATGGCGCAGCAGCGAATGGCTCTTGTACTGCGTGACGACGCCGATGCGGCGGATGCCGCTGTTGACGCAGTTGCTCAGCGCGAAATCGATGATGCGGAACTTGCCGCCGAAATAGACGGCCGGCTTGGCGCGCGAATCGGTCAGCTGCTTGAGCCGCGAGCCGCGGCCACCGGCCAGGACGAGGGCGATGGCGCGGCGCGCGAGCTGGTGGGGCGAGGCGACGGGGGGCATGGCGGGTCTCCGGCTGCAAACAATTGCAGTTTGCGGCAGGCAGTTTGCCGCCTCGCTGGGGGCTTCCCCTCAGACCGCCCTATTTGCCCCTCCTTGTGCCGCGGCCTGGGCCAACGCGCGCTCGAAGGCGCTGCGGCTGGGTGTCTCGACAAAGACGCAGCGCTTGTTGTGGCGCTTGCAATGGTCCTTCACGCGCCAGTAGGCGTCGTGGCTGATGCAACCCGTCTGGCAGATGACGAGGTCCGCCGCGGCGAGCTGGGGTTCGAGCTGCGCCGGCTTGTGCTCGCTGCCGCCGTCATGGTGCAGGAACTGCGCGCCGCAGCCCTCCACGGCCTGGCGGTACTGCGGCACGCTGCCGCCGCGCCCACCGACGCAGAGCACCACGCGGTGCTCCAGCTTCACCGGTTCGGCTGGCAGTTCCTCCTCCACCACGGCCACCGGCTCCACGGCCTCCACAGGCTGGCACGATGCCAGGCGGTTGATCTCGCGTTGCAACGCCTGGTTGCGCTCCAGTTGCTCAGCCAGGCGCTCGCGCAGGGCCTCGCGCTCGGGCAGGTCCGGCCGCGCGGCCCGCCAATGCTGCAGTTGCTCATGAGCCTGGGCGAGCTGGGTCTGCAGGCTGATCTGCGCAGCACGGAACTGCATGCGCTCCTGCTCCCAGGCCTGCTGCTCCCGGGCACGCTCCTGGCTCCAGCCGGTCACGCGCTGCTGTACGTCGGCGTAGTCGCGTGCCAGCGCCTGGTGTTCGGTGGCCAGTTCGCGGTGGCGGGCGACGTCCACGCGCTGGGCGGCGCCGACCTGGTGCTGCAGCATGTGCACCTGGCCCAGCACGCGCATCTCCAGCCATTCGTCGCAACGCGCATGTGTCAGTGTGGCCCACAGCGCGCCGGCGATCTCCCCCTGGCCGGCGCGATTGCGCCACCAGGTCATCAGGCTCTCGCGGCATTTGGCCTGAGCGGCGTTACGCACATCCAGCGCAAAGCGTTCCTCAAGGTCCTTCTGCAGCGACTCGGCGACGGCGTTGCGGCGCGCGGCGGCGGTGACAAGGCTGCAGTGCAATGTGTAGTCGTCCTCGTCACCCTGCAGCACCAGCAGCTTCCTTGCCAGCACGCGCACGCGTTCCAGCGGCACGCAGACGCCGACGACGGGGCAGTGCGCATGGCTGCCCAGCTCCCACAGGCGGCGCCGGCGCGAGCCGGTATTGAGGGAAGCGGCGGCATGCGCGGCGCAGCAGGTGTCGGCCATTCGAGAATCTCCAGGGGAGAAGCGCGGGCGGGCGACGGCTGGCTGGCGCGATATGACGGCGAAGGCTATTTGGTCAGGATCAACTTGCCCTGGGACGTGATGCGCAGGCGGTAGACCTGCTGTTGATGCACGATGAGGACTTCGCCCTTGGGGCCGAGCAACGTGGCGCTGTCGATCTGGCGGGCCTGACCCAAGCCCAGGGTCACAGCCTCAGGCTTTGGCGGATGGGAATCAGTGAGCATCGAGTCACTGTAATGAGAATTATTCTCGATTGCAAGCGGCAATCGAGGGGTCAGCCCAGTGGTTCCAGCACAAGGCAAGGCTTCCGCGCGTTCTCAGCCCCTCTGCCGCTCGCTCTCGTAAAGACAGATGGCTGCCGCTGCGGCCACATTCAGGGACTCCTCGCCGCCCGGCTGCGGAATGCCCACGGTCAGCGCGCAGCGGGCCATCAGCTCGGATGAAACGCCCTGCCCTTCGTGGCCCATGACCCAGGCACAGGGTGAAGGCAGGGCGACCCGATGCAGCACCTGCTCGGTGTGCGAGCTGGTGGCGATCAACGGGATGGCGAGCGCCGCAAGGTCGTCCGCGGCGAGGCCTTCGATGAGGCGCAGGCCGAAATGCGCCCCCTGCCCCGCTCGCAACACCTTCGGCGACCACAGCGCCGCCGTGCCCTTGAGCGCCAGCACCTGGCGCACACCAAAGGCGGCCGCGCTGCGCAGGATGGCGCCGACATTGCCGGCATCCTGCAAACGGTCAAGCACCACGCTGGCGGCGTTGGCATCGATCTCCGGTGAAGCCGGCAGTGTCAACTCGGCACCGATTTGCGCTGGTGACTCGAGGCCGCTCAGGCCCTTGAACAGCGCCATCGGCACGACGAGAGTACGGGGCGCCGATTCGGCCAGGGCGCTCAAGGCCGCGTCCTGCATCGCACCTTCAGTCAGCACGACGAGAGCCGGTTTCCAGCCGCGCTGCAGGGCGGCACGCAGCAGATGGTCGCCCTCGATCCAGACGCTGCCGGTCTTGCGGTAGCCATTGGCGTCCGCCGTCAGCTTGCGCAGCCGCACCAGCACCTGGTTGTCGCGCGAAGTGACGTGGTCGATCTTCATGCCAGCGGGTTGGTCGTCACGTCGATACAGACCTCGCGGACCGGCGCGAAGCTGCGACGGTGCCAGGGGCTGGCGCCATGCTGCTTCAGCGCGGCGAGGTGCTCCGGCGTGCCATAGCCCTTGTGCGCGGCGAAGCCGTACTGCGGGTGGCTGACATGCATCTGCTCGCAAAAGAGGTCCCGCGCCACCTTGGCGAGGATGCTGGCAGCGGAGATGGCCTGCACGGTGGCGTCGCCCTGCACGATGGCCTCTGCCGGTACGGCCAGCACCGGCAGCCGGTTGCCGTCGATGCGCACGAGCGCTGGCTTGAGCCGCAGGCCCGTCACCGCACGCTGCATCGCCAGCATCGTGGCCTGCAGGATGTTGATGCGGTCAATCTCTTCGTGCGTGGCATGCGCGATGCAGCAGCACAGCGCCTTGGCGCGGATCTCGTCGTACAGCCGCGCACGCTTGGCCGGTGTCAGCACCTTGGAGTCGGCCAGGCCCTTGATGGGCTGCAGGTCGTCCAGGATGACGGCCGCCGCGAATACCGGCCCCGCGAGCGGCCCGCGCCCAGCCTCGTCCACGCCGGCGACGAGGCCGGGCGGCGTCCAGTCGAGGGACACCTGTTCAGGCTTGGATGAGCGTCGCGATGGCATCGCTGGCACGCCGCGCGGTGTCTTGCCGCAGCAGCTCGTGGAGTTGAACAAAGCGCTCGTGCAGGGCCGCGCGGCGCGCTGCATCGGCAAGCAGGCTTTCCGCCTCACGCGCCAGGTTGTCGGGCGTGCAGGCGTCCTGGATCAGCTCGGGTACCAGGAACTCGCGCGCCAGGATGTTGGGCAGGCCCACCCAGGGCTGCAGGCCGCGGCCCTTCATGCGCCACCAGTTCAGCGCGTTCATGCGGTAGGCGATGACCATGGGCCGCTTGAACAGGGCCGCCTCCAGCGTGGCGGTGCCGCTGGCCAGCAGCGTCAGGTCGCAGGCGGCCAGGGCCGTGTGGGACTGGCCGTCGACGAGCTGGACGTCGGCGCCCTGGATCAGCGGCTCAACCAGGCTGCGCAGCCCCGGCACGATGGGCATGACAAAGCGGCGGCCCGGCCGGGCCAGCAGCTTCGCCGCACCGATCAGCGCCGGCGCGATGTAGTTGATCTCGCTCTTGCGGCTGCCGGGCAGCAGGGCAATGACGGTGTCGGCAGCGGCCAGGCCCAGTGCCTCACGCGCTGCGGCACGGGGTGGCTCCATCGGAATCGCATCCGCCAAAGGATGGCCCACGTAGGTGGCACCGATGCCCGCCTTGTGCAGGATCTCCGGCTCGAAGGGAAACAGGCAAAGCACATGGTCGGCCGCTGCCTTGATCTTCTCGACTCGCTCGGGCCGCCAGGCCCAGATGGACGGGCAGACGAAATGGACGGTCTTGATGCCCGCCTCGCGCAGCCGCGTCTCCAGGCCGAAATTGAAGTCGGGCGCGTCCACGCCGATGAAGACATCGGGCCGGTTCGAGATGAGGCGCGTGCCGAGCTGCTTGCGGATGGACAGCAGCTCGCGGATGTTCAGCAGCGCGTCGACATAGCCGAAGATGGACAGCTTGCTGTGCGGCCACCAAGTCTCGAAGCCCTGGGCGATCATCTTCGGGCCGCCAATGCCCTGCGCCGTCAGCGCCGGCCAGCGGGCATGCAGGCCCTGCAGCAGCAGGCCAGCCAGCAGATCACCGCTGGCCTCGCCGGCCACCATGCCGAGGCGGGGCGCCGTCTGCATCGGCTAGCGCACGATGCCGCGCGTGGAGGCGGCGAGGAAGGTGAGCATGTTGTCGATGTCTCCGTCCGCCGCACCGCCTTCCGTGCCGCGCAGTGCCGCAATGCCAGCCTTGGCTTCATCCAGCGTGTGGCCGCTGCGATAGAGCAGCTTGTAGATCTGGCGGATGACGCCGATGCGCTCGCTGCTGAAGTCGCGCCGCTTCAGGCCTACAACGTTGACTGCGCGAGCGGCAAGCGGATTGCCGTCCACGGTCATGAAGGGCGGCACGTCCTGGGCCACATGGGCCTGGAAACCGATCATGGCGTGGTCGCCGATGCGCATGCGCTGCAGGATGCCGGTCAGGCCGCCAACGGTGACATGGTCGCCCAGGCGCACATGGCCGGCCAGCGTCGCGTTGTTGGCCAGCACGCACTCGTTGCCGATGACGACGTCATGGGCCAGATGGCAGTAGGCCATGATCCAGTTGTCGTTGCCCATCGTCGTCTCGCCGCGGTCCTGCACCGTGCCGATGTTGAGCGTGCAGAACTCGCGGATGGTGTTGCGGTCGCCAATGACCAGGGTCGTCGGCTCGCCGGCGTACTTCTTGTCCTGGTTGGCCGCGCCGATGGAGCTGAACTGGAAGAAGGTGTTGTCGCGGCCGATGGTCGTGTGGCCTTCGATGACGACATGCGGGCCGACCTTGGTGCCGGCGGCTATCTTCACGTGCGGGCCGATCAGCGAATAGGCACCCACCTCGACCGACGAGTCCAACTCGGCGGCCGGGTCGACGATGGCAGTCGGGTGAATCGCCATCAGCTTTCGATGCGGCGCATCGTGCACATCAGCTCGGCTTCGGCGGCCAGCTGCTCGCCCACCAGCGCGCGGGCATTGAACTTGTAGATGCCGGCCTTGGCGCGGCCCAGCGTCACTTCCAGCACCAGCTGGTCGCCTGGCTCCACCGGGCGCTTGAAGCGGGCGCCGTCGATACCGGCGAAGTAGACGACCGACTTCTCGTCCAGCACGATGCCCACGGTCTCGATGGCCAGCAGCGTCGCGGCCTGGGCCAGCGCTTCCAGCACCAAAACGCCCGGCATGACAGGGCGATGCGGGAAGTGGCCGAGGAAGAAAGGCTCATTGATCGAGACGTTCTTGATGGCGCGGATGCGCTCGCCCTTGATCAGCTCGACGACGCGGTCCACCAGCAGAATGGGATAGCGGTGCGGCAGGCGCTTGAGGATTTCGTGGATGTCCATCGTCGTCGGGACGGTGGTCTGAGTCTGGGTCGAGGTCTGGGTCGGTTCGTTCATTTATTTCTTCTCCAGCGCGCGCACGCGTTCGCGCAGGGTGCTGAGCTGTCGCAGGGTGGCCGCGTTCTTCTGCCAGCTCGAATTCTCTTCGAAGGGATAGGGGCCGCTGTAGACGCCCGGCTCGCCGATGCTGCGGGTGACGGTGGTGGCCGCCGAGATGTGCACGCCGTCGACGATGGTCAGGTGGCCGATGATGTTGGCCGCACCGCCGATGGTGCAGTTGGCGCCGATCCTTGTCGAGCCGGCGACCGCCGCGCAGCCCGCCATCGCGGTATTGCGGCCGATGTGCACGTTATGGGCGATCTGGATCAGGTTGTCGAGCTTGACGCCGTCCTCGATGACGGTGTCGGCCAGCGCACCGCGGTCGATGCAGGTATTGGCACCGATCTCGACGTCATCGCCGATGGCGACATTGCCGAGTTGCTCAATCTTCACGTAGCCGCTTTTGCTGGGCGCGAAGCCGAAACCGTCAGCGCCAATGACCACGCCACTGTGCACGAGGCCGCGGGCACCAATGCGGCAGCCATAGCCCAGCACGACGCGCGGCGCCAGCCGTGTGTGTGCGCCCACGACCGCCTCGCGCTCGACGACGCAGTGAGCGCCGATACGGGCGTGATCGCCGATGACGGCACCAGCCTCGATGACGGCCAGCGGACCAATCTCGACGCCCTGCCCCAGCCTCGCATCGGGTGACACCACGGCGCTGGCATGCACACCGGCCTTGGGCGAAGGGCGCGTGCATGCGGCCCACCACTGCGTGAGCCGCGCGAAGTACTGATAAGGATCGGGCGTGACGATGGCCGCGCCACGTGCTGACGCCACCTCGGCAAAAGCCGGCGCCACGATGACGCAGGCCGCCGCCGTGGTGGCCAGCTGGGCCTGGTAACGCGGGTTGGCGAGGAAGCTGATGCTCGTGTCGTCAGCCTCGTCCAGCGGCGCGATACGCGTGATGCGGATGTCGGGCCCACCAAGCAAATCGCCGCCCAAGGCGGCGATCAACTCGGAGAGCGCGACGGGCGTCGAGCTCATGAAGCTAGCGACTTACTTCTGCGCGTTCAACGCGTCGATCACCTTCTTGGTGATGTCGACACGCGCGCTGAAGTGGATCGCGTCCTGCAGGATCAGGTCGTACTTCTCGGCGTCGAAGATCTGCTTGATGACGCGGTTGGCCCTCTCGACCACGGCGGACAGCTCCTCGTTCTTGCGCTGGGTCAGGTCTTCCTGCCACTCGCGGCGCTTGCGCTGCAAATCACGCTCCTGCTCGACGATGTCGCGCTGGCGGCGGTTGCGCTCGGCTTCGGACAGCGTGGGCGCGTCCTTTTCCAGCTTCTCGGCTGCGCCGCGCAGCTTGGTTTCCAGATCGCGCAGATCCTTCTCGCGCTTGCCGAACTCGGTCTCCAGCTTGACCTGGGCTGCCTTGGCCAGGTTGGCCTCACGCAGCACGCGCTCGCTGTTCACGTAGCCGATCTTCAGTTCCTGGGCTTGCACCACCGAGGTGGCCACCATCATCGATGCGGCCAGGGCCACCGATTGCAAGAGCTTGCTCATCATCAGAATGCAGTCCCGATCTGGAATTGGAATTTTTCGATTCTATCCTTGCCGGATTTGCGAATCGGCTTACCGTAGCTCAGGCGAAGCGGGCCCATGGGCGAGATCCAACTCAAGCCAATACCTCCCGAAGCACGAAGCATGTCTCTACCATCATGCGCCGTATCGTTGCTCAGCGTCTTCCAGTTGAGCTTGGCATCCGGCCCCCAGACACCGCCCAGGTCGACGAAGCCGAAGATGCGGAAGCTCTTGTCATTGCCGCTACCGGGCACCGGCAGATAGAGCTCGGCATTGGTGTTGAAGCGCCGGTTGCCACCGACATAGGAACCAGTGATGTCCACCGGACCCAGCGAGCCGGCCTCGAAGACACGCACAGAGCCCAGGCCGCCACCGTAGAAATTCTTGAAGATGGGATAGGGCTTGCCGCCCAGGCCCACGCCCCAGCCCAGTTCGCTGTTGATGCCCAGCGTGATCTTGTTCGTGATCTCGAAATACTGCTGGTACTGCAGGTTGATGCGGGCGAACTTGGCGTCGCCAATGGCGCTGGTCTCGACGTTGACGCGCTGGTACTTGCCCTTGAGCGGCGAGATGACGCTGTCGCGGCTGTCACGCTGCCAGCCGATGGTGAACGGGATGGAATTGCTGCGCTGGCCGAACTGGTTGACGAACAGCAGATAGCTGTTGGGCAACCCCTTGGACGTCGTGATGTCGGTCTGCTCGTAGCCAAGGCCAAAAAAGACGGTGTCGATTTCCGAGAAGGGAACACCAAAGCGGATGGCACCGCCCTTGGTGACGTACTGGTACTCCTCGCCCAGCGTGTTGATCGGGCGCGTGGTCCGATAGAACACATCGAGCGAGCGCGACACGCCGTCAACGGTGAAGTAGGGGTCGACCGTGCTGATCTGCAGCTGGCGGCCCGTGCGGGCGGTGGCAACGTCGATGCCGAGGTAGTTGCCCGAGCCGAACACGTTGTCCTGGCGGATCGAGCCCGTGAAAGACAGCTTGGTCTGGCTGGAGTAGCCCGCACCGACCGTGATGGCGCCGGTGGGGCGCTCGACCACGGTCAGGATGACATCGACCTGATCCTGGGCGCCCGGCACTTCCTGGGTGTCGATGCTGACTTCCTTGTCCTTGAAGTAACCCAGGCGCTCGACGCGGTCACGCGAGGACTTGATCTTCTGGCCGTCGTACCAGGCTGCTTCGAACTGGCGAAACTCGCGGCGGATGACTTCGTCACGGGTGCGCGAGTTGCCGGAGATGATGACCTTGCGCACGTAGACGCGGCGCTGCGGCTCGGCGACGAAGGTGACGACGACCTGGCCGGTCTCGCGGTTGATTTCGGGGCGGCTGTCGACGCGGGCGAAGGCATAGCCATAGGTGCCGAACAGGTCGCTGAAGGCACGCGTGGTGTTGGCGACCGCTTCGCCCTGGTAGGCCTGGCCGGGCTTGAGGTAGACGAGGTGCTTGAAGTCCTCCTCGCGGCCCAGGTAGTCACCCTCGAGCTTGACGCCTGTGACGGTGTAGGGCTGGCCTTCGCTGACCGTGATGGCGATGCTGATGCTCTGCTTGTCCGGCGAGATCGTCACCTGCGTGGACGTGACGGCGAACTCCAGGTAGCCGCGGTTCAGGTAGTAGCTGCGGATGGTTTCCAGGTCCGCGTTCAGCTTGGCGCGCGAATAGCGGTCGGTCTTGGTGTACCAGGTCAGCCAGCCGGTGGTGGTCTGCTCGAGCAGGCCCATCAACGTGCTTTCGGAAAACACCTTGGAACCCAGGATCCGGATCTCGGCGATCTTGGCCGGCTCACCCTCGGTCACGTTGAAGCTGACGTTGACGCGGTTGCGCTCGATGGGCGTGATCGTCGTCGTGACCTCGGCACCGTAGAGGCTGCGCGTGAGGTACTGGCGCTTGAGCTCCTGCTCGGCACGGTCGGCCAAGGCCTTGTCGAAGGGCTTGCCTTCGCCGATGCCGACGTCCTTCAGCGACTTGGTCAGCGCTTCGGTGTCGAACTCCTTCAGGCCGACGAAGTTGACGTTGGCGATGATGGGGCGCTCGTCGATGATGACGACGACGGCATTGCCCTCGATGCTGATGCGCACGTCCTTGAACAGGCCCGTGGCGAACAGGGCTCGCAGCGCGGCAGCACCTTTTTCATCGTTGTAGGTGTCGCCGATGCGAAAGGGCAGCGACGCGAACACGGTGCCCGGGTCGGTCCGCTGCAGGCCTTCGACGCGGATGTCCTTCAGCACGAAGGGATCGGCCGCCCAGGCTAGCCCCGACTGGAACATCCCCGTGACAGCCAAAGCCAGCAAGCCGAGGCGGAAGGGGCGACGCTTCGCTCCCGAACTGAAAGGAAAGGACATGGGAACCGGGGAGTGTCAGTGCCAGCCCGCGAGGCGGGCGACGTCGTTGGAAAGGGCCAAGGCCATCATCAGCATCAGGATCAGCGCGCCAGCGCGCTGCAGTTGCCGTTGCCACCATTCGGAGACGGGGCGGCCACTCAAACCCTCGAAAAGATGATACATGAGGTGCCCGCCGTCGAGCATCGGCAGCGGCAGCAGGTTCAATATCGCCAGGCCGAGCGAGATCTGCGCAAGTCGCTCCAGGTAGTAGCTGGGCCCGGCCTTGGCAGCATCGCCGATCGCTTCGGCCATGGTGAGCGGCCCGCTGAGCAGCTTCAACGAGGCCTGGCCGGTGAGCATGCGCCCCAGCATCCGGACCGTGGTGACCGCCATGTCCCAGCTCTGCGTCACGCCCTGCCACAGGCCGTCGACCAGCCCGTAGCTGATCGTGACGCGCTCCAACGGCGACCCCACACCGATGCCCAGCCGGGCCACGCGCTGGCCCGCCTCCTGCACCAGGCGCGGCGTCGTTGCCAATTCCAGCACCTGGCCGGCTCGCTCGATCCGCCATTGCATGGTGCGCGGCGTGTCGCCATCGCGCGCCATGCGGATGGCATCGCGCAGGAAGGCTGCGTCGGGCACGCTACGGCCATCGATGGCCAGCACACGATCACCTGCCATCAGGCCGTCCGCGGCCCCCGCGCCGCCGTCGGCCACGCGGCTGATCACCGGCTGCGAAAACGGTGTCAGGCCGATGTCCGCAATCAGCTGCGCATCCGGTGCGCGGCCCACCAGGCGCTCGGTCTCAAGGCGCACGCTGCGTGGCGAACGGCCCTGAGCGTCGCTGACCGACAGATGCAGGCTCTCGCCCAGCACCTGGGCGCGCAGCATCGCCGCCTGCAGGTCGGGCAATGACCGGACGGGCTGCCACTCGCCTTCCGTGTCGGAGGCTGCCAGCACGATGTCACCCGCACGCAGACCGGCTCGCTCCGCCAACGAGCCGCTGGTCGGGGTACCGAGCAAGGCCTTGGGCTGGTCGATGCCCACCCAGGCCACCACGGCGAACAGCACGATCGCCAGCAGCCAGTTGGTCAACGGCCCGGCCGCAATGATGGCGGCGCGCTGGCGCAGCGGGCGCTGATTGAAGGCCTGCTCGCGCTCGTGCGGCGCTACGGGCGCATTGCGCTCGTCCAGCATCAGCACATACCCACCCAGCGGGATGGCGCTGAGCGCGAACTCGGTGCCGCCGCGGCCGATACGACGCCAAAGCACAGGGCCGAAGCCGATCGAGAAACGCAGCACCTTGACCCCACAAGCCCGGGCCACGCGATAGTGGCCCCATTCGTGGATGGGGATCAGCACCGCCAGTGCCAGCAGGATGCCCAGCGTCATCGTCACAGCAGGCTCCTCGCGTGCTCGCGGGTGCGGGCGTCCAGCGCCAGCAGCGCCTCGATGCTGGCGCAATCGCCCGGCTGAATATCGGCCAGACACTGGGAGTTGATCGCGTGGATGCGGTCAAAGCGCAGGAGGCCGCTCAGGAAGGCATCCACCGCCACTTCATTGGCCGCATTCAATACCGTGGTGCTGCCTTCCGGCGCGCGCAGGGCCTGCCAGGAAAGGTGCAGGCCGGGGAAGCGCACCGCGTCGGCCTCTTCGAAGCTCAGGCCGGGCGTCGTCAACAGGTCCAGCCGGCTGGCGCCCGAGGTGATGCGCTCGGGGAAGGACAGGCCGTAGGCGATGGGCACGCGCATGTCCGGCGTGCCGAGCTGGGCGAGCACCGACTGATCCCGGCAGACCACCATCGAATGGATGATGCTCTGCGGGTGGATCAGCACCTTGATCTGATCCGGCGCGAGGTTGAACAGCCAGCGCGCCTCGATGACCTCCAGCGCCTTGTTCATCATCGTCGCCGAGTCGACCGAGATCTTGCGGCCCATGACCCAGTTGGGATGGGCGCAGGCCTGGGTCGGCGTGACGTCGGCCAGCGTAGCGGGGTCGCGGCTGCGGAAGGGGCCGCCGGAGGCCGTCAGCACGATGTGGTCGATGCGCTCATGCCAGGCGGCACGATCCTCGGGCAGGCACTGGAAAATGGCCGAATGCTCGCTGTCGATGGGCAGCAGCGTGGCTCCGCCCTCTTCCACCGCCTGCATGAAGAGGGCCCCGCCGACGACGATGGCCTCCTTGTTGGCCAGCAGCAGGCGCTTGCCGGCGCGGGCCGCGGCGATGGCCGGCGCGAGGCCGGCGGCGCCGACGATGGCAGCCATCACGGTGTCAACTTCGGGATGGGCGGCAATGTCGGCCAACGCCTGAGCGCCGTCCAGCACCTCGGTGCGGCTGCCGGCTTCACGCAGGCGCTCACGCAGGCGGCCAGCAGCGTCGCGCTCGGGCATGACGGCAAAGCGCGGCTTCCACACCAGGCATTGGGCGAGCAGTTCGTCAACTCGGCTCATCGCACTCAGCGCGACGACTTCGTAGCGCTCGGGATGGCGGGTGATGACGTCCAGCGTGTTGACGCCGATTGAGCCGGTCGAGCCGAGGATGCAGACGCGCTGGCGGCGGTTCATAGGCTGATCAAGGCAAGCGCCAGAGGGAAGACCGGAAGCAGCGCGTCGATACGGTCCAGCACCCCGCCATGGCCCGGCAGCAGGTTGCTGCTGTCCTTGGCGCCGGTGGCGCGCTTGACGAGGGATTCGAACAGATCGCCGACGACACTCATTGCGCCGAGGAAGACGAGCGCCAGCAAGGATACCCAGCCGTGGCGCTGGACCAGCAGCGTGTAGAGGCTGGGCGAATCCACGGCCAGCTTCACGTCGATGACATGCACCCAGACAAAGCCGAGCAGAATGACGCCGGCCAGGCCGCTCCAGACGCCCTCCCAGCTCTTGCCCGGGCTGATGCTGGGCGCCAGCTTGCGCTTGCCGAAGGCACGGCCACCGAAATAGGCGGCGATGTCGGCCATCCACACGAGGCAGAATACCGACAGGATGAAGTTGATGCCATGCACCTTGGCTTGCACGATGGCCAGCCACGCGCCCCACAGCAGCACCGCGCCCAGGGCCAGCCGCGCGCCGCGCGCGATGCGCGGCCAGCCACTCGGGCCAGTGCGCAAGGCATAGGCGCCGCCCAGCACCCACAGGAGGCTGGCCAGCGACCAGATCCAGGCCGGCGGCGCGTTCAGGCCACCGAGCAGCAGCGTCCATACGCAGGCCAGCGCCAGCGCCACACCGCCCGCGATCGCACCGGTGCCGGGCAGGCCGTTGAGCCGCGTCCACTCCCAGCCGGCCGCGCCCATCATGACGACCGTGACCCAGGCAAAGGGCCAGGGCGAAGCCTGGAAGAGCACCGGCAGCAGGACGGCCAGCAGCACGACGGCGGTGATGACGCGGGTTTTCAACATGGCGGGCTCAGGCCGAGGCAGGCGCCTCTTTGACGCCGCCGAAGCGGCGATCGCGTTCGTGGAAGGCCGCGATGGCCGCGTCCAGTTCCCGCTCGCCGAACTCGGGCCACAGGCAGTCCGAGAACACGAATTCGGTATACGCCGCCTGCCAGAGCAGGAAGTTGCTGATGCGCACCTCGCCACCGGTGCGGATGAAGAGGTCGGGGTCGGGCGCATAGCTCATGGCCATGAACTCCGACAGCTTGGCCTCGGTCAATTCGTCAGGCTTTACGCCGGCCTTGATCGCGGCCTTGCAGGCCTGCACGATGTCCCAGCGGCCGCCGTAGTTGAAGGCGACGTTGAGCGTCAGCTTGGTGTTGTGCAGCGTGCTGGTCTCGGCCTCGTTCCAGGCGTTGCGCAGCTTGTCGGACACGGTGTCACGGTCGCCGACGATGCGGATGCGCACGCCCATCGCGCCCATCTTGGCCAGGTAGCGGCTCACCGCAGCCAGCACCAGGCCCATCAGGCCCGAGACCTCGTCGCTGGGCCGCTTCCAGTTCTCGCTGGAAAAGGCGAACACCGTGACGAACTCGATGTCGCGGTCAATGCAGGCCTGGACGATCTTGACGAGACTGTCCACGCCCGCCTTGTGGCCGAAGAAGCGCGGCAGGAAGCGCTTCTTGGCCCAGCGGCCATTGCCATCCATGACGATGGCCACATGGCGCGGTGGCGCCGGGCGATCTTGCGCCATCAGAACAGCGCTCAAACCGCCAGGATCTCGGCTTCCTTGCCCGAGATCAGCTTATCGATCTCCGAGATCACCCGGTCGGTGAGCTTTTGCACTTCATCGAGGCTGCGGCGCTCGTCGTCCTCGCCGATTTCCTTGTCCTTGAGCATCTTCTTGGCATGCTCGTTGGCGTCACGGCGCAGATTACGCACGGCGATCTTCGCGTCTTCCCCGGCATTGCGCACCACCTTGGTCAGATCACGGCGGCGCTCTTCGGTCAGCGGCGGCATCGGCACGCGAATCAGGTCGCCCTGGCTGGACGGGTTCAGGCCCAGGTCGCTCTCGCGGATGGCCTTCTCGATCTTGGCGCCCATGCCCTTTTCCCAGGGTTGGACAGAGATGGTGCGCGCGTCCAGCAGCGTGACGTTGGCCACCTGCGAGATTGGCACCATGGCGCCGTAGTAGTCGACGCTGACCTGGTCGAGGATGCCCGGGTGGGCGCGGCCCGTGCGGATCTTGTGCAGGTCGTTCTTCAGGGATTCGACCGACTTGGCCATCTTGGCCTCGGCGTTCTTCTTGATGTCGGCAATGCTCATGATCTGTCTCTCGTGAGAATGATTAGACGTGCACCAACGTGCCTTCGTCCTCGCCCTGCACCACGCGACGCAATGCGCCGGGCTTGAAGATGCTGAAGACCTTGATCGGCAGCTTCTGGTCGCGGCACAGCGCAAAGGCGGCGCCGTCCATGACCTGCAGATTGCGCGCGATGACCTCGTCGAAGCTGATGCGCGCATAGCGCGTGGCGGTCGGGTCCTTCTTGGGGTCGGCCGAATAGACACCGTCGACCTTGGTGGCCTTCAGCACGATCTCGGCGCCGATCTCGGCGCCACGCAGCGCCGCAGCCGTGTCGGTCGTGAAGAAAGGGTTGCCGGTACCGGCAGCAAAGACGACGACCTTGCCCTCTTCGAGGTATTGCAGCGCCTTCGGGCGCACATAGGGCTCGACGACCTGCTCGATGGCGATGGCAGACATGACGCGGGCGGTCATGCCTTCCTGGCGCATGGTGTCGGCCAGCGCCAGCGAGTTCATGACCGTGGCGAGCATGCCCATGTAGTCGGCGGTTGCGCGGTCCATGCCGACCGAGCCGCCGGCCACGCCGCGG
Source organism: Pelomonas sp. Root1217 (assembly GCF_001425705.1). GTDB lineage: Bacteria > Pseudomonadota > Gammaproteobacteria > Burkholderiales > Burkholderiaceae_C > Pelomonas. The sequence goes on along the minus strand of NZ_LMDC01000001.1, from coordinate 628,805 downwards.
AAGATGTTGCCGCCGCCGATGACGACGGCGACTTCGATGCCCATCTGCGTCACTTCGCGGATTTCCTGCACCATGCGGACGATGGTCGCGCGATTGATGCCGTAGGCGTCGTCTCCCATCAGGGCTTCGCCGGAGAGTTTGAGCAGAATGCGCTTGTACGCGGGCATGGTGTCCTCAGGTTTGGGGGGCCTATGGTGGGCCGCAAGTTTAAAGGGCGCCAACTTGGCGCCCCTTCATTTCGTACGATTTCGCAAGCGTCTTTACTGACCCTTTGCAGCTGCCACCTGGGCAGCCACTTCGGCAGCGAAGTCGTCGACCTTCTTCTCGATGCCTTCGCCGACGACGTAGAGCGTGAAGCCCTTGACCGTGGTGTTGGCCGATTTCAGGTAGGCCGCGACGGTCTGCTTGCCATCAGCAGCCTTCACAAAGACCTGGTCGAGCAGGCTGACTTCCTTCAGGAACTTCTGCACCGAGCCTTCGACCATCTTGGCGACGATGTCGGCCGGCTTGCCGGATTCGGCAGCCTTCTCGGTGGCAATGCGGCGCTCCTTCTCAACCAGGTCGGCCGAGACTTCGGCGCTGGACAGCGCAGCCGGCTTCATCGCGGCCACGTGCATGGCAACGTCCTTGGCGGCGACGTCGTCACCTTCGAACTCGACCATCACGCCGATGCGGGTGCCATGCAGGTAGGAGGCCAGCTTGGAGCCGCTGTAGCGCTGGAAGCGGCGGATCGTCATGTTCTCGCCGATCTTGCCGATCAGGCCCTTGCGCACGTCTTCCACCGTCGGGCCGAAGCCTTCCTGGGACAGCGGCAGTGCCGACAGCGCAGCCACGTCGGCCGGGTTCGTTTCGGCGACCAGGCCGGCCAGGGCGTTCACGAAGGCCAGGAAGGCGTCGTTCTTGGAAACGAAGTCGGTTTCGCAGTTGACTTCGATCAGCGCGCCGTTGCCGCCGACCACGGCCGAGGCGACGATGCCTTCGGCGGTGATGCGCGAGGCGGCCTTGCCGGCTTTGTTGCCCAGCTTGACGCGCAGAATCTCTTCAGCGCGGGCCAGATCGCCTTCCGCTTCGGTCAGCGCCTTCTTGCACTCCATCATCGGGGCGTCGGTGCGGGCACGCAGTTCGCCCACCATGCTTGCGGTGATAGCAGCCATTTCTCTTCTCCAGATTTCGGTTGGCAAAAGGGGCCTCGCGGCCCCTTTCAAATGCAGGGCGGAAGGGCTTTAAGCCTCTTCGGAGACCTCGACGAACTCGTCGCCGGCCGGGGCAACCGCAGCCAGCACTTCGTTCGTGGCGTTGGCCTTGCCTTCCAGCACGGCGTCAGCGACGGCGCGGGCGTACAGCGCCACGGCCTTGGCCGAGTCGTCGTTGCCGGGGATGACGTAGTCGATGCCGATGGGCGAGTGGTTGGTGTCCACCACGCCAATGACGGGAATGCCGAGCTTCTTGGCTTCGGCAACAGCAATCTTGTGATAGCCGACGTCGATGACGAAGATGGCGTCCGGCAGCGCGGTCATGTCCTGGATGCCGCCGATGTTCTTCTCGAGCTTGGCGATGTCGCGCTGGAACATCAGGGCTTCCTTCTTGATCGCAGGCTGGGTGCCGGCGTCAATCTGGGCCTGCATGTCCTTCAGGTTCTTGAGGGAGGTCTTGACCGTCTTGAAGTTGGTCATCATGCCGCCGAGCCAACGCGAGTCGACGTAGGGCATGCCGGCGCGCTGGGCTTCCGAGGCGACGACTTCGCGGGCCTGGCGCTTGGTGCCGATCATCAGAATCGTGCCGCGCTTGGCAGCCAGCGAGCGGACGAACTTCATCGCATCGTTGAACGCGGGCAGCGTCTTCTCGAGGTTGATGATGTGGATCTTGTTGCGATGGCCGTAGATATACGGGGCCATCTTGGGATTCCAGAAGCGGGTTTGGTGGCCGAAATGGACGCCGGCTTCCAGCATCTCGCGCATCGTGACAGACATGGGGTCTTACTCCGAAGGTTGTGTCTAAAATCCGGCCCGAATTGCGTTGCAGCATCTGGAAACGCTTGTTTCTCAAGCGAAATCCAGGCCGCAAACTACAACACCTTTGAGTGGCCGGTTTGCGATTTGTTGCGACGGTGGCGACCGAGAAGTTCAGCCACAACACCCTCACAACCGTTCTGCCGAGTCTTGCAACGCTCAAAACAGCGCAGCACCTCCGGCAAAACCCGCAGAGTATACACAAGCCATGGCCCTTCCCAGCCGACGCCGCTTTGCAGCGGCCGCAAGCTTGCCCGCCGGGGCTTCCCTCCAGGTGTGCGCTTGACCCGCCGCGTCGCGGTGGTCGGTGCCGGCCTGGCCGGGGTGACGACGGCCTACGAATTGGCAGTCCTAGGCTGCCAAGTGCAGGTCTTCGAGCGCGGCGGTAGCGTCGCCGAACAGGCCAGCTTCGCCAGCAGCGCCCTGCTCTCGCCATTTGTACCCAACTTGGCGGACGCCACATCTGCGGTCCCTCTGGCCTTTCGATTGCGCCGCTGGCGTGCAGGGCGCAGTAAAGGCGACGCCGCAGGCCAACTCGTTGCTCTGAGTCAGCTGGGGCTGGCCCGCACCGCCGAGCTGCGCCGAGAATTGGGCCTGGACGATGAAGCAACCGATGGCCTTCTCGTCGCGCTGACTGACGCCAAGCGCATCGCAACCGCCCGGGCCCGCCTGGAGGGTTGGAAGGCCTTGGGTCTGCAGGTCGACCTCATCGAGGCCGGCGAGGCCCGGCTTCGCGAGCCCGGCCTGAACGCCGACGCCCCGCTCGCCGCAGCGCTGGCCTTCGCCCGCGGCGGCGCCGGCAATCCGCGCCTCTTCGCCCAGCAACTGCGCCTGCAGGCCCAGCGCCTGGGCGCAGGGTTTCGCTTCCACACCACCGTGCGTGCCATCGCCACCGACGGCCCCGGCCTGGTGCTGCGCCACGAATACACACCGCCGCTGGAAGCGCCTATCCGCGGCACCGAGCGCGAGGCAGGCGACACCCTGCCGCAGCTGCACGGCGCTCAGGAAGAACGCTTCGACGCTGTGGTGCTGTGCAACGGCCTGGACGCCGCCACGTTGTCGGGCCAGCGACTGCCCCTGGCGGCACAACACGAAACCTCGGTCACGGCACCGCTGCGGTTGCTCGAGGCCCACCCCGACCTGGGCCCCAAGGCCGGCTGGATTGACCCGACGCTGGGCTTGGCCATTGCCCGCACCGGCCAGCGCGTACGCGTGACCGGTGGCTTGACCGTCACCGGCGTCCGAACCCGAGTGCCCCCGGACTTCGAAGCCCTGCACCGCGGCCTGCAACACTGGTTCCCTGGCTCGGTGCTGCACCAGCAAGTGCAACAGGGCCAGAGCCGCCGCGCGTTGTCGGCAGACGGACTGCCCGTGCTTGGCAGCAGTGGCCGCGTGGGCTTGTGGCTCAACATCTCGCCGGGCGGCCTCGGCTGGGGCCTGGCCTGTGGCAGCGCCCAGATCCTCGCCCAGCAGATCGCCGGGCAGGCACCCGCGCTGGACATTGCCGCACTCGGGCCGCAACGACTGGCCTAAGCTCATGGGCATGCATCCCGTGCTGCCCACAACCTCCACGCTGCCGCTGTTCGACGTCGCCGCCAGCCGGCGCATCGAGGCGCGCGCGCTCACTCGCTCGCCCGACCTGATGGAACGCGCAGGGCTGGCCGTCGCCAAACTTGCCCTGGTGCTGCGCCAAGGCGCCGGCCCGGTGTGGGTGGCCTGCGGCCCGGGCAACAACGGCGGCGACGGCCATGTCGCTGCTCGGCGGCTTGCCGAGGTGGGCGTTCCGGTCCATGTGAGCCACGACGCACCGCAGCGTCCTTCCCTTGTCATCGACGCATTGCTCGGCCTGGGCCTGAATCGCGCGCCCTCACCCGAGCTGCTGACACCCATCATTGCCATGGCCCATTGCGGCGCGCCCGTCTTGGCCGTTGACCTGCCCAGCGGCCTGCTCGCGGACACCGGCCAACCCGCCGGAGAGCGCGCTGTGCATGCCGATCACACGCTGACGCTGCTGACGCTCAAGCCCGGCCTCTTCACCGGCGAGGGACGCGCGCACGCGGGACGGATCTGGTTCGACGACCTTGGCATTGCGCCTGACGAGCCGCCCACGGCCAACCTGCTCGGCCCGGGCGCCGTCCCGCATCGCAGCCCGACCAGTCACAAAGGCAGCCACGGCCAGGTGCTGGTCGTGGGCGGAGCACCTGGCATGCAGGGCGCCGCCCGGCTGGCCGCCGGCGCGGCTCTGGCCAGTGGTGCGGGGCGGGTCTATGTGGACCTGCTCGGCCTGGGCCCCGGGGAAGTGGCCGACCCCGTCCGCCCGGAGCTGATGCGCGGCCGGCTCATGGAGGTGCCCGGGGCGGTCGGTGTCGTCGGCTGCGGCGCCGGCGACGCCATGGCTCCCTGCCTGCCCTCACTGCTGCAGACGCTGCCACGCGTCGTCATCGATGCCGATGCGCTGAACGTCATCGCCGCTGACGCCTCCCTCCAGGCCCTCGCTCGCGCACGACCTGCAGGCACCACGCTGCTCACACCGCATCCTCTCGAAGCGGCCCGCCTTCTGAACCGCAGCACCGCCGCCGTTCAGAGGGACCGTCTCGCCGCAGCGCAGGAACTGGCCCTTCAGCTGGGCTGCACCGTCGTCCTCAAGGGCTCGGGCAGCATCATCGCCTCACCGGCCGAACGCATGGCGATTTGCGGCAGCGGCGGCCCGGCGCTGGCCACCGCCGGCAGCGGCGACGTATTGGCCGGCTGGTTGGGCGGCCTGTGGGCCCAGCAATGCAGCGCCGGCGCCCACGAGATCGCCTGCGCCGGCGTGGATCATCACGGCCGCGCTGGCGAAGCGGGCGGCGTGCTGCGCGCGGCCGATCTCATCGAACGCCTCGCTGCGCAGCGCCGATAGCCCTCAACGCCGTTTGCGCGGCGCCGCCTTGGTGGCCGTCTTCTTTGACGCCTTGCTGGCCTGCCGCTTGGCGGCCTGCTGGGCGGCCTTGACGGGGTGCAAAGACGTGATGACTTCCTTGCGGCTCTTCCTTACATCGCGGTCGGTCTGTCGCACTTCTTCGAGCGTCTCGACGGCCGTTTTGGGCACTCGCTTCTTGGCCGGCGGCCTGGCGGTGGGTTTGGCTGAAGACTTGCCGGCAGGCCGACCCGAAGCATTGCGCAACGCGCGTGCCTCGTCGTCATCGCGCACGAGGCGGAAGTCAATGCGGCGCCCGTCCAGATCCACACGGCTGACCTGCACCTGCACGCGCGCGCCGGTCGCGTAGCGGATGCCGGTGCGCTCGCCGCGAAGCTCCTGGCGTACTTCGTCGAAGCGGTAGTACTCACCGCCCAGTTCGGTGATGTGCACCAATCCTTCGACGTAGAGCTCGTCCAGTTGCACGAAAAGGCCAAAGCTCGTGACAGCCGACACCGTGCCCGCGAACACCTCGCCGAGGCGGTCGCGCATATAGCGGCATTTCAGCCAGGCCTCGACATCACGGCTGGCCTCATCAGCGCGGCGCTCGTTGGCACTGCAATGCGCACCGACGACTTCCCAGCGCTCGGCCTCGTTGCGCGCATCGGCCGGGTTGGGCGGCGGCGGCCGGCCGGGGCGCTTGGGCGCCTGCGGCACGTTCATCTTGGCTGGGTCAAGCGCGTACCGCTTGTTACCCAGCAGGCATTTGATGACCCGATGGACCAACAGGTCGGGATAGCGCCGGATCGGGCTCGTGAAGTGGGTGTAGGCCGGATAGGCCAGGCCAAAGTGGCCCGAGTTCGTGCCGGTGTAGATGGCCTGCTGCATGGAGCGCAGCAGCATCGTGTGGATCTGCTGGGCGTCGGGCCTGTCTTTGGTCGCCTGGGCGATCGCCTGGAATTCACGCGGCGTCGGGTCGTCCGAAATCCCCATGCCGATGCCCAGCGAGCGAAGATAGGCCTGCAGCGTCTGGCGCTTTTCGGGCGTGGGCCCTTCGTGCACACGGAAGAGCGAATGGTGCTTGGACGACTGGATGAAGTCGGCCGAGCAGGTGTTGGCCGCCAGCATCGCCTCTTCGATCAACCGGTGCGCGTCATTGCGCGTGCGCGGGATGATCTTCTCGATGCGGCCGTTGTCGTCGCAGACGATCTGCGTCTCGGTGGTCTCGAAGTCGATGGCGCCGCGACGATGGCGCTCGGCCAGCAGCGCGCGGTAGACCTCATGCAGATGCAGCAGATGCGGCACCAGATCACGGCGCTTGGCAGCCTCGGGGCCGTGGGTGTTGGCTAGGATGGCCGCGACCTCGGTGTAGGTGAAGCGCGCGTGCGAGCAGATCACTGCCGGGTAGAACTGGTAGGCCGCGACCGTGCCGTCGCTTGACACGAGCATGTCGCAGACCATGCTGAGCCGGTCTTCATACGGGTTCAGCGAGCAAAGGCCGTTGGACAGCTTCTCCGGCAGCATCGGGATGACGCGGCGCGGAAAGTACACGGAAGTCGCACGCTCGTAGGCGTCAGCGTCCAGCGGTTCGCCAGGCTTCACGTAATGCGACACGTCGGCAATGGCCACCAGCAGGCGCCAGCCTTCGATGGCCTTCTTGCCGCGGCCCTGTTTGAAGGGCTCGCAGTAGACGGCATCGTCAAAGTCGCGCGCGTCCTCGCCATCGATGGTGACCAGGGGCACGTCGCGCAGGTCGATGCGGTGCTTGAGGTCGGCGGCGCGCAACTTCTCGGGCAGCTTGGCGCTCTGCGTCAACGTGTCGGGGCTGAAGCGATGCGGCACGTCGTACTTGCGCACTGCGATCTCGATCTCCATGCCGGGATCGTCGATTTCGCCGAGCACTTCGACGACCCGACCGACGGGTTGCGAGTACAGCGATGGCGGCTCGGTCAGCTCGACAGCGACAACCTGCCCTGCGGTCGCATTGGCGATGCCGTTCTTGGGGATCAGGATGTCCTGGCCCATGCGCCGGTCCTCGGGCGCAACGAGCCAGATGCCGGATTCCAGCAGCAGGCGGCCGATCAACGGACGCTTCTTGCGCTCGAGGATCTCCAGCACCTTGCCTTCGGGGCGGCCACGCTTGTCGAAGCGCATCACCCGCACGCGAAGGCGGTCGCCATGCATGACAGCATGGGTTTCCTGCGAAGACAGATAGATGTCCGAGGAACCATCATCGGGGATCAGGAAACCATGCCCGTCCCGGTGGCCCTGCAGCACGCCTTCGACCTCGCCGAGCAGGCCTGCGCTGTCGCCCGTAGGCGATGTGTTTGTGTTCTTCAAGTTTTTGATGATACGATCTCGGTTTTCCTGAGACAGCTTAAGCCTTGCAAAAGGTTCAAGCGCCTTGCCCAGGTGGCGGAATTGGTAGACGCACTAGTTTCAGGTACTAGCGGGTAACTCCGTGGAGGTTCGAGTCCTCTCCTGGGCACCAAACAAAGCAAAAAGGCCGATGCGAAAGCATCGGCCTTTTTGCTTTGGTGCCCAGGAGAGGACTCGAAGGGCGTGCCGCCGAGGACCGAGGCCAAGCCCTGCGGCTTGGCCGACGCCTCGGTGAAGGCAATGCGCTTGCAAGCGCATTGCCGGCCGCCGGAGTCGCCGGAGGTGACCGAGTCCCCGACGATGCGCCCTCGATGGGTGCTTCGTCGAGTGGTGGCACAAATCGAGCTTCGCATCGTGCCGCTCACCCAGCGCTGCCTCAAACAGCAAACTTCTTCGCCAGCAGCTCCGGCCCCATGCCGTCGTATTCCTCGAACGGCTGATGGATCCATGGCGAGGTCTCCAGCATCTCGCAGTAGTAGTCCGGCGTGTAGGCAGAAACCTTCTTGGTCCAGATGACCGCCGAACGCAACTCGGTGATGGACGGCATGCCGCGCAGGCGCTCCACCACGGCCTTCAGCGTGACGCCCGAGTCGGCCAGATCGTCCACCAGCAGCACGCGGCCCGCCAGTTCACCCTTGGGCATGGTGATGTACTTGGCCATGTCCAGCCGGCCCTGGATGGTGCCGGCCTCGGCCCGGTAGGAACTGGTCGACATGATGCCCAGGGGCTTGTCGAAGACGCGCGACAGCACATCACCCGGTCGCATGCCGCCGCGGGCCAGGCAGAGGATCTGGTCGAACTGCCAGCCCGAAGCGTGCACCTTGAGCGCCAGGCGCTCGGTCAGCAGGTGGTACTCGTCCCAGGACACGTAGAGGTGTTTGCCGTCGTCGGTCAGCATGATGGCGGGGTCTCCGTCGAATAGGTTTGAAGTGTCAGGCGATTTCAGGACGAATAGGGGTGGCGCAGCACGATGGTGTGCTCGCGGTCGGGGCCGGTCGAGACCATGTCGATGGGCGCGCCGATGACCTCTTCGACGCGCTTCAGATAGCTGCGCGCATTGGCCGGCAGCTTGTCCCAGGCGGTGACGCCGAAGGTCGTCTCGGTCCAGCCCGGGAAGGTCTCGAAGACCGGCGTGCAGGCCTCGATCTCGTCGGCATCCAGCGGCAGGATGTCCAGCGTGCGGCCGTCGAGCTCATAGCCGACGCACATCTTGATCTCGGTCAGGCCATCCAGCACGTCGAGCTTGGTCAGGCACAGGCCGGTGATGCCGTTGATGATGATGGAGCGCTTCAACGCAGCGGCATCCAGCCAGCCGCAGCGGCGCGCACGGCCGGTGACGGTGCCGCGCTCCTGTCCGACGGTGGACAGGTGGTAGCCCACCGTGCCGGGCTCTTCCCAGTCGAGCTCGGTCGGGAAGGGGCCCGAGCCGACGCGCGTCGTGTAGGCCTTGGTGATGCCCAGCATGTAGTGCAGCATCTGCGGCCCCACGCCGGCACCGGCGGCAGCGTTGCCCGCCACGCAGTTGCTGGACGTCACGTAAGGATAGGTGCCGTGGTCGATGTCCAGCAGCGTGCCCTGGGCGCCTTCGAACAGGATGTTGGCGCCCGCCTTGCTGGCCTTGTGGATCATGTAGCCGACGTCGGCCAGCATGGGTTTGATGGCCTCGGCCATCTTCATCGCCTGCTCGAAGATGGGCTCGAAGGCCAGCTCTTCGCCGTGCAGATAGCCACGCAGCGCGAAGTTGTGCAGCTCCAGCAGCTCGCGCAGCTTCTTGGCGAAGCGCTCGGGGTGCTTCAGGTCCTGGGCGCGCAGCGCGCGGCGTGCGACCTTGTCCTCGTAGGCCGGGCCGATGCCCTTGCCGGTCGTGCCGATCTTGCCGCTGCCGCTGGTCTCGCGCAGTTGTTCGCGCGCTTTGTCCACGGCCACGTGGAAGGGCAGGATCAGCGGGCAGGACTCGCTGATGAACAGGCGCGAACGCACCTCGACGCCGGCCGCTTCCAGGCGCTCGATCTCGGTCAGCAGATGGGTCGGGTCAACGACGACGCCGTTGCCGATGTAGCAGGCCACGCCGTCGCGCATGATGCCGCTCGGAATCAACTGCAGCGCCGTCTTCACGCCCTTGATGACCAGCGTGTGGCCTGCGTTGTGGCCGCCCTGGAAGCGCACCACGCCCTGGGCGTGATCCGTCATCCAGTCCACGACCTTGCCCTTGCCCTCGTCACCCCACTGGGTGCCGACGACGACCACATTGCGTCCACGCGCGGTTTGGCTCTGCATCTTGATTGCCTGCTAGCTTTGGATTGGGAAGGGCCGCCGGCGCTCAAAGCGCCCGGACAACCCAGTCAGTGTGCTCGCGAACCAGTTCGCGGTCACAGTCGAATTCATCGGCCTCGTGCTCATGCCCGGGCAGCATGCAGACCACCGTCTCGCCCTGCTCGCGCAAGGCGCGCACGGCCTGGCGCAGTGAGGCATCGTCGCCCCACGGGGCACGCACGGCGGCGCGCAGCGGCGAGGCCGGTGCGAGTGTCACCAGCGTCTTCAGGTCCAGGCTGAAGCCGACGGCCGGGCGGCGGCGGCCGAAGGCGGCGCCGACCTCGTCATAGCGCCCGCCACGCAGCACGGCGTCGGAGCAGCCCGAGGCATAGGCCGCGAAGCGGATGCCGGTGTAGTAGGCATAGCCCTGCAGGTCGGCCAGGTCAAAGCCCAGCGACACCTCGGGGTGGACGGCGGCAAGATGGCCGGCCAGCCAGTCCAGGTCGGCCAGGGCCGCCTTGACGAGCGGGTGGTCGGGCAGGCGGCGCGCGGCCTCGGCCAGCACTTCCCGGCCACCAAACAGGCTGGGCAGCGCCAGCAAAGCGTCGCGTGTGACGGCCGGCATGCCAGCGCTCAGCGCGGCCAGTGCGGAGAGGTCCTTGGCGGCCAGTGCCGCCGTCAGCGCTTCCAGCGTCTCTGGCGCCAGCTTGATGCCGTCCAGCACGCCTTGCAGCAAGCGTGCGTCGCCGAGATCCAGCATCACATCGCTCAAGCCGGCGCGGCGCAGCGCGTCCAAGGCCAGTTCATGCACTTCGAGGTCGGCCTCCAGGCCGGCATGACCGTAGATCTCGACGCCGAACTGCAGCGGCTCACGGCTGGTATTGAGGCCATCCGGTCGCGTGTGTGCGATGGGCCCGCAGTAGCACAGGCGGGTGACGCCCTGGCGGTTCAGCAGGTGGGCGTCGATGCGCGCGACCTGCGGCGTCGTATCGGCGCGCAGGCCGAGCGATCGGCCGGAAAGCTGGTCAACCAGCTTGAAGAGCTTGATATCTGAGCCACTGCCCGTGCCGGAAAGCAGCGAGTCCAGATGCTCCAGCAGCGGCGGAATGACGAGCTCGCAGCCGTAGCTGCGGGCCATGTCGAGCAGTTCTCTACGCAGCTCTTCGATGCGGCGCGCCTGCGAAGGCAGGACATCGGCGATGTGCTCGGGCAGCAGCCAAGCAGAGGACATGGGCGAAGGCAGGCGGTTAAAAACGGCATTCTACCGGTGCCTCCCGGGCCCAGCCTTCAGATCAGCGCAACCAGAACAGTCCGATCACGCCCATCAGGATGCTGGCCAGGCCGATGAAACGAATCTGCCCATCGCTCATCGCCAGGATGCGACTGAAAACCTCGCGCCAGCGCGCCGGGCTGAGCAGGGGCATCAACCCCTCGATGACCATCACCAGCGCGAGCGCGGTGAGGAGTTCGTTCACTTGCGCGCCGGTGCAGCGGCGGCCGCAGCGCCGGAGCCGCGCATGGCCTTGAAGAAGTCGCTGGAGGGATCGACCACCATCACGTCGCTCTTCCTGGTGAAGCTGGCGCGGTAAGCCTCCAGCGAGCGGTAGAACTGGGCGAATTGGGGATCACGGCCAAAGGCTTCGGCGTACAAGGCCGAGGCCTTGGCGTCGCCCTCGCCCTTGATGAGCTGGGCGTCACGGAAGGCCTCGGCGACGATGATCTCGCGCTGGCGATCGGCGTCAGCCTTGATCTGCTCGCCCTCGGCGGCACCGGTGGATCTGGCCTCGGCGGCCACGCGCTTGCGCTCGGAATCCATGCGGCGGTAGACCGACTCGGTGATGCTGGCCGCGAAGTCCACACGCTTGATGCGCACGTCAACGACCTCGATGCCGAATTGCTTGGCTTCATCGGCCAGGCGCTTGCGCACATCCTGCATGATCTTCTCGCGCTCGGTGGCCAGCACGGCGAGGACGGTGCGCTTGGTCACTTCATCGTTGAATGCGGCCTGCACGACGGGCACCAGGCGGTTCTCGACGTTGCGCATGTCAGCGCCGCTGTTGCGGATGAACTGGCGCGGCTCGGCGACGCGCCACTTGATGAGCCAGTCGATGACCAGGCTCTTCTTCTCCGCGGTGAAGACCGGGCGCGACTCGGTGCTATCAAGCGTCTGCACGCGGCGGTCCAGCAGCACGACGTTTTGCAGCGGCGGCGGCAGCTTGAACTTCAGGCCCGGCTCGGTGACGACTTCCTTGATCTCGCCGAGCGCATAGATGACGGCGAACTGGCGCTGGTCGACGATGAAGAGCATCGACGACAGCAGCATCAGGACGACGATGGCGCCGGCGACGATGGCGGCAATACGGTTCATTCGGATGGTCCTCGATCAGCGGCCGTCGCGGCTGCGCTGGTTGTCACGGCTGCGCAGGTCGTTGGCATTGGGCAGCGTCTGCGGCTCAGGCACGGTGGTCGGCTGCGGCGCCGACACGGTCACGGTGCCGGTGCTGCCTTGCTGCAGCAGCTTGTCCAGCGGCAGGTAGAGCAGGTTGGAGCCGCTCTTGCTGTCCACCATCACCTTGCTGACGTTGGTGTAGACCTGCTGCATCGCGTCGATGTAGAGGCGGTCCCGCGTGACCTGGGGCGCCTTCTGGTACTCGGTCAGCACGCTCTTGAAGCGCGCTGCATCGCCCTCGGCCGTCGCGATGACACGCGCCTTGTAGCCCTCGGCCTGCTCGCGCAGCCGGGCGGCATCGCCTCGCGCACTCGGGATCTTGTCGTTCGCGTAGGCTTGGGCCTCGTTCTTCAACTGCTCGCGGTTGGCGTTGGCCTTCTGCACGTCGTCGAACGCCGCCTGCACCTGCTCGGGCGGCTGCACGCTCTGCACATTGACATTGACGACCTGGATGCCGGCCTTCAAGCGATCCAACTGGACCTGGATGGACTTGACCAGGTCGGCGGCGATGGCGTCACGCTGCTCATAGAGGACCGAATCCATCGTGCTCTTGCCGACGATCTCGCGCACCGCCGACTCGGCGGCCAGCAAGACGGCCTGCTCGGGGTCACGGTTCTCGAACAGGAAGTCGCGCAGGTCGCGGATGGTGAACTGCACGGTGAAGCGGATGTCGACGATGTTCTCGTCCTGCGTCAGCATGGACGAGTCACGCAGCCCGGTAGCGGCGACGACGGAACTGCGGCCGACCTCCACCTGGCGCAGCTGCGAGACCGGCTGGATCTCATGCGCCTGGAAGGGATAGGGCAGGCGCCACTGGAAACCGGCTTCGACCGTCTTGCTGTACTTGCCAAAGGACGTGACGACGCCCTGCTGGCCTTCCTGCACGATGAAGAAGCCGCTGGCCAGCCAGCCCAGGACGACCACGCCGGCGATGAGGCTCAGACCAATACCGGCGCCCTTCATGTCGGGAGAGCCGCCGGAGCCGCTGGGGCCGGATGGCCCGCCGGACTTGCCGCCAAACATGCCGGACAGCTTGCGATTGAAATCGCGCCAGAGCTCGTCGAGGTCGGGCGGGCCGTCATTGCGGCCGTTGTTCAGCAACCGGCCCGCGGCACGGGCGACCGGCGTCATCAGACGCTGGACCCAGGTGCTGCGGGGCGTGGTGTGAGGAGTGCTGCTCATGCCTGGGAGGGGTCTGAGGAAGAAGTTTCGGGATCCGACGAATCAGCGTCGAAACGTGGGTCCCGTTCGTCGGGAATCAAGGGCTGTACCTGCATGGCCGTCGCAATCAACTGGCGCAACTCCGCCAGGCCGCTGCCGGCCAGCGAGCTGACGAAGACGCGCGGCGTCGGCTCGGTGCTGCCGTTGGCGCGCAGCACGGCGTCGACGAACTCGCGCGGGCGCTGGTCGTCGGGCAGCAGGTCCTGCTTGTTGTAGACCAGGATCTGCGGCACGTCGGCCGCGCCAATCTCGATCAGCACGCGCTCGACTTCGGCCATCTGCTCTTCCAGCACCGGGCTGGCGGCGTCGACGACATGCAGCAGCAGGTCGGCATCGGCCGCCTCCTGCAGCGTGGCGCGGAAGGCCTCGACCAGCTTGTGTGGCAGGTCGCGGATGAAGCCCACGGTGTCGGACAGCGAGACGCTGGCCGCCGCCTGCTCGAGGTAGAGGGAGCGCGTCGTCGTGTCCAGCGTTGCGAACAGCTGGTTGGCGGCATAGGCGCGCGCCTTGGTCAACGCGTTGAACAGCGTGCTCTTGCCCGCGTTCGTGTAGCCAACAAGAGAAACCTTGAAGACGCCATTGCGCGAGCGCGCCTTGCGCTGGGTGCCGCGCTGGCGCTGCACCTGCTTCAGGCGTTCCTTGGTCTTCTTGATCCGCTCGTCGATCATGCGGCGGTCCAGCTCGATCTGGGCCTCGCCAGGGCCGCCGCGCATGCCGATGCCACCGCTCTGGCGCTCCAGGTGGCTCCAGCGCCGCACCAGGCGAGTGGCCAGGTATTGCAACCGTGCGAGCTCGACCTGCAGCTTGCCCTCGTGGCTCTGCGCGCGGGCGGCGAAGATTTCCAGGATCAGCGCGGTGCGGTCGGCAACGGGCACGCCAAGCACTCGCTCCAGGTTGCGCTGCTGGGCCGGCGAAATGGCCTGATCGAACAGCACCGTGTGGGCCTGGTGGGCCAGCACGAGCAGCTTGATCTCGTCGGCCTTGCCGGAGCCGACGAACAGGGCTGCGTCGGGTGCCGGGCGGCGGGCGATGACCTTGGCGACGGGCGTGTCACCGGCGGATTCCGCCAGCAGGGCCAGTTCATCCAGGCTCTCGTCAAAACCCTGGGCGTTGCGGTGGCGACCGAAATCGACACCCACAAGAATGGCGCGCGCCGCCTCGGAGGGCGGCGTCGCATCGTGGGCAGAGGTCGAGGACAAGGGGTGGGTATCAGGCGTCCGCGGGAGCGTCGCCGGCGTGGAAGTTGACCGCGCGGCCAGGCACGACGGTCGAGATCGCGTGCTTGTAGACCATCTGCGTCACGGTGTTGCGCAGCAGGACGACGTACTGGTCAAACGATTCGATGTGGCCTTGGAGCTTGATGCCGTTCACGAGGTAAATCGAAACGGGCACATGCTCTTTGCGGAGCAGGTTCAAAAAGGGGTCCTGCAAAAGTTGGCCTTTGTTGCTCATCGGTATGCTCCGAGTTATTCGGGGGGAGTGGGGACTACGGGTAAGACCTTAACACAGCGTCTTAGCCCCTCCAGAGGTCAGGCTAGGTCTTTTCGTCGAAGGGATTCTTCGAAGAACGCAGCTCGATCTTCAGCGGCGTTCCGACCAGCTTGTAGTGGGCGCGGATGCGGCCTTCCAGATAGCGCTTGTAGACCTCGGTGACGCCGTCCAGTGCATTGCCGTGGATGACGACGATCGGCGGGTTCTGGCCGCCCTGGTGGGCATAGCGCATCTTGGGGCGCGAAACCCCCGAGCGCTTGGGCTGCTGGTGCTCCACGGCTTCATGAATGAGGCGGGTCAGCACCGGCGTGGTCATCTTGCGGTAGGCCGAGGCATAGGCGTCGGCCAGCGAATTCCAGACCGCCGACAGGCCCTGGCGCTTCAGCGCCGAGATGTTGTGCATCGGCGCGAACTTCAGGAAGGCCAGGCGCTGCTCGATCTGGCGCTGCAGCGTCTCACGCTGGTAGCTGTCGACGGCGTCCCACTTGTTGATGGCAAGCACCACAGCACGGCCACTGTCGAGGATGTAGCCGGCGATGTGGGCGTCCTGGTCGGTCACGCCCTGCGTCGCGTCCAGCAGCAGCAGTACGACGTGGGCGTCCGCAATCGCCTGCAAGGTCTTCACCACCGAGAACTTCTCGATCGCCTCGAAGACCTTGCCCTTGCGGCGCAGGCCGGCCGTGTCGATGAGCTTGAACTTCTGGCCGTTGCGCTCGAAGTCCACCGCGATGGCGTCACGGGTCGTGCCCGGCATGTCGAAGGCGACGAGGCGCTCCTCGCCCAGCCAGGTGTTGATCAGCGTGCTCTTGCCGACGTTGGGGCGGCCCGCCACGGCCAGGCGGATGACGCCATCCTGCTGCGGGCCGGCGCCGAATTCCTCGCTAGTGTCCTCGAACGGCTCCAGCACCGCGTCCAGCAGGCTGCGGATGCCCTGGCCGTGGGCCGACGAGATCGGATGCGGCTCGCCCATGCCGAGCTCGTGGAACTCGGCCAGCAGCGGCGACTCGCTCATGCCCTCGGCCTTGTTGACGGCCAGGTGCACGCGCTTGTTGACGCTGCGCAGGTAGCGGGCGATGTCGCTGTCGTGGGCCGACAGCCCCAGGCGGATGTCGACGACGAAGATGACCGCGTCGGCTTCAGCGACGGCCTGCTTGGTCTGCTTGGCCATCTCCTTGACGATGCCGGTGCTGCTGTCGGGCTCGAAGCCGCCGGTGTCGATGCAGATGAACTCGCGGTCGCCCAGGCGGCCGTCGCCGTAGTGGCGGTCGCGCGTCAGGCCGGCGAAGTCGGCCACGATGGCGTCGCGCGACTTCGTCAGGCGGTTGAACAGCGTCGACTTGCCCACATTGGGGCGGCCGACCAGGGCAATGACAGGTTTCATTCGGCGGTGATCGCGAACAGGCCGCCGCTCTTGGTCGCGACCAGGGCCGTTTCGCCCTGAACTGCAATCGTGACGACCGGCGAGCCGTCGGTGGCCAGGCGCGAGCGCGTCTTGCCGGTGTCGCGGTCGATCAGATGGACCTGACCCTCGAAGTCGCCGATCAGCACCTGCTTGGCCATCACCACGGGCTCGGACAGCTTGCGGCGCTGGAACTGGTCCGCCGACCAGGCGAGGTCGCCGTTGGCCAGCTTCCAGGCCGACAGGCGGTCGGAGGCGTCACCGGCGACGACGACCTGGGCGTCAGCGCCAATGCCGTTGGTGCCACCGACGACGCGGTTCCACAGCGCGCTGCCGCGCTCGGCGTTCACGCAGCCCACCGAGGACTGGAAGGCGCGCGCGCAGATGACCTCACCCTGGCGCACGGCCGGGCCGACCAGGTCGGCCAGGCGCTCGACCTCGTTCGTGCCACGCGGCGTGGCCACGCTGGCTTCCCAGCGCAACTGGCCCTTGACCGGGTCGATACCGGCCAGGCGCGGCCCTTGGCCGACCACCAGCGTGTCCTTGTAGGCCAGCAACACGCCGGCCTTGGCCAGCGTCAGCGGCTCGCCCGGGCGCTTCAGTTCCCAGATCTTGCGGCCGTCCAGAACGTCAAAGGCCAGCACCTGGCGATCCAGGGTCAACGTGAAGACACGCTCGCCAGCCACCAAGGGCGCTGCGACGACGGGCGTCGGCAGGGCCTTCTTCCAGGCCACCTTGCCGTTGTCCAGCACGACCAGTTCGTTGTCACGGTTGACGACAGCGGCAAAGCGGCCATCGCTGCCGATGCCGGCCGACAGCTTGGCGCCCACATCGCCGCGCCAAAGCTCGCGGCCATCGGCCGCGGCCAGCGCGCGCACGCTGCCATCGCTGCTGGCCACGACGAAGCGGTCACCAGGCGTCGCGATGCTGAGCGGGAAGCCGATGTTGTCGCCCCTGGCGCTCCAGATGATGCGGCCGCTGGCCGGGCCGGACAGGGTCTCCAGCGCAGCCGGCTTGTCCTTCTCGCTGCCGAACCAGGAGGTCCACGTCGAGCTGATCGTGGAGCAGCCGGTCAGCGAAGCCGCCAACAGCGAGATCAGGGCAACCCGCCTCATTGCGCGGCTCCGGTCGCTTCGACGGCGGTCGGCACACCCAGCGTCGCCAGCTTGGCCTCGACGATGCGGCGGTAGTCCTGGGTCTTCTCCAGGCCAGCCAGGGCCTTCTGGTACTCGGCCTTGGCAGCGTCGCGCTTGTCCTGCAACAGCAGCAGGTCGCCACGGCGGTCAGCCACCAGGGGAGCGAAATCGGTCGTCTTGATCGCATCCAGCGTCTTGCCGGCTTCGTCATAGGCCTTGGCATCGAGCTGCAGGCCGGCCAGGCGCAGGCGGGCCACGTCGCGGTAGGGGCCGCCCTCGGCGCCCTGCTCGGCCACCCAGGTCAGGCTCTGCTTGGCGTCGTCCGCCTTGCCCTTGTCGAGCTGCAGCTTGGCAACCTGCAAGCCGGCCTGGGCCGCATAACCGGTGCCGCCGTAACGGGCTTTCAGATCGCCCGCGGCGATGGCGGCCTTGTCGACGTCCTGGGCGGCCAGGGCGCGGTCGAATTCGTCGTACATCGCGGCGGCCTTGGCAGCTTGGTCGCGCTGATACCAGTTCCAGCCTTGCCAGGCGGCAAAGGCGGCCAGGACGGCGGTCAGCACCCAGGTGATGAGGTTGCCCCAGCGCTTCCAGAACGCTTTGAGTTGTTCGAGTTGTTCTTGTTCTTCGAGGTCGAGATGGGCAGCCATGGGAAAACTTCAGGAAAGGGTCTCGGGAGGCCCGGGATTATGCGGGGAGGAGATCGGCGGCCCAGGAGGCCACGTCGGCGATCGGCCGGCTGAGCTGTTCGCCACCGTCGCGCAGCGGCTTGACGCTCACCTCGCCACGGGCCAGTTCGTCGGCGCCGAAGACGAGGGCAAAGCGCGCGCCGGAGGCGTCGGCCTTCTTGAACTGGGCTTTGAAGTTGCCGCCGCCGGCATGCATTTGCACGGCCACGCCGGCCGCGCGCAGCGCCTCCAGCACCGGGAAGGCCTTCGGCAGTGCCATAGCGTCGGGCAAGATGGCGTAGGCGTCGGGCGCCATGGATGGCATCGGCAGGTTCAGCGCATCAATGAGTAGCAGCACGCGCTCGATGCCCATGCCGAAACCGACCGCTGCCGTGGCCTTGCCACCGAGCTGCTCAAACAGGCCGTCGTAGCGGCCACCGCCACAGACTGTGCCCTGAGAGCCGAGATGATCGGTCACCCATTCAAAGACAGTCAGGTTGTAGTAGTCCATGCCGCGCACCAGGCGCGTATTGACACGGTATTCCAGGCCGACGGCATCGAGGATGGCACGCACGGCATTGAAGTGGGCCAGCGTCTCCTCACCTAGGAAGTCCATCAGCTTGGGCGCGGCCTCAATGACAGGCTGCATCGCTGGGTTCTTGCTGTCGAGGATGCGCAGGGGGTTACTGTGCAGGCGCTTCCTACCGTCCTCGTCCAGCTTGTCGGCATGAGCTTCAAAGTGGGCGATCAGCGCCGCGCGGTGGGCCGCACGTTCATTGGGCTGGCCCAGTGAGTTCAGCTCCAGGCGCACATGCTCGCCCTCGACGAGGCCAAGCTCCTTCCAGAGCTGACGCACCATCAGGATGATCTCGGCGTCCACGTCCGGGCCGGCGAAGCCCAGAGCCTCGACGTCGAGCTGGAAGAACTGGCGGTAGCGCCCCTTCTGCTGCTTCTCGTGGCGGAACATCGGCCCCATCGTCCACAGGCGCAGCGGCGCGTTGTAGAGGGCGTTGTGCTCGATCATCGCGCGCACGATGCCGGCCGTGGCCTCGGGGCGCAGCGTCAGCTGGTCGCCGTTCATGCTGTCGGTGAAGGAGTACATCTCCTTCTCGACAATGTCAGTGACCTCGCCCAGGCCACGCACGAACAGGGCCGTGGGCTCAACGACAGGCGTCAGCATGTATTGGTAGCCATAGCGCGACAGCACGCTGCGCAACGTGGTCTCGAACCAGGCCCAGCGCTGGCTAGTCGGCAGCTTGTCCGTGCGATCTATGCCGGCCGGGAGGATGTCGTTCATCCCCTTCACGGCCTGAATTTTCTTGCTCATGCAGTTGCTGTGGCGCCGAAGCGCTTCTCGATGTAGTTTTCGACCAGCGCGTGGAACTCGGCCGCAATGTTGTCGCCGCGCAGGGTCAGCGCCTTCTCGCCGTCGATGAAGACGGGCGCCGCCGGGGCCTCGCCGGTGCCGGGCAGGCTGATGCCGATGTCGGCATGCTTGCTCTCGCCGGGACCGTTGACGATGCAGCCCATGACGGCCACCTTCATCTCCTCGACGCCGGGGTATTTGTCGCGCCAGACCGGCATCTGCAGGCGCAGGAAATCGTCGATCTGCTTGGCCAGTTCCTGGAAGGTCGTGCTGGTCGTGCGGCCGCAGCCCGGGCAGGCGGTGACGCTCGGGTTGAAGTGGCGCAGGCCCAGGGCCTGCAGGATCTCCAGCGCCACGACCACTTCCTGGGTGCGCGACTCGCCCGGCTGGGGCGTGAGGCTGACGCGGATGGTGTCGCCGATGCCTTCCTGGGCCAGGATGCCCAGCGCGACCGAGGAAGCGACCGTGCCCTTGGTGCCCATGCCGGCTTCGGTCAGGCCCAGGTGCAGCGCGTAGTCGCAGCGGCGGGCCAGCTCGCGGTAGACCGAGATCAGGTCCTGCACGCCGCTGACCTTGCAGCTGATGATGATGTTGTCGGGGTTCAGACCCAGCTCGGCGGCATAGGCAGCCGACGTCAGCGCCGATTCGACGAGAGCCTGGTACATGACCGGCTTGGCATCCCAGGGCTGGGCACGCTTGGCGTTCTCGTCCATGAACTGCGCGAGCAGCTCCTGGTCCAGGCTGCCCCAGTTGACGCCGATGCGCACGACCTTGTCGTACTTGGCCGCGGCCTCGACCATCATGGCGAACTGGCGGTCTTTCTTGTCGCCCTTGCCGACGTTGCCGGGGTTGATGCGGTACTTGGACAAGGCCTGCGCCATGGCTGGGAACTCGGTCAGCAGGCGGTGGCCGTTGTAGTGGAAGTCGCCCACCAGCGGCACGTCGATGCCCATGCGGTCGAGCTGCTCGCGGATGTAGGGCACTTGCTCCGCCGCCTCGGGCGTGTTGACGGTGATGCGCACCATCTCCGAGCCGGCAATCGCCAGCTCCTTGACCTGGATGGCCGTGCCGATGGCGTCCACCGTGTCGGTGTTGGTCATGGACTGCACGCGCACAGGGGCGTCACCGCCGACGGTGACGACACGGCTGCCCCAGACGACGCGGGCCTGGCGACTCTTGCGCGCCGCGGGGGCGGCTTCGGGAATGATCCATTCGCTCATCAATTCAACTCCAGTCGAGCGATGTTGTCCTTGCTGCGCGCCGCGAGGTTAACGGCGGCACCACGCCATTCGACCTGGGTGCCGCGCACATTGCCGATGCGCAGCTTGTAGGGCGCATCAGCCGTGAATTCCTGCTGCTCGCCCGCGCGCAGCACCCGTGACAGCAGCGTCTGGCCCTTGGCGTCGGCGACTTCGATCCAGGTGTCGGCCGTCGCCGTCACGCGCAGCGCGCTGCCGGTCGTGGCGCTGAGCGTCGTCTTCACGGGCGGCGCGGAGGCCGGCACGGCAGCGGGCGGCGGTGCAACGTCACGCACCTGCAGCGGCGCGGAGGCGATGGGCTCGGGCGCCGCGGTCGTGGCCGTCATTACGGGTTCCGAGGCCGCCGGCGCGGGCACGAACTCGACGACCGGCGCACTCGCTGCATTGACGACGGTGCCCGAGGCCGCTGGCGCTGCCGTGACGCCGCCACGCTCGGGCAGCCAGCCGGCCGGGACCCAGTAGATGGCTGCCGCGACGACCAGCAGCAGCACCGGCCCCCAGACGACGGGCCGCGCCGCCAGACCCAGCACGCCGCCATCGATGGGGCCGGCACCGCGCTCACGGAAGGGCTGGTTGAGCCCGGGGCGCACGTCAAACTCGCGATCGCGCGTGCGCGGCAGCATCGCCAGCACCGGTGCCGGGTCCACCTTGAGCGCCCGACACATGGCCGTGGCCAGGGCGCGGGCGAAGGTGGCGTCGGGCAGCTCGTCGAAACGGTCGGCCTCCAGGGCCTCCAGCTTGGCCTGGGGCACCTTGAGCATGACCGCCAGAGCGGCGATGTGCAGGCCTCGCTGCTGGCGCGCGCTCCTGAGCCAGGCACCCGCGGTGGCGGGCTGGCTGGCGAGTCCCTCGGAGGTGGATTCCATCGTCTCGTTTTTTCTGTGCGCCGCAGTCACGGCTTATTCGTCGTAACGACCGGCGTCCAGGGACTGGGTCTCGGGGGCCTGGGGGTATTTGCGGCGCATCTGCATGGCCAGATCGTCCACCGTGCCGCTGTTGCCGAGCTTGCGCTCGATGCGCAACTGCAGCCACAGGCTCTGGGCATTGACCTGCTCGGGCTGGCTGTTGACACGCTTCACGTAGAAACGGGCACGCTCCAGCTCGCGGTTGCGAAACAGCACATCGGACAGATTCATGGCGACGGCCGGGCTGCCCGGGTCCAGCTCGAAGGCGCGCGCCAGCGTCTTCTCGGCCACCAGCATGCGGCCCGAACGGGCCTCGCAGACGCCCTTGGCGAGCAAGGTGCGCGCCGGCGCGCGGTAGGTGGACTGGGCCAGGGCCTGGTCGAACAGCGAGTCGGCCGTCGGCCAGCGCTGCTGCTGACACATGAACCAGCCGTAGTTGTGCAGGGTGTCGGGATCGTTGGGGTAGACGGCCAGCGCGCGGCGGAAAGCCTCCTCGGCGAGCTGGTGCTCGCCCATGGCGGCGTAGATGAGGCCGCGCAGGTTGACGGCTTCACGCATGTCGGGCTTGAGCTGGAGCGCCATCTTGAGCTCGTCCAGGGCCGTGTTGAACTGCCCGCGCGAGAAGTAGCCCTGGGCCAGTTCGAGCCGGATCGCGGCGCGGCGATCGCCGTCGGTCTGGTCCGAGTCGGTCTTGATCTCGCGGTCGGCGCTGGGCGCGGTGGTGCCGGCGCAGGCAGCAAGGAGGGCGGTGGCCAGAACGATCAACAGTCGCTTCATCAAATCCTCAGCTTGGGGCATCAGTTGGATTTGGCCACCGTGACGGGTGCCCTGACCATGCGGATATGCGCGCGGGTGCGGTCCTGCACCTCGCCGGCCAGCTGTCCGCAGGCGGCGTCGATGTCGTCGCCGCGCGTCTTGCGCACGGTCGTCACGATACCGGCCTGGATCAGCACCTCGGCAAAGGCCTGCACGCGCGCATTCGTGCTGCGCGTGAGGCCCGAGGCCGGGAAGGGGTTGAAGGGGATCAGGTTGATCTTGCAGTTGACCTTGTGCTTCAACAGCCTGACCAGCTCATGGGCCTGCTCCGGCGAGTCGTTCACCTCCTGCAACATGCAGTACTCGAAGGTGATGAAGTCGCGTGGCGCCTTATCGAGGTAGCGGTTGCAGGCGTCCAGCAACTCGGCGATGGGGTATTTCTTGTTCAGCGGCACGAGCTGGTCGCGCAGCGGATCGGTCGGCGCGTGCAGGCTGACGGCCATGGCCACCGGGCAGTCCTCGCGCAGCCGGTCGATCATGGGTACGACACCGGAGGTCGACACAGTGACGCGACGCCGGCTCAGGCCATAGCCATGGTCGTCCAGCATGGTCTTGAGCGCCGGCACGAGCTGGTCATAGTTCTGCAGCGGCTCGCCCATGCCCATCATGACGACGTTGGAGATCACCCGCTCCGTCGTGTTGAGGCGTTTGCGCAGGTTGTGCTCGGCAAACCAGAGCTGGGCCGTGATCTCGGCGGTGCTCAGGTTGCGGCTGAAGCCCTGATGGCCGGTCGAGCAGAAACGGCAGCCGACGGCGCAACCGGCTTGGCTGGAAATGCACAAGGTGCCGCGATCGTCTTCAGGGATGAAGACCGCCTCGACGGCATTGCCGGCCCCGACGTCGAACAGCCACTTGATGGTGCCGTCCGCCGAGACATGCTCGGAGATGACGGCCAAGGCGGTGATGTGAGCGCGGCCCTTGAGCTTGTCACGCAGGGACTTGGCGAGGTCGGACATCTGTTCGAAGTCCGACGCGCCTTTCTGGTGGACCCAGCGGAATAGCTGGGTCGCACGGAACTTCTTTTCGCCCAGTTGCTCGCAGTAGGCGGCCAGGCCTGGCAGATCAAAACCGAGCAGGTTGACCGTATCCATTGCAAACCTCCAAGCGCCCCACCGTCGCCGGCTAGTGTCTTACTTAGCGACTGCAGCGGAACTGGCTTTGCCAGGCCGCTAGCAGTGCCCCTTGAGGGGCCGGCGTCAGCCGGTAGGGGTGGGCTTGATCAGCGGCCGGCGTAGACGTTCATGCCGGGGAAGAAGAAGGCCACTTCGACAGCGGCCGTTTCGGCGGCGTCGGAGCCGTGCACGGCGTTGGCGTCGATGCTGTCGGCGAAGTCGGCGCGGATGGTGCCCTTCTCGGCCTTCTTGGGGTCGGTGGCGCCCATCAGGTCACGGTTCTTCAGGATGGCGCCCTCGCCTTGCAGGGCCTGGATCATGACCGGGCCGGAGATCATGAAGTTCACCAGGTCGTTGAAGAAGGGGCGGGCCTTGTGGACGGCGTAGAACTGCTCGGCTTCGACGCGCGACAGATGCACCATCTTGGCAGCCACGACCTTCAGGCCGGCGGCCTCGAAGCGGGCATAGATCTGGCCGATGACGTTCTTTGCCACGGCATCGGGCTTGATGATGGACAGGGTGGTTTCGATCGCCATGGGGTTCTCCTGATGGGGCGTATTGGACAAAGCCTGTGATTGTAGCGGGCAGGGATGACCCTAGTTGTATCGCCCGCCCGGTTTCAGCGCCGACCGCCGTAGCCGCCGCCGGAGCGACCGCCACCACCACCACCGCCGCCGCCGCCCTTGCCGCCGCGGCCACCACCTCCGCCGCCACCGCCGCGGCGCAGGAAAGCGTCGCCACCGATATAGCCCACCGAGGTCTGCATCGGATCGGGTTCACGCGGGCCATTGCCCTTGTTGCCGCCGCCCCGGCCTTGCCTGTTGTCCTGCTGGCTGCCGCCGGCGCCAAAGCCCTGAGGCAGGCCGCGCTTGCCGCTCGTCGCATGGCGGCGGTCGAAGGTCTGCTCCAGCGGGTTGACGTGATGCGGAATGAAGCCGTCATCCTCCTCATCGTCACGGCGCGGGGCGCGCTCCTCGCGCGGCGGGCGCGCTTGCTGCGGCTGTTGCGCCTCGGGCGGGCGGCTCGGGCGCGGGCCGCCACTGCCGCTGTGGCGCTCGTCGTTGCGGCGCTTGTTGCGGTCGTTCTTGTTGCCTTGGCCCTGCTGCTGTTGCGGCTGGCTCTTGCCCTGCCCTTGCCCGAAGTTCTGGCCCTGGCCGCTGTTGGAGGTGTGGCCGGCCAGGCGGCGGATGACGCGCACGTCGTCGTCACCCAGCTCCACCCAGACGCCGCGCTTCAAGCCGCGCGGCAGCACGACGGTGCCGTAACGGATGCGGATCAGGCGGCTGACGACCATGCCGACAGCTTCGAAGAGCTTGCGCACTTCGCGGTTGCGGCCTTCGGTGATGACGACGCGGTACCAGCGGTTGGCGCCTTCGCCGCCGCCATCCTCGATGCTCTTGAACGACGCCACCTGGCCTTCGACGTTGACGCCCTCAAGTAGCTTGGCGCGCTGCTCGTCGCTGAGCGCGCCCAGCACACGGGCCGCGTACTCACGCTCGACACCGAAGCGCGGGTGCATCAGCTGGTTGGCCAGTTCGCCGGAGTTGGTGAACAGCAGCAGGCCTTCGGTGTTGATGTCCAGGCGGCCGACGGATTGCCATTTCTGGCCCTGCACGCGCGGCAGCGAGCGGAACACCGTCGGGCGGCCTTCCGGGTCGTTGAAGGTCGAGACCTCGCCCGTGGGCTTGTGATAGGCCAGGATGCGCGGGTTCGGTGGCGAGATGCGCACGCGCACATCCTTGCCATTGACGCGCACCCGGTCGCCGAAGGAGATGCGCTGGCCGACATGGGCGACCTCGCCGTTCACCTCGATCTTGCCCTCGGCAATCCATTCCTCGATGTCGCGGCGCGAGCCGATGCCGGCCTGCGCCAGCACCTTTTGCAGCTTGGGGGCGTCGGCATCCGGCGCCAACACGCGCTTGGCTTCGCCCTCAACGCTCTCCTCCACCGCTTCGTCAACCTCGGGCCGCAGTTGCGGCGGTTCGCCCGCCGGCCCTTCGGATTCAGCGTCCAGATTGCCCGACAGCACATCGGCGAACCGCGCCCCCGCGGCCTCGACAAGTTCGGGCGCCGCGACCGCGCCGGGCAGCTCGTCCCCGCCCGCAGCCGGGGCGTCCTGGCGCTCCGCACGGTCCTTGCGGTTGCGGCGACGGTTGCGGCCTCGACCGCCACGCTCGCCGTCTTCACCCGCCTCGCCATCATTCCCTTCGTCATCCGCCTGCCCACTCGCCGCGGCCGGCGTGGCCGGCGCCTCTTCCGCCAACGTGAAGATGGGCGCCGCGACAGGCGCGGGCGCCTCTGCGGCGACGGGCGGCGCAGCCTCCTCAGCGGCGGCGGCCTTGCGCGGCGCGCGCTTGCGGGCCGGCGCAGGCGCCTCGTCGGCGGGCGCTGCCTCGGGCGCAGGCGCTGCCTCCTCCACCACCGCCTCAGCGGCCTTGCGGCGGGTGCGCTTCGCCGCCACGGGCGCTTCGGCTTCGGGTGCGGTCTCGGCTGGAGCCTTGGCCGTCGTGCGGCGCCGTTTGGGCGCGGCAGGCGCTTCGGCGTCGGCGTCGGGGGGCAGGGACTTGTCTTGGTCGGCAGCGTCGTTCATGCGGATTCGGGCTGGGGTTGGGGGGGCGGGTCGTTGGGGTCGGGATTGGGAAGTGCGGGCGTGCCGTCGTCGCCAAACAGGCTCAGACTCGGGACGATCTCTTCGGCAGGCGGCACTTGATGGACTTCGGCAGGGGCTTCTGCGGGCGGTTCGGCGGGTGGCTCAGCGGGCGTTTCAGCGGACGCCTCGGCCGGCAACTCAGCGTCTTCCGAGTTGTCCAGCAACTGGCCCTGCAGCGCCTCGAAGGCGGGCGGCGCTTCGCCGCCGATGTCCAGGGCGGGCAACTGCTCCAGGCTGGCCAGGCCCAGGTCGTCCAGGAAGGACTTGGTCGTCGCGTACAGCGCCGGGCGGCCCGGGGTCTCGCGATGGCCGATGGCCTCGATCCAGCCGCGGTCCTCGAGCTGCTTGACGATCTGGCTGGCGACG
The DNA here is from genome assembly GCF_001425705.1 of Pelomonas sp. Root1217. GTDB lineage: Bacteria > Pseudomonadota > Gammaproteobacteria > Burkholderiales > Burkholderiaceae_C > Pelomonas. The sequence continues at coordinate 602,433 of NZ_LMDC01000001.1, read as the reverse complement.
ACGACGCCGCGGATGTCCTCGATGTCGCCACGAGTGACCGGCTGGCGGTAGGCAATGATGGCCAGCGTCTCCAGCACGGCACGCGAATAGCGCGGCGGCTTCTCGGGATGCAGCCGGTCGAGGTATTCGCGCAGCTCGGGGCGGCTCTGGAAGCGCCAGCCCGAGGCCAGCGCCACCAGTTCGACGCCCTTGCCTTCCCAATCTCGGCTCAGCTCGTCAAGCAGGCTGCGCACGGTATCGGCGCCGAGTTCGTCGGCGAACAGGCTGCGCAGCTCGCGCAGCGTCAGCGGCTGCGAAGCACAGATCAGTGCGGTCTCGAGGACGCGCTTGGCATCCTGGGTGTTCATGAACGCAATCGCGCCCTCAATCAAGCCTGGCTTGGCAATCCGTCCGGGCCTGGGCGCTCACAGCGTTCGGCAGGCGAAGCGGACGGGGTCTGTCCGGGCGTCACCGTGGGGCTCAGTAGCCTTCCAGCGGGACGCGATCGGGGTGGTTGGCCGGCGGGCGGATGGACTGCTGACCGCGCGGGTCGCGCCCGTCTTGGACTTCGGGGCGCGCTGGCTGCCACGACAACCGGAGTGCATTGTAGCCGCGTCAGCGGCGCACGGCCGCCCGAAGCCGCTGAAACGCCCCCTCGGGGGGAGTGAGCATGGGGGCCTATTCATTCAGCCGGGCAGGTCGGCGGCACCGATCTGGGCCCAGGCGGAGCCCAGGTCGGCGGGCAGCGGCGCTGTCAGCACCAGAGGTTCGCCGGTGGTCGGGTGGGTGAGGGACAGCCGTGCCGCATGCAGGGCCTGGCGCGTGAGGCCCAGGGCCGGCGCGCCGCCATAGAGCACGTCCGCCAGCATGGGGTGGCCGCTGTGCGTCAGGTGAACGCGGATCTGGTGGGTGCGGCCCGTGTGCAGCACGCAGTGCACCGCGCTGATGGCCCGGCCATTCACTTCGCCGACACCCAGCGGAAAGAAATCGGTGCGCGCCGGCTTGCCGAGGTTGGCGGGGGCAATGGCCATCTTCACGCGCGACACCGGGTCACGGCGCAGCGCCTGTTCGACGACGAAAGGCTCCTCGACACGGCCCCAGGCCAGCGCCAGGTATTCGCGATGCACTTCGCGCGCCGAGATCTGACGCATCAGTGCCGTCACGGCCGCCAGTGTCTTGCCGACGACCATGACGCCGCTGGTGTCCTTGTCCAGCCGGTGCACGATGCCGCCGCGCGGCAGCGTCGCTGCCGCGGCGTGATGGGCCAGCAGGCCGTTCATCAGCGTGCCCGACCAGTTGCCCGCAGCAGGGTGCACGACCAGGCCGGCCGGCTTGTTGACCACCGCCATGTGCTCGTCCTCATAGACGAAGTCCAGCGCCATGGCCTCGGCGCGGAAGGCGCGGCTCTCGTCGGTAGGCAGCAGCTCGATCTCGACGCGCTGGCCGGCGCGCAGCTTGTGCGCGGCCTTTTCCAGCACCTTGCCATCCACCGTCACGCAGCCGCGCTCGATCAGGGATTGCAAATGGTTGCGCGAGAACTCCGGTGCCCGTGTCGTCAGCCAGCGGTCGAGGCGTTCGCCATGGCCGGCAGCATCGACTTCGGCCGTGCGCCGTTCAGCGTCGCCGCCTTCTTCGACCTCCGGCTCGAAATCGTCCTGACCCCCCACCCTATACTCCGCGTCCATTGTTCCCTGTGACCAGCCGGCAGCATCGCCGTCGACTTCAGACATGTTTGTTGAGAAATTCAAGACCGCCCGCGTCGTCGCTGGCACTGTCCTGATGGCGTTCGCGCTGGGCTTGAGCGGTTGCGGCTCCACGGCCAAGGAGGACCCAAACTCCCAGGCGGCGCTGGACAAATTGTATGCAGACGCCAAGGACGACCTGAACGCCGGCAGTTACGACCGCGCCATCAAGGCGCTCGAAAAGATCGAAGGCCGCGCTGCCGGCACGACGATGGGCCAGCAGGCGACGCTGGACGTGGCCTGGGCCTACTACCGCACCGGCGAACGCGCCCAGGCGATTGCGACGCTGGACCGCTTCATCAAGCTCAATCCGTCCAGCCCGGCAATGGACTACGCCCTTTACATGAAGGGCGTAGTCAACTTCAACGAAGACCTGGGCCTGTTCGGCCGCCTGGCCAACCAGGACGTGTCCGAGCGCGATCAGCAGGCCTCGCGAGAAGCACTGCTGGCCTTCCGCCAGCTCGTCGAGCAGTTTCCGGAGTCCAAGTACGCGGCCGAGGCGACGACGCGCATCAACTTCATCACCAACACGCTGGCGGCCTACGAGATCCACGTGGCGCGCTACTACTTCAACCGCAAGGCCTATGTCGCCGCGGCGAACCGCGCCCAGTCAGCCGTGGCCGAGTTCCAGTACGCGCCTGGCATCGAGGAAGGCCTCTTCATCATGGGCGAGAGCTACGACAAGCTCGGTCTCACGCAACTGCGCGACGATGCCCGCCGCGTGCTGGACAAGAACTTCCCCGACAGCCAGTACGCCAGCAACGGCGCCAACCGCAAGAAGCCCTGGTGGCAGTTGTGGTGACCCCTCGCCTGGCCTGGCGCCGCTGAACGCGGGCAAGTCCAGTCGGTCCCCCGGGGGGGACGGCGATGCTTGGCGGATCGACCGCCAAGCACATCGCCAGGCGGGCCGGCTCGGAAGCGGCCCAGCGCTCGGCCCGAAAGCCAAACATCAAACGGGCCGTCAGGCCCGCTCTTCATTAAGCAGCTGCAACCAGGCCAGCGCCTCCGCCTCGTTGGCCACCGGCGTCATCGGCGGCAGCGCCGCGCGCAGGCGACGGCCGTAATTCATGCCCGCCATGCGCGGATCGCAGACCACCAGCAGGCCGCGGTCGGTCTCGGTGCGGATCAACCGTCCGGCGCCCTGCTTGAGCGCAATCGCCGCCTCGGCGACGAAATACTCCGAGAAGGCATTGCGCCCCTGCGCCTCCAGGCGCTGCACACGGGCCTCCACGAGCGGGTCGTTGGGCGGCGGGAAGGGCAGCTTGTCGATGAGCACACATTGCAGCGCATCGCCCGGCACGTCGATGCCTTCCCAGAAGCTGGCCGAGCCGACCAGCACCGACGCCGGGTTGTCCAGGAAGCGCTGCAGCAGCACACGCTTGGGCGCTGCGCCCTGCTGCAGCACGGCGATCGCGTCGCCAGCCTCCTCGAAGCGCTCGCGCAGCGCGTCGGCCACGGTCTGCAGATTCCGCAGCGTCGTCGTCAACACAAAGGTGCGCCCACCCAGGGCTCGTGCCAGCCGCGAAGCCAGCAGCGCAACGCTGGGCGGATGGCTGGGCTCACTGGGCTTGGGGAAGCCACGCGGCACATAGAGGCGCGCATGGCTTGGGTAGTCGAAAGGGCTGCCGACGCGCAGCACCTCGGCGTCGGTCAGCCCGGCGGGCTCGGTGAACCAGGTCAGGCCTTCGTCATCGCCCAGCGTGGCCGAGGTGAACACCCAGGCCTTGGGCGGCCCCTCCAGCTGCTGCTGCATCGCGTCGCGGATGTCCAGCGGCGACTCGACCAGGCGCGCCGCATGCGGGCTGATGTCGATCCAGCGCACATCACCTGGATCAGGGTCGGTGGCGAACTGTTTGGCCAACTCGCGCAGCTCCTGGGCCCGCTCGCACAGACGCGCAAAGTCGGGCGCTGCCTCGCGCACGGCGGTCAGCGCCTCCAGGGCCTTGGCCGTCGCCACCTCGACGCCAGCCAGCGCCGTGGCGAAACCGGGCTGGTTCACCCTCTCCTTCCAGCCCAGCTTGAGCGTGCCGCGCAGCTCGCGGCCGGCGGTGGCCAGCGGGCCGGCCGCGGCCAGGCGCAGCTCCCGCGCCGCCTTCTCGACACCCGCATGCAGGCCCTGCCAGTCATGCACGCCGCGTGCATGGGCCAGGCCCTGGGCCAGCACATCGCGCGCAAAATCAATCAGCGAGGCCGTGCCCAGCAGCGTACCGAGGAACTGCACGCCGGCCTCGGCGAGCTGGTGGGCCTCGTCGAAGATGGCGATCTCGACACTGGGCAGCAGTTCGGCCACGCCGGTATCGCGCAGCGTCATGTCGGCAAAGAAGAGGTGGTGATTGACGACGACGACATCGGCCTCCATCGCCTCTCGCCGCGCCTTGACGACGTAGCAGCTCTTCCAGTCCGGGCACTCCTGGCCCAGACAGTTCTCGCGGCTGGAGCTGACGATGGGGATGATGGGCGAGCGCTCGTCCAACCCGTCGATCTCGGCAAAGTCGCCCGTTGTCGTGCCCAGGGCCCAGCGCTCGATGCGCGCCAGCGACAGCGCCGTGCGCCGGTCCGGGAATTCACCGGAGACGCGCGCCTCCTTCATGCGGTGCAGGCAGAGATAGCTGCTGCGCCCCTTCAGCAGGGCCAGCCGCACCGGCGTGTTCAGCGCCTTGGTCAGCCGCGGCAGGTCGCGCAGGAAGAGCTGGTCCTGCAGGCTCTTGGTGGCGGTGCTGATCAGCGCCCGGCTGCCGGCCAGCAAAGCGGGCACCAGGTAAGCAAAGGTTTTGCCGACGCCCGTCCCGGCCTCGACGACCAGGGCCTGGCGGCGGCTGAGCGCGCGCGCCACGGCCCGGCTCATCTGCAGCTGGGGCTCGCGGGGCTTGTAGCCCGGGTCCAGCCGCGCCAGCGGGCCGTCGACGTCGAAGGCGGCCAGGACGTCCTGTTCGAGTGCGTCGGCAGCGGGCGGTGCGGGAGGGGCGGCCTGATCGAGGGCGTCGAGCCAGTCGTCGATGTCAGGCAAGGTCATCAGGCTCGGTCGTCGCTTCGAGTCGCGCAATCATGTCGCGCAGCGCCAGGCGGCGCTTCTTGAGCCGCTGCAGCGCCAATTCGTCCACAGGCGCCTGCTCGGCGAGCCTGTCGATCATCGCGTCGAGGTCGGCATGCTCCATGCGCAACTCGATGAGCCGCCGCGGCAACGAGTGAAGTTGTTCATCCATCCAAGGGTTTACGAAGGCGGTTCGATGCGGGCAAAAGCTCACCGACCAGTATAGTTTTCGGCATGCCCTCATCCACCGCCGTCGGTTTCCGACTCAATGCCGCCACCGGCACCCATCGCGGGGACCGGGCTTATCAGCAGGACCAGGTGGCCGTCATCGCCCACCCGCGCATCGCGGGCTGCATGATGGGCATCGTGGCCGATGGCATGGGTGGCAAGAGCGGCGGGCGCAAGGCGGCCGACCAGGTCATCCTGACGGCGCGCCAGTTGTTCGAGCGCTACTCGCCCGAGGATGAGCTGCCCGCCGAGCTGCTGAGCCAGATCACGGCAGAGGCGCATCTGATGATCAAGCTGACGGCCATCTCCGCCGAGGAGGAGCCGCACAGCACGATTGCCGGTTTCGTCGTCACCAGCGACCGCTGCGTGCATTGGATCCACTCCGGCGATTCGCGCATCTACTGGTTTCGCGGCGCACGTCTCGTCAAGCGTTCCATGGACCACTCCTATGTGCAGCGCCTCGTCGACGAGGGCCAGTTGACGGAGGCCGAGGCCAGCTCGCATCCGCAGAGCAATCTGCTGACGGCCTGCCTGGGCACGGTGCAGGACCCGACCTCGACGTCAGAGCGCTTCGAGAATCTCGAGGTCGGCGACACGCTGATGTGCTGCAGCGACGGGCTCTGGCACTACTTCACCGCCCAGGAGCTGGGCAGCGTGCTCTACAGCCTGCCGCCGCGCGAAGCGGCCGAGTTGCTGGTGAGCAAAGCGCGCCAACGCGCCCGGGGCGGTGGCGACAACCTGTCCGTCGCCATCGTCAAGCTCGAGAACCTCGATTAGCGGCCGCTACCGCGACGCCGCTGACGCGCTCGGCAACGGCAGGGGCGCTGCCAGCGGCTTGACCCGGGCCTTCTGTTTGGCCTCGTGCTCGGCAATGCGCTGCTGCTGACGCTTCTCGCGCTCCTCGGCCTGCTCGCGGCGCTTGGCTGCCTCGGCCTCCCCCTTGTTCTCTGCGAGCTGGCGCTGGCGTGCGGCATCTTCGGGGCTCCGCGCGCGGGGCGTGCGGGAGGCAGCCACCGCAGGTGGGGATGGCGGCGGCGCCGTGAGGATGCGCTCGCGCTTGTGGCCCTCGTCCTGCGAGGCGGCGAGTTCGCGTTCGCGCACGCGCTGGGTTTGGGCCGCCGCACGGGCACGGCGCTCCTCGGCCGCAAGTTCATTCTCCCGTCGCACCAGCGGTGCCAACGCCTCGTGGCGGCGCCGACGCAGCTCATCCAGGCAGGCGGCGACGGAAAAGCGCTGCTCGCAGTCCAGCTTTTCCTGCGCGAAGCGCTGCTCGATGGCGGCGCGCTGGGCTGCGACTTCGGCACGCGTCGCCGGCTGGGCCGCAGCACCGAGGGCGGCAAGCGCCAGGAAAAGAGGGCTGAACTTCATGTGAGCGAAGTATCGACCTCGCGGCGGGCCAGGGCCAGGTATTCGGCCGAGCGCATTTCCTGCAAGCGCGACACCGTGCGCGGGAATTCGTGGGCCAGCGGACCTTCGGTGTAAAGCTGCTCCGCGGGCACAGCGGCCGAAATGATGAGCTTGACGCGGCGGTCGTAAAGCACGTCCACCAGCCAGGTGAAGCGGCGCGCCTCGCTGGCCAGGCGCACCGGCATCTCCGGCACGTCGGACAGGATGACGGTATGGAACTGGCTGGCCAGCTCGAGGTAGTCGTTCTGTGAGCGCGGGCCGCCACAGAGCGTTGCGAAATCGAACCAGACGACACCACCGGCGCGCCGGCGCGCATAAATCGCGCGGTGTTCGATCATCAGCTTGCGGTCCTCGTCCTGGGCCTCGGCAAGGGACTCGAAGGCCTGCGTGAGAGCGACCTCGGTCATCTCGTTCAGCGGCGTCAGGTAGAGGTTCATGTCCTCCAGCGTGCGGCGCCGGTAGTCGGTGCCGGCATCCACGTTGATGACTTCGAGGTTGGCCTTCAACAGCTCGATGGCCGGCAGGATGCGGTCGCGGTGCAGGCCGTTGGGATAGAGGCCGTCTGGGTGAAAGTTGGACGTCGTGATGATGGACACGCGGTTGCGGAACAGTGCGTCCAGCAGGCGGTGCAGGATCATCGCGTCGGTCACGTCGGCGACGTGGAACTCGTCGAAGCAGATCAGCCGGAACTTGCGTGCGATGCGCTTGCCCAGTTCGTCGAGCGGGTCGGCGATGCCTTTGAGTTCCTGCAGCTCGCGGTGCACCTCGCGCATGAACTCGTGGAAGTGCAGCCGCGTCTTGCGCTGCAGCGGCACGGCCTGGAAGAAGCAGTCCATCAGGAAGCTTTTTCCCCGCCCCACGCCGCCGTACATGTAGACGCCGCGCGGGATGGGCGGGCGCACCAGCAGCTTGGTCACCGCGTTAGCTCGGCGGGCCTTGTAGCTGGCCCATTCGTCCTGGCAGCGCTGCAAGGCTTCGATAGCGCGCAGCTGCGCCGCGTCGGCCTTGTAGCCGCGCTCGGCGAGAGTTTGCTGGTAGAGCTCGGTGACGGAGGTCATCGCAAAAAAAGGGGCGACTGAATGGCCGCCCCTTTGATCTCGCTAGGTTGGGTCAGAAGTTCAGCGTGCGCTTGTCGACGGCCAGCGCGGCTTCCTTCGTCGCCTCGCTCAGCGACGGGTGGGCGTGGCAGATGCGCGCAATGTCCTCGGCCGAAGCTTTGAACTCCATCGCAACGACGGCCTCGGAGATCAGCTCCGAAGCGAACGGGCCGATGATGTGCACGCCCAGGATCTCGTCGGTCTTGGCGTCGGCCAGGAACTTGACGAAGCCGGTCGTGTCGCCCAGCGCACGGGCACGGCCGTTGGCCAGGAAGGGGAACTGGCCCGCCTTGTAGGCAACGCCGTCAGCCTTGAGCTGCTGCTCGGTCTTGCCGACCCAGGCGATCTCGGGGCTGGTGTAAATGACCCAGGGCACGGTGTTGAAGTTGACATGCCCGTGCTGGCCGGCCATGCGCTCGGCCACGGCCACGCCCTCTTCCTCGGCCTTGTGCGCGAGCATGGGGCCGCGCACGACGTCGCCGATGGCCCAGACGCCCGGCAGGTTGGTCTTGCAGTCGTCGTCGACGACGATGGCGCCACGCTCGTCGAGCTTCAGGCCCACCACGTCGGCACCCAGGCCGATGGTGTTCGGCACGCGACCGATGGAGACGATGAGCTTGTCGACCTCCAGCGTCTTGGCCTCGCCCTTGGCGTCGGTGTAGGCGACGCTGACACCCTTCTTGGACGACTTGACCTCGCCGACCTTGACGCCGAGCTGGATGTCCAGGCCCTGCTTCTTGAAGACCTTGGCGGCTTCCTTGGCGACGCTTTCGTCTACCGCGCCCAAGAAAGCCGGCAGGCCTTCCAGCACGGTGACTTCCGCACCCAGGCGACGCCAGACCGAGCCCATCTCCAGGCCGATGACGCCGGCGCCGATCAGGCCCAGCTTCTTGGGCGTCGCACCGACGCGCAGCGCGCCGTCGTTGGACAGGATGTTCTCTTCGTCGAAAGGCACGCCGGGCAGCGCGCGGGCGTTGGAGCCGGTGGCGACGATGACCTGCTTGGCCTGGATCACTTCCTCGCCGGCCTTGATTTCATAGCCGCCGTCCTTGGCCGCCACGAACGAGCCGCGGCCGTGGAAGAACGTGACCTTGTTCTTCTTGAACAGGTAGACGATGCCGTCGTTGTTCTGCTTCACGACCTGGTCCTTGCGGGCCAGCATCTTGGCGACGTCCATCTTGACGTTGTCGGCCGTGATGCCGTGGTCGGCAAAGTGGTGGTTCAGCTGCTCGTAGTGCTCGCTGGACTGCAGCAGCGCCTTGGACGGGATGCAGCCGACGTTGGTGCAGGTGCCGCCGAGAGCCGGGCCGCCCTTGTCGTTCTTCCACTCGTCGATGCAGGCCACGTTCATGCCCAGCTGGGCCGCACGGATGGCGGCGATATAGCCGCCGGGGCCACCGCCGATGACGACGACGTCGAATTGCTTGGTGCTCATGAGGATCGTTCCTTGTTCTTCTTAGATGTCGAACAGGAGTCGTGCCGGGTCTTCCAGCGCTTCCTTCATCGTCACCAGGCCCAGCACGGCTTCGCGGCCGTCGATGATGCGGTGGTCATAGGACATGGCGAGGTAGTTGATCGGGCGCACCACGACCTGACCGTTCTCCACCACCGCGCGGTCCTTGGTGGCGTGAACGCCCAGGATGGCCGACTGCGGCGGGTTGATGATGGGCGTGGACAGCATGGAGCCGAAGGTGCCGCCGTTGGAGATGGAGAAGGTGCCGCCGGTCAGGTCGTCGATGGACAGCTTGCCGTCCTTGGCCTTCTGGCCGAACTCGGCAATCTTCTTCTCGATGTCGGCGAAGCTCATCTGGTCGACGTTGCGCAGCACCGGCACGACGAGGCCGCGCGGCGAGCCCACCGCGATGCCGATGTCGAAGTAGCCGTGGTAGACGATGTCGTTGCCATCGACCGACGCGTTGATGATCGGGTACTTCTTCAGCGCCGCGACGGCCGCCTTGACGAAGAAGCTCATGAAGCCGAGCTTGACGCCGTGTTCCTTCTCGAACTTCTCCTGGAACTTCTTGCGCATCTCCATGACCGGGGCCATGTTGACTTCGTTGAAGGTGGTCAGGATGGCGTTGGTCGACTGCGACTGCACCAGGCGCTCGGCGATGCGGGCGCGCAGGCGGGTCATGGGCACACGCTGCTCGGGGCGGTCGCCCAGGTTGGGCTGCACCGGCGCGGCCACGGCCGGCAGCGGCTTGGCCACAGCGGGCGAAGCCGGCACGACCAGCGGGGCAGCCACGGCAGCGGGCTTAGGCTGTGCGCCGAGGGCGTCGCCCTTGGTCACGCGGCCGTCCTTGCCGGAGCCAGGCACGTCGGTAGCGGCCAGGCCCTTCTCGGCCAGGATCTTGGCGGCGGCGGGCATGGCCACGTCGCCCTTGTTGCCGCCGGTGGCGGCGGCAGGCGCAGCGGCGGCGGGTGCAGCGGCCGGAGCGGCGGCGGCAGGCGCCGGCGCAGCAGCGCCGGCCTTGCCTTCGCTGTCGATCTTGGCCAGCAGTTGCTGGCTGGTGACGGTGCTGCCGTCAGCGACCAGGACTTCGGCCAGCACGCCGGAGGCCGGCGCGGGCACTTCGAGCACGACCTTGTCGGTCTCGATCTCGACGAGGGTTTCGTCGATGGTGACGGCTTCGCCGGGCTTCTTCTTCCAGGTCAGCAGCGTGCCCTCGGAAACGGATTCGGAAAACTGGGGAACTTGGACGTCAACGATGGCCATGGTGTGAGGCTCCGTGTTCTTTATTCGGTGTGATGGTGCAGGCGCGAGCAAGCGCAGCGCCGATCGGGGCGCTGCGCATGGCGGTCCTTATTTGGTGAGGATGAAGCCCTTGAGCTTGGCGAACGCCTGATCCAGCAGCGCCTTCTGCTGCTCCTGGTGCAGGTGGGCATAGCCACAGGCGGGGCTGGCGCTGGCCGGGCGGCCGGCGTAGCCGAGCTTCTGGCCTTCCGTCATGTTCTCGTGCACATAGTGCTGCACGAAGAACCAGGCGCCCTGGTTCTGCGGCTCGTCCTGGCACCAGACGATGTCGGTCGCGTGCGGGTACTTCTTGAGCTCGGCCGCGAAGGCCTTGTGCGGGAAGGGGTAGAGCTGCTCGACGCGCACGATCGCCACGTCGGCAGACTTCTTCTCGGCCCGCGCCTTGACCAGGTCGTAATAGACCTTGCCCGAGCAGACGATGACGCGCTTGACCTTGTCGGCGTTCAGCGCGGTGTCCTGCTCACCAATGATGGTCTTGAAATCGCCTTTGGTGAAGTCGGCCAGCGGCGAGGTCGCGTCCTTGGCACGCAGCAGGCTCTTGGGCGTCATGATGACCAGCGGCTTGCGGAACATGCGCAGCATCTGGCGGCGCAGCACATGGAAGATCTGCGCGGCGTTGGTCGGCTGCACGATCTGCATGTTGTTGTCCGCGGCCAGCTGCATGAAGCGCTCCAGGCGCGCCGAGCTGTGCTCGGGGCCCTGGCCTTCGTAGCCGTGCGGCAGCATCATCGTCAGGCCGTTGGAGCGGCCCCACTTCACTTCGCCGGAGGCGATGAACTGGTCGATGACAACCTGAGCGCCGTTGACGAAGTCGCCGAACTGCGCCTCCCAGATGGTCAGCGTGTTGGGTTCGGCGGCGGCATAGCCGTACTCGAAGCCCAGCACCGCTTCTTCACTCAGGATGGAGTCGATGACGGTGAACGGCGCCTGGCCTTCGGCCACGTTCTGCAGCGGGATGTAGGTGCCGGCGTCCCAGTTGGCGCGGTTCTGGTCGTGCAGCACGGCGTGGCGGTGCGTGAAGGTGCCACGGCCGCTGTCCTCGCCGGACAGGCGCACCGGATAGCCCGAAGCCACCAGCGACGCGAAAGCCATGGACTCGCCCATGCCCCAGTCGATGTTGACTTCGCCGCGGCCCATCGCGGCGCGGTCGGCGTAGAGCTTGGCAACGAGGTTGTGGGCCGCGAAGTCCTTGGGCAGCGTCGTCAGCTTCTCGGCCAGGCGTTTCCACTCGGCCACCGGAATGGCGGTGTCGCAGCTGTCGGTCCACTTCTTGCCCAGGAAGGGCGACCAGTCGGTGGCGAACTTGCTCTTGAAATTGGTCAGCACCGGGTCGACGGTGTGGCGGCCTTCGTCCATGGCGGCGCGGTAGGCCTTGACCATGTCGTCCGGGCCCTCGGCCGGCAGCACGTTCTGCGCCACCAGCTTGTCACCGTAGACCTTGCGCGTGCCGGGGTGGGCGGCGATCTTCTTGTACATCAGCGGCTGGGTCAGGGCCGGCGTGTCCTGCTCGTTGTGGCCCAGCTTGCGGAAGCAGACGATGTCCAGGACGACGTCCTTCTTGAACTCGGCGCGGTAGTCCATGCACAGCTGCGTGGCCCAGACGACGGCCTCGGGGTCGTCGCCGTTCACGTGCAGCACCGGCGCTTCGATCATCTTGACGACGTCGGAGCAGTACCAGGTGGAGCGCAGGTCGCGCGGGTCGCTGGTGGTGAAGCCGATCTGGTTGTTGATGACGATGTGGACCGTGCCGCCGGTGCGGTAGCCACGCGTCTGGGCCATCGCCAGCGTTTCCTGCACGACGCCCTGGCCACCGAAGGCCGCGTCACCGTGCACCAGCACCGGCAGCACCTGGGCGCCTTCGCTGTCGCCACGGCGATCCTGGCGGGCGCGCACACTGCCTTCGACGACCGGGTTGACGATCTCCAGGTGGGACGGGTTGAACGCGAGGCTCAGGTGGACCGGGCCGCCAGGCGTGGACACGTCGGAGCTGAAGCCCTGGTGGTACTTCACGTCGCCGGCCGGCAGGTCTTCGGCAGCCTTGTGCTCGAACTCGGCGAACAGGTCGGCGGGCATCTTGCCCAGCGTGTTGACCAGCACGTTCAGGCGGCCGCGGTGGGCCATGCCGATGACGATTTCCTGCACGCCGCGCTCGCCGCCACGCTGGATCACTTCGTCCATGGCCGCGATGAAGCTCTCGCCGCCTTCGAGCGAGAAGCGCTTCTGGCCGACGTACTTGGTGTGGAGGTAGCGCTCCAGGCCTTCGGCCGCGGTCAGGCGGTCGAGGATGTGCTTCTTCTCTTCGGCCGTGAAGGTCGGCTTGCCGCGCGCCTTCTCCAGGCGCTCCTGCCACCAGCGCTTTTCACCGGGGTCGGAGCCGTGCATGAATTCGGAGCCGATGGAGCCGCAATAGGTCTCGCGCAGGGCCTGCACGATCTGGCGCAGCGTCATCGTCTCGCCGCCGAAATAGCTGTTCACGGCGCTGAACGAGATGTCCATGTCGGACTCGGTCAGGTCGTAGAACGCCGGGTCGAGTTCGGGAATCTTGGGGCGCTCGGCGCGCTTGAGCGGGTCCAGCTCGGCCCAGCGGTTGCCCAGGAAGCGGTAGGCCGCGATCAGCGACTGAACATGGACCTGCTTGCGGGCGACGGCCAGGTCGGCGCTGGAGGCCTTGTTGGCGAAGGCATTGGCCTTGGCGCGCTGGGCGAAGGATTCGACGACCGGCGCATGGGCCACATCGCGGGCCTCGCTGCCATCCACCGCCGGCACATGCTGCAGCGCGTCGAAATAGGCGCGCCAGTTGTCGGGGACGGAGCCGGGGTTGTCGAGGTAGGCCTCGTACATCTCCTCCACATACGGCGCATTGCCGCCGAACAGGTAGGAGTTGGACCTGTATTGCTGCATCATCTTTCGCTCACCTCATGCCCCGGTTTCCAGGGAGTTGGCTGGTTGAAGAACCTTCCGCGACACGGCTCGACCGGTTGGCGGATTGCGACCCACCTCTGCTGTTGCCAGGCGCAACTGCAAAAGGGACGGGAAGGAATAAAAGTATCAGGGGCGGACTCTAGCACTCCGGGTTTGCCCGAGAAGGCCTGTGGGATGCGACAAAGTTCACCGATTGAGGTTCGCAAAAGTTGACTAACTCGTAAACTTGGCGCCCGCGACAGCCCCGCGATTGAATGGCTGCGCCAAGGGACAACGAGGATTCCCCATGCAAGTCCAGGTCGTCGACTACCGCGCCGCTGATGCGGCCGAAAAGTTCACCCGCTCCCTGCACGAAACCGGCTTCGGCGTGCTGACCAACCACCCGATCCGCCAAACCCTGGTCGAGAAGATCTACGCCGACTGGCTGGCCTTCTTCAACAGCGAGGCCAAGCACGGTTTCGCGTTTTCGAAGGAGACGCAGGATGGTTATTTCTCGACGGAGATTTCCGAAACTGCGAAGGGCTCCAAGCAGAAGGACATCAAGGAGTACTTCCACGTCTACCCGTGGGGCCGCATCCCACCGCAGCTGAAGGAAGATGCCCTCACCTACTACCGCGAAGCCAACGCGCTGGCGGAGGAACTGCTGGGCTGGGTGGAGCGTTACACGCCGCCAGAGATCGCGGCCAAGTACCGCGAGCCACTGTCGAACATGATCCAGGGCAGCAGCAAGACCCTGCTGCGCGTGCTGCGCTACCCGCCGTTGACGGGCGAAGAGCCGGTGGGCTCCATCCGCGCCGCAGCGCATGGCGACATCAATCTGCTGACCATCCTGCCCGCCGCCAACGAGCCGGGCCTGCAGGTGCTGGGCACCGACAACGCCTGGCACGACGTGCCCTGCGACTTCGGCACGCTGACCATCAACATCGGCGACATGCTGCAGGAAGCCTCCGAGGGCTATTACCCATCGACCCAGCACCGCGTGGTGAACCCGACCGGCGAAGGCGCGAAGAAGAGCCGCGTGTCGCTGCCGCTGTTCCTGCATCCGCGCGACAACGTCGTGCTGAGCGATCGCTATACAGCCGACAGCTATCTGAACGAGCGGCTGCGCGAGCTGGGCGTGAAGACCTGAAGGCCTGTCTTCGAAGTCGAAAGGGCGCCGCGGGCGCCCTTTTCCAATTCATTGCCGCGCTCCGAAACCGAGCGTGTGTGACGGGCGCTTGCCTGCCGCTACTTTCCGCCGGGTCGCGCTGCAAGCGCTCGGGCTGTCGGCCGGTCAACATAGCGCGCAAAAATCGTCTCAAGCGTGCCATCGGTGCGCATCATCTCGATCGCGTTGCGCATCTTGTCGACGTCGACGGCCGCAACCCGCTGGCGCGACAGCACGAGCCCCAGGACCGCGTTGTCCTGCGGCGCGAAGTCGAGGATTTGAACCTTTCCGTCCAGCTGGTTGCGCTTGAGTAGTGGGGCCCAGACCACCGGTTGGCTGAGGAAGGCATCAACGCGCCCTACCGCAAAGACTCTGGCGAGAACTTCCAGATCTGCCACTTCATCGATGCGGCCTTCGCGACGGAGCGCTTCGATCCAGGCGTCCAGCGTTGCGCCATGGACAAAACCCTTGACTACCCCCAGACGCAGGGGCTTTCGCGCCCGGAATTCGTCCATGGTCTTCGTCGTGGCAGCCAGCTCGTTACGCACGATCAGGTAGTTGCGATTGTTCAGGACATAAGGAACGAAATGCGCAAACCGCTGCCGCTCAGGCGTTTCTATGCCCGAGACTGTCATGTCAAGCGCACCCCCGGCCAACGCCGTCCAGATTCGCACGCGGGACTCCATGACTCGCACCAAGGAGCAGCCCGTGCGCCTGCTGACTTCCTCGACGACGTCGCGGTCGATGCCGACGTAGTCGCCTGCGGCATTCTTGAAATACAGCAAGCCCGTTTCGTAAAAGGCCACTTGATACGGCCCGCAGGGACTTTCATGGGCCTGCAGTCCGGCACTGGCGAACAGGGTCGCCACCAGACAAGTCAGGACCGGCTTCATCTCTTGAGTTTAGAACTCGGACGGCTGGAGGGTGGCCGTTGGCAGGGCCACTCATGGAGATGAAGCTCTCGCAAGCTCCATTGGCATCGCCTGGAGCGCCTGATACACCAGCAGCGACGCGTGCGCGTCGTTGGCCGCGTACTGCAGCTGCTGGGGGCTGAGCTTGCGGGTGGCCCAGTTGGAGGTGGTGACTTTCTTGGACTTGGGCATGCGCTGGCCCAGCACGATGGCAACGGCGGCCCTGAGGCCGACGGCCTGCTGGAAACCCAGTCGCCGCACCATGTGCGAAACGTCGACCCCACCGCTGAGCTGCACGCCGAGCTTCCTGAGCAGGGGCACGCGGTCGGACACGATGCCGAACCCCACCTTGACGATGACCTCAGACTCAAGGATGGCGCGCAGGAAGCCTGCAGTCTCCGGCGCTTCCGTATGCACGATGAAGGCATGCCCCGCGGTCGCGAACTGCACGATGTGCGGTCCCGTCTGCTCACCGCCAGCGACGAACATGGGCTTGCTCTCGGTGTCGAAGCCGACCTGCCCGGCCAAGCGCAGTTCTGCTTCAGCGAACTCGCATTGGTCCGCATCGCGAAGCACATGGATACGGTCGAGCGGCAGCGCGGGGTAAGGCGGCAACGCCGCAATCTGTTCGCTCGTGGGTCTCTCCATCGCTTCAGTATGACCTCCTCGTATCCACCGCAACCCAGTTGACCTCCCATGTCACGCCCCCATCCGCTGAAAATGCCTGCTCGAAGCGACAGCGGTCGGCGTTGAGAGACTCGATGACGAAACGCACCAGGATGGGCCGGCCGTTGAAGTCCTCGGCGCTGTAGAACAGGCCACGTGGGCTGCCGCCGAAACCGCCCACCATTGCCGCGGCGAGCGTGCCCGATGCTGCGTTGGAGAAGTTGAGCGTCCACCGCTGCCTCTGCACCTCGAAGAGCCGCAGCGACAGACCCTGGATGCGACCCTCGGGGCCCGAGACATCCAGCTCGACGAGATTCGCGCGGCCGCTTAGCAGAGGGTGCACGAGGGTTGTGCCCGTGTACTCGGCCCAGGTGTCGGAACCGCTCAGGGGCCGCAGGCGGCGGCGCAGCGACGTGCGCCAGTTGCCGTGCTCGAAATCAAAGTCCTGCGGCAGGCCCGCCGGCGTTGCGGGCAGCGGCGGCGCGCTGGCTGCCGGTGCGGCGATGGCACTGGCGCCGGCGGCAACGAACAGGGAAGCGGCAGTGCGGCGGGTGTGTTGGGAAGGCATGAACTCGGATGGGTGACTAGACTGACCCGGTTCACTCTATGCAGCACCATGTCCACTGCCAAGAAGGCACCTGCAGGTAACCGCCCTCGTTCAGCGCGTGGCAACGCCATCCCCGGCTGCGCGCTGACGGCGGCGCTGGCGGCCATCGGCGGGCGCTGGAAGTTGTTTGTGGTGTACCGGCTGGCCGATGGTCCACTACACTTCGCAGCGCTGCGGCGCAGCCTGCCGGACGTGTCGGCCAAGGTGCTGGCGGAGCAGTTACGCGAGCTGCAGGCCGACGGCCTGGTGAGCCGCGAGCGCACGGGGCCCGTGCCGGCCGTCGTGCAATACGCGCTCACGCCGCGCGGGCTGTCGGTGCTGCCGGTGGCCGAGGAAATCCGTCGCTGGGGCGCGGCCCATCAAGCCGCTTGTGCAATCGCCCCGCCGGACGTCGGCGTCGACGCTCGCGCGATCTGTGGTGTCACCTCGCCATCACTACATGCATTGCCTGCCCTGAGCTTTCGCGCTCGGTGACGCGCCAGCCAAGGGCCGGCATGTCCAGGCCGCCCAGCAGCGACTCGCCGCTGCCCAGCAGCGCCGGCGAGAGGGCCAGGTGCATCTCGTCGATGAGGCCGGCCTGCAGGTACTGACGGATCGTCTGAGCACCGCCACCGATGCGCACGTCCTTGCCCGCGGCGGCGTGCTTCGCCTGCCGCAGCGCGGCTTCGATTCCGTCCGTCACGAAATGGAAGGTCGTGCCGCCTTCCATCTGCAGGGGCGGCCGGGCGTGGTGGGTTAGCACGAACACGGGCACGTGGTAGGGCGGATTGACGCCCCACCAGCCCTTCCAGGTCTCGTCGGGCCAGGGGCCGCGCACGGGACCGAACATGTTGCGGCCCAGGATCCAGGCGCCGACACCTTCGAAGCTGCGCACCGCGAAGCGATCATCGACGCCGGTGCTGCCGCCTTCGCTGCCGAGCATCTGCTTGAAGGTGCGCGTCGGGAACATCCACTCGTGCAGCTGCTCGCCGCCCGCGCCCAGTGGCGCCTCCAGGCTCTGGCGCGGCCCTGCCGCGAAACCGTCGATGGAAATGCTGAAGGCGGCGACTCTGACCTTGGACATCTTGAACTCTCCTGTCGTGCGGTGTGGTGGAAGGGACAGCGCCTGCGTGGAGCCTAGCGTCTCGCAGCGTGGACTCAAGCGCGGGGCAACCGCAGTCCGCACAAGCCGGCCACGACGAGCATCGACACCGCGGCCGCGGCAATCAAACCCGCCATCCAGCCGCGGTCGACGCTCGCCGCCCGCCAGCCATGCGCCAGCAGCACGCTGCGCAGGCCGCAGCACAGATGGGCGAGCACGCAGAACACGCCCAGCGCATAGTGCGGCAGCAGGCGGATGTTCCAGGCGTCCAGCAGCAGGCCTTGCGGCGCGCCCGAGGCCCAGGCCCAGTCGGTCTCGATGCCTCGCAAGGCGCGCGCCGACACCAGGGCCGAGTTCATGTGCGTGAGCAGGAAGAAGCCGAGATAGACACCTGTCATCACTTGCACGGCGCGGTAGACATCCATGCGCAACCGACTCCAGCGCCAGGCCAGCCACGCGCCAAGGCAGAGCTGCAGCAACAGCAGCGCCACCAGCATGGCTTCGACCGCGGGCATGCGGTAGACGCCGCGCCCAGCCTTCATGACGGCCGCATGCGCCTGCGGCCCCAGCAGCCCGAACAGGTGGTTGACGAGGTGAAAGCCGATGAAGGCCAGCACCATCGCCGCCACCACGCCATGGGCAGCGCGCGCGGTCATGTCCGCCGGCGGGGCGGTCACGGGCTCGGCCCTGCGGGGGGCCGCCCACGCCCACAGGCCAGCGGCCAACCATGCGGCCACCCAAGCCAGCGGCTCGGAGATCGGGCGGCCCAGCACGCCCAACAGGAAGGCGCAGAACACGAACAGCGGCGGCGCCGCGACACCCAGCAGCGCCAGGCGACGTGCTCGGAGTTCGAAGACCGAGCCGGGCGCCATGCGGGCCGCGCGCAACCACAGCAGCGCGGCGACCAGCGGCATCGCGAAGGCAGCCAGCAGCGGCAGCGCCGCGAGAGGCCATTGCGGGCCGACGGCATGGAAGGCCCGCAACCAGAACGGGTAGCTCATCGCCGCGAGGGCCGGCGCGAGCGCGAGGGCCTGCCGGCCCGCGGAGAGCGGTGCCCTGGCGCCCATGTCGGCGGCGGAAGATCGAAGCTGCGTGTCCATGCCCAGACTCTCCCGGAGAATGGCCCGATCCAACAGAGCCAAATCCGCGCGAATTGACTGGGCCATGAGCGCACCGCCAACTCCCTCCCTGCTGGATGCGCTGCGCCTGGAAACCGCGTCGGCCCAACCGTTGCAGGACCAGGTCTACCAGCGCATCCGCGAGGCCATCGCAGACGGGCGGCTGGCGCCAGGCGAGCGCCTGCCGTCCACGCGCAGCCTGGCCGCCCAGCTCAATGTGGCCCGCGGCACCGTCGACGCGGCTTATGGGCGGCTGGCCGGTGAGGGTTGCATCCTGGGGCGCGGTGCAGCCGGCACCGTGGTGGCGCCCGACCTGAAGCCGGGCAGCCTGATGCAGGGTGCGACGCCTGCCATCGCGCGGGCAGCGGCCTTCACCTTGCCCGACGACTACCTCTGGCCCTTTCGCGGCGGCCTGCCGGCGCTGGACTTGTTCCCACGCACGCTCTGGGCCAGCCTGACGGCCAGCGCGGCACGGCGTCTGGACGCCCAGCGCTTCTGCTACCCCGACCCGCGCGGCCTGCCGGAGCTGCGCGCCGCCATTGCGGCCTACCTGCTGGTGTCGCGCGGTATTGCCTGCGACCCCGCCCAGGTCTTCGTCACGGCCGGCTACCAGGCCGCGCAGCAACTGGTGGTGGGCCTGGTGGCACCGTCGGGCGCGGAAGTCTGGTTCGAGGATCCCGGCTACCGCTTCGCGCGGCGCGCGCTGGAAGCGGCGCAGCTGCAGTTGGCCTTCATCCCGGTCGATGCGGCCGGCCTGGACGTGGCCTATGCGCGGCAACATCACCCGGCCGCCCGGCTCGCCGTCGTCACGCCTGGCCACCAGAGCCCGCTGGGCGTGGCGCTGTCATCCCAACGCCGCCAGGCGCTGCTCGACTGGGCTCAGGCCGCCGACGCCTGGGTGCTGGAAGATGACTACGACAGCGAATTCCACTACGTCGGCCGCAAGCCGGCGGCGCTAAAAAGCATCGACCGGCACGACCGGGTGTTCTACGCCGGCAGCTTCAGCAAGACCTTGTTCCCCGGGCTGAGGCTGGGCTATCTCGTCGCACCCGCCGCCTGGGTCGAGGCCACGACCGCTGCCTGCGAACTGTCCCACCGCGGCCATGCCCAGCAGGAACAGGCTGCTCTGGCGGCCTTCATGGCCGGCGGCCACTACGCCCGGCATTTGCGCCGCATGCGGCTTCGCTATGCCGAACGCAGCATGGCGCTGACCCGCGCCCTGCAAGCTGAATTCGGCAACGGCATCGCGCTGGCGGCTCCCGAGGGCGGCCTCACGCTGCTGGCCCGCTTCCCCGGACACGAGCCGGACACCGGCTTGGTCTTGCGCGCCCGCGCTCAGGGCCTGGCGCCGTCCGCGCTGTCTGCCCATGCCGTCCAGCACGAGGCCGGACAGGGCCTGTTGATCGGCTTCACCAATGTCAGGACCGAACAGGCGGGCGAGGTGGCGAGCCGATTGCGGCAGGCGCTGCGGTCCGGGCCATCTTCTGGCCCATGATTCAACCCATGGGCCAGACACGGATCATTCAAATCCACCCCGACGCGCCGCCCAAGCCCGCGTTCGGCCAGGCTTGCAACGGCTGCGGCGTCTGCTGCCTGGCTGAGCCCTGCCCGCTGGGCGTCGTGCTGAGCCGGCGCCTCAAAGGTGCATGCGTCGCACTGCGCTGGGACGGCGCACGCTATGTGTGCGGCGCACTAGCGGCGCAACCGAGCGGCCTCGTCGGGAGGTTCGGCGGCTGGCTGGTGAAGCGCTGGATCGCCGCCGGCGTTGGTTGCGATTGCTCACTAGAACCCGAGGGAAAACCGTAGCCGGCAACCCGAGGGGCGCGGCTAGTATTTTCGGCTTCTGCCGACCTGCCATTCTCAAGGAAAGCCGCATGAAATCTCTGCTCCGACTCCTGCCCCTGCTGGCCGCACTGACGCTGGGAGTGGCCACTGCCGCCCCACTGCGCTGGGCCGCGCAGAACGACATCCTGACGCTGGACCCGCACTCGCAGGACCACAACACCTCCAACGCCATCGGCACCCACATCTACGAGGGCTTGACGCGGTTGAGCCGCGAGTACCGGCCCGAGCCCTCGCTGGCGACCAAGTGGACCTACCTCTCCCAGACCCAGGTGCGCTTCGAGCTGCGCAAGGGCGTCAAGTTCCATGACGGCTCGCCGTTCACGGCCGACGACGTCGTCTTCAGCTTCGGCCGCATCACCCAGCCGCAAGGCACCAAGCAGACCTATGTGTCGGGCATCAAGGAGGTCAAGAAGATCGACGACCACACCGTCGATTTCATCCTCGAGGCACCCACGCCGATGCTGCTGCAGAACATCATCAGCTTCCCCATCATGAGCAAGGTCTGGTCGACCAAGAACAACACGACCAACACGCAGGACTACAAGGCCAAGGAAGAGAACTTCGCGAGCCGCAATGCCAATGGCACCGGGCCCTACAAGCTGGTGAGCTGGCAGCCCGACCAGGCCGTCAAGATGGTGGCCAACAAGGACTGGTGGGACAAGAACCCGGGCAATGTCACCGAGCTGAGCTATCTGCCGATCAAGTCTCCGCCGACGCGCGTGGCGGCCCTGCTGTCGGGCGACGTCGACATCGTCACCGACCTGCCGCCGCAGGACTTCTTCAAGCTCAAGGAAGAAGGCAAGGTCAGGCTGCTGGAAGGCTCGGAGATCCGCACCGTCTTCTTCGTCATGGACGAGGGCAGCGAGGAACTGCGCGAGTCCAGCGTGAAGGGCAAGAACCCCTTCAAGGACAGAAAAGTGCGCGAGGCCATGAACCTGGCCCTGGACCGCGAGGCCATCAAGCGCAGCATCATGCGTGGCCTGTCGGTGCCGGCAGCGCTGATGATCGCGCCGGGTGTGAATGGCTATGACGCGGCCTTGGACACGCCGCTGAAGCCCGACCTCGACAAGGCGCGCAAGCTGCTCGCCGAGGCCGGTTACCCGCAGGGCTTCGAGGTGCCGCTGCACTGCCCCAACAACCGCTATGTCAACGATGAGCAGGTCTGCCAGGCGGCGGTGTCGATGTGGGCCAAGATCGGCGTCAAGGTGCGCCTGATCGCGCAGCCCTTCTCCACCCACAGCCAGACCTTCCAGCGCGGCGAGTCGCCGTTCTACATGCTGGGCTGGGGCGTCTCCACGTACGACGCCCTCTACGGCATGCAGGCCTGGGGCCACACGCGCACCAACGGCGCGGACGGCAACTTCAATTTCGGCAAGGTCAGCGACGCGACGCTCGACGGCCTGATCCAGAAGATCAAGTTCGAGCCCGACGTGCCCAAGCGCAACGCCCTCATCAAGGAAGCCCTGCTGCGCATCCGCGACGAATACCTCTTCGTGCCCATCCACCACCAGATCCGGCCCTGGGCGATGAAGCCGAGCGTCGAGACCATCCACCGCTCGAACGACTATTTCGAGGCTCGCTACACCACCATCAAGTGAGGGCGCGACATGGCGTTCTCATGGCCCTGGCCTGCGGGCTGTTTGCCGCCCTGTCCGCCAGCGCGGCCCCGCTGCGCTGGGCCGCGCAGAACGACATCCTGACGCTGGACCCGCATTCGCAGAACCACACCACCTCGCTGACCATCGCCGCGCAGGTCTACGAGGGCCTGACGCGGCGCGGCGAGAACTACCAGCCTGAGCCGGCGCTGGCGACGCGCTGGACGTATCTGTCGCCCACCCAGGTGCGCTTCGAGCTGCGCCGTGGCGTGAAGTTCCACGACGGCAGCCCCTTCACGGCCGACGACGTGGTGTTCAGTTTCGCGCGCATCCGCGAGCCGCAGGGCGCGATGCAGGCCTATGTGTCGGGCATCCGCGAGATCCGCAAGATCAACGACTACAGCATCGACGTGATGCTGGAGGCGCCCGCGCCGCTGCTGCTGCAGAATCTCGTCAGCTTCGCCATCCTCAGCCGCACCTGGGCGCTGCGCAACCATGCCAGCCACGTCGAGGACTTCAAGGCCAAGGAAGAGAACCACGCCTCGCGCAACGCCAACGGCACCGGGCCGTACAAGCTCGTCAGCGGGCAGCCCGACCAGGCCGTGCAGATGGTCATCAACAAGGACTGGTGGGACAGCAACAAGGGCAACATCACCGAGCTGACCTATCTGCCGATCAAGTCGGCGCCCACGCGCGTGGCGGCGCTGCTGTCGGGTGACGTCGACATCGTCACCGATGTGCCGCCGCAGGACTATCAGCGGCTCAAGACGGACAACCGACTCAAGCTGATGGAGGGCGCCGAAGTGCGCACAGTGTTCTTCGCGATGGACCAAGGCAGCGAGGAACTGCGCGATTCCAGCGTCAAAGGCAAAAACCCCTTCAAGGACAAGCGGGTGCGCGACGCGCTGAACCTGGCGCTGGACCGCGAGGCCATCAAGCGCAGCATCATGCGCGGCCTGTCCGTGCCCGCGGCGCTGATGGTGCCGCCGGGCGTCAACGGGTACGAAGCCGCGCTGGACACACCCGTGAAGGCCGATCCCGACAAGGCGCGCAAGCTGCTGGCCGAGGCCGGCTATCCGCAGGGCTTCGAGGTGCCGCTGCGCTGCCCCAACAACCGCTATGTCAACGACGAGCAGATTTGCCAGGCGGCAGTGGCGATGTGGGCACGCATCGGTGTGCGCGCACGGCTGAACGCGCAGCCCATGAGCCTGCACATCCAGGCGCTGGAGCGCTACGAATCGCCCTTCTACCTGATCGGCATCGCGATGCCGACCTACGACGCTCACCAGGGCCTGCAGGGCTGGGGCCACAGCCGCGACACCCGCGGCAACGGCGGCCAGAACTTCAATCGCCTCGCCGACCCGACGCTGGACAGCCTCGTCGAGCGCATCCAGTTCGAGCCCGACACCGCGGCCCGCAATGCGCTGATCGGCGAGGCCCTGCTGCGCGTGCGCGACGAATCCTTCTTCATTCCGGTGCATCATCAGATCCGGCCCTGGGCCATGAAACCCGGCGTCCAGACCCTGCACCGCTCGAATGACACCTTCGAGGCCCGCTTCAC
Organism: Pelomonas sp. Root1217; assembly: GCF_001425705.1. Classification (GTDB taxonomy): domain Bacteria; phylum Pseudomonadota; class Gammaproteobacteria; order Burkholderiales; family Burkholderiaceae_C; genus Pelomonas. The sequence continues at coordinate 578,741 of NZ_LMDC01000001.1, read as the reverse complement.
CACCCTCCCATGAAGCTCATGAAACTTTCCACGCTTTGGGCCGCCGCCTGGCTGGTCACTTCATTGGCTGCCACGGGCAACCCGCTGCGCTGGGCGGCCCAGAACGACATCCAGACGCTGGACCCGCATTCGCAAAACCACTCGGCCACCTCGACCATCACCGGCTATGCCTACGAGGGCCTGACGCGGTACACCGAGAAGTTCGACGTCGAGCCGGCGCTGGCCGCGAAGTGGACCTTCGTGACGCCGACGCTGGTGCGCTTCGACCTGCGCCGCGGCGTCAAATTCCATGACGGCACGCCGTTCACCGCCGACGACGTGCTCTTCAGCCTGCAGCGCATCAAGCATCCCGCCAGCAACATGGTCATCTACGCCTCCGGCATCAAGGAGGTGAAGAAGATCGACGACTTCACGGTCGACTTCGTGCTGGAAGGCCCCAACCCCGTGCTGACGCGCAACCTGACCTATGTGCGCATCCTCAGCAAGGCCTGGGCAACGAAGAACCGCTCCGAGAACCCGCAGGACTTCAAGGCCAAGGAGGACACCTATGCCTCGCGCAATGCCATGGGCACGGGGCCCTTCAAGATCATGGCCTGGCAGCCGGACCAGCGCATCAACATGGTGGCCAACAAGGACTGGTGGGACAAGCCCAAGGGCAACATCACCGAGCTGACCTATCTGCCGATCAAGTCCGATGCCACACGCGTGGCTGCCCTGCTGTCGGGCGACCTGGACCTGCTGACCGACCTGCCGCCGCAGGATGTCGCCAAGCTCAAGGCCGATCCGCGCCTCAAGGTCATCGACGGGCCCGAGAACCGCACCATCTTCTTCGCGCTGGACCTCGGCAGCGACGAGATCAAGGGCAGCAACGTGAAGGGCAAGAACCCCTTCAAGGACCGCCGCGTGCGCGAGGCGATGTCGCTGGCGATCGACCGCGAGGCCATCAAGCGCAGCCTGATGCGTGGCTTGTCGGTGCCGGCGGCCATCATGGTCGCGCCGGTGGCCTACGGTCATTCGGCCGAACTGGACGCGGTGCAAAAGCCCGACGTGGCGCGTGCCAGGCAGCTGCTGGCCGAGGCCGGCTACCCCGACGGCTTCGAGGTGCCACTGGCCTGCCCCAATGACCGCTACGTCAATGACGAGGAGATCTGCCAGGCGGTGGTGTCGATGTGGACCCGCGTCGGCATCAAGGCCAGGCTGTCGACCCAGCCCATGACCCAGCACTCGGCCGCCATGCAGCGCTACGAGCTGCCGCTGTACATGTACGGCTGGGGCGTGACGACCTTCGATGCGCAATACACGCTGCAGGACATCGTCCACACCAAGACCGGCGGCGCCGACGGCAAGGGCAATTTCTCCAGGGTCAGCGACGCCAAGGTCGATGCGCTGGTGCAGCAGATGAAGGTCGAGACTGACGTGCCCAAGCGCCTGGCGCTGATGCAGGAAGCGCTCAAGCGCACGCGCGACGAGTACCTGTTCATTCCCATCCACCACCAGGTGCGGCCCTGGGCGATGAAGGCGGGCCTGACGATCCCGCATTCCGCCAACGACGCACCCCAGGCGAAGTGGGCGACGCTGAAGTGATGATGCGCGGGTGAAGCCTCCCGTCATCAATTTCTCCACGCTGCAGTCGGCGGTGGAAATCACCGCCACCCTGGCCTTCGCGCTGTCGGGCCTGCTGGCCGGCGCGCGCAAGCAGCTTGACGTCGTCGGCCTGTGCGTGGTCGCCGGTCTGTCGGCCTTCGGCGGCGGCACGCTGCGCGATGTGCTTCTGGACCGCCGGCCCTTCTTCTGGGTCGAGCATGCCGACTGGCTGTGGGCGCTGATGGGGCTGTGTCTGGCCGCGATGCTGCTGATGCGCCGCCGTCACCTGGCGCTGACCGAACGCGCCATCCAGTGGCCCGACGCGCTGGGCCTGGGCCTGTTCACGGCCAACGGCACGCTGGTGGCGCTGGACGCCGGCATGCCGGCCATCGTCGCCGTGCTGATGGGCGTCATCACCGCGGTCTTCGGCGGCGTGCTGCGCGACATCGTCTGCAACGAAATCCCCGCGGCCTTCCACGACCACCGACCGTACGCCCTGTGCAGCTTTGTCGGCGGCTGGGTGCTGGTCAGCGCCGTCACGCTGGGCTGGCCGCAGTGGGCCACCATCAGCGCAGCGGCGGCAACCGCCGTGGCGCTGCGCGGCCTGGCACTGTGGACGGGGTGGACGCTGCCCGCCTGGCGGATCAACGCAAGACGCTGAGCCGCCAGCGGACCCTTCCGGCTGCGCCAAGGGCACGGCGCGAAATCGTGTCGGGCTTCTTTACAGCCAGCCCTGCTGACCCGCGGCGTTGAGCCCGCCACCCCAGGAAGGCGGCGCTCTGGTACGGAATCTGCGTCACCTTGTGCAGAGCCGGGCGTCCCCTGGAGTCGGTACCGGCGAACGTGGTCACCACCCGTGAAGGAGAGTTCCCATGAATATCCGCTCGATGCTGGCAGCCATGGCGCTTGCCGCGACCTGCCTGGCCGCCCATGCCGCACCCGTGCGCTGGTCGGTGGACGGCCTGAGCCTGACCGATGGCAGCGCCGTCGCCGGCGGGTTCACCTACGACGCCAGCCTTGACCTGGTCTCGGACATCAGCATCCTCCTTACCACCGGCTCTCCGGGTTCGCCCTTCACGCTGACGAACCAGTTCTACCCGACCGTCGGTGGAACCTACTTCCTGTTCACCGAAACGGCCGCCGCCGATTACACAGGCCAGACAACCCTTTGGATCACGGTTTCGAACCCGTTGACCGACGCGGGCGGTACGGCGCCCATCAATCTGGCAAATGGCTACGGATGGGGCGTTTGCTCGGTCCCCAGTTGCACCAGCGCCTCCAACGTAGGTGATCTCAGAGGAGAACTGTTCTCCGTGCCCACACCCGGTAGCCTGGCGCTGGCCGCTGTAGCCCTCCTCGGAGCAGGCGGCGCCCGTCGCCGCACGGCCTGACCAGCGGCCACGCCGTCCAAAGCTCAAAAGGCCTCGCATCGCGAGGCCTTTTGCAAGCGCCTGGGGCTTACCAGCCGATCGTGTAAGTGACCGTCGTCGGCGCCGTCGTGTGCAGCGACGGGCTGAAGTCGCCCACGTCGTCGTACGCGAAGCCGTAGGCCTTCTTGTTGATGCTGTGGTCGTGCCAGAACTTGGCGTACCAGTTGCCGAGCTGGCCGACCGGGTAGTGGGCCGTCTGCACGTACCAGTTGGCCGGCTGCTCCATCACGTGGCGGTTCAACGCGGCGCAGATCTGGGCCTGGAGCTGCAGCTGCGTGCCGGTGTTGGTCGGGTTGCCGCTCGCGTCCGCCAGCAGGCCGGCGCCCAGCAGGACCATGGCGGTGTCGGGCTTGCCGTTGATGTAGAAGGTGCCGGCCGGCGAGCCGCCGGTGAAGGTGAAGCGATCGCCGCTGACGCGACCGCGGAAGGTGCCCAGGTTCTGCAGCGTGAAGACCAGGTCCTCGTTGCGGTAGCGGGCCCAGACGGCGTCGATATAGGGCTGCAGGTAGTTGGTGTTGGCCTGGCCGGGTTTGAAGGTGCCATGGGCAGGGGCCATGATGCGGTACGGCGAGTACGGTGCCTGGGCCAGAGGCTTGAACGGCGCCGGCACTTCGGCGATGAACTTGCTGAAGAGCTGGTCACGCGTCTCGGTCAACGCCTCGCCCACGGTCTGGTCGTAGCCGCCACCGCCTTGCACGCGCAGCTTCAGCGGGAAGCCGAAGTGGTCGACGCGGGTGGTATTGATGAAGATGCCCTGATCCGGCTGGCCCAGCGGGATGATGGCCATCTCGCCGAAGTCGAAGATGACGTCGATGTTGGGATCGGTCGGGTTCTCGATGTTGGCACCGGCATAGCCGATGTTGCCGTTGCCATCGACGACGACCTTGATGTACATCGGCGAGCCCACCGACATCAGCACGCGGGCCGAGTTCAGCGCCGGGATGGTGATGGAGCGGGTGTTGCTGAGCTTGTGGAAGTAGTTGGTGTAGGTCTGGCCGCCCTTGGTCAGCGCGCCGTTGTCGGCGGTGGACATCGGGATGAAGTTGCCGGCCGCATCCACGCGCACGAACTTGCCGGTGGCCCAGTCCTTGCCGATGATGGCCCAGTAGACTTGGTCGTCGGGCCAGCGGCCGCCGGTCTGGTTGACGATGTTGAACGTCGTGCGGCCGTTCCAGGCACCGGTGTTGGTGCTGGTGCCGACGCGGTAGGACGAGGTCAGGTCGTTGAAGCCGCGGTTGACGAGGTTGGGCTCGTTGGCCGTCAGCACCAGCGAGCCGCCGCCGTAGCTGACGTCGTTGAACAGCGTGGCCTGGTAGCCGGCCTGCACCTTCACGGACGACACGCGGTCGTTCCAGGCGGCACCGATCCAGCTCGAATCGGCGCTCCCGCAGAAGCTGTCGCCGGTGTAGTTGATGTCCGCGTAGAAGCAGACCGGGCCGCTCGCCACAGGGGGCGAGCCGACGGTGTAGCTGAACCTGGGCGTGTCGTAGGCCGGCGTGCCGTTGTTGTAGGTGAAGAAGTAGCCGAGCACGTTGCCGGTGGCCACGGTGACCTTTTGCTCATAGCGGCCGTTGGCGGCCGTCATGCGGATGTTCTGCTGAGGGCCGTTGTTGACGGTGTAGTGGGCGTCGACCCAGGCGGTCGACACATTGGACTTGAACCAGATCGTGGCGGTCGTGCCGCTGACGTCGACGCCCTGGGTGTAGTCCTGGGCCAGGGCGGGTGTGGTGCCAAGCAGGCCAAGACCCGAAACAGCCAGCAACCAACAAGCGCCCATCAGGCGCAAGCAACGCAAAACAAGAATCACCTCTGTCTCCTTGCCCGCTCGTCGTCGGGAATCGGCGGGTCGTTCGGGGTCCCAACGCTGGACGGGCGGCATGGCTCGTCCCTGGCCGGTGTCTCGACTGCGAAGACCTACTGCGCTCCCCGGACATGCAGCCGCTGCCGGGGGCAGGTCGCCATCTGAAACCGACTGAAAGCGCTTTCAGATTTGCTTGGCATCCTCCCGGGAGAGGTGCGAAAGCGGTTTCATGGAAAACCCGTGCGGGACGTTTTCATGAGTCGCCCGCTTCTGGGACAGGAAACTCACCTAAGGAAACGGCCGCCCGAGGGCGGCCGTCGCATAAGGCGGTGCGCTTCAGTTCAGCGCCAGGCGCTCCCGTGCGGCCTGGTACTCGCGCTTCAGACGCGCCACCAGTTGCGCCGCAGGCAGCACCTCGCGCACCGCGCCGATGCCCTGCCCGCTGCCCCAGATTTCCTTCCAGGCCTTGGCCGCACTGCCGCCGAAGTTCATCGCGCTGGGGTCGCTCTCGGGGAGCTTGTCCGGGTCCATGCCGGCCGCCACGATGGAGCCGCGCAGGTAGTTGCCGTGCACGCCGGTGAAGAGGTTGCTGTAGACGATGTCGTCGCTGTTGCTGGCGACGATCATCTGCTTGTAGGCGTCACTGGCGCGGGCTTCGTCGGTGGCGATGAAGGCCGAGCCGATGTAGGCCAGGTCGGCACCCATGGCCTGGGCGGCCAGGATGGCGTCGCCCGTTGCCATTGAGCCCGACAGCGCCAGCGGGCCGTCGAACCACTCGCGGATCTCCTGGACCAGCGCGAACGGGCTCTTCACGCCGGCATGGCCACCCGCGCCCGCGGCCACGGCGATGAGGCCGTCGGCGCCCTTCTCGATGGCCTTCCTGGCGAACTTGTTGTTGATGATGTCGTGCAGCACGATGCCGCCCCAGCCATGCACGGCGTTGTTCACGTCCTCGCGCGCGCCCAGGCTCGTGATGATGATCGGCACCTTGTACCTGGCGCAGACCTGCATGTCGTGCTCCAGGCGCTCGTTGCTCTTGTGCACGATCTGGTTGATGGCAAACGGCGCGGCCGGCCTGTCCGGGTTGGCGCGGTTGTAGGCCGCCAAGGTCTCTGTGATCTCGGCCAGCCATTCGTCGAGCAGCTCCGCCGGCCGGGCGTTGAGCGCCGGCATGGAGCCGACGACGCCGGCCTTGCACTGCTCGATGACGAGCTTGGGGTTGCTGATGATGAACAGGGGCGAGCCGATGGCCGGCAGCGGCAGGTTCTTCAGGATGGGAGGCAGGGCCAAGGGGGACTCCGTCAGAAAGCTTCGAGGCTGAGCTCGGTCACGCTGTCCGCGCCATCGACGATGGCGGCGCGCAGCGAGCGGGTACGCGGCAGGATGTGTTCGGCATAAAAGCGCGCGGTCACGATCTTGGCGGCCATGAATTCCTTGTCAGTCGCCAAGGCGTCTTCCGCGGCCATCAGCGCGCGCGCCAGCTGCCAGCCGGCAACGAGGTTGCCCGCCAGCATCAGGTAGGGCACCGAGCCGGCATAGGCCGCATTGGGGTTGCCCTTGGCGGCACCGGCGATGAAGTCGACCGCGGCCAGGAAGTCCTCGCGCGAAGCGCGCAGCGACTTCAGCACGGCGCGCGCGGCGACGCTGTCACGCCGGGTCAGTTCGCCCTCCGTCACCTCGATCTGGCCGGCGATGCCGCGGGCCAGCTGACCACCGTCACGCGAAGTCTTGCGGCCCACCAGGTCGTTGGCCTGGATGGCGGTGGTGCCCTCGTAGATGGTCAGTATCTTGGCGTCGCGGTAGTACTGCGCCGCGCCGGTCTCCTCGATGAAGCCCATGCCGCCATGCACCTGCACGCCCAGCGAAGTGACCTCCAGGCTCATCTCGGTGCTGTAGCCCTTAACCAGCGGCACCATGAAGTCGTAGAAGGCCTGGTTCTGCTTGCGCGCGTCCGCGTCGGGGTGGTGATGGGCCGCATCGAAGGCCGCTGCGGCGGTGCTGGCCATCGAGCGGCAGCCTTCGGTCAGCGCGCGCATCGTCATCAGCATGCGGCGCACGTCGGGGTGATGAATGATGGCGGCGCTGCCGGCCACCGAGCCGTCCACGGGGCGGGACTGCACGCGGTCCTTCGCGTAGGCGACGGCCTTCTGGTAGGCGCGGTCGGCGATCGCGATGCCCTGCAGGCCGACGCCGTAGCGAGCCGCGTTCATCATGATGAACATGTACTCCAGGCCGCGGTTTTCCTGGCCGATCAAGGTGCCGATCGCACCGCCGTGGTCGCCGAACTGCAGCACCGCCGTCGGGCTCGCCTTGATGCCCATCTTGTGCTCGATGGAGACGCAGTGGGCGTCATTGCGCGCGCCCAGGCTGCCATCGGCATTGACCATGAACTTGGGCACCAGGAACAGGCTGATGCCCTTCACGCCCTCGGGAGCACCCACCACGCGGGCCAGCACCAGATGGACGATGTTCTCGGCCATGTCGTGCTCGCCATAGGTGATGAAGATCTTGGTGCCGAAGATCTTGTAGCTGCCGTCACCCTGCGGCTCGGCGCGCGTGCGCACCAGCGCCAGGTCCGAGCCGGCCTGCGGCTCGGTCAGGTTCATCGTGCCGGTCCACGAGCCGTCCAGCAGCTTGGGGATGTAGACCGAGCGCTGCTCATCGCTTCCCGCAGTCAACAGCGCCTCGACGGCGCCGTCGGTCAGCAGCGGGCACAGTGCAAAGCTCATGTTGGCCGCCTGCAGCATCTCGTTGCAGGCCGCCGCGATCGTCTTGGGCGCGCCCTGGCCACCGAACTCGGTCGGGTGCACCAGCCCCTGCCAGCCGCCTTCGGCATAGGCACGGAAGGCCTGCTTGAAGCCCGGCGTCGTCGTGACCACGCCGTCCTTCCAGCTCGACGGGTTCTTGTCGCCTTCGAAGTTCAGCGGCGCGATGACGTCCTCGGTCAGCTTGGCGCACTCCTCCAGCACGGCCGCCGCCGTGTCCAGGCCGAAGTCCTCGAAGGCAGGGACTTGCTGCGTTAGCGTTTCCAGCCCGGCGAGGTGCTGGATGTTGAAGAGCATGTCCTTGACGGGAGCTTGGTAACTCATTTGTTCCTCCTGGCGGAAACAAAAAGGGCGCCGCGACGACGAAGGTCGGGGCGCCCGGGTGTGGTCAGCGAGCGGCGGTTTACAGCGCGGCGACAAGTTCGGGCACGGCCACGAACAGGTCGGCTTCCAGGCCGTAGTCGGCCACCGAGAAGATCGGCGCTTCGGCGTCCTTGTTGATGGCGACGATGACCTTGGAGTCCTTCATGCCGGCCAGATGCTGGATGGCACCCGAGATGCCGGCCGCGATGTAGAGCTGCGGCGCGACGATCTTGCCGGTCTGGCCGACCTGCCAGTCGTTGGGCGCGTAGCCGGCGTCGACCGCGGCGCGCGAAGCGCCGAGGGCAGCGCCCAGCTTGTCGGCCAGCGGGGTCAGCACTTCCATGAACTTGTCGTTCGAACCCAGCGCGCGGCCACCGGACACGATGATCTTGGCAGCGGTCAGTTCCGGTCGGTCGCTCTTGGTCACCTCACGGCCGACGAAGCTGCTCTTGCCGCTGTCGGCAGCAGCAGCCACGGTCTCGACGGTGGCCGAGCCACCGCTGGCAGCCGCCGGGTCGAAGCCGGTCGTGCGCACGGTCAGCACCTTGGTCGCATCGCCGCTCTGCACGGTGGCGATGGCGTTGCCGGCGTAGATCGGGCGCTCGAAAGTGTCGGCGCTGATGACCTTGGTCACGTCGCTCAGCTGGGCGACGTCGAGCAGCGCAGCGACGCGCGGCGCGACATTCTTGCCCGCGGCGGTAGCCGGGAACAGCAGGTGGCTGTAACCGGATGCCAGCGCGATCACCTGCGCGGCGACGTTCTCGGCCAGGCCTTCGGCCAGCGCGGCGGAGTCGGCATGCAGCACCTTGGTGACGCCGGCGATCTGCGCAGCGGCCGCAGCAGCGGCGCCAGCGTTGTGGCCCGCGACCAGCACATGGACTTCACCGCCGGTGGCGGCAGCGGCCGTGACGGTGTTCAGGGTGGCGCCCTTGATCGAGGCGTTGTCGTGTTCGGCAATGACGAGTGCGGTCATCTCAAGTCTCCAAATCGGGGGCGAACGGTCAGATGACCTTGGCTTCGTTCTTCAGCTTGGCGACGAGCGTCGCCACATCCGGCACCTTCACGCCAGCACCGCGCTTGGGCGGCTCGCTGACCTTGAGCGTCTTGATGCGCGGCGTCACGTCAACGCCCAGGTCGGCGGGCTTGATGATGTCGAGCTGCTTCTTCTTGGCCTTCATGATGTTGGGCAGCGTCACATAGCGCGGCTCGTTCAGGCGCAGGTCAGTCGTCACGACGGCCGGCAGGCTCAGCGACACCGTCTCGAGGCCGCCGTCGACTTCGCGCGTGACGGTGACCTTGTCGCCGGCGATTTCCACCTTGGAGGCAAAGGTGCCTTGCGGCATGCCGGTCAGCGCGGCCAGCATCTGGCCGGTCTGGTTGCAATCGTCGTCGATGGCCTGCTTGCCAAGGATGACCAGGCTCGGGCCTTCCTTGTCGACCAGCGCCTTCAGCAGTTTGGCCACGGCCAGCGGCTGCAGTTCGATATCGGCGGGCGTCTCGACGAGGATGGCGCGGTCCGCGCCGATAGCCATGGCGGTGCGCAGGGTCTCCTGGCACTGCGTAACACCGCAGGACACGGCGATCACTTCGGTGACTGCGCCCTTCTCCTTCAGGCGAACAGCCTCTTCGACGGCGATCTCGTCAAAGGGATTCATCGACATCTTGACGTTGGCGATATCCACGCCCGTGCCGTCGCTCTTGACGCGCACCTTGACGTTGTAGTCGACCACGCGTTTGACAGGAACCAAGACCTTCATCGGAAACTCCAGCTCAAATTGACGTAAACGTTAATCAGATTCTACGGGCGCTGTTGCAGCGAGCGACGCACAAAAAAGCACGATCGTTCGATTCTAGCCAGACGACCGCCGACGCCGCCGGAACTCTTTCTGGAGAGGCCTCTCGAATCGCGAAGCTAGACTGCTCGAGCCCATGCAGATCGATCCCTTCCCGAGCCGAGAAATCGGCATCTTCGACTCCGGTGTCGGCGGCTTCACGGTGTTGCACGAACTGCGCCAGCTGTTGCCCGGTGCGCGCCTGCGCTACCTCGCCGACACGGCCTATGCCCCCTACGGCGCTCGCACGCCCGAAGACATCCGACAGCGCAGCCTGGTCATCGCCGAACATCTGATCGCCAGCGGTGCCGAACTCATCGTCGTCGCCTGCAACACGGCCACGGCGCACGCCATCGAGGCGTTGCGTGCGCGTTGGCCCAACCTTCCCTTCGTGGGCACCGAGCCGGGCATCAAACCCGCGGTTGCCGCGACGCGCAATGGCCGGATCGGCCTGCTGGCCACGCCGGCCACGGCAGCCAGCGCACGATTGCGTTCACTGATCGAGCGCCACGCCGGCGATCGTGAGGTGGTCGTGCAAGGTTGTGCCGGTGTCGTCGACCATATTGAAGCCGGCGACCTTGACAGCCCTGAGCTGCGTTCACTCGTGCAGAGGTATTGCGAACCGCTGCGTACGGCCAGCGTCGACACGGCGTTGCTGGGTTGCACCCACTACCCGCTGATCGAGCCGCTATGGCGGGCAGCCCTTGGTCCGAACGTCGAACTGCTGCGAATCGAGACCGCCGTCGCCCGCCGCACAGTGGCGCTATGGGCGCCCATGCCGGCGGATCAAGCCGCACTGAACATCGAAACCAGCGGCGACCCAACTGCCTTGAGCATCTGGATCGAACGTGTGCTGGGGTGGCGCCGATTGAACGTCCAGGCGTGGCAGCCCGAAACCCAAAACGGCCAGCAGACGCTGGCCATTTGAGGATGTGCCGGCGGCAGTCAGGAGACTTGCCGCCAGCCCCGTGCAGCCATGCAGCGCTTCTGCGTGCCAAGAGCACCAAGTTCGACTCTCATCTGCCGGTTCTGCGCATGGTTCTGGCAGCCGGTGCAGGCATCCTCGAACGCCGGCGGCCGAGCCAATTGGTCCAACTTCGCGGCACGCTCCGCCTCTCGCTGGCACGCTGCGGCATCCGCCTGCAAATCGGCTCCGGGGTTCCTCAGATTTTCCAGGCGCGGACTCGCACACGCTGTCAGCGCCAAGAAAGTCAAGGCCATCCCGGCCCGATGAAAGACGTCCATGAAACTCCCTGCCGGCTCGCCGTCGACGCGACGTGATGAAGCACCTGGTGCGCGGGACGGGACTTGAACCCGTACGTCCCTTTCGAGACGGCGGATTTTAAGTCCGCTGCGTTTACCGATTTCGCCACCCGCGCGGCGAGCAGATTATCCAGGCCGCAGAAAAGAAAACGGGAGATCCGACTGATCGAATCTCCCGTGAATTGGAGCGGGTAACGAGGCTCGAACTCGTGACCTCAACCTTGGCAAGGTTGCGCTCTACCAACTGAGCTACACCCGCGCATTTCATTCAGCCTCGCAGCTAAACATCGGTGCGACCGATTTTTTGGAGCGGGTAACGAGGCTCGAACTCGTGACCTCAACCTTGGCAAGGTTGCGCTCTACCAACTGAGCTACACCCGCATGGTGCTTGAAACCAAATTTTTGGAGGCGCGATCCGGAGTCGAACCGGACTAACCGGATTTGCAATCCGGGGCATAACCGCTTTGCTATCGCGCCGCCGTAAACCCAAGCCAGAGCCGTTTGGTGCGACCCTGACGGAAAAGGGAAGCCTGGGCTTCCCTTTCGGAAAATCTTGGAGCGGGATAAGAGGCTCGAACTCTCGACCTATACCTTGGCAAGGTATCGCTCTACCAACTGAGCTAATCCCGCTTTGTTTCCTTCATTTCCCTAGCTAGTCAGCTATGCAGCTGCCTATCTAGCGAAGCTGGCAGTGTAATCCAATTTTTGGTCGGATGACAAGCCAGTCGCACTCAGTGCGGCACCACCGTGCTCTTGGCCGCGCCCTCTTCCGGCTTGGCGGCGGCAACGGCCACCTCTTCGTCGGGCAACGGCGTTGGCATCGCTTCCAAGGCGACCTCGAGCACGCGTTCGATCCATCGCACCGGCACGATCTCGAGCTGGTTCTTGACGTTCTCGGGGATGTCCTGAAGGTCCTTGACGTTCTCTTCCGGAATCATCACGGTCTTGATGCCGCCACGGTGGGCCGCGAGCAGCTTTTCCTTGAGGCCACCGATGGCGGTGACTTCGCCGCGTAGCGTGATTTCGCCAGTCATCGCGACATCGGCACGCACCGGGATGCCGGTCAGCGCCGACACGAAGGCCGTGGTCATCGCAGCACCCGCGCTCGGGCCGTCCTTGGGCGTGGCGCCATCAGGCACGTGCACGTGCACATCACGCTTCTCGAAGACCTCGTCCTTGATGCCCAGGCGGCGGGCGCGCGAACGCACTACCGTGCGGGCAGCCTCAACGGACTCCTTCATCACGTCGCCCAGCGAACCGGTGCGAATGATGTTGCCCTTGCCCGGCATCGCGGTGGCTTCGATGGTTAGCAGATCACCGCCCACTTCCGTCCACGCAAGACCGACCACCTGGCCAACCTGGTTCTTCTTCTCGGCGCGTCCAAAGTCGTACTTGCGCACGCCCAGGAAGTCGTTGAGGTTGTCCTCAGTGACGGTGACCTTGCCTTCGTAGGTCTTGAGCTGGATGCCCTTGACCACCTTGCGGCAGATCTTGGACATCTCGCGTTCAAGCGAACGCACACCGGCCTCCCGCGTGTAGTAGCGGATGATGCCGCGCACGGCCGACTCGGTGACGTCCAGTTCCTCGTCCAGCACGCCGTTGTTCTTGCGTTGCTTGGGCAGCAGATAGGTCTGCGCGATATTGACCTTCTCATCCTCGGTGTAGCCCGACAGGCGAATCACTTCCATGCGGTCCAGCAGGGCCGGTGGGATGTTCATCGAATTGGACGTGGCGACGAACATCACGTCGGACAGGTCGAAGTCGACCTCGATGTAGTGGTCACCGAAGGTGTGGTTCTGCTCCGGGTCCAGCACCTCGAGCAGCGCCGACGACGGGTCGCCGCGGAAGTCCATGCCCAGCTTGTCGATCTCGTCGAGCAGGAAGAGCGGATTGCGCGTGCCCACCTTGGTCAGCGACTGCAGCACCTTGCCCGGCATGGAGCCGATGTAGGTGCGGCGGTGGCCGCGGATCTCGGCTTCATCGCGCACGCCGCCCAGCGCCATGCGGATGAATTTGCGACCGGTGGCGCGGGCCACGCTCTGGCCGAGCGAGGTCTTGCCGACGCCCGGAGGACCGACCAGGCACAGGATGGGCGCCTTGACCTTCTCGACGCGCTGCTGCACCGCGAGATATTCAAGGATGCGATCCTTGACCTTCTCGAGGCCGTAGTGGTCTTCGTTGAGCACATCCTCGGCGTTCTTGAGGTCGTGCTTGATCTTGGTCTTCTTGCTCCAGGGCAGGTTGACCAGGGTGTCGATGTAGTTGCGCACCACCGTCGCTTCAGCGGACATGGGCGACATGAGCTTGAGCTTCTTCAGTTCGGCGTCGGCCTTCTTGCGCGCTTCCTTGGGCATGCGGGCCGCGATGATCTTCTTCTCGAGCTCCTCCATGTCGGCGCCTTCTTCGCCGTCGCCGAGTTCCTTCTGGATGGCCTTGACCTGTTCGTTCAGGTAGTACTCGCGCTGGCTCTTCTCCATCTGGCGCTTGACGCGGCCACGGATGCGCTTTTCGACCTGCAGGATGTCGACTTCGTGCTCGAGCAGGTCAAGCAGCTTCTCCAGACGCTTGGCCACTTCAGCCAAGTCAAGCACGGCCTGCTTGGCGTCGAGCTTGAGCGGCAGGTGGGCGGCGATGGTGTCAGCCAGGCGGCCCGGGTCGTCGATGCCGCCGATGGACGTGAGGATCTCCGGCGGGATCTTCTTGTTGAGCTTGACGTACTGGTCGAACTGCTGCGTCACGGCGCGGCGCAGGGCCTCGACTTCAGGCGCATGTTCGGTCTCTGGCGGGATGGGAGTCACTTCAGCAACGAAGTGCTCACCCGGTTCGGTGATGGACAGGGTCGTGGCGCGCTGCAGGCCTTCGACCAGCACCTTCACGGTGCCGTCGGGCAGCTTGAGCATTTGCAGGATGCTGGAGACGCAGCCGACCTCGAACATGTCTTCCGGCTTGGGCTCGTCCTTGCCGGCGGCCTTCTGGGCGACCAGCATGATCTGGCGGCCCGCTTCCATCGCGGCTTCGAGCGCCTTGATGGACTTGGGCCGGCCCACGAACAGCGGGATGACCATGTGCGGGAAAACGACCACGTCGCGCAGCGGCAGCAGCGGCAGCGTGATGGGATCGGCGGGGAGGATGGGATGTCCGGACATGAAGACCTCTCTTTCTCAGGCCGATGTGCGGCCTGAGGGGACGATTGCAAGTTGAGGGCTTATTGGGAGCTCAGGCGCTGGCTTTTTGTTCGCGATAGACCAGCAAGGGACGTGCCGAGGTGTCCTCGATGTTGTGTTCGTCCAGCACGACCTTTTCGACGCCATCAAGCGCGGGCAGGTCGAACATGGTGTCGATCAGCGACTGCTCCATGATGGAACGTAGGCCGCGGGCGCCGGTCTTGCGCGCCAGCGCCTTGCGGGCGATGGCCGCCAGCGCCGGCTTGCGGATTTCGAGCTCGACGCCGTCCATCTCGAACAGCTGCTGGTATTGCTTGACGAGCGCGTTCTTGGGCTCGGTCAGGATCTGCACCAGCGCGTCCTCGGTCAGTTCGCCCAGCGTGGCGACGACGGGCAGGCGGCCGACGAGTTCTGGGATGAGGCCGAACTTGATGATGTCCTCGGGCTCGCACTCGCGGAAGACCTCGCCGACGCGCTTGTCGGACTTGCTCTTCACGGTGGCGCCGAAGCCTATGCCCGACTTCTCGCTGCGGTTCTGAATGACCTTTTCCAGGCCGTCGAAAGCACCGCCGCAGATGAACAGGATGTTGGTCGTGTCGATCTGCAGGAAGTCCTGGTTCGGGTGCTTGCGGCCACCTTGGGGCGGCACCGAAGCCATCGTGCCTTCGACGAGCTTGAGCAGGGCCTGCTGCACGCCTTCGCCGGAGACGTCCCGCGTGATGGAAGGGTTATCGGCCTTGCGCGAGATCTTGTCGATCTCGTCGATGTAGACGATGCCGCGCTGCGCACGCTCGACGTCGTAATTGCAGTTCTGCAGCAGCTTCTGGATGATGTTCTCGACGTCCTCGCCAACGTAGCCGGCCTCCGTCAGCGTCGTCGCATCGGCGATCACGAAGGGCACATTCAGCAGGCGCGCCAATGTCTGAGCCAGCAACGTCTTGCCGGAGCCGGTGGGGCCGATCAAGAGGATGTTGCTCTTGGACAGCTCGACCGAATCCTTGGTCGACGCCATGTGGCGCAGGCGCTTGTAGTGGTTGTAGACAGCCACGGCAAGAGTGCGCTTGGCGACGTCTTGACCGATCACATACTGATCGAGGCTGGACTTGATCTCGCTCGGCACAGGCAGGTCGGACTTGCCGGCGCGTGCGGCCGGTGCCGGCGCCGGGATCTCGTCACGGACGATGTCGTTGCACAACTCGATGCACTCGTCGCAGATGAAGACCGACGGACCGGCGATCAGCTTCTTGACTTCATGCTGGCTCTTGCCACAGAACGAGCAGTACAGAACTTTTTCGCTGGAGGTGCCTTTTTTGTCGGCCATGGGTCTGCTCGGGGATGCCAGTGGACAGGCGGGTGCCTGAAATGATGATAGTCCAAACGATCTCGGGGCCCTCGTGAGGATAAGGGCCCCGATTCCGCCGCGAATCCGGGGGCCAGTTACGGCCCCTCACAACTCAGGGCCGGTGTTCCAGCACCTGGTCGATCAGGCCGTAGCTCTGAGCCTCGGTGGCGGACATGAAATAGTCGCGCTCGGTGTCCGACTGGATTTTCTCCAGGGACTGGCCGGTGCGCTCGGCCAGGATGCGATTCAAGGTGTCGCGAGTCTTCAGGATTTCACGCGCATGGATTTCAATATCCGTAGCTTGGCCCTGCGCGCCGCCCAGCGGCTGGTGAATCATCACTTTGGCATTGGGCAGGGAGAAGCGCTTGCCCTTGGCACCGGCTGCGAGCAGGAAGGCTCCCATGCTGGCCGCCATGCCCATGCACAGCGTCGACACCTCCGGCTTGATGAAGTTCATCGTGTCGTAGATGGACATGCCGGCCGACACGCTGCCGCCCGGGCTGTTGATGTACAGCGAGATCTCCTTGTCGGGGTTCTCGCTCTCAAGGAACAGCAACTGGGCCACGACGATGTTGGCGACCGCGTCGTTGACGGGGCCCACCAGGAAGACGATGCGCTCGCGCAGCAGGCGCGAGTAGATGTCGTAGGCGCGCTCGCCGCGACCCGACGTTTCGATGACCATGGGCACGAGGCCCAGATTGCTGGTTTCGAGAGCGCTCATTCAGATCCTTGAAAACTAAACCGGTAACAGCCGTTATGGGGGCAGATTATGGCGATGCAAGTAAAAAGGCGCCGGCCTTGCGGCACGGCGCCTTCGTGAGGCCAGGGCTCTTCAGTTGCCGGCGGCCATCAGCTCGTCGAACGGCAGCGCCTTGTCGGTCACCTTGGCCGTAGACAGCACGAAGTCCGTGACATTGTTCTCGACCACGACGGCCTCGACTTCGGCCATGCGATCCCGGTCGCCCAGGTACCAGCGCATGACTTCGGCGGGCTTCTCGTAGCTCTGCGACAGTTCTTCGATGTGGGCCTGCAGCTGGGCGGGCTTGGCGTGCAGGTTGTTGGCACGCACCAGCTCAGAGACCACCAGACCCAGGCGCACGCGACGCTCGGCCTGCGGCTTGAAGATGTCCGTGGGGATCTCGGCCTTGTCGGCATCCTTGACGCCGCGCTTCTTCAGGTCTTCACGAGCCTGCTCGACCATGCGGGCGGCTTCGCCTTCCACCAGAGCGTTGGGCACTTCCAGCTCGGAGGCGGCGACCAGGGCGTCCATGACGGCACCTTTGTTGCGCGCCAGCACACGGAACTTCACTTCGCGCTCGAGGTTCTTCTTGATATCGGCGCGCAGACCCTCGACCGTCGCATCCTTGATGCCCAGGGACTTGGCGAACGCCTCGTTCACCTCGGGCAGATGCTGGGCCTCGATCTTCTTGACCGTGACCAGGAAGTCGGCTTCCTTGCCAGCCACGTCCTTGCCGTGATAGTCCTCGGGGAACTGCAGCGGGAAGGTCTTGCTCTCGCCGGCCTTCATGCCGCGCACGGCGGCGTCGAACTGCTCCAGCATCTGGCCTTCGCCAATCAGGAACTGGAAGCCCTCGGCCTTGCCGCCGGCGAAGGGCTCGCCGTCGATCTTGCCTTCGAAGTCGATGGTGACGCGGTCACCGGCCTGGGCCACGTCGGCAGCGGCGCGCTGGGCGAAGCTGCGGCGCTGCTTGCGCAGGATCTCGACAGTCTTGTCGATGGCCTCATCGGTCACGTCGCTGGTGACACGTTCGACTTCCGCGGCCGCCAGATCACCGATCTTGACTTCGGGGTAGATCTCGAACGTGGCGTCGAAGGCCATCTGGCCCTCGGGGGCCTCGTTCTTCTGCTCGATGCGGGGCGCACCAGCGACGCGCAGTTGCGCCTCGTTGGCGGCGGTCATGAAAGCCTGGCCGACCTTGTCGTTCACGACTTCGTACTGCACCGAGTAGCCGTAGCGCTGGGCGACGACATTCATCGGCACCTTGCCGGGACGGAAGCCGTCGGCCTTGACGGTACGGGCCAGCTTCTTCAGGCGCGACTCAACTTCGTTGTTGATGTCAGCGGCCGCGACGTGCAGGGTGATGCGGCGTTCCAGCTTTTCGAGGGTTTCGACGGTGACGGCCATGATGGACTCGGGAACAGTTGAAGGACAGTGGTGCGCGGGGCCGGACTCGAACCGGCACGCCCGTGAAGGCGTCAGGACCTAAACCTGGTGCGTCTACCAATTTCGCCACCCGCGCAACGGGTTGGTTCTGGTTGGGCTGCTCAGGAGCGAGCAACCCCGTAGGCGATTCGGCAAACCGGCGATTGTAGCGATGCCGCGCCGCCTGCCGGCCGCCCCGGTCCACGGGGCGGCAAAACCCTGAGAAAAAGCCTAGGCCTCGTCAGGCAGTTCGCTGTGCATGCGGCTGTGCAGCCGGCTGTGCTCCTCGGGCCGCACGACGCGGAACCAGGCCGCGTACATGGCCGGCAGCGCCAGCAGCGTCAGCACCGTGGCCACGATCAGCCCGCCCATGATTGCCACAGCCATCGGCCCCCAGAACACGCTGCGCGACAGCGGGATCATGGCCAGCACTGCCGCCGCCGCCGTGAGCACGATGGGCCGGAAGCGCCGCACCGCCGACTCGACGATGGCCGACCAGTCTGGCACGCCCCGGGCGCGGTCCTGTTCGATCTGGTCGATCAGGATGACGGAGTTGCGCATGATCATGCCCATCAAGGCGATGACGCCCAGCAGAGCGACGAAGCCGAAGGGCCGGTTCAGCACCAGCAGCGCCATCGCCACGCCGGCAATGCCCAGCGGACCGGTCAGGAAGACCAGCATCGCCCGGCTGAAGCTCTGCAACTGCAGCATCAGCAGCGTGAAGGTGATGAAGAGCATGACGGGCACACCGGCCGCGATGGAGCCCTGGCCCTTGCTGCTTTCCTCCACCGCGCCGGCGATGTCGATGCGGTAGCCGACCGGCATCTTCTTCTGCAGCTCGTCGAGCTGGGGCCAGACTTCCTTGGTCACCGTTGCGCCCTGCAGGCCTTCAGCGACGTCGCCCTGCACCGTGACAGCGTAGAGGCGGCCCTCGCGCCACATGACACCCGGCTCCCAGTCGAATTCGACCTTGGCTATCTGCGTCAGCGGGATGGAGCGGCCGGTGCTGGTAGGCACATAGGCGTTGGCGATGTCGGTGATGACGGCACGCTCGTCCAGCGGCTGGCGCAGCACGATGTCGACGAGTTTGTCCGCTTCACGGTACTGGCCGATGACGCTGCCCGACAGCAGCGTGCGCGCCGACTGCGCCAGGCTCTGGCTGGTGACGCCCAGCGCCCTCGCCTTGTCCTGGTCGACCTTGAGGCGCAGCATCTTGACGTTTTCGTTCCAGTTGTCATTGACGCCGCGCATGTTCGGGTTGGTGCGCAGGATGTCCTTGGCCTTGTCGGCCCAGTCGCGCACGATCTTCGGGTCGGCGCCGGTGACGCGGAACTGCACTGGGTAAGGCACCGGCGGCCCGTTGGGCAGCAGCTTGACGCGGCCGCGCGCCTCGGGGAACTCCTCAGCCAGCACAGCGGGCAGGCGCTTTCTCAACTCCTCGCGGGCCGTCAGGTCCTTGGGCAGCAGGATGGATTGCGTGACATTGGCCTGCGGAAAGATCTGGTCCAGCGGCAGATAGAAGCGCGGCACGCCGGAGCCGATCCAGCTCGTCACGCTGGCGATGCCCGGCTCCTTGAGCATGCGGGCCTCGAAGCGCTTGGCGAGCGCTTCAGTCTCCTGGATGGTCGAGCCCTCGGGCAGCCAGAGGTCCACCAGCACCTCGGGACGGCTGGAGTCCGGGAAGAACTGCTGCTGCACGCGGCCCATGCCAACGATGCCCAGCGCGAACACGAGCAGCGTGATGCCAATCGTCTTCCAGCGGTTCTCCACGCACCAGCGCACCACGCCACGGAAGCGGTTGTAGAAGGGCGTGTCGAAGAGCTCGTGCACCTCGCCGTCCGCCGCCGGCTTGCTCTTCAGCAGCAAGGCGCCGAGATAAGGCACGAAATAGACCGAGACGACCCAGGAGATGACCAAGGACGCCGCCGTCACTGCAAAGATCGCGAACGTGTACTCACCCACCGTCGACTTGGCCAGGCCGATGGGCAGGAAGCCCACCGCCGTGATCAGCGTGCCGGTCAGCATAGGCATGGCCGTCACGTCGTAGGCGAAGGTGGCGGCGTGCATCTTGTCGTAGCCCTCTTCGAGCTTGCGCACCATCATCTCGACGGCAATGATGGCGTCGTCCACCAGCAGCCCCAACGCGATGATCAGCGACCCGAGCGATATCTTGTGCAGGCCGACGCCCCAATAGAACATCGTCGTGAAGGTGATGGCCAGCACCAAGGGGATGGTGATGCCGACGACCAGGCCGGGCCAGATGTCGATGCGCAGCGGTTTGGTGTGAAAACCTAGCGCGATAAAGCTGACCGCCAGCACGATGACGACAGCCTCGATGAGCACGTGCACGAACTCGCCGACCGAGGTGGTGACGGCCTTGGGCTGGTCCTGCACCTGCTCGAGCAGAATGCCGGCCGGCAGCTCGCGCTCGATACCCCTGAGGGCGACGTTGAGCGCCTTGCCCATCGCGATGATGTCGCCCCCCTTGGCCATGGACACGCCCAGTGCGAGCACTTCCTTGCCCTGGTGGCGCACCTTGGTGGCCGGCGGGTCGACGTATTCACGCTTGATGGTGGCGATGTCGCCCAGGCGCAGCTGGCTGGCCACGCCGGTCTGCGGGTTGATGGCGCGGATAGGCACCTCGGCCAGGGCCTGGGCCGTCGTGAACTGGCCCTGCACCCGCACCTGGAAGTTGGCGCTGCCGGCGTTCAACACACCCGCGCCCTCGACGGCGTTCTGCGCGCCGATCTGGTTGATGACCTGGCTGAAGTCCAGGCCCAGCTGGGCCAGGCGCTTCTGCGAGATCTCGATGAACACCTTCTCGGGCTGCACGCCGAAGATCTCCACCTTGGCAACGTCCTTGACCTGCAGCAGGGCCTGGCGCACGCGGTCCGCATGCTCGCGCAACTCCTCGCGGCTGAAGCCGTCGGCCGACAGCGCGTAGATGGAACCGTAGACGTCGCCGAACTCGTCGTTGAACACCGGGCCCAGCACGCCCGCGGGCAGCGAGCTGCGCATGTCGCCGATCTTCTTGCGCGTCTGGTACCAGAGGTCGGCGACCTCCTTGGGCGGCGTGTTGTCCTTGACCTGGAAGACCGTCAGCGACTCGCCAGGCTTGGTGTACGAGCGGATCTTGTCCGCGTGGTTCACCTCCTGCAGCGTCTTCTCGATCTTGTCGGTGACCTGGTCGGCCATCTGCTGGGCCGTGGCGCCCGGCCAGAAGGCCTGGATGACCATGGCGCGGAAGGTGAACGGCGGGTCCTCGTCCTGGCCGAGCTGGAAATAGGCCACGAAGCCCATCAGCATCAGCACCACCATCAGGTAGCGCGTCAGGGCCGGATGCTCAAGCGCCCAGCGTGAGACGTTGAAGCCGCCGACGTGGAGTTCCTTGGTGATCGGGGAAGTCATGTGCAGCCCTGGCTCAGCGTGAGGCCGCAGAAGCCGCGGGAGCTGCCGGCGCATTCACCGTGCGCGGCGGCACATAGCGCTTGACCTTCTGGCCCGGGTTGAGCACATGCACACCCGCGACGACGACCTCCTGACCCGACGTCAACCCGCCGGCGATGACAACATCATTGCCCTCGGCGCCGCCGATCTGCACGGCCACCGGCTTCACGGTCATCGACGCGCCGTCGAGCACCCATACCGAGCTCTTGCCTCCTTGCTGCAGCACGGCCGCGAGCGGAAGCTTGATGACGCCGGCCATCTGCGGCAGCTCCAGCACGACGGTGGCGGATTGGCCCAGCCTCGCGTCCAGCTTGCCGGCGTCGGCCTTGATGAGGAAGGTGCGTGTGACCGGATCGGCCGCGGCAGACACCTCGCGCAGCGTCAGCGGGTAGGTCTTGTCGCTGCCCCACAGGCGCACCTTCAGCGCGCCGGCCACAGCGGCAGCGGCCTTCACGCGGGCGATCTGATCCTCGGGCACTGAAAAGACGAGATCGCGTGGTCCGTCCAGCGCCACGCTCACGACCGGCGTCCCGGCCGCCAGCACCTGGCCCGGCTCGGCGTTGACGCTGGTCACGACGCCAGCGCCGTCGGCCGTCAGCTGGGCGTAGCCGGACTGGTTGCCCTGCACATCGGACTGCGCCTTGGCCTGTTCCAGCTGCGCCTGGGCCGCCTTGAAAGCCGAATCGCGCCGCTCAAGCTCGGCCGCGCTGATGAAGCCCTGGCGCTGCAGGTCGACGAAGCGCTTGTAGTCGGCCCCGGCCTGATCGCGGTTGGTGCGCGCGGCCATCACGGCGGCGCTGGCGGCTGCCTCGGCGAGCCTGAAGTCCTGGGCGTCGATCCGCGCCAGCACCTGGCCCGGCTTCACCGTGTCGCCGAGGTTGACGGCTCGGCTCAACAGCTTGCCGCTGACACGGAAGGACAGGCGTGATTCGACTCGCGCCTTCACCTCGGCCGCATACTCGTGGCTGGCGCTGGCTGAGCCAGCGCTGACGAGTTGCGTGCGCACCGCGCGTTCCGGCTCGGGAGCGGCGGGCTGCTT
This sequence comes from Pelomonas sp. Root1217, assembly GCF_001425705.1. GTDB lineage: Bacteria > Pseudomonadota > Gammaproteobacteria > Burkholderiales > Burkholderiaceae_C > Pelomonas. The sequence continues at coordinate 556,547 of NZ_LMDC01000001.1, read as the reverse complement.
GCCACATCCAGACAGCAGTGCAAAAAGCAGCGCTGCCGACAGCAGGGGCGGGGCGAGACGCAGAAGATGGGGCATGCAGACCTCGGGAAGATGAAGCGACCGGCCCAAAATTTAATGACCGGCGGGTCAGTAATGTATTCAGACCCTGTGACAACTGTCAAACCTCGTTGACATATCCGGGCTTTGCAAGCGGAACTTGAGAAAAAGCTTGAGCAACGTCGACCACTACGAGAACTTCCCGGTTGCCTCAGTGCTATGCCCGCCCGCGCTGCGGCCGACGGTCGTCGCGATCTATCACTTCGCGCGCACGGCGGACGATCTGGCCGACGAGGGCGACGCTTCAACGGCTGAGCGCGTCCAGGCGTTGCGCGACTATCGGGCCGACCTGGACGCCGTGGTGACCGGCCAAGCGCCATCGTCGCGCTGGCCCCACGTCTACACGCCGCTGGCGCGTGAAATGCATCGGTTGCAACCGCCGTTGTTGCATGACCTGCTCGACGCCTTCGAGCAGGACCTGGCGCCGCCCCGCTACAGCGACCGCGCTCAGTTGCTGGACTACTGCCGCCGCTCGGCCAACCCGGTGGGACGCCTGCTGCTGAGCCTGTACGGCGTGAACGACGCCGTGTCGCTGCGCCGCTCGGACGCCATCTGCTCGGCCCTGCAGCTCATCAACTTCTGGCAGGACTTCAGCCGCGACGGCCCGAACGGCCGGCTCTATGTACCGCAGGCCGATCTCGACCGCCACGGCGTCAGTGCCGAAGAGGTGCTGGCCTGCCGCGACAGCAGTGCTGCCCGCAGGTTGATCGCCGACCTCTGCGCCTGGGCTCGCGCGCTGATGCTCGAGGGTGCACCTCTGGCCCTTGCGCTGCCCGGCCGCGCGGGCTGGGAGCTGCGCCTGGTCGTCCAGGGCGGCCTGCGCACCCTCGACAAGATCGTGGCGCGTCATCACGACAGCCTTGTGCACCGCCCTGCCCTGGGGGTCCTGGACTTGCCGCGACTGCTGTGGCGCGCCCTGACAATGCGGGCCGCATCATGAGCCCCGAGCAATACGTCCAAGAGAAAGCCGCCGCGAGCGGCTCGAGCTTCTATTACGCCTTCCTGTTCCTGCCGCCAGTGCGGCGGGCGGCGATCACGGCCTTCTACGCCTTCTGCCGCGAGGTGGACGACGTCGTCGACGAGACCCAGGACGCCGGCGTCGCGGCGACCAAGCTGGCCTGGTGGCGCAAGGAGGTGGCCAGTGCCTTCGCCGGCCAACCCAGTCACCCGGTCATGAAGGCACTGATGCCGCACACGGCCACTTATGACATCCGGCTGGAGCATCTCAACGCCGTCATCGAAGGCTGCGAGATGGACCTGCAGCAAACGCGCTATCTCGACTTTCCCGGACTGCAGCGCTACTGCCACCTGGTGGCCGGCGTCGTCGGCGAAGTCGCCAGCGGCATCTTCGGCCGCACGCAGCCGCAGACCATCGACTACGCCCACAAGCTGGGCCTGGCGATGCAGCTGACCAACATCATCCGTGACGTCGGCGACGACGCGCGGCGCGGGCGCATCTACCTGCCCGTGAACGAACTGCAGCAGTTCGGCGTCAAGGCCAACGAGATCCTGCTGCGCAGCAAGCCGTGGGGCTATTCGGATCGCTTCACGGCGCTGATGAAGTTCCAGGCGGAACGCGCGCATCGGCTGTATGACGAGGCGCTTGCCTTGCTGCCCCAGGGCGACCGCGCAGCGCAGAAGCCCGGGCTCATGATGGCCAACATCTACCGGGCGCTGCTGGTCGAGATCGAGCGCGAGAACTTCCAGGTGCTGCACCAGCGCATCGCGCTGACGCCGTTGCGCAAGCTCTGGATCGCGATGAAAACCAACTGGCGCGGGCGGTGAGCCGCGTCGCCATCGTCGGCGGCGGCTGGGCCGGCATCGCGGCCGCCGTGGCGCTGGCCGATGCCGGCCACGACATCGCCGTCTTCGAGATGGCGCCCCAGCTGGGGGGCCGTGCGCGCAGCGTGGCGGGCGAGCCCCCGTATGACAACGGCCAGCACATCCTCATCGGCGCCTACCGCGACAGCTTGGCGCTGATGCGCCGCCTGGGCGTCGACCCCGAGGTCGTGCTGAGGCGCCTGCCGCTGGCCCTGCCCTACCCGGGCGAGCCCGGTCTGCAATTACCGCCGGGCTCACCGCTGATCGCCTTTGCGCGCGGCGTGCTGGCCCATCGCGGCTGGCCGCTGCCGGCGCGGCTGCGCCTGCTCGTCGCCGCGGGCGGCTGGCTGACACGTGGCTTCAACTGCGATGTGCACTTGAGCGTGGCCGAGCTGTGCGCCGGCCTGCCGGCCACAGTGAAGCGCGACCTGATCGAGCCGCTTTGCGTCGCCGCGCTCAACACGCCAGCACCCCAGGCCAGCGCCCAGGTCTTCCTTCGAGTGCTCAAGGACGCCCTCTTCAGCGGCGCCGGCAGCGCAGACCTGCTGCTGCCGCGCCGACCTTTGTCCGAATTGCTGGCTGGCCCCGCGACGGCCTGGTTGGGTGAACGGCTCCGCCTGGGTACCCGCGTGCAGCACATCGAACCCGGCTGGCGCGTTGACGGTGAGGCTTTTGACGCCATCGTGCTCGCCTGCACCAGCGTCGAGGCCGCGCGCCTGGCTGCGCCCATTGCATCGGACTGGGCAACCAGCGCCCAGTCGCTGAGCTTCGAGCCCATCATCACCGTCTACCTGCGCAGCCCCGGCAGCGCCCTGCCCGCGCCCATGCTGGCGCTGCGCGAGGGGCCGGACGCGCCGGCCCAGTTCGTCTTCGACCATGGCGCACTCGGCGGTGCGCCGGGCCGCTTCGCCTTCGTCGTCAGTGGCGCAGCGGCCTGGGTGGCGCGCGGCGGCTGCGCCGAGGCCGTGCTCGCGCAGGCGCAGCGGGAATTGTGCTGGGCCACGCCACCCGTCATTGACAAGGTGCTGACAGAGAAGCGCGCGACCTTTGCCTGCAAGCCCGGCCTGGTACGTGCGCCGGCGCGCATCGCACCGGGCCTGTGGGTCGCCGGTGACTACATCAAAGGCCCCTACCCCGCCACGCTCGAAGGCGCCGTGAGGGCTGGCCGCGCGGCGGCTCAGGGCGCAGGCGCAGACGCTGCAAGAGCAGCGAATGGCGCTGCGAGGGGCTCGCCGACAAACACGCCCTGAGCCGGCCAGGCCACACTGTGCCAATAGGCCTCCAGCGCGCTCACCCCTTGGGCATAGGCCTGGATCAACATCTGCGGGTGCGGAAACTTCTGCAGGTGGTTGCAGGGCTCGCTAACGGTGCCGTAGCTGGCCGTCGCGCCGGCGTCAATCCAGTCGAGGATGTTCATCTGTCCCTCATCAGCCGGCGGCTTGTCGAGCAGGCCGCCCACGGATGTCAGATGGTCGGCCAGCGCACCCGGCAACCATTCCCCACCCAGTGGTTTGGGCACGCGGATCAGGCCCGTTTCATAGACCAGGATGCGGCGCATCGCCGGCAAGGCATCGCTCTTCACGCGAACCACCTCGAGGCCGGTGACGCCCGGGACGGCACCGGCCGGCGGAAACAGGCGCTCCCGCACATTGCGCGCGGCATCCGGCGTCGCTGCGAGATAGGCCACGGCCGATTCGGGCGCGCCGCCGGCCAGCATGTGGTCCGAGGCGATGCCGCGCTCGATCATTGCCATGGCTGCAGGCACCGAGCGGGCCGCCAGTTGCATCGTCGGCCGCACGCCGATGACCAACCACGGCTTGGCGCCGAAATAACTCGTGTAGGGACTGGTGCGCGTGGCGGCGCAGGACTGCGCGCAGACATTGGGTTGCAATCCCACGCCAAGCGCGCTGGTCAATGAATTGCAGTCCACGGCATAGGGCTGCACCCAGGCCAGGGCAAGGCCGTTGACGTGCTCGGGCATCTGGCCGCGAATGGCCTGATCCAGGGCGGTGAACTCCTCGCGTGTCAGGCTGTTGCGCAGCGGCAAGTGCACCCGCAGGATCTGCTCGGCCGGGATGCCACGGCGCCTGGCGTAGTACTCACCCACGGCGATCGAGTAGGGGTCGGCCGTATTGATGACCAGGCCGAGCTCATTGGCCGTGATGCGCCCATACAGGCGTGGAACCCGCATCCAGCGAGCCTCAGCCGATGCAGGCGGCGCGGAGGCCGGCTCCGCGCCCTGGGCGGCCCCAGCACAGGCCAGCACCAAGGCCAGGCCGACTTGCCATCTCCTGAAGCGCACTTTCGCCATACAAAACACCGGCAATCTCCTCCACAATGACGCCATGAAATCGAAAGAGGCCCAGCAGACCCCGGCGATCCAGGTGCTGGAGCGCATGTTCTCGCTGCTGGACGTGCTGGCGAGCCACCAGGACCCTGTGTCGCTGAAGGCCCTGTCCGAGGCCACCGGGCTGCATCCCTCCACGGCGCACCGGATTCTCAATGACCTGACCCTCGGTCGATACGTGGATCGCCCCGAAGCCGGTAGTTATCGACTCGGTATGCGCATGCTGGAAATGGGCAACCTTGTGAAGGCGCGCCTGGACGTGCGCGACGCCGCCCTGCCGGCCATGCGCGAGCTGCACAAGTTCACCCACCAGCCCGTCAACCTGTCCGTGCGCCAGGGTGACGAGATCGTCTACATCGAGCGCACCTACTCCGAACGCTCGGGCATGCAGGTCGTGCGCGCCGTCGGCGGGCGGGCGCCGCTGCACCTCACGTCAGTGGGCAAGCTCTTCCTGGCCAGCGATGACAGCCCGCGCGTACGCGCCTACGCAACACGCACCGGCCTGTCGGGCCACACACGCAACAGCCTCACCGACATCGGCTCACTCGAACGGGAGCTGGCCATGGTGCGGCAGCGCGGCATCGCCCGCGACGACGAGGAACTGGAACTGGGTGTGCGCTGCATGGCCGCCGGCATCTATGACGATCAGGCCAAGCTGGTGGCCGGCCTGTCGATCTCGGCACCCGCCGACCGGCTGGAGGAGAGCTGGGTCGTCCGGCTGAAGGAAACGGCCTCGCAAATCTCGTCGGCGCTGGGCCATCGAGTCTGAAGCCCAAGCAAAACACGGCGCCGAGGCGCCGTGTTTTGTTTTGGGTTGCACCGCTCAGAGCTTGGCAGAGGCAGTCGCCGTCTCGCCCTGGCTGGCCAACCACTTGCGCATGCGCTCCGCATCGGCGATCCGCGATGCCTTGCCGCTGGAATCCAGGAACACCATGATGAGCTTGCGGCCCGCCATGCTGGCCTGCATGACCAGGCATTTGCCCGCCTCGTTGATGAAGCCGGTTTTCTGCAAGCCAATGTCCCACAGGGGGTTGGACAGCAGGCCGTTGGTGCTGTGGAACTGCACCAGGCGCTTGCCCAGCGCCACGCGCGCTTCGCGGGACGTTGACAGATCGCGCAGCAGCGGCACCTGACTGGTCACGTTGACCAGCTTGGCCAAGTCCGCGGCACTGCTCTGGTTGCGGCTGGACAGGCCGGTGGGCTCAACATAGTGGGTGTCGGTCATGCCCAGGCTCTGCGCCTTGGCATTCATCGCGGCGACGAACGCATCCAGTCCACCCGGATAGTTGCGTCCCAGTGCATGGGCGGCGCGGTTCTCGCTGGACATCAGCGCCAGGTGCAGCATGTCGCCCCGCGTCAGCGTCGTGCCAACGGCCAGACGGGAGCGGGTGAACTTCTCGGTGTCGATGTCGTCATCGGTGACCGAAATCTTCTCGTCCAATGACAACCCCGCCTCGACGACGACGAGGGCCGTCATCAGCTTGGTAATAGAGGCGATGGGCAGCACGGCCTGGGGGTTCTTGGAGAACAGTACCTCGTTCGTGTCCTGGTCCAGCACATAGGCGACGCTGGACTTCAGGGAGAGCGGATCGTCAACCTGGTGCAGGCCTGCGACCTGCCCGAATGTGGGCACAGCCGGGATGACGGGCGCGGCCGCCTTGCGCACCACGACCGAGCGCACCTTGCGCGTGGGCGCGTTGGCAGTCTTGGCGGGAGTGCGGGTGGCCCTGAATTGGGCCGTGTCGGCGGCGGCCGTGGCGGCGCCAGGCAGCGCGGCCAGGAAGGTGAGGCTCAGAAAAGCGGCGGCAAATGTCTTCAACGGAGGTCCCCAACGCAGGGCGGCAGTGTACGTGACGCCAAAAGTACCGACAAGATAAGAACTTAAGTGAGATACCTCAAGTGAACTCTGGTCCCGTATTCACGGACTGTCACCAGGGCTTGCCACCGGCTCTTTCGCTTCGCAACGGGCTCCAAAACGCATGCAAGTAGGCCTTGGCTGACAAGAAGCGGTATCGGGATCAGCCCCAAAACCACTCTCGCCAACCGCCCGCACGCTGCTCGCGGGTGACCTCCGACGAGATTCTGGGGCCGCAGCCGGCGATCTGGGCCCAGAGCACCGGGGGGTTTGCGCGCCAGATTCCACGCCGCGTGGTAACGATTGCGATGGGCGTGATGAGGATCACGCCGGTTACAGCGCCCTCCGACAGCCCTAGCCCTGCGCCGCCACCCGCTCGGCCTTGCTTTGCAGCTTGTTCAGTGCGCTCAGGTAGGCCTTGGCCGAGGCCACGATGATGTCGGGGTCGGCGCCCACTCCGTTCACCACTCGACCGGCATGCTGCAGCCGCACCGTCACCTCGCCCTGTGACTCCGTGCTGCCACCCGTGATCGCATTGACGGAATACAGCAGCATCTCAGCTCCAGACTGCACGACCGATTCGATGGCGCGCAACGTCGCGTCCACCGGGCCGTTGCCGTCGCTCTCGGCACGGTGCTCCTGGTGGCCGACGGCGAAGACGATGGCCGCGTGCGGGCGCTCCCCGGTCTCGCTGCGCTGGGACAGCGACAGCAGGCGGTAATGCTCGGCGTCGTTGATGACCGACTCGTCCATGACGAGGGCGACGATGTCCTCGTCGAAGATCTCGTTCTTGCGGTCGGCGAGGTCCTTGAAGCGCTGGAAGGCGGCGTTGACTTCAGCCTCGCTCTCCAGCTGAATGCCCAGTTCCTGCAGGCGTGCCTTGAACGCATTGCGGCCCGACAGCTTGCCCAGCACGATCTTGTTGGCGGCCCAGCCGACGTCCTCGGCGCGCATGATTTCGTAGGTGTCGCGCGCCTTGAGCACACCGTCCTGGTGGATGCCGCTGGCATGCGCAAAGGCATTGGCACCGACGACGGCCTTGTTGGGCTGCACGACAAAGCCGGTCGTCTGCGACACCAGCCTGGAAGCCGGGACGATCTGTGACGTATCGAGGCCGACGTCCAGCCCGAAATAGTCACGCCGCGTCCTGACGGCCATGACAACCTCTTCGAGCGAGCAGTTGCCCGCCCGCTCACCCAGGCCATTGATGGTGCACTCGACCTGGCGAGCGCCGCCTATCTTCACGCCGGCCAGGGAATTGGCCACGGCCATGCCGAGGTCGTTGTGGCAGTGCACGCTCCAGATGGCCTTGTCCGAGTTGGGTACCTTCTCGCGCAGGCGGCGGATGAAATCGCCATAGAGCTCGGGAATGGCATAGCCGACGGTGTCGGGAATGTTGATGGTGCCGGCACCTTCCTTGATGACTGCCTCGCAGACGCGGGCCAGGAAGTCGATGTCGGAACGGTAGCCATCCTCGGGCGAGAATTCGATGTCGCCACACAGGTTGCGCGCAAAGCGCACCGCCAGCGTCGCCTGCTCCAGCACTTGCTCGCGGCTCATGCGCAGCTTCTTCTCCATGTGGAGTTCGCTGGTGGCAATGAAGGTATGGATGCGCGCCCGGTGCGCAGAAGCCAGGGCCTCGGCCGCTCGTGAGATATCGCGGTCGTTGGCTCGGGCCAGCGAGCAGATCGTGCTGTCCTTCACCGCCGCCGCAATGGCCTTCACGGCCTCGAAGTCGCCGTTGCTCGACGCCGCGAAGCCGGCCTCGATGATGTCGACCTTCATGCGCTCGAGCTGGCGTGCGATGCGCAGCTTCTCCTCGCGCGTCATCGACGCCCCCGGCGACTGCTCGCCGTCGCGCAATGTGGTGTCGAAGATGATCAGCTTGTCGGTCATCGCACGTTTTCCTCTCGTGTTTGCGGCACCGTGACCGGTGCGCGTGACAGGCCGGACAGGATGGCCTGCATGGATGCACGCACGATGCTGCCATCAATGCCGACGCCGTGGCGAGTCACATCGCCCACGCGCAGTTCCAGGTAAGCCACAGCGCGCGCATCGGCGCCGCTGCCGATGGAATGCTCGTGGTAGTCCAGCACACGCACCTCCTGCCCCAGGCGTGCCGACAGCGCGTTGACGAAGGCATCGATGGGGCCGTTGCCTTCGCCCTGCACATGTCCCATCCAGCCACCCAGCACGACCTCGGCCGACAGGCGCATCGCGCCACCGGTGACCTCGGTCATCTGCGGCTGCACGATGGAGGCGCCAGCGTCACCAATGCCGTACTCGCGCTCGAAGATGGCGTAGATGTCTGCGGCCGTCAGCTCCTTGCCGGCGTCGTCCATGACGCGCTGCACGGCCTGGCTGAATTCGATCTGCAGGCGCCGCGGCAACTCCAGGCCGTATTCCGCTTCGAGCAGATAGGCGATGCCGCCCTTGCCGGACTGGCTATTCACGCGGATGACGGCGTCATAGCTGCGGCCCAGGTCCTTGGGGTCGATGGGGAGGTAGGGCATGTCCCAAATCTCCCCCTCCCGGCGGGCCGCGAAGGCCTTCTTGATGGCGTCCTGGTGGGAGCCCGAGAAGGACGTGTAGACGAGGTCGCCAACGTAGGGATGGCGCGGATGCACGGGGATCTGCGTGCAGTGCTCGACGCAGCGGCGCACCTCGTCGATGTCGGAAAAATCGAGTTGCGGGTCCACGCCCTGGGTGTAGAGGTTGAGCGCGATGTTGACGAGATCGACGTTGCCGGTGCGCTCACCGTTGCCGAACAGGCAGCCCTCGACGCGGTCGGCGCCTGCCATCAGCGCGAACTCGCCAGCTGCCGTGCCGGTGCCGCGGTCGTTGTGCGGGTGGACTGACAGCACGATGCTGTCGCGGCGCTCCAGGTGGCGGTGCATCCACTCGATCATGTCCGCAAAGATGTTGGGCGTGCTGTGCTCTACGGTAGACGGCAGGTTGATGATGCATTTGCGCTCTGGTGTGGGCGCCCAGACAGCGGTGACCGCATCGACGACACGCTTGCTGAAAGCCAGCTCGGTGCCGGAGAACATCTCGGGCGAATACTCGAAGCGCCAGTCCGTGCCCGGTCGCGCGGCAGCCAGCTCCTTGATCTGGCGGGCGTGCGAGGCCGCGAGCTCGACGATGCCATCCTCGTCCGTGCCGAGCACGACACGGCGCATGATGGGCGCGACCGCGTTGTAGACGTGGACGATGACGCGCCGTGCGCCGTCCAGCGACTCGAAAGTGCGCTCGATCAGGTGGGCGCGCGCCTGCGTCAGCACCTGGATGGTCACGTCGTCGGGGATGTGACCGCCGTCGATCAGCAGGCGGATGAAGTCGAACTCGGTCTGGGAGGCGGACGGGAAGCCGACCTCGATCTCCTTGAAGCCGATCTTCACGAGCTGCTGAAACATTCGCAGCTTGCGGGCGATGTCCATGGGCTCGATCAGCGCTTGGTTGCCGTCACGCAGGTCGGTGCTCAGCCAGATCGGCGCGCGGTTCAGCACGGCGTCGGGCCAGCGGCGGTCCGGCAAGGCGATCGGGGCGAAGGAGCGGTACTTTTGCTGCGGTTGCTTCAACATGGGTGTTCCATCCGAGGGTGGGTGGCGCAACCAGCAGCCTTTGAAAACACGAACGGCCCGCTGCGGTTGCATACGGGCCGTTGGGGTCAGGTGTGAGCGTACGTGCGCGACTGACTAGCGAACCCGTGGTTCCTCTAGGGCTAGTAGCAGGCTAATTCGCGTGGCGCGGCTCATGGGTCTGGAATCTAGCATGAATGGCTATTGATGCAAGCCACGTTCATCCGGCTCGTCGGTGCTGGTGGAGATGACGCTGACGGGCTTGCCCTTGGATTTGCGCCAGCCATAGATGACATACCCCGACAGGCCATAGACGCAGAAGACACCGAAGAGAACCCGCGATGGGTCGAGTGCGGCCAGGCCGATGCCAAGCATGATCACGACCAGCACGATGAAGGGCACGCTGCGCCGCCGGTCGAAGACTTTGAAGCTGTAGAACGGAGCGTTCGTCACCATCGAAAGCCCGGCGAACAAGGTGATGCCGTAAGCCACCCAGGCGATCCAACTGCCGGGCTGAACGCCTGCGTACTCCTTGCGGTCCACGACGGCCCAGATCAGACCCATCACGATCGCCGCTGCCGCGGGGCTTGGCAGTCCCTGGAAATAGCGCTTGTCCACCACGCCGATGTTGACGTTGAAGCGCGCCAGCCGCAGCGCAGCGCCGGCGATATAGACGAAGGCCGGGATCCAGCCCGGCTTGCCCATGTCCTTGAGCGCCCACATGTAGACGATCAACGCCGGCGCGGCGCCAAAGGCCACCATGTCGGACAGGCTGTCCATCTGCTCGCCGAAGGCCGATTGCGTATTGGTCATGCGGGCGACGCGGCCATCGAGACTGTCGAGGATGGCAGCGGCGAAGATGGCAACGCAGGCCACCTCGAAGCGGCCGTTCATGGCCATGACGATGGCATAGAAGGCGCTGAACAGCGCGCCCAGCGTGATCGCGTTGGGCAGGGCATAGATGCCTTTGCGGCGGGGGCGGACGGCGAGGCTGGGCTCGTCGTCCTCGGTGGGCTCGGGAATCATGGGCGGCAGGATAGCTGACAGATCCCGGCGAATGCCGCTCTTAGGATGGTCGAAACGACAGCAGGCCGTCATGAAACTCATCGAAGTCCGCACCTACAAGCTCAAGCCGGGCTGCGCTGACCGCTTTGTCCCGGCAGTGCAGGCAGCGCTGCCGCTGGTACGTGCCAGCGGCATGGACGTCGTCGCCTTCGGACGCTCAGACCATGAGCATGAAAGCTTCTACCTGATCCGCGCCTATGACAGCCGCAAGCAACTGGTCGCCCAGCAGGACGCCTTCTATGGCTCGGCAGCGTGGCGCGAAGGGCCTCGCACGGCGCTGGTGGACTGCCTGGATGACTACCTGAACACGCTGTTGTGGCTGCCCGACGAGGCCGTCGAAGCGCTGCGAGCGAACAACGGGCTGGCATGAGCACCCTCGATCGCTTCGTCCAGGCCCAGCAGGGCCACTACGAGCAGGCGCTGGCCGAATTGAAGGCCGGCCGCAAGACCAGCCACTGGATCTGGTTCGTGCTGCCGCAACTGCGCGGCCTGGGGCGCAGCGCGATGGCCCATGAGTACGGCGTTGCGGATCGCGCCGAGGCCGAGGTCTATCTCGCCCACCCACTGCTCGGCTCGCGCCTGCGCGAATGCATTCGGGCCATGCTCGCGCACCAGAGCCGTTCGGCAGCCAGCATCCTTGGCGACATCGATGCGCTGAAGTTCCGCTCCTGCCTGACGCTGTTCGACGCAGTGTCGACGGACCCGCTCTTCAGCCAGGCGCTCGACACCTTCTACGACGGCGAGCGGGACAAGGCCACGCTCGCCCTGCTCTGAAAGCAAAAAGGCCGGCTGATGCCGGCCTTTGAGAACGAGTTGAAGACTCAGTTCTTCGCCTTGTCGACCAGCTTGTTGGCCTTAATCCAGGGCATCATTTCGCGCAGCTTCTCGCCGACCTGCTCGATGGGGTGCTCGGCCGTCAGGCGGCGGCGGCTGATCAGCGTCGGAGCGCCGGCCTTGTTCTCGAGGATGAAGCTCTTGGCGTATTCGCCCGTCTGGATGTCCTTCAGGCACTGGCGCATCGCGTTCTTGGTGTCTTCGGTGACGACGCGCGGGCCGGTCACGTACTCACCGTACTCGGCGTTGTTCGAGATCGAGTAGTTCATGTTGGCGATGCCGCCTTCGTAGATCAGGTCCACGATGAGCTTGAGCTCGTGCAGGCATTCGAAGTAGGCCATCTCGGGGGCGTAGCCGGCTTCCGTCAGCGTCTCGAAGCCCGCCTTGATCAGTTCCACGGCGCCGCCGCACAGCACGGCCTGCTCGCCGAAGAGGTCGGTCTCGGTTTCTTCGCGGAACGAGGTCTGGATGATGCCGGCCTTGCCGCCGCCATTGGCTGCGGCGTAACTCAGGGCCAGGTCACGGGCCTTGCCGGTCTTGTCCTGGTAGATGGCGATCAGGTGGGGCACGCCGCCGCCTTGCTTGTACGTGTTGCGCACCGTGTGACCGGGGGCCTTGGGGGCGACCATCCAGACATCCAGGTCGGCGCGCGGCTGCACCTGGCCGTAGTGGACGTTGAAGCCGTGCGCAAAGGCCAGCGAAGCGCCCTCCTTGATGTTGGGCTCGACCTCGTTCTTGTACACGTCGGCGATCTGCTCGTCGGGCAGCAGGATCATGACCACGTCGGCCGATTTCACGGCGTCGGCGATCTCGGCGACCTTGAGGCCAGCGCCTTCGGCCTTGGACCAGGACGCGCCACTGCGACGCAGCGCGACGGTGACCTTGCAGCCGCTGTCGTTCAGGTTCTGCGCGTGGGCATGGCCTTGTGAGCCGTAGCCGATGATGGTGACGTTCTTGCCCTTGATGAGGCTGAGATCGGCGTCCTTGTCGTAGTAGACGTTCATGATGGGTCGCTCCAGGAAAAAACTGTGGTGTGTTGGGGTGAAGGCGGATCAGACGCGCAGGATGCGCTCGCCGCGGCCGATGCCGCTGGCGCCGGTGCGTACGGTTTCGAGGATGGACGCACGGTCGATCGCATCGATGAAGGCGTCGAGCTTGCCGGCGTCGCCGGTCAACTCGATCGTGTAGGTCTTCTCGGTCACGTCGATGACGCGACCACGGAAGATGTCGGCGGTGCGCTTGATTTCCTCGCGCTCCTTGCCGACGGCGCGCACCTTGATGAGCATCAGCTCACGCTCGGTGTAGTTGCCCTCGGTCAGGTCGACCACCTTGACGACCTCGATGAGGCGGTTCAGGTGCTTGGTGATCTGCTCGATGACCTCGTCGCTGCCCGTCGTCACGATGGTCATGCGCGAGAGGGACGGGTCCTCCGTTGGCGCGACGGTCAGGCTCTCGATGTTGTAGCCGCGGGCCGAGAACAGGCCGACGACGCGCGACAGCGCACCCGGCTCGTTCTCGATGAGCAAAGCAATGATGTGTTTCATGGGTTCTTCGTCCTTCGCGCTCTTCAGTGCCGCTGGCGGTAACCAGCGGACCTTGGCTGCGGGTTCGAGTGGAGTGGATCGCTGCGGGCGTCGGACTGCTTGCGCTTTTCAGCGGCAACCCCGACTGGCGCGGTAACGCCAGCCAGAGCTGCCGATTTCAGGCGCTCACAGGTCTTCCGATCCCAGCAGCATCTCGGAAATGCCCTTGCCCGCCTTGACCATGGGCCAGACGTTCTCGGTCGGATCGGTGCGGATGTCCAGGAAGACGGTACGGTCGGTCAGGCGCATCGCTTCCTTCAGCGCGGGCTCGACGTCGCTGGGCTTCTCGACCAGGATGCCGACGTGGCCATAGGCCTCGGCCAGCTTCACGAAGTCGGGCAGCGCGTCCATGTAGCTGTGCGAGTAGCGGCCGCCGTAGTCCAGCTGCTGCCACTGGCGCACCATGCCCAGGTAGCGGTTGTTCAGCGAGACGATCTTGACCGGCGTCTTGTACTGGAAGCAGGTCGACAGCTCCTGGATGCACATCTGGATGCTGCCTTCGCCGGTGATGCAGAACACATCCGACTCCGGCTTGGCCAGCTTGATGCCCATCGCATAGGGCAAGCCCACGCCCATGGTGCCCAGGCCGCCGGAGTTGATCCAGCGGCGCGGCTGGTCGAACTTGTAGTACTGCGCGGCCCACATCTGGTGCTGGCCGACGTCGCTGGTGATGTAGGTGTCGCGGTCGCGGGTCAGCTTCCACAGCGTGTCGACGACCATCTGCGGCTTGATGACCTCGTCCGAGCCCTTGTAGACCAGGCAGTCACGGCCGCGCCATTCATTGATCTGATTCCACCATGCGTTGACGGCGTCCGCATCCGGCTTGGCCTGCGCTTCCTTCAGCTGGGCGATCAGCTCCTGCAGCACGTCCTTCACGTCGCCGACAATGGGAATGTCGACGCGCACGCGCTTGGAGATCGACGAGGGGTCGATGTCCACGTGGATGATCTTGCGCTCGACTGAACCGAAGTGCTTGGGGTTGCCGATGACGCGGTCATCGAAGCGCGCGCCCACGGCCAGCAGCACGTCGCAGTGCTGCATGGTCATGTTGGCCTCGTACGTGCCGTGCATGCCCAGCATGCCCAAGAAGCGCGGGTCGGTGCCGGGCATGGCACCGAGGCCCATCAGCGTGTTCGTGCAGGGGAAGCCCAGCATGTCCACGAGCTGGCGCAGCTCGGCCGTCGCTTCGCCCAGAATGACCCCGCCGCCCGTGTAGATGTAAGGGCGCTTGGCCTGCAGCAGCAGTTGCACGGCCTTGCGGATCTGGCCGCTGTGGCCTTTTTTCACCGGGTTGTAGGAGCGCATCTCGATGCGCTCCGGATAGTGGAAGCTGGTCTTGGCCAGCGACACGTCCTTGGGGATGTCCACAACGACCGGGCCAGGCCGGCCCGTGCGCGCGATGTGGAAGGCCTTCTTCAGCGTCAGCGCCAGGTCACGCACGTCCTTCACGAGGAAGTTGTGCTTGACGATGGGGCGCGTGATGCCCACGGTGTCGCATTCCTGGAAGGCGTCCAGGCCGATAGCGGGCGTGGGGACTTGACCCGTGATGATGACCATCGGGATCGAGTCCATGTAGGCCGTCGCGATGCCGGTCACGGCGTTGGTGACGCCCGGGCCCGAGGTGACCAGCGCCACCCCAACCTCGCCGGTCGCCCGAGCAAAGCCGTCGGCGGCGTGCACGGCGGCCTGCTCGTGGCGCACCAGCACATGCTGGATGCTCTCCTGCTTGTAGAGCGCGTCGTAGATGTAGAGCACCGCGCCGCCCGGGTAACCCCAGAGATGGCGCACCCCTTCGGCCTGCAGGCAGCGAACGAGGATCTCGGAGCCGTTGAGCTCCGCAGTGGAATTGGGTGATTGGGAATTCGGCTGCGCCAGGGCGGCGCGCTTGATATCCGCGGCAGACATGTCCATTTTTAGAACCTTTGTGAATTTCTCTAACGAAAAACCATTGGTGCCCCTCTTCTCGCCCTCGTGAGGCGGATTTGGAACCTGCGCGATCAACAGATGGAGCCCCAGTCGGGCGGCCACTGAGAGACCATTGACTCTTTGTGCGAAGCAGCATTATGCCGAGCAAAATCGTGTGAGCCTTCGTATCAGACGAATGCCATAATCTGAGCTGCCGCCCGGACCCGCCTCCCGCCTTGGCCACCGACAAAGAACTCAACGATTTCCTGCGTACCGTGGACCGCCGCGCCTTCAAGCGCACGGCCTACGTGGTTCGAGACGACGATGCCGCCCTGGACATCGTCCAGGACGCCATGATCAAGCTGGCCGAGAACTATTTCGATCGCCCCGCGGCCGAATTGCCGCTGCTGTTCCAGCGCATCCTGTCGAACGCGACGATGGACTATTTCCGTCGCCAGAAGACGCGTCGGGCCGTCATGACGAATATGTCGGAATTCGAGGGCGGCGGCGATGGCGACGGTGATTTCGATCTGCTGGAAATCCTTGAAACCCAGGAAGGCGCCATGGGCGCCTTGAGCGCCGCAGATGAGGTCAGCCGGGCGCAGATCTTGCAGCGCATCGAGACGGAAGTCGAACAGCTGCCGACGCGTCAACGCGAAGCCTTCCTGCTGCGTTACTGGGAGGAACTGGATGTTGCAGAGACCGCGTCTGTGATGGGTTGCTCGGAAGGCAGTGTCAAGACTCACTGTTCCCGCGCCGTCCATTCGCTGGCGAAGTCGCTCAAGGCCAAGGGGATCACGCTATGAAGTCGCCGTCGAATTTTTCTACCCTCCCTGCCGGCCTGGATGCTCGCCTGGACATCAGCACCCGGCGCTTTGGCCTGCGCGTCGCTGCCGGCCTGACCGAGCGAAGCGCCGCCCTGCCCCACGATGTGACAGAGCGCCTGCGCTTTGCGCGCGAACAGGCACTCGCACGCGCCACTCAGGCCCGCGCCGCTGCGGCCAAGCCCAATATCCAAGCCGTCAGCAGTCCCATCCTGGTCCAGAACGGTTCCACGCTGGCGCTGGGCGGCGGCCCGTTCGGCGCCTTGAGTGGCAGTGGCGGCCGCAATGGCAGCGGTGGCCTTTGGCCAATGTTGATCTCTGCATTGCCAATGTTGCTGCTGGCGGCCGGCCTGCTGGTGATGCAGTTGGGCGAGGAGAACCGGCAGATCGCTGCGGCTGCCGAAGTGGACACCGCCCTGCTCAGCGACAGCCTGCCTCCTGCGGCATTCACCGACCCCGGTTTCTCGGAATTCTTGAGAGATGCCGAAGAATGACCGGATGGCCATGACCCGAGTCGCATTGACGCTGCCCGTTCTTTGCCACCTCTCACTCGCCCTGCTGCTCAGCGCAGCGGGGTTTTCTGCGTTTGCCCAGTTGGCAGACCCCGCCTCTGCGCCGGAATCCGGTGCCAGCGCTGTGGCGCCGTCCGCGCAGGTCGCGAAACCCACCGGCAAGCCAAGGTCGCCGACCAAACCGGTGGCGCCGGCGGCGCTCAGCGTTCCGCCCGCCACCTGGAGCGGCCTGACGCCCAAGCAGCAGACACTGCTGGCGCCGCTGGAACGCGAGTGGTCCGAGATTTCCGACACGCAGCGCAGCAAGTGGCTCAGTGCCACCCCGACGCTGGCGACCATGTCGGGGGAGGAGATCAAGCGCGTGCACGACCGCATCCGCGACTGGACGTTCCTGAGCGGGTCCGAGCGCTTGAACGCCCGCATCAGCTTCCAGGTTACCAGGCAACTGACGCCTGAACAGCGCCAGGCCCGTTGGGAGGCCTACCAGGCCCTTCCCGCCGACGAGCGCAAGGCGCTGGCCGAAAAGGCCATGGCTCGACGCCAGGCGCTGGCCGAAGCGCCTGCACGAGCGGCGGCGCCGTCGCCGACGAAGCCCAAGTTCAGCGCCGCCCCCCCGCCACCCAGGCTGACATCCCCGACGCTGGTGACCAGCACGCTGGTTCAGGCCAAACCCGGCGCGACAACCGTGCTCATCACGCGAGACCTCGCCCGGCTCAGAGGTCAGGCGATCGCGCCTTCAAAGGCGGTCGACCTCAAGTTGCTGGACCCGCGCACACTGTTGCCGCTAAAGCCGGCGTCGCCTGCGTCCTCCCCGCGCCCATGACGGCGCCGGTGCAGACTGGCCCCAAGCCTGCGGGCGTGGCGCGACGTTTCGCGGCCTTTCTCTACGAAGGTGTGCTGCTGTTCGGCGTGGTCTTCTTCGCCGGTTTCCTCTATTCAGTGCTGACTCGCCAGCAGCATGCGCTGCAGGGTCGCACCGGCCTGGGGGTTAGCCTTTTCATCGTGCTGGGCTTTTACTTTGTCGGCTTCTGGACCCGCTCAGGCCAGACGCTGGCGATGAAGACCTGGCATCTGCGCGTCACCGACACAGCGGGCCAGCCGCTGGGCTGGGTCCGGGCGCTGCTGCGCTATCTCTTGAGCTGGCTGTGGTTCCTGCCGGCGCTGATCAGCGTCTGGGCACTGGGCCTTCATGGCGGCGGCGCCATCATCGGCAGCCTGCTGGCCGGCATCGCCGGCTATCTGCTGATCGCGCGCCTGCACCCGCAGCGACAATTCCTGCACGACGCCATCTGCGGTTCGCGCGTCATCACCCAACTTCCCGCGCGTTCATGAGCGCAGCGCCGGGCCGTCCCAAGCAAGCTCGCTCCCGCCTGGCGGGACAAGGCCGCAGGCCTAAGGGTGCCCCATGACCAACCCGCACAAGGGCCGGACTGGCCTGGACCGCATCATCCACGCCGCCGGTTACTCATGGGCTGGGCTCAAGGCCGCCTACACCGGCGAGAGCGCCTTCCGCCAGGAGACCTGGCTGTGCATCGTTGCCGCACCACTGGCCTTCTGGCTGGCCCGGACCTGGGAGCAGGCCGCGTTGCTGCTGGGCTCGCTGCTGCTGCTGCTCATCGTCGAGTTGTTGAACTCCGCCATTGAAGCGGTTGTTGACCGTGTGTCCTTCGAGCGGCATGAACTGTCCAAGCGCGCCAAGGACATTGCCAGCGCTGCCGTGCTGATGGCGCTGGTGCTGGCTGGCGGCATCTGGGCCGCTGCCGTCTGGCAGCACCTGCGCTAACCATGACACAGTCGGGCCATGCAGGCCCGCGGATTCAAGCTGATCCCCAGCCACGTCGACGGCGTCGAGGTGGTCGTGGCCGACTCGGCGCTGGCCTTCGGCCGCCACACGCATGACGAGTTCGGCATCGGCCTCATCGAGCGTGGCGCACAGAAATCGGCCAGCGGTCGCGGTGTCGTCGAGGCTGGTGCAGGCGACCTGATCACGGTCAACCCCGGCGAGGTGCACGACGGCACGCCCTTTGATGCGAGCGGACGACGCTGGCGCATGCTGTACATCGATCCGGCCCGGCTGCTGGATGCGGCAGCGGACATCGGGCCGGGCTCATCGTTTGAGTTCAAGGCACCCGTCATTCGCGATGCCCTGCTGACGGTGCGTTTTCGCGCGCTGTTCGACGCCGTGACGACGGACGACGCACTGCACTCCGACGCCGAACTGCTGACGCTGGCCGCCCGGCTTCTCAAGCCGTCGTCGGTAGAGCGCCCCGCCATAGGCGCCGGCGTCACCGCCGCCCGCGAGCGCATTGACGACGATCCCGCCGCCGAGCTGACGCTATCAGGCCTGGCCGCCGACGCGGCGATGAGCCGCTACCAGTTCCTGCGCGCCTTCACGCGCCTGACCGGCCTGCCGCCCCACGCGTACCTGCTGCAGCGCCGCGTACAACGCGCCCGCCGGCTCGTGCGAGAGGGCCTGTCACTGGCAGAGGCCGCCGCGGCCAGCGGGTTCGCGGACCAGAGCCACATGACACGCTGCTTTGTGCGCAACTTCGGCCTGACACCTGGGGCGCTGGCTCGCTGCCGCTGAAATTTCGTTCAAGACCCACTGGCCGCATCGGCTGCAGCATGGCGCCTCCATCAAGGAGTGCCCCATGAACCTCGAATTCCTGACCGTGTCCCTGCTCGTCGTCGCCTCACCGGGCACGGGTGCGGCCGTCACCATCGCCACCGGCCTGTCCCGCGGCGCGCGCATGGCCATCATCGCGGCTTTCGGTTGCACGCTCGGCGTCGTGCCCCACATGCTCGCGGCCATCACGGGCCTGGCTGCGCTGTTGCATGCCAGCAGCCTGGCCTTCGAGGCTGTGAAGTTCGCCGGCGTGGCCTATCTGCTCTACATCGCCTGGATGACCTGGCGCGAACAGGGCGTGCTGAAGGTCGAAGCCGATGGCACCACTCGATCCGATGGGGAGGTCATTCGCCACGCTGTGCTCGTGAACCTGCTCAATCCCAAGCTGTCTATGTTCTTCCTGGCCTTCCTGCCGCAATTCATCGCCAAGGACGAAGCGGCGCCGACGCTGGCGATGTTGCAGCTCTCGGCCCTCTTCATGGCCATGACCTTCGGGGTGTTCGCGCTGTACGGCGCGTTCGCTGCATGCATGCGCGAGCATGTGCTGGGCAGCGAGGCCGCCATGGCCTGGCTGCGCCGCAGCTTTGCGGCGACCTTCGTCGCCCTGGGCGCGAAGCTCGCGCTGACGCAGCGTTAGACGGCGGCTTCGTCCGTCTCGCCGGTACGGATGCGCACCACTTGCTCGACCGGCAGTACGAAGATCTTGCCGTCGCCGATCTTGCCGGTCTTGGCCGCCTTCAGGATGGCGTCGATGCAGCGGTCGACCTCGTCGTCCTTCACGACGACCTCGACCTTGACCTTGGGCAGGAAGTCGACGACGTATTCAGCGCCGCGATAGAGCTCGGTGTGGCCCTTCTGGCGGCCAAAACCCTTGACCTCGGTGACCGTCAGGCCCGACGCGCCTACTTCGGCCAGCGCCTCGCGCACTTCGTCGAGCTTGAAGGGTTTGATGATGGCGGTGATTTGCTTCATGGGACAAGGCTCCTGATTTCGTCTGGCGTCGATTTAAGCATGTTCGTCCGGGATGCGGTCCAGGTCCGCGAGCCAGACGGCGGCCTCGGAATCGCTGGGCGCGCGCCAGTCGCCACGGGGAGAAAGCGAGCCGCCGCTGCCAACCTTGGGGGCGTTCGGCACGCAGCTGCGCTTGAACTGGCTGCCCTTGAAGAAGCGCTGCACGAAGATGCGCAGCACGCGCTTGATTTCGGCGAGCGCATGGACCTCGCCCCAGGCGTGGCGGGCGAGGAAGGCGATCTTGGTCGGCGTGTAGCCGTAGCGCAGCGTGAAGAACAGGTTGAAGTCCTGCAGCGCATAGAGGCCGACTGCGGCTTCCGTGCTCTGCAGGCTGCCGGGGACGAGTTCCGGGCTGATCTCGGTGCCGAGGATGTCGTGAAGCACCTGCGTGTCGGTGCCGGCGCCCAGTTGGCCGGTCTCGGCGACCCAGCGCACCAGGTGCTGGATCAAAGTCTTGGGCACGCTGGCGTTGACGTTGTAGTGCGACATGTGATCGCCCACGCCGTAGGTGCACCAGCCCAGCGCCAGCTCGGACAGGTCGCCCGTGCCCAGCACCATGCCGCCTGTCAGATTGGCCAGACGGAACAGGTGGCTGGTCCGCTCCCCGGCCTGCACGTTCTCGAAGGTGACGTCGTAGACCGGCAGGTCCTCCCGGTGAGGATGGCCGATGTCCTTGAGCATCTGCGTGCAGCTCGGCCGGATGTCGATCTCACGCGCCTCGCAACCCACCGCCGCCATCAGGCGCTGCGCCTGCTCGCGGGTGCGCTCGCCGGTGGCGAAACCGGGCATGGTCACGCCGATGATGTGGCTGCGCGGCAGGCCCAGGGCGTCCATCGCACGCGCGGCCACGAGCAGCGCATGCGTCGAGTCCAGCCCGCCGGAGATGCCGACGACCAGCTTGCTGATGCCGCTGGAGGCCAGGCGCTGGGTCAGGCCCTGGACCTGGATGTTGTAGACCTCCTGGCAGCGCTCGTCGCGGCGGCTGAGGTCGGCGGGCACGTAGGGGAAGCGCTCGACGCGGCGGCGCAGGGCCAGCGGCCGATCGCGACCCAGATCGAGCGTGAACGGGACCTGCCGGAAGGCGCCCACTGCCGTGGCATGCAGGCGCACCGAATCGCCGAAGCTCGTCTGCCGCATGCGCTCGCGGGCCAGGCGCTCCAGGTCCACGTCGGCCGTCACCACGTGCGAGTCGCGCAGGAAGCGCTCGGACTCGACGAGCAGTTCGCCGTTCTCGCAGATGATGGCTTGGCCGTCCCAAGCCAGGTCGGTGGTCGACTCACCGGTGCCGGCCGACGAATAGACGTACGCCGCCAGGCAGCGCGCCGACTGCTGCGATACCAACTGGCGCCGGTAGGCGGCCTTGCCGACGACGATGTTGGACGCCGAGAGGTTGACGAGCACCGTCGCCCCGGCGAGCGCTGCGAAGGAGGACGGCGGGATCGGCGTCCACACGTCCTCGCAGATCTCCACATGCAGGCGCAACAGCGGCATGTCCTCGGCCGCGAAGATCTGGCGGCTGCCGAAGGGCACCCGCTGGCCGAGCAGCAACACGCTGTCGACGGTCGCCTCCTCGCCCGAGCAGAACTGGCGCGCCTCGTAGAACTCGCCGTAGTTGGGCAAAAAGGTCTTGGGCACGATGCCGAGGATGCGACCGCGGAGCAGCACCGCAGCGCAGTTGAACAGGCGCTGCTCGACACGCAGCGGCAGCCCGACGATGGCTACCAGGGACAGGGATTCGGTGGCGGCCAGCACCTCGGCCAGCGCCGCCTCGCAACCGTCGAGCAGGGCGCGTTGGTGGAAGAGGTCGTCGCAGCTGTAGGCCGAGAGGCCGAGCTCTGGAAACGCCATGACGGCCACGCCCTCGGCTGCGGCCTGCCGGAGCAGGTCGACCGTCTGCCCGGCGTTGAACACCGGGTCGGCCACGCGGCAACGGGGCACGCCCACGGCGACGCGGGCGAAGTCATGGCTGTAGAGGTTGTCGAAACGCATGGGCAGCATCATCAAAACCCCAGTCTAGCCCTGCGTTCCAGAGGTGGTTTCCAATAGACCTCCATGCCGACCCTCCGCGTGCACGACTCTCCCGCCGCCCTGGCGCCCGAAGCCTGGAACCGCCTGCTCGACGACAGTCCCCAACCCACGCCCTTCATGCGCCACGAGTACCTGCAGGCCCTGCATGACTCGGGCTCGGCCGTGGCCGCAACGGGCTGGCAAGCGATGTTCCTGAGCGTCTGGGACGGCGAGCGGTTGCTGGCCGCCTGCCCGGCGTGGCTGAAGTCGCATTCCTACGGCGAGTACGTGTTCGACTGGGCCTGGGCCGACGCCTACCACCGCCATGGCCTGAGCTATTACCCCAAGCTGCTCGTCGCCGTGCCCTTCACCCCGGTGCCGGGCAGCCGGCTGCTGGCCGTGGACGCCGATGCCCGCCTGCTGCTCGCGCAGGGGCTGCGCGGCCTGGCGGAAGAGGCGCAGGCCTCGTCGCTGCACGTGCTTTTCGGTGACCCGGCCGACCAAGCGGCGCTGGCGGCGGCCGGCTGCTCGGCGCGGGCCGGCGTGCAGTTCCACTGGACGGCCGAGGGAGACGCCGACTTCGCCGCCTTCCTGGCCCGGCTGCAGCGCGACAAGCGCAAGAAGATCCAGCAGGAGCAGCGCCGCGTGCGCGAGGCGGGGGTCGTGTTCGAGGCAAACGTCGGCACCGCCATCAGCGTCGAGGACTGGGACTTCTTCTACCGCTGCTACCAGCAGACCTACCGCGAACATCACAGCAAGCCCTATCTGAGCCGCGACTTCTTTGCCCGCATGGCCAGCGACATGCCCGAGCACTGGCTGATGTTCACGGCCCGCCGGGCCGGCGAACGCGTCGCGACATCCCTGATCGCGCTCGACCCCGAGCGCCACGCCGCCTTCGGCCGCTACTGGGGCGCAACCGAGCACATCCCCAACCTGCACTTCGACGCCTGCTACTACCAGCCGTTGGCCTGGTGCATCGCCAATGGCTACCAGCGCTTCGAGGGCGGCGCGCAGGGTGAGCACAAGATGGCGCGCGGGCTGTTGCCCACGCCCACGGCGTCCAGCCACTGGCTGGCCCACCCCTCCTTTGCCGATGCCGTCAATGACTTCCTGGCACGCGAGGGCGAAGCGATGGCGGGCTATATCGACGAGCTGGGCGAGCACCAACCGTTCAAGTCAGTGCCTTGAACCCGGCCATGGCCGATCTCAGGGTCGAGCCACTCCGCCCAGCCGACGCCTGGCCACCCGCCCCACCACCAGCAGGCCCGCCAGCAACATCGCGTAGCTCTCGGGCTCGGGCACGGCGGCGGTGAAGTTCAGGTTCAGCGCATTGCCGGTGGCCGCCACCGACCAGTGGCCGCCCATCAGCGAATTGGCGAAACCGCTGCCGTCGATGCTGAACTCTTTGGCCGAGAAGCCCAGGATGCCGCCGCTCGCGTAGGCCAGGGTGTAGCTGTGATCCTGCCGGGCGTCGAAACCGGCCAGCAGCCCCGCGCCGCCGTTCGCCAGCAGCGACTTCAACGTGACGGTGAACGGGTTGGCCGCGCTGGCGTCCAGGCTCAGCGTGCCGCCGACGCTCAGCAGGTCGTACCCCAGCCCGGCGGCGGCGCTGGCATTGGCGATCTCCCACAGATAGCTGGCGCCCTCGGCAAACGTCGCGTTGCCCGCCACGCTCAACTGGCCCGGCGAGTTGCCGGGCGCGAGCTTGCCGGCCAGCACCAGGCTGCCCAGTGCACCGCTGCCGCCCAGCGAGGCGCCCGCGTCGACGCTGAAGGCGCTGCTCAGCGACGAGCCGTTGAGCGTCAGTTGGCCGGCCTGCACCCGCGTCGTGCCGGTGTTGGTGTTGATGCCGCTGAGCGTCTGCGTGCCCGTGCCCGTCTTGACGAAGTTGCCGGTGGATTCGCTGTTCGCCAGCACGCCGGAGAAATTGCCGGAACCATTGGCCACGCCCATCGTGAAAGCGCTGTAGCCCGAGCCGTTGTAGCCAGACTTGATGCGGCCGGCGCCGCTGAGCGCATCGACGCGGACATTGGCCTCGTCGCCATCGAAGACGGCATTGGCGGCCACGTTCAGTCGGCTCTGGTTGCGGGTCCAGTCCTCATTGGCGTGGGAGCCGCCGACCAGAGTGCCGGCCTGCACGTCGATCAGGCTGCCGCTGCCCATTGCAAAAGTCGCCTTGCCCTGCTGCCAGGTCGCCACGCCGGCGCCGGTCTTGCGCAGGGTGCCCTTGCCAGAGAACAGCGTGTCGGCGGCATTGGCGCGGGTGCCGGTGGCCACATTGAGCTCCACCGTGGCGGTCGGTGATGTGATGAAGAACTCAGCGGAGCGGGTGCTGTTTTGCAGCAGCAGCACGCCGCTTTGTACCTGGGTCTGGCCGGTGTAGGTGTTGGCCGCGCCCAGCGTCAGCACACCCGCGCTCTGCTTGACTAGAACGCCCGTGCCGTCGATCGCGCCAGCGAAGCTGATGTTGTCGCTGCGGGCGAAGCTCAGCGTGCCGTTGTTGGTGACCAGCGCGGTGGCCAGAGAGCCGGTGATGCCGCCGTTGCCGATCTGCACCATGCCGCCGTTGATGGTCAGGCGGCCGGTGAAGGTGTTGGCGCCGGTCAGCCCCTGGAAGCCCGTTCCTTCCTTGACGAAGTTGCCGGAGCCCCCCAGCACGCCGGAGAAAACGTCCGAGCCATTGGCCACGCCCATCGTGAACGCGCTGTAGCCCGCGCCGTTGAAACCGGATTTGATGGTGCCCGCGCCGCTGAGGGAGTCCACGCGGACATTGGCTTCCACACCTTCAAAAGTAGCGCCAGCAGCCACATTCAGCCGGCTCTTGTTGGCGCTCCAGTCCTCGTTGCCATAGGACCCCCCGACCAGGGTGCCGCCCTGCACGTCGATGGTGCTGAACTCGTCCAGCGCGAACACGGCTTTGGACCCGGTCCAAACCGCCATGCCGGCGCCGGTCTTTCTCAGCGTGGCGGCGCTGCCGGCGAATTTCACGTCCACTGCGCCGTCGCGCGTGCCCTGATTCACCTGCAACTCCAGCACCGTACTGCCGCTGAGGTTGAAGGCGCTTGAACGCGATGCGCCCTCCTGCACCAACCAGCCGGCCTCGACGTTGGTGGCGCCGGTGTAGCTCTGGTTGCCGCTCAGCCGCAGAATGCCGGCGCCCTGCTGGTGCAGGCTGCCGCTGCCGGAGATGACGCCCTGATAGCCGATGTCGCCGCTGCGCGCAAACACCAGGGCACCGTTGTTGACGATGCTGCGGGTGGCCAGCGAGCCGCGCACACCGCCTTCGCCCACACGCACGGTGCCGGCCTCGATGCTCAGGGTGCCGGTAAAGCTGTTGTTGCCAAGGAGGGTCTGGGTGCCGCTGCCGACCTTGGTGAAGTTGCCGATCTGGCCTTGGGCGGTGTCGGTGTCGGCCAGCACCCCTTCGAAGGAACCCGAGCCGTTGGCCACGCCGAAGGTAAAACTGCGGTAGCCGGCACCTTGGTAACCCGATTGAATGAGCCCCTCGCCGCTCAGGGCGTCGACCCGCACATTCGCCTCCACCCCACGAAAGGTCGCGTAAGTGCCGACGCGCAGTTGGGACTGGTTGGCGGTCCAGTCGTCGTTGCCGAAGGAGCCGCCCACCAGGGTGCCCAACTGCACATCGATCAGGCCGCCGGCGCCCATCGCAAAGCTGGCGGCGCTTCCCTGCCAGATCGCCTGACCCCCGCCGACGATGCTCAGCACGCCGCTGCCGGTGAAGCGGGTGTCGCTGGTGAACGCGCGCGTGCCACTGTTCAGGTTCAGCTCCAGCACGCCACTGGTGCCGATGTCGAACTGGCGGGACAGGGTGGTCGAACTCAGCCGCAGCGTACCGCCGTCGATGATGGTGGAGCCGGTGTAAAGGCCGGCTGCGCTCAGGTTCACCGTACCGGGCCCCGTCTTCCACACGCTGCCTTCACCACTGATCCGGTTCAAATGCTCCTGGTTGCCGGCGAGATTGAAGACGAGCTTGCCCCCTGGGCCCAGTGTGCTGTCACCGTTGAGCTGGCCATCGCTGCCACCTTGGCCGATCTGAAGCGTGCCCTGGATGTTCAGCGTGCCTGTACCGGGCGCCAGCCACAGGAAGCCGCTGTTGATCTGTGTGTAGCCGGCGGCAATGCCCAGCGAGCCATACACATTGAGCCTGCTGCCGGCCAGCAGATTGAAGCTGCCGGCCTCGGCTGCACCCAGCACCAGGTTGCCGTGAAGCTCCAGCGTGTTGCCGTTGTTGAGGGTGCCACCGGCGGAGTCCATGACAAAGCCTGACCCCAGGGACAGGCTGCCCTGGTTGTCGATCACGCCGTGGTTGCTGAGCTTGCCGGCGACTGATAGCGTGCCGCGGTTGCTGATGAGGCTGTCGCCGTAGCCGGGCGAGGCCTTCTCATTGGACAGCGTAGCGCCGGCGAGCACGTTGACCACCGCGTCGCGCTCGATCTCGATCTGCGCGCCGCCGTTGTTGTCAATGCGGCCGCCAGCCATCACAAGGACCGAGGAGCTCCTGTCGAACAGGGCTCGCGCATGGTCGCCATTGTCGATGCGGCTGCCGGCATCGCTGATTTCGGTGCGACTGCCGGCTGCGAAGGTGGCCAGGACGCCGCGCCCCCGGTTGCTCAGCATCGACCCACCGCGGTAGGCGGTGGTGCCGGTGACCACCAGGTCGTCAATGCGGGTGGGGTTACCCTCCAGCGTGAGGCTGGTGCGCACGCCGCTGAGCGTGGTCGAGCCCGAATAGACCTTCAGCGTGTCGCGGCTGATGTTGGAGTTGCTCTCGTACAGGCAGTTGTTCAGCCCGGTGTCGCCCAGGCTGAGACCCACCGCTTTGACCTCGAAGCCGCAGCCGTAGTGGCCACGCAGGTCTTGGTCCAGGTCGGCGCTCAGCGAGGTCTGGATGCTGGCGTCGCCGAGGAAGTAGTTGCGCCCCACCAGCTTGCCGGGGGTGCCGGCAAAACGCAGCTTGATGTCGCTGCCCAGAGCAAAGCTGACCTTGCCGTCCAGATGGTCGATGAAGGACTCGGCGCCGCCGGCGCCGGTGATGACCTCTTGCACCGGCTGATCGAACACCAGCTTGACGAACACCGGCGCGGTGGGCGCGAAGTCGAAGTTCATGCCCATGGACGGGCCGGCATTCACGCTGAGGAAATTGGTCTCGAGGCTGAAGCCTTTTTCGGAGCCCCTGAAGCGCAGCGGGTTGGCGACGCCGTACAGGGGCGGCAGCATGGCCCCCAGCTCCCAGCCGCCACGCAGCACCTCGTTGCCGCAATGCAGGGCGCCGCCCGTCAGCGCCGAACAGTTACCGGCCTTGACGGTGTCGAGCATGAAGGTGTTGGTGCTGCCGATCAGGAAATCCTGGCCCAGGGCCGGCACCGCCACCGGCTTGCCCAGGACCGTCAGCATGGCGCTCGCGGCGCTGTCGAAGTTGAGCAGCGAGAACTTGCCCGGGTTCACCCCGAACTCGAAGCTGGTGCTGGTGCAATCGACAAAGCAGCCCTGCACCGCGACCTTGGCATCGAAATTGAACAGACCGGACACGGAGGCCTGCACGCTGGGCAGATAGGGCGTCAGGGTGGCCGCCGCTTTCAGGGTGTCGCGGGCTTTGACGATGAAGTTCTGCCCCTTGGTAAAACTGTCGGGCAGGGTCAGCACGGGGTTGAAGCTCTGGCTGAAATCCATCGATCCACCCCGCGCGCTGGCCGAGAACTCCAGCCCGATCCGGCCCGAGCTTTGCATGCTGGCCGCGACGCCGTAGCGGCCCAGGTACGTGTTGAAGATCGGGTCGTAAACGTTGGTGAAGCCGCCGAAGTTGAACAACTCCTGCGCGGCGACACCCGCATAGGTGCCCCAGCTGGTCTGCAGCGCATAGCTCGCGGTGGCCGTGCCGCCGGCATTGCCCCACAGGCTCTGGCCCGTGGCGCTGAAGCTGACCTGGTCGCTGAGGGTGGTGCCTTGGGCCGCCAGGCCCGGCATCAGGCCCAGGCCGATCAGCAGGCTCAGCCGCGACAGCGCCGGCATCACGCGGACGGTGTGCGGGTGGCGGGCAGGCTGGGTCTTGCCGGGCTGGCGTGTCTTCATGGTGGCTCTCCCTGATAGCGGTGCAGCGTGACTTTCTCCGCACTCTGGCCAACCCACCTTTGCCAAACCGCAGAAAACCTGTGCTGGTTCGTCGTCTAGCAAAAATATCCAGATGTAAACGGCCTGCAAAGACGGTTGACAATCGCCGCGATGAGTGAAGCTCTCGCCACGCATGACGACATGGCTCCGCCAGGCGCGGCGCGGCTGTTGCTGATCGACGATGCGCCCGAGCAGTTGCGCCAGCTCAGCGATCTGCTGGCCCGCCACTACCGGCTGCTCCATGCCGCCGACGGGCTCGGCGGCTTTCACCGCGCCCAGGCGCAGCGGCCCGATCTGATCCTGCTGGACCTCGTGATGCCTGGCATGGACGGGCATGCCGTGTGCCGGCTGTTGAAGGCCGATGCGGCCACCTGTGAGATCCCGGTGATCTTTCTCTCTGCCCAGGCAAACGCGCAGCAGCGGCTGGACGGCTTGCGCCTGGGGGCGGTGGACTACATCGCCAAGCCCTTTCTGGCCGACGAGGTGCTGGCGCGGGTCTACGTCCATCTGCCGCGCGCCAAGACCGCGCCGGGGCGCAGCGATGGCGCACACGACCCCGAACTGGCCTTCGTCAACGCAGCAACCCAGCTCATTGGCGAGCAGTTGGAGGACCTGCCCTCGGTGGGCGAGTTGGCCGAACGCCTGGGCTTAAGCGAGCGACGCCTGTCCACGCTGTTTCGCCGGCATCTCGGCCTGACGGTGTCGGGCTTCATCAGCGAGGAGCGCATCCGCGTCGGCTGCCACCTGCTGGCCGCCACGCCCATGAGCGTGCAGGACATTGCCTTCGATGTGGGTTTCACCACGGCGTCCAACTTCTCCACCGCCTTCCGCGAGCGACTGGGGCTGACGCCGCAGGCGTGGCGCCAGCACCAGCGCGACGGCGGCACCGCTTGACCCGGCGCTGGCTGACCCGGCTGCTGAGCCTCGCGCTGGCCCCGGCCGCCTGGACACCATTGCATGCGCAGCCGCCACCAACGCCTCAACCAGCCTGGCAGTTGCTCGAAGACCCCGGCGGCGCCCTGACACTGGACGACGTGCAAGCGCGGGCCGCCGAGTTCAAGCCCCACCAGCCGACCGGCCATCTGCGCACCCCCGGCTACACGCGCACCGCGCTGTGGGCCCGGCTGGAGCTGCCCGCCGACGCCCAACCCGAGACGCTCTGGCTAGTGATGACGCTGACGCGCATCGAGCACGCGCAGCTGTGGGTCCAGGCGCCCGACGGGCAATGGCGCTACACCCAAGCCGGCCTGCGGGTGCCGCATGAGCAATGGCCGCTGGACACCAGCGACGTGAGCTTCGAGCTGCGCCCGGAGCCCGGCCGGCCGCTGCGCCTGATGCTGCGCGAGGCGGGCCGCACCTACGCCTCCTTCGACGCGCTGCTGTGCCGGCCGCGTGACTGCTTCGCTGAGAACCGCGACACCACCCTGGCCATCGCCGTGCTGGCCGGCAACCAGATGCTGGCCGCCGCAGGCTATCTGCTGCTGTTCTTCTTCTGGCGCCGGGCGGCCTTCGCGCTGATGGCGGGGTCGGTGGCCGCTTACGGGCTTTACGAGCTGAGCCTGCACGGCCTGAGCTTCCAGTACCTCTGGCCCAACGCCACCGGCTGGGCGCCGCGCAGCCTGATGGTGTTGATGGGCACGGCGCAGCTGCTCAATTCGCTGGCCGTGGCTGCCATTCTGCCGCTGCGCCGCGCCACGAGCGTGCTGCGCTGGGCGTTGATCGCGGTCTGGCTCGCCATCGCCACGACCCTGCTCATCGCCCTCTGGAGCGACTACCGGGCCGTGGCGCCGCTCGTCAACGCGCTGACGGGGCTGTGCGGCCTGATGACGCTGGTGCTGGCCGGCTGGGCCTGGTGGCGTCGCCTGCCGTTGGCCGGCTGGGCCGCGCTGGTGATGGCGTCCGCGGTGCTGGGCGCGTTGCCACGTTACGCCTATGTGCTGGGCTGGCTGGAGATGGGGCCGGTGATGTGGCTGACCACGCCTGTCGTGCTGCTTCTGTCGCACCTGATCCTGCTGATGGCCCTGGTGCAGCAGGTGGTGCAGCAGCGCCGCGCCGAGTTGGCCGCGCAGGCGCAGCTGCTGCAGGAGCGGGCCGCGCGCAGCGAGGAGCTGGAGCGGCAGGTGGCACAGCGCACCGGCGAATTGCGAGACGCGCTGCAGGAGGCCCGCAGCCAGCACCAGCAGCGCAGCCGCCTGCTGGCATTCATTGGCCACGACCTGCGCGCACCGCTGGCCGCGACGGTGAGCTATCTGCGCCTGCTGGGCGGCGGCGGCCGGCGCGACCAGCAACTGCGCGCCAGCGTGGAGCACAGCGTGGGCTACCAGTTGGCGCTGATCGACGAGCTCGTCGAGTTCTCGCGCGGCGAGCTGCATGAGCTGGACCTGGTGCCCGCTCCGCTCTACATCCACGGCCTGCTGCACGAGCTGGCAAAGCAAGGCGAGCTGCTGGCGCGCCAGCGCCACAACGTCTTTCGGGCACGCATAGACGCGGAACTGCCGCCCGTGGTGCTGGCCGACGCCAAGCGCCTGCGCCAGGTGCTGCTCAACCTCTTGTCCAACGCCGCCAAGTTCACTACCGGCGGTCAGATCGAACTGAGCGTCATGCCAAGCAGTACGGCGCCGGGCGTCTGGTGCTTCGAAGTGGCTGACACCGGCAGCGGCATTGCGCCCGCGGACCAGGCCCGGCTGTTCGAACCCTTCTGGCAAGCTCCGCCGCAAGAGAATCAGCGCGCCGAGGCTGGCTCGGGCCTGGGCCTGGCGGTGGCCAAACACATCGTCGAGGCCATGGGCAGCCAGATCGAACTGGACAGCGCCGTGGGCCAGGGCAGCCGCTTCATGTTCCAGCTGCCGCTGACCGCAGGTCGCGCCGAGGAGGTCCTGATGCCCGCCGACGGCTTCACGCCTGTCAAGGCCGCCGAGACCGACCTGCTTGCGCTGCTGATCGACGCGCCGCTGGGCCATGCCGACCGCGTCGCCGAGCTGCTGTTCGCCGCCAACGTCGAGGTGCTGCGGCCTGCGCCCGGCGCGCTGCTGGTGCCGGCGGACCTGTTGCTGTGCGACCCTTGCCTGCTGGATGCAGACGGCCTTGCACAGGTGCAGCACTGGCGTACCGGCGATACGTCACGCCGGTGCATCGCCCTCGTCGATCGCCCGCTCGCACCCGAACTGGCGGGGCTGTTCGATGCCGTGCTCTACAAGCCGGTCAACGCCGCCGCCTTGCTGGCCGAGCACCTCAGCCCCGCGGCGACGCCGTGAAAAGAGCGCCTGAGACCCGCTCAGGCGCTCTTCAATGGCCGGAGGGCCTGCTTACTTCGGCAGGTCCTTGGCGTAATTCGCCAGGCCTTCAGTGATCTCGGACTTGGCCTTTTCCGGGCCTTCCCAGCCCTTGACCTTGACCCACTTGCCCTTTTCCAGGTCCTTGTAGTGCTCGAAGAAATGCTGGATGGCTGACAGGCGGGCCGGGTTCACGTCCTCGATCTTCTGCCAGTGGTCGTACATGGGCAGGATCTTGCTGGTGGGCACGGCAAGCAGCTTGGCGTCGCCACCGGCCTCGTCATCCATCATCAGCACGCCCAAGGGGCGGCAGGTTACGACGACACCGGGCGTCAGCGCAAACGGGGTGATGACCAGCACGTCAACCGGGTCGCCGTCGTCCGCCAGCGTCCTGGGGATGTACCCATAGTTGCACGGGTAGTACATAGGCGTCGTCAGGAAGCGGTCGACGAACAGCGCACCGCTCTCCTTGTCCACCTCGTACTTGATCGGGTCGGCATTCATCGGGATCTCGATGATGACGTTGAACTCGTCAGGCACCTTGGCGCCGGGGGTCACGTTGTGCAGGCTCATGGTCGTCTTTTTTGGGCTAAGGAAAACCCGCATTCTAGGTTTCCCCAACATCGCTGGTAAACGTGCAATCCGACCGTCAAACCCGGCCCTTAAGCTCGGCCGCCGAGCCCCGGCATACCCTGCCACCGGGCCACAGATGACACGCTAAACAGGAGACTCATACATGTCGACGGAAATGGCGCTGTATTTCGCGCTGGCTTGCGGCCTCGCGGCCGTTCTTTATGGCTTCATCCAACGAAGCTGGATCCTGAGTCAGGATGCGGGCAATGCCCGCATGCAGGAGATCGCCGCGGCGATCCAGCAAGGTGCCGCCGCCTACCTCGGCCGGCAGTACCGCACCATTGCCATGGTCGGCGTCGTGCTGGCCATCGCCATCGCGGTATCAGGCCTGGGCACGACGACGGCCATCGGCTTCGTCATCGGCGCGGTGCTGTCGGGCATCTGCGGCTTCATCGGCATGAACATCTCGGTGCGCGCCAACGTGCGCACCGCGCAGGCCGCCTCCAAGGGCATCGGCCCGGCCCTGGACGTCGCCTTCAAGGGCGGCGCCATCACCGGCATGCTGGTGGTGGGCCTGGGCCTGCTCGGCGTGGGCGGCTTCTACATGGCCATCGGCGGCGGGCATGACAGCACGGCGCTCAAGCCCATGCTGGGCCTGGCCTTCGGCTCCTCGCTGATCTCCATCTTTGCGCGCCTCGGTGGCGGCATCTTCACCAAGGGCGCCGACGTTGGCGCCGACCTGGTGGGCAAGGTCGAGGCCGGCATTCCCGAGGATGACCCGCGCAACCCGGCGGTGATCGCCGACAACGTCGGCGACAACGTCGGCGACTGCGCCGGCATGGCCGCCGACCTGTTCGAGACCTACGCGGTCACGCTGATCGCCGCGATGGCGCTCGGCGCATTGATGATCACCGGCAGCAGCGCGCTGGCCGGCGTCGTCTACCCGCTGGCGCTGGGCGGCGTGTCCATCATCGCCTCCATCATCGGCTGTTACTTCGTCAAGGCCAGCCCCGGCATGAAGAACGTGATGCCGGCGCTGTACAAGGGCCTGATCGTGGCCGGCGTGCTGAGCCTGATCGCCTTCTTCTTCGTCACCAAGGCGATGTTCCCCGGCCCCATCGAGCTGAGCACCGGGGGCACGACCAATGCGATGGCACTGTTCGGCGCCTGCGCGGTCGGCCTGGTGCTGACGGCGGCCATGGTCTGGATCACGGAGTACTACACCGGCACTCAGTACCATCCGGTGCAGCACGTGGCCCAGGCCTCCACCACCGGCCACGGCACCAACGTGATCGCCGGCCTGGGCGTGTCGATGAAGTCCACCGCCTTCCCCGTGCTGTTCGTCTGTGCGGCCATCTGGTCGGCCTTCGCCCTGGCAGGGCTGTACGGCATCGCCGTCGCGGCCACGTCCATGCTGAGCATGGCCGGCATCATCGTCGCGCTGGACGCCTACGGCCCCATCACCGACAACGCCGGCGGCATTGCGGAAATGGCCGAGCTGCCCGCCAGCGTGCGTGACGTCACCGACCCGCTGGACGCCGTCGGCAACACGACCAAGGCCGTCACCAAGGGCTATGCCATCGGTTCGGCCGGCCTGGCTGCACTGGTGCTGTTTGCCGACTACACGCATGCGCTGGAAGCGCGCGGCATGCACGTCAGCTTCGACCTGTCGGACCACCTCGTGATCCTCGGCCTCTTCATCGGCGGCCTGATCCCCTTCCTGTTCGCCGCCATGGCCATGGAAGCGGTGGGCCGTGCGGCCGGCGCCGTCGTCGTCGAAGTGCGCAAGCAGTTCGCCGATGGCGCCATCATGGCCGGCCAGCGCAAGCCCGACTACAGCGCCGCGGTCGACATGCTGACCACGGCCGCGATCAAGGAAATGATCGTGCCGTCGCTGCTGCCGGTGGCCGCGCCCATCATCGTCGGCATGGTGCTCGGCCCGGCCGCGCTCGGTGGCCTGCTGATGGGCACCATCGTGACCGGCCTCTTCGTCGGCATCTCGATGTGCACCGGCGGCGGCGCCTGGGACAACGCCAAGAAGCTGATCGAGGAAGGTTTCACCGACGACAAGGGCGTGGTCCACAGGAAGGGTTCGGAAGCGCACAAGGCGGCCGTGACCGGCGACACCGTGGGCGACCCCTACAAGGACACTGCCGGCCCGGCCGTGAACCCGCTGATCAAGATCATCAACATCGTGGCCCTGCTGATCGTGCCGCTGCTGCCGATGCCCGCGGGCAGCAGGGCGCCCGAGCCCGTGGCGGCTCCGGCCGTCGTGGCCGCACCCGCGGCCAGCATGGCGGACATGCCCGCTTCGGCGGCGTCCCAGTGACACCCAGGTAAGTCCGGTGCATAACGGCTCGCTCGCGAGCCGTTTTTAACTTCTGGCCAGGGCAAAATCGCCGCTCATGGCGAGCATGGCAATCACGAGGCACGAGCTGTCGCGGCGACGCGAACAACTGCAGGATCTGCAGCGCTACCTCGCCGTGCTGGAAGCCGACCATGACGGCTCTCGCGCCAAGCTGCTCGGCTTTCGCCAACGCTATCTCGAGGCCCTGGGCCCGCTGATGCGCGAGCTCGACGAGATCGATGCCCAGCTGCACCAGGCCACCGCCCTGCTGTCCGAGGCTTTGAAGCGCCAGGGCGTCGACGCGCCGGTGTCAGCCTCCCAGCGCGCCAAGCCTTGGCCCGATGTGCCCGCCCTGCCCGACGCGACGCCCTTGCCGCCCGAACCCACGGGCCCGCTGACCGACCTGCCGCCGCCCAGCCTGAAGACGCTGTACCGGCGCGCGGCCATGCGCTTCCACCCCGACCTGGCGCCCTCCGGCCCGGAGCGCGAGGTCTGCGAGCAGCGCATGATGATCGTCAACGAGGCCTATGCCAGCAGCGACCGCCACCGGCTGGAGAGTCTGCTGCTCGCAGCGGGCGAACTGCCGGAGAAGGTCATCGGCGGCCCGGCCGACGCGGTACGCGCCTGGCTGGGCCTGTGCGAACACCTCGTGCAGGGCCGCATCCGCATCGTGCGAGCGCAGACGGCGGTGCTGCAGAACCTGCAGATGCACCAGCTGCGCGTGGCCATCGAGCGGGCCGAGGCGGGTGGCATGAAGCCGCTGGACATCATGGCCACGCGGCTGCGCACGCAGATCGCCGAGCGGCGCCAGGAGCTCTACATCGGTGAGCGAGTCGGCAGCGACGCCAGCCTCGCAGCCGACTTCCTGCGCAAGCGCTACCAGCGCCTGACCGGGCTCGGCCTGCAATGAACGGGGCGCCGCTGCAGCGCGGCGCCGCCGCGTTCAGGCGCCGCTGCCGTTTGTGACTTCCGGGTCCGAGCTGGCGTAGAGGCCTTCCACGGCTCCGGGGTTGGAGAACAGCAGCACCACGCCCTTGGTCACCACGCTCGTGGTCGGCATGGACACGTCGAGCGAGCCCTCGTCGTCGGCCGGAGCGAAGTTGCTTTCCTTCATCACGGGCGCATGCCCCAGCGTCTTGAAGGACGCCGCCAGCAGCACCAGGGCCGAGCCATCAGCCTGCTGGATGGTGCAGGCGCCGGCGTCCAGGGGGATGTTCAGGGTGCTGCCCTCGACGGGCTGGGTCGCGGCCTTGTCATAGAAGTAGCTGCACTCGGCATACAGGCCGTCGTCGCTGACGCGGGCCTGGACGAAATAGGTGCTCGTGGTCATTGGGTGCGTCCTCTCTGTGGGTTTGATTCACTGGCGGCTGGATAGCCAGTCTCGGGTTGACGCCAGCTCGGCGTCGGCCTCGCGGCCCGGACAGGACTGTGCGGCAAGCCAGGTGACCGTCACGACATGATCGACGCGCAGGAATGCACGCATCCCGCGCATATCTGCATGGACCGCCTTGCACGGCTCTTCACGTGCTTCGGCTCGCGACAGGGTGCGTGCCAGCCAAGCCTGGTCCAGCAGGGCCAGGGCCCGCGACAGGCGCTCGTCTTCCGGCCGGGATTGCAGGGCGTCCAGCAGCCGCTGCCTCGTGTCCTGCAGTGCCCGTTCGGCGTCTTGCACGCTGGTGCCAGGCAGACCGGCATGCAAGCGCGCCCAGCGCGCACGCTCCGGCAGGCGGCGCACGCGCAGGGCCACGTTGCCCGACTGCTCCATCTGTTGGAGCCTGCCCAGCAGCGCGGCCAGCTCGGCGGCAGTGCCAGGGCGTCCCGCTGCAGTGCGGGCCTCCTGGGCCATGAATTGGGCCGTCAGCAGGTCGGCCTGCCAGGTCTTGTTGCCCGGGTCCTGCGACGCTGCGGCGCCGAGTTGCTCCACGGCAACCTGCAACGCGTCGTAGGCCGGCGCTGATCGCCCGCGCACCAGCAAGGTCTCGCCGATCCAGCGACGCAGCATGGCCTCGCGGAAGAGCCACAAAGCGTCGGCAGCATGCTTTTCGCGCACCGGTGCGATGGCCGCGAGCGCCTCCTGAAACACGCCCAGTGCGTGATCGAACTCACCTTGCCAGAACAGTGTCGTGCCGAGGTAGCTGAGGCTGTTGGCCAGCTCCGCAGTCGCCGCGTCCTGGCGGGCCGGGTCCAGCGCCTGCAAGGCTCGGCGCTTGAGGTCGATGGATTGGGTGAATGCCCGCTGTGCGTCCGGCAGCCGCCCCCCGTCCAGCGCGGCGCTGCCCAGGTTGGCATGGGCATAGGACAGCTCCACCACCGCTTCCATGTCCTGCGGCAACGCGTCCAGCCAGAGCTGGCTGACAACGCGGTAGTCCTCCCAGGCCTTCAACGCGGCCTGCGGGTCGCGCTTGAGGGACCAGCTTCTGCCCAGCCAGAAGTCGGCCGCACCCTGCGCCTTGCGCCAGGCCGGCGTGAGTGCCGGCTCCGGTGGGTCGCCCTCCAGCAGCGCACGCGCGGCGCGCAGTGGCTCCAGCGCGGAGTCTAGATCTCCGCGGGTCACACGCACCTCACCGATGACCGTCAACGCCTTGGCACGGCTTAGCCGCTCCTGCGGGCGCGCCGTGGTGGCGTCGCGCAGATGGTCCAGTGCCTTGCCGCCGACGCTGTCCAGCAGCTCAAGGCGGCCGATGGGGCGCAGCTTGTCGGCGAACTCGCCGAGCATATAGGTCAGCAGGTCATCCGACTGCCGGCGCCGCT
The DNA here is from genome assembly GCF_001425705.1 of Pelomonas sp. Root1217. Taxonomy (GTDB): domain Bacteria; phylum Pseudomonadota; class Gammaproteobacteria; order Burkholderiales; family Burkholderiaceae_C; genus Pelomonas. The sequence goes on along the minus strand of NZ_LMDC01000001.1, from coordinate 519,411 downwards.
GCTCGGCCTGCTGCTCGGCAGCTTCGGCACGGCGGGCCTGCAGCATGCTCACCGTCGTGAGGCTGAGCAGCGCCAACACCGCCATCGCTCCCGCAGTCACGCCCCAGCGGTGCCGCCGCGCAAAACGGCCCAACACGTAGAGCCGGTTGTCCGGCCGCGCCAGGATGGGCTCGTGCGCCAGCCAGCGCAGCAGCTCGTCGGCCAGCGCCTGTGCGTTCGCGTAGCGCTCGGCCGGCGTCTTCTTCAAGGCCTTGGCGACGATGGTGTCGAGGTCGCCGCGCAGGCGCCGCGACTGGCCGGCGATGAGGGTGTCGTCCTGGCTCGCAGCCACGTCCGACAGCCGCTTGGGCACCTGCTCGACGACGGCTTTCAGCCGGTCCAGCTGGGTGCGCGTGTCGTCGGCAGTCGGGTGATGGCCTCCCAGCAGCAGATAGAGCAGCACGCCCAGGGCATAGACATCGGTGGCCGTCGTCACGTCCGACTGCTGCACCTGCTCGGGCGCGGCGAACTGCGGCGTGAAGGCGCTGCCGGCGCGCTGCGTCAGTTCGGTGGCGGCCGCGCCCTCGCTCGCCTGCGTCGCATCCGCCAGCAGCTTGGCGATGCCGAAGTCCAGCAGCTTCACCTCGCCCTCGCGCGTCACGAGGATGTTGCTGGGCTTGAGGTCGCGGTGCAGGATCAGCCGCGCATGGGCATGGGCCACGGCGCCCAGCACGTCGAGGAACAGGCGCACCCGGGCCTCGACGTCAAGCTGCTGCTGGCGGCAGTAGACGTCAATGGGCTGGCCATCGACATACTCCAGCACCAGATAGGGCTGCTGGCCCTGGTGCAGGCCAGCGTCAAGCAGCCGGGCGATGTGGGGGTGGGACAAGCGCGCCAGGATCTCGCCTTCGCGCGCAAAGCGGCCCGCGTCACCACGCCCGAACAGGCCGGCCATCAGGAACTTGACCGCCACCTGCCCCTCGAAGCGTCCGTCGGCCCGCCGTGCCAGCCAGACCGTGCCCATGCCGCCCTGCCCCAGCTGGCGCTCCAGCAGATAGGGACCGAGGGCCTGGCCGGCCATGTCGGGCGGCGTTGTGTTGTCGGGCACCGAGGCCAACGCCTCCTGCCATTGCGCCACGACGGGTTCGCTCAGGAAGCCTTGCTGCTGCAGTTCCTCGGCGCGCGACAGCATGCGCCGCAGTTGTTCGGCAGCGTCGGCGTCCTCGCTCTGCAGCCGCTCCAGGCGAAGCTCGCGGGCAGCCGGAGGCAGGTCCAGCAGCTCGTCCAGCAAAGGGCTCAGGGCAAGCCAGCGTTGCCTGTCCATGGACTAGCCCGCCAGGCTCATGGACAGGAACAGGCGGGCCTTCTGCCAGTCGCGCTGCACGGTGCGTTCGGTCACGCCCAGCGCCGCGGCGATCTCCGGTTCCTTCAGGCCCGCGAAATAGCGCATCTCGACGACCTGGGCCAGGCGGGGCTCCACCTCGGCCAGCTCGTCCAGGGCCTCGTGCACGCGCAGCACGTCTGCGTCCCCCTGGGGCAATTGTTCAGCGATGGCAGTGTCCAGCGTCAGGTGCAACTCGCCACCGCCACGGCGCTCGGCCCGCCGGGCGCGCACCAGGTCGACAACCACCGAACGCATCGCCTGGGCGGCATAGGCCAGGAAGTGGCGCCGGTCCGCGAAGTCAGCCCCTTGGGCGCCGGCCACGCGCATCCAGGCCTCATGCACCAGGGCTGTCGTGTCAAGCAGCGTGAGATGACCCGCGTCGCGCACATGCCGGCGCGCCATGCGCTGCAGGTCGACGTAGAGCTGGGCCACCACCTGGTCGGCGGCGGCACGGTCGCCTTGGCCGGCGGCCCGCAGCAATTGGGTGATGGCTTGCACCGGCGGGACTCTAACGGCTGCTCACGCAGGCGCATGGGTTGGTTACGAGCCGGCTGCCGGTAAGCGCAACTTTTTTGCATCCCGATGTCGGGTTTGGCGGACATCCACCGTTTAAGAGGATGAGGAGCGATGTCCAAGCCAAGCCAGGGAGCCGGCACAAGCCGCGGGCCGCCCATTCATTGCTCCTCACCCCGCTGTGGCCCGCCAAGTGGCTGCAGGCGCAATCCAACCCACCGTGACGCCATGTCCCAAGCTCCCCAGTACGCAGAAGACGATTCCGCCCTGCCCGACAGGGCCGGCATGCACACGCGGCTGCCAAAGGCGGGCTCGCCGGCCGAATTCGGCCTGCGCGTGTCACGTCAGTTTGCCCAATGCCGCCGCAAGGGCGAGCAGCTGGCCTTGCTGTGGCTGCAGATCGAGTTGCCGGCGCGGCCCGACGGGAGCCTGAGCCCTGCCGAGCGCGACAACCTGATCCAGACCGTGAGCCTGCGCCTGCGCAACCGTGTACGCAGCGCGGACGAGGTCGTGCACATGGGAGAGCACTGCTTTGCCGTGCTGCTGGTGGCGGCCGGCGCGCCGGAGGCTGAAATCGTCGAACAGCGGCTGCGGCAAGCTCTCAGAGGCGCCTATGGCGTCGATGGCCAGCTGATGCAGGTGGGTGTGCGCCTGGCCACCGCCGTGTTCCCGCAAGCCGGGCGCAACGGTGCCGAGCTGGCGGAAGCGGCACGGGCAAATCTGCCGGCGGCTGGGGGCGACTGAGCAGCGCTCCTCACACTTCCAGCCACTCCTTGCGGATATAGGCATTCGCGCGCAGGTCTGCCGGCGAGCCTTCGAAGACGATGCGGCCGTGGCCCATCACATAGCAGCGCTCGGAGATCTCCATGGCGATGGCCAGCTTCTGCTCGACCAGCAGCACCGCGATGCCGCGGTTCTTCAATTCCTTAAGGTACTCGGCCACCAGCTCGACGATCTTGGGTGCCAGGCCTTCGGTGGGCTCGTCGATCATGATGAGGTCGGGATCGCCCATCAGCGTGCGGCAAAGCGTCAGCATCTGCTGCTCGCCGCCGGACAGCACGCCCGCCTCGGTATGCTGGCGCTCGCGCAGCCGCGGGAACATCTTGTACATGTCCTCGAAGCCCCAGCGCGGGTTCTTGGCTTTGGACTTCTGCCCCAGCATCAGGTTCTGGTGCACGGTCAGCTTGGGGAAGATGTCGCGGTTCTCGGGCACGTAACCCAGACCCATGTGGGCGATCTCGTAGGCCTTGCGACCCACCAGCTCCGTGTCGCCCCAGCGCACCGAGCCCTTGGCATCGACCTGGCCCATGATGGTCTTGACCGTCGTGGAGCGGCCGGCGCCGTTGCGGCCCAGCAGGCTGACGATCTCGCCCGGCCTCACCTCCATGCTGACGCCATGCAGCACATGGCTCTTGCCATAGAAGGCATGGACGTTGTCCAGCTTGAGGATTCTTCCTTGCGTCATGCTGCCGCCGCCTGAGTTTCTGCAAGCACCGAGCCGAGATAGGCCTCCTGCACGCGGGCGTTCGCGCGCACCGCCTCGGGTGTGTCGAAGGCAATGACCTCCCCGTAGACGAGCACGGCGATCTTGTCCGCCAGGCCGAAGACGACGCCCATGTCGTGCTCCACGGTCAGCAGGGTCTTGCCGACGGTCACATCGCGGATCAGCTGGATGAACCGCTTGGTCTCGCTCTTGCTCATGCCGGCCGTGGGCTCGTCCAGCAGGATGACGCTGGAGCCGCCGGCGATGGTGATGCCGATCTCCAGTGCGCGCGCCTCGGCGTAGGTCAGATTCATGGCCAGCACGTCGCGCTTCCTGTCGAGCTTGATCATCTCCAGGATCTGCTCAGTGCGGTCGTTGGCGTCCTCGAGGTCGGCAAGGAATTTCCAGAAGGCGTAGCGGTGGCCCAGGCTCCACAGCACGGCGCAGCGGATGTTCTCGAACACGCTCAAGCGCGTGAACAGGTTGGAAACCTGGAAGCTGCGCGACAGGCCCAGGCGGTTGATCTCGTAGGGCTTCTTGCCGTCAACGCGCTGGCCATGCAGATGGATCTCGCCCGAGGTGGGCCCGAAGCGGCCACTGATGAGGTTGAACAGCGTGCTCTTGCCCGCGCCGTTGGGGCCGATGATGGCCACGCGCTCCCCGGCCTGCACAGCCAGGTTGGCGCCGCGGATGATCTCGCTCTTGCCGAAGCTCTTGCGCAGGTCGCGCAACTCAAGCGCGAAGCTCATAGTGCTTCCCTCCGCTTGATCTCTTTCTCGATGTCTTCCTGGACCTCGCCCCACTCATGCACATAGTGGCGGCGCACCAGCTCGAACAGGCCCGCGCCGACGACGATGAGGAAGCCAGCGCCGAACCAGGCGTCCAGCCCGGCGCTGTTCAGCGTGGCGCCCATGAAGCGCAGCTCGGGGCCGAGGGCCTCGTTGAGCTGGCGGTGGTAGAGCATCTCGATCATGGTCGCCGCGCCGATGAGGGCCGCCAGCGCCGTGCCGGCCAGGGCGAGGTAGGACGTCCAGAGCTTCTTGAGCTTGCCGAAGGCCGCCACGCGCAGGTTCATCAGGATGAGGCTGGCAAAGCCGCCCGGTGCATACATGACCATGAACAGGAAGATGAGCCCGAGGTAGAGCAACCAGGCCTTGGTGAGCTCGGACAACAGCACGCCGCAGAAGACCATCAGCACTGCGCCGATGATGGGGCCGAAGAAGAAGGTCGCGCCGCCCAGGAAGGTGAACAGCAGATAGGCCCCCGAGCGCGCTGCGTGCAGCACGTCGCTGCCGTTGACGATCTCGGCATTGATGGCGCCCAGGCCGCCCGCAATGCCGGCGAAGAAGCCCGAGATGGCGAAGGCCATGAAGCGCACCCAGTGGGTGTCGTAGCCGACGAACTCGACACGCTCGGGGTTGTCGCGCACGGCGTTCAGCATGCGGCCCAGCGGCGTGCGCGTCAGCGCGAACATGGCCGCCGTGCAGATGAAGCAGTAGACGGCGACGAGGTAGTAGACCTGGATCTGCGGGCCGAAGGTGATGCCCATGAAGGCCTTGCCGATGACGCGATTGCTCGACACGCCGCCCTCGCCACCGGAGAACTCCGGCAGCATCAGCGTCAGCGCGAACACCAGCTCGCCGATGCCCAGCGTGATCATCGCGAACGGCGTGCCGGCCTTCTTGGTCGACACATAGCCCAGCAGCGCCGCGCAGACCAGGCCCGCAAAACCACCGACGAGAGGGATCAGGCTGACGGGGATGCCCAGCGTGCCGGCGCCGGCCATGTTCAGCGCATGGATGGCGAGGAAGGCGCCCATGCCGCTGTAGACGGCGTGGCCGAAGCTCAGCATGCCGCCCTGCCCCAGCAAGATGTTGTAGGCCAGGCAGGCGATGACGCCGATGCCCATCTGCGTCAGCATGGTCTGCGCCAGGCCGGTCGTCCAGATGCGCGGCGCGACGAAGAGGATCAGGGCAAACAAGCCCCAGACGAACCAGCGCCCGACGTTGTGAGGCTTGAAATGGAAATCCTTGGTCTTGCTCATGCTCGTCAATCTTCCCGCGTGCCCAGCAGGCCCTTGGGCCGGAAGATCAGGATCAGCACCATCAGCAGATAGGGCAGGATGGGCGCGACCTCGGCCATCGTCAGGCGCAGCAGCGGGTAGCCCGGCGTGGCCTGGGTGACGGTGAAGCCCAGGCTGCCGAGCAGCGTGGCGAGCGAGCCGTTGATGGTCAGGGGCAGCGTCTGCAGCAGGCCCACGACGATGGAACCGACGAAGGCGCCCGCCAGCGAGCCGATGCCGCCGACCACCACGACCACGAAGATGATGGCGCCGATGAAGGCCGCCATGTTGGGTTCCGTCACGAAGGTGATGCCGCCGATGACACCGGCCAGGCCAGCCAGCGCGCAGCCGCTGCCGAACACCAGCATCAGCACGCGCGGCACGTTGTGCCCGAGCGCCTCGACCATCTCAGGGTGCGTCAGCGAGGCCTGGATGATCAGGCCCACGCGGGTGCGCGTCAGCAGCAGCCACAGCGCCAGCAGCATCAGCAGGGCCACCAGCATCATGAAGGCCTTGGTGGCCGGGAAGGTCGAGCAGTTGGCCACCGCGCAGACCTCTGGCGACGCCTTGCCCAGCACCAGCGACATGCCTTCCTGGGCGCGCGAAACGATGGTCAGCGCCGAGCCCTCGAGCAGCGCCGGCGGCGTGAAGGTCACGGCGGTGCGGCCCCAGATCAGCTGCACCAGTTCCAGCACGACGTAAGACAGGCCGAAAGTGATCAGCAGTTCCGGCACATGGCCGAACTTGTGCACCCGCCGCAGCGCCAGCCTCTCGAAGCCCGCACCCAGCACGCCCACGGCCAGTGGCGCGAACAGCAGCGCCATCCAGAAGCCCATGATGCCCACCAGCGAATAGGCGATGTAGGCCCCCACCATGTAGAAGCTGGCGTGGGCGAAGTTCAGCACGCCCATCATGCTGAAGATCAGGGTCAGGCCCGAGCTCAGCATGAAGAGCAGCAGGCCAGACGACAGGCCGTTCAGCAGGTTGATGAAGACTTGATCCACGGGGCGTCTCGCTTACGTCCAAGAACACAGCCACGGAGCCACAGAGACACAGAGAAACTTCTCTGTGCTTTTCTCCGTGCCTCTGTGTCTCTGTGGCTCACCAGTGAGCCCGACCAATCAACCCGGCCTTTTCATCTGGCACGAGGTGGGCGTGGACGACACATAGCTGTCGTACTGCTTCACCGGCGCCAGCGTCATGCCCGTCTTCTCGGGGCTGTAGGGGTACTTGGCATCGGCCTTCTGCCAGACCGAGATGAACAGCGGCTGCTGCAGCTGGTGGTCGGTCTTGCGCATCGTCACGTCGCCGTTGAAGCTCTTGACGGTGAGGCCTTCCATCGCTGCAGCCACCTTGACCGGGTCGGTCGACTTGGCATTGGCCATGGCCTGGCTCAGCAGCGAATAGATGTGCTGCACGCTGAGCGTGTACATGTCGTCGTTGAACTTCTTGTTGTATTCCTCGGCGTCCTTCTGCGCCTGGCCGCCCAGGTTGTAATGGCTGTAGGCCACCTGGAACACGCGGCCCGCACCGCCGGTACCCAGCGCAGTCGGCGTGCCAGTCACGCCGGTGTAGTAGGTGAAGAACTTGCCGTTGTAGCCAGCCTCGTTGGCGGCCTTGACGAGCAGGGCCAGGTCCGAGCCCCAGTTGCCGGTGATGACGGTGTCGGCACCGCTGGCCTTGATCTTGGCGACATAGGGCGCGAAGTCGCGCACCTGGGCCAGCGGGTGCAGGTCTTCGCCGACGATCTGCACATCGGGGCGCTTGCGGGCCAGCATCTCCTTGGCGTATTTGGCGACTTGATGGCCGTGGGCGTAGTTCTGGTTCAGCAGGAAGACCTTCTTGACGTCGGCCTGGTCCTTCATGAAGGTGGTCAGCGCCTCCATCTTCATCGACGTGTCGGCGTCGAAGCGGAAGTGCCAGTAGCTGCACTTGCTGTTGGTCAGGTCAGGGTCCACCGCCGAGTAGTTCAGGTAGAGGATTTCCTTGCCAGGATTGCGTTCGTTGTGCTTGGTGACGGCATCGCTCAGCGCCAGCGCCACGCTGGAACCGTTGCCCTGCATGATGTAGCGGATGCCCTGGTCGGCCGCGGCCTTCAACAGGTTCAGCGACTCGGCGGGGCTGAGCTTGTTGTCGAAGGTGACGATCTCGAACTTCACGCCGGCGGGATTGCTCTTGTTGGTCTTCTCGCCGAGAAACTGGAAGGTCTTGACCTGGTTCTGGCCGACGGGGCCCATCAGGCCGGACAGCGCGTCGATGTAGGCCAGCTTGACCGTCTCGCCCTTCTGGGCCTGGGCGCCGGTGGCCGCGAGCACCAGCGTGGCGGCTGCGATCGCGCGCAGTGGGGAGCGGGTCGAAGTGATGTCGAACATGCTTGTCTCCTGTTGTGGGTCTGAATGTGAACGAAAGTTAATGCAGTGCGGCCGCGCCGCGGTCCCGGGCTTACCCCTGACCGCCGACCGCCCTCATGCCGTCGGCAGCTGGTGGCTCAGGAACTGGTCGCGCAGCTTGAGCTTCTGGACCTTGCCCGTGGCGGTGTGCGGGATCTCGCTGACGAAGACGACGTCGTCCGGGATCTGCCACTTGGCGATGCGGCCATCGTAGAAAGCCAGCAGTTCCTCGCGCGTGACGGTGGCCTCGGGCTTCTTCACGACGACGAGCAGCGGCCGCTCGTCCCACTTGGGGTGCCTGGCAGAGATGACGGCGGCCTCGTGCACGGCCGGGTGGGCCATCGCGATGTTCTCGAGGTCGATGGAGGAAATCCACTCACCGCCCGACTTGATGACGTCCTTGCTCCGGTCGGTGATCTGCATGAAACCGTCGGCATCGATGGTCGCCACGTCGCCGGTCGGGAACCACCCTGGCTCGCCATCCACACTGACCAGCGGTGACTCGTCGTGGTTGTAGTAGCGGTCAATGACCCAATGGCCACGCACGACCAGGTTGCCCGAGCTGACGCCGTCCCAGGGCAGGGAGCGGCCCTCATCGTCGATGATGGCCATGTCCACGCCGTAGATGACGCGGCCCTGCTTCTCCAGCAGGTGCTGCTGCTGCTCGGCCGGTAGGTCGAGCTGGCGCGTCGTCAGCTTGGACAGCGTGCCCAGCGGCGACATCTCCGTCATGCCCCAGGCGTGAATGACCTCGACGCCATAGTCCTGCTGCAGCGACTTCATCATCGCCGGCGGGCATGCCGAGCCGCCGATGACGGTACGCTTGAAGGTCGAGAACTTGAGGTTGTTGGCCTTGACGTAGTTCAGCAGGCCCAGCCAGACGGTGGGCACGCCGGCGCTGAAAGACACTTTCTCGCCCTCGAACAGCTCATACAGGCTCTTGCCGTCCAGATGTGGCCCGGGCAGCACGAACTTGCAGCCGACGATGGCCGCGCTGTAAGGCAGGCCCCATGCGTTGACATGGAACATCGGCACGACGGGCAGGATGACGTCGCGGCTGGAGCAGTCCATCGCATCCGGCAGCGCCGCGGCATAGGCGTGCAGCACTGTCGAGCGGTGGCTGTAGATGGCACCCTTGGGGTTGCCCGTGGTGCCGGAGGTGTAACAGATGCTGGAGGCGGTGTTCTCGTCGAACTGCGGCCAGGCGTAGTCGCCGGTTTCAGCGGCCAGCAGATCGTCAAAGCACAGCAGGTTCGGAATGCCGCTGCTCGCCGGCATGTGAGCGCGCGAAGTCATCAGCACAAAGTGCTGAACGCTCTTCAGCAGCGGGGCGATCTTTTCGACCAACGGCAGGAAAGTGGCGTCAAAGCACAGCACGCGGTCCTGCGCGTCGTTGGCAATCCAGACGATCTGCTCCGGGAAGAGGCGCGGGTTGATGGTGTGGCAGACCACCGCGGAGCCCGAACTGCCGTAATAGATCTCCATGTGGCGGTGGCCATTCCAGGCCAGCGTCGCGACGCGGTCGCCAGGCTCGCATCCCAGGCGTGCAAAAGCCTGCGCGGCCTGGCGCGAACGCCGCGCCAGCTCGCGCCAATTGCTGCGATGCAGGTCGCCCTCGACCCGCTTGCTGACGATCTCGGTCTCGCCCGAATGCCGCTCGGCGTGCTTCAGCAGCGACGAGATCAGCAGCGGATCCGACATCATCCGGCCCATCAATGCCATGGTTGTCTCCTGGCGGTTTATGAAAGCGCTGACCAAGCTCCCGCAAGCGCCGCGTCGCCCCTTTGGGCGCCGCATCGCGAGGGCGTGCTCGGCGCTTCCTTATCGACCCAGTCTAGCCCCCGGTTCAGACACCTGAACGTCACAACCGCGACCCTCGGCCCCCGGGGAAACACCCGGGCGAGTGAGGCCAAAGGCCCTCTCACTAAACTAAGACGATGCAACTGATCGATGGCCTCGCTCGGACCAAACGCTCCGCCGCCATCCGTGCCGCCCAGCAGAAGGATTTCACAGCGATCGAACGGCTGCTGAAAGTTCTGAGCCTCCCATTCGACAAACCCGCTCTCCCCAGCGACGCGGCCCTGCCGCCCGTTTGGGCCCCAAGCCTCGAAGCGTCCTGTTCACAATGAGCCACGATTCCAGCAAGACCTACCTCGTCCAGAAAACCGACGCCGAATGGCGCGAACAACTCGACGCCACGCAATACCAGGTGGCCCGCCACGCCGGCACGGAACGCGCCTTCACCGGCAAGTACTGGGACCACTTCAAGGACGGCCACTACAACTGCATCGGCTGCGGCACGCCGCTGTTCGAGTCCGACACCAAGTTCGACGCCGGCTGCGGCTGGCCGAGCTATTGGGCCCCGGTCAACAGCGAAGTCATCGAGCGCATCGTCGACCGTAGCCACGGCATGGTGCGTGTCGAAGTGAGATGCAACAAATGTGGCAGCCATCTCGGGCACGTCTTTCCTGACGGGCCCGAGCCGACGGGTGAGCGTTACTGCATCAACTCGGCTTCCATCGATTTCGTGAAAGACAATCCCGGCGCATGAAACTGCTGCTCGACTTTCTTCCGCTGATTCTTTTCTTCATCGTTTTCAAGGGCGCTGAAGGGCACGCCGAAGCAGCGGCAGCGTTCTCGACCGAACATTTCGGCTTCCTGGTCTCCGGCGGTGTCGTCGGCGCCCAGGAAGCGCCGGTCCTGCTGGCCACGCTGGTTGTCATGATCGCCACGCTCGCGCAGGCGGCCATCCTGAAGCTGCGCGGCAAGAAGATCGATCTGATGCTGTGGATCAGCCTCGTGCTGGTCGTGACTCTGGGCGGTGCCACGATCTGGTTCCACAACGAGACCTTCATCAAGTGGAAGCCCACCGGCCTGTACTGGGCCATGGCGCTGACGCTGTGGATCTCGCAGGCAGCATTCGGCAAGAACCTGATCCAGTCCATGCTCGGCAGCGAACTCGCCCTGCCCGACCTGATCTGGCTCAAGCTCAACCGCGCGTGGGTGCTGTTCTTCGCCGCGATGGGCGTGCTCAACCTCTATGTGGCCTACCACTTCTCGACCTCGGCCTGGGCCAACTTCAAGGTCTTTGGCGTAACCGGCCTCATCGTGCTGTTCACGCTGGCCCAGGGCCTGTATCTCAGCAAGCACCTGCCACCGGAAGAGGACAGCAAGCCATGATCAGTGCGGAGATCGAGGCCCGCCTGCGCGCGGAGCTGGCGCCACTGGAACTCAGCATCCGCGACGACAGCGCCCAGCACGCCGGCCATGCCGGCGCACGCGAGGGCGGCCACTTTCACGTGGCTGTCGTGTCGGATCGCTTTACCGGCCTGCAAAGATTGGCCCGGCACCGCCTCGTTTATCATTGTTTGTCCGACCTGATGCAGCGCGGCATCCACGCGCTGGCAATTGACGCCCGCGCCCCGGGTGAACATTGATCAAGTCGAGCGTGATTGAACCGCGCGCCCCGTACCGGGCGCGATTTTTTTAGCCTGATTCAAATTCCCCCACCCATGAAGAAGCTTGCGCTCGCCGCCGTCGTCGCGGCCACCATTTCGGCCCTGCTGCCGGCTGCTGCAGTCGCGCAGAACGTCGCCACCGTCAACGGCAAGCCCGTGCCCAAGGCGCGTGTCGAGACGCTGATCCAGCAAGTCACCAAGAGCGGCCAGCAGCAACGCTCGCCTGAGCTGGAAGCCCAGGTCAAGGACGAGGTCGTGCGCCGCGAGATCTTCATGCAGGAAGCCGAGAAGCGCGGCGTTCCGCAGACCGCCGACTACAAGGCCCAGATGGACCTGGCCCGCCAGATGCTGCTGATCCGCGGCCTGATGGACGACTTCAAGGCCAAGAACCCGGTCACCGATGCCGAAGCCCAGGGCGAGTACGACAAGTTCAAGGCCGCCAATACCGGCAACGAATACCGCGCCCGCCACATCCTGGTCGAGAAGGAAGAGGACGCCAAGGCCCTGATCGCCCAGATCAAGGGCGGCGCCAATTTCGAGGAACTGGCCAAGAAGAACTCCAAGGACACCGGCTCCGCAGAAAAGGGCGGCGACCTGGATTTCGCCAACCCGAACAACTTCGTGCCCGAATTCAGCAAGGCCATGACGGCGCTGCAAAAGGGCGAGATGACGCAGGAGCCGGTCAAGAGCCAGTTCGGCTATCACATCATCAAGCTCGAAGACACCCGTCCCGCGACCTTCCCGGCCTTCGACGACGTCAAGGCCCAGATCAAGCAGCGCATCGAGCAGCAGAAGATGGCCGAGTTCCAGGACAGCCTGATCAAGAAGGCCAAGACCGACTACACCTTCAGCAAGTAAGCCGGCCCCGCCAATCGCTTGTTGCAAGACCCGCTACGGCGGGTCTTCTGCCATCTGGACCCGATACCACCATGTCCGACGCTCTCAGCACCCGTCTCGTCCACGCCAGCGGCCCCGACCGCCAGTTCGGCGGCGTCCATACGCCCATCCACCCTTCCGTGCAGTACGCCTACGAGAAGGTGGAGGACCTGATCGCCGTCTTCCAGGGCAAGAGCAAAGGCAGCTTCAATTACGCCCGCCAGGGCACGCCGACAACGGCCGCTCTGGAAGCGGTCGTCACGGAGATGGAAGGCGGCATCGGCACCGTCAGCTTCGCCACCGGCATGGCGGCCCTGAGCGCCCTCTTCCTGACGCTGCTGAAGGCGGGCGACCATCTCGTCACCAGCAACCGCGTCTTCGGCAACACCAACAGCCTGTTCCAGACGTTGGAGGGGCTGGGCATCGCGGTCAGCCGCGTCGATGCCGGCGAGGCCGCCGCGGTGCAGGCCGCGCTGCGGCCCGAGACCCGGCTGGTCTTCGTCGAGACCATCGCCAACCCCAGCACCCGCATTCCCGACCTCGAAGGCATTGGCACACTGTGCCGTGAGCGCGGCCTGCTCTACGTCGTCGACAACACCGTCACCTCGCCAGCCCTGTGCCAGCCGCGCCGCTTCGGTGCTGGCCTGGTGATGAACTCCCTGACCAAGACGCTGGCCGGCCATGGCGAGGCGCTGGGCGGCGCAATCACCGACACCGGCTGCTTCGACTGGTCGACCTACCCGAACATCTTCCCGGCCTACCGCCAGGGCGACGCGCGCGGCTGGGGCCTGCAGCAGATCCGCAAGAAGGGCCTGCGCGACATGGGCGGCACGCTGTCCAGCGAGGCCGCTCACCGCATCCTTGTCGGCGCCGAGACCCTGACGCTGCGCCTGCAACGCAGCAGCGACACGGCCCTCACGCTGGCCCGCCACCTGGCCGCCCATCCGGCCATCGAACACGTCCATTACCCGATGCTCGAGACCCACCCCGAGCACGACAAGGCGCTTGCCTGGTTCGGCAGCGGTTCGTGGATGCTGAGCTTCGAGCTGCGCGACCCCGAGCGCCTCGTCGATGTGTTGAACCGCCTGCGCCTGCCCCTCAAGGCCACCGGCCTGGCCGACACGCGCACTCTGATCATCCCCGTGGCGCCGACCATCTTCTGGGAGATGGGCCAGGAGGCCCGCGCCGCGATGGGCATCGCCGAGGGTTTGGTGCGCCTGTCGGTCGGCCTCGAGGCGGTCGAAGACCTGATCGCCGATTTCGACCAGGCGCTTGCAGTCTAAGCAGCCAGTCGGCCGGCCTCGATCTTCAGCTGGCGCTCGCAGCGCGCAGCGATTTCGCGGTCGTGGGTGACCAGCACCAGCGTCGTGCCGGCCTCGCGATTCAGCTCGAACATCAGCGCCATCACCGAGGCGCCGGTGGCGAAGTCCAGGCTGCCGGTGGGCTCATCGGCCAGCAGCAGCGCCGGGCGCAATACGAAGGCACGGGCCAGCGCCACGCGCTGCTGCTCGCCGCCGGACAGCACGCGTGGGTAGTGGCCCAGGCGTTCGCCCAGGCCGACGCGGGACAGCATGGCGGCGGCCTGCTCGCGCGCGTCGCGGTCGCCGCGCAGCTCCAGCGGCAGCATGACGTTCTCCAGCGCCGTCAGATTGGGCAGCAACTGGAAGCTCTGGAAGACAAAACCCAGCTCGCGGGCGCGCACGGCGGCGCGCTGGTCCTCGTCCAGCGTGAACAGGTCCTGGCCGCGCAGCGTGACCGAGCCGTCACTGGGCGTGTCCAGGCCGGCGAGGATGGCCAGCAGCGTGCTCTTGCCGGAGCCGGAAGCGCCGACGATGGCCACGGATTCCCTTGCGGTCAGCTCAAAGCTGATGTCATGCAGAATCGTCAGCTCGCCGGTCGCGTCACGCACGCGCTTAGTGATCTGGTCAACTTGAACAAGGGCTTCGGGCATGTCGGGACTGCGGCGGCGATGGGTGTTGGCGCACTTTAGCCTGGGGGTGATCGGTAGTTGGTCGTCAGGGGTTGCCGCGGCGGCCGAGGCGCCGGTCATCCTGGTCGTGGGCGACAGCCTGTCCGCTGAATACGGCCTGAAGGCCGGCGATGGCTGGGTGGCCCTGCTGCAGAAGCGCCTGGCCGAACAGAAGAAGCCGCATCGCGTCGTCAATGCCAGCATCAGTGGCGACACGACGGCAGGCGGCCGCAGCCGGCTGCCGGTCGCGCTGCGCACGCACAAGCCTGCCATCGTCATCCTCGAGCTGGGTGGCAACGACGCGCTGCGTGGCCTGCCGCTGGCGAGCACGCGAGACAACCTGCTGGCCATGGCGCGCGCCGCCCAGGAAAGCGGCGCCAAGGTCCTGATTGCCGGCATGCAGGTGCCCCCCAACTACGGCACCGCGTACGGCAAGGAGTTCGCCGACCTGTTCCAGCAGGTGGCGAGCCAGACGCGCGCGGCCTTCGTGCCCTTCCTGCTCAAGGGCGTGGCAGACCGGGCGGACGCAATGGACTGGTTCCAGGGCGACCGCATCCACCCGCTGGCCAAGGCGCATCCGCTGATGCTGGACAACGTCTGGCCGGCGTTGAAGCCGCTGCTTTAGGCGGCCGTACCAAGCCGCCGCTTCAACGCTCTTGCTGCTTGGGCTCCCGCGGCTGCTTGTCGCCGCGCGTCGGCACGCCGTCCTCGCGACCACGCTTCGGGCCTTCTTCGCGCGGCTGCGCACGGGGTTGTGCCTGCGGTTGCGGCTGAGGCTGCGGGCGTGCCACCTCGATCTGGCGCTGCGGCTCGGGCTGGGACACGCGGCGTTGCTGCTCTTCGCGACGCTGCTGCATCTCGCGTTGTTGCATCTCACGCTGTTGGGCTTCGCGTTGCTGCGCATCTCGCTGCTGCGCCTCGCGTTGCTGCATGTCCTCGCGACGCTGCTGCATTTCACGTTGCTGGGCTTCGCGATGCTGGGTATCGCGCTGCTGCGCTTCTCGTTGCAGCTGTTGCTGCTGCTGTTGTTGCTGCTGCGGCACGCGCCAGGGCACGTTGTCGCCGTTGCGCTGCGGCTGCTCGACGCTGGGGCGCTGCTGCGGCACCTGTGGCTGCGGAGCGATGGCCGGAACGGCCGGCTGTGCCACGGTGGGCACAGGCACCTGCGGCTGCACATCGGGACCGCGTTGATCGCGGCGCTGGGGCCGCTGGTTGCCCTCGCTGCGCCAGCCCATATTGGCCTCCGGCGCACGGGGATTGCGGCGCGGCAGCTCGGTCTCCGGCGGCCGGGTGGGTGCTGCCGGCAGCACAGCTGCCAGGTCGCCACGGCCGGGTGCGGTCGGCAGCGGGCGATTCCAGCCTGGCTCGGGTCGGCGGTCCGGGCCGCGAACCGGCAGCGGCTGGATGGCCGCACCGGGGGCCGGCAAGGTGCTGACGGCCGCCGGTGCATCGCGGTAGCGGTGCGGGCGCCGCACGGTGACGGGATCGCGCACGTCGCGCGGATCGTTGACGCGGTTCACATAGCGAGGGCTGTGGTGGTAGGCCGGCACATAGACCTCACGCGGCGCCAGCGGGTACCAGCCAAAGCGTGGCGGCGGCGGGCGGCTGCCCACGCTGATGCCGATGCTGACGGAGCCACCGCCGACCCAGCCCACCAGGGCCGGTGCGTAGACCGGGCGGTGCACATAGGCGCCTGGCGCCCAGCACCAGCGCCCGCCCCAGCTGACCCAGCGGCCATAGTGGAAGGGCGCGAAACCCCAGGGCGCGTCATCCACCCAGGTCCAGCCCCAATGACGCGTCCAGGTCCAGCGGCCATAGCGGTAGGGCGCCCAGTCCGTGACGGCAACGGTCGTCGGAATCCAGACCGTGCCGTACTCGGGCGCGGTCTCCCAGCGACCGTAACGATCCAGGTCCTCGGCGCCGGTCATCTCGGGAGACACATAGCGTGCAACGGGGCGGTCACCTTCCTCGCGGCTTTCGGCCAGCACCCAGTCGCCAAAGCCGTCGCTGAACAGCGGACCGCGCTCGGCGCGGGGACCGTCGGGCCACCAGAATTCGGCCTGCTCGCCGGTGCCCAACGTCACGGGCGAGGCGGTGCGAGCCCATTCAAATCGCAGGCGGCCCTGCCAGACGTAGGCCTTGCTGCCGCGGTCGAGTTGCTCCACGCGGTAGAGGCCCTCGCGCTCGGGCTGCGCCGTACCCTCACGGGTGCGCAGCCGGGTCTCGGTGGCGTTCTCGGGGTTGCGCAGGCGCACGGCGACGTCGCCGCGGTCGATCTGCAGCAGGGTCTGGCCTTCATCGAGCTGGCTCAACTCCAGGTCGCTGCGTTCGTCAACCCAGATGCTCGTCGAGCCGGAACGCAGGCTGATACGGGCGCGGTCGTCGGTGCGCACGCGATCACCCTCGCCGACGGTCTGGTTGCGCAACAGCCGCGTCCATTCGCGGGTGTCGTGGTCGAACAGCCAGGCATCGCCGACAACGTCGACGACCCGGGCCGCGCGGGTCGGCGGATCACGGTCGGTGTCCTGCGCCTTAACGCCAGGCGCGACCGCGATGAACAGCGCCAGAGCCAGCATACGCCAGCGGTTGCGCTTCAGGACAAGCTTGGATTCGATGGACGTGGTCATGAGCCAATGCTCCTTTGCGCCTGCGCAACGCACAAGATCCAAGTGCGGTGCACCGCGCTTACAAGTGTTTCCGTCTCTTAATCGTCGTCGGACGTGGGGTCGAGCTCCGGGAAGAGCACCGACGTGAAGCCGAAACGCCTGAAGTCCTTGATCCGCATCGGATAGAGGATGCCGTCCAGATGGTCGCATTCATGCTGCACGACGCGGGCATGGAAACCCTCGGCGATGCGGTCGATCACTGCGCCCTCGGCATCGAAGCCGGTGTAGCGGATGCGCTCATCGCGCTCGACGACGCCGCGCAGCCCGGGCACCGACAGGCAGCCTTCCCACCCCTCGGTGCGGCCGCCGTCCAGCACTTCGATCTGAGGATTGATCAATACGGTGGGCGGCACCGGCGGCGCGTCGGGGTAGCGCACATTCTTCGTGTAGCCAAAGATGACCAGGCGCAGGTCCACGCCGATCTGCGGCGCCGCCAGGCCCGCGCCATTGGCGGCAGCCATGGTTTCGAACATGTCGGCGATCAGCGCTTTCAGCTCCGGCGTGCCGAAGGCGGTGACCGGTTGGGCCACGCGCAGCAAGCGCGGGTCGCCCATCTTCAGAATCTCGTGCACCGCCACTGCGGCCTCCTTGGGCTATCGTGATCGGTGATTCTAGGAAGCCCCCGTTCATGCTTGATTTCATCGAAGACCTCGGCCACGGCATCTACGCGATCGATACCGGCTTCCAGCGCCCGCGCTTCGACGCCGCCTATCTGATGGTCGAGGACGGCCGCGCTGCCTTCATCGATACCGGCACGAATCACGCAGTACCGCGGCTGCTGGCGGCGCTGAACGCACTGGGGCTGACGACGGAAGCCGTGGACTGGGTCATCCCGACCCATGTCCACCTCGACCATGCCGGGGGCGTCGGCCTGCTGATGGAAGCCCTGCCCCGGGCCAAGGCCTTGGTGCATCCACGCGGCCTGCGGCATATGGTCGACCCCAAGGCGCTATGGCTGGGTGCGCTGGCCGTCTATGGCGAAGAGGAGATGCAACGCAGCTACGGCAAGCTGGTGCCGGTGCCGGCCGAACGGGCCGAGGCCAGCCATGAAGAGCAGGTCGTCCACCTCGCCGGCCGGCCACTGCGCCTCATCGACAGCCCGGGCCACGCCCGGCATCACCATGCGATCTGGGACGAGCGCAGCCGCAGCTGGTTCACCGGCGATACCTTCGGCCTGTCCTATCGCGCCTTCGACGTCGACGGCCGCGCCTGGATTCTGCCAACGAGCACCCCCGTGCAGTTCGAGCCCGAAGCGCTGAAGGCCACCGTCGCCCGCTTGCTGGCCGCACAGCCGCTGGCCATGCAGGTCACCCACTACGGCCGCATCGGCGGCTCGGTGGACGAGGTGCAGCGCCTGGCCGCGTTGATGCTGGAGCAGGTGGACGAGATGGTGGCGTTGGCGGAGTCCTTGCGCTCCGCACCGGACCGTCACGAGCAGCTCAAGGCCGGCCTGCTGGCCGGCTATCTCGCCCGCCTGCGCACCCACGGCCATCCGGCAGACGCCCAGGCCGCCGACTGGCTGGGCCTGGACGCCGAGCTGAATGCGCAGGGCCTGGAAGTGATGCTGGACCGCCCGGCCCGCTGACGGGGCAATGCGCCCCTTGGCGGTGCATTGCGCCGCACCGGCCCTGTGCCACCCCTGCGTGGTGCACGACAACTCCTGGGTGATGCCCATTTCTGGCGCAGGCATGGTCCTTGCGAAGTAGGGGGTGAGGCGCTGCGCTGAAGCGGCCCTCTGCTGACCCAGCATCGCCAAAGGCGGCGAACCTCATTTTCCGGCCCCGACCGAGCAGACCGCTGCTCTCGGGGCCTTCTTACTGGTGGCTCCGATCTGGCCTCTCCAAGCCCGTCGGCGCAGCCTGCTTCGCCCTGAACAGACATGCAGCACATCGTCCTCATCGGCCACGGAATGGTGGGCCAGAAATTTCTCGAGTCCCTTGCAGAGGGGCCCGCTGCCGCCGACTTGCAGGTGACGGTACTGTGCGAGGAGCCGCGCCCGGCCTATGACCGCGTGCACCTGTCCGAATACTTTTCGGGCAAATCGGCCGAGGACCTGTCCCTGGTGCCCGAGGGCTTCTTCGAGGAGACCGGCTTCAAGCTGCGCCTGGCCGCCAAGGCCGTGGCCATCGAGCGCCGCGACCACACCATCACGCTGGCCGACGGCGAGGTCGTCCACTACGACAAGCTGGTGCTGGCCACCGGCTCCTACCCCTTCGTGCCGGCCGTGCCGGGCCGGGACCGCCCGCACTGCCATGTCTATCGCACCATCGAGGACCTGGAGGGCATGAAGGCCAGCGGCGCGGTCTCCAAGACCGGCGTCGTCATCGGCGGCGGCCTGCTGGGCCTGGAGTGCGCCAAGGCACTGCGCGACATGGGCCTGCAGACACATGTCGTCGAGTTCGCACCGCGCCTGATGGCCGTGCAGATCGACGAGGGCGGCGGCCGCGTGCTGCGCAAGAAGATCGAAGACCTCGGCGTGCAAGTACACACCGGCCGCAACACGGTCGAGATCACCGACGGTGCCATGGCGCGCCACCGCATGGTGTTCGCCGATGGCACCTGGCTAGAAACCGACATGATCGTGTTCTCCGCCGGCATCCGCCCGCGCGACGAACTGCCCCGCCAGTGCGTGCTGGCCATCGGCCCGCGCGGCGGCGTCGTCATCGACGACCACTGCCGCACCAGCGACCGCAACGTCTACGCCATCGGCGAGGTCGCGGCCTGGAATGAGCAAACCTACGGCCTGGTCGCCCCCGGCTACGAGATGGCCCGCGTGGCCGCCCGCCACATCGCTGGTGACGCCGAAGCCGCCTTCCCCGGCGCCGACCTCTCCACCAAGCTCAAGCTGATGGGCGTGGATGTGGCCAGCATCGGCGACGCCCATGGCAAGACGCCCCACTGCCGCAGCTACCAGTACGTGGACGAGCGCAAGCAGGTCTACAAGAAGATCGTCGTCAGCGAGGACGGCGAGAAGCTGCTTGGCGCCGTGCTGGTGGGCGATGCCGCGGAATACGGCACGCTGCAGCAGATGGCGCTCAATGGCATCAAGCTGCCGGCCGACCCCGAGTTTCTGATCCTGCCGAGCAGCGACGGCAAGGCCAAGGTCGGCATCGGCCCCGATGCGCTGCCCGACAGCGCCCAGCTTTGCTCGTGCAACAACGTCAGCAAGGGCCAGATCTGCTCGGCTGTGGGCGACGGTGCCACCACCATCGGCGCCCTGAAGGCCTGCACCAAGGCCGGCGCCACCTGCGGCGGCTGCGTGCCCCTGGTCACCCAGGTGATGAAGTTCGAGATGGCCAAGCGCGGCATGGCCGTCAACAACCACATCTGCGAGCACTTCCCGCATTCGCGCCAGGAGCTCTATCACCTGGTACGCGTGGGTGGCCTCAAAACCTTCAGCGACCTGCTGGCCAAGCACGGCAAGGGCCTGGGCTGCGACATCTGCAAGCCGGCCGCCGCGAGCGTCTTCGCGTCGTGCTGGAACGAGTTCGTGCTGGAGCCCAAGCTGGCCGCGCTGCAGGACAGCAACGACTACTACCTCGGCAACATCCAGAAGGATGGCAGCTACTCGGTCGTGCCGCGCATGCCGGGCGGCGAGGTCACGCCCGACGGCCTGATCGCCGTCGGCCAGGTCGCCAAGAAGTACGGCCTGTACACCAAGATCACCGGCGGCGCACGCGTGGACATGTTCGGCGCCCGCGTCGAGCAACTGCCCTTCATCTGGGAAGAGCTGATCGCCGCCGGCTTCGAGAGCGGCCATGCCTATGGCAAGTCGCTGCGCACCGTGAAGAGTTGCGTGGGCAGCACGTGGTGCCGTTATGGCGTCGATGACTCGGTGGGCTTGGCCGTCGAGATCGAGAACCGCTACAAGGGTCTTCGCGCGCCGCACAAGATCAAGTTCGGCGTCTCCGGCTGCACGCGGGAATGCGCCGAGGCCCAGGGCAAGGACGTCGGCATCATCGCCACCGACAAGGGATGGAACCTTTATGTCGCCGGCAACGGCGGCATGAAGCCCCGCCATGCCGAGCTGATCGCCAGCGACCTGAACAAGGCCGAACTGATCAAGTACATCGACCGCTTCCTGATGTTCTACGTGCGCACGGCGGACCGCCTGCAGCGCACCAGCACCTGGCGCGACAACCTCGAAGGCGGCCTGGACTACCTGAAGGACGTCGTCATCAACGACAGCCTGGGCCTCGCCACCGAGCTGGAAGCGCAGATGCAGGCCGTCGTCGACACCTACCAGTGCGAATGGAAGACCGCCGTCACCACGCCCGAGGTGCGCCAGCGCTTCCGCTCCTTCGTCAACAGCGACAAGCCGGACGAGCAAATCATCTTCGTGGAAGAGCGTGGCCAGATCCGGCCCGCACGCCCGGAAGAGCGCGCCGAAGAACGTGACGAAGCCACCGCCTGATCAAGGAAGCGCCATGAACTACACACCCATCTGCAGCGTCGACGACATCCTGCCCAACACCGGCGTGGCCGCCCGTGTCGGTGACCGCCACGTGGCCGTGTTCCGCGTCGGCCAGGAAAGCTTCCACGCCATCGACAACATCGACCCGCGCTCCGGCGCCAGCGTGCTGGCCCGCGGCCTGGTCGGCAACCTGGGGGAGCGCATCGTCGTCGCCTCCCCGCTCTACAAGAACCATTTCGACCTGAGCACCGGCGAGTGCCTGGAGGCGCCCGAGCAGTCGGTGCGTGCCCACGCCGTGCAGGTGCAGGACGGCCGCGTGCTCGTCGCGCTCCGTTGATGACTATTTGATTGGCGAAAGAGGAGACAAACCATGGCCTACGTCGTACCCACCGAGTTCGTGACCAAGATGGTCGATTCGGGTGAATCCAAGCTGCTGATGTCGACCCGCGACACGCTGATCCGCTCCTACATGGCCGGCGCCATCCTGGCGCTGGCGGCGGCCTTTGCCGTGACAGTCAGCGTCAACACCGGCAACCCACTTCTGGGCGCCGTGCTATTCCCGGTCGGCTTCATCCTGCTCTACCTGATGGGGTTCGATCTGCTGACTGGCGTCTTCACGCTGGTGCCACTGGCCGTGCTGGACAAGCGCCCCGGCGCCACCTGGGCCGGCGTGCTGCGCAACTGGACGCTGGTGTTCTTCGGCAACTTCGCTGGCGCGCTGACGGTGGCTGTCTTCATGGCCATCATCTTCACCTTCGGCTTCAGCGAGGCGCCCAATGCCGTCGGGCTGAAGATCGGCACCATCGGCGAAAGCCGCACGGTGGGCTACTCGGCCCACGGCGCAGCCGGCATGCTGACCCTCTTCATCCGCGGCGTGCTGTGCAATTGGATGGTCTCGACCGGCGTCGTCGCAGCGATGATGTCGACTTCGGTGTCGGGCAAGGCCATCGGCATGTGGATGCCGGTGATGGTCTTTTTCTACATGGGCTTCGAGCACAGCATCGTCAACATGTTCCTGTTCCCGTCGGGCCTGATGCTGGGCGGCAAGTTCACCATCATGGACTACCTGATCTGGAACGAGATCCCCACCGTCGTCGGCAACCTCGTCGGCGGCCTGACCTTCGTCGGCCTGTCGCTGTATTCGACGCACTACAAGACCGCACCGAAACGTGTGCTGAGCTGAACCAGCCATGGGCGCGGCTCTGAGGCTGACGCTGGGCCAGCACTCCGAGGCCGGCGCCAAGCCGCTGAACCAGGACTTCCACGGCGTCGCCCAGCCGACCGACGCACAGCGTCGCTCCCGCGGCATCGCGCTGGCCATTGCCGACGGCATCAGCAGCAGCCCCGTCAGCCAGGTCGCCAGCGCGGCCGCGGTGCGCGGCTTCCTGGAGGACTACTACGGCACCTCCGAAGCCTGGACGGTGCGCCGCGCCGCCCAATGCGTGCTGGCCGCCACCAACGGCTGGCTGCACGCCCAGACGCAGCTCGGCGAAGGCCGCTTCGACAAGGACCGCGGCCATGTCTGCACCTTCAGCGCGCTGGTCTTCAAGGGCCGCGAGGTGCATCTGCTGCATGTCGGCGACACGCGGGCCTACCGCATCCACCCGACCGCACTGGAGCAGCTGAGCCACGACCACCGCGTGCGCCTGGACGGCGGCCAGACCTATCTCGGCCGGGCTTTAGGCATCAGCCCGCATCTCGAGATCGACCACGCCTGCTGGCCCACCGAGGTCGGCGAGACCTATCTGCTGGCCACCGACGGCGCCTACGAACACCTGGACCCGGCGTTCGTCGTCAGCGCCGTCAAGCACCACGGTGCCGACCTGCAGGCCGCCGCCCGGGCCCTGGTGGCCGCGGCGCTGGCGCGGGGCAGCCAGGACAACGCCACCGTCATGCTGGCGCGCGTCGAGTCATTGCCCGATCAGCTCGCGCCGCCCGTGCAGCGCGAGCGGCTGCGCCTGCCGCCACGGTTGGCCCCGCGCATGGAGTTCGAGGGCTATCGTGTCGTTCGCGAGCTCTATGCGAGCGCACGCAGCCAGGTCGTGCTGGCCGTCGATGCCCAGGAGCGCGAATGGGCGCTCAAGCTGCCTTCCGCCGAGATGGGCACCGACCACCGGGCCCTGGACCGCTTCGCGATCGAGGAGTGGGTGGCGCGACGCGTCGACAGCCCGCATGTCATCAAGGCCGCGCCGGCCGAGAAGCGCCGCGAGCACCTCTTCACGGCGATGGAGTTCATCACCGGGCAGACCCTGGCCCAATGGATGACCGATCACCCGAAGCCTGGGCTCGACGAGGTGCGCCAGCTCGTCGACCAGATCGCCCGTGGCCTGCAGGCCCTGCATCGCAAGGAGATGCTGCACCAGGACCTGCGGCCCGAGAACCTGATGATCGACCGCCAGGGCACCGTCATCCTCATCGACCTCGCCTCGGCCCATGTGGCGGGCCTGAACGAGGGCCTGGGCGATGCGCGCGCCACCGACATCGCCGGCAGCCTGCAGTACACCGCACCGGAATACTTCACCGGCGACGGCGGCACGCCGGTGTCCGAGCTGTTCTCGCTGGCCGTGCTGGCCTACCAGATGCTGACAGGCGCCCTGCCCTACGGCCTGCAGGTGCCGCAGGTGCGCGGCCCGCGTGACCTGCACAAGCTGCAGTACGTGCCGCTGCGCACCCGGCGCCCGGACTTGCCCGACTGGCTGGACCGTGTGCTGCGCAAGGCCCTGCACCCGCAGCCCGCGCGGCGCCAGCAGGCGCTGTCGGAGCTTGCCCACGATCTTTACGCGCCCGGCCCCGAATTCATGAGCCGCGACCGCACGCCGCTACAGCAGCGCCATCCGTTGCTGTTCTGGCGCGTGCTGACGCTGGTTTTCGGCCTCGCGACCCTGGTGTTGCTGGGGTTAAGGTTGAGCGGCCGCTGACCCCCAACCGAGGGAAGGACCGGTGCCCCTGCCCGTCGAATGTGTTTCAGAATGTGCTCATGCCGCAGCACGCACCGGAAGTGCGGCGCCGCAGATTTGCGGTAGCGGCGTGGAGGGCATGAATGGGCAGTACGCCGTGGTTTCTGGAGAGCGTGGCCGCTGACGGTTCACGCGTCACGCATCGCATTGACCGCCTGCCTTTCAGCGTCGGGCGTGACGTTGGCAACGACCTGACCATCGAGGCGCAGGGCTTGTCTCGGCGGCATGCCGAACTGCAGGCCGATGACGCGGGCGGGTTGCTGGTGGTCGACCTCGGCAGCACCAACGGCACGTTTGTGAACCACGAGCGCCTGGAGGCACCCCGGCCGCTGGCACCGAACGACATCATCCATTTCTGCACGGCCGAGTTCCGCCTGACCCACGACGAGACGCTGGCCGCGGCGACCTTGGCAGGCCCGCTCCCGCTGCGCACGATGGTCGTGCCGCCGGGCATGAACCCCCTCAGCCAGAATTTCGTGCGCCTGGAGGCGCAGTTCATGGAGTTTCTGGCGGGCCGCGGTCTGACAGGCGCGGCGCAACCCATCGTCGACGCGCGCACGGGCGGCCTGTTCGCCTACGAGCTGCTGGGCCGCTGCACTCACCCGGAGCTGCCCGGTTCGCCGATGCATCTGTTCAGGATGGCCGCCACGCTGCGGCGCGAAGCCGAGTTGAGCGAGGCGTTCCGCTCCCACGGCGTGGCGGCGCTGGCGCCCAAGGCGCAGGGGGTGCGCGTCTTCGTCAATGCCCATCCGAGCGAGACCTTCTCGGACGAGTTCTTCCAGTCCCTGCACGGGCTGCTGACGCTGCCAGCGCGCCCGCGGCTGGTCGTAGAGGTGCATGAAAGCGCTGTGGTCGAGGTTGACCGCATGCGCGAACTGGCCGAGCGCCTGACCAGCATCGGCGTGGAGTTCGCCTACGACGACTTCGGCGCCGGCCAGGCGCGCCTGAACGAGCTGGCCGAGGTGCCGGCGCATTTCGTCAAGTTCGACATGGGCATCGTGCGCAACCTGCATGAGGCCAGCGAGCGCAAGCAGCGCATGGTGCGCGACCTGGTGCGCATGGTGCTGGAGCTCGGCTCGGTGCCCTTGGCCGAAGGCGTCGAACAGGAGGCCGAGGCCCAGGTCTGCCGGGAGATGGGCTTTCAGCTGATCCAGGGCTACCTCACCGGCAAGCCCATCATGGTGGACGTGCTGTAGCGGCCTGCCTGCCTGCCTGCCGGCTTCCTACACGTCCAGACCCAGCTCCTGAATCTTGCGCGTGATGGTGTTGCGGCCGATGCCGAGCTTCTGGGCGGCCTCAATGCGGCGGCCGCGCGTGATGTCCAGCGCCGTCAGGATGAGTTGTGCCTCGAACTTCTTCGTCAGTGCATCCCACACGTCAGGCTCACCCGCCAGCAGCCTTGCGCGCGCATCGGCAGCCATGTCGGCCAGCCAGCCTTCCCCGCTGCTGGTGCTGGCCGGTGCGGCGGTCGGCAGGGGCGAGGCGGTGTTCGGCTGCGCAGCCGGCATGCTCGTCATGGCCGTCGTGGAGGGCGCCGGGACATAGCCGGGCTGCACTTCGTCGGGCAGGTCCTTGGGCTCGACGGTCTGGCTGGGCGCCATGACGCTGAGCCAGTGACAGATGTTCTCCAGCTGCCGCACATTGCCGGGGAAGTCGAAATTGGTCAGCACGACAAGGGCTGCGTCAGACAGGCGCTTGGGCTCCACGCCCAGTTCGGTCGCGCTGCGCTGCAGGAAGTGACGCGCCAGCGAAGGCACGTCCTCGCGGCGCTCGCGCAGCGGCGGCAGGCGCAGGCGGATGACGTTGAGGCGGTGGAACAGGTCCTCGCGGAACACGCCCTGGCGAACGCGGTCTTCCAGGTTCTGGTGGGTGGCCGCGATGACGCGCACATTGCTGCGCATCGGGCTGTGGCCGCCGACACGGTAGAACTGGCCGTCCGACAGCACACGCAACAGTCGCGTCTGCAGCTCGAAGGGCATGTCGCCGATTTCGTCGAGGAAGAGCGTGCCGCCGTCGGCCTGCTCGAAGCGGCCGCGCCGCGAGGCCTGGGCGCCGGTGAAGGCGCCGCGCTCATGGCCGAAGAGTTCGCTTTCCAGCAGGTCCTTGGGGATCGCCGCGGTGTTGATCGCGACGAAGGGGCCTTCGCTGCGCGGGCTGTGCTTGTGCAACGCTCGCGCCACCAGTTCCTTGCCCGAGCCGCTCTCGCCTGTGATCATCACGGTGACATTGCTCTGGGATAACCGGCCAATCGCGCGGAAGACGTCCTGCATGGCCGGCGCCTGGCCGAGCATCTCGGGCACCTGCGCGGCGGCCTCCTGCTCGCCCGCCTCGCGCTGGCTCTCTTCCTGGGCGCGACGGATCAGCTCCACGGCGCGCGGCAGGTCGAAGGGCTTGGGCAGGTATTCAAACGCGCCGCCCTGGAAGGCCGACACGGCGCTGTCCAGGTCGGAATAGGCCGTCATGATGATGACGGGCAGGGCCGGCAGCTTGGCCTTGACCTTGGCCAACAGCTCCAGGCCCGAGCCGCCGGGCATGCGGATGTCGGACACCAGCACCTGTGGCGAATCGTCTTCGAGAGCGGCGAGCATGTCGCGCGCATTGCTGAAGCTGCGCACCGGCAGCCCCTCGCGGGCCAGGGCCTTCTCGAGCACGAAGCGGATCGAGTGGTCGTCGTCAACAACCCAGATGGATTTCATGCGGTTCCTCAGCCCATCCGGTCAGCTTGTGGCGTCATGGCAAGGGCAGCGTGATTCGGAAATTCGTCAGGCCTGGCTCGCTCTCGCAATCGATCATGCCCTGATGTTGCTGGGCGATCGTCTGCGCGAGCGTGAGTCCGAGCCCCGAGCCGCCCTCCCGCCCTGAGACCAGGGGAAAGAAGATGCGATCCCGGATCTCGGCGGGGACGCCGGGACCGTTGTCCTCGATATGCAATTCCAGTGCCAAGCGCCAGCGCTGCTTGCCGATGGTCACCTGCCGGGCCACCCGCGTGCGCAAGACGATCTGCGCGTCACCGGCCGCGATGCGCGAACCCAGCACCTGAGCGGCGTTCTGCACGATGTTCAACACCATCTGGATCAACTGCTCGCGATCACCGCGGAAGTCTGGCAGCGAGGTGTCGTAGTCGCGGTGGATGACCAGGCCCTTGGGATGCTCAATGAGCACCAGCGCGCGCACCCGTTCGCAGATCTCGTGGATGTTGGCATCACCCACCACCTGCGCACGGCGATGCGGCGCCAGCAGGCGGTCGACCAGGCTTTGCAGGCGGTCCACCTCATGCACGATGACCTGGGTGTATTCCGTCAGCTCGGGATTGCCGTCCTGCAGTTCTAGCGCCAGCAGTTGCGCTGCACCGCGGATGCCGCCCAGCGGGTTCTTGATCTCGTGGGCGAGGTTGCGGGTCAGTTCCTTGGTGGCCTGGACCTGATCGAGGCTGCGCTCGTCGCGATCCTGGCGGGCCTGCTGGGCAATCTCGATGAGCTCCACCAGCACGCGCGGCGCGTTCTCGTCGCCCGCATCCATCTGCGACACGATGACATGCACGGGCAGCCCATCCTCGTGGGCCCAGGAGCCGCGGCGCAGCAGGGCGTCGAAGCGGCTGCTGGAGTAATGGTTGGCAGCGACGCCGGCCAGGGTCTCGGTGAGGCGCTGGGCGTCATCGAACCAGTCGGGCAAATGGGCCTTCTGCACGCTCCGGCGCGACAGCCGCATGACGTTCTCGAAGGCGGCATTGGCGAACAGGCATTCGCCCTCCGCGCTGGTGACGACGACCATGGTCGCCAGCAAGTCCAGGCCGGCAAACTCGGCCGGCAGCAAAGAGGTATCAGTCATGGAGCAGGAGCGTGGTCGGTGGCAGGCCGGGCCCGCGCCGACGCGAGTTGCGGCGCCAGGCAAGGCGCGCGCGAGGCGCGGGAGGGGCTCCCGCAACGAGGGCGCAACGCGGCATGACGCCGCAAATCGCGCCGGCCCGAAGGGTTGGCCCCAAAACGGAGGCGATTCTTCGTTGCGCCGTTTGCCCGGGCAACCAGCCCGGGCTGCACGCCGCGCCTTGCCTAGCCTCCGTTTTGGGGCCAACGCGAGCCCGGCCTGCCGCCGACCACGCTCCTCCGGCGCTCTGCGCCTCAGGGAAGTTTGGCGATTTCGCGCTTGAGCGCCTGGATGTCGGACTCGTGGCGCGCGATGCTGTCCTTGAGCTCGGCCATGCGGTCGAGGTACTTCTGGTAGTTGCGCTCGTCGCCGCGGCGCTCGCCCTGGCCGTTGTTGAACTCGCGCTGCGCAGCCGCGAGGCGTTCTTCCGCCTGGCGCAGCTCGGTCTGTAGCACGCGGCGGCGCTCGTCGTCGCGCACGCGCTGCTGGCCGGCGTCGATGCGGCTTTCAGCACCGCGCTGCCCCTCGGCCACTGGCGCAGCCGAAGCGCTGGCGCGCGGCCTGGGCGCCTGCAGCACGGTGATCGGCGTGCCCTCGATCGTGCGGCAGCCCTTCTCGTTGGCTTCCTTGGCGCTCAAGGCATCGGTGTAGAGCACCGGCGGCCCCGGGCAGCGATAGACCGTGCCCTGGGCTTGCGCGCCCAGGCTGGCCAGGACGAACAACGGAGCCAGCAATCGATTCAGCATGGCGGGATTGTGGCTCAGCGTCGGCAACAAAAAAGGGGCCGCAGCAGCGGCCCCCTTCCACGGGGATGACACAGGCAGCATGAGGGCTGCCCATGGTCATCACAGCGCGTAGTACATGTCGAACTCGACCGGGTGCGTGGCCATGCGGAAGCGCGTCACTTCCTGCATCTTCAGCTCGATGTAGGCGTCGATGTAGCTGTCGGTAAAGACGCCCCCCTTGGTCAGGAACGAGCGGCCCTTGTCCAGGTAGTCCAGCGCTTGGTCGAGGCTGTGGCAGACGGTCGGGATCTTCGCGTCTTCTTCCGGCGGCAGGTGGTACAGGTCCTTCGTGGCGGCTTCGCCCGGGTGGATCTTGTTCTCCACGCCGTCCAGGCCGGCCATCAGCAGCGCGCTGAAGGCCAGGTAGGGGTTGGCCGAAGGATCCGGGAAGCGCGCTTCGATGCGGCGGCCCTTGGGGTTGGCGACGTAGGGGATGCGGATCGAGGCCGAGCGGTTCTTGGCCGAGTAGGCCAGCTTCACCGGGGCTTCGAAGCCGGGCACCAGGCGCTTGTACGAGTTCGTGCCGGGGTTGGTGATGGCGTTCAGCGCGCGGGCGTGCTTGATGATGCCGCCGATGTAGTACAGCGCGAATTCGCTCAGGCCGGCATAGCCGTCACCGGCGAACAGGTTCTTGCCGTCCTTCCAGACCGACTGGTGCACGTGCATGCCAGAGCCGTTGTCGCCGACCAGGGGCTTGGGCATGAAGGTCGCGGTCTTGCCATAGGCGTGGGCGACGTTCTGGATGATGTACTTCTGCAGTTGCAGCCAGTCGGCGCGCTGCACCAGCGAGCTGAACTTGGTGCCGATTTCCATCTGCCCTGCGTTCGCCACTTCGTGGTGATGCACTTCGACCGGGATGCCCATCTGCTCGAGGATCAGGCACATCTCCGAGCGCATGTCCTGACCGCTGTCGACCGGGGGCACGGGGAAGTAGCCGCCCTTGACGGTGGGGCGGTAGCCGCTGTTGCCGTGCTCGTATTCCTTGGAGGAATTCCAGGCGCCTTCCTCGGACTCGATCTTGAAGAACGAGCCGGACATTTCATTGCCCCAGCGCACGCTATCGAAGATGAAGAACTCGGGTTCCGGGCCGAAATAAGCCGTGTCGCCCAGGCCGGAAGCCTTCAGATAAGCCTCGGCGCGCTTGGCCAGCGAACGCGGGTCGCGCTCATAGGCCTTGCCGTCGGCCGGGTCGACCACGTCGCAGGACAGGATCAGCGTCGGCTCTTCGAAGAAGGGGTCGATGTTGGCCGTATTCGGATCGGGCATCAGCAACATGTCCGAAGCTTCGATGCCCTTCCAGCCGGCGATCGAGGAGCCGTCGAAGGCGTGGCCCGATGTGAACTTGTCTTCGTCGAAATGGGAGACCGGCACGGAGACGTGCTGCTCCTTGCCACGTGTATCGGTGAAGCGGAAGTCAACGAACTTGACTTCGTTTTCCTTGACGATGTTCATCACATCGGCGACGGTCTTGGCCATCAATAGCTCCTAGCGGGATCTGGACAGGGGTGGAATGCCGCCACCGACGCACACGCGCCAGCGGCCACGGGGGTATTCAA
The DNA here is from genome assembly GCF_001425705.1 of Pelomonas sp. Root1217. Classification (GTDB taxonomy): domain Bacteria; phylum Pseudomonadota; class Gammaproteobacteria; order Burkholderiales; family Burkholderiaceae_C; genus Pelomonas. Next base: position 489,055 of record NZ_LMDC01000001.1, on the reverse strand, counting down.
AGCAGTTTGCATGCCAGATGCACCGACATGGGTTGCTGCCCGGCAGCGCCGGGCATTATGTGGCGGGCCTGGTTACGGCGCGAGAACTATCGCACCAGCTCGGTGCTGATGACCGCACCAAAATGGATCACGCCCCGCTTCAGGGCGTCGTAGGCGGCATCGAGGCGTTCAGCGTCGCCCAAGCCGATCGACGGGCCGCTCCCTAGATCGGCTGCGCCCCCTCGGGGGGCCGACTGCGTACTCGCGGGCGCGGGGCCCCATTTCACGCCCAACTCAATGCAGCGTCCCCACTGCGGGTGGTCGACGCTTGGCAGGCTAAAAACCTTGATGCCGTCGAACTCTGCCTCGACGGCTTCCATCAAAGGCGTCAGGCTGGCTTCCATCGCACCCTGCACGATCAGCGAGCGCTCGATGACGCCCACTTGGCGGTGCAGTTGCGGGTAGCGATCCAGCACCAAGGCCATCATCGGATGCGCCATGACCGGGAAGCCCGGCACGAAGTGGACGTGGCCGACGAAGAAGCCCGGGATCTTGTTGAAGGAGTTGGGGACGATGCCGGCGCCCTCCGGGAAGACGCCCATCTCCAGGCGGCGCAGCGTGTCGGGCTCGTCGGCCGTCACCGTCTTGCCTTGCTCCGCGGCGGTCTGCTGGATGCGCTGCCAGATCAGCTCGCGCGCCTCAGGGTGCAGAACCAGCGGCCTCCCGAGCGCGGCGGCAGCCGATTGGCGGGTGTGGTCGTCGGGCGTGGCACCGATCCCGCCGCAGCTGACGACGAGGTCGCCGCTGGCAAAGGCCTCGCGCAGTTTGCCAACGAGCAGTTCGCGGTCGTCGCCCAGGTACTGGGCCCAGGCCAGCTGCATGCCGCGTTGGGACAGCAGCTCGATGAACTTGGCCAGGTGGGAGTCCTGGCGCTTGCCCGACAGGATCTCGTCGCCAATGATGATGAGACCCACTTGCATAGCTTCAGCTTTCGATGAGGACGGCAGATTCAGCCACCGGCTCCGCCGCTCTTCGCGCCTGCAGGGCGGCGAGTGCGTAATGCGTGAACCAGGCTGTGGAGAAGGCGAACACCAGCGTGTAGAGCCAGATCGCCAGCAGCACCACGAAGGGCGCAAAGATGATGGCGGCCACGCCGGCCACGGCCCAGATCAGCGACGGCACGGCGCCGAGATAGCCGCAGACCACGCCCATGGCCAGCATGGGGAGACGATGTTCCTTGAGCAGCGCGCGACGCTCCTCCGCCGAGGCATGGTCGGCCAGCACGTCGAAGCCGAAGACGCGGTAGGTCAACCAGCCCCAGATCAGGGGCGGCAGCACCATGACAAGGGGCGGGATCAGCCACAGCGGCATGGACAGCAGGATGAGCACCAGTGCGACGACGGTGGCGCCCAGCGAGGCCGCGACGCTCTGCATCAGCGTGCCGCCGCGCTTCTTCTCCAACAGCGGGAAACGGCGCTGGGCGACGAGGCGCACGATGGCCGGCGTCATCAGCAGGGCGACCAGCAGCAGGCTCAGCAGGATGACGACGGGCAGCACGGCGGCCAGCACGACGATGGCCGCCAGCGCACTGCGGAAGGCCTGCAGACCCCAGCTGTCCAGCCACTGCAGCAGGCTCTCGATGAGGCGCCAGCTCTCCAGCGTCGCGCGCACTGCGGCAATGGCACCCTCCCAGAAGAAGAACATGAAGCCGAACACCAGCACGCCACAGATGAGCAGCGGCAGCAACGACAGCCCGATGACACGCGGGTGCAGGCAATAGGCGGCGGCGCGCCAGAAGGAATCGACGAAGCTTTGCATCAGGCAGCTTTCCGGAACGAACCGAACAGACGGATCAGCCCCAGCCATTGCTGGCGCCAGAAGCCGGCGCCGTAGTCGCGGCCACCTTCCTCGGGCAACTGGTCGCGCACGCCGGTGGCGTCGAAGCGGTTGTCGAAGTTGGCGGTGCGGAACAGCTGGTCCCACAGCGGCAGCAGGACGCCGAAGTTGTGCCCGCCCAGGGTGCCGCGGCCGCCGGATTCATGGCCGATGCCGATGCTGTGGTGCAGGCGGTGAAAGCGCGGGCTGATCAAGAGGCGCTCGCCGATGCGGCCGAAGCTGATGCGCGCATTCGCATGCTGCAGGCTTTCATGCAACTGGGTGATGACGGTGATGGCGACGAACTGGCCCGGCTCCACGCCGATGAGGCGGGCCAGCAGGGCCAGCGCCGTGCCGAGCAGCACGTCGTCCAGCAGGTGGTTTCGGTTGTCGCTCCACATCGTCATCTGGCGTTGGCTGTGGTGCAGGCTGTGCAGGGCCCACCACCAGTTGAACTGGTGCTGGGCGCGGTGCAGCCAGTAGCCGACGAAGTCGAAGACGACGAGATAGAGCAGGAGGCTCACCCAGGCCACATCGGTGACGCCGGGCCAGAAGCCGTCGAGCTGCCAGGTCGGCAGGCCCGCCATGCGCAGCTCGCCGGCGATGCCGTCCCACAGCGGCTCGATGCTGAAGAACATCAACAGGCGAACGAGGCCGAGGCGGTGGATCAGCGTGTAGATGACGTCGGTGCGCACGGCTGCATGGTCCGTCACCGGCTCGACGGGCCAGCGCCGCTCCAGGATGCCGATGCCCAGCACGATGACGACGATCTGGATCAGGCCCAGCAGCAGCCAGCCGGTCGCGTCGAAGGCATCCTCGAGCAGGTTGCCAAAGCCCAGGCCGAACACCACCGGCTGTACGACCGACTCGTAAAGCCAGAGCTGCGCGGCGTCGAAGGCGTTGGCAATCCAGTCGATCACGGTTTGCGGGCGTAGGTCTTGGGCTCGGTCTTCAGGGCGACCTTGGTTTCAGCGGCCTTGAACAGCGAGGCGTAGCGCGGATGTTCGCGCAGCGGTGCAAAGCATAGGCCCCGCTGCTCCAGCCCCGTCATCAGCGGCTCCAGCACTGCGGGCGCCCAGGGGTCTTGCCGCTCCCAGATGCCGAGGTGGGCGAGCAGGATGTCGCCGGGCTTGACGTCGCGCAGCGCCTTGTCCAGCAGCTGCGCGTTGGGATGGCTCTGGCTGGGCAGCTCATCCCCCAGGAAGCCCGCGCTGCTCCAGCCCACGTGGGTGAAGCCGCAGGCCTTGGCGGTATTCAGCAGGGCCTTGGACGAGCGCCCCGCCGGGGCACGGAAGATGGGGCCCAGCGACTTGCCCGTCATGGCCGTGAAGCGCTCGCCGACCTTCTTCAGGCTTTCGCAATACTGCTCGGGCGTGACCTCGTGGACGACAGGCGGGTTGACGCCCGCCTGCGTCTTCACCTTGAAGCGCACCACCTTGCCGTCGGCATCAAGCACGTCTTCCATGAAGATGTCGTGGTCCCAGGTGTGGGCGCCGAAGTCATGGCCCTCGGCCGCACGCTCGCGCCACCAGGGGGCCCAGGTGTCGTCCAGCGTCGTGCCACCGGTCAGCGTGGGCTCGCTGGCGAGGAAGAAGGTCGCTTTCGCGTTGTGCTTCTTCAGCGTCTCGGCGATCAGCGGCGCGACTCCCATGTGGCCGGTGTCGAAGGTGAGGTAGACCGGCTTGTCACAAGACGGTTGCGCGGTGGCCGCAGTGACCACCAGCGCCAGAGCCCAGGCTTTCATAGACGAGGTTGGTGATCCAGCGTCCAGATGCCGTGCGGCGACTTGCCCACCTTGACCTGCCTGACCACCTTGCGCGTGGTGGTGTCGATCTGCGTGACCTTGCCGGCCCAGCGCGAAGTGACGAGCAGCGTCTTGCCGTCGGTCAGCAGCTCCATGTCGTCGGGACCGGCCGGTGCCGGGAACTGGTCGACGACAGCCAGCGTCGTCAGGTCGATCTTGCTGATGGTGTTGGCGGCGCGGTTGCTGACCAGCACATGGCGCCTGTCGCCCCAGGCACGGAAGGAGTGGGCGCCGGCGCCCGTCAGGATGCGCTTGGCGAGCCTGGGCGCACCCGCGCCGCTGACGTCCCAGACCTCGACGAACTTGTCGCCCGTCAGGCCGATGAGGATGAAGCGGTCATCGGGCGTCAGGTAGATGTCGGCCGGCATCTTGCCGACGGTCTGCTTCCATTTGACGCTCTGCGTCGCCAGGTCGATGGCCAACAGTTCGTCGCTGTCCTGCAGGCTGGCGTAGAGCGTCGTGCTCTTGGTGTCGATGTTGAGGTGACTCGGCGTCTTCGGCGCCGGGATGCGCTTGACCAGTTGCAGCGGCTCGGCTGCGGCGCTGCCCTGCCAGCGGTAGAGGTCGACGCGGTCTAGACGGTTGGAGGCCGTGACCAGCCACTTCATATCCGGCGAAAAGCGCAGGTGATAGGGGTCGGGAATGCCACGCACGACACGCTGGACCTCGGCCGTGCGCGGATCGATGAAGGTCAGCGAATCAGCCAGCGCATTGGCGACGATGAGGGACTTTTCGTCGGGCGACAGGTAGAGGTGATGGGGCTCCTTGCCGGTCGGGATGCGCTTGATGACGGTGAAGCCGACCGGATCGACGACGGAGATGTCGGCGTCCAGCGAATTCAGCACGAAGACCGGCGGGCGGCCATTGCTCTGGGCATTGGCCTGGGCCAGGCCGGCCAGGACCATCAGGAGCGCGAACGCGCTGCGACGAAACATTCCAGGAGTCCTTAAAAGCAAAAAGGGCGGCAGCCGCCGCCCTCCACAACGCGTCAGTTTACCGGGGCGCTTACTCGTCGTCGCCGCCAAGGATGCTTCCCAGCAGCCCGCCGCCGGCAAAACCACCGAGAACGGAGCCCTCTTCCTTGTGGCCGCCGTTCTGGGGCGCGGCCGCGAAGATGCGCGAGGCCAGGCGCGAGAAGGGCAGGCTCTGCAGCCAGACCTCGCCCGGGCCGGTCAGCTTGGCCAGGAACAGGCCCTCACCGCCAAACAGCGCCGTCTTGATCTTGCCAACGTACTGGATCTCGAAATTGACATTGGGCGTGTAGGCAACGACGCAGCCCGTGTCCACCAGCAGCGTCTGGCCCGGCTGAAGGCTGCGCCGGACGATGGTGCCGCCGGCGTGCACGAAGGCCAGGCCGTCGCCCTCCAGGCGCTCCATGATGAAGCCCTCGCCGCCGAAGAAGCCGGCGGACAGCTTCTGCTGGAACGCGATGCCCAGGGACACGCCGCGCGCCGCGCACAGGAACGCGTCCTTCTGGCAGATCAGAGTGCCGCCCAGCGCTGCCAGGTCCATCGGGATGATCTTGCCCGGATAGGGCGCGGCGAAGGCCACGCGCTGCTTGCCGCTGCCGTTGTTGGTGTAGATGGTCGTGAACAGCGATTCGCCCGTCAGGAGCCGCTTGCCGGCGCCCAGCAGCTTGCCGAGGAAGCCGCCCTGGTTGGCCGAGCCGTCCCCGAAGACGGCGTCCATGCCGATTGACGAGTCCATGAAGAACATCGAGCCCGCCTCGCCGATGGCCGCCTCGCCGGGATCGAGCTCGATCTCGACAAACTGCATCTCGGCACCCTTGATCTCATAGTCGACAACATCCATGGCCATGCGGCTCTCCCGGCGATAAAAAACGGCCTGGATGATAGGGTGCCCTGCGGGTGTCGGCCCCACGCAGCGGCGTCAGGGATTTCAGGCCCGGCAAGCTGTTGCCGCGGCGCCGAGCGACGGCACGCCAATTTGTTTCCCTGTGCATCGGCCAGCGTCAGAAGGAAGCATCGAGATACATGGACGCCTGGCGCGCCCGCCCGATGCCCCAGACTGCGGCCGATGACACTACAGATCGACGAGCTCCAGCCGGAGCTGACAGCAGAGCAGGCCTTGACCGGCTGGCGCAGGGAATTCTGCGTCGAGTTGCGGGGCGAGGGCCAGGCGCGCATCTTCCTGAGGGTGCTCGAGTCACCTTCGTTGAAGGCCACCGAGTTGCGCCGCGGGGTGCTGTTTCACCGGGTCGGCGCGGGATTCGCCGATCTGGCGGGCTGCGTCGCGGCGGCCCGTGAGCCTCTGGAGCGGCTCGCCCTCACCGCAGTCCGCCAACAACCCAGCGCGGACAACCTCTTCGCCGCGGTCACCTACGACCGCCGCGCCTGGGAAGCCGTCGTGGATGCCGTGGACCACTGGCAGCGACGCCGGATCCCGGTCAAGCCATCGCTGTCCTGAACCTCGCCGCCGCCTCGCGCAGCTGACCGGCACGGTCTTCCAGCATTGACGCCGAAGCCGCCGTCTCCTCGACGAGGGCGGCATTCTGCTGCGTCGTCGAATCCACCTCGCGAATGGCAGCCGCGAGCTGGCGGACCTGGTCGGCCTGGGAGGAAGACTGGCTGCTGATGTCGCCGACGATGGCGGCCACGCGGTGGATGGCCTGCACGATCTCGCCCATAGAGCCACCCGCCTGGGCCACATAGGCCTCGCCCTGGTGGACGGTCTCGATGGACGAGTTGATCAACGTCTTGATCTCGCGGGCGGCTTCGGCCGAGCGCTGGGCGAGCGAACGGACCTCGCTGGCCACCACCGCGAAGCCGCGGCCCTGCTCGCCTGCGCGGGCGGCCTCGACAGCGGCGTTCAGCGCCAGGATGTTGGTCTGGAAAGCGATGGAGTCGATGACCTGGATGATGTCGCCGATCTTGCGCGAGCTCGCGGTGATCTCCTCCATGGAGTTCACGGCACGCTGCACGATGGCGCCGCCACGCCCGGCCAGCTCGGCCGCGCCCTGCACCAGGTCATGGGCCTCGCGCGCACTGTTCATGTTGTGGTCGACGGTCTGTTCCAGCACGCCGGTGCTGGCGCTGGTCTGCTCGACGACCGAAGCCATCGCATTGCCGCGTGCCGAGAGGTCCTGGTTGGCGCCCGAGATCTGCGTGGCCGACGTGGAGATGTGCTCGGCGCCGGCCCGCACCTCGTGCACGAGGCCACTCAGGCGCAGCGTGGCCTCGCGCAAGGCATTCGTCGCCAGCACGACCTCGTCGCGGCCGTCCAGGGCCGGGTTCTCGCTGAGGTCGCCGGCGCCCAGGGCCTCGATGCGGCGGCCCAGCGCAGCGCAACTGCTGCGCGACGCCAGGTAGTAGCTCACCAGCGCATAGACGGCAATGGTGACAAAGCTGATGGCCAGGATCATGGCCGTCCACAAGTCGCGCGTCAGGCGCTGGACCCGCGCGGTGACGAGTTCGGCCAGCTTTGCCTCCGCGGCGCGCTCCAACCTGTCGGCCGCGGCAATCTGTGCCGTGCCCAGCGCGAACCACTCGACCGCATCGACCTTGGGCGGCTCGCCCAGCACGAAGCCCTGAGCGAACTTCTCACGAAAGTCCTTGCGGATCCGGTCCACGAGCTGCACGTCCAGGCCTTTCACGGCCTCGGGATTGGCCGCCGCGACCCGGTTCAATGCCGCGGTCAGGCGCGTCAGGTATTCCTCGGTCAACGTGTCGGCCTGGTGCAGGCGCTGCAGCACGCCAGCGGGCGGTGAACCCATTTGAGCAGTCGCGGCGCCCAAGGCGCGCATGCGGCCGACGGCATCCCGCAGCCGCGGCAGGGCATCGGTGACGCTCAGCATCAGGTAGTAGGTATCCGCGTCGGGATCCAGGGCCAGGTTGGACTCGGACGAGGCCTGCTCGACAAGGGACTGCACCGCGTCGGTCAGCGCAAAGCTGGCCACGACGACCGGCTCGGGCTCGGCCGCACCGAGAGCGACCAGGGCCTTGGCCTTGGCGCGCGCGGCGGCCAGGCCTGAAGCGAGCTTGAGCGGGTCATCGCCGGTTGCGATCTCGCGCTCCAGCGTCTGGGCCTGGGTCTCGAACTTGCCCAGGGCCTCGTCGCGCCTGGCTTCGGCACCGGGCATCTTGGCGCTCATGCCGATGGAGGTCCCTCGCAGCGCCATGGCCGCGTTCAGCAGGCCGCTGACCTGACGTACCTGGGCAACCCCGACCAGCTCCTTGGCCGAGAAGTCACGCGCGTCGGATCGGTCGCCCGCCAGCGACACCAGCAGATAGGCCAGCGGAGTTGCAAAGCACAGGCAGACGATGAAGAACTTGTGCGCCATCGGCAGGCGGCGCATCAGGCTCACGGCGGGCAGAAAGACAAGGTTCATCCGGCTCATCCCATTGCTAATGCGCCGGTCGCTTGGCGCAGATGCCGGAATGTAGTCAGGCTGCCTCCTCGATTCAGGGGATAAGTTCACAACTGCAAGTCGTTGCGCGGGCAAGCGTGGAATTGTTGCCGTGCCGCCCCAATGCGGTGCGAACAACAAAAAAGCCGGCTGGCGCCGGCTTTGCAGATGGGAGCCGCCCGGCTCTCACCCCATGTGCATGCCGCCGTTGCAGGAGAAGTCGGCACCGGTCGAAAAACCCGAATCCCCGCTGGCCAGCCAGGCGACGATGGAGCCGATCTCCTCGGGCGTGCCCAGGCGCTTGACGGGAATCGTCGCCACGATCTTTTCCAGCACCTCGGGCTTGATGGCGCGGACCATGTCGGTGCCGATATAGCCCGGGCTGACGGTGTTGACTGTCACGCCCTTGGACGCCAGTTCCTGCGCCAGCGCCATCGTGAAGCCGTGCATGCCGGCCTTGGCGGCCGAGTAGTTGGTCTGGCCGGCTTGGCCCTTCTCGCCGTTGACCGAGCTGATCTGGATGATGCGGCCCCAGCCCTTTTCCACCATGCCCGGCACGACCTGCTTGGTCACGTTGAACATGCTGTTGAGGTTGGTGTCGATGACGGCATGCCAGTCGTCCGGCGTCATCTTCAGGAACATGCGGTCCTTGGTGATGCCGGCGTTGTTGACCAGCACGTCGATGGCGCCATGCTCGCCGATGGCCTTGGAGAAAGCCTCAACGGTGGAGTCCCAGTCGGCCACGTTGCCGACGGAGGCGTGGAAGTCGTAGCCCAGCGCCTTCTGTTCATCGAGCCACTTCTTGAAGTCGCGGCTCGGGCCGCAGCCGGCGATGACCTTGAAGCCTTCCTTGTGCAGGCGCTGGCAGATGGCGGTACCGATGCCGCCCATACCGCCCGTGACGTAGGCAACTTTCTTGCTCATGGATGTCTCCTGTTGTGATTGGGTGAGGGTATCAACGTTCGACGGTCAGGGCGACACCCATGCCGCCGCCGATGCACAGCGAGGCGATGCCCTTCCTGGCATCGCGCTTGATCATCTCGTGCAGCAGCGTGACGAGCACGCGGCAGCCGCTGGCGCCGATGGGGTGGCCCAGCGCAATCGCGCCACCGTTGACGTTCACCTTGCTCATGTCCCAGCCCATCTCGTTGTGCACGGCACAGGCCTGGGCAGCGAAGGCTTCGTTGATTTCCAGCAAGTCAAGGTCGGCGGGCTTCCAGCCGGCGCGCTCCAGCGCCTTGCGGGCCGCGGGCACCGGGCCCATGCCCATCAGCGCGGGGTCCAGGCCAGCCGAGGCGTAGGAGGCAATGCGCGCTAGCGGCGTCAGCCCCAGGGCCGCGGCCTTGGCGGCCGTCATGACGACGACGCCGGCGGCGCCATCGTTCAGGCCCGAGGCATTGCCGGCGGTGACGCTGCCGGCCTTGTCGAAGGCAGGGCGCAGGCCGGCCAGGGCTTCGGCGTTGGACTTGCGGTTGATGAACTCGTCGGCAGCGAAGACGATCGGATCGCCCTTCTTCTGCGCGATGCTGAACGGCACGATCTCATCCTTGAAGCGGCCGGCGTCCTGGGCCGCGGCGGCCTTCTGCTGGCTGCCCAGCGCCAGCGCATCCTGCTGCTCGCGCGTGATGCCGTACTTCTTGGCCACGTTCTCGGCCGTGATGCCCATGTGGTACTGGTTGTACACGTCCCACAGGCCGTCGACGATCATCGTGTCGATCATCTTCCAGTCACCCATGCGCTGGCCATCGCGCGAGCCCGGCAGCACATGAGGGCTCATGCTCATGCTCTCCTGGCCGCCGGCGATGACGATGTCGCTGTCACCGTCGCGGATGGCTTGCGCGGCCAGCATCACGGCCTTCAGGCCGGAGCCGCAGACCTTGTTGATCGTCATGGCCGGCACGGCCTGGGGCAGGCCGGACTTGATGACGGACTGGCGCGCCGGGTTCTGGCCCACGCCGGCCGTAAGCACCTGGCCGAGGATGACCTCATTGATCTGGTCGCCGGCCAGGCCGGTGCGGCGCAGCAGGTCCTGGATGACGGCGGCGCCCAGTTCGCTGGCGGGCGTCTTGGCGAGGGTGCCGCCGAACTTGCCGATGGCCGTGCGTGCGGCGGCGACGATGACGATGTCTTCTTTGCTCATGGATGTCTCCTTGGAAAAACAAATGCAACCACAGAGGCACAAAGGCACGGAGGAAGACAAAGAGAACCTGAGTTCTCTGTGCCTCCGTGCCTCAGTGGTTGCATTGAGAGGGTGTCACGCTTTCACTTTCACATAGCGACCGGGCGCGGGCTCGATCGCCTTGAACTTGCGGTTGCCCGGCGCCTTGGGTGCGGGCTTCTTGGCGCCGGCATGCGAAGCCAGCCAGGTGGACCAGTCCGGCCACCAGCTCCCCGGGTGCTCGGTGGCGCTGGCCAACCAGGCCTCGGGGTCGGCCGGCAAGGCCGTTCCCTTGGCAATCCAGTGGCTGCGCTTGCCCTTGGCCGGCGGGTTGATGACGCCGGCGATATGGCCCGACGCCCCCATCACGAAGCGCTTCTTGCCCTTCAGGATCTGGGTGCTGCGATAGGCGGCCTGCCAGGGCACGATGTGGTCCTCGCGCGAGCCGTAGATGTAGACCGGGGCTTGAATAGCACCCAGGTCGAGCTTCTCGCCGCAGACGGTCAGCTTGCCCGGCTCCTTCAACTCGTTTTGCAGATAGGTGTGGCGCAGATACCAGCAGTACATCGGCCCGGGCAGGTTGGTCGAGTCGCCGTTCCAGTACAGCAGGTCGAAGGGCGGCGGCTGCTCGCCCTTCAGGTAGTTGCCGACGACGTAGTTCCACACCAGGTCGTTGGGGCGCAGGAAGCTGAACGTGGTGGCCAGTTCCTGGCCATGCAGCAGTTGCGGGCCCTTCGGGCATTCGGGGCCCAGCGTGGCCTCGCGCAGGCGCACGCTGGCCTCGTCGACGAAGATGTCCAGGATGCCGTTGTCGGCAAAGTCCAGCAGCGTCGTCAGCAGCGTGAGGCTGGCCGCCGGCTGCTCGCCGCGCGCGGCGAGCACGCCCAGGGCAGTGGCGAGGATGGTGCCGCCGACGCAAAAACCCAAAGCGTTGATCTTGTCCTGGCCCGAGATCTCCTGCACGACGCGGGTGGCCTCGATGGCCCCCTGCTCGATGTAGTCGTCCCAGGTCAGCGCCTTGACCGACTCATCCGGGTTGCGCCAGCTGACGACGAAGACGCGATGGCCTTGCGTGACGGCGTAGCGGATGAGTGAGTTGTCCGGCTGCAGGTCCAGGATGTAGAACTTGTTGATGCAGGGCGGCACCAGCAGGAAGGGGCGCGTGTGCACGTCCTTCGTAAGCGGCGCGTATTCGATGAGCTGGAACAGCTCGTTCTCGAAGACGATGCTGCCGGCCGTGGTGGCCACGTTCTTGCCGACCTCGAAGGCGCTCTCGTCCGTCTGCGACACATGGCCGCGCTGCAGGTCGCCCCACAGCTGCTGCAGGCCACGGGTCAGCGTCTCACCCTGGCTGTCCAGCGCCAGCTTCTGCGCCTCGGGGTTCAAGGCTAGGTAATTGCTGGGCGACACGGCATCGACGAATTGCTGCACGGCGAAGCGGATGCGCGCCTTGGTCTTGTCGTCGGCCTCGATGGCCGAAGCCATCCGGCCCAGCGTCTGGCTGTTGAGCAGATAGAGCTGGGTCATGAAGCTGGCGGCCGGGTTGCTCCGCCATTCGGGTGCGGCGAAGCGGCGGTCGCCGATGGCCGGAGCCTCGCCCTGCCCCAGCGACGCGTTCCACAACGCCGTGGCCTGCTTCAGATAATCGGCCTGCAACTCGGCCAGTGCGGTGGGCGAGATCTGCGGCAGATGCGCCATCTGCTGCATCAGGTCCGCGAATACGGCCGGCCCCTCCGTGGCGGGCGGGGCGTCGTTCTTCTTGCTTGTGGCCATGTCTTCCTCGGAGCTCCCGCGTCGCGGTGTTGTCTCGATCCGTTGCAATAAGCTTGCCACATCTCGCAGCCCCAGCTTTTTAACCGCACGCACTGACGTGCCAATGACACATGTATCTCGTTGCGATTGCCTGGGCCTATGTGGCGCTGATGATGGCGGCGGCCGAAGCGATCAGCCCCCAGGGCTCGCTGTTCGGTGCCTTCGTCACGCTGATGCTCTATGGCGTCCTTCCACTGGGCCTGCTGCTCTACATCCTCGGCACGCCCGGCCGCAAGCGTCGGCGGCGTGCTGCCGAGCTAGCCGCGCAAGGAGATGCAGGCGGCCATGCGGCCCCGGGGCCGGCCGAGGGCCTCGCCCCGGAACGAAAAGAAGCGTGAATCATCCGTCAGCGTGCACCACGAGCCGCCGCTGATTTGGGTGACATTGACCGAGATCAATCTTTCGCGAGCCAACAGGGGCAGATCGGCGCGCCAGCGAGGCTCGGGGTTGGGCCGGTAGAGGAAGCCGGGCTGGTCGCGTTCGATGGGCTCACGGCCGAAAGCCGCAACGACCTCCGGGCCGACCTCGAAGGCCGCGGGGCCGATGCAGGCGCCGAGCCAGGCTTTCACATCGCCGGGCTGGCATTTCGCTGCGTCGCACAGCTCGGCCACCGTGTTCTCCAGCACGCCGGCCGCCAGGCCGCGCCAGCCGGCATGCGCGCCGGCCACGCCGCCCGGCGCTGCGAACAGCACGGGCAGGCAGTCGGCGACCAGGATGGCCACGGCCAGGTCCGGATCGGTCGACACGGCCGCATCCGCCTTGGGCGCGTTGTCGTCGTGCCAATCGGCGCGCAGGCGCACGACATCGGCGCCATGGACCTGATCGAGAAAGACGGGCCGCGCACCGAGCAATCCGGCGAGTCCGATGCGGTTGGCCTTGGCCAGCTCGGGGTCGCCCGCCTTGCGGCCGAAGTTGGAGCCGCGAGTGGTCATGAAGGCCGTCACGCCCGGCCAGTCCGGGCGCAGCCAGTTCGGATCAGGCTGCATCGGGACAAACGCCGGGATGCGTGTTGGCAAAGGCCGGCAGGGCCAGGCAGGCGGCGTTCACGCGCATGACGGTCGGGAAGTCGTCCAGCGGGCATTCGAAGCGCTGGGCGTTGTAGATCTGGGGCACGAGCAGGCAATCAGCCAGGCCCGGCGTGTCGCCGAAACAGTATGTCCCCGCCGTGGCCGCAAGGCGCTGCTCGACGATGCCCAGGCCCGTCGCCACCCAATGGCGGTACCAGCGGTCGACGGTCGTCTGCTCCTGGCCCAGGTCGTTCTTCAAATAGCGCAGCACGCGCAGGTTGTTGATGGGGTGGATGTCGCAACCGATGTCCTGGGCCAGCGCCCTCACCTGCGCCCGCGCGACGGCGCCCTGGGGAAGCAAAGGCGGCTCCGGATGCGTCTCGTCCAGGTATTCGAGGATCGCCATGGACTGGCTCAGCCATTGGCCGTCGTCCAGCACCAGCGCCGGCACGAGGTGGGAGACCTGCTGCTCGGCGAAGCTGCCGGCGAACTGCTCGTTCTTTGCGAGGTGGATGGCCGCGTAGTCGTAGTCCAGGCCCTTGAGCGCCAGCCCGATGCGCACGCGCCACGAGGCGGAAGAGCGGAAGTAGTTGTAGAGCTTCATGGCCGTCATTCTGCTCGCCATAAACTGGGCCGCATGCCCTTTCCCAGCCCGCTCAGACACTGCCCGAACTGCGGCACCGCCGTGGAATACCGCATCCCCGCCGATGACAACCGCGAACGCGCGGTCTGCCCGGGCTGTGGCGCCATCCACTACCAGAACCCGCTGAACGTGGTGGGCACGCTGCCGGTCTGGGAGGACGGCCGCGTGTTGCTGTGCCGGCGCGCCATCGAGCCGCGGCATGGCCTGTGGACGCTGCCGGCCGGCTTCATGGAACTGAACGAGACGACCGCCGAGGGCGCCCTGCGCGAGACCCAGGAGGAGGCTGGTGCCGACATCGAGATGGGGCCGCTGTACACCGTGCTCAACGTCGTGCGGGTGGGCCAGGTCCACCTTTTCTACCGCGCCCGGCTGCTTTCGCCCGAGTTCAACCCGGGGCCGGAGTCGCTGGAGGCCAGGCTCTTCAACGAAGACGAGATTCCCTGGGACGAGATCGCCTTCAAGACGACGCGAGAGACGCTGCGCTGCTTCTTCGCCGACCGCCGCCAGGGTGGCGGCTTTGCGCTGCACGACATCGACATTCCTTGATCTCACCCTCCGCGGCGCGCATCATCAACGGCGTCTCCAACGAAGGGATGAGCCATGTCGACACGGCGCGTGTGGTGCAAGGCAGGGTTGGGCTGGATGGCGGGGCTGGGGCTGGCGCGGCAGGCCCACGCGACACCGCTGCGCGCGGTGGGCTCGCAGTTCGCGCGCATCTTCGAGGGCAGCGAAGGCCAGGCGCCCAAGGGCCTGGCGGTGGACCTGCTGGGCATGCTGTTCGGCGACAACGTGCGCTGCGAATGGCTGCCCTGGCCGCGCGCGCAGCTGATGCTGGAGCAGGGCGAGGCGGACATCCTCATCGGCCCCTACCGCACGCCGGAACGCGAGGCCCGCATGCTGTTCAGCGTGCGCTCCTTCTACTCGGACGCCATGGTCTGGTACGCCCGCCGCGGCGAGGAGGCGCGCTGGACGGGTGAGTTTGGCGAACTGGCCCAGGCGCCCGTGGCCGCCGTGCGCGGCTGGGCCTACGGCAGCCGCTTCGAACGCATGAAGACGGGCATGAACCAACTGACCTGGGTACAGAGCGTCGACGCCGGGTTGCAGATGCTGATGAAGCGGCGCATCGAGCTGTTCGCAGCGAACGACCGCAACTGCCAGCCGGTGCTGCAACGCCTGGGCCTGGCTGACGCCGTCGCGCGCTGCTCGCCACCGCTGGACGTGCTGCACGGGCACATGGCCTTTGCACGCAGCGCCGGCGGTGAGGCCCTGTCGCAACGCTACGACCAGGCCTTCGAACAGTGGCTGCGCACCGGCTCGGCCGTCGAGCTGTACCGGCGCTGGGGTGTCGAGCGCCCGTCCACGCCCAGCTAGGGTTGATCAAGCGCGCTTGATCCAGCGCAAGGCCACCGGCAGTAGGCCGGCCTACGCTGAACCTGACTTGAACAGGTCAGGAGGCCACCATGGTTATCAATGTCGGATCGGTGGAACGCGCACGCCGCCTGATTGTGGGCTGCGGCCCGGTGAATTGGCTGCTGGGGCGCCGGCCGTGAGCACGACGGAGCTCAAGCTGCGCTTCTTCGGCGCAACCGGCACCGTGACCGGTTCCCGCTACCTCGTCGAATTCGGCGGCCGGCGATTGCTCGTCGACTGCGGGCTGTTCCAGGGCTTGAAGCAGTTGCGCCTGCGCAATTGGGCCCCCTTCCCCGTGCCGGCAGCGTCCATCGATGCCGTGGTGATGACGCATGCCCATATCGATCACAGCGGCTTCCTGCCCCGCCTGGTGGCGGAGGGCTTTCGCGGCTCCATCCACGCAACGCCTGGCACCAGCGACCTGCTGTCCGTGCTGCTGCCGGACTCGGGCCGGCTGCAGGAGGAGGACGCTCGCTACGCCAACCGGCACGGCTTCAGCAAGCATTCACCGGCGCTGCCGCTGTACACCGAGGCCCAGGCCCTGCACAGCCTCAAGCAGGTGCGCCGTCATGCCTTCGGCCAGGTGTTTGAACCCGTCCCCGGCCTGACGACGACATTCAGCCATGCCGGCCACATCATTGGCGCCGCCAGCGTCCACCTCACAACGGGCGCCAGCTCGATCACCTTCTCGGGCGACCTCGGGCGCAGCGACGACACCGTCATGTTGCCGCCGGCCGCGGCACACGCGGCCGACATCGTCGTCATCGAGTCCACCTACGGCGATCGGCGGCACTCTGAAACGCCCAGCGCAGACCAGCTCTGCGACGTCATCGCGCGCACTGCGGCCCGCGGCGGCACGACGCTGATCCCGGCCTTCGCCGTCGGGCGGGCACAGGCCATCCTGCACACCCTGCTGCGCCTGAAAGCCGCCGGGCGCATCGCCGACCTGCCCATCTACCTGAACAGCCCCATGGCCACCCAGGTCACGCGCCTGGTGCAGGTCCATGCCGATGAACACAGGCTGACCGAGCCTGAGCGCCGCGACCTCGTCGACAAGGTGCGCTACGTCCGCACCGAGGAGGAATCGCGCGCTCTGAACCATCCCAGCTATCCGAGCGTCATCGTCGCCGCCAGCGGCATGGCCACGGGTGGCCGCGTGCTGCACCACCTGGAGGCCCTGGCACCGGACCCCAGGAACAGCATCGTCTTCGTCGGCCATCAGGCCGCCGGCACGCGCGGCGCCACCCTGCTGGCCGGCGCGGACCGCATCCGCATGCACGGCCAGTGGGTGCCCGTGCGCGCCGAGGTGGCCGCCATCGACGGCATGTCCTCGCATGCCGACCAACCCCAGTTGCTGGCCTGGCTGCAAACGCTGCCGCGCCCGCCCAGCCACGTCTATGTGACCCACGGCGAACCGCAAGCCGCCGACGCGCTGCGCCAGGCCATCGAAGAAAGCCTGGGCTGGCCGGCCTCGGTGCCCGAGTACCTCGACACCGTGGCGCCCAAGGAATTGCCATGCCCATGATGAAAGCCGCGGTCGTCCGCGCCTACCGCGAGCCCCTCAGCCTGGAGGAGGTGGCCATCCCCGAAGTCCCCGCCGGGCAGGTTCTCGTCAAGGTGGCTGCCTGTGGCGTCTGCCACACCGACCTGCATGCCGCCGACGGCGACTGGCCGGTCAAGCCGCCGCTGCCTTTCATTCCGGGCCACGAGGGCGTCGGCCATGTCGCCGCCGTCGGCGCGGGCGTGCGCGGCATCCGCGAAGGCGATCGCGTCGGCGTGCCCTGGCTGCACACCGCCTGCGGGCATTGCGAGCACTGCCTGACGGGCTGGGAGACGCTGTGCGACCACCAGCAGATGACCGGCTACACGGTCAACGGCAGCTTCGCCGAATATGTGCTGGCCGATCCGGCCTATGTGGGCCACCTGCCCAACGACCTGTCCTTCGAGTCCCTCGCGCCCATCCTGTGCGCCGGCGTGACGGTCTACAAGGGCCTGAAGGTGCTGGACGCCCGGCCCGGGCAATGGGTGGCCGTCGTCGGCATCGGCGGTCTCGGCCACCTGGCCGTCCAGTACGCACGCGCGATGGGCTTTCACGTCGCAGCCGTGGACATCGACTCGGCCAAGCTGCAACTGGCCCAGCGGCTGGGCGCCGAGCTCTGCATCAACGCCGCCGAGGAAGACCCGGCCGCCGCACTGCAGCGCCAACTGGGCGGTGTGCACGGCGCCCTCGTGACCGCCGTGTCGCGCCAGTCTTTCAGCCAGGCGTTGGGCATGCTGCGCAAGCGCGGCACCATGTCCATGGTCGGCCTGCCGCCCGGCGACTTCGCACTGCCCATCTTCGATGTCGTCCTCAATGCCAAGACGGTTCGCGGCTCCATTGTCGGCACGCGCCAGGACCTGAACGAAGCATTGCAGTTCGCCGCGGACGGCGTCGTGCATGCCAGCACCACCACGCACCGGCTTGACGACATCAACCGCATCTTCGACGACCTGCGCACGGGGCGCATCGACGGCCGGGCCGTGCTGAGCTTTGCCTGAGTTTGCTTTCCAAGGAGATGATTGCCATGAGCTACCGCAGCCTGCTGGTTGCCTTGGACGCGACCCCGGCCAACCCAGTGCGCGTCAGCATCGCCATCGCCCTGGCCAGGGAGTTCGAGGCCCACCTGATCGGCCTGGCGCCCAGCGCCACGGTCGAACTGCAGGCGCTGCAGGCAGCCGCCGCAATGGATGACTACGTCAGTGGCGCCTGCGCGACCCTGCTCGCACAGGCCCGGGCCCTCGCGCAAAACTTCCACCAACGCTGCGGCGCTGCCGAACTGCCCTCATTCGAGGCGCTCGCCGACCAGACGCCCGCGGCGCAATCGCTGGCGCGGCATGCGCAATGCGCGGACCTGCTCATCATGAGCCAGCCCGACCCGTCGCTGCCCGACCATCGCCAGCACGCGGCCACGCTGGAACAGGTGCTGCTGCGCTGCGTGCGCCCGGTCCTGCTGATCCCCTACACGCATCGCGAACCCTTGCGAACGCGTCGCGTGCTGCTGGCCTGGGACGGCAGCCGCGAGTCGGTACGGGCGATGACGGACGCGCTGCCGCTGCTGCGCCGCGCCGACAACGTCTGGCTGATGCACTGGCGCCGAGACGCTGAAGGTGAAGCCCCGGCCGAGCGCCTCGCCTGCCAGCGCCAATGGCTGGCGCTGCAGGGCGTCGATGCCATCGTGCGCGAGGAAGTGACGGCACTGCCCATCGGCGACGCTCTGCTGAATGCCGCGTCCGACACCGGCGCGGACCTGATCGTCATGGGCGCCTACGGCCACGCCCGCTGGGCGGAGCGGCTGTTCGGCGGTGTCTCCCGCAAGCTGCTGGAATCGATGACCGTGCCGGTGCTGATGTCGCATTGATCCCGCGGCATCCCGCGCTGGCTTGATCCAGCGCAAGGGTCGGGCTGCGGGCGGTGGCGACGATGCGCCCATGACCCAGCGCCATCTCGACCGCCTGCTCGCGCCCCAGTCGGTGGCCGTCTTCGGCGCTTCCGACAAACCCGGTCGCGTGGGCACCACCGTCTGGCGCAACCTGCTGAGCGGCGGCTTCAAGGGCCCGATGGCGGCCGTGAACCCGCGGCTGGCCACGCTGGACGGCCAGCCCTGCTTTGCCGGCGTCGCCGAGCTGCCGTTCACGCCGGACCTGGCCGTGCTGTGCACGCCACCGGACACCATCGCGCCGTTGATCGGGCAACTGGGCGCGCGCGGCGCGCGCGCCGCCATCATCGTGACGGCTGGCCTCACGCCGGCGCAGAAGCAGGCGGCGCTGGACGCCGCCCGGCCGCACACGCTGCGGCTGCTGGGGCCCAACTGCATCGGCCTGCTGAGCCCGCATCTGGGGCTGAATGCCAGTTTCACCCAGGCGAAGGCGCTGCCCGGCGAACTGGCGCTGGTGTCCCAGTCGGGCGCATTGCTGACGGCCCTGCTGGATTGGGCCAACGCCGAGCGCATCGGCTTCTCGCACCTGGTCTCGCTGGGCGAGCACGCCGATGTCGACTTCGCCGACCTGCTGGACCACCTGGCCACGGATCGGCACACGCGCGCCATCCTGCTCTACATCGAATCCATCACGTCGCCACGCAAGTTCATGTCGGCGGCGCGTGCCGCGGCCCGCATCAAGCCGGTGATCGTCGTCAAGGCCGGCCGCGTACCTGCCGGCATGAAGGCCGCCGCTTCGCACACGGGCGCACTGGCCGGCGAGGACATCGTGTTCGACGCCGCCATCCGGCGCGCCGGCATGCTGCGCGTGGACACGCTGAAGGACCTCTTCATCGCCGCGCAGACGCTCGCGCGCTTCCGCGACAACCACAGCCGCGAGCTGATGGTCATGACCAATGGCGGCGGCGCCGGCGTGATGGTGGCCGATGCCGCCGCGCCGCTGGGCGTGACGCTGGCGCGCCCCGGCGAGGCGCTGATGAAGCGGCTCAACGCCGTGCTGCCCGCAGGCTGGTCGCACGGCAACCCGATCGACATCATTGGCGACGCACCGGCGCAACGTTACGTGGACACGCTCAAGGCCCTGTTCGACGCTCCCGAAGCAGGCGCGTTGCTGTTCGTGCACGCACCGACGGCCATCGTCTCCAGCGAAGCCATCGCCCAGGCATGTGCGCCACTGATCGCCGAGCACCGGGGCCGCGTGCTGAGCTGCTGGCTGGGCGGCGACACGGTGGCGCCGGCGCGCAGCGCATTCGAGACGGCCGGCATTGCAGGCTACGAGACGCCCGAGGAAGCCGTGCGCGCGTTCTCGCTGATGCAGACCTACCGGCGCAACCAGACGGCATTGCGCCAGACCCCGAGCGCCAGCACGATCGGCAAGCCGGACATCGGCCGGGCGCGCGGCATCATCGACGCGGCGCTGGCCGCCGGCCGCGAATGGCTGGACGAGATCGATGCCAAGGCACTGCTGGCTGCCTATGGCATCCCGGTCGTGCCGACGCTGCGCGTCGACGCTTCGCCACAGGCCGCAGCCGAGGCGGCCCGGCGCATCGACGGGCCGGTGGTGCTGAAGGTGGTGTCCGCGGCCATCCTGCACAAGTCGGACTCCGGCGGCGTGCGCCTGGACCTGCGCGGCGAAGCCGCCGTGCGCCTGGCCGCGCAGGAGATGCTCGATCATCTGCAGGCCACGCGCCCGGAAGCCCACATCGAGGGGTTCAGCGTGCAAGCCATGGTGCAGCGCCCCCGGGCCCAGGAGCTCATCGTCGGTGCGCACGTGGATCAGATCTTCGGCCCGATAGTGCTGTTCGGCCAGGGCGGCATCGCGGTGGAGGTGCTGGGCGACCGCGCCGTGGCGCTGCCGCCGTTGAACCGCGCGCTGGCACGCGAGCTGATCGACCGCACCCGGGTGGCCCGGCTGCTGGCCGGTTATCGCGGGCGGCCGGCAGCCCACATCGACGCCTTGTGCGACGCGTTGACCGCCGTCGGGCAGATGCTGGCCGATCTGCCCGAAATGGCCGAGCTGGACATCAACCCGCTGCTGGCCGACGAGCAAGGCGTGCTTGCGCTGGACGCCCGCGTGCGCCTGTCGGCGTCGGCGCCCTCGGGCATGGCGCGCTTCGCCGTGCGCCCCTACCCGGCGGAGCTGGTGCGCACGCTGCACTGCCAAGGCAGCACGCTGCTGATGCGACCGATCCGGCCGGAGGACGAGGCCCTGCACCGCGAGTTCCTGGAAGCCTGCAGCCCCGAAGACCTGCGCATGCGCTTCTTCCAGGCGCCGCACTCGCTGACGCATGACGATCTCGCCCGGATGACGCAGATCGACTACGAGCGCGAGATGGCGCTCGTCATCGTCGATGAGCAGGCTGCCGGCGGTCCTCGCACGCTCGGCGTGGCCCGTCTCGTGCGCGATCCCGACAACGTCGAGGCGGAGTTCGGCCTGCTCGTGCGCAGCAACCAGCAGCGCCGGGGCCTCGGCCGCCTGCTGATGCAGGCCCTGCTGGACTACGCCGCCTCGCGCGGCACTCAGCGCGTCGTCGGCCATGTGCTGCGCGAGAACCGGGCGATGCTGAACCTGCTTAAACGCATGGATTTTGACGTCAGGCCAGGCGGCGCTCAGCCGTCGGAGGTCGTCGTCGCCAGCCGGGCCCCGGTCTGTGGCGGCTCATGACGACGGACCAGGAAAATCCGATCAACCTGGGCTTGCATCCACCGAAGCGCGGCTCGTCACGCCAGGCTGACGACCAGCGCCGCCTGCAGGATCTTGCGCCGCTTGACGGCCCATACGATATCGCCGTCCAGTGCCTGTGCGAGCACGGCCGTGGGATGCCCGGCGGTCGCCAGCCCGGCGAAGACAGGAATGTCGGCACTGCGGGCGATGCGCCCTGTCAGGGCGGCGGGCAGGTGCTGACATTCAACCGCGTCGTAGAGACGGCTCAGCATGCGTGCCGTTGCATCGACCCGCCAGGGGCTGCTGTGCTCGTCAAGCCCAGGCTGGACGAAGGACACATGGGCACCGAGCGCCGTCGCCGCCTGCGCGAATTCGCTCCCCTCGTCGTCGCCCGGGTGCGGCGACATCAGCGCCAGCCGCCTGCCCGTCAACAGCTTCATCTCCGGGGCTTGCAGCCTCATGAACACCCTCGCCTGCCGCAGCACGGCAGCGGCATCAAGGGGGTGGAAGAAGTCGGCGCCATCAGCGCCTTCGCGAGCCTCGGAACACATGAGCGGCAGCGTAGCGAGGCCGACTGCGCGGCCCTTGACCAAGGTCAAGCCGGAGGAGTCGGGCCTGGTGTGGGGCGGCTCCGTCACCAGCGGTTCACGCCGTGTTTACGCACCGCTACCTAGCGATGTCGCGTGTTGACACGTCATTGGCGGGGCCTGCCTAGCATCGATTTCTTCGAGCAGCCCCAACGGAGACCACCATGCACGCCAGTCCCTCGCATACCCCGCCCCCTGCTGCACGATGCAGCACCGCCTTCGCCGCCAACGGCGCAATCCACGCCAGCGCGGCGCCGTCCAAGGGTCAGCGCATCGCTGACGAGCTGAAGCTGCTGGAGGCCGTGCTGGCGCCCAGGCGCCGCATCGTCCATGCCGGTGACGTGCTGTACCGGCCGGGTGAGCGTTTCGAGCAGCTGCACGTGCTCAATTCCGGCTGCTTCAAGCTGATCAGCACGTCGGCCGAAGGCCACGAGCAGGTCGTGGGGCTGAAGTTCCGTGGCGACTGGCTTGGCTTCAGCGCCATCGCCAAGGGCAGCTACGCCTGCGAGGCCATTGCGATGGACACCGCCGCGGTCTGGACGCTGCGCTACGACGCGCTGCTGAAGGCCTGCGCCGACCATCCCCGCCTGATGGCCGCCGTGCATGAGGCCATGAGCGACGAGATCGTGCGCGAACGCGAGGCGCTGACGGCGCTGTGCGGCCTGCCAGCTGCCGCCCGCGTGGTGACCTTTCTGCACAACTGGGCCGATTCCCTGGCCGCGCGCGGCCTCAGGACCGACCAGATCAGCCTGCGCCTGACGCGCGCCGAGATCGGCAACTACCTCGGCCTGACGCTGGAGACCGTCAGCCGCGTGATGTCCAGGCTCGCGCGAGCGCGGCTCATCGCCTTCCACGAGAAGAGCCGGCGCGACATCTGCATTCCCGACTTCCCCGCCCTGGCCGCCTTCATCGGTGGGCAGGCCGCTCCTGCCGGTCTGCACTAGGCGCGGCCCGTCGGCCTCAGCGGCCGCGCATCGATCCAGGGAGAAAAAAATGAATTCACCGCATCAGGACGCCGTCGCACCGCCTCTTCGCTTCGCCAGCGGGGGCTTCGGCCGGCACTTCGACCTCTGGTGGCGCCGGCTGGCGCCGACCGCTCCGCTGACCATGGCCGCGGCTTACGCGGCCTTTGGCCTTGCCTGGATCCTGCTGTCTGATGGACTGCTGGAAAAGCTGGCGCCCGACATCGCCACGCTGTCCGCCGTTGGCCAGGGCAAGGGCATCGCCTTCGTGCTGGCGACCAGCGCGCTGATTTATGTGATCACCCCCAGCCGGCAGGCTGAGGGCGAGGCGACCGGACCGGCGCGCCAGGGCGGACCGGTCAGCGTGCTCTGGGTGTTCGCCCTGTTGTCAGCCGCCATCGTGCTGGCAAGCCTGATGGGCTACGCCAGATCGACCCACATGTCGTACGAGCAACAGGTCGCGCAGCTGCGCCGCGAGGCCGAGCTGAAGGCCGAGATCGTCCAGGGCTGGATCGAGCAGCGCACGGAGGACGCCCGCCGGCTTGCCACCGACCCCCAGTTGCGCGCCAGCCTGCTGCGCTGGCGCCGCAGCCCCGATGAGGCGATGGCGGCAGAGATGAGGAAGGAACTGCTGTTGCTGCTGGCTTCCACGCGCTACGCCGACGCGCTGCTGTTCGACGAGCACGCCAGGCTGCTGTTGGCGCCAGACGGCACCGCGCGGCATGTCGATGCGGCCATGGCGCGCGGGGTTGGCTCGGCACTGCAAAGCGGGCTGCCTTCCAACGGCGACTTCCAGGCCGAGGTGGGTGACCCCGCCAGCCTGCAGTTCGACCTCTTCGTGCCACTGCCGAGCGCGGACGGTCGTCTGGAGACCGTCTTGCTGCTGCGCACCGCGCCGCGCCGCACGCTGCTGCCGCAGCTGACGTCGGGCTCCGGCAATGGCGCCCCCGAAACGCTGTTCTTCCGCCCCGCCGTACGGGGTCTGCCGGCCGTGGCCATCGACGGTTCCGACACGCCGTTCGCGCTGGCACAAAACACCTCCCGCAGAGCGCTGACCGCCTTGTCCGGGGATCCGTCGCTGGCCGGTTCGCTCATGGACGGCCTGGATCGCGGCGAAGTTGCCCATGCTGCGGTTGCGGCCCGGATCCGCAACTCCGGCTGGTTTGTCGCCGTCCAGGCGCCGCGCGATACGCTGCAGGGCAACAGCATCGCCGATGCGACGACGCTGGCTCTGGTGAACTTGCTGGCCGTGCTGGCCGCGGGCGCCTTCACCTGCGCTACGCTGAAGCGGCGCGAACTGCTGGCAGCCGCACGCATGGCGGTGGCAAGCCAGGAAAAGGAGCGGGCCTGGAAGATCGCCGAGGCCATCGCCAACTGTTCAACCGACGTCATCTTCGCCAAGGATCTCGAGGGCCGCTACCTGTTCGTGAACCGCGCGCTGTGCCGGGCGCTGGGGCGAAGCCCGGAGCAACTGATCGGCTTCGATTCCACGGGCCTGTTCCCCGCCGAGCAGGTGCGCCAGCTGCTCAAGGACGACGCGGCAGCACTGCGGGCCGACAAGCCAGTCTGCCTCGAGACGCGCCTGACGCTGCCCGACGGCGACCGCATCTACGCCTGCACCAAGGGCAAGCTGATCGATGACGAAGGCCGCACGATGGGCATCTACAGCGTCTCCAGCGACATCACCGAGCGCCGCGACATGCAGCAGCGTGTGCGCCAGTGGGCCACGGTCTTCGAGGACGTCCGCGACGGCGTCATCATCACCGACTCACGGGGCCGCATCCAATCGATCAACCACTCGTTCACGACCATCACCGGCTACAACGCGCAAGAGGCCATCGGCGCCAGCCTCAAGCTGCTGAAGTCCGGCCGGCACGACGCGGAGTTCTATCAGCGGATGTGGGCCGCGCTCGATGCCAGCGGGCACTGGCAGGGCGAGATCTGGAACCGCCGCAAGGGCGGCGAGGTCTATCCGGAATGGTTGACCATCAGCGCGGTGCGCGACGACGACGCGGCAGTGACCCACTACGTCGGCGTGTTCACCGACATCAGCCGCCTCAAGCACAGCGAGGCCCAGACCGACTGGCTGGTCCACAACGACCCGCTGACACGCCTGCCCAACCGCGTTCAACTGCAGAGGCGGCTCGAGGATGCGCTGGCCCGCTCACATCGGCGCGAGAGCCGCGCGGCGCTGCTGGTCATCGATCTCGATGGCTTCAAGACGGTCAACGACGGCCTGGGGCACCCGGCCGGCGACGAATTGCTGGTCTGCGTGGCCGCGCGCCTGCAGGCGCGCCTGCGCCATGAGGACTTCCTGGGCCGGCTCGGCGGCGACGAGTTCCTGGTCATCCTCGAAGCCAACATGGACAACACCAGCATTGCCGTGCTCGCGCGCGGCCTGCTGGCGACCATCGCCGCGCCGATGGCGCTGTCGTGTGGGCAGGATGCCTACCTGACGGCCAGCATCGGCATCAGCATGTTCCCCGACGAAGGCAACCCCACCGCGGTCGAGTTGCTGCGTGACGCGGATGCGGCGATGAATCGCGCCAAGGAATTGGGCCGCAACCAGTTCTGCTTCTATACGGATGACATGAATACCGAGGCTCGGACCAAGCTGGACCTGGAAGCCGCACTGAGCCGCGCCATCGAACGCGACGAGCTGCTGCTGCACTACCAGCCCAAGGTGGATGCCAGCAGCGGCGAGGTCGTCGGCGCCGAGGCCCTGCTGCGCTGGCAGCGCAGCGGCATCGGACTGGTGCCACCGAGCCAGTTCATCCCGGTGGCCGAGCAGAGCAGCCTGATCCTGGCCATTGGCGGCTGGGTCATCGACGCGGCATGCCGCCAGATCCGCGCCTGGATGGATGCCGGCCAGCCCGTGGTGCGCATAGCGGTCAACGTCGCGGCGCGGCAGTTCGCCGCCGGTGACCTGGACCAGGTGGTGGCCCGCGCCCTTCAGCGCCATCAGGTCGACGCGCAGTGGCTGGAGATCGAGATCACCGAAGGCATGCTGATCACCGACCCCGGCGCCGCGATCGGCATGCTCAAGCGGATCAAGGCCCTCTGGGTCAAGCTGTCGCTGGACGACTTTGGCACCGGTTACTCCAGCCTGGCCTACCTGCAGCAGTTCCCGATCGACTCGCTGAAGATCGACCAGTCGTTCACGCGCCGCATCGGCGAGCAGCCCGACGGCGCGGCCCTGGTCGATGCCGTGATTGCACTGGCTCACCGGCTGCATCTGCGCGTGGTGGCCGAGGGCGTGGAAACCGCACAGCAGCGGGACTACCTGTGCCAGCGCGGCTGCGACGAGATGCAGGGATACCACTTCGGCCGTCCGGCGCCGGCCGAATCTCTCCAGCACCTGTTGGCCACCGACGCCGTCGCGATGAGCCTGTCTTGAAGCGCCCCACCTCTTTGGGCCCCTGGCGCCCACCTTTTACCCAGACCGCCGCACCGTCTTTGCGGCAAGGAGATTTCCGTGCGCACCAATCTACCGGTCAGCGATCGCGAATACCTGCTTCCCACCGATCACAACCTGGTCTCCACCACCGATCTGAAGGGCCGCATCCTGCATTGCAACGCGGCCTTCGTGGAGGTGAGCGGCTATCCGCGCGACGAACTGCTCGGCCAACCGCACAACCTGATCCGCCATCCCGGCATGCCACCGGAGGCCTTCCGCGACATGTGGGCGACGATCGCCGCTGGCCAGCCCTGGTCTGGCGTGGTGAAGAACCGCCGCAAGGACGGTGACCACTATTGGGTACGGGCCAACGTGACGCCGCTGGTGGAGGACGGCCGGCCAGTGGCCTATATGTCGGTGCGTTCCCGCGCCAGCCGCGCAGAGATCGAGGCGGCCGAGAACCTCTATGCACTCATGTGCGATGAGCAGCGAGCCGGCAAGCTGGTTCACGTGCTGAGCGGCGGCCAGCTGCAGCGGCGCGACTGGCGCGGGCGGCTGGGCGGCCTGCTGACTTCGATGCCCTGGCTGCGCCATGTGCCGGGCTATGCCGCCGTGGGCGCCTTGGGCTGGGCGTTGGCGGGTCAGGATACCTGGCTGGCGGCCGGCGCGGTGGTGCTGGCCGCGGGCGCGGCGGCGGCGCTGATGCAGCAGCGGCTGCGCCAGGGGCTGGCTCACATCGAGCGGTTTGCCAACCAGCTCGCCGCGGGCGACCTCTGCGCCAGCCTCGAAGCCGGCAGCAACAGCCAAGGGCGTGGGCTCGAGCAGGCGCTGAAACAGCTGGCAATCAACATCCGTTCGCTGGTGTCCGACACGCGGGTCGAGCTGGAACAGATGAACCGCGTCAGCCGCGAGATCGCGCAAGGCAACCGGGACCTCGCCCAGCGTACCGAGTCGCAGGCCGCAAGCCTCGAGGAGGCCGCGGCCAGCATGGAGCAGATCACCGCCACGGTGCGCCAGAGCAGCGACAGCACGCACCAGGCCAGCGGCGTGGCCACCGAGCTCAATGCCGTCTCGAGGCGCAGCGCCGATGTCGTCCATTCGGTGACCGAGACCATGGGCGGCATCGCGCGCTCGTCGCAGAAGATCGCCGACATCATCCAGGTGATCGACAGCATCGCCTTCCAGACCAACATCCTGGCGCTCAACGCTGCGGTGGAGTCGGCCCGGGCGGGCGAGCACGGACGAGGCTTCGCGGTGGTTGCCGGCGAAGTGCGGGCGCTGGCGCAGCGCAGTTCCACCGCGGCCCGCGAGATCAAGCAGCTGATCCTGGACTCCACCGAGCAGGTGCAGGCGGCGGAGCGCCAGACCGACAGTGCCCGCTCCAGCATCGACACGACGCTCAAGGCCGTGCAGAACTTCGCCAACCTGATCGGCGACATCGACCGCGGTGCCCGCGAGCAGTTGCTGGGCATCTCGCAGATACACGAAGTCATCCAGCAGATGGACGGCTTCACCCAGCAGAACGCCGGCCTGGTGCAGCAGCTGTCCGGCTCCGCGCAGCAGATGCTGGCGCAGTCCGAAGAGGTGAATGCCGCATTGCGCGTGTTCCGTTTGGAGCGGGGGCCTGCCGCGCGAATCCAGCCCGACGCCGTCGATCTGCGGCGCGCTGCCCGGCTGCGCTCGGCTTAGGCCGCCAACACGCGGGCCATCGCCTGCGCCAGCTGGCCGCGGCTGTAGGGTTTTGGCAGTAGTTCCCAGTCGGCCGGGGACTCGCGGTCGGCATCCAGCAGTTCGGCGGAGAACCCCGACATCAACAGGATGGCCAGCTGCGGCAGCCGCTGCTGGGCGATGCGGGCCAGCTCGGTGCCGCGCATGCCGGCACCCAGCGCGATGTCGGTCAGCAGCAGGTCGAAATCGGCTTGCGGCGTCAGCAGTTGCAGCGCCTGCTCGGCGCTCGAGCAGACGCTGAACACGCAACCCAGGCCGGCCAGGAAGTGCTGCGCCACGGCGCGCACCTCGGCATCGTCTTCAACTACCAGCACCTTCAGCCCCGCCGGCACCGCTTGCCCGGTGTGGTCGCCGTCCTGAGTCCCCATCTGGGCATCGTGCGGCACCGGCAGGTACAGGCTGATCGTCGTGCCAAGGCCGGTCGTGCTTTCCAATGCAACGGCGCCCTGCGACTGCTTGACGAAGCCGTAGACGGCACTCAACCCCAGGCCCGTGCCGCGGCCGGCCTGCTTGGTTGTGAAGAAGGGCTCGAAGGCGCGCTCCTTCACCGCTTCCGGCATGCCGGTGCCGGTGTCGGTGACGGCGATACAGACGAATCGCCCTTCGCCAAGCTCGTCCCGCAGGCCCGTCGGCAGCATCCCCGCATCTGCCGCGGAAAAACGCAGATCGCCGCCGTCGAGCATCGCGTCGCGCGCATTGATCGCGATGTTGAGCAGGGCAGCTTCCAACTGGCCCGCGTCGGCCAGCGCCAGGGGGCAGTCCGGCGCGACATCGACGCTGATGCGGATGCGCTGGTCCAATGTGCGGCGCAGCATGTCCGACAGCGGGTGCAGCAGGCCATGCACGTCGACCGCGCTGGGCTGCAGCACCTGGCGGCGCGAGAAGGCCAGCAGCTTGCCGGTCAGCTCCGCGCCGCGCTTGGATGCGCGCATCGCGGCGCTCACCAGTTGTAGGGCGCCACCGTCCTGCGCCAGTGCCGGCAGCTCCTCCAGCACCTGTAGATTCCCTTGGATGACGGTCAGCAGGTTGTTGAAGTCGTGGGCAATGCCGCCCGTCAGCTGGCCAACACTTTCGAGGCGCTGGGCATGGCTCAGCGCCTCCTCGGTCTGCGCCCGCTGCAGGCAGGTGACCAGCAGATTGGCCAGTGACTCAAGGAAGCGCTGTTCATCGTCGCCGAACCGCTTCGACTGGCGAGAACGAACCTTCAAGGCGCCAATGACGCGACCGCGGTCCAGCAGCGGCACCGCCAATGCGCTGACCAACCCCGCCTCGAGATAGTCGGGGGGCACCGCATAGCGTTGTTCTGCGCGGAAATCCTCGACCACGACCGATCGGCCCTGGCTCAGCACGACGCCAAGCGGTGTGTCGCCGCGATTGGGCACGATGCGACCCAGCGACTCGCCGGCAATCAGCCCCACGCCGCCGGCGACGCGAAGTTCAAGCCGGTTGCTTTCCAGCAGGAACACGAGCGCCATCTCGACTTCCAGCGCCTCGGCGGCAATGGCCGGCACCTGCTGCAACAGCTGCTGCGGATCGCGTGCGTCGACGGCCAGGCGGCCGAGCTGTGCCAGATGCTCGCTATAGCGCGCCCGCTGCAACGCCTGTTTGACGCGCGGATAGCCACCGATGCCGCGGATCGCGGCAACCACGAAGGGCAGGCCGTGGTCCTGTAACGGGCTCAGCGCGATTTCCACCATCACCTCGCTGCCATCGCGCCGCCGGGCTACCAGCTCCATCTGCGTGCCCATCGGCCGAGCGCGCGGCGCGTGACCATAGGCCTGCCGGTATGACGCGTGGCGGGGGCGAATGCTGTCGGGCACCAGCTCGTCCACGCTCGTGCCGACGAGCTCCTCCATCGAGTACCCCAGCAGCGCCGCCGCCGCGGGATTGGCCCGCACGATCAGGCCTGCGGCGTCCACCAGCAGCAGGGCATCCGGATAGGCGGAAAACAGCGAGCGGTAGACGGTCAGGTCATCGACGGGCTGCGGCGTCGGCTGGTTGGCGAGAGGCGTTCCAGCCATCAGGTTTTAGCCCGTGCGGAGCCGATGGGCGGAACGAAGATGTAGCCGGCGCCGCGGACCGACTTGATGATCTGTGGATTCTCCGCATCGACTTCCAGCTTCTTGCGCAGGCGTCCGATCTGCACGTCGATCGTGCGGTCAAAGGGCGCCGCCTCCCGGCCCCGCGTCTGTTCCAGCAAAAAGTCGCGGGACAGCACGCGGCCCGCATGCTGGGCCAGGGCCGCGAGCAAGGAGAACTCGCCGCTGGTGAGCCGCACCTCCTCGCCGTTCGGATCGTCAAGGCGCCGGGCGGCCAGGTCGAGCTGCCAGCCGAGAAATGTCAGGTACTCGCCACCCGAGGCGCTGGCCACCTGCCGGGGCGCCTGCCCGGCCGGCTGTCCAGAGGCCAACGGCTGCGGCTCCATGCGCCGCAACACGGCCTTGATGCGCGCGACCAACTCGCGCAGGTCGAAAGGCTTGGTGACGTAGTCATCGGCGCCGACTTCCAGGCCCACGACCTTGTCGACCGAGTCGCCGCGCCCCGTGATGATGACCAGGCCGCAACGCCAGTGCTCGCGCAGCTGGCGCGCGATGGCGAAGCCGTCCTCACCGGGCAGGCCCAAGTCCAGCAGGACCAGCTCCGGCGGATCGCTGGCCATCAGCTCCATCAGCGCACGGCCCGAATGCAATTGCGTCGTGCGAAAGCCGTGCCCAGGCAAATAGCGACCAAGCAGCTCTGTGATCGCTGTTTCGTCATCGACAACGGCAATGTGCTGAAGCGTCACAGCGTCGGCGCAGCTGAAGCGTTATGGAGAAGGCAAGGATTCTGGCACCGATTCGGTGCCTGGAAATCATTGTGCAAGGCAACTCTGGCGCCCCCAACCCCTCGCCCGGCTACCGCCCGCCCAGCACCCGCGCCGGCAGCATGACGATGGCGCGCAGCAGCCCGAAGGCGCCGTCGACGGCGATGCCCAGCAACCTGAAGGGCAACGTGATCAGCCAGACCAGCGGCCACAACAGCAGCGCCAGAATGGCCAGCGGCCAGCAGATCACGAACAAGATGCACCAGAGCAGGAAGCTGAACATCGCGGACTCCTTCTTACTTGACCGGCTGACTGATGCCAGGCTTCAGGTATTTATCCAAGAACTCGACCATGCGGCGGTTGGCCTCCAGCGTGTTCTTCTTCTTCGAGAAGCCATGCCCCTCGTCGTCGAACACGAGATAGTCCACCGGCACGCCGTTCTTCTTGACGGCCGCGACGATGTCGTCGCTCTCGGGCTTGATGACGCGTGGGTCATTGGCGCCTTGGATGACCATCAGCGGCCTCTTGATCTCGCTGGCGTGGAACAACGGTGACGTGGCCATCAGGCGCTCGCGGTCCTTCACCGGGTCACCCACTTCCTGGTACAGCGCCAGGCGGAAGCTCTCCCAATAGGGCGGGATGCTCTCCAGCGTGCGCAGCCAGTTGCTGACGCCAAAGATGTCGATGCCGACCTTGAAGGCCTCGGGCCGGAAGGCCATGGCCGACAGCACCATATAGCCGCCATAGCTGCCGCCGACGATGCCGATGCGCTCGGGGTCGATGACGCCGGTGCTGGCCAGGAAGGTCTTGGCCTCGATGCAGTCCCACAGCGGCTCGCGGCCATGCTTGCCGTCGTCGGCCGTGAAGAAGCTCTTGCCATAACCCGAGCTGCCGCGGTTGTTGATGCCCAGCACCGCATAGCCGTTGTTGACGAAGTACTGCATCAGCGCCGAGTAGCCGCGCTTGGTCTGGCCGCCGGGGCCGCCATGCACCCAGACGATGGCCGGCACCTTGTGGGTCGGCGAGGCTTCCTTGGGCAACATGTAGACGGACGGGACGACCATGCCGTCGAAGCTCTTGAAGCGGGCGATGGAGGCGTCCACCAACTCGGCCGGATCGATGTCCTTGGACAGGCTCTGGGTCAGCTGCTTCGGCTCGGCGTTGGAGCCGACGTCGGCGACGAACAGGTTGCTGGGCGAGCGGTCGCCGTTCACGTAGAAGGCCATGCGCTTGCCGCTGCGGGAGAAGGTCACGCCGCGCACGTCGCCGCCGGGTAGCTGGGGCAGCGCCATCGGTTTGCCGTCGCGGTACAGGCGCAGCGCGATGCTGGCGTCGGCATTGATGCCGGTGATGCGGTAGCGGCCGTCCTTGGAGAAGGCCGTGTAGTCCACGTCCCAATCAGCCTTCTCGATCTCGCGGGTCGCGCCGCTGGCCAGGTCGTAGCCGATGACGCGCGTGAACTCACCGCCGTCGTTGCTGGTCATCAGCAGCTCGCGGCTGTCGGGCGTGAAGTCCTGCGGCGTGTAGTTGGCCACGCCCTGGTGCTTGGTGATGTGCTTGACCTCGCCACTCTTCAGGTCGACCAGGTGCACGTCGGAGTCGGCCGTCGTGTTGATCTTGCCCACCGCCAGCCAGCGGCCGTCGCGGCTGATGTCGCTCAACTCCCAGCCGGCCTCGTTCTTGAAGACCAGCGTGCGGGCGTAGGTCTTGGCATCAAAACGGTAGAGGTCGAAGAAGCGCGGATCGCGCTCGTTGGTCGTCACGTAGAAGGCCGTGTCGTCTCCGCTCCAGCCGGCGAACGAAGCCTTGAGCTTGTCGCCCGGCGTCAGGTCCTTCTCGCTGCCGTCGAGCTCACGCACATAGAGATGGTTGAGCTCGTTGCCGGCCTGGTCGCGGGTGTAGAGGAAGCGGTCATCGCCCGGGAAGAAGCCCACCGCGTAGTGACTGTCGGTCTTGGAATTCGTCAGCTGGACCGGCTTGCCGCCGCCCACCGGCATCGCATAGACGTTGAAGATGCCCGTCTCGTTGCTGTGGAAGAGGATGCGGCTCTCGTCGGCCGAGAAGCTGGCGCCACCGATGTTCACGGTGGCCATGAACTGCTCGATGGTGTAGCGCTTGGCGGGCTTGGGCGCCTTGGCGACAGCGGCCGGCTTGTCGGCGGCAACAGCGGCCTGGGACGCGCCAGCCAGCAAGGCCAGGGAAGCGACGAGGGTCAGCAGGGGTCGGCTCATGGAGTCTCCGTTGAAATGAGTGGGCAGACTCTAGCCAGCCGCCCCGCCGTCCCCCATCAGGGTTGTGACGAAGCGGCGGAATCGGGGGACAGGCGGTTCAAGGCGACGCTGGGCCGTTCCCGAGTCGCCTTGACCCCCTCGGGGGGCAGGCGGGCTTCAGGCCAGCCCTGGGGGCACCATCAAATGCGCTGCTGGCCTGCAACGTAGCAGGCCGCGAGGTTGCGCTCGTCGGCCAGCGTCATCCACGCAAAGACACGCTCGTGCAGCTCGCGCGCCACCGCGTCGCGCGCCTCGGCGACCGGGCCTTGCGCCCAGTCCCACACGCAGATGTCGGCCGTCTGCCCCACCGACAGGCCGCCGATCTCGCGCCCCAGCTGCAGCGCCTCGGCCGCGCCCCGCGTGGCGGCATGCAGGGCCACCCAGGCGGTCATGCGCTCGCCGCGCAGGGCCTGCACCTTGTAGGCATCGAGCATGTTGCGGGGCAGGCTGAGCGTCGTACCACCGCCGACGTCCGAAGCCAGGCTGATGTTGAAAGCGGCACCTGGCCAGTCGAACAGGCCGCTGCCCAGGAATAGATTGCTCGACGGGCAATGCGCCACCTGGGCGCCACGGTCAGCGATGACGACGCGGTCGTGCGGGTCCAGATAAATGCCATGGGCCAGCACCGAGCGCTCGTGCACGAGGCCGACGCGCTCATACACATCCAGGTAGCTGCGCGCATCCGGGAACAGCTCCGCCACCCAGGCGACCTCGGCGCGGTTCTCGGCGACGTGGGTCTGCATATAGAGGCTGGCATCGGCGCGGCACAGCGCGCCGGCCATTGCCAGTTGCTCGGGCGTGCTGGTCGGCGCAAAGCGCACCGTCACGGCGTACGCCAGGCGGTCGCGGCCATGGAAGCGGGCGATGAGGTCGACGCAATCCTTCTCGGCCTGAACGACGTCGTCCCGCAGCCCGTCCGGCGCATGGCGGTCCATCAACACCTTGCCGGTGATGAGGCGCATGCCGCGTGCCGCGGCGCTGTCGAACAGGGCCTCGGCCGATACCTTGTGCACGGTCGGGAAGACGACGGCCGAGGTCGTGCCGCTGGCCAGCAGCGCGTCCAGGAAGACCTCGGCCCCTGCGCGGCTGCGCGCCGGGTCGGCAAAGGTGCATTCGCTGGGGAAGGTGTAGCGCTTGAGCCAGTCCAGCAGCTCGGTGCCGTAGGAGCCGATGACCTCCAGCTGCGGGCAGTGGACGTGGGTGTCGATGAACCCCGGCAGCACCAGCTTTCCGGCATGGTCCTTGCGCGCCCAACCGGCATCCGGCTCGGCGGCCTGCCTCCCGACGATGCGGCCGTCCTCGATCAGCAGCCAGTGGTCGCGGTCAAAGCGCACCGCCGGTGGCTCGGTGTCGCCCCAGCGTGGTGCAGCCGTGAAATCCAGCAGATCGCCCCGCAGGGCCCATCGGCGTGGACTGTCGACGAATTTTTCCTGGTTAGTAAAACTCATATGGCAATTCTGAGGCAACGCTCGACAATCGAGGCCAGCATGAATACCCGACCCATCCGTTTTTTCCACCGCGGCGAGGTCGTCGAGGTCCAGAACCTGCCCCCGACGACCACCGTGCTGCAATACCTGCGCGAGCATGCCGGCTGCACCGGCACCAAGGAAGGCTGTGCTGAGGGCGACTGCGGCGCCTGCACCGTCATCCAGGGCGAACTGGACGCATCAGGCCAGCTGCAACTGCGTAACGTGAATGCCTGCACCCAGTTCCTGCCGACGCTCGACGGCCGCGCGCTGCTGACGGTGGAAGACCTTGGCGGCCCGCAGCGGCTCAACCCCGCCCAGCAGGCCATGGTGGACTGCCATGGCTCCCAGTGCGGCTTCTGCACCCCCGGCTTCGTCCTGAGCCTGACGGCTTGTTATGAAACCCACCAAGCCGCCGGCACCAAGCCCACCCGCCAGCAACTGGCCGATGCGCTGGCCGGCAACCTGTGCCGCTGCACGGGCTACCGGCCCATCCTGGATGCCGGCGAACAGATGTTCAGTGCGCCCGCCCGCTGCCTGGACCGCGCACCCATCGCCCAGGCTCTGCAGACCCTGGCTGCCGACGAGCCGCTGGACTATGGCCACGCCGGCGCCCGCTTCCATGCGCCGCAAAGCATTCACGACTTGGCCCTGCTGCGCGAGACCTACCCGCAGGCGACGCTGCTGGCCGGGTCGACCGACGTGGGCCTGTGGGTCAACAAGCAGTTTCGCGACCTCGGTGATGTCATCTACACGGGCCGTGTCGCGACGCTGCGCGAGATCCGCAACAACGGTACCGGCCTGTGGATCGGCGCTGCCGCTTCGCTGGAGGACAGCTGGGCCGCGCTGACCGCCGCCGTGCCCCGCCTGCGCGAACTTTGGCTGCGCTTCGCGTCGCCGCCGGTGCGCCATGCCGGCACGCTGGGCGGCAACATCGCCAACGGCTCGCCCATCGGCGACGGCGCACCGGCGCTGATCGCCCTGGGCGCGGACATCATCCTGCGCCGCGGCTCGCAGCAGCGCCGCCTCAAACTGCAGGACTTCTATCTCGACTACATGAAGAAGGACCTGCAGCCCGGCGAGTTCGTCGAGGCGATGCACGTGCCGCTGCCCTCGCCCGACTGGCGCTTCAGCGCGCACAAGATCGCCAAGCGCCATGACAGCGACATCTCCGCCGTCTGCGCCGTGCTGGCGATCAGGCTGGATGCCGGCGCCGTGCAGGAGGCGCGCTTCGCGTTCGGTGGCATGGCGGCAACAGTCAAGCGCGCCGCCGCGGCGGAAGCCGCCGTCGTCGGCCAGCCCTGGAGCGAAGCCACTGCCAAGGCTGCAGCCGCCGCGCTGCCGCAGGACTTCAAGCCCATGACCGACATGCGCGCCAGCGCTGACTACCGGCTCAAGGTGGCGCAGAACCTTTTCATCAAGCTGTGGCTGGAAACCGTCGGCGCTGTGCCTGTCGGCATCTGGCCGTCGATGCAGGAGGTGGTGGTATGAACAAGCCCGAAACACTTCCCGTGGAACAACCTGTCGTCGGCAAATCAACACCGCATGAATCGGCGCATCTGCACGTCAGTGGCGCCGCGCCCTACATCGACGACCTGCCCGAGCCCGCCGGCACGCTGCACGCGGCGCTCGGCCTGTCGCCGATCGCGCACGGCAAGCTGCTGAGCGTCGACCTGGAGCGCATCCGGCAGATGCCCGGCGTCGTCGCAGTGCTCAGCGCGGCCGACATCGCCGGCGAGAACAACTGCGGCCCGCTGCTGCATGACGACCCCATCCTGGCTGTGGACGAGCTGCGCTATGTGGGCCAGCCGGTGTTCGCCGTCATCGCGACCCACCGCGAACTGGCCCGGCGCGCGGCGGGGCTGGCCAGACAGGTCATCCAGGCCGAGCCGCTGCCGCCGCTGTTGACGGCACTGCAAGCACATGCCGCCGGCCAGTACGTGCTGGCGCCCGCGCACCTGACGCGCGGCGAGCCGGCCGAACAGCTCGCCAGCGCGCCGCACCGGCTGCAGGGCAACTGGAGCCTGGGCGGCCAGGAGCAGTTCTATCTGGAAGGCCAGATCAGCCTGGCCGTGCCGCAGGAAGGCGGCGACGCCCTGCTCGTGCACTGCTCGACCCAGCACCCGAGCGAGATGCAGCAGCTCGTGGCCCATTGCCTGGGCTGGCACGCGCATCGTGTCGTCGTGCAATGCCGGCGCATGGGCGGCGGCTTCGGCGGCAAGGAGAGCCAATCCGCTCTCTTCGCCTGCGTCGCGTCCATCGCCGCATTGAAGTTGAAGAAACCCGTCAAGCTGCGCGTGGACCGCGACGACGACTTCCTCGTCACGGGCCGCCGTCATGGCTTCGACTACCGATGGGACGTAGGCTTCGACGCCGACGGCCGCATCCTTGCCGTCGACATCGACCTGATCGCCAACGCCGGGCACAGCGCCGACCTTTCCGCCCCCGTGATGGCCCGCGCGCTCTGCCATTTCGACAACGCCTACTGGCTGCCGCATGTTGCGATGCATGGCTACTGCGCCAGGACCAACACGCAGAGCAACACGGCCTTCCGAGGCTTTGGTGGCCCGCAGGGGGCCATCGCCATCGAGATGATCCTGGACGGAGTCGCCCGCCGGCTCGGATTGGACCCGGCCGAGGTGCGCCAGCGCAATTTCTACACCGCCGGCCAGGACATGACGCCCTACGGCCAGCGGGTCGAGGAGCTGCACGCCCAACCGCTGACGGCGCAGCTGCTGGCCAGCAGCCGCTACGCCGAACGCCGTGCCGAGATCGCCGCCTTCAACGCCGCCAGCCCGGTGCTGAAAAAAGGCCTGGCCTTCACGCCGGTCAAGTTCGGCATCTCCTTCAACGTCGCCCACCTGAACCAGGCCGGCGCGCTGGTGCATGTCTACACCGACGGCTCGGTGCTGGTGAACCATGGCGGCACGGAAATGGGCCAGGGCCTGAACACCAAGGTCGCCCAGGTCGTCGCGCATGAGTTGGGCCTGCCGTTGGCCAGCGTGCGCTGCTCGGCCACCGACACGAGCAAGGTCGCCAACACCTCCGCCACGGCCGCATCCACCGGCAGCGACCTGAACGGGAAGGCCGCCCAGGACGCGGCCCGCAAGATCAAGGGGCGGCTCGCTGGTTTCGCGGCCGAGCGCTTTGGCTGCGCGCCCGAGCTGATCGCCTTCGACGGCGGCCAGGTCAGCGGCGGAGGGCAGAGCCTGCCCTTCTGCGACCTCGTCGCCGCCGCCTATCTGAAGCGCATCCAGCTGTGGAGCGACGGCTTCTACGCCACGCCCGGCCTGCACTGGGACCGCAGCAAGCTGCAGGGCCATCCCTTCTACTACTACGCGTGGGGCGGCGCCGTCTGCGAGGCGCTGGTGGACACGCTGACCGGCGAAAGCCGCATCACTCGCGCCGACATCCTGCACGACGTGGGCCAGAGCCTGAACCCGGCCATCGACATCGGCCAGATCGAGGGCGGCTTCATCCAGGGCATGGGCTGGCTGACGACGGAAGAACTCGTATGGCACCCCACGACGGGTTTGCTGACCACGCACGCGCCCAGCACCTACAAGATCCCGACCGCCAACGACTGTCCGCCGGAGTTGCACGTCGAACTCTTCGGCGTGGCCAATGCCAGCGAAACCATCCACCGCAGCAAGGCCGTCGGCGAGCCGCCGCTGCTGCTGGGTTTTGCGGCCCTGCTGGCCATCAAGGACGCCTGCGCCGCCTGTGGCCCAGAGAAGTGCGATCCGCCGCTGCAGGCGCCGGCCACGGCCGAGGCGGTGCTCAACGCCATCGATGCCATTCGATGAGGCTGGCCGCTCTTGCCTTGCTGCTGGCCTTGAGCGGCTGTGCCAGCCAGCCTCAGGCGCCGGAGATTGTCAGCGTCCAGGCCTGGGGCGGCAGCGCAGCCACCTCCGCAGATGAGCCCCAGCACATCAGCCGCATCACCCTGCACCACCAGGGCGAGATCTGGAAGGAAGGCACCGACGTCGAGGCCTACTTGCGCCGGCTGCAACAGTGGTCGCGCCTGACCAAGCGCTGGGCCGACATCCCCTACCACTACATCATTGCGCCCGACGGCCGCATCTACGCGGCGCGGCCGCTGGCCCAGGCGGGCGACACCAATACCGAATACGACCCGCGCGGCCACGCCCTCGTCATGCTGGTCGGCAACTTCGAAGAGCAGCAGCCCACGCCGGCCCAGCTCAACGCCGCCGTCGAGCTGACCGCCTGGCTGGCGCGCCAGCATCATCTCGGCCTGGACGCCATCGCCAGCCACAAGGACTACAGCCGCCAGACCGTCTGCCCGGGCAAGAATCTGTATGCCTATCTCGAGTCCGGCTGGTTCAGGGCCGAGGTGGGCAAGCGCCTCCGATCAGCGGGTTTTCTGCGTGGCCGCCACGACGGCTGAGTGCGCGAGCTGACGTCGCGTGCCGTCAGGAGGTTCAGCACATGCGACGTGCGCTGACGGGGCGGCGCTGCTGGGGCGTGCTTCAATCGGCGCACAAAAAGCCGAAACGGGAGAAGACAACGTCATGAAACCATTGCTTTTGGCCGCTGCACTGCTGGTGGCAGGCTGCAGTACCGCGTCACCCATCCGTCAATCGCAGGAAAGTTTCAACGCGGCTTACGGCGTGGTCGCAGGCAACACCGACACCATCGTCATTTCCAGTTCGCCACCCTATGTGCAGGTCACGGTGGTGGACAAGCGGACGTCGAAGGTTCACACGCGCTGCATCAACGCCTACTCTCTTCTCGGCGCCTTGGAACTTGAGCACGGCCTGCCCGTCGGCTCACACGCCGAAACGCTGAGGCTCGCACTGACCAACAAGGAGCGGCGTTTCGAATTCACCAAGCTGGCGGCCCTGGCCCGGCTGGCCATCAGCTACGCCGACGCCGAACTTGAAGTGATGCGGCAACGATTGGCGCCCTACAGCGACGCTGAACTTGCAACAGGATTCGGCGGCCGGGGAACACTTCAGAGCTTGCTCGACGGCTCGCCTGCAGACCGCCCCCGGGCCTATCGCGACGCTGCGGCCTGTGTCCTGATCGACCGGGGTTTCTCGCCACGAATCGCTGACCGGACCGGCGCGCTGGTGATATACCGCTAACCGCGACGTCCACCGTCAACGCGCGCGTTGCGTCGCGACCACGACCGCCTGGGTGCGCGAGCTGACGCCCAGCGCCCTCAGCACCGCAGCCACATGGTCCTTCACGGTGTCCACGCTGACACCCAGCTCGCGGGCGATCAGCTTGTTGGACAGCCCTTGCGTGAGCAGATGCAGCACATGCTTCTGGCGCGGCGTCAGCGGCAGCTCCGCCCAGTCGCCCGGCGCGGGGCCCGCCGAGGCCGGTGCGGCTGCAACGGGTTCAGCCGCACGCTTGAGCGGCGGCACATAGGTGCCACCGGCCAGCACCAGGTGCAGAGCCTGCACCAGCGTGTTCAGGTCACTGCGCTCGGGCACATAGCCCATGGCGCCAGCGCCCAGGGCCTGCAGGGCCTCCTCGGTGTCGTCGCTGCCTGAGATGACCACAACGGGCAGCAGCAGGTGCTCGCCGTGGATCTGCTGCAGCAGCTCGAAGCCGCCATTGATGCGCAGGTCCAGCAGCACAAGCCGGGGGACAGCCTGGCCCAGTGCTTCGCGGGCAGCGGCCACGGTGTCCACGCCCTGTACCTGCGCCCCGGCGAAATGCTGCTCGATCAGGCCGGTGAGCGCGGCACGCACCATCGGAAAAGCATCGACCAGCAAGACCTTCATCACCCCTCCTCGTTGACCCGCGGCGGCATGATATTCAACGCAGGGCCACGGCGAGCAGGGGTTTGGCCCAGGCGGGCACGCTGCGCAGTGGTGCATGGGCCACCGCGCGGCCGGCCTGCATCTGCAGCAACAGCAGGGGTTGCGGTCGGCGGCCGGCGCGGGGGTCGGCCTCAAAGCTGTTGTCGTAAAGGCGCAGGCTGGCCAGGTGGGGCATCAGCTTGACGAGATTGCTGCGGCTGGCGTCGAAGCGCTCGCGCACCTTGGCCTCGGGAATGTCGTGCCCGCCCGCCGCCACGCGTGCCTGGATGCGGCGCAGATGCAGTTCAGGCGTGGCCAGGCCGGCGTACCAGACATGCACCTGGGCACCACCCCGTGCACCGTCCAGCAGCAACTGGGTCATGCTGGTGCCGCCGAGCGTCGTCTCGAAGGCATAGGTCAGGCCTTCGGCCAGCGCCTTCTCCACACCGTGGCGACCCAACGTCCAAGCCAGGCCGTTGGCCTGCTCTGCGGAAAGATTGGGCTGCTGCTCGCGCAGGCGCGCAGCAGCAATGTCGGGATTGAAGAACTCGGCGCCGCTGGACTGGATGGCCGCGCCGCCGAGAGAGCTCTTGCCGGCGCCATTGACACCGGCCAGCACGAAGAGCTTGGCGGGCAAGGCTCAGGCGGCCTTCTTGATGCGATGACGGCTGGGTTTGGCGGCCTTTACGGCGGCCTGGCCGAGAGCCTCGGGCGTCATTGCGAAAGCATCGGCCAGCGCCTCGCCCTGGTCCTGCATGCGCGCCAGCATCGCGTCGAACTCGCCGCCTAATGCACCCAGGTCAGGCTCGGCAGCGCGCTGCATCTCGCGGTAGCGCTCGACCGACATCAGCACAAAGGCCGGCTGGTCATGCTTGGTGATCAGCACCGCGCCATGGGCGGCGACCGTGCGGCCGACCTTCTGGATACCGGCCACGAGCTGGGTGGCCGACACGCTGGGCAGTTGGTCGGCCAGGGCTTGTTCGAGGACTGCGGACATGATGAGGCTCCCGACTGGCATGGCCGCATTTTGCCTATTTTGGGGAAAATAGGAAATTTAGGGGATTGCGGCAGGCCGAAAATCAGTGCGCTTCTTCCCAATTCGTCCCCACGCCCACCTCGGCCAGCAGCGGCACTTTGAACTCGGCCACGCCGGCCATCAGGCGCGGCACCTCGGTGCGCATCCAGTCCAGTTCGGCCTCGGGCACCTCGAAAACCAGCTCGTCGTGCACCTGCATGACGATCTTGGACTGCCTGCCCGCGCGATCCAGTTCGGCCTGCACCGCCAGCATGGCCAGCTTGATGAGGTCGGCGGCCGTGCCCTGCATGGGCGCATTGATGGCCTGGCGCTCGGCGCCGGCGCGGCGCGGGCCGTTGCCACCGCGGATCTCGGGCAAATAGATGCGCCGGCCGAACAGCGTCGACACATAGCCAAGCTCGGCCGCGCTCGCCTTGGTCTCGTCCATGTATTTCTTCACGCCGGCAAAGCGGGTGAAATAGCGCTCGATGTAGTCCTTGGCCGCCTTCTGCTCGATGCCCAGCGCCGAGGCCAGGCCGAAGGCGCCCATGCCGTAGATGAGGCCGAAGTTGATGGTCTTGGCGTAGCGGCGCTGCTCACTGGATACGTCGCCCAGCGCGACGCCGAACACCTCGCTGGCGGTCGCCTTGTGCACGTCCTGCCCTTCCTGGAAGGCGCGCAGCAGGCCCGGGTCCTCGCTGATGTGAGCCATGATGCGCAGCTCGATCTGCGAGTAGTCGGCGCTGACGATCCTGTAGCCCTCGGGCGCCACGAAGGCCTCGCGCACGCGCCGCCCTTCCGCCGTGCGGATGGGGATGTTCTGCAGATTGGGCTCGTTGCTGGACAGCCGCCCGGTCACGGCCACGGCCTGCGCATAGTTGGTGTGCACGCGGCCGGTGTGGGCGTTGATCTGCAGCGGCAGCTTGTCGGTGTAGGTGCTCTTGAGCTTGGACAGGCCGCGGTATTCGAGGATCTTGGCCGGCAGCGGAAAGTCGGCGGCCAGTTCGGTCAGCACCTCTTCGTCGGTGGACGGTGCACCGGTGGCGGTCTTCTTGACGACCGGCAGGCCCAGCTTGCCGAACAGGATGTCGCCGATCTGCTTCGGTGAGCCGATGTTGAAGGGCTGGCCGGCGATCTCGTAGCACTGCTGCTCCAGCAGCACCAGGCGTTGGCCGATCTCATGGCTTTGCAGCTTCAGCCGTTCGGAGTCGATCAGCACGCCGTTGCGCTCCACCCGCGCGAGCAGGTCGGCCGTGGGCATCTCGATGTCGCGGTAGATGTGCGTCATGCCAGCGTCGGCCTCGATCTGCGGCCACAGCACGCTGTGCAGATGCAGGCACATCTCGGAGTCCTCACCCGAGTAGGTCGTGGCCTTGGCCACATCGACCTGCGCGA
This sequence comes from Pelomonas sp. Root1217, assembly GCF_001425705.1. Lineage (GTDB taxonomy): Bacteria > Pseudomonadota > Gammaproteobacteria > Burkholderiales > Burkholderiaceae_C > Pelomonas. The sequence goes on along the minus strand of NZ_LMDC01000001.1, from coordinate 446,463 downwards.
ACGGGATCTGGTGCGCGCCCTTGCCGCACAAGTCCTCGTAGCTCAGGCCCTTGCGGCCCAGGTGGCGCTCGGCGAGCGCTTCCAGGTTGTGGGTCTTGTGAGCTTCCAGCACATAGCTCTGCAGCAGCGTGTCGTGCTGTACGCCGGCGAGGTTGACGCCATGGTTGAGCAGCACATGGCGGTCGTACTTCAGGTTCTGGCCGATCTTCTTGGCCGACGCATCCTCCAGCCAGGGCTTGAGCCGCGCCAGCACGGCGTCCAGCGGCAACTGCTCGGGCGCGTCCGGGCCGCTGTGGGCCAGCGGGATATAGGCGGCTTCGCCGGGCTTGTCGGCAAAGGAGATGCCGACGATGCGCGCGGCCATCGGGTCCAGCGAGTCGGTCTCGGTGTCCAGCGCACACAGCGGCGCAGCGTGCAGGCGGATGAGCCAGGCTTCCAGCTGCTCGAAGGTCAGGATGGTTTCGTACTGGCGAGCGACGTCCGAAGCACCGGCGGGCGGCTCCGGCTCGTCGAACAGGCCCGGGTTGTCCACCGGCGCCGCCTTGGGCTTGGGCACGACCGCGGTGCCGGTCAGCTCTTCCAGCCAGGCCTTGAAGCCGTTGCGCACATAGAACTCGCCCAACCGCGCCTTGTCCGGCTCGCGGAAGGCCAGCTCCTCCAGCTTGGGCCAGCCCGGCACGTGTTCGGCCAGTTCGCAATCCACCTTCACGGTGACCAGCTTGCGACCCATGGGCAGCCAGTCCAGCGCGGCGCGCAGGTTTTCGCCGGCCTTGCCCTTGATCGCCGGGGCCGCGGCGATGACGCCGTCCAGCGAGCCGTATTCGGACACCCACTTCGCCGCGGTCTTGGGGCCGACGCCGGTCACGCCCGGCACGTTGTCCACGGTGTCGCCCATCAGCGTCAGGTAGTCGATGATGCGATTGGGCGGCACGCCGAACTTCTCCAGCACGCCGGCCTCGTCCAGCCGCTCGTTGCTCATCGTGTTGATGAGCTCCACGTCGGCGTTGACCAGCTGGGCCAGGTCCTTGTCGCCGGTCGACACGATGACGCGATGACCTTCCTGGGCCGCGATGCAGCACAGCGTGCCGATGACGTCGTCCGCCTCGACGCCGGGCACCGTCAGCGTCGGCCAGCCCAGCAGTTTCACGACCTCGTGGATAGGCTCGATCTGCGCGCGCAGCTCCGGCGGCATGGGCGAGCGTTGGGCCTTGTATTCCGGATACCAGTCGTCGCGGAAAGTCTTGCCCGGCGCATCGAACACGCAGACGGCGTGGGCTGCGCCGATGTCGCTCTGCAGTTTTTTCAGCATGGCCACCATGCCACGCACCGCCCCAGTGGGCTGGCCCTCGGGGCCGCGCAGGTCGGGCATGGCGTGGAAGGCGCGATACAGATAGCTGGAGCCGTCGACCAGCAGCAGGATGGGTTTACTCATGGCGACGGATTGTCCGGCAGCCCGCCACCTAGAATCGGCAGCATGTTGCGCCTTGCCGTACCCCTGCTGCTCGCTGCCCTGTGTGGCGGCGCCCTCGCTGACCCGCCGCCCGAGCCCAAGGTCGAGCGCACCGTGGCCGAGGACGATCAGGTCCGTATCGAGGAGCTGAAGGTGCGCGGCGAATCCAAGAAGGTCACGGTCAAGAACAAACTGACCAAGGCACCGGACTACGAAATCGTCGTCAACGACGCAGGTCGCGAATCGGCCGGCGGTACGGGCACTGGGCTGCCCAAGAGCGGCTCGGGCACACGGGTCTGGCGAGTTCTCAAATTCTGATCGCAAGCGGCCCTCGCGGCCGCTTTCTGGACCCATGGCCGTTTTCACCGAAGTCAGCCCGGCGCAGGCGCAAGCCCTGCTGGACCATCTCGCCCTCGGGCAACTCAGCTCGCTGCGCGGCATCGGCGCGGGCATCGAGAACACGAACTACTTCGTCGATTGCCAGGATGCCCATCAAAGTGGCCACTATGTCCTGACGCTGTTCGAGCGCCTGACGGCCGAGCAACTGCCCTTCTACCTGCGCCTGATGCAGCACCTGGCCCAGCGCGGCGTGCCAGTCCCTGAACCGCACGCGGACGCCGCCGGCGAGATCCTCTTCGAGGTGGCCGGCAAGCCCGCGGCCATCGTCGACCGCCTGCATGGCGGCCACCAGCTGGCACCCGACGCCTTCCACTGCAGCCAGGTGGGCGCCACGCTGGCACGCATGCACCTGGCGGCCCAGGATTTCCCGCTCCACCAGCCCAATCTGCGCGGCCTGGCCTGGTGGCGCGAGGTGGTGCCGCAGCTCCTGCCTTTTCTGAGCGGCCCCGAAGCCGAGCTGCTGCAAAGCGAGCTGGCCTACCAGGAACAGCTCGCCGCGTCGCAGGACTACGCCCAGCTCGCACGCGGCCCCATCCACGCCGACCTGTTCCGCGACAACGTCATGTTCGAGCCCGGCGAGGGCCCCGGCCGCGAGCGCCTGACGGGCTTCTTCGACTTCTACTTCGCCGGCGTCGACACCTGGCTCTTCGACCTCGCCGTCTGCCTGAACGACTGGTGCATCGACCTGACCGACGGCCGCCTCATCGAGGAGCGCGCCGCCGTGTTCGTCGCCGCCTATGAAAGCGAGCGGCCGCTGTCGGGTGCCGAGCATCGCCTGCTGCCGGCCTTGCTGCGCGCGGCGGCACTGCGCTTCTGGGTGTCGCGCCTCTTTGACCTGCATTTGCCGCGCGAGGCCAGCCTGCTCAAGGCCCACGACCCCCGCCACTTCGAGCGGGTGCTGCGCGAGCGCATCGCCAAGCCCTGGCACGCACTGCACGGCGGGGTCGGCGAATGACGATGCAGCTGCATCTGCAGCAGGTGCCGGCCGGCAACGGGCGGCTCTGGATACGCCATGGTTTCAAGATCTTCCGGCGCCAGCCGCTGGCCTTCTCGGGCCTGCTGGGCCTGGCGCTGCTGGTTTCCATGCTGCTGGGCGCGCTGCCCTTCGTCGGCCCCATGCTGGGCCTGATGGCCATTCCAGTCTGCTCGCTGGGCTTCATGCTGGCCACGCACCTGGCGCTGCAGCGCAAGATGCCCCATGTGGACGTCTTCATCGCCCCCTTCCGGCTGACGCCTGAACGGCGCCGCCACCAGTTCGTGCTGTGCACGGGGTTCGCGCTGGTCATGCTGCTGATCCTGCTGCTGGCCGACCAGATCGACGGCGAGGTCACCCACGAGCTGATGGAGTTGATGAAGCGCGATGCGAACGCCGACGCGATCGCCGTCATCGCGGCCGACCCGCGGCTGATCTGGGGCTTCGTGGTCCGTGCAGTCGGCATGACCGCACTGTCGATCCCCTACTGGCATGCGCCGGCCCTGGTGCACTGGGGTGGGCAGAGCGCCGCCCAGTCGCTGTTCTCCAGCACGCTGGCGCTGTGGCGCAACAAGGGCGCCTTCACCGTGAACGCGCTGCTGTGGGCGGCACTGATGTTTGCCTGCAGCGGCGTCATCAGCGTGGTCTTCGGCCTGCTCGGCCTGTTGCAGTTCGCGCCGCTGGCTTCGGTGGCCTGCTTCCTGGTGCTCGCGACGGTGTTCTACGCCTCGCTTTACTTCAGCTTTGTCGACTGCTTCATGTTCGGCGCGCCGCCGAACCTGCTCGACGACTCGAAGGGCTGACCCTTCGCTGGGTCGGCCGCGTTTTCACGCGGCCGACATGCAAGCTCCCTACATTGCGCGGCTTGTGCCAGGCCGGCGCACAGTTGTGTACGGGCCTGGCTGTGCAGTCCCTGAACAGCAGCCGCCAACATGTCCCAGACCCTGAATCGCCGCCACGCCCTGAAGTACATGGGCGTCCCCCTGATGCTCCCCCTCGGCGGCACCGCCGTCGCCGGTCTGTTGACCGGTTGCGGCGGTGGCAGCGACGACGACAAAGCCCCCGCCCCCAGCTTCGCGTCCGCCAGCTTCGTCGCGATGGCCGCCCCCAGCCTCGCCACCCCGGCCGACATGGCCAAGACCCTCGTCAACTCGACGCTGATGGTCAAGTTCAGCGACGACAGCACCCAGGGCTTCTCGCTGTCGTATGCCCCCTTCTTCACGACGGGCGACCCCGTCCCCGACGGCAAGGGCGGCACCCTGCTGGCCGGCGGCTATGTCGACTTCGCCGGCAAGCCCATCATCGACGCGACGGTGGTCGACAAGACCCGCCAGTTCTTCAGCGATTCGCCCGACGGCACTTCACTGCTCAAGCTCGACAACGCGACCGTTGCCGGCGTCAAGGGCAACGCCGTCTTCGCCGTCGTGCAGTTCGAATACACGACCTGGGCCCAGGACGGCAAGACCGACATGTACGGCAAGCTGCCTTCGCCCATAGCCGTGCTGACGCTGGACCAGGACCCCGCCACGGGCAAGCTGTCGCTCGTGAAGTACCACAACGTCGACACCGCGCCCGCCATGGGCCTGTGGATCACCTGCGGCGCCAGCCTGTCGCCCTGGGGCACCCACCTGTCCAGCGAGGAGTACGAGCCCGACGCCTTCACCATCGCCGGCAACGCGCAGTTCAAGGCCTATAGCAAGAACCTGTTCGGCAGCGAAACCCAGGCCAACCCCTACCACTACGGCCACCTGCCCGAAGTGACGGTCAACCCCGATGGCACCGGCACCATCAAGAAGCACTACTGCCTGGGCCGTATCTCGCATGAGCTGATCCAGGTCATGCCCGACAACCGCACCGCCATCATGGGCGACGACGCGACCAATGGCGGCTTCTTCATGTTCGTGGCCGACAAGGAGAAGGACCTCTCCGCCGGTTCGCTGTTTGTGGCCAAGTTCGGCGCCGGCTTCTCGCTGGACACGGCTGCCGCCGGCGCGCCCATCAGCTGGATCAAGCTCGGCTCGGCCACCAGCGCGGAGATCAAGGCCCTGGCCGACACGCTCAAGGCCACCGACATCATGGACGTGGCCACCACCGACCCGCTGGACGCCAGCTTCACCAAGATCTGGCTCAGCGGCAAGGTGCAGTGGGTGCGCGTGAAGGCCGGCATGGACAAGGCCGCCGCCTTCCTCGAAACCCACCGCTACGCCGCGCTCAAGGGCGGCTCGATGGCCTTCACCAAGATGGAGGGCACGACCGTCAACGCCAAGGACAAGATCGCCTACTCCGCGCTGCAGAACATGCAGAGCTCCATGGTGCGCGGCAACGCCGCCTGGAACGAGGCCGCCAACATCACCATCGACAAGGCCCTGAACGCCGGTGGCGTGCTGGCCCACACGCTGAGCACGGGCCAGAAGGACACGGCAGGCGGTGCCATCACCAGCGACTGGGTGCCGTCACTGACCAAGACCCTGCTCATCGGCGAAGACCTCGCCACGGCGGATGCGCTGGGCAACCTCGCCAATCCCGACAAGATCGGCGCGCCGGACAACCTGAAGTTCTCGGAGAAGCTGCGCACCCTCTTCATCGGCGAGGACAGCAGCTACCACGTCAACAACTTCGTCTGGGCCTACAACGTCGACACCAAGACGCTGACCCGCCTCGTGTCCATGCCTTCGGGCGCCGAAGCGACCGGCCTGGGCGTGGTGGACGACTTGAACGGCTGGACCTACATCACCAGTAACTTCCAGCATCCCGGCGACTGGGGCGTGCCGCTGCACAACGTGGTCAAGGCCACGCTGGACCCACTGGTGCGCGCCAACTACAAGGACCGCTTCGGTGCCCAGGTGGGCTATCTGACGGGCGCCGTCACCAGCGTAAAGCTGGCCAAGATCGGCTGATTGCAGGCGTGTGACCGAAGGGCTGCGTGAGCAGCCCTTTCTCGTGGGTCATTGCGCCCGGCACCTATCGCATCACCATGGCTCGGCCGCAGGCTGCACGCCCTCGCCGAACTCGCGGGCCACGTCGGCACTCAGCTCACCGGTGCCCGCATGGCGCCGCTGGCGGTCCTGCTGCTTGCCCAGCGCCGATTCGAGGGCCCTCGTCAACTTGTCGGCCGCGCCCTCGATGGCCTGGTGCATGCTTTCGGCCTGGTGCTTGACCGCGATGTTCTTCAGCCCCACCACGCGCGCCTCCAGCAGGCAGCGCATGTCGTCAGGGCCCGATTTCTCGCCGCTGTTCATGTCGCCCAGATGCGCCTCCACATGCGTCACCTGGCCCTTGTAGTGGTCGACCGCGCCGCGGATCACGCTCTCGACATGCTCAATCAGCTTCTCACGGCCCTCCACGTGGTTGTCGGTCTCGATTTGCACCTGCATTGCATTCCTTTCGGCGTACGGAAGTCGCGCGCTTGAAAGAAAAGGGGCAAGCGGCATGCCGTGCGGCGCTTCTGTGCGTCCTGCGAGGTCCGTGACGGCGGTGGGCGACAGTTGCCGGCGGGAACTGGCATTGTCGAGCCCCGCTTTGAGGCAGTGCTCAAATATTGGGCAAGAATCGCTACGAGTTAGCTCCTAATGACACAACTCCTTCGCGCCGAATCCGCGGACGATCTACGGTGCAAATTAGCTCTCCTACGCATTGACGTCTCACCTCGCTCGGCGGGCCGCACAAAGGAGCAGACTGAGCGATTCAGCATCGCTCATCTTCTAGCGTCGCTTCCTCCAGATCGTCTTGCTTTTCCACTCACCGTGGAGCACCGAGATCGGCCCGACTGCGTTGTGACATCCAATGGGAGTTCGATCGGAATCGAGCTAACTGAGGCGATCTCAGAAAACGTTGCTCGCGCTTCCGTCCTGCGTCAGGCCGGTGTCGGTCCCTCGGTGTACTTCATTCCTCGTGCCCTGCCGGGCGAGCCATCGAAAAGCACCGCCGAGCTTCGAAGGGAGATCGAGCTAGACAAAGCAGGTCCTCCATGGATAGGCGACGAGCCAGAGCGTGAATGGGCCGCTGCTATGTTGCACTTCACAACCGTCAAAGTTGAGAAGGCGCACAAGGCCGGCTATTCGCTGCATCGCCGTAACTGGCTGCTTATCTATGACAACTGGTCTTTACCCAGAGTTCACTATGCGGAAGCAAGCGCAATTCTTGCTGCCAAGTGCTCCGAGGCCAACGTCTTTGCCACTTTCGATAGAGTGTTCGTGCTCGGCTCGAAGCTCCTGTGTGAAGTCGGAAAAACCGTCCAGATTCACGAAGTCCGAAGTCCTCGCGTTGAGAGCTAGCCCCTTCAAACTTTGCCTGACGGCGCTAAATCAACCGTTGAGCGGTTGCTTTCCAGCGATCCACTTCGGCTGAGATTATTTCCGCTTCGGGTCGGTGGCGGCTATTCAAATGCTTGGGCCAGCCAACAGGTTGCGCCGCATCCCACCGCGCCAGCGCGCTCGAAAGCGAAGGCTCTCAGCGCTCCCGCGGAATCGCGTAGGTGCCCGTCGCATGAGCCACCGGCTCGTCCTCGCCCTCCGAGAAGATCCACACCTCGCCCACGGCCAGCGACTTGCCCAGCTTCATCAGCCGGCAACGCGCGATGACACGCCGGTCGGCGCGCGGCTTGCGCAGGAAGTTGATCGAGAGATTCGTCGTAACCGCGAGCGGCACGATGCCGATGCGCGCCAGGATGGCGAGGTAGAGGGCCACGTCGGCCAGCGTCATCATGACTGGGCCCGACACCGTGTTGCCGGGGCGGAGCTCGCGCTCGCCCACCGGATGGGCGACGACGACGCTGCCGTCCTCGTCCACCTCCTCGAGCGTGCAGCGGTTCTGCGGGAATTCGGCCTTCAGAAAGGCCAGCAGCTGCGCATGTGAGGGGCGGTGTTCAGACATGGCGTTTTGCAAGCAATTGCGAGGGAAGCGGCCGCCAGCCTAGCACCGCGTCCAGAATGACCCGCATGAACCTCGCCGACCGGGGCTTCACTGGCTCCATCCCCCAACTCCATGAGCACTATCTGGTGCCCATGCTCTTCGATCCCTATGCCGAGGACCTGGCCGCGCGGGCAGCTGCGTTGCGCCCGGGGCGGTTGCTGGAGATCTCTGCAGGCACCGGCGTGCTGACGCGCCATCTCGTCGGGGAGCTGCCCGACAACGTCGACATTGTGGCCAGCGAACTCAACGCCACCATGCTGGACATGGCGGCCACCCGTGGCACAGACAGGCCCGTCGAGTGGCGGTTGGCCGATGCGGCGCAGTTGCCCTTTGCCGACGAGAGCTTCGACCTCGTCGCCTGCCAGTTCGGCGTCAGCCTCTTCGCCGACCGGCCGCGCGCCTTTGCCGAGATCCGCCGCGTGCTCAGGGCCGACGGCGTGTTCCTCTTCAACGTCTGGGATCACCTCGACAGCAACGAGCTGGCCGAGACGATCACGCAGGCCCTGGCCCAGGCCTTCCCGGACGACCCGCCGCGCTTCCTCGCGCGCGCGCCGCACGGCTGCCACGACATTCACGCACTGCGCCAGGAGCTCAGCGACGCCGGCTTCGAGCACGAGGCGGACTTCGTCACGCTGCCGCTGCGCGCCTGCGCGGAGTCACCCTCTCAGCCGGCCCTGGGCTTCTGCCAGGGCACGCCGTTGCGCGCCGAGATCGAGAAGCGCGCGCCGGGCCGCCTGCCCGAGATGACGGCCCTCGCGGCCCGCGCCATCGCCGACCGCTTCGGCGTCGGCGCCATCGACTCGCGCATGCAGGCCCACGTGGTGATCGTGGGGCACTGAAGCCCCTCGCCCAACCTCGCAGCGCTGAACGCGCGCGAGTCTGGTCGGTCCCCCGAGGGGACGGCGATGCTCGCGGCATCGAGCCGCGAGCACATCGCCAACCGGGCCGGCTCGGGAGCGGCCCAGCGCTCGGCCCGAAGATCCCGCCGACTCAGTCTATTGGGGTGAGCTTCGCAACTGAAAGAGCCAGCCATTTCGTGCCATGCCGGCCGAAGTTCACCTGCGCCCGCGCATCCGTGCCCGAGCCTTCCAGCGTCAGCAGCACGCCTTCGCCGAACTTGTTGTGGAAGACGCCCTTGCCCACGCGCAGGCCGCCGTGCTCCTCGGACACCTTCTGCTTCATGCTGGCCGGCACGGGTGGCTCCACCCAGGCGGCCCTTTCTCCACGATTGGGCACATTGCCCGCGCCCACCATGCCCTTGAGCCCCGAGCCCCGCTGCCAGGCCTGCTGGTACTCGCGCGCAAAGCCCGAGCCGAAGCCCTGGTTGCGCGGCGTCAGCCACTTCAGCGCCTCCTCGGGCAGCTCGTCGAAGAAACGACTCTTGATGTGATAACGCGTCTGTCCGTGCAGCATGCGGGTCTGGCAGAAACTCAGTGACAGCTTCTTGCGCGCCCGCGTGATGGCCACGTACATGAGGCGGCGCTCTTCCTCCAACCCGTCATGGTCGGACATGGAGTTCTCGTGCGGGAACAGCCCTTCTTCCAGGCCCGTGATGAAGACCGCATCGAACTCCAGGCCCTTGGCCGAGTGAACGGTCATTAGCTGTACGGCATCCTGGCCCGCCTGCGCCTGGTTGTCGCCGGCTTCCAGCGAGGCGTGCGTCAGGAAGGCGACCAGCGGCGACATGATCTCGCCGGTCTCGGCATCGGGTACCGCGCCTGGCGTGCCCGTGGATTGCACGCTTGGGGCCACTTCGTCCACCGGCAGACCGACGGCGTTCTTGCCGAAGCCCTCCTGCATGACGAAGGCCTCGGCCGCGTTGATCAGTTCGTCCAGGTTTTCCAGCCGCTCGGCGCCGTCCTTGTCGGTGCGGTAGAAGTCCAGCAAGCCCGAGGTCTCCAGCACCTGCTCGATGATCTCGCGCAGCGTCATGCCTTGCGTGAGGTTGCGCGTCGAGTCGATCAGGTTGGTGAAGGCGACCAGATTGGCGCCGCCCTTGCCGGTGATGGCGCCCACGCTCTGGTAGAGGCTGCGGCCTGAGGCCTTGGCGGCGTCCTGCAGGTTCTCCAGCGTCTTGGCGCCGATGCCGCGCGTCGGAAAGTTGACGACGCGCAGGAAGCTGGTGTCATCGCTCGGGTTCTCCAACAGGCGCAGATAAGCCAGCGCATGCTTGACCTCGGCGCGCTCGAAGAAGCGCAGGCCGCCGTAGACGCGATACGGAATGCCGGAGTTGAACAGCGCCGACTCGATGACCCGCGACTGCGCGTTGCTGCGGTAGAGGATGGCGATCTCCTGCCGGTCCATGCCGCCGCGGTGCAGGCTCTGGATCTCCTCGATGACCCACTGCGCCTCGGCGAAGTCGCTCGGCGACTCCTGCACGCGAATCGGGTCGCCCAGGCCGGCGTCGGTGCGCAGCGTCTTGCCCAGGCGCTGGCTGTTGCGGCTGATCAGCTCGTTGGCGGCGTCCAGGATGTGGCCGAAGCTGCGGTAGTTCTGCTCCAGCTTGATGACTCGTCTGACGCGGTACTCGCGTTCGAAATCGGCCATGTTGCCGACGCGGGCACCGCGAAAGGCATAGATGCTCTGGTCGTCGTCGCCCACCGCCAGGATGCTCTGGCCGCTTCCCACACCCGGCGGCGCGAACATCTTCAGCCAGGCGTACTGCAGCTTGTTGGTGTCCTGGAACTCGTCGACGAGGATGTGGCGAAACCGATGCTGATAGTGCTCGCGCACTGCCGCGTTGTCGCGCAGCAGTTCGTAGCTGCGCAGCATCAGTTCGGCAAAGTCCACCACGCCTTCGCGCTGGCATTGGTCCTCGTAGTTGGCGTAGATCTCGACGAGGGTCTTGGTCTGCTCGTCACGCTGCTCCACGTCGCCGGGGCGCTGGGCCTCTTCCTTGCGGCCGGCAATGAACCAGCCGACCTGCTTGGGCACAAAGCGCTCCTCGTCCAGCTTCATCGCCTTGATGACACGCTTGACGGCCGAGGTCGTGTCGCTCGCGTCCAGGATCTGGAAGGCCTGGGGCAGGTTGGCCAGCTTCCAGTGCGCGCGCAGGAAGCGGTTGCACAGGCCGTGGAAGGTGCCGATCCACATGCCGCGCACATTGAAGGGCAGCATGGTGGACAGCCGCGTCAGCATCTCCTTGGCGGCCTTGTTGGTGAAGGTCACGGCCATGATGCCGCCAGGGCTGACCTGGCCGGTCTGCAGCAGCCAGGCGATGCGGGTGGTCAGCACACGGGTCTTGCCCGAGCCGGCACCGGCCAGGATCAGGGCGGGTTCCGGCGCCGCGGTCACTGCGGCCAGTTGTTCGGGGTTGAGATTGCGCAGCAGGGGGCTGGAAGCAGCGTCGACCACAGCGTCGACAGGGGAAGAAGTCATCCCGGCATTCTAGGGAAGCCCCTCGTTACAGCCTGGCCGGCGCCCGCCGCTGACCGTGCGGGGTCGTTGGGGATACTGCTGGTTTTCCCCTAAAGCGCTTTCGGAATGCCACGTCTCACTCTCGCCCTCGGCACCATCGCCCTCACCCTCGCCTCGCAGGCCACCCAGGCCCAGGACACGCCCGACGGCAAATGGCATGGCGGGCTCAGCGTCTCCGGCGCATTGGCCAGCGGCAACAGCAGCAGTCGCACCCTCGCCGCCAATGCGGATGCCAGCGTCGCGACGGTCGAAGACAAGCTCAGCCTCTTCGGCATCGCCAACTACGGCCGCAACAAGAACGCGGGCGTAGACACCACCACCGCCGACCTGCTGCGCCTGGGCGGCCGCTACGACTTCAACTTCGGCCCGCAGTGGTTCTCCTTCGGCGGTGCAGACGCCGAGACCAACAAGGCCGGTGGCGTGCGCGACCGCTACAGCCTCAACGGCGGTCTTGGCTACCACCTGGTGAAGGACGATGCCACCAACTGGGACATCTTCAGCGGTGTCGGCTACACGGTCACCCGCCTCACCGACGGCAGCTCGGCCAATGGCGCGCAAGTGCTGTTCGGCGAAGAGTCCAGCCACAAGGCCAGCGAGACGACGACGCTGAAGCAGCGTCTAGTCTACTACCCCGGCGGCGGCGACCTCGGCAACCGCGCCACCTTCGACGCCGGGCTGGCCACGCAGATCAGCGGAGCCTGGACGCTCAACGCCGGCCTGTCCAGCCGCTACACCAGCCGCGTGCCCGTGGGCACCAAGAAGACGGACAACCTGCTGACCATGGGCTTCGGCTACAAGTTTTGAACGACGCGGCAAGCGCCGCTCCTCAACGGCCCTTGCGCACCTTGCCGGCCCGGCCCGCCTTGGACCACTCGTAGGCTTCGCCGTCCGGTGTGCGCCCGCCCTCGACCGAGGACACTCCGGGCCGTCCCACGCTCTCGTCCAGCTCCGTGGAGATGCTGACGTGGCGATGCCCTGCCCTGCGCCGGTCCTCGGCCCAGGCCAGGGCCTGCGTCAGCTCCTTGCTGCTGAAGAACTGGCAGACCGGGGTCGCCTCTTCGCCCTCACCTTCCAGCCAATACACCACGATGCCCAAGCGCGTCTCCGTCTGCGTTGAAGGCCGCAGCGTAGCGGCTCGGCAATTGATTGCCAAAAGCAAGTATTTTGAAGATGATGGCCCATGACCGCCGATCAAGCCCTGGACGTTCGCGCCTTCAACCGCTTCTACACAAGCCGTATCGGCGTGCTGGCGCCCAAGCTGCCTGACAGCGACTTCACGCTGCCCGAGGCCCGGCTGATGTGGGAGCTGGCGCATCACGCGCCGATCAGCGCGGCCGCGCTGAGCAAGAGCCTGCAACTGGACGCCGGCTACATGAGCCGCCTGCTGCGCGGATTGAAGAACCGCGGCCTGCTGGCCAGCCAAGCTCACCCCAGCGACGGCCGCCAGACGCTGCTCAAGCTCAGCGCCGCCGGCAAGCGCGCCTTCGTGCCGCTGGACCGCGCGGGCACGGCCAAGGCCGAGGCGATGCTGGCCCCCCTGTCCGCCACGCAACGCCACGCACTGCTGGGCTCGATGTCGCGGATCCAGGCCGTGCTGGAGCCCGACGCCGCGGCCGCCGTTGAGTTGCGCGAGCCCCAGCCCGGCGACCTCGGCTGGATCGTGGAGCGGCACGGCGCCTTCTATGCCGCCGAATACGGCCTGGACACACACTTCGAGGCGCTGGTGGCGCGCATCTGCGCCGACTTCGTCGACCGCTTCCAGCCCCAACGCGAGGCCTGCTGGATTGCCGCGCGAGGCACCGAGCGCCTGGGCTGCGTGATGCTCGTGCAGGCGCGCAATGAAACCCGAGATGGGACCGTCGGCAAGCCGCGCCCCGGCGTCGCCAAGCTGCGCCTGCTGTTGCTGGAGCCCCATGCGCGGGGCCTTGGCCTGGGCAAGCGCCTGGTTCGCCAGTGCAGCGACTTTGCTCGCGCCGCCGGCTACAAGCGCATCGAGCTGTGGACGCAGAGCGCATTGACCGCCGCCCGCGCCATCTACGCGGTGGAGGGCTATCGGCTGGTGCACAGCGAGCCCGTGAACAGCTTTGGCCAGGACGTCATCAGCGAAACCTGGGAACTGACCCTCTAGCGCCCCGCACCAGTCCTGTGCGGGCCATTGCACGCTTGCGGGGCTCCTGACCGCGTACACCGCTGCAGCCGTGCGGTTCTGCGCATTCCGGACCGACCTGGTGCTGGCATGCGATTTGCGCAGTGACCGCGATGACAAGCAATCGGGAAGTCTGCACGCCGACCGCATCCATGCAGCCAGGGCCGCCGCGACACCTTCCCGCACCCGTTGCTGCCTGCCCTCAGCACCTGGAACAGGCCGCCGGCTTCGGCCAGTGGTGGTACGACCCGCAGACTGGCGTCACTCATCTTTCGCCCACGGCGGCCGAATACCTGGAGATGCCGACCCGTTCGGCCAATGGTCTGGGCGCCTGCCTGGGCCATGTCGTCGAGGACGATCTGCCGGAATTGATCCGGCTCTGGACCGGCGCCAAGCTCCAGCGCCCACTGGACATCCGCGTCATCGGCCTGGCCCGCGGCCTGCGCTGGCTGCGCGTGACGCCACTGCCCACTGACCCGGCGCGGCCGCGCTGGCACCACGGCCTGCTGCAAGACGTGACCGCCCTCACCCACGCGGCCGTGCGCGAGCGCCTGGGCTATGCGTTGACCGAATACCTGATCGGCACCCACACGCTGGAGGATGCGATCAGCAACGTCATCCAGCTGATCTGCCGCAATCTCGGCTGGGAATGGGGTGCCTACTGGAGCATGGAGGACGGCGGTGGCCGCCTGCATTGCCGGCACTTCTGGCACCAACCCGACGCGCGGCTCGAACAATTCAGCGCGGTGAGTTCGACACTGAAGATGGCGCCCGGCGAGGGCCTGGTTGGCCGCGTCTGGGCCACGGGCAGCGCCGAGTGGGTGGAGGACATGAGCACCGACCCGCGCTTCCTGCGCCGTGGCAGCGCGCAGATGTGCGGGCTGTGGTCGGGCTATGTGTTCCCGGTCACCTATGTGTCGGACAACGGCGAACGCCACCGCCCCGGCGTGCTGGAGTTCTACAGCAGCCTGGCCCGCCAGCCCGAGGCCCAGCTGCCCAAGGTCTCGGCCACCATCGGCGCGCTGATCGCCCAGACCGCGCAACGCCTGGAGACCGAGGCCGTCATCCACCGCCTGGCCCAGATCGACGAGATGACCGAGCTGGACAACCGCGCCCACTTCTACGCCCAGCTGAACCGCCACTGCGCGTTGAGCCACCGCCAGGGCCGCCGCTTTGCGCTGATGTTCATTGACCTGGACCGCTTCAAGCCCATCAACGATGCCTTCGGCCACGAGGCCGGCAATGCGGTGCTGCAGGCATTTGCGCAGCGGCTGCGCGAGCTGGCGCCGCCGCCAGCCCGCGTCGGCCGCTTGGGCGGCGACGAGTTTGCGGTGCTGGTGCCTGACAGCGGCGACGAGCAGGCCCTGGCGGCCCTGGCCGATGCCGTGCTTGCCGCCGCCAGCCGCCCCATCAGCTACGAGGGCGTGGCGCTGACCGTGTCCGCCAGCATTGGCGTCAGCCGCTTTCCCGAGAACGGCCAGACCGGCCCCGAGCTGCTGCGCAGCGCCGACGCGGCCATGTACCGCGTCAAGCAGAACGGCCGCAACGGCAGCAATGTCTTCTCGACCAGCAGCCCCGACACCCTGGCCCAGCAGCGCGCCAAGCTGGCCCAGCGCCTGTCCATCGAGACCGAACTGCACGAGGCGCTGCAGGCCGGGCAGCTGCGCCTGGTCTACCAGCCCATCGTCGACATCGCCACCGGCGCGCTGCACGGCGCAGAGGCGCTGATCCGCTGGCAAAAGCCCGATGGCACGACGGTGCCGCCGGACGTGTTCATTCCGATCGCCGAGCAGAGCGACCTCATCGTCGACATCGGCCGCTGGGTGCTGGGCCAGGCCCTGCGCGACCTGGCCTCGCTCAAGGGCGGCGCACTGGAGAAGCTCAAGGTCCACGTCAACATGGCGGCGTCCGAGTTCACGAGCAGTGCCCTGCCCGAGATGCTCGGCGCCATGTCGACCGGGCTCGAAGTGCCGGCCTCCCAGGTGGTGCTGGAGCTCACCGAAGGCATGCTGATGCGCCAGCCGGAACAGGTCAGGCGCGTCATGCACCAGCTGCGCGAAATCGGCTTCGAGATCTCGCTGGATGACTTCGGCATGGGCCACTCGTCGCTGGCCATGCTGAAAAGCCTGCCCATCAGCTCGCTGAAGATCGACCGCTGCTTCGTGCGCGACCTGGCCACGGGCGAGCGTGACCGCGCCATTGCCCAGACCATCGTCGACCTCGGCCGGCACCTGCAGCTTGAGGTCATTGCCGAGGGCATCGAGAGCGCAGACCAGCTCGAGGTGCTGGGCCAATGCGGCTGCGCTTTCGGCCAGGGCTATCTGCTCGGCCGGCCGTTGCCTTTGCCAAGGCTCATCGAGTCTTTTCCCGACGGCCGCTCGGCCGCTGATACCCCCGCTAGAGTGCCGACATGGACACCTCCATGCCCTGCCCCTGCGGTCGCCGCGCCGCCTATGCCCACTGCTGCGGCGCCCTGCACGAGGCCTTTGCGGCTGGTCAGGGCCTGACCGCAGCCACGCCCGAAGCGCTGATGCGCTCGCGCTACTCGGCCTTCGCGCTGGACCTGCGCGACTATCTGCTGGCGAGCTGGCATGCGAGCACGCGACCTGCCGAGTTGGAGGCGCCCGAGCCGGAGCTGAAATGGCTGGGCCTTGACGTGAAGCGCACCGCGATGCAGGACGCCGATCACGGCAGCGTCGAGTTCGTCGCCCGCAGCAAGCTCGGCGGCCGGGCGCATCGGCTGCATGAAGTGAGCCGCTTCGTGCGCGAGAACGGCGAATGGTTCTATGTCGATGGCGACTTGAAAAATTGACTCTGACCCTGCTTTATCAGGACGAGCATCTCGTCGCCATCGACAAGCCACCCGGCCTGCTGGTGCACCGCACCCAGCTCGCAGCTGGCGAGGACGAAGCCGCGCTGCAGTTGCTGCGCGACCAGCTCGGCCGCCCAGTCTGGCCCGTGCACCGTCTGGACCGGGGCACCTCGGGCGTGCTGCTATTTGCGCTGTCAACAGAGGTTGCTTCGCTGCTCGGCGCGATGTTCGAGCAGGGGCTGATGCAAAAGAGCTACCTCGCGCTTGCACGTGGCTGGCCGCAGGAAGACGCCGGTCTCATCGACCATCCGCTGGCGCGCGACCCTGAGCAGCCGTCGGCGGGGCAGACGATGCTGGCGGCGCAGACCCGCTGGCGCGTGCTGGAGCGCATCGAGTGGGCACTGGCCACCGACCCGCGCTTCCCCAACACCCGCGTCGCCCTGCTCGAAGCCGAACCGTTGCAAGGCCGCCGCCATCAGATCCGCCGCCATCTGAAGCACATCGCCCATCCCATCCTCGGCGATGCAACGCATGGCAAGGGGCCGCTCAATCGAGCCGTCGCAGCCTTCCTGGGCACACAGCGGCTGTGGCTGCATGCGCGCGAGCTGAAGCTGGTCCACCCGGTCACTGGATCGCCACTGCAACTGGAGGCGCAGCCGGGCGCCACCTGGCCCGGCATTGACAGGGACTGGACGGGTTGAAACCCTGTCGCGTCGGCGATGCCACGACGCACCGGGCGGGCTCAGAATCGCCCGTTCCATCCAATAGCAGGAGACCGGCATGACGATCCAGGGCATCAAGGCGCAATACGAACAACGCGGGCCGGTGCCGCAGGACGTCATCGGGGCCCTGCCCTTCGAGCCGCCCGCACCCGGCGCCGGCCAGGCCCTCGTCGCCGTGCTTGCCGCACCCATCAACCCGTCGGACGTGCTGATGCTGACCGGTGGCTACGGCATCCTGCCGCCGCTGCCGGCTGTGGGCGGCAGCGAGGGCGTGGGCCGTGTCGTGGCCGTCGGTGAGGGTGTGACTCATCTGACTGCAGGCCAGACGGTTCTGCTGCCCGCCGGCAGCGGCACCTGGGCCAGCCATCTCGTCGCCGACGCCAAACGCCTCGTGCCGCTGCCGGCCGGTGCCGATGCGCAGCAGCTGTCCATGCTGACCGTCAATCCGGCCACGGCTTCGCTGATGCTGTCGGAGTTCGTCACGCTGCAGCCGGGCGACTGGGTCATCCAGAACGTCGCGAACTCTGGCGTCGGCGGCTATCTCACGCAGCTCGCCAAGCTGCGCGGCCTGCGCACCGTCAACATCGTGCGGCGCGAGGGCGCAGCAGCGGTTGTGAAGGCGGACGGCGGCGACGTGGTGCTGGTGGATGGCGACGACCTGGCCAAGCGCGTCAAGGAGGCCGTGTCGGGTGCGCCGATCCGCTTAGGGATAGACGCCGTCGGCGGCAAGGCGACCAACCGGCTGGCCAGCTGCGTCGCCGAGGGCGGCACCGTCGTCAACTACGGCCTCATGAGCGGCGAGCCCTGCGTGGTGTCGCCGCAGTCCTTTGTCTTCAATGACCTGACGCTGCGGGGCTTCTGGCTGGCCAAGTGGTTCCGCGTCGCATCGCGCGAGGCGCAGATGGCGCTGTATAGCGAGCTGACCCGGCTGATCGCCACCGGCCAGCTGAAGGCGCGCATCCATGCGACCTACCCGGTAGAGCAGATCAAGGAAGCCATCGCTGCTGCCGCGACCGGCGAGCGCGACGGCAAGATCCTTGTCGTGCCCAGGCATTGAGTCCGCCGGAGCCGCGGCGGGCACCGCTCTCTAGCGTCTCGGCACCGAGCCCAGCCAGCGCGCACGGATGCGCTGAAGCTCGCCACGCGACTCCAGGCGCTGGATGGCCTGGTTGAAGGCGCGCAGGTCGGCCTCGGTCAGCGACTTGCGGCTGAGCTTGTAGGTGACGGGGTCGCGCAGCAGGTGGATGGGCAGCTCGATGAGGGGCACGTCGGCGGCGCGCGCGGCAAAGGCGATGGCGACGCTGTCGCCGAGCAGCACATCGCCGCGGCCGATCTGCATCAGCTGCACGCCCATGGCGTACTCCTCGAACCAGCTCAGCAGGCCGCGGGCCTTGAAGTCGTTGATGATGGGCACCAGGGCCGGCCCGCGGTGGGTGACAAGGCGCAGGTTGGCGCGCAACAGTTCATCCAGCGAATGCACGTCCATGCGGGCCTCGTCGGCACGCATGAACACGCCCAGCACCTCGTCGCGATAAGGGCGCGTGTACCAGGCGGCGTCAGCGCGGGGTGTCGCGGCGATCAGCAGATCGAGTTGCCCCGCGAGCAGCATGGGCAGGCGGCGGTTGCGCGGCACTTCGCGCACATAGCTGACGCGGCAGCCGGCCTCCTTGGCCACGGCGGCCAGCAGCTCGGTCTCCAGGCCGGTGTGATGGCCGTCGGCCATGAAGGAATAGGGCCGCCAGTCCTCGAAGGGCACACGCAACGGCCGCGTGCAGGCCGCCTGGGCCAGCAGCGGCGCGAACAGCATCAGCGCAAGCAGCAGTCGTCGGAACATCTCGGCTGTGGTCCTTGGCGGCTATCGACTGAGGATAGCCTCGCACGGGGCATCAGTGTGGTTCCAGCACCCTGACGTCAAGCCCCGAGGCCTGGTCGCGCCAGCGGTAGAGTTTCTGCGTCGCGGCCTGGAAGTCCTCGGGCCTCGCGCTGCGGATGGGCACGAAGGTCTGCGGGTTGCGGTCGATGAGCGGGAACCAGCTGCTCTGCACCTGCACCATGATGCGGTGGCCGCGGCGAAAGCTGTGGTTGATGTCCTGCAAGCCGACGCGCAGCTCTTCGACGCGACCCGGCACCATGGCCTCGGGCACCTCGACGCTGTTGCGAAAGCGACCGCGCAGCGGGTCGCCACGCACCAGCTGTTGATAGCCCCCCAAGGGCGCCTCGGGCGGCTCGACGTCCTCGGTGCGCGGCTTGCGCTTCTTCGCGGCTTCGTCTTCCAGCTCGGGCGGATAGACGTCGATGAGCTTGACGACCCAGTCGGCGTCGCTGCCCGTCGTCGAGGCAAACAGGCGCGCGACGATCGGGCCGACGATGGTGGTGTCCTCCTCCAGCACGTCGCTGCGGAAGGTCAGCACGTCCGGCCGGGTGGCCGCAAAGCGCTGGTCGCTGACCATGTATTCCTGCGGCACGCCCAAGCTCGCATAGCCGACGTAGGGCACCGGCTTGTTAGGGTCACTGACCCAGGCATCGAAAGCGGGCTCGATCGCGTCGGGCGGCGCAAAGCTGAGCTTACCGCCGGGCGCGAAGTAGAGGGTTCGCGTCTTGGCTTCAGCAGGCGGCCAGGCGTCGTAGCGGCGCCAGACATTGGTGCCAGTCTCGAAGACGGTCGCCTTCGCGATGGGCGCCTTGGGCGCCACCTCACGAAGATGCTGCTCGAAGAAGGGGAAGAGCACCTCCTTTTGGAACTGCTCGGCGGTGGGCTGCTGGAACTGCACGCGGCCCAGCTGCCGCCCCGGCGCGCCGACCCAGCCGCCGTGCACCCAGGGGCCCATGACGAGGCGGTTATCGGTGGCGGGGCTCTGCCCAGCGATCGCACGGAAGGTGGCCAGCGGGCCGGCCAGGTCCTCGGCGTCGAACCAGCCGCCCACCGTCAGCACGGCGGCGCGGATGTTCTTCAGGTGGGGTGTGATGGCGCGGGACTTCCAGAACTCGTCATAGCGGTCATGCTCCAGCTGCACGTCGAAGTAGGGGTTGGGGCCGCCCTCCTTGGCCAGCCGCCGCGTCAGCGCCTCGAGGTTGCCGTGCTGCAGGTAGAACTCGTAGCCGTCCAGCGTGCCCCAGTCGAACTGCGGCCATTGCTTGGGCGGCGGCACCGGTGCCTGCTGCGGCTTGAAGCCGGTGTAGAAGCCGAAGTTGGCGGCCAGCATGAAGGCGCCGCCGTGATAGCTGTCGTCGCCCTTGAAGAGGTCGGCAATGGGCGCCTGTGGCGACGCGGCCTTGATGGCCGGATGCGAGTCGATGATGGAGGCCGAGGTGTAGAAGCCCGGGTAGGACACGCCCCAGAGGCCGACGCGGCCGTTGTGGCCGGGAATGCGGTCCAGCAGCCATTGCACGCTGTCGTGGGTGTCGGAGCTCTCGTCGACATCGGCCAGGGTCTTCTTGACGGGCTTGTGCGGCGTCATCTCGATGAACTCGCCCTCGGACATATTGCGGCCACGCACGTCCTGGCAGACGAAGATGTAGCCGGCCTTCAGGAACTCCTCGTTCGGCGCCAGGCCCTTGATGCCATCGCGGTCCACGCCATAGGGCCCGCAGCCATAGGGCGTGCGCACCATCAGGAAGGGATAGCGCCGGCTCTGGTCCTTGGGCACGTAGACGGCGGTGAAGAGCTTCCTGCCGTCACGCACCGGCACGCGGTACTCGTACTTGGTGTAGTGCTCGCGCGGTTCGTAGGCCGGCGGCTTGTCGTCGTCGGAGGCACGGACAGCGGAGCCGGCAAAGCCCAGCAGCAACAGGAGGGAGGCGCGCAGCAGCATCGATGGCAGGCGAAACGAGAGAGGGGCGAAGTCTGACACCGCCGCAGTACCTGGCCGCGTTAGGCTGGCATGCCGCCAGCCTGGAGAAAACCCGCCATGACCTTAGACACCGAGGCCTTCCGCGTCGTCCCGGGCGAGAAGCTCAAGCTCAAGCACCGGCCCACGGCGGTCGAGGCCCTGTACCGCGACGAGGACGACTACAAGCGCCAACTGGCCGCGCAGGTCGAGCGCCTGAGCGAGCTGCAGAACCTGCTCTACGCCCACAACCGCTACTCGCTGCTGCTGGTCTTCCAGGCCATGGATGCGGCGGGCAAGGACAGCATCATCAAGCACGTGATGTCGGGCGTTAACCCGCAGGGCTGCCAGGTGTTCAGCTTCAAGCATCCCAGCCCGCAGGAGCTGGATCACGACTTCCTGTGGCGCACGACCCAGTGCCTGCCCGAGCGCGGCCGCATCGGCATCTTCAACCGCTCCTACTACGAGGAGGTGCTGATCGTGCGCGTGCACCCGGAGATCCTCGCGGCCCAGTCGCTGCCGCTGGAGACGACGCGGGCCAAGGACTTCTGGGCCCAACGCTACGACTCCATCAATGGCCTGGAGCGCCACCTGCACCGCAACGGCACGCGCGTGCTGAAGTTCTTCCTGCACCTGTCCCGCGACGAGCAGCGCCGGCGCTTCCTGGCGCGCCTGGACGACCCGAGCAAGAACTGGAAGTTCGCTGCCGCCGACCTCGACGAGCGCGAACAGTGGCCTGCGTACATGAAGGCCTACACGGCGGCGCTGGAAGCGACCAGCAGCGAGCACGCGCCCTGGTACGCCGTGCCGGCCGATGACAAGCGCAATGCGCGCCTGATCGTGTCGCAGGTCATCGTGGACGCGCTGGCGGCGCTGAAGATGAGCTACCCGCCGCCGGCGCTGGACGCCAAGGCCCTGGTCGCGGCGCGCAAGCGTCTGAAGGCCTAGCCGAACTTGACGGCGTAGATCGGCGGCAGGTGGGCCGACACGGCCTGCCAGCTGTCGCCGGCATCGCCGCTGGCCCACAGGCCGCCGGTCGTCGATCCCATCATCAGCTGCTCGCCGCTGTCGTCCACCGCCAGGCCGTGGCGGAAGACCAGGTCGTAGCAGTGCTGCTGGGGCAGGCCGGTGCGCAGGATGTCGAAGCTCTTGCCGCCGTCGCGCGTGCGGGTCACGCACAAAGCTCCGTCAACCGGGATGCGGCGTTCGTCCTTGATGGCGGGCACGAACCAGGCCGTCTGCCCATCCGCCGGATGAGCGGCAACCGCGAAACCGAAGCTCGAGGGCTGCGCCTGCAGCTCTTCCCAGGTTGCGCCGTTGTCGCTGCTGCGGAAGATGCCGCAGTGGTGCTGGCACCAGAGCACGTCGGGTTCGCCGCGGCAGCGGGCGATGAGGTGCGGGTCCTGGGAGTTCTCGTCGCCGGCGAGTTCCGGCGGCATGAAGTCGGCCCGCATGCCCTTGGCCCGCAGTCCCCAGGTCTGGCCGCCGTCGGTGGTGCGCCAGGCACCGCCGCAGGACACGCCCACCAGCAGCTCCTCCGGCTTGGCGGGATGGGGGCAGATGGAATGCAGGGCCGGCGCCGGGTTGCCGCCGCCCATCCACTGCAGGCGGCGCGGATCGTTCCACAGCGTCTCGTCCAGCTGCCAGGACTCGCCGCGGTCGCGGCTGACGAAGAGGCCGCCCGGCACGGTACCGCACCAGATCGCGTCGCCCGAACGCTCCAGCGAAAACACGTGGTCGAGCTTCCAGGCCGGCCCTTCAGCGCCCTCGGGCTGGGGCGGGAAGCTCGGTGCCGCCACTTCCTTCCACGTCCTGCCGGCGTCGTCGCTGGCCTGCAGCTTGGCGCCGAAGTGGCCGAGGTTGAGGCCGGCCAGCATGCGGCCCGAGTCGTCGGGCGGCAGCAGCATGGTGACCGGGTCGGCCACGAAGCTGAGGTTCTCGATGTGCCAGGTGCTGCCACGGTGGCGCAGCTCGAAAAGGCCTTTGCGGGTCGCGGCCCAGGCGCGGTCGTGTGAAGTCATGGTGTCAGCCTCCCGAGAGTGCTTGCAGGACGTGGATGCGGCTGTCGACCCGCAGCGGGTCGCTCAAGGTCCGCAGGTCACGCGCACGCTGGCCGTCGATGAAGACGACCACGTTGACGCGCAGATGGCCCTGCTCGTCGAGGATGTAACCCCGCAGCCGGGGCTGCTCGGCAAACGCGGCATCCAACGCTTCGCGCAGCGTGGACGCTTCGCATTGGCAGGAAGGCGCGTCCACAAAGCGGCGCAACTGAGGGGTGAATTCGACAAGGGCCATGGCAGACGACGAACGACGGCCATCGGATTCGACGACGCCGTACCCCTCAAATATCCCCGGGCTTACCCGCACGGCCAGAATGCGGCCGATGAATTCCGGTGTCCTCTTCGCCCTCGGCGCCTATCTGAGCTGGGGGTTGTTCCCGCTCTACTTCCGCCAGATCGCTTCCATACCCGCGCTGCAGATCGTGGCCCACCGCACGTTG
This sequence comes from Pelomonas sp. Root1217, assembly GCF_001425705.1. Classification (GTDB taxonomy): domain Bacteria; phylum Pseudomonadota; class Gammaproteobacteria; order Burkholderiales; family Burkholderiaceae_C; genus Pelomonas. Next base: position 423,306 of record NZ_LMDC01000001.1, on the reverse strand, counting down.
TGGTCGCTGGCCTTCGTGGCCGTCGTGCTGCTGGTGACGCGCAATCTGTCCTGGCTGAAGGACGTCAGCGCGGCGACCTGGCGGCGCTTTGCACTGTCGGCCACGCTGATCGCCATCAACTGGCTGACCTATGTCTGGGCTGTCGGGCATGGCCATGTCATCGACGCCAGCCTGGGCTATTTCATCAACCCGCTGGTCAATGTGGCGCTGGGATTCGCCGTGCTGCACGAGCGCCCGCGCCCGGTGCAATGGCTGGCCGTGGGGCTGGCGGCCTTTGGCGTGCTGTGGCTGACGGTGGCAGGCGGCAAGCTGCCCTGGGTGGCCCTGGTGCTGGCAGTCAGCTTCGGCCTCTATGGCCTGATGCGCAAGACGGCGGCGCTCGGTGCCATCGAGGGGCTGACGCTGGAAACGCTGATCCTGGCGCCGCTGGCCGCCGCCGGCCTGATCTGGTGGTCGCAGGACGGCAGCATGGCCGGGCAGACGGCGGTGGACTGGGCCTGGCTGATCGGCACCGGCCCGGTGACGGCCGGCAGCCTGCTGCTGTTCGCGGCGGGCGCACGGCGCCTCTCGCTGGCGACGCTGGGCGTCGTCCAGTACGTGTCGCCGTCGCTGCAATTCCTGCTGGGCGTGTTCCTGTTCCACGAACCGATGAGCGCGAGCCGTCTGATCGCTTTCGGCTTCATCTGGGCGGCGCTGGCGCTGTACTCGCTGGATGGCTTGCGGCTGGCGTGGCGCCGTCCTCGCGGCGATACCAGTCCCGCGTGATCGCGTTGAGGCGGCTGCGGTCCAACTGCCACAGGCCCAGGGGGCCATGGACGATATCGAGGTTGTGGATGGACCCGGGCTCGAACTGGTTCCAGTACTCACTCACGTTGGATAGCGTCACCTCCGGCGGACCGGACTCGACGGGCTGGAGGTGAGCGCCGCGGACGAGGCGGTAGGGTGTGGCGACAGCCCCGTCCGACAGCCATTGATCCAGCCGCAAGACAGCCGCTGGAGTTGCGATGCTCAACGCGACGGCCAGCAAGCCGCTGAGCGCCGTTGCCTCTCTGCCCGGCACCTTGTGCCGTACCAGCAGCGGGTAGATCAACAGTCCGGCAGGCGCAGCCAGCAAACCGATGGCGTAAAGGCTGCGCGGCTGAAGCAGTTGATGCGAGCTGAGCGTGATGTCGATGAGGGCGAGCACCAACAGCGCCAGGCAGACCACGACGAGGGCAAGCGTCGCCGGGTGCCTCTCCAACGCGAAGTCGCTGAGCGCTGACGCATCGAGGGGTTGCCGCGGCAACAGCGTGCGCATGAGGTCGGCAGTCGCCTCGCGCGAGGGCATCGCATTCAGGCCGGTGTCCGCCGTAACCAGGAAAGCGTCGGAGCCGCTTCCCATCTCCAGCCAATGCAGATTGGCGGAGCGCAGGCCGACGTTGCCCTTCCAGCGGATGGTCTGTGCTGTCTTGGGCAGCAGCCGTTCCAGGCGCTGCCCGTCCGGCTGCACGGCCACGATGCGCAGTTGCTCGCCCTGGTCGATCAACAGGCCCTTGGCCTCGAAACCGGCGACGCGCATCCGCCGGGCAAAGAACGGCGCCCGCGCCAGGTTGATGCGAAACCAGCGATGCTGGGGCGCCAGCCCCGGCAGCAGCTCGTTCAACAACGCATCCTGCAGCCTTTTCGTGCGGCGCTCGCGCTGCCACATCAGCCACAACATACCTAGCGCGACGCAACACAGCGCCAGCTGCGCGATCAGCAATGCGAGTCTCATCCGCTCTCCCTGTGCGCCGCTTGGCGGGCGCTGTGAGCGCAGTCTAGGCGGACCGGCGTCAGCTCCGCATCAGGAAGTCAAAGGCCCCCAACGCCGCCTTCGCACCATCACCGGCGGCGATGATGATCTGCTTGAAGGGCACGGTCGTCACGTCGCCCGCCGCGAATACGCCGGGCAGCGAGGTGGCGCCCTTGGCGTCCACAATGATCTCGCCGTGCTTGCTGAGCTCCAGCGTGCCGCGCAGCCACTCGGTGTTGGGCACCAGGCCAATCTGCACGAAGCAGCCGTCGACTTCGACGCGCTTACTCTCGCCGCTGATGCGGTCGGTGTAGTTCAGGCCGTCGAGCTTGCCATTGCTGCCACCCGTGAACTCGGTCGTCTGCGCGTTGACGATGATGGTGACGTTGGGCAGGCTCTGCAGCTTCTTGACCAGCACCGCGTCGGCACGCAGTTCGGCGCCGAACTCGATCAGCGTCACATGCTTGACGATGCCTGCCAGGTCGATGGCCGCCTCGACGCCGGAATTGCCGCCACCGATGACCGCCACGGGCTTGCCCTTGAACAGCGGGCCGTCGCAGTGCGGGCAGTAGGCCACGCCCTTGTTCTTGTACTCGGCCTCGCCGGGCACGCCGACATTGCGCCAGCGCGCACCGGTCGACAGGATGACGGTCTTGCCCTTGAGCTTGGCGCCGTTGGCCAGTTCCACCTCGACGAAGCCGCCCGGCTGCGCGGCCGGCGTCAGCTTCTCGGCGCGCTGCAGGTTGTGGATGTCGACCTGGTAGTCCTTGACATGGCCTTCCAGCGCGGCCGCGAACTTCGGGCCGTCGGTCACCGAGACGGAGATGTAGTTCTCGATGCCCAGCGTGTCGTTGACCTGGCCGCCAAAGCGCTCGGCCGCGACGCCGGTACGGATGCCCTTGCGCGCGGCGTAGACGGCCGCAGCGGCGCCGGCCGGGCCGCCGCCGATGATCAGCATGTCGTAGGGGGCCTCGGCATCGAGCTTCTTCGCATCGCGCACGGCAGCGCCGGTGTCGAGCTTGGCGACGATCTCTTCGAGCGACATGCGGCCCGAGGCGAACGGCTGGCCGTTCAGCCAGACGGCCGGCACCGCCATGATGTCGCGCCCTTCGACCTCGCTCTGGAACAGGCCACCATCGATGATGGTGGTGCGGATGCGCGGGTTGACGATGGACATCAGCGACAGCGCCTGCACGACGTCCGGGCAGTTATGGCAGGTCAGGCTCATGTAGATCTCGAAGTCGAGGTCCCTGTCCAGCGCCTTCACGGCATCGATCTGGGCCTGCTCGACCTTGGGCGGATGGCCGCCGGTCCACAGCAGGGCCAGCACCAGCGACGTGAACTCATGGCCCAGCGGGATGGCCGCGAAACGCAGGCTTTGCTCGGTACCGGTGCGCCGCAGCAGGAAGGACGGCGTGCGCGTGTCGACGCCATCGGCGCGGAACGAAATCTTGTCGTTCATGCCGGCGATCTCTTCGAGCAGCTCGCGCATCTCGTCGCTCGACGCAGAGTTGTCCAGCGAGGCAATGATTTCGAACGGGAGCTTGACGTGGTCCAGGTAGCCCTGGAGCTGGGTCTTCAGTGCGGCGTCCAACATGGTGAGGTCCTTTCAGTGAGGCGTGGCGAGGCGGGCCACTGCTGAAAGGGTCCCCGGTGCCGGAGGCCCTTTCAGCAGAACCTGTGAGGCTCTGCGGAAGGCAGGAACCCTCCCGGGTTCCTGGTATTCGTCACGTGACGAGCTTAGATCTTGCCGACCAGATCCAGCGACGGTGCGATGGTCTTGGCGCCTTCGTTCCACTTGGCCGGGCAGACTTCACCCGGGTGGGCGGCGGTGTACTGGGCAGCCTTGAGCTTGCGCAACGTTTCCTTGACGTCGCGGGCGATCTCGTTGGAGTGGATCTCGGCGGTCTTGATGACGCCGTCCGGATTGATCACGAAGGTGCCGCGCAGCGCCAGGCCTTCTTCGGGGATGTGCACGCCGAAGGCGTTGGTCAGCGTGTGGGTCGGGTCGCCCACCAGCGGGAACTTGGCCTTGCCGACGGCCGGCGAGGTTTCGTGCCACACCTTGTGCGAGAAGTGCGTGTCGGTCGTGACGATGTAGACCTCGGCGCCCATCTTCTGGAATTCGGCGTAGTTGTCGGCCGCGTCTTCAACTTCGGTCGGGCAGTTGAAGGTGAAGGCGGCCGGCATGAAGATCAGCACAGACCACTTGCCCTTCAGCGTCTCGTCGCTAACGGTGATGAACTTGCCGTTGTGAAAGGCTTCGGTCTTGAAGGGCTGGACTTGGGTGTTGATCAGGGACATTCGAAGGCTCCGTGGGGGCTGGTTGATGGGATGGCTAGAACTATATCGAATCGAGGTTTTCAGTAGAAAACATTTATCAAATCAGCATCATTGACCCAGCCTATGAAGCCAGATCCTCAGGCCTCGTAGCGGCGGTCGTAGAGGTGATGCGGACTGAGCTTCACACGCAGCACCTGCGCGGCCACCAAGCCCGTAATCGCATGCTCGGCCAACGCCGTATCACGCCTGACAGGAGAGCCTAAGGCATCCCCATGACGATTCATAACGGCGCTGACGATGGGAGTGTTGCCTGATGTACCGCGGCGCACCACCACGGCGATCTCGCCGCTGGCCAGCTTGACCAGCGTGCCGGGCGGGAACATGCCGACCTCCTTGACCAGCAGCGCAGCAAACGGATGGCCGTTGCTGCCGGTGTAGAGCGACTTGGCCGCCTGCGGCGCTGGCAGCCCGGCTCGCCCTCCCCGGCTGGCGAGCTTGGCCAGGAAGATGTCGACGAGGCGCAGCAACTGGGCCGTCTCGTCGGGTTCGACCAAGCCTTGCGGGTAGCCGCCACCGCCCGGCTGCTCATGGTGCTGGGCCACCGCAGCCAGCCACTCGGCGTCATCCAGGCCGGCGTTGCGCAGCCAGGCCACGGCTTCGTCCGGGTGGCGGTCGATGGCCGCGCGTTGAGGCGGCGCCAGCTTGCCGCCGCGCGAGGCCAGGCGCCCCTGCAGGTCGATGATGGACAGATTCATCGTCAGCGCGGCGCCGACGAGGCTCTTCTGGCGCTCCGGCGTCCAAGCCAGGCGCCGCGCCAGCAACGCGCCGACGGTGGCCGTGTGCAGCAGATGCGCCAGGCCATAGACCTCATGGCGGCTGTGGTCGTGCTGGACGACGACAAAGAGCAACTGATCCGGGAAGCGCTCGGCCCACACGAGGAGTTGGGCGGCGCATTCCTTGACGCGCGGGAGGAAGAGGGTTTCCTGCGGCGCACGCAGCAGCACGGACAACCGCGTCTGCAGGGCCTCCCAGCGCGCGAAGAAGTCCTCGCCGCCCGCGCCGCCCTCATGGCCGCGGGCCGACGCATCGCGCACTTCCTCCATATCGACAAACACGCCGCGGTTCAGCAGCGCCTCGCGCATCTGCTCGCTGGGTACCGGCTGGCCCCTGGCCAGCAGCAGCTTGCCCTCGCCATCACGTACCCCAAACGGCAGAGGCGAACCGGCCTTGATATGGCCGCCAACCTGTTGGATCGGAACGAGCTTCATGGCCGGATGATCTCCGGACTTTGGGCTAACGGCTTCAGCCGTTGGCAGGCGGTATCCGTGTCAGATTTCCAGCGCCAGCAATTCCTCCACCGTCTGCCGGCGACGGATCAGCCGACCGGCATCGCCGTCCACCAGCACCTCGGCTGCGAGCGGGCGGCTGTTGTAGTTGCTGGACATGGACGCGCCGTAGGCACCCGCGTCGTGGATGACAAGCAGGTCGCCAACGCTGGCCGCCGGCAGGTCGCGGGTCAGCACCTCGCCGCCGGGGCCCTGGGTGAACACGTCGCCCGACTCGCACAACGGGCCGGCCACGACGGTGGGTTGCTCGGGGCCGCTGGCGCCGATCACGCTCATGGCATGGAAGGCGCCATACATGGCCGGGCGCATCAATTCGTTGAAGCCGGCGTCCACGAGCACGAAACGGTTGGCGCCCGAGTTCTTGACCGCCCTCACCTCGGCCAGCAGCACGGCGCTTTCGGCGACGAGGTAGCGGCCAGGCTCGATCTCCAACTTCAGTGCGTGACCCACGACGCCTTCAGCCTCACGCCGGGCGGCATCCCACAGCCCGAAGTAGTGAGCCACGTCGATGCGCGCATCGCCATCGCGGTAGGGAATCGACAGGCCACCGCCGGCCGAAATCGCGTGCAGGTCGTGGCCGGCCGCGACCGTTTCGCGCACCAGGCCCACCATGGCCTGGCCGACCTGGGCCAGATGCTCGTAGTCCACGCCCGAACCAATGTGCATGTGCAGGCCGACCAGCTTGAGCCCATGGCGGCGGATGGCCGCCAGCGCGGCGCCCAGATCGGCATGCCAGATGCCATGCTTGCTGTGCTCGCCACCGGTGTTGGTCTTGTGGCTGTGGCCGTGGCCGAAGCCCGGGTTGATGCGCAGCCAGACGGCATGGCCGGGTGACGCGGCGCCGAGCTGATCGAGCATGTCGATGGAGCCGGCGTTGACGGGAATGCGGTGCTCGATGACGGTGGCCAGCGTCGCGTGGTCGAGCAGGTCGGCGGTGAAGACGATGTCATCGCCGCCGGTGGTGTATCCAGCGGCCAAGGCTCGCAGGATCTCGCCGCGAGACACCGAGTCGACCTTGACGCCGGCCTTGCGCAGCAGCTTCAGGATGTGAATGTTGGAGCAGGCCTTCTGCGCGAAACGCACGACGTCGAACCGCTGCAGCGACGCGGCGCGCTCGCGGATGGTGGCTGCGTCGTAGACCCACAGCGGCGTGCCGTGCTCGGCGGCGAGAGCTTGCAGGCGGGCGGGGTTCAGGGCGGCAGGCAGGGGCTTTGTCATGGATCGAAGCATGCCCGCGGCCATCCATTCAATCAAATTGAAATTTGTGCAGCGACAATTCATTCCTGATATGGATATCCAGCACCGTCACATCGAGGTCTTCCGCGCCGTCATGACCGCCGGCAGCGTCACCGGCGCCGCCTCGCTGCTGCACACTTCACAACCGACGCTAAGCCGCGACCTCGCGCGGCTGGAGCAGTTGCTGGGCTATGCCCTGTTCGAGCGCGAGCACGGCCGGCTCAAGGCCACGGCGAGAGCGCGGGTCCTGTTCGACGAAGTAGAGCGCAGCTTCCAGGGCCTGGCCCGCGTGATTGAGCGGGCCGAGGCCCTCGGGCGAGACGAAGATGCCGAACTGACCGTGCTGAGCCTGCCCGCCCTCAGCCACGCCTTGCTGCCCGGCGCGCTTGCCGTGCTGCTGGCTGGGCACCCCGGTGCACGCATCAACATCACGCCGGCCGAGCCGCCGCTGCTGGATGCGTGGATCAGCGAGCAACGCTTCGACCTCGGCCTGGCCGAGCAGGCGACGCCCTTGCCTGGCGTGCGCGTCGAGCCGGTGCTGGAAGCGGACGAAGTGGCCGTGCTGCCAGCCGACCACGCGCTCGCCTCGCGCAAGCGGTTGGCGCTGAAGGATTTCGAGGGCCAGGACTTCATCAGCCTCGCCGAGGACGACCCCTACCGGCGGGAGATCGATGCGCGCTTTGACGCGGCAGGCATCCAGCGCCGCTTGCGCGTGCAGACGCACAGCGCAGTGGCCGTCTGCGAGCTGGTCCGCTCGGGGCTGGGCACCGCCATCGTCAATCCGCTGACCGCGGCCGCCTGCGCCGACTCAGGCTTGGTCGTGCGACCGCTGGCGGTGTCGATTCCCTACCGCGTCAGCGCCTTGATTCCGCTGCATCGGCCCGCGCAGCCGCTGGTCGATGCCCTGCTCAGCGCGCTGCGGCGCGCACGACCGTCGGCTTTGTCCCGAAACGCTTGACGATGCTGGCCTCGATGCCGGCAGCGTCCAGGCCGCACAGGCTCATCAGCTTGGCCGGGTCGCCATGCTCGACGAACTCATCGGGCAGGCCGAGCTGCAGCACCGGCACATTCAGGCCGGCAGCGTTCAGCGCCTCGGTGACGGCGCTGCCTGCGCCGCCCATGATGCAGCCGTCTTCAAGGGTGACGATGGCGTCATGCGAGCGCGCCAGTTCGGCGACGAGCTCAGCATCCAGCGGCTTCACGAAGCGCATATTGGCCACTGTCGCGTCCAGCCGTTCCGCGGCTTCCAGCGCCGGATAAAGCAGCGTGCCGAAGGCCAGGATCGCAATGCGCTGGCCGTGCCGACGCACTTCGCCCTTGCCCCAGGGCTGGGCCGTCATCGCCTTGACGGGCGTGATGCCTGCTCCTGCGCCACGCGGGTAGCGCACCGTCACCGGCCCGTCGTGCATGAAGCCGGTGTACAGCGACTGGCGGCATTCGTCCTCATCGGCCGGCGTCAGCACGGCCATGTTGGGGATGCAGCGCGTGTAGGCGATGTCGTAGTTGCCAGCATGCGTGGCGCCGTCAGCACCCACCAGGCCGGCGCGGTCCAGCGCGAACAGCACGGGCAGGTTCTGGATGGCGACGTCATGGATCAGCTGGTCATAGGCGCGCTGCAGGAAGGTCGAGTAGATCGCGACAACGGGCTTGATGCCCTCGCAGGCCAGGCCAGCGGCGAAGGTGACCGAGTGCTGCTCGGCAATGCCGACGTCGTGATAGCGCTGCGGGAAGCGCTTGTGGAACTCGACCATGCCCGAACCCTCGCGCATCGCAGGCGTGATGCCGACCAGCCGCGGGTCGGCTTCGGCCATATCGCACAGCCAGTCGCCAAAGACCTGGGTGAAGGTTAGCTTGGGCGGCGTGGCCGGCTTGACGAAGCCCACGGCGGGGTCGAACTTGCCGGAGGCCGCGTGGTACTTGACCGGGTCGTTCTCGGCCAGCTTGTAGCCCGCACCCTTTTTGGTGACGATGTGCAGGAACTGCGGGCCCCGTTTCTCGCGCAGGTTCTCCAGCGTCGGGATCAGCGAGTCGAGGTCGTGGCCGTCGATGGGGCCGACGTAGTTGAAGCCGAATTCCTCGAAGATCGTGCCCGGCACGACCATGCCCTTGGTGTGCTCCTCGAATTTGCGCGCGAACTCGTAGAGCGGCGTGTTCTTCAGCACGCTCTTGGCGCTCTCGCGGGCGGCGGCGTAGAAGCTGCCGCTCATCAGCCGCGCCAGGTATTTGTTCAGCGCACCGACCGGCGGGCTGATAGACATGTCGTTGTCGTTCAGGATGACGAGCAGGTCGCCCATCAGGCCGCCGTGCGCCACGCCGGCGTTGTTCAGCGCCTCGAAGGCCATACCGGCTGTCATGGAGCCATCGCCAATGATGGCCACGGCCCGGCGGTCTTCGCCCTTGAGCTTGAAGGCCATGGCCATGCCGTGGGCCGCGGAGATGCTGGTCGACGAATGGCCGGTGCCAAAGGTGTCGTACTCGCTCTCGTCACGGCGCGGGAAGCCGCTGATGCCACCGATCTGGCGCAGGCCCGGCATGCGGTCACGCCGGCCGGTCAGCACCTTGTGCGGATAGGTCTGGTGGCCCACGTCCCACACCAGCCGGTCGTCCGGTGTGTTGAACACGTAATGCAGGGCCACGGTCAGCTCGACCGTGCCAAGGTTGGAGCCGAGGTGGCCGCCAGTCTTGGAGACGCTCTCCAGCACGAAGGCGCGCACCTCGTCGGCCAGCTTGCGCAGTTCGGTGCGCGGCAGGCGGCGCAGGTCGGCCGGGCTGTCGATGCCTTTGAGCAGCGTGTATTCCATGGCGGTCCTCTTTAGTTGTCCCGCTCTACAACGGAGTCGGCCAGCAGGCTGAGGTGGCTCACATCGGCCAGGCCGCTGGCGGCCAGGGCCGCCTTGGCTTCGGCGCGCAGCGCTTGAGCCAGGGCGCGTGCTGCGTTCAGGCCGAGCACGCTGACGTAGGTGGGCTTGTTGGCATCCTGGTCCTTGCCGGCCGTCTTGCCCAGCACTTCGGAATCCTGGGTCACGTCGAGGATGTCGTCGACAACCTGGAAGGCCAGGCCGAGCGCAGCGCCGTAGTCGGACAGCGACTGGGTCGCCTGCGTCGACACCGACCCGCAGGCCGCGCCCATCAGAACGCTGGCCTGCAGCAGCACACCGGTCTTGCGTCGATGCATGTCGCGCAGCGTGGTTTCGTCCAACTGCTTGCCAATGCTGGCCAGGTCGATCGCCTGGCCGCCGGCCATGCCGTCGTGGCCGGCCGAGCGGGCCAGCAGCGCACACAGCCGCGCTTGCAGGGCCGGGGCGATGCCCGTGTCGGGCGTCAGCACTTCGAAGGCCAGCGCTTGCATCGCGTCGCCGGCCAGCATGGCCTGGGCTTCGCCGAACGCCACATGCGTCGTCGGTTTGCCGCGGCGCATGACGTCGTTGTCCATGCAGGGCATGTCGTCATGCACCAACGAATAGGCGTGGATCAGTTCGACCGAGCAGGCCGCGCGCATCGCCGCAAAGCTGTCGCCGCCCACGGCCGCGCAGCTTGCCAGCACGAGCAAGGGGCGCAGCCGCTTGCCACCACCCAATACTGCATAGCGCATCGCCTCGCCAAGGCCAGCCGGTGCGGTGGCGGGCACGAGATCATCCAGCGCCGCTTCGAAGGCGTTCAAAGACGCCTGCACCCAGCGGTCAAAGTCCTGTGCATTCAAGATTCGGGGCCCTCCCAGGCCTTCAGTTCGGCGCCGTCCAGCAGCTTGACCTGCTGTTCCACCGCCTGCAGCCGCCCGCGGCACAGCGCCAGCAACTCGGCGCCACGCTTGTAGCTGTGCAAAAGCTGGTCCAACGGCAGCTGTTGCCCCTCCATGGCCGCCACCATCCGTTCCAGCTCGTCGAGCGCCTGCTCGTAGCTGAGGTCGGCATCGCCGTCGCTCGTGGCGGCCTTGGTGCGGGGAGAGGACTTGGTCATTTCAAAACGCGAAACGGCAATTGTAGTCAGCGGGTTTCCTCAGCTTGGTGCATGCGGACGTAACCGTCGGACGGAGGACGCGGGCATGCGTAGAATCCCGGACCTCTCGCTCGAGCGCGCACGCGCGTGGCTTCGAACCCCTTTCCACACCTAGCAACCTGGCCGACTCGGCACCGCCGAGATGCGCCGGAGGGACGCAGCACCTCTACCCGCCTGAAAGACCCGCCTGGATCATGTCCGACCTGAGTCTTCCCGTCTCGGCGCTCAAACGCAGCCAGACCCAGCTCCCGGTGAGCGCCTATTTCGACCCCGATCTGTTCCAGCGCGAGCAGGCCAGCATCTTCCAGCGAGGGCCCCGCTACGTCGGCCATGCACTGGCCGTCCCCGAAATCGGTGACCACTACGCCCTGCCGCAGGAGGGCGAAGGCCGGGCGCTGGTGCGCTCCAGCCAGGGTATCGAGCTGATCTCCAACGTCTGCCGCCACCGCCAGGCGCTGATGCTCAAGGGTCGCGGCAACACCCAGGCCAATATCGTCTGCCCGCTGCACCGCTGGACATATTCACATCAGGGCGAGTTGATCGGCGCGCCTCACTTTGCCGAAGACCCCTGCCTGAACCTGAACCGCTACAAGCTGCGGGAGTGGAACGGCCTGCTGTTCGAGGACAACGGCCATGACGTGGCGGCCGAGCTGGCCAAGCTGGGCCCGCGCGCCCAGCTGGACTTCTCCGGCTATGTGCTCGACAAGGTCCAGGTCCACGAGTGCAACTACAACTGGAAGACCTTCATCGAGGTCTACCTCGAGGACTACCACGTCGGCCCCTTCCACCCCGGCCTGGGCGGCTTTGTCAGCTGCGACGACCTGGCTTGGGAGTTCGGCAAGCACCACTCGGTGCAGACCGTCGGCGTGCACAAGGAACTGGAGCGCCCCGGCTCGCCGGTCTACCAGCGCTGGCACGACCAACTGCTGAAGTTCCGCGAGGGCCGCCCACCGGAAGCCGGCGCGATCTGGCTGACCTACTACCCGCACATCATGGTGGAGTGGTACCCGCATGTGCTGGTCGTGTCGACGCTGCACCCGGTGTCGCCGCAGAAGACCGTCAACCTCGTCGAGTTCTACTATCCCGAGGAGATCGCCGCTTTCGAGCGCGACTTCGTCGAGGCCCACCAGGCGGCCTACATGGAAACCTGCGTGGAAGACGACGAGATCGCCGAGCGCATGGACGCCGGCCGCAAGGCGCTGATGATGCGTGGCGACAACGAGACCGGCCCCTATCAAAGCCCGATGGAAGACGGCATGCAGCACTTCCATGAATGGTTTCGCGGGCAAATGGGCATGGACCCGGCCGCCAGCGCCTGATGCCCGCCTCGGTGCTCATGGTCGCGGCGACGCTGTTGTTCGCCACCATGGGCGTCTGCGTCAAGCTGGCCAGCGAGTTCTACGCGGCCAGCGAGATCGTCATGTACCGCGGCCTGGTCGGCTCCGTGATGATGGCCCTGCTGTCGCACCGCCAGGGCTTGAGTCTCAAGACCCGCCTGCCCGGCATGCACCTGTGGCGCAGCATCTCCGGCGTCACCTCGCTGTGCCTGTGGTTCTACGCCATCAGCCACCTGCCGCTGGCCACGGCGATGACGCTGAACTACATGTCCTCGGTGTGGATGGCCCTCTTCCTGCTCGGCGGCGCCGTGCTGATGGGTGCCCAGCGGCTGGACTGGCGGCTGATGGCTTCGGTGCTGCTGGGCTTTGTCGGCGTCGCGCTGATCCTGCGCCCGACGCTGGACCAGCAGCAGCTCTGGTACGGCCTGGCCGGCCTGCTGTCGGGCATGATCGCCGCGATGGCCTATCTGCAGGTCACGGCCTTGGGCCGCGTCGGCGAGCCCGAGTTGCGCGTCGTCTTCTATTTCTCGGTCGGCGGCTGCGTGGCCGGCGCCGTCATCACGGCCGTGACCCAGGGCGGCCTGCAAAGCCACACGCTGTGGGGCGCGTTTCTGCTCCTCGCCGTCGGCGTGCTGGCTACGACCGCACAGGTCTGCCTGACACGCGCCTACTCCATCGGCCGCCCGTTGGTGAATGCCTGCCTGCAATACCTGGGCATCGTCTTCTCCTTCATCTACGGCATGCTGCTGTTCAAGGACCCGCTGACCTGGCACGCCACCTTCGGCATGCTGCTCATCATCGGCGCCGGCCTTGCGGCCACGCTGCTGCGCTCCAAGGTCGCCCCGCCGCCAAAGGACAGCCAGTTCAACCCCGCCGAGTCATGACCTACACCACGCTGATCACCCCCGCCGAGCTGCGCGCGCTGCTTCAATCCCCCGAGCCGCCGCTGATCCTCGAAGGCAGCTTCGACCTCGCCGACACCGACGCCGGCGAGCGCGCCTATGCGGCCGGCCACATCCCCGGCGCCTTTTACCTGCACCTGGACCGCGACCTCTGCGGCGACAAGACCGGCCCCGACGGGTCTTTCCGCGGCCGCCACCCGCTGCCTGAGCGCGAGGCCTTCGCCGCGCTGATGCGCCGCCTCGGTCTTGCCGCCGGCCGCCAGGTCGTCGCCTATGACCGCCAGGGCGGCCCCTACGCCGCCCACATCTGGTGGATGCTGCGCTGGCTGGGCCACGCCGAGGTGGCCGTGCTGGACGGCGCCTGGGACGGCGAAATGACGGCGGATGTGCCAACTGCCACGCCGACCGACTGGCAACCCGGCCAGCCGCTGGTCGGCCAGATCGACGCCGCCACCCTGCTCAAGAAGCTCGGCAACGTGCGCCTCATCGATGCCCGCGCCGCCGAGCGCTTCCGTGGCGAGGTCGAGCCGCTGGACAAGGCCGCCGGGCACATCCCCGGCGCCAGCAACCGCTTTTTCAAGGACAACCTCGGCGCCGACGGCCGCTTCAAGCCTGCTGCCCAGTTGCGTGCCGAATTCCAGCCCTTGCTGGCACCGCACAGTGCCAGCGCGGTGGTCCAGCAATGCGGCTCTGGTGTCACCGCCTGTCACAACCTGTTGGCCATGGCCGTTGCCGGCCTGGATGAATCGAATGAGAGCCTGCTCTACCCCGGCTCCTGGAGCGAATGGTCGTCAGACCCGGCCCGCCCTATCGCCAAAGGTTAGGCCAGGGGAGGAGCAAAGCGTTGATCTCCGACAAGCATTCCGGCGCCTGATCGGCCACACTGTGGTTCTTCGTAACGACTGGAGGACCGAATGTTCAAGCGCATCCTCGTCCCCACTGACGGCTCCGACATCACCGCCCACGCGGTGGACACCGCCATCCAGCTCGCCAAGATTCACGGCGCCCAGCTGTTGACGCTCAGCGTCATGGAGCCCTTCCCGTACAGCGCCGTCTCCGAGATCCAGCCCGTGCCGCCGCAGGAGTTCATCGACGCGCAACTGCGCGTCGCCACCCAGCGCGTCGAGGCCGTCAGCGCGGCGGCAGCGGCACAGGGCCTGTCCTGCCGTGGGCACACCACCGAAGCCCTGCACGCCTGGGAAGCCATCGTCGACCACGCCAAGGCCGAGAACGTGGACCTCATCGTCATGGCCTCGCACGGCCGCAAGGGCTTCGCGGCGCTGCTGCTGGGCAGCGAGGCGCAGAAGGTGCTGTCGCATATCGAAACGCCGGTGTTGATCGTCAAATAGACGTCAAGCGAGCGTCGAACGCCACTGAGCCTCCGCTGTCAGGCGAGGCCTACGCGGGCATGCGGCGGCGCGCACGCAGCCGCACCCAGTCCCGTGGACTAAATTCACCCCATGCTGCTCGTCTGCCCCCAGTGTGGAACCCGCAACCGCGTGCCCGACGAACGCCTGGCCGACGATCCCACCTGCGGGCGTTGCGGCGGGCCCGTTGCGCCGCGCAAGCCCGTAGCCCTGGGCGACGCTGACCTCGGCCCCTACCTTCAGGGCACCGAGGCGCCGGTGCTGGTGGATTTCTGGGCCGCCTGGTGCGGACCCTGCCGCTCCTATGCCCCGCACTTCGAGCAACTCGCCGCCACCCGGCCGGAAATCCGCTTCGTCAAGGTGAACAGCGATGCAGCGCAGCGCACCAGCGCCAGCCTGCAGATCCGCAGCATCCCGACAACCGTTCTGTTCGTTGGCGGCCGTGAGGTTGGGCGGCAGAGCGGTGCGATGACGGCTGCGCAACTGGGCGCCTGGGTGGACGGCGCACTGCCCTGACGTCACAGCGCTTGGCTGAGCTCTGGGGTTGTGCGGATTTTTCTCTGTTGCCTTGGCACGGCTGGCCGGTTGCAGGTCACTGCCCGCGTCGATCCCACCCTGGAGTGGAAGGAGTTCGCAACGCCCGCAGCGTGAGCCAGATGGGGTTGGAGCGTGTCGCGCGTGGCGACCACGGGCACGTAGCCACAAGACCTGTGCGGGGCCGTCGCGCCCCGCAATGAGTGGACGGGCTGGGGAACAGACGGTTGTCTGGGACGGTGAATGCCGCCAGGGTGGCGAGTTCGGCGCTTCAAACGCTGAGTTCAAGGCCTTGATCCTGATGGGTGACTGGTGCGCTGTGGCCCAGCCAATACTGCGAGAACCAAGTGCGCGGTGAGTTCGACGCCGGGGAATGCAGTCTTGAAGGAGAAAAGGTGCGCTCTTACGGTGCAGGGGCGCGGGTTTGCCACTTGACGGGGGCGGCTAATGGGTAACCTCGAACCTCGCGCGAACCTTGTGTGAACCTTGCGGACATTGCGAACCTTGACCTCGAACCTCTTTGACCCCGAGCCTCTTGCGAGCCTGCTGAGAATAAGCTCGCGCATCACGCCTTTTGCTTTGAACAGGGTCCGATTTCGAAGGGGAACACAATCACATGGGACCCAACACCTAAATTGCCACAATGAGCAACCCTACGCAGGAGCAAATATTTCCGCGAACAGCTGCTGTGCATATTTTTTCGCCTCGCCCTCATCTTCTGCGCATAACACGTCGCATTTTGCAAGCACAGCTCGCCATGAATACGTGTGCTCACTGAATGCGCGCTTGACCTCTTCCGAAAGGCCTCTCGCGAGCGATGGGCTAGACAGCATATGTTGTCGCAGTTGCGCAACTGCCTCAGCATCCGAAGCGCCGGTGCTTGCGGCAAAGTAACTCGCCAGCACGTGATCTATATAGAGAAAGTCTGTCATTTCCTCACCGGAAAGATTGTGATGGTTAGCCAAGTTCCGGACTGCGCGTGATAGTCGTAAACGCCTTGCACGTGCGTCAATGAGTCATGGTAGCGAAGCGGCCCAACACCGCCGACGGTGGAAATAACACGATCATATCCACGTCCAACTACTGTACCAGTATCCACCGCTTCAATAACAACCCGCGTAGCGCCGGGCGGCATGAACGCGATTGCTTGATCTAGGTACTTGTTTCGAATCAATAGGTCTGATTGGGCAAGCAATTGATCAGAGTAAAACGCCGATGAGGAGGGTGGAAGTCTGACTAACCCGTTGCTCGCCAACGCAACTGATCCGTCAGGTGCTACGCCAGTAACTGCTCGAGTGAATAACTGCTCATTTGTCACGGAGCCACCATGGCGAACGAGCGCGTGCCCTTCTCGACCTAGATCCGTCACGCGCGCAGCGACAAGGCCACTCGCCAAATCATCGCCCATGCGCACAACAGAACGGCCAACAGAGAACGTCGCGCCCAGCAGAGGAACGGCTCCAGCAAGGGATAGCCCTGCATCGAAATTCTTGCCCTCGTAGAAGTAGAGGCCCGCATCGACTATCCCGGCGAAGGCACCGACTAAAGCGAATGGACCATCGGCAAGGAGGTTGACGCCATCCAAGAAAAGATGCGCCTTTTCCATGCTGGACATTCGCAAGCTCTCAGGGAGAGGTAAGGCCACCTTGCGCGCCGCCATGTCCTCGGCAAAGGACTGGAATCGTGAGTAGGTGGCCGCCCGAACTGCTGTGTTCTCGGCCGTGCGCTCTACCTCATAGCGCTCCTGCAACTGGTCACGCACCCTGCGACTTTCCTCGGTCGGTGGGGCGTATGGGCTTGCGTCATAGACGGTGTGGCCGTCAGGCATCACATGCTTGAATTGGCCCGGACCAACCTGCTTGGTCACTGCTTGATTCGCGGCAAGCACCGCTTGGTCGCCATATCCGCCAGGCGCGTTGCCGTCAATGTATTGCCATCCATAATCGGTGAACTTCATGCCCGCACGTGGAGGAACACCGTTTCTGAAGGCCATACCCCTTTCATCATCAGCGGCTGGTGCGGCCTCCTGGTACCTCGTAAGTCTTGCGGTCTCAGCGTCAAACTGATCTAGCGCCTTGCTCGAGTTCACGTCGGACTGCGCGTTGGCCACCATGGAGTCGCCTAACGCGTTGCCAAGCGCGCTCTGCGCCGTCCCCCGCCATTCCAGCGCCGCAACACTTGCCCCGCCGATGCCAACATCGCTGCCCCAGCCGGCGAGCTGAAAACCGAGCGACGCCGAGAAGCTGTACCCACTGGTCAAGGTTTGAGCGCTTGACCAGAACCCACCCTGATTGACCGCAAGGCCCGAAGATCCCGAAGGCAGGCTATATCGGCTTGAGCCCTCCCCCGTTGGGATGTTGAGGCGGGGACCACTCGGATTGCCCAGCCGGGTTTTGCCCGAGGGCGGTGGCGGTGGCGGCGGCGCGAGGGAATATTTCTCGCTTTCCTTTTTGGCCGCATCCAGGCGAGCGTCGATTCCCTTCATCGCATAGAAGAAGTTCAAGTTGGCCGAAGCCATTGACGCCGCCTGCTCGGTTATCTGCATCATCCAATTGCCCATGGCCAGGTTGTTCATGGCGCTGCCGATGGAGCGCTGGATATCCTCGCCCAGCTTCTTGAACCCCGCCATATTGGCCTCGGACCAGTTCGGGTCCACCGCCCCGATAGCTTCGCCGGCGCTGTAGGGCCGCCAGGTCTGGCTGTTGTTGTGGATGTTGGTGACCTTGTTGGGGATCACCAGCACCTGGCCGGCCTTGAGCGCGCCATCGCCCAGCAGGCCGTTGGCCTCGGCGATGACGTACCAGAGGCTGGAATCGCCCCACAGCGACTGCGCGATGGTGCGCAGCGTCTCGCCGTCCTGGCGCACGGTGTAGCTGCCGGCGGCGCTGCCGGGGTAGCTGTCGTTGATGGGCTCGTAGTTCTGGTCGAAGTCGGCGCTGGTGGCCGGGCTGGGGCGCTTGTACCGCTCGCGGCGCTGATCGGCGGTCTCCGGGAAGCCCTTGCGGTGCAGTTGCTCGGCGTAGCTCACGCGCAGCTTGTCTTCGGGCGTGTTGCCCACGTCGCCGATCCGGTGGCCATCGGCGTAGTAGAAGTAGTGCGCCATCGAGCCGCTGGTGCGCTGCAGCACCTGGCCGTTGGCGTTGGTGCGGTAGCTCTGAGTCTGGCCGGTACCGGCGTCGGTGTTGCTCTTGAGATGGCCGTTGACGTCGTACTTGAGTGTGTTAGCCGTGTTTTGGTTGGCCGTGTACTTGGTGATGACGGTCTGCTTGGCGTCGTCCCAGTAGTCGTACTTGTAAGTCGTGGTGGTCGCAAAGGCACTCGCAATGTTGGCTGCAGGCTGCTGGACGACGCTGGCGAGTGCCCCGGTGCCCGTCTGGCTGGTCGTGGCGTCGGTCTTGTCCTTGTAATAGCTGTAGGTAACGGTGTAGTTCTTGCTCGTGTCGCTGAGGTTGCGGATGTCGCCCACGAAGCTCTGGGTGAGCAGCCGGTTGTCGTTGTCGTAGGTGCTTTGGGTGGACTGATGGTTGAAGATGTCGGTGAGCAGCGTGGTGCGGCCCACGTCATCGACCTTGCGCGTGGCAACAAGACCGTTGATGTACGCGGTGGTTTGCGCGGTGGTCAGCAGGTAGCCGTCCTGGCTGTAGGTATAGGTTTCGCTGACGGTTTGGGCGCCGGCGACGAGGTAAGGGTCGTTATAGGTGGCCAAGCGGCGCTGGCTGACCTTGTCGTAGCCCAGCAGCGTGCCCTCGGTGCCGCGCTTGATGACGATGCCGGTGTCGCCTGCGCTCGTGCCCCGCGCCGTGGTGGCCACGCCGACGGAAGTTTCCAGGCGTCCCTTGCTGACCGTGAAGCGGTTGAGCTTGTCGTAGGCGTACCAGTAGTCCTGCGTGCCCCCGCCCAGCAGCCCGGCCAGGCCGTCCCAGTAGGTGGCGGTGATGCGCCGGCGGTTGCCGACGGCGTCGAACTCGTAGGCCACGTCGAAGAAGTTGGCGTCACGCACGCGCGAGATGCGGTTGAGCTCGTCGTAGGTGATGGTGGCGTTCTGGTAGGCCGTGGCCTTGGTGCCGTTGACGAGGCTGAAAGTGCCTTCGGCGACGCGGTTGCCGGCGTTGTCGTAGGCGTACTCGCTGGTGATGCCTTGCGTGTTGTCGGTGAAGGAGCGGATGTAGCCGTTGGCGTAGTAGGTGTAGTCGACGCTCTGCGCGGCGCTCTGGCCCGTGTGCACGGTGCTGGTCTGCTTGACGAGCTGGGCGGCGCTGTTGAAGGTGTAGGTGAACTGCGCGCCGCTGAGGTCCTGGTGCCAGGTGGTGTGGCCGAAGTAGTCGACCTTGTCGATGAGGCTGCGCCCGTCGGCCTGCAGCGTGGTGCGCACATAGCCGCCGGTGATGGTGGCCGCGCCGCCGGCGCCAGCCACGCTGGTGATGCCGGTGGCGCCGGCCTGGCGCAGCTCGTAGGTATAGCCAGTGATAAAGCCGCTGCCGGAGACGGTCTGCACGACGCGCTGCAGGGCGTCGTAGTCGGTGCGGGTGGTGATGTTGAGCGCGTTCGTGGCGGTCAGGCGCTGGCCGAGTTCGTCGTAGGCGTAGCTGTCGCTGAGGTCGCGGCCAGCGTCGAGCGCACCAGTCGTGGCATTGGCCAGGCGCTGCACGCCCTTGCGAGTAACGGTGGTGAGCAGGCCGCGCCTGTCGAAGTTGCGCTCGGTGACGGCGCCCTCGGCGTCGGTGATCTTGCGGGCGTCGCCGAAGATGTCGTACTGGCTCGTGCGGATGCCACCGCCAGTGGCGTTGTACGCGTCGGCATTGCCGCCGGCGGCGTCGAATTCGTTCACGACCAGGGCATCGTCGCCGCGGCTGCCGGCCAGGTATTGCACGCGGCTCAAGTTGCCATTGGCATCCAGCATGGTGGTGTGCCGGCCCAGCAGGTCGTAGCCGAAACGGGTCTCGGGGCGGGCTCGGTAGCGGTAGCCGTTTTCTGCGGTGACGAAGGTTTCGGGGTCGAGCTTGGCGATGAGCTGGCCCAGGGTGTTGTATTGCAGCGTGGTCTTGGCGCTGGCGAGTTGGTCGGCGGTCAGGGCAGTCAGCGCGGATTGGCTCTTGCTCTTGCGGTCGTCGTTGATGGCCGCAAGCATCCGCTCGGCCACGCGTTCGTCGCGTTCTTCCACCACGTCGCCGAAGGCGTTGAAGGATTGGAAGCGTTTGATGGTGACACTGGGTTGGTTGGACAGGACGGTGATCAGCTGCTGGACTTGCGGCGGTTTGCCGCCCGTTGCGTCGAAGACGATGCGGCCCGACTGGGTCAGTTCCACGCCCGCCTCATCCCGAAGGATGCGGCCCATGCCGTCATAGGGACGCAGGTCGTAGCTGTAGATCCCGCTGGTGCCGACGTAGCTGGCTGCATCGAACGTGAAGGTCGTATAGGCCGGCGTCGTAGCGGTCGCCGGTGTGTAGACGCTGCTGCTGGCGGGCAATTCGATGTCGCGGCCGGCAAAGGTCAGAGACGCGCCAACGGCCTGGCGTCCCTTGATGGTCAAGGTGACGGGCCGCTTGAGAGGATCCGCCGACTGCGAGTACGAGATCGTTCCGTCCTTGTAGAAAAGAACTCGCATCGTCGCCGAGCCGCCGCCGGCATACGGAATTGTGAACTTGGGTGTCGAATACTGGATCTGCAGGACTCGCGGGGACGGCTGCGACCCTGTTGGGCGGAGTTGCCATAGCGATATTTGTCCCGCGAACTGGCCATACACGGATTCGAACTGTCCTTCTCTGAGCAGTTGACCCGTCGCCTCGTCGGTCACGCTGAACTTGTATTGCGTGTACTGCCCCGGATTTACATAGGCGGGCTCCCCTGGCACTGAGATGGAGCCAGTGAAACGGTCTGTGTCGAACTGCGGATCGAAAGAAAAACTGACCGTGCCTTGCGCATCCACTGTGAACCGGCCACGTCCCAACGTGCGAGGCGCATCCGTCGAGTACGAGAACAACTGTTCACCCTTGCCTTTGAACGCTGACAGATCGATAGAAAAACTGTCGGAGCCGAAAGCGTAGAACGGGGGCCAGATTGAATCGGTACTCGGCACGTTGTGGCTGAAGTCCCAGGCGATCATTCTGACGCCCGGCACAGAAATATTCAGCCGTGGCGAAGCTCCGCTTGTGGCCGTGACTGCACCTTGAGGAATGATTGTCTCGTTGATGATGGTGGGCGTTGGCGGCGTCCAAGTCGGCACCCACTGCTCGTTGTAAAGGCCACCCATCGTCACCGCGCTCTTGAGCACATCGATCTGCGGATCGATGGTCTGGGTGATGAGGTTGCGGGAGTTGTAGACGCTGACACGCGAGTACAGCGGCAGGAAGGCGGTGTCGGCAGGGTTGCGCTTGCCGGATGTAGCCTGCTGCAGGGTGAGGCTACGCAGGTCGATGGCCACGTCCAGCCCGGCCACCTTGTAGGTCGCGTCGCCATTGCCGCGGATCTCGCGGGTCTGGTTGCCATTGGCGTCATAGACGTAGAACTTGATCGCCCCGTCACCCGCGTTGGTCTTCACAACCTTCCCCAGCGTGGAGTACTCGGCGAACTCCTCCCAGCCGTCGCCGATGCCCTTGGCGCTGAACTCGCCGAAGGCGTTGTAGCGGGTCTTGCGGGTCTCGGCCGCGGCCGCCTTGTCGCTCTCCCAGTGCTTTTCCACGACGATGCGCCCGGCCGCGTCGAACTCGTAGCTGGTGATGATGTCGCGCAGCTTGGGGGCGCTGGCGGTACTGTCCGAGCGGCGCACGTCCTTGTTCACGCGCCGGCTCAGGTTGCCGCTGGCGTCGTAGGCATAGGTCGTGATGGCGCCTGCCGCGTCCGTTGTCTGCACGAGCAGGCCGTTGGCGTCGTAGCCACTGAGCGTGACGCGGTCGTCCGTCTCGACGGTGGTGTCCTTGCCGCGCTGGATGCGCCGCTTGACCTGCCCCAGGCCGTCGTACTCGGTGTCGGTGGTGGGCCGAACGTCGGCGCCCTCGAAGTCTCTATAGCCCGGCGCCTCGCGCCGTGTCTCACGGCCCAGGCTGTCGTAGCTGATGTCGGTCTGCTCCCAGGTCAGGGTCGTGCCGACCTCCGCCGCCAGCGCCTGGGTCTGCGTGACGGCGCCCAGGCCGTTGTACTGGTAGCGGGTGATGGCGGTCGTCGTGCTCTGCGTGCGGGTGCCGCTGGCGTCGATGGTGTCCTGCGCCACGTTCAAGAGGCGCTGCTCGGTGACGCGGTCCAGTCGGTCCAGGCTGACCTCGGTGATGCGGTTTTGCTCGCCGGTAGGCACGAACTGCCCGGTGATGACGGGGATGAGCTGCGCCGGGTCGTTGGTGGCGCCGGCGCTGGCCAGCTTGTTAGCCTGGCGGGCGTAGCCGCCGGGCAGCATCGCGGCGTAGCGGGTTTGTTTGGTAGCGACGTTGCCTGCGTGGCCGTACTCCCACGCGATGGCCGCGCCGCCGGCGTCGATCGACAGGGTCCGCCGGCCGTTGCCGTCGAAGTACTCGAAGCTGGAATTGTCGCGCCCATCCTTGCGCTCGGTCAGGTTGCCCACCGCGTCGTAGAAGAAGCTCTGCAGCACCGTGTTCAGCGGCGTCAGGCCGCTGATGACGAGGTTGGTGCCGTCACCGCTGCTCCAGGCGTAGAGGTTATCCAGCGAGGTCTGGGTCTTGCGGTTGAGCGCGTCGTACAGGGTGCGCAGCGTGCGGTCGTTGGCGGTGTCGGCGGTGACCGCAGGCGCGCTGCCCACCGGGTCGAGGGTCACGCCGTCGGCGATGCGCGTGGCGTAGACGGTTTGCATGATCTGGTTGCCCGCGGCGTCGTAGCTGGCGCGCGAGGCGACGCGGTCGGCGCTGATCTCCAGCGTCTTTTGGTTGAGCGCGTCATACCAGGCCACGGAGCGCCTGCCACCATTGACGGTGAGGCCGTCGGCCTGGAGCTGGCCATGGCTGACCTGCTCGATGAGGTTGCCGCGGGCGTCGTAGCGCATCGCGTCGGCCGGCGTGACGGTGCTGGTGCTGCCGTCAGCGGCGGTGGCCGTGTAGCTCATGCCGATGCGCCGGACCAGGCGGTCGTTGGCGTCGTAGGCCATCTGCGTTGTGCGCTGTTCGGTCAGCCCCTTGGCCTCGATGCTGACGATGCGGTTGCCGCGGCTGTCGTATTGGTATTCGTTGACGACGTCCTTGAGCGCACCGGTGCCGTCCTTGGCCTGCACGGGCAGGGTTTCGGTGAGCAGGCGCCCGAGGCGGTCGTAGGTGTAGGTGACGGTGGCGCCGAGCTTGTTCTTGACGCTCAGGCGCTGGCCGAAGGCGTCCAGCGCGTCGCTACCTTCAAGGTAGTTCTCGGCGTCGGTTTCCTTGAGCAGGCGGCCGTTGCGGTCGTAGGTGCGGCTCGTGAGGGCGTCGGCCGTGGCGTTGGTGAGCACGTAGGCACCATTGGCCTGCGCCGAGGTGGCCAGAACGACGGCTTGGCCGCCCGACAGCGTGCCTTGCACTTTGGCATCCACGCGCAGGCTGCTGGTGAGGTTGCCGAAAGCGTCGTAGCCATAGGCGGTGAGGTAGCGCTGTGCATCGACTGATTGCAGCAGGCGCCCGGTCTTGTCGTAGACCTGATAGCGCTTGAACCCGCGCGCATCGGTGATGACGCTGGCGCGGCCGAAGGCGTCGTAGTCCGTCGCGGTGACGCCGCCCAGCGCGTCGGTGACTGTCGTGACGCGGCCGGCGGCGTCGTAGCCGTAGTCGGTGGTGTAGAGCTTGCGCAGCGCGGTTTGCGCCGCGGCCTTGGCGTCGGCGGCCAGGGTGGAGAGGTCCGTGGCGTAGCCCAGCCGCACGCGCTCGGCCTGCTCCCAGGCGCCGGTGCCTTCGGCCAGCGCGACGCCGCGGGGGTCGATCTCGTGCCACAGGCGACCTTGGGCGTCGTATTCGTAGCGCGTGGTGCTGGCCAGCGCCGTGCCGTCGGCGCGAGTGATCGAGATGCGTTGGCCGGCGCCGTTGTAGGCGTAGCGCGTCGTGCTGGCTTGCCCAACCACGTTGCTAGCCAGGACCTCGGTCTCCAGCTGGCCGGCGGCGTCGTAGGTGAACTGGGTCTGCACGCCATTGCCATCGGTCTCAACGCTCAGTCGCCCGGCGCGGTCGAGTTCACGGATGACGCTGGTCGCCGCACCCAGACCCGGAAGTGCAGCCGTCAACGTGTTCAGCGCAGGGGCAAAGGCAGCAGGCGTGTAGCTGCTGCTGCCATTCAGCCGGCTGGCGTAGCGCAGCGTCGTCATGCGGGCATTGGCGTCGTCGTAGCGCGTCTCGGTGACATAGCCTTCGGCGTCCACCGCAAAGCGTTGGCGGCCTGCGGCGTCGTAGGAAAATTGAGTAACTCGGCCGTTGAGCGGTGGAATCTCCTCCATGTTGTCGATGTAGCTGACCGTCTGACCTGGCGGCAAATTGGCCGCACGCAAAACGGCAAACTCAGCCCGAACGGACTGCCAGTCCGTCGTCGGCTCGACAATCGTTGCCGCCAAGCCACTGGCGCGCGACGTGCCCTTTTCATAGATAAACACTCGCGCGCCGGTGGCAGTCGACTCCATCTCGATGCTGTACGTCTTGCCCGGAACGTAGACCCCGATGTCCACCTCCACGAACGTTCCGGTGGGTATGTTCGCTTCTAGCTGTCGGCGCTGGGTATAGACGTGTCCGTTGTTCTTGAAAATCAGGGCCGCTCGGCTCATACCACCAGCCCCATCCTTGAGCATGATGTGCATCAACTGCTGGAGGTGAACCGGCTGATAGTCGAGTTTGAGTACTGACCCCACCGGCATCTGCTTTGGGCTGGTCATGAGCGCATAGCCGCCGTTTGGCAGGGGCTCGCTGACCAGCTTGAGCCTTCCGGCTTCCCAGATGCCGACGGAACCCCCGAGCCCGTCCATGTCCTTGTTGAACTCGCGTTTGGTTGGCGAATAGATCGCCGCGAGGTCCGCCTCGCTCGGCACGGCGCCGACGCTCCAGGTCCAAGGCTGCTCGTGCTCCACGCTCGCCACGATCCGGCCTGCCGCGTCGTAGCGCCGCTCGCTCACGAAACCTTCTGCATTGACGACGAACCGCTGATTGCCAACCTTGTCGTAGGCGTAGCGGATGACGTGAGCTGATCAGGCCAGCGCCGTCGTAGTCGACCTTGACGAAGTTGCCTTGGGCGTCAGTGATCTGATTGAGCCGGTAGATCTCCCCGTCGACATTGGCGTAGGTTTCTGTCGTGCCGGTATCGCCATCGGTCCAGGTCCAGACGCCAGCGCTGTAGCTCAGGCTGTCGAACTGGCCCGAGCCCTCGGCCGTGAAGTACTTGCCGCTGGCGGTATCAAAGGCGTACGACGCCTCGTGGCCGTCCGCATCGGTGCGCTTGATGCTGCTGCCGGCGGTGTTGACGGTGCCCACGCGGCCCGACACGCGCCGGTAGTAGCCGACGCGCCAGCCATCCCCGTTATCACCATCCCAACCGCCCTGACTGTTGTAGGTACGGAGCAGGTCGACGTCGGGGCCGACGCCGACCAGGTATTCGTCGCGGTCCTGGATGACCAGGTTGCCGTTGGCCGCGTTGACGGTGATCTGTTCACCGGCTCGCCCCGTGGCGGCCTGTCCCATCCCGCCTGCCCCGCCCAACACGTCCTTGGAGGTGTTGATCAAGCCGTTGCCATTGCCGGTGACCACTGAAACCATGTCTCTCTCCCCAAGGATCGGTATTGCTTGGTAATCCAGGGATGGGATGGACGGTTTAGTGATTGTTTCAAATAGTCACATCTTGGCCTGAAGCAGATGCCTGCGAAAGAAGGCCACGCAGGCCTGCACCCATACCGTCGTTGCGGCAGGGCGATCAAAGCCCCGCGGGTCGCACAACAGTTCGCATTCCAGGCGGCCGAGGTTGCTGGCGGCTGGAGGCGGTGCAAGCAAGGCGCCATGGCCGGCGCCTGGCAGCGCAGCGATCAACTCGCAGCCCTGGCAGGCGGCGAGCACCCGGTCGCTGTGAAAGCGCGGCAGCAGCCAGCGGTCGCCGTCGGCGGTGATCAGGCCCAGCGGCACGCGCGGCTTGGCGAGGGTCGCCAGATCGAAGTCGGCTGCCGCCGGCACACCAGCCACGACGGCGGCGATGCGCGGGTCGTTGTGGACCTGCGGCGTCGCGTCACGGAACTTCCAGTCGAGCACGTGCCGGGCCACCCAGAGCTTGAGGCCGTCAAGCGCGCCGCCGGTCAGCCGCGTGGCCAGGCCGATGCAGCTGTAGAAGTCTTCCGCGAGGTCCTTCTCGCAATGGGCGCGAAAGCGCTCGGGCGACCAGGCGCCGCCGGCCAGGCTGAGCATGGTGTGGCCGCCGGCCGACATGCCGAAGCCACCGACGCGGTCCAGCTTCAGGCCGGCAAAGCGTGGGTCGGCGACGACGCGGTCGATGGCATGGCTGATCTCGGCGGGGCGCTGTTTCCAGCTGTCGGGGCCGGGGCGGCCGGGGTCAGTCCAGTTGTCGCCGCGGTGCAGGGGCAGCACGACCGTGAAGCCGGCCTCGACCAGGGCCTTGGCCAGCGTCGTGTGCACCCAGGGGCCGCCGCCCGAGCCGTGCGAGATGGCGATGAGGCGGCCGTTGCCGGGTGCCGGTGGCGCGTCGGGCGCGAGCATCAGCTGCAGGTCGCCGCGGGTTTCAGGGCGGCCGCCGGCGGCGGCGGTGGGATAGAACAGCGTGACGGCGCCGCCGTCATCGTCAGCCGGCAAGGTCAGTGTGCCGACGGTGGCGGCGTGCGCGGAGGCGCTCAGCGCCAGGCTGATGAGCAGGAAGCGGAAGAACATGGCTGGCTCCTCGGGAGTTGAGAAGCCCTCAGCCTCAACCACCCGGCCCGCCACGTCTGGCCGAAAACCGCCGTTTGCAGGTTTCGGCGCTGCTTTTTAAGAATCGGCCAGTGCTTTCTGGCGGAATTCGGTGGGCGTCAGGCCGGTATCGGCCTTGAAAGCGCGGTTGAAGGGGCCGATGGAGCCAAAGCCCACGTCCAGCGCGATGGTCAGCACCGGCAGGCTGCGCTCGGCCGGGTCGGCCAGGCGGCGCTTGGCCTCGGCCAAACGCAGGCCGTTGACGAAGGCATTGAAGTTGCGGTGGCCCAGGCCCTGGTTGATGACGCGGCGCAGCCGGTACTCCGGCGTGCCGAGCCGCTCGGCCAGGCTGGCCAGGCTCAAGCCCTCCTGGGCGTAGCCGCGGCCCTCGCCCATCAGCGTGGCCAGCGCGGCGGCTATCGCCCGGTCCTGCGGGTCCTCCGCCGGCGGCGCGGGAGGCGGCGGCGCTGCGACAGCTTCGTCCCACAGGCCCGACAGGCGCGGCCGCAGCAGCTGCCAGGCGATGAGGCTGGTCAGCGTCAGCAGCATGGCCACGTCGCCAAGTGCCGCGGCACCGCTCAACGCGCCGTCCGGTGAGCCGATGCGCAAAGCCACCATGACGACGGCATAGCTTGCGCCACCGCCGACGACGAGGCCGCGCAAGCGCCGGCGCTTTTCGACCAGGTCCACCCGCCATGGCCCCACCACGGCGGCCAGGCCCAGTGCCGCGAAAGCGATGGGCAAGGCCCGCAACAGCACGAAGGCGGGCCACCAGCCCCACCACAGGCAGATCGTCGCGCCGTACAGCGCGACGGCGGCCCACAGCGCGGCATGCCAGGCGCGCAGGCGAAAGCCGTCCTCGAAGACGGCGCGCGCGAACAGCCAGAACAGCACGGCGGAGCCGAGCGAGATGCCGATGCCGGGTGCCTGGGCGGCGCAGCGCAGCTCGTGCTCGACCCAGGGCGAGGCAGAAACCGCCTGCACAGCAGACGACAGCGACAACGCGATGCCCGTGCGCACGAGATCGGCGTGCCGTGGGTGCCGCCAATGCGGCAGCAACACCAGCACAACGAGGATCAGCACGGCAACCAGCGCGCCGCGCAGCCCTGCGTCAATGAGTGCCATGCAGCAGCTGGGACACCGCGAAGGCCACGCCCAGGCCCACGCCCAGCCACGCGACCTGGGCAATGGTCTCGCGCCAGGCCAGGCGCTGCTGCAGCTGGGGCAGCAGGTCGGCCACCGAGATGTAGATGAAGCTGCTGGACGCCAGCACCAACAGATAGGGCAGCACGCCCTCGAAGCCGCCGATCAGGAAGTAGCCCAGCACGCCGCCCACCACCGCCGCCATGCCCGAGATCGCGTTGAACAGCAGTGCCTTGCCGCGGCTGAAGCCGGCGTTGAGCAGCACGATGTAGTCGCCCACCTCCTGCGGGATCTCGTGCGCGACGATGGCCAGTGCCGTGGCGAAGCCCAGCCGCGTGTCGGCCAGGAAGGCGGCCGCGATGATGGCGCCGTCGCAGAAGTTGTGGATGCTGTCGCCCACCAGCACGGTCAGGCCGCCGCGGCCGGCCTGCTCGGCGTCGAAGTGGTGATGGTGATGGTGGCCATCGCCTTCGTGATGGTGAACGTGGCGGTAAAGCTCCACCTTCTCCAGCAGCCAGAAGAACAGCAGGCCGCCCAGCAGCACGGCGAACAGCACCTGCGGTTTGGCGGTGTGGCTCTCGAAGGCCTCGGGCAGCACGTTCAGCAGCGAGGTGCCCAGCAGGATGCCGGCCGACAGGCTGACGAGGCTCTTGACGAGGCGGGTCAGCACGCCGACGGTCAGGCTCGCGGCAACGAGCACCGACAGCAGCCCGCCCGCGAAGGTGGCGAGCACGATGTAGAGAAGGGTCATGGAATCAGGCAAAAGCAACGGGCCACAGCCATGGACTGCGGCCCGAGGGGCGGTCAGCGTAGCAGACGGGTCAAGCCACACCGTTTTTGCGGAACCAGGCCAGCGCCCGCGCCCAGGCGTCGTCGGCCGCAGCCTTGCGGTAGCTGGGGCGGTAGTCGGCATAGAAGCCATGCGGCGTGTCGGGGTAGACGACGAACTCGCATTTCGTGTTGCCCGCCGCCTTGAGCGCGACTTCGAGCTGGGTGAGCGTCTCTACCGGGATGCCGCCATCGGCCGCGCCGTACAGCGCTAGCACCGGTGCCTTGATGCTCGCCGCACGCTCGATGACGGTCTTGTCGCCAGCGTTGTAGTTGCGCGCCACCGGGCCGTACCAGGCGGCTGCAGCCGTCAGCTTGGGGTTGTGGGCGGCATAGGACCAGGTGGTGCGCCCGCCCCAGCAAAAGCCCGTGATGGCGAGCCTGCTCGTATCGCCGCCCTGGGCCGCCGCCCAGGCGACGGTGGCGTCCAGGTCGCCGTTGACCTGGGCGTCGGCCGCCTTGGCTACCACCTCGCTGATCAGCTTGGGAATGTCGGTGTAGGCGCCGGCATTGCCGTGGCGTGCGAACAGCTCGGGCGCGATGGCCAGGTAGCCCTGCTTGGCCAGCCGCCGGCAGACATCGGCGATGTGCTCGTGCACGCCAAAGATCTCGCAGGCCACCAGCACGACCGGCAGGTTCTTCCGGCCGGCGGGCGCCGCCCGGTAGGCCGGCATCTGGAAGTCGCCCACGGGGATACTGACGACGCCCGCCTCCAGGCCCAACGTGTCGGTGGTGATCGTCTGGGCCGTTACCGGCAGCACGGCCGCCGCGAAGCCGCTGCCCACCGTCGTCTGCACAAAGCTGCGGCGGCTGAAGTCGCGGGACGGCGCGAGGCTGTCGATCTCGTCTTTCAAGGTGGGGGCTCCAGGGTGAGATACGAAGGGAGCGTCAAATTTTGCCCCGACAATCCGCCGCCATGACGACGCGCCCTGATCCAGCCGGCCGAATCTGGGCCTCCATCGACCTCGGCTCCAACAGCTTCCGCCTGGAACTGGCCCGGCTGTCAGGCGAGCGCTACCAGCGCGTCAGCTACATCAAGGAGGCGGTGCGCCTGGGCGCCGGCCTGGATGCACAGGGCATGCTGACCGAAGAGGCGATGCAGCGCGGCCTGAATTGCCTGCAGGGCTTCGGCGAGCAGCTCGTGGGCATCGCGCCGGAGCGCATCCGCGCCGTCGCGACGCAGACCCTGCGCGAGGCGCGCAACCGCAACGCCTTCCTGGCGCGCGCCGAAGCCGTGCTTGGCCATCCCATCGAGGTCATCGCCGGCCGCGAGGAAGCACGGCTGATCTTTGCCGGCGTCGCCCGGCTGCAGCCCTCGGACAAGCCCCGCCTGGTCATCGACATCGGCGGTCGCTCCACCGAAATGATCCTGGGCCACGGGCGCAAGCCGCTGCTGGCCGAGTCCTTCGGCGTCGGCAGCGTCGGGCTGTCGGTGCGCTTCTTCGCCGACGGCCGCTACACGGCCGAGGCCTTCCGCGCCGCGCAGGTGGCGGCCGGCGCCGAGCTGGAAGAAGCGCTGACCCTGTTCCGCCCCGAGCTCTGGCAGGAAGCCCTGGGTTCATCGGGCACCGTGGGCGCGGTGTCGCAGATCCTCGCCGCCAGCGGCAAGACCGACGGCCGCATCACGCCGGACGCGCTGCGCTGGTGCGTGGCCCAGTGCCTGGAGGCTGGTTCGCAGGACAAGCTGCAACTGCCCGGCCTCAAGGACGACCGACGCCCCGTCGTCGCCGGCGGTCTGTGCATCCTCTACACCCTGCTGACCCAGTTCGGCATCGACGAGTTGCTGCCCACGAAGGGCGCGCTGCGCCAGGGCGTCATCTTCGACCTGGCCGAGCGCCTGCAGCCCAGCGGCGCGCGCGACCCGCGGGCGGGCTCCGTCACCGAGCTGCAGGAACGCTTCGAGGTGGACGTGGCGCAGGCCGAACGTGTGGCCACGCAGGCCGAGCTGCTGTACCGCCAGCTCTCGCCCAAGGCCGCGCCCGAGCTGCTGCGCGAGCTGGGCTGGGCCGCGGCCCTGCACGAGGTTGGCATGCTGGTCTCCCACCACGACCATCACCGCCACAGCGCCTATGTCATCGCCCATGTCGACGCGGCCGGCTTCTCAACCAACCAGCTGCAGCGGCTGGCGGGCCTGGCCCTGGGCCAACGCGGCGGCCTGCGCAAGCTGGAGGCGCAGCTGAACGATCCCAGCTTGCTGGACCAGCTCATCGCGCTGCGCCTGGCGGTCATCCTCTGCCACGCCCGCACGCCGGTGGCAGTGGCGACGCCCAGGCTTGAACGCAAGGGCAAGCAGTTGACGCTGCACGGCCCCAAGGGTTGGTCGGGCGAGCAGGCGCGCACGCGCTACCTGCTGAAGGAAGAGGCCGAGGCCTGGTCGCGCACCGGCGTGCTGGAGCTGGCGCTCGCCTGACCTCCGGCATCCTTGGGATGTCAGGCTGCCGCCCGGTTGGGGACACTGCTGCCAAGACCTGACACCGCCGCTGGTGACCATCAGGGCCCGCCCCTTCCACAGGAGACAGCCATGCTCAAGACCTACACCGGTAGCTGCCACTGCAAGGCCGTGCGCTTCGAAGTCGACCTCGACCTCGCCGCCGGCACCGGCCGCTGCAACTGCTCGATCTGCTTCAAGACGCGCAACTGGAGCGCCAGCGTCAAGCCCGATGCCTTCCGGTTGCTGGCTGGCGAGGACGCGCAGAGCGACTACCAGTTCGGCTCGAACAGCGTGCACAACCTGTTCTGCAAGACCTGCGGCGTCAGGTCCTACGGCCACGGCTATATCGAGGAAGTGGGCGGCGCCTTCGTGTCGGTCAAGGTCAATTGCCTGGACGACGTGACGCCCGAGGAGCTGGTCGCAGCGCCCATCCAGTACTTCGACGGGCTGCACAACAACTGGTGGCACAAGCCCGAAGAAACACGGCACCTCTAGAGCGCGTCCGGCCCCTGCACTGCATGCAGGGTGACCTCCGGCTCTCCGTCGCGCTGGCGCCAACGCAGCCACCACACGGCGCCCTTCTTGACGGCCCACTCCTGCTCCACGCCGGCCAGCAAATGGGCAGCCAGCTGGCCAAGCGTCGGCTGGTGGCCGCAGATCAGCACCGGCTCGGCCGACCTGGGCCAGCGCGAGGCCTCGATGAGGGCCGAGATCGGTGCATCGGGCGCAATCGACGGCAGGATGCGCACCTCGCGGCCCAGGGCCTCGGCCGTCTGCCGGCAGCGCAGCGCCGGGCTGACGAGCACACGCGTCGTCGCGGCCAGGCGGTGATTGAGCCAGGCCGCCATGCGCCGGGCCTGGCGCTCGCCCTTGGGGGTCAGCGCGCGCTGCAGGTCATCCTGGCCGGTCGCGGCAATCTCGGCTTCGGCATGGCGCCACAGGATCAGGTCCATGGCGGTCTACCCTTCCGAATAGCGTCGCATCAAGGCCTGCTGGGCGCTGACGCCGCTGTCGCTGATGCGCGCCGAGCGGCCATCGGGGCCGAGCTGCCAGGCGTCCATGGTGTCGTGCAGATAGGGCTGCAGCGCCTCGTCGATGACGCGCTGGCGCAGGCGCGCGTCCTGCACCGGCCAGGCCACCTCGATGCGGCGGAACATGTTGCGGCTCATCCAGTCGGCGCTGGACAGGAAGAGGGCTTCGCCATCATCGGCATCGGCCCAGCGGAAATACAGCACCCGCGTGTGCTCCAGGAAGCGCCCGACGACGGAGCGCACGACGATGTTGTCGCTGACGCCCGGCAGCCCCGGCGGCAGCATGCAGGCGCCGCGCACGATGAGGTCGACCTTCGCGCCAGCTTGGGCCGTGCGCAGCAGGCCGTGGATGAGTTCAGCGTCGGTCAGCGCATTGATCTTCACGACCACGCGCGCGCCCTTGTAGCCGGCCAGCGCCGCGGCCTCCACCTGGGTCAGCAGCTCCAGCATGCGGCTGTGCATGTTGAAGGGCGCCAACAGCATGCGCCGCAGCGCCTTGAACTTGCCCAGCGACGCAAGCTGGCGAAACACCGAATCGGCGTCGGCCGTCAGGTCGGCATCGGCCGTCAGCAAGCCGAGGTCGGTGTACAGGCGCGCCGTCTTCGGGTTGTAGTTGCCAGTGGAGACGTGGCCGTAGCGGCGCAGCTTGCCGTTCTCGCGCCGCGTGATCAGCAGCAGCTTGGCGTGGGTCTTGTAGCCGACGATGCCGTAGACGACCTGGGCGCCGACGGCCTCCAGCCGCTCGGCCCAGTTGATGTTGGCCTCCTCGTCGAAGCGCGCCTTCAGCTCCACGACGGCCATCACTTCCTTGCCACGCCGTGCCGCCTCGATCAGCAGGTCCATCAGCTCCGACTTGGCGCCGGTGCGGTAGATGGTCTGCTTGATGGCCAGCACCTCGGGGTCGACCACGGCCTCGCGCAGCATCTGCACGACGGGATCGAAGCTCTCAAAGGGGTGATGCAGCAGCACATCGCCCTTCTTGAGCTTCTCGAAGATGGACTTGTGGCGCGGCAGCCGGCCAGTCGGCCAAGCTGGCTCGAAAGGCTTGAAACGCAGCGCCGGCGCGTCGGTCTGGTCGATCAACTCGTTCAGGCGCACGAGGTTGACCGGCCCGTTGACGCGATAGAGCGCCGCATTGGGCAGGCCGAACTGCTCGAGCAGGAATTCCGACAGCTCGGCCGGGCAGGTGTTGACGACCTCCAGCCGCACCGCACGGCCGAAATGGCGCGTCGTCAGCCCCGAGCGCAGTGCGTGGCGCAGGTTGGCGATCTCCTCCTCGTCGACCTCGAGATCGGAGTCGCGCGTGACACGAAACTGCGAGAAGGCCTCGACCTTGCGGCCGGGAAAAAGCTCTTCGAGGTGGGCGCGGATGACGCTGGTCAGCAGCACGAAGGCCTGGCGGCCCTCGCTGAGGTTGGCTGGCAGCTTGATGACGCGCGGCAGCACCCGCGGCACCTTGACGATGGCGATGCGGTTGTCCCGCCCGAAGGCGTCCTTGCCCGACAGCCGCATGATGAAGTGCAGCGACTTGTTGGCCACCTGAGGGAAGGGGTGGGCCGGATCCAGGCCCACGGGGACCAGCAGCGGCCTGACCTCGCGCTCAAAGTACTTGGCCACCCAGTGCCGCTGCGGCTCGTCTCGGTCGGCATGGTTGAGCACGACGATGCGCCGCTTGCGCAGCAGCGGCGTGAGCTGCTCGTTGAAGATCAGGTATTGCTCGTCGATCAGCGTGTGCGCCGCGCGGCCGACGCGGTCGACGTCCTGGCTTGTCATGGTGCTGAGCGGGTCGCGCACGGCCTCCAGCATGTCGGCAAAGCGCACCTCGAAGAACTCGTCCAGGTTGCTCGACACGATGCAGACATAGCGCAGCCGCTCCAGCAGCGGCACATCTTCACGCTGGGCTTGGGCAAGGACGCGACGATTGAATTCAAGAATGGCCTGCTCACGGTTGAGCAGCTTCAGCGGGGTCGGGTCGGTCATGAAGAAAAGTGTATGAAGCTTGTGTGACAACGGCTTGAAATGCCCCCGGGATAATCCGGACCCATGCATCTGATGATCCCCCATGCCAGCGCGCTGGACGAAGCCGCGCGGCATGCCTTCGGCACCCTGCCCCTGCCCAACCTGGCTGCGCAGCTGAACCGGCTCACTCCAGCCGAGACCTGGGGGAGCGACGAGTTGTCGCCGCAGCCACCGCATCACGTTGCGCTGGCCGCACTGCGCCAGCAGGCGGAGCCAAGCGCCGCAGCCTGGGCCGTCGAGGCCGGGCCCGAACTGGCCTGGGCGCTGATGAGCCCCGTGCACCTGGCCGTCGGCACCGATGGCGTCGATGTGCTGCCGCCCGCGGCGCTGCGGCTGTCCGAATCCGATGCGGCCCGCTTTGCCGCGCTGCTGCACGAGCTTTGGGCCGCAAGCGAGGGCTGGCACTGGCGGCTGCTGGACGCGACGCATTGGGCCATCGGGCATCCAACGGCGCTGGATGGCATCCACGCTGCGAGCATCGAGCGCGTTGTCGGGCGGCCCATCGAGCCCTGGCTGCCGCCAAGCCGCGTGCTGCGCCGCTGGCAAAACGAGGCCCAGATGCTGCTGCATGAGCATGCACTGAACGCCGAGCGCGAAGCACGCGGCGAACACGTGATCAATTCGGTCTGGATCGGCGATATTGGGCGCTGCAATGGCCGGCCAGCCGGCGTGACGGTGGATGCGCGGCTGACCGAGCCGCTGCTGAATGGCGACCTCGCCGCCTGGGCCGAAGCCTGGCAGCGCCTGGATGCCGGCCCGCTAGCTCAACCCCTGACCAGCCTGACGCTGTGCGGCGAACGCTTCGCGCGTCGTTTCACGACCCAGCCGCTGTCCTTCGTCGACAAGTTGAAGCGGCGCTGGCAGACGCCCGATGTGAGCGCCGTGCTGGAGGCGCTATGACTTCGCCCCGCCTTGTCGAACGCGACGTGCCACCGCGCACGGCCTGGGCGCTGGAACAGGCCGGCGTCGCACCCCTGATGGCCCGCCTGCTCGCGGCCCGCGGCGTGCGCGAGGCGGGCGAGCTGGACGAGAGCCTGGCCCAGCTGCTGCCGCCCACTGACCTGAAAGGCCTGCTGGAGGCCGGCCGGCTGCTGGCCGACGCCATCCAGGGCGGCGAGCGCCTCGTCATCGTCGCCGACTACGACTGCGACGGCGCCACGGCCTGCGCCGTCATGCTGCGCGGCTTGCGCCTGCTGGGCGCACAGCCCGAGCAGCTCGGCTATGTCGTGCCCGACCGCGCCGTGCATGGCTACGGGCTGACACCCACCATCGTCGACCTGGCGATGGCGCAGCGGCCCTCCCTGCTCGTGACGGTGGACAACGGCATCGCCAGCCTCGCCGGCGTGGCGCATGCCCGATCGCTGGGGCTGAAGGTGCTGGTCACCGACCACCACCTGCCAGCCCTGGTCGATGGCGTTGTCGTCGTCCCTGAGGCTTCGGCCATCGTCAACCCCAACCAGCCGGGCTGCACCTTCGCGAGCAAGTCACTGGCCGGCGTCGGCGTGGCCTTCTATGTGCTGATGGGCCTGCGCGCTGAACTCCGCTCCCGAGGCGCGTTCACGGAGGTACCGCGCCTGGACGGCCTGCTCGATCTCGTGGCCCTCGGCACCGTGGCCGACGTCGTCAAGCTCGACGCCAACAACCGCCGCCTCGTCGCCCAAGGCCTCAAACGCATGCGCGCCGGCCGTGCGCAGCCGGGCGTCATGGCGCTGTTCAGCGCGTCCAAGCGCGACGCGAGCAAGGCCCAGGGTTTCGACCTCGGCTTTGCGCTCGGGCCCCGCATCAACGCCGCCGGCCGCCTGGCGGACATGACGCTGGGCATCGAGACACTGACCACCGACGACCCCGAGCGCGCGCTGCAGCTGGCGACCCAGCTCGACGCCATCAACCGCGAGCGCCGCGAGATCGAGACTGGCATGCGCGAGATGGCCGAGGCGCGGCTGGACGCCCTGGTCGAGGCGCTGCAGGGCGCCCTGCCCCCCGCGGTGGCGCTGTTCGATGCTGACTTCCACGAGGGCGTCGTCGGCATCGTCGCCTCGCGGATCAAGGACCGCGTGCACCGCCCCACCTTCGTCTTCGCGCGCGGCGCCGACGGCAACCTCAAGGGCTCGGGCCGCTCCATCCCGGGTTTCCATCTGCGCGATGCGCTGGACCTCGTCAGCAAGCGCGAGCCCGAGCTGCTCGCCAAGTTTGGCGGCCATGCGATGGCGGCCGGCGCGACGCTGGCGGTCGACGACGTGAACCGCTTCGCGCTGGCCTTCGCGCGCGTGGCCGAGGAATGGCTCAACGAGCAGGACCTGACCCGCACGCTGCGCCACGACGGCTCGCTCGCACCCGATGCCGCCACGGCCGAGACAGCCCGGTTGCTGGACGCCCAGGTCTGGGGCCAGGGCTTCGAGGCGCCGGTGTTCTGTGATCGCTTCGAGCTGATCTCGCAGCGCCTCGTCGGCGAGAAGCACCTGAAGCTGCGCCTGCGCCGCGGCGCCCAGCTCATCGACGCCATCTGGTTCAACCATGTCGACATGCTGCCCGAGCGCGTCATGCTGGCCTACCGGCTGAGCCTGGACGAATGGCAGGGCCAGCAGCGTGTGCAGTACGTCATCGAAGCCTGCGCTGACAACTGAGATGTGACGGAGTTGGCAGAGCCGTGCGCCCTGCCACCCCAAGTCACCGGACTGTCACGGGAGCTTTCAAGAATCCGCCCGGCCAGCCAGCCCGGAGCCTCCTCATGCGCGCCACCGCGCCCGATCCCCTTGCCGACGCTCTCGATCGCTTGATCGAGCAGCGCAGTTTTGACATCCACTTCCAGCCCCTGGTCGCCATCGACCGGGCGGACATCTTTGGTTTCGAGGCTCTGACCCGCGCGCCTGCCGACGGGCCGCTGCATTCGCCCCTGGTGCTGTTCGAAGCCGCCGCCCGACTGGGCCGTCTCGTCGAGTTGGAGCACCTCATCGTGCGCCGCGCCATCCAGCGCTTCAAGGCCTTGGGCCTGCCGGGCCAGCTCTTCATGAACGTGACGGCCGACACCCTGCTCGGCGCCCGCGAGCATGCCGGCCTGCTGGCGCGGGAGTTGGCCGAGCTGGGCCTGCCGACCTCGCGCGTCGTCATCGAACTGACCGAAACCCGCCCCATCGAAGACCTGGCCCAGCTCGACGATGCGCTGCAGGCGCTGCGCGACCTCGGATTTCGCGTGGCGCTGGATGACCTCGGCGAGGGCTTCGCCTCGCTGCGCCGCTGGATGGAAATGCGGCCGGACTTCGTCAAGATCGACCGCCACTTCATCGACGGCATCGCCCAGGAGCCGCTCAAGCAGCAATTCGTGCGCTCCATCGTCGAGATGGCCGCCACCAGCGGCTGCGAAGTCGTCGCCGAGGGCCTGGAGCAGGAGCCCGACCTGGACGTGCTGCGCCGCTTGGGGCTGACCATCTGCCAGGGTTATCTGTTCGCCCGCCCGAGCGCGGCGCCGCGTGCATCCCTGAGCGCGCAGTGGAGCGGGCGGCTGGCCGCCGACGCCCAGCCGCGCCTGCTGCAGAACGACCTGGCCCTGCCGCTGGGCCAAGGCGCCATCAGCAGCGCCGCGCAGCTGGCCCGCCGCAACCTGACCGTCACGGCCGAGACCAACTGCCGCAGCATCGTCGACCTCTTCCACCGCGACGAGCAACTGCTCGCCATCCCCGTGCTGGACGCCCAACAGCGGCCGATTGGCCTGCTGCGCTCCCTGCATGTGCTCAAGCGCAGCACCGAGCGCTATTTCATGGACATCTTCGACAAGCGCAGTTGCGTCGAGCTGATGGACCCCAACCCGCTCGTGTTCGACGTCAGCACGCCGCTGCGCGCGATGAGCGATGCCATGGCCAACCTCGACGAGCGTTTACTGATCGACGGCTTCATCGTCACGCGCGACGGCGGCTACCTCGGCTCGGGCCGCAGCTCCGACCTGCTCAAGGCCGTGTCCGACCTGCAGGTGCATTCGGCGCGCTACGCCAACCCGCTGACGCTGCTGCCTGGCAACGTGCCCATCGACAACCACCTGGACCGCCTCATCGAGGCCGCCGAGACCTTTGCCGCGGTGGTGTGGGACATCGACCACTTCAAGCCCTTCAACGACGTGTATGGCTACCGCATTGGCGACGACATCATCCGTCTGGCCGCCCGCGCGCTGACCCAGGCCGCCGACCCGCAGCTGGATTTCGTCGGCCACATCGGCGGCGACGATTTCGTCATGGTGTTGGGCAGCACCGACTGGGAGGACAGGCTCAACCGCGTCTGCCAGGCCTTCGATGCCGGCGTGCGCAGCTTCTTCTCCGCCGAACACCTGGCTGCTGGTGGCTACATCACACTGAACCGGCAGAACCAGCCCAGCTTCCACCCGCTGCCCACCATCTCGGCCGGCGCGGTACTGCATCTGCCCGGCAGTTTCGACAGCGCCCGCGCGCTGAGCGCCGCCCTGGCCGAACCCAAGCGCGTCGCCAAGGGCCGCGCCGGTGGCAGCCGCTTCTTTGTCGACCGACGCATGCCGCAGCGCGCCCTGCTCGCGGCCTGAGCTTTTCCCCTACAAGCAACCTGCGCGTGCTCACGTCAGGGTCAGGGCCGTCGGAAGGCCGCTTGAGCAGGAGGGAGGAGAAGCGCTTCCTACAATGGCACGGTGAACCTCGACCCCACCCTGAACGCCGACCTGCACTGCCATTCCGTGATTTCGGACGGCACGCTGACGCCCGAGGCCCTGGCCGAACGCGCCAAGGCAGGCGGCGTGGCCCTGTGGTCGCTGACCGACCATGACGAGATCGGCGGTCAGGCCCGCGCCATCGCTGCTGCCCGCGCCAACGGCCTGGCCTATCTGACCGGCACCGAGATTTCGGTCAGCTTTGCCGGCCGCGTCGTGCACATCGTCGGCCTGGGCTTCGACCACGAGGCGCCCGAAATCATCGAGGGGCTGCGCACCACCCGCGGCGGCCGCGAAGCCCGCGCCCGGGAAATGGCTGCGGGCCTGGCCGAGGTAGGCATCCACGGCGCCTTCGAAGGCGCGCTGAAGTACGTCGGCAACCCTGACCTGATCTCGCGCACCCATTTCGCGCGCTTCCTCGTCGATGCCGGCCATTGCAGCGACATTCCCGAGGTGTTCCGGCGCTTCCTGACGGAAGGCAAGCCCGGCTTCGTGCCGCACAAGTGGGCGGCGCTGAAAGACGCAGTGGGCTGGATCACCCGCGCCGGCGGCGTCGCCGTCATCGCCCATCCGGGCCGCTATGGTTTCACGCCGACGGAAGAGTACGCACTGATCACCGAGTTCATGGCCCACGGCGGGCGCGGTATCGAGGTCGTCACCGGCAGCCACACGGCGGCGGAGTTCGTGCAATACGCCGACACGGCCATCGAGTTCGGCCTGCTGGCCTCGCGCGGCTCGGACTTCCACTGCCCCGAGGAAAGCCGCATCGACCTGGGCACCCTGCCCGCGCTGCAGGGCCGGCTGACGCCGGTGTGGGCAGAACTGGCCGATCGGATTCACACCTGAACCATGGCCCAGCTCTTCGAAGTCCACCCCGACAACCCGCAAGCGCGCTTCCTGCGCCAGTGCGCCCAGATGCTGCAGGCAGGCGGCATCGGCGCCGTGCCGACCGACTCCAGCTATGCCTTTGTCTGCCACCTCAACGACAAGGGCGCCGCTGAGGCCCTGCGCCGCGTGCGCGGCGTGGATGACAAGCACCACCTGACGCTGCTGTGCCGCGACCTGTCGGAGCTGGCCACCTATGCGATGGTGGACAACCGCCAGTACCGGCTGCTCAAGCTCGCCACGCCCGGCGCCTACACCTTCATCCTGCCGGCCACCAAGGAGGTGCCGCGCCGCCTGTCCCACCCGAGCCGGCGCACCATCGGCCTGCGGGTGCCGGAGCACAAGGTCCTCCAGGAGCTGCTGGCCCTGTTCGGCGAGCCGCTGCTGTCAACGACGCTGATTCCACCCGGCGAGACCGAGCCGATGAACGACGCGGCCGATGTCTGCGCCCGGTTGGACCGCCAGTTGCAATTCGTGCTGGACGCCGGCGCCTGCCCGGCCCAGCCGACCACGGTGCTGGACCTGAGCCAGGGCGACGAGCCCGTGCTGGTGCGTCAGGGGCGGGGCGACCTGGCGAGGCTGGGGCTTCAGCTGGACTGACGGGAGCTCATGCCTGCCGCTTTGCATGCGGCAGTCCTTCGTCAGGCGTCGGACAGCACGCAGGTGCTGTCCTCGGTCCTGACTCAGTCCCACCAGAAGTACCAAACCGGGGCTTCGAGCAGCGTCGCCGCCAGCGCGGCCGTCGTGCCCACGCCCTGCTCGACGATGTCCGGGCAATAGGCCTGCTGCTCGACCGCCAGCGCCAGGGCGGCCTTGCGGTCTGCAGGTGGGCGGGCAACGCAACACTCCACCACAGCCTCGCTGATCGCGATCGGATCGGCGCCGCAGCGTTCGCGCCAGTGGCGGTGCAGCGCCACATGCACCTCGGGCCCGGGGCAGTCGTTCCAGCCGCCGTAGCCGAGGCGGGCAAACA
Source organism: Pelomonas sp. Root1217 (assembly GCF_001425705.1). Lineage (GTDB taxonomy): Bacteria > Pseudomonadota > Gammaproteobacteria > Burkholderiales > Burkholderiaceae_C > Pelomonas. The sequence continues at coordinate 382,733 of NZ_LMDC01000001.1, read as the reverse complement.
GCTCGCAGGGATCATCCAGCTCGACAAGGCCGATGAACTGCAGCGGCTTGAGGTGGTTTGACAGCACGTCGAACTGAGTCTGCACCAACCGGGCCGGCTCGGCGTCGCCATCGCGCCAGCGCGGCGCCTTCGCCTGGCCGTTTGCGCGCAGCCACTGCTCAGCGTCCACATCCCGCGACGCGGCCAGGGTGGCCTGGCCGCCGTCCGTGGGTGGCTCCAGGCTCTCCAGCAGGGCTGCCAGGTCGGCCGCATCGCCAATGAGGAAGGGGTAGAGCCGGCTGCCCTGCGCGAAGGCGCGCCGCAAGGCATGGACCTGCTGGAGCGCATTCACGCCGCGCACGCTGACGGTCTTGAACACGCCGTGGTCGGCCTGCAAGCCGGGTCGTTGCGCCTCGGTCGAGGGCGGGCGGGGCAGCGCGGGGACCTGGGCAGTCGCCTCCAGCAGCCAGGCGGCCTTCAACTCGTCCACGAGCAGCGCGTTCTCGGCTGTCATCAGCAAGGGCCTGGTGCTTGCCAGTGCCGCCCGTGCGGCGTCCGTGCGGCCGGCCTGGTGCAGGGCCAGCGCCCACCAGCCGGCGCCGATGCCGAGAAAGGGCCAGACCGCAGGGCCCGCCGAGGCTTGAGTGACCCTGGCTTCCATCCAGGGCGTGAGCCTTTCGAGGGCGCCGGGCTGCCGGTCCCGCACCTCCAGGATGCCGAGCGCAAAGTCCCGCCAGGGCGCCAGAGCAGGGTTGTCAAAGTGCCCGGCATGGGTCGACAGCAGCGACCGTGCGGCCTTCGGTGAACCGGCGCGCGCTTCCCGCAGCGCGAGGTCCAGCAATTGCATCGCGGCCCATTGGCCGGCGTCGATGAGCCGTTGGCGCAACTGCTCGGCCTGCTCATGTTCGCCGGCCTCCTGACAGACCGCCATGCAACGCATGTCGAAGGTGCCCGGCGCAAACGACTCGGCGGTGTCCCGCCACGGGGCCAACCCGGCCAGGGCTGCGTCCAGACGGCCTTCCGCGGCCCAGGTCTTGGCTTCCCGCACCGCCAAGTCCCACAGGATCTTCAGTTCGTTCCCGGCAGCGAGCAGGCGCCACATTCTGGCAATGCCTTCGCGCACCTTGGCCGGGTCGCCCAGGGCCTCGGCCGCCACGATGGCCGCAAAGAGCTGGGGCCTCACCGCACTGGCAAACGGGCCCTGGGTCATCTCGTCGGGCGGAAAGTCCGGCACCGCGAACGACAGGCCGGCCAGGCCGCGCAGCAGCTTGCCGACGCCATCCAGCGCTGCCTGCAGCGGCTGTGGCGGCGCCAGCAGGCGCCGGCGCAGGTCGGCGAGGGAGGCCTGCCAGGCCTCGGCACTGTCGCTCTCGTCCCACAGCTCCTTCAGTTCGGATTCGTCGCCACCGATGCGTTCCAGCACGGCGAGCGCCCGCTTCACCAGTGGCTCCGGCGGCACCAGCCGGGTGCGCGCGATCCAGTCCTCGGCGATGTCAGGGCAGCTCTCCTCCCCGGCGTGGCCACGCAACCGGGCGATCAGTTCGACAGCCGCCAGGGCCTCGGTCGCCAAGGGCGCTTCCAGACAGCCGCCACTCTCGTCGAGGACCGCATCCAGCGCCGCTTCGAGCAGCGACAAGTCGTCCACCGCCTCCAGGCCATGGACCCAATCGAGGGCGTCGTCGTTGCCAAAGGCTTCATGGCTCCAGGCTCCCATGGCGGTGTACCGGGCGACGCCGGTGTGGTGGTGATGGCGACGCAGTGTAGGAAGCGCCCGGCGCGACCCGCCGGCGATATTCACATCCTCAGTTCATCCGCCGCGCCTGCAGTTCATCCAGCGCGGCTCGCGCTTGATCGCAGGCGCCTGGAAGAGCCCTCGCCCAATGACGAAACTGACTCCATCGAACAAGCAATCACGCGGTTCGAAACCCACCGAACGGAGTCCATCATGAGCCTGCAAACTGCCTTCACCGCCGCCGTCCTTGCCCTTTTCGCCGTCGCCGCGCAAGCCGGCCCGCAGCCCACCGTCAAGCTGGAACGCGTCGTCATCACCGGCAAGGCCGTGCGTGCTGAAACTCAAGTTGTCGCCCAGCTGCCGCGCGTCGTCGTGACCGGCCACGCACAGCGTGAAGTAGCGCAACTGCCCCGCGTCGTGGTCGTCGGCTTCAGCGAAGCCACGCTGGCCCGCCAGACCCTGGCCGCTGCCAAGACCAGCACCAAGCGCATCTGAACCGGCATCGATCCCTATGCAGATGACGCCTTTTCTCCCTGCCGTCGAGCCGAGTCGCCAACGCTGCTGAGCCAGCGTTGCCGACTCGGTTCGGCCTATTTCAGGATCTCCAGCAGCCGCGCCCGGTCAAAGCCGATGACGCGCTGGCCGCGCACGACCAGCGTCGGTGTGCCGACGGCGCCGAGGGCCTGGTAGTCGCTCAGGCACTGGGCATCGCGCTCGATGAAGCACTCGCTGAAGGGCACGCCCTCCTGAGTCATCCAGCGTCGGGCTGCCAGGCAATAGGGGCAGGTCTCGGACGAGATCATGCGGATATCGCCCGGCCTGGCGCGCTGCTTCAGCAACTCACCGTCCTGCGCTGCAACATGCCCGCGCCAAGCCCAGGAGGCCAGTGCGGTCAGCGCAACGACGGCGAGCAGTGAAAGCGGGGGCCACTTCATGGCCCCATGCTAGACCGGCTCAATAAACCTCGGGCACGATGATGTCGTCCGGCACGGGGTTGCGCAGGTAGTCCTCGCGGCGTTCGCGCGCGGGCAGATCGATGTCGGCGTGCGGCACCTCCTGGTAGGGCATCTGGCCCAGCAGGTGATGGATGCAATTCAGCCGCGCGCGCTTCTTGTCATCCGCCGGCACGACCCACCAGGGTGATTCGGGGATGTGGGTGCGCTCCAGCATCACCTCCTTGGCCGACGTGTAGGCCTCCCAGCGCCGGCGCGACTCCAGGTCCATGGGGCTCAACTTCCACTGCTTGAGCGGGTCGTGGATGCGGCCCAGGAAGCGCACGCGCTGCTCGTCGTCGCTGATCGAGAACCAGTACTTGATGAGCTGGATGCCTGAGCGCTGCAGCATGCGCTCGAACTCGGGCGCGGAGCGGAAGAACTCCTCGTACTGCTCGTCGGTGCAAAAGCCCATCACGCGCTCGACACCGGCGCGGTTGTACCAACTGCGGTCGAACAGCACGATCTCGCCGGCCGCCGGCAGGTGCGACACATAACGCTGGAAGTACCACTGCGTGCGCTCGCGGTCGTTGGGCGCCGGCAGCGCGGCCACGCGGCACACACGCGGGTTCAACCGCTGCGTGATGCGCTTGATGACGCCGCCCTTGCCCGCCGCGTCGCGGCCCTCGAACAGGATGACGACCTTGTGGCCCGTGTGCTGCACCCAGTCCTGCAGCTTGACCAGTTCGCTCTGCAGGCGGAACAGCTCGCGGAAGTAGCGCCGCCGCTCAATGGCTTCACCGGTCGGCACGTCGCTGGCCATCACACCGTGTTCGCGGTCCTCGAGCTCAAGCTCCAGTTCCTCGTCGAAATCGTCCTGCAGGTCGCGGTGAATGCGCTTCACCAGTTCGTCTTCGATGTGGCTCACGAGGGCTCCCGGCCGCAACAGCGGCTGTAGGCCGCGAGCCTAGGCGGAAGATATGGCACGGCCGTGACAAAGGGGCTTGACGACGTCGTTTACACGCGTAATCATTCACCATCGTTTACGCCCGTAATCAATGACCAGGCCACCCACTCCCATCAGCGACGCCGAAGCCCAGGTCATGCGCCTGCTCTGGCAGCGCGCACCCCAGGCCGCCGACGAGATCGCCGCGGTGCTCGGGCCCCGGCAAGGCTGGCAGCTCGCCACCGTGAAGACGCTGCTGAACCGGCTGCTGAGCAAAGGCGCCGTGACGGCCGAGCGCGACGGCCGGCGCTTTCTGTACGCGCCCGCCGTGCCCGAGGACGCCTGGGTGGCCGACACCGGCCTGTCGCTGATCGACCGGCTGTTCGGCGGGCGCCTGGCGCCACTGGTGGCGCAGTTCGCGTCGGAGCGCAAGCTGAATGCGGACGACATCGCGGCGCTGAAGGCGCTGTTGAAGGAGCAGGGCCATGACTGAGGCTTTGCTCGCCATGCTCGCGCGACAGGCACTGCTCTTCAGCGTGGCTATGCTGCTGCTGTGGGCGCTGCGGCCGCTGTTGTTGAAGCGCCTGGGCGCAACCGCCGCTTACACGGCATGGCTGCTCGTGCCGGCATTGCTGCTGACGCCCGCGCTGCCACGCCTGGCGCAGGAGCCGCTGCATCTTGTGCTGCAGGCCGCGGGTGCTCCTGCAACGCCGGCTCTGCCTGCACTGCCGGCGCCGACGACGGACATGGCAGCTGTGTGGCTGGCACTGTGGCTCGCGGGCGCGGTGCTGGTCGCCCTGGCTCGCGCCCACCAGCAATGGCAGCTCGCCCACCTGGGCGATGTGCTGCCCGCCGGCAGCAGCCCCGCCCTCGTCGGCCTGCTGAGGCCACGCATCGTGCTGCCGACCGATTTCGAGCAGCGCTTCCCGCCCACTCAGCGCGAACTCATCCTGGCCCACGAGGAAGTGCATCGCAAGCGGCTGGACAACCTGTGGAACCTCCTCGCCTGCCTGCTCACTGCGCTGCACTGGTGGAACCCGCTGGCCTGGTGGGCCGCGCGGCGCTTCCAGGCTGACCAGGAACTCAGCTGCGATGCCGCGGTGCTGGCCTCAAGGCCGGGCGCCTTGGCCGACTATGTCCGCGCGTTGCTGGCCGCCCATGATCTCCACAGCCTCGGCGCGCCACTGGCGAGCCGCTGGGGCAGTTCCCACCCTCTCGTCGAAAGGATCGCCATGTTGAACCGCCCGCACTTCTCGTCACGCCGGCGTGGCGCCGCACTCGGGCTGGCGCTACTGGGCGTTGCCGGCCTGGCCTATGCAGCGCAGAGCTCGGTGCCAGCATCGGCGGCCGACGCCGCCGCGCAGCAAAAGGTGGAGATCCGCCTCAATGTGTCGTCAGGTGAGTTCAAGGCCGCACCCCGGCTGATCACGACGCTGGGCACCCGCAGCAGCCTGCAATGGGGCGCCACGGCGGCCCAAAGCTGGCGGCTGGACTTGACCGTCACACGCACCGAGGATGGCATGCTGCGGGTCCTGACCCAGCCCAGCTACGGCGGCAAGGCGCTGGGGCAGCACACCGGCGTGCAGGCATCCGGCAAGTCTTTCGGGCACCGCATCGGCGGCGCTGACGGCATACCCGCATTGCAGATGACGCGCGTCGTCACCCTGCTGCCAGCGGATTTCAAGCTGCCGGCCAAGGCCGCCAGTGCTCAACCCGGCACCCGGTAATTCGCCGCCCCGAACAGATCGATCCCGCATTCCAGCCGCTCCACCCAGTCGATGAATTCGCCCACCGCGGCGCCCACCATTGGCGCGCCGTGCTGGGGCGCGATCATCGCGATGTCGAGTTGCCGCACCATGGTCGCCCACAGGCGCAGCACCTTGTTGCTGACCATGTAGCGGCGGTGAAAGCCTTCCATGCGCGGGATGTGCTCGGCCAGTGACCTGACCGGTTTCTCTGGGTTGACGCTCGCGCCGAGCGAGGCCCCGAGGTCGCCCGAGAACAGGATGCGGCTGACCGGGTCGTAGAACTGGAAGTTGCCCTCGGCGTGCAGGAAGTGCGCCGGCAGCGCCCAGAGCTCGAAGCGCTCCGACCCCACACCCAGATGCAGGCGCTCGCCCGCGTCCGGCAGGCCGACGACGCGGCCCACCGTCTTGCCCGCCTTGCAGAAATGCGGCGCGAAGCGCTCCCACAGCCGCGAGATGTAGACCGGTGCGTCGGTGGCCGTCATCCAACGGTCCAGCGAGGCAATGATGTCGGGATCGGCATGCGAGGCCAGGATGGCGGCCAGCTTGTGCGGCGGGAAGAAGGCCGACATGCCGAGGTAGAGCTCGTTGTAGGCGATGTTGCCGCCGGGGTCGAGGATGGCGCCGGTGTCCCCATTGACCAGCAGGAACTGGTTGGACTGCACGGCGTTGCCGCCCTCGTCGCCGAGGCGCGAAAACATGACGCAGACGTGCCGGCCCTGACGAAACAACTCGATGGACATGCGAAAGGACTCTGGCAGTGGCGGGGTGCGCAGGCTACGCGGCCGCGCAGCACCTGCCCTTGACTGCGGTCAAGGGCAGGTGCTTTGACGGGACCGCTACAGTCGCGCCCTCCCGAATCACCCCGACCCATGAGCCTCGCCGACCTCCGCGCGGCGCTGAAAGCCGAGCTGTCGGCCACGCCCGAGTACTACGACTTCAAGGTGCAGCACACCGAACGCGACGGTGCGCTGTGGCGGGTGACGCTGGAGCCCGGCCATGTGTTCGCCGAGGGCCAGCGGCCCGGCGCCGCTTCGGCGCAGGCGCTGCTGGATGACAGCCTGGACGGTGCCAGCGCCTGGTGGGGCGCGCCGAGCAAGGGCGGCGCCAGCGTGCTGGCCGTGCTGGCGGAGGACGACCAGCTCGTGCTGCAGAACGCCAGTGGCCCGCCGCCGCCGGCCGGGCACCTGATCCGCCTCTACCCGACGCGCTTCCTGAACGCCGTGGCCGACGCCTGGTGGGACACGGCCTGGGCCGAGCAGGCGCTGGCCTGCCTGCCCGACCTTTCGAACCCACGACCTCTGCACGGCGGCACGGCGTTGACCGGTGAGCCCTTCCGCTGGCTGCGCCCGGCGCAACGCGCGGCGCTCGCGCTGGCGGGCCACAGCAGCGGCTTCCTGTGGGGGCCACCGGGCACGGGCAAGACCACGACGCTGGGCGTGCTGCTGGCCGAATACCTGGACCGCCACCCGCACGCCCGCGTGCTGCTGCTGTCCACCACCAACCAGGCGGTGGACCAGGCCACGCTGGCCGTCGACAAGGCCCTGCACAGAGGCCGCCGCGAGCACCTGCGCGCCGAAGTGCAGCGCCTGGGCACACGCTTCGACGCCGCGGCCTACGAAGGCCGCGAGCACCTGATCCCGACGCAGGACCGCGATCTCATCACCCGCCTGGCTCGCGCTGAAGGCCAGCGGCCATCAGCCCGTGATGCGCTCGCGCTCAAGGCCTGGGCCGACCGCGTCGCCGCACTGCGCGACGAGCTGCGCGCCGCTTCGCTGAAGGTGCTGCAACGCTGCCGCCTGGCCAGCATGACGACGACGCGCGCAGCCTTCACGCTGAAGACGCTGCGCGAGCTGCAGCCAGATGGCGAACCGCCCTTCGACCTGCTGGTGTTCGACGAAGCCAGCCAGGTGAACCTGGCGCATGCCCTCGTGCTGATGCCGCTGGGCCGCGCCCGACTGTTTGCGGGTGACCCGCAGCAGCTGTCGCCCGTGCTGCGCAGCGACGACCGTCTGGCCCGGCGCTGGCTGGGCCGCTCGGCCTTCGCCGAGATGCCGCGCGGGCCGTCCGTCGCGCTGCTGGACGAACAGTCGCGCATGGCGCCGCCGATCGGCGAGCTGGTCAGCCAGCTGTTCTACGACGGCGCACTGCGCGTGGCAGCAGACGCCGAGGCTTCGGCCAGCTGGCAGGCTGCTCGCCAACGCAGTCTGGGCGACATCGGCGCCAACGTGCATGTGCATGTCCACCATCTGAAGACGGATGGCGGCTGGTCGGCCGCGGAGCGCGGGCCGGTGCGGCGCGAGTCGGCCGAAGCCATTGCCGAGTTGGTGGAGCGTGCGTTGGCCAGCGGCTCCTGGCAGGCCGAGGAACTGATCGTGCTGACGCCGTTCCGTGCGCAACGGGCGCTGATCCGCCAGCGGCTGCGTGCGCGCGGCCTGCCCGAGACGCTGCGGGTCAGCACCGTGCACCGCGCCCAGGGCAGCGAGGCGCCGGTGGTGCTGTTCGACCCGGCGGATGGCGCCCAGCCCTTCCTGCACGGCGACGAGGCACAGCGCCTGCTCAACGTCGCGCTGAGCCGGGCGCAGGCCAAGCTGGTGCTGTTCGTGTCGCCCGCCGATGCGGCCAGCCCGCTGCTGGCGCCGCTGGTGCAGCGGCTGCGCCTGGCCGGAGACACCCGGGACGCCCTGCCTCTGCAGGAACTGGCGCGCGAGCCGGGCTTTCCCGCCAATGCGCTGGGGCGGCGCGTGGCCGCCGGGCGGCAGGTGGGCGAGGTGGCGCGCATCAGCGCCGACGGGCGTCAGTTCTGGCTGATCAACGCGCGCACCGGCGCGGAGCAACTGATCGACGCGGAGTTCTGGCGCCGGCGCGCGCAGGGCGCACCGGCGTAGCCCTTCAGACCGCCGCCGTGATGACGATCTCCACCTTCCACTCCGGCCGCGCCAGGCCGGCGATGACGGTGGCGCGCGGCGGCGTGTGGCCGGCGGGCACCCAGGCGTCCCAGGCGGCGTTCATGCCGGGGAAGTCGGCGCGGTCGGCCAGGTAGATCTGGGCGCGCAGGATGCGGCTCTTGTCGGTGCCAGCGCGCTCCAGCAGCTTGTCGATGGCGGCCAGCACCTGGGCCGTCTGGCCGGTGGCGTCGGCGCTGGCGTCCTCAGGCACCTGGCCGGCCAGGTAGGCGACGCCGTTGTACACGGCCATCTCCGACAGGCGGGCGCCGATGTCGAAACGTTCAACGGGGGTGGAGGCGGTCATGCTTTCTTCCGGTGCTTGGTGGATTTGACGGGATGCGATGCCGGCACAGCTTTCTCTGCCTTGTGCCCGAGCTTGCTCTCGGTGCCGGCCAGCAATTTCTTGATGTTGGCCGAATGGCGCCACACCAGCAGCAAGCCCATGATGATCAGGGCGAGCGCGGTCGGGCCGGCTTCCCAAATGAGCAACTGATACATCGGCGCGAAGGCGGCCGACACGATGGCGGCCAGGGACGAATAGCGGCTGAACCAGGCAATGATGAGCCAGGTCGCCAGCGTCGCAACCCCTAGCAGGGGGTTGAGCCCGAAGATGACGCCGGCCGCCGTGGCCACACCCTTGCCGCCCTGGAATCTGAAAAACACCGGCCACAGATGGCCAAGGAAGGCCGCCAGGCCCACCAGCGCCGCGGTACCCTCGCCGAGGCCGAATCGAGGCCCCCAGATGAAGACAGCCAGCACCGGCAAATAGCCTTTGAGCGCATCGAACACCAGCGTCAGGATGGCCGCGGCCTTGTTGCCCGAGCGCAGCACGTTGGTGGCACCGGGGTTGCCCGAACCATAGGAGCGCGGGTCCGACAGGCCCATGGCGCGGCTGACGATGACGGCAAAGGACAACGAGCCGACAAGGTAGCCGACGAGGGCGGCCAGCAGGGGAAGGACGGTTTGCATGGGGCGGCATTGTCATGCAGCCCGGCCGTGTCAATGCTGCCGAGCCCGCCACCAGACCTGCAGCCGCCGCCCCTGCTTCAGCAGGAACAGGATGAAGCGCCCCACCGGCTTGCGCAGGAACGGCAGGTCCTCGGCCAGCAGCAGCAGGCCGATGGGCAACCACTCGATGCCGATGACGGGCAGGAACCAGAAGACAGCGGCGGCAATGCACAGCAGGCCAGCAGGGATGCGCACCCACACCCCCCGGGGGCTGTGCAACCAGGCCAGGCAGCGCGCGGCGCGCCTGGGCAGCAGGGCCTCCAACTGGGAGTACGCCAGGTCCAGCGTTTCGCGACCGTTCATGGCGGAGCTTCGCGTCGACATCGCGGGCAGTTTCGCGAGCGCCTGCCAGGCATCCCGTAGGACGAGGCCGCGAATGCTCAGCGCCTGCCCCGGCCGACCAGCCGCGGCAGCACCGCAAGAACCGCCAGGGCCAGCAGCGCGCTGATCAGCGCCGTCGTCTCCCGGCCCAGGCCGCAGGCCACGCCGATCGCTGCCGTCATCCAGATGCCGGCCGCCGTTGTCAGGCCCTGGGTGTCCTCCTCGGTGCGGTGCTTGATGATGGCCCCGGCGCCGAGGAAGCCGATGCCGGTGACGATGCCCTGGATGACCCGGCTCATGTCGGCCACGGCCATGCCGCCGAGCTGCGGCACCAGCACGAACAAGGCTGCACCCATCGCCACCAGCATGTGCGTCCGAATGCCGGCCGCCTTGCCCTGGCTCTCGCGCTCATAGCCCAGCACGCCACCCAGCAGCGCCGCGAGCAGCAGCCGCGTCATGAGGCGGGTGACCTGCTCCACATCGGGCGCGTCAGAGAACTCGGACTGCAGGGTCTGGAGAACGGTGGCCCACATGGCCGCCTGCTTGGCAAGCCGCGCGCCCGCGCCGGTTCAGTTCGCGCAGGTCACCGGCCGCGCGTCCAGCAGCTCGGTCAGCACCTGGGGCTCGATGCCGACCAGGTAGCCGCGCCGGCCGCCGTTGATGCAGATCTTCGGCAACGCCAGGATCGAAGCCTCGACGAACACCGGCATGGGCTTGCGCACGCCGAAGGGCGAGGTGCCGCCGACCTGGTAGCCGCTGTGGCGCTGCGCCACTTCGGGCTTGCAGGGCTCGACCTTCTTGCAAGGGATCTGCCGCGCCAGCTCTTTCAGGCTGACCGTGCGGTCGCCATGCATCAGCATGATCAGCGGCTCGGCCTTCTCGTCCTGCATGACCAGGGTCTTCACGACGGCGTGTTCCTCGACGCCCAGCTGCTTGGACGACTCGGCCGTGCCGCCATGCTCGATGTAGTCGTAGACGTGCTCGGTGAAGGCGACACCAGCGCGCTTCAGCGCCTGGGTCGCCGGGGTTTCGCTGACATGGGCGGTCTTCTTGCTCATCCTTTCATTCTCGGGGACTGGGACCCCTCGCCCGGTCCCCGCGCCGCTGAACGCGGGCGAGCCCAGTCGGTCCCCCGTGGGGACGGCGATGCTTGCGGCATTGAGCCGCAAGCACATCGCCAGCCTGCCGGCTTGGGAGCGGCCCGGCGCGCGGCACGCAGGTTTGAGACCTCGCCCATGGCGCGATTCGCTGAAATAATTCTGTTTCGCGGCAATGAATTATTGTTTTACAGTAAGTTTTTTCAGGTTTTCGAAGACCCCCATGCCCGACTCCTTCTCCGCCGACGGCCTGCGCCGCATCCGCCGCCTGGCCTGGGTCGTGCGGCTGCTCTGCCTGTTCGGCGTCGTGGTCATCGGCACCCTGCCCTTCATCTTTTGGGCGGAGGCCGATTGGGTGGCTGACGTGGCCGCACGCACCTGGAACCTCAGCCGCATACAGCTCGACACGGGCACGCGGCTGTGCGGCCTTGCAGCCTCCATGCTGCCCACGCTGGCCAGCCTGTTCGCGCTGTGGCAGATGTGGTCGCTGTTCGGCTGCTTTGCCCAGGGCGAGCTGCTGGCGCGCCGGCCGGCCCAACATCTGCGCCGGCTCGGCCTGGGTCTGTGCGCATTGGCCGCCGCGCAGCCGCTGGGCCAGACCCTGGCCATCCTCGCGCTGACCTGGGGCAATCCCAAGGGCGAGCGCCAGCTCTGGTTTGGCCTGTCGGGCGACCACTACCTCGCGCTGCTCTTCGGGTTGCTGCTGCTGGCTCTCGCGCAAGTGCTGCACGAGGCGGCTCGCGTAGCTGACGAGAACGCCGAGTTCGTTTGAGATGAAAGCCAAAGGCAACCACAGAGGCACAGAGGCACAGAGGAAGCCACCCAGTTCTTCTCTGTGTCTCTGTGGCTCTGTGGTTGCATTCCTGCATTCGCTGCGGGCGGCGCACGCTGCGACGGACAACTGAATGCCCATCGTCGTCACCCTCGACGTCATGCTCGCGCGCCGCAAGATGCGCTCGCGCGAGCTGGCGGAGCGCGTGGGCATCACCGAGGCCAACCTGTCCCTGCTCAAGAGCGGCAAGGTGCGCGGCGTGCGCTTCGACACGCTGGCGCGCATCTGCGACGCCCTGCAATGCCAGCCGGGCGATCTGCTCGCCTGGGAACCCGGCCCCGAGCCGCCCGAAGAACCCTGACCTGCTCCTGCCCATGCGTTTTCTGATCCCTTGCCTGCTGCTCGCAGCCTGCGCCGCCCACGCTCAGACCGAAGTCCTGCCGCCCGTCAAGACCGACCTCAAGCGCGACAAGAGCGTGCTGCCCTATGCGCGCATCAACGAGCTGCTGACCAAGCTGAGCAAGCATGGCGAGGGGTTGTTCCGCATGGACTTCAAGGTCGACGCCGAGAAGACCAAACTGTCTTTGCCTGAGCTACGCATGGTGGTGCGAAGCGACGAGGCCGACCATCCGATCCGGGTCGAGGGCGATGGCCGCTTCGACCTGCCCCTGCTGCCGGAGGCCGAAGCGAAGACGGCCGACTTCGCGACCAACGCGCCCAAGGGCCAGATGGCCGTGCGCGGCACCATCGAGCTGACCATCCCACCCGAGCAGCTGACCATGGCAAAAGTGCGCCAGATCATGCGGGTGGCGCGCACGTTGCGCGAGGAACTGCTGCCTTGGTATTTGCGCTGGCTGTTCCCGCGCATCGAAGCCGTGCGCGTGTGCTCGGCCACGCCCACCTGGGAGCTGGAGTGGCGTGAGAGTGGCCAGTTGCTCGGCTTGCCGCTGCCACAGGCACCGGGCGAGCGCGACCCTGAGGCCAAGCCCGGCGAGAAAGGCCGCCCCTGCACGCTGCTGACCGGCCAGGAGAACTGGCCCGACGCGGCCCGGCTGCTGCCACCGGCCAACAGCAAGCTCAGCGTCAAGCTGTAAGGCATGAACCACCGCTGGATTGCGCGCGGCCTGGTTGGCGGGCTGCACCTGGCATTGCTGGTCGCGCTGTGGCTGCACCGGCCGCCACCGCTGCACCACCCGGGCGAGCGGCGCGTGACGACGGTGCGCCTGCTGGCGCCACGCCCGCAGCAGGCGCCGCCGCCCGCACCGTCCGTAGCCCCAGCGCCGCGCAAGCCGCAGCCCGAGCTGCCCGAAGTCGCACCCCTGCCCTTCAAAACCGAGGCGCCCGGTGCCGCCATCCCTGCACCCGCCGTGCCTGCGGACCCCGCCCCTGCGGCCACGGCACCCGCGGAGCCGCCCCGCACGACGCTGCGACTGACCCTGCCGCCCGGTTATGCCGCGTCGTCCGCCGCCGCACGCAACCCGGCGCTGAGTGACCCGCGCAGCAACACGGCACGCCCGACGTTCGAGGACCGCATCGGCGACGCCACCGGCGGCGCAGGCGCCTGGGTCGAGGAAAGCACCAGCGAGAACCGCTCCCAGGCCGTCGGCGCACTCGGGGACCGCCGCACCGTCATGCGCCGCGGCAACACCTGCGTCGAGATCTTCCGCTCACGCATTGCCGACATGGACCAGTTCAACGGCAGCGTCGCCCCGCGGGCGATCGGCATGGTGGGCAAGCCCTACAAGTGCAAGTGAGCGGCATCGCGCAGCGCCTGCCCGCTGGCGCCGCCGCGCCGCTTGAGCTGGCGGAACAGCGTCTGGCGTGAGCCCAGGCCGCTGCGCGCTGCGACCTCGTCCAGCGACAGCGCCGGATCCTTCAGCAACCGCAACGCGCGCTCGGTGCGCTGCTGCGCGAGCCAGGCCATGGGCGTGCAGCCCTGCAGCGCGCGGAAGCAGCGCACGAAGTGGTATTTGGACAGGCGCGCCACCGCGGCGATGGCGTCCAGCGTCAGCGGCTCGGCATGGCAACTCAGCATGAAATCGGTCGCATGGTCCAGGCGGGCGAGCAGCTCGGCATGCTGGCTTCGGCTCAACGCCGCCAGATGACCGCCACGGGAACGCCAGCCGGGCTCGGCTTCCAACATGCGCCACAACAGCGACTGCATGCGCTCCTCCAGCCAGGCTTCATCGTCGGCATCACCAAGCAGCTCGCCCCGGCCGGCGAAGAGGGCGTCGCGCAGCTCGGTCAGCTCCTCATTCACTGCGCCATCAGCTGGGCGCAGATGCTCGGCAAACCCCGTTGCCAGAAGCCCGCCCTCGCCGTCGGCCACGAGCGCCTCGGGCACGGTCTGGCGCGCCGCATGGGCGACCTCTTCAGCCATGCCGGGCCGAAAGAAGACGCCAAAACTCAGCACCGGCTCGCGGCTGCGGATGCGCGCACCGTAGTGGCCGCCCTGGTTCAGGATCAGGCAGTGCTTCGCATCGACACGCAGACGCCGGCCCGGCAGCAGATAGTCCTCGCCTTCGCCGCCCCAAGCCCGCTTGATGGACAGCGTCTGCGTGTGCGGCGGGAACTCGACGTCACGGGACCAACCCATGACGACGGCGTTCTCATGCCCCCAGTGCTGCGCGAACCACTGCCGGAAGCCCGCGTTCGCGGCCGTCAGCGGCCGCGGCGCCAGGTCGGGCAGCTCGCGCAGAATCATGCGCGCAAGTCTAGGAGACTGCCTGGCTTACCGCGGCCCGCTAGCCGCCGATGCAGCTGTCGTGCCGTCGCCGCCGCTGGGCTGGATGGGCCCTTGGCGCGCGCCGCCCGCGTCCTGCCCGGCCGTCATCGCACCCACGGCGGGCGGCGCCTGCGGGTGGTCGGAGGCGCCGCGCAGATCGGTGCTGGGCGCCACCTTGGGCAGCGGCTCGGCCGGCGGCGCAGGGGGCGGCGGCACCTCGCGCCGACAGGCGCCCAGCAAGGCCAGCATCAGCACGGCCGGCAGCGCGAAGTTCAGGCGACGGATCGGCTGGGTGGGCATGGTTTGCTCCTTGACTGAAAGCCTGGCGACACGGCCGCCAGGGCAATCCTCGTGCCCTGCTCCTTTCAACCCCCTTTGGCCTTGGGCGCCACCGGCACAAAGACCTCGACCGGCGATGCGGGTTCGTCAGGACAAAAGTTTGGGCCATAGCGCTCGAACAGCGGGCCGGCGGCCTGGACGTGATCCGAAGCCGGCAGCTGGCGCTCGAAGATGTCGCCGAAGCCCTCTCCCAGCTTTGAAAACGGAAAGCTGAAAAGCGCATAGCGCCCGGCTGGCAACGTCAGCTTCGTCATGCCCGCCGGCACGGCGGCCGACGGCTCGACGGCCACGCAGGCGAGGTAGTCGAAGCCGGCGTCAGACTGGTTGTGCATGACGCCGTAGGTGGTCTTGGCCTCGGTGGCCGGCGTGATCTCGGGGATGCGGGCCACGAAGCGCGGCCACAGGGCCGGGATATCGGGCGACATCGGCATCGTGCGGATCTGCAGGCCCACGACGGTGATGGCGGGTCGGTCAATGATCTGGAGTGGCATGGCGGTCCTCGGAGTTGCGAAACAGGGCACCCGCGGGAGTGCCCACGCTACGACGAACGGTGGGCGTCGTTTTCGACAAGCCGGTGTCGAGCAGCAATTTCTGCAACACCGGTGGCGGCGCTGCACGCCTAGGCTGCTGCCTTCGTCACTGCCCACACCCGCCATGCGCCAGCTCCTTGCCGCCGCCCTGTTTGCCGCCCTGCTCTCGCCCGCACAGGCCGCCACGCCGGCCGAGCTGTTTGATTTCTGGATCGGCGACTGGATCGTCACCTGGCAGAACGCCAACGGCAGCCCGGGCCGGGCTCACAACCGGGTCGGCAAGATCCTCGATGGCCAGGTCATCGAGGAGAACTTCGAAGGCGACCCGGCCAGCGCGCCGCGGCTGCTGGGCCGCTCGCTGTCGGTGCTCGACAAGGCCGGCGTCTGGCGCCAGGCCTGGGCCGACAACCAGGGCGGCTTCTTCGCGCTGACAGGCAGCAGCATCGGCGAGACGCGCATCTTCGCCACCGACTTCAAGCCCGTGGGCGAGCAGCTCAATGGCCAGCGCATGCGCTTCTACGACATCAAGCCTGACAGCTTCAACTGGGACTGGGAAGGCAGCAATGACGGCGGCAAGACCTGGGCACTGCTCTGGCGATTGCACTACCAGCGCGCACGGTCTTGAGGCCTTGCATAGACTGGTCGGGTCGCCGCTCCATTCGCACGTCCCATGCCCTTCTCGACCTGGCTGCTGTTCTGCGGCGTCGCCCTGCTCGCCACCTTCTCGCCTGGCCCCGGCGTGCTGCTGGCGATCTCCAATGCGATGGCCGTGGGGCCGCGGCACACGATGTTCAGCTCGCTGGGCAACGCAGCGGGGCTCTTCATCGTGTCGGGCGCGGCGACGGCCGGCATGGGGGCGCTGCTGGCGGTGTCCGCCTCGGCCTTCCTCGTCGTCAAGTTCATCGGCGCCGGCTACCTGATCTATCTGGGCGTCAGGCAATGGCGCAGCGCGCCGATGCGACTGGACGCCGCCACATCGGTCAACCAGCCGACGACGCCGGCCAGGCTCTTCCTGCAAGGCATGGGCGTGGCCGTCACCAACCCCAAGGCCATCCTGTTCTTCACGGCGCTGTTCCCCCAGTTCCTGACGCCCGGCCATTCATTGCTGCTGCAGACCCTGCTGCTGACCCTGACCTTCACCGTGCTGGCCCTGGTGTCCCACGCGACCTATGTGGGCCTGTTCCGCTCGCTGCGCCGCTTCCTGACCGAGGCACGGCATCTGCGGCTGTTCAACCGCATCTCGGGCGGGCTGTTCGTGCTGCTGGGGCTGAGCCTGCTGAGACTGCGCAACCGCGCGGCCTGAACCGGCTCGTCCTTTGCAGCCCGGAGGGCTCCATTAAAGCGATTCAGTTGACAACCAATTGATCGAAACCGGCTTTATCGGCTGATTTCGAATCAATAGAGTGCCGCCATCGACCATCCGCCCGCCAAGGAGCCCCGATGAAGGCACGCACCATTCCCCACTCCGACTCCGAGGTTCCCAGCCCAACCGCCGGCACTGTCCTCGCGCTCAAGCTGGCGTGGCTGGCCCTGGCCGTGTCGTTGGCGCCTGCCGCATCTCTGCCGGCACAGGCCCAGGCTGCGGCGCCCGCCACCGTCGTCGCAGAGCGCGACGGCGCCGGCCACACGTTGCAAGACCTTTACCAGGCCGCCTTGAAGGAAGGCGGCGCGCTGACGGTGTATGCCGGCGGCGACGAGGTCACGCAGGGCTTCGGCATCAAGGCGGGTTTCGAGCGCCAGTTTCCTGGCATGAAGCTGAACCTCGTCGTCGATCTCAGCAAGTACCACGATGCGCGCATCGAGGAGGAACTGCTGCGCAAGGACCTGAAGGTCGACGTCGCCCACCTGCAGACGCTGCACGATTTCGACGACTGGGCAGCGCGCGGCTTGCTGCTGCCGTACAAGCCGATGGGCTGGGACCACGTCCCGGCGGCCTACAAGGATCCGCAGGCGCGCTTCACGGGCCTGTTCATGCTGACCTTCGCGAACAGCTACAACAAGACCCTGGTCACGGCGGAGAACGCGCCGCGCGACTACGCCGATTTCCTGAAGCCCGAGTTCAAGAACCGGATCATCATCACCTACCCCCACGACGACGATGCGGTGCTGTACGTGTTCGACAAGATCGTGCAGAAACACGGCATCGGTTTCATCGAGAAGCTGCAGGCCAATGGCGTGCAGTGGGTGCGCGGCACGCAGACGCCGCGCGACGCCGTGGAAGCCGGCAAGTACGCCGTGTCAACCGGGACGTCGGGCAACCTCGTGCCGGCGGAGCCGTCCAGCATCCGCTTTGTGCTGCCGAGCCACGATCCCTTCCTGACCTGGGCGCAGACCGGTGCGATCTTCAAGGATGCCAAGCACCCCGCAGCGGCGAAGCTGTACGTCAGCTGGACGCTTTCGCTGCCGGTGGCCTCAAACCCGCAACGGTTCCCGATCCGCGACGACGTCGCGCCGCCAACCGGCTACCAATCGATCGACAAATACAACACCAGCCCCGAGGACTTCCACGCCTTCATGCGTGACCGTGCACGGGTCGAGCGGCTCAAAAGCCTGTTCGAGCGCCTGATCGGGCCGGTGCAAGGCATTTCGCCGTTGAAGGACTGAACCCCGGCCAACGCCGGCGGCGCTACGGCGACGCCGCGCCTGCCGTGGCCCGTTCCTGCTCGCGCAGCCGCAGCACGCGCCGCTGCACCTTCCCCGTCGTCGTCATCGGCAGCGCGTCGATGAACTCGATTTCCTTCGGGTACTCGTAGGGCGCCAGGCGCGCCTTCACATGGGCCTGCAAGGCCTCCACCAGCGCGGTGCTGCCGGCATGGCCGTCGGCCAGCACGACATAAGCTTTGACCAGCGCGCCGCGTTCGGCGTCGGGCTTGGGCACGACGGCCGCGTTCGCCACAGCCGCATGCTTGAGCAGGCAGTTCTCGATCTCGCCGGGGCCGATGCGATAGCCGGCGGCCTTGAAGACGTCGTCCGCCCGGCCTTCGTACCAGAGCGTGCCGTCCCGGTCGCTGCGGGCGAGGTCGCCGGTGCGGCACCATTCCCCCGTGAACTTGGCTTTGGTCGCTGCCTCGTTGTTCCAGTAGCCGAGGAAGAAGACCGGGTCGGGATCGCCGTGACGGTCACGCGCGTTCACGGCCACCTCACCGGTTTCGCCCGGTGCGCATTCCCGGCCTTCGTCATTGATGACGGCCACGCGATGGCCGGGGTAGGCCCGGCCCATGCTGCCCGGTTTGGCCGGCCACAAGGCCTGGCAGTTGCCAACCACGTAATTCATCTCTGTCTGGCCGAACATCTCGTTGACCGGCACCCCCAGCGCGTCGCGACACCAGCTGAACACCGCGTCACCGACCGCCTCGCCGGCGCTCATCAGCGCGCGCAGCTTCAGCGCATGGCGCTTCGGGCGCGGCTCGGCCTTCATCATGGCTTTCAGCGCGGTCGGGAACAGGAAGGCATGCGTGACGCCGTAGGCCGCCATCAGCTCGAAGGCCTTGGCGGCAGAGAAACGCCCCTGCCAGGCGACGATAGGACGGCCGAAGTAGAGCGTGGGCAACAGCGCATCCATCAGGCCGCCGGTCCAGGCCCAGTCGGCAGGGCTCCAGAACACGGCGTCGCTGGGCTTGCTGGCATCGAAAGGATCGAAGCCGAACCAGTTCTGGCTGGCGACAAAGCCGGTCAGGTTGCCGATCAGCGCCCGTTGTGGAATCAGTGCGCCCTTGGGGTTGCCGGTGGTGCCGCTGGTGTAGATCAGGATGGCCGGGTCGTCGGCCTGGGTCGCGACCGGCTTGAACCGGGCCTCCTCGGCCTGCAGGGCCTGCATCCACGGCAGTTCGTCGCAATCCACCGGGCATTCGCCCACGACCAGGATGCGGCGCAGCGCCGGGCAGCGCGCCTTGACTTCGCGCAGGGTCGGCAGGGCTTCGCAGGCGGCAATGGCGAGCACGGCACCGCTGTCTTGCAGCCGGTACTCCAGCGCCTCGGCGCCAAAGAGCATGGACAGCGGCATGGCCACCGCGCCGATCTGCTGGATGGCGATGTGGGCGACAGCCGTCTCGAAGCGCTGCGGCAACACGATGGCCACGCGATGGCCGCGGCGCACCCCCTGGTCCAGCAGCGCGTTGGACAGCCGGTTCGCGGCCCGCTGCAATTGCGCGTAGCTGTAGTGCGTGCGGCAGCCGCTTTCGCTGTCGAAGTGGATAGCCGTGGCGTTGGGAGTGTCCCGCGCCCAGCGGCCACAACAGGCCTCGGCGATGTTGAAGTCCCGGGGCACCTGCCAGCGGAAGGCGCCGTGCAGCTGCTCGTATCGGTCTTCCGCCATGGGCCACCCCCGGTTGGGACAAGGGGGCGAATGCTAGCCAGCCCGACCGGGCCCGGCCTAGTGGATTGCCCTGGGCCGACGCCGGTCAGTCAGGTCAGAGACCGAGCCACGCGGACGGCGACCACATGCTCGGCCGGTCGCCATCGGCATAGCGCTCCAGCGCGTCGCCGGTCAGGCGGCAGATGCGCCACTCCGGCATCACGTCGGCACCCAGGCCCTCGTAGAAGCGGATGGCGTCCTCGTTCCAGTCCAGCACCGTCCAGTCGAAACGGCCATAGCCGCGCTCGCAGGCCGTCTGGGCCAGCTGGATGATCAGCGCCTTGCCCAGGCCGCTGCGGCGATGGGCGGGGCGCACATACAGGTCTTCCAGGTACAGGCCAGGCTTGGCCAGGAAGGTCGAGAAGTTGGTATAGAACAGCGCAAAGGCGACCACCTCATCGTTCACCAGGCCTACCAGGCACTCGGCCGCGGGAGCATCGCCAAACAGATGCGGCTCGAGCTTCTCAGGCGTGACTTCAAGCAGATGGGTCAGGTTCTCGAACTCGGCGAGCTCACTGATGAGCTGGACGATGGCTTTCAGGTCGCGCGGCTCGGCGGCGCGGATGTCGTGGCGGGGTGCGGGCATGGTGGCCATTGTCAGCGCACTGCCGTGTCCTACAGTGCGGATATGCCCGATGTCTACATCCCTCGCCGCGCCCACCGCAGCGAATTTCTGAGCCTGCGCGGCCTGCGCCATCACATCCTGCGCTGGGGCCCGCCCCAGCCGGGCCACCCGCCCCTCGTCATGGTGCATGGCTGGATGGACGTTGGCGCCTCCTTCCAGTTCGTCGTCGATGCCCTCCAGCAGCAGCGCGAGGTCATCGCGCTGGACTGGCGCGGCTTCGGCCTCAGCGCAACGACGGGCGCCGACAGCTACTGGTTCCCAGACTACCTCGGCGACCTCGACGCCCTGCTCGATGCACTCAGCCCGGGTGCGCCGGTGGACCTGCTGGGCCACAGCATGGGCGGCAATGTGGCCATGAGCTATGCCGGGGTTCGCCCGCAGCGCATCCGTCGCCTCGTCAATCTCGAAGGCTTCGGCATGCCCGACATCTCGCCCGCTGCCGCGCCCGAGCGCCTGGCCAAATGGCTGGACGAGCTGAAAGACCCGCCCTCACTGCGACCCTATGCGACGCTGGCCGACGTGGCCGAGCGGTTGATGAAGAACAATCCCCGCCTGCCGGCGGCCAAGGCCGCCTGGCTGGCTCAGCACTGGTCGCGTGAAACACCCGAAGGCTTCCAGCTCAACGCCGACCCGGCCCACAAGCTGGCCAATCCCATGCTCTACCGCAAGGCCGAGGTGCTGGCCTGCTGGCAGCGCATCGCCGCCCCCACGCTCTGGGTCGAGGGCAGCGACGACCAGCTGACGCGTTTCTGGGGCACACGCTATCCACGCGAAGACTTCGAGGCCCGCCTGGCGCTGGTGCCGCAACTCGAGAAGGCGGTGCTGCAGGACGCCGGCCACATGCTGCATCACGACCAGCCCGAAGCGCTGGCCGCGGTGCTCGAGCGTTTCCTCTCGAAGGCATGAGACAGCCTGCGCTCGCCTTGCTGCTCGCGCTGGCTGCCGCGGGCGCGCAGGCGAGTTGCTCGCGTGAACTCAGCGTCGGTATCTCCGACCTCGGCTATTCAGCCTTCCTGCGCGACGGCCATGTCCAGGGCGTCGTGCCCGACCTGCTGGACGAGCTGGCCCGGCGCAGCGGCTGCAAGCTGACTCTGCGCTACGCGCCTCGTGCGCGTGTGCTGCTGGATTTCGAGCACGGCAGCATCGACATGCTGACCTCGGCCATGCGCGCTGCCGACCGCGATCGGGTCGGGCACTTCCTGCCCTACGCCTTCACGGAACTGGACCTGATCGTTGCGTCGGAACGCGGGCCGAGCTCGCTGGAGGTCTTCGTCGGCCGGCCCGACCTCAAGCTCGGTATCGTCCGTGGCGTGCGCCTGGGTGATGCGCTGGAGGAACGGATCGCACCGCTGCTGGCCTCGCGCCAGGCCGAGTATTCGCCCGACTTCAACAACCTGGCGGCCAAGCTGTCGGCCGGGCGCATCCAGGCCGCCATCATTCCCAACATGATCCATGCCAAGCTCAAGCGGGATGGGGCGCTGCCGGCGCAGAGCATCGTCGTCGACCTGCCGGAGGCCGGCGCCGAACCGATCGGCCTTTACCTGAACCGCACCACCGTCACCGAGGACGACGTTCAGCTGCTGCAAGCGCAGATCGCCCTGCTGCGGCGTGAAGGCTGGATCCAGCAGCTCTACGCGCGCTATGTCGGCGAGGCCGAATCCCGGCGCCTGTTCAGGACCGAGGCTCGCTGAACTCAGCCTCCAACTTGTCCATCTGCCTCGCATAGATGACGACGATGGCACAAAACCCCAGCAGCGCGCCCTGCGAGGCCAGCCAGAAGGCCAGAGGCCAGCCGAACACCTCGACGCTGAGTTCGCGGGCAAAGAACACCGGCACAAAACCGACGATCGCCCACGCCAGCAGCAGCCACGCCGTCAGGCGGCGGGTGCGGCGCCAGTAATCGTCTCGTGGCGGTGCGGTCATGCGGTCATTCTGGCTTATGGATGCCCCAAACCTGCCGCCGCGCGTCAGGCCCCCCGAGGGGGTCAAGAGGGCTCGGGAGCGGCCCTTCGTCCTCTTGAGAGAAAATCCGCGTTTCGCCAAGAACCAAGCGACCGTCATGGACATCGAACACATCAACCAAATCGGCAACAACCTGGCCGACCTCACAGCGCGTACCGACGCGCTAAGGGGGTATCTTTGACTTCGACCGCAAAGCACTGCGACTGAACGAGGTCAACGCTTCCCTGGAGAACCCCAACGTCTGGAACGACCAGAAGCGCGCCCAGGAACTGGGCAAGGAAAAGCGCACGCTGGAGGCGGTGGTCGAGACGATCACGAAGCTGACCAGCTCGCTGGCCGACAACGCGGAGCTCTTCGAGATGAGCCGCGAGGAAGGCGACGAGGCCGGCATGCTCGCCATCGAGGCCGACGCTGCGCAGTTGCAGGCCAAGGTCGAGGAACTCGAGTTCCGCCGCATGTTCAACAACCCGGCCGACCCGCTGAACTGCTTCGTCGACATCCAGGCCGGCGCGGGTGGCACCGAGGCTTGCGACTGGGCCGGCATGCTGCTGCGCCAGTACCTGAAGTACTGCGAGCGCAAGGGCTTCAAGGCGACGCTCGAGGACGAGACGCCCGGCGACGTGGCCGGCATCAAGAGCGCGACCATCAAGGTCGAGGGCGAGTACGCCTTCGGCCTGCTGCGCACCGAGACCGGTGTGCACCGCCTGGTGCGCAAGTCGCCCTTCGATTCGTCCGGCGGCCGCCACACATCCTTCGCGTCGCTGTTCGTCTACCCCGAGGTGGACGACAGCATCGAGATCGACATCAACCCCGCCGATGTGCGCACCGACACCTTCCGCGCCTCCGGTGCCGGCGGCCAGCACATCAACAAGACCGACTCGGCCGTGCGCCTGACGCACATCCCGACCGGCATCGTCGTGCAGTGCCAGGACGGCCGCAGCCAGCACAGCAATCGCGACGTCGCCTGGAAGCGCCTGCGCTCGCGCCTGTACGACCATGAGATGCGCAAGCGCCAGGAAGAGCAGCAAAAGCTGGAGGACACCAAGACCGATGTCGGCTGGGGCCACCAGATCCGCTCCTATGTGCTGGACCAGAGCCGTATCAAGGACCTGCGCACCAACTACGAAACGTCTGCCACGCAGAAGGTGCTGGACGGCGATCTCGATCCGTTCATCACCGAGTCGCTCAAGCAAGGCGTCTGACGCCTCCGGGCCGCCGCGGCGGCCCTTTCGTTTTCCTCATCCCAAGGACGCCCCTCATGCGTGAAGGTACCGCCACCCTGATCCAACGCCTGGACTACCAGCAACCGGCGTTCTGGATCCGCAAGGTCGACCTGACCTTCGATCTCGACCCGGCCAAGACCCTGGTCACCAGCAAGATGCAGATCGAGCGCAACCGCGCCGTGCCCCACGGCCCGCTGCGTTTGCACGGCGAGGAACTGAACCTGCTGCGCGTGCTGATCGATGGCGCGAGCGTCTCCTTCCGGCAGGAAGGCCACGAACTCATCATCGAAGGCGCACCCGACGCCGACTTCGCGCTCGAGATCCGCAACACCACCTGCCCCGACAAGAACACGGCCTTGTCAGGCCTGTACACCTCGGGCGGCGGCTTCTTCTCGCAATGCGAGGCCGAAGGCTTCCGGCGCATCACCTATTTCCTGGACCGGCCTGACGTGATGGCCGTCTACACGGTCACGCTGCGCGCCAACGCCACCCTCTACCCGGTGCTGCTGTCCAACGGCAACCTGGTGGACAGCGGCACGCTGGACAACGGACGTCATTTCGCGGTCTGGGCCGACCCCTTCCCCAAACCCAGCTATCTGTTCGCCATCGTTGCGGGCGACCTGGTGGCGCGCGAGCAGCGCATCCGCACCCGCGCCGGCAAGGACCACCTGCTGCAGGTTTACGTGCGCCGCGGCGACCTGGAGAAGACCGAGCACGCGATGAACTCGCTGATCGCCTCCATCGTCTGGGACGAGGCCCGCTTCGGCCTGCCGCTGGACCTGGAGCGCTTCATGGTGGTCGGCGTGTCCGACTTCAACATGGGCGCGATGGAGAACAAGGGCCTGAACATCTTCAACACCAGCGCCCTGCTCGCCTCGCCCGCCACGGCAACGGATGCCGACTTCAACCGCATCGAGTCCATCGTCGCCCACGAGTACTTCCACAACTGGACCGGCAACCGCGTCACCTGCCGCGACTGGTTCCAGCTGTCGCTCAAGGAGGGCCTCACCGTCTTCCGCGACCAGGAGTTCTCGATGGACATGGCCGGCACGCCGTCGGCACGCGCCGTCTGCCGCATCCAGGACGTGCGCCAGCTACGCGCCGCGCAGTTCCCGGAGGACAGCGGCGCCATGGCCCATCCGGTGCGCCCGGACAGCTACAGCGAGATCAACAATTTCTACACGGCCACCGTCTACGAGAAGGGCGCCGAGGTCGTGCGCATGTACCAGACGCTGGTCGGCCGCAAGGGCTTCGAGGCGGGCATGAAGCTCTACTTCGAGCGCCACGACGGCCAGGCCGTGACCTGCGACGACTTCGCGCAGGCGATTGCCGACGCCAACCCCGGCTCGGCCCTCGCCACGCGCCTGGACACCTTCAAGCGCTGGTACTCGCAGGCCGGCACGCCGCGCGTGACCGCCCGCGGCGAGCATGACGCCGCTGCCCGCACCTTCACGCTGCGCTTCACGCAGACAACACCGGCCACGCCGGGTCAGGGCGACAAGCAGCCGCAGGTGATCCCCATCGTCATGGGCCTGCTGGACCGCCATGGCGCCGCCTTGCCCGTGAACACCAACGGCGACACCGATGGCGTGGTGGTGCTGGACCAGGCCGAGCAGACGTTCGTCTTCGAGAACATCGACAGCGAGCCCGTGCCGTCGCTGATGCGCGGCTTCTCGGCGCCGGTGGTGCTGGAAGACGGCCTGTCCGACGCCGGCCTGATCGTGCTGATGCGCCACGACAGCGACCCCTTCAACCGCTGGGAAGCCGGCCAGCGCCTGGCGCTGAACCGCATCCTGCACGCGCTGCGCGCCGGCCAGCCGCTGGTGCTGAGCCCCGTCTTCATCGACGCGATGCGCGGCATCCTCAACCATCCCGAACTGGACCCGGCCTTCAAGGAGCTGGCGCTGACGCTGCCTGGCGAGGCCTATATCGCCGAGCAGCTTGACGTCGTCGACCCGCAAGCCATCCACGCCGCCGTGATGGCCGCGCAAACCCAGCTCGCCAGCGCCCTGCGCGATGACTGGGCGGCCGCCTTCGAGGCCCACCAAGTCCAGGGCGGCTACACGCCCGACCCGGTGTCCTCGGGCAAGCGGGCTCTCGCCAACCTGGCCCTGTCCATGCTCGTGCTGGACGCGCAAGCCACCGGCGACACCGTGTGGCCCGGCAAGGCCTACCAGCGCTTCAAGGACGCGGCCAACATGACCGAGCGCCTAGGCGCACTGGCCGCACTGGTCAACGCCAACGCCGAACTGGCCGCGCCGGCCCTGCAGCGCTTCCACGCGCTGTTCAAGGACGATGCGCTGGTGGTCGACAAGTGGTTCTCGCTGCAGGCCCGCGCGCCCGAGGCGGACGGCCGCGTCTTCGCCCGGGCCAAGTCCCTGCTCAAGCACCCGGACTTCAGCTTGAAGAATCCCAACCGGGCGCGCAGCCTGCTCGCTTCCTTGTGCATGTTCAACCCGGCCGCCTTCCACCGCGCCGATGCGGCCGGCTATGTGTTCTGGGCCGAACAGGTGCTGGCCATCGATGCCATCAATCCGCAATTGGCCAGCCGCATCGCCCGCGCGATGGACCGCTGGGCCGTGCTGGCCGAGCCCTATCGCACGGCAGCGCGTGAAGCCGTTGCGCGCGTTGCCGCCAAGCCCGACCTGTCGAGCGACGTGCGCGAGATCGTCGAGCGCGCGCTGGCTTCGGGAGGCTGAACCGATGTCTCGTCAAACCAGCCTGACCCAGTACCTCGTCGAGCAGCAGCGCGAGCACGGCCACATCCCGC
Organism: Pelomonas sp. Root1217; assembly: GCF_001425705.1. Classification (GTDB taxonomy): domain Bacteria; phylum Pseudomonadota; class Gammaproteobacteria; order Burkholderiales; family Burkholderiaceae_C; genus Pelomonas. The sequence continues at coordinate 356,725 of NZ_LMDC01000001.1, read as the reverse complement.
AGGAACTGCGCCTGCTGATCGAGGTCGTCGCGCGCGCCTGCAAGCGCATCGCCATCGCCGTCAACAAGGGAGCCCTGGGTGACGTGCTTGGCACCGCCGGCAGCGAGAACGTGCAGGGCGAGGTGCAGAAGAAGCTCGACATCATCGCCAACGAGGTGCTGATCGAGGCCAACGAATGGGGCGGCCACCTCGCCGCCATGGCCAGCGAGGAGATGGACGGCATCTACGTCGTGCCCAATCGCTATCCGCAAGGCGAATACCTGCTGCTGTTCGACCCGCTCGACGGCTCCAGCAACATCGACGTCAACGTGTCCATCGGCACCATCTTCAGCGTGCTGCGCAAGGTCGGCCATTCGCGCGGCGTCAGCGAGGAAGACTTCCTGCAGCCGGGCAAGCAGCAGGCGGCCGCCGGTTACTGCGTCTACGGCCCGCAGAGCATGCTGGTGCTGACGGTGGGCGACGGCGTGGCCGTCTTCACGCTGGACCGCGAGACCGGCTCCTGGGTGCTGACGCAGGACCAGGTGCGCATCCCAGAGGACACCAAGGAATTCGCGATCAACATGTCCAACCTGCGCCATTGGGCGCCGCCGGTGCGCCGCTACATCGACGAGTGCCTGGCCGGCTCCACGGGGCCTCGCGGCAAGGACTTCAACATGCGCTGGGTCGCCAGCATGGTGGCCGACGTGCATCGCATCATGACCCGCGGCGGCGTCTTCATGTACCCCTGGGACCAGCGCGAGCCCGACAAGCCCGGCAAGCTGCGCCTGCTGTACGAGGCCAACCCGATGGCCTTCCTCGTCGAGCAGGCCGGCGGCGTGGCCACCACCGGCAGCGAACGCATCATGGACCTGAAGCCGACCAAGCTGCACGAACGCGTGGCCGTCGCGCTGGGTTCGAAGAACGAGGTCGAGCGCATCGCGGCCTATCATCTCGACGCGTCCTGAGAAGCGTACCAAGAAGCGTCTATGGCATAGGCCGGTCCATCCAGCCTGTGATGAGCTGGACCGCCTCGGTCTCCATGCCAATGAAGCCGTGCCAGTGCAGGGCTTCGCAGGCGTCGCCCGTCGGGTCGGCACCGCCGTCCACCATGACCAGCTTCTTCACTGGTGCAGCCGTCAGCCCACGTGGGACGTAGCCCACGTCCCGCGGCAGGGTCTGCCGGCACTGGTCTTTGGCGTGGTGCAACACCAGCACCGGCACGCGGATAGCCGCCAACTCCTGGCGCGGCACGGCGCCCGGCTTGTCCCAGGCGACGATGCTGGACGTCAGCACGAGGCCGGCGATGTCGCCCTGCAGGCGGATGGCGGCCGCGGTGGCCGAGACCGTACCGCGGCTGGTGCCGACCAGCCAGACCGGCAGCAGTGACTTCTTCCTGACCGCCGCCAGCACCTCGCGGATATCGGTCATGTGGGTATCCGAGATGCGCTCGCTGTAGCCCAGATCGGGCGTGTCGCTCGGCTTGCCGAAGATGGCGACGTTGTAGCCGCGCGCGGCGAACTCCCCGGCGGAGCGGACCAGGAAATTGCGGCTCGTCGGCCGGCCCGCTTCAATGCGCCCGAAGCCGCCGCTGCCGCCAGGAAACAGCAGCACCGTCGCCCGCGCACTTTCGGCAGCCTGCCAGAACACCGGCGTGACGACGCCCTCGCGCGTGGCGACATCGAAACGCCCGTCCTCAGCCAGGACCAGCGCCGCAGCGCCCAGCATCCAGGCCGCCAGCAGCAGATTTCTGATCTTTTTCATGCGCCGGAATTTGCGTCCAGCCGCCCGAAAAGCAAGCCGATCTTGGCGGCTCACGGCAGTTGCGCTATGATCTCGGGCTTCGCTGATCCCGCCTGCGGGACGCGTGAGGCCGGCATAGCTCAGTTGGTAGAGCAGCGCATTCGTAATGCGAAGGTCGGGGGTTCGACTCCTCTTGCCGGCACCAGAACAAGCACCAAGGGCCTGATCTCGCGATCAGGCCCTTTTTGCATTCTGGGCAGTTTTCCGCACTTGGAACAGCTGTTGCAAACGACCTCAGCCCAACCTCGATAACGCACGCGCAGCGCAGGCATCGGGCCGTTAGTCTGCATGGATTGCAGTTCCCCGAAGTCGCCCGAACACCATGGACAGCGCCAGCAACACCCCCACGCCGGGCTTGCGTCAGAAACTCATCATTGCCGCCATCGTCGTCACGGCGCTGCTGGCCTTGTTCGGCCTGTCGACGCTGCACGAGCGCACGGCCAGCGAGATGCAGGCCCGCAAGAACGCGACCGCCCTCGCCTTCGAGAAGGCGCCCGAACAATGGCTGGCCCACCCGCGTGAAGCTTCGGAGTTCGAGCGCGCCCTGCAGGCCAAGGACGTCGCGGCCGTCGGTGTCAGCGGCGGCCTGGTGCTCTATACCGACCGCGCCGGCCATCCATTCAGCACACGGCTCATCGATTGCGGCCTGGGCTGCAAGAACGAGATCGGCTCACGCCTGGGCGAGCTCAGCGTGGCCCAGGGCTTTGCGCTGACCGATATCGACGTCGACGCGCGTACCGGCGGCCAGCGCCTGTTCCAGTCCCTGGAGCGGGCCGGGAGCGCGCTGGCGCCGTTGCTCGTCATGCTGCTGATCGCCGGCCCCCTGGTCTATCTGCAACTGCGCGGCCCCCTGAGCCAGCGCACCCGCCTGGCCGACAAACCCAAGACCCGATTCGACGACGTCATCGGCGCCGACGAAGCCAAGAAGGCCCTGCGCCGCGTGGCTGCCTTCATGAAGGATCCCAAGCAATACGCCGCCGTAGGCGCCAAGGCGCCGCGCGGCGTGCTGCTTGACGGCCCGCCGGGCACCGGCAAGACGCTGCTGGCCAAGGCCCTGGCCGGCGAATGCGGCGCCAGCTTCATCAGCGTGGACGGCTCCTACTTCAGCTCCATGTTCTACGGCGCCGGTATCGGCAAGGTGAAGGAGCTCTTCAAGAAGGCCCGCGACGCAGCGCCCTGCATCGTCTTCATCGACGAGATCGACGGCATCGGCCGGCGCAGCAACGGCAAGGAAGCCGGCGGGGGTGGCGGCGAGCAGGAGCAGAACCGCATCATCAACCGCCTGCTGGTGGAGATGGACGGCTTCTCCTCGCTGGAGAACGTCGTCATCGTCGGCGCCACCAACCACATCGACAACATCGACGAGGCCATGCGCCGCCCCGGCCGCTTCGACCTCATCGTGCGCACGGCCATGCCCACGGTGCCTGAGCGCCAGCAGCTGTTCGGCCTCTATCTCGGCCAGATCAAGGCGGCGACCGGCATGGACCTCCCGTCCATCGCCCGCACGGCGGCCGGCATGTCGCCGGCTGACATCGCCAACTGCGTCAACCGAGCCGCCGCGTACGCCGCCGAAGCGGGTGAAGTCCATGTCAGCGAGGAGCGCGTCTACCAGTCGCTGGAGACGCACCAGCTGGGCGGCGAGGTCAGCAACAGCAAGGACGTCATCACGCCCGAGACGCTGCGCCGCATCGCCTTCCACGAGTCCGGCCATGCGCTGGTGGCTCATGTGCTGGAGGCCGGCAGCGTCGAGCGCGTCAGCATCGAGCCGCGCGGCCCGGCCCTGGGCGTGACCTATGTGACCCGCACCCACGAGGAGCCGCTGTACGGCGAACGCGAGCTGCGCTCGCGCCTGGCCATGATGCTGGCAGGCCGCGAGGCCGAACTGATCGCCTTCGGCAATGCCTCCTCGGGCGCGGCCGACGACCTCAAGCGCGCGTCCGAGCTGGCCACCAACATGATCGGCTCCATGGGGTTCGGCAAGACCTTTGGCCTGCTCAGCATGGCGGGCGTGCCCAAGGAACTGATTGGGCCGGATGTGCAGAAATCGGTGCTGGACGAAGCCCGCGCTTTGCTCGAGAGCGCACAGGCCGAGTGCCGACGTGTGCTCGAAGAAAAGCGTGACCGCCTGGACGCACTGACCGAGTTGCTGCTCGGCCAGGAGACTGTCAGCGGCGCACCGCTGAAGCGCGTGCTGATGGGCGAGCCTACGGCAGCTTGAGCCGCTTTCTCGCGGTGGACAGGGTCTGCCGCGACTTCGCGTAGTCGCGCCACGGGTCTTCCTTCTCGAAGGACAGGTACTCGCGCGCCGTCGTGATGGTCCATTGCGCGCCGCTCTTCAGTGAGCCGAGCTGCTCCCAGCTGATGGGCATGGAGACGCCCAGCCCGGGCCGGGCCCGCGCAGAGAACGCCGTCGCCGTCGTCTGGCTGTGGCCGTTCCTCAGGTAGTCGATGAAGATCTTGCCGACGCGATTCTTGCCGCCACTCTTGGCGACGAAGCGCTGTGGGAGGGTCTCGGCCATGTGGGCCACGACGGCTTGCGAGAAGGCCTTGACGGTGTCGTAGTCCAGCTTGGGCGCCAGTGGCACCACCACGTGCAGGCCCTTGCCGCCGCTGGTCTTGAGCCAGCCCTTCAGACCCAGCTCCTCGAGCATGGTGTGCGTGAGGGCGGCCGCCTCCTGCAGATGAGCCCAGCTGACGCCCTCGCCCGGATCCAGGTCGAACACGACCCGGTCCGGCAGGTCGATGCGCCCGACCTTGGAGTTCCAGGTGTGGAATTCGACGACATTGAGCTGGGCGGCGTTGATCAGCCCTTCCACGCTGTCGACGCTCATCAGCGCTTCGTGTTCCGGCCACAACGCCGGATCGAGGGTCGTGATGCCCGGAATCTCCTTGTCAGAATGCTTCTGGAAGAACAGCTGCCCGCTGATGCCCTGGGGTGCGCGCACCAGCGAGACCGGGCGGTTCTTCAGGTGCGGAAGGATGCGGTCCGCGACGCTCTCGTAGTAGTGCACCAGGTCGATCTTGCGCAGCCCGGTGGAGGTGTCGATGACCCGGTCGGGGTGGGAGATCTTGACGCTCGTCTTGGGGGAAGGCCGTACCGCTGCCGCCTGCTCGCGCTGGATCGCCTTGGGGGCCTTGTCGGTGCGAACACCGACAAATCGCGCGTGCCGGATATGGCCATCGGGCGTCCACTCGCCGAAGGCCACTTCCACCACCATCTCCGGCCGCACCCAGTGTTCGCTGCCCCGGGCGCGGCGCGACCAGCGGCCCGGCTCGACGGCCGCCGGGTCGAGCGGCGGTGTCTTCGTCTGCAGCTTGCTCAACTGCCAGTGCAGCTCCCGCCCCTGCGCCGAGGCCCAGCCGGTGCCGACCGAGCCGGCCGAGCGCAACTTGCCGTCCTGGTAATAGCCCAGCATCAGGGCCCCGACTTCCTGGGGTGAGTTGGTGCGGTCGGTGAAGCCGATGACGACGAATTCCTGGCGGCGCTGGCATTTCAGCTTGAGCCAGCTGTCACTGCGCCGGGAGACATAGGGTGAGTCGGCCTTCTTCAGCATCACGCCTTCCAGGCCCAGCTGGCAGGCCGCGGCGAGCACCTGCGAGGGTGCCGCCGGCAGCTCATCGCTGAAGCGCACATGGGCCGAGGTGCGGCCTTCGAGCAGGTCCTTGAGCACCGCGCGCCGGCTGCGCAGCGGCACTTCGCGCAGGTCGGTGTCGCCGAGGAAGGGCAGGTCGAACAGGAACATGCTGATGTCCTGCGTGCGCGCGTTGTCGATGGCGTTCTGCAGCCGGTTGAAGTCCGGCACGCCATGCTCGTTCAACACGACGATCTCACCGTCCAGCCAGGCCTGATCGATGCCGAGTTTCTCGAGTTCATCGACAAGCGGCGCCAGCTTCGCCGTCCAGTCATTGCCGTTGCGTGTGATCAGCGCGACTTTGCCCTTGCTGATGCGCACGCCCATGCGATAGCCGTCGAACTTGTTCTCGATCACCCAGTCGCCGTCTGCGGGCGCAGCGGCAACCAGGGTGGCCAGCTGCAGCTCGAGCGTCTTCGGGAACGGCGCCTTCTTTGCGCGGGACAGATCGGGGCCGGCCGTCTGCGGCTGTGCGCGCACCCGCGGCTCGCGCTCCTCCACGGGGCCCAGGGGCTTTTCGACGACGCTGTCCGGCAGGGCGCTGATGACGTCGTACTCGGCCGTCGGCCGTGTCCAGGCATCGCCGCGCTTCTTGAACAGGATCCACTGGTCCTGCTTCTTCTGCCCCGGCTTGGAGATGCGCACCAGCTCCCACAGCCCGGCCAGCTTCTCGCCATGCAGCTCGAAGATGAGCTTGCCCTTGGCCAGGCCCTCGCGGGGGTCGCCGACCGGCGTCCAGCTGCCGCGGTCCCAGATGATGACGGTACCGGCGCCGTAATGCCCCTTGGGAATCTCGCCCTCGAAGCTGTTGTAGCTGACCGGGTGGTCCTCGACATGGATGGCCATCTGCTTCTTCGCGGGGTCGAAGCTCGGCCCCTTGGGCACGGCCCAGCTGACCATGACGCCGTCCAGCTCGAGCCGGAAGTCGTAGTGCAGGTGCGAAGCCCAATGCTTCTGGATGACGAAGCCCAAGGCCTTGGACTTGCGGCGCCCCACTCTCCCCTTGGGCTCGGCGGTGCCGCTGAAGTCGCGCTTGGCGTTGTAGCGCGCGAGTGGTGCCTCGGCGGAGGCGGGGCGGGGCTTGCTCATGAGTCAGCTGCTACTTGATATTGCTACTTGCGTGCTCGCAGCCGCTTGGGGGCTGCAGCCTCGGGTTCGGCGGCATCGCGCGCGGCCGCCTTGCGCGCCGGCATCGGTGTGACCTTGGCAGACGTCTTGGCGCCGGCCTTGGCCGCGGACTTGCCGGCGCTCTTGCTGCCCAGGCTGGCGCGCAGCGCGTCCATCAGGTCGATGACCTGGCCGCCGCCTGTCGGCCCCTGCTCCTCGCGCGTGGAGGCGACGATCTTGCGGCCCTTGACCTTCTCCTCGATGGCCGCCAGCACCCGGTCCTTCTCCTCGTCGTGGAACAGCCCCGGCTCGAAGCTGTCCGCCGCGATCTGGTCCACCAGCTGCAGGGCCAGCTGCAGCTCCGGCTTGGACACGCTGGCCTTGGGGATGTCCAGGTCGGCCAGCGAGCGCACCTCGGCGGCATAACGCAGTTGCTGCAGGATCAGCCCGTCGTCATTGGCGCGCACCTGCACCACGTACTGCCTGGCCTTCCACGACCACTTGGCCAGCGCGCAGCGGCCGGAGCGGCGCAAGGCCTCGGCCAGCAGGGCGTAGGGCTTGTCGCCGCGCTTGTCCGGCGCGAGCAGATAGCTCTTGTCGTAGAACAGCGGGTCAATGGAAGTCAGCGGCACGAAGCTGACGATCTCGATGACATGGCTGCTGCCCTCTTCCAGCGCCTTGAGCTCCTCGGGCGTGAAGAGCACGAACTGGTTGTCCTCCACCTCGTAGCCCTTGACCATGTCCTTGCGCTCGACCACCTTCTTCGTGCGCTCGTTGACGTATTGCTGCTTGAGACGCGCGCCGTCCTTGGCCAGCAGGTTGAAGCGGATGTCCGAGCCCGGCTCGGTGGCCGAGAACAAGCGCACCGGCACGTTGACCAGGCCGAAACTCAGGGTCAGGGAAGCGATGGAGCGAGCTGATGTGGCCATGGAATCTCCTGTGTCTCGACAAGCTACGCCGCCCGGCCGGCGTCGGGTCAGGGAACAGCGCCGCATCACTGTGTAGGACGCCCGGACGCGTCACGCCGCCGGGGCAAGCAGGCTGACGATGCCGCCGTCGCCACGCGCTGCGGCGGCGGACGTTTCAAGACCGGGCACGCCGATTGCCAGGAACCGTGCTGCACCTCTCTGCACCTTCAGCCCGGACCCCCGACATGAGCGACTGCCGTTTGCCGACCTCCGCCCTTGCCGAGCCCGAGGTGCGTCCATGAGCTATGCGCCCTATGCCTTGAGCGGTCTGACGCTGCGCGACCTGCAGCGGCCGGCGCCGGCACGCGCGCCGCTTCGAGCCTGCCTTTTCGTCGACAAGGACGGCACCCTGGTCGAGAGGGCACCCCACAACGCCGACCCCCTGCAGCTGCGCTTCATGCCCGGCGCCGGCGAGGCGCTGGCCAGGCTGCAACGCGCGGGGCTGGCCCTGGTCGTCGTCACCAACCAGAGCGGCTTGGCACGCGGCCGCTTCACCAGGGCGGAGTTCGCACGCCTGCAGCAGGCGCTGTTGCAACGGTTGCAGCAGGAGTTCGGCGTGGTCATCGAGGGCACGGAGGTTTGCCCTCACGCCCCCGATGACGAAGGCCGCCCGGCCTGCCTGTGCCACATTCCGGCACCCGGCATGCTGATCCGCGCCGCACACCGCTACGGCCTGGACCTAGCGCGCTCCTGGATGGTGGGCGACAGGCTGGATGACGTCGAGGCCGGCCACCGCGCAGGCTGCCAGGGCCTGCTCTTCGACAGCGGCGGCGAGACCGTCTGGCGTCGCTCACCCCTGCGCGAGCCCGACGCACGCTTCTTCGACTGGCCCTCAATGGCGGACTATGTCGAGAAGCTCGCTACCGCTCAACCGCCCTCTTTCGCGTCAGCCCTCGGGGGCGTCACGCACGCGCGGGCAACGCCTGACAGCGTGTGGCGCCAGCCCGGCTGAGCCGGCACAAGCGCTCAGGCCGCCTGCGGGCGCAAGGCATGCCGCGTGATGTGGGCGATGGGCACGCCGACATAGCAGATGTGCGACAGCAGGCCGCTGACGATGTTCCATCCGTGCGGCAGCTGCCAGCCGTTGACCACAGACAGCGGGACGACGACGTAGACCATCGCCACCCAGGTGAGCAGGCCGTAGGCGCTGCCCCATAGCCAGGGGTCGTCGAGTTGCCGCCCCCGGATGCCTAGCACCAACCCTCATCGATCAACCGCGGTGCGCCCCGCTACGGGGCTTGGTGGCTCCTGGCACTAGCCCTGTTCAGCCAGGAAGATTTCCACGCGACGGTTCGCGGCGCGGCCGGCCTCGGTGTCGTTGCTGGCCACCGGCTCATGCGAGCCCCGCCCCGCCACGGCGACTCTCGAGCTCGACACGCCGCGGGCCGACAGATAGTCGCGCACGGCCGCGGCGCGTTCGCGCGACAGCGGCTCGTTGATGGCATCGCTGCCGGTGCTGTCGGTGTGGCCGACGACGGTCACATGCACACCCGGGTCCAGGTTGCGGCCGATCTCGTCGAGCACCGGGCGCATCTGCGGTTTGATGTCGGCGCGGCCGGTGTCGAAGGACACGTCGCTGGGCACGTTGAGCTTGAGGCGGTTGTCAGCGGTGCGCGCGACCTCCACGCCCGTGCCCTGGCTCGCCTGGGCCAGGGCGGCACGCTTGTCTTCCATGCGCTTTGACCACAGGTTGCCGGCCACCGCGCCGACGGCGCCGCCGATGACGGCACCTCGCCCGGCGCTGCCGCCAGTCACCGAACCGATGATGGCGCCGGCCACGGCGCCGGCCCCGGCCCCTTTGGCGGTGCCTTGTTCACGCTCGCTCATCGACGAGCAGCCAGCGGCCAGCAGGGCCGCCACGATCAGGGTGACCGTCGCGCCGTGGCGCAACGCAATCTTGGAAGAACGCATGGTGTACCTCACGACAGGAAAAAGCGCCGCCGGGCCCTGAGGCCCGGCGGCGGTGGCATGGTGTGCGAGCAATCAGATCTTGCGCTGGTCGCGGGCATCCTTGACGGCCTCGCGGGCATCGCCCACGGCCTTCTGGACCTTGCCCTCGACCTGGGTCGCGGCGCCCTTGACCTGCTGGTCGGTGCTGCCAATGGCCTCACCCAGCTTGCGTTGCGCCTTGCCTGCGACGTCCTTGACGCTGCCCTTGACTTGGTCGGTGTTCATGGTGTGCTCCTTTGCGACGACCCCGTGGCGACTTGCCTGGGGACTGGCATCAGACTAACGAGCAAGCCGGTGCAAGCGGGCCAGCCTGGGCCGGGTCAGCGGGTGGGTCCAGTCCTACGGTGCGGCTCAGCAAGGCCAGGTCTGCTGCCGCTCTTCCTACGAGCGTGCCGCGCCTCGTCTGCTGTCCTGCAGCTGCTCACGCAGCGATGCTTTGCCTACCCCAACCCACTGGAGACCATCATGGGCAAATACCTTCTCGCCTGGCTGCTGGGTGTCCCCGGCATCGTGCTGCTGCTGGTCTATCTCTTCTTCCATTGACAGCGGCGACGCGGGCCCGCTTGTGCCGGGCCCGCGGTGGACCAGCATCGCTTCAGCGCCACAAAGGTGTTCGCAGTCTGGCTTCGGCCTTGCCGGCTGCCCGCACCCATTCAGGAGACCATCATGTCGACCATCGCAGAAATCATGTCCACCCACGTGCGCACCATCCAGCCGCAGGAAAGCTTGCGCCGCGCAGCGCAGTGCATGCAGGAACTGGACGTCGGCGCCCTGCCCGTCTGCGACGGTGAACGCCTGCTCGGCATGTTGACCGACCGCGACATCACCGTGCGTGGCATCGCTGACGGCCTCAATCCCGATCAAGCTTGCGTATCCGACATCATGAGCCCCGAGGTGCAGACCTGTACCGCCGATCAGGATGCCGAGGACGCCAAGCGCCTGATGGGCGCCCGCCAGTTGCGCCGCCTACCGGTGGTCGACAAGAACGGGCACCTGGTGGGCATCGTGTCCCTGGGCGACCTGGCGGTGCGCGAGTCCGGCCACATCGATCGCGCCCTGCGCGAGATCTCCGCACCCGGCGACAACACGGCGCCGCACTGACGGCAGCTCAGGCCAGCGGCGCAGCCGCGGCCGTTTGCGCGCCGATGCGCTTGCGCGGTGCGCCGTGGGTGCGCAGTGCCTGCTCATGTGCCTGCACAGCCGGCGGCCACGCGGCTCCAGCACCCGCATGCTGCGTTCAGCATGCATAACGGCGCGTCGATGGGAATGCGTTTTGCCGCCCATCGGTGCAGGCGCCTGCCTCCGAAGGCGGGGCAGAGAGTCTGAGGATCACGGACTTTGTTGAAAGGAAACTCCATGTCTCGACATGACGACCAGGGCCGCCGCACGAGCGGCCAGCAGGCCAATTTCGGCGAACATGAACGCAGCCGCCAGAGCGGCAACGCCCAGCACGGCAACTACGAGCACGATCGCGCCCAGCAATACGCGCAGTCCGGCGGCTATCGTGGCCAGCAGGGTGGCTACGGCGGTCAGCAAGGCGGCTACAGCGGTGGCTACGACGAATCTCGCGACTACTACCAGGGCGGTACCTTCCGCGAGCAATCCGACCAGGGCGGCAGCTATGGCAGCTACGGCGGCTCCGGCCCGCAAGGCGGCAGCTATGGGAGCCCGGGCAACTTTGGCGGTCAGATCTACCAGGGTGGCGGGTATCAGGGCGACGGATACCAGAGGGGTGGCCACGAAGGCGGTGGTTACCAAGGTGGTGGCTACCAGGGCGGCTACGGCAACCAGCGCGGCCAGAACTATGGCCAACAGAACTATGGCCCGCAGAGCTACGGCACGGGAAGCCAGGGCAGCGGCTACAACACACAGGGCAACGAAGCCTCTGGGTTCGATCCCGACTACCACCAATGGCGCAACGAGCAATTGCGCGCGCTGGACAGCGACTACCGCAACTGGCGCCAGGACCGCTACAAGAAGTTCTCCGACGAGTTCTCGTCATGGCGCCAGCAGCAGGCCCAGTCGTCGGGCAAGCAGCAAGGCAGCGACGGTAGCGACCGCACCGACACCCCGACATCGGCCACCACGTCCGGCAGCAAGACGAAGTAAGGCTCTCGCCTGAGCACATAAGGCCGCCGGCCCGGCAGCACCGGGCGGCGGCCATCGCTGCATCAGGCCACGCGCCGGCGGCGGTCCACTGCCTCGATCTTCAGCATCTGGCGGTACTTGGTGACGGTACGCCGCGCAACGACCAGGCCCTGTTGGGCCAACTGGCGGGTGATCTCGGCATCCGACAGCGGCGCATCCGGGCTCTCGGCCTCGATGATGTCCTTAATGAGGCCGCGGATGGCCGTGCCGGAGCAGGCGCTGCCATTGGCGCTGATCATGGCGCGGCTGAAGAAGTACTTCAGCTCCAGCACGCCCACCGGCGTGGCCATGTACTTGTTGTTGGTCACGCGCGAGACGGTGCTCTCGTGGATGCCCACTTCCTCGGCGATTTCCTTGAGCCCCAGTGGCTTCATCGCCATGGCGCCATAGTCCAGGAAATTGTGCTGGCGCCTGACGATGGCCTCGGCCACGTCCAGGATGGTCGAGAAGCGCTGCTCGACGTTGCGCAGCGTCCAGCGCGCCTCCTGCAGGTGGGCGCCAAGTTCGGCGTTGGCCGCCGTGCGGTGGCGCTGAAAAAGCTGGGCGTAGACCTGGTTCAGCCTGACGCGGGGCACGATCGCCGGGTTGAGCTGCACGGTCCAATGGCCGCGCACCTTCTTCACGATCACATCGGGCACGACATACGGCACCTGCGTGGAGCCGAAGCGCCAACCCGGCCGCGGGTCCAGGCGGCGGATGCGGTCGCAGACCGCCTCGACGCGCGCCGGCGACTCGCCCAGCTGGCGCGCCAGCGAACCCACGTCGCGCGCGGCGAGCGCTGACAGGTGGTTGGTGACGATGGCCTGGGCCAAGGCCCGCGTGTCGGCGCAGTCGATGCCGGGCAACTGCAGCAGCAGGCACTCGCCGACGTCGCGCGCCGCCACGCCCGCCGGGTCCAGCGACTGCACGAGCTTCAGCGCGAACTGCATCTCCTGCAAATCGGGCGCTGGCTCCTGGCCGGCGACGTCGATCAGCTCCTCCAGCGGCGTGCGCAGATAGCCGTCGTCGTCCAGCGATTCGACGATGGTCCGCGCCAGCGCAAGGTCACGCTCGGACAGCGGCAGCACGTTCAGCTGTCCGTGCAGATGCGTCGCCAGCGAAGTCTCGACGGCCATCATGTCGAGCGCGCTGAGCTCGCCGTCCTCGGCGCGACGCTGCCCGGCACTGTCGGCCGTCCACAGGTCCCGGTCACTGCCGTCCTCAGGCCCGCTGCCGGTGTCGGGATCGTTGGCCGCGGCGGGCAGCTCGGCACTGGCGTCGGCCGCAATGCCTTCTTCGATCAGGTTGGAAAGGGCCGACGGCTGCTCCATCGAGCCGGCCTCGGCGCCGTCAGCCAGTGGCAGTGCCGTGCCGCCCTCTCCGTCACCGGCCTCGCCCTCTTCGGCTTCGAGGAAAGGGTTGCGGCCCAGCGTGTCTCTGAGCATGGCCGCAAAGTCGAGCGAGGACATCTGCAGCAGGCGCACCGCATGTTGAAGTCGGGGGGACAGGGTCTGGGTCTGCCGGTGGTCGGCACGGAGGTCCATGGAGGGCACGGGGGCTCCTGTTGGCAACATCGCTTTTGCCGCGCCGTGCGTGGACGGCGCGCGGGAACTTCGGTCAATGCAACCTCCGTGCCGGCGCGCGTTGCTTGTCGCATTCCGAAACAGTTCGGCGCCGCTCCCAGGGAATATCACTGCATGGCAAGCGTCAAGCCTCGGGAAAGCCGCCGCCCGTCATGCTCGCCACTGCAAGATTTACCGAGGCTGAGCAGCTGGACCCGCAATTTCGGCAAAGTGTGCCGTCTGTCACAACATGTTCATTGGCGTTCGGCGCGGCTTGTTTTCCGTTGTTCGGCGGGCGCAGGCACAACGGTTGCCGTTGGCCCGGCGCGAGATCCCTCGCAATAGGAGAACGCATGAAGAAGATCCTCATCGTCTCGATGGTCGCCCTGGCCACCCTCGGCACCAGCGGCTGCGCCGTCACCAGCGGCCAGAGCAGCGTGGGCCAGTATGTCGACGATGCCACCGTCGCAACCCGCGTGAAGGCGCGCTTCGCCGAAGACAGCCAGGTCAGCGCCATGCGCATCCAGGTCGAGGCACTCAAGGGCACCGTGCAACTCGCCGGTTTCGCCACCTCGCAGGCCGAGAAGGATCGCGCCGGTCAGCTCGCTCGCAGCACGCCCGACGTGAAGGAAGTGCGCAACAACATCATCGTGCGCCCGCCGGAGAAGTGAGCGCCATGCAGACCCCAGCCACGGCGACCGCCAGGGTGACTCCGCGCTAGGTCGGGGATCCCATGACGGCGCCCGACCCGCGACTCGAGCCGTCCCAACCGCCGCGCAGCGCCTGGGCCCTGCGCGGCATTTTTCTTGTCGCTCTGGTTTTCGCCGTGCGCGAGGCCCGGCCGCTGCTGGCGCCGGTGCTGATCGCTGTCATGCTGACCTTCGCATTGGCGCCTGCCGTGCGCTGGCTCCACAGTCGTGGCGTGCCGCCCTCCATCGGCGCCCTGTTGCTGGTGCTGGCGCTGCTGCTGTCCACCGTGTCCGTTGCCAGCAGCCTGGCGCGCCCGGCCGCCAGCTGGTGGCAGGCCGCGCCCACCACCGTCGCGCAACTGCTGGAACAGCTGGAGAAGCTGCGGGCCGCCATTCCAGGCTTGAGCCCGCCGCAACCCGCCGCGCGGCTCGGCCGGGCGCCGGCCACGCCGGCGTCGGACCCTCTGAAGGAAAGGCTGGCCACCGAGGGCGTGGCCTTGACCGGCCTGGTGCTGACGCGGGGCCTGTCCTTCCTGCTGGCAGCCGCAGCCACGGTCATCCTGACCTATTTCCTGCTCGCCTCCGAGCAATGGTTGCTGTCCCGCAGCATCGAGGCCCTGCCGCGCCGGCGCACCCGCGCGCTGCTGCTGGGCGGCGTGCGTGCCGCCCAGCGCGACATCAGCCACTACCTCGCCGCCGTCGGCATCATCAATGCGGTGGTGGGCGTCATCCTGGCCCTGGTGCTGTGGATGCTGGGCCTACCCAACCCGACGCTGTGGGGCTTCATCGCCGCGCTGCTGTGCTTCATTCCCTACCTCGGTCCGATGACGCTGATGGTGCTGCTGCTGCTCGCCGGCATTGCAGCCTTCGAGACAGGGCCGGAGATCTTCGGCCCGACGCTGTCCTTCATGGCCATCCATGCGGTGGAAAGCAATATCGTCAGCCCGGTCATCGTCGGGCGCCGGCTGTCGCTGAGCACCGTGTCGGTTTTTTTGTCGGTGCTGTTCTGGGGTTGGCTGTGGGGCATCGTCGGCGCCCTCATCGCCGTGCCGCTGCTGATCGGGCTGCGCAGCGTGTGCCAGCGCCAACGCGGCCTGGCGCTGCTGCGGCTGTTTCTGGAAGGTGACCGCCGCACGCCGACGCCGTCGCTGGGCTCGCTGCTGCGCGGGCCTTCGAAATCCCGTTCGCGCAAGCGCTACACCTAAGGCCTAACGGCCTTTCGGGCACGCCAATTGCCTAGGCGGCCTGATACTTCTTTGTGGCCGGGGCGGGCCATGGCGCTATGGTTGCAACCGTGCAATCCGTGCTGGCCTGCCCGCACTTGGACCCGCCATGCCGGTCACCATTCGTTCCCGCTTGCTGTTGCTCGTGCTGTCGGTGCTGCTGCCCGGCATGCTGGGCGTCGCCTGGCTGATTGCCAGCATCTACGAGGCCGAACGCGATGCGCATGAACGCACGCTGCGCGACACGACCCGCGCGCTGTCGATGCTGATCGACGGCGAGCTGTCGCGCCGCGCGGCCATCGCCCATGTGCTGGCGCAGTCACCCGCGCTCGACGGCCCACGGCCGCTGAACGAGGAGAACCGCCAGGCCTTCGAGCGCCTGGCCCGGCGCGCCATGCAGGGGCTGGACGGCTGGGTGGAGCTGAGGGCACCGGGCAAGCTGCTGCTGAGCACTCGTCCGGGCGCTGGCGCCAGCACCCAAGCCAGTGCACCCGAGGCGCTGAGCGCCACTCCTGTCATGCTGCCGCTGCAACCCGTTGCTCCCCACGGTACGGGCGTGCCTGCTGAGCCGCATGCAGCCTGGGTGGAGCCGGTGACCCGCGACGGCCGCCTGGTCTACAACCTGGTCGTCACGGTGCGGCCCTCGGAGCTGCAGCGCATCGTGCAGGCGCAGTCTCCGCAACCGGGCTGGATCGGCACCGTCATGGACAGCAGCGGCCGCCTCGTGGCCCGACTGCCGGGCGGTGCGGCCTACGTCGGCCGTGAGAGCAGCGCCGATCTGCGCCAGCGCATGGCCGCGGCGCGCGAAGGTGCTTTCAAATCCATGTCGCTGGACGGCCGCGCCACGGCCGGCTACTTCAGCACCTCGGCGCTCGGCTGGAGCTATGTCAGCGCGATGCCGCGCGAGGAATTCGCCGGCCGCATCCCTCAGGCCGTGCAGCGCGTGGCGGTGGGTGCGCTGGCGCTGCTGGCCCTGGCCATGGGCGGTGCCATCTGGGTGTCACGCCGCATCGAACGACCGATACGTGCCCTCAAACGCCTCGCCCAGGCCCTCCAGGCCGGCCGCCCCGTGCAGGCCAACCCGACCGGCATGGCCGAGTGCGACGAGGTCGCCGAAGCCCTGGCCAACGCTGCGCGCGACATGGCGAGCAGCCGCGCCGAACTGGAACTCAGCGTGGCCCAGGCCGTGGAGCGCACGCGCCACGTGGAGCAGCGCGGCGCGCAGAGCCAGCGGGTCGTCGCGCTGGGCCGGCTCACCGGCGGTGTGGCCCACGAGTTCAACAATCTGCTGGGCGTCATCAGCAACAGCATGCACTTGATGCAGCGCCACCCCAGTGCTGCCGAGCTGCAGGGGCCG
This sequence comes from Pelomonas sp. Root1217, assembly GCF_001425705.1. GTDB lineage: Bacteria > Pseudomonadota > Gammaproteobacteria > Burkholderiales > Burkholderiaceae_C > Pelomonas. Next base: position 340,331 of record NZ_LMDC01000001.1, on the reverse strand, counting down.
CTGAGCGCGACGCAGCGCTCGGTCGACCGGGGCAGCGCACTGACCCAGCATCTGCTGCGCTTTGCCGGCCGCCGGCCGGTGCGGGTGCAGACCCTGTCACTGGCCCGCTACCTGCCCGAGGTGCAGGAGCTGATGCGCAGCGTGCTGGGGCGGCGCATCGAAATCCAGGTACAGGTGGCGCCCAACATCTGGCCGGTGCGGGTGGATGCCAATGAACTGGATCTGGCCCTCGTCAACCTGGCGTTGAACGCCCACGACGCGATGCCGACGGGCGGCGAGCTGCGGCTGCGGGCCTGCAATGCCGAGGCGCATGACAAGGAAGGCCTGCCGCCGGGTGACTACGTGCTGCTGACCGTGGGGGACGACGGCATGGGGCTGGATCCGTCCCTGGTCGAGCATGCCTTCGAGCCCTTTTTCACGACGAAGGGGGTGGGTCAGGGCAGCGGCCTGGGTCTGAGCCAGGTCTACGGTTTCGCGACCCAGGCCGGCGGCACGGCGCGCCTGGCCAGCACGCCCGGCGTGGGCACGACGGTTTCGTTGCTGCTGCCGGTGGCGAACCTTGCTGATGACCTGCCTGCGCCGGCCTTTGCCGACACCGCCCAGCAGAGCATCGCCGGCGCCACCGTGCTGCTGGTCGAGGACGATGAAGCGCTGGGCGACGTGACGGCGGCGCTGTTGATGGCCCATGGCGCCCGTGTACTGCGCGCTGGCAACGTGGGCGCCGCGCTGCGGCAGCTGGATGACGGCGCGCAGGTCGACGTGGTGTTGAGCGACGTCGTCATGCCCGGCGCGATGGACGGCGTCGCGCTCGCACGCCGGCTGCGCGAGCAGCGCCCACGCCTGCCCGTCGTGCTGATCACCGGCTTCAACAACACCGCCGTCGGCGAGGGCGAGTTCATCACGCTGCACAAGCCTTGCGCGCCGGCCGAGCTGCTGGCGGCGCTGCAGGCGGTCATCACGGCGGCGCGCATCGCCCACCCACCGCCCACGGCCGGCCACAGACCGTAAGCGTCGCCGGGAGTCCCACCGCAATCCGCCGCAGCGCTGGCGGGCATGCCAAATGCCCCATGGCGTGCTGGACGCGCTGCGCGGCTGTGCCCGGGTGGCGCGCCTTCATCGAACCGCGAAAGGACATGCCATGAGCAACGACGACATCATCGACACGCTGAACGACCTCATCGAAACCTGCAAGGACGGCGAATACGGTTTCCATGCCTCGGCGGAATACCTGAAGGACCCGTCGATCAAGCAGATCTTTGAGCGCCGCGCAGAGGACTGCCGCCAGGCGGCCGCCGAACTGCAGTCGCAGGTCGTTCGCCTGGGTGGCAAGGCCGAGGACAGCGGCACAGCCGCCGGCGCCATGCACCGCGGCTGGGTGGCCGTCAAGGGCACGCTGGCTGGCTATACCGACAAGGCCATCCTCGAGGAAACCGAGCGCGGTGAGGACACCGCGATGAGTGCCTATCGCAAGGCGCTGGAAGAGGCCCTGCCGCCCGAAGTGCGCACGATCGTGGAGCGCCAGTACGAAGGCGTGAAGCGCAACCACCTGCAGGTGCGCACACTGCGCGACCAGGCCCGCGCCGCGGTCTGATCGCGCCACGCCACGCGCCGCCCTAGCTTCGGCCGGGGCGGTGCGAGGACTCGGCGTCGGCATCGCCGGGCCGCTCTTCGCTGTCGGTTTGCGCCGGTGCGCCCTTGCTGGTGCGCCGGCGAGGCTTGGCTGGGGTGTTCGCCAGGTTGGCTTCACCCGCCGCCTCTTCGCCCTCTTCCTGCCCTTCATCTTCCTCGTCGTCCTCGCTGAGCGGCGCTTCGTCGATGACTGCGAGCAAGGCTTCATCATCATTGGCTTCGTCCGGCGTGAAGACGCGGTCCACGCCGATGTCGGCGCCGTCGCGCACGCCGGTCTCGCCTTCGCTGGACGGCAGCGATTCGCCGAGCGGCAAGGGTGCCGCCTGGTCGTCGCGCAGGGCCACGTCGACCGGCAGGCCGGGGTCGGCGCCGTCGTCTTCCCCATCCATGCCCATCACGTCGCTGCCGCTATCCGAGCTGTCGCTGGGCCCCAGGCTCGCCTTGTCCCGCCCAGCGGGCTCGGCCGCGGCGGGATCGATACCTAGCAGGCTGCTGCGTGCCATGAAAACCTCCGGCTGTGAAACGCGGGACGGCCCCGCGCCTGTGCGAGGCAAGGCGTGTGCCGCCACGCCTGGGATCAGCCAGCGTCGTCGTAGAAGTGCAGCTTTTCTGCCGCAAAGCCGCAATCTCGTGCGACCTGCAGCAGCGCTTGGCGGCGTTCCGCGGGCAGCGCCGGCCGGCGTGACAGCAGCCACAGCGCGTCCCGCCCGGTACTGCCGATCAACGCCTCGTCATAGGCCGGATCGACATGCAGCACGCCATGCTCGAGCCAAGCCAGTGGCAGCCAGCGCAGCGCCTCGGGCCAGTGGCTGATCCTGAGCCGGGCGCCGTGGCTGCCTGGCACCGGCTCGACCAAGGCCTCGCTGCCGTGGGTGCCACTGCGGTCGACGCGGCGTTCGAGCAGATCGAGCCGCCCGTCATCGCGCGGCAGCAGGCCGAACTCCGGCGGCCGCAAGGCCGGCGCACCGTGCGCTTTCAACTCGCCGACCACGAACCAGCGGCCGCTGAGCCGTGCCAGGTCGACCTCGGCAACGGTGGCCAGCGGCTCAGACCGCCGCGTGCCGAGCAAGGTCTCGACCAGGGGCAGACCCAGCGTGACGAAGCTGCTTGCCGCAGCCGGGCTGACACGGCCGCGCCAGCGCTCCGGCAACAGCGGCCAGGCCAGGCCAAGCAGGCGCACCCAGGGAATGTTCCGCAGCGCGCTGGCGGGGCGCGGCGTTGTGGGCTCGGCGTGAGGCTGCCGGCGCAGCGCCAGCAGCGCTGCAATGCCGAGCAGCGCGCCACCCACCGGCAGCAGCAGCTTCTTCGGTTGCAGGCGGTGGCGCAGCTGGCCTGTGAGATCTTCGACACCGGCGCGCAGCCTCGCCTCGCGCGCCATCAACCGGTGCTCGACATCCAGGATGCGTGCATCGATATCGGGCTCAGGCAGCGGCGCGCTCATCGCTGGCCTCCGTGGGTTGCGGGTCGGGCGCCAGCATCAGATGGCGCCGCGTTGCGGGCAGGCGCAGCCTGGGCAGCAGGCTGCGCACGCGCTGCAGCGCCAGCACGATGGCCAGCACATTGACGGCGATGACCAGCAGCAGAGCCACCTCCAGTGGCAGCCCGGCCGCGACCAGCAAGCGGATGACGCCGGCCCACAGCACCAGCCAGGCCGTCACACCGAGGATGGCCACGGCCACCATCAGCGCAACGATCTGGGCCAGCGCCTGGACCGCGCGTTGCAGCTCCAGCGACAGCAACTCGACCCGGTCGCTGACCAGGCCGGGCAGCTCGCGCCACAGCGACTGCAGCTGCTCCAGCAGTGGGGCGGGCTGGTCTTGCGGTGAGTCGGCCAAGGCCGCCTCAGCGGGCGAGCCGTGCCACCAGCACGCCGACGGCCAGGGCCGTCGCGACGGCGGCCAGCGGATGCTCACGCACGGTGCTGCGCAGGCTCTCGGCCCATTCGTCGCCCAGCTCGCGCGCATCGCTGGCGCGCTGACTCAGCGATTCGCCGGCCGCCTGCACGCCGTCCTGCAAGCGCTGCACGGCGGGGGCGGCCGTCTCGGCCACGCGATCGATGGCGCTGTGCGCGCCCTGCACGACGCGGTTCAGCACGTCGTGGCCGACGGCAGCGCCCTTGTCGACAGCGTCACCGGCCTTCGAGGCCGTGTCGTTGATGGCAGCTGCGGCAGGTGCGGGCGTGGCGGGCGAGGCCGACGAGGTCGGGAAGGGTGTATTGGCAGTGGTGGTGGCCATGGTGGTCCTTGGGGTTGGAAAGCGGGGGGCGGGTCAGCGGGTGGTGCCGCGGCGGATCAGGTTGACGATGGCCAGCAGCACGACCGCGCCCAGCAGTGACACGGCCAGAGCGCCCAGGCTGAGCGAACCCTGGTTGATGCTCGGAATGCCCACCATCGGCGAGATCAGCCAGCCGCCAATGGCTGCGCCGACGATGCCGACGAGGACGTTGAGGATGACGCCCTGTTCGCCGTCGGTGCGCATCAACAGGCTGGCTATCCAGCCGATGACGCCCCCTGCGATGAGCCAGACAATGAGATTCATGGTGTGCTCCTGTTAGAGATGAGGCCAAAGGCATCAGGCAAACGGGATGCCGCTCGCGCGACGCGGGCGGCGGAAGAACTTGCAGCAGGGCTTGCCAACCGCATGCTCAGATGGCGCCAACGCTGCCGGTCACGGGCAACACGATGCCGGTGATGTAGCCGGCGCAGACCGGCGCGGCGAGGAAGACATAGGCCGGCGACAGCTCCTCGGGCTGGGCGGCGCGCTTCAGGTCGGTCTGCTTGCCGAACTCGGCCACCTTGTCGGCGGGCGAATCGGCCGGATTCAGCGGCGTCCACACCGGGCCGGGCGCCACCGCATTGACGCGGATGCCTCGCTCGATGAGGTTGCTGGCCAGCGACTTGGTCAGCGCATGGATGGCGCCCTTGGTGGCCGAATAATCGATCAGCTTGGCGCTGCCCTTCAGGCCCGTCGTCGAGCCCGTGTTGATGATGGAGGCGCCGGCCTTCATGTGCGGCAGCACGGCGCGCGCCATGCGCAGATAGCCGCCGATGTTGGTGTCCAGCGTCTCCATGATGCGTTCATCGTCGAGGTCCTCCAGCGAGGAAGCGTGCTCCTGGAACGCTGCGTTGTTGACGAGCACGTCGATCTTGCCGAAGCGCTCGATGACCTGGTCGACGGCGTCCTCGCACCAGCGGCTGTCCTTCACGTCGCCCTGCAGCAGCAGGCATTGACGGCCCTCGGCCTCGATGCAGCGGCGGGTCTCCTCGGCGTCCTCGGTGGAGGAGTGGTAGGCCACGGCCACGTCGGCGCCCTCGCGCGCGAACAGCACCGCCACGGCACGGCCGATGCCCGAATCGGCGCCCGTGATGAGGGCGACGAAGTCCTGCAGCTTGCCACTGCCGCGGTAGTCGGGCGCGAGGAAGCGCGGCGCGAGTTCGAGATCAGCTTCCCGGCCGGGCTTTTGCAGATGCTGGGCCGGCAGGTTCTCGGGTTGCTTGCGGGCGCCGGCCTGCATGGCGCCGCTCTCTTCTTCCTTCTTGCCGTGCCGCGCATCGGCCTGGTCCTGGCGCTTCTGGATGTCGCGCTGGGTCTGAAGCGTCTTGTCGACTGTCGTCATCGTGGATCCTTCTTCAGTTGGGCCGCTTCGGTTTCCTTGCCCGAGGGCGTTTGTGCGTCCAGGCCGCGGTCGGGCGACTCGGCGACCTGGGCGATGTTCCCGGGCCGCTCGATGAGCTCTTCGATGATGAAGTGGCCATAGTGCTGGGCGCGCTCGGCGCCACAGGCGCGTGCGGCCTTGGCCACCCGCGCAGCCTGCTCGTCGTTGGCAACACGCACGACCAGCCAGTGATAGCCCTTGGCAGCCAATGCGCGGTGGGCCAGCACAAGATTCATCTCCTGCCCTACCGAGGCGATCGGGCTGGCGTTGGCGATGTCCTCGTCGATCTGCCTGAGCATCTCCTGGTCGCTGTAGTGGCGTACCGCGCCATCAGGCAGGCCGAACTCGGCCATGGCCTGGCCGGCCCGGGCAGCCTGGCCCGCCTCGGGGAACGAAATGACGACGTGGCCGACCGGCTTGAAGACGCCGAAGCTGCGCGGCGCGTCGGTGGTGGCGGCGGAAGTGGACATAGATGGACCTTGGTTAGCGAGAGCCGTCAGTGGCAAGGGCGGTGCCCGGCCTGCAATCGCGGCGCCGGGCACGCGGCTTGCCATCAGCGCTGAGCTTTCATTCCGGAGGATCCATGCCCAGCCCAGCCCGCCGACCTGTTCTCTATGTCGAGGATCACCCGGTCAATGCGCTGCTGATGGCCGCGATCCTTGAACGACGGCCTGAGCTGGAACTCCTCGTCGCCACCACGGGCGAGGAGGCACTTTGCATGGCGGCCGGCCTGCACCCCGCCCTGCTGCTGCTCGACCTGGGCCTGCCCGATTGCCACGGCAGCCGGTTGCTCGGCCTGCTGCGGGCGCTGCCGGGCTGCGAGTCAGTACCGGCCGTGGCCGTGACGGCCGATATCAATTTCCCGGTCGAGGACTGGGGCTTCTGCGAACTGTGGCCCAAGCCGCTGAATGTCGACGAAGTGCTGGCCCGCCTGGACGCGCTGGTCGGCACCCAGCCTGCGCCTGCGCCGCAGTTGCCCGAGTTGATCGCCCAGCCTGGCCCGCGCGCCCTCACGTCGCACTGGCGCTGAAGGCGGCGCCGCGGGCACCGCCATTGCCCGTCATCGGGGGCCCGACCGTACGCGGCGGGCGCTGTCCAGATCACTCTTGAAGGAGATTGGCATGAGCAAGACTTTCACCCGTTTGGTTGGCGCGGCCGCCGTTTGCGCGGCGGTGGCCGGCGGCATGGCTTACGCACAGGCGACCGACCCGAACAGCCCCGCCGCCAGCACCCCGGTCAACACCGAGCCCACGGACCAGCGCTTCAACACCGGTGCCAACACCAGCGCGCCCACCGGCACGACGTCGAGCACCACGTCGACGAGCACCTGGAATGCCGATGGCACCCAGGCTCCACGAACCGACCGCCATTGACGGCATCGCCCGGGTCAGGCCCGGGCCCCTTGCACGATGCGGTGCACCAGGTGCAGCTTGCGCACCGCCTGTGCCGACAGCACGAAGGGATAAAAGTCCGCCACGCCCATGCTGCGCGACAACTCGTTGAGCACGCCGGTCAGTTCCATCCAGCTGTTGATGAGCTGCAGGAAGCCGGCATCCGACACCAGGTTGGCATCGAAGCGTTCGTAGTTCAGCTCCACCCGCTCACCATCCAGGCCGAAGCTGCGCGCCGTGTCCAGCGTGTCGACCAGGTGCAGGTAGTGCGCCCAGGTCTCGGCCCAGTCCTCCCAGGAGTGGGCGCTGGCGTAGGCGCTGACGAAACGCTGGCCCCAGTCGGGGGGCGCGCCGTGGGCGTAGTGGCGCTGCAGCGCCTGACCATAGTCCTCGCGCTCATCGCCGAAGAGTTCGCGCCAGGCGGGCAACCAGTTCGTCGGCTCGACAAGGCGCTGCCAGTAGTAGTGGCCGGTCTCGTGGCGCAGATGGCCCAGCAGCGTGCGGTAGGGCTCGCCGAGCTGATGGCGCCGGGCCTCGCGGCGTGCGTCGTCGGCCTCGGAGACGTCCAGCGTGATGACGCCATCAGCATGGCCGGTGACGACGGCCGGCCCGTCGAGGGGCGCCAGCAGCAGGTCAAAGGCCAGGCCGTGCTCGGCATCCTCGGCGCGCGACAGCACCGGAAGGCCCAGGCCGATCAACGATGACACCAAGCGGCGCTTGGCCGCTTCGATGCGCCCCCACCAAAGCCCGGCTTCGGGCTGGGACAGGTCAGGTACGGTACGCGTCAGCCGGCAACAGCGGCACAGCGTGAAGCCAGCCATCACCTCGGTCACATCCAGCAGCCAGTTGCATGCGGCCGCGCTGTCCAGGTTGGCGCAGCGCGCGAAGCGGGGCGCGCGGCGTGCCGGCACGCCGGCTTCGCGCCAGCCGCCACGGCCTGAGCGTGTGGGTGCGGCCTCCAGCGCCAGCAACTGGCCCCGGGCGGGGGCATAACCCAGCGGCCGGTGGCAGGCCAGGCATTCGCTGTTGCGGAAGAACACCGGCCGGCCGCAGGCGCAGCTGAACGCCCGCGGCGTCGTCGGTGACGGCACGGCGTGCCGCGTCGCTGCAACGGGGCCCATCAGGCGCTCCAGAACAGCATCAGGCCAGCCGTTGCGCTGCCGAGCAGGGCACCGACCAGCACATCGCTCGGGAAATGCAGGCCTAGCGCGACGCGCGCCAGGCCCACCAGCGCCGCGAAGCTCCACAGCAGCGGTGCCAGGGCCGGATAAAACGCCGACAGCGGCAGCGCGAAGGCGAAGGCATGCAGCGTGTGGCCACTGGGGAAGCTGAAGGCGTCGGGCACCTTAAGGCAGGCACGGATGCTGTCGCAGCGTTCGAAGGGGCGCTGCCGCCGCGTGCTGCGCTTGAGCGTGTAGTACAGGCCCAGGTCGACCGCGCCCAGCGCCAGCATCAGCAGCGCATGGCGGCCGCCCCGCGCCGGGTCCAACCAGGGCAGCAGCAGGATCAAGGCCACCCACAGCGGCCCATCGGCGAGCCGGCTGCACAGCGCCAGCGCATGCAGCAACAGCGGCCGCGTGGCGGCCCGGTGCAGCGCCTGGGCGCCGCGCAGGTCCAGCTCGGCGCTGCGCAGGCGACCGGCGTCAAGCCAGGGCGGCATAGCGCGGCACCGTCCGGGCGGTCGCGGCCAGCTGCAGCAGCTGCTGCTCGAAGCGGCGCTGCACGCTGCCCCAGTCGGCCTGGATGGCAGCCAGGCGCGCTTCCAGTCGCAGCAGGCCGTCGGGCTCGGAGGCATCGAGGGCGCGAGTGGCCGCATCCAGGAAGGCATCGGCCGCATCCAGGCCCTGGCAGACCGGTGCCAGGCAACCGCTGACGCCGTCGCGCACATGTTGCGCGGCGGCGCCCGTGTCGAACGCAGCGAGGGCCAGGCCGCTGGCCAGGGCTTCCAGCGTCACGTTGCCAAAGGTCTCGGTCTGGCTGGGAAAGAGGAAGACGTCGGCGCTGGCGTAGTGGCGGGCCAGCGCGAGACCCGTCTGCATGCCAACGAAGCGCGCCGTCGGGTGGGCTCGCTCGAGCTTCGCGCGCAGCGGGCCGTCACCGACCACGACCATGCGCAGCCCCGGGCGGCGGGCGCTCAGGCGCTCAAAGGTCTGCAACGCCAGGCTCGCGTTCTTCTCCGGCGCCAGCCGGCCGACATAGAGCATGACGCGGTGATCGTTGCCGATGCGCCAGTCGCGGCGCAGCCGCAGGTCGCGCCGATCCGGCGAGAACAGCTTGGCGTCGACGCCCCGGCCGAGCACCTGCAGGCGCTCGAAGCCGTGGGCGGCGAGTTCACGCTGCAACTCGGCGGTCGGCACGAAGTTGAGGTCGGCCATGCCGTGCAAGCGCTTCAGATAGCCCAGTACGACGGTTTCCAGCCAGCCCAGGCCATAGTGGCCGCAGTAGGCGTGGAAATTGGTGCGGAAATCGGCGCTGCGGGGAACGCCCTCGGCGCGTGCGGCGCGCAGCGCGGCCCAACCCAGCGGGCCGGGCGTCGTCACATGCACGAGGTCGGGCGGACCGCCGCATTCGCGCCACAGCGCGCTCAGGCCCGCAGGCGTGGCCCAGCCGTAACGCAGCTCGGGATACATCGGAATCGGCCCGCCGCCGCAACGCCATTCCCGTTCGTCGCGGCGGGCCGCTTCGCCCGGCTGGCGCGGCCGGATCAGCTGCACGTCGTGCCCGACATCGCGCAGATGCCGCAGCGCGCGCTCGGCCGTCAGGGCCACGCCGTTGATCTCCGGCGGAAAGGTCTCGGTGACATAGGCAATGCGCACGACGCTTCACTCCGGCTGTTGCATTCGGCCGTCATGGCAAGCGGAATGCCCGCCCCTTCCCGGTCCCTGCACCTCAGGTCGACCGAGCTGCCGCCCGGGAGCGCAGCAGGGCCATCAGTTGGCGCTCGGCGGCGCTCAGGCCGGGCCGGGCCGAGGGCGCCGCCGCCCAGGGCTGGGCGCGCAGCGCGGCGCGGGCCGCCTCATCGTCCAGCGCTTCGCCCAGAGCCAGCACGCGCGGGTGGATGTAAGCCTTGCGGCAAACCGCGGGGGTGTTGCCCAGGCGCTTGGCGACGGCGGCCAGCAGTTGCTGAGGCCGGCAGGGCTCGGCGCCCTCGGCACAGGCCTGCAGCGTCAACTGCAGAGCGAGCACGCTGCCATGCCAGGTGCGGAAATCCTTGGCCGTGACGCGCCGGCCGGCGGCCTCGGCCAGCCAGGCATTGACGTCCGCGGAGTCGACGGCATGGGTCTGCCCGCCCTCGTCGAGATAGCGGAACAGCTCCTGGCCGGGCAGCTCGCGGCAGCGGCGCACGATGCGGGCGACCCGGCGGTCGCTCACCTGGACCGAATGGCGCACGCCGCTCTTGCCGACAAAGGACAGCTGGATGGCGTCACCCCGCACGCCAGCATGGCGGTTGCGCAGCGTCGACAGCCCATAGGAGCCGTTTTCGCGCGCATAGGCGCTGTTGCCGATGCGCAGCCAGGTGGTGTCCAGCAGGCGCACCAAAGTGGCCAGCACGCGCTCGCGGGTGGGCTCGCCCTGCCCCGCCAGCGCGCGCTGCACGCGTCGGCGCAGCCGTGGCAGCACGGCGCCAAAGTGCAGCAGGCTGTCGAACTTGGTCTGGCCGCGGTCGGCCATCCATTCGGCGTGATACCGGTATTGCTTGCGCCCCCGCGCATCCCGCCCGGTGGCCTGCAGATGGCTGTCGGCAAACGGGCTGATCCAGACCTGCTGCCATGCCGGTGGAATGGCCAGTTTGCGGATGCGCGCGAGCGTGGCCTCGTCACGGACATGCCGGCCGTGCGCGTCCCGGTATTGGAAGCCGCCGGACGTCGCCGGCTCTCGGCGGATGCCGGGACCTGCGTCGCTGAGCCAGCGCAGGCCGGCCTGGCGCGCCTGGCGAACCTCCGGAGCTTGGGATGACGGCGGGTTGGGCATGCCGCGCCCTGGCAGGCGACGTGCCAGGCACGCCGATTGCCCCCGCGCCGCAATGCATGCGAACCACGCCGCGCCCGAGCAGCAGGTCCAGGAGACGCCTCCTGGTGCGGGCCCCCATCTGCTGGATGTATCGATGTTCTGGGGCGCCACAGGTGGCGTGCGGCGCGTGTTGACAGCCAAGCATGAACGATTGCGCCCGCTGGGCTGGCGGCACACGGTCATCGCCCCAGGCGCCCGGGGCCCCGGCATGGTGGACTGCGGCGGCATGCCCCTGCCCCGCAGCGGCGGCTACCGCATGGTGCTGAGCCGGGGCCGCGCGCTGCGGCAGATTGAGTTCGTGGCACCCGACATCGTCGAATCCGCCGATCCCTATGTACTGGCCTGGGCGTCGCTGGCCGCGGCGGAACAGTTGCGCATCCCGGCGGTGGCCTTCTGCCACAGCAACCTGCCCGAGCTGGCGGCGCGCTTAGTGGGTGGCCCCCAACGCACGCGCCTGGCGCGCGGCGCCGAGCGCTGGGCACGGCGCTACCTGGTCAACCTCTACCGCCATTTCGACCTCGTCATGGCCCCCAGCAGCGGCATGGTGCAACTGCTGCAGTCCTGGGGTGTGCCGCGCGTGACGCTGCAGCCCCTGGGCGTCGACTGCTCGGCCTTCACGCCCTGCGCCCGCGACGCCGCCTGGCGGCTGCAGCTTTGCAGCGACCATGGCCTGGCGCCGGATACGCGCCTGTTCATCTACACCGGCCGCTTCGCATTGGAGAAGAACCTGCAACTGCTGGCCGATGCGGTCGCCTTGCTGGGCCGCGGCCACGTGCTGCTGGCCGTGGGCGACGGGCCGGCGCCGCCCGTTGGCGAGCAGGTGCTGTTGCTGCCGGCGGAGCACGACAGCCGGCAACTGGCCCGCATGGTGGCCAGCTGTGACACCTATGTGCACGCCGGTGACCAGGAGACCTTTGGCCTGGGCGTGATCGAGGCCATGGCCTGTGGCACGCCGGTGGTGGTCGCCGGCGCCGGCGGCCTGGCCGAACTGGCACGCGACGCGGGCCTGCTCGTGGACAGGCCACGCGCCGGCTCCTGGGCAGAAGCGATGGACGCCAGCCTGGCCGGCAACCACGCGGTTCAACGCCGCAACGCCCTGGCGCGTGCCCAGGCGCAGGACTGGCCGCATGTGATGGCGCAGATGACGCGGCGCTACAGCGCCCTGCTCGGCCGCCATCCCACGCCGGCCGCGCCGGCCCGCCCGGCACTGCCGCTGGCCAATCAGCTGGCCAATCAGCTGGCACGCCAGCGTTGACCGCGCCGACCCGAGCGGCCGGCGCCGTGTGCGTCGTGCTGCATGATGTGTCACCGGCGCGCTGGGACGGCTGCCTGCGCGTGCTGGCCGAACTGCGCCGCTGCGCCAGCCATGCCGGCGTGCGGCTGCCGCTGTCCCTGCTCGTGGTGCCACGCATGCACGGCGATGCGGAGGTACCGCCGCGCTATCTGCGCTGGTTGCACGGCATGGCCGGTGCCGGCCATGAACTGCTGCTGCACGGCCTCACCCACCGCGACGAAGGGCCGCCGCTGCGTGGCCTGGGCGACTATCTGCTGCGCCGCCACTACACGGCGGGCGAGGGCGAGTTTGCCGCCTTGTCCCACGCGCAGGCCACGCAGCGGTTGCTCGAGGGCCGCGCCTGGGCCCGCGACCACGGCCTGGCCATGGACGGCTTCGTCGCGCCGGCCTGGCTGCTCGCTCCACCGGCGCTGCAAGCCGTTGCTGACGCGGGCTTTCGCCACACCTGCACGCTGACCGAAGTCATCGCCCTGCCCCACCGGCACGTGCTGCCGGCACCCAGCCTGGTGTTCAGCACACGCGCGGCCTGGCGCCGCGGTCTGTCATTGGCCTGGAACGAGCTGCAGGCACGCCGCGCCCGCGAGGCGCCGCTGCTGCGCCTGGAGCTGCACCCGGGCGACGCCGATCACCGCGCCGTGGTGCGCTGCTGGACGCGGCTGCTGGACGAAGCCCTGCGCACGCGCACGCCGCTGCGCCTGGCCGAAGCGGCGCAGATGGCGCGGGTGCTGGCGGGGCATCAGCGCGAGTTGCTGCGCGAGCTCAACAGGTGCCAGAGCGCAAAAACCAGCGTGCCGACCGCCACCGCGACCAGGGCGGAGCGCACCGGCTCGTCGCGCACATAGCCCACGGTCCGCTCGCGGACCTGCGAGACGCCGGAACGCATGTTGCGCAGGACCGGCGCCACGGCGTCGCGCGCCTCGCTGACGCCGTCGGCCAGGTGGTCCAGGCCGCGCCGCGCGGCGCTCTGCGCCTTCTGCAGGCCAAGCCGTGAGGTGTCGGCCGCATCGTCAATCCAATCTGCGTGACCCATGGTGCTTCCTTTGTCAGAGTATCGGAATGCAGTGGGGCAATCCGCGCGCCTTGCCTGCACTCAGGAAGGCCACAGTTGCACGCTGACCTCGTTGACGACGGCGGTAGCGCCTTCCACACGCTGGGCAATGGCGCCGACACCGGCCCGCTCGGCCGTGTCAGGCGCGACGCGTCATGCAGCACTGGTTTGGCGTCAGGCGCAGCGCGCGCGGGCGAGGCTGGGGGCCGGCGCCTCGGCGCTTGGGCGACAACCAGCCGCCAGCAGCAGCGCTGCCAACGCCGACCTGCCCCTCATGCCGCACTCAGTCGCGTTGCGGGGGGCTGACGTCCGCAGCCGCGCTGCCCTCGGCTGCATATTCCTTCAGCCGGTTGTACAGCGTCTTCAGGCTGATCCCCAGCACCGCAGCGGTGCGTTCCTTGTGGTGGTTGAAGTGGCGCAGCGTGGCCAGCATCAGCGCGCGTTCGGCCTGCGCCACGCTGGAGCCGATGGGCAGGGTGATGAAAGGCACGTCGGCATCGGCGTTCAGCGTTTCGGACATCCGCGGCGGCGAGGGCGGGACACTGACCGGCGCCGCCGCTGGCAGGTCCTGCGGCGCCAGGCTTCCCCATGCCGAAGTGACCCCCGCCTCTTCGCTGCCGGGCAGCCAGGTCTCGTCGATCAGCTCGCCCTGGGCCATTACATAGGCGCGCTGCACGACATTGCGCAACTCGCGCACATTGCCCGGCCAGGAATAGCCCACCAAGGTCGCCAGCGCCTCGGGCGTGAAGCGGCGCACCGTGCCCTCCTGCTCGCTGATGGCGGCCAGGAAATGGTTGGCCAGCAGCGGGATGTCGGCGATGCGGTCCCGCAGCGGCGGCAGCGCGATCGGGAAGATGTTCAGGCGGTAGAGCAGGTCTTCGCGCAACTTGCCCGAGGCCACGGCCTGGTAAGGCAGGCGGTTGGTGGCCGCGACGATGCGCACGTCGGTCTCCTGGCTGGTGGTGCTACCCACGCGCATGAAGCGCCCGGTCTCCAGCACGCGCAGCAGCTTGACCTGCAGCTCCAGCGGCATCTCGGTGATCTCGTCCAGGAAGAGAGTGCCACCGCTGGCGCGCTCGAAGAAGCCCTGGTGCTGGCGCTCGGCGCCGGTGAAGCTGCCCTTCTCGTGGCCGAAGATCTCGCTCTCGATCAGGTTGGGGCTGATGGCCCCGCAGTTCACCGCCAGGAAGGGGCGCTTGCGGCGGCGGCTGAGGTCGTGCACGGTTTGCGCGACCACCTCCTTGCCGGTACCCGATTCGCCCGTGATGAAAACCGACACGCTGGTGCCGGCCACGCGCGAGATCTGCTCGTAGATGCGCTTCATCGGCGCGCTGCGGCCCCACAGATGGCCGAAGTGACCGGATTCGTCCAGATTGGCGGTGAGGTCCTCCACCTCGGCCTGCAGTGCCGCCGGCTTCATGATGCGTGACAGCACGCCCTGCAGCTGCTTGAGATTGACGGGCTTGACGAGATAGTCGGCCGCACCCAGGCGCAGCGCCTGGATGGAGGTCTCGAGGTTGGCGTGGCCGGTGCAAAGCACGACCTCGGAATTGGCCACCAGCTTGGGGTCGGCCAGCAGGTCCATGCCATTGCCGTCGGGCAGGCGCAGGTCCAGCAGCAGGATGTCGGGCGGCTGCAATGCGAGCTGCTTGCGCGCGTCGCGCAAGGTATGAGCGACCGCCACAGTGAACTGTTCGCCCGCGATCAACTCGCGCAAGGAGGCGGCTGAGTCGTGGTCATCGTCCACTACCAGGGCATGCGGCATCGTTTCCTTTCAGCTTTATCGAGGTGGTCCAGGTGCGCCTGGATTGGTCATTTTCAACAAATTCGAACCGCACATGAGAAATTTTGGCGCTGCGGGACGTGTATCGGCAGGTAAACCGGTCAGGCATGCCAGCTGCCGACACTGACAGCCACCGTAACGTTATGCCCGCCCATGAGCAACCCCTTGTTACGAGACGCTGATTGCCGCGACACCGCCGGCCGCTCGTTGACGAGGCTGCTGGACGCGCTGGCGCTGGGCGCCGTGCTAGTGCTGGCCTGGCGAACCTGCCATGGCCATCATCATCGCCGCCGCAGCGCCCATTCCGCACGCGCACCGGTCGCAGTGCAGACCTGGGAAGGCGAAGGCGGACGCCCAACGCCCACCGACGACTGAAGCCGTGCGGCCAGCATTGCTGCAAGTTCTACCGGTTGCGCCGCCCGCTGCAGCCCCCTGACTTCATCGGCGTCGGCAACGAGCGCCTGGGCGGGCACGCCGCCTGCCTGCCAAGCTCAACATTGGTGCATTGGCGGGCCTCATGAAGCAATCTCGCGGCTGGCACCTCGGCGGCTGGGCATGGGCCCTCGCGGTGGTGTTCTCCCTGGCGGGCACGGTGGCCTGCGGCACCTTGCTGGAACGGGAGCGCCAGGCGCAGCCGGCGTCGGCGCGCCTGACCGCCGAGCGCGTCAGTCTGCAGGGCCGCGACGGTCCCGTCTCCGATGCCGTTGAGGCCAGGGACTTGGCTCGCGTGCGCGACGAGGGCAACGGCGCGCTGCTTGAACGCCATCTCGGCGCGCTGGCAGCCCGGGGCGACACCCAGCTGCTGCGTGGCAACACGGCCAAGCTGCTGGTCGACGGCCCCGCGACCTTTGCAGCGATGAAGGCAGCCATCGCCGCTGCTCGCCACCGTCTGCTGGTGGAGTTCTATATCGTCGAGGACGCGGGCGTGGCCGCCGAGATCGGCGAGTTGCTGCTGCGCAAGGCCGCCGAGGGCGTCAGCGTGGCGCTGATGTACGACAGCCTGGGCTCGATGGGCACGGATGGCGCTTTCTTCGACCGCCTGCGCAAGGGCGGCATCGCCGTGTGCGCCTTCAACCCCATCAATCCACTGGAGCGACCGGGCCACTGGGGCGTGCTGCAGCGCAACCATCGCAAGATGCTGGCTGCCGACAGCGACGTGGCCTTCACCGGTGGCATCAATCTCAGCAACGTTTACGCCGAAGGCTCCTTCAGCAGTGCCCGTCGCAAGGCCCCACCGGCCGACGCCGACAAGCAGGGCTGGCGCGACACCCAGGTGGAGCTGCGCGGCCCCGTGGTGTCGGCATTGGCCGTGCTGTTCCGCGAATCCTGGGCCCTGCAGGGCTGCCCGGGTGAACTGGCGCCGGCGCCGCCGCCGCGTGTGGCCACGCCGGGGCAGCGTGTCATCAAGCTCGTGGCGGGCGACCCGGCCAACGGCATCAACCCGAGCTACACGGCGCTGCTGCATGCCATCGATGCCTCGCAGCGCAGCGTGCAGCTGACCATGGCCTATTTCGCGCCAGGGTCCGAGCTCATCCAGGCCTTGTGCGACGCGGCCCGCCGCGGTGTCGCCGTCTCCCTGGTGCTGCCGGGGCGCAGCGACGTCGCCATGGTGCTGCACGCCGCGCGCTCGCGCTATGCCCAGTTGCTGGAAGCCGGCGTGCAGATCCACGAGATGACGGAGTCCGTCATGCACGCGAAGACGGCCGTCGTGGACGGCGTCTATTCCAGCGTCGGCTCGAGCAACCTCGACTGGCGCAGCATCGTCGGCAACCACGAGATCGACGTCATCGTCCTCGGCGACGACTTCGGCCAGCAGATGCAGGCCCTGTTCGAGCGCGACCTGACGGTGTCCCAGCGCATCGATCCAGCGCAATGGGCCAAGCGCGGCCTGGGCCAGCGCTTGCTGCAGGGCTTTGCCCGCCTGGTAGAGCCATTGCTTTGAGCTGGCACCCCGTTTGCCACAAGCCCTCGGGTTTATTCAGCAACTCGGAGTTCTGCGATGACGATTGACCTCATGGGTACTTCCTCCATGACCGACGCCTCCAACATGGGCGCGGCGGGGCGCTATCTGAACGACATGCGCCTGGAGCGCTCACGCCGGCCAGGCGGTAGCAGCACCGGCCGGCTGATGCGGCGCAGCCGCACGCGCACGGCCGGCATACGCTTTGAGTGGGTGACACGCACGATCGGGCCGGTGCTGCGCGTCGTGGCCACCTGGACCGACCGGCATGGCCAGCCTCACCACACCTCGTTCTCGGTGCAGTGCAATGGCCTGGAAGGTGCGCTGGACCGCGCCATCGCCGCGCGCACGTCCTGTGGCGCGCCGCCGCCGGACCGCGAGGACTTGCTGCAGCGCCTGCGCAAGGAATTCGCTACGGCGCCGCTTGCCGCGGAGCAGCTGGCCGGCATGGCGCCGGGGCGGACCCTGCTGACCGCTCAGCTCAATTTGGCCAGCATGGAGGCCTCGGTGGCCTCGTCCCAAGCCAACGGATAAAGGCAACGGGCCTGGGTCAGCAGCTCAGGCCGGCCGCCCCACAGGGCGATTTGCTCGCGCACGGTCGCCAGATCGATGCTCATCAGCACGGCCGGCGCATTCACGCGCGGGTTGTGCCGGGCCGTCGTGTAGGGCAACAAGCCCAGCCAGCGCCTGTAAAAGGCCACGTGGCGCGGGTTGACCTCGATGATGAGGCGCTCGCAACGCGCGCGACGGTGGGCGTGCAGATAGCCAAGGTGAAACACCTGGGCCAGCACGCGCTTGGGCTCGAAGGCATGCTTGTCTACGGCCAGCCGGCCGAATTCGCAAAGCTTGATGCCGGCTGAGCGCCACTCGGCAAGTTCCGCCTCGAAGAGCAGGTCAGCATGCAGGCCGCCGACACCGTCAAAACGCACCGACAGCGTGCCGATGATGTTGTCGCCGTTGCGCGCCGTGCAGACGATGTCGCCATCCTCCTTGCGGCTGGTGTAGGTCTCCCGCTTCACCGCCAGGCCGCGATCGCCATAGCGCCGCTCGACGAGCTCGTACGCGTCGCCCTCCAGCGCTCCAAAATCGCTGTTGAGCTCCAGCGGCGGTCCGCCGAAGGGGTTCAGCGGCGTGCGGCGGCTTTCTTCGAACATGGGCGTCATCGACTACATCCTTGGTGCCCAACGCACCGAGCGGCGGAGTCTAGGGATTGAAATGACGCATTTCATTGAAGCTCACAGACCGATACATCTAAATCGGGGGTGTCCGGGGTTTTCCCGTCGCCGGGATATGCGACAGCGACCCTCGCCGGAAAAAAAGGCCACGCACGGCGTGGCATTCGGGGCGATGGCTCGCGCTGCGGGATCAGACCGCGTACTTGCCCACCAGGCGGTTCATGTTGGTCATTGACAGACGGTGCATCTCGATCATCGCGATGAGGCCGTTGCGATGCAGTTGCAGCACCTTGTCGTCGGCCAGTTCGGCGTACTTCTTCTCGTCCAGGGCCATGAAACCCTCGACGTCGAGCTTTTCATCATTCGGCAAGGTCGCCTCGAAGCGCATGTCCTGCAGCAGGTCCATCTCGACGAGCAGGTTGCAGATCAGGCGGGTGCGCTCGGCTTCCTGCTCGAAGTTTTCCAGGAAGGCCTTGGCATTCAGCAGGAACTCGGTCGGCTGTCCGTCCTTGAACAAGGCCTCGCCGGTCGTCTCGTTGAAGGCCGGCCACTTCATGTCGTAGCAGACGGCCATGTTGTTCGAGCTTTCGTCCATGCGGGCCATCACGAAGGGATAGCGGCGCACGTAGGCGGGCACATAGCCACCCGTCCACTTGTCGCCCTCGACGAAGAGGTTGGAGCCCGGGCGCAGACCCAGCACGGCCAGCGGCGCGACGGGCTGCTTGCCATCCGCGCCGGGCTGGCCGGCGCGCACGAAGACGATGGGGTATTCCTTGCAGGCGTCGGCGAACTCGACGGCGGCGAGGAAGACCGAGTTCTGATCGGCCACGCGGCGCACGACAGACTGGTCGGTGTCCAGCTTCAGGTTCTTGTGGATTTCACGATCCAGCGGCTGCAGTTCGCCGTACATCGGGGGGTTGCTCATGTTTCTCTCTCTCCAGGTTCCTCGGCCAGACGACTGACCAGCACTTTGTCTACACGCTTTCCATCGAGGTCGACGACCTCGAATCTCCACGCGTCCCACTCCACGACATCGGTCGTGCGCGGCAAGCGCCCCAGCAGCAGCATGATCATGCCGGCCAGGGTGTTGTAGCGCCCACGGTCCTCTTCGGGCAGTTCCTTCAACGCCAGGCGGTCCTTCAGCTCGGGCACCGGGATCAGGCCGTCAATCAGCCAGCTCCCGTCCTCGCGCTGCACCGCCCAGGCGTCGCCATCGCTCGGGGCATTGAACTCCCCGGCGATGGCTTCCAGTACGTCACGCACAGCAATCACGCCCTGCACCTCGCCGTATTCATCGACGACGAAGACCAAGGGCGCATCCGACACGCGGAAATGTTCCAGCAGCTCCATGCCTGACAGCGTCTCGGGCACGAACAGCGGCGCCTCCATCCCGACGGTCAGGTCCAGCGGCAGGCCTTCCAGCAGCCCCGCCAGCAGCGCCGGCGCATTGGCCACGCCCAACACGTCGGTCAGGCCTCCACGGCAGACGGGGTAGCGGTTGAAGCCATGCTCGCGCAACACCGCCAGCACCTCGGCCGGCGTGGCGTCAACCTCCAGCCAGGCGATCTCGGTGCGCGGAATCATCATCGAGCCGACCTGGCGCTCGTCCAGGCGGAACACGTTGCGCACCATCTGGTGCTCATGCTCCTCGATGACGCCGGCGTCACGGCCTTCTTCCAGGCTGGCGGCGATCTCCTCTTCCGTCACACCGCGCTGGCCCTTGTTGCGCAGGCCCAGCAGGCCCAGCGTCGCCTCGGTCATGAAGCTCAGCGACTTCACCAGCGGGCGCGCGGCCATGGAGATGAAGTTCATCGTCGGCGCGACGAGGCGGGCCACCGTCTCGGGGTAGATCTGGCCGACGCGCTTGGGCACCAACTCGCCGAAGACGATGGTCAGCAGCGTGATGATGACGACGACCAGGGCCGTCGCGGCGATGTCGGTGGCATGCGGGTTCAGGTGGAAGGTCTCGGTCAGCCAGCGCGACAGCGGGCCGGAGAAGGCCGCATCGCCGACGATGCCGTTCAGCACGCCGATTCCGGTGATGCCGATCTGCACCGTCGACAGGAACTTGGTCGGGTTGTCGTGCAGGTCCATTGCGGCCTGCGCCCCGCCCTCGCCGCTCTCCACCATCACCTGCAAGCGCGCCTTGCGGCTGGCGGTCAGCGCCATCTCCGACATGGCGAACAGGCCGTTGATCAGGATCAGAAAGAGAACGAGAGCGGTATCCATCGAAGGCGCCAGACCCGGGGAAAACCCTAGGCGGCGCAAGGCAAAAACGAAGCCCGGGAGACTATCAGAAGGCCATGACTCGGCCCAGCGTGCGATCCCTCGCTTTGGGGTCTGCGCGGCAGAGGGCGTGGCCCGCGCCTCTGCCGCGCAGAACCCCAGGACCGGGACAATCCGCACATGAATTACCTGATCGGCGACCTCCAGGGCTGCTGCGATGCGCTGGATCGCTTGCTGCAGCAGATCGATTTCTCCCCCTCGCGCGACCGCCTCTGGTTGCTGGGCGACCTCGTCAACCGCGGCCCCGCCTCGTTGACGACACTGCGCCGCCTGGCCGGCCTGGGCGAGACGGCGACCTGCCTGCTGGGCAACCATGACCTGCATCTGCTCGCCGCCCATCACGGCGTGCGCCGCCCGCACCGTGGCGACACGCTGGACGACATCCTGGCCGCACCCGACCGCGAGGCGCTGATGGACTGGCTGCGCCGCCAGCGCATGGCCGTCTTCGAGGCCGGCTGGCTGATGGTGCACGCCGGCGTCGTGCCGCAGTGGAGCTGCGACGACACCCTGGCCCTGGCTGCCGACGTCGAGGCCGTGCTGAGCGGCCCTGCCCTGCCCGACTTCCTGCATGCCATGTACGGCAACGAACCGGCGCGCTGGGATCCTGATCTGACCGACGCCGCGCGGCTGCGCTTCACCGTCAACGCGCTGACGCGCCTGCGCTTTTGCACGGCTGATGGCGAGATGGACTTCAAGACCAAGGACGGCGCCGGCGCCGCACCCGAGGGTTTCATGCCCTGGTTCGACGCGCCCGGCCGCAAGACCGCCGACACGCCCATCGCCTTCGGCCATTGGTCGACCCTGGGCCTGCTGGACCAGCCGAACCTGCTCGGCCTGGACACGGGCTGCGTCTGGGGCGGCAAGCTGACGGCGGCCCGGGTGGACGGCGCGACTCGCGAGATCATCCAGGTGCAGTGCGAACAGGCACAGCAGCCTGGCGGCTGAACTGGCACCGTAGAATGCCGCCTCCCCGAGGAAGCGTGGGAGAGTGGTTTAATCCAACGGTCTTGAAAACCGTCGAAGGTGTGAGCCTTCCGTGAGTTCGAATCTCACCGCTTCCGCCAGGTTTTCGTGAGTTCGGTCAAGGCCGTGCGACTTGAAGCATTGACTTGCACCAGGTGCAAGTTTTAAGTTCATTTCGCAGATGCAAGTCTTAAGTTCAACAGCCCCGCCAGGGGCTGTTTTCTTTGGCTCTTTGCGCGTTGATTCGTGATGGCTCACCGATCTTGATCGAGGGGAGTTCGGCACCGAACACCAACTGCTGAACGGAAGCCCACATGGCATCGGTTGCATGGCGGGCGAATAGGGCCATGTATGACGGCGGCGTGGTTCCCGCTAGACGCACAGCGGCCGATAGGTTGCCTCAGTCCCGCAGGCGCATGCGCAGCGCCGCCATCTCGTCGATCAGCTCCAGCGCCAGCGCGACGCCCGGCACGTTGACGTGCAGGTCCCGCGCCAGGCGCGAGGCGATGCGGGCTCGGGCCAAGGCCGTGCCCGTGAAGCACCAGCCCTGCGGCCCTTCGCCGACCGGCGCCAGGACGCCTTCGCCGACCAGTTCCTCGATGAAGCCCATTTCGCAGGCACAGGCCGCGCTCAGCTCCGCGAGCGACAGCCGAAGGTCTCGTTCCACGACGATGACGGTACAAGTGTCGGCGCCACCGGGTTCCTGGGTGTCCATGGCTACTCCTTGGGAATGTTGCGGGCATCGAAGCCGGCGAAGGCCCCGGCCAGGTTGCGCCACGCCTCCTCGTCGACCACGGACATGACCGGTGGCAGCACGATGCACAGCACGGCGTAGAGGTCGCCGGCCGGTGAGCCTGGCAAGCCCCTGCCGTTCAACCGCAGCTGGCGCCCCTGGGCGCTGCCGCGGGGCACCTTGAGCGCGACCGGGCCGGTGGGCGTAGCCACCCGCACCTCGGCACCCAGCGCGGCCTCCCAGGGCGCCAGCGGCAGGTCGAAAAAGACGTCACGGCCCGACACGCGATAGCGCGGGTGTGGCGCCACGTCGACCTCGAGGTAAAGATCACCCGGTGCACCGCCGCCGATGCCGGGCATGCCCTGGCCCTGCAGCCGCAGGTGCTGGCCGGGCAGCGTGCCCTTGGGGATTTGCAGTTCGATCCGGCGCTCGGCCAGGGTCACGCGACCTTGACCGTCCAACACCGGTGCGCGCAGCGACAGGTTGCGCGTCGCGCCGTGGTAGAGGTCCTCCAGCTCGACCGCGACGCGGGCGTGGTGGTCTTCGCCGCGCCGGTGTGCCGCCGGGCGGGCTCCCCGCCGCGCCGCGCCGAACAAGGCGTGGAAGAAGTCGCTGTGCTCGTCCCAGGACCCGTCAGCCGGGCTGGCGCCGCGGAACTCGAAACCCGCGTCCCAGTCCGGAGGCGGCGACGCACCCTGCCCCGCCGCGCGTCGGCGCGCCAGGTCCTGGCGCAGGGCATCGTAGGCGGCCCGCTTCTCGGGGTCCTTCAACACCTCGTAGGCCTCGGCGACTTCCTTGAAGCGTGCCTCGGCGCCCGCCTCCTTGCTGACGTCGGGGTGGTACTTGCGCGCCAGCTTTCGGTAGGCCTTCTTGACCTCGTCGCCCGACGTCCCTGGGTCGAGCCCCAGGGTGGCGTAGTAGTCCTTGTAGTCCATGCGTTTTCCGTGGCGTTGCCCGGCCTTGACAGGCCCCCACACTAGCTTCGGCACGTGCGCCGCCGTTTGCGTCAGGTCAACGCAGCGCCCTGTCGCATGCGACACCCGCTCCGCGCAACGGCACAGGGCACCCGATTCGCCGCCGCTGCCGCACGGCGCTTGTGTTACGCGGTTGGGACGGACGGTTGACACTCTGTTCCAGGCCGCTCCAGACCCGTGACGTGCCATTTTCCGGCGACGACTAACTTTTCTGTACGGGACGCCAATCTAGGAGCTGTGATGAACACCTCCATGCCCACGGGCCGCGATGAATCGCCATGCGAACTGCGCTTTCGTTCCCTGTTCGACGAAGGGCGCGGCTATGCCTTCCCCTGCGACCCGCAGGGAAAGGTCGTGCTCGATGCCATGAGCGAACCGGCACGCTGCAACTACTTTTATGCGCGTGCCATGGTGGGCCGCGAATTCGAAACGCCTGAGGTCAGGCGCCCTCTTCACTAGGTCGCTGAGACCCGGTCCCAACATTGATCGCCGTCAAGGCGGCGTGGCCGCAGACGTTGATGATGAAGACTTTCACAAGGAGGTTCCATGTTCAATGTCGGTACCCTCGACCGCTTCATGCGGGTCCTCGTCGGCCTGGCCCTGATCGCCGCCGTCTGGTTCGGCAGCATCGGCGCGTGGGGCTGGATCGGCCTGCTGCCGCTGTTCACCGGCC
The DNA here is from genome assembly GCF_001425705.1 of Pelomonas sp. Root1217. GTDB lineage: Bacteria > Pseudomonadota > Gammaproteobacteria > Burkholderiales > Burkholderiaceae_C > Pelomonas. The sequence continues at coordinate 316,756 of NZ_LMDC01000001.1, read as the reverse complement.
TCATCGGCTCCTGCCCGGCCTATCTGCCGTTCGGTTTCAGCACCTGCTCGATCAAACATCGCAAAGACGCCTGACCCATGTCTGGCACCCACTTCCGCCAGCTCACGCAGGGCGTCAGCGCCGATCTGGCGTCGCTGCGCACGAGCACGCCGGACACCATGAAGGCCTTCAACGACCTGGGCCGTGCCGCCCTCGCCGACGGGGCGCTGAGCCGCAAGACCAAGGAACTGATCGCGCTGGCCCTTGGCGTGGCGGCGCGTTGCGACGCCTGCATCGGCTTTCACATGCAGGCCCTGGTGAAGCTGGGCGCCACCCGCCAGGAAGTCGATGAGACCCTCGCCGTGGCGACCTATATGGGCGGCGGCCCGTCACTGATGTACGCGGCCCAGGCGGTCAGCGCATTCGACGAGTTCTCGCGTCTCTAGCCTCAACCGGAGCTTCCACCATGTACAAGCGCATCCTGGTCCCCGTGGACGGCAGCCCGACGGCCGACAAGGGTCTGACGGAGGCCATCGCCATGGCCAAGCTGGCCGGCTCGCAGCTGCGCCTGGTCCATATCGTCAATGAGCAGTCCATCATCATTGGCGCTGAGGGATTTCCCAACACCAGCGCGGAGGTCATCGCCTTGATGCGCGAAGGCGGGCAGTCGGTCCTCGATGCCGCGCGCACGCGGGTGGTAGCCGAGGGCATTCCAGTGGACGTGCAAATGCGCGAAGTCTTCGGCAGCCGAGTCGGTGACTCGGTGCTGGAGGAGGCAGCCCACTGGCCGGCAGACCTGATCGTGATCGGCACGCACGGCCGGCGCGGATTGCGCAGGCTGGTTCTCGGCAGCGATGCCGAGCACATCCTTCGCAGCGCCCAGGTGCCCGTGCTGCTCGTGCGCGGCGAATGAAGATCGCCACCTGACGCGGCCAGGCGGTCCGTCAGATCTTGCGCGGCCTCACCCGCGCCCCGTCCGCCACGGCGGCAGCCGGATACAGGATGACGGACGTGCCCGCAGCGGGAAGCTTGCGCACCCATGCGTGGCTGCTGCTGCGCGCGGCCACGTCGACCGGCTGCAGCCTGGCGCGCTGGCCGTCCAGCACAAAGACCGCCATGCCGGGCGCGTCGCTGCGCGGGAAGACCGCCGCCAGCGGCACCTGCAGCGCGCGGGCCTCGGACAGCACGACGATGCGCACGCCCACGCGGTAGGCGTCCCCGAGCGTGCGCCACTGTTCCGCCGGGCTGGTGAGGTCGATCAAGACCCGCACCCGCTGCTCCTCCACGCCCAGCGCTGACACCTTGGTGAACGCCCCCGGCTCGACGAGGCGGACCCGCCCCTGCAGTTCTCCGGCACCGCCCCAACGCTCGATGTGCACGGTCTGCCCGACCTTGAGCTTCACCGCCTCGGTCGTCAGCAGTTCGGCAACCACCTCCATGTGCGCGGTGTCCCCCAGTTCCAGCAGGGGTGTCCCCAACGGCACGCTGGCCTCGCTGGCCTGCACCACGCGCAGCACCCGGCCCGCCACCGGCGCGCGCAGCACAAACGCCGGGCTGCCACCGCGTTGCGCAGCGCCCAGCGCCGCGCGGGCCTGCTCGACCTCGTGCGTGGCGACGTGCTGCTCCGCGGCCGCGGCCTCATGGTCCTTCTGCGCCGCCATCAGCCCGAGGCGGTCGGCCTCCAGCTTGGTCGGTGCGACAAAACCCTGCCGCGCCAGCTCCTCGCTGCGCCGGGCCTCGTTGCGGGCCTGCAAGACGGCCACCTTGGCGCCTTCCAGCCGGGCCGATGCACGCTCCACACCCGCTTGCGCGGCCTCCACGCGGGCGCGCAGCTCGCGCAGGCTGCGCTCGTCCAGCAGCGGCGACAGCGCGGGCGTCAACGTGGCGACGACGTCACCCGCCGCCACCGTGTCGCCCTCGCGCAGCGCGATGCGATCCAGCCGCCCGGACAGCGGCGCGGAAACGACGTAGCGGTCCCGCAGCCGGGTGCGCGCGTCTTCATCCACCGTCGCCTCGAACGGCCCTTCGCTGACCGCCGCGACCTCCACCTCCAGGGGGCGCGGCGAGAACGCCCAGGCGATGGCCAGCACGGCGGCGAGGGCGACGCTGGCAACGGCCAGCTGGGTCGAGGTCTTCATGTTCATTCCCTGGTCTTGAGGACGGCCACCATGTCGAGCCGGTCGATGCGGCGGCGCACGACGGCCCCGCTGGTGATGCCGGCCGCGACGACGCACAGCGCCGCCCAGGCATAGGTGCGCGCGCGGATGACGACCGGAAAGAAAAACTGATCCGACTTCAGCAGTTCGGAAATGGCGTGGATCAGCGCCCAGCCCAGCGCCATGCCCAGCGGCAGCGCAATGGCGATGGTGATGGCCATCTCGCCCAGCAGCATGGCCGACACCTCGGCGCGCGTGAAGCCCAGCACCCGCAGGCTGGCCAGCTCCCAGCCGCGCTCGGCCAGCACGATGCGGGCGTTGTTGTAGACCACGCCCACCGCGATGACGCTGGCGAACACCGTCAGGATGGTGCTCATGATGCGCACGTTGCGCGCGCTGATCTCCTGCATATTGCGCACCATCGTGGCCTTGCTGAAGGCGCCCGCCACGCGGGGCAGGCGCTGCGTGGCGGCCAACACCTCGGCTTCGCGGCCACGCTCGACGCTGAGCACATGGCCGCTGCCGAGGTCACCGTCACCGAGCGCCTGGTTCAGCGCGTTGCGGTCGATATAGGCATTCAAGCCCATCATGTCGCGCACCGTGCCACCAACCTCCAGCGCGACGCGGCGCGGCTCGCCCTCCAGCACCTCGATCCACACGCGCTCGCCGGGCTTGACGCCGAGCTTGGCCGCTAGCCGGTCAGTCAGCAGCAGGCCGCGGCCTTCCAGCGGGATCTGGTGGTTGTCGACGTCGACGACGCGGTACAGCTCCGGCCGCGGGGCAAAGCCCCGCACCAGCACGCGCTCGTGCCGGTGACCAAAGCTCATTTCCACGGGCACGAAGCGCGTCGTCTCCACGCCCCGGACGCCGGGCAACCTGGCGAGCACCAGCCGCGCTGCCATGGCATCGCCCGGTTCTGCCGTCCACACAGTCAAGTCACCGCGCAGCGACAGCGTGAACTGCGTGTCGATGATGGCCTCCATCGCATCGCGAAAGTAGTTGCCGAGGATGGTGATGGCCACGGCTGCGGCAACGCCACCAACGGCGAGCGATGCGCGCAGCGGCCGGCGCTCCATGTTGCGCACGGTCATGCGCAGGGCCGGGCCCATGGCCTGCACGCCCAGGCGCTCGAGCAGAGTGCGCCGGTAGCGGCCGGGCGACGGCGGCCGCATCGCCTCGGCGGGCGCCAGGCGCACCGTGGCGAGGATGGCGCTCAGCGTGCCCAGCACGGCGGTGCCGACCGTGATCGCAGTGCTGACCAACACCAGCGGCGCGGCCAGCCGGTGCTCGAAGTGCGGGAAATGGAAGAACTCGGCGTACAGGCCGGTCAAGGCACTGCCCAGGCGATCGCCGAGCGCCAACCCCAGCACCAGGCCCACCGCCACGATGGCCAGCACCAGCTTGAGGTAGTGGGCGGCAATGCGTGCATTCGGATAGCCCAGCGCCTTCAGCGCGGCGATCTGTTCGCGCTGCGTGCCGACAAGGCGCGTCACCACGACGTTGAGCAGGAAGGCGGCAACACCCAGGAAGATGGCCGGCAGCACCGTGCCCAGCACGCGCTGCTCCTTGATCTCGTTGTCCAGCATCTGGTGCGACACCTGGTCTTCGCGGCCGTGCACGTCGCGTCCGCCGTAGCGGGCCAGCTGGCGCGCCAGGCCCGCGATGGCGTCGTCGGCCGACGCGCCGGGTGCGAGCTTCACCGCGACGCGGTTGAAGGCGCCCTGCATGTCGTAAGCCGCAGCCAGCGCGTCCCGGTCCAGCCAGAACACGCCGAAACCGCGCAGGTCGGGCATGCCCCACAGGCCGGCAAAGATGTACTCCGGTGACAGCGCGGTGCCGACGATGCGCAGCCGGCGCTGCTTGCCGTTGACGAGGGCGTCCACCGTGTCGCCGGGGTGCAGGCCGCGGGCCTGTGCGAAACCCTCATTGACCAGCGCCGGGAGGGAGCCGTCGGCACCGGCATCGCCCAGCGCTTCCAGGCGCTGCCCGGCGCTGACGCTGACCAGGTTCATGCGCGGCGGCTGCCGGCGGTCCAGGCCAATGAGCTGGCCAATGATGGGGTCGGGCAGCCCCGGAATGGAGACGCGCACGGCGGCCTCGACCGTCGTCTGCACGTCGGCCACGCCCGGCACCTCGCGCAGGCTCGCCTCGAGGGCGCGCGGGGCACGCTTCACACCGGCGAACAGGTCGGCGAAGCGGCCCTCGGCATAGAAGCGGTCACGCGCCAGGGCCAGCGAGTCGACCGCGGAAAGGCTGGTCACGAAACCGGCGATGCCGCTGGCCACCACCAGCGCGATGGTCAGCGCCTGGCTCCACATCTGGCGCAGGTCGCGCAGCAGCTTGCGATCCAGCGCCCGCATCACCAGCTCAGCTCGGAGGGCGAGAGTCGCCGCGCATTCGTCTCGATGCGCTGGATGCGGCCGTCGCCCAGGTAGATGACGCGGTCGGCCATGGCGGCGATGGCGGCGTTGTGCGTGATGACGATGGCCGTCGTGCCGATGTCGCGGTTGACGCGGGCGATGACCTCGAGCACGAGCTTGCCGGTCTGGTAGTCCAGCGCACCGGTCGGCTCGTCGCACAGCAGCACCTCAGGGCGCTTGACGATGGCGCGAGCGATGGCCACGCGCTGCTGCTCGCCGCCCGACAACTGCGACGGGAAGTGGTCGCGCCGCGGCGTCAGGCCGACGAGGTCGACCGCCTCGTCGGCAGGCATGGGGTCACGCGCAATGTCGGTGACCAGGGCGACGTTCTCGCGCACGGTCAGGCTGGGGATCAGGTTGTAGAACTGGAAGACGAAACCCACGTGCTCGCGCCGATAAGCCGTCAGTACCGCCTCGCTGGCGCCATTCAGCGCCTGGCCTGCAAACAGGATCTCGCCGCTGGTCGGCGTGTCCAGGCCGCCGAGGATGTTCAGGAGCGTGGACTTGCCGCTGCCGGACGCGCCCAGCAGCACGATGAATTCGCCCCGGGCCACGTCGAGGTCGACGCCGCGCAGGGCCTGCACCTCGATCTCGCCGGTGCGGTAGACCTTGCTCAGCCCGCGCGCCCGGAAGAGGTCCGTCCCCGTCCCCTGCCCGGTCATGGCAAGACAGCCGACTTCCGGCCGGAAGACCGAAGTGCAGCGGCGCAGCGCGGCTGGAGGGACGACTCGGGGACGATCATGGCGTCACCATGTTGCGATGGCGCAAAGCCGTCTGGCTTGCGCTGGCTCAACTCAGACGAACGGCGTGGATCGATCCCAGCCCGCGCCAACGTCGACGTGCCACCGACCGGGCCGCGATGCACGGCCTGGCTCGCCAGCTCTCACGAGCCAATCCGCACGTCAATGATGACGCTTTCAATCGCGGGTGAGCAAGGCGATGAACAGAAGGAATCCGGCCCACAGCAACGCCACAATCACGGCGATCAGCAACAGCCACAGCAGTACACCCATGATGTTTCCTGAGAGGTTCAGCCCGCCGTTTCAGGCGACAGCACGAAGGGCCGCACCCCACCTCTCAAGTCGTGACCCAGGACTTACCTGAGCCGATGTCCGGTTGCGCGACCGGCACAGCAACTCCGTCAGTCGAGCGCCGGTGCCGGTGAAGGAGCAGGTGACGACGAGAATCTTGCTCATGTGTTCAAGGGTAGGCACTGCCCGGCGCGCCGCATTGATGCAGCTCAACATCCTCGGCGCCGACATGGCGTCCAAGCACAGCTCAGGCACGGCGCGACCGATTGCCACCGGGAGGCCGCGCGGGCCATGCACGATGCGCTGCCTTTCCTGAAGAAGGCCACGAACGTCGAAGTGGCCGTGTTCGAGACACCGGAGGGCGCCGACCTGGCGCATGGCGACATCCCTGGCGCACACATCGGCCTTTGGCTGGCGCGTCACGGGGTGAAAGTGGACGTCAAGCACGTACCCGCCAAGGTGGCTGCGGGAGGCCTGAGGCGTCAACGCGCCACCAGCACCGGCACGCTCGCCTGCAAGACAACGGCCTGTGCCTGGCTGCCCACCAGGCCGGCCATGCGCCCGCCCTTGCCATGAGTCGCCATCACGATGAGGTCACACCCCTCCCGTTGTGCGGCGGTGACGATCTCATGGTGCGGCGCCTTGTCACTGAGCACCACGCGCCGCTCGATCCACGCGCCGTCCCTGGTGGTCCGCGCGATGGCTTCGTCCAGCAAGCGGCGCCCCTCCGCGGCGATCTCCTCGCGCAGCGCCTGCGCATCGGGGCGATGAGCAATGGCTGCCCGCAAGTATTCAGGCAGCCCGTAGTCATGCATCACAAGCAGCGCAGTGACCCGTCCACCGCAGCCGACACGCTGCGCCAGTTCGAGTGCTACATCCGCAAGCGGCGACCCGTCGGTCGCCACCAGCACGTGATTGAAGTCTTCACGCATGACTCTCTCTCCCCATGTCAGCGGATCAGCAGCACCGGAGCCTTGGTGTGGGCCAGCAGGCGCGACGACACCGAGCCCAGCAATGCGCTGGCGAGTACGCCGTGACCGTGAGAGCCCATTACCAGCAGGTCGGGCTTTTCCTCGTTGGTGATCTCCGCCAACATGTCTCCCGGGTAGCCCACCGCGTGGCGCTCACGCAGCGGCCAGCCTTGCATGCGCGCAAACTCACGCACCGGGGCGAGCACCTTCTCACCCTCGTCGGCGTAGTACTGCTGCAGCACATCGCGCGGGAGATGTCGGGCGGCGTGAGGTGGCACTTCCGCCGTGACGTTCAGCGCAACGAACTCGTTGCCCTTGCCCACGAGCTCGTCGTGGGCGGCGATGTAGCTGAGCATGCGCTTGGTATAGGCGCTGCCGTCGACTGCGAGAACGATCTTCATGGCGACCCTTTCAGCGTGGCGGGTGCCGGCATGTTGCGCGTGGTACAGGCTGCGGCATTTGCGCTGCATCAAGTCACCGCGACAGCAAAACGCCCCTTTCAGTCGAAAGTACCCGCCACAAAGGATGCCTTGACCGTGATCAGCCAGCTGCCATCCACCTTGTGCAGGACGAAGTGGTCGTTGAACAGCTTTTGGCCAATCCGCACCCTCACGTTCGCTGTTGAAAGGCTGTCCGAGACGTGCTCGACCGAGAGGATCGCTTCGTCCCTCGGCGCACCCGTCGACTCGGGGCTCGGCCGCCCATGGATGAGCGCTGCATAGTCCTGTGAGGACAGCATGTTCAACCGCCCCCCGTCGAGCCACTGCACGAAGCAGCTCGGGTGGAAGACCTTGTTGAAGTCACGGCTCTTCGGCTCATAGGCCAGGTTGAAATAGTCCTCGATCAGAGTGGCTACGGCTTGGGTCTGGGTCATCGCTGGCTTTCATCAGTATTCGAACGATTCGTATAGTGAGGAATCCTTCCGCGCTCCGCTACAGCGAACGGGTTATCGCTGCCATTACCAGAACACATCGATCATGGATGACCTTGATGGGGCGCTTGTCATCGGCCTGCTGGCGCTCAATGCGATCGCCGAAGCGAAGAGCTTTGGCCGTGCGGCTTCTCGTCTGGGCAAGACGCAGCCTGCTGTGAGCCGCTCGATCCAGCGCTTGGAGGACCGTCTCAGCGCCAAGCTCGTGCATCGCACAAGCCGACACGTCGAAGTGACGGATGCGGGGCATGCATTGCTCTCCACGGTGCTGCCTCTGCTCCAGGGGATAGAGGATGCGACGGCCGCCGCCTCCTGCCAGGCCTCGGCCGTCAGCGGCACGCTGCGCGTCGCCTGCGATGCCCGGTTCGCCAGCCTCGTGTTGGCGCCGGAGCTGGCGCAGTTCCTGAAGGGCCACCCGTCTCTCGAACTGAGGCTGGAGACGAGGAACGGTCTGTCGGACCTGGTGAGCGACGGATTTGATCTCGCCGTCAGGTTTGGCCCTCCATCCATCTCGACCCTGGTCTGCCGCAGGCTCTACAGCCCGCGCGTTCTGACCGTTGCCGCGCCGTCCTATCTGGCGCACCGCGGTCGACCCAGCTCGCCGCAGGATCTGGTGGACGACGGTCATGAGTGCATCATGGCCATCGATCCCGCCACCGGCAGGCCCTTCGAATGGGAGTTCTGGCGAGGCGACGAAAAAGTGAAGGTGGCCGTTCGCGGCAACCTGACGGTCACGGACGCCGGAATCAAGATTGGCGCCTGTCTCGCTGGCCACGGCATCGCCCAGGTGATCGACATCGGGGTCGACTCGCATCTGCGCGCAGGCACGCTGGAGCCCGTCTTGCCGGACTGGGCTGACGAGACCTTTCCCCTCTACGTCTACTACCCCAGCCGGACCCACGTCCCGGCCAAGGTCAGAGCCTTCATCGACTTTGTTGTGGGCATGATGCCGGTGCTTCAGCCGGCCGGCCAAGCCGGCCTTCGGACATGATGGGCTGAACAGCGCAATCAGCTCCTACCGCGACACCACGCAGTCCATCTCTTCGAGCCCCGCGCCGATTCGTGCGCTTGTTCGACTGTCCTGGGCCCAGCTCTACAGGCCAAGCAGGCGCTCGGCGTTGCCATGGGCGATCAGGGCCTTGTCCGCGTCGCTGACGGGCAGGCCCTCGATGAAGGCGCGCGCGCCGTCCAGGCTTTGGTAGGGGTAGTCGATGGAGTACAGGATGCGCTCCGCGCCCATCAGCGCATGGATGAACTGGAAATGCGGCAAGGTGAGCATGCCGCTGGGCGACACGTAAACGTGCTCGCGGTAGGTCTGCACGATGGGGCGCTTCAGGCCGGAGGCTTCCTGAGGGATGGCGTCCTCCAGCCTTTGGAGGAAGAACGGCGCCATCTCACCCCAGTGGCCGCTAATGACCTGCAAGCGGGGGTAGCGATCGAACACGCCGGCCAGCAGCATGCGCACCACCTGGATGCCGGCCTCGTTGTGCCAGCCCCAGGCAAACATCGACAGGCGTGCGCTGAGCTCGCGCTCGAAGCCGCCGTAGTAAGGCGCCTGCACGGCCGGCAGCGGCAGGCCGGGGTGAACGTACAGCGGCACGTTCAGCTCGTCGAAAGCGGCAAGCACGGGCGCGTAGCGCGGGTCGTCCAGGAAGGTCTCGCCGGGGCGCCCGTTGATGAGGGCCCCCTTGAGGCCCAATTCCTTCACTGCCCGCTCCAGCTCACGGGCGGCGGCCTCGGGCGCCTGCCAGGGCAGCGTGGCGAACCCGGCGAATCGCGAAGGGTGGGCTTGCGCGGCCGCGGCCAGCTTGTCGTTGGCGGCGCGGTTCAGGTCTATGGCCTGCGCCGCCGGCAGCAGCTGCGGGAAGCCGCCGTAGGAGAGGACTTGCATGGCGATGCCTGCCGCATCCATATCGACCAGGCGGGCCGCGCCCATGTCCAGCGCCTTGCGCGCCGACTCGCTGGGCGCGACGACATGCGGGCGGCCAGGGGCGGACGCCTGCTGGCCGTCGATGACGCGGCTGCCCCAGTCGGGGAGATACGGCGCGTCGGCACGCACGAGACTTTGCGACGCCGCGCCGATGGCGGCATCCAGCACATGCTCTTCGACGCACATCAGCTTCATGCCGTACCCCGGCGGCCGATCACGCCAGCAGCGTGTCGCGCAGCGCTTCGCCGAGGCTGGCGGCGGACTGCGGGTTTTGGCCCGTGATCAACCGGCCGTCGACCACCACGTTGTTGGACCAGTTGGGCGAGTCCTGATGCAACGCGCCGCGCTCGTTGAGCGTGGATGCCAGCAGGAAGGGCACGACGTGGGTGGACTGGACTTCCTCTTCCTCGCCATCGGTGAAGGCCGCCACGCGCCTGCCCGCCACCAGCAGGCTGCCGTCGGCACGGCGCGCATTGACCAGGGCCGCCGGGCCGTGGCACACGGCGCTGACGATGCCGCCCGCCGCGTCGATCTCGCGGATGACCTTCTGCGCGCCGGCGCTGTCGGGGAAGTCCCACATCGTGCCGTGGCCACCCGCGAACATGACCGCCGAGTAGCGCGCAGGGTCGACATCGTCGATGCGCAGCGTGTTGGCAATGGCGTGGCGGAAATCGGCATCCGCCCAATAGCGGGCAACCACCGGGTCCGCCATGTCCTCCAGCCCGTCGAGCGGCGCCGCACCGCCCTGGATGGAGGCGATCTCGACGCGGATGCCGGCTTGCTGCAGCTTCTCCAGCGGGTGGGTGACCTCCGCCAGGTTGAAGCCGGTGGGGATGCCTGTCGCCCCCTTGAACGGGTTGCTGGTGACGACGAAGAGGACGGGCTTGAGTTCAGAGGCTTGTCGGGTCATGGGTGAGGGCTGTGATCACAGGTTGCTGAAGAAGGAGGCGAGCTTGGCAATCGCCTGATCCACGTACTCAGGCCGGTCGTAGAGCGCAACGTGGGTGGCGCCTTCGATGACGAACAGCTCTTTCGGGCCTTTCGACAGTGCGAACGCCTGCTCGCTGTAGACCTTGGTGTCGGCGATGCTCCCGGCAATCAGCAGCAGCGGCTGGGTCAGCAGATCCGGAATCAGGTGGAAGACCGTGAAGGCCAGCATCTTGTCCAGGCTGGTCATCAGGAAGCGGCCCTTGGCGTTGGGGTGCTGGCCCCGCGGTGTGCGGTAGTAATCGTAGGCTTCGCGAAGAAAGGTCGGCGTGTTGTCGTCGATGTCTTCCAACTGCTCGGGAACGAATGGCGCGTAGAGCGGCTCTGCACCCCTGGCTTCGGCCGTGCGCTGCTGCGCCGCCGCTTGCAGGGTGCCGATCAAGGCAGCAACGGGGATGGGGTTGCCAACAATGGTCCTGGCTGCCTCGCCCATCGGCGTGGCGCTGACCACGCCCACCGCCTTGAAGCGGCGCTCCGACTGGGCGACGGCGAGCGCGTAGCCGCCGCCGGCGCAAACGCCAAAGACCCCCATGCGCTCCACGTCGACGTAGGGCAGCGTCGAGAGAAAGTCGGCGGCAGCGCGGGCATCTTCCACGCGCGCCGACGGGTCCTCCAGCAGGCGGGGCTCGCCGCCGCTCGCACCTTGGTAGGACGCGTCGAAGACGACAACGACGAAGCCATGCGCCGCCAGCCTCCTGGCATACAGGCCTATCGTCTGTTCCTTCACGCCGCCGGCGGGGTGAATGCCGACGAGGGCGGGGTATTGCCTGTCCTCCCGGAAGTCGTCCGGCAGGTGAAGGTGCCCTGAGAGCTGGATTGCTCGATTCGGAAACGAGACGGCTTGGAGCATCGCGAATCAGGCGTTGCCGGCGGCGAAAAGCATTTCCCAGTTCAGGAACGGGCCCAGCGGGATGACGTCCCAGCCGATGAGGCCGGCCTTGGCCAACGGGAACTCGGCCAGGGCCTTCCTGGCGGCTTCGACGGACTCGGCCTCGGCGAGGATGGCGACGCCCGGGCGGTCCTGGCGGAAATAGATGTCACGGACGATGCCGCTCTTGTAGAGCTGCCAACCGTGGCGGGCTTCGCCGTGCAGGTGCGGTTGGTACTGTTCCAGCGTGGCGCTGGGCTGGGGGATGTCGAGGCAAAGCAGTTTCATGAGTGGTCTTTTGTAGAAGAACGGGTCAGGCCGGTCCCCGTGGCGGGACGCTCGCGGCATGCTACGGTTTCCATTAATTCGTCAGTGGCGCATTAACGTCTTGGTTATGATTCCCAAAATTCGACAATAGAACGATGCTGGACAGACTCGACGGCGTGGCGGTTTTTGTGGAAACGGTGGATGCCGGTGGTTTTGCGCGCGCCGCAGAGCGGCTGGCGTTGACGCGTTCCGCTGTCGCCAAGGCCATTGCACGGCTCGAAACCCGGCTGGGCGTGCGGCTCTTTCACCGCACGACGCGGGCGCTGAGCCTGACCGAAGACGGCCAGATCTATTACGAGCGCTGCGTTCGCGCCATGGATGAGCTCCGCGAAGCGGAGGCGCTGCTTGAATCCGGCCGGCAAGAGGTCAGCGGGCGGCTGCGCGTCGCGATGCCCGTGCTCTTCGGTCGGCTTTGCGTGGCACCCATCCTGCTGGAACTCGCGCGCGAACACCCGAATCTGGAACTCGACCTGTGTTTCAGCGACCGCCCGACGGACATCATTGCCGAGCGCATCGATCTCGCGATCCGCAATGGCAAGTTGGGGCCGGCGACGGGGCAGCTTCGCAGCCGCCGGCTGAGTAGCCAGAGAAAGGTGTTGTGCGCCTCGCCGCACTACCTCGCGGCTCGCGGCCATCCGGCCGACACCCAGTCCTTCGATGGGCATGACGCCTTGCTGTATTGGCGGGCCGACTATGTGCAGCCCTGGACGCTGCCGGACGTCGAAGGCAAGTTGATCGAGGTCACCTTGAGTTCCCGTTTCCGTTTTGATGACCTTGCCGTCGTCGCCGACGCGGCTGCCGCCGGGCTCGGGATCGCATGGCTGCCGCATTGGCTCGTTCGGGACAGTCTGCAAGACGGTCGCCTCATCGCGCTCTTCGAGGAGCGTCCGCATGCGTCGGTTGAATGCCATGCGCTGTGGCCGGTCAGCCAGCACATGCCCTTGCGTCTGCGCCTGGCGATCGACACGTTGGTGTCCAGGCTTCCAGGCGCCGTCGAAGGCTAGCGCCTCTTGAGCGCTTGAAGGTCAGGCCTTGTAGAAGTGGCGGCACATCAGCCGCGACTTTCCTTCTCCAATGGCATCGCGGGTGGCCACCTACGATTTCAGTCCGCTGAGGGCCGCCCGCTGACATGAGTTCCGAGCGTTGAACGCGCAGGCAGAACGCCGACAGAAGGGATGGACGCCGTGTGGAATCGCAAGCCGTCACTCATGAGCACGCGCGCCGCCGCGATTGCCGTCGCGTCGACACTTTCCATGCTGGCCCTTCCGGGCAGCGCAACCGCCGTGGAGTCGAAGATGCCCTTCATCAGAATCGCCGAGCTCGAGATTGATCCGGCGCAACTCGAGGCTTTCAAGGCTGCCATCGCGGAGGGCGTTGAAGCCGCGGTGCGGATCGAGCCCAAAGTCCTGGCCCTCTACGCCGTGGCTGAACGGGAACGTCCGACTCACATACGCGTCTTCGAGATCTACGCAGACGAGCAAGCATACGCACAGCACATCCAGACCGCGCATTTCAGAAAGTTCTTTGAATCGACCTTGCCCATGGTGGTGTCTCGCCGCTTGATCGACACGGTGCCGGTTGTGCTCGGAGCCAAGCCATAGCGCGAGGCGCTTTGGTGGCGCTGCCGAACGGATGGAGCGTTGCGCGGCACGTTTCGTCGTGCCCCATCGACAGCCTGTCGGCGCCAGGCCACCGACCGTCGCGGCATGATGGCGGGGCCGCCAGGCCTTCGCGAGGATGCGGCCTTCTTCACGCGCCCCAAGGCAGACCGATGAACTCTCTACGCCACCGCTTTATCGCGTGCACCCTCGCTGGCGTCGCCATGGCCGCCCACGCGGCGGAGCCCTCGCCGGCCGAGGCCGATCTCAGTGCCACGATCGCCGCGCTCGACGCCGCGGCCTTTGAGGCCTTCAACCATTGCGAGGCAGCCGGCCAGCTCGACAAATACGCGAGCTTCTTCGACCCTGCCGTCGAGTTCTATCACGACCTCGGCGGCGTCACGTGGACGCGCGACGTGATGATCGCGCAGACCCGGGCCAATGTCTGCGGCAAGTTCCAGCGCGAGCTCGTGCCGGGCACGCTGAAGGTATGGCCGATCAAGGGCTTCGGCGCGCTGGCCCGCGGCGAGCATCGCTTCTGCCACTACAAGCCGGGCGGCACGACGCATCCCTGCGAGGGCCGCGCCGAGTTCACCATGCTGTGGCGCCAGCAGGGCAATGCCTGGACGATCACGCGCGCCTTCAGCTACGGGCACGGGTCGAACTGAGGCCGTTCACGCCCGCCTTGCGCCACTCTAGATGTTGGTGCTCGACGGGATGCGGCTCGGCAGGAGGTGTTCATACGGCCGCGTGCGCGCCAGGTTGCGCTGCCGGATGGTGTTCTCGACGCCGGCCAGCGCGCTGCGAAAGCGCTCCAGCGGGCCGCCGGGCCGGGTGATGGCGGGGTCGAGCAGCACCGGCGGGTACGGGGGCACGTTGTCGCGGTATTCGCCCAGCATGCGGTAGTACACGCCGCCGAGGATGTGGAACAGCAGGATCTGCTCCTGCGCCGCCAGCCGGCTGGGCAGCATCTGCGACCAGGTGGCCTCGCTCTGCCCCACCGCGCCGGCAGGCGCCCACGCGCCGCCCATGCCGGCGTAGAACGGGGCGTAGGTCATCAACGAGGACTGCGGGAAGTTGACGGCCGCGTGCTGGGCGCTGGCATTGAAGATGATGGCCGTCACCACCAAGGCGAGCTGGCTGCGCGTGGTGATGGGCCGGAAGCCCTTGACCTTGCCACTCACGGCCAGCTCGCTGGCCCAGGCCTTGAGTTCGTAGTCGCTCGTCACGTCGGCGTCGCTGGCGTAGTACACGGCGAGGTATTCGCTCACCCATTGCTGGATGGCATTCCAGACCAGCAGCGCGTCGTCGCGGTAGGGGTAGTCCGGCAGCCGACCGGCGTCATCCACGCCGCGTGCGCGCAGATCGTTCGGCAGCATGTTGTCGTAGAAGTCGAAGGCCAGGCGATCACGGCCGCATTCGCGCTGCAGCGTCTCGATGGACGCGGCCAGGATGGTGTCGCCCGTGGTGAGCGGCCCCATGATGACCAGCGCGGCCGCATCGTTGATGAACAGCGTGCCCTCGAGGTGGGGCGCGAGCAGCCGGTTCAGCGGGTGCACGACCGCGAGCTGGCGCTGCGTGGCCATCGCGAAGGCCTCGGACATCAGGTGCGTTCGGCCCAGGTGCACGAACATTTCGTGGTAGTTGAAGTCGGCCACCTGCACCGCGGTCTTGGCCGACTGCCACGCCCAGTAGGCGTTGGCGTTGGCCGGATCGGTGGCCCGCAGCACCAGGGGGCTGAGGGCCGGGTCCTGCCCGCCCTGGATGGCGACCGGCACCAGCGAGCGGCCGGCCTGGGGGCGCGCGAACAGCGCGATGGGCGCATAGCCGTAGCCGGCGCCCGTCAGCGGCTTGTTCACCGGGCCGGCCGGCGCCATGCCGCCCAGGCTTTCATAGTCCAGCAGGTAGAGCCGGCCACTGCCGGCGGCGTCGAGCAGGCTGTCGTTGTTGCCCTCACCACCCATCGCCTGGCGGTATTGCGCATCGCTCAGCGGGAACTTGGCCGGCAGCGCAGCCACCTGCCGGATCAGCATGGGGTTGGGCCCGCCCACACGCATGTACGCGAAGGTGTCGTCGTCATGCAGCTGGCTCGCTATCGCTGGCTTGTCCAGCGTCACGAACAGTGCGTCGTACTGCGCCACCGTCTTGGGCTGAGGTGCCGTGGAGACCCGCACGGTGAGCTGGTAGTGGATCTGCTGGAGCTGCGTTGCGATGCCGCCCACCGTCGCCGTGAGATTGGCCAGCGGCGTGAGCTCGGCCGCAGGCAGGCTGTCGAAACTGGCCTGTGTGGCCGCGAGCCGGCTGCGCAAGGCCTGCAGCGTCGGCAGGCTGCTGGCCGCAAGCGCACTGGGCGCCATGGACGCCGCGAGGTTGGTGACTGCCTCCATCGCGAGCGCTGAGGTCCTGAGCTGATGCTCCAGCGTGGGCGACTCGCCCGCGGGCACCGCGGCTGCCATGGGCACGCCGGCGAGGTTACGGTGAGACTCGGTCCACAGGTATTGCGCCTGCTGCGTGACGAGCTGCAGCCGCCGCGCCGTGGCGCTGATCAGGTCCGCCTTCTGCGGCAGCACGGGCTTGGTGACAGGCACGGCCGCCGAGGCTGAGGTGGCTGCGCTGCCGATCACGTTCAAGGCGCCTGCCGACGTGGCCCAGTGGAGGATGTCTCTGCGCTTCATTGTTGGGGTCCGATCAGGGGCCGGTTTGCCCATCAGCCTAGCCAGGAAGCACGCCGCGCGGCGGGCGCATCTATTTTTTCGTGCAACCGGGCGTCACCGCTCCGCCCTGGCCTTCGCCCACATGCTCCAGCAACCACGCATAAAACGCCGCCGCCAGCGGCTTGAGCTGACCGGCCTCCGACAGGTCCGCCGTATAGCGCAGGCCCTCGCGATCGTCGGGGCTGGACCGCACGAGGCGCCCTTGCGCAAGGTAGGGGCGTGCGGCGGTTTCGGTGGCCCAGGCCAGGCCCGCACCGGCTGACGCAGCCTCCAGCATGGCCAGCGCGTCGTCGAAGACGAGTTGCGCATGATGAGCGTCGCCGCGCGTGCTGCGGCGCTCGGCGGCAGGGCCGGCAAGGTCGAGCTGGCTCAGGCGCAGCAAGGGGCGCGGCCCGGTCTGCTTGGCCGGCACGGGCGCGCCGACCTGGATCAGCGTCTCCTGGAACAGTGTGCCGCGCCGTGCGCCCCGGCGCGGCGCGTTGCCGTAGTGGATGAGCAGGTCCCAGCGGTCGGTCGCCAGTTCATCGGCCGTCGCCACGGTCAGCAGCTCGAAGCGCGCCTCGGGGTGCAGCTGGGCATAACGCTGCAATCGCGGGAGCAGCCAGGCCACGCCGATGGCGGCGGCGGTCGCGATGCGGATGACCCGGTGCTCGCGATCCAGCAGCGCCTGCGTGGCGGCAGCGAAGGCCACCAGGCCCGGGCTGATGGCGGCGACACAGGACTCGGCCAGCTCCGTCAGCACCACCCCGCGCCCGCGGCGGCGCAGCAGCGGGCTGCCAATGCGCTGCTCCAGGCTGGCGATGCGGTGGCTGACGCCCGACGGCGTGACGTGCAGCGCCTCGGCGGCCGCCTGCACGGACCCAAGCCGGAACACCGCCTCGAGCGCCAGCAGTTCGTGCATCGGCAGGTCCGGCACGCTGGCCGGAGGCACGACGGCAGCGGTCGGCGTGGCGGTGCGCCTGGATGTCGGCATGGCTAAGATTATCTGGATGCAGGGCGCTCGTCAGACGGTCGGTCCACGCGGTGCAGCGTCGCTGAGCCCGCCCCCGCTGCATTGCGTCCAGGCTTTCGAGGCCACGGCGCGCCATCTCAGCCTGACCAGGGCCGCTGGCGAGCTGCGGCTGTCGGCGGCCGCGCTGACGCAGTCCATCGCCGCGCTGGAGGCGCGCCTCGGCGTGAAGCTGGTGCGCCAGCTGGCGCCGGCGGTGCAACTGACGGACGCGGGCGAACACTACTTCCATGCGGTGCAGGCCTTTGCCCACCGGCTGCGCGATGGGCTGTACGAGCGCTTGCCCGTAGGCCGGGCCCAACTGCACGTGACCGCCTCGCAAGCCCTGGCACGACTCTGGCTGGCACCGCGCCTGGGGCTATTCGCGCAACGCCACCCGCGCATCGACGTGATCCTCACCTCCACGGCGAAGTTCCAGTCGCTCAAGGACGGCGGCGTGGACATCGGGCTGCGCTACGGTGGCAGCGTGGACGAGGACATGCTGGCCGTGCCGCTGTGGACCGACGAGCACATTGCCGCCGCGGCGCCGGCCCTGGCAGCCCGCGCCGATGGGCTCTCACCCGGCGAGATCGCTCGGCTGCTGCCGCTCGTGGAGCACCCGGTGGCCAGTTGGCGCCAGTGGCTGGTCACCATCGACCCAGCGCTCGCGAGCGTCGACCCGTTGCTGAGCTGCAACGACCTGCACCTGGCCATCGAGGCCGCCTGCCAGGGCCTGGGCCTGGTGATCGCGCCGTCGCGCTTGCTGGGCGCCAAGATCGCCAACGGCCAACTGCGCCGGGTGGGCACGCATGCGGCGCCGGGCAAGGCCTACCAGGCCGTGCTGTGGCGGGAGCGGGCCGAGCGAGCGCCGCTGCAGGCCTTCGTGCACTGGCTGGCGGAACAGGCCGCCGAAAAGAACGTCAGCTGAGCGCGGCTGCGCGGCGCGGGGCCAGGCTTCAGCCCACGGCATGCAGAGATCAGGACCATGGGGGTTCCCGCCCTCCACACCTGCTCGCCATGCCCCTCAAGCCACCCGCCTCCTCTCCCGTGCCGCCCACGCTGCTGCTGGCCTGCGCCGGCATCGTGCTGGGCCTGTCCATGGGCACGCGCCACGTGCAGGGGCTGTTCATGCTGCCGCTGCTGGCGGAGCATGGCTGGGGCCGGACGAGCTTTTCGTTCGCGCTGGGCCTGCAGGTGCTGGTGTGGGGCGCCGTGCAGCCCCTGGCCGGCTATCTGGCGGACCGGCGCGGCACCGGCCAGGTCATCGCTGCCGGCTGCCTGCTCTATGCCGCGGGACTGGTGATCGAGGCCTGGGCGCCGTCCACCACGATGCTGGCGCTGGGCGCGGGCCTGGTGGTGGGCGTGGCATTGACGGGCACGACCTTCGCGGTGGTCTATGGCGCCTTGTCGCGTCTGGTGCCGGCGGCCTCGCGCGGCACGGCTCAGGGCGTGGCCGGCGCCATCGGCGGGCTGATCCAGTTCATGCTCGTGCCGCTGTGTCAGGTTGGCATCGACGGGCTGGGCTGGTCACGCACACTGCAGGCGATGGCCGCCGTCATCGCACTGTCCGCCGCCACGGCCTGGTGCCTGGACGACAGGAGAGCTCGCACGGAGGCCGGCGCGGTGGGTGCGATGGACGCAGGCGCTTCGCCTCGGTCGGTGGTGGGCACGGCCCTGGGGCACAGCGGCTTCTGGCTGCTGAACCTCGGCTTCCTGAGCTGCGGCTTCCAGCTCGCCTTCCTGGGCGCGCATCTGCCGGCCTACCTCCAGGATGCGGGCATGGACGCGTCCGCCGGCGTCAACGCCATCGCGCTGATCGCCGCCGCCAACGCCGTGGGCACCTATGTCTGCGGCCGCCTGGGCGACCTGTACCGCCGCAAGTACCTGCTGGCTGGGCTGTATGCGGTCAGGACGGTGGCCATGCTGCTCTTCATGGCGCTGCCGCTCAGCAATGCCTCGCTGTACGGCTTCGCGCTGGTCATGGGCGCCACGTGGCTGGGCACCGTGCCGCTGACCAGCGGCGTCATCGCGCAGATCTTCGGCGTGCGCTACATCGGCACCTTATTCGGCCTGGTGTTCCTGGGCCACCAGCTCGGCGGTTTCCTGGGCGCCTGGCTGGGTGGCCTGGTGTATGACGCAACGCGGTCCTATGCGTGGATGTGGTTCATCTCGGTGGGCTTGGGCGTGGCTTCCGTGCTGCTGCACCTGCCCATCCGCGACCAGTCCGTCGAGCACACCGGTCGGCCGGTGCTGGCATGACGGTGCGCTGGTTGCTGCTCGCTCTGGTGGCCCTGGTTGGCGCATGGTGCGCTTGGCAGAACGCGGGCCTGCAACTCGCGTGGGCCGGGATGCTGGCGCTGTGCAGTTAGATCAGTCGGCCGACAGCAATCCCGGCATCTCATCCGGCGGCACTGGCCTGCAGAAACCAAACCCCTGCATCAGGTCGCAGCCCATCGCGATCAGGGCCGCCTCGTCCGCCGGCAATTCCACGCCTTCGGCCACGACGACCATGCGCATCGCGTGCGCGACGCGCACCATGGATTCGACCAGCATGTGGGAGTCGGCATTGCCCGACAGGCCATGCACGAAAAGGCGGTCGATCTTGAGCTTGCGGCAGCGGATGCGGCGCAGATAGGCCAGCGAGCTGTAGCCCGTGCCGAAGTCGTCGATGGCCAGGTGGTAGCCCAGGCCTTGAAGCGTGAAGACGAAGGAGTCGGGCTTGTCGATGTCCTCAAAGCCGGCGCTTTCTGTCAGCTCGAATTCGACCTCGTCCGGCCCCAGCTGCAGGGCTTTGAGCTGCTGCAGGAAGCGCTCGCGGTGCTGCGGCTTGCGGCATTGCTCCCAGGACAGGTTGACGGCCACGGGCGGGCAGCTCAGGCCCCGGGCACGCAGGCCGTCGAGGTCGCGGCGCAGCACGGCCAGCAGCGCCAGGCTGAGCTCGACGATCAGGCCCGAGTTCTCCGCCACCGGAATGAACTCGGCCGGCGGCACCCAGCCCCGCTCGGGGTGGCGCCAGCGCGCCAACGCTTCGAAGCCGTGGATGCGGCGCGCGGCGTCGTACTGCGGCTGGTAAGCCAGGCCGAACTGCCCGCGCGCCAGGCCTTCGCGCATATCGTGCTCCAGCGCCAGCCGCAGGCGCAGGGCCTCGCCGATCTGCGGCGTGAACAGCTGGAAGCTGTCCTTGCCAATCTGCTTGGCATGCCGCAGTGCGGCATCGGCACTGCGCAAGGCCTCGCTCGCATCGCGCGCGTGCTCGGGCAATGAGACGCCGCCGCTGGAGACATGCAGGTGCAGCCAATGGCCGTCGTGCAGCACCGGCTGCGTGAGTTCGGCCTGCAACTGGGCGACATGGGTGCGCAAGGCCTCGTCCTCCATGCCTGGCACCAGCAGCAGCGCGAATTCATCGGCAGACAGCCGGGCGATCTGGTCGCCGGGCCGGCACAGCAGCCTGAGCCGCTGGCCAATGGCCTGCAGCACGGCGTCACCGGCAGCATGGCGGTGCTGGTCGTTGATCTGCTTGAAATCGTCGAGGTCCAGGATCAGCAAGGTGGTGCGGCCCTGCTGGTGCAGCACGCGCTCCAGCAGCCCGCGCATGTGCTCACGGTTGGGCAGGTCGGTCAATGCGTCAAAGCGCGCGAGATAGCGGGTGCGGCGCTCGACCTCCTTGATCTGCACCCGCAGCCGCTTGGACAGCCACCAGGCCAGCCCGGCCGTGGCCAGCAGGGTGCCCATGGTGGCGGCAAGGAACTGCGCCACGTCCATCCACATCGGCAGGCGGCTGGCCTCTACGACCAGCATGCCCACGCGCCGGCCGTCAGCCATGACCGGCACCTGCACGCTCGCCGTGCCGGCAGCCTCGTGCAACCAGGAGACCTCGGCCGCGGTGCGCGAGAACTGTGTGAAGACGCCGCCGTCGCCCTTCAGCAGCCGGGCATGCACGATGGACGGGCTTTGCTGCAGGGCCGCCAGGCTTTCGCCGGCATCGCTGCGGCTGTCGAAAACCAGCGCGGCCGAGACCGTCTGGGCGACGATGTCGGCCTGGGTGCGCAGGTCCTCGAGCTGGCGTCCATGCAGGCGCCAGTACTGCAGCACGCTGAGCAACAGCGCAAAGACCACCAAGGCGGCCAGCGCGACAACGAGTTCGCGCAGGCGCTCAAAGGCATCGGCAAATTGCGGCTTCACGGCGATGTCGTCTGGTGGCGCACGTAGCGGGCCAGGCGCAGCAGCTTGGTGCTGATGGCCAGGCCGACGCGGCGCGCGGCGTCGAGGTCCACGTCGAAGACGATACGGCCGTCCTCGATCTGCAGGTTGATCATGGCACCTTGCTCCAGCATCACCGCCACATCCGACACCACGAGCACCGGCAGGTCGGCCAGCACCGGGCGCAAGGCCGGCTGCGGTGTGGGCAGGTAGAGCAGGTGGCAGCCGGCGAGCTGGTCGGCACGGGCCTGAGGGCGCACATCGACGGTGAGGTGCCGGATCGGCCGGCCCGCCAGGGACTGCAGCGCGCTGTCCATCCGGCCTTCACCGAGGGTGCACAGCTGCAGCGGCCGCCCCGCCAGCTCGCGGTCGGCAGGCCAGGTGACGAACATCAGCAGGCGGTAGACGACCTCGGCTTTCAAAGCCTCCGGGCTGGCACTCTGCGCCATGGCCGGCTGGCCCGACAGCAGGCCGAGCAGGATCGTGCAGCCGGCACGCCAGCGCCAGCCCGCTCTACCCCTCACCGCTGCTCGACTGCCGCGCATGGCCAGGCTCAGAGCGTGAAGCGCCAGTCCAGGCGCCAGGCGCGCCGGGGCTGAGGGATGGCGCTCAGCGACGTGTCGGGGGTCGCCGGGTCGAGGTTGCGGCGGTCCAGCGCATTGCTTACGTGCAAGGCCAGGCTCTGGCGCGGGTCGACGTGGTAGCGCAGATGAGCATTGACGAGGGTCGTGGCGGGTACCTCGACGCGCCCGGTACGGCGGCCGACCAGGTTCCATTCCATGCCGAGCTGCCAGCGCTGCCACACCGGTGAGACGAGGTCGCCCTTGAGCATCCACGAGGGCGAATTGCTCAGGCGCTGGCCAGCGTCGTCGCGGCCATCCATCCAGGACGCGCTGAGGTGCCAGAGCCAGCCGTCCGTTGCGCGCTTCTCCACGCCCACATCCACGCCCCGCAGCCTGACGCTGCCGACATTGCGGTACTGCACCACCGCCTCGCTCTCGCTGCCAACGGGCTGCTGCTCGATCAAGCGGTTCATGCGCGTGTAGTAGGCGTTGGCACTGAGCGCATGGCCGCTGTAAAGCACATATTCCCAGGCAGCCTCGACGGAATTGAGCCGCTCGGGCTTCAGGTCGTTGTTGCGCAGCTGTGAAACCCCGCCGTCGTCGTAGAAGCGCTCGTACAGGTTGGGCGTACGGAAGGACTGCGCCCACATCAGCTTGAAGGATTCGCGCTCGTCGGGCCGCAGAGCCAGCACGGCGCGCGGCGACACGGCGGGCGCGAAGCCGCGCACATGGTCCAGGCGCAGGCCGGTGGTCAGCTGCAGCACCGATGAAAGTCGCCACTGGTCTTGCGCGTAGACGCCCGCGGCGTCCTGGGTGACATGCGAATCCAGCTGCAGCGCATAGGGATCGACGTCGTAATTGCGCTGCACGCCCTGGGGCGAGGTGCGCAGCTCGGCGCCGACCATCAGCTGGTGGTTGAGCAGGCCTCGCCAAAGCATGCGGGCCTCCAGCGTCGTCCATTGGGCGCGGGCCAGGTCCCTGTTGACGAGATCGGGCGCGGGCCCGAAGACATAGCTGCCGCGGAACTCATAGCCAGCCACACTGAGTCGCGCCGAGGGGCGTACATCACCTTGCCAGCCCCCGTCGTAGCTGAGCTCGCCCAGCACCAGGCTGTCTGTGTAGTGGGTGCCAGGCACGCCGGGCTCGGTGCCGTAGGGTGCGGTCGCGGCATCCTTGTCGCGGCGCACCGCGTTCAACGCGACCCGCCATGGCCCGTTGCGGAATTTGGCCAGCAGCGCCACCTGGCGCTCGCCATCGAGACCGCGCACCCAGCCATCGGCCGTGCCGAGTTCGGGCAGGAACAGGTCCTCGCCAGCGGTGCGCTGCAGGTTCAGGCCGATGAACAAGTCACTGTCGGCGGCAGAGGCACCGTAATGCATCTCGGCGCGACGCGTGCCGTTTTCGCCCACGCTGCCCTGGGCCGTGAGGCCCGGCGCGTCGGCGCCATTCAGGGTCACAACGTTGACGACGCCCAGCAGCGCATTGCTGCCGTAGATCGAGGAGCCCGGGCCGTGGACGAGTTCCACCCGCTTGACCCATTCGGCGACGATGGGCAGCTCCAGCTGCGGCAGCCCCTGGTCAAAGATGGCGTCATTGACGCGCTGGCCGTCGATGGCCATCAGCAGGCGGGCGCTGTAGTCGCCCGGCCTGTTGAAGCCGCGCAGCCCCAGGGCGCTGTAGGTGCGCGAGTTACTGAGGTAGACGCCCGGCAGTCGGGCCAGCTGGTCACCGACAGTCTGGTGGCCGAGGGCATCGGAGACACCGCGCTCGAGCACACTGACCGACGCCGGCGCGTCCATCAGGCTCTGGGCATAGCGGGACGGGCCCTGCACTTCCCGTTTCAGAAGCGCTTCTAGCGCCTGGTCGTCCGAGGCGTCGGCGGCGGCTGGAGCGGCATGGGCCGCTGAAGTCAGGGCCAGCGTGGACAACCACGCCAGCGCAGTTAGGCGGCTTTTCACGGGGGCGGTCGCCGGCAAGGTCGGCGGCGATGGGAAACGGTGCCGAAAGCTTAGCTTTGGCCCCGCTCGCAGTCGCTGTCACATTTCACAACAACGCCGGTTGCGAACCGGTCCGCGACTCAATTCACGGTTTGCCGCTGTAACGGGTATGGAAACGTCGCCCCTGCGCGTCCATGGCCTGCAGCCACAGCTCGGAAGTGACGCTGCCCACTGGCGTATACGCCGCGCTCAGCGTCGCCGCCGTCTTGGGTGGCAGCGGCACAGTCGTGTCCAGCACCGTGGGCGCGCCGCCGGCGGCAGGCGTGAAGACGCGCTTGATCTCGATGAGGCGCAGGTCGGGGTTGGCCGCCGCCCAGGCCGACCAGTTGATCATCAGCGTGCCGCTCTGCAGCGAGGCGGCGAACACCGGGCTGGCTGCCGACACACTGTCAAGGCTCGGAAAGCGCGTGGCAGCCGGCTCGCCCAGCACATCGGCGCGCAGCCAGGCGTTGCGCGTCTCGGCCACGCCGGAGATCGTGTAGCTGGTGATGAACTTGGCGCCCCGCACGCTGTCGGCACTGCCGATCCAGCCGACCGCCGAGCGCTGGATGGCGATGTCACCCACGCCGCCCGTCGGGATCAGGTTGGTGGCGCCGGGCGTGGAGGACACGCACAGCAGGAGCCGGTTGCAATAGCCGAAGGGGATGCTGAAGCCGCCGGGCAACTGCACCGTGGCCGAGCTGAGCAGCTGCGTCGCCGGAATGCCGGGCACGGGATCGGCCGTCTGCGCCTGGACCTCCACCTGCAGGCCGATGCCCGGGTTGGGCACCACGGCACTGCTGGGCGTGCCATCGGCAGCCAGCGCCAGAAAGCCCAGCGGATACACGTCGACGGCCAGCTTCTTGCCGTTGCCGATCAGGTTCCACTTGTTGGTCGTCGTGGCCGACTTGTTGTAGCTGACCGCGTCGCTGAACAGGTCGACGACTGCGCCGGTGGAATCGCTGATGACGGCGCCCACCAGCACCTTGGCGCAGTTGCCGGCGGTCGGTGCGTCGTCGGCGCAGCCCAGCAGCTGGAAGCGGCCGAACTGGCGATTGCCCGTCGTGTAGGTCGACAGGATGCCGGCGATATCGACCTTGCTGCGGCCGTTGTGCTTGTCGTAGCCAGTGACGAGTGTGTTCGTCAGGATGGTGCTGACGTCGCGCCCCTGGGCGATGAGCTGGTTCAGCGCGGCGCCAAGGTCATCCAGCCCGGCCAAGGTGCCGAGCAATGTCGTCGCGCTGGTCGCGGCCTTCAACGTGGAGGTGATGGCGGTGGCCGGCGTGCCGCTGGCCTTGAGCAACTCAGTCTGGGCCGTGGGCAGCTCGACGACGACTTCGGCCGTCGGCGCGGCGAGGAACTTGTTGCCGATCTGCAGCACCGGCATATTGAGCTTGGAGCGCGCGAGGTCGATGCGCACGCTCTCGATAAGCAGATCGTGGGCGCCCTTGTTGGCGGCGAAGGTCGAATCCGCCAGCAGGTCCAGGGCCGCAGCGTCGGTGATCTTCAGGTCGCTGACCTGGGTCTTGACCAGGGTCTTCAGGAAGGTACCCGCGGCAGAGGCGGCGCTGGCCATCTGGGTCAGCTGGCTGGCACTGGTGGCAGCGGCCGCGAACACCGGGGCAGGTTCGGTGCCGAGAGCCAGCGCGACGACGGCGTTGGTCAGCGGCGTCACATGGCCGACCATGGCGGCACTGATGGTCGGCACCGTGGAATGCAGCACCTGCATGGTGCCCGCGGCATCCATGCCGCGCGCCTGGATGAACAGCGGTGCGGTGGGGCTGGTGGTGCTCAGCGTCAGGCTGTAGCTGCCGTCGGCGCCATGGGTGGTGGCCGTGCCCACGGCCTTGCCCTGGCCGTCGACGACGCTGACCTGCGCGTTGACCAGCGGGGCGCCGGTAGCGGCCACGCCGCGCAACGTGGGCGGCTTGTCCAGCACCGGCGCGTCCGAACCACCGCCACCGCCGCCTCCACAGGAGGCGAGCAGCAGGGTCAGGGCAAAAGCAGCAAGGCGGTACAGCATGGCGCGGACAGGAATCTGGGCTTGAGCCAGTTTGCCGCGCCGGCCTCGCAGGTGGTGGCCGGTTAAAGGGCCGAAATCAGCGGTTGATCTGCACCCAGGCCAGTTCCAGCCAGTTGTCCGGCCGGTGCACGGCCGTGACATTTGCCCGCGCGGCCCACGGCACCACCTGACGGTGCAACGGAATGACGTTGACCTGCTCGCGCAGCTCGGTCAGCGCGCCGCGGATCTGCTGCTCCCGCTTCTTCGGGTCGGGCTCGACGCTGGACTGCGCCGCCAGTGCGTCCGCCTTGTCGTTGCGAAACCCGCCGAAGTTGTAGTTGCCCACACCCTTGTCACCGCGGCTGCGGTACAGCGGCGTCAGGATGCTCTCGGCATCCGTCACCGAGCCGCCCCAGCCGTACATGTACAGGCTGGTGTCGTACTTCTCCAGCTTGGGGAAGTAGATGACGCGGGGCATGGCGTTGACCTTGACCTTGATCTTCAGCTGCGCCCACATCGAAGCCAGCGCCGTGCAGATCTCCTCGTCATTGATGTAGCGGTTGTTGGGGCAGTCCAGCGTCACCTCGAAGCCGTCGGCATAGCCCGCCTCCTGCATCAGCTTCTTCGCACCGGCAAGGTCGTGAGGCAGCCGGGCCTGCAGGGCCGGGTCGTCAAAGGAGGCCATGCTGGACGGCGTCAAGGCGCCAGTGGGCACGGACAGACCGCTCATCAGCTTGGCCCGGATCGTCTCGATGTCGATCGCCTGGTACAGCGCGCGGCGCACGCGCACATCCTTGAAGGGGTTCTTGTCACCCGGCACATTGCCGTAGAGCAGCTTGTCGCGCGACTGGTCCATGCCGATGAAGACGAGGCGGTTCTCCGGGCCCTCGATGACCTTGACGCCGGCGGTGTTGCGCAGGCGCGCGATGTCGCGCGGCGCGGGGTCGAGCACGAAATCGACCTCGCCAGACACCAGGGCGGCCAGACGGGTCGCGTCGGTGGCGATGGGGGTGTAGACGACCTCCTGGACATTGCCTGCTAACTTGTTCCACCAGTTCGGGTTGCGCTTGAGCACCGTCTTGATGCCCGGCTGGCGGCTGGCCAGCATGAAGGGGCCGGTGCCATTGGTGTTCAGGGCCGTGAAGCTCTCTTCCTTGTTCTTGAAATCCAGCGGCTTGGTGACCTTGTGCGCCTCGCACCACTTGCGGCTCATGATCCACAACTGGTCGATGTGCTGCAGGAAGATGGGATTGAACGTGGTCAGCTGGAAGTCCACCGTCAGATCGTCGACCTTTTTGGCTGTGCCCACGGCATTGGCCCAGACGGCGATCTGCGAAGTCGGCTCCTTGGCGCGCTGAACCGAGAACACCACATCGTCGGCCGTCAGCGGCGTGCCGTCGTGGAACTTGACGCCGGGGCGCAGCTTGAAGCGCCAGGCCAGCGGCCCGGTCTGCTTCCACTCCGTGGCCAGGCCCGGCACCAGGCCCAGCTTGGCATCGCGGTTGGTCAGCCGCTCGTAGATCTGGCCGTTGACCATGTTGGTCAGGCTCTCGTTCTGCGAATCCGGGTCCATGGTTTGCGGATCGCCCTGGCTGGCCCAGCGCAGCGTCTGCGCGGGCACACCGCAGGCCCATGCCAAAAGAGCTACACCTAGCCATCGCTTCATTACCGATCTCCCAACTGCAGGGCTGGCAGTTTAGGAGGGCGGACAAAGCCCCTTCGTTACCGTTTGGCGTTCGGGTTCCAGAGCTCGTCGAGGTGGGTGAAGTTCCAGTCCTCGGGCGGCTCGCGGCCGGCGATGCGATCGGTGGAAGTGGCCAGGTCGATGAGCTGCAAGGGGATCGGCATGCTCGACTTGGTCGAGTAGAAGACCTTGACGCGAGGCGCGACGAGGGAGGCGGCGTTCTGCTCGACCACCACCGCCAGGCGGCCGGACTGCAGGCGCACCAGCGTGCCGGTCGGGTAGATGCCGACGCTCTTGACGAAGGCCTGGAAGATCGCCGGGTCGAACTGGCCCTTCCACTGCGACATGCGCTGCAGCGAGCCGGCTGGATCCCAGGCGTTTTTGTAGGGCCGGGTGGACGTGATGGCGTCGTAGACGTCGCAAACGGCGCCCATGCGCGCGAACTGGCTGATCCGGTCGCCGGCCAGCTTGTGCGGGTAGCCCGTGCCGTCCATCTTCTCGTGATGGTGCAGGCAGACGTCCAGGGCCGAGGCCGGCACCTTGGCACCGTCCTTGAGCAAGTCGAAGCCGCGCTCGGGGTGGCCGCGCATGACATTGAATTCGGCATCGGTCAGCGCGCCGGGCTTGTTCAGCACCTCCATGGGCATCTGCATCTTGCCGACGTCGTGCAGCAGCCCGGCCAGGCCAGCTTCACGCACTTCGGCATCGGACAGCCCCATCTGCCGGCCCAGGGACACCATCAGGCCGCAGACGGCGACCGAGTGCATATAGGTGTAGGTGTCCTTGTCCTTGAGCCGAGCGAGGCTGAGGAAGGCCGACGGGTTGCGCGCCAGCGAAGACGTGACCTCGTCAACGATGGGCAGGCAGACCTCGCTGTCGATGGCCTTGCCCAGCCGCGCCTCGTTGAACAAGGCCATGACGGCCACCTTGGCCCGGCCCAGCACCTGGGTGGCGCGGTCGAGCTCGGACTCCATGCTGACACGCGGCGGCGGGGCGGCAACCGCGGGCGGCGACGCGGCCACCGCCACGGCGGCGACCGGTGCAGGCGCGGCCACATCCCCGCCCTTGCTGTCGTCGATCCAGACGGCCGGCACGCCGCTGGCTTGCAGGGCGGCAAGGTCGGCCGGATCGAGCAGCACGAACTTGGTCTTCCAGAACGGATGAGAGAGCCAGGCCCCCTCCATCGCCTGGAGATACATGCCCAGCCTCACTTCAGAGGTCGAGATCTTTTTCAACATGACAGCGTCGTCTGTGCGCGCCGAGTATCCGCGCGTGACGCATGAAAAGCTTCGCAACGATCGTGCAGCCCTGCACGCTTTTGCTGCGGGCAACAAAAAGCCGCCTTGAAGGCGGCTCGTTGGTGCGGCAGTCGCGCTTGGTCAGCGGAACTTGCCCTGCGGCACGGTGGCCAGCTCGGTGGGCAGCGTGCTGATGTAGCTGGCGATGGCCTTCAGCTCGGCATTGCTGAACTGCTTGACCTGGCCGGCCATGACGCCATTGCTGCGGCCGACGCTGGCGTTGTGCTCGGTCTTGTAGGACTTCAGCGCGACGGTCAGATAGTCGGCGTGCTGGCCAGCCAGCTTGGGGTAGGTTGGGTCAATGGGCTTGCTGAAGTTGGCGCCGTGGCAGGACACGCAGGCGCCCTTGGTCAGCAATTCGGCCACGTTGGCCGGCGCGGCCGGAATGCTGTCGGCCACCGCCGGCAGCTTGGCCTGCTGCTCGTAGAAAGCGGCCACGTCGTTCATGTCCTGCTCGCTGAGCGAGGCGGCAATGCCGCGCATCGTCGGGTGCTTGCGGTCGCCCTTGGCATAGGCCTGCAGGGCAGAGACGATGTACTTGGCGTTCTGGCCCGCGATCATCGGCACCTTGTGGATCTCGGGAAAGCTGGCCTGGTAGCCGACGATGCCGTGGCAGCCGATGCACATCGCGACCTTCTTCTCGCCCGCTTTCACATCCTGGGCCTGGGCCGCAAAGGCAGCAACGGCGGTGGCCAGGGCGAGCGAGATCTGCAGCAGTTTTTTCATGGTCCCAAGAGGTTCGGGTTGGTGTCGTATTCCGGAGCGGCGGCGATTATAGGAGGCCTCCTATACTGGTCCGGCCCCTCTTCAGTTCGGGTTTTGCCCCGGTTTTCCCAATGAAATTCCAAGGTTCCGACCAGTACGTCGCCACGGCCGACCTGATGCTCGCGGTCAATGCGGCGGCCACGCTGCAGCGCCCGCTGCTCATCAAGGGCGAACCCGGCACCGGCAAGACCATGCTGGCCGAGGAGGTGGCCGGCGCTTTAGGCATGCCGCTGCTGCAGTGGCATATCAAGAGCACCACCAAGGCCCAGCAGGGCCTGTACGAGTACGACGCTGTCAGCCGGTTGCGCGACAGCCAGCTCGCCGGCATCGAGGGCAGCGAGCGCGTTCGCAACATCGAGAACTACATCGTCAAAGGCGTGCTGTGGCAGGCCTTCGAGGCCGACGAGCCGGTCGTGCTCCTGATCGACGAGATCGACAAGGCCGACATCGAGTTCCCCAACGACCTGCTGCGCGAGATCGACCGCATGGAGTTCTATGTCTACGAGACGCGCCAGCTGATCAAGGCCAGGCACCGGCCGCTCGTCTTCATCACGTCCAACAACGAGAAGGAACTGCCGGACGCCTTCCTGCGCCGCTGCTTCTTCCACTACATCAAGTTCCCCGATGCCGAGACGATGAAGAAGATCGTCGACGTGCACTTCCCGACCCTGAAGAAGGACCTGCTGGCCGCCGCGCTGAAGAACTTCTACGACGTGCGCAACCTGCCCGGCTTGAAGAAGAAGCCCAGCACGTCGGAGCTCATCGACTGGCTCAAGCTGCTGCTGGCCGAGGACGTGCCGGTGGACGCGTTGCAGGCCAAGGACGAGAAGGTCAGCATCCCGCCGCTGGTGGGGGCGCTCTTGAAGAACGAGCAGGACCTGACGCTGTTCGAGAAGCTCGTCTTCATGCAGCGCAACAACCGCTGATGGCACAGCAGGATTTCGACCGCGCGATGCGCGAAGGGCTGGCGGATGCCGTCGGCTTCGTCCTGGGTGCTCTGGCCGGCTGGTGGCTGGGCCGGCAGTTCGGCATCGACTTCATCGCCAGCACGGCATGGGACGCGCGGCAGCTCGTCGGCCTGCTGCTCATCGTCGCCGGCTGCGGCGGCGGTCGCTGGCTGGCACGGCGGCTGATGTTGAAGGGCAAGCCATGAAACCCGTCCTGCCCGTGACGTTGGCCGCCGGCCCCATCCACCTCGTGCCACTGACGTTGGACCATGTGCCCGGCCTGCAGGCCGCGGCCGCGGACGGCGAACTCTGGAACTTGCGCTTCACCAGCGTGCCGGCGCCCGACGAGACCGTCGCCTATGTCGAAGCGGCCCTGGCTGGGCAGGCCGCCGGCCATCGCCTGCCCTTCGCCGTGCTGGACGCCGCCACCGGCGAGGTGCTGGGGTCAACGAGCTACCACGACATCGTGCCGGCCATCGAGCGTGTCGAGATCGGCTACACCTGGTATGCCCAGCGCGTGCAGCGCAGTGCCGTCAATACGACCGCCAAGCTGCTGCTGCTGACGCATGCCTTCGAGACTCTGGGCGCCAAGCTGGTGGGCTGGCGCACCGACAACTTCAACCACGCCTCGCAGCGCGCCATCGAGCGCCTTGGCGCCAGGCGCGACGGCGTGATCCGCCACCATGCGCCGCGGCGCGACGGCACGGTGCGCGACACCGTCATGTACAGCCTGACCGTGGGCGAATGGCCCGAGGTCAAGGCCCACCTGAACTGGCAACTGACTCGACAGAGACCATGAAGAACAAATCCAGGGCCTTTGATGTTGATGCACTCTGGGCCCTGGATCGCATCGGCGACCCCAGCCTCAGCCCCGATGGCGCCCAGGCCACCGCTGGCGTCACGCGCTACTCGATGGAAGCCAATCGGGCGCAGAGCAGCCTGTGGTTGTTCTCGACACTGGGCGGCGAGCCGCGCCGCCTGACCGAAGCAGGCGAGAAGGACGGCAACCCGCAATGGAGCCCGCGCGGCGACCTGATTGCCTTCACCGCCAAGCGCGAGCAGGCCGGTCCGAATGGTCGATTTATCGACGAGGAGACGCAGCTCTATGTGATCCCGCCGGACGGCGGCGAGGCGCGTCGCGTCGGCCATGTGCCCACCGGCGTCGAGTCCTTCAAGTGGTTTCCCGACGGCCGGCGCATCGCCTTCGTATCCTGGGTCTGGCCCGATCTGAAGGGCGCGGCCCAAGCCGCACGGCTGCGCGACTTCAAGAGCCGCAAGGAAAGCGCCTACGTCACCGACGAGCCTTTCTACCGCTTCTGGGACCATCACCTGCCGATGGACCGTGTGCCGCATCTGCATGTGATGGATGTCGAGACGGGCAAGGTGCGCGACCTGTTCGAGGGCACGGCCTGGGAACTGAGCCGCGCCGAACCGGATGTGAACTGCTTTGACGTGTCGCCCGACGGCCGGCGCATCGCCTTCGCCTTCGACCCGGCGCCCGAGAAGAAGCTGGACGGCCGCTTTGCGCTGGCCGAGATCGACGTGAAAACGCGCCAGGGCCAGACGCTGCTGCAGGACGGCGACTGGGACTTCGCCGCACCGCGCTACAGCCATGGTGGCGCGCATCTGGCCTTCCTGGCCAGCCACCAAGCCCTGGGCCACAACCACCCGAACCAGCTCGCCGTGCTGGACCAGCAAGGCCGCTGGGCCGTCTTCAGCGAGGATTGGGACCATGAGGTCAGCGCACCGCTGCGCTGGGCCGAGGACGACCAGTCGGTGTACTTCGCCGCCGAGGAGCGCGGCCGCCGCCACCTCTGGCAGTTCGCGCTCGGCGACCGCACCGCCGAACGGGTTTTCGAGGGAGGCCATGTCGGCAGCTTCGCGCTGTCGGCCGGCTTCCTCGTCGTCAACCACGACGGCATGCAGTTCCCGCCGCGGCTGTCGGTGCTGGCCGACGATGGCCTGCGCCGCATCGAGTCGCTGAATGACGAGCGCCTCGCGGCCCATGCCTTTGGCCGCCACGAGGAAGTGACGATTCAGGGCGCGCGTGGCGACGATGTGCAGATGTGGCTGACCTACCCGCCGGACTTCGATCCGAAGAAGAAGTGGCCCGTGATGCACGTCATCCACGGCGGCCCGCACACTGCCTTTGGCGACAGCTGGCACTGGCGCTGGAACCACCAGGTGTTTGCCAGCCCCTCGCCGCTGGGTACAGCAGCGGTCCCCCGTGGGGACGCTGCCGCCCTCGGGAGCGGCCCAGCGGGCGGCGCAGCGCAAGGCTATGTGGTGGCCTGCGTGAACTACCACGGCTCGTCCAGCTTCGGCCACGAGTTCCTGGACAGCATCACCGGCCACTGGGGCGAGTACGAGTTGCAGGATGTCGAGGCCGGCACTGACTGGCTGTTGAAGAAGTCATGGGTCGACCGCAAGCGCGTCGTCGCCGCTGGCGGCAGCTATGGCGGCTACATGGTGGCCTGGATGAACGGCCACGTGAAGGCCGGGCGCTACCAGGCCTACGTCTGCCACGCCGGCTGCTACGACTGGCAGGCCATGTATGCCGACGACGCCTACAGCTGGCACCGCAAGGAGCTGGGTGCAGCCTATTGGGATGACCCGGCCCGCGTCGCCGCGCAGAGCCCTCACGCATTCGCGAAGCACTTCAAGACGCCCACGCTTGTCATGCACGGCCAGCTGGACTACCGCGTGCCCGACGCGCAGGGCCTGGCCTACTACAACACGCTGAAATCGCTGGCAGTGCCTTCGAGGCTGGTGTGGTTCCCGGACGAGAACCACTGGGTGCTCAAACCACGCAACAGCCGGCTCTGGTACGGCGAGTTCTTCAACTGGCTGGCCCGCTACACCGCCTAGGACAAGCCCGACGTCCAGCAGGCGGGCGAGACGGTGCCGGCTCTGCATAATCTCCAGAACCTCGATCCCGGCGCCGCCCCATGCTGATCCAGTTCCGCTCCACGCTGCCTGCCCTGCATGAAGCGCCGCCGTCCGGTCGGCCGCAGCAATGAGCGAAGCGGCGGGCGGTCCACCCGGGCGCAAAGCCCCAGAAGACCCGGCAGAGCCCACCGTCGCCATGCAGGCCCCGCTGACGCCGGGACACACCCTGCCGCCCGGCACGCGCATCCACGACTACCGCATTGACCGGGTGCTGGGAGAAGGCGGTTTCGGCATCGTCTATCTCGCCACCGACGTCGCGCTGGAACGGCAGGTTGCCATCAAGGAATACCTGCCGTCGTCGATGGCTGCACGCGCCGGCAATTCGCTGACGGTGCTGGTCAAGTCGCCCAACCACGCGGAGACCTTCGCGATCGGGCTGCGCAGCTTTGTCAACGAGGCCAAGCTGCTGGCCCGCTTCGACCACCCGGCGCTGCTCAAGGTGCATCAGTTCTGGGAGGGCAACGGCACCGCCTACATGGCCATGCCCTACTACCAGGGGCAGACGCTGAAGGAGGCGCTGGCCAGGCTCGGCCGGCCGTCGACCGAAACCGAGGTGCGCGCCTGGCTGATGCCGCTGCTGGATGCGCTGGAAGTGCTGCACAACGAGCACTGCTACCACCGCGACATCGCGCCGGACAACATCCTGCTCACCGACCACGGGCCGCTGCTGCTGGACTTCGGCGCCGCACGCCGCGTCATCGGCGACCTCACGCACGCGCTGACGGCCATGCTCAAGCCGGGCTTTGCGCCCATCGAGCAATACGGCGACATGCCCGGCGTCACGCAGGGCCCCTGGACCGACATCTTCGCGCTGGCCAGCGTGCTCTACGCGGCCATCAGCGGCCGCCGCACGGTGGCTTCCGTCGAGCGGCTGCTCAACGACCAACTGCAGCCGCTCGCTACCGTGGCGGCGGGCCGCTGCGGCAACGCCTTCCTCGGGGCCGTCGACCGCGCGCTGGCCATCCACCCGAAGGACCGCCCGCAATCCATTGCCGAGTTCCGCACGCTGCTCACCGCCGACGACACGCAGGCCATCGATCTGCTCGAGCTGCAGGCCTTGGGCCTCCCGACCGGCGACGAAACGGTGCTGCTGCCGGACTTCGACCCGACCCAGGTGGCACCCAACAACCCGCTGCTCGCGCCACGGGAGCCGACACGTCCGATCCCGCGACCGCCGCCGCCTGCCGCGGCTCCTGTGCACCCGCCTGTGGTGCCGCCCCCGGTGCTGCCCGCTCCGCCACCGCCAACACCTCGTCCAACGTCCAGCGTTGCGCCTGTGCAAGCGTCCGTGCCGGCCCCGCCGCGCCGCGCTCTCGTCCTGAGCGCGGCGGGCGTGGTGGGCCTGGCTGCGGCGGCCTGGGGTGGATATCGCCTGCTCCGGGCACCGGCACCCGCCGAGCCGGCGCCGCCACCCGCGCCGGCGTCGGCCGCCGCTGCGGCTCCAGCTCCAGAGCTGATCGCTTCCAGCCCAGTCCAGGCCGCCTCGGCAGCCTCCGCACCGGACACGCCCGCTTCCAAGGCCCCAGCGCCAACTGCGCCGATGCCCGCGCCCACAGCCCCAGCGCCGACGCCCGTCGCCGTGGCGCCGGCCGCACCCAAGCCGCGCCCTGCCGTGACCGCGCCCGCGCCCGGCGAGGCCAAAGGCGCAAAGTGCAGTGATATTCTGCAAAAAGCCTCACTAGAGCCGCTGACGGCGAGTGAGACCGCTTACCTGAAAAAGGAATGTCGATGAGTAGCGCCGGCCACACGAATCGCATCAATTTTTCAGTGCACTTGGGGCGCACCGCCCTGCTCGGCATCCTGGCCGTGCTGGCAGGATGCCTCGCGACGGCGCCGACGCAGCCGACCGTCTCGACCAACGAGCTGTCCTTCAGCGAGGCCATCGTCGTGGCCACCGATGGCCTGGTCGGCCAGACGCAGAAACTGCCCGCTTTCCTGGCGAAGATGGAGTCCAAGATCGTCAGGAAGAACGTCGTCGTCGACCCCATGATCGACGCGACCAGCGGCCAGCAGACCCAGACCACGCAACTGCTCGAGCACCGCATTGGCGAGCGCCTGGCCGCGCGAAAGGAAGGCGGTTTTGATCTGCTGCCCTTCAAGACCGAGAACCTGGCCAAGGTGCAATACCTGCTGACCGGCACGCTGACGCGGCTGCTCGGCGTTCCGGGCAAGAAGTCGCTGCAGATCAACCTGTCCCTGGTGGAGATCAAGACGGGCCAGGTGGTGGCCCAGGCCTCGGCGCTGGCCCGCGACGATGGCCTCAACCACACGCCGTTGGCCATCTATCAGGACAGCCCGGTGCTGGTGAAGGACAAGGTGGTCGACGGCTACATCAGCACGGCCTTGACGGCGCCGGGCGGAGCGGCCAACAGCGTCTACATGGAACGCGTCGCCGTGGCCAGCGTCATCAACGAAGCCGGCTCCCTCTACAACGCCGAGCGCTACCCGGAATCGCTGGCCAAGTACCAGGAGGCCCGCACCCAGAGCGGGGGTGAACAGCTGCGCACCCTCAATGGCATCTACCTCAACAACGTCAAGCTCGGGCGCACCGCCGAGGCCGAGTGGGCCTTTGGCCAGATCGTGGCCTACGGGCTGCGCGCCAACAAGCTGGACGTGAAGTTCCTCTTCAACCCCGGCAGCACGGAGTTCTGGTCCGACCCCAAGGTCAGCGGCGCGTATCCGATGTGGCTCAGGCAGATCGCCAAGGAGGGCGCCGGCGCCCGGGTCTGCATGGTCATCGTCGGCCACACCAGCCATACCGGCTCGGAGCAGACCAATGACGCGCTCTCGCTGCAGCGCGCCACTTTCATCCAGCAGCGTCTGGCCGCCGAAGCCTCGCCCCTGGCCCAGCGCGTCAAGGCCAGCGGCATGGGCTGGCGCGAAAACCTGGTCGGCAGTGGCAGCGACAACGCGGTGGATGCCCTGGACCGGCGTGTCGAGTTCCGTGTGGTGCCCTGTAACTGATACCCCTCGTCCAGCCGCACCCCGCTGAACGCGGTGCGTCTGACCGGTCTTGCAGACCGCGAAGCCGGCAAAGCGGCTTCTCTTCGGCAGGCACGACAAGTCCACAGGACTTGTCGTGTCCGGCCTCAGCCCCCGAGGGGACGGCGATGCTTGCGGCATTGAGCCGCAAGCACATCGCCAGCGCGGGCCGGCTAGGGAGCGGCCCGGCGCTCGGCCCGAAAGACGGCATCCCTAACTCCGACGAGACTCGCGCTGCATAATCGTTTTCGACCTGCAGTCCCCGAGTCCGCACCGATGCTGATCCAGTTCTTCTACACGCTGCGTGCCGCCAAGCTCAAGGTGACGGTGCCCGAGTACCTGACGCTGCTGGAAGCCTTGGAAGCGGGCGTCATCGGCGGCCCCGACAACGGCGGCGTGGCGAGCATCGACGACTTCTACCACCTGGCCCGCACGTCCCTGGTCAAGGACGAAACCCAGTTCGACAAGTTCGACCGCGCCTTCGCTGCCTACTTCAAGGGCGTGGAGATGCTGACCGACTTCACGGCCGAGGTGCCGCTGGAATGGCTGCGCAAGCAGCTCGAGATCGAGCTGACGCCCGAGCAGAAGGCCGCCATCGAGAAGATGGGCTGGAACGAGCTGATGGAGACGCTCAAGAAGCGCTTCGAGGAGCAGAAGGAGCGCCACGAGGGCGGCAACCGCTGGATCGGCACCGGTGGCACCAGCCCCTTTGGCAACAGCGGCTACAACCCCCAAGGCATCCGCATCGGTGGCTCGGGCGGCAACAAGAGCGCCGTCAAGGTCTGGGAGCAGCGCGCCTACCGCGACTACGACGACACGCTGGAACTCGGCACGCGCAACATCAAGGTGGCCCTGCGGCGCCTGCGCCGCTTTGCGCGCGAGGGCTCGGAGCTGGAGCTGGATCTCGACGGCACCATCCACGGCACCGCCGCCAACGCCGGCATGCTGGACATCCGCATGCAGCCCGAGCGCCACAACAAGGTCAAGGTGCTGCTGTTGATGGACGTGGGCGGCACGATGGACGAACACGTGAGCCGCGTGGAAGAACTCTTCAGCGCCGCCAAGACCGAGTTCAAGCACCTCGAGTTCTATTACTTTCACAACTGCGTCTACGACTTCGTCTGGAAGAACAACCGGCGCCGCTTCGCCGAGAAGCTCAACACCTTCGACCTGATCCGCAAGTACAACCGCGACTACAAGCTCATCTTCGTCGGCGACGCGACCATGAGCCCCTACGAGATCCTGCAGGCCGGCGGCAGCGTCGAATACAACAACGACGAGCCTGGCGCGGAATGGATTCAACGCCTGACTCACGCCTTCCCCAAGTACGCATGGATCAACCCCGAGCCGCAAGGCGTCTGGCAGTACCGGCAGAGCATCGCGCTGATCCAGCAGCTGATGCAGCAGCGCATGTTCCCGCTGACCCTTTCCGGACTCGAAGGCGCGATGCGGCTGCTCAGCAAATGATCGGAGGAGCCTGGAGGGCGACGTGTGCAGCCCGCTCCAGAGCGAGTTGCGGCATGCGGCAAGGCGCGGGCGATGCGGCGTGGCAGGCGCCACGCAAAGAGCCGGCAACGCCGACGGATGCCGCAAATCGCCCTGGCCCTTCGGGTTGGGCCTGGCAGGGGGCGTGGGCGTTGTTGCTCGTCGTTGCGGGCGCGAGCCCGCGGCCTCCTCGGCGCCTAGCCCACGGCCCCTGCCAGGTCCAACGCGGGCTACACCCGCCGCCCCCCAGGCTCCTGCCCGCACTGCTCGCCGCAGTGCTGCTGAGTGCCTGTGCCACGCAGGCTCCGCCGCAGGCCCCTGCTCCACCGGCACCGGACATCCCTGCCGATGCACCGGCCGTCTACAGCGTCGACATCCGCATCGACGGCGAAGGCCGCGAGGCCGCGCGCCTGCGCACGCTGCTGGCCCAGAACCTCGACCTCGCCCGCTACCGCGCCAGCGAGGCGGCGCTGAGCCGGGTGGAGCTGGCTCGCCTGGCCGCCGCCGCGCCCGCCCAGGCCGAGACGCTGCTGGAGACCGAGGGCTACTTCAACGCCAAGGCCGATGTGGACCGCGACCCGGCGGACGAGACGCGGCTGCTGCTCACCGTCAAGCCGGGCCCGGTGACAAGGGTCGACAAGCTCGAGCTCGAGTTCACCGAAGGTCTGGCCGACGAGCAGGCCCAAGCCCTGCGCGAGGTCCTGCGCGGCGCCTGGACGCTGAAGAACGGCGCCGCCTTCACGCAATCGCAGTGGGCCTCGGCCAAGAGCGATCTGCTGCTGCGCGCGCGCAATGGCGGCTATCCGCTGGCGCGCTGGGCCGAGACGGCCGCCCGCGTCGACCCCGACACGCAGACCGCCGAACTCCACCTCGTGCTGGCCAGCGGCAACCGCGCCAGGCTCGGCGCGCTGCACATCGAAGGGCTCAAGCGCCAGAGCCGCAATACCGTCGAGCGCCTGGCCGGCTTCGACACCGGCGACGGCTACACCGAGCAAAAACTCGCCGAGTTCCAGGAGCGCCTGGCCAAGACCCAGCTCTTCGACGCGGTACGCGTGCAGCTGCTGCCCGAGGCGCCGGCCGCCGACGGCACCACGCCCGTGCAGGTCACGCTGACCGAGTCGGCCCTGCAGCAGGCCACGGTGGCGGTGGGCTATCACAGCAACACCGGCCAGAGCATCAGCGTCGAGCACCTGCACCGCCGCCCCTTCGACCTGCCCGTGCGTGCGCGCACCAAGCTGCAATTCAGCCGCGACCTGCGCGGCGCCGAGCTGGAATTGAGCTCCCACCCGCAGCCCGACCTGAAACGCAACCTCGCCTCGCTGCAGTACGAGCAGGACCGCACAGGCGACACCATCGCCACCAATCTCGGCGTGCGCCTGGGCCGCCTCTACGAGTCGACGCGCGACGAGCGCCTGAGCTATGTCGAGCTGCTGCGTGCCCGCGAGACCGCTGGCAGCGAGGTCAACACCAACCTGGCGCTTTCCATCAACCAGCAGTGGATACGCCGCCGGCTGGACAGCACCCTGCTGCCTACCGATGGCCATCAAGCCCTGGCCCTTGTCGGCTTCGGCTATGCGAAGGGCGGCGGCACCGACGACAGCGGTCCCTTCGGCCGCATGCAGTTCAAGCTGGGCGTCTACAAGCCTTTCGGTGGCTGGTTCGCGTCGGCGCGTGCCGAGGTGGCTCAGGTGGTGTCGAAGGAACAGGTCGGTGTGCCCGAGAAGCTGCTCTTCCTGGCCGGCGGCGACGAGTCGGTGCGCGGCTATGCCTACCGCAGCCTGGGCCCGCAGAAGAACGGCCTGACCGTCGGCGGCCGCGTGCTGGCCACCGGCAGCCTGGAGATTGCTCACCCGATCATGCCGAGCTTCCCCAGCCTGTGGGGCGCCGTCTTCGTCGACGCCGGCAATGCTGCCTCGCGCTGGCAGGACTACCGCGCCGTCGTCGGCTATGGCGCCGGCGTGCGCTGGCGCAGCCCCGTCGGCCCGCTGCGCGTAGACCTGGCGCGAGCGCAGGAGACCGGCAAGTGGCGGCTGCACTTCAGTGTGGGGATCACGCTGTGAAGCTAGGCGTTGCGACGTCGTCGAATAGTGTGGGGATCACGTTGTGATGGCCTTTCTTGAACACAGCCACAGAGGCACAGAGGCACAGAGAAAAGACTGCACCTCTGTGTCTCTGTGCCTCTGTGGCTTTGTTGGCTGTTTCGTCTGTGGCGATTGGAGCGCTCGATGAGGCGGTCCCTTCGCATCCTGCGCGCCAGCCTGATCACGCTGGCCTTGCTGCTCGCGCTGATCGCCGGCTTCATCGCCTGGCTGCTGCAGCGCCCTTCCGGTGGCGCCTGGCTGCTGGCCCATCTGCCCGGCGTGCAGATCGAGGCCCCCGAGGGTTCGCTGATGGGCGAGTTCAGCGCGCGCCGCCTTATCCTCACCTGGGCCGGTGGCTCGGCCGAGCTGCGCGGCCTGCGCTGGAAAGGCCTGGGCGTCAGTGCCGGCGATGGCCTGCTGCTGGCGCGCGAGTTGTCGGTGGATGAAGTCATCGTTCGCAGCGAGGCCAGCAACAAGCCTGTCGTCATTCCACCCGACCTGACGCTGCCGCTGGGCGGGCAGATCGCCAGCCTGCGCATCGCCAAGCTGAGCTGGTCGCCGGACCAGCCACCGCTGCTCGGCCTGGATGCCCAGCTCAGCCTGCCCCGCCGGGGCACCCATCACATCGAGCTGAAGGCGGCTCGCTGGCAACACCTGACGCTGGCCGGCAAGGCCCGCATCGACAGCGCCGCGCCGCTGCAGACCGACGCGACGCTGCGCGTGCAGCAGACCGAGGCGACCGACCTGCCCTGGACGGCAGTCGCCGCCGTGACTGGCCCTCTCGCCAGGCTCAAGGCCAAGGCTGAACTGGAAGCCGCCCACCAGACGCTGAAGGCCGACGGCGAGGTCCAGCCCTTTGCGCCCTGGCCCCTCAACGCGCTGCAACTGAAGTCCGACAAGCTCGACCTGGCGGCCCTCATGCCTGGCCTGCCGCGCACGGCCCTGAGCGGAGAAGCGCAGCTGAAGGCACCGGCCCGTGATGCCGAAGCCACGTTGCAGGCCGACCTGCACAACAGCGCTGCTGGCCGCTGGGACCAGGGCGCCCTGCCCGTCAACCGCCTCGTCATCGCACTGGCCGGCCGCCCCGACCAACTCACCAGCGTGCGCCTGACCG
Source organism: Pelomonas sp. Root1217 (assembly GCF_001425705.1). Classification (GTDB taxonomy): domain Bacteria; phylum Pseudomonadota; class Gammaproteobacteria; order Burkholderiales; family Burkholderiaceae_C; genus Pelomonas. Next base: position 275,810 of record NZ_LMDC01000001.1, on the reverse strand, counting down.
CGCTGGACGCCGAACTGCCCGGCGGTGGCCGAGTGCAAGGCAAGGGAGCGCGTGAGGCCGATGGCCGCTGGCAGCTCGATGCCCGCGTGCACGGCCTGCGCCCCGAAGCGCTGGACGCGCGTGCCACGCCGGCGCGCCTGGATGGGCCGCTCACGCTCGCGGGCAGCAGGGCCGGCCCCTTGAGCGCCAGGCTTGACCTCGCCGGCACGGTGCAGAACCGCCCGCTGCGCGTGAAGGCCAAAGCCCAGGGCGAAGGCACGAAGTGGCAGATCGAGGACGCCCAGCTGGCCAGCGGCGACGCCACGCTGCAGTTCAGCGGTCGCGTCGACACCGCCGGTGCCGCGAAACTCAAGGTTCAGCTGCGCCAGTTCGACCCGCATCTGCTATGGCGCGGCGCGCCCGGTTCGGCCTGGGCTCGCCTGCCCGGCCCGACACGACTCAGTGCCGAAGCCGATGTGGACGTGCGCGGCAAGACCCTGGCCACGCTCAGCGGCAACAGCTATGTCCGCCTGCTGCCCAGCCAGTTCGCCGGCTTGCCGCTTGAAGGCCGCGCCAAACTGGCGCGGGACCGCGCGACCGACCCGGCGGCTTTCGACATCGATGGGCGCCTGGGCAACAACCGCGTGCAGACCAGCGGCCTGGCTCGGGCCGAAGCCATCACCGGCACGGCCGCACTGAAGGCCGGCGCGCTGGCCGAGCTGAACCCGCTGCTGGCCCTGTTTGATCAGCAGCCGATCGCTGGCCAGGGCGAGGGCGAGGGCAGCTTTCAGCTGGTGCGCGGCACCAAGGGTTGGCAGGCAGGCGGCGGGGGGCGGCTGACGCTCGCATCCGCCAAAGCCATGGGCACCAGCATCGCCAACTTGAAGGCGCGCTGGGAATTGCCCCTGCCCGGCGCCGACGGTGACGGCCCGGTCGCGCTGAACCTGGACATCAGCCAGCTGCGCGACCCGCTCGCCCAGCTCACCAGCGCCAAGCTCGACCTGCAGGGCCGGCGCAGCGCCCATGATGTGAAGGCCGAGGTCAACGGCAAGATCATTCGGGATGCATCGGCGCGCGACTCGCAAGACCTGGCGCTGAACGCCCAGCTCCAGGCCCGCGGCCGCTGGGATGGGCAGGCCTGGAGCGGCCGCATTGCACGCATAGCCATCGGCCCGCTGCGCCCCAACACGCCGCCACTGCTGGCTGCCAAGGACATAGCCCTGCGCTGGGCCAGCGACGGACCGCGCCTGCAGGCCGAACCCGGCCGCGCCGAGGTGGGCGGTGCCTTCGTGCGCTGGCAGGCCCTGAGCTGGACCGGCGGCGATCACCCCGAGGCCCGCGCCGAACTGCAGCTCGAGGACGTGGCCGCCGCGCCGTTGATGGCGCGCTGGCAACCCGATTTCGGCTGGGGCGGCGACCTGCACGTGGCCGGCCATGCCTCGCTGCTGCTGACCGACCGGCTGACGGCCGAGCTGCTGATCGAGCGTCAAAGCGGCGACCTGCGCGTGACCGACGAATTCGGCCAGCGGGCGCTGGGCCTGACCGACCTGCGCCTGGCCGTCAACGTGCGCGACGGCATCTGGCAGTTCGCGCAAGGCATCGCCGGCAGCGAGTTGGGCAGCTTTGGCGGCGCGCTGACGTTGCGCCCGGCCAAGATGTGGCCCGATGCGCAAACGCCGGTGCAGGGCGTGCTGCAGGCCAATATTGCCCACCTGGGCACCTGGGGCAGCTGGGTGCCCGCAGGCTGGCGATTGGGGGGGCGCGCCGCGGCCACCGTGCAGCTTTCGGGGCGCTTGGGTGCACCCGACCTGACCGGCCGCGCCGAAGGCGAGAACCTCGCGCTGCGCCATCTGCTTTTCGGCGTGGACGTGACCGAAGGCCGCTTCACGCTCGACTTGAAGGGCCAGCATGCCGAGCTCTCCAAGCTCGAAGCGCGCGGCGGCGATGGCTGGCTGCGCGCCAGCGGCACGGCCGAGTTGGGCGCCCAGCCCAAGGCCCACATCGAGATGACGGCCGACAAGCTGCGCGTGCTGTCGCGCGTGGACCGCCGCCTCGTCGCCAGCGGCCAGGCGGCGCTGGACCTCGACGCGAAGGGGCTCAAGCTGGAAGGCAAGCTGCACGCCGACGAAGGCCTGTTCGACTTCAGCCGCGGCGACGCGCCGGCCCTGGCCGATGACGTCATCGTGCTGCGCGGCCCGAGAGACGCTGCGCCCACCGCACCGCCCGCACCCAGGGCCGCACGCAACAGCGTCGTCAACGTCGCGCTGGACTTCGGCCGCGACTTCAAGGTGCGCGGCCGGGGCCTGGCGACGACGCTGCGTGGCCAGCTGCAGGTCAGCCAGAACAACGGCCCGCTGCGCGTGACGGGCAAGCTCGACGCCGATGGCGGCCAGTACGCGGCCTATGGCCAGAAGCTGGACATCGAGCGCGGCGACATCAGCTTCACCGGCGCCTACGACAACCCTTCGCTGGACCTGCTGGCCGTGCGGCCCAACCTCGATGTGCGCGTCGGCGTCTACGTGGGCGGCACGGCGTTGGCGCCGCGCGTGAGCCTGTATTCCTCGCCCGAGATGAGCGACACCGACAAGCTCTCCTGGCTGCTGCTCGGCCGCGGTCCCGACGGCCTGGGCCGCACCGACACCGCGCTGCTGCAACGCGCCGCCTTGGCCTTGCTCAGCGGCGAAGGCGAAGGCCCGACGGGCAAGGTGCTGCGCAACCTCGGCCTGGATGAGCTGTCGCTGTCGCAGAGCGACGATGACACCAAGGCCACCATCGTGCGCCTGGGCAAGCAGATCTCGCGGCGCTGGTATGTCGGCTATGAACGCGGCCTGAACGCCACCACGGGCTCCTGGCAGCTCATCTACCGCATCGCCCAGCGCTTCACGTTGCGGGCCCAGGGCGGGGACGACAACGCGCTGGACCTGATCTGGCAGTGGAAATGGGACTGAGGCAGGACCGAGAACAGGCCCTGCGGCCTGTTCGACGCCTGCCGAAGGACATCCGGCATGCTTGCCGGATGGCATGAGGCAAGACCGAACAGCCTGTCAGACAAAGCCGCATCCGGGCCGGCTTTGTATCTGCTGAGAGCCAGCGGCCTCCTACAAGGCGACGCGATGGCGCACCCCTACGCCATCCCGGCCTGCCTACACATCTGGAACCCCGTTGAGACCAAAGTTGTTTCACCAACCCCTGTTGATTCCGATGGAGGTTCACCATGACCCAGGTTCAGTTCGCCACTCCAACAACAGCACCCGCTTCGCTACCGCTTCCTCAGTCCGCACAAAAGGCGACCATCGCCGAAACCCTGCCGGCTGAGCCAGAGCTCACCCATCTGCTGCACTTCGAGCCGCTGACCTACCAAGGCGCCGGCCTGGACATCCCCTGCGATCGCCAAGGCCGCGTCGGCCTTGATGCCCTCGGCGACAAGCTGCGCAACGACTACTTTTTTGCGCGGGCGCTGATCGGCCGCCTGTTCGACAAACCGACCGTCAAGCAGGCGCTGCCGGCGATGCATTCCTGAGCGATCAGGCGCCGTCCTACAGCCGCAACCTGGCCCGCCCGACAGCGGGCGCCAAACCCCTCCCCGAGGATTCCGGCCATGTTTACAAACTCACTCTCTGCGCAGACCGTGCCCCAGTTGCCGGTCGCTGCCGATGTTGTCGATGCCGATCTCGACGTCTCCCTCAGCACACCGTCCACGCTGGTCGTTCACGCCAGCCTGGAACTGCAAAGCAGCGAGGCCGTGGACCTCGCCTTGGTCATTCCCCGCTCGCGTTGCAATGGCGAGCGCCCGCTTCTCACCGCCCTGCTCGACGCCGTCCAGGCCGCTGTGGCCCGCGCAACGCGGGGCGGCACCCTGCATCAACCACGCCGCGTGCTGACGCGCGTGGGCGGCCAACCCCATCTGGTCGCGCAGTTCTGAAGGCCTACTTCGAGCGCCCGTCGAACTCCGTGACGGGCACGGCCTTCAGGTCGATGTCCTCCAGGCAGCGGATGTTGATGGCCGCCATCGCCGAGCCGTCCGGCCCCTTGCCTTCGCCATAGGGATGCATGCCACAGGTCGGGCAGAAGCGGTGCTGGATGACATGCTTGTTGAACGTGTAGCTGCTGGCGTTCTGCTCCGGCGTCAGCAGCTTCAATGCGCTGCGCGGCACGAACCACAGCAGCGATCCCTTGCGCTGGCAGATCGAACAGTTGCAGGACAAGGCAGAGCCGATCTCGCCCTCGACCTCGAACTTGATGCGGCCGCAGTGGCAACTTCCTTGGTGCGTCATGTCGCGTGTCTCCTTGAGTAGGGCGGATGCTGCCAGAAAGCCCGCGAGACCCCATGCGAGAATGCGCGCCGCCTGACCGGCGTCCTCACGGCGCCAACGGTGCTCTCCGTAGTTCAATGGATAGAACGGCCGCCTCCTAAGCGGCAGATACAGGTTCGATTCCTGTCGGAGGGACCACAATCAATTCCGCAAGTCTCTTAGAGCATCCAAAGCGCTTCAGTCTTCATAGGGCCGAGGCGCTTTTTTCTTCTCCAAGCATCCGGAAGCCGTGCCATACATCGCAGGGGAACAAGGGGAATATTTAGGGGAACGTTCGCCGCCGCCGTAGACTTAGCGCGGTCTGTTCCCCTACCGAGGTTTCCATGCTCACCGACGCGGCATGCAGAAATGCCAAGTGCCCCACCGACAAGCCGCGGGCTCGATTCGCCGACTCTGGCAACCTGTACCTTGAGGTGGCCGCCAGCGGCTCCAAGCGTTGGTTTTGGAAGTACTTCAGCGGGGGCAAGGAGAAGCGCCTCGCCCTCGGGGCCTATCCGACGGTTGGCTTGAAGGACGCCCGAGAGGGTCGCGATACGGCTCGCAAGCTTCACGAAGCCGGCACCGATCCAGTCCAGGCCCGCAAGATCGAGAGCGCCACGCAGGCGACAAAGTCCGCGAACACCTTCGAAGCGATCGCCCGCGAGCTGCACGGCATCAAGGCGCCCGGCTGGAGCGAAAGCCATGCGGCCCAGTGGCTGCGCGCCGTCGAGAAGGACCTCTTCCCCTGGATTGGCCCGCTGCCGATCGTGGACGTGGACGCACCGGTCCTGCTGGCGGCAATCCGTCGCATCGAGGGGCGCGGGTCTACGCAGATGGCCCACGACGTTCGGGAGTACGCCGGCCAGGTCTTCCGCTACGCCATCCAGACAGGTCGCGGCCGGACGAACCCCGCAGGCGATCTCATCGGCGCACTGAAGCCCCACGTCGTCCGGCATCACCCCGCACTGAAGAAGCCTGAGGATGTGCGACGCCTCCTGCTGGCTCTGCCGACCTACACCGGCCAGCCGACGACAGTGGTGGCACTGGCGCTCAGCGCCATGCTCTTCCAGCGTCCAGGGAACATGCGGGCGCTGGAGTGGGCGTGGATCGACCTTGAGGACGCCATGCTGACGCTGCCGCCCTGGGCGATGAAGCGCCGCAAGCACGGCAAGCTCAACGGTCCTCCTCACTTCGTCCCACTGCCGCTGCAGGCTGTGGCGATGCTGCGCAATCTGCTCCCGCTTACCGGGCAAGGGAAGTACGTCTTCCCCAGCGTCCGCGGCGGCGGCAGGCCTATGAGCGACAACACGCTGAACGCAGCGCTTCGGTCCCTCGGCTTTGACGGAGACGAGATGACCGCCCACGGCTTCCGAGCGATGGCACGAACTGTCATGGTCGAACGGATTCCGGGCACTGACCCCGAGGTCATTGAGGCTCAGCTAGCGCACACGAAAAGCGGCCCCCTGGGCGAGGCATACGACCGAGCGGAATACATGGTGCTGCGCCGTCAACTTATGCAAGTGTGGGCGGACTACCTTGATCAGCTTCGCGATGGCGCCAAGGTGATTGCGCTCGCCAGCGCCAAGCGATGAGCCTTAGTGCAACCTTAGCGCGCGCCTCCTCCACTGTTCCTGAGTGGATGGCGCCCCTTTAAGGGCTGACAAAACCGCTCGCTGCAACGCGCTGCGCTGGCGCTTTCTGGTGTGACAAAACTCCTTGGTGCCGGCGCAGGCCCGCCTTGACCATTCGGTGTTTCTGACCGGTTGAGCCTGGCCACCTGGGGCGCCAGCACCACGGCTCTTTATGGACTCCGAAAACTCCCCGTCCTTTAGGGACTCGGAAAACTCCGGGCGGTGCTGCTGGCCTTTCCTGCATCTGTGGAAAGGACGCCGCAACGGTGCGGGGCCGATCTCACGCGCGCGCGGAACGCTCAGGGTCGGGGCCACCAACTACCGGAAAGTCGGTAGTTGAGCCGAGCGGTGCACAGATTCGCGCAGCGCCTCACGCGCGCGTACTGCGCAGCAAGCCGCCAGCCGCCCAATTTCCACCGTTGTTTATTCCGCCATGTCGTTGATGGCGTGCAGCTTTTCGAGCTGACTCCTTGGCCTGCCTCAGCACTTCATCAGCACTTTGCTGAGCCGCTGGCTTTGGCACTTTCCGGCACTGTGCCGAACCTCGGCCCCTTTAGGGACTCAAGAAAGCCGCCGCTTTGATTTCCTTTGATTGTTTTCAAGCGCCTGAGGTGCGGGCTGACGGATCAGCCAACGCGACGATGCGCCGGCCGCCGTCTACTTAGGTCTACTTCAGACGCTCACCCTTGCCCCTACCTTGCGCATCGCCTTTTCCAGCCTTTTTTAAAAAGGCCAGGATCAGCACGCCGGGCCGTGAAGAATTTTCACGCGCACCCTCTGCGAGCCACTGCCAAAACTGACAGAAGGCCTTTTGTCGGGCTGTGTCAGCCCCTCCCCGCTGCCTCCCCGTCCTGTCTGGACCTTATGGAAAGCCGTTCCCTGCGGAACTCGCGCGCGGCAACTGCCAAGCTTGATGTGCGATCGAACGCAGTACGCAGCTGGTCATAGCTCATGTCTGAGACATGCCTCTCATTGCGAAGAGGGAAGCGGTGCATCCCATTGCGGTTGACTCGGTGCGGGCCTGCGAAAGACTGCGGCACCCGCAGCACTAGTACATAGCCGTTGCCCGTCTTGATTGGGAGGAAGCGCGCTCCAGCGATGCGAGGCTCGATGCCGGAGTCAAGCATCTGCCCCAACCTCAGCAACGCCTTGTCCTCAGTTTCGTCTTCTATCGGCTGTAGCGAGTCGGCGACGCCGTCGAGCTCACGTACCCCGTAGACGATGTCGCCACCACCGCTGTTGGCCATGGCGCAGGCGTCTTTCAGGAACTCGACGATGCCTCTGTCAGACCTGTCCGGAAGGGTTGCCTTGAACTCTACCGTCGTCGATTCGGACAGCCGGTTCTCCACTAGAGATTCAATGATCGTCGCGTCAATTTCCTCAAACTGGTCGTGAATCAATTGAATCCCCGAGAAGCGCCCTGATGGTGGGCTGGTTGCGGTAGCGCAGGCGCGGCAGCTGTCCTAGTCTCCGGTAGACCAAATGACGCTTTTAGGGTTCGCCTTTTCGCTGCGCGTGTACATCGCAAAGCAGTCGCGACAGCGCCAGAGTGTCATGTTGAACCCTATGCCGGAGCGCAAGGTCCGGACCTCATCAAGCGTCGAGTCCCAGTTCCTCTCTGGATGCTCAAGCACCGGGTCGCATCGCTCACATCGGCTCATAAAAACCTCCCTTGATGCTGGTGCTAGTAGTTGCGATTCGTTCCGTCTGCGAATGCATCAACAAGGCGTTTCCTTGCGTCAACCATTGCTTCGTCCCGGGTGGCGAAGGGCGTGTCAAAGGTGAAGGTCTTCGGCTGCGATCCGACGTGGTCTTCCCAGGTCATGACGGCCTGACCAGTGAACTTCCCCTCCAGCGCTGGCTTGGCGATGTAGACGACTTTCATTTGAATTGGCACGGTGCCTCCCTTGCGAGCTTGAAAAGTACGGATTCTTGCGCTGCGTCCGCCGTCTTGCCTTCAACGCCGGTCGGCAGGCCTGGCGGCGCGTGACCTTCGTCGGCGGCCTGTGGTCTGTGACTAGCTTTGGGCCGGCACAGCGTCTAAGTACACGGCCTTCTCTAGGAACGTCATCACAACGGGCACACCCAGGCTGCCAATCGCGGTATCAAAGTCTCCGGTGTTCTGCAGATCGGTTATCCCAGTGCGATCAAACGTGAAGCTCCCCAAACTGTGCGGCTTGGCGAGGAGTGGATGCTTCACCAGCATGGCTGTGACCTTGCCCTTGCTGGTGCCGTCCACCCGCAGCTGCGTAAGCACGAGGTCTATCCCAATAGAGCGGTACTGAACATGTATGCATTCGCGATCGTCAGCCAGCCTGGCGGTGATCCCTTTGACCGGGAAGTCGTCTTCCGCCAATGCCGGTAGGTACTGCATCAGCGATGCGAACAGGTCGCGCACTTGACCGCATTGGCGCGATAGGCGTGCCAGGCGGTCAGCATCGAACTCAATCAGCTCCATTTCGTCTCCCTTGGTGGCGGTGATCTACGCGGACCCATTCTGGGCTGGGCGCAGATGCCGGCAACCGCACTTCCTCTCTTGCAACAGCGTGATTGATGGCCACAAACCTCTATGCGAGGCGGCGGGTGGGCTCCAGCAAAGTACAGGGATTTACAGGCCGGCCGGTTGAAAACAATCAGCCGAAATCAAAGCCGGCACCCTAAGGCCAGGGGCCTGCCGGAATTCCTGCACCCCCCTGCACAGATTTGTGCACCCATCGCGCCTCGTTTTCCAAGCCCCTAAAGGGCCGTCACGAGCGCGAACCACTCAGGAACAGTGGAAGGCTTTGCGCAGCACCAGCACCAGCACCAAGCCTTCTGCGTGAACGCAGCCCAGGTTTTGTCATGCCCTAAAGAGGGAGTAGGGCTGTTGGCGGACCACAAGGTTTCAGCAAGGGTGCCGAGTTTCTTGAGCCCCTAAAGGCGCCGCCCATCAATGCGCCGGCGTGACCGGCTTGGAAGGCGTTTGGCGCCGCTCTACGATGCGTTGAAGGACGGGGAGGGCGAGCAATGGATTATGGCGACGAGAAGGTCATCATCGACCTCAAGGATGGGGACAGCGGCGAAATCCTCTTCACCGACAAGGACGGCAAGCAGGCCACCTACTACCCCAGTCACAGCATCTGGCTCGATGTCCAGACGCTCGAGGTGCTGACCGTTTTGAACGAACCGGCCGAAGGTGCCGAGCCGTCAATCGGCAGGCGGCTGCGCGGGGTTGCGGTGCTAGAGGACCGGTCAATTTCGGTAGTCGGTGACCCTAGGTCCAAGTCCCGCCGGCTGACCATTTCCTTCGACCCGGGCGACTGGAAGTCAAAACCCGCCCCAGAGGGCGAAGCAGCGCTGTCGAGTCTTGACACTCAATTGGGCGGTGCGATGCTGAGCTTCAGCCGCGCAGACTGGGAAATTGGCAACGACGACGAATGGTGGATCGCCTGCTACCTCCCGCCCGCCTTCATTGACTCCCTGATCGCTGATGTCCGTAGCGGTCAGTTGTACGCTGTGAAGTTGAGCCTGTCGCTTCGCGGTCTATACACCTCGTCGCATCACTGGGAACCTGTGTCGGCGCGCGGTGACCTATTCATACGGCCCAACCGCGAGGACAACAGCCTGTCGTTTCCTGACATGGCGCGTGGCTACGTGCGGGCGATTCACTTCTCTTCTTCGCCACGCGATCTACGCAGGCCAGAGCCGGCGGACGTGGTTGAGCCGTCCAGCGAGGAGGAATTTCGCGTCGAAGAGCCTGATCCAATGGCCACAGCCATCACGGCTCTAGCGATGCGCGTTGATCAGCTCCGCAGCACCATCAAGTGGGTTGGCGGCTTCATCGTCCTCGCCCTACTTTTTGTCGCGGGCAGCGGGCGCTGAACCCAGGGCCTCATTCAGGGTGGCGGCGAGGCGCATGCCGGCGCGTGCCAGTTGGCGGACCAGCGTGGCGTCCCACCGAGCTAGGTACGCGGCGTCCACCTTCCGGTCCTCGGGGTAGAAGTCCGCGCTGCGGCTTAGGGCGCACGACTCGCTCGCCCAGGCTGCCGGGTCCGAACGCACCGACACGGCCGGCACAGCCGCTGCGGCGCTGGCCACCAGCTCTGCGCTGTAGGGCAGCCGCTTTAGCATCGCGCTATCCCACACCGCGTGTAAGTTGCTTCCACGGCCGAAGGCGCGAACCTGGTACAGGTTGCCGCCCTTGTCGTGCGCCAGGCCAACATGCAGCGGTTGGTGAACGTCGCCCACCAGGTGGATGACCCACTTCAGCGCCGCCAGCCTCTCGGCGTCCGATGCCCTCGACTTCAGGATGGCGACCTTCGCCGTGATCGCCTCGACGACGCAGCGACCGTCTCGGCAGTCGCGCTGCCGGTCGTAGTCGCAGGCTCCTTCAGGCGGGTTGACGTAGTGCAGCGGCGCCGTGGCGGGCGCCCGCTTCTCGTCGGCCCACGTGGACACCGACACCATCGTCGCGCCAGGTTCCAGGCCCAGCAGGCGGTCGACCTCGGCGGTGGCTGAGAGGGTCAGCTGCTTCTGCGCCAGCTCGGCGATGAGGCGATGGCCTTCGGCACCCCAGGCCCGAGCACTGGACACGCTGACTGCACATAGGGCGACGAGCAACCATCGAACGGGTTTGCGAGTGCCACGCAAGCAGCCTTCGGTTCTATATGTCGTCAGCTTCATCTACGGAAATCACGGAGTTCGTCACCGACACAATGAAGCCAACCGTTCGGACTACACCATCTGAATCGGTGTAGCGGACGGTTAGCGGCTGAGTCAGTGAGTGAGAACCGTGGCTGACGAACGCCATCGGCTCCTTGAGCTTGGAAGGAAAGTTGGCTAGGCTGAAGGGGCGCTCGAGCGACAGTACATCTGGAATGCCCTCAAGTTCGACGGAGACGTTCGTGCATGCCGGCCCGTCGTTCTCGAGCGTCCCACGTGCGATGTGGTGCTGGCGATGGTCGCGGTGAAAAAGGGTGAATCGCAACCGCGGTTGCTTTTGCTTGATGGCTTCCTCTTCACGCCACTTGGCCTGCTGTTCACGCCGTCTAGCCTGCGCGGCGGCCGCCTCATCAGCCTTCGCGCGAGCGTCTTCCAGTTCCTCGATTCGAAGGTCGAATTCCTTGCGCTGCAGCTCGACCATCGCGCCCGCGTGCTCTGCTGCTGACCGCAGTTCCTCAGCCTGCAAACGCAAAGCTGCGCTGTTCTGACGGAGCTCAATCCCCTGCTGGATGAAGCCTAAGACAAGCCACGCGAAGGCCAGGGGTGAGAACGCACCGGCCAGGAAGTCGCCAATGTTGTTGGGCGCCAAGCCGCGGATCTCGGCCCAGCGACCAAAGCAGTACAAGCCCAGCAATACAAGATAAGCCAGAGTGAGGGCGCCGCCCAAGGCGTACAACCATCGTCCGGGGACGGGCTCTTCAGTGTTGCTCATTGGAGGATCTCCCTGCGCGGGCGCCGCCGCGGCTGTGGTGAAGGCTGCGGGGCTGCTGTTCAGCAGCCGTGGTAGTTCTTCTTGCCCGACTTGGTTATGGTGTACCTGCCGCCTCGCGGTCCGGTGTGGCACGTCGGCGCGGCCGGTGCTGACGGCTGGGGAACGGCGCTGGCCGGCGGTGCGGGCGTTGCTGCAGCTTGTTGGGCGCGCTGAATCGCCGAGGCGCGGTGGCAGTGGTAGTCGCCGGTCTTGCGGTTGTTGTGGCACCCCTCGGCATTCAGTCCGCCTGGGTGAGCCGTCAGGTCAACCGAAACGATCATCAGGACCACGACGGCAAGACCCCGCAGCGCTGTTGAGCGAGCGTTCATATTGTTCTCTCCCTCTTGGAACGCTGGCTACTTTCCCAGGAACGTCTCGGCCTCTTTCATCGCCGCGTCGCGCTTGGCCGCTGCCTTCACCTGCTCAGCCTGCGCAAACTTCGTGGCCTCATCAACACTGTTCTCTGCAGCTTGCAACCGTTGCGCAAGCGCAGTCAGCTCGGTCTGCTGCTGAGCACTCTGGAAAACCAGTTGGCCGCCCCGATTCGACAGCTTGCCGACGTTGGCTTGAGCCCAGGTGAAAACGGCTCCCAGCGCGTCCGCGTGGGCACGCTGCGCAACGTCCAGCGTCTTGTAAAGGTTGTTCGCGCTGTCCATTGCTGGGCCCATGGACGCTTCGGCGCCGCGGCGGGCTTCGCCTTCTGGAACGCTGTTCACGTAGGCCCGGTAATCCGCCATGTAGGTTTGCAGCAGCAGGTTCCGCTCCTGCAGAAGCGATCGGTATCGCTCTAGCGCCGCCTGGCCAGCAGCAATGGACTGAGCTGAGGTCAGCGCTGCGGGCGTGACGTACTGGTTGACCGTGTTCTCTTCGAAGCGTTTGCCGAGATCCTCGAATTTGCCCGCGTGCTTGGCCTGGAACGCGATGGCGCCGCGCATGAAGTCCTTCGCGACGCTGTTCTCGCGTGCCGTGTTGGCGATGTTGTTCGCCACAGTCAGGCAGAGCAGCAGGCCGACTACCAGCCTGGCCTTCGCCTTTGCGAGGTCCGAGCGGTTGCGCATCACAAGCCAAGCCACCACCGCAAGGCCGAACAGAGAGCCGAGGGTTCGGACGAGATCCTGGCCGACCGTGTATGCGCTGCCCAGGCCGAAGGCGGTCGCCATTAACGGCGCCACGAACGCGAAGAAGATGAGTGCCGGCCCGGTATACGAATAGCGGCGTGCCGCGGCGTGCTTCGTATCGACCGGCATCCCCGGTTCATCCGTGAGTAGTGCTGTTTCTGCCATTTGGCCCTCCCTGTATTTCGCCCGATTCTGCGGTCCGCGGGTTGCCGGCGCTACTGGGGCTCACGTTAGATGCGCCTCAGGGGTGCAAGGTGGCCATCCGTTGGCCATCTTGGCCGCCTTGAGTTATTCGCCCGAGAGCGGCGCAGAGCCTCTGGCCGGTCAAGGCTGCCATCAAGGGTGCCACCCTGAACCTTGGCCATCTTGGCCATCTTGGCCATCTTGACCGGTCCGGTGCAAGCCAATCCGCTTGCGCCTCTGGCCATCACACGCCTCGGCAAGAATGCGCCGCCCGCGAAGGTGCGTGGCAGGAGATTCCTTGCATGCCAATGGACCCGTTCCAGGCCTTTCTCGTCCAGCGCCGCAGCGAGCTTCGTCGCATCGCGCGCATGACCCGCGGAGAGCACACGCCCGAGGACGTTGAGAACGAGGCCTGGCTGATCGCGGATCGCATCGCTTCGAAGCGCGGCGCACCGATCAACTTCAGCCTTCGCACCGATCAGGAGTTGGTGCTGGGCTGGCTTCACAACGAGGTCGTCAAGTATGCGGACAAGCAAGTCCGCTACGCCGTCAAGCTGGACAAGGACTGGGACAAGGAAGACGCCGACTCGACCGCGCACACCATGGCGCAACTGCTCACGGCGCCTGAGACCTTCGATCCCGCGATCCTGCTGCTTCAGCGCGAAGAGGCGCCGGACCCGCAGGCGCTCACGAAGCACAGCTATTCGCAGGCGTCGGCCTACGTCATCCTACTCAGCCGCTTTGACTGGGACACCGAAGAGCTGGCGGCGCATCTGAGGATCCTGGTTCGTACCCTGCGCGACAGGGTCCATTGGTCCCACGCCTGGACGCGCTTGCAAAACAGCCTGTTTGACGGCCTCCAGACCGTCCCGCTGGACTTTGAGCCAACGAAGGCCCGAGTTCTGGCAGCAAAATATCCGGAGCCGGACGGGGATGCTCTTGGCGTCTCCCAGTTCGCCTGGGCCTTCGCGATGGACGCCAGCGCCGTCTAGCCTCGAGGCAGCGTCGCCGGCTAACGGGCAGTTGCCGACGCATGTGCGAAATTGTGCCGTAGCGCCTTCCGGCGTGGCGCGTCCTAGACTCGCTGCACGACGGAGGAACAGCCCATGAGCAACAGCAGAGACAGCCACAGCATGCTGACCGAAGAGAGCGTCATGGCCTGGATCTCGGACCACAACCCGGGCGGCGTGGACAAGCTCCGACAAGCGCTGAGCCGAGGAGAGTTTCGCGGCGAGCGCGCATTGATGCCCCTGCACTACCTCCAGCGTATCGATGCGCTGAGCGAACACGCTGAGAAGGCGGTGAAGGACGCGCTCTACATCCGCGAGGTGAGGGCGGCAGAGCGGGCCGCCAGGTGGGCGCAGCTGTCCTGTGTCGTTTCAGTGGTCGCGCTGGCCGTAGCGATCTGGAAGTGAACCAGCCCCCCAACTCGACGAAAGGAACCATATGGCGGCACCAGCGAAGTCCAAGCGCAAGCGCGAACTGGTTGCCCGGTCAGGGGTGGTCGAGGATTGGGGCGGCCACATCTTCATTCATGGCGACCGCAGGGCAGGCGACGGGTGTCGAACGACCCTGATGTCGATGGACATTCGCGGGGAGCTCAAAACGCCAGTTAAGGGGGTCACTGCGTTCAGGCTTCGCGTGACACCAGAGATCAGCCCCAGCTCGGGGAATGCCGAGATCCCAGCCGTTGGCGTTTGGACTTCGGCCAAGCCGGCGCTAGACGGCAGCGTCTACTTGTCAGATCGGGAGTTCGACCTCGTTCGTACCATGGCCGCCGCAGGCAAGCTGGCCTCCATCTATGTCAGCTTTCAAGAGCCGTACTACGGCAGTTCGCTTATCGCCTCGGTTTCGTTCAGTAGCGATCCGCCTGAGGCGGAGTAGGGGTGGAAGGCACGCAAGGTCGATAGCCAGGCCTTCCGGGCATGCGCCGTAAAGAACGGGCCGATGCGGCGGATCTGGGCCTCCGCGCTACTCGGACCACCTAACCGGAACCGCAACCTTTGTCATCCTGAATTGTTAGCTTGGCGAACCCGTCGGACATGACCACCATCAGCATCGCCGAACATCAGGTACGCAAACATGGGTAACCCTCTACGTCTGGTAGCAGTGCTTTTGACAAGCCTTGCTGCGTTGCAGGCATACGCTGCAACGTACTCCTGCAGCGCAGTGTGGACCGGAGACGACGGTACACAACGGAGATTTTCGGGCCTAGGTGCTACAGAGGAAGCGGCGTTCGTTGACGCACTAAACACTTGCCGCAGCTTCGGGAGGAGCATTTGCGGTGACAAGGTGGGATATGGCGACCGCACTTGCCGGAAATTGCCCGGAGAAGATGGGCCGCCCGTCGAATTTTGCGCGCCTCCAACGTCGATCACGAATCCCAAATGGTCAAGCGAGATTCGAGAGCTGTTCGGCGAACGCACGGGCGACGTAAAAGCGTGCATCACGACCGCGCCTGGTGCTCGCATCAAACGCGTCTCCTGCCACATGTACAACCAATACTCCAGCGCCGACAGCAATCTCTCGCCAGCAGAGCGGCTCAAGAGGCCAAGCTGCGGTACGAAGTTCTACGACACGTCAAACTGCAACATTGGCTGGGGAGCGATACATAGGCAGACTAACGTCATCAACGACAAAGATCAGCACGTTGTTTGTGTAGAAGGCATGGCTGAACCGAACACAGGTTCGCGCGGGTGGTTCATCGTCGCGGAATGAGCACTGCTCTAGGAGTCTGCGGCGGCCAGGCCGCCGTTTCGAGACCAGTACGCGCGCGCGAGGCGTCTGAAGTAGAGCGAGATAGACCGGACCGGTTGATAAACAATCATCGGAAATCAGTCGCGGCGGTCGTTGAGAACAACGAGGAACAACGGGGCGGCGGGCATTCCGGGACCGGTACGCGCGCGAGAGGACCGCAACGTTTCAGCAAGGGTGTGGAACCGCAAGATTGCCGCAAGGGTGGCACGCGCCGTCACCGGGTCGCGGGACCATAAGGTTGCCACCATAGCGAAAAGCCAACAAGACGGATGGCTGGTTAGTGGGGCAGCCCTCACAGTGCACGTCATGCCGCTCGCTGGATTCAGTGGCATGCGCACCGTGGATGTTCGTGCCGCGAAGGAACGGGCTCAGGAACTGGTGTTTGGGCGCTGGAGTTCGGCAGACTGGGCATTCAATTTTGATGGCCTCCTCGTGTCGGCCCAAGCAGCGAACCGCCAGCGACAGGCGTACACCCAGCTTTTTCGCTCTGGAGCAGTCGAGCTTTTCAGTGCGGGGCACGAATTTTCGACTCAACACGGCCCACGCGCAGTTGGGGGGTTGTATGTCACAGACGACGTCAGAAACGCGATTCGGGTCGGTCTCCAAGCTGCACGCTCTGTCGGCGCGGCTGGCGGGACGCTGGTATCTGCGAGCGTCAGTGGCGTGGATGGGCTTCTGTTCAGTCTAGGAACGATTACGGACCTAACGGCCAGCTATAGAGCGGACCGGGATCAACTGGCGCTGAATGAGCAATGGATTGAGAACACAGGGGAAGTTAACTTGGACACAGTCGCCCGGCCCATACTTGACGTGCTTTGGCAAAGCTTTGGCCTCGAGTCTTGCCTTTGCTACAACGATGTCGGTCAGTTTGATCCGCAAGCCCGGTTTCGTTGACCGCGGATAGGCGTCAACGGACACTTCCTCATCATGAACGACGATCAGGTTGTCAGAGCGGTCGCCACAGGCGCCGCCGCCGCGGCTTGGGGCCTGCTATTTGCCTACGCCGACCGCAAGCAAGCCGCCTGCAGGCGCAAGCATGGGCGAGGCCTCATCGAGCAGGCCTGCTACCTTCTCGGCCGACGCTGGGCGCGACGCCAATAGGCCACGAGCGAGGTATTGCGCCGGGCGCGAGTACAGCAGCGAGGCAGCAGGCAGCGCCGCTAGCTGGGGCCACTTCGATGGGTCGTACAGCGCCGCACCAAGCATTGCCGGAAGCGCCAACCGTCCGGCGGTGCCGCTATCTGGCACGCCGTTGCCAAGCCGCCCCTTTGCGGCATCTGAAAGGTCTTGCATCAGTGCGTCGCCGCGGGCAAAGGCCCCCTTGTCCTTGCTCCGGTCCAGCGCCTTGACGGCCGTCTGCAGCTGCGACGGAGAGAACACGCCATCTTCAGCGCCAACGTATGACGCCGCCTTCTCCAGGCGCTTGAAGTTCGCATAGCCGCTGTTGACGGCAGCCAGTTCCTTCGCCGCGCCGGGATTGGATCGCGTGGCCAAGTCGCGGAGGGAGGCGCGCACATTCTTCAGCGCGTCAGCAACCAGGCGCTGGTCAGCATCGGTGGACGCCCCAAGCCGGCTGATCTGCTGGCCGAGGTCGCTTTCCACCGCCTTCAGGGTTTGGCCCGTCATCGCGCCCTGCCCTTGCAGCTTCGACAGAACATCGTTGGTGAGGATGCGGTTAAACGCTTGCACCGCTGTGGGGGCGAGTGCGCCGGTCTGCACCATGCTGTGGGTCTGCGCCAGCTCGCGCATGAACGAACCGTCTGCCTTGACCGTTAGGTTGGGCAAGACCTTGTCGTAGGCGTCGCCCAGTGCGGTCTTGATGGCGTCCACAGCTTCACGACCCTTCATCCCCGGGGGCAGTTGCTGGCCGACCGGCGTCAACGCGCGATTGGCCACCGCCTGGTTCAAGTCATCGACGCTTCGCTGCCGAGCCGCCCGAATGGCATCGCCCAGTAGCGGCAGAGACATTGCCTTCTGCTCGACGGTGTTGGCGAAGCCTCCCAGAGTCTGGCCCAACGTCGTGCGAATACCTTCTGACCGCAGCAGGGCCAAGTCTTGGGCGCGTGAGGCCAGAGGGCTGACGACGCGAGAAACGCCGGCCACGGCCGAGGGCACGATCCCGCCGCCAACGGTGGCCAGACCGACCTGCTTTGCCTTCTCGTCCCAGTAGTCCCCTTCGGTCACTGTGGGCGACAGAGCACCGGATACACCGCCGTTGACCGCGCCCTTGATCGTCCGCATACCGAGACCGCCGCCGCCCGGAATGAGTCGGCCCACAGTCAGGTTCACCGGGCTGACCACATTGCCGCCGACGCGCCACCAGTCAACGCCCTGCTCGCCAGCGGCCGCCCGCTTCTGTTGATACGCCTTCTCCTGCTCGCGAACCTGCTTGTCAACGCCGCCCTCAGGCAGCTTAGCAACAAGGCCGGTCTTGTCAGCGAGCCAGTTGTTGAAGTTGTTCCCGGCCTTGACGACGCCATCAGGTAGCAGGTGGGTCAGCAACTGTGCGCCACCATTCACCGGATCTACAACGCCCTGCCCGATCTTCTCCATCCGCGACATTGGCGGGCCGGCCGGCGTTGGCGGCGCAGTGGTGCTCATCCATTCCGCCGGCACATTCATGCCGTTGTTCTTGAGCTTGGCGACGAGGTCGGCCTTGGTCGTGCCGTCGGGCACGTTCTGAATGAGGGTGCCGTCAGGCAGGCGCACGTCCATTACTTGAGGCTCCCGAAGTCCACAACGTTGCCAGCCGGTTGGGCGATTTCAGGGCCAAAGGGCAAGGTGCCCATGCCCGGCGCGCTCTTTACGCGCTTCAGCGCTGCATTTCCCACGTCGATGTGGCGGCGGCCGAGGCGTTCGTTCAGCTCGGCCGTCTTGGCCAACGTTTCCGCGTTGACCGCAATAGTGCCGGCCGCAGCCTTCTCCAGGAAGTCGCGGTCTGCGTTGCTGAAGCCGCTGCCGGCCCCAAGCCCGGACGACTTGACAGCTGCCAGCGTCGCTTGCGATAGCTCGCGCTGCAGGTTCTCCGTCGCGACTACATCCTCACCTTTCGTCAGACCAGCCGTGTAGAGAGCCTTCGACAGCGCGAGGCGCGTGTCTGCGCCGGTGCCGGTGATCGGCTTCTGACTGGAGAGGATGGAACGAATGCGCTGAGCCGATGCGATCTGGTCCGGCGCGTTCCTGGCGGCGTCGATAGCCGACAGGTCGCGGTCCGCCATGCCGGAGGCGATCTTCTCGCCGTAGCCCTTCTCGGTGCTGACCGTCACGTTGGTGGCGCCGGCCCGCTTCTGCGCCAACTGGAAGTCGATGAATGAGCCGGGGTAGCCCTGCGCCTTGGCAAAGTTGTATTCCTTGAGCGCGCTCGGACTCGCCTCTTCCTTGGGCGCCGTGTAAATTGGCTTGCCAGCGCGCACGTCGTACAGCGTGCCGCCCGGCGCCACCTGAACCGGCGTGTTGTCCTTGCGAGTGGCCGCGAGATAGTCCCCGTAGGGCATCACGCCTGCCCGCACGGCTTCGAGCAGCTGGGCTTGCTGGGGATCGACCGCGGGCATCTTGGAGGCATTGGCCATGGTCGGACCACCGCCGCCGGCCAGCGCGGACTGTGCACCTTGCATCTGCAACGAAGGCAAGTTGGTGATGAAGTCCTGTTGCCGCTTCTGCTGCTCGGCCTGGCGCTGGGCCTGCTGAAGCGCAACGCGCTGCTGAAGTTGCTTGAGTTGGTCGGCTTCCTGCTGACGCCGGCCATCTGACAGCGTGGACTGATAAGCGCCCATCGCCTGTGCCAGCCCTTCCATGACGCCCCTGCGTCGCGTCGTCGGCGTAAGTAGGCCCATGGCCGCATTCAGGCTGGCGGCGGTCCGCGGATCTTCCCAACTTGTGCCAAGCAAACCTGCGGGACGCGCGGGTGCGGCAGTGCTGAGCAACCCGCCTTGTGCTCCGGCGCCAGGTTGGGGTGCGTTGCTCCGGTCGTCGAAAAGAAAATCAAGCAGGCCCACAGGCGCTCCTTCAATCAATGGGTTTTGTGAATGCCAGGGTTCGCCGTCGCCTGGTTGAAGATCAGCGCAGCGGTGCTTTCTCGCAGCTCTGCGTCCGCGCCCTCCATCTCGACGAAGGTCGCCAGCAGTTGCGTGGCGTACTCACCCATGCCGGCCGCGATGGCGATGCGAAGAGCTGTCAGAACCTCGCTGGTAGTGAGAGGCTCCGTAGCATTCGCCTCATCGCAAACGCGCAGGATGTTGAAAAGGTCGCTCATGCTGCAAGCGCCAGCCGCGCAAAGCTGTCAACGTCTGAGAAGCGGAACATGCGCCGACCATCAACGACGACCGGGCGCAGACCTGCGACACCGCCAGTGCGAACGGCAGTCTTCGTCGCCTCTTCAAGCAGGCGCTGAGCTGCCTCACGCGGCGTAAGCAGCGGGTCCATGTCGGAGGTCTTGAGGTGTTCCATGGGGTCGCCTTGATCAGTGTGAAAACATTTCACACCGCACCTCCTACCCCTTCAAGCACTTCCGGGAAAATGGGTCCTAACGCGGCCCTAGACCCGCCCTTTTCCCGGGATCGACTTTTCCGCAAGCGCGGCGACATCCGGTGGCAGCTCCCATCTGTGGCGCGACCCGTGCAGTATTGGCTCTCGCCATGGCTGGTGAAGGACGGCGCTGATTCCGTCGATTACCAGCCGATCGATCACCGCCTGACGGCTCATCCCTGGCCACATCTGTTGACCCAGCTTCACTGCACGCTGCGCGGCGCCGCAGGGCAACCTAGAGCTTCGCGCCCTCACCGCCGTCGCGGCGCAACTCGCCTACATCCGCCGCATCGATCACCTGCTGGACCAGATCAACGAACTGCTGAACCTGTACCAGCCACCGAGGACCGGCAAGATCCGGATTGAGCGCTGGAAGCGCACCAAGGCCGGCATAAGTGTTTATGCCCCGATGGCCGTGAAGTGGATCCAGCACCGCACGACGAGGCGCTGGCGCGGCGTGGTCGTGTCCACCTTCAAGGTGTCGCGGTCTGGCAAGACGGCACGCGAGTTCAGCGACCACCGCTATCGGGTCCAGGAATACCTGGGCACCGTTCAGGAGTTGCTGCAGTTGCGAACTCAAGCGTTCCTCCGCCTTGAGACCCTCCGCCGCAGCGTCATCCTGGCAGAACGGGCACAGGCGCCGCGCTTGCAGGCCATCGGCCAAAAGCTGCATGCCGATCTCGCCGCGGTGCCGCCCGAACTGCGGGCGCTACAGCGATCCGAGCCGCAATGGCTCGAGGACGAGTAGAGCAATTTGCTCGCCGGCTGAGGGGGCGAATCTCTTAAACGTTTTACTCGGTGGATCCCCTCCAGCATCGGCACCGCCTGCCGCGAGCTTCGCGGGCGTTGAACGCGTACAGTAGCGGCGGGCCACGGCCCCCTGCTTCACCTCCCTGAGCAGGCCTCGACGTGACAGCGAAGAGGGTTCAGCCCCGACCGAGTGCCGGGGTTTCTTTTGGGCCGACGCCAGCAGAAGCCCTTGGTTTCCCCGGATGCTGGCGGCGCAGTCGCTGATAGGCTGAGCAGACAGGCAATCCTTGGGAGGATGGGAGTGAAGCGGTTTTGTATGGCGTTGATCGCCTGGTCAGTCGCCTGGTCTCACGCTGCAGGCAAACCTCCCGCTTCCGAGGCGCCCGCCCCAGCGGCGTCCATGGCCAAGGCGCCACTGAAAGGCGAACCCATAGCCATAAAGGGCATGTTCATCGGCATGACCACGGCCGAGTTCATAGCCCTGCCGAAATCGGAGCCAACCATTGGCGGCGTGATGTCGACCCAGGGCTACCAGGACCCGTTCAACCTTGACTGGAACGAAGGACGCTTGGAGGGCCTTTTGTTCTTCTTCAAGGCCGAGAACTTTGATGCCGTTCTTGGGGCCGTGAAGGGCAAGTACCCGAAGCTTCAGTGCACCACCAGCCAAATCGAAAACCGAATGGGCGGGAAGTTCCAGCAAGTCACTTGCAACCTTAGGCAAGCAGGCGCCAGCCTGATGATCAAGCGCTTCACTGGGGACATCGAGACGTCAGCCCTTGGTCTGCATTCCGAGGGCGCGCTCCTGCGCCGTGCAAAGGCCACCAAAGCTCGTGAATCCGACATCTAGGCTCGCCAGCAAGTGAGACAGCCGCTCGCAAGCTGGCCGTGACCACGGGGCCGCAGGCGTTGCTGCAAGCGATTGAGGGCGGGCTGATCGACCGCTGACCCACGCTGGGCTTCCATACAGCCCATGAACGCTCATGCGTCGCGTCCCGTGAACAGGGGGTGCTTTTCACCCGTTTTTTTCGCCCTGTCCTACGTCAGGTCAACCCGTTTGTATATACAGTCCGTTGACCGGACTGACCAGCGCCTACCTGGGTGAATGTCCGTAGCCGATGGAGGTGAAATGCTTCTGTATATACAATTTACACATGCTCATCATCTCGCCAACCATTCGCGCCAAGATTGGGGATCCTTCGCACGGGTCAGTCACCGAGAGGGAAGTCCAAGAGTGCTTCCTGAACCGGTGTGGCAGGGTCGCCGAGGATGATCGAGAAGAGCACAAAACGGACCCTGCGACGCAATGGTTCGTCTCAGAGACTCACCTCGGAAAATTGCTCAAGATTGTGTACGTGGAAGACGATGAGAACGTTTATCTGAAGTCCGCCTACCCGGCCACGAAGACCATACAAGACCTTTTTGAATTTCTCGCACACTAGGAGTCAACGCATGCCCATCAACCAAGATCTGCTCGCTCGAGTCGAAGCGTCGGCGGATGACTGGGGGCCTACTGGACCGCTTGGGAACGATCCAGCCCACGCCCGCAAGGCTGAGGAGTCGAGCAACGTCGACGATGTCCTCGGACTGCATCCCATTTCTATTCGATTCACCAAAGAATTGGTGCGCGATTTGAAGGCGATCGCGCAACTGAACGGAATGGGGTATCAACCGCTGATCCGCGAGATCTGCAAGCGCTTTGTGGATGCTGAGAAGCGCGCGATCCTCCGGGACCAGGCTGTGCGCCGTCAGCAGGAGCTTGAGCGCGACAAAGAGCTCGCCCTTGAAGCAGAGAAGGCCGCGGCGGCAGCTGTCGCAATGGCTGAGTCGCTTGCTGTTCAAGAAGAAAGCCGTCTCGCCGCCTGACGCTCGGTCACCCATCAAGAGCCCGCCGCGCGCGGGCTTTTTCACGCCTTGGTGACCCACATTCGCCGGTGGATGACCGCGGACTTCCTTCGCGAGGAATAGGTTCACCTCATGAGCTACCCATGCTGCAGACTGCGCTGCATGGACACCACGACATCTCCGGCCGAAACCCGATCTCAGGCGCCGGCATTTCCTGATTGAGGGAGTGCCAATACACTCCACTGGTCCGAGCACAAGGACACCCCACCAATGCAGACCGCAGCAGACGTTGCCCGCTATTTCCTGTCCCTTGCCGATGAAGAGGCGGGCGATACCCTGTCCAACTTGAAGCTGCAGAAGCTCCTGTACTACGCGCAGGGCTTTTCTCTTGCCATCGACGACCAGCCTCTCTTTGGCGAACGCCTTGAGGCATGGACGCACGGACCAGTTGTGCCGGACGTCTATCACCTGTTCAAAAGTTACGGCAGCGGCCCGATCCCGCTTCCAGGCGATTTCGACCCAATGTCACTCGATGCGGGCACACGCGAATTGCTGGATGAGGTCTATGAGGTTTACGGGCAGTACTCGGCTTGGAAGCTCCGCAACATGACCCACGATGAAGATCCGTGGAAGGACGCTTACGACGAGGAGCCTAGCTCTCAAATTCCGCACGGCGCGCTGCAGAGGTTTTTCAAGACGCGGCTCAACTGACGCTCCACCGTGGTGAAGCGCATTCAGGCACAGAGGGCCAGCGGCGGAGCACGTCTAGCTCCGCCTGATAGCGGCACCGGCTCATCACATCATCTGAAGCCCAAGTTTTCCTTGGAGTACTTGGCCAAAGAGCATTGCTTGTCCGCGTGCACGGCAGAGGAGAAGGCCGCGTTTGCGGACCGTCTGCATGAACTAAGCCAGCTCAACTGGCAGCAGATCGCTCAAGCGCCGCGCCACGGACAGGGTAGCGAAACAATTAGCCGCAAGGCAATCAAGTCGCCTATTCCAGCTGTGATCACAGAGGACGTGACGATCATCGCCTTCCGATGCATCGGGAAGGCGCCGATGGTTGGCTTCAAAGCTCACGACACGTTTTATGTCGTGTGGATCGACCGCGCCTTTTCCCTGTACGAGCATTGATCGCAGCGCCACCGAGGGGCTAGCGCCTCCAAGGTAGGGGAACAAATAGGGGAACAAGCCGACCAGCCTGGATCGCATCGCTAGTAGCCATGCGGGTTAGCGGCCGATCTTCGGTCCCTGTCGGAGGGACCACGAAGGCTCGACCTGGCAATGCGGCCTCACAAAACGCCAGGAAGCGGGCCAAAGCGTTCTGTGCGGCCCTGTTCCAGGCGTCGCAGCCGTCTTTCCAGATCGGCGAGATCCCGGGCTTCGCAGAGAAGGCGCTCGTCGTCATCCCGTGTGAACGCGTCCCGCAGGGTCAGCAGCCATGCGCCCAAGCGCGACGTCGAACCGGTGACGGCAGATTTTGGGAACAAGGTGACGGTACGTTGCATGGGTGCTCCTTCGTGAGGCTCGAAAGCGATGAATCACGATAGGCACCGCCCACGCTGTTGCAAAGGCACAGAAGGGGCGCGAGTTCACTCGGCTGTATCAACGCAGCTGCAGACACAGCTGGCTGCCCGGGCCGCCGGGCATCGATGACAGGCGGCTCAATGCGAAATCCGCCGCTTGATGGGTGGGCAACTGATCCTCGTCAACGTGGGTGTTGAGATCGTCCGGCATTCTTGAGGTCCAGGCGCTCGATCAGAGCTGCCGCCAGTGCGCAAGAATCGCGTCTCGCCTTCTACGAGAAACCGCAATGCCTAAACCCGTCATCCGTGCACTGAGTGCTGCCCTGCTGCTGGGCGCTGCCACCAGCTGGGCAGCCGACGAAGTCACCCTGCCCCTGAAGGAAGCGTGGTTCGAGGGCGAGATCGTGCATTACGTCAGCACGGACATCTCCGACCCGGGCATCGCCAAGAAGCAGGGCATCAACTACGTGCCCGCCCTGGCCCAGACGCTCAAGCCCGGCATGCCCGTCGAGAAGGCCTACAAGTTCCCGGGCGACGAGCAGGCCACCGTATTGCCCTCGATCCCGCGGCCCGTGGGCGGCGCCAATGCGGACGCGACCTACAGCCCGCTGTGGGTGCTGGTCATGGTGCGCTGGAAGCCCGGCGTCACACCGCACACGCTCAAATCCGAGGAGGCCGTGCTGGCGGCCGAGGAAAAGGGCGAGGTCCAGCTGACTCCCACCAAGATCGTCGCGAACTGGCCCGTCGTCCGGGCCCGTGGCGCCGCGCTGCAGGGCGTGCGCTGAGCCAGCAAGACGTCATCCCGTTGGCCGGTCGCCCTTGCCACTGAGGGCGCCGAGCAGCTGTGAGGGCGCCAGCCCGGTCATGCGGCGGATGGCGCGGCTCATGTGGGCCTGGTCGGCAAAGCCGCACTGGGCCGCCACGGCCGCCAGGCCGGCGTCGCCCCGGGCGATGTGGCCGAGGGCGCGATGGGTGCGCTGGAACAGGCGGTAAGCTGCCGGCGTCACGCCGAAGACCTGGCGAAAGCCACGCGCCAGGCTGCCTGGGTGCAGGCCGAGTTCGCACGCCCATGAAGCGACCAGCGCATCGGGATCCTGGCGCAGCCGTGCCGCCAGCAGATCGGGCCAGTCGGAGGGGGGAATCGGTGCCTCCACCAGGCTGGCAGTCAGCAGGTCCAGCGCCGCAGGTACGTCCCGCTCCGCCAGCCTGACCACCGCGTCCGGATCGCTGGCGGTGGCGTGGACGGCGCCTCCCCAGGCCGCAGGTAAAGGCAGTATCAGCACCTGGGCGCCGCTGCCGGCCACTTCATCCAGGTGGTACTCCCAGCGGCGGTGGGCGAGTACATCCCCCGCCCGCAAGTGGTGCCGCCCCGTGTCGCCCGCCTCGACATAGCTGCCGGCAAGCACCAGCGCAATGAAGGCTTCGTCATGCCGGTGCCGGCCCAGCCGCTCAAGCGGCGGATGGCGCATCGGCCCGGCGGTCAGCGGGCGGCAGGTGGCGCCGGGTGCGCTTTCGGGCAGGTGAATTCGGTTCAAGACGGGCGGTGCGATCGGCCACAAACTGGCCTGATTCTGAGGGATGCCTGCATGACCATGTTTTCAAGTTGGCGCACCTGGTGGATGGCCGCCGCCCTGCTGGCCCTGCCCTGCGCGTCGGGTGCGGCCACCGCACAGGAGGTGCTTGCCGCGCACCGGGCTGCGACGGGCCAAACCGCCAAGTCGGGCAGCCTGGCGTTGCGCTACGCCTATTCGGGCCAGGGGCTGGCCGGCACCGTCACCACGCGCTTCGACACAGCCAGCGGCGCCTTCGTCACGGACAGTGAACTCGGCCCGATCACGGTGGCGAACGGCTTCGACGGCCGCATGCCCTGGATACGCGACATCTCGGGCGCCTGCACGCCCCAGCAGGGCGGCGACCGGGTGCGCCTGGCGATTAACGAAGCCTACCGACTGGCCAACCTGTGGTGGCGCCCGGATCGCGGCGGCGCCCGCATCGAGGCGCTGGGCCGCGAGACGCTGGACGGCCGCGCGCTGGAGCACCTCGCCGTGACGCCTCGCGGCGGCTTGCGTTTTGACGCCTGGTTCGACGCCGGCAGCGGGCTGCTCGCCCGCATCGCCGAGCGCCAGATGTTCTTCGACACCCGCACGAGCTACGACGACTACGTCCGTCAGGGCGGCGCGCAGGTGGCTGGCCGCGTCGTCATCGACGGCGGCACCGGTGAGTCCGGCCTGGCGACGATGCGCCTGCTCGACGTCAGCTCCTCACCGCGCCGGCCCCGCACCGCTTACGCCATGCCGGCCGACCCGCCGCAGGGCGTCACCCTGGCCGACGGCGCGAGCGCAGCCACCGTGCCGTTCCGGCTGCTGAACAACCACATCTACGTCGAGGCGAACGTCAACGGCCACGGCCCCTACACCTTCATCGTCGACACGGGTGGCCACACCATCCTTTCGTCCCGGGTAGTGGCCGAGGCAGGCCTCGACGCCCAGGGCGCCTCACCGTCCGCGGGTGCCGGCGAGAAGACGACGACCAGCGGCTATGCGAAGGTGCGCGAGATCGCGCTCGGCCCGGTCCGCATGCACGACCAGACTGCGATCACCATGGACATCTACGACCCGGCGGTCGAAGGCATCAAGGTCGACGGCATGGTCGGCTTCGAGCTGCTGCGCCGCCTGGCGCTGCGCATTGACTACCAGCACAACACGTTGACGTTCAGCCGCTTCGACGCCTTCGACGCCAAGGACGCGGGCACGGCCATCCCCTTCATGTTCTACGACCACCTGCCGCAGGTCGAAGGCCGCGTGGGCGACATCCCGGCGCTGTTCGACATCGACACCGGCTCGCGCAGCGAGGTGGACCTGACGAGCCCCTTCGTCGCCGCCCACCGACTGCGGGAGCGTTTCCCCGGCGCCATCACCGCCATGACCGGCTGGGGCGTCGGCGGCCCGTCGATGTCGGAGGTCGTGCGGCTGCCGTCGCTGTCGATCGGGCCGGTCAACATCACCGCACCGGTGGCGGCGCTGTCGGGCGCCAAGGCGGGCTCCTTCAGCGACGCCAACTTCGACGGCAACATCGGCAGCGGGCTGCTCAAGCGCTTCGTGACAAGCTTTGACTACTCGCGCCAGCGCATGTACCTCAAGCCCATCGTCCCGCCGCCTGTCGACGCGGGCCGCTTCGATCGCTCGGGCATGTGGCTCAACGCGGCCGACGAGGGCTTCGTCGTGGCCCACGTCTCCCCCGGCGGCCCGGCGGAGGCGGCAGGGATCGCCGTCGGCGACCGGCTCCTCACTCTCGACGCCCGGGCGGTGCGGGCCGACGACCTGTCCGCGACACGCGCGCTGCTGCGCACCCGGGCGGACGGCGAGCGCATCGCGCTGGGCATGCGTCGCGGCACCGAGCACCGCAGCGTCGTGCTCGTGCTGCGGGAGCGGCTGTGAGCGGCAGTCGTGGTTGAAGCACCGGTGATCGCCTTTCGCGACGCCGTTGAATTCGAGGCCTGGCTGGAAGCGCATGTCGATCTCCAGGCAGGCGTCTGGCTCAAGATCGCCAAGAAAGGGTCGGGCCTGCCGTCGCTGACGAGCGACGAGGCGGTCGACGTGGGCTTGTGCTTCGGCTGGATCTCCGGCCAGCGCCGGTCGCTGGACGAGCACCACTACCTGCAGAAGTACGTGCCTCGCCGCGCGGGCAGCCGCTGGTCGCAGGTCAATGTGGACAAGGTGGCGGTGCTCACCGCCGCCGGGCGGATGCGGCCCGCCGGCCAGGCCGAGGTCGACGCGGCCCGGGCCGACGGGCGCTGGGATGCCGCCTACGCGCCCCAGCGCCACGCCGTCATGCCCCCCGACCTCGCGGCCGCGCTGGCCGGCCATGCGCCCGCGGCCCGGGCGTTCGAGGCCCTCGGCCGGACACAGCAGTACGCCCTGATCCTGAAGCTGCTGACAGCGCGCGGCGAAGCGGCCCGGCAGCGCCAGCTCGCCAAGGTGATGGCCACGCTCGACCCGTCGCCGCATCGCGCCGGCTAGGGGCCGCCGCGAGCCTCCTGGTCGGCGTTGCTGGAGGCGCGGCTGCCCTTCAGGTACAGCTCGACCTCTGACGCCCGCGTGCCGACGGCGTCAACCGCCTCCTTGATCTGCTCGGGCGTCACGTCGAATTTCTTCGACCAGTGGCGCAGTTCATGGTCCTCACGGACGTCGATGCGGTCGCGGTCCTGGCCGCCGCGCTGGGCTCTGTCGTCGGACATCGTGATGGCTCCGAAGCTTGTCGATGGCACGACGGGGCAGGCGACGTGCCAGCGCAGCGCGCCGGCCTTCAGGACCCGGCGCTCGACTCCGGCGGCGGCTCGCCCGGTTTCAGGTCGCGGATCGGCTTGCCGCCCGGGGCCGGCCCGGCCGGTGCGGCAGCCGCCGAATCCTTCTGCGGCGGCTGCTTCGGTACCGGATGCTGGCCCAGCGTGCCGGCGGTCCCGTCGGTCTGGTTCTGCTGGCGGGCCTCGGAGCCGGCGTCGCCTGCCTGCTCGTCGGGTGTCTGTGCGGCTTCTGTCGGGCTCGCGGTCTGGCCCACGTGGCGCAGGGGGTTGGTGTTCACGGCTGTTCCTTCGATATTGGCAGGCCACAAGGTCACGGCAACCGTCGTGCCCGGCGCGCCGGCCAAACGCGCGCCAACGCTCTGCGAATAAGCATCCCCGCTTTCCTTCGTTCCGAGAGGAAGGCGGATTCCCTATCGTGCAAGGCATCAACCGATACCGGCCGCCATGCACATCACCAGCCTCTCAGCCAGCCCCAGCGAACGTTCGCGCTCCGCCTGGCTCACGCAATTTGCGCTGACGCGCCTGGAATGCCGCGCCACACGTCACGACGACATCCTGGTGCGCCAGCTGCCCGCCGCAGCGCTGTTGACGGCGGACGTGCAGGACCAGGCCATAGCCGCCGCCGTGCAGGCCATCGAGCAGGCCGACCTCATCGTCGTCGGCACGCCCATCTACAAGGCGGCCTACAGCGGCCTGCTCAAGGTCTTCCTCGATCTGCTGCCGCCTGACGCGCTGCGCGGCAAGGTCGTGCTGCCACTGGCCACGGGTGGCAGTGCGGCTCATTTCCTGGCACTGGACTACGCCCTCAAGCCCGTGCTGTCGGCCCTGGGCGCCCGCCACGTGCTGGACGGCGTGTTCGCCACTGACGCTCAATTGCGCCGTCATGAAGCCGGCGGCTTCGTGCCGGAGCCCGATCTGATTGCACGGCTGGACCGTGCCCTTGCTCCGCTGGCTCCGCGAATGCGGAGCTTGCCGGAGCCCGCACTCAGCTGTTGACGCCGCAAGGCCAGCTTCACCACCGCTTGTCTCCTCGCCTCCCGCACGGGACCGGCGACTTCATCCCGGCGCTCGGGCGCTGATCGGGTGTGCCCGAGCGCCGGGATTCTTTTCACAGGACATCAGATGCTCTTCCGCTCCCTCCTTCGCTGGACCGCGCCACTGCTGATCGCGGCCTCCAGCCTGCACGCCTCCGCCCAGACAACGTTGCGCATCGGCTTCCAGAAATCCGCCAGCCTGTTGACGCTGCAGAAGTCCTCGGGCTCGCTCGAGAAGAAGCTCGCTCCCCTGGGAGTGACCGTCAAGTGGGTGGAGTTCCCCGCCGGCCCGCAACTGCTCGAAGGCCTGAACGTCGGCGCCGTCGACGTGGGCTTTGTCGGCGAGGCGCCGCCCATCTTTGCGCAGGCCGCCGGTGCCCGCTTCGTCTACATCGGCTTCGACCCGGCCGCGCCCGAGGCCGAGGCCATCGTCGTGCCCAAGGACTCCGCCATCAAGACGCTGGCCGACCTGAAGGGCAGGAAGATCGCGCTGAACAAGGGCAGCAACGTGCACTACCTGCTCGTGAAGGCGCTGGAGAAGCAGGGCCTGAAGTACAGCGACGTACAGCCCGTCTACCTGCCGCCGGCCGATGCACGCGCCGCCTTCGAGCGAGGTGCGGTGGATGCCTGGGTGATCTGGGACCCCTTCCTCGCCGCCGTCGAGAAGCAGAGCGGTGCGCGCCTGTTGCAGGACGGCCGCGGCCTGGTCAACAACTACGCCTATTACCTGGCCGAGCGCGGCTTCGCACAGCAGCACCCGCAGGTCATCCAGGCACTGTTCGACGACAATCAGGCCCAGGCCGCCCATGTGAAGGCCAACGTCAAGGCCGCGGCGGCCGTCATCGCGCCGCTGCAGGGGCTGGAGCCCGAGGTCGTCGAGAAGAGCCTGACGCGCTACCAGTTCGGCGTGAAGCCGCTGACCGCCGCCGTCGCCGCCGAGCAGCAGAAGATCGCCGATGCCTTCCACGCCCTCGGCCTGATTCCCAAGCCCATTCGCGTCGCCGACGCGTTGCCCACCACCACCGTTGCGGAGGCCGTGCGATGAGCGCCAATGCCACCCGGCGCGCAGCCATCGCCATTCTGGCCACGACGGCCGCGGTCTGGACGCGCGCCAAGGCGGACGCTCCCCAGCAACTTCGGATTGGCTTCCAGAAGGGCTCGCTCAACCTCGCGCTGCTGAAGAGCTACGGCCTGCTGGAACAGCGCCTGCCTGGCACCCGCATCCAGTGGACCGAGTTCCCCGCCGGCCCGCAGTTGCTGGAGGCCCTGGCATTGGGCAGCGTCGACCTCGGCGCCACGGGCGACGCGCCACCGGTGTTCGCGCAGGCCGCGGGCAAGGACGTCGTCTACGTCGGCGCCGAGCCGCCCAAGCCGGACAGCTCGGCCGTCCTCGTCAAGCCCGATTCGGCGCTGAAGAAGCTCGCAGACCTGAAGGGCCGCCGGGTGGCACTGCAAAAGGGCAGCAGCGCCCACTTCCTGACCGTGCAGGCTGTGAAGAAGGCGGGCTTGACCTGGGCCGACATCCAGCCCATGTACCTGCCACCGGCCGACGCGCGCGCCGCCTTCGAGCGCGGCTCGGTGGACGCCTGGGCCGTCTGGGACCCTTATTACGCCGCCGCCGAGATCAGCGGCGAGCTGCGCGCGCTGGCCACCAGCCGAGGCCTGACGAGCAACAACACCTTCTACCTGGCGTCGCGCGCGCTGAGCCAGCAGCCGGCCCTGGTGAAGACGCTGTTCCAGGCCCTGACGGACACAGACACGCGCGTGCGCACCGATCGCGAGGACGCCGTACAGCGCTACGCCGAATTCGCCGGCCTGCCCGCGGCCATCGTGCAGCGCATGGTCGAGCGCCGCGGTGCCGCGCCCGTCGGTCCGCTGACACCCGACCTGGTCCGCGAGCAGCAACAGGTGGCCGACGCCTTCGCCGAGCTCGCGCTGATTCCCCGCTCCATCCGCGTTGCCGATGCCATTGCACAGGTGAAAGCATGAAGATCTTCTGGTTCATCCCCACCCACGGCGACAGCCGCTACCTCGGCAGCTCGCGCGGCGCCCGCGTGGCCGACCATGCCTACTTCAAGCAGATCGCCATTGCCGCCGACAGCCTCGGCTACGAGGGTGTGCTGCTGCCCACCGGCCGCAGCTGCGAAGACTCCTGGATCGTCGCGGCCAGCCTCATCGACGCCACCAAGCACCTGAAGTTCCTTGTCGCGCTGCGGCCCGGCCTCGTCGCGCCGTCGCAGAGCGCCCGCATGGCCGCCACGCTGGACCGCCTCTCGGGCGGCCGCCTGCTCGTCAACCTCGTCACCGGCGGCGACCCCGACGAGCTGGCCGGCGACGGGCAGTTCCTCGATCACGCGGCGCGCTACGAGCAGAGCGCCGAGTTCATCCGCATCTGGCGCGAACTGCTGGCCCGCTCGCACACCGGCGAGCCGCTGGACCTGGATGGTGAGCATCTCAGCGTCAAGGGCGGCAAGGTGCTCTACCCGCCCATCAACAAGCCCTACCCGCCGGTGTTCTTCGGCGGCTCCTCAGGCCCGGCGCACGACCTGGCTGCGGAGCAGGTCGACACGTACCTGACCTGGGGCGAACCGCCGGCCGAGGTCGAGAAAAAACTCGCCGATGTGCGCGAGCGCGCTGCGGCACGAGGCCGCCGCCTGCACTACGGCATCCGCCTGCATGTCATCGTGCGCGAGACCGAAGATGAAGCCTGGCGCGCCGCCGGCGAGCTGCTGTCCGAGCTGGACGAAGCCACCGTGGCCGCGGCCCAGGCGCGCTTCAAGAGCATGGACTCGGTCGGCCAGCGCCGCATGGCCGAACTGCACGGCGGCCAGTTCAACAAGGCCGATGTGCGCCAGGGGCTGGAGATCGCGCCGAATCTGTGGGCCGGGGTGGGCCTGGTGCGCGGCGGCGCGGGCACGGCCCTGGTGGGCAGCCCGCAGCAGGTGGCGGACCGCATCAAGGAATACTCGAACATCGGCCTGGAGTACTTCATCCTCAGCGGCTATCCGCATCTGGACGAGGCCCACCGCTTTGCGGAACTGGTGTTCCCGCTGCTGCCGCTGGGCGTGCGCGAGAAGCTCACCGCGCCCGTGCTGACCGGCCCGTTCGGCGAAGTCGTGGCCAACAGCTACGTGCCCAAGGCCGTTTCCGCGAGCTGAACCGATGTTGCGCCGCCTCATCCCCTGGCTGCTGCCCGCAGCTCTCCTCGTCGCCTGGGAGATCGCCTCGCGCAGCGGTGTGCTGTCCGCGCGCATCCTGCCCGAGCCCGCCGCGGTGCTGGCCGCCTTCTGGCAGCTGCTGCGCTCGGGCGAATTGGCGCATCACGTCGCCGTCAGCACGGCGCGGGCCTTCTCGGCGCTGGCCATCGGCGGCGGCCTCGGCCTGTTGCTGGGCCTGCTGACCGGCACCTGGCGCGCGGCCGAGACGCTGCTGGACACGACGCTGCAGATGGTGCGCAACATCCCCGCGCTGGCACTGATCCCGCTGGTCATCCTGTGGTTCGGCATCGACGAGGCCGCCAAGCTGGTGCTGGTTGCGGTGGGTGTGTTTTTCCCGGTCTACCTGAACACCTTCCACGGCATCCGAAACGTCGACCGCGACCTCATCGAGATGGCGCGCAGCTACGGCCTGTCGGGCTTCCAGCTGTACCGGCAGGTCATCCTGCCCGGCGCGCTGCCGTCCATCCTGGTCGGGCTGCGCTTCTCGCTGGGGCTGATGTGGGTGCTGCTGATCGTGGCGGAGACGCTGTCGGCCCAGGCCGGTATTGGCTACCTGACGATGAATGCGCGCGAATTCCTGCAGACCGATGTCGTGCTGGTCGGCATCCTGCTCTACGCCGTGCTGGGCAAGCTGGCCGACGTCGTCGCGCGCGGGCTGGAGAAGGCCTGGCTGCCCTGGCACCGCGGCTATGCCGCCGAGGGGAACTGATCATGTGGCTGACTGAATTCGACACGCCTGTGCTGCCGCGCGAGCCCTGGGTTGCCGACACGCCGCCGCGCGACACCTCAGGCGGCCTGGCGCTGCAGTTGCGCGGCGTTGCCAAATCCTTCGGCACGCGCCACGTGCTGCAGGACCTGGACCTGACGGTCGCCCCCGGCGAATTCGTCGCCCTGGTAGGCCGCAGCGGCTGTGGCAAGAGCACGCTGCTGCGCCTCATCGCCGGGCTGGACTCGCCGAGCGCCGGCCTCGTCGAAGCGGGCACGGCGGGCGAACGCCGGCTGATGTTCCAGGACGCCCGCCTGCTGCCCTGGAAGCGCGTTGTCGACAACGTCGCACTCGGCCTGGCCGGCCCCGATGCCTGGGACCGCGCGATGGAGGCGCTGTCCCAGGTCGGCCTCGCCGGCCGCGGCAGCGACTGGCCGGCGACGCTGTCAGGCGGCCAGCGCCAGCGCGTGGCCCTCGCCCGCGCTCTCGTGCACCGCCCTCGCCTGCTGCTGCTTGACGAGCCGCTGGGCGCGCTGGACGCGTTGACGCGGCTGGAGATGCATCGCCTCATAGAGCAGCTCTGGCGCCATCACGGCTTCACGGCCTTGCTCGTCACGCACGACGTCGCCGAGGCCGCGGCCCTAGCCGACCGCGTGCTGCTGATCGACCGCGGCGGCATCACGCTCGATGCGACCGTGGCCCTGCCGCGACCGCGCTCGCGCATGGCGGCGGGGTTTGCGGAGCTGGAGGAGCGGGTGCTGCGGCAGATCGTCGGCCATCCTCCAGCGGCATAGCTGGCAGGTTGCAAGCTCGGCCAAGCCGATGACTGCTGCAGGCTGCGTGCTGACGGCCGCGGTCGGCATCCGTCCGGCAACAATGTGCCCATAGCGGAAATCCGCCGGTCCGCGGTTCTGGGCTGGCTGCCGACTTCCAGTTTTGGCGATTCGACGGGCGCGGCCGCCGTTACCGGCCATTCGCCACCCCGCGGGCCGAGTGACTGCCATCCAGGACCTGCCGCTCGGTGGAACTCGTCCCAGCGACGCCAGAGGTCCAACGCCGCACGTCGGTCAACGGCAGCTCTGAACGGCTTCGAGCTGGCGCTATCGACCCATCAGCGACGCTCGCGGCCATGGGCTCGTCGCCCCAAAGCTGCCGCTGGCGCGAGCCGATCGGACCCATGCAGAGCCACCCGAAGGAGGCCCCGGAGCGGTGGGCACACGCTGGATGGCAGCATTCGGAGCGACTGAGGCGCGGCAGGAGTTAGCCACATGGCGCGGTGCGACTCGAGGAAGCGTTGCTGGCGAGGCGATGACAATCAGACGAGACTCACGGATAAAGCATGACTTCGCCTGAACTCACCGGCGGCGCCGGATTCACCTACGAAGACGCGGTCGCGGCGCAGTACCTCGCGGCGATGATCAGCGGCACGACGGCGGCGGGCCTCGACGGAAGGATCGTGCAGCGGGTTGCCCAGCAGCAGGCCGACTTCGGCGAACCGCTCGACGACGTGATCGTCGATGCCGCCTCCCTGGCCGATGGAGCCGTCATGCGGCTGTCGCTGCAGGTCAAGCGTTCACTCACCATCTCGGACGCGGCGACCAACAGCGACTTCCGAGAAGTGATTCAACGCAGCTGGCAGACGTTGCAGAAGCTGGACTTTCGCGAGAACGTGGACCGCGTTGGAGCAGTCACGGGGTCAGTGGCGGAAGAGACGTCTCGAGCTTTCACGACCGTGTGCGAATGGGCTCGGGCTTCCGACACGACTGCGGCCTTCATGCAACGGTTTGTCGACGGCGGGAACGCCTCGACCAGTCACCGCGCTGTGACCGACGCGGTTCGAATGGCTGCACAGGACACAGGAACGCCCCTGTCCGACGAACAGCTGCACCGCCTGCTCGCGCATTTGGTGCTGATCCGGTTTGACCCCCCCCACGCCGGATCGACGCACGAAGCGGAGGCAATCGTCAGCCTGCAGCGCGCGCTGGCGCCGCAGCAAGTGATGCGTGCCGGCGACTTATGGGATTTGCTGCGCCAGGTCGCTCGCGATGGGGCGGGGCGGAGCGCAGTGCACACCCGCGCATCGCTCGTGCGCGCGCTGGCTGGCTGGCGCTTCACGGGGGCGCCTGCGTTCGCCGGCGACATGCAGACGCTGCGCGACAACACTCGCCACTGGCTCGACCAGCAGGTCGACGACATCGGAGGGACGCACCTCACGCGCCAGGTGCTGCGCGACCAGCTTGGCGCTCAGATGGCGGCCCACCGCCTGACGCTGATCAAAGGCCTGCCCGGCACCGGCAAGACGGTGCTGCTGCGCGACGTGGTGCAAGAGCTGGCCGCCGATGGCACCACGTTGTTCCTCACCGCCAACCGGCTCTCTGGCCGCAGCTGGTCAGAACATGCCCGCGCGATGGGCTTAGCGACGATATCGATCGAGCCGCTGCTCGTGGAGGTCGCGGCAACCGGTCATGCCACGGTCCTGATCGATGGCCTCGACCGCATCGCGCCGGAACAGCGCGCGATCGTGACCGACTTGCTCGGCCAGCTTCTGACGAACCCGGCGCTTTCCGACTGGCGCGTGGTCGCCACCGCGCGCGACGCCGGCATCGAGCCCCTGCGCAACTGGGTGCCTGCTGCGCTGCTCGCTAGCGGCGGCGTGGGCTATGTCGATGTGGAGAACTTGACGGACGAAGAGGCCAGCTCACTCGCGGATTCGCTGCCGGCGCTGCGGCCGCTCCTGACTGGCGGAAACGAGCGCGTGCGCACACTGGCACGCCGCCCGTTCTTCGCGGCGGTGCTGGCACGGGGGTTCTCTCGGGCAGCGTACCCCTCCGGGTTCGCGCCTCAGTCGGAGGTGGACCTCGTGGAGGCCTGGTGGACGCGGGGCGGCTACGACGCCCACGCGCCCCAGGCCCTGGCGCGGCAGCGGGGGCTTATCGAGCTGGCTCACCGCAGCGCGCCCGACCTGGGTCGCAATGTCCGCATCCGCGACCTGTCGACTGCAACGCAGGACGTGCTCCCGGCGCTGGAGGAGGATGGCCTGGTGCAGCAAGTGCGCACGGGTCATACCGCCCAGTTCAGTCACGATATTTTCTTCGAGTGGTCGTTCCTTCACCTGCTGCTAGATCAGGGTGACGACTGGATCGCGGCCCTAACTGCGGCCGGGGAACCGCCCGCATTGGCGCGCGTGGTGGAGCTGCTGTCGCAGGCGACTTATCCGCTCCCTGACCAGTGGCCGCGCGAGCTCCATGCGCTCGAGCGGGCTCAGGTGCGGCCGCAGTGGCTGCGCGCTTGGCTCGTGGCGCCCGTGTTCAGCCCACGCTTCGCTGAGCACGCCGACATGTTCGCTGCGTCTTTGGCGTCGAACGGCCACCGGCTTTTCGGAAAGCTCCTGGTGTGGATGCAGGCAGAGAAGACGACACCCAACCCCATGGTGCTCTCCGGAGTCCTGGGCGGCGATCTGGATGCCGCCGCGCGTATCCGTATCGCGGACTCGCTGGGCTGGCCTTCCGACTTCGCGGCGTGGCGCCGCCTGCTCACATGGGCGATCGAACAGGTCGAGTCGATTCCTGACGCACAGTTGCGGGATCTCGTCACGCTGTTCGAAACCTGGCAGGTCGCTCTCGCGGACTACCCCAACGCAGTGTCGCAGCGCATCGTAGCCCGGTGCGCAACGTGGTTGCACGCGATCGAGGACGAGCATGTGGACCACCGGTTTCGATACGCCACGCCTGAAAACGATGGCACGCCGCGCCCGCGGGTGCCGACGCAGCTGGAGACGGAGCTCCGTGCGTTGGTGCTCCGCGCAGCGCGCGCTTATCCTGATGTGGTAAACGCCTATCTCGCGAAGGTCGAGACAATCGAGCGCTGGTCCGATGGCGCGTTCCGCGAGCTCATGACCTACGCGCCGGTGCTGGCGCAGACGCATGCTGCGCTGCTCGCGAGGGTCGCTAAGCGCTGGTTCATGATGGAGCTGCCGGACGACATATCGGCACGGTGGCGTCGCGAAGCGCGTGAAGAGGGTCGCCGGCGCAGGGAAGCCGAGGCCGTCCCGCCGGAGAAGAGATCGCGGTGGGACAAGCTCGCGCTTTCGAGCACGTCGATCATGCACCACTCGTTCTCCCACCACGATTGGGACCGGCTGTCGATCGGCGGCGACCATCAGGGCTTCTTCCCCGCCTCGCCTCTCCGCGAACCGTTCCACTCGCTGCTCATGCGCGATCCAGCGACGGCGCTAGCGCTGATCCGCGACGTGACGAACCACGCCACCACGGCGTGGCGTCAGTTGCATGGGCACTGGCATGGCAGCGCGACACCGATGCCGCTCGTATTCGTGTTTCCGTGGGGGCAACAGGAGTTCTGGGGCGACAACCGGCACTACTTCTGGTTCCGCGGCCATGGCGGGCCGCAGGTCGTGGAGTGCGCCCTCATGACGCTGGAGCACTGGGGCATCGCGCAGCTCGATGCCGGACGCCCGTTGGACGAAGTACTGCAACAGCTGCTGGAAGGGCACACGAGCATCGGCATCGTGGGGATTGCGGTGCACCTCGCCTTGCGGGCCAAGCAAGTTTCGCCAACGACCTTGGCGCTGCTGCGCAGCCCGCGCCTGTGGCGGATCGACCTGCAGCGCCAGGTCCAAGAGCACCAACTGCAAAGCGCGGGGCTGATGGGCTTCGACAACGCAAGCGTCGACGCGGTGCACCGTCAAGCAGTCGCCGACAGCAGCCAGATGACGTCGCGCCGCTTGGAACTGCGCGACCTGGTACCGCTCTTCGTCCTCGGAGGCGACACGGCCTTGCGGGAGGCGTGCCGCGCCGCTCTCGACGACTTCCCGAACAAGCTGGAATTCGCCTATCAGGAAGAGGCGCAGAACCCAGAACATGTGGCCGAGCTCCGCCGCACCGCCGAACTATGGTCGGAGTTGGGCCACGCCGAGAACTACACCGCAGCTCCGATCCCCGGCCGCAGTGATGTGGTCCAGATATCGATGAGCAGTCCGCGACACGAAGCTCCCGAGGTGCAAGCGGCCCTGCACCGCCATGCGCAGGCGGCGCGCGAGATGGAGCTGTGGCTGTGGGTTGATAAGTGCTTCACGTTGCGCCAATGGGCGCCGCGCTTCTCGGTGGACGACGCCATCGGGCGTGCGAAAGAGATGGCTGATGCGGCTGCTGCTGGGAGGTCGATGTCGCCGATGCCTGGCAGTGAGTTGACGGAAGGCGCGATTGCGGGAACGGCAGCGGCAGTGATTTGTTTCGCCGATGCGAGCGGGCATGAGGCCTGGGCCGATGCCATCATCGAAAGCTTCCGCGTCACGCAGGACGAGATCTCCGACGACACGTTTTCTGGATCTGTGATCCCTTGGCACCCGAAGATCTTCGTGGCGCATGCGTTGGCCGCGCGTATCCGATCGGCCCGCGAGTATCCTGCCGACCGCGAAGCGCTCTATCGCTTGATTGCGCACCCACTCGATGCGGTTTCGTTCGTTGCGCTGTCTGGCGTCGCTGGCTGCTGGCAGCGCGACGCGCGGTTCGCCTGGTGTGGCCTGAACCTGGGGTTGCGTTTGGCACAGCTCGTAAGCAGGCGAGAGATGCACCGGCTAGACACCGAGGCACGGCGGCAGGTGGAATCGGACCACCGTGCCGCGACGATGGCCGCGGCACTCGACGAGTACCGTGCGCAAGGGCCGCTGCCTGCCTGGGTGCGCCCACGGCCTTCGTGGGTGCGGGCCGCGCCGGACGCTGAGAATCCGCAGACTCTCGACGGGGAAGAAGACGAAGGGTGGCAGAGCACCGATGATCTGTGGGACGGCCGGTACGCCGCGAACGTCTTGCAGAGAGTCCCAGTGGCGGTGGTCATGGCGAGCGCTGGCCGTGCGCACTTTGTCGACGCCCTCGAGGCGTATATCGGCTGGACGCTCGGCACGATCAACCCGGTGTGGCGAAAAGAGCGGCGTCGGGGCCGCGAGCGTGGCGATGCAAACCTGTACGAATGGGAGGAGCAGCTGGGTCGGATGGTGGCAAGCGTTGCCCCCCATCTTCCGGTCGACGAGATCTTGCAGAGGTTGCTGCGGCCGATCCTTGCGCAGCCTGACGAGATCGCGATGCGGCTGCTCGCGCCGCTCACTGTGTCGTTGGTCTGCGGCGAAGTCCTCGATGCGCCGGAGGTCCGCGAAGACACCCTGTACCTGCTGCAGGCCGTGCTCGATCGAACGTTGGAGAATGATGACCTGCGCCGTTCGCCCTACAACGACGGGCGCATGGGCGGCTTCGACCTGCCGAAGCTAGGGCCTGTTAACACTACCGCAGGCCATCTGCGATGAGTGCGAAGCAGATGAAGGCGATGAACATGACGTCGAGCTTCTCGAATCTGGAGAAGATGCGGCGATAGCCCTTGAGCCTGCGGAACAGGCGCTCGACCTCATTGCGACGCTTGTACATCTCGCGGTCGTATTCCCAAGGCTGGATGCGCGTGCGCAACGGCGGTACGACGGGAATGAAGCCCAAGTCAAGGGCCAGTTGGCGGGTCTCGTTGCCTTCATAGGCACGGTCCATGAGCAAGTGCAAGGGCCGATTGGGCGGCCCGAGCCGCTTGAGCAACTCGCGACCTTCTGGCGCGTCGTGCGCTTGTCCAGGCGAGAGCGAGAAGGTTATGGCCGTGCGCGCGTCCGCGGCGAGGAGGTGGATCTTGGTGTTCCACCCGCCACGGGATTTGCCGATAGCCTGCGGACCGTTTTTTTTGGCGCACCAGTGCCGTCCGGATGCACCTTCACGCTGGTGCTGTCCAGCGACACGGCCTCGATCTTGATCTGCACCACCTGCGCCTGCTGGAGCTGCTCGAAGGCTCGATCCAGCACGCCCGACTTCGCCCATCGGCTCATCCGCGTGTAGATCGTGTGCCAGTTGCCGAAACGCTTGGGCAGGCCGCGCCATTTGCAGCCGTGCTCAGCGACGTACAGGATGGCATTGAGCACCTGCAGATTCGTCAGACTGACGTTGCCGCGCTGCCGTGGCAGACAGTGCTCAATCAACTTGAATTGCGCTGCTGTGATCTCCATGCAGACACTGTCACAGTGAACCCGACTCGACGCAATTAGTGTTAACAGGCCCTAGTCGATTCGCTGATGTTCGTGGTAGTCGAGCACGCCCCCGGCGCCACGCGTTTCGCCAACGGCGTCTGGGATGATCTTGGCCAAGCGATGTCGCTGGTTGACCGCATGGTTCGCGTCGCCGGCTGGCACCCCTACGTCGCTCGCCAGTTCGTCACGCTATGCGAACGTTCCGGTGCCGCCTACCCGGCTGACACATTCGCCGACCAAGTGCTGGCGCAGATCGTCTATGGGCACCTGCCTGCGGGCTGGAAGGGCTCCTTGGTACCAGCCGGGATCGCGGCGCTGGTGCAGGCGCACGCCGACCGACAGCATCCGTTGCCGGCTGCTCTGGCCCGTAAGCTGCTGCAGGTGCTCGACGCGCTCGTTGATCTTGGCGACCGTCGGAGCGCGGCCTTGCAACAGAGCGAGCCCTTTCGCGGCGTGCGCCTCGTCGCGCCAGCCTGATGCGCGCTACGCGAGCAGGACGCTCACCGTTGTCGTTGTCGGGTCTTCGCCTCTTGTTATTCAGGCTTCTCAAAGTCGGCTGGCACCCGCTGGATGAAGACCAGCAATGATTCGTGGAATCTGAAGATGATGCAAATTGAAGGTTCAGCGTATCAGCTGCCGCCGCGTGGCTCTTGGCTTTACGTGATGGCAAGCAGCAGAGACTATGGGAGAGCGAAGATCGGAATGACGACGCAAAGCAACCCGATGAGACGGTTTGCAACTCTGCGTTGTGGCGACCCATTCTTGTTTCTCCGAGTCGCCTTTTACCTGCCGCATGACTGTCCGGTAGATGCCGGGGCGCTCGAGAGACGTCTACACGTTGCATTCGGACCCTCCCGAATACAGTTCCTAAGCGGGGGATGTTCTGAGTGGTTCTACATTGAAGATGACAAGGCCGAATTTGAGTGCCAAAGATTCATCGAGAACTTTTTTGAGGATCCGGAGTGCGTACGCCCCTTCTCCGACATCGCCTACGTCCAAGGGTCGCAGATCCTTAAAGCCTATATCGATGATTTGATTTCGTTGTTCGGCCCGCCGCCTGTGCTGCACGAAGACGGGCTTCCGTACTAGAAAGCGCCATGGCTGCATTCCACGCGGAGGCCAGATCATCGATGCCACCCGTTCGGCAAAGCCGCTGCTCAAGCTGAGCGCTTAACGACTGCTACCGGGACCCGATTTGCACGGGCGGTAGGACCGAAACGGGTCGTGATCCGACTGTCGCGGCGGGTGAGAGCGGTCGCTCGTACCGCCACGATGCTTGCGCCGCGGTCGAGCGACCGGTCCAGGGGAGAAGCTGCCGGTCAGGCCCAGCGGCACTCAATGACAGGTTTTCGTGGCTGCTGCCGCTCATGCCTCGGCCTGCGAATGTCGCAGCCCGCCCGCTGCTGCGCGTCGCCGGATTTCCGCTTTGGGCACATTGCTGCCGGACGGATGCCGACCGCGGCCGTCAGCACCCGCTGCAGAGCGGCCCGCCCGTCAGGGTCGCCCAAATTGCCGAACTCGATGCGCAAATTCCCACTCCCAGTCAGTCTGGCTCAAGGGTTCGCGCCGGAAATCTCCATGATCAGTCGCGCCACCAGGTAGAGCCGCGGGGCGATGG
Organism: Pelomonas sp. Root1217; assembly: GCF_001425705.1. GTDB lineage: Bacteria > Pseudomonadota > Gammaproteobacteria > Burkholderiales > Burkholderiaceae_C > Pelomonas. Next base: position 233,808 of record NZ_LMDC01000001.1, on the reverse strand, counting down.
AGCGGATGTCGACGTACTCGGCATCGTTGGAGTGGGCACCAAAGCCGGTGAGGCCCAGGCCTTCGATCACCGGGCCTCGTGCCTGCATCGCCGCGAAGGAGGCGTCCGTGCCGCCGCCCGTGGCGACTTCGGCCACCTGCATCGTCAGGCCCGGCTCTGCGTAGATCGCCTGCGCGCGCTTGTCCAGCGCACGTGACGCGTCGGTGGCCTCCAGCGGCGGGCGGCGCACTTCGAACTTGAGCTGCACCTTGGCGTCAGCCAGGCGCCGCTGCTGCACGCGGCGCTGCAGCTTCTTCTCCAGGCGGTCGAAGTCCGCCACGCGCAGCTGGACATGCTGGAACGGGCCGTTCCCGTGCAGGCGGCCCCGGCCGGCCCGTCACTGCGCTGGCACCCGTGCCCTCGTTGTATGCGCTGGTACCGCGGCAACCGGCGTTGCAGGCGCAGCATCCACAGCTCAAGGTCGAGTTCCGCCGCTGGCGCCACGACGACCGCTTTGAGCGCGATGACGTCGACTGCTGGATCAACCCCAAGCTGAGCGCACACAGCCACTGGCCCGAAGGCGTCGTCGCGCAATACCTGCTGGGGCGTGAACTGGTGCCCGTGTGCCGTCCGGCGCGCGCCGCCCGGTTGGTCCGGCCGCAGGACATCCTGCAGCACCCGCTGCTGCATCACAGCGCCCATCCCGGCGACTGGGCGCTCTGGCTCAAGGCCCAGGGCATGCAGGCCGGCCAGCTCTCGTTGGGCTCGGGGTTCGACCTGGCCGCCGCACTGATCGAGGCTGTCGTCGCCGACATGGGCATCGCGGTCGTGCAGCTCTGCCTCATCGAAAGGGAGCTGGCTGCCGGGCAGCTGGTCGTGCCGTTCAGCGGCTGGGTGTCGTCCGGGCGCGGCTTCTACCTCTGCCGACGGGTCGACCGGGAAGGCTCGTCCGAGCTGCATGCCTTCGCGCAATGGGCAACGGCCGAAAGCCGGCGCTGGCGGCGCCAGGCCCTGGCTGCGCTCGACTGACGATCAATACACGAGCGAGAAGGTGACGTGACCCTCACCTTCCTCGGCCAAGTGCTTGATGCCCGACGTGCCCGCACTGATGCCGACGAATCTGACATGTCTTTGAGTTTCTCGGGCGTGCTTGGCCAGCGCCAACGCCGCCGTCATCCTGTCGTTGGCATGAGGCGCCAGGTCGTTGTAGGACAACTCGAGGTTCGCTCCGGCTGTCATCAGCGAACTCAGGAACGCGGGTTGGAGCGTGTTGTTGTGCATCCGATGTCTCCAGGGGTTGAGGGCAGCATAGTCTGTCGAATTCCAGCACGACGGCAGCCCGTCGTCCCGCCATGGCACCATGTTGGCCCATGCCGCTTCACATCGCCTGCCTTTGCGCCGCCTGGTGCCGTACCTGCGAGTCCTACCAAGAAGTTTTCGAAGCCGCCTGCGCCGAGCTGCCGCAGGCCGGCCTGCACGTACGTTGGATCGACATCGAGGATGAGGCCGAACTCATCGGCAACCTGGACATCGAGACCTTCCCGACGCTGCTGATCGCCGACGGCGAGCACATCCGCTTCGCCGGGCCGCTGACGCCGCAGCCGGAGACGCTCAAGCGCGTCTTGCGGGCGCACTTGGCGGACGCCAGGCCCATGCCCGTCGAACCGGCCTACGTCGAACTGGCCGCGCGCCTGCGCAGCGAAGCCTGAGCCGACTTGGGCCGGCCGGCCCAAAACGGCCTGTCCGAGCTGACAAAGCTGCGACCTTTCCACTATGCGGCAGAACCATCGTTTTTCATGGGGGACACGTAGGACTGCGCTGACAGAGACACGCGACCCATGCTGCTGTGCCGCCGGCGCGCCGGCACCCAAAGTCGGACCATGTCCGCACCCCCGCAACACCCGCCGCATGACCTGACGCCCCCGGGCGCTGCCCAAGCCTTCCTGCGCCTGGCCGGCGGCGCCGAAGCCGCCGCCGCTCCGGTGCGTGCCGTGCAGTTCGGTGCCGATCGCTTCGCCGAACATGGCCGCAGCCTGGCCGCCGCGCAGCGGGTAGACGACCCGCGGCAGCAGCCCCGCCCCTTCTCGCCGCGTCTGCGCAGCAACCTTCAGGTCTGGGCCGCCGCGCTGGGCGTGCTGTCCGAGGAAGGCCTGCAGGCCGACATCGACCCCGCCCACGCCTGGCTGCTGGACAACGCCCGCATCGTGCAGCAGCAGCTCGACGAGGTGCTGCACGACCTGCCACGCAGCTACTTCCAGCGCCTGCCACGGCTGGCCGACGAGCCGCTGCAGGGCCTGCCACGCATCTACGGCGTCGCCTGGGCCTGGGTAGCCCACGCCGACAGCTCGCTGGACCTGGCCCTGCTGCACCACTTCCTGGCCGGCCACCACGAGGCCGAGGCGCTGACATTGCGCGAGCTGTGGGCCCTGCCGTCCACACTGCGCGTCGTGCTTGTGGAGAACCTGCGCCGGCTGGCCGAGCGCGCCGCCTGGCGTCATCTGGCACGCCGCGCCGCCCAGCACCTGTTCGAGGCGCTGCCGCAGCTGAACGCGGCAGCGGTGCGCAACCAGCTGCGGCAATGGCAATCAGCCTGGCCGCGCGACCCCGCCATCACAGCCCTGGCCCTGCGCCTGCACGAACGGCTGACCGACCGCGCCCTGGGCCAAGCCGAGCAGCGTGACCCCGATGACTCGTCCTGGGCCGCCGTGCAGGTCTGGCTGACCGAGGTGCTGCCCGACCCGGCCGCTGCGCAGGCCAGCGAGCAGGCCGAGAGCGCGGCCGACCACCAGAGCATTCGCAACGCCATTGGCAGCCTGCGCAACCTCGGCGCGGCCAACTGGGCTGGATTGTTCGAGGCCGTGCACCCGACGCTGCGCGCCCTGGGCCGCATCGACGTCTACCGCCAGGAGCACGAGGCCACGCGCGACATGGCCATGCATGCCATCGAGGCGTTGACCGAGCGCCATAACGTGCCCGAGGCCGACGTGGCCCAGGTGCTGCGCCTGCTCTGCAACGACTCCGCCTGGGCCGAGGACGCCGAGGAGCGGGCGCCGCTGTACTGGCTGGCCGGCCCCGGCCGCGAACGCCTGCTGAGCGAACTGCGCCTCAAGCCTACCGCCGGCGAGCGCTTCATCGCCGGGCTGCGCCGCCACCGCGCCGCCCTCTATCTGACCAGCCTGGCAGGGTTGCTGATCCTGGCCGAGCTGACACTGCTGCTGCTGGGCCTGCCTCCGGGTGTCGGCTGGCCCATGGTCGTGGCCGCCGTGCTGCTGTCGCTGCTGCCGGCCAGCGAGGCGGTGGTCGCGCTGGCCAACCGCCTCATCAGCGAGTCGGTAGCGCCGGCGCAGCTGCCGCGCCTGACCTGGCATCACGGCATTCCGGCCGGGGCGCGCAGCATCGTTGTCATTCCCTGCATGCTGACGCGGCCCAAGGGCATTGCGACCCTGCTCGCCCAGCTGGAGCGCCACCACCTGGCCAATCTGGAAGACGAAGCGCAATTCGCGCTGCTCAGCGACTTTAGCGATGCCAAGGCCGAGCACCTGCCGCAAGATGCGGCCCTGCTTGCCCAGGCGCGCGCCGGCATCGAGGCGTTGAACCAGCGTCACGGCACGGCCTGCGAGGGCCGCCCGCGTTTCCTGCTGCTGCACCGCGAGCGGCGCTGGAGCGAGACGGAACAGCGCTGGATCGGCTGGGAGCGCAAGCGCGGCAAGACCGAGGCATTGGCCGCCCTGCTGGCCGGCCAGCCCCCCGAGCTGCTGCCCGACCGCTTTGTCGACCTGGGCGAACTGTCCACGCCCGCGCCGGGCATCCGCCACATCATCACGCTGGATGCCGACAACGCCCTGCCCCCCGGTGCGCTGCGTGAGCTGGTTGCCATCGCCGCCCACCCGCTGAACCGCCCACGGTTGAGCCGCACGGCCAGCGGTGCCGTCACCGTCGTGCGCGGCCACGGCATGCTGCAGCCGCGCGTGGCCACACCGCTGGCTACCGCCGCCGGCAGCTCCACGGTGCATGGCACCTGGTTCCACAGCCTGTTCGCAGGCCAGCCGGGGCTGGACCCCTACAGCGCTGCCAGCTCCGAGGTCTACCAGGATCTGTTCGACGAAGGCAGCGCCACCGGCAAGGGGCTGATCGACGTGCAGGCCGCAGCGCAGGTGCTGGCCCATCGCTTCCCCGAGGGCCAGGTGCTCAGCCATGACCTGCTGGAGGGTTCGCTGATGCGCTGCGCCGGCGTCAGCGACGTGGTGCTGGTGGAGCCTGCGCCCATGCATGCCGACGTGGCGGCCTCGCGCATCCACCGCTGGACGCGCGGCGACTGGCAGCTGCTGCCCTTCCTCGGCCACCCGCGCCGGTGGGGCCTGCACGGCATCCACATCTGGAAGATGCTGGACAACCTGCGCCGCTCGCTCGTCGCTCCGGCCGCCCTGCTGCTGCTGGTCGCGTCGTGGATGGGCCTGGGCCTGGCACCGGCGTGGGCGCTCGGGTTGGTGGCCGCCACCTTCGGCGCCGGGCCGTTGATGGGCGCCCTGGCCGCCTGCGCGCCGTCGGGCGACCGCATCTCCCTGCCGCGCTTTTACCGGCAGGCGGCAACCGAACTCGGGCGCGCCGTCGGTGGCGTCGTCTGGCACATCGCATTGCTGCCGTCGGCAAGCTGGCTCAGCATCGACGCCATCGTGCGCGCGCTGTGGCGTCAGCGTGTCAGCCACCAACATCTGCTGGAATGGACCACCGCCGACGCAGCGGAAGCCGCCGCGCGCACCGACTGGCGCTCGCTGTGGCGCCAGCACAAGCATGTGACCTTCGCCACCGGCGCGCTGGCCCTGCTGCTGATGACGCCTGCCCTGATCGGCCGTCAGGTCGATTGGGACCAAGCCCTGCCGCTGCTGCTGGCCTGGGCCCTGACGCCGCTGTGGATAGGCCTGGCCAGCCGGCCGCGCGCCCGGCCGCGCCGCGAGGCCATCACCGACGATGAGCGCCAGTACCTGCTCAGCGTCGCCCGCGACACCTGGCGCTGGTTCGAGCGCTGGGTCACGAAGGATGACAACGACCTGCCGCCGGACAACGTGCAGTTCGACCCCGACATCGCCGTCGCCCACCGCACGTCGCCCACCAATATCGGCCTGTACCTGCTGTCGGCCTGCTGCGCGCGCGAGTTCGGCTGGCTGCATGACGTCGGCCTGGCCGAGCGCATCGGCCGCACGCTGGATACGCTCGACAAGCTGCCCCGCCACCGCGGCCATTTCTACAACTGGATTGACACCCAGCGCCTGGCCGTGCTGGAGCCGCCCTACATCTCCAGCGTGGACAGCGGCAACCTCTGCGCCCACCTGCTCGTCGTCGCAGCGGCCTGCGAGGGCTTTGCGCGCGGTGGCGAGGGCATGCCGCCGCCGCCGGCCGTGGCCGAGGCGCTGAACGCCGTCGCCACGCGGGCCCGCGCCCTCGCGCTGGCCCATGACTTCAGCTGGCTCTACGACCCGCAGCGCCGCCTGCTGCACATCGGCGCCATCGCGGCGCAGGGGTCCGAGCCCGGCACCGAAAGGCTGGACCAGAACCACTACGACTTGCTCGCCTCCGAGGCCCGCCTGGCCAGCCTCGTGGCCATCGCCAAGGGCGACATCCCACCGGCGCATTGGGGCGCGCTGGGCCGGCCCTTCTTCTCGCGCGGGCGCGTCACGGGGTTGAAGAGCTGGTCGGGCTCGATGTTCGAGATGCTGATGCCCTCGCTGGTGCTGGACGAGCCCACCGGCAGCGCGCTGGCGGACGCCGCCCGCGCGGCCGTCATGGAGCAGATCCGCGCCGGGCGCGCGGCCGGCCTGCCGTGGGGCGTGTCCGAGAGCGCCTATGCCAAGCGCGACCACAGCCTGGCCTACCAGTACGGCCCGCAGGGCGTGGCCAGCCTGGCGCTGCGCGACACGCCGATGGAAGAGATCGTCATCGCGCCCTATGCCAGCCTGATGGCAACCATGGTGATGCCGCGCGCAGCCGTCGCCAACCTGCGTGCACTGCAGGCGCTGGGAGCCCGCCACGAGGGCGGCTTCATGGAGGCGCTGGACTACACCGTCGGCCGCCAGCCCGAAGCCACCAGCGACGCACCCCAGCAAGGGCGTCGCTTCCAGCGCATCGGCACGACGATGGCCCACCACCACGGCATGTCCCTCGTCGCACTGACCGAGGTGCTGTGCGGCGGCGCGCCGCAGCGCTGGGCCGACGCCGAGCCGCGGCTGTGCGCGGTACGCTGGCTGCTGCACGAGCGCGCCCCGCACAAGGTGGCGCCATTGCGCGAACCACCGCCACAGCCGACCCGCAGCGCACCGCGCCGCGCCCGCATCTCGCTGGTCGTGCCCGAGCTGCATGGCCGCGCCCTGCCCGCCACTGCCTGGCTGGGCCATGGCCGGCTGAGCGCGATGGTTCGCGAGCACGGTGGCGGCACGCTGGTCTGGGGCGAGCCGGGCTCACTGGTGCTGGTGAGCCGCTGGCGCGATGACCTGCCGCAGGACCTGCTCGGCCACCACCTGCATCTGCGCGATCTGGACCTGCACTGGAATGGCGCGCCCGAGTCCAGCCCGTGGCGTTCGCTCACGCTGCGGCCCACGCCCGGCCCGCAGTGGCGCTATGGCTGTCGCCTTCATCCGGCCAGCGCGCAGTTCACCGCCGAGGGCGAGGAACTGCACGCGCACACCGAGGCCTGGGTGGCCGTCGAGGACGACGTCGAGCTGCGCCGCATCACGCTGCGCAACCTGGCCCACCGGCCGCGCCGCCTGGCGCTGGTGTCCAGCTTCGAGCCCGTGCTGGCCCCGGCCAAGGCCGACCTGGCCCATCCGGCTTTCGGCAAGCTCTTCCTGCAGGCGCGCTGGGAGCCCGGCCAGCAGGCCCTGAACTGGCAGCGCCTGCCGCGCAGCCCCAACGAGGCGGCCCTGCATGCGGTGCATGCTCTGGTGGGCGTGGAGCTGGAGGGCGGCGCGCGGCTGGACCGCGTGCGAGCCGGCGCCGACCGCGCCCATTGGCTGGCCCGCGGCGGCATGCCCGGCCAGCCCGGCGGTGTCATTGCGCATGCCGGCGTGCAAGCGCTGCTCGGCACCGATGTGGCCGGCCTGAACACCGCGTCCGGCATGCTGGACACCGGCAACGACCCGATCTCGCTGCTGCATCTGGTGCTGCAGCTGCCGCCCGGCGCCAGCGTGACGCTGACGCTGGCCACCGCCGCAGCCCGCGAGCCGCAGACCCTCAGCCATCTACTGGACAAGCTGCGTCAGCCGGCCCTGGTCGAGCGAGCGCTGACGCTGGCCCACACCATGGCCGGCGTGCGTACGCAGGGCGCCAGCCTGGCGCCGGGCGCGTGGCGGGCCGGCCTCATGCTGCAGACCCTGCTGACCTCGCAGGCCGCCCGCGAGAACCTGCCCTTGCCCGAGACGGGCTACGAGCGCGACGCGCTGTGGCGCCATGGCATCTCGGGGGACGACCCCATCATCCTGATGCGCGTGGCTGATCCCACCGGCGTCATCATGGTGCGCGAGCTGTGTGCACTGCTGCAGGCCCAGGGTAGCCCGCTGCCGGTGGACGTCGTCGTGCTGGACGCCGAGCCGCCGTCCTATCTGGCGCCGGTGTCGCGCGCGTTGCGGTCCCTCGCCGAGCAGCAGACCCATGGGCGCTGCCGCGTGCATGTGCTGTCGGACGAGACCGTGGGGCCGGACACGCGCTTTGCACTGAACCTGCTGGCGCGCGTGCGCTGGTTCGCCGATGGCCGGCCGCTGGCCCAGCAGCTCGAGCGCCTGGGGCAGAGCCACGAGCAAGCCGCCAAGGCCCGGCGCGGCGCCGGCGCGACGCTGGTGTCCAGCCTCGCCGCCCCGCCCGGAGCCCAGGCGCCAGACAGCGACTTCGAGGTCGACAGCGGTGCCTGCCGCTTCGAACTCACCGAGCAAAGCCAGCCGGCGCGGCCCTGGATCAACGTCATCGCCAACGAGAACTTCGGCTGCCAGGTGTCCGAGCGCGGTGCCGGCATGGCCTGGGCCGGCAACAGCCGGCTGCACCAGATCACGCCCTGGTCGAACGACGCGCTGCTGGACTCGCCCGGTGAGTGGCTGATCCTGCACTGCCTGTCCAGCGGCAAGGCCTGGCTGCTCGGCCGCGCCAGCCCGCACCAGAGCGTGTCCCACCTGCCGGGAGCCACGGCCATGGCCTTCCAGCTGCCGGGCATGGTGGTGCGCCTGCGCTGGACGGTGGACGCGACAACCGCCGTCAAGCAATGCCAGGTGGAGCTGCACGCGGCGCCCGGCCGCCCGCCACGGCTGCTGCGGCTGCTGGCTGCGGCGCAGTGGCAGCTGGGCGCCGACAGCAGCGCGCGCCGCAGCGTCGTGACTCGGCTGGAAGCACCGCAGGGCGACGGCCCGCTGGTGGCCCTTGCCACGCAGGCCGATGGCCTCAACGGTTTCGGCGGCCACACGGCCTGGATGGCGCTGCGCCCGACCCGCGAGGGCGATGCGACGGCCGACCAGATCGAGGTCCTCTCCAGCGATCAGGCCCTGTGGCCCTGGCCCGCGGACGCCGGCTTCACGCCCGACCTGAACCGCCCGCGCCCCTGGACGGCCGCCATCGAAGCCAGTGGCGACCGGCGCCTGCTGTTCGACGACGAAGGGCGCCTCGTCATGCCGCACGCGCTGGACGGCCAGGCCGGCCCGGCCACCGACCCGGCCGCCCTGCTGGCGGTGCCGATCCGCCTGGAGGCCGGCCATGCCTGGCATGGCACGGTACTGCTCGGCCATGCGCAGAGCCTGGCCGCCGCGCGCGAGCAGGCCGCCAGCGCCTGGACGGCCGACCCGCTGCGCCGCCTGGCCGCCCAGCGCGAGGTCTGGCGGGCCTTGAGCGCGCCCGTGCAGGTGGCCACGCCCGACCCCGCCTTCGACGCGTTGGTGAACCATTGGCTGCCGGCCCAGGTGCTCGGCTGCCGCATCTGGGCACGCGCGGGCTTTTACCAAGCCGGCGGCGCCTTCGGCTTCCGCGACCAGCTGCAGGACGCCATGTCGCTGGTGCAGCACGCGCCCGAGCGACTGGCCGCGCAGATCCGCCGCCACGCGGCCCACCAGTTCCCGCCTGGCGACGTGCAGCACTGGTGGCATGACCCGGCCGGTGCCGGCGTGCGCACGCATTTCGCGGACGACCGGCTGTGGCTGGCGCTGGCGCTGGCGCTCTACGTCGAACGCACCGCCGACACGTCGCTGGCCGACGAAATCCTGCCCTTCCTGCAGGGCCGCCCCGTGCCCGAGGGCGCCGAGGACATCTACGAGGTGCCGGCCGTCAGCGACGAGCAGGCGAGCATCTACGAGCACGCCGCGCGCTCCATCGACGTCAGCCTGCCCGTCGGCGCCCATGGCCTGCCGCTGTTCGGCACCGGCGACTGGAACGACGGCATGAACCGCGTCGGCGCCGAGGGCCGTGGCGAGTCGGTGTGGATGGGTTTCTTCCTGTGCGCCGTCATCGACGCCCTGCACCCGCTGGCCATCGCCCGCGGCGAGCAGGCCCGTGCCGCGCGCTGGCGCCAGGCCCGCGACAAGCTGGCCAAGGCCCTGGACGCCGAGGCCTGGGACGGCCGCTGGTACCGCCGCGGCTGGTTCGACGACGGCAGCATCCTTGGCACCCACGACGCCAGCGAATGCCGCATCGACCTCATCGTGCAGGCCTGGGCTGTGCTGACCGGCGTCACCGAGGCCGACCGCGCCCGCCTGGCCCTGGACAGCGCCTGGCGCGAGCTGCACGACCGCGATGCCCACCTGCTGCGCCTGCTGTGGCCGCCGCTGAAGGACCACCAGCCACCGGCCGGCTACATCCAGGCCTACCCCGGCGGCGTGCGCGAGAACGGTGGCCAGTACAACCACGCCGCCACCTGGGCCCTGATGGCCAGCGCCAAGCTCGGCCAGGCCGAGCGCGCCTGGGCAGCCTTCACGGCCATCAGCCCGGCCCACCGCGGCGCCCATGGCGCGGCCTATGGGCTGGAACCCTTCGCTGTGGCCGGCGATATCGAGGCCGCCGCGCCGCACGCGGGCCGAGGCGGCTGGAGCTGGTACACGGGGGCCGCGGGCTGGCTGCTGCGCGCGGCGGTCGAATCGCTATGCGGCGTCAAGCTGGCCGATGGCCTGCTGCGCGTGCAGCCCTGCCTGCCGCCACACTGGCCGCAGGCCCGGCTGCGTCTGGTGCATCAGGGCCGGCGCATCGAGATGCTGCTGCAGCGTGCGCCGACCGGCGCCGGTATCGCGCCGCCAAGTGGCTACCGCACCCTGGTACCCGGATCGACGCTGGCGCTCGGAGAGGTTGAAGGCGACCTGCAGCTCTGGGTGCCGGTCACCGATGCCTTGCCGGCCCGCAGACCGGAACCGGCGGCAGCGTTCTGAATGCCCAAAAAGCAAGCGGCCCCGACTGGGGCCGCCTCAGCGAAGCAGGGGAAGATCAGACGACCAGGCTCAACAACGCGGCCATGAGGACGCTACCCAAGACGACGGTCGTGAACAGCCGGTCGCCGATGGCGCTGTCCAGGAATTCCAGCGAGCACAGCATGCGCTGCTTGCGGTCTGACAGCGTGCGGCACTGGCGCAGATGAACGCCCAGACTGTCCAGGTGCTGACGCAGCAGATGATCGGTGGCGCGGGACATGGGTGACCTCCTCTGAAAACATGCCTTCAACTCTAGAGAAAACTTGGCTTGGTTGCATTCGGACACCAAGGCGGCCGTGTGTAGGCCTTGTCTGACACTGCAACGCATGCCATGAGGCACCATGCGGCAATGAGAACCAGCCGGCAAGCACTTTGGTTGTTGACCCTGCTAACCGCGTGGTTTGCCGGCATGGCGCAGGCCGCGCCGGCAGCGCTGCAGGTGGGCTCCAAGCGCTTCACCGAGAGTTATCTGCTGGGCGAGATCGTCACGCAGACGCTCAATGGCCAGGGTATCGCCGCCGAACACCGCCAGGGCCTGGGCAATACCGCCATCCTGGCCGCGGCCTTGCAGCGAGGCCAGATTGATCTCTACCCGGAGTACACCGGCACCATCGTGCGCGAGCTGCTCAAGCGCGAGTCATCTGCGGATGCACAGGCCCCGCTGGCGCAGATCAACACGTGGTTGAAGCCGCTCGGCCTGAAGGCCGGCGTGCCGCTGGGCTTCAACAACAGCTATGCGCTGGCTTTGCGCGAGGCCGACGCGGCGCGGCTGGGAATCACGAGCATTTCCGAGCTGGCGACCAAGGCGCCGGCGCTGAAGGCCGGCTTGTCGCATGAATTCCTGGCCCGCGCCGACGGCTGGCCGGCACTGCAGCGCGCCTACGGCCTGAAGCTGCAACCCGGCGCCGGGCTGGACCATGGCCTGGCGTATCAAGCCCTCGCCAATGGCCAGGTCGACCTCATCGACGTCTACACCACCGACGCCCAGCTCGCCCGCCAGCCCGTGCGGGTGCTGCGCGACGACCGCGGCTTCTTCCCGCGCTACGACGCCGTGTTGCTGATGCGCGCGGCCGTCGACGACAGGCCGCTGCAGGGCCTGGCCGGCCGCCTGCCCGAAGCCGAAATGACCCGCCTGAACGCCGCCGCCGAGCTGGACGGGCGGCCCTTCGCCGACGTGGCGCAGGGCTTCCTGCAATCGGGCTCGGGCGGCACGGGTCACCAGGGCTTGATGGACCGACTGTTTGCACCCGACCTGCTCAAGCTGCTTGCCCAACATCTGGCGCTGGTGCTGGCCTCGCTCGCCCTGGCCGTGGCCGTCGCCGTGCCGCTGGGCATCGCGGCGCATCGCCTGCCGCGGCTGGCGGCGCCCGTCATGGCGGTGGCGGGCCTGCTGCAGACACTGCCTTCGCTGGCTTTGCTGGCTTTCTTGATCGCCCTCGTCGGCCGCATCGGCTTCGTGCCGGCCCTGCTGGCGCTGTTCGTCTATGCGCTGCTGCCCATCGTGCGCAACACCCATGCAGGGCTGCAGGCCGTGTCTGGCGGGCTGACCCATGCCGCACTGGCGCTGGGCCTGACCCGCGGCCAGACGCTGCGCGCCATCGAGCTGCCACTGGCCCTGCCCACGCTGATGGCCGGGGTGAAGACGGCAGCGGTCACCAACGTCGGCACGGCCACCGTGGCGGCCTTCGTCGGTGCGGGCGGCCTGGGCGAGCGCATCGTCGCGGGCCTGGCCGTCAACGACAGCACGCTGATGCTGGCCGGCGCTCTGCCCGCCGCGGCCCTGGCCGTCATCGTGCAACTGCTTTTTGATGCGCTGGAACGGCGGGGCGCGCACAATGGGTCACAAGAATATCGAGGTCGAGGGGCATGAACGCAAGGGCGCGATCCGGCTGGTGGATGGCTTGCATGCTGTTGGCGGCGATGTCCGCCCGGGCCGACTGCTCACGCGCCATCCACGTGCCCATGTCTCCCATCGGCCTGAGCGTGAGCTTCGAGGACGGCCGCGCCCAGGGCATCTACCCGACACTGTTGCGCGAGGTGGCCGCCGCCGACGGACGCTGCCAGTTCGACATGCACCGGGTGCCCCGCGCACGGCTGCAGTCGTTGTTTGACGCCGGCCAGGCCGACATGCTCGTGCCGGCCTCGGCCACGCCCGCACGCGATGCGATCGCCGAGTTCGTGCCGCTGATCCAGGTGCGGGCCAGCCTGCTGACCCTGGACACCGACGCGCCCGTGCCGCGCTCGCTGGCCGAGCTGCTGGCCCGGCCAGACTACAAGCTGGCCGTCGTGCGAGGCTTCTCCTTCGGCGCTGCCTATGACAGCACCATCGCGACGCTGCGCCAGCGCCAGCGCCTGGTCGAGGAGGCCGACCCAAGCGGCGTCGCCCGCGCATTGCGCCAGGGCCTGGCCCACGCCACCGTCATGACGGCATCCATCCTCGTCGGCACCCTGGTCGTGGACGGCGAGCTGACGCCGCTGCTGAAGCGCCTGCGCGTCGAACCGCTGGAGGAGCTGGGCTGGCACGCCAGCGGCCTCTATCTGTCGCGTCGCAGTCTCAATGAGGCCGACCGGCGCACACTGCGCCAGGCCCTTGCCCAGGCGGCGCGTAGCGGGCGAATCTGGCAGCTCTTCAATGAGCTGCATCCGCCCGGCAGCCTGGGTGTCAGCATCCGACCACTGACGCCCTGAGGCTACGCCTTCAGCGCACCTGGTTGCCGTCGTCCAGCGGCAGCCGCTGCAGCTTAGAGGCGGCAATCGCAATCTCATCCTGCTGATTGGGGATTCGCTGGCCGCGGCGGGCGCATAAGGTCGACACCTCTTCTTCCTGATGGGAGCCGTTGCCATGTGCATTGCCAAGAGCGTCGGGCTGGGTGCCCGCAACGATGTCGCCGATGTCCGCATCGTCCAGGTCCTGCTCAACATGAACAGCGAGGCCTGGAGCGGCGCGGCGCTCAAGCAGTTGGGGGTGGACGGGCAGATCGGCCCCAACACCATCGACGCGATCCGCGCCTTCGAGACCCAGGCCATGGGCCTGCCGGAGTCGGATGGCCTGGTGACGCCGGGCGACGCCACGATGACGCGGCTGCTGGCGGGCCTGCCTCCCGGCGCGACCAAGGAGAAGCTCGGCATCGTGATGCCACGGGCCATGCAAAAACGCATCGACCTCTACTTCGAGCCCCTGGTGAAGGGCATGACGCGCTATGGCATCGACACGCCGCGGCAGATCGCCCACTTCATCGCCCAGCTCGCACACGAATCGGGCTCGCTGCTCTACGCCGAGGAGCTGGCCAGCGGCAACGCCTACGACGGCCGCACCGATCTCGGCAACACGGAGCCCGGTGACGGCCCACGCTTCAAGGGCCGCGGCCTGATCCAGCTCACCGGACGCAACAACTACCGCGACTACAGCAAGTTCACCGGCACCGACTACGTCAGCGACCCCACGCAGCTTGCCCAGGACCCGTTCGCTTGCGTCGACGTGGCGTGCTGGTTCTGGAAGACGCGCGGCATCGGCCCGCTCGCCGAAGCCGACGACGCCAAGGCTGTCACCAAGCGGATCAATGGCGGCTACAACGGCCTGGATGACCGGTTGGAGCACTTGGCGCGTGCCAAGGCGCTGCTGGGGCTTTGAACCTCAAGCTGCTGCGGCTTCTCCCGACGCCGCACTCCAAACGCAAAAAAGGCACTTGGCGGTTCGCCAAGTGCCTTTTTGCTTCTTAAATTTTGGTGGGCCCTGAGTGACTCGAACACTCGACCTACGGATTAAGAGTCCGCTGCTCTACCAACTGAGCTAAGAGCCCTGATTCAACTAAGCGGACCTAGCTGAGCCAAAGATTGTAGCGTGGATTCCGTCGAATCACCGCTCAAAATTCTGGTGGGACGTGCAGGATTCGAACCTGCGACCAACGGATTAAAAGTCCGCTGCTCTACCGACTGAGCTAACGTCCCGTGTCAAGCAGAGCCCGCCATTATAGGCAGGTTTTTTGAGGCTCCACAAGAAGTTCTTGAACGGCCGTCAACCCGGATTTCGACTCAGGTGCAGGCGTTGCAGCTCGGCCGCGGCGCACAGGCCAAAGGTCGCCGTGACGGTGACGCTGGAACCATAGCCATGGCAGTTCAGGCTGCCGTCGCCAACGCCGACGATGTCGCAGGCTTCACCCTCTCCTTGCTGGGGCAGATGCACCGGCTCGCGCGAATACACACAGGCGACGTCCATCCTGCCGGCACGCGGCGCGCCGTGATGCTTGCGCAAGCGCTGGCGGAGTGAGGCCAGCAAAGGGTCGTGAGTCGTCGCGCTGAGGTCGTCGAGTTCGACGCGATGCGGCTCGCGCTTGCCGCCAGCGGCACCGACGGTCACAAAAGGCAGCGCATGCTCGCGAGCCCAGGCAGCCAGCACGGCCTTGGCGCGGACCTGGTCGCAGCAGTCGATGAGCCCGTCGAACTCGGCATCGTCAATCAGCCCCGGCCAGTTGTCGGGCTCGACGAATTCCTCGATGACGCGCACCGCGCAGCCGGGATGGATATCGGCGATGCGTTCTTTGAGCGCCTGCGCCTTGGCCATGCCGACGGTCGAGCCCAAGGCCTGGATCTGGCGGTTGATGTTGGATTCGGAGACCTGGTCCAGGTCGATCAGCGTCAGCTCGGCGGCGCCACTGCGCGCCAGGGCTTCTACGGCCCAGGAACCGACGCCACCCAGGCCCACGACCGCGAAACGCGCGGCGCGCAGGCGCTGGTAGGCGGCGTCGCCGTGCAGGCGGCGCAGGCCGCCGAAGCGGCGCTCCAGATCAGCGTCCAGCTGATCTGCGGTCATCAGCGCAGTGCCGCCAGCCGTTCCTTGGCGGCCTGCGCGGCCTCGGTGCCGGGATACGCCTTGATGAGCTCGTCAAGGCTGCGCCGGGCGGCTTTGTTGTCTTTCAGCTCGATCTGGCAATTGGCCAGCGCGAGCAGGGCTTCGGCCGCGCGGGGATGGTCAGGGTTGCCGGCGATGAAAGCCTTGAAGGTCGCGACGGCGTCCTTGTAGTCGCGCTTGCCGTACTGAGCGTTGCCGAGCCAGAAGCGCACAGAGTCGGTATAGCCGCTGGCCGGATAGCGCTTCAGAAACGCATTGAGCGCGGCGACGGCCTCGGTGAAGTCGCCACGGCGCACAAGGCCGATGGCGGCTTCGTACTGGTTGCGCTCGTCCGGGTTGACCTGGAACTCGCGGCCATCGAGGCTGACCTTCTGCGGCTCCAACGGTTTGAAGCGGGCTTCGACGGACTGCGACTGATCGGCCAGCTTGCGCTGGGTGTCGGCCAGGTCACGGGCGAGCTGCTCGTTGGCGCCGCGCAGCTTGGCGATCTCGCTGCGCAGGGCATCGATCTGGCCGTTCAGGTCCAGCATGCTGCGGCGCAGTGGCTGCAGCTGGTCCTGGACCAGCGTGTTGAGCTGTTCGGCACGCTGCTTGGCAGCGTCCTCGTTGGCCTTCACCGTGCCACGCAGTTCGAGGATGGCCTTGCGGGCTTCATCATCCTCGAACAGGCCCGCCTTCGCGGGCTGCATGAAAGCCGCGCTCGCGGCCAGGGTCATCAACGACAGTCGCAGAGCGCGCATCACTTTCACTTGTCCTTGAGCTCGACGCGGCGATTCTTGGCCCAGACTTCTTCGCCGCTGCCCTGAACGGCGGGGCGCTCCTTGCCGTAGCTGACAGCTTCAACCTGGTTGGCGCCGACACCCAGCAGCGTCAGCGACTTGGCAACGGCTTCGGCACGGCGCTGGCCGAGGGCCAGGTTGTACTCGCGGCCGCCGCGCTCGTCGGTGTGGCCTTCGAGGTTCAGTGCGGCGCGCTTGTTGGCGTTCAGGCGCTTGGCGTGCAGGTCGACCAGCGGGCGGTACTCTTCCTTGACGACGTCGCTGTCGTAGTCGAAGTAGACGACGCGATTGGCGCCCTTGTTGACTTCCTGGGTGTACTGGCTGAACAGGTCAACTGTCGGCACAGCGGTCTGCGCGGTCGTCGGCTGCTGCGCCGGGGTCGCCGCGGGCGGTGTGGTCTGGCGCGTCTCGACCGGCGCGGGCTCGTCCAGCTTGACGGCGGAGCTGCAGCCAGCCAGCACGGCGACGGCAGTCAGGGTGAGCGCAAAGCGGGTCAGTTTCATTCGAATAGTCTCCACAACAGACAGGGGGCAGGGGATGGGGAGCACTGCGCCATCAGCGGCGCGGGCGCGCCATTGTCCAACATGGTATGAACTGTCAAGTTACTGGCGTGTAAATGGACCCCACGTGGGCTCACGAACCTCTACCAATGTGACCAGCAGCGGCGTCTTCATCTTGCCGTCCAGCGTGGTCGTCATCAGCACTTCCTTGCCGCCGGCACGGCTCGCATACACGATGAGCTTGCCATTGGGCGCGAACGCCGGGCTTTCATCGTCGTTGGCTTCGCTGATCTGCTGTGACTGGCCGGTGCCAAGGTCCATCACCGACAAGCGGAAGGCCCCACTGATGCGGGTGATGTAGGCCAGCGTACGGCCATCGGGGCTGACCGCCGGGCTGATGTTGTAGTTGCCGCTGAAGGTCACGCGTTCGGCAGCGCCGCCGCTGGCCGGCATCCGGTAGATCTGCGGGCCGCCGCCACGGTCGCTGACGAAATAGATCTTGCTGCCATCGGGCGAGTAGCACGCCTCGGTATCGATGGAGCCGCTTTGTGTGAGGCGACGCAGGCCCGAGCCGTCGCGGTTGATGACGAAGAGCTGGGTGCCGCCGTCGCGCGACAGGCTGAGCACGAGCTGCGAGCCATCGGGCGACCAGGCCGGCGCGCTGTTGGTGCCCTTGAAATCGGCCAGCACCCGGCGGCCACCGGTCTGCACGTCCTGGACGCGCACCGTGGCCTTGCGGCTCTCGAAGGTCACGTAGGCGAGTTCTCGGCCATTGGGGGCCCAGGCCGGCGAGATGATGGGATCGGGGCTGGTCAATGCGACCTTGGCGCCCTCGCCGTCCGCATCGGCGACGACCAGGCTATAGCGCGGCCCGGCCTTGGTCACATAGGCCATGCGGGTGGCGAATACGCCGCGCTCGCCGGTGAGCTTCTGGTAGATGGTGTCGGCGATGCGATGCGCGGCGAGGCGGGCATCGTCGGGGTGCACGGCATGGGCTTCGCCAAGAAGCTCGGTGCGGTTGACGACGTCCCAGAGCTTGAAGCGGATATCCAGCCGTCCGTCGGCCAGTCGGGTGATCGAACCCGCTGCAAGTGCATCGGCCTGCCTGGCCTTCCAGTCGGGCCAGGCCGGGCTGCTCGTCTCGCTCAGGCCGGCGGGCGCATCGACGCTGCGAAACAGCCCGCTGCGTTCCAGGTCAGCGCGCACGATGGCGGCGATGGGCTGGCCCGAGGCCTTGGCGTCATCGCGGAAATCGACGATGGCCACCGGGATGCGAGTGCCGCCCGTGCCGGCGATGTCGATGCGCACCTGGGCCAGGGCCGAGGCGGCAGGGAAGGCCGCGAGCGCGGCAAGGCTGAGACGGCGAGAGATCATGCAGTTGACTTTGCAGTGCGGTCCGGAATTCTGCCGCAGCGCCGCACCATTTCATGCTTTGCCGCGGGCAGGCGGCAAATCCTTCGGAGGGCGGCGGACAGCACGCAGTGTGCTGTCCTTGGTCCCGACTCAGAGTAGGACGATGTCGTAATGTTCCGTCTGGTTGGTCGGCTCGGCGGTCAGCGAGATGGGCTTGCCGATGAAGTCGGACAGGCCGGCCAGGTGGGCGCTCTCTTCGTCGAGCATCATCTCGACGACATTGGCCGCCGCCACGACTCGGAACTCGCGGGGCGAGAACTGGCGCGCCTCGCGCAGGATCTCGCGCAGGATGTCGTAGCAGACCGAGCGCGCCGTCTTGACCTGCCCGCGGCCCTCGCAGGTCGGGCAAGGCTCGCAGAGCATGCGGGCCAGCGACTCGCGCGTGCGCTTTCGCGTCATCTCGACCAGGCCCAGCTGCGTGAAGCCGCCCACCGTCACCTTGGTGCGGTCGCGGCCCAGCTGTTTGCGGAACTCCGCCAGCACCGCCGTCTTGTGCTCCTCACGCGTCATGTCGATGAAGTCGACGATGATGATGCCGCCCAGGTTGCGCAGCCTCAGCTGGCGCGCAATGGAGCCCGCCGCTTCGAGGTTGGTCTTGAAGATGGTGTCGTCGAAGTTCTTGGCACCGACGAAGCCGCCGGTGTTGACGTCGATGGTCGTCATGGCCTCGGTCTGGTCGAACACCAGCGAGCCGCCGGATTTCAGCTCCACCTTGCGCGCCAATGCTCGGGCGATCTCGGCGTCGACATTGCACAGGTCGAAGATCGGCCGCTCACCGCGGTAATGCTCCAGCTTGGCCGTCGCGGCCGGCATGAAGGTCTCACCGAAGCCTCGCAACACGTCGTACTGCATCTTGGAGTCGATGCGGATGGAACCCGTGCGTTCGCTCGTCAGGTCGCGCAGCACGCGCTCGACGAGGCTCAAGTCCTGGTGCAACAGGTTGGCCGGCGGCGTCGTCAACGCACCCGCGCGGATCTGCTGCCAGGTCTTGCGCAGGTAGGCGATGTCGGCGCCAAGCTCCTCGTCGCTGGCGTCCTCCGCATTGGTGCGCAGGATGAAGCCACCGCCGCCGCCCTGCTCCTTGGTGCCGACCAGCGCGACCATGCGCGCGCGCAAGGCCTCGCGCGCCTCGGGCGAGCCGATCTTCTGGCTGATGCCGATGTGCTCGTCCTGCGGCAGATAGACCAGCATGCGGCCGGCGATGCTGATCTGGCTGGACAGCCGGGCACCCTTGGTGCCGATGGGGTCCTTGATGACCTGAACCGTCAGCGGCTGGCCTTCGAAGATGAGGCGCTCGATGGGCGTGGGCGGCACCTCGACGCCATGGCCGTTTTGATGCCGGCCATGGCCGAACTGCGAGGCACTGTGCAGGTCGGCCACATGCAGGAAGGCGGCGCGCTCCAGGCCGATATCGATGAAGGCGCTCTGCATGCCGGGCAGCACGCGCACCACCTTGCCGAGGTAGACGTTGCCGACCAGGCCCCGCTCCAACGTGCGCTCGATGTGCAGTTCCTGCACGGCGCCGTTCTCGACCACGGCCACCCGCGTCTCCTGCGGTGACCAGTTGATCAGGATGTCTTCCATCTCTCGCCTTTGAATGCTGATGCGTGCCGCCGGCCGAGGCAGCACGCATCAAAACTCGCAAGGAAACGCCGGGCCGCCCCAAGTTTCCTTGACCCCCTCGGGGGGCGGGCTGGGCGCAACCCGGACCTGGGGGCACTCAGAAATCAGAACTCAAAACCGAATTTGTCCAACAGCTGCGCCGTCTCAAAGAGGGGCAACCCCATGATGCCCGAGTAGCTGCCGGCAATCTTCACGATCCAGGCGGCTGCCTGGCTCTGGATGGCATAGGCGCCGGCCTTGCCGAACGGCTCCCGGCTGGCGACGTAGCGGTCGATCTGCGTGGCCGACAGCGGCGCGAATTCCACATGGGACACATTCAGCGCCGCGGCGCGATGCGTCGCATCGGCCACCGCAACGGCGGTGATGACGCGGTGCGTGCGACCAGACATCAAGGCCAGCATGCGCGCAGCGTCGGCATCGTCGGCGGGTTTGCCGAGGATGAGGCCGTCGACGGCCACGGTCGTGTCTGCGCACAGGACGGGCGCCGACAGCAGCCCACGCCCGGCCAGACGGGCCAACGCCGCATCCAGCTTGGCCGCGGTGACGCGGGCGCAATAGGTCTCGGGCACCTCGTCGGCTTGGACCGCCTCCAGCGCCTCGGCATCCTCGTCGGCGCCGGGCAGCAGCAACTCATGCCTGACGCCAAGTTGCTCCAGCAATTGGCGGCGACGCGGGCTTTGCGAGGCGAGGTAGATGAAACTTGGCTTCATTCGCGGTGATACGGGTGGCCGGTAGTCACGGTCCAGGCGCGATACAGCCCTTCGGCCAGCAGCACGCGGGCGAAGGCATGGGGCAAGGTGAGGTCCGACAGGCGCAAGGTCTCGTCGGCCGTGGCCTTCAGGTCGGGATGCAAGCCATCGGGCCCGCCAATGATGAGGGCGGCATCGCGGCCCTCACCCATCCACAGCTGCAGCCGCTCAGCCAACTGCACCGAGGTGCGGCGCTCGCCGCGCTCGTCCAGGATGATGCGGCGCACGCCCTTGGGTAAAGCTGCTTCGATGCGCGCCGCCTCGGCCGCCATCAGCTGCTCGGCCGTCTTGCTGCCTCGCGCCTCGGCCTTGACGGCCTTCAGCTCCAGCTTGAGCTCGGGCGGGAAGCGCTTGGCGAAGTCCTCGTAGGCGGTGTCGGCCCAGGCCGGCTGGCGCTGGCCCACGGCGACAAGGAAAAGGCGCATCAGCCCTTTTTCGAAGCCGCGCGGCCGGCAGGCTTGGCAGGCGCGCGGGGTGCTGCCTTGGCGGCTGGCTTGGCCGCAGGCGTGATCCGCTTGGCCGTTGCCGCCTTGCCGACACCCTGGCCGGCGCCGACCTTCACGGTCTTGACGGGTGTCGCTGTCTTTACGCCCACGCTGCGGGTCACGCCCTTCTTGGGCGCCTGGGTGCCTGCTGCGGCCTTCTTGGCAACCGCCTTCTTGGCAGCAGCCGACGGTACCGCCTTGTTGGCGCCTACCTTGGCTGCAGGTTTCGCGGCAGGCTTGGCCGCAGCCCTGGTCGTGATGGGCTTGGACGCCGTGGCCTTGCGCGCCGTCTTGACCGGTGCAGCGGGCTCCTCGGAGGCCTTGACCAGCTTGGTCTCGGTGCTGCCGAGCTTGAGCTTGACGGGCTTGTCGCCCCAGATCTCTTCGAGGTGGTAGTAGTCGCGGATGGCCGGCTGCATCACGTGGACGACGGCGGCGCCGCAGTCGACGATGATCCATTCGCCGTTGTCCTCGCCCTCGGTGCGCATGACCTGCATGCCGCGCCCCTTGACCGTTTCACGCACGCTGGACGCGAGAGCCTTGGTCTGCCGGTTGCTCGTGCCCGAAGCGATGATGACGCGCTCGAACAGAGGCGACAGATGCTCGGTGTTGAACACAACGATGTTCTGGGCCTTGACGTCTTCGAGACCATCGACGATGGCTCGTTGCAGCTTGCGAATGTCCATTCAGTGCTTCTTCTCGTAGAGGCGGTGCGAGGCAATATAGCTCGCCACCTCGGCGCCCACCATGGGGCTGATGTCCTCGCCGTGCGCGACGGCGTCGCGCACGGCGGTGGACGAAAGGGGAATTTCGGGCAAGTCCAGCACCTGCAGGCGGTGTGCCGGCAGGCCCGGCGGGGTCACGACGGCCTCACCAGCACGCGGCACGACGACCAGCGTGGCCAGCGTGGTGATGGTCTCGACCTGGTACCAGCTCGGCAGCCGGGCGTACTGGTCCTGGCCGATCAGGAACATCAGCTCCGTGCCAGCGTTCTGGCTGGCGAACTCACGCAAAGTATCGGCCGTGAAGCTGGGGCCGCGGCGGTGAAGCTCGCGCTCGTCGATCACGAAGCGCGGCTCACTGGCGATGAGTTGCTTGATCATCCCGGCGCGGTGCACGGCGGCGGCCATGATCTGGTCGGGCTTCTGCCACTGCCGCCCGGCGGGCAGCCAGACCATGCGGTCCGGTGCGAGTGCGTCCAGCGCAAAGCGGGCGAAGGCCAGGTGGCCGAGATGGGGCGGGTCAAAACTGCCGCCGAAGATTGCGAGCTTCACAGCCACAGTGCGGTGGGTATTTCGTCGGCCCAATCGCGTGGGCGCAGGAAGTCGCTGTACAGCTTCGCCTCGGGCGTGCCCGGCTCGGGCGCCCAGTCGTAGCGCCACAACACTCGCGGGGGCATGGACATGAGGATGGATTCGGTGCGGCCGCCCGACTGTAGGCCGAACAGGGTGCCGCGGTCCCATACGAGATTGAACTCGACATAGCGGCCACGGCGATAGGCCTGGAAGTCGCGCTCACGTTCGCCATAGGCATAGCCCTGGCGGCGCTCGACGATGGGCAGGTAGGCCTGCAGGAAGGCATCGCCGACGGAGCGCATCAGCGCAAAGCCCGCGTCGAAGCCACCTTCGGCGAAATCGTCGAAGAAGATGCCGCCGATGCCGCGCGGCTCCTGGCGGTGCTTCAGGAAGAAGTAGTCGTCGCACCAGGCCTTGAACTTCGGGTACAGCTCGGTGCCATGCGGTTGCAGCGCGTCACGACAGATGCGATGGAAGTGCTGCGCGTCGCGCTCGTAGCCGTAGTAGGGCGTCAGGTCCATGCCGCCGCCGAACCACGTTACGGCCGGCGCATTGGGCGGCAAGGCGATGAAGGCACGCACATTCATGTGCACCGTCGGAACGAAGGGGTTGTGCGGGTGCAGCACCAGGGACACGCCCAAGGCCTCGAAGGGCGCTCCGGCGAGTTCGGGGCGATGTTGCGTCGCCGACGGCGGCAGCACGCGGCCCTTCACATGCGAGAAGTTGACGCCACCGCGCTCGAACACCGGGCCGCCCTCGATGAGCCGCGACAGGCCGTCGCCTTCGAGCCGGCCACCGGGCTCGCGTGTCCAGCCGTCGGACGCGAAGGCATTGCCGTCGACCCCTTCCAGCGCCGTGACGATGCGCTGTTGCAACTCGAGCAGATAGTCGCGGACGGCTTGGGTGTTCATGTGCGCGGGCGGATGGGGCTGGCCAGCTTGGGGTGCTTGCCGACGCGCCTGCCGAAATAGGCGGCAAAGAGCGCGAAGTCGGCATGCACGTCGCCGGTCAGCATGACGAAGCGCGTCACCGAGACGACGCGCTGCTCGAAATCGAAATAGCACAGCCCCACCGGCACGCCGGCCTGCACGGCCACCTGGTAAGCGCCAGTGCGCCAGCCGCTCTTCAGCGAACGTGTGCCCTCGGGTGCGGCGGCCAGCCAGAAGCGCTCGCCACGCGCCGCGGCGGCCCGCATCTGGCGCACCGTGTCGGCGACGATGCCATGCGAGCTGCTGCGGTCCACACCGACACCGCCGATCCAGCGCATCCAGTGGCTGAGCAAGGGCGCCTTGAACAGGCTGTCCTTGCCCCAGAAGCGCAGCTGGATACCGACGGCCCACTTGGCCATCAGCCCGACAACGAAGTCCCAGTTGGAGGTGTGCGGATAGACCAGGATGACACCCTGCTCCGCCGGCACGCCAGGTGCATCCACCGTCCAGCCGAACAGGCCCAGCAGCCAGCGCGCCAGGGCGCTGGACGGGCCATGCGGGCGCAGGGGCCCGGTCAGGACAATGGGTGCTGCGTTCAACGCTTGATGGCCCGGTGGCCAATGTCGCTGCGGTACTGGCGGCCTGCGAACTGGATGCCCGTGGCCAGCTCATAGGCGCTCTGCGCGGCGGTGCGCACGGATTCACCCAGGGCCGTCACGCAAAGCACGCGGCCCCCGCTGGTGACGAGCTGGCCATCGACCATCGCCGTGCCGGCGTGGAAGACCATAGCCTCGTCGTCGTCCTCCGGCAGGCCGCTGATGGCGTCGCCCTTGCGCGGGTTGAGCGGGTAGCCCTCGGCCGCCAGCACGACGCCGAGCGCCACGCGGCGGTCCCACTGCAGTTCGACCTCGTCCAGCGTGCCGTCGGTCGCGTGCATCATCAGCTCGAAGAGGTCGCTCTTGAGCCGCATCATGATGGGCTGGGTCTCGGGGTCGCCCATGCGCGTGTTGAACTCGACGGTACGCGGCTGGCCATGGTCGTCGATCATCAGGCCGGCGTAAAGGAAACCGGTGAACGGATGGCCGTCCCGCGCCATGCCGGTGATGGTCGGCTGGATGATCTCGTGCATGACCTTGGCATGCACATTCGGCGTGACCACCGGCGCAGGCGAGTAGGCGCCCATGCCGCCGGTGTTGGGGCCGGCGTCGCCGTCCAGCAGGCGCTTGTGGTCCTGGCTGGTGGCCAGCGACACGACATGCTTGCCGTCGCAGACGACGATGAAGCTGGCCTCCTCGCCTTCGAGGAAATCCTCGATGACGACGCGCGGCACTGCCAGCCCATCCGCGCCGGCGTTGTGCGTCACGCCCAGCTTGTTGTCCTCAAGGATCCACGAGATCGCCTCGTGCGCCTCGGCCAGCGTCATCGCGACGACGACGCCCTTGCCTGCCGCCAGGCCATCCGCCTTGATGACGATGGGCGCGCCGCGGTTATCCACGTAGGCATGGGCCGCGGCGGCATCCGAGAAGGTCTCGTAGGCGGCCGTCGGGATGCCGTGGCGCTTCATGAAGTCCTTGGCGAAGGCCTTGGAGCTCTCGAGCTGGGCGGCGGCCTTGGTGGGGCCGAAGATGCGCAGGCCGCGCGAGCGGAATTCGTCGACGACACCCGCGGCCAACGCTGCCTCGGGGCCGACGACGGTCAGCGTGATCTTCTGTTCGGCGGCGAAATCGGCCAGCGCGCGCGCGTCGGTCATACCGATGGGCACCGTCTCGATCCGCTCGTCGCGAGCCGTGCCGCCGTTGCCGGGCGCGACGTAAACCTGGCTGACGCGCTCGCCCTGGGCCAGTTTCCAGGCCAGCGCGTGCTCGCGGCCACCATTGCCAATGACAAGAACTCGCATCAATTCAGCTCAGCGTTGTGATAGACGGCTTGCGTATCGTCGAGGTCTTCGATGACGTCCAGCAGTTTCTGCATGCGTTCAGCGTCTTCGCCGCTCAGCTCGATGGTGTTCTCTGCGCGCATCGTCACTTCGGCCAGCTCCGGCACCAGGCCGGCAGCCTCAAGCGCCGCCTTGACGATCTCGTAATCCGCGGGTGAGGTCAGCACCTCGATGGCGCCATCGTCGCCGGTGATGACATCCTCGGCGCCGGCATCCAGTGCCACTTCCATGAGCTTGTCTTCCGACGTGCCGGGCGCGAACAGCAGTTGGCCGCAATGCTTGAACTGGAAGGCCACCGAGCCGTCCGTGCCCATGTTGCCGCCGTATTTGCTGAAGGCATGGCGCACCTCGGCCACGGTGCGGACACGGTTGTCCGTCATCGTGTCGATCATGATGGCCGCGCCACCGATGCCATAGCCTTCATAGCGGATTTCTTCGTAGGTCAGCCCATCGATGTTGCCGCTGGCCTTGTCGATGTTGTACTTGATGCGGTCCGCCGGCATGTTGGCGGCCTTGGCCTTGTCCACCGCCAGGCGCAGGCGCGGGTTGTCCTTGATGTCGGGCCCGCCCTGGCGGGCCGCGACGGAGATCTCACGAATGATGCGGGTCCAGATCTTGCCGCGCTTCTCGTCCTGACGGCCTTTGCGATGCTGGATGTTGGCCCATTTGGAATGTCCGGCCATGTGGCTCTAGCTCCTTTGGCAGCACGGCGCTGGTGCCGTGCAACCCTCGATTCTACGAGGCCGCTTCCCGGCCGCCCGACCTCCCGCCCCCCCGAAGACGAGGCTCGACCGGCGCGCCGCGCGCGCCTTCGTAGCCACCCTGCATGCGTTGCTGCGCATTTCAACGTGCCAAATGCCCTTCAACGCATGGCATCACGCATCGGTAGCGCTGCATGGCCTAACTACGGGGATAAACGGCATCCGGCGCCCGCCAGCCCCCCTAGAAAGCTCCCCCTAACAACGTCCCCCTAGGAGCGGCAGTCTTCCTCTCGATGAAGGGTGAAGGTTGGGTGAAGCCCGAAAACCGGCCGCCTAAGTTTGATGCGTCCCTGCTCGCAGGACTCGCTCTCAGGAGGTTTTTCATGATTCGCTTGCCCGTTCATTTCAAGCTGGCCGGCTGCCTCGGCGCCGCATTGCTGGCCACGTCCGCCCAGGCCGCTCCGACCTGTTATCACAACTACGGCGCCATCGACGCGATGAAGCCGAACAAGCTCTTCCTCTACTACCCGACGGCCAATGACGCCACCTTCCCGGCCTACGCGACCAACGTGTCGCCGGCGCGCACCTTTGCCATCGGCTCGCTGCCCGGCGCGCCCGCCGGCACCACGGCCCAGCTGCGCGACCGCATCTTCGACGTGGTGGCCACTGACTATTGCGAGTTCAACGTCCAGGTGCTGCCGCCCACGACGACCAATCCGGACTCGCTGGCCATCCCGCCTGCACGGCGCAACATGGTCGCCATCGGCGCGGACACTGATCCCTCGCTGTTCGGCATCGCCGAGGCGGTCGACACCGGTGACGCCGACGTCATCGACCACGCGCGCGTCTTCGGCGGCTCCTACGGTGTGTTCTGCAGCGCCGAGCTCTCCGGCGCCAACAACACGCTGGATCGCTGGGCCAAGGGCATCGGCGGCACGGCCGCGCACGAGGCCGGACACAACTACGGCCTCTCGCACAGCGCCGTGGTGCACACCGGCGAGGACGCCTTCGTCCACCACATCATGCCGGCGGGGCCATCCATGCCCTGCACCAATCGCGTCGGCGAACGGCGCCACTTCAGCGACCAGGACTTCGGCATCCTGGCCAACAACGTCGGCCTGACGTTGCAGTCGCTGGCCAACTGGGACTTCGTCAACCCCAATGCCGCCACCGCCTCGCGGCTGCGCATGGAAGTGCTCAGCCGCAGCACGTCGCTGACGCCGGTGTCCACCTACACCGGTTCACTGAGCCCCTGGAACCCGCCGGGCGTGGTGGCGTCCGGCACGCGGACCTACAAGGGCATCAGCTACAACCGCTTCTTCGTCACCTGGCAGTCCGCCAAGGGCTGGGCCAGCCCGAACCAGCCCGGCAGCATCGCCGGCCAGGTCCGGGGTGCCGAACAGTTCCACGTCGGCACGCATTTCGCGCAGGAAGACATCCTCAATACCTCGGACCAGGTGGTCATCGTGGACGCGACGCTGCTGGACGGCTCCGGGGCCGCGCTGCCCCTGCATCCGCGCGTACCGAGCTTCGACACCGGCACCCTGTCCTCGAATGGCAACTTCACGCTGGGCCTGGCCAACCTCGCGGCAGCCAATCTGGTGCTGCGCAACTGGCGGGCTTTCGTGTTGCCACGGCCCGCGCACATCGACAGCATGCTGTTCGACGCCACGGGTGGCGTGAAGCTGTTCGACAACCAGCAGGAATCGATCACGCCATGGCGCCAGCTGCAGCTGCCCGCGGGCGTCGAACTCCCCGCAGGCTCGCCCGACAAGCCTGGCGAGGCCCACTTCTTCATCGGCAACCTGCTCAAGGACGGACACAACGTGCGCATCAAGTTCCGCGGCC
Organism: Pelomonas sp. Root1217; assembly: GCF_001425705.1. Classification (GTDB taxonomy): domain Bacteria; phylum Pseudomonadota; class Gammaproteobacteria; order Burkholderiales; family Burkholderiaceae_C; genus Pelomonas. The sequence continues at coordinate 206,301 of NZ_LMDC01000001.1, read as the reverse complement.
CGGCAGCAGGCGACGCGACGGCCGGCGCTCAGGAGGTCAACCCCGACGTGAGGGGCGCGCTGGCGACCGACCCCTTCCCCGGCGCCTCGGTCTTCCTCATGGGCGACCTGGTCGAGCCCGATGCGCTGCAATGGGACGCGGACAAGAAGACCTTCGTCACCAAGGATCTGGTCACCCACGTCTTCCTGCAGATGGCCGGCAAGCGCGCCAAGCCGGTGGACGGCATCCTGATCGGCCTGTTGCGCGGCAAGGTGGTCTGCTCCAACCTGAACACGCGGCAATCGGTCAGCGTGCAGGCCAACAGCGACGGCAGCTTCGACTGCGAAAAGGCTGGCCTGGTCTCCCTGCACGGGGAGCGGGTGCAGGTCTCGCAGGTGGGGCTGGTCAACACGCAAGTGCCAGCCGTCCAGGTGGGTGGCCTGGACATCGCCAAGGTTACCTGCACCAACCTGCGTTCGCGCCAGTCCGTGTCGTTCAAGCCCGAAGTCAGCACCAATGCGCTCGACTGCGCGAAGGCCGGCCTGGGCGTCGAGCAGCAGAGCACGCTGCAGATCACGCAGATCGGCACGGTGCGCTGAACGCCGCACCCTTTTTCAACCCAGTTGTTTGGAGATATCGATGAAGCAATTCAAATTCACGCTGGCCGCAATGAGCCTGGGCACGGCCCTGAGCATGGCGGTATCGACGGCGCTGGCAGCGGGGGTCAGCAATGGCGACTTCGCCGGCGGCCTGGCGGGCTGGACCAAGGCCGGCAATGTCGCGGTGGACACCACCAGTCAATTCGGTTCGCCACCCGCCGGGTTCGGCGCCCAGGCCGTGCTCGGCACGGCCGACACGGCCGGCTTCCTGTTCGGCGGCAGCGCGGTGGCCGCGGCCACCCTGGAATCCTTCGTCGGGCTCGGTGCCGGCGCCCTCAGCGGCATGGGTGCCACCGTGGGCTCCGGGCTGAGCACGGACTTCACGGCCGCGGCTGGCGAGCGCCTGATCTTCTCGTGGAAGTTCATGAGCAACGACCCGCCGGGAACGCCCGCCGACGACACCGCCTATGTGGTGCTGGACAAGACGACCGTCATCAAGCTGACCAGCGTCAACAGCGCCGCCTTCGTCGGCGGTTCGGCCTCCCCGCTGTTCGACGAGACCGCTTATCTGACCTTCAGCAGCGCGCCGCTGACCGCGGGGTCGCACAGCGTCAGCCTCGGCGTGTTCGACGGCTTCGACGCCCTCGGCGCCTCGGCGCTGGCGGTCACCGACGTGCATCTGGCGCCGGTGCCGGAGCCCGCGTCGGGCCTGATGCTGCTGCTGGGTGGTTCGTTGCTGCTGGGGCTGGCCAAGCGCCGCTCGCCCTGAGCGCGGGCGGGCATCGCGGCCTGCGGAGGGTGGCGGCCGGGGGCGGCGACGCGGTCGAGGCGGACCGCTAGACTCGCCGCAGCCCAGCTGCCCCCCGATCCGGAGACCCTCCCATGCCCGCCGCCGACCCCATCCTGCTGGCCCGACACGCCGACACCGAATGCCTGCTGCTGCCCGCGCTGGCCAACCGCCACGGCCTCATCACCGGCGCCACCGGCACCGGCAAGACCATCAGCCTGCAAAAGCTCGCCGAGAGCTTTTCCAAGCTCGGCGTGCCGGTCTTCATGGCCGACGTGAAGGGCGACCTGACCGGCATCAGCCAGACCGGCAACCCCGGTGAGAAGCTGCTCGCCACGCTGAAGGACCGCGGCCTGGAGGCGCCCGAGAAGCTGGCCTGCCCGACAACGCTGTGGGACATCTTCGGCGAACAGGGCCACCCGGTGCGCGCCACCGTCTCGGACATGGGCCCGCTGCTGCTGAGCCGCATGCTGGCCCTCAACGAGACCCAGGCCGGCGTGCTGCAGATGGTGTTCAAGATCGCCGACGACAACGGCCTGCTGCTGCTGGACCTGAAGGACCTGCGCGCCATGCTGCAACACGTGGGCGACAACGCGAGTCAGTTCACCACCCAGTACGGCAATGTCTCGGCCGCCAGCGTCGGCGCCATCCAGCGCGGCCTGCTGCAGATCGAGGCCCAGGGCGGCGACAAGTTCTTCGGCGAGCCCATGCTGAACATCGCCGACTTCATGCAAACGGAGTCGGGATTGGGCGTCATCAACGTGCTGGCCGCCGACAAGCTGATGAACGCGCCGCGCCTGTACGCGACTTTCCTGCTGTGGATGCTGTCCGAGCTGTTCGAGACCCTGCCCGAGGTGGGCGACCTGGAGAAACCGAAACTGGTGTTCTTCTTCGACGAGGCCCATCTGCTGTTCAAGGACGCGCCTGACGCGCTGGTCGAGCGCATCGAGCTGGTCGTGCGCCTGGTGCGCTCCAAGGGCGTGGGCGTGTATTTCGTGACGCAGAACCCGCTGGACATCCCGGACGCCGTGCTTGGCCAACTCGGCAACCGCGTGCAGCACGCGCTGCGCGCCTTCACGCCGCGTGACCAGAAGGCCGTCAAGAGCGCCGCCGACACCATGCGCGCCAAGCCGGGCCTGGACATTGCCACCGCCATCATGGAACTGGCCGTCGGTGAGGCGCTGGTCAGCCTGCTCGACGAGAATGGCCGGCCCAGCATCACCGAGCGCGTCTTCGTGCTGCCGCCGGGCAGCCAGATCGGCCCCATCACGCCGCCGCAGCGCCAGGCGCTGCTGGCCAACTCGCTGGTGGCCGGCGTTTACGAGAAGCAGCTGGATCGCGAATCGGCCTACGAGAAACTCGCCGGCAAGCCCGCGGCGGCACAGGGCGGCGGCGGCATCGCGGCGGAAGGCGGCCAGGTGTTCAAGGGCGGCCCTGCGGCACCGGCGCCGGCCGAAGAAGGCGGCGGCATGCTCGGCGGGCTCAAGGACGTGCTGTTCGGCACCACCGGTCCGCGCGGCGGCCGCCATCCCGGCCTGGCCGAGGCAGCGGCGAAGTCGGCCGTGCGCAGCATCGGCTCGGCTGTCGGGCGCGAGATCATCCGCGGCGTGCTGGGCAGCATCCTGGGTGGCGGTGGCGGCCGGCGGCGCTGACATGGCGCCTCCCACGCCGCACCAACCCCGCTCATCGCAAGCCGCTGGCAGCGGCGCACCGGCGCCATGATGCTGGCGCCATGACGCCCCCGACCTCCTCGCACAGCTGGCTGACCCACATCGGCGGCACGGTCGCGATCTGCTTCATCGTCGGTCTGTTGAACTACCTGATCCGCGGCAGCGGCAGCCTGCAGCTGAGCATGCTGTATTCGTTCACCGTCGGCATGCAGATCTCGGCCTATATCCAGCTGTTGCAGGCGGGGCTGGCCTGGCTGCTGCGCCGCTGGCGCGGCGATCTGCCGGAGCAGCGCCACGGCTGGGTGGGTTGGGGCTGGATGCTGCCCTGCATCGTGCTGGGTGCCCTGGCCGGCTACAGCGGCGGGCTCTGGTTGGGCGACCTGATCAGCGGCAACCACACGCTGCAGCCATGGAACCTGGGTGACCGGCGGGTCGCGTTGTCGGTCGGCTTCACGCTGCTGATCTCGCTGCTGGCCACGCTGTTCTTCGTGTCGCTGTTCAAGCTGCAGACGCTGAAGCTGGAACAGGCCCAGGCCCAGCGCCAGGCCGCCGAGGCGCGGTTGACGCTACTGCAGAGCCAGCTCGAACCCCACATGCTGTTCAACACGCTGGCCCACCTGCGCGTGCTGATCAAGCTGCGGCCCGACGAGGCCCAGCGCATGCTGGACCAGCTCATCGCCTACCTGCGCGCCACGCTGCAGGCCAGCCGCGCCACCGAGCACCCGCTCAGCGAGGAGTTCGAGCGCCTGTCGGACTACCTCGCGCTGATGCAGCTGCGCATGGGCGAGCGGCTGCGTGTGAAGCTGGCGCTGCCGGCCGACCTGAGCGGTGTCGCCATCCCGCCGCTGCTGCTGCAGCCGCTGGTGGAGAACGCCATCAAGCATGGGCTGGAGCCCCATGTGGAGGGCGGCGAGCTGCGCGTGACGGCGGCCCGCGAGGGCCAACGCCTTGTGCTTGAAGTGGCGGACAGCGGCGCCGGGCTGGCGGGCGCGACCGAGCTGACCAGCGTCGGCACGGGCTTTGGCCTGGCCCAGGTTCGCGAGCGCCTGGCGCAACGCTACGGCGCCGCCGCGAGCTTCGAGCTGAAACCTCAAACCGGCGGCGGCAGCGTCGCCCGCATCGAGATCCCCGCATGACCACCGCCACCGCCCTGATCGCCGAAGACGAAGCCCTGCTCGCCGAGAACCTGCGCGCCGAACTGGCCGCCGCCTGGCCTGGGCTGCAGGTTGTTGCCGAGGCCCGCAGCGGCACGGCCGCCGTCGAGCTGGCCCTGCAGCACCGCCCGCAGGTCTGCTTCCTCGACATCCGCATGCCCGGCATGACCGGCCTGGAGGCCGCCCAGGCCATCAGCGAGGACTGGCCCGAGGACGCGGGCGCCCTGCCCCTGTTCGTCTTCGTGACCGCCTATGACCAGTACGCCCTGCAGGCCTTCGAGACCGCCGCGGCCGACTATCTGCTCAAGCCCGTCACGCCCGAGCGCCTGGCCCAGTGTGTGGCGCGGCTGCGGGGCCGCCTGGCTGGGCCTGCCACCGGTGACGCGACGCTGGCCTCGCTGCGCCAGTTGCTGACCCAGGCCATCACGCCCGTGCCACGGCTGCGCCATCTGCAGGCCGCCATCGGCGATGCCATCGAGCTGGTGCCGCTGGACGACATCGTCTACCTGGAAGCCGCCGACAAATACGTGCGCGCCGTGACGATCGGGCGCGACTACTGGGTGCGTGTCTCGCTGCGCGAACTGCTACCGCAGCTCGACCCTGAACGCTTTTGGCAGGTGCACCGCTCCACCGTCGTGCACATCGACGCCGTCGCGCGCGCATTGCGCCAGGAGAACGGCACGGTGCTGCTGGAGCTGCGCCAGCGGCCCGAGAAGCTGACCGTCAGCCGCGTGCACGCAAATCGTTTCAAAGCCTTGTAGCCGCGCGATAGCGGGGCCGGGATAGAAACCGTATAAACGGTTTCCATCTTTATGAGCCATGCCCGCAAACCCGCTCCACTCGAACGCGCCAAGCTCGTGCGCGACGGCTTCACCATGCCTGAAGCCGACTACGCGTTGCTCAAGGAACTCAAGCTGCGCTTGCACGACGTGAAGCGTGAAGCCAAGAAAAGCGAGCTGCTGCGCGCCGGGTTGCAGGCACTCGCATTGCTGGATGCCCAGTCCCTGGCTGCGGCGCTGGACCGGCTGGAGCCGGTCAAGACGGGGCGGCCACCGAAGGCGGGCTGAGGAGAACACCATGCCTGACGCAACCTACTGGTGGCATCTGCTCTGCGCCATCGCCGGCATCAATCTCATCGCCTGGACAGCCTCGACCGCCTGGCTGCACCGCAATCGGCCCGATGGGACAACCTGGCCCCACCAGCGCCTGCAATTGCTGCTGTCGGCCCTGTATGTGCTGGGCTGCGGCTACCGCTCCCTGCTGCCGGTCTTCGACGTGCCGCGGGTCGTCATGGTGGACAGCTGGGCATCGAGCGTGCTGGTCGGTCGCACCGTCGCCACCATTGCGGAGCTGAGCTTTGCCGCGCAATGGGCGCTGCTGCTGCGCGGCGCCGCGATCACGACCGGGCAGCGCTTCGGCCTGTGGGTGGCCCATGCCGTCGTGCCGCTGATCGCCATTGCCGAGATCAATTCCTGGTATGCCGTGCTGACGACGCGCAACATCGGCCATGTCGTCGAGGAGACCCTGTGGGGCACGGTCGCCCTGCTCAGCGTGCTGGCGCTGCTGGCCATGTGGCCGCACGCCACGCGGGCGGCGCGGCGCTGGCTGGGCCTGGCCATCGTGGCAGGTTCGCTCTACGCGGCCTATATGTTCGCGATCGACGTGCCCATGTATTGGGCGCGCTGGCTGGCCGACGAGGCCGCCGGGCGGACCTACCCCGGCCTCGCGGCGGGCATGGCCGACGCCGGCAGCCGTTGGACGGTGTCGCATGACTGGGCGCACTGGCGCAGCGAGGTGGTCTGGATGACGCTGTACTTCAGCGTGGCCGTCTGGATCAGCATTGGCCTGGCCCACGTGAGGCTGCCGCTGAGGGCCGAGCAGCCCCGTCCTTAGAATCGTCGCCATCGCGGGCCGGAAAAGCGGCCCGCTTCCATTTCCAAAGCCGACGATGAGCAACCCTGCCGCCCCCGCCGCCCCCGCGACGAACTTCCTGCGCCAGCGCATCGAGCACGACCTCGAAACCGGCGCCTTTGCCGGCCGCCACTTCGCCGGCACGCCGGGCGACGCCGCCCATCACGCGGCCGGCCCGCTCGATGAAGCGCGCATCCGCACCCGTTTCCCGCCCGAACCGAACGGCTATCTGCACATCGGCCACGCCAAGAGCGTCTGCCTGAACTTCGGCCTGGCGCGCGACTACAGCGGCGCCTGCCACCTGCGCTTTGACGACACCAACCCCGAGAAGGAAGAGCTGGAGTACGTCAACGCCATCAAGGAAATGGTGCAGTGGCTGGGCTGGAGTTGGGGCGACAACCTGTTCGAGGCCAGCAGCTATTTCGACTTCATGTACGCCGCCGCCGAGGCCCTGGTCAACGCCGGCCATGCCTATGTCGACGAGCAGAGCGCCGAGGACATGCGCGCCAACCGCGGCGACTTCGGCCGGCCCGGCGTCAACAGCCCCTTCCGCGACCGCACGCCGGCCGAGAACCTGGCCCGCCTGCGCGAGATGCGGGACGGCCAGCACGGCGACGGTGCCATGGTGCTGCGCGCCAGGATCGACATGGCCTCGCCCAATATCAACCTGCGCGACCCGACGCTGTATCGCATCAAGCATGCGGAACACCACGCAACCGGCAACAAGTGGTGCATCTACCCGATGTACACCTTTGCCCACCCGATCGAGGACGCGCTGGAGCGCATCACGCACAGCATCTGCACGCTGGAATTCGAGGACCAGCGCCCCTTCTACGACTGGCTGCTGGAGCACCTCGCGGACCTCGGCCTGCTGGCCCGGCCGCTGCCGCAGCAGATCGAGTTCGGCCGCCTGAACCTGAACTACGTCGTCACCAGCAAGCGCAAACTGCGCCAGTTGGTGGAAGAAGGTCACGTCAGCGGCTGGGACGACCCGCGCATGCCGACGCTGGTGGGCCTGCGCCGCCGCGGCTTCACGCCGGCCAGCGTGCGCGCCATGGTCGAGTCCACCGGTGCCAGCAAGCAGAACGCCTGGATCGACGACACCGTGCTCGACCAGGCCCTGCGCGCCGACCTGGAGCCGCAGGCACCGCGCGCCTTTGCCGTGCTGCAGCCGCTCAAGTTGAAGCTGACCAACTACGCCGAGGTCTTCGGCAGCGCCGACCACCGCGAGCTCTGCGAGACCGCCGCCCACCCGCACAAGCCGGAACTCGGCCAGCGCAAGTTCTCGCTCGGCCCCGAGCTGTGGATCGAGGCCGAAGACTTCGTCGAAGTGCCGCCCAAGGGCTATTTCCGCTTGTTCCCGGGCAACAAGGTGCGCCTGAAGGCCGGCTACATCATCGAATGCACCGGCGCCGAGAAGGACGCCGCGGGCAACATCACCGCCGCGCTCGCCACCGTCATCCCCGACACCAAGAGTGGCACACCCGGTGCCGACGCAGTGAAGGTCAAGGGCACGATCGGCTGGGTCGGCGCTCACGAGGCCGTGGCGGCCGAAGTGCGCCTGTACGAGCGCCTGTTCGCCGAACCCCAGCCCGATGCCGGCGGGCGCGACTTCATCGAGTTCCTGAACCCGAATTCGCTGCGTGTGGTGCAGGCCTTCGTCGAGCCGTCGCTGGCCGGTGCCGCAGCCGACCAGCGCTGGCAATTCGAACGCCATGGCTACTTCGTGACCGACCGCGTCGACCACCGTGCCGACAAGCCGGTGTTCAACAAGATCACCGGGTTGAAGGACAGCTTCAGCCGCTGACCGAACACGCCGGCCTTCAGGCCGGCATGCGGTCGTCGCCGAACTCCTGCAGCGCGAGCTGGTAGAGACGATTGATGCTGCCGTCGCGTTGCAGGGACTCGACAGCCTTCATCAGTCGATCAACCAGCTCGGGCGTGGCACTGCGCCGGGACAGATGCAGCCAGAAGGCCTGCCGCTCCACGAGCAAGGGCCGCGCGAATTCCTCCATGCGCAGACCCAGTCCCCGTGCCGCGCCAAACAGCCCCAGATTGCTGCCATAGGCGGCGTCCACGCGCCTGCCCATCAGCATCTGGACGGAATGTTCATTGTTGTTCACCGACTGCACGCGAAGCCCAGGCAGGCCGGCCAGGCTATCGGGCATCGGGAAGCTGCGCGGCACGGCCAGGGACAGATGCGCCAGGTCCTCCAGCCGCCGCAGCGGGGCGTCACGACGACTCACCACCATCGTCGGCAGGGTCAGCACCGGCGCCACCTGGTGAGCGATGGCCTTGAGCTCGTCGTTGGAAAAACGCAGCACCACATCAGACGTGCCATCCTGCAGGCTGAGCACCGTGCGGGCATAGGGCACCACACGGTTCTGCGCCGTCAGACCGGCACGCTGGGCAATCAGGTTGCCGATGTCGTACATCAGACCGCGCGGCCCCTGAGGCCCAATGCTGCCGAACGGCTCGGACTGGATGGTCTGGATGCGCAGCACGAAGCCTTCGGCCGCACGCAGCGGCCCGGCCGGCACCCCAAGCGACAGGCCTGCGGCGCACACCGTGCGCCGGCGCACGGCCATCAAGCCCTGGGGCGAGCCCCCCGATTTTTTGTGCATGCAGACATTGCATCAGGGCCAGACAGCCCGGCACTTGATCTGGCGCAAAGGAGCGGATCGCAGACCTGCTCAGTCACAGGCGCCACCGCAGCGCAGCACGATCGGCGTGGCGTATTCGCGGCCGACGACGGCCCGGGCGAACAGATAGTTCTGCCGCGCCCGGTCGCTCAGGGCATCCAAGCGCACGCCGCCCTGCGCGTCACAAGGAAAGGCCAATCCGCGGCCGGCTTGGAACAGGGACTCGAAGCGCAACTCGTAGTTGTCGCTCATCAGGGGCATGGGGCGTGAGTTCATGGGGCACCTCGTCTTGCTTGAAGACTAGGCGCCGCATTGCCCCCTTGCGCGTGAAAAGGTCGCAGCAGAACTTGCTGCCCCCCGCAGTTGACTGCCCGGGCGCCAAGATGTCACGCCCGTAGCAAGTCCTAACGCAGCGGCTCGCGCAGCGCTTCGATCTGGAAAGGCCGGCTGAGCCGTCCGCATAGGCCTGGCGCAGGCGCAGGCAATGCGCTCCAGGGGTGACCAGGTTGCCGGTCGTGACTTCCTCCACGCATTTCCGCCTACAGCGCCGCAACCTTGCAATTGCTCACAATCGACCCGCAACGGCCTCCCTAGCATCGCCTCCGGCCCTCTTCGGAAGGCCCTTGAACCCCATGCCAGCCGCCACCACCAACCCGCTCCAACGAACTGCCCAGCCGCGGCTGCTGAGCGGCGCGGGCGGCCGCTCGGGCGCCACCACGGCAACCGAAGCGACGTCTTTCGCCGCCACGATTCCCTTCAACCGGCCCCAGCCGGCAACCACGCGTCCGGCGGCGGCACCCGCTCCCTCCGCCAGCGGCGCGCTGCCGCGCTGGGCCAAGGGCGTTGTCATCGGCGGCGTGCTGCTGGCCATGGGCATGCCGGCCTCGGTGCTGATGTCGCGCTCCATGCTCGTGCAGGAAGCCCTGACCGAGCAGAGCAGCTCCAAGGCGGCGATGGTCTGCACCGGCGGTGAAGGCAAAGCGGTCGACGACTCCAGCCTGCTGGGCTGGCTGTTCGGCGGCTCCTATTTCAGCTGCGGCGACTGGGAAACCCGCGAAGCCCGCGTGCAGCGAGATCGTGATCGCGACCAAGCCAACTACATGGCCCGCGAACGGGCCAAGCAGGGGCTGAATTAGCGCCTGTTATTCGAGGTCGGCCATCCGGCGGACCTTGACCTTGCGCCCCTTGAGCTTGCCGAGCGACAGCCGGCGCACCGCCTCCTTGGCAATGTCGCGCTCCACGGCCACATAGCTGTGGAAGTCGGTCACATTGATCTTGCCGATCTGCGTGCCGGCAAAACCGGCCTCGCCGGTCAGCGCGCCCAGGATGTCCCCGGGGCGGATCTTCTCCTTGCGGCCGCCCAGGATCTGCAGCGTGTCCATGGCCGGCAGCAGCGGCCCGCCGGGGGCGTCCTTCAGACCGTCCAGCGGCTCCCACTTGAACTCCTGGCCCTGCAGCTGCTCGATGCGGCCGATGCGGCCCATCTCGTCCAGGCTGGCCAGGCTCAGCGCCAGACCCTCTGCACCCGCTCGGCCAGTGCGGCCGATGCGGTGCACATGCTGCTCGACGTCGGCACTGATGTCGACGTTGATGACGCAGGCCAGGTTGGCGATGTCCAGGCCCCGCGCGGCCACGTCGGTGGCCACCAGCACCGAGGCGCTGCGGTTGGCGAACTGGATCAGCACTTGGTCGCGGTCACGCTGTTCCAGGTCGCCATGCAGGGCCAGCGCGATGAATCCTTGCGCGGCGAGTACGGCCTCCAGGTCGCGGCACTGCTGCTTGGTGTTGCAGAAGGCGATGGTCGACTCGGGCCGGAAGGCACGCAGCAGGCGCGGCACGGCGTCCAGCCGCTCGCTCTCGCCCACCTCGAAGGCGATCTGGCGGATGGTGGATGCGGCAGCACTCGTTGAGCCGGCAACCTTGACCGTCTGCGGCTCGCGCATGAACTTGGCCGCAATCTCGGTCACGCCTTCGGGGAAAGTCGCAGAGAACAGCAGCGTCTGCCGGTTGGCGGGCGCTCGCTTGGCAATCGCTTTGATGTCGTCCAGGAAGCCCATGTCCAGCATGCGGTCGGCCTCGTCCAGCACCAGCGTGTTGAGCGCCGACAGGTCCAGCGTGTCGCGCTCCAGGTGGTCGATGAGGCGGCCCGGCGTGCCGACGACGATGTGGGCGCCGAAGGACAGGCTCTCGATCTGCGGCTTCATGGGGTTGCCACCGCACAGGCTCAGCACCTTGATGTTGTCGGCCGCGCGGGCCAGGCGGCGGATCTCCTGCGTGACCTGGTCGGCCAGCTCGCGCGTGGGGCACAGCACCAGCGCCTGCACGCGAGGCAGGTCGGCCTTGAGCCGATGCAGCAGTGCGATGGCGAAGGCGGCCGTCTTGCCCGAGCCGGTCTGCGCTTCGCCGATGACATCCTTGCCGGCCAGCGCCAGCGGCAGGCTGCCCGCCTGGATGGGCGTCATCTGCGTGTAGCCGAGCTGGCCGAGGTTGGCCAGCATGGCGGGGCTGAGAGGCAGGCGGTCGAAAGCGGTATCGGTCATACCGCGATTGTCGTTGGCGCTCAGCCGCCGGCCCGTTTGACCGTCCAGCCCTCGGGCCGCGCCTTCAGCCAGGCCAGCACCTTGTCAAGGTGGTCGCCCTGGATCTCGACGACGCCGTCCTTGACCGTGCCACCGCTGCCGCACAGGGCCTTGAGCTGTTTGCCCAGGACCGTCAGCGCCGCATCATCCAGTGGCAGGCCCTTGATGACCGTGACGCCCTTGCCCTTGCGGCCCGCCGTCTCGCGGCTGACGCGCACGACGCCGTCGCCGGCCGGGCGCGTCTTGGCCTTGCAGACGCATTGCCCAATGGGTTGGCCGCAGCCGGGGCAGACCCGGCCGACATCGGTGGAATAGACCAGCGTCATGGGGCGGACTTCAGATGCCGGTCGAAGAAGGCGTCCATCGTGCGATAGAGATGCAACCGCGCCGCGCGGCCGGCGATGCCATGGGCCTTGCCCGGGTAGATCTGCAGGTCGAAGGTCTTGCCGGCGGTCTGCAGGGCCTCGACGAGGCGCAGCGTGTGCTCGAACAGCACGTTGTCGTCGGCCGTGCCGTGCATCAGCAGCAGCGGTTTGGACAGCAGCGACGCGCGAGCGGGCAGGTTGGCGTTCGCGTAGGTCGCCGCTTTGCCGCCCTCGGGCAGGCCGAGATAGCGCTCGGTGTAGGCGGTGTCGTAGAGCGTCCAGTCGGTCACGGGAGCCACGGCAACAGCTGCGGCGAAGGGCGTGTCAGCATCCAGCATCGCCCGCGCACCCAGGAAGCCACCATAGCTCCAGCCAAAGAAGCCGATGCGCACCGCGTCCACGCCTGGCACGCGGCCGGGCAGCTGGCGCACGGCAGCGAACAGGTCAGCCACCTCGTGCTGGCCGAAGCTGCGGAAGTGGGCGCGCGTGAAGGCGCGGTCGCGGTGCTCCATGCCGCGCACGTCCAGCATCAGCACGCCATAGCCGCGCTGCTGCCAATAGGCGACCAGCGGCATGTCGCGGCCCCAGCCCCAGTTCACCGTCGCGGAGCCCGGGCCGCCATAAGCCAGGACGATGACGGGGCGCTTGGTCTCGCGGCTGCCCTGGGCGGCGAAGAAGAATGCGTTCAACGGCGTGCTGCCGTCTGCAGCGGTGAGGTCCAGCACGATTGGCGTGTTGCTGAAGGCCGCGAGCTCCGGAGCCGGCGCGTCGCCGGCCAGCGCGATGGCGCCGTCGCGCCCCAGGCTGCGCAACTCCAGCCGCGGTGGCTGGCCCCAGGCGGAGCGGGTGATGAGCAGGCGGGCGCAGGCGGTGTCGCCCTTGGCATCGCGCCACTGGCGTTCGGTCATACCCGGCAGGGCCTGGGCCTTGCCGCCGGTCAGCGCCTGCAGGTAAAGGTCCCTGGTCTTGCCGCGGTCGCCGGCGGCAGCGAAGACGACACCTCGCTCACCCACGCACACGGCATGCGCCACCGCTTCGGCCTGCTGCGTCAGCGGCGTGCGATGTCCGGTCGCGCGGTTGACCAGCAGCAGCTGGCGACGGCCCGAGGCCTCGCTGGACCACAGCAGGCCGCGCGGCGTCTCGATGAGATCGTCATGGACTTCGACCCAGGCGGCATCTGTCTCTACCGCGATGTCGCGTGGCGCGCCCTTGAACTCCGTCAGCGTCAACCGCGTCTGTTCGCGGTTGAACCATTGCAGCCAGGGCGTGCCGTCGGCAAACCAGCCGGCGCGGGCGACGTACTCGGCGGTCGCCGGCAACGGCAGCTCGCGGCGCTGGCCGGTGGCGGCGTCGATGACGAAGGCCGTGACCTTGGCATTGGCCTCACCGGCGGCCGGGTAGCGCTGCTCGGTCATGGCCGTGCGGTCGGCAAAGATCTGGGCCCGCGTCTTGACGGCCACGCCGGACTCGTCAACGCGCAGCGCCAGCAGCGACTTGCCGTCCTTGGACCACCAAAAGCCACGCTGGCGCGACAGCTCCTCCGCCGCGATGAATTCGGCCAGGCCCCAGCTCAGCGTGCCGCTGCCGTCACTTGTGAGCTCGCGCGGCTGGGCGCCCTCGGCCAGCGGCAGCACCAAGAGATTGCCGCCCTGCACGAAGGCCAGACTCTTGCCATCGGCCGTGCAACGGGGGTCCTGTTCCGGCGAGTCGGGCGTATTCGTCAGGCGCTGCGCTTGTGGGCCGGCCGCACCGAGGCGCACCAGGTAGAGGTCGCCCGACAGCGGGAACAGCAGCGCGCTGTCATCGCTGCCGCACCACTGGTAGCCGGTGATGCCGCGCTGGTTGATGCGCTGGCGCTCCAAGGCCATCTTCTCGGCCTCGCTGAGCTTCTGCGCGGCGCCGCCCAGCAGGTCGGCCGCGCTGACGAGCTTGCGCGGCTCGCCGCCGGCCGCGGGTTGGGCCCACAGCTCCAGCACCTCGCTGTCGGCCGCCGAGGGGCGCAGGAAGCTGACCCATTGCCCGCCGGGCGAGATCTCGGCCTGGCGCGGCAGGCGGCCGGCCAGCGGCGGGTCGGCGGTGAGGCGTTCGAGGGTGAGCGGATTGGGGGCCGGAACTTGGGGCTGGGCTTGGGCGCCGGCCGCGATCCACAACAAGGTGGACACGGCAAAGAGGCGGGCAGCAAGGATGTTCATGGCGCCAGATGCTAGCCGGCGCCGACGGACGCCTCCCGGCGCGGATGCCCCGCCAACCGCCGCCACAACGACACGCGCGCCTCATTCCACTTGCGGTGGACGGGGCCGCGTCCGAGGGGTACTGAGGGTTTTGGAGCGGCGGTGTCCGGGACTGCCGCACTAGATTGAATTGACGGGGCCGAGCGTTTCGGTGACTCGCAAAGCCGAGGAGGCAATCATGCTGAGCTCCCGAATGGCCCGCCTGCTGGTGGCCGGATGTTCAATGGTTTGCCTTGGCGCCCAAGCCGGCATCATTTGCACGACAACGTCCACGGCCGGGGCGACCTCCGGCACCGACTGCCTGGGCCATCATTGGGCGCTCGATGGGGTACGGGGATGGAGCATGCCCCCCTTCGGCACGGGCTCGGCGGGTGAAGTGTTTCTGGGGACGGGCGTTGCGACGGACTTCCACTTCCGTTGCCTCGCCGGTTGCGGGCACATCAAGCTCAAGTCGGCCCGGACTCAATTTCTCGACGTCGATTCCCTTGAATTCTGGGATGCAACACTGGACGCCGCGGCGGAGACGATTGACTTCGATTTCCATTCGGCGGCGAGCATTCTGGATCCCGGCTCGAAGTTTTTCGTCAGCGTGGACGTCCCGGTCATCCCGGCCGAATTCAAATTCGAGTCCTGGTGGACTGACGACCACCGGGCCACGCCCGAACCCGCAACCCTGGCCCTGACCGGCGTGGCCCTGCTGGGGCTGTGGAAGTGCCGCCGCCCTGGCGCGCGCAAGGAAGCCGCCGCGGCGAATTGAAGCCGAAGCGAGCGTCGACTCAAGCAGGAACGGCCTCGCGCGCCAGCTCAAAGCCTTCGTCCAGCCAGCCGGTGATGCCGCCGGCCATGATCTTCACCGGCCGGCCCAGCCGCGCCAGCCGCAGCGCGCCACGAGCCGCGCCGTTGCAGTGCGGGCCGGCGCAGTAGGTCACGAACAAGGTGTCGGCCGGCCACGCGGCCAGCTTGCTCTCGACGAGCTTGCCGTGCGGAAAGTGGATGGCGCCTGGCACATGGCCGCGGGCAAACAGCTCGGCCGAGCGCACATCCAGCAGCACGAAATCGGCGCCCTGGGCCAGCGCGTCGTGCACGTCCCAGCAGTCGGCTTCGAAAGTGAATTCGGCGGCGAAGTGCGCCTCGGCTTGCGCGGACGGGGCGGCGGGAATGGCGGTCACTTGAGAAGGCATGGTGGGGCTCCGTTGAACAGGTGCCGCCATGGTCGCGACAGCCGGCCCGGGCCACAATTGGCGTCCATGACCCGTATCGCCAAGATCGCGCCAAACGCCACCACCACCGCCGGGCCGCTTGTCGTCGCCCCGGTCTACGACGGCCTGTGCACCTTCGAGTTCGCCATCGCCGCCGAGGTCTTCGGCCTGGCGCGGCCGGAGATGGGCCCGGGCTGGTACCGCTTCGCCAGCGCCGCCGTCGAGTCCGGGCCGCTGCGCGCCCACGGCGGGTTGAGCGTGACGAGCGACGGCGGCATCGAACTGCTGGACCAGGCCGACCTCATCGTCATGGCCGGCTGGAAGGGTGCGGATGTGCCGGTGCCCGAGGCGCTGGCCAAGCGGTTGCGCAAGGCCTGGCAGCGCGGCGCACGGCTGGCGTCGATCTGCTCGGGCGCCTTCGTGCTGGCCGCCACCGGCCTGCTGGACGGCCGCCGCGCGGCCACGCACTGGCGCTATGCCGACCAGCTGCGCGAGCGCCACCCGGCCATAGCCGTGGATGCCGGCGTGCTCTACGCCGAGGAGGACCGCGTCTTCACGTCGGCCGGCAGCGCGGCGGGCATCGACCTGATGTTGCACCTCGTGCGCAGCGACTTCGGCGTGGAGGCCGCCAACAGCGTCGCCCGCCGGCTGGTGATGCCCGCGCACCGCGGCGGCGGGCAAGCGCAGTTCATCGAGCGGCCGGTGCCGCGCGACCGCACGAACCGGCTGTCCAGTCTGATGGACCAGGTGCGCGCCGACCTGCGCGCGCCATGGACGCTGGAGCGCATGGCCGCGGCCAGCGCCATGAGCCCGCGCACGCTGCTGCGGCGCTTCACCGAGGCCACCGGCCAGTCCCCCGGCGACTGGCTGATCGCCGAGCGCGTCGCCGAGGCGCAGCGGCTGCTGGAAGCCAGCAGCCTGCCGGTGGAGAGCGTCGCGGCCGAGGCCGGCTTTGGCAGCGTGCAGGCGCTGCGGCACCACTTCCAGGCGCGACTGGGGCTGGCGCCGCGGGCGTATCGGAGCAGTTTTGGGTTGGGGCGGTAGTACGGTCCGCCTGCAAGCTGACGTGCGCGGGGGGCCGCTTCAGGCTGAGCTGAGTCATTCACATGCCAATGCAGCAGCGACAGCATCCGTCCGGACCGGTCGTTGAGCGCTGCTGGCACCGACCGGCAGCTTCGCCCATGGGAGCAGTCGCTTGACCACGGTCCTCGAACGTCAATCGGTTGACGCGAACCTTCCCTGCTTCGAGCCATGGTTCGGGTCGTAGACGCCCCAAGACCAATCTCCAAAGCGGGTGTCTCGGTAGTCTGCGTAAGCACGTCTGATTTCGTCGAGCGTGTTCATCACGAACGGCCCGTGCTGCGCGACGGGTTCTTCAATCGGGCGGCCTTGGAGCAGCAGTACCTCGGTTTCCTTGCACCCATTTACAAGCTCGACCACGGCGGAGCAGTCGACCTCGATAGCAGAACGCGCGTCGACGCACTCACCGTCGATGGTCAGCGTGGAGCCCTTGAAGAAGAGGAGCTGCCTGCGCGTGCCGCTACCCAAGGCAGCCGGCAGCTGCCACCTCGCACCCGGGGCCATCTTCAACGTCCACACGGCCAAGTCCGAACTAGGGTCTGATGCCCATGACCTTGAAGGCGGTGACGGCGGCTCTTGCATGTCCACTCCGTGCAAGGCGCCGACGATGCATGTGACGTCGACGCCGGCTTCAACATGCCTCGGGATGTCCTCGGCCCAGAACATCTTGAAGCTGGGCTCAGCCATCTTGTCGCGCGCCGGCAGGTTCAGCCATATCTGAAACAGCTCCAGCGTGTTCGGCTCGAGGGGGTCCAGCAAAGGGAACATCTCCGCATGCACGACACCACGCCCCGCAGTCAGCCACTGCACATCGCCCGCGCCATACCGGGCTGTGGCGCCCAGTGAGTCCGAGTGGTCGACCACGCCCTGGCGGACGATGGTGATGGTCTCGAAGCCGCGATGCGGGTGGGCAGGGAAGCCTGGCACCGTCTGCCCAAAGTACATGCGCCAGGGCTTTCCGGCACCTGTATCGGTAGGTGGTGGCTCAACCGGTCCCAAGTCGGCGTTCCCAGCTGGATAGTGGTCGAGGTGATAGGCGCAGACGAGAAACGGGTCGATGGTTTCCCAGGGGGTGCCGAGCCGGGCGACGCTGATGATGGAACGGGGCATGGTGAATCCGAAGTGAGCAGAGGCGAGACGCCCTTGGCCGGCAGTCAGCTCAGCTTGATGAGGTTCTGCAGGATCAGCGGCCCGCCCATACCGATCAGCAGCCCGCCCTCGTTCGCCTTGCCCAAAGGGACCGGCGCGAAGCCCAGGTCCGCGACCAGCTTGGCCATCGCCGCCTCAGCGCCGGCGTCGTTGCTCGACACGAACATGACACGCCGACCACCGTTGACCGCAGGGTTTTGCGCGAGCAGCTTGGCCGGCAGCTGGTTCAGCGTCTTGACCACCTTCGCGCCTGGGAAAGCGGCAGCCACCACGTCCGTGGAAGCCTGTCCCTTCAACTCTTCCGGCGAGATGCCGTAGGTGTTCATCGCGTCTACAACGACCTTGCCAGACCAGTTCGGGAGGGCTCCGCCGACCGCTGCGTGAGCAAGGAACGGAACGGCCAGGATGACGATGTCGGCGGCAAGAGCGTCCTGCAACGCGACGGGAACCACCTTGTCGCCAAGTTCAGCGGCAAGCGATGCAATGGACTCGGGGCCGCGCGTGTTGGCGATCCGAACGGAAATGCCGCTGCGGGCGAAGTGACGGGCCAGGGCGGTGCCGACGTTGCCGGAACCGATGATGGAGTAGGAGGTCATGATGATTCTTTCGATGGGGGTTTGAGATTTGCGAAGCGCGTGCCCTTTAGGCCGCAATCGCCTCGATGTCTTGCAAGGCCTTGGCAATAGCGGCGTCCTTGGCTTGCGGCCCGAACGCGATGCCTTCGGCGCGCACGACCTTCACGTCGGTCACACCGAGGAAGGCCAGCAGGCCAATGAGGTAGCTTTCCTGGTGCTCGAGCGCAGCAGCCGGGCTGCCGGCCGAGTAGACGCCGCCCCGCGCCGATGCGATGAAGGCCTTCTTGCCCGTGAGCAACCCTTGCGGCCCGGTCGCGGTGTACTGGAAGGTCTTGCCGGCCACAGCGACGCGGTCGATCCAGGCCTTGAGCGGCGTCGGAATCGACAGGTTGTACATGGGGGCGCCGATGACGAGGACGTCCGCGGCGAACAGCTCATCCATGTAGGCGTTGCCCTTGACCAGGTCGGCGTTGATGGTGGCGTCATCGCTGGTGGCACCCATGCGCGCGGCCATGTGAGCGCCGGTCAGGTGCAAAGCGGGGTCGGCCGCCAGGTCGCGATAGGTCACGGCGATGTCAGGGTGCAGCGCCTTCTGGCGAGCGACGATTTCAGCAGTCAGCTGGCGGCTGACGGACGCGGCGCCGAGGGCGCTGGAGTCAAGATGAAGGAGTTGCATGTTGGGTCTCGAAGTGGGTGGGGGTGGTTCGCAGCGGGCTTACTGCTTGACGGCTTCGACCTGCACGGCGAGCTTCACGGTGTCGGGGATGCCAAAGTTGATGCCCCAGCCGATGCCCCATTGGCTGCGCTGAATCGTGGTCTCGAAGTCACCGCCGCACACCTCGCGCTTGAGGATGGGGTTCGTGTAGCAGTTGAAGTTGGAGGCCTTCAGCACGACGGGGAGGGTCTTGCCCAGCAGCGTGAGTTGCCCCGCCACTTCGCTGACCTTGTCGCCGTTGAAGCTGAACGTGCTGGCGACGAACTTGGCGGTCGGGAACGCGGCGGCGTTGAGGAAGTTGTCGCTCTGCAGGTGCTGGTCGAACGCGGCCGTGCCGGTGCTGATGGAGCCGGTCTCGAGCGTCAGTTCGACCTTGCCGGTCTTGGCCGCCTTGTCGAGTTGAACGGTTCCTTCCTTCTTGTCGAACCGACCGCGGTTGGTCGAAGTGCCGAAGTGGGTGACCTCGAAGGTCACGAAGGTGTGCGTGGGGTCGATGCTGTAGGTTGCGACTTCCGCGTGAGCAGTGCCGACGAGTGCGGTGGCGGCGGCCAGTGCGGCCGCGATGAGGGTCTTGCGCATGGGACGGGTCCTTTGAGGGTGGCTTGCAGGAACTGGGGCTAAAACAGAGATGAGTCCCTGCTGCCTCCTATCCTTTGCAGCGATGACTGCATGGGAACGAATGATGGAGACCGGCTTCCATTCTGAGAAGCCGGTATATTGAGATTCGATCCATCTGTTTAAGAGATGGAAGGAGTCTCAATTGCTCGACGGCGTTTCCTTGGACCAGCTCAGGACGTTCATCGCCGCGGTGGACGAGGGCAGCTTTTCCGCCGCCGCACGCAAGCTCAACCGCGTGCAGTCAGCGGTGAGCGGCTGGGTCAGCGGGTTGGAGCAGCAAATCGGCGTGGTGCTCTTCGACCGCTCAGGCCGGTTTCCGAAGCTCACCGCGGAGGGTGTGCTTCTGCTGGCCGACGCCCGCAACATCGTGTCTGGTGTGGACACGCTGAAGGCCCGAGCCAAGCTGATGGCGGCAGGCCAGGAGACCGAGCTCTCGGTGGTGGTTGACGTGTTCTTCCCCACTGCGCTCGTCAGCGCTGCCGCAAAGGCATTTGCGAGCCAATTCCCTCTTACGCCGTTGCGCCTGTTCGTGGAGGGCCTGGGAGCGGCTTACCAGCCCGTGCTGGATGGGCGGTGCAGTTTGGGCATTCTCTCGACCTTGCCGGCTGTGACGTTCCCGTCGCTGGTGAGCGAGCGCTTGGGCGAATTGCCCCTGGTATCGGTCGCCGCGGCGAACCATCCGCTCGCGGCATGGGCAGATCGGATTCCCCGGAGCGAGCTGGCGAAGCACGTCCAGCTGGTGCTCACCGACCGATCAGACCTGATGGCAGGACGCGACTACGGCGTGGTGTCGCCGTCGACCTGGCGCCTAGCCGATCTGTCGACCAAGTACGCCTTCCTGAAGGACTGCGTCGGCTGGGGCGGCATGCCACTGCACATGGTCGAGAAGGACATCGCTGACGGCACCCTGGTTGTCCTCGATGTGGACGACATGCCGCGGACGGGCTTCATGTTGACCATGTCCGCGTATCACCCGGCTTCCGAACCGCCCGGGCCCGCGGGCAGGTGGTTCATTGACCACTTGAAACAGTCCTGGGAGTCCCTGCGGGAACTGCCCTGATGCCTTCGGCAGGAAGGCTCTTTCAGGGATACCCAGATGACGCTTGAGCGATCGGACGGTTGCTTGCAGCTTCCGCTGCAGAGATGTCGGGGTGAGGTGCGTGTGGCGCACCCTCGCCGCTCGAAAGCAGTCGTTGCTGCCATGTCGACAGGTGACTCGACGACTGCTTCCTGTCCGAGGACTAAACCGCTCGCGCGGTAGCCGCTGCGGCGTAGGCGTCCGCCCAAGTCATCTTGAAGTCGCGTGAACGGCCCTGGATGCTTGTGTCCACGAGTAATGCGTGGACACATGAGCACTTCAAATTTCGACATCGACAAACCGGCAACCCCTGCAGGGCGTAGCTGGCGGCGGCACTCGGCCGAGTTCAAGGCACGAGTCATCGAGTTGGCGCGCCAGCCTGGCGTCTCGACGGCGGCGGTGGCTCTGGCCAACGGCCTCAACGCCAACATGCTGCGCCGCTGGGTGCGGGAAGCTGATGAGTGCGTGCTGAGCAGTGCACACAAGGACGCTGCGGCCGTGCCGGCGTTCGTTCAACTGCCCATGCCGCAAGAGGTGCCGGCCTCCTTGGCGCCTGCACCTGCGCAAGTGCACAGCTGCATCTCGGTGGAGATCCGCCGTGGCGGCGCCACGGTGCACGCCGAGTTGCCGATGGACGCACGCAGCGCCGCCTGGCTGCGCGAGGTCCTGGGTTGATCCGCGTCGACGCCGTCTGGCTGGCTGTGCAGCCGCTGGACATGCGACTCGGCTCCGAAGCGGCGCTCGCCCGCGTGGTCGGCATCTTCGGTGCCGCGCATCCCCACCATGCCTACCTGTTCACCAACCGGCGCGCCAACCGCCTGAAGTGCCTTGTGCATGACGGCATCGGCGTGTGGCTCGCCGCCAGGCGGCTCAACGCCGGCAAGTTCGTGTGGCCGCAGGACGGCGCGAGCACGCTGAGCCTGACGCGCGTGCAGCTCGACGCGCTGGTGCTGGGCCTGCCGTGGCAACGCCTGGGCGAGGCCGGCGTCATCCGCACGATCTGAAGTGCAGTGCCCTGGCACGGGCAATTGCTGGATGTGCCGATGTGCTGAGAGCGACGATGCGGCACGATGGCCGTCCATGATCAGTGCGCAGCAACTGGACGCCTTGGACCCGCAGACGCGGCAGGCCGTGCAGTCGCTGCTCGCCCAGGTGCAGCAGCGTGACCACGAGATCGCCTTCAAGCAGGCGCTGATCGACAAGCTCACGCACGAGATGGCGATCCTCAAGCGGATGAAGTTCGCTGCCACCAGTGAGCGCTTCGCGAGCACCCTCTCACCCGAGCAGCGAAGCCTGCTGGAGGAGACGCTGGACACCGACATCCATGAGCTCGACGGCGAGCTGCAGCGCCATCGCAAGAAGAGCGACAAGAAGGACGAGGACGAGAAGCAACAACCCAAGCGCGCCCAGCTCCCCGCCCACCTGCCGCGTCGCGACGTGCCGCACGAGCCGACAGACACGAGCTGCCCGACACCGAATTGCGGCCAGGCCATGCAGCGCATCGGCGAAGACGTGTCCGAGAAGCTGGACTACCAGCCTGGCGTGTTCACGGTCGAGCGCCATGTGCGCGGCAAGTGGGTCTGCAAGTGCTGCGAGCGCATCGTGCAGGCGCCGGTGCCGGCACACGTGATCGACAAGGGCATCCCGACGACTGGCCTGCTGGCCCACGTGCTGGTGGCCAAGTTCATGGATCACTTGCCCTTGTACCGGCAGGAAGCCGTGTTCGCGCGGGCCGGCCACGTGATCGCCCGCTCGACGCTGGCGGAGTGGGTGGGCGCCTGTGGCGCGCAGCTGCAGCCGCTGGTGCAGGCCCTGGCCGACGAACTCCGGCGCCACATGGTGCTGCACGCCGACGAGACGCCGGTGGCCATGCTCAAACCGGGCAACGGCAAGACCCACAAGGCCTACATCTGGTCGTACTGCACGCCGAGCACCAACCCCGTCAAGGCGGTGGTGTTCGAGTTCAGCGAGACCCGCAGTGGCGAGAACGTCCGAGACTTCCTGCGCCTGGACACGCCCAACGCCTGGCAAGGAACGCTCGTCACTGACGGCTTCAGTGGCTACTCGGCCTGTGTCGACAAGGGGGTCACCTCCGCTCAATGCATGGCCCATAGCCGCAGGAAGTTCCACGAGCTCTGGGCCAACCACGGCAGCAAGGTCGGCGAGCAAGCACTGCGCTTCTACCAAGCCCTGTTCCGCATCGAGCGCCAGACCGAGCAGTTCACCAGTGACGAGCGCCGGCGGATTCGGCAGCGCAAGTCACGACGGGTTCTGGCCGTGTTCTACCGCTGGCTGCTAGCGAAGCGACAGCTCGTGCCGCCCGGCTCCGCGACCATCAAGGCGATCGACTACAGCTTGAAGCGCTGGAAGGAACTCACGCACTTCGTGAACGACGGCGACGTGCCGATCTCGAACAATTGGGTCGAGAACCAGATCCGCCCGATTGCGGTTGGACGATCGAATTGGTTGTTCGCCGGCAGCCTGCGTGCGGGCAAGCGCGCCGCGGCCATCATGAGCTTGCTGCACTCGGCCCGCATCAACGGGCACGACCCGTACGCCTACTTCAAGGACGTGTTGGATCGCTTGCCGACTCACCCCGCCAGCCGCATCGACGAACTGCTACCGCACCGCTGGTCACCGACCTGAAGCCTCTTCGCGTCGGATGCCGATTCCCATCCCCGGTGTCAGGGGACAGGCCAACCAGCCTCGCTTGTTGCCCGTCAAGGTGAGTTCACCGCGCGCTTACGCTGCGGCGGCAGTGGGAGTTGATCGATGCAGCGTTCCTGCCACCGTTGAGCAGCTGCCACAAGCCACACCCGCCTATCTCCGCAACACCAGCCCCTCCACCGCCTCATCCCCCAGCGCCCTCCCCTCGGCCTCCAGTGCCACGGTGATGTCGCCGCCCAGCAAGGCTCGGCCGGCGTCCAGCGCACCGTCCAATGCGCGCAGCTCCAGCGGGTCCAGGGTGGTGTCGTTGGCCATCCAGCGGCCGCGCACATGGCCGGCGAGGCGGCAGGCGGCTTCGATGCGGCCCTGGGCAACCAGCAGCGGCAGGATGCCGAGCCAGGCCACCGTCGTGCCGAAGCGCCGCTGCGCGGCCAGGGACCGCGGCAGCAGGGCCTGCGCTTCGTCCAGCCGGCCCAAACCGACGAGCGCCTCGACGAGGGCGTTCAGCACCCAGGGCAGGCTGCCGTTGCTGCCGCTGCCGTCGGCGTCCAGCGCGTCGAGCAGGGCGCGGGTGCGCGTGGCGCCTTCCTCGAAGCGGCCCAGGCGCACCAGCGTCAGGCAGATGTTGTTCTCGGCCACCTGCACGCGCTGTGACTGCCCGAGTTCGCGGGCGGCGAGCTGCTCGCGCTCCATGCAGGCGAGCAGTTCGGCGGTGTCGCCGCGCAGGCGGGCCACCACGGCCAGCGCGCCGTTCAGGCGCAGCCGCGTCGCTGCCGAGTCGTCGCCCGCGGCCAGCTCGCGCAGCAGCGTGCAGGCCTCGTCCAGCTCAGGCTCGTCTTCGGTGAAGGCGCGCACCCAGTGGGCCGCGGCGATGAGCAGTTCGGCGGGGTTGCCCAGCGGCCGCCAGAGGTCGACGGCCTTGCGCGAGACCGGCACGGCGCGCGGGTCGGCGCGGATGAGCAGCAGGTAGCCGAGCATGGACCACCACAGCGCCTGCACCTGCGGTGGCACCGCCTCGCCCCGCGCCTCCATGGCGGGCAGCAGCGACAGCAGCCACTGCGTCACCTCGTGGCGCCAGACGGTGAACACCATCACCCGCGCGGCGCGGGCGCCGATCTGCGCGGCGGTGCCGAGGTCGTGCTCGCGGGCCCACAGGAAGGCCTCGCGGACGTTCTGCATGTCGGCCAGCCACAGTGCCGCGTCGTCGCTGGGCGCGATCAGCGCGAGCACGGCCGCGGCATGCCGGCGGCGCGCGGAATGGCCGTCGGCGTCGCCGAGCCGGGCCAGCGCGTGGGCACGCATCGTCTCCAGCAGACGGTAGCGCGGCGGGTCTTCGCTGGCGACACTGACGAGGGAGCGCTCCACCAGCGTTGCGAGGCCGTCGACGACGTCCCAGCGGCTGGTGTGCTCGTCGCTGCTGAGCGTGACGGCCAGGTCCAGCGTGAAGCCGCCGGCGAACACACCCAACGCGCGATAGAGGCGCTGTTCGGCCGGCTCCAGCAGGCCATGGCTCCAGTCCAGCGCGTCGAGCAGGTTGCGGTGGCGGGCGGACGAATCGCGCCGGCCGCGAGACAGCAGCGCAAAGCGCTCGGCCAGCGCGTCGTGCACGGCCTGCAGGCCCATCAGCGGCACGCGCGCGGCGGCCAGCTCCAGCGCCAGCGGCAGGCCGTCGAGCTGCCGGCACAGCGCGGCCAGCACCGGCAATGATCTGGCAGACACGTCGAAGCGCGCGTCCACCGCCCGGATGCGGGCCACCAGCAGCGCCAGTGCACCCTCACGGGGGTCGGGGCCGTCGACGCCCTCGGCCACGGGCAGCGGCTCCAGGCGCAGTAGCCGTTCGCCGGCTACGCCCAGCGGCAACTGGCTGGTGACCAGCAGGCGCAGCCGGGGCAGCGCGGTCAGGTGCGCGGCCCACTCGGCGCAGGCCGCGGCGAGGTGCTCGGCGTTGTCCAGCACCAGCAGCAGGTCGTCGTCGGCCGGGATGAGGTTGAGCAGCTGGGGCAGCGCCTCGCCCGGGCTCAGCTGGCCGCCGAAGGCACGGGCGACGCCGTCGGGCAGTTGTGCGGGCAGCGTCAGCGGCGCCAGGTCGACCCAGGCACTGCGGCCCGGCCAGCGCGCCAGCGCCTCGCGCGCCAGGCTGCTCTTGCCCACGCCGGGGCTGCCGACCAGGCTCACGCAGCCCGGAGTGGCCAGCGCCTGGCGCACCCGGGCCAGGTCGGCATCGCGGCCGAACAGCGTGGTGGTGGCGGGCGCGGGCGGCGGCGCTGCAGCGGCCTGGGTGTCGTCGTGCAGCGCGGCCGTGAAGCGGTAGCCGCGCCCGGGCACGGTGGCGATGGCGTCCTCGCCCAGCAGGCGGCGCAGCGCGTTGATCTGCACGCGCAGGTTGCCCTCTTCCACCACCAGCCCCGGCCAGACGCGCTCGATCAGCTCGGCCTTGGTGAACAGCTCGGCGGGCCGGCCGGCCAGCGTGAGCAGCAAGTCCAGCGCGCGGCCACCCAGGGCCGAGGGCTCGCCGTCCACCAGCAGCCGGTACTCGGCCGGGCGCAGCTCGAAACGGCCGCCCGGGCCGAAGCGCAGCGGCTGGGTCGGCGGGCGGGCAGGTTCGGTGGCGGGCAAGGCGGCTCCGGTGATTGCGCCGGGCACTTTAAAGCCGCCGGTTTAACAACGTTGAACAACCATCGAACTGCGCCTGCCGCGAGCATTCGTCCGACAGCAACACGCCACCCAGGAGCCGACCATGACCGAACCCGAAGTCTCCGTGCCCGCCATCATGCGCAACTACCACGAGGTGCTGCGCAACGACCTGGCCAAGGTGCTGGCGCCGCTGGCCGAGCGCGGCGACCTGGGCGGTTTCGCGCCGGCCTGGGCCGCGTATGTCGACGCCATCGCCGTGCATGCGGCCATGGAGGACGGCGTCGAGGGCGCGGGCGGCGGCATCACGTCGATGCTGGACCTGCATTTCGACGGCGCCGCGAACGCGGCCCTGTTCCGCGCCGAGCATGTCGACGAGCACGAACTGCAGGCCGCCGTGACGCGTGCCATCCCGCTGGGCGTCGGCGCGCTGCGAGATGCCTTCGCCGCCTACCGCGCCTGCGCCGAGGCGCACCTGCTGCACGAGGAGGACATCATGATGCCCTTGGTCAACCGCCTGTCCAAGGAAGGCAAGGCCGCCCTCTTCGCCCAGTGGTGCGTGTCGGCCGGCATCGCCCACGGCGGCTTCGACCACCTCGTGGCCCACGGCGTCGCCTCGCTGGCCGCCTTCGGCAGCACCAAGAACTCGCCCGTCGGCGCCACGCGCGTGTTCGTGCATTCGCTCAAGACCGTCTGCACGCCCGAGCAATGGGCGCGCTATGGGCCTGTCGCCCGCCGTGCGGCGCCGGTCGACGTCTGGTCGGCCGTGCTGGCCGAAGTACCGAGCCTGGCCCACTGAATCCCATAGACCTGTTTCGATCAAGCTCATGCGGAACAGGCCCTTGCTTACTTCCTATCATTCACCCCCCGCCCCCAGCCACCCAAGGAGAGCCACCATGTCCCTGCGCATCAACGACATCGCCCCCGACTTCACCGCCCAGACCACCCAGGGCGAGATCAAGTTCCACGACTGGATCGGCGACAGCTGGGCCGTGCTGTTCTCCCACCCCAAGGACTTCACGCCGGTGTGCACGACCGAGCTGGGCTACATGGCCAAGATCGAGCCCGAGTTCACCAAGCGCAACGCCAAGCTGATCGGCCTGTCGGTGGACCCGGTGGACAACCACCACAAATGGGCGTTGGACATCGAGGAGACCCAGGGCCATCTGCCCAAGTACCCCATGATCGGCGACCATGACCTGAAGGTGGCCAAGCTCTACAACATGCTGCCGGCCGACATCGAGGGCACGTCCGAGGGACGTACCGCGGCGACCAACGCCACCGTGCGCTCGGTCTTCATCGTCGGCCCCGACAAGCGCATCAAGCTGATGCTGACCTACCCGATGACCACGGGCCGCAACTTCGACGAGATCCTGCGCGTGCTGGACAGCATGCAACTGACCGCCAAGCACAAGGTCGCCACGCCGGTGAACTGGAAGCAGGGCGACGACGTCATCATTGCCGGCTCGGTGTCCGACGAGGATGCCAAGACGCTGTTCCCGGCCGGCTGGAAGGCGCCCAAGCCCTATCTGCGCATCACCAAGCAGCCGGGCTGATCGCAAGCCGCGTCGCCGCGCAGCCGCGTTGCTACGGCGCGGGCTGGAAGGTGATGGGCGTATTGATCAGCGACGTGTTGTTGACCGTGTTCGTCTTGATCACCAGCACGTAGCGCTCGTCCTGGAAGGTCAGGCCGGCGCCGCACTTGCGGTTGACCGACGGGCCGCTGATGCTGCCGTTGACGTGGCAGTAGCCCTCGACATGGTTGTTCAACACGCCGGTGCGGATCTCGCCCGTGCCGGCATCGAGGCTGAAGCCCGTCGGCAACGCCGGGCGCCCGCTCGGGACCGACACGTTCAAGCCGGCCAGGCAAGCCGACGAAACGCCCCGCAACTGCAGGGTCCAGGTGTTGGCCTGGCCCAGGCGATAGGTCAGTGCGTCATCGCCGTCGGTACGAACGGCCGGGGTGTAGACGAATTCCACAGTGCCGGTCTGCTCGCAGCCGCTGCCGCCGCCTCCGCCTCCGCCACACGCGGCCAGCACCAAGCCTACAAAGACTGCTGTCAGCAACCGGCCGAGATTGATCATTCGCAAGAGACGCTCCACGTAGAAAGCCAGAGATGCTAGCGGCACATCTGCGCGGCAAAGCGTCTGAGATTGCATGCATCGTGAGCTATTGCCCTGCGGGCTGTAGGCGCCGGCCTGCACGCCGGCGTGGCGGCGACCGATGCTGCCTGCCACAGTGATGCGACGACCATCGTGCGATGTCCGCAGCGGGAGTCACCGCATGTCTCAGCTCACTTCTGCCACCGAACTGGCCGCCCAGGCCAGGACGCCCTTCCCCGGCGCCTCTGCCGAGTACGAGCAAGCACGCAAGGCCCTGCTCGCCGAGGAGATCGAGTTCCGTCGCCACATGACGCGGCTGGCCGAGCAGCGTCGTGCACTGCCGCCCGGCCCCGTCATCACGAAGGACTACAAGTTCAAGGACGAGCAGGGCTTCGATGCGACGCTGCTCGACCTGTTCGGCGACAAGCAGGCCCTGGTGACCTACTTCTGGATGTACGGCCCGCAGCGCGAGCGGCCCTGCCCGATGTGCACCAACTGGTTGGGCGCCGTCAACGGCAATGCGGCCGACATCAAGCAGCGCGTGGCGCTGAAGATCCTCGGCCGCTCACCGGTCGAGCGGCAATACGCCTTCGCCCAGCAGCGCGGCTGGCGCGACCTCAACTTCGTGCAGACGGTCGGCGACGACTACGCGAAGGACCTGGGCCTGCTCAACCCCGACGGCAGCGAGAACCCGGCCCTGGTCGTGTTCAAGCGCGACGGCGACCAGGTGCGGCTGTTCTGGTCCAGCGCGATGACCAAGGACATGGCCGACCCCGATCAGGACCCGCGCGACGCGCCGGACATCGCGGCGCTGTGGTCGGTGCTGGACCTGACGCCCGAGGGGCGGGGCACCGACTGGTACCCCAAGCTGCAATATTGAGCTTCAAAGCTCGGCCGTCACCGGGTCGATGATGCGGCGCACCTGGCTGACCTGGTCCGCCGGGAAGCCGCCCAGCCGCGCATGCTCACGCACCTTGGCCTCGTCGGGCGCGTTGTAGACGCAGTAGATCTTGTCGTCGGTCACATAGCTGTGCACCCACTGGATGCTGGGGCCCAGGTCGCGCAGCACGCCGCAGGAGGTGGCGGAGATGCCTTGCAACTGCTCGGGCGTGAGCTGGCCGGCGCCGGGAATGTTTCTTTCGATGACGAACTTGGGCATGAGGAACTCCTGGGTTGAACGGCCTGCCGGACACCGACCGGCCTGGCGTCATCCTCTTTCCTGGGGGTGGGTGACGTCCTTTAGCCGGCTTGAAATCTGGCTAAATTCGGGCCCGCGATGGCCACTTCCCAATACCGCTTCGGCGACTTCAAGCTGCTGCCCACCGAGCGCCTGCTGTTCCGCCGCGGCGCCGAGGTGGCGCTGACGGCGCGCGCCTTCGAGCTGCTGGTCGCCTTCGTCGAGCGCGCGGGGCAGTTGCTGGGCAAGGACGAGCTAATGAAGCGCGTCTGGGCCGGCGTCGTCGTGGAGGAGAACAACCTCGCCGTGCAGGTGGGCGTGCTGCGCAAGCTGCTCGGCGCCGAGGCCATTACCACCCTCCCCGGCTTCGGCTACCGCTTCGCGCTGCCGGTGCTGGAAGTGGCCGAGGCCGCGCCCGGCGAACCCGGCCTGGGCGCCCGCGGCCGCCTGCCGGTGCGCCTGCCACCGCTGATCGGCCGCGAGGCCGAACTGAGCGAGCTGCAGGCCCTGCTGCGCGGCCAGCCCATCGTCACGCTGTGCGGCGGCCCCGGTATCGGCAAGACGCGGCTGGCGCAGGAGCTGGCGCTGCGCCTGCGCGGCGACCAAGCCGACGGTGCCTGGTGGGTGGACCTGACGCTGCTGCGCGAGGACGAGCCCGTCGCCGCCGCCGTGGCTCGTGCGCTGGGCCTGCCGACCGGCCCCGATCCGCTGGCGGCACTGGCGGCGAGGCTGTCGGCGCTGGCGCTGCTGATCGTGCTGGACAACGCCGAGCACCGCGCCGCCGACGTGGCCGAACTCGCCGCGACGTTGGTGCGCGACACCGAGCGCGTCAGCCTGCTTGTCACCAGCCAGCTGCCGCTGCAGGCGCCGGGCGAGCGCGTCGTCCGCCTGGCGCCGCTGCCGCTGCCCGATGCGGTGCGCCTGCTGGCAGCGCGCACGGGGGAGGCCGACGCGGCCGACACCCCCCGGGCCGAGGAGATCTGCGAGGCGCTGGACTGCAACCCGCTGGCCATCGAGCTGGCCGCGTCGCGCCTGGACGTGCTAGGGCTGGACGGCCTGGCCGCGCGGCTGCACCAGCGGCTGACGCTGCTGGCCCCGAGTGACGCCCGCGCGCCCTCGCGACGCAACGCCCTGGCCGAGGCGCTGAGCTGGTCGCACGACCTGCTGGCCGAGCGCGAACGCCGGGTGCTGCGCCGCCTGGCCGTCTTCCCGGGCAGCTTCTCGCTCGAAGGTGCGGCCCTGGTGCTGGCCGACGACGCGCTGCCGGCCGCCGCGGCGGTGGCCGCGGTGCTGAGCCTGCTCGAGCGCTCCCTCGTCAGCATCGACCGGGGCGCGGCGCAGCGGCGCTTTCGGCTGCTGGAGACCATGCGCCTGTTCGCGCTGGACAAGCTCGCCGCCGCCGGCGAGACGGCGCTGGCCGAGGCGCGCCATTGCGCCGGCCTGGGCTGGCTGCTGGACGACGCCTACGAGGAGTCCTGGCGCGTTCCCTACGCCGGCTGGAAGGCGCGCTACGAGCCCGAGCTGCCGGGCCTGTGGGCGGCGCTGGCCTGGGGCGAGGCCCACGACCTCGCCGCCGCTGTTTCGCTGTTCGGCGCCGCCACACCGCTGTGGCTGCCGCGCGCCACCCAGGCCCGCCCGCATGCGCTGGCGCTGGCCGCACGGGTGATAGCGGGCGCCGATCTGGCAAAGCCAGAGCTGGCCCGCTTCTGGTGGGCCTGCGCGCGCTGCCACAGCGTCGTGCATCCGGGCCTGGCGCGCGAGGCCGCCGAGCGCGCCGCGTGCCTGTACCGCGAGCTGGGCGACGAACGCGGCGAGTACCTGGCCCTGGTCGAGCACGCCTTCAACTGGCGCGTGGACGGCCCCGAGGCGCGCGCCACGCTGGCTGCTGCCCGCCTGCTGGAAAGCCCCGGCTGGCCCGCCGCCGTGCTGGAGCGCGGCCTGACGACCGAGGCCGTGCTGCACCTGACCTCGGGCCGGCACGACGAGGCGCGCCGCTGCTACCAGGCGGCGCTGGCGCTGTGCGAGCGCGGCGGCTTTGATGCCGGCGTCATCCGCGCGCGGCTGAATTTGGCCGACCAGGCGCGGGCCGCCGGCGAGTTGGACCTGGCCGTGCAGCTGGGCGAAGCGCTGCTGGCCGAGCCGGGCGATGCGGGCGACCTGGCCTGCCTGGCGTCCATCATGGGCAACCTGATCGGCGCGCTGATCGCCCAGGGCCGCTGGGAGCGGGCTCGCGAGGTGGCCTTGCAAGCACCGGTCAGGCTGGGGCGGCTGACGCTGGACGACCAGCTGTGGGTGTCGCTGGACGCGCTGGCGCTGCTGCATCTGCAGGCCGGCCGCACGGAACTGGCGGCACAGTTGGCCGGTACCGCGGACCGCGAGTTCGAGGCCCATGGGCAGATGCAGCGCCAGCCCAACGAGGCGGCCGACCGCGCCGCGCTGGCCCAGGGCCTGGCCGATCGGCTGCCCGCCGGCGACGTCGAGCGGCTGGCGCAGGAAGGCCGGCGCATGAGCCTGGCCGATGCGATGCGGGCGGCCTTCGAGCTCTGACTCAGGCAGCCAAGAACAGGCGGGCCGCCAATTCGTCGGCCGCGTTCACCGTGCGCAACTCGGCATAGGCCGCCTCGGCTTCCGGGTAGGCGCGCTTCAGGTAGTGCAGCCACTGCTTGAGCCGCCCTCCCTGATGCTTGGCAGCGACCGTGGCGCGGACCTGGTCGAAGAAGACCTGCATCAGCGGCAGCAGCTCGCGCCAGGGCACTGGCTCGGCGCGCGCACCGGCCACGCGCAGCGCCAGGCCCGGGTCGGCCACCATGCCGCGGCCCAGCATCAGGTGCTCGCAGCCGCTGCGTTCGCGGGCGAGCGCAGCGTGCTCGACGGTCCAGATCTCGCCGTTGGCGATGATGGTCAGGGGCACGGCCTCGCGGACGGCGGAGATGCGCTCCCAATAGGCCGGCGGCTTGTAACCATCGGCCTTGGTGCGCGCATGCACGACGATCTCCTGCGCACCGGCAGCGTGGATGGCACGGGCGACGTCGAGCGTGCGGCTCGCGTCCATGTAGCCGAGGCGCATCTTGGCCGACACCATGACGTCGGCGGGCACGGCACGGCGCACGGCGGACACGATCTCGTGGATCAGCTCGGGCTCGTCCAGCAGCACGGCGCCGCCGCGGTGGCGGTTCACGCATTTGGCCGGGCAACCGAAGTTCAGGTCGATGCCCTCGGGCTTCAACTCCGCAAGCCGCGCGGCGTTTTCGGCAAGGCAAGTCACGTCGGAGCCAAGCAGCTGCGGGTGCACCGGCACGCCAGCCAAGGTGCGGCCGCCGGTGTGCAACTCCGGCACGATGCGCGTGAAGACGCGCTTGGGCAATAGCTGGTCGGTCACGCGGATGAACTCGGACACGCAGCGGTCCACGCCGCCGACGCGGGTCAGCACGTCGCGCAGGATGTGGTCGAGCAGGCCCTCCATTGGGGCGAGCAAGATCATTTGCTCTCCTCCAGGTGCATCAGGTAAAGACGCAGGTCGAACTCCAGCTGGAAGTAGTCCGGCTCCATGTGCTGGCAGAGTTGGTAGAAGGCCTTGTTGTGGTCCAGCTCGCGCAGGTGGGCCAGTTCGTGCACGACGATCATGTTCAGCAGCGCAGCCGGTGCCTCCTTGAACAAGGTGGCGACGCGGATCTCGCGACGGGTCTTGAGCTTGGCGCCCTGCACCTGGGTGCGGCGGGTGTGCGTGCCCAGCGCCTGCTGCAGCACGCGCAGCTTGGCGTCGAAGCCGACGAAGTTCAGCGGGCCGGCGTTGCGCAGATGGCGGTTCTTCAGCTCCTGCACATAGTCGAACAGGGCCGAGTCGCTGCGCACCTCGTGGGCGTCAGGCAGCCGGCGAGCCAGGTGATCGGCCAAGCGGCCGTCCAGGCGCAGCTGTTCGGCCTGCTGGATGAGTTCGGCGGGATAGCCGGCGAGGTAGCGGGCGGCGAGCATGGATCGATTCAAAAGGCGCGACGTCACGAAGGCGCCGCGCGGGGCGAGGTCAGGTGGTCAGCGCATCAAGGCTGTCCAGGCTCGCTATTGTCGCGAGGCAGGCGCGCGCCACCTCCACGCCCTTGGTGGAGAAATGCTCGGCGAAGAAGCGCTTGTGCTCGCCATGCTCGTGGAAGTGGTGCGGTGTCAGCACGGCGGAGAACACCGGCACGTCAGTTTCCAGTTGCACGTCCATCAGCGCCTGGATGACGGTCTGGGCGACGAAGTCATGCCGGTAGATGCCGCCGTCGACGACAAGGCCGCAGGCGATGACGGCATCGAAGCGGCCGCTGCGCGCGAGGCGCCTGGCATGCAGCGGGATCTCGAAGGCGCCGGGGACGTCGATGACGCTGACCTGGTCAGGCGGGATTCGACATCGGTCGAACTCATGGCGGATGGCCCACACGGCCACGCCGACGATGTCCTTGTGCCAACTCGCGGCCACGATGGCCACGCGCGGCAGGCGGGTCAGGTTGAAGCCGGGATTGAGGGGCTGATTCATGGTGTCCTCTTGAAAGACGGTTTTTCCAGAATCAGGGCAAGCGCACGCCGCAGCGGCGCGCCTGCTCAACACAGGCACGCCGTCGCCACGCGATCTCTTTCATCCGGACTGTGACCGTCGGCCCTGGCATCGCACCAGGTCTGCTGACCCTTTGCCGCTTTCGCGGCGAAGGCGCTCGCGGGCTCGTGCTTGCGCACATACCGCCGGTGGGGAATTCCGCCCCGCCCTGAGAACGCTGCCGGTCTTGCGAACCGGCACGCGGATGCTAACGGGCGGCCGGGCATGATGACGGTCATGTCCGAGACAGCTCCGCAACCCGTCTTCCGCGTGACCCTGCTGCCCGGTGGCGAGACCTTCGACTGCGCCGCCGATCAACCCCTGATGCTGGCCGGCCTGGCCGCCGGGGTCGCGTTGCCCTGGTCCTGTCGCAACGGCACCTGCCGCACCTGCATCTCGCAGCTGCTGCAGGGCCGCATCGAGCACAACATTCCCTGGCCCGGCCTCTCCGCTGAAGAGAAGGCGCAGGGCTGGGTGCTGCCCTGCGTGGCCTGCCCGCGCAGCGACGTGACGCTGCAGTGCGTTTGACTACTTCCTGGGCATGACGAGCTTGTTGCCGCCCTGGTTCAGCGTCACCGAAGCGGCTTTGCCCTCCTCGGCGCTGAAGTCGAGCTGCGCCGCGACCTGCGGCACATGGACCTGGCGAGGAGAGGTGGCCATCAGTTCAAACGCCGGCTGGCCTGGTGCCTGGCCCTGCAGGCGGCCCTTGTCGTCGATGAAGACCTTGATGGAGAACTGCGGCGAGCTGTAGTCGCCCACCAAAGCCTGCATTTGCGCCGGGTTGAGCGTGATGAAGGCGGGCTCGGGCGGCAGCTCGCCACTGCGCGCCCAGCGCCCGCCTTCCTTCTCGCCGTTGTTGAACACCCGCATGCCGATGACCTTGCCGTCGGCCGTGCGTTCAAGCTGCAGCTCGTCGACGGAATCGGGAAAAGCGAAGCGGTCCTGCCCGAGCGGGATCAAAGCCGCGGTGCCGCCACCGGCACGCTGCCCTTGCAGAACGCCGTCCTTCAACCGCAGCGTGCGCGACCGCTTGTCCTCACGGGTATAGACGCCCTCGGCGCTCGCAAGCTGCTCGGTCGGCACCGCCACGGGCTTGTGCTCGGCAAAGGGCTCGCCGATGGCAAAAGCCGCGAGCTTGCGCGCCACCAGGTCCGTCGCGAAGCCAGGGGCGTCGCTGTTGCGCAGGATGACGACGGTAGTCTGACTCTTGGGGAGGTAGTTCAGCAGCGACCCAAAACCGTGGATGCCGCCGTTGTGGGCCAGCACGGGCTGGTCGCGCAGCACGTCAGTGCCGATCCCAAAGCCATAGTGATGCGCCTTGGCCGGGCCTTCCGGCGTGGTCATGCGCTGGTAGCTCGCCTGGCTGATGAGCTTGCCGCCATGCAGCGCCTGGTTCCAGCGCCACAGGCCTTCGGTGTTGGCGATCAGCGCGCCCGCCGCATGCGGCTGGGTCATGCTCAGCAGGCCGGCCGGCGCCACCTCGCGCTGGGCATTGAGCGTGTAGCCCTGGGCCATGCCCTTGAAGAGCTTGTCGCCGGCCTGGTAATGCACGCTGGTGATCTGCGCGGGCTTGAGCAAAAGATCGTCGACGGACTGGTACCAGCTCTTGCCCGAGATGGCCTCGACGACGGCGCCGAGCAGCACATAGCCGGAGTTGTTGTAGGCCCACTTCTCGCCGGGCTGGAAGTCCACCGGCAGATCCTTGAATTCCTTGACCAGCTCGGCCGTGCTGAGGTCGCGGCGCACGGGGTTGCCCATATATCCAGGAATGCCGGTGTAGCTCTTGACGCCCGAGGTGTGGTTGAGCAGTTGCAGCAGCGTGATCCGGCTGCCGCCCGGATAGTCGGGCAGGTATTTGGACAGCGGGTCGTCAAGCCTGGCCTTGCCTTCGTCGATCTGCTTGAGCAGCGCTGCGGCGGCAAACTGCTTTGTGACCGAGCCGATGCGCATCAGCTGGTCGGGCTGCATGGGCACGCCGAGTTCGATGCTGGCCATGCCGCGGGCGCCCTTGTAGAGCAGTTGGTCGCCGCGAGCGACCAGCACGGTGACGCCGGGGCCGTCGCGGTTGAGCTTTTGCGCGTCGAGCACCTGGTCGGCATAGGCTGCCATGGCCGCGGGCGTGGCGGGTTGGCCGGCGTGGGCCGTGCCGACCAGCAAAACAGACAGAGCGAAGGCGGGCGTGGCGTGTTGGCGCATGGCAGTGGGCAGGTGGTGAGACGCCGCGCAGCATGGCGTTTGGCGCGCGGCCCGGCAAGCCGCCGTGCGACGAACGGCACGAAAGAAGGCATGAGCCGCAACGGCCATCCACAGCATCTGTGGACAACTGCGTGCACAGCCTGCGGGCCGCAAGCCCAAGTCCTTGGCGCTACAGCGCTTTTCTTGCGCTGCCGCAGATTGAGGCAGCACGGCCCGGCCGGACAATCGCGGCCATGCATCGCACCATCTTCACCACGCCGGGGCTCAGCACCCTGTTGCGTGGTTTGTCCGTGGCCTGGCTGAGGCTGGCCGGCTGGACCGTTCAGGGTGAACTGCAGCCCGAGGCGCGCAAGAGCGTCTTCATCGCCGCTCCGCACACCAGCAACTGGGACCTGCCCTACACGCTGTTCGCTTCCTTTGCGCTGCGCCTGACGCCCTATTGGATGGGCAAGGCTTCGATCTTCCGCTTCCCGTTTGGCGGGCTGATGCGCTGGCTGGGCGGCATCCCGGTGGACCGCAGCAAGTCCAGCAATCTCGTTGCCGCCTCGGCCGAAGCCTTGCAGGCCGCCGACGGCCCGGTGCAGCTCATCGTGCCGCCCGAGGGCACGCGCAGCAAGACCATCTACTGGAAGACCGGCTTCTACTGGATCGCCGTCACGGCCAAGCTGCCCATCGTCATGGCGCACATGGACTACCCAAGCAAGCTCGTCGGCCTGGGCCCGCTGTTCCGGCCCACCGGCGACGTCGACGCCGACATGGCCGAGATCAAGCGCTACTACGCCCAGTACAAGGGCAAGAATTCAGACCAGTTCACCCACGAATAATGCGCCCCTCGTCTGGTCTTGCCCCGCTG
Source organism: Pelomonas sp. Root1217 (assembly GCF_001425705.1). GTDB lineage: Bacteria > Pseudomonadota > Gammaproteobacteria > Burkholderiales > Burkholderiaceae_C > Pelomonas. The sequence continues at coordinate 169,773 of NZ_LMDC01000001.1, read as the reverse complement.
TACGCGGGCAACCCCAGCCGGTCCCCCGAGGGGACGGCGATGCTCGCGGCATTGAGCCGCTCGCACATCGCCTGCGCGGGCCGGCTTGGGGCGGCCCGGCGCTCGGCCCGAATACCGAAACACCTACTTCGCACAGTGCTGCCATGCCAACGAACCTGCCCAAAGATCCGCTGCACGGCCTCACCCTCGAGGCCATCGTGACCGCGCTGGTCGAGCACTTCGGTTGGGCCGAACTTGGCCAGCGCATCGAGATCAAGTGCTTTCGCATCGACCCCAGCGTGGCGTCGAGCCTGAAGTTCCTGCGCAAGACGCCGTGGGCGCGCGCCAAGGTCGAGAGCCTTTATCTCTTCATGCGGCGCGAGCAGGCCCGCGCCGCGCGACCCGCTGGTTAGCGACCGCCAGGTTCCGGAAGCTCGATCTTGACCTCGAGCACTTCCAGGTCGCCCTGACGCTCCATGTGCACCTTGATGTCGTCGGGGTTGATCGACACGTATTTGCTGATGACGGCCACCAGCTCACGCTGGAGTTGCGGCAGGTAGTCGGGGCTGCTGCTGCGGCCATTGCGCTCGTGGGCGAGGATGAGCTGCAGCCGCTCCTTGGCGACGCTGGCCGAGCTCTTCTTTTCGCCGAGGAAAAAGTTCAGGAATCCCATTGCGCGGCTCCCATCACTTGGCGCCGAAGACGCGCTTGAACCAGCTGGGCTTCACGGCTTCGGTGAAGCGCATCGGCTTGTCCTCGCCGAGGAAGCGCGCGACGACGTCCTTGTACGCCTCGGCCACATCGGTCTCGGCCAGGTGGATGGCCGGTGTGCCCTGGTTGGAGGCCTGCAGCACGCTCTCGCTCTCGGGGATGACACCGATCAGCGGCGTGCGCAGGATCTCGTGGATGTCGTCCAGGCTCAGCATCTGGCCGCCTTCGACACGGTTCGGGTTGTAGCGCGTGATGAGCAGATGCTCCTTGACCGGCTCGCCGCCTTCGATGGCCCGCTTGGTCTTGCTGCTCAGCATGCCGAGGATGCGGTCGCTGTCGCGCACCGAGGAGACCTCGGGGTTGGTCACGACCAGCGCCTCGTCGGCGTAGTGCATGGCCATCAACGCGCCCGTCTCGATGCCGGCCGGCGAGTCGCAGACGATGAAGTCGAACTCCATCGCCTTGAGTTCGTTCAGCACGCGCTCGACGCCTTCCTGCTTCAGCGCATCCTTGTCGCGCGTCTGCGAGGCGGCCAGGATGTAGAGCTTGTCGAGCTGCTTGTCCTTGATCAAGGCCTGGGTCAGCTTGATCTCTTCGTTGACGACGTTGATGAGGTCGTACACCACACGGCGCTCGACGCCCATGATGAGGTCGAGGTTGCGCAGGCCGACGTCGAAGTCGATGACGCAGGTCTTGTGGCCGCGCATGGCGAGGCCGGTGGCGAAGCTCGCGCTGGTGGTGGTCTTGCCGACCCCGCCCTTGCCGGAGGTGACGACGACGATCTTGGTCATCTGGAGCTTTCCTGTTCGTTCAGTTCAATCGGGTGTTCAGAAGGCCAGCGGCTGCATCAGCAGCTTCTCGCCATCCAGCAGGACCTGTGCGGGCTTGCCCGCCACGTCGGCCGGCAGCGGGTTCTCGGTCGTGCGGTAGATGCCGGCAATCGACAGCAGCTCCGCCTCCAGGCTGTGCGCGTAGATGCGCGCCGACGTGTCGCCGCGGGCTCCAGCGATGGCCTTGCCGCGCAGCGGGGCGTAGACATGCACGCTGCCGTCGGCGATGACCTCCGCGCCATGGTTGACGAGCGCCAGCACGACGAGGTCGCCGCCCTTGGCATAGATGCGCTGGCCGGAGCGCAGCGGCTTGTCGATGACCATGGTTGGCGCTGGCGCGGCGGGCTTCTCGATGATCTTCTCGACGGTGATCTCGCGCACCACCTCGCGCACGCTCTCGACGGGAGCGAGGCTGCGGTCACTGCTCGGCTCGTCGGCCGCGTCGGCCAGGCCCAGCTCATGCGCAACGGCCAGCTCTTCGGCCGTCGCACCGGCCACGGCCACCGGTTGGAGCTGGCTGTTGCGCAGCAGCTCGACAAGGGCCCGCAGGTCGACAGGCGCCGGGCCATCCAGGGCCAGAGGCGCCTGGCCTTCGATCGGCTCAGTGACGGCAGCCGGCGCGCGCGCCAGCTGGCTCAGGTCGATGACGACCGGCTCATGCTCGAAGCCGCCGGCGCCGGCGCGCTGGGCCCAGTCGGCCGCCAGCTCGGTCATGTCGGCGCTGTGCAGTACCAGGCCCAAAAGGCTGAAGCGGCGCGATTTCAATTCGAAAGTGCCGGCGCGCGCTGCGCTCTTGCCGCGCCCGCCACTTTCCTTCGTCAAATCCGCCATTGCGCCGCTGCCGCCCGTTCAAAAGGGCGCGAGTTTAGCCGCCGCTCCCGTCAAGGCTGCTGGGGACTGCCCCCAGGGCCAACCATCCCGGCGCCTCAAAAACGGGCACGGGAGCTGACGGGCATGCCGATCAAGCACTTAGCGGCGCTGTGGTCAGATGGCCCACAGACTTGTCCACAGCGGACGGGGACAAACCGCGTCGAAATGTCCTTCCAAACCGTGACATCCGCACTTGGTGCCTTGACTTATCCCCAAATCTGGAAGGCGTCAAGCCCCGCCAGCCTTCATGCGCCCTGGCCCGTGAGCTCGCCCTGCCATGTCGCTAAGTTATTGATTCATATAAGTGAACCGAGACTGCCTAGAAATTGAGCAACCTAAGCGGACCCGCATTCCATAAGGGCTTGGCCGCGATGGCGGGGGGTTCTCCACAAAGTTTTCCACAGACTCGGTGGATAGCTTTCAGAAGCGTTACAAATCAGTGACTTAAGCGAGATCCTTGAGGCGCCGTGGAGCTTTCGGCTGCAACTTGGGAGCGCTCGATGCGCCATCGCAAGCTACATTGGGCCGGCCACCTCAAGGAGAGTCCATTTGGCTACCCCGAACTACAGCTATGAAAAACGCCAGCGTGAGCTGGCCAAGAAGCGCAAGGCCGAAGAAAAGCGCCAGCGCAAGGCCAGCGGCAAGCCCGACGAACCGGATGCACCCGACGAGCCTCAGGCCGATGGCGAGGCCGCAACCGACCCGGCCGCTCCCGCTGACCCGCAAACCTAGAATCCGCAGTTCCGCCTGCAGCCCCCCGTCACTCGCGCCCATGCCCCGCCAGCTCTTCGTCACCACCGCCCTGCCCTATGCGAACGCCGGTTTCCACATCGGCCACATCATGGAGTACACCCAGGCCGACACCTGGGTGCGCTTCCAGCGCATGGCGGGCCACGACGTGCACTTCGTCTGCGCGGACGACGCCCACGGCGCGCCGATCATGATCTCGGCCGAGAAGGCCGGAAAGTCGCCGCAGGAGTTCGTCGCGGGCATCGCCGCGGGCCGCAAGCAATACCTCGACGGCTTTCACATCAGCTTCGACAACTGGCATTCGACGGACGGGCCGGAGAACCATGAGCTGTCCAAGGCCGTCTACCTGGCCCTTCGCCACAACGAGCTGATCGCGACCAAGACCATCGAGCAGTTCTTCGACCCGGCGAAGTCGATGTTCCTGCCGGACCGCTTCATCAAGGGCGAATGCCCGAAGTGCGGTGCCAAGGACCAGTACGGCGACTCCTGCGAAGTCTGTGGCGCCGTCTATGCGCCGACCGAGTTGAAGAATCCCTACTCGGTGCTGTCGGGTGCGACGCCGGTGCTCAAGACCAGCGAGCATTACTTCTTCAAGCTGAGCGACCCGCGCTGCGTCGACTTCCTGACGCAGTGGACGCAGGAGCCGGGACGCCTGCAGCCCGAGGTGCTGAACAAGATCCGCGAGTGGTTCGAGACCGACGAGGACGGCAACAACAAGCTCAGCGACTGGGACATCAGCCGTGACGCGCCTTATTTCGGCATCGAGATCCCCGACGCGCCGGGCAAGTATTTCTACGTCTGGCTGGACGCGCCCATCGGCTACCTCGCCTCGCTGAAGAACTACTTCGGCAAGGTGGGCAAAGACTATGACGCCTTCATGGCCGACCCAACGGTGGAGCAGATCCACTTCATCGGCAAGGACATCACCTACTTCCACACGCTGTTCTGGCCGGCGATGCTGCATTTCAGCGGCCGCAAGACGCCCAACCACGTCTTCGTGCACGGCTTCATGACCGTCAACGGCGGCGAGAAGATGAGCAAGAGCCGCGGCACGGGCCTGGACCCGCTGAAGTACCTCGCGCTGGGCCTGAATGCCGAGTGGCTGCGCTACTACATCGCCGCCAAGCTCAATGCCAAGGTCGAGGACATCGACTTCAACCCCGAGGACTTCGCGGCCCGCGTCAACAGCGACCTGGTCGGCAAGTTCATCAACATCGCCTCGCGCGCCGCGGGCTTCCTGACCAAGCGTTTCGACGGCCACCTCAGCGGCGACCTTGGCGTGGAAGGCCGCATGCTGCTGGACGCGCTGCGCGGCCAGAGCGATTCGATCGCCCAGCTCTATGAGGACCGCGAGTTCGGCAAGGCCATCCGCGAGATCATGCTGCTGGCCGACAGGGTCAACGAGTTCGTCGACCAGCACAAGCCCTGGGAGCTGGCCAGGCAGGAAGGCATGGACGCTGCCCTGCACGACGTCTGCAGCGTCTGCATCGAAGCCTTCCGCCTGCTGACCCTCTACCTCAAGCCGGTGCTGCCGGCGCTGGCCGCCCAGGTCGAGGCCTTCTTGAAGATTGCGCCGCTGAAGTGGAGCGACAGTGCCCGCGCCCTGGGCGCCCACCAGATCGGCGTCTACCAGCACCTGATGCAGCGCGTCGACCTGACCAAGGTGGAGCAGCTGTTCGAAGCTCCCGCGCCGGTGCACGTCAGCCCAGGTGGCGAGGACCTTGCGGCAGAAATCAAGATCGACGACTTCGCCAAGGTCGACCTGCGCATCGCCAGGATCGTCAAGGCCGAGCATGTTGAAGGCTCCGACAAGCTGCTGCGCCTGACGCTGGACGCCGGCGAAGGTCGCCTGCGCAATGTCTTCAGCGGCATCAAGAGCGCCTACAAACCCGAGGCCCTGGAAGGCAAGCTGACCGTCCTGGTCGCCAACCTCGCGCCGCGCAAGATGAAGTTTGGCATCAGCGAGGGCATGGTGCTGGCCGCCAGCCATGCCGACGAGAAAGCCCACCCGGGCATCTTCGTGCTGGAGCCCTTCCCCGGCGCCCAGCCCGGCATGCGGGTGCGCTGAGTGAGCGATTCGCCGCGGCTGCCCCTGGGTCTGTCGCGGCGCCGGCGCTTCATTGCAGAGCGCTATCACTGCGGGCCTCCGGCCGCGACCTCGCTCCTCGCGCCGTCGCCACTCCGGAGGTTCCATGCCACTGCCCCAATTGCACCCCTTCCGCCCCCGCTTGCTCGCGCTGCGGGCGGGTTATTCGCGGCAGCGCTTCCTCGCTGATCTCGGCGCCGGCCTGACGGTCGGCATCGTCGCGCTGCCGCTGGCGCTGGCCTTCGCCATCGCCTCCGGTTTGCGCCCCGAACAGGGCCTGGCCACGGCGATCGTCGCCGGCTTGCTGATCTCCGTCTTCGGTGGCTCCAGCGTGCAGATCGGCGGGCCGGCCGGCGCCTTCATCGTCGTCGTCTACGGCATCCTGCAGCGCCACGGTCTGGCCAATCTGCTCCTGGCAACCATGGGCGCTGGCGTGCTGCTGTTCACCATGGGCGCGCTCAGGCTCGGCGTGCTGGTGCGCTATATCCCGGTGGCTATCGTCACCGGCTTTACCAACGGCATCGCCGTGCTGATCGCGCTGGCGCAGCTGAAGGACGCGCTGGGCCTGTCCCACGTGCCCATGCCGGCCGACTTCTTCGGCCAGGTCGGCGTGCTCGGCGCGCACGCCGCCGGCTTCAATCCGTGGGCCGTCGCCACGGCCGCCGCGGCGGTCGCCGTGGTGCTCGTCTGGCCGAAGAACATCGGCCAGCAGGCCCTGAGCGGCCTGCGGCGCTGGCTGGCCTTGCTGCCCAGTACCGTCATCGTGCTGGTGGCGGCGACGCTGGCTACCGCGCTGCTGGACATGCCGCTGGAAACCATCGGCAGCCGTTTCGGTGGCATTCCGCGCAGCCTGCCAGCCCTGGCCTGGCCGGACGCGAGTTGGGAGGGCCTGCGCCAGCTCGTCATCCCGACGCTCACGCTGGCGCTGCTGGGTGCCATCGAATCCCTGCTCTGCGCCCGCGTGGCCGACAAGCTCACACCTGAGCTGCCTCGCCATGACCCCAACCAGGAGTTGATGGCGCAAGGCATCGCCAACCTGGTGGCGCCGCTGTTCGGCGGCATGCCGGCCACGGGCACCATCGCCCGCACGGTGACCAACATCCGTGCCGGCGCGACCAGCCCGATCGCCGGCGTCGTGCATGCGCTGAGCCTGCTGATCATCCTGCTGGTGGCCGCGCCGCTGGCCGTGCATGTGCCGCTCGCGGCCCTGGCCGGCATCCTGCTCGTCGTCGCCTGGAACATGGGCGACTGGCACGAGTTCGCGCGGCTGCGGCGCTTCAACTTCACCTACCGTACGCTGCTGGTCGGCACCTTCATGCTGACGGTCGTGACCGACCTGACCGTGGCGGTGGAGGTGGGCCTGATCGCGTCCTGCGTGTTCTTCGTCTGGCGCATGGGCCAGCTGTTCACGATCAGCCGCTTCGACGCCGGCGTCCTGCCCGAGGGCGTGGTGGCCTACGAGCTCTATGGCGCCCTGTTCTTTGGCGCGGTCGGCAAGATCGAGGCGCTGGCCGAGCAGCTGCCCGCTGGCACGCGGGCCGTCGTCTTCGAGATGCGCCGCCTCATCGTGATGGACACCTCGGGCGTGGAGGCCCTGCGCGAACTGCACCGCACGCTGGCCAAGCGCAGCGTCGCCCTGGTGCTCGCGAACATCAACGCCCAGCCCCTGGATCTGCTGCGCCGCTCCGGTCTGGCGGCCGAATTGGGCGACGCCGCCATCGTGCCCAGCATCGCCGATCTAAAATCAGCCCCTTAGTCAAAGAGACCCCCATGCCGCTGTTCTGGAAGCCCTACAAGTCCGAAGTCACGAACTTCATTGAGCAACTCAAGGCCCAGCGCCCCACGCTGGAGGCCGAACAGCGCGCCGGCCGTGCCCTGCTGTGGGACAAGGAGCAGGACCGCAACGCCCAGGCCGGTTTCGACGACGCCCGCGTGCCGCAGCAGCCCTACGTCTATCAAACGTCCGGCAAGTAAGCGTTGACGGCCATGGCTGAGGAATCCAGCCAAGCCGCGTCTGACCTTCCCGAGGTGGTCGACGCGGTCGCAGTGGCGCGCCTGTACGGCGAGCCGCTGTTCCAGATGCCGCTGGACCTCTACATCCCGCCGGATGCGCTGGAAGTCTTCCTTGAGGCCTTCCAGGGCCCGCTGGACCTGCTGCTGTACCTCATCCGCAAGCAGAACTTCAACATCCTCGACATCCCGCTGGCCGACGTGACCCGCCAGTACCTGAGCTATGTCGAGCAGATCCGCAAGCACAACCTCGAGCTGGCCAGCGAATACCTCTTGATGGCCGCGATGCTGATCGAGATCAAGTCGCGCATGCTGTTGCCGCCCAAGAAGAGCGAGGATGGCAAGGAGGCCGAGGATCCGCGTGCCGAGCTGGTGCGGCGCCTGCTGGAGTACGAGCAGATGAAGCTCGCCGCCGCGCGGCTGGACCGCCTGCCCCAGCTGGGCCGAGACTTCCTGCGCGCCCAGGTGCACATCGAGCAGTCGCTGACGCCCCACTTCCCTGACGTCAACGCCGACGATCTGCGCGAAGCCTGGCTCGACATCCTCAAGCGTGCCAAGCTCAACCAGCACCACAAGATCAGCCGTGAGCAGTTGTCGGTGCGCGAGCACATGAGCATCGTGCTGCGCCGCCTGCAGGGCCAGCGCTTCGTCGAGTTCGAGGCCCTGTTCGACGTCACTCGCGGTCAGGCCGTGCTCGTCGTGACCTTCATCGCCATGCTGGAGCTCGCCAAGGAGCGCCTGCTCGAAATCACGCAGGCCGAGGCGTTTGCGCCGATCTATGTGAGGTTGGCCTACTCGGCCAATTGAGGCACCGACGCGCCGTGAATCGCCGGGACCGAGTTCTGCAGCAGATTCACGAAGCGTTCCGCGACGTGAGGCTAGGCGATGGCGTGACGCTGCACGAGGCGTTAGCTATCGATGATGGCGCTTCAGCAACCGAGCGGCAGGCTGCCAGACGGTTGGACACGGCGCAGCACTGGCAGGATGTCCCCGACGAACACCTCGGACGCCATGAGGCCGTCCTCTCGTTTCTTGACCTCACGGGCTACGTCTTCTATGCGCCTGCCTACATGTGCTGGCTATTGCGTACCGGCCATGCCACCGAATGGAACTCTGCGGCCGAGGCGCAATTGGCGTTCCCCGCGCAGGGAAGGCGCGATAGCGATCGATGGCTCCAACCACACGAAATCTTCTCCCCATCGCAGTGCCAGGCTATTGCGATGTACCTGCTCTACGTGTACGAGGTACTGGACAAGGAAGGCTTTTCCCACGCCAAGGAACCGCTGGACAAATACTGGTCGCGATTCCTGTAAGCCCCTCAGCGCCGGCGCAGCTTCTGCACCGCCGTCACGACAGCCAGCACCAGTGCGCCGGCGATGACGCCGAGCAGCGCGTTCGCGCCGTTCTCCAGCACCAGACCAACAACCCAAGCCTGGCCCTCAGCCAGATGTGCAATGACGTGATGCAGTGGCGCAATGCCATGCACGAGGATGCCGCCGCCGACGAGGAACATCGCCGCCGTGCCCAGCACCGTGAGCAGCTTCATCAGCCGCGGCGCGGCGGCCAGCAGGAAGCGGCCCACCGCCCGTGCCGCCGCGCCGGGCTTGCGAGACAGCCACAGCCCGACGTCGTCCATCTTCACGATGCCCGCCACGAAGCCATAGACGCCCACCGTCATCGCGATGGACACCGCCACCAGGACGGCCAGCTGGGTCTGCAGCGGCGCGCTGGCCACCGTGCCGAGCGCAATGACAATGATCTCGGCTGACAGGATGAAATCGGTGCGGATGGCGCCCTTGACCTTGTCACGCTCGAAGGTGGCCATGTCTACCTGCGGGTCGGCGATGGCTTTCACCAGCTCCTCGTGGTGGGCCTTGTCCTCTTCAGTGCTGTGCAGGAACTTGTGCGCCAGCTTCTCGAAGCCCTCGAAGCACAGGTAGGCGCCGCCCAGCATCAGCAGCGGCGTGATGGCCCACGGCGCGAACGCCGAGATCGCCAGGGCGGCGGGGACGAGGATGGCCTTGTTCAGCAGCGAGCCCTTGGCCACGGCCCACACCACCGGCAGCTCGCGGTCGGCATTGACGCCGGTGACCTGCTGGGCATTGAGCGCCAGGTCGTCGCCCAGCACGCCGGCGGTCTTCTTGGCGGCGACCTTGGTCATGGTCGCCACATCGTCAAGGATGGTCGCGATGTCGTCGAGCAGGACGAGGAGGCTGGAGGCCATGGAACAGCGCGGAGCGGTCGTTAAGAGACCGCCATGCTAGCTGGCCGGTCAGCGGTAATGCCGCGCGAGGCTCTCCGCCACGCAGACCGGCTTCGGGCTGCCCTCGGCCTCGATGGCCACTTCCACCGTCAGTTGCTTGGCGCCGCCGGCCACGTCGTCCATGGCCAGCAGTTTGAAGCCGGCGCGCAACCGGCTGCCCACCGGCACCGGCTTCGTGAAGCGCACCTTGTTGAGGCCGTAGTTGACGACCATGCGCGACTCACGCACCGCAAATCCCGTCTCGAAAAAATAGGGAATCAGCGACAGCGTCAGAAAGCCATGCGCAATCGGTCCGCCGAAAGGCCCCGCCCTGGCGCGCTCGGGGTCGACGTGGATCCACTGCCTGTCCTCAGTCGCCTCGGCAAAGGCGTTCACGCGGTCCTGGTCGACGGTGATCCAGTCGCTGTGGCCCAGGGGCTGGCCGATCAGGGCTTGAAGGTCGGCAAGGGTCTCGAAGATGCGCATTCGGGCTGACCTGGGTGGATGTGTCGTCCAGGGACGGTAACCTAGCCGGCCATGCCTGACAGTACCGCTCGCGACATCCTCGTCCTCGCCGCCCATCCCGACCTGGCCCGCTCCCATGCGACCCGCAGCGTGCTCGACGCACTGCGCGCCTCGCCCGCGGCCGACCGCGTCGATCTGCGTGACCTCTACCGCCTCTACCCGGACTTCCACATCCACATCGACGCCGAACAACGCGCCCTCGAAGCCGCCAAGCTGGTCGTCATGCTGCATCCCATCTACTGGTACAGCATGCCGGCGCTGCAAAAGCTCTGGCTGGACGACGTGCCGCGCCTGGGCTGGGCCTATGGCCCCGGCGGCACGGCCCTGCACGGCAAGGACTTCTGGCTGGTCGCCTCCACCGGCGGCGGCGCCGAGGCCTATGCTCCGGGCGGCCACAACCACCATCCCATCGACGAATTCCTGCTGCCTTACCGGCAGTCAGCCCACACCTGCGGCATGAACTACCTGCCGCCGCAGATCCTGCAAGGCGCGCACCGCGCGACGGACGCCGAGATCACCGCCCATGCCGAGCTGTTCGTGAAGCGGCTGACGCATTACCCCGAGTGGTGCGAGCACCTGGCCGAGCCGGCTGTGGGTGATGAGGAGGACGTCGCGCTGGACGAGCGGCCAGCGCTGTTCTCGACGCTGGACGGAGGGAGCGAGCAATGAGCCATGGCAACTGGCTGCAACTGCCTCTCGTCTTCCTCGCCGCCGCGGTGCTGGCGGTGCCGCTGGCGCGCTGGCTGCGTCTGGGCTCCATCCTCGGCTACCTCGTGGCCGGCCTGCTGATCGGCCCTGCCGTGCTCGGGTTGATCCCTGAATCAACGGCCATCCCCGAGGTCGCCGAGCTCGGCGTGGTACTGATGCTCTTTCTCGTCGGCCTGGAGCTGGAGCCCAAGCGGCTGTGGGCCATGCGCCGGCCCATCTTCGGCTGGGGCAGCGTACAGCTGCTGGGCTGCGCGGCGGCGCTGGCAGCCGTGGGCCTGCTGCTGGGCTACCCATGGCGATTGACCGTCGTCGTCAGCCTGGGCCTGGCGATGTCGTCCACCGCCGTGGCGCTAGCGGTCATGGCCGAGCGCAACCTTGGCCGCACGACGGCGGGCGAGAGCATCCTGTCGGTGGCGCTGCTGCAGGACATTGCAGCCATTCCCGTGCTGGCCCTCGTCCCGGTGCTGGCGCTGAGCGGCGCTCCTGACGACGGCGCCGGCAAGACCTGGCTGGCTGCGGCCAAGGCCATCGGCGCCATCGTCGTCATCGTCTTCGGTGGCCGCCTGCTGCTGCGCCCGGCGCTGCGCTGGATTGCCCAGAGCAAGACGCCCGAAATCTTCACCGCCGCGGCGCTTCTGCTGGTGCTGGGCACGGCAGCGCTGATGCAGCTGGTCGGCCTGTCCATGGCCCTAGGCGCCTTCCTTGCCGGGGTGCTGCTCGCCGAAAGCGAATACCGCCGCGAACTGGAGACCGACCTGGAGCCCTTCAAGGGCCTGCTGCTGGGCCTGTTCTTCATTGCCGTCGGGATGGGACTGGACCTGAAGGCCGTCGCCGCCCAGCCCGGCTTCGTGGCGCTGCTGGTGCTGGCCCTGCTGGGTTGCAAGATCTTCGTGCTCGTGGCCATGTCCAAGGCCATGAAGATTCCTCTGGTCGAGCGCCCGGCCTTCGTCATCCTGCTGGCCCAGGGCGGTGAGTTCGGCTTCGTCGTCTTCCAGCTCGCGCAGAGCGAAGGCATGATCAGCGCGGCGCAGAACTCGGCCCTGGTGGCAGCCGTGGCCTTGTCACTGGCGCTGACGCCGCTGCTGCTGACCGGCGGCGACCGATTGATGTCGCAAAAGCTTGCCCGCCGCGGCCTCAAGAAGCGCGCCGAGGCGACGCCACCGCCGCCCTCGCCCATCATCATTGCCGGCAGCGGCCGCTACGGCCAGGTCGTTGCCCGCATGCTGCGCACCAACGGCCTGGAGGCCACGGTGCTGGACCATGACTCCGAAGCCATCGAGAGCCTGCGCCGCTTCGACTGGACGGTCTACTACGGCGACGCCACGCGGCTGGACATGCTCAAGACGGCCGGCGCACAGACGGCCCGCATCCTGGTCATCGCCATTGACGACATCGCCCAGAGCGTCGAGATCGCCGAGCTGGCGCGCGAGCATTTCCCGCAGCTCACCGTCGTCGCCCGGGCGCGCAATGTGCAGCACTACTACCAGCTGCACGAGGCCGGCGTGCGCCACATCGAACGTGAAACCTTCGACGCCGCGCTGATGAGCGCGCGCAGCGTGCTGGAGCTGACCGGCATGGAACCGCACGCCGCACGCCGCCAGGCCATGCGCTTCCGGCGCCACAACATCGACGTGCTCAACACCATGGTGCCGTTGCAGGGCGACGAAGGCGCGCTGATCGCTGCCGCCCGATTGGGCCGCCAGCAGTTCGAGCAGCTGATCGCCGCCGAGCGCGAGGCCGAGGACGCCCACCGCAAGGCGCAGCGCGGCGGCTGGGACAGGCAGGACGCCGCACCGCCTCCTTGAGCGCAGGGTTGGAAGGTGCGCGGCGACAATCGAATCATGTTCGCCCCCTCCCAGCTCGAAGTCCGGCGCTTCTTCTGCGCCACCTACCGCAAGTGGCGCGACGGCGCGCCGTTGATCCCGATGGAAGCGATCGCCGCGGACTGGATTGCCGAGCATCCGGAGTACCACGCCGATCTCGCCGACGAAGCCGCTGCGCTGGAGAAGGTCTACACGGTGGAGGAAGGCCGCACCAATCCCTTCCTGCACCTGTCCATGCACCTGACCATCACCGAGCAACACGCCATCGACCAGCCCTCGGGCATCCGCCAGGCCGTCGACCTTCTGGCCGCCAAGCGAAGTTCCCGCCACGAGGCCCACCATGTGGCCATGGAAGCACTAGGGGAAATGGTGTGGGCGTCCCAGCGAAGCGGCTTGCCGCCCGATGGGCACGCCTATCTGGACAAGGTGCGCCAGGCGGCGACTCGCTGAGCCCGGTCAGCACCGGAGAAATTCCATATTTTTTCGGCACAACAGCCAATTCGGTTCGTTGATTGTTTTCCTTTTCTGAACGACGCGTTGCTGCGCCCCTGGTGTTTCTACCGAGTCGCACTGCCTAGAGTTCAGCCCATGGACACCGCGGTCGCGATGCCCAAGCAAACCAGGCGGAACGATCCGCCACGGAACTTGAAGGAAATCATCATGAACAAGCTGTCTACCGTTTTTGCCGCCGCCCTGCTGATCGCCGCCGGCGCCGCCTCCGCACAAACGACCCGCGAAGCCGTCATCGCCGACCTGGCGGCCGCTCGCAACAGTGGCGAACTGGCCGCCCTCCAAGGTGAGAAGGGTGTCGAAACGACCGCACCGGCCACCGCCAAGGCTGCCGCCGTTGCAACCGTCAAGCTGCCCCGTCAGGCCATCCTGACAGTCAAGGCCACCGAACTGCAAGTCGAGCAGACCGCTGCGCTGGCCGCCGACCATGGCGAGAACGCCGCTCGCGAGCTGGGCGATTTCCCGGCCCCGGTCGTGCGCCGCGCCACTGCGCTGGCAGCCAAGTAAGCGGAGCCCTGCACCATGACGAGCGGCCCTCCGGGGCCGCTCTTCTTTTTGGCGCTTGTGGGGCGACAAGGCGAAAAAAAGCCACCCGCAGGTGGCTTCCTGTATTCAGCGACCGATCAGGCCTGGTAGCTGCCGCCGCCGACGCTGCGGCGCTCGGCCTTGCCGCCAGCGCCATACAGGCCGGTGGGCTCGCTCGGGATCAGCACGTCCAGCGCGCGGTCCAGCGAGGCGTTGCCGCGGGCCAGGGTTTCACGCTGGGCAGCCAGCAGGCCGCCGGCACGCACGAGGCGGTTGCGCAAGGCGCTGGGCACGCTGCCGGTGCGGGCGGCTTCGCTGAAGCTCTGCACAGCGCGGGCCAGGTGCTGGTGCAGCTCGGCGGCATGCTGTTCGATGGCCATCGCGTCGCGGCGGGCCAGCGCATCACCGAGCTGGTTCAGCGCGGCCTCGACAGCCAGCAGAGGCTGTTCGAGTTCGGTGCCAAGGTTGGACGGAGCGATGGCGGTCATGGTTCAGTGCTTATTGACGCGGCTGTCCAGCAATTCTTGCGCATTTGAGACCAGCTTGTCGGCGATGGCGTTCGCGTTGACCGTGAACTTACCCTCACTGATGGCCTTGGAGATGCGTGCGACCTTGGCGGCGTCAAAGCTGCCGTCGTCGGCGCTGCCACTGGCAGCCAGCTTGGCGGTGTTGGAAATGGCGACCTGGGCGCTGGGCGCGGAGGTGGCGGCCTGGGCGGTCTGACGGACGACGTCGGCCGTGCTGGCCTCGGGTTTGCGCGAGGCGGGGCGCTCGGCCTTGGGCGGGCTGGCGGTGCCGTCTGGGCTGTTACCGATCTTCATGAGCTTCTCCAGGGTGCGGGGCGGGCCCCGCAGAGGGCATTGCAGGGGAGTTTCCTCCTGTATCGGCCCCAGGCCTAGGAACTTGAGCGGGATTTGGCCGGTTTTTCCGGCCAGTTCTCAAGATTCGTGGCAGTTTGCTCATAGCAGCACATCCACCCGGCGTTCGCCGACCGGCCGGCCGCTGGCGACGCGACCACTCTCAAACCTCACCCTGACCTCCTGGCCCTCGATGCCGGCCGACAGAGCCTGCGCCTCGGAGGCGACAGCAAATCCCTCACCCGCAACCCGGACCTGCACGGTCTCTCCGGCGGCAAACCATTGGCGCGACTTCAGCGCCGGCGCGCGCACCGCCTCGGCGGCGCCCAGCGGCCGGGCCAGCGTGCGGCCGATCAACAGGGCCGGATCGGTGAAGACGGCGCCGGGCTCGGCAGCGATGTCGATATCGGCCACGGCCAGCTGTTCTTGAGACAAATTCACACCGGCCGGCAGCGGGCCGCTGGCGACAACGGCGCGGCCGAAGACGGCAACGCGTACCGGCAGCGTGACATTCCAGCGCGCCATGCCATCGGTGCAGCGCAGGCCGATGCGGCTCTTGCCCCAAACGGCCATGCCAGGCGGCAGATAGGGCTGGATCTGCTGGCAGGGCGCCAAGCGCAGGCGGGCGTCGAGCGCGCCGATCTCGACGGCAACGCGGGTGTTGGGTGGTGCTGCAGCGCGGGCGGCGGTCTCGGCCAGCATCCGCACACGCTCCAACAGTGCCGGGTCGAGCACGGTCTGTCCCCGGGCACCCAGCCCGGTGAGCAGCAAGCAAGACAGGAACGCAGTTCGACGCAGCATGGCCGCAACTCTAGAGAGAGCAGGGGCGCTCCCTAGGTCGGAATTGAGCTGCTTTGCTGCCGCTAATCCCGCTCATGTTTTCGGGTCAGCTCCAGACAATTTGCGAGAAGAGCCATCCCGGCCCTTCAGCTCGAAAGCAACCTCGAAAGAGGCCCCCAGATGTTGAACCGATTGACAGACACGCTGAACTTCCAGACCCAGGCGCTCACGCTGCGGGCGGAGCGTCAGCGCCAGCTCGCCAGCAACATCGCCAATGCCGACACGCCTGGCTATCAGGCTCGCGACATGGACTTCGCCAAGGCCCTGCGCGAAGCCACTGGCGAGATCGGCACGCCCGGCGCTCTTGCCGCCACGCAGCGCGGTCACATCGCGCCGCTGGCCGGTGCGCGCGGCGAGAGCGGTAAGGAATACGCTCTGCAGTCCCAGACCAGCCTGGACAGCAACGGTGTCGACATGGACCGCGAACGCGCCAGCTTCGCGGACAACTCGGTGAAGTACGAGGCGACGCTGCGCTTCATCAACGGCGCCGTACGCACGACGCTGGATGCGATGAAGTCGCACAACCAGAGCTGAGGAGAGCTGAACCATGTCCATGTTCCAGATCTTTCACGTCGCCGGCAGCGCGGTCAGCGCCCAGAGCCAGCGCCTCAACGTCGTGGCCAGCAACCTGGCCAATGCCGACACCGTGGCCGGCCCGGATGGCCAGGCCTACAAGGCGCGCCAGGTCGTCTTCCAGACCCAATTGATGGGCGCCGGCAACGACAGCGGCAGCGCCGGCGTGCGCGTGACCAGCGTCACCGAGGACCAGACCCCCGGCCGCCGCGTGCACGACCCCAAGCATCCGCAGGCCGATGCCGACGGCTATGTGACCTATTCCAACGTGAACCCGGTGGAAGAGATGGTCAACATGATCTCGGCGTCGCGCTCCTACCAGAACAACATCGAGGTGATGAGCACGGCCAAGAACCTGCTGCTCAAGACCTTGCAACTCGGCCAGTCCTGACCGCTGAAAGCCCGCCATGGACATCACCGCACTCAACGGCAGCACGACGGGCACGCCCACCGTTTCCGCCAAGAACGCCGCCGAAACCCAGGACCGCTTCCTGAAGCTGCTCGTCGCGCAGATGAACAACCAGGACCCGCTCAACCCCATGGACAACGCCCAGGTGACGAGCCAGATGGCGCAGATCCAGCAGGTGACGAGCCTGTCCACACTGGACACCAGCATCAAGAGCCTAGGCGGCCAGCTCGGCCAGATGCAGGCCTTGCAATCCATCTCGCTGGTGGGCCGCGAGGTCAGTGTGCCCAGCGACAAGATCCAGGTCGAGAACGGCGCTGCCGACGGCAGCTATGAGCTCGACGGCGCGGCCCAGACCGTGAAGCTGGAGATCCTCGGCGGGGCCGGCAACGTCATCGACACCGTGCAGCTGGGTGCCCAGGGCTCGGGCCGCCAGACCTTCTCCTGGCCCGCCGGCACCAAGGTGCCTGAGGGCACCGAGGTCAAGTACCGCATCACGGCCGCCAACGGCGCCAAGGCCGTCACGTCCACGCTCTACGCCCACGACAAGGTGGACGCCGTCTACAGCGAGAACGGCAGCCTCAAGCTCAATCTCGAACGCCTCGGTCCCGTGGACTACACGGCCGTCTCCTCGGTCAACTGATCACCCCTCCTGCATAGCAAGGACTCCTCATGAGCTTCCAGCAAGGCCTTTCCGGGCTCAATGCCGCCTCCAAGAACCTGGACGTCATCGGCAACAACATCGCCAACTCCGGCACCTTTGGTGCCAAGGGTTCGCGGGCCGAGTTCTCCGACGTTTACGCCGCCGCGCTGAACGGCGCCGGCGCGAACCAGGTCGGCATCGGCACCAGCCTGCAGTCCGTCGCCCAGCAGTTCACCCAGGGCAATATCACGACGACCGAAAACCCGATGGACCTCGCCATCAACGGTGGCGGCTTCTTCCAGGTCAGCGACGGCGTGAACCCGACGCGCTACACCCGCAACGGCCAGTTCAAGGTCAGCAAGGATGGCTTCATCGTCAACAACGAAGGCCTCAAGCTGATGGGCTATCCGGCCAATGGCGCTGGTGTCATCCAGCCCGGTACCGCTCAGCCGCTGCAACTGCCCACCGGCGGCATCCCGCCCGCCGTGACGACCAAGGTCAGCATGGAGTTCAACCTCGACTCCCGCCTGAAGGCCACCGCCCCGGGTGGCGGCACGGGCACCGGCATGGACCTGAAGGACAGCACGACCTACAACAACGCGACGTCCATGACGGCCTACGACGCCAAGGGCCAGGACGTCGCCGTGACCTTCTACTTCCAGCGCGCGACCGACCCCAGTGGCGCCGTGCCGCCCAATGACGTCTGGAACGTCTACGCGACCGCCAACGGCACGCCCTTCGATACCGATGCTTCCGGCAACGCCATCCCGCTGGACGCCAACGGCAACCCGACGATCCCCTACACCACCGTCACCTTCCCGCCCACCGGCGGCGCGCCTTCGGCCATCGCCGGCAGCGCGACGACACCGCCCGGCACGATCTCCATGTCCGTGCCGGCCGGCACCAGCACGCGCGGCAACCCGACGCTGGCGATTCCCGGCATCCAGCTCAACCTGACCGGCGCGACCGAGAACGGCAGCAGCTTCGCGGTCACCAACCTGACCCAGGACGGCTATGCCCCGGGCCAGCTGACCGGCATCCAGGTCGCCAACGACGGCATCGTCCAGGCTCGCTATTCCAACGGCCAGAGCAAGCCGGCCGGCCAGGTCGAACTCGCCAGCTTCCGCAACCCGCAAGGCCTGCAGACCATGGGCGGCAACGTCTGGATCCGCACGGTGGCCTCGGGTGACGCGGTCGTCGGCGTGCCGGGCGACGGCAACATGGGTGCGCTGCAATCCGGCGCGCTCGAGGAAAGCAACGTCGACCTGACCGCCGAGCTCGTCAACATGGTGACGGCCCAGCGCGCCTACCAGGCCAATGCGCAGACGATCAAAACGCAGGACCAGGTCCTGCAGACCATCGTCAACCTGCGCTGATCACGACGACTGAGGACGCGCGATGGACCGCATGATCTACCTCTCGATGGCCGGCGCCAAGGCGGCCATGCAGCGGCAGGACGTGCTCTCGCACAATCTTGCCAACGTCACCACGAATGGTTTTCGCGCGGAGCTGCAGGCCTTTCGCGCCGTGCCGGTGCGCGGCGACGGCGCCTCCACGCGCGCCTTCGCGCTGGAGACCACCATCGGCTACAACGACGCCCAGGGGCCGCTCACGCCCACCGGCCGCAACCTCGACGTGGCCATGCAGGGCAATGCCTGGCTGGCCGTGCAGGCCAATGACGGCACCGAGGCCTACACCCGTGCCGGCTCGCTGGACGTGAACGCCGAAGGCATCCTCGTCATGCGCAACGGCATGCCAGTGCTTGGGGACGGCGGGCCGATCAACGTGCCAGCCAACAGCGAGGTGGCCATCGGCAGCGACGGCACCGTCAGCGCCAAGGCACCGAACCAGAAACCGACGACGGTGGGCAGGCTCAAGCTCGTCACGCCCGAAGCGGCCAACCAACTCGCGCGCGGGGACGACGGCTTGTTCCGCGCTCTAGAGGGCGACCTGCCTGCCAACCAGGCCGCCCGCCTGCAGGACGGTGCGCTGGAAGGCTCGAATGTCAGCCCGGTCGAGACCATGGTCGCCATGATCGCCGCGGGCCGCCAGTTCGAGCAGCAGATGAAGCTCTTGCAGATCGCGCAGACCCAGGGTCAGCAGTCCGCCAAACTTTTAGGGAGTACCTGACCATGATGCGCTCGCTCTGGATCGCCAAGACCGGCATGGAAGCCCAGCAAACCCAGCTGGACAACATCTCGCACAACCTCGCCAACGTCGCCACCAATGGCTACAAGCGCTCGCACGCCGTCTTCGAGGACCTGATCTACCAGAACATGCGCCAGGCCGGTGCCAACAGCACCGACCAGACCACGCTGCCCACCGGCCTGCAAGTCGGCCTGGGCGTGCGCCCGGTGGCCACTGCCCGCATCTACACGCAGGGCAATCTGCAGCAGACCAGCAACAACCTGGACCTGGCCATCAAGGGCGATGGCTTCTTCCAGATCCAACAGCCAGACGGCACGACCGCCTACACGCGCGACGGGTCGTTCCAGCTCAATGCCAATGGCCAGATGGTCACCAACAACGGCTACACGCTGCTGCCCGGCATCACGATCCCGCAGAACGCGCAAAGCCTGACCATCGGCAACGACGGCACCGTCAGCGTCACGCTGCCCGGCCAAGCTGCGCCGCAGACCGTCGGCCAGTTGCAGCTCGCCACCTTCGTGAATCCGGCCGGCCTGGACCCCAAGGGCCAGAACCTGTTCACCGAAACGGCCGCCAGCGGCACGCCCAACACCGGCTCACCCAACAACAACGGCATTGGCGCGGTGCAACAGGGCTTCGTCGAGACTTCCAACGTCAACGTCGTCGAGGAACTGGTGCAGATGATCCAGACCCAGCGCGCCTATGAGCTGAACTCCAAGGCCGTGCAGACCTCCGACCAGATGCTGCAGAAGCTCGCCCAGATCTAAGGCAATCGCCATGAAGTACCTCGCCCTGATCGCCATCCCCGCCCTGCTCGCCGGCTGCGCCACGCCCTACCCCGAGCCCCAGGTCGAACTGGCCCACACGCCGGTCGTCAACCTGCCGCCGGTCCAGGCCATGGTGCCCACCAACGGCTCCATCTACCAGGCCGCCGCCTACCGTCCGCTGTTCGAAGACCACCGCGCACGCCTCGTCGGCGACACGCTGACCGTCAACATCACCGAACGCGTCTCGGCTTCGCAGACGAGCACCAGCGAGCTGAGCAAGACCGGCGGCCTGTCGGCCGGCATCAGCGCCGTGCCGGGCATCTCGCCCAAGGCCTTCGCCCGAGCCACCGCCGAGGCAACCTCCTCCAACGACAACAAGGGCAAGGGCAGCAACCAGAACACCAACGAGTTCACCGGCGCCATCACGGCCGTCGTGACCGGTGTGCTGCCCAACGGCCACCTGATGATCAGCGGCGAAAAGCAGATCGGCGTGAACCGCAATGTCGACGTGCTGCGCTTCTCCGGCCAGGTTGACCCGCGCATGATTGCCCAGGGCAATGCCGTGCCATCGACGTCGGTGGCCAATGTGCGCATCGAACAGCGCGGTCGCGGCGCGGCGGCGGACGCTCACGCGGTGGGTTGGCTGTCGCGCTTCTTCCTCAATATTGCGCCGAGCTGAGCGGGCGGCGCAGGCACGCTCAGAAGTGCCCTCTGCGCAGCCCTTGCCATTGCCGCTGATCAGCGCGCAGGCCACGGGTGGTAGTTCGCTGCCAGGACCGGTCCACCCTTCGCGACTACGATGCGGTGACCAGCATCGGTGCTCGGCAAAGTCCGGTCATCAAGGGCGGGTCTGAGGCACTTCATGCGGCGGTCTCACCATTCATTGCAGCCGACCAGCGCCAACCCCGCTGGCTGGTCGGCTGCACTCAAGCGTTGACACCCAATGAAGTACATCGCGATTGCTTTGGCCCTATTTCTAAACCAGGGCACCGCTTCGGCCATGTGCATTTCGATGACCCTGGAGAGACAATTCCAGCGCGCTCAAGAAGTGATGATTGTTCGCGTCACCGAGACGAAAAAGGAAGGTGAGGGGCGATACGGTGCGAAGTACATAGCTAAGTACGTAGTCTTAGAGTCCTTCAAGCAGTCTGGGGTCAATCGGGATGACGTCTACTCCACGTCGGAGGTGCACGACATTGCACTGAGTCCAGGTCAAACGTATCTCTTCTTTATTCAAGAGAATCGTCATGTAGGGCTCTGCGGCGGATCAATGACGTGGCGGTGGGATGCGCCTGAACCGGATGAAAAGACGGTCGAGACGCTCGATAAACTGAGACGCCTGCGTGATAACGGCGCCTCGCAAGAATCACCTGATCAAGCCTTGCTGGCCAGGTAGTCGACCGCCAGATTGGCCAGTGCGCGCACGCCCACCTCCAGCCCACGTTCATCGACGATGAATCGCGGCGAATGGTTGGAGTAGGCCTTGCTAGGCTCAATGTCCGGCGGCGTCACGCCAACGAAGAAAAACAGGCCGGGGATCAGGCGCTGGAAGAAGGAGAAGTCCTCCGCGCCCGTCGCCTTGGGCACGACCTCGATGCCCATGGGCCTCGGGCCGGTGCTGGCGACGCGGGTCAGCGTCGGCACCATCTGCTCGGTGAGCACCGGATCGTTGCGCGTGACGGGGTAGTTGCGCGTGATGCAGACCTTGCACGTCGCGCGTGACGCGGCCGAGATGCCCTCGGCCAGCTGGGTCACGCGCTCATGGATGGCCTCGCGCATGCCCTCGTCGAAGCTGCGGATCGTGCCGCGCATCTCGACCGAGTCCGGGATGATGTTCTCGCGCACGCCGCCCTTGATCGCGCCGATGGTCACGACGGCCGGTTCGCGGTTCAGGTCGAGCGTGCGGCTGACGATGGTTTGCAGGCCCAGCACGATCTGCGCGGACGTGACGATGGGATCGATGCCCAGCCACGGCGCGGCGCCATGGGTCTGCTTGCCCTGCACGGTGATCTTGAGCCTGTCGCTGCTCGCCATCGTCGGCCCGGGCCGGTAGCCGATGACACCGGCCGGCTGGCGCGAGGTGACATGCAGCCCAAAGATGGCGCTGGGCGTCGGGCTTTCCAGCACGCCTTCCTTGATCATCAGCGCCGCCCCGCCCTCCTCGCCTTCGGGTGGCATCTCCTCGGCCGGCTGGAAGATGAATTTGACCGTGCCGGGAAGGTCGGCGCGCAGGCTGGCCAGGATGCTGGCAACGCCCATCAGGATGGCGACGTGGCAGTCATGCCCGCAGGCATGCATGACGCCGACCTCCTCACCGTTCCATACCGCGCGGGCCTTGGATGCGAACGGCAGCTCCACTTCTTCGGTGACCGGCAGGCCATCCATGTCGGCCCGCAGCGCGACGACACCACCGGCCAGGCCCCCCTTGAGCAGGCCGACGACACCCGTGTGGGCGATGCCCGTCTTGACCTCGTCAAAGCCCAGGCTGCGCAGATGCTCGGCGACGACGGATGCGGTGCGGAATTCGCGGTTGCCGAGCTCGGGGTGCTGGTGCAGGTCGCGCCGCCAGGCGATGACCTGGGGCTCCAGGGCCGCCGTCAGCGCGGCGATGCGCTCGCTAAAAGGGGGCTGGGGGCTCATGAAGAGCCATGGTAGACCTGCGCGGCCCAGGTGTGTGCGGGCGGCGTCTCAGCGATCCAACAGGCGCCCTATCCGTGTAAAGCGACGTTTCAGATCCAACCACTGCTTGCCCCGCGAGCGGTCGATGCGCTTCACGTCGATGAGCGTGTAACCGCCGCAGCCCGTCAGTGTGTGCAGGCCGGCCTGGTGGCTGTCGCTGACCAGATCGCCCGTCAGCCGCTCAGGGCCCGCCTCGATCTCGACCTGCCCGGGCGTCAGGCGCGGAAAACGCAGCAGGCGCGTCGCGCCGCCATAGCCGGTGGAGCAGTCCTGCACCGGAAGGGTCAGCACGCCGTCACGGCCGATGAAGGGCCGGCCGGCCGGGCGGGCACCTTCGCGGTTCACGCGCACCGGGTTGGCGGGCAGTGGCACCCAGGGCCCGACCAATGCAGGTGCATGGGCGATGTGCAGCTCACGCTGGTCGCGCGCTCCCGGCCCGACCAGGGTGTAGAACATCCACCAACGCCCCTCATGCTCGATGACGGACGCATCCGCCCCGGGCAGGCCGCTCAGCAAGGCACATTCGCGTTCCCAGTGATCGAGGGAGCTGTCGCAGGCGCGGTAGAGGGCAATCTCACCGGCCTGGTAGCTCTCCGGCACCATCCAGGTCTCGCCGTCATGCTCGAAGACCTGGGGATAGGACAGGTGGAAGGGCCGGTCCAGCACTGTCGAGTGGCGGCGCCAGGCCAGGTCCGGCAGGCCGAACTCGTGGCGCTCGATGGTGGCACGCTTGACGCGGTAGTCGAAGGCCTCGACGAACACGTGCAGGGCGTCTCCACGCACCAGGCCGAAAGGGTCGGCCAGGTAGCGCCAGCGGCCGGCATCGGGCAACCATGTGATGCGCTCCCTGGCGGCGCTCAGCCGGCCGGCATCGATGTCTTCAATGGGAACAGGGACGATGCCGACCTGCCAGAAGTCGGTGCGCGGCCGCTTGAACATCAAACGTGCCAGGCGGCGTGGACCTCACCCTCGGCGTCGAAGCCCCTGGCCCGGCCAGACTGATGCAGCATCACGTCGCGATAGAAGCCCAGCGTGCGGGCAACCGCATTGATGCGGTCGTAGGCCGCCGTCGCGTAACGCACGCCGCGCTCCTGAGGCAGCAGGCTGCGCAACCGCGCCAGTTCCTCGGCCATCGCGTAGCCCAGAGCGTGGGCATCCCCCACCGGCACCAACCGGGCAGGCTGCCCGGCCAGCATCTCCCGTGGGCCCTGGGTGGCACTGGACAGCACGGCGCACCCGGCGCGCATGGCCTCCAGGATGGCGAGCGGAAAAGCCTCCTCGCGCGACGGCGACACGAAGAGATCAAAGGATTTCAACGCCTGATCGACATCACCGCGATAGCCCAGCAGGCGCACGCGCGAGTCGCCCTCCGCGAGTTGCTTCAGCGCGGCCTCGTCCGGCCCTTCGCCCAGGATGGCCAGCACGGCGTCGGCCGGCGCATGGGCCTTGAAGCCGGCTATCAGCAAGTCCATGCCCTTGCTGCGGTGCAGGCGGCCAACGCTGCCGACCAGCAGCTGGCCGGGCGCCAGGCGCAGTTCAGCGCGCAGATCGGTGTGACGGGCGGCGGCAGCGGCGTCGCGCTCCGGCGCCCAGTTGTAGATGACGCTGGCCAGCGGGTCACCCTCTGGCAGGCTCTCGTACTGAGCGCGGTTCACGCAGATGAGGCCGTCCAGGCGTGCATGGTGATGGGCCTTGTAGCCGACATGCAGGGTGCCGATGCGGGTCGCAGGCCGGGCGTGAGCGACGGCCTTGCAGGCCGGGCCGAGGTGGCCATGGCAGACGTCGGCCTTCAGCCGGCGCGCCAGGGTGGCCACGCGCCAGCCGCGCAGCAGCGGCAGTTTCAACCCATGGAAGCGCACGGCGGGGGCCAGCGCAGCGGCAACAGCGGAATTGGCCGTGCCAATGACGTGGACACGATGGCCCAGCGCGGCCTGGGCATTGGCGAGGTCGATGCAATGCCGCTCACCGCCCGCAATGCGGGATGAAAACACGACATGAACCAGGGTCAACGGTTCGAAGGGCGGGGGCATGGCAGGTCTGGCAACTGAATGCAGCTCGAATCGGTAAGCAAAACTTTACCGATATACACATTCAGAAACCTGTCACGTCACTCCCCAAACGGGTGCCGCTTAACCGCTAATTGCTCTCAAACGGCTGCAATTGGCTCCAATGCGGGAAAACGTTTATCAGCGCCGCTGAGCCGGCGCGGACGTCGTGGCCGCCAGCTATCGACGGCGGGCCGAAAGTCGGGATTGACAGGATCTCACGCACGCTTGCCCAAGGGCTTAGCGGGACCTTGCAGACGTCCACGGAGACGTCCACGAAAGATGCCCGACCAAGCGGTCGGGCATCCATTTCCTGTTTGCTCTGACAGGGCTGGGGCTCAGCGCATCTTGCTGACCCACTCGTTGCGCTGCTCGTCGTAGCGATGCATCATCAAAAAGCGCAGCGTTTCCATGTTGACCTGCTCACGCGTCAACGTGCTCATGTCGCGTGGCGCCTTGATCGGCACCCAGCTGCCGACGGTGTCGTCGTAGACATTCATGCGCAGGAACTGGTCGCGCATCGCCAGAACCTCGGCGCGGGACATGACACCCTTGGGCGGCTCCATGCCGGACTTCAGCACCCACATGCCGGTGAGTTCGTCCCAGCGCATCAACGCCAGAAAACTGTCGCGCTCCATCTTGACCTGTTCGCGAGTCAGGCCCTGGGCCTGGACGGGCGCCGAGACGGCGGTGAGGGCTGTGGCCAGCACAAGGGTCAGCAGGGAAAGGCGTGTCATATCAGTCTCCAGAAAGGATGGTGGAAGAGAGTTGCTGTGCTGACTGGGCGCCTCAGTGCTCACAGGTGGTCAGTGGTCGGGCAAAGGTCGCCGGCCTTACAGCCCCGGCGGGGTGTGAAAAATCCCCGCCCTTCGCCGCAGCCACGACCAGTGGTTTGGAAAAGCGGGGCTGACCACGTCCTTTTCGACGGCTTCGCGCGCTCAAGGATCCGCAGAATCGGTCGAGTGAAGTACCTGCAAGCCCTCCTCCTCAGCCTGGCCATCGTGCTGGCGCCCGTCGCTCCTGCCCGGGCCGCCCGCATCAAGGAAGTCGCCTCGGTCGCCGGCGTGCGTTCCAACCCGTTGACCGGC
This sequence comes from Pelomonas sp. Root1217, assembly GCF_001425705.1. Taxonomy (GTDB): domain Bacteria; phylum Pseudomonadota; class Gammaproteobacteria; order Burkholderiales; family Burkholderiaceae_C; genus Pelomonas. The sequence continues at coordinate 144,158 of NZ_LMDC01000001.1, read as the reverse complement.
TACGGCCTGATCGTCGGTCTGGACGGCACGGGCGACCAGACGACGCAGGCGCCTTTCACCGGCCAGAGCCTGACGGCCATGCTGCAGCAGTTCGGCGTGCTGCTGCCCCAGGGCGTCACGATGCAGCCGCGCAATATCGCCGCCGTCATGGTGACGGCCTCGCTGCCGCCTTTTGCCCAGCCCGGCCAGCAGCTGGACATCAACGTCTCCTCCATCGGCAATGCCAAGAGCCTGCGCGGCGGCACGCTGGTCGCCACGCCGCTGCGCGGCGCGGACGGCCAGATCTACGCCATCGCGCAGGGCAACCTCGTGGTCGGCGGCGCGGGCGCTTCCGCCGGCGGCTCCAAGGTGCAGATCAACCACCTCAGCGCCGGCCGCATCCCCGCAGGCGCTCTGGTCGAGCGCTCGGTGCCCACGCCCCTGTCCCAGGGCGACAGCATCCAGCTCGACCTGAACAGCAGCGACTACGCCACCGCGCGCGCCGTCGCCCAGGCCATCAACAAGGCCAAGGGCGCGGGCATCGCCCAGGCGTTGGACGGCCGCGTCGTGCGCGTGAAGGCGCCATCCACGCCGGACGAACGCGTCGGCTTCCTGGCCGACGTCGAGAACCTCGCCATCGACATGGCGACACCTGCGGCCCGCATCGTCATCAACGCGCGCACCGGCTCCATCGTCATGAACCAGGCCGTCACGCTGTCGTCCTGCGCCGTCGCCCACGGCAGCCTGTCGGTGACGATCAGCTCAACGCCCATCATCAGCCAGCCCAATGCACTGTCCGGCGGACAGACCACGGTGGCCGAGAAGGCCGACATCTCCATCCGCCAGGAGCCCGGCAGCCTCATCCAGCTGGCCGCCGGTGCGCGCCTGGCGGACGTGGTCAAGGCCCTGAACTCCCTCGGCGCGACACCACAGGATCTGCTCGCGATCTTGCAGGCCATGAAGAGCGCGGGCGCCTTGAATGCCGAGCTCGAGGTGATCTGATGTCGTCGTCGTTCCAGTCCATTTCCGGCCAGAGCCTGGGCAGCCTCGATTCGCTGAAGGCCCAGGCCTCACGCGACCCCAAGGCGAGCATCCGCGAGACGGCCAAGCAGTTCGAGTCGCTCTTCATGCAGGAGGTCATGAAGAGCATGCGTGCGTCCACGCTGTCCAGCGGCATGCTGGACAACAACGCAACCCAACTCGGTACCGAAATGCTGGACACGCAGTTCGCCGGCAAGATGAGTGGCCTGCCCGGCGGCCTGTCGGAGGCCATCCAGAAGCAGCTGCAGCGCCAGATGGGCATCCAGGACCTGTCGCCCGAGAACATCAAGAAGAACAGCCAGACGACGCTGGCTCAGGCGCTGCCTGCATTGGCCACCAAGGGCATTCCCAACCACGTGCAAGGCTTCATCCAGAAGCACGACGCCGCGGCCCGTGCCGCGTCCGCCGCCACCGGCATCCCGGCCAGCTTCATGGTGGCCCAGGCCGCCCACGAGAGCGGCTGGGGCAAGCGTGAGATCACTGGCGCAGACGGCACTCCTTCGCACAACATCTTCGGCATCAAGGCGACGCCGAGCTGGAAGGGCAAGACCGTCGACGTGAAGACCACCGAGGTCATCAACGGCCAGGCCGTCAAGGTCACGGCCAAGTTCCGCGCCTACGGCAGCTACGACGAGGCTTTCAAGGACTACGCCAAGCTGATCAGCGGCAACGACCGTTATGCCAAGGTCGTCGCCCAGGCCCAGAACGGCAACGCCGCCGGCTTCGCCCGCGGCCTGCAGCAGGCGGGCTACGCCACCGACCCGGCCTACGCCGAGAAGCTGGCGAAGACCATCCAAACCACCCAGCGCGTGCAAAGCACGCTGATGGCCTGACATGAAGCCCCTCGCCCAAGAAGAATCTTGGTCGGTCCCCCGCGGGGACGGCGATGCTTGCCCGCTCGACCGGCAAGCACATCGCCAGCGCGGGCCGGCTAGGGAGCGGCCCGGCGCTCGGCCCGCAAACCTGATGCATCGCAACTGCCGCGAGCGCGGAACGGAGAACTGAGATGGCCGGCTTGCTTACTCTCGGCGCCCGCGCGATGTTCGCCAACCAGGCGGCATTGCAGACCATCGGCCAGAACATCGCCAACGCCAACACGCCGGGCTACTCGCGCCAGTCCGTGGTGCTGACGACCTCGGCCGGCCAATACACCGGTGCGGGCTTCTTCGGCAAGGGCGTGGACGTGCAGACCGTCGTGCGCTCGCACAACGAGTTCCTGACCAAGGAGGCCGCCTCTTCCAAGGCCACCGCCATGGCTGACTCCACCCGCGCCGAGCAGCTGGCGCGCATGGAGAAGATCTTCCCGCCCGGCACCGAGGGCCTGGGCTATGCCGCCAGCCAGTTCCTGAACGCCATGGTCGACGTGACCAGCCGCCCCAACGACCCGTCGGCACGCCAGGTCGCCCTGGGCCGCGCCAACGAGCTGGCCGTGCGCTTCTCCAACGCCGGCCAGCAGGTCACCGATCTGCAGGCCGGCGTCGTCAGCGACCTCAAGGCCAATGTCGTCGTCGTCAATCAGCTCGCGCGGCAGATCGCCAACATCAACGACCAGATTTCCAAGACCCGCGGCAGCGGCCACACACCCAACGACCTGATGGACCAGCGCGAACAGCTGATCTCACAGCTCGGCGAGCATGTGGCTGTCACGACGCTGGCCGCTGACGACGACACCGTTGGCGTCTTCATCGGCGGCGGCCAGCGCCTCGTGCTCGGCAACCAGGCCTCGTCGCTGCAGGTCTCGGCCGACGCCTACGACCCGCTGCGCGCCGTGGTGTCGCTCAACGAAGGTGGCCAGAGCCGGCCGCTGGACGAGAGCGTGCTGACCGGCGGCTCCGTGACCGCGCTGCTGGGCTTCCAGAACAAGGATCTGCAGGACGCCAAGAACCTGCTGGGCCAGCTCGCAGCCGCCATCGGCACGCGCGTCAACGACCAGAACGCCCTCGGCCTGGACCTGTCCAATCCGCCCGGCAAGGGTGCCGCCATCTTCAGCGTCGCCGTGCCGAACGTACTACCGGCGGCCAGCAACCAGCGCAACCCCGGCGGTGGCTTCACCAACGGCGTGGCGGCCAGCATCGTCGACGCCAGCCAGTTGCAGGCCAGCAGCTACAAGCTGAGCTCCAGCACGCCCGGCAGCTATGAGCTGACCCGCCTGTCCGACGGGCTGGTGCGCACCGTCAACGACGGCGACACCATCGACGGTTTCAAGATCGTCTTTACGCCTGGGGTGCCGGCCGCGGGCGAGAGCTTCCTCATCGAGCCCGTGGGTTCCGCCGCCGTCAACATGAAGCGCGTGCTGGATGCCCCCACCGGCATTGCTGCTGCCTCGCCGCTGACCGCCTCCACGAACGTCAACAACACCGGCACTCTCAGCGTCGACAGCATCTACGCGGTCAACCAGAACTTCGATCCAGCGAATGCGCCGATGACCGTGCAGTTCGGCGCCCCCGATCCGGCCAACGCCAACAATGTGCAGTACACGCTGACGTTGGCCAACGGCAGCGTGCTCAGCGGCATCTGGAGCTCTGGCCAGCCCATCGGCAACCAACCGGCCGCCGGCATCGACCTCGGCTTCGAGCTGCGCACCAACGGCGTGCCGCGCAGCGGCGACAAGATCGCCATCGACCCGACGATCTATACGGCCACGAACAACGGCAACGCCAAGGCCTTCCTCAACATCCAGAGCGAGACCTTCGTCGGCCGCCAGGTGCTGGCTGGTGGCGGCTTCACGCCGGGTTCGACCATCAACGACACCTACGCCGCGGCGATGAGCGACATCGGCGCACGGGTGCAGAGCGCCAACTACCTGTCCGACGTGTCCACCAGCGTCGCCGGCGATGCCGAGACCAGCCGCGCCGGCCAGGCCGGCGTCAACCTCGACGAGGAAGCCTCGCGGCTGATGCAGTTCCAGCAGGGCTATCAGGCCGCCGCCAAGGTGCTGCAGACGGCCCAGACCCTGTTCGACGAACTGATGCGTATTGCTCAGCGCTAGGCGCAGAGGTAAATCATGAGACTCGCTACCGCCAACCTCTTCGACGCGTCCATCGCCAATCTGCAGCGCCGTCAGACCGCGATGCAGACCCAGCAGGAGCAGCTGACCTCGGGCAAGCGCATCGCCCTGGCCAGCGACGACCCCACCGGCGCCGCGCGTGCCGAGCGGGCTCTGGCCTCCATCGGCCGCGTCGAGGCCAACCAGCGCGCACTGGAGGCCAGCCGCAACAGCATGACCCTGGGCGAATCGGCCCTGGGCGACGCCAACGAGCTGCTGCAGCAGGCCCGTGAAACCATGGTTTCGGCCGGCAATGCCAGCTATTCCGACGCCGAACGCCAGGGGCTGGCCACCAAGCTCAAGGGCATCCGCGACCAGTTGCTGGCCATTGCCAACCGGCCCGACGGCTCCGGCGGCTACATCTTCTCCGGCCAGGGCGCCTCCACCCCGCCCTTCCTGGATCAAGCCGGCGGCGTCAGCTACATCGGCGTGCCCGGCAACATCCAGACCGGCAACCTCGACAACTTCCAGCTGACCATCGATGGCCGCGCATCCTGGGAGCAGGCGGGCAGTGGCAATGGCTCGTTCGAGACGGCGCCGCGCACGCTGACCACCGACCCCACAACCGGCAAGTCCGTCGTGCAGTTGATCGACCCCGCCACCGGCGGCCCGCTGGTCAACGGCATCACCGGCAATGTGGCCTCGGGCTGGATCGACAGCGGCCGCACCATCGACCCCAAACTGCTGACCGGCCACAACTACCGTGTCGACATCGCCGGCGCCACGCCCTCGCAGACCTACACGCTGACCGACACCGACCTCGGCAGCGTCGTCTCCAGCGGCAGCTTCAAGCCGGGCCAGGCCATCACGGGCGACGGCATGGCCTTCACCGTTTCAGGCACGCCGGTCGACGGCGACGCCTTCGCCATCGCCGGCTCGAGGAACGGCCTCAAGGTCTTCGACGTCATCGACAAGGCCATCGCCGACCTCAACACCACCCAGCGCACCCCCACGCAGGTGACCCAGGCCAACACGGCCAGCATCCGCGACATCGACGCGGTCATGGGCAATATGCAGAGCATGCGCAGCCAGGTGGGCGAGCGGCTGAACAACCTCGACGGCACCGAAAGCCGCCTGGCCGCCTTGAAGCAGTACAGCGCCGAGGAAAAGAGCGCCGCCGAGGATCTGGACATGGTGCAAGGCATTTCCGATTTCCAGAACCAGCAGACCGGCTACGAGACGGCGCTCAAGACCTATGCCATGGTCCAGCGCATGACGCTGTTCCAGTACATCCAGGGTTGATCACGCGTTTCACGGGCAGCTGCGCGTGAAGCTGTCACGATTTGGCGTCATGGAGTCCGGGTGGGCGTGGCAGACTGCCGCATTCATCGCCCCCCGCGCCGCGCCATGCCCGACAACTCCCCCGCCGCCCTCGATCACGCCATCCTGCCAGGTGTCGCCCTGGGCTATGCCCCGGTCATTGACCGCCAGCGCAACATTGCCGGCACCAGGCTGACCTTGGTGCCGCTGCGTGCCGATGCCCGGATCGACCACGCCGAACTGCTGGCCGCGCTGGCCGCGACCTGGCCCAAGGGTGGCGCCGTCATCAGCGCCCAGGGCGAGGCCCTGCTGTCCGCCCTGCTGGCCCAGCCGCCGGCCGAGCCGACGCAGATCGAGGTACCGGCCTTCATCGCCGCCGACGCCGCCCACGCCGACGCCATCGCCGCGCTGAAGGCGGCTGGCCACACCGGCCTGCTCAAGGGCCTGCCCAATGCACCGCTGCCGGCCGCTGTGGGCGCCGCCTTCAGGCAGGTGGTGCTGGAGCCCGGCCAGGCCGCGCCGGCCGGCGTTGCCGTCGTGCATGCCGGCGTGCGTGGCGCCGAAGCCATCGACGCCAGCTTCAAGGCCGGCGCTGAAATCGTCATCGGCTGGCCGATGGACGGCCCCTACGAAGCGACCGCCGGCGCGCCCAAGACCGAGATCGCGGCCGACCTGCAGGTCATCATGGAGCTCATTTCACGCGTCGACGAGGGCGAGGACGTCGAGCGCCTGGAGCAGACCTTGAAGCGCGACCCCAGCCTCGCCTTCAAGCTGCTGCGCTACATGAACTCGGCCGCCTTCGGCCTGCCGGTGGAGGTGTCGAGCTTTCGCCACGCCATCATGCTGCTCGGCTATGCGCGGCTGAAGCGCTGGCTGGCCCTGCTGCTGACGACGGCCAGCAAGGACCACAGCATGCGTCCCATCATGTTCGGCGCCGTGCGCCGCGGCCTGCTGATGGAGGAATTCGCCGCCGGCATGGAAGACCGCGAGCAGCGCGACGAGATGTTCATCTGTGGCCTGTTCTCGCTGCTGGACCACATGCTCAAGGCGCCGTTCGAGAAGCTGCTGCAGAGCATTCCCGTGCCCGAGCGGGTTCGCCAGGCCCTGGTGGACGATGCCGGCCCCTTCCATCCCTATCTGGAGCTGGTGCGCGCCATCGAGTCCGAGAGCGTGTTCGACTACCGCGAACGCGCCGACGCGCTGATGCTGGGCGCCGGCGAGATCAATGCCTGCGTGCTGCGGGCCTTGCACAAGGCCACTCAGCTCGAATGAGCGGGGCGCCTTTTCCAGGAGCGTGCCGCTCCGTGCGAACCCGTCCGCACGCCGGCTGAGCCATGTTCGGCCCGCCCGCCTCCACAGCCCTGCTCGACCTCGTCGGCGACCCGGTGCTGACGCTGCGGGCGGATCTGTCCGCACTGCGCGCCAATCCAGCGGCACGCGAATGGCTGGGCGCCGACGCCGCCGAAGGCTGGCGGCTGCTTCGCCATGCCGCCGGAGCGCGGCTGGAGAGTTGGCTGCGCGAGGCGGCCCATGCCATCGACGCCGGTCGCGCGCCGCCACTTGCGCCACCGCTCAAGCTCGCCGACGGCCAGCGTGCCACCCTGCACCTGCTGCGCGAACGGCCCAATTGGGTGCTGCATGCCCGCCTCAGCGCCACCGACCCCGGCGAGCCACCGCTGGCCGAGTGGCTGGCCCTGCTGCCGCTGCCCGCCCTGCTGGCCGACGCCGCCAGCGGCACGCTTTTGCGCCACAACGCCGCTTTTGCCGGCCTCTACGCCGGCGCACCCCGCCACCTCAACGACCTGCCCGATCTGCTGCAGGCCCTGCTGGGTTGGCATCGCGGCACACCGCTGCCGGCGCTGACGGCGCAGCGCCCGCAGGACGGGCCGCTGATCACCGAGGCCGAGTACGTCGACCCGCAGGGCCAGCACCGCTGGCTGCAGGCGCGGCTGCGCCTGTGGCGCCATGCCGGCCGCGCCCTGCTGCTGGCCGTGCTGGAGGACCACAGCACGCTGCATGAGCGCGACCTCGCCCATCAGCAGCTCGACGCGCTGATGGACACCGCAGCTGTGGGCCTGGCCACCTTCCAGCCCGAAGCCGGCTGGCTCAAGGCCCATCGCAAGGGCTCGCCCTTCAAGACCGGCAGCAAACAGCCAGGTGGCACGACAGGTACGGCCGGCTCGCTGCAGGGCATCAGCCGTGAGATCGTCGAGCCCGCCTCCCTGCCCGAGTTCGAGCGCCTGCAGCGCGCGCTCAAGAAGGGCGACGCCGTCGAGGTTCGCTATGCCGTGCGCCACCCCGAGCTCGGCCGGCGCTGGCTGCTGACCCGCGTCGCGCCGGGCCTGCTGGCCGGCGGGCGGCGCTCCACGTCGGTCGTCACGCTCGACGTGACGGCCCAGGCCCAGGCCGAGAACGCGCTGCTGCTGCGCGCCGAGAGCGAGCGCGCGGTGCTGGACTCGGTGCTGGTGGGCATCGTCACCGTCGGGCCTGATGGCATCGAGTGGATGAACCGCTCGGCGCGGCGCATGTTCGGCTGCGAACTCGAGGACGTGCAGGGCCAGCCCATGGGCGTGCTGGCGCCGGAGGATGACGAACACGCCTTTCACACGGAACCCGGCGCCGATGTCTTCGAGTGCCGGCTGCGCGGCCGCGACGGGCGCGAGTTCTGGGTCATCGGCAATGCGGTGCAGACGCCGCGCGAAGACGGTCAGACGCAGCTGACCTATGCCCTGCTGGACATCGACCGCCGCCGCCAGGCCGAGGCCCAGAGCCGGCTGGCCCAGGCGTCACTGGCCCGCATCATCGAAGGCGCGCCGCTGGCCATCACGCTGCACGAGGCGCAGAGCCTGCGCATCGTCAAGCTCAACCATGCTGCCGCCACGCTCGCCGGCCGCCCCGAGGCCGCGATGCTGGGCGGCACGCCGGCGCAGCTCTTCGGCGACGAACAGGGGGCGCAGGTGGTCGCCGACATGCGCGAGGCCCTGGAATCCCAGACCGTCGTGCAGCGGGAATACCACGTGCCGGCCGGCAACTCGACGCGCATCTGGGACGCGCGGCTGCTGCACCTGGCCGGTGTCGGCGGCGACGACACGCCCGAACTGCTGCTGCTGGTGGCCAGCGACGTCACCGAGCAGCGTGCCGCCGAGCAGGCCAGGCTGCAGGCCGCCATCTCGCAGCGCGAGCTGTTGGTGCGCGAGGTACACCACCGCATCAAGAACAACCTGCAGGGCGTGGCCGGGCTGCTGCAGCAGATTGCCGTGCGTCGGCCCGAGGTGGCCGGGGTGCTGAAGGAGGCGGTGGGCCAGGTGCAGGCCATCGCGCAGGTCTACGGCCTGCAGGTCGGCGCCGCCGGGCCGCTGGTGCTCAAGCGGGTGTTCGACGCCATCGTCGGCTCGGTGCAACGCATGCAGGGCCGCGTCATCACCACGGCCACCGAGGGCGGCGCGTTGCTGGAGGATTGGTGCCTGCCCGAGGCCGAGGCCATCCCGATCGCGCTCAGCCTCAACGAACTGCTCGGCAATGCACTGCGGCACAGCAACGGCGCCCAGGTGCGCTGCCAGCTCATCTGCGACACGGCAGGCATCACCGTCGAGATCACCAACCCTGGGCGCCTGCCCGAGGGCTTCCTGCTGCAGAACGTCAAGAGCGGCGTGTCGGGCCTGGGCCTGGTGCGTGCCCTGCTGCCGCGGCGCAGCGCCATCCTGAGCTTGGAACAGCAAGGCGAGGACGTGGTCTGCCGGCTGGAACTGATTCCACCCAGCGTGGTTCACAATCCGGCCACAAAACCAAGTTCTGGATAGAGGGGCACGGTGAGCAAGGGCAAGATCCTGGTCGTCGATGACGACCGTCTGGTACTGGCGACGCTGAGCTATGGGCTCACGCAGGCCGGCTTCGAGGTCATCGACGCCGACAACGGCGACGACGCCATCCTGCTCGCCCGCGAACACCGGCCCGAACTGGCGCTGCTGGACATCCGCATGGAAGGCCTGACCGGCTTCGATGTGGCCGCCTATCTGCGCGAATTCCTGCAGACGCCTTTCATGTTCCTGTCCGCCTTCGCGGATGAGGCGACAGTGGCCAAGGTCAAGGAGCTGGGCGCCGTCGCCTACCTCGTCAAGCCGCTGGACATCTCGCAGATCGTGCCGGCCGTCGAGGCCGCTTTTGCACGTTCAACCACGCGTTCGACGACGCCCGTCGCCACCTCAGCCCCGGCGGCACCGGCCGCGATGGCCGAGGCCTTTGAGGCGCCTTCCGAAATGCCGTCAATGGACGTGACGGCCCTGGCCGTCGGCGTGTTGATGCACCGCTATTCCCTGCCACGCGACGAGGCCCTCGCCCGCTTGATGAGCCTGGCCTCTGCCGACGGCCACAGCCTGCCCGAGCAGGCTCGGCGTGTCGTGGATGCGCTGGAACTGCTGGCCAGGCCAGGCGCACGCTGACCCGCTAATTTGGGTGGCCGTAGTGCCCTTCTGCGGGCCGAGCGCCGGGCCGCTCCCTGGCCGGCCCGCTCAGGCGATGTGCATGCGGCTCAACGCCGCATGCATCGCCGTTGCCTCGGGGGACCGGCTGGGCGCGCCCGCGTTCAGCGGTGCGAGACCGGACGAGGGGCCTACTCAGCCCAGCGTAAAGTAGAAACGGGACCCTTCGCCCACGGCGGATTCGGCCCAGATGTCACCACCATGGCGGCGGACGATGCGCCGCACCAGGGCCAGGCCGACACCGGTGCCCTGGAAGTCGCTGGCACTGTGCAGGCGCTGGAAGACGCCAAACAGACGCTCGGCAAAGCGCATGTCAAAGCCCGCGCCGTTGTCCGACACGACGAAGACGCGCCGCCCGCCCTGCTGCACGCAGCCGAAACCGATCTGCGGGCACTCGACCTTGCCGCTGTACTTCCACGCATTGCCCAGCAGGTTCTCCAGCACCATGCGCAGCAGCGTCGGGTCGCCCTGCACCGTCAGGCCCGGCTCGATGTCCAGCAGCAGTTCGCGCTGCGGCGCCCCACGCCTGAGCTCTTCCATCACATAGCCGGCCTGCTGTGACAGGTTGACAGGCTGGCAGGCCAGTGGCCGGGTCGACAACTGGCTCAGCGACAGCAGCGCGTCGATCATGCTGTTCATGCGAGCGGCCGCGCTCATGACGCGGTCGAGATGGTCATTGCCGACGCGATCCAGCCGCGCGCCGTAGTCTTCCTTGAGGATGCGCGCAAATCCCTCGACAACGCGCAGTGGCGCGCGCAGATCATGGGAAACCGTGTAGCTGAAGGACTCGTGCTCGGCGGCCAGGTCGCCGGCCTGCGCCGGCTGGGGCGCTGGCGCCGCCTCAGCAGGCTGGTCGGGGCGGGCCGTGCCGAGATAACCAGAGAAATGGCCGTGCGAGTCGATGCAGGGCAGACCGCGCAGGCGCCAGGCGGTGCCGCCATCGGCAGCGGTGATCAGCAAGTCGGCAAAGGGCTGATGGGCATCGAGGCGCTCGCGCAACTGGGCGGCCGGCTCGGCAACCTCGAAGCGCTCCCACAGCTGCTGGGTGCTGGCGCCCACACCCACCCAGCTCGATGACGGTGCCCCCTGCGGCGCCTGCCAGCGCACCAGGCGGTGCTCGGCATCGGTGGCCCATTGCCAGTCACGCTGCAACTGGGTCTGCATCAGCAACTGCTGGCGCACTTCGCGCAGGGGCTCGGTCAGGCGCTGTCGCGTCAACCGCACGCCGGCGTGCCAACCCAACGCGGCCGCAACCAGCAGCAGGACTCCGGTGAAGAATGCCGTCAGCACCAGCGCCGCGTGCACGAGGCCAACCTCGCCGCCCCAGACCCGCATCAACGCCAGCACCACCAGGCCGCCCAACACCAGCATCAGGATGGAGACCGTGGCCAGGGTCAGCATCAGCAGCCGCATCGGCAGTCGTCGCTCCTGGCGGCGCGAGATGAGCGCGCTGTCGTCGCTGAGGCTGTTCATGCGCTTCATTGTAGGCAGCGCTTCCCCGGCAACAGGGCCTGGGCATGCCCGGTGTCGCCCGATGTCAATAACCACAGCGCGGCCGGCCGAAAGTGTGCATTCCTTCGCGTTTGACCCCCCTCCCACCCGAGATACATTTAGGCGTGCCGAGTCCCTGACCCGCAGACCAGTCCATGACCGCCTCACAGCCCGCAGCCCTGCTCGATCCCGAGGCGATTCGTCGCCTGCGGGAGCTCGACCCGAGCGGCGGCAACAAGCTGCTGGAACGCGTCGTGGCGGCGTTCTCCAACTCACTGGACCGTTTGCTGCCCGACCTCGCCCGTGCCCGTGAAGGCGCCACACCTGACCTCACCGTCGTGCGCCACGTGAGCCACACGCTGAAATCCTCGTCGGCGAGCCTGGGCGCCATGGCGCTGTCTGCGCGCTGCGCCGACATCGAAACCATGGTGCGCGATGGCCGCGTGGACGGCCTTTCCGAACAGTTGGACGCTATGCTCCAAGACATCCAACAGGTACGCGCGGCCCTGGCCGCGTTGCTCTAAGAGAAGCATGCTGCCTACCGGTCAAGCCCTCGACGACCTCCCGCCGCGCCCGCGCGTGCTGTTGGTGGACGACGACGAGGTCAATCTGCTGTTGACCGCCGCCGCGCTGCGCGAGCGCGGCTTTGAAGTCACCGAAGCCTCCAGCGGCAGCGAGGCCCTGGGGCTGCTGTCCGCACGCACGCCCGACGTCGTCGTGCTGGACGCGCTGATGCCTGAACTCGACGGCTTCGAAACCTGCTCGCTGCTGCGCGCCACGCCTGGCTTCGAATCCCTGCCCGTGCTGATGCTGACCGGTCTGGACGACGAGGCCTCCATCAACCGCGCCTACCAGGCCGGTGCGACCGACTTCTTCGTCAAGTCGCCGCAGTGGAGCCTGCTCGACGGCCGGCTGCGCTATCTGCTGCGCAGCTCGCGCACGCGGCTGGAGCTGGAGCGCAGCAAGGCCAAGCTGGCGCGCGCCCAGGATCTGGCGCGCATGGGCAGCTTTGAATGGTGGCGCGACACGGCCGCCAGCTTCGTCATTTCCGCCGAGGGCCTGCGCGTCTTCGGCCGCGGCCCGCAGGACCGGCTGGACTTCATCGGCGTCATGCGCATGGTGCCGGCCGATGACCGCCATGTCTTCCTGCGCCTGCTGCGCGACGTCATCGCCCATACCTCGGTGCTGGTCACCGACCTGCCGCTGATCCTGCCCGACGGTCGCCAGCGCGTCGTCCACATCGAGGCCGAGCCCGAATTCAATGAACAGGGCGGCGTCAACGGCTACACCGGCATCCTGCAGGACGTGACCGACCGTCGCCAGGCCGAGGACCGCATCCGCCAGCTCGCCCATTTCGACGCGCTGACCGGCCTGCCGAATCGCCGCCAGCTGATCTACCGTGTCGAGCGCGCCATCGAGAGCGCGCGCCGCGGCGGCCACGAGGTGGGCCTGCTGCTGATCGACCTCGACCGCTTCAAGGTCATCAACGACACCCTGGGTCACGCCGCCGGCGACGAACTCCTCGTCGAGGTGGGCCGGCGCCTGCGCAGCTGCGTGCGCCATTCCGACCAGATCCTGGAAGGCGTGCTCGACGGCCTGGGCAACCGCAGCCACCGCGGCCTGGAGGCCGTGGGGCGCCTGGGTGGCGACGAGTTCGTCGCCCTGCTGCCCGAGGTGACCGATGAGCGCGATGCCGAGCGCGTCGCCCAGCGCGTGCTTGACGCCCTGCGCGAACCCATCTTCGTCGGCGGCCAGGAATGCTTCGTCACGGCCAGCGTCGGCATTGCCCTGTACCCGCGCGACGGCCAGACCATGGCCGACCTGCTGCGCAACTCCGACGTGGCCATGTACGCGGTCAAGAGCCAGGGCCGCAACGCCTCGGCCGTCTATTCGCCGCAGCTGGCCGGCCACGGCAAGCAAAAGCTCGAGCTGGAAAGCGCCCTGCACAAGGCGCTGGAGCGCAACGAGATCGTGCTGCACTACCAGCCCAAGATCGACGTGCGCGCCGCCCGCATGGTGGGCGCCGAGGCGCTGATGCGCTGGCAGCGCGGTAATGTGCTGGTACCGCCGGCCGACTTCATCCCGCTGGCCGAGGAAACCGGCCTCATCGTGCCGCTGTCCGAATGGGCGCTGAAGGAGGCGGCCCGCCAAGCCAAGCTGTGGTCGCTGCAGTTCGGCTTCAGCGACTCCATCGCCGTCAACCTGCCCAGCAGGCTGTTCGAGCGCACCGATCTCGTCGAGCACATCCACCAGTGCGTCAGCGCCTATGGCGTGCCGCACCGGTCGATCCAGCTTGAGATCACCGAGAACAACCTGATGAAGGACCTGCAGAACGTCATCCCGTCCCTGCACCGCCTGAACGAAGTGGGCGTCGAGATCTCCATCGACGACTTCGGCACCGGCTATTCATCACTCGCCTATCTGACGACGCTGCCCATCTCCGAGGTCAAGGTCGACCGCACCTTTGTGCGCGATCTCGGCATCACGCCGCAGAGCTCGGCCGTCGTCACGGCCATCATTGCGCTGGCGCGGGCGCTGGGCCTGCGCGTCATTGCCGAGGGCGTCGAGACGCTGCGCCAGATGGAAGTGCTGCACCGCCTGGGCTGCTCGCTGATGCAGGGCTTCCTGTTCAGCAAGGCGCTACCGGCGGATGAGCTGGAGCGCTGGATCGCCCAGACCGTGCTGCCACGCAAGGCCCCCTGGATCACGCAGGCCGACGGCAGTACCGACGCGGCATCTCGCGGGCAACGGTAATGCGTTCGCAACTGCCGCCGGCCCAACTGGCCAAGGCCGCGCTGCAACGCCTCGCCCAGGCCCGGCTGGAACCTACCCCCGAAAACTACGCGCGTGCCTACGCCATCGAAAATGGCGGCGAGCCGGCACCGGCCGCCGGCGGCGCCAACAGCGCCGTCTCCGAGCGCCTCCAGCAGCTGATGTCCAAGCTGATCAGCCTGGCCCTGCCCTCGGGCAGCACGCGCCAGGAGCTGCAGACCGCCTTGCGTGAGCAAAAGCTCGACGAGTTGCAACGCCAGGTCGACAAGCTGCTCGACGTGGCCGGTCCCGCGGCCCAGGCCGAGGCCCTGGCCCAGGCCATCGAGCGCCTGGTGCGCGGCCTGGAGCGCGGTGGCAAGCACTGGACGCTGGCGCGCAAGAAGGATGGCGTCAGCCGCGTGCTGGAGCTGGGCCGCAACGACAGCGGCAAACTCGTCAAGCGCCTGGGCCAGCTCGTCGCGAGCTGGGACAAGGACGGCGACGGCAGCGGCGTGGAGACGGATGAGGACGGTGGCACACCCAGCCAGTTCTTCTCCGAGAGCACCTTTGCCGAGACGGGATTCCGCGAGAGCACTGGATTTGGGGAGCTGAGCCGCACCGGCCTGCGCGACACGCCGGCGCCGGTCGATACCAGCCCCCACTGGGCCGACGTCAGCAGCGAGCTGAACGGCACCGTGCGCCATGCGCTGCGCTCGCCGCAGACCGAGGCAACGCCGGCCGACGCGTTGATGCGCGAGCTCGACGCCGCACAGGCCGAACTGAAATCTCATGGTGCCAGCCCTGAGCGCGCCACGCAGATGGCGGCGCTGTGCCTGCGCGCGCGCCACCTGCTGGACCACCGCCGCCATCTCTTCGATGAACTGGGCGGCCTGTGCCGCGAACTCAGCGGCAGCCTCGTCGATCTGGCCGAGGACGACTCCTGGGCCCGAGGCCAGGCCGAGGCGATGAACAACACACTCGCCCAAGGCCTGTCGGGCCGCGGCGTGCGCACCGTGTCCGAACTGCTGTCGGGCACACGCGAGCGCCAGCGCGCGCTGCGCGAGGAACGCTCCAAGGCGCGAGACTCATTGAAGGGCCTCATCCAGCGCATGCTGGCCGAACTCGGTGAGCTGGGCCAGCACACCGACCGCTTCCAGAGCAGTGTCGGCCGCTATGCCGAGGCCATCGAGCAGGCCGATTCGCTGGAAAGCCTGACCGGCACCGTGCGCGAGATGGTCGAGGAGAGCCGCAGCGTGCAGAGCCTGGTGTCCCAGACTCAGGCGCGCCTGACGCTCGAGCACGACCGCGCGGCCGCGCTGAACCAGCGTGTCGACGAGCTGGAGGGCGAACTGCGCCGCCTGTCCAACGAAGTCCACACCGACCAGCTCACACAAGTGGCCAACCGCCGCGGCCTGATCCAGGCCTTTGGCATCGAGCAGGCCAAGGCCGAACGGGAGTCAACTCGCGTGGCCCTGGCTTTGCTGGACATCGACAACTTCAAGAAGCTCAATGACAGCCTCGGCCACCACGCCGGCGACATCGCGCTGAAGTCGCTGGCCGAGCGCACCCAGGCGTCCCTCCGCCCTGGCGACATGGTGGCTCGCTACGGTGGCGAAGAGTTCGTGCTGATGCTGCCCAACACGCCGCTGGACGAGGCCCAGCAGGTGCTCGTGCGGCTGCAGCGCTCGTTGTCCAGCGCGCTGTTCAACCACGAAGGCAAGGATGTCTTCGTGACCTTCTCGGCCGGCGTCACGCTTTACCGCCCCGGCGAGACGCTGGAGGCCGCATTGGACCGCGCCGACGTGGCCCTGTACGAGGCCAAGCACACCGGCAAGAACCGGGCGTGTATCGCGGAGTGATTTGCACGGGCGCGTGCCAAAACAGGCTGCACGCCAACTTTGACGCGGTTCCCCTGGAGTGAACGGAAAGTTGCAATTGGCGCTCCGACCGAGAGCGGGCTCGCCGGCATGATGCGCGCGGGCGCGGCAACCGGCGCTCGCAGACCATGCAGCAGGAGCCTCCTTGCGTTCGACCTTTACTGGCGCCAGCCGGCGCGGAATCTTGTTGGCCGGCTGCGCCGTCCTCACGACGGCCTGTGGCGGCGGTGGGGACGCCCAGAGCACGAGCTCGACAGCGGACGCCTCCGCCCAGGCGGTCCAGGCCACCAGAGATATCACAGCGGACGTTCTCGCCAATCGCGACATCACGCTGGACGGTAGCGCCGTCATCAAGCTGCCCGCGGGCACGACGACTTATTCCGGTGTCATCAGCGGACAAGGCACGTTGCGCCTCATGCCCGCCGCCGGCACGGGCACGCTGACCATCACGCGCACCAGCACGTTCACGCTACCGGCGGCCCAGCAAGTCCAGGTCATCAAAAAGACCATCTATCCCGGCGCGGGCTACGCGCTGACCCGCACCGGCTTGAACCCGCCGGTGCTGACCATCGATCCCGGCGTCACGTTGCAGATCGGCACCAACACCAGTGCCGACAGCTCCCCCAACGTCATCGCGACGTCCGACAGCAAGAATGACGCGAGTCTGATCAACGGGGAGATCAACCTCAACAACATCCTGAACAACGGCACGATCATCCTCAGCAGTGCGCAGTTCGTGCTGCTGGGCCAGATCAGCGGCAGCGGCAGCATCGTCCAGGCCCCGGACGTCTGGGGCGGCAACTCATCGGGTGGCGTCAATACCTACTCGGGTGTGCTCGCTCTCACCGTGGGGCAGGATTTCGGCAGCAACCATGTCGCTGCATCGCTGGCCAATGCCAAGGCGGTCCTCAACGAAGGCTCATGGCTGGTCTGGAGCCCGCCAGGCAGCGTCGTCACGGTGACGCAGAACATCTATGAAGCGGCCTACGGGAACGACATCAACTTCCACGCCATCGGCCCGTCGACCATCGTCATGTCGGGCGTCTACAGCCACACCGACAACAGCCCGCACAACCATCCCAACCTGCTCGACCCGGGCCTGAGCGACCCCAGCCTGAACTTCGCCAAGGTCATCTACCGGGGCGGCGCGAACGACGTCAACGGCAACGACGGCAGCTACCGCGGCATCAACATCGAGCGCGGCGCCGGCATCGTCCAATGGGGCGACGGCACACATGCCAACTTCTTTCTGCCGTCGGCACCGTCGCCGGCCGACCCCTACCCGCCGCTTGGCAAGAAGAACGCCTATATCAACCTGCGCAGCGGCACGCTGGCCTTCAACTACAACGGACCGGTGACGCTGCACGTGGGCATCACCGGCGGCGGGGGAGGCCCGCACCGGGACGGCGCGGTCGGTACGGGCAACGTCAAGATCATGCCGACGCCAGGCAACGACGTGACCTTCGCCCAACCACAGAACTACAACGGCACCACGACCATCGGCGCCAACGCCATCCTGCGCCTGGGCACAGGAACACCCGTGCCGCTGAACTACATCACCGTCAATGCGAGCAAGGGCAAATCGACCTTCCTGCAGGCTACCTACAGCGGTGACGCCAGCCTGCTGACGGCCGAGTCGCCCAATGGCCTGGCGAGCAATGCCATCGTCAACGACGGCAAGTTGATCGTCCAGAACACCACGACCGCAATCACGCTGTCCAACATCAGCGGCAGTGGCAGCCTAGCTCACAACGGCGCTGCTGCGCTCACGCTGCAGAACAACAGCTACAGAGGTACCACGCTGCTCAATGGGGGCACCACCTGGGCTGGCAGCGCCAATGCGATGGGCACGGGCGACGTCGTCAGCAACGCGGCCCTGGGGCTGGCCAGCGGCCAGCATGAACTGGCGCTGGTGGGTAGCTTCCGGCAGGGCGCGACCGGCCAGCTCACGCTCTCTATCGCCGGCACTGCACCCGGCGTCACCCACGACCATGTCAGCGTTGCCGGGCCCGCCATGCTCGGTGGCAGCCTGGTGCTGAACTTCAGCGGCAGCTACGCCCGGGGGCAGAAGCTCGTGCTGATCCAGGCCAGCGGCGGCCTCAGCGGTGCGTTCAGCTCGATCAGCAGCAATGGGGCGACCGTGGTGGCTGGGCAGGATGCATCGAGCTTCTTCGTCACCGTGCAGTAGCTTCCGATCAGAAATTGAACGCCAGGCGCAAGCCGCCCCAGTGCTTGCCGGCGACGATGATGGGCGCCGCGGCTTCCTTCAGGATGACGAAGCGGCCACCCCCCATGTCGCGGCGATAGGTCTGCAGCAGAAAAGGGCGCGTGTTGCGCGCCGACGCCAGGCCGGTGCGGTCGTTGAAGATGCGGCGGTAGCGGCTGTTGGCCGTGTTCCAGACTGTGTCGCCCGGGCGCTGCGGCTGGCAGTACTTGCGGTTGTGCGTCGCGATATACCCATTGCGGTCGGCCGCAATGCAGAACACCACCTTGTCGCTGAAGGCCAGCATCTTCTCCTGCACGGCGGGGAAGAGGCGGTCGGTCAACTGGCAGAAGCGCGTCGTGTGCTGCTGCGGGCTGGTGCCGTCGATGGGGCGATATTTGTCGTCGAACAGGTCGGCCTGGCTGATCTGGCCGCTGCGCAGCGCCTCTTCGAGGAGCCCGCTGATCTCCGCGGCGGCGGCCTGTGCCGTGCGAATGAAGGGCATGTCGTCGACCTCGACACCGCTCTCGGCGATCTGCTCGACCAGCTCCTCGGACATGCGCAGGAAACGGTCGCTGCCGTCGAAGGCCACCTTGAGCCCGTGCGAGGCCTGGGACACCTCGCGCTCCAGCTCATGGGCGCGCTCATTGAGCAGGCTCATCTGCTGGCCGCTCTCGCCGGCCGATGCAGAAATGCGCTGCACGTCCTGCTCGACCTCATGGAAGGCGGCGTGGATCTGGCTGGGCTTGGACGGGTTCTCGGTCAGCTCGGCGCTGAAGCGGTCGATACGCTCCTGCAGGCTGGCGATGGCGCTGACGATGGCCTTGGACGAGGACTCGACCTGGCCGGCCAGGGCTTTGACCGCCTCGGCAACGACAGCGAAACCGCGCCCAGCATCGCCCGCATGCTTGGCCTCGACGGCGGCATTGAAGGCGACCAGCCGGGTCTGCAACGAAATCTTGGTGATCTCGGCCGCGGCGCCTGACACCTGGGCCAGCGTGGACGCCATGCCGACGACCTCGCCACCGACGACGCCGAGTGCTCCACGGGCCCGCTGAACGGCGGCGGTGCTCTGGGCGGTGGCGGTGGTGATGGCGGTCTGCGCCTGACCGATCTGGTTGAGCTGCTGGGCCAGGGCCTGCATGGCCTGGCTCTGGGCCTGCACGATGCGCTGGGTATCTTCCAGGGCACCGCGCACTTCCGCGGCATCCTTGCCGACCGTGGAAATCGAGCGGGCCAGCCGCTTGACGACATTCAACGCCGCACTGTCATCTCGCCGGACCGGCTCATCCCGAGTGATGGCGGGGGAAGAACTCCCGCCCTTGGGCCACTTGAACATGCATTTGTCCCCGCTTATTGGCCGGGGCTCGGCAAGAAGCGGCCCCGTGGATTACCAGTCACGCAGCTTAACGCGCAACCTTGCAATCGACTGACTGTGCAACTGGCACACGCGGGACTCCGTGACCTTGAGCACGGCCGCAATCTCCTTGAGATTCATGTCGTGCTCGTAGTACATGCTCATGACGAACTGCTCGCGTTCGGGCAGGTTCTTGATGGCGGCCACCAGCGCCTCGCGCATGCGGTGGTCCTGCAGCTGGGCGACCGGGTTGGCGCCCTCGTCGGCCACATGGCGGTCGAGATAGTCGTTGTCGCCGTCGGCGCCCGACATGTCTTCCAGATAGACCAGCTGGGTACCTCGCACCTTGCCAAGCAGCTCCTGGTATTCCGCCAGCGGCAGGCCCATCTCGGCAGCGATCTCATCCTCGCGCGGCGCACGGCCGAGGCGCTGCTCGACCTTGTGCACCGCGACTTCGATCTCGCGCTGCTGGCGGCGTGTGCCGCGGCTCATCCAGTCACCGCCGCGCAACTCGTCGAGCATGGCGCCGCGGATGCGCTGGGTGGCGAAGGTCTCGAACTGCACGCCCTGCTCGGCATCGAAGCGCGACAGCGCGTCGGTCAGGCCGATCAGCCCGACCTGGATCAGGTCATCCACCTCCACATTGGCCGGCAGCTTGGCAATCATCTGGTGCGCCAGGCGTCGGACCAGCGGGCTGTACTGCTTGATCAGCGTGCTGTTGTCGAGGCGGCCTTTGGGTGTGTACATGGTCAGCTCCGCACGGCCGCCCGAAGGGGCTGAAGCGCCCCCGCGGGGGGCAGCGAACGCAGTGAGCGTGGGGGCATCATGTTTGGTCTCCGGCGAGATCAATGCGCAGCGATGAACGGGGAAGACGTCTTGCGCGCCGGGCGCAGCGGAGTCGCGTCGGAGGCGGCGTCAACGGCCGCTCCCGGGGGCGCCGCAAGCAGCAGCTCGCGAGCGAGATGGCGCAACTCGGGCGTGAGTGGTGCATGCTGGGAGGCTCGCGGGTCCAGGCAGGCCCAGTCGCGCAGCACCGCGCCGAGGAAGCCGTCGGCGCAGGAATGAAGCTGTTGCGCGATGCGGGTGGCCACGCGCAGCTGAGGGTGGCAGGCCATCAGCAGACTGTAGACCATCAGCCCCGCTCGTTGTGTGAGCCATTTCATGCCTGCGTAGGCTTCCGTGACGCTCGCGGGCTCGGTATCAGCCAGCAGCAGCGGGCGCACCTCGCGCAGCGCCACGATGCGGGCGAGTTCGGCCGCCGGAGCATGCAGCAGGATGACGTCGGCGTCGGGTGCGGCGTCGGCCACGGCCTCCAGGAAAGAGGCCGCCGAACCATGGGCATTGATGTGGCGCAGCGGCAGCCCGCGCGCGGCCAGGTAGGACACCTTGGGCGACAGGCGCTCGATGCAGTTGGACAAATCCACACTGGCCAGCTCGGAAGGCTTGGCCGAGTGTTCACCGGCGTCGACGACCAGGGTGTTCAGGTTCAGCTCGGCGAAGGCCGCGCACAGGCCTTCCAGCAGCACGCCGGCCCCCATGACACGCGGATTGCTGACGACCGGCACGAAGCGGGTCTTGGAAGCGGCGAACAGCCGCCGCAGGCCGTGGGCTTGGTCTTGCATGATGGACATCAGTGGACTGCCCTCATGCCTTCGGTCAGCGGGCCGCCGGCGAAGATGAGGTTGACGTCCGTGTTGTCCATGCGCCAGGCGCCGGAGGCGGCGCCCTTCAGCGCGCGCTGCACCAGGCCGACGCTGGGCAGGCGGTGCCAGTCTTCCGGCACGCGCTGGCCGTTGGCCACGCCCAGCACCTTGAGCTTGTGGCGGATCAGGGTGTCCAGGGCCGGGGCGAGCTTGACGGCTTCGTCGATCTTGCTGAGCACGACACCTTCGCAGGCCGCGCCCTTCCAGGCGTTGACGACGTCTTCAATGGTTTCACCCTGCTGGGCGGCATTGATGACGAGCAGCTTCTTGATGCTGGGGTGGGCCAGCATCTCCAGCAGCTCCTGGGTGCGGCTGTCGCGCTGGGCCATGCCGGCGGTGTCGATCAGCACCAGCTTCTTGCTGGACAGCAGGTCCAGCAGATCGTCCAGCGAGGCGCGGTCGTGGGCCGTGTGCACCGGCACGCCGAGGATGCGGCCGTAGGCGCGCAGCTGCTCGTGGGCGCCAATGCGGTAGGCGTCCAGTGTGATGAGGCCGAGCTGGCTGGCACCGAACTTGGTGGCGAAGTGGGCAGCCAGCTTGGCGGTCGTCGTCGTCTTGCCGACGCCGGTGGAGCCGATCAGCGCAAACACGCCGCCGCGGTCCTCGATGGCCGGGGCGGCCTCATCGGTCTGCAGGTTGCGTGACAGCACATGGGCGGCCCAGGCGGTCTCGTCGGCCGGGTCGGCGGGCGAGCCGGGCTTGAACTCGGACGGGCAGCACTCGGCCAGCTTGCGAACCAGGGCCGGGCTGAAGCCCAGTTCCAGCAGCTTTTGCGTCAAACGAGCCTGCACGGGCTGGCGCTGCAGCTTTTCCATGAAGGCCAGCGACGAAAAACGCTCTTCGATCAGGCCGCGCATCTGGCGCAGCTCGGAGGCCATGTCCATCTGGTTGCGCTGGCTGGCATTGGGCTGGCCGGGCAGGGGCATGGGCTCCACGGCGCCGATGTCGCTCAGCTTCGGCACGGCACGCTGCGCGTTCGGAGCGGGGATACGGATCTCGTCGCGCAGCACCGGCGGCGCGGGGCGGGCCTGGGGTGCCGTGGGCGGCGGCACGGCGCGCTTGGGCGTCAGCGCGGCCATCGCCTCCGCGGCGCGGCGGTCGCGCTGCTGGCGGGCGGCGTCCAGCGAGCTGGCAGCGGGCTGAGTCGGCGGAGGTGCGATCCGAGGTGCCGGTGCGATGGGATCGGGCTGGCCGCTGATCTCGGCCTGCCGGCGACGCAGCACGCGTTCGCGGACATAGTCCTGGAAGCTCAGCGTGCTCATGGCCAGCTGTTCCACGTCGCCCTGCACTTCAGGGGCGCCGAAGCTGGGCTCCTGGCGGGCGCGGTCGGCAAAGCTGGCGCGGGCTGGGGCCTGGGCGGGCTGGGTCGGCGGCGGTGCGATCTGCGGGCGCGCGGCGGTGCGCGGCGCGCTCGAGGCAATCTGCTCGATCTGCCCCATACCCTCGGGGGCCATGGCCAGCACTTCCACGCCTTCCGGCACGGACTTGTTGGACAGCACGACGGCGTCGGCGCCGAACGCCTGCTTGACGAGCGCGAGCGCCTCGCGGGATGTGCGAGCGGTGAATTTGCGGACGTTCATGCTGTGCCTCCGATGATGGAGCCGATGCGGATGGTGTGGGTCTCAGGAATCTCGCTGTGGCCGAGCACCTTGAGTCGCGGCGCGGCGCGCCTGAGCAGGCGGGCCATGGGCGCGCGGATCAGGTCGGGCACCAGCAGCGTGGCGGGCACGCCGCGGTCTTCCTGCTTCTGGGCGTTCTCGGCGGCGCTGCGCGCCAGCGTGTCGGCCACGCCCGGGTCCAGGGCTGCGCCGTGCGGCGAATTGAGGGCCTGGGTGACGAGGCGCTCCAGCTCGGGCTCGAGCGCGATGACGTCCAGCTCCTTGGTGGAGCCGTAGATCTGTTGCACGATGGCCGGCGCGATATGGGTGCGGATGCGGCGGGCCAGCTCGACCGGGTCGGTGACGGCGGCGGCATGCTCGGCCAGGCATTCGACGATGGAGCGCATGTCGCGAACGTGCACGCCCTCCTCCAGCAGCAGCTGGAGAACGCGTTGCAGTGTGGCGATGCTGACCATCTTGGGAATCACGTCTTCGATCAATTGCGGTGCCTGCTTGGTGAGGTGTTCCACCAGGGCTTGTGTCTCCACGCGGCCCAACAACTTGGCCGCGTGCACTTGCATCAAGTGTGAAAGGTGGGTGGCCACCACGGTCGAGCAATCAACGACCGTAAACCCGCTCATTTGGGCCAT
The DNA here is from genome assembly GCF_001425705.1 of Pelomonas sp. Root1217. GTDB lineage: Bacteria > Pseudomonadota > Gammaproteobacteria > Burkholderiales > Burkholderiaceae_C > Pelomonas. Next base: position 120,724 of record NZ_LMDC01000001.1, on the reverse strand, counting down.
CTCCTTTTGCCGCTCCTCGATCCACACGGCCGGCAGGCCGAAGGCCGGGTCGGTCGTTGGCGTGCCGATGAGCTTTTGCGTCGCATGGCCCGGGTTGATGGCCAGCCACATGCCGGGGAAGGCCTCGGCCTCGCCGACGACGGCGCCGCGCAGCGAGATGCGGTACTGGCTGGGGCGCAGTTCCAGGTTGTCGCGGATGTGCACCGGCGGCGGCAGGAAGCCGACTTCCTGCGCGAACTTGCGGCGCACGCCCTTGATGCGGGACAGCAGATCGCCTTCCTTGCTCTTGTCCACCAGCGTGATCAGGCGGTAGCCAACTTCCAGACCCAGCGTGTCGACCGGCACCAGGTCTTCCCAGCTCGCCTCGCCGGCGCCTTCGCTGCTGGGCATGATGGGCTTGACGGCCTTGGCGGCTTCCAGCGCCTGCTCCTTGCTGCGCAGCCAGTAGGCCAGGTAACCCAGGCCGGCGGCGATCAGCAGGAAGACGACGTGGGGCATGCCAGGGATCAGCCCCAGCGCGGCAATGACGCCGGCCGTGATGGCCAGCGACTTGGCCGAGCCGAAGACCTGCTTGCCGATCTGGCTGCCGATGTCCTTGTCCGTGCCGACGCGCGACACCACCATGGCAGCCGCGACCGAGATCAGCAGGGCCGGCACCTGGGCGACCAGCGCATCACCGACGGCCAGCAGGATGTAGCTGTCGGCGGCCTGGCCGGCGGACAGGCCATGCTGGGCCACGCCGATGATGAAGCCGCCGACGATGTTGATGGCCAGGATCAGCATGCCGGCGACCGCGTCGCCGCGCACGAACTTGCTGGCACCGTCCATGGAACCGAAGAAGTCGGCCTCGTCGGAGAGTTCCACGCGGCGGCGCTTGGCCTCGGCCTCGTTGATGAGGCCGGCGTTCAGGTCCGCGTCCACCGCCATCTGCTTGCCGGGCATGGCGTCCAGCGTGAAGCGCGCGCCGACTTCGGCAATGCGCTCCGCGCCCTTGGTCACGACGATGAAGTTGATGACCACCAGGATGGCGAAGACGATCAGGCCGACCGCGAAGTTGCCGCCGATGAGGAAGTGGCCGAACGATTCGATGACCTTGCCGGCGGCGCCCGTGCCGGTGTGGCCCTCCAGCAGCACGACGCGCGTGGACGCGACGTTCAGCGACAGGCGCATCAGGGTGGTGAGCAGCAGCACGGTCGGGAAGGCTGCGAAGTCCAGCGGCCGCACCATGTGGGCGGCGACCATCATGACCATCACCGCCATCGCGATGTTGAAGGTGAACAGCAGGTCCAGCGCGAAGGGCGGCAGCGGCAGCACCATCATGGACAGCACGAGCAGCACCGCGATGGGCGCGCCGAGCGCGGCGATGATGCCCGCGCGTGGGCCGAGCAGGGCTTGGAGTTTGGCGGTGAGCTGGTTCATGCGGCAGGTGGGGTCTCACCTGCATTCTTCGCGGCGGCCCGGAAAACTTGAGCCGGAGAAACGGCGGGAAAGCCGGGCTGTTCTCCCCGCAGCGCTCACTCCGTGAAGTCTTCCTCGGGCTCGGGTGCCCAGCCCGGATTGTTGTGCGGGTCGAGCTCCGGCGGCACATGCGGATGCGGCACATCCGGGCGGGCCATGTTGCGCGAGGCCAGGGCGGCGCGCAGCTGGTAGACGTAGGCCAGCACCTGGGCCACGGCGCCGAACAGCGCGGCGGGGATCTCGTGGTCGACCTTGGCGTGGGCGTAGAGGGCGCGGGCCAGCACCGGTTGCTGCAGCACCGGCACCTTCGATTCCTTGGCCAGGTCGCGGATCTTCATGGCCAGCAGGTCGGCGCCCTTGGCGATGACCTTGGGCGCGGCCATCTTGCCTTCCTCGTACTTCAGCGCGACGGCATAGTGGGTCGGGTTCATGACGACCAGGTCGGCCTGCGGGACGGCAGCCAGCATGCGGCGCTTGGCCATCTCGCGCATGATGGCGCGCATCTTGGCCTTGATCTCGAGGTTGCCCTCGACCTCCTTCATTTCCTGCTTGGCCTCTTCGCGGCTCATGCGCATGCGGCGCAGCCAGAGCTGGCGCTGCAGCGGCACGTCGATGGCGGCGAACACCGCCAGCGTCACGGCCAGCAGACCCAGTCCCCCCATCAGCTGCTGGCCCGCGTAGGCCAGGGCGGACGGCAGCGGCACGGACATGATGCCGACGTAAGCCGCCAGGCGGTCCTTCAGCACCATCGCGCCGACGATGCCCAGCACCAGGGCCAGCAGCACCGCCTTCAGGGCCGAGCCGAAGCCCTGGCCGGTAAACAGGCGGCCCAGGCCGGCGAGAGGATTCAGGTGTGAGAACTTGGGGGCGAGCGGCTTCATCGTCCAGTTCCAGCCGCCGCTGGCCAGGTTGCTGGCGATGCCGACGATCACCAGCAGCGCGGCGATCGGCCCCATGACGGCGGCGAAGGCCAGCGTCATCTCGGCCAGGCGCTCGCCCATGAAACCCTTTTGCGCCAGCAGGCGTGCGTCGAAATGCAGGCCGGTGATCATGGTCTGGCGCAGCTTCTCGACGATCTGCGGCCCACCCACGGACAACGCGGCGCCACCGGCGACCATCATGGCGAAATGCGGCAGGTCGCGCGAGCGCGGCACCTGGCCCTCGGCCCGAGATCTTTTGATCTTCTTGGGCGAGGCGGGTAAGTTGCGATCCTGTGCGTCGTGGTCGGCCATGGTGGTGCTGCAGCTGAACCGAATTGTTCGAGGCAGCCGCTGAAACTTGAGCGAGAAAAACAGGGGGGATGCCCGGCTATTCCCAATCGGGCCGCAGCGCGCCGGCCCAGGTGTGCAGGATTGCCGCCGCCGGGGTGGCGAGGCCGGCGCTGCTGGCGCTAACCTTGGGCCGTGCCCCGCTCCACCCGCCTGCTCACCCTGTTGGCCGCGTCCTGCGCCGGCGCAGCCCTGGCCCAGGCGGCCCCGCTGGCCATCGAGTACCGCGACAAGCCGCCCTACAGCTACACGGTGGACGGCAAGCCGGCCGGCTTTCTGATGGAGCGCACCGCCAAACTGTTCAAGCGCGCTGGCATCGAGCCCCGTTATGCCGAAGTGCCGATACGACGCACGCTTCAGAATTTGCAGGCCAACCAGGCTGCCCTGTGCTCACCGGGCCTGTACAAGAATCCCGAGCGCGAGGCCTTTGCCCGCTTCTCCCTGCCCATTCACCGCGACCGGCCGCATGTGGTGCTGGCCCATGCCAGCGTCGCAGCACAGATCCGCGCCATCCCGCGTGTCGCCCAGCTGTTTGCGGATGCTTCGCTGCAACCCGGCATCCTGGACGGTGTGTCCTACGGCTCACAGCTGGACCAGTTCCTCGCCACGGCGGCCAAGCCGCCCTTGCGCGCCCAGCTGGCGCCACTGCAGCTGGCGCGCATGGTGGGCGTGCGCCGCGCCGACTACATGCTGATCGACGAAGAAGACCTGAACTGGCTGCGCAAGGACCCCGAATTCGCCCCCCTGCCCCTGGTGCGCGTCGAGTTCACCGACATGCCGCGCGGGGAACTGCGCTACCTGGCCTGCTCCCTGCAGGTCAAGCCACAGACGCTGGACAAGCTCAATCAGGCCATCCGCGAGCTGGTACCCGAGGCCGAGTGACAAAGCAAAAAGCCGGCACGAGGCCGGCCTTGCACGCGAAGCAGCGCCTCAGAAGCCGAGGCTGGCCAGCAGGTCGTCGACCTCGCCCTGGTTCGTGACGACGTCGGTACGGCCTTCGGCATTGACGACCGGGCCCTGCAGGATGGTCGGGTCGACCTTCTCGCGCTGCTCGGGCGGCACGACCTGCACCAGCAGCTTGACGAGGCTGTCTTCCAGGTCGTTGGCCAGCTTCACGACCTTGGCCACCACCTGGCCGGTCAGGTCATGGAAGTCCTGGGCCAGCATGATGTCCGTCAGGTGGCCATCAATGCTCGCGGTGCGGTTCTCGACGTCCTTGACGAAGTTCATCACGGCGCCGCTGGCAACGGCGCGCACAGGGTCGGCAACGATGGCAGCAGCCAATTCCTTGGTCGCCCGGCTGATGCCGGCGTGCTCACCCTTGGCCTGGTCGACGGAGTTCAGCACCTTCTCGGCGGCGGCCGCGGTCTTCTCGGCGATGTAGCTCAGGCGGCTGCGCGCGTCGGGCAGGCCGTCGGTGGCCACCTGCAGCTTGGGCATGACGCCCAGGCGCTGCATGGTGTCATGCAGCGTGCGCGTGATCGTGCCGAGTTGCTGAAAGACTTCGGGCGAGACGAGCAGCGGCTCCTGGGCCTTGCCCAGTTGCTCCAGTTGATCCATCGACATGACAGTCCCCTTTTTGGTGTTGTCAGGCCGCGGCGGCCAGCTTCTGCATGATCTTGAGGACTTTTTCTTCCAGCGTCGCCTTCGTGAAGGGCTTGACGATGTAGCCCGCAGCGCCCGACTGGGCGGCCAGCACGATGTCTTCCTTGCGCGCCTCGGCGGTGACCATCAGCACGGGCAGGTGCTTGAGGTTGGGGTCTTCCTTGATGGCCTTCAGCAGCTCGAAGCCCGTCATGTTGGGCATGTTGATGTCGCTGACGACGAAATCAAACTTGGCGCCCTTGAGCATGTTCAACGCCTCGACGCCGTCCTCGGCCTCTTCGCAGTTGTTGTAGCCAATCTCCTTGAGCAGGCCGCGCACGATGCGGCGCATGGTGGAGAAGTCGTCGACGACCAGGAATTTCATATCAGTGCTCATGGCGATCCTCTCTCGGGTGCAGGCGGTATTTCAGGGTCAGCACGCAGTCTAGTTTCTAGCGAGCCGGCGCCGACGATTGAGTTTGCGGCATTTTTCCGTTCTGCGGCACTTGCGTGGACTCGGTCTGCGCGGGCGCAGCGTCGCCTTCGGGCTCGTCGGGCAGATTCTTCAGCACGGCGTCCTCGGCATCGCGGTTCATGACGATGATGCTGATGCGCCGGTTCAGCGCGCCGTTGGGGTCCTTGGCGTCGAGCAGCTTGCTGGCAGCCAGGCCCTGTACGCGCAGCATGCGTGCCTCCGACAGCCCGCCCGCGACGAGCTCGCGGCGCGAGGCATTGGCGCGGTCGGCCGACAGCTCCCAGTTGCTGTAGCCCTTGTCGCCGCCGGAGAAGGGCTGGGCGTCGGTGTGCCCCTCCACGGTGAGCCGGTTGGGCACCTCGGTCAGCACGCTACCGAGCTCGCGCAGCAGTTCACGCATATAGGGCTTCACGATGGCACTGCCACTGTCGAACATCGGCCGGTTGCCCTCGTCGACGATCTGGATGCGCAGGCCTTCCTTGGTCATGTCCAGCCGGATCTGGCCGCCCAGAGCGGCCAGCTTGGGGTTCTCGGAAAGCACCTGCTCGACTTTGGTCTTGAGTTGCTCCAGGCGCGCCTTCTCGGCCTTGCGCTGTTCTTCCTTCAGTGCACGCAAGGTGTAGCTGGCCCGCTTGGCGGCGCTCTCGCCTTCCTTGACCTGGCCGGTCTCGCGCGTGAGGTCCTTGCCGCCGCCGCGGATGACGCTGGAAGAGTCCCCCGAGCCGGAACCGCCGAGCATGGCCACCTTCAGCGGCGACTGGAAGAAGTCGGCGATGCCCTTCTTGTCGCCCTCGGTCGTGGAGCCGAGCAGCCACATCAACAGGAAGAAGGCCATCATGGCCGTGACGAAGTCGGCATACGCGATCTTCCACGCACCGCCATGCACCGCATGGCCGCCCTTCTTCACCTTCTTGATGATGATGGGCTGGAGTTTTTTCGCGTCCCCCGCCATGTCAGGTCCTCGTCATTTCTTTTTGACGTGGCCTTCGAGCTCGGTGAAGCTCGGGCGGTCACCCGAGAACAGCACCTTGCGGCCGAATTCGATGGCCACCTGCGGAGCGTAGCCCTGCATGCTGGCCAGCAGCGTGGTCTTGATGCACTGGAATTCCTTGCCGCCGTCCTCGACCTTCTGCTCCAGCAGGCCGGCCAGCGGCTCGGCAAAGCCGTAGGCCAGCAGGATGCCCAGGAAGGTACCGACCAGGGCCGAGCCGATCATGCCGCCCAGCACCGCCGGCGGCTGGCCGACCGAGCCCATGGTGTTCACGACGCCCAGCACGGCGGCCACGATGCCGAAGGCCGGCAGGCCGCCCGCCAGGCGTTGCAGCGCGGCTACGGCGGCGTGTTCCTCCTGGTGATGGGTCTCGATCTCGCTGTCCATCAGCGACTCGATCTCATGGGCGTTCAGGTTCCCCGACACCATCATGCGCAGGTAGTCGGTGATGAATTCGGTGACGTGGTGGTCATTGCCCACCACCGCGTACTTCTGGAACAGCGGGCTGTTGTGCGGGTCCTCGACGTCCTTCTCGATGGACATCAGGCCCTCCTTGCGGGCCTTTTGCAGGATGTCGTACATCAGCGCCAGCAGCTCCATGTAGCGGGCCTTGCTGTATTTGCTGCCCTTGAAGCACAGGCCCAGGCCCTTGGCCGTCGCCTTGACGACCTTCATCTGGTTGTTGGCCAGGAAGGCGCCGATGGCGGCGCCGAAGATGGTGATCATCTCGAACGGCAGGGCGTGCAGGATCACGCCGATGTTCCCGCCGTGAGCGATGAACACGCCGAAGATGCAGACCATCGAGACGGCCCAGCCAATGATGACGAACATGTGCTGTGGGGTTGTGGGAGTTCAGGCCTTATCGGCCCGGTGCCGGGGGGCTGAAGAAAGTATGCCGCGCAGCAGGCGTTGTGAACGCCTCAATTGGCGGTCTTTGACGCCGCTTTCTGCACCGGGCGGTAAAGCCACACGAACTGCCCGCTGGACAATTGCCAGCTGGCAACCGGTACGGCGCCGGGCACGGCGAAGTCCAGGCTGACGAGCCAGGCCTCGGGCGCCAGTTCAGCGCAGGCCTTGGCCCAGATGCGCGGCATGGACTCGGGGCGCTGGAAGACATAGACCAGGGCGAACGGCGTCCAGCTGTCGGCCCAGAGGTCGCCTTGGCGCACCCTGGCGCCACGCAGCCGCCAGCCTGCCAGCAGTGCCAGCGGCCTGCTCCATTCAACGCCCTCGACGCGTGCCTGCGGGTAAGCGTGCAGCAGTTCACGCAGGCCATCGCCAACGCCACAGCCGGCATCAAGCACCCGGGCGCCCGGCGGCAATGGCGCCAGGGCAGGCAAGCGGCCGAGCGCCCCCCACGGGGTCGGGAACAGGGGCGCCTCGGACCAGGTCCTGCGTGGGTAGAGCCACCACAGCAGCGCCAGCGGCGCCAGCCACAGCAGGCCTCTCGTGAGGCCTTCACCGCCCTGCCAGCCAAGCGCCAGCACGGAGGCCGGGAAGCCCAGCGCGACGATGAGCCGCCGCCAGCGCTCGCCATGCAGCCAGGCCAGGGCCGCAGCGACGGCCGCGCCCAACGCCAGGGCCGGCCCGGGTGACAAGCCGGCAAAAAGCGCGGCCGCATAAATGAACCAGGCCGCCAGCCAGCTCAACAGAGCCGGCAGCGGCCAACGGGTGATCCACATGGCGACAGTGTCGCCTTGTTATCAGTCAATGCATCTGGATGGAGCCTTGCGCGCGACCCTTGCCGGCACGTGCGGGCGGATTGCACAGGCCGCAGACGAAATGGCGGGCGATCTCGTGCGGGTGGGTGACGAACTGGCCATTGCACTTGGCGCACTTGGTCAGGGTCAGCATGCCGTTGTCGACGAACTTGACCAGGCGCCAGGCGCGCGTGACGGACAGCATGGCTTCCAGGCCCTGGGCCGTCGTCTGCTCCTGGTAGAGCTGGTAGGCCTTGATGACGGTGTCGATCTCGTCCATCTCCGCGGCCTTGTTCAGGTACTCGTGGATGTTCAGGAATAGGCTGGCGTGGATGTTGGGCTGCCAGGTCATGAACCAGTCGGTCGAGAAGGGCAGCTGGCCCTTGGACGGCGACTTGCCGCTCACTTCCTTGTACAGGCGCAGAAGGCGCTCGTAGGACAGGTCGGTTTCCGATTCCAGCACCTGCAGGCGGGCACCGAGGTGGATCAGCTGAACGGCACGGTCGATCTGCTTGGCTTCGGTGAGGATGCTTTTGACGCGCATGGTGTGGCTCCGGAATCAGTAAGGGCGGTTCTAGATCAGGCGTGCTCGTGGCGGCCGGCGATCAGGATGGAGGCGTGCAGGCGGCTGACGCTCTCGTTCGCACCGGGCTTGCTGTGGTTGGTCAGCAGGCCCCACACCAGGTCGTCGCTCATGCGGAAGGCGCACAGCAGCGTGTTGCCGGAAGCGATCTTCATGATCTGCGCCGGGCTCAGCGTGCCAATCAGCGTGGCCGTGTCCTCGCTGATGCCCAGGCGGTACAGGGCCTGTTCGCGGTCGGCGCGGATCAGGCTCTGGGCCAGCATCAGGTAGGACAGGTTGGCTTCACGGATCTCGGCGAGCATTTGGTCGGTGTTCATGGCGGCTTCCGTCAGAGGTGATGGGGTGTTGCGGATCAGTGAAACGGATTGTGTTGACCCCTCTTCTTTCGCGATATCAGGCAGCGTCGGTGCCCGGCGTCACCTTTTGTGGAAGGCCTTGTCAGCCAAATTCCTACAGCCGCGTCGGGCCGGCCAGCGCCCAAAAACCAAGGCCCCGGCAGCTCGCGCTGGCCGGGGCCTTGAAGGTGTGAAATTAGTCGCGTCAGACGCGCTGCAAGCGCTGCAATTCCGTCATGGCGACCGGCATCAGCTCCGGCGACTCGGCGCGCAGGCTGTCAGCGCCGGGGCCGGACTGCAGAGTCGTCAGCACCTCGATGGCCCGCTTCTTTTCGCCGCGGCCGGACAACGCAAAGCCCAGGGTGTACAGGCTGGGCCCGTGATCAGGCTGGATCTTCAGCGCGCGCTCGGCGCTGGCAGCGGCCTGGTCGTGGCGGCCGGCCACGAGCAGCAGCGCGCCCATGTCGGCCAGCAGCTCGTGGCTCATGGGTTCGTCGGCCAGGGCGTCCTGCAGGATGCCCAGTCCCTGACCCAGATTGCCTCGGGCAGCCTCGGCAAAGGCGGCATTGCGGGCGCGGGCCAGCAGCATCAGGGGTTCCTCCGGCTGCGTGGCAGCGGTGGGAAGGTGAACAGCTTTTTGACGGGTCGAGGCGGACAAGGCGGGCATCGCAGGCTCCAGTCCGGCGTGCGGGTTCGGCCGGGATGGAGCGGACTTTAGGCAGGCCTCAGACGACCGATCCAAGGAAAAGGCAGGCCCGAGCAGCCCAAAAAGTTTTCATTGGACTGATCCGATGAACAAGGCTTTGCAGATGCCTCTGTTCAAAAGATCACACCCCTTGACAAAAGCGCCTCAAGAAACGTGTCAGCCCGTCCGATAGCCATTGCAACGGCGCCGGCAACGGTTCCGTGGTCCGGCTGGAAAGCCGAGGCGATGTCCAAAGCCCAGGCGGCGGACGAGCTTCAACGGTTGACTGGCGTCGGGCGTAGCCACAAGGGCTTGCCTATTAGTTAGTAAGGCGAGTCTGCGTGGGCAGCACGGGTGCCTCACCCGGGCACTCGGGTCTTCGCCGGCGCTTTGCCGGGTCATCTCTAGCTAAAAGGAAGCGCATCATGCCCGCAGTTATCAATACCAACCTGCTGTCGCTCAACGCGCAGCGCAATGCCAGTTCCGCGCAAAGCGCGCTGGCGACCTCCATGCAACGTCTGTCGTCCGGTCTGCGGGTGAACTCCGCACGTGACGATGCCGCCGGCCTGGCCATCGCTGAACGCATGAATTCCCAGGTCAAGGGAATGAATGTGGCCATCCGCAATGCCAATGACGGCATTTCGCTGTCACAGACGGCTGAAGGCGCCCTCGGCAAAGTCAACGACATGCTGCAGCGCATGCGTGAACTGGCCGTGCAGTCCGCCAACGGCACCAACAACACCGACGACCGCACCGCGCTGAACAACGAGTTCACGCAGCTGCAGAGCGAAATCACCCGCCTGAGCACGAACACGACCTTCAACGGTCAGGCGGTGCTGACCAACACGACGGCGTTCAACTTCCAGGTCGGCGCCAACGCGACCACGAACGACACCATCACGATCAGCGGCCAGAACATGCTGGGCACCGTCACCGCAGTCGGCAAGAACGACGGCGCGCTGGCTGAAGTGGCCAACACGACCAACACCGACATCTCGAACGTCGGCGCGGCCGGCACCGGCGCCACTTTCGATGCCTACACCGGCACCGGCACCAAGGGCGCCCTGGACTCGATCGCCAAGATCGACCAGGCCATCGCCCAGGTCAACGTGGCCCGCTCGACCTTCGGTGCCGCCCAGAACCGCTTCGACGCCGTGATCGAAAGCCTGGGCACCGCGGTCGAGAACCAGTCCGCCGCCCGCAGCCGCATCATGGATGCCGACTACGCGATGGAAACTGCCAACCTGAGCCGCGCGCAGATCCTGCAGCAGGCGGGTACGGCCATGATTGCCCAAGCCAACCAGCAACCGCAGCAAGTGCTGTCGCTTCTTCGATGATCCTGGGCCAGCCTCGACGCTGGCCCTGAGCTCCGACGCGACAGCCGTCGTCGTCGACCCCCGAGGGCAAAGCCCGCCAGCTCAAGCACCTTAAAAGGCCGCCAATCACCCCGCAATTCGCGAGATTGAGCGGCCCGTTTTACAAAGGATCACTCTCAAGCGTTCCCCCGACCGTTCCGATAACGGATTCAACGGGTCCCAGCTCGTCAGCCAACGCACCAGGCCACACAACAGGCCCATGCGCCGGCTGCCCAGGGCTCGGATTCAATCCATTGGCACTGAAAAGGAACGCGCCATGTCCGCAATCATCAACACCAACCTCGCCTCGCTGAACGCTCAGCGCAACACGTCCGCCTCGCAGGGCTCGCTGATGGTCAGCATGCAGCGCCTCTCGTCGGGCCTGCGTGTCAACTCGGCCAAGGACGACGCCGCTGGCCTGGCCATCGCCGAACGCATGAACACCCAGGTGCGCGGCATGAGCGTGGCCATCCGCAACGCCAACGACGGCATCTCCTTCGCGCAGACCGCTGAAGGCGCGCTGGGCAAGATCGGCGACATGCTGCAGCGCATGCGTGAACTGGCCGTTCAATCAGCCAACGGCACGAACAACACCGACGACCGCACCGCGCTGAACAACGAGTTCTCACTGCTGCAGTCCGAAATCACGCGCCTGTCCAGCAACACCAACTTCAACGGCAACTCCATCCTGACGGGCTCCGCAGCCACCACCTTCCAGGTGGGCGCCAACGCGACGGCCAACGACACCATCACGATCACCGGTGCCGACATCCTGAATGCCGCCACCGCTGCCAGCACCAACCAGGGCGCCCTGGCCGAGGTCACCAACACGACCAACACCGACATCCTGCTGGTTGGCGCGGCCGGTACCGGCGCCACCTTCGATCTCTACACCGGCACAGGCACCAAGGGTGCGCTGGACTCGGTCGCCAAGATCGACCAGGCGCTGTCCCAGGTGAACACGGCCCGCTCCACCTTCGGTGCCGCCCAGAACCGCTTTGACGCCGTCATCTCCAGCCTGCAGGTGTCGGTGGAAAGCCAGTCGGCCGCACGCAGCCGCATCATGGACGCCGACTACGCCAGCGAAACCGCCAATCTGAGCCGCGCGCAGATCCTGCAGCAGGCCGGCACGGCGATGATCTCGCAGGCCAACCAACTGCCCCAGCAGGTGCTGACGCTGCTGCGCGGCTGATAGAAGCAAGGCCACCGGCGGTGGGGCGCCGCCGGCACGGGCTTGAGAAGCGTTGAACAACGCTTCCTTAATAGCCGTGGTTTTGACCGTTGTTCGCGGGTTTGACCTGCGGAGGGCACCAACACAATTCACTCCATCGCGTCGCTGACTTCTGCGGCGCGGACACCGGAATCAACCGGGCTGTTGCAGGAGTGCTTAAATGCCCCAGACGATCAATACCAACATCGCATCGATGAACGCGCAGCGGAACTTGAACAGTTCCCAAGGACTGCTGGCGGTGTCGATGCAGCGCCTGTCTTCTGGCATGCGTGTGAATTCCGCCAAGGACGACGCCGCCGGTCTGGCGATCGCCGAACGGATGAACACCCAGGTCCGTGGCATGTCGGTCGCCATGCGCAATGCGAATGACGGCATCTCGCTGGCGCAGACGGCTGAAGGCTCGCTCGGCAAGGTCGGCGACATGCTGCAACGCATGCGTGAATTGGCCGTGCAAGCGGCCAACGGCACCAACAACGTGCAGGACCGCTCGGCGCTGAACAACGAGTTCACGCAGTTGCAGACCGAAGTGGGGCGCCTCATACGCAATACCAACTTCAACGGTTCACAGATCCTGACCGGCGCATCGACCTCGTTCACCTTCCAGGTCGGCGCCAACGCCACGGTGGATGACCAGATCGTCATCGGGCAAAGCGACATCCTGACGACGACCCTGGGGACCACCGGCACGCCCAACGGCAATGACGGTGCCCTGGAAGCCGCCATCAACAGCACCAAGATCAACATCCTGGGCGCCGCTGGCAGCGGTACGGGGGGCGTACCGCCGACCGCGGCGGTGGATTTCGCCGCAGCTGGCGCGCCGCCTGCCCTGACTGGCGCCAGCGCGGACCAGGGTGACCCGTCGGTGGCTGTCCAGTTCCTGGACTTCGCACTCGCCCAGGTCAATCTGGCCCGCTCGACCTACGGTGCGATCCAGAACCGCTTCGACTCGGTGATCGGCAACCTGCAGGTCGCCGTCGAGAACCAGACCGCGGCCCGCTCGCGCATCATGGATGCCGACTACGCCCAGGAAACGTCCAACATGTCGCGGGCACAGATCCTGCAGCAGGCTGGCAACGCCATGGTCGCCCAGGCCAATCAGCTGCCGCAGCAGGTGCTGCAACTGCTCAAGGGCTGAGTCGCACGCCGTACCAAAACGCCGGGATCCGCGTGTCGGAAGTCCCGGCGTTGTCATTTTGGCGCTGAGTTGGCCAAAATTTTCCTAAAGTTCGCCACCGGCATGCCGAAGGCCCTACGGAACGGGTCTTAACAGGAAAGGGCTATGGCCACCATCTCATCGCTCGGTATCGGCAGTGGTCTTGATGTCGAGAGCCTGGTCAGCAAGCTGATGTCGATCGAGCAGCAGCCGATCAACAACATCAAGCAGGCTTCTGCCAAGCTTCAGACCAAGATCTCCGCCTACGGCCAGCTGCAGTCGGCCGTATCCAGCATGCAGACGGCCGCCCAGAAGCTGTCCGACGCCAACCTGTGGAACGCCTCCACGGTCAGCGTCTCCGACCCCACGGTCGCCACCGTCAGCGCCAGCAGCGCTGGCAGCCAGAACCACCTGCTCAAGGTCAGCCAGCTGGCCTCGGCACAATCGGTGGCCAGCCGCATCTTCACCAACGGCAGCAGCACGATCGGCGACGGCACGCTGACCATCGCCCTGGGCCGCTGGGCCGGCGACCCGCCGGTCTTCACGCCTGGCAGCGGCACGCCCGCCGCCATCACCGTCAACGCCACCGACACGCTGTCCAGCATCCGCGACAAGATCAACGCCGCCAATGTCGGTGTCAACGCCAGCCTGGTTAACGACGCGGCCGGCACGCGCCTGGTCATCCGGTCGCTGAGCACCGGCGAGAACCAGGCCTTCCAGATCACGAGCCCCGATGCCGCTCTGGCCGACCTGACCTATGACCCCGCCAACGGCGCCGGCATGACCCAGACCCAGGCCGCCAGCAATGCCCAGTACAACTGGGACGGGCTGGACCTGACCTCCGAAAGCAACACGCTGACCGGCATCACCGATGGCGTGAGCGTGACGCTGCTCAAGACGACGGCCAGCACCATCACTGTCGGTACCAGCAACGACACGACCAGCATCAAGAAGGCGATCACGGATTTCGCAGACTCCTACAACAAGCTGCTCAACCTGATGCGCGACCAGACCAAGTACGACGCCGGCACCAAGACCGCCGGCGTGCTGCAGGGCGACACCAAGGCGGTCTCGGTGCAGCAGATGCTGCGCGGCATCACCGGCGGCAGCACGACACTCGCCGGTGCCTTCGGCCGCCTGGCCGACATCGGGCTGGAACCGGGCCAGAACGGCGCGCTGACGATCAACGCGACCAAGCTCGACAAGGCGCTGACCAATCTCACCGACCTGAAGAAGCTGTTCGCGGCGCCCGACGCCGCCACGCCGCGCAACCAGGGCTTCGCGCTGCAGTGGAACAGCTTCGCCACCCAGATCCTGGGCACGGACGGCGCCATCACCAACGGCCAGAGCAGCCTGCAAAAGCGCATCGCCAGCAACGACAACACGATCAGCCACATGCAGGACTCGCTGACGCTGACGGAAAAGCGCCTGCGTGCCCAGTACAGCGCGCTGGACACCAAGATGAGCCAGCTCAGCGCGCTGTCGTCCTATGTCTCCAAGCAGTTCGGCAGCAACTCTTCGAGCTGAGCCCGTGAAAGATTTGCGAACAAGGCGCCTTAGGGCGCCTTTTTCACGCCGCCAGCGGGGGTCGGCCGCCTCAAGTTCCCCGGTCGGGCGCCGAAATTTGTAGGTATCCAGCCCAGAGAGCCCCCATGTACGGATCCTCCTCCCCGTTTGCTTCCCGAGCTCACCGCGCCGGCTCCGCCTACGGCAAGGTCGGCGTCGAGACCGATGTCCTCAGCGCCAGCCCGCACCGCCTTGTCGCCCTGCTGTTCGACGGCGTCATGGAAGGTATGAATCTGGCCCTGGCCGCGATCCAGGCTGGTAACACGCCGGTCAAGAACAACTCACTGTGCCGCTGCGTACGCATCCTGGACGAGGGCCTCAAGGCGGCCCTCAACCTCGAATCCACCCCGCTCGCCCACGACCTGCGTGACCTCTATGCCTATCTGTGCGTGCGGCTGACCCACGCCAACCTGCACAGCGACACCGCCGCGATCGAGGAATGCAAGCGCCTGCTGCAACCGGTGCGTGACGCCTGGCACGCCATTGCCGACAACCCGGCTGTGCGCGCGCCCAAGGCCGCCTGATTCCTCTTCGCCCCGCCCTGCCTACGCTTTTCCGGTACGAACCATGAATTCCCAACTGCTCAATTATTACGAGGCCATCGAACAAGCCAGCGCCGACATGCTGTCAGCTGCCCGCACCGGCAACTGGGATGAAGTCGTCAAGCTTGAAGGCGCCTGCGTGCTGCTGATCTCCCAGCTCAAGTCCGCCGCCAACCAGTCCCAGCTGGCCCCGAGCGAGTCGGCGTTGAAGACCCGCATCATGCAGCGCATCCTGCTCAATGACGCCGAGATCCGCCATCTGGCCGAACCCTGGCTGGAAGACCTGGATCATGTGATGAAGGGCAAGAGCCGGATGGTCCATTGACCCCTCGTCTGGTCTCGCCGCGCTGAACGCGGGCGTGCCCAGCCGGTCCCCCGGGGGGACGGCGATGCGTACGGCATTGAGCCGCACGCACATCGCCAGGCGGGCCGGCTTGGGAGCGGCCCGGCGCTCGGCCCGAAAAGGCAAGACGGCTACCATCCTGCAATGACCGCTCCTGAACCCACCTCCGAGGAACTGCGCGTCGCCTCTTCTGCCGAGATCGCGGCGTATCTGCAGCAGCTGCAGCGCGAGAATTCCGGCGTGCTGCTGAGTGGCCCCCAGGGCCAGAGCCTGTCCAGCCGCATCGTGGCGCTGGACATCGGCGCCGACCTCATCGGCCTGGAGATCGGTACCGATCCCGAAGGCATCAGCCAGGCCCTGGTGGCCGACGGCGAGATCACCGCCGTTGCCTACCTCGGCGCCATCAAGCTGCAATTCGAACTCGAGGGGCCCGTCCTCGTCAGCGGGGAACAAGGCACGGTGCTGCGCAGCGCGCTGCCGGCCCGCCTGTACCGCTTCCAGCGCCGTCAGTCCTTCCGCGTGCAACCGGCCGGCAGCGCCTATCCGCGCATCGTGCTGCCCGGCACCGAACAACCCGGCCGCGCACTGCGCGTGCTGGACCTCAGCATCGGCGGTCTCGCGCTGGCGCTGCCGCCCGATTTCAGCCCCCTGCCCGTGGGCGAGATCAGCGACGGCCTGGTGCTCGAGCTGGATCGCATCAGCGCCTTGCGCGTCACCCTGCTGCCCCACCATGTCAGCCCCATCGCCGGCGATGCAAGCGGCATGCAGCAGCTGGGATGCTCCTTCGTCGACCTCGATGCCAACGCAAGCCGCTCGCTGCAGGTCTATGTGGACCAGACGCAAAAGCGCCGTCGCCTGCTGAAGCTGGATCCATGAACGCGGCCGGCGGACGGGCTGAGCGCAGGGCCGCTCCCAAGCCAGCCCGCGTTCCCTCGGGGGCTGAGGCCGGACACAGCCGTTCCAGTGGAACGGCTGCGCCTGCCGAAGAGCTGCGGCAAATGCCTCAGCGCGGCCTGCAAGGCCGGTGCGCGTACTCGCGCGCCGAGGGGCAAGGTTTCACGCTTCTCGAGGTGGTCTTCGTGCTGGCCGTGCTGGGCATCATCCTGTCGGTGGCCGTGCCCAGCTACGCGAGTTATCTGGCCCGCCAGCGCCTGCGCCACGTGGCCGAGATGCTGGAGCAGGATCTGCGCCGCGCCCGCGGCCTCAGCGTGGACGAGGGCCGCAACATCTATGTCAGCTTCAGCAGTGGCGCGCAATGGTGCTGGGGCACCAGCCGCACCGCGCCCTGCGACTGCGCCACCGGCGCGCCGCGCTGCGAGCTCGGTGCCGTCAACTACCGCGACCACAAGAGCACGCTCCTGCAGTCCGGCCAGAGCGTCACTTTCCAGGCCGGCATGGGCCGGGCGCTGGAATGGACGCGCATCGGCATCTCCAACGACCGCAACCAGCAGCTGTATCTGGACTTGAACCCCCTGGGCCGGCCGGCGATCTGCGGAGCAGACGCACGAAAAGGCGCCTGCTAGAAGCCCCTCGCCCAGGCTTGCCGCGCTGCACGCGGGCAAGCCTGACCGGTCCCCCGAGGGGACGACGATACTTGCGGCGTCGAGCCGCAAGTACATCGCCTGCAGGCCGGCTCGGGGCGGCCCAGCGCTCGGCCCGCACGCTCCGCAACAAACCAGCGATCGCTAGATCTGCATGTTCATGATCTCGGAGTAGGCCGAGACCAGGCGGTTCCGGACCTGCAGCGTGGCCTGGAAGCCGATCTGCGCCTTCTGCATCGAGACCATGGTCTCTTCAAGGCTGACGGTCGGATTGTCCAGCTGCACCTCGCGCTGCAGGCGGGCGGCCTCGTTCTGCGAGGCGCTGACGTTCTTCAGCGCCTGCGTCATCGCATCGCCGAAGCTGGCGCCTGACGTGGCGGCCGGCTTGGGCGCAAGCGGCGTGCCATTGACCGCCAGGCCCGCTCGGGCGGCGGCCTGTGCAAAGTCGAAGGGGCGCAACTTCATGTCCATGGGCCAGGACTTTGGCAGCAAGTCACGCGCACTAAGGGCGGAGATGCGCGGGCTCAGTCGGCCACTTCGGCGCTTTCTTTAGGGGCCCGGCACGAATAATTTGCGCCATCGCCGGATTCCCCGGCCCTCGCTGTATTCGCCCACCCGATGGACAACGCCCTGAGCGCCTCTGCTGCTGCTGCCCCGGTGATGATCACCCCGATCAACGCCCAGCCCAACTTCGTGCAGCGCTTGAACGGCCTGCCGCTGCGCAGCAAGCTGACCATGGGCGCCGGCCTGGCCGCGCTGGCCGGCGCCGTGCTGGCCATCACGCTCTGGTCCAGCCAGGGCGACTACCGCCCGCTGTTCAGCGGCCTGGCCGACAAGGACGGTGGCGCCGTCATCGGCCAGCTGTCGGCCCTGCAGGTGCCCTACAAGCATGAGGCAGGCGGCACCATCCTCGTGCCCGCCGGCCAGGTCTACGAGCTGCGCATGAAGCTGGCGGCGATGGGCCTGCCGAAATCGGGTTCAGGCGGCACCGGCAATGCCGTCGGCTTCGAGCTGATGGACAAGTCCAGCATCGGCCAAACCCAGTTCAACGAACGCCTGAACTTCCAGCGTGGCCTGGAAGGCGAGCTGACTCGCACCATCACCGCCATGTCGGACGTGGCCGATGCCCGCGTGCACCTGGCCATCCCGCAGCAAAACGGTTTCTTCCGCGAGCAGCAAAAGCCCAGCGCCTCCGTCGTTCTGACTCTGCGCGGCGGCCGCACGCTGGACCGCAACCAGATCGCCGGCATCGTGCACCTCGTCTCCAGCGCCGTGCCGGAGTTGAATCCCAAGGCCGTCAGCGTGCTGGACCAGACCGGCGCCCTGATCTCCCAGACCGGCGCGGACGCCGCCACCGGGCTGGACAGCCAGCAACTGCTCTACAAGCAGCAGGTCGAAGCCGGCTTCAACAAGCGCATCTTCGAATTGCTGGAGCCGGTGGTCGGCCGTGACAACCTGCGCTCCTCGGTCACCGCCGACGTGGATTTCTCCCAGACCGAGGCGACCGCCGAGGAATACCGCCCCAACCAGGGGCCCAACACCCAAGCCTCGGTGCGCTCCAGCCAGAGCAACGAGAGCAACAACGCCAGCAATGCCACGCCCACCGGCGTGCCCGGTGCTGCCACCAACCAGCCGCCAGTGCCGGCCACCGCCCCCGTCAACGGCGCCAGTGCCCCGCTGCAGGCCGCTCAAGGAGCGGGAGCCGGCGGCAACAGCCGCCGCGAACAGGTCACCAACTACGAGCTCGACAAGACGGTGCGCGTCACGCGCGGCGCAGTCGGCAACGTCAAGCGCCTGAACGCGGCCATCGTCGTCAACCACCGCTCGGTGACCGATGCCAAGGGCAAGACGACGCAGCAGCCCGTACCGGCCGAGGAAATCACCCGCCTGACCGATCTCGTCAAGGAAGCCATGGGCTTCAGCGCCGAACGGGGCGACTCGGTCAAGGTCATCAGCGCCCCCTTCGTCGTCGACAAGACCGAACCGGCCGATGTGCCGATCTGGAAGCAGCCCTGGCTGCTGGACGTTGCCCGCAGCGCCATCGTGCCGCTGGCCTTCGTCGCCATCGCGCTGATCGCCGTGTTCGGCATGATCCGCCCCGCCATCAAGGCCGCCGCACCACAGCCGTCCGAGGACAAGGCCGAGACTGTGGATGAAGTCGTCGATGACGAGGAGCTGCTGCCTGGGGGCGCCGGCATGCCGCGCCTTGAAGCGCCGATTCATAACGAAAAACTCGAGCGTGCCCGCGCCCTGGCCCGCGACAATCCGGTCGCGGTCGCCAACATCATGCGCGACTGGATGGCCGGCGAAACCGCCGCATAAACATGAACCCCTCGCCCATCCCGACCGCGCTGAACGCGGGTCTGTCCGGTCGGTCCCCCGAGGGGACGGCGATGCTCGCGGCATTCAGCCGCAAGCACATCGCCATGGCGGGCCGGCTCGGGGGCGGCCCGGCGCTCGGCCCGGGAGGCACTACGTGTCGGGTGTTTGAGGTTTGATCATGGATGACAAGGGCATAGAGAACGCTGCAATCCTGTTGATGTCGCTGGGCGAAGAAGAAGCCAGCGAGGTCTTCAAGCATCTGTCGCCCAAGGAGGTGCAGGCGCTGGGTGAGCAGATCGCCAAGCTCAAGGTCATCAAGCGGGCCCAGGTCGAGACCGTGCTCGACAAGTTCGACGCCGTCGCCGAGACCCAGAGCACCCTGGTCACCGACACCGACGAATACGTGCGCGCCGTGCTGCGCAAGGCCCTCGGCGAGGACAAGGCCAACCTGCTGCTGGACCGCATCCTGCAGGGCAGCGACGTCTCCTCCATCGAAAGCCTGAAGTGGATGGACGCCGCCAGCGTGGCCGAACTGCTGCGCAACGAGCACCCGCAGATCATTGCCGCCATCCTGGCCCATCTGGACTTCGACCAGACCAGCTCGGTGCTGAAGATGTTCACCGAACGCGGCCGCAACGAGGTGCTGATCCGCATCGCCACGCTGGACGGCATCCAGCCGACGGCGCTGAAGGACCTCAACGAAGTGATGAGCCAGATCCTGGCCGGCGGCGAGCGCATGAAGAAGAGCTCGCTGGGCGGCGCCAAGACGGCCGCCGAGATCATCAACATGATGGGCTCCAGCGTCGAGGCCTCTGTGCTGGACTACATCCGCGAGGCCGATTCCGACCTGGCGCAGAAGATCATGGACAACATGTTCACCTTCGACGATCTGAACAAGATCGAAGACAAGGGCATCCAGTCCATGCTCAAGGAAGTGCAGAGCGAGAGCCTCATCGTCGCGCTCAAGGGCTCCAGTGCCGAGTTGCGAGAAAAGATCTTCCGCAACATGTCCACGCGCGCGGCAGAGACGCTGCGCGAGGACCTCGAGACCCGCGGGCCGGTGCGGCTGTCCGAGGTCGAGGCCGAGCAGAAGGAAATGCTCAAGATCGTGCGCCGCCTCGTCGACGAGGGCCAGATCGTGCTCGTTGGCGGCGGCGACGACCAATTCGTTTAAGGTCGCGACATGGCCACCGGTCGCCAACCCCCGCGGCAAGTGCCGCCACCCGATCGCCGCGAAACCGACCGGCGCGGCAGCTATGCCCGCTTCATCCCGGGCGAGGAGCTGCAAGGCGCCAAGGCCTGGAACCTCGACAACCTGGGCAACGCCGCGCCCTCGCCCTTCGCGCCGATGCGCCCGGGCAACCCGCCGGCCACGTCCCCCGCCGCTGCGCCGGTGGAACCGCCCCCGCCGCCCGAGCCCAGCCCGCACGAGCTGTTGCATGCCGCCCGCCAAAGCGGCTACCAGGACGGCTACCGCGATGGCATGGCTGCGCTGGACGCCTTCAAGCAGAGCTTTGCCCAGCAGATGAGCAAGCAGCTCGGCACGTTGGTGACCGGCTTTGACACTGAGATGCGCGCGCTGGAAGACGAGATGGCCCAGTCCATCGCCCGCATCGCCGTCGAGCTGGCCCGCCAGGTCGTGCGCAGCGAGCTTGAGCAACGCCCCGAGCTGATCGCCCGGGTGGCCCACGATGCCGTCGAGGCCCTGCAGTTGTCGGCGCGCCACGTGCGCCTGCGCGTGCATCCGGACGACTACCCGCTCGTGCGCGATGGCGCCGGTGAAGAACTGCAGGCTCGCGAGGCGCAGCTCATCCCCGATCCCGAGGTGCCGCGCGGCGGCGTCAAGGTGGATGCCGACATCGCCAGCGTCGACGCGACGATTGCCACGCGCTGGCAGCACGCCGTCTCGGCCATCGGCCAGCAGTCGATCTGGGAAGACCGCCGCCAGGACGAGGAAGAATGACCTCCGCCCGCACGGACCGCTGGCAGCGCTACTTGGCCGACCTCGAAACGCTGGCCGCCAACACCGCGCCGCTGGAATCCCACGGCAAGCTCGTGCGCGTGGCCGGCCTGGTGCTGGAAGCCACCGGCATCAAGGTGCCGATGGGCTCGGTCTGCCGCATCCAGATGCCCAGCAGCGGCAACAACCCGCGCCGCGGCTCTGCGCCGGTGAATGCCGAGGTCGTCGGCTTCTCGGGCGACCGCGCCTACCTGATGCCGACCGACGAGGTCCAGGGTCTGTCCAGCGGCGCCACCGTCGTACCGCGCCACCTGCCACCGCTCGCTCCCCAGCTGGGTCAGCCGCTGCACCCCTGGCGGCGCGGCGAGGACCGCGGCCTGCACCTGCCCATGGGCGACGGCCTCCTCGGCCGGGTCGTCGACCCCCACGGCCACCCGCTGGACCGCGGCGGCGAGCTGGCCGACATCCACAACGAACCCATGGTGCGGCGCCCCATCAACGCGATGGACCGCGACCCGGTGCGCATCCCGCTGGACACCGGCGTGCGCGCCATCAACGCGCTGCTGACCGTCGGCCGGGGCCAGCGCCTCGGGCTGTTCGCCGGCACTGGCGTCGGCAAGTCGGTGCTGCTGGGCATGATGGCCCGCTACACCCAGGCCGATGTCATCGTCGTCGGCCTGATCGGCGAGCGCGGTCGCGAAGTCAAGGAATTCATCGAGGACATCCTCGGCATTGAGGGTCGCCAGCGCAGTGTCGTCGTCGCCGCACCCGCCGATTCGCCGCCGCTGATGCGCATGCAGGGCGCGCACTACGCCACGGCGATCGCGGAACATTTCCGCGATCAGGGCCGCCATGTGCTGTTGCTGATGGATTCGCTGACCCGCTACGCGATGGCCCAGCGCGAGATTGCGCTGGCCATCGGCGAGCCGCCCGCCACCAAGGGCTATCCGCCGAGCTGCTTCGCCAAGCTGCCGCAGCTGGTGGAGCGCAGTGGCAACGGCCTGCCGGGCGAGGGCTCGATCACGGCCTTCTACACGGTGCTGACCGAGGGCGACGATCCGCAGGACCCGATCGCCGACGCGGCGCGCGGCATCCTGGACGGCCACATCGTGTTGTCGCGCGACCTGGCTGAGGCCGGCCACTACCCGGCTATCGACATCGAGCGCTCCATTTCCCGGGTGATGACCAGTGTTGCACCCCAAAACCAGGTCGATTCCGCGCGTCGATTCCGCCAGCTTCTGGCGAAATACAACAAGGCCCGCGACCTCATCCAGCTCGGCGCCTACGCCCCGGGCGCGGACCCTGAGCTGGACCTGGCCGTACGCCTGCATGCCGACATGACGCGGCTGCTGCAGCAGGACATGCACAGCCCGGCACTTCTTCACGCCAGCGTCAGCCAATTGCAGGCCGTGGTCCAAGGCGCCTAAACCTCCGGGTCTGGCCGCCGATACCTCTTTAGCATCAGGCCACCGGCCGGGTGCTGTGCTGGAGTTTTGAATGAGTGCACCCGCCAAAGACACACTGGGCCTGCTGCTGGAACGCGCCGAGAACGAGCGCGACGCCGCCGCCCAGGCCCTGCATGCCGCCAGCACCCAGGCGCAGGCCGCCCGTGCCCAGCATGGTGAGCTGGCCGGCTACCGCCAGGATTACCAGCAGCGCTGGACGCAGACCTTCTCTCAGGCCGCAACCATGGACATCGTCGGCTGCTACCAGAGCTTTGGCCGCCGCATCGACCAGGCCGTGGACACGCAGGGCCATGTTGCCAGCCACGCCGATCAGCGCCAGGTGCGCGCCCGCGAGGCCCTCGGCCAGGCCGAGATGCGCGTCGCCGCCCTGCGCCAGCTGATCGCCCGCCGCCAGGCCGAAGCCGCCAAGGCCGCCCAGCGCAGCGAACAGCGCGCCACCGACGAGTTTGCCGCGCGCGCCCACCTGCGCCGCATGGCACACGCCTGAGGAGGAGGTCGCCGTCATGCTCGCCTCCTCGCAGACCATCGCTCCCAAGCCGGCCGGCCTGCCGGCCTCCGCGCAACCTTCTCAGCCCGCCCAATCCGCACTGCCCGGCAGCGGTTCGGCCGGCGGACCGAGCTTTGCGCAATTCCTGAACGACCAGCCCGGGTTGCCGACGCCGCCGCCCCACGCCGACCCGGTGCCGCGCGAACCAGAGTCGGCGACCCACGAGCCCGCGCCGACTGTCGCCGCAGCCACGACGCGCCGCGCTGCTGCGCCTGCACCCGCCAAACCGGCGCAGGCCCGCACGCCTGACGCTGCAGCCTCGGCCAAACCCGAGCAGGAAGCCGTCAGCGGCGAGGCAGGCGACGACAGCACCGTCGCCACGGCCGACGGCGACGGCGCGCAAGGCCCAGAAACTTCGGGCCTGGACGAGTTCACCCAGCTCATCGGTCTGACGCAGCAAGCCCTGCCCGCTCAGGCCGCTCAGGCCGTCGCGGCCGCTCTGCCGGGCAGCGAGGCCGCGGCAGACGACACGCCTGGCGGCAAGCACGTCGCCCGCGGACGCATCAACCACCTGGCCGACGACGACAGTCCATCAGCGGCCCGCGCCAGTACCGGCGCCGACGCCGCTTCGGTCGGAGCCTTCGAGCGCCGCCCCGCGGATGCCGCCTCGCAGGACGTCGCGCCTCGCGCCAAGGGCTTGGAACAAGCCATTGCCGCCGACAAGGTGGCGGCACGCGCGGCCACCCTCAGTGACGCCCTGCAAGCCGCCTCCCCCGGCGATACCAGCACGGCTCACGCGGCCACCTCGCCTGACGCCCTCCCCACCAGCTTCGCCGCGATGCTCGCCCAGGCCATGCCGGCCATGGCGGCCGCAGCCCCGGTCAGCGCCAGGGGTCAGGTGCAGGCCGCCGTTCACAGCAATGCCTTCGCGCCCGAGCTTGGCGCGCGGGTCAGCCTGTTGGCGGTGGACGGCGTGCAGCAGGCCGAACTGCAGCTCAACCCGGCCGACATGGGCCCGGTGGCCGTGCAGATCGTCATCGACGGCTCCCAGGCCCAGGTCTCCTTCCATGCCGCACAGGCCGAAACCCGCCAGGCGCTGGAGCAGAGCCTGCCTGACCTGGCGGCCGCGCTGCAGAGCCAGGGCCTGACCTTGTCGGGAGGGGGCGTCTTCCAGCAGGCCCAGAAGGACCCGAAGGATTCGGAGGGCGGCGATGCCGACGCCGGCAACAGCGGTGACGGCCGCAGTTCGCGAACAACGACGGGCGGCGGGCGCATCGCCGCCGGCACCGCGGCAGCGCCCGCCCGGCGCGCCGTCGGCCTGCTCGACACATTTGCCTGAAGCTGAAGCGGAAATAGGCACACCTCGCTCCAGCTAATCAGCGCTTGCCCGGCGGGCCCGGGGTCAATAATCGAGCGCATGTGCCCACGGCCTGCAGTGGCTGGCCTGGGCGATGGACGTCTCAAGGAGTGCTCATGGCGACTGCGCCGGCTGCTGCGGAAACTGCCGTACCCAAGAGGGCAGGCAGCAAGAAGCTCATCATCATCCTCGCCGCCGTGCTGGTGCTGGTGCTGGTGGGCGGCGGCGCGGCCGTCATGCTGCTCAAGAAGAAGCCCGTGGCCGAGGACGGTGAAGACGGCGCCGAAGCCGCCACCGAGAGCCCGGCCAAGCCCAAGGCCCACGCCAAGAGCGACCATCCGCCCACCTTCGTGCCGCTGGACCCCTTCACGGTCAACTTGGCCGACAAGGACGTGGACCGCTTCGCCCAGATCGGCGTCACGCTGCAGGTCGACGACCCGAAGTTCGCCGACCAGATCAAGGCCTACATGCCCGCCATCCGCAGCAATGTGCTGATGGTGCTGGCGCACAAGACCGCCGCCGAGCTCCTGACCCGCGAGGGCAAGGAAAAGCTCGCCAAGGACATCATGCGCGAGTCGGTGCGCCCCATGGGCATCGAGCTCGACGAGGAAGACGAGCCCGGGTCCGCCGACGCGCCCAAGAAGAAAAAGAAGAAAAAGGCCCATGTCGAAAGCCCCGTGACGCAAGTCCTGTTCTCCAACTTCATCGTCCAGTAAGCCCTGGTTCGACCATGAATCAGCAGATCCTTTCCCAAGACGAAGTCGATGCACTGCTCCAGGGCATCACCGGCGAGAGCCAGAAGCTCGAGCAGGAAGAGGAGCAGGTTGGCGGCATACGCGAGTACAACCTCGCCAGCCAGGAACGCATCGTTCGTGGGCGCATGCCCACGATGGAAATCATCAACGAGCGGTTCGCGCGCAACATCCGCGTCGGTCTGTTCAACTTCATCCGCAAGAGCCCGGAAGTCGCCATCGGCGGCATCAAGGTGCAGAAGTACAGCGCCTTCCTGCGCGAGATCGTCGTCCCGACCAACTTCAACATCGTGTCGGTGAAGCCGTTGCGTGGCAGCGGGCTGATCGTCTGCGACCCGACACTGGTGTTCGCGGTCATCGATTCCCTGTTCGGCGGCATCGGCAAGTTCCACGCCCGCATCGAGGGCCGCGACTTCTCGCCCACCGAGCAGCGCGTCATCACCCGCATCGTCGAGGTCATCCTTGCCGAGTACCACAAGGCCTGGAAGGGCATCTATCCGCTTGAGCTGGAATACCAGCGCTCGGAGATGCAGCCCCAGTTCGCCACCATCGCCACCCCCAGCGAGATTGTCGTGTCGACATCCTTCACGCTGGAAATCGGCGAGACCAGCGGCACCATCTATTTCTGCATCCCCTACTCGACGCTGGAACCCATCCGCGACGTGCTGTATTCGACGACGGTCGGCGACTCCTCCGAGCCGGACCGGCGCTGGATCAATCTGCTCAAGACCCAGATCCAATCGGCCGAAGTTGAACTGGTGGCCGAACTGGGCACGGCGCCGGCCACGGTGGAGCAACTGCTGGCGTTCAAGCCGGGTGATTTCATCGAACTGGACCTGGACCCCATGATCCAGACCAAGGTGGACGGCGTGCCCGTCTTCGACTGCCACTACGGCACGTCCAACGGGCGCTACGCCCTCAAGATCGACAAGATGCTGACCGGCCCTCAAGAGAGCTGGTTGGGAGCCAAACATGAGCCCTGATTCACCCAGCCAAGAAGAACAAGACGCGATGGCGGCCGAATGGGCCGCAGCGCTGGCCGAGGCCGCGCCCGCGCCTTCCGTCGCCACCGAGGTCGTTACCGAGGTGCCGGAGCAGGTGTCCACGCCCAGCTTCGCCAACTTCACGCCGACCAGCGGCGCGGGGCCGGGCAACGACATCAACATGATCCTGGACATCCCCGTCCAGCTGACTGTGGAGTTGGGCCGCACCCGCATCCCGATCAAGAACATCCTGCAACTGGCCCAGGGCTCGGTCGTGGAGCTGGACGCACTGGCCGGCGAGCCGATGGACGTGCTGGTCAACGGCTACCTGATCGCCCAGGGCGAGGTGGTGGTCGTGAACGACAAGTTCGGCATCCGGCTGACGGACATCGTCACGCCTTCGGAGCGCATGCGCCGCCTGTCCAAGGCCGCTTGAGACCACGCCCGAGGCATGGTCTTCGGACAACCAAGGGTTTGCCGGGCCATTTAGGGGGTTCGGCAACTCAAGTCCGTCCGCAGAATGCCGAGGCATGAATGCTTCCGGCCTGCTCCCCTTTCTCTGGTTCCTCGGCATCGTCGCGCTGATCCCGGTCGCGCTGTGGCTGCTCAAGCGCACGCCGCTGGGTGGTGCGGCGGCCATCGGCGTGCTGCGTGTCGTGGCGCAACTGCCCACGGCGCCGAACCAGCGCATCCTCGTCGTCGAGGTCGGCCAGGGCGATGACCGCCGCTGGCTGGTGCTGGGCGCCACCGCCCAGAACATCACCACGCTGCATGTGATGCCGCCCCAGGCCGAACCGGTCCCGCCCGCCAGCTTCGCCAAGCTGCTGAGCAAGGAGCGCGGTGATGCGGTTTAAGCCCCTGCTGACGGCCGGCCTGCTGCTCGCGGCCGGTGCCGCCTATGCACAGAACCAGCCGCCACCCGCCTCGGTGCCGCTGCTGATCGGCCAAGGCGCCGGCGGCAGTTACTCGGTGCCGATCCAGACGCTGCTGTTCTTCACGGCCCTGGGCTTCCTGCCGGCGGTCATCCTGATGATGACGGCGTTCACGCGCATTGCCATCGTGCTGAGCCTGATGCGCCAGGCGCTGGGCACGCAGGCCGCACCGCCCAACCAGGTCATCGTAGGCTTGAGCCTGTTCCTGACCTTCTTCGTCATGAGCCCGACGCTGGACAAGGTCTATGCCGAGGCCTGGCAGCCCTACAGCGCCGGCACCATCCAGTTCGACGAGGCCCTGAAGCGCGCCGAGGTGCCGATGCGCGGCTTCATGCTGAAGCAGACGCGCCAGGCCGACGTGGCCCTGTTCTCGCGCCTGGCCAAGCTGGACGCCAGCGTCAAGGCCGAGGACGTGCCCTTCAAGGTGCTGGTACCGGCCTTCGTGACCAGCGAGCTGAAAAGCGCCTTCCAGATCGCCTTCCTGATCTTCATCCCCTTCCTCGTCATCGACATGATCGTGGCGAGCGTGCTGATGAGCCTGGGCATGATGATGCTGTCGCCCGTGCTCGTCGCCCTGCCCTTCAAGCTGATGCTGTTCGTCTTGGCGGACGGCTGGAATTTGCTTCTCGGTTCTCTTGCCGCTTCGTTTGTGACCTGATCATGGATGCTCAACAAGTCTTCACCTTCGGCCAGCAAGGCCTGTACATGATGATGCTGGTGGCCGCGCCGGTGCTGATCGTCGTGCTGCTCGTCGGCGTCGTCGTCAGCGTGATCCAGGCGGCTACGCAGATCAACGAGGCGACGTTGTCCTTCGTGCCCAAAGTCATCGCCACGGTGCTGACACTTGCTGTGGCTGGGCCGTGGATGATGACGACTCTGGTGGAGTACATCCAGCGCACGCTAATGACAATTCCTAACGTGGTGGGATAGCTGACGCCATGAGCTGGTGCCCATCCGCTGCTTTAGGCTCGCGCCACGGTGCCGGGAGTCCCGCCCGGCGGCGGGGTAACTTTCTTCTGCGGGGCCAGAAGAAAGTCACCAAAGAAGAGGCCCTGAACCGCACACCAGCACCACATGCACGAGCTGCGCCGTGCAACAGCCGCTCGGTGAATGGGCAGACGCGACCCGCTGCGCTCTCGCTGCTGTCCTTATCAATTGCACCATCCATCGCACCACCTGCCCGCTTAACGCGCGGCTGCACGCCGGGCTCACCAGAACAGCCAATGCAGCGTCGCTCGGGCGACGCGATCGCTGCGCAGCATCCACCGAGGCGTCGCCCCAGCGACGTGGTATTGCCTGATGAGCCCGGCGTGCAGCCGGCGTTAACCGGCATGAAGCGGCGATGCGTGGCGGTCGTCAAAAAGACAGCAGCGAGAGCGCAGCGGGTCGCGTCTGCCCGGAATCGCAGTGGACGTTTTCGCGCGCCGCTCGTGGCGGCGCCCCGGTCGTGTGCGGTTCGGCGCCTCTTCTTTGGTGACTTTCTTCTGGCGCCGCAGAAGAAAGTTACCCGGCCGCCGGGACGGACTCCCGGCAACGTGGCGCCCACCCAAAGCACCGAAAATCGCACGCCCCCTGGCGACAAGCCCTGAACGGAGCAACAAACACCAAATGTTCTCCGTCACCGAACCCCAACTCCTCGCCTGGCTGAACCCACTCCTGTGGCCCTTCATCCGCACGCTGGCCCTGTTCGCCGGCATGCCCACCTTCAGCCAGCGCAATGTGCCGCTGCGCCTGCGCGTCGGCCTGGCCCTGTTCATCTCGGTCGCCGCGCAAGCCTCGCTGCCGGTGATGCCGGTCACGCCGCTGGACTCCCTGCCCGCGCTGACGCTGCTGGTGGCTCAGCAGCTGCTGATCGGCCTGTCGATGGGCTTCGCGGTGCGCATCGTCTTCGCGGCGCTGGAGTTCGCCGGCGATATCATCGGCCTGCAGATGGGCCTGAACTTCGCCGGCTTCTTCGACCCCAGCACCGGCGCCCAGGGCACGGCCAGCGCACGCTTCTTCGGCAGCATGGTGGCCTTTCTGTTCATCGCCATCAACGGCCATCTGCTGCTGATCAACGCATTGATCCAGAGCTTCCACGCCTTCCCGGTGGGGGGCGAGCCCTTCGCCTTCTTGCGCGTGGCCACGCCCCAGCAATGGGGCGCCGAGATCTTCAGCATCGGCCTGTGGATCGCGCTGCCGCTGATCACGATGCTGATGTTCGTCAACCTCGTACTCGGCGTGATTTCGCGCGTCGCACCGCAGATCGGCGTGTTTTCGGTCGGTTTCCCGCTGACCGTCAGCATTGGCCTGATCGGCATGGTCGCGACGCTGCCCTTGATGCAGACGCCCTTCACGGTGGCATTGGAGAGATTGCTGGCGGCGTTCAGCTAGTTGGGAAGGCTGCAACGGCAGAAGTTGGCTCTGCAGGGCAGAACAGTCCGGCCAGCGCGCCTCCCATACGATCGGCCAGTCCTCCATCGGCAAAGGCCCAGCCCGTGCGACGCCTCGGCATCACGATCATCCTCACCCTTACAGCCACCACTCAAGCGGGCGCGCGGGAATGCGAGCGACTCTGCAACAAGCAGGCCAAGTCGCTGCCGACTCAGGACGGCAAGCCGTGACCCCGATTCAGCAATGGCAAGCCACCCGCAGCCTGCACCTGCTGTTGCAGACGCTGCGCGACCTGATGGTCTCGATGGGGCCGCTGCTGCTGCTCGGCGGAGGCCTGCTGGTAGCGGCCTACTGGTGGCTGGATCCGCAGCCGCCGCGCCAGGTGAGGCTGGCCACCGGCCCGGCCGGAAGTGCCTACGCCGGCTTCGGCGAGGGCTATGCGAAAGCGCTGGCGCGCGAGCGCATCCAGGTGGAGCTGATCGCCAGCGAAGGCGCGCAGGACGATCTGGCCTCTCTGCGCGCGGGCACGGCCGATGTGGGCTTCGTACGTGGCGGCATGGCGGATCCGGTGGCCGATACCGAGGCCGGCATCGTCTCGCTGGGCAGTCTGTTCTACGAGCCGATCTGGATCTTCTACCGCCGCGATCTCGGCATCGCGCGCCGCCAGCGCGACGGTGAACTGCAGCGCCTGGACCAGCTGCGCGGCTTGCGGGTCAATGTGGATCAGGACGGCAGCGGTGTACCGCAGATTGTCGAGAAGCTGCTAGCGCTGAACCGCCTGAAGCCGACCGATTTGCGGCTGTCCAATCTGGCGCCCGACGCCGCGGGTGAAGCGCTGCGCCAGGGCCGGCTGGACGCCGCGGTGCTGATCTCGGCGCCGCAGTCCGGCCTGATCCGCGCGCTGCTGCGCGACCCGGCCATCGCGCTGATGGCCTTCGAGCAGAACGAGGCCTATTCGCGCCATCTGCCCTTTCTGTCCACAGTGACGCTGCCGCGCGGTGTGGTGGACCTGGCGGCCGATTTGCCATCGCACGACGTACCGCTGCTCGCCACCACCACCGCACTGCTGGCGCGCGAGCAGACGCACCCTGCGCTGCGCCAGCTGTTCGCGCAGGCGGCCCTGAGCCAGCACAGTGAGGCGGGCTGGTTCAATGGCGCTCGCGACTTTCCCAACACCCGCACCAGCGAGCTGCCCGTCAGCGCCGAGGGCGACCGCGCGATCAACGGCACGCCACCGGCCTGGGCGCGCTACCTGCCCTTCTGGGCCGGCAATCTGCTGGAACGCATGTGGCTGGTGATCGGCGGCCTGCTGGTGCTGATGCTGCCGCTGTCGCGCGTGGTGCCGCCGCTCTACACCTTCCGTGTGCGCTCGCGCGTGTTCCGCTGGTATGCACGGCTGCGCGAGGTGGAAGCCAAGCTTGAAACCGGCGCAGGCGAGCGCGACGCTTTGCTCGACGAGCTCGATGAGCTGGACCGCGTCACACACCGCATTGCGGTGCCGCTGTCCTATGCCGAAGAGCTTTACGCGCTGCGCAACAACATCTATGCGGTGCGCAAGCGCCTGATGGCGCAGAGGTCCCGGCCAACGGACGGACCGACCGACTGATCAACAAGCGGCGCGGCGGCGTTCTGCCGGTCCGTTCCGCCGTCGCGCCCCATCCCCAGATGCGTCCGGGCAATTCGGTTGGGAAACCCGTCTGCGGCGGACAGGCTGTGAAAAAAAGGCACTGTTGGACGGTGGCAGTGCCTTGGGCTTCCGGAAGTCCGAAGCGCCCGCCCCCGCCTCTTGCGCGCGGACTCAGGCTTCCCGCAAGGCCGTCGTCACCGGCAGGGAAGCCGCCCGCACCGCTGGGAACAGGCCGCCGACGAAGCCGATGGCCAGCGCCCACTTGATGCCCTCCCACAGCAGGCCAGGCGACACGGCCAGGTTGAAGCTGAGCTTGCCGACCGAGCCGGCCGCCATCGTGGAGGCCTCATAGCCGTTGAAGATCAGCCAGGCGATGCCGCCACCGATGAGGCCGCCGATCAAAGCCAGCAGCGTTGTCTCCAGCATCACGGCGACAACGACCGGCAGGCCACGAAAGCCGATGGCGCGCAACGTGGCGATCTCGCGGGCCCGTGCGGCCACGGCGGCGAACATGGTGTTCAGCGCGCCAAACACCGCACCCACGGCCATGATGGAGCCGACCACGATGCCGATGATGCGCAGGATCTTGGTCATTTGCTCGCTCTGCTTGGCGAAGAACTCCACCGTCGTGGTGGCCTTGACCTTGAGCTGCGGGTTGTTCTCGAGCGATTCGCTGAACGCCTTGATCGCCGCCGGGCTGTCCAGCTTCACCGTGGCCGAGTTGGCACCGTTGCCTCGGCGGTAGGCGTCGTTGACCATCGTCGCGTCGCCCCACAACTCAGATTCCATCGCGTCGCCCGAGGCAAAGATGCCGACGACGGTCCAGGGCTGGTTGCCGAGCTTCAACGTGGCGCCCACCGTGAGCCCGTCGAACTGCCGCACCGCGCCCTTGCCGACAACCAATTCCCGCAGGCCCGGTTGGAAGACCTTGCCCTCGACAATCTTGACATTGGGCCGCACCGTGAAAGCGGCTTCGCTGACGCCGCGCACCTGGGCGCTGCCCTGGTCGCCAGTCTTGCCGCCCTTGACCGGCAGGTTGGCCGCCACGACGGTTTCGGCCGACAGGATGGGCTCACCCTTGGCGTTGCGGGACACCCCCGGCGCCTGACCGATCTGCACGACGTCCTCCCGCGTCAGCGACGACGACACCTCGTTGGCCGAGGCGCCGCGCATGACGATGGCGGTGTCCAGGCTGCCCGAGTTGCGCAGCGTCTGCGCATAGCCCTCGGCCATGGCAAGCAGCGACACGAGCACGCCCACCACGCCGGCGATGCCGACGACGATGACGGCCGAGGAACCGAGCCGCTGCGTCAGCGTGCTGATGCCCACCGCGGTGACCGAGCGGGCCTGTGCGCCGCTGCGGAACAGCAGCATCCACAGCGCCAGCAGTGCCGCCAGCGCGAGAGCGCCATACCAAGGCATGAGGATCCACGCGGCCAGCATCAGGACGGTGAGGAGGATGAGACCGAAGTTCTTCAGGAATTTCATGCTCATGCCCTCCCGGCCAGTGCATCGGTGATGTTCACGCGCATGGCGCGCAATGCCGGCAGCGCGCCGACGACCAGACCGAACACCAGGGCCAGGCCCACGCCGATCAGCCAGCTGTCCAAGCCCGCGGCCGGCAGGTTGAGTGCGCCACCGCTGCCCTTGCTGACGATGGGGCCGATGACGCTGGCCAGGCCCAGGCCGACCGCACCGCCGATCAGCAGCAGCAGCACGGACTCCGCCAGCACCATCGAGAGCACGCTCTCGCCCGAGAAGCCCAGCGTCTTCAGCACCGCGATCTCGCCGGTGCGCTCACGCACGGCCTGCATCATGGTGTTGCCGGCCAGCAGCAGCAGCGTGAAGAAGACGGCGCCCATGATGGACGTGACGATGAGGTTGATGTCGGCCACCTGCTTCATCCAGCTGGACATGGCGGCCGCCTCGGTCTGGGTGCGCGTCTCGTGGTCGGAGTTGGCCGAGATCTCGTCGATGGCCTTGAGCACGCGGTCGGCCTGGTTGACGTCCTTGACCCGCGTCACGTACCAGCCCACCTGGCCCTGGTTCCAGGGCGTGGTGTCGTCGAAATACTTCCAGTTCAGCAGGAACATCTGGTCGTACCAGGCGCCGGATTTCTTGTCGGTCACATGGATGAGCCCGACGATCTTGAACGGCCAGTTCTGGCTGCCGTTGCGGTCAGGGAAGATGGTGGACTGCATCGGCACCTGGTCGCCAACCTTCCAGCCGAACTTGCGCGCCAGGCCCTCGCCGACGATGGCGCCGTCCTTGGTCTCGGCGAAGGCCTTGCGGTGCTCGGCCGAGACTTCCATCTCCGGATAGATGTCCAGGTAGTTGGGCGAAACGGCGAAGCTGAACACCTGGTTCTCGGGCTTCTGGTACGCGCCGCCGAACCAGTTGGCGAAGGCCACGTCCTTGACGCCGTCGATCTGCGAGATGCGGCCCTGCAGTGACATCGGCAGCAACTGGATGAAGCTGAGCTTGGAGCCGGTCTGCAACCGTTGGGCGCCATTGGCGCTTTTACCGGCCTGGTCGAAGCCGACACGGACTGCGTCCAGCAGGCCGAACAGCAGGAAGGCCGTGATGATTGACACCAGGGTCAGGAAGGTGCGCCCCTTGCGCCGGAACAGCGCCGCCCAGATCAGGTGGAGGTATTTCATGCCAGTCTCCGCAGAGCCGCCTCAAGGAGGCTGGGCGCCCCCTCGGGGGGCAGCAAATGAAGTTTGCGTGGGGGCTTCATGCTTGTTCCCTTCAGGCCGCGGCCGTGTCAGCCTCGGTGACCAAAGTCCCCTTGTCGAGGTGCAGCGTGTGGCTCGCTCTGGCGGCGGCGCGTGGGTCGTGGGTGACCATGACGATGGTCTTGCCATGCTCGCGGTTGAGGGCCTGCAGCAGCGTCAGCACATCTTCGGCGGACTGGCGGTCCAGGTCGCCGGTGGGTTCGTCGCAGACCAGCAGCGTCGGGTCCGACACGATGGCCCGCGCGATGGACACGCGCTGCTGCTGGCCGCCCGACAGCTCGGTCGGCTTGTGCGAGGCGCGGTCGGCCAGGCCGACGAGCTGCAGCGCAATCGCCGCGCGCTTCTTGCGCTCACCCGCCGACAGCTTGGTCAGCAGCAGCGGCAGCTCGACGTTCTTCTGCGCCGACAGCGTGGGCATCAGGTTGTAGAACTGGAAGACGAAGCCGACGCGCGAAGCCCGCCACTTGGCCAGGGCCGCGCCAGAGAGCTTGTCGATGCGCTCGCCGCCAACGCTGATGGCGCCGCCGCTGGGCGTGTCCAGGCCGCCGATGAGGTTGAGCAGCGTCGTCTTGCCGGAACCCGAGGGGCCCATCAAGGCAAGGAAGTCGCCCTGCTGCACATCCAGTTCGATGTGGTGGAGCACCTCCACCTTCTGCTTGCCACGGGTGTAGACCTTGGACAGGTCACGGATCTCGATCAGTGCGCTCATCTCTTCAGTCCTTCTTCACGATGTTGGAACCCTGCTTCAGCTCGGTGGGCGGCGACAGCACGACCGTCTCACCCGCCTTCAACCCACTGGTGACCAGCTTGAACTTGCCCACGTCGGCGCCCAGCTTCACGGCGCGCTGCTCCGCGCGATCATCCTGGGCGACGAACACGGCGTCGCCGCCGTCGCGCTGCACCAGGGCTTCCGGCGGCAGCAGCACGCCGGGTACCGGTTTGGCTTCGGTCCTGGGCTTGGCCGCCAGGAAACTCACGCGCACGCCCATGTCGGGCACCAGGCGTTCGTCCTTCTTTTCCAGTGCCACGCGCACCTTGACGGTGGCCTTGCCACGATCAGCGCTCGGGATGACGGCGACGACATGGGCCGGGATCTTCCAGTCCGGGTAGGCGTCGAGCACGGCCTCGCAGGGCATGTCGGGCTTGACCTGGGCAATATAGGCCTCGTTGACGTCCACGTTCACTTCCAGCGAGTCCATGTCGACGATGGTGCCCACGCCGGTACGGGTGAAACCACCGCCGGCCGACAGCGGCGAGATGATCTCGCCGACCTGGGCCGCGCGCGCCGTGACGACGCCGTCGAACGGTGCCCTCACGGTGGCGTAGTCGAAATTGACCTTCGCCTGGCGGGCCTGGGCCTGGGCAGCTTCCACCTGGCGCTGCGAGGCCTCCAACTGGGCGCTCACCGTCTTCACCGCCGTGGCCGCCTGCTCGCGCGACTGGCGCGTAGTCATGCCGCTGGCGTTCAGCTCGACCTGCCGCCGCTCGTCGGCCTGGGCCTGGGCAAGCTGGGCGCGCACCTGGCCGAGATTGGCTTCGGCCGTGCGGATCTGCGCCTCGGCCGCGGCGAGGCCCGCCTTCAAGCCGGTGTCATCGAGCCGGGCCAGGACCTGCCCCTTCTTGACCTTGAAGCCCTCGTCGATGAGCACCTCAGTCAACGTGCCGGTCATCTGGGCCGAGACGGTCGCCATCCGGCGCGCTGTCACATAACCCGTCGCCTGCAGGACCGTGTCAGCACTGGCGCCTTGGCCGTTGGCGCGCACGGTGGCCGTCTGCACGGGGACGGGCTTGTTGCCCGCCCAGTACCACCAGGCCGCCCCGCCCGCCAGGGCCAGCACGGCGAGCGCAGCCCCCAGACCCCAGACCCATTTCGGCGGCCCACCGCCGCCGTGGTCCTCGCGATGCGCACCGTCAATGCGCAATTCCTTCAGCAATCCGGTATCGATGACACGCCCCCTTGAACAGTTGGCTTGGGCGGACCCTCAGGCCCGCAGCAGCACCGGTCTTTCGACCACCCATTTGGAACCGGGGCGCATTGTGCAGCGGCTGCTGCCACAGCATGTCATCAATCGATGGACGGCGGCTGGCGGTGGCGAATCGACAGCCAGAGGCGATGAACGGCGGCCGTCAGTCCTGGCGCGCCGGTTTCACCCCGGCCGCCAGCCCGGCGTCATTCAGCTGGCGACGAGTCCGTTGCGGATGGCATAGACCGTCAACTCGGAGTTGTTGCTCAGGCCGAGCTTCTCCAGCATGCGCGCCCGGTAGACGCTGACGGTCTTGGGGCTGAGCATCAGCTCCTCGGCGATGTCGGACAGGCGCTTGCCCGAGGCGATCATGACCAGGGTCTGCAGCTCGCGGTCGGAGAGCTTGTGGTGGGCCTGCTCGGTGACGGGCGCGGTCAGGCTTTCGACCAGCATCTGCGCGATCTCGGGCGTTACATATTTGCGGCCCTGGGCCACTGTGCGCACCGCCTGCACCAGCGTGGCGGGGTCGCCGCCCTTGTTGACATAGCCATAGGCGCCGGCCTTGAGTGCACGGATGGCGTACTGGTCCTCGGGATACATGGACACGATCAGCGTGCGCACCGGGTTGCCCTCGTCCTTGAGCACATGCAGCACGTCCAGGCCGGAGCGGCCGGGCATGTTGATGTCCAGCACCAGCACGTCGCAGGGGTTGTCCTTGCCCAGCGTGTGCAGCAGGCCACGCAGCTCGGTGTAGTCGCCGGCTTCGCCGATGACCTCGATGTCCTGGGCATCGGCCAGCGTGTCGCGGATGCCGCGACGGATCAGGCCGTGGTCGTCGCAGAGGATGACCTTGATCACACGCGTCCCCAGATTGAGTTGGGGTCATCCTTGCCGAAGTCGGTCGAGTCGTCCAGTGCGTCGATGGCGTCCTGGGCCAGCGGCACGGTCAGGATCAGGCTGGTGCCGCCGCCCGGCGGGCTGGACAGGTCGACCCAGCCGCCCACCGTCGCGGCGCGCTCGTGCAGGCCACGGATGCCGAAGGACCGCTCCTTGGCGAGGTCGCCCCGCCCCATGCCGCGCCCGTTGTCGCGGATCTCCAGCGTCAGCACGCCGGAGTCCTGGCTGAGCTCGATGTCGACCCGGGTCGCCAGCGCATGCTTGGATACATTGGTCAGCGCCTCCTGCGCCGTGCGGTAGGCCACCAGCGGCACGCCGGATGGCAGCTCCAGCCGCTCCTCGCCGATGCGCAGGCCGGCCTCGATGCCGGTGCGGCGCTCGAAGCGGGCTGTCATCCACTGCAGGGCGGCGACCAGGCCCTGCTCCAGGATAGCCGGACGCAGGTTGTGCATGATGCGCTGGCTGGCCTCGATGGCAGCATTCACGGTTTCCAATGCCGCGGCGACGCGCTGGCGCACCTCGGGCTCCTGGGCATGGCGGTCGATCCAGGCGAGGTCGAACTTGACGGCGGTCAATGACCCGCCGACGTCGTCATGGATCTCCCGCGCGATGGCAGCCCGCTCCAGCTCGACGCTGGTCTGCAGGTGGCCGGCCAGCTGGTGCAGGCGCTGCTTCGACTTGACCAGTTCGTGATCGGCGGCCACCCGGGCCTTCTCGTTCTCGGTGGCGTCGATGGCATGCAGCAGGGCGGGCGCCAGCCGGTTCAGGTTGTTCTTCAGCAGATAGTCGGAGGCGCCATTGCGCATGGCGCCTACGGCGGTGTCCTCGCCGATCTCGCCGGAAACCAGGATGAAGGGCGTCAGCAATTGGCGTGCCTTCACCGCCTCCAGCACATCCAGGCCCGAGTAGCCAGGCAGGTTGTAGTCCGAGATGATGGCGTCCCAGGGGCGCTCCAGCGCGGCCAGCACCGCGGGCAGCGCGTCCAGCCTTTGCATCTCGACCTTGAGCCCTGCACGGCCGAGCTGGGCAAGGATGAGTTGATGGTCGAGTTCGGAATCCTCGACATGCAGCACACGCAGGACCCGGGGCGCCTGCTCCACAGCAGAAATGGTCATGGGGGCGCAGTATGCCGCCGCTCGCGGCAGGTGGCCCGTCGCCACACTTGACGCGGGTCAGAGCGGTAATACGGCTCGTTCTCGTGACATCTCCAGGTCGACAGGGGCCAAAAAAGGAGTGAACATGCCATGATGCATTCGCCCTGAGGGTATCCACAGGGCTGGGACAAGAAGCAGCATCCCCTCGCGGAGACACGATGCAGACAGAACCTTCCACCGCCGCCGAATTCGATGGAGCCGTGGCCGCCATGCCGCTGCTGGCGGCCGCGGAACTGCAGGATCACCTGATGACGGTGACGAACGACCTCGAGCGCCTGCAGCGCCTTCTCGACGACGCCGGTGAAGCCCTGTCCACGCATTTCTACAGCGCGTCCGGCGAGGTCATGTCCCTGCTCAGCAGCAGCGACGGCACACCCGCCTCCGAGGGCCTGAAGCAGATCATGCAGGACATCGCCGGCGCCATCACCGCGCTGCAGTTCCAGGACATGGCGACCCAGCTCATCGCCCACACCAGCCAGCGCCTGCGCAACTGCGCCGATCAATTGGCCCGCGACACCTTCGGCGCAGATGACGAGGACGGCGCGGCCGTCGTCGAGATCGCGCCGCTGCGGCCCAACCCGGTCACCCAGGACGAGATGGACGCTGGCTCCATCGAACTTTTCTGACTCCCCCGCCAATCTCAGCCCCCCCCGGCAACAAGTCCCTCGGAGAAAACTCAAATGCACTCAATCCTCGCTGTCGACGACTCGGCCTCGATGCGCCAGATGGTGGCCTTCACGCTCAAGAATGCCGGCTTCAACGTGGTGGAAGCGGTGGACGGGCAGGACGCCTGGGAGAAATCGGGGCAGCGTGACTTCGACCTTGTGCTGACCGACCAGAACATGCCGCGCATGGATGGCATCAGCCTGACCAAGAAGCTGCGCGAGAACCCCAAGTTCAAGACCACGCCCATCCTGATCCTGACCACCGAATCCAGCGATGCGATGAAGCAGGCGGGTCGGGCTGCCGGCGCCACCGGCTGGCTGGTGAAGCCCTTTGACCCGGCCAAGCTGATCGAAGTGATCGGCAAGGTCATTCGCTGAAATTCGGTCCACCGGAGCACCAGCCATGGGCGACATGACCACCGAAGGCGCCAGCATCAGTGCTGGGATCGACCTCAGCCAGTTCTACCAGGTCTTCTTCGAGGAAGCCGGCGAGAACCTCGACAACATGGAGCGGCTGCTGCTCAATGTGAACGTCGAGGCGGCCGACGACGAGGAGTTGAACGCCATCTTCCGCTGCGCCCACTCGATCAAGGGCGGCGCGGCAACCTTCGGCTTCAGCGATGTCGCTGAGCTGACCCACCAGATGGAGACGCTGCTGGACAAGCTGCGCCGCCACGAACTGCAGCCCAACGCGGCCATGGTGGACGTGCTGCTGCAGTCCGGCGACGCGCTGCGCACCCAGCTTGCCCGCCACCAGGGCTCCGGCGGCGACGTGTTCGACACGACCGACCTGCTGGTCAGCATCAAGAGTTTTGTTGAAGGCGGTGGCGCGCCCGCACCTGCGGCAGCCGCACCGGCGCCCAAGGCGGCACCCGCGCCCGCTGCCGCCGCGCCCGCCGTACCGCTCAAGTCCGGCGCGCGACTGCTGGAGCTGCAGGTCGGCCCGCTGACCGACCTCAGCCTGGCCGACAACCTGGTCGAGCTGTTCAAGGAAATCACCGACCTGGGCAACATCGAGCCGCTGGACGCCGGCCAGAGTTCCGACGGCATGCGCCGCTTCAAGGTGCTGACCAGCTCGACCGACAACGACCTGCTGGACCTCTTCACCTTCCACGTCGCCCGCGAACAGGTCAAGCTGATCCCGCTCGGCCCCGGCTTCGGCTTCTACGACGGCGCGCCCGGCGCACCACCGGCCGAGGCACCGTCCGCCGACCCCGGCTACGGTTTCTTCGATGATGCCCCCGGCGTGCCCGAGAGTGCCGCTGCGCCAGCCCCTGCCGCCGAGTCCGCACCCACGGCCGCCATCGTGCCGTCCCGCCCGGCCACCGCCGTCGCCAAGGCCGAGGCCAAGCCGGCGGCCATGGACCAGACCACGCTGCGCGTGTCGATCGAGAAGGTCGACCAGCTCATCAACCTCGTCGGTGAGCTCGTCATCACCCAGGCCATGCTGGCCCAGAACAGCCGCGAACTCGACCCGGCGATGTACCAGCAGCTGACCTCGGGGCTGGCCGACCTGGAGCGCAACACGCGCGACCTGCAGGAATCGGTCATGTCGATCCGGATGATTCCGATGTCGACGGTCTTCAACCGCTTCCCGCGCATGCTGCGCGACCTGGCGGCCAAGCTGGGCAAAAAGGTCGAGCTGGTCACGCAGGGTGAAGCCACCGAACTGGACAAGAGCCTGGTCGAGAAGATCACCGACCCGCTGACCCACCTGGTGCGCAACAGTTGCGACCACGGCATCGAGATGCCGGAGGACCGCACCGCCCGCGGCAAGCCCGAGCAGGGCACGATCACGCTGGTCGCTTCCCACCAGGGCGGCAGCATCGTCATCGAGGTTCGCGACGACGGCCGCGGCCTGAACCGCGACAAGCTGATCAAGAAGGCGCGTGAGAAGGGCATCGACGCGCCGGACACGATGACGGACGCCGAGTGCTGGAGCCTGATCTTCGCGCCCGGCTTCTCCACGGCCGACGTGGTCACCGACGTGTCCGGCCGCGGTGTCGGCATGGACGTCGTGAAGAAGAACATCACGTCGCTGGGCGGCACCGTCGAGATCGACTCGGCGGAAGGCTACGGCATGAAAGTGTCCGTGCGCCTGCCGCTGACGCTGGCCATCATGGACGGCATGAGCGTGGGCGTCGGTGACGAGTGCTACATCCTGCCGCTGTCCTCCGTCGTCGAATCCTTCCAGGTGCAGTCCGACACCATCAAGACCGTCGCCGGCTCCGGCCGCGTCGTCGAGGTGCGTGACGAGTACATGCCGGTCATCGAGCTTGAGAAAGTCTTCGACGTGCCGCGCTTCGACTTCGAGCACGTCAGCTCCATCATGGTCGTCGTCGAGGCCGAAGGCGGCCGCGTCGCGCTGCTGGTGGACGAACTGCTCGGCCAGCAGCAGGTCGTCGTCAAGAACCTCGAAGCCAATTACCGCAAGGTCAACGACGTATCCGGCGCCACCATCATGGGCGACGGCCGCGTCGCGCTGATCCTGGACGTCGGCAGCCTCGTGCGCCGTTCGCGCCACTGAACCATCACATAACTAGGAGGTCTGCATGGAAGCCAGCAACGTCCCTGCCCTGCGCCAACCGGGTGCTCTCAGCGCCAAGGCCCACGGCCCCAAGAGCGGCGAGTACCTGACCTTCCGTCTGGGCTCCGAGGAATACGGCATCGACATCCTGAAAGTTCAGGAGATCCGTTCCTACGAGCAGCCCACCCGCATCGCCAATGCGCCGGACTTCATCAAGGGCGTCGTCAACCTGCGCGGCGTCATCGTGCCCATCGTCGATCTGCGCCTGAAGCTGAACTGCCCGAGCGCCGAGTACAACAGCTTCACGGTCGTCATCGTGCTGAACGTGAAGAACCGCGTCGTCGGCGCCGTCGTGGACTCGGTCTCCGACGTGCTGGAGCTGAGCCGCGACGCGATCAAGCCGGCCCCCGAGTTGAGCTCGGCGTCGGTGGACACCAGCTTCATCACCGGCATCGGGTCCGTCGGCGACCGCATGTTGATCCTGATGGACATCGAAGGCCTGATGAGCAGTGCCGAGATGGGCCTGATGGATGCGGCCATCGCCGCTTGACCGCCCTGCCCTGATTCCTGTTCACGTGCCCCCGCAACGAGGCGGGGTGCGCGGAGCCTTGCTTGCTTTGGCCCCTGGAGATTCGCATGAGTCAGCCCAACAACTCCATTGCCCGCCAGGTGTCTCTGACCGGCGCAACCGCCGTCGCAGTGGTGCTGCTGGGTGTCAGCCTCATCGTCGGCACGCTGCTGAAGCGCTCCGCCAATGACCAGGTGCAGACCTGGGTCGGCGACAAGGCCGCGTCGCTGGTCGACGCGATGCAGGCGATGGACGATGTCGCCGCCAAGCAGATCCAGCGCAGCTTCGGTTCCTTCCGCCAGGACTTCGGCCCCAGCTTCACGCTGGACGAGGCCACCGGCGACCTGCGCGACTGGGGCCCCAAGCTCAACGGCAACTTCACCCAGGTCGACAAGTTCGCAGCCGTCAACGGCGGCGTGGCCACGGTCTTCGCGGCCAAGGGCGACGACTTCGAGCGCATCACGACCTCGTTGAAGAACGAGAAGGGCGAGCGCGCCATGGGCACGCTGCTGGGCAAGCAAAGCCCCGCCTATGCATCCATCGCCGCCGGCAAGCCCTACACCGGCCGCGCGCTGCTGTTCGGGCGCGCCTACATGACCTATTACGAGCCCATCAAGAGCGACGCCGGCAAGATCATCGGCATCCTCTTCGTCGGCTTCGACCTCGACGCCTTCGAGCTGGCGATGGACCGCATGGCCGGCAGCGCCAAGTTCTTCGAGCACGGCGGCACCTACATCGTCGCGGTGCCCAAGGACCCGACCAAGGCCCTGCTCGCCGCCCACCCGACGGCCAAGGGCAAGCTGCTGTCCAGCGTGGCGCCGGGCTTCGAGAAGACGCTGGCCGAGCAAACGACCAACGAAGTAGTACTGGACGACGTGCCCGATGTGCTGGGCAACGGCAAGACCGACAACTTCGCCGTGGCGCGCAAGAGCGAGAAGACCGGCTACTGGGTCGTCGCCCAGGTCTCGCGCGGCGAGGCTCAGGCCGCCGGCCGCACGACGTTGTGGTTCTTCTGGGGCGCCCTCGCACTGACCGCCGTGGGCCTGGGCTTCGGCCTGATGTGGATGATGCGCCGTTGGGTCGCCCAGCCGCTGGCCTCGCTGCAGAAGGCCGTCGGCGCAATTGCCGAGGGCGACCTGACCCAGTCGGTCAGCAGCAGCCGCAATGACGAGATCGGCTCACTGATCCAGGACACCGAGGGCATGCGCCAGCGCCTGGCCACCACCATCGGCACGGTGCGCAACTCGGTCGACAGCATCGGCACGGCCAGCACCGAGATCG
This sequence comes from Pelomonas sp. Root1217, assembly GCF_001425705.1. Taxonomy (GTDB): domain Bacteria; phylum Pseudomonadota; class Gammaproteobacteria; order Burkholderiales; family Burkholderiaceae_C; genus Pelomonas. Next base: position 77,861 of record NZ_LMDC01000001.1, on the reverse strand, counting down.
CCACCGGCAATCTCGACCTGAGCCAGCGTACCGAGCAGACGGCCAGCAACCTGCAGAACGCCGCGTCGTCGATGAGCGAGCTGACCGGCACGGTGCGCCAGACGGCCGACTCGGCCCGCACGGCCAACCAACTCGTGCAGTCGGCCGTGTCAGCCGCAACGCGCGGCGGGGAGGTGGTCGGCCAGGTCGTCACGACGATGGACGAGATCAATGCAGCCAGCAAGAAGATCGCCGACATCATCGGCACCATCGACGGCATCGCCTTTCAGACCAACATCCTGGCGTTGAACGCGGCGGTGGAAGCGGCCCGCGCCGGCGAGCAAGGCCGCGGCTTTGCGGTCGTGGCCGGTGAAGTGCGTTCGCTGGCCGGCCGCAGCGCCGAGGCAGCCAAGCAGATCAAGGCCCTGATCGGCAACAGCGTCGAGCGCGTCGAGAACGGCGCCCGCCTGGTGCAGACGGCCGGCACGACGATGGGCGAGATCGTCTCCAGCGTGCAGCGCGTGCAGGACATCATCGGCGAGATCAGCTCGGCCGCCACCGAGCAGAGCGAGGGCATCAATTCGGTCAACACCTCGGTCGTGCAACTCGATCAGATGACGCAGCAGAACGCGGCCCTCGTCGAGGAATCGGCGGCGGCGGCCGAGAGCTTGAAGGAGCAAGCCCAGCGCCTGGTCGAAGCGGTCGCCGTCTTCCGCGTCGCTGGTGGCGAGTCGCATCGGGTCTCGGCACCGCGGCCGGCACCCGCGCCCGTCTTGGCACCCAAAGCGGCGCCCAAGCCCGCTCCCAAGGCCGCAGCGCCTGCGCCCAAGGCAACAGCATCCCGCCCTGCCTCGCCGGCCGCCAGGCCCGCGCCCGTCAGCGCGCCTCGCCCGGCCCCGGCGCCCGCACCGGCAGCCGAGGAAGGCGACTGGGAAACCTTTTGAGCTTGACGTGCTGCCGTTGATGCGCGCTTAGGGCGCCATGGCCTTGAGGGCGCCAACCGCCACCGCGCGGACGGCTTTGTCGGCCTCGACGTCTTCGCTGGCATTGCTGGTCACCAGCACGGCATCCTCTGTGTCCGGCTTCAGCACGATCAGGGCGAACCAAGCCCCATTGCTGCCGGTGTGGGCGAGGTGGCGACCCTTCACGCCAGCCATGCTGTCCTGCATCCGCCAACCGAGAGCGAACTTGCCACCGTCGCGCGCCGGCTGGTGCAGCAGGCGGTAGGTCGGCGCTTTCAGCAACTGGCCGCGTCCTTGCTCGCCGGCCATCTGGTCGATCGCGAATCTGGACCAATCCTCCAGCGACATATGGATGCCACCAGCCGGCGCGATAACGGCGGGGTTGTCCGCCTCGACGCCTTCGACAGGTTCGCCAGCCTTGTGCCCCAGGGGCTGGCCGCGCCGGGTGGCGCCAAACCCCGCGCTGTGCAGGCCCAGCGGCTCAAACAGCTCGCGTTGCATCAGAGTCTCGTAGGGCAGGCCAGCGGCGCGCTCGGCGGCCAGGCCGGCGATCACCACGCCTGAGTTCGAGTAGCCGTCGCCGGTACCGCGCGCAAAGGCGGGTGGCTGCGCCAACGCGATGCGGGCGAAGGCCAGGCGCTGTTCATGCAAAGGGCGCTTGTCCTTGTAGAAGACCGCCGCCCAGGATTCATCGATGTCCGCTTGCAGGCCAGCCTGGTGTGCAAGCAGGTCACGCAGCGTGACGTCACGGTAGGCGGCCTGCATGTCGGCTGCCAGCTCGGGCAGCAACTGACTCAGCGGGGTGTCCCACGACAACAGGCCGCGCTCCACCAGGCGCGCGACCATTGTGGCCGTCATGGCCTTGCCGTTGGAGCCGAGATGCCAGACGTCGCCACGCCGGACCGGTTCGGCCTCGCCCTGGGCGCGCAGTCCTGCGACCACCAGCTCTGTCACCTGTCCACCACGTATCAACACGGCACCCATGGCCGGCACCTTGCCGCCCAGACTGGCTTCGAGGCGGGCTTGCAGGCTGAAGGTGGGCACTGCCTTGGCTGCAGATGCGGGCGTCTGCGGCGCATCGGCAGCGAGGGCGGTGAAAGAGGTGGCGCAAACGGCCAGGGCGATCGTGCAGATTCTTTGATTCATCTCGGCGGCTGATTCAGTTGGGACACACCGATCCCGCAGCTCGAAGCGACGAAGCAGGACCGCCCCCTTGAGGCATGAGGAGGGTTGGAGGGCTGCGCAGTGTTGTTGGCGCCCTCCCTGCATGCCAGCGCCGGCCGACGAAATGCACGATCTGCGGCATGGTCGGTCACGGACCGCCGCACCCACCAAAGAAAGGGCCCGCGATTCGCGGGCCTCGGTCAGTGCGGGGTGGAACCGTCGATCAAACGCGCTCGGCCACCCAGGCCGCGACGCTCTGCAGCGCCGCCGCCACGCCGGCCGGCTGCGTGCCGCCGGCCATGGCCAGGTCAGGCTTGCCGCCGCCCTTGCCGCCGACCTGCTGGGCGACGAAGTTGACGAGCTCGCCCGCCTTGACCTTGCCAATGCTGTCGGCGGTCACGCCGGCCGCGAGCTGGACCTTGTCGCCGTCCACGGCCGCCAGCACGATGGCCGCGGTCTTGAGCTTGTCCTTGAGCTTGTCCATCGTCTCGCGCAGCGTCTTGGCGTCGGCGCCCTCGAGCTTGGCAGCCAGCACTTTCAGGCCCTTGACGTCGACGGCCTGGGCCATCAGCTCGTCACCCTGCGCGGAGGCCAGCTTGCTCTTGGCGGCGGTCAGCTCCTTCTCCAGCGCCTTGATCTGGTCCAGCACCGCATGCAGACGGGCGCCCAGCTCGTGCGGCGAGGTCTTGAGCGTCATCGCGGCGCCCTGCACGGTGGACTCCAGTTGCTGCAGATAGGCCAGCGCGTTGTCGCCGGTGACGGCTTCGACACGGCGGATGCCGGCCGCAACGCCCGACTCGGCCACGATCTTGAACAGGCCAATGTCACCCGTCGCCTTCACGTGGGTGCCGCCGCAGAGTTCCTTGGACGAGCCGATGGACAGCACCCGCACCGTCTCGCCGTACTTCTCGCCGAACAGCATCATGGCGCCGGACTTCTGCGCGTCGTCCAGCGCCATGACCTGGGCGTTGGCCCCGGCGTTGCCCAGGATCTCGGCGTTCACAAGCGCCTCGACCTCGCGAATCTCCTCGGCCGTCATCGGCGCGTTGTGCGCGAAGTCAAAGCGGGTACGCTCGGCGTTCACCAGCGAGCCCTTCTGCTGCACGTGCGCGCCCAGCACCTCGCGCAAGGCCTTGTGCATCAGGTGGGTGGCGCTGTGGTTGCGTACGGTCTTGGCGCGGCGCTCGGCATCGACGCGGGCAACGAACACATCGCCCACCTTGACCGTGCCTTCGACGACCTGGCCATGGTGGCCGAACACGTCGGCCTGGATCTTGATCGTGTCCGCGACGACGACGCGCGTCGTGCCGTTGCGCAGCTCGCCAGCGTCGCCGACCTGGCCGCCGCTCTCGGCATAGAAGGGCGTGTGGTCGAGCACGATGACGGCGTCGTCACCGGCTTGCGCCTCGTTGACCTGCGCGCCATCGACGTAGATCGCAGTGACCTTGCTGTGCTCGCAGACGAGGTGCTCGTAGCCGTGGAACTCGGTCGGCGCGCCGTTGTAGGCCAGGCCTTGCGCCATCTTGAACTTGCCAGCGGCGCGGGCGCGGTTCTTCTGCTCGTCCAGCAGTTCATTGAAGCGAGCCTCGTCCACCGTCACGCCGCGCTCGCGGCAGACGTCGGCGGTCAGGTCGACCGGGAAGCCGTAGGTGTCGTGCAGTTTGAAGGCGGTGTCGCCATCGACGTTGCCACCCTTGGCCAGCGCCGATTCGAGGATTTCCATGCCGGTGGCGATGGTCTGGAAGAAGCGCTCCTCCTCCTGCTTCAGCACGTCAGTGACGCGGGCCTGCGCCTGGCGCAGCTCGGGGTAGGCCTCGCCCATCTCGGCGCTCAGCGCAGCCACCAGCTTGTGGAAGAACGGCGTGCGCGCGCCGAGCTTGTAGCCGTGGCGGATGGCGCGGCGCGCGATACGGCGCAGCACATAGCCGCGGCCGGCGTTGCCGGGGATGACGCCGTCGACGATGGTGAACGAGCAGGCGCGGATGTGGTCGGCAATGACCTTCAGCGACGGGCTCGTCGCATCGCAGTCGCCACCACCGGCTTCGTCGACAGCCTTCTTGGCCGCCGCGAGCAGGTTCACGAAGGTGTCGATCTCGTAGTTGCTGTGCACATGCTGCAGCACGGCCGCCAGGCGCTCCAGGCCCATGCCGGTGTCCACGCTCGGCTTGGGCAGCGCGTGCATCACGCCGTCTTCAGTCCGATTGAACTGCATGAAGACGTTGTTCCAGATCTCGATGTAGCGGTCGCCGTCCTGCTCGGCCGAGCCCGGGGGGCCGCCAGCCACGTCGGGGCCGTGGTCGTAGAAGATCTCGGTGCAGGGGCCGCAGGGGCCCGTGTCGCCCATCATCCAGAAGTTGTCGGACATGTAACGCGCGCCCTTGTTGTCGCCGATGCGCACGATGCGCTCGGCGGGCACGCCAACCGTCTTGTTCCAGATGTCGTAGGCCTCGTCGTCGTCTTCGTAGACGGTGACCCAGAGCTTGTCGGCCGGCAGCTTGAAATTGACGGTCAGCAGCTCCCACGCATAGCTGATCGCATCCTTCTTGAAGTAGTCGCCGAAGCTGAAGTTGCCCAGCATCTCGAAGAAGGTGTGATGGCGCGCCGTGTAGCCGACGTTGTCCAGGTCGTTGTGCTTGCCGCCGGCGCGGATGCACTTCTGGCTGGTGGTGGCACGGGTGTAGGCGCGCTTGTCAAAGCCCAGGAACACGTCCTTGAACTGGTTCATGCCCGCATTCGTGAACAGCAGCGTCGGGTCGTCGCCCGGGACGACGGGGCTGGACGCGACGATCTGGTGGCCTTTCGACTCGAAGAACTTCAGAAAGGTCTGGCGGATCTCGGCGGCTTTCATTCAGCGACTTCCCTGGAAAAGGTCTGTGACAAGGAGGGGCGATTGTAGAGAGGGGGCTTTACATCGCCCGGGTAGAGTGCCTCTCAATTCGATTGGAGAACCTTGATGGACGCGAATTCGCCGCTGGAGGCGCTCGAGAATCCCGGTCTGCTGCGCACGCAGGCGCTGATCAATGGCGAATGGGTCGGCGGCTCCGCCACGTTTGCGGTCAACGACCCGGCCACCGGCCGCGAACTGGCCCAGGTGCCCAACCTCGGCCGCTCCGACGCCGATTCGGCGATCGCCGCCGCCGCCAATGCGCTGAACGCCTGGCGCAGCAAACCGGCCAAGGAACGCGCCGCCGTGTTGGTGCGCTGGCAGCAACTGCTCGTCAAGCATGCCGACGACCTGGCCCGGCTGATGACGGCCGAACAAGGCAAGCCGCTCGCCGAAGCACGTGGCGAGGTCATCTACGGCGCGAGCTTCCTCGACTGGTTCGCCGAGGAAGGCAAGCGCGTCTACGGCGAGACCATCCCGACGACCGACCCGACCAAGCGCTATCTGGTCATCAAGCAGGCCGTGGGTGTCTGCGCGGCCATCACGCCGTGGAACTTCCCGCTGGCCATGATCACGCGCAAGGTCGCCCCCGCCCTGGCCGCCGGCTGCACCGTCATCATCAAGCCGGCCGAGGCGACGCCGCTGACAGCCCTGGCTGCTGCCGAACTGGCCCAGCAGGCCGGCATGCCCGCCGGCGTGCTGAACGTGCTGACGGCCGACTCGCAGCAGTCCATCGAGATCGGCCAGGTGCTGTGCGAAAGCGACGTCGTGCGCCACCTGTCCTTCACCGGCAGCACGGAGGTCGGCCGCATCCTGATGAAGCAGTGCGCGCCGTCGATCAAGAAGCTCAGCCTGGAACTGGGCGGCAACGCGCCCTTCATCGTCTTCGACGACGCGGATCTCGACTCCGCCGTGGAAGGCGCCATCGCCAGCAAGTACCGCAACGCCGGCCAGACCTGCGTCTGCGCCAACCGCATCTATGTGCAGGCGGGTGTCTACGACGCCTTCCTGGAGAAATTCGCGGCCAAGGTGGCGGCGCTGAAGACAGGCAATGGCTTTGAGAGCGGCATCAACGTCGGGCCGCTGATCGATGCGGCGGCGCTGGAGAAGGTCGAGACCCACGTGGCCGACGCGATCGCCTTGGGCGCCAAGCTGTTGGCGGGCGGCAAGCGCATCGACACGGCCGGCGGCAACTTCTTCGAGCCGACGTTGCTGGCCGACGCAACGCCGCAGATGCTGTGCTCACGCGAGGAAACCTTCGGCCCGGTGGCGCCCATCTTCAAGTTTCAGACCGAAGAGGATGCGATCCGGTTGGCCAACTCCACCGAGTTCGGCCTGGCCAGCTATTTCTACAGCCGCGACATCGGCCGCATCTTCCGCGTCGGCGAGGCGCTGGAGTACGGCATGGTGGGCGTCAACACCGGCCTGATCTCGACCGCGGAGGTGCCGTTCGGCGGCGTCAAGCAATCGGGCCTGGGCCGCGAGGGCGGGCGCCAGGGCATCGAGGACTATGTCGAGGTGAAGTACCTCTGCCTGGGTGACATCCAGAAGTAGCCGGCCCGGTTTCGACTGGCAGTAAAAAAGGGGCCCTTTTGGGGCCCCTTTGCTTTGGCTGGACCGATAAGGCGGCCCAGCCTTTCTGCTCTGTCTCTTTATGCCCTCGCATGCGAGACATGCTCGGGCCTTCGGCAGCCGTCAGACAGCGCGCAGGCGCTGTCTTCGGTGCGGCCTCAGAACTCGTACTTGGCCGTGATCTGCATGGCCCACTGCGATTCGCCGCGGGTCTGCTTGGTCACGTAGTCGCCCGGATCGTTGACCGAATAGATCATCTTGCCGGTTGAAGGATCGATACCGGCGTAGTTGATCCAGCGGCGGGTTGCGCCGCCCGTGCCGAAGCCGACTTCGTCGATGCGGCCCCAACGCTTGTTGATCAGGTTGCCGAAGTTCAGGATGTCCAGCGTCAGCGTGCCCTTGTTATTGCCGAAGAAGCCGGGGACTTCCTGGCTCACGCGCACGTCGAAGCTGTTGACGAAGGGCGAGAACGCCTTGTTGCGGCCGACCACCTGGCCCTTGGAGTTGCGCAGGCTGGGGTTGGCGTCGACGATGGACCAGAACTTGGCTTCGGCCGTGGCGGACGTGGTGGCCATCAGGTTGTCGAGCTGCGCCTGGTTCAGCGTGCCGCCGGTGTTGGTCGAGCGGAACAGCACTTCGCCGGAGCCCGGGCCCTTCGGGATGTAGAGCAGGTCGTTGCCGGCCACGCCGTCGCCGTTGACGTCGTTGTTGAACGTCCAGCTGTAGGCATGACCCGTGCGGCCCTCGTAGAACATGCCGAAGGTGGTCTTGTACTTGCCGAAGAAGGCCTTGGACCAGTTCACATTGCCCGTGAAGCGGTTGCGGATCAGCGAGGCCGAGTTGGCCGCGACTTCCTCATTCGAGTTGAAGACGGCGCGGTTCAGCCAGCCGGAGTTGGCCGTCGACGAGGTCAGGCCGCTGACTTCCGTGGCGCGGGTGTAGGTGTAGGCGACGCCCCAGCCCAGGCCGGAGCGGTTCGGGCTGTTCAGCGACAGGGTCAGCACATCGCCGTCGCCCTTGCTGGTGTTCTTCAACACGGTCACGTTGTTGAACGCGGTGTTGTTCAGTGCCTTGGTCACACGACCTGCCCCCAGCAGCGGATTGGTGTTGCCCGCGGGTGCCGGCGCACCGCAGTTCACCGGGCTGCTGTCATTGCCGCCGGCATAGCACAACGGATTACGGCCGTTGTTGTTGTAGTACATCTCGCGGCCATCGACCGGCGAGGTAGAGGTGGCCGGGCCGAGGTTCAGGTAGTTGTAATACAGGCCCTTGTCGACCTCGGTGTGCAACCATTCGGCGCCGGCGACGAGGCCGTACCAGGGCAGTTCCTTGTCGATGGCCAGGTTCATCTTCCAGACCGTCGGCTGCTTCACGCCCGGGGCGATGAAGTCGACGTTGGCGGCCGGCGGGTTGGTTGTCGGCAGCGAGGGTTGGGCGTTCGGATTGGCCGAGAACTGGATGGTCGAGCAGGCCACCGTGCCGCTGCCGCAGCTCAGGTTGGCCGTCGTGACGCCGGTGTTCTGGTAGGGGTTGGTCAGCCAGACGGAGGCCGAGGAGCCCATGAACAGGCCCACGCCGCCGCGCAGCTGGGTCTTGAGCTTGTCGACCGGATCGAACTGGTAGTTGAAGCCGACGCGCGGCTGCACGATCTTCTGGCCGTCCAGCGTATAGCTGTTGTCGTAGCCGAAGCCGCCGGCCTGGCGGCCATTGGTGCCGATGGTCATCGGGGCCGAGGCGGCCGCGTTGTACTTGGGCTTGTCGTCGGTCGACAGTGTGTCCAGACGCAAGCCGGCAACGATGTTCAGCGCCTTGCTGACCTTCCAGGTGTCCTGCACGAACAGGCCGATGTTGGACAGCGTCCAGTTCGCGGCGCCGTCGCGCAGCGTGTTGCCGGCCAGCGGCATCTGCGCCTGATAGGACGTCGGCACGCCTTTGTTCCAGAGGTCGATGGGATCGCTGCCGCTGAAGGTGTAGACGCCCTTGGTGTTCTGCAGGAAGGCGTTGAAGATCTCGTTGCGCTCGACGTCGGCGCCTGCCTTGATCTCGTGCTTGTCCAGGAACCAGTTGCCGGCAAAGAAGCCGTTGAAGGTCTTGGTCTGCAGGCTGTTGAAGTGGCGGCTCTGCTCGGTGCCGAAGGTCAGCGTGCGGTTGCCGCTGGCGGTGCCAGAGGGCGCGGCGGTCGTCCAGATCAGGCCGACCTGGGGCAGGTCGCTGTTGTTCTTCGGATCGCTCTTGTAGTCGCGCTGCGAGAGCTTCAGCTCGGTCGAGAAGCTGTCGGTCCAGTCACCAAACCACTGGCCGACGACGGTCTCCAGCGTCTTGACCTGGGTGTACCAGTCGGATGACAGCGACAGTTGGTTGGCCGTGAAGTTCGGGAAGATCGGGTTGCTTTCCTCGGACTTGGTGTAGCGGACGTTGACCTTGTGGTTGTCGCTGACGTTCCAGTCAAGCTTGAGCAGCGTGTCCTTGGCGACCAGCTCGACACCCTTGGGCGAGGACAGGTTGCCGATGTCCATGCTGTATTTGCTCTTGGCCAGGTCGATGGCCGACTGGATCTGGGCCTGCGTGATGCCGACGTTGACGCTGTCGCTGCCGATCGGGCCGAATGCCGGGGCGGAGCGGCTGCTGCGCAGTTCCTCATAGCCGGCAAAGAAGAACAGCTTGTCCTTGATGATCGGGCCGCCGGCCGTGAAGCCGTACATCTTTTCGTAGAAGCCCGGCGTACGGAAGGTGACGTTGCGGGCGCGGTCATAGCGGTCGCCGGTCAGTTTCTCGTCACGGTAGACGTAGTAGACGCTGCCCGTGAACTCGTTGGTGCCGGACTTGGTCACCGCGTTGATGTTGGCGCCGGTGTAGCCCTGCTGCGTCACGTCGTAGTTGGAGACGTTGACCTGCACCGCCTGGATGGCGTCGATGGAGATCGGCTGCTTCAGCGTGGGCAGGCCGTTCAGTTCCAGACCGAAGGTGTCATTGACCTTCACGCCGTCGACCGTGACGGTGTTGAAGCGGCCGTTCTGGCCGGCGACCGAGATTTCGCCGTTGCCCTTGTCGGACTGGGCGACGCGGGGGTCGTTGCGGGCGTAGTCCTGCAGGCTGCGCGAGATGGACGCGTAGGCGGCCAGTTCCTGCTTGCCGATGCTGGTACCGGCGCCCATGGCGCTGCCGTCGAACTTGGCGGCACCGCCGGTGGCGGAGCCGGTCGTCACGACGGTCTCCAGCACATTGGCGCCGCGCACGCGCAGTTCCAGATTGAGCGTTTCGGCCAGCGCCAGGTAAATGTCGTTTTGAACTTCGCGATCACTGCCCTTGATAGCGGTGACCGTGTAAGGGCCGCCAACGCGCAGCCCGCGAGCGGAGAAGCGGCCATCAGCGTCGGTCGTCAGCGTGTTGGTCGAGCCCGATTCACGGTGCACGATGGTGACGGTGGCGCCGCCCATCGGCTTGCCATCAGCGCCGACCACCTGGCCACCAATGGCGGCCGTCGTGTTCTGCGCCATTGCCGGCGCGGCGGCCACGATGGCCACGGCGGCGCACAGCGCCGACAGCGGGAATCCGGACCCAAACCTGTTGCTCATCCCAATCACTCCTGTTGTGCGCGCGGCAGGCACGCTGCTGATGTGTCGAAAGTCGTCACGGAAGCGTCATCAAGCGCTTGCCGCGGTTGCGTTTCCCGGCCGCCGAAGAGGGCGTGGCTGCAACGGTGGCGGAATTGTCATGACTTTCTGTGACAGAACTTTACGGGTAAGTCAGAAGTGGCCCGTTTCAGACACCCGCGCCCGGCGTGAAGCACTGTGACAGTGCGTCGCCAGCCGGCGACATTGCTCCCATTTTTGGGCCCGCTGACTTGGGAATCGCGGAACCAAGCCACGAATTCGCTTCCTGAATGCACCTCAATGGTGCATTCTTTACTGAAATGTAAACCTTGCGCTGGAACCCCGTGATGTCGCGAAACCGCGACAAACTCGCGCTACAAACCGACCTCCACGATCCCAGCCTCCTCCAAGCAGCTCCGCCATGGCCTTTACCCATTCCTTCCGATTCGGTGCCGGCCTCGTGCTGGGCGCCGTGCTCGCCGGCTGCGCCACCCAGCAGCAGCCCGCCACGACAGAGCTGACGCTGCTGTCCATCAACGACTTCCACGGCAACATCCAGCCCGCCGACCCCACGCCGCTGCTGCCGCGCCTCCCCGACGCCACAGGCGCGCTCAAGTCCCAGCCTGCCGGCGGCGCCGCGTATCTGGCCACGGCCCTGGCCGCGCTGAAGGCCAGGAACCCCGATGCCCTGGTTGTGGCAGGCGGCGACCTGATTGGCGCTTCGCCGCTGATCTCCAATCTGCTGCGCGACGAACCGACGCTGACCGCCATGTCCCAGCTCGGCATCGCCGCCAGCGCCCTGGGCAACCATGAGCTGGATGCCGGCCTGCCCGAGCTGCTGCGCCAGACCCGCGGCGAATGCGGCGCGGGCGGTTGCCTGTGGCCGGGCTACAAGGGCCCCGGCTTTCCCTATCTCGGCGCCAATGTGCTGGACGCAAACACCGGCAAGCCGCTGCTGCCCAGCCATGTCATCAAACAGGCTGGCGCGCTGAAGGTCGCCATCGCGGGCGTGGCGACGCTGGAGACGCCCCATGTCATCGTCGCCCGGGCGATCAAGGGCATCCGCTTCGCCGACGAGGCCGACACGCTGAATGCGCTCGTCCCCCAGCTCAAGGCGGAGGGCGCGCAAGTGCTGGTGGCCGTCATGCACGAGGGTGGCGTTCAAGGAAGGGACGCCAGCGCCAACGACCCGAGCTACGCCTGCCCGACGCTGACCGGCCGCGTGCAGGATATCGCCAAGCGCCTGGACCCCGCCTACGCCATCATCATCGGCGGCCACACCCATCAGGCCTACACGTGCAAGATCGACGGCCGCCTCGTCGTGCAGGCCGGCAGCTATGGCGGCTGGATCACCGAGAGCCACCTCAAGTTCGACGCGGCCGGCCGCGTGATTGACGCCCAGGCCGTCAACCACCCGGTGCTGCAGTCGGCCTACGCGCCCAACCCGGCACTGGCCGCCTTGGTGGCCCAAGCCGCCGCACTGACCGAAGCCGCCCGCAACAAGCCGGTCACCACCTTGACGCAGGGCGCCTCGCGCAACGCCAAGGAGCCCAACGGCGACTCCACGCTCGGCAACCTCATCGCGGACAGCCAGCTCGCCTTTGCGCGCAAGCAGGGCCCGGCCGACGTGGCCTTCATGAACCCGGGCGGCATCCGCGCCGATCTGGCCGTGAAGCCCGGCAAGCCCACGACGATGAGCGACCTGCTGGCCATCCAGCCCTTCGGCAACGACATCGTCGCGGTGACGCTGACCGGCCAGCAGCTGCTGGACATCCTGCAACGCCAGTTGCCCAAGGCCGATGCGGCCCCGCGCATGCTGCAGCCCTCGTCGACGCTGCGCTACCACTGGCGCGCGGCGGCCGATGGCGTCGCCCAACTCGTCGACCCTCGCATCAACGGCGAGCCGATCGATCCGGCGCGCAACTACCGCGTCGTCATCAACAACTTCCTCTCCGAAGGCGGCGACGCCCAGGCGGGTTTCAAGCATGGCCGCGACCGCGCCGTGCTCGGCACCGACATCGACGCCCTCGTCGAGCTGCTGCGCGACAACCCGCAGGCGCTTTCCCAGGCGGCGCCGGGCCGCATCGTGCGCGACTAGGGCAAACCTGTAACTCCTTGTAGCGACCCCGGCCTGGCGCCCTGACGGGGCCGCCCTAGACTCGAAGCGCTCGGCATTGCTGGCCGGGCAGCAGCGGCTCGGGGGCGTGATGGCGTGGGACATGCAAGCCGGCGGTGACGCCCAGCCTCAGGCCGGTCCTGCAGCCGCGAGCTTCACGCCCGGCACGCCGAGCCCGCTGATCCGCGAGGTCATCGCCCACCTGCCCTGCGGCCTGGCCGTCTTCGACGCCGAACGCCGCCTGCTCGTGCACAACGCCGAGTTCGAGCGCCTGCTCAATGTGCCGGCCTCCCTCTTCGAAGAGCCGCCGCTGCGCTTCGACGACCTCATCCTCTTCTTCGCCGCGCGCGGCGACTATGGCGAAGGCGAACAGGCCCGCGCCGCGGTCGACGCGGCCCTGGCCCTGGGCCGCGACCAGCGCGCCAACCGCCTCGAGACCTACCGCACCGGCGAGCGCCTCATCGAGGCCCGCACAGCGCCCCTTCCCGATGGTGGCCTCGTGCTGACGGTCCTCGACCTGACGCCCCAGGCCCAGGCCCGTCTCGCCGCCGAGCGCGCGTCGCAAGCCAAGACGCGCTTCCTGGCCAATATGAGCCACGAGATCCGCACGCCGATGAATGCCGTGCTGGGCATGCTGCGGCTGCTGCAGAAGACGCCACTGGATGCCCGCCAGCGTGACTACGCCGTCAAGAGTGAAGGCGCCGCGCGTGGCCTGCTCGGCCTGCTCAACGACATCCTCGACTTCTCCAAGATCGAGGCCGGCCATCTCGGCTTGGACCCGCACCCGACACGCCTGGACGAGTTGCTGCGCGACCTCTCCGTCATCCTGGCCGCCAACGTCGACAAGCGTGAACTCGAACTGCTGTTCGACCTCGACCCCACCCTGCCGCCGGTCGTGGTCGCCGATGCACTGCGCCTGCAGCAGGTGCTCATCAACCTGGCCGGCAACGCCCTCAAGTTCACGCAGGCCGGCGAGGTCGTGCTCGGCATCTCGCTCGTGTCGCAGAACGCCAGCAGCGTCGTGCTCGCCTTCTCGGTGCGCGACACCGGCATCGGCATCGCGCCCGAGCAGCAGCAGCGCATCTTTTCGGGCTTCGCCCAGGCCGAGGCGTCAACGGCCCGGCGCTTCGGCGGCACCGGCCTGGGCCTGGCCATCAGCCGCCGCCTGGTGCGCCTGATGGGCGGGGACATCCACCTCGAAAGCACGCCCGGCCGCGGCAGCCGCTTCAGCTTCACGCTGAGCTTCCCGCTGCCTGCCGAGGAGCCCTCCCCGGCGCCGCGCCAGGCCCTGCAGGCCCTCGTCATCGACGACCATGCCGAGGCGCGGCGGGTCATCGGCACGCTGGCCCAATCGCTGGGCTGGACGGCGCGCCTGGCAGCCAGCGGCGCCGAGGCCTTGGAGCTGATCACCAGCGGCACGCCGGAGGTCGTGCTGCTCGACTGGGTCATGCCCGGCATGGATGGCTGGCAGACCGCCGTGCACCTGCGCCAGCGCCTCGGCCCCGAGCCGCTGATCCTGATGGTCACCAGCTACGACCGCGAACGCCTGGCCCAGCGCAGCGCGGCCGAGCAGGCCCTGCTCGACGGCTTCCTCGTCAAGCCCATCACCGCCACCCTGCTGAGCCAGGCCGTCAGCGCGGCCATCCAGGCACGCTGCAGTGACGGCGAGCCGCCCCAACCGGCACCGCAGCGCCTGGCCGGCCTGCAACTCCTCGTCGTCGAGGACAACCCCGGCAACCAGCAGGTCACACGCGAACTGCTTGAACTGGAAGGCGCCCAGGTCAGCCTGGCCGGCGACGGCCAGCAGGCCCTGACCCTGCTCGCCCAGACCCGCGGGCGGCGCGGCTTTGACGCCGTGCTGATGGACGTGCAGATGCCCGTCATGGACGGCACGACGGCCACGCGGCTGATCCGCCGCCAGTTGGGCCTCACCCTGCCCATCATCGCGATGACGGCGGGCGCGCTGGACGCCGAACGCCAGGCCTGCCTGGAGGCTGGCATGGACGAGCACATCGGCAAGCCCTTCGACCCCGACGTGCTGGTCGCCGTGATCAGCCGGCGCTGCGGCGCAGCGCCCACGGCGCCCAGGACCGCGGCCGCCGACCTGCCCCCCGCCCTGCTGGCCGACGCGGGCCGTGCCGGCATCGCGCTGGCCGAGGCGCTCGCGCGCATGTCCGGCCGCATCGAGCTGTTTGAACGCACGCTGGCCGCCCTGCACGAACAGGATCGCAAGCTCGCCCGGGCCCTGGCCGAGGGCGGCCGCACCGCCACGCGCGGCCTGCATGGCTACCGCGGGCTGGCCGCCATGCTGGGCGCGGGGGAACTGGCTGCCCTGGCCGCCGAAGGAGAACATGCCGCCGCGCCCGACGAAGACTGGCGCCGCCGTTTTCTTGAGCGCCGCCAGGCCGACCTTGCTGCGCTGGACCGGCTCGCCGCCGACCTGCACGCCCGCCAAGCCCTGCATGACGATCTCGCCGAACAGCAGCGGCCTGCGACGCCCGGCAGCCTCGCCCAGCGCGTGGACGCCCTCGCCGAACTGCTCGACGGCGCCGACCTCGCTGCGCTCGATTTCCATCAGGGCCTGCGCGAGCGGCTGCGGCAGGAGACCGATGAAGGCACCACGATTGCCCTCGATGCGGCCATGGAAGCCCTCGACTTCGGCACCGCACTGACGCTGTGCCGCCGCCTGCGCACGACGCTGGAGGCCCCGACATGATGCAGCTCTCCCTGCCCGACCGTGCGCCACTGACACCTGGCCACGCACCTGTCGGCCGCCGCCCGCGCCTGCTCATCGTCGACGACCAGCCGGTCAACATCCAGGCCCTGCACCGCGTCTTCGCCAGCGACTGCCAGGTGCTGATGGCCACCGACGGCGCCCGCGCCCTGCAGCTGTGCCGCGACCGCCTGCCCGACCTCGTGCTGCTGGACGTTCAGATGCCCGGCATGGACGGACACCAGCTGTGTGCCGAACTCAAGGCTGACCCGCTGCTGCGCAGCATCGCTGTCATCTTCGTGACCGCGCAGGACCAGCCCGAGGACGAGACCCGCGCGCTGGACGCAGGTGCGGCCGACTTCATCACCAAGCCCTTCAACCCCACCGTCGTGCGGGCGCGGGTGCGGACACAGCTGACCTTGAAAGCCCAGTCGGACCTTTTGCGCGAGCTCGCCTTCATCGACGGGCTGACCGGCGTGCACAACCGCCGGCATTTCGACGAGCGCTTCATCGCCGAGGCGCGGCGTGCGCAGCGCTCGCGCTCGCCGCTGGCCATCGTGCTGGCCGATGTCGACCACTTCAAGCGCTACAACGATGCGCTGGGGCATCTGGCGGGGGATGACTGCCTGCGACGTGTGGCGGGGGCATTGCGCGCTTGCCTGCGGCGGCCGACTGATTTGTTGGCGCGCTACGGCGGAGAGGAGTTCGTCTGCCTGCTGCCGGACACCGATCTGGCAGGGGCGATCGGGGTGGCGCAGTTGATGGAGGACACGGTGAGGGCCCAGTCCTTGCCGCATCCGGGGGTGGAAGGTTGCGTGACGATCAGCCTGGGGGTGTCGGCGGGGTCGCAGGCCCAGGGGCTCGTCGAGGCGGCGGACAAGGCGTTGTATCTGGCGAAGGCGGCGGGAAGGGGGCGGGTGAGTTGGGTGGAGGGGTGATGGGCGGCGGAAAGGAATGCTCGGAATGCGAGGAATCGGTCGGGCCGATTCCTCGGCCTCGCTGGTACTCGGCCCGGCGCACGGCGCCGTCCAAGGACAGCCACTGGCTGTCCTTGAGCGAACCCGGGTGGGTTCTCATCCCAAGCCCTCACCCCAAATGCCAACGGCCCCGTGAAGGGGCCGTCTGCATTTGGAGCGGGTGATGGGAATCGAACCCACGTAGTCAGCTTGGGAAGCTGAAGTTCTACCATTGAACTACACCCGCAATGGGCCGCGAGTTTACGTGACTAAGGCCTCAGACCAGGAAGGTCGAGGTCATGTTTGAAAGCACGCCATGAGGCAGCTGGGAATGATCGGAATAGGCTGGGCCGATTCCTCGGCCTCGCTAAACCCGCAATGGGCCGCGCGTTTGCGTGATCCAAAAAGCTCGATCCGGCGTGTAGGACAAGGCCGCGACATGGTGGTTGCGCGGCCGGCGTGGCGAGGGCTGCCCTAGCATGCCGCACCCACAACCGCCTCCCCAAGCAGGAGACTTCCATGAAGAACCAAGCCCGGCGCATCCTCACTTCCGTCCTGATCTCGTCCCTGATCTTCAGCGGCATGGCGCAGGCCGCGCCGACCGCGCTGATCAGCACCGAGCAAGCCGCCGCAGCCACCCAGGCCGTTGCGTACAGCGAAGCCCATGCCCGGTTGCGGGCCGTACTGGACCGTGCCGACCTCGCCGCCATGCTGCAGGCGCGCGGTGTCTCGGCCGATGAGATGCGTGCCCGCGTCGATGCGCTGACCGATGCCGAGGCTCAGCAGATGCTGACCCAAATCGACCAGGCGCCTGCCGGCAGCAGCGACGTTGTCGGCGTGCTCTTCACCATTTTTATCGTCCTGCTGGTGACCGACATCCTGGGCCTGACCAAGGTCTTCCCGTTCACGCGCTCAGTGCGTTGATCCCACGGCTTGTCGCGGTCACCGGCGCGCTGCTGCTGAGCGGCTGCGCGTCCTTCTTCACGCCACCCCAGACGGCCGCGCTGCTGGCCGAACCGCCACCGGAACTGGCGTCGCAGGTTGAGCTCGCCGCAGTGCCCTTCTTCGCGCAGACACGCGACCAATGCGGGCCGGCCGCCCTGGCGACGGTGCTTGCCGACGTCGGCCTGCCCGCTGACCCGGACGCCATGGCCGATGCCGTCTTCCTGCCCTCGCGCGGCGGCAGCCTGCAGCTCGACATGCTCGGCGGCGCGCGACGCCGGGGAGCTGTCGCGACCCGCCTGCCTGGTGAATTGCGGGCTGTGCTGCAAGAGGTCGCCGCGGGGCACGCCGTCGTCGTGCTGCAAAACCTCGGCCTGGCCTGGCTGCCGCGTTGGCACTACGCCGTCGTCGTCGGCTACGACCTCGACCGCCGCGAATTGCTGCTGCGCAGCGGCGCCACGCCGCGCGAGCGGCTGGCACTGCGCACCTTCGAGTACACCTGGGCCCGCGGCGGCCACTGGGCCATTGCCGTGCTGCCGCCGGATCGCCTGCCCGCAACGGCTCGCGAGGCCGAAGCCCAGGACGCCGCCCTCGGTTTCGAACGCGCCGCGCCACCGACCCGTGCCGCCCTCGCCTACGAGACCCTGCTGGCGCGCTGGCCCGGCAACCTGCTGGCCGGCATCGGCCTGGGCAACACCCGCCACGCAGCCGGCGACCTCATCGGCGCGCGCGCCGCCTTCGAGGCCGTCACGCTCAAGCATGACAGCGCCGTGGCCTGGAACAACCTCGCGCGCCTGCGCCTGGACGCTGGCGACCGCTCCGGCGCCCGCGTGGCGGCCGAGCGGGCCGTGCAGCGCGCGGACGCCGCCGAGCCGGCCTGGCGAGACACGACGCGCGCCACATTGGCAGCGACCGACACGCATTGATCCGGCCCCGCGCGGCTACAGTCGCGCGCATGTCGTCCCCTGCCTCGCCCGCCCAGCGTCCGCCTGCCACTTTGCTGATTGCCTGGCGCCAGTTGCTGCGGGACTGGCGGGCCGGTGAATTGCGCCTGCTGATGCTGGCCGTGGCTCTCGCGGTCGCCGCCCTGTGCGCCGTGGCCTTCCTGTCCGACCGCCTCGACCAGGGCCTGCGTCGCGACGCCGCCAAGCTGCTTGGCGGCGATGCCGTCGTTGCCAGTGACCAGCCCACGGCCCCTGCCCTCGTCGACCTGGCCGCCGCTCAGAATCTGACCACCGTGCGCACGGCCACCTTCCCCAGCATGGCGCGCAGCGACGAGGCCCATGGCGGCGAGAGCCGATTGGTGGCGGTGAAGGCGGTGAGTGCCGGCTATCCGCTGCGCGGCAGCATCAAGCTGCGCGAGGCCCTGCCCGGGCGCAGCGGTTCGCCAGCCGTCGGCGAGATCTGGGTCGACCCGGCCGTCGCCGATGGCCTGGGGCTGAAGCTCGGCGACACGCTGCTGCTCGGTGACGCGAAGCTGAAGCTCGCTGCGCTGATCGAGACCGAGCCCGACCGCGGCGCCGGGTTCATGAGCTTCGCGCCGCGCGTCATGCTGGCCGAGGCCGACCTCGCCGCCACCCATCTCGTGCAGCCCGCCAGCCGCCTCACCTACCGCATGGCGGTCGTGCCCGGCCCGGGCGCTGCACCGGGCGCCGTCGGCCGCTTCGTGGCCGGCGCCGAGCAACTCGTCGAGAAGGACAAGCTGCGCGGCGTGCGCCTGGAGTCGTTGGAGTCCGGCCGCCCCGAGATGCGCCAGACGCTGGACCGCGCGGCCCGCTTCCTGCGCCTGGTGGCGATGCTGTCGGCCCTGCTGGCAGCCGTCGCCGTGGCACTGGCCGCGCGCGACTTCGCGGCCCGCCATCTGGACGATTGCGCCATGCTGCGGGTGCTCGGCCAGCCCCAGCGCCGCATCGCCTGGGCGTACGGCATGGAGTTCCTGCTCGCAGGCCTGAGCGCCAGCGCCGTCGGCGTGCTGGGCGGCCTGGCCCTTCACCAGGTCTTCGTGTCGCTGCTGGCCGGGCTGATCGACGTCGACCTGCCACCGCCCAGCATCTGGCCGGCCCTGCTGGGCCTGGGCCTGGGCCTGTCGCTGTTGTTGGGCTTCGGTCTGCCGCCGGTGCTGCAGCTCGCGGCCGTGCCGCCGCTGCGCGTCATCCGCCGCGACCTCGGCGCGCCCAAGGCCGGCTCGCTGCTGGTGCTCGGCGCGGGTGTGGCGGGCCTCGCGGCCATCCTCGTCGTGCTGGCGGGCGACATGAAACTCGGCGCCATCGCTGCGGCGGGCTTTGCCGCTGCGGTGCTGCTGTTCGCGCTGCTGGCCTGGGCCGCGGTCTGGCTGCTGCGCCGACTGGTGCCGGTCAATGTCAGCGGTGCCGGCGTGCCGCGCTGGCTGCTGCTGGCGACACGCCAGGTCGCGGCGCGGCCGGGCTTTGCAGTCATGCAGGTGTCGTCGCTTGCGGTTGGCCTGCTGGCGCTGGCGCTGCTGGTGCTGCTGCGCACCGACCTGATCGACAGCTGGCGCCGCGCGACGCCGGCTGCCGCACCGGACCGCTTCGTCATCAACATCCAGCCCGACCAGGCGACTGCCTTTCGCAAGACGCTGACGGACGCCGGCGTGAAGGACTACGACTGGTACCCGATGATCCGCGGCCGCCTGACGGCGATCAACGGCGAGCCCGTGCAGGCCAAGCGCTTTGCCGAGGAACGCGCCCAGCGCCTGGCCGAGCGCGAGTTCAACCTCAGCCACACGGCCGACAAGCCGGCCCACAACCAGATCACCAGCGGCCGCTGGGGTGATGCCAAGCCCGATGAGACCGGCCTGAGCGTCGAGGAAGGCCTGGCGCAGACGCTCGGCCTGAAGCTCGGCGACACGCTGGCCTTCGACATCGCCGGCCAGCCCGTGCAGGGGCGCATCACCAACCTGCGCAAAGTCGACTGGTCGTCCATGCGGGTCAACTTCTTCGTGCTGTTCGAGAAGGCCGAACTGCCCGAGCTGCCATCCACGCAGATCGCCGCCTACCGCAGCCCGCCGGCCACCAGGCTGGACCGGGAGCTGGCGCGCCAGTTCCCCAACCTGACGGTCATCGACGTGTCGGCCCAGCTCAACCAAGTGCAGGGTGTGCTGGACCAGGTCATCCAGGCCGTGCAGTTCCTGTTCGGCTTCACGCTGGCGACCGGCTTGGTCGTGCTGCTGGCAGCCGTGGGCAGCACGCGCGAGGCGCGTACGCGTGAGTTCGCGCTGATGCGGGCGCTGGGCGCGCCGTCGTCGCTGCTGGCCCAGGTGCAGCGCGCCGAATTGCTGGGTGTCGGCGCCCTGGCCGGCTTCCTGGCCGGCACCGTGGCGCTGGTGCTGGCGGCCCTGCTGGCGCGCTTCGTCTTCGAGTTCGACTGGCACATCAAACCCTGGGTGCCGCTGGTTGGCGCGGCCTGCGGCGCACTGCTGGCCTGGAGCGCCGGCTGGTGGAGCCTGCGCGGCGTGCTGCAGCGGCCCGTCGTGCAGACGCTGAGGGAGGCCCAGGCCGAATGAAGGCCATGCGCCCGCTGAGCGCCCGCGCCGTGGGCCGCTACCTGGCGCTGTCGGCGGCCATCGTCGCCGTCTATTACGTGCTGGCGCGGCTGGGCCTGCTGATGGTGCTGCCGCCCTACCAGGTCGCGCCCATCTACCCCGCGGCCGGCTGGGGCCTGGCCGTGCTGCTGGTCTGGGGCCTGCGCTACACGCCGGCCGTGGCCCTCGGGTCCTTCATCGTGCAAGCCACGACGATGAACGAACTCAGCGGCGTGCTGCCGCTGGCCCTGGGCATCGGCCTGGGTGCCGCCGCCCAGGCGGTGGCCGGCACGCTGCTGATGCGGCGCTGGTGCGGCCGGCCGCTGGTGCTGGCCTCGCCGCGCGAGATCGCCGGCTATCTGTTCGCGGCGGCGCTGGCGGGCGTCGTCAGCCCAACTTGCGCGAGCTTGGTGCTGAAGGCCTTCGGCGTCATAGCCACCGCGCAGATGGGCCTGGTCTGGACGATCTGGTGGACCGGCGACCTGATGGGCGTGCTCATCGCCACGCCGATCACCCTGGCCCTGATCGGCCAGCCGCGTTCGGCCTGGGCAACGCGGCGCTTCAGCGTCGGCCTGCCGATGCTGCTGACCACGCTGCTCGTGGGCCTGGGCGTGGCCGTCACGATGGAATGGGACCGCCAGCGCAACCGCGCCGACTTCACGCGCGACGCGACCAGCGCCGCCCAGGACCTGGCCGGCCGGCTGCGCGAGCCGCTGCTGGCACTGGAGGGCGTGCACGGCCTCGTCAAGGTCAAGCCAAGGCCGACGCGCGCGGAGTTCGCCCAAGCGACGAGCGGCTTTCTGACCGAGGAGAGCCCGTTGATTGCGCTGGGCCTGACGCTGCGCGTTGCGCGTGCCGATGTAGACCGCTTCAACGCGGCTGCCGCGGCCGATGCCTTTCCCGGCGGCTACCAGGCGCGCGACCGGCTGCGTGCCGGCGACCTGCGCCCACCGGCGGACGAGGACATGCTGGCCATCCGCCTCATTGAACCGCTGTCGCGCAATGCCGGTGCGCTGGGTGTGAACGTGCGCACCATCCCCGGCGCGCGCGCGGCTATCGAGCGCGCCGCTGCGCTGGGGAAACCGGTGGCGTCGGCGGCCTTCCAGCTGTCGCAGGACAAGGAGGCCGCGGTCGGCGTCGTCGTCTATCAGCCCCTCTACCGGGGCCAGGCGGGGCCCAGCGAACAGGCGCTGGACGGCGTCGTCTTCGCCACACTGCGGCCCGACCTGCTGCTGTCGCGCCTGGCGGCCAACTGGCCCGAGCATCTCGGCGCCTGTCTCGTCGACCTGGAGCGCGGCGCGCTCTATCCGCGACTGGGTGGGCGCCTGGGCTGCGAGGCCGTGCAACGCGGGGGCGCCGACCTGCCCCTGGTCAAGATGCCGCTGGAGTTCGGCGGCCGGCCATGGGAGATTCGCATCTATGACCTGCCCGGCCTGGTGCAAGCGCCGGGGCGCAGCTGGGCCTTCGCCCTCGTCGGCCTGCTGGCCACGGCCATGGTGGGCGCGCTGCTGCTGCTGATGTCGGGCCGCACTCAGCATGTCGAGGCGCTGGTGCAGGAACGCACAGCCGCGCTGGAGCGCGAGGTCGCCAACCGCGCCCAGGGCGAGCGCGCGCTGAGCCAGAGCGAGCAGCGCTTTCACAGCATCTTCGAGACCGCGCCCATCGGCATCGCCTTCACCGACCTCAACGGCGGCTTCCAGGAGGTCAATGCCCATTTCTGCCACCTGGTCGGCTACACGGCCGAGGCGCTGGCGGCCAAGCGCTCCATCGACGTGACCCATGCTGATGACCGCCGTGAGGACATCCGCCTGGCACGCCAGCTGATGCGCGGCGAGATCCCGTTCTACCGCCGCCTGAAACGCTATATCCGTCCCGATGGCAGCATCGCCCACGCCCGCGTGCTGGTCAGCCTGCTGCGTGGCGCGGACGGCCGGCCGCACCGGCTGGTGGGCATCATCGAGGACATCACCGATCAATTGCGCATCGAGGAACTGGACCGTGCCCGCGAGGCCGCCGAGGCGGCCAACCAGGCGAAGAGCGAGTTCCTGTCGCGCATGAGCCATGAGCTGCGCACGCCGATGAACGCCATCCTCGGCTTCACGCAGTTGATGCAGATGGACGCGGGTGAACCGCTCGCGCCCGGCCAGCGCGCACGCGCCCAGCAGATCGCCCAGGCGGGCTGGCATCTGTTGGAGATGATCAACGACACGCTGGATCTGTCGCGCATCGAGGCCGGCTCACTGCGCCTGGAGCCTGTGTTGCTGGAACTGCCGCCGCTGCTGGCCCGCGCACTGGCACTCGTGCAGGGCCAGGCGACAGAGCGCGGCCTGGCCATCAGCCAGCGCGTCGACCCGTCGGCCGTGCGGCTGGTGGGCGACCCGACGCGGGTCACGCAGATCCTGACCAATCTGCTCAGCAACGCGGTCAAGTACAACCGACCGGGTGGCAGCGTCAGCGTTGAGGCGGCCTGCCCCGAGCCGGGCTGGGTCGAGATCGCCGTTCGCGATACCGGCATGGGGCTCACGCCGGAGCAGCGCGCCGCTCTCTTCCAACCGTTCAACCGCCTCGGCCGCGAGCGCAGCGGCCTGCCGGGCACGGGTATCGGCCTGGTCATCAGCCAGCGCCTGGCCGAGATGATGGGCGGCAGCCTGCGCGCCGAAGCGCAGGACGGCCCCGGCGCCTGCTTCGTGCTGAGGCTGCCGGCCAGCGGCGCGGCCGCTGCACTGCCCCAGGAGACGGCCCTGCAAGAACCCACCAGCCCGCGCCCCAGCCCTCAGCGGCGCGTGCTCTACGTGGAAGACAACACACTCAATGCCGAAGTCATGCGCGGCATCCTGGACCAGCGGCCCGGCATCGAGCTGGAAGTGGCGCCGACCGTGGAAGCCGGCCTGCGCGCCCTGCGCGAGCGCCCGCCGGCCCTGCTGCTGCTGGACTGGCAGTTGCCCGACGGCGACGGCCTGACGCTGCTGAGCCGCATGCGCGACCTGGGCCAGCCGCTCCCCCCCGTCGTCGTCGTGTCGGCCAATGCCCAGCCCGAGCAGATCGCCGCCGCCGAGGTGGCGGGCGCCCAGCACTATCTGACCAAGCCGCTGGACGTGCGTGAATTGCTCGCCCTGGTCGACGAATTGTTGGCGGCGGGCGGCGGTGCGGCGGGGGCAGAATGAGGGCCCAGCCCCCAACACGCATCAGCGCCCGATGAGTTCCACCGACCTCGTTCCCAGCACCGGTGCCCAGGCCGTGCAGGCCCTGGCACGCACCAATGGCCGCCAGTTCCTGACCTTCCGCATCGGCGCGGAGGAATACGGCCTGGACATCCTGCGCGTGCAGGAAATCCGCTCCTACGAGCCGCCCACCCGCGTTGCCAACGCGCCGGCCTTCGTCAAGGGCGTCGTCAACCTGCGCGGCGTCATCGTGCCCATCGTGGACCTGCGCATCCGCCTCGGCCAGGCCGGTGAATACAACGCCTTCACCGTCGTCATCGTGCTCAACGTGGCCGGCCGCGTCGTCGGCGTCGTCGTCGATTCGGTGTCTGACGTGCTGGAGCTCAGCGCCGACGAGATCAAGCCCCGCCCAGAAGTGGCCGCGGCGCTGGACGCACGCTTTATCACCGGCCTGGGCAAGCTCGGCGAGCGCATGCTGATCCTGCTGGACATCGAGGCGATGATCAAAAGCCCGGATTTCGGCTTGGTCGACTGATGGAAGTTAGCGATTGCTGACTGTTTCACCGTTGGAAACATTGCATTCCAGCAGCGTCACGAACTGACTTAGCACTCTCCAAACCAGAGTGCTAATATCTTATTCACCGCGGCATTCCGCGCCGCGGTTTAGCAAGGATTCATGACGATGTCCGCCTCTTCTGCCATTGCCGTCCGCGACCCCTGGGCCATGGTGCCCTCGCTGGGCAATCTGGACGCATACATCTCCGCCGTCAACCGCCTGCCGCTGCTGACGGCCGAGGAAGAAGGTTCCGCCGCGCGCAGCCTGCGCGACAAGGGCGACCTGGAAGCCGCCGGCCGCATGGTGCTGTCGCATCTGCGCCTGGTGGTGGCCATCTCCCGCCAGTACATGGGCTATGGCCTGCCGCAGGGCGACCTGATCCAGGAAGGCAATGTCGGCCTGATGAAGGCCGTCAAGCGCTTCGACCCCGACCAGGGCGTGCGCCTGGTGAGCTATGCCATGCACTGGATCAAGGCCGAGATCCACGAGTACATCCTGAAGAATTGGCGCATGGTCAAGGTCGCGACGACCAAGGCCCAGCGCAAGCTGTTCTTCAACCTGCGCTCGATGAAGCACCAGATGAAGGCCGACCAGGCCGACGGCCAGACGCATCGCAACACGCTCACCGAGGCCGAACTGGCCCATGTCGCCAGCACGCTGAACGTCAAGCGCGAAGAAGTGCTGGAGATGGAAACCCGCATGTCGGGTGGCGATGTGGCGTTGGAGCCTCAGACCGACGACGAAGGCGAGACCTTCGCGCCCATCGCCTACCTGGCCGACGACAGCCACGAGCCGACCCGTGTCATCGAGGCCCGCTCGCGCGACGAACTCGCCGGCGACGGCATCCACCGCGCGCTGGACGTGCTGGACCCGCGCAGCCGTCGCATCGTCGAGGAGCGCTGGCTGAAGGTGAACGACGACTCGTCGGGCGGCATGACGCTGCACGAGCTGGCTGCCGAATACGGCGTGTCCGCCGAGCGCATCCGCCAGATCGAGGTGGCGGCGATGAAGAAGATGAAGAAGGCGCTGACCGAAGCGGCCTGATTGACCCTCTTCCGCTCCAAGCAAAAGGCCCCTCGGGGCCTTTTCTACTTTTTGGCTTCGGCCAGCAGCAGCCTGATGTCGTCCGCCAGCGGCTGGGCGCCCGAGCCGTAGCGCGCATAGACGCGCACGCGGCCTTCGGTGTCGAAGATGAAGCTAGCCGCCGTATGGTCCATCGTGTAGGTCTCGGGTGTCTTGCCCGGCGCCTTGGCGTAGAAGACCTTGAACTCCTTGGCCGCGGCCTTCGTCTGCTCCTCGCTGCCACGCAGGCCGACAAAGCTGGGGTCGAAGCTGGCCAGATAGGCCTTGAGCAGCTGCGCCGTATCGCGCTCCGGGTCGACGGTGACGAAGATGCCCTGCACCTTGTCGCCGTCCGCGCCCAGGCTGCGCTTGACTTCGGCCACCTCGGCCATCGTCGTCGGGCAGACGTCGGGGCATTGGGTGTAGCCGAAGAAGACCACCAGCACCTTGCCCTTGAAGTCGGCCAGCGAGCGGGCCCGGCCGTCCTGGTCGGTCAGGTTCAGCGTGCGGGCGTACTCGGCGCCGGTCAGGTCGATGCCCTTGAAGGCGGGCTTGTCGGACCCGGCCTTCTGGCAACCAGCAAGAGCCAAGGCGGTCAGCGCGGCCAGCGCAAAGCGGCGGGTGTTCATGCGATGTAGTGGTCGATCAACAAGGCCGCAAAAAGCAGCGACAGATGCCAGATGGAGAACCAGAAGGTCCGCCTTGCCAGCATCTCCGAATATGAGCGCCACAGCCGGAAGGCATAGCCGCAGAAGCCCAGGCCGAGTGCGACGGCGCTGGCGAGGTAGAACCAGCCACTCATGCCGGTCAGGAAGGGCAGCAGCGTGGCCGCGAACAGCACCCAGGTGTAGAGCAGGATCTGCAGCCGCGTGTAGTCGTTGCCGTGCGTGACCGGCAGCATGGGCAGGCCGGCACGCGCGTAGTCTTCGGCGCGGTACAGGGCCAGCGCCCAGAAGTGCGGCGGCGTCCACAGGAAGATGATCAAGCACAGCAGCCAGGGCTCAGGGCCGAGGTCGCCACGCAAGGCGGCCCAGCCCAGCACCGGCGGCATGGCACCCGAGGCGCCGCCGATGACGATGTTCTGCGGCGTCATCGGCTTCAGGATGACGGTGTAGATGACGGCGTAGCCGATGAAGGTGGCGAAGGTCAGCCACATCGTCAGCACATTGACGTAAAAGCCCAGCAGCGCCATGCCGGCCGCGCACAGCAGGGCCGAGAAGGTCAGGGTCTGCGTACGGCTGAGCTCGCCCTTGGCCGTGGCGCGCCAGGCGGTGCGCTTCATGCGCGCGTCGATGCCGTCCTCGATGAGGCAGTTGAAGGCTGCGGCGGCGCCGGCCACCAGCCAGATGCCGGCGACGGCGGCAAGCATGGTCAGGGCCTGTTGCAGCGACGGCATGCCGGGCACGGCCAGGGCCATGCCGATGGCGGCGCAGAAGACGATGAGCTGGACGACACGCGGCTTGGTCAGCTGGTAGAACTGCTGCCAGCGCGGGCTGTGCACGAAGGCACTGGCGGTGGACGTGGAAGCCATATCAGTTGTCCGTAACTCTGACGGTTTTCGGGCCGAGCGCCGGGCCGCTCCCTAGCCGGCCCGTGAGGCGATGTGCTTGCCGGTCAATCCGGCAAGCATCGCCGTCCCCGCGGGGGACCGACTGGGCTTGTCCGCGTTCAGCAGGGCAAGACTGGGCGAGGGGTCGTTTCATCTCAGGCGAGCGAGCAAGGTGATGAGCAAGGCCAGCAGCATGGCGGCGCCTGCGGTGTGGGCCAGGGCGGCCACGATAGGCCAGTCGAGCACGACGTTGGACAGGCCCGAGGCGAGCTGCCAGCCGGCGGCGGCCAGCAGCCAGCGCGACCAGCTTGGTGCATGCCGACGCAAGGCCCAGGCGAGCGAGAGGATGGCGGCGAAGACGACGGCCGCGCCGATGCGGTGGGCCATGTGGATGGCAGCCAGCGCCTCGAAACCCAGCCAGCCGCCGTCGGCACGCTGGCCCAGTTCCCGCCAGAGCTGGAAGCCCTGAGCAAAGTCCAGATGCGGCCACCACTGGCCGCCGTGGCAAGTGGGGAACTCATCGCAAGCCAGCACGGCGTAATTCGTGCTGACCCAGCCGCCAAGGGCAACCTGGACAAGTGCGAGCACGAAGACGACGGCGACCGCACGGCGCAACGCCAACGGCGCCGCGACCGGCTGCGGCTGGTAGGCCTCGTGCTGCCAGGCCAGCAGCATCAGCAGGCCCATGCCGAGCAGCAGGTGCAGCGTGACGATGGCCGGAAAGAGCTTCATCGTGACCGTCAGCGCGCCGAAGCCACCCTGCACGCAGACCCAGGCCAGTGTCAGCGTCGGCAGCCAGGGCGACGGCGCGCTCTCGGCGCTGCGACGCTTCAGCCGCCAACTCAGCACGGCCATGACCAGGATGAGCAGGCCCACGCCGCTGGCCAGGTAGCGGTGAACCATCTCGATCCAGGCCTTGCCGTGCGTGACGGGGCCTGTTGGCATCGCGGTCTGGGCGGCCTCGATATGGGCGTGGGCGCCGGCCGGGCTGGCGGCGCTGTAGCAACCTGGCCAGTCCGGGCAGCCCAGGCCGGAGTCGGTCAGGCGCGTGAAGGCACCGAAAACGATGAGGTCGAAGGTCAGGAACAGCGTCAGCAGGGTCAGCGCGCGCAGACGCCCCGCTGGCGTGCTCTCGCGCGAGCGCTGGCGCCACCAGAGCAGCGGGCCGATGGCCACGGCACCACCAATGGCAGCCACCTGGCCCAGCGGGAGCAAGCTGTCGATCATCGGCCTGCCGTGTCCCAGCTGGCGCTGGCACGCAGCAGCTTGTCGAGGTCGGCCTTGAGCTTCTTGGGCTCGGGCTCGGCAGGCGCGCGCTCCATCCAGTTGCCCATGGGGTCGACGATGTAGAAATGGTCAGCCAGCGCCTTGCCCGGGGCGGGTTTGAGCCAGGCGTCCAACCGGTCCTTGGGCACGCGCAGCATGGTGACTTCGGCGCCCTTCTGGCTGACGGCAGCCATCACTTCGGGACGCGGCGTGCCGGTATCGGGAATGAGCCAGAGCTTGTCCACACGCGCCCGCTCCTTGCCCAACATCTCGCGCAGCTGGCGCTGCACGAAGAGCTGGCGCTCGCAGGCGGCCGGGCAGTCGGACCCGTGCACGACGGCCAGCAGCCACTGGCCGCGCAAGGAAGCCGGGGCGACCGCCCGGCCCTGCAGGTCGGTCAGCGACAGGTCGGCAGGCATGTCGATGGTCGGCGCGATCAGTTCGCCATAGGCCGAGCCGCTGGGCTTGACGACGTAGAAGGTGAAGTAGGAGGCGACGACCGGCGCCGCGCACATGGCCAGCACCAGCAGCATCTTCCAGCGGCCGACGCGCTGCTGCCCCGTCGTGCGCGGATCGGGCAGGCTGTGCACCGCGAAGGTCAGCGGTTCAGGACTGCTGGTGGCGGAGCCGGGGGCGGATGAGTTGGAACCAGACATAGAGACCGACGATCAACGCGCAGAGCGCGAACCATTGAAAGGCATAGCCATAGTGTTTTTGCAGGCCGAGGTCGGGCGCTGGCCAATGGCGCAGCAACGTGTCGTCGGGCGTATCCCCGGCAGTCTGCACGACGGTCAGCGGCAGCAGCGTCAGGCCGGACTCGACGGCGAAGGCCGCAGGGTCGAGATTTTGCCGGATCGTGCCGGCCGACCCCTCGCCCAGCTCATAAAGCCGGGAGGGCGACGCCGCCAGCCGCCCTTCGACGGCAACCTCGCCGGGCTGCGTGGGCAATGGGGGCAGCTGCTGGCGGTCGAGTTGATTGCGCGGCGCCCAGCCGCGCTGTACCAGGACGGCGTCGTCGCGGCCCGCCAGGCGCAGCGGCGTGACGACGAAGAAGCCCGTGCGGCCGTCCATGGGCCGGTTGTCCAGCCAGATCGTGCGTTCGGCCATCCAGGTGCCACGCAGGGCCACACGGCGGTGCAGTTGGCCTTCGCCGCCCAATTCGGCCTGGGTGAGCGCCGGCTTGCCGGCCTCGGCCTCGATGGCCGCTTGCAGCGCGATCTTCTGCGCGGCACGGTCGAGCTGCCAGACACCAAGCCGCGCTGTCAGCGCCGCGCCCAGCAGGGCCGCCAGCAGCACCAGCCAGCGCTTGCCGGTCATGCAAAACCCCGGGGCGGATAATTCGACACCATGAAATTCGTGATCCTGATCGCCTTCATCGGCATCCTTGGCGCGCTCGGCGCGGCCGGCTTCTTCATGCTGCGCAAAGGCGGCAACAAGAAAAGCCCCAACATGGCCCGTGCGCTGGCGGTGCGGGTCGCCGTGTCGGTGACGCTGTTCCTGATCATCCTGCTGAGCTGGAAGATGGGTTGGATACAGCCGACCGGACTGCCGGTGAAATCCTGAGCTTCAGCAACAAAAAAGCGCCGCTGCTGCGGCGCTTTCTCATTGTGGGCACAGCGCCGTCACAGCCAGTAGACGATGACGTACAGGCCCAGCCACACCACGTCCACGAAGTGCCAGTACCAGGCGGCGCCTTCGAAGCCGAAGTGGCGCTCGGGCGTGAAGTGGCCCTTCATCAGGCGGATGGTGATGAACAGAAGCATCAGCGCGCCCACGCAGACGTGGAAGCCGTGGAAGCCGGTCAGCATGAAGAAGGTCGAGCCGTAGATGCCGGAGTTCAGCTTCAGGTTGAGCTCGGTGTAGGCATGGTGGTATTCATAGGCCTGGAAGCCGACGAAGGTCGCGCCCAGCAGCACGGTGATCCACATCCAAAGAATGGTCTTGCCGCGGTTGCCGGCGATCAGCGCGTGGTGGGCAATCGTCAGCGTGACACCGGAGGTCAGCAGCAGTGCCGTATTGATCGTCGGGATGGGCCAGGGACCCATGGTGCTGAAGGCTTCGACGGTGCCGGCGGGCGCAGCGGTAAAGCCGGGCGCCGTGCTCGGCCAGATGGCCTTGAAGTCGGGCCACAGCAGCGCGTTCTCAAGGCTGCCCAGCACCGGCACCGAGTACAGGCGCGACCAGAACAAGGCCCCGAAGAAGGCGGCGAAGAACATCACCTCCGAGAAGATGAACCAGCCCATGCTCCAGCGGAACGAAACATCGATGCGATCGCTGTACAGGCCGCCCTCGCTCTCGCCGATGGCCTGGCGGAACCATTGCTGCAGCACGAAGGCCCAGAAGGCCAGGCCACCGAACAGCGAGTACATGCCCCAACCATGGCCGTTGACCCACTGGCCGGCGCCGAGGATGACGAAGAACAGGCCGATCGCGGCCATCACCGGATGCCGTGAAGGCGCCGGGACGAAGTAGTACGGGGTCTTGCCCGGGGTAGTCGCTGCCGACATGTTGTTCTCCTAGTACTCGCTCGTTCTGAACTCTGTTGCGGCGCGGGCCCTCAGGCCCCGGCCACGCCACTGCTGATGACCCAACGGACCAACAGCACCAGCACCAATACAAACAGGGCGGCGCCAAGCACGCCCGCGATCAATACATGCACCGGGTTGAGCTTGGCCATGTCTCTCTCATGGTCCTTGCCCCGGCGCACACCGAAAAAACTCCAGGCCACGGCCGAGATCGTCTGGGCGAACGAGGCCTTGCGGCCCACGGCTTCCTTCAGATCCTTGCCGGCTTCGCTCACAGCGCCGCTCCCGTAGCCTTGGGCGCCTGGCCCAACTTCACACCGCCCTTGCCCGCCACCTCGAAGAAGGTGTAGGACAGGGTGATGGTCTTTACATCCTTGGGCAGCTTGGGGTCGATGACGAACACGACCGGCCACTGCTTGCTTTCGCCCGGCTTCAGCGTGTACTCGTTGAAGCAGAAGCACTCCAGCTTATTGAAATGCGCACTCGCCTGCATGGGCGCATAGCTCGGGATAGCCTGGGCGGCCATCGTGCGGTCCTGCACGTTCTTGAACTCGTACATGACCTGGGTCAGCTCGCCCGGGTGCACCGTCAGGTGGCGCACCGCCGGCTTGAAGTCCCATGGACCGCGGGCGTTGGTGTCGAACTCGACCGTGATCTCCCGGCTGAAGTCGATCTGGCCGTTGCCGTCGGCGATGCCCTTGGCTGAAAGCGCGGTCTGGCGCTCAGCCAGCGACAGCACGTTGATGCCCAGCGCATTGCAGATGGCCTTGTACAGCGGCACCAGCGCGTAACCGAAGCCGAACATCAACGCGACCACCACCGCCAGCTTCATGACGAGCTGCCGGTTGTCGCGATGAAGAGCGGCCAGGAAGCGCATGTCAGTGGGCCAGCAGCACCATCTTCGTGACGAAACCGATGCCGAAAACCAATGCAATCGACAACAGGATCAGGCCGAGCCGACGGTTGGCCTTGCGCTGTTCGGGCGTCATGGCCATCAGGCGACGATCTTGGTGGCCGAAGCGTTCAGCTTGGGCGGCTCTTCGAAGGTATGGAAGGGGGCCGGCGACGGCACTTCCCACTCCAGGCCTTCGGCGGCTTCCCACGGCTTCTGCGAGGCCTTCTCGCCCTTGCCGCGCATCATCGGCACGACGACGAACAGGAAGAAGTAGACCTGCATGAGGCCGAACCAGAACGCGCCGATCGAGGCGATCGCGTTGAAGTCGGCGAACTGCATCGGGTAGTCGGCGTAGCGGCGCGGCATGCCGGCCAGGCCCAGGAAGTGCATCGGGAAGAAGGTCACGTTGAAGGCGATCAGCGAGCCCCAGAAGTGGATCTTGCCGCGCGTCTCGGAGTACATGACGCCGGTCCACTTCGGGCCCCAGTAGTAGACGCCAGCGAAGAGGGCGTACAGCGAGCCCGCCACCAGCACGTAGTGGAAGTGGGCCACGACGTAGTAAGTGTCCTGCAGCTGGATGTCGACCGGCGCCATCGCCAGGATCAGGCCGGTGAAGCCACCCATCGTGAACACGAAGATGAAGCCGACGGCGAACAGCATCGGCGTCTCGAAGGTCATCGAGCCGCGCCACATCGTCGCCAGCCAGTTGAAGATCTTCACGCCCGTGGGCACGGCGATCAGCATGGTCGCGTACATGAAGAACAGCTGGCCCGTCACCGGCATGCCGGTGGCGAACATGTGGTGAGCCCAGACGATGAAGGACAGGATGGCGATGGAGGCCGTTGCATAAACCATCGACGCATAGCCGAACAGGCGCTTGCGGGCGAAGGCCGGCACGATCTGGCTGATGATGCCGAAGGCCGGCAAGATCATGATGTAGACCTCGGGGTGGCCGAAGAACCAGAAGATGTGCTGGTACATGACCGGGTCGCCGCCGCCTGCGGGGTTGAAGAAGGCGGTGCCGAAGTGGCGGTCTGTCAGCGTCATCGTGATGGCACCGGCCAGCACGGGCATGACGGCGATCAGCAGGTAGGCGGTGATCAGCCAGGTCCACGCGAACATCGGCATCTTCATCAGCGTCATGCCGGGGGCGCGCATGTTGAGGATGGTGACGATGATGTTGATGGAGCCCATGATGGACGAGGCGCCCATGATGTGCATCGCGAAGATGCCGGCGTCCATGGACGGGCCCATCTGCAGCGTCAGTGGCGCATACAGCGTCCAGCCGGCGGCGGGAGCGCCACCCGGCATGAAGAAGCTGCCCACCAGCATCAGCGCGGCGGGAATCAGCAGCCAGAAGCTGAAGTTGTTCATCCGCGCGAAGGCCATGTCACCGGCGCCGATCTGCAGCGGGATCATCCAGTTCGCGAAGCCGACGAAGGCCGGCATGATGGCGCCGAACACCATGATCAGACCGTGCATGGTCGTGAACTGGTTGAAGAGTTCGGGGTTGAAGAACTGCAGGCCCGGCTGGAACAGCTCGGCGCGGATGCACAGCGCCAGGATGCCGCCGACCATCAGCATCGTGAAGGAGAACAGCAGGTAGAGGGTGCCGATGTCCTTGTGATTGGTCGCGAACACCCAGCGGCGCCAGCCGTGGGGGGCACCGTGATGCTCGTCGTGGTCGTGGGCGTGGCCGTCACCATGGCCAGCGTGAACACCGTGGGGGGGAAGCACTGCACTCATTTGGATTCCTCTGATTCGGTGTTCGGAATTACTTGCGGGCGGCCAGCACTTCGGCCGGTTGCACCGTCTGGCCCGTCTTGTTGGACCAGCTGTTCTTCGTGTACGTGATCACGGCGGCGATGTCGGTGTCGCTGAGCTGCTTCCAGGCGGGCATGCCCTTGTCCATGCGGCCGTTCAGCACAACCTGGATCTGCTGCAGCTTGTCTTCGGCCAGCACGACGGGCGACTTGTCCAGCGGCTTGATCGGGCCGGCGCCCGAGCCATCGGCCTTGTGGCAGACGGCGCAGTTGGCGCCGTAGACCTTCTCGCCACGGGCGATCAGGGCTGCCTGTTCCCAGACTTTGTTCGGGTCATCGGCCTTGGCGGCGATCTTCTTCTTCTCGCTATCGACCCAGGCCGTGTAGTCCGCGGCGGACACGACCTTCACGTGGATGGGCATGTAGGCGTGTTCCTTGCCGCACAGCTCGGCGCACTGGCCGTAGTAGTCACCGATCTTCTCGGCCTTGAACCAGGTGTCGCGCACGAAGCCGGGGATGGCGTCCTGCTTGACGCCGAAGGCTGGCACCATCCAGGCGTGGATGACGTCGTTGGCCGTCGTGATGATGCGGACCTTCTTGTCCACCGGCACGACCAGCGGGTTGTCGACCTTGAGCAGGTAGTTGTCGACCGGCTCGGGCTTGCCGGTGTTGGATGACTCGCGTTGCGCGGTGTCAAGCGTAGCCAGGAAGCCGATGCCTTCGCCTTCACCCTTCAGGTAGTCATAGCCCCACTTCCACTGGTAGCCGGTGGCCTTGATGGTCACGTCGGCATTGGTGGTGTCCTTCATTGCGACGACCACCTTGGTGGCCGGCAGCGCCATGCCGATGACGATCAGGAAGGGCACCACCGTCCAGGCGATCTCGACGGCCACGCTCTCGTGGAAGTTGGCCGACACCGCGCCCTTGGACTTGCGGTGCTTGAAGATGGAATAGAACATCACCCCGAACACCGCGACGAAGATGACCAGGCAGACGATCATCACGAAGTTGTGCAGCCACATCTGGTCGGCCGCGATGCGCGTGACCGGCTCGTGCAGATTGAGCTGATTGACGCCGGGGCCGCCCTTCAGGTCGTTGACCGCCAGGGCTGGGCCGGCTGCCAGGGCCGCCATCGCCGCCGTGGCCCAACGGCCCCAAGCGCGTGAGGCGCTATGCACTCGTGCGTTCATCATCGTCATGGTTGTCACTTGGTTCTTTGAAGAGCGGGGCTTGCTTGTCCAGCCCGACAGCCGGATTTGGGAGGCAAGTTCCGTGGGTTGAGCCGGGTGTTGCCCCAAAGCCCTCTATGCGGCGCGGGATTTTAGCCCAGGCTCCGAGAGGGACGGCCCATGCCGCCCCCGGGGATTCACCCCCTTCATCCCCCTTCACCCGGTTTCACGGCCTTTACGCAGCGTTGCGCGCATGGCATCGATGGACACATGGGTCTCGGCCGCCATCGTCAGCCGCGGCGCCGCCTTGAAGGCGTGGCCGAAGACGAGCTCCAGCGTCAGCGCAAGCCGGCCCTCGCCGTCGCGTAGCGTTTCCAGCTGCGCCAGCAGCGCCGCCTTCCATTTGCGGCCGCGCAGGCCGGCAAAGCGCGCAGGCGCCAGGTTGCCGCCCAGCGCCCGCAGGTCGGCCAGCAGGCTTTCGGGCGTGGCCCAGGTCAGGCGCAGCCGCTGCTGGTCCATGACGGGGTCGGCAAAGCCGGCCTTGAGCACCAGGTCGCCGATGTCGTGCATGTCCCACCAGTCCGGCGCCGGCCGGCCCCAGCCGGCGCGCGCATACAACGGCCGCAGCTCGATGAAGCTGTCCGGGCCCAGGCAGGAAAACATCACAAAGCCGCCGACCGCGACGCTGGCCTGCCAGGCGTCAAGCAGCTCCGGCAGGTCGGCGCAGGCATGCAGGGCCATGTTGGACCACAGCAGGTCGACCTGGGGCATCGCCGGCAGCGAATCGACATGGCCGGAGGAGGTGCCACGCAACTTCTGCCACCAGTTGCGCTGGCGCTTCTCGGCTGCGCGAGCGGCCAGCGCCGTATCGGCCTCATGCCAAAGCAGCTCCGCGCTGGGGTAGGCCAGGCGCAGCAGCTCGCCACTGGCGCCCAGCGCCGGCGATGCATCCAGCACGCGATTGGGCTGCAGCTTGATATAGACCAGCCGTTCGGCCATGCGCCCGGCGACCTCGTCGTGCAACCACGGCGGCTGCGCAGCGGCCGCGAGGCGGCGCGCCTGGTGGCGCACGGCGGCGGCGTCGAGGTCCTGGGGCCGCGGCCCCTTGTTTGAAGTAGGGGTCGAAGCCGGTTCACTCATGGAGCGGTCAGTATATTGAGCCGATGCCCGAGCGCTCCCTGTCGGCAACGAAGCCTGCTCTGATCGAGAAAGTCCTGCTGCGCTGCGCCGGCCAGTGCGCCGTCTGCCGCGCCTGGAGCCACCAGACCATCTGCGAAGCCTGCCTGGCCCTCTACGCACGCCCGCAGCCGCGCTGCTGGACCTGCGCGGCCAGGCTGCCCATCGAATTGACCGGCAGGCCCCGTCCCCAATGCGGGCGCTGCCTGCACGCGGCACCACCGCTGGACCGCGCCGTGGCTGCGCTGGACTACCGCTTCCCCTGGGACGGCTTGCTGCAGCACTTCAAATACCACCAGGCCCTGGAACTGCGCGAGAGCCTGCTGGAGCGCCTGAACACGGCGCTGACCGCGGCCGAGGTCGACGCGCCAGACTGGCTGCTGCCCGTGCCGCTGTCGAACGACCGCCTGCGCGAGCGCGGCTACAACCAGGCACACGAGCTGGCCAAGGCCCTGGCGCGCCGGCGCGGCCTGCGCTGCGAGCCGGAGATGCTGCTGCGGGTACGCCACAACGCTGCCCAAGCCAGCCTGAAGCTGGAGGCGCGCGCAGCCAATGTGCGCGGCGTCTTCGCCGTCGAGCCGCTGCGCGCGGCGCAGTTGCGCGGCACCTGCGTCGCGCTGCTCGACGACGTGATGACCAGCGGCGCGACGCTGTTCGAGCTGGCCCATGTGCTGCTGCAGGCCGGTGCGATGAGCGTGCAGGCCTGGGTCATTGCGCGCACGCCCGAGCCAGGAGAATGAGGCCCCTCGTCCATCCTGCCCCGCTGGACGCGGCAGGCCTGGCCCGTCTTGCAGACCGCGCAGCCGACGGAGCGGCTGCTCTTCGGCAGGCACGACAAGTCCACAGGACTTGCCGTGTCCGGCCTCAGCCCCCACGGGGACGGCGATGCTTGCCGGATCGACCGGCAAGCACATCGCCACGACGGGCCGGCTTGGTAGCGGCCCGGCGCTCGGCCCGAATGCAACACGGTGATCGCCGCGAGCTGGCGGGATACTTCCGCCTCATGTTCAACATCGTTCTCGTCAAGCCGGAGATCCCGCCCAACACCGGCAACGTCATCCGGCTCGCTGCCAACACCGGCTGCAGCTTGCACCTGATCGAGCCCTTGGGCTTCTCGATGGAAGACAAGTTGCTGCAACGCGCCGGCCTGGACTATCACGAGTACGCCCGCGTGCAACGCCATACGGGCTGGGCAGCCTTCCTGGCGGCCGAGTCGCCCGATGCCGCGCGCATGTTCGCCTTCACCACGCGCGGCAGCCGGCCCTTTGGCGAGGTAGCCTGGCAGCCGGGCGACTGGCTTGTCTTCGGCAGCGAGACGGCCGGGTTAGCGCCGGCACTGCGAGAAAGCTTCCCCGTCGAGCAGCGCGTGCGCCTGCCGATGCGCGAGGGCCAGCGCAGCCTCAACCTGAGCAATAGCGTCGCGGTCGCCGTGTTCGAAGCCTGGCGGCAGAACGGCTACGCAGGCGGCGCCTGAACTACTCGGCGCGGGCCTCGCGGCCCATCAGGTGCTCGACCGCCTCGCCGACACGCAGCCGCCCATCCAGCAAGGCCACCATGGCCTCGGTGATCGGCATCTCGATGCCGGCCTCACGCGCACGCGCCAGCACCGTCGGCGCGCTATAGACGCCTTCGGCCACGTGGCCGAGTTTGGCCAGGATGTCCCGCAATGCGAGCCCCTGCGCCAGCATCAGGCCGACGCGGCGATTGCGCGACAGGTCACCGGTGGCGGTCAGCACCAGGTCGCCCAGGCCCGACAGACCCATGAAGGTCTCGGCCTTGGCGCCCAGGGCCAGGCCCAGGCGCAGCATCTCGGCCAGACCGCGCGTGATGACCGCGGCGCGGGCGTTCAACCCCGGCGCATCAGGTGCGGCGCCGGAGAGGCCATCGCAGACGCCCACCGCTATGGCCATGACGTTCTTGACCGCGCCGCCGACTTCGACGCCAACCGGATCGTTGGACGTGTAGACGCGCAGCCGTTCGCCGTGAAAGGCATCGACGGCGGCCTGGGCGAGGTCGGCATCCTCGCTCGCCGCAACGAGGGCCGTGGGCCGGCCAGCGGCCACTTCCTGCGCAAAGCTGGGGCCAGACAGGATGCCCACGCGCATTGACGGCTGCAACTCGCGGGCGATCTCATGGCCGAGCCGCCCGGTGACTGCCTCGAAGCCCTTGCAAAGCCACAGCACGCGCTGCGTGGACGGCAGGCCGGCGAGGGTTTCGCGCAGGCCGGACATCGGCGTCGCGACGATGGTCAATCCGTCGGCGGCGTGCGCAATGGCTGCGGCGCAGTCGCTGGTCAGGTCGAGGGCGGCGGGCAGTTCGCCGTCGGGCAGATAGGCCGCGTTGCGGCGGCTCACCCGCATTTGCCCGATGGCGGCGGCATCACGGCCCCACAGGCTCACGTCATGGCCGGCGTTGGCCGCCTGGATGGCCAGGGCCGTGCCCCAGGCGCCGGCACCAAGAACGCTGATCTTCATCGTCGTCATGCGCAGAAGTGTCACCCAAGTAAAACGCCCCGCTCAAGGCGGGGCGTCGTCACGAGGCGAGCCTCGATGCTCAGTTGACGGCCTGGCCGCCCTGGGCGGCGCGCTGCGCCTGCTGGGCCTCGAACATGGCCTGGAAGTTCACTTCGGTCAGCAGCACGGGCGGGAAGCCGGCGCGGGTGCAGACGTCCGACACGATGGCGCGCAGATACGGGTAGACCATCTGCGGGCAGACGATGCCCAGGATGCCTTCGAGCTGGTCCTGCGGCACGTTGCGGATCTCGAAGATGCCGGCCTGCTTGGCTTCGACCAGGAACAGCGTCTTGTCGCCGACCTTGGTGTTGACCGTGGCCGTCACGCAGACCTCGAAGATGCCGTCGGTGACGTTCTCGGCCGACAGCGTCAGGTTGATGTCGACCTGAGGTTGCTGCTGCTCCAGCAGGATGTGCGGCGCGTTGGGCTGCTCCAGCGACAGGTCCTTCAGGTACATGCGCTGGATCTGGAACACGGGGGTGCCTTCTGCGGCGGCTTGGATCTCGTCGGCCATGGAATTCTTTCTAGCGAAGCGTCAAACAAAAGCCCGCAGGCGGCGTGCTGCGGGCGGTGGCTGGATTATGGGCGAGGCCACGTGACAAGCCGATCGGGCTTGTCCGGTGTTGAAATCAGGCAAGGATGCCCAAAGCGACCCTTCAGGCCGCTTGGAGCAAGGGCAGCAAGCCGCCTCGCTGATCCAGGGCGATGAGGTCATCGCACCCCCCGACATGGGTGTCGCCGATGAAGATCTGCGGCACGGTGCGGCGGCCCGTACGGGCCATCATCTCCTGGCGTTCGCCCGGATTCAGGTCGACGCGGATCTCGTCGATCTGCTCGACGCCGCGTTGCTTGAGCAGCATCTTGGCGCGCACGCAGAAAGGGCAGACCAGGGTGGTGTACATCTTGACGGCAGCCATCTCTATCTCCTCGAGGCCGTTTTTTGCCAAATGGAAAACAGAATGCAGTCCAGTTTGGCGAAAGTCTGCTTATGCAGACTTCTCCACCGGCAAATTGGCCTCCCGCCAGGCTTTGAGGCCACCTGCCAGCACCTGGGCCTTTTCATAGCCCAGCTTGCGCAGCATGCCCGCGGCGCGGCCGGCACGTGCACCGGTCGGGCACACCAATACCAGCGGCAGGGCCTTGTTGGATGGCAGGGACTTGTGGCCCTCGACCTGGCCAAAGGGGATGTTGCGCGCGCCGACGGCATGGCCCTTGGCGAACTCCTCCGGCTCGCTGACATCGATCAGCACGCCCTTCTCGCGGTTGACCAACTGCACCGCCTCCGCAGGGCTGAGGCCGCCACCTTGAGAGCCCGACACCAGCAGGGGCCACAGCAACATGCCGCCGGAGACCAGCGCGGCGACGATCAAAACCCAGTTCTCGATCAGGAAGTTCAAGCAAGCATCCCGTGTAATTCAACGAAGCCGGCGATTATCGCTGGGTCCGATAATCCGCCGCTTCCCACCACCTTCGCGCGCCTTGCCCATGTACAAGCTCGTCCTCATCCGCCACGGCGAATCGACCTGGAACCTGGAAAACCGCTTCACCGGCTGGACCGACGTGGACCTGACGCCCACCGGTGTCGAGCAGGCCAAGACGGCCGGCCGGCTGCTGAAGGAGGCGGGCTATGACTTCGACATCGCCTACACCTCGGTGCTCAAGCGTGCCGTGTGGACGCTGTGGCACTGCCTGGACCAGATGG
The DNA here is from genome assembly GCF_001425705.1 of Pelomonas sp. Root1217. GTDB lineage: Bacteria > Pseudomonadota > Gammaproteobacteria > Burkholderiales > Burkholderiaceae_C > Pelomonas. Next base: position 38,102 of record NZ_LMDC01000001.1, on the reverse strand, counting down.
ACCGCACCTGGCTGCCGGTGCGCCACGCCTGGCGCCTGAACGAGCGCCACTACGGCGCCCTGCAGGGCCTGAACAAGGCCGACATGGCCAAGCAGTACGGCGACGAGCAGGTCCTGATCTGGCGCCGCAGCTATGACACGCCGCCGCCAGCCCTGGAAGCGACCGACCCGCGCAGCGAGCGCAGCGATCGCCGCTACCGCGGCCTGGATGCCGAGGACATTCCGCTGACCGAATGCCTGAAGGACACGGTCGCCCGCGTGCTGCCGTTCTGGAATGAGACGGTCGCGCCTGCCATCAAGGGTGGCGAGCGCGTGCTGATCGCCGCCCACGGCAACAGCATCCGCGCGTTGGTGAAATACCTCGACAACATCGCCGACGACGCCATCGTTGGCGTCAACATCCCCAACGGCATCCCGCTGGTCTACGAGCTGGACGAGAACCTGAAGCCGATCAAGAGCTACTACCTGGGCGACGCCGAAGCCGCCGCCAAGGCCGCCGCGGCGGTGGCCAATCAGGGCAAGGCCTGATCCACCTCGGCCAGCATCTCTTCCACGCTGGCCCAGCCGGGCCAGTACTGAAGCAGCTTGACCGTCGGCCCCCACGGCGCCCAGACCGCGGGATCGGCCGGCCCCCAGGGGGTGAGCAGCCGTGCGCCGACGCCGGCGGCGATGTGGCCCGGCCCGGTGTCGTTGGAGACGACGATGCCGGCCATTTGCAGCAACGCGGCGTAGATGCCCAGGCCCACGCCTTCGAACCGCACCACGTCGGGGTAGAGCTGGCGGGCCCCCTCCAGTTCGGTCGGCCCCGGCACCATCACGATGCGGCGCCCCGCCGCATTCAGGCGGCGCACGAATTCCGGGAAAGCCGGCCACGTCCGGTCCAGGACCTCGGTTTTCCCGTTGGCGAACGGGCAGATCATCACGTAGCGCCCCGGCGCGATGCCTTGCGCCGCCAGCAGGGCCGCGGCCCGCTCCCGCTGGGGTTCGCTGACCTGCAGACCGATGGCCGGCGGCGGCGGCTCGTCGATGCCGAGGAAGTCGCAGGCCAGTTCCCAGTATTCGACCAGTGTGTGCCGCCCCGGGCGCCGCGGGTGACCACGGCGCATCAGCCAGGTGCGCCCCTCCACCGCATGGCCCTCGGCGCGCAGGCCGGCCAGTCGCGCGTCCAGCGCCGCTGAGAACGCGTAGGGAAACAGCAGCGTATTGGAGCGCCGGTCGAATCCGGGGTCTTGCGCACGCAGCTGCCGCCGCAGCGCGCGCAACTGCGCCACGCGCTCGCCGAGCCTCTCGGGCCGCACATGGACGGGCCAGCCTTCCGTCTCCAACAACCCGCGTGCCCAGCTCTTGCCGACCAGTTCAAGGCGATAGCCGTGGCTTTGCAGCAGCCGCAGCGCCGGAATGCTCAAAACCGTGTCGCCAACGAAGTTGCGCAGGCGGACGATCAACGGTCGGGCTTCTATCATCAACAAATCTCTACAAGTGACGCGGGATTCTCTCTGCGTCGGCCCGTCCTCCGTGCCCGAGATCACCCTGCCCTCCTCAGTCAAAGTGATCGCCATCCAGGACGCCGCCCTGGCAGCGCAATCGCAGTGATCCCGCCACGCTTCGCAGCCAATCTCGATTGGCTCTACACCGAGCACGCCTATCTCGACCGGCCGGCGGTGGCACGGGCCGACGGATTTGCCGCCGTCGAGCTGCAGCAACCGCATCTGCACGACCGCCCACCGCTGACGGCCGCGCTGGCGGGGCTGAAGGTCGTCCTCATCAACGCCCCTGCCGGCGACTGGGCCGTCGGCGAGCGCGGCTTCGCCGCCCTGCCCGGCCGCGAGGCTGAGTTTCGCGACGCGACACTGCGCGGCCTGGACTTGGCTCACCGCCTCGGCGCGGCCCGCGTGCATCTGCTGTCAGGCCTGGCCGAGGACGCGCCGGAGCACCGCTCAACCTGGCTGGCCAACCTCGGCTGGGCCGCCGAGCAGTCGCCCCTGCCCCTGGTTGTCGAGCCCATCAACCGCCGCGACATGCCTGGCTATTTTCTGCACCGCCAGGCCCAGGCGCTCGCGCTGCTGGCGACCTTGAACACGCCGCGCGTGCAACTGCAGCTCGACCTCTACCACTGCCGCGTCGCGGAGGGCGAATCGCTGATGCATCTGGCCAGGGCGCTGGATCTGGGCCTGCTGGGCCATGTACAGGTCGCCGGCGTCAACGGACGCCATGAACCCGAGGCGGGCGACTACGCCGCTGAGTTCACGCTGCTGGACGAACGCGCCTGGCCCGGCGCCATCGGCCTCGAATACCGCCCGCGCGGCGCGACCTCGGCCGGCCTGGCCTGGCTCAGAGCCGCGCGCTGATCGCCGCGCGCAACGCCTCGCCGAGGGCGCGGCGGTCCTGGCCTTCTGTCATCACGCTGGGCAGGATCTGAACGTCGACGCCCAGGCCTTTGGCCGAGGCGATGCGCCACAGGCTCTGTACCAGAGTCGTGTCACCAATGAAGCGGGCGGAGCTGCTGAATCGCTCGCCCGGTCCGTGCCAGCGCAGCACGACCGGCAGCACGGGCGCCCCCGTCGACACCGCCGCCTGCAGCAGATTGGCGTGGAAGGGCAGCAGCTCGGGGCCCGCGCCGGTCGTGCCTTCCGGAAAGACGGCCACGCAATCGCCCGCCTGCAATGCCGCAGCCGTCTGGTGAACGACGCGCAACGCGTCGCGCTTGCTGGCGCGCTCGATGAAGAGCGTGCCGGCGCCTTCGACGAGGGCGCCGACCACCGGCCAGTGCTTCACGTCCGCCTTGGACACGAAGCGCGCCTGCGGCAGCACCGCGTGGACGGCGGCGATGTCCAGCCATGAGACATGGTTGGCCACCGCCAGATGACCCGTGGGCAGGGCTTGCCCCTCGGACTTCAGCGCGATGCCGAGGATGCGCAGCGTCTTGACCGACCACCATTGGATCAGCCCGTGCCGCTCGGCCGTCGTCAGCAGCTCGAAGCGGCGCCTGACGATCCACAGGCCGTGCAGCACATGCGGCACAAGGCGCGCGAGGCGCCAAGTGGCGATCCAGGCGCTCATCAGGCCTCGTAGGCGATGTGGCCTGCGACCAGCGTGCAGCGCACTTTGGCTGGCAGCTCGAAGCCGCTGGAGGCGAAGGCGAACGGCGTGTGCTTGCCCTGGCTGGCGAGCGCCTCGGGCGTGACCGACCAGCTCGCGTTCGCGTCGAACACGCAGACGTCGGCGACGCCGCCTTCCACCAGGCGACCCGCGCTGGCGGACAGTGAACCCAGTGCGCTGCCAAGCACACGCACTGGCTCCGCGGTGACGACGGCGAGTGCCCGCTGCAGGGGCAACTCGGCATCCTTGGCCCAGCGCAGCGCCAGACTCAGCAACAACTCCAGGCCCGTGGCGCCCGGCGTGGCCTCAGCGAAGGGCACGGCCTTCTCGTCGGTCGTGACGGGCATGTGGTCAGACACCAGCGCGTCGATGGTGCCGTCGGCCAGGCCGGCGCGCAGCGCGTCGCGGTCACGGCCCTGGCGCAGCGGCGGCGTCAAGCGCATGGCCGAGTCGAAGTAGCCGATGTCGACGTCGCTCAGGTGCAGGGAATTGATGGACACGTCGGCCGTGACCGGCAGGCCCTCGCGCTTGGCCGCGCGCACCAGCTCGACGCCGGCGGCGCTACTGAGGCGGCAGATATGGAGACGGGCGCCCGTGGCGCGGACCAATTCAAAAACGGTGTGCAGGGCCACCGTCTCGGCGCTAACTGGCACGCCGGACAGGCCCAGCCGCGTCGCGACCGCGCCGCTGGCCGCGACGCCGCCACCCAGGTAGGCATCCAGCGGGCGCAGCCAGACCGTGTAGCCATAGGTGGCGGCGTATTGAAGCGCGCGGCTCAGCACCAGCGTGTCCTTGATCGGCACCTCGGCCTGCGAGAAGCCGATGCAGCCAGCCTCGGTCAGCTCGGCCATCTCGGTCAGCGCGGTGCCGTTCAACTGGCGCGTCAGCGCGCCGAGCGGAAACAGGCGGCAGCGGCTCAGCTTGCGGGCGCGGAACTTCAGCATCTCCACCAGGCCGGGCTCGTCCAGCACCGGGTCGGTGTCGGGCGGGCAGACCAGGCTGGTCACGCCGCCAGCGGCCGCGGCGGCGAGTTCGCTTTCGAGCAGGCCTTCATGCTCGTGCCCGGGCTCGCGCAGCCGGGCGCACAGGTCGACGAGGCCGGGCGCGACGATGAGGCCGGTCGCGTCCACGGTGCGGTCGGCAACGAAGTCGCCTACATCCCCCAGGTGCACGATGCGGCCATTGGCGATGGCGACGTCGCCGATGCGGTCGAGACTGGATGCCGGGTCGATCAGCCGGCCGCCTTTGATCAGGATCTTCATGCTTCGTTCCCGGCAAGGATGGCCATGACAGCCATTCGGACAGCGATGCCGAATGTCACCTGAGGCAGGATGACGCTGCTCTTGCCGTCGGCCACCTCGGACGCGATCTCGACGCCGCGGTTGATCGGCCCGGGGTGCATGACGATGGCGTCGGGCTTGGCCAGGGCCAGCTTGTCGGGTGTCAGGCCGAAGTGCTTGAAGAACTCGCCGCTGCTGGGCAGCATGCCGCCGTTCATGCGCTCGTTCTGCAGGCGCAGCATGATGATGACGTCAGCGCCCTTCACGCCCTCGGCCATGTCGTGGCAGACGCGCACGCCCATGTCGCGCAGGTCGCCCGGCACCAGGGTCTTGGGGCCGACGGCGCGGATCTCGGGCACGCCGAGGATGTTGAGCGCGTGGATGTCGGAGCGGGCGACGCGCGAGTGGACGATGTCGCCGACGATGGCCACCGTCAGGTTGCGGAAGTCCTTCTTGAAGTGCCGGATCGTGTACATGTCCAGCAGGCCCTGCGTCGGGTGTGCGTGCCGGCCGTCGCCGGCATTCACCACGTGCACATGCGGCGCGCAATGCTGGGCGATCAGGTGGGGCGCGCCGCTCTCGCTGTGGCGCACGACGAACATGTCGGCGTGCATTGCGCTGAGGTTGGCCACCGTGTCCAGCAGCGTCTCGCCCTTGGCGGTGGAGGAGCGCGCGATGTCGAGGTTGATGACGTCGGCGCTCAATCGCTTGGCAGCGATCTCGAAGGTGGTGCGGGTGCGGGTGCTGTTCTCGAAGAACAGGTTGAACACCGACTTGCCGCGCAGCAGCGGCACCTTCTTGACCTCGCGGTCGTTGACCGAGAGGAAGCTGCCGGCCGTGTCCAGGATCTGCTCCATGACCGCACGCGGCAGGCCTTCGGTGGACAGCAGGTGGATGAGCTCGCCGTGCTTGTTGAGCTGGGGATTTCGCTTGCTGAGCATCACTTCACCTCGAACGCGAATCGGCCATCGTCTTTGCGCGCCAGGCGCAGGCTTTGCTCGCTGTTCAGCGTGACGCGGGCCGCAGAGAATGCCGGCTCGATCGGCAGTTGCCGCCCGCCGCGGTCCACCAGCACCGCCAGCTGCACGCTCTCCGGGCGGCCGAAATCGAACAACTCGTTGAGCACGGCCCGCGTCGTGCGGCCGGTGTAGAGCACGTCGTCGATGAGCAGGATGTCGCGGCCGTTGACGTCGAAAGGCAGCGAGGTGTGGTCGGCCTTGGCCAGGCCCCGTGAGCCGAAGTCGTCGCGGTGCAGCACGCTGGAGATGGTGCCGGCGTCGGCCAGGCCCAGGTCAACGGCCAGGCGCTCGGCCAGCCAGGCGCCGCCGCTCCAGATGCCGACGAGGGCGGTGTCGGCGGTCAGCAGCCGCTGCACGCCGCGCTTGAGTTCAAGGTACAGGCCTTCAGCATCCAGCTTGAGGTCACTCATGGGTGTTCCCGGAAAAATTGTTCAAGGATCAGGGCGGCGGCCGCGGCATCCACGTCGTGCGCGCCTTCGGCCTCGGCTTCGACGCTGGTGTAGCGCTCGTCCACCTCGAAGACCGGCAGGTGATGGCGCCCGGCCAGCCGGCGGCCGAAATTCTGTGCCTTGGCCGTCATCTCGTGAGGCGCTCCGTCGGGATGGCGCGGCACGCCGATGACGAGGGCGTCGGGTTGCCAGGTCTTGACGAGGGCGGCAATCGCGTCAAAGTCGCCGCTCTTGAGGGTACCGCGCGGCTCGGCCGAACCGAGCAGGCGCGTGCCCGAGGCCACGCCGATGCGACGGGTGCCGAAATCAAAAGCAAGAAAGATCTGATGCGACGGCGCCAAGGCCGCCATCATGCGTGCCCCGCGTCCGAGCTGAGCATGCGCGGGTCCACCCCCAGCAGCGCCAGCGCGCGCTCGTAGCGCTGCTCGACCGGCGTGTCGAAGATGATCTCGGGCGCCGCGTCGACCGTCAGCCAACCATTGCGGCCGATTTCCTCTTCGAGCTGGCCCGCGGCCCAGCCGCTGTAGCCGAGGGTGACGAAGATCTTTCTGGGGCCGGCGCCATTGGACAGGGCCTCCAGCACGTCGCGGCTGGTGGTCATCTCCAGGCCGCCAGGCACGGCCAACGTGGCGTTGTAGTGGCCGCCCTCCTCGTCCAGCGGCTCGTGCAGCACGAAACCCCGGTCGGTTTGCACCGGGCCGCCGTAGAAGACGGGGCTGTCGGCCAGCGGTTCCGCGGGTGGGCTGAGCTCGACCTTCTCGAACAGATTGCCCAGCGTCAGAGAGATGGGTTTGTTGATGACGAGGCCCAGGGCGCCGTTGTCGTTGTGCTCGCAGAGGTAGACCACCGTGCCTGCGAAGGCCTCGTCGGCCATGCCAGGCATGGCGATGAGGAACTGGTTGGTCAGGACGATCCGGTCGGCGGGCATGAAAGACATTTTATTCTGCTGGTCATGACCATCCGCATCGACCGTGCGCTCGTCTGGTTCCGCCGCGACTTGCGCGTGGCCGATCAGGCCGCGCTGTACCAGGCGCTGAAGGTCGCCGACCAGGTTTCCTGCGCCTTCATCCTGGACCGCGACATCCTCGACGCCCTGCCCCGCGCAGACCGGCGTGTCGAGTTCATCCTGGGCGCGCTGCAGGTGCTGGACGAGGATCTGCGCAAGCTCGGCGGCGCGCTGATCGTGCGGCATGGCTTTGCGGCCGACGAGATCCCGCGCCTGGCGGCCGAGCTCGGCGTGCAGGCCGTGTTCACCAACCACGACGACGAACCGCAGGCGCTGATGCGCGACGCGCGGGTTGCCGACCTGCTCAAGCCCTGCAACGCCGAGCTGCGCACTTTCAAGGACCATGTCATCTTCGAGCGCCGCGAGGTGATGACCGCCGCCGGCGGGCCGTATGGCGTGTTCACGCCCTACAAGAACGCCTGGCTGCGCAAGGTCGACGAGTTCTACCTCAGCAGCTACCCGGTGGAGCGCCATGCGCATGCCCTGGCAGACAGCGCCCTGGCCAAGGGCGTCCCCGCACTCGAAGACATCGCCTTCCGGGCCGCTGGGCTGACCGACCACGTCGGCCGCGGCAGCCGCGGCGCCGAAGCGCTGCTGGAGGACTTCCTGGACCGCATCGACGCGTATGACAGCAGGCGTGACTTCCCGGCGATGAAGGGGCCGAGCTATCTGAGCGTGCACCTGCGCTTCGGTACGGTGTCGATCCGGCGCCTGGCGCGCATCGCGCACCAGCGGATGCTGGGCGGCGACCATGGCGCCGAGATCTGGCTGTCGGAGCTGATCTGGCGCGACTTCTATCACCAGGTCATGCACCACCACCCGCATGCGATGACGGCGGCCTTCAAGCCCGAGTACGACGCCATCCGTTGGGAGACGGGCGCTGAAGCCGACGCGCTGTTCGCCGCCTGGTGCGAGGGCCGCACCGGCTACCCGCTGGTGGACGCCGCCATGCGCCAGCTCAACCAGACGGGCTATATGCACAACCGCCTGCGCATGGTGACAGCCAGCTTCCTGACCAAGGATCTCGGCATCGCCTGGCAACGCGGCGAGGCTTATTTCGCGCAGCAACTGCTGGACTTCGACCTCGCGGCCAACAACGGTGGCTGGCAGTGGGCCAGCAGCAGCGGCTGCGACGCCCAGCCCTATTTCCGCATCTTCAACCCGGTGAGCCAGAGCGAGAAGTTCGACGCGCAGGGCCGCTTCATCCGCCGCTACTGCCCCGAACTGGCGGAGCTACCGGCCAAGACCATCCACGAGCCCTGGACGCGCGCGCCGCTGCAGATGCAGGGCAGCGTCTACCCGCGCCCCATCGTCGACCACGCCATCGCACGGGAGCGCACGCTGGCCCGCTACGCCGTCGTCAGGCGATGAACGGAGAGCAAAAAGGTCAGCCTGCGGTCTTGCGCGGGTGACGAATGCTTCAGCGCGGCGGCTTCAGAACAGCTCGACGTCGCTGAGCTGTGCCGATTCCTGGATCACGCCGCTGGCCACCAGGGCCGCGTAGTTGTGGACCTGGTTGCGGCCATGGCCCTTGGCGTGATAGACCGCCTTGTCGGCGCGCTCGAACGCATCGGCCGGCCCGTCGCCCGGTCGCACCTCGGTGAAGCCGATGCTGACGGTGATGCGGCCGACCTGCGGGAAGGCATAGCGTTCGGTATTCAGGCGCAGGCGCTCGAAGGCCTCGCCCGCGTGGATCTCTTCGTCGCAGCGCATCAGCACGACGAACTCCTCGCCGCCGAAGCGATAGAGCATGTCGTGAAAGCGGAAAGAGCCGCGCATCAGGCGCGACAGCAACAACAGCACTTCGTCGCCGATCAGGTGCCCGAAGCGGTCATTGACGGTCTTGAAGTGATCAATGTCGATCACGCCGAGCACATAGTGTTGGATGGCCGTCTCGTGGCGACGGTCCTCGGCCTCGTGCGTCACGTCGGCACGCGTCGGGATGTCCGACAGCACCTTCAGGAAGCTCTCGTCGAAGGTCTTGCGGTTCAACAACCCCGTCAGCGTGTCACGCTCGGAGTAGTCGAGCAGGCCCTGGAAGTTGTGATAGATCCGCAGCACGCTGCTGACCATGCGCTGCGCACCGGTGCCAAGGCGCCGCGTGGACAGGATCTCGATGACGCCGATGACGTCGCGATCGGTGGCAATCGGAAAAAGATACAACCACTGGCCACCCTGGGCCACCTGGGTGACGCTGCGGCTGCGCATGGCCTCCAGACGCAGCGGATGGTCGGTCGCCTTCGGCAATGCGTTCGGCTTGGCCCACAGCGGGTCGGCCGACGCGACCGCATCACCTGCGCGCAGATGGGCGCGGGTCAGCCAGCGTTCGTCGCCCGGCTCGCCAACGCTGCGGTAGATCGCGACGGACTCGGGCTCCAGCAGGTCACGCAACGCCATGACCAGGGTGACGTCCATGACGTCCCGGTCACGAAAACCGGTCAGTTCGGCAAGATGGTCGACAACCTGGGACATGGGGCGGGTGCTCAGGCCGGCACGGCCTGCTGGGTGAACTGCCGGATCAGCCCGAGCAGATACTCCTCATCGTAAGGCTTGCCCAGATAGTGGTCGACACCCAGCTGAGCCGCGTAGTCGCGGTGCTTCTGGGCAATGCGCGAAGTGATCATGATGACGGGCAGAGCAGCCAGCCGCGAGTCGGCGCGCATATTGCGCACCAGGTCGAAACCGTCCATGCGAGGCATTTCGATGTCGGACAGTACCACCGAAGGCAACTCGTCGCCCGACAGCTTCTCCATCGCATCCAGGCCATCCTTGGCCAGCATGACGCGCAAGCCGACGCGCTCCAGGAAGCGCTGGGTCACGCGGCGCACCGTCAGCGAGTCGTCGACGACGAGGACGAGCGGCGCCTGCGTCACCGTCTCGACGACCGGTGCGGCCTGCTGCGGCGCTTCGCCCAGCGACATGGCATGGGCCGCCGCCAGGCGGGCCTGGGCGTCGAGGCCGTACCAGTCGGCGAGTGCCACGACGTTGTAGATCAGCGCCACCTCGCCCGAGGCCAGCAGGCTGATGCCTGCCAGGCCCGGTACACGGTTGAGCTGGGCGCCGAGGTTCTTGACGACGACTTCCTGGTTGCCGACGACCTCATCCACATGCAGGGCCAGTGCACCCTGGGCGCTACGCACCAGCACCACGTGGGTGTGGCGGCCATGGACATGGCCACGACCCGCGTGGCCGAGCAGGCCGCCGAGCCAGTAGAAGGGCATTTCGACACCGCCATGCTGCAGCTTGCCGGTGGCATAGGCGGCCTCGACTGCATCCACAGGCACGCGCTGCACCGACTGCATCAGCGCCGCGGGGACCGCGATGACCTGGTCGGCGCTCTTCAGCAGCACGACCTGGGTCAGCGCCGTGGTGAGCGGCAGGCGCAGCAGGAAGCTGGTGCCCTGCCCGGCTGTCGACGTGGTTTCGATGCTGCCGCCGAGCGTGCCAACCTCGGCGCGCACGACGTCCATGCCGATGCCGCGGCCGCTCAGCTCGGTGACCTGGCTGGCCGTGGAGAAGCCCGGCGCGAAGATCAGGCGCTTGAGCTGCGCGTCGTCAGGCTCGGCGTCGGGCGAGATCAACCCGAGCTGCAGGCCGCGCTCGCGGATGCGTCCGAGGTTGAGGCCGGCGCCGTTGTCGGAGAAATTCAGCAGCACTTCGTTGCCGTGCTGGCTGACCTCGATGCGCAACGTGCCGACCGGGTCCTTGGCCGAAGCCGTGCGCACCTCGGGCGACTCGATGCCGTGAGCGACGCTGTTGCGCAGCAGATGCTCGAAGGCACCTGCCGTGCGCTCCAGTACCGAGCGGTCCAGTTCGGTCTGGCCGCCGGTGATCTCCAGCTTGACCTGCTTGCCGGCATCGCGGGCAGCCTGCCGCACGACGCGGTGCATGCGCTCGCCGATGCTGTCGAAGTCGACGAGGCGCGTGCGCAGCAGGTCGTCCTGCAGCTCGCGCGTCAGCCGCGACTGCGCGGCCAGCTCGTCTTCGCCGGTCTGGACGTTGCGGCCCAGTGTGCGCTGCAGCGTGGCCACGTCACCGACCGACTCGGTCAGCATGCGGGTCAGTTCCTGGAAGCGCGTGTAGCGGTCGAACTCCAGCGGGTCGAACTCGCGACCGCCCTGCTGCGCCGCCTCTTGCTGGGCGTGCATCTGGGCCTCGGCCTGCAGATCCAGCTCGCGCAGCTGGGCGCGCAGGCGCTCCAGGTTGTCGTCCAGGTCAAGCAGCGCGCCCTTCATCTGGACCAGCTCGGACTCCATCCGCGCACGGCGGATGCTGACCTCACCGGCCTGCGTGGCCATGCGCTCCAGCAGGCTGCCGCGCACACGCACCAGGGCCTGGCCGATGGCGAGGTTGTCGCTGCCGGCAGCGATCTCGGCGGTGTCGGTGAAGCGGCTCCAGTCGATTTCGCGCGCCGGTTCGACGGGCTTCTCGACGAAGGTGGATGCGACCGGCCGCACATCGGCCTGGGCAATCTCGGCGAGCGGGCGGTCGGATTCGGGCGCCGGTGCAGCCGCCTCGACAACGACCGGCGGCTTGGCAGCGGGCGCGGGCGCGGGCGGCGGTGGGGCGATGACGGCGGGCACGGCCGCGGATGCGAGCCGGCGACCGAGTTCCTCGAAGGCGTGCTCGAGGGCATCACCCTCATGCTGCAACGCCTGGACCTGGCCGTGATCGGCGCTGCCGGCCCTCAGCAGGTTCTCGATGGCGGACTCGAGGTTGTGAGCCTGCTCGCCCAGGCGCATGGCGCCGGCCAGGCGGGCGCCGCCCTTGAAGGTGTGCAGAGCACGCATGCAGGCGTCGGAGCGGCCCAGCTCGCCCGGATGGGCCAGCCAGTCGCGCAGCGCACCGTGCAGTTGTTCTAGCAGGTCGCGGCCTTCCTCTTCAAAGATGGGATAGAGGTCGGGTTCGATGTGGTCGGGCAGGCCCGGCTCGGGCTCATCCTCGGCCGCCAACAGCGGGGCAGGCTCGGTTTCCGGCGCAGCCTCGGCAACCGTCTCCGCGATCGGCACGGCGACGGGCTCAATGACGGGTTCGGCCAGATCGACGAAGTCGACAAGGTCGACGCCGGGCTCCGGCAAATCAGCAGCCACGGTGACCTGGTCGTCCAGATCGCCGGCAAGGGTGTCGTGCAGGGCCGGCAAAGGCAGCGCGTCCAGCGGCGCGGACGCCGTGAAGGCCTCTTCCTGCGGCTCGTAGGCATGCAGTTGCGCAACGACCTCGGGATCGTTGGGCTTCAGGAAGCCGGCTGCGAACTGGTGCAGCAGGCGGCGGATGTCGTCGGCGGCGCGCACGAACAGGTCGGCGTCGGCCTGCTCGTAGCGCACGGCGCGATGCGCGCGACCCAGGGTGTGCTCGAGTTCCCGGGCCAGGATGGAAAGGTCCTCGTAGCCCACCGTGGCGGCATTGCCGGCCAGGGCATGAGCCTGCACTTCGCAGCTCTGTGGCACCGGGTGGCTGAGCTCGACGGCCCACTCGGCCAGGCCGATGGACAGTTTGCGCGACAGCTCGTCGGCCTCGTTCAGGAAGATGTTGAACAGCGCGATGCTGATGCGCAGCGAGCCGATGACCTTGAAGCCTTCGTCGGGGTCGGCCGGCTCGGGTTCAGGCTCGGGCTCCGGCTCGGCAGGGCTGACCAGCGTGAGAACCGGCGCGGCAGGCTCCTCATCCTCCTCGAGCAGCTTGTGCAAGGCCAGCGTGGACTCCTCCGGCCGGACCGGGGGCTCGGCCAGGGGCTCGGCGGCAACGACAGGCTCAGGCTCCTCGTCCAGATCCAGCACGACGCCGAAGTTGGCCAGGGTCGGTTCTTCATCCGGCGTGGGTGGCAGCGGCAGGGGTTCGGTCGGCGCGTGGGCGCCGAACTCGCTGACCAGCTCGGCAGGCAGTTCGGTCGGATCGAGATCCAGCGTGACTTCGGGCAGGGCGAGGTCGATGTTGGCCTCGATGGAAGCCTCATTGGCCGGTGCGCCCAGCTCGAGAACAAAGTCGGGCACCAGCGGCGGCGTCTCCTCCATCTCCGCCGGCAGCGCGGCGACGACGGGTTCTGCGGCCGGCTCGGCCATGGCCTCTGAGCCACGCTCGATGGCTTCGACCGGGGTCGCAGCGTCCAGCGGCAGGTCGAGGCCTTGGGCTTCCACCACTTCGGCGGCGCCGACAGTCTCAGCGGCCTCGGCCGCCGAAACGGCAATAGGCAGCGGCTGGCCATGCAGGCGCAGCGAATCGGCACTGCGTCGCACCGGGTCGGGCAGGCCGAGGCCCGGCTCCGTGCCGGCAATCTGGTTGCGCCAGTGGGCAAAGTAGTCCAGCGCCTCGGCGGTGAAGCCCAGCAAGGCTGCGTCCGCCTGCGGGGTGGCTTCGGCGAGGCGGGCGTTGTAGAGCTGTTCGCAGGCCCAGGCACCTTCACCGAAGGGATCCAGGCCGACCATGCGGGCGCTGCCCTTGAGGGTGTGGAAGGCGCGACGCACGATGGTGAGCTGACCATGGTCGGCGGGAGCCTGGCGCAGCTCTTCCAGCGCGGCCCGGGCGTTGCCGATGACCTCGTCGGCTTCCTCGAGAAAGATCTCCCGCATCTCAGGGTCGTCCGCGACGCTGGGCGCGGGCGGCGGCGGCGCAACGACAGCGGCGGGAGCCGGCGCGGGCGCAACCGGCTGCGACAGGTCGACATCGGGCAGACTGAGGTCGGGCAGGTCCAGCGTCCCCAGGTCAATGCGCAAGGGCTGGGTGGCGTCGTAAGCGGCGGGGGCGGCAGTCTGGGGCGATTCGTCGCCCAGGTCGACGTGGAAGCCGCTGGCCTCGAAGCTCGGCAGCTCGACGGCGCCTTCGCGGCGGCCCATGACCGCGTCCAGGCGGCCGCTGGCGTCGTCGAACTGGAACATGCGTTTGGCCAGCTGAGGCTGGACGCTGAGCATGTCGATGAGGAAACCCAACGCACCGAGGTTGTTGGCCAGGCGTTCGAACACATCACGGGCGCTGGCGCGCTCGAAATCGATCTCGGTGTTGGCCAGGCCGTCGACCTCGTCGCGCATGCGGACGGTGGCTTGGGCGGCCTGGTCCAGGCCGAGCACGCTGAGCACGCCGCGCATGGCCTGCAACTGGCCGGGCACGGGGATCAGCAGTTCACGCCGGGCCGGGTCGCGGAAGTATTCGTCGCACTGCTTTTCGACTTCCGACAGGCTGGCGCGCAGCTCGTGCACGACGCTGCCCAATGTCTGGCGGTCGGAAACCCGGCGGTACAGGTCCTCCATCCAGTCTTCCAGCGGCTCGGGCGTCTGGCCATGGGCCACGGCCTCGACGCGGCGCGCCAGGCGGCGCACGCGATCGGCTTGCTCGGGCTGGTCGAAGGCGGCGTCTTCCAGCGCGGCTTCGACGTAGAGCAGGCTGGTGGCGATTTCCATGGCCAGCGCGGGCGGCGGCGTGCTGCGCGAGCGCAGCGTCGCGACGACGGCGCGCTGCAGCGTCTGAGCCAGCACTTCACCGCTTGGGAAGAGGCGGGTCAGCGAGTCGGCCAGGCCGGCGAACTGCTCGTCCAGGCCGGCCAGGCGGTGCTGGTCGCCTTCGGCGGCGCTGGACCAGCTTTCCTTGGCTGAAATCACGCGGCGCTTGGCTTGCGCGACCCAGGCGGGATCGATGCGCCCGAGGCTGGCGTCCTCGTAGTCGCCGACATGCTCGTCGGTGAGGCGATAGGTTTCATGCACCGCCTTCAGGCGCGGGCCAGCGCCCTGGGTGACGCGGCACTGGGCGCAGAAGAACAGCAGGTCCTGGGCCAGGCGTTCGCGCGCCGGGTCCATCTGGTCGCCATGGCCAACGAGGCGCAGTTCATGCAGCAGCTTGGAGCCCAGGCGTTTGGCATAGCCGTCGCTGGGAATCAGCTTGAGCGCCTGGCCTTCGAAGACGGCGGCGGCGAGCTGCCACAGCGTGCGCGTCGTGCCAGCCGGCAAAGCCGCGGCCAGACCAGCACACAGGCCGGAAAGATTGGCCGCATGCTGCGAGCTGGGCTCGCGCATATGGCGCAGCAGCGCGGCTTCAAAAGGCGCGCGCACGGCCTCCGGCGAACGCGGCGGCACGCCGGCCTCGGGCGCAATGCTGCGCCAGGACCAGTCGTACTGCCAGAGGTCGGCCGGATGGATGCGCTCAGCGCCGTTGAGCTGCTGCAGCGCGCGATAGCCCGGGTAGAGGGCCAGCGAAGAGGTCTTGTTGCCAGCCAGCAGGCGGGCGACATAGGCCAGCAGGGCAAAGTCGGCGCGTTCGATGGTGTCGACGGTGCTGGCTTCGACCTCCAGCGGCCGCTCGGCGAGGCGCGCGACGGCCACTTCGGCGGCGCGCAGCACGCTGGCGCCGGCCGGCAAGCCGACCAGCGACAACACACCGCTGACCTGGTGCAACTGCGCGGCCGCCTGCTGCAGCGGCGCGCTGGGCTGGGCATCACCGCCAAAGGCGGAGAGGCGGTTGTCGCCAGTGTCGCGCACGAGGCGGCGCAGGGTCTTGTGCACCGACTCCAGGGAGCGGCGCAACTCCTCCTGCACCCAGGCCAGCGGGCTGAGGTCGGCCGGGAGTTCGGAGTCTCGCAGGGAGCTGTCCATGTCAGTGATTCATGGCGCCGTGCGCCAGCCCTGAGATGTTGGTATTGCGGGCCGAGCGCCGGGCCGCCCCAAGCCGGCCCGATGGGCGATGTGCTTGCCGGTCGATCCGGCAAGCATCGCCGTCCCCTCGGGGGACCGACTGGGCTTGCGCGCGTCCAGCGCGGCAAGACTGGGCGAGGGGCTCCATGTCAGGCGACCTTGAATCGGGACACGGACGTGCGCAGCGCCTCGGCAGAGCGCGACAGCTCATGCACCATCTGGGCGGTGGAGCGCGTGCCCTCCGACGTCTGCTCGGTCACCGCGAAGATGTGCTGGATGTTGGAGGCCACCTCGTTGGCGTGCTCGGCTTCCTGCTGGGCCTGGGTCGAGATCTGGCCGATCAGGTTGTCCAACTGGCGGGACACGCTGTCGATATCTTCCAGCGCCTTGCCGGCCGCGTCAGACAGCTGCGTACCTTCCACCACCCCGCGCGTCGACCGCTCCATGGCGGCCACCGCATCGTGGGTGTCGGTCTGAATGGTCTTGACCAGCGCAGCGATTCGCCGCGTCGCGTCGCCCGAGCGTTCCGCCAGGCGCTGCACTTCTTCCGCAACCACGGAAAAGCCGCGACCGGCTTCGCCAGCGGACGCAGCCTGGATGGCGGCGTTCAGGGCCAGCACGTTGGTCTGTTCCGTAATGTCCGAGATCAGCTCCGTGATCTCGCCGATCTCCTGAGACGACTCGCCCAGGCGCTTGATGCGCTTGGAGGTCTCCTGGATGGAGTCGCGGATGGTGTTCATACCGGCGATGTTGTTCTGCATCGCGGAGAGCCCCTGCTCGGCAGCCTGCCGGCTCTGGCGCGCAACGCCGGCCGTTGTCTGCGCTTGCGCGGACACGTCGGTGATTCGGCTCGCCATGCCGAGCACGGCCTCGCCGGTGGCGCGGATCTCGTGCAGCTGTTCCTTGGACGCGGCCAGCAGGTCGGTGGACGTCTGGTCCACCGCGCCTGTCGTGTCGGTCACGCGCGCTGCCGTCGCCTGCACCTGGCCGACCAGGTTGCGCAGCTCCTCCACCGTGTAGTTCACGGAGTCGGCGATCGCGCCGGTGATGTCTTCCGTCACCGTGGCCTGTTGCGTCAGGTCGCCTTCAGCGACGCTGGCCAGTTCGTTCATCAACCGCAAAATGGCGGCCTGGTTGGCGTCGTTGACGCGCTTGGCCTCTTGCTCCTGGGCCTCGGCTTCACGGCGCTGGCTTTCAGCAAGCGCGGCGCGCTCGGACTGGTCCGCCACGAACAGGCGCAGGAAGCCCAAGGCGCCGAGCACCAGAGCGATCAGCGACAGCACCATGAAGGCGATCAGGCCCCAGCCCGCGCCGCCGGACTTTTCCAGCTCGCCGGCGGCCTGCTCCAGGCCCTTACGCAGCGGCTCGGAATCGTTCAGGATGGCGGTCTGCGCTTCACGTGCCGACACCAGGCCCTGCAGGTTGCCCAGAATCGCCGAGGCTTGCGTACGGGTCTGCTCGTACTGCTTGAGCAGGGTCTGCAGGCGTTCCTTCAGCTGCGGGTCGCGCGCGGCGTTCAGGCGCAGCTCGGGGCTGCCGCTGATGAGCGCTTCGGTGATGAGCTTGAAGGAGTTCAAGTCCTTGCCCAGCAGGAACACCGCCTCGGGGCTGACGCCTTCCTGGGTCAGGAATTCGTTGGCGCTCTTGCCGATACGCTGGGTCAGCATGACGAGCTGGCCGACGGCAGAGACTTCACCCGCCGACGAGCCGATCTGCAGGGCTTGAGATGACACGGCCTCGGCGCTTTCCAGCAGGTCGCTGGACTGGCGGTTGATGGCGCGCAGCGCCTGGCCGACCTGGGTCAGGATCTTTTCCTGCGACTGCACGACCTTGCCGTTCTTCTCGGCGCGTTCAACCAGCGGCTTGACCATGTCCAGCGTCGGCTGCACGGCGGCCGGCGCGACCGCGAGGTCGCCTTCACCGGTGCGCAGGTTGTTGACGACGCCGCTCAGCGTGCTGACCGACTCGCGCAGTTCCGCGAAGGCGGCTGGATTGCCGACCAGGGCCGCGGACACGGACTTGGCCATGCGCTGCGAGTGCATCAGCGCCTGGCCGGTGGCACGCACCTGGGCCGCGCTGCGGCTGGAACTGGCCAGCACCAGGCTGACCGACACGGCCGTGCCGACCAGGCCAAGGACGACGAGGCCGGTCAGCGCACGCTGGCGATGGCGGCCGAACAGATCGGTCAGCTTCTCGGCACCGGTGGCCGCCCGGGGCGGCAGCATGGTCGGGTCGGCAGCCTGCGTGGTGGGCGCGAAGCTCATCGTGCTGCTTGGCGGGAACTCGCTGTTCGGGCCCGGCTCGGTGGGCACGGCCTGCGAAATGATGGACGGCGCCTCGGTGCGTGGATACACCTCGGTTCGCGCGGGAATCTCGACGCCGGCCAGGGTGGAGTCGGCGTTGCGGGTGGCGTCGAAGCCGACGTTGCTGCGCGAATCGATGGTCGTGTCGACGCCTTCCGGCGGCGCCAGCGGCATGTCATCGGCTTCGGACTTTCCCCTGATTTTGTCCAGCAGGCTCATCTCACCCTCGTCCTTCAGTGTTTGTGGTGCCGCACTTGCACGCGGCTTGAAGCTTGGAAACAGATGCGCGCATCACGCGACGATGTGCAGGAAATTCTCCTGCCGCGACAACGCTTCGAGATTGATTTCCTGCCAATTGCGACCGGTTTCGTCGCGACGCAGCGAGCCCGCAAAGCGCGGCAGAGGACCGGCAGGCTGTTGCGGAGCCAGCGGCAGTTGCTCGTCGCTGCGCAGGCCGGCGAGGCGGTCCACCAGCAGCGCGCAGTTCAGGTTCAGATCGCTGCCCAGCGACACCAGGCGGCTTTGCACCGCCACGGCGCGGCCGGGCGCGGGATCGCGCAGGCCCAGGTAGACGGCCAGGTCGACCACGGTGAACAGGCCACCGCGCAGGTTGGCCACGCCCGCCAGCCATGGCTTGGCATAGGGCACCGGCTTGATGGGCACGGGCGCGAAGATTTCGCTGGCCTGCTTCAGCGAGAACAGCAGGCCGACGCCGGCACATTCCACGGCGAGCCAGTTCGCCACGAGCGTCTGCTCACGCGCGGCCGCCATGCGCTCGGCCAAGCGCTGCTGGAGTTCGCGGAGTGCCGTCTTGTTTGCCATGCTCAGCGCCGCCCGGCCGCCCGAAGGCGATGAAGCGCCCCCGCGGGGGGCAGTGAACGAAGTGAACGTGGGGGCCTCATCATTTCAGCCCAGGGCTTTGATCTTGGCCAGCAGCTCTTCGGCCTTGACGGGTTTGACGACGTAGTCGCTGGCGCCCTGGCGCATGCCCCAGACCTTGTCGGTCTCCTGGCCCTTGCTCGTGCACATGATGATGGGAATGCCGATGTAGCGCTCGTCGCGGGTGATGGCGCGCGTCAGCTGGAAGCCGTTCTGGCCGGGCATGACGACATCCATCAGGATCAGGTCGGGCTTGGCCTCGGCCAGGCGCTTCATGGCCTCCTCGGCGTTTTCGGCCGTGCGGACCGTGAAGCCGCGCTTGCCCAGCATTTCCGAGAGGGCATGCAGTTCGGTCTTGGAATCGTCAACCAGCAGGATGTTGTGAATGCTCATGGCAGTTCTCTTTAGGTACGCGCTTCTTGCCGACGGTGCTGGAGCACCGCCTGAAGCAGCTGGTCCTTGGTGAAAGGCTTGGTCAGATAGTCCTGCGAGCCCACCATGCGCCCGCGGGCCTTGTCGAAGAGGCCGTCTTTTGACGACAGCATGATCACCGGCACTCCCGAGAACTGCGGGTTGCGCTTGATGATGGCGCAGGTCTGATAACCGTCCAGGCGGGGCATCAGGATGTCGCAGAACACGAGATCGGGATGAAAGTCGCCCAGCTTCGCCAACGCATCGAAGCCGTCCTCGGCCAGGGCCACCTCATGGCCGCCCTGCTTCAGGAAGATCTCCGCGCTGCGGCGGATGGTGTTGCTGTCGTCGATGACCAGGATGCGGGTGGGTCCTGCACCGGAAACTTGCTCGTTCAAACGTCGTCTCCTCGGAACTTCAGCTCGGGGCCCGGCCCTTTCGGCCCCCTGTGAGGCTTGTGAGGCCGAGTCAGATGCGCACCATCTCAAAATCCTCTTTGCGTGCGCCGCAGTCGGGGCAGGTCCAGTTCATGTCCACGTCGGCCCAGGCGGTGCCCGGCGCGATGCCGTGCTCCGGATCGCCCGCTGCTTCGTCATAGATCCATCCACAGATCAGGCACATCCAGGTACTGGGTTCGCTCACGGTGCTTAGAGTTTGCTCACTACAATCGAATCATTCTAGCCAGGGCCCGAAAGCGCAATGCTGAGGGCAAACGCCTGTGCCCCGGGCCTCAGAAGCGCCCTTTTAGCGGCAGACTCCACGCTTTGCGGCTGCTATTTGGCCGCGACCGCCATGACTTCCACATGAGCCCAACACCCCTCCCCACCGACCCCGCGGCCGAAGATGCCCAAGACGAACAGGAAAGCCCGCCGCCAGCTTGCGTGCTGAGCTTCAATGCGAGCGACGCCTCCGGCGCAGGCGGCTTGGCCGGCGATGTGGCCACGATTGCGGCCATGGGCGCGCACTGCCTGCCCGTCGTCACCGCCATCGTGCTGCGCGACACGGCCGAAATCTTCGAGCATGAAAACCTCGACGCCGACACCGTCGCCGAGCAGGCACGCCACATCCTGGAAGACGTGCCCATTACGGCCTGGAAGGTCGGCTTCCTGGGCAATGCCGAGGCTGTCAGCGCAGTGGCCGAGGTGCTGAGCGACTACCCCGACGTGCCGCTGGTGACCTATCTACCCTCCGTCGCCTGGATCGACGAGGACGACCAGCAGCAGTATCTAGACGCGCTGCGCGAGCTGGTGCTGCCGCAGACCGCCGTGCTGGTGGGCAACCACAAGACCATGACGGACTTCCTGCTGCCCGACTGGGACAACGAGCGCGCGCCGTCGGCCCGCGAGCTGGCCGTCGCCGCCGCCCAGGCCGGCGCCCAGCATGTGCTGGTGACCGGCATCCAGCTGCCCAACCAGTTCGTGGACAACGTACTGGCCAACTCGCAAGGGCCCATCACCGGCGAGAAGTTCGAGCGCTTCGAGACGGCCTTCGTCGGCGCCGGCGACACGCTGTCGGCGGCGCTCGCGGCGCTGCTGTCGGTGGGCGCAGAGTTGCACTCGGCCGTCAGCGAAGCCCTGTCCTTCCTGGACCAGTCGCTGGACGCGGGGTTCCGTCCCGGCATGGGCAACGTCATCCCCGACCGCTTCTTCTGGGCTCTGCCCGCGGCGGACGAAGAAGGCGGCGAGCCGCCCGACTTCGAGCCCGATCCCGAACCCGAGCAGCCGCCCAAGACGCCGCGGCGCATGCATTGATCTCCTGATTTTTCTCTCATGGCCAGCAATTCAGAGCTCTTCGAGCGCGCCGCGCGCGTCATTCCCGGGGGCGTGAATTCGCCCGTGCGCGCCTTCCGCGCCGTCGGCGGCACGCCGCGCTTCATCCAGCGCGGCGAAGGCGCTTACATCCATGACGCCGAAGGCAAGCGTTATGTCGACTACATCGGCTCCTGGGGGCCGATGATCCTCGGCCACGGCCACCCGGCCGTGCTCGAAGCAGTCACAAAGGCCGCAGCCGAGGGCTTCTCCTTCGGCGCGCCGACCGAGCGCGAGATCGAGCTGGCCGAGGAGATCTTGAAGCTCGTGCCCAGCATGGACCAGGTGCGCCTGGTCAGCTCGGGCACCGAGGCGACCATGAGCGCCATCCGCCTGGCGCGCGGCGCCACCGGCCGCGCCAAGTTCATCAAGTTCGAGGGCTGCTACCACGGCCACACCGACGCCTTGCTGGTCAAGGCCGGCTCGGGCCTGGCCACCTTCGGCCACCCGACCAGCGCCGGTGTGACGCCCGGTGCGGCAGCCGACACGGTCGTTCTTGAGTACAACAACGTCGAGCAATTGGAAGCCGTCTTCGCCCAGCACGGCAGCGAACTGGCTTGCGTCATCGTCGAGCCCATCGCCGGCAACATGAATTTCGTGCGCTCGTCGGTCGCCTTCATGAGCGCCATGCGCCGCTTGTGCACCCAGCACGGCGCCCTGCTGGTGCTGGACGAGGTGATGACGGGCTTTCGCGTCGGCCTCGGCTCGGCGCAGGCCCACTACGCGAAGCTGATTCCCGGCTTTGCACCCGACATCTCGGTCTTCGGCAAGGTTATCGGCGGCGGCATGCCGCTGGCAGCCTTCGGCGCGCGGCGCGCGGTCATGCAGCATCTGGCACCCCTGGGCGGCGTCTACCAGGCCGGCACGCTGTCCGGCAACCCGGTGGCGACGGCCTGCGGGCTGGCGACGCTGCGCGAGATTCAGAAGCCCGGCTTCTTTGAATCGCTGTCGGTCAAGACCCGCCAGCTCGTCGATGGCCTCAAGGCGGTTGCTGCCGAGAACGGCGTGCCGTTCAGCGCCGACTGCGAGGGCGGCATGTTCGGCTTCTTCCTGCTGCCCGAACTGCCGCAGAACTACACCACCGTCATGACGACGGACAAGGAGCGCTTCAACCGCTTCTTCCACGCCATGCTGGACGCCGGCATCTATCTTGCTCCGGCCTTGTACGAGGCGGGCTTCGTGTCGGCGGCGCACAGCCCCGCCGATATCGACGCCACGCTGACGGCCGCGCGCACCGCCCTGCGCTGATCCTTTGACGCCCCTGGTGGCGCGCTGACATGCATCTCCACATCCTCGGCATCTGCGGCACCTTCATGGGCGGCCTCGCGGCGCTCGCACGCGAAGCCGGCCACAAGGTCACCGGCTGCGACGCCAATGTCTACCCGCCGATGAGCACCCAGCTCGAGGCCCTGGGCATCGAGCTCATCACCGGCTTTGATGCGGAACAGCTGGCATTGAAGCCCGACGTGTTCGTCATCGGCAACGTCATCACCCGCGGCGAGCGCTTTCCGTTGATGGAAGCCATCCTCGACGCCGGCCTGCCCTATGTTTCCGGCCCGCAATGGCTGGCGGAACACGTGCTGCAGGGCCGCCACGTGCTGGCCGTAGCCGGCACGCATGGCAAGACGTCGACGACGTCGATGCTGGCGTGGATCCTGGAGCATGCGGGCCAGAAGCCCGGCTTCCTGGTCGGCGGCGTGCCGCAGAACTTTGGCGTCTCCGCGCGGCTCGGCGAGGGCAAGACCTTCGTCATCGAAGCGGACGAGTACGACACCGCCTTCTTCGACAAGCGCAGCAAGTTCGTGCACTACCGGCCGCGCACGGCTGTGCTGAACAACCTTGAGCACGACCACGCCGACATCTTCCCGGACCTGGCCGCCATCGAGACGCAGTTCCATCACCTCGTGCGCACCGTGCCGGCCAGCGGCCGCCTGGTCGTCAACGCCCGCGAGGAGGCCTTGCAGCGCGTCATCGCGCGCGGCTGCTGGAGCGAGGTGCTGCGCTTTGGCGCCAAGAAGGAAGAAGCCGGCATGCTGCGCGCCCGCGGCGAGCCTCAGGCTTTTGACGTGCTGCGCGGCAGCCTGAAGGTGGCGCGTGTCGAGTGGGGGCTGATGGGCGAGCACAACCAGCTGAATGCACTGGCTGCGATCGCCGCAGCGGAGCATGTCGGCGTGTCACCCGAGCAATCGGCGGCGGCTCTGACCGAGTTCCTGAACGTCAAGCGGCGCATGGAACTGCGCGGTGAGGTGCGAGGCATCAAGGTCTACGACGACTTTGCGCATCACCCCACGGCAATCCGCACGACCGTCAACGGCCTGCGCCGCCGCATCGCACCGGTCGAACGCATCCTCGCCATCTTCGAGCCGCGCTCGAACACGATGAAGCTCGGAACGATGAAGGCCCAGCTACCGTGGGCGCTGGAGGAAGTGGACTTGGCGTTCTGCAATCAGCAGGGGCTGACGTGGGACGCGAAGGAGGCGTTGGCGCCGATGGGGGCCCAGGGCTTCGTCGGCGCGGATGTGGATGCGCTGGTGGCTGCCGTCGTCAAGGCGGCCAAGCCGGGCGACCATCTGCTGTGCATGAGCAATGGCGGCTTTGGTGGGATTCACGAGAAGCTGTTGGACGCTCTGACCAAATAGCGTCTGCTCGGTGCATTGCCGGGAGCCCGTCCCGGCGGCCGGGTAACTTTCTTCTTCGACACCCTCCTGGCGCGTCAGAGAAAAGTTACCCGCCTTCGCGGGGCGGATTCCCGCGGCACTACGCCGGGTCGAAAGGACCTAGGCGAAAGCAACCCGCACCAATTCAATTCCCATACAACACCATCTGCGTACACCGAAACAAAGCCATCGTCTTCCCAGTCTCCTTGTTCGTCACCACCGCATCCCAGATCTGCGTCGTCTTTCCCAGGTGAACCGGCCGGGCCACACACATGATGGTGCCTTCGCGCGCCGTGCTGAGGTGGTTGGACTTCAGCTCGATGGTCGTGAAGCCCACGGCGCCCGGCGGCAGGTTGGCGATGCAGCCGTAGCCGGCGCAGCTGTCCGCCAGCGTGACGATGCTGCCGGCGTGCAGATAGCCGTTAGGTGCCATCAGTTCCTCGCGCACCACCAGTTCGGCCTTGATCTCGGCGGGGTCAGCTTGCGTGAAGACGATGCCCAGATAGCCAGGCAGATTCTTCGCGCCGAATTGATTGAGTTGGTCGGTTGTGGACATCGCTGATCCTCGCAATGCGCACGATGCTAAGACAAGAAAAAAGGCCGGCATGAAGCCGGCCCTTGATCGACTGCGCGAAGCCGATCAGCTGCGCACCAACGACGCCTTCAGCATCGAGTTCAGCATGTCCAGCGTCTCCGCCAGATGCGCGCGCGTCTCGACCGACAGGCCCGGCTTGGCCGAAGCCACGCGCAGCTCGTTCGCGAGTTGGGTTGCGTGCCAGCGGGCCATCGAGAAAGCGTCGGCGTACACCGTCGCCCCATTGGTCGCACGGTTCAGCTGGGCCTGCAGGCGGCGCAGGTATTCGCGCTGCAGGCTGCGGCGCATGCGGTCGATCTCGGTACCGGTCTTGAGCTCGCTGAAGATCGCGCCCTGCAGCGTGCCATAGACCTCACTCAGCGACACCGCGCCCTTGCGCTGGGCCTCGGACAGGTAGGCGCCCTGCTCGATGAGGCGGCGCGCGGTGTTGGGCGACATCAGGCGGTCAAGCACCCGGCCCTGCAGCGCGCTGACGCTGTCCGGGATGGAGATGGGCAGGCCGCGGTCCCACTCGTTGTAGTCCAGCGTCTGGGTCACGAGGAACTCAGGCTTGAACTTGAAGGAATCGCTGGACAGCAGGCCTGTCGCGATGAAGCGCAGGGCCTCGCGCTGCTGGGCGTTGTCCACCGGCTTGAAGGCCGGGCCGGTCGTGACACCCGGCACCACGCGCTCCGCATACAGGCCGCCCACGTATTTGCTGATGTTGTTGGCCGTCATGCCCAGCTGGCGGAAGCTCTCGAAGATGGAGCGGCGGTTGCGCAGTGGGTCGTCGCCAACGACGGCCGGGCGCGACTGCACGCGCTCCCACAGCTCCTGGCTGAGCTTGAGGCGCTTCCTGGCGTAGGCCAGCGGGTCGTCGCCCAGGTCGCGCTGGTTGGTGCGCGGGTCGAAGCCATCGTAGGGGCCACCAACGCCCTGGTCGAAGTCGTCGCCATAGGCCAGCCTGGGCTCGGTCGAACGCGCGGCAATCCTGGCAAGTTCCGCCGCTTCCTGCTCGGCAGCGATGGGCTTGTAGGCGTACTCGATGGCCCAATAGTCATAGGCGCCCAGCGTGGTGTTCGTCAGGCTGGCCTTGGGCTCGCCCTTGAGCGGCAGGTTGTAGGCGTTGTAGTCCATCACCGAGTTGGAAATGCCATTAGCCTCGGTGAAGGCCTTGTCCTTGAGCTGGGCCTGGGTGACGGTCGTGGAGGACCGGAAGTTGTGCTTGAGGCCCAACGTGTGGCCGACCTCGTGCATGACCACGTCCTTGATGACGGCCTGGGCCAGCGCCTCGGCCTCGGGGCCGTTCATGTCCATGCCGTCGCGCAGAGCGAGCAGGTCCAGCGCGAAGCCGAGTTCGTTGGCCTGATCCGCCATATAGCTGCATTGCTGCTCGGCCAGGTGCTGGCTGCGCTCACCCATCCAGCTTGTCAGGGCCTGCTGGCCGCCGGGCAGTACGTCATCGACGGCCAGGCGGCGGGTGCCGCGGCCGAAGACGTCGCTCATGCCGATGTCGGCATCGAGGATTTCACCGGTGCGCGGGTCACGGTTGCTCGGGCCGATGGCAAAGCCCACGTCGGAGCCGGTGAACCAGCGGATGGACGCGTGCGTCGAATCCATGTTGTCCCAGTCGGCGTCGTCTGGCTGCTGCTTGGCCTGCACGGCGTCCTTGAAGCCGATCCTCTCGAAGGCCTTGTTCCACTCCTCGATGCCCGCCTTGACCGCCGCGCGATATTTGGTGGGGATGTTCTTGTCCATCCAGTAGACGATGGGCTGCACCGGCTCGGACAGCGCCGCGCCCGGGTCCTTTTTCTCCAGGCGCCAGCGGGCAATCATGTGCACGCGCGGGTTGGCCTTGAGGTCGTCGCCGAAGTCGCTGTAGCTCTCCATGAAGTGACCCAGGCGCGGGTCTGCATGGCGCGCGGCGGCCGGCTGCTCGGGCAAGGCACGGAAGCTGTAGACGAAGCTGAAGAACATCGAGCGCGGGTCCGGCGTGGCCTGGGGTGGCGTGGGCACAGGCACCGGCACGGGAACCAGCGGCGGCGCGGGAATGCGCTGAGTCGCGAAGTGCACGCGTGAAGTCAGCGTGGAAACCTGGGCATCGGCGCGTGTGGCTTCGATGAAGGAGTTGGCTCGGTCGGGCGCGAACGGCAGCCGGTAGGCGAATTCCAGGCGCGTCGAGTAGCCGGGGATGTCACCCAGCAGCAGGTTGCTGGCGTCGATCAGCACCGACTTGCGGTCGGGGTGGTCGGCGCTGGCGACCGGCACGCCGCCGATCAGGCTGGGCGAGAAAGCCTGCTCGATGGCCAGCTTGCTGGACGGGTTGTCCGTGCGGAACTTGGTGTTCAGCGCGATCAGCTGCACATGGTTGCCAATGCGACGCCACTCGGCCAGTTCGTCGCCCAGCATCTGGCTGGCGTACAGGCCTCGCTCACCGACGGCGTTGGCGACGTTGACGCTGAACAGGAAGGGCTTGTTGAAGGCCTCCTTGGGAATCTCGATCCAGACCTTTTCGTCCTTGCGCCAGATCGGGAACAGGCCGGGCTGCTCCTTGGCGCCCTTGATGACGTCGGCAAAGGGCTTGGGCGCCGTCGGGTCGGCCGGCGGACGGGCCGGAGCGGGCGCCGACGCAGCAGTGCCGGGGGCCGAAGCGGCACCGTTGGGCGCGGACGGGGTCTGGGCTTGAGCAACCGCGGCCAGCGCGAGCAGGGCGGCGGCGGCCAGGGCGGTGCGGGGCATCGGAATCATGAGGTGACGGTCCGGGGATTGCGCAAAGGCAGGCACTGTGGCTGGCAGCGACACTCGCGTCAATACGATGACTCCCGCGTCGCGGGGGCACAAAACTTCACGTCAAAACTTCCGTCATGGATCTCACACATCTGCTGTATTTGCACGGCTTCCGTTCCTCGCCCAGCTCAGCAAAGGCGCTGCGAATGGCCGCCTGGGCGGCCACCCAGCCGGGCCTGACCTTCGCCTGCCCGCAGCTGCCGCCGTCCCCGCTGGACGCGATGGCCCTCGTCGCCGGAATCGTGGCGGATTGGCCGGCCGAAGGTGCGGCCGTCGTTGGCAGCTCGCTCGGCGGCTTCTACGCCACGTCGCTGGCCGAACAGCGCGCCCACCGCGGCTGGCGCGTCGCCGTGCTGAACCCTGCCGTGGACCCGGCGCGCGATCTATCCCGCCACATCGGCACGCTGACCGCATGGCACGACCCGCAGCTGAAGTTCGAGTTCACGGCCCAGCACGTGGCCGAGCTGGCGGCGCTGACGCCGCCGGCGCGCCTGACGAACCCGCTGCGCTACTACGCGCTGATCGCCAAGGGCGACGAGCTGCTGGACTGGCGCGAGATGCTGGCCCGTTATGCGGGTTGCGCCGGCGAGGTGCTGGAGGGCAGCGACCACGGCTTGACCGACTTCGAAGACCATCTGCCGGGCGTGCTCAAACACCTGCAAGGCTAAGGCGACAATCGCCCTCCTATGTTTGCGCTGTTTGATGACGCCGGGAAGTTTCTCGCCGGCCGGGTGATGTCGGAGGCCGATGCCTCGCTGCAGGTCGAGCTGGACTCGGGCAAGCGGGTCAAGGTCAAGTCGGCCAATGTGCTGTTGAAATTCGAACAGCCGGCGCCAGCCGTGCTGCTGACGGAGGCCCGCAAGCTGGCCGACGACATCGACCTCGACCTGGCCTGGGAGTTCGCCCCCGAGGGCGAATTCGGCTTCGCTGACCTGGCGCGCGACTATTTCGACGCCAAGGCCGGCACGCTGCAGCAGGCCGCCGCGCTGTTTCGCCTGTACGAGGCGCCACACTACTTCCGCCGCGCCGGCAAGGGCCAGTTCAAGAAGGCGCCCGAGGAGATCGTCAAGGCTGCGCTGCTGGGCATCGAGCGCAAGCGCCAGCAACAGTTGCAGATCGAGTCCTGGGCTGACGAACTGGCGGCAGGTACCTGCCCCGCGCCCATCCAGGACCAGATCTACAAGATCCTCTTCAAGCCCGACAAGAACGGCCCGGAATACAAGGCTGTCGTCGAGGCCAGCAAGAAGTCGCACAAAGCGCCGCTGGACCTGTTGCAGGGCGCCGGCGCCATCACCAGCGCCTACCAGTTCCACTGGAAGCGCTTCCTGTTCGAGAACTTCCCCAAGGGCGCCGGCTTCCCCGCGCTGACGGCGCCGGAGATCAAGGACGAGCTGGCGCTGTCGCCGGCGCGCGCCTTCTCCATCGACGACTCGCAGACCACCGAGATCGATGACGCGCTGTCGGTGCAGGGCCTGGGCACGGGCACTGTCACCTTCGGCGTTCACATCGCGGCACCGGGCCTGGCCATCACGCCAGACTCTGCTGTCGACAAGGTCGCCCGCGAGCGGCTGTCCACCGTCTACATGCCGGGCTGGAAGCTGACCATGCTGCCCGACGACGTCGTGCAGGCCTACACGCTGATCGAGGGCCGCGACTGCCCGGCAGTCTCCATCTACTTCACGATGGATGAGGCCACCTTCGAGATCAAGGCACGCGAGACCAGGCTGGAGCGCGTGCACATCGCCGCCAACCTGCGCCACGACAAGCTCGACGGCGTCGTCACCGACGCCACACTGTCGGGCGATGCGCCGGCCGACTACGCCTTCGCACCCGAACTCGCCTTCACCTGGCGCCTGGCCAAGCACTTGAAGGCCCAGCGCGAGGTCGTGCGCGGCAAACCCGAGAACTTCAACCGGCCGGACTACAACTTCCGCCTTGCCGGCGAACGCTCGGAGGCGCCGAACGGCACGGAGTCCGTCGAGATCAGCATGCGCGCCCGCGGCAGTTCGCTGGACCTGATCGTGGCCGAGGCCATGATCCTGGCCAACTCCGCCTGGGGCGGCTGGCTGGCCGAGCTGGGCCTGCCGGGCATCTACCGCAGCCAGGCCAGCCTCGCGCCGGGCATCAAGGTGCGCATGGGCGTCAAGGCACTGCCCCATGCCGGCATGGGCGTGGCGCAGTACACCTGGGCCACGTCGCCGCTGCGCCGCTATGTCGACCTGGTCAACCAGTGGCAGATCATTGCCTGCGCGCGCCACGGCAAGATGGCAGCACTGGCCGCGCCCTTCAAGCCCAAGGACGCACAACTGTTCTCCATCATCTCCGGCTTCGAGTCCGCCTACATGGCCTACAACGGCTTCCAGAACGGCATCGAGCGCTTCTGGACGCTGCGCTGGCTGCAGCAGAGCGGCACCACCGAGCTGACCGCAGCCGTCATGAAGGACGGCCTGGTGCGCGCCGACGACCTGCCGCTAGTGTTCAAGGCGCTGGGCTGCGACTCGCTGCCGCGCGGCAGCCATGTGAAGGTGCGCATCACCGGCCTGGACGAGATGACGCTGGATGTGCATGCGACGCTGGTCGAGCGGCTGGACGAAGCGCCGGCAGCTGAAGGGCCGGAAGGCGACGAGGACGAGCTCGAGGCTGCGGCGGCGCCGCTGACGCTGGCCATCGATGTGAACGAGGCAGAACCCGCCGAAGCGGCCTCGCAAAGCTGACATGCGCCGCCCGAGCACGCTGCAGATCGCGCTCGCGTTTTCACTCGGCGTGCATATCGCGCTGATGTTCATGCGCATCGCCGCGCCCGAGGCTTTCAACCGCATCTTTCAAGACACGCCACTGGAGGTGGTGCTCGTCAACACGCGCTCCAATGAGGCGCCCGTCAAGGCCCAGGCCCTCGCCCAGGCCAATCTGGCTGGTGGCGGCAACATGGAAACCGGGCGCGCGACCTCGCCACTGCCACCGGCGCGGCAAAGCGAAGTGGGCGATGCGGCCGAGGCACAAAGCTCGCAGATCGCCCAGTTGCAGCAGCAGCAACAGCAGCTGCTGACCCAGGTAAGGCGCGAGCTGGCCCTGCTGCCCCCGCCCGACCCCAGGCGTGAAAAGACCGACGCCGCCGAGCGCGCCCTGGCCGAGAAACGCCGCCAGCTCGTCGACCTGCTCGCCGAGATCGAGAAGCGCGTCAACGACGAGAGCGCCCGGCCGCGCAAGCGCTACGTCAGCCCGGCCACGCGCGAGGTGGTCTACGCCCAGTACTACGACGGCCTGCGCCGCCGCATCGAGGAGCGAGGCACGCGCGACTTCCCCGAAGCGCGCGGCAAGAAGCTTTATGGCGAACTGACGATGAACATCCATATCGACCACAAGGGCCGCGTCATCGAAACCGAGATCGTCGCCTCCAGCGGCAACCCGACGCTGGACAAGCGTGCCGTTGCCATCGTGCAGGCGGCCTCGCCCTTCGGCAATTTCAGCAAGGAGATGCTGCGGGGTGCCGAGGTGCTGGTCATCACATCACGCTTCAAGTTCACGCGTGACGAGAGCCTGGAAACGACCTTGCAGGGGCAGCCGCAATGACTGATCGATATGCCGTCGTCGGCAACCCGGTCGAGCACAGCCGCTCGCCGGCCATCCATGCGATGTTTGCGGAGCAGACGGGGCAGCAGCTCATCTATGAGCGGCTGCTCGCGCCGCTGGATGCCTTCGAGCCCACCCTGCGCGCCTTCGCCGCTGCGGGCGCCAAGGGCTGCAACATCACCGTGCCCTTCAAGTTCGATGCCTTTGCGCTGGCCACCGAGCATACGGAACGCGCCGCGCTGGCCTGCGCCGTCAACACGCTGCGCTTCGACGAAGGGGGCTGGGTGGGCGACAACACCGACGGCGTCGGTCTCGTCAACGACATCCAGCGCAACGCCCGCCGGCCGCTGGAAGGCCTGCAGGTGCTGCTGGTGGGCGCCGGAGGCGCAGCGGCCGGCGTGCTGGGCAGCCTAATCGCTGGCAAGCCGGGGCGCATCACCATCGCCAACCGCTCGGTGGACAAGGCCCAGGCCTTGGTGGCCAGCCACGCCGACCTGGGCGTCCCCCTCGCTGCTGTCACGTTGGCGGAGGCACCCGCTGCGCAAGACATCGTCATCAACGCCACCAGCACCAGCCTGGCCGGCGCGGCCTCGCCGGTCGATGCCCGCGTGCTGGGCCGCGGCGCGCTGGCGCTGGACATGATGTACGGGCCCAAGGCCCAAGGCTTCCTGGATTGGGCCGCCGCCCACGGCGCCGAGCCCCGCGACGGCCTGGGCATGCTCGTTGAGCAGGCGGCCGAGGCCTTTTTCTTCTGGCGTGGCGTGCGGCCGGACACTGCGGCGGTGCTGAAGGCCCTGAGGGCAGCACTGTGATCCGCCCAATGTTCAACCATTTGGGCCGCCTGCTCGCCGTGCTGGCGCTGGCGGTGCTGTGCCTGCAGCTCTGGTTTGCCGGCCGCATCGCGTTGATGCGTTTCATCGCGCCGCAGTCGACCAGCTTCCAGCGCAGCGAGGTGGTGCGCCTGCTGAAGGAGAAGCAGCAGGTCGCCTGGAGCCAGCAATGGGTGAGCGACGCCCAGTTGCCCACCACGCTCAAGCGCGCCGTCATCGCCAGCGAGGACGATTCCTTTGCCGAGCATGGTGGCGTCGACTGGGAGGCGCTCAAGGGCGCCTGGAAGAAGAACGAGAAGGCGCAGGCCCGTGCCGAAGCGCGCGGCAAGCCCACCGCCAAGGTCATTGGCGGCTCGACCATCACCCAGCAGCTGGCCAAGAACCTCTTTCTTTCCGGCGAGCGCACCTTGCTGCGCAAGGGCCAGGAACTCATCCTGACGCTGATGCTGGAGGCCCTGCTCGACAAGCGCCGCATCCTGGAGATCTATCTGAACAGTGTCGAATGGGGCGAAGGCCTGTTCGGCGCCCAGGCCGCCGCGCGGCACTACTTCCACACCGATGCCGCCCGCCTCGGCGCCTTCGAGGCCGCACGCCTGGCGGTGATGCTGCCGGCGCCCAAGCGCTTCGAACGCCAGCCGGGGTCGGCCTATGTGATGGGGCGGGCTGGCATCATCACCAGCCGCATGAACAGCGCCCAACTGCCATGAGTGAAGGCATCGCCGCCGAGATTGCTGCCGTGGCCGCGCGGCTCATCGTCGATGAAGGCATGGACTGGGGGCCCGCCAAGCAGCGCGCCGCGCGCGATCTGGGCGCGCCGCGCGCCGCCCTGCCCGGCAACGACGAAGTGGAGGACGCGGTGCGCGAGCACATCGCCATCTTCCATGCCGACACCCAGCCGGCCGAGCTGCGTGCCCTGCGTGAACTGGCCGCGCAATGGATGGCGCGGCTGGCGGAGTTCCGCCCGCATCTCACCGGCGCTGTCTGGCGCGGCACGGCGACGAGGCTGTCCAACGTGCACCTGCAGCTGTACTGCGACGACAGCAAGGCCGCCGAGATCGCGTTGCTGGATCGCGGCATCAACTTCGACGTGGCCGAGACCACAGCCGGCCGCGGGCGCCAGGTCGACATGCTCATCCTCGACGCGCCCTGCGCCGCCTTGGGCGAGCGGGTGACTCTTTGCCTGACGATCCTGGACTTCGACGATCTGCGCGGCGCTCTCAAGCCCGACGCGCGTGGCATGACCGAGCGCGGCGACCTCGCCGCGCTGCAAAACCTGCTGGACGCCGCCGAATGACGCCCATCAACCGCCGCCTGATCCTGGCCGGCGCCGGCGCCGGGGCCGCAGCGCTGGGTGCCGCTTTCGCCTGGCGCAAGCTGAACCCACCGGTCGCTTCCGCCGTCGCCCAAGCATTCTGGGCGCGGCACTTCCCTGCTCTGGACGGTAGCGATCTGGACGTCGCCCGCTGGCGTGGCCAGCCCCTGCTGGTCAATTTCTGGGCCACCTGGTGCCCGCCCTGCATCAAGGAACTGCCGGAGATCAACCAGTTCTACAAGGAGGCCAAGGGAAAGGGCTGGCAGGTTCTGGGCCTGGCGGTGGACCAGGCCGGGCCGGTCAAGGCCTTCCTGCAGAAGACACCGCTGGACTTCGCCGTGGCGCTGGCCGGGCCGGAAGGCCTGAGCCTCGTGCGCGAGCTGGGCAACCCAGCCGGCGGCCTGCCGTTTTCCGTCGTTTTCGATCAGACCGGCGAGATCAGTTGGCGGCGACTTGGCGTGAGTCGCCTGGAAGAACTGCGCCAATTGGCTCAAAGCTGAAGCGACCCGAGAATTTCCCTATCCAGCAGGAAATCGGGTCCAAAACGCGTAAAGTTCGCCCTTCCTCAATTTAGTAGCGACTCTCTAGACCTTCGGGCAGGCGCGCCGCCACATGTTTGATGCAAGTTCTCGTCCTGCATGGCCCCAACCTCAACCTGCTCGGCACCCGCGAGCCCGAGGTCTACGGCGCGCAGACTCTCGCGCAGATCGATGCCGAACTCGGCAAGATCGCCACGGATGCCGGCGCCACGCTGAACAGCTTCCAGAGCAACCACGAGGGAGCATTGGTCGACCGCATCCAGGCTGCGCGCACCGACGGCACGCGCTTCATCATCATCAATCCGGCCGCCTACACCCACACCAGTGTCGCCATCCGTGACGCGCTGGCGGCTGTGGCCCTGCCCTTCATCGAAGTTCATTTGTCGAACATCCACCGCCGCGAAGCCTTCCGCCACCACAGCTATATGAGTGAGCTGGCGGTGGGCGTCATCTGCGGCCTCGGCGCCAACGGCTACCGCCTTGCGCTGCGCCACGCCCTCGAATCGTTGGAAGCTGGCGCCTGACCTCCGGTCTCGCGCCGCTTTTTCTCTTCCCCCACAACAACAACACCGCCTGGAGCCAAGATGGACCTTCGCAAGCTCAAAACCCTGATCGACCTGGTTTCGGAATCCAATATTTCCGAACTGGAAATCACCGAGGCCGACGGCAAGGTCCGCATCGTCAAGGCTGACCCGGCCGCCGCCGTGGCCATGCAGCCGGTCTACGCCGCCGCTCCCGTCGCCCATGCACCGGCCCAGGTCGCCATGCCCGCCGCCGCAGCGGCCCCGGCCGCCGCGCCGGTCGAGACCGGCCATATCGTCAAGTCGCCGATGGTCGGCACCTTCTACCGTGCGTCCAGCCCCAACGCCAAGCCGTTTGCCGACGTTGGCCAGCAGGTCAAGGAAGGCGAAGCCATCTGCATCATCGAAGCGATGAAGATCATGAATGAGATCGAAGCCGACAAGAGCGGCACGATCACCAAGGTCATGTGCGAGAACGGCCAGGCCGTAGAGTTCGGACAACCGCTGTTCGTGATCGAGTGAGGCCACTCGATGTTTAAGAAGGTCCTTATTGCGAATCGCGGAGAGATCGCTCTGCGCATTCAACGAGCGTGCCGAGAACTCGGCATCAAGTCCGTCGTCGTCTATTCAGAAGCCGATCGCGACGCCAAATATGTGCGCCTCGCCGACGAGGCCGTCTGCATTGGCCCGGCGCCCTCGGCCCAGAGCTACCTCAGCATGCCGGCCATCATTGCGACGGCCGAGGTGACGGACGCTGAAGCCATCCACCCCGGGTACGGCTTCCTCAGCGAGAACGCCGACTTCGCCGAGCGCGTCGAGCGCAGCGGCTTTACCTTCATCGGCCCAACGCCTGAGTCCATCCGCCTGATGGGAGACAAGGTCTCGGCCAAGCAGGCCATGATCCGCGCCGGCGTGCCCTGCGTGCCCGGCTCCGAAGGCGCCCTGCCCGAGGACCCGAAGGAGATCATCAAGATCGCCCGATCGGTGGGCTACCCCGTCATCATCAAGGCGGCCGGCGGCGGCGGCGGGCGCGGCATGCGCGTCGTGCACACCGAGGCGGCTCTGGTGCACGCGGTGCAGACGACACGCGCCGAAGCGGGTGCGGCCTTCGGCAACCCCGAGGTCTACATGGAGAAGTTCCTGGAGAACCCACGTCATGTGGAAATCCAGATCCTCGCCGACACCTTCAAGAACGCTGTCTGGCTGGGCGAGCGCGACTGCTCCATGCAGCGCCGCCACCAGAAGATCATCGAGGAAGCGCCGGCGCCCGGCATTCCCCGCCGCAACATCGAGAAGGTCGGCGACCGCTGCGCCGCTGCCTGCAAGAAGATGGGCTACCGCGGCGCCGGCACCTTCGAGTTCCTGTACGAGAACGGCGAGTTCTATTTCATCGAGATGAACACGCGCGTGCAGGTGGAGCACCCGGTCACCGAGATGGTCACCGGCATCGACATCGTGCAGCAGCAGATCAAGATCGCAGCCGGCGAAAAGCTGCCGTTCACACAGCGCCAGATCGAGATGCGCGGCCACGCCATCGAATGCCGCATCAATGCCGAAGACCCGGTCAAGTTCGTGCCCTCGCCCGGCCGCATCACGATGTGGCACGCGCCGGGCGGCCCCGGCGTGCGCGTGGACTCGCATGCCTACACGAACTACTTCGTGCCGCCCAACTACGACTCCATGATCGGCAAGATCATCGTCCACGGCGACACGCGCGAGCAGGCATTGGCGCGCATGCGCATCGCACTGAGCGAGACGGTCGTCGAAGGCATCCAGACCAACATCCCGCTGCATCGCGAGCTGATGGCGGACGCCAAGTTCATCGAAGGTGGCACATCCATCCATTACCTCGAAGGCTGGATGGCTGCCCACAAACGCTGATGAGCAATCTGTTTGAACTGGCCCTGGTCTGCCGCGAGGCCGACGTCGAGATCGTCAGCGATGCGCTGATGGAGATCGACGCTCTCGCGGTCTCGGTGGAGGATGCCGATGCAGACACCGAGGCTGAGCACGCCCTGTTTGGCGAACCCGGCATGCCGGCGCCCGCAGCCGGCTGGGAGCGCTCGGTCGTCAAGGCCCTCTTCCCCACCGAACCCGAGGCCACCGAGGCGGCGACGCTGATCCTGGCCCAGGACTGGGCTACAGATGTGCATGTACAAGCCATCCAGGCCGTGCCCGAGCAGGACTGGGTGCGCCTGACGCAAAGCCAGTTCGCGCCGGTCGAGATCACGCCCGAGTTCTGGATCGTGCCGAGCTGGCACGAGGCGCCGCCGCAGGCCCAGCGCGTCATGCGCCTGGACCCCGGTCTGGCCTTCGGCACCGGCACGCACCCGACGACGCGCATGTGCCTGCGCTGGATCGCGACGCATTCCCAGCCATGGATTCGCGTGCTGGACTACGGCTGTGGCTCCGGCATCCTCGCCATTGGTGCGGCCCTGCACGGCGCGCGTGACATCGACGCCGTCGACATCGACCCGGCCGCCGTCACTTCGTCGCGCGACAACGCGGCGGCCAACAGCGTCACGCTGAAACCCGGCCTGCCAGAACTGGCCCGGGGCGAGTACCCGCTGGTCATGGCCAACATCCTGGCCACGCCGCTGAAGCTGCTCGCACCACTGCTCTGTGCACATGTCGCGCCCGGCGGCAACCTGATCCTGGCCGGTATCCTGAGCCGCCAGGCTGAAGAACTGAAGGCCGCCTACGCACCCTGGCTGGCGCTTGAAGTCAATGACGAAGAGGATGGCTGGATCCTGATGACGACCCAACGACCGGCATGAGCCTCGCAACGCGCTGCACGGCCTGCGGAACGATCTTCAGGATCGTCGAGGACCAGCTGCGCGTTTCCGATGGCTGGGTGCGCTGTGGCCGTTGCGCCGAGATCTTCGACGCCCGCGAACTGCTGTTCGACATCGAGCACGATGCGCCGCCGCCCTGGCCGCCACAATATGCGCCGGCCGCCGTGGTGCCGGAGCCCGAGCCCCTGCCGCCGCCGCCGCCACCGCCGGCCTACACACCGCCAGCGGACTGGCTGCCGCCCCCCGAGCCCGAGCCCCGTGCCGAGGCCTTGCCTACCGGCTGGCCCTCGGAATATGGCCGGCAGGACGTCAGGCCCGAACCTCACTGGGTAGGGGACGACCACGTCGGCGAGCCGGCTGCCGCGTCCCCGCCCATGGTGGCGCGTGACGTCGGGCCGGAACCGTCGATGGCCGAGATGGCTCCCATCACGGCCGAGCCGGCGGAGCGGCCAGGCAAGCCCGCAAAAGCCGCGAAAGCCGCCAGGCTGCAGAAGCCCGGCAAGGCCGAGGCGGCGGGCAAACCCGTGCCCGAGTTCATGCGCAAGGCCGAGAACACCGCACGCTGGAATCGCCCGGCCGTGCGTGTGGCACTCGGCGTCGCATCCCTCTTGCTTGCCACATTGCTGGCCCTGCAGGTGACGCTGCACTTCCGCGACGCCATCGCCGCCTTGCACCCGCCCCTGCGCGAGCCATTGAAGGCGCTGTGCGGCGCCGCCGGCTGCGAAGTCAAGCCGTGGCGGCGCATAGAGGCGCTCAGCATCGAATCAACGGCCCTCAGCCCGGTGGGCGCCGGCAGCTACAAGCTCAGCCTCGCCTTGCGCAACAAGACCGGCGTGGACGTCGCCGCACCTTGGGTGGAATTGAGCTTGACCGATGCCAACGGCGCGGCATTCTCCCGACGTGTACTCGGTCCCGAAACCCTGAACCCGGTGCTGACGCAGGTCAATGCCGATTCTGAGCAGGCCTTGAGCCTGGTGTTCGGAACGGGTGGCCAGAAGGTCAGCGGCTACAGCGTCAACATCTTCTACCCCTGATAGCGTCGATTCCGACTGCCCAACGGGTGCCGTCCGCGTCATGGGCCTCGTCGCATCCCCAACGGGAAAGGCACAGAGCCCATGCGAGTCCCTGAGACTTGAGCGCTTCGACCAACGTCAGACGTCAGGCCGGA
Organism: Pelomonas sp. Root1217; assembly: GCF_001425705.1. Taxonomy (GTDB): domain Bacteria; phylum Pseudomonadota; class Gammaproteobacteria; order Burkholderiales; family Burkholderiaceae_C; genus Pelomonas. The sequence goes on along the minus strand of NZ_LMDC01000001.1, from coordinate 481 downwards.
ACACGCTGGCGTGCTGCGGGGAGAGAGGCAAGGGGTCTGCGCCCGGAATTGACTTTAGGCCGGCAGGTTAGCAGGCCCTGTAGGACCATGCCGCATCGCCCGGACAAGCCGTTAGCAGATGCATCCCGGCCCTGCGAAAAGTACGCCGGAAATAAAAACCCGGCGCCGAAAATTTCGGGCCGGGTTGCCTGCTTCGCCGGGATCCGGGTGGACTAACCACTCGGCGGCGAGTCAGCGGATCGCCTGGTTAGGGCTTGTTGCCGGTCGGGAAGGGCCAGGCAGCTTGCGGGCTCAGAGCCGTCTTGGCCGCAGGAGCGGTCGCAGCAGCGGCAGGCTTGGCAGCCGGGGCAGGCTTGGCAGCAGCCTTCTTCGGAGCAGCGGCCTTCTTGGCAGCCGGCTTCGCAGCAGGCTTCGCGGCGGGCTTGGCAGCGGCCTTCTTGGGCGCAGCAGCCTTCTTGGCCGGAGCGGCCTTCTTGGCGGG